>NZ_CP087185.1:0-5994216 GCF_024749065.1 Pseudomonas sichuanensis | reverse complement strand
GGATATCCCCTGAGTTGAAAGCCGGATGAGGCAAAACAAACCGCCATTGTACCGGGCGGACGGTCAGTTATCCACATATGAGGTCCTATGCAGACCCGGTGAATAAGCCAAAATCCGACCAAAACATCATCTTGCGGTGTGAATAAGCCCTGTGGATAACGCCACATGAGGGCTATGCACAACCCTGGGTCCTGACCTGTGGATAATTCGCCTGTGGATAAACAGCCTTTTGCTGCACAGGTTTTACGCAGGCCCGGCACAGAGAAGACACCTGTTACCGACAAGGTTTCAAATCTCTGTACAGCTTGCAAATAGTGGGCTGTGACGTGTTATCCACAGAAGGTTATCCACTTAAGATCTATAAGTTCTTCAGAAAAGCTTTTTATATGCCTTTCTTTTTTTTTACATTTTGAGCGTTGGTATGCAGCCCGTCTTTCAACCAGGTCTGACCGCTGACCACTGGGCACCCTTCATTAAGGAATGACTGGTTGGAAATTGACCTATGGGCTTGCTTTCTCTAGAATCGCCGATCTCTTAAAAAGGGGGCCCTTCCGGCCCGTTGTCGACCAACCCAGGTAACACGCCATGAAACGTACTTTCCAACCAAGCACCATCAAGCGCGCACGCACCCACGGTTTCCGTGCCCGTATGGCCACCAAGAACGGCCGCGCCGTTCTGTCGCGTCGTCGTGCCAAAGGCCGTAAGCGTCTGGCCATTTGATTTTTCGGCACAGGTGGTGAGTCAGGACTTCAGTCGGGAAAAGCGACTGCTTACACCCCGGCACTTCAAAGCGGTCTTCGACTCCCCAACCGGCAAGGTTCCAGGGAAAAACCTGCTTATCCTTGCCCGCGAGAACGGCCTCGATCACCCACGCCTCGGCCTGGTGATCGGCAAAAAGAGCGTCAAGCTCGCCGTTCAACGCAATCGCCTGAAACGCCTGATGCGCGATTCGTTCCGCCTGAACCAGCAGATGTTGGCGGGTTTGGATATCGTGATCGTCGCGCGCAAGGGGTTGGGCGAAGTGGAAAACCCAGAATTGCACCAACACTTTGGCAAGCTCTGGAAGCGACTGGCTCGCAGTCGGCCCTCTCCAGCGGTCAACGCCAATCCCGCAGGGGTAGACAGTCACAATGCGTAAACTGGCCCTCGTTCCGATCCAGTTCTACCGTTACGCCATCAGCCCACTGATGGCCAGTCACTGTCGTTTCTATCCCAGCTGTTCCTGTTACGCATACGAAGCCATCGAAAATCATGGCCTCTTGCGTGGTGGGTGGCTGGCCGTTCGTCGCCTGGGGCGTTGTAATCCGTGGAACGACGGCGGTTTCGATCCCGTTCCACCAGCTCCTTCCTCCCGAACTTCTTCGATAGCCGAGTAATCATGGATATTAAACGCACGATCCTGATCGTCGCCCTGGCAATCGTGTCCTACGTCATGGTCCTGAAATGGAACCAGGACTACGGCCAGGCTGCCCTGCCGACTCAGAATACTGCTGCCAGCACTGCTGCCCCGGCCCTGCCGGATACCGTCCCGGCCGGAACCGCCGGCGCCAGCGCCGATGTGCCGAGCGCCAATGCTGAATCCAGCCCTGCGGAACTTGCTCCGGTTGCACTGAGCAAGGACCTGATCCGGGTCAAGACCGACGTCCTGGACCTGGCTATCGACCCGGTCGGTGGTGACATCGTCCAGCTGACCCTGCCGAAGTACCCACGCCGCCAGGACCATCCGGACATCCCGTTCCAGCTGTTCGACAACGGTGGCGAGCGTGTCTACCTGGCGCAAAGCGGCCTGACCGGCGCCAACGGCCCGGATGCCCGCTCCACCGGTCGCCCGCTGTATGCCGCGGAGCAGAAGAGCTTCCAGCTGGCCGACGGCCAGGATCAACTGGTAGTCGACCTGAAGTTCAGCGAGAACGGCGTCAACTACATCAAGCGCTTCAGCCTCAAGCGCGGTGAGTACGACCTGACCGTCAGCTACCTGATCGACAACCAGAGCGGCCAGGCGTGGAACGGCAACCTGTTTGCCCAGCTCAAGCGCGATGCCAGCGGCGACCCGTCGTCGAGTACTGCCACCGGCACCGCTACCTACCTGGGCGCCGCCCTGTGGACAGCTGCCGAGCCGTACAAGAAAGTGTCGATGAAAGACATCGACAAGGGCAGTTTGAAAGAAAATGTGACCGGCGGCTGGGTAGCCTGGCTGCAGCACTACTTCGTGACCGCCTGGATCCCGGCCAAGGGCGACAACAACGCCGTCCAGACCCGCAAGGACAGCCAGGGCAACTACATCATCGGTTACACCGGCCCGGCACTCAGCGTTCCTGCTGGCGGCAAGGCCGAAACCAGCGCCATGCTGTACGCCGGCCCGAAGATCCAGTCCAAGCTCAAAGAGTTGTCCCCAGGCCTGGAACTGACCGTCGACTACGGCTTCCTGTGGTTCATTGCCCAGCCGATCTTCTGGCTGCTGCAACATATCCACAGCCTGCTCGGTAACTGGGGCTGGTCGATCATCGTCCTGACCATGCTCATCAAGGGCCTGTTCTTCCCGCTGTCGGCTGCCAGCTATCGCTCGATGGCGCGCATGCGTGCCGTGGCGCCGAAGCTTGCCGCACTGAAGGAACGCTTCGGTGACGATCGCCAGAAGATGTCCCAGGCGATGATGGAGCTGTACAAGAAAGAGAAGATCAACCCGCTGGGCGGCTGCCTGCCGATCCTGGTGCAGATGCCGGTGTTCCTGGCCCTGTACTGGGTACTGCTGGAAAGCGTCGAGATGCGCCAGGCCCCATGGCTGCTGTGGATCACCGACCTGTCGATCAAGGATCCGTTCTTCATCCTGCCGATCATCATGGGCGCGACCATGTTCATCCAGCAGCGCCTGAACCCGACGCCGCCGGATCCGATGCAGGCCAAGGTGATGAAAATGATGCCGATCATCTTCACCTTCTTCTTCCTGTGGTTCCCGGCTGGCCTGGTGCTGTACTGGGTTGTGAACAACTGCCTGTCGATCAGCCAGCAGTGGTACATCACTCGCCGTATCGAGGCCGCGACCAAAAACGCAGCCGCTTGACAGGCCGCTACGCTAGCCTGTGAATAAAAACGCCCCCTCGTGGGGCGTTTTTGCTATCTGTCTTTCGAATTCGTTGTAGAGGCTTCGAGCATGAATATTGTGCGTGAAACCATCGCCGCCATCGCCACCGCCCAGGGCCGCGGCGGTGTAGGTATCGTCCGGTTGTCCGGCCCACTGGCCAGCCAGGCCGGGCAGGCTATCACCGGTCGCTGCCTGACCCCGCGCCACGCCCACTACGGCCCGTTCCGCGATGCCGATGGCCTGGTGCTGGACGAGGGCATCGCGTTGTTCTTCCCCGGGCCGAACTCGTTCACCGGCGAGGATGTGCTGGAACTGCAGGGCCATGGCGGCCCCGTGGTGATGGACATGCTGCTGCAGCGCTGCCTGCAACTGGGCTGCCGCCTGGCGCGGCCTGGCGAGTTCAGCGAGCGTGCGTTCCTCAATAACAAGCTCGACCTGGCCCAGGCCGAGGCCATTGCCGACCTGATCGAGGCGAGCTCTACCCAGGCAGCGCGCAATGCCTTGCGCTCACTGCAGGGAGCATTCTCCAAGCGTGTGCATGGGCTGACCGAGGCGCTGATTGCCTTGCGCATCTATGTCGAAGCCGCCATCGACTTCCCGGAAGAAGAAATCGACTTTCTCGCCGATGGCCATGTGTTGCGCATGCTCGATGATGTACGCACCGAGTTGTCCACAGTGCAGCGCGAAGCCGGGCAGGGCGCCTTGTTGCGCGATGGCATGACCGTGGTCATCGCTGGCCGGCCGAACGCCGGCAAGTCCAGCCTGCTCAACCAGCTGGCCGGCCGTGAAGCGGCGATCGTCACCGATATCGCCGGCACCACCCGGGACATCCTGCGTGAACATATCCACATCGACGGCATGCCGCTGCATGTGGTCGACACCGCAGGCCTGCGCAATACCGATGATCATGTGGAAAAGATCGGTGTAGAGAGGGCGTTGAAGGCCATCAACGAGGCCGATCGGGTGCTGTTGGTGGTCGACTCGACGGCGCCTGAAGCCAGCGATCCTTTTGCCCTTTGGCCAGAATTCCTCGATCAGCGCCCAGATCCGTCCAAGGTCACCCTGATCCGCAACAAGGCCGACCTCAGTGGCGAGCAGATCGGCCTGGAGCTGAGTGACGACGGGCACGCGACCATTACCCTGAGTGCCAATGACCGCGACATGGGCTTGGACTTGCTGCGTGATAATCTCAAGGCCTGCATGGGCTATGAACAGACCGCGGAAAGCAGCTTCAGCGCACGCCGCCGCCACCTGGAAGCGCTGCGCCAGGCGAGTAGCCATCTTGAACACGGCCGTGCTCAGCTGACCCTTGCTGGCGCTGGCGAGTTGCTGGCAGAAGACCTTCGTCAGGCTCAGCAAGCCCTGGGTGAGATCACCGGGGCATTCAGCTCGGACGATCTGCTGGGGCGAATCTTCTCCAGCTTCTGCATCGGCAAGTAATCCCTTCCCGGCTTCCCCTGCAAGCGCTGCCTGGCGCTTGTTGCGGGGAACCATGCGGTAACCCCCCTCAAGATCCCTCGCTATACGACCGTTCGTCGCCTGAATTTTTCATCAACAGGCAGGCGAACGCTCGCCTGTGCTCTGTGGAAAACTCACCTTCAGCGCCGTTGATAACCGCGCTTTTTTGTTGAGGAAAACGCGGCCTGTGGGTAACCAGCACTTTCATCCACAGGTTAAA
The DNA here is from genome assembly GCF_024749065.1 of Pseudomonas sichuanensis. NCBI lineage: Bacteria > Pseudomonadati > Pseudomonadota > Gammaproteobacteria > Pseudomonadales > Pseudomonadaceae > Pseudomonas > Pseudomonas sichuanensis. The sequence continues at coordinate 5,989,456 of NZ_CP087185.1, read as the reverse complement.
CAACCTTGTCCAGACCCCACAGGGCTACTTAGGCCCAGGGTTATGAATCGCTGTACATCCCGTGGTTAAAGGCCTACAGGTAGTTATCAACAGACGGATGGGGCCCTAAACATAAACATAAAAACAAAGCTTTTATAAATTTTTCTTCTTTGATTTCTATTGCCTGCCACTCATCCACAGCCTGGTCAAAATTTGCTCAGACGGTTTCTTTGAAGGGGGGTAAGTCCCTATACTTGTCCGCTTACCTTCTCTATTCGTAAAAACAGGCACGAGGTGCGTGGTGGATTTCCCTTCCCGTTTTGAAGTGATCGTCATCGGCGGCGGCCATGCCGGTACCGAGGCTGCGCTTGCGTCTGCACGCATGGGTGTGAAAACCCTGCTGTTGACCCATAACGTGGAAACCCTCGGTCACATGAGCTGCAACCCGGCCATCGGTGGCATCGGTAAAAGCCATCTGGTCAAAGAAATCGATGCGCTCGGTGGCGCCATGGCGCTGGCCACCGACAAGAGCGGCATCCAGTTCCGCATCCTGAACAACCGCAAGGGCCCGGCCGTACGCGCCACCCGGGCACAGGCCGACCGCGCCATCTACAAGGCGGTGGTGCGCGAAATCCTGGAAAACCAGCCGAACCTGTGGATATTCCAGCAGTCCTGCGATGACCTGATCGTTGAGCAGGACCAGGTGAAGGGTGTGGTCACGCAGATGGGCCTGCGTTTCTTCGCCGAGAGCGTGGTACTGACCACCGGCACTTTCCTCGGTGGACTTATCCACATCGGCCTGCAGAACCATTCCGGCGGTCGCGCCGGCGACCCGCCTTCGATTGCCCTGGCCCATCGCATGCGCGAACTGCCGCTGCGCGTCGGCCGGCTGAAAACCGGCACACCGCCGCGCATCGATGGCCGCTCGGTGGATTTCTCGGTAATGACCGAGCAGCCCGGCGACACGCCGATCCCGGTGATGTCGTTCATGGGCAATGCCCAGATGCACCCGCGCCAGGTGAGCTGCTGGATTACCCACACCAATGCGCGCACCCACGAAATCATTGCCTCGAACCTCGACCGTTCGCCGATGTACTCGGGTGTGATCGAAGGCATCGGCCCGCGCTATTGCCCGTCGATCGAAGACAAGATCCATCGCTTCGCCGACAAGGAAAGCCACCAGGTGTTCATCGAGCCGGAAGGCCTGACCACCCATGAGCTGTACCCCAACGGCATCTCGACTTCGCTGCCGTTCGACGTGCAGCTGGAGCTTGTCCGCTCGATCCGCGGCATGGAAAACGCCCACATCGTTCGCCCGGGCTACGCCATCGAGTACGACTACTTCGACCCGCGCGACCTCAAGTACAGCCTCGAGACCAAGGTCATCGGCGGGCTGTTCTTCGCGGGCCAGATCAACGGCACCACCGGTTACGAAGAGGCCGGCGCACAGGGCCTGCTGGCCGGGACCAACGCTGCGTTGCGCGCGCAGGGCCGCGAAAGCTGGTGCCCGCGCCGTGACGAGGCCTACATCGGTGTGCTGGTCGACGACCTGATCACCCTGGGTACCCAAGAGCCTTACCGCATGTTCACCTCGCGCGCCGAATACCGGCTGATCCTGCGCGAAGACAACGCCGACCTGCGCCTGACCGAAAAAGGCCGCGAGCTGGGTTTGATCGACGACGAGCGCTGGGCCGCCTTCAGCGCCAAGCGCGAAGGCATCGAGCGCGAAGAGCAGCGCCTGAAAAGCACCTGGGTGCGCCCGGGCACGCCACAAGGCCAGGCCATTGTGGATAAGTTCGCGACCCCACTGAACCATGAGTACAGCCTGCTCAACCTGCTGGCTCGCCCGGAAGTCGACTACGCTGGCCTGATCGAAGCCACCGGCGGCGAAGTGATCGATCCACAGGTTGCCGAGCAGGTCGAGATCAAGACCAAGTACGCCGGCTACATCGACCGTCAGCAGGACGAGATCGCCCGGCTGCGTGCCAGTGAAGACACTCGCCTGCCTGTGGATATCGACTACACCTCGATTTCCGGCTTGTCCAAGGAGATCCAGGGCAAGCTTGGCGAAACCCGTCCAGAAACGCTTGGCCAGGCTTCACGTATCCCGGGTGTCACGCCTGCGGCGATTTCCCTGTTGCTGATTCACTTGAAAAAACGCGGCGCAGGCCGCGAATTGGAGCAAAGCGCTTGAGTTCCCTGGTCACCCCGCAACACGCCGAAGAGTTGTCCACAGGTGCGCGTCAGCTCGGCGTCGAGCTGAGCGCCCAGCAGCACGAACTGCTGCTGGGCTACCTGGCCCTGTTGATCAAATGGAACAAGGCCTACAACCTCACCGCTGTGCGTAACCCGGACGAGATGGTGTCGCGCCACCTGCTCGACAGCCTCAGCGTCATGCCGTTTATCCACAATGACACCCAGCGTTGGCTGGATGTCGGCAGCGGTGGCGGCATGCCCGGCATCCCGTTGGCTATCCTGCATCCGCACAAGCAAGTGACGGTGCTCGACAGCAACGGCAAGAAGACCCGCTTCCTGACCCAGGTGAAAATGGAGCTGAAGCTGGACAACCTCACGGTTATCCACAGCCGGGTAGAAGAGGTTCAGCCCGAGCAGCCGTTCTGCGGGATCATCTCGCGCGCTTTCAGCAGCATGGAAAATTTCACCAACTGGACCCGCCACCTGGGTGACGCCCGCACGCAATGGCTTGCAATGAAAGGGCTGCATCCTGCCGATGAACTGGTAGCATTGCCCGCAGACTTCACAGTGGAAAGCGAGCAGGCCCTGACCGTTCCAGGTTGCCAGGGCCAGCGCCATCTGCTGATACTGCGCCGCAAGGCATGACTGGGAACACACGCAACAATGGCTAAGGTATTCGCAATCGCGAACCAGAAAGGTGGTGTGGGCAAGACCACCACCTGTATCAATCTCGCCGCATCGCTGGCCGCGACCAAGCGCCGCGTGCTGCTGATCGACCTCGATCCGCAGGGCAACGCCACCATGGGCAGCGGTGTGGATAAACACGAGCTCGAACATTCGGTGTACGACCTGCTGATCGGGGAGTGCGACCTGACCCAGGCCATGCACTACTCCGAGCACGGTGGTTACCAACTGCTGCCGGCCAACCGCGACCTGACCGCCGCCGAGGTGGTACTGCTCGAGATGCAGATGAAGGAAAGCCGTCTGCGCAACGCCCTGGCGCCGATCCGCGAGAGCTACGACTACATCCTCATCGACTGCCCGCCGTCGCTGTCGATGCTGACCCTCAATGCCCTGGTTGCCTCCGATGGCGTGATCATCCCCATGCAGTGCGAGTACTACGCACTGGAAGGTCTCAGCGACCTTGTGGATAACATCAAGCGCATCGCCGCACGGTTGAACCCGGCGCTGAAGATCGAAGGCCTGCTGCGGACCATGTACGACCCGCGCCTGAGCCTGAACAACGATGTTTCGGCGCAGCTCAAGGAACACTTCGGCGACCAGCTGTACGACACGGTGATCCCCCGCAACATCCGCCTGGCCGAGGCGCCGAGCTTCGGCATGCCGGCGCTGGCTTACGACAAGCAATCCCGTGGCGCGCTCGCCTATCTTGCGCTTGCCGGGGAACTGGTTCGCCGTCAGCGCCGTCCATCACGCACTGCACAAACAACTTAAGGAATCCGCATGGCCATCAAGAAACGAGGTCTCGGACGTGGGTTGGATGCACTGCTCAGTGGTCCTTCCGTCAGCGCGCTCGAAGAGCAGGCTGTCAAGATCGACCAGAAAGAACTGCAACATCTGCCGGTCGAGCTGATCCAGCGCGGCAAGTACCAGCCTCGCCGTGACATGGACCCCGAGGCGCTGGAAGAACTGGCGCACTCGATCCGCAACCACGGCGTCATGCAACCGATCGTGGTCCGCCCGATCGGCGACAACCGTTACGAGATCATCGCCGGTGAGCGCCGCTGGCGCGCCACCCAGCAGGCCGGCCTGGACAGCATCCCGGCCATGGTCCGCGAGGTGCCCGACGAAGCCGCCATCGCCATGGCGCTGATCGAGAACATCCAGCGTGAAGACCTCAACCCGCTGGAGGAGGCGATTGCCCTGCAGCGCCTGCAGCACGAGTTCGAACTCACCCAGCAGCAGGTGGCCGATGCCGTCGGCAAGTCGCGGGTGACCGTGGCCAACTTGCTGCGCCTGATCTCGCTGCCCGAGGCGATCAAGACCATGCTCGCCCACGGCGACCTGGAGATGGGCCATGCCCGTGCCTTGCTCGGCCTGGACGAAGCTCGACAGGAAGAAGGGGCGCGTCATGTTGTCGCACGTGGCCTTACCGTGCGCCAAACTGAGGCACTGGTGCGCCAGTGGCTCAACGGCAAACCTGATCCGGTCGAACCGAGCAAACCTGATCCGGATATCGCCCGCCTCGAACAGCGTCTGGCAGAGCGCCTGGGCTCGGCGGTGCAAATCCGCCATGGCAACAAGGGCAAGGGCCAGTTGGTCATCCGTTACAACTCGCTTGACGAGTTGCAAGGTGTGCTTGCTCACATCCGCTGAAACAATTCCCGTTGTAGCGTGCAGTCGGAAATCACTACCCAATAGTTGAATAGGGGTTAATCCGCCCCTATACTCTGCGCGCATTTTGTCGGCACAAATTATGCCAAGTCATTGCTGACCAGGTAGTCGACTTCCGAGGAGCAGTTGTGATGGAAATCCGCACGCCAAACCGCCTGCCTTTCCATCGCTGGGCGGTTTTTCCGGTACTGCTGGCTCAATTTGTTGTACTGCTGCTGGCAACATTGGTGTTGTGGCAGTGGAAAGGGGGAGTCAGTGGATATTCAGGCCTCTGCGGGGGACTGATTGCCTGGCTGCCCAATATGTATTTCGCCTGGAAGGCTTTTCGCTTCAGCGGAGCCCGAGCGGCGCAGGCCATCGTCAAGTCGTTTTACGCTGGCGAGGCAGGCAAGATGATTTTGACGGCAGTGCTGTTCGCACTGACCTTCGCAGGAGTGAAGCCATTGGCGCCGTTGGCAGTATTCGGCGTCTTCGTGCTGACCCTTATGGTCAGCTGGTTCGCGCCCCTGCTGATGAATAAAAGACTTTCGAGACCTTAGGGCGTTTGAGGCAACCATGGCAGAAGAAACCGCTTCGGGTTATATCCAGCACCACTTGCAGAACCTGACCTACGGTCAACTACCAGACGGCAGCTGGGGCTTGGCCCATTCGGCTGCAGAAGCCAAGGCAATGGGCTTCTGGGCGTTCCACCTGGACACCCTGGGCTGGTCCGTTGCGATGGGTCTGATCTTCCTGATCATCTTCCGCATGGCCGCCAAGAAGGCGACTTCCGGCCAGCCTGGCGCCCTGCAGAACTTCGTCGAAGTTCTGGTGGACTTCGTCCACGGCAGCGTGAAGGACTCCTTCCACGGCCGCAGCGCGGTGATCGCCCCGCTGGCGCTGACCATCTTCGTCTGGGTGTTCCTGATGAACGCCATCGACCTGGTACCGGTCGACTGGTTGCCATTTGCCGCACAGAAGCTGTCGGGCAACGAGCACATCTTCTTCCGCGCCGTGCCGACCACTGACCCGAATGCGACCCTGGCCATGGCCTTCAGCGTGTTCGCCCTGATCATCTTCTACAGCATCAAGGTCAAGGGCCTCGGCGGCTTCATCGGCGAGCTGACCCTGCACCCGTTCGGCAGCAAGAACATCTTCGTCAAGATCCTGCTGATCCCGGTGAACTTCCTGCTCGAATTCGTCACCCTGATCGCCAAGCCGATCTCGCTGGCACTGCGTCTGTTCGGCAACATGTATGCCGGCGAACTGGTGTTCATCCTGATCGCGGTGATGTTCGGTTCCGGCCTGCTGTGGCTGTCCGGCCTGGGTGTGGTGCTGCAATGGGCGTGGGCGGTGTTCCACATCCTGATCATCACCCTGCAAGCCTTCATCTTCATGATGCTGACCATCGTCTACCTGTCGATGGCGCACGAAGATAACCATTAAGACCGCCTGGCGTGTCTGATAGCCTTCCCCGCCCGTTTGGGGGGAGGGCTTAAAAAGTCCGCAAGGGCATGCTGTACCAAACGATTTGTTTTACCGCTTCAAACTAAAAACCTAACCAATACGACGTAAAAGTCGGGAGGAAAGATGGAAACTGTAGTTGGTCTGACCGCTATCGCTGTTGCTCTGCTGATCGGCCTGGGTGCTCTGGGTACCGCCATTGGTTTCGGCCTGCTGGGCGGCAAATTCCTGGAAGGCGCTGCTCGCCAGCCAGAAATGGTTCCAATGCTGCAGGTTAAAATGTTCATCGTTGCCGGTCTGCTCGACGCCGTAACCATGATCGGTGTTGGTATCGCTCTGTTCTTCACCTTCGCGAATCCCTTCGTTGGTCAGATCGCCGGCTAATCACTCGTTTTTACGAGTTGATTGCTGTGATGGACAAAGACCGAGCGAGGTGTTGGCGTGAACATTAATGCAACCCTGATTGGCCAAACCGTTGCTTTCTTCATTTTCGTAGCTTTCTGCATGAAGTACGTATGGCCTCCGGTCATCACTGCCCTGCAAGAGCGTCAAAAGAAGATCGCCGACGGCTTGGACGCTGCCAACCGCGCAGCTCGCGACCTGGAGCTGGCCCAAGAGAAAGCGGGTCAGCAACTGCGTGAAGCGAAGGCACAGGCAGCCGAAATCATTGAGCAAAGCAAGAAGCGCGCTGCTCAGCTTGTAGACGAGGCCCGTGAACAGGCTCGCGTCGAAGCTGACCGTGTGAAGGCCCAGGCTCTAGCCGAGATCGAACAGGAACTGAACAGCGTCAAAGACGCCCTGCGTGCCCAAGTGGGTGCCCTGGCTGTTGGCGGTGCTGAAAAGATCCTTGGCGCCACAATCGATCAAAACGCGCATGCGGAGCTGGTTAACAAACTGGCCGCTGAAATTTAAGCGAGGGCGATCATGGCAGAACTGACCACGTTGGCCCGACCTTACGCTAAGGCTGCCTTCGAGCACGCCCAGGCCCATCAGCAACTGGCCAATTGGTCAGCCATGCTCGGCCTGGCTGCTGCGGTGTCGCAAGACGACACCATGCAGCGCCTGCTCAAGGCCCCGCAACTGACTAGCGCAAACAAGGCCGCCGCATTCATCGAAGTATGCGGTGACAAGTTCGACACTCAGGCACAGAATTTCATTCATGTTGCCGCGGAAAACGACCGTCTCCTGCTTCTGCCGGAGATTGCCGCTCTGTTCGACCTGTACAAGGCCGAGCAAGAGAAATCCGTGGACGTGGAAGTCACCAGTGCTTTTGCGTTGAACCAAGAACAGCAAGACAAACTCGCCAAGGTTCTCAGTGCACGGCTCAGCCGGGAAGTGCGCCTGCACGCGACGGAGGATGCCAGCCTGATCGGCGGCGTCGTTATCCGCGCCGGCGACCTGGTAATCGATGGCTCGGTTCGCGGCAAAATCGCGAAACTGGCCGAAGCATTGAAATCTTGAGTTTGAAGGGGCAGCAGAGCAATGCAGCAACTCAATCCTTCCGAAATTAGTGAAATCATCAAGGGTCGCATCGAGAAACTCGATGTCGGCTCCCAAGCCCGTAACGAAGGTACCGTCGTTTCGGTTTCCGACGGTATCGTGCGGATCCACGGTCTGGCCGACGTAATGTACGGCGAAATGATCGAGTTCCCGGGCAGCGTCTTCGGTATGGCCCTGAACCTGGAGCAAGACTCCGTAGGTGCAGTGATCCTGGGTGCCTATGACACCCTCGCCGAAGGCATGAGCGCCAAGTGCACCGGCCGCATCCTGGAAGTTCCGGTTGGTAAGGAACTGCTGGGTCGCGTCGTTGACGCACTGGGCAACCCGATCGACGGTAAAGGTCCTCTGGGCAACACCCAGACCGACGCAGTCGAGAAAGTGGCACCAGGCGTGATCTGGCGTAAGTCGGTAGACCAGCCTGTACAGACTGGCTACAAGTCCGTCGACGCCATGATCCCTGTCGGCCGTGGCCAGCGCGAGCTGATCATCGGTGACCGCCAGATCGGCAAGACCGCCATGGCCATCGACGCCATCATCAACCAGAAAGACTCCGGTATTTTCTGCGTTTATGTTGCAGTCGGCCAAAAGCGTTCCACCGTTGCCAACATCGTTCGCAAGCTGGAAGAAGCCGGCGCCTTGGCCAACACCATCGTGGTCGTTGCCAGTGCTTCGGAATCCGCCGCACTGCAGTTCCTGGCGCCATACGCCGGCTGCACCATGGGCGAGTTCTTCCGTGACCGCGGTGAAGATGCCCTGATCGTTTACGATGACCTGTCCAAGCAGGCCGTTGCCTACCGTCAGATCTCCCTGCTGCTGCGCCGTCCACCAGGACGTGAAGCGTACCCAGGCGACGTGTTCTATCTCCACTCCCGTCTGCTGGAGCGTGCATCGCGCGTTTCGGAAGAGTACGTAGAGAAGTTCACCAACGGCGCAGTCACCGGCAAAACCGGTTCCCTGACCGCTCTGCCGATCATCGAAACCCAGGCTGGCGACGTTTCCGCGTTCGTTCCGACCAACGTGATCTCGATCACCGACGGTCAGATCTTCCTGGAATCGGCCATGTTCAACTCGGGCATCCGCCCTGCAGTGAACGCCGGTGTTTCGGTATCCCGCGTAGGTGGTGCCGCTCAGACCAAGATCATCAAGAAGCTGTCCGGTGGTATCCGTACCGCTCTGGCTCAGTACCGTGAACTGGCTGCATTCGCCCAGTTCGCTTCCGATCTGGACGAAGCGACCCGCAAGCAGCTGGAGCATGGTCAGCGCGTAACCGAGCTGATGAAGCAGAAGCAGTACGCGCCAATGTCGATCGCCGACATGGCCCTGTCGCTGTACGCCGCTGAGCGTGGTTTCCTGACTGACGTAGAAGTCTCCAAGGTCGGCAGCTTCGAGCAAGCGCTGATCGCCTTCTTCAACCGTGATCACGCCGAACTGATGGCCAAGATCAACGTGAAGGGTGACTTCAACGACGAAATCGACGCTGGCATGAAAGCCGGTATCGAGAAGTTCAAGGCCACCCAGACCTGGTAAGCCGCAGCGGGGGCTCCGGCCCCCGCTTGCTAACCTGATAGGTGATACATGGCAGGCGCAAAAGAGATTCGCAGTAAGATTGCGAGCATCAAAAGCACGCAAAAAATTACCAGCGCCATGGAGAAAGTGGCGGTAAGCAAGATGCGCAAGGCACAAATGCGCATGGCTGCTAGCCGTCCTTACGCGGAGCGTATCCGCCAGGTGATCGGTCATCTGGCCAACGCCAACCCGGAATACCGCCACCCGTTCATGATCGAGCGCCCTGTAAAGCGCGCCGGTTATATCGTGGTGAGCAGTGACCGTGGTCTGTGCGGTGGCTTGAACACCAACCTGTTCAAGGCCCTGGTCAAGGACATGAGCGCAAACCGCGAACAGGGCGTGGAAATCGACCTGTGCGTGATCGGCAGCAAGGGTGCGACTTTCTTCCGCATCTTTGGCGGCAACGTCGTAGCAGCGATCAGCCACCTGGGCGAAGAGCCATCGATCAACGATCTGATCGGCTCCGTCAAAGTGATGCTGGACGCCTACCTGGACGGCCGTATCGATCGCCTTTCGGTGGTTTCGAACAAGTTCATCAACACCATGACCCAAAAACCGACGGTCGAGCAATTGGTACCGTTGGTGGCAACCCCGGATCAGGATCTCAAGCATCACTGGGATTACCTGTACGAACCCGACGCAAAAGAGCTGCTGGACGGCTTGATGGTGCGTTACGTGGAGTCGCAGGTATACCAGGCGGTGGTCGAGAACAACGCTGCTGAACAAGCGGCCCGGATGATCGCCATGAAGAACGCCACAGACAACGCCGGTGATTTGATCAAAGAGCTGCAGTTGATCTACAACAAGGCGCGTCAGGCTGCGATCACCCAGGAGATCTCGGAAATCGTCGGCGGCGCTGCCGCGGTTTAACGGTTCAAAAATTCAGAGGATCCAGCTATGAGTAGCGGACGTATCGTTCAAATCATCGGCGCCGTCATCGACGTGGAATTCCCACGTGACGTCGTGCCGAGTGTTTACAACGCGCTGAAAGTACAAGGCGCGGAAACCACCCTGGAAGTTCAGCAGCAGCTGGGCGACGGCGTGGTTCGTACCATTGCGATGGGCTCGACCGAAGGCCTGAAGCGCGGTCTGGATGTCGTCGACACCGGCGCTGCCATTTCCGTTCCAGTTGGTAAGGCCACTCTGGGCCGTATCATGGACGTTCTGGGCAACCCAATCGACGAAGCCGGCCCGATCGGCGAAGAAGAGCGTCGCGGTATCCACCAGCCAGCGCCTTCGTTCGCTGACCAGGCAGGCGGCAACGACCTGCTGGAAACCGGCATCAAGGTTATCGACCTGGTTTGCCCGTTCGCCAAGGGTGGTAAGGTTGGTCTGTTCGGTGGTGCCGGTGTCGGCAAGACCGTAAACATGATGGAACTGATCCGTAACATCGCCATGGAACACAGCGGTTACTCCGTGTTCGCTGGTGTGGGTGAGCGTACTCGTGAGGGTAACGACTTCTACCACGAGATGAAGGACTCCAACGTTCTCGACAAAGTAGCCTTGGTCTACGGTCAGATGAACGAGCCACCAGGAAACCGTCTGCGCGTAGCGCTGACCGGCCTGACCATGGCTGAGAAGTTCCGTGACGAAGGTAACGACGTTCTGCTGTTCGTCGACAACATCTATCGTTACACCCTGGCCGGTACCGAAGTATCCGCACTGCTGGGCCGTATGCCTTCGGCAGTAGGTTACCAGCCGACCCTGGCTGAAGAGATGGGCGTTCTGCAAGAGCGCATCACCTCCACCAAGGAAGGTTCGATCACCTCCGTTCAGGCCGTATACGTACCTGCGGACGACTTGACCGACCCGTCGCCAGCGACCACCTTCGCCCACTTGGACGCCACCGTCGTTCTGTCCCGTGACATCGCCTCCCTGGGTATCTACCCAGCGGTCGACCCACTGGACTCGACTTCGCGTCAGCTGGACCCGAACGTGATCGGCAACGAGCACTACGACACCGCTCGTGGCGTTCAGTATGTTCTGCAGCGCTACAAAGAGCTGAAAGACATCATCGCCATCCTGGGTATGGACGAACTGTCCGAAGCCGACAAGCAACTGGTAGCCCGCGCTCGTAAGATCCAGCGCTTCCTGTCGCAGCCGTTCTTCGTGGCCGAAGTCTTCACCGGCTCGCCAGGCAAGTACGTTTCGCTCAAGGACACCATCGCTGGCTTCAGCGGCATCCTCAAAGGTGACTACGACCACCTGCCAGAACAAGCGTTCTACATGGTCGGCAGCATCGACGAAGCGATCGAGAAAGCCAAGAAACTGTAATTCATGCGCCCCGCAAGGGGCGCTATCAGGTTGAGGCAAGCAGATGGCTATGACAGTCCATTGCGACATCGTCAGCGCGGAAGGAGAGATCTTCTCCGGCCTGGTCGAGATGGTAGTTGCGCACGGTAACCTGGGTGATCTTGGTATCGCTCCGGGCCACGCGCCGCTGATCACCAATCTCAAGCCTGGTCCGATCACGCTGACCAAGCAGGGTGGCACTCAAGAGGTGTTCTACATCTCCGGTGGCTTCCTCGAAGTGCAGCCGAACATGGTCAAGGTTCTTGCCGACACCGTGCAGCGCGCTGCCGACCTGGACGAAGCTCAGGCTCAGGAAGCCCTCAAGGCTGCTGAGAACGCGCTGAACACTAAAGGCTCGGACTTCGACTACGGCGCTGCTGCCGCACGTCTGGCCGAGGCTGCAGCTCAGCTGCGTACTGTCCAGCAATTGCGCAAAGGCAAGTAACCTGGCTTTTGCCGGTCACTTCCGCTGCGATTGAGTTAAAGGGTAGCCTCGGCTACCCTTTTTCTTTTTCAAGAATTTAGTCCCCGGTCATTTCCCTGACCGCCCAGGATTGGTAGCCAGTCAATGTCCCTCGATATCGTCATTCTCGCCGCAGGCCAAGGCACCCGCATGCGCTCGGCACTGCCGAAGGTGCTGCACCCGGTAGCCGGCAACTCCATGCTTGGCCATGTTATCCACAGCGCTCGCCAACTGCAGCCCACGGGCATCCACGTGGTCATTGGCCACGGTGCCGAGCTTGTGCGTGAACGTTTGGCCGCGGACGACCTGAACTTCGTCATGCAGGACCAGCAGCTGGGCACTGGCCACGCTGTCGCCCAGGCCCTGCCGGCAGTCACCGCCGATACCGTACTGGTGCTGTATGGCGATGTGCCGCTGATCGAGGTGGAAACCCTGCAGCGCCTGCTGGCCAAGGTCAGCGCCAGCCAGCTGGGCCTGCTGACGGTCAACCTCGCCGACCCGACCGGCTATGGCCGCATTGTGCGTAACGAGCAAGGCGCGGTCACCGCAATCGTCGAGCATAAGGATGCCAGCGAAGCGCAGAAGGCGATCAAAGAGGGCAACACCGGTATCCTCGCCATGCCAGCGGCTCGCCTGGCCGACTGGATGGGCCGCCTGTCCAACAACAACGCCCAGGGCGAGTACTACCTTACCGACGTCATCGCCATGGCTGTGGCCGATGGCCTGGTGGTCGCCACCGAGCAGCCCCACGACCCGATGGAAGTGCAGGGTGCCAACGACCGCCGCCAGCTGGCGGAGCTTGAGCGTCACTATCAACTGCGCGCTGGCCACCGTCTGATGGCCCAGGGCGTCACCCTGCGCGACCCGGCGCGTTTCGATGTGCGTGGTGAGGTCAGCGTTGGGCGTGATGTGCTGATCGATATCAACGTCATCCTCGAGGGCAAGGTGGTCATCGAGGACAACGTGCAGATCGGCCCCAATTGCGTGATCAAGGACAGTACCCTGCGCAAGGGTGTGGTGATCAAGGCCAACAGCCATCTTGACGGTGCCGTGATGGGCGAAGGCAGCGATGCCGGCCCGTTCGCTCGCCTGCGCCCGGGCAGCGTGCTGGAGGCCAAGGCCCATGTGGGTAACTTCGTCGAGCTGAAGAACGCCCACCTCGGCGAAGGTGCCAAGGCTGGCCATCTGACTTACCTGGGCGATGCCGAGATCGGCGCGCGTACCAACATCGGTGCGGGCACCATCACCTGCAACTACGACGGTGCCAACAAGTTCCGCACTGTGATGGGCGAGGACGTGTTCATCGGCTCCAACAACTCACTGGTCGCGCCTGTGGAAATCCAGGCTGGGGCCACTACTGCGGCGGGCTCGACCATCACCCAGACGGTTGAGGCCGGGCAGTTGGGTGTGGCACGTGCGCGCCAGCGCAACATCGAAGGCTGGAAACGGCCGGAGAAGATCAAGAAGAGCTGAGTTATCCACAGCGGTTTCGATCGAAAGCCGGCTTATGTGAATAAGCCGGCTTTTTTGTCGATGCTTGCTCGATCATTGTGGGAGCGGACTTGCCCCGCGATAACGTCGATGGCCATTCGCGAAGCAAGCCATTTCTCACGATGTGTACCCGTGTCTTGACTGAACATCGATTTTAGGTTTTGATTGCGCCACTTAACTTTCGAATCGAAACTTAAAGCGGCCATGTCGAAACGAAACACCCCCCAGCGTCGCCACAACATCCTGGCTTTGCTCTCCGAGCAGGGCGAGGTGAGCGTCGATGCTCTGGCCAAACGTTTCGAAACCTCGGAAGTGACCATCCGCAAGGACCTCGCTGCCCTGGAAGCCAACGGCCTGCTGTTGCGCCGTTACGGTGGTGCCGTGACCATGCCCCAGGAGCTGCTGGCGGAGACGGTACAGCCGGTGTCGCAGTACAAGCAGGCCATCGCCCGGGCCGCAGTCGAACGCATCCGTGAGCACGCGCGCATCATCATCGACAGCGGCAGCACCACCGCGGCAATGATCCCCCAGCTCGGGCGCCAGCCTGGCCTGGTGGTGATGACCAACTCGCTCAACGTGGCCCGCGCCATCAGCGAGCAGGAACACGAGCCGGTGCTGCTGATGACTGGCGGCACCTGGGACCCGCATTCGGAGTCGTTCCAGGGCCAGGTGGCCGAGCAGGTTCTACGCTCATACGATTTCGACCAGCTGTTCATCGGTGCCGACGGCATCGACCTGGAACGTGGCACCACCACCTTCAACGAATTGCTGGGCCTGAGCCGGGTCATGGCCGAGGTGGCCCGCGAGGTGATCGTGATGGTCGAGTCGGACAAGGTTGGCCGCAAGATCCCCAACCTGGAGCTGCCCTGGAGCAGCGTCAACACCCTTATTACCGATGATCGCCTGCCCGCCGAGGCACGCGACCGCATTCAAGCCCGCGGCATCAATCTGATCTGCGCCGCTATCAGCTAGGAGCAACAACTTATGTGTGGAATCGTTGGTGCCGTTGCCGAGCGCAATATCACAGCAATCCTCATCGAAGGCCTCAAGCGGCTCGAGTACCGTGGCTATGACAGTGCCGGCCTGGCCGTCTACAGCCAGCAGGGCGGCCTCGAGCGTCGCCGCCGTATCGGCAAGGTCAGCGAGCTGCAAGCCGCCGTCAGCGCCGAACCGCTGGCCGGGCAGCTGGGTATCGCCCACACCCGTTGGGCCACCCACGGTGCACCGACCGAGGCCAACGCCCACCCGCACTTCTCTGGCCATGACGTGGCCGTGGTGCACAACGGCATCATCGAAAACCACGAAGCCCTGCGCGAAGAGCTCAAGCAGCTGGGTTACGTGTTCACCTCGCAAACCGACACCGAGGTGATCGTTCACCTGATCCACCACCTGCTCAAGACCATTCCAGACCTGACCGATGCCCTCAAGGCCGCGGTCAAGCGCCTGCATGGCGCCTATGGCCTGGCCGTGATCAGCGCCAGCCAGCCAGACCGCTTGGTCGCTGCCCGCAGCGGCAGCCCGCTGGTGATCGGCCTGGGCCATGGCGAGAACTTCCTGGCGTCCGACCAGTTGGCCCTGCGCCAGGTCACCGACCGCTTCATGTACCTGGAAGAGGGTGACATCGCCGAGATCCGCCGTGACCAGGTACAGATCTGGGACCAGGCCGGCCAGCCGGTTCAGCGCGAGACGGTGCAGTACCACGAAGGCGCCGAAGCCGCAGAGAAGGGCAACTATCGCCACTTCATGCTCAAGGAGATCCACGAGCAACCGACCGTGGTGCAGCGCACCCTCGAAGGCCGTCTGGCCAAGGACCACGTGATGGTCCAGGCTTTCGGCCCGCAGGCCGCCGAGTTGTTCGCCAAGGTGCGCAACGTGCAGATCGTCGCCTGTGGTACCAGCTACCACGCCGGCATGGTCGCCCGTTACTGGCTCGAAGAGCTGGCCGGCATTCCCTGCCAGGTGGAAGTGGCCAGCGAGTTCCGCTACCGCAAGGTGGTGGTGCAGCAGGACACCCTGTTCGTCTCCATCTCGCAGTCCGGCGAAACCGCCGATACCCTGGCCGCCCTGCGCAATGCCAAGGAACTGGGCTTCCTCGGCAGCCTGGCGATCTGCAACAAGGGCATCAGCTCGCTGGTGCGCGAATCCGACCTGACCCTGCTGACCCTGGCCGGCCCGGAAATCGGCGTCGCCTCCACCAAGGCCTTCACCACCCAGTTGGTGTCGCTGATGCTGCTGACCCTGGCCCTGGGCCAGGTGCGCGGCACGCTGCAGGACGGCGTCGAAGCCGAACTGGTTGAAGAACTGCGCCGCCTGCCGGCCCGCCTGAGCGAAGCCCTGGCGATGGACGGCGTGGTGGAGAAGATCGCCGAGCTGTTCGCCGACAAGCACCACACCCTGTTCCTTGGCCGTGGCGCCCAGTACCCGGTGGCCATGGAAGGTGCGCTCAAGCTCAAGGAAATTTCCTATATCCACGCCGAAGCCTACCCGGCCGGTGAGCTCAAGCACGGCCCCTTGGCGCTGGTCGACAACGACATGCCGGTGGTCACCGTGGCGCCGAACAACGAGCTGCTGGAAAAGCTCAAGTCCAACCTGCAGGAAGTGCGCGCCCGTGGCGGCGAGCTGGTGGTGTTCGCGGACGAGAACGCCGGCATGAGCAACGGCGAGGGCACCCACGTGATCAAGGTGCCGCACATCGCTGACGCCCTGGCACCGATCCTCTACACCATCCCGCTGCAACTGCTGTCGTACTACGTTGCCGTGCTCAAGGGCACCGACGTCGACCAGCCGCGCAACCTGGCCAAGTCGGTGACGGTGGAGTAACAGACAGGCTCTGCGCTCAAGTTGGTTCTGAGAATTAAAGCTGTCGCACCGCAATAAAAACTGTCGCTGACGGAGGGAGCCTTAACCGGCTCCCTTCTTCGTTGCGCCCATCCTTTCAGCTGTTGCGCTCACTGAAACCTGTGTCGGCGCTCGTCCATGCCTCTCCAAATCCAACCCGATGAATCGCTCGCCTCACGATCATCACATCAGCTTAGAAAGCAAAGCACGAACAACCCAATGCCCCCCAGAACCCCTGGAAGTCGCTGACTGGCACCTTGGAGTGGCGCGCCTGTTCATGGCTGTGCGCATGCACCCCGCATGGCCCCGAACACTGGTGCACGGCGGCCGCCAGCGACGGCGTACCCACACGCCAGTGCCCCGGCACCTTGGCCACAGGAGACCATTCGGGCAGCACCGGTACCTGTGGCGGGCCCAGCTTGTCGAACTCGGCAGCGCCGTACACCACCTTGCCATCGACCACCGTCAGCACCGACTCGATGCCCTTGATGGCCTCTTCATCGACGCTGAAGAAGTCCAGCGACAACGCCGCCAGGTCTGCCAGCTGGCCCACCTTGATCTGGCCCTTCTTGCCCTGCTCGCTGGAGAACCAGGCGCTGCCCTGGGTGAACAGCTGCAGCGCGGTGTCGCGGCTCAGGCCTTCGGGGTACAGCGCCATGCCGCCCACGGTCTTGGCGCTGACCAGCCAGTACAGCGAGGTCCACGGGTTGTAGCTGGACACGCGGGTGGCGTCGGTACCGGCACCCACTGGCACGCCCATGTCGAGCATGCGTTGGATCGGTGGGGTCTGCTCGGCCGCCTTGGCGCCATAGCGGTCGACGAAGTATTCGCCCTGGAAGGCCATGCGATCCTGGATGGCGATGCCGCCGCCCAGCGCCCGCACACGTTCGATGTTCTCTGGGGTGATGGTCTCGGCGTGATCGAAGAACCACGGCAGGCCATTGAACGGGATGTCGCGGTTGACCTTCTCGAACACGTCGAGCATGCGCGTGATCGATTCGTTGTAGGTGGCGTGCAGGCGGAACGGCCAGCGTTGCTCCACCAGGTGGCGCACCACAGGCTCCAGTTCCTGCTCCATGGTCTGCGGCAGGTCCGGGCGCGGTTCGAGGAAGTCCTCGAAGTCGGCGGCGGAGAACACCAGCATCTCGCCGGCACCGTTGTGGCGCAGGAAGTCGGTGCCGCTGTGCAGCTTGACGCTGGCGGTCCACTTCTTGAAGTCGTCCAGCTCTTCCTTGGGCTTCTGGGTGAACAGGTTGTAGGCGATGCGCACGGTCAGCTGGTTGTTGTCGGCCAGCTCCTGGATCACCGAGTAGTCGTCGGGGAAGTTCTGATAACCGCCGCCGGCATCGATGGCGCTGGTCAGGCCCAGACGGTTGAGCTCACGCATGAACTGGCGGGTCGAGTTGACCTGGTACTCCAGCGGCAGCTTCGGCCCCTTGGCCAGGGTGGCGTAGAGGATCATCGCGTTGGGCCGGGCGATGAGCATGCCGGTCGGGTTGCCGAACTTGTCGCGCTGGATTTCGCCACCCGGCGGGTTGGGCGTGTCCTTGCTGTAGCCCACTGCCTTGAGCGCGGCGCGGTTGAGCAGGGCACGGTCGTACAGGTGCAGCAGGAACACCGGGGTGTCGGGGGCGGCCTGGTTGATTTCTTCCAGGGTGGGCATGCGCTTTTCGGCGAACTGGAATTCGTTCCAGCCGCCGACCACCCGTACCCACTGCGGGGTCGGCGTGCGGGCCGCCTGGTCCTTGAGCATGCGCAGGGCGTCGGCCACCGATGGCACGCCTTCCCAGCGCAGTTCCAGGTTGTAGTTGAGGCCGCCGCGGATCAGGTGCAGGTGCGAGTCATTGAGCCCCGGGATCACCGTGCGCTGTTTGAGGTCGATGATCTGCGTGGTGGCGCCTTTGTGGGCCATGGCCTGGGCATCGTTGCCCACCGCGATGAACTTGCCGTCCTTGATGGCGACGGCGGTGGCAGTGGGGTTTTCACGGTCGACGGTGTGCAGTTTGCCGTTGAACAGGATGAGGTCGGCGGTCATGGAACCTCCTTGAATGGATGCTTGGGCGGAACCGGCTGCGCCGGTGAAGGGCAATGCAGACCAGACCGCGCCGGCGGCACAGAGCACGGTGCTGGTGGCGAGGAACTGGCGACGAGTCTTGTCGTTTTGATCCAGGGACATATTCAACTCAGTGTGAGTGCGGCGGCGACAGGCGTAACCGTAGAGCATGCCAGCTGCCATATGGCTGAGGATTGGAGGGATGTGCGGTTGACTATTGCTCAGCCACGCAGCCAGTTTGCACAGCGACGAGTTACCCAAGGCATGATGTAGAACACCACGGGCAAGATGACGAACACGTTGACGATCAGGTTGCTAGTGATTACGCCGCCCAGCTGCGGAAGGCGTGCAAAGAACGGGGCCAGTAGCTGCGGGATGATCATGGTCATCGGGCAAATCACGAGGTAGGTCAGCAGCGCTTGCTTCCAGCGCGGCGGTTGCGGCGCGCTGACGCTCGGCGGGGTGAACCAGAACTCTGGGTCCTCATGTACCTGGATATGGTCGCCACCTTCGATTAGCGGCAGAACTTCCTCTACCAGCGCTTGGCGTTCCGTTGAATTGACCCAGGCCTGCAGCAGGCTGGAGTCGGCGAAGCGGACCACGGTGGTGTAAAGCAAGCCACCATCGTCGGGACGGATAACGTTGGCATCTAAATGACCAGGCTGGCGACGCGCAGCGCTTACCGTGCGCTTGAGCCATTGCTCGTAATTTGCCAGCGAGTCAGCACGAGCCTTGTGTTGGATAACCAAAGTGACCACGTTGCGGTTGGCCTGGAGTGCGGTGTTCATCGACGTTCCTTGGGATGAGCTTGCCCGCATCCACCGTGCAACAGTGAACGGGCAGAGATTGAGATGGAGATGCTGCCCATAGCGGGTACCGACTGGCGGTGCCCGGGGCGGTCGGCTTACTTGTTGGCGTTGAAGGC
Organism: Pseudomonas sichuanensis; assembly: GCF_024749065.1. Classification (NCBI taxonomy): domain Bacteria; kingdom Pseudomonadati; phylum Pseudomonadota; class Gammaproteobacteria; order Pseudomonadales; family Pseudomonadaceae; genus Pseudomonas; species Pseudomonas sichuanensis. Next base: position 5,970,355 of record NZ_CP087185.1, on the reverse strand, counting down.
GTTGTAGCTGGTCATCAGTTGTGCGCCGGCCTGGCTCATGCGGTCATGGGCGGCGTCACAGGTCATGGCGTTGAAAGTGCCGGAGACATCGGTGACCACGAACACGTCGAACTCTTCTTCCATGGCATACATCTCCGGTCTTGAGTGGGGGTCACTTCAAATGAACCTTCAGCTCTTCGGAAGCCTGCAGCATTGCAGAGCGTACTGCTGGAACCTGGCTGACCACGTTCAGCAAGCCGTAGTCATGGATCATGCCGTTGTAGCGCAGCGCAGTGACCGGCACGCCGGCTTGGTCCAGTTTGCGAGCGTAGGCTTCCCCTTCGTCACGCAGCACATCGGCACTCGCGGTCTGGACCAGCGCTGGCGGCAGGCCTTTCAACTGCTCAGTGGTAGCGCGCAACGGCGAGGCGTAGATCTCGGCACGTTGCTTGGGGTCGGTGGTGTAGTTGTCCCAGAACCACTTCATCATGTTCTTGGTGAGGAAGTGCCTCTCGGCGTACTGGTTGTACGAAGCTGTCTCGAAGTTGGCGTCGGTCACTGGCCACAGCAGCACCTGGTACTTGATGGCCGGGGTACCTTTATCCTTGGCCATCAGGCTGACCACGGCTGCCATGTTGCCGCCGACGCTGTTGCCTGCTACAGCCAGGCGCTTACCGTCGACATTGATTTCCTTGCCGTGCTCGGCCACCCATTTGGTTGCCGCGTAGGCTTGGTTGATTGCTGTCGGGTAGTGCGCTTCAGGGGACGGGGTGTAATTGACGAACACCGCCACCGCCCCGGAACCGGCGACCAGATCGCGGACCAGGCGCTCATGGGTCGGGAAGTCGCCGAGCACCCAGCCACCGCCGTGGAAGTACATGAACACAGGCAAGGTCCCCTTCACACCCGCCGGACGCACGATGGTCAAGCTGATGTCCTGGCCGTCGACAGTGATGGTCTTCTCGCTGACATCCGCCTCGGGCAGTGTCAGTTTCACTCCGGCCTGAGCGCCGGTCAGTACCGCGCGGGCGTCTTTCGGCGAAAGCTGCTCGATGGGTTTACCACTGCCTGAGTTCAGTACATCGAGGAATGCCTGGGTGTTGTGTTCGACGCCAGAGTCAGCGAATGCGTTACCGATCGACAAGGTAAGGAGCGAGCCAACGAGTGCTTTGGTCAAAACGTTCATTTCATATCTCCTGTTTCTGGTGAGGCAGGAAGTTAGACGGTGACGTGCAGACGGACATCGACGTTGCCACGGGTTGCGTTGGAGTACGGGCACACTTGGTGGGCCGCCTCCACCAACGCTTGTGCATCGGCTTGTTCCAGACCTGGCAGGTTGATGTTCAGATCGATATCCAGGCCAAAGCCGCCTGGGATCTGGCCAATGCCGACCCGCGCAGTGATTGAGGCGTCGGCTGGAATGCTGCGTTTGCTCTGGCTGGCGACGAACTTCAGTGCACCGATGAAGCAGGCCGAGTAACCAGCGGCGAACAGTTGCTCAGGGTTGGTGGCATTACCACCGGCACCGCCCAATTCCTTCGGAGTGGTCAGTTTCACGTCGAGGTTCTTGTCGCTGGAGATGGCTCGGCCATCACGACCACCGGTTGCGGTTGCGACTGCGGTGTAGAGAACTTTCATGGCTTTCCTTACTTTTGAATGTCTTCGGGAACAGGATGCGAGCGCCTGACTCGAGCAGCGCTGGGCATTGGAAATCCACAGAGGTTCCAGGCCAGGCTCGTTGACTCGGTTCGGTCGACTGCGCACCCTTCGCAAGTCTGTGAACAGCCCCTAGGGCAGGGGCTGGCGATGGCTCAGACAGATGCAGCGACAGGCGCCAAGGTGGGGCCATGCTGAACGCGCTCAGGTGCCTTGTGCACCATGGTGTAGGCGTAGTCGACGCCCATGCCATATGCACCGGAATGTTCCTTTACCAGTTCCATTACGGCGTCGTAGGTGTCGCGGTTCTTCCAGTCGCGTTGCCATTCCAGCAGCACCTGCTGCCAGGTCACCGGTACCACGCCGGCTTGGATCATGCGCTGCATGGCGTAATCGTGGGCTTCTTTGGTGGTGCCGCCGGAGGCGTCTGCAACCATATAGATTTCATAGCCGGCATCGTTCATTGCCGACAGGGCGAAGGTGGCGTTGCATACCTCGGTCCACAAACCGGAGACGATGATCTTGTTGCGACCATTTCTCTTGAGTGCGTCGCGCACCTTCTGATCATCCCAGGAATTCATGGAGGTGCGCTCCAGCAGCGGAGCGTCCGGGAATACAGCGAGCAGCTCGGGGTAAGTGTGACCTGAGAAGCTTTCTGTCTCGACCGTGGTGAAGGTGGTGGGGACATTAAAAATCTTCGCGGCCTTGGCCAAGGCAACGGTGTTGTTTTTCAGTGTTTGCCGGTCAATGCTCTGAACGCCGAAGGCCATCTGTGGCTGCTGATCGATGAAGATCAGTTGGCTGTTAAGCGGGGTCAGGACTTCAGTTTTAGGATTGTTCATTTTTGTTTCCTTTCAGCTTGATGATGTTCAATCGCACCTGTCTCGGGGCCCGCACGTTGCAGGCATTACCGTAGCCACGAGTGCCCCCTCAGCGTCATTGCTTGAGGACGAGCAAACGATAACGAAACAACGCGACTGTCGGTGGCGCACTTTTGCGTTCCTGATGGCTCATTTTTGCGCCATGGAATACGCGATCGCGCTGCTAGCATTCGCCCACCCATTCGGATCAAGCCGGTCCGTCATGTGCAGGAGAATGCAATGGCAGCTTCACAACCGTTCAACAAGCAGACCGCCTACTGGGGCGTTTCCTGGGAGGAGGCTTACGGCTATCCGCAGGCACGGCGGGTAGGAAACGAGATCTATGTATCAGGTCAATTCAACCATGATGAGGAAGGTCATCTGGTAGCCCCGGCGCCTCTGAACGCCGACGGTAAGCCCAGTGATTTCTCTTCGATGGGAGAGCAGATGCGGATCTCTTACGACAACATTTCGAAGCTGCTCGCCTTGTATGGCGCGACTCTGCAGGACGTTGTCGAGGAAACGCTTTATGTGCTGGACATGGACGCTGCGTTCGCGGTGGTCGGCAAAGTGCGCAAGGCGGCCTTTGGCACTGAGCGGCCTCAGTGCGCGAGCAATATCATTGGAGTGTCGAGACTTGCCCAGCGTCCGCAGCTGATCGAGATCGTGTGCAAGGCCGTGATTGGCGCCCGAGACATCTGAGCGGCACTCCCGGTTTTGATCTAGGGAACCGGGAGTATCAATTGCCCCTCGACCAAGGGCTTTTGACTGGCCACGGCAGCGGCGCAGAAGGTCATGAAGGCTTTGACCCGCCACGATTTTCGAATGTCCTGGTGAGTCAGCAGCCACAACTCATCCTGAAGCTCCGGCACCACCGGGCCGGCGCGTACCAACCCTGGGGTGATGTCGCCCAACATGCAGGGAAGGAATCCAAAGCCCAGACCCGCCGCGATTGCAGCGCTTGCGGCTGCAACAGAATCGGTGCGGTACGCTATGCGCTCAGCAGCGACTCTGCTTTCGACATAGCTTGTCGCCTTCAAACCGCAGAGCGCTGCGGAATATGACACCCAGGCCTGGCCCTCTTCGAAAAGGGGCAAGGCAGTCATCTGCTTGGCGCTGCAGTAGGGTGCCCAGGCAATGTTCGCCAGTTTACGGCCCACCAGGCTTTCTGCAGGTTTTCTCGTCGCTCGAATGGCGATATCCGATTCATCCCGGGCGAGGCTGAGGGTTTCATTGCCCACCAGCACCTCGATGGTGATCCCCTCGTTCAGGGCCTTGAAGTCCGCGATGATGGGGGTGAGGAAGTACAGCAGCAGCGAGTCGCTGGTGGTAATGCGAAGTTTCCCGAGGGGGCCTTGGCCTGAACGTGAAACACGCCGCGTGACGCTGACGATATCCAGCTCCACTCGCTCGGCGAGTGCTCGCAATTCAGCACCCTCGGCGGTGAGCAGATACCCTGATTTGCGGTGATCGAACAGCGCGATGCCGAGCGTTCGCTCAACTTGAGCAACTCGGCGCGAAACGGTGGATACATTGATGCCAAGCTTCTTGGCCGTAGCCGAACGATTGCCGCAATCACTGAGCGTCTTGATGATGCGCAAGTCGTCCCACGAGAGCTGATTGACAGCCTCGCCTACGTCCCACTTCGTCCCATCAGGGGCAGCCGGAGCTTTTTCAGTTGGTGATTTCACACAGTTCGTTCCAGATTCTGAGGCGCAGATGATACGAGAAGGGGTTGGGTGGAGTAGCCATATTGTTCCGGCGATTGGTTGAAAACTATTATGCCGACTGGCTGCTATGGGTCGATTCTGTTGAAAAAGTAGCCCCCCTGTCTGGCCTTCGGCAAAACCCTCGTATTGGCCAGCAGGGAAGCACTGGACGATCCATTTACGGATGGCGTTGGTATTGATGCCGTGGCTGATGGCGACACTGGATATGGTTGCTCCAGGTCGCAGGCATTCCTGAACGACGTTCTCGAATCCCACGACTTACGTGAAGTTCGTCGCACGTCCGTCGCCCCGGAACTTTCCTACATCATGCGTCTGGCATGGATCAATGTTTTCCCTCAGCGTTTGCCCTAACGTCCCCCGACCCACCAGTCACCAAGGACGACAGGAAATGCAGACGTTGCAACGAAAGCACGATATCCAGCCATTGGAAGGCGCGGAAATGACCCTGCTGGTCAATGGCCTGCCGGCAGTGGCCAGCGCGGGGGAGACCGTCCTCAGCGTGCTCAATGCCATTGGCCTGCGCCAGCTGGCGCGCAATGACCACGACCAGCTCAGCGGCGCCTTTTGCGGCATGGGTGTGTGCCACTGCTGCCTGGTGCAGATTGACGGGCGGCCCAAGCGCCGGGCGTGCCAGACGGTGGTCAAGCCGGGCATGCAGATCGAGACCGAAGTGAACCGCATGCACGGGGAGGCCCGCTCATGAGCCTTCGCCCAGTGATCGTCGGTGCTGGCTCAGCTGGCATGGGGGCGGCCATCGAGCTGGCCGACCACGGCGTCGACAGCCTGCTGTTCGATGAAGCCTCGCGTCCTGGCGGGGTGGTTTACCGCGGCCCGTTGCGTGCCGGCATCGACCTCGGTTACCTAGGCCCTCGCTACGCCAAGGCCCTCAACACCCTGCACGAAGACTTTGCCGCCAGCGCCAGCCATATCGACCTACGCCTCAACCACCGCGTGGTGGGCGGCGATGACCAGCGCCTGATGGTGCTCGATGGCGACGAGCAACTGCACGAGATCGACTATTCCCACCTGCTGCTGGCCGCCGGCTGCCATGAGCGCAATGTGCCGTTCCCCGGCTGGACCCTGCCGGGAGTGATCCTGCTGGGCGGGCTGCAGCTGCAGATCAAGAGCGGCGTGGTCAAGCCGCTGGGCAGCACCTTGATCGCCGGCACCGGGCCGTTGCTGCCCTTGGTTGCGTGCCAGCTGCATGCCGCCGGGGCCAAGGTCAGCGGGGTATATGAAGCCTGCGCGTTCAACCGCATCGCCAAGGAAAGCCTGGCGCTGATGAACAAGCCGCAGCTGTTCCTCGATGGCTTGAGCATGCTCGCCTACATGAAGCTCAACGGCATCCCCATGCACTACGGTTGGGGCGTGGTAGGGGCCACGGGCGAGGATGAGTTGTGCGAGGTCAGCGTCGCGCCCTACACCCAGGACTGGAAGCCGGACATGACCCGCGTCCAGCGCGAGACGGTGCAGACGCTGGCGGTGGGCTACGGCTTCATCCCACGCACCCAGCTCAGCCAGCAACTGGGCCTGGAACACGGTTTCAGCGAAGACGGCTACCTGCGCGCGGTGTGCAACGTGTGGCAGCAGAGCAGCCGCCCGAACACCCACCTGGCGGGTGACATGGCCGGTATCCGTGGCGGCGAGGCGGCGATGCTGACCGGGCGTATCGCTGCGCTGTCGATGCTCCTGCAGATGGGCAAGCTCGATGCCGAACAGGCCATCGAACGGCGCGAGCTGTACCTGGGCAAGCTCGCCGCGATCAAGCGTTTCCGCGCGGGCGTGGAACGCTTCACCGCACGGGGGGCGGCGCAGGTCGAACTGCCCCAGGCCGACACGGTGATCTGCCGTTGCGAACACGTCACCCGCGAGCAGATCGACCTGGCGCTGGAACAGGGCGTGCAGGACATGGCCAGCCTGAAGATGCGCACCCGGGTGAGCATGGGCGACTGCCAGGGGCGCATGTGCGTCGGTTACTGCAGTGATCGCCTGCGTAGCGCCACCGGGCGCCAGGATGTCGGCTGGCTGCGCCCACGTTTCCCGGTAGACCCGATCCCGTTTTCCGCATTCGCACACCTCGGCACGGAGGCCTGAGCATGGCCAAGCACTACGACATCATCATCGCCGGCGGCGGCGTGATCGGCGCGTCCTGCGCCTACCAGCTGTCCAAACGCAGCAACCTGAAAATCGCCCTGATCGACAGCAAGCGCCCGGGCAACGCCACGCGCGCATCGGCGGGCGGCCTGTGGGCCATCGGCGAATCGGTGGGGCTGGGCTGTGGGGTGATCTTCTTTCGCATGATGTCCTCGCGCAGCAAGCGCGAGGCCAATGGCGCGGCGGTGGTGGTCGACTCCAGTACCCCGCATATCCTGCCGCCGTGTTTCTTTGACTTCGCCCTGCAGTCCAACGCGATTTATCCACAACTGCACCGCGAGCTGATCGAGCGTCACGGCATGGACTTCAAGTTCGAGCGCACCGGGCTCAAGTACATCATCCAGGATGACGAGGACCAGCTGTACGCCGAGCACATCGTCAAGCAGATCCCCCACCTGGCCGACCAGGTGCGCTGGCTCGACCGCGACGCGCTGCGGGCCTCGGAGCCGGCGGTGACGCAGCAGGCCAATGGCGCGCTGGAGTTCCTCTGCGATCACCAGGTGAGCCCGTTCCGCCTGGGCGACGCTTTCCTGGAGGCGGCACGGCAGAACGGTGTCGACCTGTACCCCAACGTGAATGTCACCGGGGTGCTGCATGAGGGCTCGCGGATCAAGGGCGTGCGTACTGCCGAAGCCGGCGAGTTTCACTGCCACACACTGATCAACGCCGCGGGCGCCTGGGCTGCCGAGCTGAGCGAGTGGGTGACGGGCCTGAGCATTCCGGTCAAGCCGGTAAAGGGCCAGATCGTGCTGACCGAGCGCCTGCCCAAGCTGCTGGACGGCTGCATCACCACCAGCGATTGCTACATGGCGCAGAAGGACAATGGCGAGATCCTGATCGGCAGTACCACTGAAGAGAAAGGCTTCGATGTCAGCAACACCTTCCCGGAGATCAGTGGGCTGGTGCAGGGGGCAATCCGGTGCGTGCCGGAGCTGGCGCAGGTGAACCTCAAGCGCACCTGGGCCGGGCTACGCCCAGGGTCGCCGGATGAGCTGCCGATCCTCGGGCCTGTGGATAATGTCGAGGGGTACTTCAATGCCTGTGGACACTTCCGCACCGGGATCCTGACGTCGGCGATCACCGGGGTGCTGCTGGACAAGGTTGTCCACAACGAGGCGTTGCCGCTGGATATCACGCCGTTCCTGGCGTCGCGGTTCGGTGAGGGCGTGGATAAAAAAGTCGTGCACGGCTAGAGGCTGCAGGGGCCGCTGTGCGGCCCATCGCCGGCAAGCCGGCTCCCACAGGATTGCGCGATCTTCAAGGTCAACGACCTACCTGTGGGAGCTGGCTTGCCAGCGATGAGGCCAGAGCAAGCAACACAGGACTGTTGCTCTCACCCCCTCAGATCAGATCTGCATCGCCATCCCATCCACATTCATCGCCGCCTGGCGCAGGGCCTCGGAACGGGTCGGGTGCGGGTGGCAGGTGAGGGCGATGTCTTCGGCCGAGGCCGAGAACTCCATGGCCACGCAGAACTCGCCGATCATCTCGCTGACGCTCGGGCCGACCAGGTGCACACCCAGCACCTCGTCGGTGTTGGCGTCGGCGAGAACCTTGGCGAAGCCTTCGGTCTCATGGTTGATCTTGGCGCGGCTGTTGGCGGTGAAGGGGAACTTGCCGACCTTGTAGGCGCGGCCTTCGGCCTTGAGCTGCTCTTCGGTCTTGCCGACAGTGGCCAGCTCCGGGCGGGTATAGATGACGCCCGGGATCAGGTTGTAATTGACCTCGTGCGGCTTGCCGTGGATGCGTTCGATGCAGGCCACGGCTTCGTCCTCGGCCTTGTGCGCCAGCATCGGGCCGGAGGTGACGTCGCCGATCACCCAGATGCCCGGGACCGAACTGCGGTGATGGTCGTTGCTCAGCATGCCGCGCTTGTCGGTCTCCAGGCCCACGCTCTCCAGGTTCAGGCCCTGGGTGTACGGGCGACGGCCGATGGCCACCAGTACATAGTCGGCTTGCAGGGTTTCGGCGGCGCCACCGGCTGCTGGTTCCAGGGTGAGGCTGACGCCATCGGCCGATGGCGTGGCCTGGGTGACCTTGCTGCCCAGCTTGAAGGTCATGCCTTGCTTGGCCAGGGCCTTCTGCAAGGTCTTGGCGGTTTCCGCATCGGTGCCCGGGCAGATGCGGTCGAGGTACTCGATCACCGTCACCTCGGCGCCGAGGCGGCGCCACACCGAACCCAGCTCCAGGCCGATCACGCCGGCGCCGATCACGATCAGGTGCTTGGGCACCTGGGGCAGGGAGAGGGCGCCGGTGGAGTCGATGATGCGCTGGTTGTCGATGGTCACGCCCGGCAGCGGGGTCGGTTCGGAGCCGGTGGCGATGACGATGTCCTTGGCCTGCAAGGTGGTTTCGCTGCCGTCCTCGGCCTTGACGACGACCTTGCCGACGCCGTCCAGGCGGCCCCAGCCCTTGACCCAGTCGACCTTGTTCTTGCGGAACAGGTACTCGATGCCCTTGGTCAGGCCGGTCACGCTTTCATCCTTCTGTTTCATCATCTGCGCCAGGTTCAGGCTCGGCTTGACCTCGATGCCCAGGTGCGCGAACTCGTCACCGCTGGCCGCCTCGAACAGTTCGGAGGCGTGCAGCAATGCCTTGGAGGGCATGCAACCGACGTTCAGGCAGGTGCCGCCGAGGGTCGATCGGCCTTCCACGCAGGCCACGCTCATGCCCAGCTGGCCGGCCCGGATAGCTGCGTTGTAGCCGCCGGGGCCGCCGCCGATGATCACCACGTCATAGGATTTCATGGGTTAGTTACTCCAAGGGTGAGGAAGCGAAGAGGGGCATAAGGTTAGTCTGAGCGTGGAGGATTGTATACAATCTGCTGCGTTGGCCGTGCCAGATAGTTCTAGACCATGGTCGCGGTTAACGGAAACTTCGCACGAATGAACTACCCTCATGCGGTAGCGTCCGACTTGATAAGACGTGGCGTTCCGAATCCGTGAAAGGGAGGGTCATGAATGCTTGCGCAACTTCCACCCGTTTTGCAGAGCCTGGACATACCGTTGCGGGTCAAGCTGTGGGACGGCAACCAGTTCGATCTGGGGCCCAGTCCGCAGGTCACCATCGTGGTCAAGGACCCCAAGCTGATCGCCCAGTTGACCCACCCCAACCTGGAAGCACTGGGTTCGGCTTTCGTCGAAGGCCAACTGGAGCTCGAAGGCGATATCGGTGAAGTCATCCGGGTGTGTGACGAGCTTAGCCAAACGCTGCTCAAGGACGAGGACGACGTGCTGCCGCAGCGCACCTCTCACGACAAGAGCACCGACGCCGAGGCCATCTCCTACCACTACGACCTGTCCAATGCGTTCTACCAGCTGTGGCTGGACCCGGACATGGTCTATTCCTGTGCCTATTTCAAAGAGCCGGACAACACCCTGGCCCAGGCCCAGCAGGACAAGTTCGATCACCTGTGCCGCAAGTTGCGCCTGCAGGGCGGTGACTACCTGCTGGACGTTGGTTGCGGTTGGGGCGGGCTGGCGCGTTTTGCCGCCCGTGAGTACGGCGCCAAGGTGTACGGCATCACCCTGAGCAAAGAGCAGCTGAAACTTGGCCGACAGCGGGTCAAGGAGGAGGGGCTGGCCGACAAGGTCGACCTGCACATTCTCGATTACCGTGACCTGCCCGAGGATGGCCGCTTCGACAAGGTGGTCAGCGTCGGCATGTTCGAGCACGTCGGCCACGCCAACCTCGAACTCTATTGCCGCAAGCTGTTCAGTGCGGTGCGCGAAGGCGGGCTGGTGATGAATCACGGCATCACCGCCAAGCACGTGGACGGTCGCCCGGTGGGCCGTGGCGCGGGTGCGTTCATCGACCGCTACGTATTCCCCCACGGCGAGCTGCCGCACATCTCGATGATCAGCGCGCGCATCTGTGAAGCGGGGCTGGAGGTGGTGGACGTGGAGAGCCTGCGCCTGCACTACGCCAAGACCCTCAACCACTGGAGCGAGAACCTTGAGAACCAGCTGCACCGCGCCGCCGCGCTGGTGCCGGAGAAGACCCTGCGGATCTGGCGCCTGTACCTGGCCGGCTGCGCCTACGCCTTCAGCAAGGGTTGGATGAACCTGCACCAGATCCTCGCCGTGAAACCTTTCGCCGATGGCCATCACGACCTGCCGTGGACGCGTGAGGACCTCTATCGCTGACGGGCTGCCCGGCGTGCCCCTGTGGGGCACGCCGAGGCGCTACAGGATCGGCGAAATCAAACGCGCAATACGCATCCCCAGTTGCTGCAGGCGATGGGTGTCGCGGCTGTCCTCGGCGGTGATCTCCCTGGCCTGTTCGAAGTCGTTCACCAGCATCTGCTCGACCTGGTCGGCGAAGGCGCGGTCCACGGTGAGCAGGGTAATCTCGAAGTTCAGGCGGAAGGAACGGTTATCCAGGTTGGCGCTGCCAATGGCCGTGACCTCATCATCCACCAGCACCACTTTCTGATGCAGGAACCCCGGCTGATAGCGGAACATCCGCACGCCCGCGCGCACCGCCTCGAAGGCAAACAGGCTGGAGGCGGCGTAGACGATACGGTGGTCGGGGCGTGCGGGGATGAGGATGCGTACATCGACGCCGCGCAGCACGGCCAGGCGCAAGGCGGCAAAGATCGCTTCGTCGGGGATGAAATACGGGCTGGTGATCCAGACCCGGCGAGTGGCCGAGTGGATGGCTTCGAGGAAGAACAGCGCGCAGGTTTCCTGGGGGTCGGCCGGGCCACTGGCCAGGGCCTGGCACAGCACGCCATCTTCAGGGTAGGTGTCGGGCAGGATCAGCGGAGGCAGCTGGCGCGTGGCCCAGTACCAGTCCTCGGCGAACGATTCCTGCAGGCAAGCCAGTACCGGGCCGCTGATCTGCACATGGGTGTCGCGCCACGGCGACAGGCGCGGGTGCGCGCCGAGGTACTCGTCGCCCACGTTGTGCCCACCGAGAAAGCCCAGCAGCCCATCCACCACGACGATCTTGCGGTGGTTGCGAAAGTTGACCTGGAAGCGGTTGAACAAGCCGCGGCGGGTGGCGAATGCCTGTATCTGCACACCGCCGTCGCGCAGCACCTGGCTGTAGCTGGCCGGCAATGCGTGGCTGCCGACCCGGTCGTAAAGCACGAAGACCCTTACGCCTTCCGCCGCCTTGCGCAACAGCAACTGCTGGAGCTCTCGGCCGAGCACGTCGTCGTGGATGATGAAGAACTGCACCAGTACGGTGTCACGGGCCTTGTCGATGGCAGCGAAGATCGCCTTGAAGGTGGCTTCGCCATCGATCAGCAGCTTCACCTCGTTGTTGGCCAGACATGGCATGCGCCCCAGCTTGGGCATGGCGCGCAGCGCCGCATAGCTGTCGGACTCGCGGGCGGTCAGGGCTTCCTCCACCCACGGCCGCCAGTTGAGATTGGCCATGGCCACGTGCATCTCCTGGTTGGCATGCCGGCGCGCGTTGATGTACGCATAGAACGAACGGGCACCGAAGATCAGGTAGGGGATGAGCGCAAAGTAGGGGATGAAGAACAGGGGCATGGCCCAGGCGATCGCACCTTGGGCGGTACGCACGGTGAACACGGCATGCAGCGCCGCGATGATGCCGAGCAGATGAATCAGGCCGAGCACGTAACCGAAGAAGTAGGGGCTGTGGTAATCCATACGCATCCTGCTTGCCGTTAGCACTGTCGCTAACAGACCACGTTCGTGGGGGTGGCTGCAACCTGCAAGGGAAAATGACGTCTAACGGCACAGTCCGGCCAGAGCCGGTAATTCGAGGAGCTTTCATCCATGAAGATTCGTCTGCCACTGCTTGCCCTGGTCGTGGGCCTGGGTAGCCCGTTGGTTCACGCGCAGATGCTGCAACCCGGCCTGTGGGAGCTGACCACCAGCAACATGCAGGTCGATGGCAAGCCGTTACCCGACATGCAGTTCATGCTCGGCCAGTTGAAGAATCTGCCGCCGGAGCAGCGGGCGATGATGGAAGGCGCCTTGGCCAAGCAAGGTATCAGCGTGGGTGGCAAGGGCGTGCGTTCATGCCTGACCCCGGAGCAGGTCAAGACCAACGACATCCCGCTGCAAGACCCTCAATCGGGCTGCACCCAGAAGATCACCGACCGCACCGGCAATGTCTGGAAGTTCCAGTTCAGCTGCCCGAAAGCCCAGGGGCAGGGCCAGGCCACCTTCCTCAGCGACAAAGAGTTCCTGACCAAGGTCAACGGCACCTTCAACGCATCGGGTGTGCAGCAGCAGGGCAGCATGGACACACGGGCGGTATGGTTGGGCAACGACTGCGGCACCGTGAAACCCCGCAGCTGATTACCACCGCCAGCGGCTGACGGCGACTGCGTCGTGGGCATGCAGGCTCTCTGCATGTTCCACGCGCACGCTGAACGCGCTCACCCACGGCAACTGGCGCAACGCCAGGTGCAGGCGCCGCGCGGCGTCCTCACAGAACATCAGGTTCTGCCCGTTCGCCAGGGCGAAGGCCTGCTCGTCGGCACGCTTCACGGCGGTTTGCACGGCTGTGCCTAAGGCTTGCTCAGCCTGGTCGATCAATTCAGTCAGTGGCCACGCATCAGTGCCTGGCCGCACCTGTAGCTTGGCCATGCTCCGTTGGCTGTGAGGTGTGGCGACGATGCCACTGCTGCTGCCCAGCCATTGGCGCACGCTGTCCCGGTCCAGCGCTTGGCTGACGAAATCCTGGTCGAACTGCGCCTGGATGAGTTGCCTGGCCAGTGCGGCCGAGCAGGGGCACGTGGAGGAATAGGGAATATCCACGGATAGTTCCACGTGGAACATTTCATCTTTCAGCTGTGCATCGAGCCGCACCGGGTAGCGTTTCCATCCGGCCAGAGGGCTGATCAACGCTGGGCGTTTGAGCAGATGATCGAATTCCAGCCGCAGGTATGCGGCTCTGGAAAGGCCCTGGTGGCTGAAGAGAAACTGCTCGAGGGTCTGGCGCATCAGCGGCAGGCTCAAGGGCTGGTGTTCGAGTGCTTCCAGCGCCAGGTACAAGCGCGACATGTGAATACCACGCGCAGCACCTTCGTCCAGGCTGACGCCTGCGCTGGCATGGGCGCTCAGATTGCGACCTTCCACCTGCAGCGGCAGGGCGATACCGCACATGCCTACCCAGTCCAGCGGCAAGCTGTGTTGGCTGCTTTGCGTGGCGATGTCGGGCAGGGAAAGGCTAAGGCTGGTCATGAATGGTGTCCTGAAAAAGTAGGGCTCAACGGCAACCACCGAGCAGGCTGCAGTGCAGATCGAAGCGCTGGCCGCTGGAGCTCGAGACGCGATTGAGGGTGGTCCAGCCGACACGCCGGCTGTAACCGACCCAGGCTTCGCCATCGCTGGCCAGGCCCGTGAAGAAGGTGAGCGCGCCGTAGCGGCTGTTGGTTTGTGCCCACAGCCGTTTGCCCTGCACTTCGTAACCGCGCAGGTAGAAGGTGCTGCCTGCGCTGCGCACGCTGTAGTAGTTGCCCTTGCTGTCCTGGCAGGCCAATAGCGTGGCGCTGCGAGTACACAGCGCCAGGTCGGTGCGGGGCATGGCCAGTAACGAGGTCGGCAGGGCAATCAGCAGCAATGCGCTGGCGCGGGGCAATTTCATCGATGAGGCACTCCAGGCAACCCTTCGGTCGAGACGGCTTGGCGAAATTGTATTGTTATAATATAACATGACGCAATGCATCGTTTCGAATGCGCCTGCCCGATGAGGTCCGTCATGCCCAACCGTCTTCCTGTCACCGTGCTGTCCGGCTTCCTCGGCGCCGGCAAGAGCACGCTGCTCAATCACGTTTTGCGCAACCGCGATAATCTGCGGGTTGCCGTGATCGTCAACGACATGAGCGAAATCAACATCGATGCCAGCGAAGTACAGCGCAACGTCAGCCTCAACCGCGCGGAAGAAAAACTGGTGGAGATGAGCAACGGCTGCATCTGCTGCACCCTGCGCGAAGACCTGCTGGAAGAGGTTGCGCGCCTGGCGCGTGAGGGCCGCTTCGATTACCTCTTGATCGAGTCGACCGGGATTTCCGAACCGCTGCCGGTGGCCGAGACCTTCACCTTCCGTGACGAACAAGGGCGCAGCCTGTCGGACATGGCGCGGTTGGACACCATGGTCACCGTGGTCGACGGGCTCAACTTCCTGCGTGATTACCAGGCTGCCGACAGCCTGGCCAGCCGCGGCGAGACCCTCGGTGAAGAGGATGAACGCTCGATCAGCGACCTGCTGATCGAGCAGGTCGAGTTCGCCGACGTGTTGCTGCTGAGCAAGATCGACCTGATCGGCCAGCACGAACGTGAAGAGCTGATCGCCATCCTGCGCAGCCTCAATGCCCGGGCGCAGATCGTGCCGATGGTCATGGGCCAGGTTGCGTTGGAGCGAATCCTCGATACCGGCCTGTTCGACTTCGACCAGGCGGCGCAAGCGCCGGGCTGGCTGCAGGAGCTGCGTGGTGAACACGTGCCGGAAACCGAGGAGTACGGCATCGCCGCGACCACCTGGCAGGCCCGCCGGCCGTTTCACCCGCAGCGCTTCTTCGACTTTATCCACACGCCCTGGAGCAATGGCCGGCTGCTGCGCTCAAAAGGGTTTTTCTGGCTGGCCAGCAAGTACCAGGAGGCCGGTAGCTGGTCACAGGCGGGCGGCATGATGCGCCATGGCCTGGCCGGGCGCTGGTGGCGTTTCGTCCCGCGCGAGCAATGGCCGCAAGACGAAGCGGATATGGCGGCGATCCTCAAGCAATGGTCGGTGGACACCGGTGACTGCCGTCAGGAGCTGGTATTCATCGGGCAGAACATCGACTTTGCGCAGTTATCCACAGCGTTGGACGCCTGCCTGCTGAGTGAGGAAGAAATGGCCTTGGGGCCCATGGGCTGGCTACGGTTGGAAGATCCGTTCGGCCCTTGGATCGAGGAGCAGGCGGCATGAAGCTGGCGCCCCAGGTTGTGGATATCTGCCAGGTCTTCGGGCCGTCACCCAAGGTGATGACCGACATGCTCAAGGATGGCGTCAACCTGGCCGTCTGGCAGCGCCAGTTACCCGCCCAGGTCGAGGATTTCTGCGCGCTGGTGCTGAGCCTTGGCCAGACACTGGCGGACGAGCGGGTGATCGATGTCGACGAGCAGCATCCGCCACAGCTGCCGGGGCTGCTCAGGGAAGCGGCCGATCTGCATGGCTACGAAGGTTTCGTCGCCGATGTGGCGTGGCTGGTGGCGGCCTACACCTGCCTGCTCGGTGCACGGCGCATCGGTTTGCGCCTGCGGGTACTGGATGGCGCGATGTGCCCGCGCTTCCATGTGGATAACGTGCCGGTGCGCCTGCTCACCACCTATGCCGGTAGCGGCAGTCAATGGCTGGAGGAGGGTGTGATAGACCGTTCAAGGTTGCAGCTCGATCAACCTGCTGTGGATAACATCCGCCAGCTGGCGGCGGGTGACGTAGCGCTGCTCAAGGGCGAGAAATGGATTGGCAATGAAGGTGCAGGCCTTATCCACCGCTCGCCGCTGACGGCGCCCGGCGAGCGACGCCTGCTGCTCAGCCTTGACTGGCTGGCCTGACGGGGCATAGTGGGCCACGCACTTGCCTGATACCTACCTATGTTGCAGAACATTCCCACCCATGTAATCGCAGGCCCGCTGGGCGCCGGCAAGACCAGCCTGATCCGCCAGCTGCTGGCGCAGCGCCCGGCCAACGAGCGCTGGGCGGTGCTGGTCAACGAGTTCGGGCAGATCGGCCTGGACGCGGCACTGCTGGCGCGTGATGACGATGGCATTGCCATTGGTGAAGTGGCGGGGGGTTGCCTGTGTTGTGTCAACGGCATGCCGTTCCAGGTTGGTCTTGGCCGCTTGCTGCGCAAGGCGCGCCCGGACCGGCTGTTCATCGAGCCCTCTGGGCTGGGCCATCCCCGGCAATTGCTGCAGCAACTGGGGCAGGCGCCGTGGCAGGCTGTGCTGGCCGTGCAGCCGCTGCTGATGGTGCTGGATGCCCAGGCACTGGCCAGGGAAGAACTGCTGCCTGAAGCGCAGCAGGCGGCTTTATCGGCAACTGCACTTTTAGTTTTCAACAAGTCGGCATCTGTGGATGAAGCCAAGCGCCTGTTGATAACTGCGCGATTCCCCGGGTTGCCTGCAGTCTGGACGGATCATGGGGCATTGCCGTTGGACCGCCTGCCAGGTTTGTCCACAGTCGCTGACGTCGACGCGGCTTTGCAGCGGCTGGCTGTGGGCAACTCGATCGCCGCACCATCAGCGCTGTGGACAGATCCATCCGAGCCGATCTGCCAGGCCAGTGAGAGTGAAGGGGGTTGGAGCGTGGGATGGCGCTGGCACCCCAGTCAGCGTTTCGAGCCCGCGCAGTTGAACGCCTTTTTGCATGCCTGGCCATGGCGCCGGGCCAAAGGGGTTATCCACAGCCCACAGGGCTGGCAGTCATTCAACGGCCTTGAAGGCCACGAGCCCGAGTGGCAGCCAAGCGAGTGGCGCAGGGATTCACGCCTGGAGTTGATCTTCGCCGAGGCCCAGCCATTGGCCGAGCTGCAGGCCGCGCTGGCGGCGTGTCGCCTGGATGGCTGATCAGTTGTGCCAGCGGTTGTGCTCCTGGCGCCACTGCTGCATCTCGATGACGTTATCGGTGCGTGGCGGGGTCTTGATCTCGAAGGGGTAGGGCGCCAGCTCGATCTGTACGCTGTGCGCGCCGAACTGTGTGACGGTACCCGGGTGGCGTTGCTCGCCGGTGACGGTGAACTCGAAGTTGTAGATGCGTGCCAGGCGCTTGCGGCCATTGGCGTCACGCACGAATGCGATGCGTTTGAGCGCCACGGCGTCGTCCAGCAGCTCCAGGTCTAGCTTTGCGCAATGCTGCTTTACCCGGGCCTGGGCTTTTTCGCGCAGCCCGTGGTTGTGCCACAACCAGGCGCCGGCGGTCGCCACCAGCATCAGGACGAAGACGTTTTCGAGGGTCAGCATTTGCGTAAGCTCCAGACAGGTCGAGCCAGCTTAACTGTGCCGCTGGCCTGTCGTACAGATGGCATTCGGGTTCATACTGCGGGCCGCACATTTGTTCACACAGTTTCGGAATCGTCCTGCATGAAACGTACACCGCATCTGCTCGCCATTCAGTCCCACGTGGTCTTTGGACATGCCGGCAACAGCGCCGCGGTGTTTCCGATGCAACGGGTCGGGGTCAACGTCTGGCCACTCAACACCGTGCAGTTCTCCAATCACACTCAGTATGGACAGTGGTCGGGGGAAGTGCTTGCTCCAGCGCAAATTCCTGCGTTGGTGGAAGGCATTTCCAACATCGGCGAACTGGGCCATTGCGATGCGGTGCTGTCGGGTTACCTGGGCAGTGCCGAGCAAGGGCGGGCAATCCTGGCCGGTGTCGCGCGGATCAAGGCGGTCAACCCCAAGGCGCTGTACCTGTGCGACCCGGTCATGGGCCACGCCGAGAAAGGCTGCATCGTGCCCGCCGAGGTGAGCGAATTCCTGCTCGAGCAGGCCGCCGCCCAGGCCGACATCCTCTGCCCCAACCAGCTGGAGCTGGACAGCTTCTGCGGGCGCAAGGCGCAGTCCCTTGAAGATTGCGTCGGCATGGCCCGTGGGCTGCTGGAGCGTGGGCCGCAGGTGGTGCTGGTCAAGCACCTGAGTTACCCGGGGCGCGCGGAGGATGCGTTCGAGATGCTGTTGGTGACGGCCAAGGAAAGCTGGCACCTGCGTCGCCCGCTGCTGGCCTTCCCGCGTCAGCCGGTCGGGGTGGGCGACCTCACCTCAGGGCTGTTCCTGGCTCGGGTGCTGCTTGGCGACAGCTGGGTGCAGGCGTTCGAGTTCGCAGCGGCCGCGGTGCATGAGGTGCTGCTGGAAACCCAGGCCTGCGCCAGCTACGAACTGCAGCTGGTGCGGGCCCAGGACCGCATTGCCCACCCGCGCGTGCGTTTCGAGGCGCAGCGCCTGGTTTATTAAATGGCGTCAGTCTTAAGGTCCTGATAGCGCTGCTCCAGCTCCTGGCGGATCTGGCGGCGCTGCTGGCCCTGAAGGAAGCGGCGTTTCTCTTCGCTGTTGAGCGGTTGGCGCGGCGGCACCTTCACCGGGCGGCGATCATCGTCCACGGCGACCATGGTGAAGAAGCAGCTGTTGGAATGGCGCACCGAACGCTCGCGAATGTTCTCGGTGACCACCTTGATGCCCACCTCCATCGAGGTATTGCCGGTGTAGTTGACCGATGCCAGGAAGGTCACCAGCTCACCGACGTGCACAGGCTCGCGGAAAATCACCTGGTCCACCGACAAGGTGACCACGTAGGTGCCGGCATAACGGCTGGCGCAGGCGTAGGCGACTTCGTCGAGGTACTTGAGCAGGGTGCCGCCGTGTACGTTGCCAGAGAAGTTGGCCATGTCCGGTGTCATCAGGACAGTCATAGTCAACTGGGCGTTTCCAGGTTCCATAGTGAGCTCACGGTGAAGTTGCGCTGAAGCGGGGCTGGTATCTGCTGACACTTCTGTTCCCCTCATAGAGGTTTCCCATCCTGGTACGGGACGTCGGCTGACGCTCCATCGTCACGCCGATCTTGCCATCAGCGGCGCCGGTTCGGCCGATCTGTTTCTGCATATTGCATCGGCATTTTGCGGCAAGGCGCGATGTTAACCTGACGGGGCCCATGCAACGTGGGCTTTTCCATCTATTACAACAGTATGTGCCTGCTTTCTGCGTCAGACGTTTCCGACGGAGGAGTGGTCCGCTACGTGCATTGACACAAGGAGTACTCGCGCCATGCATGCCATCAGCTTCATCCAGGATCTGGCGGTGATCATGCTGGTCGCCGGGGTGGTGACCATCCTCTTCCATCGTCTCAAGCAGCCCGTGGTGCTGGGCTACATCGTTGCCGGCTTCATCATCGGCCCGCACACGCCTCCCTTCGGCCTGATCCACGACGAAGACACCATCAAGACCCTCGCTGAACTGGGGGTGATCTTTCTGATGTTCTGCCTGGGCCTTGAGTTCAGCCTGCGCAAGCTGTTCAAGGTCGGGGCCACGGCGTTCATAGCCGCGTTCCTGGAAATCGTGCTGATGATCTGGATCGGCTTCGAGATCGGCCGCTGGTTTGGCTGGAACACCATGGATTCGCTGTTCCTCGGCGCCATCCTGGCCATTTCCTCGACCACCATCATCGTCAAGGCGCTCAACGACCTGAAGATGAAGAACGAGCGCTTCGCCCAGCTGATCTTCGGCGTGCTGATCGTCGAGGACATCCTGGGCATCGGCATCATCGCGTTGCTGTCGGGCATCGCCGTCAGTGGCTCGGTCAGTTCCGGGGAAGTGTTCTCGACGGTGGGCAAGCTGTCGCTGTTCATGATCGTCGCGCTGGTCATCGGCATCCTGCTGGTGCCGCGGCTGCTGGCCTATGTGGCGAAATTCGAAAGCAACGAAATGCTGCTGATCACCGTGCTGGGGCTGTGCTTCGGTTTCTGCCTGCTGGTGGTGAAGCTTGAGTACAGCATGGTGCTGGGGGCCTTCCTGATCGGCGCAATCATGGCCGAATCGCGCCAGTTGCTGAAGATCGAGCGGCTGATTGAGCCGGTTCGCGACCTGTTCAGCGCCATCTTCTTCGTTGCCATCGGCCTGATGATCGACCCCTCGATTCTGCTCGAGTACGCCTGGCCTATCGTGGTGATCACCCTGGCAGTGGTACTGGGCAAGATGCTCTCCTGCGGCATGGGCGCATTCATCGCCGGCAATGACGGGCGCACTTCGCTGCGGGTGGGCATGGGCCTTTCGCAGATCGGAGAGTTCTCCTTCATCATCGCGGCGCTGGGCATGACCCTGCAGGTCACCAGTGACTTCCTGTATCCGGTCGCGGTGGCGGTGTCGGCCATCACTACGCTGCTCACGCCCTACCTGATCCGCGCGGCCGACCCGCTGTCGATCAAGTTGGGCAAGGTAATGCCGAGCCGCCTGTCACGGGTGCTGTCGCTGTATGGCGAGTGGTTGCGCAGCATCCAGCCCCAGGGCGAGGGGGCGATGCTGGCGGCGATGATCCGGCGAATTCTGTTGCAGGTCGGGGTCAACCTGGCGCTGGTGATCGCGATCTTCTTCAGTGGCGGTTATTTCGCCGGGCGCATCGGCGAATGGCTCAGCGAGTGGGTGGCGGATGTCAGCCAGCAGAAGGCACTGATCTGGGGGGCTGCGTTGCTGCTGTCGCTGCCGTTCCTGATTGCGGCGTACCGCAAGCTCAAGGCGCTGTCGATGTTGCTGGCGGAGATGGGGGTCAAGCCGGAGATGGCCGGGCGGCACACGCAACGTGTGCGCAGGGTGGTCGCCGAAGTGATCCCGCTGCTGTCGTTGCTGGTGATTTTCCTGCTGCTGTCGGCACTGTCGGCAAGCATCCTGCCAACCAGCGAGCTGCTGCTGATCATTGCGGTGGTGGCGGCGGGGGTGGTGGCGTTGCTGTGGCGCTGGTTCATCCGCGTTCATACGCGGATGCAGATCGCCTTGCTGGAGACGCTGGAGAACAACCGCGATCAATCGCACTGAGCGAGGGAACGCTCTCTGCGCGAGATTTCATCGTCGTCCGAGGGGATGGAGCGGTAGCGATGTCGCCAGGCGCAGAAAGCCTGGCGATTTTACGGGTATTCAATGGCCATGAGCCATTACTTTATGCGGGTATTTCTCATTCAGCTTTCCAGCCAGACATCCCGTGCCCAGTGCCACACTGATTCCCAGCTCTCTTCGGTGACGATTTCTTCTTCGGCGGACCACAGCACAACAGTGCCGTCTTCCTCGACGCAGTAGTAGTCGTCGCCGTCCTGGCACAGTGGGATCAGGTCACGCGGTACACCGGCGTCCCAGGCGTTGGAGGCAACGTCCGGCAGGTAGGTATGGGATTGCGGGTCGGTGACGGTCACAGGTTCCAGCGAGCCGTACACGACATCGCTGACGGTCAGCAGGAACTCCTTGAACACGAATGGAATGTTGATGAACAGCTGTTCCTCGATTTCGACCAGTTGGTCTTCGTCGGGCAGCTCCAGCGGCACCGGTACCGGCTCGTTGGCTTCACGCAGTTGTTCGATCACTTCTTCCACGGTTCACATCCTCTAGCCTTGATGACAACGCTGCGCGTTATACCCTAGTAGCCGACTCCGGCAAAAGCAAAAACCCCGGGACAGGCCCGGGGTTTTTTGTGCAACGTGCGCGGGTTAACCGTTTTGGCGGATACCGGCGAGCATCCAAGGCTGGTTTTCGCCCTGGGCGCGTTCCATGTGCCAGCTCTCGTTGAAAGCCTCGCCCTGGTCGAAGCGCGAGGTCTTCGACACGCCACGGAAGGTCAGAGTGGCGATGGTCTTGTCGGCGCGGTCGTCGACGCCTTCCAGCTGTACATCGAGGTCGTCGATATAGGTGGACTGGAAGCCTTCACCCTGTTCGGCGCGCTCACGCTTGAGGAAGTCGAGCATTTGCGGGGTGACGAACTCGGCGATCTTGTCCATCTCGTTGGCGTCCCAGTGCTGCTGCAGCGACTGGAAGTGCGAACGGGCGGCGGCGAGGAAGCTGGCTTCGTTGAACCAGGCCGGGGCGTTGATGGTCGGCGCGGCAGCGGCTGGCGCGGCGGAACCGCCGAAGATCGACTGCGGGGCGGCCTGCGGCTGGGCTTCGCGCTGGTACGGGGCGTGGCCGGCAGCAGCGTGTTGCGGCTGTTGCTGGCGACGGCGCGCGGCGATGAAGCGGAACACCAGGAAGGCGATCAGGCCCATGATCAGGAAGTCCATGATCTGCATGCCCTGGAAACCGTCACCCATGAACATGGAAGCCAGCAGGCCACCGGCGGCGAGGCCGGCCAGAGGGCCCAGCCAGCGCGAAGCGCCGCTGGCGGCGGCCGGTGCACGGCCTGGAGCGGTCGGTGCGGCGGCAGGTGTGGTCGGTGCGGCCTGGCGAGTCTGGTGCATGGGCGCTGCGCCCGAGCTCTTGCCGCCGCCGAAGCGCTTGGCGTTGGCGTCGAGGCTCAGCGTCAAGCCGACGCAGAGCGCCAGAGCGATGCTAAGAAAACGTTGCATAAGTTGGGGGTTCCCATTTTGTGGATTGCACGCGCGTCATGGTGCACATGAAGCTGTGGACATGGCTAGCGACAAGATGTTTCGAGCTTTTGCCTGACAGGTATCGAGTTTCGATGTTCCAAGCCTGCTAGATCATCGCGGGGCAAGCCCGCTCCCACGAGCTTTCATGGGAGTTGGATTGCCCCGCGATCTGGCTCAGATAGCCTCGAGCTTCGCATACCCCAGCATCAACCACTTGCTGCCTTCAGCGAAGTTCACCTGCACCCTTGCCTGCGCGCCTGCGCCCTCGAAGTTGAGGATCACGCCCTCACCGAACACCGCGTGCTGCACGCGCTGGCCGAGGTTGAAGGCGGTCTCGGGAATGCTGGCGTTGGCGAACAGGTTGCTGGCCGGGGCCTTGGCGCCGCCGAACGGGCGGCTGACCGAGTTCGACAGGCGTACTTCCTGAACCAGACCGGCCGGAATTTCGCGTACGAAACGCGACACCTTGTTGTAGGTTTCGCTGCCGTACAGGCGACGGGTCTCGGCGTAGGTCATGATCAGCTGGCGCATGGCCCGGGTGATGCCCACGTAAGCCAGGCGGCGTTCCTCTTCCAGACGGCCAGGCTCTTCCAGGCTCATCTTGTGCGGGAACAACCCTTCTTCCATGCCCACCAGGAACACGTAGGGGAATTCCAGGCCCTTGGCACTGTGCAGGGTCATCAGCTGGACGCTGTCCTCGTGCTCGTCGGCCTGGGTGTCGCCGGCCTCCAGCGAAGCGTGGCCGAGAAACGCCGACAACGGCGTCAGGTCGGCATCTTCGTCGCTGGTCTCGAAGTTGCGTGCGGCGCTGACCAGTTCTTCAAGGTTTTCTACCCGTGCCTGGCCCTTTTCGCCTTTTTCTTCCTGGTGATAGATGATCAAGCCGGACTGCTCGATGACCGTCTGGGTCATCAGGTGCAGCGGCATGTCCAGCACCTTGGCGGCAAGCTGCTCGATCAGCTCGATGAACGCGCCCAGGGCGCTGGCGGCGCGGCCCTTCAGCGCTTTGCCGGCGAGCAGCTGGCACATCGCTTCCCACATCGACACCTGGCTGTGGCGGGCATGGTCGCGGATGGCCTCGACGGTTTTTTCACCGATGCCGCGCGGCGGCACGTTGATCACCCGTTCCAGGGCGGCGTCGTTGCCGCGGCCCTCGAGCAGGCGCAGGTAGGCCATGGCGTTCTTGATCTCGGCGCGTTCGAAGAAGCGCTGGCCGCCGTAGATGCGGTAGGGAATACGTTCGCGCAGCAGGGCCTCTTCCAGCACCCGTGACTGGGCGTTGGAGCGGTACAGGATGGCGATTTCGTTGCGCGCATTGCCCTGCTTGATCAGGCCTTCGATGGTCTCGACCACGTAGCGCGCTTCGTCGTGCTCGTTGTACGCGGCGTAGAGGGTGATCGGCTCGCCCTCGCCCATGTCGGTCCACAGCTCCTTGCCCAGGCGCCCGCTGTTGTTGGCGATCAGGGCGTTGGCGGCCTTGAGGATGCCACCGGTGGAGCGGTAGTTCTGCTCCAGGCGGATCATCTCGGCGTCAGGGAAGTCGCTGGTGTACTGGTGGATGTTCTCGATTTTCGCGCCGCGCCAGCCGTAGATCGACTGGTCGTCGTCGCCCACCGCCATCAGGCTGTCGCCACCGGCGCCGAGCAGGCGCAACCAGGCGTACTGCACGGCGTTGGTGTCCTGGAACTCGTCCACCAGGATGTGCCGGAAGCGGCGCTGGTAGTGCTCGAGCAGGCCCGGCTGGTCACGCCACAGGTCGAGGGCGCGCAGCAGCAGCTCGGCGAAGTCGATGACCCCGGCGCGCTCGCAGGCCTGTTCGTAGGCGCTATAGATGTCGCGCATGGTGGTCAGGTAGAGGTCGCCGCCCGCCTGGATGTGGCGTGGGCGCAAGCCCTCGTCCTTCTGGCCGTTGATGAACCACTGGACCTGGCGCGCCGGCCACTTCTGCTCGTCGAAGCCGAGCTCGCGGATCACCCGCTTGATCAGGCGCTGCTGGTCGTCGCTGTCGAGAATCTGGAAGTTCTGCACCAGCCCCGCTTCCTGCCAGTGCGCTCGCAACAGGCGGTGGGCCAGGCCGTGGAACGTGCCGACCCACATGCCGGCCGGGTTGATGCCCAGCAGTTGCTCGATCCGCTGGCGCATTTCCGCCGCCGCCTTGTTGGTGAAGGTCACCGACAGGATCGAATGTGGGGAGGCCCCTACGACCTGGATCAGCCAGGCGATACGGTGCACCAGCACCCGGGTCTTGCCCGAGCCGGCACCGGCCAGGACCAATTGCCGCCCGACCTGGGCCGCTACGGCCTGGCGTTGAGCGTCGTTGAGGGAGTTCAGCAGGAGGGAGAGGTCATCATTGCGCATCCGGCCATTCTAGGGCCGGGCAGGGGGCAGGGGCAAACGCCGCCGACGCAAATCACCAGGCGGGCGATTTACCGTTCATCGGCATGGCTCGCCAGCCTGCGTGGTTGAGCGGTCGCATTTGGACGGGCGGGACAATTTCAAAATCATGACCTGGAGCAGTTTGGTCCGGCGCGGCGCTTGTGTATTCTCCCTGCACATTTGTGGTCTGCCATAACAAAAACACAACAAGAAACCAGCCCTATGACCCAGGATTGCATGGCGATCGGAGCATCGCCAGAGACGACACGGAGCGTTCGCAGGCAATTCGCCACTCAGCTGTCTATCGAGCGCACCCGCCTGCTGTATCAGGGCTCCCTGTTGCCCACGCTGTTCATGCTGCTGACCGGTACGCTCTGCGCCTGGCTGTTGTGGAGCCCTGCGCGCTATCTGCTGGTGAGCGTATGGCTGGCCTGGCTGCTGGCGCTGGTCGCCCTGCGGGTGATCCAGGTGGCGGCGTTCGAGGCGGCGACCCCCTCGCGCCAGGCCAGGCCAAACTGGCGACGCATGTTCCTCGCCGGGTCCGCCTTCAGCGGGCTGACGCTGGCCAGCGCGGCGATTGCCCTGGTGCCTGTGGACAACTTCGTGCAACAGGCCTGGGTGTTCGGCCTGCTGGGCACTGCGGCGTTGTCGGCCAGCGTTGCTTATGCCGTCAGCCTGCCGGCATTTCTGAGTTTCGCCTTGCCCTGCCTGTTGCCGCCGACCCTTTTCCTGTTCGCTTATGACGCCGGCCACCAGCGTGGCTGGGGTTGGCTGGGGCTGATCCTGCTGGGCGCCCTGATGGTGGTGGCCTGGCAGGTCAATCGGCTGATCGAGCGCGGCCTGCTGCGGCGCTTCCAGAACCAGGCATTGATCGAGCACCTGCAAAGCACCCAACGCCACGCCGAGGACCTCAACCACCAGCTCAGCACCGAAGTTCGCCAACGCCGCCAGGCCGAGGACGAGTTGCGCCTGGCCCACGACGGCCTCGAACAGCGCGTGGCCCAGCGCAGCCATGAGCTGGACCTGGCCAACCAGGCGCTGAGCAAGAGCGAGCAACGCCTGGCCCTGGCGCTGCAGGCCAGCGAGCTGGGCCTTTGGGACTGGAACCTGGAAAGCGACGAGGTTCATCACACCCAGTTGCACGCCCTGTTCGGCCTCGATGGCGACCAGGTCCGCTCGGTCCGCGCCGACCTCAAGCCCCGGCTGCACCCCGATGACCTGCCGCTGCTGCGGCGCACCTTGGTCGAGCATCTCAAGGGGCGCACCGAGGACTACCGGGTCGAGTACCGGGTACGCCATGCGCAGGGCCACTGGTGCTGGATCGAGGACCGCGGCCGGGCGGTAGAGCGCGATGTCGACGGCAAGGTCGTGCGCATGCTCGGCACCCGTCGTGACATCTCGGCGCACAAGGAGCAGGAAGAACAGCAACGCCTGGCCGCCACGGTATTCGAGGCCGCCAGCGAAGGCATCGCGATCCTCGACGCAAGCTTTCAGTTGTTGGCGGTCAACCAGGCGTTCTGCGACGTTACCGGCTACGGCCGTGCCGAACTGATCGCTCGCAACGCCCTGGAACTGCCCTGCAGCCGCGATGCGCGGCGGCACAGCCAGGCCATCGATCAGGCGTTGGAGCAACAGGGGCGCTGGCAGGGCGAACTGGTCGAAGCGCGCAAGAACGGCGAGCTCTACCCGCAGTGGTTGCAGCTCAACAGCGTGCGTGATGCGCGCGGTCGCATCGCCAACATCGTCGGCTTCTACACCGATCTATCGGCCCGCCGCGAGTCAGAGGAGCGCCTGCGCTACCTGGCGCACTACGACGATCTGACCGGGCTTGCCAACCGGGCGTTGTTCCGCCTGCGCCTGCACGAGGCCACCCAGCGCATCCGCTTGAATGGGCGCAGCCTGGCCTTGCTGCACGTCGACCTGGATCGCTTCAAGCTGCTCAACGAGAGCCTCGGCCATGAGCTGGCCGACCAGTTGCTCAAGAAGACGGCCCAGCGGATCGCCAACGCGGTACCGGAGGCCGATACCGTGGCGCGGCTGTCGGGTGACGAGTTCGCCATCCTGTTCGACGGTTACACCAACCTTTCCAGCCTGGTGCGGGTCACAACGCGTCTGCTCGACAAGCTGCGGGTGCCGCAGCGCTTGGGTGGGCATGAAGTAGTGATCAGCGCGTCGGTGGGTATCAGCGTGCTGTCGGATGCCACCTTCGACCTCAATGCGCTGGTCAGCCAGGCCGACATGGCCAAGCAGCACGCCAAGCATCTGGGCGGCGACAATTTCCAGTTCTACACCGAGAGCCTGCGCGCCAGCACCTTGGAGCGCCTGCAACTTGAAAACCAACTGCGCAAGGCCATCGACGAAGGCCAGCTGCTGGTCTACTACCAGCCCAAGTTGTGCCTGCGCACCGGCCAGTTGCATGCTGCCGAGGCGCTGGTGCGTTGGCAGCACCCGGAGTGGGGCATGGTGCCGCCGGGCGAATTCATCGGTTTGGCGGAAGAGACCGGGCTGATCGCGCCGATGGGCGAGTTCGTGTTGCGCCAGGCCTGCTGGCAGGCCTGTGAGTGGTTGCGCCAGGGGCTGGAAGTGCGGGTCTCGGTCAACCTGTCGGTGTACCAGCTGCGTCAGGGCAAGCTGGTCAGCCTGGTGCGCCAGGTGCTGCAGGAGTCGGGGCTGGCGCCGCACCTGCTGGAGTTGGAACTCACCGAAAGCCAGTTGCTGGACAGCGTCGAGCACATCATCGCCACTTTCGAGCAGCTCCATGAACTGGGGGTGAAATTGGCGATCGACGACTTCGGCACCGGCTATTCATCGCTCAGCTACCTGAAACGCTTCCCGGTGGACTACGTGAAGATCGACCAGGCATTCATCCGTGGCCTGCACGACGGCAACCAGGATGCGGCGATCACCCGGGCGATCATTGCCATGGCCAAGAGCCTGCAACTGCAAGTGGTGGCCGAGGGTGTGGAAACCCGCGAGCAGTTGCAGTTCCTGCGCGAGCAGGGTTGCGACGAGGTGCAGGGCTACCTGATCAGCCGGCCGGTGGACGCGGCCTCGTTCCAGGTATTGCTTGAGCGTCCGACCGCCGACCTGTTGCGCTAGCCTGGGAGCGGCGCTGCCGTTGTCCAGGCGATTGCAGCGCCGTTACAGGTGCCAGGCCTGGCCATGGCGCGCGAGCAGGCTATTGGCCTGCTCCGGTCCGTTGCTGCCAGCGGGGTAAGGGCGTGGTGCCTGGAAGTGTTCTTCCCAGCCCTGCAGGATCGGGTCGATCCAGGCCCAGGCGGCCTCCACCTCGTCTCGGCGCATGAACAGCGTGGAGTCACCTTCCATTACATCCAGCAGCAAGCGCTCGTAGGCGTCCCAGCGGCGGGTCTGGGCGAACGCCTGGGCGAGGTTGAGGTCGAGCTCGACGGGCGCCAGGCGCATGCCTTTGCCGGGGCTCTTGGTCATCATGCGCAGGCTGATGTGCTCGTCCGGTTGTAGCTGGATCAGCAACTGGTTGACCTGGCCGCCGCTGAACAGCTCGTGGGGCACCGGCTTGAACTGGATGACGATCTGCGACGAGCGCCGCGCCATGCGTTTGCCGGTGCGCAGGTAAAACGGCACCCCAGCCCAGCGCCAGTTGTCGACGTGCGCCTGGACGGCGACGAAGGTCTCGGTGTCGCTGTCGTTGTCGACATCTTTCTCGAAGTAGTAGGCGGGTACTTCCTGGCCGCCGATCTTGCCGGCGCCATACTGGCCGCGCACTGTCTTGTCCTGCACGTCCTGGCCAGTGATCGGTTTGAGGGCGCGCAGGATCTTCACCTTCTCGTCCCGCACGGCTTCGGCGTCGAACTGCGCCGGCGGCTCCATGGCTACCAGGCACAGCAGCTGCAGCAGGTGGTTCTGCAACATGTCGCGGGTGGCGCCGGCGCGGTCGTAGTAGGCGCCGCGGCTCTCCACGCCGAGGGTTTCGCAGACGCTGATCTGCACATGGTCCACCTGGCTGTTGCGCCATACCGGCTCCAGCAGGGCATTGGCGAAGCGCAGGGCCATGAGGTTCTGCACCGTTTCCTTGCCCAGGTAGTGGTCGATGCGGAACACCTGGGACTCGTCGAACACTTCGCCGATCGCTTCGTTGATCGCGGTGGCCGACTCCAGCGAATGGCCGATGGGCTTTTCCAGCACGATGCGCGCCTCGTTGTCGGCCAGGCCGGCGATGCGCAGGTGGTTGGCGATGGGCACGAACAGCTGGGGCGCGGTGGCCAGGTAGTAGATGCGTGTCAGCCCGCCGGGCTCGCCCAGGTAGCGCGCCAGGCGGCCGAAGTCGGCACTTTGCGCGGCGTCCATGGGGAAGTAGTCCAGGCGCGCCGAGAAGCGCTGCCAGACCTCCTCGTCGAAGTCCTGGCGGGCGATCTGTGCGCGGCAGTGGCGTTCGGCGAGCTTGACGTAGTCGTTGCGCGGCAACGGGCGGCGGGCCAGTGAGATGATCCGCACGGCATTGTGCAGGCGGGCCTCGCGATACAGGTGGTAGAGCGCCGGAAGCAGCTTGTGCAGGGCCAGATCGCCGGTGCCGCCGAAGACCAGGATGTCGCAAGGTATAGTCAAACCACCACTCTCCACGTTCGTTTAACTGGGCGGGTTGGCGAGCATGTAGTATAACTACAAGAAAGCTACATCCCGGCCAGCCGATCATAACCGAGTCCAGACCGTGAATCTGTTGCAACATATCGCCCAATCGCGCCACCTGTTGCGCAAATCGGAACTCAAAGTGGCCGACCACGTGCTGCTCGATCCGGCTGCCGTCATGCACAGTTCGATGGCCGACCTGGCGCACAACGTGGGGATCAGCGAGCCGACCATCGTGCGATTCTGCCGGGCGATCGGTTGTTCGGGTTTCCAGGACCTCAAGCTCAAGCTGGCGCAGAGCCTGGCCGCCGGGGCCAGTTTCGGCCAGTTCGCCATCCATGAAGACGACTCGGTTGCCGACTACAGCCTGAAGATCTTCGACACCACCTTGCACACCCTGATGGAAGTGCGTGAGCACCTCGACCCGCAAGCCCTGCAGCAAGCGGTGAGTGCCATGGCCCAGGCGCAGCGCGTGGAGTTCTATGGTTTTGGCGCGTCCGGCGCGGTGGCCGCCGACGCCCAGCACAAGTTCTTCCGTCTGCTGCTCACTGCGGCGGCCTATTCCGACCCGCACATGCAGGCGATGTCGGCGGTTACCTTGAAGCCGGGTGACGTGGCGGTGTGCATCTCGCAGTCGGGGCGCTCCAAGGACCTGCTGATCACCGCCAACCTGGTGCGCGAGAGCGGTGCCAACCTGATCACCCTGTGCCCCAGCCAGACACCGCTGGCCGAGCTGTCGACGGTCAACCTGGCGATCGACGTGCACGAAGACACCGAAATCTACACCCCGCTGACGTCGCGCATTGCTCACCTGGTAGTGATCGACGTGCTGGCCATGGGCGTGGCCATGGCCCGTGGCCCGAGCCTGGTCAACCACCTCAAGAGCGTGAAGCGCAGCTTGCGCAGCCTGCGTTTGTCGCCCAAGTCGATCAAGGCTACAGACGACTGACCGGCACGGGTCTCATCGCCAACTTCTGAAGCGACGCCGGCTCTGTGGGAGCGGCTTCAGCCGCGAACACCGGCGAAGCCGGTGCCATGCACCCTGTCGCTTGCTTCGCGGCTAAAGCCGCCCCCACAGGATATGCGCCCAGGCCTGTGGGAGCGGTCAAAGCCTGCGATATGGTCGGTAAAGACAGCGAAGATTCACGAATCTGTCACCCTTCCACCGCCAAACGGTAAACCTGCAGCGCCAGTCTGAAACTCCCCCCCATCCTATCTGGGAGACAGGCAATGGCACGTGAACACGACGGTTCGTACCAACCCAACGCCAAGGCTCGCAAGCAGCAGGAAAAGGACCAGCGCCGCATGGAGTTCCGCCGCGCGATCGAAAGCTACTGCGACCGCCGCGAACTGCTGCGCTCGCTGGCCGACTACCCCGAGCTGCAGGACATCACGGTGTGGCAGGTATCGGCGGCAACTTCCCCGAAAAACGCTCAACAAGCGCGCTGATCTGCGCACGTTCGCTGCGGATGAATGCCTGGAACGCCAAGGCCACCGGTGACTGGCGCTTGGCTTTGGCCTGCACGATGCACCAGCTGCGGTACAGCGGCAGCTCCTCCACCGGCAGCTCCTTGAGCAGGCCGGTGGCCAGTTCCAGGTTGACCGCATGGCGGGTCAGCAGGGCTATGCCCAGGCCCGCCACCACGCATTCGCGCTGCGAATCGGTGGAGGCGACCTCCAGGGTCTGGGTGAAGTGCACGCGCTTGTCCTTGAAGAACTCCTCGCAGGCCTTGCGCGTGCCCGAGCCTTGCTCGCGGACCAGCAGGGTATGAGGTTCAAGGTCCTGCAGGCGCAGGCTCTCGAGCTTGCACAGCGGGTGGTCCGGCGGCGCCACGGCGACGATCGGGTTGTTGAGGAAGGGCAGGAACTCCAGCCCCATGTCCTGGGGCACCATGGACATGATGATCAGGTCGTCGCGGTTGTCCGACAGGCGCCTGATCGCCTGAGCCCGGTTGACCACCGTCAAGGTCAGGTTGACCTCCGGGTGACGCTGCTTGAAGGCGGCGAACAGGTGTGGCACGAAGTACTTGGCGCTGGATTCGATCGCCAGTTTCAGCTGACCCTGCAGTGAGCCCTGCATGTCCGACAGCTGCATGTCGAGGTTCTCCAGGCGCCCGAAGATATCCCGGCTGGCGCGTTGCAACGCTTCGGCGGCCTCGGTCAGGTAGAGCTTCTTGCCGACGTACTCGAACAGCGGCTGGCCCACCAGTTCTTCGAGCTGACGTATTTGTAGACTTACGGCGGGTTGCGTCAGCGCCATTTCCTCGGCCGCCCGGCTGTAGGAGCGCAAATCACACACTTCATTGAAGATCTGCAACTGACGCAATGTCATACGCATCAATGACTTACGCATCTTTTCACCTGTTTTGGCAAAACCTTGTTACCGAACTATAAGCCTTTGCTAATACTGGCCCTAACAAATATTGATTTTTGTTTATCGACCTACAACGCTAGGGTGATTGTGCGACTGGCCAGCGACGTCTGGTCACGCGCCGACCGGTGAAACCGGATCGTCTGTTCCTACGGCTTTGGGAAGACTCCAGTGATAAAAAAAATCCTGATCGCCAACCGGGGTGAAATCGCAGTTCGAATCGTGCGCGCCTGCGCCGAGATGGGCATTCGCTCTGTGGCGATCTACTCCGACGCCGACCGTCACGCCTTGCACGTCAAGCGCGCCGATGAGGCCTACAGCATTGGTGCCGAGCCCCTGGCCGGTTATCTGAACCCGCGCAAGCTGGTCAACCTGGCTGTGGAAACCGGCTGTGATGCCCTGCACCCGGGCTACGGTTTCCTGTCGGAAAACGCCGAGCTGGCGGAGATCTGCGCCGAACGCGGGGTCAAGTTCATCGGCCCGGCCGCTGACGTGATTCGCCGCATGGGCGACAAGACCGAAGCGCGCCGCACCATGATCCAGGCCGGTGTGCCGGTGACCCCGGGCACTGAAGGCAACGTTGCCGACATCCACGAAGCTCTGCAGGAAGGCGACCGCATCGGTTATCCGGTGATGCTCAAGGCCACTTCCGGCGGTGGCGGGCGCGGCATTCGCCGCTGCAACAGCCGTGAAGAGCTGGAACAGAACTTCCCCCGGGTCATTTCCGAAGCCACCAAGGCCTTCGGCTCGGCAGAAGTGTTCCTGGAAAAATGCATCGTCAACCCCAAGCACATCGAGGCGCAGATCCTCGGTGACAGCTTCGGCAACGTGGTGCACCTGTTCGAGCGCGACTGCTCGATCCAGCGCCGCAACCAGAAGCTCATCGAAATCGCCCCCAGCCCGCAGCTCACCCCCGAGCAGCGCGCCTACATCGGCGACCTGGCCGTGCGCGCGGCCAAGGCGGTGAACTACGAGAACGCCGGTACCGTGGAGTTCCTGCTCGCCGAGGGCGAGGTGTACTTCATGGAAATGAACACCCGGGTGCAGGTGGAACACACCATCACCGAGGAAATCACCGGCATCGATATCGTCCGCGAGCAGATCCGCATCGCCTCGGGCCTGCCGCTGTCGATCAAGCAGGAAGACATCCAGCACCGCGGCTTCGCCCTGCAGTTCCGCATCAACGCCGAAGACCCGAAGAACAACTTCCTGCCCAGCTTCGGCAAGATCACCCGTTACTACGCCCCCGGCGGCCCGGGCGTGCGCACTGACACGGCGATCTACACCGGCTACACCATTCCACCGTTCTACGACTCCATGTGCCTGAAACTGGTGGTCTGGGCGCTGAGTTGGGAAGAAGCCATGGACCGCGGCCTGCGGGCTCTGGACGACATGCGTGTGCAGGGGGTGAAGACCACCGCCGCGTATTACCAGGAAATCCTGCGCAACCCCGAATTCCGTAGCGGCCAGTTCAACACCAGCTTCGTCGAAAGCCACCCCGAACTGACCAACTACTCGATCAAGCGCAAACCCGAAGAGCTGGCCCTGGCCATCGCCGCTGCCATCGCCGCCCACGCAGGCCTTTGAATGCAGCTGCAAGCTGTCAGCGGCAAGCTGCAAGTAAAAGCGGATCGGCTTTTTCTTGCGGCTTGTAGCTTGAAGCTTGTCGCTACGAGGAGAGAATAATGTCCAAGAAAATCTTTGTTACCGACACGATCCTGCGCGACGCCCACCAGTCCCTGCTGGCCACCCGCATGCGCACCGAAGACATGCTGCCGATCTGCGACAAGCTCGACAAAGTCGGCTACTGGTCGCTGGAAGTCTGGGGCGGCGCCACCTTCGACGCCTGTGTGCGCTTCTTGAAAGAAGACCCGTGGGAGCGCCTGCGCAAGCTGCGCAGCGCGCTGCCCAACACCCGCCTGCAGATGCTCCTGCGCGGCCAGAACCTGCTGGGCTACCGCCATTACAGCGACGACGTGGTCAAAGCCTTCGTCGCCAAGGCTGCGGTCAACGGTATCGACGTGTTCCGCATCTTCGACGCCATGAACGACGTGCGTAACCTGCGCGTGGCCATCGAGGCGGTCAAGGCCGCCGGCAAGCACGCCCAGGGCACCATCGCCTACACCACCAGCCCCGTGCACACCATCGATGCCTTCGTGAAGCAGGCCCAGCAGATGGAAGCCATGGGTTGCGACTCGGTGGCGATCAAGGACATGGCCGGCCTGCTGACCCCGTTCGCCACCGGCGAGCTGGTCAAGGCACTCAAGGCCGAGCAGTCGCTGCCGGTGTTCATTCACTCCCACGACACCGCCGGCCTGGCCGCAATGTGCCAGCTCAAGGCCGTTGAAAACGGTGTCGATCACATCGATACCGCCATTTCCAGCTTCGCCTGGGGCACCAGCCACCCGGGCACCGAATCGATGGTCGCCGCGCTCAAGGGCAGCGAGTTCGACACCGGCCTGGACCTGGAGCTGCTGCAGGAAATCGGCCTGTATTTCTATGCCGTGCGCAAGAAGTACCACCAGTTCGAGAGCGAGTTCACCGCCGTGGATACCCGCGTGCAGGTCAACCAGGTCCCGGGCGGGATGATTTCCAACCTGGCCAACCAGCTCAAGGAGCAAGGTGCGCTCAACCGCATGGGCGAAGTGCTGGCAGAGATCCCACGGGTGCGCGAAGACCTCGGCTTCCCGCCGCTGGTCACCCCGACCTCGCAGATCGTTGGCACCCAGGCGTTCTTCAACGTGCTGGCCGGCGAGCGCTACAAGACCATCACCAACGAAGTGAAGCTGTACCTGCAGGGCGGCTACGGCAAGGCCCCGGGCGTGGTCAACGAGCAGCTGCGCCGCCAGGCCATCGGCAGCGAAGAAGTGATCGACGTGCGCCCGGCCGACCTGCTCAAGCCGGAAATGGCCAAGCTGCGCAGTGACATCGGCGCCCTGGCGCGCAGTGAAGAAGACGTGCTGACCTTCGCCATGTTCCCGGATATCGGGCGCAAGTTCCTCGAAGAGCGCGAAGCCGGCACCCTCACCCCCGAAGCCCTGCTGCCGATTCCGGAAGCCGGCGCGGTGGGCTCGGTGGGCGGTGAGGGCGTGCCGACCGAGTTCGTCATCGACGTGCACGGCGAAACCTACCGCGTCGATATCACCGGCGTGGGCGTCAAGGCCGAAGGCAAGCGTCACTTCTACCTGTCCATCGACGGCATGCCGGAAGAAGTGGTGTTCGAGCCACTCAACGAGTTCGTCGGCGGTGGCAGCAGCAAGCGCAAGCAGGCCAGCGCCCCTGGCCACGTCAGCACCACCATGCCGGGCAACATCGTCGATGTGCTGGTCAAGGAAGGTGACGTGGTCAAGGCCGGTCAAGCGGTGCTGATCACCGAAGCCATGAAGATGGAGACCGAAGTGCAGGCGGCGATCGCCGGCAAGGTCGTGGCCATCCATGTGGCCAAGGGCGACCGGGTCACCCCGGGCGAGATCCTGATCGAGATCGAAGGCTGAGATAAGCCTTCATCTACAAGCGGTTAACCTCTGGGGAGCGAATGCTCCCCTTTTTTTCGCCTGCCGTTCAGCGTTGGTAACCCTTGCCGAAATGCCGCTCCAGCCGGGCCTGCACCAGCTCCAGCAGGATCGACAGCACCCAGTAGATCACCGCCGCGGTGGTCAGCATCTCCAGGTAGCGATAGCTCGAGCGGCCGTAGGATTGGGCCAGGAACATCACTTCCCAGACCCCCATCACCGAAATCAGCGACGAGTCCTTGAGCATCGAGATGAACTGGTTGGCGCTCGGCGGGATGATGGTGCGCATGGCCTGGGGCAGGGTGATGTGCCAGAAGATCGCTGCCGGGCGCATGCCCAGGGCCAGGGCCGCCTGGCGCTGGCCGACGGCGACGCCGATGATGCCGGCGCGGAAGATCTCGCTCAGGTAGGCGCCGTAGTTCAGCGACAGCGCGATGATCCCGGCGGCGATGGCGCCCGGCACCAGGCCCAGCTGTGGCAGGCCC
This sequence comes from Pseudomonas sichuanensis, assembly GCF_024749065.1. NCBI lineage: Bacteria > Pseudomonadati > Pseudomonadota > Gammaproteobacteria > Pseudomonadales > Pseudomonadaceae > Pseudomonas > Pseudomonas sichuanensis. The sequence continues at coordinate 5,934,600 of NZ_CP087185.1, read as the reverse complement.
AGGTAGATCAGCAGAATCTGGATCAACAGCGGTGTGCCGCGAAAGAACGAGGTGTAGAAACTCGCCACGCCAAACAGCACCGCACTGCTGGACAGCCTTGCCAAGGCGGCGGCAAAGCCCAGCAGCACCGAGGTGAACATCGAGCAGATGCACAGGAACAGGGTCAGCGCGGCGCCTTGCAAAAAGCCGTTGGGGCCAAGCCGGAAGCCTGCAAGGTTGGGGAATTTCTCCACGATGATCGAAAATTTCAGATCAAAGTTTAAGAAAAAGCCCACGAACAGCAGCAACAATACCAGCCACGTCAGGTACAGCCGGCTGCGAAAGCCCAGCAGGCGCGAGCCCGTCGTTGTGGCGACGGGTTTGGGAGCAGTTTGATGTGCACTCATTTACTGATGTCGGCGCCGATCCACTTCTGCGAAAGCTTCGCCAGCGTACCCTCGGCTTTCAGCTCGGCGAACACCTGGCGCACCTTGGCATCCCATTCTGGGTCGCCTTTTTCGATGGCCACCGAGTTTGGCTCTTCATACAACGGCGCTCCGGCCAGCTTGAAACGCTTGTCCTGGTCCAGGCGGGGTTGCGCGGTCACCAGGTTGGTCAGGATTGCATCCAGGCGCACGCCGGCGCCCAGGCCGAGGTCCTGGAAGGCAACGTTGTCGGTGTCGTACGGGGCGGCCTGGACGAAGTCGAAGGGGTAGTCGATCTTGCGGTCTTCGGCGCCTTCGATCACCAGGTTCTTGTTCAGGTAGCTCTCGTAGCTGGAGGCACTGGTCAGGCCGACCTTGCGGCCGTCCAGGTCCTTGGCCGAGTGGATGCGCTCGTCCTTGGCATTGACCACGATCACCGCCGGCGAGGCGTAGTACTCCACCGGGAAGTCGAACACTTCGGCGCGCGCCTTGCTCGGTGTCATCGAGCAGATGCAGATGTCGTAGCGGCCGCTCCAGCGGCCAGCAGCGATCACGTCCCAGGAGGGTGTTTCCAGGCGCAGCTTCACGCCCAGTTTTTCGGCGACTGCCTTGGCCACGTCCACATCGAAGCCGTCGAGTTGATTCTGCTCGTTGAGGAAAGAGAACGGCGGGTAGCTCTCCATCAGCACATTGACCAGTTCCTTGCGGGTTTCCACACGTTCCAGCGTGGCGCCTGCGAAGGCTTGAGTGGCAGCGCTCAGGGCAAGGAGACCGGCGCCCAGCAAGGTTGGTATACGCATGGAGATACCTGAAAAAGTGCTTGAATAAAGGATGTTTGATATTTAATAGTTATAAGCATGTACTAACTAGTGAATTTTATTCATATCAATATAAGTGAATGGCATATGGGCGAACGGTCGTTGGTTATTCTGGATGGCGGCATGGGGCGGGAATTGCAGCGCCGGGGTGCGCCGTTTCGTCAGCCGGAGTGGTCGGCGCTGGCGCTGAGCGAAGCGCCGGAGGCCGTGGTGGCCGTCCATGCCGCCTACATCGCGGCGGGTGCCGAAGTGATCACCAGCAACAGCTATGCGGTGGTGCCCTTTCATATCGGCGAAGCGCGCTTTGCCAAAGAAGGTTACGCCCTGGCACAAACCGCAGGGCAATTGGCACGGGCGGCTGCCGATGCTGCCGGGGGTAAGGTGCGGGTTGCCGGTTCCTTGCCGCCGCTGTTCGGTTCCTATCGCCCGGACCTGTTCCAGCCGCAACAGGTCGCCGCAGTGCTGACGCCGTTGCTTGAAGGCCTGGCGGAGCATGTCGACCTGTGGCTGGCGGAAACCCAGAGTTCGATCGCGGAAGTGCAAGCCATCCACGCGCAGCTGCCGCGCGATGGCAAGCCGTTCTGGGTGTCGTTCACCCTGCGCGATGAAGACGTCGATGACGTGCCACGGTTGCGCTCGGGTGAACCGGTCGCGCAAGCCGCCGAAGCCGTTGCCGCACTGGGTGCGCAGGTGTTGCTGTTCAACTGCAGCCAGCCCGAAGTGATCGGTGATGCCATCGATGCCGCCAAGGCAGCATTCGAGCGCCTGGGGGCTGATATCGCCATCGGTGCCTACGCCAACGCCTTCCCGCCCCAGCCCAAGGATGCAACGGCCAATGATGGCCTGGACGAGCTGCGTGAAGACCTCGACCCACCGGGCTACCTGAGTTGGGCACAGAACTGGCGCCAGCGCGGTGCCAGCTTGCTCGGCGGTTGCTGCGGGATCGGCCCGGAGCACATTGCCGAGCTCAAGGCGAAGCTGGTTTGACCAGGTAGATCGTGGCCTGCCGCTAAGGACGGGCCAATGGGACAAGTATCCCCATGCTTTTTAAACTGCACTTTACTGCAGTTTTTTGTCATCGCTCGACCGATAAGTGTATTTAAATGCAGATTAGAACGATGTAGTCGTCGGAATCTGCACTATACTGCAGACAATTCCAGGTCTCGATGCAAACAGTGCAGTAAATTGCAGGTGTTCAATGAGCAGACTGACGCTCCAGCTATACACCAACGGCCAATGGCATGACGCCATGGCTTTGAATTTTGCTGCGCCTGAGCAAAGTTTGCTCAGCCCCTGCGAGTTCGCCTACACCTCCGATTACGTAAAAAACCATACAGACGCCTACGACAGCCTGTTCTGCCAAGCGGTAAGCGCCAGGCTACCCGTCGATTTTGGTGCTCATCGGCTGGCACACGCCCCTGCATTCCTACATGACATCGCCCCTGCGGGCGCGGCCAAGCGCTTTCTGCTCAAGCACATAGGCCGTGAGAAACCGGCAGATATCGGCGATGACCTTTTTCTGTTGGGGCGCTGTACTCCCGCACCAGTTGGCAACTTGCGTATCAAGGAGTCGATCGAGCAGCTGGATCTGGCAGATCCCTTGGGCTTTACCCGGGAGGACGTTGTCACGCGGGATCAACGCTTTCTGGAGTACGCCTATGAGCAGGGTGCGGCGATCGGCGGCGCAACAGGTGCCGGCGGCGAAGCGCCAAAGCTGTTGATGACCGAAGACGCTGATGGCCGGCTTTATCCGGACGCGGTGCTTGCCGATGAGCGCGCCCAGCGTCACTGGTTCATCAAGTTCGCCAGAAATCAGGCCTTGGCCAACGACCAGGAAATCCTGCGTGCTGAGCACTTGTACTACAAAGCCTTGCAACAGCTTGGCCTGGAAACGGTGGCCAGCTCGCACATGGCGCTGGAAGAAGGCAGCAAGCCCAGCCTGTGGATGGAACGCTTCGACCGCCAGGTCACAGCCCAAGGGGTAGAGCGGTTCGCGGTGGAGTCGGTGTATTCATTGTGCGGCGTGACCGAAGCCGGTAGCCGAATGGGGCATCTGGAGGTGATAGCGGCCCTGGTCGGGCTGTGGAAAGAAGCAGGGCAGAAAGGTGAAGTGCCTGAAATGATTGCGGATTATTTACGTCGAGACCTGATCAACAAGATTCTGGGCAACGCTGATAACCATGGGCGCAACACGGCAATCATCCGCACGCGTGATGCGGTACGCCTGGCGCCTATCTATGACTTGGCACCGATGGTGATGGACCAGGAAGGAATAACTCGGACGACCAAATGGCCGACACCTATCGAGCGTGCTGGCGAAATCGACTGGCGGGCGGCCTGTGATGCCTTGGCGCCCCTGATGGATCCGGAGCAGGCCTTCCAGCGCCTGCGCCAGGATGCCGGCAACCTGCAGGCATTGCCGGACATCCTGTCCGGTATGGGGCTCTCTGATGCGGTAATGAACCATCCGGCCATTGCCCTCGGCTCACTGCAACGGCGGCTGACCGCCTGGGGGCTGGCATGACAGTTTCCATCGATGTGCGCGGCTTGTTGATCGATGCTGTGCGCGAAGGTATCGCCGACGGCAGCCTGGAACTCGGCGCGGCAGTGCGACGCTTGCGTGTCGAGGTGGCCAAGATGCAGCAGGCGCAGTTTGCGAAGATGTGCAAGATTTCGGTTCGCACGCTGATTCAGATCGAGCAGGGGGAAGGCAACCCCACGCTCAAGTCGCTGAATGCAGTGTTCAAGCCGTTCGGGTTGAAGATGGGCGTGGTCAGTCGTAACCGGCAGATCGGTTGACTGCATCGCGGGGCGCCGATGCGACTTGCCCCGCGACTGCTTCAACCCAGGCGACATGCCTCGAGCGTTCGCACCTGCCCCTGAGGCTGCTGGTTTTCCTCACTCAACCAACGCTCGAACCCCGCCGCCACGGCCGGCCACTCGGCATCGGTGATCGAGTACCAGGCCGTATCCCGATTGCGGTCCTTGACCACCATGTGATTGCGGAACACCCCTTCAAACACAAAGCCGAACCGCAGCGCCGCACGCTTGGAGCGAGCATTGGCGTTGTTGCACTTCCACTCCAGGCGGCGGTTGCCCAGGGCGAAGCCCAGCTTGCTCAGCAGGTAGACCGCCTCGGTGCCCTTGGGCGTGCGCTGCATGGCGGCGCCGAAGGCGATATGGCCGATCTCGAAGCGGCCCTGTTCCGGCACGATCGACATGTAGCTGAGGATGCCCTGCACCTGGCCGCTGGCGCGGTCGATCACGCTGTAGAACAGCGGGTCGCGGCTGGCGGCGTTGCCGTCGAGCCAACGGTCGAAGCTGGCGCGTTCGACGAACGGGCCATAGGGCAGGTAGTCCCACAGCACCGGGTCCGAGCCTGGCCCTTGCAGCACGTCCCAGAGGTCGGCGCCATGGCGCGCCGGGTCGAGCTTCTCCAGGCGGATGAAACGGCCCTCGAGGGGGGCGGCCTTGGGCGTACCGGCGGGTTTCCAGTTCAATGCGTCGGTCATGGGCGGCCTACAGTACTTTGCGAAATTGGATGAAGCCGGGGCGCTCGGCAACCTGCTCGTACAGGCTGATGGCGGTGGCGTTGGTTTCGTGGGTCAGCCAGTGCACCTTGGCGCAGCCGTCGGCCTTGGCCGTGGCGTAGACATGCTCGATCAGCTGCCGGCCGATGCCCAGGCCGCGCACTGCGCTGTCCACGTAGAGGTCTTGCAGGTAGCAGGAAGACTCGATGCTCCAGTTGGAGCGATGGTAGATGAAGTTGACCATCCCCACCGCCTTGCCATCGACCCAGGCCAGCGCCGAATGAGTCGGCTCGTGCCCGTCCAGCAGGCGTTGCCAGGTGCTGGCGCTGACCGCTTCGGGCAGTTCGGTTTCATAGAAGCGCAGGTAGGCCTGCCACAGGGGCAGCCAGGCGGCGTGGTCGTTGGCGCCCACCGGGCGCAGGGTGATGCTGGTCATGGGCCTTTTCCTTCAGAGGTCGCGCATGTGCGTGGCGAGTTGGTTATCCGCAGGGTCGGCGCTGGCGGCCAGGCCTTCGCGTACCCCGGCGATGTCTTGTGCCGAGCGGTTCTGGCTGAGTTTGCGTGCGCCCTGCAAACGGCTGATGGGCAGGCGGATGCCAACGATGGCGCGGAGCATGCTGTCGAGGTAGTCCGCAGGGGCATCGGCCACCCGCCACGGCGCTGCGCGGCTTTGCTCATGGCGGTCGGTCAGGCGGCTGACGATGTCGAGCAAGGAGGCGGGCTCGTGGATAACCGTCGCCGGGCCCCAGGCATGCACCGCCGTGTAGTTCCAGGTGGGCCCCACCTTGGGATTGTCGGCCTTGCTCGGGTAGAACCCAGGGCTCACATAGGCGTCGGCGCCGGGGAATACCAGCAACGCTTCGGCGCCTTGCGCCAGGTCCTGCCATTGCGGGTTGGCCCGGGCGAGGTGGGCATAGACCGTACCGAACTCGCCCTCGTCGGTGGCGACCAGCACCGGCAAGTGGCTGGCCAGCAGCCCCTGTTCGCCGTGGCTGACCAGTGTGGCCAGGCGGGTTTGCAGCATGTGCTGGTGCAGGCGGCCGAGGTCGTGTTCCTGGTGCGGTTTGCTGTTGTACATGCCGGGGGATCCTTGTGCTGTGGCTTCATCCTAGGCAGGCTATTGGCTCTGTGTAAGAGCCATTAATGACTGTTTTGATAGGTCCAATACCATGAGCGAACGTACCCACGCGTTGCCTTTCGACCCGGCCGGCATCGTTCTCGACCGCAGCCGCCGCGGGCTCAGCCAGCAGCTCTATCAGGCACTGCGCGCCCGCGTGCTGGATGGGCGCCTGGAAGGCGGCACACGGCTGCCGGCTACCCGCGACCTGGCGGCGATGCTGGCGTTGTCGCGCAACAGCGTGGTGCGCGCCTATGACCAGCTGTATGCCGAAGGCTTCATCGAAAGCCGGGTAGGCGATGGCACTTACGTGAGCCGGCTGGGAAAACTATCCACACAACTGTCCACAGGGTTATCCCGGGGTTTATCAACAGGGTTATCCACATTTCAGGCATCTGACACTGAGGATTCATCCAGTTTCATCGCGTGTAGCGAACCATTGCAGCGTCTGAAAAATCACCACCTGCCGCCTCCCAGAAGCGGCTCGCCGAAGGCTTTCAGGGTCGGCCTGCCCGCCTTCGACCTCTTTCCTTTCGAGGTTTGGGCCAAGCTGCAAGCGGGTTTCTGGCGAAATCCCGACCCGGCGCTGCTCGGTTATGGCGACCCGGCGGGAGAAGTGCAGTTGCGTGAGCTGATCGCCACCTATCTGCGTCGCTCGCGGGGGCTTTCCTGCACGGCTGAACAAATTGTGATCACCAGTGGCGCACAGCAGGCGATCAGCCTTTGTGCACAGCTGTTGTTACAGCCCGGTGACGGAGTGGCTGTGGAAAACCCAGGCTATCGCGCCGCCGGGCACGCCTTCGCCCTGACGGGGGCAAGGGTCAGCGGCGTGCCGGTGGATGAAGAGGGCATGGACTGCGCGCGCCTGACCGAGCTGGCGGACTGTCGGCTGGCCTATGTGACCCCAGCCCACCAGTACCCGACCGGCGTCACCATGAGCCTGGCCCGGCGCCTGTCGTTGCTGGCCTGGGCTGAGCGCCAGGGCGGGTGGATCGTCGAGGACGACTACGACGGCGAGTACCGCTACAGCGGCGCGCCCCTGGCACCGCTGGCTGCGTTGGATCGGCAGGGTCGGGTGTTGTACGTCGGCACCTTCGGCAAGATCGCTTTCCCGGCGCTACGGATGGGCTACCTGGTGCTGCCCAAATCTCTGGTGCAAGTGTTCAGCCAGGCCAAGGCGCTGGCGGTGCGCCATTCGGAAGTGGGTAGCCAGTGTGTCATGGCGCAGTTCATGGCCCAGGGGCATTTCCAGCGGCATATCCGCCGCATGCGCCGGGCGGCGTTGGCGCGCAGGAATGTGTTGAAGGCTGGCTGGCCGGTGGATGTACCGGGGCTGGGGGCAATGCCGGAAGTGGCGGCGGGGCTGCATGTGAAAGTGGCTGTGGATAACTTTGCGCGGGAACAAGCGTTGGTTGCCCGGGCCGAGGCGGTGGGGGTGGAGGTCAATCCGCTGAGTGGGTATTGGCTGGAAGACAGCGAGGTGCCTGTGGATAAGTGTGCGGGGCTGGTGCTGGGGTTTGCGGCAGTGCCGGAGGCGCAGATTGCGGATGCATTGATGCGCCTGCGCAAGGCCTGGCGATAGCTGGGGCCGCTCTGCGGCCCATCGCCGGCAAGCCGGCTCCCACAGGGTTAGCGCATAACTTGGACTAATGCGATCGGTGTGGGAGCCGGCTTGCCGGCGATGGGCTGCAACACAGCCCCGATGTCTACATGATCAAGTGCCGGATTTGATCTTGGTCCAGGCCCTGGTCCTTGCCCGCTCGGCATCCCGTGGCAGCGGCTTGAGGGTATACAGCTTGGCCATCGCCTCGGCCGTCGGATACAGGTTGGGGTTGTTGCGGATCGCCGGGCTGACCTTGTCGGTCGCATCCTTGTTCGGGTTCGGGTAGCCGACGAAATCACTGATCGGTGCAATCACCTCAGGCCGCAGCAGGTAGTTGATGAAGGTGTGGGCATCTTCCGGGTTGGCCGCGTTCTTCGGGATCGCCAGCATGTCGAACCAGATCGGTGCGCCTTCCTTCGGCAGGCGCATGTCCACCACCACGCCGTTCTTGGCTTCGCGCGCACGGTTGGCAGCCTGGGAGAAGCTGCCGGAATAGCCCACCGCCACGCAGATGTCGCCATTGGCGATGTCGGCCATGTACTTGGAGGAGTGGAAATAGGTCACGTGCGGGCGGATCTTCAGCAGCAGGTCCTGGGCCTTCTGGTAGTCCGCTGGCTTGCCGCTGTTGGGGTCCAGGCCCAGGTACGACAGCGCCAACGGCATAATCTCCGACGGCGAGTCGAGCAGCGCCACGCCGCACTGTTTGAGCTTGGCGATGTTCTCTTCCTTGAAGATCAGGTCCCAGCTGTCCACCGGCGCGTTGTCACCGAGTACCGCCTTGACCTTGGCCGGGTTGAAACCGATCAGCACGGTGCCGTACATGTAAGGCACGGCGAATTTGTTGCCCGGGTCGTTGGCTTCGATCAGCTTCATCAGCGCCGGGTCCAGGTGCTGCCAGTTGGGCAGCTTGCTGCGGTCCAGGGGTTGGAACACCCCGGCCTCGATCTGCTTGGCAAGGAACACGTTGGACGGCACCACCACGTCATAGCCGGAGTTGCCGGTCAGCAGCTTGGCTTCCAGCGCCTCGTTGGTGTCGAAGATGTCGTAGATCAGCTTGACCCCGCTGTCCTTCTGGAAATCGACGAGGGTTTGCGGGGTGATGTAGTCGAACCAGTTGTACACCCGCAGGGTGCCCGGCGCGGCGTTGGCCTGCAGGGCGCCGGTGAACAGGCTGGCGGCGATGAGTGGGGCGAGCAGACGCTTGAGTCGGACCATGTTCAGGCTCCTGGCTGGGCGCGCTGGAAGCCTTCCAGCACATTGACCGCGTTGATGCCGATTTCCTCCACAGCGTAGCCACCTTCCATCACGAACAGGGTCGGCTTGCCGAGTTGGCCGATGCGTTTGCCCATTTCCAGGTAGTCCGGGCTGTCCAGCTTGAACTGCGAGATCGGGTCGTCCTTGAAGGTGTCCACGCCAAGGGAGATCACCAGTACGTCGGCGTCGTACTCGGCGATGCGCTGGCAGGCCGCTTCCAGCGCGGCGCTCCAGGCCGCCCAGTCGCTGCCGGCGGGCAGTGGGTAATTGATGTTGCAGCCAACGCCTGCACCTTCGCCGGTCTCGTCGGCATAGCCGAGGAAGAACGGGAACTCGTCCTGCGGGTCGCCGTGGATCGAGGCGAAGAACACGTCGTTGCGCTGGTAGAAGATGTCCTGGGTGCCGTTGCCGTGGTGGTAGTCGACATCGAGGATGGCCACTTTGCGCCGGCCCTGGTCGAGGAAGGCCTGGGCGGCGATGGCGGCGTTGTTCAGGTAGCAATAGCCTCCCATCACTTCGGCGGCGGCGTGGTGCCCTGGTGGGCGGCACAGGGCGAAGGCCGAGTGGGCGCCTAGCTGGATCGCCGCCTGGGCGGTGAGCGCGACTTGCGCGGCGCTGTAGGCGGCCTGCCAGGTACCGGCGGTGATCGGTGCGCCGGCGTCGAAGCTGTAGTAACCGAGCTCGCCATGCAGGCCGGTGGGTTTGACCTGGCGCAGGGTGCGTGCCGGCCAGGTGAAGGGCAGCAGGTCGCCGTCGTGGCCGAGCGCGGCCCAGCGTGCCCAGGCGCCTTCGAAGAAATTCAGGTAGTCGGCGCTGTGGATGCGCTGCAGCGGGGCGCGGCCGAAGTCGGTCGGGCCCTGGACGTCGCCAAGGTTGCGCTTTTTCACCTGCTCCAGCACATGGTCGGCGCGCGAGGGCATCTCGAAGCAGGGCATCAGCTTGCCGTCGATCAGCTCGCAGCGGCCGTGGTGCAGGCGATGGTCATCGGAATAGATCGTCAGCATTTGTTGTTCTCCGGGTAATCACTGGCGTGGGCCCATTCTGGTGGGCGGCCGGCAGACCGGGGGACGTTGCAAACGGCCAAAAGGGGATCAATGTGGCCAAGTCATCCTGACCCGGCCCTTTCGCGGGTAAACCCGCTCCCACAGGGTGATGCAGGCCTCGAGACCTGCGGTGATCCTGTGGGAGCAACTGTCTTATGTTGTCAGTGCTGGCCTCATCGCTGGCAAGCCAGCTCCCACAGGTACGATGCTTGCCTCGAGGTTAGCGCGGTCCATGTGGGAGCGGGTTTACCCGCGAAGAGGCCAGTACAGGTCAACCGCGAAAATGGCTCGGCGCCACGCCGCTCCAACGCTGGAAGGCATGCCTGAAACTCGCGGTCTCACTGAACCCCAACGTTTCGGCAATCCGATAGATCGGCATCTGGTCCTCGGCCAGCAATTGCTTGGCCCGCTCGAAGCGCAGCTCGTCGAGCAGCTGTTGATAACTGCTGCCCAGCGCCTGCAAGTGCCGGCGCAAGGTGCGCGACGAACAGTTCATCTGCCGCGCCAGGCCCTCCAGCCCGGGCGCCGCATCCAGCTGCTGGAGCAGCAGCTGGCGAATCCGCCCCAGCCAGGCCTGGCGCCCGGTGAATTCCAGGTTCAAACGCCGGCAGCGCTCGCTCATCGCCTTGTGGGTGATCGGGTCGGCCAGCGGCAGTGGCATGTCCAGCCAGCGGCGTTCGAAGGCGAAGGCGTTGTCGCCCGCATCGAAACCCTGCGGGCAGGCGAATGCACCGGCGTAGAGCGCGTGGTAACCGGGGCGGGGGTGTTCGAAGCGTGCCGCCAGCAAGGGCAGCGGGCGGCCGAGCAGGTCGTCGCAGATCACTTTCAGCGACACCAGGCAGAACTCGGCATTGAAGGCAGCCAGCCCGGGCGCGTCGTAGTGGTCGCTGGCGCTGAGCCAGACACGCTGGCCATCATCCACCAGGCGCAACTGGAAGACTGTTCCCAGCAGTGCCGGAAAGCTCAGCGCCAGGCGCAGGGCGTCACCCAAAGTGGCACTGGAGAGCAGCGCGTAACCGAGCATGCCGTAGCACGACACATGCATGCGCCGGCCCAGTTCCAGGCCGATGTCCTCGCGCCGGGCCAGGGCGTTGGCGCACACCTGCAGTTCTTGCTGGGTGGTGATGCGCGCGTCCGGGTGCTCAAGGTCTGCCAGGCCAATGCCGCTGCCGGCAAGCAGCAGCTGCGCGTCCACGTCTTGTTCCTGGAACACCTGGAGGATCAGCGAAACGGCATTGAGGGTGGTGAGGTGGCTATGCAGCATGCTCGGTGTCCCGTGGGGCTGAGGGGCATTATGGAGCAAGTTGTGTGCCGGAGAGTGTTGCCCACTGTGGGAGCGGCTTTAGCCGCGAACACCGGCGCAGCCGGTGCCATGTACTGCGTCGCCTGCTTCGCGGCTGAAGCCGCTCCCACAAAGGGGGTGAAACTCGCATAAAAAAAGGGCCCGATGCGTGCGCTCGGGCCCTTGAAAGGTTGAGAGGTGTCTAGTCCCTCGACCTGGTGAGACTGTTTGCTACGGTCGGGTTACGCCTTCAGCGGAACCAGACGTGGAGCGATCATGTTTTCCGGACGCAGGATGTCGTTGAGCATCGCTTCGTCCAGCAGCTTCTCTTCGCGCACCAGTTCCAGTACGCCGCGGCCGGTTTCCAGGGCAACGCGGGCGATACGGGTGGCGTTTTCGTAGCCGATGTAAGGGTTCAGGGCGGTGACCAGGCCGATCGAGTGCTCGACCAGTTCACGGCAGCGCTGTTCGTTGGCGGTGATGCCGACGATGCAGTGCTCGCGCAGCATGTCCATGGCGCGTTGCAGCAGGCGGATCGAGTCGAAGATCTTGTAGGCGATCAGCGGCTCCATCACGTTCAGCTGCAGCTGGCCACCTTCGGCAGCAACGGTCAGGGCCAGGTCGTTGCCCATGATGGCGAAGGCGACTTGGTTGACGGCTTCCGGGATAACCGGGTTGACCTTGCCTGGCATGATCGAGCTGCCTGGCTGGCGCGCCGGCAGGTTGATCTCGTTGATGCCGGTGCGTGGGCCGCTGGACAGCAGGCGCAGGTCGTTGCAGATCTTCGACAGCTTGACCGCGGTGCGCTTGAGCATGCCGGAGAACAGCACGAAGGCGCCCATGTCGGAGGTGGCTTCGATCAGGTCGGCAGCCGGAACCAGCGGCTGGCCGCTGATGGTTGCCAGGCGCTGTACGGCCAGGGCCTGGTAGCCCGGGTCGGCGTTGATGCCGGTACCGATGGCGGTACCGCCCAGGTTGATTTCGGTCAGCAGTTCCGGAGCCAGCGAGCGCAGGCGCTGCAGGTCTTCGGTCATGGTGGTGGCGAAGGCGCGGAATTCCTGGCCCAGGGTCATAGGCACGGCGTCCTGCAGCTGGGTGCGGCCCATCTTCAGTACGTGGTCGAATTCTTTACCTTTGGCAGCGAAGGCCTGGATCAGGCTGTCGAGGCTGGCCAGCAGGGCGTCGTGGCCCAGCAGCAGACCCAGACGGATCGCGGTCGGGTAGGCGTCGTTGGTCGACTGCGCCATGTTCACATCGTTGTTCGGGTGCAGGTACTGGTACTCACCCTTCTGGTGGCCCATGGCCTCCAGCGCGATGTTGGCGATGACTTCGTTGGCGTTCATGTTGGTGGAAGTACCAGCACCGCCTTGAATCATGTCCACCACGAACTGCTCGTGGTAGTCGCCCTTGATCAGTCGTGCGCAGGCTGCGCTGATCGCGGCGTGCTTGGCATCGCTCAGGTGCCCCAGCTCACGGTTGGCGTCAGCAGCTGCCTGCTTGACCATCGCCAGGCCGACTACCAGTTTCGGGTAGTGCGACAGCGGAACACCGGAGAGGTGGAAGTTGTTGGCAGCGCGCAGAGTCTGGATGCCGTAGTAGGCATCGGCAGGGACTTCAAGGGTACCAAGCAGATCTTTTTCGACGCGGAACGATGCAGCGGAGGACATGATGGATATCATCTCGATTTTGACCCGGCACCTGCCGGAATGCCGCCAATGCTAGGGCTGAGCAGATTTGGCGGCCAATGCTGTTGCACGCTAACCTATGCACAAACGGCATACGGTTTGATGTGACGCCGATTGACAATCGAGCGTGTTCCATTTTGGTGCACGCGTTGCGGAGTAGTCGATGAACCTCGAAAGCAAATGGCTGGAGGACTTCAGTGCCCTGGCCTCAACCCGCAGTTTCTCGCAAGCGGCCGAGCGCCGCTTCGTCACCCAGCCAGCTTTCAGCCGGCGCATCCGCAGCCTGGAAGCGGCCTTGGGGCTGACCTTGGTGAATCGTTCCCGCACGCCCATCGAACTGACCGAGGCCGGGCAGCTTTTTCTCGTCACCGCGCGTACTGTTGTCGACCAGTTGAGCGAAGTTCTCCGCCACTTGCATCATCTTGAAGGCGGGCAGGGCGAGGTGATCCAGGTGGCGGCGGCGCACTCGCTGGCCTCGGGGTTTTTCCCGCGTTGGGTAGCCCAGTTACGCAACGACGGTTTGAACATTGCCACCCGCCTGGTCGCCACCAACGTGGGCGATGCGGTGCATGCATTGCGCGAGGGCGGCTGCGACCTGATGTTGGCGTTCTACGACCCGGACGCCGCGCTGCAGATGGACGCCGAAATCTTCCCTTCATTGCACATGGGCAACACCGAAATGCTCCCGGTGTGTGCGGTGGGCCCCGATGGCAAGCCGTTGTTCGACCTGGAAGGCGAGGGCAGCGTGCCGTTGCTGGCCTACAGCGCCGGTGCTTTCCTCGGCCGCTCGGTCAACCTGCTGCTGCGCCAACGCAACCTGCGCTATACCACGGTGTATGAAACGGCCATGGCCGACAGTCTCAAAAGCATGGCGCTGGAAGGCATGGGCATCGCCTGGGTGCCCAAATTGTCCATGCGCGGCGAGCTGGAGCGTGGCGAGCTGGTGGTCTGTGGCGCCAGCCAGTGGCATGTACCGCTGGAAATCCGCCTCTATCGCTGTGCCCTGGTGCGCAAGGCCAACGTGCGTTTGCTATGGCGCAAGCTGGAAGGCGGTTCAGTTGACCCGAAAGTCAGCCAAAGCCCCGAAAAATAAGGGCGACAGTTGGTCGCCGGGGGTGCCGTGATGGGCCTGCGTTACGTTATACTGCGCGGCCTTTCGACCGGATAGCTCCGGTCCAGATCAGCAAACAAGCCACGCCGGTCGTCCCGCGTGGCTTGTTGTTTTTTGACGCGCCTGCGGGCGCACAAGCGAAGAGGCTCGACGATGAGTGCACTGGTTGGCGTGATCATGGGCTCCAAGTCCGATTGGTCCACCCTTAGCCACACCGCCGATATGCTGGAAAAACTCGGCATTCCCTACGAAGTGAAGGTGGTTTCCGCCCACCGCACCCCGGATCTGCTGTTCCAGTATGCCGATGAGGCCGAAGGCCGTGGCATCGAGGTGATCATCGCCGGTGCCGGTGGCGCCGCCCACCTGCCGGGCATGTGCGCCGCCAAGACTCATCTGCCGGTGCTGGGCGTGCCGGTGCAGTCGTCGATGCTCTCGGGCGTCGACTCGCTGCTGTCGATCGTGCAGATGCCGGCCGGTATCCCAGTGGCCACCCTGGCCATCGGCAAGGCCGGGGCGATCAACGCCGCCCTGCTGTCGGCGAGCATCCTCGGTGCCAAGCACCCGCAGTTCCACGCGGCGCTCAAGCAGTTCCGCACGGAGCAGACCGACACCGTGCTGGACAATCCAGACCCGCGCCAGGCTTGAGGCTGACGATATGAAGATCGGTGTAATCGGTGGCGGCCAGCTGGGCCGCATGCTGGCCCTGGCGGGCACCCCGCTGGGCATGAACTTCGCTTTCCTCGACCCGGCCCCGGACGCCTGCGCCGCCCCCCTGGGCGAGCACCTGCGCGCCGACTACGGCGACCAGGACCACCTGCGCCAGCTGGCCGACGAAGTCGACCTGGTGACCTTCGAGTTCGAAAGCGTGCCGGCGGAAACCGTCGCCTTCCTGTCGCAGTTCGTGCCGGTGTACCCGAGCGCCGAAGCCCTGCGCATCGCCCGTGACCGCCTGTTCGAGAAGAGCATGTTCCGTGACCTGGGGATCCCCACCCCAGCCTTCGCCGACATCCTCTCGCAAGCCGACCTCGACGCCGCCGTGGCCAGCATCGGCCTGCCGGCCGTGCTCAAGACCCGCACCCTGGGTTATGACGGCAAGGGCCAGAAGGTCCTGCGTAAACCCGAAGACGTAATCGACACCTTCGCCGAGCTGGGCAGCGTGCCGTGCCTGCTGGAAGGCTTCGTGCCGTTCACCGGCGAAGTGTCGCTGGTGGCCGTGCGCGCCCGTGATGGCGAAACCCGCTTCTACCCGCTGGTGCACAACACCCACGACAGCGGCATCCTGAAGCTGTCGGTGGCCAGCGACGCGCACCCGCTGCAAGCCTTGGCCGAAGACTACGTCGGCCGCGTGCTCAAGCAGCTGGACTACGTCGGCGTGATGGCCTTCGAGTTCTTCGAGGTCGACGGTGGCCTGAAGGCCAACGAAATCGCCCCGCGCGTGCACAACTCCGGGCACTGGACCATCGAAGGCGCCGAGTGCAGCCAGTTCGAGAACCACCTGCGTGCCGTTGCCGGCCTGCCGCTGGGCTCGACCGCCAAGGTCGGTGAGAGCGCCATGCTCAACTTCATCGGCGAAGTGCCGGCGGTGGACAAGGTTGTCGCCATCGACGATTGCCACCTGCACCACTACGGCAAGGCCTTCAAGGTCGGGCGCAAGGTCGGCCACGCCACCCTGCGTTGCGCCGACATGGCCACGCTCAAGGCCAAGATCGCCGAAGTAGAAGCGTTGATCGCCGGCTGAGCGAACTTCTTGCGGCAACGGCCCCTCTGAAATGGCAACAAGCCAAAGCGCTGTCTAGGCTTTGGCTTGTTCCACTTTCACCTTAGAGGGATTGCCATGGGCATCATTGGAACCATCTTCATCGGCCTGATCGTCGGCCTGCTGGCGCGCTTCCTGAAACCTGGGGACGACAGCATGGGCTGGATCATGACCATCCTCCTCGGCATCGCCGGTTCCCTGGCCGCCACCTATGGCGGGCAAGCCCTGGGCATCTACCAGGCCGGGCAGGCCGCGGGCTTCTTCGGGGCCCTGGTCGGCGCCATCATCCTTCTGGTGATCTACGGCTTCATCAAGAAGAACTGAACACAGGCTAGAATGCTCGGCAATTCAAACCTGAGTTGCCGAGCATTTCCATGCGTGCGTTTTTCCTCATCCCCCTGCTGCTTGCCAGCACCCTGGCCCATGCCGAATTGCCCGAGACCGACTGGCTGGAGCTGATGCCCAAGTCGGACCAGAAGGCCCTCGAGCAGATGCCCGAGATCGACCACAACTCCCCCGAAGCCCAGGGCGTGTTCACTGCCAAGGGTGGCCTGAAGCAGAGCAAGGGCCTGCCGGCGGTGATGTACTCGACCAAGACCGTGGCCGCCATGAACGGCAAGCAGATCCGCCTGGGCGGCTACCCGGTGCCGCTGGAGAGCGATGCCAAGGGCAACAGCACCCTGTTCTTCCTGGTGCCGTACCCCGGCGCCTGCATCCATGTGCCGCCGCCGCCGCCGAACCAGCTGGTGTTGGTGCGGTATCCGAAAGGGTTGAAAATCGACGATATCTACACACCGCTGTGGGTGACCGGACAGTTGAAGGTGGAGAAGGTCAGCAATGACCTGGCCGATGCGGCCTATGCGCTGGATGCCGGTAAGGTGAGGGTGGTGGAGGATGCCGATCTTTGACTTGCCTGGGCCGGCCTCTTCGCGGGTAAACCCGCTCCCACAGGCCGCCGCATAACCTGTGGGAGCGGCGGTTCGCCGCTGCGATTTACCCGCGAAGAGGCCGGCACTGACTTTGAAAATTTCAGATCAGAGCGCTTCGCTACCGATCACTACGCTCAGCGAATGACTCGCCCCAGGCTTGAGCTCCACCACGTCATCCCACACATTCGCCGTCTCGATGCACAGCATGCGCTGCCAGCCATCGTCGGCCATGTCCGCCAGCTCCCGGGCGCGGTCGGTCCAAGGGTTCCAGATCACCGCGCTGCGTGAACCGCTGGCCTGCAGGGTGATGCGCCGGTTCCAGTGTGGGTCGACGATGGCCAGCTGTTGGGGCGCATTCAGGTAGATGCGATCGGTCTCGCCGGTGAACGCCAGATTGCCCTGCTGCTGGCGCTGCTCCCAGTCGGCCAGGGTTTCGATATAGCCCAGGCCATCGACGCCTTCCACCTGCATCTGGCGCACATCGCTCACGGCGAAGTAACTGTGCAGGGCCTGGCTGAGGGTGACGTTGGTATTGCCGAGGTTGTAGCTGGTGAGGGTCAGTTGCAACTGATCGCCCAGCTCCATCCGCAGTTTGAGCTCGACGTCATGGGGCCAGCCTGGCAGTTCGCCCTGGGCTTCGGGCAGGGTGAATTCGATAAGCAGGTTGTTGCCGGACTCTTCCATGCCGAGCAACTGCCAGTCGCGGCCACGGGCCAAGCCGTGGGCCGCTGCCTGCTCGCCCTGGAACATGTTCTGGACCGATTGCGGGTTGCGCTGCAGATTGCCGAACCAGGGCCAGCACACCGGTACCCCGGCACGCACTGACTTGCCCTGACGGAAGATGGCCTGGTCGCTCAGCCACAGCAGAGGCGGCTCGCCGATGCGCTGGTAGCTGAGGACCTGCGCGCCCTGCTGGGCGATCAGAAGTTCGGCACGGTCGCTGGTGATGCGCCAGCAGTTGAGTTCGCCGTGTTGCTCGGTGTCGACCTGATAGGTAGCCATTGCGCTCGTCTCATTGAATGCCTGTCGGGCCGTTGGACCCGTTAGCCTGCAATGAGTTTACCGCTCGCCTGGCTCAGCGACGAGGCACCGAGCGCGTGCGACCGCTGCCGTCGATGGCGACGAACACGAACACCGCTTCGGTGACCTTGCGCCATTCGCTGGACAACGGATCGTCGCTCCACACTTCGACCATCATCTGGATCGAGCTGCGGCCGATTTCCAGGGTCTGGGTATAAAAGGAGAGCTGCGCGCCCACGGCCACCGGCACCAGGAAGGCCATGCGGTCGATGGCCACCGTGGCCACGCGGCCACCGGCAACGCGGCTGGCCATGGCGGTACCGGCCAGGTCCATCTGCGCGACCAGCCAGCCGCCGAAGATGTCGCCAAAACCGTTGGTTTCGCGCGGCAGCGCGGTGATCTGCAAGGCCAGATCGCCCTGCGGGATAGGATCTTCTTGTTCGAGCTCAATCATGCCGTGGGGCCTCTGACCCGTGACGCTTCGTGGGTGGCGCAGTGAAGGACGCCGTAAAAACGATTCAGCTGCTCGCATACTACGCTGATTTCGCTTCGGGGGCGGCCAAAGGGGAGACTCTGCGAAACAGTCTGACAATAGAGACCGACGTTTTCGCACAACATCCCGCACCAGAATCAACCTTTTCCTACGAGCGGGCAGTATATAGACCCTTACAGCCAGCGACGACGTCACATTCATGAATATCTGTACGGATTTTGTACCGCTATGAGCGCTGCTCGGCAATTTGTTATCTTCACCCGCCAGCCAATCCAGAAGCCGCATGCCAAGCGGCCTGCACACTACAAGAGAACAAGCAGCGATGACCTCCGTGCCGAGCAGTATCGAGCAGCCTTCCAGGCCGCTGACCCGCAGCGACTACAAGACCCTCTCTCTGTCCGCCCTCGGTGGTGCCCTGGAGTTCTACGACTTCATCATCTTCGTGTTCTTCGCCACGGTGGTGGGCAAGCTGTTCTTCCCCGCCGACATGCCCGAATGGCTGCGCCTGATGCAAACCTTCGGCATCTTCGCCGCCGGCTACCTGGCACGGCCGCTGGGTGGCATCGTCATGGCCCACTTCGGTGACCTGCTCGGGCGCAAGAAGATGTTCACCCTGAGCATCTTCATGATGGCGCTGCCGACCCTGATCATGGGCCTGCTGCCAACTTATGCACAGATCGGCCTGTGGGCACCGATCCTGCTGCTGTTGATGCGTGTCATCCAAGGTGCGGCCATCGGTGGTGAAGTGCCGGGTGCCTGGGTATTCGTCTCCGAGCACGTGCCGGCGCGCAACACCGGCTATGCCTGCGGCACCCTGACGGCTGGCCTGACCTCGGGCATCCTGCTTGGCTCGCTGGTGGCGACGCTGATCAACACGATCTACAGCCCGGAAGAAGTGGCGGACTACGCCTGGCGCATCCCGTTCCTGCTGGGTGGGGTGTTCGGCTTCTTCGCGGTCTACCTGCGCCGCTGGCTGCATGAAACCCCGGTGTTCGCCGAGATGCAGGCGCGCAAGGCCCTGGCCGAGGAGCTGCCACTGCGCGCGGTGCTGCGCGACCACCGCGGCGCGATCATCCTGTCGATGCTGCTCACCTGGCTGCTGTCGGCCGGCATCGTGGTGATCATCCTGATGACCCCGGCCCTGCTGCAGAGCCTCTACCACGTCAGCCCCACCGATTCGCTCAAGGCCAACAGCCTGGCCATCGTGCTGCTCAGCCTGGGCTGTGTCGCCGCCGGTAGCCTGGCCGACCGTTTCGGCGCCGGGCGCGTGTTCGTGATCGGCAGCCTGGCGCTGCTGGCCTCGTCCTGGGCCTTCTACCACAGCCTGCCGACCCGCCCGGACCTGTTGTTCCCGCTGTATGCCTTGACCGGGCTGTGCGTGGGTATCGTTGGCGCCGTGCCGTACGTGATGGTCAAGGCGTTCCCGCCGGTGGTGCGCTTCAGTGGGCTGTCGTTCTCCTACAACCTGGCCTACGCCATCTTCGGCGGTTTGACGCCGATGGTGGTGACCGCGCTGCTCAAGTTCAGCCCGATGGCACCGGCTTACTACGTGGCGTGCCTGTGTGCCGTTGGTCTGGCCGTGGGTCTCTACTTGCTCGCCAACAAGCGCTAAGCGGCTGGCACTGCTGGCCTCTTCGCGGGTAAGCCCGCTCCCACTGGCAGGGCGCAAGCCTTGTGGGAGCGGGTTTACCCGCGAAGAGGACGGACCTGCTCGAACCCTTCTTGAAACATCTTGAAAGGCCATCCCGGGCAACCGGTGATGGCCTTTCATCCAATTGTCATATTGGAGTCATATCGTGTTCATGCGGCCTGCAGATACTTGGGCCCGTTCCATCACAACCCCTACGATATTCCTGCTAGGAGCAAGGCATGAAACTGAAGCGTTTGATGGCGGCCCTGACCTTTGCCGCCGCTGGCGTTGCCACCGCCAATGCGGTCGCCGCTGTCGACCCAGCCATCCCGACCTACACCAAGACCACCGGTGTATCGGGTAACCTCTCCAGCGTCGGTTCGGACACCCTCGCCAACCTGATGACCCTGTGGGCCGAGGCTTACAAGAAGGAATATCCGAACGTAAACATCCAGATCCAGGCCGCCGGCTCCTCCACCGCGCCACCCGCGCTGACCGAAGGCACCGCCAACCTGGGCCCGATGAGCCGCAAGATGAAGGACGTCGAGCTGCAGGCCTTCGAGCAGAAGTACGGCTACAAGCCAACCGCCATCCCGGTTGCCGTCGACGCCCTGGCCGTATTCGTGCACAAGGACAACCCGATCAAGGGCCTGACCATGGCTCAGGTCGACGCCATCTTCTCGTCTACCCGCCTGTGCGGCGGCAAGGCTGACGTGAAGACCTGGGGTGACATCGGTGTGACCGGCGACCTGGCCAACAAGCCAATCCAGCTGTTCGGCCGTAACTCGGTATCGGGCACCTACGGCTACTTCAAGGAAGAAGCCCTGTGCAAAGGCGACTTCAAGCCTAACGTCAACGAACAGCCTGGCTCGGCTTCGGTCGTGCAGTCGATCAGCTCCTCGCTGAACGGCATCGGCTACTCGGGCATCGGCTACAAGACCGCCAGCGTGAAGACCGTGGCCCTGGCCAAGAAGGAAGGCGGCGAGTTCATCGAAGACAACGAAGCCAACGCCCTGAACGGTTCGTACCCGCTGTCGCGCTTCCTCTACGTCTACGTCAACAAGGCCCCGAACAAGCCTCTGGCCCCGCTGGAAGCCGAGTTCGTCAAGCTGGTGCTGTCGCAGGCTGGCCAGCAGGTCGTGGTGAAGGATGGCTACATCCCGCTGCCGGCCAAAGTGGTCGACAAGACCCTGGCTGATCTGGGCCTGTCCCACGCCGGTAACGTCGCAAAGAAGTAAGTAACTGAGGATGAGGCCGGTGCTGATGCCCGGCCTTGTCCACGAATCTCTCAGTCCGAAGCCAGGGTTCCTGCGCGGCGGGCTTTCTTGCGTCACTGCATTGTCATGTTTTTGTCATACGGGACCGCTAGGGTGTGCGCATGAATGATCTGGCCAACTCCACCATGACCCAAAATTCCCCGCCGGTGCGCATTGATTTCAATACGCCCGAGCTGCAACGCAAGCGCCGCATGCGCGCCCTCAAGGACCGCCTGACCCGCTGGTACGTCCTGGTGGGCGGGCTGGCCGTGCTGGCTGCCATTACCCTGATCTTCTTCTATCTGGCCTACGTGGTGCTGCCGCTGTTCCAGGGCGCCACGCTGACCAGCAAGAAAGCGCTGGAGCCGACCTGGCTGCAGCAGGATGCCGGCAAGCCGCTGATGATCGCCCTCGAGGAACAGAACCTCGTGGGCATGCGCGTTTCCGACAAGGGCCAGGCCCTGTTCTTCGATACCAAGACCGGTAACGAACTCAAACGCGTCGACCTGCCAGTGCCCGCTGGCACCCAGGTCAGCTCGATCAGCACCGATCAGCCGGGCAGCCCGCTGGTGGTGCTGGGCCTGTCCAACGGCCAGGCGCTGGTGTTCCACCACACCTACAAGATCACCTATCCGGACAACAAGAAGACCATCGAGGCGGGCATCGACTACCCCTATGGTCAGGACCTGTTCACCCTGGATGACCAGGGCCGCGCGCTGGAACACGTGAGCGTCAACGTCAATGGCGACACCCTGTTGCTGGCCGGCTCCACCGGTGCCCACCTGCAGGTGATCGAACTGTCGCGCACCGAGAACATGATGACCGACGAGGTCACCGTCGAGCAGAACCGTATCGAGCTGCCGCAGATGACCGAGACGGTGAAGAACATCTTCATCGACCCGCGCCAGCAGTGGCTGTACGTGGTCAACGGCCGTGCCACCGCCGACGTCTTCAGCCTGCGCGAGAAGAGCCTCAACGGCCGCTACAAGCTGCTCGAGGACGGCAACGCCGAAATCACCGCCAGCGGCCAACTGGTCGGCGGCATCTCGCTGATCTTCGGTGACTCCAAGGGCGGCCTGAGCCAGTGGTTCATGGCCCGCGACCCGGATGGCGAGTCGCGCCTGAAACTGATCCGCAGCTTCCAGCTGGGCAACGCCCCGGTGGTGCAGATCGACGCCGAAGAGCGTCGCAAGGGCTTCATCGCCCTCGACAGCGCCGGCAAGCTGGGCGTGTTCCACAGCACCGCGCACCGTACCCTGCTGGTCGAGCCGGTCGCCGAAGGCGCGGGCATCCTGGCCCTGTCGCCGCGCGCCAACCGCATCATCATCGAAGAAGGCGGCAAGCTGCTGCCACTGAGCCTGCGCAACCCGCACCCGGAGATTTCCTTCAGCGCGCTGTGGGGCAAGGTCTGGTACGAGAACTACGACGAGCCTAAATACGTCTGGCAGTCCACCGCCTCGAACACCGACTTCGAACCCAAGCTGAGCCTGTCGCCGCTGACCTTCGGTACGCTCAAGGCCGCGTTCTACGCGATGATCCTGGCTGCCCCGCTGGCCATCGCCGCCGCCATCTACACTGCCTACTTCATGGCCCCGGGCATGCGCCGCAAGGTCAAGCCGGTGATCGAACTGATGGAAGCGATGCCGACGGTGATCCTCGGCTTCTTCGCCGGTCTGTTCCTCGCGCCGTACCTTGAAGGCCACCTGCCGGGCGTGTTCAGCCTGCTGCTGATCCTGCCGGTGGGCATCCTGGTCGCAGGTTTTGCCTGGAGCCGCCTGCCGGAGTCGATCCGCCTGCGTATCCCGGATGGCTGGGAAGCGGCGATCCTGATCCCGGTGATCCTGGCGATCGGCTGGTTCGCGCTGTACATGAGCCCGTTCATGGAAAGCTGGTTCTTCGGTGGCGACATGCGCCTGTGGATCAGCAACGACCTGGGGATCACCTACGACCAGCGCAACGCCCTGGTAGTCGGTATCGCCATGGGCTTTGCGGTCATCCCGAACATCTACTCCATCGCCGAAGACGCCGTGTTCAGCGTGCCGCGCAGCCTCACCCTGGGCTCGCTGGCCCTGGGCGCCACGCCATGGCAGACCCTGACCCGCGTGGTCATCCTCACCGCCAGCCCGGGTATCTTCTCGGCGCTGATGATCGGCATGGGCCGTGCGGTGGGCGAGACCATGATCGTGCTCATGGCCACCGGCAACACCCCGGTGATGGAAATGAACCTGTTCGAGGGCATGCGCACCCTGGCCGCCAACGTGGCCGTGGAAATGCCGGAATCGGAAGTCGGTGGCAGCCACTATCGTGTGCTGTTCCTCGCCGCCCTCGTGCTGCTGATGTTCACGTTCATCATGAACACCTTGGCCGAGCTGATTCGCCAGCGCCTGCGCAAGAAATACTCGTCGCTTTGATAGAAAGGTAGAGATCCGTGAAAAAGGATTCCCTCAAAGGCTGGTTCAAGAGCGGCGCCCCCGGCGTCTGGATCAGCGGTGGCGCGGTAGCCATGGCGGTCATCATGACCGTCGGCCTGCTGGCCGTGATCGCCGTGCGTGGTTTGGGCCACTTCTGGCCGGCCGACCTGGTTCAGGCCACCTACAAGGTGCCTGGCCAGGCTGACCACGTGATCATCGGTGAAGTGGTACAGAAGGAAGAAGTACCGCGCGAACGCCTCAAGGGTGCCGGCCTGCCGGTGCCCGACCAGGGCCCGGAGTTCATGACCCGCGAGCTGATCAAGATCGGTAACCGCGACCTCAACGGCAGCGACTTCACCTGGGTGGTCGGCGAGTGGCTGGTGGACCAACAGAAGCCCGCCGAGCTGATCGCCCTGGAGCGCCGCGAGTGGGGCAACTTCTACGGCTACCTGGTCAGCGTCAAGGAAGAAGGGCGGGTGGTTGCCCAGGGCCCCGAGGCCTGGAACGAGCTGCAGGCCCGCCTCAAGCGCGCCAGCGAACTCAACGACCAACTGGTGAAGCTCGAGAAGAAAGACATCGGCGCCATCAACCATGGCCTGGAGCGCCTGCGCCTGCATGGCCGCAAGCTGGAACTGGACGGCAAGCTCGATGCCGCCGCCCAGGCCGACATGGACGCCGAGCGCGCCGAGCTGAACAACCGCTACAAGGCCATCGAAGAGCGCCTGAGCGGCCTGCACCAGGCCTTCGCCCGCGACAGCCTGGTGGCCCGCGACGGCAACGGCCGCGAAGTGGAGATCAACCTGAGCAAGGTGGTCCACGCGATCCAGCCGAACGCCATGTCTGGCCTGACCAAGATGGGCGCCTACTTCGCCAAGGTGTGGGAGTTCCTCAGTGATGACCCGCGTGAGGCCAACACCGAAGGCGGTATCTTCCCGGCCATCTTCGGCACCGTGATGATGACCCTGATCATGGCCGTGATCGTCACCCCGTTCGGCGTTCTGGCCGCAGTCTACCTGCGCGAGTACGCCAAGCAGGGCCCGGTGACCCGCTTGATCCGCATCGCCGTGAACAACCTGGCCGGTGTACCGGCGATCGTTTACGGTGTGTTCGGCCTGGGCTTCTTCGTCTATGTGCTGGGCGGCTCGATCGACCGCCTGTTCTTCCCCGAGTCGCTGCCGGCGCCTACCCTGGGTACGCCTGGCCTGCTGTGGGCTTCGCTGACCCTGGCGCTGCTGGCGGTGCCGGTGGTGATCGTGGCCACCGAGGAAGGCCTGGCGCGCATCCCACGCACCGTGCGTGAGGGCTCGCTGGCCCTGGGTGCGACCAAGGCCGAGACCCTGTGGAAGATCGTCCTGCCGATGGCCAGCCCGGCCATGATGACCGGCATGATCCTCGCCGTGGCCCGCGCCGCCGGTGAAGTGGCCCCGCTGATGCTGGTGGGTGTGGTGAAGCTGGCACCATCGCTGCCGGTGGACGGCAACTACCCGTACCTGCACCTGGACCAGAAGATCATGCACCTGGGCTTCCACATCTACGACGTCGGCTTCCAGAGCCCCAACGTCGAGGCCGCGCGGCCGCTGGTGTATGCCACCGCGTTGCTGCTGGTGCTGGTGATCGCCACCCTCAACCTCTCGGCGGTGTGGATGCGTAACCACCTGCGCGAGAAGTACAAGGCCCTCGACAGCTGAGTTCAGCTTTAAGCCACAAGCGGCAAGCTCCAAGCAGATTGCCGCTCTGTCCAAACTTGCAGCTAGCAGCTTGAAGCTTGCAGCTTCAAATGGAGTAAGAACATGCAACACGAAGCTCATACCCACGGTATCGACATGTCGGCCCTGGGCCGCGACAAGCAGAGCCTGCGCCTGGCTGAAGAGACCGTGGCCATCGAAGTGCCCGGCCTGTCCCTGTTCTACGGCGACAAGCAGGCGCTGTTCGACGTCAGCATGAATATCCCCAAGCAGCGCGTGACCGCCTTCATCGGCCCGTCCGGCTGCGGCAAATCGACCCTGCTGCGCACCTTCAACCGCATGAACGACCTGGTTGACGGCTGCCGCGTTGAGGGCGCCATCAACCTGTACGGCAACAACATCTACCGCAAGGGCGAGGACGTGGCCGAGCTGCGCCGCCGCGTGGGCATGGTGTTCCAGAAGCCCAACCCCTTCCCCAAGACCATCTACGAGAACGTGGTCTACGGCCTGCGCATCCAGGGCATCAACAAGAAGCGCACCCTCGACGAAGCCGTGGAATGGGCGCTGAAGGGCGCGGCCCTGTGGGATGAGGTCAAGGACCGCCTGCACGAATCGGCGCTGGGCCTGTCCGGTGGCCAGCAGCAGCGTCTGGTGATTGCCCGTACCATCGCCGTCGAGCCGGAAGTGCTGCTGCTCGACGAGCCGTGCTCGGCACTGGACCCGATCTCGACGCTGAAAGTCGAAGAGCTGATCTACGAACTGAAATCCAAGTACACCATCGTCATCGTTACCCACAACATGCAGCAAGCGGCCCGTGTTTCGGACTACACCGCGTTCATGTACATGGGCAAACTGGTCGAATTCGGTGATACCGACACCCTGTTCACCAACCCGGCGAAGAAGCAGACCGAAGACTACATCACCGGTCGCTACGGCTAACGGCGCCGTTGGCGCAGCTGCAAGCTTTGAGCTGCAAGCTGCAAGATAAAGCGGTTAGCGCGGAGCCAGGGAACGACACGAACCACTTGAAGCTTGCAGCTTATAGCTAGCAACTTCGCGGAGCGACAGCATGATCAACAAAGAAAGCCTTACCCATCACATCTCCCAGCAGTTCAACGCCGAGCTCGAAGAGGTGCGCAGCCACCTCCTGGCCATGGGCGGGCTGGTCGAGAAGCAGGTCAACGACGCCGTCACCGCGCTGATCGAGGCCGACTCGGGCCTGGCCCAGCAAGTGCGTGAAGTCGACGAACAGATCAACCAGATGGAGCGCAACATCGACGAGGAATGCGTGCGCATCCTCGCCCGCCGCCAGCCGGCGGCCTCCGACCTGCGTCTGATCATCAGCATTTCCAAGTCGGTGATCGACCTGGAGCGCATCGGTGACGAGTCCACCAAGATCGCCCGTCGCGCTATCCAGCTGTGCGAGGAAGGGGTGTCGCCACGGGGTTATGTCGAGGTGCGCCACATCGGCGACCAGGTGCGCAACATGGTGCGTGACGCACTGGATGCCTTCGCCCGTTTCGACGCCGACCTGGCGCTGTCGGTGGCCCAGTACGACAAGACCATCGACCGCGAGTACAAGACCGCGTTGCGCGAACTGGTCACCTACATGATGGAAGATCCGCGTTCGATCACTCGCGTGCTCAGCGTGATCTGGGCCCTGCGCTCGCTCGAGCGGATCGGCGACCACGCGCGCAACATTTCGGAGCTGGTGATCTACCTGGTACGCGGGACCGACGTGCGTCACATGGGCCTCAAGCGCATGAAAGCGGAAGTGCAGGGCGAGGCCTTCGATGAGGGCGAAATCGCTAATGTTCCGGCTGAACCGGACGATAAATAGAATTGCTCCCGAGCAACAACGCCCGGCATCCGCCGGGCGTTTTCGTTTGCGGTCGAGCACCCTGCAGGCAGCCGCGAACGTGAAGAGAAGTCCCGGCGTGACCCGTGTTTTGGCAAATGGCCATCAGTCGGCGGTATGCTAGTCGGGATTCAAGAGGAGTATCGATGAGTAAAGTCAATGTGCTGGTCGTGGACGATGCCCCGTTCATCCGCGATCTGGTAAAGAAGTGCCTGCGTAATGCCTTCCCGGGCATGGTAATCGAAGATGCGGTCAACGGCCGCAAAGCCATGGCCATGCTCAGCAAGGAGCGTTTCGACCTGGTCCTGTGCGACTGGGAGATGCCGGAGATGTCCGGCCTCGAGCTGCTGAGCTGGTGCCGCCAGCAGGAAGAAATGAAGACCATGCAGTTCATCATGGTGACCAGCCGTGGTGACAAGGAGAACGTGATCCAGGCCATCCAGGCCGGCGTCTCCGATTTTGTCGGCAAGCCGTTCACCAACGAACAGCTGCTGACCAAGGTGAAAAAGTCGCTGACCAAGATCGGCAAACTCGACAGCCTGATGGCGAGTGGGCCGGCGCGGGTAAACTCGGCATTTGCCAACGATTCGCTCAGCGCCCTGACCGGGGGCCGCCCGGAAGCCGCCAAGGTAGCCGCCCCTGCCGCGCCAGCAGCAACGGCCGCCAAGCCGTTGATCAATGCGCCTGCGCCGAAAGCGGCCGCAGCTGCAGCACCGACTGGCCGCGGGCAGGGTCAGCTGCGTCTGGCCAGCGGTCCGCAACCTTGCGTGATCAAGGCCCTGAGCCTGAAGGAGGCGTTGCTGGTGGTGCGTCGCAGCGCCAACCTGCCGCAGGTGCTCGAAGGCGCGGTGCTCGATCTTGAGCAAGGTGATAACGCCGAAGTGGCGCGGCTGAACGGCTACCTGCACGCCGTTGCGGCGCTGGAACCGAAGCCGGACAGCGACTGGCTGCAATTGAACTTCAAGTTCGTCGATCAGGATGCGCAGAAGCTCGATTACCTGTCGCGGCTGATTGCCCGTGGCACTGCGCAGAAGCACTTCACGCCCGGCGCCTGAGGCGCAGGGCTTGCCTTTGTAGGAGCGGCCTTGCGTCGCGAAAGGGCCGCAAAGCGGCCCCAATGATCTTTGCCACTGGTCAAGATCTGGGGCTGCTGCGCAGCCCTTTCGCGGCACAAGGCCGCTCCTGCAGGTCGGTGTGAGCTCATGTCTTCCGACCAGCTGTAGCAACTCGTCTTGAAATCGGCTGCTAGGCTTCGACAGAACTCAACTGTCAAAAAGCCACTATCATGCCGCCCGCCCGCCTGCTGCTGTTCTGTGCCTTGCTCACGGCCTCGGCGTCGAGCCTGGGCATGACCATCTACAAAACCACCGACGATTTCGGTGTGGCCTCCTATTCCGAAAGCCCCAGCCCAGGGGCAAAACCCTTGATCGTTCACGAGCCCATGGTCGAGCGTCTCGACGGCCAGGTGCGCCTGCAGACCGAGGCATTCCGTGGCGGCGTGCGTTTCGTGGCGCGTAACGAGCTGCATGTGCCCATGGAGGTCGAACTGCGCCTCAATGGCCTGGCCAATGCCTTCGGCGGCAATGCCCCGCGCCTGGTCAGGCGTGTGGTGCCCGCGCGTTCGACCCAGGTGCTCAGCGTCATACTGGCCGCGCCCAGCGGGCCGTTGAAATACGTCAGCAAGTTCGAATACGCCATGGGCGATCCCATCCAGCGTACCCAGGGCTATCGCTACCCCTTCCCATGGAAGGGCGGGCCGTTTCGCATCAGCCAGGGGCCCAATGGCCGCTTCAGCCATTTCGGCCCGAAGGGGCGCTACGCCATCGATATCGCCATGCCCGAGGGCACGCCGATCATCGCCGCCAGGGGCGGGGTGGTGGTCAGGATCGAGAACAGCCAGACCGGGCGTGGTAGCAACCCGGCGGGCAACTTCGTGCGCATCCTGCACCCGGACGGCACCATGGGCGTCTACCTGCACCTGATGCGCGGTTCGGTGGTGGTGGCGGAGGGGCAGCAGGTGGTGGTGGGGCAGGCGCTGGCCAAGTCGGGAAATACCGGCAACAGCAGTGGGCCGCATCTGCATTTCGTGGTGCAGCGCAACGTGGGGCTGGCGCTGGAGTCGATCCCCTATCAGTTCGACCGGCCGATTGGTGGGATGCCGGATTTCACCGCAGGCAACCCCTGAAAGCATCGCGGGGCAAGCCCGCTCCCACAGAGCACGTGGGAGCGGGCTTGCCCCGCAATAGGTTGCTGATGTGGGTCAATCCAGCTTGAGCACCTTGGCCAACACGATCTTCGGCCCTTTCATCTTCTTGATGATGATGCGCAGGCCTTCGACCTCCAGCACTTCCTCTTCCTCAGGCACGCGCTTGAGGGTTTCGTAGATCAAGCCGGCAAGGGTTTCCGCCTCGATGTGATCGAGGTCGATCCCCAGCAACCGCTCGACCTTGAACAGCGGCGTATCGCCCCGTACCAGCAGCTTTCCGGGCTGGTAGGCGAGGATGCCGCGTTCGGTCTTGCGGTGTTCGTCCTGAATGTCGCCCACCAGCACTTCCAGCACGTCTTCCATGGTCAGGTAGCCGATCACCTTGCCGTCGGCCTCTTCGACCAGCACGAAGTGCGCGCCGCCTTTGCGGAACTGCTCGAGCAGTTGCGACAGCGGCATGTGTCGGGACACCCGCTCCAGTGGCCGGGCCAGGTCGTCCAGGTCGATGGTCTGCGGTAGGTGGTCCAGTTCGGCCAGCTCCAGCAGCAGGTCCTTGATGTGCAGCAGGCCGGTGAACTCTTCGCGCTCGGCGTCATACACCGGGTAGCGGCTGAACTTGTGCCGGCGCAGCAGCGCGAGGATGTCCTTGAGCGGGGCATGGGCGTCGATGCTGACCATGTCCTCGCGCGAGTTGGCCCAGTCGACCACTTCCAGCTCGCCCATCTCCACTGCCGAGGCCAGCACGCGCATGCCCTGGTCGCTCGGGTCCTGGCCGCGGCTGGAGTGCAGGATCAGCTTGAGCTCCTCGCGGCTGTAGTGGTGCTCGTGGTGCGGGCCGGGCTCGCCTTGCCCGGCGATGCGCAGGATGGTGTTGGCGCTGGCGTTGAGCAGGTAGATGGCCGGGTACATTGCCCAGTAGAACAGGTACAGCGGCACCGCCGTCCACAGCGACAGCAGCTCGGGTTTGCGGATCGCCCAGGACTTGGGCGCCAGCTCGCCGACCACGATGTGCAGGTAGGAGATGACGAAGAACGCGACGAAGAACGAGATGCCCTTGATCAGTTCGGGAGAGTCGACGCCGAAATAGGCCAGCAGCGGTTCGAGCAGGTGGGCGAACGCCGGCTCGCCGACCCAGCCCAGGCCCAGCGAAGCCAGGGTGATGCCCAGCTGGCAGGCCGAAAGATAGGCGTCGAGCTGGTTGTGTACCTTGCGCAGGATGCTGCCACGCCAGCCATGCAGCTCGGCGATGGATTCGACGCGGGTGGAGCGCAGCTTGACCATGGCGAACTCGGCGGCAACGAAGAAGCCGTTGAGCAGCACCAGGAACAGGGCAAAGAGAATCATGCCGAAATCGGCGAACAACGAGGTGAGGCTGATACCAGGGGAAGGGTCCATGATGGAGTTTTACGGGGTCCGTCTGCTGAAAAGTAAGAAAAAAAGTGCCAGCTTTTGCTGGCACAGGGGATCCAATGTAGCGGCTGAAGCCGCAAAAGCAAAGGGGAGGGCTATGCCCGGTTGGCGCATCGCGGGGCAAGCCCGCTCCCACGGATCTGCAAAGGCATCGTGGGAGCGGGCTTGCCCCGCGAGGGATCAACCCTTGTTCGCGACCAATTGTGCCGGCGCAAAATGACAGGTGAAGGTGCTGCCATGCCCCGGCACGCTGCTGATTTCCAGGCGCCCGCGATGGCGCATCAGCACATGCTTGACGATCGCCAGGCCCAACCCGGTCCCGCCGGTGTTGGAGGCGCGGCTGGAGTCGACGCGGTAGAAGCGTTCGGTCAGGCGCGGCAGGTGCTTGGCCTCGATGCCGACGCCCGAGTCCTGCACCGACAGGTGCGCGCCCTGGTCATCGGCCCACCAGCGAATGCGGATGGTGCCCTCATCCTGGGTGTACTTGACGGCGTTGAACACCAGGTTGGAAAACGCGCTGCGCAGTTCCGACTCGCTGCCCTTCAAACGGATGCCGGGTGCGGCCTCCAGGGTGATGCGCTGGTTGCGCGGGCCGGACAGCGCCTGGGCATCGTTGTTGATGGCAGTGAGCAGGGCGTCGACCAGCACCGGCTGGTTGTCCGAGGGGTAGTCGGTGGCTTCGAGCTTGGCCAGCAGCAGCAGGTCGTTGAGCAGGGTCTGCATGCGCGAGCCTTGCGCGCTCATCTGTTGCAGCGCACGGCCCCAGCGCGGGTTCACGCCTTCGACGTTGTCCAGCAGGGTTTCCAGGTAGCCGGTGATCACCGTCAGCGGCGTGCGCAGCTCGTGGCTGACGTTGGCGACGAAGTCCTTGCGCATCTGTTCGAGCTGATGGATGCGGGTCACGTCGCGTACCAGCATCAGGTGCTCGTTGTTGCCGTAGCGGGTGAGTTGCAGTTGCACGCGCAGGCGGTCGTTGATCGGTGAGGGGATCTCGAGCGGTTCGGCATAGTTTTCCGCTTCGAAGTACTCCTTGAAGCGCGGGTGGCGCACCAGGTTGGTCACCGGTTGGCCGCCGTCCTGCGGGGTCTTGAAGCCCAGCAGGGTTTCGGCGGCGCGGTTCCACCACTCCAGGTTGCCTTCGCTGTCGAGCATGATCACCGCGTCACGCAGTGCGGCGGTGGACTCCTGCACCCGGTCGATCACCGCCTGCAGGCGGCCACGCACGCGCTGGTCGCGGCGCTGCAGGTGATAGATGCTGTCGAACACCTCGCCCCACAGGCCATAGCCGTCTGGCGGTGCCTCATCGGGTTGGTGGTGGCGCAGCCAGTCGTGCAGGCGCAGCAGCTGCTTGAGCGTCCAGCCCAGGTAGAACGCCAGGCCGATGGCCAGGCTCCAGCCGTAGAAACCGCTGATCAGGCCGCCGATCAGGCAGACGGTGATCAGCAGCAACATGTGGCGAATCAGGGTTGCGTGCCAGTTCTGGTTCAATTGACGGATCCTTCGGACCGAGCTCCAAGCTGCAAGCGGCAAGCTACAAGAAGAAGCGGATCGGTGATGCGGTTAGTCCATTATTTCGAGCCAAGCGCTGTAGGCTCTTTCTTGCAGCTTGCAGCTTGCAGCTTGCAGCTAGCTCTTGGTCGAGAACCGATAGCCAGTGCCGCGGACGGTTTGTACCAAATTTTCGTAGGCTTCACCCAGCGCCTTGCGCAGGCGGCGGATGTGCACGTCGACCGTGCGCTCCTCTACGTAGACGTTGCCGCCCCAGACCTGGTCGAGCAGCTGGCCGCGGGTGTAGGCGCGCTCCTGGTGGGTCATGAAGAACTGCAGCAGGCGGTATTCGGTGGGGCCCATCTCGGCAGGCCTGCCGTCGATGGTCACTCGGTGGCTGATCGGGTCGAGCAGCAGGCCGCCCACTTCGATGGGGGCTTCGCTGTCGCTCGGGCCGGTGCGGCGCAGCACGGCCTTGAGGCGCGCCACCAGCTCGCGCGGTGAGAACGGCTTGGTGATGTAGTCGTCGGCGCCCACTTCGAGGCCCTGGATCTTGTTGTCCTCTTCGCCCTTGGCGGTGAGCATGATGATCGGGATATCGCCGGTCAGTTCATCGCGCTTGAGGCGGCGTGCCAGTTCAATGCCCGAGGTGCCCGGCAGCATCCAGTCGAGCAGGATCAGGTCCGGCTTGCGGTCGACGATGATGGCGTGGGCCTGTTGCGAGTTCTCCGCCTCAAGGCAGTCATAGCCAGCCATTTCCAATGCAACGGCGATCATCTCGCGGATAGGCGCTTCGTCGTCGACGATCAGAATGTTTCTGCCAACCATGCTCAATTACCTCTCCCGGGAACGGTGTCTTGGCCCGCATTAGATAACGGAATTATTGCAGCTGTGTGACAGGGCATGGGCAGTTCTGGCGACATTGCATGACTGGGCTAGGCTTCACAGGGCCGCTGCAGCGGCTACCAGAACCCTTCCACCCCCCGAAACGATGGTGATTCCAATGACACGACATACGCTGAGCTGGATGGCCCTTTGCGCTGCGCTGGCAGTGCCGGGGGTGGCGTCGGCTCATCACGCCATGGAGAAGGATGGCATGTGGGTCGACCACAACGACATGACCCTGTACACCTTCGACAAGGATGCAGGCGGCAAGTCGATGTGCAACGGTGATTGTGCGAAGAACTGGCCGCCTTTGATGGTGAAGCAGGACGACGAGGCGCCAAAGGACAAGTGGACGCAGATCAAGCGTGACGACGGGTCGATGCAGTGGGCTTACGATGGCAAGCCGCTGTACACCTTCGTCAAGGACAAGAAAGCCGGGGACATGACCGGCGATGGCATGAAGGATGTCTGGCACGTGGCCAAGCCTTAAGAGCGACTTGTAACCTGTGGGAGCGGGTTTACCCGCGAATGCCATGGTGGGCTCACCGACGCATTCGCGGGTAAACCCGCTCCCACAGGGGCTTTGACTCTCAACGCAACGCGTAATCCAGCACCACCCCGATAAAGATCAGCATCCCCGCCCAGTGGTTGTGCAGGAACGCCTTGAAGCAGGCGTCCCGGTCCAGCCTGCGCGTCGACCAGAGCTCCCAGGCGAAGCACACCGCTGCCGCCAGCAACCCCAGATGGAACCAGCCCCCCAGCTCGAAACGGCTGCCGGCCAGCAGCAGGCAGCCCAGCGACAGCAGCTGCAGGCTGAGGATGATCACCCGGTCGGCCTCGCCGAACAGGATGGCGGTGGATTTCACCCCGATCTTCAGGTCGTCGTCACGGTCGACCATGGCGTAGTAGGTGTCATAGCCCACCGTCCACAGCAGGTTGGCGATGTACAACAGCCAGGCGGCGGCCGGCAGCTCGCCGCCGGCGGCGGTGAAGGCCATGGGGATGCCCCAGGAGTACGCGGCACCCAGCACCACCTGCGGGTAATAGGTGTAGCGCTTCATGAACGGGTAGCAGAACGCCAGGGCCACGGCGCCGAACGACAGCCAGACGGTCCGGGCGTTGGTGCACAGCACCAGCAGGAAGCTCACCCCCACCAGCACGGCGAACAGCAGCAAGGCTTCGCGTGGCTTGACCCGGCCACTGGCCAGCGGCCGGTCGGCGGTGCGTTTGACGTGGCCGTCCACCTTGCGGTCGGCGAAGTCGTTGATGCAGCAGCCGGCGGCACGCATCAGCACCACCCCCAGGCCGAAGATCAGCACGTTGGCCACGCTGGGTGCGCCATTGCCGGCGATCCACACGGCCATCAGCGTCGGCCACAGCAGCAGGTAGATGCCGATCGGGCGGTCCATGCGGCTCAGCTGGACGAAGTCCCAGGCCCGTGGGTGCAGGCGGTTGAGCGATTTGAGCAGTTGCAGGTACATCAGCAGGTTGCCTCCTTGGCCGCTTGCCACAGTGCCGGCAGGAAAATCTCTGCCACCAGCAGGTCGAGGCCGGCACGCTCGAAGCGCGAACGCCGCCCCCACAGCCCGGCATGGGCGGCCTCGGCAGGCAACCAGGCCTGTGGATAACTGCACACCTCGATGGGGTGGCGGACGAACGCCTGGTCGCAGAACAGCAACTCGCCGAGCGAGCGGGTGCCCAGGGTTTCCAGGTCCAGGCCGCCGCGTTCCAGCACACTGCGCCCGGCCACGCTGCGGGCGAACACCCAGGGCTGGCCATGGCCGCGCAGGTAGACCTCACGCACCCAGCCCTCTTCGCCAGGCGCAAGGCCGAGCGCTGCGCATTCGTCATCGCGCAGCGGTTGCCAGCCTTCGAACAAGGGCGTGACGCTGAAGTGGTCGTGGGACAGTTGGGTCAGGCGGCGGGTCAGGGAGCCTTGGTCGAACAGCCAGTCGAGGGTCGGCTGGTCGAGCGCGCTCGCCAGTTGTGGATACGGCAGCCACGCGACAGCGGCTGCTTGCGGGGTTTCGTACGACACGTCGGTATGCTTGTGACAGCCAGAGAGGCGGCGAGCTTAGCATGATTGCCCTGGCGGCTTGCATACAGTACAAAGCCCGGACGAGATTGCGCGGTGCCTCTATCGCGGGGCAAGTCCGCTCCCACTGGCGTTGTGGGAGCGGGCTTGCCCCGCGATAGAGGCCATCAGCAGCGACACATCAAGCCTGACCGAGGAACGACCCCCCATGAAGAAGTGGCAATGTATTGTCTGTGGCCTGATCTACGACGAAGCCGAAGGCTGGCCGGATGACGGCATCGCCCCGGGCACCCGTTGGGAAGACGTGCCGCAAGACTGGCTGTGCCCCGACTGCGGCGTGGGCAAGAGCGATTTCGAAATGATCGCCATCGGCTGATCGCAACCCTACTGGAAGAGGAAGCACCTGCATGACGTCCCCCGTGGTGATCATCGGCACCGGCCTTGCCGGCTACAACCTGGCCCGCGAGTTTCGCAAGCTCGACAGCGAAACGCCGCTGCTGCTGATTACCGCCGACGACGGCCGCTCCTACTCCAAGCCGATGCTCTCCACCGGTTTCGCCAAGGGCAAGGACGCCGATGGCCTGTGCATGGCCGAGCCCGGCGCCATGGCCGAGCAGCTCAAGGCCGAAGTTCGCACCCATACCCGGATCAGCGGTATCGACCCAGGGCACAAACGCCTGTGGATCGGTGAAGAAGCGGTGGAGTACCGCGACCTGATCCTGGCCTGGGGCGCGCAGACCGTGCAGGTGCCGGTTGAAGGCGATGCCGGCGATCAGGTGTTCCCGATCAACGACCTCGAGGACTACGCGCGCTTCCGTGCCGCCGCTGCCGGCAAGCAGCGGGTGCTGATCCTCGGCGCCGGCCTGATCGGCTGCGAGTTCGCCAACGACATGACTCTGGGTGGCTACCAGTGCAACGTGGTCGCCCCCTGCGAGCAGGTGATGCCGACCCTGCTGCACCCCGCCGCCGCCAGCGCCGTGCAGGCGGGCCTCGAGGGCCTGGGCGTGCGCTTCCACCTGGGGCCGGTGCTGACCCGCCTGCAGCAGGCAGGCGCGGCCCTTGAAGCGCACCTGTCCGACGGCAGCGTGATCCCCTGCGACCTGGTGGTTTCAGCCATTGGCCTGCGCCCACGCACCGATCTGGCGGCCGCCGCCGGTTTGCAGGTGAACCGTGGCGTGGTGGTCGATCGCCAACTGCGCACCTCCCACGCCAATATCTTCGCCTTGGGCGATTGCGCCGAAGTCGATGGCATCAACCTGCTGTACGTCATGCCCCTGATGACCTGCGCCCGTGCCCTGGCCCAGACCTTGGCCGGCAACCCGACGGCGGTCGCCTATGGGCCGATGCCCGTCACCGTGAAGACCCCGGCCTGCCCGTTGGTGGTGTCACCGCCACCCGCCGGCATGGAAGGTAGCTGGCAGGTGGAAGGCAGCGGCGCCGACCTCAAAGTGCTGTGCCACGGGGCTGACGGCCGGCTGCTGGGCTACGCCCTCACGGGCGCGGCCGTCATGGAGAAACTGGCGCTGAATCGCCAGTTACCGCCGCTGATGGCGTAAATGGCGGGCGTTCTGTCGGATTTCTCCTGTTCTTGCCGCGACAATGGCCGCCCAGGTACTGGCGCGGCCCCGGACGGCGTGCCATTCTCACTGGCGTCTACCGCAGCCTAGAGCCTGCGGTGCCTTGAACGCTGCCGCCCTTGGCAGCACGGCATAACAACAAGAAATTCCGTCAAAGAGGCTTCACTATGCGTAAACCAGAACTCGCCGCCGTCATCGCCGACAAGGCCGATCTGACCAAGGAAAAGGCCAATCAGGTCTTGAACGCGATTCTCGACAGCATCACCGGCGCACTCGACAAGGACACCGTCACCCTGGTCGGTTTCGGCACCTTCGAAAAGCGTCACCGTGGCGCCCGCACCGGCAAGAACCCGCAAACCGGCGAGCCGGTCAAGATCAAGGCCAGCAACACCGTCGCCTTCAAGCCAGGCAAGAACCTGCGCGACAGCGTCAACGTACCGGCCAAGCCTGCCAAGAAGAAGTGATCGGCAACGACAACGGTCATTCGAACGGGCGCCCTTGAGGCGCCCGTTGTGTTTCTGCGGTGAAAATGCAGCGAACTTGCATAAACCGCCCAGGAAGCGGATAAACTGCGCGACTCAGTCATTTTTCAATCGAGGCGCGTTGATGAAGTTTCGCTTTCTTCTCTGGGCCATGGGGCTGCTGATGGCCAAGGCCAGCCGCAACAACCCGGCGTTCCAGCAGCAGCTGCAGGACAAGGACCTGGTGTTCCAGATGCAGACGCTGGACGGCAAGGTGGCCCGTCATTTCGTGGTCAAAGATCAACGCATCAGCAGCAAGGGCGGCCTGCACCCGCAACCGGCGTTCGCCATTGCCTTCAAGGATGCCGGCTACGGCTTCGCCACCCTGCAGGCGGGCAACAAGCAGCTGGCGTTCATGCAGGGCATTCAGGACAAGAGCATCCAGATCAAGGGCAACCCGGCGCTGGTGATCTGGTTCCAGGGCTTGATGAAATACCTGAAGCCGAAGAAGAAGGGCTGATATACAACACAGAACAATGCACCTGTGGGAGCGGGTTTACCCGCGAATACGCTTGTGGATTTACCACCGCATTCGCGGGTAAACCCGCTCCCACAGGACAGGCGCCCGGCTAAATCAGTGCGGCGCGTGGAACTGCGATGCCAGCTCACGCAGCAATGCTTCCGCCTCCAGCACCTTGTTCACCACTTCCTCGGCCTTGTCCCGGGTCAGCCCCAGGCGATCGAGCAGGGCATCCGGGATTTCGTCCTGCGGGCCCGAACCGATACCCCGCGAACGCAGCAGGCGCACCGACAGGCAGACCAGGTTGGGGAAGGCCGAGTGCTCGCCGTCGTACGATGGGTCGTGCTGGAAGCGCAGCGCGGTGGACAGCTCTTCGGGCATGTCCCACAGCTTCATCAGCCAGGCGCCGATCTGCTCGCGACTGATCCCCAGCAGGTGCTGCTCCACATAGCTGTGGCACAGGTGCGGATTGACCTCCAGATGGCGGCAGATCAGCGAGAAGTGCGGCGGGAACACGTGCGCCAGCAGCAGATAACCGAAATTGTGCAGCAGGCCGGCGAGGTAGGTCAGGCCGGCTTCCGGGCGCTCCGGGCGTGGCATGGCACGGGTCAGGCCCTCGATGACCGCAGCGGTATAGATCGACTGCTGCCAGTAGGGGGTGGCCTGTTGCGGATGGTCCTTGGGCAGGCTCAGGGTCTTGCCCAGGGCCAGGCCGAGGGCCAGGTTGATCACCAGGTCGAAGCCCAGCACCCGCACGATCGCGTCTTCCACCGAGCGGATCTTGCCTGGCGAGGCGTAGTAGGGCGATGCCGCCCAGCTGACTACCTGGGCGGCCAGGGCGGGGTCGGTTTCCACCACGCCGGTGACGTCATCGGTGCTGGCATTGGGGTCGACCCGCAGCTTGATGATTTTTTGCGCGGTATCGGCCAGTGGCGGGATCTCGATGGTTTCTTCCAGGCGCTTCTGGATACGTCGAGCGGTGAAAGCCTGGACAGCCTGGGTGATCTCCTTGGAGTCGTCGTTCGGGCGGTCGAGGTTGGGGCGAATCTCGCGGACCGGCTGGCCAAAGCTTCCTGCGCTGGACTTGTGCAACATGCGCTTGAAGTCGTCGCGCTTGATCGACAGCAGGATGCCCAACTCGCCCGACTGGATCAGCAGGTGCTCCTGCTCGAGCAGCTTGCCTTCATACAGGCAAGGCGAGCTGGTGAGTGCCGGAATGGCCGGCAGGGTCTTGAGGTGGTGCTTGTCGAGCATCTGCTTGAGGCGCGGCAACGGCACGGCCTTGAGCTTGCGGCCTGTCAGCTCCTCGAGGCGGTTGAGGTCCAGCAGCTTGCTCTGCGGGTACAGCACCAGCAGGGCACCGACTTCGTCATCGAGCAGGATGGCCTGAACCTTCGATGCGGGCAGTTGCTTCGGGCTTTCTGGCACTTCGACATAGGGTACGCCGAGTTTTTCGAGCAACAGCCGGATGACAGACGGTGCGTGTGGGGTTGCGATATCCAGAGCAACTTCAGTCATGGCCTGTATCCACTAATTCCTTTGAACGCGAAGTATAACCAGCCTGATCGGCAAGCTGGTTCTGTATTGGGACGGCCGTCACACTTGGCCATATTGTTGGCCGTGGCGTAGCCAGCGGTCGAGCAGCGGGCTGACGTGGTGTGGCCAGCGCGCCAGCAAGGCCTGGGCGGCATCGCGCACGGCCGGCAGCAGGTCGGCGTCGCGCATCAGGTCGGCGACCTTGAACTGTAGCAGGCCGGTCTGGCGGGTCCCGAGCATCTCGCCGGGGCCGCGCAGTTCCAGGTCCTTTTCGGCGATGATGAAGCCGTCGTTGGTTTCGCGCATGATGCCCAGGCGCTCGCGGCCGATCTGCGACAGCGGTGGGTGGTACAGCAGCACGCAGTGGCTCACGGCGCTGCCCCGGCCAACCCGGCCGCGCAACTGGTGCAGTTGGGCCAGGCCCAGGCGCTCGGGGTTCTCGATGATCATCAGGCTGGCATTGGGTACGTCCACGCCGACCTCGATGACCGTGGTGGCCACCAGCAACTGCAGGTTGCCAGCCTTGAATTCAGCCATCACCGCAGCCTTCTCCGCGGGCTTCATGCGCCCGTGGATCAGGCCCACGCGCAATTCGCCCAAGGCACTGCCGAGGTCTTCAAAAGTGCTTTCGGCCGCCTGGCAGGTCAGTTCTTCGGACTCTTCGATCAGCGTGCATACCCAATAGGCCTGGCGCCCCTCGGCGCACGCGGCGCGGACCCGTTCGACCACTTCGAAGCGGCGGCTGTCGGCCACCAGCACGGTATTGACCGGCGTGCGCCCGGGCGGCAGCTCGTCGAGGATCGAGGTGTCCAGGTCGGCGTAGGCACTCATGGCCAGGGTGCGCGGGATCGGGGTGGCGGTCATGATCAGCTGGTGTGGGCACAGCTCGCCGTTGACGCCCTTCTTGCGCAGGGCCAGGCGTTGCTGCACGCCGAAGCGATGCTGTTCGTCGATGATCGCCAGGGCCAGGTGCTTGAAGCGCACCTCTTCCTGGAACAGCGCATGGGTACCGACCACCATCGGCGCACCGCCGGCGATCTGCTCCAGGGCGTTGGCGCGGGCCTTGCCCTTGAGCTTGCCGGCCAGCCAGGCGACTTCGATGCCCAACGGTTCGAGCCAGCGCTTGAAGGTGATGAAGTGCTGTTCGGCGAGGATCTCGGTGGGCGCCATCAGCGCGACCTGATAACCGGCCTCCAGCGCCTGCAGCGCGGCGAGGGCGGCAACCACGGTCTTGCCGGCGCCGACGTCGCCCTGTACCAGGCGCATCATCGGTTCGGGCTGGCTGAGGTCGTAGGCGATTTCGTTGCCGACCCGCTGCTGGGCGCCCGTGGGGTTGAAGCCCAGATTGGCCAGGTACTGCGCGGGCAGGCGAGTGGCCTTGGGCAGCACCGGCGCGCGCAGGCTGCGCAGGCTTTCACGCAGGCGCTGCTGGGACAGCTGGTGGGTCAGCAACTCTTCGAAGGCCAGGCGGTGCTGGGCCCAGTGCTGGCCTTCGGCGAGCTCATCGACATCGGCGTCAGCCGGTGGATTGTGCAGGTAGCGGATGGCGTCGCTCAGTGGCGCCAACTGGTAGTCACGGGCCAGCTCGTCGGGCAGCCAGTCGGGCAGGCTGCGCGGCCCGAGCTGACCGAGGCTCTGCTGGCACAGCAGGCGCAAGCGCTGCTGTGTGAGGCCTTCGGTGGTCGGGTAGATCGGTGTCAGGGTCTGTTCCACCGGCGCTGCCGGCTCGTCGCCGTTCAGTGCACGGTACTCGGGGTGGTAGATCTCCAGCCCCGAGGCGCCGGGGCGGGCCTCGCCATAGCAGCGCACGTGGGTGCCGCGCTTGAGGCCTTCCTTCTGCGCATTGCTGAAGTGATAGAAGCGCAGGCTCAGCACACCGGTGCCGTCGCCCAGGCGCACGACCAGGCTGCGGCGCTTGCCCATGGTCACGTCGGCGCCGCTGACCACACCTTCGATCACCGCGTCCTGCCCTGGCCGCAGTTGGCCGATGGGGACCACGCGGGTGCGGTCCTGGTAGCGCAGGGGCAGGTGGAACAGCAGGTCCTGCAGGTTCTCCAGGCCTACCTTGGCGAGTTTCTCCGCCATGGCATCGCCAACGCCCTTGAGCGCGGTGACCGGCACATTCGACAGCTCGGTCATGGGGTCAGGCCGGTTGTGCCACGGGCGCCTTGGCCACCGAGCAGAGGCGGACCGAGTCGGCAAGAATTTCGATGGCCTTGGGCCGCGGGAAGCTGGCGCGCCAGGCGATGGCCACGGTGCGGAACGGCGCCGGCGAGGTCAGCGGGCGAACCTCGATGACACCGGGCGCGTAGTGGTGGCTGTGCACCGCCGACAGCGGAAGAATCGATACGCCCAGGCCGGAGGCGACCATGTGGCGGATGGTTTCCAGCGAGCTGGACTCGACCGTGGTGTGCTTGGCGCCTTCGCCGCCCTTATTGAGGGTGGGGCAGGCTTCCAGTACCTGGTCGCGGAAGCAGTGGCCTTCGCCCAGCAGCAGCAGGCTCTTGTCGTTGAGCATGGCGGTGTCGATGGTCTTCTTCGCGGTCCACGGGTGATCGGCCGGCATCAGCGCGCAGAAGGGCTCGTCGTACAGCGGCATCGTCAGCACGTCGGCTTCATTGAACGGCAGGGCGACGATCACCGCGTCAAGCTCGCCATTGCGCAACTTTTCGCGCAGCACGTGGGTGAAGTTCTCTTCGATGTACAGCGGCATCTGCGGCGCCACGCGGTGCAGTTGCGGGATCAGGTGCGGGAACAGGTAGGGGCCGACGGTATAGATGGCGCCAACCTTGAGCGGGGCAGTCAGCTGGTTCTTGCCGGCCTGGGCCAGTTCGCGGATACCTTGGGCCTGTTCCAGGACCTTCTGCGCCTGGGCGACGATGCTCTCGCCGACCGGCGTGAGGCGCACCGCGCTCTTGCTGCGTTCGAAGATCAGCACGCCGAGCTCGTCCTCGAGCTTCTTCACCCCGACCGACAGGGTGGGCTGGCTGACGTGGCAACGCTCGGCGGCGTGGCCGAAGTGCTGCTCCTGGGCGAGGGTGACGATGTAGCGAAGTTCGGTGAGGGTCATAACGTGCGTCCATGAAGTTGCGGCCCCAGCATAGCGGCTGCAATTGATAGACGCACGTTATCAGACTTGCCGTTTTGTGACAGAAACAAAAGCGTCAGCGTCGGTCCAGCGAGTAGACGAACGGTGCAACGACTTCGATCGTGCCATTGGTCAGCAGCTCAGCCGGAGGCTTGGGTACCGTGCCGGCCCGGCGGATCATTTCCATTGTCGCCCGGTCCAGCGCCGCGCTACCCGACCCACCCGCCATCGAGTACGAGACCACCTTGCCTTCGGCGTCGACGACGAAACGCAGGCGGTTGATGCCCTGCAAGCCGCGACGGCGAGCGTCCTCGGGGTACTTCTTGTACTTCGCCAGGTGGCGCAACAGGTCGCTTTGCCAGCTCGGCAGGGCATTGCTGTTCGAGGCGATGCTCGGTGCCGGTGCCGCCGACTTCTGCGGTGGCGAATTGCTCGGCGGGGTATCCGCGACGTCGTCCTTGGCCGGCGGTTCGTCCTTGGGCGGCTCAAGCTTTTTCTCAGGCTTGGGCGGCTGCGGCTTGGCCTTGGGCTTGGGCGGCTTGGGGATGGCGATTTTCGGTTTTGGCGCTTCTGCCAGTTTCGGCAGTGGCGGTTCCTCGACCGGGGTCGGCGGTTTCGGTGCGGCCTTCGGCGGTGGCGGCGGTGCGGGCTCGGGCAGCGGTGCCAGTTCGACCATCATGGCTGCTGGTGGCAGCTCGATGGCCTGGGGCACCGACCAGTTGAGCGTCAGCACCACGGCGACCACGTGCACGGCCAGCACGATGGCCAGGCCGATGCCGTAGCGCGCCATGTTTGAGCGCGTTTTCGTCATTTCTTGGCTGCCGTCTCGAGCCCGACCAGGCCAACCTTGAGGTAGCCGGCGGCGCGCATGGTGTTCATCACTTCCATCAGGTCGCCGTAATCGACGCCTTTGTCAGCCTGGAAGAAGATGGTGGTTTCCTTGTCACCCTTGGTCTTGGCGTCGAGCATCGCGCCAAGCTGATCCTGCTGGGCCACCAGGTCATCGCCGAGGTACAGCTTCTTGTCGGCCTTGACGCTGACGAACACCGGCTTCTCCGGCCTTGGCGCCGGCTTGGCGGTCGAGGCGGGCAGGTCGACCTTGATGTCGACGGTGGCCAGGGGGGCGGCGACCATGAAGATGATCAGTAGCACCAGCATCACGTCGATGAACGGCGTGACGTTGATTTCGTGGTTCTCGGCGAGGTCGTCGCCACCTTCGTTCAGATGCAGGCCCATGGCTTACCCCACTTTCACCATGTGCGGGGTGGCGCGTTCGCCACCTTGGTGGTCCAGGTCACGGCTGACCAGCAGCAGTACCTGAGCGGAGGCGTCGGATACTTGCGCCTTGTAGCCGGCGATAGAGCGGGCAAAGACGTTGTAGATGACCACTGCCGGGATCGCTGCAACCAGGCCCAGGGCCGTGGCCAGCAGGGCTTCGGCGATACCCGGGGCAACCACGGCAAGGTTGGTGGTCTGGGTCTTGGCGATGCCGATGAAGCTGTTCATGATGCCCCACACGGTACCGAACAGGCCGACGAACGGCGCGGTGGAACCGATGGTGGCCAGCACGCCGGTGCCGCTGCTCATGGTGCGGCCGCTGGCGGCCACCAGGCGCTCGAGGCGGAAGCTGACACGCTCCTTGATGCCTTCCTTTTCGCGGGCGTTGGCCGACAGGCGCATCTCTTCAAGGGCGTCGTGCACCAGGGTGTGGGCCAGGGTGCCTTCCTTGTTGGAGACTTCGCTGGCTTCCTTGAGGCTCACCGAGCGCTTCAGGGCCGCGATTTCACCACGCAGGCGACGCTTGGCGCCCATCAGCTCGAAGCCTTTGGCGATCCAGATGGTCCAGGTGATGATCGAGGCGATGGCCAGGCCGATCATCACGGCCTTCACCACCACGTCGGCGTTCTTGTACATGCCCCATGGGGACAGGTCGTGGGCCATGCCCAGCGAGGTGTCTTCGACCAGCGGCTGCACGTTCTCTTCGACCGGAGCCTGGGCGTCAACCGGCGCGGTTGCGCCTACCGG
Source organism: Pseudomonas sichuanensis (assembly GCF_024749065.1). Lineage (NCBI taxonomy): Bacteria > Pseudomonadati > Pseudomonadota > Gammaproteobacteria > Pseudomonadales > Pseudomonadaceae > Pseudomonas > Pseudomonas sichuanensis. Next base: position 5,890,484 of record NZ_CP087185.1, on the reverse strand, counting down.
TGCCTGGCCTTCAGCGGCTGGCGCAGCCGGGGCGGTGGCGGCGGCCGGGGTGGCGGCAGTGGCGGTTGGCTCATCGGCCATTGCCACGGGTGCCAGCACCAGGCTGAACATCAGCGCGGCAATGGCGCGCCAGGCGCGCGACGTGGTTGGCGAAGCGGAAGGTTGAGTGCGTGTCATGCTGGCCGGACCTGATGAAGAGGAAAAGATTGAGTTCTCCAGGGCCTCGAAACAGGCCGAGAACAGACAAGGCGGCCATTATTGCAATTAATTCTTGTTAACAAAAGTAATGTGATTGCTTTTTTTGACCTTGGTATAGCCGTTTATCGCCAGAACGCTATAGCCTGCCCCTTTAGGAATAGGAGTTTTGGCATGTCAGACGTATCTGCTTTGATCGTAGGTTGTGGTGATGTCGGCAGTCGTCTGGCCCGCCAACTGCTGGCCCTCGGCTGGCAGGTCAGCGGCTTGCGGCGCTCGGTCCAGCAGTTGCCCAAAGGGGTCGAACCCATCGCCGCCGACCTGTCCGACCAGCGTATGCCGGCTGACTGGCCCGAGCGCAACCCGGACTACCTGGTGTACTGCGTGGCGGCCAGCCAGCATGACGAAGCCGGCTATCAGGCGGCCTACGTCGCGGGCTTGCGGCATGTACTGGCCTGGCTGCAGCGCGGCGGCAAACTGCCCCGGCGGCTGCTGTTCGTGTCCAGCAGCAGCGTTTTCGCGCAGAAGGACGGCGAGTGGATTGACGAGACTGCCAGTACCGAGCCCGAGGGCTATTCCGGCAAGGTGATGCTTGAAGCCGAGCAGCTCGCCCTGGGCAGCGGCATCCCCGCCAGTGTCGTGCGCCTGACGGGTATCTATGGCCCAGGGCGTGAGTGGTTGTTGAGCCAGGTGCGGCAGGGCTATCGCGTTGCCGAGGAACCACCTCTATATGGCAACCGGATCCATGCCGAGGATGCGGCGAGCCTGCTGGCGTACCTGCTGCAGGCCGATGCCCGTGGCGTGGTGCTGGACGACTGCTATATCGGTGTCGACGACGACCCGGCGCCTTTGGCCGATGTGGTGGCCTGGCTGCGTGAGTACATGGGCGTCACCGAATGGTCGGATGACCAGCGGGTGCGGCGTACCGGCAGCAAGCGCTGCAGCAATGCGCGGGCGAAGGCGTTGGGGTGGGTACCGCAGTATCCGAGTTACAAAGAAGGGTATGCGGCGATCCTGCAAGGGCGCGATTGAATTTTCCGGCCTGATCGCGGGGCAAGCCCGCTCCCACGGGCTGGACTGCCCCCCCAGAAGTTGGGCACCAATCCAACCCTTGAGGCAAGCCCGTGGGAGCGGGCTTGCCCCGCGATGAGCGTTAGTTCTTCTCCAGCACCCACTGCCGGGCGCCGGCAGCCAACTCGGGCATCTCGTCCGGCTGGGCGCGGTTCACCGCCCGGAAGATCTCCAGGGTGTCGCCATCGCGCTTGAAGATCCACGGCGCACCGCGCTGGTTGCGTTCCAGCCACATGCTGTCGTTGCCGCCGCCCATGGTCGCGCAATCGCCCGCCAGGCACACGGCGAAGCGGTCAACCCCAGGCAACCCGGTGACGTTGCCGGTGTCACTGAAGCGCACGGTAGTGCCTTGGCCCTGGCCCTCGACGATCTTCCATTCACCGCCGAGGAAGGCTTTGTACAGCGCCTTTTCGAAGCTGCCACCCAGCGGGGTGTTGCTTGCCGCTTCGCTGCGTACGAAGTGCTGCTCTGCGCCTGCCGGGTTGATGACCCGAAGCTCGTCGCCATCCAGCACCAACTGTTCGGTCTGGCCGCCTGCAAAGCTGACTTGCCAGTTGTTCTTGTTGGCGCTGAGTTGGCCGTCGACCGCTTCGAAGCCATTGCTGAAGCTGGCTTTCTGGCTGGCGACATCCAGCTTCCATTCGAGCTCGATGCCATTTTTGTTCAGCGGCTCACTCACACGGCCGCTTTTGACGACTGCATCGATGGCGTCCTGGTTGATCCAGGTGCCGTTGAAATCTTCGGGTTTGTGGCTGGCGCAGCCGCTCAGGAGCAGGGCTGCCAAAGCCAGAGGCAATGCGTGGCGCATGGGGAGAACCTTGGGGCAGGAGGGGCGGTGACGGGCGTGGTGCCCGTCACCCGGGGGTATTACTCGAGGACCAGAATGGCGTCCATTTCAACCTGGGCGCCTTTTGGCAGCGCGGCCACGCCGATGGCGGCGCGGGCAGGGTAGGGCTGTTCGAAGTAACGGCCCATGACCTCGTTGACCTTGGCGAAGTGGCTCAGGTCGGTGAGGAAGATGTTCAGCTTGACGATGTCCTTGAACGAACCGCCAGCGGCCTCGGCGACCGACTTCAGGTTTTCGAACACCTGGACGGTCTGGGCTTCGAAGCCTTCAACCAGTTCCATGGTTTTCGGATCGAGCGGGATCTGGCCCGACATGTACACAGTGTTGCCGGCCTTGATCGCCTGGGAGTAAGTACCGATGGCGGCAGGGGCCTTGTCGCTGGTGATGACAGTCTTGCTCATGATGACTCCTTGCGGTTGGCGGACTACGCACGCGTCCGGGTGATGCGGACCACCCCGGTCAAGGTGCGCAGCTTCTTGATCACGCGGGCCAGGTGCACGCGGTCGCGCACGCTGACCACCAGTTGGACCACGCTGATACGGCCGTCGCGTTCGTCCATGCTGATTTTTTCGATGTTGCCGTCGGCGGCGTTGACGCTGCTGGCCAAGAGGGCGATCAGGCCGCGCTGGTGTTCCAGCTCGACGCGCAGCTCGACATTGAACTCGCCAGCGACATCCTTGGCCCAGGAGAGCTGCAGGCACTTCTCTGGGTTATGGCGGATTTCACTGATGTTGCGGCAGTCTTCCAGGTGCACGACCATGCCCTTGCCCGCCGACAGGTGGCCGACGATCGGGTCGCCCGGGATTGGCGTGCAGCACTTGGCGTAGCTGAGTACCAGGCCCTCGGTGCCGCGGATGGTCAGCGGGCCTTCCGGTGCCGGCAACTCTTCGCCGTCGGCGGACAGCAGGCGGCGGGCGACCACATAGGCCATGCGGTTGCCCAGGCCGATGTCTTCGAGCAGGTCTTCGATCAGCTCCAGGCGGTACTCGGCGAGAATCGCCTGGATGCGCTCCTGGGGGATCTTCTCCAGGCTGCTGTCGAAGCCGGTCAGCACCTTGTTCAGCAGGCGTTCGCCGAGGCTGATGGACTCGGAGCGGCGCTGCTGCTTGAGGGCATGGCGGATGTGCGTGCGGGCCTTGCCGGTCACCACGAAGTTGAGCCAGGCCGGGTTCGGGCGGGCGCCCGGGGCGCTGACGATCTCCACGGTCGAGCCGCTTTGCAGCGGTTCGGACAGCGGCGCCAGGCGGCGGTTGATTCGGCAGGCGATGCAACTGTTGCCGACGTCGGTGTGCACCGCGTAGGCGAAGTCGACGGCGGTGGAGCCTTTGGGCAGCTCCATGATCCGGCCTTTGGGGGTGAAGACGTAGACCTCGTCCGGGAACAGGTCGATCTTCACGCTCTCGATGAATTCCAGCGAGTTGCCGGCGCGCTGCTGCAGTTCGAGGATGCCCTTGACCCACTGGCGGGCGCGGGCGTGGCTGCCCTTGGGCTGCTCTTCCTCGTTGGACTTGTACAGCCAGTGCGCGGCGATGCCGTTGTTGGCCATCTCTTCCATTTCGCGGGTGCGGATCTGGATTTCGATGGGCACGCCGTGCATGCCGAACAGGGTGGTGTGCAGCGACTGGTAGCCGTTGGCCTTGGGGATCGCGATGTAATCCTTGAAGCGCCCCGGCAGCGGCTTGTACAGGTTGTGCACGGCGCCCAGCACGCGGTAGCAGGTGTCGACCTTGTCGACGACGATGCGGAAGGCATACACGTCCATGATTTCGGTGAAGGCGCGGCGCTTGCCACGCATCTTCTTGTAGATGCCATAGAGGTGTTTCTGCCGTCCGCTGACCTCGCCTTCGATACCGTCGGCAGCCAGGCAGTTGGCCAGCGAGGTTTCGATCTTGGCGACGATCTCCTTGCGGTTGCCACGGGCGCTTTTCACCGCCCGGTGGATCAGCGAGGAGCGCATCGGGTGCATGGCCTTGAAGCCCAGGTCCTCGAACTCCACGCGCACGGTGTGCATGCCCAGGCGGTTGGCGATGGGGGCGTAGATCTCGAGGGTTTCCTTGGCGATGCGCCGGCGTTTTTCGCCGGACAGCACTTCCAGCGTGCGCATGTTGTGCAGGCGGTCGGCCAGCTTGACCAGGATCACGCGAATGTCGCGGGCCATGGCCATGGCCATTTTCTGGAAGTTTTCCGCTTGCGCTTCGGCCTTGGTCTCGAAGTTCATCTGGGTCAGCTTGCTGACCCCGTCGACCAGCTCGGCGACGGTTTCGCCGAACTGCTGGCTCAAGGCTTCCTTGGCGATGCCGGTGTCTTCGATCACGTCGTGCAGCATGGCCGCCATCAGGCTCTGATGGTCCATGTGCATGTCGGCGAGGATGCTGGCGACCGCCAGCGGGTGCGTCACATAGGGTTCGCCGCTGCGGCGGCGTTGGCCGTCGTGGGCTTGTTCGGCGTAGAAGTAGGCCCGGCGAACCAGGTTGACCTGTTCGGGGCCTAGATAAGTCGACAGCCGTTCGGCGAGGGCTTCTATACCCGGCATGGTTTCACCTCTTGCGAAAGAAGAGGGCCTTGCGCCGCACGGTGTCGACTGGGCATCAATCAGACGGCCTCGTTGTTCTCGTCCTCGAACGCGGCGAATACCGGATCCTCGGTGACGATTTCTTCGGCGGCGATGAATTCGTTGGTGACGATGCCTTCGGCGATTTCACGCAGGGCGACAACGGTTGGCTTGTCATTTTCCCACGCTACGCGTGGCTCTTTGCCGCCGGTAGCCAGCTGGCGGGCGCGCTTGGTCGAGAGCATGACCAGCTCAAAGCGGTTATCCACGTGTTCCAGGCAGTCTTCAACAGTTACGCGGGCCATGGTCTTCCTCAGTAGCAAATGCGGTAGGCGTGCGCCCATGAATGGGCAGGCGGACTCGATAGTTTAAAAAATCACCAGCCAATAGGGAAGGACTGTTTTCTCTGGAGACCTATCGCAAGCACCCGTGGGAGCGGGCTTGCCCCGCGAAAGCGCCGGAACAGACAGCATCAAGCCGGAGGCTGACAATAACGTCACCCAGCCCACGAACACAACAGCCTCACAGCATCGCGTCGCGCAGCCGCGGGGTCAGCTCCTCGAACAGGGTCTGCACCGAGCGCAATGCGCGGCAATCCGGGCGGGTCAGCAGCCATAGCTGGGTATCGCAGCCGGGCAGCGGGCCGCTCAGCGCATCGACGCCGGGCAGGGCGTGGACCATGTAGTCGGGCAGTGCCGCCACGCCCAGGCCGGTGCTCACCAGCTGGGCAATGGTCGACATGCCGCTGCACTGGTAGCGCGGGCTCAGCCCCGGGTACTGCTGGTTGCGCCAGACCACGGTGGCGTGGTCCTGCATGGAGTCGTCCGGGGCGATCCACGGCACGCTGGTGGGCGAGCTGTCGAGGCGCTCGCGCAGCTCGGGGCGGCCGCAGATCACGTAGCTGGTCGAGCCCAGGCAGCGACCGACCAGGTGCTCCGGCGGTGTGTTGGTCAGGCGCAGGGCAATGTCGGCGTCGCGTCGGCTGAGGTTGGCGAAGGTGTTGGAGGTGCCCATTTCCAGCGAAAGCGCCGGGTAGTTGGGCATGAACTCGGCCAGTGCCGGCAGCAGCAAACTGTGCAGTACCGCCTCGGTGCAGGTCAGGCGCACCGTACCGCTGACCACCTGTTCGCCGCTGGTCAGGGCGATGCGCGCGGCATCCAGCGCCTGTTCGGCGCGCTCGGCCTGCTCGGCCAGGGCCTGGGCGGTGTCGGTGGGCAGGTAGCCCTTGCGGCTCTTGACGAACAGCGCGGTGCCCAACGCCGATTCCAGCCGGCGAATCGAGCGGAACACCGTCGAAACATCGACTTTCAGCAGTTCGGCAGCCTTTGCCAGGGAGCGGCCGCGTTCCAGGGCCAGGACCAGTGAGAGGTCCGCATGGTTGATCTGATATTGCATTGGTGCACGCTCTGCTTGCCGAATTGCCAATGTCTAGTTGCGCTGGAGCCATTTTATAGTGAAACCGCCGCCAGGAATCAATGCACCCGGTCGGCAACCAGCCCCCAACGATGGGCCAGTGAAAAGAACAACAGTAATTCCATCGTCGCCTTAGCAGGCGTCAGCCGTATCCCCACATCGCCGCTCCGAATCAAAGGATGTACAGCCATGACGTCGGTCTCCCCGTGCGCCAGTTCTTCCCGCGAGATGAATGAATTCCTGGAAGCCCATCCGGACACCCAGTACGTCGATCTGCTGATCTCCGACATGAACGGCGTGGTGCGCGGCAAGCGCATCGAGCGCGCCAGCCTGCACAAGGTGTACGAGAAAGGCATCAACCTGCCGGCCTCGTTGTTCGCCCTCGACATCAACGGTTCGACCGTCGAAAGCACCGGCCTTGGCCTGGACATCGGCGACGCCGACCGCATCTGCTTCCCGATCCCCGGCACGCTGTCCGACGAGCCGTGGCAGAAGCGCCCGACCGCCCAGCTGCTGATGACCATGCATGAGCTGGACGGTGCGCCATTCTTCGCCGACCCGCGGGAAGTGCTGCGCCAGGTGGTGAGCAAGTTCGACGACCTGGGCCTGGATATCTGCGCCGCGTTCGAGCTGGAGTTCTACCTGATCGACCAGGACAACCTCAACGGCCGCCCGCAGCCGCCGCGTTCGCCAATCTCCGGCAAGCGCCCGCAATCGACCCAGGTGTACCTGATCGACGACCTCGACGAATACGCCGACTGCCTGCAGGACATGCTCGAAGCCGCCAAGGAGCAGGGCCTGCCTGCTGACGCGGTCGTCAAGGAAAGCGCCCCGGCGCAGTTCGAAGTGAACCTGCACCACGTTGCCGACCCGCTGAAGGCCTGCGACTACGCGATCCTGCTCAAGCGCCTGATCAAGAACGTCGCCTACGACCATGAAATGGACACCACCTTCATGGCCAAGCCCTACCCGGGCCAGGCGGGCAACGGCCTGCACGTGCACATCTCGCTGCTCGACAAGAAGACCGGCAAGAACATCTTCGCCAGTGACGACCCGCTCGAAAGCGACACCCTGCGCCACGCCGTCGGCGGTGTGCTGGAGACCATGCCGGCGTCGATGGCATTCCTCTGCCCGAACATCAACTCGTACCGCCGCTTCGGTGCCCAGTTCTACGTGCCCAATGCGCCGAGCTGGGGTGTGGACAACCGCACGGTGGCGGTGCGCGTGCCGAACGACAACCGCGACAACGTGCGTATCGAGCACCGCGTGGCCGGCGCCGATGCCAACCCTTACCTGATGCTCGCCGCGATCCTGTCCGGTATCCACCATGGCCTGACCAACAAGGTCGAGCCGGGCGCGCCGATCGAGGGCAACTCCTACGAGCAACTGGAGCAAAGCCTGCCGAACAACCTGCGCGATGCCCTGCGCGCGCTGGACGACAGTGAAGTGCTCAACCAATACATCAGCCCGGACTACATCGATATCTTCGTGGCCTGCAAAGAGAGCGAGCTGGCCGAGTTCGAAGTGTCGATCTCCGACCTCGAGTACAACTGGTACCTGCACACGGTGTAAGCCCATGAGCGCAATTGCGGTCCCCTTGATCGGTGTCAGCGCCTGCCGTCAGCAGGTGGGGAAGAACTCGTCGCACACGGTGGGCGACAAGTATGTCGAGGCCGCAGGCTTTGCCGGCCTGCCGCTGATCCTGCCGGCCCGTGATGGCGGCAGCGACACGCAGGCGCTGCTGGCGCAACTCGACGGCATTCTGTTTACCGGCTCGCCTTCCAATATCGAGCCGCATCATTACAATGGCGCGCCCAGCGCGGCAGGCACCCGCCACGACCTTGCGCGTGACCGCCTGACCTTGCCGTTGCTGCAGGCGGCGATTGCCGCCGGGGTACCGGTGTTCTGCATTTGTCGTGGCTTCCAGGAATTGAACGTGGCCCTTGGCGGCACCTTGCACCAGCGGGTGCAGGAACTGCCCGGCTACCTGGACCACCGTGAACCTGAGGACGCACCCCTGGAGGTGCAATACGGCCCTCGTCACCCCGTCGCTGTTGCACCAGGCGGGTTGTTCGAGCGCCTGGGCCTGGCGGCGCAGTTTGAGGTCAACTCGCTGCACAGCCAGGGCATCGACCGTCTGGCCCCTGGCCTGCGTGTCGAGGCACGGGCCCCGGATGGCCTGATCGAAGCGGTGTCGATGCCGGGCGCGCCGGGCCTGGTGCTCGGTGTGCAGTGGCACCCGGAATGGCGTTACGCCGAAAACCCGGTTTCGCTGCGCCTGTTCGAGGCGTTCCGCGAGGCCTGCATTGCCCACGCTGCACGGGAGGGTGTGCGCTCGAAAACATTCGGGCGTTAGCCGAAGGTCGAGGATGACCGTGCCCCCACCGCAAGCTTTCAATGAGTGAAAGCGGGCCCTCTACGGCGGGCCTGTGAGAACAATTCCAATAGTTACGGCAAATACTCATGAGCAATTACACAGAAGCCGGCCGCCCACCTGATGTGGCAGCCGACTCGGGCAACAACACCCAAGGCGCCAGCAAAGGCCTGGCCAAGGGCCGCCTGGGCCTTTTGGCCAGCGTGGTGCTGGGCATCTCCACCATTGCCCCGGTTTATACCCTGACCGGCGCCCTCGGCCCGACCGTGCGCGAAGTCGGCGCCCACCTGCCGGCGGTGTTCATCGTCGGCTTCCTGCCGATGCTGCTGGTAGCCCTGGGCTACCGCGAGCTGAACTCGGCGGAGCCGGACAGCGGCACCTCCTTCACCTGGTCGGCGCGGGCTTTCGGCCCGATGATCGGCTGGATCGGCGGCTGGGGGCTGGTGGTCGCCACCACCATCGTGCTGTCCAACCTGGCGGGCGTGGCCGTCGACTTCTTCTACCTGTTCCTGGCCCAGATCACCGGCACCCAGGAGCTGGCGGCCCTGGCAGACAACCTGCTGATCAACGTCACCACCTGTTGCGTGTTCATCGCCCTGGCGGTGTGGATCTGTTGTCGAGGCATGGCGACGACCATGACGGTGCAGTATGGCCTGGTGGCCCTGCAACTGATGGTGCTGATCGGCTTTGCCTTCGCCGCGTTCAGCGAATCCACGGCGCCTCCGCCGCTGGCCTTCGACCTGGCCTGGTTCAACCCGTTCGGGGTCGAGTCGTTCTCGGCGTTCGCCGCCGGCCTGTCGTTGTCGATCTTCATTTTCTGGGGCTGGGACGTGTGCCTGACCGTCAGCGAAGAGTCCGTCGGCAGTGACGAGGTGCCGGGCAAGGCGGCCACCTGGACCGTATTGCTGATCCTGATGCTGTACTTGCTCACCGCCATCGCCACCCTGCAGTTCGCCGGGATCAGCGACACTGGCCTGGGCCTGGGTAACCCGCGTATCCAGGAGAACGTGTTTGCCCACCTGGCCGGCCCGGTGATGGGCCCGCTGGCAATCCTGATGTCCATCGCCGTGCTGGCCAGTACTGCCGCATCGTTGCAGTCGACCTTCGTGTCGCCGGCGCGCACCCTGCTTGCCATGGGTTACTACGGCGCCGTGCCACAGCGCTTCGCCAGCGTCTGCCCGCGTTCGCAGACCCCGCGTTATGCCACCATTTGCGCTGGCGTCGCCGCGGGCTTGTTCTACGTGACCATGCGTACCCTGAGCGAGAACGTGCTGGCCGACACCATCACCGCCCTGGGCATGATGATCTGCTTCTACTACTCGCTGACCGCGTTCGCCTGCGTGTGGTACTTCCGCCACAGCCTGTTCAGCAGCGTGCGCCACTTCTTCATGCGCGGCGTGTGCCCGCTGTTGGGTGGGGTGATCCTGTCGGTGATCTTCGCGCGCACCGCGATCGACAGCGCTTCGCCGGACTTCGGCAGCGGCTCGCATGTCGGCGGGTTGGGCCTGGTGTTCGTGATCGCAGCGATCATCTCGGCGCTGGGCATCGTGCTGATGCTGCTCTCGCGGTTGCGGGCGCCGGCGTACTTCCTGGGGGCCACCCTGCGTCAGCAGGCGACCATTCAGTTGCAGGAATAAGGACAGGGCTGCTTTGCAGCCCATCGCCGGCAAGCCGGCTCCCACAAAAGCAGCATTAACCCTGTGGGAGCTGGCTTGCCAGCGATAGGGCCTCGCAGAGGCACCGGCTATCTTCAGCCGACCAGCTGTTTCAGCAGCGCCTCATGGCGCTGTTGCTGTTTCTTGAGCAGAAGCCGGTTCGAGCGGAACACTGCTTTCAGATCATCCAGCGCCACGTCGAACTCGTCATTGATGATGACGTACTCGTATTCGTCGTAGTGCTCCATCTCGCTGACCGCTTCCTTCATGCGCCCGGCAATGATCTCTTCGCTGTCCTGACCGCGGCCGTCCAGGCGCTGGCGCAGGGCCTGCTGGCTGGGCGGCAGGATGAAGATCGAGCGCGCTTCGGGCATCAGCTTGCGTACCTGCTGGGCACCTTGCCAGTCGATCTCGAGGATCAGGTCGAAGCCCTGGTCGAGGGTTTCCTGCAGGGCGCTGCGCGACGTGCCGTAGAAGTTGCCGAACACCTCGGCGTGCTCGAGGAAGTCGCCTTGGGCGATCAGTGCCTTGAATTCCTCGTGGACGACGAAGTGGTAGTTCACCCCGTGCGCCTCACCCGGGCGCATGGCGCGGGTGGTGTGCGAGACCGACACGCGAACGTGTGGATCCTGCTTGATCAGCTCGGTGACCAGGCTGGTCTTGCCGGCGCCGGACGGTGCCGAAACGATGTAGAGGGTGCCGCTGCTGTGGTTCATGGTCGGGGGTGGCCTTACTCGATGTTCTGTACTTGTTCACGCATCTGCTCGATCAACACCTTCAGGTTGACCGCCGCCTGCGTGCTGCGTGGGTCAAAGGCCTTGGAGCCCAGGGTGTTGGCTTCGCGGTTGAGCTCCTGCATCAGGAAGTCCAGGCGCCGGCCGGCGGCACCGCCGGACTTGAGCACCCGGCGCACTTCGGTGACGTGGGTGCTGAGGCGGTCGAGCTCTTCGGCGACGTCGCTCTTCTGTGCCAGCAGCACCATCTCCTGCTCCAGGCGCTGCGGGTCGAGCTCAGCCTGCATGTCGCCGAAACGGTCGAGGATCTTCTGCCGCTGCACGGCCAGCATCTGTGGCACCTGGGTGCGCAGGGTGGCCACTTCGCTGGCCATGCTGTCCAGGCGCTCGTTGATCAGCCGGGCCAGCTCGGCACCTTCACGCAGGCGTCCGGCCTTGAGTTCGGCCAGCGCTTCGTCGAACAGGGCGATGGCTTCGGCGTTGAGGGCCTGGGGGTCGCTGGCGTCGGCCACCAGCACGCCCGGCCAGGCCAGGACTTCCAGCGGGTTGAGCGGTGCCGGTTGCTTGATCAGGCTGGCGACGGTCTCGGCGGCGGCGACCAGTTGCGCGGCGCGTTCACGGTCAACCTGCAGCGGCTTGCCGGTGCTGTCTTCGTTCAGGCGCAGGGTGCATTCGACCTTGCCCCGCGACAGCCCTTGGCGCAGGCCTTCGCGCACTGCGCCTTCGAGGTCGCGCAGGGCTTCGGGCAGGCGCAGGTGGGGTTCGAGATAGCGATGGTTGACCGAGCGCAGCTCCCAGACCAGGGTGCCCTGGCTGCCGGCGCGTTCGGCGCGGGCAAAGGCGGTCATGCTGTGCACCATGGGGAGTACCTCGCGTAATCGGGTGAACGGGGGAGCCTTACGGCTGCAAGGCGCAGGATTGTAGCGCAGTGCGGCCCGGGCGCCCAATCCGGCCATGCTACCGCTGCCCCGCCGCCGTGGTCGGAAAAGGCGACAGGCTGCGCCGGGTGCGACGATAGGCATGTCTTCGCGGGGCGACGGGCTCTATAATGCTCGGCAGATTTAAAGTCCCAGTACAGGTATCCCAGATGAAACGTCCAAGTGGTCGCGCCGCCGATCAGCTCCGCTCGATCCGCATCACCCGCAACTACACCAAGCACGCCGAGGGGTCGGTACTGGTCGAGTTCGGTGACACCAAGGTCATCTGCACGGTCAGCGTCGAAAATGGTGTTCCCCGCTTCCTCAAAGGCCAGGGCCAAGGTTGGCTGACTGCCGAGTACGGCATGCTGCCGCGCTCCACCGGCGAGCGTAACCAGCGTGAAGCCAGCCGTGGCAAGCAAGGTGGCCGCACCCTGGAAATCCAGCGCCTGATCGGCCGCTCCCTGCGCGCTGCGCTGGACATGAGCAAGCTCGGCGATATCACCCTGTACGTCGACTGCGACGTGATCCAGGCCGACGGCGGTACCCGTACTGCCTCGATCACCGGTGCCATGGTCGCCCTGTGCGATGCCCTGGCCGTGATCAAGAAGCGTGGCGGCCTGAAGGGCGGTAACCCGCTCAAGCACATGATCGCCGCCGTATCGGTGGGCATGTACCAGGGCGAAGCGGTGCTCGACCTCGACTACCTGGAAGACTCCGCCGCCGAGACCGACCTCAACGTGGTCATGACCAGTGCCGGTGGTTTCATCGAAGTGCAGGGCACCGCTGAAGGTGCGCCGTTCCAGCCGGAAGACTTCAACGCCATGCTGGCGCTGGCGCAAAAAGGCATGGGCGAGATCTTCGAGCTGCAGAACGCCGCACTGGCCGACTGATCGCGCTGATGAACACAAAAAAGCCGACGTTAACGTCGGCTTTTTTGTGTCTGGCGTAGCTTAAATCGTCAACGTCCAGTCGTAATCCACGATCAGCGGCGCGTGCCGGGAGAAGCGTGGCTGGCGCGGCAGGCGTGCATTGCGCACAAAGCGGCGCAGGCCTGGGGTGAGGATCTGGTAATCGAACCGGTAACCCAGGTTGAGCATCTCGGCCTGCTCATTGTCCGGCCACCAGCTGTACTGGTCGCCTTCACGGCTGACTTCGCGCAGCGCGTCGACGTAGCCCATTTCGCCGGTGATCGCGTCCATCCAGGCGCGCTCTGGCGGCAGGAAGCCGACCGACTGCTGGCTGTCGCGCCAGTTCTTGATGTCGAGCTTCTGCTGCGCCACGTAGAACGAGCCGCAATAGATGTATTCGCGACGCTTGCGACGCTGTTTGTCCAGGTACTTGGCGAAGTCGTCCATCAACTTGAACTTCTGGTTCAAGTCTTCATCGCCGTTCATGCCCGAAGGCAGGAGCAGCGTGGCAATACTTACCTTGTCGAAATCTGCCTGCAGGTAGCGCCCGTAACGGTCAACTGTCTCGAAGCCCAGGCCGGTGATGACTGCCTTGGGCTGCATGCGCGAGTACAGTGCCACGCCACCTTGGGTGGGCACCTCCGCGTCGCAGGCGTAAAGGAAATAGCCATCGAGCTGGAAAGCTGGGTCGTCGAGTTCAAAGGCCGAGGCGCGGGTATCCTGAAGACAGATGACGTCGGCATTCTGGGCTTGCAGCCAGCTGAGCAATCCACGCTCGGCTGCAGCCTGAATGCCATTCACGTTCACACTGATGATCCGCATAAATGGCCCCAAAAATCTCGTGCGTGTATGATACCCGAGCTCAACACATTTAGCTAAATCCGTGGTGTCCGGGACCTTTTATGCAGCCGTATCAGCGCGACTTCATTCGTTTTGCCATCGATCGCGGCGTTCTGCGCTTCGGTGAATTCACCCTGAAATCGGGGCGTACCAGCCCGTACTTCTTCAATGCCGGCCTGTTCAACACAGCTTCCGCCCTGGCGCAGTTGGGGCGTTGCTACGCGGCGGCCATCGTCGACAGCAAGATCCCGTTCGACGTGCTGTTCGGCCCGGCGTACAAGGGCATCCCCCTGGCGGCAGCCACGGCGGTGCAACTGGCCGAGCACCATCAGCTCGACGTGCCATGGTGCTTCAACCGCAAGGAAGCCAAGGACCACGGCGAAGGTGGCAGCCTGGTTGGCGCCCCGCTGGCCGGTGACGTGCTGATCATCGACGACGTGATCACCGCCGGTACCGCCATCCGTGAAGTGATGCAGATCATCAACGCCCAGCAGGCCAAGGCCGCTGGCGTGCTGATCGCACTGAACCGCGAAGAGCGCGGCAACGGCGAGCTGTCGGCGATTCAGGAAGTCGAGCGCGACTTCGGCATTCCGGTGGTCAGCATCGTGTCGCTGACCCAGGTGCTGGAGTTCCTGGCCGACGATCCGCAGCTCAAGCAGCACTTGCCGGCGGTCGAGGCGTATCGCGCCAAGTACGGCATCTGACGCGAAGGTGCAAAGAAAAGGCGACCTCAGGGTCGCCTTTTTTATTTCCGCGCATTCAACGGCCGTTCGGGTAAGGGTCCTGCACCGCGTCGCCCTGGCCGCTCAAGATCTTCCAGCCACGCAGTGGGTGGGTAGCAGGCTTGAAGTGGGGGCAAGGTGGAAGCGAGGTCTTGCTCTGGTTGGAGTATTTGTGGCCGCAATCTGCACACGAGTAGGTGCCGGCGGATACATCGCTGCCGTATTTGACCAAGGCTTTCTGCGTCATAGCTGCATCTCCTTTGTTGGAAGCGGCAATGATAAGCAGGCGATAAAGACAGCGGTTGTAGTATGCGTCCGCTGGTTTGGTAGGACCTTTCCTGCTGGTCAGCACGCTGCACGGAGCTGAAAAAAGGCGACCCCTGGGTCGCCTTTACTCTGTCAATCCGTACCGTACTTTGGCGAACGAGGCCCGTACAGGATCCCGCCGTTAGGACCAGGCGACAGCAGGCGCGCGCTGGTCATGCCGGCAATCGGGTAACCGGCGTCATCCTGCACGCTGCTGATGATCTGGTTGACCGCCGCAGCCACCAGCATGCCGATCAGGCCGCCCTGGTTCTGCCGGCCTTCCTCGCTCGACGCGGTGGCGCTGCCGGTCCACAGGGTGGCGCCGGTCTTGAGGTCGACCAGCTTGGCGTTGGCGGTGACGATGGTCGCGCTGCTGAGGATCATGTAGCGGGTACCGTAGTCGCTGACGGTGACATACAGGCCCGCGTCGGCGCCGAAGATCTCGTGCAGCTTGCCGGTCGGCAACTGGTGAATGTCGGCCGGCGTGGTCATGCCGTTCTGGCGGAAAGTTTCGTCCACCAGTGCCACCGGCATCACGTAGTAACCCGCTTCGGCCAGTGGGTAGGTGACCTGGGAGAGCATGCTGTAGGTCGCCTTCACGTCTGGCGATTCATTCAGTGGCGGCAGGATCAGGATCGATTTTGGACGGCTCTGCTTGTAAGCCGAATAGTCGATGGTCTTGCGCTCGGCACAACCAGCGAACAACGCCAGCACACAGGCACCGACGATCAGTTGGGTCAGGCGCTTGATCACTGTTTGGCCCCTTTGCTGGCGTTTTTCATCAGGAAGTCCATGTAGGCCGTCGACTCAGGGAACAGCGCCTTCTCGGTGCGGAACTGCTGGATCATCTGGTCATCCTTGCCGAGGCTGGAATACAGCAAGCCCAGCTGTGCGTGATAACCCGGCGGTACCGCGCCGTTCTTGGCCTTGATCTTCTCCAGATCACGCTCCAGGGCGGTGATTTGCTCTTCCTTGGCGTCACCTTTGAGGTAGCTGTACACCTGGGGCTGGTAGCTTTCCCACTGATACAGCGTTTTGTGCGAGTTGCAGCCGGCCAGCAGCGCGCTGCCCAGCAGCAGGGCGGCGACGGTGCGCCGGCCTTGGGGGATGATGGTCATCGTACGTCTTCCTTGTCGCAATCCAGGTGTTACTGGGCTTGTGGCTTCCACTGGCCGCCTTCGACGGCGCCAACCAGCTTGTTGACCGCTTCGCGCATGGCCAGGTCGAGGACCTTGCCGTTGAGGGTCGAGTCATAGCTGGCGGTGCCGCCGAAGCCGATGATCTCGCGGTTGGAGAGGGCGTATTCACCCGCGCCCTGGCTGGAGTAGACCACTTCCGAGGTGCTGATATTGACGATGTTCAGTGCAACCTTGGCGTAGGCGATCTGGGTTTTGCCGCGGCCGAGGATGCCGAACAGCTGGTGATCACCGACTTCCTTGCGGCCGAATTCGGTGACGTCGCCGGTGACCACGAAGTCGGCGCCTTTCAAGCGCTGAGCCTGGCCCTTGATGGCAGCTTCCTGCTGGATCTCGCCCATGTTGTCGCGGTCCAGCACGTTGAAACGGTTGGTCTGCTGCAGGTGGGTGATGAGGATGGTCTTGGCCTGGCCACCCAGGCGATCGACGCCGTCGGAGAAGATGCCGCGCATGTAGCTGGAGCGGTTGTCGAACTTGCCCACGGCAATCGGGGTGCGCACGCCGCTGTAAGGGCGGTTGACGCTTTCGACCTGTTGCACGGCAACAGCGGTGGAGGTTTCAGTGGCACAGCCAGCGAGGGACCCGACAGCCAGGGCGGCTGCCAGCACGAGTCCATGTGATGCGTATTTCACGCGTGTTCTCCAGGTAAATAAAAACTATTTGCAACAGGGCTGCATTCTGCCACGTTGATGCGACAGCTTAACCAGTAAATTGATGGCGAAAAATGAAAAAAGATGGCTCAAGGCCATCTTTTTTGTATATCCGATCGAATGCACTGCGGGCGGTGTAGCGATCCGGCCGCGATGGCCAGTAAAAGCATCGCGGGGCAAGCCTGCTCTCACCTTGAGGTGCCAAGGTGGGAGCGAGCTTGCCCCGCAACAGGGTTACAGCTGGATCAGTGACGCTTGCGATTGGTGATCAAGGTGCCCACGCCGCTGTCGGTGAAGATCTCCAGCAGTACCGCGTTGGGCACGCGGCCATCGATGATGTGCGAGCTGTTCACACCGCCCTGCACCGCCTCCAGCGCGCACTTGATCTTCGGCAGCATGCCACCGTAGATGGTGCCGTCGGCGATCAGTTCGTTGACCTGTTCGGTGGTCAGGCCGGTCAGTACCTGGCCTTGCTTGTCCATCAGGCCGGCGATGTTGGTCAGCAGCATCAGCTTCTCGGCCTTCAGCGCTTCAGCGACCTTGCCGGCGACCAGGTCGGCGTTGATGTTGTACGACTCGCCGTTCTTGCCCACGCCGATCGGCGCGATCACCGGGATGAAGTCGCCTTTGACCAGCATGTTCAGCAGGTCGGTGTTGACGCTCTCGACCTCGCCTACATGGCCGATGTCGATGATTTCCGGTTGGGTCATCTCAGGGGTCTGGCGGCTGACGGTGAGCTTGCGCGCACGGATCAGCTCGGCGTCCTTGCCGGTCAGGCCGATGGCGCTGCCGCCGTGGCGGTTGATCAGGTTGACGATGTCCTTGTTGACCTGGCCGCCCAGGACCATTTCCACCACGTCCATGGTCGCCGAGTCGGTGACGCGCATGCCGTCGATGAAGTGGCTCTCGATCGACAGGCGCTTGAGCAGGTCGCCGATCTGCGGGCCGCCGCCATGCACGACCACCGGGTTGATGCCCACGGCTTTCATCAGCACGATGTCACGGGCGAAGCCCGTCTTGAGCTCCTCGCTTTCCATCGCGTTGCCGCCGTACTTGATCACCAGGGTCTTGCCGACGAAGCGGCGAATGTAAGGCAGTGCTTCGGACAAAACCTCGGCTACATGGGAAGCGGCATCGCGATCGAGGGTCATGCAGGGCTCCAGGTAAGGAACGGATAGTCGTCAGAACGGCAGTTGCAGGCCTGGTTGGACCCGCAGCAACTGCGTGCGGAATACAGCCTTGATACGGTCGAGTTCTGCCGCGCTGTCGGCCTCGAAGCGCAGCACCAGCACCGGTGTGGTGTTGGAGGCGCGAACCAGGCCCCAGCCGTGGGCGTAGTCGACCCGCACACCGTCGATGGTGGTCAGGTTGGCATCGCCCCAGTCGGCGTCGCGTTGCAGAGCATCAATGATGCTGAATTTACCCTCGTCGGTCACATCAATGTTGATTTCCGGCGTGGAAATATCATCGGGGAACGCGGCAAACAGGTCTTCGGCGCTTTGCCCGGCCTTGCTGAGAATCTCCAGCAGGCGCGCGGCGCTGTAGATACCGTCGTCGAAACCGTACCAGCGTTCCTTGATGAAGATGTGACCGCTCATCTCGCCGGCCAGCAAGGAGCCGGTCTGTTTCATCTTCTTCTTGATCAACGAGTGGCCGGTCTTCCACATTAGCGCGCGGCCACCGTGCTGTTCGATCAGCGGGGTCAGGCGGCGGGTGCATTTGACGTCGAAGATGATCTCGGCGCCCGGGTTGCGCGACAGCACGTCCTGGGCGAACAGCATCAGCAGGCGGTCGGGGTAGACGATGCTGCCGGTGTTGGTCACCACGCCCACGCGGTCGCCGTCGCCGTCGAAGGCCAGGCCGATATCGGCGCCGGTCTCTTTCACCTTGGCGATCAGGTCTTCCAGGTTCTCAGGCTTGCCCGGGTCCGGGTGGTGGTTGGGGAAGTTGCCGTCGACCTCGCAGAACAGTGGGATCACCTCACAGTTCAACGCCTCGATCAATTGCGGGGCGATCACGCCAGCGGCGCCGTTGCCGCAGTCGACCACCACCTTCAGGCGCTTGGCCAGCTTCACGTCGTCGACGATCTGCTGGTAGTAACGCTCGAGGATCTCGACTTTTTCCACATGGCCATCGCCACGGGTCAGGTCGTTGGTCTTCAGGCGGGTCAGCAGGGCCTGGATCTGTTCGTTGGCCAGGGTGTCGCCGGCGATGACGATCTTGAAGCCGTTGTAGTCCGACGGGTTGTGGCTGCCGGTGAGCATCACCCCCGACTTGCCGGCCAGCACGTTGGCGGCGTAGTACAGCGCCGGGGTCGGCACCAGGCCGACATCGCTGACCTGGCAACCGGCCTCGACCAGGCCCTTGATCAGTTGCTCGACCAGCATCGGGCCGGACAGGCGGCCGTCACGGCCGACCGAGATCTGTGGTTCGCCCTGGGCGAGGGTTTGGGCGCCGATGGCGCGGCCGATCCAGTAGGCCGTTTCGGCGTGCAGGGTCTTGCCGACCACGCCGCGGATGTCATAGGCGCGGAAGATGCTGTCGGGCAGTGCGGGGACCAGGTGGGCCATGTCGTTCATCTCTGGGGACTCCATAAGTCAAAGGCTTCTGGGCAGGCGCAAACTGAACGCTTGGACGGCGGTTTCGCCAGAGAGTTCGCCATCCATGGCCCGAACGGTCTGCTGTTGCCTCAGCGAGTGCCTGAGTGGCCGAAGCCGCCAGCGCCGCGCTGGGTCTCGTCGAACTGCTCGACGATGTCGAAATGCGCCTGCACCACCGGCACCAGGATCAGCTGCGCGATGCGCTCGCCGACGGTGATGGTGAACGGCGTGCTGCCGCGGTTCCAGCAGCTGACCATCAGCTCGCCCTGGTAGTCCGAGTCGATCAGGCCGACCAGGTTGCCCAGCACGATGCCGTGCTTATGGCCCAGGCCCGAGCGCGGCAGGATCATCGCCGCCAGGCCCGGGTCGCCGATGTACACCGACAGGCCGGTGGGGATCAGCAGGGTCTGGCCAGGCTCGAGGACGGTGTCCTCCTTGAGCAGGGCGCGCAGGTCCAGGCCGGCAGAGCCGGGGGTGGCGTACTGCGGCAGGGGGAATTCGGTGCCCAGGCGTGGGTCGAGGATCTTGGCTTGAAGAGCGTGCATGTAACTTATTGAACCTGGTTGAGCCGTTCGGCGATGAAGGCAACCAGCTGGCGGGCGATCTTGCCTTTGCTGGTCTGCGCGAAGAGGGTTTGATGCTGCTGCCGGTCGATCACGGTCAGGGCGTTTTCCTCGCTGTTGAAGCCGATGCTGGGGTTGGCCACATCATTGGCGACGATCAGGTCGAGGTTCTTGTCCTTGAGCTTGCGCGTGGCGTAGTCGAGCAGGTGCTCGGTCTCGGCGGCAAAGCCCACGCTGAACGGGCGATCGGCGCGGCCGGCAATGGTCGCAAGGATATCGGGATTGCGCACCATCTGCAGCAGCATGCCGTCGCCGGTGGTGGGATCCTTCTTGAGCTTCTGTGCGGCGACGACTTCCGGGCGGTAGTCCGCGACCGCGGCCGAGGCGATGAACAGGTCACAGGGCATGGCTGCTTCACAGGCCGCGAGCATGTCCCGCGCGCTGACCACGTCGATGCGGCTGACCCGGTCCGGGGTCGGCAAGTGTACCGGGCCGGTGACCAGGGTCACCCGGGCCCCGGCTTCGGCGGCCGCCTCGGCCAGGGCAAAGCCCATTTTCCCTGAACTATGGTTGGTGATGTAGCGCACCGGGTCGATGTTCTCCTGGGTCGGCCCGGCGGTAATCAGCACGTGCTTGCCGGTCAGTGCCTGGCGCTTGAAACTCTCGGCGGCGCACCAGGCCAGGTCGGTGGCTTCGAGCATGCGGCCCAGGCCCACGTCGCCACAGGCCTGGCTGCCGGAGGCCGGGCCGAACACCTGGATACCACGGCGCTTGAGCAGTTCGAGGTTGTCCTGGGTTGCCGGGTCGCGCCACATGGCCTGGTTCATCGCTGGCGCCACGGCGACGGTAGCGTCGGTGGCCAGCACCAGCGTAGTCAGCAGGTCGTCGGCCATGCCCTGGGCCATGCGCGCCATCAGGTCGGCGGTGGCCGGGGCAATCAGCACCAGGTCGGCCCATTTGGCCAGTTCGATATGGCCCATGGCCGCTTCGGCGGCGGGGTCGAGCAAGTCCATGTGCACGGGGTGGCCGGACAGCGCCTGCAGGGTGAGCGGGGTGATGAATTCGGCACCACCACGGGTCATGACCACGCGCACCTGCGCGCCGTGTTCCAGGAGTCGGCGAATCAGCTCGGCGCTCTTGTAGGCGGCGATGCCGCCACCCACGCCGAGAACGATGCGCTTGCGATACAACCGCTGCATAGGCCTTGCCTTATTCCAGTGAAAGCGGGCGGCGACGGTGACTGCCTGCGGCAGATCGTCGCATTTTCGAAGCGAACTAGATTAACACAGCGCCCAAACGGGCCGTAGTGGCAGGCGAGGAGGGGGGATGAACATCAGGGAGTGGCCGGCCGACGAGCGGCCGAGGGAGAAGTTGTTGCAGCGTGGCGCGGCGGTGCTGTCGGATGCCGAGCTGGTGGCGGTGTTGCTGGGGTCGGGGGTCGCTGGGCGTAATGTGCTGGACCTGGCGCGCGGGCTGCTGGCGAAGTTTGGCGGGCTCAGGCCGTTCCTCGAGGCCGATCGCGCCAGATTGATGCGTGAGCCGGGCCTGGGGCCGGTGAAATACGCCCAGCTGCAGGCGTTGCTGGAGATCGGCAGGCGGTATCTGGACGAAGGCATTGAGCGTGCGTCGGCGCTGGAGTCGCCGACATCGGTGCGGCGCTATCTGAAGTCGATGCTGCGCCATGAGGCCAGCGAGGTATTCGGTTGCCTGTTCCTGGATACCAAGCACCGGCCGTTGGCGTTCGAGATCCTGTTTCGCGGCACCATCGACCGCGCGAGCATCTACCCGCGGGAGGTGGTGCGCCGGGCCTTGTTGCACAACGCGGCGGCGCTGATCCTGTGCCATAACCATCCGTCAGGCCATTGCCAGCCCAGCCAGGACGACGTGCACCTGACGCAGATGCTCAAGCGCTCGCTGGCGCTGATCGATGTACGGGTGATGGACCATGTCATCGTCGGAGATGGCGAACCACTGTCCATGGCCGAGCATGGGTGGCTGGCAGGCTGACAGCAATCGCGGGGCAAGCCCGCTCCCACGACGGTATCGTGGGAGCGGGCTTGCCCCGCGATGAGGCCTCAACGGTTTACGGCGATCTTGCTGAAATCCAGTCGCCCGAACGGGCTCACCTGATACCCCTCGACACCCTTGTGCAGCAAGGTCGCCGCCGTCGGATGCGCCAGCGGCAGCCACAGCGCCTGCTGCTGGATCAGTGCCTGGGCCTGCTGGTACAGGCGGCTGCGCACGCTCTGGTCGTTGGTGGTGCGCCCGGCGTTGATCAGCTGGTCCAGGCGGCTGTCGCAGAACCGCGCGAAGTTGGTCCCGGATTTGACCGCCGCGCAGGAAAACTGCGGGCTGAGGAAGTTGTCCGGGTCGCCGTTGTCACCCGCCCAGCCCATGAACAGCAGGTCGTGCTCGCCCGCCTTGGCGCGGCGGATCAACTCGCCCCACTCGATGGTACGAATCTCGGCCTTGATGCCGACCTTGGCCAGGTCTGCCTGAAGCATCTGCGCGCCCAGGCTGGGGTTGGGGTTGAGCAGGCTGCCCGACGGGCGGGTCCAGATCGTGGTGGCAAAACCATCTGCCAGGCCGGCCTTGGCCAGCAGCGTCTTGGCCTTCTTCTGGTCCATGGTGTAGCCCGGCAGGTCCTTGGCGTAGCTCCAGGTGTTCGGCGGGTAAGGGCCGTTGGCGGCGGTGGCGGTGTTTTCGAACACGGCCTTCAGGTAGGCCGCCTTGTCGAAGGCCAGGTTGATCGCCTGGCGCACCTCGGGTTTGTCCAGCGGCGGGTGCTGGCTGTTGATGGCGACGAACGCGGTCATGAACGCCGGGGTGGTCGCCACCTTGAGGTTGCCGTCCTTGCCGGCCTCGGCGATGTCCAGCGGCTTGGGCGACAGGGCCACCTGGCATTCGCCGCGCTTGAGCTTCTGCAGGCGCACGTTGGCGTCGGTGGTGATGGCGAAGATCAGCGGGTCGACCGACGGTTTGCCGGCGAAGTAGTCGGGGTTGGCGCGGTAGCGCACCACGGCGTCCTTCTGGAAACGCTGGAAGACGAACGGCCCGGTACCCACAGGCTGGCTGTTGAGCTTGTCCGGGGTCTCGGCCTTGAGCAGCTTGTCGGCGTACTCGGCGGAGTAGATCGAGGCGAAGCCCATGCTCAGGGTGGCCAGGAAGGTGGCATCCGGGTGCGAGAGGGTGAAGCGCACGGTATTGGGCTGTGGGGCCTCGATCGACTTGATCAGGCTGCCCAGCTGCAGCGACTGGGCATGCGGGTAGCCGCCCGCAGCGGTCTTGTGCCACGGGTGGGCGGGGTAGAGCATGCGCTGGAAACTGAACAGCACGTCTTCGGCGTCCAGCTCGCGGCTGGGCTTGAAGTAGGGCGTGGTGTGGAATTTGACGCCCTGGCGCAGGGTGAAGTCGTAGATCAGGCCGTCCGGCGACACCGTCCAGCGCTCGGCCAGGCTGGGCACGACCTTGCCAAGCCCTGCATCGAACTCGACCAGGCGGTTCATCAGCACATCGGCCGAGGCATTGGTGGTGGTCAGCGAGTTGTACTGGACCACGTCGAAGCCTTCCGGGCTGGCTTCGGTGCACACCGACAGCGGCGCGGCCTGGGCGAGGCCGGCGGCGCACAGCGTGGTGAACAACAGGGAAAGGGCGGCGGCACGCATGGTGGCTCCTTGGCGGGTTTGTGGCACCATCTGCCGGTGCAGTCTGGAAAAGTCCTACCCTAGTGTGGGCACGGGCAAATGACCACACCCTTTCGCATTAATTCGGCGACGGGCGGTCGACACCTTGGCGCCCCAGTCGTTATGCTGCCCGGGCGCACTCGGCACGACCTGAAGACACATCTTCTGTTGTTGCGGCTGAGTCTTTCTGGTATAAAGCAGCGCTCTTTTCTAGGGGCTCGGCCTGTCGCGTAAGCGCTTCCGGTCGATAAGACCCTCGGAAACACGGCGCCTGGCGCCAATGACTGAGAGATTAAGCGGCCAACCCATGCCGGGTTGGGCATGTGGTTTTAGAGGGCTGAGGCATGTCGAGAGTCTGTCAAGTTACTGGTAAGGGTCCAGTAACCGGGAATAACATTTCCCACGCAAACAACAAAACCCGTCGTCGTTTCCTGCCAAACCTGCAGCACCACCGTTTCTGGGTTGAATCCGAGAAGCGTTTCGTGCGTCTGCGCGTTTCCGCCAAAGGCATGCGTATCATCGACAAGCGCGGCATCGATGCCGTTCTGGTCGACATCCGCAAAGCTGGCGCCAAGGTTTAAGGGAGAACATCATGCGTGAATTGATCCGTCTGGTTTCGAGTGCCGGTACCGGCCACTTCTACACCACCGACAAGAACAAGCGCACCACTCCGGACAAGATCGAGATCAAGAAATACGATCCGGTCGTCCGCAAGCACGTGGTGTACAAGGAAGCCAAGATCAAGTAATTGATCGGCAACCTGAAAAAACCCGCAACCGTAAGGTGGCGGGTTTTTTTATGCCTGCGACAAAGCTGCAAGCCTCGTGTCCTGTACTGGCCTCATCGCCGGCAAGCCGGCTCCCACAGGGTCAGTGGGAGTCGGCTTGCCGGCGATGAGGTCGGAGCAGGTGTCCGTTACTTCTGCTCGAACATCACATAGATCTTGCGGCACGGCTCCAGCACCTCCCAGGTGCCCTTGAAGCCCGCCGGGATGACGAAGCGATCGCCGGCACGCAGGGTCTTGGCATTGCCTTCCTGGTCGCGCAGCACCGACACACCTTGCACGATCTCGCAGTATTCATGCTCGGTGTAGTTCACCGTCCACTGGCCTACTTCACCTTCCCAGACGCCTGCGGCGAACTGCCCGCACGGGCTGGCATATTGGTTGTAGACAGCCTGGTCAGGCTCGCCCTTGAGGATTTTCTCCGCCGCCGGGCGGTAGCGTTCGGCCTCGGTCAGAACCTGGGCGAAGTCGACGATGCTGGCGATACTCATGGTGGTTACCCTGTTGTTGTTTAATAAAATGAACATCAGTAGGCATTTGAGCCGTTCGTGTCAAATATATTGATAGTTTGCCCGCCCTGGTTTAGGGTGGCAGGTGCCCGTGTGCCTCGTCACCCGGCCAGAATTTCTGACAGCGCCCGTGAGTCCTCAGTGCGGCGTTGCACCTTAACAAGAGAGGAGTTTCCTATGACCACCCTGACTCGTGCGGACTGGGAACAGCGTGCCCAGCAACTGAAGATCGAAGGCCGCGCCTTCATCAACGGCGAATACACCGATGCCGCATCCGGTGAAACCTTCGACTGCCTGAGCCCGGTGGACGGACGCTTCCTGGCCAAGGTTGCCAGCTGCGACCTGGCCGATGCCAACCGCGCTGTCGAAAATGCCCGCGCCGTGTTCGAATCCGGCGTCTGGTCGCGCCTGGCTCCGGCCAAGCGCAAGGCCAAGCTGATCCGCTTCGCCGACCTGCTGCGCAAGCACGTCGAAGAGCTGGCCCTGCTCGAAACCCTCGACATGGGCAAGCCGATCGGCGACTCCTCCAGCATCGACGTGCCAGGTGCGGCCAGTGCCCTGCACTGGAACGCCGAAGCCATCGACAAAGTCTACGACGAAGTCGCGCCAACCCCGCACGACCAGCTCGGCCTGGTTACCCGTGAGCCGGTGGGTGTGGTCGGTGCCATCGTACCGTGGAACTTCCCGCTGCTGATGGCCTGCTGGAAACTCGGCCCGGCCCTGGCCACCGGTAACTCCATCGTCCTCAAGCCGTCGGAAAAATCGCCGCTGACCGCCATCCGCATCGCCCAGCTGGCGATCGAAGCCGGTATCCCGGCGGGCGTGCTCAACGTGCTGCCAGGCTATGGCCACACCGTGGGCAAGGCCCTGGCCCTGCACATGGATGTCGACACCCTGGTGTTCACCGGTTCGACCAAGATCGCCAAGCAGCTGATGATCTACGCCGGCGAGTCGAACATGAAGCGCGTCTGGCTGGAAGCCGGTGGCAAGAGCCCGAACATCGTCTTCGCCGACGCCCCGGACCTGCAAGCCGCCGCCGAGGCCGCAGCCAGCGCCATCGCCTTCAACCAGGGTGAGGTCTGCACCGCAGGTTCGCGCCTGCTGGTGGAGCGTTCGATCAAGGACAAGTTCCTGCCCATGGTGGTCGAGGCCCTCAAGGCCTGGAAACCAGGCAACCCGCTGGACCCGGCAACCACCGTCGGTGCGCTGGTCGATACCCAGCAGATGAACACCGTGCTGTCGTACATCGACGCCGGTCACCAGGACGGCGCCAAGCTGCTGGCTGGCGGCAAGCGCATCCTCGAAGAGACCGGCGGCACCTACGTCGAGCCGACCATCTTCGACGGCGTGACCAACGCCATGAAGATCGCCCAGGAAGAAATCTTCGGCCCGGTACTGTCGGTTATCACCTTCGACACCGCCGAAGAAGCCATCGCCATCGCCAACGACACCCCATACGGCCTGGCAGCCGGCATCTGGACCTCGGACATCTCCAAGGCCCACAAGACCGCCCGCGCCGTGCGTGCCGGCAGCGTCTGGGTCAACCAGTACGACGGCGGCGACATGACCGCGCCGTTCGGTGGCTTCAAGCAGTCGGGCAACGGCCGTGACAAGTCGCTGCACGCGCTGGAGAAGTACACCGAGCTGAAGGCGACCTGGATCAAGCTGTAATCCGGTAACGCCTTTTCGCGGGGCAAGCCCGCTCCCACGCCGCCAAGGGTTTGATGATGCATCATCAGCGCCTGGTTACGTGGGAGCGGGCTTGCCCCGCGATGCTTTCTGCCTGATTCAACTGCCCGGGAGGCCACCATGCGTTGGGGAACCTATTTTGCCGTGCTGGCGTCGGTGCTCAGTGTCGGGCTCGCGCTCGGCGTGAGCATGCCGCTGGTGTCCTTGCGCCTGGAGGGCTGGGGTTACGGCGGGTTCGCCATCGGCGTGATGGCGGCAATGCCGGCGCTGGGCGTGTTGGTCGGCGCCGCCGTGGCCAGCCGCCTGGCCGGTTGGGTTGGCGTACCGGCCGCCATGCGCCTGTGCCTGTGGGGCGGGGCGCTGTCGATCGGCCTGGTGGCGTTGCTGCCCAGCTACCCGCTGTGGCTGGCGCTGCGCCTGCTGATCGGCATGTCGCTGACCGTGGTGTTCATCCTCGGCGAAAGCTGGATCAACCAGTTGGTGGTCGAGCAATGGCGCGGGCGGCTGGTGGCGCTGTATGGCAGCAGCTACGCCCTGAGCCAGCTGGCCGGGCCGATGGTGCTGGGTTTTCTCGGTTCCAACGATGACTTCGGTTTCTGGGCGGCGACCGGGCTGCTGCTGGTTGCCCCGCTGATCCTCCTGGGCCGTAGCGGCGCACCCAGCACCGAGGCGTGCAGCGTTACCTTCCTCGACCTGTTCGCCTTCTGCCGACGGCTGCCGGTCATTGCCTGGGCCATTGCGCTGTTCGCCGCTTTCGAGGCCATGATCCTAACCCTGCTGCCGGTGTATTGCCTGCAGCAGGGTTTCACCACGGAAGTGGCGCTGTTCATGGTCAGCACCGTGGTGGTGGGCGATGCGGTGCTGCAGTTGCCGATCGGGGCGCTGGCTGATCGCATGTCGCGACGCACGTTGTTCAGTGGCTGTGCGCTGACCCTGCTGGTCTCGAGCCTGGCCATTCCGCTGCTGCTGCACACGCCGCTGATCTGGCCCTTGTGGGTGCTGTTCGGGGCCAGTGCGGGAGGGTTGTTCACTCTATCGCTGGTCTTGATCGGCGAGCGCTATCGCGATGATGAGCTGGTGCGGGCCAATGCCCACGTGGCGCAGCTGTGGGGCATCGGTTGCCTGCTCGGGCCGCTGCTGGCCGGGGCGGGTAGCCAGTGGGTCAGTGGGCATGCGTTGCTGCTGCTGATGGCGGTGGGGGCCGCGGGGTTGGTGGTGCTGACCCGGCGCAAGGATGCCTTCGAGCCAGCTTCTGCCTGATCGATTGTGCGGCTGCTGCGCAGCCTTATCGCCGGCAAGCCGGCTCCCACAGGGTGTACGGTTTCCCGTGGGAGCCGGCTTGCCGGCGATAAGGCCCTCAACTACAACATCTTCTCCAGCCCCACCGCCTTGCTGATCCAGGCGTTGAAGCGTCGCCATATCCCCCCAGGCTCGGTCAGCAGCATATGCCGCTGGCCATTGTCCTCGGTGACCCACACCAGCTTGCCGCCCACCAGCTTTGGCTGGTAGCTCAACGCCGGCGCCATGCCTTGTACCGCCAGGTCGCGGGTGTACTCGGCCAACTCCGGGCTGTCCACCAGCACGCCGACCTCGGTGTTCCACAGCACCGAACGCGGGTCGAAGTTGAACGAGCCGATGAACGTCTTGCGCCTGTCGAACACCATCGCCTTGCTGTGCAGGCTTGAGTCGGAGCTGCCGTGCAGGCTCAGGCCGCGCCGGGCACTGCGGTCGCCGGGCTGGCGACGCATCTCGTACAACTGCACGCCATGTTCGAGCAGGGCGCGGCGGTAGGGCGCGTAACCGCCGTGTACCGCCGGCACGTCGGTGGCCTCCAGCGAATTGGTCAGCAGCTTGACCGAGGTGCCGGCGTCCGCATGGCTGGTCAGGTACAAAAGCCCAGGCTCACCCGGCACGAAGTAGGCCGACACCAGGATCAGCTCGTGCCGCACGCTGTTCAGGTCTGGCGCCAGTTGCTGGCTCATCAGCAGTTGTGGGTCGGGTTCGTCATCGGCCAGCACTTTGCTCGGCGCGTCCCACAGCGCCTGGCTGTGCGCCCAGATCAGCTCGTTGCGCCATACGTCCAGACGTGGCTGTGCCTGGTAGGCCATCAGCCGGTCGTAAAGGGCTTTGCGCTTGATGCGTGCCTCGGCCAGGGACACCTCAAGGCGCTGGCGGCTGGCGCGCAGGTCTTCGGCATCGGGCTGCCACCACAGGTAATCGCCGATCGGCCGGCTCAGGGCGCTGTTCCAGTACTGGTCGAAGCCGTGCCCGAGTTGCTCGGCCACCGGGCCTACCCCCAACAGGTCGATGTCGGTGAAGTTGAGGTTGGGCTCGGCGTCGAAGTATTCGTCGCCCAGGTTGCGCCCGCCGACGATGGCCATGCTGTTGTCCACCAGGAACAGCTTGTTGTGCATGCGTCGGTGCTGGCGTGACAGGTTGAACAGCCGGCCCACGGCGCGGGTCACGCCGGTGCTGCGGCCCAGGTGCAGCGGGTTGAACACGCGGATCTGGATGTTCGGGTGGGCATCCAGGGTGCCCATGATGGTGTCCAGGCCATCGCTGGTGGTGTCATCCAGCAGGATGCGCACGCGCACGCCGCGGTCGGCGGCGCGCAGCAGTTCGTGCACCAGGGCGCGGGTGCTGAGGCCGTCGTGGACGATGTAGTACTGCAGATCGATGCTGGCCTGGGCGTTGCGGATCAGCTCGGCGCGGGCGCGGAAGGCCTCATTGCTGTTGGGCAGCAGGCGAAAACCCGAACGCCCCTCGTAGGGCGCGGCCTGGCGCTGCACCGAGCGGCCGAACGCCGACTCACTGGCCGGCAGCGCCTGGCTGACATCACGGGGTGTAGCGGTGCTGGCGCAGCCTGACAGGCCGAGCAGCAGCACCAGCAGCAGGGGCAGGGCTGGCTGGCGTCTCAAGGGTGAATGGTCCTGTGCGACAGGGGCTTATGGGGTTGGACAGTGGCGGGCGGCGCAACGTTACCCGGCAGCCTGTTCGGCCGCCAGTAGACGATGGGCGGTTTCCCCCACCTTGCGCACCGCGGCTTCGATCTGCGGCGTCGGCCGCGCGGCGAAGTTCATGCGCAGGCAATTGCGGTACTTGCCCGAGGCCGAGAAGATGCTGCCCACGGCGATCTGCACGCCCTGCTCCAGTAAAGCCCGGTTCAGGCGCAACGTATCGAAACTTTCCGGTAGCTCCACCCACAGCATGAAGCCGCCCTGGGGCCGGCTGGCGCGGGTGCCCGGCGGGAAATAACGGGTCACCCAGTCGCACATCTGGTCGCGGCCACGCTGGTACTGGCTGCGCATGCGCCGCAGGTGGGGCTGGTAATGGCCCTCGGCGATGAAGTCGGCAATCGCCAGTTGCGGCTGGCAGGCGGTGCTGCCGGTGCTGATGTACTTCATGTGCAGCACCCGCTCCAGGTAGCGCCCCGGCGCTACCCAGCCGATACGCAGGCCCGGTGCCAGGGTCTTGGAGAACGAACTGCACAGCAGCACCCGGCCATCGTCGTCGAACGACTTGATGGTGGGTGGGCGCGGGTAGGTGTAGGCCAGGTCGCCATACACATCGTCTTCGAGGATCGCCACGTCGTAGCGCTGGGCGAGGGTGAGCAAGGCCTTCTTGCGCGCCTCGGGCATGATGTAGCCCAGCGGGTTGTTGCAGTTGGGGGTGATCTGGATGAGCTTGATCGGCCACTGCTCCAGGGCCAGCTCCAGCGCTTCGAGGCTGATGCCGGTGATCGGGTCGGTGGGGATCTCCAGCGCTTTCATGCCCAGGCCCTTGAGGGTCTGCATGGCGCCGTGGAAGCTCGGCGAGTCGACCGCGACGATGTCTCCGGGTTGGCACACCGCGCGGATGCTGCATGACAGCGCCTCGTGGCAGCCGGTGGTCACCACCAGGTCGGCCGGGCCCAGGCGGCAGCCGGAATCGAGCATCAGCCGGGCGATCTGCTCGCGCAGTTGGGCATTGCCGTGGATGTTGTCGTAGTACAGGCCGGGCATGTCCTGGCGCCGGCTGAGCTGCGCCAGGCTGCGTAGCAGCGGCTTGAGCGTGGGGCTGTCGACATCCGGCATGCCGCGGCCCAACTGGATTACGTCCGGGCGCGGGGTGGCGCGTATCAGTTCCAGCACCTGTTCCCACTGGGAGATATCCACAGGCCGTTGCGCCGGGCGGCTGATGTCCGGCAGGGCAGGGAGGTTGCGGTCCTCGGCGACGAAGTAGCCGGACTTGGGCCGTGGCGACACCAGGCCGTTGTCCTCCAGCAGGCGATAGGCCTGTTGCACGGTACTCAGGCTGACCCCGTGCTCGGTGCTCAGGGCGCGGACCGAGGGCAGGCGTTGGCCCGGCCGGTACAGGCCCTGCTCGATGCGCGACCCGAGCAGTTCGGCCAGGTTGAGGTAGAGGGTCACGGCATACTCCTGAGTATCTTGTGGGGCGGGACCGATACAGATCGTAGGAAAATACTCCATTCAGCCGGCCTGACGCCAATTCTGTATGGAAATAATAAAACTGTGTTGGATCTGTATTGCTCATGGCCCGCACGCGCATGCTTTCTGCACGCTATGACGTGATCTGGAGGGTGCGGTAATGGGTGGCATGAGCGATGTACGGTTGCAACTGTTGGCCACGGAACTGGAGGCGGGGCAGCGGCCCAGGGTCTACAGCGCTCCGACGGGGCTCGGGCGCTGGGGGCTCATGTTGCATCGCTGGCGCACCCGCAGGGCCTTGCTGCAGCTGGAGGACTACCAACTGCGCGATATCGGGCTGACCTGGGAGCAGGCATGCCGAGAGGCGCGCAAGCCGTTCTGGAAGGACTGAGTGCCGGTTGTGTAGGAGCGGCCTTGCGTCGCGAAAGGGCTGCGCAGCAGCCCCAGGATTTCAGCGTTGACGCGGCAATGGCTGGGGCTGCTGCGCAGCCCTTTCGCGACACAAGGCCGCTCCTACAAAAGAGACCGCGCAGGTTGAAAAAGTAAAAGAGGCTGCGCGGGTTGAAAAAGTAATCACACCAGCTCTTTGAGTCGGTACCAAAGCATCCCCAGCGCCAACAGCGGCGAGCGCATCAGCTTGCCGCCGGGGAAGGTCGGGTGCGGCACCTTGGCGAACAGGTCGAAACGCCCGCTCTGCTGGCCGCTGATGGCTTCGCCGAGCAGACGCCCGGCCAGGTGGGTGGCGTTCACCCCATGCCCGGAGTAGGCCTGGGCGTAATAGACGTTCGGCTGCCCGGCCAGGCGGCCGATCTGCGGCAGGCGGTTGGCGCCGATGCCGATCATCCCGCCCCACTGGTAGTCGATGCGCACGTCGGCCAGTTGCGGGAACACCTTGAGCATCTTCGGCCGCATGTAGGCGGCGATGTCCCGCGGGTCGCGCCCGGAGTAGTGGCAGGCACCGCCGAACAGCAGGCGATGGTCGGCGGACAACCGGTAGTAGTCCAGGGCCACGCGCTGGTCGCACACCGCCATGTTCTGCGGCAGCAACTGGCGTGCACGTTCCTCGCCCAGCGGCTCGGTGGCGATGATGTAGCTACCGGCCGGCAGCACCTTGCCGCCCAGTTCGCGGTTGAGGTCGTTGTGGTAGGCGTTGCAGCACAGCACCAGGGTCTTGGCGCGGACCCGGCCCTGGGCAGTGTGCACTTTCACTTCAGGGCCGTATTCGATGCGGGTGACTTCCGATTGCTCGAACAACTGCACGCCCAGGCGGCTGGCGGCAGCTGCTTCGCCGAGCGCCAGGTTGAGCGGGTGCAGGTGCCCTGAGCCCATGTCGATCAGGCCGCCGACATAGCGGTCGGAGCCGACCACCGAATGCATGTCGTCGGGCTGCACCAGGCGCAGTTCATGGCGATAGCCCAGGCTGCGCAGTTCTTCGGCGTCCTCGGCAAAGCCGGCAAGCTCGGCGGGTTTGTTGGCCAGGTCGCAGTAGCCCCAGGTCAGGTCGCAGTCGATGGCGTGGCGCTCGACCCGCTCACGGACGATCTCCACGGCCTCCAGGCCCATCAGGCGCATGCTGCGCACACCGTCCTCGCCGATCACCGGGAGGAACTGCTCCAGGCCATGGCCGACCCCGCGAATCAGTTGCCCGCCGTTGCGCCCGCTGGCGCCCCAGCCCAGCTTGCGGGCTTCCAGGAGGATCACCGACAGGCCGCGCTCGGCCAGTTCGATGGCAGTGTTCAGGCCCGAATAGCCACCACCAACGATGCACACGTCGGCGCTGTGCTCGCCTTGCAGGAACGCGTGGTCCGGGTGTGGCGCGCTGCTGGCGGCGTAGTAGGAGGCGGCGTGCTGCGCGCTATGGATCATCTGTCGATTCCCGGGGCTGAGGCGAAAGGTGGAGGATAGGCAACTGGCCAATCGCGGGGCAAGCCCGCTCCCACGCCGCTATGTAGTCGTGGGAGCGGGCTTGCCCCGCGATTGGGCTTATAATTCAACCTCATTCCTCGCTCTGTCCTCGGTCATGTCCTGCAACCGCCACAAGATCCACTTCCTGCGCGAACTTATTCCCTCGTTCGAGTGCGTACCCGGCTGCCACGATTGCTGCGGCCCGGTCACCACCTCGGCCGAAGAAATGGCCCGCCTGCCGCGCAAGACCCCGGCCGAACAGGAAGTGGCCCTGGAGCACCTGAACTGCGTACACCTGGGCCCCGACGGCTGCACCGTCTACGAAGAGCGCCCGATGATCTGCCGCCTGTTCGGCACCACTCCGCGCCTGGCCTGCCCGCGTGGCCGCGGGCCTGAGCAGCCGATCGACCCGGCCGCCGAACAGCTGGTGCACCAGTTCATCGCCACCACCCGGCAAGTGCTGGTCTGAGCACGCGATACCCATTCGAGATTGCCGGGGCCGCTGCGCGCCCCATTCGCGGCACAAGGCCGCTCCTACAAGTGATCGCGGTTTCCTGTAGGAGCGGCCTTGTGCCGCGAATGGGGCGCGAAGCGGCCCCGGCGAGCCGAAGACGAATCAATCCGGGATCGGCAGGCACAGGCTCTCTTTCACTTCTTCCATCACGATGTAGCTCTTCGACTCGCGCACATGCGGCAGCTTCAGCAGGATGTCGCCCAGCAGCTTGCGGTACGAGGCCATTTCCGAGATGCGCGCCTTCACCAGGTAGTCGAAATCGCCCGACACCAGGTGGCACTCCAACACATGGGGCAACTTGAGCACGGCGCGGCGGAACTCCTCGAAGGTGTCGCCGGACTTGTAGTCCAGGCTGATCTCGACGAACACCAGCAGGCTGCCCTTGAGGTGCTGCGGATTGAGCCGGGCGTTGTAGCCCATGATGATCCCCTCGCGCTCCAGGCGGCGCACGCGCTCGGTGCAGGGGGTGGTCGACAGCCCGACTTTCTCGCCCAGTTCGGTGAACGAGATACGGCCGTCATTCTGCAGGATGCGCAGGATATTGCGGTCGATCTTGTCCAGTTCACGCTTGCTCTGGTGCTGGGTTCTCATAGGGGATGCCCCTCCGTCAAAGGCGATTTTGCCGAGAATTCTCGCCAAATATAGGCGTTTATATAGTGAATTGCACTGGGCTGTCCTTCATACAATGCGCGCATCCATGCCATATCAACAAAAGACTGCGGCGAGCCGCGTGCGAGGGATGAACAATGCGAGTACTGGTACTAGGTAGCGGTGTGATCGGAACCGCCAGTGCCTACTATCTGGCCCGGCAAGGTTTCGAAGTCACGGTGGTCGACCGCCAGCCGGCGGTGGCCATGGAAACCAGCTTTGCCAACGCAGGCCAGATCTCGCCCGGCTATGCCTCGCCGTGGGCCGCGCCAGGCGTGCCGCTCAAGGCCATCAAGTGGCTGCTGGAGCGCCACGCCCCACTGGCCATCAAGCTCACCGGCGACGTCGACCAGTACCTGTGGATGGCGCAGATGCTGCGCAACTGCACCGCCAGCCGCTACGCGGTGAACAAGGAGCGCATGGTGCGCCTGTCCGAGTACAGCCGCGACTGCCTCGACGAGCTGCGCGCCGAAACCGGCATCGCTTACGAGAACCGCAGCCTGGGCACCACCCAGCTGTTCCGCACCCAGGCCCAGGTGGATGCCGCGGCCAAGGACATCGCCGTGCTGGAGCAGTCCGGCGTGCCTTACGAGCTGCTCGACCGCGACGGCATTGCCCGCGTCGAGCCGGCCCTGGCCGGGGTGAAGGATATCCTCGCTGGCGCCCTGCGCCTGCCTAACGACCAGACCGGCGACTGCCAGCTGTTCACCACCAAGCTGGCCGACATGGCCGTCAAGCTGGGCGTCGAGTTCCGCTTCGGCCAGGACATCCAACGCCTGGACTTCGCCGGTGACCGCATCAACGGCGTGTGGATCGACGGCAAGCTGGAAACCGCCGACCGCTACGTGCTGGCCCTGGGCAGCTACTCGCCGCAACTGCTCAAGCCGCTGGGCATCAAGGCCCCGGTTTACCCGCTCAAGGGCTACTCGCTGACCGTGCCGATCACCGATGGCGACATGGCGCCGACCTCGACCATCCTCGACGAAACCTACAAGGTGGCGATCACCCGTTTCGACAACCGCATTCGTGTTGGCGGCATGGCTGAGATCGCCGGTTTTGACCTGTCGCTGAACCCGCGTCGACGCGAAACGCTGGAGATGATCGTCAACGACCTTTATCCTCGCGGCGGCGACCTGAGCCAGGCGAGCTTCTGGACCGGCCTGCGCCCGGCCACCCCGGACGGCACGCCGATCGTCGGTGCCACCAAGTTCCGTAACCTGTTCCTCAACACCGGTCACGGTACCCTGGGCTGGACCATGGCGTGCGGTTCCGGCCGCCTGCTGGCCGACCTGATTGCCCGCAAGAAGCCGCAGATCAGCGCCGAAGGCCTGGACATCTCGCGCTACGGCAACAGCCGCGAAGCAGCCAGCCAGGGCCAGCCGGCGCCGGCGCACCAGTAAGCGGGCGCCTGTACCGGCCTCTTCGCGGCTAAAGCCGCTCCCACAGAGAGCGCGATTTCTGTGGGAGCGGCTTCAGCCGCGAAGGGGCAAACACTGATCGACCTGTTCCCTCACCCCGGCGCGGTGGGTACCTACCCCCATCTGCCGCGCCGGGGATTTCTACATAACCAGAACTGCCAGAAGGCTGCCGCCATGCGTCCCGCCCGTGCCCTGATCGACCTCCAAGCCCTCCGTCACAACTACCGCCTGGCCCGTGAGCTGACCGGTGCCAAGGCCCTGGCCGTGGTCAAGGCCGACGCCTATGGCCATGGCGCGGTGCGTTGCGCCCTGGCCCTGGAAACCGAGGCCGACGGTTTTGCCGTGGCCTGTATCGAGGAAGCCCTGGAGCTGCGCGCGGCCGGCATCAAGGCGCCGGTGCTGCTGCTCGAAGGGTTCTTCGAGGCCAGCGAGCTGGCACTGATCGCCGAGCACGACCTGTGGTGCGTGGTGCATTCGCTGTGGCAACTCGAAGCGCTGGAACAGACCCAGGTGCACAAGCCGCTGACCATCTGGCTGAAGATGGACACCGGCATGCACCGCGTCGGCGTGCATCCCAAGGACTACCACAACGCCTACCAGCGCCTGCTGGCCAGCGGCAAGGTGTCGCGCATCGTGCTGATGAGCCACTTCGCCCGTGCCGACGAACTCGACGCCACGGCCACCGAGCAGCAGGTGGCGGTGTTCGAAGCTGCCCGCCAGGGCCTCAGCGCCGAGTGCAGCCTGCGCAACTCGCCGGCAGTGCTGGGCTGGCCGAGCATCAAGAGCGACTGGGTGCGCCCGGGCATCATGCTGTATGGCGCCACCCCGTTCGAGGTGGAGCAGGCCCAGGCCGCCCGCCTGCAACCGGTGATGACCCTGCAATCGCGGGTGATCAGCGTGCGCGAACTGCCGGCCGGTGAGCCGGTGGGCTATGGCGCCAAATTCGTCAGCCCTCGCCCGACCCGGGTCGGCGTAGTCGCCATGGGCTATGCCGACGGCTATCCGCGCCAGGCCCCCACCGGCACGCCCGTGGTGGTCGCCGGCAAGCGCGCCCAGCTGATCGGCCGGGTGTCGATGGACATGCTCTGCATCGACCTCACCGAGGTGCCCGAGGCCACCGTCGGCAGCCCGGTCGAGCTGTGGGGCAAACAGGTGCTGGCCAGTGACGTGGCGCTGCAGGCCGGTACCATCCCTTATCAAATCTTCTGCAACTTGAAGCGCGTGCCGCGGGACTATATCGGCGAATAAGGCGCCGAAGCGGACAGGCTGCGGGGCGGTGTGTTGTAAATACTGAACGGCATTGCCATCATATCGTTCACACATTTCCCCACCTGACCCCTTCCTGGAGGCCCACGCTTTGGACGTCGGTGAACGACTGCAAGCCATCCGCAAGCTCAAGGGCCTGTCCCAGCGCGAACTCGCCAAACGCGCCGGGGTGACCAACAGCACCATCTCGATGATCGAGAAAAACAGCGTGAGCCCCTCCATCAGCTCCCTGCGCAAAGTGCTCAGTGGCATCCCCATGTCCATGGTCGAGTTCTTTTCGGTCGAACTGGCCCCGGAAAGCCCGACGCAGATCGTCTACAAGGCCCACGAGCTGATCGACATCTCCGACGGCGCGGTGACCATGAAACTGGTCGGCAAGTCGCACCCCAACCGTGCCATCGCCTTCCTCAACGAGGTCTACCCGCCCGGCGCCGATACCGGCGAAGAGATGCTCACCCATGACGGCGAAGAGACCGGCATCCTCCTGGAAGGCCGCCTGGAACTGGTGGTCGGCACCGAGATCTTCATCCTCGAAGCCGGCGACAGCTACTACTTCGAAAGCACCCGCCCGCACCGTTTTCGCAACCCGTTCGCAGAGCCTGCTCGGTTGATCAGCGCGGCCACCCCGTCGAACTTTTGATCCAGCGCAGTGCATTGATTCGCCAATACCCTTTCCCCGAGTGTGGTCGTTCCACGCTTTCAGGAGTGCCGCTATACTTTTCAACGCTCGCTATTCCGTGGCCGCGAGCGTGATTAGCCACCATGAGGGTGTACGTGTGAACCAAATCAAGAAGATGCTGGCCGTACCAGCAGCCGTATTCGCCCTTTGGGCAATGAGCGCAACCGCTGCGACCAACGACGAGATCGCCAAGCGCCTGGCGCCGGTTGGGCAAGTCTGCGTCCAGGGCCAGGAATGCAAGGGCATGGAAGTGGTCGCCAGCGCTGGCGGCGGCGGTGCCAAGACGCCGGACGACATCATCGCCAAGCACTGCAATGCCTGCCATGGCAGCGGCCTTTTGGGTGCGCCGAAGATCGGCGACACCGCGGCCTGGAAAGAACGCGCCGACCACCAGGGCGGCCTCGACGGCATCCTGGCCAAGGCCATCACCGGGATCAACGCCATGCCACCGAAGGGCACCTGCGCGGATTGCTCGGATGATGACCTCAAAGGTGCGATCAAGAAGATGTCCGGGCTGTAGGCCTGACTGATCTGCGTAAAGCCCGCCTCCGATGGCGGGCTTTTGTTTTTGTGTCGTCTGCACCGACCTCTTCGCGGGTAAACCCGCTCCTACAGGTTGAGCGGAGGTCCTGTGGGAGCGGGTTTACCCGCGAAGAGGTCGGTGCAGGCAACCAATGGTCTAAGGTTCATGTCCAACCCCTGAACCCGCAGATCTCGCTGGAGGCCCCGATGCAGCGCTGTCCCATCGACCAGGCAGTGGACGAGGTCCTGAGCCGCCTGCCCATTCACATCCACATGGGCCTGCCCCTGGGCCTTGGCAAACCCAACGCCTTCGTCAACGCGCTGTACGCCCGCATCCGCGAGTTGCCCCAGCGCCGCCTGACCATCTACACCGCCCTGTCCCTCGGCCGCCCACCCCTGGGCGATGGCCTGCAACGGCGCTTCCTCGAACCCTTCGTCGAGCGCGTGTTCGCCGACTACGAAGAGCTCACCTACGTCGCCGACCTGCGCGCCGACAGCCTCCCGCCGAACATCCGCGTCGAGCAGTTCTTCATGCAGCCGGGCAGCCTGCTGCACAGCGTCTCGGCACAGCAGGACTACATCAGCAGCAACTACAGTCACGCCGCCCGCGACATCAACGCCAAGGGCCTGAACCTGGTTGCGCAGTTGGTGGCGGCCACGCCTGAACGCCCGGATCACCTCAGTCTGGCCTGCAATCCCGACATCACCCTCGACCTGCTGCCGATGATCGAAAAGCGCCGCGCGGCCGGCGAAACCATTCTGCTGCTCGGTCAGGTACACAGCGAACTGCCCTATATGCCCGGCGACTCGGAGCTGGCCGTTACCGACTTCGATCTGCTGATCGATGAGCCCGAGCAACGCCGGCTGTTCTCCACGCCGAACATGCCGGTCTCCACCCAGGACCACTGCATCGGCCTGCACGCCAGCAGCCTGGTGCGCGACGGTGGCACCCTGCAGATCGGCATCGGCGCCATGGGCGATGCCGTGGCGGCCGCCTTGCTGGCGCGCCAGGGTTACAACGACGGTTACCGGGCCCTGCTCGAGGCGTTGGATATCGGCCCGTGGCAGGTACTGATCGAACGGGAAGGGGGCCTGGATAGCTTCGCCCAGGGCCTGTACGGCTGCAGCGAGATGTTCGTCAACGGCCTGCTGGCCCTGGCCGAGGCCGGTGTGGTGCGACGCCCGGCGGACGAGCAGGGCGTGCTGGTGCATGGCGGTTTCTTCCTCGGCCCGCAGGCGTTCTACCAGCGCTTGCGCGAGATGCCGCTGGCGCAGCGCGCGCAGTTCGCCATGACCCGCATCAGCTTCATCAACGAGCTGTACGGCCAGGAAGACCTGAAGCGCCGCCAGCGTCGCGACGCACGCTTCATCAACACGGCGTTCGGCATGACCCTGCTCGGCGCCGGTGTGGCCGACCAGTTGGAGGATGGCCGGGTGCTCAGCGGTGTGGGCGGGCAGTACAACTTTGTCGCCCAGGGCCATGCGCTGCAGGGCGGGCGCTCGATCCTGCTGCTGCGCAGCTGGCGCGAGGCGGGTGGGGAGGTCAGCTCCAACCTGTACTGGACCTACGGCCACTGCACGATTCCCCGGCACCTGCGCGATATCGTGATCACTGAATACGGCATCGCCGACCTGCGCGGGCAAACCGACAGCGAGGTGATTGCGCGGTTGCTGGCGATCAGTGATTCACGCTTCCAGGCTGAGCTGATGGCGCAGGCCAAGGCGGCGGGCAAGCTGGCAAAGGGCTTCGAGCTCGACCAGCGCTACCGCGACAACACCCCCGAGCGCCTGGAGGCGATCCGTGCGCGGCATGGGCGGTTGTTCCCGGAGTACCCGCTGGGCAGCGACTTCACGGCCCAGGAGCGCGACCTGCTGCGGGCGCTGAACTGGTTGAAGAGCAAGTTCAAGCTGAGCGAGGTGCTGGAGCTGGGCAAGGCGGCACTGGATGCGCCAGGGCCTGAGGGGTATGAGGCGCACCTTGTGCGCATGCAACTGGATCAGCCGAAGGGGCTGAAGGAAGAGCTGTACCAGCGGTTGTTGCTGGCGGGGTTGGCGGCGACTCGATGATGCCGGGCTGCACGGAACCCTGTGGGAGCGGGTTTACCCGCGAATGCGATGGTGGATCCGACATCGTATTCGCGGGTAAACCCGCTCCCACAGGATAGGTGTGTGGCCTTACTCGATGAACGAAACCACACCGCCTTCCAGCGACTTGACCCGCGCCAGCGATTCAACGCGGTAGCCCTGGCTGTCCAGCTCGGCACGGCCGCCCTGGAACGACTTCTCGATGACGATGCCAAGGCCGGCCACGGTGGCGCCGGCCTGCTTGATGATCGAGATCAGCGCCTGGGACGCCTTGCCGTTGGCCAGGAAGTCGTCGATCACCAGCACGCGGTCGCTGCTGTTGAGGTGGCGCGGCGAGACGGCCACGGTGTTCTCGGTCTGCTTGGTGAAGGAGTACACCGAGGCGGTCAGCAGGTTCTCGGTCAGGGTCAGCGACTGGTGCTTGCGGGCGAAGATCACCGGCACGCCGAGCTTCAGGCCGGTCATCACCGCTGGGGCGATGCCGCTGGCTTCGATGGTGACGATCTTGGTCACGCCCGAGTCGGCGAACAGGCGGGCGAACTCGTCACCGATCAGCTGCATCAGCGCCGGGTCGATCTGGTGGTTGAGAAACGCGTCGACTTTGAGAACCTGATCGGAAAGCACGATGCCTTCTTCGCGAATCTTCTGATGCAGTGCTTCCACTTTGTTTTCCTCGATGTAGCAAAGGTGGCCGCAAATAGCGGCAAAGTTAAAGAGTAATGGTTGATCAGCGTTTGAGCATGGCCCGGATATCGGCCAGCGCATTGTTGCCCCGCGCGGCCTTGACTTCGACAGGCGCATCGTCCAGGCCTTCCCAGGCCAGGTCGTCCGGCGGCAGTTCATCGAGGAACCGGCTCGGCGTGCAGTCGATGATTTCGCCGTACTGCTTGCGCTTGGCGGCGAAGGTGAAGGCCAGGGTCTGGCGCGCGCGGGTGATGCCCACGTAGGCCAGGCGGCGTTCCTCTTCGATGGTGTCGGCCTCGATGCTCGAGCGGTGGGGGAGGATCTCCTCCTCCATGCCCATGATGAACACGTAGGGGAATTCCAGGCCCTTGGAGGCATGCAGGGTCATCATCTGCACACCTTCGGCGTTCTCTTCCTCTTCCTGCTGGCGCTCGAGCATGTCGCGCAGCACCAGCTTGCCGATGGCGTCCTCGATGGTCATGTCACCCTCTTCGTCCTTCTCGAGGGTGTTCTTCAGCGCTTCGACCAGGAACCAGACGTTGCTGATGCGGAACTCCGCCGCCTTGTCGCTGGCGGTCTGCTGGCGGATCCAGTTCTCGTAGTCGATGTCGCGGATCATCTCGTGCAGCGCGGCAATCGGGTCTTCCAGCGCGACCTTGTGGCGCACCCCGTCGAGCCAGTGCTTGAAGCGCTGCAGGCGCTCGGTGTAGCGGGCGTCCAGGTGCTCGCCCAGGCCCAGCTCCTCGCTGGCGGCGTACATCGACACGCCGCGCTCGGTGGCGTAGTTGCCGAGCTTTTCCAGGGTGGTCGAGCCGATCTCGCGGCGCGGCACGTTGATCACCCGCAGGTAGGCGTTGTCGTCATCCGGGTTCACCAGCAGGCGCAGGTAGGCCATCAGGTCCTTGACCTCCTGGCGGCCGAAGAAGCTGTTGCCGCCCGACAGGCGATACGGCACCTGGTGGTGCTGCAGCTTCAGTTCGATCAGCTTGGCCTGGTAGTTGCCGCGGTAGAGGATGGCGAAGTCGCTATACGGGCGGTTGGTGCGCAGGTGCAGGGTGAGGATTTCCAT
Organism: Pseudomonas sichuanensis; assembly: GCF_024749065.1. NCBI lineage: Bacteria > Pseudomonadati > Pseudomonadota > Gammaproteobacteria > Pseudomonadales > Pseudomonadaceae > Pseudomonas > Pseudomonas sichuanensis. Next base: position 5,849,057 of record NZ_CP087185.1, on the reverse strand, counting down.
GGCCACGCGTTCGGCCTCGGCTTCCTCGTTCTTGCAGCGGATCACGCGGATCTCGTCGCCCACGCCCATCTCGCTCCACAGCTGTTTCTCGAACGCATGGGGGTTGTTGGCGATCAGCACGTTGGCGCAGCGCAGGATGCGGCTGGTGGAGCGGTAGTTCTGTTCGAGCATGACGATCTTCAGGGAGGGGTAGTCCTCCTTGAGCAGCATCAGGTTCTCCGGCCGCGCGCCACGCCAGGCATAGATCGACTGGTCGTCGTCGCCCACCACGGTGAACTGGTTGCGCATGCCGATCAGCATCTTCACCAGCAGGTACTGGCTGGCGTTGGTGTCCTGGTATTCGTCCACCAGCAGGTAGCGCACGCGGTTCTGCCAGCGCTCGAGCACTTCGGGGTGCTCCTGGAACAGCTTGACCGGTTGCAGGATCAGGTCGTCGAAGTCCACCGCGTTGAACGCCTTGAGCGTGCGCTGGTAGTGGGTGTAGACGATGGCGGCGGTCTGCTCGCGGGGGTTGCGCGCCTTTTCCAGCGCCTCGGGCGGCAGGATCAGGTCGTTCTTCCAGGCACCGATCATGTTCTTGATCTCGTCGATGCCGTCGTCGCCTGCGTATTCCTTCTGCATGATGTCCGACAGCAACGCCTTGATGTCGGACTCGTCGAAGATCGAGAACCCCGGCTTGTAGCCCAGGCGCTCGTGCTCCTTGCGGATGATGTTCAGGCCCAGGTTGTGGAAGGTGCACACCGTAAGCCCTCGGCCTTCCCCCGGACGCAGCAGGGTGCCGACCCGTTCCTTCATCTCGCGGGCGGCCTTGTTGGTAAAGGTCATCGCCACGATGTACTGGGCACGGATGCCGCAGTTCTGGATGAGGTGGGCAATCTTGCGCGTGATCACGCTGGTCTTGCCGGAGCCTGCACCAGCGAGCACCAAAAGAGGGCCGCCAACGTAGTCTCGGGCTTCCTGTTGCCGGGGATTGAGTCGGGACATGCTAGAAACCGGGGGTCGCCAGAAAATAGCCGCGCATTCTAACAGGCATCCAGGGTTTGTGGCGCGACCGTCTGACGTGTGAGTCAACCTTTTACCGCCCGCCGGGCGGGGTTTTTCACGGCTTGGCAGGGCGATACTGCCAACCGCCATGTAAATCCCCGAAATCCTGTTTGCCGGTTGCGCGGGTTTCGCGCAGGATGCACGTCAAAATGCGACGGGGCACTGGTCAAGGACGGCCATGACTAAAAGTGAAAATCATTTTCATTTGTTGCGGTAGGATACACCGCCCCCCGCCGTTCCACCGTCCACGCCTAAGGAGCCCGCTTGTCCACGCCCGCCGAACCCCTGCGTTTGCTGCTGTTGGCCGATGAGCCGGAATGGGCCGCACGCTTGCGCGAATGCCTGCAGCCTCTGGGTGGGAGTGCGGTGCTGCTGACCGCGCCGAACTGGGCGGCGGTCGACAGCCTGTTCGCCAACGACCGCCAGGCCGTGGTGCTGGCCACCCCCGAGCTGCAGCCAGCCCCCGGGCGCTGCGAGCTGCCGACCATCTTGCTGCTAGAGCAGGAGCCTGCGGCTACACCGGTGGGCGTCAGCGACTGGCTGGTGCTGGCGCAGCTTTGCACCGACACCCTGCGTCGCTCCCTGCGCCATGTGCGCGAGCGCGGCGTACTGGTCGCCACCCTGCAACGTCTGGCCGAGCAGGACCCGCTGACCGGCATTGCCAACCGCCAGGGCTTCCAGGCCTTGCTGACCACGCGCCTGGCCGAAAACGAAGGCCGCGGCCTGGCCCTGGGCCACCTCGACCTCGACAACTTCCGCCACGTCAACGATGCCCTCGGCCATCAGGGCGGCGATCGCCTGATCCTGCAGGTGGTGGCACGGCTCAAGAGCCAGCTCGAAGCCACCGACCAGCTGGCGCGCCTGGGCAGTGACGAGTTCGCCCTGCTGATCGACACCCGGCGTGACGCCAACCGCGCCGAATGGATCGCCGAACGCATCACCGAGGCCCTGACCGAACCGTACTGGATCGACGGCGAAAGCCTGCTGCTCGGCTGCAGCCTGGGCATTGCCCACGCCCGCGCCCAGGCCGGCGCCGACCCGCTGATGTGGCATGCGCACATCGCCATGCGCCAGGCCAAGGGCAGCCAGGGTTGCACCTTCCATGTGTTCAACGAGCGCATCAACCGCAACGCCCGCAGCCTCGCCGACCTGGAAAGCGAGCTGCGCCGCGCCCTGCGCCGCGACGAGCTGGAGCTGCACTACCAGCCACGTCTGAACCTCACCGACGGCCGTATCGTCGGCCTTGAGGCCCTGGTGCGCTGGAACCACCCGGAGCGCGGCCTGCTGCCGCCCAGCGAGTTCGTGCCGCTGGCCGAGCAGAGCGGGCTGATCGTGCCGCTGGGCTACTGGGTGATCTCCCGTGCCCTTAGCGATATGCAGGCCTTGCGCGAACGCGGCCTGGCGCCGCTGCACATGGCGGTCAACCTGAGCTTCCGTCAGTTCCAGGACAGCCAGTTGCTGGCCACCCTGAGCCGGCTGATCGTCGAGCATGGCGTCGATGCGCGCTGGCTGGAGTTCGAGCTGACCGAAACGGCGGTGATGCGCCGCAATGAGCTGGTGCGCCAGACCATGGATGCCCTCGGGCGCCTCGGTGTGCGTTTCTCGCTGGATGACTTCGGCACGGGCTTCTCCTCGTTCGTGCACCTCAACAGCCTGCCGATCACCCTGCTCAAGGTCGACCGCAGTTTCGTCGGCGGCATGGAGCAGCGCGAAGAGAATCGCAAGTTGGTGCACGCGATGATCAACCTGGCGCACAACCTCAACCTGGAAGTGGTGGCCGAAGGGGTCGAGAGCGAGGAGCAGATGGCATTGCTGCGTGAGTTCGGCTGTGACCAGGTGCAAGGCTTCCTGGTCAGCCGGCCGCTGCCGGTGGCGGAGTTGATCGAGTACCTGTTGCAGGCCTCGGAGCCCAAGTTGGCGGAAGTCCTCTAAGGCCTCTTCGCCGCACCGCCGCGAAGAGGCCGCAAGATCAGGCCGAGACGGTAGCCTTCTGCACCATCCCCGCCTTGCCAATCATCCGCTTCATTCGCCACTCAAAGGCAAAGGTCAGCGCCACCGAGGCACAGGCCAACCCCAGCGCCAGCCCCCACCAGATCCCCGGCGCCCCACCGCCGAGGGTGAAGGCGAACAACCAGGCACTCGGCGCGCCCACCAGCCAGTAGCACACCGCCCCGATCAGGAAGGTGGTGCGGGCATCCTTCAAGCCGCGGATCGAGCCCATGGCGATGGTCTGCACGCCGTCGAACAGCTCGAACCAGGCCGCCACCATCACCAGTTGCACCGCCAGCTGGAAGATCGGCGCAAAGGCCGGGTCGTCACGGTTCACCAGCAAGCCCACCAGGTTGTCCGGCAGCAACAGGAACAGCGCGGCAAAGCCAAGCATCAGCGTGGCACCGAAACCGATCCCGACACGCCCGGCACTGCGCGCCGCCAGCAAGTCGCCGGCGCCGTAGTACAGGCCCACGCGCATGGTCACCGCATACGAAAGCCCGGTCGGCACCATGAACGCGGTCGAGACGATCTGCAGGGCGATCTGGTGCGCCGCGAGTTCCGTGCTGCCAAGCACGCCCATGCACAGCGCGGCGAAGGCGAACAGCCCGACCTCGACCATGTAGGTACCGCCGATCGGCAGGCCCAGGCGCCACAGCTCGCGCAGCGCCGGCAGCGAAGGGCGCATCAGGCCCTTGCGCAGTGGGTAGGCGGCATAGGCCTTGTGCCAGCGGATGTACAGCGCCAAGGCGATGGCCATGCCCATCGACACCACCGCGGTGACCAGGCCGATGCCCATCAGGCCCAGCTTGGGCAGGCCGAACATGCCCTCGATCAGCGCATGGTTGAGCAGGTAGTTGAGCACGGTGCCCACCAGGCTGATGACCATCACCGGCGTGGAGCGCCCCAGTGCACTGGTGAAGCCGCGCAGGGCCATGAACGTCAGGTAGCCGGGCAGGGCCAGCGGCAGCAGGGTGAGGAACTGCATGGCCGCGTCGACGTTCTCCGGCTGCTGGCCGAACAGCAGCAGCGCCGGCTTGAGGTTCCACAGCACCAGCGCTGCCGCCAGGGCCAGGCCCCAGGCCAGCCACAGGCCGCTCTGGGCCAGGCGGGTGGCGCCTTCGATGTCGTTGGCGCCCTTGCGAATCGCCACCAGCGTGCCGACCGCGGCGATTATCCCCAGGCAGAAGATCGACACGAACGAATAGCTCGCCGCCCCCAGCCCGCCACCGGCCAGCGCCTGCGGGCTGATGCGGGCCATCATCAGGGTGTCGGTGAGCACCATCAGCATGTGCGCCAACTGCGAGGCGATCAGCGGCCCGGCCAGGCGCAGCAAAGCCTTCAGTTCGGTAGTGGGCGCGACGTGCATGGGCTTGTCCTTGTGGGTGGGGCAATGAGCGAGCGGTCGATTCTGAGGCTTCGGTCAGCTTTGCACAAAAGGATAAATGCGATCACTGCCATGAGTCTGACTCATGTATGTATGATCCAATGCACTGCCTCCACGGCCCCGCATGCCAGGTACGCCATGTCCCGCCAGCTCCCCCCGCTGTATGCGCTGCGCGCATTCGAAGCCGCCGCGCGGCTGAGCTCCTTCACCCGCGCCGGTGTCGAACTGTCGATCACCCAGAGCGCGGTCAGCCGGCATATCCGCACGCTGGAAGAGCACTTCGCCTGCCGCCTGTTCGTGCGCAGCGGCCGCAGCCTGCAACTGACCGAGGCCGCGCGGGTGCTGCTGCCCGGCGTACGCGACGGCTTCGCCGCGCTGGAGCGAGCCTGCGAGACCTTGCGCGGCGAAGACGACATCCTGCGCATGAAGGCGCCGTCCACCCTGACCATGCGCTGGCTGCTGGCGCGCCTGAGCCGCTTTCGCCACCTGCAGCCGGGCAACGAAGTGCAACTGACCAGCGCCTGGATGGACGTCGACCACGTGGATTTCAACCAGGAACCGTTCGACTGTGCGGTGCTGCTCAGCGACGGCAACTTCCCGGCCGACTGGGAGGTCCGCCGGCTGTTCAGCGAGCTGCTGATCCCGGTGGGTGCGCCGGACCTGCTCGACGATGCGCCCTGGGATGAGCGGCGGCTGGCCGGCATCGAACTGCTGCACCCCACCCCCGACAAACGTGACTGGCGCGCCTGGCTGGCGCGCATGGGGCTCACCGACAAGGTGTCGCTCAAGGGTGGGCAGGTATTCGACACCCTGGAGCTGGGCATGATCGCCGCTGCCCGTGGGTACGGGATCTCCATGGGCGACCTGCTGATGGTGGCCGAGGATGTGGCTCAGCGGCGCCTGAGCCTGCCCTGGCCGACGGCGGTGGCCAGCGGGCTGGATTATTACCTGGTGTGGCCGCGTACTCGGCCGGGCGGGGAGCGTTTGCGGCGGTTGAGTGCGTTCCTGCAGGAAGAAGCGGCTGCGATGGATTTGCCGGATGTTCACATCCTCTCGACGACCTGAGTGCCTAGGCCGGCCCTCTTCGCGGGTAAACCCGCTCCCACAGGAATAGGCGAAAGCCCTGTGGGAGCGGGTTTACCCGCGAAGGGGCCGACACCGAACGCAAAGGTTTGCGAATACCCCGGCCCGACACTCAAGTATTCCCCCGCGACGCCGATCCATTGGCACCAGCGTCCCGGAAGAGGGCGCGATTCCCCGTCGATAGGAAGCGGGTGGTCAGCGTGATCAGGATGATCCCGGCCTCTTGCCAGGAGCTCTCCCATGTCTCAACCGCGTGCCCGTATCGCCTCGCAGCTCGGTATCGCCCTCGCCATCGTGCTGGCGCTGGTGATCACCGGCAGTACCCTGTTCGCCCTGCGTTCGCTGGACGACGCCAACCTCACCACCCGCCAGGCCCACCTGGGCAGCGAAGCGCGGCTGCTGGCCGACCAGCTGGACACCTTCCACGGTTCGCTCAGGGACAACACCCAGCGCCTCAGCGGGCTGTTCGAGCGCCGCTTCGCCACCGGCCTGGCCCTGCATGCAGGCGAGACGGTCAGCGTGGCCGGGGTCGCCACCCCGGCGCTGTACCTGGGCGAACACCTGCTGAACAACGATTTCCGCCAGGTCGACGAGTTCCAGCAGATGACCGCCGGCGTCGCCACCCTGTTCGTGCGCAGCGGCGACGACTTCGTGCGCATCAGCACCTCGCTGACCAAACAGGACGGTAGCCGCGCCATCGGCACCCAGCTCGATCGCCAGCACCCGGCCTACGCCAAGCTGATGGCCGGGCAGACCTACGTCGGCCGCGCCGTGCTGTTCGAGCGCAACTACATGACCCGCTACGTGCCGGTCAGTGACGGCAGCGGCCGGGTGATCGCGGTGCTGTTCGTCGGCTTCGACTACACCGACGCGCAAAACGCCCAGTTCGCCAACCTCAAGCGCTTCCGTATCGGCCAGACCGGCTCGCTGGCGCTGCTCGACGAGCAGGGCAAGTGGCTGGTGCCGCCGGCCGAGGTGCGTGACGGCGAGGCCGCGGCCCAAGCCATCAAAGGCCTCAAGGCCGGCGAGGGGCGCTTCTGGGAGAGCGCCGGCGTGCCGCAGTTCAGTGTCGCCATGCCGTTCGCCGAGGGCCCATGGACCGTGGTGGCGAGCATGCCGCAGGCAGAAATCCGTGAGGTGACCTGGAGTGTCGGCCTGCGCCTGGCCATCGGCAGCCTGCTGGCCATGTTGCTGGCCGTGGTCGCCACACTCTGGCTGCTACGCCGCAAGCTGCGCCCGCTGGGCGACCTGGTGCGCCAGGCCGAGGCGCTGGGGGCCGGCAACCTCGATGCCCGCCTGAGCGTCACCAGCCATGACGAGATCGGCCAGCTGGCGCGCGGGTTCAACCAGATGGCCGATGCCCTGGCGACCATGGTCGAGCATATCCGCGAGGCCTCCGAGCAAGTCAGCGGCCGCGCCCGTTCGCTGTCGGGCCTGTCATCCGGTGCCTGCGAGGGCATGGAGCAGCAGTCCGGCGAGATCACCAGCATGGCCGGCGCGGTGGAGGAGTTCAGCGCCACCTCGATGAACATCGCCGACAACATGGCCGGCACCGAACGCATGGCCCGCGACAACGCCCAGCAGACCCGCATCGGCCGCAATGCGATGGACCAGGCCTCGGCCTCGCTCAAGCAGATTGCCCAGGCGTTGGGCGGTACCGCGACGGTAATGGACACCCTGGGTGCCCGTTCGCAGGAGATCGGCGGCATCGTCGGGGTGATTACCGCGATCGCCGAACAGACCAACCTGCTGGCGCTCAACGCCGCCATCGAGGCGGCCCGTGCCGGCGAGCAGGGCCGTGGCTTTGCCGTGGTGGCCGACGAGGTACGTGGCCTGGCCGCGCGCACCCGCCAGGCCACCGATGAGATCTCCGGGATGATCGCCAGCATCCAGCAGCAGACCGGCCATGCCATCAGCACCCTGGAGCAGGGCAACCAGCTGATGCAGGAAGGTCTGGCGCGCAACGACAAGGTGGCCGAGGCCCTGGCGCGCATCGACGAGCAGAGCCGCACGGCGGGTGAGCAGTTCGCGGTGATCAGCACGGCGACCCAGGAGCAGAGCAGCACCGCGACGGTGCTTAGCCGGAATCTGCAGAGCATTGCCCAGGCCAACAGTGAGCAGCGTGATGTGGCCAATGAACTGGCCAATACCGCCCGCGAGCTGGAAGGGTTGGCGGGGCAGTTGCGCCAGGAAGTGGATCGGTTCCGCGTAGGGCGCTGAAGCCATCGCGGGGCAAGCCCGCTCCCACGCAGTGGACTGCCCCCATGAAGTTGGACACCAATCCAACCCTTGGGGGGTAGTCCACAGGCCTGAGTGCACTTGTGGGAGCGGGCTTGCCCCGCGATGCATTCTGAAGCTTTACATCGAGCCCAGATCCAGCGCCTGCGCACACGCCTGCAACGACCGCCGCTCGCTCTGCGCATACAACCCCAGCTCATCCTGCACGGCCAGCCCCAGCGCCGCCTCGAATGCCTCGCGGTTGGCATTGCTGCCGTACTCTGCCTGGCCTTCGTCGCCCAGGTTGGACTGGAAGATCCCCGCCGCACTCACCGGCAGGAAATCCTCGTACACCAGCGCCTCGTAATGCACGTGGCCAGCGTCGATCAGCCCTTGCAGGGTGGTCGGGCGATCCGCCTGGCCGCGCGCGGCCAGCCCCTTATCGGTCGCGAAATAGCGGAAGTACGCCAGCCCCTGCTCGCGCATCTGCGCCAGGTCATCCGGGAACTCGGCGAACTGCGCCTCCAGCAGCGCCTTGTAGCGTTCGGCATTGGCCTCGGCCGGCACGCCGCCCAGGGCGGCGCGGGTGGCGTCGAGCAGGCGGTCGTACAGCTGGCGGCCCTTGGGCGTCAGCGCCGCGCCGCGCTGTTCGATCTCGCCGAAGCGCGCCGTGTGGCTGCCCTGGGCATCGCTGAAGGCGACCTTTTCCTGCAATGCCTTGAAGCTGGTCTGGCGCAGCAGGATCGGGTGGCGACGGGTGGGCGGGCCTTCGACCACGGCTTTGGGCGGGATGCCTTTGGCCGGCATGCCGACCTGGATCGCGTCGATGTCCAGGGTGCGTGGGGTCAGGTGGTTGATGTGCGGGCCCTTGAACGCCACCACGTCGGCGATCAGGCGGTGCTGATCGTGCAGCTGCTGGTACTGCTCGGCGGTGACCGTGGCGTCCTGGTGCCAGCGGAAGGTGTGCAGGGCTTCGTTGACGAAGTGCTCGGCGTCGCTCGCGTTCAGGCCACCGTCGCGTTCGCACTGGGCAATCAGCTCCAGCGCTCGCGGGGTGAAGATCTGCCGTTGCTTGAGGATGCCCTGGGCCAGTTCGCGCAATTGCGGGTTGTCGATCAGCTCCAGGCGCAGCAGCGAGGTGAATACGCGGAACGGGCTGACGTGCAGCGACTGTTCGTGCACCGCGCGAAAGGCGGTGGAATGCACCGGCACGCCGGCCGAACTGAGGTCGTAGTAGCCGACCGGGTGCATGCCCATCACCGCGAACAGCCGGGCGATGGTGGCGAGTTCTTCGGCGGTGCCGACGCGGATGGCGCCATGGCGCTCCTGGTCGAGGCGCTCGATCTCGCCGGTCCAGCGCAGGGCCTCGGCCACCTTGGGCTGCTCGGCCATGACTTGCTGGTTGATCTCGCTCACCAGCTCAAGCAGCGTGCCGTACAGGGGCACTTCCTGTTTGTACATGAGCGACATGGCGGCAGAGAACTGCGCGCGGATGCTGTCGGGGCTGACGAAATCGTGGGCGGGCATCGCAAGCTTCCTGGTTAGGTTCGGACGCTTACATGAAAGCTGGGAATGGAGTTGCCGTACAAGCGAAAAAAAGTGAGTGTTTCATTCCTTTTTTGATCGACCTTGAGGGCCCCATCGCGGGGCAAGCCCGCTCCCACGGTCTGACATAGCGTGGGAGCGGGCTTGCCCCGCGATGGCTTCAGAGTTGCTCGCGAACCCATTCGACCAACGCCCGCACCTTCGGCACCTCCGCCGCATGCTCGGCATACGCCAGGTAATGCGCGCCATTGCTCTTCATCGCATGGTCCCAGGCCATCACCAGGCTGCCCCCGGCCAGCTCCCTGGCCACCAGATAGCGCGGCACCAGCGCCACCCCGCACCCTGACTGTGCCGCGCTCAACGCCATATAGAACGTATCGAAACGCGGCCCGTGGTAGCTGTTGTCGGTGTGCAGCCCCTGTTCCAGGAACCACTCATGCCACGCCTCCGGGCGTGAGGCGCTCTGCAGCAGCACCAGGTCTGCCAGCGCACCGGCGTCCGCCAGCGTGCGCCCCTGAAGCAACTCCGGCGCGCACACCGGCACCACCTCCTCGCCGAACAGCTCCACGCAGGTCGCCCCCGGCCAGGTGCCTTGGCCGTAAAAGAACACCACGTCCGCCGACCCTTGCAGCAGGGCGAACGGCTCCATCTCGTTGCGGATGTCCAGGTGGATGTTCGGGTGGCGCTTGCCGAAGCCTTTCAGGTGCGGGATCAGCCAGCGCACGCCAAAACTCGGTTGAGTGGCTACCTTGAGTACTTCGGTCTGCGTGCCGTAGGTCTGCACGTAGCGGCTGGACATGTCGACCTGGGTGAGGATCTTGTTGACCTCGGCCAGGTACAACGAGCCTGCGGGGGTGAGCTGCAGGCGCCGGCGGATGCGCAGGAACAGATGGTGGCGCAGCATCTCCTCCAGTTGCGCGACCTGCTTGCTGACCGCGCTCTGGGTCAGGTGCAGCTCTTCGGCGGCGCGGGTGAAGCTCAGGTGGCGCGCCGCAGCCTCGAAGCACTGCAGGGCGGTCATGGACGGTACCAGGCGTTTGGACATAGCGGTCTCTGCGGCTCGAATCATTACCTGCCGGAATGATATGCGGAATAAAGGTCGTTTGTTGCACTTGTGTAATCGGATTAATACTGACCCACGTCATTTTCCAACCCTTCACACGATGAAAGGAGAAGCACAATGGTTGCTGGATTGCTCGAGCGCCTTGGCGTTGCCGCCACGGCTTACACCCAGGGCGACTACCCTGTTCACACCCCGATCGACGGCAGCCAGATCGCCTCGGTGAAACTGCTCGGCAAGGCCGACACCATTGCCCGCATCGACCAGGCCCAGCAGGCCTTCGAAGCCTGGCGCAGCGTGCCGGCCCCGCGCCGTGGCGAGCTGGTGCGCCTGTTCGGTGAAGTGCTGCGCGAACACAAGGCCGACCTCGGCGAGCTGGTCTCGATCGAAGCCGGCAAGATCACCCAGGAAGGCCTGGGCGAAGTGCAGGAAATGATCGACATCTGCGACTTCGCCGTCGGCCTGTCGCGCCAGCTGTACGGCCTGACCATCGCCTCCGAGCGCCCGGGCCACCACATGCGTGAATCCTGGCACCCGCTGGGCGTGGTCGGCGTGATCAGCGCCTTCAACTTCCCGGTCGCCGTGTGGGCGTGGAACACCGCGCTGGCCCTGGTGGCCGGTAACTCGGTGGTGTGGAAACCGTCCGAGAAGACCCCGCTCACCGCCCTGGCCTGCCAGGCGCTGTTCGAAAAAGCCCTGAAAGCCTTCGGCGATGCGCCGGCCGGCCTGAGCCAGCTGGTGATCGGCGGCCGCGAAGCCGGTGAAGCCCTGGTCGACGACCCGCGCGTGCCGCTGGTCAGCGCCACCGGCAGCACCCGCATGGGCCGTGAAGTGGGCCCACGGGTGGCGGCACGCTTCGGCCGCAGCATCCTCGAACTGGGTGGCAACAACGCCATGATCCTCGCCCCGAGCGCAGACCTGGACCTGGCCGTGCGCGGCATCCTGTTCTCCGCCGTCGGCACCGCCGGCCAGCGCTGCACCACCCTGCGCCGCCTGATCGTGCACCGCTCGATCAAGGATGAAGTGGTTGCCCGGGTCAAGGCCGCCTACGCCAAGGTGCGCATCGGCGACCCACGCAAGGACAACCTGGTCGGCCCGCTGATCGACAAGCTGTCGTTCGACGCCATGCAAGGCGCGCTGGCCAAGGCCCGCGATGAAGGCGGCCAGGTATTCGGTGGCGAGCGTCAGCTGGCCGAGCAGTACCCGAACGCCTACTACGTGACCCCGGCCATCGCCGAGATGCCGGCCCAGAGCGACGTGGTGCGCCACGAGACCTTCGCGCCGATCCTCTACGTGCTGGCCTACGACGACTTCGAAGAGGCCCTGCGCCTGAACAATGAAGTGCCACAGGGCCTGTCGTCGTGCATCTTCACCACTGACATTCGTGAGGCCGAGCGCTTCCAGAGTGCTTCGGGCAGCGATTGCGGCATCGCCAACGTCAACATCGGCACCAGCGGCGCCGAGATCGGCGGGGCGTTCGGTGGCGAGAAAGAGACCGGCGGTGGCCGTGAGTCCGGCTCCGATGCCTGGAAAGGCTACATGCGTCGCCAGACCAACACCGTGAACTACTCGCGCGAGCTGCCGCTGGCGCAGGGTATCGTGTTCGACTGATGCTGTATGGCCGGGGGCGTCGCCCCCGGATCGCCGGCAAGCCGGCTCCCACAGGGACCGCGTCGATTCCTGTGGGAGCCGGCTTGCCGGCGATAGGGCCGCAACAAGAATAAAATTTTGCTGGAGCCGGGCCATGTCCGAACTGCGTCAAGAATGTCTGTGGGAACACGTCACCCAGCCGACCGTCGCCGCCCAGGCCCTGGCCGGCGAGCACAAGGCCGATGTCTGCGTGATCGGCGGCGGCATCACCGGGTTGTCCGCGGCGATCCACCTGCTGGAGCAAGGCAAGTCGGTGATCCTGCTGGAGGCCTGGAAGATCGGCCACGGCGGTTCCGGGCGCAACGTCGGCCTGGTCAACGCCGGCACCTGGATCCGCCCCGATGATGTCGAGGCCACCCTCGGCCACAAGCAAGGCAGCCGCCTGAACAAGGTGCTGGGCGAGGCGCCGGGCGAGGTGTTCGCCATGATCGAGCGCTTGGGTATCGACTGCCAGGCACAGCACAAAGGCACCCTGCACATGGCGCACAACGCCACCGGCATCGCCGACCTCGAAGCCCGCCACCAGCAATGGTCGCGCCGTGGCGCCGATGTCGAGCTGCTTACCGGCGCGCAATGCCAGGAATACTGCGGTACCGACAAGATTTCCGCCGCGCTGCTCGACCGCCGCGCCGGCACCATCAACCCCATGGGCTACACCCAGGGCCTGGCGGGCGCCGTGGCCCGCCTGGGCGGCAAGCTGTTCCAGCAATCCGCTGTCGAGGGCCTGGAGCGCGACGGCGCTGCCTGGCGGGTGAAGACCGCGCGCGGCGCGGTGCGCGCCGACAAAGTGGTGATCTCCACCGGCGCCTACACCGAAGGCGACTGGAGCAACCTGCAGAAGCAGTTCTTCCGTGGCTACTACTACCAGGTGGCCTCCAAGCCCTTGCAGGGCGCGGCCGCCGACAAGGTCCTGCCCCATGGCCAGGGCTCGTGGGACACCCGCACCGTGCTCAGCAGCATCCGCCGCGACGACCAGGGCCGCCTGCTGCTTGGCAGCCTGGGCCGGGTCGACAACAAGCCTGCGTGGTTCGTGCGCAGCTGGGCCGACCGCATCCAGAGCCACTACTACCCGGAGCTGGGCAAGGTCGAGTGGGAAATGCACTGGACCGGCTGCATCGACTTCACCCCCGACCACCTGATGCGCCTGTTCGAGCCGGCGCCGGGGCTGGTGGCGGTGACTGGCTACAACGGCCGTGGCAACACCACCGGTACGGTGATTGGCCGGGCGTTCGCCGAGTTCCTGCTCAAGGACGATCCGGACAGCCTGCCGATCCCGTTCTCGCCGATGAAAGGGGTGAGTGCGCCATCGTTGCGCACGGCGTTCTATGAGTCGGGGTTCTCGCTGTATCACGCCGGGCAGTGCCTGCGCGTGGTGCTGTAAGCCGCCGGCAGGGTTGCTCAACGACAAAAAGCCGCGCCCCCGGGGGACGCGGCTTTTTGTCGTTGGGCGGGGTCAGCTGAGCAGGTTTTTCACATTGTTCATCGCCTCATCGGCAAAGCCCTGCAGGAACGCCTGGAAGCCTGGCAGCGCTTCGGGACCGCCTTGCTGGGGTTCGGCCTGGATGGTCCAGGTGGCGCGGCTGTGGCCGGCATCGAGCGCCTCCACGGCCATCGCCGCCCACAGGTTGCCGATGTTCAGGCTGGTGTAGATCAGGCTCCAGGTCATGTGCATGGCCTGCTCATCACGGGCGTTGAGCTGTTCGATCACCACGTTGCCGTCCTTGAACAGCTTCTTGCGCACCGAACGCACGCCGCTGCCGGTCATGTCGATGTGCGCCAGCGCCGGGATGAACACCGGGAAGCCGGCGAAGTTGCCGACGATGTTCCAGACGCTGGCGGCGGGCGCGGCGATGTCCACGCTGGACACCACGCGGCAGCCTTCGGGGTTGCGGATCAGGGTATCGGGCTTGAGTGCTTGCATGTCGTGTTGCTCCGGTTGTGGATAAAGGTCAGATGAAGCCGATGTCGGCCAGGTAGCGGCAGCCCCGGCGCAGCAGCGCCGGGCTCTTGCTCGGGTAATGGCTGCCCATGCGCCGCACGCCGGCGCGGGCGTTGTCGTGGGCAATGCCGCCGATGTCGCCGATGTCTTCGCCGAAGCCGTCCAGGTAGAAACCGAGGACGTCATACAGCGCGTTGTCGCGGTCGATTCGGCGCAGGCGCTGTTGCCAGTGCTCGACGCTGACCAGCTCGAAGGCATGGCCCTGCTCGCGGAACGACGCCAGGTAATCGCTCCAGCGCAGCGGCTCGGGGTTGTGCAGGTTGAACACGCATTCGCCGGGCTGGTGGCGGCTGCTGTGGAAGGCGATGAAACGGGCGAGGAAGTCCACCGGCATCAGGTCGAAATCGATCTCCAGACGCGGCACCTGGCCCAACTGCAGCGAGCCCTTGAGCATCAGCATCAGGCGGTTGCTGTGGGGCTGGCAGACGCCGGTGCGGCTGTCGAAGGTGATGTTGCCGGGGCGGAACAGGTTGACCCACACCCCTTGCGCGCGGGCGCGCTGCAGGATGCGCTCGCCGACCCATTTGCTCAGGTTGTAGCCGTTGCGGATGTACAGCGGCGGGGTCGCCGCAGGCTCGGCCTCCAGCACCTGGCCGGCGCTGTCCACTGCGCTGCAGGCGGACAGGGTCGAGACGAAGTTGAAGATTTTCTTGCGCCGGCCCTCGCACAACTGCAGGCACTCGAACAGCGGCTCGATGTTGTCGGCGGCCAGCGCCTGGTAGTCGAGCACATGGTTGACCTGCGCTGCGTTGTGCAGCAGCGCGCCGTAGTGTTGGTCCAGGTAGTCGTAGTCGGCCTGGGCCAGCCCCAGGCGCGGCTGGCGCAGGTCGGCTTCGAACACCCGCACGCGGGCCATGTCCAGCTCCAGCTGGTTGTCGCGCAGCGCCTGGGCGAAGCGTTCGCTAGCCGTGAGGCCGCTGGCGCTGCGTACCAGGCAGGCCACTTCGCTGGCGCCCCAGTCCAGCAGCGCCTCGACCAGGTGCACGCCGACGAAGCTGTTGGCGCCGGTGACGATCACCTTGTGCACATCGCCCAGTCGTTCCACCGGCAGCACCCGCAGGCCCAGTTCGCGCTGCGCGTCCTGTTCAGGGCGGGCCAGAGGGTTTTGCTGCACGGCCTCGACACCGTCGAGCAGCGCGCCCAGGCGTTGCACGGTCGGTTGCTCGATGAAGCGGTTGATCGCCACCCCCTGGCCGAAGCGTTCACGCACTTCCAGCAGCAGGCGCGACAGCAGGATCGAGTGGCCCCCCAGGTTGAAGAAGCTGTCGTCGATGGCGATATCGGCCTCGGGCAGTTCCAGCAATTCGCTCCACGCCTCGCGCAACTGATGCTCGGTGGCGGTCTGCGGTTGCAGGCGCTGCTGCGCCGGCAAGGCCAGTGGCCGCAGCAGCAGCGCCTGGCGGTCAACCTTGCCATTGGCGGTGTAGGGCATCTGCTCCAGCACCTGGTAGAACATCGGGCGCATGTAGTCGGGCAGGCTGCTTTCGGCGTGCTCGCGCAGCAGCGCCAGGGCCTCGGCGCTTTGCGGGTGGGCGAGGAAGGCCAGCACCCGCCGCTGGGGGTCGATCACCACCGCCACCTGGGCGAACAGGCGGGCGTCGCGCAGGCAGTGCTCGATCTCCTCGGGCTCCACGCGAAAGCCGCGGATCTTCACCTGGTTGTCGCGTCGCCCGCACAGCTCGATGCCCTGGGCGGTCCATTTGCCGATATCGCCGGTCCGGTAGGCCCTGAGCGAGCGGCCATCGGGCAAGCCCAGTTCGACAAAGCGCTCGGCCGTCAGCAGCGGATTGTTCAGGTAACCCAAGCCAACGCCGGGCCCGGCGATGTACAGCTCGCCGGGGGCCTGCTCCAGCACCGGGCGCAGGGCTTCATCGAGGATCAGCACCTGGGTGTTGGCGATCGGCAGCCCGAGGTTGCGGTTGCTGTCATCCGCCGCCATTACCCGCGTGGTGGCCAGCACCGTGGTTTCCGTCGGGCCGTAGATGTTGTGCATCCGGCACTGCCCGGCCAGCCGTGCGATCACTTCGGGTTCGCAGACATCGCCCCCGGTGATCAGGTGCTGCAGGCCCAGGTGTCCGTCGCGCGGCAGGATGCTCAACAGGGCCGGCGGCAGGAACGCATGGGTGATTTCATGGCTGTGGATAAGTGCCAGCAGTTGCCGCGGGTCGCGGCGCTGGTCTTCGCCAGGCAGCACCAGTTCGGCACCGCAGGCGAAGGTCGGCAGGATGTCCAGCAAGGAGGCGTCGAAGCCGATGGTGGAAAACTGCAGTACCCGGCTGTGCCGATCCAGCGCCACGTGCTCGCGGTACCAGGCCATGAAATGCGTCAGGTTGCCCTGGCTGAGCAGCACGCCCTTCGGCTGGCCGGTGGTGCCGGAGGTGTAGATCGCCACGCAGGGTTGCCCGACGTGCGCTTCGCCCAGTACCAGGCTTGGCAGCTCAGGGCCCTCCAAGGGCGCTATGTCACGCACGTCCAGGTGGGCGATGGCGGCAGGCAGTTGGCCGTCATGCAGCAGCACGCAGGCGCCGGCATCGTCGAGGATGCGTTGGCGCCGCGCCGCTGGCGTGGCCGGGTCCAGCGGCAGGTAGATGGCGGCGCAACCCAGCACCGCCAGCAGGCTGGCGTAGAGCTCGGGCGACTTGCCCATGCAGACCGCCACCACCGGCGGGGACGCGTGGGCGCCGGCCAGCAGCGGTAGCAGGGCTTGCTGGATGGCGGCTGTGCGGGCGTGCAGCTGGCGATAGCTATGGCGCTGGCCAGCGTCATGCAATGCCGGGGATGCGGCGTGCCGGCGCAGGCTCCGCTCCAGCTGCCCGACCAGGCTGCCCTGGGCCTGCTCCAGCAGGTCGGCACGCAGCGCACGGTTGAACGGATGCCGGTAGGCCAACGCCTCCAGCCAGCCCAGGCCGTGCTCGTGTTCGCTGGCGCCGGGGCTGACCGCTGGCGCCTCCTGCAGGTGCTGCGGGTTGCGGGCAAAGCGGGTGACGTGCAGGGCCAGTTGATCGCACAAGGCCTGCAAGCTGTCTTGGTACAGTTGCTGGCCATTGCCCGATTCCGGCGCTGGCACCGGCAGCCGCTCGATCAGGCGTTGGGCGCTGGCACTGCCGCACCAGCACAGGGTTTCCAGGTGCGGCAAGGTTTCGCCCAAGCGGGCGCCCAGGCGCAGCCTGAGCAATGGCGTGCTGCCCAGCGCCTGCCAGTCGCCGCTGGCCAGGGCCAGGCTGCCGTCCTCCACCACCAGCCCGGTGGCGGGCGACAGTTGCTGGCGCAGGGCCTGCGGGCTGTCCGCCGTGGTGGTGCCATGGCCATGTTCGTCGAGCAGGCGGGCAAAGGCGCCGATGGCGGGGCTGGTGCCCACCAGGAGTATGTCGAGGCGTCTCATGATCGGTTCCTCAGGGCAGGTAGTCGCGCAGCGCGTCCTGCACGCAGGCCGATTCGAGCATCGAGCTGCTGCGCAGGAAACGCAGGATGTTGCCCAGCAGCGGGTGCTGGTGGTTGATCGGGTAGGCCAGGCCCCGAGCCTCCTCGCGCAGGGCCTCGCGCACCGCCTCGTCCACCGGCAGCGCGGCGATCAGGGCGAAGTCGAAGGCCTGCTGGATGTCGTTGGTCAGGTACTGGCCGAGGAACACCGGCAGCACCTTGGCGATCGCTTGCCGTTCGGCCTCTGGCGCGGCCTGCCAGTAGATCCGCGTGAGGCGGGCCCAGAAGCTCGAATGGCGGCCTTCGTCGAGCAGGTGGTCGGCCATCAGCCCCTTGACCGACGGCTTGACCGAATCATCCCGGGCGAACGCCGCGACATCGTCGGTCAGGGTGTTCTCGGCGATGCCCACGCACACTAGCTCCAACGCGTCGCGCAGCGCTTCGGGCACCTGCTCCAGCGCCGCCGGGATCGCCCGGCTGAGTTCGATCTCCTGGGGCAGGGCGATCGGTGCGATGCCGGTCAGGGCGATGGTCTGCTGCAGGAAGTCCATGGCCACCAGGGCGTGGTAGTCCTCGTCGACCACCACGGTCATCGCGTCGTAGCGGCAGGCGAACGGGAAGCGCACGGCGAAGCGATCCTTGGCGATGCGCCGGGCGGTCCGGTCGACGATCTCGGTCTCGAAGATCACCACGTCGTTGATGAACTTGTAGAGGCTCTGCACCAGCACGAAGTCGCGCAGCTGCGGGCATTCGCGCTGGAAGGTGGCACCCAGCACCAGCGGCTGGCGGCTCAGCGGGTAGATCAACCGCTGGTCGTCCTCCAGCCGGCGCCGGGGGCGGGTGCGGATGGTTGCGCGTGCCTCCCAGGCGTCGGCGAAGGAGCGGTAGTCCACGGCGTTCATGGGTTGACCTCGGCGACCGGCGCCTGCAGCGCGGCGCGCAGGCGATCCCACAGGGCCATGCGGCTGTCCACGGCGGCGATGGCGGCGGCATGCACCTCCTCCTGGCGCACCGGGTCATGCTCGACCAGGCGGGCCAGCAGCTGCTCCGCGGCGGGGCCATGGTCCTCGGAGTCGACTTCGATATGGCGCTGCAGGTAGTAACGGAAGGTCGGGGCCTGTTCGCTGCCGATGCCCCACTCGTCGAGGATCTGCTGGAACATGGTCGGGATGACGCTTTCCCGGCCATGCAGGAAGGCCGCGGCCACGCGGTGGGCAGGCGCATGCAGGGCCACTTCGAGGGTATCGCGGACGAAGCGCTGCGCGGCGTCGCTGGCTTCGCAACGCACCAGGGCGCTGAGCGCATCGACGCCTTGCTGTTGCAGGCTGATGAAGCGCTCGATGGCCTGGGTGCTGGCGCCGACTTCGCGCATGGCGTCCAAGTACAGCTCGAAATGGCTGTAGTGGCCGTGGTCGAGGCGGTCGTCCGACTCCTCGCCGAGCACGATCTCGTTGATCAGCCGTGCAGCGGCCGGGTCGGCAGGGGGGAGCCAGGGCAGGCTGACGCAGGTCAGTTCCTGCTGCAGGCGCTTGGTCAGCGACATGAAGTCCCATACCGCGAATACATGGGTTTCCATGAACCGTCGCAAGGTTGCCAACGAGTCGATTTCGGAGAACAGCGGGTGTTGGGAAAGTGCATGTTTTTTATGGTCGAGTGTGCGCTTCAATGTGCTCATGGAGGCTCCATTGGATGTTGGTTTAAGTGTGGCAAGTTGTCCGTGCTCACTATATTCAGGGCGAGCAAGTGCCCCGAATAAAGTTTCGCTGCAGATCAATAAGCCTAGGCCGCATGGGGTGTTGCGGGCTTCTGTTCACGGTTTCCGCCGCACTGTTGCACGGGGTGAGACAGAACTTAAAGCAATGACAAAGTTTGCTGCAATTGTTTTTTTAATTATTTTGAAGTTTGATTATTTGCAAGTTGAGCGAGTGCGTTAAAACTTATTTGAAAGTTTTAATTTGGCAATAAGGTGCTCCTTCCGATAATTAACTATCAGAAAAACAAACAAGGAGTGAATGCTTCACTCGGAGCACTGATGAATGGGTGTTGAAGACGTTGAACTGTTAAGGGGCGGCTGATCGTGCTGCGGTCCTGGCCCCGGTGGCAGGCTCCTTCTGCGGGTGGAAGTGGCTGCAGACGGCCAGGTCCGCTGAAGATCAGCGGCCGCTGCAGTGTGTAGAGTGTGCTCAAAAGGCTGGCACCGCCATGGTCTGCGATGGACCGGGCGCTGCAGGTGCCGTGATAACGGGCGTGAAAACAGGTGGGGTCAGGCGAAACAGAGAAGCCCAAGGTGGGCATTGAGGATGCTGATCAGGCGTTGCTCGCCAGGCCGGCTGTGGGCCGGCAGCTCGACAAGCTCGAGCTCCCGGCGGGCAAGGCGCTGCCAGCCAAGCATGGCGGTCAGCGTGTCGGGGGGATAGAACGCGGTCACCGGCACCTGGAGGTGCTCGGTTAGGCCACCTTCGGTGGCGTCAGGGCTGTCACAGCTGGAAACAAACAAACGTCGGGTTTGCCCAGGGTTGCTGCGCTGTGCCAGGTAGGTCAGGGCCAGCGCCAGGTGTGCGGCGTGATCCTGGGCAAACAGGGCGTGGGGGTGAGCCAGGAAGGGTTGCAGGCGGCTGGCCAGGGTCCGGGCCAGCGAAGGGAGGGACTGTGGGGCGGCCAGTTCATCAGCGGGCACGGTGGCGCTGATGTCGACGGCGACCAGTTCGATGGGGTCGCTCAAGGCACGGGACCAGGTGCGGTACTGGATAAGCTGCTGGCGATCGCTGGCCAGGCAGATCAGGCGAATGCTGGGCAGTTGCGCAGGAGTCCCTGCCTGTGGAGTGTGCTCGTGCACGGGCGTTCCTCTTGCCGGACACCTGCCGCTGGATCAGCCGGCAGTTTGCCTGTCGAGGTATTTCCTGATGGTCCGGGCGGCATTGTTCAGGTGCGCTTCCAGCAGCCTGACGGCTTCGTCCACCAGTTTGTCGCTGGCGGCATCGGTCAGGGCGATGTGGTCGTCCTGGGTGAGCTTGCCGAGCCCCATGGACGACAGGTGGAAGCGCAGGAAGCGTTCTTCTTCATTGAGCTCGATTTCAATCAGGCGCAGCAGCTTCTGGTTCCCCGCCTTGCTGTAGAGCGTCATGTGGAACAGCCGGTTGAGGCGGCCGATCTCGGCGTGGCGGGCTTCGTTTTCCAGCTGTTGGATGTAACTGCGGGCCAGGGCAATGTCATCGGCGTCGAGCCGCGGGATCGACTGGCGCAGGGCCTCGGTCTCGAGGATGACGCGCAGGGCATAGGTGTCCACGGCGTCCTCGCCGATCAGCGGTGCGACCACCGCGCCCTTGTGCATCACCACCTGCAGCAGCGACTGCGCTTCGAGCTGGCGCAAGGCTTCGCGTACCGGCATTCGGCTGACGCCGAACAACGAGGCCAGTTCCTGTTGGCGCAAGGCGGTGCCTGGGGGCAGGCGGCCATCGAGGATGGCGCTGCGCAGGCGTTCTTCGATCACACTGCGGGCCAGGTGCGCAGGGACTTGCTCGCTGCCCAGCACGGTGCTCAGGAGTTTGGGTTTCTCAGCCACGCGGGTTTTGCCTCGGCAACATGAAAATTGGATCCAATAACCCTAGTGAGGGAACGGGGGTCTTGTCAAACCGCTTGCTTGGCGAGGCCTGCAGCCGGTGAAGAAACGCGGCTATCGTGAAGCAAGTCGCAGGCCTTGGGAAGTCGGCGAAAAGACCGCAGCCCGTACGAAGCAGGTTTGCCGACGGCTGGCAAACGGGCCACAACCTGCCATTGTCTTTTGCCATACCTGCCCGCACCATCGCGGCTTCCAACTGATTCTGAACGGGTGTTCGCAGTGGCGATACCTTGGGCCATTACAAGGACTGTACGCCGAATCGGTGCTGCCGCACTGCTGGGCTGCTTGTTGCTGGGCGCTACGCAGGCGGACTGGGACTTCGCGCAGATCAGCAGCCGTGCCCAGGCCCTCTACGGGCCCCTTGGCGCCGGCAAGGGGCGCATCGACGCCTGGCAGCGCCTGCTGGCGAGCCACCAGCAGGGCAGCGAGTTGAGCCAGCTACAAGCGGTCAACCTGTTCTTCAACACGCAGCTGCGCTATGTCGAGGACATCGACCTGTGGCGCGAAATCGACTATTGGGCCACGCCGGTCCAGTCGCTGATCAAGGGGGCCGGCGACTGCGAGGACTACGCCATCGCCAAGTACTTCAGCCTGCGGCGCCTGGGCATTCCCGCCGACAAACTGCGCATCACTTACGTCAAGGCCCTGCGGCAGAACCGGGCACACATGGTCCTGACCTATTATTCAAGCCCACAGGCCCAGCCACTGGTGCTCGACAGCCTGATGGACGCGATCAAGCCGGCCAGCCAGCGTACTGACCTGTTGCCGGTGTACGCTTTCAACGGCGAGGGCTTGTGGCTGACGGGGGCGGGCGGCAACAAGAAGGTCGGCGATACCAAGCGCCTGTCGCGCTGGCAGGGGTTGCTGAAGAAAATGCAGGCCGAGGGCTTCCCGGCCGAGCCGGTTTACTGAAGGAGCACAGATGTCACTGTTCAAACAATTGCTGCTTGCCATTTGCCTGCTCCTGGTGGTCGCCTTCAGCGGCAGTTTCATGGTCAGCCTGGAGAGCTCGCGCAGCCAGTACATCAACCAGCTGCGCGCCCATGCCCAGGATGCCGCGACCGCCTTGGCGCTGGCGCTGACGCCGAACATCGACGACCCGGCAATGGTCGAGCTGATGGTCAGTTCGATCTTCGACAGCGGTTATTACGCCAGCATCAAGGTCATCGAGCAGGGCACCAACGCCGTGCTGGTCGAGCGCCACGCCGTACCCGACAGCGCAGGTGTGCCGGCCTGGTTCATCCGGCTGGCCAACCTGGAACCGGCCGGTGGCGATGCGATCGTCAGCCGTGGCTGGCAGCAGGCGGCGCGGGTCGAGGTGATCAGCCATCCGATGTTCGCCCTGGCCAAGCTCTGGCAGAGCGCCCTGGGCAGCCTGGGCTGGCTGTTGCTGTGCGGCGTGCTGAGTGCGGTGCTTGGCGCGCTGCTGCTGCGCCGCCAGCTGCGGCCGCTGGATTACATGGTGGCGCAGTCCCACGCCATTGCCCGGCGCGAATTCCTCAGCCTGCCAGAACTGCCGCGCACGCCTGAGCTGCGCCGGGTGGTGCAGGCGATGAACCAGATGGTCGAAAAGCTCGAAGCCTTGTTCCGCGAGCAGGCCGAGCGCAGCGAGCAGTTGCGCAATGAGGCTTACCAGGACAGCCTCACGGGCCTGGCCAACCGCCAATACTTCGAGATGCAGCTCAGTGCCCAGGTCAGCAACCTGGAGGAGGCCCGCGCCGGTTACCTGCTGCTGTTGCGCGTGCAGGATCTCACCGGCCTCAACGCGCGCCTGGGTGGCCAGCGCAGCGACCAGTTGCTGCAGGCGGTGGGCGAACAGCTGCGTCGGGCCTGCGCCCGCTACCCGCAAACCCATGACCTGATCGCCCGCAGCCGCGGGGGCGAGTTCGCCGTGCTGGCGCCGGGCCTGGTGCATGACGAGGCGATCGAGCTGGCCCAGGCCCTGGAAGCCAGCCTGCAAAGCCTGCACGAGACCGGTGCCAGCGATGTTGCCCCGGTGGCCTGTATCGGCCTGGTCAGCTATGCCCCGGGTGATGAGCCACAGGCCCTGCTCACCCAGGCCGATGAGGCCCTTGCCCGGGCCGAGAGCCAAGCCACGCCGAGCTGGATATGCCTGGAACAGGGGCCGGCAGCCCAGGCCGTCGGCAGCCAGCAAGCCTGGCACAGCCGCCTCGACCAGGCCCTGAGCAAAGGGCAGTTCGAGCTGTTCTTCCAGCCTGTGGTGGACTGCCAGGCACCGCAACGCATCCTGCATTTCAAAGTGACCTCACGGCTGCAGGACGGCCAGGGCGAGCCGTTGGCCGCCGGGTGCTTCCTGCCCTGGCTGGAGCGCTTCGGCTGGATGGCGCGGCTCGATGCGCTGATGCTGGAGCGGGTACTCAAGCATCTGCCACGGCACCACGCGGCGCTGGCGCTGAACCTGTCAGCCGCGACCCTGGCCGATGCCCAGGCCTTGCAGCGCGTCTACGCGCTGTTGGGCCAGCACCGCGCACTGGGGCCGCGGCTGACCTTCGAAATTGGCGAAGAGCAGTTGCCCGAACAGGCCGTGCTGGAGCAGTTCACCCGGCGCCTGCACGGCCTGGGTTTCAGCCTGGCCCTGCAGCGTTTTGGCGGGCGCTTCAGCATGATCGGCAACCTGGCCAACCTGGGCCTGGCCTATCTCAAGGTCGACGGTGGTTACATCCGCAACATCGACCACGAGCAGCACAAGCGCCTGTTCATCGAGGCCATCCAACGGGCGGCACACAGCATCGACCTGCCACTGATAGCCGAACAGGTGGAAACCCAGGGGGAGTTGAAGGTGCTGTGCGAGATGGGCGTACAGGGCATTCAGGGGCAACGGGTGGGGCGGCCGGCGCCCTGGCGTTGAGCCCAGCGCCGGGCAGGGCGCTGGCAAGCCTCAGATCAGCCCGCCGTGCTCATCCTCCTCGATCAGGTTGTTCAGGCCACCCAGGGCCTTGCGCGCGCTGGAGCGGCTCAGCAGCTTGGCCTGGGCGCCTGGGGGCAGGTCGGTGATGCTGAACACGCCCTTGGCGGTCAGCACCTCGATCAGGTCCTCCAGCACCCGGATCATGTCCAGGTCGCTCTGCTTGAGCTGCTGCAGGCTGTTCTCGACGGCGTCCTCGGCGAGCCATGCCTGGACTTCCGCCTGGTCGGCGGACAGCATTTCCGTGTAGCCGTGATAGGGGGCTGCTTCTACCCGCAGCAACTGGCCGTCGGCGTCGCGTTGCACGTAGAACATGGCGTCGTCCCTCGTCATCAAGATTCCTTTGGGTAGCCAGCAGCATAGGCAAAGTTCGCCGGGCGTGTTGGCCCGCGGGCACGGCACAGCCTCATATGCATATGCATTAAAGGTATTTAAATTATTGTTCTTATGACTTTATAGTCACTGCCACTGCGTACCTGCCGACCAATCGGCGCGCCGCACGACTCGAACCCACACGGGCAATCCCCGTGCGTTTCTGATCGTTGCGCGCCTTGGAAGTCGCGCACTTGCGTGGGAGTGAACAATGCCAGCCGCCTCGAACGCCTTGTCGACCATCGACAGCGCCTTGCCGCAAACCTTCGAAATCCGCCCGTTCACAGGTGCCGTCGGCGCCGAGATCGTCGGCCTCGACCTGACCCGACCGGTCAACGCCGAGGATTTCAACCGAATCCATCGCGCCCACCTGGACCACCACGTACTGGTGTTCCGCGACCAGCGCATCACCCCCGAGCAACAGATCGCCTTCAGCCGCCGCTTCGGCGAACTGCAGATCCACGTGCTCAAACAGTTCCTGCTGGCCGGCCACCCCGAGATCCTGATCGTGTCCAACATCATCGAGGGCGGTGCCAACATCGGCCTGGGCGATGCCGGCAAGTTCTGGCATTCGGACCTGTCGTACAAGGAACTGCCGAGCCTGGGTTCGATGCTGCATGCCCAGGAGCTGCCCAGCGAGGGCGGCGACACCCTGTTCGCCGACATGCACAAGGCCTGGGACGCCGTGCCCGATGCCCTGCGCAAGGTCATCAAGGGCCGTGACGCCGCCCACTCCTACACCGCGCGTTATGCCGAGACCAAGTTCGAAGGCAACTGGCGCCCGACCTTGAGCGCCGAGCAGTTGGCCCAGGTGCAGGAAGTCATCCACCCGGTGGTGCGCACCCACCCGGAGAACGGGCGCCAGGCGCTGTTCGTCAGCGAAGGCTTCACCACCCGCATCGTCGGCCTGCCCGATGACGAAAGCCGCGACGTGCTGCAGCAGCTGTACGCCCTGAGCGTGCTCGAACAGAACATCTACCGCCATCAGTGGCAGCCCCATGACCTGGTGTTCTGGGACAACCGCTCGCTGATCCACCTGGCCACCGGCTGCCCCGCGCACCTGCGGCGCAAGCTGTACCGCACCACCATCCAGGGCGACGCCCCGTACTGACGACTGAGGAAAAACATCATGCGCAAATCCATCAGCCGCCTGGCGGCAAGCATCGGCCTGGGCGCCAGTCTGGTTGTAGGCAGCCTCGCGGCGCCGACCGTGGCCCACGCCGAGGGCAAGATCCGCATCGCCGAGCAGTTCGGCATCGTCTACCTGCTGCTCAACGTGGTACGTGACCAGCAACTGATCGAAAAGCACGGCAAGGAGCAGGGCATCGACATCGCCGTCGATTGGGCCCAGCTCTCGGGCGGCGCGGCGATCAACGACGCATTGCTGTCCGGCTCGGTGGATATCGCCGGCGCCGGCGTCGGCCCGCTGCTCACCGTGTGGGACCGCACCAAAGGCCGGCAGAACGTCAAGGCCGTGGCCTCGCTGGGCAACTTCCCGTACTACCTGGTCAGCAGCAACCCCAACGTGAAGACCATCGCCGACATCAGCGAAAAGGACCGTATCGCCGTGCCGGCGGTGGGTGTTTCGGTGCAATCGCGCTTCCTGCAATATGCCGCCGCGCAGCAGTGGGGCGACAAGGAGTACAACCGCCTCGACAAGTACACCCTGGCCGTGCCGCACCCGGATGCCACCGCCGCATTGCTGGCTGGCGGCACCGAGCTCAACGGGCACTTCTCTAACCCGCCGTTCCAGGACCAGGTGCTGGCCAACAAGAATGTCCACGTGGTGCTCAACAGCTATGACCTGCTCGGCCCCAACTCGCCGACCCTGCTGTTCGCTACCGAGAAATTCCGCAAGGACAACCCCAAGACCTACAAAGCCTTCGTCGATGCCCTGGCCGAAGCCGCCGACTTTGCCCAGAAGGACAAGGCGGCCGCCGCCGACACCTACATCCGCGTGACCAAGGCCAAAATCGACCGCGACGCGCTGATCAAGCTGATCGACAACCCGCAGTACGAATTCACCGTGACCCCGAAGAACACCTACAAGCTGGCCGACTTCCTCTACCGCGTCGGTGCGATCAAGAACAAGCCGGCGTCGTGGAAGGACTACTTCTTCCAGGATGAACGCCCGTTGCAGGGGAGCTGACCGACCATGACCGCCCCATTGCCAGGCCACACGGCCAGCAACCTGAGCCGTGTCGCCACCCCACCGCTGCTGGCGGTGGACAACCTGAGCCTCGAATACCGCACCGCGCAGCGCGTGGTGCGGGCCACCCACCAGGTCAGTTTCGAAGTCGACCGCGCCGACCGCTTCGTGCTGCTCGGCCCCTCCGGCTGCGGCAAGTCCACCTTGCTCAAGGCCGTGGCCGGGTTCATCGAGCCCCGTGAAGGGCAGATCCTTTTGCAAGGCCAGCCGGTACGCGGCCCCGGGCCGGACCGTATCGTGGTGTTCCAGGAGTTTGATCAGCTGCCGCCGTGGAAGACGGTGAAGCAGAACGTGATGTTCCCGCTGCTGGTGTCCGGCCAGCTCAAGCGCGCCGAGGCCGAGGAGCGCGCCTTGCACTATCTGGAAAAGGTCGGCCTGGCGGCGTTCGCCGATGCCTATCCACACACCCTGTCCGGCGGCATGAAGGCCCGGGTGGCGATTGCCCGGGCGCTGGCGACCCAGCCGAAGATCCTGCTGATGGACGAGCCCTTTGCCGCGCTCGATGCCCTGACCCGGCGCAAGATGCAGGAAGAGTTGCTGCTGCTGTGGGAGGAAGTGCGCTTCACCTTGCTGTTCGTCACCCACTCCAT
The DNA here is from genome assembly GCF_024749065.1 of Pseudomonas sichuanensis. Classification (NCBI taxonomy): domain Bacteria; kingdom Pseudomonadati; phylum Pseudomonadota; class Gammaproteobacteria; order Pseudomonadales; family Pseudomonadaceae; genus Pseudomonas; species Pseudomonas sichuanensis. The sequence continues at coordinate 5,821,947 of NZ_CP087185.1, read as the reverse complement.
CGAAGAAGCGCTGGTGGTGGGCAACCGCATCCTGCTGCTGTCGCCGCACCCGGGCCGGGTGCGGGCCGAAGTGCACAGCCACCAGTACGATCTCGGCAGCCTGGGCGGCAGCGACTTCCAGGCCAGTGCCCGGCGCATCCACCGCTTGCTGTTCGACGAAGACGAGGCGCCGGCACAGGCCAGCGACCTTGGCTTCAACGACATCCGCATCGCCTACTGAACAGGAGCCTTGGCATGACGACGACAGCTGTTCGCCAGGAATACGAAGTGCAGTTGCAGCCCCTGCCCGGGGTGCCGCTGGAACGTGATCTGCCGCTGGCCCAGCGCCTGTGGCAGCAGGGCTGGCTGCGCAAGGCGATGATCCTGGTGCTGCTGGCCGTGGTGTGGGAGCTGGTGGCGTGCTTCACCGACAACGACCTGCTGCTGCCGAGCTTTGTGCAGACGGCTACGGCGTTGGCGGAGGGGCTGCTCAGCGGCGAGATATTCGCCAAGGTCGGCGTGTCGCTGGTGGTGCTGCTCAAGGGCTACGTACTGGGGATCGTCCTGGCCTTCGGCCTGACCAGCCTGGCGGTGTCGACCCAACTGGGGCGCGACTTGCTGGGCACCCTGACCTCGATGTTCAACCCGCTGCCGGCCATCGCCCTGCTGCCGCTGGCGCTGCTGTGGTTCGGGCTGGGCGACAACAGCCTGATCTTCGTGCTGGTGCATTCGGTGCTGTGGGCGCTGGCGCTGAACACTTACGCGGGCTTTCTCGGCGTGTCCGAAACCCTGCGCATGGCCGGGCGCAATTACGGCCTGCGCGGCTTGCGCCTGGTGCTGCATATCCTGGTGCCGGCGGCGCTGCCGTCGATCCTGTCGGGGCTGAAGATCGGCTGGGCCTTCGCCTGGCGCACCTTGATCGCCGCCGAGTTGGTGTTTGGCGCCAGCAGCGGCAAGGGCGGGTTGGGCTGGTACATCTTCCAGAACCGCAACGAGCTGTATACCGACAAAGTGTTTGCCGGGTTGGCCGTGGTGATCCTGATTGGGTTGCTGGTGGAGGGGCTGGTGTTCAATACCCTGGAGCGGCTGACCGTGCGGCGTTGGGGCATGCAGCGGTAGTCGTCCTGGGCCGGCCCTATCGCGGGGCAAGCCCGCTCCTACGAATACCGTGGGAGCGGGCTTGCCCCGCGATAGGGCCGCTACAGGCCACTACACCTGGTACTGCGCCGCCGCATTGGCCAGGGTCCGGCCAATTTCCTCACGCAACGCCAGTGGCAACTCCACCACCAACCCTTCCCCCTGGCTCAGCAGCCACCAGCGCAACGGCCAGCCATCGATCACTGTTGCCCTTAGCCGGTGCCCCTGCTCCAGCGCCGTCAGTTGCATATCGCCGGTCAGCGGCGCTTCGCGCAGTTGCCGCGCCAGCGGGTCGCTGACCCAGGCTTGCAGTTCCACGCCCTCATCCTGGGCCGGTTGCAACGTATCGCTGCGCAAATACCCCTGCAGGTCGAAATTGCCGCGCAGCTCGCTGCCGGCATTGGCCGACCAGTGCCAGCCAAACGGGATGCTCTTGTCGTTGCGTTCCAGCGGGAAGATCAGCGACAGCTCGTTGAGGTCGCGCTCGACGGTGCGCTTGCTGACGTTGAAGCCCACGTCACGCAGGCGCCACACCAGTTCTGCGCTGGTGGTCCCGGGGGAGCGGCTGGGCAACTGGCGCAGAAGTGCCCATTGGCGGCTAAGGGTGGCGCGGGTGGTGGCGAACGGCAAAGGAAACGTCCTTGTCTAGGCTTGCCGCCATAGAATGGCGGCACGGGCAGGTCATGGCAATTGGCCACGGCCTGCTCAGATCAAGGAACAGACAATTGGTTGCCTGGCGCTGGATCGTTCGCGACAGGTTTTGTCGTGTCGTCGCGCAGAATCACGCCCCATCACGGCAAAGCCCGGAGCTGTGCGCCGTTCAATGAGGATGAACATGTCTGCTGCCAGCAATATCCATTCGCTGCTCGCGCGGCTGCTGCCCGAGCGCATCGCGCCGGTACCGGCATTGCCGGGCCAGCGCCAGCGGCTGTTCGTCGGGGTCGGCATGCCGAGCCAGGCACTGCAGGGCGGTGAGCGCTTCGGCCTGATCGACCGGCTGGATGAAGCTGCCGACCTGCAGGCGGTGTACGCCGACCTGTGCAGCCAGGCGCTGCTCGGCAACGTGGCGGCGCTCAACGACCTGGGCTGGATCTGGCTCAACGGCAAGTATTGGCGCGGCGATACCGTGCTGGCCGGGCACCTGCTGCGCATGGCGGCTTTGCAGGGCAATGCCGTTGCCTGGTTCAACCTGGGCCAGCAGCACTATTTCGGCAAGGGCGTGGAAGTGTCTTATACCAACGCCGCCGAGTATTACCGCCATGCCTTCGAGCGCGGCATGCTGCATGCGGCGGCGGCGCTGGGCGACCTGTACGAAGAAGAGGTGTGCGACGGTGAGCCGCCATGGCAGGTGGACCCGCTCGAGGCTTACCACTGGTTCCTGCGCGGGGCACAACGCGGCGAGACGCGTTGCCGTTTCGAGGTGGGTTATCGCTTGCTGCATGGGCTGTACGTGGCAGCGGATACCAGGGCTGCCCTGTACTGGCTGGAGCTGGCAGCGGCCACCGGGGTGATGCAGGCCGCCGAGGAACTGGCGGTGCACTTCAGCAGCCGCGACACGGCGCGCTATCAGAGCTGGCGTGACCAGGCGATCCAGCTGGGCAGCACCCTGGCGCTGACCATGAAACTGGAAGACCAGGTTCAGCGTTGAGGGCATGGTTGCAGCCCATCGCTGGCAAGCCAGCTCCCACAGGAATCGCGTCAAACTTGAGGCATGCGCTGTACCTGTGGGAGCCGGCTTGCCGGCGAAAGGGCCGCAGCGCGGCCCAAAATCGCTCAACTGAGCATCCCGTCACCTCAGAACGCAAAGCACGAACAACCCAATGCCCCCCAGAACCCCTGGAAGTCGCTGATCGGCACCTTGGAGTGGCGCGCCTGTTCATGGCTGTGCGCATGCACCCCGCATGGCCCTGAACACTGGTGCACGACGGCCGCCAGCGATGGCGTACCCACGCGCCAGTGCCCCGGCACCTTGGCCACAGGTGACCACTCGGGCAGCACCGGTACCTGTGGCGGGCCCAGCTTGTCGAACTCGGCAGCGCCGTACACCACCTTGCCATCGACCACCGTCAGCACCGACTCGATGCCCTTGATGGCCTCTTCATCAACGCTGAAGAAATCCAGCGACAACGCCGCCAGGTCCGCCAGCTGGCCCACCTTGATCTGGCCTTTCTTGCCCTGCTCGCTGGAGAACCAGGCGCTGCCCTGGGTGAACAGCTGCAGCGCGGTGTCGCGGCTCAGGCCTTCGGGGTAAAGCGCCATGCCGCCCACGGTCTTGGCGCTGACCAGCCAGTACAGCGAGGTCCACGGGTTGTAGCTGGACACGCGGGTGGCGTCGGTACCGGCACCCACTGGCACGCCCATGTCGAGCATGCGCTGGATCGGCGGGGTCTGCTCGGCCGCCTTGGCGCCATAGCGGTCGACGAAGTATTCGCCCTGGAAGGCCATGCGATCCTGGATGGCGATGCCGCCGCCCAGCGCCCGCACACGTTCGATGTTCTCTGGGGTGATGGTCTCGGCGTGATCGAAGAACCACGGCAGGCCATTGAACGGGATGTCGCGGTTGACCTTCTCGAACACGTCGAGCATGCGCGTGATCGATTCGTTGTAGGTGGCGTGCAGGCGGAACGGCCAGCGTTGTTCCACCAGGTGGCGCACCACAGGCTCCAGTTCCTGCTCCATGGTCTGCGGCAGGTCCGGGCGCGGTTCGAGGAAGTCCTCGAAGTCGGCGGCGGAGAACACCAGCATCTCGCCGGCACCGTTGTGGCGCAGGAAGTCGGTGCCGCTGTGCAGCTTGACGCTGGCGGTCCACTTCTTGAAGTCGTCCAGCTCTTCCTTGGGCTTCTGGGTGAACAGGTTGTAGGCGATGCGCACGGTCAGCTGGTTGTTGTCGGCCAGCTCCTGGATCACCGAGTAGTCGTCAGGGAAGTTCTGGTAACCGCCGCCGGCATCGATGGCGCTGGTCAGGCCCAGGCGGTTGAGCTCACGCATGAACTGGCGGGTCGAGTTGACCTGGTACTCCAGCGGCAGCTTCGGCCCCTTGGCCAGGGTGGCGTAGAGGATCATCGCGTTGGGACGGGCGATGAGCATGCCGGTCGGGTTGCCGAACTTGTCGCGCTGGATCTCGCCACCCGGCGGGTTGGGGGTGTCCTTGCTGTAGCCCACCGCCTTGAGCGCGGCGCGGTTGAGCAGGGCACGGTCGTACAGGTGCAGCAGGAACACCGGGGTGTCGGGGGCGGCCTGGTTGATTTCTTCCAGGGTGGGCATGCGCTTTTCGGCGAACTGGAATTCGTTCCAGCCGCCGACCACCCGTACCCACTGCGGGGTCGGCGTGCGGGCCGCCTGGTCCTTGAGCATGCGCAGGGCGTCGGCCACCGATGGCACGCCTTCCCAGCGCAGTTCCAGGTTGTAGTTGAGGCCGCCGCGGATCAGGTGCAGGTGCGAGTCATTGAGCCCCGGGATCACCGTGCGCTGTTTGAGGTCGACGATCTGCGTGGCGGCGCCTTTGTGGGCCATGGCCTGGGCATCGTTGCCCACCGCGATGAACTTGCCGTCCTTGATGGCGACGGCGGTGGCAGTGGGGTTTTCACGGTCGACGGTGTGCAGTTTGCCGTTGAACAGGATGAGGTCGGCGGTCATGGAACCTCCTTGGGTGGATGCAGTGGCGTAGCCGCTGAAGGGCAGGGCCGACCAGAGTGCGCCAGCGGCGCCGAGCACGGTGCTGGTGGCGAGGAACTGGCGGCGGCTCTTGTCGTTAGGGTCCTGGGACATGGTGTTCTCCATCGGGCTGCGGCAGGCGGGTGAAGGTTAGCCTTGATCAGGTTTTGTGCAGCCTGCTTCGGCCTCATCGCCGGCAAGCGGCCCCCGCTTTTCAGCGACTCAGGAAGGCCAGCAGGTCTTCATTGAGCTGCTGCGCATGGGTCACGGCAAAGCCATGGGGCGCCCCTGCGTACACCTTCAGCTCGGCACCGCGGATCAGCTCTGCAGCTTTCCTGCCAGTGCTCTCGAACGGCACGATCTGGTCGTCGTCACCGTGGATGACCAGGGTCGGCACATCGATCTTGGCCATGTCCGGGCGGAAATCGGTTTCGGAGAAAGCGCTCACGCAGTCCAGGGTGCCTTTGATCGACGCCAGCAACGCAATGTTCAAGGTCTGGGTCTGCACGCCCTGGGACACCTGCTGGCCATGGTTGATGCCATAGAAGGGCGTGGCGAAGTCGGCGATGAACTGCGCCCGGTCTGCCCGCAGGCCGGCCTTGATGCCGTCGAAGACCGCACTGTCGACACCGTCCGGGGTGTCGTCGCGCTTGCCGAACACCGGCGTTACCGCACCCAGCAACACCAGGCCGGCGATGCGCTCGCTGCCGTGCCTGGCGATATAACGGCTGACGTCGCCACCGCCCATGGAGAAGCCCACCAAGGTCACCTCGCGCAGGTCGAGGTGTTCGATCAACTGGGCGATGTCATCGGCGAAGGTGTCGTAGTCGTAGCCAGTCCAAGGCTGGCTGGAGCGCCCGAAACCCCGGCGGTCGAACGCGATGGTGCGGTAGCCGCGGCTGGCCAGGTACTCCATCTGCGAATCCCACATGTCGGCGTCCAGTGGCCAGCCGTGGCTGAACAGGACGGGTTTGCCACTGCCCCAGTCCTTGTAGTGGATCGAGGTGCCATCGCGGGTAACGAGTGTGCTCATGTCGGTATCTCCTGAAATTCGAGTGAGGCAGTGAGAAAACTTTCAGCCACGCAGCCAGGCGGCGCAGCGGCGGGTCACCCAGGGCATGATGTAGAACACCACGGGCAGGATGACGAACAGGTTGGTGATCAGGTTGCCGCTGATAGGGCCAGCCAGCAGCGGGTAGCGGGCGAACAGAGGCGCCAGCAGTTGCGGGATCAGCAGGGTCATGGGGCAGATCACCAGGTAGGTAAGCACGGCCTGCTTCCAGCGCGGCGGTGGCGCGGGTGCTGGGCGGGGTGAACCAGAACTCCGGATCGTCATGCACCTGGGTCTGGTCGCCCTCTTCAAGCAGTGGCAGTACTTCACTGACCAGCGCCTGGCGCTCGGCCGAATTGACCCAGGCCTGCAGCAGGTCGGCGTCGGCGAACCGCACGATGGTGGTGAACTGCCGGCCACCGTCGTCCGGGCGGATCACGTTGACGTCCAGGTGGCCCGGCTGCTGGCGTGCGGTGCTCACCGCATGCTTGAGCCAAGCCTCGTAGGGCGCCAGCGCCTGGGCGCGGACCTTGTGCTGGATCACCAGCGTGACGACGTTGCGGTTGTGCGGAGTGTTCATCGGCGGGCCCTGGCGTGAGCTGCGTTGACGGGGTGTGCCGGGCCGCCTGGCGCCTCGAGGGCGCCAGGCGGCTGGCGGGTTACTTGCCGGCGGTCAGGGTGTTGTAGCTGGTCATCAGGTTGCGGTAGTCAGGGATGTGGTTGCTGAACAGCGCGGCCAGGCCTTCGACGTCGTTGCGCCAGTCGCGGTGCAGCTCACAGGCCACGCCGAACCAGGTCATCAGTTGCGCGCCGGCCTGGCTCATGCGGTCGTGCGCCGCGTCGCGGGTCATTTCGTTGAAGGTGCCGGAGGCGTCGGTCACCACGAACACTTCGAACTCTTCTTCCAGGGCCGCCAGCGCCGGGAAGGCCACGCATACCTCGGTTACCACGCCGGCGATGATCAGTTGCTTCTTGCCGGTGGCTTTCACGGCCTTGACGAAGTCTTCGTTGTCCCAGGCGTTGATCTGGCCTGGGCGGGCGATGTACGGCGCGTCGGGGAACAGGGCCTTGAGTTCCGGTACCAGCGGGCCGTTGGGGCCTTGCTCGAAGCTGGTGGTGAGGATGGTCGGCAGGTTGAAGTACTTGGCCAGGTCGGCCAGGGCCAGCACGTTGTTCTTGAAGCGGTCCGGCTCGATGTCGCGCACCAGCGACAGCAGGCCAGCCTGGTGATCCACCAGCAGTACGGCGGCGTCGTCTTTGTTCAGGCGGTTGTATTTGAAGTTAGCCATGGTCGTGCTCCTTAGGGTGTGTCGTTCACTGGGTGGGGTGTTTCGCGTTGATGAGCAAAGATTAGATTCATCACCTTTGGCGCGGTAGACTGCAAAAATTGCCTCTAGCGTTCTATTTGGTGAACGATCAATGGAAGACCTCAACTCCCTGTACTACTTCACCCAGGTGGTGGAGCACGGCGGCTTCGCCCCGGCCGGGCGGGCGCTGGACATGCCCAAGTCCAAGCTCAGCCGGCGCATCGCCGACCTGGAGGAGCGCCTGGGCGTGCGCCTGCTGCACCGCACCAGCCGGCACTGTTCGCTGACCGAGATCGGCCAGGCCTACTACAACCGTTGCCTGGCCATGCGCGTGGAGGCCGAGGGCGCCGCCGAAATCATCGAGCGCAACCGCAGCGAGCCGCGCGGGCTGGTGCGCATCAGTTGCCCGACCACCCTGCTCAATTCCTGGGTCGGGCCGATGCTCACCCGCTACATGCTCAAGTACCCGCAGGTGGAGCTGTTCATCGAGAGCACCAACCGCCGCGTCGACCTGCTGCACGAAGGCTTCGACCTGGCGCTGCGGGTGCGCTTCCCGCCGCTGGAGAACACCGACATGGTGATGAAGGTGCTGAGCAACAGCACCCAGTGCCTGGTCGGGCACCCCGCGTTCCTCGAACAACTGCCGGCGGGCTTCGACCCGCAGCAACTGGGCACGCTGCCCAGCCTGCACTGGGGCGGCGCCCAGCGCGAATACCAGTGGGAGCTGTTCCAGGGCGAGGACCAGCAGCACAGCCTGGTCATCCCGCATACGCCGCGCATGGTCAGCGACGACCTGTTTGCCCTGCGCCATTTCGTGGTGGCCGGGGTGGGCATCGCCCACCTGCCACGGGTGGCGGTGCGTGAGGACCTGGCCGCGGGCAGGCTGGTGGAGCTGCTGCCGCAATGGCACCCGCGCTGCGGCATCGTCCATGCGATCTTCCCGTCACGGCGCGGGTTGTTGCCGTCGGTGCGCGCGCTGATCGACCACCTGGCCGAGGAATTCGCCACCAGCGACATGGCCTGACGGCGCGGGTCTGGCGCGAGGATGAACAACTTTTCATCTTCGCCTGCGGTCAGGCCCGGTTGACGGCAGGGGGAGGGCAGGGCGTATATTGATAGTTAGCAAACTATGAATATCCTCGGTTCCTCCTATGTCACTTGACGCTCTGCACATGAAAATCAGCAGCGGCATGGTCGTGGCCGCCCGGCATTGGCGTCGCCTGTGCCAGGGCGCCTTGACCGGCTATGGCATCTCCGAAGCCTGCGCCGTGCCGTTGCTGATGATCGTGCGCCTGGGCGATGGCGTGCACCAGGTGGCGGTGGCCCAGGCCGCCGGCCTGGAAAGCCCGTCGCTGGTGCGCCTGCTCGACCAGCTGTGCAAGGCGGGCCTGGTGCTGCGCAGCGAGGACCCGCTGGACCGCCGCGCCAAGGCCCTGAGCCTGACCGCCACGGGCCGCGCCCTGGCCGAGTCGATCGAAGGCGAACTGGTGCGCCTGCGCCGCGAGTTGCTGCAGGGCATCGACCAGGCCGACCTGGAAGCCACCCTGCGGGTGATCCGCGTGTTCGAAGACGCGGGCCTCACCCCATGAACGGCTTCTTCAGCTCGGTGCCCCCGGCCCGCGACTGGTTCTACGGCGTGCGCACCTTCGCCGCGTCCATGATCGCCCTGTACATCGCCCTGCTGATGCAGTTGCCGCGCCCGTACTGGGCGATGGCCACGGTGTACATCGTCTCCAGCCCATTCCTCGGCCCCACCACCTCCAAGGCGCTGTACCGTGCACTCGGCACACTGCTGGGCGCGGGTGCGGCGATCTTTTTCGTGCCGCTGCTGGTGCAGTCGCCGTTGCTGCTGAGCATCGCCGTCGCGCTGTGGACCGGCACCCTGCTGTTCCTCTCGCTGAACCTGCGCACCGCCAACAACTACGTGCTGATGCTGGCCGGCTACACGATGCCGATGATCGCCCTGGCCGTGGTCGACAACCCGCTGGCGGTGTTCGACGTGGCCTCGTCCCGGGCCCAGGAAATCTGCCTGGGCATCGTCTGCGCGGCGGTGGTCGGCGCGGTGTTCTGGCCGCGCCGGCTGGCGCCGGTGGTGGTGGGCGCGACCGGCAGCTGGTTCGGTGAGGCGATCCGCTACAGCGATACCTACCTGGCCCGCGAAGCCAGCGCCGACAAGGTCGGCGGCATGCGCGGGGCGATGGTCGCCACCTTCAACTCGCTGGAGCTGATGATCGGCCAGCTCGGCCACGAAGGCGCCGGCCCGCACACCTTGAAGAACGCCCGCGAACTGCGCGGGCGGATGATCCACCTGCTGCCGGTGATCGATGCCCTCGACGACGCCCTGATCGCCCTTGAAGGCCGCGCCCCTGTGCAGTTCGCCCAGTTGCAGCCGGTGCTGACGGCCGCCCGCGAATGGCTCAAGGGCACCGCCGACAGCGCCTCGGTGGCCCGCTGGACCGCCCTGCACGAGCAGATCGATCGCCTGCAACCCGGCGCCGCCGCCCTCGACCAGCGCGCCGAGCTGCTGTTGTCCAATGCGCTCTACCGCCTGACCGAGTGGGCCGACCTGTGGCAGGACTGCTGCACCCTGCAGCACGCCCTGCGCAGCGACGACGCCAAGCCCTGGCGGGCGGTGTATCGGCACTGGCGGCTGGGCCGGCTGACCCCCTTCTTTGACCGTGGCCTGATGCTCTACTCGGTGTTCTCCACCGTCACCGCCATCGTCGTCGCCTGCGGCCTGTGGATCGGCCTGGGCTGGAACGACGGCGCCAGCGCGGTGATCCTCGCCGCCGTGTCGTGCAGTTTCTTCGCCGCCATGGACGACCCGGCGCCGCAGATCTACCGGTTCTTCTTCTGGACCTTGATGTCGGTGATCTTCTCCAGCCTGTACCTGTTCCTGGTACTGCCCAACCTGCATGACTTCGCCATGCTGGTGCTGGCCTTTGCCGTGCCGTTCATCTGCGTCGGCACCCTCACCGTGCAGCCGCGTTTCTACCTGGGCACCTTGCTGACCATCGTCAACACCTCGACCTTCATCAGCATCCAGGGCGCCTACGACGCCGACTTCTTCACCTTCCTCAACGCCAACCTGGCGGGGCCGGTGGGGCTGCTGTTCGCCTTCCTCTGGACCATCGTGGTGCGCCCGTTCGGCGTGGAGCTGGCGGCCAAGCGCATGACCCGCTTCGCCTGGCGCGACATCGTCGAGATGACCGCGCCGGCCACCCTCGCCGAACACCGCCAGGTCGGCGTGCAGATGCTCGACCGCCTGATGCAGCACCTGCCGCGCCTGTCACAGACCGGCCAGGACAGCGGCGTGGCGCTGCGCGACCTGCGCGTGGGGCTGAACCTGCTCGACCTGCTGGCCTACCTGCCGCGCGCAGGCAGCCAGGCCCGCGAGCGCCTGCAGACGGTGATCGAAGAGGTCGGCGGCCACTACGCCGCCTGCCTGCGCGCCGGCGAACGCCTGCATGCCCCGGCAGCGCTGCTGCGCAACATGGAGCGGGCGCGCCTGGCGCTGAACCTGGACGAACTGTACGAGCGCGGCGATGCCCGCACCCACCTGCTGCACGCCCTGAGTGGCCTGCGCCTGGCCCTGTTGCCGGGGGTGGAGGTGATGCTCGAACCCACTGAACAAACGCAACTGCCCCCCGGCCTCGATGGAGCGCCCCTGTGATAGGTGAACTGGATATCAGCGGGGTGTTCCTGCCCACGCTGCTGGTGATGATGTTTGCGACCTACCTGTTGTTCCTGGGGGTGCACGCGCTGCTGGTGCGCGTGCATTTCTACCGCCTGGTCTGGCACCGGGCGCTGTTCAACGTTGCCCTGTATGCCGTGCTGCTGGGCGCGGTCGACCACTTTTGCCGAAGCCTGATGCTGCCATGAAAAAACCTTTGCTGACCCTGGGCCGCGTGGTCCTGACCTTGCTGGTAGTGACCTTCGCCGCCGTGCTCGTGTGGCAGATGGTGGTGTACTACATGTTCGCCCCCTGGACCCGCGACGGGCATATCCGTGCCGACGTGATCCAGATCGCCCCGGATGTGTCCGGGCTGATCCAGAAGGTCGAGGTGCGCGACAACCAGACCATCAAGCGCGGCGACGTGCTGTTCACCATCGACCAGGACCGCTTCAGCCTGGCCCTGCGCCAGGCCAAGGCGACCCTGGCCGAGCGCCAGGAAACCCTGGCCCAGGCCTCCCGCGAGGCGCAGCGCAACCGCAAGCTGGGCAACCTGGTGGCGGCCGAGCAGTTGGAAGAGAGCCAGTCGCGCGAGGCCCGCGCCCGCTCGGCGGTCAATCAGGCCCAGGTGCAGGTGGACCTGGCCCAGCTCAACCTCGACCGTTCGGTGGTGCGCAGCCCGGTGGACGGTTACCTCAACGACCGCGCCCCGCGCGCCCACGAGTTCGTCAGCGCCGGCCGCCCGGTGCTGTCGGTGGTCGACAGCGCCTCGTACCACGTCGATGGCTATTTCGAAGAGACCAAGCTCGGCGGCATCCATATCGGCGATGCCGTGGACATCCGCGTGATGGGCGACAACACCCGCCTGCGCGGCCGTGTCGAAAGCCTGTCCGCCGGCATCGAAGACCGCGACCGCAGCAGCGGCGCCAACCTGCTGCCCAACGTCAACCCGGCGTTCAGCTGGGTGCGCCTGGCCCAGCGGATTCCGGTGCGCATCACCTTCGACGAGGTGCCGGCGGACTTCCGCATGATTGCCGGGCGCACTGCCACGGTGTCGATCATCGAGGGCCAGCGCCCATGAAACAGCTGATCCTGGTGGGGCTTAGCCTGTCCCTCGGCGCCTGCATGATGGTCGGACCCAACTACCAAGTGCCCAAGGACGCCGCCGTGCAGCGCAGCGACCTCAACGGCCCGTTGCGCCAGGATGCCGACAGCGTGGTGTCGGCACCGGTGCCCGAGGACTGGTGGCAGCTGTACCAGGATCAACGCCTCAACGAACTGGTGCGCCAGGCCCTGAGCGCCAACACCGAATTGCGCGTGGCCGCCGCCAACATCGCCAAGGCCCGTGCCCAGGTGGAAGTGGCCGAGTCCCAGGGCGGTTTCAATGGCGGCATCAAGGCCGGTGCCCAGCGCTTGCAGGAGTCCGGCGAAGCCTTCCTGCTGCCGGAGAAAGTGCCGGTGGCCAATATCGGCGAGGCGCTGCTGAGCGTCAGCTACCAGTTCGACCTGTGGGGCACCTTCAAGCGCGGCACCGAGGCCGCCAAGGCCAACGCCGACGCGGTGCAGGCCGCTGCCGACACCGCGCGCATCACCCTGGTGGCCGATGTGGTCAAGGCCTACACCCAGGTGTGTTCGGCGAACGAGGAGTACCACATTGCCCGTGAGTCGCTGGACCTGCAGCAGCAGGGCGTGCAGCTGACACAGCGCTTGCGCGACGCTGGCCGTGGCGACGAGACCCAGGTCACCCGCTCGCAGACCCAGTTCAAGTCGCTGCGGGCGGAACTGCCGCGCTTCAAGGCCGAGCGCGAAACGGGCCTGTACACCCTGGCCGCGTTGCTGGCCAGGCCGGTCGAGCAGTTGCCGGCGGGTACTGCCGATTGCGCCGAGCTGCCGCACCTTGCGCAGCTGATCCCGGTGGGTGATGGCGCCGCCTTGCTCAAACGCCGCCCCGATGTGCGCCAGGCCGAGCGCCAGTTGGCGGCTGCGACCGCGAATATCGGCGTGGCCACTGGTGCGCTTTATCCGGACATCAGCATTGGGGCACAGGTGGGGACCATCGGCATTCTTGAAAACCTCGGTGAGCCTTCCACCAACCGTTGGGGTTTTGGCCCGCAGATCAGTTGGAATATTCCCACCAACGGCACCCGTGCGCGTATTCGCATGGCGGAAGCCTCGACTCAGGCGGCGCTGGCGCAGTTCGATGGGGTGGTGCTGAACGCCATTCGTGAGACACAGACGCGGCTGGCGCAGTACAGCGCCTTGCTCGATCGGCGTGATGCGCTGGCTGAGGCTGAGCGTTCGGCGAAAGAGTCGGCGGACCAGACGCATCTGCGTTACCAGGTGGGGCGTGAGTCGTTCCTGGCTGATCTGCAGGCGACGCGGACCTATACCGATGTGCGGGCGCAGTTGGCGGCGGCGAACAGCCAGGTGGCGATGGGTCAGATTGGGGTGTTTCTGGCGTTGGGTGGGGGGTGGAAGGGTAGTGCCAAGCCTCTAGAGAAAGCCTCAACCAACTGATGTAGGTAGGCTGCGTGGGTAGATGTCTGGCCGATGGTTGCATCAGGGCCGCCAGGTGCCTGGCTGTTGATTGCATCAGGGCATACAGGTGCTCGCCACAACCCTTGCAGCGCTTATGAGATCGAGCGCCGCCCGCGCGGCGCTTCGCGGGTAAACCCGCTCCCACAGTTTGTTTCGGGCCAATTATTCCTGTGAAAGTACCGCCACCTGCTTTGGTGCATGTCTTGAGCCATGTGGGGCGGCGGCAACGCACACGCTGAAACCGCGTCGTGCCAACAAGGCGGACCAGGTAATGGCCCAGGAGAGACTGGCCCGAAACAAACTGTGGGAGCGGGTTTACCCGCGAAGCGCCGCGCGGGCGGCGCTCGATCTGATAGGCGCTGCAAGGGTTGTGGCGAACACCTGGTGGCCTTGATGCGGTCCAGCGCGAGGAATTGCCAGAAACCCGTGCGACATTTCCGAAAATGAAACCAAATCCTACAGCTCCGCATGGCTTGGGACGTATCCTACGCGCCTTGCGGAAGCTTCGATGTTGTCGGTGGAATGCCTCAGGAATAACGTCCTCGGGTCGCTTTTCGGCGATCGGGCGTGAGACACCCGGCTGGCATACGGAAGCACCGCTTGATGGTGGTCGTGCACGGGCAGGCTATGCCTGGCCGGGTTTTCCGTATGCCCCGGGTCTCACCCCGTGTACGACTGCCACCCAAATCCGTGAGACGAGGAGGACGGCAGTCCTGACTACGTCATACGGAGATTCGTCATGAAAAAACACGTCCCCGACCCACCCCGCTTCATCCCCTATTTCACCCTCCAATCCAACTTGCCCACCCCCGACGCCCTGGCCCACGCCAGCCAGCTGCTGCGCGGCGTGAGCGAAACCCTGGACGAACACTGCCGACTGCACGCCGGCGACCTGGGCCTGCACATGCTGAGCAACGCTGCCTACGCCACCGATATGGCCCGTGCCCTGATCGAACACACGATGGCCCGTTGCGACGGCGCCCAGGAGCCACGCCCATGAGCGACGACCTGAAAACCTGCATCACCGAGGGCCGCGAAACCTGCCTGGAGCTGTTCCGCGTGCAGCCGGGCATTCCGCTGGTGCGGGTGCTGGATGAGGTCTCGGTGTTGCTCGGCTGTATCCGCCACCTGTCCACCGAGGCGGAAATGGAAGGGGACCTGCTGGCGGGAAGTGTGGCCCGTATCTTGAGCGATATGGCCAAGGCGCTGATCAACGATCTAGAGCTGGGGGTGAACAGGTCTGGCTGATCAGTGTTGGCAAAGGCAGCTGAAGTGCCTCACTCAGCCCTTCAGTAATGATGGTTCAAACCTGTGTGGCATTCAGGCGTGCCTCGAGTGCTGCACAGGCGTCCATCAGCGCATCGAAGGCCATTGGTTCACTGTCGAACATGCCGCCTTCAAGCATTCGCCCGTAGTCGTCTTGCAACTGGAGCCGTGCGTCACCTTCGGGAACCAGACGCAGGTTTCCCTGCACGGCTGTTCGATAGTCGATCCACTCCATGGCCTGCGAGCGCTCTCGGAAGAACCACTGTTTGTGGTCGGCAACACGTTGCGCTACCTCGCGATTGGTGGCGACTCCTTCGAAATGGCTGCTGCGGGCAATGGCTGCAAGATCATGCCAGTGACGGGCAAAGCGCTCACCTTTCAGGCGCGCTTGTGCGCAGTAAACATGGGCAGCTGTTGCCTTCTCCCAGAAGGTCCTGGCGACGTTCATTACGCGAGGCTTTGCTTGAGGGAACGCCAGACCTTGCAGGGCAATCGCCATGTCGCAGGTTACGGTGTGCATGTCATTTGGCTCGCCGCTGGAACGTGCGCCGAACTCAAGCATCACCCGGGGCTGGATATACATGTTTGCAGGTGTGCGCGTTACATAGTTGAGGTAGATCCTGTCGCCATCGTGGACGAGTTCGGCTTATACGCCATCGCGTTCAATGGCCTGCCTGAGCATTGGGCAGACAACGGCAGCCAGGTGCTCTGGCAGGCGCTCGCGTGCAATATCACTCCAACGCCTGGCCTGCGCGCGGCTGGCCGGAAGCTCATCTTGCGCTTGCCCATCCATGATCTGGCGGATGTCGTAGGTAAGGTCGATATCCTCGGAAAAACGGTCGATCAGGCGGTACACCTTGGAAAGCGAGGTGCCGCCCTTGAAGGTCAGGTGCTGACCGGAATCGGACGCGAACAGTGCGTGGAGTGCCCAGACAACCCATACATCCTTTTCAAGCAAATAGGCAGGGCGACCCAGATCGGAGGCAGCTTGCAACAGCGCGTCCCTCTGGTCTGCCGCTGCAAGGCTGAAGAAGTGCTCAGCCAAGTGCCGCCTCCTTGCCGATCAAGGCGGCCATCCAGCAAGGCAGGGAAGGGATGGCGCAGACCAGTTGCTGCCAGTCGCTGTGCGCCAGCTGCTCATGCAGTTGGGAGACAGCCGGGGCGGCCTGCGACTCTCCCAACCAAGCCAGGGCCCGAACAGCATCACCCGCTGCGGTTGCGCCCAGGCTCGTTGCCCAGCGCGGTGCGTGGGTAATGGCAACTTTGGCATTTCCTATCGTCAGGGTCCTTTGGCGACCATTGGTCAAGAACACCTGGCGCACGGGGACCTGCTGGGTGAGCCCGAGGGCATTGGCTGCACCGGCACCGCTGGGCGTGAGTACTTCATTGAGCCGCCTGCCCAGCGAGTCGATCACCTGTTCCGGCTCTGGTGCCCGAGTCCCGAAGCGGCTCTTCACCGGGGCCACGTACAGGCCCCGGGATACCCGCATCAGCAGGCCGGCTTTGGCCAGGCGGGATAGTGCCTGGTCGATAGCGGCGCGGCTGCCCGCATGCAGAAATTGTTTAGGCGAGATCAGTTCACCCTCTGGTGATGCCTGGCTGAATTCGAGGATCTGTTTGGGGAGTTTCTTCATGAGCGACATTGCCAACCTAACGGCAGAATGTCAGAAGCATAGTTGAGTTTCTGACATTTGAGTAACTATTGAGCAGTTTCATCATGTTTCGATGAGCCAGCGCGCAGAAAAAACGCCCGGGGCCGTAAGGCGCCGGGCGCTTGGTTCACGCTAACAGAGGGCTCAGTTCAAGATCCGCGCCGGCTCATCCGGCGGCAGCTTGTCCCGCACCCGTGGCGGGCGTGGCTGGCCTGGCCCGACACCGCCCAACTGATCGGCCAACTGCTGCGCCACATCTTCCCCCAGCGCCTTCGACACTTCGCGCACCACCTTCGGGCGGTTCAGGCTCACGCGGCGGTCCTGGCTTTTCATCAGCTTGATGTCCTGCCCCTCACCCATGGCGGTGAACGCCGAGGTGATCTGCAAGGTGCGGGTATCGATCAGGCTGAAGTCGGCGGTCACGCTCAGCCCCAGCACCTTCGAATAACTGTCGGTGTGGTCCAGGGCGTTGACGTCCTCCTGGAAGTCGATGTCCGACAGGGTGCCGAACAGCACGTAGTCGGCGCCTGCAAACGCGCCGTTCTTGATCCGGCGGATCACGTCGTACACGTCTTCCTCGGCCTCGGCGGTGTAGGGCTTGCCCTGGATCAGCTCGAACATGCCGGTCTTGAGGATTTCACCCTTGATGTCGCCGCCAAACCTGCGCAGCTCGGTCTGCTGGATGTAACTCTTGCTGCTTTCGTACTCGCTGTAGCTCGACGACTGGCTGGCGTTGTACATGCTCGACTGCCCGCTGTTCTGGGCGTTGACGCTGTGGATGTACTCCTCCACCTGCGCCTCGTAGGCCAGGTCGGTCACCGCCACCTTGGGGGCCGCCTGCGCGCCGAAGGCGCAGGCCAGGCCAATGATTGCCATCCATGCACGCATCGGTCAGCGCTCCGTGGTCTTGCGGATTTCTTTTTCGTCCATCCACTCGGCCAGGCCGCTTTCCACGTCGACCAGCTGCAGGCTGAACTTGTAGAACACGTCCTTGTAGTCACTGCTGCGCTTGACGATGGAGCTGATCGAGCCTTCCAGGCGATACCGGGCGGCGATCATGTTGCCGGTCTTGGCCACCGTGTTCTTCTTGTACAGGCCGCTCTGGTTCTGCAGCTTGAGCTGGTCGACCTGGCTCTGCATGTCGGTGTTGTCGCTGGCGAAGCGGGCGGTGCCGGACTTCATCAGCTGGGTCTTGATGGTGGTGGTGATCTCGCGAGTATCGATGTACTCGCTGGTCTTGTTCTTCACGTCGTACACCTGCACCACCGGGCGGCCGTGCAGCACGCCGGACTGGGCCAGGGAACGGGTCATGCTCTCGGCGATCATCTGCAGGTCGGTGGAGCCGAACTCGTTGGTGATCAGCTCGACCGCCTTGCTGTCGCCGTAGCTGATGTTCTTGCCGCCGAGGACCGGCGACGGGGTGCTGCAGCCGCTGACCAGGGCGATGGCGACGGCGGCGAGGGAAAGGCGTGCAAACATGCAGGGTGCTCCTGAAAGGGGTTACCGGGTGTGGGCTTCGAAGCGGAAGTCGGTGGCCTTGGGGGTCGGCGCGATGGCGGGCAGGAACTTGGCCTGCTTGCCATACAGCGGCAGGGCCTTCCAGCCTTCTTCGTCGGCCACGGGGAAGCCGCTGTCGTCCAGCCAGGCGAAGCGGTAGAACAGGGTCTGGTTGCTGCGGCTGGTGTTGTTCAGCGCCACGTTGACGGTGAGGAAGCCATTCTCGCGGGCGACCCGCATCTGATGGACTTCGATATCGTCCAACTGGCCCATGGTCACGACCTTGCTGGCGGCGGTTTCGGTGTTGGAGCAACCGGCCAGCAAGGCGGCGGTGAGCAGGGCGAGGCAGGTTCTGCGCATGTTCGATCCTTGAGGTTACTTGAGGCTGACCACGGTGGCGGCCGTGGTGGTGGGCGCGACCTGGACGGCCGGGCCGCTGGCGAACACCTGGTTGCCGACCACGCGCAGGCTGACCACCTGATAGGGGCGGTCGATCTTCACGTTGATCGAGGCCCCGCCCAGTACCGCCGGCAGGCTCAGTTGGTGCTCGCCGGGCTTCAGCCGCAGGCGGGCCACTTGGGTCTGGTCGGGCAGGGTGCGCCAGGTGCGGGTATCGGCATTCTCCAGCACCATCGACGCGATGCCGAAGATCAGGCCGGCCAGCGGGTCCTTCTCGTTCAGCTTCTTCTGCGCCAAGGTGCGCGAGACGGCGCGCGCGCTGGTGCGCAGGATGATGCCGGGCATGTCATCGCGCAAGGCCCGGCGCGACATGGCGCTGGTGCTGTTGAGCAAGGTCAGGGCCAGGGGCCTGCCGTCGAGCTGCAGGGTATCCAGGTGCGCGGTGGAGCGGTCTTCGCGAATGATCGGGAACGACAGCGGGGTAATCACCAGGTTTTCATCGATCACCAGGGGCAGGGGGATGCTCATGGAATCGCGGGCTGGCGCCAGGCCGCTCTGCACCACGAACAGCACGTCGCTCTCTGCCGGGGTGGCGCTGTTGCCGTCCAGCTGCAGCAGGGCCTGCTCCAGCAGCGGTGTTTTCGGGCGTAGCTCGGCGGCCATGCGGTAACCCGGCGCGGCCAGCCCTTTTTCGCCCAGGGCCTCGTAGACGAAGCCGGCCAGATAGTGGCTGAAGGCGCTCTGGTAGCTGTTCTTGAGGTTGACCACCTCGGGGGCGTCGAGGGTGGCGACCGGATAGCCCTTGAGGTCGGCGACTTCGGTCTTGATGCCGTCTTCCTGTGCCTGCTCTTCACGCTTGAGGTACGCCTTGTCGCGCAGCTCGGCGATGATCGCTTCGCGTTCGTGGCTCTTGCGGATCGCCACGCGGGCACCGTCGAAGTCGTTCTGGGCCAGCAGGTTCAGGGCCATCTGCGTGGTCAGCATGACTTTTTCGTAGTCGTAGCCTTCGTAGCGGCGGACCTTGTCGTTGACCACGTAGCTGCCGAACTGGCTGAGGTACTTGTCGGTGTCCAGGCGCACAGCCTCTTCCCACTGCACCACCACGCTGTCGGCCGAGCGCCAGGCTGCCTGGCTGCCTGCCAGGTCGCCCTTCGAGCGCAGCAGTTCACCTTTCTCCAGGTAGTAGAGGAGGTCCTTCTGTTCGCGGGTGTTGTGGCTTTCCAGCAGGGCCAGCGCGGCGTCGACATTGCCCGCGGCCAGTTGCTGGTTGGTTGCCTGCATTTCGCTGTCGTAGCTGCGAAACACCGAGCAGCCGCTGAGTTGCAGGAGGGTGAAGAGGGTTGCCAGGATCAGGACGCGGGGTGCCATCGGAGGTTTTCATTCCCTGGAGCATGTTGCAGCCGCTGTAGCGGGGCGGCGGGCCCTCTGGCCGGGCCAGATCCTTTGGGTAAAGGCACATTGATTGCCAATGGCTATTACGAATGGGCGGCATTATACGCAAAGTGGCGGCGTTTTAATGGCCATGTGCCTTTACTGCCCATGTGACAGGCCCGCCGTCGTAAAGATCCTGGCGAGGACGGCGAGGATGCCGGGAGATTTTGTAGCAAGATTTTTCATGAAATCTGCCCCTGAAGCTTGAGGGATACAGAGTGGAAGTGAACAATGTTCGCTTTCGTATTTACATCGAGACTGGCCATGAATTCCCGTTCCCGCCTGCTTGCCGTGCTGCTCGCCCCGGTGCTGCTGCTGTGCAGCGCCCTGGCGCAGGCAGAGGCCCCCGCCGATGCGACCAAGGCCCTGCATCTGCTGGACTACATTGGCGCCGATTACCCACCGACGGTGCGTGACGGCAAGGTGGTGGACACCAGCGAATACCGCGAGCAGCAGGAGTTCAGCGGGGTACTGGCCGAGCTGGTCAAGGGCCTGCCGGACAACCCCGAGCGCGCGGCGCTGGAACAGGGTGTGCTGGGGCTGCGCCAGGCCATCGAGCAGCGCCAGGAGGGTGCTGGTGTCGCCCGCCAGGCCCGCCAGCTGGGTGCCCGCCTGGCGGTGGCCTACGAGGTCAGCCAGGCGCCGATCATCACCCCCGACCCGGCCCGCGGTGCGGCGCTGTACGCGCAGAACTGCTCGATCTGCCACGGTGATACCGGGCTGGGTGACGGCCCGGCCGGCCTGGGCCTGGAGCCGCCACCGGCCAACCTGCGCAACGTTGCGCGGCTGGACCAGCTGAGCCTGTACGACCTGTACAACACCCTTGGCCTGGGGATCGAAGGCACCGAGATGCCATCGTTCGCCGACCAGCTCGACGAGCGTCAGCGCTGGGACGTGGCGGCCTATATCGCCAGCTTCAGCGCCGACCCGCAGGTGGCCATGGGCGACAAGGCCTGGAACATTGCCGACCTGGCCCGCCAGACGCCCGCCGAAGTGGCTGAAAAAGAGGGCCCCGATGCCGTGGCGGCCTTCCGTGCCCAGCGTGCCAAGCCGCCGCAGGCCAAGCGTGGCCCGGCGCAGTTGCTCGACTACACCGCCAGCACCCTGGACAAGAGCCTGGCGGCCTACCGCGCCGGCGACCACGACCAGGCCTACGACCTGTCGGTGGCGGCCTACCTGGAAGGCTTCGAGCTGGTCGAAAGCTCCCTCGACAATATCGACGCGCAGGTGCGCAAGGACACCGAGAAGTCGCTGATGGCCTACCGTCAGTCGCTGCAGGACGGCTTGCCGCTGGCCCAGGCCGAACAGCGCCTGGACGCCGCGAAGGCCAAGCTCAAGCAAGCCTCCAAACTGCTGGGCAGCGATGGCCTGAGCTGGTCGCTGAGTTACATCTCCGGCCTGCTGATCCTGCTGCGCGAGGGCCTGGAAGCGATCCTGGTGCTGGCGGCGGTGCTGGCCTTCCTGCGTAACACCGGCCAGCAGTCGGCGGTGCGCAGCGTCAACATCGGCTGGGGCCTGGCGCTGGTCGCCGGCTTCGCCACCTGGGCCCTGGCGGCCTATGTGATCAACGTGGGCGGTGCCCAGCGCGAGCTGCTTGAAGGCTGCACGGCGCTGTTCGCCTCGGTGATGGTGTTGTGGCTGGGCGTGTGGATGCACGACCGCCGCCACGCCGCCGCCTGGCAGAACTACATCAAGAGCAGCTTGGTCAGCGGTGGCGGGCGCTTCGGTTTTGCCCTGCTGGCGTTCTTCTCGGTGTACCGCGAGCTGTTCGAAGTGATCCTGTTCTACGAAACCCTGTGGCTGCAGGCGGGACCTGCCGGGCACCAGGCGGTGCTGGCGGGCGGTGCCACGGCGCTGGTGCTGCTGGTGGGCCTGGCCTGGGTGATCCTGCGCGGCTCGGCGAAATTGCCGTTGGCGCTGTTCTTCAGCATCAACGCGGCCTTGCTGTGCGCGTTGTCGGTGATTTTTGCCGGGCATGGCGTCAAGGCGCTGCAGGAAGCCGGCGTGCTGGGTACACGGCCGGTGGCGTTCTTCGAGTTCGACTGGCTGGGCATTCATGCCGATGCCTACTCGCTGGGCGCGCAGGCGCTGGCGTTGCTGGCCATCGTGTTCCTGTATGGGCGTAGCCGGTTGGCCGAGAAGCGCCGGGCGACAGCCAACTGAAATGGGTGTTGGCTTCTTCGCGGGTAAACCCGCTCCCACAGGGACAGCGCAGACACAAGGATGACGCTGAACCTGTGGGAGCGGGTTTACCCGCGAAGAGGCCGAACCTGCGACAATCTCAGCCCGAGACACACAGGAACAACTCCCATGCGTATATGGATCGATGCCGACGCCTGCCCCAAGGCGGCCAAGGACCTGATCGTCAAGTTCGCCCTCAAGCGCAAGCTGGAGGTGGTGATGGTGGCCGGGCAGCCGCAGATCAAGCCGGCCTTCGCCTGCGTGCGGCTGATCGTGGTACCCAGCGGCATGGACGCGGCCGACGATTATCTGGTGGACAATGCCGTGCCCGGCGAGCTGGTGATCTGCAGCGACGTGCCATTGGCCGATCGCCTGATCAAGAAGGGCGTGGCGGCGCTGGACCCGCGCGGGCGCGAGTTCGACGAGCGCAACATGGGCGACCGGCTGGCGGTGCGCAACCTGTTCACCGAGCTGCGCGAGCAGGGGCAGGTGGGCGGTGGCCAGGCACCTTATGGCGAGCGGGAAAAGCAGGCGTTTGCCAACGCGCTGGATCGAATCCTCGGCCGTTTGGCCAAGCGCTGATCACATGGCGCTGTCGCAGGCGATCAGTTGCCTGACCAGCCCCTGCGCCAGTTGTGACAAACCATACCCCACCCGGCTGACCACCCCATAGCGGGTGTAGCACGCCTCTTCCTGCTCGGGCGCCAGGTCCGAAAGTTTCAGTGCCACCAGCCCCCCCTCGCGCTGGTACGGCTGCAGGTTGGCGCTGCAGGCGATACCGATGGTGTTCGAGTGCTGCACCACGTTGAGCAGCGCGTAGCCATGCTCGCATTCCACGCTGGGTAAAAAATCCTGCCGACCGCTGAGGTCGCTGAGGATCTTGCGGATGTTGGGCGGGCGGAAAGTGGTCGCCAGCGGGTAGTCGAACAGGTCCCGCGCCCGCACCTCGGCCTGCGCGGTCAGCGGGTGCCCGGCGCGGCAGCAGAAATGCCAGCGTTGCGGCGTCAGCTTGTGCACCTGGTAATCCGGGTCTGCTTCGAACTGGCGGGTGTCGGCGACGAAGAACTCGATTTCCTCGGCCATCAGGCGGCGGTTCAATGCCTGCCAGTTGTCCACCTGAAAGCAGGTGCGCGCCGCCGGGTATTCGGCGACAAAGCGCGCCACCGCCCGGGGCACCAGCCCGCCCGCCGGCGCCGGCCCCGAGCCGAAGCGCACCACGCCCGTGGTGGCGCCATTGAACTGATTGATCTCGTTGACCAGGTTGTGCGCGCCGTGCACCAGCCGCCGTGAGTGCTCCAGCACCAGCAGGCCCTGGCGAGTCGGTGCCAGCTCCTTGCTGGCGCGGTCGACCAGGCGGCAGCCGACGTTATGTTCGAGCGTCTGGATGCTGCGGCTGAAGGCCGATTGCGAGAGGTTCACCGCGGCCGCCGCGGCGACGAAGCTGCGGTGCTCGACAAGGGCGATGTAGTGGCGGAGCTGGCGCAGGTCGATATGCATTTTCTACATGGAAACTTTCGGTGGAATGCAATTGCTGGGAAGGGTTGTGAACCTTATAAAGGGAGTCACTTATTCCACAAAATATGAATTACAAATATTTATATCACCTAAAAGAATAAAGCCCCTCTGACCGCGATTCGGTTCCGCCAACGGAAATGCTCGCCAGGGCCCATGCCTCCAGGAGCATTTGCATGTCCCGACTTTCCCCAAGGCCTTTACGCGCGTCGCTGTTCGCCCTGCAATCCCTGGCCGCCGGCCTGCTGCTGGCCGCTGCCGGCAGCAGCTTTGCCGAAGAGCCGGCCGCGGCCACCCCCGTCGCCCAGCAGGACGCCAAGCTTGGCACCGTGACCGTCAATGCCCGCCGCCGCGAAGAGAGCGCGCAGAGCGTACCCACGCCGATCAGCGTGCTGAGCAGCGAAACCCTGGAAACCCAGCGTATCTATCGGGTGCAGGACATCCAGCAACTGGTGCCGAGCACCAACGTGTCTTATGTACATGCGCGCCAGTCGAGCATCTCGATCCGTGGGCTGGGCAACAACCCGGCCAGCGATGGCCTGGAAGGCAGCGTCGGCGTGTACCTGGACAACGTCTACCTGGGGCGCCCGGGCATGGCGGTGTTCGACCTGCTCGATGTGGAGCAACTGGAGGTCCTGCGTGGCCCACAGGGCACGCTGTTCGGCAAGAACACCACCGCCGGGGTGTTGAACATCACCACCCGCAAGCCGACCTTCCACCAGGAGGGCAGCGTGCAGTCGTCGCTGGGCGAGGACGGCTACTGGCAGACCCAGGGCAGTTTCTCCGGGCCGCTGACCGACAGCCTCGCCGGGCGTATCAGCGCCTACCACACCGAGGACGACGGCTATGTGAAGAACATCTACAACGGCCACGACCTCAACGGCGGCAAGCGCCAGGGCTTTCGTACCCAGCTGCTGTTCAAGCCCAGCGAAACCTTCAACCTGCGCTGGATCGGCGAGTACAACGAAGAGGACTCCGACAACGGCGTGCTCAGCCTGTACAGCACCGGGCCGACCATCAATGGGGTGAACCGCTACGAAAGCCTGGCCCGCCAGGCCGGCGCCACGCTGGTATCGGGCAAGGACCGCAAGGTCAATTTCGACGCCGACCAGATGGTCAAGGTGTTCCAGGGCGGCACCTCGGTGGAGGCCAACTGGACCTTGCCCAACGACTTCACCCTGACTTCCATCAGTGCCTACCGCTGGTGGGACTTCACCCCACGCAACGATGACGGTCTGAACGTGCCGGTGTTCTATAACGCCGGGGTGTCGGTGCGCGACAAGCAGTACTCGCAGGAAATCCGCCTGGCCTCGCCAACGGGGGAGTTCTTCGACTACGTGCTCGGTGCCTATTACTTCAAGCAGGACCTGGACAACAAGTCGTTCACCTACAACGGCCCGCAGGCGGATATCTGGAACCTGACCCCGGCCGGCGCCCTGGCCAACGTCACCACGATCGGCAACGGCCATATCGACACCGACAGCTACGCCCTGTTTGCCCAGGGCACCTGGCACCTCACCGAGCGCCTGGACTTCACCGCCGGGGTGCGCGGCACCTATGAAGAGAAGAGCGCCTGGGTGACCCGCGATGCACCCTTCGGTGGCGCGGCAGTCACCGGTGCGGCGGCCGCAGCCCGTCAGGGCAGGGTGGGCGCCTATGACTCGGGTGACCTCAACCAGTACAGCTTTGCCCCTTCCGGGTTGCTCAGCCTGAGCTATCGCTTCAATGATCAAGTGCTCGGCTATGCCAGCCTGTCCCACGGCGAGAAGTCCGGCGGGGTCAACCTCACCGTCGGCGCGGCGCCACGGCTGGGCACCGATTCGCTGCTGGTGGGCACCGAACGCGCCAACAACGCCGAACTGGGGGTCAAGAGCACCCTGCTGGACGGCCGCCTGCAGCTCAACAGCAACCTGTTCTGGACCGAGGTGCACGGCTACCAGGCCAACGTCTACGACCAGATCAACCGCGTGCAGTACCTGGCCAACGCCGGCAGCGTGCGCTCGCGGGGCCTGGAGTTCGAAGCCACGGCCCTGCCGGTGCGCGGCCTGACGCTCAACTTCAACGGTTCGTGGAACGACGTGCGCTACACCGAGTACGACGATGCGCCGTGCCCGCCGGAGGTGAGCCTGGCCAGCGCCACGGCCACCTGCGATCTGTCCGGCCACCAGGTGGTCGGCGCCTCCAAGTACATCGCCAACCTCAACGGCCAGTACAAGTGGCAGCTCGGCGAGCGGATCGAACCCTACGTCACCGCCAGCTACGCCTTCCGCTCGAAAGCGCTGGGCACCATCGACGACTCCGACTACGGGCAGATCCCCAGCTACGGCATCGTCAACCTCTCCACCGGCGTGCGCCTGGACCAGGGCGACGGCGTGCTCGACCTGTCGCTGTGGGTGAAGAACGCCGGCGACAAGACCTACTTCACCAGCCTGTGGAACTCCGCCAATGGCGGCTATGCCGGCGTGCTGGGCACCCCGCGCACCGTGGGCGCCACCGCCCGTTACGACTTCTGAGCACAAGGAGCTTTGCCATGAATGCCAAGACCCAACCGCACGACCTGCCTGAAGGCGCCTGCCTGACCGCCAAGGTGCCCGAGCGCAACCAAGCCTTGCTCGGCGACGTGGTGGTCAACCCCTACCGCCTGGCGCCGCTGACCGCGATCATCCGCGACGGTGGCCGCACCCTGAGCGCCGCCCATGTGCGCGTGCTGGGCCGTGGCGAGCGCGGTGTGGCCATCAGCTACGACGTGTCCGAGCGCTCGCTGTGGACCTACGGCGGCATCCCGGTGTTCGGCCTGTACCCCGACCACGTCAACCAAGTGGAGGTGAGCTACAAGCTCGACGGTGAGCGCATCCGCGAACGCTATGAAATCTATGCCCCGGCAGTGCGCCTGCCGGTGGTGGCCAAGCAGACGGCAGCCCTGCCCGAGGTCGAGCCGGTCACGGTCGCCCCAGGCTTCGAACAGCGCCTGTACCTGTTCAACCACCTGCTGGCGGACATCCCCGGCGGGCGCGCCTTCAAGTGGAACGGCCTGGGCGGCGCTGCCGAGTGGGATTCGGTGGGCAACAACTGGGTTGCCGACAGCAATGGCGATGTGCGTTGGTACCTGGACATCGAGCAGATCCACGACTCCAACCACCGCGATGGCCTGGGCGGCACCATGGGCTTCCACCAGACCCGCGACGGCAAACTGATCTGGGGCCAGGGCCAGACCTACTCCAAGTACGACCTGCTCGGCCGGCGCGTCTGGCAGCGCAACTTGCCGGACAAGTTCGCCGACTTCTCCCACGAGATCCGCGAGACACCCAACGGCACCTACTTGCTGCGGGTAGGTACCAGCGACTACCGGCGCCCGGACGGCAAGCGCGTGCGCTCGATCCGCGACCACATCATCGAGGTCAGCGAGGCCGGTGACGTGCTGGACTTCTGGGACCTCAACCAGATCCTCGACCCCTACCGCGGCGAGCTGCTGGAAACCCTGGGCAAAGCGGCGATCCAGCTGCCGGATGGCGTGCAGAAACAGGACGACCGTCTGGCCAACGAGCTGGCCGAGGGCGACCTGCCGTTCGGCGACACCCCGGGGGTGGGCACCGGGCGCAACTGGGCGCACGTCAATGCCATCGACTACGACGCCGATGACGACAGCATCATCGTTTCAGCACGGCACCAGGGTGTGGTGAAGATCGGCCGCGACAAGCAGGTGAAGTGGATTCTCGCCGCGCCCCAGGGCTGGCCTGCGCATTTGCAGGACAAAGTGCTCAAGCCGGTGGGCGAGGGCTTCGAATGGTCGTGGACCCAGCACACCGCCTGGCTGACCGGCTACGGCACGCTGACCGTGTTCGACAATGGCTGGGGCCGGGATTTTGCCTCGACCATACTCAGCGGCAACTACAGCCGGGCGGTGGAGTACAAGGTCGACGAGGCCAAGGGCACGGTCGAGCAGGTGTGGCAGTACGGCAAGGAGCGAGGGGATGAGTGGTACAGCCCGATCACTTCGGTGGTGGCCTACCGGGCGGACACCGACACCCAGTTCATCTATTCCGCGTCGGTGAATTACCTGACGCCCGAGAAGCTCACCACCACGGTGCTCAATGAAGTGCGCCGAGGGAGCCAGGAGGTGGTGGTGGAGTTGAAAGTGCACAGCCGCCAGCCGGGGAGTGTGGGTTATCGGGCGTTGGTGATCGATCTCGACAAGGCGTTCTGACTCAGTCGTCTCTCCTGCAGGTTATCGGCTAACCTGCACTGGCCCCTTCGCGGGTAAACCCGCTCCCACAGAGTCTGCGCCGACCCTGTGGGAGCGGGTTTACCCGCGAAGGGGCAGCGCCAATTTCGGACGGGGTGTTCAACCATTCGTTCTTTTTTTCGAACAGCCTATTGTCCAACACCCCAGCCCCCGCTTAGCATTCCGTTTGAGATTTCAAACGCTCAGCACCCAGGCGTCGAACACCCGGGTACACGAATTCCTGACGGCCGCCCCCGCATGGGGGCGCCTTTTCAACAATCAATAATTCGCGCCGCGCCGTGCCGCAGCGCAGTTAAGGGAAGCCGACATGCAGCTCAAAGACGCTCAGTTGTTCCGCCAGCAAGCCTTCATCAACGGTGAATGGCTGGATGCGGACAGCGGTCAGACCATCAAGGTGACCAACCCGGCCACCGGCGAAGTGATCGGTACCGTGCCGAAGATGGGCGCCGCTGAAACCCGCCGCGCCATCGAGGCCGCCGACAAGGCGCTGCCGGCCTGGCGCGCACTGACCGCCAAAGAGCGTGCCGGCAAGCTGCGCCGCTGGTTCGAGCTGATGATCGAGCACCAGGACGACCTGGCCCGCCTGATGACCACCGAGCAGGGCAAGCCGCTGGCCGAAGCCAAGGGCGAAATCGCCTATGCCGCTTCGTTCATCGAGTGGTTCGCCGAAGAAGCCAAGCGTGTCTACGGCGATGTCATCCCAGGCCACCAGCCAGACAAGCGCCTGATCGTCATCAAGCAGCCGATCGGCGTTACCGCGGCCATCACCCCGTGGAACTTCCCGGCCGCGATGATCACCCGTAAAGCCGGCCCGGCCCTGGCCGCCGGTTGCACCATGGTGCTCAAGCCTGCTTCGCAGACCCCTTACTCCGCCCTGGCCCTGGTCGAGCTGGCCACCCGTGCCGGCATCCCGGCTGGCGTGCTCAGCGTGATCACCGGCAGCGCCGGCGAAGTCGGCTCCGAGCTGACCGGCAACTCCCTGGTACGCAAGCTGTCCTTCACCGGCTCGACCGAAATCGGTCGCCAGCTGATGGAAGAATGCGCCAAGGACATCAAGAAGGTTTCCCTGGAGCTGGGCGGCAACGCGCCGTTCATCGTGTTCGACGACGCCGACCTGGACAAGGCGGTCGAGGGCGCGATCATCTCCAAGTACCGCAACAACGGCCAGACCTGCGTCTGCGCCAACCGTATCTACGTGCAGGACGGCGTCTACGAGGCGTTCGCCGAGAAGCTCAAGGCCGCCGTGGCCAAGCTGAAGATCGGTAACGGCCTGGAAGAAGGCACCACCACTGGCCCGCTGATCGACGGCAAGGCTGTCGCCAAGGTCCAGGAACACATCGAAGACGCCGTCTCCAAAGGTGCCAAGGTGCTGTCCGGTGGCAAGCTGATCGAAGGCAACTTCTTCGAACCGACCATCCTGGTCGACGTGCCATCGAGCGCCGCTGTCGCTAAAGAAGAGACCTTCGGCCCGCTGGCGCCGCTGTTCCGCTTCAAGGACGAGGCCGAAGTCATCGCCATGTCCAACGACACCGAGTTCGGCCTTGCCTCGTACTTCTACGCCCGCGACATGAGCCGTGTGTTCCGTGTTGCCGAGGCCCTGGAATACGGCATGGTTGGTATCAACACCGGCCTGATCTCCAACGAAGTCGCGCCGTTCGGCGGTATCAAGGCCTCGGGCCTGGGCCGCGAAGGTTCCAAGTACGGCATCGAGGACTACCTCGAAATCAAATACCTGTGCATCAGCGTCTGATCGCTGACTGACAGAGCAGTATTTACCTCTGCCAGCGGGGCGCGAGAGCGACGCCTCGCTGGTCTTTTTGACACCGCAGTACCTGGTGGCCAGGGCGTTCACGACAGTCGATCAACGAATACTGAACGTGAACACACCCAGCCACCCCCGAATAACAGCGCCGTCAGAGTCGGCGCGAATGAGGGCATTATGAGCAAGACCAACGAATCCTTGATGCAACGCCGTGTCGCCGCCGTCCCACGTGGCGTTGGCCAGATTCACCCGATCTTCGTCGATACCGCGAAGAACTCGACGGTGATCGACGTTGAAGGCCGCGAACTGATCGACTTCGCCGGCGGCATCGCAGTACTGAACACCGGCCACCTGCACCCGAAAGTGGTCGCGGCCGTGCAAGAGCAGCTGACCAAGGTCAGCCACACCTGCTTCCAGGTGCTGGCCTACGAGCCTTACGTCGAGCTGTGCGAGAAGATCAACAAGCTGGTCCCAGGTGACTTCGACAAGAAGACCCTGCTGGTCACCACCGGCTCCGAAGCTGTCGAGAACGCCGTCAAGATCGCCCGTGCCGCCACCGGCCGCGCTGGCGTGATCGCCTTCACCGGTGGTTACCACGGCCGTACCATGATGACCCTGGGCCTGACCGGCAAGGTCGTGCCGTACTCCGCTGGCATGGGCCTGATGCCGGGCGGCATCTTCCGCGCCCTGTTCCCGAGCGAGCTGCACGGTGTCAGCGTTGACGACGCCATCGCTTCGGTCGAGCGCATCTTCAAGAACGACGCCGAGCCGCGCGACATCGCCGCGATCATCCTCGAGCCGGTACAAGGCGAAGGCGGCTTCCTGCCAGCGCCGAAAGAGCTGATGAAGCGCCTGCGCGCCCTGTGCGACCAGCACGGCATCCTGCTGATCGCCGACGAAGTGCAGACCGGCGCTGGCCGTACCGGCACCTTCTTCGCCATGGAGCAGATGGGCGTTGCGCCTGACCTGACCACCTTCGCCAAGTCCATCGCTGGCGGCTTCCCGCTGGCCGGTGTGTGCGGCAAGGCCGAGTACATGGACGCCATCGCCCCAGGCGGCCTGGGCGGCACCTACGCCGGTTCGCCGATCGCTTGCGCTGCGGCCCTGGCCGTAATCGAAGTGTTCGAGGAAGAGAAACTGCTGGATCGCAGCAAGGCTGTCGGCGAGCGCCTGACCGCTGGCCTGCGTGAAATCCAGAAGAAGTACCCGATCATCGGCGACGTCCGCGGTCTGGGTTCGATGATCGCTGTGGAAGTGTTCGAGAAGGGTACCCACACCCCGAACGCTGCCGCCGTTGGCCAGGTTGTCGCCAAGGCGCGTGACAAGGGCCTGATCCTGCTGTCCTGCGGTACCTACGGCAACGTCCTGCGCATCCTGGTGCCGCTGACCGCCGAAGACGCACTGCTGGACAAAGGCCTGGCGATCATCGAAGAGTGCTTCGCCGAACTCGCCTGAGTGTGACACGCTTCAGAAAAAACCCGCCTAGGCGGGTTTTTTTTATGCCGTTTGTCGGCTTCAGGCGCTAAGGTTGTACGAGGATTCCGTGGAAGCTGCGAAGGATCGCGCGCCATTACCAGGAGACTCGCTCATGAGCGCCGCCGACCCCATCCCCCCTTGTGTCTTGATTGCCGAGGGCGACCCTTGGGTGCGTGACATGCTCAGCGAAATGCTGCTCAGCGTGCGTTGCGATGCACGCTTGCACGTTTGTGCCGATGGCCCCCAGGCGCTGAGCGCGCTGGCAACCAAGCCCGACCTGATCATCGCTGCCCGCGAACTCGCCGGGCTCGATGGCCTCGACCTGCTGCGCAAGGTACGCAAGCAGGGCGAACAGTCGGGTATGCCGTTCATCCTCATGAGCAACCGCACCGATACCGCCAGTGTGCGCGAGGCGTTGCCACTGCACCCCACCGCCTACCTGAGCAAACCGCTCGACCTGGATAACCTGCGCAAGCGCCTGGAAGACCTGCTGGTGCATGTCGGCGAGCAGATTGCCTGCCCGGTCCCGGCGCTGCCGCCGGGGCTCAAGCTGTCGGCCTTCCTCGAACAGCGCCGTGCTACCGCCGACGGCGGCCCGCTGTTCGCCGACGTGCAGGTGGCGATCAAGCGCGCCCTCAACCCCGAGGGCCTGAACCTCAAGGTGCTCGAGGAGGAGGTGCGCAACGACCCGCAGATCACCGGGGTACTGATCGCCGCCGCCAACAGTGCCGCGATGCACCGCGATGCGCCGGTGCAGACGTTGATGCAAGCGCTGAACAAGCTCGGCAGCACCCAGAGCATGAACCTGATTCTGGGCCTGACCCTCAAGCGCAGTGCGCGCTTGAGCGACCCCTTGCTGGCGCGCCACGCTGCCCGTTACTGGGACTTTTCCCTGCACACCGCCGAGTACGGCCGCACCCTGGCACGCATGCTCGAGGTGGACGAAGGCCGTTGCTACTGCGCGGGCCTGTTGCATTGCCTGGGTGACCTGGCGGTGCTGCGTACCTTGCAGGAGTGGCGCCTGGCGGGCGGCGAACTGGATGAAGACCAGGTTCAGTTGTCGCTCAACGAATTCGGCGCGCCGTTCGGCTCGGCGCTGCGCACCCGCTGGCGCTTGCCGCTGAACCTGCGCGAGCTGATCGCTGCGGTGTATCAGCTGGGCGGCGGTGTTTACTCGCGGGAGATCCTGGCCATGAGCCTGGCCGGCCAGCTGGCGCGGCTCAGACCCAGCGAAGGGTTGGAAAAGGTCGCCAGCGGCAAGACGGCGCGGCTGCTCAAGCTCGGGCTGCCGGAGTTGACGCGGTTGCGCAAGGTGGACCCCGAAGCGCTGGCACGGGAGGAGGCTGAGCGCCAGGCGGCACAGGCCGACGAGAGTGAGCCGGAGGTTGATTTGCTGGTAACTCCCGCAGCAGATGCCGAGCCCGTGGACGGAGAAGAACGCCAGGCCTGAGCCGCGCAGCGGTGTTGCATCAGACTTGGGATCGGTCCTACAGGTGTTGCGGACGTCCGTTTGTATCCATGGAAGTACTTCAGGCGTAGTTTTCCAGCCACTCCACCAACGGAATGGCAGGGAGGTTGCGCCTGAGGATGAATACGTACAGATACCGTGAACTGCGCTATCAGGTCTGTCGTTCCAGGGCGCGAATACTCGCCCATGAAGCATTCTCCAATAGGTACTGCACGTCTGGTGCTGAGCTCGACGTTGAAAAGGTGCGTTTCGAGCCTATTGGAAGCATGGCGATCGAAGCTTTGCAGTCCTGGGACGAGCAGACTCACCACTTTCCCTGGGAGGAGGTTTGACGCTGGGCTGATCGAGATCTCAAGGGATTCGACGTTTCGTTGTGGTCTGAGCATGTGCTCTGCGGTCACTGCTACGCCAGCCCCCGCAGAAGCAATCACTGCATCAAGATCATTCTGCTGGAGGGCAAACCAGGCCCGAAGAATCCATTGAGAGGCCTGGTGGCCTCGCTGTTGGTGTTGGCCGTTATTGAATACGCACGGATGCTCAGGTACTCGCGAATCGAGGTTCAACAACCCGACCCGGGTGTCGAATCTTTGTACTTATCCCTTGGTTTCGTGCGTGATCCTGCCGGCCGTCTTGTGAAGCCGCTAGGGGCGATTGATGAACAGACCACTATCCAGATATCAGAGGTACCCATGAACTATTCAACAAGTTCCAGGAAGGCTGCATTGATCAAGCGATACACTGCCGAAGCTGACGCCCTTGCGGGCGAAATCACCGATCTGGAGCGTCATATTCTCGATGTCGCGTTCAGGGAGGGCCGGGAGAAAGAGCCTGGAGGTGTGATGGCCGGGCCACGTAGCGGCCGGATCGATTACGAGTGGCTCTTAGCCGTTACGAAATGAAATGAGCTACTTGCTGCACATTACGGGCGGGTAACCGGTCAGCCTTTTACGATCTGGTTCTTGCCCTGCCGCTTGGCGCGGTACATCGCCGCGTCAGCTCTGGCGAACAGGCTGTCGAGCGTTTCGTCCTCATCAGTCAGCCCGGTCAGCCCCTGGCTAACGGTCACGCCGTAAGTCTGCTGCCCGTGGCTGAAACTCAGGCACTGGATCTCCCGCTGCAGGCGCTCGGCGATCTGCTCGGCCATCTGCGCAGTGCAGCCGGGGAACACTGCGGCGAACTCCTCACCACCGATCCGCCCGAACTGGTCGCCACGCCTTAGCACGGCCTTGCCGCTGTCGGCGATGCGCTGCAGTACCTGGTCGCCTTCCTGGTGCCCATAACTGTCGTTGATCAGCTTGAAGTCATCGATGTCCAGCAGCAGGAATGCCAGCGGCGTGCCATGTATCCGGGCATTGTCGAACGCCTGTTGGGCGCATTCGAAGAAGTGCCGGCGGTTGCTGCTTTGCGTGAGCACATCGGTGGTGGCCAGGCGATGCAACTCGCCTTCGAGCTGCTTCTTTTCGGTGATGTCCTCGGCGATGCCGACGATGATCACCCGCTGATCACCCTCGCGCTGCTGGTTGATGTAGCACTTGTCGCTGACCCAGCGCACTTCGCCGGCGCCATTGAGGATGCGGTACTCGCGGTCCTCGACGGTACCCTTGACCAGCACCTGGGCCAGGCTGCGCTCGGCGTATTCGAGGTCGTCCGGGTAGATGGCGTCGCGCCACTCGTTGTAGTCGGCCAGCACCAGGCTGGCCGGGCGACCGAACAGGCGTTCGTAGGCCGGGCTGACATAGAGCACCTGGCGGGTTTCCCAGTCGAAGGCCCAGAGCACGGCGTTGACGCTGTCGAGCAGCGATGAATAGAGCTGCTCGCGCTCGCTCAGGCGGGCCACTTCGCCTTGGGCATGCAGCAGGGCGAGCAGCGTCTGGGCCGCTTCGGGGCGGGGAGGGTCGGTAAACGTGGGCGGGAGGTCTTTGGCCATGTGCACGAAACGGTTCTCGACGTGGGGCGTGCGGCCACGAACCGGCCCGCCACGCGGACGATGTGCCGCGTTGGAGTGGTATCGGGGAGGGAAGTTCCGGGCGGCATGCCCCATTGCGGGGCATGCCGATCAACGGCTATCAGGTGCCTGTGGGGCGCAGCGAGTAGGTCTTGAGTTGGGCGGCGAAATCACGCAGTGACTGAATACCGCTGGCCTCGGCCTCGTGCACCCAGTCCTTCATGGCAGCGAGCATGTCGTGGCCGTTGGCGCTGGTGCGCGCCCAGATCTGCTGCAGTGCCAGGCGTTTCTCGTAGATGGTCTTGAGTGACTGGCTGTGCGCCAGCATCGATTCGATGCGCACGTGATGACGGTCCTGCAGCAAGCTGGTCTCACGCGACAGCAGGCGTTTGGCGCGGCGGAAGCGGTGGCGCACCGAGGCGTCGACCTTCTCCAGTTCCTGTTTGACCAAGGGGCCGATCACCAGCTTGCGGTACTGGGCCATGATCTGGAAACGGTTGTTGAGAATGGCCATGGCGGTGTCCATGTCCAGCGACGCTTTGCCCTCGACCCGATGGGCGATGGGCGCCACCCGCTGCACCTTGGCCAGGCGCAGCATGCTCAGCAGGCGGATCCACATCCAGCCCATGTCGAATTCCCAGCGGCGTACCGAGAGCTTGGCCGAGTTGGGGTAGGTGTGGTGATTGTTGTGCAGCTCCTCGCCGCCAATGATGATGCCCCAGGGCACCAGGTTGGTGGCGGCGTCGCGGCATTCGAAGTTGCGGTAGCCCACCGCGTGGCCGAGGCCGTTGACCACGCCGGCGGCCCAGAACGGAATCCACATCATCTGCACCGCCCAGATGGTGATGCCGATGGTGCCGAACAGCAGCAGGTCGATGACCGCCATCAGGGCGATGCCGCCGAGCTTGTAGCGCGTGTAGAGATTGCGCTCGATCCAGTCGTCCGGGCAGTTCTTGCCATAGATGCGCAGCGTCTCTTCGTTGCGCGCCTCTTCGCGATAGAGTTCGGCGCCCTTGCGCAGCACGGTGCCCAGGCCCTTGTGCAGCGGGCTGTGCGGGTCGTCAGGGGTTTCGCACTTGGCGTGGTGCTTGCGGTGGATGGCGGTCCACTCGCGGGTGTTCTGCGCAGTGGTAAGCCACAGCCAGAAACGGAAGAAATGCTTGAGGCCTGCATTCAGCTCCAGCGCCCGGTGCGCAGAGTAGCGGTGCAGGTAGATGGTGACGCTGACGATGGTCACATGGGTCATCAGCAGGGTGACGGCGACCAGTTGCCAGGCCGACAGATCGAGCAAACCGTAGTACCACATAGCGGGAAAAACCCTCGCAAACACAGGGGAACAGCGCTGGCATTATCCCTTGGCAGGCAAATAAAACCAGTCGGCCTTTTTGATAGGAAGTCACAGGGTGTTTCAGCCTTTATAATGCCCCCTCATTTTCCATGGGCTCACCGACCCGACATGTCTGTTTCCGTTCGCGACGCCTTGCGTATGGCCGGGCTCTACCTGCTGCTTTCGATCCTCTGGCTGGCGTTGTCGGAGCTGGTCTTGCAGAGCATGTCCGAGGACCCGCTGGCGCTGACCGTGGGCCGGCAGATCAACGTAGTGGTCTGGGTGCTGCTCAGTGCCTTGCTGATCTTCGTCTCGCGCGCCCGGCTGTTGAACTTCATCGGCATCGGTGCACGCCTGCGCAGCGAAGACCGCGAACGCCTGCGCATGGCCGCGGCGGTGTTCGACAGCACCCTCGAAGGCGTGCTGGTGACCGATCGCAACGGCCTGATCGTGCACGTTAACCGGGCTTTCATGCGCATCACCGGGTATCAGCAGGACGAGGTCATCGGCCAGCGCCCAAGCAAGTTCAAGTCTGGCCGCCATGGCGCGCCGTTCTACCAACAGATCTACGCCGCGCTCAACGCCAAGGGCGAGTGGAGCGGCGAGATCTGGAACCGCCGCAAAAGCGGCGAGATCTACCCGCAATGGCAGACCATCTGCGCCATTCGCGACGACAGCGGCGAGCTCAGCCACTATGTGGCGGTGTTCAGCGACATCAGCGCGATCAAGCACAGCGAGCAGGAGCTCGCCTACCTTGCCCATCACGACCCGCTGACCGGCCTGCCCAACCGTCTGTTGTTCAACGACCGTGCCGAGCAGGCGCTGGCTGCCGCGCAACTGAACAAACGCGGTTGCGCCTTGCTGTTGCTCGATCTCGATCATTTCCAGAGCATCAACGACGGCCTTGGCCACACCATCGGCGACCAGTTGCTCAAGCTGGTGGGTGAACGCCTGCGCGAAGTGGTGGGCAGTGGCGTCACCCTGGCACGCCTGGGCGGCGACGAATTCGGCGTGCTGGCCGAGAACTGCCAGCAGGTCGGCCAGGCCGGCAAGCTGGCGCAGAGCATCATCGAGCGCTTGCGTGAGCCCTTCACGTTCGACGACCACCGCCTGTTCATCAGTGCCAGCATTGGCATCAGCCTGTTCCCCAGCGATGCGCTGAGCGCCGAACAGCTGCTGCGCAACGCCGACTCGGCGCTGTTCAAGGCCAAGAGCAGTGGCCGCGCCTGCTACGCGCTGTACACCGAAGAGCTGACCGCCCACGCCCAGCACCGGGTCGAGACCGCCGGCGAGTTGCGCCGGGCGCTGGAACAGGAGGAACTGCGGGTGTTCTTCCAGCCGGTGTACGACCTGTTCAACGCGAAGATGATCGGCGTCGAAGCGCTGGTGCGCTGGCAGCATCCCCAGCGGGGCCTGGTACCGCCGGGGGAGTTCATCCCGATTGCCGAGCGCACCGGGCTGATCGCCGAGATCGACGCCTGGGTGTTGCGCCAGGCCTGCCGGCAGATGGTGCAGTGGCAGCAGGACGGCCGGGTGCTGGCGTTCGTCGCAGTCAACATTTCCAGCCGCCTGTTCAGCCAGCGCGAGCTGTATCGGCAGGTGGCCGATGTGCTGCACGACACCGGCCTCGACCCGTCGTTGCTGGAGCTGGAAGTCACCGAAAGCGCGGTGATGGAAGACCCGGAAGTGGCGCTGGAGCAGCTGCACCGCCTGCGCGAGCTGGGGCTGACCCTGGCCATCGACGATTTCGGCACCGGCTACTCCTCGTTGCTGCGCCTCAAACGCCTGCCGGTGCAGAAACTGAAGATCGACCAGGGCTTCGTCGCGGGCCTGCCCTTCGACGATGACGACATTGCCATTGTGCGGGTGATCATCGCCCTGGCGCGCAGCATGGGCATGCAGGTGCACGCCGAAGGCATCGAGCAGGCCGAGCAGGCGCGCTTCCTGCTGGAGCAGCAGTGCCAGCTGGGGCAGGGGTACTGGTTCGGGCGACCGGTGCCGGCGGCAGAGTTGCACTGGGGCTGAGATCGTATCGCGGGGCAAGCCCCCTCCCACGCTGGGTCGTGGGAGCGGGCTTGCCCCGCGATGGGCTCAACGCTTGTTCAAACCCTTGGCCAAGCGGTCCCCACCCAGCTGAATCACCGCCACCAGCGCCACCAGCATGACGATCACCGTCAGCATGATCTGGCTGTCGAAGCGCTGATAGCCATAGCGGTAGGCGATATCACCCAGGCCCCCCGCACCGATCGCCCCGGCCATGGCCGACGAGTTGATCAGCGTCACCAGGGTGATGGTGAAACCGCCGACGATCCCCGGCAGCGCCTCGGGCAGCAGCACATGCCAGACGATGTGCCAGCGCCGGCAGCCCATGGCCTGAGCCGCTTCGATCAGGCCATGGTCGACCTCGCGCAGGCTGACCTCGGCAATCCGTGCGAAGAACGGCGTGGCGGCGATGGTCAGCGGCACCACGGCCGCCCACACGCCGTATGTGGTGCCGACCACCAGACGGGTGAAGGGGATCAGCGCGACCATCAGGATCAGGAACGGGATCGAGCGGAACAGGTTGACGATGGCACCCAGCACCCGATTTAGCGCCGGCGCCTCGAAGATCCCGCCCTTGTCGCTGGTGACCAGCAGCACCGCCATCGGTACCCCCACGAGCAGCGCCACCAGCGAGGACACGCCGACCATCAGCAGGGTGTCGAGCAAGCCTTGCAGCAGGCGATCAATCCACATGGCCCAGTACCTCCACATCCGCAGCCCAGCGGCGGGCGCGTTCGAGCAATTGATGAGTGTCCAGCGGTGAGCCGCGCACGGCCAGGATCAACTGGCCCAGGGCATGCTCGCCAATGGTTTCGACGCCACCCTGGAGCAGGCGCACGCGGCCACCCAGGTCGCTGAACAGCGTGCTCAGCTCCGGTTCACCGACCAGTTGCAGGCGCAGCACCACGGCCGCATCGCGGCTGGCCGGGTTGGCCCGCAGGCTGGCCTGCAAGGCGGCGGGCAGGCGCGTCTGCAAGGGCGCGAGCAAGGTGCGGGTGACCTCGTGGCGCGGCGCACCGAACACCTGCCACACCTCGCCCTGCTCGACCACTTCGCCACGTTCGAGCACCACCACGCGCTGGCAGATATCGCGGATCACCGCCATCTCATGGGTGATCAGCACCACGGTCAGGCCCAGCCGCTGGTTGATGTCGCGCAGCAGCTCGAGGATCGATGCGGTGGTTTCCGGGTCGAGCGCCGAGGTGGCCTCGTCGCACAGCAGGATCTCGGGGTCGTGCACCAGCGCCCGGGCGATGCCGACCCGCTGCTTCTGCCCGCCGGACAGCTGCGCCGGGTAGACGTGGTGTTTTTCCGCCAGCCCCACCAGCTCCAGCAGCTCACGTACCTTGCGCTGGCGCTCGGGCTTGCTCACGCCGGCCACTTTCAACGGCAGCTCGACGTTCTGCCACACGGTCTTGGCCGACATCAGGTTGAAGTGCTGGAAGATCATGCCGATGCGTCGGCGCAGGGCCACCAGGCGGTCTTCGTCGAATGGCGCGATGTCCACCTGGTCGATCAGCACCCGGCCTTGGCTTGGCTGCTCCAGGCGGTTGATGGTGCGCAGCAGCGACGACTTGCCGGCGCCGCTGCGGCCGATGATGCCGAAGATCTCGCCACGGCGGATGTTCAGGTCGATGCCTTGCAGCGCCGGTTGCGCCTGGCCCGGGTAGGTCTTGCCCAGGCCGATGAAGCGCACATGGGCCTGGTTCACCTCCGGGCGCAGCACTTGTTCAGGTGCCTTGAGCGGCACTGGCTGCGTGGGAAGCGCCCTGAGGGCGCTGGCCTGGCTCATGTCAGCCTTCCCAGCCGGCCTGGTACAGCTTGCCATGGGCCTTGTCCAGGGCTGCGCGCACGGCGGGCGAGTGTTGATAGATGTCGACGAACTTGGCCAGGCGCGGGTCGTTCTTCTCCTGCGGGCGGATGACGAACTGGATCACGTATTCCTTGTTTTCCAGGCCGTCGAACAGCAGCGCCGAGGTGGCGTCGAAGGTGTTGGCCAGGCGGATGTAGGCCGGGTAGCCCTGTACCAGATCGGCGTCATCGTAGGCGCGCACCAGTTGCACGGCCTCGACCTGGAGAATGTTGATCTTCTTCGGGTTGGCGATGATGTCGTCTTCGGTGGCCTTGTAGCCCACGCCCGGCTTGAGGGTGATCAGCCCGGCCTTGGCCAGTAGCTGCAAGCCGCGCCCGCTGTTGATCGGGTCGTTGGCGATAGCCACGCTGGCGCCTTCGGGCAGCTCGGCAAAGCTCTTGTACTTTTTCGAGTACAGGCCGACGTTGTTGATGATCCCCGGCGCGTAGGGCACCAGGTTGAAGCCGGCGGCGGCCTTGGCGTTTTCCAGGAAGGGGATGTGCTGGAAGTAGTTCACGTCGATGTCGCCGCTGTTGAGGCTGACATTGGGCGCGATCCAGTCGCTGAACTCGATCAGCTTCACTTCCAGGCCTTGTTTATGGGCTTCTGCCACCGCCGCTTCCAGCGGTATGGCGAAGGCGGCGGTGGTGCCGATCTTCAGTGGCTCGGCGGCGAAGGCGGCGGCGGACAGGCCGAGGCCCAGGGCGATGGCCGCGACGGGCCGGAACAGTTTCTCAAGCATGGTGCAGGGCTCCAGTCGGGGCAGAGGTATGGGTGTTGCGGTAGGTGGATCCGGGGTGATCGGCGGGCAGGTGCGGGTGGTCGCTGGCGAACAGCTTCTCGCGCAGGGTGCCTTCGGCGTACGCGGTCTTGTAGCGGCCACGGCGCTGCAGTTCGGGTACTACCAGGTCGATGAAGGCCTCGAAGCTTTCCGGGGTGACGGTGCGGGTCAGGTTAAAACCGTCCAGGCCGGTGTCGTCGAGCCAGCCGATCAGTTGCTCGGCGACCTGTTCGGGGTTGCCGACCAGGGTGACGTAGCGCCCGCCCAGGGCGTGCTGCTCCAGCAGGCGGCGGCGGGTCCAGGCGCTGTCCTGCAGCTGGCGGGTGGCGGACTGGATGGCATTGCCCTTGGCGAAGCCGATCGGCTCGTCCAGCCCGTAGCGCGAGAAGTCGATACCGGTGGAGCTGGCGAAGTGCGCCACGCCGGCCTCGGGGCTGGCGTAGTTCAGGTACTCGGCGTGCAGGGCGCGGGCTTCGTCCTCGGTTGCGGCAACGATCACGCTGATGCCCATGAACACCTTGACCGCCTGCGGGTCGCGACCCGCGGCTTGCGCCGCTGCACGCACCTTGTCGACCTGGGCGCGGGTGGCGGCCTTGTCCTGGCCGCTGATGAACACGCACTCGGCATGGTTGCCGGCAAAGGCCAGGCCACGCGCCGAACTGCCGGCCTGGAACAGCACCGGGGTGCGCTGCGGCGAGGGTTCGCACAGGTGGTAGCCCTCGACGTCGTAGAACTCACCGTGGTGGCTGACCTTGTGCACCTTGTCCGGGCGCGCATACACACGCTGTGCGCGGTCGGCGACCACGGCATCGTCGTCCCAGCTGCCTTCGAGCAGTTTGTACAGCACCTGCAGGTACTCGTCGGCCTGGTCGTAACGGCGGTCGTGCTCGAGTTGCTGCTCCAGCCCCATGGCCCGGGCGGCGCTGTCGAGGTAGCCGGTGACGATGTTCCAGCCGACCCGGCCGTTGCTCAGGTGGTCGAGGGTGGAGAGGCGCCGGGCGAACAGGTAGGGCGCCTCGTAGGTGAGGTTGGCGGTAAGGCCGAAGCCCAGGTGCCGGGTTGCCGATGCCATGGCCGAAACCAGCAGCAGCGGGTCGTTGACCGGCAGCTGGATCGACTCCTTGAGTGTCACGTCCAGCGACTGGCCGTACACGTCGTAGGTGCCGACGATATCGGCGATGAACAGCCCGTCGAACAGCCCGCGCTCCAGCAGGCGGGCCAGGTTGGTCCAGTAGTCGAGGGTCTTGTACTGGGTCGAGGTGTCCCGCGGGTGGGTCCACAGGCCGTGGTTGATGTGCCCGATGCAGTTCATGTTGAACGCGTTGAGCAGGATCTGCTTGGCCATCAGATGGTCCCCCGACGCGGCGGCTTCTCATCGTTGAGGTAGAAGTTGCCGATGGCGTGGTACTTCCAGCGCACCGGGTCGTGCAGGGTGTGCACCCGGGCGTTGCGCCAGTGGCGATCGAGGTTGTGCTCGGCCAGGGTGGCCTGGCTGCCGGCCAGTTCGAACAGGGTGGTGCCGGCGGCCAGCGAGATTTCGGTGCTGATCGCCCGCGCCTCGGCCACGGCAATCGAGGCTGCGGCGAGGGTGTCGGCGGTGCTGTCGGCCTGGGCGATGTCGAGGATTTCGCCGGCGCGCTCCAGCAGCGCTTCGGCGGCGTGCAGGCGGATCGCCAGGTGGCCGAAGCTCTTCAGCGTCAGTGGGTCGTCGCTGGCCTTGTCGACACCCGAGTCGACCCACGGCCGGCTGCGGGTGCGCACGAAGTGCAGGGCGTCTTCGAAGGCGGCACGGGCGATGCCGGTGTCGATGGCCGCGTGGAGGATCTGTGCCAGCGGGCCGACCGTGGTCGGGCGCTCGAAGGCGCTGCCGAACGGCACCACGTCTTCGGCGCGTACCGGCACGTTGTCGAACACCACCGAGCCGCTGCCGGTGGTGCGTTGGCCGAAGCCGCTCCAGTCGTCGATCACTTCGATGCCCTGGCTGTCGGCGGGCACGAACGCCAGGTGCTGCAGGTCCTGTTCGTCGATCACCAGCGTCGGGATGCGTTGGGCATAAATGGCGCCGGTGCAGTAGAACTTGCGGCCGTTGATGCGGTAGTGCTCGCCATCGCGGGTCAGGCGCGTGGTGCGTTCGTGGGCGTTCTTGGTGCCGATTTCGGCCAGGGCATTGCCGAAGCGCCGGCCAGCGAGCACTTCGGCATAAAGCCGTTTCTG
Source organism: Pseudomonas sichuanensis (assembly GCF_024749065.1). Taxonomy (NCBI): domain Bacteria; kingdom Pseudomonadati; phylum Pseudomonadota; class Gammaproteobacteria; order Pseudomonadales; family Pseudomonadaceae; genus Pseudomonas; species Pseudomonas sichuanensis. The sequence goes on along the minus strand of NZ_CP087185.1, from coordinate 5,779,559 downwards.
TTGCTCCGGGGTGCCGTTCACCCGCAGCACTTCCAGGGCGTAGAAGTGGTTCTGCGGGATCTGCCCGATCGAGGCGTCGGCCTGGGCGATGCGCGCCACGACCTTGGCCAGGGTGGCACTGGACACGCCGGCGCCGCCAAAGGCCTTGGGCACGCTGATGCCCCATAGGCCGGTGTGCACGAAGCGTTCGAGTTCGGCGTGGGGCAGGCGGCGCTCGCGGTCGCGTACGGCGCTGTCCTGGCGCAGGTGGTGGGCGAGTTCTTCGGCGACGGCCAGGGCCTGGGCGTCGCTGGTGATGAGGGATGCAGTCATGGTGCTCTCCGTGGGCCCATCGCGGGGCAAGCCCGCTCCCACGGTTCCAGCGTGGGAGCGGGCTTGCCCCGCGATGGGCCGAAAATCAGATCCAGGAATGGCGGGCTGGCAGGGTGCCGTTGAGGTAGTAGGCGCCGACCGCGTGGTACTTCCAGCGCACCGGGTCGTGCAGGGTGTGCACCCGGGCATTGCGCCAGTGCCGGTCGAGGTTGTACTCGGCCAGGCTTGCGCGGCTGCCGGCCAGCTCGAACAGCTTCTCGCTGGCCTGCAGCGAGATCTCGGTGGTGAGCACCTTGGCCTCGGCCACCGCGATCGAGGCCCGCGCAGCAGCGGCATCGTCGATGGGGCCGGCGTTGACTTCATCGAGCACCTTGGCGGCCCGGCGCAGCAGCGCTTCGGCGGCATGCAGGTCGAGCTTCAGGCGGCCGATGTCGGCGATCACATAAGGGTCGTCGCTGTTGCGCTCGACCTTGGCTTCGATCCACGGCCGCGACTTCTCGCGCACGAAAGTGATCGCGTCCTCGATCGCCGCTTCGGCGATACCGGCGTCGATGGCCGCCTGGATCAGTTGCGAGGCTGCGCCCTGGATGTTCGGTACATCGCGCTGGCGCCAGTTATCCACAACCAGGTCGGCGTCCACCGGCACCTGTTCCAGCAGCACGGTGCCGCTGGCGGTGGTGCGTTGGCCAAAGCCCGACCAGTCGTCGATGATGCGCAGGCCGCGGCTGCCACGGCGCACGAACGCCAGGCGCTGGCGGCCTTCGTCGTCCAGCGCCTTGACCGCCACCCAGTGGGCGTACAGGGCGCCGGTGGAGTAGAACTTTTCGCCGCTGATGCTGAAGTCGTCGCCCTTGCGGGTGATGCGCGCCTTGAGCGTCAGGGTGTCCTTGGTGCCGCGCTCCGGCCCGGCATTGCCGATGCGCCAGCCGTCGAGCACGGCGCGGAAAATCCGCTGCTTCTGCGCCTCGGTGGCGGTCAGGCGCACCAGTTGCAGGATGCCGAACTGGTTCTGCGGGATCTGCCCCAGCGCAGGGTCTGCGGCGCTGATCAGGCGGAACACTTCGGCGATGGTCACGAACGATACTTCCGGCCCGCCGTAGGCCTTGGGGATGCTGATGCTGCCCAGGCCGCTGCGGGTGAACTGTTCGATCTCGGCCCACGGCAGCTTGCGCTGCTGGTCGCGGCTGGCGGCGTTGTGGCGGGCCAGGTCGGCCAGTTCACGGGCGGCCTGCAGGGCCTCCTGGTCGCTCTGCAGCACCTTGGCGGGCAGCAGCAGGGGCGAGCTGTCGGTGTCGCTGTGCGATTGGGTAGTTGGCTGGCTGGACATCAGTGCCGCTCCTTGGCTGCACTCAATGCCCTGGCGTTGGCCACTGGGGTGATTGTGATCCTGACCATTCCTTACCTCACAAAAGTTGACTGTGCCGCCTCGGGGTGAGGTCGGCAGACGTTTGCTGGTCCGGTGGTCCGGTCTATATACCCTATTCGTTTGTAAAACCTTTATGAACTAACGTTTGGGAATATCAATAGAAGAACTCAAGGGTCGAAAAAAATCGCGGGGCAAGCCCGCTCCCACGCCATACCTGAGAGTAAGCGTGGGAGCGGGCTTGCCCCGCGATTGCGGTGGATCAATCCTGTGCGGCAGTCGTGCCGAGGAACTTGCGCAAGAACTGCCGCGTACGCTCCTCTCTGGGGTTGGCGAACAGCGCCTTGGCCTCACCCTGCTCGACGATCACGCCCTTGTCGAAGAAGATCACCCGGTTGGCCACATCGCGGGCAAAGCTCATCTCGTGGGTGACGATGATCATGGTGCGCTTTTCCTCGGCCAGGCCGCGGATGGTCGCCAGCACTTCACCCACCAGTTCAGGGTCGAGCGCCGAGGTGGGCTCGTCGAACAGGATCACCTCCGGTTCCATGGCCAGGGCGCGGGCAATGGCCACCCGCTGCTGCTGGCCACCGGACAGGCGCCGGGGGTAGGCGTCTTCCTTGCCGGCCAGGCCGACCTTGGCCAGCAGGCGCTTGCCCAACTCGATGGCCTTGTCCCGAGGGGTCTTCTTGACGATCACCGGCCCTTCGATGACGTTGTCCAGCGCGGTGCGGTGAGGGAACAGGTTGAAGTTCTGGAACACGAAGCCGGCCTGCTGGCGCAGGCGGCGAATCGCGCTTTGCTGGCCACCCAGGGGGCGGTTGGCGTCGATGCTGATATCGCCGATCTGGATGCGCCCTGCGTCGGGCGTTTCCAGCAGGTTGAGGCAGCGCAGGAAGGTGGTCTTGCCCGAGCCGCTGGGGCCGATGATGGCCACCACTTCGCCCGGTTGTACGGTGAGGTCGATGCCGTTGAGCACGGTCTGGCCCTTGAACCGCTTGGTCAGGCCTTCTACTACGATCATCGTCAGTGCTCCTGGTCGTGCTGGTTGACCCGCGCTTCCATGCGGTTCTGGAAGTGCGCGAGGATGCTGCAGAGGATCCAGTAGATCAGCGCAACCGCCAGGTACATGGTGAACACTTCGAAGGTGCGGGCAGTGATCAGCTGCGCCTGACGGAACAGCTCGGGCACCTGGATGGTCGCCGCCAGGGCGGTGTCCTTGACCAGCGAGATGAAACTGTTACCCAGCGGCGGCAGCGCGGTGCGCAGCGCCTGCGGCAGGATCGCCCGGCGCATGGCCTGGGTGCGGGTCATGCCGATGGAGGCAGCGGCCTCCCACTGGCCACGGTCGATCGAGGAGATCGCCGCACGCAGGATTTCGCAGATGTACGCCGCCATGTTCAGCGACAGACCGATCAGCGAGGCCGGGATCGGGTCGAGCTCGATACCGATCTGCGGCATGCCGAAATAGATCACGAACAGCTGTACCAGCAGCGGCGTGCCACGGAAGAACGAGACGTAGATGCGTGCCAGCCAGTCCAGCGGCAGGATCTTCGACAGGCGCATCAGTGCCAGGGCAAAGCCCAGCACCAGGCCGAAGAACATGCCGCCGACACTGAGCAGCACCGTGTAGCCAGCGCCCTTCAACAGGAAGGGCGTGGAATCGGCAACGAGTTGCAGGCTTTCAGCAATCATTTGGTGACATCGGCACCGAAGTATTTCTCGGACAGCTTGGCCAGGGTGCCGTCAGCCTTGAGCTTGTCGATGGCCTTGTTGAGTGCGGCCAGCAGCTCGGGCTCACCCTTGCGCAGGGCCACGCCGCTTTCCAGGCGCGAGAAGGCGTCGCCGGCGAGCTGGGTGTCCTTGGCTTTCTGCGCGTACTCCAGCGCGGCCAGGCGGTCGATCAGGATGGCGTCGATGCGGCCGTTGCGCAGGTCGGCGAACTTGCTCGGGTCGTCTTCATAGGTGCGTACTTCGGCTTTCGGCACGTCCTGCTTGACCCATTGCTCGTAGTTGGTGCCCAGGCCCACGCCGACCTTCTTGCCGGCCAGGTCTTGCGCGGTCTTGATGTTCAGGGTTTCGGCTTTCTTCTTCAGGATCAGCGCCTGGATACCGGAGACGGTGTAGGGCTCGGTGAAGTCGTACTTCTTCTTGCGCTCTTCGGAGATGGTCACCTGGTTGATCACCACGTCCAGACGTTTGGACTCCAGCGCGGCGAGGATGCCGTCCCACTTGGTCGGCTGCAGCTTGACCTTGACCCCCAGCTCCTTGGCCAGCAGTTCCGACAGTTCCACTTCGAAGCCGGCCAGCTTGCCGTTCTCATCCTGGAAGCTGAACGGAGGGTAGGTGCCTTCCAGGCCGACGTTGATCACGCCTTTTTCCTGGATGGTCTTCAGTTGCTCGCCGGCGAAGGCCTGGCCGAGCAGGCCGGCGCCGAGCAGCAGCGCCAGGCTGGCATTGAGAAGGGGTTTGGCGAATTTGGACATGTGTGGCCCCGCGCTTGTTGTGGAAGTAGTGGGTGGCAAATATAAAGCTGGGCCGTATAGGCCTGGAAATAATAAAAAAGCCGGTTGTTATTCCATGGCTGCACATTGCCATCCCATGGCAGGGTTGAGGGTAGCCACGAATGGACACCCCGTCAGCGTTGCTTATGCCTGACTTAGCGCAGGATGGAATAAAGCGTTGTTTTTTCCAAGGGGGGGATTTGTCGTATCGTTGATGGCATTCAGTCGGTGCTGGCCCCTTCGCGGGTAAACCCGCTCCCACAGGTACCACACAATCTCTGTGGGAGCGGGTTTACCCGCGAAGCAGCCAGCACTGATGAACAAGAAGAGAAATGCCCCGCCAGGAGATCACCGTGAGCGAACAACCATCAACAGCCCATTGGCAACTGCAGGGCATCGTCAGCGGCCTGCGCAGCGCCCGTGAGCAATGGCGCAGCAGCAATGGCCGCAGCAGCGGCGAGCAGGGTGGCCGCGAGCTGCCGTCGCGCGAGGCGCTGCGCCAGATCCTCGAGCAACTGTGCGGCGCGCTGTTTCCCATGCGCCTGGGCCCGGTGGATCTGCGCGAAGAAAGCGAGGACTTCTACGTCGGCCATACCCTCGACGCCGCACTGACCGCGCTGCTGACCCAGGCTCGCCTGGAACTGCGTTACGCGGCGCGCCATGGCAAGACCGACGTCACCGACGTCGACGCCCACGCCCTGCGCCTGATCCAGGATTTCGCCGCCGCCCTGCCGGCCTTGCGCGTGCTGCTCGACACCGATGTGCTGGCCGCCTACCACGGTGATCCGGCGGCGCGCAGCGTCGACGAGGTGCTGCTGTGTTACCCGGGCATCCTGGCGATCATCCACCACCGCCTGGCCCATCACCTGTACCAGGCTGGCTTGCCGCTGCTGGCGCGGATCAGCTCGGAGCTGGCGCACTCGGCCACCGGCATCGACATCCACCCCGGTGCGCAGATCGGCCCGAGTTTCTTCATCGACCACGGCACCGGCGTGGTCATCGGCGAGACGGCGATCATTGGCGAACGGGTGCGCATTTACCAGGCGGTAACCCTGGGCGCCAAGCGCTTCCCCAGCGACGAGTCGGGGACCCTGCACAAAGGCCTGGCGCGCCACCCGATCGTCGAGGACGACGTGGTGATCTATGCCGGGGCGACCATTCTTGGGCGTATCACCATCGGCAAGGGCTCGACCATTGGCGGCAACGTGTGGCTGACCCGCAGCGTGCCGGCCGACAGCAACATCACCCAGGCCAACTTGCAGTTGGATTGCCAGGACAAGAACTGATCGGAGTTGTGGGTCGCCTGTGCCGGCCTCTTCGCGGGTAAATCGCATCGGCGCACCGCCGCTCCCACAGGATGTCGCTCAAGGCGAGAAATGTGCGGTCTCTGTGGGAGCGGGTTTACCCGCGAAGAGGGCAGCGCCGATTTCCTGCCCAGCGGCATCGGGTCGCATTGAAATCCGATCCATGTTTAACTTGAACGCTTGTTCAATGAAAAACGCTGGTCCATTGCCGGTGTTCAACAGGAGGATTCCTTTGCTGAACCCGTACAATCCGAACCTCACGTCCTTTGACGAGGTGCACGCCCGATGAGTGCACCAACGCCTTCCCTTGCCAATGGCAAGATCCGCATGAACCCCCCGGTGTTCTACTTCGCGGCCAGTTTCATCCTGCTGTTCGGCCTGGTGGTCATCGCCATGCCGCAAGCGGCCGGTGAATGGCTGCTGGCGGCGCAGAACTGGGCGGCCAACACCGTCGGCTGGTACTACATGCTGGCCATGACCCTGTACCTGGTGTTCGTGGTGGTCACCGCGGTGTCCGGCTACGGCAAGATCAAGCTCGGCGCCGACCACGACGAACCCGAGTTCAGCTACCTGTCCTGGGCGGGCATGCTGTTCGCCGCCGGCATCAGCATCACGCTGTTCTTCTTCTGTGTTTCCGAACCCCTGACCCACATGCTCCAGCCGCCCCAGGGCGAGGCGGGCACGGCCGAGGCCGGGCGCCAGGCGATGCAGATCCTGTTCCTGCACTGGGGCCTGCATGGCTGGGGCGTGTTCGCTTTCGTCGGCATGGCGCTGGCCTACTTCGCCTATCGCCACAACCTGCCGCTGGCGCTGCGTTCGGCGCTGTACCCACTGATCGGCAAGCGCATCAACGGCCCGATCGGCTACGCGGTGGACGGCTTCGGCATCATCGCCACGGTGTTCGGCCTGGGGGCCGACATGGGCTTCGGCGTGCTGCACCTGAACGCCGGGCTCGACTACCTGTTCGGCATCAGCCACAGCCAGTGGGTGCAGGTGCTGCTGATCACCCTGATGATGGGCGCGGCGGTGGCCGTGGCGGTCGCCGGGGTGGAGAAGGGCGTGCGGGTGATGAGCGACATCAACCTGTTCCTGGCCTGCGCGCTGCTGCTGTTCGTGCTGTTCGCCGGGCCCACCCAGCACCTGTTCAACACCCTGATCCAGAACCTCGGCGACTACCTCGGCGCCTTGCCTCGCAAGAGTTTCGACGTGTACGCCTATGGTGAAAACCGTGACTGGCTGGGTGGCTGGACGGTGTTCTACTGGGCCTGGTGGATTGCCTGGGCGCCGTTCGTGGGCCTGTTCATCGCGCGTATTTCGCGCGGCCGCACCATCCGCGAGTTCGTCTTCGGCGTGCTGCTGATCCCGCTGGGCTTCACCCTGGCGTGGATGTCGATCTTCGGCAACAGCGCGCTGGACCAGGTGATCAACCACGGCATGACCGCGCTGGGCCAGTCGGCACTGGATAACCCGTCGATGAGCCTGTACCTGCTGCTGGAAACCTACCCGTGGAGCAAGACGGTGATCGCCGTGACGGTGTTCATCAGCTTCGTGTTCTTCGTCACCTCGGCCGACTCCGGCACGGTGGTGCTGTCGACGCTGTCGGCCAAGGGCGGCGGCGCTGACGAAGACGGGCCGAACTGGCTGCGGATCTTCTGGGGGGCGATGACTGCGCTGATCACCAGTGCCCTGCTGTTCGCCGGCAGCATCGACTCGCTCAAGTCTGCGGTGGTGCTGACCTCGCTGCCGTTCTCGCTGATCCTGTTGTGCATGATGTGGGGGCTGCACAAGGCCTTCTACCTGGAGAGCCAGCGGCAGATCGCGCAGATGCATTCGCTGGCCCCGTTCGCCCAGTCGCGGCGCGGCCGTGGCGGCTGGCGCCAGCGCCTGAGCCAGGCCGTGCATTTCCCGTCGCGTGACGAGGTGTACCGCTTCATGGACGACGTGGTGCGCCCGGCGATTGCCGAGGTACGCGAGGTGTTCGAGCAGAAGGGCCTGGTGCTGATCACCCAGGACGACCCGAGCCATGACAACGTCAGCCTGAAGATCGGCCATGGCGATGAGCAGCCGTTCATCTACCAGGTGCAGATGCGTGGGTACTTCACACCGTCGTTCGCCCTCGGTGGGCTGGGTACGCAGGACTTGAAGAACCGCCGTTATTACCGGGCCGAGGTGCACCTGAGCGAGGGCAGCCAGAACTACGACCTGGTGGGCTACAGCAAGGAGCAGATCATCAACGACATCCTCGACCAGTACGAGCGGCACATGCAGTACCTGCATCTGGTGAGGTAGACCTGTACCGGCCTCTTCGCGGGTGAACCCGCTCCCACAGGGTTCTGCGCAGCGCCTGTGGGAGCGGGTTTACCCGCGAATGCATTGGGACTGGCAAAGCCTATCTGTCAGAACGGCGCATCCCCCAGGATGGTCGCCCGGTGCATCACCCGCCGATTGGGCCGGTAGTCATCCACCGCAAAATGCTGGGTCACGCGGTTATCCCAGAACGCCACGTCGTTCTCCTGCCAACGCCAGCGAATGCTGAACTCCGGCCGCGTCGCATGGGCGAACAGCAGCTTGAGCAGCGCCTCGCTTTCATACTCGTTCAGCTCGTTGATGCGCGTGGTGAACCCTTCGTTGACGAACAGCGCCTTGCGCCCGCTGACCGGGTGGGTGCGCACCACTGGGTGCGACAGCGGCGGGTTGTTGCGCCGGGTGGTTTCCCAGCGCGCCAGGTCTTCGGGGGTGGTGCCGAAGCGCTCCAGTGGGAAGGATTTGGTGAAGTCATGGGTGGCGGTCAGGCTGTCGAGCATCGCGCGCAACGGCGCCGACAGTGCCTCGAAGGCGGCAATGCCACTGGCCCACAAGGTGTCGCCACCGTAGGCCGGCAGCTGCTTGGCGCTGAGCACCGCGCCCAGTGCCGGGGTTGGCAGGAAGGTCACGTCGGTGTGCCACACGGCGTTGTCGCGCACGTCGGTCACGGCGGTGTCGAGGATCAGCACCTGCGGGGTTTCTGGCACGTTGGGGTAGATCGGGTGGATGTGCAGGTCGCCGAAGCGGGCGGCGAAGCGCGCCTGTTGTTCGGGGTTGATCGGCTGGTCGCGGAAGAACAGCACCTGGTGCTCGAGCAGCGCCTGCTCGATGGCGTCGCGCTGTTCTTTGGTGATATCGCGGCTGATGTCGACGCCGCTGATCTGCGCGCCCAGGGCCGGGCTGAGAGGGGTGATGGTCAGGCTCATGGTTGGTCTCGCTTGGATGTCGTATCCCAGGGGCGGGGGCAGTCTTTTCTGATATGGCGCGGACCTGTGGGAGCGGGTTTACCCGCGAACACCGGCGAAGCCGGTGCCATCCACCGTGGCGCCTGCTTCGCGGGTAAACCCGCTCCCACAGTTGCGATCTTTGGGGTCAATGGCTCTGCCCGTGCCAGGGCACCAGCTTGCGTTGTAGGGCGCGCAGGCCCATCTCCAGTGCGAAGGCGATCAGGGCGATCAACAGGATCCCCAGCACCACCACATCGGTCACCAGGAACTGCGCCGCCGACTGCACCATGAAGCCCAGGCCGCTGGTGGCGGCGATCAGCTCGGCGGCGACCAGGGTCGACCAGCCCACGCCCAGGCCGATGCGCACGCCGGTGAGGATGTCGGGCAGGGCGCTGGGCAGGATCACGTGGCGGATCAGCTGGGCCTTGGTCGCGCCCAGCGATTGCGCGGCGCGCAGCTTGGTCGGGTCGACGGTGCGCACGCCGGTGGCGGTGGCGATGGCGATCGGGGCGAAGATCGCCAGGTAGATCAGCAGCACCTTGGACAGCTCGCCGATGCCGCACCAGATCACGATCAATGGCAGGTAGGCCAGCGGCGGGATCGGCCGGTAGAACTCGATCAATGGGTCGAGGATGCCGCGGGCCACGCGGTTGTAACCGATGGCCAGGCCGACCGGGATGGCGGTCAGGGTCGCAGCCGCCAGCGCCAGGCCGATGCGGCCGAGGCTGGCACCCAGGTGCTGCCACAGGCTGGCGTCCATGTAGCCCTGGGTGAGCAGGGTCCAGGCCTTGGCCAGGATGTCGGCGGGCGGCGGCAGGAACAGCGGCTCGACCCAGCCGGCAGCCGTCACCAGCCACCAGGCCAGCAGCAGGGTGGCCAGGGTCAGGGTGCTGATCCAGCGGGTGGAAAGGGGCTGGCGGGTTTTGCCAGGGGCAGGTTTGGCGTCACGTTTGGCCGCGACAGGCAGGTCCAGGCTGCTCATGCAGACTCCTCTCGGCGGGCGCTTTCGCGTTGTGAGAACACCCGCGCCAGCACGTGCTCGCGGGTTTCGATGAAGCGTGGGTCGGACTTGATCGCCCGGGCTGGTTCGCCAGCGGCGTAGCGCTGGCCGAAGTCCAGTTGCAGGCGTTCGACCACGCGCCCAGGGTTGGGCGCCAGCAGTACCAGCTCGGTGGCCAGGAACACTGCCTCTTCGATGTCGTGGGTGATCAGGAACACCGGCTTGGCGGTGCGCTGCCAGACCTGCAGCAGCAGCTCCTGCATCTGTTCGCGGGTGAAGGCGTCGAGGGCGCCGAATGGCTCGTCCATCAGCAGCACCCGAGGGTCGGCGGCCAACGCCCGGGCCAGGCCCACGCGTTGCTTCTGGCCGCCGGACAACTGCCAGATGTGCCGCTCGCCGAAGCCGGCCAGGTCGACCAGCGCCAGCATCTCGCGGGCCTTGGCCTCACGCTGCGCGCGGGGTACACCGGCCAGTTGCAGGCCGAAGGCGACATTGGCCAGCACGTCCTGCCACGGCAGCAGGGCGTCGTCCTGGAACACCACGCCACGCTCGGCGCCTGGCCCTTGCACCGCGGCACCATCAAGGGTGATGCGCCCGGCGCTGGGGGCGACGAAACCGGCGATCAGGTTGAGCAGCGAGGTCTTGCCGCTGCCGGATGGCCCAAGGGCCACCAGCAGCTGGCGTGGGCCCAGGCTCAGGTTGATGTCGGCCAGCACCGGGGTGCTGGCGCCGGGGTACTGTGCGCTGATGCGCTCCAGTTCAAGCAAGGCCATGACGGGCTCCGGTCTTAGTTGGGCAGGTATTGCTTGCTGACGTAGGGCGAGTAGTCCGGCAGTACCGCATCGACCTTGCCTTGTTGCTTGAGGAAGGTGGCGGTGTCGGTCAGCGCCTGGGTGGTCGGTGCGCCGAGGGCATTGGCCTGGTCGTCCGCCAGCGGGTAGACGTTGCCTTGCAGCAGTACCGGGATATCCGCCGCCTTGGCACCCGACAGCTTGACCAGCTTGGCGACGTTGTCCGGGTTGGCCAGCCAGGCTTTCGGGTCTTTGCGGTAGTCGGCATAGGCGTCGAGGGTCACCTTGGCGAACGACTTGACGATGTCTGGGTGCTTGGCGGCGAAGTCCTTGCGCACGATCCAGGCGTCGAAGGTCGGCGCGCCTTTTTCGGCCAGCTCGCCGGAGGTGATCAGCACCTTGCCGTTTTCCTTGGCCACGCCCAGTGCCGGGTCCCAGACGTAGGTGGCGTCGATGTCGCCGCGCTTCCAGGCGGCGATGATCGCCGGCGGCGCCAGGTTGAGGATCTGTACCTTGGTGGGGTCGATGTTCCAGCTCTTGAGCGCGGCCAGCAGGCTGTAGTGGCCGGTGGAGACGAACGGCACGGCGACTTTCTTGCCCACCAGGTCCTGCGGGGTCTTGATGCTGTCACGGGCGACCAGCGCCTCGCCGGCACCAATTTGGGTGGCGATCAGGAAGGTCTCGACCGGCAGCTTGCGGGTGGCGGCGGCGGCCAGGGGGCTCGAGCCGAGGTAACCGATCTGCACGTCGCCGCTGGCCACTGCGGTGATCACGTCGGCGCCGTTGTCGAACTTGCGCCAGTCGATGCTGGCCTTGCTGGCTTTCTCGTAGTCGCCGTCCACCTGGGCCACCTTGGCCGGGTCGACGGTGGTCTGGTAGGCGACGGTCAGGTCGGCGGCCTGGGCCAGCCAGCTGGTGCCGGCGAGGGTCAGGGCAGCGAACAGGCGCAGCGGGGCATGCGGGATCATGGTGAACCTCTCGTCAGGCAATTGGGTTATGGATGGCGAGAAGACTAGATGATCTAAGAAATTAGAAATAAATAACTTTTTTGCATTAGCTTAGGAGCCAAACGCTTTAAGGGCGCGGGGGCTGCGGCTGGCGGAATGGAAAAGGGCTGCTAGCCTTTTTCGGCTCCGGTCGGGGGGCTGAGTGGCAGAGGGTCGCCAAACGTTTGCACATAACCTAAAGGTATGATTGACGGCGTCGATACAACCTTTCGCAGTAAAGGTTCCAATGTTATTCCGTAAAAGTCTTACAGATTCATAAAACGGTCATTTTGGATTTATAGGATTGTCATTATCCTGTAGCGCAGGACGACGGCTTAGACCAAAGTCGCGAATCGACCGTTGAGCATTGACTTGGCGGTCACGCATTGGTGCTAAATCGCCAATCCCGGGCGAGTGGGGCAAAAGATCCTGCCGCTGGTGACGCACAAAAATTAGAACGTAGAGGAGCAAAACATGTACAAGTCCAGCCTGGCCCTGGCCGTGGCACTGGGGGTTCTCGCCCAACAAGCAGGCGCTGCAGGGTTCATCGAGGACAGCAAAGTGTCCTTGAGCTCGCGCACCATGTATTTCGACAACAACAACCGCGAAGCGCACGGCACTCCGGCAACCGCGACTCGTCTGCCCGGCAAGCGTCCGGACCAGCGTGAAACCGGTCAAGGTTTCAAGCTCGACTACATCTCCGGCTTCACTGAAGGCACCGTAGGCTTCGGTGTCGATGCCCAGGCCGTTTGGGGTATTCACCTCGATGGTGGCAAGGGCTACCACAAGGCTGGCTTCCTCCCAGACGACAGCGATGGCTCCTCGGTAAGCCAGTGGGCACGTGTCGGTGCCAATGCCAAGGCTCGCTTCTCCAAGACCGAAGCGCACTTCGGTAGCGCGCTGGCACCTAACCTGCCGATCCTGGTCGCCAACGATGGCCGTCTGCTTCCGCAGACCTTTGAAGGTGGCACCATCACTTCGAAGGAAATCGACAACCTGACCATCAACGCCGGTCAGCTGACCCATGCCATGGGCCGTGCTTCGAGCAACCGTACCGGTCTGTCCGTCTCCGGCGCCTTCGCCGACAGCAACAAGTTCCGCTTCGGCGGTCTGGACTACAAGCTCACTCCAGACCTGACCCTGCAGTACTACTACTCGAACCTGGAAGACTTCTACAAGCAGCACTTCCTCGGTGCGACCCACGTCTTCAAGATCGCTGACAACCAATCGTTCAAGACTGACCTGCGCTACTTCGACAGCAGCAGCGACGGCAAGAACGGCGACGTTGGCATCTACGGCTTCGATAACAACGGCGGCTACGCCAAGAACACCGGCAAGGTCGACAACAAGACCTGGTCCGCCATGTTCACCTACACCCTCGGCGGCCACGCGCTCATGCTGGGTCGCCAGCAAGTCGGCGACGACGGTGGTTTCGTCTGGCTGAACCAGGGCGCTGTGCGCGACGGCAACAACCGTCCTGAAGGCGCCGGCGGCTCGAGCTTCTACCTGTTCACCGACAGCATGATCAACCAGTTCGCCCGTGCTGGCGAAAATACCAACTTCGGTCAGTATTCCTATGACTTCGCGGGCTTGGGCGTACCGGGCTTGAAGGCGTCCGTTTCCTACCTGCGCGGTGATGACATTCGCTACAAGAGCGGACATGGCACCTACAACGAGTGGGAGCGTGACGCTCGCGTCGACTACACCATCCAGCAAGGTACCTTCAAGGGCCTGGGCTTCAGCCTGCGTCAGGGCGTGTACCGTGGCAGCGGTGGTTCGACCAGCGAGTTCACCAAAGACCAGGATCAAACTCGCTTCATCGTCAACTACACTTACGCCTTCATGTAAGTCGTAGCTGCAACAGAAGAAGCCTCGCCTAGTGCGAGGCTTTTTTGTGCCTGTCATTTCGTATGCGTTCTGGTTATAAATAAATCGATATTTATTCTTTTTATTTTGATTCGAATGCAGGCACATTGAACCCATCAAGGCCAGACACAGCACAGGAGCCGCTTCCATGAGCCTCAAACTCGGCGATATCGCCCCCGATTTCGAACAGGATTCCAGCGCCGGCAAGATCCGTTTCCACGAATGGCTGGGCAACAGCTGGGGCGTGCTGTTCTCCCACCCGGCCGACTTCACCCCGGTGTGCACCACCGAGCTGGGCCTGACCGCCAAGCTCAAGGATGATTTCGCCAAGCGCGGGGTCAAGGCCATCGCCCTGTCGGTCGACCCGGTCGATTCGCACCACCGCTGGATCGATGACATCAACGAAACCCAGAACACCGTGGTCAACTTCCCGATCATCGCCGACGCCGACCGCAAGGTGTCCGACCTGTACGACCTGATCCACCCCAACGCCAGCGACACCCTCACGGTGCGCTCGCTGTTCGTCATCGACCCGAACAAGAAGGTGCGCCTGACCATCACCTACCCGGCCAGTACCGGGCGCAACTTCAACGAGATCCTGCGGGTTATCGACTCGCTGCAACTGACCGACAACCACAAGGTCGCCACCCCCGCCAACTGGCAGGACGGTGATGAGGTGGTGATCGTGCCGTCGCTCAAGGACGAGGACGAAATCAAGCAGCGCTTCCCGAAAGGTTACCGGGCGGTGAAACCTTATCTGCGCCTGACGCCGCAACCCAACCGTTAAGTGAATCCTCGTTGTAATGCTCTTAGCCATAGCAGGGATTTTGGGCCGTTTCGACGGCCCTTTTTTATGGGCGTCGTTTAGTGGCCTGTGATTTTGGTTATTAATAAATAGCTTCTTATTCCTTTACGGATATAACTGCCTCCTTATACTTGCACCCCAAGCACGCAAACTTTCGGAGGCGTCCCCATGCGCAATGAGTCGATTCGTTACCTGATTGTGCCGGGCTGGCAAGGATCGCCAGACAACCATTGGCAGAGTCACTGGCAGCGCAGCCTGCCCAACAGCGCCCGGGTCGAGCAGCAGGACTGGCTCACCCCGCAGCGGCTCGATTGGGTGCAGGCACTGGAGCAGGCGATCGCCGCCGAAAGCTCGCCGGTGATTCTGATTGCCCACAGCCTGGGTTGCATCACGGTCGCCCACTGGGCCGCCCAAGCCAGCCCGAGCCTGCTGCGGCGGGTGCGTGGCGCGCTGCTGGTGGCGCCGGCCGATGTCGAGCGGCCTAACTGCGCGCCGGCCTTGCGCAACTTTGCGCCGATCCCGTTGCAGGCGCTGCCATTCCCAAGCCAGGTGGTCAGCTCTGACAACGACCCTGCGGTGAGCGTGCCACGGGCCCTGCACCTGGCGCGCGCCTGGGATGCCGAGGCGGGGCTGCTGGCCAATGCCGGGCATATCAACGTCAAGTCCGGCCATGAGCGCTGGGAACAGGGCTTCGCCTACCTTTTCCGCCTGCAGGCCCGGATCGACCAGCGCGCGCTGCGGCGCGCCTGATCCGACGGCCGTTCCACGAATGCCTTGAGCCCCGGCTGCATGCGACCGGGGCGGGAGTTTTCCATGAGCTTTCACACCCCTTTCGGCCAGCCATTGCTGACCTTCCCCGAACTGGACAAGAGCCCGCTGAGCATCCGCGCCAAGGCGCTGGTATTCGTCGACCCGCGCTCACAGGCGCTGCGCCAGGCCCTCGAACGCCTGGCACCGCAGCCGCTGCCGGTATTGATCCGTGGCGAGACCGGCACCGGCAAGGAGCTGCTGGCGCGGCAGATTCACCGCGCCAGTGATCGCGCGGGGCTGTTCGTCTCGGTCAACTGCGCCGCCATCAGCCCGACCTATGCCGACGCCGAACTGTTCGGCTACAGCGCCGGTAGCCAGGGCGGTACCGCTAGCAGCCGCGCGGGCTGGTTTGGCTCGGCCAATGGCGGCACCTTGTACCTGGACGAAATCGCCGACCTGCCGCTGGCGATCCAGGGCAAGTTGCTGGCGGCGCTGGAAAACCGCGAAGTGACCCGCGTCGGTGCCGCCCAGCCGCAGCCGGTGGACGTGCGCCTGGTCGCCGCCTCCAGTATCGATCTGGCCAAGGCGGTGCAGGCCGGGCGTTTCAACGAGCGGCTCTACCATTACCTGCATGAGGGCGAGCTGGAGCTGCCGGCGCTGCGCGAACGGGTCGGTGACATCCTGCCGTTGGCCGAGTACTTCGTCGGTATCTACAGCGTGCGCCTGGACCGGCCACTGGCATTGATCAGCGAGGCCGCCCAGCAGGCGCTGGAGGCCCATGCCTGGCCGGGCAATACCCGCGAGCTGGAGAACGTCATCCACTTCGCCCTGCTGGTCAGCGACGGTGAGGAGATCCTCCCCGAGCACCTTGACCTGCCGGACGCCACCCCGCTGGCCAGCCTTGCCCGCCAGCTTGGGCAGTTGGGCCGCAGCCGCGAGGCGCAGACCCTCCGGGCCCTGCGCCAGCTGCTGAGCGAAAGCCTGGCGCAGCTGGATGAGCCCGCACCTTAGAGCACCGCCTGGCGGCTCATAAGTAAAGGCGTTGATGGCCATTTGTTTTTGGAATAAGCAGCTAAATAAAAGATATTGTTCCGGAATAAAAAATCCCGGTATCGTCCGTTTCACGCCCACCCGAACGGGTGGGCACCTGACGTAGCCATCTGCGATGGCCCAGCTCGATAACAAGGATCGCCATGAAAAAGACCCTGCTGACCACCGCCCTGGCCGCCGCCCTTTCGTTTGCAGGCCTGGCCTCTGCCGCCGACAAACTGGTGGTCGCCGCCACGCCGGTACCCCACGCTGAAATCCTCGAACTGATCAAGCCGACCCTGGCCAAAGAAGGCGTCGACCTGCAGATCAAAGTGTTCACCGACTACGTGCAGCCCAACGTGCAGGTCGACCAGAAGCGCCTGGACGCCAACTACTTCCAGACCCTGCCGTACCTGCAGAACTTCAACGAAGGCAAAGGTACGCACCTGGAGACTGTCATCGGCGTGCACGTCGAACCCTTCGGTGGCTACTCGAAGAAGGTCAAGTCCCTGGCCGAGCTGAAGGAAGGCGCCACCGTTGCCATCCCCAACGAAGGCAGCAACAGCGGCCGCGCCCTGCTCCTGCTGCAGAAGGCTGGGCTGATCACCCTGAAAGACCCGAAGAACGCCCTGGCGACCCCGAAAGACATCGCCGAGAACCCGAAAAAGCTCAAGTTCCGCGAGCTGGAATCGGCCATGCTGCCGCGCGTGCTGGACCAGGTCGACCTGGACATGATCAACACCAACTACGCCCTGGAAGCCGGCCTGAACCCGGCCAAGGATGCCCTGGTGATCGAGGGTGCCGACTCGCCGTACGTGAACTTCCTGGTGGCCCGCCCGGACAACAAGGACAGCGAGGCCATCCAGAAACTGGCCAAAGCGCTGACCAGCCCGGAAGTGAAGGCGTTCATCGCTCAGAAGTACCAGGGCGCGGTACTGCCGGCGTTCTGATACGCGGCATCAGCCAAGCCTGAAACGAAAAACGCCGACGCATCTTGCGTCGGCGTTTTTGTTTTTGCCGGGAGCAGCTGTCTGGTGTTGGTTTTCTGGCCTCATCGCCGGCGAGCCGGCTCCCACAGGTACATCGTTTGCCTTGGGGAGAGCGGTACGATCCATGTGGGAGCCGGCTTGCCGGCGATTACCGGCGAAGCCGGTGCCATGCCGCGTGGTGCCTGTATCGCCAACAGTTCAGGGTTGGCCACCCAGCGCCCGGCGCAGGGCCAGCAGCCACAGCAATTGTTCATTCGCAGCAGGTGAGCAGGGGCTGTTCATCGTTCTCGTCCTTGTAAGTTGATGGGCCATGCAAGTCACAGTTTGGAATCTGTTTGAGGGGCGGATCGCGGGAAAGGTCCCAAGTTGAAGCAGGAAATTTCCGAGGGAAACAAGCGGTGATATAGATATGCAATAAAGGTATTTATAAAAATATTTTTATACCTTTAGAGTCTATAAATCGTGCCTACCGGCACAGCGCCACTATGTGTTGAACGACGCCGAGCGACCCTCGTGCCGACCTGGAACCTGCCCATGCCGTACCTCCGTAACCTTGTGTCGAGGCCCTATCCATGAGTTTCGACACCGCCTTCATGCTTAGCACATTGCCGGCGTTCTTCAAGGCGCTGGGGGTGACCTTGCAGGTCGGCTTGATCGCCATCGCCACCTCGATGCTGGTGGCGCTCCTCAACTCGGCCATCCTGGTCTTTCGCACGCCGTACCTGTGGCGCCTGGTGCAGGGCTACGTGGAGCTGGCACGCAACACGCCGCTGCTGATCCAGCTGTTCTTCGTCTACTTTGCCCTGCCGAGCGTGGGTGTGAAGATTTCCGGCTTCGCCGCGGCGATCATCACCATGACCTTCATGGGCGGCGCCTACCTCACCGAAGTGCTGCGCGCCGGTGTCGAAGCGGTGCCGCGGGCACAGCTGGAGTCCGGGCGTTCGATCGGCCTGTCCGAAGGCCAGCTGCTGCGCTATGTGATCCTGCCGCAAGCGGGCATCCTCAGCCTGCCGGCACTGTTCGCCAACTTCGTGTTCCTGCTCAAGGAGACCACCGTGGTCTCGGCGGTAGCGGTGCCGGAGATCCTCTACACCACCAAGAACTACATCGCCCTGTACTACAAGACCTACGAGATGCTCGCGGTGCTGACCCTGCTTTGCGTGCTGATCTTCCTGCCGTTGTCGCTGCTGCTGCGCCGCCTGGAAAGGAGGCTGCAACATGGCCAGTTCGGCATTTGAACTGCTGCAGGTGTCGCTGCCGCAACTGGCTGCCGGCGCCGTGCAGACCGTAGCGATTTCGGCATTGGGCATCGGCTTTGCCACCCTCGGCGGTGTGCTCTACGGCGTGCTGGCCACCCTCGGCAACCGGCTGCTGAACGCGCTGTTGCAGGTTTACCTGGAGCTGTTCCGGGCGATCCCGGTACTGGTCTGGTTGTACCTGGTGTTCTTCGGCTTGCCGATCTTCTTCGGCCTGAGCATCCCCAGCTTCTGGTGCGCGGTGCTGGTACTGGGCCTGTGGGGCGCCAGCGAAGTCGGCGAGGTGGTGCGTGGCGCGCTCGGTTCGCTGCCCCGTGGCCAGCGCGAGGCTGGGCTGTCGATCGGCCTGTCCGGCTGGCAGCTGTACGCCCATGTGCTGCTGCCGCAAGCGCTCAAACGCATGACCCCGCCGACCATCAACATCTATACGCGGATCATCAAGACCAGCTCGCTGGCGGTGCTGATCGGTGTGGTCGAGGTGATCAAGGCCGGCCAGCAGATCATCGAACGTACCTATGAGTCGGCGCTGATCTACGGCGTGCTGTTGCTGTTCTTCTTTTTCGTCTGTTACCCGCTTTCCGCCGCCTCGCGCGTGCTGGAACGCCGCTGGGCCCACTCATGAGCGCATTGATCGAATTCCACGGTTTCAACAAGTTCTTCGGCGAGCAGCAGGTGCTCGCCAACGTCGACCTTAAGGTTCGCGCCGGCGAGGTGGTGGTGATCCTCGGCCCCAGCGGCTGCGGCAAGAGCACCCTGCTGCGCTGCCTCAATGGCCTGGAACAGGCCCACAGCGGCAGCCTGCGCCTGGACGGGCAAGAGCTGCTGGCCCCAGGCACCGACTGGCGCCAGGTGCGCCAGCGGGTAGGCATGGTGTTCCAGAGCTACCACCTGTTCGGCCACATGAGCGTGCTGGACAACCTGCTGCTGGGCCCGCTCAAGGTGCAAAAGCGCGAGCGCGCCGAAGCCCAGGCCCAGGCCGAAGCGCTGCTGGCGCGGGTGGGCTTGCTGGACAAGCGCGATGCCTTCCCGCGGCAGCTGTCCGGCGGCCAGCAGCAACGCATCGCCATCGTCCGCTCGCTGTGCATGAACCCGCAGGTGATGCTGTTCGACGAAGTCACCGCAGCCCTCGATCCCGAGATGGTCAAGGAGGTGCTGCAAGTGATCCAGGGCCTGGCCCGCGACGGCATGACCCTGCTCATCGTTACCCACGAAATGGCCTTCGCCCGCGCGGTGGCCGACCGCATCGTGTTCATGGAGGCCGGCAGGATCCTTGAACAGAACCACCCCGAGCGCTTCTTCACCCAACCGCAGACCGCACGCGCGCAGCAGTTCCTGGAGAAATTCTCTTTCGTCGAAAGCCTGCCCAAGACACTGCACAAGGAACTGTCATGAACACCGCACCCTTTGCCAAACTGCTCGCTCCACTGCTTGGCCTGGCCCTGCTGGCCGGCTGCAACAAGGCCGATGAGCCGGCCAAGCCCGCTGCCGCCTCGCCCGCCACCAGCTACCTGGAAACCATCAAGGCCCGCGACAAGCTGATCGTCGGCGTGTTCACCGACAAGCCGCCGTTCGGCTTCGTCGATGAAAGCGGCCGCTACGTCGGCTTCGACACCGACATCGGCCGGCGTTTCGCCAAGGACTTGCTGGGCGACGAGAACAAGGTCGAGTTTGTCGCCGTCGAGCCCGCCAGCCGCATCCCCTTCCTGCAGAGCGACAAGGTCGACCTGATCCTCGCCAACATGACGGTCACCCCCGAGCGCAAGGAGGCGGTGGATTTCACCAACCCCAACCTGCGCGTGGCCGTGCAGGCCATCGTTGCCGACGGCAGCCCGGTGCAGAAGCTCGACGAGCTGGCCGACAAGACCATCATCGTCACCACCGGCACCACCGCCGATATCTGGCTGACCAAGCACCACCCGGACTGGAAGCTGCTCAAGTTCGAGAAGAACAGCGAGTCGCTGGCCGCCCTGGCCAATGGTCGTGGCGATGCCTATGCCCAGGACAACCTGATCCTGTTCAGCTGGGCCAAGCAGAACCCAGGCTACCGCGTGCTGCCGCAACTGCTGGGCGAGGAAGCCCCGATTGCCCCGGCGGTGAAGAAGGGTAATGCCGAGCTGCGCGACTGGGTGAATGCCGAGCTGGCCAAGCTGGGTGAGGAGAAGTTCTTGCTCAAGCTGTATGACCAGTACGTGCGCAAAGAGCTGAGCGACGACACCAAGCCCGAGAGCGTGATTGTCGAAGGGGGCAAATGGCAGGGTTGATCCTCTGATCTTGGGGCCGCTCTGCGGCCCAATCGCCGGCAAGCCGGCTCCCACATGGTCAGTGCCAGCCTCAAGCCATGCGCCTCACCTGTGGGAGCCGGCTTGCCGGCGAAAGGGCTGCGCAGCAGCCCCAGCGATATCAGCTATTGCGCGGCAACCAGTTCAGCAGGAAATCATTCACCACACCTGGGTTCTCCAGGTTGGAGATATGCCCGGCAAACGGAATCTGCGCCGCCAGGCAGCCAATCAACCGCGCCATCTCGTTCGACTCCGCCGGCGGCCTGGGAATGTCCTGGTCACCACAGATCACCATGGTCCGATCCGCAGGTAGCTCGCCGAGGCGCGCCAGCAGATCCGGCCGCCCGAAGATCACCCGCCCCATCGGGTCCAGGCTTTCGCGGATGGTCTGGGCGCTGCTTGCCTTCAACCCCGCGCGGAACTGCTCGCGCACCTCAGGCACGGTTTCCCCGCCGGCATGGAAGAAGATCGGCACCACGATATCCAGCAACGGGTCGACGAAGGTGCCGGCGGCGCTGGCGGCATCCAGCAAACCGAAGTACTTCAGCCGGGTGGCCTCTGGCTCCGCCCCCAGGTAGGTATCCAGCAGCACCAGGCGATCGACCCGTTCCGGGTGTTCGATGGCCAACTGCGCGCCCCACATGCCGCCGACCGACAGGCCGACCAGGTGGCACTTGGCGATATCCAGCGCATCGAGCAGGGCCAGATGCTGGCGGCTCAAGGCACTCATGTCGGTGGTGGTGGCCGGTGGCGCGGCGGAATCGCCGTGGCCCCACAGCTCGGGCACGATGACCCGGAAGTGCTTCGACAGCGCGTCGATCTGCGGTTGCCACATGGCGGCCGACCACAGGTAGCTATGGCCGAGCAGGACGGGGAAGCCCTGGCCCTGGTCGACGTAGCTCATGCGCGCGCCGTCGATTTCGATGAAGTGTTTTTGCATGGGTTATCTCATGGGTTGCTATTGGGGCTGCTGAGCAGCCCATCGCTGGCAAGCCAGCTCCCACAGGGGACATGCACACCTGTGGGAGCTGGCTTGCCAGCGATGGGGCGCAAAGCGGCCCGACCTAGGTGTTAATTGCCAGGCACCAACCGCAACGTGCTCTGCGCCGGGATCACCCCCATGCGCGCCTTGTGGTAGCGCCCCTCGATGTAATCCTCTGCCTGGTCGCCATAGTGCTTGTCGAACGGCACGCCGCTTTGCCCGACCGGGTTGATGGTCAAGGCCGCGCCGGCGTCGGCGAAGTCGATCACCCGCCGGGTGGAGGGGCCATAGGTGACCGGCCAGGGCGCCGGGCCGATCTTCGCCGAAAGGTTGTTCGGCACCTCGTGGGTGCCCGGGGCGGCGAAGGGGCCAACGTTGAACAACAGGTTCAGCTGCTTTTTCACCCCCAGCGGGTGGTTGTGAGTGAGGGTGTGGGCCTTGCCCCATTGCCAGTTGGCCGGGTCCTTGCCGAAGGTCTCGCCCAGGTGCTTGAGGCTGCGCTGCCAGGCCAGCCGTACGATGGCGCTGCGGTCGGTGTGCTCATTGCCGCCGCGCAGGTTCCACCAGGGTGAGGCCGGGTCGGCGGCCAGCCGTGGCAGGGCTGCGTCGATGGCACGGGTGCTGATCAGGATCGGGAACCAGGTATCGCCCAGCTCGTCATGCAGCGCAGCGAAAGCCAGTTCGTAGAGGAACTGGTTGAACAGCGTGGCGCTGGTGGAATCCAGTGGGTAGTCGCCGCGCCAGGCGGCCAACTGCTCCACCAGCTCTTTCTCTTCGTCGCCTTGGGCCACGCTGCGCAAGGTGCCCAGCAGCGGCGCCAGGGTGCGTGGGCCGTAGTCGCTGCTGGTGTCCAGCTGCAGGGCCTGGCTGTTCTGGGTGTCCCACTTGATGTCCGGGTTGTTCAGGTGGCGGTCCAGCTGGCGGCCGCGGTCGGCCAGGTTGTAGTAGCCGGGCACCGGCACCACCGCCGGTGGCTGGTAGTTGGCCGAGACGATGTAGCCGCTGGCCGGGTTCTCCTGCTGCGGGTTGACGCTGAATGGGTAGAAGCCGGGCTTGTCGGCCTGGCCGCTGCTGCCGTCGAGGATGAACGCCGGGTTCACCCCGTCCGGGCGGATCGGCAGGCGCGCCGCCGCCCACCAGCCGATATCGCCACGGGCGTTGGCCCAGACCAGGTTCAGCCCTGGCGCCTGCACCTTGGCTGCCGCTTCGCGCATCTTGCCCAGGGTGTCGGCGCGGTTGATCTGGTAGAAGCCTTCAAGGATCGGGTTGTCGGTTTCCAGGAACGCCCACCACATGGCGATGGGCGCGGCGCCGGCGCTGTTGCCCAGCACCGTGTTGACGATCGGGCCGTGGGGTGAGCGGCGCAGGGTGAGGGGCACCGGCTGCTCGCCTTTGACGGCGATCTGCTGCTCGGTTTTTTCCAGGGTCTGCCAGCGGCCGTCGACCATCACCTGCTCGGGGTTGGCCGGGTTGGTCTTTTCGGCGATCAGGTCGACGTCGTCGTTCTGGAACATGGTCAGGCTCCAGCCGAAGTCGCGGCTGTGGCCAAGCAGGGCGAACGGGTTGAGCGCCTGGAAGTAGCCGTACAGGTTGAAGCCCGGCGCCGACAGCTCGGCCTCGTACCACACCGCCGGCACCGCGAAGCTGATGTGCGGGTCGCCCGCCAGCAACGGGCGGCCGCTGCGGGTGCGGCTGCCGGCCACGGCCCAGGCATTGCTGCCCTCGAACTGGGGGATGCCGGCATCACCCAGGGCCTCGTGGCTGAGCCGTGCCAGCTGCTCCAGGCTGCGCCAGTCGGCGGCCGCCAGCGGCGTGGCGATGGCACCCTCGGGCTGCCAGTCGAGGTCGAAGATCTTCAGGTAATCGGCGCCGAGCTGGTCGCGGATGTAGGTGAGCGCGGGCTCGGTGCGAAAGGCCGCAGCGAAGCTGTAGGCCAGGTAGCCGGCGATGCTCAGGGTGTCCTCGGCGGTAAATGGGCGCGGGGTGATGCCGAGCAGGTCGAACTCCATTGGCTTGGGATGGCTGGCCTGCCACTGGTTCACGCCATCGAGGTAGGCCTGCAAGGCTATCCAGGCCGGGGCCTGGCGGTCCTGGCGCTGCACCATCAGCGCGGCCTGCTCGCGGATACGCAGGCTGCGGAACAGGGTGTCGGTGGGCAGCAACTTGTCGCCCAGCACCTCGGCCAGCTCGCCACGGGCCAGGCGGCGCATGATCTCCATCTGGAACAGGCGGTCCTGGGCGTGCACGTAACCCAGGGCGCGGTACAGGTCCTGTTCGTTCTGCGCCTGCAGGTGCGGCACGCCGCGCGCGTCATAGCGGGCGGTGACCGGCGCTTGCAGCCCGGCGAGGGCCAGTTCGCCATCGCGCTGGGGCTGCTTGCCCTGCACATACCAGTAACCGGCGCCGGCAGCGGCCACGGCAATCACCACGGCCAGCAGGGTCAGGCTGCGCTTCATCGAGACTCCTTGTGCACTCGAGCGAAAAATGTGGTCCGATCATCGGCGGATTCGCGCACTGAGCATAGCCCCAACAAGGAGTTTCCATGTCCCTCAGCGAAAAACAGAAAATGCTGCAAGGCCAGCTCTACCACGCTGGCTGCCCGGAACTTCAGGCCGAGCAGATCGCCAACAAGCACTGGATGCACCGCTACAACGCCAGCGTCGAGCTGCTCAACGAGGCCCGCCACGGGTTGCTGGTCGAGCACTTCGGCAACGTCGGCAACGGTGTGGTGATCCGCCCGCCGTTCTATTGCGACTACGGCTACAACCTCAGTGTTGGCGCCAATACCTTCATGAACTTCAACTGCGTGATCCTCGACGTGCTGCCGGTGCGCATCGGCGCCGACTGCCAGATCGGCCCGGCGGTGCAGATCTACACCGCCGATCACCCGCTCGACCCTGATCTGCGCCGCAGCGGCCTGGAAAGCGGGCGGCCGGTGACCATTGGCGACAATGTATGGATCGGCGGCGGGGCGATCATCCTGCCGGGGGTGACCATTGGCGATAACGCCGTGGTCGGCGCCGGCAGCGTGGTCACCCGCGATGTACCGGCGGGGGCGGTGGTGGTGGGTAACCCGGCGCGGGTGCGTCAGCCGGCCCAGGGGCAGTAGCAGCCCACGGCCAGGGTATTGCTGGCCTGCACCCGGCGCCCTTCATTCAGGGCCTTGAGGATCGGCTCGATGAAGCTGTTGCTCGAATTGCACACCGCGCCTTCGCTGTAGGGGCCGAAGTAGGCCAGGTCGCCGTTGCGGTCCCAGATCGCCACGGCGGGGGTGGCCGGCAGCTGTTCGCTGCCGGGCAGCCCGGCCAGGGGTTTGAGCGCAGCGAGGTTGGCGGGTAGCTGGCCGTGGCTGCCGGGCCGTTGCACCACGTGGAAGCTGACCCCCTGCGGGGCAAAGTGCTCGACCAGTTCGCCCAGGTGCTGCTGGTTGCCGACGTTGCACGGGCAGGCCGGGTCCCAGAAATGCACCACGCGGATCGGGCCGGGGCCGGCCAGTTCGGGCGGCAGGCGCAGCTGGCTGCCGTCGAACAGTGTGGCCTGGTTGTCGAAGGGGCGCAGGTAACGGGCCTGGAAGCTGTCGTAGGCCCACCACAGGGCGGCGGCGCAGAGCAGGGCGGCGAGGGCGCCGAGCAATGACTTGGAATTTGGGATGGGCATGGGCTGTCTGCAGCGCTTATGAGCAACGCATGCCGCCTGTGGGAGCGGGTTTACCCGCGAATGCGGCAGTGGCAGCACCAGTGCATTCGCGGGTAAACCCGCTCCCACAAGGGAGGCATGCCGCCCGTTGAATGGTGTTGCAGCTTGCCATGACATCAAGCAGACCTGAATATCCCAGATCAATACTCGCCTCGTTGTGGATGTACCGATGCCTGCCGCTTTCCAGCCCGACCTGTTGCGCGCCAGCCTGGCGCCGCTTGCCGAACGTCAACCGCTGTCCGCTCAAGCCCGCGATTACCAGCGCTTTTACGGCCTGGACCTGGGGGGGCCGAGCTGGCTTGGCGGCTTTTGCGCGGCGGGGTTCGAGCTGGTCGGCCAGGCCTGGCTGCCCGCGCAGCCGGTGGCGACGCTGTTCCTGCTGCACGGCTACTACGACCACATGGGCCTGTACCGGCATGTCATCGAGTGGGCATTGGCGCAGGGCTATGTGGTGATCAGCTGTGACCTGCCAGGGCATGGGCTGTCCAGCGGCGAGCGGGCCAGCATCGATGACTTCGCCCTCTACCAGCAGGCCCTCGACGCGCTGTTCGAGCAGGCGCGCCAGCTCGAGCTGCCGCACCCCTGGCACCTGTGCGGGCAAAGCACGGGCGGTGCGATCGTGGTCGATCACCTGTTGCATTGCGCCGGGCAGAGCCCGGCCGACGGTGAGGTGATCCTGCTGGCACCGCTGGTGCGCCCGCGCGCCTGGGGCTGGTCGAAGCTGAGCTACCGGGTGCTGCGCCACTTCGTCAACGGCATCGAGCGGCGCTTCAGCGAGAACACCAACGACCCGGCGTTCCTGCCTTTCCTGGAAGCCGACCCGCTACAGCCACGGCGCCTGCCGACCGCCTGGGTCGGGGCATTGATGAAATGGGTAAGGCGCATCGAGGCCGCGCCGCAGAGCACGCGGCGGCCATTGATCGTGCAGGGGGAGGCGGATGCCACGGTGGATTGGCCGTACAACCTCAAGGTGCTCAAGGCCAAGTTCGCCGAGCCGCAGATCCTGATGCTGCCCGAGGCCCGGCACCACCTGGCCAACGAGCTGCCGGGCATCCGCCAGCGCTATTTCGACTTCATTGGCCAGCGCCTGGGCTGATCAGTTCAGGTCGTTGGCGTTCTGGCCCACGGCGAGGGCGGCGCGCACCGCGCTTACCGCTGCTTTGTAGTAGGCCTGGCCGTCCGGCGACTCGGCGAAGGTGGAGAACTGTTCCAGCTCGGCGTCCGACAGGTCGCGATAGACATACAACAGGGTGTTGTCGAGGTCTTCGCCGACCTGGTTCATCAGGCGCTGGCGTTGGCCGTCGAGCAGGCTCTGGGTCTGACCGCCACCGAACAGGCCGGGGATCATCGAGCTGAGGCTGTCGGCGGCCACCCCGGCGATGGCCAGGCTGACTTCCGCGCCGGCCTCGCGCGCGGGCAGCGCCTGCGCCAGGTGGCCGATGATCAGCTGGCGATTGTCGCTGGCCTGGATCTTCGGCAGGCCCTTGGCGTTCTTGGCCAACTGGTCCTTGCGCGTGGCCAGCAGCTCGGCGGCCACCACCTTGCGCCCCAGCGGCGACTGGAAGAAGGCCAGGGCCGGTGCCGGGTTCTTGAGGGTGCTGCGCAACTGCGCCTGGGCGCGGCGGTCCATGGCCTGGGCCTGGAAACGCTGGTTGCTGTTGTTGACCAGCGCCTGGTAAACCGCAGGCGGCAAGCTGTTGCGGTAGCGCTGTTGGGCGGCGCTCACGGCATCGTTGAAATGGGCGCGCTGGTCGGGCCAGCCGGCGGCCTTGTACAGCTGATCGAGGTTGTCTGCCCAGACAGGCATGGTGCAGATCATCAGCAGAAGCAGGGAAAACAGACGGCGCATTCAGGACTCCTGTCGTCAGGCCGCCATTGTCCTTGGCATGGCGGGGCTTTGTCGAGTCGCCAGGGGCGCTTCCTGACCAAGTGGCGCTGTGCGCGGGCAGGCTGAATGGCTATGATGCGCCATGCACAATCCTTGCGAACATCCGATGCTGTCGGCAATCGTCGACGACCTGGCCACCCGTGGCTGGTCGCAGCAAACCCTCTTTCTACCCGACGGGCTGTCGCGTGAGCTCGCGCTCGAGTGCCGGCGCCGTTATGCCGAAGGCGAACTCAACCCTGCCGGGGTGGGGCGCGGCGCCGCGCAGGAAGTGCGCGAGGCGATCCGTGGCGACCAGATCCAGTGGATCGACCCTGGTGAATCCGAGGCCTGCGACCATTACCTGGGGGCCATGGACAGCCTGCGCCAGGCCATCAACCAGGGGTTGTTCCTCGGGCTCGAGGATTTCGAATGCCATTTTGCCCTGTACCCACCGGGGGCCTTCTACCGCCGCCATCTGGATCGCTTCCGCGACGACGACCGGCGTACCGTTTCTGCCGTGTTCTATCTCAATGAAGGCTGGCAGCCGGACGATGGCGGGCAGCTGCGCATGTTCCTCGACGGCGATGTCGAGCATGACGTGCAGCCGATCGCTGGCAGCCTGGTGGTGTTCCTTTCTGGCGCCATTCCCCATGAAGTCCTCCCGGCCGGGCGCGAGCGCCTGTCGCTGACGGGCTGGTTCCGCCGCCGTGGCAATGACCCGTTCTGAGTTGCCGAAAGTCCTGGTCAGCGCCTGCCTGCTGGGCCAGCCGGTGCGCTACGACGGGCGTGCCAGTGGCCACCCTGACCTGTTGCAGTGCTGGCAGGCCGAAGGCCGGGTAGTGCCGCTGTGCCCGGAAGTGGCCGGCGGCCTGCCGACACCCCGCCCTGCGGCGGAGATCCCGGGCGGGCAGGGTGGCCAGGTGCTGGACGGGCAGGCCCAGGTGCGCACGGCCAGCGGCGAGGATGTCAGCGCGGCTTTCATGGCCGGGGCGCAGCGGGCGCTGGAGCTGGTGCGCCGGCATGGCATCCGGGTGGCGGTGCTCAAGTCCGGCAGCCCGTCGTGTGGAAACCGGCAGACCTACGACGGCACTTTCACCGGGGTGAAAGTAGCGGGCGAGGGCGTCACCACGGCGTTGTTGCGCCGTGACGGGGTGCAGGTGTTCAGCGAGCTGGAGCTGGCCGAGGCCGAACGGGCGCTGGCAAGCCTGTTGTAGGCGCCAGCGTCAGCGGGGGCTCACTTCTGCGCTTGGCTCTGCAGCCATTTCTGTTCAAGCGCTGCCAGCCGGCCATCGCTCTCGATCCGCTTCAGGGCATTGTTCACGGCGCTTTCGAAGGCCGGGTTGCCTTTCTGGAAGGGGATCACCAGGTGCGGGGTACTGAATGGCTGGCTGGTTACCAGTTCAGGGTCCAGTTCAGGCTGAGGCTTGTTGAAGGCAATGTCGTACTTGCCGCTGACGACACCCGGCAAGACATCTTCAGGCGTGGCTTCCACGAACTCGGCGCGTACATCCAGCTCTTTGGCCAGGGCCTGGCCCAGCTCGATTTCGAAGCCGGTCAGGTGCTGGTCTTCTTTAAGCACATAGGGCGGTGTGTCGCTCAGCACGGCAATGCGCAGTTCGCCACGGTCGTTGATTTCGTCGATCAGTTCGGCCTGGGCCAGTGGGCAGAACAGTACTGCCAGCAGTACGCCAATGGTCAAACGCATGAAAGCCCCTTATTTGTATGGCAGGTGAATGTCATTCGCCGCAGCTTGTTCCTCGCCCGGTCGAACGCAGCCTATGACCCCAGGACCTGGGTAATGTTTAACGCCACTGCAACTATTTCTGTAGCGTTTTTCTGAACCTTCGCCGGCACAGATGAACTATGGTGAATTACCGCTTTGCTTCGTTTTAGTGATAGCGGTCAATTGAAGTGAATGAAAGGAGATGTGAATGAAAAGCCTATTTTCGCGTGCTGCCGTTGCCGGGCTGTTGATGGGGGCGTCGGTATTCGCCAGTGCCGCGGATGCACTGAAGAGTGAGCAGCCACCGGAAGGCGCCAAGGTCTTCATCGTTTCCCCCGCCGACGGCGCCACGGTCGACAAGACCTTCACCGTCAAATTCGGCATCGAGGGTATTGCCCTCAAGCCTGCCGGTGACCAGACCGCGCACAGCGGCCATCACCACCTGCTGGTGGATGTCGACAAGGCGCCGGTGGCCGACATGCCGCTGCCTACCAGCCTGATGCCCGAGAACAATGCTCCGTTGCCGGCCGGCCCGCAGGTGCTGCACTTCGGCAAGGCGCAGACCGAGGCGACCATTACCCTTACTCCGGGCAAGCACACCCTGCAACTGGTGCTGGGCGACAAGTACCACGTGCCGTTCAAGCCGAGCGTCGAGTCGCAGAAGATTACCGTCAACGTCAAGTAAGGCCGGCGTCGGGCCTGTAGGAGCGGCTTTAGCCGCGATCACCCGCAAAGCGGGTGCCATCAATCGCGTTGCCGGTTTCGCGGCTGAAGCCGCTCCCACAGGATCGAGTTCAAATCGCCAATAAAAAAGGGAGGCCACCAGGGCCTCCCTTTTTCATGCAGCCAGCAAACTTAGAACAGTACGCGCGAGCGGATAGTGCCTTTGACGTGCTGCAGTTTTTCCTGGGCCAGGTCCGAGTACTCGGCGTCGACGTCGATGACCACGTAACCGACTTTCTCGTCGGTCTGCAGGAACTGACCGGAGATGTTGATACCGTTTTCGGCGAACACTTTGTTGATTTCGCTGAGCACGCCCGGGATGTTCTCGTGGATGTGCAGCAGGCGGTGCTTGCCTGGGTGCGCCGGCAGGGCCACTTCAGGGAAGTTGACCGACGACACGGAAGTACCGTTGTCGCTGTACTTGACCAGCTTCTCGGCCACTTCCAGGCCGATGTTGGCCTGGGCTTCGGCGGTGGAACCACCGATGTGCGGGGTCAGGATCACGTTGTCCAGGCCACGCAGCGGGCTTTCGAACTCTTCATCGTTGGAGCGCGGCTCGACCGGGAACACGTCGATGGCGGCGCCGATCAGGTGCTTGTCCTTGATCGCGGCGGCCAGGTGATCCAGCTCGACCACGGTGCCACGGGCGGCGTTGATCAGGATCGAACCCTTCTTCATCGCGCGGATTTCCTTCTCGCCGATCATCCACTGGGTGGATGGCAGCTCGGGAACGTGCAGCGAGACGATGTCGGCCAGGCCCAGCAGTTCGTTCAGGCTGGTGATCTGGGTGGCGTTGCCCAGCGGCAGCTTGGTCAGCGGGTCGTAGAAGTAGACCTGCATCCCCAGGCTCTCGGCCAGTACCGACAGCTGGGTGCCGATCGAGCCGTAGCCGACGATGCCCAGCTTCTTGCCACGGATCTCGAAGGAGTTGGCCGCGCTCTTGATCCAGCCGCCACGGTGGCAGGAAGCGTTCTTCTCAGGGATGCCGCGCAGCAGCAGGATGGCTTCGGCCAGCACCAGTTCGGCGACCGAACGGGTGTTGGAGTAGGGTGCGTTGAACACCGCGATGCCGCGCTCGCGGGCTGCGCCCAGGTCGACCTGGTTGGTGCCGATGCAGAAACAGCCGACCGCGACCAGTTTCTTCGCGCAGTCAAAGACCTCTTCGGTCAGTTGGGTGCGCGAGCGGATGCCGATGAAGTGGGCATCGGCGATCTTTTCCTTCAGTTCTGCGTCCGGCAGCGAGCCGGTGAGGTATTCGATGTTGCTGTACCCGGCAGCCTTGAGGGTATCCACCGCATTCTGGTGGACGCCTTCAAGAAGAAGGAACCTGATCTTGCTCTTGTCGAGAGAAGTCTTGCTCATCTGCGTAAACCTGTATCCCGGAGAAAAATGGCGAGGGGGGTGAAGCGGCGCGGCGTCGGCCTTAGCACGAACAGCGGGAGGGCTATGCTAGCATACGCGACTCAATCTGAGCTTATCCCGACAGGTGAAGAGTACTCAGGGTGACTATGAATAAGTCGAGGGTTCCAGCGATGACCCAGCCTGCATTGATTGAAGAGCTGATGACCCTGGTCGACCCAGGCAAGGTGCTTACCGCCCCGGCCTCGCTCGACGCCTATGGCAAGGACTGGACCAAGCATTACCCGCCCGCGCCGAGCGCCATCGTTTTCCCCAAGACCACCGAGCAAGTGCAGGCCATCGTCGCCTGGGCCAACCGGCACAAGGTCGCCCTGGTGCCGTCAGGCGGGCGCACTGGCCTGTCGGGTGCCGCGGTCGCTGCCAACGGCGAAGTGGTGGTGGCCTTCGACAACATGAACCAGATCCTCGCCTTCAATGAGTTCGACCGCACCGTGGTCTGCCAGCCAGGCGTGATTACCCGCCAGTTGCAGCAGTTCGCCGAGGACCAGGGCCTGTACTACCCGGTGGACTTCGCCTCCAGCGGCTCCAGCCAGATCGGCGGCAATATCGGCACCAATGCCGGCGGCATCAAGGTCATTCGCTACGGCATGACCCGCAACTGGGTCGCCGGGCTGAAGGTTGTCACCGGCAAGGGCGAACTGCTCGAGCTCAATAAAGACCTGATCAAGAACGCCACCGGCTACGACCTGCGCCAGCTGTTCATCGGCGCCGAAGGCACGCTGGGCTTTGTGGTCGAGGCAACCATGCGCCTGGACCGCGCGCCGCGCAACCTCACGGCGATGGTGCTGGGCACGCCGGATTTCGATGCGATCATGCCGGTGCTGCACGCCTTCCAGGGCAAGCTGGACCTCACCGCGTTCGAGTTTTTCTCCGATAAAGGCCTGGCCAAGATCATGGGCCGTGGCGATGTGCCCGCGCCCTTCGCGACGGACTGCCCGTTCTATGCCTTGCTGGAGTTCGAAGCCAGCACCGAGCAGGTGGCCAACGAAGCGCTCGCCACCTTCGAGCACTGCGTCGAGCAGGGCTGGGTACTGGACGGGGTGATGAGCCAGAGCGAGACGCAGCTGAAGAACCTGTGGAAGCTGCGCGAATACCTGTCCGAGACCATCTCCCACTGGACCCCGTACAAGAACGACATCTCGGTCACCGTGTCGAAGGTGCCGGCGTTCCTGCGCGATATCGATGCCATCGTCGCCGAGCACTACCCGGATTACGAAGTGGTCTGGTACGGCCATATCGGCGACGGCAACCTGCACCTGAACATCCTCAAGCCCGAGCACATGAGCAAGGACGACTTCTTCGCCTCGTGCGCCAAGGTCAACAAGTGGGTGTTCGAGATCGTCCAGCGCTACCACGGCTCGATCTCCGCCGAGCACGGCGTGGGCATGACCAAGCGTGATTACCTGGGCTACAGCCGCTCGCCGGATGAAATTGCCTGCATGAAGGCGATCAAGGCGGTGTTCGACCCGAACGGCATCATGAATCCGGGTAAGATCTTCGCTCCCGAATAAAAAGCAGTGTTCACAGGAGTCGGCCATGAGTTACCAGCACCAGTACGTAGACGGCACGCGCATCCACTTCCCGCTGGGCAAGGTGGTGTGCATCGGCCGCAACTACGCCGAACATGCCAAGGAACTGGACAACCCAATCCCGAGCGAGCCGCTGCTGTTCATCAAACCGGGCAGTTGCGTGGTGCCCCTCGAGGGCGGTTTCAAGATCCCGACCGAGCGCGGTTCGGTGCACTACGAGGCGGAAATCGCCGTGTTGCTGGGCAAGTCGCTGTCGCCCCACCCAACCGAAGAGGAAGTGCTCGACGCCATCTCCGGCTTCGCCCCGGCGCTGGACCTGACCCTGCGCGACCTGCAGGCCAAGTTGAAGGAGAAGGGCCTGCCATGGGAGCTGTGCAAGAGTTTCGACGGCGCTTGTGTGCTGCCGCCGTTCGTTTCGGCCGGTACCTTCGAGGACCTCACCGACATCGGCATCCGCCTGACCATCAATGGCGAAGTGCGCCAGGACGGCAACAGCGCGATGATGCTCAACCCGATCGTGCCGATGATCCAGCACATGGCGGCGAACTTCTCGCTGCAGGCGGGCGACGTGATTCTCACCGGCACCCCGGCGGGCGTGGGGCCGTTCAATGTCGGTGACGAGCTGGTCCTGGAACTTCCGGGCGTCAGCCGGTTCGAAGGCCGCGTGCTCTGACTGCGTAGGCGCGACGGCAGCCCTGCTGCCGTCGTGTGGCCATCACCTGATGGCGTTTGTCGTTTTTTTCACAAACGATCCGGATAATGCGCAGTTTCGTGTTCATTTGCCGACGTTAAGGAAGACATTACGGCTCATCATCAGGACCCCGCCAATGGCTATCCCGTCCACCGCTCCTGTTCCGCCCACCCGTAAACGTCATGCGCTGCTGCGTTGGCCGGCCTGGCTCGCTGCCCTGGCGCTGATCGGCTATGGCCTGGCCGTGGCCATGCACTGGGATGACCGAGGGCTGCTGTGGATAAAAGAACGCTTCGAGACCCAGGCCGAACGCCAGGAAAGCATCTGGCTGCCGGACTATGTGGTGGACATCGACGCCAAACCGCTACCGGGCATGGAGCGCGACGAGGCCTCTGACCTGGCGTACAGCCCGCACACCCGCACCCTGTTCGCGGTGATGGGCAAGCACCCCTTCCTGGTCGAGCTGACGCTTGAAGGCGATGTGCTGCGCAAGATGCCGCTGGTAGGTTGGTCGAACCCGGAAGGCGTAGCGGTGCTGGAGGATGGCCAGATCGCTATCGTCGACGAGCGCAACCATGACCTGACCCTGGTCAAGGTGGACGCCAGCACCACGTCGCTGAACCGCGCCGACTTCCACAGTTACAACCTGGGCGATGAAGGCAAAGGCAACAAAGGCTTTGAAGCAGTGGTCTGGGACCCGATGCGCCAGCGCCTGGTGATTGGCGAAGAGCTGCCGCCGCAGCTGTACATCTGGAGCACCGATGGGCGCAGCCCGCTGAAGGGCGACAAGCAGCCGCTGGCCAGTGACGAACTCGACCTGCGCAACCTCTCGGCGCTGGGTGTCGACCCGCGCACCGGCCACCTGCTGGTGCTGTCGGCGGACTCCAACATGCTGCTTGAGCTCGATGAAAAGGGTGAACAGGTCAGCTTCATGACCCTGCTCGGCGGTTTCAATGGCCTCAAGGACCGCATCCCCCGGGCAGAGGGCGTGGCCATGGACGAGCAGGGCAACCTGTATTTTGTCAGCGAGCCCAACCTGTTCTATCGCTTCAAGAAGCACTGAGGCGCGCTCAGGGGAGCACTAGGCTGACATTAAGCTTTGCTTCAGTTGGTAGTGGTTAGATTCGTGCTCATTTTGCCGAGTTTGCCCCCATGCGCCCTAGCCGCCGTCTGATTTGTGCTGTCACCGCCTCTGTTCTACTGCTTTTCGCCGGCGCGGCAGGGCACGAGTTCCGCCTGTTCGAGCGCGGCTGGTTCAACCTCAAGACCTGGTGGCAGCCCGCGCAACAGAGCATGGGCCTGGACCGTTACCAGGTGGTGCTCGAGGCCCAGCCTGTCGCCGGGCTGGACGACGATATCTCGGCGCTGACCTACGATCCCGACCGCAAGAGCCTGTTCACCGTCACCAATGCCAAGTCCGAGCTGATCGAGTTGTCGCTGGACGGGCGCATCCTGCGCCGAATTCCGCTGACCGGCTTCGGTGATCCCGAAGCGGTGGAGTATGTGGGCCCCAGCACCTACGTGATCACCGATGAGCGCCAGCAGCGCTTGATCCGTGTGCGCCTGGATGACGACACCCTGTTCCTCGATGCCAACGACGCCGAGCAGCTCAGCCTGGGGATCGGCCTCAATGGCAACAAGGGCTTCGAGGGGCTGGCCTATGACTCGGCAGGCAAGCGCCTGTTCGTGGCCAAGGAGCGGGACCCGATGGTGATCTACGAGGTGCATGGCTTTCCCCATGACAACCCCGACAAACCCTACGCCGTGCATGTGGTGCAGGACCGCAAGCGTGACCGGCGGTTGTTCGTGAGGGATCTGTCGAGCCTGCAGTACGACGAGCGCAGCGGGCATCTGCTGGCGCTGTCGGACGAGTCGCGGCTGGTGCTGGAACTGGACGTGAAGGGCAGGCCGCTGAGCACGATGTCATTGCGCAAAGGCTTCCAGGGCTTGCAGCAGACCGTGCCCCAGGCAGAGGGGATCGCCATGGATGACGCCGGGACTCTTTACCTGGTCAGTGAGCCGAACCTGTTCTATGTGTTCAAGCAGTCGGCCAACTGAATGCCCTGACGGCCTCATCGCCGGCAAGCCGGCTCCCACAGGGTTCGTAGCGGCCTCTGTGGGAGCTGGCTTGCCAGCGATTCGAGGGCATCGCCCTCGCGAGGTTTACTCGGCCTTGAGGGTCTTCACGCCTTCGGCGGTACCCAGCAACAGCACATCCGCCGGGCGCGCCGCGAACAGGCCGTTGGTGACCACGCCGACAATGGCGTTGATCTGGCTTTCCAGCGCCACCGGGTCGGTGATCTGCAGGTTGTGCACATCGAGGATGACGTTGCCGTTGTCGGTCAGTACGCCCTCGCGGTACACCGGGTCGCCGCCCAGCTTGACCAGCTGACGCGCCACATGGCTGCGGGCCATGGGGATGACTTCGACCGGCAGCGGGAAGGCGCCCAGTACCGGTACCAGCTTGCTGGCGTCGGCGATGCAGATGAAAGTCTTGGCCACGGCCGCAACGATCTTCTCGCGGGTCAGGGCCGCGCCGCCGCCCTTGATCAGGTTGAGGTGGGCGTCGCTTTCGTCGGCGCCATCCACATAGAACTCCAGCTCGCTGACGCTGTTCAGCTCATAGACCGGGATGCCATGGCCCTTCAGGCGCTGCGCGGTGGCCTCGGAGCTGGCGACGGCGCCGTCGAAGGCGGTCTTGTGCTGGGCCAGGGCATCGATGAAGAAGTTGGCGGTAGAGCCGGTGCCGACACCGACGACGCTCTTTTCATCCAGTTTCGGCAGGATGAGGTCGACGGCGGCCTGGGCAACGGCCTGTTTGAGTTGGTCCTGGGTCATGCGGGCTCCGGGAGGGGCTGGGCGGAAATCGAAAGGGGCCTAGTATAACGGCTCGCGCGGCTTTGCTGTGGTCGCCCGACGTAGCGCTGCGGTAGACTCCCAGGCCTTGTCCCGCGGCCCAGTGATGCTTTCCCGATGCTCGAACAGTACGTCAAGAAGATCCTCACCTCGCGCGTCTACGACGTTGCCGTCGAAACCCCGCTGCACAGC
Source organism: Pseudomonas sichuanensis (assembly GCF_024749065.1). NCBI lineage: Bacteria > Pseudomonadati > Pseudomonadota > Gammaproteobacteria > Pseudomonadales > Pseudomonadaceae > Pseudomonas > Pseudomonas sichuanensis. The sequence goes on along the minus strand of NZ_CP087185.1, from coordinate 5,743,396 downwards.
GCCGGCCAGCTGAGCAAGCGCCTGGGCAACACGGTGCTGCTCAAGCGCGAAGACCTGCAGCCGGTGTTCTCGTTCAAGATCCGCGGGGCGTACAACAAGCTGGCGCAATTGAGTGCGGAGGAACTGGCCCGTGGCGTGGTCACCGCATCGGCCGGCAACCACGCCCAGGGCGTGGCCCTGGCCGCCCGTGAGCTGGGCATCAAGGCCACCATCGTGATGCCCAAGACTACCCCGGAGATCAAGATCGAAGGCGTGCGCTCGCGCGGCGGCAAAGTGGTGCTGCATGGCGACTCCTTCCCCGAGGCGCTGGCCTATTCGCTGAAGCTGGTCGACGAGAAGGGCTTCGTCTATATCCACCCCTATGACGACCCGCACACCATCGCCGGCCAGGGCACGGTGGCCATGGAGATCCTGCGTCAGCACCCGGGCCAGCTTGATGCGATCTTCGTCCCGGTCGGCGGCGGCGGCCTGATCGCCGGCATCGCCGCCTACGTGAAGTACCTGCGCCCGGAGATCAAGGTGATCGGCGTCGAGCCGGACGATTCCAACTGCCTGCAGGCCGCCATGGCTGCCGGCGCACGCGTGGTGCTGCCGCAGGTCGGGCTGTTCGCCGACGGCGTGGCGGTGGCGCAGATCGGTCAGCACACCTTCGACATCTGCCGCCATCATGTGGATGAAGTGATTACTGTCAGCACCGATGAGATCTGTGCGGCAATCAAGGATATCTACGACGATACCCGCTCGATCACCGAACCTGCCGGCGCACTGGGCGTGGCCGGGATCAAGAAGTACGTCGAACTCAAGGGCGTGACCGGGCAGACCCTGGTGGCCATCGACTCCGGCGCCAACGTCAATTTCGACCGCCTGCGCCATGTCGCCGAGCGCGCCGAGCTGGGCGAGAAACGCGAGGCGATCATTGCCGTGACCATCCCCGAGCGCCCGGGCAGCTTCAAGGCCTTCTGCGAGGCCATCGGCAAGCGCCAGATCACCGAGTTCAACTATCGCAAGCACACCTCGGACGAGGCGCACATCTTCGTTGGCGTGCAGACCCATCCGGACACCGACCCGCGTGCGGCACTGGTGCAGCAGTTGACCGAGCAAGGCTTCCCGGTCATCGACCTGACCGACAACGAGCTGGCCAAGCTGCATATCCGCCACATGGTCGGCGGCCACTCGGCCGGGGCCAGCGACGAGATCGTGCTGCGTTTCGAATTCCCCGAGCGGCCGGGCGCACTGTTCAACTTCCTCAACAAACTGGGCGGGCGCTGGAACATCTCGATGTTCCACTACCGCAACCACGGCGCCGCCGATGGCCGCGTGGTGGCGGGGCTGCAGGTGCCGGAAGACGAGCGTCACCTGGTGCCGGCGGCGCTGGCCAAGATTGGCTATCCGTATTGGGACGAGACCGAGAACCCGGCTTACCGGCTGTTTTTGGGGTAACTGGCTAAGCTGGGCGTAGGAGCCCTTCGCGGGTAAACCCGCTCCCACAGGCCATCCTTGAAACTGTGGGAGCGGGTTTACCCGCGAAGAGGGCGGCGCAACAAGGCCTGCTGAAGGACACCTTTGAAATGGAACACCTGACCACCCTCAAGACCCTGCACATCCTCGCCACCGCGCTGCTGTTGCTCGGCGCGCTGGGCCTGGCAATCTGGACCGGCTACGCCCGTCGCAAGGGCGATGCCGAGGCCTACGCCAAACTGCTGCGCCGGCCGCTGGTGTTCGTCTGGCTGCTGATGGGCCTGTGCCTGGTGAGCATGCCGTTCACCGGCTGGTGGCTGGTGCATCTGGTGGGTTGGCCGCTGGGGCAGACCTGGGTGCTGGCGTCCAGCGTCATCTATACCGTTGGCGCGTTTGCGCTGTGGTGGCTGCTGGTGCGCTTGAACCGGCTGCGCAAGGCCGAAGTGGTGGGGTTGAAGTTCACCCTGGCGCTGGCGGTGTTCAGCGGTGTGTGCTTTCTGTCCATCGCCGGGCTGATGGGCGCCAAACCGGTCTAGGCCCTTTTGGGGCTGCCTTGCAGCCCAATCGCCGGCAAGCCGGCTCCCACAAGGATCGGGTTTGCACTTCCCCTGTGGGAGCCGGCTTGCCGGCGATTGGGCCGCAAAGCGGCCCCGGCATTCTCAAGCCCTCAACGAAATCACCGGCCACCCCCGCCGCTGCGCCTCGGCGCGCAGCTTCGGGTCAGGGTCCACCGCCACGGCATGGGTCACCTGCTCCAATAGCGGCAGGTCGTTCATCGAATCGCTATAGAAGCAGCTGTCTTCCAGGTCGAAGCCGTTCTCCAGCATCCAGCGGTTCAGCCGCGTCACCTTGCCTTCACGGAAACAGGGTATATCGGTACTGCGCCCGGTATAGCGCCCGTCCTGCGTTTCGCATTCGGTCGCCAGCAGCACGCGCACGCCCAGGCGGCGGGCGATGGGCGCGGTGACGAAGCGGTTGGTGGCGGTGATGATCACCAGCTGGTCGCCGGCCTCGCGGTGCTGCTGCAGCAACGCCAGGGCCTTGGGCAGGATCATCGGTTCGATGCAGTCGCGCATGAACTCGCGGTGCCATTGCGCAAGCTGTGCAGGTTCGGTAGCGGCAAGGATCTCCATGGAGAAGGCCAGGTAGGCCGAAAGGTCCAGGCTGCCGTGCAGGTAGTCCTGATAGAAGGCATCGTTGCGTGCCTTGTACGCGACCGGGTCGAGGATGCCCCGTTCGCACAGGTAGTCACCCCAGGCGTGGTCGCTGTCGCCACCGAGGAGGGTATTGTCCAGATCGAATAAAGCCAGGCGCATGGGAATGTCTCGCAGAAGCCCTCGGGAAGCCCCGCACAATACGGAGTTTTCACCTCGCTGCACATAAGCTTGGCGGGCGCGTTGCTGCGCTCGCAAGCTTTGTGGAACAATGCCGCGACATGCGTTTGCGAGGTTGCTGCCGTGATCGACCCCGATGGTTTTCGCCCCAATGTCGGGATCATTCTTACGAATGATGCCGGGCAGGTGCTATGGGCTCGGCGGATCAACCAGGATGCCTGGCAGTTCCCCCAGGGTGGCATCAACCCTGACGAGACGCCGGAAGACGCCCTGTACCGCGAGCTGAATGAAGAAGTCGGCCTTGAGCGCGACGATGTGGAAATTCTTGCCTGCACCCGTGGCTGGTTGCGTTATCGTTTACCCCAGCGCCTGGTGCGCACCCACAGCCAGCCGCTGTGCATCGGCCAGAAGCAAAAGTGGTTCCTGCTGCGCCTTGTGAGCAATGAGCAACGGGTGCGCATGGACCTGACTGGCAAACCGGAATTCGACGGCTGGCGTTGGGTCAGCTACTGGTATCCGCTGGGCCAGGTGGTGACATTCAAGCGCGAGGTCTACCGACGCGCCCTGAAAGAGCTAGCCCCGCGCCTGCTGACGCGCGACTGACGACGGAGTCCGACCCCGAGCCATGCTCAATACGCTGCGCAAGATCGTCCAGGAAGTGAACTCCGCCAAAGATCTCAAGACGGCGTTGGGTATCATTGTCTTGCGCGTCAAGGAAGCCATGGGCAGCCAGGTCTGCTCGGTCTACCTGCTCGATCCTGAGACCAACCGCTTCGTGCTGATGGCCAGTGAAGGCCTCAACAAGCGCTCCATCGGCAAGGTCAGCATGGCCCCCAACGAGGGCCTGGTCGGCCTGGTCGGCACCCGGGAAGAGCCGCTGAACCTGGAAAACGCCGCCGACCACCCCCGCTACCGCTACTTCGCCGAGACCGGCGAAGAAAAATTCGCCTCCTTCCTCGGTGCACCGATCATCCATCACCGCCGCGTGGTCGGGGTGCTGGTCATCCAGCAGAAAGAGCGCCGCCAGTTCGATGAAGGCGAGGAAGCCTTCCTGGTCACCATGAGCGCCCAGCTCGCCGGGGTTATCGCCCATGCCGAGGCCACCGGCTCGATCCGCGGCCTGGGCCGCCAGGGCAAGGGCATCCAGGAGGCGCGCTTCGTCGGCGTGCCGGGCTCGCCAGGGGCCGCGGTCGGCCGCGCCGTGGTGATGCTGCCGCCGGCTGATCTGGAAGTGGTGCCGGACAAGACCGTCGAAGACATCGACAACGAACTCAAACTGTTCAACAACGCCCTCGAAGGCGTGCGCGAAGACATGCGCAAGCTGTCGGCCAAGCTGGCCACCCAGCTGCGCCCGGAAGAGCGCGCGCTGTTCGACGTTTACCTGATGATGCTCGAGGACGCCGCCCTTGGTGGCGAGGTGACCGAGGTCATCAAGACCGGCCAGTGGGCCCAGGGTGCGCTGCGCCAGGTAGTTGGCGAACACGTCAACCGCTTCGAACTGATGGACGACGACTACCTGCGCGAGCGCGCCTCCGACGTCAAGGACCTCGGTCGTCGCCTGCTCGCCTACCTGCAGGAAGCCCGTTCGCAGTCGCTGGTGTACCAGGACAACACCATCCTGGTCAGCGAAGAACTGACCCCCGCCATGCTTGGCGAGGTGCCGGAAGGCAAGCTGGTCGGCCTGGTCTCGGTGCTTGGCTCGGGCAACTCGCACGTGGCGATTCTCGCCCGGGCCATGGGCATCCCCACGGTCATGGGCCTGGTCGACCTGCCGTATTCGAAAGTCGACGGCATCGAGTTGATCGTCGACGGCTACAAGGGCGAGGTGTACACCAACCCCGGCGAAGTGCTGCGCAAGCAGTACCGCGACGTGGTCGAGGAGGAGCGCCAGCTGGCCCAGGGGCTCGACGCCCTGCGCGAGCTGCCGTGCATCACCCCGGACGGCCACCGCATGCCGCTGTGGGTCAACACCGGGCTGCTCGCCGACGTGGCGCGCGCCCAGCAGCGTGGCGCCGAGGGTGTCGGCCTGTACCGCACCGAAGTGCCGTTCATGATCAACCAGCGCTTCCCCAGCGAGAAGGAGCAGCTGGCGATCTACCGCGAGCAGCTGCAGGCGTTCCACCCGCTGCCGGTGACCATGCGCACCCTCGACATCGGTGGCGACAAGGCGCTGTCGTACTTCCCGATCAAGGAAGAGAACCCGTTCCTCGGCTGGCGCGGCATCCGTGTCACCCTCGACCACCCGGAAATCTTCCTGGTGCAGACCCGCGCCATGCTCAAGGCCAGCGAGGGCCTGAACAACCTGCGCATCCTGCTGCCGATGATTTCCGGCATCCACGAGCTGGAGGAGGCACTGCACCTGATTCACCGGGCCTGGGGCGAAGTCCGCGACGAGGGCACCGACGTGCCGATGCCGCCGGTGGGCGTGATGGTGGAAATCCCCGCGGCGGTGTACCAGACCAAGGAGCTGGCGCGGCAGGTGGACTTCCTGTCGGTCGGTTCCAACGACCTTACCCAGTACCTGTTGGCGGTCGACCGCAACAACCCGCGGGTCGCCGACCTCTACGACTACCTGCACCCGGCCGTGTTGCAGGCCTTGAACACCGTGGTGCGCGACGCCCATGGCGAAGGCAAGCCGGTGAGCATCTGTGGCGAAATGGCGGGCGACCCGGCAGCGGCGATCCTGTTGATGGCCATGGGCTTCGACAGCCTGTCGATGAACGCCACCAACTTGCCGAAAGTGAAATGGATGCTGCGCCAGATCAACATGAGCAAGGCCAAGGAGTTGCTGGTCGATGCCATGAGCCATGACAACCCGCAGGTTATCCACAGCTCGCTGCAACTGGCGCTGAAGAACCTGGGGCTGGCGCGGATGATCGGGCCTGGGGCTAACAAAACCCTCTGAATTCGACGTTGCCTGTACTGGCCCTATCGCGGGGCAAGCCCGCTCCCACGTAGCCTGCGTGGGAGCGGGCTTGCCCCGCGATGAGGGCTGGCTCAGACCTCCAGGCTCACCTCCCCCAGATGCCCCCCAAACGGCCCGAAACTGCGCTCCACCATGCGCCGCCGCCCTTGGTCGTCCACAATCAGCACCGTACTCGCCCGCGTCCCGTAGTTCTGGCTGGCGATGAACACGCTCGACAGCAGCCGCTCGGTGGCCAGCCCCACGCCGGTTTCCGGCAGTTCGCTGTCCAAGGCCGGCTCACCGTCGGCCAGCAAACTCATCAGTTGTTCCGGTTCAGCTGATTCAAGCAACTGCTGAAGGCCGTTGCGCGCCTTGACCAGCTTGGGCCACGGCGTGTCCAGCCAGGCATTCGACAGCCCGTAGACCCCCGGCCCCAACAAGCGCGGCGCCGCTTCCCGGGCATGCAGGTAGCCCAGCTGCCCGGCATCCCCGACCAGCAGGTTGAACCCGGAGTACTGCCCGCTACGGCTGGCGACTTGATCCAGATACGCCTCTACCCCTAGTTCGCCCTGCAGAAACGCCGCCACCAGCTCGCCCCGCGAGCGTGGCCCCAGCGCCTGGCGCGGGTCGCGGATATTGGTCAGCGCGGCGAAGCGCCCCTGCGGCCCTACGCCAAGCCAGGTGCCGCCGGCCTCCAGGTCGCGCCCGGCGTACACCCCCGGCGCATCCGCCCAGGCCGCCAGGGCCTGGGTCGGGCGGGCATGGAACTCGTCACGGTTGGCCGCGACGATCAGCGGCCGGGCGGTACCCGGCCGCCAGGCGAATACGATCAGGCACATAGGTTGTCCCCTGTGTTTTCGGCCACTCTACCCGCGCCGGGGGAGCTGATCCATCACCTGACACAGACTTCACTAGAGCGCCGGGCTTGGCTTCCGTTACCATGCCGGATTGTTTTCCACAGGGGCCACGAATGGAATTCGTACTCTATCTGCTGTTGGGTGCCTGCGCCGGCGTGCTGGCCGGGCTGTTCGGCGTGGGGGGCGGCATCATCATCGTGCCGGTGCTGGTGTTCAGCTTCACCTTGCAGGGCTTCGACCCCGCGGTCCTCACCCACCTGGCGGTTGGTACCTCGCTGGCCACCATCGTCTTCACCTCGATCAATGCCGTGCTCGAGCACCAGCGCAAAGGCGCGGTGCAGTGGCCGATCTTCACCTGGATGGCCGTGGGCATCCTGCTCGGTGCGCTGGTGGGGGCCAAGACTGCCTCGCTGATCCAGGGCCCGATGTTGCAGAAGATCATCGGCGTGTTCGCCCTGGTGATCGCCGCGCAGATGGCCCTGGACCTCAAGCCCAAGGCCAGCCGTGGCATCCCCGGCAAGCCTGGCCTGATCGGCGCCGGCGGCGTGATCGGCTGGGCCTCGGCGATCTTCGGCATCGGCGGTGGCTCGCTGACCGTGCCGTTCCTGACCTGGCGCAGCCTGCCCATGCAGAAGGCCGTGGCCACCTCGTCGGCCTGCGGCCTGCCGATCGCCCTGGCCAGTGCCCTGAGCTTCATGTGGCTTGGCTGGCACGAGGAGCACCTGCCGGTCCACAGTGTGGGTTATGTGTATTTGCCGGCGCTGGTCGGCATCGCCGTGACCAGCATGTTCTTTGCCCGCTTTGGCGCGCGCCTGGCGCACAGGCTGTCGCCGCGTCTGCTCAAACGCCTGTTCGCCGCGCTGCTGTTCTGCGTCGGCTTAAGTTTTCTGATTTGAACCAAGAGGAAAATCCATGCTGCCTTACCCGCAGATAGATCCCGTGGCCGTGGCCCTCGGGCCGCTGAAAATCCACTGGTACGGCCTGATGTACCTGATCGGCATCGGCGGCGCCTGGCTGCTGGCCTCGCGCCGGCTCAACCGTTTCGACCCCACCTGGTCCCGCGAGAAGCTGTCCGACCTGGTGTTCTGGCTGTCGATGGGGGTGATCGTCGGTGGGCGTCTGGGCTACGTGCTGTTCTACGACCTGCACCAGTACCTGGCCAACCCGACGCTGATCTTCGAAGTGTGGAAGGGCGGCATGTCGTTCCACGGCGGCTTCATCGGCGTGATGCTGGCGGCGCTGTGGTTCGGCAAGCGCAACAACAAGTCGTTCTTCGAGCTGATGGACTTCGTCGCACCGCTGGTGCCGATCGGCCTGGGCGCCGGGCGCATCGGCAACTTCATCAACGCCGAACTGTGGGGCAAGGCCACCGACGTGCCGTGGGCCATGGTCTTCCCGCCGTTCAGCGACCCGGCGCAACTGCCGCGTCACCCGTCGCAGCTGTACCAGTTCGCCCTGGAAGGTGTGGCGCTGTTCGTCATCCTCTGGGCGTTCTCGCGCAAGCCGCGCCCGACCATGGCGGTGTCCGGCATGTTCGCGCTGTTCTACGGCATCTTCCGCTTCATCGTCGAATTCGTCCGCGTGCCGGACGCCCAGCTGGGCTACATCGCCTGGGGCTGGCTGACCATGGGTCAGATTCTCTGCGTGCCGATGATCCTGGCTGGCCTCGGCCTGATCTGGTGGGCTTATAATCGCAAGCCCACGGCGACACCCGCCCACTGAAACCTCCACGGCAGGGGCGATCCCCCTGCCGTGCTCGCTACAGGTAAGCCATGAAACAGTATCTGGACCTGGTCCGTGACGTCATCGACAACGGCACGCTGCAGGAAAACCGCACCGGCACCCGCACCATCAGCCTGCCGGGCGCCATGCTGCGTTTCGACCTGCAAAAAGGCTTCCCGGCCATCACCACGCGCCGGCTTGCATTCAAGTCGGCGATCGGCGAGATGGTGGGCTTTCTGCGTGGCGTGAAGAACGCCGGCGAGTTCCGTGAACTGGGCTGCAAGGTCTGGGACCAGAACGCCAACGAAAACGCCCAGTGGCTGGCCAACCCGTTCCGCCTGGGCCATGACGACCTTGGCGAAATCTACGGCGTGCAATGGCGCCAGTGGCCGGGCTACAAGCGCATTGCGCTGAGCAACCCGGCCGCCATCGCAATGGCCGAGAAGGCCGGTTTCCGCCAGATCGCCCAGGACGAGGAGGACGGCCAGGCGTTCGTCATCCTGTACAAGGCCATCGACCAGGTGCGCCAGTGCCTGGACACCATCGCCAACGACCCGGGCAGCCGCCGCATCCTGTTCCACGGCTGGAACTGTGCCCAGCTCGACGAGATGGCCCTGCCGCCGTGCCACCTGCTGTACCAGTTCCACCCGAATGTCGAGACCAAGGAAATCTCCCTGACCCTCTACATCCGCTCCAACGACCTGGGCCTGGGCACGCCGTTCAACCTCACCGAAGGCGCCGCGCTGCTGTCGCTGTTCGGCCGCCTGACCGGCTACACCCCGCGCTGGTTCACCTACTTCATCGGCGATGCCCATGTGTACGAGAACCACCTGGACATGCTCAACGAGCAGATGAAGCGCGAGCCGCTGGCGTCGCCGAAGCTGGTGATCAGTGACCGCGTGCCGGCGTTTGCCGAGACCGGCAAGTACGAGCCGGAGTGGCTGGAGAAGATCGAACCGAGTGATTTCTGGCTGGAAGGCTACGAGCACCATGCGCCGATGACGGCGCCGATGGCGGTCTGACAGATCCTCATCGCCTGAGCTGACGCTATCGCGGGGCAAGCCCGCTCCCACGCAGGCTATACACAGTCAGCGTGGGAGCGGGCTTGCCCCGCGATGCTTTTAGGCTTCAATGCCCGTGGCTACGCCCCACATGGGAATGCTCCACCTCCGGCACCGACACCGCCCCATTGGTCTCCAACTGCTGCAAGATCGCGCACTCCGCCCCCTGCGCATTGCACTGCTGCCTCAACTCCACCAGCTGCGCCTGCAGCGCCAGCAACCCGTCGATCCTCGCCTGCACATGCTCGATATGCTCGTCGATCAGCGCATTGACGCTGCCGCACGAGCCTTCCGGGCTGTCGCGCAGGCGCAACAGGCTGCGGATCTCGTCGAGGGTCATGTCCAGGGTGCGGCAGTTGCGGATGAACGTCAGCCGCTCCACGTGGGCCTGGGTGTACAGCCGGTAGTTGCCATCGGTGCGGGCGGGCTCGGGCAGCAGTTGCTCGCGCTCGTAGTAGCGAATGGTCTCCACGGCGCAATCAGTGGCCTTGGCCAGTTCTCCGATCTTCATGGCAAATCTCCTGCAGAGGGCTTGACCCTATAGTGGCTACAGGGTGTTCACTTGGCAACAACCCGCTCTGTGGATAACTGCAGAGGCCAGTGCTCAGTTAAGGATGATTCCATGAACCAGCCTGTCAGCCCCGAACACAAGCATGACCACGGCCACGCCCATGACCACGCGCATGGTGACAAAGGCCATAGCCACGACACCCATGCCCACAGCTGCTGCGGTGCCAGCGCCGCGCCGGCCCTGGTGCAACTGACCGAAAAGGCCAGCGCCGGGGCGCAGCTCAGCCGTTTCCGCATCCAGGCCATGGACTGCCCGACCGAGCAGACCCTGATCCAGGACAAGCTGGGCAAGATGGCCGGCATCGAACAGCTGGAATTCAACCTGATCAACCGCGTGCTGGGCGTACGCCACACCCTCGACGGCACCGCCGAGATCGAGCGCGCCATCGACAGCCTGGGCATGCAGGCCGAGCCACTGAGCGGTGAAGACGAGGCCAGTGCCGCACCTGCCGCCAAGACCCGCTGGTGGCCGCTGGCGCTGTCGGGTGTGGCGGCCATCGCCGCTGAAATCGTGCATTTCTCCGCCCTTGCCCCAGAGTGGCTGGTCGCGGCATTGGCCCTGGCCGCCATCCTCGGCTGCGGCCTGGGCACCTACAAGAAGGGCTGGATCGCCCTGAAGAACCGCAACCTCAACATCAACGCGCTGATGAGCATCGCTGTGACCGGTGCCGTGCTGATCGGTCAGTGGCCGGAAGCGGCCATGGTGATGGTGCTGTTCACCGTGGCCGAGCTGATCGAGGCCCGCTCGCTGGACCGTGCGCGCAACGCGATCGGTGGCCTGATGCAACTGGCGCCGGACATGGCGACCGTGCAGCAGGCTGACGGGCAGTGGCGCGAAGTCGAGGTGCGCGAGGTGACGCTGGGCGCCCTGGTGCGGGTACGCCCGGGTGAGCGAATCGGCCTGGACGGCGAGGTTGTCAGTGGGCAATCCAGCGTCGATCAGGCGCCGATCACCGGCGAAAGCCTGCCGGTAGAGAAAACGCTGGGCGACAAGCTGTTCGCCGGCACCATCAACCAGGCCGGTTCGCTGGAGTATCGCGTCACCGCGGGCGCTGGCCAGTCGACCCTGGCACGCATCATCAAGGCGGTCGAAGAGGCCCAGGGCGCCCGTGCGCCGACCCAGCGCTTCGTCGACCAGTTCTCGCGCATCTATACCCCGGTGGTGTTCGCCGTGGCCCTGGCCGTGGCGATCATCCCGCCGCTGTTCATGGCCGGCGCCTGGTTCGACTGGATATACCGCGCCCTGGTGCTGTTGGTGGTGGCCTGCCCCTGCGCCTTGGTGATTTCCACCCCGGTGACCATCGTCAGTGGCCTGGCCGCTGCCGCGCGCAAGGGCATCCTGATCAAGGGCGGCGTGTACCTGGAGGGTGGGCGCAAGCTGGACTTCCTGGCCCTGGACAAGACCGGCACCATCACCCACGGCAAGCCGGTGCAAACCGACAGTAAGGTGCTCGACCCGCTGTTCGAGGGCCGCGCCCAGGCGCTGGCGGCAAGCCTCGCCGACCGTTCCGACCACCCGGTGTCCGGCGCCATCGCGCTCTTCGCCAAGGGGCAAGCCCTGGTACTGAGCGAAGTCACCGAGTTCGCCGCCTTGGCCGGACGTGGCGTACGCGGCGACATCGACGGTGAAACCTACCACTTGGGCAACCATCGCCTGGTCGAGGAGCTGGGCCTGTGCTCGCCACAGCTCGAAGCCGAGCTCGATCAGCTGGAGCGCCAGGGCAAGACCGTGGTGCTGCTGCTCGACCGCAGTGGCCCGCTGGCACTCTTCGCCGTGGCCGACACGGTCAAGGACAGCAGCCGCCAGGCCATTGCCGAACTGCATGAACTCGGTATCAAGACGGTCATGCTGACCGGCGACAATCCTCACACCGCCCAGGCTATCGCCGCCCAGGTGGGGATCGACCGGGCCGAGGGCAACCTGCTGCCGGCGGACAAGCTGGCCACCATCGAGCGCCTGTACGCCGAGGGCCACCGGGTCGGCATGGTCGGTGACGGCATCAACGACGCGCCGGCCCTGGCCCGCGCCGAGATCGGTTTCGCCATGGCTGCCGCCGGCACCGACACGGCCATCGAGACCGCCGACGTGGCGCTGATGGACGATGACTTGCGCAAAATCCCGGCGTTCGTCAGGCTGTCGCGCCAAAGTGCGGCGATCTTTACCCAGAACATCGTGCTGGCCCTGGGGATCAAGGCGATATTCCTGGCGATCACTTTTGCCGGCATGGCCACCATGTGGATGGCAGTGTTCGCCGACATGGGCGTGAGTTTGCTGGTGGTGTTCAACGGCCTGCGCCTGCTGCGTAAGTAGCAGCCGCAAGCTTCAAGCGGCAAGCTTCAAGCTGAACGAGGTGGAATCGAGATCCATGAAACGACGCGCGCCGACTTTTTCTCGCAGCTTGCAGCTTGCCGCTTGTAGCTGCGGTCTACCGCGATGCTGAGTGCCGAGCTCAAAGCCTTCTACATGGTGGCCCGACTGGGCAGCATCACCTTGGCGGCGAAGAAGCTCGGGCTCAGCCAGCCCACGGTGACCACGCAGATCCGCAACCTCGAGAGCCAGTACAACGTCGAGCTGTTCTACCGTGGCGGCCGGCGCCTGGTGCTGAGCGAGGAGGGCGTGCGCCTGCTGCCGATGGTCAAGGCGCTGTTGCAACAGGAAGCCGACATCGAGTTCGAACTGCGCAACAGCGGCCAGGCCCAGGGCAGCCTGCGCATCGCCGCCACCGCGCCGTACTACATCCTCGACCTGGTGAAGATCTTCCGCGAGCGCCTGCCCCAGGTAGAAGTGGCGGTGGAGATCGGCAATTCGCAGCAGGTGCTGGAAATGCTCGAGGACTACCGGGTGGATATCGCCGCCTCGTCGCAACTGCTCGAAGACGCACGCCTGGTGCGCCGGGTGCTGGGCACCGACCCGCTGGTGCTGGCGGTTCACCGCAACCATCCCTTGGCGCAGCGCCAGGCGGTGTCGATTGACGCGGTGGCCGGGCATTGCCTGTTGATGCGCGAGAAGGGCTCGACCACCCGCAAACTCACCGAGCAGATGCTGCAGGACGCCGGGGTGAAGGCCGGGGCGCTGCTGGAGATCGGCAGCCGTGAGTCGATCCGTGAGGCGGTGTTGCGCAATATCGGCATCAGCATCATTGCCCGCCATGAAGTGCCGCATAACCCCGAGCTGCGGGTGCTGGCGCTGGACGATGCGCCGGTGATGCATGAGTACCTGTATTGCCTGAAGGAGCGCCGTCAGGCGCGGTTACCGGCGGCGTTCCTGGGGGTGGCGCAGGAAGTGGTGGGTTCGCAGTTCTAGATAAGCGCTGGCTTCTTCGCGGGTAAACCCGCTCCCACAGGTACAGCACAGTTTCTGAATACTGTGCTGTACCTGTGGGAGCGGGTTTACCCGCGAAGAGGCCCTCAAAGCCACTACAAAATCTGCCTATACCACTATCACCGGCTTTTGCCCCAACGCCACAGAACCTTCGCACAGCCTGCCTAGCATGGCCCCCATCGCTTCGATGAGGACTCGCCATGAACCACGTCACCCCGGGCGCACAGATGAAAGTGCGCGGCATCCACAAACGCTTCGGTGCCTTCACCGCGCTCAACGACGTGTCCCTGGACATCGCCGCTGGCGAGCTGGTGTGCCTGCTCGGCCCCTCGGGCTGCGGCAAGACCACCCTGCTGCGCTGCATCGCCGGCCTGGAACGCCAGGACCGCGGCACCCTGTACATCGGCGACCGCGACATCTCCGAGCTGCCGCCCCAGGCCCGTGACTACGGCATCCTGTTCCAGTCCTACGCGCTGTTCCCCAACCTTACCGTCGAAGCCAACATCGCCTACGGCCTGACCGCCAGCAGCCGTGACCAGGTGCGCCAGCGTGTCAGCGAAATGCTCGAACTGGTCGGCCTGTCGGGCAGCGAAAAGAAATACCCCGGCCAGCTTTCCGGCGGCCAGCAGCAACGCGTGGCCCTGGCCCGCGCCCTGGCCCCCAAGCCATCGCTGCTGTTGCTCGACGAGCCGATGTCGGCACTCGACGCCCGGGTGCGCGAGCACCTGTGTACCGAGCTGCGCCAGCTGCAGCGCCAACTGGGCATCACCACGCTGATGGTGACCCACAACCAGGACGAGGCCATGCTGATGGCCGACCGCATCGCCGTGATGAACAACGGCCAGGTCGAGCAATACGCCACCCCGCAGGAAATCTACGACCAGCCGGCCACGCCGTTCGTCGCCGAGTTCGTCGGCCAGGGCAACTGGCTGCCGTTCCAGCGCAGCAGCGACAGCCATGCCCAGGTCGGCAGCATGAACATGCGCCTGGCGGCCAACGCCGGCCGTGCCAGCAGCGGCCGTTTGTTCTGCCGCCCCGAGGCGATCACCGTGAACCCGGTGGTGCACGAGGAAAACCTGTTCCCGGCCAAGGTCCGCGAGATCACTTTCCTCGGCAACCGCTGCCGCATGAGCTTCGAGCTCAAGGCCCTGCCGGGCCATGCCCTGCTCGCCGAGCTTGCCCCAGAAGCCATGCCGCGCCTGGGCTCGCAGGACATCTGGGTGGCCCTGCCACCGCAGAGCCTGCAGGTGTTTGCCTGAGATGGCCGCGCCCATGACCCTGCCCCTGAACAGTGCCAAGGCCGCGCCGCGCGGTGGCGTCGCCTTCGGTGACCGGCTGTTCGTCGTTGGCGGCAAGAGCCTGCTGTTGATCCTGCTGGTGCTGGCGGTGCTGATGCCGTTGCTGGCGATCTTCTGGAAAGGCTTCAGTGCCGATGCAGGCCAGGGCGGTGGCCTGGTGGCGGCCCGCGAGCTGTTCGCCAGCGCCAACTTCCACTGGCTGCTCGGCAACAGCCTGTCGGTGGCCTTCACCGTCGCGGCCATCGTCGTGCCGCTGGCCTACCTGTTCGCTTATGCCCTGCAACGCACGCTGATCCCGGCCAAGGGCCTGTGGCGTGGCATTTCCTTGCTGCCGCTGCTGGCGCCGTCGATGCTGCCGGCCATCGCCCTGGTGTACCTGTTCGGCAACCAGGGCCTGCTGCGCGGGCTGCTCAGCGACAACATCTACGGCTTCTGGGGCATCGTCCTCGGCGAGGCCATCTACACCTTCCCCCATGCCCTGATGATCCTGCTGTCGGCGCTGTCGCTGGCCGATGCCCGGCTGTTCGATGCGGCGTCGAGCATGGGTGCCGGGTCAGCCCGGGCCTTCTTCAGCATCACCTGGCCGGCCACCCGCCAGGCGGTATTCGCCGCGTTCTGCCTGGTGTTCACCCTGACCATCACCGACTTCGGCGTGCCTGTGGTGGTCGGTGGCGACTATCAGGTGCTGGCGCTGGAAGCCTACAAGGCGGTGGTCGGCCAGCAACAGTTCGGCCGTGGCGCGCTGATCGGCATGGTGCTGCTGGTGCCGGCCTTGCTCAGCTTTGCCGTCGATGCCTGGTTGCGCCGCCGCCAGGGCGAGGCCATGAGCGGCCGCGCCCAGGTGTTCGAGCCCAAGCCTTCCAGGCTGCGCGATGCCTGCTTCCTGGCCCTGGTGCTGGTGGTGTGCGCGGCGTTGCTGGCGGTGATCGGCATGGCGGTGTATTCGTCGCTGGTCAAGTTCTGGCCCTACAACCTGTCGCTGTCGCTGAACCACTACCAGTTCGACGACACCGCCGGCGGCGGCTGGCTGGCCTACCGCAACAGCGTGACCATGGCCCTGTGCACCGCGCTGATCGGCAGCGTGATCATCTTCAGCGGCGCCTACCTGATGGAGAAGACCCAAGGCCAACGCCTGCTCAACCAGGCCCTGCGTCTGCTCAGCTTCATCCCCATGGCCGTGCCCGGCCTGGTACTCGGCCTGGGCTACGTGTTCTTCTTCAACCTCAACGGCAACCCGCTGCATGTGTTCTACGGCAGCATGGCGCTGCTGGTGGTGTGCACCATCGCCCACTACCTGACCACCGCGCAGATGACCGCCACCACCGCCCTGCGCCAGCTCGACGGTGAGTTCGAAGCCGCCGCGCTGTCGCTCAAGGCGCCGCTGTACAAGCACTTCATGCGCGTCACCGTACCGATCTGCCTGCCGGCGCTGCTGGACATCATCCGCTACCTGTTCGTCTCGGGCATGACCACGGTGTCGGCGGCGATCTTCCTCTACAGCCCCGACACCATTCTCGCCGCCGTCGCCGTGCTGAACATGGATGACGCCGGCAACGTCGGCGGCGCCGCCGCCATGTCCACCCTGATCCTGCTCACCAGCGCCGCCGCCTCGCTGCTGCTGGCCGCTGCTTCACGCGGCCTGCTGCGCCGCTCCCAGGCCTGGCGCCAACGCGCTCCCGGCCATTGACCGACTGCCCACAACGATAGGAACCGCACCATGTTCAAGCCCCTCGTACTTGCCGCTGCCGTATCCGCCGTGTTCAGCCTGCAGGCCTCGGCTGCCGCCACCCAGCTGACCGTCTACACCGCCCTTGAGGCCGAGCAGCTCAAGAGCTACAAGCAGGCCTTCGAGAAGGCCAACCCGGACATCGAGATCAAGTGGGTGCGTGACTCCACCGGCATCATCACCGCCAAGCTGCTGGCCGAAAAAGACCGCCCGCAGGCCGACGCGGTGTGGGGCCTGGCGGCCTCCAGCCTGGCCATCCTTGACCAGAACGGCATGCTCGATGCCTATGCGCCCAAGGACCTCGGCAAGATCTCGGCGAATTACCGCGACGCCGCCAATCCGCCGGCCTGGGTCGGCATGGACGTGTGGGCCGCGACCATCTGCTTCAACACGGTTGAAGCCGAGAAGCAGGGCCTGAGCAAGCCGCTGAGCTGGCAGGACCTGACCAAGCCCGAGTACAAGGGCAAGATCGTCATGCCCAACCCGGCCTCGTCCGGCACCGGCTTCCTGGATGTAAGCGCCTGGCTGCAGACCTTCGGCGAGCCCCAGGGCTGGGCCTACATGGACGCCCTGCACCAGAACATCGGCCAGTACGTTCATTCCGGTTCCAAACCGTGCAAGCTGGCCGCTGCCGGCGAGTTCCCGATCGGCATCTCGTTCGAGTACCCGGCCGTGCAGCTCAAGCGCCAAGGCGCGCCGCTGGACATCGTGCTGCCCAAGGAAGGCCTGGGCTGGGAGATAGAGGCCACCGCCGTGATCAAGGGCTCGCCGAAGGCCGATGCGGCCCGGCGCCTGGCAGATTTTTCCGCCAGCCCCGCTGCGATGGAGCTATACAAAGAGAACTTCGCCGTGCTCGCCGCACCGGGCATCGCCAAGCCCCAGACCGAGTTGCCGGCGGACTACGAGCAGCGCCTGATCAAGAACGACTTCGCCTGGGCCTCGAAGAACCGCGACGAGATCCTCAGCGAATGGCGCAAGCGCTATGACGGCAAGTCGGAGAAAGTCGCCCAGCAGTAACAGCCGCTAGGCTTCTGCGCGGCCTGCGGCCTCGAATCGCCGGCAAGCCGGCTCCCACAGGGGTGGCGTGAAGCAGCTCTTTGTGGGAGCCGGCTTGCCGGCGATTGGCCTTACAGATTCATTCGGAGTGGATCCATGCTCACTGCAATCCAGGTCATTGATAACACCTTCACCCTCTACGAACACCACGGCAGCGCCGACTACATCGGCGAAGCCATCACCCAGCTCGAACACATGTCCCAGGCCGCGCAACTGGCCATGGCCGAAGGCTACGACGACGAAGTGGTACTGGCGGCGTTCTTCCACGACATCGGCCACTTGCTGGGTGAAGGCGAAGCCAGCATGGGCGGCTATGGCGTGGTCAGCCACGAACGCCTGGGCGCCGAGTACCTGCGCCGTGCCGGCTTCGGTGAGCGCATGGCGCGCCTGGTGGAGTACCACGTCGAGGCCAAGCGCTACCTGACCTTGCGCCAGCCGGGGTATTACGACCGACTGAGCGAGGCCAGCCGGCGCACGCTGGGGTATCAGGGCGGGGTGATGAGCGATGCCGAGGCCGATGCGTTCGAGGGGGATCCGTTGTTTGCGCTGAGCCTGCGGATGCGCGAGTGGGATGAGTTGGCCAAGGAGGTCGGAGTGCCGGTGATGGACCTGATGGTGCTGAAGCAGAAGGCCCTGGCATTGCTCTGAGACTTTGATGGCCTGCACCGGCCTCTTCGCGGGTAAACCCGCTCCCACAGGGCCTGCACATGACCTGTGGGAGCGGGTTTACCCGCGAAGAGGCCGAACCTGCTGACTCAGATCTGCAAAACCAACGCCTCCAGTTGCTCCTGTCGCTCCGCCTGATTCACCTTGCCCCCCGGATTGAGCGTCGACCACTGCGGATGCGCCCGCGCCTTGCTCAGCGCCTCGGGCAGCTTGCCTTCGCGCCAGGCCTTCTCGTCCAGTGCGCCCAGGCGAATGCTGTCCTGCGCCGCATGCCCGCGGCGCTCCAGCGCCACCATCAACTGCTGCTGACGCAGCGCCAGCAGGCGCAGCACGGTGTCATCCACCGTCAATTCCCGCTGGCCCTTGAGCTTGCCCATCAACCGCGCGCCATAGTTGCGCGCCGTTTGCAGCGCGCCGCCGGCAATGGCCCCGGCCAGCGCCGCGGCGCCCAAGGTCAGGCCGCCGACCAGCAGATCGACGCCGGCGCCGGCCGCTGCACCTGCCGCCACCCCGCTGCCCAGGCGCACGCCCAGCAACTTCAAGGTTTCCGGGTTGAACAGGTCATCGCCCCAGCGGCCATCCAGCAAAGGCAGGTCACCGGCATCGGCATCTTCGCGGCGGAAGGCATAGAGCTTGAGCAGCGCCTCGACACAGCGCTGCTCGCGCTGGCGTACGTCCCGGCGCAGGGCCTCGATGGCATGGGCTTCGTCGGCGGGCTCGACACTGCGCCGGCAGGCGGCGCAATCGAGCAGCAATTCGGCGATCAGGCGTTTGCCGCTGTGCTGGCGGGCCAGGCGCTGCGCCTGCTGGTCGTCGATCAGCCGCTGCAGGGCCGGGCGGGCGTCTTCCAGCAACAGGGCGAGGCTTTCGTAGAGGCGCCGTTCGCCGTCTTCCGGCGGGGCCACGCTGTCAAACCGCACCAGCGCGTGCAGGCCCAGCCGCGCCAGGGCTTCGCGCCATTCCGGCTCGCGGTGCTGGTGGCTGGCGACGAAGTTGAGCACCGGTAGCAGTGGCTTGCCGCAACCGGCCAGCACCTCAAGCTCGTCGCGGTACTTGGCCAGCACCGGTTCGCGGGCGTCGATCACATACAGCCCGGCGTTGCTCGCCAGCAACTGGCGCAGCACCTTGGCTTCCTGTTCAAAGCGCTGGCGCGCCTCGCTGCCCTGGAGGAAACGCTCCAGCCGGGCCGGGCCGTCCAGCCGCTCGCCCGGTCGCTCGAGGCGTTCGAGGTAGTCGAGCAGGGCGATGGCGTCTTCCAGGCCGGGGGTGTCGTACAGCTCCAGCAGCGGCTCGCCGTCCACCGACAGGCGCGCGCCTTCGACATGGCGGGTGGTGCTGGGGCGGTGCGAGACCTCGCCAAAGCCGACATCGCGGGTGAGGGTGCGCAGCAGCGAGGTCTTGCCGACGTTGGTGTGGCCGACCACGGCCAGTTTCAGGGGCTCAGTCATGGCCATGCTCCAGCCAGGTCAGCGGCGAGGTGTCGGCGTGGGGCAGGCCCAGGCGGTCGAGGGCGTCGTGCCAGTCGCCCAGGCGCGCGGCGTCCAGCGCCTGGCCGGGTTGTGGCTGGAGCAGCCAGATGCGCGTGGCGCCGGCATTGCGCGCCAGCTCCGCGAGCAGCGCCAGGCTGCCACGGTCCGGTGAACGGCGCGGGTCACAGGCGATGGCCAGGCGCGCCGGGGGGAAGCGGCCAAGCTGTTCGAGCAGTTTGTTGCGCGATTCGCGGCTGTCGAGCACGCCGGCGTTGGTGACGCCTTGCGGCAGAACCGGTGGCCAGGGCTGCTGATCGTCCAGCTCCAGGCCCACCAGCAGGGCGCCGCTGCTGCCGCTGTCCAGTTGCCCGGCCTCGAACTGCGGGAGCGCTTCTGGGGCCGCGTCCTGTACGCCGATCCGCTCGCTGCGTGGCATCAGCGCTTCACGCAACTGCGCATAGCCGGGCAGGTTGAGGTCCAGGGTCAGCCGCCCGCGGCCCTGGCGCCAGCGCCACAGGCACAGCGCGGCCAGCACTAGGCGCGGCAACAGGCCGTACACCAGCACCACGCCGAGTAGCCAGCTGGCCCAGGCCTGGCGCGCCAGGTCGAGGGCCGGCAGGGTGTCGCCGCTGGCGCGGATCATCGCTTCGTCCGGCACGGCGAAGCCCAGCAACGAGGGCAGGGCGCCGAGGGCGTGGGTGAGGGCGATGAAGGGTTCGGCGGCGAGCAGCGTGGTTTCCCAGACGAAGCCGTAGCGTCGGGTCGCCAGCAACGCCAGCAACATGCCCAGCGCCGCCAGCATCGCCAACAGCCACAGGCCATGCACCAGGGCACCGAGCAGCCAGCGGTTCAGGCGCTGGCGCTGCAACAGCACCAGCAGCGCCGGGGCCAGTTGCGCGGCCTTGGCATCACGGGCCAGGCGTTCGCTCAGCCACAACCACAGGCGGCCCAGCGTTGCACCCTGTTCGCCGGCGCAGCAAAAGCCGATGGCCCAACCGGCCAGCAACACCAGGTTGAGGCCGAGCAGGCTGCCCAGGGCCCAGAACACGTTCACCGGGCGCAGGCCGTCGCCCAGCGCCGCCAGGCCCAGGCCGGCGCCGCTGAACACGGCCAGCACCATCAGCGCCATCAAGGCCAGGCGGGCGCCTTGCTTCCAGTGGCGTAGCGCCTCGGCCATGCCGTCACGCTCGGCCAGCCACAGGGCGCGGGTTGCGATACGGGTGGCCAGGTCGCCACCCTGCTGGCGGGCGCGGCGGTTGGCTTCCTGGTCCTCCAGGGGGCCGGCGTGTTCTTCGCGCAGGCGCACCGCTTCGGTGAGCCAGTGTTTGTCCAGTTCAGTCAGTGCAGTCACAAGCTCGTCCATTGCACAGGTCAGGGCGCAAGCATAACCCACGTGCCCGGTGCTATCCTCGCCGCCATGACTACCTCACTCCCCCTCAGCCTGATCGCGGCCCTCGCCGAGAACCGTGTGATCGGCATCGACAACACCATGCCCTGGCACCTGCCGGGGGACTTCAAGTACTTCAAGGCCACCACCCTGGGCAAGCCGATCATCATGGGGCGCAAGACCTGGGATTCGCTGGGCCGGCCGTTGCCGGGGCGGTTGAACATCGTGGTCAGCCGCCAGCCTGGGTTGCAACTGGCCGGTGCCGAGGTGTTCGCGTCGCTGGAAGCCGCGCTGGTACGCGCCGAGCAGTGGGCTCGGGAGCAGGGCGTCGAGGAGCTGATGCTGATCGGCGGCGCGCAGCTTTACGGCCAGGCGCTGGAAAAAGGGCTGGTGAGCCGCATGTACCTGACCCGGGTCGAGCTGTCGCCCCAGGGCGATGCCTGGTTCCCCGAGTACGACCCGGCGCAGTGGCAGCTGGCATCGAGCCAGGCCCAGGCCGCCGAGGGCGATGGCCCGGCCTACCATTTCGAGGTCTGGGATAAACGCTGATCAGCAGCAATTGCGAATCCATCTCATCTTCTGCTAGCGTGCGCACCTCTTGAGACCTAGAGCCAGGATGCGCCGTGTCTTCATGGAACAAGCAGATCGCCCGGCTGTTCACCGAGCACAAGAAGGCCCTTGAGGCCTTCGTGGCACGGCGCACCGGCAATGCGCAGGTGGCCGCCGACCTGACCCAGGAGTCCTTCCTGCGGTTGGCGCGGCTGCCTGCCGACAAGCAGATCGACAACCTTTCGGCTTTTCTGTTCACCATCGCCAGCAACCTGGTGCGCGACCACCAGCGCCAGGCCATTCGCCGTGAGCGCCTGGACGCCGGCGAGCCGAGCGAGGAGCTGGCCAGCGAAGCCCCCGCTGCCGAAGACCAGTTGGCCGCACAGCAGGAGCAAGCCTTGATGCAGGCCGCCATCCAGGCCTTGCCTGAGGCGACCCGGCATATCTTCCTGCTCTATCATGTCGACGGTTGCACCTACCGCGAAATCGGCGAGCGCATGAACACCACGCCACGCAGCGTCGAGTACCAGTTGCGCAAGGCGCTGCTCGACTGCCGTGCCTTCATCAAGGCGCAGTTGGCCGGTGACCGGGGGAGGCAACGCCCATGAGCCAAGATCCCGAGAGCACGATTGCCCCCATGAGCGACATGCCCGACAGCGAGCAACTGTTCGCCGAAGCCACCGCCTGGTATTACCGCCTGCAAGCCGAGGATGTCACCGCGGCCGAACGGCAGGCGTTTGCCGACTGGTACCTGCAGGGGCCGGAGCAGGCCCAGGCCTGGGCCGAGGTGATCGCCTTGCTGGGCGCCCTGCAGGCCCCGGCCAGGCGCGTGCGCGAGCAGCAGCGCGGGCAATGGCGCACAGCGCCACGGCGTGCCTGGCCCAGGGTGGCAAGTGCTGCCGCCGCCGTGCTGACACTGGGGCTGCTGCTCAGCCAGACGCCCTGGCTGGACCGCTGGCGCGCCGACTACGCCACCGCCACCGGCGAGTCGCGCAGTGTGCAGCTGGCCGATGGCTCGCGTATCCAGTTGAACACCGACAGCGCGCTCCAGGTGGAGCTGGCCCATGGCGAGCGGCGTGTGCACCTGTTGCGTGGCGAGGCCTGGTTCGAGGTGGCCCGTGACCCCGACCGGCCTTTTGTGGTGCGTGCCGGCGACGGCTGGGTGAAGGTGGTCGGCACGCAATTCAGTGTCGCCCTCGAAGGCGAACAGACCCGTGTGCAATTGGCCCAGGGCAAGGTGCAGGTGCGTGCGGGGGAAAGCCCCGGAGTGTTCCTGGTGCCGGGGCAGGCGGTGGAATACGCGGCCAATGGGCCGGGGGCCATTCACCCGTTCGAGCCGGGCCGGGCGTTCGCCTGGCGGCAACGGCAACTGGTGTTCAGCCAACAGCCCCTGGCTGAAGTGGTGGCCGAACTGAACCGCTATTGGCCGGGCCAGACCCTGGTGCTGGGCGATGCCCTGCGCCAGCGCAAGGTGTCCGGGGTGTTCGAGATCGACAAGCCGGAAGCCGTGCTCAGGGCCCTGACCCACACCCTGGGTGTCCACGCCGAGCAATACACCCCTTACCTGCGCATTCTGCGCGAGGGTTGAAAAAAGTTTCGGGGATTCCCGCAAGTCCGTCGTCCTTGAATGAGCAGGCGCAAATAATAAGCACTCTCAGATAGTGCAGCGCCATTCAATGACTTGGACGATTTCGGGGAGCTCCACTGATGAAGATTACCGCCACTCGGACCGTGCTCGGCCTGGCCATCGCGCTGGGCAGCGCAGCCCTGGCCGCGCCGCTGCAGGCGCAGGCCGCAGCGCAGGCACAGGTTTACCGTTTCGAGATCCCGGCGCAGTCGCTGGACTCGGCGCTGGCGGCCTTCAGTGCAGTCACCCGGGTGCAGGTGCTGGTGCCGGGCGAGTTCACCCAGGGCCTGCGTTCGTCGGGCCTGAATGGCAGTTATCCACAGGACCAGGCGCTGGCCAGGCTGCTGCAAGGCACCGGGCTGAGCGCCAGCGTGATCGACGCCGACAGCGTCACCCTGGAGCGCCAGCGCGCGGCAGGCGACACCTCGATGCAACTGGGCGCAGTCAAGATCGACAGCAGCGCGCTGGGGGCCACCACCGAGGGCAGCGGCTCCTACACCACCGGCGCGCTGACCATCGGCAAGGGTGAGCAGAAACTCAAGGACATCCCCCAGTCGGTCTCGGTGGTTACCCGCCAACGCCTGAACGACCAGAACATGAACAGCCTGCAGGACGCCATGCGCCAGGTGACCGGGGCGACGATCAAGAGCTACAACAGCGGCTCCAACCTCAACGATGTGTACATGCGCGGCTTCCTGGTCGACCAGGTGCAGGTGGACGGCGTTTCGCAGCTGACCGGGCAGGGCGACATGGCCACCAGCTTCGACCTGGCGATGTTCGACCGGGTCGAGGTACTGCGCGGCCCTTCCGGCCTGTACCAGGGCGCAGGGGAGCCGGGCGGCACCATCAACCTGGTGCGCAAGCGTGCGCTCGGCACCTTCGGCCTGAGCGGCGAGCTGTCGGCTGGCAGCTGGGACCGCTACCACTCCACCGTCGATATCACCGGCCCGCTGAACAGCGACGGCAGCCTGCGCGGGCGTTTCGTGACCGCCTACGAGAACAACCAGTCGTTCGTCGATCATGCGCAGAACGAGCGGCCCATGGTCTATGGCCGCCTGGAATACGACGTGACCCCGGCCACCACGCTGTCCCTGGGTGGCGCCTATCAGCGCAACAACTCGACGCCGGCGTTCGGCCTGCCGGCCTATGCCGACGGAAAGCTGCTTGATGTGAATCGCTCGAGCTTCGTCGACGCCAAGTGGAACGAGCTGGACGAACGCGTTTGGGAGGGCTTCTTCGAGGTGGACCACGCGCTGGACGATGGCGGCCAGTTCAAGACCTCGCTGACCTACCGCGATGCCGAGACCCCGACCCGCAACTTCACCTGGACCGATGGCGCGGTGGACAGGGCGACCGGCGCCAGCTCCGCAGTGGCCTACGCCTACTACACCCACATCAAGACCCTCGGCCTGGACAGTTTCGTGACCTTGCCGGTGGAGGCGTTCGGGCGCAGCCACGAACTCACCGTGGGCGCCGAATACCAGCACTTGGACAAGGACTTCACCTACGGCGGCCAGGAGTACTTCGACATCAATGTGTACGACCCGGGCAGTATCAACATCCCCAAGCGCAACTACGAGATGGTCAACGGCAACTGGGTCAAGTCGCAGCAGTACGGTGTCTATGGGCGCACCAAGATCAGCGCCACCGACTGGCTGGACGTGATCCTCGGCAGCCGGGTGACCTGGTTCGAGAGCGAAGGGCGTAACGCCAATGCCTTCTTCGACAACTTCACCAACACCGAGACCAACATCGACCGCAAGGTGATCCCGTACGCGGCGCTGGTGGCCAAGCTCACCCCTGAGCTTTCGGCCTACGCCAGCTACACCAGCGTGTTCAAGCCACAGACCGACGTGGACGCCAGCGGCAAGCCGATCGACCCGCGCGAGGGCGAACAGTACGAGCTGGGGCTCAAGCGTGAGTTTCTCGATGGCCGCCTGAACGGCAGCGTGGCGTTGTTCCGCATCTATGACGAGAACCGTGCGCAGGCGGTGGAGCGCAGCACCTACTTCGAGGCGCAGGGCAGGGTCCGTAGCCAGGGTTGGGAAACCGAGCTGTCCGGCAACCTGACCGACAACTGGAGCATCAGCACCGGCTACGCCTTCACCATGCTCAAGTCGATGAACGAGGAGAACTACCAGGGCATCAGCATCACCCCCAAGCACAACTTCAACCTGTGGACGCGTTACGAGTTCAAGGATGGTCCGTTGGACGGCTTCAGCGTGGGTGGCGGTGTGCGGGCGGTCAGCCAGACCT
The DNA here is from genome assembly GCF_024749065.1 of Pseudomonas sichuanensis. Classification (NCBI taxonomy): domain Bacteria; kingdom Pseudomonadati; phylum Pseudomonadota; class Gammaproteobacteria; order Pseudomonadales; family Pseudomonadaceae; genus Pseudomonas; species Pseudomonas sichuanensis. The sequence continues at coordinate 5,718,133 of NZ_CP087185.1, read as the reverse complement.
ATTACAAGCGTGACGTGGACTTCGTCCAAGGCGGTTACAGCGTGGCCACGGCGCAGCTGGGGTATCGCTTCAACAAGCACCTGTCGTCCACGCTCACGGCCAACAACCTGTTCGACCGCAAGTATTACGAGCGGGTGGACAGTGCCTGGGGGGCGAACTTCTATGGCGAGCCGCGCAACCTGACGTTGACCTTGCGGGCCAGTTACTGACTTGAAGCCTGGGGCTGCTGCGCGGCCCTATCGCCGGCAAGCCGGCTCCCACAGGAAAATGCATGGCCCTGTGGGAGCTGGCTTGCCAGCGAAAGGGGCGCAAAGCGCCCCCGGCGATGTCAGCTGTGACTCAGCTCGGCATGCTCATCCCCGCCCAGCACCTCTATCGCCGGCAAGCCGGCTCCCACAGGAATATGCATGGCCCTGTGGGAGCTGGCTTGCCAGCGAAAGGGGCGCAAAGCGCCCCCGGCGATATCAGCTGTGACTCAGCTCGGCATGCTCATCGCCGCCCAGCACCTGCTGGTCGGTCTGCTTGAGCAACTGGCTGGTCACCACGCCCGCGGTCATCGAGCCACTCACGTTCAAGGCCGTGCGGCCCATGTCGATCAGCGGCTCCACCGAGATCAGCAGTGCCACCAACTCCACCGGCAGGCCCATGGCCGGCAGCACGATCAGCGCGGCGAAAGTCGCACCGCCACCCACGCCGGCCACACCGGCCGAGCTCAGGGTGACGATGGCCACCAGGGTGGCGATCCACAGCGGGTCGAAGGTGTCGATGCCCACCGCCGGGGCGACCATCACCGCGAGCATCGCCGGGTACAGGCCGGCGCAGCCGTTCTGGCCGATGGTGGTGCCGAACGAGGCGCTGAAGCTGGCGATCGACTGCGGCACGCCCAGGCGCTGGGTTTGCGCCTCGATGTTCAGCGGGATGCTGGCGGCGCTGGAGCGGCTGGTGAAGGCGAAGGTCAGTACCGGCCACACTTTGCGGAAGAAGCGCAACGGGCTGACGCCGGTCAGCGCCAGGATCACCCCGTGCACCACGAACATCAGGCCCAGGCCGATGTACGAGACCACCACGAAGCTGCCCAGCTTGAGGATGTCGTCGAGGTTGGAGCTGGCCACCACCTTGGTCATCAGCGCCAGCACGCCATAGGGGGTGAGCTTCATCACCAGGCGCACCAGGCGCATCACCCAGGCTTGCAGCACGTCGATGGCCGACAGCGCGCGTTCGCCTTTGTCCTTGTCGTCCTTGATCAGTTGCAAGGCGGCCAGGCCCAGGAACACGGCGAAGATCACCACGCTGATGATCGAGGTCGGCTTGGCCCGCGCCAGGTCGGCCACCGGGTTGGTGGGGACAAACGACAGCAGCAGCTGCGGAATGTTGAGGTCGGCAACCTTGCCCGCGTAGTCGCTGTGGATCGCCTGCAGCCGCGCGCTTTCCTGCACGCCGGCCACCAGGCCCTCGGCGCTGAGGCCGAACAGGTTGGTCAGGACGATGCCGATCAGCGCGGCGATGGCGGTGGTCAGCAGCAGGGTGCCGATGCTCAGCACGCTGATGCGACCCAGGCTCGATGCATTGTGCAGGCGGGCCACGGCGCTGAGGATCGAGGCGAAGATCAGCGGCATGACGATCATCTGCAGCAGCCCGACATAGCCGTTGCCGACCAGGTCGAGCCAGGCAATGGTGGCTTTCAGTACCGGGTGGCCGGCGCCATAGACCGTGTGCAGGGCCAGGCCGAAGCCCACGCCCAGGGCCAGGCCCAGCAGTACCTTCTTGGCCAGGCTCCAGTCGGTGCGGCGGGTTTGCGCCAGGCCCAGCAGCAGGGCCAGGAACGCCAGCAGGTTGAGAGACAGCGGCAGGTTCATTGAAGCTCCAGAAAAAGCAGAAGAGGCATCGCCTCTGATGAGCGATTGCGAACGGAAATGCTAACAGCCTGAAAACAAACGAATTTATACCCAAAAGGAATTTGCATAGTCGTTTATGGAATAACGCCATGTCGTTATTGGCAATCCGCATGGCGTTTGTGGCTGCGTCGGGGTCGGTCGCGAATGTCCGGGTGTCACAAAACGGGTCTAGGGTTGAGCGGCCACGTCTTTGGGAGAACTGCACATGATGTCTGCGCCGAAACTGCTCGCCGGCGGGTTGGCCCTGTTGCTCAGTGCCAGCAGCTGGGCGGCCACCGAGCTCAAGCACTGGCCCGCCGAGGCGGCCAGCAAGCTGGACGCGATGATCGCCGCCAATGCCAACAAGGGTAACTACGCGGTGTTCGACATGGACAACACCAGCTACCGCTTCGACCTCGAAGAGTCGCTGTTGCCGTACATGGAGAACAAGGGCCTGCTGACCCGCGACAAGCTCGACCCCTCGCTCAAGCTGATCCCGTTCAAGGACACCGCCGAGCACAAGGAGAGCCTGTTCAGCTACTACTACCGCCTGTGCGAAATCGACGACATGGTCTGCTACCCGTGGGTGGCCCAGGTGTTCTCGGGCTTCACCCTCAAGGAGCTGAAGCAGCAGGTCGACGCGTTGATGGCCTCGGGCAAGCCGATCCCCAGCACCTATTACGAAGGGGATCAGGTCAAGAACATCGAGGTGCAGCCGCCCAAGGTCTTCACTGGCCAGGCCGAGCTGTACAACAAGCTGATGGAGAACGGCATCGAGGTGTACGTGATCTCGGCGGCGTCGGAAGAGCTGGTGCGCATGGTCGCCGCCGATCCCAAGTACGGCTACAACGTCAAACCCGAGAACGTGATCGGCGTCAGCCTGCTGCTCAAGGACCGCGCCACGGGCCAGCTGACCACCGCGCGCAAGCAGATCAGCGCCGGGCACTATGACCCCAAGGCCAACGAAGGCCTGGAACTGACTCCGTACCTGTGGACCCCGGCGACCTGGATGGCCGGCAAGCAGGCAGCGATCCTGACTTATATCGACGAATGGAAGAAACCGGTGCTGGTGGGTGGCGACACGCCGACCAGCGATGGCTACATGCAGTTCCACAGCGTCGATGTGAGCAAGGGCGGCATCCACCTGTGGATCAACCGCAAGGCCAAGTACATGGACCAGTTGAACGGCATGATCGCCAAGCATGCGGCGGCCCAGGCCAAGGAGGGGCTGCCGGTGACGGCGGACAAGAACTGGGTGATCGTGACGCCGGAGCAGATTCAGTAACAGGCATAAAAAACCGGCGCACCAGGCGCCGGTTTTTTATGCCATCAAAGCCTCACAGCCCTTCAAGCATCGCCTTGTTACGCACCGCACCCTTGTCGGCACTGGTGGCCAGCAGGGCGTAGGCCTTCAGCGCGGTGGTCACCTTGCGTGGGCGTACTTCGGCCGGCTTCCAGCCTTTCTTGTCCTGCTCGACGCGACGCGCGGCCAGCTCTTCGTCGCTGACCAGCAGGTTGATCGAACGGTTGGGGATGTCGATCAGCACTTTGTCGCCGTCGCGCACCAGGCCGATGGCACCGCCTGCGGCGGCTTCCGGCGAGGCGTGGCCGATCGACAGGCCCGAAGTGCCGCCAGAGAAGCGGCCGTCGGTAAGCAGGGCGCAGGCTTTGCCCAGGCCTTTGGATTTCAGGTACGAGGTCGGGTAGAGCATCTCTTGCATGCCCGGGCCGCCTTTCGGGCCTTCGTAGCGGATGATGACGATGTCACCGGCCTGCACTTCGTCGGCAAGGATGCCGCGCACGGCGCTGTCCTGGCTTTCGAAGATCTTCGCGTTGCCTTCGAACACATGGATCGACTCATCCACGCCGGCGGTCTTCACCACGCAGCCGTCCAGGGCGATGTTGCCGTACAGCACGGCCAGGCCGCCTTCTTGCGAGTAGGCGTGCTCGAAGCTGCGGATGCAGCCGTTTTCGCGGTCGTCGTCGAGGGTTTCCCAACGGGTCGACTGGCTGAAAGCGGTCTGCGTCGGGATGCCGGCCGGGCCTGCCTTGAAGAAGGTGTGCACGGCTTCGTCATCGGTCTGGGTGATGTCCCACTTGGCGATGGCTTCTTCCATGCTGGCGCTGTGCACGGTCGGCAGGTCGGTGTGCAGCAGGCCGCCACGGGCCAGCGAGCCGAGGATGCTGAAGATGCCGCCGGCGCGGTGCACGTCTTCCATGTGGTACTTCTGGATGTTCGGCGCCACCTTGCACAGCTGCGGCACCTTGCGCGACAGGCGATCGATGTCGCGCAGGTCGAAGTCCACCTCGCCTTCCTGGGCCGCGGCCAGCAGGTGCAGGATGGTGTTGGTCGAACCGCCCATGGCGATGTCGAGCATCATGGCGTTCTCGAACGCCTTGAAGTTGGCGATGCTGCGTGGCAGGACCGAGGTGTCGTTGTCGCCGTAGTAGCGTTTGCACAGTTCGACGATGGTGCGGCCAGCGGTGAGGAACAGCTGCTCGCGGTCCGAGTGGGTGGCCAGGGTCGAGCCGTTGCCCGGCAGGGCGAGACCCAGGGCTTCGGTCAGGCAGTTCATCGAGTTGGCGGTGAACATGCCGGAGCACGAACCGCAGGTCGGGCAGGCGCTGCGCTCGTACTCGGCGACTTTCTCGTCGGAGGCGCTGGAGTCGGCGGCGATGACCATGGCGTCGACCAGGTCCAGGCCGTGGCTGGCCAGCTTGGTCTTGCCGGCTTCCATCGGGCCGCCGGAGACGAAGATCACCGGGATGTTCAGGCGCAGGGCGGCCATCAGCATGCCGGGGGTGATCTTGTCGCAGTTGGAGATGCAGACGATGGCGTCGGCGCAGTGGGCGTTGACCATGTACTCGACGGCGTCGGCGATGATCTCGCGGCTGGGCAGCGAGTACAGCATGCCGTCGTGGCCCATGGCGATGCCGTCATCGACAGCGATGGTGTTGAACTCTTTGGCCACGCCACCGGCGCGTTCGATCTCGCGGGCGACCAGCTGGCCCAGGTCCTTCAGGTGCACGTGCCCTGGGACGAACTGGGTGAACGAGTTGGCGATGGCGATGATCGGTTTCTTGAAATCGTCGTCCTTCATCCCGGTGGCGCGCCACAGGGCGCGGGCGCCGGCCATGTTGCGGCCGTGGGTGGAGGTCTTGGAACGGTAATCAGGCATGGAGCGCTCCTGGCGGCTAAATCACATCACGTAAATAGGGAGTGAGCTTCTCTTGTCCTGATACGCCGAAGGCCGGTTGCCGCTGGCAAGGATGGGGGCCGAAGACCGCGCGGGATCGCCGCAGGCTCGACCAGAGCTCATAAACCCGCCGGGGATGACTGGCGATGAATAGGCCCGATTCTACACCGCCGCGCCTGCGAGGGAATGCCGTTGTGATAATTGGCAGTCGGCCCAGCCCGCACGTTAAAGCCTTTGGCATAGGTTGCGCAGGGTTCGGTAGACTGGCGCGCTTTATACCCCTCTGGCCAAAAGGATTTGCCATGCCGGCGCCTGCTCGCTCGTTGTTGTATTACGTTGTCATCGGCCTGCTTCAGGGCCTGGTATTGCTTGCCGCCGTGCTGGGGCGCGGTGAAGTGCTCGGCTTCGGCCTGTCGGTCGCGGTCTGTGTCGCTGTGGCGGTGGCGGGCCTCAACCTGCAGTTGCTCGGCAGCGCTGTGCGCCAGCGCGGCACGGGCTGGCTGGTACTGGGCCTGACCTTGTTGATCAGCGGGATCAGCGCCTGGGTGTTCGCCGCCGAGCCCAGCGGCTGGCTGCAGATGACCTGGTGCCTGGCGGCGGTGGTGCTGGGCTATATCGGCACCGCGTTCATCCTTGCCTGGCCGACCGGCGAAGGGCTGCGGCTGCGCTACGAAGACCTGTTCCGGCATGCCTGGAACAATGTGTTCATCCTGTTCCTGGCGCAGATGCTGACCGGCCTGTTCTGGCAGCTGCTGTGGCTGTGCGCGCTGCTGTTCAGCATGCTGGGCATCCCGCAGGTGAAGGAGGCGGTGGAGTCGCCGGTGTTCCTCTGGCTGGTGCTGCCGGTGGTGTTCTCCCTGGGAATGCGCATGGGCCGGGAGAACGAAAAAGTAATCGGCCTGCTGCGTGGCATCCTGCTGACCCTGTGCCGCTTCCTGTTGCCGCTCGGTGCATTGATTACCGTGCTGTTCACCCTGACGCTGCCGTTCACCGGGCTGCAGCCGGTGTGGGACACAGGCTATTCGACGACCCTGTTGCTGATGCTGGCGATCATCAACCTGTTCCTGGTCAATGGTGTGTTCCAGGAGGGGCATCAGGGCAGCGTCTATCCCGTTGCGCTCAAACGCCTGGTAAACGCCAGCCTGCTGTGCCTGCCGGTACTGGTGGGCCTGGCGGCTTACGCCAGCTGGATGCGCATCGATCAGTACGGGCTGACACCGTCGCGCATCATGGCGCTGTTGCTGGTGGGGGTGATGCTGGCCCACGGCCTGGCGGCGGCCTGGGCGGTGCTGGCGTCGCGTCAGGGCTGGCTGAGCAGCCTGCGGGTGAGCAACCCGTGGATCGCCCTGTTCAGCGCGGCGCTGGTGGTGCTGTTCTATACGCCGTTGCTCGCGCCACAGGCGCTGAGTGCGAAAAACCAGGTCGAGCGCCTGATCAGTGGGCGTACGCCGGTCAGCGAGTTCGATGCGCGAAACCTGTACCACGACTTGGGCCAGCCGGGGCGTGACGCCTTCGAGCAGCTTGAAAAACGGCTGCAAACAGATGAGTTGTTCGATGCTTCAGGGCGCGCGCAACTGCTGGCGACGCTGGAGGAAGTGCGACGCCCGGCAGTGGCCGAGGAGCGCGGGCCAAAGCTGGAGTGGCTGGGGCCGGTGCAGTCCAGCACTGAAGCCTTGGCTGACTCGACCCTGGCCGAAAGCCAGTGCGGCGGTAAGGGCTGCTACCTGTGGGCGGTCGACCTGGATGGCGACGGCCACAACGAAGTGTTGATGATTCCGCGGCACACTTATGCATCGCGCCTGTTCGTGCTCACCTGGGAAAACCGGGAATGGCAGGAGGTGGGGAGTCTGAGCGGCAACATGGACAACCTGGATGGGGTGGTCAAGGGCATTCGCGAAGGGGTGGTGAAGCTGGTCACGCCGCGCTACAAGACCTTGAGCATCGACGGGCAGGAGCTGATGCAGGACTTCAGGCGGTAACAGGGGTAGCAGCGCGGTCCCATGCTGTCAGGCCACCGGGTAACTATCTAACGCCTGGTCGTTCGCCTGCTTGATAGCGTGGCCGCACTACTCATAGTCCAGGGAGGACACCCCATGGGACCTTTGCGCTGCCTTGCCGGGCTGCTCTGCTGCCTGGCCAGCTCGGCCTTCGCTCACCTCGACGATGTCTACTCCCACGATGCCCACGATCCATTCACCGACAAGCACGCGTGGATGAGCATGATCCGTGACGATGTGCGGCTGAGCGAAATGGCACTTCCGGGCACCCACGATTCGGCGACCTTCGATGTCAGCCTGTTTCCGATCGTCACGGACATCGTCAGCACCCAGACCCTCGATTTCGACGAGCAGCTGCGCTACGGCATCCGTGTGCTCGATCTACGCATCCGGCAAACGGGAGATGCATTGGCCTTGCACCATGGCCCGGTCTATCTCGACAAGATGTTCGGCAGCGCGCTTGAGTCGATTCGACGCTTTCTCGAGGCCAATCCCAGCGAAACCGTGTTATTTCGCATCAAGCAGGAACATACCTCCGACAGCAATGTGACCCTGAGTCTGGCGCAGGTCTTCGCGCAGTACATGGCGCAGTTCTCGGCCATCTACCTGAAGGCGCCGGGTGCCGGTGTCACGCTGGGCGAGGCGCGAGGGAAATTCGTCGTGCTGTCCAATATCGCCGAGCTCAACAACCAAGGGCTCGACTATGCCAGTTTCGACATCCAGGATGATTCAACCCTGAAAACCAACTGGGACCTGCACGAGAAGTACCTCAAGGTCCGGCGCCAGCTGCACCGGGCTGCCGCGGGCAGCCCGGATACGTTCTATGTGAACTACCTGTCGGGCAGTGTCGGTTCGTTTCCCTACTTCGTTGCCAGCGGCCATGTCAGCCCGGGGACGGATGCCGCGCGGTTGTCCACCGGGCTGATCGCGCTGGGGGAAGTCGACTGGTACCCGTTCTTTCCCCGGACAACCTGTGCCATGCGGGTCTGCTCGATATCCTTCGAGGGCACCAACACCCTGGCCCGCGACGATATCAAGGACATGAACGGCCCAGGGCCGACGCAAAGGACGGTCGGCATCATCATGGCCGACTTCCCGGGCGAGTCGTTGATTGCCAACATCATCGCCAACAATCACCACCCGACCCACGACTTGGGGCGCTGAGTACGAACCCGTGCGAATTGGTGAGGCCGACTTCAAGAGAGAAGATCAGGGCGTTGACCGATTGCCAAAAGACGCCAGATGGCGTCGATGAGCGTCCGTTAGAGCGGCGTGCTTACCGGCATTTCCACATTCGTCATGCCGGAGCTGTAAGTAGTCGTGCCTCTGCGCACCAGTGTGATCACTCGGTAACTAAACAAGTAGAAAAGCGTATCTTTCGGCAAACGAAACTTAAGTTTACCTGTCGATTGCTCTATAGCGCCTTGTGCGATAGCACTGATACTCGAGGTCGGCTTAAAGGCCAGAAGAAAAGCTTCATCGCCTTGTTCGAACGGGTCGCCGGGCGTTGTGTAAAATTCGTATTGCCCGTCGCCCTCTTCGACCAAGGCCATGACTACGGTCGGGTACCTGCCATAGCTCAAAACGTGTGTAGGCATCGGTGGCTCCAGGCGCTTCGGGCATTCGAAGTGAATAGCCGGAGAGTTAAGCACAGCACCACCGCGCACGACTTGGTAAACGATATGGACATTGCCTCCATCGGCGCGACTGGATGTCTCATTACCAATACGGACTTCAATAGGGCTGCTTGTGTCACTGACAGGGATGTCCATGACTTTGCTCGCGTCCAGCAGAGGGCAGGCCAGGAACAGGCGGATGGTGTCGGAGACTGCCATCCCGGGGAAAACGGGGATCTTGATGGTATAACCGTTTTCCACGGCATCCCTGGGAAGCAAGCCGCCAATCACAGCATCGACGACAGGATGGTACAGCGCGGCCTCGAACTGGTAGGTCGTCTCGTCAGATGGACCGACGGGGAGTTCGAGACTCTGATAGTACAGTTTGACGCGCTGCCCATGCATTCCTATGAGTTTTTCAGCAGGGAAGAAGCACTCGATGTCATTGCCAAGGTTTTTCACGTCGATGCCGGCGCTGAATTCGCCTAGCACAATGTGAAAGCGATAGCCAATTTCAAACAATTCAGACCATGGAATGATGACCGTGACGCCCACTTGCAATGCAGCCAAGGACACGACGCCTTCGCTGTCTGCTTCCTTGATTCTTGCCGGCTGAAGCTTATTTTGATGAGTGGCCATAACCGTTGCCCTTCATAAGAGAGTGAAGTTGACGGCTCTATTGGAGGGCAGTTGACTGGCGTTGGATACTGGCAAAAATGCTAGTTCGGTACGCGGGGCTGGCGAGCAGTTGGCGAGCATGGATATGGCCTCGGCTATTGCGCGAGGCCACAAACGACGAGCTTCATGGGGCCGCAAGGCGTCAGCCCCAAGCGGCGTCAGCTGTTGGGCAGCAGCCGGCAGGTAATGCTCTTGATGTAGCGGGTCTCGCTGATCGCCGGGTGCACCGGGTGGTCCGGGCCCTGGCCGCCGCGCTCGAGCAGTTGCAGGTTGCGGTCCAGGTGGCGGGCGCTGGTCAGCAGGATGTTGTTCAGGTCGTCCTCGGGCAGGTGCATCGAGCACGAGGCGCTGACCAGGATGCCGTCCTTGTTGAGCATGCGCATGGCCTGTTCGTTGAGGCGGCGGTAGGCGGCCTCGCCGTTCTTCAGGTCTTTCTTGCGCTTGATGAAGGCGGGCGGGTCGGCAACGATTACGTCGAAGCGCTCTTCGGCGGCTTTGAGCTCGCGCAGGGCTTCGAATACATCGCCTTCGATGCAGGTCACTTTCTCGCTGATGCCGTTCAGTGCGGCATTGCGCTCGACGCCGTCGAGGGCAAAGCCCGAGGCGTCCACGCAGAACACTTCGCTGGCGCCAAATGCGCCGGCCTGCACGCCCCAGCCACCGATGTAGCTGAACAGGTCGAGTACGCGCTTGCCTTTGACGTAGGGCGCCAGGCGCGCGCGGTTCATGCGGTGGTCGTAGAACCAGCCGGTCTTCTGCCCTTCACGTACCGGGGCTTCGAACTTGACGCCGTTCTCTTCCAGGGCGACCCAGTCCGGCACTTCGCCGTAGACGGTGTCGACGTAGCGCTCGAGGCCTTCGGCGTCACGGGCGGCGGAGTCGTTCTTGAACAGGATGCCGCTGGGCTTGAGCACCTGGATCAGGGCGGCGATCACTTCGTCCTTGTGCGCTTCCATGGTGGCCGAGGCCAGTTGCACCACGAGGATGTCGAAGAAACGGTCGACCACCAGGCCCGGCAGCAGGTCGGAGTCGCCGTAGACCAGGCGGTAGCACGGCTTGTCGAACAGCCGCTCGCGCAGCGACAGGGCCACGTTCAGGCGGTGCACCAGCAGCGACTTGTCCAGCGGCAGCTTGGCGTCGCGCGACAGCAGGCGGGCGCAGATCAGGTTGTTCGGGCTCATGGCCACCACGCCCAGCGGCTTGCCGTTGGCGGCTTCGAGGATGGCCTGCTGGCCGGCCTTCAGGCCCTGCAGCGGGGTGGCGGCAACGTCGACTTCATTGCTGTAGACCCACAGGTGGCCGGCGCGCAGGCGGCGGTCGGCATTGGCTTTGAGACGAAGGCTGGGCAGGGACATGACGTCGCTCCGGGAAAAAAGAGCGGGAGTATACCGTGTCGGCCCAGGGTTCGGTGTGGGGCGCGACCAAGTGGTGGCCTCATCGCCGGCAAGCCGGCTCCCACAGTGGGAGCCGGCTTGCCGGCGATGAGGCCCGTGCAGGCAATGACTAAAGAAATTCCTGAACCCAACGATCCACTAATTGGTGCCCTGCCGGCGTACAGGGTTAGAATCCCCCGTCCCCAGCGAGTGTGCACTTATGTCCCAGGAACTTACCGCCGAACAGATCCAGCAAGCCTTGCAAGGCATCACCATTCCGCCGCAGCCGCAGATCATGGTCGACCTGCAGTTCGAGCAGTACATGCCCGACCCGGACCTGGAGACCATTGCCAAGCTGATTTCCCAGGACCCTGGCCTTGCCGGCGCCCTGCTCAAGCTGGTCAATTCGGCGCAGTTCGGCCTGTCGAACAAGATCGGTTCGATCCAGCGCGCCGTGAACCTGCTGGGCAGCCGCTCGATCATCAACCTGATCAACGCCCAGTCGATCAAGGGCGAGATGAGCGACGAGACCATCGTCACCCTCAACCCGTTCTGGGACACCGCCCAGGACGTGGCCATGACCTGCCTTACCCTGGCCAAGCGCACCGGTATCCAGGCGGCGGACGAGGCCTACACCCTGGGCCTGTTCCACGACTGCGGCGTGCCGTTGATGCACAAGCGCTTCCCCAACTACATGGAAGTGCTGGAAGAGTCCTACGCCAAGGCCAATGACGAAGTCCGCGTGGTGGACACCGAGAACCGCGTGTTCAACACCAACCACTCGGTGGTCGGCTACTTCACCGCCAAGTCGTGGCGCCTGCCGGAGCACATCAGCGCCGCCATCGCCAACCACCACAACGCCCTGGCGGTGTTCCGCGACGAGTCCTCGCGCAATGCCCAGACCCAGCTGAAGAACCTGCTGGCAGTGCTGAAGATGTCCGAGCACATCTGCGCCTCGTACCGTGTGCTGGGCAATCAGAGTGTCGACCACGAGTGGAACATGGTTGGCCCGCTGGTGCTGGAATACATCGGGCTGTCGGAGTACGACTTCGAGCAGCTCAAGCAGGACATCCGCGAACTGGGCGGGCGCTGAACCATGCCGGAATTGCCAGAGGTCGAAACCACCCGGCGCGGAATCGCGCCGCACTTGGTGGGCCAGCGGGTCAGCCGTGTGGTGGTGCGTGACCGGCGCCTGCGCTGGCCGATCCCGGAAGACCTCGACGTGCGCCTGTCGGGGCAGCGCATCGTCAGCGTCGAGCGCCGCGCCAAGTACTTGTTGATCAACGCCGAGGTGGGCACGCTGATCAGCCACCTGGGCATGTCGGGCAACTTGCGCCTGGTCGAACTGGGCCTGCCGGCAGCCAAGCATGAGCATGTGGACATCGAGCTGGAGTCGGGGCTGATGCTGCGCTACACCGACCCACGGCGCTTCGGCGCCATGCTCTGGAGCCTCGACCCGCTCAATCACGAACTGCTGCTGCGCCTGGGCCCGGAGCCCTTGACCGACCTGTTCGATGGCGAGCGGCTGTTCCAGCTTTCCCGTGGCCGCTCGATGGCGGTCAAGCCGTTCATCATGGACAACGCGGTGGTGGTCGGGGTGGGCAACATCTATGCGACCGAAGCGTTGTTCGCCGCCGGCATCGACCCGCGCCGCGAGGCGGGCGGGATTTCCCGGGCGCGCTATCTGCGGCTGGCGATCGAGATCAAGCGGGTGCTGGCGGCGGCGATCGAGCAAGGCGGCACGACCTTGCGCGACTTTATCGGTGGTGACGGGCAGCCGGGGTATTTCCAGCAGGAGTTGTTCGTTTACGGGCGCGGTGGGCAGCCGTGCAAGGTGTGCGGCACCGAGTTGCGCGAAGTGAAGCTGGGGCAGCGGGCGAGCGTGTTCTGCCCGAAATGCCAGCGCTGACCTCTGGAGGGGCCGCTGCGCGGCCCTATCGCTGGCAAGCCAGCTCCCACAGGTTACCGCGTAACCCTCTGTGGGAGCCGGCTTGCCGGCGATAGGGCCGGATCAGTCGACTACCGCCGCCTGCCCTACACCCCTGGGATCACTGGCTGCCTCGACAGTCCCGCCAGCCTTGTCCCAATACAGCACCTGCTGGTTGCCGTAGTTACGCCCCACATCCTTCAACCGATACCCGCGCGCCTGCAGCTCGGCTTTTTGTGCGTCGCTGAACGTCCCCGGCTCATGCTCCAGCACATCCGGCAGGTACTGGTGGTGGTAGCGCGGCGTCGCCGGCCACTCGGCCACCGGTCGGCCTTCCAGGAACCCCAGCACCGACAGCAGCACCATGCTGGGTATCCGGCTGCCGCCGGGCGTGCCGAAGCTGGCGAACTGGCTTGGGCTTTCGATGAAGGTCGGGCTCATGCTCGACAGCGGCCGCTTGCCCGCCGCCACGGCATTGGCCTGGCTGCCAGCCAGGCCGTAGCTGTTGCTGCCGCTGGGGTCGGCGGCGAAATCGTCCATCTCGTTGTTCAGCACCACGCCCGTGCCGGGCACGCTGAACGCCGCGCCGAACGGCAGGTTGACCGACAGTGTGGCGGACACCGCGTTGCCGTCGGCGTCGATCACCGCGAAGTGGGTGGTGTGGTCGCCTTCCCGCCAGGCTGGTGACGGCGGCAGGGCGCTGCTGGGGGTGGCCTGGCGCACGTCGATGCTGTCGGCCAGGCCAGTGAGGTAGTGGCGCGCCAGCAGGCGATTGACGGGGTTGGCGACGTAGTCCGGGTCGCCCAGCAGGCCACGGTCGCGATACGCCCGGCGCAGCACCTCGATCACATAGTGGCTGCGCTGTACCGGCTCGGCGCTCTGCCAGGGCAGGCGCTGGAGCATCGCCAGGCTCTGGGCCAGGGCCACGCCGCCGGCGGACGGCGGCGGGCTACTGATCAGTTCGCGCTGTTCGGCCAGTCGATAGCGCAGCGGCTCGCGCCAGGCGGTGTGGTAACCGGCCAGGTCCTCGAGGCTCCAGAGGCCCCCGGCCTGACGTACGCCATCGACCAGGCGCTGCGCGGTGGGGCCACGGTAGAAGCCGTCGCGGCCATGCTCGGCGAGGGTTTGCAGGGTGGCGGCCAGCTCCGGCTGGCGGATCACCGTGCCCAGGGCCGGTACGTCATTGGCGCTGAGGAACAGCCGGGCGCTTTCGGGGTCGTCACGCAGCGCCGCCAGGCGCATGGTGGCACGGTCGCGGTAGATGCGGTCGACGGCAAAGCCCTGGTTGGCCAGGCGGATTGCCGGGGCCAGGCTGTCCTTGAGCGGCAGGTTGCCGTGGCTGGCGGCGAGGTCGGCCAGGGCCTGGGGCAGGCCGGGGATGGCCGCCGCCAGCGGGCCGTTGATCGACAGGCCGGGCTGGACCTTGCCGTCCTTGAGGTACATGTCTGCGCGGGCGGCGGCAGGTGCGCGCTCACGGGCGTCGAGGAAGGCGTAGCGTGGGGTGGCCGCTTGTTCGCGCAGCAGGAAGAAACCACCGCCGCCAAGGCCCGAGCCGTAGGGCTCGACCACTGCCAGTGCGGCACCGATGGCCACGGCGGCATCGAAGGCGTTGCCGCCCTGTTCGAGCACCTGCCGGGCGGCGGCGGTGGCTTCGGCATGCGGGCTGGCGATGGCGGCGCGGCTCGGGCCGTCGGCCTGGGCTGCCGTGGCCAGCAGCGCCAGGGCGGCGCCAAGCGCGGCGCGGCGTATCGCGGCGACGAACGGCATCAGGCCTTGCCGGTGATCCGGCGGTATTTGGCCATCAGCTCGTCTTCGGTTTCCGGGTGGGCTTCATCCAGCGGGATGCAGTCGACCGGGCAGACTTGCTGGCATTGCGGCTCGTCGTAGTGGCCAACGCACTGGGTGCACAGGTTCGGGTCGATCACGTAGATCTCCTCGCCTTGCGAGATGGCAGCGTTCGGGCACTCGGGTTCGCAGACGTCGCAGTTGATGCAATCGTCGGTGATGATCAGGGACATGGGGACTCCGGCCGGGGCGTCGGGCCCGGGCATGTTTCAATGCGATAGGCGCAATTGTGCCGGATTCGCGCCCGCAGTGCACGCGGGCGCGTCAGCGGGACGCGCCCCGGGCACACAGGTTACTTGCGAAAGCGCTCGGTCAGCGCGTCGGCCACCGCCGGGTGAACGAACTTGGTGATATCACCGCCCAACGCGGCGATTTCCCGGACCAGCGTCGAGGAAATGAACGAATAACGCTCGGAAGGCGTGAGGAACAGGCTCTCGACGTCCGGCGCCAGCTGGCGGTTCATGTTGGCCAGCTGGAACTCGTATTCGAAATCCGAGACCGCGCGCAGGCCACGCAGGAACACGTTGGCGTTCTGCTCCTTGGCGAAATGCGCCAGCAGCGAGGAGAAGCCGATGACTTCGACATTGGGCAGGTGCTTGGTGACCTCGCGGGCCAGCTCCACCCGTTGCTCCAGCGGGAACAGTGGGTTTTTCTTCGGGCTGGCGGCCACCGCGATGATCACGTGATCGAACAGCCGCGAGGCACGCTCGACCAGGTCGCCATGGCCTTTGGTAATGGGGTCGAAAGTACCCGGGTACAACACTCGGTTCATCGCGTCATCCTGGCTGGAGTGCGTTGGGGAGTCGGATGGTAGCGCAGCGATTGCGCCCGGCCAAGTCGCGCGGCCGGCTGATGGCACTATAGACAGGGCGTGCAGGGCCTGTCATGCCCCCTGTGCCAGGCGCCCGACCAGTGCTTCGCTGAGCCGCGCAGCCAGGGCGTACACCGACAGTTGCGGGTTGGCGCCGATGCTGGTGGGGAACAGCGAGCCGTCGTGGATCGACAGGTTTTCCAGCTGATGATGCCGGCCCAGGCTGTCGCATACCGCCTGGCGCGGGTCTTCACCCAGGGCGCAGCCGCCCATGACGTGGGCGCTGCCCAGGCGCATGCGGAACAGTTCCAGGGGCAGGCCGTCGATCATCGCGGCCGCTTGCGCGGGGTTGTCGACGTAGCGGGCATCGCCATGCACGGGCATCACCTGGCGGGCCCCGGCGGCGAACTGGATCTGCGCCATGCTGTGCCAGGCTCGGCGCAGCCCGTCGCGCAGGTAGTCGGTGACGGGGTAGTCGAGTACCGGCGAGCCATCGCCGCGCAGTTCCACCTGGCCGCCCGGGCTGTCCGGGTGGAAACCGTCGCGCAGCAGCGCCAGCATCACATGGGTGTGCGGCAGCTCGGCCATGCGCAGGGCGTTGTCCTGGCCATGGCCCCCGAGCAGGGTGCTGGCCAGGGCCGGGTGCAGTGGCGGCACCTCGAGTTTGTAGCCGATCGGCCCGTCGACGCCGCCCTGCCATTGGAACTGGTCGCTGTAGATCGACTGCGGCGCGCCATAGTACGGGTCGATCCTGTCGGCGAACTGCGCGGCGCTGAAGTTGACCAGGTGCAGGAAGGTGCGCTTGCCCAGGCGCTGGTGCGGGTCGGGGGCCTCGGAGCGCAGCAGCAGGGCCGGGCTGTTGATGCCGCCACCGGCCAGCACGTAATGGCGGGCGCGCACCTGGATCTGCCGGCCGGTCGGGTGTACGCCGCGGGCATCCAGGGCCTGGCACAGCAGGTGGTCGATCCGTTGGCCGTCATGGCTGAAGCGCTCGGCGCGGGCCAGGTAGAGCAGCGTGCCGCCCTTTTCCAGCAGGGCCGGGATGCTGGTAACCAGCATCGACTGCTTGGCATTGACCGGGCAGCCCATGCCGCAGTAACCCAGGTTCCAGCAGCCGCGCACGTTGCGCGGGATCACCGCCCAGCGGTGGCCAAGTACCTCGCAACCGCGGCGCAGCACGTCGTTGTTGGCGTTGGGTGGCAGCGCCCAGGGGGTGATGCCCAGGCGCTGCTCCATGCGTTCGAACCAGGGCGCCAGGGTGGCGCTGTCCAGGCCTTTGACGGCGTGCTCCCGGGCCCAGTGTTCCAGGGTTTGCGGCGGGGTGCGAAAGCTCGAGGTCCAGTTGACCAGGGTGGTGCCGCCTACCGCGCGGCCCTGAAGGATGGTGATGGCGCCCTCTTTGCTCAGCCGGCCCAGGCCTTCCTGGTAGAGCTCGGCGTAGGCTTCGTGCTCCAGCAGGCGGAAGTCGCTGCTGGTCTTCAGTGGCCCTTCCTCGATCAGCAGCACGTTCAGGCCGGCGGCACTCAGCGCCTCGGCCGTGGTGGCGCCGCCGGCGCCGCTGCCGATCACGGCGACGTCGGTTTCGAAGGTCAGGTCCTGCTCCAGGCGCGAGGCATCGTGGGTGATCCAGCCTCGTTCGAGGCCTTGGCGAAACGGGTCGGGGACGGGCATGGCGTGGCCTTTGTTGTTGTGTTGGGTGCTGCTGGGGCCGCGAAGCGGCACCGGCAGCCTTGTAAAGCTCAAATTTTCGGTGGCCCCGGATAGCCACACGCAGCCCAGGCTTCCGGCCGCTCATACCAAGCCATCGACAACAGTTGCAGCAACGACGCATGCCCCTGGCGCAGCAGGTTCAGCGAACTACCGCCCCAGCGTGCGAGAAAGGCCTCCACAGCAGTGTTGCTGGCCTCGTTCCAACTGCCCCAGATGCCGGTCAGCGGCCCCCGGGTCAGCGGCAGGCTGAGCACGTCGAACAACTGCCGGGTGAGCTTGAGCATGGCCGGCGACAGCGCCGCCAGCTTGCCGTCGAGGCTGTGCAGCACCAGCGTTTCAGTGGCCTGGGTGCCGGCCAGCACCACGGGGATCAGGGCCCGCAACAGCGGCAGGTCATCATCGCGCAGCACCTGGTAATCCGCTGAAGGCGCTTGTTTCGAGCAGCCGATCAGGCTGGCGGTGCCGAGGAACACGCTGGCGCCCAGGCTGAACCTGAGCAGGTCGCGACGGTGCATGCGCAGCCTTCCTCGCTCAACGGATGAACAGTTTGTAGACCAGGCGCTGCAAGGCCTTGCCATAGGGCGGGTAAATCAACCGGGCAGCGTTCAGGCGCTGCTTGGCCAGTACCCCTTTGGCTTTGCTGAACGTCTGGAAGCCTTCATGGCCGTGGTAGTGCCCCATGCCGGAGGGGCCGACACCGCCGAATGGCAGGTCGTCCTGGGCCACGTGCAGCAGGGTGTCGTTGAGGCACACGCCGCCGGAATGGGTGTCGCGCAGCACCCGGACTTGCTGGCCACGGTCGTAACCGAAGTAGTACAGCGCCAACGGGCGCGGGCGCTGGTTGATGTAGGCCAACGCCTGGTCCAGGTGGTCGTAAGGCACCAGCGGCAGCAAGGGCCCGAAGATCTCGTCCTGCATCACCTGCATGCTGTCGTTCACCTCCAGCACCAGGTGCGGCGGCAGGCGGCGGCCCTGGCGCGGTTCGTCGGGGTAGAGGTCGCGCACTTGCGCGCCTTGCGCGCGGGCATCGGCCAGCAGGCGCTCCAGGCGCTCAAGCTGGCGCGGGTTGATGATCGCGCTGTAGTCGGGGTTGTCGGCGATGCGCGGGTAGAGCCTGTGCACCGCGCGTTGGTAGGCATCGGCAAAGGCATCCAGGCGTTCGCGTGGCACCAGCACGTAGTCGGGGGCGACACAGGTTTGCCCGGCGTTGAGGGTCTTGCCGAAGGCGATGCGCTCTGCGGCGGTATCCAGCGGTACATCCGCCGAGACGATGGCGGGCGATTTACCGCCCAGTTCGAGGGTGACCGGGGTGAGGTTGTGCGCTGCCGCCAGCATCACCTGCCGGCCGATGCTGGTGGCGCCGGTGAACAGCAGGTGGTCGAAGGGCAGGCGGGCGAAGGCCTGGCCGACTTCCACCTCGCCCAGCACCACGCTGACCAGGTCGCTGGGGAACACCCGTTCCAGCAGCGCCTTGAGTAGCAACCCTGTGGCCGGCGTGGCTTCGCTGAGCTTGAGCATGACCCGGTTGCCGGCCGCCAAGGCGCAGGTCAGGGGCCCGATGGCAAGGAACAGCGGGTAGTTCCACGGCACGATGATCCCCACCACGCCCAGCGGCTGGTACTGCACTTTGGCGCTGGCGGGCTGGAAGGCCAGGCCGACGCGCCGGCGCGACGGGCGCATCCAGCGTTGCAGGTGGCGTTCGGCATGGCGCAGGCCTTGCACTGAGGGCATCAGCTCGGCGAGCAGGGTCTCGTCGCGGCTGCGCCCGGCAAAGTCGCTGTCGATGGCCGCGATCAGGGCCTCCTGTTCACGTAGCAGTGCTTCGCGCAGGCTTTTCAGCCACTGCCGGCGCTGTGCCGCCGGTGGCATGGGGTTGCCGGCGAATGCCTGGCGCTGGTCGGCGAACATCGCCTCGAGCGTGCTGTCGCAAGTAACAGGGGGTGAGGTGATGATCGAGGTCATGGCGCAGGCACCCGTGGGAAAGAGTGAGTAGAGCCTATACTCTAATTCCTGCCAGGGTGAGTGATTTATCTGCCAGATCAGCGGACATTTGCGCTGCTGTGCCCTGACGCCACGGGGCGATAGCCCGTAAGATGCCCCATCATTTGAACGCACGGAGACTGGAGCTGAGCATGGCCCCGCGCATGAAGACCCGAGAACGCATCGTGCAGAACAGCCTGGAGCTGTTCAACCAGCAGGGCGAGCGCAGCGTCAGCACCAACCACATTGCCGCGCACATGGAGATATCGCCCGGCAACCTGTATTACCACTTCCCCAACAAGCAGGCGATCATCGCCGTGCTGTTCAGCCAGTACGAAGAGCTGGTCGACAGTTTCCTGCGCCCGCCCCAGGGCCGCGTCGCCACGGTTGAGGACAAACGCTTCTACCTCAAGGCACTGCTGGCGGCGATGTGGAACTACCGCTTCCTGCATCGTGACCTTGAACACCTGCTCGAAAGCGACCCGGATCTGGCCGCCCGCTACCGGCGCTTTTCGCAGCGCTGCCTGCAGCAGGGCCAGGCGATCTACCGTGGCTTCGTCGAGGCCGGCATCCTGGCCATGGATGCCGCGCAGATCGAATCGCTGACCATCAATGCCTGGATCGTGTTGACCTCGTGGGTGCGATTTCTCAGCACCACCCGCGAACATTCCGCGCACTTGGGTGAAGAAGCCTTCAAGCGCGGCGTCTATCAGGTGCTGGTGCTGGAGTTGGGCTTCGTCACGCCCGGCTCGCGCGCCGTTGTGGACACCTTGTGCGACGAATTCCATGTACCGTTCAACCAGGCCCTGGAGCACTGAACCAGCGCCTTCGAGCCCTTCATCAGGAGACTGTCATGCCCCTTGCGCAATTGATCACCCCGCAGCAGCTGGCCGAGCAACTGGACGCGCCCGGCCTGGTGATCCTCGACTGCCGCTTTGCCCTGGAAGATGTCGATTACGGCCAACGCAGCTATGCCCAGGGGCATATCGCCGGGGCGCATTTCGCCGACCTTGAGCGTGACCTGAGCGGGCCGGTGGTCAAGGGCCGCACCGGCCGCCACCCGTTGCCGGATCCGCAGCGGCTGGTCGAGCGCCTGCGTGAGTGGGGTGTGGACGATGACAGCCGGGTGGTGCTGTACGACGACGGCCCTGGTGCGTTCGCCGCCCGCGCCTGGTGGTTGCTGGCCTGGCTCGGCAAGCGCGAATCGGTGTACCTGCTCGATGGCGGCCTCAAGGCCTGGCACGCAGCGCATCTGCCGCTGAGCCTGGATCCGCCGGTCAAGCGTGAAGGCCAGTTCAGCGGCGAGCCGGACATGAAGCTGCTGATTGATGCCGGGCATCTGCTCAAGCGTCTGGGCGAGCCAGCGCTCACGCTGATCGATGCGCGCGCCTTGCCGCGTTTTCGCGGCGAAGTGGAGCCGATCGACCCGGTGGCCGGGCATATTCCGGGCGCCCAGTGCGCGGCGTTCACCGATAACCTTGGTGCTGACGGGCGCTTCCTGCCGGCCGAGCAGCTCAAGCAGCGATTTGCCCAGAAGCTGGAGGGGCGCTCGCCGGAGCAACTGGTGGCCTATTGCGGGTCTGGGGTGACGGCCTGCCACAACCTGTTCGCCCTGGCCCTGGCCGGGTACCCGCTGGGGCGCTTGTATGCCGGGTCGTGGAGCGAGTGGATCAATGATCCGCAGCGTGGGGTCGCGACTGGCGATTGATTGATGTATTCATCGCGGGGCAAGCCCGCTCCCACGCCAGCACCAAACTGCGTGGGAGCGGGCTTGCCCCGCGATGAGGTCTTATCTCCCTTCCACCAGCCACTGCGGAATCCGCCGCTCCAGGTAGTACCCCGGGTTGCGCAGGCTGCCGTCGACGAACCCCACATGCCCACCGCGGCTGTGCAGCTCGAAATGCGTCTGCGGCGCCAGCTCGCTGGCGCTCGGTAAGCTGTGGTCGAACACGAACGGGTCGTCGCTGGAGTGGATGATCAGCGTCGGCGTGCGGTTTTCGCCCAGGTAGTAGCGGCTGGAGGCGCGCCGGTAATAGTCGTGGGCATCGTTGAAACCGTTGAGTGGCGCGGTCACCTTGCCGTCGAAATCCCAGAAGGTACGCAGGTTGCGCAGCGAGCCCAGGCGTTCGATCTCGGCCAGGCCTTGATGGTGCCCCTTGTCGCGAAAGTGCCGCTGCTTGTCCTGCACGTAAGCGAGCATCTCGCGCATGAAGTGTGCCTGGTAGACCTTGGAGAACCCCAGGCCGATGCGATCGGCGCACTGGTCCAGGCGAAACGGCACCGATACCGCCACCGCCGCCTCCAGCTGGCTGGCCGAACCGCTTTCTCCCAGATACTTGAGCAGCACATTGCCCCCCAGCGAGTAACCGACCGCATACAGCGGTGCCAGGGGCCTGCGGGCTCGCAGGTGGCGGATGGTTTCGGCGAGGTCTTCGCTGGCGCCGGAATGGTAGCTGCGCGCCAGCAGGTTGGGTTCCCCCGAGCAGCCGCGCCAGTTGAGCGCCACGCTGGCCCAGCCGCGCGCTTGCAGCGCCTGCTGCAGGCCCTTGACGTAAGGCGAGTTGGAAGAGCCGGTCAGCCCATGCAGCACCAGCACCAGCGGCGCATCGGCCTGGTGCGGGCCGTGCCAGTCGAGGTCGAGGAAGTCACCGTCGGCCAGCCACAGGCGCTTGCGTTCACGGGGGAGTTCGGGGAGCTTGCGCCACAGCGGGCCCCACAGGGTCTGCAGGTGCGGATTGGCCAGGCCGGTGGCCGGGCGGAACGTGGCGGTGAGGCTGGGCATGCTGGGCGACTCGTGATGTGCCCGACTAGATTGCCATGAAACACCGCCACTGTAATTGCGCTATTGGTCGATTGCGGTCAAGGCTGGCAGGGCTCTCTGCCCGGTGCGCGGGCCGATGCTGAGGCACACGCAGCGCTCGACGGCCAGCAAGCGCCTGGCCGCAGCCTGCACGGCTGCTGGGGTCAGTTGGGCAAGCTGTCGCAGGTAGACGGCATGGTGGTCTGCGGTAACCGTATCGGCGCCAAGGTCGGCCAGCTCCTTTGCCAGCGCCTTGTTGTCGGAAAATGAGCGGAGCAGGCCACCTCCCAGCTGATTGATGGCAAGTTCCAGCTCGTCCTGGCTTGGTCCCTGCTCGATGAAGCACTGGATGACCTGCTTCACCAGCTCCACAGAGGCATCAAGGTAGGCGGGGTCGATGTCCCAACTGATATACAGGAAGGTGGCCGCCCGGTAAGTGCGCAGATGGCTGTCGACACTGTAGGTCAGGTTGCGGCGCTCACGCAGTTCGGCAACCAGGCGCGACTCGTAGCCGGCGCCGAGTAGCTCGTGGGTCACGACCATGGCCGTGTACTCGGCGTCAGAGCGCTTCACGTCGAGGGGCAGGGCCAGGGTCACCTCGCAATTGCTGCCTGTTTGCTCCAGGTGGACGGCGATGGCCTCGTCCAGTGGGATTGCGGGTTGCGGTGGCGGGAGCGCGGGGTGGTTGCCTGGCAGTGCCTGGGTCAGCGTGTCGAGCATTTGCCTGGCCTCTGTCAGGCTCAGGTCGCCCACCAGTGTGATTTCCAGATTTGCGGCGGTATAGGCGCGTTGATGGAATGCCCTGACCTTGTCCACGTCGATACCGGCGACGCTGACGCTGGTGCCTGAGTAGTCGCGGCCATAGGCATGCTGCGGGAACAGGCAGCTGAGCATCTCCACGTCGATGCGTTGCGCGGGGCTGCTTTCGCGCCGCTGCAGGTACCGCAGCGCACGTGCCTGGATGCCGGAATATGCGGCTGCTTCCAGAGCTGGCCGGGCAACCATCGCGGTGAACAGTTCGAGCGCCGCTTCGCGCAACGGCGCCGCGCAGTGAGCGCTCAGGCCAATTCGCGCATGGTCGTGGCTGATGTCTCGTTGCACGCTTGCGCCAATGCCGCTGAGCCTTGCTGCAAAGCCCTGGGCGTCCAGGCTTTCGATGCCTTGATCGAGCGCATACAGCGTAAGCGCCGCAAGGCCCGGGGTGTCGCCGTCCTGGCAAGCGCCAGCGTTGAAGCGCAGGCGCAGTTCGAACAGTGGTGAGCCCTGCCTGGCGATGAAGGCCACGCGGCTGCCATTGGCAGTGTTCCAGGTTTGGACTGACTGGGCCGGAGCAAGCAGGTGGCGGGTGTCGATGCTGGCAGCCGACTGCAGCGTGGAGAAATCAGCCGCTGCAAGACGGCCGGCAAGATCCGCGCAGGTCAATGACGGGAGTTCGCTTTCTTCGGTTGCAGTGCCCGGCGGTGCGAGCATGTGGGTAACCGCCATGCGCTCGTCGGCCAGGAACCGCTGTGCGGCCAACTGGATATCTTCAGCCGTGAGTGCGATCAGTGCCTGCAGGACCTGGTCATGCACCTCGGGCTTCAATCCGCTGAGGGCATACGCAGCGATGGATTCGGCCTGTTTTTGCGCTGTATCCCTGGCCTTGAGCTGATCGGTCAGCAGCCGGAACTTGAGTGCGTCGAGTGTCTGAGCCCTGGGCGGCGTCTGTCGGACTGCATCGAGGATGTGCCGTATCTGCTCGATGGCCTGTTGTGGCGTGCCCTTGTCGGGGTTGCTGTAGGCATACAGCGTCAGCAATGTGTCTGCGCGGGTCAGGTGGTCATAGAAGGCTTCGATGACTGTGAGCACTTGCCGATCACGGACCAGGCTGGCGTACAGCATCGAATCGGCACCATTGGCCAACAGTTCCGGCAGCAGCATCAAGGCCGCTGCCGTGGTGGTCGATTCGGCAGTCGCAAGGCTCGGTACATTGAAGGACAGATAAAGGCCATCGCGCAGCCCAGGCTGTGTGATGGCTTGCTCACGTGTCTGGTGGGCAACCGTCAGCTGCGGAACGGGCAATTCAGGCAGAGCTGCCGCACCCCAAGGGCCGAAGTAGCGCTCGACCCAGCCCTGCAAGCGCGCCCGGTCGACGTTGCCAACCACTATCAGCGTCGCATTGTTGGGGTGGTACCAGGTGCGGTACCAGGTACGTACGGTGTCGGGCTTCATGTAGTGAAGGTCCACGACATCACCGAAACTGGGCGCGGCGTAGGGGCTGCTGCCGTGGGCCAGGCGCTTATGGTGTTCGAACGCCTGTTGTTCGGGGTCGTTGTCGAATTTGAGTCGGCGTTCATCGTTGATGGCCTTGACGGCCCGCTCGAAGCCGTCCGCTGTGAGGCTGGCGTTGGCCATGGTGTCACCCAGGATCTCCAGTGCGACTTCCAGGCGCGCAGCCGGCAGTGTCACTTCGTAGAGGGTGCCGTCATCCTGGGTCGAGGCATTGGCCACGCCACCCAGTCGGCCGATGACTCGCGAAAACTGCCCGGGTGCGAGCTTGGCGCTACCCTCGAACAGCATGTGTTCGAGCAGGTGGGCCAGGTTGGTATGCCCCAAGGGGTCGTGGCTGGCGCCGACGTGATAGCAGAGTTGGACACAGGCCAGGGGGCTGCGCGGGTCTTCTTGCAGATAAACGTTCAAGCCATTGCCAAGAACGAAATGTTGCAGCGGCGGATTTGCTGCAGGGATCAGCGAAGAAAGGCTGACTGTCGGGGGGAGGGCCATGCTCGAAGTGCTCCGTCACGAGTGATGAGCGGAGCAGCTTCGGGCACTTCTGCCGGTGGGCGGTGTTACTTAAATCTTGCTGCGTTGCCAGAGCGCGTAATGCACCTGGCCAGTCTTTTTCTCGCGGTGCAGGCGCCAGTTGCCGGGCATCGGCAGGCTTGACGGCGCCGCCTCGCTTTCGGTGTAGATCCACGCCTGCTCGCGCAGCCACTGGCCCTGCTCCAGCAGGTTGCAGGTGTTGGCCAGCAGGTCCTGGTGGAAGGGCGGGTCGAGGAACACCAGGTCGAACTGCTGCTTGGCCGGGCCTTGCAGATAGCGCAGGGCGTCGGTTTGCAGGATTTGCCCGCGCGGGCAGCGCAGCAGTTCGAGGTTGTGCTTGAGGTTGGCGATGGCGGCCGGGTTGCTGTCCAGCGCCACGGCGTCTTGCGCACCGCGGGACAGGGCTTCGAGCACCAGCGCGCCGCTGCCGGTGAAGGCATCCAGCACGCGGGCGCCCTCGATGTACGGCGCCAGCCAGTTGAACAGGGTTTCGCGCACGCGGTCCGGGGTGGGGCGCAGGCCGTCGCCTTCGGGGACGGCCAGGCGGCGGCTGCGCCACTCGCCGGCAATGATGCGCAACTGGCCGGGGCCTTTGCTGGCGCCAGGGGCGCTGCGCGCGGGGGTGTTGGGGCGTGCCATTAATGCTCCGGTACGCCGAGCGGTCGCTCGGCGGGTTTGTCAGTGGGGGCCGGCAGCGGCTGCTGTGCCACCTTCGGGCCGACGGTGACGATCACCAGCTTGTCCGCCGCCAGGTGCTTGTTCATGGCGGCCTTGACCTGTTCGACGGTCAGCGCCTGGGACTGCTGCATGAAGTCTTCCAGCCAGCTCAGCGGCAGGTTGTAGAAGCCGATCGCGCCCAACTGGCCGACGATACTGGCGTTGCTGGCATTGGACAGCGGGAAGCTGCCGGCCAGTTCGCGCTTGGCGTCGTCCAGTTCCTGTTGCGTCGGGCCGCTCTTGAGGTAGTCGGCCAGCAGGTCCTGGACCAGCTTGAGCGTGCCTTCGCTGAGCTCGGCACGGGTCTGCAGGTTGATCATGAACGGGCCGCGTACCTGCATCGGGCTGAACACCGAGTACACCCCGTAGGTCAGGCCGCGCTTTTCGCGCACTTCGCTCATCAGCCGGGTACCAAAGGCGCCGCCGCCGAGGATCTGGTTGCCCAGCGACAGTGCGGGCCAGTCCGGGTCGTTACGGTCGATGCCAAGTTCGGCCAGCATCAGGTGGGTCTGCTTGGACGCAAAGTCGATGTGGGTCATGCCTGGCTTGGGTTCAACCGGCTGCTCGGGCTTGGCCAGGGCCGGGCCCTTGGGCAGGCCGGCGGAAACCTGGGCGGCGATGGCCTCGGCTTCGCTGCGGCTGAGGTCGCCGACCAGCGCGATCACCGCGTTGCCGGCGGCATAGGCCTTGGCGTGGAAGGCGCGCAGCTGATCGAGGGTGATGGCGGTGACCGTCTGGGCCGTGCCGTCGCTGGGGTGAGCGTAGGGGTGGCTGCCGTACAGGTTGGCGAACAGGGTCTTGGCGGCGATCTTGCCGGGGTTCTGCTTTTCATACTCGAAGCCGGCCAGCATCTGGTTCCTGATGCGCTTGAGGGCGTCATCGGGGAAGGTCGGCTTGCCTACTACCTCGGTGAACAGCTTGAGTGCCGGGTCGCGCTTGTCGGCGGCGCTGAGGCTGCGCAGCGAGGCCACGGCCATGTCGCGGTAGGAGCCATTGCCAAAGTCTGCGCCCAGGCCCTCGAAGCCTTCGGCGATGGCGGTGACGTCCTTGCCGGCCACACCCTCGTTGAGCATGGCGTTGGTCAGCGTCGCTACACCTGGCGTCGTGCCGTCCTGGCTGCTGCCGGCGGCGAAGGTCAGGCGCAGGTCGAACATCGGCAGCTCACGGGCTTCGACGAACAATACGCGGGTGCCTTCGGCGGTGGTCCAGTGCTGGATGTTCAACTGACGGCGGCTGGGTGCCTTGCCGTCCAGATCGGCCAGCGATTGCAGCGAGTTGGCCGGGCGGGCCGCGGTAGCGGGCTGGCTGGCGCTGTCGGACTGGGCCGGGCGGGCCAGCAGCAGGGCGATGGCCACCACCAGCACGATGATGCCAAGGCCCAGCAGGGTGTAGCGGGGTGCGCTGCGGTCACTCATGAGCGGACTCCTCGGGCAGTACATGGGCAACGCTCAGGCGTTCGCGGGTGAAGTAGGCGCGGGCAGCGGCCTGGATGTCTTGCGGGGTCACGCGCTTGAGATCGTCGAGTTCGCTGTCGATCAGTTTCCAGGACAGGCCGACGGTCTCCAGCTGGCCGATGGTGGTGGCCTGGCTGCTGATCGAGTCACGGTCGTAGACCAAGCCGGCGATCACCTGGGCGCGCACGCGCTCGAGCTCTTCGGCGGTGGGTGGGGTGGTCTTGAGTTCGTCGAGCAATTGCCAGACGCCTTTCTCGACCTCGGCCAGGGTCTTTTGCTTCTGCACGTTGGGGGTGGCCGAGATCAGGAACAGGCTGTCGCCCCGGGTGAAGGCGTTGTAGCTGGACGAGGCACCGGCCACCAGCTCCTGGCCGCGCTCCAGGCGCGCCGGCATGCGGGCGCTGTAGCCGCCGTCGAGCAGCGCGGAGATCAGCCGCAGCGCGTTGACCGTGCGCGGGTCCTTGGCGGTGGCCAGGGCCGGCACGTTGAAGCCGTAGATCAGGCTCGGCAACTGCGTCTGCACGTGCAGGGTCAGCTTGCGCAGGCCGGGTTCGGCCAACTCCAGCGGCAGCTTGCTGGGGGGCACGGCGCGCTTGGGGATGGGGCCGAAGTATTTTTGTGCGAGGGTTTTCACCTCGTCGGGAGTGACGTCGCCGACGACCACCAGGGTGGCGTTGTTCGGCGCGTACCAGGATTCGTACCAGTGGCGCAGCTCTTCGACCTTCATGCGTTCGAGGTCGGCCATCCAGCCGATGGTCGGGGTGTGGTAGCCGCTGGCCGGGTAGGCCATGGCACGGAACAGCTCGAAGGCTTTGGAGTTGGGCTGATCGTCGGTGCGCAGGCGGCGCTCTTCCTTGATCACCTCGATCTCGCGGCTGAACTCGTCGGCTGGCAGACGCAGGCTGGCCAGGCGGTCGGCTTCCAGTTCGAAGGCCACCGGCAGGCGGTCGCGGGCCAGCACCTGGTAATAGGCGGTGTAGTCGTCGCTGGTAAAGGCATTCTCTTCGGCGCCCAGGTCACGCAGGATGCGCGATGCTTCGCCAGGGCCGAGCTTGGCGCTGCCCTTGAACATCATGTGCTCCAGGGCGTGGGACAGGCCTGTCTGGCCTGGGGTTTCGTAGCTGGAACCGACTTTGTACCAGATCTGCGAAACCACCACCGGGGCACGGTGGTCCTCGCGTACGACCACTTTCAGGCCGTTGTCGAGGATGAATTCATGGGTGGGTTGCACATCGGCGGCGAAGGCCGCAAGCGGCAGGCACAGCGTGCCGAGCAACAGGCCAGCGGCGCGGCGGGCTAGAGCATTCATACGGTGTTTAACCTGTTCTGCGGCCCGCTTGGGTTTAGCGTCGGCGGGCCAGGAGGTGCTAGGATACTGATCCGGTTGCCTGGCGACCATGCCTGTCGCCGTTCTGGCCCGCAGGCCCTAAAGACAAAACGTTGCGCATGAACCAGTCGGTTACAAAATAGTCTGTTCTGCGTGACTCAAGAATTCCCGATGCGCCACTGCTGGCGCATCGCTACCCTGAGATAGCCGTCTTCCATGTTTGGTTCCAACGACGACAAAAAAGCGCCGGCTGCGGCTGGCGAGAAGAAAGGCCTGTTCAGCTGGTTCCGCAAGAAGCCGGAACAACCTGTCGCCGAACAGCCGCAAACCCCAGAACCGCAGGCCGCAGAGCCGGCCGCACTGCAGGTGCCTGCTGCCGAGCCGCTGCCGACGGCAGTGCCCGAGCCCGTAGTGGTCGAGCCTGTGCCGGAGCCGGTGGTTGCCGCTCCTCAGGCTGTGCCTGAGCCAGTGGTTATCACACCGCAGCCAGCGTCGGTGCCCGAGCCAGTAGTCGCCGCGCCGCAGCCAGAACCGGTGGTCGTCACGCCGCAATATGTGCCTGCCGCTGCCCCCGTGGTTGTTCAGCCTGAGCCTGTGGTTGCCGCACCCGTAGAGCCAGCACCGGCCGAAGTGCCTGCGGCCCCGGTCAGCAACCTGGTACTGCCTGTCGCCGAAGAACCGGTGGCACTGGTTGAGGACCTGGAGCCCAAGGCGCCGCCTGCCATTCCCGCTCGCCCGCTCGTCGAGCCGGCTGCCACTGTCGTAGCGGCCCCGGCGCCGGTTGTCGAAGCCCAACCGGTCATCGCGCCGGCCCCGGTCGAGCCCGAGCCCATTGCCGTGGCTGCCGCCGAACCGTCCAAGCCCGGTTTCTTCGCCCGTCTCAAGCAGGGCCTGTCGAAGACCAGCGCCAGCATTGGCGAGGGCATGGCCAGCCTGTTCATGGGCAAGAAGGTCATCGATGACGACCTGCTCGACGAAATCGAAACCCGCCTGCTGACCGCCGACGTCGGCGTCGAGGCCACCTCGGCCATCGTCCAGAACCTCACCCAGAAAGTCGCCCGCAAGCAGCTGGCCGATGCCGACGCGCTGTACAAGTCGCTGCAGGAAGAGCTGGCCGCGCTGCTGCGCCCGGTCGAGCAGCCGCTGAAGGTCGAGGCGCAGAACAAGCCCTACGTGATCCTGGTGGTCGGCGTGAACGGCGCCGGCAAGACCACCACCATCGGCAAACTGGCGAAAAAGCTGCAGCTCGAAGGCAAGAAGGTCATGCTCGCCGCCGGCG
Organism: Pseudomonas sichuanensis; assembly: GCF_024749065.1. Classification (NCBI taxonomy): domain Bacteria; kingdom Pseudomonadati; phylum Pseudomonadota; class Gammaproteobacteria; order Pseudomonadales; family Pseudomonadaceae; genus Pseudomonas; species Pseudomonas sichuanensis. The sequence goes on along the minus strand of NZ_CP087185.1, from coordinate 5,688,746 downwards.
ACACCTTCCGTGCCGCCGCCGTGGAGCAGCTGCAGGTGTGGGGCGAGCGCAACCAGATCCCGGTGATCGCCCAGCACACCGGCGCCGACTCGGCTTCGGTGATCTTCGACGCCGTGCAGGCCGCCAAGGCGCGCAACGTCGATGTGCTGATCGCCGACACTGCCGGGCGCCTGCACACCAAGGACAACCTGATGGAAGAGCTGAAGAAGGTCCGTCGGGTGATTGGCAAGCTCGACGCCGAGGCGCCCCACGAGGTGCTGCTGGTGCTCGACGCCGGTACCGGGCAGAACGCCATCAGCCAGGCCAAGTACTTCAACCAGAGCGTGGAACTGACCGGCCTGGCCCTGACCAAGCTGGACGGCACCGCCAAGGGTGGGGTGATCTTCGCCCTGGCCAAGCAGTTCAACATTCCGATCCGCTTCATTGGTGTGGGCGAGGGTATCGATGACCTGCGCACCTTCGAGGCTGAACCTTTCGTCAAGGCACTGTTTGCCGAGCGGGAACCTGCATGATCCGATTCGAACAGGTCGCCAAACGCTACCCCAACGGCCACGTCGGCCTGCATGAGCTGAGCTTCCGGGCGCGGCGTGGCGAGTTCCTGTTCGTCACCGGCCACTCCGGCGCCGGCAAGAGCACCTTGTTGCGCCTGTTGTTGGCCATGGAACGCCCGACCAGCGGCAAGCTGCTGCTGGCGGGGCAGGACCTTGGGCAGATCAGCAACGCGCAGATCCCGTTCCTGCGCCGGCAGATCGGCGTGGTGTTCCAGAACCACCAGTTGCTGTTCGACCGCACCGTTTTCAACAACATCGCCTTGCCGCTGCAGATCCTCGGGCTGTCCAAGGCCGAGATCGCCAAGCGCGTCGACTCGGCGCTGGAGCGCGTGTCGTTGAGCGACAAGGGCGAGCTGTTCCCGGCCGACCTGTCCACCGGCCAGCAACAGCGCGTCGGTATCGCCCGGGCGATCGTCCACCAGCCGGCACTGCTGCTGGCGGACGAGCCCACCGGTAACCTCGACCCGCGCCTAGCCGCCGAGATCATGGGCGTGTTCGAAGACATCAACCGCCTGGGCACCACCGTATTGATCGCCAGCCACGACCTGGCGCTGATCGCGCGCATGCGCCACCGCATGCTGACGCTGCAACGCGGCCGCTTGATCGGCGATGGGGAGGCCGGGCAATGAGCACCACACGTACACCAAAGGTTTCCGAGCGGGTCGCACCCAAGCCCGCCGATCCACAACCTGCGAAGAAAAAGCGCGGTGACCACGACGACGATGGCCCGGACTTCAGCACCTTGCTGCACGCCTGGCTGGAAAGCCACCGTGCCAGCCTGGCCGACAGCCTGCGCCGCCTGGCCAAGCAGCCGATCGGCAGTTTCTTCACCTGCCTGGTGATGGCTGTGGCGCTGAGCATGCCCATGGGCCTGTCGCTGCTGCTCAAGAACGTCGAGAAGCTCGGCGGTTCGTGGCAGCGCGCGGCGCAGATTTCGCTGTATCTCAAGCTCGACGCCAGCAGCCGTGATGGCGAAGCATTGCGTGACGAGATCAAGGGCATGCCGGGCGTTGCCGAGGCCCAGTACGTCAGCCGTGAGCAGGCGCTGGAAGAGTTCCAGCAGCAGTCGGGCCTGGGCGAGGCCCTGCGCGAGCTGCCGGACAACCCGCTGCCCGGCGTGGTGGTAGTGACCCCGAGCGAAGTCGACAAACCGGCCCTGGAAGCTCTGCGTCAACGCCTGGCAGAGCTGCCACGGGTGGAAGCGGCACAGCTGGACCTGGTCTGGGTCGAGCGCCTGGCGGCGATCCTCAAGCTGGGTGATCGTTTTGTCTTCGGCCTCGCGGTGATGCTTATTTCCGCGTTGCTGTTAGTAATCGGTAACACAATTCGTCTACATATCGAGAACCGCCGCGTCGAGATCGAAGTGATCAAGCTGGTGGGTGGCACCGACAGCTACGTGCGTCGGCCTTTCCTCTACATGGGGGCGCTGTATGGCCTGGGTGCCGGGGTGCTGGCCTGGGGGATCCTGGCGTTCGGCCTGAACTGGCTCAACGACGCGGTCGTCGGGCTTTCCGGCCTGTACGGCAGCGATTTCGCCCTGGGCGGAGTGCCGGCCGCCGATGGTCTTTCCCTCTTGATCGGCGCGGTGCTGTTGGGGTATATCGGTGCATGGATCGCGGTGGCTCGGCATCTGAACGAGCTGGCACCACGATAATGTTTCATCGCCAGCATTGACTTTTTTTCATCCAGGAACTTGTCTCGCGGTTCCGGGTCTATGCTGGCAGTGCCCACAAGGCACGAGTCTGTAAGTCGGAGGTACTTGAATGACCACATCGTTGCAACCTGCCTATGCCCTGGTACCCGGTGCAAACCTGGAAGCCTACGTGCACACGGTCAACAGCATCCCGCTGCTGACGGTCGAGCAGGAGCGTGATCTGGGCGAGCGTCTCTATTACGAACAGGATGTCGAGGCCGCCCGGCTAATGGTGATGGCCCACCTGCGTTTCGTCGTCCATATCGCCCGTAGCTATGCTGGCTATGGTCTGGCCCAGGCCGACCTGATCCAGGAAGGCAACGTCGGCCTGATGAAGGCGGTAAAACGCTTCAACCCGGAAATGGGCGTACGTCTGGTGTCCTTCGCGGTGCACTGGATCAAGGCCGAGATCCACGAGTTCATCCTGCGCAACTGGCGCATCGTCAAGGTGGCTACCACCAAGGCCCAGCGCAAGCTGTTCTTCAACCTGCGCAGCCAGAAAAAACGCCTGGCCTGGCTGAACAATGACGAAGTGCATCGCGTGGCTGAAAGCCTTGGCGTAGAGCCCCGCGAAGTGCGTGAAATGGAAAGCCGCCTGAGCGGCCAGGACATGGCCTTCGACCCGGCAGCCGAAGCCGATGACGACAGCGCCTTCCAGTCGCCCGCGCATTACCTGGAAGACCACCGCTACGACCCGGCTGTGCAGCTGGAGGACGCTGACTGGAGCGACAATTCCACCAGCAACCTGCATGAAGCCCTGCAGGGCCTGGACGATCGCAGCCGCGACATTCTCTACCAGCGCTGGCTGGCGGAAGAGAAGGCCACGCTGCATGAGCTGGCAGACAAGTACAGCGTTTCGGCCGAGCGTATTCGCCAGCTGGAGAAGAACGCAATGAACAAGGTCAAGGCACTGATCGCCATCTGATCGGCGCCCTGGCTGAATAAAAAAACCGCTGCTCTCGCAAGAGGCAGCGGTTTTTTGTTGAGATGGATCGCAGGGCCCTGTGGGAGCGGCTTTAGCCGCGAACACCAGCGAAGCTGGTGCCGCCCACCGCGTTGCCTTTTTCGCGGCTGAAGCCGCTCCCACAGGTTACTTGATGCCCTTGCGGGCGCAGCTTAGAGCCTGCGCGACGCATCCAGCTGCATCAGGTAGCTCGGCCCACCCAACTGGCTCATCTGCCGGCGAATCCACCCCGCGCGGCTGGCTACATAGGTACTTGGCCGGCTGGCGCTCCATTTGATCGGGCTCGGCAACACGGCAGCGAGCAGTGCGGCCTGTTGTCGCGTCAGGCGGCTGGCATCCACGCCAAAGTGATAGCGTGCCGCCGCCTGGGCGCCGAACACGCCCTTGCCCCACTCGGCGCTGTTCAGATACACCTCGAGAATCCGCTCCTTCGACCAGAACAGCTCGATCAGTGCGGTGAACCAGGCCTCCAGGCCCTTGCGCAGCCAACTGCGCCCGGACCACAGGAACATGTTCTTGGCCACCTGCTGGGTCAGGGTGCTGGCGCCACGGACCTTGCCGCCCCGTTCGTTGTAGGCCAGCGCCGCCTGGATGGCCGGGATGTCGAAGCCCCAGTGGTTGGCGAACTTCTGGTCTTCACCGGCGATGACCGCCACCTTGAGCTCATCCGAGATCTCTTCCCAGGGGGTCCAGTCGCGCTGCAGGTTGATCGGCTCGCCACTGAACCATGACTCCACCTTGCGCTCGACCATCAGCGCCGTACCGGGCGGCGGTACCCAGCGCAGTACCAGCACCACGGCAATGCTTGCGACAGCGAACCAGAGCAGGCCGCGGGTGAAGTGGCGCAGGAAGGATGACAGCATGGTGATGGCTTGGCCGGACCGTTGGAACGGGCCATTATACAGACCCCTTTCGAGGAGTCGTCCCATGCTTCGCAGCTTCCTGATGCTCGCCGCCTTCTTCGGGTTCACCGGTGTCGCGCTCGGCGCCTTTGCCGCCCATGGCCTGAAGAGCCGCCTCAGTGCCGATTACCTGGCAGTCTTTCACACCGGTGTCACCTACCAGTTGGTGCATGCCCTGGCGATCCTCGCCGTGGCCGTGCTCTCGGTGCACCTGCCCGGGCGGCTGGTAGGCTGGGCCGGCGGTTTGTTCGCGCTGGGTATCGTGCTGTTTTCCGGCAGCCTCTACGTGCTCACGCTGACGGGCCTGGGCAAGCTCGGCATGATCACCCCGCTGGGTGGCCTGTGCTTCCTCGCCGGCTGGTTGTGCCTGGGCCTGGCCGCCTGGCGCCTGGGCTGACCGAGTGGTCCACAATCGCGACTAATGGCGCGCCCCACCCTTGGGTTGCAAGGCTGATCAGGGCTAGAATGCCTGCCCCAACGAACAATGGTGGCCGTGCGCATGCGCATTCAACTGAACGGTGAACCTTACGAACTGCCCGCGAGCGAGAGCGTCGCGGCCCTGCTCGGCCGGCTCGAGCTGGCTGGCCGCCGGGTGGCGGTGGAACTGAACCTGGACATCGTGCCGCGCAGTCAGCACGAGAGCACGCTGCTGAGCGAGGGCGACCAGGTTGAAGTGGTCCACGCCATCGGCGGTGGTTGAGCAAGCCCGGCGATTCACCCGTAAGCCCCGTAACCTTTCCTGAGGAACATCGATGAGCAACGTTCGCAGCGACAAGCCCTTCATCCTGGCCGGGCGCACCTTCCAGTCGCGCCTGCTGGTCGGTACCGGCAAGTACCGTGACATGGAAGAAACCCGCCTGGCCACCGAGGCCTCGGGTGCCGAAATCGTCACCGTCGCCGTGCGCCGCACCAACCTGGGCCAGAATGCGGGCGAGCCGAACCTGCTCGACGTGCTGTCGCCGGACAAGTACACCATCCTGCCGAACACCGCAGGCTGCTTCGATGCGGTGGAAGCCGTGCGCACCTGCCGCCTGGCCCGTGAGCTGCTCGATGGTCGCAAGGGCCATGAGTCCCGCACGCTGGTCAAGCTGGAAGTGCTGGCTGACCAGAAAACCCTGTTCCCCAACGTCATCGAAACCCTCAAGGCCGCCGAAGTGCTGGTCAAGGAAGATTTCGACGTGATGGTCTACACCAGCGACGACCCGATCATCGCCCGCCAGCTGGCCGAAGCCGGCTGCATCGCGGTGATGCCCCTGGCCGGCCTGATCGGTACGGGCCTTGGCATCTGCAACCCGTACAACCTGCAGATCATCCTCGAGGAATCCAAGGTGCCGGTGCTGGTCGATGCCGGCGTGGGTACCGCCTCCGACGCCACCATCGCCATGGAGATGGGCTGCGAGGCGGTACTGATGAACTCGGCCATCGCCCACGCCCAACAGCCGGTGCTGATGGCCGAAGCCATGAAGCACGGCATCCTGGCCGGGCGCATGGCCTACCTGGCCGGCCGCATGCCCAAGAAACTCTACGCCAGCGCCTCTTCGCCGCTGGATGGTCTGATCAAGTAAGAGCCCCAGATGACTGAATCGCAAGAAACGCCGATCACCGCCGACGGCGAAGATCGTCCGCACCGTCGCATCAAGAGCTTCGTGATGCGCGCCGGGCGCATGACCGAAGGCCAGCAACGTGGCCTGGAGCAGGGCGGCCCGCTGTTCGTCCTGCCGCTGGCCGACAGCCCGGTGGACTACGACCAGGTGTTCGGCCGTTCGGCGCCGCGCACCCTGGAGATCGGCTTTGGCATGGGCCATTCGCTGCTGGAGATGGCCGCCGCCTCGCCCGAGCTGGACTTCATCGGTGTCGAAGTGCACCGCCCGGGTGTCGGCGCTTTGCTGAACGGCGTGCTCACCCAAGGCCTGAAGAACCTGCGGGTGTACGACTGCGACGCCATCGAAGTGCTCAACCGCTGCGTGGCCGACAACAGCCTCGACCGGCTGATGCTGTTCTTCCCCGACCCGTGGCACAAGGCACGTCACCACAAGCGCCGTATCGTCCAGCTGGAGTTCGCCGAGCTGGTGCGTCGCAAGTTGAAACCCGGTGGCGTGTTCCACATGGCGACCGACTGGGAGCCCTATGCCGAATACATGCTGGAAGTGATGAGCGCAGCACCGGGCTATCGCAACCAGGCGGCTGATGGCGCCTACGTGCCACGCCCCGAAGAGCGCCCGATCACCAAGTTCGAGCGTCGTGGCGAGCGCCTTGGGCACGGCGTGTGGGACCTGAAGTTCGAAAAACTGGCTTGACCCTCTCCCTGCCAGAGGCGCCGGTGCGCCTCTGGCCCCTCATCACATCGCGTAAAGGATTGCGCCTTGAAGCCTCGGGTTCTGTTACCGCTGATAGGCCTGGTCGTTGCCGTCTGCCTTGTGCTCGCCGCGTTACTGCGTGAACCTCTTTCGCCCTCTGAGCAACACCTCGAGCGTGCCGTGGCCTTGGTACAACAGGCCAACGTGAATTTGCAGGCGCTTGCCGAAATCGAGGCCGGCGGCGAAGCCATCAGTACTGAACAGTTGATGCCGATGAGCGAATTGATGGATGAAGCGCGCGCGCACATCGAGCTGGCAGCGCAGGCGGGCAACACCTTGGCGCTGTTCTGGCAGTCCAACATGCAAACCTCTGCGGACCGGCGCGACATGGCACGCAGGCAGGCCTCCTGTGCGCGTTTGCATCAGGCTGTAGAGCAAGGGTTTCTGGCGGCAGCGGTCGCCTATTACTACCGTTGCGCGCCAACCTCCGACAGCTTCGACTTCATGGGCGCAGAGCAAGTCGCCTTGCTTGAGGTGTTGAAAGCGGCGTTGCAACGGGATGATCCGTTCCAATCGCTCTATCCGCAGCTTTTGCGTGAGGTGCATTGTTTCAGGCCGGCTACCGACATCGCTTCGGCCCTGCCCTCGGTGTCACTTACAGTGGGCGAGATGCTGGAGAAGTCCAGACAAGTGTTTTCATACGACCAGTTCAAAGCCGAGGCGCTTTATTTGTTGGCCACTCATCCCGCCATCTGGCAGCAGACACCAATGACCGAGCGGCTGGCGATGTTGCGCGAGGCTGAGTCTTTGGGGTGCGGGCGTGCATCTGGCTGGAGGCAAAGGCTGGAAGCTCGCTCCGGCTCTTGATCCTGTTCAAGGCCACGAGCGGCGGCCTTTTAGTCAGCCCCTTCGACCAGCGCCGCAAGGGCGCAAATAGCAAATGTTATGACCTGCTGGCAGGGTCGAAATGTGAGCCTCCTGTTCCTGGGCATTACGCTCGGACAAATCAGGAGACCTTTCATGATCGCTACACGCCTGTTGCGCGTTGCATTGACCTTCACCACTGCCGCTGCCTGCTTTAGCGTCACTGTCCAGGCATCTTCCCCTGCCACGGAGCATAGCCTCGATCGCTCCGCCATCGCCCGGTACGAGCGGACCTTGAGTACAGCATCGTTACTCTACGGGCCGGCAGTAACCCAGCAGAGTACGGCTTTTCTGATCGACAACGGTAACGATGCCGCGCCGGCGCTCCTCGTGGGCAGTGGTCATGCGGTATTTGAACGGCCCCAGATTGCCGGCGGACAGCTTGCGGGGCTGGGGCGCGTCACTTTCGAGAGCGTCGCCGGGGTGGCATTCGATGTCGTGCATACTCGCTATGCCTCGCGACGCGGCCTGGATTTTGCCGTGTTCGAGTTGCAGCAGACCCAGGGGGCACTCAAGGCACTCGGTATCGTGCCCATGGTGCTGGCCGGACGCCAAGCCACCGAGGGCGAGACGATAACCGTGGGCGCCAGGGTGAGCGGGGTCACTTCGGGTAGCGCCAGATGGCCGACGCAGGAACTGGTGCGGATCGACTTGAAGACCGGGCGGGGCTTTCTGCAGCGGCATCTGTTGTTGATGGAGGACGCCTGGTTGCAGCCCGGCGACTCTGGCAGCCCTGTCGTAGAACAGGCAGCGGGTGCGGTTCTCGCTGTTGCTCACAGCAGCAACCCTCTGGGGAGCGAAGCGTCGGACTTGAGTTTCTTGCCAGCCTGCCTGAACAACGGGGCGTTCGACGTCAATGCTGCCGGTTGCGGCTTGAGCAACCAGTTCGATGTTGCGTTGGACGAGGAGGACGAACGCATGATCTACAAGGTCGGCAGCAGCGCCAGGGTGATCAGCCAGGTTTTATACGCGACCACGACGTTGTACCAGGCCAAGCTCGCCCAATGGCCGGACCAATGCGAGCAGGGTGAAGGCTATGGCCCGGTGCAACAATCAGGAAGTCCAATCAATGTCCCTATCGAGGGCTTCACCCTGGCGCCCGAGAATCCGACAGTGCTGGCGTTATGTGTCTGGGGGCGCGAAGCAGCCGGGCCGGAGCCGGCGAACCGCAATGCCCTGGCGTTGCCTGTGGTGGTGCACCCTGCAGGCCCGGCCAGCCAACCCGAGTTGGAAATCGACCCGCCATACAAGGATAGGAAGGGCCGCAATGCCTATCTTGTGTCTGTCGAGCCTGAGCAGATCCTGCTCCGGCGGGTCGAGCTCAAGAGTGGCCCCTGGGATACCACTGACTGTGCCGATGAGTCGGGTTACCAGGCATTGGCTGGCACACGAAAGGAGGCGGTGACGGAAGATACCCGGCTATGCGCGGTCGGCGTCGATTACGCGGGGCAACGTTCGCAACCGCTGGAAACTAAATTGTTGCCGTGACGCAAATCTGCAACGAATCAAAACCGCCCTGCCAAAGGCGGTTTTGATTTGGCGTCACCCGCGCCGGTCAGCCACCACGCCAATCAACACCAGCACCACCAGCAACACCGGTGCCAGCGCATAGTTGTTGAACTGCCCCAGCCCCTTGACGATCCACGGCGTGGCATAGATCAGCGCCGCGCCGCTGCCGATCATCACCAGCAGCGCCATGAACGGCACGCGCAGGGCGCCGGCCAGGCCGCCCAGGCGCCCCTCGACCCAGCCCTTGATATCGGTGCCGAACAGCACCAGCAGGCAGCCCACCAGGGCCAGCGAGATCTCCGACAGGTTGCTGCGGCTCCAGCGGGAGACGGTCGAGAGCAGGTCAAGTACCAGGTCCATGGGTCATCCTTAATTCAAGAAGTACTGCAGCAGGTCATTGAGGAACAGCTGGCCGCGCGGCGTGGCCGCCAGTCGATCCGCTTCGACCTGCAAAAGGCCCTTTTGTTCGGCGGCGCGGCGGGCTTGCGCGAGTTGCGCCAGGGGCAGCCCCGTGCGTTGCGTGAACAGCTCGGCTTCCACCCCCTGGGTCAGGCGCAGCGCGTTCATCAGGAACTCGAAGGGTAGCTCATCGACCGGCAGCAACTTCTCGCCTGCCTTGAAGGGCTTGGCCGGGTTCAGGTAGTCCTTGGGCAGGCGGGTCTTCCAGGTGCGCAGGATGCGCCCATCGGGGAACGACAGCTTGCCGTGGGCACCGGCACCGATGCCGATGAAGTCGCCAAAGCGCCAGTAATTGAGGTTGTGCCGTGCGGCGCGCCCTTGCTGGGCGTAGGCCGACACTTCGTATTGCTGGTAGCCGTGCTCGGCCATCAGCGCCTGGCCGGCTTCCTGGATATCCCAGAGGATATCGTCCTCGGGCAGCTCGGGCGGCTGGTTCCAGAACACGGTGTTGGGCTCGACCGTCAGCTGATACCAGGACAGGTGCGTCGGCGCCAGTTCGATGGCCTGGCGCAGGTCGCCAAGCGCGTCGTCCAGCGACTGGTCCGGCAGGCCGTGCATCAGGTCCATGTTGAAGTTGTCGAAGCCGGCCGCGCGAGCCATGTCGGCGGCGCGCACCGCTTCAGCGCCGTTGTGGATGCGCCCGAGCTTCTCAAGCTTGGCTGGCTGGAAGCTCTGTACGCCGATGGACAGCCGGTTGATGCCGGTCTGCCGATAGGCCTTGAACTTTTCCTGTTCGAACGTGCCCGGGTTGGCTTCGAGGGTGATCTCGATGTCGGCGGCAAACGGGATGCGCTGCTCGACACCCCGCAACAGGCGGCCAAGCGCAGCCGCGCTGAACAGGCTGGGGGTGCCGCCGCCGAAGAAGATGGTGCTGATAGGCCGGCCGTGAACGGCATGCATCTCCTGGTCGAGGTCGGCCAGCAGGGCATCGATATATTCGTCTTCGGGCAATGTGGGCCCGGCCTGGTGCGAGTTGAAGTCGCAATAAGGGCATTTGCGCACGCACCAGGGGATGTGGATGTACAGCGACAGCGGCGGAAGTTCGGGGAGGATCAGGCCCGCCGGCTGTACCAACAGCTTTTCGCTCATGCCAGGCCCAGACGCTGACGCAGCAAGGCCATGGCGCGGGCGCGGTGGCTGAGCTGGTTCTTGTCAACGGGCGCCAGGTCGGCACTGGAGCACTTGCGCTCCGGGACCCAGAACAGCGGGTCGTAGCCGAAACCATGCTCACCGCTGGCCTCGAACAGGATGCTGCCATGCCACAGGCCTTCGCAGAGAATAGGCAGCGGGTCGTCGGCATGGCGCACCAGCGCCAGTACGCAGACGAACTGCGCGCCACGCTGTTCCTTGGGCACATCCTTCAGCGCTTCAAGCAGCTTGGCGTTGTTGGCCGCGTCGCCCTTGCCATCGGCGTAGCGTGCCGAATAGATGCCCGGCGCGCCGCCGAGGAAGTCCACCGCCAGGCCCGAGTCGTCGGCCAGGGCCGGCAGGCCGGAAATACGTGCGGCGTTGCGCGCCTTGAGGATGGCGTTCTCGACGAACGACAGGCCGGTTTCTTCCGGCTCTACCTGGCTGAATTCACCGATCGAACGCAGATGCACGGAGTCGCCGAGCATGGCCTGCAGTTCCTTGAGCTTGCCGGCGTTATGGCTGGCCAATACGAGTTGCTGGAAATTCATCATTCGCCTGGGAACACTTCCTGGTTGAAGCTGAGTTGATTGCTGACGCCACCGGTTTCGACATTCAGGTCGAAGGTCAGGGTTTCAGCCTGGTCGATCTTGAACTGGGCGATGTAGTACACCGCGCCCTGGTCGGTGATCTGCTTGAACGACAGCGGGCTGCTGCGCCCGGTCAGGTCCTTGACCGTGCCGCTGACCACCGAGGTGGCCGGCTTGCCACTCTTGAGCACGGCGATATTGAGCACGCCCTGGTTCTTGCTGCGGGTTAGGCCGGTGGCGGCGGCGATGTCCGGCTGCAGCATGCTCGAGGTGAAGGCGCTGTAGTGGACCGTCACGTCGCCGAACACTTCCTTGCGCTCGGGCTTGGCGGCATCGGCAGCCAGTACCGGCAGGGCCAGGCACAGGCTGATCAGAAACAGTGCTAGTCGACGCATGATCCCATTCCTCCGTTCGCGAGCGTCAGACTGCGAGCTGGTGCTCCTGCAGGCCCGGGCTGCTGACGCGATAAATACCGATTTCACCTAGAAGATTAGGCCAAAGCCGGCCGCCCAACCCATTACGGTGCAAGTGGTCGACCGCCAGGCGGTCGAGTACCTTGGCGTGGCGTTCGCGGCACAGGTTCTCGAAGTCTTCGAACGTGCAGAAGTGAATGTTCGGCGTGTTGTACCAGGTGTACGGCATGAAGTCCGACACCGGCATGCGGCCTTTGGTCGCCAGGTACCAGCGGCAGCGCCAGTGGCCGAAGTTGGGGAAGGTGATGATGCACTGGCGGCCCACCCGCAGCATTTCATCGAGAATCCGGTCGGGGTACTCCACGGCCTGCAGGGCCTGGGTCATGACCACCACGTCGAAGCTGTTGCTGGCGAAGTTGCCCAGGCCCTTGTCCAGGTCCTGCTCGATCACGTTGACGCCCTTGGCCACGCATTCGGCGATGTTGTCGGCGTCGATCTCCAGGCCGTAGCCGGTGACGTTCTTGCGCTCGCGCAGCGAGGCCAGCAGCTCGCCGTTGCCGCAGCCCAGGTCGAGTACCCGGCTGCCGGCGGGGATCCAGTCTTGGATGATTTCCAGGTCGGCTCTCATGGGGTCCTCACAGGGCGATGCGGTTCATGTAGTTGGCGAAACCCTGCATGTAGCGAGGCGTGGGGATCAGGAAGGCGTCGTGGCCGTAGGGCGAGTCGATATCCAGGTAGCAGACGTTCTTGCGTGCGGCCATCAGGGCATCGACGATCTCTCGCGAACGGGCCGGGGAGAAGCGCCAGTCGGTGGTGAACGACATGATGCAGAAGTCAGCCGTGACATGCGCCAGGGTCGCCGCCAGGTCGCCGTCGTGGGCCGCCGCCGGGTCGTAGTAGTCCAGCGCCTTGGTCATCAGCAGGTAGGTGTTGGCGTCGAAACGCCCGGAGAACTCCTCGCCCTGGTAGCGCAGGTAGCTCTCGACCTGGAATTCGACGCTGTGGAAGTCGTAGTTGAGCTTGTCGCTCTTGAGCTCGCGGCCGAATTTTTCGCCCATCGAGTCGTCGGACAGGTAGGTGATATGGCCGACCATCCGCGCCAGCATCAGGCCGCGCTTGGGGATCACGCCCTGGTCCTGGAACGAACCGCCGTGGAATTCGGGGTCGGTGAGGATGGCCTGGCGCGCCACTTCGTTGAAGGCGATGTTCTGCGCCGACAGCTTGGGTGCCGAAGCGATGTCCACGCAATGGCGTACCCGGTCCGGGTAGGTGATGGTCCACTGCAGCGCCTGCATGCCGCCGAGGCTGCCGCCGACGATGGCGGCCCAGGTGTGGATGCCGAGGCGATCGGCCAGGCGCGCCTGGCTGTGCACCCAGTCTTCCACCGTCAGCACCGGGAAATCGGCGCCGTAGGGCTTGCCGGTGGCTGGGTTGAGGCTGCTGGGGCCGGTGCTGCCGTTGCAGCCGCCGAGGTTGTTCAGGCTGACCACGAAGAAGCGGTTGGTGTCGATCGGCTTGCCGGGGCCGATGCAGCTGTCCCACCAGCCCGGCTTGCGGTCGGTGGCGGCGTGGTAGCCGGCGGCATGGTGGTGGCCGGACAACGCGTGGCAGATGAGCACGGCGTTGCTGGCGTTGCTGTTGAGCTCGCCATAGGTTTCGTAGATGAGTTCGTACGAGGCCAGGGAGCGGCCACAGGCCAGGGCCAACGGTTCATCGAACCGGGCGATCTGCGGTGTTACCAGACCGACGGAATCTTCGGGAAAGACAGTGGACATCGACCCTGCTCACGCTTGACGGAGGCGTAAGTCTAAAGAGCGCTACCCCCAGCGGCAAGCAATGGCTTGCCGCTGGAGACATCGTGGGTCAGATCATCCGCCACAGCTCTTGTGGCATGCCGGCGTAGGCCGCCAGCTGGGGCATGAGGAACGACTGGATCACCTGGATGGCGATGAAGGCGAAGATCGGCGAGATGTCCATGCCGCCCAGGTTCGGCACCAGGCGACGGAACGGCGCCAGCACCGGCTCGCTGATCTGGTAGGCCAGCTCGGCAGCAGGGTTGTGGCTGTTGGGCGCGACCCACGAGACGATCACCATGACGATCATCGCCACCCAGAAAATCTTCAGGAACAGCGAAGTGATGCCGATGATCGCCCACATCAGCAGGTGCAGGACATCGCCGAAGGTACCGTAGGTGACCATCAGCACGAATGCCATCAACAGCGCCTGGATCAGCACCGACAGCAGCAGCGACGAGGTATCCAGGCCGGCAATGCTCGGGATTACCCGGCGCAGCGGCTTGAGCAGCGGCTGGGTGGCGCGCACGGCGAACTGGCTGAGCGGGTTGTAGAAGTCGGCCTTGACCAGTTGCAGCACGAAGCGCAGCAGGACGATCGCCAGGTACAGGCTGACCAGGGTTTGCACCACGAAGATCGCGGCGCCGGACAGTGCATTCATTGAAAAAGGCTCCTTATTTGCCCAGTTGTTCGGCCAGTTCCGCGGAGCGCTTGGCCGCGGCTTCCAGTGCCTGCTCGACGATGGCCTCGAAGCCATTGGCCTGGAACGACTTGATCGCCGCTTCCGTGGTGCCGGCGGGCGAGGTGACCCGGCGGCGCAGCTCGGCGGCATCGACGTCGCTGGCCACGGCCATGCGTGCGGCGCCCAGGGCGGTTTGCAGGGTCAGTTGCGAAGCGGTTTCACGCGGTAGGCCGAGCTTTTCGCCAGCGGCGGTCATGGCTTCGATCAGCAGGAAGAAGTACGCCGGGCCGCTGCCGGAAACAGCAGTGACGGCATCCAGTTGCTGTTCCTGGTCCAGCCACAGTGCGGTGCCGACGGCGGACAGCAACTGTTCAGCCTGCTCGCGCTGTTCGGCCGACACTTGCTCGGTGGCGTACAGGCCACTGACGCCCTGGCGCAGCAGTGCCGGGGTGTTGGGCATGCAGCGCACCACCGGGATCGCGCCCAGCCAGGCCTGCAGGCTGGCACAGGTGATGCCGGCGGCGATGGAGACGATCAACTGGCCAGGCTTGAGGTTCGGCTTAAGGGTTTCGCAGACGGCTTTCATCACCTGCGGCTTGACCGCCAGGACGATCACATCCACACCGTCGATGGCCTGGGCGTTGTCGGCGAATGCTTCGATGCCGTGCTCGGCCTGGATGCGCGCGCGGGTGTCGGCACCCGGGTCACTGGCGCGGATCTGCGAGGCGTCCAGGCCCTGGGCGCGCAGGCCGCCGATCAGGCTGGCGGCCATGTTGCCGGCGCCGATAAAGGCAATACGAGTCTTGCTCATGTCAGGTCCTTGAGGGAAAGAGTGAGTTTAAGCATGGATTCAGGGCTGGCCGTAGTCGCGCGCACCGAACAGGGCGGTGCCGATACGGACCCAGGTCGCACCTTGGGCGATCGCGGCTTCAAGGTCATGGCTCATGCCCATCGACAGGGTGTCCAGGCCCAGGCCGAGCTGCGCTTGCAACTGGCGCAGGGTGGCGAAGGCGGCCTCTTGTTGGGCACGGTCTTCGGTCGGCTCCGGGATCGCCATCAGCCCGCGCAGGCGCAGGCCGGGGAGGGCGCTGACGGCCTGGGCCAGCGCCGGCAGGTCGGCGGGCGCGCAGCCGGACTTGCTGTCTTCACCGCTGACGTTCACCTGCAGGCAGATGTTCAGCGGCGGCAGATGGCCCGGGCGTTGCTCGGACAGGCGTTGGGCGATCTTCAGGCGGTCCACGGAATGTACCCAGTCGAAGTGCTCGGCGATGGCTTTGGTCTTGTTCGACTGAATGGGGCCGATGAAGTGCCAGATCAAGGGCAGGTCGGAAAGCGCCTGTTGTTTTGTCAGGGCTTCCTGAAGGTAGTTTTCGCCCACATCGCGCAGCCCGGCCGCAAAGGCCTCGCGCACGGCGCTGGCGGGCTTGGTCTTGCTGACCGCCAGCAACTGGACGCTGGCCGGGTCGCGTCCGGCGGCCCTGGCCGCGCTGTCGATACGGCTGGCAATGGCGGAAATGTTGTCTGCTAGGGTGGACATGGATCGTCGCCGGCGGCTGTGAGGTCTGCGGCATTCTACCTGCTTGATGGCCGTTGGGGAGTCTCATGGATGTGACCGACCTGCTGGCCCGGGCTGTGGCTGCGGGCGCCAGTGACCTGCACCTAGCCGCGGGCGAGCCACCGCTGTTGCGCCTGGATGGCGCGTTGCAACGCATGGCGCTGCCGGTGCTGACGTGCACGGCGCTGGAACAGGGAATGGCCGGCCTGCTCGATGAAGGGCAGCGGCGGCAATGGCTGTGCGGTGATGAACTGGACCTGGCGCTGAGCCTGCCCGGCGTGGGGCGCCTGCGCTTGAACCTGTTCCGTCAGCGCAATGGCTTGGGCGCAAGCGTGCGGCTGATTCCGGCGCGGGTCCCCAGCCTCGACGAACTTGACCTGAACGATGTGTATCAAGCCGTTGCGCAATGCTGGGATGGCCTGGTGCTGGTGGGTGGGCCGACGGGTAGCGGCAAGTCCAGCACCCTGGCGGCGCTGCTTGATCAGCTCAATCGTGAACGCGCGCTGCAGGTCATCACCCTTGAAGACCCCATCGAATTTATCCACAGCGGCCAGGGTTGCCTGGTCAATCAGCGGGAGATCGGTGTGCACAGCCGCGACTTCGCCCAGGGGCTGCGCAGTGCCTTGCGTCAGGACCCGGATGTGATCATGGTCGGCGAACTGCGCGATCTGGAGAGTATCCGCCTGGCGTTGCGCGCAGCGGAAACCGGGCATCTGGTGCTGGCAACGGTGCACACCCGCTCGGCGGTGAACAGCATCGACCGGCTGGTGGAGGTGTTCGCGGCCGAGGAGAAGCCGCTGGTGCGCATGATGCTTGCCGAGTCGCTGCGCCTGGTGGTGGCTCAGGTGCTGCTAAGGCGGAAGGGGGGCGGCAGGGTGGCTGCAAGGGAGGTGTTGGTGGCTACACCAGCGGTGCGCAACTTGATTCGCGAGGGGCGTATGGCGCAGGTGCAGTCGTTGATGCAGGCGGGGGCGGCCTTGGGGATGCGCACGATGGAGGGGGCGTTGCAGGCGCTCAAGCACAAAGGGCTGGTCGACTAGCGCTGTTGCCTGTTCGAGCGAAATCGCGGGGGTAGTGCATTCCCCAGGATTGCACAGTACCTGTGGGAGCGGGTTTACCCGCGAAGATGGCACCTTGGTGCCTGGCACGGGCTATGCCCGTGTTCGCGGGTGAACCCGCTCCCACAGGCAGAGTGCAACTGTTTGAATGGCGAGCAAGACAGTCACTCCCACGCCAGGTTTGCTGTTGGTCGTGGGAGCGGCGGCTTGCCGCGCGATTGTCGGCTTAGCGCTTGGCCAGGGCCAGCGCCTGCTGGTCCTTGGGCAAAACGCGCTTGGCCACGACGTAATGCTTCTGCCAGTAAGGCTTCTCCAGGCTGTCGATGCTCACCCGTTTGCCGGTGCGCGGCGCGTGGATGAAGCGGTCGTTACCCAGGTAGATGGCCACGTGATTGACCCGGCGGCTCTTGATGTTGAAGAAAATCAGGTCGCCCGGCTTGAGGTCACTCTTGGCCACCTTCACACCCTGGCCCTGGGCCATGGCGTTGGAGGTGCGCGGCAGGTCGACGTCAGCCACGTCGTTGAAGGCGTACTTGACCAGGCCGCTGCAGTCGAAACCCTTCTTCGGGCTGCTGCCGCCCCAGCGGTACGGCGTGCCGAGCACGTTCACGGCGCGGCTGAGCACTTCGCTGCTCTGCTTGGGCGACATGGCCACGGCCTGCAGCGCCTGGCGCTGGGTGGCGTTGTTCGGGCGGGCGGCGCTGAGGGTGGCCTTGCGGTACTGAACAGGGGCGCGTTTCACCGAGCTGTCGGCATTGCTCGTGTAACCGGTGAAACCGCTTGGAAGACGTTGCTCACGATTGGTGGCGTGGGCGGCCAGGGGTAATAAAAGGCAGAGGGTCAGCCATGTCTTGATGAAAGGCGGCATAGTTGATGCTCTTATAGGGTGTTGGCGCGCAACTTTATAACAGCTTTTTGATCAAATTCTGATCCGTTGGTCGATTGGCCACGTACCATATGTCGGGTCAACACGGAAAAGTCACATTTTCCGTTAGAAAATTTTCGGCTAACCCACGAGGGCTTCGAATGAATGGTTATCAACAGGGCGCGCCCGCGCACGACACCCACAGCAAGGTCCTCGGCTACCTGTTGTGGATTTTCGGCTTCACCGGCGCGCACCGTTTCTACTACGGCAAGCCGATTACCGGGACCATCTGGTTCTTCACCCTGGGGCTTTTGGGAATTGGCTGGCTGATCGACCTGTTCCTGATCCCGTCGATGGACCGCGAGGCGGATCTGCGGTTCGAGTCCGGCGGCGTGGACTACAACCTGGCGTGGATCTTCCTGACCTTCCTCGGGGTGTTCGGTGTGCACCGTCTGTATCAGGGCAAGTGGATCAGTGCGCTGATCTACCTGTTTACCGGCGGCCTGTTCCTGCTGGGGGTGCTGTACGACTTCTGGACACTCAACAGCCAGGTTTCCCAGGTCAACGCCGAGCGTCGCCGGGTATGAAAAAAGGCCTTGTCGCGCAGCGCGGCAAGGCCTTATTCGTTACTGGCGGCGTTGCTGCAACAGCAGGTTGCTGAAGCCTGCCCCGGCCAGTTGCTTCTGCGCCACGGTGAGCTGTTCGCGGTTGCTGAACGGCCCGACCATCACGCGGTACCAGGTTTCTTCTTTCACCGTCCCCGACTCCACTTTCACCGCCTGGCCCAGCAGGATGATCTGCGCGCGAACCTTGTCGGCATCCGCCTGCTTGCGGAACGAGCCGGCCTGCAGGAAGAACTGGGTGGTCGGTGCCGGCTTGATCACCGGTGGTGCCGGCGGTGGCGTTTGCCCCAGCAGTGCGGCCTGGGCGCGGGCGGTGTCGATCTTGGCCGCTTCCGCCGGGGTGACCGGCGTGGTTGGCACGGCCGGTACCGGCGGAGTCTTCTCGGGCACCGCTTCCGGCGGCACGATCACTTCCGACTCCGGCAGCAGGGTGTAGAAGTCGTACTTCGGTTTCACCGGTTGCTGCGGCGTAGGAGTGGTGGCCTTGCTCGCCTCGGCGACCTTCTCCGGCTTCTGCTGTTCGGGTTTGGTGCGCTTGATGTCGCCGCCACCCGGTTCGAGCTTCATCAGGAAGACGATGAAGGCGCCGACGGTCAGGCCGACCGCCAGCCACACCCAGCCCGGGATCGGCTGCTTGGCGGCGGGCTGGTGGCGGCTGGCGCCGCGCTTGGGCGCGGGCTTTTTCTTTGCTGCAGCCAAGTTACATACGCTCCAGGGTTTCCAGGCCGAGCAGCTCCAGGCCCTGTTTGAGGGTGCGGCCGGTCAGGGCTGCCAGGCGCAGACGGCTCTGCTGCTGCTCCGGGGTCTCGGCGCTGAGGATCGGGCAGTTCTCGTAGAAGCTGGAGAACAGGCCGGCGAGGTCGTACAGGTAGCTGCACAGGACGTGCGGGGTGCCTTTGTCGGCGACGTTGTTGAGAATTTCGCCGAACTGCGCCAGGCGCGCGGCCAGGTCCTGCTCGTGGGCAGCCTGCAGCACGATCTTGCCGTCCACCTCGTCGAAGCCCTTGCCGAGCTTGCGGAACACGCCGGCCACACGGGTGTAGGCGTACAGCAGGTAGGGCGCGGTGTTGCCCTCGAAGTTGAGCATCAGCTCGAAGTTGAAGCTGTAGTCGCTGGTGCGGTGCTTGGACAGGTCGGCGTATTTCACCGCACCGATGCCCACCACTTCACCGATCTTGCGCAGCTCGTCCTCGGCCAGGCCCGGGTTCTTTTCCTTGACCAGCGCATAGGCGCGTTCCTTGGCCTCGTTGAGCAGGTCGATCAGCTTGACGGTGCCGCCATCGCGGGTCTTGAACGGGCGGCCGTCGGCGCCGTTCATGGTGCCGAAGCCCATGTGCTCCATCTGCATCGGGTGGCCGACGAAGCCGGCGCGGCGGGCCACTTCGAACACCTGGTTGAAGTGCAGGGCCTGGCGCTGGTCGACGAAGTACAGGGCGCGATCAGCCTGAAGCTTGTTGCTGCGGTAGCGCACGGCTGCCAGGTCGGTGGTGGCGTACAGGTAGCCGCCGTCGGCCTTCTGCACGATCACTGGCAGCGGGTCGCCCTCGGCGTTCTTGAATTCGTCGAGGAACACGCACTGGGCGCCCTGGTTCTCCACCAGCAGGCCCTTGGCCTTGAGGTCGGCGACCACGTTCGCCAGGTCGTCGTTGTAGGCGCTCTCGCCCATCACGTCGGCCATGGTCAGCTTGACGTTGAGCAGTTCGTAGGTCTTCTGGCAGTGGGACAGCGAGATGTCCTTGAAGCGCGTCCACAGCGCCAGGCACTCGGGGTCGCCGGCCTGCAGCTTGACCACCAGGCCACGGGCGCGGGTGGCGAACTCTTCGGACTCGTCGAAGCGCTTCTTCGCCGCGCGGTAGAAGTTCTCCAGGTCCGACAGCTCGTCGCTGGTGATCGGGTTTTCCTGCAGGTAGGCCATCAGCATGCCGAACTGGGTGCCCCAGTCGCCGACGTGGTTCTGGCGGATGACGTTGTCGCCGAGGAACTCCAGCACGCGGGCGACGCTGTCGCCGATGATGGTCGAGCGCAGGTGGCCGACGTGCATCTCCTTGGCCAGGTTCGGCGCCGACATGTCGATTACGACTTTCTGGAGCGCGCCGGCCTTGCGCACGCCCAGGCGGTCGTCGGCCAGGGCGGCGTCGAGGCGGCTGGCCAGGGCGTCGGTGTTCTGGAAGAAGTTCAGGAAGCCGGGGCCGGCAATCTCGGCCTTGCTGATGTCGGCGCTGGCCGGCAGGGCTGCAATGATTTTCTCAGCCAGGTCGCGCGGCTTCATGCCGGCCGGCTTGGCCAGCATCATGGCGATGTTGCTGGCGAAGTCGCCGTGGGTCTTGTCACGGGCGTTTTCCACCTGGATCGCCGGCGTCAGCCCTTCAGGCAGCACACCGTCGGTGACGAGTTGGGTGAGGGCTTGCTGGATCAGCTGGCGAATGGTGTCTTTCATGGGGATCTCTTTTCGACCGCAAGCGCGGTGGGGCGCTTCGATGCGCAGGTGGAAAAACTGGGCATTATCCGTTGCCGGGGGCGGGTTGCCAACCTTTCAGCGGCGAGCTGCAAGTTTCAAGCGGCAAGCTGCAAGTAGAGGCCCCAGCGCAAGGCAGCTGTTTCTTGCAGCTTGAGGCTTGCAGCTTGTCGCTCAATAAAGGTCGACCGGGTCGACATCCAGCGACCAGCGCACTTGCCGCCCGGACGGCATCTGCTCCAACACTAGCAACCAGGCGCTGATCAGTCGATGCAACTGAGCCCGGGCATTGGCCTGGAGCAACAGTTGCGCACGGAATCGCCCCGCCCGTCGCTCCATGGGCGCCGGCACCGGGCCCAGCAGCTCGATGCCATGCAGGCCCTGTTCGGCCAGCACGCGCTCGGCGGCGGCGCAGGCCTCGTCGAGGAAACCTTCGGCCTGGCCGGGCTTGTGCGCATCGGCGCGCAGCAGGGCCAGGTGGGCGAACGGCGGCAGGCCGGCGGCGCGGCGTTCGCTCAGGGCCTGTTCGGCAAAGGCGAAGTAGCCCTGTTCGGTCAGTTGCACCAGCAACGGATGGTCGGCCAGGTGGGTCTGCACGATGACCTTGCCCGGTTCTTCGGCGCGCCCGGCGCGGCCCGCCACCTGCACGATCAGCTGGGCCATGCGCTCGCTGGCGCGGAAATCGCCAGAGAACAGCCCGCCGTCGGCATCGAGGATCGCCACCAGGGTCACCCGCGGGAAGTGGTGCCCCTTGGCCAGCATCTGGGTGCCGACCAGGATGCTCGGCTGGCCGCGCTGGATGGTGGTGAACAGGTTGTGCATGGCGTCCTTGCGCGAGGTGCTGTCGCGGTCCACGCGCAGGATCGGGTAGTCGGGGAACAGCACCTTCAGGCGTTCTTCGGCACGTTCGGTGCCGGCACCTACGGGGCGCAGGTCGACGTGGGCGCATTGCGGGCACTGCAGCGGCAGGCGCTCGTCGTAACCGCAGTGGTGGCAGCGCAGCACGGCAGAGCGCTGGTGCACGGTCATGCGCGCGTCGCAGCGCGGGCATTCCGAAAGCCAGCCGCAGTCGTGGCACAGCAGGGTTGGGGCGAAGCCGCGGCGGTTGAGGAACACCAGCACCTGTTGGCCGGCCTCCAGGGTCTGGCGGATCGCTTGCTGCAGTGGGCCGCTGATGCCGCTGTCCAGTGGCAGGCTGCGCACGTCCAGGCGCAGGAAGCGCGGTGCGCGGGCACCGCCGGCGCGCTGGTTCATGCGCAGCAGGCCGTAGCGGCCGCTGTGGGCGTTGTGCAGGCTCTCCAGCGACGGGGTGGCCGAGCCCAGCAGGATCGGGATGTTCTCCTGATGCGCGCGCACCACCGCCAGGTCGCGGGCGTGGTAGCGCAGGCCTTCCTGCTGTTTATAGGAGCCGTCGTGCTCCTCGTCGATGATGATCAGCCCCGGGTTCTTCATTGGCGTGAACAGCGCCGAACGGGTGCCGATGATGATGTCCGCCTCGCCGTCGCGCGCCGCCAGCCAGGCGTCCAGGCGCTCGCGGTCGCCTACTGCCGAGTGCAGCAGGGCGATGCGTGCATTGAAGCGTTGCTCGAAGCGCTGCAAGGTCTGCGGGCCGAGGTTGATCTCGGGGATCAGGATCAACGCCTGTTTGCCGGCCTCCAGGGTTTCGCGGATCAGTTGCAGGTAGACCTCGGTCTTGCCGCTGCCGGTGACGCCCGCCAGCAGGAACGCGTGGAAGGCGCCGAAGCCTGAGCGCACGGCCTCGAAGGCGGCGCGCTGTTCTTCGTTGAGCGGCAGCTCCGGCTGGGCCAGCCAGTGCTCGTGACGGGCGGCTGGCAGGTGGCGGCGGGTCTCCACCTCGACCAGGTCCTTGGCCAGCAGCAGGTCGAGGCTGTCCTTGTTCAGGCCGAGCTTGCTCAGCAGGCTGTGGGCAACACCGTGTGGGTGCTGCGAAAGCGTCTTCAGGGCCTCGCGCTGGCGCGGCGCACGGGCAATGCGCGGGTCTTCCAGGCGCGCCCCGGCGGCGACATGCCAGAAGCGCTCCTGCCGCACTTCGGCCGGCTCGCCCTGGCGCAACAGGGTGGGTAGCGCCCAGTTCAGGGTGTCGCCCAGGCTGTGCTGGTAGTACTGCGCTGTCCACAGGCACAGCTTGAACAGCGCCGGCGGCAGTGGCGAGACCGGGTCGAGCAAGGCACTGGCGGGCTTGAGCTTGTCCGCCGGCACTTCACTTTTGTCGGCCACCTCCACCAGCACGCCGATCATTTCCCGGCGGCCGAACGGCACGCGAAAGCGCATGCCGGGGGTCAGGGCCTGGCGCGCCATGCTTGCGGTGGCCCGGTAGTCGAACAGGCGACGCAGGGGCGAGGGCAGGGCAAGGCGCAGGATGACGTCGGACACGCGGAAGGTCTCTGGAGGGCGTTTCACAAATCAGGCGAGCCTAGCAGACGACGGTCGGTGCAAGCGACAACTTGCGCTGGCGTCGCGCTCTGGTATTATTCGCCGCCTAATTACGTGCGGTATTCAACAATAGGTGTTGGGTGGCGGCACGCAGCTCGAGGAAGTGACCATGAAAGCAGATATTCATCCGAACTACGAAGTAGTTGCAGTCACCTGCAGCTGCGGCAACAAATTCGAAACTCGTTCGACCCTGGCCAAGCCGCTGGCGATCGACGTGTGCTCCCAGTGCCACCCGTTCTACACTGGCAAGCAGAAAGTCCTGGACACCGGTGGTCGCGTACAGAAGTTCGCCGATCGCTTCGGCATGTTCGGTGCCAAGAAGTAAGATGCGCATGGCGAAGCCTTCGGGGTTCGCACTGTTGCAGAAGAAGGCGTCCCTTGTGGGCGCCTTTTTTGTGGGCGCGATTTGGCATTTCCCGGCCCTGGCCTTCTGCCCGTTGCCTGACCGGCCGCAGCAGGTTGCGGTGCGCTACGTGGTCGATGGCGATACCGTTCGCCTGGTTGATGGCCGCAGTGTTCGCCTGATTGGCATCAATGCTCCGGAAGTCGCAGGTAAAGGGCGGCCCAGCGAGCCCTATGCCGAAGCGGCCAAGCGCCGCCTGCAGGCGTTGATCAAGGCCAGCGATGGCCGGGTCGGGCTGGTGCCTGGGGTTGAAAGCAAAGACAAGTACGGGCGCACCCTGGCGCATATCTACAGCCGTACTGGCCACAATCTGGAAGCACAACTGCTCAGCGAAGGCTTGGCCTACCGCATCGCATTTGCGCCCAACACACGCCTTGCCGGGTGTCAGCAGCAAGCTGAACAGGTCGCGCGCAAGGCGCGACTAGGGCTCTGGCGGCACTCGCCGGTGCTGCGTGCGCGGGATGTACGGCAATCTGGTTTTGCACTGATCAGCGGCAAAATCAATGGCATTGAGCGCAATCGCGGCGGTGTCTGGCTGGAGTTGGACAATAACCTGGTGGTGCGGATTCCCGCTCGTCTGCAGCGCAACTTCCCCGCCAGCTTCTTCGCTAACCTCAAGGGACGCCAGGTCGAGGTGCGGGGCTGGGTGCTGGACCGTTCCCGCAAGGGAGCGCTCAAGCCCGGGCAGCGACGCTGGGTGGTGCCATTGACCGATCCGAGTATGTTGCAGCCTGCTTCTGGCTAAATAGTTGTAGACATTTTGCTATTGGATTGTACACACTAGGCTTTCGCAAGCCCCGTGGGTTATAGCGTAAAGTCGTAGGCCAAAGGCCTTGACACTAGTGACCGGGCAGTCTTGTCGCCCTCCGGCACTTTGCGTATCCTCGGCGGTCCGTCAGAACAGTAAATAGCGGAATGCCCATCATGTCAGACCTGAAAACCGCCGCTCTCGAATACCACGCCCAGCCCCGTCCGGGGAAACTGAGCGTCGAGCTCTCCAAGCCTACCGCCACTGCCCGTGACCTCGCCCTGGCCTACAGCCCAGGCGTCGCCGAACCGGTGCGCGAGATTGGTCGTGATCCAGAGCTGGCCTACAAATACACCGGCAAGGGCAACCTGGTTGCGGTGATTTCCGACGGTACCGCGATCCTCGGTCTGGGTGACCTGGGCCCGCTGGCCTCGAAGCCGGTCATGGAAGGCAAGGGTGTTCTATTCAAGCGTTTCGCCGGTATCGACGTGTTCGACATCGAAGTCGAATCGGAAAGCCCACAGGCCTTCATCGACACCGTACGCCGCATCTCCATCACCTTCGGTGGCATCAACCTCGAAGACATCAAGGCACCTGAGTGCTTCGAGATCGAGCGCACCCTGATCGAACAATGCGACATCCCGGTGTTCCACGATGACCAGCACGGCACCGCGATCGTTACCGCGGCCGGCATGATCAACGCCCTGGAAATCGCCGGTAAAAAGCTCGAAGACGCCAAGATCGTCTGCCTGGGCGCCGGCGCTGCCGCCATCTCCTGCATGAAACTGCTGGTGAGCATGGGCGCCAAGGTCGAGAACATCTTCATGATCGACCGCAGCGGTGTGATCCACGCCGGCCGTGACGATCTGAACCAGTACAAGGCGCAGTTCGCCCACGCCACCGACAAGCGCACCCTGGCTGACGCCCTGGACGGTGCCGACGTGTTCGTTGGCCTGTCCGGCCCGAACCTGCTGAGCGCAGAAGGCCTGAAGTCGATGGCTGCCAACCCGATCGTGTTCGCCTGCTCGAACCCCGATCCAGAGATCTCCCCGGAGCTGGCTCACGCCACCCGCAGCGACGTGATCATGGCCACCGGTCGTTCCGACTACCCGAACCAGGTCAACAACGTACTGGGCTTCCCGTTCATCTTCCGCGGTGCCCTGGACGTTCGCGCCAAGCGCATCAACGAAGAAATGAAGATCGCTGCCGCCGTCGCCCTGAAGGACCTGGCCAAGCTGCCGGTGCCCAAGGAAGTCTGCGACGCCTACGGCGTACAGGCACTGGAGTTCGGTCGTGAGTACATCATCCCGAAACCACTGGATGCACGCCTGATCACCGTCGTTTCCGATGCCGTGGCCAAGGCCGCCATCGAGTCCGGCGTGGCGACCCTGCCGTATCCGAAGCACTACCCGCTGAAAAGCGTGGATGACGTGTTCAACGGCTGATTCAGCCGTAGCGTCATGAAAAAGCCCCGGCTCGTGAGAGCCGGGGCTTTTTGTTTGTAAGTGCTCAATTAACCCCACATTAAGCGCTTATCTAATCTGGATGCTGTGCTCACGATTTTTTCGGGAGCCCGCCGATCATGATGCGATTCGACGACAAGAGCTGCCCGCTGATTTGCTGTGCATAGAAGTCACAGTTGAGCTGCCCGAACATGGACTGACCTGTGTTTGCGGCAGTCGCTGCCAACAGTTGGTGTGCAACGTACACAAAGGAAGGCGGCAAAGTTGGTGGCGATTCAGCGCAGAGCACAGTTTCTCGCCACCCATTTATAGGCAGTGAAGTGTAAGTGTGGCTATGAGGTCGCCAATTTAAAATCGGCGAAGGCAAAAATGGCCAGAAATAGATGGCTATTTCGCATCGCCCTCGGTCTTTCGCATTATCCACATACCATCAATTAGTCGTGGGGGTTTTAATGTAGCGTGCCCATTATTTGATATGAAATATTGCTCGAAGCCGTAGTATTCATAAACGCAGTCAGTGTTATTTGTCTGTAGCAAGTCGACCCAGGGTCTCTCTGAGATCGCAGAGAAAACGAAAGGCTGTGCGCTGCAACTAGATACAGGGCTGTCTTTCATTAACTCAATCGTTGCTCGCTGCACTTCATTTGTCGGAGATGTTTTGCGAATGGCATCTAGCTTGTTGATAAGTTCGCTATTTTTTTCGTGGTAAACTTTTGCTCTGCCAAGCCAGCTGACATCTATGTATGTGTGGATGTTTATTAAGCTGCTGGCTATTATGCAGAAAACAAGAATAACTTGAAGGCTTGAAATTTTAAGTCGTTGCTGTAGTTTTAGCGCTATAAAGCCAACTAATGAGGGTAGCGAGACAAAAAGAGCAACGTTAGAAAAGTAGTACGCGGACCCTCCGGGGATATGGTAGAGGATAACAATTATACTTCCGGCAGCTATGGCGGCAATGGAGTAGGCTGAAATCGGTGAGCGCAACAAAGACCGGATGCCCGAAGTTTGAATTGAGCGTGCGGCGATGAACCATGAAGCACCAAAATGGAACAACCAGAAGCTCCCGATAGACAGAAGCGTCCCCAGGATCAAGTTCTTGTGAAAATTACCGTTATCAGATAGTTCCCTGATAAAGTTTAGAGGGTAGTCGCCCATGTAAGAGTAAGATATAAAATGTAGAGGCGATATATAAATGGAGCCAGAGGACTCGCTTACAGCGCTTAGTGCCATCCAGGCGGAGCCGGCTAAGGCTAAAATTGCAGCAGCACTCACGTAATACCCTCTGCTAACAAATAATGCTCGGGTAATCCAAAGCCCTCCATAAATAATTCCAACGGATGCCTTTGCTGAGCTTATGCAGGCAGCTAGAATGAATATCAAGAGTAAATCAGAAGGTTCTAGCTTTCGTTTAAACAACAAGGCTAGCCCAAGTACAAATATGCCAAGTGATATGAGATAAGATTCGGATATGAAAAATGAGCCCCATAGTGCCCAGGCTGAGAACAGCCATGGCAATATAGATAGTAGTAGCGCAGTTACCCCCCATGCTATGGGTAGTGGCAACCGCTGATCCTGATCAAACATTGCACTCAAAGCTGTTATGGAAAATATCAGTATCGGTGAAAAGAGTACAAGGGGCGCTACGCCGTAAACTTCTAGTACGCTACAGCCAGATAATATGCTGATTGCTGCCATAAGAATATGTGAAAAAGCATGATAGGGTGTTTCTATCAAGCCATTTAAGCCTGTCGATATCAGGTTATAGTTTTTAAGCATCGCTGCGATGCTGGCATGAAATAAAGTGTCTTGGTGCACCATGCCCGCATGCAGTCTAGGAACAATGTCAAAAGATGAATAGCTGCCATGAACCCCAAGTATGGTTGACACCCCTATTGCAGCTGCCAGAATTAATGATGGCAAGTGGCTGCGATCAACGCGAAGGTGCTTTATCGTATAGATAAAAGCGGCAATGATAAGGCCATAAAAGATAATTTTTAAAGACTGGGCACCGCTATAAACAGATGCTGCCAAAAAACCGTAGGTTAAAACTATTCCCCAGGTCAAGTTTGACAGAATGCGCGAAATTGCATAAAAGACGAAAATGGCTCCTAGGCTAGCTGTGGCGATTCTCCAGGAGTATGAAAGTACGTCTATATCTATCAGTAGAAGAGCATTGCCTCCGATAAAAACACCCACTGCGGTAAGTAGCATGCAAGCAAAAATCAGGTCATTCCTGCTGTTTGAAAATGCTAATGAGTCAATCAGCTTGCTGCCTGGCAAATGTTGCTTGGTGTTGAGTTGCTGTGACTTCATTGTCTCGATACTCGGAGGTTGCAGGAACTTATCTACGGTCTGAAGAAACCCAAAATTTATTGGCTGCTTCGTCATCGGCATTTTCAAAATGGCAGCCGATCAGAATCCGGCAAAATTTTACGTCTATTTCATGCTCTTTTACCATCGTGAGCGCATCGCTGAAGCACATTTCCTATGACAGGCACACCTCACCCTAGCTAGATGGAAAATATCGGCGCGACATCAGCAGGTTCGGCGGGGCAAACCCTGTCAACCTCTGTGCGGTTTCTACTCACTGGGCGGCATGCAGAAGTAATTCTCCAGCGCCAGGAAACTCGAAGGCCCCTCTAGTGGTGCAGAAATTCAGTCATTTGGCCCTCGGGGCCGGTGAGGTTTTGCGATTGCGCATCGCCAAGTGCGCCATCCTCGGTATTGAAGGAGTTCTCGCGAGGAGGTTCCTCTGTAAGATGACAGAGGAACCTTGCGGCCTTAATATACTTGGCTCCCAGCGTCAGACTGGTGAAAGTAATCGTGCAAACGCTAGAATCGACAGAAGCAGTCTATGAAGCGCATTTTTCGATCATTTTGTGCTCAAGGGGACCCCCGAACTAGTTTTCAAATGTGCTGAAATACGCCTGACCACCCGATCCGAGCCGCCGATGAGACAGATGAGCTTTTCCGATTTCAAGTACGCCGGTAAACGCAAGCATGGGCGCCGCAGACGCTTCCTTGCAGCGAGGGACCAGACTCTGCGCAGCACTGGCCTGCTGGGGCTAATCGAACCTGAGGCAGACGACGTTGGGAAATCCTGGCCTTTGGAAACCCTACTGCACGTTTATGCATTACAGAACTGGTCGCCCCTAAGCGACCCTGCCATACACCAGTTTGCATGCCTGACTGTTGGTGCTCTGGTCTCCGAAGACAGCACGATCATGACTTTCCGGAATTTGTTGGATAAGCATAAGTGCTCAGCTACGATTCTCGCCATCCTCAACGAGGTGCAAGCGAATAAAACTAGGTCGCTAAGTCAAGGCGCCATCGTCGGTGCTTCTATTTTTCATGCCCGCAGGTTGACCAAGCGCGAAGAAAGGAAGTTCGCCCCCCAGATGCATCAGGCTAAGGAAGGTAACTTGTACTTATTTGGGCTAATAGCCCGAGTAGCCCTGAAGGCACAATGCGCCGGAAATATGTTAATGGCATGGAACTTGAATTCGGGTCCACATTGCATCTCGCTCAATGCCTTGCCGAGCCTAGGGGCTGATTTTCTGGAAAGTTACACGCCAACGGAATCATGGCAAACCGCCGAGAGGATGGGGGTAACCTGCAGTTTACGTTAAAGCTCTGCACGTACCACGACAGGGAGATTGTTGCACGCATGTTATGCGTTACGAGGAAGGAGGTTCTTATGAGTAAGCAATTAACTGTCAGCCAAGTCGAATCAAATGGCCAGTCTGCTTCGATTTGATTTTGGGTTTGCACGAACTGATGTTCATTATCTGGCATTGTACTGGCGCGGCCGCTCCTCAAGCAAAGCTAGCGATGTGCCCACGCTATCGCTATGTATAAAATATGGAAGGTAAACGCATGACATCCCCGCTGATTTCCGTCGTAGTTCCGGTATATAAGGCCGAAAACTGCCTTGATGAACTTTACCTGCGCTTAAAGGCCGCACTTGGGGCTGTATCAGAAAGTTTTGAGATTGTACTTGTCGAAGACTGCGGCGGTGACACTTCGTGGGATGTGATAGAGCGACTAGCCTCAGCAGATCCGCGGGTGCGGGGGATGCAATTCAGCCGAAATTTCGGGCAGCACTACGGCATCACAGCCGGGCTAGATATTTGTCGAGGCGAGTGGGTCGTCGTGATGGACTGTGACTTGCAGGATCGTCCTGAAGAAATTCCACGCCTGTATGCCAAGGCACAGGAGGGTTACGACATAGTCTTGGCGCGCCGCGGCTCTCGCCGTGACCCTCCAATCAAACGGGCGTTATCTTGGCTTTTTTATAAGACTTTCAGTTATTTGACCGACACTAAATATGACGGCGAAACGGGTAACTTCCGTATTATGTCACGCAAGGTGGTTGAGAACTTCCGTCGTATGGGTGAGCAGTTGCGTTTCTTCGGTGGCTTGGTGCAATGGATCGGCTTTCCTACAGCCAGCATAGATGTTGAGCATGCTGAACGTTTCGAGGGTAAATCTACATACACTTTTGGGAAGCTATGGAAGTTGGCCTCCGAAACTATAATTGCTCACTCTGATAAACCACTACGGCTGGCTACTCGATTTGGCTTTTTGATGGCTTTCTTTTCATTTTGCTATGGTACCTACATTCTTAGTCATGCGTTGATTTATGGTTCAACCATACCTGGTTGGAATAGCTTGTTTGTTTCGCTGTACTTCATTGGTGGGATAATAATCGCTATTCTAGGTATGCTGGGAGTCTATCTTGGAAAGGCTTTCGATGAAAGCAAGAAGCGTCCACTGTACATTGTCAGGCGGGTAACTTTTAATGAGTGAAAAGCAGCCAGTCAAGTCGCCAGCAAAATACTTGACTGAGTATGCAATCTAATCAAGGAGATAAAATTTGGCGTTTTTAAGCGAGGAATCATTGGCCGCGCTGGGTTTCAAGTTCTTGGGGGCCAATGTCAAGATAAGCGATAAGGCATCAATCTATAATCCAGAGCTTATGGAAGTTGGCGATGACTCTCGCATTGATGATTTTTGCGTGATTTCTGGAAAGGTTACTATAGGCCAGAACGTGCATATCGCAGTATTTTGCAATGTCGGGGGCGGTGAAGTTGGTGTCACACTCGAAGATTTTTGTGGCTTGGCATACGGCTGTCATGTGTTCACCCAATCTGACGATTATTCTGGTCGAACCCTGACAAACCCAACAGTTCCGGACCAGTTCAAGGATGAGTCTAAGTTACCGGTACATATCAAACGACATTCTATTGTCGGTGTATCATCTGTTATTTTCCCTGGCGTCACTCTGGAAGAAGGGACTTCCGTTGGTGCCATGAGCTTGGTTACCAAGTCCACCGATGCGTGGTCCGTATACTTTGGAGTTCCGGCTAAACGGTTAAAAGGACGCAAGAAAGATCTCCTTGAGCTTGAGAGAATTTATACTTTAGGGAAGAAACATGAAAGAAAATAATCTGAAGGCTACTTTGTTCCATCAATCAGCTCATTTGTCTGAACATGATTTATTGGCGCCTAGCGCTTATTGTTCTTTTTGCAAATCGACACAAAGAACGCCAGTGGCGAGCCTTCAGGAAAGTCCAGAAGTAGTGCTCCTGCACTGCAAAAAATGTCATGCCTCATCCGCTTCGAGAATGCCCAAGCCAGAAACGCTAAGTAAATACTATTCTCAATACTATGATTCATTTGATGATGAAGAGGATAGGATTACATTAGATGCACCTGATCGTATGGCTTGCCACATCGTGCGACATGCGAAGCCAGTCTTAGGCGACCTGGCGGGCCGAGAAATCTCGATTCTAGATTACGGTGGTGGTGACGGAGCTATTTCAGCAAAAATTGCTCACGAGTTCGTAAAACTTGGAGCTGCAAAAGTCAAAATTGCTCTTATTGACTACAATAAAAGCACAATTGAAACTTCGGACAATCGCATACAATTTTTCCGTCCGGGTGACTTGACGGAAATCAGTGAAAAAACAGTACATCTTGTTGTCGCCAGTGCGGTGCTTGAGCACATTCCGGAACCGAGTGAGATTCTCGCAAAGCTTCTGGCGTCACTCACCGAGGGTGGCATATTTTACGCAAGAACACCGTACGTCACACCTATTTCAAAGATCGCTAAGTTCATAAATATTAAATTCGATTTCACTTATCCAGCGCACGTTCATGATTTGGGTGCGAGGTTTTGGAACAATGTTATCAGCACTTTGCCGCTAGAGGGAGCGTTCAGCATATCCCGCTCAACCCCCTCAATAGTTGAAACGACATTCGAACAGCATTTCTTACGTACATTAATAGCCCATGCTCTGAAATTGCCAGGATTTGTATTTAAGGAGGCGTATGGGTTGGTTGGGGGCTGGGAGGTTTTCATACGCCGAGATTAATGATGTCCGGCAGGCTGATTTATTTGAGCGGTACCATTTACCCAGTTATCGATCCTGCTTCTGTAAACGGGCAGGTTTCCTAAAGTGAGTCAAGAGTTGCATATGAGCCATACCGCACGGAGAAAACCTTTACGGCAGATATTCAGTTATTTGTTAGTTGGAGCGC
Organism: Pseudomonas sichuanensis; assembly: GCF_024749065.1. Lineage (NCBI taxonomy): Bacteria > Pseudomonadati > Pseudomonadota > Gammaproteobacteria > Pseudomonadales > Pseudomonadaceae > Pseudomonas > Pseudomonas sichuanensis. Next base: position 5,656,674 of record NZ_CP087185.1, on the reverse strand, counting down.
TAACTAATTTATCTGGTTTTGGTTTGTACATTCTCCTGACCTATTTGGGGAGTACGCCAAAGTGGACGATGACGGTTCTATACTCTGCCGGTGCGATTATTGGTTTTTTTGCTAATCGACGCTTTACCTTTGGGCATGATGGCCATGTCGGCAGTGCTGGGGTGCGCTATCTAATCGCACAGTTATTGGGTTATCTGTTGAATTTTATATTGCTATTGCTATTCGTAGATTGGCTCGGATTTTCACATCAGATCGTCCAGGCGATAGCCATTGTCGTGGTGGCGGTTTTTATGTTTATCTTATCGCGAGCTTTCGTATTTCCACCACGCACCACTGAGAGCTGGAGAGTAAGGTAATGAAAGTCTGCCTGAAGTGTGCACATGCTTTTTCTTCGGACGGTTGGGGGTGTCCCGTATGCCATTATGAACCAGCCCGGTTGAACGGCTTCGATGCACACGCTGAAGAGTTCGCGAATGGTGGTGGTGGTTTCAATCCCGAGTATTTTGAAGAGTTAGCCAGTTTAGAGGCTGCCAATTTTTGGTTTCGAGCACGTAACGAGCTGATTCTTTGGGCGCTGAAAACATATAAACCAGACGCACATTCCTTGCTCGAAGTAGGCTGTGGTACGGGATTTGTGTTATCAGGCATTGCCCAGAAGCACCCTCAGATGGCCTTAAGCGGGAGTGAAATTTTTCTCACCGGTTTATCGCACGCTGCCGCACGGGTACCTACAGCCCAGTTCATGCAAATGGATGCGCGACATGTGCCATTTTTTTGCGAGTTCGACGTAATTGGCGCTTTCGATGTGCTCGAACACATCGAGGAAGATGAGTCTGTTCTTACTCAATTGCATAAGGCTCTTAAGCCAACGGGTGTTTTGTTGTTGACGGTACCGCAACATCCCTGGTTGTGGAGTGCAAACGATGACTACGCTTGTCATGTGCGCCGATATACGGCTAGAGAATTACACAAAAAGGTTACTGATGCCGGTTTCCGAATAGAGCGGAGCACATCATTTGTAAGCCTTTTGTTACCTGCGATGATGTTATCGCGCCGTGCGTCAGGTGTTAAAAGCATTGAGCGTGATGTCACGGCAGAGTTGCGGCTTTCGAGAACTCTGAATAATGTTTTTCTGAGTATGATGCGCATAGAGCAAAGGCTAATTAGATCTGGCGTAAATTTTACGCTGGGCGGCTCAAGACTAGTTGTAGCTAGGAAGAATGCGTGATTTGGAGCGTTGCAGCGTCTATCCAAGTATTGGGGAGATGTGTGTGCATATACCGTCTTAAGTGTCATGGGTATCTAAGGGAAGGTTTGTAGAATAAGAGGGCCTTTAACTTCCTGAAACGGTTGGTCGCTTAGCTTGGCGTGATGCACATATTCGATTAATAGCTGTTTTTGGCGACAGGTTCGCATAGATTCAAGGGGCTTGAACAATGGATAAAGCAATCACATTCAACCAACCCCATATGACGGGGAAAGAGCTGTATTACATCGCTGAAGCGAAATTTGGCAACATGCTGGCTGGCGATGGTCCATTTACTAAACGATGCCATAATTGGCTAGAGCAGAATAGCGGGTGCAGTAAGGCTTTATTGACTCACTCCTGCACTGCCGCTCTGGAGATGGCCGCTTTGCTGCTGGATATTCAGCCAGGTGATGAGATAATCATGCCATCTTACACCTTCGTATCTACAGCCAATGCGTTTGTACTCCGTGGTGGTATCCCGGTATTTGTTGATATCCGAGAAGACACGCTGAATCTGGACGAAAATCTCATTGAGGCTGCGATCACGCCACGGACACGTTCGATTGTGCCGGTGCACTATGCCGGCATTGCATGTGAGATGGACACAATTATGTCTATCGCAAAAAAACATGGTTTGAAAGTTGTCGAAGACGCTGCGCAGGGAGTAATGGCAAGCTACAAGGGTCGTGCGCTGGGAAGTATTGGCGATATTGGTGCCTACAGCTTTCATGAAACCAAGAACGTGATTTCCGGTGAAGGTGGTGCTTTGCTCGTCAATGATCCGGAAATGGCCCTGCGTGCGGAAGTCATTAGGGAAAAGGGGACTGATCGTAGTCGGTTTTTCCGCGGTGAAGTTGATAAATACACTTGGCAAGAGGTGGGTTCGTCATTTTTACCGGGTGAGTTGATTGCTGCGTTCTTATGGGCACAACTTGAAGAGGCAGATCGCATAACTGAAGACCGCTTGACTAGCTGGGGGCGCTACCACGAGCTCCTTGAGCCACTCGAAGTTAAAGGCGTTCTGCGCAGGCCAATCGTGCCGGAAGGTTGCCAACACAACGCCCATATGTACTACGTTTTGCTGGCGTCAGAAATCAATAGGCAGAAAGTACTGGCCGAATTTAAGCGCAATGAAATCTTTTCGGTGTTTCACTACGTTCCGCTCCACTCTTCCCCCGCTGGCATCAGATACGGTCGGGCACATGGTGAGCTTGAAGTAACAGTCCGTCAGTCTGAACGATTAATTCGACTGCCACTTTGGGTTGGCTTGTCAGCGGAGCAGCAACGTAGAGTTGTTGATATTTTGGAAAATATTCATCTTTTGTAATCGCAGCGCAATAGCCTTCCTCATTTCTTTGAGGAAGGTGCTGCAGATGTAGGCTGAGCGGGGGCTAAGCAGATCAATTGCCAGCCTTAAAGTTTTGGGACATATCCACCGCCACCTCGCGGACCGAGTCCTTGCTAAAAGTGGATAGTCGGGCAGCCCTGCTGATCACCAAACACTGTGCGTACTATGGTTAGCACGATTATGCCCCCCTCTGCACAAGTAGACGTTGTAGATATTGCCCGTATCCGGTCTTACTTAGCACCTCGGCTTGGTTCGCCAGCTGTTCTGCCGAGAGCCAACCTTGGCGATAGGCAATCTCCTCAAGGCAGGCAACCTTGGTGCCTTGGCGCGCCTCAATGATGTGCACAAATTGACTGGCTTCCATCAAGGAGTCATGGGTTCCGGTATCCAGCCATGCAAAACCACGTCCTAACAAACTCACATGCAGATTGCCACGCAGCAGGTAAGCGTTGTTCACATCGGTGATTTCCAGTTCACCACGGGCAGAAGGCTTCACCTGTTTGGCAATCTCAACCACTGAATTGTCATAGAAATAAAGGCCGGTAACGGCATAGTTGGACTTCGGCGATTTCGGCTTTTCTTCGATGGCAATCGCTTTGCCGTTGGCATCGAACTCAACCACGCCGAAACGCTCGGGGTCGCTGACGTGATAGCCGAATACGGTCGCACCTGTACCGCGATTGGCAGCCTCATGGAGCTTGGTACTGAAACCGTAGCCATAGAAAATGTTGTCCCCGAGGATCAGGCAAACACTGCTGTCGCCGATGAACGATTCACCGATCAAAAAGGCCTGGGCCAGCCCGTCCGGTGAAGGCTGTTCAGCATAGCTCAGCGCGATGCCGAACTCGCTGCCGTCACCCAGCAGCTTGCGGAAACTGGGCAGGTCCTCGGGGGTAGATATGATCAACACCTCGCGGATGCCAGCGAGCATCAGCACCGATAATGGGTAATAGATCATCGGCTTGTCATACACCGGCAGCAGCTGTTTAGATACACCACGGGTGATAGGGTGTAAGCGGGTGCCAGAGCCGCCGGCGAGGATGATTCCCTTCATAAAAAACTCCAAATTTCAAAAATGTCGAAACGGCTGGAGCGAGCTTGTTCGCAATCAGCTACTTTTAGAGCTGTCCACCCAATCGACCTAATTGATATTCCCCACTCAACACCCGCTGCCACCAGTCGGGATTATCCAGGTACCACTGCACGGTCTTGCGAATACCGCTTTCGAACGTTTCCTGCGGCGCCCAGCCTAGCTCGCGCTGGATCTTCGATGCGTCGATGGCATAGCGCCGATCATGCCCGGGTCGATCCGCAACAAAGGTAATCAGATTTTTGTAGGTGTGGGTTTGCCCACGATCACCCTCGGCAGTCAGCGGTACCAGCTTATCCAATAACTCGCAGATTGTCTCTACAACTTCCAAGTTGCGCTTCTCGTTATGGCCGCCGATGTTGTAAGTCTCTCCTACTTTGCCTTTGCTCAACACAGCGAGCAGCGCCCGAGCATGGTCCTCTACATACAGCCAGTCGCGAATTTGCGATCCATCGCCGTACACTGGCAACGGCTTGCCTGACAAGGCGTTAAGGATTACATGCGGAATCAGCTTTTCCGGAAAGTGATACGGCCCGTAGTTGTTGGAGCAGTTTGTAATCAGCACGGGCAGCCCATAGGTCCGTTGCCAGGCGCGAACCAGATGATCTGAACTGGCCTTGGAGGCGGAATAAGGTGAACTAGGTGCATAGGGCGTAGTTTCGGTGAACAACTCAACCGCGCCCTCCAGGTCTCCATATACCTCATCGGTGGAAATATGGTGAAAGCGGAATGCGTCCTTATCAGTTTTCGGCAAGCCATACCAGTAACGGCGGGTCGCTTCGAGCAAGCAGTAGGTGCCGACGATATTGGTCTCGATAAACTCGGCCGGCCCATCGATTGAGCGATCTACGTGAGACTCCGCCGCCAAATGCATCACCGCATCGGGTTTGAATTCATCGAATACACTACTCAGCGCTACAGCATTACAGATATCCACTTTATAGAAGTGGTAGCGTTCGGAGTCAGTCGCGGGGGTGAGTGACTCAAGATTGCCTGCGTAGGTAAGTTTGTCAACGTTTGCGACCTCGCAGGACGTGGATTCGATCAGGTGGCGAATAACCGCGGAGCCGATAAAACCAGCCCCTCCAGTAACTAAAATTCTGTACGGCATGTCATTAACGACTCTTGTAGTTAATCAGTACGCAGGTTGAAGCTGTCGACAGCCAAGCTTGCATCGAATTCCGTTGCGCAGAGTCCAGCTGATGCTGAAATGCAGGCTGGCTAGAAGCCCATCTGCAGAGACGTCCAACATTGAGTTCGGTATGAAAGCCTTTGAAGCTTCCTCGAGTACCGCTTGCGCCATGATACTCACGCGGTCAGCGGCGCCTTTACACCGCTGACCGCGCCATAACAAGCCCCGCCCGGGTCGCGCCGGAGGGGCTTTTGGTACCTTTTTCAGGGTTGGTTGCGCTGGCCCTTTCGTCGGCAAGCTAGCTTCTACGTTGATTGCGCAAGACTGAGGCTGCGCTGTACTTGTAGGCGTCGGATTGCCAGCGAAGGGGTAGATGGTTCAGAACAGATCCATCGGCGCCGCTTCATCCGCTGGCAGCGGGCTGCCAGGCACCGCACCATTGCCCAGCTCATCCACCGATGGCGGTGAGTCCTCGGCCTTGAACAGCTCGAAGTAGGCGTTCGGCGTGCTCGGGGTGGCGGCGCGGCCGCTGATCGGGTCGACCCGCAGGCTGAGAATGCCTTCCGGCTCGGCCGGGGTGTGTTCGGGTTTGCCCTTGAGCGCCGGGCCCATGAAGCCCATCCAGATCGGCAAGGCCACGGTGCCGCCGTACTCGCGCCGGCCCAGGGTTTCCGGTTGGTCGAAGCCTACCCACACGGTGGTGACGTAGTCGCCGTTGTAACCCGAGAACCAGGCGTCCTTGGATTCGTTGGTGGTGCCGGTCTTGCCTGCCAGGTCATTGCGGCCCAGGGCCAGGGCGCGGCGGCCGGTACCGCGCTTGATCACGTCCTGCAGCATGCTGGTGAGGATGTAGGTGGTGCGGCCATCGATGATGCGCTCGGCGACTGCCGGGGCTTGCGGTGCCGGCGCTACCTGGCCAAAGGCGGAAGGGGCCTCGCCCGGCATGGCGGTCACGCTGATCGGCTGTTCGGGTGCGGCAAGGCCAGCCTGGTCTTCGTTGCCTTGCGGCACGCGCGGCGGGTTGGCGGTGAACAGTGTTTCGCCGCTGCGGCTGTCGATGCGCTCGATCAGGTACGGGCTGATCTTGTAGCCGCCGTTGGCGAAGGTGCTCCAGCCGGTGGCGATCTCCATCGGGGTCAGGGTGGCGGTGCCCAGCGCCAGCGACAGGTTGCGCGGCAGGTCCTGCTTGTTGAAGCCGAACTTGGCGATGTAGTCGATGGTGCGGTCCACGCCCATGGCCTGCAGCAGGCGGATCGATACCAGGTTGCGCGACTTGTACAGCGCCTCGCGCATGCGGATCGGGCCGAGGAAAGTGTTGGTGTCGTTCTTCGGGCGCCAGACCTTGTCCAGGTATTCGTCGACGAACACGATAGGCGCGTCGTTGACCAGGCTGGCGGCGGTGTAGCCACTGTCCAGCGCGGCGCTGTAAACGAACGGCTTGAAGCTCGAGCCCGGCTGGCGCTTGGCCTGCATGGCGCGGTTGTAGTTGCTCTGCTCGAAGGAGAAGCCGCCGACCAGGGCGCGGATCGCGCCGTTATACGGGTCGAGGGTCACCAGTGCGCTCTGGGCGCCAGGCACCTGGCTGAACTTGAGTTTGCCGTGTTCCAGGCGCTGCAGGCGCACCAGGTCGCCCACCTGCGCAACATCCGCCGGCGATTGCGGCGTGCGGCCCTGGGCGTTGCTGTTGAGGTACGGGCGGGCCCACTTCATGGTGTCCCAGGCAACGTCCTCCTCCAGGCCGCTGCGGGTCATCACCTTCAGGCCGCTCTTCTCGACCTGGGTGACGATGGCCGGCTCCAGGCCGCCAAGCGTGCGCTGTTTGCCGAGCTCCTGCAGCCAGGCGGCGCGGGTCTTGCCCGGGAAGCGCGCTTCTGGGCCGCGATAGCCGTGGCGTTCGTCGTACTCGGAGAGGCCGTTGAGCACAGCGCTGTTGGCCATCTGCTGCATGTCGCTGGGGACGGTGGTGTAGACGCGGAAGCCTTCCGTGTAGGCATCGCTGCCGTAGCGGCCGACCATTTCGGCACGGGCCATTTCGGCGACGTACGGGGCATTCACCTCCGGCGTCGGCACGTGGTAGCTGGCGTTCAACGGCTCGGCCAGGGCGGCCTGGTAGCTGGCGTCGTCGATCTTGCCAAGCTTGTACATGCGCCCGAGGATCCAGTCGCGGCGTTCCTTGGCGCGCACCGGGTTGGCCAGCGGGTTGAAGCGTGACGGCGCCTTGGGCAGGCCGGCGATCATGGCCATCTGCGCCAGGCTGACGTCGCGGATCGACTTGCCGTAGTACACCTGCGCGGCGGCATCGATGCCGTAGGCGCGGTTGCCCAGGTAGATCTTGTTGACGTACAGCTCGAGGATTTCGTCCTTGGTCAGTTCGCGTTCGATCTGCAGGGCCAGCAGGATTTCGTTGGTCTTGCGCGAGAAGCTGCGTTCGCTGCTGAGGAAGAAGTTCTTCGCCACCTGCATGGTGATGGTGCTGCCACCACTCTGGATGTGCCCGGATTTGACCAGCTGCGTGGCCGCGCGCATCAGGCTGCTGGGGTCGACGCCGTAGTGGTTGAGGAAATTATCGTCCTCGGCCGACAGCAGTGCCTGAATGAACTGTGGGGGAATTTCCTGGAACTTGATTGGCGAGCGGCGCATCTCGCCGAACTCGGCAATCAGCTTTTCATCGCTGCTGTACACCCTCAGGGGGATTTGCAACTGGACGCTTCGCAGCGAATCGACCGACGGCAGGCTGGGGCTAAGATACAGAAACGCACCGCTCACACCGAGCACGAGCGCGCATATGACTGCGACGAAAGACCACCAGAAGAACTTCAGCAGGCGTATCAAGGCTTTTGGGTGTCCAGGTTGAGGAGTGGAGGGCGCGGGGCCGGCGGACAGGAAAAACGCTGGGCATTATAAGCATTTTTCGCCCCTTCGGGTGACCGGCCGGGGTACTGCGATGACCGCCTGCGCTGCAATGGCGCAGGCTTTGATGGCAGGGAAGGAACAGCCATGCTTGGACGCTTTGGCAAGGGCGCAGGTTCACTGCTGGGGGTGGAAATCGCCGTCGATTCCATACGAATGCTGCAAGTACGCCGTCATCGGGGCCGTTGCCAGGTGGTTGGCTGGGTGCGGGAGACCATCGTCCCTCCGTTGCGTGGCCCTCACCTGCTCGATGAAAGCGAGCGTTTGCTGAATGCCTTGCGCCAGGCCCATGGCCGCTGTGCCACACGCCAGCGCCAGGTTGCGCTGGCGTTGCCGGCCTCGCAGGTGATCTGCAAGGTCCTTCGCTTGCCGGTTGGCGTATCTGACCCCGATGCCGAGGCGCAATTGCTTGACCAGGCCGATCAGCTTTTCCCCTTCCCGCTGGATGACCTGGCCCTGGACTTTCAGGTGCTGGGGCTGTCCGCCGAGCACCCAGGGCACGCCGATGTGCTGGTCGCCGCTTGCAGGCAAAGCCAGATCGACCCGCTTGAGCAACTGTTTGCCCAGGCAGGCCTGCAGGTGCAGGCCATGGAAGTCGACAGCATCGCCCTGCGCCGGGCCATGCCATCGTTGCCGGTGCGCACGACCGCCTTGGTGCAACTGGAGAGGAACGAGGCGGTGCTGCATCTGCTGCATGACGCTGTGCTCCCACACCGCCAGCAGGTCTTGCTGGCATCGCCTGAAGGGTGGCTCGAACCTGTCGAGCGCCTTTGCACGCAAGGCGGTGTCGGTGAGGTGGTGTTGGTAGGCGGGGCAGCCGATGACCAGCGGGCTTCAGCACTGACTGAGCGCCTGAAGGTGGCATGCAGAATGGCCGTCGGCTCGGACTTTTCGGGCTTGGCCAAGGGGCGTGAGGCCAAGGCGCTCGACGCTTCGATGGCCCTGGCGTATGGGCTGGCGCTCGGTGGGTTGCATTGATGTTGCGCTTGAACCTGATGCCGTGGCGTGAGCGGCGCAGGGCACGGGATGCGCATTGCTTTCGGGTGCTGTTGATCGCCGGCCTGGTGCTGGCTTTGCTGGGAGTGATGCTGCTCGATCAGCTGGCGCGGTCACGCCTGGCACGGCAGATCGAGGCCGTCACAGTGCAACAGGCCGAATTGCAGCGTATTGATGCCATCGTGGCGCAGGTCGAGCAGTTGCGTGAGGCGCGCGCTGCCCTGTTGGCAGAGCAGGCGCAGTTGCTTGGGTTGCGGGCTCGCCAGGCGTCGCTGCCCGGCTTCTTTCTCGATTTGGAGCGTGCCCTGCCAGAGGGCGCCAGGCTTATTGAGCTCAAAGCGCTGGACGGGCAGTTGCGGTTGACCGGGCAGGCGGCCTCGCCTGCAGTCGTCGCCCGGTTCATGCGTGATCTGCAGGCAGCGCAGGGGCTACAGGACCTGCAACTGGTTCATCTGCGCAATCTCGAAACGGGCGATGAGTTTGTTTTGACGGCGCGCCTGGCGGTGCACGGCTCATGAGGCGCGCTTCTCTCGCTGACTGGCAGGCGATCCTGCAGCGCTCGGCAGCGCTCAGGGCCGTGCTGGTATTGGCACTGGCGGGGGCCGTGGTGTTCGTGGGGTATCAGCTGCGCCTGCGCGAGGTGTACGAACATCATCAGGCATACACCCTGCTTGAGCAGCAGCTCCAGGCGACGCTTGTGGCGAGGGAAGGGCAGGCTGGCGAGCTTGATCCGGAGCGCCAGGCGCTCCACGACGACCAGCAGCGCTTGTTCCGGGAGCGCTGGCGGCTGGCGGCAGGAGAGGGGGTGAGCGAGTTGCTCGACCAGTTGGCGGTTTCAGGGCACCAGCACGGCTTGCTGGTCGAGCGCCTCGATGTGCTGGAAGAGCGTCAGCAAACCGGGTATCGCGTGATGCCCTTGGACATCAGCGTGGTGGGCCGTTACCCGGCGTTGCGAGCGTGGCTGGAGCAGTGGCTGCAGCAGGTGCGCCTGTTGAATGTGGCTCGGCTGGAGCTGCTCGCGGTGGATGAGCGTTCCGGGTTGGTCAGGGCGAAGCTGCAAGTGCATGCGTACGCCGCCGCGCAGAGCCTGGTGGTGCCGATTTCGCTGGCAGATGAGCCCGCCCGGCAGGCGGTATCCACCCGCCCCTTCGATCCGTTCCTGGTGTGGTCATCCCGGGGGGCGCCCCGAGGGATCGGCCGCGTGCCGCTGGAGCAACTCGAGATGGTCGGTAGCCTTTCACGGGCGGGGCAGCGCCAGGCGCTGTTGCGTTCGGCAGGTCATCTGTACCGGGTCGCAGTGGGTGATCGGCTGGGGCGTGATGAAGGGGTCGTGGTGCGGATCGATGCGCATCAGGTCGAGGTGCACGAACGGCTGTACATTGCCGGTGGCTGGCAGGAGCGCTCCCGGTTTCTGGCACTCGGGAAGGGTGCCCATGGAGAGGTCAGGGATGAAGATGAAAAGGTGGTCGAGCGGGGTTCTGATGCTCCTGCTGGGCTTGAGGGCGACGCTGGCGACGGCGTTTGAGAAAGAGCCCATATCGCTGAACTTCCAGGACGTGGAAGTGCGCGCGGTGCTGCAGGTCATGGCTGACTACGTGGGGATCAACCTGGTGGCCAGCGATACGGTCCAGGGCCGCATCAGTCTGCGCCTTGACGATGTGCCGTGGCAGCAGGCGCTGGATCTGGTGCTGCGCAGCAAAGGGCTGGGGCGGCGCCAGGAGGGTAATGTGCTGCTGGTCGCGCCGGTTGCCGAGCTTGCCGAGCAGTCGCGCGATGCCCACCTGGAGCAGGCGCTGGAGGCGCAACTGGAACCCTTGCAGCGCGAGCTGATTCCGGTCCATCACGCCCGGGCTGCGGAACTGGCCGAGTTGCTGCTGGCCAGCCTTGCCGATGACGGCATCCTGGCCGGGCGCGGCAGCCTCAGCGTGGATGCACGGACCAATACCCTGGTGGTGGCCCAGCCGCCAGAGCGGATCGCCGAGCTGCGCAAGCTGGTGGCCCAGCTCGATGTGCCCGTGCGCCAGGTGATGATCGAGGCGCGCATCGTCGAGGCCGGCGTCGATTACGAAAAGGCACTGGGTGTGCGTTGGGGAGGCCCTTTGTACGGGCAGAACAGCCGGTTGGGCAGCGAGCTGTTCGTCGACCTGGGGGTGGAGCGGGGTACGTCGGGGCTGGGTGTGGGCCTGCTGCGCAGTGACATCCTGCTGGACCTGGAGCTCAGTGCCATGGAAAAGAGCGGTAACGGCGAGATCATCTCGCAGCCCAAGGTGGTCACCGCCGACAAAGAGACCGCGCGCATCATCAAGGGCACCGAGGTGCCCTACCAGGAGACGACCAAGAGTGGTGCCACCTCGATCTCGTTCCGCGAGGCCTCGCTGTCGCTGGAAGTAACGCCGCAGATCACCCCGGATGGCCAGGTGGTGATGGAGGTGCGGGTGACCAAGGATGAGCCGGATTTCGTCAATGCCCTGAACAATGTGCCGCCGATCCGCAAGAATGAGGTCAATGCCAAGGTGCGGGTGGCCGATGGCCAGACCATTGTGATTGGCGGTGTCTACTCGACGTCGCAGAACAATGTGGTCGACAAGGTGCCATTTTTGGGCGATCTGCCGTATGTTGGGCGGCTGTTTCGACGCGATGCATTACAAGAGAAAAAATCCGAGCTGCTGGTCTTCCTGACTCCGCGTATCATGAGTGACCAGGCGATTGCTGTGAGTCGTTGATTCTGTGCGAAATTTGATACTTGTAGGGCCCATGGGCGCTGGAAAGAGCACCATCGGGCGCCTGTTGGCCAAAGAGCTGCGCCTGCTGTTCAAAGATTCCGACAAGGAAATCGAACTGCGAACCGGCGCCAATATCCCGTGGATCTTCGACAAAGAAGGCGAGCCGGGCTTTCGTGATCGTGAGCAGGCGATGATCGCCGAGCTCTGCGAGCTCGATGGCGTGGTCCTGGCCACCGGTGGTGGCGCGGTGATGCGCGATGCCAACCGCGCCGCGCTGCACGCCGGAGGCCGGGTGATCTACCTGCATGCCTCGGTGGAGCAGCAGGTTGGGCGTACCGCCCGTGACCGCAACCGGCCGCTATTGCGCACTGCAAACCCGGAAGCCACGCTGCGCGCCCTGCTGGAGGCGCGCGACCCGCTCTATCGCGAGATTGCCGACATCGTGGTGGAAACCGACGAACGGCCACCGCGCATGGTGGTGCTCGATATTCTCGAGCGTTTGCATCAGTTGCCGCCCCGATAAGTCAGGACTATCCTCGGCCACCAACGCCGAGGCGGGGTTGAACGTCATCGCGCGGAGCCGCACAGCCGTCACCGCGCCCAAGCACATTGTGGGGATACATGCAGACACTTAAGGTCGACCTGGGCGAACGTAGTTACCCGATCTACATTGGCGAGGGCCTGCTGGACCAGCCCGAACTGCTGGCGCCGCACATTGCCGGGCGCCAGGTGGCCATCGTTTCCAACGAGACCGTCGCGCCCCTGTACCTCGAACGCCTGAGCAAGACCCTGGGTGCCTACAAGGTGCTGCCAGTGGTGTTGCCCGATGGCGAGGCCCACAAGAATTGGGAAACCCTGCAACTGATCTTCGATGCGCTGCTGACTGCCCGTCATGACCGTCGCACCACCGTGGTCGCCCTCGGTGGCGGCGTGATCGGCGACATGGCCGGCTTCGCCGCAGCCTGCTACCAGCGCGGCGTCGACTTCATCCAGGTGCCTACCACCCTGCTGTCGCAGGTGGATTCTTCGGTCGGCGGCAAGACCGGCATCAACCACCCGCTGGGCAAGAACATGGTGGGTGCGTTCTATCAGCCCAACGCGGTGCTGATCGACACCACCAGCCTCAAGACCTTGCCTGCGCGCGAACTGTCCGCCGGGCTTGCCGAAGTCATCAAGTACGGCCTGATCTGCGATGAACCTTTCCTGGGTTGGCTCGAACAGAACATCAAGGCCCTGCGCGCCCTGGATTCCAAGGCCCTGACCGAAGCCATCGCCCGCTCCTGCGCCGCCAAGGCCGCCGTGGTTGGCGCCGACGAGCGCGAGTCGGGCGTGCGCGCCACGCTCAACCTTGGCCACACCTTCGGCCATGCCATCGAGACCCACATGGGCTACGGCGTCTGGCTGCATGGCGAGGCTGTGGCGGCGGGTACGGTGATGGCCCTGGAGATGTCCATGCGCCTTGGCTGGATCGACCAGCCTGCGCGAGATCGCGGTATTCGCCTGTTGCAGGACGCAGGATTGCCGGTGGTGCCACCACAGGAAATGACCCCGGCGCATTTCATGGAGCACATGGCGGTCGACAAGAAAGTGCTCGACGGGCGCCTGCGCCTGGTGCTGCTGCGCCAGATGGGCGAGGCCGTCGTCACCGACGACTATCCGACAGAGATTCTTCAGGCCACGCTGGCGGCGGATTACCGCGCGATCGTGGCCCAGCTTTGAGGTTGTGACAACGCAATGACCAGTCTGCATGCCGATGAGGCGTTCCTCGATCATTACCAGTTGAGCCACGATCCGTTCGCACCCCGTGTGCCCGGTTTCAAGTTCTTCCCCGCCCAGCGCAAACCGGTGCTGGGCCAACTGCACCACCTGGCGCGCTACAGCCAGTTGATGCTGGTGGTCACGGGCCCCGTAGGCAGCGGCAAGACCCTGCTGCGTCAGGCGCTGGTGGCCAGCACCAACAAACAGTCGGTGCAAAGCGTGGTGGTGTCCGCCCGCGGTGCCTCCGACGCCGCCAGCGTGCTCGGCCAGGTGGCCCAGTCGCTCAACGTGGCGCAGCCTGAAGTGCAGGCGATCCTGTCGCAGGTGGTGCAACTGGCGCTGACCGGCCAGGAAGTCTATCTGCTGGTGGACGATGCGGAACAACTCGACGAGTCGGCACTCCAAGCCTTGCTGGAGTTGGCGGCAGGTGTTGCCGAAGGGCGTCCGCATGTATTCCTGTTCGGCGAACCGTCGCTGATTGCCGGGCTGGATGAACTCAGTATCGATGAGGAGCGTTTCCACATCATCGAGCTGGCACCCTACAGCGAGGAAGAAACCCGCGAATACCTGGAGCAGCGCCTGGACGGTGCTGGGCGGGGTATCGACGTGTTCACCCGCGAGCAGATCGCCGACATCCACGAAAATGCCGATGGGTGGCCTGGGACCATCAACCAGGTTGCCCGCGATACCTTGATCGAAGCCATGATCGCCAGCCGTACCACGGTGAAGCGACCAACCATGGGGTTCAAAATGCCTAAGAAACACGTGCTTGCGCTGTCCGCTGTGGTCGTGGTCGCCGTTGGTGCGGCGGTCCTGATGCCGAAGAAGAGCGACAAGGCCCCGACCGAGGCGCCGAGTGCCCAGGCTCAGTTGCCGCTGGGGCAAGGCGGCAATGGCGCGCCGGCCATCGAATTCGCCGGCTCCTCGCAGCCAATGCCGCTGCCGCTGGTCGGTCAGTCGCAGCCGGTCATGCGCGAGCCATTGGCCCAGGCCGCCGGCATGGGTGACGGCGAAGAAGCCGGGCCTGCCGGCAACACCGCGCTGCAGCCTGCCGCGCCGTCCGCAGCGGTGCCGCCGACTGTCACCACCATTGCCCCGCCGCAAGGCGCTACTGCCGGGCCGGCACCGGCACCTGCGCAACCGGTCCAGCCGGTTGCGCCTGCGCAGAAACCTGTCGCAACCCAGGCGCCAAAACCGGTTGCACCTGCCAAGCCCGTGCCGGCGCCAACCCAGGTCGCCAGCGCCAAGCCAGCAGCCAAGCCCGTCGAGAAACCGGCAGCCGGTGGCGCCGGCGGCAGCAGCTGGTATGCCGGCCAGAAAGCCGGCAACTATGTGGTGCAGATCTTCGGCACCAGCTCCGAGGCGTCGGCCCAGTCGTTCGTCAAAGAGCAGGGTGGCGACTATCGCTACTTCAAGAAAAACCTGCAGGGCAAACCCCTGTACGTGGTCACCTACGGCAACTTCGCCAGCCGTGACGCCGCCGCTGCGGCAATCAAGAACTTGCCAGCCAAGGTCCAGGCTGGTAAACCTTGGCCACGTACCGTCGGCAGCGTCCAACAAGAGCTGGCCACGGCCCGCTGACACCTTCCGGGCGGCATCACCCCCGCCGCCCAGTTGCTGAGCGACTTCTAGCTTTCGACTAGCCTGCTGCACTTCAAGTGCGGCAGGCTTTTCTGTCCCAGACTGCCGGCCACAAGCCCCGTGTTGCAGTCATGGCTGAAACGCTTCAGACTCGAGCCAAGCCGCTATCACGGCGCATGGCGCAAAAACATTCAAAATTGCGACATAAATTTTCAATGGTGGGACATGAAAATTTGTGAGCATCGCTGTCGCTGTGCAACAATGGTTTTCCATGACCACCGCAAAAAAGCTGGCGTTTGATCGGCGTGGATGGTAAGTGGTTGTTAAAAAAGAGATTTGCCTCCGGTTGAGAGGTGAACCTGGTGAGAAAGTGTCTATGAAAACAGGTCTGTACCATCCCGAAGAATTCAAGGACAACTGTGGTTTTGGCCTGATCGCCCATATGACGGGCGAACCCAGCCACCACCTTCTGCAAACCGCCATGCAGGCATTGACCTGCATGACCCACCGCGGTGGCATCAACGCCGACGGCAAGACCGGTGACGGTTGCGGTCTGCTCATGCAGAAGCCCGATCGATTCCTGCGCGCCAAGGCCCAGGAACACTTCGCCACCGAGCTGCCCAAGCAGTACGCCGTCGGCATGGTGTTCTTCAACCAGGACCCGGTCAAAGCCCAAGCCGCGCGCGCCAACATGGACCGCGAAATCGTCAATGCCGGCCTCACCCTGGTCGGCTGGCGCAAAGTGCCGATCGACACCAGCGTGCTCGGCCGCCTGGCCCTGGAGCGCCTGCCGCAGATCGAACAGGTGTTCATCGGCGGTGAAGGCCTGAGCGATCAGGAATTCGCCATCAAGCTGTTCAGTGCCCGTCGCCGTTCGTCCGTGGCCAACGCCCACGACGCCGACCACTACATCTGCAGCTTTTCGCACAAGACCATCATCTACAAAGGCCTGATGATGCCGCGCGATCTCGCGGCGTTTTATCCAGACCTGGGTGACGAGCGCCTGCAAACCGCGATCTGCGTGTTCCACCAGCGCTTCTCCACCAACACCCTGCCGAAGTGGCCGCTGGCGCAGCCCTTCCGCTTCCTCGCCCACAACGGCGAGATCAACACCATCACCGGCAACCGCAACTGGGCCATGGCCCGTCGCACCAAGTTCGCCAACGACCTGATCCCCGACCTCGAAGAGCTCGGCCCGCTGGTCAACCGCGTCGGTTCCGACTCTTCGAGCATGGACAACATGCTCGAGCTGATGGTCACTGGCGGCATCGACCTGTTCCGCGGCGTGCGCATGCTGGTACCGCCAGCCTGGCAGAACGTCGAGACCATGGACGCCGACCTGCGCGCCTTCTACGAATACAACTCCATGCACATGGAGCCGTGGGATGGCCCGGCCGGTATCGTCATGACCGAAGGCCGCCACGCGGTGTGCCTGCTCGACCGCAACGGCTTGCGCCCGGCGCGCTGGGTGACCACCACCAATGGCTACATCACCATCGCCTCGGAAATCGGCGTATGGGGCTACCAGCCTGAGGAAGTCCTGGCCAAGGGCCGTGTCGGCCCGGGCCAGATCCTGGCCGTCGACACCGAAACCGGCCAGATCCTCGACACCGACGCCATCGACAACCGCCTGAAGTCGCGCCACCCGTACAAGCGCTGGCTGCGTCAGCACGCCACGCGCATCCAGGCGACGCTGACCGACGACCAGGGCGCGGCCAGCTACGACGCTGACCAGCTCAAGCAATACATGAAGATGTTCCAGGTCACCTTCGAGGAGCGTGACCAGGTGCTGCGCCCGCTCGGCGAGCAGGGCCAGGAAGCGGTCGGCTCGATGGGCGACGACACGCCGATGGCCGTGCTGTCCCAGCGCGTGCGTTCGCCGTACGACTTCTTCCGCCAGCAGTTCGCCCAGGTCACCAACCCGCCGATCGACCCGCTGCGCGAAGCGATCGTCATGTCCCTGGAAATCTGCCTGGGTGCCGAGCGCAACATCTTCCAGGAGTCCCCCGAGCACGCCTCGCGGGTGATCCTCAGTTCGCCAGTCATCTCGCCCGCCAAGTGGCGCTCGCTGATGAACCTGGAGCGCGAAGGCTTCGATCGCCAGCTGATCGACCTCAACTATGCAGAGAGCGTCGGCCTGGAAGCGGCCATCCGCAACATCGCCGACCAGGCCGAGGAAGCGGTGCGCAGCGGCAAGACCCAGCTGGTGCTCAGCGACCGCTACATCGCCCCGGGCAAGCTGCCGGTGCACGCCTCGCTGGCCGTCGGTGCGGTGCACCACCGCCTGACCGAACAGGGCCTGCGTTGCGACAGCAACATCCTGGTCGAGACCGCCACCGCCCGCGACCCGCACCACTTCGCCGTGCTGCTGGGCTTCGGTGCCTCGGCCGTGTACCCGTACCTGGCCTACGAAGTGCTGGCCGACCTGATCCGCACCGGCGAAGTGCTGGGCGATCTGGACGAAGTGTTCAAGTACTACCGCAAAGGCATCTCCAAGGGCCTGCTGAAGATCCTGTCGAAGATGGGTATCTCGACCATCACCTCGTACCGTGGCGCACAGCTGTTCGAAGCCATCGGCCTGTCCGAGGAAGTGGTCGGCCTGAGCTTCAAGGGTGTGTCGAGCCGCATCAAGGGTGCGCGTTTCGAAGACCTGGAGAGCGACCAGAAGCTGCTCGCCGCCGAAGCCTGGAGCGCGCGCAAGCCGATCCAGCAAGGTGGCCTGCTGAAGTTCGTCCACGGTGGCGAGTACCACGCCTACAACCCGGACGTGGTCAACACCCTGCAAGCCGCCGTGCAGCAGGGCGACTATGCCAAGTTCAAGGAATACACCACGCTGGTCGACCAGCGCCCGGTGTCGATGATCCGCGACCTGCTGAAAGTGAAGGTGGCCGACCAGGCCCTGGCACTGGATGAAGTCGAGCCGCTGGAGGCCATCCTCAAGCGCTTCGACTCCGCCGGCATCTCCCTGGGCGCGCTGTCGCCAGAGGCTCACGAAGCCCTGGCCGAGGCCATGAACCGCCTGGGTGCGCGCTCCAACTCCGGTGAGGGCGGCGAAGACCCGGCCCGCTACGGCACCATCAAGAGCTCGAAGATCAAGCAGGTGGCCACCGGCCGCTTTGGCGTGACCCCGGAATACCTGGTCAACGCCGAAGTGCTGCAGATCAAGGTGGCCCAGGGCGCCAAGCCTGGCGAGGGCGGCCAGCTGCCTGGCGGCAAGGTCAACGGCCTGATCGCCAAGCTGCGCTATGCGGTACCGGGCGTGACCTTGATCTCGCCGCCACCGCACCACGATATCTACTCGATCGAAGACCTGGCCCAGCTGATCTACGACCTCAAGCAGGTCAACCCGCAGGCCCTGGTCTCGGTCAAGCTGGTTGCCGAAGCCGGTGTGGGCACCATCGCCGCCGGCGTGGCCAAGGCCTATGCCGACCTGATCACCATCTCAGGCTATGACGGTGGTACCGGCGCTTCGCCGCTGACCTCGATCAAGTACGCCGGCGCCCCATGGGAGCTGGGCCTGGCCGAAACCCACCAGACCCTGCGCGGCAACGACCTGCGCGGCAAGGTGCGGGTACAGACCGACGGCGGCCTGAAAACCGGCCTGGACGTGATCAAGGCCGCGATCCTCGGCGCCGAGAGCTTTGGCTTCGGCACCGCGCCGATGATCGCCCTGGGCTGCAAGTACCTGCGCATCTGCCACCTGAACAACTGCGCCACCGGCGTGGCCACGCAGAACGACAAGCTGCGCAAGGACCACTACATCGGCACCGTCGACATGGTGATCAACTTCTTCACCTTCGTCGCCGAAGAGACCCGTGAATGGCTGGCCAAGCTGGGCGTGCGCAGCCTCGGCGAGCTGATCGGCCGTACCGACCTGCTCGACGTGCTGCCGGGCGACACCGAGCGCCAGGGCCACCTCGACCTGACGCCGCTGCTGGGCAGCTCGCACATCCCGGCCGACAAGCCGCAGTTCTGCGAAGTCGACAAGAACCCGCCGTTCGACCAGGGCGAGCTGGCCGAGAAGATGGTGGCCATGGCCTTGCCGGCGATTCGCGACCTGGCCGGTGGCGAGTTCAGCCTCGACATCTGCAACTGCGACCGCTCCATCGGTGCGCGCATCTCCGGCGAAATCGCCAAGCTGCACGGCAACCAGGGCATGGCTGGCGCGCCGATCACCTTCCGCTTCAAGGGCACCGCGGGCCAGAGCTTCGGCGTGTGGAACGCCGGTGGCCTTAACCTGCACCTGGAAGGCGACGCCAACGATTACGTCGGCAAGGGCATGACCGGCGGCAAGGTGACCATCGTGCCACCGGCCGGCAGCCCGTTCGAAACCCAGCACAGCGCCATTGTCGGCAACACCTGCCTGTACGGCGCCACGGGCGGCAAGCTGTTCGCCGCCGGCACCGCGGGCGAGCGCTTCGCTGTGCGTAACTCCGGCGCCCACGCTGTGGTCGAGGGCACCGGCGATCACTGCTGTGAATACATGACCGGCGGCTTTGTCTGCGTTCTGGGCAAGACCGGTTACAACTTCGGCTCTGGCATGACCGGCGGCTTCGCCTACGTGCTCGACATGGACAACACCTTCGTCGACAAACTCAACCACGAGCTGGTGGAAATCCAGCGCATCAGTGGTGAGGCGATGGAGGCCTACCGCAGCCACCTGGCGCGGGTCCTGGGCGAGTACGTGGAAGAGACCGGCAGCGAGTGGGGGCGTGAGCTCTCGGAGAACCTGGACGACTACGTGCGACGCTTCTGGCTGGTCAAGCCGAAGGCGGCCACGCTCAAGCAACTGCTGTCCAGCACCCGCGCCAACCCGCAGTAAAAGCAGCTGCAAGTGGCAAGCCTCAAGTTGCAAGTAAAGGCAGCTAGAGGTTTGCCCGGCTTAAGTGATCGTCTTGCGGCTTGCAGCTTGTAGCTTGCAGCTGCTGTTAAGAGGTTTTGAAAAATGGCTGAACGTCTGAACAACGACTTCCAGTTCATCGAAGTGGGCCGCAAGGACCCGAAGAAGAAACTGCTGCGCCAGCGCAAGAAGGAGTTCGTCGAAATCTACGAACCCTTCAAGCCTGCGCAGTCCGTGGAACAGGCACACCGCTGCCTGGGCTGCGGCAACCCGTATTGCGAGTGGAAGTGCCCGGTCCACAACTTCATCCCCAACTGGTTGAAGCTGGTCGCCGAAGGCAACATCCTCGCCGCCGCTGAACTGTCTCACCAGACCAACACCCTGCCGGAAGTGTGCGGTCGCGTGTGCCCGCAGGACCGTCTGTGCGAAGGTGCCTGCACCCTCAACGACGGCTTCGGCGCGGTGACCATCGGCTCGGTGGAGAAGTACATCACCGACACCGCCTTCGCCATGGGCTGGCGCCCGGACATGTCCAAGGTCAAACCCACCGGCAAGCGCGTCGCCATCATCGGCGCCGGCCCCGCTGGCCTGGGCTGTGCCGACGTGCTGGTGCGCGCTGGCGTGACCCCGGTGGTGTTCGACAAGAACCCCGAGATCGGTGGCCTGCTGACCTTCGGCATCCCCGAGTTCAAGCTGGAAAAGACCGTGCTGAGCAATCGCCGCGAAGTCTTCACCGGCATGGGCATCGAGTTCCGCCTGAACACCGAGGTGGGCAAGGACGTCACCATGGAGCAACTGCTCGCCGAGTACGACGCCGTATTCATGGGCATGGGCACCTACACCTACATGAAGGGCGGCTTCCCCGGCGAAGACCTGCCAGGCGTGCATGACGCCCTGGACTTCCTGATCGCCAACGTCAACCGCAACCTGGGCTTTGAAAAGTCGCCGGAAGATTTCGTCGACATGCAGGGCAAGAAGGTCGTGGTGCTGGGTGGTGGCGACACCGCGATGGACTGCAACCGCACCTCGATCCGCCAGGGCGCCAAGGCAGTGACCTGCGCTTATCGCCGTGACGAAGCCAACATGCCCGGCTCGCGCAAAGAGGTGAAGAACGCCAAGGAAGAAGGCGTGAAGTTCCTCTACAACCGTCAGCCCATCGCCATCGTCGGCGAAGACAAGGTCGAAGGTGTGAAGGTGGTCGAGACCCGTCTCGGCGAGCCGGACGCCCGTGGCCGCCGCAGCCCCGAGCCGATCCCCGGCTCCGAGGAGATCCTCCCGGCCGACGCCGTGGTGATCGCCTTCGGCTTCCGCCCGAGCCCGGCGCCGTGGTTCGAGCAGCATGGCATCCAGATGGATAGCCAAGGCCGCGTGGTGGCCCCGGAGAAAGGCAAGTTCAAGCACCAGACCAGCAACCCGAAAGTGTTCGCCGGTGGCGACATGGTGCGCGGTTCGGACCTGGTGGTGACGGCGATCTTCGAAGGCCGCACGGCTGCTGAAGGGATCCTGGACTACCTCGAAGTCTGATCCGGCCCATTCGCGGGGCAAGTCGGATCGCCGCACCGCCGCTCCCACAGGTCATGCGTACGACCTGTGGGAGCGGCGGTGCGGCGATCCGACTTGCCCCGCGATGCTTTTTGTATACAAAAATGCTTGATCCATGGCACCCAATAGACAAAACGCATGGCCATGCCCGTGCCTTTTGCGCCCGCGTCTGAGAAAATGCCCGCACTTTTTTTCCGGATGCCGACATGACTGCCCTGAAGAACGATCGTTTCCTGCGTGCACTGCTCAAGCAACCCGTAGACGTCACCCCGGTGTGGATGATGCGCCAGGCCGGCCGCTACCTGCCGGAGTACCGCGCCAGCCGCGCCAAGGCCGGCGACTTCATGAGCCTGTGCATGAACCCGCAGTTCGCCTGCGAGGTCACTCTGCAGCCGCTGGACCGCTACCCGCTGGACGCGGCGATCCTGTTCTCGGACATCCTCACCATCCCCGATGCCATGGGCCTGGGCCTGTACTTCGAAACCGGCGAAGGCCCGCGTTTCAAGAAGGTCATCAGCACCCCGGCCGATATCGAGGCGCTGCCAATCCCCGACCCGCAGAAAGACCTGGGCTACGTGATGGACGCGGTCAGCACCATCCGCCGCGAACTCAATGGCCGTGTGCCGCTGATCGGCTTCTCCGGCAGCCCCTGGACTCTGGCCACCTACATGGTCGAAGGCGGCTCGTCGAAAGACTTCCGCAAGACCAAGGCCATGGCCTATGACAACCCGCAAGCCCTGCACCTGCTGCTGGACAAGCTGGCCCAGTCGGTCACCAGCTACCTCAACGGCCAGATCCTCGCCGGTGCCCAGGCCGTGCAGATCTTCGACACCTGGGGCGGCAACCTGTCGGCGGCGGCCTACCAGGAGTTCTCCCTGGCCTATATGCGCAAGATCGTCAGCGGCCTGATCCGTGAGCACGAAGGGCGCAAGGTGCCGGTGATTCTCTTCACCAAGAACGGCGGCCTGTGGCTGGAAAGCATCGCCGAGGCCGGTGCCGACGCACTGGGCCTGGACTGGACCTGCGAGATCGGCGACGCCCGCCGCCGCGTCGGTGACAAGGTGGCCCTGCAGGGCAACATGGACCCGACCGTGCTGTACGCCAAGCCCGAAGCCATCCGCAACGAAGTGGCGCGCATCCTCGCCAGCTATGGCAAGGGCACTGGCCACGTGTTCAACCTGGGCCACGGCATCACCCCGGAAGTGGACCCGGAGCATGCTGGCGTGTTCATCAACGCCGTGCACGAGCTGTCGGCGCAGTACCACCAGTAAGGCATCACATCATCGCGGGGCAAGCCCGCTCCCACAGTGTTCACTGAGCCTGTGGGAGCGGGCTTGCCCCGCGATTTTTTGCATTAAGTTTCAATTCAGCGATCGTCGGTAATCTGGTGCCATCAAAACGCAAACAGGACCCGATCATCATGAAAGCCCGTTACCTGCCCCTGATCCTCGCCCCGCTGTTCAGCACCGCTGCCCTGGCCACCAGCTACACCGGCCCCGGCGCCCAGGCCGTGACCACCGTCGCCGCAGCCAAAGAAGCCGCCGACGACACCCCGGTTGTGCTGCAAGGCTTCGTGACCAAGAAGATCAACAACGACGACCGCTACGAGTTCAAGGACAACACCGGCACCATCACCGTCGAGATCGACGACGAAGACCTGCCGCCGACGCCGTTCAACGACAAGACCAAGGTCAAGCTGACCGGTGAGGTGGAGAAGCACCTGATGAGCCGTGAAGTGGATGTGGATATCGTCGAGATCATCAACTGATCTGTTGGCCTTTTCGCGGGTAAACCCGCTCCCACAGGGATCGCGCCTCACCCGAGGTCGGCGCCGCACCTGTGGG
Organism: Pseudomonas sichuanensis; assembly: GCF_024749065.1. Taxonomy (NCBI): domain Bacteria; kingdom Pseudomonadati; phylum Pseudomonadota; class Gammaproteobacteria; order Pseudomonadales; family Pseudomonadaceae; genus Pseudomonas; species Pseudomonas sichuanensis. Next base: position 5,633,661 of record NZ_CP087185.1, on the reverse strand, counting down.
AGCGGGTTTACCCGCGAAGGCTTCACACTGATTTCGGCGCCAACTTGCTCAAATGCACCGCCACCAGCAACGCCACCGCCAGCAGGCTGCCGATGAACAGCCCGATCCCATTCCAGCCCCACTGGTGCCAGAACACCCCGCCCGCCGTCCCCGCCACGCTCGACCCTGCGTAATAGCAGAACAGGTACAGCGACGACGCCTGCCCCTTGGCCTTCAGCGCCCGCCGGCCAATCCAGCTGCTGGCCACCGAATGCGCGCCGAAGAAACCGAAAGTGAACACCAGCATGCCGACGATGATCAGCGCCAACGGGCTGGCCAGGGTCAGCAGCAGGCCGCCGGCCATCACCAGGATGCTGGCCCAGAACACGTTGCGCCGGCCCAGTTTGTCGGCCAGTGCGCCGACCTGCGCCGAGCTGTAGATCCCCGACAGGTAGACCACCGAGAGCAAGCCGACCAGCGCCTGGTTCATGTGATAAGGGCCGGCCAGCAGGCGGTAGCCGATGTAGTTGAACAGGGTGACGAAGGCGCCCATCAGCAGGAAAGCTTCGAGGAACAGCCAGGGCAGCCCGGCGTCCTTGAAATGCATGACGAAGCCGTCCAGCAGGCTGCGCGGGTTCATGGCCTGGGGGCGGAAGTTGCGCGACTCGGGCAGCACCTTCCAGAACACCACCGCCGCCGCCAATGCCAGGCCACCGATCACCAGCATCGCCGTGTGCCAGCTGACGAAGTCGATCAGCACCCCGGTGATCAGCCGCCCGCTCATGCCGCCGATGGCGTTGCCGCCGATGTACAGGCCCATGGCCAGGCCGATGTGCTGGGGGTGGATCTCCTCGCTCAGGTAGGTCATCGCCACCGCCGCCAGGCCACTCAGCGCCAGGCCCACCAGCGCGCGGCTGGCCAGCACCAGCTCCCAGCTCGGCATCACCGCGCTGGCGAGGGTCGCCAGGGCCGCGCAGAGCAGTGCGCAGACCATCACCGGCTTGCGCCCGAAACGGTCGGAAATCGGCCCGGTCACCAGCAGCCCGACGGCCAGCATGGCGGTGGACACCGACAGCACCAGGCTGCTCTGCGCCGCGTTGATGGCGAACTCCTGGGACAGCAGCGGCATCATCGGCTGCACGCAATACAGCAGGGCAAAGGTGGCGAAGCCGCCGCTGAACAGCGCCAGCACGGTTTTCATGAAGGCGGGCGTGCCTTTCTCGATCCAGATGTCGTTGCAGGCAGGTTCGGGTTCGACGGGCAGGGGGGCGACGGCGGATCTCACGGAAGGTACCTCGGGGCGTTGCGATGGAAAAATCATATAGCTGGCTAATGATTACATCCAATATATTGTTCGACCTGTTTAAGACGTTTAACGACCTGTTCGGAGCCGATCATGGAGCTGCGTCACCTGCGTTATTTCATTGCCGTGGCCGAAGAGCTGCACTTCGGCCGCGCCGCCCAGCAACTGGGCATCTCGCAACCTCCGCTGAGTCAGCAGATCCAGGCCCTGGAGCAGGAGCTGGGCGCACGGCTGTTCGAACGCACCAACCGTCGGGTCGAGCTTAGCGAGGCCGGGCGGCTGTTCCTCGACGAAGCCCGCCAGGTGCTGGCCCAGGTGGAAAAGGCCGCCGACGTGGCCCGGCGTGCGCAGTTAGGGGAACTGGGGGAGCTGAAGATCGGCTTCACCTCCTCGGCGCCCTTCACCTCGAAGCTGCCAAAGGCGTTGCACGCGTTCCGCCAGCAGTTCCCGGCAGTGCACCTGAACCTCAAGGAAATGAGCAGCCGCGATGTCGCCGAAGCGGTGCTCGATGAGTCCATCGAAGTCGGCCTGATGCGGCCGATGCCCTTGCCCCCGGGGCTGGAGGTCAACGAATTGCTGCGCGAGCCGTTGGTGGCGGTGATCAATGCCTCGCACCCGCTGGCCGCAGGCAGCGAGCAGGGCCTGTACATGCAGGCGCTGGCCGACCAGCCGTTCGTATTCTTCCCGCGCAGCTACGGTAGCGGCCTGCACGCCCAACTGCTGAGCCTGGCGCGCCAGGCCGGCTTCAGCCCGCACTTCGCCCAGGAAGCGGGCGAGGCGATGACCATCATCGGCCTGGTGTCGGCGGGGTTGGGGGTGTCGGTGCTGCCAGCGTCGTTCCAGCGCATGCGCATCGACGGGGTGGTCTACAGGACCTTGCTGGATGAGGGCGCCGACACCGCCGTGTGGCTGGTGCGGCGTGTCGGCGAAGGCTCGGCGATGGCGCGCGCCTTTGCCGAGCTGCTGGGCGGGCAGCGGATCACGCCGCCCGCCTGAGCCGGTCAGTCGATATGGGCCAGCTCGCCGCGCAGGGCCACCGCGCTGACCAGCATGCCGGCGCGGCACTGGAACTTCTCCGGGTCCTTGTACAGGTCGCGCTGGTCGACGCTGGCGATGTTCACCACGGCGTTGGCGTCAGCCTCCTGGGCGGCACGCTGCAGGGTGGCCAGCGCCGATTGCAGGGCCCAGAAGCAGGCCTCGCTGTCGCTCTTGTTGCTGCCGTTGGTCTTGCGGCTGCTGCTTACCGTGCGCAGGGTGCGCACCGAGGTCGGCAGTGCTTCGCCGGCCAGGTAGAACTTCACGCTGCCATCGAGCAGCCCGGCTTCGGTGGCGCGTTTCACACCCTCGCGAAAGCTCAGGTAGGTCGGCCCGTCGACGCCCTGGTTGACGATGCCCAGCGCGTTGACCGCCTCGATGTCAGGGTTGAACGACAGCTCCTTGAGCACGTTGTCGCGCAGGCGGTTGATCCAGCGGTTGTAGTTGCCGTGGATCTTGCCGTCCTTGTAGTCCAGGCCCCAGCTGCTGCGGTAGATGATCTGGAACTCGGTGGGGCTGTAGGGGATGTCGACCTCGGCGTGGTGGCGGCCGCGCACGGTGATGGCCGCCTTGACCATGCCCGGGCGCACCGACTGGACGATCCACTGGCGGTCGTTGAGCGCGGTGACGATCGCCCGTTTCATCTGGTCGTCGCTGAAATTCAGGCTGCTGGCGAAGTCTTCCTTGGCGTTGTACACCGGCTTGCTGGTGCACCCGCTGAAGACCAGGGCCATGGCCAGCAAGGCGAGGGTGCGGTGGATCCGAGTCATTCCTTTCACTCCGTGGTTTTGCGTGTCAGGGCCAGCGGCGGAAGATCAACGAGGTGTTGACCCCGCCGAAGGCGAAGTTGTTGTTCATCACGTATTCGTGGCTCATGGCGCGGAAGGCGCCCTGCAGGTAGTCGAGTTCGCCGCACTGCGGGTCGACATTGTCGAGGTTGAGCGTGGGGGCGTACTGTTCGCGGTTCATCATCTCGATGCTGAACCACGATTCCAGGGCGCCACAGGCACCCAGGGTGTGGCCCAGGTAGCTCTTCTGCGAGCTGATCGGCATATGCGGGCCGAACAGGCCGCTGGTGGCCAGGGTCTCGGCGATATCGCCTTGCTCGGTGGCGGTGCCATGGCCATTCACATAACCGATCGCCTCGGGCGCCAGGCCCGCGTCCTCCAGCGCCAGCTCCATGGCCCGGCGCATGGTCACTTGCTCTGGCCGGGTGATGTGCTGGCCGTCGGCGTTGCTGCCAAAGCCCACCACTTCGGCGTGGATCCGCGCGCCACGGGCCAGGGCATGTTCCAGCTCTTCGAGCACCAGCATGCCGCCGCCCTCGCCGATCACCAGGCCGTCGCGGTCCAGGTCGTAGGGGCGTGGGCTCAGGTGCGGGGTGTCGTTCTTCAGGCTGGTGGCATAGAGCGCGTCGAACACCATGGCCTCGGTGGGGCACAGCTCTTCGGCGCCACCGGCGAGCATCAGCGGCAGGCGCCCGAACTTGATCGCTTCATAGGCGTAGCCGACGCCCTGGCTGCCGCTGGTGCAGGCACTGGACGTGGGGATCAGGCGCCCGGTCAGGCCGAAGTAGATGCTGATGTTGGCCGCCGTGGTGTGCGGCATCATGCGCACGTAGGAGTTGGCGTTGAGGCCCTCCGAGGTGGAGTTGAGCAGCATGTTGCCGAAGGTCTTGATCTCGTCGGTGCTGCCGGTGGACGAACCGCAGGCCACGCCCATGCGCCCATCACGGATGCTCGGGTCGTCGAGCAGCCCGGCGTCGGCCAGTGCCCGCTCGGCGGCGGCCACCGCCAGGCGCGACACCCGGCCCATGCTGCGCAACTGCTTGCGGGTCCAGTGCGCGGGCACCTGGAAGTCATCGATGGGGCCGCCCAGGCGGGTGTTGAGTTCGCTGTAGCGGTCCCATTCGTCCATGCGCCGGATGCCGCTGCGCCCGGCGGCGAAGTGCGCGGCGATGCTGGCCCAGTCGTTGCCCAGGGCGGTAATGCCGGCCATGCCGGTGACCACGACGCGGCGCATCAGCACAGCCCTCCGTTGACCGCCAGCACCTGGCGGGTGATATAGGCCGCCTCGGGCGACATCAGGAAATTCACCGCGCCGGCCACTTCTTCCGGGGTGCCCATGCGCCCGGCCGGGATCATCTTCAGCAGTTCATCAACCGGCACGTTTTCGTCGAGCATGGCCGTGTCGATCAGGCCAGGGGCCACGCAGTTGACCGTGATGCGGCGCTTGCCCAGCTCGATCGCCAGGGCCTTCGCGGCACCGATCAGGCCGGCCTTGGAGGCGCTGTAGTTGACCTGGCCACGGTTGCCGATCAGCCCCGACACCGAGGTGATGCAGACGATGCGCCCCGGCGCGCGGCGGCGGATCATCGGCATCGTCAGCGGGTGCAGGACGTTGTAGAACCCGTCGAGGTTGGTGCGCATCACCTGGTCCCAGTCGTCGTCGCTCAGCGCCGGGAAGGCGCCGTCGCGGGTCAGCCCGGCATTGCACACCACGCCGTAGTAGGCGCCATGGGCTTCGACATCGGCTTCCAGCACCGCCTTGCAGCTGGCGCGGTCGGCCACGTCGAACTGCAGCACCCGCGCCTGCTGGCCGAGTGCGCGCACTTCGGCGGCCACGGCATCGGCCTCGGCACGGCCGCTGCGGCAGTGCAGCACCAGGTCGAAGCCGGCCTGTGCAAGGCGCAGGGCAACGGCCCGACCGATGCCACGGCTGGAGCCGGTAACGAGAATGCTGTCAGTCATGCTGGGGTTCCTCTGGGCCGGCTTCGGCCAGGTAGCGGTCGGGCTGTGGCGGGCGGTACACATTCAGGCGGGCTGTGGCATGGATGCCCGGGCCACGCAGGTGGCATTCGAACACGCCCATGCCGTTGTCGTCTTCCAGCGAGCGCTGCGCGTGGATCAACAGTTCGGCGCCGGCGGGGAAGTGCTCGACGGCGCATTCGAACTTGCGCGTGCCCAGCAGAAAGCCCAGCTCCACCGGCAGGCCCTGGCGACGGGCGCGGCAGCCGGCGTAGGCGGCCACGCTCTGGGCCATCAGCTCCAGGCCCAGCCAGGCCGGCAGGCTGCCGTCGGCGCGGTTGAACAGGCCGCCCGGGCGCACCGTGGTGCGGGTGTGGATCTGCTCGTCGTCGCAGCTGTCGATCTGCTCGATGAGGATCATGTCACCGGCATGGGGCAGCAGCTCGGCCAGGGGCCAGGGAATCATTGGGCGTCTCCGAGAATCAGGCTGACATTGTTGCCGCCAAAGGCGAACGAGTTGCTCATCAGGTACCGCGGGCGTTGCGCGGTCAGTCGCTGGCTGCCATCGACCAACGCCAGGGCCGGCAATGCCGGGTCCTGCTGGCCATCCCAGGCATGTGGCGGCAGCAGGCCCTGCGGGTTGTGCCCGCTCAGGGCCAGCCAGCAGAACGCCGCTTCCAGCGCGCCGGCGGCACCCAGGGTGTGGCCGGTCATGGGCTTGCTCGACGAGCAGGGCAGGCCGGCGCCGAACAGGCTGTGCACGGCCAGGGCTTCCATGGCGTCGTTGTGCACGGTGGCGGTGCCGTGCAGGTTCAGGTAGCCGATCTGCGCGGGCGCAAGGCCAGCATTGTCCAAGGCTTTGCCCATGGCCTGCAAGGCGCCTTTGCCGGTGGGCTCCGGCGCCGAGATATGGTGGGCGTCGGAGCTGGCGCCAGCGCCCAGCAAGGCGATGCGCGGGCCTTGCAGGTTGGCCTCGCGGGTCATCAGCAGCAACGCCGCGCCTTCGCCGATGTTGATCCCGGCGCGGTTGCGCGAGAACGGGTTGCAGCGGGCGTCGCTGACCGCCTCCAAAGCACTGAAACCGTTGAGGGTCAGGCCGCACAGGCTGTCGACGCCACCGCACAGCACGGCATCGCACAGCCCCAGGTCGAGCAGGCGGCGCGCGCTCATCAGCGCCCGGGCGCTGGAGGTGCAGGCGGTGGAAATCACATAAGCCGGGCCGCTCAGTTGCAGCCAGTCGGCGAGGAAGTTGGCCGGGGCACTGAGCTCTTGCTGGGCGTACTGGTAGCCCTCGGGAAAGCGCTGCTCGCGCAGGTAGTGGGCGATGCCGTCGCTGGCCTCGGCGATCCCCGAGGTGCTGGTGCCCAGCACCACGCCGAGCCGATGGGCGCCGTGGCGATCGATCGCTTCACGGATGGCCGGCTCGATCTGCAGCGCGGCGCTGTACAGCAGCTGGTTGTTGCGGCTGTGGTGCTCGGGCAGCGGCAGCTCGGGCAGCGGGGTGCTGACGACGCCTACCGGCAGGCTGCGCTCGGGCACCCAGCCCGTTTGCGCCAGCATGCCCGAACAGTCGCCGGCAAACAGCCGGCGGGCGATGTCGGCCTGGCCGTGGCCGAGGGCACAGACCAGGCCCAGGGCATTGAGATAGGCGCTCATGGGGTGTTCTCGTCGGGCAAGGGGCTGACGTGATAACGCAGCCCTTGGCCCAGGTTCAAGGTAAAGGTATCGGCGCCCTGATAGCGCACCCGCCAGCGTTCGCCGAGCCAGCGTCGGTCATCCTGCTGGCGGGCCTGAGGGTAAGCCTGTGGCAGTTGCTGCGCCGGGGTCAGGGCGAACAGCACGGCGGCGAACAGCTCGCGCGCCGCCGGGTTCGGCGGCAGCAGCCCGTCGGCCTGCCACTGCTGGCCATCGAGTAACTGGCGGGCCTGGGGGATGCCCAGCAGATCCAGCAGCGACCAGCGTAGGCGGGTGTCTTCGCGCTGGATCACCAGCAGCCAGTCCTGGCGTTGCCCGGCCTGCTCCCGTTCGACGTGCAACTGGCGTGGCAGTTCCAGCGCAGGCGCTTGCTCAGGCAAGGGCGGCCGGGCGGCGCAGGCGCCGAGCAGCAGGCAGCAGAGCATGGCCAGCAAGGCTTTCATGGCGTCTCCAGCGCTTTGCGCGCGACCACGTTGAGCAAGGTCTCTTCGCGTTGCCCGACCGGCGGCGGATTACGCAGCCCCAAGCGTTCGAGCAGGCCGAAGTCCTTGGCGCGGCTCCACCACAGGTACGGGTACGAGACATGCCGTGGCGCGAACTCGAAGCCCTGGGCGCTGAGCATCTGCAGGTAGCCCTCGGCGCTCTTCTGCACGTGCATCGGGTGACGGAACAGCCAGCGGATCACCCAGGTATCGATATACGCCTCGGTGGACTCGGCGAACAGCAGGTAGCCGCCCGGCTTGAGCACCCGGTGGAATTCGGCCAGGGCTTTTTCCTGCTCCACCAGGTGGTGGAAGGTCTGGTGGCAGAACAGGATATCGACGCTGGCGTCGGCGTAGGGCAGCGCGGCGCAGTCGCTGCCATGCAGTTCCACCGTGATGCCCAGGCGTTCGGCCTCGGCGGCGCTGAGCGCCAGGCTGTGCGGGTCGGCGTCGGTGCCCAGCAGGCGCGAAGGGGCGAACACCTGGTGCAGGTGGCGGAACGACTTGCCCTGGCCGCAGCCGACATCCAGCAGCACCGGCGCGGCCGGCGGGTTGCCGTCGAACAGCCGGCGCAGGTCGTTGATCGCCACCCGCAGCACATGGTGCTGCCAGGTGTGGCTGCGCAGGAACCAGAACCCGAAACGGGTTTCCTCGACATAGGTGTCGCTGAAAAAGGCCTTGGACGTGCTGCTGTTCATGACGGTGGATGCGCTCCTTCGCGGGTGGCGGCCCAAGGGGCCAGCAGGAAACTGAAAGCCAGGCCCAGGCTTACTGCCAGGCCAAAGTTGCTGACTGCCGGGGTGCTCGACAACGCCAGCAGGCCGAAGGACAGCCAGGTGGTCACTGCCGCCAGCAGGGTGCCCAGCAGGCTCACGGCGGCGCCGCCGATGCGCTCGTGCATGAGGATGGCGTAGTCGACGCTGATGGCCGTCACCAGCAGCAGGCCGAACAGGCTGAACAGGGTCAGCGGCTGGCCCAGCCAGCCGAGGCTGGCCAGGCTGCACAGCGCCGCCAGCAGCGGCAGGGCGACGATGCGCAAGGCGCCGCGCAGGCCGAACGGCAGCACCAGCAGCACCACGATCAGCAGGCACGACAGCAGCTTGAGTTCGGCGGCGCTGAGTTGGGTGGCGGCGAACAACTGGTTCAGCTCGCCGAGGCGGTCGACCAGTTGCACGCCGGGCAGGTCATCGGTCTGCAGGCGTAGCAAGGCGGTGTCGCCCAGGCCTTGCAGGCTGACGATGGCCGCCACGCCGTCGCCGTCCGGACCCAGCCACAAGGGCCGCCAGGCTTCGCCCAGTGGCCCGGCCAGCATTTCGTCGATGCTTTGTGGCGGCAGTTGTTGCAGGTGCTTGAGCTCGCTTGCCAGGGCGGCCTGAGGCACGCCCAGTGCCAGCAAGGGTTGCCAATGGGCTGGCAACTGACCGAGGGCCTGTTGCAGTTGGGCCTGTTGCGCAGGGCTGGCGATCAGCTGGCTGAGGCTCATGTAGCCCTTGAGCTTGCCCAGCTCGACCAGTTCGCCCAGCTTGCCGCTCAGCGCCTGCAGGCGTTCGAGCAGTTGCTGCGGGTCGTTGCCGCGCACCAGGTAGAACTGGCTGGTGGGCTGGTAGCCGGTGATGCGCGCCACGGCCTGGGCCTCTTGCAGCAACTGCGGCGGGCTGCCGACCCACTGGCGGATGTCGTTGCGGCTGTCCAGGCGCCACAGGCCGGCGGCGCAGAACAGCAGCACGAGGATCAGCAGCACCCCGCTGGGCACCTTGGCCAGCAGGCGTTCACGCAGCGTGGTCAGGGTTTGCGCGATGCGCAGCGGCCACTGCGCCGGGCGCAACTCGACGCCTGCAAGCAGCGCAGGCAGCAGGCACACCGCGCTGAGGTAGGCGCCCAGCAGCCCGGCGGCGGAAAACGCGGCGATCTGGGTCAGCGCCGGGAATGGCGTGAACGCCAGGGCCAGGTAGCCGATGGCGCTGGTCGCCAGGCTCAGGCTCAGCCCCGGCAGGGTCAGGCGCAGGGCCGGCCAACTGTGCCAGGGCTTGAGGCTCCAGCTCTTGGACAGGTAGTGCAGCGGGTAGTCCACCGCCACGCCGATCAGGCTCGAACCCAGCACCAGGGTCATCACGTGCATCTGCCCGAACAGCGCCACGCACACCACCGCGCCGAACAGCATGCCCACCAGCACCGGCACGAAGGCCAGCAGCACGCGCCAGCGGCGGAAGGCCAACAGCAACAGCAGCAGGATGCCCAGCGTGGCGCCACCGCCGACCCAGGTGATCTCGCGGCTGGCCTGCTGCTGGCCGGCGGCGGCGTACAGCAGGCCGCTGGCCGCCAGCAGCCGGGCGCCGTGCTGGTCGGCGTCGAGGCGGCTGGCGGCGAGCAGCTCGGCCACCTGCAACGGCAGCTGCATGTCGAAGGCGTTGCCCTGGGTGCGGGCCCGCAGCAGCACCCACTGCTGGCCGTCGGCCTCGGCGACCAGCGCACCGCTGGCGGTGTCCAGGTGCACGTTGACCGGCATCGGCTGGCTGTTCTGGATGCGCCCGGTCAGGCCCAGCCAGTCGTCCTGGCTGGGCACCAGGCTGAAACCGGCGAAGGGGTCGAACAGGCTTTGCACGCGCTGTTCGATGAAGGCCTGCGGCTGGGTGATCAACTGTTCGCGGTCGTTCGCCGAGAGCAGCGCCAGGCGCCCTTGCAGCAGTTGCGCGCGCAACGCCGACAGGTCGGTCTGCAGGCTCCACTGGACCTTTTCGAACAGGCCGCTGCCTTGCCATTGCGTGGCCAGGCGCTCGGCCAGGGCCAGTGCCTGTTCACGCTCGGGGTGGCCGACCAGCACCAGCATTTCGCGGTTGAGCGGATCCTGCATGCGCTGTTCGGCCCGCAAGACCTGCGGGTCCTGAGTGGCGCCGGGCACCAGGGTCATCAAGTCGGCCGACAGCGGCGCGCCGCGGTGCCACTGCCAGCCGGCGATGGCCAGCATCACCAGCAACAGCCCGAGGAACAGGCGCGGCAGCAGGCGTTCAGTCGGCAAAATCGCTGCGCTCCGTGTCGCTCAGGGCCGCTGCCGCCGTGCTGGCCGGCATGCGCAGCACGGTGCTGTCGCCCTGGGTTTCGCTCAGCTCGATGCGCTCCACGTACTGGCCGCCGGCGATATCGATGCGCGTGAATACCTGCTTGAGCAGCAGCGAGCGCGGCGTCAGGCGCAGTTGCCAGTGCCCGGCGTCGCCGGACAGGGCCAGTTCGAAATCACGTTGCAGGCCACTGCTGTCGCCTTGCAGCACGGCGAAGAACAGGCGGTTCTGCTCGGCCCCGGCGCTGCGGCTGGGCAGGGTTTGCCAACCGTTCGGGTCGCGTCGGGCGATGCCTTGGGCGTCGATGCGGTAATCCTGGCGCAGCGGGGTGTCCAGCAGCCACAGCAGGCCGTGGTCACGGGCGAGGACGAAGCGGCCCTTGCTCAGCAGCGGCTGGGGCAGGGCGCGCAGGTGTTTTTCCTGGATGAACGGGCCCTTGACCACGGCGGGCTGGCTGAGCTGCTTTTGCAGGTCGTCGAGGCTGAAGGCCAGGGTCAGGGGGCTGATGAGCAGCAGGCCGAGCGTGATGAGCAGGCGGGCCGCGTTGCGGCCCATCGCCGGCAAGCCGGCTCCCACAGGATCCAGGCGCCTACCCCTGTGGGAGCTGGCTTGTCGTGGCGACGAACCGCAGCGATGAGGCCGGAACAGGCGACTCATGGCAACACCTTGGCAACCGCATCGAGCATCACCTGCGGCGAGGCCAGTTGCATCTCGCCGCTGTCGATATGCACGGCTACCTGCACGGTGCTGGCACGGGTCATGCGCTCGCCGGTTTCGGCATCGCTGATCAGGTAATGGATCTTCAAGCGGTTCTCCCACTCCACCAGGCTTGCGCGTACGGTCAGGCGTTGGCCGAAGGTGGCACCGCGGATGTAGCGCAGTTGCAGGTCGATCACCGGCCAGTGGTAACCGGAGGCCTGCATGCCTCGGTAATCGTGCTGCAGGCGCTCGAGCAAGGCGCAGCGGGCGACTTCCAGGTACTTGACGTAATGCCCGTGCCAGACGATGTGCATGCTGTCCACATCGAAAAACGGCACGACGATTTCGCTGTCGACATGAAACACCCCAGGGTTACGCATGCAGCCTCCAGTGGCGCTGGCCAATACGGGTCAGGCACAGGCGCAGGTCGTGTTCCAGGGCGCGGTCCTCGATGACCGGGGCGAAGTCGGCCAGCAGCAGCTGGTGCATCTGTTCCAGCGCTGGCGGCAAAGGCCGGGCGTCGGCCTGACGGGCCCGCAGCCAGACGCCCTGGTTGGCCGCCAGCAAGGTGGCGGCGGCGACCTGTTCGGTCAGCTCCAGCACCCGCAGGGCATCGCGGGCGGCAATGGTGCCCATGCTCACCTTGTCCTGGTTGTGGCATTCGGTGGAGCGCGAGAACACGCTGGCCGGCATGGTCTGCTTGAGGGCTTCGGCGGTCCAGGCGCTGGCGCCGATCTGCACGGCCTTGAAACCGTGGTTGAGCATGGTCCGCTCGGCCTCGGCGCCGGACAGGTTGCTCGGCAGGCCGTGGTTGTAGCGCACGTCCACCAGCAGCGCGAGCTGGCGGTCGAGCAGGTCGGCGACGTTGGCCACCAGGGTTTTCAGGCTGTCCATGGCGAAGGCGATATGCCCGCCGTAGAAGTGCCCGCCGTGCAGCACGCGCTCGGCGTCGCCGTCGATGATCGGGTTGTCGTTGGCGCTGTTCAGCTCGGTTTCGATGAAACCCCGCAGCCAGCCCAGGCTGTCGGCCAACACGCCGAGCACATGGGGCGCGCAGCGCAGCGAGTAGCGGTCCTGCAGGCGGTGCAGCGACGGCAGCGGCGCATCGATGGCCAGGTCCTGGCGCAGCCAGGCGGCCACCTGGGTCTGGCCCGGGTGCGGCTTGGCGGCGAACAGGCGCTCGTCGAAGTGCTCCGGGTTGCCCTGCAGGGCAATCACGTTGAGCGCGGTGATGCGCGTGGCCAGTTGCAGCAGGTAGTCGGCGCGGGCGAAGGCCAGGCAGGCCAGGCCGGTCATCACCGCGGTGCCGTTCATCAGCGCCAGCGCTTCCTTGGGGCGCAGCACCAGCGGCTGCCAGCCCAGCTCGCGGTGCACCTCGGCACTGCTGCGGCGCTCGCCTTGGTACAGCACCTCGCGCTCGCCGGAGAGGGTCGCGGCCACGTAGGACAGCGGGGTCAGGTCGCCGCTGGCGCCCACCGAGCCCTCTTCGGGGATCAGCGGCAGGATGTCGTGTTCGAGGAACAGTTGCAGGCGCTCCAGCAGCTCCATGCGCACCCCCGACACGCCGTGGCTCAGCGAGCGCAGGCGCGCCGCCAGCACCGCGCGGGTGGCCGCTGCATCGAGCAGGCGGCCCAGGCCGCAGCCGTGGAAGGTGTACAGGTGACGCGGCAGGCTTTCGACATGCTCCAGCGGCACGGCCACCACGCAGGAGTCGCCGTAACCGGTGGTGACCCCGTAGATCACCCCTTCCTGGTCGAGCAGGGTGTCGAGAAAGCGCGCGCCACGGGCGATGCGTTCGCGGTACTCGGCGTCGTCCTGCAGGCGGGTAGCGGCACGGCGCTCGGCCACTGCCAGCACGTCCTCGATGGCCAGCGGCGCTTCGCCGAAGGTGACAGGCTCATGGGGTTGCATCGTCATCGCTCTTCCAGAAAGGGTAGAAATTGAACCACTGCAGGGGCGCCTGGCGGCAGTAATGGGCCAGGCGCTCGGCGTAGCGGGCCGTCCATTGCTGGATCACCTGGTCACGCTCGGCACGCCGCCATTGCAGCTGTGCGGCGAAGGGTTCCAGGGTGATCTGGTAGCGGCCGTTCAGCTTGAGGCAGAACAGCAGATTGACCGGGCAGCCGAGCAGCCCGGCCAGCAGCCACGGGCCTTGCGGGAACGCGGCCGGCTGGCCGAGAAAGTCCACGGTGGCGGTGCGCGCGCCATGCAGCGGCACGCGGTCGCCGGCGATCGCCAGCCACTCGCCGCGCTCCAGGCGTTGCGAGAGCTGCAGCATGATCGCCGGGTCCAGCTCGCTGACCTGAATCAGCCGCAGGTGGTTGGCCCCGGCCTCGCCGAGCAGGCGGTTGAACTGCTCGGCATGGCGGGTGTGCACCAGCACGTTCATGGTCACCTGCTCGCCCAGTTCGGCCAACGCCCGGCACACCTCGAGGTTGCCCAGGTGGGCGCCCACCAACAGTTGCCCGCGCTCGCCGCGCAGCTGCCCGCGCAATCCGGCCGGGTCGACGATATCGATGTCTTCAAGGCGCAGGCGGCCGTTCCACACGTCGAGCTTGTCCAGCAGGGCGTCGGCGAAGGCCATGAACTGGCGAAACACCTGCCACTGGCTAGGCGCTGGCGTCTGCCCGGCGCTGTACCGGTGCAGGCGTTGCTGATACTGCCAGGCGCTACGCCGGGCGCGCCGGCCAAACAGGAAGAAGTAGGCGACGATCACATGGATCAGCGGGCTGAGCAGGCGGCGCCCGAGCAGGCGTGCCAGCAGAGCGGTGAGTTGCATCAGCCGAAAGCTGCCGCGCTCGCGTTGCGCGGCCCAGTGCTGCTCGCTCATCGCCGCCACCGCCGCCAGAGAATCAGTGGGCTGCGCAGGAGCATGCCGAAGAACAGCTTGGCGTGCATCTTCGAGATCAGCGCGTTGTCGTGCACCAGGCGAAAGTGCGACAGGCCGTCCTGCGGGTAGTGCACCCGGGTCGGCAGCCAGCGCATCGGCTGGTTGCGCCAAGCCAGGCGCACCAGGATCTCGGGGTCGAAGTCCATGCGCCGGCCCAGCTTGACGCTGTCGATCAGCGCGATGGTGGGCGGCAGCGGATAGACGCGAAAACCGCACATGGAGTCGGGGATGGCCAGTGACAGGCTGTTGATCCACACCCACACGTGGGTGAGGTAGCGGGCATACAGGCGCCCCTTGGGCACGCTGTCGTCGTACTGGGGATAACCGCACACCAGCGCCTGTGGATAAACCTGCGACTGGGCCAGGAAATGGTCGACATCGGCCAGGTCGTGCTGGCCGTCGGCGTCCACCTGCAGGGCGTGGCTGAAGCCCAGCCGCGCGGCCTCGCGCAGGCCGGCCATCACCGCGCCGCCCTTGCCCTGGTTGACCGCCAGTTGCACCAGGTGCACATCCGCGCGCTCGGCCAGCTGGCGCAGCACCTCGGCGCACGGGGCATGGCTGGCGTCATCCACCAGCACACAGGGCAGGCCGGCGCGCAGCAGGTCGTCGACCACCATGGGCACGGCCTGTTCGTGGTTGTACACCGGGATCACCGCGCAGGGCTTATGCACCGACGGCCTCCAGCAGGATGCGGCCGCTGGCGCAGGCTTGGCCGGCGCGGGTGTAGCTGAAGTACAGCTTGCCGCGCTCCGGCTCGAAGCGCAGGTCCAGCTGCAGCGCGTCGCCGGGGCGCACCAGTTGCTGGAACTTCAGCACTTCCATGCCGGCGAAGCGCAGGTTGGCGGCCAGCAGTGGTGCAGCGAGGGCGATGGCCCAGTCGAGCTGGACCACGCCGGGCAATACCGGGGTCTGCGGGAAATGCCCGGTGAAGCAGGGCAAGTCCAGCGGCACGGCCAGGCGCAGTTGCAGCTGGTTGTCTTCACGGGCCTGTTCCAGCACCTCGGGGGCCTGGCTGCGAGCGGCCAGCAGCAACGCCGAGACCTCGGCCTGGGGCAGCTTGCCCTGGGCGTTGCACGGCAACTGGCGCAGCAGGCGCCAGCGCCGGGGCAGGGCGATGGCCTCGCAGTGTTCGGCCAGGTGCGCACGCAGGCCCTCCAGCAGTGCGCGGCGCCCCTGGTTGCGCAGCACATGCAGGCCTTCGGCGCTTGGCACCAGCAGGGCACCGAGGAAGGCGCGGCCTTCTTCGATCACCCCCAGGCGCGCCTCGGCGACCCAGGCGTGGGCGCACAGGGCCTGTTCGAGCATGGGCAGGGAGATGCGTTTTTCTTCCAGCTTGACGGTGCGGTCGAGGCGGCCAAGCAGGCGGAAGCGCCCGTCGCTGGCGAACTCGGCGGCATCGGCGCTTTGCTCGACGTGGCCGGCGGGCAGGTAGGGCGAGGCGATGCGCAGGGCGCCGTCGCCATCCTGGCTGAGTACCACGTCGGCGAACGGTTGCCACAGGGCTTCACCCTGGCGCCAGGCGATGCCGCCGGTTTCGGAGCTGCCGAGGATTTCCGTCGGCCACTGGCCGAGGCGCTGGTGCAGGCGTTCGGCGGCTTCGGCGGGCAGTTCGCCGCCGGAGGAGAATACCCGCCGCACCGCGCTCAGCCCGGGCCAGTCGAGGTTGTCGCCCATGCGCTTGAGCAGCGCCGGGCTGGCCACCCAGGCGAACGCTGGGTGTTCGCGGCTGGCGCGTTGCAGGTCTTCGGGGAACGGCTGGGCCCTGCGGGCGAAGCCGCGCCCGGCGCACAGCGGCCACAGCACGCGGAACAGCAGGCCGTAGATGTGCTGGGTGGCGACGCTGCCGAGGATGTGCGCATCGCCCAGCGAGGCGCCCCACAACTGCTCCAGGGCGATGACTTCGTTGCCCAGTTGGCGCAGGCATTTGTCGATGCGCTTGGGCTCGCCGCTGGAGCCCGAGGTGCACAGGCTGATGCAGCACTGCTCGGGGTCGAGGTCGGCGCTGGCCAGTGGCTCGCCCAGCAGGTCGTCGAGCTGTGGGTCGCCCGGCTGGTCGCTGAGCCACAGGTCGACCTGGGCCTGCCAGCGGGCGCGGGTCTGCGCTTGCAGGTCGGCGGTCAACAGCACCTGCGCCCCGGCGCGCCAGGCGCCGAGCAGGGCGATGGCCAGCGTCGCGGCGTCGTCCACATGTACCGCCAGGCGGCGCACGCCGCGGGCTTGCAGGCCGCCGGCCAGACGCAGGGCTTGCAAGCATAGCGCGGCGTGGTCCAGGGCCGGCGCCTCGGTGACCGGGCGTGGAGTGGCCAGCGGGTGCAACAGGTGTTCGAGGTTGATCCAGTTCATGAGCGTCCTCGCACACGTTGACGTATCAGCCATTCCACGGCGAACAGCAGGCCCATCGCGGCGTAGGCGATCAGGCCGTTGTACAGGGTCCACCAGGCCAGTGGCGCCCACAGGGTCAGGCCGGCGGCGATCAGGCCGTTGACCAGGAAGAACAGGCACCAGGCCTGGGTCACCCGCCGTGTGTAGCGCACCGCTGCCGGTGGCAGTTCGGGTTCGCGCAGCCGGGCCAGGCGCTCGGCCATCGGCATGCCCTGCAGCAGGCTGGCGCCGAACAGGGCGAGCATGAAGCTGCTGATCAGCACCGGGTACCAGCGCAGCAGTTGCGCGCTGTCGGACAGCGCCAGCAGCGCGCAGAAGCCCAGCGCCGCCAGGGCCATCCACAGGCCACCGGTGCGTTGTGGCGCGCTCAGTGCGCGGGCCAGCCACAGGCCGCCGAGCAGCAGGGCGAACTGCCACGGGGCGAAGTGGCCCAGGCCGTAGTGCACGGCAAACGGATACAGCACGCCGGCCAGCAGCAGGCCGAGGCCGACCAGGCGTTTCATGCCGCGCTGTTTACCAGGCGATGAACCGCTTCGACCACATCGTTGACGGTGCGTACCGACTTGAAGTCCTCGGCGCTGATCTTCTTGCCGGTCTTGCGCTTGATGTGGTCGAGCAGGTCGATGGCGTCGATGCTGTCGATTTCCAGGTCCTGGTACAGGTGCGATTGCAGGCTGATGCGCTCGGGCTCGAGCTCGAACAGCTCGACCAGGGCGTCACGGAGGGTGTTGAAGATGTCTTCGCGGGTTTGCATGGTGCGGTCTCAGGCGGCCTGGCGGGCGGTGATGAACGCCGCGAGGGTGGCGACGTTGGTGAAATGGTTGCGGGTGTCCTTGGCATCGGCGTCGATCTTGATGCCGTAGCGCTTCTGGATCGCCAGGCCCAGTTCGAGGGCGTCCACCGAGTCCAGGCCCAGGCCTTCGCCGAACAGTGTCTGCGCGTCGTCGATGTCCTGCACGCTGATGTCTTCCAGGCCCAGGGCGTCGATGATCAGTTGCTTGATGTCACGGTTCAGGTCGTGTTGTGCATCGCTCATCGGTGGCGAGCTCCTTGTTGTAGTACTGGTGCAGGTAATCATTGAGTTTGCGCGACGCCAGGGGCGCCGGGCCAAGGCTGGCGAAGGCCTGGGGGTCGATGTCGGCGCCGACGCGCAGGCTGAAGTGCACGCGCCGTCGGGGGATGCGGTACCAGGGCTCGTGCTTGGTCAGGGTGGTGGGGCTGACCTGGATGATCACCGGTGTGATGATTTTCGCACCGCGCAGGGCGATCGCGGCGGCGCCACGATGGAAGGCCGGGGCCTGGCCGGGCGGGGTGCGGGTGCCTTCGGGGAAGATCACCAGCGGCTGGCCTTGCTGCAGCGAGGCGGCGGCGCTGTCGAGCATGTCCAGGCTACCGTCGTTGCCGATGTACTGCGCCTCGCGCACCGGCCCACGGGTGAAGGGGTTGCCGAACAGGCTGTGCTTGACCACGCAGTTGGCGTCGCGCACCCGCCCGAGCAGGAACACCACGTCGATCAATGAAGGGTGGTTGGCGATGATCATCTGCCCGCGCCGGCCCAAGCGTTCGGCGCCGCTGATCTCGAAGGTGAGCACACCGAGGCCGCGCATGATCAGGATGAACCGCCAGAACAGCCAGCCGATGGTGCGCCGGGCGCGTTGGCGATGCTGTTCGCCACTGCCTGGCAGGCAGGCCAGCAGCGGGAACACCAGCAGGCGCAGGCACAGCCCGCCCAGGCCGAACAGCAGGAAGCTCAGGGCGGTGGCCGTCAGGCGCCACAGGTAGGCGTCGCGGGGGCGGTTCATGGCTGACGTTGCCAGTTCCATGTGCGACGGCTCCAGGTGTGGGAAAAGGCGTTCTGGCCGCTAAGCGAGGCGTGCAGCCAAGCCAGGGCATGGGGCAGCTTGGGGGCTGGCGCCGTTTGTGCCGGCCCAAGGGACAACTGCCATTGCTGGCCGGGGGTGAGCAGCAGCGCCACGGCGTAGGCGAACGGCACATCGTTGATGCAGGGCGCGTAGGCGGCCGGGGGTTGTTCCTCGGTGACGATCAGCAGCACCGCTGGTGCGCCTTCGGCGAGCAGCGCGGCGGCTTCCACGGCGCCTTGCTCGAAGCCGTCGCCGGCGGCGGCCAGGGCGGTCATCTCGCAGGTTTGCCCGCGCATGATCGACCACAGGCCGATCATTGCGTTGTGCACCGACAGGCTGAACTGGGTGGGCGACAAGGGCTGCTGGCTGGCCAGTTCGCTGAGAATCGAGAAGGTGCGTGGGGTTTCACCATGCCGCGAGACGAACACCAGTGGCAGGTTGGCGTGACCTTCGGCCAACGGCCAGCCGACGGCAAAGGCCATGCGCGCCATATGGCTCAGGCGGCGGCGCTGCAACGCCGGCAGGAACGCCACGTCCGGCGCCTGCTCGGCACAGGGCTCGTGTTCGGCGCCGTCCGCCCAGGCCTGCCAGTCGGCAGGGCTCTGCAGGCCCGGGGCCCAGGCACGCCATTGGCTGATATCGAAGGTGATCATGATGAGTGTGACGTTACCGCCCTGAGGGAGTTCCTGTGCGTGGGAATGACTCGGAGCACGCGCCGTGCGGGCTTGGCGCACGGGAAGGTGGCGCGCATTATCCCGGTGCACGGGGCCTGTATCAATCCACATGATGGCTATCGGACAACATCCACACGCATATGCGTCATGTCCTCTTGCATGGCGGCACAGTTTCCGACAATCGGTTACTCGCAGGTTGTCGGGCTGCTTGCCGTCAACTTGAGCGAACAACGCTGGCCAATGGCGCAGTGTCGCCACATACTCGGGCATTCGTTGATACACGGAGGTCTGACATGCGGCGCGTGGTGTTCAATCAGAAAGGTGGCGTGGGCAAATCGAGCATTGCCTGCAATCTCGCGGCCGTGAGTGCCAGCGAAGGCTACCGGACCCTGCTGATCGACCTGGATGCCCAGGCCAACTCGACCCAGTACCTGACCGGCCTGACCGGCGACGACATCCCCATGGGCATCGCCGACTTCTTCAAGCAGTCGCTGTCCAGCGGCCCGTTCGCCAAGAAGAACAAGGTCGATATCTACGAAACACCGTTCGACAACCTGCATGTGGTCACCGCCACGGCAGAACTGGCCGATCTGCAGCCCAAGCTCGAGGCCAAGCACAAGATCAACAAGCTGCGCAAACTGCTCGAAGAGCTGGATGAGGACTACGAGCGGATCTACATCGATACCCCGCCGGCTCTCAATTTTTACGCCGTTTCCGCGCTGATCGCCGCTGATCGCGTATTGATCCCCTTTGACTGCGACAGCTTCTCGCGCCAGGCCCTGTATGGCCTGCTGGCCGAGATCGACGATTTGAAGGAAGACCACAACGACGAGTTGGTGGTCGAAGGCATCGTGGTCAACCAGTTCCAGTCACGTGCCAGCCTGCCGCAGCAGATGCTCGACGAGCTGCTGGCCGAGGGGCTGCCGGTGCTGCCGGTGTACCTGAGCAGTTCGGTGAAGATGCGTGAGTCCCACCATGCCAGTTTGCCGCTGATTCATTTGGAGCCACGGCACAAGCTGACTCAGCAGTTTGTTGAGTTGCATGATTTGCTGGAGCGGAGTGCGTGAGGGCTTTCAGGGGTTCGCCGGAAGTTCTTCAGCGCCTATGAGATCGAGCGCCGCCCGCGCGGCGCATCGCGACACAAGGCCGCTCCTACATCTGTTTCGGGCCAGTCCCTCCTGTGCCATCACCTGGTCCGCCTTGTTGGTTCGACGCGGTTTCAGTGTGTGCGTTGCAGCCGCCTCACATGACTCAAGGCATGCACCAAGGCAGGCGCCGATACTTTCACAGGAATAATTGGCCCGAAACAGATGTAGGAGCGGCCTTGTGTCGCGATGCGCCGCGCGGGCGGCGCTCGATCTGATAGGCGCTGCAAAACTTTCGCCGAACACCTGTCAGCCCTGATGCAATCCCCCTCAAACCCCCTGGCTACGCACCCATTCCAGCAACGACTGCAACGGAAACGCCCCAGCCTGCCGCGCCACTTCGCGCCCATTCCTGAACAGAATCAAACTGGGGATCGAGCGAATGCCCAGTTGCCCGGCAAGGTTGCGGTTGGCTTCGCTGTCCAGCTTGGCCAGGCGGCAACGGCCAGCCAGCTGGCGGGCGGCCTGTTCGAAGGTGGGGGCGAAGCTCTTGCACGGGCCACACCAGTCGGCCCAGACATCCAGCAGCAGCGGCAGGTCGCCCTTGATCTGGGCGGCGTAGTTGCTTTCGCTGAGCTCGAACGGGGTGCTCAACAGCACATCCTGTTTGCAGCGGCCGCATTTCGGGCTGTCGCCCAGGCGGTCGGCGGGGATGCGGTTGAGGCCGTTGCAGTGGGGGCAGGGGATTACCAAGGGTGCACTCATGTATAACTCCTTTGGCCATCGTGGGAGCGGGCTTGCCCCGCGATGGCGTCAGATCAGGCAGTGTTGTTGTAGCGGCTGACGCTATCGCGGGGCAAGCCCGCTCCCACAGGTCAGGATGAGCAACTGATCTCCAGATGCTTGCCCCACTCCGGCGGCCGCTCGGCATAAGCCTGCATTCCAGCCTGTTCTTCGAACGGCGTGCTCAACACCTGATGCAGCCGCCGCACCTCACTGTAGTCACCCGCCTCAGCCGCTTCGATGGCCTTCTGCGCCAGGTAGTTGCGCAGCACATACAACGGATTGACCGCATGCATCCGCTCACGCCGCCCCTCGGCGTTACCCGGCTCGCGTTGGCAGCGCGCCAGGTATTCGGCGCCCCAGGCGTCGAAACCGGCCAGGTCGATGAAATCGTCGCGTACCACTTGCAGGGCTTCGGCTACAGGCCGCTCGCCGAGCTTGCGGAAGAACAAGGTGTAGTCCACGCCACCGCTCTGCATGCGCTGCAGCAGGCGTTCGACCAGCGCCATGTCGTCATCTTCGGCCGTGGTCAGGCCCAGGCGGCGGCGCATCAGGTCGAGGTAGTGAGCCTGGTACAGCGGCAGGAACAGCGCCAGCACTTCCTTGAGCGGCTCGACCTCGATCACCGTGGTCAGGGCCTGGGCCAGGGCGCTGAGGTTCCAGTGGGCAATCGGTACCTGGTTGGCGTAGCTGTAGCGGCCACGGTCGTCAGAGTGGTTGCAGATGAAGTTGGCGTCGAAGTCGTCGAGGAAGGCGTAAGGGCCGAAGTCGAAGGTGATGCCAAGGATCGACATGTTGTCGGTGTTCATCACCCCGTGGCAGAAACCATAGGCCTGCCAGCGGGCGATCAGCTCGGCGTTGCGCTCGACGATGGTGCGGAACATGGCCAGGTAGGGCTGCTCGGCGTCGCGGCATTCGGGGTAGTGCTGCTCCAGTACATGGTCGATCAGCACCCGCTGCTGCTCGGGCTGCTTGGTGTAGTAGAAGTATTCGAAGTGGCCGAAGCGCACGTGGCTCTGGGCCAGGCGCAGGAGCATGGCGGCACTTTCGCGGGTTTCGCGCCACACCGGGGTGCTCGAGCCGATCACGCACAGTGCGCGGCTGCTGGGGATGCCCAGGGCGTGCAGGGCTTCGGAGGCGAGGAATTCACGGATCGACGAGCGCAGCACCGCGCGGCCGTCGCCCATGCGCGAGTAGGGGGTCTGGCCGGCGCCCTTGAGGTGCAGATCCCAGTGCTCGCCGGCGTCGTTGAGTACTTCGCCCAGCAGCAGGCCACGGCCATCGCCCAGGCGCGGGTTGTACGAGCCGAACTGGTGGCCGGAATAGACCATTGCCCGCGGGTCGGCTTCCTCCCACAGCTTGTGGCCGCCGAACAGCTCGGCGAACACCGGCAGTTCGGCCTGGGCCGGGTCGAGGTCGAGCAGGGCCATGGCCGATGTGCTGGCGACGACCAGGCGCGGCTCGGCAATCGGCTCGGGCAGGACCTGGGTGGAGAAGGCGTCGCCGAGCTGGGCGAAGCGGTTGTCGAAGCTGAGGTGGTCGAGGGACTTCACGGGCTGCTCCTGGATTCGGTGCGATTGGGGCCGCTTTGCGGCCCTTCGCGGGTAAACCCGCTCCCACAGGGATCGCGCTGGCTGTGTGGGAGCGGGTTTGCCCGCGAACGAGGGCGTAGCCCTCGCATCGATTCTCGACAGGATAAAGGATCTGAGGCCCGTCAGGCCGGCTCAGTGCCGTCCGGCTTGGGTTTATCCATCGGAATCAACTGCTGCTTGCCGCCTTTGGTATCCATCAAGAACACCTCCACCTGGCGTACCGAGATCTTGATGTCGTGCGCCTTGAACTCGCGATTGATGTAGCGGTTGAGCTCATCCAGCGTCGGGTTGCGGTCGCCCAGGTCGCGCACATGCATGCGCAGCTCATGGTC
The DNA here is from genome assembly GCF_024749065.1 of Pseudomonas sichuanensis. Classification (NCBI taxonomy): domain Bacteria; kingdom Pseudomonadati; phylum Pseudomonadota; class Gammaproteobacteria; order Pseudomonadales; family Pseudomonadaceae; genus Pseudomonas; species Pseudomonas sichuanensis. The sequence goes on along the minus strand of NZ_CP087185.1, from coordinate 5,611,065 downwards.
CAGCGAACTCTCGCCGAAGTTGAGGAAGTACACGATCGGCTCCGGGTCCTTGAGCACCCGCGGGTTCTCGTGGGCGCCCTTGAGCAGGATGTCGCGCACCAGGTCCAGGTCCGAGCCGTAGTCGATGCCCAGTTTCAGCGTTACCCGGGTGACCGTGTCGGTCAGCGACCAGTTGATCAGTTGGCCGGTGATGAAGGTCTTGTTGGGGACGATGATGTCCTTGCGGTCGAAGTCGGTGATGGTGGTGGCGCGGATGCGGATCTTGCTTACCGTGCCGGACAGGTTGCCGATGGTGATGGTGTCGCCGATCCGTACCGGGCGCTCGAAGAGGATCATGATGCCGGAGATGAAGTTGGCGAAGATCTCCTGCATGCCGAAGCCCAGGCCCACCGACAGCGCCGCCACCAGCCATTGCAGCTTGTCCCAGCTGACCCCGAGGGTCGACAGGGTACTGACGATGCCGACCCCGACGATGATGTACGACAGCAGCGTGGTGGTGGCGTAGGCGCTGCCCTGGGCCAGGTTCAACCGCGACAGCACCAGCACTTCGAGCAGGCCCGGCAAGTTGCCGGCCAGGGCGAAGGTGATGCCGACGATCACCAGCGCCCCCAGCAGGTCGCCGAGGCTGATCGGCACCATGCTGGCGGCGGCGCCAGTGCCGCTGGTGTATTCGTAGAGGGTGAAGTTGTTGAGGTACGAGAACACCGAAATCAGGTCTGCCCACACCCAGTACAGGCCGGCGATGAAACCACCCAGCAGGGCCAGGCGGATCAGGCGCAGGGACTGCTGGTTGACCTGTTCGATGTCCAGGGTCGGCTCTTCGACCGGTACTTCGCCGTCCAGGCCTTCCTTGACCGCCTGGCGTTTGCTCAGGGCGCGCTGGTAGGCCAGACGCCGTGCCGCCACCGACAGGCCACGCACGAATGCGGCCTCGATCACCAGCCAGAACAGCAGCAGATAGAGGGTGTAGATCAGGCGGTCGGTGAGTTTGAGCGCGGTGTAGTAGTAGCCGAAGCACACCGCCACGAACAGGGCGATAGGCAGTGCGGTGAAGGCCACCCCGACCGCGCGGCGGAACAGCGAGGTGTCGCGGTGCGCCGGGCTGCTCAGCAGCAGGCGGCTGAGCAGCCAGGCCATCAGGGCATAGCAGGCCAGCACCACGCCGATGCCCAGCACGTCGTCGGCCAGTGCCGAGGGCTGGTGCTCGGCCACCGCCACCACGCCCACCAGGGCCAGCACCACGGTACCCAGGCGGCGCACCCAGCCACGCAGGAACTCGACCTGCGGCTTGTGCCAGCGGAAGTGGATCTCGGCCACGCCGCCCGGGGCGAGGATGCGGTAGGCGGTGTAGAACACCAGCCAGGCCTGGGCCAGTTGCCAGAGCGCGGCGCCGAGGTTGGCGTTCTGCCCGCGGGCGTCGATCTGCAGGGCGTAGCTGCCCAGCGCCAGGGCCAGGGCCACCGGCATGGCCAGGAGGATGTTGATCAGGATCGCCTGGGGCGTGTGCCACTGGCTGTCACGCTTGAAGTGGCCGATGTCCTGGTGAACCTTGCCCAGGCGCTGGTACAGGTACTTGCGTCGCCACAGCAGGGCGCCGATCACCAGCAGCAGCGGCAGGAACAGCAGCGGGCGCTGGCTGAGGCCGTCGGCCAGCTCCTTGATCCCCGAGCCCCAGGGCAGGCTGGCGACCTGTTCGGCCAGGCGCTCCGGCACGAAGCGCAGCCATTCCCAGTCCAGCGGCTTGTTGCTGGGGATCCAGAACATCTGCTCATCCAGGGTGGTGCGCAGGTTCTGGGCGGTGCTGAGCAGTTGCTTCTGGTTCAGTTGCAGAGTGATCGATTCGTTGAGCAGCGCGGAGAGTTCGCGGTTCAGGCGTTCGAGCAGGTCGCCGCGGGTGATCGCCACTTCCAGCAGGGCCTTGCGCAACTGCGGTGTGGCCTCTTCCTGCGGCTGGTTGGCCAGCAGCTTGTCCACATAGCTGGACGGGCTGCTCATCTGCTCGCGTTGCTGGTTGATCTCGAACTGGTACAGGCGGATATCGGCGATCTGGTCAGCCAGGTCGCGGTCGACTTTCAGGTGCGGCAGGGCCTGTTTCTGTTTGTAGAGGATCTTCGACAGCAGCAGGCTGCCCTTGAGCACGTTGATCTGCTCGTCCAGCGCCTGGTCGGCCTGGGTCAGGCTGTCCAGCTGCTGCTTGGTCCTGAGGTTCTGCTGGGTCAGCTCGTTCAGGCGGTCGGTGCTTTTGAGCAGGTAATCCGAGAGTTTGAGGTTGGCGGTGCTCTCGTTGGCCAGCACGGTGCTGCCGCCGGCCTTCTGCGCTTCGATCGACTGCTGGGTGACGGCCTGCTGGGATTGGGCCAGGCGCTTGTCGTTGATCAGCGTCTGCAGGTCCTGGATCTCTTGCTCAAGCCGCGCCGCGCGGGCGATCAGCAGGTCGTGACGGGCGTTGCCCAGGTCTTGCAGCTGGCTGTTGGCGGCCAGTTCCTGACGGCGCAGCAGGGTCAGGGCGTTGAGCGAGGCCAGTTCGGCGTTGAGCTGGTTGCGCAGGTCGCTGGTCAGCGCCTTGCCGCCGTCCTTGCCGCTCTTGAGGCTGTTGTTGATCTGCTGGGCGCGGGTCTGGTTGCTGCTGATCTCGGCCTGGGCCCGTTCGGGCCGGGTCTGCGAGTTGATGATCAGGCTGTTGGCTTCGGACAGGGCTTTCTGCAACTCGCCCTGCTGGGTGCTGCGCTCGCTGAGCATCTGTTCGAGCTGCGGCACTGTAAGGTTGGCGTAGCGTTGGGCAACGGGTATGGCGCTGGCGCCCTTGAGCTTGATCAGCTCGCGCTGGCTGTCGCGGGTTTCCTGGGGGGCAGAGGCCAGTTGCTGCTTGAGGGCTTCAAGCTTCTGCTCGCTGTCCTCCTTGCTGGCCAGCAGCGCCAGGGTCTGCTCCAGCACTTGCTGCACGGCTTTCTGTTCGGCTTCGGGCAGCTTGCGCTCGGCGATCTTGTCGAGGCTGTTCTGAATGCCCGAGGTGGTCGGGACCTCCGCCGCGGCGGCCGCGAACGAGAGGGTCAGGCACAGCCCCAGCAGGGCTGCGCGGCAGTAATGGCGCAGGGACATAGGCAGGATTCTTGTGCTACGGGGCAAATCGGAGTTTAGAGGAACAAGCCGGGGCCAGGCCGGGTACCTTCGGGGAATCTGACGCCGACTTTCTGGATCTTGTTCCCGTCCATGACCGCGACGGTCCAGATCGTGCCGTGCCATTCGATCTGGTCGCCTACTACTGGAGCGCCTCCGACCTTCTGTCGGATGAACTGCGCCAGCGGCATTTTCGCGTCCAGGCCGTCGAGTTTCAGGCCATAAAGTGCCGCCACCGCGCCCAGTTCGGCATCGCCTTCGAGCACGAAGTCGCCGAAGAAGCGCAGGTCCAGGCCACGTTGCGGTGCCTGGCTGAACAGCTTGCCCAGCGCCGGCAGGTTGTGTTCGTGGCCGATCACGCAGAGCATGTCGCCGACTTCCAGCACGGTACTGCCCGAGGGGTGCAGCAGTTGTTCGCTGCGAAACAGCGCGGCGATGCGCGTGCCCTCGGGCATCTTCAGTTCGCGCAGGGCGGCGCCGATGCACCACTTCTCGGCGCCCAGGCGGTAGACGAACAGCTCCCACTCGCTGGTGATGTGCACTTCCAGCGCCGAGCGCGAAATCGGTGCCGGGTCTGGCGGTACCGTGACCTTGAGCAGCTTGGCCATCCACGGCAGGCTGGTGCCCTGCACCAGCAGCGACACCAGCACGATGAAGAACGCCAGGTTGAAGAACAGCTGCGCGTCCGGCAGGCCGGCCATCAGCGGGAACACCGCGAGGATGATCGGTACCGCGCCGCGCAGGCCGACCCAGCTGATGAAGCCCTTTTCACGGCCGTGGAAGGCCTTGAACGGCAGCAGCGCGGCGACCACCGACAGCGGCCTGGCAACCACGATCATCCACAGCGCCAGGCCCAGTGCCGGCAGGGCGATGGGCAGCAGGTCGTGGGGCGTGACCAAAAGGCCCAGCACCAGGAACATGCCGATCTGCGCAAGCCAGGCCATGCCGTCGAGCATGTGCAGGATGCCGTGGCGGCTGCGTACCGGCTTGTTGCCCAGCACCAGGCCGCACAGGTAGACGGCGAGGAAGCCGCTGCCGTGCAGGGCGTTGGTCAGCGAGAACACTGCAAGGCCGCCGGCTATCACCAGGATCGGGTACAGGCCGCCGGCCAGGTTGATGCGGTTGACCAGTTGCAGCATCAGCCAGCCGCCGCCCAGGCCCAGCAGCGTACCGATGCCGAATTCGCGCAGCAGGTGGGTGAGCAGGCTCCAGTGCAGGCCGGTCTGGCCGCTGGCGATCATGTCGATCAGGGTAACGGTGAGGAACACCGCCATCGGGTCGTTGCTGCCCGACTCGATTTCCAGGGTGGCCGTGACCCGTTCGTTGAGGCCTTTGCCGCCGAGCAGCGAGAACACTGCCGCAGCGTCGGTGGAGCCGACGATGGCGCCGATCAGCAGGCCCTGGATCATGCTCAGGTTGAACAGCCAGGCGGCGACCATGCCGGTCAGCGCGGTAGTGATCATCACGCCCACCGTGGCCAGCGACAGCGCCGGCCACAAGGCTACGCGAAAGCTGGCTACCCGAGTGCGCAGGCCGCCGTCGAGCAGGATCACCGCCAGCGCCAGGTTGCCCACCAGGTAGGCGGTCGGGTAGTTGTTGAAGATGATGCCGCCGCCATCCACGCCGGCGACCATGCCGACGGCGAGGATGATGACCAGGATCGGGATGCCCAGGCGCGATGACAGCGAGCTGACCAGGATACTTGCACCCACCAGCAATGCGCCGATCAAGAACAGGCTGTTGATGGTGCTTGCATCCAAAGGCAGGTACTCCGGGACAGCGGGGGAATGAGGGACGTGCAGCCGTGAACTAGCAGGTCGCGTGCCAATCGATTCTAACCTGATGAATTGGCAGGCTGTAAAGCGTTTCCGTATATGAAAAAAGGCACCTCGAGAGGTGCCTTTTCTTGTGTTGCCTATGCGGGCCCTTTCGCGGGTGAACCCGCTCCCACAGGCATATCACTGGCCTCAAGGGCAGTGTGGGACCTGTGGGAGCGGGTTTACCCGCGAAGAGGCCGGTGCAGGCTTACGCCTGCTTCACTTCCCGCATCGGCTTGCCCTTCACCGGTGCATCGCCCGCCACGTAGTACTTGGCGGTGCTGCGCGGCAGTGGCTTGCGGCCACGGATCTTGTCGGAGATTTTCTCGGCGATCATGATCGTGGTGGCGTTGAGGTTGCCGGTGATGATCAGCGGCATGATCGACGCGTCGACCACACGCAGGCCCTGCATGCCATGCACGCGGCCTTCGCCATCCACTACCGCCATGTCGTCGGTACCCATCTTGCACGAGCAGGACGGGTGGAAGGCGGTTTCGGCGTGCTCGCGGATGAACTTGTCCAGCTCTTCGTCGGTTTGCACGTGGGCGCCCGGGCTGATCTCACGACCGCGGTACGGGTCCAGCGCTGGCTGGGCCATGATTTCGCGGGTCAGGCGGATGCCGTCGCGGAACTCCTGCCAGTCCTGCTCGGTGGACATGTAGTTGAACAGGATGCTCGGGTGCTGGCGCGGGTTCTTCGACTTGGCCTGGATGCGACCACGGGCAGGCGAGCGCATGGAGCCCATGTGCGCCTGGAAGCCGTGCTCTTTCACGCCGTTGGAGCCGTTGTAGTTAATCGCTACCGGCAGGAAGTGGTACTGGATGTTCGGCCACTTGAACTCAGGGCGAGTACGGATGAAACCACCGGCCTCGAACTGGTTGCTGGCGCCGATGCCGGTGCCGTTGAACATCCACTCGGCGCCAATGGCCGGCTGGTTCCACCACAGCAGCGATGGGTACAGCGACACCGGCTGGGTGCAGGCGTACTGCAGGTACAGCTCCAGGTGGTCCTGCAGGTTCTCGCCGACGCCCGGCAGGTCGTGAACGACCGGGATGTCGAGGCTTTCCAGCAGGGCGCGCGGGCCGACGCCGGAACGCTGCAGCAGCTGCGGCGAGGCGATGGCGCCGGAGCTGACGATGACTTCCTTGCGCGCACGGGCTTCGACACGCTCTTCGCTGTCGCCGACCAGGTAGGTCACGCCAACGGCGCGCTTGCCGTCGAACAGCACGCGGTCGCTCAGGGCGTGGGTGACGATGGTCAGGTTCGGGCGCTTCTTGGCCTGGTCCAGGTAGCCACGGGCGGTGCTGGAGCGGCGGCCGTTCTTGGTCACCGAACGGTCCATCGGGCCGAAGCCTTCCTGCTGGTAGCCGTTCAGGTCTTCGGTGCGCGGGTAGCCGGCTTGCACGCCTGCTTCGACCATGGCGTGGAACAGTGGGTTGTTGCCGGCCTTGGGCGTGGCAACGCTGACCGGGCCTTCGCCGCCGTGGTAGTCGTTGGGGCCGATGTCGCGGGTTTCCGCTTTGCGGAAGTACGGCAGGCAGTCCAGGTAGGTCCAGTCTTCCAGGCCCGGCAGTTCAGCCCAGCCGTCGAAGTCCATGGCGTTGCCGCGGATGTAGCACATGCCGTTGATCAGCGAAGAGCCACCCAGGCCCTTGCCGCGGCCACATTCCATGCGGCGGCCGTCCATGAACGGCTCCGGGTCGGTCTCGTAGGCCCAGTTGTAGCGGCGGCCCTGCAGCGGGAAGGCCAGGGCGGCCGGCATCTGGGTGCGGAAGTCGAAGCGGTAGTCGGGGCCGCCGGCTTCCAGCAGCAGGACGGTGACGCTGGCGTCTTCGGTCAGGCGGGTGGCCAGGGTGTTACCGGCCGAGCCGGCACCGACGATGATGTAGTCATATTCCATGGCATTTCTCCGAAATGCAGCGGCAAGCTTCTAGCTACAAGCTGCAAGGAAAGCAGTCGTGCGAAGCTTGCGAATGGATTAGGCCTGCAAGGGCCGGTGGCATGACGCCGACCGGCTCTTTCTTGCAGCTTGAGGCTTGAAGCTTGCAGCTCTCGGTCTTAGAAGACCGAGTTGTAGCCGCCCAGCTCGACCTGGACCGACTTGATGCGAGTGTATTGAGCCAGCGAGCTGACACCGTTCTCACGGCCGACGCCCGACTGCTTGTAGCCGCCAACCGGCATTTCTGCCGGCGACTCGCCCCAGGCGTTGATCCAGCAGATGCCGGCTTCCAGCTGGTGGATGATGCGGTGGGCGCGGCTGATGTCGTTGGTGCAGACACCGGCGGCCAGGCCGTATTCGGTGTCGTTGGCACGGCGGATGACTTCTTCCTCGGTCTCGTAGCTGAGGATGCTCATCACTGGGCCGAAGATCTCTTCCTTGACGATGGTCATGTCGTCGGTGCAGTCGGTGAACACGGTCGGGGCAACGAAGGCGCCCTTGGCGAAGTCACCCTCGGTCAGACGCTCGCCGCCGCACAGCACGCGGGCACCTTCTTCTTTGCCCTTGGCGATGTAGCCCAGCACGCTTTCCATGTGGGCGAAGCTGACCAGTGGGCCGAAGTTGGTGTTCTCGTCTTCCGGGTTGCCGACGCGGATGCGGGCAACGCGTTCGGCGATCTTGGCTTCGAAGGCCGCTTTCATCGGGGCAGGGATGAACACGCGGGTGCCGTTGGTGCAGACCTGACCGGAGCTGTAGAAGTTGGCCATCATGGCGATGTCGGCGGCCTTGTCCAGGTCGGCGTCGGCGCAGATGATCAGCGGCGACTTGCCGCCCAGTTCCATGGTGACTTCCTTGAGCGTCGAGCTCGAAGCGCTGGCCATGACTTTCTTGCCGGTGGTGGTGCCGCCGGTGAACGAGACTTTCTCGATGCGCGGGTGTTCGGTCAGCCAGGTGCCGACTTCACGGCCGCTGCCGGTCAGGACGTTGAACACGCCGTTCGGCAGGCCGGCTTCGGTGTAGATCTCGGCCAGTTTCAGGGTGGTCAGCGAGGTGACTTCCGATGGCTTGAAGATCATCGCGTTGCCGGCGGCCAGGGCCGGGGCGGATTTCCACAGGGCGATCTGGATCGGGTAGTTCCACGCGCCGATACCGGCGGTCACGCCCAGCGGTTCGCGGCGGGTGTAGACGAAGGACGATTCGCGCAGCGGGATCTGCTCGCCTTCGATGGCCGGTACCAGGCCTGCGTAGTACTCCAGCACGTCGGCGCCGGTGACGATGTCGACGTAGCGGGTTTCGGAGTACGACTTGCCGGTATCCAGGGTTTCCAGCTGGGCCAGCTCGTCGTTGCGCTCGCGCAGGATGTCGACGGCGCGGCGCAGGATGCGCGAACGCTGCATGGCAGTCATGGCAGCCCAGACCTTCTGACCGCGTTCGGCGCTTTCGACGGCCTTCTCGACGTCCGCCTGGGTGGCGCGCTGCACGTGGGCGAGGACTTCGCCGGTGGCCGGGTTGATGGCTTCGAAGGTGGCATCGCTGCCAGCGTCGACGTAAGCGCCATCAATGTAGAGTTTTTGCGTTCCGAAACGGGCCATAGTGTCCTCGCAAGTGCAGTGTGTGGTTGGCTGCCGCGTCACGCTCCTGCCGGTTGGCCAGTGGCTGTGCGCGGTGTTTCAGCGGCCTGGTCGTTGGTGCCCAGGGTGTGCTGTTTAGCCAGTTGTAGATCCATGTATTCGTAAGCAATCCGTATTGCCTGGTCGGTGTCGAATGCGTCACCCGACAAGGCGCCACGCAACCATAGGCCGTCGATCAGGGCCGCCAGCCCGCGGGCAGCCTTGCGCGCATGGTAGAGCGGCAGGGCGCGGCGGAACTGGCAGCACAGGTTGGAATACAGGCGGTGATCGTTGATCCGCTGCAACCTGTGCAAAGACGGCTGGTGCATGCTGGAGGCCCAGAAGGCCAGCCAGGTTTTCATTGCCGGGCCGTTCACCTGGCTCGCATCGAAGTTGCCTTCGATGATCACCTTCAGGTGAGCGCGCGGGCTGTCGTCCGTCAGGGCCTGGCGACGTGCGGCCACGCCCTCGTTGAGCATGCTCATGATGTAGCCCATCGTCGCTGCGATCAGGCCGTTCTTGTCCTGAAAGTAGTGACTGATGATGCCGTTCGACACACCGGCCAAACGGGCAATCAGCGCAATGCTGGCGTCCCCCAGTCCGACCTGATCGACCGCCTGCAGGGTGGCTTCGATCAACTGCTGGCGGCGGATGGGTTGCATACCGACCTTGGGCATCTTGCTATCTCCTCAGGCCTGCGAGCAGACGACGGGCGGCTGACTCGGCGAAGGCCAGTCTATTTTGTTTTGATTGAACGTTCAATCAATAAAGAATAAGCTCTGCGACAATTTGTGCCATTGACAGTTTTCAAGCGGTCAACGGGACACGGATTGACACCCCAGGAAATCGCGTAACCCCCCGGAATACAAGGCGTTGACGGGCATGAGCGATGCAAAGACAGATTCTGCCGAGCGGTCACAGGCTGCGCGGTCGGCCCTTGGAGCGGGCCTGGTGGCTGTGGCGAATGCGCACACTCCTCAACGGAGATGCGGATCGGCGACAGGTCACCCGTCTGTTTTCTTGCAGCGTTTCTAATCGGGATCACGGTTTCCAGGGTGCCTTTTATAACACCTGACGCTGTAGGGCTATTGCACCAATTGCGTCGGACATAACTGTTTAGCCTCCACTGCCGCACTGCCCGGAGCATTCGTGCAATGAGTTCTGCTTCCCTAACCAACCCCCCTGCCGAGCGGGTACGGGTCAACCGCGTGGTGTTCTACACCTCGGCGCTGCTGATCCTCGTTCTGACGGCCTTGCTGATCGCTGTACCCGAAACCGCCGGCCAGGTGCTCGGTGTCGCCCAGAAATGGCTGACCCGCACCTTCGGCTGGTACTACATGCTGGTAATCTGCGGTTACCTGCTGTTCGTCGTTTACCTGGCCTTCTCCGACTACGGCAAGCTCAAGCTGGGCGGCAAGGACGACACCCCCGATTTCAGCTACGGCGCCTGGGCCGGCATGCTGTTCTCCTCCGGCATCGGTATCTCGCTGCTGTACTTCGGCGCATCCGAGCCGCTGGACCACTACTTCAACCCACCGGAAGGCACGCCTGCCAGCCTCGAGGCCGCGCGCCAGGGCCTGCAACTGACCTTCCTGCACTGGGGCCTGCACGGCTGGGCGATCTACGCCCTGGTGGGCCTGGCCGTGGGCTACTTCGCCTACCGCCACAACCAGCCGCTGGCACTGCGCTCGGCGCTGTACCCGCTGGTCGGTGAGCGTTGGGTCAAGGGCGGTGCCGGCCATGCCGTGGACATCTTCGGCATGTTCGTCACCCTGCTGGGCCTGGTGACCAACCTGGGGATCGGTTCAATGCAGGTGGCCTCGGGCCTCGAGTACCTGTTCGGCATGGACCACAGCAAGACCAACCTGCTGGCGGTGATCCTGACCATGGCCGGCGTGGCCACCATCGCTGCGGTGTCGGGCGTGGAGAACGGCATTCGTCGTTTGTCCAACCTGAACATCCTGCTGTTCAGCGGCCTGCTGATCTTCGTGCTGCTGGCCGGCAACACCCTGCACCTGTTCAACGCCTTCGTGCAGAACATCGGCGATTACCTCAACGGCATCGTGCTGAAGACCTTCGACCTCTATGTGTACGAAGGCGCAGGTGACAAATCCGAGCGCTGGCTGGGCCTGTGGACCGTGTTCTACTGGGCCTGGTGGATCTCCTGGGGCCCGTTCGTCGGCATGTTCATCGCCCGTATTTCCAAGGGCCGTACCGTGCGTCAGCTGGTCAGTGGCGTGCTGCTGATCCCGCTGGGCTTCACCCTGGCCTGGCTGTCGATCTTCGGTAACACCGCGCTGGACCTGGTGATCAACCAGGGCGCCGTGGAGCTTGGCAAGACTGCGCTCGAACAGCCGTCGATGTCGATCTACCAGTTACTCGAATACTTCCCAGCGTCGAAAATCGTCATCGGTGTAGCGGTGTTCGTCGGCTTCGTGCTGTTCCTCACCCCGGCCGACTCGGGCGCCGTGATGATGGCCAACCTGTCGTGCAAAGGCGGCAAGGTGGACGAAGACGCTCCGCACTGGATGGTGGTGTTCTGGTCGGTGGTGATCACCCTGGTGACCATCGGCCTGCTGTTCGCCGGTAACTTCGAAGCCATGCAGACCATGGTGGTGCTGGCTGGCCTGCCGTTCTCGGTGGTGCTGGTGCTGTTCATGTTCGGCCTGATGAAGGCGATGAAGCAGGACGTTGCCGTCGAGAGCGAGCGCGCCGAACTGGCCGCCCGTGGCCGTCGCGGCTTCAGCGAGCGCCTGAGCCAGCTGGACCTGCAGCCGACCCAGGCCGTGGTGCAGCGCTTCATGGACAAGCAGGTCAGCCCGGCGCTCAAGGAAGCCGCCGAACAGCTGCGCACCCTGGGCTTCGAGGTCGAGACCCGCGTTGGCCAGTCGCGCAACATGATGGGCCTGCGGGTGATGATGGAAGAGGGCAACCCCTTCGTCTACGAAGCCAGCCTGGACGGTTACCTGGCCGCGCCGAGCGAGGCGCCGGTCGAAGGCGAGCCAGAGGTGCAGCAGCGCTTCTACCGCGCCGAGGTGTACCTGCACGACGGCAGCCAGGAATACGACCTGATGGGCTTCACCCGCGAGCAGATCGTGCGTGACGTGCTGGATCAGTTCGAAAGCCACCGCCAGTTGTTGGGGCGTGTGTACAGCTGATTGCTGTTGCTGTGAGGCAGAGGCCCGGTTCGAAAGAACCGGGCCTCTTTTGTTTCTTGCAGGTGATCGTTCAGCCGGATGATTAACCTGCGCAGCATTAATTAGTGCCTCCCGCCTTTCGCGAAATCGCACCCTCGGTGATCCATTCATCACCAAGGGTGACCTCGCATGCCAATCGAAACCAGAACCACACCGGACTACCAGCGCGCGGTGTCGCTGGCGTTCGCTGATCGCCCGACCTTGCGCCAGTTGGCCTCGCAGCAGGCCTTGCAAGTGCTTGCTGCGCGACTACGTGGCATTGCCGACGCCCAGTTACCGGATGCAGGCCCTGTCATCCTGGACATACCCTACGACGGGGCTGTCACTGGCCAGTACCGCCCTTATGATTCCTGGGTCTCGCGGCCACTGGTTGATGCTTTGCTCGATGCCCTGCGTCAGGGCTGCAAGCTGGAGGCGTTGGGCTTGGCAGGTGGAAGTTTCTCTGTCCGGGTTGCACCGCCATATTTCATGCGTGATGCCGCCGGCGAGTCGTTGGAGTTTGTCTCGGTAGCTGCGGACGGTGTGCTGGCTGAGCTGAACCAACTGGTGTCGGCACTGCCAGACCGGTTTCGCCAGGCTCAGGTCGACTACTGGGCGGCCGTCGGCTTCCATGGCGTTAGCCGGGATCGCTGGCTTGCGCAGGTCATCAAGTCGACCCTGCTGCAAAGCCTGCCTCTGCAAGACCTCAATGCCCAGCAACGTGACTGCGTGTTGGGGCTGCTCAAGGGAGGGGCTCAGCTACCTTCGGTGTTCAGCGTCGAGGTGCAACTGAACGATGGCGGTGACAGCCTCAACCAGTTGCAGACGCAACTGCTCGTGCGCGGCGAGTGGGACGAAGGCGAGCAGGTGCTGTGGTGCGCTCCCAGCGGGGTGGTCAAAGGGTTTTCCGGCTACGATGCCTTCGCCATGGCATTGCGCGATGAGTTGGCCGAGACCCAGCGGTTCACCTCGTTGACTTGGCGCCGCCATGAATGCACTGGCGATGTGTTTGCCGTGCAATGCGCCCTGTTGCTTGAGCGCATGCTAGGCCAGGTGGATCGCTGGCAGGTTTCGACGTTCGATGATGTGGCGTCGATGGAGCAATTCTATTCGGGCACCAGTGACCCCGCGCAGTGGTTCATCGCCGGTTATCACGCTGCGGACGAGGCCGGCGTCTCGACGCCTGTGGGGCTCTATCGCGCGCAGGCGCAAGACAAGTTTGCGTTCCAGTGCGGGCTGTTCGAGCTGGCTCTGGCGCAGGCCGAATCGCTAGGCAGCTCTGCCCTCGATGGTGTCGAAGACCTGCACAGCTACACCGATGCGCAGCTCAGGCAGCAGATGTTGCTGGATCAACCCGATGAAGCGAACTACCACGCCAACGACCTGCTGCTGACCCTGACCACTGCGCGGGGCGTGCCGGGGGGAGCAGGTGTGGGCCCTGGGGATGGCGTCATCGAAACCCGCAGCATCACGCTGACCGAGTTCGCCATCGGCAACCTGAGCGCGCTGGGCGATGCGCTGATCACGAAGATCGAGCATCGTAAAAAGCAACTGATCGCCCCCTGGTTGACTGCCGACTATCTACGATCACTGGTCGAGCGGGTGGACATCGGCGCTCGCTACCCCAGCTATGTGTCCGAGCAGCTCGACCCTGCCCTGCAGCCGGAGCGGGTCACCCGCTTTGCCCGCGAATGGCGCTGCTCCCTGCTGTTCACTGCCCTGGGCGCCAAGCTGGGCGGCACGCTGGGTGAGGCAGGCCTGCAAGCTATCGTCGACTATTGTGCTGGACGGGTAGATGCCCAGCGCCCCAGAACCACGCTCATGCCGCTGGCGTTTCAGCGCGCGGAGGATCATCCGGCCCCGGATCTGGTCATGGGCATGTTCGTGCTGCACTCGGTCGAGCCGTTTTCGTTGGTGCTTTATCGGCCGCTTTACGGCCAGCAGGCCTTGACCGAGTTCTCGGGGTTCGAGGCGCTGATGGCGGCGATTCGCGACGATAAGGCGCTTGGCGAAAGTGTCCTGCAATGGCTCGATCCCCAGGCTCGTCCGGTGTACGACCATGGTGGGTTCTTCGAGCCACACCTGGGGACACCGATCATTGATACCTCGCTGTCACCGGCCCGGGCAGATCCGCCGACCTTGGCCCGGCTGCCCTGGGTCGTGGAAGTCGATCGGCTGATGTACGACGCCAACCGTCGCTTGCTGGTCGAGTTGGCTGGCCGGCAATCGGTCTCTACTCGCCAGAGCCGCTGGGCCTTGTTACAGCGGGGCGCCTGGTTGCTGTTCGATGTGGCCACGCTGTTGCTGCGCGGGCCGATTGCCACGGTCGCCTGGCTGGCGCAGTCGGTGCTGGGGGTTGTGCACGATACGCAGGCATTCTCCGAGGGCAGCGAGTTCGAGCGCAGCGCGGCGGTGGTGGATGTGCTGCTGAATCTGGGCATGGCGCTTGCGCATGTACGCTTGCCGACGACCGATCTTGTCGGGCCGCCGCGCGTGGTTAAACCACTGCCACGGCTTGCCTTGGCCAGCACTGACAGCCGGCTGGCGGTAATGCCCGTACAAGGCGAGGCGTCACAGCTGGCCAGCCGTTCGAGTCAGGTGCTGGATTTCTCCTGGCGAGGCGCACAGGGGGTCAATGTGCTGACCTCCCAGGAGCGCAGGTCGCTTCGCGGTCTGGCTTCGGTCGTGGATCTGACGGGTGTGTCGCAGGAGGCCTCGGGGACCTATCAGGTGCAGGGCCGGCAGTACCTCTTGCTTGCCGGTGATACCTACCAGGTCGAATTGCTGGGAAGCGCTGCACGCATCGTGGGACCGCAGGATGCGCATGGGCCCTGGCTTGTACGGGAGCAGGGAGACTGGCGCATCGATACCAGGTTGCGACTGGCGGGGGCGGGCCTAAGGGGCGTCTGGAGCTGACGCAACAGAAGAACAAGAGCGACTTCGAGCAGTTGAACCAGCGCCAGAACGCGTTGCTTGCAGAGCGCAACCTCCTGGGTGATTTTTTCGCAGCGAGCAAGGACAAGTCCAAGGCCAAGGAAGCAGAACTCGATCGACTGCGTCAGCAGGCCAAGTTGATCACCGATCCTGGCCTGGCAGATAGGTTCGATGAGCGGATTGCCAGGGTCAAGGGAGAAGTTGCCAGTGCGAAGGCGCTTGTCATGGATGACCTCAAGAAGTTGCTGGACTACACCGTAAGGTTGGATGACGTGCTGACTTCAATGAGTGAGCAGCGCTTTGCATCTCAGGCTTTGATCGCTGTGCTTCCCCATCAGCGTGGCGTCATACGTCATGATTTGATCGGTTACGGCGTGGCGCTCTACAACGAGACCGTGGAACGGGTTAATGAGGTAGATCTGCCTGGTGTGCTCAATGGTATGGCCGCCAAGCCGGAGGGTGCCGAACAGCTGGAGCGTTATCGGTTTGCCAGGGCGCAGTTGGAAAAAGTGCTGAGCTGGCAGCTGGATCTGATCGAAGTCTCCGAGGTGCTGGATGTGCTGGCAGAGAGCTTGCCGAAAGACGGTATCGTGCTATGGGACGCGGCGCTTGATGCGAGGGTGGAGAAGCGTGAAGTCCTGAAGTTCCTGCAAGAAAGCCGCAAGCTCAGCGGAGTCGGCTTGCGCCTGCGGAGCTTGCTGGATCTTGGTGAGCTGAGCCTGGATCGTGTGGCCCCGGTGGAAGAGCGGGAATTGATCCAGGCGCTGGATTATCTGGCCGGGGACGAGCTCAAGAGCGCAGGCGCCGCCCATGAAAGGGTGATCACTGCCGACGGCCTGTCATTGACCACTCAACAGCAGGTGCTGGGTAGCACCTTGCAGACCTACCGGAGCACCCGAGTGCGCTTGGATTATCTGGCCGAAACCTGTCCCGAGCTGTTGGTAGAGGCCAAGGTCGGGCAATACAAGGACGTGCTGCACAGGCTGACCAGCCAGGCCGAACAACTGCTTGCGCAGGTGGTGCGCGAGCTTGAGCTATCGATACCGGCGCAGCCCAGGACGCGTCTATATGCCCAGCGCCCTGGCACCTTGCGCATGGCGCGTACCTATGACGGGCGCAGTGTGGTGGGCGCGGAAGTCGAGGTTTCTGGCGAGCGGGTTGTCCAGCAGCATGATGTCACTGGTCGGCAGGTGCTGCGCACATTCCGCCAGGACGGCGATACGTTCGTCGAGCAACCTCCTGCCGTGGAGGAGGAGCAAGGCAGCGAGGCAACGGTCGATGCTGGTCACGCCAGGGGTAAGGCCAGGGCCGCGTTGAGGCAGGTCAGCGGTGTGATCAGCCTGGTGCGCCAGTATGCCGAGGCACTAGACCCGTTTGGTGTCCGTACCATCATCGCCAATCATGTCAGCCAGCTAAAGGAGGCGGAGCAGCTGCTGACGCGGGCTGGCATCGAAAGCGAGTTCGGCAGTCGTCTGGCCGATGACATCGCGCACCTGGAATCGGTGCAGCGGGTCCACCTGATTTCCACTTACATCTCGACCAGACATCCTTCGGCCAGCGGCCTCAGGTTCCTGGTTGAAAAGGGGCTGGTTCGTATCACGCGGACCGTGAGCCGCAGGCCACTGGGGGGGCGTGATTTTCTCGACGTGTTCGAGATCAGGCGCGTGCCTGCGCCCGGCAAGGCCAAGGGTGTGGGGCTATGGGACGCGCACTTCCACTACCCGGCCGCCGACACGCCTGCGCGGGCGTTCAGCAAGGGGCACCTCAAACTGTGGGAGCAGCGCACGCTGGGGCGAGAGGCGCAGCTGCGCGCGGCTACCAGCACCGGTGAACTGCTGGCAATCTATCGCGGTAACCTGCGCTGGGCGGATGTCGAGGGCGTGATTCCCTTCGAGTGAAGGGCTGGCGCGTGTTAGGGCGCGTGTACAGTTGACGCCCGGCGGCTGAAAGCAACAAGGCCCTGTTCGTGAGAACAGGGCCTTGTTGCTTTCGAGATCGCAGGGCGTAAACCTTCATCAGGCTTGCCATATGTAATACCTGCAGCGGGAGCGCGCGACTGCATTCTTGAGCCTTTCTCGAGAAGGAGCCGTTCGATGCCCACTCCACCTATCGCCAACTTCAATCTCAAGCATGCCTGCGCCAGGCAGTTCGCCGCTCGCCCCACGTTGCGCCAGGTTGCCAGTCAGCGAATCCTCACGCTACTGGTAGAGCAACTGCCTTGGCTCGCCAGCGTTCAGCCGGCGCTGACCGACGCGGCGCCGTTCATGCTCGACAGCCCGGATCCTGAAACCGCGTACTGGACGACGGCGCCACTGGTCGACGTGGTGCTGCACTCGTTGCTGAGCGGCACGAAGCTGGACCTGGAGCCGCTTGGCAAGCGTACCCATAACCTGGGGTTGAGCAGTCCCTATCGCTTTGCTGGCTCGCAGAGTGAATTCGATACTCGCTCGTTGATGGGGATGTCGGGCCCGCTCAACGATTTGGTGACGGCGTTGCCTGAGTACTTCTGTCAGGCGCAGATCGATTACTGGAATGGCGCGCCTTACGCGGCCCCCGATGGCTACGCTGTCAGTCGGCATTGCTGGATGCAGCAGGCGTTGCGTATGGCCCTGCTGGGCAATGTCGGTCAGCAACGGCTGACGGATGCAGCCAGGACCTGCGTCTACGAAATGCTGTCGGGTCGATTTGTCAGCATTCAGGCCCAGGCCATCGAAGTAGTCATGCGCAGTGCGCAGGCTGATCGCAGCGTCCTGCTCCCGGATTTGCTGGTGGCCCTTGAGCGCGATGAGGACAGGCTGCTGCTGTGGAGCCCACCCTCGGGCAAGGTGCGCGCCTATGCCGACGCGCAGGCCTTTGGCGAAGCCCTGCGGGACTTCATGGCCCGCGAACATCGCTTCGACAGCCTCACTTGGAACACCTACGCCCTGCAAGGCGATGCGTTCATGCAACAGTCGGCGTTGCTGCTTGGCTGGTTGCTGACTCGCCTGGACCACGTACGCTGGTCCAGGCTTGCCAGCGTTGAGCAGATGGAGGCGGTGTACTGGCAGTTGTCCGATCCGTCCGAAGTATTCTTCAACGAGTCGTACTTTTGCGATCCGGGTGTTGAGCTGGCAGTGCCTGACTGGCTGTCTGGCGCTACCTCCGAGGATCGTTTCGACTACCAGGCGGCCGTGCTGGATTTGGCTGTCGATCAGGCGCTGTCCGGCTCAGCCTCGTCCCGGGACGGTCTGCTCGACCTGCAGGCCTATGCCCGTCAACGCCTGCGCGAACAACTGCTGGCTGATTATCCGGTGGAGGCCAATTACTTTTCCGACGACTTACTGCTGACTGTGCGAGAAATTCACGGTGTGCCAGGTGGCGTGGGTGTCGGACCTGGCGATGGGGTCATCGTTACCCGCACCATGACCTTGACCGAGCTTGCCATCGGCAACCTGAGCGCGCTCGGACATTCGACCATCACTGCAATCAAGCATCGCACCGGCCAGGAGATCATGAGCTGGTTGACGCCCGGTTATCTCAAGGACCTCGTGGAAAAGGTGGATATCGGCGCTGGCTACCCGACCTATGTCCAGGCCACTTTGGATGATGCGCAAAAGCGCGACGAGCGGATCAGCTTGTTTGCTCGCGAGTGGCGCAACCGGCTGCTGTTCGATGCCCTGAGCTTGAGGATCGAAGGCGGGCTGAGCAAAGAAGCATGGCAGGCATTGGCGGAGTTCTGTCGGACCAACCGCGATCTCAAGGCCAACGTCGATATCGCTGCGCTGGCGTTCTCTGTCCCGGCCTTCAGGGCCCGCGACACGGTGAGTGGGATGTTTGTCATACGCCTGGCGCATCCTGCGGCGTGGCTGCTCTATCGGCCCCTTTATGGGCAAGACTCGCTGCGCCAGTTCAGCGACGCCACGGCGTTGATGGCAGCAATTGCCGACGAAGATGCGCTGCAGAGCACTGTGTTGACCTGGATGGAGACAGACGCCAGGGCGGTGTACCAGAACGGAGGTTTCAAACACCCCCATCTGCTCGGCGAGGCACTGGAAGGCGTTCTGGAGGTTGCGGTACCAGGGGGCTCGGCGGTAGTAGAAGGTACCTCCGAGCCGGCAAGGATCAAGTTCACGCCTTGGTTGGCAGACGTCGATACCCATCTGTTCGTCGCCGGCAAGCAGGTGCTCGTGACACTGGCCAAACGCGACTCGGTGTCGACGCGCGAGAGCCGCTGGGAGCGCCTGAAGGAAGGTGCCTGGTTGCTGTTCAATGTGGTGGCGCCAGTGCTGAAAGGGCCGGTGGCGATCGTGACGTGGTTGGCACTGGCGCTGGAATCGGTCGAGGAAGATGTAGCGGCATTGAAGCGCGGCAACGGTGCCGAGAAATCCCTGGCGATCCTGGACCTGGTGAGCAACCTTTCCATGATGTTATTGCATGGCGTTGTACCGAAGATCGAAGGCGCGAAGGATGAGCCAGAGGCCTTGGAGCCTATCGAGATGCTCGGCGGCGATGCGATTGGCGTGGCAGCGGCGGGGCCGGAGCCGGTGGAAAAAGGCCGGGTGTACCTCGGTGGCGCGCTTCAGGAATCCGAAAGCAGTGTTGTCGAAATCGTCAGCGGCTGGGGCTCTGGCCCGGTGGCGAGCAGTCAGGCATTGCAGCCGTTCGTCGCTAAGGTGGACCTGCATGGGGTGATGGAGGACAGCCACGGTTTTTACCGGGTGGATGGGCAGCGTTATGTCGAGTTGTACGGCGAGCGCTATCAGGTGCGCCTGGACAGGGATGAGGTACGTATCGTCGGCCCGGGCGGGCGCGAAGGCCCATACCTGTGGCGTGGGCTGTCGTGGACGGTTCGCAAGGGGCTCTTCGGTGGCATGCCTAAGAAGTCGCGGACGCTCGCTGCGAAACAGAAGGAATTTGAAAGGTTGGTGGAGCTGGAAAGTCAGAACACCAAGGCCAACAACGTTTTGAAGGCAGAGACGGCGGCACAGGGACAAAGAGCCCGCACCCTGGAAGAGCAGTTGAATACGCACAAGGCCGGACTGCTGTCGGTGCAGGTAAATGCCGAGGGCAAGTTCAGCCAGGAGCAGATCGGCAAGTTGAGCGATTTTCACCAGGCGCAAATTGCCCATAAGACCAGCGAGTTGCTTGACCTGCGCAAGCAGATGGCCATTCAGCGCGAGGCGTCCAGCGAATATGAGCGAAACAGTCTTAAGACGCTCGAGCAAATCAGCGAGCTACAGCGCCACCCTGGTATTGAGCGGCCGGTCAATTCACAGTTTCTGGAAGATAGCCGCCAGGACGGGCTGAAGGCATTGGCGGCCAACAGTTGGAACCTGTTCGAAGAGCTGCGCGAAGCCGTGGCGTATGAGCAGATCAAGAGCTTGATGTCGGCTTTGGATGGGCGTCGGATACACGAGGTGCTCGTGGAGTACCGTGCACTGCTCGGTCACCTGAAAAATGCGGTAAGCCTTCAGGAGCGTATGATCCAGGCCAGCCTCGATCTGGATTTCAGCTTGTCCCGTCTCGATCCGCAGACGCTCCTGTACGCCGCGCAAGAACCCTATACGGCTGCCAAAGTCGCCATGCTACGCAAACTCACCACAGAGCGCGTGCGTTTTCACCAGGCTTCGAACTACATCGACCTTGCGTTACCGATGGACAAGACCAAGCAGCTCGAGCGGCAGGCGCGCTACCGAAAACAGCTGGGTAGTGATGGCTTGCGCAGCGCTGCGAGCAGTCACGGCTTGCTGCCTTTGAGCAACCTGCCGGCAGCGCAGCGGATCGAAATCCTGCAAACCGCCTGGGATGAGTACTCCACTGCAATCGTCAATGGCCTCGATATTGGCAGAGAGGGGGGCGCAGGGCTTGAGCGCGGCATGCTGGATGGCTATATGCGGCAGTTGCAAGCCCTGAAGGACATGGCCAGCGAACAGCTGAGTGAAGCCATTGCCGAGCAGGATAGCGGCCAGTTGTCCACTCGGCGGCAGGCCTACGGCAGAAGTGCTGCACCCCAGCATGCCGTGCGCACCGTGGATGGCGAGCTGGTGATCGCAAGCGAGCAAAAGGACGGCGATGTCATCCGGCTGAAGGTGGACGAGCCGATTACCGGCGTGCGTCTGCACACTTTCGAAAAGAGAGGTGATGCCTGGGAGGAGGTTGTCGCCGAGGTGCCAGAGCCTTCGGGGGAGGGGGCTGTTGCCAGCGATGCCAGGATACAGGCCGAGGCGTTGCTGGCCGAGGACCAGCAGGTCGAGGTCAAGGCCAGGCATTACGTTGCAAGCGATGTGCGAGACAGCGAGCTGAAGAGGTTGCTGGACGAGCATGACAAAGCCCTGCGCGGTGCCAGCGCCGCACTGGCCAGGGTAGGCGAGGATGGCGCCAAGGCCGTGATGACGCGTTTGAGTGAGCGCATCGAGTATTGGACGGCACGACGCACGGCCTTGCTCACCGAACACTATCTGCAAACACGCTACCCAGGTGCGCGGGCGCTCGCGTTCCTGCACCGGCAAGGGCTGATCAAGGTGACGTACGAGGGGCCCCGACAGCGGATTGCCAACGGTACAGCCATGGACGAGTACAGCATCAAGCACTTGAGATACCCCGGGGACGTCCAGGGCGTACCGCTCTGGGCTGCGCACTTTCACTTCAGCGATCAGGCCGCTCCTGCCCATGAGTTCACCCGGGCACATCTGAAAACCTGGCAACAGCGCTTCTACGGTCGTGTCGAAGCCCTCGAGCTGGCCAGGCAAGGTGAGCGTATACACCGGGGACCGCTCACCTACGAGCAGGTGAAGGGCATCATCCCGTTCGCTTGATTGAGTGCTGGCAGGGGTCAGCGGTTATGGTAAAGCCCGTGCCCGCCATGGGCAGGCATGGCCTGGTTGCCACGTTCGGCGATCATCTGGCGCAGCGGGATCAGTTCGATACCCTGGCCCTTGAGCCGGGGTATCTCACGCTCCAGCACTTGCAGGGTTTGCGGGTAGGGGTGGCCGATCAGCACGGCGGAGCCCTGCTTGTGGGCCAGGGCCACGCCTTGCTGCAATTGAGCCGTGATCGCCTCGGGCGTGCGTACGTCGTCCAGGAATACATCCCGCGACACATGCGCCAGGCCGATGCGCTGGGCCTCGGCCGCCGCCACGGTGGCTGCGCTGGTGCGGCTGTCGACGAAGAACAGGTGGCGTTGCTGCAGTTCTCCCATCAGCCAGGCCATGGGTTCACGCTGGGCCGTCATGCGGCTGCCCATGTGGTTGTTGATGCCCGCTGCGTAAGGGACCTTGGCCAGGGCGGCTTGCAAGCGACTGGCCAGTTCCGGCAGTGGCGTACCGGGGTGCCAGGCATAGGGGCCGGTGGCCGGGTCCATGGGCATGTGCAGGATCACCGTCTTGCCGGCCTTGTGGGCCTGGCGGGCGAAGTCGCTGGCGTGAGGGGTGTCGGGCATGATCGCCATCGTGACCGGGCCAGAGAGGGCGAGGGTACGGCTGTCACGCTCGCTGCTCTGGCCCAGGTCGTCGATGATGATGCTCAGGTAGGCCTTGTTGGCTGGTGCCGCTTGCGCGACGCCGGCCAACAGGCAGCACAGCAGTAACAGCAGATAACGCATGGCCGCAGGTCAATCGCCCTTGGTGATGTTCAGGCCCTTGAGCAGGCTCAGCGCCTGGCTGAGCTGGAAGTCGTTGTCCTGCGGGCGCTCCTTGCGCTTGGCGCTGCCGGTCGGACGATCGGCGCCGCCGTTGCCGTTGCCCAGGTGGCCCTGCAGGTCGGCTTCCTTGAAGTTCTCGGTGTCGGTTTCGGCGGTGAGCTTGGCCGGGCGCACTTCGATGTCGGGGACGATGCCCTGGGCCTGGATCGAGCGGCCGTTGGGGGTGAAGTACAGCGCGGTGGTGAGCTTGAGCGCACGGTCGTTGGCCAGCGGCAGCACGGTCTGCACCGAGCCCTTGCCGAAGCTGTCGGTGCCCATCAGCACGGCGCGTTTCTGGTCCTGCAGGGCACCGGCGACGATCTCCGAAGCCGAGGCGCTGCCGCCGTTGATCAGTACCACCAGCGGTACGCCCTCGCTGGCGTCGGCCGGGTCGGCCGAGAAGCGCAGTTCGGAGTTGGCGATGCGGCCTTTGGTGTAGACGATCAGGCCTTTGGTGAGAAAGTGGTCGGCCACTTCCACCGCGGCTTGCAGCACGCCGCCGGGGTTGTTGCGCAGGTCGAGCACCACGCCGCGCAGCTTCTTGCCGTTGTCCTTGCGCAGTTTGGCCAGGGCCTTGCCCACCTCTTCGCCAGTCTTGACCTGGAACTGGGTGATGCGGATATAGCCGTAGTCGTTCTCCAGCAACTGGCTCTTCACGCTCTTGACCTGAATCACCGCGCGGGTGAGGGTCACGTCGAACGGCGTGCCGCCGTCGCGCACCAGCGTGAGGACGATCTTCTCACCGACCTTGCCGCGCATCTTGTCGACGGCTTCGGTCATGGTCTGGCCACGGGTCGGGGCGCCGTTGATCTTGACGATCAGGTCACCGGCCTGCACGCCAGCGCGGGAGGCCGGGGTGTCGTCGATCGGCGAAACGACCTTGATGAAGCCGTCTTCCTGGCCGACTTCGATGCCCAGGCCACCGAATTCGCCGCTGGTGCTTTCCTGCAGCTCCTGGAAGTCTTCAGGGCCGAGGTAGGCCGAGTGCGGGTCGAGGTTGCTGAGCATGCCCTTGATGGCGTTTTCCAGCAGGGTCTTGTCGTCGACGGGCTCTACATACGCGGCCTTGATGCGGTCCATGACCTCGGCGAAGGTGCGCAGCTCCTCCAGCGGCAGTGGCGCCTTGGCGGTCACCTCGGTGGCCGGCACCGTGGCCGGCTTGGCGGCAACGGCAGGCTTGGCCGGCTCGGCGGCGAGCGCCAGGGGCGCGCCGATGACCAGGGCAATGGTCAGGGCCAGCTGGGTGAGGCGAGGCGAGTGCAGCATGTCGAACGAACTCCTGATCCTGTAGGCGCCCCTTGCGGGAGCATCGGCCCGGCGTTTTCACGCGCCGTGCCGTAAAAGTAGTCGGTGTTAGCCGCGGCACCATTGCGCAGGGTCGGTGGGCCGGCCCTGCTGGCGAATCGCGAAGTACAGACCGGCGCTGTCCTGGCCGCCGCTGTCGCCCACGGTAGAGATGGCTTCGCCGGCCTTGACGATGTCGCCGGCGCTCTTGAGCAGGCTCTGGTTGTGGCCGTACAGGCTCAGGTAACCATTGCCGTGGTCGAGAATGACCAGAAGCCCGGCGCCGCGCAACCAGTCGGCGAATACCACGCGCCCGCCGTGTACGGCGCGTACCTGGGTACCGGCGCTGGCGCTGATCATCACGCCGTCCCACTTGGCCCGGGCATCGCTGCCGCGCATGTCACCGAAGCGTGCCAGCAGTCGACCATTGACTGGCCATGGAAGTTTTCCCCGGGCTGCGGAAAATGCACCGCCGTAGTTGGCGCCGTCGCTGGAAACCACCGGACCAAGCGTGGTGCGGGCCTTTTTCGGGGGCTCTTCCGGTTCGGCTTGCTGGTTGCGGGCTGCGGCGGCCAGGGCCTGTTCCTTGCGGCGCTTTTCTTCTTCCTGCTTGGCGAGCAGGGCGCGCTGGCGCGCTTCTTCTGCCTCGCGGGCCTGGCGTGCGAGGGTCTCCTCGATGGTCTTGAGCACTTTGCCCAGGTCGGCCTGGTCCTGCTCGCGGGACTGCAGCTTCTGGTCGCGCTCTTTCATGTCGCTGTTGAGCTTGGCCAGTACCTGCTGGCGCTTGTCGCGTTCGCTGACCAGCGCCTGGCGGCGGCTGTCGAGGTCGGCGCGCTGAGTGAGCAGTTGCTCCTGCTGGCGGCCGATGTCCTGCTCGACATTGGCCAACTGGCGCAAGGTCTCGTTGAAGGTGCGCAGTTGCTCGGTGCGCGCCTTGCTCAGGTAGTCGTAGTAGGTGAGAGTGCGGGCGAATTTCTCGGGGTTCTGCTGGTTGAGCAGCAGCTTGAGGTATTCCTCGCGGCCGTTGTTCTGGTAGGCCGAACGGGCCTGGACGGCAATCAGGCGTTGTTGCTCAACGCGGGCGCTCTGGAGTTTTTTTTTCTCGTGATCAAGGCGCTCCAGCTCGCCCTCGGTCTTTTTTAGTTCTTGCTGCAGTGCCTCCACCTGTTTTTCCAGGTTGCCGATGTCGGTCTCGGTGGACTTGAGGTCTTTCTGCACGCCGGACTTCTCCTCCTGGAGCTTGCCCAGCATCTTCTTCAGCTCGGCAATGTCCTGGCGGGTGGCGTCCAGCTGTTGCTGGGTCTGTGCGCGCTCGTCGGCGAAGGCCGGGGCGAGCAGGCATGACAGGGCGAGTAGGAGCAGGGCGCGGAGCATGGGGTTGGGCGTACCAAGGATGGAGACTGGCCTAGTATGCCCGCGCGGGCTTGCAAAAAAAACGCCTCGCGGCATGTGCAGCGAGGCGTTTGTCTGGAATTCATCTGCATAGGCAGCGAATGCCCTTGTGGGAGCGGGCTTGCCCCGCGATCGCAATCGCGGGGCAAGCCCGCTCCCACAAGGTTTACAGATCGACCAGAATGCTCGTTCCGGTCATCTCTGCAGGCTTTTCCAATCCCAGCAGCTTGAGCATGGTTGGCGCCACGTCGGCCAGCACGCCGCCGTCACGCACCTTGACCTTGCGCTTGCCGACATAGATGAACGGCACTGGCTCGCTGGTATGGGCGGTGTGCGCCTGGCCGGTGCAGGCGTCTTCCATCTGCTCGACGTTGCCGTGGTCGGCGGTGATCAGCGCTTCGCCGTCGACCTTTGCCAGTGCCTCGACGATGCGGCCGACGCAGTTGTCCAGGGCCTCGACCGCCTTGACTGCTGCCTCGAACACGCCGGTGTGGCCGACCATGTCGCCGTTGGCGTAGTTGACCACGATCACGTCAAAACGCTGCTGCTCGATGGCTTCGACGATGCGGTCGGTCACCTCGGGGGCGTTCATTTCCGGCTGCAGGTCATAGGTGGCGACCTTCGGCGACGGGATCAGGATGCGCTCTTCGCCTTCGAACGGCTCTTCACGGCCACCGGAGAAGAAGAAGGTGACGTGGGCGTATTTCTCGGTTTCGGCGATGCGCAGTTGGGTCTTGCCGTTCTTCGCCAGGTACTCGCCGAGCACATTGTCCAGGCTGGATGGGGCAAAGGCCGCTGGCGCCGGGATTTTCGCCGAGTACTGGGTCAGGCCGATGTAGGCGGCCAGCTTTGGCAGGCGGGCGCGGGGGAATTCGTTGAAGTCAGGCTCGACGAACACTCGCGACAGCTCGCGGGCACGGTCGGCGCGGAAGTTCATGAAGATGACCGCGTCGCCATCCTCGACCTTGACCGCTTCGCCGATGCGCGTGGCCTTGACGAACTCGTCGCTCTCGTCACGGGCGTAGGCGGCCTCGAGGCCGGCCACGGCGCTGTCGGCGGTGTACTGGGCGGTGCTGTCGACGATCAGGTCGTAGGCGGCTTGTACGCGGTCCCAGCGGTTGTCGCGGTCCATCGCGTAGTAGCGGCCGATCAGGCTGGCGATACGGCCCTTGCCCAGCTTGGCAAAGGTGGCGTCGAGCAGTTCGATGGACGACTGGGCGCTGCGCGGCGGGGTGTCGCGGCCGTCGAGGAAGGCGTGCAGGTAGATCTTCTCGGCGCCACGCTGGGCGGCCAGTTCGGCCATGGCCACCAGGTGGTCCTGGTGGCTGTGCACGCCACCGTCGGAGAGCAGGCCGAGGATATGCACGGCCTTGCCGGCACCGACAGCCTTGTCCACCGCGCCGGTGAGCACCGGGTTTTCGAAGAACTCGCCGTCGCGGATGGCTTTGGTGACCCGGGTGAAGTCCTGGTACACCACGCGGCCGGCGCCGAGGTTCATGTGACCGACTTCAGAGTTGCCCATCTGCCCGTCGGGCAGGCCCACGTCCATGCCGGACCCCGAGATAAGACCGTGCGGCTGGGTGGCGCGCAGGCGGTCGTAGACCGGTGTGTTGGCGGCGAAGATGGCGTTGTATTCGGGGCTTTCGCTGTGTCCGAAGCCATCCAGGATAATCAGGACCAGGGGTTTAGGCGTACTCGTCATCAATCAAACTCACGGTTGTTCAAAGATGATAAAGACACGCATTTTAGGGCAAATCCGCCAGCGACGGCGAATATTCCTCCCCTTGTCCGACCAGCGCTGTCGGATATGCAACATGAAGCCGGTTTTGCCGGTGGCCCACCGGGCTTTGGTGGTCATGGGGGGCTGTGTATACTGGCCGCCATTTTCAATCGCCTGGAACACCCCCGATGGTTGCTCACCTGATTCAATTCGCGACAGATCACTTCATCCTGGTGGCGATCTTCGTCGTTCTGCTGGTCCTGCTGCTGATCAACGAAGTGCGTCGTGGTGGCCAGAGCCTGAGCAACGGCCAGCTGACCGCGCTGGTCAACGCCGACAAGGCGCTGGTCATCGATATTCGCCCTGCCAAGGAGTATTCCGCCGGGCACATCGTCGGTGCGGTGAGCATTCCGCAGGACAAGCTGGTCAGCCGCATGACCGAGCTGGAAAAACATAAAGAGAAGACCCTGATCGTCGTCGACGCGATGGGCCAGCAGTCCGGCACCATCTGCCGTGAGCTGCTCAAGGCTGGTTACACCGCGGCCAAGCTGAGCGGTGGCGTATCCAGCTGGAAAGCCGATAACCTGCCCCTGGTGAAGTGATATGAAGCCCGTCATCGTCTACTCCAGCGACTACTGCCCCTACTGCATGCGCGCCAAATACCTGCTCGAGAGCAAGGGCGTGGCGTTCGAAGAGATCAAGGTCGACGGCAAGCCGCAGCTGCGCGCCGAAATGAGCCAGAAGGCCGGCCGTACTTCGGTACCGCAGATCTGGATCGGCAGCACGCACGTCGGTGGATGCGATGACCTTTATGCCCTGGAGCGCGCGGGCAAGCTCGACGCGCTGCTGGCGGCCTGACTTTGCACTGCATTCGAAAACATTAGGATAAGGATCTGCCATGACTGACCAACAGACCAACGGCGCGGCTGCAGACAACAGCCCACAGTTCTCCCTGCAGCGCATTTACGTGCGCGATCTGTCGTTCGAGGCTCCGAAGAGCCCGCAGATCTTCCGCCAGCAGTGGGAGCCGAATGTCTCGCTGGACCTGAACACCCGCCAGAAAGCCCTGGAAGGCGACTTCCATGAAGTGGTGCTGACCCTGTCGGTGACCGTGAAGAACGGTGAAGAAGTGGCGTTCATCGCCGAAGTGCAGCAGGCCGGTATCTTCCTGATCGCAGGCCTCGACGCGGCCTCGATGAGCCACACCCTCGGCGCGTTCTGCCCGAACATCCTGTTCCCGTACGCCCGTGAGGCCCTGGACAGCCTGGTGACCCGTGGTTCGTTCCCGGCGCTGATGCTGTCGCCGGTCAACTTCGACGCCCTGTACGCGCAAGAAATGCAGCGCATGCAGGAAGCCGGTGAAGTGCCGACCGTGCAGTAATTGCAGCGGTCATGAAAAAAGCGCCTTTCGGGGCGCTTTTTTTGTGTTGGCAGTACCGGCCCTATCGCGGGGCAAGCCCGCTCCCACGGTACTCTGGCCTGCTTCTTGGGGGCAGCTCAATCCGTGGGAGCGGGCTTGCCCCGCGATAGGCCTGAACAGGCAATGCATCAACTCCCGGCAAAGCCGTTCTGCCGCCAGGCTTCATAAACGGTCACCGCCACGGTATTGGACAGGTTCAAGCTGCGGCACCCTGGGCGCATCGGCAAACGCAGGCGCTGCTCGGCCGGCAGGCTGTCCAGTACCTCGGTCGGCAGGCCTCGGCTCTCGGGGCCGAACAGGAAGGCATCGCCCGGCTGGTAGGCAACTTCGTGGAAGGGGTGCGAGCCTTTGGTGGTGAAGGCGAACAGCCGCGGGTTGCCCAGGCTTTCCAGGCATCCGGCCAGGCTTTCGTGGCGCTTGAGCGTGGCATACTCGTGGTAATCCAGCCCGGCGCGGCGCAGGCGCTTGTCGTCCAGTTCGAAGCTGATGGGTTCGATCAGGTGCAGGGCGCAGCCGCTGTTGGCGCACAGGCGGATGATATTGCCGGTATTCGGCGGAATTTCAGGTTGAAAAAGGATGACGTGAAACATGCACGGCTCCAAGCATGAAGATGACGGGCATTCTACCCCCGAACCCGATGTGCGTTCGAAGGCGTTCCCGAAGATGATCCTGTCGCTGGCCATCGTCGGGTTGATGGTGGGCCTGATGATCGGCCGCCTGACCGCCCCGGACGAGCGGGTGCTGCAGCAGGTCGAGGTGGTGCAGGATGGCCTGGACCTGTGGTTCAACGAAGAACCCCAGCTGCATGGCGAGAACGTTGAAGGCACCGTGGCGCTGGCGTTCCAGGCCGAGGGCAAGGCCCAGCGCGGCCAGTTGTTCTTGCAGGGCAAACCGGTGGCCTGGCGGGTGCAGAAGGGCAAGGAAGGCTTGCTGCTGACGCTGATTGCCGCGCGCCCCCTGCGAGGGGAATGGTCAGGTGCAGAGGACGACGGGCGCTGGAAGGTGCAGGTGAGGCTGCACGAATAAAAGAGGGGATGTCCCGGCCTGCCTGTACCGAGGTCCCCAAAGCAGGTTGCTGTGGCGAATAAAAGGGGGATTTCCCGGCCTGCCTGTACCAGGGTCCCCGAAACGGTGTTGCTGTTGCGAATAAAAGAGGGGCTTTCCCGGCCTGCCTGTACCGAGGACCCCGAAACTGGAGTTGCAGTACTCATTGCAGGGGGCGTGCCAGTTTTGAAATGCCCGGAAATACTGGGCTTCAGGGCGAATTGGCCGGGTTTCGAGGGGATTTGTGCCTTTATCGGGTGCGTCGGGCACAGGATCGGTGCAAATCGCGGGGCAAGCCCGCTCCCACGTTCAAGAACGCGATCTGCCGTGGGAGCGGGCTTGCCCCGCGATTGCAATCTCCCTCTAAACCCAGATCGCATCCCAGTGCGAGTAGTCTCCAACGCGGCTGACCAGCCCCGCCCTGACAGGGTTGGCAACTACGTACCTGGCAAAGCTTCGCAGGTCTTCTTCGCGTCTGAGTGCTCGGTCGTGATAGCCGGCTTGCCATAGCTGCCCGTTGAGCTTGCCCATTTTGTACAGCGAGCAACGGCTGCGTGATTTGAAGCGACGCATGACAGTGCAAAGGGTGTCGTCTCTGAGTTGGATCAGCCAGTGCACGTGATCGGGCATGATCACCCATGCAAGGCTCAGGACCGAGCCTTCGGCCTCAGCCTGCGCGAAAGTAGCTGGGAGGCAGCGAGCCGCTTGAAAGTCGCGGAACAGGGGTAGCCGGTCCTTGGTGGTGCTGGTCAGCAGATAGGCCCGACCAGGCTCAGAGACTCGACCGCGACGCAGTCGATGGGAGGCAGGACTTTCCATGTCGTATTCCTCGATAAGGGAAAACAACAAGTTAGTTAGGCAGGATCAGGCGCGCCCAAGGCAATGGGCACATCATGTTTCAGGGCTGAAGCCATCGCGGGGCAAGCCCGCTCCCACGCGATGGCATGCTGCATCAGAACTCAGTGATCGTCGCCGTCATCATCCTCGGCGCCATCGACCTTCATCCCCAACTCCTTGATCTTGCGCGTCAGGGTGTTGCGCCCCCAGCCCAGCAGTACCGCTGCATCGCGGCGCCGCCCGGCGGTGTGCTTGAGCGCGGTCTCGATCATGATTCGCTCGAAGCTGGGCACGGCGCTGTCCAGCAGGCTCGACTGGCCACGGGCCAAGGCCTGGTCGGCCCACTGGCGCAGGGCCTGCTCCCAGTTGGTCACTGGCGCTGCGTCCTGTGGCAGGTTGAGCAACTCCGGTGGCAGGTCGCCGATCAGCACCTCGCGGCTGGAGGCCATCACGGTGATCCAGCGGCAGGTGTTTTCCAGCTGGCGGACGTTGCCCGGCCACGGCAGGTTGCGGATGAACTCTTCGGTTTCCGGCTTGAGCAGCTTGGGCTCGACCGCCAGCTCCTGGGCGGCGCGGCCGAGGAAGTGGCGGGCCAGGGTCGGGATGTCTTCGCGACGGTCGGACAGGCGCGGGATATGGATGCGGATCACGTTGAGGCGGTGGAACAGGTCTTCGCGGAACTTGCCGGCCTGCACCAGGGTTTCCAGGTTCTGGTGGGTCGCGGCGATGATGCGCACATCGACCTTCACCGGCACGTGGCCGCCGACCCGGTAGAACTCGCCGTCGGCCAACACGCGCAGCAGGCGGGTCTGGGTGTCGGCGGGCATATCGCCGATTTCGTCGAGGAACAGCGTGCCGCCGTCGGCCTGCTCGAAGCGGCCGCGGCGCAGGTTGGCGGCGCCGGTGAACGCGCCTTTTTCATGGCCGAACAGCTCGGACTCCATCAGGTCCTTGGGGATTGCCGCCATGTTCAGGGCGATGAACGGCGCAGCCGCGCGCGGGCTGTGGCGGTGCAGGGCATGGGCCACCAGCTCTTTGCCGGTACCCGACTCGCCGTTGATCAGCACGGTGATGTTGGAGTGGCTCAGGCGGCCGATGGCGCGGAACACCTCCTGCATCGCCGGTGCTTCACCGATGATCTCGGGGGTGCGGGCCAGTGTTTGGGGCACCTCCAGCGCTTGCTGTTCCTGAGCGTGCTGGTTGGCGCGCTTGACCAGCGACACCGCTTCGTCCACGTCGAACGGCTTGGGCAGGTACTCGAAGGCACCGCCCTGGTATGAGGCAACGGCACTGTCCAGGTCGGAGTGCGCGGTCATGATGATGACCGGCAGGCCCGGGTGCTGGTCGCGAATCTGTGCCAGCAGGTCGAGGCCGCTGGCACCGGGCATGCGGATATCGGAAATGATCACATCAGGCTGCTGGCGTGCCAGGCGGCCCATCACGCCGTCGGCGCTGTCGAAGCTCTGGGTGGTCATGCCCTCCTGCTGCAGGGCCTTCTCCAGGACCCAGCGGATGGAGCGATCATCATCGACGATCCAGACAGTTTCACTTCGGCTCATGAGGCGGTGGCTCCTTGTTCCAGGGGCAGGTAGATCGAGAAGGCGGTGTGGCCGGGGTGGCTTTCACACTCGATCAGGCCCTGGTGCTGGCTGATGATGTTCTGGGTAATGGCAAGGCCGAGCCCGGTACCGTCCGGGCGGCCGCTGACCATGGGGTAGAAGAGGGTGTCCTGCAGCTCTGCGGGGATGCCCGGGCCGTTGTCGACGATCTCGACCCGGGCCACCAGGCGATGACGCACGTGGGCGATGGTGAACTGGCGCACGGCGCGGCTGCGCAGGGTGATGCGGCCCAGGCGCAGTTCGTTCTGCCCGCCGATGGCCTGCATGGCATTGCGCACGATGTTGAGCACGGCCTGGATCATCTGCTCGCGGTCGATCAGCACGTCCGGCAGGCTCGGGTCGTAGTCGCGCACCAGGGTGATGCCGCCCTGGCTTTCCGCCTCCACCAGGCTGCACACGCGCTCCAGCACTTCGTGGATGTTGGTCATCGACAGCGACGGCAGCTTGTTCGAGCCGAGCATGCGGTCAACCAGGTTACGCAGCCGGTCGGCCTCTTCGATGATCACGTTGGTGTAGTCGCGCAGGCCATCGTTGGGCAATTCGCGGGCCAGCAACTGCGCGGCGCCGCGAATGCCGCCCAGCGGGTTCTTGATTTCGTGGGCCAGGCCGCGCACCAGCATCTTGGTGGTTTCCTGCTTGCTCAGCTGGGCCTCTTCCTTGGTGATGCGCAGCAGGCGGTCCCGCGGGTGCACTTCGAGCAGCAGCAGGGTATTGCCCTGGTGCAGGATTGGCGTGACGGCGTAGTCGACGGTGATGCTCTGGCCGGTCAGCGAGGTCAGTTGGGCTTCGCGCTTGGTGAACGGATGCGCCTGCTCCACCGCCTGGCGCAGCGAGTTGAGTGCCTCGGTCGATTCGGTGAACAGCTCGCTGATGAACTGCCCATGGCTGCGCTGGCCACTGACGGCCAGAAGCATTTCCGCCGCCGGGTTCATGTACTCAAGGCGCAGCTCGGCGTTGAGCAGGAGCGTGGCCGTGGTCAGGTTGTCCAGAAGCAGACGGTGCTGTGCATCGCTGATGGTCATAAGGCGTCGTTGACCTCTGTTGGCACTCTTTTGGCGCCCCGGCAAGGCCTGGGGCGCGCACGGATGACGTGCTGGATGCGATGAAAATGCAAGAACCAAACCAAGGCTCTGAAAAGAAGCGGAAATGGCGGATAAAAGCCTGTATTCGCGCCAATTCAGGACATAAAGCCCTGGTTAAACGATTCATGTGACCCAAAGTGGGGTGCATGCTGGGGCGTCAGGCCTTTCGGTGCACCAATATGGAGCATAGGGCGCTCATCAGGTTTTGCACAGCTGGATGCTGGCGCGGATCAGGGCAGGGCGTTGCTCGATGGCATCGAGCAGGGTGACGAGGTTTGAAGGGGGCGGTGGCGGTGTGCTGCAGCCCGATAGTGCGAGGCAGCAGGTCGGTGAAGGTGATGCAGAAATGGAAACGGCCTCCCTGGGGAGGCCGTCCTGATGTCACCGACGCGAGGCGTCGATCAAATCAGCAGCTGTAGTACAGCTCGTATTCCAGCGGGTGCACGAAGGTACGGACCTTGATCTCTTCTTCGGATTTCAGCTCGATGTAGGCATCGATGAAGTCGTCGGAGAACACGCCGCCCTTGGTCAGGAACGCACGGCCCTTGTCCAGCTCTTCCAGGGCTTCTTTCAGGCTGCCGCACACCTGCGGGATCTCTTTCGCCTCTTCAGGCGGCAGGTCGTACAGGTTCTTGTCGGCGGCGTCGCCTGGGTGGATCTTGTTCTGAATACCGTCCAGGCCTGCCATCAGCAGGGCGGCGAAGCACAGGTACGGGTTGGCCGCCGGGTCCGGGAAGCGCGCTTCGATACGGCGGGCTTTCGGGCTGGAAACGTAAGGGATACGGATCGAGGCAGAACGGTTGCGAGCCGAGTAGGCCAGCATTACCGGGGCTTCGAAGCCAGGTACCAGACGCTTGTAGGAGTTGGTGGCCGGGTTGGTGAAGCCGTTCAGGGCCTTACCGTGCTTGATGATGCCGCCGATGAAGTACAGGGCGGTGTCGGACAGACCGGCATAGCCTTCACCCGCGAAGGTGTTCTTGCCGTCTTTCCAGATCGACATGTGCACGTGCATGCCCGAGCCGTTGTCGCCGTACAGTGGCTTAGGCATGAAGGTAGCGGTGCGGCCGTAGGCGTCGGCAACGTTGTGCACGACGTACTTCAGGGCTTGAACTTCGTCGGCCTTCTTCACCAGGGTGTTGAACTTGACGCCGATTTCGTTCTGGCCGGCAGTCGCCACTTCGTGGTGGTGAACTTCGACGGTCTGGCCCATCTCTTCCAGTGCGTTGCACATGGCGGTACGGATTTCGTGGTCGTGGTCGAACGGCGGAACTGGGAAGTAGCCGCCTTTGACGCCTGGACGGTGGCCTTTGTTGCCGCCTTCCACGTCCTGGTCGGACATCCACGAGCCTTGCTCGGAGTAGATCTTGAACATCGAGCCGGAGATGTCGGACTTGAACTTCACTTCGTCGAAGATGAAGAACTCAGGCTCTGGGCCGGCGAACACGGTGTCACCGATCAGGGTGGCTTTGAGGTGCTCTTCGGCGCGACGGGCGATAGCGCGTGGGTCGCGGTCATAGCCCTGCATGCTGGCAGGGTCGATGATGTCGCAGGTGAGGATCAGGGTCGGCTCTTCGGTGAACGGGTCCAGCACGGCGGTGGAGTCGTCCGGCAGCAGGATCATGTCGGAGGCTTCGATGCCTTTCCAGCCGGCGATGGAGGAACCGTCGAACATCTTGCCGGTTTCGAAGAAGTCTTCGTCCAGGCCATCACGCGCCGGCATGGTCACGTGGTGCTGAGTACCTTTGGTGTCCGTGAAACGCAGATCAATCCACTTGACGTCATGATCTTTGATGAGTTGAACCGACTTCGACATGTTGTCCTCCGGATGGTCTAGAGCGCGGTGGGCCGCTGCTCTGGAAAAAGGGTGTTGCCAGGCGCGGATAGTCGGCCAAGCGTACCTGCCTCACAAGAGAGCAAATTGCATGCCAGTGCCCGAAAATGGCGAGAGTGGGATAAAAGAAGGCGTTTGCGGGCATCTGGCGGTGGGGTGGCGGGGAAGGGTGCACTCTTAAGATGCGAATTTTGGTAGCAATGCACCAATAGAGTGCGCTGGCCGGCTGGTGTGCTTTCTTTGGGGGCCTCTTCGCGGGTGAACCCGCTCCCACAGGGATCGCGCTAACTTCGAGGCAGCATCGTACCTGTGGGAGCTGGCTTGCCAGCGATGAGGCCAGCACTGACAACATAAGACAGTTGCTCCCACAGGGTTTGCACAGCCTATGGAATCGGTGCGGTCTCTGTGGGAGCGGGTTTACCCGCGAAGAGCCGGAACAGGCAGCACAAAAGCCCGCCCATACATTTATCTCAAAGCTTCTGATCAAAAGTTGGTCAAAACCTGAGCAATTTCCGATATAATTCGCGCCCCTCATTTTCGGCAGGCCCTGCGCGCGCTGTTAAACCAATGAAACTTATCGTCAAAGTCTTCCCAGAGATCACCATCAAGAGCCGACCGGTGCGCAAGCGCTTCATCCGTCAGCTCAGCAAGAACATCCGCAACGTGCTCAAGGACCTCGATCCTGAGCTCGCGGTCGATGGCGTCTGGGACAATCTCGAGGTGGTCACCCGCATCGAGGACGAAAAGATTCAGCGGGAAATGATCGAGCGCCTGCGCTGCACCCCGGGCATCACCCACTTCCTGCAGGTGCAGGAGTACCCGCTGGGTGACTTTGACGACATCGTCGAGAAGTGCAAGCAGCACTTCGGTCACCTGCTGGCCGGCAAGTACTTCGCCGTGCGCTGTAAGCGCGGCGGCCACCACGACTTCACCTCGATGGACGTCGACCGCTATGTCGGCAGCCAGCTGCGTCAGCAATGCGGCGCCGCCGGCATCGAGCTGAAGAAGCCCGAAGTGCTGGTGCGCATCGAGATCCGCGACCAGCGCCTGTACGTGATCCACAACCAGCACAACGGCATCGGCGGCTATCCGCTGGGCGCCCTTGAGCAGACCCTGGTGCTGATGTCCGGTGGCTTCGACTCCACCGTGGCCGCCTACCAGATGATGCGCCGTGGCCTGATGACGCACTTCTGCTTCTTCAATCTGGGCGGGCGCGCCCACGAGCTGGGCGTGATGGAAGTGGCGCACTTCCTGTGGAAGAAGTACGGCAGCAGCCAGCGCGTGCTGTTCATCAGCGTGCCGTTCGAGGAAGTGGTCGGCGAAATCCTCAACAAGGTCGACAACAGCTACATGGGCGTGACCCTCAAGCGCATGATGCTGCGCGGTGCCGCGCACATGGCCGAGCGTCTGCAGATCGACGCGCTGGTCACCGGCGAGGCGATCTCGCAAGTGTCCAGCCAGACCCTGCCGAACCTGTCGATCATCGACTCGGCCACCGACAAGCTGGTGCTGCGCCCGCTGCTGGCCAGCCACAAGCAGGACATCATCGACCAGGCCACCGAAATCGGCACCGCCGACTTCGCCAAGCACATGCCCGAGTACTGCGGCGTGATTTCGGTGAACCCGACCACCCATGCCAAGCGTCACCGCATGGAGCACGAAGAGAAGCAGTTCGACATGGCGGTGCTGGAGCGTGCTCTGGAGCGCGCCAAGTTCATCTCCATCGACCACGTGATCGACGAGTTGGGCAAGGACATCGAGATCGAGGAAGTGGCCGAGGCACTGCCGGGCCAGATCGTCATCGACATCCGTCACCCCGACGCCCAGGAAGACGAACCTCTGGCACTGGACGGTATCGAAGTCCAGGCCATGCCGTTCTACGCGATCAACAGCAAGTTCAAGCACCTGGACCCCACGCGCCAGTACCTGCTGTATTGCGACAAAGGTGTGATGAGCCGTTTGCACGCACACCACCTGCTCAGTGAGGGACATGCCAATGTGCGTGTTTATCGTCCGACATAAGACCCCAGGGCTGTATGGCGGCAGCATCCGCCATCGCCCTCCCGACCATCGGGCCCGCTGAGCCTCAAACCGTACATATTCGCCGCCTAAACTGGCGGCAACCGAATCCTCTGATCGAGATACAGTTGTGATCGAAAATCTGCGTAACATCGCCATCATCGCCCACGTTGACCATGGTAAAACCACTCTGGTCGACAAACTCCTGCGTCAGTCCGGCACCCTGGAGCGTAACGAGCTCAACGACGAGCGCGTCATGGACTCCAACGACCAGGAAAAAGAGCGCGGCATTACCATTCTGGCGAAGAACACCGCCATCAACTGGAACGGCTACCACATCAACATCGTCGACACCCCCGGCCACGCCGACTTCGGTGGCGAGGTTGAGCGTGTAATGTCGATGGTCGACTCCGTGCTGCTGCTGGTCGACGCCCAGGACGGCCCGATGCCGCAAACCCGCTTCGTGACCAAGAAGGCTTTCGAAGCTGGCCTGAAGCCAATCGTCGTGATCAACAAGGTTGACCGTCCGGGCGCGCGTCCTGACTGGGTTCTGGACCAGATCTTCGACCTGTTCGACAACCTCGGTGCCACCGACGAACAGCTGGACTTCAAAGTCGTCTACGCCTCGGCCCTGAACGGCATCGCCGGTCTGGACCACACCGCCATGGGCGAAGACATGACCGCCCTGTACCAGTCGATCGTCGACAACGTACCGGCGCCGGACGTTGACCGTGACGGTTCGTTCCAGATGCAGATCTCGGCACTGGACTACAACAGCTTCCTCGGCGTTATCGGTGTTGGCCGTATCGCCCGTGGTCGCGTCAAGCCGAACACCCCGGTTGTCGCCATCGACACCAACGGCAAGAAGCGTAACGGCCGTATCCTGAAGCTGATGGGCCACCACGGCCTGCACCGCGTCGACGTCGAAGAAGCCCAGGCTGGCGACATCGTCTGCATCAGCGGTTTCGACGAGCTGTTCATCTCCGACACCCTGTGCGCCCCGGACGCGGTAGAAGCGATGAAGCCGCTGACCGTCGACGAGCCGACCGTTTCGATGACCTTCCAGGTCAACGACTCGCCGTTCTGCGGTAAGGAAGGCAAGTTCGTCACCAGCCGTAACATCAAGGACCGTCTGGACAAAGAGCTGCTGTACAACGTTGCCCTGCGCGTTCAGGAAACCGATTCCCCAGACAAGTTCAAGGTTTCGGGCCGTGGTGAGCTGCACCTGTCGGTACTGATCGAAACCATGCGTCGTGAAGGCTTCGAGATGGCTGTAGGCCGTCCTGAAGTGATCATCCGCGAAGTCGACGGCGTCAAGCAGGAGCCGTTCGAGAACGTCACCATCGACATCCCTGAAGAAGCCCAGGGCAAGGTCATGGAAGAGATGGGTCTGCGTAAAGGCGACCTGACCAACATGGTGCCGGATGGCAAGGGCCGTGTTCGTCTGGAATACAACATTCCAGCCCGTGGCCTGATCGGTTTCCGTAACCAGTTCCTGACCCTGACCAACGGTGCAGGCATCCTGACCTCGATCTTCGATCGCTACGACACCATGAAGTCCGGCCAGATGTCCGGCCGCCTGAACGGTGTTCTGGTTTCGGTCGAGACCGGCAAGGCTCTGACCTACTCGCTGGAAACCCTGCAGGCGCGCGGCAAGCTGTTCGTCGAGCACGGCCAGGAGATCTACAACGGTCAGATCATCGGCCTGAACAGCCGTGACAACGACCTCGGCGTGAACCCGACCAAAGGCAAGAAGCTCGACAACATGCGTGCTTCGGGCAAAGACGAAGTCATCGCCCTGGTGCCGCCGGTTCGCCACACCCTGGAACAGGCCCTGGAATTCATCCAGGACGACGAGCTGTGCGAAGTCACTCCGAAGTCGATCCGTCTGCGCAAGAAGATCCTGGACGAAGGCGAGCGTACCCGCGCTGCCAAGAAAGCCAAGAACTGAGTTAGCTCAGGCGCAATGAAAACGCCCCCGGTCGAAAGGCCGGGGGCGTTTTTTTATGCCTGGAGGATTTGCATGG
Organism: Pseudomonas sichuanensis; assembly: GCF_024749065.1. Classification (NCBI taxonomy): domain Bacteria; kingdom Pseudomonadati; phylum Pseudomonadota; class Gammaproteobacteria; order Pseudomonadales; family Pseudomonadaceae; genus Pseudomonas; species Pseudomonas sichuanensis. Next base: position 5,572,540 of record NZ_CP087185.1, on the reverse strand, counting down.
GTTTTGCTGGCCTCTTCGCGGGTAAACCCGCTCCCACAGGATCTCTACTGGACTCAGGGTCTGCACAGTACCTGTGGGAGCGGCTTTAGCCGCGAAGAGGCCGGCACTGGCTGACGATCAGCGCCCAACCACCTTGGGCTTGTACGCACAATACCCCGGCCGCGGCCCGACCTTGGGGTGGTTGCGGCAGGTGTCCGGGCGCTTGTCGTAGATGGTGCACAGCCGGCTCTTGCGGTCCAGGTACATGCAGTCATCGTTGCTCATCCGGGTCAGGGTGAAGATCCCCGACTTCTGGTTGAAGCGCTCGATGATGCCTTCCTTCTGCAGGCGCTTGGCCACGTTCTTCGGCGGTTCGTCTTTTTCGAACTCGTCCACCACGCCGATACGGATCAGATCCTTGATCTTCACCTCCACCGGCAAGGTGCAACAGGTCGAGTGGCAGCCACCGCACATGTGGCTGGCATAGCGCTGCCAGGTCTCCAGGCGGTCGACTTCGGCGGCGGCGATCAGGGTCGTTTTCATCGTTATGGGGGCGAATCACGGTCTTGGGGCGCGCGATCATACCGGAGTTGTTCAATTTGTGAACAACCTTTTGCCCGATTCCCGCCTGGCGCATGAAATCCGCGAACCGTTGCTGTCGCTCTGTGTCAGACCGTCTAGGCTGAACACTTTCCCTGCGCTTTAGCCTACTTGCCCGAGGATGCCGCATGTCCCAGGAAAACAAGGCCCGTGAGGCCAAAGCTCATCATGAGGAGGTGGCGGATTTTCGCGCCGCCGTGCTGGCCAAGCTGACCTACGCGGTCGGCAAGGACCCGGAACACGCGTTCGATCACGACTGGTTCGAGGCCATCGCCCTGGCGGCCCGCGACCATATGGTCGACCACTGGATGGACCACACCCGGCGGGCCTACCGCCGCAGCCAGAAGCGGGTGTATTACCTTTCCCTCGAATTCCTCATCGGCCGGCTGCTGTACGACAGCCTGAGCAACCTGGGCTACCTGGAAATCGCCCGCGAGGCGCTGCAGGGCCTGGACGTTGACCTTGAGCGTATTCGCCTGCTCGAGCCGGATGCGGCGCTGGGGAACGGCGGCCTCGGGCGCCTGGCGGCGTGCTTCATGGAGAGCATGTCGACACTGGGCATTGCTGCCCATGGCTATGGCATCCGCTACGAACACGGCCTGTTCCGCCAGGCGCTGGTCGATGGCTGGCAGCAGGAGCAGACCGAGAACTGGCTGGACTTCGGCAACCCCTGGGAGTTCGAGCGTGCCGAGGTGATCTACCCGATCAGCTTTGGCGGCAGTGTCGAAACCGTGCAGGAAGGCACCGGCAAGCAGCGCCAGGTCTGGTGGCCGGGTGAAACGGTGAGGGCCGTGGCCTACGACACGCCAGTGGTCGGCTGGCGTGGCTCCAGCGTCAACACCTTGCGCCTGTGGCGCGCCCGGGCGCTGGAAGAGCTGCACCTGGAGCGCTTCAACGCCGGCGATCACCTGGGGGCGGTGGCCGAGGTGGCCCGGGCCGAGAGCATTTCGCGGGTGCTGTACCCGGCCGACAGCACCGAGGCCGGCCAGGAGCTGCGCCTGCGCCAGGAGTACTTCTTCGTCTCCGCCTCGCTGCAGGACCTGCTGCGCCGCCACCTGAACATGCATGACAACCTGCTCAACCTGCCGGATGCAGCGGCGATCCAGCTCAACGACACCCACCCGTCGATCGCCGTGGCGGAGTTGATGCGGCTGCTGGTCGACCAGCACGAGATCCCCTGGGACACCGCCTGGCAGGTGACCGTCGGCACCTTGGCCTACACCAACCACACGCTGCTGCCCGAGGCCCTGGAAACCTGGCCGGTGGCGCTGATGGAGCGCATGCTGCCGCGGCACATGCAGATCATCTACCTGATCAACGCCTACCATATCGACGCGCTGCGGGCCAAAGGCCTGCACGACTTCGACGTGCTGCGCGCGGTGTCGCTGATCGAAGAGGACAACGGCCGCCGGGTACGCATGGGCAACCTGGCATTCCTTGGCTCGCACAGCGTCAACGGTGTGTCGGCGCTGCACAGCAAGCTGATGAAGAGCACGGTGTTCGCCGAGCTGCACAAGCTCTATCCGCAACGGATCAACAACAAGACCAACGGCATTACCTTCCGCCGCTGGCTCTACCAGGCCAACCCGCCGCTCACGGCGATGCTGATCGAGGCGCTGGGCCCGGAGGTGCTGGACGACCCGGAAGGCAAGCTCAAGGCCCTGGTGCCCTTTGCCGACAAGGCCGACTTTCGCAAGCAGTTCGCGGCCCAGCGCCTGCACAGCAAGCGTGCCCTGGCCGCCATCATCCAGGACCGCCTGGGGGTGACGGTCAACCCCGAGGCGCTGTTCGACGTGCAGGTCAAGCGCATCCACGAGTACAAGCGCCAGTTGCTCAACCTGCTGCACACCGTGGCGCTGTACCAGGCCATGCGTCACGACCCCGGTACCGATTGGGTGCCACGGGTGAAGATCTTCGCCGGCAAGGCGGCGGCCAGCTATCACCAGGCCAAGCTGATCATCAAGCTGGCCAACGACATCGCCCGGGTGGTCAACAACGACCCGACCGTGCGCGGCCTGCTCAAGGTGGTGTTCCTGCCCAACTACAACGTCAGCCTGGCCGAGAGCATCATCCCGGCGGCCGACCTGTCCGAGCAGATCTCCACGGCCGGTTACGAAGCCTCTGGCACCAGCAACATGAAGTTCGGGCTCAACGGCGCGCTGACCATCGGCACCCTGGACGGCGCCAACGTCGAGATGTGCGAGCAGGTCGGTGCCGAGAACATGTTCATCTTCGGCCTGACCGCGCAGCAGGTGGAGGCGCGCAAGCGCAGTGGCGACTTTGGCGCCAGCGCGGCGATTGGGGCGTCGCACCGCTTGGGCGATGTGCTGCAGGCGATTCGCAGCGGGGTGTTCTCACCGGATGATCCGTCGCGTTATACCGGGCTGGTGGATGGCCTGATCGCCTATGACCGCTTCCTGGTGTGTGCCGACTTTGACGCCTACTGGGATGCCCAGCGGCGGGTCGAGGAGCTGTGGCATACGCCCCAGGAGTGGTGGCGCATGGCAGTGCTCAATACCGCGCGGATGGGGTGGTTCTCGTCGGACCGGACCATTCGTGAATATGCCACCGAGATCTGGAAGGCACTGGATTGAGCCTCGCCCATCGCGGGGCAAGCCCGCTCCCACGCTGGCAACACGTGGGAGCGGGCTTGCCCCGCGATGCTTCTCTGGCCGACAGCTGGCCCTCGGCGAGCTGAACTCAACGTCGTCCAACGAGTCTCTTTGCTCGCTAGCCCGCAACACTCCCTGTAAACTGCGGGGGTTTTTCTCCCCCTTTCCTTTTCGGAGCCATACATGTCCCGCGTTACCCTGAGTCGCTATCTGATTGAGCAGACCCGCAGCAACAACACCCCTGCCGATCTGCGCTTCCTGATCGAAGTGGTGGCGCGTGCGTGCAAGGAAATCAGCCATCACGTCTCCAAAGGCGCGCTGGGTGGCGTCCTGGGCAGCATGGGCACCGAAAACGTGCAGGGCGAAGTGCAGAAGAAGCTCGACGTCATCTCCAACGACATCCTGCTCGAAGCCAACGAGTGGGGCGGCCACCTGGCCGGCATGGCCTCCGAAGAGATGGACAACGCCTACCAGATCCCGGGCAAGTACCCCAAAGGCGCCTACCTGCTGGTCTTCGACCCGCTGGACGGTTCGTCGAACATCGACGTCAACGTCTCGGTCGGCACCATCTTCTCGGTGCTGCGTTGCCCTAACCAATACCTGAGCCAGAACGAAAGCCTCAACGAGAACGCCTTCCTGCAGCCAGGCACCGAGCAGGTCGCCGCCGGTTATGCCATCTATGGCCCGCAGACCATGCTGATCCTCACCCTGGGCAATGGCGTCAAGGGCTTCACCCTGGACCGCGAGCTGGGCAGCTTCGTGCTCACCCACGAGAACATCCGCGTGCCGGAAAGCACCGCCGAATTCGCCATCAACATGTCCAACCAGCGCCACTGGGAAGCCCCGATTCAGCGCTACGTGGGCGAGCTGCTGGCCGGTGAGACCGGCCCGCTGAAGAAGAACTACAACATGCGCTGGATCGCCTCGATGGTGGCCGACGTGCACCGTATCCTGACCCGTGGCGGCCTGTTCATGTACCCACGCGACGCCCGCGACCCAAGCAAGCCGGGCAAGCTGCGCCTGATGTACGAAGCCAACCCGATGTCGTTCATCATCGAACAGGCCGGCGGTGCGTCCACCGACGGTTACCAGCGCATCCTCGACATCAAGCCAGAGGGCCTGCACCAGCGCGTGTCGGTGATCCTCGGCTCGAAGGAAGAGGTCGAGCGCGTCACCGCGTACCACAAGGAGTAAACCATGCTCGCACCTTGGCAGCCGTTGCTGGAGTGGTGGTTCGGTTGGGGCAGCAGCCCCCAGGCCGTGGCTGACGAGAAGAGCACGCTGTGGTTCGGCAAGCATCACGATGCCGAAGCCCAGGCGCTGTTCGGCGACCTGATGGAGCACGCCCTGGCGGGCGGCCTCGACGAGTGGCAGCAGAGCCCGCAGGGCTGGCTCGGCTTGCTGATCCTGCTGGACCAGCTGCCGCGCATGATCCACCGCGACACGCCGCGCGCCTTCGAGGGCGACCGGCGGGCGCAGGTGGTGGCCATGCAGGGTTTGCAGAAGGGTTGGGACTACCAGCTGCTGCCGATCCAGCGGGTGTTCGTGCTGCTGGTGCTGGAGCATGCCGAGGTGCTGGACTGGCAGAACCTGTGCGTCGAGCGCTACCAGATCTTGCTGGGTGAACAGCCGGAGGCGAATCGCCGGTTGTTCGAAGGCTTCCTCGACTATGCCCAGCAGCACCAGCGGGTGATTGCCCGGTTCGGGCGCTTCCCGCACCGCAACCTGTTGCTGGAGCGGCCGAGTACTAGCGAGGAGATGGATTTCTTGCTGGAGCCTGGTTCCCGCTTCTAGCTTCTAGCTTCTAGCTTCTAGCTTCTAGCTTCTAGCTTCTAGCTTCTAGCTTCTAGCGGTAGCTGTGGGAGCGGGCTTGCCCCGCGATTGCGATGGTGGGTCTGACATCGCAATCGCGGGGCAAGCCCGCTCCCACGTTATCGAATCAGATCCTGAAACTCCCTACCAGATGCTTCAACCGCTCCACCTGGTGCTCCAGGTCGGTGCAGGCACGCAAGGTGCTCTGCAGGTTGTGCACCCCTTCCTGATTCAGCGTATTGATCTCGGTGATGTCGACATTGATCGACTCGACCACGGCCGTCTGCTCTTCGGTGGCGGTGGCCACCGACTGGTTCATGCCGTCGATCTCGCCGATGCGCTGGGTGACGCTGCCCAGGCGTTCGCCGGCCTGGTTGGCGATGCCGACGCTGCGGTCGCTGTGCTGCTGGCTCTGGTTCATGGTGCTCACGGCCATCTGCGCGCCGGCCTGCAACTCCTCGATCAGGCGCTGCACCTGCTGCGCCGAGTCCTGGGTGCGATGGGCCAGGTTGCGCACCTCATCGGCCACCACGGCAAAGCCACGGCCGGCCTCGCCCGCGCGGGCGGCTTCGATGGCGGCGTTGAGCGCCAGCAGGTTGGTCTGCTGCGAAATGCCACTGATCACATCGAGGATCTGGCCGATGTTCACCGTGTGGTTGTTCAGCGTCTCGATGTTGCCGCTGGCATCGCTGATGCGTGCCGACAGCTGGTTCATCACCTCGATGGTTTCGCCGACCACCTGCTGGCCTTCCTCGGCCAGGCCACGCGCGGCGCTGGAGTGCTGCGAGGCCAGGGCGGCGTTCTGGGCGATCTCCTGGGCGGCGGCACCGAGCTGGTTGATCGCCGCGGCCACGCTGCTGGTGCGGCTGGACTGCTGGTCGGCATTGTGGATCGAGGCGTTGGAGGCGCTGACCACCTGGCCCGCCACGCTGTTGACCTGGCCAGTGGCCGAGGCCACTTCGCGGATCGATTCGTGGATACGCTCGACGAAGCGGTTGAACGACTGCGCCAGGCTGCCGAATTCGTCCTGGGCGTGAATCTTCAGGCGGCGGGTCAGGTCGCCTTCGCCTTCGGCGATGTCATGCATGGCGCGGCCCATCACGTGCAGCGGCTCCATCAGCACACGGATCAGCAGGCCGAGCAAGCCGATGATCACGATCACTGCGATCAAGGTCGCCACCACCGCCGAGGTGCGCAGTTCGCCGAGCATGGCGAAGGCTGCGTCCTGGTCGAGTACCAGCGCCACGTACCAGTCCGCCGATGGCACGCCGTCGACATGGGTGAAGCTGATGAACTGCTTGCGGCCATCGACCTCGACTTCTTTCAGGCCACTGCCGATGCGCGGGGTATTGGCCGGGTAGACGTCGCTGAGGGTCTTGAGCGCCAGTTCGCCTTTGGGGTGGATGAGGATCTTGCCCTCGCCGTTGACGATGAAGGCGTGGCCACGGCCGTCGAAGTCGAGGGTGTTGATCAGGTTGCTGATGGTCTGCAGGTCGGTGTCGACGCCACTCACGCCGATCAGGCGGCCGGCCTGCTGCACCGGGGTGGCCAGGGTGATCACCAGTTTGCCGGCCGAGGCCGAGATGTACGGCTCGGTGACAATGGTCTGGCCGGCGGCAGTGGCCGCCTTGTACCAGCCGCGCACGCGCGGGTCGTAGTCGGCTGCGCGGCTGCCTACTGGCACCGACTGCATGCTGCCGTCCTGGCCACCGAAGTAGCTGAGCATGAAGTTGTTGGCGTACACCGGCAGCGCCAGGCTGCGGTCCAGGCTGGCTTTGCCCGGGCCGTCCACGGCGACCTGCTGGGCCAGGGTGTTGAGCAACTGGATACGGCTGTCGAGCCAGTTGCGGATGTTACCGGCGGTGAGATTGCCCAGGTCCTGCAGAGTGGCCTCCGTGTCACTGCGCAGGGACTGGCGTTGTCGGTAATCGTTGAACAGCACGAAGCAGGTGAAGGCAACGGCCACCACCAGGGCGGCAGCCAGCAGGATCTTGTGGCTGAACTTGAGGTTCTTGGTCATTTTTAGAAAGTCTGCGCACGGGCACGGAGGAGGGCAGGTGCGGCGAAAAGCCACACCGTCGGAAGCTGTGTCGTCAGTGCCGGAAAAAACATTAATCGTTTGCGCAGATACCGACTGGCGGTGCGGCAGGAAAACCTCGGATGGCAGGGAACCGCGAGCCCTTTTTCCCTTCTAAGCTCCCAGCAGGCCTCTCAGAACCTGTGTATCCACCTCCAGGAGTGTCACTTTCATGTCGTTGCGTTCCCTCGCCCTGTTGTCCTTGTGCGTCGTCCTGACTGCCTGCAGCAAGATCAACCAGGAAAACTATTCCAAACTCAAGGCTGGCATGAACAAGGCCGAGGTCGAGCAATTGCTCGGCACGCCCACCGAGTGCTCCGGCGCGCTGGGCATGAGCAGCTGCACCTGGGGTGACGAGAAGAGCTTCATCAGCGTGCAGTACGCGGCGGACAAAGTATTGATGTACTCCGGGCAGGGCCTCAAATGAGGCGTCTGCACCTGCTGTTGAGTGTGTGCCTGGTGATGCTGCTGGGTGGCTGTGCCACGTCCGCCACCGACCCGCTGGCACCGAAGACCGCAGGTGCGGTGGACCTCAAGCGTTATCAGGGTAAGTGGTTCGAGCTGGCGCGCTTGCCGATGAAGTACCAGGAAGGCTGCGCCCAGTCCGAGGCCCATTACAACCTCAAGCCCGACGGCACGGTGGGCGTGCTCAACCGCTGCCGCACCCTGGGTGACGAGTGGCTGCGCGCCGAAGGCCATGCCACCACGCAACAGCCCGGGCATACCGACAAGCTGTGGGTGGAATTCGACAATTGGTTCACTCGCCTGGTGCCGGGTGTGGCCAAGGGTGATTACTGGATTCTGTTCGTTGACGAGCGTTACCGCACCGCGATCGTCGGCAGCCCGGACCGCAAGTACCTGTGGATTTTGTCGCGCACGCCGTCGTTGCCGGCGTGGGAGCGCGAGAACCTGCTGGCCAAGGCGCGCCAGCAGGGGTATGACACCCGCCGGCTGATCTGGCGCACGGCGGACAAGGAAATCGTTGCCCGGCATTGAAGTCGCGTTAAATGCTTCGCGGGTAAACCCGCTCCCACAGGATCTACACGAGCCTGTGGGAGCGGGTTTGCCCGCGAATGGCCCTTCAATTAGTCCAGCAGTTGGCGCAGCACCTCGACAAACGCCAGCGCACTCTCTGCTTCCTGCCCATGCCGCCCCTGGCGCACCACCCACTGCCCGTTGACCATCACATCGCGCACTTGGCGATCGTGGCCTGCAAACAGCCAGCGGTTGAGGATGGCGTCGCCGTCCGCCACGGCCAGGTACGGGTCCTGCCCGTCCAGCACCAGCCAGTCCGCGCGCTTGCCCACGGCCAGTTCGCCGATCGGCTGGCCCAGCGCCTGGGCGCCGCCCACCAGTGCGGCGTCGTACAAGGTGCGCCCGACCATCGGCTGATCGTTGCGGTACAGGCGGTTGCGGCGCTGGTCGCGCAGGCGCTGGCCGTATTCCAGCCAGCGCAGCTCTTCGACCACGCTCAGCGACACGTGGCTGTCAGAGCCGATCCCCATGCGCCCGCCCTGGGCCAGGTAGTCCACCGCCGGGAAAATACCATCGCCCAGGTTCGCCTCGGTGGTCAGGCACAGGCCGGCGATCGCGCCGCTGCGGGCCATGGCGGTGACTTCATCGGGCTCGGCGTGGGTGGCATGCACCAGGCACCAGCGTGAATCGACCTCGGTGTGCTCATACAGCCATTGCAGGGGGCGCAAGCCGCTCCAGGCCAGGCAGTCGTCGACTTCCTTCTGTTGCTCGGCAATATGGATGTGGATCGGGCACTGCTTGTCGCTGGCGCCGAGCACCTCGGCGATCTGCCCAGGCGTCACCGCGCGCAGCGAGTGGAAGCACAACCCCAGCTGTTGCGCCGGCTGCGCCGCCAGCACGGGGGCGAGCTGCTGCTGCAGCGCCAGGTACTGTTCGGTGGAGTTGATGAAGCGCCGTTGCCCGTCGTTAGGCGCTTGCCCGCCGAAGCCCGAGTGGCTGTACAGCACCGGCAGCAGGGTCAGGCCGATGCCGCTGGCGGCTGCCGCGGCGCTGATGCGCCGGGACAACTCGGCCGGGTCGGCGTAGCGCTGGCCGTTGTGGTCATGGTGCACATAGTGGAATTCGGCCACCGAGGTGTAGCCGGCCTTGAGCATCTCGATGTACAGCTGACGGGCGATCACCTGCAGCTGCTTCGGGGTGATGCGCCCGACCAGGCGGTACATCAGGTCGCGCCAGGTCCAAAAGCTGTCGTTGGGGTTGCCGGCCACTTCCGCCAGCCCCGCCATGGCCCGCTGGAACGCGTGCGAGTGCAGGTTGGGCATGCCCGGCAGCAGCGGGCCGGCCAGGCGCTCGGCGCCCTCGGCGCTGGCATTGGCCTCGACCGCCGTCAGCCGGCCATCGGCGGCGACCTCCAGGCGGACATTGCGGGCCCAGCCCGTGGGTAGCAGGGCGCGTTCGGCGAAATAGGCGGACATCGGTGAAATCCTGTTATTGTTTAACTTGTATATACATATACAGCCGTTTGCCTGCCGGGTAAACTCCGGCAAGCTACCGTTCACTCCAACCGTACAAGGATTCAACGCCGTGCCGACACCTCCTGTCTCCGCGCTGGTTGCCCAGATGGGCGAAGGGCCGGCGCCGCTGTATGCCCGGGTCAAGCAGATGATCGCCCAGCAGATCGAAAACGGCAGCTGGCCGCCGCATCACCGGGTGCCGTCGGAGAGCGAGCTGGTCAGCGAGCTGGGTTTCAGCCGCATGACCATCAACCGTGCCCTGCGTGAGCTCACTGCCGAAGGGCTGCTGGTGCGCATGCAGGGTGTCGGTACCTTCGTCGCCGAGCCGAAGAGCCGCTCGGCGTTGTTCGAGGTCAACAACATCGCCGACGAGATCGCCGGTCGCGGCCACCAGCACAGCTGCCAGGTGGTCACTCTGGCCGAAGAGGCCGCCGGCTCCGAGCGTGCCCTGGCCCTGGACATGCGTGAAGGCCAGCGGGTGTTCCACTCGCTGATCGTGCATTACGAGAACGGCGTGCCGGTGCAGATCGAGGACCGCTACGTAAACGCCGCCATCGCCCCCGACTACCTCAAGCAGGACTTCACCCGGCAGACGCCCTACGCCTACCTGTCGCAGGTGGCACCGCTCACCGAAGGCGAGCACGTGGTCGAGGCCATACTTGCCGAGCCCGATGAGTGCCAGCTGCTGCAGATCGAGCGTGGCGAGCCCTGCCTGTTGATCCGCCGCCGCACCTGGTCGGGTCGTCAGCCGGTCACCGCCGCGCGCCTGATCCACCCCGGTTCCCGTCATCGCCTGGAAGGACGATTCAGTAAATGAGTGCGTTGCAGTTGTTGCGTGCGCAGGATTACCCGCGCATGCCCTGGAAGAACGGTGGCGGTTTCACCGAAGAGATCACCCGCGATGCCGGCGACGGCCTGGACGGCTTCGGCTGGCGCCTGTCGATCGCCGACATCGAAGCGTCCGGCGGTTTTTCCACCTTCGCCGGTTACCAGCGCATCATCACCGTGCTGCAGGGCGATGGCATGCGCCTGCTGGTCGATGGCCAGGCCAGCAGGCCCCTGCTGCCATTCGACGCCTTCGCCTTCAGCGGCGAGAGCCAGGTCAGCTGCGAGCTGCTGGGTGGGGCGATCCGGGATTTCAACCTGATCTATGCGCCGCAGCGCTATCACGCACGGTTGCAGTGGTTCGATGGCACCAGCCGGCTGTTCAGCTCGGCCTCGACGGTGTTGCTGTTTGCCGCGAGCAATCACGTTGAAGTTGGGCTGACCGGGCACGAGACCCAACAGCTGGGCCGGTATGACTGTTTGCGCCTGGAAGGCAACGAAGGGTTGCTGGCGCTGGACGTGCAGGGGCGGTTCTGCCTGATCGAGCTGATGCCGCGCTAAACCAGCTGCTGCACTATCGCGGGGCAAGCCCGCTCCCACGGAACCTGTGCAGGGCTCTGTGGGAGCGGGCTTGCCCCGCGATGCATTTCGGAGGAACGGTCCGGAATTTTTGGTTGTCCATGCTTGTACATACAAGTAAAGATGTGTTTGTATAGCACCACGACACACACACATGCCGTCGCATGACCGCAGAGGACATCCCCGTGACTGACAACAACAAATACCGTGACGTTGAAATCCGTGCCCCGCGTGGCAACAAGCTGACCGCCAAGAGCTGGCTGACCGAAGCGCCGCTGCGCATGCTGATGAACAACCTCGACCCGCAGGTCGCCGAAAACCCCAAGGAACTGGTGGTGTACGGCGGCATCGGCCGTGCCGCGCGTAACTGGGAGTGCTACGACAAGATCGTCGAGACCCTGACCCGCCTGGAAGACGACGAAACCCTGCTGGTGCAGTCGGGCAAGCCGGTCGGCGTGTTCAAGACCCACAGCAACGCCCCCCGTGTGCTGATCGCCAACTCCAACCTGGTACCGCACTGGGCCAACTGGGAACACTTCAACGAACTGGATGCCAAGGGCCTGGCCATGTACGGCCAGATGACCGCCGGCAGCTGGATCTACATCGGCAGCCAGGGCATCGTCCAGGGCACCTACGAAACCTTCGTCGAAGCCGGCCGCCAGCACTACAACGGCAGCCTGAAAGGCAAGTGGGTACTGACCGCAGGCCTGGGCGGCATGGGCGGCGCCCAGCCACTGGCCGCGACCCTGGCCGGTGCCTGCTCGCTGAACATCGAATGCCAGCAGAGCCGCATCGATTTCCGCCTGGAAACCCGCTACGTCGATGAGCAGGCCACCGACCTCGACGACGCCCTGGCCCGCATCGCCAAGTACACCGCCGAAGGCAAGGCCATCTCCATCGCCCTGCACGGCAACGCCGCCGAAATCCTGCCTGAGCTGGTCAAGCGTGGCGTGCGCCCGGACATGGTCACCGACCAGACCAGCGCCCACGACCCGCTCAACGGCTACCTGCCAGCCGGCTGGACCTGGGAGCAGTACCGCGACCGCGCAGTGACCGACCCGGCTGGCGTGGTCAAGGCCGCCAAGCAATCGATGGCCGTGCACGTGCAAGCCATGCTCGACTTCCAGAAGCAGGGCATCCCGACCTTCGACTACGGCAACAACATCCGCCAGATGGCCAAGGAAGAAGGCGTGGCCAATGCCTTCGACTTCCCAGGCTTCGTCCCGGCCTATATCCGCCCGCTGTTCTGCCGCGGTGTCGGCCCGTTCCGCTGGGCTGCGCTGTCCGGTGACGCCGAAGACATCTACAAGACCGACGCCAAGGTCAAGGAACTGATCCCGGACGACGCCCACCTGCACCGCTGGCTGGACATGGCCCGCGAGCGCATCAGCTTCCAGGGCCTGCCGGCCCGTATCTGCTGGGTTGGCCTGGGTCTGCGCGCCAAGCTGGGCCTGGCCTTCAACGAAATGGTCCGCAGCGGCGAGCTGTCGGCGCCGGTCGTCATCGGCCGCGACCACCTGGACTCGGGCTCGGTATCCAGCCCCAACCGTGAAACCGAAGCCATGCGCGACGGCTCCGACGCGGTCTCCGACTGGCCACTGCTCAACGCCCTGCTCAACACCGCAGGCGGCGCCACCTGGGTTTCGCTGCACCACGGCGGTGGCGTGGGCATGGGCTTCTCCCAGCACTCGGGCATGGTCATCGTCTGTGACGGTACCGACGAGGCGGCCGAGCGGATCGCCCGCGTACTGACCAACGACCCGGGCACCGGCGTGATGCGCCATGCCGATGCCGGTTACCAGATCGCCATCGACTGCGCCAAGGAGCAGGGCCTCGACCTGCCAATGATCACCGGCTGATTGCCGCGCTTTGGATCGCACCCCACAAGGGTGATACTGAACAACAAGAAGTGGCCTGCGGGGACCCTGAACACAGGGCCTGCGGCCACAAGCGATTGGAGTAGCGAAGTGACCGAACTGACCCTCAAGCCTGGCACCCTGACCCTGGCCCAGCTGCGCGCCATTCATGCTGCGCCCGTGCGCCTGCAACTGGATGTCAGCGCCGCCCCGGCCATCGACGCCAGCGTCGCCTGCGTCGAGCAGATCATTGCCGAAGACCGCACCGCCTACGGCATCAACACCGGTTTCGGCCTGCTGGCCTCGACCCGCATCGCCAGCCATGACCTGGAAAACCTGCAGCGCTCGCTGGTGCTGTCCCACGCCGCCGGTATCGGCGCGCCGCTGGACGACGACCTGGTGCGCCTGATCATGGTGCTGAAGATCAACAGCCTCAGCCGTGGTTTCTCCGGCATCCGCCGCAAAGTCATCGACGCCCTGATCGCCCTGGTCAACGCCGAAGTCTACCCACACATCCCGCTCAAAGGTTCGGTCGGCGCCTCCGGCGACCTGGCCCCGCTGGCGCACATGTCGCTGGTGCTGCTGGGCGAAGGCAAGGCCCGCCACAAGGGCCAGTGGCTGAACGCTACCGAGGCCCTGGCCGTTGCCGGCCTGGAGCCACTGACCCTGGCCGCGAAAGAGGGCCTGGCCCTGCTCAACGGCACCCAGGCTTCCACCGCCTACGCCCTGCGCGGCCTGTTCCAGGCCGAAGACCTGTACGCCGCAGCCATCGCCTGTGGTGGCCTGAGCGTTGAAGCTGCACTGGGTTCGCGTTCGCCCTTCGACGCCCGTATCCATGAAGTGCGTGGCCAGCGTGGCCAGATCGACACCGCCGCCTGCTTCCGCGACCTGCTGGGTGACTCCAGTGAAGTGTCGCTGTCGCACAAGAACTGCGACAAGGTCCAGGACCCGTACTCCCTGCGCTGCCAGCCACAGGTCATGGGCGCCTGCCTGACCCAGATCCGCCAGGCCGCCGAAGTGCTGGGCATCGAAGCCAACGCCGTGTCCGACAACCCGCTGGTATTCGCCGCCGAAGGCGACGTGATTTCCGGTGGCAACTTCCACGCAGAGCCAGTGGCCATGGCCGCCGACAACCTGGCCCTGGCCATTGCCGAGATCGGCTCGCTGAGCGAGCGCCGCATCTCGTTGATGATGGACAAGCACATGTCCCAGCTGCCGCCATTCCTGGTGGAGAACGGTGGGGTCAACTCCGGCTTCATGATCGCCCAGGTCACTGCCGCCGCGCTGGCCAGCGAGAACAAGGCGCTGTCGCACCCGCACAGCGTCGACAGCCTGCCAACCTCGGCCAACCAGGAAGACCACGTGTCGATGGCCCCGGCTGCCGGCAAGCGTCTGTGGGAAATGGCCGAGAACACCCGTGGCGTGATCGCTATCGAGTGGTTGGGTGCCTGCCAGGGCCTGGACCTGCGCAAAGGCCTGAAAACCTCCGCCAAGCTGGAGCAGGCGCGTCAGGCTCTGCGCCGTGAAGTGCCGCACTATGACCGCGACCGCTTCTTCTCGCCGGATATCGAGGCAGCTGCCGAGCTGCTGGCCAAAGGCACCTTGACCGGCCTGCTGCCGGCCGGCGTCCTGCCAAGCCTGTAATGCCCTCGGGGGCCGCTTTGCGGCCCATCGCCGGCAAGCCGGCTCCCACATTGACGGTGTGAACCCTCTTTTGTGGGAGCCGGCTTGCCGGCGATTGGGCTGCGCAGCAGACCCCATCCAGACATCACGACCACAAGAACAATATAGGGACGTGACATGCAACAAGCTCAAGGCCTCACCCGCGGGCTATCTGCCCGGCATATCCGTTTCATGGCGCTCGGTTCGGCAATCGGTACCGGGCTTTTCTACGGCTCCGCCTCGGCCATCCAGATGGCCGGGCCAGCCGTGCTGCTGGCCTACCTGATCGGTGGCGCCGCCGTCTTCATGGTCATGCGCGCCCTCGGCGAGATGGCCGTGCACAACCCGGTGGCCGGCTCCTTCGGCCACTACGCCAGTACCTACCTCGGCCCCATGGCCGGCTTCATCCTCGGTTGGACCTACGCCTTCGAGATGGTCATCGTCGCCATCGCCGACGTGACCGCCTTCGGTATCTACATGGGCTTCTGGTTCCCCGAAGTCGCCCGCTGGATCTGGGTGCTGGGCATCGTGTTCCTGATCGGCGGCCTGAACCTGTGCAACGTCAAGGTGTTCGGCGAGATGGAGTTCTGGCTGTCGCTGCTCAAGGTCGGCGCCATCGTCGCGATGATCCTCGCAGGCTTGGGGATCATGGCCTTCGGTTTCAGCCAGGTGGGCACTGGCCACGCTGTCGGCGTGAGCAACCTGTTCGAGCATGGCGGCTTCATGCCCAATGGCGTCAGCGGCCTGATCGCCTCGTTCGCCGTGGTGATGTTCGCCTTCGGCGGCATCGAGATCATCGGCGTTACCGCCGGTGAGGCGAAAGACCCGCAGCGGGTGATCCCGAAGGCGATCAACGCCGTGCCGCTGCGCATCCTGCTGTTCTACGTGCTGACCCTGTTCGTGCTGATGTGCCTGTACCCCTGGCCGCAGATCGGCAGCCAAGGCAGCCCGTTCGTGCAGATCTTCAGCAACCTGGGGATTGGCTCGGCGGCAGCGGTGCTCAACGTCGTGGTGATTTCGGCAGCCATTTCGGCGATCAACAGCGACATCTTCGGCGCTGGCCGCATGATGTACGGCCTGTCCCAGCACGGTCAGGCGCCGCGTGGCTTCGGCAAGCTGTCCAAGCACGGCGTGCCGTGGATGACCGTGGTCGTCATGGGCGGGGCGCTGCTGATCGGCGTGCTGCTCAACTACCTGATCCCGGAAAACGTGTTCCTGCTGATCGCGTCCATCGCCACCTTCGCTACCGTGTGGGTCTGGCTGATGATCCTGGTCACCCAGGTGGCCATGCGTCGCAGCATGAGCCGTGAGCAGGTGGCGCAACTGAAGTTCCCGGTACCGTTCTGGCCCTATGGCCCGGCCCTGGCCATCGCCTTCATGGTGTTCATCTTCGGTGTGCTCGGTTACTTCCCGGATACCCAGGCGGCATTGATCGTCGGCGTGATCTGGGTGGTGTTCCTGGTCGCCTCCTACCTGCTGTGGTGCAAGCCGCGCGCAGGGCAGGGCGGGTCGGCCCAGGCACCGGCCGAGCTGCACCGCTAGTTCAGGAGATTGCAAATGAGAACCCTCTGGCAGCATTGCCATGCAGCAACCATGGCCGAGGGCCGTTACTCGATCATCGAGGACGCGGCCATCGTCACCCACGACGGCTTGATCGAATGGATCGGCCCACGGGGTGAACTGCCGCCGGTTGCGGCCGAGCGCACGGTGGACCTGGGCAATGCCTGGGTCACCCCCGGCTTGATCGACTGCCACAGCCACGCGGTCTTCGGTGGCAACCGCAGCGGTGAGTTCGAGCAGCGCCTGCAGGGCGTCAGCTACGCCGAGATCGCCGCCCAGGGCGGCGGCATCGCCAGCACCGTGCGGGCCACCCGCGCGGCCAGCGAGGACGCGCTGTTCGCCAGTGCCCGGCAGCGGGTGCTGGCGCTGATGCGCGATGGCGTCACCACGCTCGAGATCAAGTCTGGCTACGGCCTGGACCTGGCCAACGAGCGCAAGATGCTGCGTGTGGCCCGGCGCCTGGGCGAGGCGCTGCCACTGACCGTGCGCAGCACCTGCCTGGCGGCCCATGCGCTACCGCCGGAGTACGCGGGCAGGGCGGACGACTACATTGCCCACATCTGCGACGAAATGCTCCCGGCGCTGGCGGCCGAGGGCCTGGTGGATGCGGTGGATGCGTTCTGCGAGCACCTGGCGTTCTCCCCGGCCCAGGTCGAACGCCTGTTCATCAAGGCGCGGGAGTTGGGGCTGCCGGTCAAGCTGCATGCCGAGCAGCTGTCGTCGCTGCATGGCTCGAGCCTGGCAGCGCGTTATCAGGCGCTGTCGGCCGACCACCTGGAATTCATGACCGAGGAAGACGCCATCGCCATGGCCGAGGCCGGCACCGTCGCCGTGCTGCTGCCGGGGGCCTTCTACTTCCTGCGTGAAACCCAGCTGCCACCCATGGAGGCCCTGCGCCGTCATGGGGTGAAGATTGCCCTGGCCAGTGACCTCAACCCAGGCACATCGCCGGGGCTGTCACTGCGCCTGATGCTGAACATGGGCTGCACCTGTTTCCGCATGACCCCGGAAGAGGCGCTGGCCGGCGTCACCGTGCATGCCGCCACGGCACTGGGCCTGGGCGACAGCCATGGCTCGCTGGAGGCCGGCAAGGTGGCCGATTTCGTCGCCTGGCAGATCGAGCGCCCCGCCGACCTCAGCTACTGGCTCGGCGGCGACTTGCCCAAGCGCGTGGTGCGCCTGGGTCACGAGATAACCCACTGAGCGAGGCGACATGGACAAGGTATTGAGTTTCCACCAGGGCCGCCTGCCGTTGTTGATCAGCATGCCCCATGCCGGGCTTGGCCTGACCGACGCGGTGCGTGATGGCCTGGTCGACGCGGCGCGCAGCCTGCCCGACACCGATTGGCATATTCCGCAGTTGTACGACTTTGCCCGCGAGTTGGGGGCCAGTGTGGTGGCGGCGGAGTATTCGCGGTTCGTCATCGACCTGAACCGGCCGGATGACGACAAGCCGTTGTACGCCGGGGCTACTACCGGGTTGTATCCGGCGACGCTGTTCGAGGGGGAGCCGTTGTTCAAGGAAGGCCAGGCGCCCAGCGTTGAACAGCGGGCCGTGTACCTGGAGCAGATCTGGCGGCCGTACCACGACACGATTCGTCGCGAACTGGCGCGGATGCGTGAAGAGTTTGGTTATGCGTTGTTGTGGGATGCGCACTCGATCCGGTCGGTGATACCGCATCTGTTTGACGGCAAATTGCCGGATTTCAACCTGGGGACCTTCAATGGCGCCAGTTGCGATCCGGTATTGGCTGAGCGGCTGCAGGGTGTTTGCGCCGAGTTCCCGGCCTATACCCATGTGCTCAATGGCCGCTTCAAAGGCGGGCACATCACTCGCCACTATGGTGATCCGGGCAATCACATCCATGCCGTGCAGCTGGAGCTGGGGCAGTGCACCTATATGAATGAGGTGGAGCCGTTCGGCTATCGCGAAGACCTGGCACAGCCGACGCAGGTGGTGCTCAAGCGCCTGCTGGAGACGGTGCTGGCGTGGGGTGAGGAGCGGTACCGGGGTGGTTCGCGAGGGTAGGGCGGTTGACCGTGTCGGGGCTGACAGGTGTTCGCCACGACCCTTTCGGCGCCTATGAAATCGAGCGCCGCCCGCGCGGCGCTCGATCTCGAGGGGACTGTCAGATTTTTTGTGTGCGGGCCGGTAATGGCCTGCCGCTAGGCAGGCCCTGATTCTCACCAGGTTGGCCTGATGAACCGATCTCCATACAGAATCGCAAATTGATTCATCGCGCTTTTCCAGTCATGGGCCGGTTTTCCCCAATTGGCTGTGATGTTGCGCAATCCCAGCCAAATCAGTTTGGTCGCTGCATCATCATTCGGGAAATGTCCGCGAGTCTTGATGACCTTGCGTAGCTGGGCATTGATGCTCTCGATGGCGTTGGTGGTATAGATCACCTTTCGGATGGCGGGCGGGAAAACAAAGAATGGAATCACGCGATCCCAAGCCCGTCGCCAAGCAGCCACCACCGTCGGATATTTCTCGCCCCACGGCCCGTTCTCAAACTCATCGAGTGCTTGCTCAGCCGCTTCGGCATTGATGGCTTGGTAAATCGGCTTCAGCTCCTTGGCCAGAGCCCGCCGCTTGTCCCAGGCCGCGTAGTCGAGGCTGTTGCGGATCAGGTGCACGATGCACGTCTGCAGCGTCGTTTCTGGAAACACTGCGCTGAGGGCCTCTGGCATGCCTTTGAGGCCATCGGTCACGGCAATCAGCACATCTTCGACGCCACGCTTCTTGAGGTCGTTAAAGACCTTCATCCAGAACTTCGCACCCTCGGTGTTCTCGATCCAGATGCCCAGGATATCGCGCGTCCCGTCGGGGAGAACGCCCAGGGCCAAGTAAATGGCCTTGTTGCGAACCAGACCTTCTTCGCGGATCTTCACCCGCAGCGCATCGAAGAAAATGACCGGGTACATCGGCTCCAGTGGCCGCTGTTGCCACGCGCCAATCTCTTCCATGACCTCGTCTGTCACAGAGCTGATGAAATCGGGTGAAACGTCGGTTCCATACTGCTCGGACAGGAAGGCCCGGATCTCTCTGACCGTCATTCCACGGGCGTACATGGCGATGATTTTGTCATCGAATCCGGTGTAACGGCGCTCATGCTTGGGGATCAGAATGGGCGAGAAGCTGCCGTCACGGTCCCGAGGGATATCCAGCCGTAGCGGGCCATCGCCTGTCAGCACTGTCTTGCCACTCGTGCCATTGCGCTGGTTGGTCTCATCCTCTGGGCGCTGCGCGCCCGGAGGATAGCCCAGGTGATGGCCAAGTTCGGCGTTCAGGGCCCGCTCGATCAACGCTTTCTTGAAGGCGGCAGAAGCCTCTTCGATAGCCTCTGCGGTCATCAGTGGGGTTGCGGAAAACTGTTCAAGCAGCTCTTTCGGGACCTTCGGTAACTCTCGAAGCGGTTTCTTTTTGGTTGGCATGCATGCACCTCTTACTCATGGTATGCCCGAACACAAAATTTCTGACACCCTCATCTCGAGGGCGCTGAAGATCCCTTGTCGAACACCTGCCAGCCCTGACGCAATCCCAAACCATGCCCTCCAAGGCATCACGCCCCACCACTCCCCCCATCACCAACAACCCCAAAACCCCGACGTTTCACACGGACACATGCTCTTCGCGCAATTCAGGTTTATGATGCCCAACGGCAGAATAATTCCTCACACGGAGTGCGCAATGCAGACCCTCTACCCGCAGATCAAACCCTACGCCCGGCACGATCTGGCCGTGGAAGCGCCGCATGTGCTGTATGTCGATGAAAGCGGTTCGCCGGAAGGTCTGCCGGTGGTGTTCATCCACGGCGGCCCGGGCGCTGGTTGCGATGCCCAGAGCCGCTGCTACTTCGACCCCAACCTGTACCGCATCATCACCTTCGACCAGCGCGGCTGTGGCCGTTCCACGCCCCATGCGAGCCTGGAGAACAACACCACCTGGCACCTGGTCGAAGACCTCGAGCGTATCCGTGAGCACCTGGGGATCGACAAGTGGGTGCTGTTCGGTGGCTCCTGGGGTTCGACCCTGGCCCTGGCCTACGCCCAGACTCACCCCGAGCGCGTGCACGGCCTGATCCTGCGGGGCATCTTCCTGTGCCGTCCACAGGAAATCAGCTGGTTCTACCAGGAAGGCGCCAGCCGCCTGTTCCCCGACTACTGGCAGGACTACATCGCGCCCATCCCGCCCGAAGAGCGTGGCGACCTGGTCCAGGCTTTCCACAAGCGCCTCACCGGCAACGACCAGATCGCCCAGATGCACGCCGCCAAGGCCTGGTCGACCTGGGAAGGCCGCACTGCGACGCTGCGCCCGAACCCGCTGGTGGTCGACCGCTTCTCCGAGCCGCAGCGCGCGCTGTCGATCGCCCGTATCGAATGCCATTACTTCACCAACAACGCCTTCCTCGAAGAAAACCAACTGATCCGCGACATCCCGAAGATCGCCCACCTGCCGGCAGTGATCGTGCATGGCCGCTACGACGTGATCTGCCCGCTGGACAACGCCTGGGAACTGCACCAGGCCTGGCCTAACAGCGAGCTCAAGGTGATTCGCGATGCCGGCCACGCCGCCTCCGAGCCAGGCATCACCGACGCCCTGGTGCGTGCCGCCGACCAGATGGCCCGGCGTCTGCTCGACCTGCCTTTGGAAGAGGCATGAAGGGCCTGATTCAGCGCGTGCGCGGCGCCCGGGTCGAAGTGGCCGGGGAGATCGTCGGCGCCATCGACCAGGGCCTGCTGGCGCTGGTCGCGGTCGAGCCTGAAGATTCGCCCGAGCACGCCGACAAGCTGTTGCACAAGCTGCTTAACTATCGGGTATTCAGTGACGAGCAGGGCAAGATGAACCGCTCGCTCAAGGATGTCGGCGGCGGCTTGCTGCTGGTGTCGCAGTTCACCCTGGCCGCCGACACCCGCAATGGCATGCGCCCGAGCTTTTCGACGGCCGCGCCGCCGGCCCTCGGCGCCGAGCTTTTCGACTATCTTTTGCAGCAGGCACGGCGCCAGCACCCCGAGGTGGCGAGCGGTCGCTTCGGTGCAGACATGCAGGTGCACCTGGTGAATGATGGCCCGGTAACATTTATGTTACAAATGTGAGGTCAAAAAACCCCTTGTTTGTAGGAAAACAAGGGGTTTTGTACGATAAATAGTTACTCCAGCCTGATGCGTTGTAACGCGACCTGCTGGATAATCGCGCGCTGCTTGAACCTGCGTTCGCAGGTTCGTTTCACTTTGACCCGAGTATTGTCTGGATCCGTTTGGGGAATCATTACGCCCTCACGGGGTCCGAACAGTGCTCGCCAACCCGGCATTGGTCGCTGGCCGTTGGTTTCATGATCTGTTTTCGGCGAGGATTGCTCGTGATTGTAAGCCCCAGTTTTGCACCAAGAATCCCCAGCACTCGGCTGCGCAAGGCGATGCTCGCCGGCGCTGCGCTGGTCGGCCTGATGAGCGCGGGCCAGTTGTGGGCATTCAATCTGGATGATGTTGCAGCCAAGGCAAAGGATCTGGCCGGCCAGAAGTACGAAGCACCGAAGAGCAACCTGCCGCCGGTGTTCCGCGACATGAAGTACGCCGACTACCAGAAGATCCGCTTCCTGCAGGAAAAAGCCGAGTGGTCCAAGGACAAGACGCCGTTCAAGCTCTCGTTCTACCACCAGGGCATGCACTTTGATACGCCGGTCAAGATCAACCAGATCAGCGCCAAGAAAGTCGAAGAGATCAAGTACGACCCGAGCCGCTTCGAGTTCGGTGACGTGCCGCATGACCCCGACGCCACCAAGAACCTCGGCTACGCCGGCTTCCGGGTGCTCTACCCGATCAACAAGGCCGACAAGCAGGACGAGATCATGACCCTGCTGGGTGCCAGCTATTTCCGCGTGGTCGGCAAGGGCCACCGCTATGGCCTGTCGGCCCGTGGCCTGGCCATCGACACCGCGCTGCCGTCGGGCGAGGAATTCCCGCGTTTCACCGAGTTCTGGATCGAGAAGCCGAAGCCGACCGACAAGCACCTGGTGATTTACGCCCTGCTCGACTCGCCACGCTCCACCGGTGCCTACAAGCTCACCCTGCGTCCGGGTGAAGACACCGTGGTCGACGTCAAATCGCGCGTCTACCTGCGTGACCACGTCAGCCGCCTGGGCGTTGCCCCGCTGACCAGCATGTACCTGTTCGGCCCCAACCAGCCGTCGAAGATCATGAACTACCGCCCGGCCCTGCACGACTCCGAAGGCCTGGCGATCCATGCCGGCAACGGCGAGTGGCTGTGGCGCCCGCTGAACAACCCGAAACACCTGGCCGTGAGCAACTTCAGCGTCGAGAACCCGCGTGGTTTCGGCCTGCTGCAGCGCCAGCGCGACTTCAGCGACTACGAAGACCTCGACGACGAATACGAGAAGCGCCCGAGCGCCTGGATCGAGCCGAAAGGCGACTGGGGCAAAGGCACCGTCGACCTGGTGGAGATCCCGACCGCCGACGAAACCAACGACAACATCGTTGCGTTCTGGAGCCCGGAAACCCTGCCTGAGCCGGGCAAGCCGTTCGAATACGACTACCGCCTGCGCTGGACCATCAAGGAAGACCAACTGCACTCCCAGGAACTGGGGTGGGTCAAGCAGACCCTGCGTTCCGCCGGTGACGTCAAGCAGTCCAACCTGATCCGCCAGACCGACGGCAGCGTCGCCCTGCTGGTCGATTTCGTCGGCCCGAACCTGGCGGCACTGCCTGCAGACACCGCCGTGCGCAGCCAGGTCAGCGTCGGCGACAACGCCGAAGTGGTCGAGAACAACCTGCGTTACAACCCCGAGACCAAAGGCTGGCGTCTCACCCTGCGCCTGAAGGTGCAGGATCCGAAGAAGTCCACCGAGATGCGCGCCGCGCTGCTGCGTGACGTTCCGGTCGAGCAACCGAAGCCCGCCAAGGAAACCAAACAGGACAAGGCTGCGGCCAAGCACGCCCAGGCCAAGGCCGAGAAAGCCAAGGCCGAGCAACCCGCCGCCGACGCGGCATCCACCACCGGTACCCCGGCCACCACCGAAAAAGTGCTGACCGAGACCTGGAGCTATCAGTTGCCTGCCGATGAGTAACTCAAGCGCAAGGCCGGAATCGCTTGGCGAATACCTGGCCCATCTCCCCCTGAGCGACGAGCAGCGCGCGGAACTCGCCAGCTGCACCTCGTTCAACGAGCTGCACCAACGTCTGGCGGCCAACCCGGCCGCCGGCACCGCCGAGGCCGTGCAGGCCTCGGTGGGCTCCCGTCTTACCGTAGGCAGCGCCGCCGAGCTGGAAGAGGCCGAGATGCTCGGCGTCGACGGCAGCGGGCGGCTGTGCCTGAAGATCGCCCCGCCGATCAAGCGCACCAAGGTCGTGCCCGAGCCGTGGCGCACCAACGTGCTGATCCGCATGTGGCGACGCATGACCGGCCGCACCAACGCCCCGCAGCCGCCCAAGCGCGAGCTGCCGCCGGCGCGCTGGCGCACGGTCGGCTCGATCCGCCGCTATATCCTGCTGACGCTGATGATCGGCCAGACCATCGTCGCCGGCTGGTACATGAAGGGCATCCTGCCGTACCAGGGCTGGTCGTTCGTCGACCTCGAGGAAGTGCTGCACCAGCCGCTGTGGGACACCGTGGTACAGGTGTGGCCGTACGCGCTGCAGACCTCCATCCTGATCCTCTTCGGCATCCTGTTCTGCTGGGTTTCGGCGGGCTTCTGGACCGCGTTGATGGGCTTCCTCGAGCTGCTCACCGGGCGTGACAAGTACCGCATCTCTGGCAGCAGTGCCGGCAACGAGCCGATCCCCGCCGAGGCGCGCACCGCGCTGGTGATGCCGATCTGCAACGAAGACGTGCCACGGGTGTTCGCCGGCCTGCGCGCCACCTTCGAGTCGGTGGCTGCCAGCGGCAACCTCGACCGCTTCGACTTCTTCGTGCTCAGCGACACCAACGACACCGACATCGCCGTGGCCGAACAGCAGGCCTGGCTGGACGTGTGCCGTGAGGCCAAGGGCTTCGGCCGCATCTTCTACCGCCGTCGCCGTCGCCGCGTGAAGCGCAAGAGCGGCAACCTCGACGACTTCTGCCGTCGCTGGGGTGGCGAGTACAAGTACATGGTCGTGCTCGACGCCGACAGCGTCATGAGCGGCGAGTGCCTGAGCAGCCTGGTGCGCCTGATGGAGGCCAACCCGGACGCCGGCATCATCCAGACCGGGCCGAAAGCCTCGGGCATGGACACCCTGTATGCGCGCATGCAGCAGTTCGCCACCCGCGTGTATGGCCCGCTGTTCACCGCCGGCCTGCACTTCTGGCAGTTGGGCGAATCGCACTACTGGGGCCACAACGCGATCATCCGCATGAAGCCGTTCATCGAGCACTGCGCCCTGGCGCCGTTGCCCGGCAAGGGCGCCTTCGCCGGTGCGATTCTCTCCCACGACTTCGTCGAAGCCGCGCTGATGCGCCGTGCCGGCTGGGGCGTGTGGATTGCCTACGACCTGCCGGGCAGTTACGAAGAATTGCCGCCGAACCTGCTCGACGAGCTCAAGCGTGACCGCCGCTGGTGCCACGGCAACCTGATGAACTTCCGCCTGTTCCTGGTAAAGGGCATGCACCCGGTGCACCGTGCGGTGTTCCTCACCGGGGTGATGTCGTACCTGTCGGCGCCGCTGTGGTTCCTGTTCCTGGTGCTGTCGACCGCGCTGCTGGCGACCAACACCCTGATGGAGCCGCAGTACTTCATCGAGCCGTTCCAGCTCTACCCGTTGTGGCCGCAGTGGCACCCGGAGAAAGCCATCGCGCTGTTCTCCACCACCATCGTGCTGCTGTTCCTGCCCAAGCTGCTCAGCGTCATCCTGATCTGGGCCAAGGGCGCCACCGAGTTTGGCGGGCGCATCAAGGTCACCCTGTCGATGCTGATGGAGATGCTGTTCTCCATGCTGCTGGCACCGGTGCGGATGATCTTCCACACCCGTTTCGTACTGGCCGCGTTCCTCGGCTGGGCCGCGACCTGGAACTCGCCGCAGCGTGACGACGACTCCACGCCGTGGAGCGAAGCGGTGCGTCGCCACGGCCCGCAGACCCTGCTGGGCTTTGCCTGGGCCGCCCTGGTGGCCTGGCTGAACCCGAGCTTCCTGTGGTGGCTGGCGCCTATCGTTGGCTCGCTGCTGCTGTCGATCCCGGTGTCGGTGATCTCCAGCCGCACGCGCCTGGGCCTGGCGGCCAAGGACGAGAAGCTGTTCCTCATCCCCGAGGAGTACGCCACGCCTCAGGAGCTGCTGGCCACCGACCAGTACACCCACGAGAACCGCTGGCACGCCCTGCACGACGGCTTCGTCCGCGCCGTGGTCGACCCGCGCCAGAACGCCCTGGCCTGCGCCATGGCCACTGCGCGCCATGGTCAGTCCAAGGCGATCGAAACCTTGCGTGACGAGCGCGTGGCCAAGGCGCTGGAAGTAGGCCCCAAAGGCCTGGACGGCAACACCCGCCTGGCCTTGCTGAGCGACCCGGTGGCGCTGTCGCGCCTGCACGGGCAGGTCTGGGCCGAGCACAACGCGGCGTGGATCGATGTGTGGCGTGCGTCGATCGACAACGACCCGCACTCGCCGTTGCTGCCGTTGCATCCGGAGAACCAGGCACAGCCAGCCCTGGCTTGAGCCTCTTGGGGCCGCTTTGCGGCCCTTCGCGGGTAAACCCGCTCCCACAGGTGACGCAAACCCTGTGGGAGCGGGTTTACCCGCGAATGCCTTCATGCGGTTTCGCTGACCGTCCTCGATTTTGGCCAACAAAGTCCCCCCGAGCGCTAGGTCCCAGCCCGCGCATGCGTTAGCATCCTACGCGACATTACGCATCGGCCTGTCAGGCCGTGCCTACAAAAAGAAATTTGCGTACTTCTTGCTAGGGGACTTGGTGATGATGAAGAAATACCTGTCGCGATTGCTGGTCGGTGCCACCGCCCTCATCGCGGTAACCGCCGCCCAGGCCGGCGCCATCGACGACGCGGTCAAGCGCGGCACCCTGCGGGTCGGTATGGACCCGACCTACATGCCGTTCGAGATGACCAACAAACGCGGCGAGATCATCGGCTTCGAAGTCGACATCCTCAAGGCCATGGCCAAGTCCATGGGCGTCAAGCTGGAGACCGTCTCCACCGCCTATGACGGCATCATCCCGGCCCTGCTCACCGACAAGTTCGACTTCATCGGCAGCGGCATGACCCTCACTCAAGAGCGCAACCTGCGCCTGAACTTCAGCGAACCCTTCATCGTGGTCGGCCAGACCCTGCTGATCCGCAAGGAACTGGCGGGCGAGATCAAGTCGTACAAAGACCTGAACAACGAGAAGTACCGCATCACCTCCAAGCTTGGTACCACCGGCGAGATGGTTTCCAAGAAGCTGATCGGCAAAGCCAAGTACCACGGCTACGACAACGAGCAGGAAGCGGTGATGGACGTGGTCAACGGCAAGGCTGACGCCTTCGTCTACGACGCGCCGTACAACGTGGTGGCAGTGGAGAAGGCCGGCGCCGGCAAGCTGCTGTTCCTCGAAGAACCCTTCACCTACGAGCCGCTGGCCTTCGGCCTGAAGAAAGGCGACTACGACAGCATCAACTTCATCAACAACTTCCTGCACCAGATCAAGCATGACGGGACCTACGATCGTATCCACGACAAGTGGTTCAAGAACAAGGACTGGCTGAAGGAAATGGAATAAGAGGCAGCTTCAAGCCGCAAGCTGCAAGCGACAAGAAGAAGCAGGCCGCAGTGAGGTCCGCTTCTTCTTGAGGCTTGTGGCTTGCGGCTTGTCGCTTTCTGGAGTGAGCACGTGATCAAACACAAGAAAGCACAGTGGCCCTGGCATGGGCTGACCGCGCTGGTCCTGGTGGGCCTGGCGTTCAGCCTGTACCTGGCCACCTCGATGATTTCCTATGAGTGGCGCTGGAACCGCGTTCCGCAATACTTCGCCTACAAGGCCGAGGAAACCCAGCGTGCCGCCAACACAGGCACGGTCGAGGAAATCGTGGTGTCCGGCGACAACGCCCGGGTCA
This sequence comes from Pseudomonas sichuanensis, assembly GCF_024749065.1. Taxonomy (NCBI): domain Bacteria; kingdom Pseudomonadati; phylum Pseudomonadota; class Gammaproteobacteria; order Pseudomonadales; family Pseudomonadaceae; genus Pseudomonas; species Pseudomonas sichuanensis. The sequence continues at coordinate 5,545,453 of NZ_CP087185.1, read as the reverse complement.
CCCTGAAGGATGAAAGCGGCGACACCCAGGTGATCGAAGTGGCCAAGGACAGCATGCTGCTGGCCCGTGGCGACGACGTCGCCGAAGGCGATGCCATCGGTGTCACCCGCCATTGGGCCGCGGGGCCCCTGGCCTGGGGCCTGTGGACCACGCTCTGGCTGTCGGTGATTTCCGGCGCCCTGGGCCTGCTGATCGGCCTGTTTGCCGGGCTGTGCCGGCTGTCGAACAACCCGACCCTGCGTGACCTGTCCACGGTCTACGTCGAACTGGTGCGTGGCACGCCGTTGCTGGTGCAGATCTTCATCTTCTACTTCTTCATCGGCACCGTGCTCAACCTGAGCCGCGAGTTCGCCGGGGTGGCGGCGCTGGCATTGTTCACCGGCGCCTACGTGGCCGAGATCGTCCGTGCCGGCGTGCAGTCGATCGCCAAGGGCCAGAACGAGGCGGCACGCTCGCTGGGCCTCAACGGCGCCCAGTCGATGCGTCACGTGATCCTGCCGCAGGCGTTCAAGCGCGTGCTGCCGCCGCTGGCCGGGCAGTTCATCAGCTTGGTCAAGGACACCTCGCTGGTGTCGGTGATCGCCATCACCGAGCTGACCAAGAGCGGCCGCGAAGCCATCACCACTTCGTTCTCGACCTTCGAGATCTGGTTCTGCGTGGCAGGCCTGTACCTGCTGATCAACCTGCCGCTGTCGCACATCGCCAGCCGGCTCGAGCGGAGGCTTGCGCAAAGTGATTGAAGTCCGTGACCTGCTGAAAGTCTTCGACACCCGTGGCCAGGTGGTGCGCGCGGTGGACAACGTCACCACCCAGGTCGCCAAGGGCGAAGTGGTGGTGGTGCTCGGCCCGTCCGGCTCGGGCAAGTCGACCTTCCTGCGCTGCCTTAACGGCCTGGAACACTTCGACCAGGGCCATGTCGCCATCGACGGCCTGCAACTGGCCGACCCGAAGACCGACATCAACGCCTACCGCCGCGAAGTCGGCATGGTGTTCCAGCACTTCAACCTGTTCCCGCACATGACCGTGCTGGAGAACCTGTGCCTGGCGCAGAAGGTGGTGCGCAAGCGCGGCAAGGCCGAGCGTGAAGCCAAGGCCCGGGCGCTGCTGGAAAAGGTCGGCATATCGCAGAAGGCCAACGAGTTCCCGTCGCGCCTGTCCGGTGGCCAGCAGCAGCGGGTGGCGATTGCCCGCGCCCTGGCGATGGAGCCCAAGGTGATGCTGTTCGACGAGCCGACCTCGGCGCTCGACCCGGAAATGGTCGGCGAGGTGCTGGACGTGATGAAGACCCTTGCCCAAGAGGGCATGACCATGGTCTGCGTAACCCACGAAATGGGCTTCGCCCGTGAAGTGGCCGACCGTGTGCTGTTCTTCGATCACGGCAAGCTGCTGGAGGATTCGCCGCCAAGCCAGTTCTTCGACGCACCGAAAGATCCGAGGGCGCAAGCCTTCCTGCGCCAGGTGCTCTGAAGCAGTTGCGAGCCGCAAGCCGCAAGCGACAAGAAGAAGCCGAACCGCGAATGCCCAGGCAACGCGTAGTGCTTTTTCTTGCAGCTTGTAGCTTGTAGCTTGCAGCTGCTTCAAAGGTTGAACCTCCCCACCATCCCCCGCAATTCCCGCCCCAACTGCCCCAACTCCACGCTGGACGCCGCCGTCTGCTCGCTGGCCGTGCTGGTCTGGTCCGACACATCGCGCACGTTCATCACACTGCGGTTGATCTGCTCGGCCACCACGCTCTGCTCTTCGCTGGCCGTGGCGATCTGCTGGTTCATGCCCTGGATGGTCGAGACGGTCGCGGTGATCTGCCCAAGTGCTTCACCGGCCTTGCGGCTGAGCTCGACGCTCTGTCCGGTGAGGCGCTTGCTGTCGTCGAGCAGCCCCATGACCTGCTCGGTGCCGCTGTGCAGGTTGCCGATAAGTTGCTCTATCTCTTCGGTCGACTGCTGGGTGCGCTGGGCCAGGCCACGCACCTCGTCGGCGACCACGGCAAAGCCACGCCCGGCCTCGCCGGCCCGCGCGGCTTCGATGGCCGCGTTGAGCGCCAGCAGGTTGGTCTGCTCGGACACCGACTTGATCACGTCGAGGATCGAGCCGATGCGTTGGCTTTCTTCTGCCAGATGGGCCATGGCCTGCTGGCAGTGCTCCATCTGCCCGGCGAGCTGCTCGATGCGCTCGATGGCCTGGGCCACCACCTGATCGCCCAACTGCGCCTGGTGGTCGGCGGTGGTTGCGGCCTGCGACGCCTGTTCGGCGTTCTGTGCCACTTCCTGCACGGTGGCGCTCATCTGGTTCATTGCCGTGGCCACCTGGTCGGTCTCTTCCTTCTGCTGGCCGACTCGGTGCTGGGTTTGCTCGCTGACCGTTGCCAGCTCGTCCACCGCTTGCGACAAGCGGGTGACGCCATGGTCGATACCCCCCAGCAGCTCACGCAGGCTCAGGGTCATGGTGCGCATGCTGCCCTGCAGTTGCCCAAGGTCGTCGCTGCGGGTGACGTCGTCTATCTGGCTCAAGTCGCCTTTGGCGATACGTTCGGCCTGAAGCAAGGTCTGTTTCAGCGGTACGGTGATCTGCTGGCTGATCAGCCAGGCCGCCAAGCCGCCGATCAACAGGGCCAGCAGGGCGACGCTGGTCATCAGGCTGCGTGAGGCCAGCGCCTGTTCGTCGCGCAGGGCGATCTGATTGTCACTGAGCTCGCGGCTGCTGGTGGTGATCTGGTCGCCCAACTGCTCCATGTCGTTCTGCAGCAACTCCACGGCGATCGCTGAGCGCGCGTACTGGCGCAACTGCTCGCGGTACCGGGCCAGACCGGCGGCAACGGGGGCGCTCAGGCGTTCATCCAGGCCCAGGCGCCGTACCAGTTGGTCGAGCTGCCCGAGTGTGGCTTGCGCTGCATCCATGGCGGGTTGGCCGACTTCCTCGAAGGCTTGCAGCGGGTCGCTGTAGTAGGCCGGGATGGCGGCGCGCTGGTTGGCCATTTCCACATGGCGGTTGAGCGTATCGATCAGGGTGAGTGCCTGGCTCTGGGCGGCCGGTTGGTCGAGCTGGCTCAAGCGCTTGACCAGCTCACCTTGCAGGGCGCTGATGTGCTGATCCTGCTCGGACTCCTGCTGCTGCAGGGCTGTGTGGTGCTGCTGGCGTGTCGCCACGGCCTGCTGCAGTTTTTCGAAGTCAGCCCGGTAGCGCTCAACCAAGTCGCGCTTCTCGGCGATCAGGCGCACGTTCTCCGGGGACAGGTAGCGTGGGCGCATGGTTTCTATCAAGGCTTCGAGCTGTTTGATGGTCTGTGCAAGCTGGGTGCGGCTCTGATCGTCGCTGAGCACGCGGAAGGTAATGCGCTCGGCGCGCAAGTCCTTGCTGAGCTCGTTGAGCTGGGCGATCTGGCTGAGCTTTTCCGAGCGGTCGATGGCATCACCCAGGGCCTGCCAGCCGGTCAGGGTGGTCAGCAGGGTGAGCAACAGGACCAGGGCAAAGCCCATGGCCAGCTTGAGGCGCACGCTGAGGTGGCCGAGCATGCGGTTGAGCGGTCCGAGCATGGTGAGTCTCCGGCGATGAGGGCGCCCTGCGTGACGCGGGGCGTGTACATCCTGCTCATCGGCCGGGGAGGCGTAAGACTGTACCTGCGAATTGCGTAGGAGGATTCCCTTCGACGCATAGGAGAAGTCGTGACCGGGTAGCCCTGAGGGGCCCGGCCACGCCGGGCGTTACAGCCTGAACTTGGCGACCAGACCCTGCAGGTGGGTGCCCAGGCGCGCCAATTCGACACTGGAGCTGGCGGTCTCTTCACTGGCGGCGGAGGTCTGGTCGGAGATATCGCGTACGTTCATCACGCTGCGGTTGATCTCCTCGGCCACCGCACTCTGCTGCTCGGCAGCCGTGGCGATCTGCTGGTTCATCGCCTGGATCGACGAGACGGTGCGGGTGATGGTTTCCAGCGAGCCGCCGGCGCGGCGGGTCAGCTCGACGCTGCTGTCGGTGAGGCTGCGGCTGTTGTCCATCACGCTGGCCACGCGCTGGGTGCCATTTTGCAGGCCGGCGATCAGCTCTTCGATCTCTTCGGTCGACTGCTGGGTGCGCTGGGCCAGGCTGCGCACCTCGTCGGCGACCACGGCGAAACCGCGCCCGGCTTCGCCGGCACGGGCGGCTTCGATGGCGGCGTTGAGCGCCAGCAGGTTGGTCTGTTGTGCAACCGACTTGATCACGTCGAGCACGCTGCCGATCTTGTCGCTTTCAGCCTTGAGCTGGTTCATCGCTTCGCTGGAGTTCACCACTTCGTGGGCCAGGCGTTCGATCTGGGTAATTGCCTCGGTCACCACCTTGTCGCCTTCGCGGGCCTGCTGGTCGGCCATCAGTGCCGCCTCCGAGGCCTGTTCGGCATTGCGCGCCACTTCCTGCACGGTGGCAGCCATCTCGTTCATGGCGGTGGCCACCTGGTCGGTCTCGACCTTCTGGTTGTTCACCCCGGCGCTGGTCTGTTCGGTCACCGCCGACAGCTCCTCGGCGGCGCTGGCGATCTGCGTGACGCCGTCGCCGATGCCGCTGATCAGCTGGCGCAGGCCCTGGGTCATGCGCTGCATGCTGGCCTGCAGCTGGCCCAGCTCGTCGCGGCGGTCGGCCTGCAGGTCCTGGCTGAGGTCGCCGTTGGCCACGCGCTCGGCGGCGGTCAGGGTCTGGCGCAGGGGCACGATGATCTGCCGGGTGATGGCCAGGGCGGCCAGCACACCCAGCAGCAGCGCCAGGGCGGTGGCGCCGGCGAGCAGGGTCTTGGCTTGCTGGGTGCCCTGGTCGCGGACATTGGTCTGCGACAGGGTCATTTCCTGGCTGGTGCTGAGCAGCAGCTGGCCTTGGGCGGCCATGCGCTGCAGGGTTTGTTCGCTGGCGGACTGGGCGCTGCCGAACTGGTTCACTGCGTCACGGTAGGCGGCCAGGGCCTCGGCGGCATCGTCAAGGCTGGCGGCGTATTCGGCGGGGAGCTTGGCCGGCAGGGCCTTGAGCACGGCCATGGCCTGGTCGATGGCGGTGAGGGCGGTCTGCTGGAACTCGGCCTTGCCGCTGTAGGTGTAGCCGCGCACCTGGAAGCGCGCCTGCTGCAGCAAGGCGCTGGTTTCCACGGTTTGCTGGTATTGCTGGATATCGCCGGCCTGCAGCAGGCGCTGCTGAACTTTGCCGATCAATGCGGCGGCCTTGTCGGCGCTGTCGCCCAGCAGGCCACGGCTGGCTTCGCGGCGCTGGCCGGCCTGCTTGAGCTCGGCGAAGGCCTGTTGGTATTCGCGCACGGCGCCTTGTTGCTGGTCCAGGCGCTGGCGGTCGGCGGGGAGCTCGATCTGGCCCAGCATCAGCTGTACCTGGCGTTCGAGGTTGGCCAGGGCTTTTTCCAGCTCGGCCACCGAGGCCTCGTCGCGGTTGCGCTCATAGTGCTGGCGAGCGATGCGCAGGTCCTGGGTGTACTGGTGGATGACCGAGATATTACCGAGCTTGTCGCCCCGGCTGGTCACGCTGTCGATCCCCATCCACCCGGTGAAGGTGATGCCCAGGGTGAACAGCAGTACCAGGCCGAAGCCGATCCCCAACTTGCGATTGACGCTTACATTCCCCAGTGACTGGGCAAACCAACGGTACATAGACGACTCCCCGGCGCGTGGCAGTGCGGATTATTGTTCTGTTGCCAAGGCCATCGGCGTGCGTCGAGGAAACTTGATGGGCGAAAGCTGACCCGTTTGTCAGAAAATTCGCGAAAGCAGGGCAGTGACAGCTGTCTCGACCCGTAGGATGCGATCACCCAGCTGCACCGGCGCCAGGCCTGCCTTGTGCAGCAGGTCGACTTCGTACGGGATCCAGCCGCCTTCGGGGCCGATCGCCAGGGTTACCGGGCCTTCCACGGCGCGCGGGCAGGCCGGGTAAGGGCCGGGGTGGCCGACCAGGCCGAGGGTGCCTGCGGCGATGGCGGGCAGGCGGTCCTCGACGAATGGTTTGAAGCGTTTTTCGATGATGACTTCCGGCAAGACCGTGTCGCGGGCCTGTTCCAGGCCCAGGATGAGGTTTTCCCGGATTGTTTCGGGGTTGAGGAACGGCGTCTGCCAGAAACTCTTCTCGACCTTGTAGCTGTTGACCAGGATCAGCCGCTCAACGCCCAGGGTGGCGATGGTCTGGAACAGCCGGCGGAGCATTTTCGGCCGGGGCACAGCCAGCACCAGGGTGAGCGGCAGCTTGGCGGGTGGCGGCTGGTGGAAGGCCACCTGAAGCTCGGCTTCATGGCCTTCGAGGCGGACCACCTCGGCCTTGCCCATCAAACCGTTGATACGCCCGACGCGCAGGCTGTCGCCCACCGCCACGCCGTGGATCTCCTGCATGTGGGTGAAACGGCGGTCGGCGAGGATGACGCGGTCGGCCGACACGAAGTCGGCCTCTTCGAGAAGCAGCAGGTTCACGGTTGGGTCGCAGGCGGTTGGTCGTTGTGGTCTTCGTTGTGTTCGTCGCGCTCGTGGCTGCGCTTGCGGATCAGGCTGCCGCACAGCACGCCGATCTCGAACAGCAGCCACATGGGCACGGCCAGCAGGGTCTGGGAGAAGATGTCCGGCGGCGTCAGTACCATGCCGACCACGAAGCAGCCGATGATCACGTACGGGCGGATCTTCTTCAGGTACTGCACGTCGACCACGCCGATCCACACCAGCAGCACCACGGCCACCGGAATCTCGAAGGCCACGCCGAAGGCGAAGAACAAGGTCATGACGAAGTCGAGGTAACTGGCGATGTCGGTCATCATCGACACGCCCTCGGGGGTGGCGCTGGCGAAGAAGCCGAAGATCAGCGGGAACACCAGGAAGTAGGCGAAGGCCATGCCGGCGTAGAACAGGAAGATGCTCGACACCAGCAGCGGGATGGCGATGCGCTTTTCGTGGCGGTACAGCCCTGGCGCGATGAAGCCCCAGATCTGCTGGAGGATGAACGGGATCGCCAGGAACAGCGAAACGATCATGGTCAGCTTGAACGGCGTGAGGAACGGCGAGGCCACGTCGGTGGCGATCATCGTCGCGTTGGCCGGCAAGTGCGCGCGCAGCGGCGCCGACACCAGGGTATAGATCTGCTGGGCGAAGGAGAACAGCCCGGCGAAGATCAGGAAGATGGCGGCGACGCATCGCAGCAGGCGGGTGCGCAGCTCGGTCAGGTGCGAAACCAGCGGCATCGGCTGGTCGTTTTCCGGGTTATCGCTCATGGGGCTCGCGGCGGTGGTGGCGGCTCGGAGGGTTGCGGCGCAGCGGCAGGTGGCGTCGGTGCTGCGTCGGCGGCGGGTGCTGCTGGGGTTGCGGGTGCATCAGTGCCGGGCTGGGCGGCAGGCGGCGCCAGTGGATTGAGGATGCGCTTGGCTTCCTGTTCCATCTGCAGGATGTGCTCGTTGTGCAGCTGGCGGCGGATGTCGTCGGCGCCGATTTCGCGCTCGACCTCCATCTTGATCGCATTGAAGCTGCGCTTGAGCCGGCCTATCCACAGGCCTGCGGTGCGCGCGGCGCCCGGCAGGCGCTCGGGGCCGAGCACCAGCAGGGCGACCAGGCCGACGAGCAGCAGCTCACTGAAACTGATGCCGAACATGGGTCAGTCTTTCCGCTGCGGCTCTTGGACCGGCTGCGCCTGGCCCTCGATGGTGTGGCCCTGGGCCTGCTGCGCGGTGTTCTGCACCGGTGGCACGGGCTGGGCGGGCGGCGGGGTCTGCTCGGCCGGCTTGCTTTCTTCTTCGTTCATGGCCTTGCGAAAGCCCTTGATCGATTCGCCCAGGTCGCTGCCGAAGTTCTTCAGCTTCTTGGTGCCGAACACCAGCACGACGACGACCAGCAGGACGATCCAGTGTTTCCAGTCGAAAATGCCCATCTCAAACTCCTGAAAATGTGTGTCGGCCAGCGAGACCGATCAAGCGCCTACAGGCCATGCAGGACCTGTGGGAGCGGGTTCATCGGGGCGCCGAACCGCCGCGAACACGGGCGAAACCATTGCCCGGCATTGCGGCGCCTGCTTCGCGGGTGAACCCGCTCCCACAGGGGCTGTGATAAGTCAGGCAGACGGCTGTCGCGCCGCCTTCTCGTCGTGGCCGGACAGGCCGAACCGGCGATCCAGTTCGTCCAACACCGCCTGCGGGTGCTGGCCCAGCGCGCTGAGCATGACCAGGCTATGAAACCACAGGTCGGCGGTCTCATAGATTACATCGCTGTAATCCTTGCTGGCGGCGGCATCCTTGGCGGCGATGATGGTCTCGATCGACTCTTCGCCGAGTTTCTCGAGGATCTTGTTCAGGCCCTTGTGATAGAGGCTGGCCACATAGCTGCTGTCGGGGGCGGCGTGCTTGCGTTCTTCCAGCACTTCGGCGAGGCGGTTCAGCGTGTCGCTCATGTTCAGTGTCCTGCGCTGTAGATGGCGTCCGGGTCCTTCAGGACCGGATCGACGATTTTCCACTGGCCGTCTTCGAAGACGCGGTAGAAGCAACTTTCGCGGCCGGTATGACAGGCGATATGGCCCAACTGCTCGACCATCAGGATGATCACGTCGGCGTCGCAGTCCAGGCGCATTTCGTGCAGTTTCTGCACATGGCCCGACTCTTCGCCCTTGCGCCACAGCTTGCCCCGCGAGCGCGACCAGTAGATGGCGCGGTTTTCGGCGGCGGTCAGCACGAGGGATTCACGGTTCATCCAGGCCATCATCAGCACGCGCCCGGTCTTGTGGTCCTGGGCGATGGCCGGTACCAGGCCATCGCTGTTCCACTTGATCTCGTCCAGCCAGTCTTTCATCGTCGACTCCAAACCGGGCCCGCTCCCGTACCGGGCCCCTGTGCGCTAGTGTGCCAGCCAGCCGCGCGGCTGGCTATCGGCGCACGATCAGGTACAAGCCTGCGGCCAGCATCAACCAGGCCGGCCACGCCGCCGGGGCGCTCAGGCTCACGGCGCCGGTGGCCAGCGTGGCGCCGCCGGCCAGCAGGCCGGCACCGAGCAGGCGCAGCGCCCAGTTGTCGCCCTGGCGACGGCGTTCGGGCAGTTGCGGGTCGTGCAGGTGCGGCTGCGACAGGCGTTCGAGCAGGTCGCGGGTCATGTCGGCCAGGTGCGGCAGTTGCTCGGCCTGGCTGTACAGGTTGCCGAACACCGCCTTGGGGCTCATGCGTTCGCGCATCCAGCGTTCGAGGAACGGCTTGGCGGTGCTCCACAGGTCCAGGTCGGGGTACAGCTGGCGGCCCAGGCCTTCGATGTTGAGCAGGGTCTTCTGCAGCAGCACCAGTTGCGGCTGGACTTCCATGTTGAAGCGCCGGGCGGTCTGGAACAGGCGCATCAGCACCTGGCCGAAGGAGATGTCCTTGAGCGGCTTTTCGAAGATCGGCTCGCACACGGTGCGGATCGCCGCTTCGAACTCGTTGACCTTGGTCTGCGCCGGCACCCAGCCCGAATCGATGTGCAGTTGCGCCACGCGGCGGTAGTCGCGCTTGAAGAAGGCGATCAGGTTGCGCGCCAGGTAGTCCTGGTCCTCGGCGGTGAGGCTGCCGACGATGCCGCAGTCGATGGCGATGTACTGCGGGCTCCACGGCTTGACCGTGCTGACGAAGATGTTGCCCGGGTGCATGTCGGCGTGGAAGAAGCTGTCGCGGAACACCTGGGTGAAGAACACCTCGACACCGCGCTCGGCCAGCAGCTTCATGTCGGTGCGCTGGTCGGCCAGGGTGGCCATGTCGGTGACCGGCACACCGTAGATGCGCTCCATGACCAGCACCTTGGGCCGGCAGAAGTCCCAGTACACCTGGGGCACGTACATCAGTTCCGAGCCTTCGAAATTGCGCCGCAGCTGGCTGGCGTTGGCCGCCTCGCGCAGCAGGTCGAGCTCGTCGTAGATGGTCTTTTCGTAGTCGCCGACGATCTCGACCGGGTGCAGACGGCGGGCATCGGCCGAGGCGCGCTCGGCGGCCTTGGCGATCAGGAACAGCCAGGCCAGGTCCTGGGCGATCACCGGCTTGAGGCCCGGGCGCACCACCTTGACCACCACTTCTTCGCCGCTTTTCAGGCGTGCGGCGTGCACCTGGGCTACCGAAGCGGAGGCCAGCGGCTCGACGTTGAAACGGCTGAACACCTCGCCAACCTTGGCCCCCAGCTGCTCTTCGATCAGCGCCACGGCGTGCTGCGGGTCGAACGGCGGCACCCGGTCCTGCAGCAGCATCAGCTCGTCGGCGATGTCGGTGGGCAGCAGGTCACGGCGGGTGGACAGCAGCTGGCCGAACTTGATGAAGATCGGCCCCAGGTCCTGCAGTGCCAGGCGCATGCGCGCACCACGGCTGAGTTCGAGGGGTTTGCGCGGCAGCCAGCGCCAAGGCATCAGCAGGCGCAGGCTGGCCAGCCACCAGGGCAGCAGGGGCTGTTCGAACAGCAGGTCATCGAGGCGGTAGCGGATCACGACGCGCTGGATGCGCAACAGACGGCGGACGGCGAGCAGCTTCATGCGTTATCGCTGGTATCAAGAGTGTGGGCGAGGCGGCGCAGGCGCGCCTCGAGACGTTCGATGTCGACTTTGAGCGCATCGAGTTCGCTGAACGCCGCTTCGGCTTCGCGTTTGCCGACCAGGGTGCGGGACTCTTCGGCCAGGTACTCGGAAAGGTTCTGGCTGAAACGGGCCAGCCCTTGCCTGGTCCAGCGCGCGCGCAGGCGCACGTGGCCGGCGAGCAGCGCGGTGGGTACCGGGCCGAGCCAGCGTTGCAGCTCGTGTTCCCAGTCCAGTTCCAGGTCCTGCAACACCGCGACCAGGTCGAGCAGCACGGCGCTGTCACCGTGCAGTTCGACCTGCGGGCTGTGCAGCACGGCGCTCTTGTCCTTGCTCAGGGCCAACTGGGCCAGGCGCCCGGCCGGGGCGCGCAGGGTGCAATCGACCTCGCCCTCCCAGTGGGCGGCCAGCATCAGGCCTTCTTCATCGGGCAGCACGAACAGCTTGACGGCCGGCTGCACGCAGTCGATCTCGATGACCTGGCCCTCCAGCGCGGCCAGCCGCGGCAGTGCCGTGCTGTCCATGCGCAGGACCCGGTTGAGGCCGTGTTCGACGCTGGCGAGAAGGCCGGCCAGGAGCATCAGGGTTTGATCCCCCGGTGCACGGCGACGATGCCGCTGGTCATGTTGTGGTAGGTGACGCGGTCGAAGCCGGCTTCGACCATCATGCTCTTGAGCGTTTCCTGGTCGGGGTGCATGCGGATCGACTCGGCGAGGTAACGGTAGCTCTCGGAGTCGTTGGTGATCAGCTTGCCGGCCAGTGGCATGAAGGCGAACGAGTAGGCGTCGTAGGCCTTGGACATCAGCTTGTTGGTGGGCTTGGAGAATTCCAGGATCAACAGCCGGCCACCGGGCTTGAGCACGCGCAGCATCGAGCGAATGGCTTCGTCCTTGTGCGTCACGTTGCGCAGGCCGAAGGCGATGGTCACGCAGTCGAAGTGGTTGTCCGGGAACGGCAGCTTCTCGGCGTCGGCCTGGACGAACTCGATGTTGCCGGCCACGCCCCGGTCGAGCAGGCGGTCACGGCCGACCTTGAGCATCGAGTCGTTGATGTCGGCCAGTACCACCTGGCCGGTCGGGCCGACCAGACGCGAGAACTTGGCGGCCAGGTCGCCGGTACCACCGGCGATGTCCAGCACCCGGTTGCCGCTGCGCACACCGGACAGCTCGATGGTGAAGCGCTTCCACAGGCGGTGCATGCCGCCGGACAGCACGTCGTTCATCAGGTCGTACTTGGCGGCGACGGAGTGGAAGACCTCGGCGACTTTCTTCGCCTTCTGGCTCTCGGGCACATCCTGGTAGCCGAAGTGGGTGGTGGGTTCGGCGTGGTCGCCTTTGCGCTGGTCGGTCATTTCGCTTCACCAGAAAAAAATTACCGCCATTCTAGGGGCATCGGGCGGATTTGTCTTCGCGGGGTGTGCCGTGGCGGGGTGGCGGGCATAATGGCGATTATGTCTACATCAGCAGGAACACCCGCATGACCCAGATCAGCGTCGAACGCAAACACTCCCTCGGCCGCGAAGCCGCCCGCGCCAAGGCCGAAGCGCTGGTGGACAAGCTCAGCCGCGAATACGACCTCAAGGCCAGTTGGAACGGCGACCGGGTAGACGTGACCCGCAGCGGCGCCAATGGCAGCGTGCACATCTTTGACGACAGCATCCGCGTCGAGCTCAAGCTGGGCATGATGCTGTCGATGATGGGCGGCACCATCAAGGGCGAGATCGAGCGGGCGCTGGACAAAGCCCTGGCCTGAGGCCGCGAGGTCCTTGCTGTTTGCGGGGGCAGGCTTTGTGGGAGCGGGCTTGCCCCGCGATAGCGATTGCCGGGGCTGACGCTATCGCGGGGCAAGCCCGCTCCCACGATCCCCGTACACACTAACCCCGCATCGCCACACCTTAGGGTGAGGATTCTAATTATTCCGCCTACCTTCACGCTCAAGCCCTACCACCCTGGGCTCATCCTCCCTCCCCAAATGAGCATGAGGTACAGAGCATGGCCAAAGTGAATCTCAAGCAGGACGACGCCCAGGGCACCCTGGGCGAAGTGCGCGGTTACGCGCGCAAGATCTGGCTGGCTGGCATCGGTGCATACGCCCGTGTCGGCCAGGAAGGCTCCGACTACTTCAAGGAACTGGTCAAGGCCGGTGAAGGCGTCGAGAAGCGCGGCAAGAAACGCATCCATAAAGAACTCGATGCGGCCAACCACCAGCTCGACGAAGCTGGCCAGGAAGTGACCCGCGTGCGGGGCAAGGTCGAGGTCCAGCTGGACAAAATCGAGAAAGCCTTCGACGAGCGCGTCGGCCGCGCCTTGAATCGCCTCGGCATTCCGTCTAAACATGACGTTGAGGCGTTGTCCATCAAGCTTGAACAGCTGCACGAGCTGCTCGAGCGCGTCGCGCACAAACCATAAGGAGAGCAGGATGGCTGGCAAGAAGAACACCGAAAAAGAAGGCAGCTCCTGGATCGGCGGAATCGAGAAGTACTCCCGCAAGATCTGGTTGGCTGGCCTGGGTATCTATTCCAAGGTCGACCAGGACGGTCCGAAGCTGTTCGATTCGCTGGTGAAGGATGGCGAGAAAGCCGAGAAGCAGGCGAAGAAAAGCGTCGACTCGGCAGCCGACTCGGCCAAGTCCGCCACCACCTCGCGGGTATCGGATGTCAAGGAACGCGCACTGGGCAAGTGGAGCGAACTCGAAGAGGCCTTCGACAAGCGCCTGAACAGCGCCATCTCGCGCCTGGGCGTGCCCAGCCGCAACGAGATCAAGGCACTGCACCAGCAGGTCGACACGCTGACCAAGCAGATCGAGAAGCTGACCGGCGCTTCGGTCACGCCGGTATCCAAGGCCGCCGCCAGCAAGACGGCTGCCAAGCCACTGGCCAAGGCAGCTGCCAAACCGGCCGCCAAGACCGCTGCGGCGAAACCTGCGGCCAAGCCTGCGGCTAAAACCGCTGCAGCCAAGCCGGCTGCTGCCAAACCTGCGGCCAAACCGGCAGCGGCGAAGAAGCCAGCAGTCAAGAAAGCACCTGCGGCCAAACCTGCGGCAGCCAAGCCGGTAGCAGCGGCACCTGCCGCCACCGCCGCCCCGGCGCCGAGCGCGGCCCCGGCCAGCGCCACCCCGTCGGCACCGGTGAACGTGGCCGCCCAGGCCTGATACCGCGTCGCCTTCATCGCGGGGCAAGCCCGCTCCCACAATGGCTACTCAGGCCAACGTGGGAGCGGGCTTACCCCGCGATCATTTCACCCCTCCAGATACCTCATCGCCAGCTGCTCCGCCGCCGTGCGCGCCGGCGCCTGCAAGTGCGGCGCCACCAGCATCATCACCTGGTACACCACCACCCCCACATCGCCTTCACGCCCCAGTACCCGCTGGTAATCCAGCGAACAGATCAGGGTCAGGGCGATCTGTTCCACCAATTGCCCCAAGGCTTGCGTTTCGCTGGTCACCAGGCCCTGGCTCTTGAGGCTGGCCAGCAGCGCGGCGAGGGTGCGCTTGAGCGCGTTGATCAGGCTGCGCATGCCCCGCGCCAGCTTGGGCAGGCGCCCGGTGAGGTTGGACAGGTCCTGGAACAGGAAGCGGTACTGGGCCATGCGCTCGACGATCAGGTGCAGGAACAGCCAGTAGTCCTCGGCGTCCAGGCGCACGTCCAGCGGTGGGTCGAGCAGCGGCATCAGCTGTTCTTCGAAGCGCTCGAACAGGCCGATCACCAGCGGCTCCTTGCCGTGGAAGTGGTAGTACAGGTTGCCTGGGCTGATCCCCAGTTCGTTGGCGATCTCCAGGGTCGAGACGTTAGGTTCGCCCTGGCGGTTGAACAGCAGCAGGGCGCATTCGAGGATGCGGTCGCGGGTCTTCATTCAGTCAGCGTGCCAGTACGTAGGTGCCTGGCGCGGGGGCCAGCGGTGGGTAGGTGGCGTTGCCCAGCTCGGTGCGCGGTGCCTTGAGCGTACCGGAGCGCTGGCTGATCCACTCCAGCCACTGCGGCCACCAACTGCCGTCGCGGCGCTCGGCATCGTAGAACCAGGCGCGCGGGTCACCGGACAGCTTGGGGTTATCCAGGTAATAGGCCTTGGGGTTGCCGGGCGGGTTGATGATGCTCTGGATATGCCCGCTGTGCGACAGCACGAAGCGTCGCTCGCCACCCAGCAGCAGGGCCGAGCGGTACACCGCGTCCCAGGGGGTGATGTGGTCGTTGCTGCCGGCCACGGTGAAGCTGTCCAGGTCGACCTGCTTGAGGTCGATGGGCGTGCCGCACACCTCCAGCCCGTCGGGGTGGGGCAACGGGTTGTGCTTGAAAAAGTCCAGCAGGTCGCCGTGCAGGGCGGCCGGCAGGCGGGTGTTGTCGGCGTTCCAGTAGAGGATGTCGAAGGCCGGCGGGGTCTTGCCCATCAGGTAGTTGTTGACCCAGTAGTTCCAGATCAGGTCGTTGGGCCGCATCCAGGCGAAGATCCGCGCCACCTCGCCGCCGTCGAGCACGCCGCGCTGATACGAGCGGCGCTTGGCCGCCTCGATGGTCTGTTCGTCGGCGAACAGGCTGGCGGGGCTGTCGAACTGGCTGTCGAGCAGGCTCACCAGGTAGGTGGCGCTGCGCACCTTGCGCAGTTGGTTCTTGGCTTGCAGGTGGCCCTGCAGCGCGGCCATGGTCAGGCCGCCGGCGCAGGCGCCCATCAGGTTCGGGTCGCGGCTGCCGCTGACGCTGCGGCAGGCGTTGAGCGCCTCTTCCAGGGCCTGCACGTAGCTCGACAGGCCCCACTCGCGATGGCGCGGGTCGGGGTTGCGCCAGCTGATCATGAATACCTGCAGGCCGTTCTTGAGCATGTACTGGACGAAGCTGTTGGTCGGGCTGAGGTCGAAGATGTAGAACTTGTTGATCTGCGGCGGCACCACCAGCACTGGCCGGGCGTACTGCTTTTCGCTCATCGGCTTGTACTGGATCAGCTCCAGCAGCTCATTGCGAAACACCACCGCGCCAGGCGTGGCGGCGAGGTTGCCGCCGACCTCGAAGGCGCGCTCGTCCACCTGGCGTGGCAGCCCGTCGTTGTGGCGCAGGTCGTCGAGCAAGTGGCCAACGCCACGCAGCAGGCTCTGGCCGCCGGTGTTGAGCAGCTCCTTGACCGCCAGCGGATTGAGCAGCGAGTTGCTCGGGGCGATGGCGTCGTTGATCAGGTTGAACAGGAACTGCGCGCGCACGCGATCATCGTGGGACAGTGAGCTTTCCTCGACCCACAGGCGGGTCTGTTTCTGCCAGGCCAGGTAGGCCTGCAGGCTGCGCCGGTAGAACGGGTTCTGGCTCCAGGTGGGGTCACTGAAGCGGCTGTCGCGCGCGTGCGGCTGGAAGGGGGTGTCGCCGAGCATCACCCGGCCCAGGGTGCCGCCCAGCTCCAGCAGGTGTTTTGCCGTGTGCAGCGGGTGGCGCAGGCCATGGCGACCGACATGGCGCAGCGTCGAAAGCAGGTCGCGGCCGCGCAGGCCAGTGATCGCGTTCTGCACGTTCATGCTGGTGGCCGGGACCGGTATCGTCCCTGTTGCCGGTTTGTCTTTCATGCCAACACTCCATCGTTATAGCAATCGGGCCGCTCTGGTGGTGCTGCGCATCACTGCCTGACCCACCAGAGACCTGTGGGAGCGGCGTTAGCCGCGAACACCGGCGTAGCCGGTGCCATTCACCGTGTCGCTTGCTTCGCGGCTAAAGCCGCTCCCACAGACGCCAGCGCGTCTGCATCAGCCGCCCGAGGCGGGCCGGGGGTGCATGACCGCGCGCTGGCGCTCTTGCTGGAGGAATTTCATGATGATCGGGGCGACGGCCTCGGCCCGGGTGATCAGGAACAGGTGGCCATCGTCGATTATGTGTAGCTGGGCATTGGGAATCCGCCAGGCCAGCAGGCGCATGTTGACCAGGGGGATCAGCGGGTCGTCGTCGCCGGCCAGCACCAGGGTGGGTTGCTGGATCTTGTGCAGCCAGTGGATGCTGGTCCAGCCGAGCCCGGCGAACAGCTGCCAGTAGTAGCCCATCTTGCCGCCGGAGCGCACTTTCGAGGCGTGGTGCAGCGCCAGGTCCGGGTCGCGGCGAAAGGCGCCGCCATAGATCATGGGGGCGATGCGGATCACGTGGGACGGCTGAATGTAACGCCGGGGGCTGGCCATCAGCCACAGCACCTTGGGCTTGCCCGGCACCATCACCGCACCGGCGGCGGTGGCGGCCAGCACCAGCTTCTTGCAGCGCTCGGGGTAGTCGTGGGCGAACTGCTGGGCAAGCGCCCCGCCCCAGGACACACCGATGGCATTGACCTGGCCGTAGTCGAGGTAGTCGAGCATGCGCGCGGTCAACTTGGCCAGGCCGGGGAAGCGGTACGGGTGACGCGGCGTCGACGAGCCGCCGACCCCGGGCACGTCGAAGGCGATCACTTCCAGGTCCGGGTCCAGCGCCTCGATGAAGGGGAACACCAGTTCGAGGTTGGCGCCGATGCCGTTGAAGATCAGCAGCGGCGTCAGGTGCGGCTTGCCCGGGCGCACCGCGGTGCGGATGGACTGATCGTCCAGCTCGACGGTGCGGAAGATGTAGGGTTGCGGCATACGCGTGACTCTGGGGTGAAGGTAGCGCCGCGATGCGCCTGCCGGCACATCACGGCGGTTGGGCTCAACGCTCGTGCACGTAGGTTCCCGGTGCGGCCTCGCCTGCGCCATAGGTGCGGTTGCCCAGCCGGGTTGGCGCCTTCTTCAGTTCCCCGGCGCGATCGCCCAGCCACGTCTGCCAGTGCAGCCACCAGGAGTCGGCGTGCTTGACCGCGTTCTCCTGCCAGGCCAGCGGGTCGTCCGGGCGGTCTTCACCGGTCATGAAGCGCGCCTTGGGGTTGCCCGGCGGGTTGAGGATGCTCTGGATATGGCCGCTGTTGGACAGCACGAATTCGATCTTGCCGCCGAACAGGTGCGCCGAGCGGTAGCACGACTGCCACGGGGTGATGTGGTCGGCGGTACCGGCGACGCTGAAGATGTCGCAGTCGACCTGCTTCAGGTCGATGGCGGTGCCGCACACCTCCAGAGCATTGGCGCGGATCAGCGGGTTGTTCTTGAACATTTCGATCAGGTCGCCGTGGAAGGCGGCCGGCAGGCGCGTGGTGTCGTTGTTCCAGAACAGGATGTCGAACACGGGCGGTGAATTGCCCAGCAGGTAGTTGTTGACCCAGTAGTTCCAGATCAGGTCGTTGGGGCGCATCCAGGCGAACACCTTGGCCATGTCGCTGCCCTCGAGCACCCCGGACTGATAGGAGTGGCGCTTGGCGGCCTCCAGCGTCTGCTCGTCGACGAACAGCGCCACCTCGGTATCGATCGTGGTGTCGAGCACGCTGACCAGCAGGGTCAGGGCGTTGACCTTCTTCTCGCCCAGGGCCGCGTAGTGGCCCACCAGCGCGGTGCAGGTGATGCCCCCGGAGCAGGCGCCGAGCATGTTCAGGTCCTTGCTGCCGGTGATCGCCAGCACCGCGTCGACCGCTTCCTTGAGGGCGTCGATGTAGGTGGACAGGCCCCACTCGCGCTGGGCCTTGGTCGGGTTGCGCCAGCTGATGATGAAGGTCTGCTGCTGCGAGCGCAGGCAGAAGCGCGCCAGGCTCTTTTCCGGGCTCAGGTCGAACACGTAGAACTTGTTGATCTGCGGCGGCACCACCAGCAGCGGGCGGCTGTGCACCTGCTCGGTGATGGGTTTGTACTGGATCAGTTCGAGCACGTCGTTGCGGTACACCACCGCGCCTTCACTGGTGCCCAGGTTCTTGCCCACCTCGAAGGCTTCCATGTTCACCTGGCTGGGCATGCCGCCGTTGTTGACCATGTCCTTGGCGAGGTTGGACAGCCCGTCGAGCAGGCTCTTGCCGCCGGTTTCGAAGAAGCGCTTGATCGCCGCCGGGTTGGAGAGGGTGTTGGTCGGTGCCATGGCTTCGGTCATCAGGTTGATGACGAACTGGCCACGGGTGATGTCCTGGGGCGACAGGTCGCTTTCGCCGATCCAGTCGTTGAGCTCCTTGCGCCAGGCCAGGTACGTCTGCAGGTAGCGCCGGTACAGTGGGTTGTGGCTCCAGGCCGGGTCCTGGAAGCGACGGTCGTCGCCACCGGGCTGCAGGCTGGATTTGCCCAGCAGCACGTTCTTCAGTTCCAGGCCGAAATGCGCCACGTGCTTGGCACTGTGCAATGGCTGGCGAACCGCCTGGCGCAATACCGTGCGCGCCGACGTGAGCAAATCCTTACGGCGAATGCCGATGACCGGGTTCAGCCCCAGGGTGTTCTCTGAGGCCTGCCGCTGCAACTCATCGTTGTTCTTGTTACTCATCTACGACGCTCCGTTGTCCTGAGACGAGTACCGGTGTGCTGTGACAGCCCGGTACTGCTACTCGGGTGACCAGTGATAAGGAACAGCGGTGCTGCGACCGGATGCGTGTCGATGATGAGCTGCGGGGGTTTCTGCGTGTGAAGACAACCTGCTTTCGCTCGCGACCTCTACATACCGGCCTGGCCCTGCCTGCCGAAAAGGCGATGCAGGGAACTTGCCAGCTCCATTGGTTACCCGACTTTCATGTAATGCGCAAGACAGCCAGTCTTTGGCCGCCATTCACGCATTCAAGCAGATGAGATTAGAAAATGCGCTCTAAAACCTGGAGGCCCCGCGCTAGAGCATCAGCTTGACGACCGACTCGGCGGGGTCGCGGGATTTGCCGGCCTTGTGCAGTTCATCCAGGTACTCGGCCCACAGTTGTTCCTGGCGCAGACACAGTTGTTCGAGGTATTCCCAGGTGAACAACCCTGAGTCATGGCCGTCGTCGAAGGTCAGTTTCAGTGCGTATTGGCCGGCAGGCTCCAGGCCGCTGAGGCCTACGTTGATCTTGCCAAATTGCAGGATGGGATTGCCGTGGCCCTGGACCTCGGCGGAAGGGGAGTGCACCCGCAGGAACTCGGCAGGCAGGTGGTAGACCTCGCCGGGGGCGTAGGTGAGGGTGAGGGTTTTCGAGGCTTTGTGCAGGTTGATGGCGGTGGGCAGGCGGGCCATGGGCTTCTCTCTTGAGCTTCAAGCTGCAAGCTTCAAGCTTCAAGAAGCGATATTCAAGCCATCGCGGATAAACAGGAGAGAGGTGATGCTGCAAGCGACGCAAATCAGCTTGTCGCTTGCAGCCTACAGCTTGCCGCTTACAGGATGTAGCGCGACAGGTCTTCGTTCTGCGCCAGCTCACCCAGGTGGCTGTTCACATACGCGGCGTCGATGTGGATCGGCGTCTCGTCGTGGGCGCTGGCCAGGTCACCGGCACTGAACGACACCTCTTCGAGCAAACGCTCGAGCAGGGTGTGCAGGCGGCGGGCACCGATGTTCTCGGTTTTCTCGTTGACCTGGAAGGCGATCTCGGCCAGGCGCTTGAGGCCCTCGTCGGCGAACTCGATGTTCAGGCCTTCGGTCTTCAGCAGCGCTGCATACTGCTCGGTCAGTGAGGCGTGCGGCTCTTTGAGGATGCGCTCGAAGTCTTCCGGGGTCAGGGCCTTGAGCTCGACGCGGATCGGCAGGCGACCCTGCAGCTCGGGCACCAGGTCGCTCGGCTTGCTCAGGTGGAACGCACCGGAGGCGATGAACAGGATGTGGTCGGTCTTGACCATGCCCAGCTTGGTGTTGACGGTGCAGCCTTCGATCAGCGGCAGCAGGTCGCGCTGCACGCCTTCGCGGGACACATCGGCGCCGCCGACGTTGCCACGCTTGGCCACCTTGTCGATTTCGTCGATGAACACGATGCCGTGCTGCTCGACCGCTTCCAGGGCCTTGGCCTTGAGCTCTTCGTCATTGACCAGGCGGCCGGCTTCTTCGTCGCGGACCATCTTCAGCGCGTCCTTGACCTTCAGCTTGCGCGCCTTGCGCTTGCCCTTGCCCATGTTGGCGAACAGGCTCTGCAGCTGGTTGGTCATCTCTTCCATGCCGGGCGGCGCGGCGATCTCGACACCGACCGCGTCGGCCACTTCGATCTCGATTTCCTTGTCGTCCAGCTGGCCTTCACGCAGGCGCTTGCGGAACAGCTGGCGGGTGTTGGAATCGCTGCTCGACGGTGCGGCCTCTTCGGCGAAGCTGCTGGTGCGCGCCTGCGGCAGCAGGGCGTCGAGGATGCGGTCTTCGGCGGCGTCCTCGGCGCGGTGGCGCACACGGACGATCTCTTGCTCGCGGAGCATCTTCAGCGCGGCATCGGCCAGGTCGCGGATGATCGACTCGACGTCACGGCCGACATAGCCGACTTCGGTGAACTTGGTCGCTTCGACCTTGATGAACGGCGCGTTGGCCAGCTTGGCCAGGCGACGGGCGATTTCGGTCTTGCCCACGCCGGTGGGGCCGATCATCAGGATGTTCTTCGGGGTGACTTCGGCACGCAGCTCGGCAGGCAGCTGCATGCGCCGCCAGCGGTTGCGCAGGGCAATGGCGACGGCGCGCTTGGCGTCGTCCTGGCCGATGATGTGGCGGTTGAGTTCGTGAACGATTTCGCGGGGGGTCATGGACATGATCAATAGGGTCCTAAGGCGCAGTCATCAGTGTGGAAAAGTCCCGCTGTGGACGGGACGCCAAAACAACTGATCACTCGGCCAGGTCCTGCTCCTCGATGGTCAGGTTGTGGTTGGTGAACACGCAGATGTCGCCGGCGATGTTCAGGGCGGCCTCGGTGATTTCCCGGGCCGACAGGTCGGTCTTGTTCAGCAGGGCGCGGGCTGCGGCCTGGGCGTAGCCGCCGCCGGAACCCATGGCGATCAGGCCGTCTTCGGGTTCGACCACGTCGCCGTTGCCGGTGATGATCAAGGAAGCGTCCTTGTTGGCTACCGCCAGCATCGCTTCGAGGCGGCTCAGGGAACGGTCGGTACGCCATTCCTTGGCCAGCTCGACGGCAGCGCGCACCAGGTGGCCGGAGTGTTTCTGCAGCTGGGCTTCGAAGCGCTCGAACAGGGTGAAGGCGTCGGCGGTGGCGCCGGCGAAGCCCGCGATGACCTGGCCGTTGTACAGGCGGCGGACCTTCTTGGCGTTGCCTTTCATCACGGTGTTGCCGAGGGAAACCTGGCCGTCGCCGCCCATGACGACTTTGCCGTTACGGCGGACAGAAACGATGGTAGTCAAGGGAGAGTCTCCATGCAGCGGGGCGAAAATGCCTGATGGAGAGTCATATGGGGGGAGGGGGGAAGGATTTCAACCGAGAGGGATGAATGGTTGTATCCAGTCTTTGCCGGCCCATCGCGGGGCAAGCCCGCTCCCACGCCAGTTCAGTGCGTGGGAGCGGGCTTGCCCCGCGATGACGGTTACTCAGGCCTCGTGGCAGATGTGCCCATCGACCAAGGTATAACGCACCGCGCCCGGCAGGCAGTGGCCGATGAACGGGCAGTTCGCGCCGCGTGAGAACCACTGCTCACCGGCAACGGTGGAGGCTTGCGGATCGAACAGCACCAGGTCGGCCGCGCCGCCCACTTTCAGCTCACCCGCCGGCAGGCGCATGGCCGCCGCCGGGCCGCTGCTCAGCCGCGCCATCAGCGTCGGCAGGTCGAGCAGGCCGTCCTCGACCAGGGTCATGGCCAGCGGCAGCAACAGCTCGACGCTGCTGATGCCCGGCTCGGTGGCACCGAACGGCGCCAGCTTGGCATCGCGCTCGTGGGGTTGGTGGTGGCTGGAGATCGCCTGGATCACGCCCGACTTCACCGCCTCACGCAGGCCGTCACGGTCGGCGGCGCTGCGCAGCGGCGGCTGCACGTGGTACAGGCTGGAGAAGTCGCGCAGGGCTTCGTCGGTGAGGATCAACTGGTACAGCGCCACGTCGGCGGTGACCGGCAGCCCCAGTTGCTGGGCCTGGGCAATCAACCGTGCGCCGCGGGCGCTGGTGATCTGGCTGAAATGCGCGCGCACGCCGCTCTGCTCGACCAGCAGCAGGTTGCGGGCCAGGGCCACGGTCTCGGCGCTTTCGGGGATGCCGGGCAGGCCGAGGAAGCTGGCCATCGGCCCTTCGTGGGCCAGGCCGCCCTGGGACAGGTCGCGGTCCTGGGAGTGGAACACCACGGTCAGGTCGAAGGTCGCCGCGTATTCCAGGGCGCGGGCCAGGGTGCGGTTGTTGGGGATCTCTTTCAGGCCGTTGCCGAAGGCCACGCAACCGGTGTCGCGCAGGGCCACCAGCTCGGCCAGTTGCTCGCCTTCCAGGCCTTTGGTCAGGGCGCCGATCGGGTACACCTTGCTGTTGGCCGCTTCGCGGGCGCGGTCGAGGATCAGTTCGGCCACCGCCGAGGTGTCCAGCACCGGCTTGGTCTGCGGCGGGCAGCACAGGCTGGTGACGCCGCCGGCGACTGCTGCGCGGGTTTCACTGGCGATGGTGCCCTTGCGGCTGTAGCCCGGCTCGCGCAGCGATACACCGAGGTCGACCAGGCCGGGCGCTGCGACCAGGCCGTCGGCCTGGATCGTGCGGCTGGCGCTGAAGCCTGCCGGGGCTGCGCCGATGGCGGCAATGCGACCGCCTTCGAGGTGCAGGTCGGTGATGGTGTCCAGGCCGCTGGCAGGGTCGATTACCCGAGCGCCGATAATGCTGAGGGTCACTGGGCGTTCTCCTGCTCGATTTGACGTTGCGCGTTCTGCCCGCTCATGGCCATGGACAGCACGGCCATGCGCACGGCGATGCCGTAGGTGACCTGGTTGAGGATCACCGAGTGCTTGCCGTCGGCCACCGCCGACTCGATCTCCACGCCCCGGTTGATCGGGCCGGGGTGCATGACGATGGCGTCGGGCTTGGCGCCGGCCAGGCGTGCGGTGGTCAGGCCGAACAGGCGGTAGAACTCGCCCTCGCTGGGCAGCAGGCCGCCGGCCATGCGCTCACGCTGCAGGCGCAGCATGATCACCACGTCAACGTCCTTGAGGCCTTCGGCGAGGTCGGTGTAGACCTTCACCCCGTACTGCTCGATGCCGATCGGGATCAGGGTTTTCGGGCCGATCACGCGGATGTCCGGGCAGCCCAGCGCCTTGAGCGCGAGCATGTCCGAGCGGGCTACGCGCGAGTGCAGGATGTCGCCGACGATGGCCACCGACAGGTTCTCGAAGCTGCCCTTGTGCCGACGGATGGTCAGCATGTCGAGCATGCCCTGGGTCGGGTGGGCGTGACGGCCGTCGCCGCCATTGATCACCGCCACGTCCGGGCACACATGCTCGGCGATGAAGTGGGCGGCGCCGGAGTCGGAGTGGCGCACGACGAACATGTCGGCAGCCATGGCTTCGAGGTTGCGCAGGGTGTCGAACAGGGTCTCGCCCTTGCTGGTCGAGGAGGTCGACACGTTCAGGCTGATCACGTCGGCCGACAGGCGCTGGGCGGCCAGTTCGAAGGTGGTGCGGGTACGGGTGGAGTTCTCGAAGAACACGTTGCACACGGTCTTGCCGCGCAGCAGCGGGACTTTCTTCACGGCCCGGGCGCCGACTTCGAGGAACGAGTCGGCGGTGTCGAGGATCTCGGTGAGCAGTTCGCGGGGCAAACCGTCGAGCGAGAGGAAGTGGCGCAGCTGGCCCTGGTCATTGAGCTGCAGCGGGCGCTTGGCGTCGAATGGCGTCATCGCGGGGGACTCTTAAAGGGCGGAAGCGGAAGCGAGGTCCTGGCGCTCGAGGACGAGCGGTGCGGGTCCGGTCAATTTTACCCGTTCATGGGCGGCCAGTGACAGGGTGGCACCGAGCACATTGGGGCGGATCGGCAGTTCGCCGGCATCCAGGTCCAGCAGGCACACCAGCGTCACGCTGGCCGGGCGGCCATAATCGAACAGTTCGTTGAGGGCGGCGCGGATGGTGCGGCCGCTCATCAGCACATCATCCACCAGCACCAGGTGCTGGCCTTCAATCTCGAACGGCAGCTCCGAAGGGCGCACTTGCGGGTGCAGGCCGTTCTGGCTGAAATCGTCGCGGTAGAACGAGACATCCAGGGTGCCCAGCGGGCTCTCGTCGGCCAATGCCTGCTGCAGCGCCTGGGCCACCCATACGCCGCCGGTGCGGATGCCGATGAAGCGTGGCTCGGCGATGGCGCGGCGGGCCAGGTGGGCGCGAAGGTCGACGGCCATCTGCCGGATCAGGTCGGCGGGATTGGGTAGGCTCATTGCGTGCTCCTCGGAAGGCGGGCGCCGGGTAGCTCCGGCGGCAAAGCGGAATTAAACGTTGGCCTCCAGCCAGCCTTGCAGCAGCAGGGCGGCGGCGATGGCGTCGACCGGGTTGTCGCGGTAACTGCCGTGACGGCCGCCACGGGCCATCTGCTCGCCCTTGGCTTCGAAGGTGGTCAGGCGTTCGTCGTGGGTGTGCACCGGCAGGTTGAAACGGCCGTTGAGGCGCCGGGCGAATTTCTCGGCACGCTCGCTCATCTCGCTGGGGGTGCCGTCCATGTTCAGCGGCAGGCCGACGACGATGGCATCGGGTTTCCATTCCTTGATCAGTTTTTCGACCTGGTTCCAGTCCGGCACGCCGTTCTGTGCCTTGAGTACGCAGAGCTCGCGGGCCTGGCCGGTGATCACCTGGCCGACGGCCACGCCGATCTGTTTGCTGCCGTAGTCGAAGCCCAGCAGCAGGCGCAGTTCGGCCATCAGGCGTGCCCCGCCTGGCTGGTGAGCAGGCTCAGGTTGATGCCGAGGCTGGCAGCGGCCGCGCCGAGGCGCTGTTCGTTGTCCATGCCGAACAGGATCGCGGGGTCGAACGGGCAGTTGAGCCAGGCGTTGTCGGCCAGCTCCGCTTCCAGCTGGCCGGCTTCCCAGCCGGCATAGCCGAGGGTGATCAGGCTCTTTTTCGGGCCCACGCCGGCGGCGATGGCCAGCAGCACGTCCTGGGAGGTGGTCAGCGACAGGCCTTCCAGGGCCACGGTGGCCTGGAAGCTGCACTCATCGCTGTGCAGCACGAAACCACGGTCGGTCTGCACCGGGCCGCCCAGGTAGATGGGCACCTGCAGCGTGCTGGTCGGGGGCGTTTCGTCGGGGCGCAACTGTTCGAGAATGTCGCCCAGGTTCAGCTCCTGCGGGCGGTTGACCACCAGCCCCATGGCGCCGTTGGCGTTGTGCTCGACGATGTAGGTAAGGGTGTGGGCAAAGTTCGGGTCGGCCATGTGCGGCATGGCGATCAGGAACTGGTGCTTGAGGTAGCTGGGGGCGAAAGTTTTCATGAGCGCTAGTGTGGCGCCAGGTGGCGGGGCTGGCAAGGTGCGCAGTACCTGTGGGAGATCACCCAGCCCTGTGGGAGCGGGTTTACCCGCGAAGCAGGCAGCGCGGTGCATGGCACCGGCTTTGCCGGTGTTCGCGGGTAAACCCGCTCCCACAGGGATTTTGCAAGCTTGAAGTCAATTGCTCGACAGCTTGTCCCCGCGGGCAAACCGCCAGGTGCGAATGATCTCCAGTCGGTCAAACTCCGCCATGTCCCCGGTAAACGGCGCGAACGGCGCGGCCAGCCGCACGATGCGCTGGGCCGCCTGGTCCAGCACTGGCTGGCCAGACGATTCCAGCACCAGCACTTCATACAGCGAGCCATCGCGGTTGATCGACACCATCAGCCGCAGGCTGCCGTACAACTGCTGGCGCCGTGCCTCGTCGGGGTAGTTGAGGTTGCCGATGCGCTCGACCTTCTTGCGCCACTCTTCCTTGTACCAGGCGCCCTTGTCGCGCATGGTCGAGGCCGCATTCAGGCGATGGATGCGCGGGCGTTTGGCGTACAGCTGCTGTTCGTTGGACAGCTCGGCCTCAAGGCTGGCGATCTGGCTGGACAGCTGCGAGCTGTCGAAGTCCGGCACTTTCGCCTCGGCCTTGGGCTGCGGTTTGCTTTCCTTCGGCTTGGGCTCGACCTTCTGCGGTTGCGGTGCCTGGGTGGCGACCGCGGACTTCGATGGCGCGGGCGGCGACTCTACTCTCGCGGCCGGCGGCGGGGTGATCTTGTTGATCTTGCTGTCCTGGAACGGCGCCACCTCGGTGGTCTTGGGTACCGCTTTCTTGTCCAGGGTGCCGCTGCCCTGCTGGTTTTCCTGGGCCTGGAAATCGGCCTTCTCGGGCGCCTTCTCGCTCTTGAAGGTGGCCAGGGTGATGTCCATGGTGTGGCGGATTTCAGCGGGTTTGATCACCGTGAAACCGACGCCCAGGATCAGTGCCAGGTGCACCAGCGCGGCCAGGAACAGGGTAAAGCCGAGCCGATCCACCGGGCGAACGCGGGGTGGCAGCAGGTCAGCGGGGATGTCGGCGGGGAGCGTCATCGGGTATCCAAAGGCAGCTTCGAGTCACAAGCTGCAAGCTTCAAGCAGAGGCGGCTGAGTGCAGGCCTGCTTTTACTTGCGGCTTGCAGCTTGAAGCTTGCGGCTGCGCATCATACCCCACTGTGCGGTGTTGCCACCTGTCCTCGGTCAGCGCGCTTGCAGCTTGCGATCAATGGCATCCATCAGTTTGCCGCCGATATTGGTGTTGAAGGCAGCGTCGATCTCGCGGATGCAGGTCGGGCTGGTCACGTTGATTTCGGTGAGGTGCTCGCCGATCACGTCCAGGCCGACGAACAGCAGGCCCTTCTCGCGCAGGGTTGGGCCAACCTGGGCGGCGATCCAGCGATCGCGGTCGCTCAGCGGGCGGGCTTCGCCACGGCCACCGGCGGCCAGGTTGCCGCGGGTCTCGCCGCTGGCCGGGATGCGCGCCAGGCAGTAGTCCACCGGCTCGCCGTCGATCATCAGGATGCGCTTGTCGCCGTCCTTGATCGCCGGCAGGTAGGCCTGCGCCATGATCTGCTGGGCGCCCAGGGCGGTCAGGGTTTCGAGGATCACCGACAGGTTGGGGTCGCCGACCCGGTGGCGGAAGATCGAGGTGCCGCCCATGCCGTCCAGCGGCTTGAGGATCACGTCGCCATGCTTGGCGGCGAACTCACGGATGATGTCCGGACGGCGGCTGACCAGGGTCGGCGGCGTGCACTGCGGGAACAGCGTGGCGAACAGCTTCTCGTTGCAGTCGCGCAGGCTCTGCGGGCGGTTGACCACCAGCACGCCGTCGGCCTCGGCCTGCTCCAGCAGGTAGGTGCTGTAGACGAACTCCATGTCGAACGGCGGGTCCTTGCGCATCAGGATCACGTCCAGCTCGCTGAGCAGGCTGTCCTGCTCGTCGCCCAGCTCGAACCAGCGCGCCGGGTCGGCAAACACCTTCAGTGGGCGCATCCGCGCGCGGGCTTTGCCTTCGCCCTGATACAGGTCGCGCTGTTCCATGTAGAACAGGCTCCAGCCACGCTCCTGGGCGGCCAGCAGCATGGCCAGCGAGCTGTCCTTTTTATAGGAGATGGACGCGATAGGGTCCATGACAATCCCGAGGCGAACGCTCATGGGGTAATTCCTCTTGGCGGCGAGTGGCCGCGATGGCACGAAAAAGTGGCTCAGGGTGGCGCCGGGCGCGCGCCCGGTCAAGGGGGCGGGCAGATGGAATGGCCCTGCGGAGTGTGCTAAAAAGGCTCGATCCAGCTTCAGGCCGCAAGCTATAAGCTACAAGACAGAGGCGCTGCGCAGCGATCTGCTTTTTCTTGTCGTTTGAAGCGTGCAGCTTACCGCTCATTCAATGTGGCGCAATTTATGGAACAACCCCTGAAGGTGATGGTGATCGACGATTCGCGCACGATCCGCCGCACTGCCCAGATGTTGCTCGGCGAGGCGGGCTGCGAGGTGATCACCGCCAGCGATGGCTTCGACGCCCTCGCCAAGATCATCGACCACAAGCCGCGGATCATCTTCGTCGATGTGCTCATGCCACGCCTGGACGGCTACCAGACCTGCGCACTGATCAAGCACAACAGCGCCTACAAGGACACCCCGGTGATTCTGCTTTCTTCCCGCGACGGCCTGTTCGACAAGGCCCGCGGCCGGGTGGTCGGCTCCGACCAGTTCCTGACCAAACCTTTCAGCAAGGAAGAACTGCTCGACGCAATCCGCGCCCATGTGCCCGGTTTCGCCGCGCAGGACCCAATCGCACCCTGACGCCGCCCAGTTGAAGGCGGCGTCTCACGTTCCTCATGGGGAAACAGCATGGCCCGAGTTCTGATTGTCGACGATTCGCCGACCGAGATGTACCGCTTGACCGAGTGGCTGGAAAAACACGGCCACCAGGTGCTCAAGGCCAGCAACGGCGCCGACGGCGTGGCCCTGGCCCGTCAGGAGAAGCCCGATGCGGTGCTGATGGACATCGTCATGCCCGGCATGAACGGCTTCCAGGCCACCCGCCAGCTGAGCAAAGACCCGGAAACCAGCGCCATCCCGGTGATCGTGGTCACCACCAAGGACCAGGAAACCGACCGCATCTGGGCCACGCGCCAGGGCGCCCGCGACTTCCTGACCAAGCCCGTGGAAGAGGACGCGCTGATCGCCAAGCTGGTCGAGGTGCTCGGCGCTTGACCACTCGCCCTCAGGGCGCGGCACTGACCGCCTTCGAGCTGCTGCTGGACATCGATCGGCGTTGCCGCCTGCTGGTGGCCGACCAGCCGCTCCAGGACACCCGCCTGCAGCAGTGGAGCGGCATCGGCTTTCGCATTGCCGGGCAATGGTTCGTCGCGCCCATGGGTGAAATTGCCGAAGTGCTGCGTGAGCCGCGCAGCAGCCGGGTGCCGGGGGTACAGCCCTGGGTATGCGGGGTGGCCAACCTGCGTGGGCGGCTGTTGCCGGTGATGGACCTGAGCGCGTTCTTCGGCTTAGGCCCTGCGGCGGCGGGCAAGCAGCGGCGGGTGCTGGTGCTGGACCACGAAGAGCTGTTCGCCGGGCTGCTGGTGGACGAGGTGGTGGGCCTGCAGCACTTCGCCCTGAGCAGCCTCGAACTGTCGCCGCCGCAGCCTTTGATCCGCGCCGCCGCACCCTTCGTGCAGGGGCATTTCCCCCGTGAGCGCAACTGGGCGATCTTCAGCCCGTTCGCCCTGGCCCAGGCGCCGGGCTTTCTCGATGTGGCGTTGTAGAGGACTTTCGACGTGAACAAGCCTGGCCCCTCCGTTTCCCCCGCCGCCGTGGCCCAGCGCCCGCGCAGCAGCGCGCAGATCACCGTGCTGTTCGTGGTGCTGATCCTGTCGATCGTGCTGCTGTTCGCCAATTTCGCCTACCTCAACACCCAGGCCAACCACGACAAGCAGTACATCGGGCATGCCGGCGAGCTGCGCGTGCTGTCCCAGCGCATCGCCAAGAACGCCACCGAGGCGGCAGCCGGCAAGGCCCTGGCGTTCCGCCTGCTCAGTGATGCGCGCAACGATTTCGAGCGGCGCTGGAGCTACCTGCGCGAGGGCGACAAGGCCACCGGCCTGCCCGCCGCCCCGGCCACCGTGCGCGACGAAATGGACGCGGTGCGCCAGGACTGGGAAAACCTGCGCAAGAACACCGACACCATCCTGGCCAGCGAACAGACCGTGCTGTCGTTGCACCAGGTGGCGGCCACCCTGGCCGAGACCGTGCCGCAGTTGCAGGTCGAGTACGAAAAGGTGGTGGAGATCCTGCTGCAAAGCGGTGCCCCGGCCAGCCAGGTGGCGGTGGCCCAGCGCCAGCTGTTGCTGGCCGAGCGCATTCTCGGCTCGGTCAACACCGTGTTGGCCGGCGACGACAGCTCGGTGCAGGCCGCCGACACCTTCGGCCGCGACGCCAGCCGTTTCGGCCAGGTGCTCGAAGGCATGCTCGCCGGCAACCCGGCGATCCAGGTGACCCGGGTCGAAGACGCCGATGCCCGCGCGCGCCTGGCTGAAATTGCCGAGCTGTTCCAGTTCGTTGCCGGCTCGGTGGACGAAATTCTCGAAACCTCGCCCGAGCTGTTCCGTGTGCGCGAAGCCGCCGGCAACATCTTCAGCCTCTCGCAAACCCTGCTCGACGAGGCCTCGCACCTGGCCAACGGCTTCGAAAACCTGGCCAGCGGGCGCACCCTCGACACCGTCGGCGGCTACGTGCTGGGCCTGCTGGCGCTGGCGTCGATCATCCTCATCGGCCTGGTGATGGTGCGCGCCACCCACCGCCAGCTGCGCGAAACCGCCGAGAAGAACGAGCGCAACCAGCAGGCGATCATGCGCCTGCTCGACGAAATCGAAGAGCTGGCCGACGGCGACCTCACCGTCACGGTGGCGGTCACCGAAGACTTCACCGGCGCCATCGCCGACTCGATCAACTACTCGGTCGACCAGCTGCGCGACCTGGTCGCCACCATCAACCACAGCGCCGAGCAGGTCGCCGCCGCCGTGCAGGACACCCAGAACACCGCGCGCCAGCTGGCCAAGGCCTCCGAGCACCAGGCCGCGCAGATCAGCGAGGCCTCCGAGGCGGTGGGCGACATGGTCGAGTCGATCGACCGGGTATCGGCCCACGCCTACGAGTCGGCCAAGGTGGCCGAGCGTTCGGTCGCCATCGCCAACAAGGGCAACGAGGTGGTGCACAACACCATCAACGGCATGGACAACATCCGTGAGCAGATCCAGGACACCGCCAAGCGGATCAAGCGCCTGGGTGAGTCGTCCCAGGAAATCGGCGACATCGTCAGCCTGATCGACGACATTGCCGACCAGACCAACATCCTCGCCCTCAACGCGGCGATCCAGGCCTCGCTGGCCGGCGAGGCCGGGCGCGGCTTTGCCGTGGTCGCCGACGAAGTGCAACGCCTGGCCGAACGTTCGTCGTCGGCCACCCGGCAGATCGAGGCGCTGGTGCGCACCATCCAGGCCGACACCAACGAGGCGGTGATTTCCATGGAGCAGACCACCGCCGAAGTGGTGCGCGGCGCACGCCTGGCGCAGGACGCCGGGGTGGCGCTGGCCGAGATCGAGGGGGTGTCGCAGACCCTGGCCGAACTTATCCACAGCATCTCCGACGCTGCCCAGCTGCAAACTTCGTCCGCCGGGCAGATCTCCCACACCATGGCGGTGATCCAGCAGATCACCGCGCAGACCTCCGCCGGTTCCGGCGCCACCGCCGACAGCATCCGCCACCTGGCGCGCATGGCCAGTGAAATGCGCCGCTCGGTGTCGGGCTTCACCCTGCCGGCCGCGGCCGAGCGCCGCTGATGGAGCAGTCCATGACGTCGGTGGTGGCGAGCAGCGAACGGCACGACACGGTCGCCCTGGCCTGGACCAAGGCGCCCATCCTCGACTGCCTGGGCCAGGCGCGCCAGGCCCTGGAACATTTCACCGGGGCGCCGGACGACCTGTCCAACCTGACTTTCTTCGTCGACAACCTGCACCAGGTGCATGGCTGCCTGCGCATGCTCGAGTTGCCCGGCGCCACGCGCCTGGCCGAAGAGCTGGAACTGCTTGGGCGGGCCATGGCCGAGGGCCAGGTCAGCCCCCGCGGCGAGTGCCTGGGCGCGCTGTTCCGGGGCCTGGAGCAACTGCCGCCGTACCTCGACCGGCTGCGCGGCGCGCGCCACGACCTGCCGCTGGTGGTGATGCCGCTGCTCAACCAGCTGCGCGCCTGCCGGGGCGCCGAGGCGCTGGCCCAGGGCAGCCTGCTGGGTGAGCTCGGCACGCGCCTGGCCGGTGCCGAAGACCTGGCCAACCTCGACCTGTCGCTGGGCAACTGGCGCGAGCACATGCAGGCCGGCGCCGGGCGCGATGCCTTACGCTCGGTGGTCTCGGCCCTGTGCGACGACCTGATGCGCATCAAGGACCAGCTCGACCCCCTGGTCAGTGACGAGCGGCCGCCACGGGCGCCGCTGCAAGCCTTGCTCGCACCGCTGCGCCACGTCGCCGATACCCTGGCGGTGCTGGGCTTCCAGCAGCCACGGCGGGTGATCATCGACCAGGTGCTGGCGTTGCAGGCCCTGGTCGAGCAGGACGACAGCGTGAATGAAGCGGTGCTGATGGATGTGGCCGGGGCGCTGCTGTATGTGGAAGCGACGCTCAACGGCATGGTCGGCCCGCTGGAAGAAAGCCAGCCCGGCAGCCTGCCCGGCTCGGACCTGGCCGAGATCCGCCAGTTGGTACTCCACGAGTCGCTCAACGTCTTGCAGCAGGCCAAGGACCTGATTGGCGACTGCCTCGAGTCGGACTGGTCGCGCCAACGCCTGCAGGCCCTGCCTGGGCTGTTGCAGCAAGTGCGCGGGGCGCTGGCGATGCTGATGCTGCCGGCCGCCGCCGAGGTGTTCGCGGGGGCCGCCGGCTATGTGCAGGGTTGGCTGGTGCACCTGGAGGACGAGCCACTGCCCGACGAGCTGGCGCACCTGGCCGACGCGCTGTGCGCCGCCGAGGCGTACCTGCAATGGCGCGTGGCCGACCCGTTGGCCGATGCGCAACCCTTCATCGAGATGGCCCGCGCCAGCCTGGCTGCACTGGGTGTGCAGTGCCAGGCGCTGGAGCCGTCGGCCAGCAGCGGCCGGGCCGTGGATGGCATCGATGACGAGCTGCGCGACGTATTCCTCGAAGAAGCCGGCGAGCTGCTGCCGGAAATCGAACGTCACTGGCTACGCTGGCGCGCCGACAACAGCCTGCGCGATGCGTTGATCGAAGTGCGGCGCGCCTTGCATACCCTCAAGGGCAGTGGGCGCATGGTCCATGCCGAGGCCGTGGCGGAGCTGGCATGGGGCGCCGAGCACCTGCTCAACCGGGTGCTGGAGGGGCGTATCGCGCTCAGCGCCGAGGGGCTGGTCGCGCTGCAGCAGGTGTTTGTGCGCTTGCCCGACTTGCTGGCCGATTTCGCCGCCAGCCAGTTGCCGGCCAGCGCCGAGATCGAGCAACTGGCCGCCCACCTGCATGCGCTGGCGCTCAACGACGCCGCGCCCGGCGCCAGCATCGACGGGCTCGACCCGCAGCTGCTGGAGATCTTCCGCAACGAGGCCCAGGGCCATTTGGCCGGCCTCGATGCCTTCCTGCACACGGCCAGCGGCGAAGGCACGCCGGTCAGCGACGGCCTGCAGCGCGCACTGCACACGCTCAAGGGTAGTGCGGCCATGGCCGGGGTGATGCCGGTGGCCGAGCTTGCCACCGCGCTCGACCGCCTGGTGCGTGAGTACAAGGGCCACGAACTGCCCCTGCTGCTGGTGGAAATCGAACTGCTGGAAGCGGCCCGGGCCTTGTTCCACCTGGGCCTGGCGCAACTGGGCAGCACGCCGCTGGCGCCGATCACCGGTGCCGCCGCGCTGATCGAACAGGTCGGTCAAACCGTCGATGCACGCCTGGCGCAGTTGCACAGCGACCCCCACCAGGTGCGGCGCAGCCGTCGCGACCCACAGTTGATCGCCGCTTTCCTGGCCGCAGGCATGGACACCTTGCTCGACGCCGAGGCGCAACTGGCGCACTGGCAGCAACAGCCGGCGCTGCGCCAGGCGCTGGACCCTTTGCTGGATGCCATGACCAGCCTCAGCCATGCGGCTCACCAGGCCGAGCTGTGGCAGGTGGATGAAATCTGCGAAGGCTTGCTCGACCTGTATGGCGCGGTGGAAGAGGGCAGCCTGGCGGCCACGCCGAGGTTCTTCGAAGTGGCCGGCCAGGCTCATGAAGTGCTGCTCGATATGCTCGACGAGATCGCCGCCGGGCAGGACCTGAATGCGCGCCCCGAGTGCCTGGCGGCCTTGCGCGGGTTGCTCGACGATGCGCTCGACCCGTCGGTGATGGGCGTGGTCGGTGCCGAGGGGGTGACGCCGCTGCCGGCGCCAGCCTTGGTCGAGCTGTTCCTGGAGGAGGCCGGGGATATCCTCGACAGCGCCAACCAGGCCCTGCAGCAGTGGCAAGGCGAGCCGGGCAACGTCACCGTGCTGTCTTCGCTGCAACATGATGCACTGACCCTCAAGGGCGGGGCGCAGATGGCCGCGATCGGCGCGGTGGAAGTGCTCGCCCAGGAGTTGGCGCTGCTTTACGAAGGGCTGGTGGACCGTCGCCTGGGGGCCAGCGCAGCGCTTTTCGACTTGCTGCGGCGCAGCCATGCGGCCCTGGCCGAGATGCTGCACAGCCTGCGCCAGGGCGAGGCTCCGGTCTCGGCAGTGACGCTGCTGGGCGAGCTGCGCGAGTTTCGCCAGACCGCGCCGCCGCCCAGCCCGGCCGAGCTGCCCGGCACGCCCGAAGAACAGGCCCAGGCCGCAGGCGACAAGGAGCTGCTGGAAGTATTCCTCGAAGAGAGCTCCGACATCGTCGAGAGCGCCGCCGATGCCCTGGACCGCTGGCAGGCCGATCCGCGTAGCACGGTCGAGGTGGAGAACCTGCTGCGAGACCTGCACACCCTCAAGGGCGGCGCGCGGATGGTCGAGATCGCCGCCATTGGCGACCTGGCCCATGAACTGGAATTCCTTTACGAGTTGCTGGCCGCCGGCAGGCTGCCGCCGACGCCGGCCTTGTTCAGCCTGCTGCAGAACTGCCACGACCGCCTGGCCCACATGCTCGATGCCGTGCGCCTGGGCCAGCCGCTGCATGCCGCCACGGCGCTGATCGACTACATCCGCAACTTCTCCAGCGCCGCGCTGACCGACAGCGCCGCCGCCGCGCCGCAGGTCGAGGCCACGCCCGCCGAGCTGCCGGCCGCCGCGCCGGAGCGGGCCGGGGACATGATCAAGGTCGATGCCGAGCTGCTCGACGACCTGGGCAACCTGGCCGGTGAGCACACGGTGATCCGCGGGCGCATCGAACAGCAGGTCAACGATGCGCAGTTCGCCCTCAACGAAATGGAGACCACGCTGGAGCGCATGCGCGACCAGTTGCTGCGCCTGGACATCGAAACCCAGGGGCGGATCTCCAGCCGCCAGCAGTTCGAGGGCGACGCCTACGACGACTTCGACCCGCTGGAAATGGACCGCCACTCGCAGTTGCAGCAGCTGTCGCGGGCCCTGTTCGAATCGGCGTCGGACCTGCTCGACCTGAAAGAGACCCTGCTGCAGCGCTCCCAGGAAACCCACAGCCTTCTGCAGCAGCAGGCGCGGGTCAACAGCCAGCTGCAGGAAGGCCTGACCGCCACCCTGATGGTGCCGTTCGAACGCCTGGTGCCGCGCTTGCAGCGGGTGGTGCGGCAGGTGGCCAGCGAGCTGGGCAAGCAGGTCGAGCTGGTGGTCGGCAACGCCGAAGGCGAGCTCGACCGCAGTGTGCTGGAGCGCATGGTGGCGCCGCTGGAGCACATGCTGCGCAACGCCGTCGACCACGGCCTGGAGGGCCGCGAGGCGCGCCTGGCTGCCGGCAAGCCGGAGCAGGGCACCATCCACCTCAACCTGCTGCATGAAGGCGCCGACATCGTCATCGAAATGAGCGACGACGGCGCCGGGGTGCCGCTGGAAGCGGTGCGCAACAAGGCGATCAAGCGCGGCCTGCTCGACCCCCAGGCGCGCTTGAGCGACCACGAGATCCTGCAATTCATCCTGCGCCCCGGGTTCTCCACGGCCGAAAAGATCACCCAGATTTCCGGACGCGGCCTGGGCATGGACGTGGTCCATGAAGAGGTCAAGCAGCTGGGCGGTTCGATGAGCATCGAGTCCAGCCCGGGCAAGGGCGCGCGTTTTCTCATCCGCCTGCCGTTCACCGTGTCGGTGAACCGGGCGCTGATGGTG
This sequence comes from Pseudomonas sichuanensis, assembly GCF_024749065.1. Lineage (NCBI taxonomy): Bacteria > Pseudomonadati > Pseudomonadota > Gammaproteobacteria > Pseudomonadales > Pseudomonadaceae > Pseudomonas > Pseudomonas sichuanensis. Next base: position 5,509,498 of record NZ_CP087185.1, on the reverse strand, counting down.
CACCTGGGCGATGAGCAGTACGCCATCCCGCTCAATACCATCGAAGGGATAGTGCGGGTGCCGGCCGCAGAGCTCGAGGCCTGCTACCGCCTCGACCCGCCGCGCTACACCTACGCCGGCCACGACTACGCCCTGCGCTATCTCGGCGAGCTGGTGCAGGGCGGTGGCCAGCCCGGGCTGCTGGGCCAGAGCGTGCCGCTGCCGGTGCTGCTCACCCATTCCCAGGAGCAGTCGTTCGCCATCCAGGTCGACAGCCTGTCGCCCAGCCGCGAGATCGTGGTCAAGAGCCTCGGGCCGCAGTTCGCGGCGGTGCCGGGGCTGTCGGGTGCGACGCTGTTGGGCGATGGCCGGGTGGTGCTGATTCTCGACCTGCTGGGCCAGTTGCGCGGCCAGCAACGGCGCCTGGCGCGCCTGCCGGGTGCCGGCGACGGCCAGCGCGCGCTGACCGGGCCTGCACCGCGCCGGGCGTTGCTGGTGATGGTGGTGGATGACTCGGTGACCGTGCGCAAGGTCACCAGCCGCCTGCTGGAGCGCCACGGCATGAGCGTGCTGACCGCCAAGGACGGTGTCGATGCCATGGCCCTGCTCGAAGAGCACCGCCCGGATGTGCTGTTGCTGGATATCGAGATGCCGCGCATGGACGGCTTCGAAGTGGCCACGCGCATCCGCCGTGACGAGCGCCTCAAGCAACTGCCGATCATCATGATTACCTCGCGCACGGGGCAGAAGCACCGTGAGCGGGCCATGGCCATCGGCGTCAACGAGTACCTTGGCAAGCCGTACCAGGAGTCGGTCCTGTTGCAGAGCATCGCCCACTGGAGCCAGCACCATGCTTGACCATATCGCCGGGCAGCGCAGCAGCCTGACCGGGCTGTTGCTGCCCCTGGGCGACCGTGCCCTGGTGCTGCCGAACGTGGCGGTGGCCGAATTGATCGGCCACCGCGCCATCGCCTGTGAGCCGGGCGAGCCCGGCTGGCACCTGGGCTGGGTCGACTGGCGCCAGCAGCGCTTGCCGCTGGTCGGTTTCGAGGCCGCCTGCGGTGGGCACACCCCGTGCGGGGAGCGGGCGCGGATCGTCGTGCTCAATGCCCTGGGCGATACCGGGCTGCGTTACCTGGCGCTGCTGCTGCAGGGGATTCCGCGTTCGTGCAAGCTCGACAGCCAGCTCAATTACGTGGATGTGCCGCTGGCCGCGCTGGAGCTGGCGGCGGTGCAGGTGGGCGAGCAAGTGGCGCGGGTGCCGGACCTGGCGGGGCTTGAGCGGATGGTGCGTGACGCGCAATTGCAACCTGGCCTTGGTTAGGATGTAGGCAGTCCCGGCCCTATAGCGGGGCAAGCCCGCTCCCACGCTCGAGAGCAAACCGTGGGAGCGGGCTTGCCCCGCGATGAGGCCGTCAGGAACCCTGCTGGCCCTCGGAGGTCTGTGCTTGCATGTATTACGGTGAACGTTTCAATGCCTGGACCCACCTGGTCGGCGCGGTATTGGCCTGCATCGGCGCGGTGTGGCTGATCGTCGTCGCGGGCCTGCAGGGCGATCCCTGGAAGATCGTCAGCTTCTCCATCTACGGCTTCACCCTGCTGCTGCTCTACAGCATCTCCACCCTCTATCACAGCACCCGCGGCAGGGCGAAGCGGGTCATGCGCAAGCTCGACCATCTGTCGATCTACCTGCTGATCGCCGGCAGCTACACACCGTTCTGCCTGGTCAGCCTGCGCGGGCCCTGGGGCTGGAGCCTGTTCGGGGTGGTCTGGGGGTTGGCGCTGATCGGCATGCTGCAGGAGATCAAGCCGCGCTCGGAGGCGCGCATCCTGTCGATCGTCATCTACGCGGTGATGGGCTGGATCGTGCTGGTGGCGGTCAAGCCGTTGCTGTACAGCCTGGGTACCGCCGGCTTCACCTGGCTGGCGGCCGGCGGTGTGTTCTACACCGTCGGCATCCTGTTCTTCGCCTTCGACAGCCGGTTCCGGCACTGGCACGGCATCTGGCACCTGTTCGTCATCGCCGGCAGCCTGATGCACTTCGTCGCGGTGTTCTTCTACGTGAGTTAGAAATCGCCCCACAGCTGTTGCGCCACCGACAGCGCCACCACTGGCGCGGTCTCGGTGCGCAGCACCCGCGGGCCGAGGCGGGCGGCGTGGTGGCCGGCGGCCTTGGCCTGCTCGACTTCGGCATCGCTCAGGCCGCCTTCGGGGCCGATCAGGAAGGCCAGGCGTGCGGGCTTGGGGTGGCTGGTCAACGGCTCGGCCACCGGGTGCAGCACCAGCTTGAGGTCGGCCTCGCAGGCCTTGAGCCATTCGGCCAGGGTGAGCGGCGGGTGGATCACCGGCAGGGTCGAGCGGCCGCACTGCTCGCAGGCGCTGATGGCCACCTGGCGCCAGTGGGCCAGGCGTTTGTCGGCGCGCTCGTCCTTCAGGCGTACTTCGCAGCGTTCGCTGACGATCGGGGTGATTTCGTTGGCGCCCAGTTCGGTGGCTTTCTGGATGGCCCAGTCCATGCGCTCGCCACGGGACAGGCCCTGGCCGAGGTGGATGTGCAGGGGCGATTCGGCCTGGCCGGGGAGGGCCTGGTCGAGACTGACGCGCACGCTTTTCTTGCCGACCTCGAGCAGTTGGCCAAGGTATTCCTGGCCGCTGCCGTCGAACAACTGCACGGCGTCGCCGGCAGCCATGCGCAGCACGCGGCCGATGTAGTGGGCCTGGGCTTCGGGCAGGTCGTGCTCGCCGAGGGCCAGGGGGGCGTCGATGAAGAAGCGGGAGAGTCTCATGGTTCTGCTCGGGAAAAGGTTGTCATAGACCCTGTGGGAGCGGGTTTACCCGCGAATGCGGCGGCGTGGCCACCATGGTATTCGCGGGTAAACCCGCTCCCACAGGGTATGCGGCGATGCTGCTGGTTAGCCCGGATCGCGGAAGTCGGGGTGGAAGTTGGCCGGTACCGCCACACTGACGCTGTCGCGGGTGGCAATGTCGATACCTTCGCTGGCCACTTCGGCGAGGAAGTCGATCTGCTCCGGGGTGATCACGTAAGGCGGCAGGAAATACACCACGCTGCCCAGCGGGCGCAACAGCGCGCCGCGGGTCAGGGCGTGCTCGAACACCTTCAGGCCGCGACGCTCCTGCCAGGGGTAGGCGGCCTTGCTGGCCTTGTCCTGGACCATCTCGATGGCCAGGGCCATGCCGGTCTGGCGGATCTCGGCGACGTGGGCATGGTCGGCCAGGTGCGCGGTGGCACTGGCCATGCGTGCCGACAGGGCCTTGTTGGCCTCGATCACGTTGTCCTGCTCGAAGATGTCCAGGGTCGCCAGGGCGGCGGCACAGGCCAGCGGGTTGCCGGTGTAGCTGTGCGAGTGGAGGAACGCGCGCAGGGTCGGGTAGTCGTCGTAGAAGGCCTGGTAGACCTTGTCGGTGGTCAGGCAGGCGGCCAGCGGCAGGTAGCCGCCGGTCAGCGCCTTGGACAGGCACAGGAAGTCCGGGCGGATGCCGGCCTGTTGGCAGGCGAACATCGTGCCGGTGCGGCCGAAGCCCACGGCGATCTCGTCGTGGATCAGGTGCACGTCGTAGCGGTCGCAGGCTTCGCGCAGCAGCTTGAGGTAGACCGGGTGGTACATGCGCATGCCGCCGGCGCCCTGGATCAGCGGCTCGACGATCACCGCGGCGATGGTCGCGTGGTGCTCGGCCAGGGTCTGCTCCATGGCGGCGAACATGTTGCGCGAGTGTTCTTCCCAGCCCATGCCCTCGGGGCGCAGGTAGCAGTCCGGGCTGGGCACCTTGATGGTGTCCAGCAGCAGCGCCTTGTAGGTTTCGGTGAACAGCGGCACGTCACCCACCGACATCGCGGCGATGGTCTCGCCGTGGTAGCTGTTGGTAAGGGTAACGAAGCGCTTTTTCTGCGGTTTGCCGGTGTTCTGCCAGTAGTGGAAGCTCATCTTCAGCGCCACTTCGATGCACGACGAGCCGTTGTCGGCGTAGAACACCCGGTCCAGGCCGGCCGGGGTCATGGCCACCAGGCGCTCGGACAGCTCGATCACCGGCTGGTGGCTGAAGCCGGCCAGGATCACGTGTTCGAGCTGGTCGACCTGGTCCTTGATGCGCTGGTTGATGCGTGGGTTGGCGTGGCCGAACACGTTGACCCACCAGGAGCTGACCGCGTCCAGGTAGCGCTTGCCCTCGAAGTCCTCGAGCCATACGCCTTCGCCGCGCTTGATCGGGATCAGCGGCAGCTGCTCGTGGTCTTTCATCTGGGTGCAGGGGTGCCACAGGACCTTGAGGTCGCGTTGCATCCACTGATCGTTGAGGCCCATGGGCACTTCTCCTGGCTTGGCGGCGTGGCTTGACCGCGTAAGCCTAAGCAAAGCGGGCAGGCGGGACAACCGCCGGTTGCATTGCTACGGGGCGGCTTCAGACAAAAACTCCAGCCGCTAAAAGCACTTGCTGCGACCAACTGGCAGGGTGTGCGGACCTGACGTATTCTTAGCGCTACTTTCCCTGGGGTATTCCTCCCCTTTTTTCTCAGTGATTTCTGAACCGGAGTTCGCCGACATGGCTGCTGCTTGGGTGCGCCTGTGCGCGTTGGTATTGATTGGTGTGTCCAGCGCTGGCGCGCTGGCCAAGGACAAGACGGCGATCGTCGTCGGTGGCGGCCTGGCGGGCCTGACGGCCGCCTATGAGCTGCAGAGCAAGGGCTGGCAGGTCACCCTGCTGGAGGCCAAGGCGGGCATGGGCGGGCGTTCGGGCCTGGCCACCAGCGAGTGGATCGGCAACAACAAGACCCAGCCGGTGCTCAACCAGTACCTGGAGCGCTTCAAGGTCGGTACCTTGCCCGCGCCGGAATTTGTCCGCACCCCTGGCTACCTGATCGACGGCGAGTATTTCAGCGCCACCGACCTGGCCACCAAGCAGCCGGCCACGGCCGAGGCGCTCAAGCGCTATGAGAAGACCCTGGATGACTTGGCGCGCTCGATCGAAGACCCACTGAACCCGGCGGCCAACAGCACCCTGTTCGCCCTCGACCAGATCAACGTCTCGACCTGGCTCGACAAGCTGCAACTGCCGGCGACCGCACGTCAGTTGGTGAACCAGCAGATCCGCACCCGCTACGACGAACCGTCGCGTCTGTCGTTGCTGTATTTCGCCCAGCAGAGCCGTGTGTACCGCAATGTCAGCGACCGTGACCTGCGCGCCGCGCGCCTGCCCGGTGGCAGCCCGGTGCTGGCCCAGGCCTTCGTCAAGCAGCTCAAGACCATCAAGACCAGCTCGCCGGTCACTGCCATCGTGCAGGACAAGGACGGCGTGACGGTCAAGGTCGGCTCGGTCGGCTACCAGGCCGATTACCTGGTCATGGCCGTGCCGCTGCGTGCGCTGGCCAAGATCCAGATGACCCCAGGCCTGGACAACCAGCACCTGGCCGCGCTCAAGGGCACCAACTACGGCTGGCGCGACCAGCTGATGCTCAAGTTCAAGAGCCCGGTCTGGGAAAGCCGCGCGCGCATGTCGGGTGAAATCTTCAGCAACACCGGCCTGGGCATGCTGTGGATCGAGCCGGCGCTCAAGGGTGGCGCCAACGTGGTGATCAACCTGTCCGGTGACAATGCCCGCTTGCTGCAGGCGTTCGGCGACAAGCAGATGGTCGATCAGGTGCTGATTCGCCTGCATGCGTTCTATCCGCAGGCCCGTGGTGCCTTCACCGGCTACGAGGTGCGCCGCTACAGCACCGACGCTGGCATGGGGGGCGCCTACCTTGCCTTCGGCCCCGGCCAGATCAGCAAGTACTGGCGCCTGTGGGAGCGCCCGGTGCAACGCATCACCTTTGCCGGCGAGCACACCGACGCGCTGTACCCGGGCACCCTTGAAGGCGCCCTGCGCAGTGGCCAGCGCGCCGCCGGCCAAGTGCAGGACCTGGCGGCGGGCAAGTCGTTCGACCCGGTCAAAGCGGTCGCGGCCACCGCAGCGGCAGGTACCGCGGCGGCAGCGGCGGCCAAGGACAAGGGCGGGTTCTTCTCCAACCTGTTCGGCGGCTCGTCCGACAAAGCCGAGAAGGCGCCTGCCAAGCCAGAGCCGGTGAAGGTTGAACAGGCCAAGCAAGACAAACCGGGGTTCTTCTCGCGTCTGTTCGGTGGTGGCGACAAGCCAGAGGTCAAGGCCGCGCCGGTCGCCAAGGTTGAAGAGGTGGCGCCGGCCCCGGCCCCAGCCCCAGCGCAGGCTCCGGCAGCCCCTGCCGTGGTGGCCAAGGAAGAGCCGGTCAAGGCCGTCCCTGCCAAAGCTGCGCCGGCCAAGCCTGCTGCGCAGAAGCCGGCAGCCAAGCAGGCACACAAACCTGCTGCCAAGCCTGCGCCAGTGAAGAAAGCCACGGCCAAGAGCGAGCCCGCGAAGAAGGCGGTGGTGAACAGCCAGGCCAAGGCTGACTGAGCCTTCGCCGTCGTCTGGCCAGGCCTCATCGCCGGCAAGCCGGCTCCCACAGCTTTGAAGTTGATGCGGTTCGTGTGGGAGCCGGCTTGCCGGCGATGAGGGCGGACCAGGCAACACTACCCTGGCATCCAGACCGCAAGCGGCTATCGTTAACGTTTCCTTAATGGCAAGCTTGCAGAATTGTTATCGGATTTCTCGATAATCCTAAGCAAGTTTTTACGCTTTTATTCGATACATTACCCGCTAGTCTTGTGCACAGCTTTCACGGGGAAATACGCCAACATGCAACTGCGCAACTCATCTTCTCGCTATGGCCTGGTCAGCATCATCCTGCACTGGGGTGTGGCGCTGGCGGTCTTCGGGTTGTTCGGCCTGGGGCTGTGGATGGTCGGTCTGGATTACTACGACCCGTGGCGCAAGTCCGGGCCGGACCTGCACAAGAGCATTGGCCTGGTGCTGCTGGCGGTGATGCTGCTGCGCGTGCTCTGGCGTTTCGTCAGCCCACCACCGCCGGCACCGGCCAACCATGGCAAGGTGACGCGCCTGGCCGCCAAACTTGGGCACCTGGCGCTGTACCTGGGGCTGTTCGCGGTGATGATCGCCGGTTACCTGATCTCCACTGCCGACGGCGTCGGCATCCCGGTGTTCGAACTGTTCGAGGTGCCGGCATTGATCAGCGACCTGCCTGACCAGGCCGACACTGCCGGGGTCATCCATTTGTGGCTGGCCTGGGGCCTGGTGATCTTTGCCGTGCTCCACGCACTTGCGGCACTCAAGCACCATTTCATCGACCGTGACGCGACCCTGACTCGTATGCTGGGCCGCAAAGCTTGACTCTCAACCTCAATTGCAAAGGAAGGAAGTAAGGATGTTGAAAAAGACTTTTGCCGCTCTGGCGCTCGGTACCGCTCTGTTCTCCGCCGGCCAGGCCATGGCCGCTGAATACAAGATCGACAAGGAAGGCCAGCACGCGTTCGTCGACTGGAAAATCAGCCACCTGGGCTACAGCTTCATCCACGGCACCTTCAAGGACTTCGACGGCAATTTCACCTGGGACAGCGCCAAGCCTGAGGCCAGCAAGATCAACGTCGATCTGAAAACCGCCAGCCTGTGGTCCAACCACGCCGAGCGTGACAAGCACATCGCCAGCAAAGACTTCCTGGATGTGAAGAAGTACCCGGAAGCCAAGTTCGTTTCCACCAGCGTCAAGTCCACCGGTGAAAAGACCGCCGACGTGACCGGCGACCTGACCATGCACGGCGTGACCAAGCCTGTGACCTTCAAGGCCACCTTCAACGGTGAGGGCAAGGACCCGTGGGGCGGCGAGCGTGCCGGCTTCAACGCCACCACCACCCTCAACCTGAATGACTTCGGCATCAAGGGCCCGGGACCGGCTTCCCAGACCCTCGACCTGGACATCAGTGTCGAAGGCGTGAAGCAGAAGTAATTTGCCTCGGTAACGAAAACGCCGCCCATTGGGCGGCGTTTTCATTTTTGGCCTCATCGCGGGGCAAGCCCGCTCCCACAACAGCCAGCCTGGCTTTATGGGAGCGGGCTTGCCCCGCGATCGCTTGTTAACCCTTGCGGGTCAGCAGCGCTGGGCGCTCACCCCGTGGGCGGCTTGGCAGGTCGTCCAACTGCTCGGGCGTTGGGTAACGATCAAGCTTGGATTCCTTGCGGATGATCACCGGTGCCGGCTGCGAATCGCGCGGATTGCGCACGGCCGGTTCTTGGCGGGCCGAATCGTCACGGCGGTTACGGCCACCGTTGTTGTCGCGACGGGCGCCGCCATTGCTGCCGCCACCGTTACGGGCGCGTTTTTCGCCCGAGCCCTGGTTCTGCCCCTGGCCCTGGCGCTGCTGGCCATTGCCGCGACCTTGGCCCTGAGCCTGACCGCCGGCACCGCCACGCTGACCTTGGCCCTGACCGCCAGTACCACCCGGGCGACGGTTGCGGCCCTGGTTCTTGGCGTTCTGGTAGGGGCTGACGTAGTCGGCACGGTTACCGAAGTTGTCGATGTCGTCGTCCAGGAACTCTTCGGGATCACGGTTGGCCGGCATCGGTTGCGCAGCTTTCTGGCCTTGGCCGCCTTGCTGCTGGCGAGGTTTGCCATCGCGAGGTTTACGCTGGCGGCCCTGCTGCGGCTTGTCGTCGGCCTTGTCCTTGTCTGCCGACTTCTCGGCTGCCGGCTTGCTCTTGCCTTGATCCTTGCCTTTGTCCTTGCGCCCGCCGCTGCCTTCTTTCTTGGCATCGCCACGAGCCTGCTGGTTGCGGCCACCGCGCCCGGCGTTTGGCTGGCGCTCGCGCACCTCTGGTTTCTCTGCCTCGACTTGCGAAGCATCGAAGCCCATCCAGTCGCCATCCGGGATCTTCTGCTTGGTGACGCGCTCGATGCTCTTGAGCAGCTTCTCTTCATCCGGGGCGACCATCGAAATGGCTTCGCCGGAACGGCCGGCACGACCCGTACGGCCAATGCGGTGAACGTAGTCTTCCTCGACGTTGGGCAGCTCGAAGTTGACTACGTGGGGCAACTGGTCGATGTCCAGGCCGCGGGCGGCGATATCGGTGGCCACCAGCACGCGCACGGTGTTGGCCTTGAAGTCGGCCAGCGCCTTGGTGCGCGCGTTCTGGCTCTTGTTGCCGTGGATCGCGGCGGCGGTCAGGCCGTGCTTTTCAAGGTACTCGGCCAGGCGGTTGGCGCCGTGCTTGGTGCGGGTGAACACCAGCACCTGCTCCCAGGCACCGAGGGTGATCAGGTGTGCCAGCAGCGCGCGCTTGTGGCTGGCGGGCAGGCGGTAGACGCGCTGCTCGATACGCTCGACGGTGGTGTTCGGCGGCGTGACTTCGATGCGCTCGGGGTTGTGCAGCAGCTTGTCGGCCAGGTCGGTGATGTCTTTGGAGAAGGTGGCCGAGAACAGCAGGTTCTGACGCTTGGCCGGCAGGCGCGCCAGCACTTTCTTCACATCGTGGATGAAGCCCATGTCGAGCATGCGGTCTGCTTCGTCCAGCACCAGGATCTCGACGTGGGACAGGTCGACGCTGCCCTGGCCGGCCAGGTCGAGCAGGCGGCCAGGGCAGGCCACCAGCACGTCGACGCCCTTGGCCATGGCCTGGACCTGCGGATTCATGCCGACGCCGCCGAAGATGCAGGCGCTGATGAAGTTCAGGTCACGGGCGTAGACCTTGAAGCTGTCATGCACTTGCGCGGCCAGCTCACGGGTCGGGGTCAGCACCAGCACGCGCGGCTGGCGTGGGCCGTGGCGCTGCGATTTGTCAGGGTGGCCACCCGGGAACAGGCGCTCGAGAATAGGGAGCGCGAAGCCGCCGGTTTTACCTGTACCTGTCTGTGCGGCAACCATCAGGTCGCGGCCTTGCAACACGGCGGGAATGGCCCGCTGTTGCACTGGAGTGGGCTGGGTATAGCCCGCAGCTTCGATAGCGCGGACAAGTGCCTCGGAGAGACCGAGGGAAGCAAAGGACATGGGCAATCCTGTTCTCGTGGGGGCTAGGCCCTATGGGGTGTTCTGCCTGGCGCGACGGGCATCGGAGGGATGCGATCGCGTCCGGTCCAGCTGGGCCTTTACTGTGCATCCTGGAGGTGGCGGGTGGGCACTGTGTGTGCTGCGCCGCTACTCGAGATGCCTGCAGTGAGACCGAGCGTCCGGGCGTGAGCCGGGCGGGAAGGCCCGAGTATAACAGAGCAATCAGCGTGTGCTGCGTTCCTGCTGCTCAACGGCGAAAGGAATAGCGTCTTCGCCGATATAGCGCGCATTGATGGCGGCGTAGCCGGGCTCCTGCTTGAAGCGTCGCAGCTCATCGGAAAACGCCTGGGCCAGTTGCTCGCGGCCCGGCTTGCGGGCCAGGCCCAGGTATTGGGTCTGGCGGGCGATCACCAGTGGCAGCGCTTCGACCTGCTGGTCAAGCCCGAGCCTGCGGCTCAGGTAGCGCCCGACTTTGCGGTCGGTGATCAGCAGGTCGATGCGCCCCAGCGCCAGCTTGCCGAAGTTGGCTTCGTGGCTGGGCGCCGATTCGCGGCGAAACAGCGTGGACTCGTTGAAAGCATCGCTATAGGCGTAACCCGGTGAGGTGCCCACGGTCAGGCCTGCGAGGTCTTCGAGTGCCTGCACGGCATGGCGGCGGGTACGGGCCTGGTACAGGACGAACTCGACGTCGGACATCGGTTCGTCCGGGTAAACCATGTAGGCCTGGCGCGAGTCGACCCGGAAGATGTCCATCACGCCGTCGGCCAGGCCTTGCTGGATCATCGCCAGGCAGCGCTTCCAGGGCATGAACTCCCATTGCACATCGACCCCCAGGCGCTTGAACACTTCGTTGGTCACTTCATAGTCGATGCCCCTGGGCTGGCCGTTCTCCTGATAGAGGTAGGGCGCCCAGTCGTCGCTGACGATGCGCAGGCGTTCGCTGTGGGCCAGTGGGCTCAGACAGGCAAGCAGCAACAGGCTCAAGGGGCGTAACAGGCTGAGCAGGGCGCGGGGCAGGGTCAAGGCTGTCTAGTCCGCGATGGCGTGCCCGGCATGCCGATCAGCCTTGGTGCTGATTCAGCAGATGGGACTCGACTTCGCCGCGGCGGCTGCCCAGTGACAGGCGCAGGCCTGGATGGCGCAGGCAGCGCCGCAGTTGCTCCGGGTCGGGCCGGCCATGACGCTGGCTGAGGTTTTCCAGGGCCTTGTCCCACCAGGCCGAGGCGCAGGCGCGGTCGAATTCGTTGGCATACGGATAGCAGCCGTACAGCAGTTCGCGGGCGAACTGCCGATGCTGGCCGGGGAGTATGTAGGTCAACGCCTTGTAGCCCAAGCGGTGTAGGGAGGGTGGCCGTGGCAGTTGGTCGTTGACCAGTGGCACGTCGGCCAGCGCCGCTTCGCTCAGCATGGCTTCACCGTGCTTGCGCAGCCAGGCCTGGATCTTGGCGCGGAACTGGGCCTTGCGGCTCCAGTAGTGATGGATGACGTCGGTACACTCGCTGACCTTGAGCGTGCGATAGGCCGCCACCGCCAGGCAGAATTCCTCGAGGGTGTAGGCTTTCGGGGCGAGCGGGTGGAACTCGTCCATCATGGCGATGGACTGGTCGAGCAGCGCCGCGTCGCAGGCGTTCAGGCCGATCACGCCGGAGTTGAGCAGTGGCATCTGCTCATCGGCCAGGCCGCGCTCCGCGAGGATGCCTGCCAGGGCCTGGTGCAGCACGCAGTGCGGGTTGTCGCCAAAACGCCCGCCGATGGCGTTGCACAACAGCGTGCCGGGCACGACGCGGCGGAACAGCTGCATGGGCGAGGCGCGGAAGAAGGTGTCGGTGTCGATGAGTACCGCCAGCGGGTGCTGTTCGAGGATCTGGCGGATCAGTACGTGCTTGCTGCGAAAGTGATAGCCGTGGGGCTGGTTCCAGGCCTTGCGGGTGGCTTCGTCCAGCAGGTGGGCGGTTACCGGCAGTTGGCGATAGGGTTCGAGGTTGTCGGTGTAGACCTGGATGTCGATGGCTTCGCCGGGCGTGCTGCGCAGGTGCGCGAGGGCGCTGACGATGCTGAAACAGGCTTCCTGGTGATAGGTGGCCGGGCCGAATGCCAGGTAGACGAGCTGAGGATTGGCGGAGACTGGGTGCTGCATACGGGCCGTTAACCTATCGCGAGGCAAAAGTGAAGAAGGCTTTAGCCTAAGCCAAAGCCTTCTTCATGGCGACGATTTTCAGCGCGGCAGCTTCAGGTTGTTCCAGATCGCCAGGCTCGGTTCGGCCTGGTTCAGGGTGTAGAAGTGCAGGCCCGGTGCGCCGCCTTGCAGCAGTTGTTCGCACATGCGGGTGATCACTTCTTCACCGAAGGCCTGGATGCTGGCGGTGTCGTCGGCATAGGCTTCCAGCTGCTTGCGGATCCAGCGCGGGATCTCGGCGCCGCAGGCGTCGGAGAAGCGCGCCAGCTTGCTGTAGTTGGTGATCGGCATGATGCCGGGCACCACCGGGATGTCCACGCCCAGCTTCTGTACGCGCTCGACAAAGTAGAAGTAGCTGTCGGCGTTGAAGAAGTACTGGGTGATGGCGCTGTCGGCACCGGCCTTGACCTTGTGCACGAAATTGGCCAGATCGTTCTCGAAGTTGCGCGCCTGTGGGTGCATCTCCGGGTATGCGGCCACTTCCAGGTGGAAATGATCGCCGGTTTCCTGGCGGATGAACTCGACCAGGTCGCTGGCGTAACGCAGCTCGCCGCTGGCCATGCCCATGCCCGAAGGCAAGTCGCCACGCAGGGCAACGATGCGCTTGATGCCTGCGGCCTGGTATTCGGCCAGCAACGAACGCAGGTCGTCCTTGCTGTCACCCACGCACGACAGGTGCGGGGCGGCGGGCACCTTCACTTCGCTCTCCAGCTGCAGCACGGTGTTGAGCGTGCGGTCGCGGGTGGAGCCCCCGGCACCGTAGGTGCAGGAGAAGAAGTCCGGGTTATAGCTGGCCAGCTGGCGGGCGACGCCCATCAGCTTTTCGTGGCCGGCATCGGTCTTGGTTGGGAAGAACTCGAAACTGTAGCGGCGTTCTTGTGACATCACTCGTTCCTCAAGCAGCAAGCTTCAAGCGGCAAGCTGCAAGTAAAAGCCAGACCGGTGATGGCCGATCTGGCTTGGGCGTCGTTCAAGATCTTTGATGCGAAAGCTGCAAGCGGCAACGGCACGCTCTGCCTTTGCTTGTCGCTTGCAGCTTCAAGCTTGCCGCTTGCAGCAAGCTTCAAGTGGCAAGCTGCAAGTAAAAGCCAAACCGGTGATGGCCGATCTGGCTTGGGCGTCGTTCAAGATCTTTGATGCGAAAGCTGCAAGCGGCAACGGCACGCTCTGCCTTTGCTTGTCGCTTGCAGCTTCAAGCTTGCCGCTTAGTAGCGGTAGGCGTGCGGCTTGAACGGACCTTCGACGGTCACACCGATGTAGTCAGCTTGCTGCTTGGTCAGTTTAGTGACCACGCCGCCGAAGCCGCGGACCATTTCCAGGGCCACTTCTTCGTCGAGTTTCTTCGGCAGTACTTCGACGGTCAGGCGCTCGGCTTTCTTCTCGGCCGACAGGTCGGCGTACTTCTGCTCGAACAGGAAGATCTGGGCCAGTACCTGGTTGGCGAACGAACCGTCCATGATGCGGCTTGGGTGACCAGTGGCGTTGCCCAGGTTCACCAGGCGGCCTTCGGCCAGCAGGATCAGGTAGTCGTCGTTCTGCGGGTCGAAGTCGCCAGCGCCGGTGCGGTGGATCTTGTGCACCTGCGGCTTGACCTCTTCCCACGCCCAGTTCTTGCGCATGAAGGCGGTGTCGATTTCGTTGTCGAAGTGGCCGATGTTGCACACCACGGCACGCTTCTTCAGGGCCTTGAGCATGTTGGCATCGCAGACGTTGACGTTACCGGTGGTGGTGACGATCAGGTCGATCTTGCCCAGCAGGGCCTTGTCGATGCTCGCTTCGGTGCCGTCGTTGTTACCGTCGATGAACGGCGAAACCAGCTCGAAGCCGTCCATGCAGGCCTGCATGGCGCAGATCGGGTCGACTTCGGAGACCTTGACGATCATGCCTTCCTGACGCAGGGACTGGGCCGAGCCCTTGCCCACGTCACCGTAGCCGATCACCAGGGCTTGCTTGCCCGACAGCAGGTGGTCGGTACCACGCTTGATGGCGTCGTTCAGGCTGTGACGGCAGCCGTACTTGTTGTCGTTCTTGCTCTTGGTGACCGAGTCGTTGACGTTGATCGCCGGGACTTTCAGCTCGCCCTTGGCCAGCATGTCCAGCAGGCGGTGAACGCCGGTGGTGGTTTCTTCGGTCACGCCGTGGACGCGGTCCAGAACGGCTGGGTATTTCTTGTGCAGCAGTTCGGTCAGGTCGCCGCCGTCGTCGAGGATCATGTTGGCGTCCCATGGCTGGCCATCCTTCAGGATGGTCTGCTCCAGGCACCACTCGTACTCTTCTTCGGTTTCACCTTTCCAGGCGAATACCGGGATACCGGCGGCAGCGATCGAAGCGGCGGCCTGGTCTTGAGTCGAGAAGATGTTGCAGGACGACCAGCGCACTTCGGCACCCAGGGCAACCAGGGTTTCGATCAGCACGGCGGTCTGGATGGTCATGTGGATGCAGCCCAGGATCTTCGCACCCTTGAGCGGTTGCTCGGCCAGGTACTTGCGACGCAGGCCCATCAGAGCAGGCATTTCCGACTCGGCGATGATGGTTTCGCGACGGCCCCAGGCAGCCAGGGAGATGTCGGCGACTTTGAAATCGGCAAAGCCGGCAGGCGTGTTTACAGCGCTCATGAAGAGCCTCCATTCGTAGTGTGCGAATGGGCGCCGTTGTGCGTTGAGCGTCCGCTTGGCGGACAACGCCCCAACCGAGCCTGACAGGACGAACCTGCTGCAGCGCCCCTCGGTCGGGTGGCGGGATGGCCACCGCTGCGGGGGGCCATTTTGATCGGCAGCGATTATAGCCGTGCGTGTGTGACACACCCAAGACTTTCTGTCGATTAATCGCGACGATAGTCGATGGTAAATGGAGCGTGACTCGCCGGTCTGCCATCATTACCGCACGTCTAACTGGCAGGTCAGGAGTCACGATGAACTTTCACACCCGCAAATGGGTAAAACCCGAAGACCTCAATCCCAACGGCACGCTGTTCGGCGGCAGCCTGCTGCGCTGGATCGACGAGGAAGCGGCGATCTACGCCATCGTCCAGCTGGGTAACCAGCGTGTGGTGACCAAGTACATTTCCGAAATCAACTTTGTCAGCGCCTCGCGCCAGGGCGACATCATCGAACTGGGCATCACCGCCACCGAGTTTGGCCGCACCTCCATCACCCTCAAGTGCGAAGTGCGCAACAAGATCAGCCGCAAGGCGATCCTGACCGTGGACAAGATGGTCTTCGTCAACCTGGGTGAAGATGGCTTGCCGGCACCGCACGGGCGCACCGAGATCAAGTACATCCAGGACCAGTTCCCGGACAGCGCCGTAGAGTAAGGTTTGCGTTGGCCTCTTCGCGGGTAAACCCGCTCCCACAGGCTCTCACAACACCTGTGGGAGCGGGTTTACCCGCGAAGAGGCCAACACGATGTGTCAGGCTTGCTGGCTCACGCCCTTCACCACCTTGCCGACCGTCAGGCCTTGAATCAGGATCGACGACAACACCACGATGTAGGTGATCGACAGCAGCAGGTCGCGCTCTTCACCCATTGGCAACGACAGCGCCAACGCCACCGAAACGCCTCCGCGCAATCCACCCCAGGTCAGCACTCGAATGGTGCCCTGCGGCACCGTGCGCCAGCGGCGCAGCAGCACGATCGCCGGCGCCACGGTCAGCAGGCGCGAGGCCAGTACCGCCACGGCCAGCACGCCACCTGCCGCCAGGTGCAGCCAGTTGAACGGCAGCAGCAACAGCTCCAGGCCGATCAGGGCGAACAGCAGGGCGTTGAGCATGTCGTCGATCAATTCCCAGAATCCGTCCATGTAACGGCGGGTCATGTCGTTCATCGCCAGGTTGCGCCCCAGGTTGCCGATGATCAGGCCGGCCACCACCATGGCGATCGGCGCCGAGACGTGCAGTTCGTAGCACATCGCCGAGCCGCCGATCACCAGCGCCAGGGTCAGCATGACCTCGACCTGGTACTGCTCGACGCTCTTGATCATGCGGTAGGTGGCATAGCCGATCAGGCCACCGAAGACCACGCCGCCAATTGCTTCACGGGCGAACAGCAGGGCCGTGTCGGCAACGCTCGGCGTCTCGCCCAGCTGGATGATGCCCAACAGCACGGTGAACACCACCACCGCGGTGCCGTCGTTGAACAGCGATTCGCCGACGATGGTGGTCTTCAGCGGTTTCGACGCGTTGGCGGTACGCAATGCGCCGAGTACGGCGATCGGGTCGGTCGGCGAGATCAGCGCACCGAACAGCAGGCAGTAGATCAGTGGCACGTTCCAGCCGAACAGGCCGAACACCCAGTGCGCCAGGTAGCCGATCACCACGGTGGCGATCAGCACGCCGACGGTGGCCAGCAGGCCGATCGGCCAGCGGTAGCTGCGCAGGTCGGCAAGGTTGACGTGCAGGGCGCCGGCAAACAGCAGGAACGCCAGCATCCAGTGCATCAGCAGGTCGTTGAAGTCGATCTGGTTCATCAGCCCTTCGACGCGTTCTTCAAGGCCGGGGAAGCCGATCAGGCTCAGGCCCTGGAGCATCAGGGAGAACAGCAGCGCCGTGACCATCACGCCGATGGCGGGTGGCAGGCCGATGAAGCGGTAGTTCACATAGGTGAGGAGGGTGGTGAGGCAGATAAACGCGGCAACTAATTCAAGCATCCTGAATCCTGTGACAGTGGCTTCCAAGTCGTTACCCGAATGGCTCGGGCAGTTCTTGGATGATCTGGCACGGCGCTCGGGACACACCTTATGACCTGAATTGTCGGGATGGTTCCGATCATCGCGGGTCAAGCCCGCTCCCACGCAGTCATCGTGGGAGCGGGCTTGACCCGCGATGAGGCAAACGCTTTACCAGGCTATATAGTGATCGCCAGATAAAACAGACAAGGATCTCAAGGCGTGCTGGCAACCTCCCTCGTTCTGATCGCAGCCCTGCTGCACGCCACCTGGAACACCCTCATCAAATTCAGCGGCGAGCGCCTGCTGGTGATCGCCAGCATGGACCTGGTGGCACTGGTGTTCGCGCTGCTGGCCGTGGCCTTCGTCGACTTTCCGCCGGGCGAGATCTGGCCTTGGTTGCTGGCTTCGGCGCTGGCCGAGCAGCTGTATCGCGTGCTGCTGATCAAGGCCTACCGGGTCGGTGACCTGGGCCTGGTCTACCCTCTGATGCGCGGGCTGTCGCCGCTGGTGGTGCTGGGGCTGACCCTGGCGTTCGCCGGTGAGTCGCTCAGCCAGCAGCAGATCATCGGCATCCTGCTGATCCCCTGTGGCATGGCCTGCCTGCTGTGGCAGGGCGGCGGCGGCGACCGGTTGCCCTGGTCGATGCTGCCGGTGGTGGCGCTGATCGGCCTGTGCATTGGCTGCTACACCTGGTTCGACGGCCAGGCGGTGCGCCTGTGGGGCAAACCGTTGGATTACCTGGTATGGCTGACCCTGCTCAGCGCCTGGCCTTTTCCGTTACTGGCCGGCGTTGCCCGGCGTGCACCCTTCATGCTGTTCTGGCGCACCCAGTGGCGCCTGGGCCTGGCGGTGGGGGTGTGCGTGCTGTTGAGCTATGCCCTGGTGCTGTGGGCCATGCACCTGGGGTCGGTGGCCGAGGCGGCGGCGTTGCGCGAGCTCAGCGTGATCCTTGTGGTGCTGCTGGGCATGCGCTACCTCAAAGAACCTTTTGGCGGGCCGAGACTCCTAGCTTGCGGGCTGGTGCTGGCGGGCATGCTGGTGATGAAGCTCTGACCGATCATTTTTGAACAAGGAGTCCTGTCCATGACCGTAGCCCTGTGGTGCATCCTGATTGCCCTGGTCCTGCCGCCGCTCTGCGCGTTGATCGCGAAAGTGAGCAGCGGGCGCTTCGGCTTGCGTGACAACCATGATCCGCGCGCCTTCCTCGACACGCTGTCGGGGCTGCCGCGACGGGCCCATGCCGCTCAGCAGAACGGCTATGAGGCATTCCCGGCGTTCGCTGCGGCGGTGCTGGTGGCGGATATCGTCGGCAACGCCGAGCAGGTGACCCAGGACGTGCTGGGCGTGATGTATATCACCAGCCGGTTGCTCTACATCATCTGCTATCTGGCCGATTGGGCGGCGCTGCGCTCGATCGTGTGGTTCGCCGGGCTGGCCTTGATCGTGGCGTTTTTTGTCGTGTCGGTCTGAGACCGAGTGACCTTCTTCGCGGGTCAAGCCCGCTCCCACAATGATCGGCAATCCCTGTGGGAGCGGGCTTGACCCGCGATGTGGCCCTCAAGGCACCTTCGGCACCTCGGGCAGCGCTACACCCTTGGGCCACAACATCCAGATCTGCCCCTGCTGCTTCATGTTGCCCGCCAGCTCGCCGGCTTCGGGCCCAGTGCCCCAGAACAGGTCCGCACGCACTTCGCCGGTGATGGCGCCGCCGGTGTCCTGTGCGCCTACCGGGCGTACCACCGGGCTGCCGTCAGGGCGGGTGGTGGACAGCCACAACAGGCTGCCCAGCGGGATCACCTTGCGGTCGATGGCCACGCTGTAGCCTGCGGTCAGGGGTACGTTGAGCGAGCCGCGCGGGCCTTCGTTGCTGTCCGGGCGGGTGCTGAAGAACACGTAGCTGGGGTTGCTCGCCAGCAGCTCAGGTACCCGTTGCGGGTTGGCCTGGGCCCAGCTGTGGATGCTGCCCATGGTCACCTCTTCTTTTTTCAGCTGACCCTGTTCCACCAGCCAGCGGCCGATCGGCCGGTACGGGTGGCCGTTCTGGTCGGCGTAGCCCAGGCGCAGCTGGCGTCCGTCGTCCAGTTGCACCCGGCCGGAGCCCTGGATCTGCAGGAACTGCAGGTCCATCGGGTCGGTCAGCCAGGCCAGAACCGGCGCCTTGGCGCCGTCGCGGTTGATGACCTGGGCGGTGTCGTAGGGCTTGAGCACGCGGCCTTCGAGGCGCCCGCGCAGGCGCTTGCCCTTGAGCTCGGGGTACACGCTGGCCAGGTCCACCACGATCATGTCCTCAGGCACGCCATACACCGGCACCTGGGCCGCATCGGTGCGTTGCAGGCTGCCCGGGTAGACCGGCTCGTAGTAGCCGGTAATCAGGCCGTTGGCGTTGTTTTCGGCCGAGCGCAGGCCATACACCTGCAGGTTCTGTTCGAGGAAGGTGCGCACCTGCTCGGCGCTGGCCGTCGCCGTGCCGGCCGCTTCACAGGTAGGGGCCCACACTGGGTCACGCTTGAGTTTCTCGCAGCCGTTGCGCCAGGCGTTGAAGCCGGCCAGCAGGTCTTCGTCGCTGACTGCGGGCAGGTCTTTCCAGGTGGCCGGGGCGTAGGTGGCGATGGCGTGGGGTTCGGGCTTGGCGTTTTCGCCGCCGTTGCAGCCGGCCAGCAGGGCCAGGGCCGGAAGCGCCCAGGCAAGGTGGCGCAATGCAGATGTCATGAGCGTGGTCCTGTGCGGGGTGAACATGAATATTCGCCCTTGTTTTCTGTGTGGCTATTGGTCTTTGGCCGATGGGCGGCGATACTGGCGCCCCGTTGTTCCCGGCCGAAGAGACCATGATGTTCAAGCGATTGTCCGTAGTACTGCTGGCTGCCCTGGCCCTGACCGCCTGTGACCAGGTCGACCCCAACTCGCCACTGGGCCAGCGCAAGGCGATCTTCAAGGCGATGCTCAAGACCAGCGAGGACCTGGGCGGCATGCTGCGCGGCCGGCTGCCGTTCGACGGGGCGAAGTTCGCCGATGGCGCGGTGAAGCTCGATGGCCTTGCCCACCAGCCCTGGCAGCACTTTCCACAGGTGCGCGACGAGGGCGAAAGCAGTGCCCGGGCGGATGTCTGGGAGCGTCAGGCGCGTTTTCACGATCTGGCCCGGCAACTGGAAGGGGTCACAGGCGAGCTGGTGGAGGTGACTCGCCGCCAGCCGTTGGAGGCCGCGCAGCTCAAAGGGCCGATGGACAAGGTCGAGGCGGCGTGCAAGGCCTGTCATACCGAGTTTCGTAATCATTGAGATGAGCATGGGGCATTGTGGGAGCGGGCTTGCCCCGCGATGGCCTCATCGCGGGGCAAGCCCGCTCCCACAACGCTTCGTGCCTGCATGAGACGGGTCGGCTAGCGCTCCAGCTCGTCCACCGCTTCCTGCAGTTCCTTCTTCGCCTCGGCGAGCTTGTCCTTGCGCTTGTTGATCTTCTCCGCGTCGCCTTTCTTCATGGCTTTGTCCAGGTCTTTAGTGCGCTGGTTCACTTCGTGACGGGCGTCGAGCACCTTCTGCTCGCGCTCCTTGCGCAGGCCGGCATCGGTGCAGTGTTCGGTCACTTCGCCCAGGGCCGTTTCCAGCCCGGCCAGTTGCTCTTTGTTGTCATGGGCGCGGGCTTGTTCGATCTGTTCGCTGATGGCCTGACGCTTGGCCGCGCATCCAGTCAGCGCCGGCTGCTCTTCGGCAGCCATCAGCGGGCTGGCGACGAAACCCAGCAGGGTGGTCAGGGCGAGGGACGAAAGCAGTTTCATCAAGGGCTCCATTCGGGGCAGGGCAGCAGAAAGCGGAATGCTGCCCTGAACAGCGAAATTTAGAAACCCTCGATTGCATGTTGTCGCAGTTGCAGGGCCAGGGCCTGTACCTGCTCATGGTTGAAAAAGCCACGCAATTGCGTGGCCCGACCAGGGCCGATGCCTGGCTCGGCAAGCCATTGCTCAATGTTTCTGGAGGCCAGGGTGGACCAGTCGTGCCCAAGCTTGAGGGCGGCCGGGGCGGGTACGCCGAGAGCGCGTAGCCAGCGTTCGAACGGCTGTTGGCGAGCTTGGGCGAAGGCGTGTTGCAAGTGGTCGGCGCGGGCCTGGGCAATGCCGGGCAGGGTCGCCAGGGTGTGGCGGTCGAGGTCCAGCCAGTCGGCCAGGGTCGTGAGTCGCCCGCTGTCGATCAGCCGCTGCCAGGTGCCGGGCCCCGTGCCAGGCATGTCCAGCCCCTGCTTGCCGCTGAGCCAGGCCAGCCGGGCAAGAAACTGTTGCTGGCAACCCTCGCTGGCCTGCCAGCAGCTCAGGGCGTGGTGCTCTGCCGGGTCTGGCGCGATTACCGGTGTGCGCTGTGGGCTGCGATGCACCACGCTTTCCAGGCGTGGAATGGTCAAGCCCGCCAGGCTCACCGCCACTTGGTCGCCCGGGCGAATGTCCAGTTGCTGCCAGCGCGCCAGCGAGCCCAGGCTGAGCTGGCTGATTTGCCGGTCATCCAGGCGCAGCGGTTCGAGCTGCAGCAGCGGGGTGATGCGCCCGGTGCGGCCGATGCGAAAATGCACCCCGCGTACCTGTGCCAGCGCCTGCCTGAACGGGTACTTCCAGGCGGCGATCCAGTAGGGCGTGCGGGCTTGCCAGCGCTCGGCCGGTGGCCGGCTGTCCTGGCGCAGGATCACGCCATCGGTGGCGAAGGGCAGGGCAGTGCGATACCAGTGCTGGCGCCAGTGTGCGGCCTCCTCAAAGGTGCTGATCGCCACGCTGTGGCGCAGGCTGTCGGCAAACCCCAGCGTTGCGAGCTGCGCCAGGCGTTCGGCCTGGGTGTCCGGGCCGGTCGGCCAGTCCCAGACGAACAGGCCGATACCGGCGCCCTGCGCATCGCTCAGTTGCTTGCGCGCCAGCAACCCGGCAACGGTGCCGCGCGCGTTGGCGCTGCCGGCCTCTGCCTGCACATGGCCTTCGAGGCGCCAGTACAGCTCGCCTTGGAATACCGTGTCCAGCGGCTGTGGCAGCTCGTGCAGGACGCCGTTCAAACGGGGGATGTGCCGGCTCCAGTCATGCCCCTGGGTGCCATCGCCGCGGCTGAGCAGCTGGCTTAACCGGCCCTGGCGAAAGATCAGCGACACGGCCACGCCATCGATCTTGGGTTGTATCCATACGTCTTTCTTGCCCAATAACCAGTTGTGCACAGCCTGCTCGTCGGCCAGCTTGTCGACGCCGATATGCGGCACAGGATGGGGGATCGGACCGCGTGCGCTGGCCAGCGGGTTGTCACTGCCTGGCAGGTTGAAACAGGTTTGCAGGGTCAGTAGTTGCTGGCGGCTCTGGTCATAGAGCTCGTCCGCCACAAGGGCAATGCCCTGGCGGTGATAGTGGTCGTCCCAGTGGGCCAAGGTCTGGCGCAGGTGGGCGACTTCAGTACGGGCGCGCGTTGTGTTCCAGTCGGGGCAGGGCTCGGCATTGGCCGGGGCGAGGTAGGCGTACAGCAGAACAAACAACATCCTGAGCGACATGGCCGGCATCCTTGCGTGGCGAAAGGGAATGCTCAGCCTAGGCGCGGCTGGGCAGCCGCGGCGCGTCGGATTGTCAGGCGGTATTTCATGAAAAAGGCCCCTGCCGATCACTCGGCAGGGGCCTTCCTGTACCGCCGTAGGAGGTTTACAGGCCGGCAGCGGCGCGCAGGGCGCCGGCGCGGTCGGTGCGCTCCCAGGTGAAGGTGGTGAAGGTGTCGTCGCCGACGGTCTTCTGCTGCGGGGTACGGCCGAAGTGACCGTAGGCAGCGGTTTCCTGGTACATCGGGTGCAGCAGGTCGAGCATGGTGGTGATGGCGTACGGGCGCAGGTCGAAGCACTCGCGCACCAGCTGGACGATCTTGTCGTCGGAGATCTTGCCGGTACCGAAGGTGTTCAGCGAGATCGAGGTCGGCTGGGCCACGCCGATGGCGTAGGAGACCTGGATCTCGCAACGCTCGGCCAGGCCTGCGGCGACGATGTTCTTGGCCACATAGCGGCCAGCGTAGGCGGCCGAGCGGTCGACCTTGGACGGGTCCTTGCCGGAGAACGCGCCACCGCCGTGGCGGGCCATGCCGCCGTAGGAGTCGACGATGATCTTGCGGCCGGTCAGGCCGCAGTCGCCCACCGGGCCACCGATGATGAACTGGCCGGTCGGGTTGATGTGGAACTGGGTGCCCTTGTGCAGCAGCTCGGCTGGCAGGGTGTGCTTGACGATCAGCTCCATCACCGCTTCCTGCAGGTCTTTTTGCGACACTTCAGGGTTGTGCTGGGTGGACAGGACCACGGCGTCGATGCCGACGACCTTGCCGTTTTCATAGCGGCAGGTGACCTGCGACTTGGCATCGGGGCGCAGCCACGGCAGCAGGCCGGACTTGCGCGCTTCGGCCTGGCGCTCGACCAGGCGGTGCGAGAAGCAGATCGGTGCTGGCATCAGCACGTCGGTTTCGTTGCTGGCATAGCCGAACATCAGGCCCTGGTCGCCGGCACCCTGGTCTTCCGGCTTGCTGCGGTCAACGCCCTGGGCGATGTCCACCGACTGCTTGCCGATGATGTTCATCACGGCGCAGGTGGCGCCATCGAAGCCGACGTCGGAGCTGTTGTAGCCGATGTCGACGATGACCTTGCGCACGATGTCTTCCAGGTCGACCCAGGCCGAAGTGGTGACTTCGCCGGCGATGATGGCGACACCGGTCTTGACCAGGGTTTCACACGCAACGCGGGCGAACTTGTCCTGGGTGATGATGGCATCCAGCACTGCGTCGGAGATCTGGTCGGCGATCTTGTCCGGATGCCCTTCGGACACGGACTCGGAAGTGAAAAGGGAGTATTCGCTCATCTCGAGGGGTTCCTAAAATGTACCGATGTGTGTGTCGCCAGCGGCCCGCTGGAAATGCCGGACCTGGATCTGGAAACCGTTACGCAAGCCAACGTAGAGGCTGTCCCCGTGGGTCAGCCCCGCCGCATTGGCCCAACGGGCCAGGTCATCCTGCTCGAAACCAAGCCAGAGATCGCCGCAGGCATCGCGCGCCCACCCCTGGTCATGGCTGCACAGCTCGGTGACCAGCAGGCTGCCGCCCGCCTTCACCCGTTTGGCCAGCAGGCGCAGGGCCAGGGCCGGGTCGCTGAAATGGTGCAGGACCATGTTCAGCACAACGCAGTCGGCTTCCACATCCGTTGCACCCAGTGCATCGGCCAACTGCAGGTTTACGTTACTCAACCCGTCGCGCTCGCAGACCTGACGGGCCAGGTCGAGCATGGTCGGGCTGTTGTCCATGGCCGTGACCTGAGCGAAGCGCTGCGCCAGGTCCGGCAGGAAACCGCCATCGCCGGGGCCGACTTCCAGCGCGCTGGCGGTGGGCGCGAAGCTCAGCTTGTCGAGCAGCGTCAGCAGGCTTTCGCGGTACTGCGGCAGGCCGGCGATCAGGTCTTGCTGGGCGCGAAACTTCTCTTCCACGCGCAGGAAGAAATCCTGGCTGGTGGCAGCACGGCGTTGCTGGACCTGGGCGATGCGGGTCTGCACGTCCTGCGCCAGGGCCAGTTCATCGACCTCGTCGAGCAGGGCGGCATGCAGGCGCCCGCCGGGCAGCGCGCGGCGGTAGAAGATCGCGTTGCCTTCGCGGCGGGTCGCCACCAGCTCGGCCTGGGCCAGCACCTTGAGGTGGTGGCTCATGCCGGATTGGCCGATGTCGAAGATCTGCGCCAGTTCCAGCACGCCGAACGAGTCGTTGGCCAGCGCGCGCAGCACGTTCAGGCGCAGCGGATCGCCGCTGGCCTTGCACAAGGCGGCCAGCGTGTCGCTGCGTTGAACGGGAATGGGCGCATGAAGATTCATGGGGCGCGAGTCTAGACAGGCGATGCTGTCGTCGCAATAGCAATATCAAAAAGTTTTGATATTGGCTGATGGGCGGAGAGAGGTGTGGGCTTGTTCGCGGGTAAACCCGCTCCCACAGGCCAGCGCGTTACCTGTGGGAGCGGGTTTACCCGCGAAGAAGTCCACACGGTTCCCGCTGTTTTCACCTGAATACCCAGCCAAACACAGGAAAAATGCCCGACTGCGACCATCCGTCATTGCCCCCGGCACCCCCAGTGGGCGAAAATGGCCGCCTTTTTTCGTTTCACTATCTATTCAAGCCCCAGGAGACTCAGCGATGCCCAGCCGTCGTGAACGTGCCAACGCCATTCGTGCCCTCAGCATGGATGCCGTGCAAAAGGCCAACAGCGGCCACCCAGGTGCCCCCATGGGCATGGCGGATATCGCCGAAGTGCTTTGGCGCGACTACCTGAAGCACAACCCGAGCAACCCGAACTTCGCCGACCGTGACCGCTTCGTGCTGTCCAACGGCCACGGCTCGATGCTCATCTATTCGCTGCTGCACCTGACCGGCTACGACGTCACCATCGACGACCTCAAGGCGTTCCGTCAGCTGCACAGCCGCACCCCGGGCCACCCGGAGTTCGGTTACACCCCTGGCGTTGAAACCACCACCGGCCCGCTGGGCCAGGGCCTGGCCAACGCCGTGGGCTTCGCCCTGGCAGAAAAAGTGCTGGGCGCCCAGTTCAACCGTGAAGGCCACAACATCGTCGACCACAACACCTACGTGTTCCTCGGCGACGGCTGCATGATGGAAGGTATCTCCCACGAAGTCGCCTCGCTGGCCGGCACCCTGGGCCTGAACAAGCTGGTTGCCTTCTATGACGACAACGGCATCTCCATCGACGGCGAAGTGGAAGGCTGGTTCACCGACGATACGCCGAAGCGCTTCGAGTCCTACGGCTGGCTGGTGATCCGCAATGTCGACGGCCATGACGCCGACGAAATCCGCACCGCGATCGATACCGCACGCAAGAGCGACCGTCCGACCCTGATCTGCTGCAAGACCATCATCGGCTTCGGCTCGCCGAACAAGCAGGGCAAGGAAGACTGCCACGGCGCACCGCTGGGCAACGACGAAATCGCCCTGGCCCGCAAGGAACTGAACTGGAACCACGGCCCGTTCGAAATCCCCGCCGACATCTACGCCGAGTGGGATGCCAAGGCCCAGGGCGCCAAGGTCGAAGCCGAGTGGGACCAGCGCTTCGCTGCCTACGCTGGCGCCTTCCCTGAACTGGCCAGCGAGCTCAAGCGTCGCCTGAGCGGTGAGCTGCCGGCGGACTTCGCCGAGAAAGCGGCGGCCTACATTGCCGAAGTCGCGGCCAAGGGCGAAACCATCGCCAGCCGTAAAGCCAGCCAGAACACCCTCAATGCGTTCGGCCCGCTGCTGCCAGAGTTCCTCGGTGGTTCGGCTGACCTGGCCGGCTCCAACCTGACCCTGTGGAAGGGTTGCAAGGGCGTCAGCGCTGAAGATGCCAGCGGCAACTACATGTATTACGGCGTGCGCGAATTCGGCATGACCGCGATCATGAACGGCGTTGCCCTGCACGGCGGCCTGGTCCCTTACGGCGCCACCTTCCTGATGTTCATGGAGTACGCCCGCAACGCCGTGCGCATGTCGGCACTGATGAAGCAGCGGGTGATCCACGTCTACACCCACGACTCCATCGGCCTGGGCGAAGACGGTCCGACTCACCAGCCGATCGAGCAGCTGACCAGCCTGCGCAGCACGCCGAACCTGGACACCTGGCGCCCTGCCGACGCGGTCGAATCCGCGGTGTCCTGGAAGTGCGCCCTGGAGCGCAAGGACGGCCCGTCGGCGCTGATCTTCTCGCGCCAGAACCTGCAGCACCAGAACCGCGACGCCCAGCAGATCGCCGACATCGCCCGTGGCGGTTACGTGCTCAAGGACTGCGCCGGCGAGCCTGAGCTGATCCTGATCGCCACCGGTTCCGAAGTGGGCCTGGCTGTTCAGGCGTTCGACAAGCTGAGCGAGCAGGGCCGCAAGGTCCGCGTGGTGTCGATGCCGAGCACCAGCGTGTTCGACGCCCAGGACGCTGCCTACAAACAGTCGGTACTGCCGCTGCAAGTGGGCGCGCGTATCGCCATCGAAGCTGCCCACGCGGACTTCTGGTACAAGTACGTCGGCCTCGAAGGCCGCGTCATCGGCATGACCACCTACGGTGAGTCGGCGCCGGCTGCCGCGCTGTTCGAAGAATTCGGCTTCACCCTGGACAACATCCTGGGTACCGCTGAAGAGCTGCTGGAAGACTGATGTATCCGGGAGGCCGTGTGCCTCCCACCTGATCGCGGGGCAAGCCCGCTCCCACAAGGCATCCCGGTGCCTTGTGGGAGCGGGCTTGCCCCGCGATGGTCGTTCAACGCACTTGCCACGTGAGTATCGAATGCCCCACCCGCGTCCCTACAAAGTTGCACTCAACGGTTACGGCCGCATCGGCCGCTGTGTCCTGCGCGCACTGTTCGAGCGTGGGGCGAAGGCCGGTTTCGAGATCGTTGCACTGAACGACCTGGCCGACCAGGCCAGCCTGGAATACCTGACTCGCTTCGACTCCACCCACGGGCGTTTCCCCGGTGAGGTGAAGGTCGATGGCGACTGTCTGCATATCAATGGCGACTGCGTGAAAGTGCTGCGCAGTGCCACCCCCGAAGGCATCGACTGGGGCGCCCTGGGCATCGACCTGGTGCTCGAGTGCACCGGCGCCTACAACACCCGCGCCGACGGCCAGCGCTTCCTCGATGCCGGTGCGCCGCGCGTGCTGTTCTCGCAGCCCATGGCCAGCGAGGCCGACGTCGATGCCACGGTGGTCTTTGGGGTGAATCAGGATTGCCTGACCGGCAGTGAGCTGCTGGTGTCGAACGCCTCCTGTACCACCAACTGCGGCGTGCCGCTGCTGCGGGTGCTGGACCAGGCCTTCGGCATCGAGTATGTGCAGATCACCACGATTCACTCGGCGATGAACGACCAGCCGGTGATCGACGCCTATCACCACGAAGACCTGCGCCGCACCCGTTCGGCGTTCCAGTCGGTGATCCCGGTGTCCACCGGGCTTGCGCGCGGCATCGAACGCCTGCTGCCGGAACTTGCCGGGCGAATTCAGGCCAAAGCGGTACGCGTGCCGACCGTCAACGTGTCGTGCCTGGACATCACCCTGCAGACCGCCCGCGACACCAGCGCGGCCGAGGTCAACCGGGTGCTGCGCGAGGCCGCCCTGGATGGCCCGCTCAAAGGCCTGCTGGCCTACACCGAGCTGCCCCACGCCAGCTGTGATTTCAACCATGACCCGCATTCGGCCATCGTCGATGCCAGCCAGACCCGCGTTTCCGGCCCCGCCTGGTGAACCTGCTGGCTTGGTTCGACAACGAATGGGGGTTTGCCAACCGTATGCTCGACGTTGCCGAACACTATCTGCACGTCGTCCACCCCACCCGCAGCAAACAGCCCTGAAGGACTGCATTCATGACCGTGTTGAAGATGACCGACCTCGACCTGCAAGGTAAGCGCGTACTGATCCGCGAAGACCTCAACGTGCCTGTGAAGGACGGTGTGGTTGCCAGCGATGCGCGTATCCTGGCCGCGCTGCCGACCATCAAGCTGGCCCTGGAGAAGGGCGCGGCGGTAATGGTCTGCTCGCACCTGGGCCGCCCGACCGAAGGCGAGTTCTCGGCCGAGAACAGCCTCAAGCCGGTCGCCGACTATCTGAGCAAGGCTCTGGGCCGCGAAGTACCGCTGGTTGCCGACTACCTCGACGGTGTCGAAGTGCAGGCCGGTGACCTGGTGCTGTTCGAAAACGTGCGCTTCAACAAGGGCGAGAAGAAGAACGCCGACGAGCTGGCGCAGCAGTACGCTGCCCTGTGCGATGTGTTCGTGATGGACGCTTTCGGCACTGCTCACCGCGCCGAAGGCTCCACCCACGGCGTCGCCAAGTTCGCCAAGGTCGCCGCTGCCGGCCCGCTGCTGGCCGCCGAGCTGGACGCCCTGGGCAAGGCCCTGAAGGCCCCGGCCAAGCCGATGGCTGCCATCGTCGCCGGCTCCAAGGTGTCGACCAAGCTGGACGTGCTGAACAGCCTGAGCAGCGTGTGCGACCTGCTGATCGTCGGCGGCGGCATCGCCAACACCTTCCTCGCCGCTGCCGGTCATCCGGTGGGCAAGTCGCTGTACGAAGCCGACCTGGTCGACACCGCCAAGGCTATCGCCGCCAAGGTCAATGTGCCGCTGCCGGTCGACGTGGTGGTCGCCAAGGAATTCGCCGAAAGCGCCGAAGCAACCGTCAAGGCGATTGCCGACGTGGCGGCTGACGACATGATCCTCGACATCGGCCCACAGACCGCGGCCAACTTCGCCGAGCTGCTGAAGTCGTCGCAGACCATCCTGTGGAACGGCCCGGTCGGTGTGTTCGAGTTCGACCAGTTCGGCAACGGCACCAAGGTGCTGGCCCAGGCCATCGCCGACAGCGCCGCGTTCTCCATCGCCGGTGGTGGCGACACCCTGGCCGCCATCGACAAATATGGTGTCGGCGCGGATATCTCCTACATTTCTACCGGTGGCGGCGCGTTCCTCGAATTCGTCGAGGGCAAGGTGCTGCCGGCTGTGGCGATTCTCGAAGAGCGGGCCAAGGCCTGAGCACGAAGGCGCCTGGCAAAGGGAGCGACCTGATGGTCAAGCAATTGCCTGTGATGATCGTGGCCTTGCTGCTGGGCGCCTGCGCCAGCGACAAGGGCGCGGACGGCGAGCCGTCGCAGAGCCACAAGGGCGGCTGCTATCAGTCCCAGTGGCAGGCCGAGACGGTACCGGTGATCAACAAGCGCCTGGGCCCGGACGGCCTGGAAAAGTATGACGACGAGCACCAGCGCAAGGCGCCGGGCTGCCCTTGATCGGGCGGCAGGCAACCAAGCCTGGCTTTCGTGGTCTTGGAAGAGGGGCTGCTGCGCAGCCCTTCGCGGGTAATCCAGCTCCCACAGGGCATGCACTGACCTTGTGGGAGCGGGTTTACCCGCGAAGGGCCGCGCAGCGGGCCCATGACGAGGTTTTAGGATGAAAGCGCTTCTGGCCGCACTGGCCCTGGCGACCCTGGCAGGCTGCTCGCTGTTGCAGCCGGCACCCGCCCCGGTGGCGGACAACTGGACCCGTTGGGTCTGCGACAGCCAGGCCGAGGTGCTGTGGCGCTTCGCCGATGTGAAACAGGATGCGGTCGACGTGCGCCTTGGCGGCGGCGACCAGGTCTACCGGCTCAAGTCCGAGCCGGGCGCCTCGGGCGCGCTGTACAGCGATGGCGTGCTGGCCTTCCACACCAAGGGCCAGGAAGGCCTGGTGTACTGGGTGGCGACCAACGATCTGATTGGGCGGGGCTGCAAGGCACCGTGACTGGCCGGGCCGCCACGGTGGCCCACACTACTTGAACAGCAACCGCCCCTGCGGCAGGCTTGCACGAAACAAACGACGCTTGTCGGGAGAGAGATACACCATGGCACTCATTAGCATGCGCCAGATGCTGGACCACGCCGCCGAGTTTGGTTACGGCGTCCCAGCTTTCAACGTCAACAACCTCGAGCAGATGCGCGCCATCATGGAAGCCGCCGACAAGACCGACTCTCCGGTCATCGTCCAGGCTTCCGCCGGTGCCCGCAAATACGCCGGTGCTCCCTTCCTTCGCCACCTGATCCTGGCGGCCATCGAAGAGTTCCCGCACATTCCGGTGTGCATGCACCAGGACCACGGCACCAGCCCTGACGTGTGCCAGCGCTCCATCCAGCTGGGCTTCAGCTCGGTCATGATGGACGGCTCGCTCGGTGAAGACGGCAAGACCCCGACCGATTACGAGTACAACGTCCGTGTTACCCAGCAGACCGTTGCCATGGCCCACGCCTGCGGCGTTTCGGTAGAAGGCGAGCTGGGCTGCCTGGGTTCGCTGGAAACCGGCATGGCCGGTGAAGAAGACGGCATCGGCGCCGAAGGCGTGCTCGATCACAGCCAGATGCTGACCGACCCTGAAGAAGCGGCCGACTTCGTCAAGAAGACCCAGGTCGATGCCCTGGCCATCGCCATCGGCACCAGCCACGGCGCCTACAAGTTCACCAAGCCGCCTACCGGCGACGTGCTGGCGATCGACCGCATCAAGGAAATCCACAAGCGCATCCCCAACACCCACCTGGTGATGCACGGCTCCTCCTCGGTACCGCAAGAGTGGCTGGCGATCATCAACCAGTACGGCGGCGACATCAAAGAGACCTACGGCGTACCGGTCGAAGAAATCGTTGAAGGCATCAAGCACGGCGTGCGCAAGGTCAACATCGACACCGACCTGCGCCTGGCCTCCACCGGCGCCATGCGTCGCCTGATGGCGCAGAACCCGAGCGAGTTCGACCCACGCAAGTTCTTCGGTGAAACCGTCAAGGCCATGCGTGACGTGTGCATCGCCCGCTACGAAGCCTTCGGCACCGCCGGCAATGCCTCGAAGATCAAGCCGATCTCCCTGGAAGGCATGTTCCAGCGTTACCTGAAAGGCGAGCTGGCTGCCAAGGTCAACTGATCCGTTGGTAGTTGCTTGAAGAAACCCGCAGAGATGCGGGTTTTTTTATGCCTGTAACAATCCAGCGACAGATGAGGATTATCCCCACATAACCCGCAGCCATACCGTTAGTCGGCTAACATCAAATTCGATGGCGCTTAGCCATCTACCCGCGTTGCGTCTTCGGTCGCCCTGTCTAGAGTAAAGATCGGATCCAATAGCGGGCCAGGGTCGGTCTTAACATGGGAAGCAGCATGGATGTCGCTCACACACAACCTCCGGACAGCCGGTCGGTGCTACTGGTCGTAGACGACTATCCGGAGAATCTCATCAGCATGCGGGCGTTGCTGGCCCGTCAGGATTGGCAGGTGTTGACCGCCAGTTCGGGGATGGAAGCCCTGAGCGCGCTGCTCGAACACGAAGTCGACCTGGTCTTGCTCGACGTGCAGATGCCCGAGATGGACGGCTTCGAGGTCGCCCGGCTGATGCGCGGCAGCCAGCGCACGCGGCTGACCCCGATTATTTTCCTTACCGCCAACGAGCAGTCCGACGCCGCTGTACTCAAGGGTTATGCCAGTGGCGCGGTGGACTACCTGTTCAAACCCTTCGACCCACAAATCCTCAAACCCAAGGTGCAGGCCCAGCTGGACCAGCAGCGCAACCGCCGCATGCTGCAGCGCCTGACCCGCGAACTGGAGTCGGCACGGGCCTTCAACGCCTCGATCCTGGAAAACGCTGCCGAGGGCATCCTGGTGGTCGACGAGGCGGGCACTATCGGCTTCGCCAACCCCGCCATCTCGCGGCTGCTCAATGCACCAGTGGACACCTTGCAGGGCGCCCACGTGCTGGACTTGATCCAGTTGCCTTGCGCCAGCCTGTGGCGCGAGTCGGACTTCTACCAGGCGTATCTGGGTAGGCAGATCTTCCGCGTGCATGACGCTCAATTGCGCACCGTCTCCGGCCAGCTTGTGCCGGTGGCGCTGTCCTGCGCGCCGTTGCCCGTCGAGCAGCGGGCCATGGTGGTGACGGTGCTGGACATGTCGGTGGTGCGCAGCCTGCATCAACAGCTGGAGTACCAAGCGGTGACTGACCCGTTGACCGGGCTGCTCAACCGTCGTGGCTTCTACCAGGCCGCCGAAGGCGCGTTGCTGCGCAACGAACGCTCGGACAAGGCCCGCGCCCTGATGTACATGGACCTGGACGGTTTCAAGCGGATCAACGACCTGCTTGGTCACGAGGCCGGCGACAAGGTGCTGCGCTGGGTGGGCGAGCAGCTCAAGGATTGCCTGGGTAACGAAGCGCTGCTGGCGCGCATGGGCGGTGATGAGTTCACCGCGCTGTTCGACGGGCTGCCGTACCCGGAGCAGGCCGGGCGCTTTGCCGAGAAACTGCTGGAGCGCCTGTCGGGCCTGCAGGAAGTGGACGGGCTGGAGGTCAGCCTGGGGGTGAGCATCGGCATTGCCACCTACCCCGATTGCGGTTCCAGCGTCGAGGGCTTGCTGCGCGCGGCGGATGCTGCGATGTACGCCGCCAAGCAGGCCGGGCGCCAGCAGTACCGTTTCTATGACCAGGAGCTCAATGGCCGGGCGCGCTCGCGGCTGATGCTCGAAGATAGCGTGCGCGCGGCCATCGAGCAGAACGACTTCAACCTGGTCTATCAACCTCAGGTGGCTTTCGGCGATGGCCATTTGCGCGGCTTCGAAGCCTTGCTGCGTTGGAAGCACCCAAGTGTCGGCGATGTGCCGCCGGGGTTGTTCATCCCCTTGCTGGAAGAAGCGCGACTGATCAATCGCCTGGCCAGCTGGATTTACCGCAAGGGCGCTGCCCAGCGCAAGGAATGGGGGGCGCGCTTCGGGGCCCGGTTGGTACTGAGCATCAGCCTGAGCCGAGCCCAGTTCGCCATGCCGGGCCTTGCCGACGAACTGGCGCGGGTAATCGACGAATATGCCCTGTTGCCTGCCCAGTTGGAGGTCGAGGTGGCCGAGACCTCGCTGATGTACAACATCGACGCGGCGGTGAAGCAGGTGAATCGGCTGCGCGAGATGGGCATCCGCGTGGCGCTGGACGACTTCGGTGCGGGTGACTGCTCGCTGCGCATGCTGCGCGACCTGCCCATCGATACCCTCAAGCTCGACCGTCACCTGGTGGCGCGGCTGCCGGATTCGGCGGCCGACATCGCACTGGTGCGCAGTGTCATCGAACTGTGCGCGGCCTATGGCATCACCGTGATTGCCGAAGGCGTGGAAACGCAGGCGCAGGCGCAATGGCTCAAGGGCGCGGGTTGTGCCTACGTGCAGGGGTTCCTTGTTGCAAGGCCGATGACCGCCGCCGATGCCGGCGACTTCCCGGCGGTATTCCCTTGGGGCGAGTGATTGGTAAACTCGGCGCTCCTTACCCCGATCTGCACCCTGATGACCGCCTTACGCTACCTGCAAGCCTACCCGCCGCATCTACAAGACCAGGTGCGTCAGCTGATCGCCAGCGGCCGCCTGGGTGCCTACCTGGACCAACGCTATGCCGAGCGGCATACGGTACAGAATGACAAGGCGTTGTACGGCTACGCCCAGGATCTCAAGCAGGAATACCTGCGCAGCGCGCCGCCGCTGGACAAGGTGCTGTTCGACAACCGCCTGGACCTGACCCATCGCGCCCTCGGCTTGAATACCGCGGTGTCGCGGGTACAGGGCGGCAAGCTCAAGGCCAAGAAAGAGATCCGCATCGCCTCGCTGTTCAAGGAGGCGGCGCCGCAGTTTCTGCGCATGATCGTGGTGCACGAACTGGCGCACCTGAAGGAGCGCGACCACAGCAAGGCCTTCTACCAGCTCTGTCAGCACATGGAGCCGGACTACCACCAACTGGAATTCGACCTGCGCGTCTACCTGACCTATCGGGAGCTGCCGGGCAACACCTGAGGGACAAGCACCAGATGAGCACGGAAGTGAGCAAGACCCGCAGCAGTTTCTACCGCCGCCTGTACGTGGCCTGGCTGATCGACAGCCAGACCGCCACCAGTGTGCCGGCGCTGATGGAGGCCACCGGCATGCCCCGGCGCACCGCCCAGGACACCATCGCTGCGCTGGCCGACCTGGACATCGTCTGTGAGTTCGAGCAGCAGAGCGGCGCCCGCAACCATGCCGGGCATTACCGCATCCGTGACTGGGGGGCGATCGACAAGCAGTGGATCATCCAGCATCTGCGCCAGATCAGGGATGTGCTGGGTTATCCGTGATCTCTGCGCGGTCCTGGTGAGAGCAATTGTCTTGCTCGCTATTCAAACCGTTGCGCGATCACTGTGGGAGCGGGTTCACCCGCGAACACGGGCATAGCCCGTGCCAGGCACCGAGGTGTCATCTTCGCGGGTAAATCGCAGCGGCGAACCGCCGCTCCCACAGGCAGAGTGCAGGTCTTGAGTTCGGCGCTGTCAGGTGGGAGCAACTGCCTTGCTCACACTTTAAAGATCTGGCGCGCCCACCGGCGGCTTCAGCCCTTGCGCATGCCGATATGGGGAATGTCGTCTTCCAGATATTCCTCGCCTACCGCCACGAAACCATGCCGAGCGTAGTACCCCTGCAAATGCGCCTGCGCCGACAGGTACACCGGCGTCCCCGCCCAGCAATGTTCGGCACACTCCAGCCCCTTGAGCAGCAACTGATGGCCCAGGCCGCCACCCCGTGCGTCGGCTGCCGTCACCACCCGCCCGATGACCACGTCGCCACCCTGTGATTGCGGGTCGAGCAGGCGCAGATACGCCACCAGCTTGTCGTCCTGCCATCCCATCAGGTGCAGGGTGTCGCCGCTCAGGTCCTGCCCGTCGACTTCCTGGTAGGCACAGCGCTGCTCGACCACGAACACTGCCGTACGCAGTTGCAGGACGGCGTAGAGCTGTTCCTTGCCGAGGTCGCTGTGGTGTTTGCAAATCCACTCGATGGACATGGGTATGAGCTCCTTGTAATGGCGCTCGATCATCGCAAATCCGGCCGCTGCGCACGAGCCTGGCTTTGCTGCAAATCACGTCAGATGTCGTTCGGCCAAAATAGAGGCTAAATGACATTATTGTCCGCTGTCGCCGGCATGCGGCTTGTGTAATCTGCAGGCTCTGTTGTGAGTAGAGATCGCCATCTTCAGCGTGGGGCCCCCAACTGCGAAAGGATTTGAGCATGCGGCCACTGCTTTGCGTTCTTGGAATACTGGGTTTGTTGTGCGCGATGCCGGCAGCCGCCCAGGAGAAACTGCGATTGGTGGCCGACAGCTGGCCGCCCTTTACCGATGCCGCCATGCCCGGCGGTGGCCTGGCCACCAGCATCGTCACCACGGCGCTGAACCGGGCAGGTTTCGCCACTTCGTTCGAGGAAGTGCCCTGGGCCAGGGCCCTCATGGGCATTGGCGAGGGGCGTTACGACGTACTGGTCAACGCCTGGTACAACGATGAGCGCACGCGCATCGGCGAGTTCTCCGGCCCCTACCTCATCAACCGTATTCGTCTGCTCCAGCGCCAGGGCGAAGGCTTCGTGTTCACGCGTCAGGCCGACCTCTATCCCTACACCATCGCCGTGGTGCGCGACTATGCCTACTCACCGGGCTTCGACAGCGACGAGCGTCTGAACAAAGTGCCGGTGCGCAGTTTCTCGTCGGCGGTGCGGATGCTCGCGGCCGGGCGGGTCAACCTGACGGTGGAGGACGAGTACGTGGCGCGTTACAACCTGCAGCGCGAACCGCAGCAGGTGCGCGATGGGGTGAGCTTCGTCGACCCGCCGCTGAGCGAGAACAGCCTGCACATCCTGGTCAGCCTCAAGCACCCGGAGCACGGGCAGGTGGTGGCACGGTTCGAGAAGGCCATCGCGGCGATGAAGGCCGATGGCAGCTACGCCCGGTTGTTGCGCCAGCACGGTTTCTGATCTGCGTTGGCCCTATCGCCGGCAAGCCGGCTCCCACAGGTACGATGCTTGCCGCGAAATCGGCGCGATCCATGTGGGAGCCGGCTTGCCGGCGATAGGGCCAGTACAGGTAACCACGCAATCAGCCCGGCTCACCTTCCTTGATCAGGTGCCCCGCCAACGTGCGCAGCGGCCCCAATTGACGGCAGATCAGCGCCAGTTGGGTCTGCACCAGGCGCTGGTGCTCGTCCAGATCCTCGGGCATCTGCTCCAGCGCATTGGCCAGGGCCTCTTCCGCGTCACTGTGGATCGCCACCGGCAGGCGCGCGGCCAGGCCGTTGGCGATTTCGTCGAGGCTGGCGGCCAAGGTCTGGCCTGCACCCTCGATCAGCTGTTCATGGACCTCGGCCGGCAACGCGGTGTCGCGGTGTGCCCCAAGCCCTGAGAGATAACTGAGCAGGGTGTGCGACAGCACCAAAAAGCGGAAGCCGACATCCGCTTCCTTACGGAAATGCCCGGGCTCCATGAGCATGTTGGCCAGGGTGGTGGACAGCGCGGCGTCGGCGTTGTGCGCGTTGCGCCGGGCCAGGCGGTAGGCCAGGTCGTCGCGCTTGCCGTGGGCGTATTGCTGCATGATCTGGCGCAGGTACTGGCTGGCGCAGGCCAGGGTATTGCCCAGCACCTTGTTCAGCCGGCGGCCCTGCCAGTCGGGCAGGAACAGGAACACCGCGAGGATGGCGATCAGGCTGCCGACCAGGGTATCGAACAGGCGCGGCAGGAACAGCCCGTAGCCATCGCCGGTCTGGTTGAAGCAGAACAGCACCATCAGGGTGATCGCCGCCGTGGCCAGGGTGTAGCGGGTGGTGCGGTTGACGAAGAACACCACCCCGGCGACCACGGCGAAGGCCGACTGGATCAGCGGGTTGGGGAACAGGTCGAACAGCGCCCAGCCCACGGTCAGGCCGATGGCGGTGCCGAGCATCCGCTGGCCCAGCTTGCGCCGGGTCGCCCCGTAATTGGGCTGGCAGACGAACAGCGTGGTGAGGATGATCCAGTAGCCCTGGGTCGGGTGGATCAGGTGCACCATGCCGTAACCCACCGACAAAGCCAGCGACAGGCGCAGGGCGTGGCGGAACAGCAGCGAGGTGGGGGTCAACTGGGTGCGCAAGCGCTGCCACACATCCTTCAGGTTGCGCGGCGAGCGGTCGAGCAGGCTGCTGTCGCTGGCGTCTGCCAGGCTGTCCGGGTTGCTCGCGGCGCCCAGCAGGCGGTCCAGCGTGGCCAGGTTGGCGGCCAGGGCCCGCAGCGAGCGCAGCAGCCCGCGCCAGGCCGGGTTGTTCTGTTCGCGCAGGTGCTCCAGCGAAGCATTCAGGTCTTCCAGCGCTTCGGGGTAGCCGCTGGCGAGCACGAACGGCTGGCGTAGGCGGATCGAGCGTGCCAGCTCCTGGCAGGAGGCACCCTGTTTGCGCAGCAGGCGCTGGCAACGGAACATCACGTCGCTGTGGAAGAACGCCTCGTTGAGGGCGTTGTAGGGGTAGTGCGAGGCGCTGACCCGCTCGTGCAGGTCCTGGGCCAGGAAGTACAGCTTGAGGTAGCGGCTGACCTTGGAATTGGGCTGACTGTTGCCGACTCGGTGCAGGATGATTTCCTTGGCGGCGTTGAGCGCGGCCACCACCTTGCCGTTCTGCTTGGCCAGTTCCAGGCGCGTGGCCTCGACGTCCAGGCCGCGGATCGGCTCGAACAGGCTGGCCTTGAGCTTGAGGTAGCTGCCCAGTTCATAGAACAGCTTGGCCAGGCTCTGTTGCACCGGCTGGTTGGAAAACAGCGCCTGCCACAGCACCGACAGCAGCCCGTACCAGGCGGCGCCGGTCACCAGCAGCAGCGGCTCGTGCCAGAAGTCATTGACCTCGCCGCCGCGCTGGTCCACGCCGATCATTGTGTACACCGACAGGATCAAGGTCGCCGAAGCGATCGCCCCGTAGCGCTCGCCCAGTGCGCCGAGCATGGTCAGGCCGAAGGCGGCCAGGGCCAGGGCGATGGCGAAGATCCAGGGGTAGGGGAACAGCAGCTCCACCGACAGGGCGGCGATGGCAAAACAGCCGAGGGTGACCAGCAGGGCGCTGAGGCGGCCCTGCCAACCGTCATCGGTCTCGGCCAGCGCGCTGGCGATGATGCCGAGGAACAGCGGGATGAGCAGGCTCATCTCGTTCTGGTACCAGCACCAGGCCATGCTGCCGGTGAGGGCGATGGTCACACGAATGGCGTAGCTGAACTTGTCTTGGCCCCACAGGCGACGCAATGAATGGCGGAACGAGCTCGATGACATGATGGCCTGCTGGGCAGTTTGCGGACTAGAACCTTGGGGGCCTCATCGCGGGGCAAGCCCGCTCCCACGAGACACAGGAGGCCTTTGTGGGAGCGGGCTTGCCCCGCGATGGTTTTGCACCCGTCACAACACAGACCAGCAAGAAGCGTTCCGTGCTGCTGAATGGATTCTACTCTACACGAACTGCGCCGCAGCGTTGGCCGAAGCCCAGGCCCACTGGAAGTTGAAACCACCCAGGTGCCCGCTCACGTCCAGCACCTCGCCGATGAAGTACAGCCCGGGGCTCTTCAGCGATTCCATGGTCTTGGACGACACCTCGCGGGTATCCACGCCGCCCAGGGTCACCTCGGCAGTGCGATAGCCCTCGGTGCCCGCCGGCACCACCTGCCAGGCCGCCAGTTTGTCGGCAACTTCGGCCAACTGGGCTGGGGTGTACTGCTTCAGCGGCTTGGATTCGAACCACTGCTCGGCCAGCAGGTTGGCCAGCTTGCGGGTGAACACCTCGCCCAGCACGGTCTTCAGCTCGCTGTTGGGGCGCTCGACTTGCTGGCCCTGCAGCCACTCCAGGGCATCGCGGTCGGGCAGCAGGTTGATCTCGACCG
This sequence comes from Pseudomonas sichuanensis, assembly GCF_024749065.1. NCBI lineage: Bacteria > Pseudomonadati > Pseudomonadota > Gammaproteobacteria > Pseudomonadales > Pseudomonadaceae > Pseudomonas > Pseudomonas sichuanensis. Next base: position 5,470,570 of record NZ_CP087185.1, on the reverse strand, counting down.
TGTCGCCGGCCTCCCAGAACGACGAAATCTGCAGGATCGCCGGGCCGCTCAGGCCGCGGTGGGTGAACAGCAGGTTTTCCCGGAAGCTTGTGCCGTTGCAACTGGCGGTGCAATCCAGCGAGGTGCCGGACAGCTCGGTGCACAGTGCCTTGAGCTGGGGCTCGGTGATGGTGAACGGCACCAGGCCGGCGCGGGTCGGCAGCAGTTGGTGGCCGAACTGGCGCGCGACCTGGTAGCCGAAGCCGGTGGCGCCCAGTGTCGGGATCGACAGGCCGCCGGTGGCGATCACCAGCGACTGGCAGGCGAACGGGCCGGCGCTGGTCTGCAGGCGGTAGCCGCCTTCGGTTTTCTCGATCTGTTCGATGCTGGTGTTCATGCGCAGTTCGGCGCCGGCCGCGTCGCACTCGGCCAGCAGCATGTTGAGGATGTCGCTGGACTTGTTGTCGCAGAACAGCTGGCCGAGCTTCTTCTCGTGGTACGGCACGCCGTGCTTGCACACCAGTTCGATGAAGTCCCACTGGGTGTAGCGGGCCAGCGCCGACTTGCAGAAATGCGGGTTGTGCGAAAGGAAGTTGGCAGGCTCGGTGTACATGTTGGTGAAGTTGCAGCGCCCGCCGCCGGACATGAGGATCTTCTTGCCCGGTTTGTTGGCGTGGTCGAGCAGCAGCACCCGACGGCCACGGCGGGCGGTGAGCTGGGCGCACATCAGGCCGGCGGCGCCGGCGCCGAGGATGATCACGTCGGTGGAGTGCACGGTTGGAACCTTTGGCAAAGTAGGGGGAAGCGTGGGAGCGGGCTTGCCCCGCGATGCGCTGGTGCAGGCAATGATGTTGGCCCTGCTGACGCCATCGCGGGGCAAGCCCGCTCCCACGATCGATCTGCTGATCGGTTTAAATAATGCGGACTTTCAGGGCACGACCCTTGATCTTGCCGCTGTTCAAGCGCTGCATGGCCTGCTTGGCCACCGCCCGCTCCACGGCCACGAAAGCCACGAAGTCGAAAATGGCGATCTTGCCCACCTGCTTGCCCGGCAAGCCGGCATCACCGGTCAGCGCTCCGAGGATATCGCCCGGGCGCAGCTTGTCCTTGCGCCCGGCGCCGATGCACAGGGTGGTCATCGCCGGCAGCAGCGGCTCGCCGCCTTTGTTCTTCAGGTTGTCCAACTGCTCCCAGCGCAGCGGCTTCTGCTGCAGGTCTTCGATGGCCTGGGCGCGGTGGCCCTCGGCCGGGGCCACCAGGCTGATCGCCACGCCCTTCTCGCCGGCCCGGCCGGTACGGCCGACGCGGTGCACGTGAATCTCGGCGTCACGCGCCAGCTCGACGTTGATGACCATGTCCAGGCCATCGATGTCCAGGCCGCGGGCGGCCACGTCGGTGGCTACCAGCACCGAGCTGCTGCGGTTGGCGAACATGGTCAGCACCTGGTCGCGGTCGCGCTGCTCCAGGTCGCCGTGCAGCGCCTGGGCAACGATGCCCTTGGCGGTGAGGTGGGCGACGACGTCTTCGCACTGCTGCTTGGTGAAGCAGAACGCCACGCAGGACTGCGGGCGGTAGTGGCCGAGCACGCGGGTCACGGCTTCCAGGCGCTGCTGCGCGTCGATCTCGATGAAACGCTGTTCGATCTGGTTGTCGCTGTGCAGCGCTTCGACCTTCACCTGCTGCGGCTGGCGCATGAAGTTCTTGGCCAATTGCTCGATGCCGGCCGGGTAGGTGGCCGAGAACAGCAGGGTCTGGCGGCGCGACGGGGTCTTGCCGATGATGCTGGCGATGGCGTCGAAGAAGCCCATGTCGAGCATGCGGTCGGCTTCGTCGAGTACCAGGGTGTTGAGGCCGTCGAGTACCAGGGTGCCTTTGTCCAGGTGCTGCTGGATGCGCCCCGGGGTGCCGACGATGATGTGCGCACCGTGCTCCAGCGAGGCGATCTGCGGGCCCAGCGAAACGCCACCGCACAGGGTGAGGATCTTGATGTTGTCCTCGGCCCGGGCCAGACGGCGCAGCTCCTTGGCCACCTGGTCGGCCAGCTCGCGGGTCGGGCACAGCACCAGCGCCTGGCAACCGAAGTAGCGCGGGTTGATCGGATTGAGCAGGCCGATGCCGAACGCGGCGGTCTTGCCGCTGCCGGTCTTGGCCTGGGCGATCAGGTCCTGGCCCTTGAGAATGACCGGCAGGCTCTGGGCCTGGATCGGGGTCATCGAGGCGTATCCCAGGGCGTCCAGGTTGGCCAGCATGGCGGCGGACAGCGGGAGGGTGGCAAAGGCGGTGGTTTCAACGGTCACGAGGCGGGCCTACTGCGATGCAAAAAATGTCGCACAGTCTACCAGCCTCATGGCCATTCGCCCTACGACTCGACGTGCTCTTCCGGACGACGAGCGCGCCTTCCGTCTGTCGGCGCCAGTTGCAGGAAGATCGCCGCCGCCAGCATGGCCATCACGCCGATGGTGACGAAGGTCAGCTGGAACGCCCCCAGGGTGCTTTGCACGCCTTCGGCGCTGCCGGCAGCGGTGAAACCGCCGAGCAGCGCACCGGCGCAGGCCACGCCCAGGCTCAGCGACAGTTGCGCGACCACCGACAGCAGGCTGTTGCCGCTGCTGGCGCTGGCGTCGTCGAGGTCGATCAGGGTCACGGTGTTCATCGCCGTGAACTGCATCGAGTTCACCGCCCCCAGCAACGCCAGTTGCACCAGCAGCAGGGCATAGGGCGTCTGTTCATCGACCAGTCCCAGGCTGGCCAGCAGCAGGCCCAGCAGCAAGGTATTGCCGGTGAGCACGATGCGATAGCCCAGGCGTTCGATCAGCGGCCGGGCCACCGACTTGGCCAGCATCGCTGCTGCAGCCAGCGGGATCATGCTCATGCCCGCCTGGGCCGGCGAGTAACCCAGCGCCACCTGCAGCAGCAACGGCACCAGGAAGGGCAGGGCGCCGCTGCCCAGGCGGGCGAACAGGTTGCCGAGGATGCCGATGGCGAAGGTGCGCACGCGGAACAGCGACGGCGAGAACAGGGGCTCCGGGTCACGCCCGGCACGCAGCCAGTACGCGGCCAGGCAGGCCATGCCGGCGAACAGCAACAGCATCACCCGCAGGTGCGGCAGGTGCAGCTCGCCCAGGCCTTCCATGGCGATGGTGATCAGCACCATCGCCGCACCGAACAGCACGAAGCCCGGCCCGTCGAAGCGGGTGCGCTCGGCGCCGCGCAGGTCGGGGATGAACTTCCACACCGCATAGCAACCGAGGGCGCCCACCGGCAGGTTGAGCAGGAAGATCCAGTGCCAGGTCAGGATCTCCACCAGCCAGCCGCCGAGGGTCGGGCCGAGCAGCGGGCCGAGCAGGCCGGGGATGGTGATGAAGCTCATGATCCGCACCAGCTCGCTGCGCGGGTAGGCGCGCAGCACCACCAGCCGGCCTACCGGCAGCATCAGCGCCCCGCCCAGGCCCTGCACCACCCGGGCGAAGATCAGGAAACCCAGGCTGTTGGCCATGGCGCACAGCAGCGAGCCGAAGCTGAACAGCAGGATCGCGCTGAAGAAGATGCGCTTGGTGCCGAAGCGGTCGGCGATCCAGCCCGAGGCCGGGATCAGCAGCGCCACGGTGAGCATGTAGGCGATGATCACGCCCTGCATGCGCAAGGGGTCCTCGGCCAGCGAGCGGGCCATGGCCGGCAGCGCGGTGTTGAGGATGGTGCCGTCCAGCGACTGCATGAAGAAAGCGATGGCCACCACCCAGGGGATCCAGCGGGCGGTGACGGGGTCCAGTGGGGCGCGTTCGGACATCAGCTACCTCTACGTTTTGTGTTGCCTGCGCTGGCCTCTTCGCGGGTAAACCCGCTCCCACAAGTTTGGACTGCGCCCAGTAAATTGGGCACCAATCCAACCCTTGGGGCTTACCGAAAACCCTGTGGGAGCGGGTTTACCCGCGAAGAGGCCGATCCTGCCGATCACAATGTCAGGGTCAGCCCTTTGACCAAAGCCCCTGGCAGATGGCTCGACCCGGTACTGCGCTGCCCATAAGTGCTGGTCGACAGGATCATCTCGCGCTCCTGGGTCAGGTCTTCGAGCTGGCTGCCCAGCAGGCTGTAAAGGCTGTCATCGAAGCGCATGGTGCTCACCGGCCCCTGGATCTGCCCGTTCTCCACCCAGAACGTCGCGAACCGGGTCAGCCCGGTCATCCGCGCGGCGGGCAGGTCCGAGTAGTTCAGGTACCACAGGTTGCTGATGTACAGCCCGGTGCCCAGGCGTTCGAGGATCTGCGCGCTGGGCAGGTTGCCCGGCGCCAGGCTCAGTGCGCATGGCGATTCGTAGCTGTCGGCGCCATTGGCCTGAAGTGTGAACTCGGCGGCGCTGCGGGCGCTCACCAGCCGTTCCAGTGCCCGGCCTTCACCGATCAGCAGCAGGTCGCGACGCGGCGAGCCCTCGTCGGAGAACGCCGGGCTCAACGAGCCGCTGACCTGTTCGCTGAAACTCACCAGCGGGCTCAGTCGTGCATCGCCGTTGTACAGGCGTTGCAGCGAGCTGTTCCCCGTGGCCAGTGCCTGGGCGGAGAAACCACCCCAGCAGAGCATCCCGGCGATTTCGTCCATCGCCGCTGGCGCCAGGTAGGCGCGGTAGCTGCCGGGCTTGAGGGTAATGGCCGGGCGGCCCAGGTGTTGCAGCTGTTCGCGGGCCAGGCGCAGGCGCGCGGCAAAGGCCTCGCCGCTCCAGGCCTGGCCTGCATAGTTGGCTTTGACCGCCTGGCCGTTGGCGTGGAACAGGCTCCAGTCGAAGTTGAAACTATTGGCCTGGTGCCAGCCGAAGGCGCCGAACGAGCTGGCGAAGCCGCGGCAGATGGGGCCGGCGGCGTAGATGCCGACCAGGTCCAGGTCGTTGGCCTCGTGCTCGACCAGGGCCAGCACTTCATTCAGCTCGGGCAGTGGCTGCTCCAGCAGGCTGTGGCTGTGCCAGGCACTCTCGTCGAGGCTCAGGTACGGATCGACCGGCAGCAGCGGCAGGGTCTGACGCAGTTGCCCGAGGCCGTCATGCAGGCGCTGGCGATCCAGCTCGGCGTCATCGCCCAGGGTGATCTGCTGCTCCGCCTGGCGGCCATCGCGAATAAGCCGCAGCTGCACGCTGGCCTGGCTGACCAGCCCGGCCTGACGCACTTTGGCATGGTTGAACCGTACGAACTGCGAGTGTTCGGCGCTGTAGCCCAGGGTGAACTGCTCGCCGGGTTGCAGCGCATCGCGCAGGGCGCCGAGCAGGTCTTCGAAACGTTGTTGATAGGTGCTCATCAGGCGTCCCCTCCGAATACGTCGATCTGGCGGAACACGCAGGCCGGCGAAGCGTGGCCGACCCGCACCACCTGGTTGGGTTCACCCTTGCCGCAGTTGGGCGTGCCCAGTACCTGGAAGGTGCTGCGATCGCCCACCGCCGACAGGTTGCGCCAGAAATCGGCGGAGATGCCTCTGTAGTTCGGGTTTTTCACCACGCCCTTGAGCTCGCCGTTCTCGATCAACTGGCCCCATTCACAGCCGAACTGGAACTTGTTGCGGGCGTCATCGATGGACCACGAGCGGTTGGTGCGCATCAGGATGCCGTTTTCGATTGCGCCGATCAGTTGCTCCAGCGGCTGGTCGCCCGGCTCGATATTGAGGTTGGCCATGCGGTCGATCGGCGCGCGGTTCCAGCCACAGGCGCGGCTGTTGGCCACGCCGTCCAGGCCCGAACGCAGTTGCGATAGCGCGCCGCCCAGCGGGCGCACCAGCAAGCCGTTGCGGATCAGGAACTGCTTGCTGGCCGGGGTGCCGTCGTCGTCGAAGCTGTAACTGGCCAGCTCTTCGCCGATGGTCGGGTCGAAGGTCACGTTGAGCAGCGTGGAGCCGTATTGCAGGTGGCCGAAGTCGGCGGCTTTGACGAAGCTGGTGCCGGCGTAGTTGCGCTCGTCGCCGAGGATGCGGTCCATCTCCAGCGGATGGCCGATGGACTCGTGGATCTGCAGCATCATCTGGTCAGGCATCAGCAGCAGGTCGCGGGTGCCGCTCGGCGTGTTGGGCGCCAGCAGCAGTTGCAAGGCTTCGTCGGCCACGCGGCGGGCCGCGCCGACCAGGCCGCAGCGCTCGATCACCTCGACGCTGCCTTGCTGGCCGAAGTTGTCGCGGCCCAGGGTGCGGCTCTGGCTGTCCTGGCCGTCGCTGGCGGTGACGCCCAGGCCTGGGTAGACGAAGCGCTGGGCATGGCGCAACTCGGCGCCGGCGGAGTTCAGGTAGGTCTGCTCGACCAGGCTGATGCCCAGGCTGGCCTGCCAGTCCACCAGGCGGCTGTCCTTGGGCACGCTGGCGGATTCTGCGGCCAGCAGGTCCAGGCAGTCAGCGAGGTTGGGCAGGGGCTGCTCGAAGTTGGGCGAAACGTGGTCGTGACGCTCGCTTGGGGCGGCCTGGCCGCTGAGGTCGAGCAGGCTATGGGCCTTGATGCGCCGGGCCAGCGCTTCGGCCTGTTCCAGGGCGCGCTGCAGGCCGCTTTGCGACAGGTCGGCGGTGGCTGCATAGGCCTCGACGCCGTTGACCCGCACGGTGAGCATGGCGCCTTCATCCTGGCTGAAGTGCGGCGGCTCGGCGACATTGCGGCGTACTGAAAGGGACTGGTGCGATTGCTTGACGTGGCGAAGCGAGAACACTTCGGCCGTGCTGCGCAGCGCGGCGAAGCGCTGGCGCAGCAGGGCGCTGGAATCGAACATGGGAAACCTCCGTTGGCGCGGTGGCTCCCCCTAGAACCACCCCTCTTGCATGCCCAGGCACGTATCGTCGCGGGCCTCGAGCAATGCGAGGTCATTATGGCAGCCCGGTACTTCCCAGGTGAGGAAATAACGCGCGGCCTGCAGCTTGCCCTGGTAGAAGTCGCGGTCGCTGCCCTTGAGCAGGCCGACTTCGGCATGGATGGCCTGCTCCAGCCAGCGCCAGCCGATCACGCAGTGACCGAAGGCCTTCAGGTACAACGCCGAGTTGGCCAGGGTCCCGGCAACCTTGCCTTGGGCCAGGTCGCCGAGCAGGGCCAGGGTGACCGTTTGCAGGCGATTGACCAACTGCTCCAGCGGTTGGCGCAGGTTATCCAGGTTCGGCTGATGGCTGGCGCGCTCGCAGGTGCTGGCGATCAGGCGGATCAGTTGCTTGAGCCCGGCGCCGCCGTTCTGCGCCAGCTTGCGGCCCAGCAGGTCGAGGGACTGGATGCCCTCGGTGCCTTCGTGGATCGGGTTCAGGCGGTTGTCGCGGTAGTACTGCTCGACCGGGTATTCGCGGGTGTAGCCATGGCCGCCGAGGATCTGGATCGCCAGCTCGTTGGCCTTGAGGCAGAAGGTCGAGGGCCAGGATTTGACGATCGGGGTGAGCAGGTCGAGCAGTTGCTGGGCTTGCTGGCGGGCGTGTTCTTCGGGCGCGGTGTGGGTGTCGTCGAACAACCGCGCGGCGTACAGGCCCAGGTCGAAGGCGCCTTCCACGTAAGCCTTCTGGGCCAGCAGCATGCGCTTCACGTCGCTGTGCTCGATGATCGGCACGGCCGGGCTGTGTGGGTCCTTGTTGTCCGGCAGGCGGCCTTGCGGGCGCTGGCGCGCGTACTCCAGTGAGTAGAGGTAGCCGGCGTAACCGAGCATCACCGCGCCCATGCCGACGCCGATGCGCGCTTCGTTCATCATCTGGAACATGCAGGCCAGGCCCTGGTGCGGCTGGCCGACCAGGTAGCCGACGCACTGGCCGTTGTCACCGAAGTTCAGCGCGGTGGAGGTGGTGCCGCGCCAGCCCATCTTGTGGAACAGCCCGGCCAGCAGCACATCGTTGCGCGGGCCCCGGCTGCCGTCGGGGTTTACCAGGTACTTGGGCACGATGAACAGCGAGATGCCTTTCACGCCAGCCGGTGCGCCCGGCAGCTTGGCCAGGACCATGTGCACGATGTTTTCCGAAAGCTCGTGGTCGCCGCCGGAGATGAAGATCTTGTTGCCCTTGAGCCGGTAGCTGCCATCGCCGGCAGGCTCGGCGCGGGTGCGGATATCGGCCAGCGAGGAGCCAGCGTGGGGCTCGGTCAAGGCCATGGTGCCGTAGTAGCGGCCTTCGATCATCGGTTGCAGGAACAGGCGCTGCTGTTCTTCGGTGCCGAAGCTCTCGATCAGGTTGGCCGCGCCCATGGTCAGGAACGGGTAGGCCGTGGTGCCGGCGTTGGCGGCCTGGAAGTGGGCGAAGCAGGCTTGCGATACCAGGCTGGGCAGCTGCATGCCGCCGACGTCGAAGTCGCGGTTGGCGTTAAGGAAGCCGGCTTCGAGGAAGGCGTCCACTGCTGGTTTCACTTCCGGGATCAGTTCGGCGCGCCCGTCCACGTAGCGGGGCTCGTTTTCGTCGCCCTTGCGGTTGTGTGGGGCGAAGTACTTCTCGGCGATGGTACGGGCGGTGGTCAGCGCCGCGTCGAAAGTTTCGCGGCTGTGCTCGGCGAAGCGCGGGCGTTGGGTCAGGGCCTCGGCGTCGAGTACTTCGTAGAGTTCGAAGGCGAGGTTGCGGCTGCTGAGGAGTTGCTCGGACATGGCGGCATTCCTGGGTCGGGGTGCGGCGAGTCTAGGCGGGGTGGTGGGGCGGGGGACAGGTTAATTGGTTTGGGTGATATGGGTTTAGAAGCCGCCATCGCCCTGACCGCTGTCGTGCGCCCGGCGGTATGCAGGTGGGCGTCAGCCGTCGTAAAGCCTTGTCATGGAATTGCGCTTATATCGATACCGATATAATTTTAACCTTGCCGCTCATGGAGAGCTTGCACCTTTGGCTGATCAGGCCGGGTGTGAGCGTTGGCAGGAGCGTGCAGGATGCAGAATGAGCAGAAGCCAATCGAGTGGTTGGGTAGCAGCAAGCAGGACCTGCGGGATTTTCCAATAGTGGCAAGGCAGCGGGCGGGGTATCAGTTGGCGCTGATCCAGGACGGTGAAGAGCCCGCCGATTGGAATCCGATGGACAGCGTAGGTGCAGGGGCGCGGGAAATCCGAATCAAGTGTAGGGATGGTGCGTTTCGCGTGTTTTACGTGGTGAATCGGCCAGAGGCGATCTATGTCCTGCATGCGTTTCGCAAGAAGACCGAGAAGACTGAAAAGCGCGACATCGACCTGGCGAAAGCGAGATACAAGTTGTTAGGTACCTGTTGAAGCGCATTGTTTTGAAATACGGATGCACAGAGGGATTTGCGATGACAAACGAACGCTCCACTTCGGTATGGGATGCGCTGTTCGACTCACCCGAAGAGGCCGAAAACCTGCGGCTTCGGGCGAAACTGATGAGACTGCTGACCAAGCTTGTCCAGTCTTGGGATCTGCCGCAGAAAGACGCAGCACGGCGGCTGCACCTCACTCAGCCTCGCTTGAGTGATCTGCTCAATGGCAAGATCGATAAGTTCTCGTTGGATGCTTTGGTGAATATTCTGGCGAATGCTGATCTGGAAGTTGACTTCACGGTTAGAAAGAAATCTGCGTGATGCTTGCTTCGCTGTAGTTGCGCGGATTTTTTCTGATTAGGTCAGGGCTGCCAGGTGTTCGCCGAAAGCTCTTCAGCGCCTGTGAGATCGAGCGCCGCCCGCGCGGCGCATCGCGGCACAAGGCCGCTCCTACATCTGTTTCGGGCCAATTATTCCTGTGAAAGTATCGGCGCCTGCCTTGGTGCATGCCTTGAGTCATGTGGGGCGGCGGCAACGCCCACACTGAAACCGCGTCGTACCAACAAGGCGACCCAGGTGATGGCACAGAAAAGACTGGCCCGAAATAAACTGTGGGAGCGGGTTTACCCGCGAAGCGCCGCGCGGGCGGCGCTCGATCTTGTAGGCGCTGCAAGGCTTTCGCCCAGCGCTTGGACGCCCTCATGCGATCATGGCTATGGACCTGGAAGCGCTGGATCCAAGGGTTACCTCTGCCGCGTTTCCTACGCAAATCCCGAGACTTCCCCTATTCCCTGTAGTCCATTTCCCAAACATACTTCTGCCCCTTTCAAGCCATTGCGGTGCTCTGGGTTGGTCACTAGTCTCGGGCGGTCGCTGCGAAAACAGTGACCGGCTTTGACAGGCCGTCCTAGGTTTATTCCCATGGCTTGCCTTTTATGGCGGCTGTGCGTGGGGCACTTCGTGTGCGCCGGGTCTTGGGATACCTACCGGTCTGTCAACCCATGTACAGCTGCCACCTTCTTGTTTGACAGCAGGCGTGTTGCGGCCCTTTCCAGGTACCCCAAAATGCTGAAGATCGTCCCCGATCCACCCCACAACCATCACTCCCTTGAAGACACCCTGATCCAGGCCACCGAGTACGCCCTGTGCGCAGTGACCGTGGTCCATCAGGCGATGCTGCTGCAGCCCAAGTCGCCCGTTTCGGTCTTGTTGATGACGGCGATGCACGAGACCGAAGCGCTGCGGGTGTTGCTCGAATCGGCACTGATTCAGGTGCAGATGCCGGCGCAGCCGCAGGCGATGCATTAGGCCGTGAGCGCTGTGTTGTTCAGGCGGGCCTCATCGCCGGCAAGCCGGCTCCCACAGATATGACGCACGCCTCACCTTGTGGGAGCTGGCTTGCCAGCGATGAGGCCCGCACAGGCACCGGAAAACTTCAGGGGATCAAACAATGACGACAATCGACACCACACCCAAAACCACCGTCGGCAAGACCAAGTTCTACCAAGGCGAGGGCATGACCGCACCGCTGTTCTGCATCGAACCCGGCATCCCTTGCCAGCACGCCCGCGACCAGGCATCGGAGCTGATGGGCTGTGTGCGTGACCTGACTATCACCGGGATCATGGAGGAGAAGCCGCAGTTGCTCTGGGCGTCTTACTACCTGAGCGCCTTGGCCAAGGCGCTGATGGATGATGCCGAGCTCGGCATGAAGCACTGAAGTTTGTGTTGCCGGTGCAGGCCTCTTCGCGGGTAAACCCGCTCCCACAGTTTCACTTTTGCCTCAGGGTCTGCGTTGCGCCTGTGGGAGCGGCGGTTCGCCGCTGCGATTTACCCGCGAAGAGGCCAGTAAGATTGCAATAAAAAGTAGAGCCTGAGCTCTCCTTATCTTTTATCCAAGTAAAGCAATGGAAGCCAAGCATAAGGAAGTTTTCCTACGCTGATCGGATGTATTTATTACTTTGCTGTAATACCGCTCTGGCAAGTTACTCAGACTTGGGCGCGCTGCACTTTTTAGTTGAAGCGTATTGAATGGCGTTTGGAAAATGTTTGCTGAGTAAGACAAATGCCTGATGAAAAATTCGCCCATAACATGCGCCCGGCTGGGTATTTCGTGGTTTCTCCCAAAAAGCTGGCCTTGATGAGCTTCTTCAGCCTGGGTCTTTATTGGTGGTTTTGTTTCCATCGACACTGGGTCCATCAGCGTTGCGCAACAGGCGATCGAATATGGCCGTTGGCCAGGGCATTCTTCCTTATTTTTTATCTCTATCCATTGATCAGGCGGCTCGATCGAGATCTGGTTCGCGCTGGTCTGGGGCGGCGTTGGTCTCCTGCTGCATTGTTCCTGCTCTATCTGGCCGTGATGATATGTCAGATCGGCTCAGGGCTAATGGTTGATGCCATTGATCCACTCTGGTTTCTACCGTTCGCCATTGGGGCGTATGCACTGTTGATATGGGTAGAGGTCAAGCTCCAGCAGGCTGCCAATCTGCTAGCGGGGGACCCGCAGGGCGCTCAGAACTCCCGTATGTCGTGGGCAAACTGGATCTGGATGACGCCTGGCTTGTTGCTATGGGGGGTTGTTGTCCTGTCCATTACTGTGTCCCTCTCGCTGACTTTGCTGCTGGCAGTCATCAGCTGGTTTCAGTAATCGGGAGAGCTGACGTTGCCCGCCAAGAGGCCTGTCCAGCGCCCATAAAAAAGGAGAGCCGAAGCTCTCCTTTTTCATTCACCCCATCAGCATCAACCGATGGTCATCAGGCTGGCGTTACCCCCCGCCGCAGCGGTGTTCACACTCACCGCCCGCTCGATCACCAGGCGCTCCAGGGCAATCTGGTGATCGCCGCTCGACAGCCCATGCACCCCAACGATCGCACCAGCACGCTTGGCCACCTGCTCGCAGATGCCGCGCAGCTGGTCCGAGTGGCCGTGGTGGATCACCGCGTCGAATGCCACGTCGTCGTTGTTCCAGTCGGCTACCAGCTTGATCTTCGCTTGCAGCTCCTTCGGCAGACGGCCGCGCACGGTCTTGGCCGGCTCGCCGTCCTGGAACACCGCCGAGCTACCCACCGCCAGCACCGCCGCGAACTGCGCCAGCAGGTCGGCTTCGTTGTCGGCCAGGCACAGCACGTGCTCACGGGGCTGCACGCTGTAGCTGTTGCGCTCGCCGGTCGGGCCGGGCAATACGCGGGTGATGCCGCTCTGCGACTGTCCGGCGAACTGCTCGCACAGCGCGGCCAGGTCGCTCAGCTGGCTGCCGGCCGCCCAGCTCTTGAGCGTGTTCAGCGGCTTGATCTGCTGGTCGCGCAGGGTGGTGTCGGCCGGGCTGCGGGCATCGTCGGCCTGGAAGTGGCGGGCGATGGCGTCGGCCGGGCGGGTCGACAGCAGGCGGTACAGGTACAGCGGGCCGCCGGCCTTCGGGCCGGTGCCGGACAGGCCTTCACCGCCGAATGGCTGCACGCCGACCACGGCACCGACGATGTTGCGGTTGACGTACATGTTGCCGGCATTGACGTTACCCACCACCTTGGCGATGGTCTCGTCGATGCGGGTGTGCACGCCCAGAGTCAGGCCGTAACCGGAGGCGTTGATCTGCTCGATCAGCTGGTCCAGGTCCTTGCGGTTGTAGCGCACCACGTGCAGCACCGGGCCGAAGATCTCGCGCTGCAGCTCGTCGAAGCTTTCCAGCTCGATCAGGGTCGGCATCACGAAGGTGCCGCGCTTGACCTCTTCACCTTCGGCGATGGCCACCTGGTACACGGTGCGGCCTTTGTCGCGCATGCCCTGGATGTGCTTCTCGATACCGGCCTTGGCTTCGGCGTCGATCACCGGGCCGATGTCCACGGACAGGCGCTCGGGGTTGCCCAGGCGGCTTTCGGCCATGGCGCCCTTGAGCATCTCGATCACGCGGTCGGCGGAGTCTTCCTGCAGGCACAGCACGCGCAGGGCCGAGCAACGCTGACCGGCGCTGTCGAAGGCCGAGGACACCACATCGATCACCACCTGCTCGGTGAGGGCCGAGGAGTCGACGATCATGGCGTTCTGGCCGCCGGTTTCGGCGATCAGTGGGATCGGGCGGCCCTGGTTGTCCAGGCGGCCGGCGATGTTGCGTTGCAGCAGGCGGGCGACTTCGGTGGAACCGGTGAACATCACGCCTTTGACGCGTTCGTCACCGACCAGGCCGGCACCGACGGTTTCGCCCTGGCCTGGCAGCAGTTGCAGCACGCCTTCGGGGATGCCGGCTTCCAGCAGCAGGCGCACGGCCTGGGCGGCGACCAGCGGGGTCTGTTCGGCGGGCTTGGCCAGTACCGGGTTGCCGGCGGCCAGTGCTGCGGCCACCTGGCCGGAGAAAATCGCCAGCGGGAAGTTCCACGGGCTGATGCACACCACCGGGCCCAGCGGGCGGCAGTTGTCGTTGCGCAAGTCGTTGCGTGCCTGCACCGCGTAGTAGCGCAGGAAGTCCACGGCTTCGCGCACTTCGGCGATGGCGTTGGCGAAGGTCTTGCCAGCTTCGCGCACCAGCAGGCCCATCAGCGGCTGGATGTCGGCTTCCATCAGGTCGGCGGCGCGTTCCAGGATCGCGGCACGCTCGGCTGGCGGGGTGGCCTGCCAGATCGGTGCGGCGTTCAGCGCGCACTGGATGGCGTTGTCGACGTCGGCAACGGTGGCTTCCTGCACGTGGCCGACCACATCGCGGTGATCCGCTGGGTTGAGCACCGCCACGGCGGCTTGCTCGCTGGCGGCGCAGGCCAGCAGCGGGGCGGCTTTCCAGTCGTTGTGGGCGGTGGCCAGCAGGGCGCAGGACAGCGACGCCAGGCGGTGTTCGTTGGCCATGTCGATACCGGCCGAGTTGGCCCGCTCGCTGCCATAGAGCGCACGCGGCATCGGGATGCGCGGGTGCGGCAGGCCGATGCTGCCTTCCTGGGTGCCCATGCGCTCGATGCTGGCGACCGGGTCGGCGACCAGTTCCTGGATCGAGATCGAGTGGTCGGCGATGCGGTTGACGAACGAGGTGTTGGCGCCGTTTTCCAGCAGGCGGCGTACCAGGTAGGCCAGCAGGGTTTCGTGGGTGCCGACCGGTGCATACACGCGGCACGGACGGTTCAGCTTGCCTTCGGAGACCTTGCCTACAACCTGCTCGTACAGTGGCTCGCCCATGCCGTGCAGGCACTGGAACTCGTACTGGCCCGGGTAGTAGTTCTGCCCGGCGATGGTGTAGATGGCCGACAGGGTGTGGGCGTTGTGGGTGGCGAACTGCGGGTAGATGGCTTCCGGCACGGCCAGCAGCTTGCGGGCGCAGGCGACGTAGGAAACGTCGGTGTACACCTTGCGGGTGTAGACCGGGTAGCCTTCCAGGCCTTCGACCTGGGCGCGCTTGATCTCGCTGTCCCAGTACGCGCCTTTTACCAGGCGGATCATCAGGCGGTGGCGGCTGCGCTTGGCCAGGTCGATGACGTAGTCGATCACATACGGGCAGCGCTTCTGGTAGGCCTGGATAACGAAGCCGATGCCGTTCCAGCCGGCCAGCGACGGCTCGAAGCACAGGCGCTCGAGCAGGTCCAGCGACAGCTCCAGGCGGTCGGCCTCTTCGGCGTCGATGTTCAGGCCGATGTCGTACTGCTTGGCCAGCAGGGTCAGCGACAGCAGGCGCGGGTACAGCTCGTTCATCACGCGCTCGTACTGGGCGCGGCTGTAGCGCGGGTGCAGGGCCGACAGCTTGATCGAGATGCCCGGGCCTTCATAGATGCCACGGCCATGGGACGCTTTGCCGATCGAATGGATCGCCTGCTCGTAGGAGGCCAGGTATTTCTGTGCGTCGTGCTCGGTCAGCGCGGCTTCGCCGAGCATGTCATAGCTGTAGCGGAAGCCCTTGGCTTCGAACTTGCTGGCGTTGGCCAGTGCCTCGGCGATGGTTTCGCCGGTGACGAACTGCTCGCCCATCAGGCGCATGGCCATGTCGACGCCCTTGCGGATCATCGGCTCGCCGCTCTTGCCGATGATGCGGGTGAGCGAGGAGGTCAGGCCGGATTCGTTGTGGGTGCTGACCAGCTTGCCGGTCAACAGCAGGCCCCAGGTGGCGGCGTTGACGAACAGCGACGGGCTGTTGCCCAGGTGCGGTTGCCAGTTGCCGGTGCTGATCTTGTCGCGGATCAGCGCGTCGCGGGTGCCTTTGTCGGGGATGCGCAGCAGGGCTTCGGCCAGGCACATCAGTGCCACGCCTTCCTGCGAGGACAGTGAGAACTCCTGCAGTAGGCCCTGGACGATGCCGGCACGCCCGCCAGCGCTCTTCTGGTTGCGTAGCTTGTCGGCCAGGCTGGCGGCCAGCTTGTTGGTGGCTTCGGCCTGGGCGGCCGGCAGGCGCGCCTGCTCCAGCAGCATCGGCACTACTTCCGGCTCAGGGCGGCGGTAGGCGGCGGTGATCGCCGAGCGCAGCACCGATTGCGGCAGGATGCTTTCGGCGAACTCCAGGAAGCACTGGTGGGCGTGGTCGGTCGGCGCTTCGCCGGCCTCGTCGCCAAGGTTGACGGCGTGGCCGTTGAGGTCGTTCAGGGTGGCGCCACCCTCGAGCTTCTCGAGATAGTTGAAGATCGCTTGCTTGATCAACCAGTGCGGCGTGCGGTCGATGGACTGCGCAGCTGCCTTGAGTCGCTCACGGGTCGGGTCGTCAAGTTTGACCCCAAGGGTGGTCGTCGCCATTTCTTATCCTCGTTATTGGCCACGGGTGTGACCTAAGCTGGAGGCAAGATTAGCCTGTAGGACAATTCGGGTGCAACCGGGTGCAACCCGAAATTTTCGGGGCAAAGGTGCAACTCGTCTGAAGGACGTTTCCGTACAGCGGAAAAGGTCTTTTTCGGTGTTTTTTGTTATGGAAAACGTTGTGTTTGCTCCGAAATGGAGCAAAAACACGGTTTTGTCCGAAAATGCAGGATTGGGTGCAACTTGCAAATGAAAAGTGGTTGCACCTCGTTCATGTTGTTGCATAGGATGCGCCGCCTGGGTGCAACCGTCGTCATGCACGGCGGTCGCTGGAGATAAAAACAACGCCAGGGCACAACTCATGGGCAATCCTCTTACCATCACCTTCGTGGTGTACATCGCGGCAATGGTGCTGATCGGCTTCGCCGCCTATCGCTCCACCAAGAACCTTTCCGACTACATCCTCGGTGGCCGCAGCCTTGGTAGCGTGGTAACCGCGCTTTCCGCCGGCGCTTCCGATATGAGCGGCTGGTTGCTGATGGGCCTGCCGGGCGCCATCTACTTCGCCGGCCTCTCCGAAGCCTGGATCGCCATCGGCCTGACCGTCGGCGCCTACCTCAACTGGCTGTTCGTCGCCGGCCGTCTGCGGGTGCAGACCGAGCACAACGGTGATGCGCTGACCCTGCCGGATTACTTCTCGAGCCGCTTCGAAGACCAGAGTGGCGTGCTGCGGATCATCTCCGCCATCGTGATCCTGGTGTTCTTCACCATCTATTGCGCCTCGGGCATCGTCGCCGGCGCCCGCCTGTTCGAAAGCACCTTCGGCATGTCCTACGAAACCGCCCTGTGGGCCGGTGCCGCGGCCACCATCGCCTACACCTTCGTCGGTGGCTTCCTGGCGGTGAGCTGGACCGACACCGTGCAGGCCTCGCTGATGATCTTCGCGCTGATCCTCACGCCGATCATCGTGCTGATCTCCACCGGTGGCTTCGATACCACCTTCCTCGCCATCGAGGCGGTGGACCCGGCGCACTTCGACATGTTCAAGGGCGCTACCTTCATCGGCATCATCTCGCTGATGGGCTGGGGCCTGGGTTACTTCGGCCAGCCACACATCCTGGCGCGCTTCATGGCCGCCGATTCGGTGAAGTCGATCGCCAACGCCCGCCGCATCTCCATGACCTGGATGATCCTGTGCCTGGCCGGCACCTGTGCCGTGGGCTTCTTCGGCATCGCCTACTTCTCGGCGCACCCGGACCTCGCCGGCCCGGTCACCGAGAACCGTGAGCGCGTGTTCATCGAGCTGGCCAAGATCCTGTTCAACCCATGGATCGCCGGTGTGCTGCTGTCGGCCATCCTGGCGGCGGTGATGAGTACCCTGAGCTGCCAGCTGCTGGTGTGCTCCAGCGCCCTGACCGAAGACTTCTACAAGAGCTTCCTGCGCAAGAACGCTTCGCAGCAGGAGCTGGTGTGGGTCGGCCGCCTGATGGTGCTGGCCGTTGCACTGATCGCCATCGCCATGGCTGCCAACCCTGAGAACCGTGTGCTGGGCCTGGTGGCCTACGCCTGGGCTGGCTTCGGTGCCGCCTTCGGTCCGGTGGTGCTGCTGTCGGTACTGTGGAAAGGCATGACCCGCAATGGTGCGCTGGCGGGCATCGTGGTCGGTGCGCTGACCGTGATCCTGTGGAAGCAGCTGGGTACCGATCTGTACGAGATCATTCCGGGCTTCCTGTTCGCCACCATCGCCATCGTCCTGGTGAGCAAGCTGGGCAGCCCGTCGAACAGCATGGTTTCGCGCTTTGAAACCGCTGATGCGCAGTATCACGCCGACAAGTAATACCTGCTGAATCGGCGTTGTCCCTATCGCGGGGCAAGCCCGCTCCCACGCAGCCTCTACAAGTGGCGTGGGAGCGGGCTTGCCCCGCGATGCTTTTTGCGGCCGTCAAGGCAAGGTAAACTTGGCGTCCCCGCAGGAGTCCTCATGAACTATCGTCACGCCTTCCACGCCGGCAACCATGCCGACGTCCTCAAGCACATCGTGCTCACCCGCCTCATCGCCCTGATGTCGCGCAAGGAGCAGCCGTTCGCCTATATCGACACCCACGCCGGCCTTGGTCTGTACGACCTGCAGGGCGATCAGGCGAGCCGTACCGGTGAGTACCTCGAAGGCGTCGCCCGTTTGTGGAATCGCGATGACCTGCCGGCCGTCACCGCCGACTACCTGGGCGTCATCAAGCGCCTGAACAAGAACGGCGAGCTGCGCTACTACCCAGGCTCGCCGGAGCTGGCCCGTCGCCTGATGCGCGAGCAGGACCGTGCGCAGCTCAACGAAAAGCACCCTGAAGACGGCGTGCTGCTCAAAGAGAACATGAAGAAGGACCCGCGCGTCACCGTGCACCTGGGCGAAGGCTGGCACATCCCGCGGGCCCTGCTGCCCGTGCAGGAAAAACGCGCGATCATGCTGATCGACCCGCCATTCGAGCAGGCCGACGAGCTCAAGCGCTGCACCGTGGCGATGAAAGAGGCGATCGGCCGCATGCGCCAGACCGTCGCGGCGATCTGGTACCCGATCAAGGACCAGCGCTCGCTGACCCGCTTCTACCAGGACCTGACCAGCACCGGCGCGCCCAAGCTGCTGCGGGTGGAGCTGTACGTACATCACCAGGACAGCCCGCAGGGCCTGAACGGCTCGGGCCTGGCCATCGCCAACCCGCCGTGGGGGCTGGAGGACGAGCTCAAGGAGCTGCTGCCGTGGCTGGCCAAAGAGCTGGCGCAGACCGCAGGCAGCTACCGCATGGACTGGTTGATCGCCGAGTAACATGGTGTTGCGCCCCTCCGTAGGAGCGGCCTTGTGTCGCGAACGGGGCGCGTAGCGGCCCCAGATTTCATATGCGCCGCTGAAATTGCCGGGGCTGCTGCGCAGCCCTTTCGCGACACAAGGCCGCTCCTACAAGGGGGCGGTGTGTCCCTGATCTTTGCGTTATAATCCCGCCCCTTTAGCCGTCGCCCGCCTGCGTGGCCGGTGGCGCACTTCTACCGATTTGAGAGGCTAACCCCTTGGCACTGACGATTCTTGGCCTGTCCGGCGCCCTTAGCCATGACCCTTCCGCGGCCCTGTACATCGACGGCAAGCTGATTGCCGCCGCCGAAGAAGAGCGCTTCGTGCGTGACAAGCATGCGAAGAACCGCATGCCCTACGAGTCGGCGAAGTTCTGCCTGGAACAGGCCGGCATCAAGCCGTCGGACGTTGATGTAGTGGCCATTCCCTTCGCCCCGATCAGCCTGTTCGGCAAGGCCCGCTGGCACTACGCCAAGCGCTACTGGTACGCCCCGGACCGCGCCCTCGACGCGCTGCTGATGGGTAACCGCCGCTACAAGCGCTACCGCAAGAAGATCGTCTGGTGCCTGGAGCAACTGGGCTTCGACCCGAAGAAGATCAAGATCGAGCCGGTCGAGCACCACCTGGCCCACGCTTCCAGTGCCTACCACTGCTCGGGCTTCAAGGAGAAGACCGCGATCCTCGGGATCGACGGCAAGGGCGAGTACGCCACCACCTTCTTCGGTTATGGCGAGAACGGCAAGATCCACAAGATCAAGGAGTTCTTCGACCCGGATTCGCTGGGTGGCCTGTATGGCGCGATCACCGAGTTCCTCGGTTTCGAGATGCTCGACGGCGAGTTCAAGGTCATGGGCATGGCGCCGTACGGCGACGCCAGCAAGTACGACTTCTCGCGCCTGGCCAGCTTTGAAAACGGCGAACTGGTGATCAACACCGAGTACGCCAACGTCATCGGCCTGCGCCGCTATAAAGAGAAGGGCAAGGGCTTCTACTTCTCGCCCAAGCTGATCGAGTGGCTGGGCCCGAAACGCGAAGGCGACATCGCCGACGAGCCGTACATCCACTACGCGGCGAGCATGCAGGCGCTGTTCGAGAAGCTGGCCCTGCAGATGATCGACCACTACCTGGGCGACACGCTGAAAGAAACCGGCAAGCTGGCCTTCGCCGGTGGCTGCGCGCTGAACGTCAAGCTGAACCAGAAAATCATCGCCCGCCCGGACGTCAAGGAGCTGTTCGTGCAGCCGGCCTCCGGCGACGCCGGTACCGCTGTCGGTGCGGCGGCCTATGTGTCCCACGCCCGTGGCGTGCCGGTCGAGAAGATGGAACACGTCTACCTCGGCCCTGCGTACTCCAATGAAGACGTGATCGCCGCCTGCGCCCGCCACCCGAGCAAGCCTGTCTGGCGCAAGCTCGAGAACATGCCCGAGCAGATCGCCAAGATCATGGTCGACGGCAACCCGGTGGCCTGGTTCCAGGGCCGCATGGAGTTCGGCCCGCGTGCCCTGGGTGGTCGTTCGATCATCGGTTGCCCGAGCGTGCCGGGCGTGGCCGACCGCATCAACCACCAGATCAAGTTCCGCGAGCGCTGGAGGCCTTTCTGCCCGTCGATGCTCGACACCGTCGCGCCGCAGATGATCAAGATCGACCACCCGGCGCCGTTCATGACCTTCACCTTCGAAGTGGCTGAAGAGTGGAAGACCCGCGTGCCGGAAGTGGTCCACGAGGACGGTACCTCCCGTGCCCAGGTGCTCAAGCGCGAGTACAACCCGCGCTACTACGACATGATGAAGGCGCTGGAAAACCTCACCGGCAACGGCGTGTCGCTGAACACCTCGCTCAACCGCCGTGGCGAACCGATGATCTGCTCGCCGACCGATGCCCTGAACATGTTCTTCGGCTCGGACCTGCAGTACCTGATCATGGAAGACATCCTGGTGGTCAAGGACGGCGCGGCGCCTTATGACCAGCCGCTCTGAACCGCGGATCCTGCAGTTCTGCCATGGCTATGACGGGCCGTTCCTCGATTGCGCCCGTCAATACGCCAGCCTGTTCCAGGGCAGCGGCTACAAGGTCACCACCGTGTTCCTCACCGGGGCAGCCAACGCGAAAGTAGCGGCGGGCTGCGCCTCGGACGAGGTGCTGTTCCTGGAGTTCAGCTCCAAGGCCGTGCGCGGCCTGAAGCTGGGCGCCATCGCTGCGCTGCGCAAGATCGCCGCGCAGCGCGACTTCAAGTTCTGCATCGCCCACCGCTTCAAGCCGATCTACGTGGCGTTGCTAGGCACCGGTTTGCCGGTGATCGGTGTGCACCATGCCTTTGGCGACTACCAGCGCAAGGGCCGGCGGCTGTTCGCCAACCTGTTCCGCCGGCGCCTGAGCCTGCTCGGTGTATCGGATGCCGTGCGCGACGACATGCGCCGCTGCCTGGCGCAGTGGCCCGCCGAGCGTATCCAGACCCTCTACAACCGCATCGATGTCGAGGCGCTGCAGGCCAGCCTGGTGCCGCGCACCGAGGCGCGCCGGGCCCTGGGGCTCGACGAGCAGGCCTGGGTGGTCGGCAATGTCGGCCGCCTGCACCCGGACAAGGACCAGGCCACCCTGCTGCGCGGCTTTGCCGAGGCACTGCCGGGGCTGCCGGCCGGAGCGCGCCTGGCGATCCTGGGCAAGGGCCGCCTGGAGTCGAACCTCAAGGCGCTGGCCGCCGAGTTGGGGATTGCCGCGCAGGTCGACTTCCTCGGCCAGGTGCCGGATGCCCGTCGTTATTTCAAGGCGTTCGATGTCTTCGCGTTGAGTTCCGACCATGAGCCGTTCGGCATGGTCCTGCTCGAAGCCATGGTCGCCGGCGTACCGCTGCTGGCCACGGCCTGCGGCGGTGCGCGCGAGGTGGTCGAAGGTGTTGGCGTATTGTTCCCGCTGGGTGATACCGCGCAGCTGGCCCAGGGCCTGAAGCACCTGGCCGGGCTGGACCCGCAGCAGCAGGCTGCCTGTGCGCAGCACATGCTGCAGCGCCTGGGTGAGCGGTTCAGTGATCGGGCGGTACGCGAAACCTTCTGGCAACTGCCGCAAGTCCGTGCACTGGTTGCGGAGGCCTGATGCTCAACTTTATCCAGGGCTGGCGCGAGCGCGGCTGGCAGGTCATCGATGCGGCTGCTTACAACGAGGCCTGGCAGCGTTTTGGCGGCAGTGTCGCCACCCATCCGCGGGTGATCGAGCAGCTGGCCGACCTGGCGCAGATCCCGGTGCGTTACCTCGGTTATCCACAGGGTGGTGAAATCAAGGCCGCCTTGCCGGTGTGGGGGCGTCACCTGGCGCTGTCCAAGGACGTGCTCAAGCGCCATGGCAAGAAGGGCCTGTTCGACCTGGGCAATGCCGAGATCATCCTGCCGGCCGCCGCCGATGCGGCCGCGCCGCTGCGCCATGCCGGGCGCTACCTGTCGGAGCTCAACCAGGGCCGCTTCAGCGGCCTGAAGGCGCAGCCCGAGCAGTTGGCCATGGCCCGCGCGCATGAGGATCTGTCGAAGAAGTTCCGCTACAACCAGCGCCGCGAGCTGCGCCTGCTGGAAGAGGCGGGTGGGCAAGTGCGGCCGATCGCTGACTTCACCTCGGCGCAGATCGCCGCCATGTACTGCGACCTGTTCCAGCGCCGCTGGGGCTTCCCGGCCACCGGTGCGGCGCACATGGCCGAGGTGGTCGAGCGCCTGCGCGAGCTGCTGGTCGGTTCGGTGCTGTTCCTCAACGACGCCCCCATCGCCATTCAACTGGTGTACCGCGTCGAGGCGCCGCAGTGGATCAGCGTGGAGTACGTCAATGGTGGCGTCGACCCTGAGACCAAGGCGTTCAGCCCCGGCAGCGTGCTGAGCTTCCTCAACACCCAGGCCGCCTGGGAGGATGCCAACAGCCGTGGCAAAGCGCTGCGGTTCTCCTTTGGCCGTGCCGACCGTGAGTACAAGGACCGTTGGTGCAACCCTGTGCCGGTGTTCCAGTCGTGAGCCGCAAGCAGCAACTGCTCAAGCGCCATCGGCGCAACAAGCGCCTAGGGCTGCTGGCCGGGCTGGTGCTGCTGGTCGCGCTGGGGCTGTTCAGTTGGTGGTGGCTGCCGCTGTTGCTGCTGCCGCTGCTATGGGCCGCGCATGAGGCGTGGTTCGCCGACCACCTGTTCTATGCCCCCGGTGAAGACTACGCCTACCGTTTCGGCGAGCAGACCCGCGAAGCCGGCGCGACGCTGCAAGGTGATCTGCTGCGCACCGATGCTGCCTTGCAGGGCAATGAGACGCTGATCCTCGAGGTCGGCATCAGCAGCGGCTGGCTTGGGCGCTTCCTCGATCCGCGCGTCGAGCTGCTGGGCGGCACGGGGCGTGATGTGCAGACCTTCGAACGTGGCGCCAACGGCGTGCGTTACCTCAACCTGACCGGCCTGGCCGAGTCGCTGGCGGCGGGCACCTTGCGCCTGCGCGGGCGCCATTGCCGGTTGCAGGGGGCGCCGCGCCTGTGGATAACCCCGGCCATCGAGTTGCGCAAGCGGCGGGTGATGGTGATCGCGCCCCACGCCGACGACGCAGAGCTGGCTGCCTATGGCTTGTACAGCCAGGCCGAGGAAACCTGGGTAGTTACCCTGACTGCTGGCGAGATCGAAGCCGAGCATTACCAGCAGATGGGTATGCAGAAGGCCGAGGCAGCGCGGCTCAAGGGCCGGCTGCGGGCCTGGGACAGTATCGCCGTGCCTCGTTGGGCAGGTGTGCCGGAAGCGCGTTGCGTGCAGCTGGGTTATTTCTGCCTGCAATTGCCCGCAATGCAGGCGGCGCCGGACCAGCCACAAGGTTCGCGTGAAGCGGACATGGCCGATACCCGCCCGTTCCGCTGCTTCAACCCGTTCCCGCTGCCCGCCGATGCCGACGGCGCGCCTACCTGGCACAACCTGCTGGCCGACCTGCGCGCGCTGCTGGAGCTGGCCAGGCCGCAAGTGCTGGTGATGCCGCACCCGACCCTCGACCCGCACCCCGACCATATCTGCGCCCAGGCCGCCGTGCATGAAGCGCTGCAAGGCCTGGCCTGGCAGCCGGAAACCTTGCTGTGCTACGCCAACCACCTGCACGACAACGACCGCTGGCCGATGGGCGACAGCGGTGATGGCGTGGCCTTGCCGCCGCAGATGGAGAGCCGTGAAGCCTGGGCGCCCTGCAGCCTGGTGCTGGACACCGCGACCCAGCGTGACAAAGCCATGGCCCTGGGCATGATGCACGACCTGCAGCCCCCGGCCGCTTTCAAACGCCGTTTGCGCCGCCTGCTGCAACGCTGGCTGGCGGGGCGCCGGCCATCGCCCTATGGCGAGAACGAATTTTTCCGCAAGGCCGTTCGCCGGCACGAGCTGTTCTGGCGCCGCGACCTGTGAGCCTGACCCATGATGACCGCGATAGCGCCGAGCGCCCGAGGAACGCAATGAAAGTCCTATTTCTGGTGCAGAAGGAACAACGGGCGATTCTCGACCGCCTGTATGACGGCGTCGCGGCCCACTGCGACTGCGACCTGCGTTGGGTGAGCGACGAAGACCAGCGCAACCTGCGCCGCTACTTCAAGCGTGAAGTCGACGTCACGCGCTATGACCGCATCGTGTTCTTCCTGCGCTTCAAGCAGGAGATCCGCCAGGTCGCATTCATTCGCAGCATCCCCAACCTGGTGATCCTCGAGCACGACGCCTACCAGAACTACATCCCCTGCAAGTACACCGGCAAGTTCAGCGCGCATTACCGGCAGCTGCCGTGGGCGCGGGTGATCAGCTCCGGTTACATGGTCAGTGAGCGCTTGCGCCAGGAAGGCTTCGACGCCGTGTTCGTGCCCAAGGGCTACGACGAGCAGCTGTTGACCGATCAGGGGCGTGAGCGCGATATCGAACTGGCCTTTGTAGGCAGTACCAACAGCGTTGCCTACAGC
This sequence comes from Pseudomonas sichuanensis, assembly GCF_024749065.1. Classification (NCBI taxonomy): domain Bacteria; kingdom Pseudomonadati; phylum Pseudomonadota; class Gammaproteobacteria; order Pseudomonadales; family Pseudomonadaceae; genus Pseudomonas; species Pseudomonas sichuanensis. The sequence goes on along the minus strand of NZ_CP087185.1, from coordinate 5,445,971 downwards.
GGCCGCAAGGCGCTGCTGGACGAGCTGGGGCAGGTGGAAAACCTGGTGGTGACCCGCACCAAGTCCGGTGAGGACTACTGCAACACCCTCAATCGCATCCGCTTTTTCGTCAGTGCCGATGTCGGCATGGGCGAATACATGATCAAGAACTTCGAGGCTATGGCCTGCGGGTGCGTGCTACTGGCATACGACCAGGGCGAGGAGGAGAATCGTGCTCTGGGCCTGGTCGATATGCACAACGTGGTGCTGTACGACAGCATCCCGGCGCTGCAGGCCAAGTTGCGGCAACTGCGTGACGACCCGGCGCTGGCGGCGCGCATTGCCGGCAACGGGCGCGAACTGGCAACGTCGCGCTTCAGCTTTGCCCAGGTTGGCCGAAGTATTGTCGAACACATGGAGCCCCCTCTGCGGCCGCATCCGCCGCTGACCTTCTGGCAGCGATTGCTGATGCGCATCGGCTGATCGAAGAGCTGGCTGGCCCATCCGTATGACCGTAGGGGCGCGATACCGTTGAATATCGTCAATGTGATGTGGTCGGGTGGTACACCGTTCATGTCCGTACACACTGTCCACCGCCAAGTGCTGGCGCATGCCCCGATGGGGGGGCAGGTCTGCAACTGGCTGTTGCTTGGCGATGGCTTGAGCGGTGGAATCGGCAAAACCCGTAGCTGGCATTTGCAGTCGCGGGTGCTCAAGGGGCGCATGCCCCACCGCCTGGCGTTGTCCTGGGTGCGCTGGCGCATGCTGCGCGCGCTGCGTGAGGCGGCTGCCGATGTGCTGCTGCTGGATGGCGTCGGCGTCGCCCGTCTGCTGCTGCCGCTGTTGCACCGCCTGCCCGGCGTGCAGGTGGCGGTGCTGTTCCATGGTATGACCCGCTTGAATGCCGAGGATGTGCGCCTGTTCTGCCAGTTCCCGGCCGAGCGCCTGCGGGTCGCGGCGGTGTCGGCCACGCTGGCGCGCACGCTTGAGCAGGATCTTGGGCGGCCGGTGCGAACGGTGCGCATCGCCCTTGACCCGCACGCCTTCTGCCAGCAGTTGCTGGGGCGTGAGCAAGCCCGCCAGGCGCTGGGGCTGACGGAGGGAGGGCCGGTGCTGGGCGCGGTGGGGCGGCTGGTGGAGAGCAAAGGCTTTGCGATGCTGATAGAAGCCTTCGCCGAGGCGCGCATGCGTATGCCAGGCGCGCAGTTGGCAATCCTGGGGGATGGCGAGCTGCGTACGCACTTGCAGGCTCGTGCCGAGGCGCTGGGGGTGGCAGACAGCGTGCGTTTCTGCGGCCATCGTGACGATCTGGCGCGGCTGTATCCGGCGTTCGACTGGTTGCTGGTGCCCTCGCGCTCGGAAGGTCTGGGGCTGGTGCTGCAGGAGGCGGTACTGTCCGCAGTACCGGTGATCTGCAGCGACCTACCGGTGTTCCGTGAGCAGTTGGGTGAAGCGGGCTTTTATCTGCCCGTCGGCGACCAGCACTGCTGGGCCGAGGCCATCGCCAACTGCGTCACGCGCGATGGCGCGGCAGTGGCGCGGGAGCAATGGCAGGCGCTGGCGCCCGAGCAGGGCTGGGCGGCGTTCAAGGCCGGCTCGGCAAGCCTGCTGGGGGGCTGAGCATCACTGGCCGATCAAGGCCGCCTGGAACTGTGCGAGGGGGAACTGCTGGTCCAGTTGCTCGCGCTCGATGTACCGCGCCATGTGCTGCACGTTGCGTCGCACCATCCGCGATGACAAGGGCGCGCGCAGGAAGCGCATGTCGGCCACGTCGATCAGCCCCAGCAGCCCTTCGGGGGTCTGCACCACATTGCCCAGGTGCAGCGAGCGGAAGTAGATACCCGAGCGATGCAGGCGCCGGACCAGCTCGATCAGCTGCGGCAACAGGTTGTCCCAACTGAAGCCGGGTTGGCGGGAGAGGCCCAGCAGGGTATCGCCCGGCAGTGGGCGATACAGCACGGCGGTGCGGCCAGGCAGTGGCAGCTTGTAATGGCTGATCACTTCCAGGGTGGGCAAGCCCAGTTGCGCCAGGTGCCGGGCGTTGTCGATGAAGCGCTGCGAGTACGGGCGCAGCAGCGCAGATGAAATCAGACGCTTGCGACGAAAAACCTTGAGGATATTTCCATCTTCAAGCAGGTAGACTTTGGCACCATGGCTATCTGCCTCTAGCACCTTGGCGCCGAGTATCAGCCGATCGAAGTCGGTCTGGGAGAGCCGGGAGCATTGCATGAGTTCTGGCCTTGTCTTCATGGGCAGGCAAAATGACCGGCAATAATGCCGAAAATTATCTGTTAGCACCATGCTGGTGTTTCAGGGTTTCAACGAGGGAACGGGATGTTGTACGAAAAGCGCTGGGCCAAGGCCTGGCTGGGGCTGGGTTTTGTCTGGTTCCTGGCGGCGATCGCACTGGCGCCGAGCAATAAGGTTTATCAACAGGGCCTGGTCCTGTTTCTGTGGTTGCCCACTCTGGGCCTGGCCTGGTCGGCCCGGCAGGTGTTCATCGAGGCTTGGCGCCGCCAGCCGGCATTGTGGCTCGCGCTGCTGGGCTTGTTGGCCTGGAGTGCCGTGACACTGGCCTGGTCCACCGCCGAGGATGTCTCGCGCGAAGGCAAGCGGCTGGTGTACATCCTGCTGTTCCTGATGGCATTCCCTCTGTTGGCGCAGGCGGGTATCGAACGCATCTGGCGTCTGCTGATGCTGGGCGGCGGGCTGCTGGCGCTGGCGGCGCTGATTTCGGTGGTGCGCTTCTACGGCCTGCAGGGCCAGCCACTGGTGACCCGCATCGAGGGTATCGGCGAGATTTCCCACCCGATCCTAGGTGGCTATGTGGTCGCTGCGGCGGCGCTGTGGCTGTTGTACAGCAACCCGCGCCAGCGCGGCCTGCAACTGGCTTGGGCGCTGGCGCTGGCCTGCCTGGGTGCCTTCGTGGTGTTCAGCCAGAGCCGTGGTGCGGCCCTGGCGCTGGTAGCGACGGTGCTCCTGGCACCGCTCTGGCATCGCACTCGCAGCAGCGCCCTGTTCGCACTGTTGGCGGCCCTGGCGACTGCCGTGGCCTTCTACCTGATGTACGGCTTGATCACCCAGCGGGGTTCATCGTACCGGCCGGAGATCTTCCAGGCGGCCGTGCAGATGATCAGCGAACACCCGCTGACCGGCCTCGGCCTGGGCGCCTTCTATCGCGTTCATGCAGTCGGCCTTGAGTTCGATCACACCCACAACATGTTCACCCACGTCGCCGTGGAGTTGGGCCTGCCCGGCATGCTGCTGTGGACGGCGGTCTGGCTGTTCGCCCTGGGCGAGATCGTGCGGGCCCGAGCCACGCTGTTCGGCAAGGTCCTGTTCGGCTTCTGGGTGTTCTCCACCCTGGCCATGCAGTTCGACGCCGCCAGCCTGACTGGCACCCCGCGCGCCGAATGGTTCATCAGCTGGCTGCCGGTGGCGCTGGTGATGTTGTTGCCCTGGGCACATGAACGGCAACAACCCTGTGGTAAAATCGCCGGTTCAACCTGAACAGCGAGCTCGATGATGGCCGAAACACCGCTCCCGGCGGAGAACACCTCCAGCCTGAAGATCTACTTCAGGCTGCTGGGCTACGTGAAACCCTACGTCGGCATTTTCCTGCTGAGTATCGTCGGGTTCGTGATCTTCGCCTCTACCCAGCCGATGCTGGCCGGCATTCTCAAGTACTTCGTCGACGGCCTGAGCAACCCAGAGGCCGTGCTGTTCCCCAATGTGCCCTACCTGCGCGACCTGCAACTGCTGCAGGCTGTGCCGCTGCTGATCATCCTGATCGCGGCCTGGCAGGGCCTGGGTTCGTTCCTGGGCAACTACTTCCTGGCCAAGGTTTCGTTGTGCCTGGTGCACGACCTGCGGGTCGAGTTGTTCAACAAGTTGCTGGTGCTGCCCAACCGCTATTTCGACAACCACAACTCCGGGCACCTGATCTCGCGCATCACCTTCAACGTGACCATGGTCACCGGTGCCGCCACCGATGCGATCAAGGTGGTGATCCGCGAAGGCCTGACCGTGGTCTTCCTGTTCGTCTACCTGTTGTGGATGAACTGGATGCTGACCTTGGTCATGCTCGCCATCCTGCCGGTGATCGCGGTGATGGTAAGTACCGCCAGCAAGAAATTCCGCAAGCAGAGCAAGAAGATCCAGGTGGCCATGGGTGACGTGACCCACGTCGCGTCCGAGACCATCCAGGGCTACCGCGTGGTGCGCAGTTTCGGCGGCGAGGCCTACGAGCAGCAGCGTTTCGACAACGCCAGCCAGAGCAACACCGACAAGCAACTGCGCATGACCAAGACCGGCGCGCTGTACACGCCGATGCTGCAGTTGGTGATCTACACCGCCATGGCTGCGCTGATGTTCCTGGTGCTGTTCCTGCGTGGCGATGCGTCGGCCGGTGACATGGTCGCCTACATTACCGCCGCAGGCCTGTTGCCCAAGCCGATCCGCCAACTTTCCGAGGTCAGCTCGACCATCCAGAAAGGCCTCGCGGGTGCCGAGAGCATCTTCGAGCAGCTCGACGAAGAACCTGAGGTCGATACCGGCACCGTCGAGAAGGAGCGGGTCGAAGGCCGCCTGGAAGTGCGCAACCTCAGCTTCACCTACCCCGGCACCGAGCGCCAGGTGCTCAGCGATATCAGCTTTACTGCCGAGCCTGGGCAGATGATTGCCCTGGTCGGCCGCTCCGGCAGCGGCAAGTCCACGCTGGCGGCGCTGATCCCGCGCTTCTATCACCACAGCGAAGGGCAGATCCTGCTCGATGGCGTGGAGATCGAGGAGTACCGCTTGCGCAACCTGCGCCGGCACGTGTCGCAGGTGACCCAGCACGTCACCCTGTTCAACGACACCGTGGCCAACAACATTGCCTACGGCGACCTGGCCGGCGCGCCGCGCGCAGACATCGAAGCCGCGGCTGCCGATGCCTATGCCAAGGAGTTCGTCGACCAGTTGCCCAAGGGCTTCGACACCGAAGTCGGCGAGAACGGCGTACTGCTCTCCGGCGGCCAGCGCCAGCGCCTGGCGATTGCCCGGGCGCTGCTGAAAAACGCACCGCTGCTGATCCTCGACGAGGCCACCTCGGCCCTGGACACCGAGTCCGAGCGGCATATCCAGGCAGCCCTGGACCATGTGATGCAAGGCCGTACCACCCTGGTGATCGCCCACCGCCTGTCGACCATCGAGAAAGCCGACATGATCCTGGTGATGGACCAGGGGCGGCTGGTGGAGCGTGGTACCCACACCGAGCTGCTGGCGGCCAATGGCTATTATGCCCGCCTGCATGCCATGGGCCTGGATGCGCCGGAAAACGCCGATATCACCTGAAACCTCAAAGATCGGGGCCTGCATGGCCCCGATTGTCACTGCAGTTGTCCACAGTGAAGCTGGCCGTAAAGCCATCCTCGACCCTGTGCTAATATCCTGCCCCTGTTCACTTTTTCATATGGGTTGCCCATGAAGTTGTCCATGCCGCGTTTCGATCAAGCCCCGGTACTGGTGGTCGGCGATGTCATGCTCGACCGCTACTGGCATGGCGGTACTTCACGTATTTCGCCTGAAGCGCCGGTGCCGGTGGTCAAGGTCGATCAGATCGAAGATCGCCCCGGCGGTGCGGCCAACGTCGCGTTGAACATCGCCGCCTTGGGCGCGCCAGCCGCGCTGGTCGGCGTCACCGGCCAGGACGAAGCTGCCGACAGCCTCGCCAACAGCCTGCAGGCCGCCGGTGTGCGCTCGATCTTCCAGCGCATCGCGCACCAGCCGACCATCGTCAAGCTGCGGGTGATGAGCCGTCACCAGCAACTGCTGCGCATCGATTTCGAAGAACCCTTTGCCACCGACGCGCTGTCGCTGGGCGCCGAGGTCGACGGCCTGCTCGAAGGCATCAAGGTGCTGGTGCTCTCCGACTACGGCAAGGGCGCGCTGAAGAACCACCAGGCGTTGATCCAGGCCGCCCGGGCCAAAGGCATTCCGGTGCTGGCCGACCCCAAGGGCAAGGATTTCTCCATCTACCGTGGCGCCAGCTTGATCACGCCCAACCTGAGCGAGTTCGAGGCGATCGTCGGCCGTTGTGCCGACGAGGCCGAACTGGTCGCCAAGGGCCTCACCCTGCTCGACGAGCTCGACCTGGGGGCGCTGCTGGTGACCCGTGGCGAGCACGGCATGACCCTGCTGCGCACCGGTCACCCGGCCTTGCATCTGCCGGCCCGGGCCCGTGAAGTGTTCGATGTCACCGGTGCCGGCGATACCGTGATCTCCACCCTGGCCGCCGCCATCGCTGCCGGTGAAGAGCTGCCCCACGCCGTCGCCTTGGCCAACCTGGCCGCCGGCATCGTGGTGGGCAAGCTCGGTACGGCGGCCATCAGTGCCCCGGAACTGCGCCGGGCCATCCAGCGCGAAGAGGGTTCCGAGCGTGGTGTGCTGGGCCTGGAGCAGTTGCTGCTGGCGATCGACGATGCCCGTGCGCACAACGAGAAGATCGTCTTCACCAATGGCTGCTTCGACATCCTCCATGCCGGCCACGTGACCTACCTGGAGCAAGCGCGCGCCCAAGGCGACAGGCTGATTGTCGCGATCAACGACGATGCCTCGGTCAGTCGTTTGAAAGGCCCGGGACGGCCGATCAACAGCGTCGACCGGCGCATGGCCGTACTGGCCGGGCTGGGTGCGGTGGACTGGGTGATCAGCTTCCCTGAAGACACCCCGGAGAACCTGCTGCGCCAGGTGAAGCCGGATGTGTTGGTCAAGGGCGGCGACTATGGCATCGACCAGGTGGTCGGCGCCGATATCGTCAAGGCCTACGGCGGTACGGTGAAGGTGCTGGGGCTGGTCGAGAACAGCTCGACCACCGCCATCGTCGAGAAGATCCGCAAGCACTGAAACCGGCCCATTGCCGGCACGCCCCCTGTAGGAGCGGCACAAGGCCGCTCCTACAGGGGGCCAGCGCAAGGCAGTTGCTCCCGCGACTATTTGTGCAGTGTTCCCCGCGCTCGCTCGAGCAATTCACGGGCCTTGTCACTGAAACGCTGCAGGTGCGTTTCCGGCCTGCGCTGCTCTGCCAGCCCCTGTTGCTTCAGCCAATCCCGCCAGCGCACCCGCTCATCGCGCACCACCCAACCCTCCTGGCGCGCAAAGCTTTCTGCCAGCCACACCCCACGCGTACTCGCCGGCAGCAGTTGGTCCTTCTTCAGGGTGTAGAGCTCAGGCAGCGGCTGGCCATCCTTCAAGGGCATCAGGTACAGGTCCGGGCGCTTGCGGTTCAGCCGCGCCACCAGTTGATCACCTTCCAGCCGTTCATCGACGTGGAACAGGCTCAGCGGCTTGGCGTCCCTGGGCACCTGCAGGCGCAGGTCATAGATCAACTGCAGCGAGGCCGTCGGCAGGTGCACGTAGGCCCGTGGCCGTTCCAGCAGCATCAGGTTGGCACAGTGCACCGGGCGGGCGGCGCCGGATTCGGGTGAGAGCACGAAGGGTGGCGCTTCGCGGTAGTGCAGGGCGGCGGCATAGGGGGCCGGCAGCCAGGTATCGTTGAAGCGCCCGCCCAGCCAGCCCTCGGGGGTTTCCAGCAGGCATTCCTCGGCCACTTCCTGAATGGCGGTGAGTAGCGGCAGGTTCAACTCGTGGGCGGGCACATAGCCAGAAATCAGTTTGAGCACCACATCGCCGCGGTCCTGGCGGCGCTGGCGCACCAGCACCCAGTAGTCGCGGCCCTGCCAGTTCAGCGTGAGGCGCACCGAGACGCCCAGGTTGGCCAGCTCGACCACGAAGCGTTCGGGGTTGCCCAGCTGGATCGCCTTGCGCCGCTGCAGGGTCTGGGCGAAGTTCAGTGGCATGCCGATGCTCTGGTAGGTCAGGCCGTCGGGGGTGGCCTCGACGTGCAGCGGCAGGGTCTTGAAGTTGCTCGGGTTCTTGCGGATCAGCGTACGCGGCACGAGGCTCCTCCTTGCGTTGGGCCCCCGCCCGGGTGGCTCAGGGCCGGCCCAGGATGCGGGCGACTGTGGCCACGTTGTGGGCCAGGTGCAGCGGGTTGATGGTGCCGACGATGGCACTGTTCACACCCGGGTGGGCAAACAGCAGCTCGAAGCTGGCCTGCACTGGGTCGACCCCGGGGGCCAGGCAGACATGCCCGCTGGCCAGGGCTTTCTTCACCAGGATGGCCTTGCCGTGCTCGGCAGCGTAGTCCAGCACCGGGCGCTCCGCCTGCTCGTTGAGGTTGTAGGTGACCATGGCGCAATCGCCCTGTTCCAGGGCTTTCAGGCCACCGGCAACGGTTTTGCCAGAGAAACCATAGCCGAGAATCTTGCCCTCCTGCTTGAGTGCGGCAAGGGTTTCATAAACCGCTTCGTGCTCGAGGATCGCCAGGTCGTTGCCATCGGAGTGCACCAGCACCAGCTCGATGCGGTCGGTTTCCAGGCGCTTGAGGCTGCGCTCCACCGAGCGGCGGGTGTGCGCGGCGCTGAAGTCGAAGCGCGATTGGCCGTCGTCGAATTCTTCACCGACCTTGCTGACGATCACCCATTCGTCGCGCTGGCCGCGCAGCAGCGGGCCCAGGCGCTCTTCGCTACGGCCATAGGCGGGCGCGGTATCGAGCAGGTTGATGCCCAGCTCGCGGGCTTGCGCGAGCAGCAGGGCAGCGGCGGTGTCGTCGGGGATGGTGAAACCGTTGGGGTATTTCACGCCCTGGTCGCGGCCGAGCTTGACCGTGCCCAGGCCCAGTGGCGAAACACGCAGGCCGGTGCTGCCCAGTGCGCGGTGATGGTCGTGCAGGGTCGGCAGGCTCATGGCAGCAGTTGCTCCCAGGCCGGCACGCCCAGTGGCGGGCGTGGCAGGTCGGTGAGGTCGGGGCGGGCGGCCGGGCGGATGCCGTCGCGCTCGAGGCTGGCCAGCACGCGGTCGGTCAGGTCCGGCGCCAGGGCCAGTTTGGTCGGCCAGCCTACCAGCAGGCGCTGCTGCTCGGCGAGGAAGGCGTTGTCTGGGCGCACCAGGCCTGATTGCCCAGGTTCGGCACGGTCGATGCGCAGCGTGGCCCAGCGGATCAGGCTCTGATCGACCCAGGGCAACAGGCCGGCGACTTCTTTTTGCGCGGCGGCAATCTGCGCGGCCGGTTCGCGGGCGACGCCGTCGGCTTCGGCGAGGTCGCCACCGAGGTACCACACCCACTGGCCGTCGGCCGCCGGGTGGGTGGTGACGGTGATGCGCGGTTTGGGCCCGCCGCCCAGGCAGTGGGCATACAGCGGCTTGAGGTTCGGGCCTTTGGCCAGAACCATGTGCAGGGGACGGCGCTGCATGGTCGGCTGGTTCAGGCCTAGGGCGTGCAACAGGTCCTCGGTGCCGCCACCGGCACTGAGGACGATGCGCTGGGCGCGGATTTCGCGGCCATCGACGTTCAGCCCGACCAGTTCGTCGCCCTCGCGCAGCGGTTCGATACGCTCGCCGGCCAGCAGGCTGTCACCGGCCAGCTGCGCCAGGTTGACCAGCAGGCTGGGGACGTCGATGACCAGTTCGGCCAGGCGGTACACCTTGCCCTTGAAGGCGCGGTCCTGCAGGGCCGGCGGCAATTGCTCGCCCTTGACCTGGTCGACCCGGCCGCGCACGGCCTTGCTGGCGAAGAAGCTGGTGAGGTTGCCGGCCAGGGTGCCGGGGGACCAGAGGTAGTGGGCATCGGACAGCAGGCGGGTGCCGGTCAGGTCCAGCTCGCCCGTGCCGGCGAGGGCTTCGCGCCAGCGCCGCGGCATGTCGGCGATGGCCTCGGAGGCGCCGGTCAGGGCGCCGTGCAGGGCGTACTTGGTGCCGCCGTGGATGATGCCTTGCGACTTGATGGTCTGCTCGCCGCCTAGGCTGGCGCGTTCTACCAGTACGGTCGAATAACCCTGCTTGCGCAGGCGGGCATTGAGCCAGAGGCCGGCGACCCCGGCACCGACGATCAGCACGTCGGTGGAAATGGCGGATGGCATGCGGGCACCTCTAAAGCTGGGACAGGTGCGCAGTATACAGGCCCCCGCCAGGCACAGGTGCCCTGTGGATCAATGCCCGGCGGTGTTGGAAAACACCTGGATCACCACCACCCCGCCGACGATCATGGCCATGCCCAGCATTGCCGGCACATCCAGCTTCTGCCCATAGATCACCAGCGCGGCGACGCTGATCAGCACGATGCCCAGCCCCGACCAGATGGCGTAGGCGATGCCCACCGGGATGCTGCGCACCACCAGGGTGAGCATCCAGAACGCCACGCCATAGCCACAGATCATCAGCAGCAGCGGCAACGGCGTGCTCAAGCCCTTGACCGCTTTCATGGAAGCAGTGGCGATGACTTCGGCGCAGATGGCGATGGCGAGATAGGTATAGGCGTTCATGGTTCGTTTCCTCCGTTGCTGGTCGGGCATTCTAGGGAAAGCTGGGATGGGGTAAAGTCATTACCTATCTGTAATGGAGATAGGCTGGCCATGACCGAACACTGGAACCTGGAGCAATTGCGCCTGTTCGTGCGCACCGCCGAACTGCGCTCGTTCTCCGCCGTGGCGCGCGAGCAACGCAAGGCGCAATCGGCGGTGAGCACCGCCATTGCCCTGCTTGAGACGGACCTGGGTGTGACCCTGTTCGAGCGCAGCAGTGGCCGCCAGCCGCGTCTGACCGAAAGCGGCGCGGCCTTGCTGGAAGACGCCCGTGAACTGCTGCGCCAGTGCGAGCGCCTGGATGGCCGGGCGCTGGCCCTGATGCGCGGCCAGGAAGCCTTGCTGCGGGTGGCCCAGGATGAGGCGATGCCCTATCAGCCGGTGATCGACAGCCTCGACGAACTGGCCGCCCACTACCCCTTCCTGGAGGTGCAGCTGGCCAGCGGCGCCCAGGGCGATGTGGCGCGCAAGCTGGTGGAGCGACGTGCCGATCTGGGCCTGTTCTTCCACCACGAAAGCATTCCCTCCTCGCTGGAGCGGCGCGCCCTGGGCAGCGTCGAGATGGTCACCGTGTGCGCCATCGGCCACCCGTTGGCAGGGCAGGGCAAGGTCAGCCGCCAGCAACTGGCACGTCATCGCCAGTTGCTGATCACCCCACAGCAGAGCGGTTACCCAGGCGGCGAGGCGATCAGCCCGCAGGTCTGGCGTGCCGACAGCTTCTACGCCATGGCCGAACTGCTGATGCGCGGCCTGGGCTGGGCCTGGTTGCCGCGCCACGTGGTGCAGTACCCCACCTACCAGGCACAAATGGTCGAGCTGGACAGCGAGTGGCGCCCGCCCGCGCTGGTGGCCGAGCTGGCCTGGCGCCGTGACGAGCCGCTGGGGCCGGCGGCGCAATGGTTGGCCGAGCGTTTTGCCGTGCACCTGCGTGCGATCGGGTAAACTCCGCCGCCATGAACAGAACCCTCTACTCCCTGCTGTTTCACCTGGGCCTGCCGCTGGTCGCGCTGCGCCTGTTCCTGCGCGGGCGCAAGGCGCCGGCGTATCGTGCGCGCATCAATGAGCGCTTCGCCTGCAAGCTACCGCCGCTGAAGCAGGGCGGGATCTGGGTGCATGCGGTGTCGGTGGGCGAGAGCATCGCCGCCGCGCCTTTGGTTCGCGCGCTGCTCAAGCAGTATCCGGACCTGCCGATCACCCTGACCTGCATGACCCCGACCGGGTCGGAGCGCATCCGCGCGATGTTCGAAGGCGAGCCGCGGGTCCAGCACTGCTACCTGCCCTATGACCTGCCATGGGCGGCCGGGCGCTTCCTCGACCATGTGCGCCCGAAGCTGGGCATCATCATGGAAACCGAGCTGTGGCCGAACCATATCCACCAGTGCGCCAAGCGCGGCATCCCGGTGGCGCTGGCCAATGCGCGGTTGTCCGAGCGCTCGGCGCGTGGTTATGCCCGCTTTGCCGGCCTGACCCGGCCGATGCTCGAGGAAATGAGCCTGATCGCCGTGCAGACCGAGACCGAGGCCGAGCGCTTTCGCAGCCTTGGCGCGCGCAGCGAATGCGTGCAGGTGACGGGTTCGATCAAGTTCGACCTGAAGATCGATGAGCAACTGCTGCCCCGCGCCCGGGCGTTGCGCGAGCAATGGGGGGCGACGCAGCGCCCGGTGTGGATCGCCGCCAGCACCCATGACGGTGAGGATGCGCTGATCCTCGAGGCGCATCGGCAACTGCTCCAGGTGCACGGCGATGCGCTGCTGATCCTGGTGCCGCGCCACCCCGAGCGGTTCAATGCGGTACATGCCCTGTGCAGCGCCGGGTTCGCCACGGTGCGCCGTTCCACCGGGGAGGCGGTTCAGGCCCAGACCCAGGTGTTGCTGGGCGACACCATGGGCGAGCTGCTGTTCCTCTATGCCCTGGCCGACATTGCCTTTGTCGGTGGCAGCCTGGTGGCCACCGGCGGGCACAACCCGCTGGAGCCCGCAGCGCTGGCGTTGCCGGTGCTGATGGGGCCACATGTATTCAACTTCCTCGAGATCAGCGCGATGCTGCGTGAGGCGGGGGCGTTGCAGCAGGTGGACGATGCCGAGGGGCTGGCCGGCGCGGTGCGCCGCTTGGTCGAACTGCCGCAGGATGCCCGACGCATGGGCGAGGCGGGCAGGGCGGTGATGCAGGCCAATCAGGGCGCGTTGCAGCGGTTGCTGGATGGGTTGGCGCAGTTCATTCGCTGACAGGCTCACTGGCCTCTTCGCGGGTAAATCGCAGCGGCGAACCGCCGCTCCCACAGGTACACCACTGGCCTTGAGCCTTGCGATGTACCTGTGGGAGCGGCGGTTCGCCGCTGCGATTTACCCGCGAAGGGGCCAGCGCCGATATCAAGGCCTGCGTTCGAAGTTCTTCGCCGCCGCCGCCGCCAGGTCCGGTGGCAGGAAGTCCTTGTCGGGGTTGTAGTCGGCCTTCAGGTACCGCCCCAGGTCCTGCAGATCCTGCGGGCTCAACGTCCCCGCCGCCTGCTTCAGGCGCAGGTTGTCGAGGATGTAGTCATAGCGGCTGTTGTTGTAGTCGCGCACCGAGGTGTACAGCTGGCGTTGGGCATCCAGCACGTCGACGATGTTGCGGGTACCCACCTGGTAGCCGATTTCGGTGGCCTCCAGCGCACTCTGGTTGGAGATGATCGACTGCTTGCGCGCCTGCACCTGCTCCACGTCGGTGTTCACCGCGCGGTGCAGGTTGCGGGTGTTCTCCACCACCTGGCGGCGCAGGCTCTCGCGCTGCTGCTCGCTCTGGCTCAGGCGCTGGTAAGCCTCGCGCACTTGCGAGCTGGTCAGCCCGCCGCTGTAGATCGGAATGTTCAACTGCAGGCCGACGCTGGTCTGCTCCACATCGCCACCGTAACGGATGCCGTTCTGCGAGGGATTGGTGAAGCCCAGGCTGTCGTTGTCGCCCTTCTGGTACTTGGCCACCGCATCGAGGGTCGGCGCGTGGCCGGCCTTGCGCTGGCGCAGGGTCTCTTCGGCGGCATCGACCGCGTGGTTGGTGGCCAGCAGGTTGAGGTTCTGGCGCCCGGCGGTTTCGACCCAGGCCTTGGCGTCGTTGGGGGTCGGCACCTGTATCGGCAGGGTGTGGACCACGCCCTGGATCGAGCTGTACTGGCGGTTGGTCAGGGTGATCAGTGCCTCGAAGGCGTCCTGCACCTGGCGCTCGGCGATGATCCGGTTGGCCCGGGCGGTGTCGTAGCTGGCCTGGGATTGCAGCACGTCGGTCTTGTCCGAGAGGCCGACGTCGAAACGCTCGTTGGACTGGTCCAGCTGGCGCTTGAACGCGGCTTCCTCGGCTTTGGTCGAGGCCAGGTTGTCCTGGGCGCGCAGCACGCTGAAGTAGTTCTCGGCGGTTTGCAGGATCAGGTTCTGCTCGGTGGCCGACAGCTCCAGCGCGGCCTGCTCGTTGACGGCTTCGGCGGCTTGCAGCTGGAACCAGCGATCGGCGCGGAAGATCGGCTGGGCCAGGGTGGCGCTCCAGGAATTGCCGCTGCGGTTGGAGGTGATCGACGGGTCGTCGATCTTGGTGCGGGTGTTCATCATTTCGGCACCGGCCGACAGGTTGGGCAGCAGGCCGGCGCGGGCCTGCGGCACCACTTCGCGGCGGGCGCCGTAGTCGGCGCGGGCGGCGGCCAGGTCGGCGTTGTTGTCGACCGCTTCCTGGTAGACGCTGACCAGGTCGGTCTTGACCGTGGTGGGCGTATCCACTGCCCACGCCACTCCGTGGGTCGCACAAGACACGGCAATCGCCAGTGAGAGTTTGCGCAGCATAGGGCAATCCTTGATCAAGATTTAATTACTGTACTGTCGGGTATCGAGCGGTGCGCCAGTGTAGTGCCACGCGCAGGCATCAACAATCCACTGTTTGTGCCATTTGTCATGCCCCCAAATACCTGCTTGGCTTTGCCGACCACTCCAGCTTAGACTGCGCAGGTTCTTGTCGGGGTGCCTTGATGCAAAGGCTGAGATCGCAAAGTTGCGGATCCCGTTGAACCTGATCAGGTTAGCGCCTGCGTAGGGAACAAGATTGCTCTCACTTCCCGGGAGCCTCTTGTGCCAGGTCCGGGATCGTCACAGCTGCATGCAGCTCATGGCACCCCATATCCGGCACTGCACTCGTCACCACGAGTGCGTCCGCGCCTTTCAGGTTCACCCCGACATTCCGCCCGCTAGGAAGCTGTCTGGAGAGCCTGTGATGAGCAAACAAGAAAAAATTATCAGCCTGAGCGAGTCGGCCCAAGTCGACCAACAGTCCGTACAACCCCTGCCCAATTCGCGCAAGGTCTACGTCGAAGGTTCGCGCCCCGACATCCGCGTGCCCATGCGTGAAATCAGCCTGCACGACACCCCCACCGACTTCGGCGGCGAAAAGAACGCCCCGGTGCTGGTGTATGACACTTCCGGCCCGTACACCGACCCCAACGTCGTCATCGACGTGCGCAAGGGCCTGGGCGATGTGCGCTCGGCGTGGATCGACGCCCGTGGCGACACCGAGCGCCTGGAAGGCCTGAGCTCCAACTTCGGCCAGCAGCGCCTGAACGATGCCGAGCTGACCAAGCTGCGCTTTGCCCATGTGCGCAACCCGCGCCGCGCCAAGCCCGGCGCCAACGTTTCGCAGATGCACTACGCCCGCCAGGGCATCATCACCGCCGAGATGGAATACGTTGCCATCCGCGAGAACATGAAACTGCAGGAAGCCCGCGCCGCCGGCCTGTTGAGCCAGCAGCACGCCGGCCACAGCTTCGGTGCCAACATCCCGAAAGAGATCACCCCCGAGTTCGTCCGCGACGAAATCGCCCGTGGCCGCGCGATCATCCCGGCCAACATCAACCACACCGAACTCGAGCCGATGATCATCGGCCGCAACTTCCTGGTGAAGATCAACGGCAACATCGGCAACAGCGCCCTGGGCTCCTCGATCGAGGAAGAAGTGGCCAAGCTGACCTGGGGCATCCGCTGGGGTTCGGACACGGTCATGGACCTGTCCACCGGCAAGCACATTCACGAAACCCGCGAGTGGATCATCCGCAACTCGCCGGTACCGATCGGCACCGTGCCGATCTACCAGGCCCTGGAGAAGGTCAATGGCGTTGCCGAAGACCTGACCTGGGAGCTGTTCCGCGACACCCTGATCGAGCAGGCCGAGCAGGGCGTGGACTACTTCACCATCCACGCCGGCGTGTTGCTGCGCTACGTGCCGCTGACCGCCAAGCGGGTCACCGGCATCGTCAGCCGCGGCGGTTCGATCATGGCCAAGTGGTGCCTGGCGCACCACAAAGAGAACTTCCTGTACACGCACTTCGACGAGATCTGCGAAATCATGAAGGCCTACGACGTCAGCTTCTCGCTGGGCGACGGCCTGCGCCCGGGCTCGATCGCCGACGCCAACGACGCCGCCCAGTTCGGTGAGCTGGAAACCCTCGGCGAGCTGACCAAGATCGCCTGGAAGCACGACGTGCAGTGCATGATCGAAGGCCCGGGCCACGTGCCGATGCAGCTGATCAAGGAGAACATGGACAAGCAGCTGGAGTGCTGCGACGAGGCGCCGTTCTACACCCTCGGCCCGCTGACCACCGACATCGCACCGGGCTACGACCACATCACTTCGGGCATCGGTGCGGCGATGATCGGCTGGTTCGGTTGCGCCATGCTCTGCTACGTCACGCCCAAGGAGCACCTGGGCCTGCCGAACAAGGATGACGTCAAGACCGGCATCATCACCTACAAGATCGCCGCGCACGCCGCCGACCTTGCCAAGGGCCACCCGGGCGCGCAGATCCGCGACAACGCGCTGTCCAAGGCGCGCTTCGAGTTCCGCTGGGAAGACCAGTTCAACCTCGGCCTGGACCCGGACACCGCGCGCTCGTTCCACGACGAGACGCTGCCCAAGGAGTCGGCCAAGGTCGCGCACTTCTGCTCGATGTGCGGGCCGAAGTTCTGCTCGATGAAGATCACCCAGGAAGTGCGTGAGTATGCCGCGAAGATCGACAGCGTCGATGTGACGGCCGAGCAGGGCATGCGCGAGCAGGCCGAGCGGTTCCGCCAGGAAGGCAGCCAGCTGTACCAGAAAGTGTAAGTAGAGGACGGGGCCGCTTTGCGGCCCTTTCGCGGCACAAGGCCGCTCCTACAGGGACCGCGCCGACCTTGAGCACGCGGGGTTCCTGTAGGAGCGGCCTTGTGCCGCGATACGAGGACGCAGTCCTCGCCCACAACACCCACAATAATTCCGGCGAGCGCCACCATGACCACACCCAGCCACTTCTCCCCCGACCACCCGGTCCCCCTCCATCACCGCCAGTTCGGCGCCCGCGACCTGTTCTCGCTGTGGTTCTCCCTCGGTATCGGCCTGATGGTCCTGCAGGTCGGCGGGCTGCTGGCCACGGGCCTGGGCCTGGCCGGGTCGATCCTGGCGATCACCCTGGGCACGGCGGTGGGCGTGTTGCTGCTGGCGGCGGCCGGGGTGATCGGCAGCGACACCGGCCTGTCGGCCATGGCCACCCTGCGGCTGTCGCTGGGCCGCCATGGCGCGCGCTTGCCGGCGCTGCTCAACCTGCTGCAGCTGGTGGGCTGGGGCTCGTTCGAGATCATCGTCATGCGCGATGCCGCGAGCCTGCTGGGCGCGCGAACCTTCGGCGAGGACAGTGGCTGGAACAGCCCGCTGCTGTGGACGTTGTGCTTTGGCGCCCTGGCCACCTTGCTGGCGGTCAGCGGGCCCTTGGCGTTCGTGCGCAAGGTGCTGCGCAAGTGGGGGATCTGGCTGCTGCTCGGCGCTTGCCTGTGGTTGACCTGGAACCTGTTCGCCAAGGCGGACCTGGCCGAGCTGTGGCGCCGTCCGGGTGACGGGTCGCTGTCGCTGGCGTTGGGCTTCGATATCGTCATCGCCATGCCGCTGTCGTGGCTGCCGTTGATCGCCGACTATTCGCGTTTCGGCAAGCGCGCCAGCCGGGTGTTCGGCGGTACCGCGCTGGGCTTCTTCATTGGCAATGCCTGGCTGATGAGCCTGGGCGTGGCCTACACCCTGGCCTTCGCCCCGAGCGGCGAGGTGAATGCACTGCTGCTGGCCCTGGCTGGCGCCGGGCTGGGTATTCCGCTGCTGCTGATCTTGCTCGACGAGTCGGAGAATGCCTTTGCCGATATTCACTCGGCAGCGGTTTCAACCGGCCTGCTGGTGAAAATGAAGGTCGAGCACCTGGCGCTGGCCATCGGCGTGCTGTGCACCCTGATCGCACTGCTGGCGCCCTTGGCCCAGTACCAGAACTTCCTGCTGTTGATCGGCTCGGTGTTCGCGCCGCTGTTCGGCGTGGTGCTGGTGGACCACTTCGTGGTCCGCCGTCGGCGCCTGCCGGCGCTGGTCGACGGGCTGCATTGGCGGGCGCTGCTGGCCTGGGCGGTGGGCGTGGCGGCCTACCATGTCATGGCCAATCAGGCGCCGGAGCTAGGGGCGACCCTGCCGGCACTGCTGCTGGCAGGGGTGTTGCACGGGCTGCTGTCGATCAGCCGCGGCCGGGAAACAGCTCGGGCCTGATCACGCCGTTGAGGCGCGGGTAGGGGATCTTCAGCTCGACGTGGCCCATGGAGTAGGGCGCGATGGCATAGACCTCGTACTTCACGATCACCGCGCCGTAGGTCAGGGCAATGTGCGGCGACTGCTTGAACGGCCAGGTCTTGACGAACTCGGGGTCCTTGTCCACGCCGGTGCTGATCTGCCAGGCGCGGTGGGACTCCTCGACGGTCTTCCAGAAGGTCTCTTTCTGGCCGGGCACCAGCATGTCGTCCAGGGTCAGCACCTTGTCCAGCTTGCGCGAGTAGTTGATGAAGCCGCGCCCGGGCATGCCGTGGGCGCCGCCGCTGTCGAGGTAGCTGGACAGCTCGACGATCACCAGCCCGTCATGCTGCTCGCGTACCTTGGCTTGCAGGTAGCTGCTGTTGCGCTTGTCGGCGCGGGCCAGGTACTGCTGCTCATAGGCCTGCAGCGAGGCTGGCGGGGTACCGCGCTGGTTGTCCTCGGTCAGTTGCAGCAGGCGTTTTTCAACGATGGCGTCGAGCTTGGGCAGCGCCGGGAAGTGCACGGTGTCGATGTTCACCAGCGGGCAGTCGCTCTCGCTGCAGCCGGGTTTTACGTGCTCCCAGGCGTCGCGCTTGACCTCGAGCGGTGCCCGGTAGTTGGGCGTGAACAGGCTCTGGCAGGCGCTCAGGGCGACTGCCAGCACGGCCACGGAAGTCAGTTTGACTAGCGTCATGATGATCCTTGCACAACGGTGATGATCGGCCTTGGACCGCCTGCGCGGCCTTCAGTTCGCCACTAAGCTAACAGAGAGCGTAGCGCCTGTCCCGAGTGCCCGAACGGTCGCCACAAAGGGATGAAACCGGGCGGCGCGCAGAGTAGGATTGCGCGATGCGGTAAACGAGGTAATGAGGAGTTTGCATGACGGACACGTTGAATTCGCTGCCCAGCCAAGTCGAGATCGCGAAGCGCGAGCAGTTGTTCAAGGGCTTCTACAAGCTCGACAAGCTGCACCTGCGCCATGAACTGTTCGCCGGGGGCATGAGCCGTGAGTTCACCCGCGAGCTGTTCGTGCGCCATGACGCGGTCTGCGTGTTGCCCTACGACCCGCAGCGCGACGAAGTCGTGCTGATCGAGCAGTTCCGGGTGGGCGCCATAGGCAAGGTGGCCAATCCGTGGCTGATCGAGATGGTGGCCGGCCTGATCGACAAGGACGAACAGCCGGAAGAAGTCGCCCATCGCGAGGCCGATGAAGAAGCTGGCCTTACCTTCAGCGCGCTGTGGCCGATGACCTGCTACTTCCCGTCCCCGGGCGGCAGCGATGAATACGTTCATCTGTTCCTCGGCCGTTGCGTCAGTGAAGGGGCCGGTGGCCTGCATGGCCTGGAAGAAGAGAGCGAGGATATCCGCGTGCGGGTGTGGGCGTTCGAGGATGCGCTGCAGGCGGTGCGCGACGGGCGCATCTGCAATGCCGCGACGATCATCGGCCTGCAATGGCTGGCGCTCAACCGTGACGAAGTACGAGGTATGTGGAAGTGAACCTGCTGCGCGAGCGTTATCGAGTCGACCTGGTCGGGCTGCAGACGGCCTGCGAGGCCAACTACGCCCGCCTTATGCGCCTGCTGCCGGAGATGCGCACCACGCAAAGCTCGCGGCGCATCGGCATGACCCAGGGCGACCAGATGCTCGGCGTGCTGGTGCTCGAAGTGCTGTTGGCCTGCCCCTATACCACCACCCTGCGGGTGCGTCAGGAGCACAGCCTGCCGTGGTTGCCGGTGCCCGAGCTTGAGGTGCAGGTGTATCACGACGCGCGGATGGCCGAAGTGGTCAGCGCCGAGCATACCCGCCGCCTGCACAGCATCTACCCGTACCCCAACACGGCGATGCACCAGCCCGACGAGAAGGCCCAGCTCAACCTGTTCCTCGGCGAATGGCTCAGCCACTGCCTGGCCTGTGGTCACGAACTGGCGACCGTGCGCTGAAATGTGACGCCCGTCGGCTTCGAGTATTTGCTCCAAAGCGATCCATCGCCATAATCCGTGCTGAATCCGTTCGAGGAGACGGCCGTTGCCGCAAGCACTTTTCGCAGAGTCACCCGTTCATGTGGTGCAACTGACCGATGCCCACCTGTTCGCCGATCCCGCTGGGACGCTGCTGGGGCTCAATACCCGCGACAGCCTTGAACATGTGGTGGCGCAGGTGCGCCGGGAGCAGCCGCGCATAGACCTTTTGCTGTGCACGGGGGACCTGTCCCAGGATGCCAGTGTGGCCTCCTATGAAGCATTCCGCGGGCTGACCGCCGGGTTCGGTGCGCCGGCACGCTGGTTGCCGGGCAATCATGACGAAGCCCAGGTAATGGCCAAGGTGGCGCCGGAGCTGATCACGGCGGTGACCGATATCGGCGCCTGGCGCATCGTGATGCTCGATTCGGCGGTGGTCGGTGCCACGTTCGGGCTGCTGGCTGAAGACCAGCTGGCCACGCTGGATCAGGCGTTGGCCACTGCCGATGAGCGTCATTGCCTGGTGTGCTGCCACCACCAGCCGGTGGATATCGGTTGCGCGTGGATGGCGCCAATCGGGTTGCGTAATGCTGACCAGCTTCAGCTGCGCATAAAAAGTTATCCACAGGTGAAAGCGCTGCTCTGGGGGCATGTTCACCAGGAATGGGACCAGGTGCGCGAGGGCGTGCGCTTGCTGGCCACGCCCTCGACCTGCATTCAGTTCGCGCCGGGCAGCGAGGACTTCCAGGTGAGTGAAGAGCAGCCGGGGTATCGCTGGTTGCGTTTGCATGCCGATGGGCGGTTGGAGACCGGGGTGGAGCGGGCGCGGGATTTTGTGGTGAAGCTGGATTTCGACAGCCCGGGCTACTGAGTCCAAGCGGGATACGGGGCCAATCCTGTGGGAGCGGCTTTAGCCGCGAAGCAAGCGACGCGGTGGATGGCACCGGCTTTGCCGGTGTTCGCAGCTAAAGCCGCTCCCACAGTGTCCGTGTTGAATCACAAGCCGCGGCGCGCATTTGAAGAATGTGTTGCGAAAATCTCTGCACTGAACCAATGCTCCTCGAACAGGCTACACTGCGCGTCTTTGCGTCCGGGGGCAGCATGTCGGGTTCCATCCTTTATATCCATGGCTTCAACAGCTCGCCGCTGTCGAAGAAGGCCCGCCAACTCGAGGCGGTCATGCAGCAGATCGGCCTGGCTGAGCAACTGCGCGTCCCAGCCCTGCATCACCACCCGCGCCAGGCCATCGCGCAGCTGCAGGCGGCCATCGGCGAGCTCGGCGCGCCCTTGCTGGTCGGCAGCTCGCTGGGCGGCTACTATGCCACCCACTTGGCCGAGCGCCACGGCCTCAAGGCCCTGCTGATCAACCCGGCGGTCGCCCCGCACCGGTTGTTCGATGGTTATCTCGGTACCCAGCGCAACCTGTATACCGACGAAGCCTGGGAGCTGACCCACGACCACGTGCAGGCCCTGGCCGAGCTGGAAGTGCCTGCCCCGCTGGATGCCAGCCGCTATCAAGTGTGGTTGCAGACCGCCGATGAAACACTGGACTATCGCCAGGCCGAGCGCTATTACCGAGCCTGTGCCCTGCGCATCCAGGCCGGCGGCGACCACAGCTACCAAGGCTTCGCCGAACAGCTCCCGGCGCTGCTGAGCTTTGCCGGTATTGCCCGTGGGCAGTATGCGGCGTTGGACTTTTCTGTACTTTGAGCTTTTTGCATTCACCTGACTGACGACGAGACCCCATGGCCAATCCCAGCGCTAGCGCCTATAACGCAGACGCCATCGAAGTCCTCTCGGGCCTTGACCCGGTCCGCAAACGCCCGGGCATGTACACCGACACCAGCCGGCCGAACCACCTGGCCCAGGAAGTCATCGACAACAGTGTCGACGAAGCCCTGGCTGGCCACGCCCGTTCGGTGCAGGTGATCCTGCACGCCGACCACTCGCTGGAAGTGTGCGACGACGGCCGCGGCATGCCGGTGGACATCCACCCCGAAGAGGGCGTGTCCGGTGTCGAACTGATCCTCACCAAGCTGCATGCCGGCGGCAAGTTCTCCAACAAGAACTACCAGTTCTCCGGCGGTTTGCACGGCGTTGGTATTTCGGTGGTCAACGCCCTGTCCACCCAGGTGCGGGTGCGCGTGAAGCGCGATGGCAACGAGTACCAGATGACCTTTGCCGACGGCTTCAAGGCCAGCGAGCTGGAAGTGGTCGGCACCGTCGGTAAGCGCAACACCGGCACCAGCGTGTACTTCACGCCTGATCCCAAGTACTTCGACTCGCCCAAGTTCTCCATCAGCCGCCTCAAGCACGTGCTCAAGGCCAAGGCCGTGCTGTGCCCGGGGCTGTCGATCAGCTTCGAAGACAAGGGCACCGGCGAGAAGGTCGAGTGGCACTACGAGGACGGCCTGCGTTCCTACCTGGTTGACTCGGTCAGTGAATACCTGCGCCTGCCCGACGAGCCGTTCTGCGGCAGCCTGGCCGGTAACAAGGAAGCGGTCGACTGGGCCCTGCTGTGGCTGCCGGAGGGCGGCGACAGCATCCAGGAAAGCTACGTCAACCTGATCCCCACCGCCCAGGGCGGCACCCACGTCAACGGCCTGCGCCAGGGCCTGCTGGATGCCATGCGCGAGTTCTGCGAGTTCCGCAACCTGCTGCCGCGTGGGGTCAAACTGGCTCCGGAGGACGTCTGGGAGCGCATCAGCTTCGTCTTGTCGATGAAGATGCAGGAGCCGCAGTTCTCCGGCCAGACCAAGGAGCGCCTGTCGTCCCGCGAAGCGGCGGCGTTCGTCTCTGGCGTGGTCAAGGACGCGTTCAGCCTGTGGCTCAACGCCCATCCCGAGTTGGGCATGCAGCTGGCCGAACTGGCCATCAGCAATGCCGGCCGCCGCCTGAAGGCGAGCAAGAAGGTCGAGCGCAAGCGCGTCACCCAGGGGCCGGCGCTGCCGGGCAAGCTGGCTGACTGCGCAGGCCAAGACCCGATGCGCGCCGAGCTGTTCCTGGTCGAGGGTGACTCCGCCGGTGGTTCGGCCAAGCAGGCGCGGGACAAGGAGTTCCAGGCGATCCTGCCGCTGCGCGGCAAGATCCTCAACACCTGGGAGGTCGATGGCGGTGAAGTGCTGGCCAGCCAGGAAGTGCACAACATCGCCGTGGCCATCGGCGTCGATCCGGGTGCCACCGACCTGACCCAGCTGCGCTACGGCAAGATCTGCATCCTCGCCGACGCCGACTCCGACGGCCTGCACATCGCCACCTTGCTGTGCGCGCTGTTCGTCCAGCATTTCCGCCCGCTGGTCGAGGCCGGTCACGTCTACGTGGCCATGCCGCCGTTGTACCGCATCGACTTGGGCAAGGAGATCTACTACGCCCTCGACGAAGCCGAGCGTGATGGCATCCTTGATCGCCTGGTCGCCGAGAAGAAGCGCGGCAAGCCGCAGGTCACCCGATTCAAGGGGCTGGGCGAGATGAACCCGCCGCAGCTGCGCGAAACCACCATGGACCCGAACACCCGGCGCCTGGTCCAGCTCACGCTCGACGACCTGGCGGGTACCACCGAGATCATGGACATGCTGCTGGCCAAGAAGCGCGCCGGTGACCGCAAGAACTGGCTGGAGACCAAAGGCAACCTGGCCGAGGTCCTGGTTTGATTCGTCCGCTCCTGGCATTTTGCCTGGCGTTGTCGATGTTGCCGGCCCTGGCGCAGGACTGGCCGGAGCTCAAGCTCACCCGCGAGCACCCGGTCGACGGCATGCGTGGCGGTAACCTGTCCGGCCTGGCGGTGTGCCGCGGGGCGTTGTGGGCGGTGTCCGACCGCGACGACGACCGCATCTATCGCCTCGACCAGGGCGATAGCAGCTGGCGCGCCGAAGCGCTGCTGTTCACCCCGCCCGCGGCGCCGGACACCGGCCTGCCGTGGGGGCTGAAGTCGCGCAACTGGGCCGCATCGTTCGTTCGTGGCGGGGCGCTGGACTTTGAAGGGATCGCCTGTGATCAGGCCGGTAATTTCTATGTCGTCAGCGAAGCGCACGCGGCGGTGCTGCAATTGCCAGCCTCGGGTGAACCGAACTGGTTGAAAATCGATCAGTCGATGGTCCGCCAGGCCCGTGCCAGCGGCATGCTGCTGCACTTCAATGCGTTGTTCGAAGGCCTGGCGGTTAATCCGGCGGGCGACCGCCTGTGGCTGGCCGCCGAGCGCGAGCGCCGTGGCCTGCTTTCGGTGCAGCGCCAGCAAGCGGTATGGGCCTGCGGGCGCAGTTGCGTGATGTTCAGCGAGGCCGGCGTCGAGATGCAGCCAGCCCAGTTCCCGGGGGCACGCGCCCTGTCGCGGGACTTCGCCGACCTGGCGCTGTTCGACGGCAAGCTGTTCACCCTGGAGCGCAATGCCTACCGCATTTGCCGGCGGGATGCCGACAGCGGCGCGGTCGAGCGCTGCTGGTCGTTTGCCGCCGACGCGTTGCTGGCGCCCCGTCAGTACGATCAACCCTATGGCCTTGCCGAAGCGCTGGTGATCGACAAGGACGGCGCCTGGATTGGCGTGGACAACAACAATGGCGTGCGCGCCGATGGTGAAGCGCGGCCGATCATCTGGCGCTTCGCCGCGCCACAGGGCGGCTGGAGCGGCAAACCATGAGTCAGGCACCGGGCAAACGTGCGGGCAGGGTGCTGATGGTGCTGGCCTGGGCGGCGGCGATGTTCCTCGCCACGCGTTTTTTCGGCGAGTGGGAAGCGCGCCAGGAAAACCCGAACAGCGAAGTGCAGAGCACCCAGGGCGATGGTTTCGTCGAAGTGCGCCTGCTGAGCAACGGCCAGGGGCATTTTGTCGCCGATGGCGCGATCAATGGCCGGGTGGTGCATTTCATGCTCGACACCGGGGCCACCGACGTGGCCATCCCCGAGGCGCTGGCCCGCGACCTCGATCTGGCCCGGGGCGCGCCCGTGACGCTGAGCACCGCCAATGGCCGCACGGAAGGTTACCGCACCCGTATCGACAGCCTGCTGCTGGGCGATATCCACCTGCGCGACGTGCGCGCCCTGGTGGTGCCCGGCCTAGACGGCCAGGCCGTGCTACTGGGCATGAGCGCCCTCAAACAACTTGAATTTACCCAGCGCGGCGGCACCATGCTGCTGCGCCAGAACCTGAAATGACGAGGCCCGCATGAGCGACTCACTCGAACTCAGCCTGGACGGTGTCGAACGCCGCTCCCTGGCTGACTTCACCGAACAGGCCTACCTCAACTACTCCATGTACGTGATCATGGACCGCGCGCTGCCGCACATCGGCGACGGCCTCAAGCCGGTGCAGCGCCGTATCGTCTATGCCATGAGCGAGTTGGGGCTCGATGCCGATTCCAAGCACAAGAAGTCGGCGCGTACCGTCGGTGACGTGCTCGGCAAGTTCCACCCCCACGGCGATTCGGCCTGCTACGAAGCCATGGTGCTGATGGCCCAGCCGTTCAGCTACCGCTACACCCTGGTCGACGGCCAGGGCAACTGGGGTGCGCCGGACGATCCGAAGTCGTTCGCCGCCATGCGTTACACCGAGGCGCGCCTGTCGCGTTACTCCGAAGTGCTGCTCAGCGAGCTGGGCCAGGGCACGGCCGATTGGGTGCCGAACTTCGACGGCACCCTGCAGGAGCCGGCGGTATTGCCGGCGCGCCTGCCGAATATCCTGCTCAACGGTACCACCGGCATCGCCGTGGGCATGGCCACCGATGTGCCGCCGCATAACCTGCGCGAAGTGGCCAGTGCCTGCGTGCGCCTGCTCGACGAGCCCAAGGCCACCCTTGAGCAGCTGTGCGAACACATCCAGGGGCCGGACTACCCGACCGAGGCCGAGATCGTCACCCCACGCGCCGACATCCTCAAGATGTACGAGAGCGGCAAGGGCTCGATCCGCATGCGTGCGGTGTACCGCGTCGAAGACGGCGATATCGTCGTCACCGCGCTGCCGCACCAGGTCTCCGGGGCCAAGGTGCTGGAGCAGATCGCCGCGCAGATGCAGGCCAAGAAACTGCCGATGGTCGCTGACCTGCGCGACGAGTCGGACCACGAGAACCCCTGCCGCATCGTCATCATCCCGCGCTCCAACCGCGTCGATGCCGCCGAGCTGATGCAGCACCTGTTCGCCACCACCGACCTTGAGAGCACCTACCGGGTCAACGTCAACATCATCGGCCTCGACGGCCGTCCGCAGCTCAAGAGCCTGCGTGCCTTGTTGCTGGAGTGGCTGGAGTTCCGCATCGGTACCGTTCGCCGCCGCCTGCAGCACCGCCTGGACAAGGTCGAGCGCCGCCTGCACCTGTTGGAAGGTTTGCTCAAGGCGTTCCTCAACCTGGATGAAGTGATCCACATCATCCGCACCGAAGAGCACCCGAAGCAGGCGCTGATCGAGCGTTTCGAGCTGACCGAGATCCAGGCCGACTACATCCTCGAAACACGCCTGCGTCAGTTGGCGCGCCTGGAGGAGATGAAGATCCGTGGCGAAACCGACGACCTGCTCAAGGAGCAGAAGCGCCTGACCACGCTGCTGGGCAGCGATGCCAAGCTGCGCAAGCTGGTACGCAGTGAACTGATCGAGGATGCCGAAACCTACGGCGACGACCGTCGTTCGCCGATCGTCGAACGGGCCGAAGCCAAGGCCCTGTCGGAAAACGAGCTGATGCCGACCGAGCCAGTCACCGTGGTGCTGTCGGAGAAGGGCTGGGTGCGCTGCGCCAAGGGCCACGACATCGATGCCACGGGGCTTTCGTACAAGGCCGGCGATGGCTTCAAGGCCGCTGCCGCCGGGCGCTCCAACCAGTTTGCCGTATTGATCGACTCCACCGGGCGCAGCTACTCGGTGGCTGCCCACAGCCTGCCGTCCGCCCGTGGCCAGGGCGAGCCGTTGACCGGCCGCCTGACGCCGCCGCCGGGCGCTACCTTCGAGTGCGTGCTGCTGCCCGATGACGATGCCCTGTACGTGGTGGCGTCCGACGCCGGCTACGGCTTCGTGGTCAAGGGTGAAGACCTGCAGGCCAAGAACAAGGCCGGCAAGGGCCTGCTGAGCCTGCCAAACGGTGCCAAGGTCATGACCCCGCGCCCGGTGGCCGACCGCGAGCAGGATTGGCTGGCCGCGGTGACCACCGAAGGGCGCCTGCTGGTGTTCAAGGTCGCCGACCTGCCGCAGCTGGGCAAAGGCAAGGGCAACAAGATCATCGGCGTGCCGGGCGACCGGGTGGCCAGTCGTGAAGAATATGTCACCGATCTTGCGGTGGTCAGCGAGGGGGCGACCCTTGTTTTGCAGGCTGGCAAGCGTACCCTGTCTCTGAAACCGGACGACCTCGAGCATTACAAGGGTGAGCGCGGTCGCCGTGGTAGCAAATTGCCACGTGGTTTCCAGCGTGTCGATGCACTGCTGGTGGAAACCCCGGCATAAGCGGGTAGCACGTCTGCAGCGGCGCTTTCGGCGCCGTTGCAGGCGGAAATGCTGGAGTCGGGCCGCTATTTCGCGGATGATAGTGCACTTGTGGCGCCGGCGTGGCCGAGTGCCCGGATGAATTTACGTGAGTATCACTGCGGTCAGTCTTGAGGCGACCGCCTGGATGGGATGAATGAAATTTCTGCGCCTTCCATTTGCGCTGTTGATGACCGGGCTGCTGGGCCTGAGCGGGTGCAGCATGCATCAGCCGGTCGCCTTGTATCAGCTCGACAGCGGTGACCCTGGCCAGCCTTCGCAGGCGGCGGGCATGGCGGTGGTGCTTGGCCCTGTTTCGGTGGCCGACTACCTGCAACGCGAAACCTTCCTGCAGCGCCAGACCGACGGCAGCCTGACTGCGGCGACCGACGGGCGTTGGGCCGGTAGCCTTTCGTCGGACATCGATCAGTTGCTGGTGCGCCAGCTGGCCTGGCGTCTGGACAGCCAGCGCGTGGTGCTGGCGCCCGCCAGTGCCGGTTTCACCCCGGACGTGCAGGTGCTGCTGACCATCACCCGCCTGGATTCGGGCAAGAACCAGCCGGCGATCCTGGATGCGCAATGGCGTGTACTGGACCGTCGTGGCCAGGTGCGCGACAACCGCATCGTTCACCTTGAGCAGCCGCACCAAGGCAGCGAATCGGCCCAGGTGCAGGCCCAGGGGCAGTTGTTGCAGAAGCTCGCCGAGCAGCTCAGTAACACGGTCAAACCATTGGCCAACCAGCCGGCCATCGCCGAGGAAGCGCCCCGCAAGCAGGCGGCGCCGGTACAGGTGAAGAAGGAGCCGGAGAAGTCGAAGATCCCGATGGCTTCACCGATCCGCACCGATATGGAAGTCTATCGGTTCTGATCCGCCAGCCATGAAAAAGCCCGCAGCGATGCGGGCTTTTTTATTGCCTCGGTCTTCGCCGGCACGCCGGCGAAGGGGTGCCAATCATCAGCTGCGCGCGTCGCGATCGCGCAGGCCCAGCAGGTACAGCACGCCATCGAGCCCCAGCGTGGAGATGGCCTGCTTGGCCGACTGGCGCACCAGCGGCTTGGCGCGGAACGCCACACCCAGCCCGGCCAGCGACAGCATTGGCAGGTCGTTGGCGCCATCGCCCACGGCGATGGTCTGCTCCAGCTGCAGCCCCTCTTCAGCAGCCAGCTTCTGCAGCAGTTCAGCCTTGCGCTGCGCGTCGACAATCGGCTCGACGGCAACACCGGTCACCTTGCCATCGACCACTTCCAGCTCGTTGGCGAACACGTAGTCGATGCCCAGGCGCGCCTGCACCTGCTTGGCGAAGTAGGTGAAGCCACCGGAGAGAATGGCGGTCTTGTAGCCCAGGCGCTTGAGCTCGGCGAACAGGTGTTCGGCACCCTCGGTCAAGCGCAGCGACGCGCCGATCTGGTCGAGTACGCCAACGTCCAGGCCCTTGAGCAGCGCCATGCGCTCCTTGAAGCTGGCGCGGAAATCCAGCTCGCCACGCATGGCACGCTCAGTGATCTCCGCCACCTGCTCGCCCACGCCAGCGGCCTTGGCCAGCTCATCGATCACTTCGGCCTCGATCAGCGTGGAGTCCATGTCGAACACGGCCAGGCGGCGGTTGCGACGGAACAGGTCGTCGCGCTGGAAGGCGATGTCGATGTTCAGTGCTTCGCACAGGGCAAAGAAGTCGGCACGCAGGGCCTGGGCATCGGTTGGTTCGCCACGCGCGGAAATCTCCAGCGCGGCCTTGCCGTTATCGGCATCGGCATCCAGCGCCACACGGGCGGACAGGCGCTCGATGCGCTCGATGGTCAGGCCGTACTGGCTGATGATCGCGCTGACCCGCTGCAGCTGCTCCGGGGTGACCCGGCGGCTGAGCAGGGTGATGATATGGCGCGCCTCGCCCTGGCTGTCGGCCCAGTGCTGGTAATCGGCTTCGGAGATCGGCGTGTAACGCGCCTGCAGGTTCAGCTCGTGGGCCTTCGATTGCACGCTTTGCAGCAGCCCGGTGGCGACCTCGTTGTCGGGAATGTCGACCAGGATGCCGAACGACAGCGTGCCGTGCATCACCGCCAAACCAATGTCGAGAATGTTCACACCGCCCTGGAGCAGGACGCCGGTGATGGCAGCGGTAAGACCCGGACGGTCTTCACCAGTGATGTTGATCAGGACGATTTCGCGCAAGACCGGGCTCCGACTTCGATGAAAAATGCGCATTCTACCGATTTTCCGTGACCATCGGGCGCCAACGATACTTTGCCGACAAAACTCTGCTCGCTATACTGCGCAGCACTTTCTCGCCATTAAGAGCCGCGCTCTGTGAACCGGCCCACGCCCGTCAAAACCGACAACTTCTTCCTGATGATCTACCGAGCCCTCAGCCAGCGCCGAATCCCCCTGGCCCTGCGTATCGCCAGCCATAACATCTTCCTGGTGGCCCTGGCCTTGGTGATCTATGCCTGCGTGATGGGTTTGCAGTTCAAGCAGGCCATGCATGAGCAGGCCGATGCCGTTGGCCAGAGCCTGACCACGCAGACCGCCACCTCGGCCACCGAACTGCTGGTGTCCAACGACATCCTCAGCCTCAATGTGCTGCTCGGCAACCTGGTGAAGAACCCGCTGGTGGCGCACGCCGCCATCTACAGCGTGGACAACCGCATCCTCGCCGAGGCCGGCCAGCGCCCGCGCAACAGCCTGCTGGGCGAGGCAGAAGGGGTGTACCAGACCAAGATCACCTTCCAGGACGTGACCGCCGGCCAACTGCGCATCAGCCTGGACATGAGCCAGTTCCAGCAGCCGATGCTGATCAGCCTGCAGAGCATGGGCATCCTTGCCGCCATCCTGCTGGCGCTGGCCCTCACCCTGAGCCTGCGCCTGGGCCGTTTCATCTCCACCCCGCTGCTGCAACTGCGGGTCTGGCTGCGCGACCCGCATCCCTACACCCCGGCCATCGACCGCCAGGACGAAATCGGCGACCTGGCCCGCCAGCTGCACGCCCGCCTCGCGCCGCCACCGCCGCCGGAGCCAGAGGTCGAGGAAGAAGACGACTTCGACGACGCGCCGGTAGCGCCAAAGGCCGCCCCGCGCACCAGGCCCGCCGTGCACGAGGCTGAAGACGATGACGAAGCCTTTGCCGGCCTGATGGACGAAGAAGCCGCCCCCGCCAAGCCGATCGCCGTCGAGTCGAACGAGCCCCAGAGCAGCGCCGTGCTGGCCGTCCAGCTGGGCTCCCAGGAGCAACTGCGCCGCCTGCCGCGCACCCGCCTGGCCGAGCTGCTGGAGCGCTACAACGACTGCCTCGACCAGGCTGCCTCGCTGTATGAAGGCGAAGTGCACACGCTGAGCGACGGCGGCACCCTGCTGCTGTTCCACAGCCGCGACTCTGGCGAGGACTACCTGACCAACGCCATCTGCTGTGGTGAGCTGTTGCGTGCCCTGGGCCATGCCCTGCAGATCGAGGTGGCCGACAGCGGCATCACCCTGCAACTGCAACTGGGCCTGGTGCTGGCCGATGACTTGCAGGGCCTGGACCAGGTTGACCTGCTGATGACCGAACAGGCCCAGGACGCCCTGGCGCTGTCGCAGCACAGCCGCAACCTGCTGCTGGTGGAACGGCGCATCAGCGACGATGCCCTGGTGCGCCAGCGTGCGCGGATCCGCCCGATTGCCAGCCCCGAGGGCGCGAGCTGCGTGGAGCGGTTGATGGAGCCGTACCCGTCGATGCTGGAACGCCAGCTGGCGCGGATGCACGAACGCCGCGCCTGATACGCCATGCACCAAAAGAAAAGGCCCTGCAGATGCAGGGCCTTTTTCATTGCCGCGGCGAATCAGGCCTGGGCTGGCTGCGCCAGCAGTTCACCCATGCGCACGGCAGAGGCTGCGCCGAGGTTTTCAGCCCACTTCACCTGCTCTGGCCCGAACAGCACGATCGCCGTGGAGCCCAGCTTGAAGCGACCCAGTTCGGCGCCTTTCTCCAGGTGGATCGGCGCGCGGCTGGCTTCGTCGTAGCGGAAGGTCTTGAGCTCGCGCTTCGGTGGCGTGACCAGGCCGGCCCAGACGGTCTCGATCGAGGCGACGATCATTGCGCCAACCAGCACTACCGCCATCGGCCCACGTTCGGTGTCGAACAGGCAGACCACGCGCTCGTTGCGGGCGAACAGCTCGGGGACGTTCTCTGCGGTGGTCTGGTTGACCGAGAATAGCCGGCCCGGCACGTAGACCATCTCGCGCAGGGTGCCGGCCAGCGGCATGTGCACGCGGTGGTAGTCCTTGGGCGACAGGTAGATGGTGGCGAACTCGCCGCCCATGAAGGGTGCGGCCAGGGCCGGGTCGCCGCCCAGCAGCTCAAGGGCGCTGAAGCTGTGGCCCTTGGCCTGGAAGATGCGGCCATGCTCGATCGGGCCGAGCTGGCTGACCGCGCCGTCGGCCGGGCAGAGGATGGCGCCGGGGGTCTCGTCCAGCGGGCGGGCGCCGGGCTTGAGGGCACGGGTGAAGAAGGCATTGAAGTGCTCGTAGGCAGTCAAGTCTTCGACCAGCGCTTCGGACATGTTGACCTGGTAGCGCTTGGCGAACCAGGCGGTGAAGGCATTCTTGAACCAGCGCGCGCGGCATTCGGCGACGCAGCCGGCCAGGCGCGACAGCAAGTGGTGCGGCAGCAGGTGCTGGCTGATGATGAACAAACGGGATTTCATTGAGCGTCCTTAAACTTCTACGGGCGTGTCGGGGTGGTTGCCCCATTCGCTCCACGAGCCGGCGTAAGCCTTGATGCGTGGGTAACCGAGGGCCTTGGCCACCAGGTAGGTGAAACCGGAGCGGCGGTGGGTCTGGCAGTGGGTGATCACTTCCTTGTCTGGGGTGATGCCCAGTTGTTCGAGCACTTGCGCGATGTCCTTGCGGATGCGCAGGTGGTCGTTAAGGTCCATGCCGGCGGTCCACTCGAAGTTGATCGCGCCGGGGATGTGCCCGCCCTTGGCGGCCAGGACTTTTTCGCCGCTGAACTCCTGCGGGCCGCGGGCGTCCCAGACCACCAGGTCGTCGGCGCCCAGGCGGCTTTGCAGGTATTCGCGGGTGGCGGTCGGTTCGCTGTGCAACTGCAGGCGTACCGGGTTGCTGGCGGGCGCCGGCGCCTCGGTGGACAGTTTGTCCGCCGGCCAGGCCTGGATGCCGCCGTTGAGGTAGTGGTAGTGCGGGTGGCCGATCACGTCGAGCAGCCAGATGAAGCGCCCGGCCCAGCCGCCCCCTTCATCGTCGTAGACCACATAGACGGCATCGTCGCGGTGGCCGAGCTCGCTGAACAGTTTCTCCAGGTCGCCCAGTGCCGGCAGCAGGCCGGGTGCTGGTGGTTGGCCCAGCTGGGTGCGCTTGCCCTCGACGAAGCGGGCCCCTGGGATGTGCCCGCTGACGTAGCGATTGGCACTGCTCAGGTCGACCAGGATCAGCTGTGGCGAAGCCAGGCGCGGTAGCAGGTCCTCGGCTTCGATCACCAGGGGCAAGCCGGAAAAGTCAGTCATCCACGGTCTCCAGGGTGGAAAGAGCAGCGATTGTAGCGCAAGGCTCAGGCGTTGCGGTTGGCAAACACGGCCAGGGCGCGCTCGATGCATTGCGCGGTCTTGCCGAAGGCTTGCACGCTGACATCGGCCAGCGGCTTGCCGCCCTGGTCGACCACCGCCAGCATCAGCACCTGCTCGCCGACGGCCAGTGAGCGCAGCAACAGGTGCTCGCTACGGAAGAACGCCCGCAGCGGGGCCGGCAGCAGTGCGGCGAACTGGGCGTGGTTTTCCGGCGTCAGGCGCAGTTGCCCGGCTTTGCTCATCAGCTTTTGCAGCAGTTTGTTCTGCCCGATCGCCAGCGCCATGGCGTCTGCCTCCTTGGGCAGGCCGGCGGTCTGCTGCACGCGCAGGTAGTCGCTGGCCTTGTCCAGGCTCAGCAGCATGATGCGCTGCATGCCGCACGCCAGCAGCGCCTCGCGCGCTTGCGTGGCCAGGTGCACGGTGTTGGAGAACGGGCTTGGCTGGGCCAGCAGTTCCTGGCACAGCGTGCGCCAGTGCGCCAGCGTTTCGGCGCTGGGCGGCGGCGGGGTGAGCATGTCCGGGTGCGGGCGGCGCTGGTGCCAGGGCCAGATCAGCGCTTCGGCCGGGTGGAACAAGGCGTGGCGCGCATGGTGGCGGGCGCTGGCGGCGGCCTGTTGGTGGACCTGCTGCTGCACATCTTCCAGCGAAGTCTGCAGGTACAGCGCGGTCAGCAGTTGCCAGCGCAGCAGGTGCGGATTGTCCCAACCGACCTGGGCCGCCAGCGCCAGGCCATTGGCGAGCAAGACGGTGTTGGGCGGCTGGTTGAACCAGCGGCGCAGGGCCGGCTCCTCGTCCAGGCGCTGCTGTTGTGCCAGGGGCTCGGGTTCGCGGGCGATGGCCAGTACCTGGGCCAGTTGCTCGCGTTCGTCGATCAGCAGGCGATAGCCCTGGGTGACCCAGCCAGGCAGGCGCCAGTGCTCGGCCACGGCCTGGCACAACGACATGATGCGCACGCCGAACAGTTCATGCTCGACCGTGGCTGCGTCCTCGCCCTTGTGGATAACCCGCAGCTCCCAGGTGTCCAGCAGTTTCGGGTAGGCCAGGGCCAGCGGCCACAGCGGCGAGAGGAACAGCAGGCTGCCCCAGTGGATGTCCTGCCACAGCCGCGCCAGGCGGCTGGCGAACAGGCCGTTGGCTTGTTGCGCGGCATGCTGGCTGATCAGCAGGAACTGGCGCAGCACCGGCGGGATGTCGTCGCCGGGCAGGGTGGGCAGGCGTGCCAGCAGCTGGCTGGTACGTTCAAGGCCCAGGCGATTCAGGGCAACTTCCAGGCTTTCGGCGGGGTCGGCCTGGCTGGGGCTGGCCGGATGGTTGGCCTCGCGCATCACGCACAGCACCAGGGCGGGGCTGTCCTGCAGCAGTTCGGCGATCTCGCGCAGCGAGCGACGGCTGTCGGCGATGGCCTTGACCACCTGGTCGTGGCTCTCTTTGGGCACCGGCAGGCGCACCCCATCGAGCAGCTTTATCCAGGCCTCTAGCGTCGCGGGAACCTTACTTGGCACCTTGGTTTCAATTGGCATTTTGACATCAGTCCGAACTGGCTTTTCGCGATGAGTGGCTATAGTCTGGCGCAGTTGTGCCGATAAGTAGAAGAAGAGTTTTAAAGCTCCCGTCCCCGACCCTGACCACGACAGCAAGTGCTTTGAACCTATGGCTAAAATTATCGGCATCATCGTCGTATTCGCGAGCGTGCTCGGCGGCTACGTGCTTTCCCACGGCAAGATCGCGGCGCTGATTCAGCCGTTCGAAGTGCTGATCATCGGCGGCGCCGCGTTCGGTGCGTTTCTTCAGGCCAACCCTGGCTACATGACCATGCATGTGGTCAAGAAGTCGCTGAAGATGTTCGGCAGCCGATTCACCCATACTTTCTACCTGGAAGTGCTGGGCCTGGTATACGAGATCCTCAACAAGAGTCGCCGCGAAGGCATGATGGCCATCGAAGGTGACATCGAAGACGCCGCCGCCAGCCCGATCTTCGCCAAGTACCCCGCCGTACTGGGCGATGAACGCATGACCGCCTATATCTGCGACTACCTGCGCATCATGTCCACCGGCAACATGGCTCCCCACGAGCTCGAAGGCCTGTTCGACATGGAGCTGCTGAGCATGAAGGAAGAGCTGGAGCACCCGTCCCACGCGGTGAACGGCATCGCTGACGGCATGCCCGGCTTCGGTATCGTCGCAGCGGTACTGGGTATCGTGGTGACCATGGCGTCGCTGGGCGACGGCGACCAGGCGTCGATCGGTCTGCACGTAGGTGCGGCGCTGGTCGGTACCTTCTTCGGTATTCTGGCCGCCTACGGCTTCTTCGGCCCGCTGGCCAAGTGCCTGGAGCACGATGCCAAGGAAGAGCTCAACCTGTACGAGTCGATCAAGGCTTCGCTGGTCGCTTCCGCCTCGGGCATGCCGCCTTCGCTGGCTGTCGAGTTCGGGCGCAAGGTGCTGTACCCCAAGCACCGTCCAAGCTTCGCCGAGCTGGAACAAGCGGTCCGCGGTCGCTAAGCCATGGAAAACAATCAGCCCATCATCATCAAGCGCGTAAAGCGCTTCGGTGGAGGCCACCATGGCGGCGCCTGGAAGATCGCCTTCGCCGACTTCGCCACGGCGATGATGGCGTTCTTCCTCGTGCTGTGGCTGCTTTCCACCGCCACGCCCGAGCAGAAGATCGCCATTGCCGGCTACTTCAAGGACCCGATCGGCTTCTCCGAAAGCGGCACGCCGTACATCATCGACCTGGGTGGCTCGCCACAGCTGGCACCCGAGAAGACCATCAACCCCGAGACCAAGTCCGAGCCGACGCCTGATACCAGCATCCAGCTGGACAAGGACAAGGTCGAGACCATGGCCGAGCAGGTCGAGCGCGAGCGCCTGGAGCTGCTGCTGCAGGAGCTGCAGAACAAGGTCGAGGAAAACCCGCAACTGCAGAAGTTCAAGGACCAGATCCTGTTCGAGATCACCCAGGACGGCCTGCGCATCCAGATCATGGACGCCGAGAACCGGCCGATGTTCGACATTGGCAGTGCGCGGTTGCAGCCGTACTTCGAAGACATCCTGCTGGCCATGGCCGACACCATCAAGGCAGTGCCGAACAAGATCAGCATCAGTGGCCACACCGATGCCAAGCCGTATTCCGGCACTGGCGACTACGGCAACTGGGAGCTGTCGGCCAACCGTGCCAACGCTGCGCGTCGTGCGCTGGTCGCGGGTGGTTACCCGGATGAGCAGGTGGCGCGTGTGGTGGGGTATGCGTCGTCGTCGCTGTTCGACCGCAAGAATCCGTTCAACCCGGTCAACCGCCGTATCGACATCATCGTCCTGACCAAGAAGGCCCAGCGCACCATCGAGGGTGAGCAGGGTGAGCAGGGTGCGCCTGAGGCCCAGCCGCAAGCGACGCCGCCGGCCCAGGGTGCGCCAGGCGCCGCCGCTCCGGCGCCGCAGGACCCGATGCAGCCTCGCGAGTTGCGGCAAAAGCTGAACATCTTCGAGGATGGTGTGTTGAAGATGGACGAGCAGAAGAACCAGTAAGCCGGTTGCTGCCAGGCAAAACGCCCGTGATTGTCTATGCAGTCATGGGCGTTCTGCTTTGTGAAAGGCCTGTGGGAGCAACTGTCTTATGTTGTCAGTGCTGGCCTCATCGCTGGCAAGCCAGCTCCCACAGGTACGATGCTGCTTCAAGTTAGCGCGATCCATGTGGGAGCGGGTTTACCCGCGAACACCGGCGAAGCCGGTGCCATGCATCGCGTCGCCTGCTTCGCGGGTGAACCCGCTCCCACAGGGCTTGTGAACCCGCCGCTCTGCCGCAGCCTCAGTAGCTGTCTTGCGGCAGGCTGGCGATGATCGAGCGGTAGCTGTTCATCCGCTGCTGCGTCACGCTGCCCTCGTCCAGTGCCTTGAGCAATGCACAGCCCGGTTCGCGGTCGTGCTTGCAGTCGCGGAAGCGGCAATGGCCGATCAGCTCGCGGAACTCGATGAAGCCATCTTCCACATCGTCACGGCTGACATGGCCCAGGCCGAACTCACGGATACCCGGGGAGTCGATCAGATCGCCGCCGTTAGGGAAGTGATAGAGCCGCGCGGTGGTGGTGGTGTGGGTGCCCTGGCCCGACCATTCGGACAGGTCGCCTACGCGGGTGCCGGCGTCAGGCAGCAGGCTGTTGACCAGCGACGACTTGCCCACCCCCGACTGGCCGACGAACACACTGATATGGCCATCCAGCGTCTGTTGCAGGCGCTGCATACCATCGCCCTGGTGGGCCGATACTTCCAGCAACGGGTAGCCGAGCCCGCGATACACCTCGAGCATGGCGTTGAGCGTAGGGGCGTTTTCGTCGTTGATCAGGTCGGCCTTGTTGAGCAGCAGCAGTGGGCGGATACCGGCATGCTCGGCGGCCACCAGGTAGCGATCGATCAGGTTGGGGTGCGGTTCCGGCGCGGGTGCGAAGACGATGACGATCAGGTCTACGTTGGCCGCCACCGGTTTGAGCTGGCCATGATTGTTCGGCCGGCACAGCTCGGTGCTGCGCGGCATCTGGGCGACGATCACGCCGATGCCCTGGTTGCCGGCGCGCCATACCACGCGATCGCCGGTGACCAGCGCCGGCAGGTTGGCCCGCAGGTGGCAGCGGAATACCTGGCCGGCGTCGTCGCCGTCCTGGGCCTCGACCTCGACCTGCACACCGAAGTGGGCGATCACCAGGCCCAACTGCTCCGGCCCCAGGTCGCCACCTTCGAGCTCTTGCAGTGCATGCTGCTCGCGTTTGGCGGCGCGGGCGGCGCGTTCACCCTGGATCTTTTCGATGCGCCAGTTCTGGCGGCGGTTGAGCTGGCGTTTGGCCATGAAGGTTCCGTATCGGCGGGGCAGTGAGAAAACCGCGGCAGTTTAGCATGGCCCGCCCACGCACCGCCTTGCTGGGCTAATATGACGGCCTATTCGAGGAGCACTTTCATGCAGAACCCACAGAACCTGATCTGGATCGACCTGGAAATGACCGGCCTGGACCCGGACAGCGACGTCATCATCGAGATGGCCACCATCGTCACCGACAGCGAGCTGAACACCCTGGCCGAAGGCCCGGTAATCGCCATTCATCACAGCGATGAAGTGCTGGCACGCATGGACGAGTGGAACACCCGCACCCACGGCGGCTCGGGCCTGACCCAGCGTGTGCGCGAGAGCAAGATCAGCATGGCCGAGGCCGAGGCGCAGACCATCGCTTTCCTGGAACAGTGGGTGCCCAAGGGCAAGTCGCCGATCTGCGGCAACAGCATCTGCCAGGATCGCCGTTTCCTGTACCGGCACATGCGCGGGCTGGAAAACTACTTCCACTACCGCAACCTCGACGTCTCCACGCTCAAGGAGCTGGCCGCGCGCTGGGCGCCGAACGTACGTGACAGCTTCAAGAAGGGCAGCACCCACCTGGCCCTGGACGACATTCGCGAGTCGATCGCCGAACTGCGTCACTACCGCGAGCATTTCATCAAAATCTAAGCCTCAAGCCTCAAGCCTCAAGCCTCAAGCCCCAAGCCAGGCAATGCCGTATTCGCCCGGGCCCGACAGCCCAGACGCCGCGCATTGCTTGCAGCTTGGGGCTTGTAGCTTTCCACTGTTTTTGGAACTGCACCATGTTGTTGATGCTCTACCTCATCGCCATTACCGCCGAAGCCATGACTGGCGCCCTGTCTGCCGGCCGTCGCGGCATGGACTGGTTCGGTGTGGTGCTGATTGCCTGCGTTACCGCCCTGGGTGGCGGTTCGGTGCGTGACGTGCTGCTCGGGCACTACCCGCTGACCTGGGTAAAACACCCGGAATACCTGGTGCTGACCAGTTTTGCCGCGCTGGTGACCATCTTCATCGCGCCGTTGATGCGCCATCTGCGCTCATTGTTCCTGGTGCTCGATGCCCTGGGGCTGGTGGCGTTCACCCTGATCGGCTGCATGACCGCACTGGAGATGGGGCAGGGCTTCCTGGTCGCCTCGATCAGCGGGGTGATCACCGGGGTGTTCGGCGGCATCCTGCGGGATATCTTCTGCAACGACATCCCGTTGGTGTTCCGGCGCGAGCTGTACGCCAGCGTGTCGTTCGCGGCGGCGTGGTTCTACCTGGGCTGCGTGTACTTCAAGGTGCCGGCGGAGCAGGCGATGCTGCTGACCCTGTTTGGCGGGTTCCTGGTGCGCTTGCTGGCGATCCGTTTCCACTGGGAAATGCCCAAGTTCCACTACAACGACCAGCAGTGAATAGTGCGCGGCTCCTGCGGGATGCAGGAGCTGTTCGGCTGCTCGTGGGAGCGGGCTTGCCCCGCGATTGGATGCACCGGCTTCGCCGAGATCGCGGGGCAAGTCGCATCGGCGCACCGCCGCTCCCACGTACCGACGCTTTCACGTTGTGCGATTGCGCACGCCGAAAGGCTGAATGATTGCCTACAGGACGCCGTGCCGCCCCAGCGCCCATTCCACGTGCTCGCGCACTAACGCCGACGGGTCATTGCGCCGCGCTTTCAGCGCCTCTACAACCGGGATCGTGGTGGGCGCGTTGCCCAGCCCCACCGCCAGGTTGCGCGAAAACCGCTCATACCCCGCACGCCGCAACGGCGAGCCTTCGGTGCTGCCGAGAAAGCGCTTTTCATCCCACAGGAACAGCTCGGCCAACTCGACGTTGTCCAGGCCGCGCCGCGGCATGAAGTCATCCTCGGTGGTGGTCTTGGCAAAGCGGTTCCATGGGCAGACCAGCTGGCAGTCGTCGCAGCCGAACACCCGGTTGCCGATCAGTGGGCGCAGCTCCACGGGAATGGCGTGGCGCAGCTCGATGGTCAGGTAGGAAATGCAGCGCCGTGCATCGAGCTGGTAAGGGCCGACGAAGGCCTGGGTCGGGCAGATGTCCAGGCAGGCCTGGCAACGGCCACAGTGGTCGCTGCCCTGCACGCCGTCGATCGGCAGCGGCAGGTCGACGAACAGTTCGGCGAGGAAGAAGTAGCTGCCGGCCTTGCGGTTGAGCAGCAAGGTGTTCTTGCCGATCCAGCCCAGGCCGGCCTCCTGCGCCAGGGCTTTCTCCAGCACCGGGGCGCTGTCGACGAAGGCGCGGTAGCCGAACGGGCCGATGGCCTCCTGGATGCGGTCGGCGAAGTGCTGCACGCGCTTGCGTACCAGCTTGTGGTAGTCGCGGCCCAGGGCGTAGCGCGCGATATAGGCTTTTTCCGGCTGGGCCAGGCGTTGCGCCATCTGCGTGTCGCCCGGCAGGTAGTCCATGCGCAGCGAGATCACCCGCAGGGTGCCGGGGATCAGCTCGGCGGGGCGCGAACGCTTGGTGCCGTGCTCGCCCATGTATTCCATCTCGCCCTGGTAGCCGGCCGCGAGCCAGCGCTGCAGGTGCTGTTCGTGCTCGCCAAGGTCCACGCCGGCGATGCCGACGTGGGCAAAACCGAGTTCCTGGCCCCAATCCTTGATCGATTGGGCCAATGTGTTGATGTCTGGGAGCGTGGCGGGCATGGATGGGCAAGGCATTACGGGTGTAGGTGCGTATAATTCTGCCAGACATCGGAGCCTTTGACCCCATGCCTCAGACCAAACACCCCGGTAATACCCCGCAACTGCTCAATCGGCTGACCCTGGCCGGCCTGCCGCCGCGTGCTGCTGGCGCCCACAAGGCTGACTTCGGCCACGTGCTGGTGGTCGGTGGCGACCTGGGCACCGGCGGGGCGGTGATGCTCAGTGCGCAAGCCGCGCTGCGTTGTGGCGCCGGCCTGGTCAGTGTGGCCACGCGCCCTGAACATGTCGCTGCCGGGCTGGCCCGTCTGCCCGAGGCCATGTGGCTGGGCGTGAGTTCGGCCAATCAGTTGATGGGGCCGCTGGAGCGTGCCTCGGTGCTGGTGGTCGGGCCAGGGCTGGGGCAGGCGGCCTGGGGGCGCAGCCTGTTGTCGGCGGTGGCCAATGCGCACCTGCCGCAAGTCTGGGATGCCGATGCGCTCAACCTGCTGGCGCGGTCGCCGCTGGCGCTGCCCAGCGCCAGCGTGCTGACCCCGCACCCGGGGGAGGCGGCGCGCTTGCTGGGGATCTCCACCGAAGCGGTGCAGGCCGACCGGCCCGGTGCCGCGCGCAAGCTGGCGCGCAAATATGCCAGCGTCTGTGTGCTCAAGGGCGCCGGTACGCTGGTGGCTGACCCTGCCGGGCAGCTGGCGCTGTGCGATCACGGTCATCCGGCCATGGCCGGCGCGGGGCTGGGGGATGTGCTCACCGGGGTGTTGGCGGCGCTGCTGGCCCAAGGGCTGGACGCCTGGCAGGCAGCCTGCCTGGGGGTGTGGCTGCATGCCCGTGCCGGCGAACGGCTGGGGGTTGAGGGAAGAGGCCTGGCAGCCAGCGATCTGGTTGCGGTCATTAGAGAATTGTTGGAGGAACATTCAGCGTGTCTGGCATAACCCTGTTTTTGGCCGATGAAGAGGCCACCGTCGACTTCGGCGCGAAGCTGGCTGAAGTGACCGGCGGTCATGGCGTGATCTTTCTCGAGGGCGACCTGGGCGCCGGCAAGACCACCCTGTCACGCGGCCTGATCCGTGGCCTGGGCCACACCGGCCCGGTCAAGAGCCCGACCTTCACCGTGGTCGAGCCCTACGAGATCGGCGACATTCGCGCTTTTCACTTCGACCTGTATCGCCTGGTCGATCCGGAAGAGCTTGAATTCATGGGGATTCGCGATTACTTCGAGGGCGACGCCCTGTGCCTGTTCGAGTGGCCCGATAAAGGTGCGGGCGTTTTGCCAAAGCCCGACCTGACCATTACCATAAGCCCGCAAGCGGGCGGGCGCTCGCTGAACCTGTCGCCGCAGGGGGCACGCGGCGAAGCCTGGTGTGCCGATCTGGCCAAGAAAATCAAACAGTAAGTGGGGAAAGGTATGCGCATACGCGCACTGGTCGCTGTCGTTGGGCTGCTGCTGACAACGGTGACCGTTGACGCTCTGGCGGCTGTCACTCAAGTCAAGAGCGTGCGCCTGTGGCGTGCGCCGGACAACACGCGGCTGGTCTTCGACCTGTCCGGGCCTGTACAGCACAGCGTCTTCACCCTGACCGCGCCGGATCGCCTGGTCATCGATATCAACGGTGCCACCCTGGGTGGGCCGCTGAACGTGGCCACCTCGAACACGCCGATCAACAGCATGCGGTCGGCCCAGCGCACGCCAACCGACCTGCGCGTGGTGATCGACCTTAAAAAGGCCGTATCGCCCAAGAGCTTCACCCTGGCGCCGAATGCCCAGTACGGCAACCGCCTGGTGGTCGACCTGTACGACCAGGAAGCCGACGCCATCGCCGCCAGCAACCCGACACCGCCCCCAGCGGTGCAGCCCCCTGCGACCACGCCGGCGGTGCCGGTGACCCCGGTGCAACCCGCGATCAAGCTGCCACCGGCACCTGCCGGCAAGCGCGACATCGTCGTGGCCATCGACGCCGGCCACGGTGGCGAAGACCCGGGCGCCTCGGGCTCGCGTGGGCAGCACGAGAAAGACATCGTGCTCGACATCGCCAAGGAACTGCAGCGTCAGATCAACAGCGAGAAGGGTTATCGCGCCGAGCTGACCCGTACCGGCGACTACTTCATCCCGTTGCGCAAACGCACCGAGATCGCC
This sequence comes from Pseudomonas sichuanensis, assembly GCF_024749065.1. Taxonomy (NCBI): domain Bacteria; kingdom Pseudomonadati; phylum Pseudomonadota; class Gammaproteobacteria; order Pseudomonadales; family Pseudomonadaceae; genus Pseudomonas; species Pseudomonas sichuanensis. The sequence continues at coordinate 5,403,455 of NZ_CP087185.1, read as the reverse complement.
CGCAAGAAGGGCGCTGACCTGTTCGTCTCGATTCACGCCGATGCCGCGCCGTCCAAAGCCGCCTTTGGTGCCTCGGTATTCGCCCTGTCCGACCGCGGCGCCACCTCCGAGACCGCGCGCTGGCTGGCCGACACGGAAAACCGTTCCGACCTGATCGGCGGCGCCGGCAACGTCAGCCTCGATGACAAGGACCGCATGCTCGCCGGGGTACTGCTCGACCTGTCGATGACCGCCACCCTCAGCTCCAGCCTCAACGTTGGGCAAAAGGTGCTGGGCAACATGGGCCGGGTCACGCCCCTGCACAAGCAGCGCGTCGAGCAGGCTGGGTTCATGGTGCTGAAGTCGCCGGACATTCCATCGATCCTCGTTGAAACCGGGTTCATCTCCAATGCCAACGAGGCGGCCAAGCTGGCCACGCGCAGCCACCAGCAGGCGCTGGCCCGTTCGATCCATACCGGCGTGCGCCAGTTCTTCCAGCAGAACCCGCCGCCGGGCACCTACATCGCCTGGCTGCGTGACAGCGGCAAGATTGCCCAGGGCCCGCGCGATCACACCGTGCGCCCCGGCGAAACCCTGGCGATGATCGCCGTGCGCTACCAGGTCAGCGTTGCCAGCCTGCGCAGCAGCAACGGCCTGAAGACCGATGAGCTGAAAGTCGGCCAGCACCTCGACATTCCGGGCACTACCCTGGCGTCGCAACAATGAATGGCGGTTCGCGCATCCAGCTGCTCAGCCCGCGGCTGGCCAACCAGATCGCCGCGGGTGAGGTCGTCGAGCGCCCGGCCTCGGTGGCCAAGGAGTTGCTGGAGAACAGCCTCGACTCCGGCGCCCGGCGTATCGAAGTCGAGGTCGAGCAGGGCGGCGTGAAGCTGCTGCGGGTACGTGACAACGGCAGCGGCATTGCCCCGGACGACCTGCCGCTGGCCCTGGCGCGCCATGCCACCAGCAAGATCCGTGAACTGGAAGACCTCGAAGGCGTGCTCAGCCTGGGCTTTCGCGGTGAGGCCCTGGCCTCGATCAGCTCGGTGGCCCGCCTGACCCTGACATCGCGCACTGCCGACGCCGGCGAAGCCTGGCAGGTAGAGACCGAAGGCCGCGACATGCTCCCGCGCGTGCAGCCAGCCGCGCACCCGGTCGGCACCTCGGTGGAGGTGCGTGACCTGTTCTTCAATACCCCGGCCCGGCGCAAGTTCCTCAAGGCCGAGAAAACCGAATTCGATCACCTGCAGGAAGTCATCCGGCGCCTGGCGCTGGCGCGCTTCGACGTGGGCTTCCACCTGCGCCACAACGGCAAGACCATCTTCAGCCTGCACGAGGCGGCCGACGAGATGGCCCGGGCGCGGCGCGTGGGTACCATCTGTGGCCCGGGCTTCCTCGAACAGGCCTTGCCGATCGACGTCGAGCGCAACGGCCTGCGCTTGTGGGGCTGGGTTGGCCTGCCGACGTTTTCGCGCAGCCAGGCAGACCTGCAGTATTTCTTCGTCAATGGCCGCGCGGTGCGCGACAAGCTGGTCGCCCACGCGGTGCGCCAGGCTTACCGCGACGTGCTGTTCAACGGCCGGCACCCGACCTTCGTGCTGTTCCTCGAACTCGACCCGACCGGTGTCGACGTCAACGTGCACCCGACCAAGCACGAAGTGCGCTTCCGCGAAGGGCGGATGGTCCACGATTTTCTCTATGGCACCCTGCACCGGGCCCTGGCTGATGTACGGCCTGAGGACCAGCTCGCGGCCCCCGCGGCAACCGCCGAGCTGATTCGCCCGAGCGGTCAGCAGGCCGGGGAATTCGGCCCCCAGGGCGAAATGCGCCTGGCATCGCCGGTACTGGAGCAGCCCCAGGGCGAGGCGCGTCAGTCGTTCTCCTCGGGCGGCGCGGGTGCGGGTTATCAGTACCAATACACCCCGCGCCCGTCCCAGCCGCTCGCTGCCGGAGAGGCCCAGGCGGTCTACCGCGAGTTCTATGCGCCGCTGGACAACGCCACCGCCACGTCGGGAGCCTTGCCGGACAGCCAGGGTGATATCCCCCCACTGGGCTATGCCCTGGCCCAGCTCAAAGGCATCTACATCCTGGCCGAGAACGCCATCGGCCTGGTGCTGGTGGACATGCATGCCGCCCACGAGCGGATCATGTACGAGCGCCTCAAGGTGGCCATGGCCAGCGAAGGCCTGAGCGGCCAGCCGCTGCTGGTGCCGGAGTCGCTGGCGCTGAGCCAGCGCGAGGCCGACTGCGCCGAAGAGCACGCCCAGTGGTTCCAGCGCCTGGGCTTCGAACTGCAGCGCCTGGGCCCGGAAACCCTGGCGATCCGGCAGATCCCGGCGCTGCTCAAGCAGGCCGAGGCCAACCGCCTGGTGCAGGACGTACTCGCCGACCTGATGGAGTACGGCAGCAGCGACCGCATCCAGGCGCACCTGAACGAATTGCTCGGGACCATGGCCTGCCACGGTGCGGTGCGCGCCAACCGGCGCCTGGCGATCCCGGAAATGAACGCCCTGCTGCGCGACATGGAGAACACCGAGCGCAGCGGCCAGTGCAACCACGGCCGGCCGACCTGGACCCAGATGGGCCTGGATGACTTGGACAAGCTGTTCCTGCGGGGGCGATGAAATGAGCATGAAACCCCCGGCGATATTCCTCATGGGCCCGACGGCGGCCGGCAAGACCGACCTGGCCATCGAGCTGACCAAGGTGCTGCCGTGCGAGCTGATCAGTGTCGATTCGGCGCTGGTCTATCGCGGCATGGATATCGGTACTGCCAAACCTTCGAAAGAGGTGCTGGCCGCCCATCCGCATCGGCTGATCGATATCCTCGACCCGGCCGAGAGCTATTCGGCGAAGCAGTTCTGCACCGATGCGCTCGAGGCCATGGCCGAGATCACCGCGCGCGGCAAGATCCCGCTGCTGGTCGGCGGCACCATGCTTTATTACAAGGCTTTGGTCGACGGCCTGGCCGACATGCCGCCGGCCGATGCAGGGGTGCGCGCCGAGCTTGAGGCCCAGGCCGGCGAGTTGGGCCTGGCCGAGTTGCATCGCCAGCTGGCCGAGGTGGACCCCGAGTCGGCGGCGCGCATCCATCCGAATGACCCGCAGCGCCTGATTCGCGCGCTTGAGGTGTACCGGGTGAGCGGCGAAAGCATGACCGCCCACCGCCAGCGACAATTCGCCGAAAGTCGCGGCGCAGACGCAGGCGTGAGCGGGCATTTGCCCTATACTGTCGCCAGCCTGGCCATAGCGCCTACAGATCGTCACATTTTGCATGAGCGAATTGCGTTACGATTTTCGCAGATGCTGGAACAGGGCTTCGTCGACGAGGTCCGATCGCTGCGAGCCAGAAGTGACTTGCACGCCGGGCTGCCGTCTATACGGGCAGTGGGGTATCGGCAGGTCTGGGATTACCTGGACGGCCAGCTAACTGAGAATGAGATGCTTGAACGCGGTATCATTGCCACGCGTCAGTTGGCCAAGCGCCAATTCACCTGGTTGCGCGGTTGGTCCGACGTGCACTGGCTGGATAGCCTGGCCTGCGACAATCTGTCCCGCACCTTGAAATACCTTGGGGCCGTCTCCATATTGAGCTGAGTCCCTGCTTATTGCCGTCTATTCTTGCGAAAGGCGGCAGCAATTACTGAATTTTCTTGTTTTTTACTATTGATCCTTACAGGAGTGCGGCATATGTCAAAAGGGCATTCGCTACAAGACCCTTACTTGAACACCTTGAGAAAAGAAAAGGTCCCGGTTTCGATCTATCTGGTCAACGGGATCAAGTTGCAGGGCCAGATTGAATCGTTCGACCAGTTCGTCGTGCTGCTGAAGAACACCGTCAGCCAGATGGTCTACAAGCACGCGATTTCGACTGTCGTACCTGCCCGTCCAGTTCGTCTGCCCAGCCCGACCGATGGCGAGCATGGCGATAGCGAGCAAGGCAACGCTTGAAAATAGTAGGAGCCTGCATTGTTCTTTGAGCGCCACGGTGGTGGTGAGCGAGCGCTGCTCGTTCACTTGGAAGGTCAGAACCCTGAGGCGCGCGAAGACCCGCAGGAGTTTCAGGAGCTGGCGCTGTCGGCCGGAGCCGAGATCGTTACACTGGCGACAGTGTCACGGCATCAGCCCACCGCCAAGTTTCTGATCGGTAGCGGCAAGGTCGAGGAATTGCGCGACCTGGTCAAAACCGAAGAAGTTGACCTGGTGATTTTCAATCACACCCTCACGCCCAGCCAGGAACGTAACCTCGAACGCGTTTTCGAGTGTCGCGTGCTGGATCGTACCGGGCTTATTCTCGATATCTTCGCCCAACGGGCGCGTACTCACGAAGGCAAGCTGCAGGTCGAACTGGCCCAGCTCGAGCACATGAGCACGCGGCTGGTACGCGGCTGGACTCACCTTGAGCGGCAAAAGGGCGGTATCGGCCTGCGCGGCCCGGGTGAAACCCAGCTGGAAACCGACCGCCGTCTGTTGCGGGTGCGCCTGCGCCAGATCAAGGGCCGCCTCGAGAAGGTGCGCAGCCAGCGCGAGCAGGCCCGTCGCGGGCGCAAGCGTGCCGACATCCCGTCCGTGTCGCTGGTGGGTTACACCAACGCCGGCAAGTCGACCCTGTTCAACGCCCTCACACAGTCCGAGGTCTATGCCGCGGACCAGCTGTTCGCCACCCTCGACCCTACGCTGCGCCGGCTGGAACTGGCCGACCTTGGGCCGATCGTGCTGGCCGACACCGTGGGTTTCATCCGCCATCTGCCGCACAAGCTGGTCGAGGCATTTCGGGCTACGCTCGAAGAGTCGAGCAACTCCGACCTGCTGCTGCACGTGATCGACGCCCATGAGCCCGAGCGCATGGAGCAGATCGAGCAGGTCTTGGCGGTGCTGGGCGAGATTGGCGCTGAAGGCTTGCCGATCCTCGAGGTGTATAACAAACTCGACCTGCTCGAAGATGTCGAGCCGCAGATCCAGCGCGATGCCGACGGCAAGCCGCAGCGGGTCTGGGTATCGGCACGTGATGGACGAGGCCTGGAGCTGGTTGGCCAGGCAGTTGCCGAATTGCTGGGGGATGATCTTTATGTCGGAACCCTGTGCCTGGAGCAGCGATTTGCCCGCTTGCGCGCGCAATTCTTCGCGTTGGGTGCCGTGCAGAGTGAAGAGCATGATGAAGAAGGGCGCAGCCTGCTGAGCGTGCGACTGCCCAGGGTCGAGTTGAATCGCCTGGTCAGCCGCGAAGGCATGGAGCCGCAAGTGTTTGTCGAGCAACACACTTTGCAATAAATGCTCGTCGAGGTCGCCGGGCAGCAGTGACAGGCATTCTGTAGCATTGGACGGCGCGCCGTGGGCGCGTCTTTGCTTTATCAGATGGAGAGCGCTATGGCTTGGAACGAGCCGGGTGGCAACTCGAACAATCAGGATCCCTGGGGCGGTCGTCGCGGTGGCGGTGGCGGCGGTGGCGACAAGAAAGGTCCACCGGATCTGGACGAGGCCTTCCGCAAGCTGCAGGACAGCCTGAACGGCATGTTCGGCAGTGGCAAGAAGCGCGGTGGCAACAGCGACCGCAATATCGGCAAAGGTGGCGGCCTGGGCCTGCTGGGCGTAGGCTTGGCGGTGCTGGCGGCAATCTGGCTGTACAACGCCGTGTACGTGGTGGACGAGCAGGAGCAGGCAGTCGTGCTGCGCTTCGGCAAGTACTACGAGACCGTCGGCCCCGGCTTGAATATCTATTTCCCGCCGATCGACCGCAAGTACATGGAAAACGTGACCCGTGAGCGGGCCTACACCAAGCAGGGCCAGATGCTCACCGAAGACGAGAACATCGTCGAAGTGCCGCTGACCGTGCAGTACCGCATCAGCAACCTGCAGGACTTCGTGCTCAACGTCGACCAGCCGGAAGTCAGCCTGCAGCATGCGACCGACAGCGCCCTGCGCCACGTGGTGGGTTCCACCTCGATGGACCAGGTACTGACCGAAGGCCGTGAGCAGATGGCCGTGGACATCCGCGAGCGCCTGCAGCGTTTCCTCGACACCTACCGGACCGGTATCACCGTGACCCAGGTCAACGTGCAGAGCGCGGCAGCCCCGCGTGAAGTGCAAGAGGCCTTCGACGACGTGATCCGTGCCCGTGAAGACGAGCAGCGTGCCCGCAACCAGGCCGAATCCTACGCCAACGGCGTGGTGCCGGAAGCCCGTGGCCAGGCGCAGCGCATCATCGAGGACGCCAACGGCTACCGCGATGAAGTCATCGCCCGCGCCAAGGGTGAGGCCGATCGCTTCACCAAGCTGGTCGCCGAGTACCGCAAGGCGCCAGAGGTTACCCGTCAGCGCCTGTACCTCGAGACCATGCAGGAGGTGTACAGCAACTCCAGCAAAGTCCTGGTAGCAACCAAGGATGGGCAGAACAACCTGCTCTACCTGCCGCTGGACAAGATGGTCGAAAGCGGTCGCAACAGCACTGCGGTTCCCGCCAGCAGCGTGTCGCCGTCGGCCAATGACGCCGCCGCGCGTGCCGCCCAGGACCTGCAACAACAACCGCCGCTGCGTTCCAGGGAGAGCCGCTGATGAGCAATAAATCGCTGTTCGCCCTGATTGGCGCCGTGGTGCTGGCGATCGTCGCCTGGAACTGCTTCTACATCGTTTCGCAAACCGAACGCGCGGTATTGCTGCAGTTCGGTCGCGTGGTCAAGGCCGATGTCCAGCCTGGCCTGCATGTGAAGGTGCCGTACGTGAACCAGGTGCGCAAGTTCGACGCTCGCCTGATGACCCTCGACGCCCCAACCCAGCGTTTCCTGACGCTGGAGAAGAAAGCAGTGATGGTCGACGCCTACGCCAAGTGGCGCGTCAAGGACGCCGAGCGCTTCTATACCGCTACCTCGGGTATGAAGCAGATCGCCGACGAGCGCCTGTCGCGTCGTCTGGAAAGCGGCCTGCGTGACCAGTTCGGTAAGCGCACCCTGCACGAAGTGGTGTCGGGTGAGCGTGACGCACTGATGGCTGACATCACCGCCTCGCTGAACCGCATGGCCAGCAAGGAGTTGGGTATCGAAGTGGTCGACGTTCGCGTCAAGGCCATCGACCTGCCCAAGGAAGTCAACCGCAGCGTGTTCGACCGCATGAGCACCGAGCGTGAGCGTGAAGCCCGCGAGCACCGCGCCAAGGGTAACGAGCTGGCCGAAGGCATCCGTGCCGACGCCGATCGTCAGCGCCGCGTGCTGCTGGCCGAAGCGTATCGTGAGGCGGAAGAGACCCGTGGTGATGGCGATGCCCAGTCGGCTGCCATCTATGCCAAGGCCTACACCCAGGACGCCGATTTCTACGCGTTCTACCGTAGCCTGCAGGCCTACCGCGAGAGCTTCTCCAGCAAGAGCGACGTGCTGGTCCTGGACCCGAAGAACGAGTTCTTCCGTTTCCTGGACAAGAGCAAGCCCTGAGGTTGCTCTCATGATGAGCGCGCCCCGCCCGGCAGCTAAAATGCCTGGCGGGGTGCATCCTGAATGAAAAGGGGTGTATGATGCGGCAGCCGGGAAATTCCCGGCTTTTTTGCGTCTGTAAGGTTGATTGGCCGATGAAACGGCCCCGGCGCAAGGTATTCAAGGGTGTTGGTAACGGTGGCTGCGCTGGGTTCGGTCCTGCCCGCTGCTGTCCGCCAGGGCCCGTTTCACTCAAGGCTAGCCCGCAGGGTGGCCGCCCGGACCAAAGGGGAAATGGCGTAATGGCAACGGTAGACCGCTGGCTTCTGCCAGATGGCATCGAGGAAGTACTGCCACCTGAGGCTGCGCGCATCGAGATCGCGCGTCGGCAGGTGTTGGACCTGTTCCAGAGCTGGGGTTACGAGCTGGTGGTCACCCCCCATATCGAATACCTGGAGTCGCTGCTGACCGGTGCCGGTGCGGACCTGGACGAGCGCACCTTCAAGGTTGTCGATCCGCAGTCCGGCCGCCTGATGGGTTTCCGCGCCGACTTCACCCCGCAGGTGGCGCGTATCGATGCTCACACCCTGCGCCGCGAAGGCCCGAGCCGCCTGTGCTATGCCGGTAGCGTGCTGCACGCCCAGCCACGCGCGCTGTCCACCTCGCGCAGCCCGATCCAGTTGGGCGCCGAGTTGTACGGCGACGCCAGCCCTACCAGCGATGTCGAAGTCATCAGCCTGATGCTCGCCACGCTGCAGCTGACCGACGTGGCGGATGTGCACATGGACCTCGGTCATGTCGGCATCTACCGTGGCCTGGCCCGCGCCGCCAACCTGTCGGGTGACGTCGAGCAGCAGCTGTTCGATGCCCTGCAGCGCAAGGCTGTCGATGAAGTTCAGGCGCTGACCGCCAACCTGCCGCAAGACCTTGGCAACATGCTGCGCGCCTTGTGCGAGTTGTGCGGTGGTCGCGAAGTGCTGGCCGAGGCCCGTGTGCGCCTGGGCCGAGCCCCGGCCAGCGTGCTGGCTGCGCTGGACGACCTGCTGGCGATCGCTGATCGTCTGGCCTCGCGCTACCCGGATCTGCCGCTGTACTTCGACCTCGGCGAGCTGCGCGGCTACCACTACCACACCGGCGTGGTGTTTGCCGTGTTCGTGCCTGGCGAGGGTCAATCGATCGCCCAGGGCGGGCGTTACGACGACATCGGCGCCGACTTCGGTCGGGCACGCCCGGCCACCGGTTTCTCCACGGATTTGAAGACCCTGGTCACACTGGGGCGAGCGGAGGTCGTACTCCCGGCTGGCGGCATCTGGATGCCCGACAGCGGTGATGCGGCCCTCTGGCAGCAAGTCTGCCAGTTGCGCAACGAGGGCCAGCGTGTGGTCCAGGCTCTGCCTGGCCAGCCGCTGAGTGCTGCCCTTGAGGCGGATTGTGATCGGCAATTGATTCAGCAAGACGGGCGCTGGCAGGTTCTGCCGCTGACCCATTGAGATTCTTCGCCGGCGATGGGCCGGCAACCAAGTTTGCGTGAATGAGGACAAGTGTTATGGGTAAGAATGTCGTCGTCCTGGGCACCCAGTGGGGTGATGAGGGCAAAGGCAAGATCGTCGATCTGCTGACCGAACATGCTGCCGCCGTCGTGCGCTACCAAGGTGGCCACAACGCGGGTCACACCCTGGTGATCAACGGTGAGAAGACCGTTCTGCACCTGATTCCGTCGGGCATCCTGCGTGAAGGCGTACAGTGCCTGATCGGCAACGGCGTGGTCGTGGCCCCGGATGCGCTGATGCGCGAAATCACCAAGCTGGAAGAGAAGGGCGTACCGGTGCGCGAGCGTCTGCGCATCAGCCCGGCTGCCCCGCTGATCCTGTCGTACCACGTGGCCCTCGATCAGGCCCGTGAAAAGGCCCGTGGCGAAGCCAAGATCGGCACCACCGGCCGTGGCATCGGCCCAGCCTACGAAGACAAGGTCGCACGCCGCGGCCTGCGTGTGGGCGACCTGTTCCACCGCGAGCGTTTCGCCGCCAAGCTCGGTGAGCTGCTGGATTACCACAACTTCCAGCTGGTGAATTACTACAAAGAGCCGGCCATCGACTTCCAGCAGACCCTGGACGAGTGCATGGCCTACGCCGAGCAACTCAAGCCGATGATGCTCGACGTTACCGCCGAGCTGCACAACCTGCGCCGCGCCGGCAAGGACATCATGTTCGAAGGCGCCCAGGGCTCGCTGCTGGACATCGACCACGGTACCTACCCGTACGTCACCAGCTCCAACACCACCGCTGGCGGCATTTCCACAGGTTCCGGCGTTGGCCCGATGTACCTGGACTACATCCTCGGCATCACCAAGGCCTACACCACCCGTGTCGGTTCCGGTCCATTCCCGACCGAACTGTTCGACGAAACCGGCGCCACCCTGGCCAAGCGTGGTCACGAGTTCGGTTCCACCACCGGCCGCGCCCGTCGTTGCGGCTGGTTCGATGCGGTAATCCTGCGTCGCGCCATCGACGTCAACAGCATCTCTGGCATCTGCCTGACCAAGCTGGACGTACTGGACGGCCTGGAAACCATCAACATCTGCGTGGGCTACAAGAACGAGAACGGTGCCGTCATCGACGCACCTTCCGATGCCGACAGCTACATCGGCCTGGAGCCGGTGTACGAAGAGATGCCAGGCTGGAGCGAGTCGACCCTGGGCGTTAAAACCCTGGAAGAGCTGCCACAGGCCGCGCGCGATTACATCAAGCGCATCGAGGAGCTGGTCGGCGCGCCGATCGACATCATCTCGACTGGCCCGGACCGCAACGAGACCATCGTGCTGCGTCATCCGTTTGCCTGATTAGCTAGCCGTAAGCTGACTGAGCGCCGCGTTCCCGCAAGGGTTCGCGGCGTTTTTGTTTCTATGTGGCACCACTGCCAAGTATCTGTGGGAGCGGGTTTATCGAAGCGTCGAACCGCCGCGAATGCGGCGGTGAATCCAGCATTGCATTCGCGGGTAAACCCGCTCCCACAGGGATGTCGCTTTGCTTCCAGCTCTGTCGCAGGTATTGATGCCACCTGGCATGGCATTTTTACCTGCTGCCTTCGGCACAACCCTTGCTGTAAGAAGTTTCCGTAGATGCCATCAAAGTAATGGCGCCAGAAACACGAGGGTTACAACGTGTCTGCCATCCTTTCACTGTTACGAAGCCGCCTGTTGCGGCCTGTGTTTGTTGCGCTTGGTATCGCTCTTCTGGTGCAGGTGCTGGTCGCCGTTGCACTGACGCGGAGCACGGTCACCGCCCTGGAGGCCGATTTGGGCGAGCGCCTGGGGCATGACAGCCAGAAACTGGCCGCAGAACTGGAACAGGCCGGCCAGGATGTACGCGCCGGGCTCGACAGCCTCTCTGCCAGTACCCGCCAGCGCCTGAGTGCCGGCCTTTCCGAGCGGCTGCAAAGCGAGCAGCAGCAACTGCGCGCCACCCTGGAAAAGAACCTCAAGGACTCGGCCAACGACATGGCCGAACTCTTGGCGTCGGTTGCGCCGCGCGCCATCTGGGATAACGACGTGCCGATGTTGTCGGACTTCGCCCGGCGCGCCCAGCGCAATCCCAACGTGCTGTTTGTGATCTATGACGACGCCCAGGGCCAGCACCTGACCCGCTACCTCAACCGGCAGAACCCGATCAACCAGGCACTGATGGACAAGGGCCAGGGCGAGCGGGCGCTGGACAAGGTGCTGGATGCGGCGCGCAAGGACCCGTCGGTGTACTTCGTCGAAGCATCCATCAGCCCCAATGGCGCCGAGATCGGCAAGGTGCTGATGGGGGTTTCCACGGCGGGCGTCGATCAGGAGCTCAAGGCGCTCGACCAGCGTTTTGCCGCGTTGATCGGCAGTGGTGAGCAGTTGGTCGGCGACAGCCTGGTGGCCGCCGCCGCCGACAGTGGCAAGGCCCTGCGCGCCCGCCTGGAAACCGCCCAGAACAGCGCCACGGCGATGCAGGCCAATACTGCGCAGACCGTGCGTGACGCCGCCGGCGAGTTGCGCTGGCGGATCGGTCTGGGCCTGGTGCTGGTCGGGCTGGGGGTATTGCTGGTGGTCGCCGTGGTGCTTGGGCGCCGGGTGCTCAGCAAGCTGCGCCTGCTGATTACCGCGCTCAACGACCTGGCTGCGGGTGAGGGCGACCTTACCAAGCGTGTGACCCTCGACAGCCGCGACGAGATCGGCGACATGGCTTCGGCGGTCAACCGCTTCGTCGACAAGCTGCAGCCCATCGTGCGTGAGGCCGGTGAGGTGGCCCAGCGCACCGGGGTGGAGATCGGCAGCATGGCCCAGCGCAACGCCGGGGCCGACGCTGCGGCGGCGCTGCAGCGCGATGAAGTGGCCGCCAGCCTGCGCGACTTGTCGAGCATGGCCGACGAGGCCCAGGCCGAAAGCCACGCCATGCAGGCCGCATTGCAGCAGGTGGTGGATATCCGCCAGGCCACCGATGAGAACAGCCGTGCGTCCACGCAGCTGGCACGGCTGATCGAGAACCTGGCCGGTGAAGTAGAAACCGGCTCCCAGGTGATCGAGCGGCTGGCCAAGCAAAGCGAGCAGATCGAAGTGGTGCTGACGGTTATCCACGGCATTGCCGAGCAGACCAACCTGCTGGCGCTCAATGCCGCCATCGAGGCGGCGCGGGCGGGCGAGACCGGGCGTGGCTTCGCCGTGGTGGCTGACGAGGTGCGGGCGCTGGCGAGCAAGACGCAGAGTTCGACTGGCGATATCCAGTCGCACATCACCGCCTTGCAGGAGGGTGCCAAGGAGGCGGTCGCCACCATCAGCCAGGCCGGGCGCCAGGCCAGCGAAGGCCTGCTGGTGCTGCGTGACAACGAACGGCGTCAGCAGTCGGTGCAGGCGGCGGTGGAGCAGGTGCATGCGGCGATCGGCCTGGCTACCCGTGCGGCAGAGCAGCAGGCCAATGGCGCGCAGGCGGTGCGTGGGCGGGTGGAGAACATCCATGCCCAGGCCGAGCGGTCAGCCGAGGTGGTGATGCAGACCACGGCCAGCAGCAAGGTGCTGGATGACCTGGCGGCGCAGTTGCGCGCGAGCCTGGGGCAGTTCCGGGCCTGAAAAGCATCGCGGGGCAAGCCCGCTCCCACGCGACCTACAAACGGCGGCGTGGGAGCGGGCTTGCCCCGCGATAGGGCCTTATGCCTTGTTCAGATACATCTGCGTAGTCAGCAGATACACCGGCAGCCCCGCCCCACGAACACTGTGGGAGCGGGCTTGCCCCGCGATAGGGCCTTACGCCTTGTTCAGATACATCCGCGTGGTCAGCAGATACACCGGCAACCCCGACACCACGATCAACAGCGCCGCATAAGGCGCGGCCGCCGCAAACTCGACGTTGGCGGTATGCGCCCACACCTCGGTTGCCAGCGTGGTCATCCCGGTCGGGCTGAGCAGCAAGGTGGCGGTCAACTCCTTCATGGCATCCAGGAACACCAGCGCAAATGCCGCCGCCATGGCCGGGAAGATGATCGGCAGGGTCACCCGGCAGAACGCCGCGAAGCTGCTCGCACCCAGCGTGCGCGCCGCCTCTTCCAGCGTCGGTGAAGCCTTGTTCAGTGCCGTGCGCACCGGCGACTGGGCCAGCGGCAGGAACAGCAGGGCATAGGCCAGGATCAGCAGGGCAGTGGTCTGGTACAGCGCCGGCACGTAGTGCAGGGCGAAGAACACCAGGGTCAGCGCGATCACCAGGCCCGGCAGGGCGTGCAGCAGGTACGGCAGGCGTTCGGCCCAGATCGCCAGGCGACCCTTGTAGCGCACCACCAGGAAGCTGATCGGCAATGCCAGCAGCACGCAGAAACCTGCGCCGCCCAGCGACACCGACAGCGAGGTGGCCAGTGCCTTGCCGATGGCCGCCACCGGGAAGGCCGCCGACGAGCCGACACTCAGCCAGTAGCCGAGCATGGCCAGTGGAATACCGCTGCCCAGCACCGCAAGCGCCAGGCACAGCAGTTGCCCCAGCGGCATCCAGCCACGCAGGTTGACCGGCTGGGCGCGACGCGCCACGCCCTGGCCGATCCGCACATGGCGGGCCTTGCCGCGTACCCGCAGCTCCAGCCAGAGCATCACCAGGCACAGCGCCAGCAGCACTGCCGAAAGCATGGCAGCGTTGGCGTTGCTGAATTCCAGTTCGAACTGCTGGTAGATCGCCGTGGTGAAGGTCTGCAGGCCAAGAATCGACAGGGCGCCGAACTCCACCAGCATGTGCAGGGCGATCAACAAGGCGCCGCCCAGCATCGACGGCCAGAGCAGTGGCAGGGTGATCTTGCGAAACACCCCCCAGCGGCTGCAACCCAGGGTGCGCGCCGATTCTTCCAGCGCGGTGTCGAGGTTGCGCAGGGTGGCGGCCACCGGCAGGAACACCAGCGGGTATTTGGACAGCGCCATCACCAGGATCGCCCCGCCCAACCCTTCGAAGTCCGAACTCAGCGACACCCAGGTGAAGCTGCTGACGAACGACGGCACGGCGAACGGCAGGCACAGCACCACGCCCCACAGGCGCCGGCCCGGCAGGTCGCTGCGCTCCAGCAGCCAGGCCAGGGCCACGCCCACCACCAGGCACAGCGCGGTGACGCCGGCCATCAGCAGCAGGGTGTTGCGCAGCAGGCCCCAGACGAACGGGCGCCAGAGCAGGCGCAGGGCCTCGTGAGCGCCGGCTTCCCAGGCCTTGAGCCCGACATACAGCAATGGCAGCAGGCTCATCGCCACCAGGAACAGCACCGGCAGCAGCACCCAGACAGACGGGCGCTTGCGCTTGGGGACGAAGCGGGAGACGGCGGGCGAGGGCAGGGCGGCGGTCATCAGAGCAGACCAACCTCACGTTCGAGCTCAATGGCTTCCTCGGCGTTGCCCAGGTCGGCCGGCGAGATCTTCGGCGGGCGCAGCTCCTCGAACGGCTTCAGGCCACGGTCCGAGACCATGCCCTTGTGCAGCGGGTATTCGGCGGTGGTCTGGGTGATCACACGCTGGCCTTCTTCGCTGGCCATCCAGTTGAGCAGGGCCTGGGCTTCTTTCGGGTGCTTGCTGGCTTTCACCGCAGCGGCGCCGGAGATGGTCACCAGGTTGCCGGCATCGCCATCGGCCAGGTAGTACAGCTTGGAATCGAGCTTGCCGCGCTCGCGCTCCAGGGCGTACCAGTAGTAGTTGTTCACCAGCACGGCGGCGACTTCGCCTTTTTCCACGGCCTTCAGGGCCACCATGTTGTTGGTGTAGGTCTTGCCGAACGCTTTCAAGCCGGTCAGCCATTCCTCGGTGGCTTCGCGCCCGTGCATCTTGAGGATGGCCACGGCCTGTTCCTGGAAGGCGCCGCTGGTGGGCACGTAACCGACCCGGCCTTCCCACTCGGGGTTGGCGAAGTCCATCACTGTGGTGGGCAGGTCTTTCTCGTCGACCTTTTTCGGGTTGTACACCACCACGCGGGTGCGGGCAGTGACCCCCATCCAGGTGCCATTGGCGCCTACGTATTCCTTTGGCAGCATATTCAGGGTGGCGTCGTCGATCTTCGCCAGCAGACCCAGTTCGCCCAGGTTGTTCAGCGGTGGCGACTCTTCGGTATAGATGATGTCGGCGGGCGAGCGGTCGCCTTCCTCGATGATCTGGCTGGCCAGCTGGTTGCTGCTGCCTTTGCGGATATTGATGTGGATGCCGGTCTTGGCCTCGTAGGCCTTGGCAATGGCTTCGCCGATTTCCTTGTGCTGACCGTTGTACATGGTCAGGCTGGCCGGGGCGTCTGCCAGGGCGGCCGGGGCGCCGATCACCAGGCTCAGCACTGCAGCGGCCAGGCTGCGCATCAGCGGTTGCGGGCGGATCGTCATGCGGGTACTTCCTCGCTTACGGCTACATATTTGGAAACAATGGTAAACGAAATCGTTTCTCAAATGGGCGTATGACGGGAAATTCATGGGGGTTCGCCGTGATCCCTGCTGTGTCTGTGAGATCGAGCGCGCTAGAGAACTTTCGGCGGGAGAGGGGGCAAGCAAAAATCGCAGGCAAGAAAAAACCCACTAGCAAGCTAGTGGGTTTTTATATGGTGCCCAGGAGAAGACTCGAACTTCCACGACCGTTAAGTCACTGATACCTGAAACCAGCGCGTCTACCAATTCCGCCACCTGGGCAAAGCTTTGAATCATCTGGTGAGGCGACTATCGTTCGCTTTCACACAGTAGTAATAGATCCTTGGTCATCTATTACTTGAAAATCTTGGTGCCCAGGAGAAGACTCGAACTTCCACGACCGTTAAGTCACTGATACCTGAAACCAGCGCGTCTACCAATTCCGCCACCTGGGCACACATTCGAGATTACAAGATGCTTTACAGCGCCGTTCATCTCTACTACAACTTCGGGGTTGTCCGTCGTTGTGGTGCGCACTATACGGACGGTCCTGGAGGCTGTAAAGCCCCCGAGCGAAAAAAATTTCAAAAAATTCAACTTGTTGATTCCGCAGGCCTATTACTGGGCAGCGGACGCTGTGCTGGGGCTGTCCAAGGCTGACATTTCCGGTTTCAATAGGCCTATGCCAGAATTCATATCTATATACCCCAAGGTGAACCCCTTCTGATGGCCGATTGGCAATCCCTCGATCCCGAGGCCGCTCGCGAAGCGGAAAAATACGACAATCCTATTCCCAGCCGTGAGCTGATCCTGCAGCGCCTCGCCGACCGTGGCGAACCGGCTGCCCGCGAAGAACTGGCGGCAGAGTTCGGTCTGTATGAAGAAGACCAGATCGAAGCCCTGCGTCGCCGCCTGCGCGCCATGGAGCGTGATGGCCAGCTTATCTATACCCGGCGCGGCACCTATGCCCCGGTAGACAAGCTCGACCTGATCTGCGGCCGTGTCTCCGGCCACCGCGACGGCTTCGGCTTCCTGATCCCCGACGACGGCAGCGAGGATCTGTTCCTCAGCCCCTCGCAGATGCGCCTGGTATTCGACGGTGACCGCGGCCTTGCCCGGGTCTCCGGTGTCGACCGCCGTGGCCGCCGCGAGGGCGTGCTGGTTGAAGTCATCTCCCGTGCCCACGAGAGCGTGGTCGGCCGCTACTTCGAAGAAGGCGGCATCGGTTATGTGACGCCGGACAATCCGAAGATCCAGCAGGAAGTGCTGGTCACCGCCGGGCGTAACGGTGGTGCGAAGATCGGCCAGTTCGTTTCGATCAAGATCACCCACTGGCCCACCCCGCGCTTCCAGCCGCAAGGTGACGTTGTCGAAGTGATCGGCAACTACATGGCCCCGGGCATGGAGATCGATATCGCCCTGCGCAGCTACGACATTCCCCATGTCTGGCCGCAGGACGTGATCAAGGAAGCGCGCAAGTTCCGCTCCGAAGTCGAAGAAAAAGACAAAGAGAAGCGCATCGACCTGCGTCACCTGCCGTTCGTCACCATCGACGGTGAAGACGCCCGTGACTTCGACGATGCCGTCTACTGCGAGCCGCTGGGCAAGCTGCGCCTGTTCTCTGGCGGCTGGCGCCTCTATGTGGCGATCGCCGACGTGTCCAGCTACGTGCGCCTGGGTTCTGCCCTGGATACCGAAGCACAGCAGCGCGGCAACTCGGTGTACTTCCCGGAGCGCGTCATCCCGATGCTGCCCGAGGAGCTGTCCAACGGCCTGTGCTCGTTGAACCCGCACGTCGATCGCCTGGCCATGGTCTGTGAAATGACCATCAACAAGGCCGGCCAGATGGTCGACTACCAGTTCTACGAGGGGGTCATCCACTCCCATGCGCGCCTGACCTACAACAAGGTCAGCAGCATGCTCGAGCATTCCCGTACCCGCGAAGGCAAGGCCCTGCGCGAGGAGTACAGTGCGGTCCTGCCAGACCTCAAGAGCCTGTACGCGCTGTACAAGGTGCTGCTGGCGGCCCGTCACACCCGTGGCGCGATCGATTTCGAGACCCAGGAAACCCGGATCATCTTCGGCGAAGACCGCAAGATCGACGAAATTCGTCCGACCGTGCGCAACGACGCCCACAAGTTGATCGAGGAATGCATGCTGGCGGCCAACGTCGCCACCGCCGCGTTCCTGCAGAAGCACAATGTGCCGTCGCTGTACCGCGTGCACGACGGCCCGCCGCCGGAGCGCCTGGAAAAACTGCGCGCCTTCCTCGGCGAACTGGGCCTGAGCCTGCACAAGGGCAAGGATCCGTCGCCGAAGGACTACCAGGCCCTGCTGGCGAGCATCGCCGGGCGCCCGGACTTCCACCTGATCCAGACCGTCATGCTGCGCTCCCTGAGCCAGGCGGTGTACAGCGTCGAGAACAATGGCCACTTCGGCCTGAACTACGAAGCCTACACCCACTTCACCTCGCCGATCCGTCGTTACCCGGACCTGCTGGTGCACCGGGCGATCCGCAGCGTGATCCGCTCCAAGGTCGATACCCCGCACGTCAAGCGTGCCGGTGCCATGAGCATCCCCAAGGCGCGTATCTACCCGTACGACGAGAACGCCCTCGAGCAGATGGGCGAGCAGTGCTCGATGACCGAGCGCCGCGCCGACGAGGCCACCCGTGACGTGGTCAACTGGCTCAAGTGCGAGTACATGCGTGACCGTGTCGGGGAAATTTTCCCGGGCGTGATCACGGCTGTGACCGGCTTTGGCCTGTTCATCGAGCTGACCGACATCTATGTCGAAGGCCTGGTGCATGTCAGTGCCTTGCCGGGTGACTACTACCACTTCGATCCGGTTCATCATCGCCTGTCGGGCGAGCGCACCGGGCGCAGCTTCCGCCTTGGCGACACGGTCGAGGTCAAGGTCATGCGTGTCGACCTCGAGCAGCGCAAGATCGACTTCGAGATGTCCGAGCAGACCGTCACCGCGCCGGTTGGCCGCAAGACGCGCGCCGGTGCCGCCGAGCCGGCCGCCCAGCCGGCGCCTGCCGGCGAAGCGAAAATCTCGCCCAAGCCGCGCAGCCGCAAGGGCGAAACCGCCGAAGCCTACTTCCCGAAAGACGCTGTCCAGCGTAACGCCGAAGTGCGCAAGAGCCGCGAGATGAAGAAAGCGCTGATGAGCGATGCGCGCACCGGGCACGCCGCCAGCAAGTCGGAGAAAGGCAGCAAGTCGGCTTCCGGTAAACCGACCAAGCATCGCAAGGGGCCGTCGAAGTCCGGCGCGCCACGTAAAGGCAAGAACAAGTCATGAGTCAGCTGGAAAAGATCTACGGCGTGCACGCCGTCCAGGCGTTGCTGCAGCACCATCCCAAGCGGGTCAAGCAGATCTGGCTGTCGGAAGGCCGTAGCGAACCGCGTCTGCAGACCTTGCTGGCCCTGGCCGCGGAAAACCGCGTTCAGGTCGGCCAGGCCGAGCGCCGCGAGCTCGATGCCTGGGTCGAGGGTGTGCACCAGGGCGTAGTGGCTGAGGTGAGCCCGAGCCAGGTGTGGGGTGAATTGATGCTCGAGGAGTTGCTCGAGCGCACTGAAACCCCGCCGCTGATTCTGGTCCTCGACGGCGTTACCGACCCGCACAACCTCGGCGCCTGCCTGCGCACCGCCGATGCCGCGGGCGCTACTGCAGTAGTGATCCCCAAGGACAAGTCGGCCAGCCTGACTGCCGTGGTGCGCAAGGTGGCCTGTGGCGCTGCCGAAGTGATCCCGCTGGTGGCCGTGACCAACCTGGCCCGCACCCTGGAGAAGCTCCAGCAGCGCGGGCTGTGGGTGGTCGGTACCGCCGGTGAGGCCGAGCAGGAGATCTACCAGCAGGACCTGACCGGCCCGCTGGTGATGATCATGGGTGCCGAAGGCAAGGGCATGCGTCGGCTGACCCGCGAGCACTGTGATTTCCTGGTCAAGCTGCCGATGGCCGGTAGCGTCAGCAGCCTGAACGTCTCGGTCGCGACCGGGGTGTGCCTGTTCGAGGCAGTGAGACAGCGCCAGGCCAAGCGCTGATTCGTTACCTACAGGGCGGGCTTGTGGGAGCGGGCTTGCCCCGCGATGGCGGTGGTGGGTTTGCCATCGTATCGCGGGGCAAGCCCGCTCCCACGAACCCCGCCTCACGGGTCTGCTCCCGCAGGAACCTGCCCGTCGGGCGAATATGTTTCCGGCTGTTCAAATATTCGCCAATTACCTTGCTTGTCCCCCTGGCCTTCTCTACAATTGCGCCCCTTGCCAGCTGGCCGGTGCGCATGCGCCTACACGCCGGGGCAAGACTTACAGTGTCATTCACTCCTTGTCTGACCAGATACGCTGGCAGACTACTAACCCGTAAGGAGCATTCATGCGTCATTACGAAATCATCTTCCTGGTCCACCCGGATCAGAGCGAGCAAGTCGGCGGCATGGTTGAGCGTTACACCAAGCTGATCGAAGAAGATGGTGGCAAGATCCACCGCCTGGAAGACTGGGGCCGTCGTCAACTGGCCTACGCAATCAACAATGTTCACAAGGCTCACTACGTGATGCTGAACGTTGAGTGCACCGGCAAGGCCCTGGCCGAGCTGGAAGACAACTTCCGCTACAACGATGCCGTGATCCGTAACCTGGTCATCCGTCGTGACGAAGCCGTTACCGGCCCGTCCGAGATGCTCAAGGCAGAAGAGAACCGCAGCGAGCGCCGTGAGCGTCGCGAACGTCCTGACAGTGCTGATGGCGTCGATGGCGACGACAGCAATGACAGCGACAACAGCGATAACGCTGACGAGTAATCCACGGACCTTTTGAGGAGCCAATCACATGGCACGTTTCTTCCGTCGTCGTAAATTCTGCCGCTTCACTGCTGAAGACGTGAAAGAGATCGACTTCAAAGATCTCAACACCCTGAAAGCTTACGTATCCGAAACCGGCAAGATCGTTCCAAGCCGCATCACCGGTACCAAAGCTCGTTATCAGCGTCAGCTGGCTACCGCTATCAAGCGCGCCCGCTTCCTGGCCCTGCTGCCCTACACCGACAGCCACGGCCGCTGAGACCGGGTCGTCGACTTAAGTAGCAAGGGATAAGCATGCGAGCGTTGGCAAGTTTCATCATGCGCGGTCGTGTGCAGGCCACCTTCGTGGTGGTCATCAGTGCGGTACTGCCGCTGCTGTTCTGGTTGAGTGCCGCCGCCGGGAGCCTGGTGTTCCTGCGGCGTGGTTTCAAGGATGCTTCATCGGTCATCGCCTGGGGCCTGTTGCCGGCGGTGATCATGTGGTACTTCGGCGAACCCAGCACCTTGCTGGTGTTTTTGGGAACGCTGGGCCTGGCTGCGCTGTTGCGTGCCGGGCACTCCTGGAGCCGGGTGCTGCTGTCCAGTGTCGTATTAGGCTTGCTGTACAGCCTGATCCTGGATGCGGTGCTGCGCGAGACCTTCGAGGTGCTGGCCAAGGCGCTTGAAAAAGCCCTGCCGCAGTTCGAAGGCAAACCCGTACTACCTGGTGAGCTGATCGGCCCTTTGCTGGTCGCTTCCAGTGCGGTAATGCTGCAGCTGTTCAGCCTGCTGGCTTTGATGCTGGCGCGCTATTGGCAGGCAGCGTTGTACAACCCCGGTGGTTTCGGCCGCGAGTTTCGCGAACTGAGGCTACCGCTGGTGCCCATGCTGGCACTGGTGTCGCTGATGGCGCTGGGTCCGTTTATCGGGTCTCAGTTCATCGTGCTGGCATCGGCCTCCAGCCTGGTACTGCTTCTGGCTGGCATCGCCCTGATTCATGGGTTGGTGGCGCAGGGGCGACTGGCCGGGTTCTGGCTGGTGGGGATGTACGTGACGTTGCCGCTGCTCATGCAGCTGATGTATCCGTTGCTCGTGGTTTTGGCCATTGTCGACAGCCTGATTGATTTTCGCGGTCGCAAGTCCCCTTCGCAGGGTGACGATTCCGCGAACGGTGAAGGTTAAAAGTTAAGAGGTTTTACCAAATGGAACTGATCCTGCTGGAAAAAGTCGCCAACCTGGGCAACCTGGGCGACAAAGTAAACGTTAAGGCCGGTTACGGCCGTAACTTCCTGCTGCCGTTCGGCAAGGCCACCGTTGCCAACGCCGCCAACCTGGCCGCGTTCGAAGAGCGCCGCGCTGAGCTGGAAAAAGCCGCAGCAGACAAGAAAGCATCGGCTGAAAGCCGTGCTGCCCAACTGGCCGAGCTGGAAGTGACCATCACTGCCACCGCTGGCGACGAAGGCAAGCTGTTCGGTTCGATCGGCACCCACGACATCGCTGACGCCCTGACCGCCTCCGGCGTTGAAGTGGCCAAGGCTGAAGTTCGTCTGCCGAACGGCACCATCCGTCAGGTTGGCGAATACGACGTAGCCGTGCACCTGCACAGCGACGTTGAAGCCACCGTACGTGTGGTCGTCGTAGCTGCCTAAGCTGCGCAATCGGCTGGTCCCTCGCGGGCCAGGCGGTTAACATCGGGCACGGTCCTGTTTCCTACAGGCCGTGCCCTTTGTTTTATCATCCCCCCAGAATTCTTTCGTGGCCATGAACGAGATTACCCATCCGGAACAGCTCGACCTGCAAACCGCTGCCCTGAAGGTGCCGCCGCATTCCATCGAGGCCGAACAGGCCGTGCTCGGTGGCCTGATGCTGGACAACAACGCCTGGGAGAAGGTGCTGGATCAGGTGTCGGATGGCGATTTCTATCGGCATGACCACCGCCTGATCTTCCGCGCCATCCACAAGCTGGTCGACGCGAACCACCCGTTCGACGTGGTGACGCTGCACGAGCAGCTGGACAAGGAAGGCGTCTCCACCCAGGTCGGCGGCCTGGCCTATCTGGCTGAACTGGCCAAGAACACGCCGTCGGTGGCCAACATCAAGGCCTACGCCGCGATCATTCGCGAGCGGGCCACGCTGCGCCAGCTGATCAGCATCAGTACCGACATCGCCGACAACGCCTTCAACCCCCAGGGGCGCAACGCCGAGGAGATCCTCGACGACGCCGAGCGGCAGATCTTCCAGATCGCCGAGGCGCGGCCGAAGACCGGTGGCCCGGTGGGCGTCAACGAGCTGTTGACCAAGGCCATCGATCGCATCGACACGCTGTTCAACTCCGACAGTGACATCACCGGTGTCTCTACCGGTTACACCGACCTCGACGAGAAGACCAGCGGCCTGCAGCCCGCCGACCTGATCATCGTTGCTGGCCGTCCGTCGATGGGCAAGACCACCTTCGCCATGAACCTGGTGGAAAACGCCGTACTGCGCAGCGACAAGGTGGTGCTGGTGTTCTCCCTCGAGATGCCAGGTGAATCGCTGATCATGCGTATGCTCTCGTCCCTCGGCCGGATCGATCAGACCAAAGTGCGTTCCGGTCAGCTGGACGATGACGACTGGCCGCGCCTCACTTCCGCGGTCAACCTGCTCAATGACCGCAAGCTGTTCATCGACGACACCGCCGGCATCAGCCCCTCGGAAATGCGTGCCCGTACCCGCCGCCTGGCCCGTGAGCACGGCGAGATCGCCATGATCATGGTCGACTACCTGCAGCTGATGCAGATCCCGGGCTCTGCCGGTGACAACCGCACCAACGAGATCTCCGAGATCTCCCGCTCGTTGAAAGCCCTGGCCAAGGAATTCAACTGCCCGGTCATCGCCCTGTCGCAGCTCAACCGCTCCCTGGAGCAGCGCCCCAACAAGCGCCCGGTCAACTCCGACCTGCGTGAATCCGGTGCAATCGAGCAGGACGCCGACGTGATCATGTTCGTCTACCGCGACGAGGTGTATCACCCCGAGACCGAGCACAAGGGCGTGGCAGAGATCATCATCGGCAAGCAGCGTAACGGCCCCATCGGCTTCATCCGCCTGGCGTTCATCGGCAAGTACACCCGCTTCGAGAACCTCGCGCCGGGTATGTACAACTTCGACGACGACGAATAAACCTCCCGGGATCCAACTGGCCCCTGTGGGAGCGGGTTTACCCGCGAATGCGATGTCGAATGTTCCATCGCCTTCGCGGGTAAACCCGCTCCCACAGGGGTCAGTGTTTTCCTGGTCGATCCAAATGAATCCGACCACCACCGTCGGATTTGGTCAAAATTTGTGCTATATTCCGCGCCCGCGATTTCCCTGCACACCAGAACCGGTCACTGACATGCAAGCAGCCAAACCACTCTACGACTATCCCAAGTACTGGGCCGAATGCTTCGGGCCAGCGCCG
The DNA here is from genome assembly GCF_024749065.1 of Pseudomonas sichuanensis. Classification (NCBI taxonomy): domain Bacteria; kingdom Pseudomonadati; phylum Pseudomonadota; class Gammaproteobacteria; order Pseudomonadales; family Pseudomonadaceae; genus Pseudomonas; species Pseudomonas sichuanensis. Next base: position 5,379,992 of record NZ_CP087185.1, on the reverse strand, counting down.
TTCCTGCCGATGAGCAGGGAGGAGATGGATCAGCTCGGCTGGGATTCCTGCGACATCATCATCGTGACCGGTGACGCCTACGTCGACCATGCGTCGTTCGGCATGGCCATCATCGGCCGCCTGCTCGAGGCCCAGGGCTTCCGGGTGGGCATCATTGCCCAGCCGAACTGGCAGTCCAAAGACGACTTCATGAAGCTCGGCGAGCCGAACCTGTTCTTCGGTGTCGCGGCCGGCAACATGGACTCGATGATCAACCGCTACACCGCGGACAAGAAGATCCGCTCCGACGACGCCTACACCCCTGGCGGCTTGGCCGGCAAGCGCCCGGACCGCGCCAGCCTGGTGTACAGCCAGCGCTGCAAGGAAGCCTACAAGCACGTGCCGATCGTGCTCGGCGGCATCGAGGCCTCGCTGCGCCGCATCGCCCACTACGACTACTGGCAGGACAAAGTCCGCCACTCGATCCTGGTGGACGCCAGCGCCGACATCCTGCTGTACGGCAACGCCGAGCGGGCCATCGTCGAGGTCGCCCAGCGCCTGTCCCAGGGCGAGCCCATTGAGCAGATCACCGACGTGCGCGGCACGGCGTTCATTCGCCGCGACACGCCCCAGGGCTGGTACGAGATCGACTCCACCCGCATCGACCGTCCGGGCCGGGTCGACAAGATCATCAACCCCTACGTCAACACCCAGGACACCCAGGCCTGCGCCATCGAGCAGGCCAAGGGCGAGCAGGACGACCCGAACGAAGCCAAGGTGGTGCAGATCCTCGACAGCCCGCAGATCACCCGGGAAAAGTCGGTGATCCGCCTGCCATCGTTCGAAAAGGTGCGCAACGACCCGGTGCTCTATGCCCACGCCAACCGCGTGCTGCACCTGGAGACCAACCCCGGCAACGCCCGCGCCCTGGTGCAGAAGCACGGCGAGGTGGATGTGTGGTTCAACCCGCCACCCATCCCTATGACCACCGAAGAAATGGACTACGTGTTCGGCATGCCCTACGCGCGTGTTCCGCACCCGGCCTATGGTAAGGAACGCATCCCGGCCTACGAGATGATCCGTTTCTCGGTCAACATCATGCGTGGCTGTTTCGGTGGCTGCACCTTCTGCTCGATCACCGAGCACGAAGGCCGGATCATCCAGAACCGCTCGCACGAGTCGATCCTGCACGAAATCGAAGAGATGCGTGACAAGGTGCCAGGCTTCACCGGCGTGGTCTCCGACCTTGGCGGCCCGACCGCCAACATGTACCGCATCGCCTGCAAGAGCCACGAGATCGAGAAGCACTGCCGCAAGCCGTCGTGCGTGTTCCCCGGCATCTGCGAGAACCTCAACACCGACCACAGCTCGCTGATCGAGCTGTACCGCAAGGCCCGCGCCTTGCCGGGGGTGAAGAAGATCCTGATTGCCTCGGGCCTGCGCTACGACCTGGCGGTGGAATCGCCGGAGTACGTGCGCGAGCTGGTGACCCACCACGTCGGTGGCTACCTGAAGATTGCCCCGGAGCACACCGAGCGTGGCCCGCTGGACAAGATGATGAAGCCGGGTATCGGCACCTACGACCGCTTCAAACGCATGTTCGAGAAGTTCTCGAAAGAGGCGGGCAAGGAGCAGTACCTGATCCCGTACTTCATTGCCGCGCACCCGGGCACCACCGACGAAGACATGATGAACCTGGCCCTCTGGCTCAAGGGCAACGGCTTCCGCGCCGACCAGGTGCAGGCGTTCTACCCGTCGCCCATGGCCTCGGCCACGGCCATGTACCACTCGGGCAAGAACCCGCTGCGCAAGGTCACCTACAAGAGCGAAGGGGTGGAGATCGTCAAGAGCGAGGAGCAGCGTCGCCTGCACAAGGCGTTCCTGCGCTACCACGATCCGAAGGGCTGGCCGATGCTGCGTGAAGCGCTGGAGCGTATGGGCCGCGCCGACCTGATCGGCCCGGGCAAGCACCAGTTGATCCCGCTGCACCAGCCGCAGACCGACAGCTACCAGAGCGCCCGGCGCAAGAACTCCACGCCGGCCGGCAGCCACAAGGTGGGCAAGGAGCAGAAGATCCTCACCCAGCACACCGGCCTGCCGCCGCGTGCCAGCGATGGCAGCAAGCCGTGGGACAAGCGCGAGAAGGCCAAGGCCGAAGCGTTCGCCCGCAACCAGCAGGCGGCCAAGGAGCGCAAAGAGGCGGCCAAGGGTGGCGGCAAGGGCAAGAAGCCGCGTCAGCCAGTCATTCCGCGCTGACCTTCAAGGCAGCATGAGATCCCTGTGGGAGCGGGTTCATCGAAGCGTCGAACCGCCGCGAATGCGATGGTCGATCCACCGACGCATTCGCGGGTAAACCCGCTCCCACAGGCTCAGGTGTTTGCCGCATCAATCGAGATCAATCCGGCTTCTTGTCCACCCACTTCGGCGCCACTGGCGCGACGAAGCTGTCCATCGCCTCCAGCAACTCATCCGGCTGCTGCGCCAACTGCAACATCGCCCGGTGCTGCGGCCGTACGAAGCCTTCCTCGACGATATGGTCGAGGAACCCGCCCAGCTTCTCGTAGAACCCGTTCACATCCAGCAAGCCCAGCGGCTTGGCGTGATACCCCAGCTGCCCCCAGGTCCACACCTCGAACAGCTCCTCCAGCGTCCCCAGCCCACCCGGCAGGGCGATGAAGGCATCGCTGAGTTCGGCCATGCGCGCCTTGCGCGCGTGCATGCCGTCCACCACTTCCAGACGGGTCAGGCCCTTGTGGCCGATTTCGGCGTTCATCAGGCTTTCGGGGATGATCCCGACCACTTCACCACCCGCGGCCAGCGCGGCGTCGGCCACGGTGCCCATCAGGCCCACCGCGCCGCCGCCATAGACCAGCGTCAGGCCCCGGCGGGCGATGGCCTGGCCCAGGGCGATGGCGGCTTCACGGTAGGCGGGGTTGGCGCCGATACTGGCGCCGCAGAACACACAAACGGAACGTACAGGCATGGCTTGTCTCCCTTCACAGGGGGCACAGGGTAAGGCTCTAGCCTGACACTTCCAAGGCTATTCACTCTGGGCGGGAGAATTCGCAGGCCGCGCCGGTGGCGCCCTGGGCGTAGGCGGCGAGCAGGCTGTTCATGAAACTTGAGAGGGACATTTCAGTTACTCCTAAATGAAAGGTTGTCCCATCGTCTATCAAGAGGGCATGATGTGCTCTTTGATTGGTTGTATACAATCCATTGAACAATTCAACTGGCTGGCCACTTGACACCCCTTGACCCACATCAGGGCTGGGTTGCATGGTTTCAGGCAGTCTCGCAATTGATAAAACCCTGCCAAGGAGATTCATGATGTTTGCGAAAGCTGTAGCGGTATCCCTGCTGACCCTCGCCAGCGCCTCTGTCTTTGCAGCCGAATGCTCGGTCACTGTCGAGTCGACTGACCAGATGTCCTACACCAGCAAAGAATTCACCGTCGACAAGAGCTGCAAAGAGTTCACCGTGAAGCTGACCCACTCGGGCAGCCTGCCGAAGAACGTCATGGGCCACAACCTGGTGATCAGCAAGACTGCCGACATGCAGGCGATCGCCACCGAAGGCATGAGCCAGGGCATCGACAAGGGCTACTTGAAAGCAGATAACGCCAACATCATCGCCCACACCGCGATGATCGGCGCGCCAGAGAAAGAGACTGAAGTGAAGTTCGACACCTCGAAGCTTGAAGCCGGTGGCGACTACAGCTTCTTCTGCACCTTCCCGGGCCACATCTCGATGATGAAGGGCAAGGTCGTAGTTAAGTAACGACTAACTGAGCCACAAACGTGGGAGCGGGCTTGCCCCGCGATGGCGATGGTGAATCCACCATCGCCATCGCGGGGCAAGCCCGCTCCCACAGGTCGTTTTATGACTTGATCAAGGCGCGAACGGCAGTTCGCGCTTGTGCTGGGTCTTGCGGTAGGTGCCGACGATGATGTCGAACGCCGCCTGATCGACCGGCTGGCCATGCAGGAAGGCATCGATCTGCTGGTAGGTGACGCCGTGGGACGCCTCGTCCGGCTTGCCCGGTTCCAGGTCTTCCAGGTCGGCGGTCGGCACTTTCTCCACCAGCGATTCCGGCGCGCCAAAGCTGCGCGCAATCGCCCGCACCTGGTTCTTCACCAGCCCGCTCAGCGGCGCCAGGTCGCAGGCACCATCACCAAACTTGGTAAAGAAGCCCATCACCGCCTCGGCGGCGTGGTCGGTGCCGATCACCAGGCCCGCGCGGGCGCCGGCGATGGTGTATTGCGCCACCATGCGCATGCGCGCCTTGGTATTGCCGACGACGAAGTCCACCAGGCTCGGCGAGCCACCTTCCAGCGCTTTTACTTCAGTGGCCAGGGCGCGTACCGCCGGGGCGATGTCGACGGTGTGCACTTCATCGGCCTTGATCACGTCCAGGCAGGCCTGGGCGTCGTGCTCGTCGTGCTGCACCTGGTACGGCAGGCGCACGGCGATGAAGGTGTAGGCCTTGTCGCCGGTCTCGCTGCGCAACTCGTTGATGGCGCGCTGGGCGAGCAGGGCGGCGGTCAGCGAATCGACGCCGCCGCTGATGCCCAGCACCAGGGTCTTGAGCCGGGCGTTGGCCAGGCAGTCCTTGATGAACGCCACGCGCCGGGCCACTTCCTGCTCGAGCGCGGCGGTATCGGCGAAGGGGGGCTGCACCTTGAGCGCCTGGGCAATCTCCTGCTGAACGGCTTGCATGGGTTACTCCTTGCTGGGGATTTTGAATACGTGACGCAGGTAGGCGACGAAGTTCTGGTCGCGGCACTGGGTCTTGGCGGCTTCGTCGGAGATCTTCGCCACTGGCGAGCCGTTGCAGTCGGTCATTTTAAGCACGATGTTCATGGGCGCCACACCGGGGATGTCGCACGTCAGGTTGGTGCCGATGCCAAAGCTGACGTTGATCCGACCGCGCAGGGCACGGAAGATTTCCAGTGAACGGGTCAGGTTCAGGCCATCGGAGAACACCAGGGTCTTGGTCATCGGGTCGATGCCCAGCTTCTGGTAATGGGCGATGGCTTTCTCGGCCCAGGCCACCGGCTCGCCCGAATCGTGGCGCAGGCCGTCGAACAGCTTGGCGAAGTACAGGTCGAAATCCTTCAGGAAGGCATCCATGGTGATGCAGTCGGTCAGGGCGATGCCCAGCAGCCCGCGGTATTCACGTACCCAGCAGTCCAGCGCGGCGCTCTGGCTGTCGATCAGCCGTGGGCCGAGTTGCTGGTGGGCCATGAACCATTCATGGGCCATGGTGCCCAGCGGCTTGATATCCAGTTTCCATGCCAGGTCGACGTTGCTGGTGCCGACGAAACGGGCCGGGAAATCATCGCGTAGCACCCGCACCACTTCCGCCTGCACCCGGCTGGAAAAGCGCCGGCGGGTGCCGAAGTCGGCCACCTGCAGTTCGGCCAGTTCGTCATCGCTGGCATGGGCGCGCAGCCAGTCGAACTTGCGGTGTAGCTGGTCACGCGCCTCGGCCAGGCGCATGTGCGGGTGCAGGTGGCGGTTGCGCACTTCGCTGATGATCGCCAGCAGGGGTATTTCGAAGAGGATCACGTGCAGCCACGGGCCACGCAGGCGCAGGCTCAGCTGGTCATTTTCGATGCCTAAGCGCACGTAGCGCAGGTTGAAGCGGAACAGCCGCAGGAAACGCAGGAAGTCGGGCTTGAGAAAGCTGATGCGCTCGAGGAAGGCTAGCTGGCCATCATCCAGGGTGAGCTCGCTGAGCAGTTCCAGCTGGTGGCGGATTTCGCCCAGGTAGGGGCGCAGGTCTTCGCCATTGCGGCAGCGAAACTCCCACTCGACGTCGGCGTCCGGGTAGTTGTGCAGCACGCCCTGCATCATCGTCAGCTTGTAGAAATCGGTGTCGAGCAGGTTGTGCACGATGCGCTCGGCGAATGCGCTCTCGCTCATCAGGGGGAAGCTCCAAAGCGGGCAATGGCGGCTATTGTGCCAGTCTTTGAGGTGTTGTTGCGCCTATGCCGGCCCCTTCGCGGGTAAACCCGCTCCCACAGGTCAGGTGCCATCCTGTGGGAGCGGGTTTACCCGCGAAAGGGCCGGCGCAGGCAAAGCAGGTCTTTTTCCGTGCACCGGCTAGCCTTCAAACGGTGCTGCCTGTAGCAGTCGCGCACCAGCGGTGTGCAGTTCGGTGACGTCGGCTGTTACAGGGCGGTTGCACGTTAACACTTGCAAGGGTTGCAATGATGGCACTCGATGGTTGCTCCTTGTCTAGGCGTTTGGGTGGCGCTCACCCTGCGGCAGACGGTTGCACGCTCAATAAAGAAAAGGCCGTCGGTCGCCTCTTATCCCCCTGCACAGTGAGTTTTCCCGGAATGCAAAACCAATGGCACGGCCCTTGCTCGGAGCACAGGGTTGATGAAGTTGTAGTGCCAACCAAAAAAAACTCTAGGAGCACCACCTCATGTCGCAGACGTTTTACAAGAAAGGTTTCCTGGCACTGGCAGTAGCCACAGCACTGGGTGTTTCTTCGTATGTTCAGGCCGACGTCAAGATCGGTGTTGCGGGCCCCATGACCGGTGCCAACGCAGCGTTTGGCGAGCAGTACATGAAAGGTGCCCAGGCGGCAGCCGACAAGATCAACGCCGCCGGCGGGGTGAACGGCGAAAAGATCGTCCTGGTCAAAGGTGACGACGCCTGTGAACCCAAGCAGGCCGTGGCCGTGGCCAACCGCCTGGTGGACCAGGACAAGGTGATCGGTGTGGTCGGTCACTTCTGCTCCTCCAACACCATCCCCGCCTCCGAGGTGTATGACGAGGCTGGCGTGATCGCCATCACCCCGGGCTCCACCAACCCGCAGGTCACCGAGCGCGGCCTGTCTGCAATGTTCCGCATGTGTGGCCGTGACGACCAGCAGGGCATCGTCGCCGGCGACTACATCGTCGACGTGCTCAAGGGCAAGAAAGTGGTCGTGCTGCACGACAAGGACACCTACGGCCAGGGCCTGGCCGACGCGACCAAGGCACAGCTGATCAAGCGCGGCGTCACGCCGGTACTGTACGAAGGCCTGACCCGCGGTGAGAAGGACTTCAGCGCCGTGGTCACCAAGATCCGCGCCGCCGGTGCCGACGTCGTCTACTTCGGTGGCCTGCACCCAGAGGCCGGCCCGCTGGTACGCCAGCTGCGCGAGCAGGGCCTGAAGGACGTCAAGTTCATGTCCGACGACGGCATCGTCACCGACGAACTGGTCACCACCGCTGGCGGTGCTCAATACGTCGATGGTGTGTACATGACCTTCGGCGCCGACCCGCGTCTGCTGCCCGACAGCAAGGCGGTGGTCGAGGAGTTCCGCAAGAATGGCACCGAGCCGGAAGGCTACACCCTGTACGCCTACGCTTCGCTGCAGGCCCTGGCCGCCGGCTTCAACGGCGCCAAGTCGAACAAGGGCGAGGACGCCGCCAAGTGGCTCAAGGCCAACCCGGTCAAGACCGTCATGGGCGAGAAGAAGTGGGACAGCAAGGGCGACCTGACCGTGTCCGACTACGTGGTCTACCAGTGGGATAAAGACGGCAAGTACCACCAGCTCGAAAAACAAAAATAACCAGGGTGGGGCCCGGGCCTGCAAGCCCGGGCCAACGCCCCCGCAGCAGCTGTCTTTATTCGTAGATCTGCACGGTTCTGCGCCGCAACGGCCACTTCATCCGTGGCCCGCCGTGGTCGGCGCTCGTGCAATCTCAATCAGGTGAGATTGCGTTATGGATGGTATTTTCCTGCAGCAACTGGTCAACGGCCTGACCCTCGGGTCGGTCTATGGCCTGATCGCCATCGGCTACACAATGGTCTATGGCATCATCGGCATGATCAACTTCGCGCACGGCGAGGTGTACATGATTTCCGCGTACCTCGCGGCGATCAGCCTGGCATTGCTGGCCTACTTCGGCATCGAGTCGTTCCCCTTGCTGATGCTCGGCACGCTGTTGTTCACCGTCGTCGTCACCGGCGTCTACGGCTTCACCATCGAGCGCATCGCCTACAAACCCCTGCGCAACTCCACCCGCCTGGCACCGCTGATCAGCGCCATCGGCATCTCGCTGATCCTGCAGAACTACGCACAGATCAGCCAGGGCGCCCGCCAGCAGGGCGTACCCACGCTGCTCGAAGGCGCCATGCGTATCGACGTTGGCAGTGGTTTCGTACAACTGACCTACACCAAGATCTTCATCCTGGTCGCCGCGTTCGTCGGCATGGGCCTGCTCACCTACGTGATCAAGTACACCAAGCTCGGCCGCATGTGCCGCGCCACGCAACAAGACCGCAAGATGGCCTCCATTCTGGGTATCAACACCGACCGGGTGATCTCCTACGTGTTCGTCATCGGCGCGGTGATGGCCGCACTGGCGGGCGTGTTGATCACCATGAACTACGGCACCTTCGACTTCTATGCCGGCTTCATCATCGGCATCAAGGCATTCACCGCCGCCGTGCTTGGCGGTATCGGCTCGCTCCCGGGCGCCATGCTTGGCGGGATCATCCTGGGGATTTCCGAGTCGCTGTTCTCCGGCCTGATCAACTCCGACTACAAGGACGTGTTCAGCTTCTCGCTGCTGGTGATGATCCTCATCTTCCGTCCCCAAGGCCTGCTGGGTCGCCCGCTCGTGGCTAAGGTGTGAACATGTCCGCTGCCAATACTGCCCCTGCTGTTGCAAACAAAGGTTTCGATCTCAAACGCAGCCTGCTGGAGACCATAGTCGCCGGCCTGCTGGCCCTCATCGTATTTGGCCCGGTCGTCGGCGTGGTACTCGACGGCTACACCTTCAACGCCCAGCCGACCCGCGTGGCCTGGCTGGTCGGCGGGGTGATGGTCGGGCGCTTCGTGCTCAGCCTGTTCCTGCAGACCGCCACCGGCCTGCGCATGCTCCAGGGCTTCGACAGTGGTGGTTCGGGCGTGCACGTGCTGGCGCCGGACTACAAGTCGCGCCTGCGCTACATCATTCCGGCGCTGATCGTGATTGCCATCGTGTTCCCCGTCTTCGCCAACAAGTACCTGCTGACCGTGGTCATCCTCGGCCTGATCTACGTGCTGCTGGGCCTGGGCCTGAACATCGTGGTCGGCCTGGCCGGCCTGCTCGACCTGGGTTACGTGGCGTTCTACGCCATTGGCGCCTACGGCCTGGCGCTCGGCTACCAGTATCTGGGCCTGGGCTTCTGGAGCGTGCTGCCGCTGGCGGCCATCGCCGCCGCGCTGGCGGGGTGCATCCTCGGCTTCCCGGTGTTGCGGATGCATGGCGACTACCTGGCGATCGTGACCCTGGGCTTTGGTGAAATCATTCGCCTGGTGCTGAACAACTGGTTGTCGTTCACCGGTGGCCCCAACGGCATGCCGGCGCCATCGCCGACCATCTTCGGCCTGGAGTTCGGTCGCAGGGCCAAGGACGGCGGGGTGCCGATCCATGAGTTCTTCGGCTTCGAATACAACGCCAACCTCAAGTTCGTGTTCATCTACGCGGTGTTGTTCCTGGTAGTGCTGGCCGTGCTGTACATCAAGCACCGCTTGACCCGCATGCCGGTCGGCCGTGCCTGGGAGGCGCTGCGCGAAGACGAGATCGCCTGCCGCTCGATGGGCCTGAACCACGTGCTGGTCAAGCTCTCCGCCTTCACCCTCGGTGCCTCTACCGCAGGCCTTGCCGGCGTGTTCTTCGCCACCTACCAGGGCTTCGTCAACCCGTCGTCGTTCACCTTCTTCGAGTCGGCGCTGATCCTCGCCATCGTCGTGCTCGGCGGCATGGGCTCGACCGTGGGCGTGGTGATTGCCGCATTCGTGCTGACCGTGGCCCCCGAGCTGCTGCGCAGCTTCTCCGAGTACCGCGTGCTGCTGTTCGGCGTATTGATGGTGCTGATGATGATCTGGCGACCACGGGGGCTGATCCGCATCAGCCGTACTGGTGTGGTCCCGCGTAAAGGAGTGGCGCCATGAGCGACGAAATCATTCTGTCGGTCGACAACCTGATGATGCAGTTCGGCGGGATCAAGGCGCTCAGCGATGTCAGCCTGAAAGTGAAGCGCAACCAGATCTTCGCCCTGATCGGCCCCAACGGCGCCGGCAAGACCACCGTGTTCAACTGCCTGACCGGCTTCTACAAGGCCAGCGGCGGGCGCATCGAACTGAACGTGCGCGGCAGCACAACCAACGTCATTCAGCTGCTGGGCGAGCGTTTCCGGCCCTCCGACTTCGTGTCCCCCGCGCGTTTCGCCAACCGCATGTACTACAAGATGTTCGGCGGTACCCACCTGGTAAACCGGGCGGGGCTGGCGCGTACTTTCCAGAACATCCGCCTGTTCAAGGAAATGTCGGTGGTGGAGAACCTGCTGGTGGCCCAGCACATGTGGGTCAACCGCAACCTGCTGGCCGGGGTGCTCAACACCAAGGGCTACCGCCAGGCCGAGAGCGAGGCGCTGGACCATGCCTTCTACTGGCTGGAGGTGGTCGACCTGGTCGACTGCGCCAACCGCCTGGCCGGTGAGCTTTCCTATGGCCAGCAACGCCGTCTGGAGATCGCCCGGGCCATGTGCACAAGGCCCAAGATCATCTGCCTGGACGAACCGGCCGCCGGCCTCAACCCGCAGGAAACCGAGGCGCTCAGCCGCATGATCCGCGTGCTGCGCGACGAGCATGACATCACCGTGGTGCTGATCGAGCACGACATGGGCATGGTCATGAGCATTTCCGACCATATCGTCGTGCTCGACCACGGCAACGTGATCGCCGAAGGCGCGCCGCAGGATATCCGCCACAACCCGACGGTGATCGCCGCCTACCTGGGTGCTGATGAAGAGGAACTGGTATGACCGCACCCATTCTCGAACTGAAGGATCTCGAGGTGTTCTACGGGCCGATCCAGGCCCTGAAGAAAGTCTCGATGCACATCAACGAAGGCGAGACGGTAAGCCTGATCGGCGCCAACGGTGCGGGCAAGTCGACCTTGTTGATGTCGATCTTCGGCCAGCCCCGGGCGGCCTCCGGGCAGATCATCTACCGTGGCACCGACATCACCCGCAAGTCGTCGCACTACATCGCCTCCAACGGCATCGCCCAGTCCCCCGAAGGGCGCAGGGTGTTCCCCGACATGACCGTCGAGGAGAACCTGATGATGGGCACCATCCCCATCGGCGACAAACATGCCGATGAGGACATGCAGCGCATGTTTACGCTGTTCCCCAGGCTCAAGGAGCGGCGTAACCAGCGGGCGATGACCATGTCCGGCGGCGAGCAGCAGATGCTCGCCATCGCCCGGGCGCTGATGAGCCGGCCCAAGCTGCTGCTGCTTGACGAACCGTCGTTGGGGCTGGCGCCGATCGTGGTCAAGCAGATCTTCGCCACCCTGCGCGAACTGGCGCAGAGCGGGATGACCATCTTCCTCGTGGAGCAGAACGCCAACCATGCGCTGAAGCTCTCGGACCGTGCCTATGTGATGGTCAACGGGCAGATCCGCATGACCGGGACCGGGCAGGAGCTGTTGGTCAACGAGGAGGTGCGTAACGCCTATCTGGGCGGGCACTGATTGTTTCCGGGGCCGCTGCGCGGCCCCTTCGCCGGCAAGCCGGCTCCCACCCTGACCGCATGAACCTGCTTCTGTGGGAGCTGGCTTGCCAGCGATGCGGCTTCCCAGCAGCATGTGGACAACTTGTCGCATATCTTTCTCGAAGCACTCCACAACCCCCTCGCAAGCCCTTGTTTCCACAGGTACAAAACTTTCCACGGATTGTGTGGAGCCGCCTGTGGAAAACATGGTGGCACCTCGCTGTACCCCTTTGTTTTCAAGGTCTTCAAGAGGTTGTACGTTTTTTGATCATGTACGCTTTGTGGTTGATTCAACGAGTGTTTTTGCCAGCAGGAGGACCTGTCCACAAGGGCCGGATATCTGTGGATAACTCTGTGCAAAAACCTTGGACAGACTGCCGCAAGCGGCATGGTTGAAAGCGTTGCGCCATCACTGAAAGATTTCCACAGGACCTCGGCCGAACAAAAGGTTCCACGCAACCGACGAGTTGCCCCCAATCCGTGGGGAAAGGCTTGTGGATAAGGTGCGCATAGCTCTCTCAGGACCATCTAGCACGGGGCCTTCAAGGCTTTGGTCGTTTTTTGATCAGGCATCGAAACGGTTGTCGCCAGGGCGTGCGCCGGGCATGCTGCGAGGCCTGCAGCACCTAATCCACAGCCAAGGAGAAGAGCATGACATCCACCGTATTCATTACTGGCGCGACTTCCGGTTTTGGTGAGGCCACCGCCCGCCGTTTCGCCGAGGCCGGCTGGAAGCTGGTCCTCACCGGCCGTCGCCAGGAGCGCCTGGATGCCCTGCGCGCCGAGCTGTCGGCCAAGACCGAAGTGCACACCCTGGTGGTCGATGTGCGTGACCGCAAAGCCATGGAGGCGGCCATCGCCAGCCTGCCGCCGGCCTTCGACAAACTGCAGGGCCTGGTCAACAACGCCGGACTGGCGCTGGGTGTCGATGCCGCGCAGAACTGCAGCCTGGACGACTGGGAAACCATGGTCGACACCAACATCAAGGGCCTGATGTACACCACCCGCCTGCTGCTGCCACGCCTGATCGCCCACGGCCGTGGTGCGTCGATCCTCAACGTCGGCTCGGTGGCGGGCAACTACCCGTACCCAGGCGCCAACGTGTACGGCGGCACCAAGGCGTTCGTCGGCCAGTTCTCGCTGAGCCTGCGTTGCGACTTGCGCGGTACCGGGGTGCGGGTGAGCAACATCGAGCCAGGACTGTGCGAGAGCGAGTTCTCGCTGGTGCGCTTCGGCGGCGACCAGGCCAAGTACGACGCCACCTATGCAGGCGCCGAGCCGATCCAGCCGCAGGACATTGCCGAGACCATCTTCTGGATCCTCAATCAACCGGCGCACATCAACATCAACAGCCTCGAGCTGATGCCGGTGAGCCAGGACTGGGCAGGGTTCTCGATCGACCGCTCGGCCAAGGCCTGAATCAACTGACAAGGCCCGCTTTGCGGGCCATTCGCGAGGCAAGCTCGCTCCCACAGATGATGCGCAAAACCTGTGGGAGCGGCGGTGCGCCGCTGCGACTTGCCCCGCGATTGCGTCAGTCCAGGCGCTGCAAACCTTCCAGGCAGGTCGCCAAGTGATAGGGCGTGGTCGAAGGCATGTCATGCCGGCTGACCGCGCCATTGCCATCCCGGCACTCATGCCAGCCGCCGTCATGCAGGAACTGCCCCTGAAGGGCCTGCAGCTGCCCAAGCAATTTTTCATCGCTGGCCGAGCGCAGCACCAGCGCCCGCAGGTACTCCGCCTGGGCCCAGATCCGCTGGGTGGCGTCGAGCACTTTGCCGTCCACATCCAGCATCGCCAGCACCGCCGAATCCTTCACCCCGCACTGTTCGGCGTAGCCGAACGCACGGCTGATGGAGGCATGCAGCGGCGTGCCGCGCAGCAGCGGCGAGCTGTCGAGCAGGTAGAACCATTCGAACTGATGGCCAGGCTCGAACCAGTTATCCACAGCCCCGCGCGGTTTCTCCAGCATCAGGCCGTGTTGCGGTTCGACGAATTGCGCCTGCAGTGCTTCGCACAGCTGCAGCAGCGACTGGCGTACGTCGTCGTCCTCGCGCACGGCCAGCACCTGCAGGAAAGCTTCGGCCAGGTGCATCTGTGGGTTCTGCAACGGGCCGCTGCCCAGGTCCGACCAGTCTTCACCCAGGCTGGCCTCGTACAGGCCATCGTCACGGGCGAACTGCTCGGCAACCACTTCCAGGGCGCCATTGAGCGTGGCTTCCACCAGACCTTCACCGACCTTGCCCCAGTAATGGGCGCAGGCGAAGACGATGAAGGCGTGGGTATAGAGATCCTTGCGCCGGTCCAGCGGCTTGCCTTCGGCGTCGATGCTGTAGAACCAGCCGCCGTGCTCGGCGTCATGGAAGTGCTTTTGCAGCGAGCGGAACAGTGCCGCCGCGCGTTCGGCAGCGCCCGGTTGTTCGATGCGGCTGCTGAACAGGTACAGCTGGCGCGCGCAGGCCATGGCGCGGTAGCGCTGTACCGGCAGCGGGCGGTGTTGGGCGTCCAGGGCTTCATAGGGCAGCGCCATCTCGGCGTTCCAGCCCGGGCCTTGCCACAGCGGCACGATGCGTTCGGCGAAGTGCTGTTGAAAACGGGTCAAAGCAAGGCGGGGGTCGGACATGCTGGCGCTCATGGACGGTCGGGCAGGGCGCCATGGTAGCAGAACTGGGGGTATGGGTTGCCTGTGCTGGCCCCATCGCTGGCAAGCCAGCTCCCACAAGTATCGAGGCTGACGCCTGCTCTGTGGGAGCAACTGTCTTTGTAGGAGTGATTCCCTGTGGGAGCCGGCTTGCCGGCGATGGGGCCGGTACAGGCAAGGGATCAGCCTGGGTTCCCCAACCCCTGCCAATGCCGCGCACCCACGAAGATGAAGCGCAGCTGCTGGGTGATCTTCTCTTGCGCCGTCATCACCTGCGGGTTGCCCGGCTCCGGGCTGTCGATCAGCTCCGGCAGGGTGGCGAACACGGTCTTGACCACCAGGTCGGCCATCACCGCCAGGGCCGCGCCGTCCAGGTGCTGCCAGCGCGGCATGCGCGCAAGGTCGGTGGCCAGGTCGCTGCTGATGTCCTGGCGCAGGCGGGCGATGGCCTGGCGTACGGCTTGCGAACCGCCGTACTGTTCGCGGGCCAGGAACAGGAACTGAGCACGGTGGGCGTTGACTACATCGAGGAAGATGCGCACCGAGGCGTCGGTGATGCCGCCTAGCTCGAATTCGTTGTGCCGCACCAGGCGAATGGTCTGGCGGAAGGTGGTGTCGATTTCGGCGACCAGGGCCAGGCCCAGGGTGTCCATGTCGGGGAAGTGGCGATAGAAGCCAGTGGGCACGATGCCGGCAGCCTTGGCCACTTCGCGCAGGCTGATGCTGCCAAAGCCACGGCCGCTCTCCATGAGCTGGCAGGCGGCGTCCAGCAGGGCCTGGCGGGTCTGTAGCTTCTGTTCGGCACGCGGCAGCATGGGACGGGATTCTGTGGCTGTGAGGCCGGCCATTCTGGATAAAAAAACAAAGCCCGGTCAATGGACCGGGCTAGGTGGGGAGCAGATACAGCGGGGCGGTTTGTTGTTTTCGGCCATGGCGATCAGCTCACACGGCTGAGTTCGACGAGGCGATCCGAGCCACCTTCGGCAACGCGGTTGTTGCGTTCGATCAGACGGTCCGAGCCACCTTCGGCGACGCGGTTGTTGCGTTCGATCAGACGGTCCGAGCCACCTTCGGCGACGCGGTTGTTGCGTTCGATCAGACGGTCCGAGCCACCTTCGGCGACGCGGTTGTTGCGTTCGATCAGACGGTCCGAACCACCTTCGGCGACGCGGTTATTACGTTCGATCAAGCGATCCGAGCCACCTTCGGCGACGCGGTTGTTGCGTTCGAGCAGACGATCCGAGCCACCTTCGGCGACGCGGTTATTACGTTCGATCAAGCGATCCGAGCCACCTTCGGCGACGCGGTTATTACGTTCGATCAGACGATCCGAGCCACCTTCGGCAACGCGACCGGCACGTTCCTGCAGGCGTTCGGCGCCACCTTCAGCCAGGGTGTTCAGCGGCTGGGCAACAGTGGCTGCGCTGGAGCGCGATTCGGCGCTCAGGTGCTGGTCTTCGGCAGGCAGGGCGAAAGCGTTGGCGGCAAGTACGGACAGGGTCAGGCTCAGCAGCAGATGGCGTTTCATGATTCGGTGCTCCTCTCGGGGGCTGAAAAGTGGCTACGGAGGCAATGCTACGCCGCGTAACGCCAGAGAGAAGTTCATCAGGGTAATGGTAACAATCGACGCTATTGATACTCAGGCGCGACGGCTCTGAATCAATGGTTTCGGCGATGATGCCGGCATTGTGCGTTGCCGATTTCTCAGTAACACCAAGGCCCGCAGCAGACCAATAGCGCAGAAAAGCGCCAGGAAAACTTCGCTATCATGGCAACCCGGACTAAACCCTGCGGGTTTTCATCAGTCCGACATTTTAAGTGCCATCGTTATGCCCGCCTCGTGCCCGGCAGTCAGGAGAACCCCGCAATGACGCGCCCCGCCAGAATCCTTGTCTGGACCTTCGTCACCCTGGCCACGCTGCTGGCGATCCTGGTGGTGGTGATCGCCACCTTCGACTGGAACCGCGTCAAGCCACTGCTCAACGAGAAGGTGTCCGAGGCGCTGCATCGGCCTTTCGCGATCAACGGCAACCTCGCCGTGCACTGGCGCACCGCACCGGAAGAAGGCGGCTGGCGCGCCTTCGTGCCCTGGCCGCATTTCACCGCCGAAGATCTCACGCTGGGGAACCCGGACTGGCTCAAGGAGCCGCGCATGGTCGGCCTCGAGCGGGTCGAGTTCCGCCTGGCGCCACTGCCGTTGATCGTCCAGCGCATCAGCATCCCACGCATCGATCTGGTCAAGCCCAGCGCCAGCCTCACCCGGCTGGCCGACGGCCGCGCCAACTGGACCTTCGACTTCGGGCCCAAGGACGGCAACCAACCACCGTCGAAATGGGTGTTGGACATCGGCGCCATCGGCTTCGACCAGGGCAACGTGAGCTTCGACGACCAGACCCTCAAGACCAGCCTGAAGGTGCAGATCGACCCGCTGGGCAAACCGATCCCGTTCAGCGACATCGTCGGCAAGGCCCGCGCCGAAAAAGCCGGCAACGCCCAGGCCTACGCCTTCGGCCTCAAGGCCCAGGGCCGCTACAAAGGCCAGGCCGTGACGGCCACCGGCAAGATCGGTGGCCTGTTGGCGCTGCAGGATGCCAGCCAACCGTTCCCGCTGCAGGCCGACGCCCGCATCGGCGACACCCAGGTGGCGCTGGCCGGTACCCTGACCGATCCGCGCAACCTGGGCGCCCTCGACCTGCGCCTGAAACTGTCCGGCAGCAGCCTGGGCAACCTCTACCCGCTCACCGGCGTGACCTTGCCGGACACCCCGGCTTATGAAACCGACGGCCACCTCAACGCCAATTTGCATGCAGCAGGCGGTGCGCAGTTCCGCTACGAGGGCTTCAACGGCAAGATCGGCGCCAGCGATATCCATGGCGACCTGGCGTTCGTCGCCAGCCAGCCGCGGCCGAAACTGTCCGGCAACCTGGTGTCGAACCAGCTGCTGTTCAAGGACCTTGCACCGTTGATCGGCGCCGACTCCAACAGCCAGCAGAAGGCCCGTGGCGGCGCCAGCAAGCAGCCGGCGGGCAAGGTGCTGCCGGTGGAAGAATTCCGCACCGAGCGCTGGCGGGCCATGGATGCCGACGTCTCGTTCGCCGGCAAGCGCATCGTCCACAGCGAGCAGCTGCCGTTCAACGACCTGGCCGCCCATGTGATCCTCGACGATGGCCTGTTGCGCCTGGAGCCGCTGCGCTTCGGCGTGGCCGGCGGCAACCTCGACTCCAACATCAGCCTGGACGGGCGCAGCACGCCGTTGCAAGGGCGTGCCAAGCTCACCGCCCGGGGCTTCAAGCTCAAGCAGCTGTTCCCCAGCTTCGCGCCGATGCAGACCAGCTTTGGTGAACTCAATGGCGATGCCGACCTGCGCGGCAGCGGCAATTCGGTGGCGGCGTTGCTCGGCACCTCCAACGGTGACCTGCGCCTGCTGATCAACGATGGCGCGATCAGCCGCAGCCTGATGGAGATCGCCGGGCTCAATGTCGGCAACTATGTGATCGGCAAGCTGTTCGGCGACGAGGACGTGAAGATCAATTGCGCGGCGGCCGATGTGGGTATCAAGGATGGCCTGGCCACTACCCGCCTGTTCGTCTTCGATACCGAGAACGCGATCATCTACATCAACGGCACGGCCAACTTCGCCAGCGAGCAGCTGGACCTGAAGATCACCCCGGAATCCAAGGGCGTGCGGCTGTTCTCGCTGCGTTCGCCGTTGTATGTGCGTGGGCCGTTCGCCAAGCCCAATGCCGGCGTGCAGGCGGTGCCGCTGGCGCTGCGTGGCGCGGGGATGCTGGCACTGGGTGTGGTCGTGGGGCCAGCGGCGGGGCTGCTGGCGCTGATCGCGCCGAGCAGTGGCGATGCGCCGAACCAGTGCACGCCGCTGTTGCAGCAGATGAAAGCCGGCAAGGCGCCGGCTGCGGTGAACAAAGGTCGTTGAAGTGCGTGGGAGCGGGCCGAACTCAAAACCTGCACTCTACCTGTGGGAGCGGCGGTTCGCCGCTGCGATTTACCCGCGAAGGTGACACCTCGGTGCCTGGCACGGGCTATGCCCGTGTTCGCGGGTGAACCCGCTCCCACAGTCTGGTGTTTACAGACCCTGCAACAGATCCGACATATCGTCCGCGTGCTCTTCTTCCTGGGCCAGGATGTCCTCGAAGATCCGCCGTGTGGTCGGGTCGCTGTCGCCGATGAACTGGATGATCTCGCGGTAGCTGTCGATGGCGATGCGCTCGGCCACCAGGTCTTCCAGCACCATCTCCTTCAGGTTCTTGCCCTCCACGTACTGGGCATGCGAATGCTTGCTCAGGTTGTCCGGGTTGAAGTCCGGCTCGCCGCCCAGTTGCACGATGCGCTCGGCCAGCTTGTCGGCGTGCTCGGCTTCCTGGGTGGCATGCTCGAGGAATTCCGCCGCAGCGACACTGGCCTTGATGCCGCTGGCCATGAAGTAGTGGCGCTTGTAACGCAGCACGCACACCAGCTCCGTGGCCAGCGACTCGTTGAGCAGGCGCAGGATCTTCTCGCGGTCGGCCTGGTAACCCTCGGTCACCGCGCCGTTTTCAGCGTGCTTGCGCGCACGTTCGCGCAGGGTCTTCACATCGGTCAGTTCAACGCTCATGTTCATCTCCGTAAGCATCAGGGTGGTCATGCGCCGTGGGCGGCGTCGCTGTCTTGCTGGCGTTGCTTGCACGTCTTGAAGCCCTTGGCGTCAACATGCCCGGTGGCGTCAAAACGCACGTAGTAGGCCTGCTGGTGGCCGTCGCGGTTGAGGATGTAGTCGTTGCAGGTGCCGCCATGGGGCAGGTCGATGACATTCGACGGGCTGCCGCCGATGGCGATGACTTTCTGCATGGTCATGCCGTTTTCCACCTGCTTGACCAGCGGCTGGTCGCGGTAGGTCACATAGTCCACCGGGTTTTCCGGGCGGCTGCTGCAGGCGGCGAGGGTGGCGCTTGCCAGAAGAATGGCCAGGGTCTGCTTGTACATGGTCCCGCTCCTTGCTCGAGGGTCTGTTCTGCTTGGAACCGCGCGCCGCGCCAGGAGTTCGATTGCGCAGGGCTCAAGCGGCGCTGTAGTGTGGGCCGGTCGTCCATGGAAAGGGGCTGGGGCAATGACGCAAGCGTTGGCTACACGCTATCCACTGGTGCTGGTGCCGGGCATGCTCGGGTTTGTGCGGTTGCTGCTCTATCCCTACTGGTTCGGCATCGTCCCGGCCTTGCGCCGGGGTGGCGCGCAGGTGTTCCCGGTGCAGGTCTCGCCCTTGCATGGCAGCGAGGTGCGCGGCGAACAGTTGCTGGCCATCATCGAAGACATCTGCCAGCGCACGGGGGCCGAAAAGGTCAACCTGATCGGCCATAGCCAGGGCGCGCTGAGTGCCCGCTATGCGGCGGCGAAGCGCCCTGACCGGGTAGCCTCGGTGACCTCGGTGGCCGGGCCCAACCATGGTTCGGAGCTGGCCGACCACCTGGAACGCACGGCACCGGGCGACTCAGCCCAGGGGCGTATCCTCAGGGCTGTGCTGCATGGCCTGGCAGTGTTGCTGGTGTGGCTGGAGACCGGCTGGCGCCGCGACCCGCTGCCGATCGACGTGCATGCCTCGCATCAGTCGTTGACCTGCGCCGGGGTGGCGCTGTTCAACCAGGCTTATCCGCAGGGGCTGCCCGAGGTCTGGGGTGGGGAAGGGCCGGCTGAGGTGAACGGGGTGCGTTACTACTCCTGGTCCGGCACCCTGCAGCCTGGGCTCACCGACCAGGGTCGCAACCGTTTTGATGGCAGCAACCGCTTCTGCCGCCTGTTCGCCCGCAGCTTCGTCAGGGAGAAAGGCCAGTGCGATGGCATGGTCGGGCGCTTCAGTTCGCACCTGGGGCAGGTGATCGGTGACGACTATCCGCTCGACCACCTCGACATCGTCAACCAGTCGCTCGGCGCGGTGGGCAAGGGCGCCGAGCCGGTGCGGCTGTTTACCGAGCATGCCGCCCGGCTCAAGGCGGCGGGGTTGTGATCCAGCGGCCAGCGCGTACCCTGTGGGAGCGGCTTTAGCCGCGAAACAGACGACGCGGTGCATGGCACCGGCTGCGCCGGTGTTCGCGGTGGTCCGGCACTCCGGTAAACCCGCTCCCACAGGTCCTCACTCAGTCACCGAGTCATGTGCAGTTCTATGAGGTCCGACGCACTGGCGTAGTCCAGCGCTCAGCCAGCAGCACTCCAACCAGGGTCAGCAACCCGCCAACCAGGTGATAACTGGCCAACTGCTCATCCAGTACCACCGCCGCAATCACCGCCGTCACCACCGGCAGCAAGTTGAAGAACAGCGTGGTGCGGCTTGGCCCCAGCCGGTGCACCGCCTGCATCCACACCCGTGGCGCGACCATCGAGGCCAGCACGCAGGCATACACCACCAGGCCAATGTTATGGCCGTTCAGCCCGGTCTTGGGCGACAGCAGGAACAGCGGCAGCAGCACCAGGATCGCCACCAGGATTTGCAGGTACAGCAGCTGCATCGGCGGCAGGCGCAGTTGCCATTTCTTCAGCAGGAAGCTGTACAGCGCATAGGCGAAGGTGGCCACCAGCATCATCAGGTCACCGCTGTTCAGGCCCTGGTGCAGCAGCGCCGAGGGTTGGCCGGCCGAGACCACCTCGAGCACGCCGAAGAACGACACCAGCGCGCCGAGCAAGGCGCCGTAGCTCAGGCGCTGGCCCAGCCAGGCGATGGACAGGGCCAGCGACATCAGCGGCATCAGCGACAGGATGATGCCCATGTTGGTGGCGCTGGTGATGCCAGCGGCGAAGTAGGCCAGGCTCTGGTAGATGGCCATGCCCAGCACGCCCAGCACGAAGACCTTGCCCAGGTGCGGGCGGATCGCCGCGCGGTTGCGCCATACCTGGGGCAGCAGGAAGGGGGTGAACAGCAGGCCGGCCAGCAGCCAGCGGTAGAAGCCGATCTCGGCCGGGAAGATGGCCCCGGCGGACAGCTTGGTGACCACGGTGTTGCCGGCCCAGATGAGGATGGCGGTGAGGGGGAAGAGGTAATTCATGCAACGGGTACTCACAGTGACAGACTGGGGCCGCTGTGCGGCCCTTCGCGGGTAAACCCGCTCCCACAGAAGTTTGCGCAGATCCTGTGGGAGCGGGTTTACCCGCGAAGGGCTGCGCAGCAGCCCCTGATGGCTCGGTATTATCCGTTGTCTGTCGCAAGGCCTATACTCCCATCCAGACAACCCGCCCCGCGAAGCAGCCAACATGCCCCGCCAGTACCTCGACATCCCGCAATTCGACCAGCTCCCTGCCCCGGTCTACTTCCGCTACGACGAATTCGGCGCCGGCAGCCAGAGCGCGCCCCATCGCCACCCCTGGGGCCAGCTCAACTACGCCTCCCATGGCGTCATGCACCTGGATGTCGAAGGCCAGCGCTTCATCTCGCCTCCCCACTACGCCGTGTGGGTGCCGCCGGGCACCGAGCACGGCTGCTACAACCCCCAGGCCATCGTCTACCGCTCGGTGTACCTGGACCGCAGCCTGTGCGCCGAGCTGCCAGCCCAGCCCTGCAGCCTGGTGGTCAGCGACATCCTCAAGGCGATCCTCGGCGACTTCGCCCGGCGCGACCTCAAGGTGGCCCAGGACGCCTGCGACCAGCGCCTGGTCCAGGTGCTGCTCGACCAATTGCACCAGGCGCCGAGGCAAACCTGCTACCTGCCGTTCGCCCGCAGCGACTGCCTGGGCCAGGTGCTCGCCGGGCTGCAGGCCGAGACCGGCGACAACCGCCCACTGGCCGACTGGGCCGCCCAGGTGCACGTCAGTGAGCGCACCCTGGCCCGGCACTTCCTGCGCGAGCTGGGCATGAGCTTTGGTGAGTGGCGCCTGCGCCTGCGCTTTCTGCGGGCCATCGAGGCGCTGGAAGCCGGCCTGCCGATCCAGGCCATCGCCTTCGACCTCGGCTACAGCAGCGGCTCGGCGTTCATCGCCATGTTCCAGCGCCAGGCCGGCTGCACGCCGGAGCAGTACCGGCGGCAGGCCCGGGCAGAGATGTAAGATTTCTTGTCTACACTCAGCTCGACACGCGCGCATTGGGCGCGCCGACAAGGAGACCACTCCATGAAGCTGCTGCATGTGCCACTGCTGGTGCTGGGCATGTTGATCGCCGGGCAAGGATTCGCCGCCACCGCGCAACAGGAAAAGATGAAGACCTGCAACGCCGACGCCACCACCAAGGCGCTCAAGGGCGATGAGCGCAAGGCGTTCATGAGCACCTGCCTGAAGAAGGATGTGCCGCAGACCCAACAGGACAAGATGAAAACCTGCAATGCCGACGCCACCACCAAGGCGCTCAAGGGCGACGAGCGCAAGGCCTACATGAGCGACTGCCTGAAGAAGAAATGACCTGTGCCTATGCCTGTGCATTGAAGGCTGGCAGACTGCGGGACTTTCCGCTGTCTGCCGTCGAGGCTGTATGACCTTCACCCCCCGCCAGATCTCCCTTGCCAGCCTGGTCATCGTCATCGCCGGCCTGTTGCTGGCATTGCCCCTGAAGTTGCTCCCCAGCCTGCTGGCCGGGCTGTTGGTGTTCGAGCTGGTCAACATGCTCACCCCGCGCCTGCAGCCGCTGATCGCCGGGCAGCGCGCCCGCTGGCTGGCGGTGGCCCTGCTGGGCACGCTGGTGGTGAGCACCCTGACCCTGCTGTTCGCCGGCGCCTTCAGTTTCCTCCTGCACGAAGCCGAGAACCCCGGCGCCTCGCTGGACAAGTTCATGGCCCTGGTCGAACGCGCCCGTGGCCAGTTGCCGCCGTTCATCGAAGCCTACCTGCCGGCCAGCGCGGCCGAGTTCAAGGTGGCCATCGGCGACTGGATCAAGAGCCACCTGAGCGATCTGCAATTGGTGGGCAAGGGCATGGCGCACATGTTCGTGACGCTGCTGATCGGCATGATCCTCGGCGCCATCGTCGCCTTGCAGCGCATCCCCGACATTTCCCGGCGCAAGCCCCTGGCCGCGGCCTTGTTCGAGCGCCTGAGCCTGCTGGTGCAGGCGTTTCGCAACATCGTCTTCGCGCAGATCAAGATCTCGCTGCTCAACACCGCGTTCACCGGCATCTTCCTGGCCGTGGTGCTACCGCTGTTCGGCGTGCACCTGCCGCTGACCAAGACGCTGATCGTGCTGACCTTCCTGCTCGGCCTGCTACCGGTAATCGGCAACCTGATGTCCAACACCCTGATCACCATCGTCGGGTTGTCGCTGTCGATCTGGGTGGCGGCGGCGGCGCTGGGCTACCTGATCGTGATCCACAAGGTCGAGTACTTCCTCAACGCGCGGATCGTCGGCGGGCAGATCAGTGCCAAGGCCTGGGAGCTGTTGCTGGCGATGCTGGTGTTCGAGGCCGCGTTCGGTCTGCCGGGGGTGGTGGCGGGGCCGATCTACTACGCGTACCTGAAGAGTGAGCTCAAGCGGATGGAGCTGGTCTGAGGGATTGCTTGAACCTGTACCGGCCTCTTCGCGGGTAAACCCGCTCCCACAGGTTTACCGCTGCCTTCAAGGCATAGGTAATCCTGTGGGAGCGGGTTTACCCGCGAAGAGGCCAGTACAGGCGAAGGCAAAGGTTCAGATTGTCCCGTAGCGCTTGCGCGCCTCGATCGCCAGCCCGCTGCCGATGCTGCCGAAGATATTGCCTTCCACATGCCGTGCCTTGGGCAGCATCGCCGCCACGCTGTTGCGCAGTGCCGGGATGCCGCTGGAACCGCCAGTGAAGAACACCGTGTCCACCTGGCTTTCATTCACCCCGGCCCTGGCCAGCAGCTCGGTCACGCTGCCACGCACACGCTCCAGCAAGCCATCGATGGCATCCTCGAACAACGCGCGGGTCAGCTCGGCGCAGAGCCCCGGTTCGATGCGGCCAAAGTCCACACTACGGCTGTCACGCTCGGTCAGCTCGATCTTGCTGGCCTCCACTTCCATCGCCAGCCAGTGCCCGGCGCGCTCTTCGATCAGCTTGAACAGGCGGTCGATGCCCAGGGTGTCCTCGATGTCGTAGCGCATGTTGCCCAGCGCCAGCTGCGACTTCTGCGAGTACAGGGCGTTGATGGTGTGCCAGGTGGCCAGGTTGAGGTGGTAGCTGGTGGGCATCAGTGCGCCGCTCTTCATTCGGCTGCCGTAACCGAACAGCGGCATCACGCCCTGCAGGCTCAACTGCTTGTCGAAGTCGGTACCGCCGATGTGCACGCCGCCGGTGGCGAGGATGTCGTCCTGACGCTCATCCACCAGGTGACGCTCGGGCGACAGGCGGATCAGGGTAAAGTCCGAGGTACCACCGCCGATATCGACGATCAGCACCAGCTCTTCACGGCTGATGCCCGACTCGTAGTCGAACGCCGCGGCGATCGGCTCGTACTGGAACGACACGTCCTTGAAACCGATCTTGCGTGCCACCTCGGCCAGGGTGTCCTCGGCCTCCTGGTCGGCAGCGGGGTCTTCGTCGACGAAGAACACCGGGCGGCCCAGCACCACCTGGTCGAACTCGCGGCCGGCGGCGGCTTCGCCACGCTTTTTCAGCTCGCCGATGAACATGCCCAGCAGGTCCTTGAACGGCAGGGCGCTGCCCAGCACGCTGGTGTCGTGCTTGATCAGCTTGGAACCCAGCAGGCTCTTGAGCGAGCGCATCAGGCGGCCTTCGTAGCCTTCCAGGTACTCGTGCAGGGCCAGGCGGCCGTACACCGGGCGACGTTCCTCGATGTTGAAGAAGACCACCGAAGGCAGGGTGATCTTGCCGTCTTCCAGGGCGATCAGCGACTCGACGCCCGGGCGGTGCCAGCCGACCGTGGAGTTGGAGGTGCCAAAATCGATGCCAAGGGCGCGGGCCGGGGATACGTCAGACATGAGGGGAAAGCTTCCGGAGGCAAAACGGCCGCGCAGTGTATGCCAGTTGGCTACAGAATCAAGACCGGTCGTCTGCCGTGAGGCAAAGCCAAGCGCACCTTGAAAGGCTATGCTTGGCCCCTATCTTCAGTTGCAACCTGCACTTTCACATTGGTGATCCACAGATGGACTTCAAAGACTATTACAAGATACTCGGCGTCGAACCGAGCGCGGACGAGAAGGCGATCAAGGCCGCGTACCGCAAGCTCGCGCGCAAGTATCACCCCGACGTCAGCAAGGAGCGTGACGCCGAGGAAAAATTCAAGGAGGCCAACGAGGCCTACGAAGTGCTTGGCGACAAGGACAAGCGCGCCGAGTTCGACGAAATCCGCAAGTACGGCGGCCAGCACGGCCGGCCGTTCCAGGCCCCGCCTGGCTGGCAGAGCCGCGGCGGCAACGGCGGCGGCGGTTTCGAGGGCGGCGACTTCTCCGACTTCTTCAGTTCGATCTTCGGCGCCCGGGGTGGCAACCCCTTCGGTGGTGGCGGCCGGCAACAGCGCAGTACCGGCAGACGAGGGCAGGACGTGGAACTGGAACTGGCGGTCTTCCTTGAAGAGACCCTGAACAACGAATCCAAGCAGATCAGCTTCCAGGTGCCGCAGACCAACGGCGCCGGGCAGCGTACCGGGTTCACCACCAAGACCCTGAACGTGAAGATCCCCGCCGGGGTGACCGATGGCGAGCGCATCCGCCTCAAGGGCCAGGGCGCGCCAGGCGTGGGCGGTGGCGCCAACGGCGACCTGTTCCTGACCCTGCGCATGGCCCCGCACCCGCTGTTCGATGTCGAAGGCCATGACCTGATCATCACCGTGCCGCTGGCCCCGTGGGAGGCCGCGCTGGGCGCCAAGGTGGCGGTGCCGACCCTGACCGGCAAGATCAACCTGACCATCCGCCCCGACAGCCAGAGCGGCCAGCGCCTGCGGGTCAAGGGCATGGGCCTGTTGAACAAACAGGGCGAGCGCGGCGACCTTTATGCGCAATTGAAAGTGGTAATGCCCGCCCAGTCCGACGCCGCCGCGCGCGAGCTGTGGACCCAGCTCTCCGAGAAAGCTGCGTTCAACCCGAGGACTCAATGGAGTAAGTGACCATGAGCAGCACCCTGATCGTTCAACTGGACATGCGTACCCTGTGCCAGGAGGCCGATGTCACGGCCGACTGGGTGATCGAGATCGTCGAGCACGGCATTGTTGAACCGTCGGGGCGAACGCCCGACGAATGGCTGTTCGATGACCGCGCGCCGGTGACCTTGAAGCGCGCGGTGAAGCTGCATCAGGAGCTGGAGCTGGAGTGGGAAGGGGTGGCGCTGGCGCTGGAGTTGCTGGAGGAGGTGCAGCAGTTGCGCAGTGAGAACAGCATGTTGCGCCAGCGCTTGGGCAGGTTCACCCAGATGTGAGCGTTACAGCATCGCGGGGCAAGCCCGCTCCCACGAAGCACCTCGGTACATGGCGTGGGAGCGGGCTTGCCCCGCGATGGCTACATCACCACTCTCAAGCGGGAGTCAGCACCTTGAAATACAACGCCGTCGCCCGATAAGCCCCATCCGGCCCACAGGCATAATCCGGGATCTCCCCCGCCTTGCTGTACCCCTGCGCCCGATAAAACGCCTCCGCGCCGGAGCCGGCCTCGGTATCCAGGTACAGCATCCCCCGCCTGATCCGCCGGGCATCGGCCTCCAGCGCATTCATCAGTTGCTGACCCAGCCCACGCCGCCGCGCATCGCTATGCACCAGCAGCTTCTGCACCTCGGCCCGGTTCAGCCCGTTGGGCTTCAGGCACAGGCCAAGCTGCACGCTGGCCAGCACCTCATGGCCCTGGGCGATCACCCATAAAAGTTGCTCGCCACTGGCCAGGCGCGCCCTCACCTCATCGAAATAGGCATTGGCCTGCTGCTCGTCGATATCCGCCAGAAAGCCCACCGAAGCACCCTGTCGCACCGCATCCAGCAGCAGGGCCACCAGGCCCTCGCGGTAATAGGCCAGGCCTTCGTGGGTGACGCGTTGCAGGTGGGCGGCGTTCATCGGGTTCAGCTCCTCGAGGGGGGAAGGGCGTTCTCGTCCAGATTCAGCTGCATGAAGGTCAGGTCCAGCCAACGGCCGAACTTCACGCCCACCTGGGCCATCTGCCCGGTGATGGCGAAGCCCAGGCGCTGGTGCAGGCGGATCGACGCGGCGTTGCCGCTCTCGATCGCGGCGACCATCACATGTTTGTCGCAAGTGCGCGCACGTTCGATCAGCGCCGCCATCAGGATCGGCCCCAGTCCTTTGCCACGCTGATCGCCACGGATGTACACCGAGTGCTCGACGGTATGCCGGAAGCCTTCGAAGGGCCGCCAGTCACCGAACGAGGCATAGCCCAGCACCCCGGTATCATCCACCGCCACCAGGATCGGATAGCCCTGCTGCGCGCGGGCCTCGAACCAGGCCTGGCGGTTGGCCAGGTCGACCGGGGTTTCGTTCCAGATCGCCGTGGTGTTGCGCACGGCGTCGTTGTAGATGTCGAGGATGCCTGGCAGGTCTTCGGCCAGGGCATCGCGCAGCGGGTAACTCATGACGGCATCTCGCAAGGGAAGTCTGTGCAGATTAAATGGTAACCAGGCCACGCACACCTTCGGCCTGCATGTTTTCGCCGCGCCCCTGCTGGACGATCTCGCCACGGGCCATCACCAGGTACTGGTCGGCCAGTTCCTCGGCGAAGTCATAGAACTGCTCCACCAGCAGGATGGCCATGTCGCCACGGTCGGCGAGTTTGCGGATCACCGCGCCGATTTCCTTGATCACCGAGGGCTGGATGCCTTCGGTCGGTTCGTCGAGGATCAGCAGGCGCGGGCGGCTGGCCAGCGCACGGCCGATGGCCAACTGTTGCTGCTGGCCGCCGGAGAGGTCGCCGCCACGGCGCTGTTTCATCTGCGCAAGCACCGGGAACAGTTCGTAGATGAAGGGTGGTACTTGCCGGGCCTCGCGGGCGGGGAAGCGCGACAGGCCCATCAGCAGGTTTTCCTCCACCGTCAGGCGCGGGAAGATCTCGCGGCCCTGGGGCACGTAGGCGATGCCGGCCTGGACCCGTTGCTGCGGCTTGAGCGCGGTGATTGCTTTGCCTTCCCATTCCACGCGGCCCTCGCGGGCCGGCAGCAGGCCCATCAGGCAACGCAGCAGGGTGGTCTTGCCCACGCCGTTGCGGCCCAGCAGGCAGGTGACTTCGCCGACCTTGGCCTCGAAGGACAGGCCGCGCAGGATGTGGCTGCCGCCATAGTATTGGTGCAGTGAGTCGATCTTGAGCATGTGTTGTTCCTGGAGTATTCGTATTGCCCGTGCCTGCCCTTTCGCGGGTAAACCCGCTCCCACAGGTACAGCGCAAAGCCTGTGGGAGCGGGTTTACCCGCGAAGAGGCCAGCGCAGGCAGACAAAAATCAAAACCCGATCAGCGCCCGAGATACACCTCGACCACCCGCTCATCCGCCTGCACCTGCGCCAGCGATCCCTCCGCCAGCACACTGCCCTGGTGCAGCACCGTCACATGGTCGGCAATGCTGCCCACGAAGCCCATGTCGTGTTCCACCACCATCAGCGAATGCTTGCCCGCCAGCGAGCGGAACAGCTCGGCGGTGAACTCGGTCTCGGCGTCGGTCATGCCCGCCACCGGCTCGTCCAGCAGCAACAACTGCGGCTCCTGCACCAGCAGCATGCCGATCTCCAGAAACTGCTTCTGCCCGTGGGACAGCAATCCGGCCGGGCGCTGGGCCAATGGCAGCAGGCGCAAGGTGCTCAGCACCTCGTCGATGCGCTGGCGCTGCTCGCCACCCAAGCGCGCCGCCAGGCTGGCCCACACCGACTTGTCGGCCTTCAAGGCCAGCTCCAGGTTCTCGAACACCGTCAGTGCCTCGAACACCGTGGGCTTCTGGAACTTGCGGCCGATCCCGGCCTGAGCGATCTGGTATTCGCTCATGCGGGTCAAATCGAGGGTGTCGCCAAAGTAGGCGCTGCCGCTGTCGGGGCGGGTCTTGCCGGTGATCACGTCCATCATCGTGGTCTTGCCCGCGCCGTTGGGGCCGATGATGCAGCGCAGCTCGCCCACGCCGATGTACAGGTTCAGCCCGTTGAGCGCCTTGAAACCGTCGAAGCTGACGCTGATGTCCTCCAGGCTCAGCACCGTACCGTGGCGGGTATCGAGCCCGGCCTTGCGCGCCTGGCCCAGGCCGATGGCGTCACGGCCGGCGCCCAGTTGGTCGAACACCGGTTCCAACATGAATTCAGGATGCACCGGGGGCACGCCTCTCATGGCTGGCTCCTTTTCTTCACAAGCCCGACCACGCCCTTGGGCAGGTACAGGGTGACGATGATGAACAGCGCGCCGAGGAAGAACAGCCAGTACTCGGGGAACGCCACGGTGAACCAGCTCTTCATGCCATTGACCAGCCCGGCGCCGAGCAGCGGCCCGATCAGCGTGCCGCGCCCGCCCAGGGCCACCCACACGGCCGCCTCGATGGAGTTGGTCGGCGACATCTCGCTGGGGTTGATGATGCCCACCTGCGGCACATACAGCGCCCCGGCCAGGCCGCACAGCACGGCGCTGAGCACCCACACCAGCAACTTGAAGCCACGCGGGTCGTAGCCGCAGAACATCAAGCGGTTCTCGGCATCGCGCACGGCGGTGAGCAGCCGGCCGAACTTGCTGCGGGTGAGCTGCCAGCACAGGTACAGGCTGGCCAGCAGCAGGCCGACCGTGAGCAGGAACAGCACCGCGCGAGTGCCTTGCGAGGTGATGTCGAAGCCGAGGATGGTGCGGAAGTTGGTGAAGCCGTTGTTGCCGCCAAAGCCGGTCTCGTTGCGAAAGAACAGCAGCATGCCGGCGAAGGTCAGGGCCTGGGTCATGATCGAGAAGTACACGCCCTTGATCCGCGAGCGGAAGGCGAACCAGCCGAATACCAGCGCCAGCAACCCCGGCGCCAGCACCACCAGGCACAGGGCCCAGGCGAAGTGCTGGGTACCGGCCCAGTACCAGGGCAGCTCGTTCCACGACAGGAAGGCCATGAACCCCGGCAGGCCGTCGTCGGCAGCCTGGCGCATCAGGTACATGCCCATGGCGTAGCCGCCGAGGGCGAAGAACAGCCCGTGGCCCAGGGACAGCAGCCCGGCGTAGCCCCACACCAGGTCCAGCGCCAGGGCGACGATGGCGTAGCAGAGGATCTTGCCCACCAGGGTCAGGGTGTAGGCCGAGACCTGCAGCGCGTGCCCGTCGGGCAACAGCGACAGCAGCGGCAAGGCCAGCAACACCAGAACCACGGCGGCGCCCAAGGCCAGCGAAACCCGCGGCCCGGCCTTTTGTGCGGCAGTGACAAGCAGTGGCTGGTTCATCAGTCGATTACCCGTCCCTTGAGGGCGAACAGGCCTTGCGGGCGCTTCTGGATGAACAGAATGATCAGCGCAAGGATGAGGATCTTGCCGAGCACCGCACCGATCTGCGGCTCCAGCAGCTTGTTGGCGATGCCCAGCCCGAAGGCGGCCCAGAGGCTGCCGGCCAGTTGCCCGACACCGCCGAGCACCACCACCAGGAACGAGTCGATGATGTAGCTCTGGCCCAGGTCAGGCCCGACGTTGCCGACCTGGCTCAGGGCCACGCCGCCCAGCCCGGCGATACCGGAGCCCAGGCCGAAGGCGAGCATGTCGACGCGCCCGGTGGACACCCCGCAGCAGGCCGCCATGTTGCGGTTCTGGGTCACTGCGCGCACGTTCAGACCCAGCCGTGTGCGGTTGAGCAGCAGCCAGGTGAGCAGCACCACGGCCAGGGCGAAGGCGATGATGACGATGCGGTTGTAGGGCAGCACCAGGTTGGGCAGCAGTTGAATGCCGCCGGACAGCCAGGCCGGGTTGCTCACCTCGACGTTCTGCGCGCCGAAGATCAGGCGCACGGCCTGGATCAGGATCAGGCTGATGCCCCAGGTGGCCAGCAGGGTTTCCAGCGGGCGGCCGTACAGGTGGCGGATCACCGTGCGCTCCAGGGCCATGCCGACCCCGGCACTGACGGCGAAGGCCACCGGCAGGGCGATCAGCGGGTAGAACTCGATCGCCCCTGGCGCGTAGCGCTGTAGCAGCACCTGGACCATGTAGGTGCTGTAGGCGCCGAGCATCAGCATCTCGCCATGGGCCATGTTGATCACCCCGAGCAGGCCGAAGGTGATCGCCAGGCCCAGGGCCGCCAGCAGCAGGATCGAGCCCAGCGACAGGCCACTGAAGGCCTGGCCCAGCAGTTCGCCCACCAGCAGTTTGCGTTGCACCTGGGCCAGGCTGGTTTCGGCGGCGGTGCGCACGGCGGCATCGGTTTCGGCGTCCGGTTGCAGCAGCGCTTCGAGGCGGGTGCGGGCCAGCGGGTCGCCGGTTTCACCGAGCAGGCGCACGGCGGCCAGGCGCACGGCCGGTTCGCTGGCGCCCAGTTGCAAATTGGCCAGGGCCAGGCC
The DNA here is from genome assembly GCF_024749065.1 of Pseudomonas sichuanensis. Taxonomy (NCBI): domain Bacteria; kingdom Pseudomonadati; phylum Pseudomonadota; class Gammaproteobacteria; order Pseudomonadales; family Pseudomonadaceae; genus Pseudomonas; species Pseudomonas sichuanensis. The sequence goes on along the minus strand of NZ_CP087185.1, from coordinate 5,348,479 downwards.
CAGGGCGGCGTGGACGGCGGCGTCCGGCTCGGCGGCGAAGCGGCGGTCGAGGAAGGCCATCTGCGCCGGTTGCGCGGATTTTTGCAATTGCTGGGCGGCGGCCAGGCGGACCGCGGCCTGATCGCTGAGCAGTTGGTGGCTGGCCAGGGTGTTGTCGAGCAGGCCGCGCAGGCGGTTGTTCAGGCGCAGCTTGCGAGTGTCGCCTTCGGCGATGCGGCCTTGGCGCAGGTTTTCCAGCAGCGGCAGGCGCGCGGCATCGGGTTGTGCGGCCCAGGTTTCGAGCAGGCTTGCCTGTTCGGCGGGCTTGGTGCTGAGGAAGAATTCGCCCTCGCTGGCTTGGGTGGCCAGGGGCAGTAGCAGCAGTAGTGTGAGCAGGAGTCTGAGCATGCGGGCAATCCTGGAAATCGGCGGTGGATTCATCGCGGGGCAAGCCCGCTCCCACGCCGCCCCCTTATCCAGAGGTGAGTGCAGCGTGGGAGCGGGCTTGCCCCGCGATGGCGTCAGTTGCCCTTCACCGCATAGTCAGGCCGCTTGTCGTTCCCCGGAATGAACGGGCTCCACGGCTGCGCCCGCAGCGGCTGTTCGGTCTGCCACACCACGCTGAACTGCCCGTCATCCTGGATCTCGCCGATCATCACCGGCTTGTGCAGGTGGTGGTTGGTCTTGTCCATGGTCAGGGTGAAGCCCGACGGCGCCTTGAAGCTCTGCCCGGCCAGCGCCTCGCGCACTTTGTCCACATCCGTGGACTTGGCCTTCTCGGCGGCCTGCGCCCACATGTGGATGCCCACGTAGGTGGCTTCCATCGGGTCGTTGGTCACCGCCTTGTCGGCGCCCGGCAGGTTCTTGGCCTTGGCGTAGGCCTTCCAGTCGGCGACGAATTTCTGGTTGACCGGGTTCTCCACCGACTCGAAGTAGTTCCACGCCGCCAGGTGCCCCACCAATGGCTTGGTGTCGATGCCGCGCAGCTCTTCCTCCCCCACCGAGAACGCCACCACCGGCACCTCGGTGGCCTTCAGGCCCTGGTTGGCCAGCTCTTTGTAGAACGGCACGTTGGAGTCGCCGTTGACCGTGGAGATGACCGCCGTCTTGCCGCCGGCGGAGAACTTCTTGATGTTGGCGACGATGGTCTGGTAATCGGCATGGCCGAACGGCGTGTACACCTCTTCGATGTCCTTGTCGGCCACGCCCTTGCTGTGCAGGTAGGCGCGCAGGATCTTGTTGGTGGTGCGCGGGTACACGTAATCGGTGCCCAGCAGGAAGAAGCGCTTGGCGCTGCCGCCGTCTTCGCTCATCAGGTACTCCACCGCCGGGATCGCCTGTTGGTTAGGCGCGGCGCCGGTGTAGAACACGTTCGGCGACATCTCTTCACCCTCGTACTGCACCGGGTAGAACAGCAGGCCGTTGAGCTCCTCGAACACCGGCAGCACGGATTTGCGCGACACCGAAGTCCAGCAGCCGAACACCACCGCCACCTTGTCCTGGGTCAGCAGCTGGCGGCTCTTTTCGGCGAACAGTGGCCAGTTGGACGCCGGGTCCACCACCACCGCTTCGAGCTGCTTGCCGTTGACCCCGCCCTTGGCGTTGATCTCGTCGATGGTCATCAGCGCCATGTCCTTGAGCGAGGTCTCGGAAATCGCCATGGTGCCCGACAGCGAATGCAGGATGCCGACCTTGATGGTCTCGGCGGCCTGGATGCTCCAGCTCAGGCCCATCGCCGCGATCGATGCGCTGAGGGTGAAGGCCTTGATCAGACTGCGTCGCTTCATTTGGTCACTCCGATGTGAGGTTGTGGTGCTGGCAGATCGGAGATTGCAAAGGCTGTGCCGAGCGGCGGAAGGCTTGTGATAGAGCGGTTGTGCGACGAATCGGGGCGTTTGGGGTGTCCAGGATGGTGCTTGCCGGATTGGCCTGCACAGGATTGGGGCCTGGGGCCGTGAACACTTTTGACACATAAGCGGTACTTGAGTACCGTGCCGCACCCCAGTAGTTTCTGCGGTTCGGGATTGGCGTCCCGTTGTCAGAACCGGACACATCGCACCTGCGATAGTTGTGTCCTGCATGGTTGCACCCGTTATGGGCGGAGCCGTGTGTGGGAGCCTTCGGGCTCACCGGAACTTCTGACCGGCAACGCCAACCCGCACGGCTCCGTCCACCCACATTGGCGTGTGGGCACGGAGAAACACTTCAGAAGGCTGCAAGGAGTAGCACCATGCTCAAGAAGATCGTTCCAGATCCACCGTTCGCGCCTGTCGCTGGCGCACCTCTCATCGATGCCCCTCAGCGAGAGGTGCAGCCATGAACCCGGAATCGCGGGTCAATCCCGCCATTTGCAAACCCCGCCCCGTTACCGCCTGTTCCCATTTCGGCACCTGCAATCACGCCCATGACCCGATGCTTTCGGTGCATGCCGGGGTCGATAGCGAGGATGCGCTGGTGTGCGCCGTGGCGGCGTTGAAGGCGGCGTATGAGACCAATGCCGCAGCGTTGGACAAGGCCGGGGAGCCGTTGCGCAGTTTGCTGACGGCTACGGAGAATTCGCTGGAGAAAGGGTTGGCGCTGGCCGAGGCCGTGCTTGTGGGGTTTGAGCAAGGCTGAAAATCGCCGGGGCTGCTTTGCAGCCCTTTCGCGACACAAGGCCGCTCCTACAGGACTGCGCATAACTTACCGTTTAGCAGGGACCTGTGGGAGCGGCTTTAGCCGCGAACACCGGCGAAGCCGGTGCCATCCACCGCGTTGCCTTCTTCGCGGGTAAACCCGCTCCCACAGTGAGCGCCGCGCGCTTGCGAAATCAGGTCTCTGGCTGGATCAGCGGTTAGAGGCTTCACCCACCGCCGCACGCGGCTGGCGCTTGCTGCGCACGAACTGATAAGTCACCGCCAGCAGCACAAACCAGATCGGCGTCACCACCAGCGCCTGGCGGGTGTCGTCACGCAGGCTCAGCAGCACCAGGATGCCGGCGAAGAACACCAGGCACACGTAGCACATGAAGCGCCCGCCGGGCATCTTGTAGCTCGACGCTTCATGCAGCGCCGCACGGTGTTTGCGGTAGCTCAGGTACGACAGCAGGATCAGCGTCCAGACGAACATGAACAGCACCGCCGACACCGTGGTCACCAGGGTGAACGCCTCGACCACGTCGGGCACCAGGTAGATCAGCACCGCGCCCAGCAGCAGGCAGGCGCAGGAGAAGTACAAGCCATTGGCCGGCACCGCACGGCGCGACAGTTTCTCGAAGGCCTTGGGCGCATCGCCTTCCTGGGCCAGGCCGAACAGCATGCGGCTGGTGGAGAACACTCCGCTGTTGGCCGACGAGGCCGCCGAGGTGAGCACCACGAAGTTGATGATGCTCGCCGCCGCCGGCAGGCCGGCCAGCATGAACAGCTCAACGAACGGGCTCTTGCCCGGCACCACGTCGCGCCATGGCGTGACCGCCATGATCGCCACCAGGGCCAGCACGTAGAACACGATGATGCGGATCGGGATCGAGTTGATCGCCCGGGGCAGGGTGCGCTCGGGGTTCTTGGCTTCAGCGGCAGTGGTGCCCACCAGCTCGATGCCGACGAAGGCGAACACGGCAATCTGGAAGCCGGCGAAGAAGCCCATCAGGCCGTGGGGGAACATGCCGCCGTCGTTCCACAGGTTGGCCAGGCTCGCGGTGTCGCCGCCGGGCGACTGGAAACCGGTGATGACCATGTACAGGCCGGTGACCACCAGGCCGAGGATGGCGACGATCTTGATCAGGGCGAACCAGAACTCCATCTCGCCGAACAGCTTCACTGTCACCAGGTTCAGCGACAGCAACAGCGCCACGCAGCTGAGCGCGGGGATCCACTGCGGCATGTCGGGGAACCAGAACTGGGTATAGGCGGCGATCGCCACCACGTCGGCGATGCCGGTGACCACCCAGCAGAACCAGTAGGTCCAGCCGGTGAAGTAGCCGGCCCAGGGGCCGAGCAGGTCGGCGGAGAAATCGATGAACGATTTGTAGTTGAGGTTTGACAGCAGCAGTTCGCCCATGGCGCGCATGACGAAGAACAGCATGAAGCCGATGATCATGTAGACGAAGATGATCGACGGGCCGGCCAGGCTGATGGTCTTGCCCGAGCCCATGAACAGGCCGGTGCCGATGGCACCGCCGATAGCGATGAGCTGGATGTGACGGTTGGTCAGGTTGCGTTGCAGGTGCTGGTCTTCAGCAGGGGTGGAGGAGGTCCGGGTCATAGGCTGCATTCCATTGAGGGTCAGTCTTCTTGTCAGAGGTAGCCGGGTAGGCTAACACGCCCGTTCCAGATGGGGGCGCGACAGATCGACACGATTTTGGCGATGCAGCCTGGTGCTCGGCATGATCGGAATCAATGGTTGCCCGCGCCGGCCTCTTCGCGGGTAAACCCGCTCCCACAGGTTCTGAGAACGCCGTTGAACCTGTGGGAGCGGGTTTACCCGCGAAGGGGCCGGCGCGGAGTCAGGCTTGGGCCATGGCCCTGTGCCGGCGCATCACGAGATTATCGACTACCCACATCACCACCATCGAAAGCCCCACCAGCGGAAACGCCACGCCCAGCACCACCATCACCCCCACGGCGGTCTTCCAGCGCGGCAGGTCATGGCGCAGCGGCGGCACGCCCAGGCCACTGGCGGGCTTGCGCTTCCACCACATCACCAGCCCGCTCACCGACCCCAGCAGGATCATCAGGCACACCAGCAGGATGACGATCTGGTTCAACGGCCCGAACATCTTGCCCTCGTGCAACATCACGCCAAGTTCGGTAGCGCGGGCCACCGGGCTGTAGTCCTGCCAGCGCACGTCGGCCAGCACCTTGCCGGTGTACTGATCGACATGCAGGGTGGCGTCGTTGCGCGGGTCGTCGGCGAACACCGCGATGGTGAACACACCGTCGGCCGTGGTTGGCAAGGTGATGCTGTAGCCCGGCGCGACCTGGCGCAGGGTGGCGACATCCTCGACCTGCTGCAGGCTGACCTGCGGCGCGGCGGGCGCCTGGTCGGCCATGTGATGGCCGGCGTGCTCGGCATGGGCGCCAGACACCGGCATCGGCGTGTTTTCCAGCGCCCAGGGTACGGTCTGGCGGTGGGCGTCGTTCAGCTCGCCCGCTTGCTTGTCCGACTTCGGCACGTCGTTCCACATGGCCGCCGGGAATCGGTTCCACAGGTCGGCGTACTGCTTGCCCCACAGGCCAGTCCAGGTCATGCCGCTGATCAGCATCAGCAGCAACAGGGCCGAGCCCCAGAAACCGGTGACCGCGTGCAGGTCGCGCCACAGCACTCGGCCGCGTGCGCTCAAGCGTGGCCACAGCACCCCGGCGCTGCTGCGCCCGCGTGGCCACCATAAATAGAGGCCGGACACGACCAGGACGATGCCCCAGCCGGCCGCCAGTTCCACCAGCCGGTCACCGAGCGTGCCGACCATCAGCTCGCCATGCAGGGCGCGGGCGATGGCTTGCAGGTTCTGCTTGCCGTCCTGCTCGCCCAGCACCTTGCCGCTGTACGGGTCGACGAACACATTGAGTTCGTGCCCGCCGTCGTGCACCACGAACTGCGCGCTGCGCTCGGCGTCCAGCGGCGGCAGGTACTGGCCCACATGCCCCTGTGGATAAGCCTGGCGCACGTTGGCCAGCAGGGTGTCGGCGCTTTTCCGGTGGTGGCCGGCCTCGACCACCATCAAGTCGCGGTACATCAGCGGGTCGAGCTGTGGCTTGAACAGGTAGATGATCCCGGTGATCGCCAGCAGGATCATGAACGGCGCGACGAACAGCCCGGCATAGAAATGCCAGCGCCAGGCCAGGTTGTAGAACGATACGTTTGGTTTGCTCATGGGAGCCTCCCGTAGACCTGAGTTGGGCGCGGTCAGGCCCCGCGCCCGTTTGTTGTTGTCAGAAGCTGAAGTCGACCTTGGTCCAGAAGGTCCTGCCTGGCTCGTTCACCGGCTGAGTCGAGTTCGCCGGATAGCCGAACCCGGCATTCCCTGCCAGGTTCAGGTGCTCGGCGTAGGCCTTGTCGAACAGGTTGTCGACGCCCGCGCTGAGCTTGAGGTTGTTGTTCACCTTGTAGGCGCCGTTGAGCGAGAACACGCCGAAGCCGGCGCTCTTGCCGTAGTCCTTGCCCACCACGTTGCCCTGGTTCTCGGCGATGCGGTTCTGCTCGGCCACCAGCCGCCACAGCGTGCCGACGCTCCAGGCGTCCTGGCTGTAGGTCAGGCCCAGGCGGCTTTCCAGGGGTGGCATCTGCGGCAGCGCCTTGCCGTCGCTGCTGTTCTTGCCCCAGGCGTAGGCCAGGGTGGCGTCGGCCTTCCAGTTTTCCGTGAGCTTGTAGGCCGCGCCCAGTTCGCCGCCCATGATGCGGGCGTCGATGTTCTGTGCCTGGGAGGTGTAGCCACCCATCATGGTGCGGCGGTAGTCGAACAGGATGTAGTCGCGCACCTGGCCGACGTAGCCCGAGGCCCAGGCCTCGAGGCGTTCGCCCTGGTACTGGATGCCGAAGTCGAGCTGGGTGGTTTTCTCCGGTTTGATGCCGTCGAAGGCGTTCGCCGAGCCGGCCGGGGCCAGCTTGGGCGAGAACAGCTCCCAGTAGTCGGGGAAGCGCTGGGCATGGCCGAGGCCGATGTAGGTGGTCGCGGGGATCGCCGCCAGGTCGTGCTCGTAGCGCACGAAGCCGCTGGGCAGGGTGTCGGCGCGAGTGTCACCCTGAGTCGGGCTGGCCTTGCGGAAGTCACGGGCCGAGGCACGGTCCAGGCGGGCGCCGGTGATCAGGCGGTCAACACCTGTGGCGTACCAGGTCAGTTCGCCGAAGGCGCCGTAGTTGTGGAAGTCGGCGTCCTTGGTCCAGGGTTTGCCCTTGTGCGCATCGATGCCCATGCCGCCGCGCTGGCGGTGCTCGTTGGTCTGTGCGTCGATGCCGCTGATCAACTGCACGTCGGCCCAGCGCCAGGTGGCCTTGATCCGTGCGCCCATGGTGCGGCGGTCGACGTTGCTGACCATGGGCATGCCCATCATGCCGGTGCCCGACGGGGTGCGCAGGCTGTAGTTGTCCATCACGTGGTCGGCGTAGTTGTAGTAGACCTGCGCCTCGACCTTGTCGAGCACCTCGCCGAGGTTGGACTTTTCAAAACGCAGGCCGAGGCTTTCGCGCTCGAACTGCGAGCCGTCCATGCCGCGCCCGGCGGAACGGGCCTCGCCGTCGCCCTTGCCGGCAGTCAGCTCCAGCAGGGTGTCGGCGTCCGGGGTCCAGCCGACGGTGGCATCACCGTTCCACTTGTCCCAGCGCGAGGGCACGGTGTCGCCGTTGCCGTCATCGAAATCGTCGGAATGCGACTGGTTGCCGACGAAGCGCACGTAACCCAGCGAGTTGCCGGCGGCGGCGTCGAGCACCTTGTCGAAGCGGCCATTGGAGCCGACCAGCACGCTGGCGTTGACCCGGCTGCCGAGCTCGCCGAACTTTTCCGGTTCACGTTCGAAGAGGATGGTCCCGGCGGAACCACCGGGGCCCCAGATCACGCTTTGCGGGCCCTTGATCACGGTGAGGCGGTCGTAGGTTTCCGGCGAGATATACGAAGTCGGCGCATCCATGCGGCCGGGGCAGGCGCCAAGCATCATGCCGCCGTTGGTGAGGATGTTCAGGCGCGAGCCGAACATGCCGCGCAGCACCGGGTCGCCGTTGGTGCCGCCGGCACGGATCACCGAGAAACCGGGGATGGTCTTGAGGTAGTCGGCGCCGTCGCTGGCCGGCACTGGCTGGCGTGGGTCCTTGGGGTTGGTGACCACGGTCAGTGGCGAGCTGGGGGCAATGGCGGTGATCACCGTCGGGCTCAGCTCGGCAGCGTCGTGGGTGTGGCCTTCGTGGCCGGTTTCGGCGGCCACGGCCAGGGGTGCGAGCAGTGAGCCGCACAGCAGGGCGATGGTCCCGCGCAGGGAAAGGGCAAAAACAGGGGTACAGCCGGACATAGTGATTCCAGTCGATCAGTCGTGAGTCAGCGCGAAGCCTCCTGGCTTCGGGCAGTAAAAAGTGGTTTCAGACGACGATCGAGGTGGGGGGCGCGCGGCTGCGCGCGCCGGGGAATACAGCCTGCCGGGCATGGCCCTGGCGCGTGGCGACGGCGAGGTGGACGGGTGGGAGTACGCTGCCCGCGGTAAGCGGGCTGAGGGTCTGAGGCAGGGCGGGGCAGTTGAACAGCAGGCTGCAGTAGCCGCACTTTTCCCACATCACATGCAGTTGGCCATCGTTGCCGTGGCCCTGGTGATGATCGTGGCCATGTTCCATGGGCATGGCCATCGACATGTCCATCGGCATGGACATGCCGGCGTGGTGCTCCATCGGCATCGACTGGGAAACCAGTGGGCCGATGAAGATCATCCACATGGCGAACAGGCTCAGCCAGCCGCCACCGACGCGCCTGCGATCAGGGCGGGTGCTGCGGGTTGAGCTGTTGCGCGGCAGGCTCATGGTGAGCGCCAGTCAGCTGATCAGTGTGCGTGTTCGTGCGACGCGGGCTGGTCGGCCGGTGGCTGCTTCTGCACGGCCACGTCGACGGTGACGTCACCGGCTTTTTCGAAGTGCAAGGTCAGCGGGAAGCGCTTGCCGTCGGTGAGCAGGCTGCGGTCCTTGGGCTGCATGATCATCACGTGGTAGGCGCTGGGGGCGAACACCACATCCTTGCCGGCCGGTACCACCACGCTTTGCACGTGTTGCATCTTCATGGCGCCGGCGGCGCTCATCACGTGTTCGTGCAGTTGGGCATCATCGGTGATGGGGCTGTCCACCGAGAGCAGGCGGTCATCGGCCTTGCCGTTGTTGTGCACGACGAAGTAGGCCGCCACGTTGGGCGCGTTCGGCGGCAGCTCCAGCGACCACGGGTGGGCGATGTGCAGGTCGCCCACTTTGTATTCATGGGCGTTGGCATAGGCGCCGGGCAGCAACAGGGCGGCCAGGACAAGGGCTTGCTTGAGCATGGGTGAATCTCCGGTCTGTTCAGGTTCTGATGGACAGCGTAGTGAACATCAGGCCAGCGGAGAGGCACGGGGATTGAGCGCGGGCCATAACTGGCGCGGCGTGGGCTGGTAGTCGGCGAGGTGCGGGATGTGCCCGGCCAGCAGCAACGGCGGGTTGTGCAGTTGTGGCGGGTAGCCGGGCAAGGCCAGCAAAGGCGCGGCGCCCGAGCAGCACCAGCAGTTCATCATGCTGGCGCTGTCATCGCTTTGCGGCCCGAGGTCGATCTTGGCCAGGGCCTGTACATCGACTTTGGCCTTGTTCGCCATGCTCGAACAGAAAGCCCCCCACAGCAGCTGCTCGGCCGGGCCCTTGGGCACGGCAGAGGACAGCGGCATGGCCAGCAGGTTGAACAGCACTGCAAGGCAGGCTATCCAGGCGATGTGCCGACGTGGGGGCATGGAGAGATCCGGTCAGGAATCGTGGGGGCTATTGTACGGCGGAGTATAGGTAAAAATGCCGGGGTGCGGTGAAGTGCCGCACCTGGGGCAGATCACCGCACGTTCGTGGGAGCGGGCATTGTGGGAGCGGGCTTGCCCCGCGATGGGGCCAGGCCTGGGAATGATGTTGCCCGGGCGGGCCCCATCGCGGGGCAAGCCCGCTCCCACAACCCCTGCTCCCACAATGCCCGCTCCCGCAGGGCCGGTGATGTCAGGCCTTGGCGCGGCCCATCAAACCGCGCACGGTCTCTTGCAGGTCCGCAGGCAGCACCACGACTTTCGAATTGTCGCTGGCAGCCAGGTTCTCCATCGCGCCGATGTAGCGCTCACCCAGCAGGTACATGGCCGGCACCGTCTCGCTGCCCACCGCTTCCTTCACCAGGGTGATCGCCCGTGCCGACGCCTCGGCCAGGTTGACCTGGGCCTCGGCATCCAGCTTGGCGGCTTGCAGGCGTGCCTCGGCCTCGAGGATGGCGGCCTGCTTGTTGCCTTCGGCGCGGGTCACATCGGCTTTACGCTCACGCTCGGCGGCTGCCTGGCGTTCCATGGCGGTCTGCATGCTCGGCGATGGCTTGATGTCCTGGATCTCCACCGAGCGCACGGTCACGCCCCAGTCTTCGGTCTGCTCGGACATCGCCTCACGCAGGCGTGCCTTGATCTGCTCGCGGCTGGACAGCGCTTCGTCCAGGTCCATGGCGCCGACGATGGCGCGCAGCGAGGTCATGGTCAGGCTGGTGACAGCGAACGAGAAGTTCTGCACACCGTAGGACGCTTTCTGAGGGTCGACGACCTTGGCGAAGCACAGGGCGTTGGCGACGATCACCGCGTTGTCCTTGGTGATGATCTCCTGCTGCTGCACGTCGAGGATGATGTCCTTGGTCGGCAGGCGGTAGGCAACCACGTCCATGTACGGGATGACGATATTCAGGCCGGGCTTGAGAGTGCTGTGGTAGCGGCCCAGGCGTTCGACGATCCATTCCTCGCCCTGGGGCACGATGCGCACCCCCTTGAACACGGTGATCAGGACGAATACGGCGAGGGTGGCGACGACGATGAGGCTGGTCATGTTTGCGAACTTCCTTTTAGTGCGGATTCAAGCCCGGGTGACCCGGGCGGTATTGCCTTCGATGGCGGCCAGGCGAACACGCTCGCCGGCGGGGATGTCGCTGTCGGCGACGCAGGTCCATTCCTCGTTGCCGAGGATCGGCTTCTGGAAGCGCACGCGGCCTTTCTGGAATTGCGAGACGCTGGCGGTCAGCAGGCCGACTTCGCCGATCACGCTGTCGGCGGTCCAGCGTACGTCCGCTTTCTTGCGGCGGAACACTTTGAACCACAGCACGGTGGTGATGGACGAGAACACTACCCACAGCAGCCCTTGCATATCCAGTTGCAGGCTGGGGGCGAGCAGCGCGATGAACGACACCAGCACGGCGCCGATGCCGAACCAGAGAATGAAGAAGGTGGGGAGCACCAGTTCCAGCAGGATCAGGGCCACGCCGAAGACGAGCCAGATCCACCATTGCATTTCCATATGGGTGGAGCCTTCCAGTAGAGGGGGGGGGATTTTACGGCAAGATCAAGGCACAGGGCCATCTGTTGCGTGCTGCTCTGAACTGAGCGCGTGCTGGGGTTGCTGTTCAACAGGTTGGTCACGGTTGGTGATGTAGTCCTCGCTTACGGTATCGGCAGCAAACCACCGATCCCAGCCAGAGTCGGCGTAGGAGAGTTCTGATTGCTCGGGGAGTTGGGTTGGGTCTGGCATGGCTGCTGCTCCACTGTTGAGGGTTAGCATTCTCAGGATGTTTGTGTCAGGGCTGCCAGGTGCTCGCCACAACTTTTGCTGCGCCTGTGAGATCGAGCGCCGCCCGCGCGGCGCATCGCTGGCAAGCCAGCTCCCACATCTGTTTCGGGCCAGTTTTTTCTGTGCCATCACCTGGTCCGCCTTTGTTGGGGCGACGCGGTATTGGCGTGGTCGCTAAAGATGCTCCACATGACTCAAGACATGCACCAAGGCGGACAGCGGTACTTTCACAGGACTCATTGGCCCGAAACAAACTGTGGGAGCTGGCTTGCCAGCGATGCGCCGCGCGGGCGGCGCTCGATCTCACAGGCGCTGAAAAATTTCAGGCGGGCACCTTGCAGCCCTGACGCGATCATCCCGAATGCGCTGCTGTTGAAGGTGGAAACATGCCTCATGAACCTCGCAGCACAAAGCGGCAATGTATGTCCAAGGATTCCGGCAAGTTTCAGCGTGTTTCCAGCGCTTCAAGTAGCTCTTTCGGACCTTCGAAAACCCGCTCCACCTCCGGCAGTACCGGCCGCTTGAGCACCAACACCGGCACCCCCCGTTCGCGCGCGACTTCCAGCTTCGGCTCAGTCGCCGTACTGCCGCTGTTCTTGCTCACCAGCACATCGATCTGCCGGCGTTCGAACAGCGCGCGCTCATCGTCGATACGGAACGGCCCACGCGCACCGATCACCTCGCAGCGCTCATTACCCGGGCAAGCCTCAAGGGCGCGCAGGGTCCAGAACTGATGCAAAGGAATCTCGTCCAGATGTTGCAGCGGCTCGCGCCCGAGGGTAAACAGCGGTCGCTGGAACGGCGCCAGCGCCTCGATCAACTCATCCCAGCCCGCCACCTCGCGCCAGTCGTCCCCCGGTTGCGCCTGCCAGGCCGGGCGCCTGAGTGCCCAACAGGGAATGCCGGCCATGGCCGCAGCCTGTGCGGCGTTCTGGCTGATCTGCGCAGCATAGGGGTGAGTGGCATCTACCAGCAGCTCGATCCCTTCCTCACCCAGGTAACGCGCCAGGCCCTCGGCGCCGCCGTAGCCACCGACCCGCACCTGGCAGGCCAGGTCCTGGGGCACGCGGCCGATGCCGGCGAGGCTGTAGACATGCTGCGGCCCGAGCGTGCGGGCGATGGCCAGGGCCTCGGTAACCCCGCCCAGCAGCAGGATGCGCCTCTTCATTGCACGCCCGCCTTGCCGACGATGCCGCCCTGGCGGTCGATGGCGAACACCTCCACCTGCACCTGGGCCGGCACCACGCTGCGGGCGAAGGCCAGCGCATGGCGGCAGACCTCGTCGCCCAGGGCGATACCGGCGGCGTGGGCCAGGGCGAGGGCCTGCTGACTGGTGTTGGCGCCGACGATGGCCGCTTGCAAGGCTGCGTCGGCGCCAATGTCGGCGGCCCAGCCGGCCAGCTGTGGCAGGTCGATGCTCGAATGGCGGCTGTGCAGGTCCATGTGCCCGGCGGCCAGCTTGCTGATCTTGCCGAAGCCGCCGCACAGGCTCAGGCGCGGTACCGGCACCTTGCGCAGGTGCTTGAGCACGGCGCCGACGAAGTCGCCCATCTCGATCAGGGCGATTTCGGGCAGGCCGTACACCCGGCGCATGGTGTCTTCGCTGGCGTTGCCGGTGCACGCGGCGATGTGGGTGTAGCCGTTGGTGTGGGCAACATCGATGCCTTGGTGGATCGAGGCGATATAGGCCGCGCAGGAGAACGGCCGGACGATGCCGCTGGTGCCGAGGATCGACAGCCCGCCGAGGATGCCCAGGCGCGGGTTCATGGTCTTCAGGGCCAGGGCTTCACCGTCGCGGACATTGACCGTGACTTCGAAACCTCCGGCGTAGGCACATTCGTTTGCCAACTGCTGCAAGTGCTCGCTGATCATCCGCCGCGGCACCGGGTTGATCGCGGGCTCGCCAACACCCAGTACCAGGCCCGGGCGGGTCACGGTCCCCACGCCTTGCCCGGCGACAAAGCGGATGCCGGGTTCGGCGAGCAGGCGCACCTGGCTATAGAGCAGCGCACCATGGGTGACATCCGGATCGTCGCCGGCATCCTTGAGCGTGCCGGCCTCGGCGCCGTCTGCGCAGGCGCGGCAGAACTCCAGGCGCATCTCTACCACCTTGCCCTTGGGCAGGGTGATGTGCACCGCATCATGGTGCTGGCCGGTCAGCAGCAGGCGTGCTGCCGCAAGGCTGGTGGCGGTGGCGCAGCTGCCAGTGGTCAGGCCGCTGCGCAGGGGCGCGGGTTGTTCACGGGTTTCTTCACGCATCGAGAGGCTTGACCACGTCGAGCAGGGTGATCGGCAGCGCCTGGCGCCAGGTGTCGAAACTGCCCAACGGCTGGGTGTGGGCGATATGGATGCGGGTCAGTTCGCCGCCATGCAGTTCGCGGAACTGCGCCAGGGCGACTTCGCTCTGCAAGGTCACGGCATTGGCCACCAGCCGCCCGCCAGGGCGCAGGCGTTCCCAGCACAGGGCCAGCACGCCTTCGCCGGTGACGCCGCCGCCGATGAAGATCGCATCGGGGCGCTCCAGGTCGTGAAGCGCCTGTGGGGCCTTGCCACGAATCAGCTGCAGGCCGGGCACCCCCAGGGCATCGCGGTTGTGTTCGATGAAGCCCTGGCGGCCTTCGTCGGCCTCGATGGCCAGGGTGCGGCAGCTGGGGTGGGCACGCATCCACTCGATGCCGATCGAGCCGCAGCCGGCGCCCACGTCCCACAGCAGTTCGCCGGGTTGCGGCGCCAGGCGGGCCAGGGTGATGGCGCGCACATCGCGTTTGGTCAGTTGGCCGTCATGACGGAAGGCGCTGTCCGGCAGGCCAGCGACGCGGGGCAGGCGTGGGGCATCGGCGCTGGCCTGGCAATCGATGGCCACCAGGTTCAGCGCGGCGATGTCGGCGTGTGGCCAGTCTTCGGCCGTGCCGCTCAGTTGGCGCTCCAGTGGCCCGCCGAGATGCTCGAACACCTGCAGGCGGCTCGGGCCGAAGCCGCGTTCGCGCAGCAGCGCGGCGATGGCGGCCGGGCTGTGTTGGTCGTTGCTCAGCACCAGCAGGCGCAGGCCGCTGAACAGGTGGGCATTGAGCGCGGCCAGCGGACGGGCGACCACCGAGACCACCTGCACGTCCTGCAACGGCCAGCCCAGGCGGGCGGCGGCGAGGGCGCAGGAGGAGGGCATTGGCAGCACCTGCATCTCGCTGCTGGGCAACTGGCGCGCCAGGCTGGCGCCGACGCCATAGAACATCGGGTCGCCGCTGGCCAGCACGCACACCGGCTGGCCGCGCAGGGCCAACACCGGCTCCAGCGAAAACGGGCTGGGCCAGTGGATCTGCTCGGCGCTCGCGCAGTGGGGCAGCAGGGCCAGCTGGCGCGGGCTGCCGACGATGTGCGCGGCCGCCAGCAGGGCGCGTCGGGCCTGCTTGCCCAAGCCGCTGAAGCCGTCTTCGCCGATGCCTATAACTGTGAGCCAGGGGGCCATGTGTTTCGTTCCGCCAATGTTGGAGCCGCTTCGCGCCTCTTCGCGGGTAAACCCGCTCCCACAGGTGCAGGATGTGATGCTGTGGGAGCGGGTTTACCCGCGAAGCAGGCGATGCGGTTCAGAATTTCTGCTCAATCGCAGCAGATGCTCGACCACCGGCTTTTCATGCCGCCGGACAAAGCAGGCATAATACCGCGCCTTCTACACTGAAGCGCACCTTCACGATTGCCGGATGCCCCTTTGAAGCAGGCCCAGCCCCCCAACATTACGCCTCGTCCCTCGGCCTGCCCGGGGTTGTGGCGCGTCGTCGCCGCGCGCGATGGCGGCATCTGCCGGATCAAGCTGCCCGGCGGGCTGCTGCTGGCTGACCAGGCCGAGGCCGTGGCCGACGCCGCCGAGCGCTTCGCTGGCGGGGTGATCGAGGCGACCAACCGCGGCAACCTGCAGATCCGTGGCATCGGCAACGACCACCACGGGCTGGTTGAATACCTGCTGGCGGCGGGCCTGGGCCCGCGCGAGGCGGCCGGCGACGATGTGCGCAACCTGATGCTCAGCCCGCTGGCCGGGCTCGACCCGAGCATGCTGTTCGACACCCGGCCCTTGGCCGGGCAGATCCTCGACCTGCTCGAAGGCACACCACGCTTCCATGAGCTGTCGGCCAAGTTCGCCGTGCAGCTCGACGGCGGTGAAGGGCTGGCGATGCTCGAACACCCCCATGACCTGTGGCTGTGCGCCGCACGGCTGGAGCAGCGCACCTGGCTGATGTTCGGCCTGGCCGGCTGCCCGGTCGACCCGCCAGTGGGCGCGGTGCCGGTGGAGCAGGGGTTGGCGCTGGTCAGGGCAGTGCTTGCGCGCTTTCTCGACCTGGCCACGCCCGAGCAGTCGCGCATGCGTCAGTTGCTGGCGACCTGCAGCGTCGAGCAGTTCATAGATGGGCTGGACATCCGCCGCGACGATGCCGTGCGGAGCTGGCGGCGTGCTCAGGCACCGGGCGCCTGGCTGGGCGTGTTGGCGCAAGGTCAAGGCGTGGCCCTAGGCGTGGCCCCGCCGTTGGGGCGCCTGACCCCGGCCATGCTGCGTGGTGCTGCGCACATTGCCCGGCAGTGGGGGGACGGCAGCCTGCGCCTGAGCCCCTGGCAGAGCCTGGTGCTGACTTCGGTAGCCCAGAACGCTATCGACCAGGCTCGCGTTCAGCTCGCGGCGCTGGGCCTGCTCTGCGCCCCTGACCAGCCACTGGCCCGTGTCACCGCCTGCACCGGCTCCAGCGGCTGTGCCAAGGGCCTGGCCGACACCAAGGCTGACGCCGTTGCCCTGGCCGCCCGGCTGCAGCATGGTGCCCCCGCCAGCGTGCACCTGTCCGCCTGCCCCCGTTCCTGCGCCGTGGCCCATGTCGCCCCGGCCACCTTGCTGGCCTGCGCCCCGGGCCGCTACGACCTTTACCTGCGCGATGCGCGCCTGCCGGGTTTCGGCAGGCTGCGCGCCGCCAACCTCACCCCAGAAGAAGCAGGCGCCATGCTCGACCTGCCGACGGAGCACCTTGATGATTGATTACATCCGCGATGGTCAGGAGATCTATCGCAATTCATTCCGCATCATTCGCGAGGAGGCCCGGCTCGAGCGCATTCCCGCCGACCTGGAGAAGCTCGCCGTGCGCGTGATCCATGCCTGCGGCATGGTCGAGGCCATCGACGGCCTGCAGTTCTCCGAGGGCGCCGGCACCGCTGGGCGTGAAGCCCTGGCCAAGGGGGCGCCGATCCTGTGTGACGCGCACATGGTCGCCGAAGGCATCACCCGCGCGCGCCTGCCGGCGAACAACCCGGTGATCTGCACCCTGCGCGACCCCAGCGTGCCGGAGCTGGCCAAGGCCGAGGGCAACACCCGCTCGGCGGTGGCCCTGGAGCTGTGGCGCCCGCACCTGGAAGGCAGCGTGGTGGTGATCGGCAACGCGCCGACTGCGTTGTTCTACCTGCTGGAAATGATCGATGCCGGTGCACCCAAGCCTGCGCTGATCCTTGGCTTCCCGGTCGGCTTTGTCGGGGCTGCCGAGTCCAAGGCCATGCTTGCCGCCGACAGCCGCGGCGTGCCTTTCGTGATCATGCAGGGCCGCCTGGGCGGCAGCGCCATGGCCGCCGCCGCGGTCAATGCCCTCGCCACGGAGGTGGAATGATGCAGGCTCGCGGACGACTGCTGGGCCTGGGCGTGGGCCCTGGCGACCCCGAACTGATCACGGTCAAGGCCCTGCGCCTGCTGCGTGAAGCGCCGGTGGTGGCGTACTTCGTGGCCAAGGGCAAGCGTGGCAATGCCTTCGGCATCATCGAGGCGCACCTGCAGGCCGAGCAGACCCTGCTGCCGCTGGTGTACCCGGTGACCACCGAAGCGCTGCCGGCGCCGCTGTCCTACGAGCAGGTGATCAGCGACTTCTACGACGAAGCCAGTGTGCAGGTGGCCGAACACCTCGACGCCGGCCGCGACGTGGCGGTGATCTGCGAGGGCGACCCGTTCTTCTACGGCTCCTACATGTACCTGCATGACCGCCTGGCGTCGCGCTACGAGGCCCAGGTGATCCCGGGCGTCTGCTCGATGCTCGGCGGTGCCTCGGTGCTGGGCGCGCCACTGGTGTATCGCAACCAGACCCTGACCGTGCTCTCCGGCGTGCTGCCTGCCGACGAGCTCAAGCGGCGCCTGGCCGATGCCGATGCGGCGGTGATCATGAAGCTGGGGCGCAACTTCCCCAAGGTTCGCCAGGCGCTCACCGAACTGGGCATGGATGGCCGCGCGCTGTACGTCGAGCGTGCGACCATGGCCAACCAGAAAATCGTGCCGCTGGACCAGGTAGACCCGCAGTCCTCGCCGTACTTCTCGCTGATCATCGTGCCGGGTGAAAAATGGCAGGGATGAACAACGCACCGGCCATCGTCATTCTCGGCCCCGGCAGCCTGGCGACCGCGCAGCGCATTCAGCAACGTTATCCACAGGCGGTGATCCATGGCCTGCAAGGGCGCGTGGAAGGGGCCGACAGCTACTACAGCGCATTCGGCGACACCCTGCGGGTCCTGTATCGGCAGGACACCCCGATCATCGCCCTGTGCGCGGCCGGTATCGTGATCCGCAGCCTGGCGCCGCTGCTCGACGAGAAAGGCACAGAGCCGCCGGTGCTGGCCGTGGCCGAGGACGGCAGCGCCGTGGTGCCGCTGCTCGGTGGGCTGGGCGGGGTCAATGTCATGGCTCGGGAAATCGCCGAGGCATTGGGCGTGACTGCCGCGATCACCACCAGTGGTGAGCTGCGTTTCGGCACCTGCCTGCTCAACCCGCCAGAGGGCTATGCCCTGGCGGACCTGGAGCAGGGCAAGCGTTTTGTCTCCGACCTGCTGGCCGGGGAAGCGCTGCGCATCGAAGGCGATGCACCCTGGCTCGACCGTGCCCAGTTGCCGGTCAGCGACAACGCGCAGCGCACCCTCCATGTGGGCAGTGCGGCGCGCCCGGCCAACCGGGATGAGCTGGTGATCCATGCCCGTTGCGTGGTGGTGGCGGTTGCTGCCGGTGGCGCCGACCTGGCCCAGCAGGTGCGTGAAGCCTTGCAGGCGGCGGGTATCGCCGAAGCGGCGCTGGCCTGCTTGCTGGCAAGCGAAGCCGACATGGCCGAGCCGGCTCTGCACGAGGCTGCGCAAAGCCTGAACCTTGCCCTGCGCTTCGCCCCTGCTGCCAGCAGCCTTGAACAGATGCTGGCCGATACGCTGCCGCAGGCGCGGGTCGAAACCCATGCCGGGTTGGCTGTGGCGGTTGCTGCAATGCCGGTCGACAGCGCGCAACTGGGTCGCCGTCGTGGCCGCCTGGCCGTGATCGGCCTGGGCCCTGGCGCCGCCGAGTTGATGGTGCCGGCGGTCAAGGCCGAACTGGCCCGGGCCCAGGATGTGCTGGGCTATGAAACCTACGTGCGCATGGCCGGCCCGTTCCGCGACGACCAGGTGCTGCACTGCACCGACAACCGCGAAGAGATGCAGCGTGCCCGCCATGCGTTCGAGCTGGCGGCGCAAGGGCGCTCGGTGGTGGTGGTGTCGTCGGGCGACCCGGGCGTGTTCGCCATGGCTGCCGCGGTACTCGAGGCGCTGCACGAATCCAGTGACCCGGCCTGGCAGCGGGTCGATCTTGAGATCCTGCCAGGCGTCTCTGCCTCTCTGGCCACCGCCGCACAAGCCGGTGCACCCTTGGGCCACGACTTCTGCGTGATGTCGCTGTCGGACAACCTCAAACCCTGGTCGATCATCGAGAAACGCCTCGACCTGGCAGCCCAGGCCGACCTGGTGCTGGCGTTCTACAACCCGATTTCCAGGTCGCGGCCGCATCAGCTGGGCCATGCACTGGAAGTGGTGCGCCGCCATCGTGAGGGGCATACGCCGGTAGTGCTGGGGCGTGACATCGGGCGCCCGGGGCAGACCCTCAGGACAGTCACCTTGGGCGAGCTGGTGCCCGAGATGGTCGACATGCGCACCATGGTGCTGGTCGGTTCGTCGACCACCTGCACCTTCCCCCGTGCCGACGGCAACCAGTGGGTCTACACGCCGCGCTGGTACCCCGCGAAAGCCTGACCTGCGAGGAAGGCTGGCCTGCTGAACGGCACATTCTTACCTGCATAGTCTTCGAGTCTCACCCGGCATCCGCCGGGTTCTGACTCAAGGATATGCATGATGAGCAATAACCTGATCGCCGATACCCATTCCGCTGCCGTCGTCGAGCAGTCGCTGATGGCCTTCGCTGCCGGTATGAGCCTGCAGAATCGTACCGACGTCATGAATTCGTACCAGTTCGCCTCGCTTGTGGCTTCCAGGCTGTATGACAGCGAGAACCAGAGCGAGGCCTGGTACAAGCAGAACCTGAAAGTGATGGAGGACTTGGGCTGGCTGACCGTGCGTCGTACCTACGAGCGCGAAATCTCTGACTCGCAGTCCCTCACGCTGGGCGCCGTCGCCTTCAAGGCCATGCGCGTTGTAGGCCAGGCCGCGTTCGGTGGGCCGGTGGCCGAGGCCATCGGCAAAGTGGCCGAGGCTGCCCTTGAAGGCCTGGGGCAAATTACCGAGGCCCAGGACATCTTCAAGCACAACTTCAAGGACAAGCTGGTCGGGACCATTGGCCTGGCGGCTTGCCTTGAAACCGAAGACGGGCAACTGATGATGGTGCAGACCGCCGTCAGCACCAAGGGCATGAGCCGCGATCTGGATACCGTGGCCTTCGAATGGAAAAGCATCGACACCTACCACTACTCGGGTACCGCGTTGCTCACCTTCAACAATCATCACTATGCCCGCGTGCGCGAGCATGTGGAGAAGCGCTTGGGTGATCGTCGTTTCGAGAACGTGCTGCAATACGATTTCTGATCCATGAACCGTGGTCGCCGTCCTTTGTGGCGGTGGCCAGGCTTGCCCGGCAGACAAGGCCGGGCGCTGACAAGGGGGCATGCATCATGAACAAGTACAGAGCGGCGGTGGCGGGCAGCAGCCTGGTCGCGTTCTTGCCTGGCGTTACGCCCGCGCAGCGCAGCGCGGTGCAGCTGGCGGCGTTGATGGCGGAGCGCGTGACGCGTACCGACCATGAGCAGGGATTGGTGACCGACTGGTTCAGCCACTACCGCAGGCAACTGCAGTATTACGGATGGGATGGCTTGTCGGCCGAGCAGGTGCATTGGCCTGGGCTCGAGCGCCCCGGTATCGTCAATGCCGCGTTGCGGCGCATCGATGCCACGGCGGGTGAGCACTACGCGACCGCACTGGGGCTGGCGATGGCGGGGTTGGCCCGGAGTGATTGGGCCTTGCTCAACTTCGAGCAACGAACCCGCGAGCGCGGGGTTTTTCAACTGTTGCCGTGTGCACCCAGCAAGCCGGGATATGTGGACCTGGTGCTCTACCGCGAACACTGCGAACGCGACATGCTCAACACCGGTTTTTTGCTTCGCAGTCGTGAAGCGACGCGGGTGCAGGCAGAGCTGGTGCGCTTCAATACGCGCTTGTTCGACCAGGCGTATCGCAGCCTGGTGGAGCAGCGCCTGGAGAAGGTTGCCCGGCAGCAGATCCTGTCCTTCGAGATCTGAGGCGCGTTACGGCACCATGTAGCCCTTGATCCCGGTAAAGATGATCTGCGCCGCCAGGGCGCAGACGAACAGGCCCATCAGCCGGCTGACGATCTGCAGGCCCTGGTCGCCGAGCAGGCGTTCAATGCGGTGCGAGAGGTACAGCACCAGGCCGACGGTGAAGCTGGCCAGGGCGATACTGACGATGGCCAGCAGCTTGTCGTCCCAGTGCGGTTGGCCCACCCCCATCACCAACAGCGCACCGATGGTGCCCGGGCCGACGGTCAGCGGGATGGTCAGCGGCACGATGGTCACGTCCTGCTGCACATTGTCGGTCTGGATCGCCGACTTGCCCTGGGCCATGGCCAGCGCCGAGATGAACAGCACCGAACCGGCGCCGATACGGAAGGCGTCGGCGGTGATGCCGAACACGCCGAAGATCACCCGCCCGAACAGGTACAGCAGCACACTGGCGATGAGCGTGGCGATGGCCACGCGCCAGGCCAGTTGCTTGCGCTCCTTGCTGGAATGGCCTCGGGTCAGGCTGATGAAGCACGACAGCACGAAGAACGGGCTGTAGAGCACGAGCATTTTCAGGTAGACGCTGAACAACTCATGGAGCATGGGGGTGGGTCCGCAGCGGGAGTAGGTGCGGGCAAGTGTATCAGCAGGTTTGACGGCTGTTGGGGCCGCTTCGCGCCCCTGTAGCCGGGCGGCTCCTACAGGAACTGCACAAGGCTTGAGGTCGGCGCGGCCAGTGTGGGAGCAACTGTCTTATGTTGTCAGTGCTGGCCTCATCGCTGGCAAGCCAGCTCCCACAGGTACGATGCTTGCCTCGAGGTCGGCGCGGCCAGTGTGGGAGCAACTGTCTTATGTTGTCAGTGCTGGCCTCATCGCTGGCAAGCCAGCTCCCACAGCTACGATGCTTGCCTCGAGGTCGGCGCGGCCAGTGTGGGAGCAACTGTCTTATGTTGTCAGTGCTGGCCTCATCGCTGGCAAGCCAGCTCCCACAGGTACGATGCTTGCTTCGAGGTCGGCGCGGCCAGTGTGGGAGCAACTGTCTTATGTTGTCAGTGCTGGCCTCATCGCTGGCAAGCCAGCTCCCACAGCTACGATGCTTGCCTCGAGGTTAGCGCGGTCAGTGTGGGAGCCGGCTTGCCGGCGAAAGGGCCAGTCGCATCACTCGAGAGGCGCGGTCACTACCTGGCGCTGCCCCGCCCAGAACTGGATCAGCTCACGCAGCTGCGACAGTTCCACCGGCTTGGCCATGTGCCCGTCCATGCCGGCCAGGCGTGCGCGTTCCTTGTGTTCGGCGAGGATGTGCGCGGTCAGCGCCACCACCGGGGTGCGCGGGCGCTGGTTGGCGGTTTCCCAGGCTCGCAACTGTTGCGTGGCGGAGAAACCGTCGAGCACCGGCATTTCGCAGTCCATCAGCACCAGGTCGTAGCGCTTGGCTTTCATCGCCTGCAGGGCCTCTTCACCATTGCTGGCGGTGTCCGGTTCGAGGTTGAGCTTGCCGAGCATGCCGCGGATGACCTTGGTCGAGATGCTGTTGTCCTCGGCCACCAGTACGCGGAAGTCGTGCGGCAGGTCCAGGGGTTGCTGGATGCCCGGTGGCAATGGCGGTGCGGCCAGTTCGCGGCCGCGCAGGGCCAGCTCTTCGGCCAGGGTGGTCTTGAGCGTGTAGCCGGCCACGGGCTTGGCAAGGATGCGCTTGACCCCGGCATTGCGGGCGATGACCTTGCTCGGCGCATTGCTGATGCCGGTGAGCATGACCACCAGGATGTCGTGGTTCAGGCTTGGGTCTTCCTTGATCTTCGCTGCCAGCTGCATGCCGGTCATGCCGGGCATGTTCTGGTCGAGCAGCACCACGTCGAAATAGTCGCGCA
Organism: Pseudomonas sichuanensis; assembly: GCF_024749065.1. Taxonomy (NCBI): domain Bacteria; kingdom Pseudomonadati; phylum Pseudomonadota; class Gammaproteobacteria; order Pseudomonadales; family Pseudomonadaceae; genus Pseudomonas; species Pseudomonas sichuanensis. The sequence continues at coordinate 5,325,828 of NZ_CP087185.1, read as the reverse complement.
GGTGCGCCTTGGTGCGCAGCAGGGCCAGCGCCTCCTTGCCGGAAGGCACGGCGCTGACGTTCATGCCCCAGGCGCTGCATTGCTGCACCAGGACCTTGCGGCAGGTGTCGTTGTCGTCGACCACCAGCACCCGCGCGTCGCGCAGCGGGCTGTCGAGGTCGGTCGGCGGTTGCTCCAGACGGTGCGGGTCGAGCGGCAGCGTCAGCCACAGTGTGTTGCCCATGCTGGTGCTGGTCTTGATGCCGAACTCCCCCTGCATCAGGCCGATCAGCTGCTTGGCGATCACCAGCCCGAGGTGGCCGCCGAGCTTGTTGCTGGAGAGGAAGTGGCGGCTGTGCAGTTCGGCCTGCAGCAGGGCGTCGCGCTCGGCCGGCGCCATGGGTGCGCCGCTGTCCTGCACGGCAATGCGCAGGCGCGGGGTGTCGCCGCGCTGGTCCAGCGCCACCACCAGCAGGATCTCGCCCTGTTCAGTGTTCTTCAGCGCATTGTCGAGCAGGCTCGACAGGGCCTGGCGCAGGCGGGTCGGGTCGCCGCTGACCACCCGTGGCACCTGTGGCTGGGTGAAACTGATCAGCTCGATGTTCTGCTGCTCGGCCTTGGCCCGGAAGATGTTCAGGCAGTCTTCGATCAAGGCGTTGAGGTCGAACTGCACGTCGTCCAGTTCGATCTGCCGCGATTCGAGCTTGGAGATGTCGAGGATTTCGTTGATCAGGGTGAGCAGTTCGTTGCCGGCGCTGTGGATGGTCTGCACGTAGTCGCGCTGCTTGACCGACAGTGGCGTGCCCAGCAGCAGCTCGGTCATGCCCAGCACGCCGTTCATGGGGGTACGGATCTCGTGACTGATCTTGGCCAGGAACTCGGCCTTGGCGTTGATCTCGGCATCGCTGGCGGCCAGGGCTCGGCTGGCGCGGAAGCGCTCCTCGCTGATGCGCCGCAGGCGCTCGCTGACGGCCAGGTTGAGCAGCAGGCCGCTGACCACAGTCAGCACCATCAGGATGCACAGCAGCCAGGGTGTGGGGGTGCGCGTAAGGCCGAGCAGTGCCGGCAGCAGCACCAGGCCGCCGATGTTGTACACCAGCATGGCCAGGGCGAACAGCCGCGCCGGGCCATAGCCCTTGTACCAGTGATAGCTGCTGACCAGCAGCATGCTCAGGCTACCCAGGGCAAGCAGGGCGTAGGTCATCAGGTTCAGCGGCAGGGTGTCGACGAACAGCAGCACCAGGCCACTGACAGCGGCCACCAGCATCTCTGCGTGCAGCAGGCGGCTCATGCGTGTCGAGCTGCAGGGGGCGAAGAAATGCAGGGTGAAGTAGAGGCCGGACAGCCCGGCCAGCATCAGGGTCAGGTAGGCGGCTGGGGTCTGGGCGCTGTACCACAGGTGCCACCAGGGGCCGCTGAGGTTGAGCAGAATGAGTGCGCTGAGCAGCATCAGGGCGTGGTAGAGCGCCAGGATCAGGGTGGTGCTGGAGCGGCTGTAGGCGAAGCGGATCAGGTTGTGCAGGATCAGCATCACCAGGCCACCGAACAGCAGGCCGAACAGCAGCGGCTGGCGCTGGTCGGATGCGGCCTCGGCGGCAGGTTCCAGGCTGATGGCCGGGCGCAACTGGTGTTCCGACACCAGCCGCAGGTATACATCCACCGCCTGGCTGCTGCGTGGAAGTGGCAACACGTGGTCGCTGCCATTGATCGACAAGGTGCTGGTCTCGCCCTGGCGCCCGTGGTGCAGCAGGCGCAGCAGCTTGCCGCCTTCGAGGGCGTAGAGGTCGATACGTGACAGGTCGGGGGCGAAGATGCGCAGCAACTGCTCCTGCTCGCCGGGTTCCAGGCGGTAGTGCAGCCACAGGGCCTGGTCGGGGAGGGCGGCGTCCAGTTCGTCGAGCGGCAGGGGGCTGAACTGGTTGCGGTAACGCTCGGAGCGTACGTCGGAAAGCTGCAGATTGGCCTGTTCGTCGAGCAGCACCGACCAGCCGCCGGCGTCTTCGGCCGCAGCCGGGAGCAGGCAGAACAGGGTCAGCAGGCTGATGATCAGGGCTGTGGCAATCCGAAGCCGACGCACGACGAAATCCCTTCTTAGCTAATGTGCCGGATAGCAACTATGCGCGGCGCGCCAAGGCGAAGGCAAGGCCCCGTGGGGGCCTTGCCGACGAGCCGAGGGCCGAGTGCAACGGCCCAGGGCTACAGCATCACTGCTGGTGTTCACCGCGCTCGCGGGCAATGGCCCGGTAGCCGATGTCGTTGCGGTAGAAGCTGCCTTCCCACTTGACCTCTTTGGCCAGGCGGTAGGCCTGTTGCTGGGCGGCCTCGACGGTATCACCCATGGCGGTGGCGCAGAGTACGCGGCCACCGGCGCTGACCACTTGGCCATCCTTCAGCGCGGTACCGGCATGGAACACCTTGCCTTCGAGCTTGGCGGCAGCGTCCAGGCCGCTGATCGCAGCGCCCTTGGCGTAGTCACCCGGGTAGCCACCGGCAGCCAGTACCACGCCCAGGCTCGGGCGCGGGTCCCACTGCGCTTCGACTTTGTCCAGGGCCTTGGCGAAGGCGGCTTCGACCAGCAGCACCAGGCTCGACTCCAGGCGCAGCATGACTGGCTGGGTTTCCGGGTCGCCGAAGCGGCAGTTGAATTCGATGACCTTGGGGTTGCCCGCCTTGTCGATCATCAGACCCGCGTAAAGGAAGCCGGTGTAGACGTTGCCTTCCTCGGCCATGCCGCGCACGGTCGGCCAGATCACCTGGTCCATCACGCGCTGGTGCACGTCGGCGGTGACCACCGGGGCCGGGGAGTAAGCGCCCATGCCGCCGGTGTTCGGGCCGGTGTCCTGGTCGCCGACACGCTTGTGGTCCTGGCTGGTGGCCATCGGCAGCACGTTGTGGCCGTCGACCATGACGATGAAGCTGGCTTCCTCGCCGTCGAGGAACTCTTCGATTACCACGCGCGAACCGGCTTCACCGAAGGCATTGCCGGCGAGCATGTCGCGCACGGCGTCTTCGGCTTCCTGCAGGGTCATGGCGACGATCACGCCTTTACCGGCGGCCAGGCCGTCGGCCTTGATCACGATCGGTGCGCCTTTTTCACGCAGATAAGCCAGGGCCGGCTCGATCTCGGTGAAGTTCTGGTAGTCGGCGGTCGGGATCTTGTGGCGGGCCAGGAAGTCCTTGGTGAAGGCCTTGGAGCCTTCCAGCTGGGCAGCGCCCTTGGTCGGACCGAAGCAGTCCAGGCCGCGGCTGCGGAACAGGTCGACCACGCCGATGACCAGCGGGGCCTCTGGGCCGACGATGGTCAGGTCAACGTTCTTTTCGGCGAAGTCGGCCAGTTGCTCCAGGGCGGTCACGTCGATGGCGACGTTTTCGCACTTGGCTTCGGTGGCGGTGCCGGCGTTGCCTGGCGCCACGAAGACTTTCTCGACCCGTGGGTCCTGGGCGACTTTCCAGGCCAGGGCGTGCTCACGGCCGCCGCTGCCGATGATCAAAACTTTCATTACAGACTCCTTCGGAGAAGCTGCAAGCTGCAAGCATCAAGAAAAAGCGGATCGCGCTTTGCTACTCAATGCATGCAGCCTGGGGATTCTAGTGGCTGTCGCTGCAAGCCAAGGCTGGTGTGGACTGCTCTTGCTTACAACCTGCAGCTTGAAGCTTGCCGCTGCTGTCAGTGGCGGAAGTGGCGCATGCCGGTGAACACCATCGCGATACCGGCTTCGTCGGCAGCGGCGATGACTTCGGCATCGCGCATCGAGCCACCCGGCTGGATAACCGCGCTGATACCCACTTTAGCCGCGTTGTCGATGCCGTCACGGAACGGGAAGAACGCATCCGAGGCCATGACCGCACCCTGTACCTGCAGGCCAGCATGTTCGGCCTTGATCGCCGCGATACGCGCCGAGTTGACGCGGCTCATCTGGCCGGCGCCGACACCGATGGTCTGGCGCTGCTTGGCGTAGACGATGGCGTTGGACTTGACGAACTTGGCCACTTTCCAGGCAAACACCAGGTCGTGGACTTCCTGTTCGGTCGGCGCACGCTTGGTGACGATCTTCAGGTCATCGGCAGTGATCATGCCGATATCGCGGCTCTGCACCAGCAGGCCACCGTTGACGCGCTTGAAGTCCCAACCGGCGGCACGCTCGGCTGGCCACTCGCCGCACTCCAGCAGGCGTACGTTCTGCTTGGCGGCCACCACGTCGCGGGCGGCCTGGGAGATTTTCGGGGCGATGATCACTTCGACGAACTGGCGGTCGACGATGGCTTGCGCCGTTTCGCCATCCAGCTCGCGGTTGAAGGCGATGATGCCGCCGAAGGCCGATTCGGTGTCGGTGGCGTAGGCCAGGTCGTAGGCCTTGCGGATGCCGCCTTCGTTTTCCGGCACGACCGCGACGCCGCACGGGTTGGCGTGCTTGACGATGACGCAGGCCGGCTTGACGAAGCTCTTCACGCATTCCAGCGCGGCGTCGGTGTCGGCCACGTTGTTGAACGACAGCTCCTTGCCTTGCAGCTGGATGGCGCTGGAGATGCTGGCTTCGCCTTTCTTCGCTTCAACGTAGAACGCCGCGCTCTGGTGCGGGTTCTCGCCGTAGCGCATTTCCTGGGCCTTGACGAACTGGCTGTTGAAGGTGCGCGGGAACTCGCTGCGGCCTTCGGTGGACAGGGTGTCCTGGGTCTGGTCGATGCTGCCCATGTAGTTGGCGATCATGCCGTCGTAGGCGGCGGTGTGCTCGAACGCCTTGAGCATCAGGTCGAAGCGCTGGGCGTAGGTCAGGCCGCCGGCCTTCAGGCCTTCGACGATATCGGCGTAGTCGCTGGCGTTGACCACGATGGCCACGTCTTTGTGGTTCTTGGCTGCCGAACGGACCATGGTCGGGCCGCCGATGTCGATGTTCTCGATGGCAGTCGGCAGGTCGCAACCCGGCTTGCTGATGGTGGCTTCGAACGGGTACAGGTTGACCGCGACCAGGTCGATCGGCTTGATGCCGTGCTCGTTCATGATGGCGTCGTCGGTGCCGCGACGGCCGAGGATGCCGCCGTGGATCTTCGGATGCAGGGTCTTGACCCGGCCATCCATCATTTCGGCGAAGCCGGTGTAGTCGGCCACTTCCACCGCGTTGACGCCGTTGTCCTTGAGCAGCTTGTAGGTGCCGCCGGTGGACAGGATCTCGACACCGAGCTGTTGCAGCTCACGGGCAAATTCGAGGATCCCGGTCTTGTCGGAGACGCTGATCAAAGCGCGGCGGATCGGCAGGCGGGTAGTCTGGTCGGTCATTTCAGATTCCATAACGCGGTGGAGTCAGCAAAAAAGGCGCCTCGTTACGAGCGCCTTTTTGGTTGGGGTTCTGGCCTTACAACAGATCGTACTGCTTGAGTTTCTTGCGCAGCGTGCCTCGGTTGAGCCCGAGCATCTCGCTGGCCTTGGTCTGGTTGCCCTTGACGTAGTTCATCACGCTTTCGAGCAGGGGCGCCTCGACTTCGGAGAGCACCAGGTTGTACACGTCCGTGACGGTTGCGCCTTCCAGGTGGGCGAAGTAGTTGTGCAGCGCCTTCTCGACGCTGTCGCGCAGGGTCTGGCCCTCCTCGCTCGGCGTGTTCAGGTGCTGCTTGAGGTTGGCGTTATCGCTCACGGGCGTTGTTCCACTCACAATTGTCTCGGTCATCATCGTCATGCGGCCACCCCTTGTTCGTCCTCTGTCCCAAGGCTCTGTCGACGTTCGGCGAAATAAGCCTGAACGTTGGCGCACTGCGCTTGTGTGTCTTGCAAAGCGTTGAACTGGCTGCGGAACTCCTTGCCGCCAGGTCGGGTTGCCAGATACCAGCCAACGTGCTTGCGGGCGATCCGCACGCCCATCACATCGCCGTAGAAGGCATGCAACGCGGCCAGGTGTTCCAGCAGAATGCGTTCTACTTCGTCCAGCGCAGGGGCGGGCAGGTGCTCGCCAGTGCGCAGGTAATGCTCGATCTCGCGGAAAATCCACGGCCGCCCTTGGGCGGCACGGCCGATCAGCAGGCCGTCGACCCCGGTGGCGTCCAGCACCGCCCGGGCCTTTTCCGGCGAGGTGATGTCGCCGTTGGCGAATACCGGGATCGACACCGCCTGCTTGATCGCGGCGATGGTGTCGTACTCGGCGTCACCGGTGTACAGGTCGGCGCGTGTGCGGCCATGCACCGCCAGCGCCTGGATGCCGGCCTGTTCGGCGATCTTCGCCACGTTCAGGCCGTTCTTGTTCGCCCGGTCCCAGCCGGTGCGGATCTTCAGGGTCACCGGCACCTCGACAGCGCCGACCACGGCGTGGAGGATCTCGCTGACCAGGGCTTCGTCTCTCAATAAAGCAGAGCCGGCGGCCTTGTTGCAGACTTTTTTCGCCGGGCAACCCATGTTGATGTCGATGATCTGGGCGCCAGCTTCGACGTTGGCCCGTGCAGCGGCTGCCATCATCTGCGCGTCACCACCGGCGATCTGTACCGAGCGCGGCTCGGGATCGCCTTCGTGGATGCGGCGCAGGCTCGACTTGCGGCTATTCCACAGGCTCATGTCGCTGGACACCATTTCCGACACCACCATGCCCGCCCCCAGGCGTTTGCACAGCGTACGGAAAGGTTGGTCCGTGACCCCGGCCATTGGCGCAAGGATCAGGTTGTTGTGCAGTGTGTATGGGCCGATGCGTACCGCCGACATAGGTGTTCCCTGTTGTGGGGCCGAATCATTGGAGTCGAAAAAGGGTGGGCATAATACCCGCTCTCGATGACCGGATAAAGAAGGATTTGGATAAAATCTGAACAACGGACGGCAACTTCAAGCGGCAAGCTTCAAGCTGCAAGACAGATGCCGATCGGCTTTTTCTTGAAGCTTTCAGCTTGAAGCTTGCAGCTGCTTCACTCCGGCGAGCGGAAGCTCAGGCTGTAGTTCACCGCCTTGGGCCCCGGGTCGAGGATGTCCAGGGCGATGTGGATCGGTGTCTGGCTGGGCATCTCGCCACGGCCGGCCAGCTCCCCCGACAGGTACTCGCTGGGCTTGAAGCGTCGGCTGGCGATCAGCTGGCCATTGAGGTCGGCGAAACGCAGCTCCAGCAGCGGGAAAGGTTGGGCGAAGGGGGCGCGGTTGTAGATGATCGCATCGACGATCAGCGCGCCTTTGAAGTCAGGGTGGCTGCGCACCACCAGGTTGCTGCTCTTGATCCGCGAAATGTCGACGCGGGTCGGCACCTGGCAGCCGACCATCGGGCACAGCTGTTGGAACCACGGGCGGTACTGGTCCTGGCGAGCCATTTCGTCGAAGTGGTACCAGATGTACTGGAATGCCAGCAAACCGGCCGCCAGCAGCGTCAGCAGCCCCCACAACAGGCGCTTGCCCCAGTTCGGGGCGGGCTTTTCCCAGCCCAGTTGCAAGGGGTCGTCGACCACATCGACCAGCGGCTCCTTGCGCGTGCGTTCAGGTTTGAGCGCCAGGCTCGGCTCCACACGCTCGTCGGGCTGTTCGTCCAGTTCGTCTGCATCGCGGGCCGACAGGCGTTCGCTGCGCAGGCCGTCGTCCAGTGCCGACAGGCCTGGCTCGGGGAGCGGCTCGTCGCGGCTGGACAAGCGTTCGACCGGCGCGTCGAGGTCATCATCCTGTGTTGGCTGGCTGACGGCTGGCTCGTCGTCGAGGTCGAGTTCGGCGCTGCCCAGGGTCGGTTCGGTGCGTTCGTCGGCAGCCGGTTCCAGGTCCAGCGGCTCCTGTTCGACCAGTACCGGCGCCTCGGTGTGCTGCGCCACGGGCTCGACGGGGTCGTCGGTGGCGGTGCCGAATGGCTCGTCGCTGTGTTCGTCGATGCCGTGCTCGTCACGGCTGGCATGCAAGGTGGGTGCTGGTGTGGCGGCCCGCCGGTCGCCTGGGCTGCGCCGTTCGAGGCGAGCAAGTTCCTGATCGAGGTCGAAGTCTTCCAGCGCCTCGGCGGTGCTGGCCCAGTCCTGCTTGACCGGCGGCACCGGCTCGATGGCCGGCGCCACGACCTGCGCCGCGACCGGCTCGGCCGCCTGCTCAGGCTCGGCGGCCGGGGCGGCTGGCTGCCCCGTCGCCGCGCGATTCTGCTCCAGCAACTGCTTGGCGGCGTTGAACACCTGCAGGCAGTTGCCGCAGCGCACCACGCCACGCGCCACACTCAACTGGTGATGGGTGACGCGAAAGCTGGTCTGGCAATGTGGGCACTGGGTGACGAAACTGTCGGTCATGCGGCGGTCCGGGGGGCTGTGCAGGTATTGAGTCTAGGCGCGCTTAGCGGCGGCGACCACTGATCCGTACCCAGCCGTCGCGCACGGCGATAGGGTCCAGGTCGAAGTCGGCGGCGTAGGCCGCGGCCACTTCCTCACCCTGTTCGGCAAGGATGCCCGACAGCGCCAGCAGGCCGCCGGGGCGTACCAGGCCGGACAGTTGCGGCGCCAGCGCCACCAGCGGGCCGGCCAGGATGTTGGCGACCAGCACGTCGGCCTGCATGGCCGGCATGTGCTCGGGCAGGTACAGGGGGAACCTGTCGTCGGCGATGCCATTGCGCTGGGCATTGTCGCGCGAGGCTTCCAGCGCCTGCACGTCGATGTCGGTGCCGACCGCTTCACGGGCGCCGAGCAGCAGCGCGGCGATGGCGAGGATGCCCGAGCCGCAGCCGAAGTCCAGCACCTGGGTGCCTTGCAGCTGTTGGCCGTCCAGCCATTCCAGGCACAGTGCAGTGGTCGGGTGGGTGCCGGTGCCGAACGCCAGGCCCGGGTCGAGCAGCAGGTTGACCGCGTCCTTTTCCGGCGCCTCGTGCCAGCTCGGCACGATCCACAGGCGCTGGCCGAAGCGCATGGGCTGGAAACCGTCCATCCAGCTGCGCTCCCAGTCCTGGTCCTCGATCACCTCGGCCTGGTGCTCGGGCAGTGCGGCGCCGGTCAGCAGGGCCAGGTGAGCGAATACCGCGTCGGGCTGGGTATCGGCCTCGAACAGTGCCAGCAGGTGGGTGTGCGACCACAGCGGGGTGGTGTTGAGGTCCGGTTCGAAGATCGGCTGGTCTTCGGCGTCCATGAAGGTCACCGACACAGCACCCACTTCCAGCAGGGCGTCTTCGTAGGTTTCGGCTTGTTCCGGGCTGATGGCCAGGCGTACTTGCAGCCAGGGCATGGCGGGCACCTTTGGTAAATCGACAGGGGCAGCCCGAGGCTGCGCGAAAGGGCGCCAGTTTACGTCAGGCGGGCGCTAAAAGGGAGTGAGGCGGCGAGCGGGGCATAGCAATAGATACCGCGGATCGGTCTCTGGTCAGCGTCAGACTGCAGGCATATTCACTGTGAGGTACCGATGATGAGCAACGAAACACTGGACGCGCGGATGACTCAATGGGGCGAAATCGTCGAAGAGCGTCTGGCCACGCAGATGTCGCTGCAGGCGGTGATCGAAGAGCAGATTGCAGTCGAATTCCAGTTTCTGGTGCCCGAAGTGGCGTTCACCCCGGAGCTGCTGTCGGCGCTTTACCAGGCCTCGGTCATGCGCGCCAGCGGGTTGTTTGCGGAGACTGAGGCAGACGCCGAGCAGCCATGGCGAGAGCAGGTGCCGGAAAGCCAGCATGAAAGCGTGGAAATCGTGATTGAGAGTGTCAGTGTGCGTTTTATCACTGCCTATGACGACGCTCTGCGGCGCCACTGGTCGCGACGCCCCGCCGACCTGGTAGATTCGACGCTTTATGTGCAGCGCCTGCGCGATGTGCTGTTCGATCATGTGATGGACCTGCAGGCACTGCTGGAGCAAGGTCATGCGGGTGATGCCCTGCAGGGGTATATCCAGGCTTACCAGCAGGCTTGGTCCGAGCAGGCAGCCTCGCTCCTGCTGGCCTGGCAGCAGTAGCCGGGTGCTGCTGCGCAGCCAGTCGCTGGCAAGCCAGCCCCCGCTCTATGAACTTGCACGTCCGCTGTAGGAGCGACCTTGTGCCGCGAAAGGGCTGCAGAGCAGCCCCGGCGATTTCTGCTTTCACGCTGAAATCCTGGGGCCGCTTTGCGGCCCTTTCGCGGCACAAGGCCGCTCCTACAAAGGGCGCGCAAGGCCTGAAGGCATGCGCTGTCCCTGTGGGAGCTGGCTTGCCAGCGAAAGGGCCGCAAGCCGCTTAACCGATCGGTTTTGGCGCCTGGGCCCTTTCACCACTCACGACGCGCCCGGCGAAACGATGATCTTCACGTTGTGCTCCTTGTTGTTGACCAACTCCTCGAAGCCCAGCTCGACGATCTGCTCCAGCCCGATACGCCCGGTCACCAGCGGCCGGATATCCAGTCGCCCGTCATTGATGAAGGCGATCACGTCGGCGAACTCGCCGTTGTAGGCCAGCGCGCCGAGCACCTGTTTCTCGGTGGCCACCAGTTCGAAGAAGTTGAATTCGCTGGGTTCTTCGAAAATGCCCACCAGCACGCACTTGCCGGCCTTGCGAATCGTGTCGATGGCCAGCTTGGCGGTGTGCTTGTTGCCGATGCACTCGAAACTCACATCGGCCCCCAGCCCGCCGGTCAGTGCGCGGATCTCGGCCAGGGCGTCGCACTGGCTGGGGTCGAGCACGCTGCTGGCTCCCACTTCCAGCGCCTTGGCCTTGCGCGCCGAGGACATTTCCAGGGCGATCACCTGCGCCGCGCCGGCGGCCTTGGCGCACATGATGGTGCACAGGCCGATGGTGCCGGCACCGACCACCACCACGTTCTGCCCCAGCAGGCTGCCGGCCTTCTTCACCGCGTGCATGCCCACCGCCAGCGGCTCGATCAGCGCCCCTGCCTCGCGCGGGAAGCCCTCGGGCAGCTTGTACAGCAGGTTGGCCGGCACGTTGACCCGTTCGGCGAAGGCGCCGTTGTTCATCAGCCCGGTGAAGGCCAGCTGCTCGCAGATGTTGTACAGGCCGTGGGTGCAGTAGTAGCAAGTGCCGCAGTGCTGGCAGGCATCCGCCGCCACCGGGTCACCCACGGCGTAGCCCTGCACGCCATCCCCGAGCTGGACGATCTCGCCGCAGAACTCGTGGCCGAGGATGCACTGACCCTGGATGCCGGTCAGTGGGTGCGGCGCCTCGACCGGGATGAACACGGGGCCGGCGACGTACTCGTGCAGGTCCGAGCCGCAGATGCCGCACCAGTCCACCTTGATCTGCACCCAGCCGGGCGGCGGGTCGGCGGGCAGCGGCACCTGTTCGACGCGGATATCGTGGCGGCCATGCCAGACGGCGGCGCGCATATGGGTGTGGCTCAGGTCGTTCATTGTTGTTCTCCAGGCTCACGTAAAAGGGTCAGTGCTTGCGCAGGAAGGCCAGCAGCTGCTGGTTGACCTGCTCGGCGGCTTCCATCTGCACCATGTGGCCGACTGCCGGGATCACCTGCACCTCGGCGTCCAGGCTATCTGCATGGCTGGCCGGGATGATCGCGTCGGCGGCGCCCCACAGCACCAGCGCCGGGTGCTGGCCGAGCACGGCGCGCAGGTCGTGGCGCTGCCGGTCGCCGTCGGCCAGGGCAGCCGACAGTTGCTGCAGTGCGCTGTCGACGCCCTCCAGGCGCTTGAACTTGAGCATGTCTTCGAGCAGTTGCCGGGTGACCAGCCCCGGGTCGGCGAACAGCAGGCTCATCGGCCCCTTCAGCGCATTGCGGTTGGCGGCGGCGACGAAGCCTTGCAGGTACTGGCCATTGATGGCCTCGCCGAGCCCGGCGCTGGCGATCAGGCTCAGGCTGGCCACGCGCTGGGGCGCCCGGCGGGCGAGGTTGAGGCTGACCGCGCCGCCCATGGAGTGGCCGGCCAGGTGCGCACGGGGTATGTCCAGGTGGTCGAGCAGGGCCAGCACCGCGTCGCTCAGTTCATCCAGATCGCCCTGTTGCAGGGCCTTGGCCGACTCGCCATGGCCGGGCAGGTCGAGGGCGATGACCCGCCGCTCGGCGGCCAATGCCGGGTGGTTGAACAGCCAGTTGTTGAGGTCGCCGCCGAACCCGTGCACCAGCACCAGCGGCGTGCCGCCTTCGCCCAGCTCGAACCAGCGCAGCAGGCGCCCGTTCACTTCGGCCTTCTGCGGCGTCGGCCCCTGGGCTTGCTCAGCACCGCCCTCGGCGACGAACTCGGCCTGGAAGCGTTGCACCACGGCGTCGATCTCGGCTTCTTCGGCTTCACCTTCGACCACCACTGCCAGCAGCGCGCCCACCGGCAGGGTTTCGTCGGGCTGCGCCACCAGCCGGCGCAATACGCCGCTGAACGGGGCTTCGACGCTGCTGCTGATCTTGTCGGTCTCGACGTCCAGCACTTCGTCGCCCTTGTGGATTTCATCGCCTTGCTGCTTGAGCCAGGTGTCCACCCGGCCCTCGGTCATCGACAGGCCCCACTTGGGCATGGTCAGTGTGTGGATCTGGCTCATGCGGCGCTCCTTGCAGCTTCGATCACTTTGCGCACGGCGGCCTCGACCTTCGCCGCATCGGGGATGTACAGGTCTTCCAGGGCGTCGGAGAACGGCACCGGGGTGTGCGGCGCGGTGACCATCTCGATCGGGCCCTTGAGGGCGCCGAACGCTTTCTGCGCCACCAGTGCACTGATATCGGTGGCCATCGAGCAGCGTGGGTTGGCTTCGTCGATCACCACCAGGCGCCCGGTCTTCTCGACGCTTTCCAGGATGCTGTCTTCATCCAATGGGCTGGTGGTGCGCAGGTCCAGCACTTCGCAGTCGATGCCCTGGCGCGCCAGGTTGTTGGCCGCCTCCAGCGCCACATGGACCATGCGCCCGTAGGTCACCAGAGTGATGTCGTCGCCGTCGCGGACGAAGTTGGCCTCGCCGAACGGCACCGTGTAGACCTCTTCCGGCACCTCGCCCTGCATGCTGTACAGCAACTTGTGCTCGCAGAAGATCACCGGATCGTTGTCGCGGATCGCCTGGATCAGCAGGCCCTTGGCGTCGTACGGCGTCGCCGGGCACACCACCTTCAGGCCGGGGATATGGGTCCATAGCGAGGTGAGCATCTGCGAGTGCTGGGCGGCGGCGCGCAGGCCGGCGCCGTACATGGTGCGCATCACCAGCGGGGTGACCGCCTTGCCGCCGAACATGTAGCGGAACTTGGCGGCCTGGTTGAGGATCTGGTCCAGGCAGCAGCCGGCGAAGTCGACGAACATCAGTTCGCACACCGGTCGCAGGCCCTGGGTGGCGGCGCCCACGGCCGCCCCGACATAGCCGATCTCCGACAGCGGTGCATCGAGCACGCGGCCGGGGAACTGGTGGTACAGGCCCTTGGTGACGCCGAGCACGCCGCCCCAGGCATCGTCCTCGCCGGGTGCACCGGCGCCGCCGGCGACGTCCTCGCCGATGATGAACACCGTGCTGTCACGACGCATTTCCTGGGCCAGCGCTTCGTTGATGGCCTGCTGGTAGCTGATCTTTCTTGCCATGGTGGTGCTCCTTCTTGTTCTTGTAATCCGGGCTCAGGGGTAGCTGACGTAGACGTCGGTGAGCAGGTCGGCGGGCTGTGGCTTGGGGTCGGACTTGGCGCGCTGCACGGCGTCCTCGATCAGGTCGGCGACACGGGCGTCGATGGCGTCGAGCTGTTCCGGGCTGAGCAGGCCGGCGCGGGTGGTCTTGTTGCGAAACTGCAGCAGGCAGTCGCGCTGCTCGCGCAGGTTCTTCACCTCGTCCGGGGCGCGGTAGGTCTGGGCGTCGCCTTCGAAATGGCCGTAGTAGCGGCTGAGCTTGACCTCGATCAGCGACGGCCCCTGGCCTGCGCGGGCGCGTTCGATGGCGGCGCCGGCGGCTTCGTGCACGGCGAAGAAGTCGAAGCCGTCGATGGTCACGCCCGGCATGCCGAAGCCGGCGGCGCGGTCGGCGATATGGTCGCAGGCCACCGACCAGGTCGAGGCGGTGGCCTCGGCGTAGCCGTTGTTCTCGGCGACGAAGATGCACGGCAGGTTCATGATCGAGGCCAGGTTCATCGCCTCGAACACGGCACCCTCGTTGGAGGCGCCATCGCCGAAGAAGGCGATCGATACATCGTCGCGGCCCTTGAGCTTGGCCGCCAGGGCGGCGCCGGCCACCAGGGGCGCGCCGGCACCGACAATGCCATTGGCACCGAGCATGCCTTTCTCCAGGTCGGCGATGTGCATCGAGCCGCCCTTGCCGCCGCACACGCCGGTCTTCTTGCCGTAGATCTCGGCCATCATCCCGTACACGTCGACGCCCTTGGCGATGCAGTGGCCATGGCCACGGTGGGTGGAGGCGATGCAGTCGCTGTCGCGCAGGTGGGCCATGACCCCGGCGGCGGAGGCTTCTTCGCCGGCATAAAGGTGGACGAAGCCAGGGATCTCGCCGGTGGCGAACTCCACGTGCAGGCGTTCTTCGAAGGCGCGGATGGTGCGCATCACTTCATAGGCATGCAGCAGCTGTTGCGAACTGAGCTGATTGGACATCTTGTTGTTCTCCAGGGTTGTCTCAACACGGGGTTGCAGGGTGCAGCCGGTGGCCGCGCGGGACCGCCAGCAGGTGATGACGGGCGGCATGCGCGAGCACGGCTTCGACGTCCACGGTCAGCGGGCCCTGGGCGTCGAGGGTGATGGTCGGGGTGTCGTGGGCGGCGAACTCGATCTCGCGCTCGCCGTCCAGGGCCAGGGTGCCGCTGGCCAGGCTCAGGCGCTGAGGGATGCCGGGCATGAGCGTGCCGCTGGCGCTGATCCCGCAGCCTTGCAGCAGGCCTGGGGCCAGTGGTGCGAGCAGGGCCTGGTCGGCACTGGCGTCAAGGCGTACCCAGGCGCCGTGCGGGGCCTGGCGCGAGACCGGCTGCCACAGCCCGCACAGGGCGGACAGGCCGATGGCGTGGGGTTCGGCGAAGCAGGCAAAGACCTCGGCCAGGTCATCGCTGCGGCTCAGGGCGCGGGCGCCGATGAAAGGCTGCGGCGACACGGCGACCTCGACCAGCGCCCATTCGCACAGGCCCTGCTCGGGCACCTTCACCAGCAGCCGTTTGTTGCGGCGCAGGCCGAGGCTCGGCGGGATGCGCCCGCTGGCCAGCAGGCCACCGGCCAGCCCGGCGCTGGTGGCTTCACGCAGTTCGGGGAAGGCGTTGTTGGTGCCGGTGGACAGCGTCAGCAGCGGTACGTCGCCGGCCTCGGCGGCCACCGCCTTGTGGGTACCGTCGCCGCCGAGCACGGCGATCATCGCCACGCCGGCCTCGACCATGCGCCGGGCAGCCAGGCGGGTGTCGGCCACGGTCTGGGTCAGTGGCAGGTCGAGCAGTTGCAGGGCTGGCCAGTGCTGCTCGCGGGCAACGGGGCCCTGGCTGGCCTTGAGCACGGCGGCGGCGATGCCGGTCATGTCGGTGGGCAGCAGCACCCCTGCGATACCGCAGGCACCGAAGGCAGCCAGCAGGCGCTGGATCGCCGAGGCCTTGTCGGTGCTGGAGTACAGCCCGGCGCTGGCGGTCAGACGGCGCAGGTCACGGCCGGAGGCAGGGTTGGCGATGATCCCTACGGTAGCGGCGGGTTGCGGCATGGCGCACCTCGAATTGTTGTTTGCCAGGGCAGGAGCAAGCGCGGTGCCAGGTTTCTGCAAAGGCGCTGGGAGTGCCGCAGCAGAGCGCTTGCGCCGCTGCTGACGGGCCCTGGCGAAGGCCCTTGGCGAGACGCCCGGTGCCAGGCCGGGCGGGCCTGGGCGAGACGCTGAGACGCTGCGTCTCAGGTGGGCCGGCAATCACACAGCGCTTGTCGGGGTATCCGCGCTGGCGCTTAATGGCCGCACAACGACAAGAACAATGAGAACCGGAGGGCCCCAATGCTTGCCGCGAACTCCAAAGCCCATGTCGACTGCGTCAGCCGGGTGCTGAAGAACGCCGAACGCCTGCCCCAGGCGCCGGTGCCGCCGCTGATCCTCGACTCGTGGCGCCGTTCCATGGAGCTGTACCGCCTCGACCCTGCCTCCCAGCAGGGCC
Source organism: Pseudomonas sichuanensis (assembly GCF_024749065.1). Classification (NCBI taxonomy): domain Bacteria; kingdom Pseudomonadati; phylum Pseudomonadota; class Gammaproteobacteria; order Pseudomonadales; family Pseudomonadaceae; genus Pseudomonas; species Pseudomonas sichuanensis. The sequence continues at coordinate 5,309,934 of NZ_CP087185.1, read as the reverse complement.
CGCGCATCCTTTCGCAAAGCCTGCTCAACGAATGCCGCGAGCGCGCCGAACTGTTCCTGCGCATCGCCAGCGATGCCGTCGCACGCCTGCATGAGCGGGTGCGTGGCGCCGACTACTGCGTGCTGCTCACCGATGCCCAGGGCCGCACCATCGATTACCGGGTCGAGGCGGCGATCCGCAACGACTGCCGCAAGGCCGGGCTGTACCTGGGCACCTGCTGGTCGGAAGGCGAGGAGGGCACCTGTGGGGTGGCGGCGGTGCTGACCAGCAAGGCGCCGGTCACGGTGCACAAGCGCGATCACTTTCGCGCCGCGTTCATTGGCCTGACCTGCACCGCGGCGCCGGTGTTCGACCCGGCCGGCGAGCTGCTTGGGGTGGTGGACGTGTCGGCGTTGCAATCGCCGGATGACCGGCGCAGCCAGCACCTGATCCGCCAACTGGTCGAGCAGACCGCACGGGAGATCGAGAACGCCTTCTTCATGCACAGCGTGCAGGGCCATTGGGTGATGCGCGCCCATGGCACGCCGGGCTACGTCGAGAGCCAGCCGGACTACCTGCTGGCCTGGGATAGCGATGGCCGCCTGCAGGCGCTCAACAGCCTGGCCCGCCAGCGTCTGCTGGAACGTGACGGGCGGTTGCCTGAGCATATCGGCGAGTTGTTCGACCTGGACCAGTTGCGCCGCGCCCATGATGCTTCAGCCCAGCGCCTGCCGGGCTGGGGTGGGCTTTATGGGCGGGTCAGCGCGCCGCAACGGCATGGGCGCGCGCAGCCCGTGCGCCAGGCGCAGGATGCGCGCATCGAACAGCACCTGCGCCTGGCCACGCGGGTCAAGGACTGCAACCTGGCGGTGCTGGTACAGGGCGAAACCGGCGCCGGCAAGGAGGTGTTCGCTCGCCAGCTGCACCAGCAGAGCCAGCGCCGCGAGGGGCCTTTCGTCACCCTCAACTGTGCGGCCATCCCCGAGAGCCTGATCGAGAGCGAACTGTTCGGTTATGTCGCCGGCGCCTTCACCGGCGCCTCGGCCAAAGGCATGCAGGGCCTGTTGCAGCAGGCCAATGGCGGCACGCTGTTCCTCGACGAGATCGGCGACATGCCGCTGCACCTGCAGACCCGCCTGCTGCGGGTACTGGCCGAAGGCGAGGTGGCGCCGCTGGGCGCGGCGCGGCGCGAGCGTGTGGATATCCAGGTGATCTGCGCCACCCACCGTGACCTGGCGGCGATGGTCGCTGAGGGGCGTTTCCGTGAGGATCTGTACTTCCGCCTGGCCAACGCCCGTTTCGAATTGCCGCCGCTGCGCGAGCGCGATGACCGGCTGGGGTTGATCCACCAGTTGCTGGGCGAGGAGGCGGCGGCCTGCGGGGTCGAGGTGCTGTTGGCGGACGCGGCCCTGGAGGCATTGCTGGTGTATCGCTGGCCGGGCAATTTGCGCCAGCTGCGGCAGGTGTTGCGCTATGCCTGTGCGGTGAGTGAGGGCGGGGAGTTGCAATTGCAGGACCTGCCGCAAGAGGTGCGCGGTGACGCGGTTGATTCGGCTGAAGGCGGCGCGTCTTGCCCGGCCCGGCAGTTGCTGCTGGATGCCCTGATCCGTCATCGCTGGAAACCGGCCGATGCGGCGCGGGCGCTGGGGATATCGCGGGCGACCCTGTATCGACGCGTGCATGAGCACCGGATCGAGATGCCGCGGATGAAGGGCTAAGGCACAAGGCCGCTCCTGCAGGGATCGGCGAACCGCTGGCAGGCAATAAAAAACCCCGGCACTGGGCCGGGGTTCTTTCATCTCGCTAACGCGATCACTCCTGGTGGGCCAGTTTGTGCTCGAGGTAGTGGATGTTGACGCCGCCTTTGCAGAAACCTTCATCACGCACCAGGTCGCGGTGCAGCGGGATGTTGGTCTTGATGCCGTCGACGACGATCTCGTCCAGGGCATTGCGCATGCGCGCCATGGCTTCGTCGCGGTCCTTGCCGTAGGTGATCAGCTTGCCGATCAGCGAGTCGTAGTTCGGCGGAACCGAATAACCGCTGTACAGGTGCGAATCGACGCGAACGCCGTTGCCACCCGGGGCGTGGAAATGCTTGACCGTGCCTGGGCTCGGGATGAACTTCTTCGGGTCTTCGGCGTTGATCCGGCACTCCAGCGAGTGACCACGGATCACCACGTCTTCCTGGCGGAACGACAGCTTGTTGCCAGCGGCGATGCTGAGCATCTCCTTGACGATGTCGATGCCGGTGACCATTTCCGAAACCGGGTGCTCGACCTGGACGCGGGTGTTCATCTCGATGAAGTAGAAGCGGCCGTTCTCGTACAGGAACTCGAAGGTACCGGCACCGCGGTAGCCGATCTCGATGCACGCGTCGACGCAACGCTTGAACACTTCCTGGCGGGCCTTCTCGTCGATGCCCGGGGCCGGCGCTTCTTCGAGAACTTTCTGGTGACGGCGCTGCAGCGAGCAGTCACGGTCGCCCAGGTGCACGGCGTTGCCCTGGCCGTCGGACAGTACCTGCACTTCCACGTGACGTGGGTTGGTCAGGAACTTCTCCAGGTAGACCATCGGGTTGCCGAACGCAGCACCGGCTTCGGTGCGGGTCAGCTTGGCCGATTCGATCAGGTCTTCTTCCTTGTGCACCACGCGCATGCCGCGACCACCACCGCCACCGGCGGCCTTGATGATCACCGGGTAACCCACCTCGCGGGCGATTGCCAGCGCGGTTTCTTCGTCTTCCGGCAGCGGGCCGTCGGAGCCCGGAACGGTCGGCACGCCCGACTTGATCATGGCGTCCTTGGCCGACACTTTGTCGCCCATCAGGCGGATGGTGTCGGCTTTCGGGCCGATGAAGATGTAGCCGGAGTTTTCCACCTGCTCGGCGAAGTCGGCGTTTTCCGCGAGGAAGCCGTAACCCGGGTGGATGGCAGTGGCGCCTGTCACTTCAGCAGCGGCGATGATCGCCGGGATGTGCAGGTAGGATTCCTTGGACGGCGCCGGGCCGATGCAGACCGTCTCGTCCGCCAGACCCAGGTGCATCAGTTCCTTGTCGGCCTTGGAGTAGACGGCGACGGTCTTGATACCCAGCTCTTTACAGGCACGCAGGATCCGCAGGGCAATTTCCCCGCGGTTGGCGATCAGGACTTTTTCGAGCTTCCCAGACATCGTTGGCTCTCCGCGGTTCAAACGATGGTGAACAGCGGCTGGTCGTATTCAACCGGCTGACCGTCTTCTACCAGGATGGCGTCGATCACACCGCCGATTTCGCATTCGATGTGGTTCATCATCTTCATGGCTTCGACGATGCACAGGGTGTCGCCCTTCTTCACGGTCTGGCCCACTTCGGCGTAGTTCGGCGAGGTCGGCGAAGGCTTGCGGTAGAAGGTGCCGACCATCGGCGAGCGCACCACGGTGCCTTTCAGGGCCGGGGCGCCAGCAGCGGCTTCGGCAGCCGGGGCAGCAGCAGCGGCAACCGGGGCGGCGACAGGCGCGGCTACCGGAGCAGGTGCGTAGTACTGTTGAGCGGCCGGAGTCTTGCTGTTACGGCTGATGCGAACGGACTCTTCGCCTTCCTTGATCTCCAGTTCGTCGATGCCGGACTCTTCCAGCAGTTCGATCAGCTTTTTGACTTTACGGATATCCATTAATCAGCAACTCCCAAGGTTCGGTCGGGGACTTAATTTGAAAACGTGTCGAAAACGTTTCATCTGAGCCTTGGCCGGTGGGCCAAGGCCTTGTGTCATCAGGGCTGTGCGTTGGCAGCCAGGTGTTCCAGCGCAGACTCCAGGGCCAGCCGGTAACCGGTGGCGCCCAGGCCGCAGATCACCCCTACGGCAACATCGGAGAAGTAGGAGTGATGACGGAACGGCTCGCGTTTGTGCACGTTGGACAAGTGCACTTCGATGAATGGGATGCTCACCGCGAGCAATGCGTCACGTAATGCGACGCTGGTGTGGGTGAAAGCGGCCGGATTGATCAGGATGAAGTCCACGCCTTCGTTACGCGCGGCGTGGATACGGTCGATCAATTCATATTCGGCATTGCTCTGCAGGTATTGCAGATGGTGGCCGGCGGCGCGGGCGCGCTGCTCCAGGTCCTGATTGATCTGCGCCAGCGTGGCTGCGCCATAGTGGCCCGGTTCGCGGGTGCCGAGCAGGTTCAGGTTGGGGCCGTGCAGCACCAGTAGGGTTGCCATCTGCGATTCCTTGGTTTTGTAGGGCAATTCGACATAGCGCGGCGACTATGCCGCAAGCAGCGATGAGTGTCCAGTTCCCGGCAATAGCCAGCACGATGACCGAGATTCGCGCAAAGTATGTGACCAGATGATTAACTCTGGTCACTTGTTACCGGTTTTTTCACCGGTCGCGGGAAGTTATAGACCGAGTTGGCCACGCACGCGCGCCAAAATCTGCGCAAAATCGCCGGCGTTTATCTCTCCGATCACCCGATCAGTGGTCATTTCGCTGCCGTTCGCCGCAAAAAACATCAGCGCGGGCGGGCCGAACAGGCGGTAGCGGTCGAGCAGGGCGCGCTGTTCGGCGTTGCTCTGGGTGATATCGAAGCGCAGCAGGCGGAACGCGCCCAATTGCTTGACCACAGGCTCGGCGTTGAGTACTTCGTGCTCGATCACCTTGCAGCTGATGCACCAGTCGGCGTACCAGTCGAGCAGCACCGGTTGGCCTGCGGCCTTGGCCTCGGCCAGGGCCGCGTCGAGGGCGGCCGGGGTGGTGAGGGTCTGCCAGGCATCGGCCTTGGCCTGTGTTGGGGCAGTGGCCACGACCGGCGCTGGCAGCGGGCGCAGCGGGTCGCCCTGGCCGCTCAGGGCGCCGTACCAGCAGGCCAGTGCGTACACCAGCAGTACCAGGCCGAGCAGCTGCGCCAGGCGTTGGCGCGGTGACTTGACCACGAACTCGAGGGCGCCAAGGAACAGCGCCACGCCAGCGGCCAGCAGGCCGACCAGCAGCAGGGTCAGCGGCCCCGGCAGCACGCGGCTGAGCAGGCCGATGGCCAGGCCCAGCAGCAGTACGCCAATGGCGTTCTTGACGGTGTTCATCCACGGGCCGCTTTTCGGCAGCCAGGCCGCGCCGCCGGTGGCCACCAGCAGCAGCGGGGCGCCCATGCCCAGGCCCAGGGCGAACAGTTTCAGCGCGCCACCCACGGCGTCGCCGCTGGCGCTGATGTACAGCAGCGCACCGGCCAACGGCGCCGAAACACAAGGTGAAACCAGCAGGCTCGACAGCACGCCCAGCACCGCCGCACCCAGCAGCGAGCCGCCTCGGGTGTGGTTGGCGACCTTCTCCAGGCGGTTGCCCAGCGCCTGTGGCAGCTTGATCTCGAACAGGCCGAACATGGCCAGGGCGAACAACACGAAGAACCCGGCGAACGGCACCAGCACCCAGGCCGACTGCAGACGTGCCTGCAGGTTGAGGCCGGCGCCGAACAGGCCCATCAGCGCCCCCAGCACGGCGAAACTGGCCGCCATCGGCAGCACATACGCCAGCGACAGCGACAGGCCACGCAGGCCGCCGACCTGGCCGCGCAGCACCACTCCGGACAGGATCGGCAGCATCGGCAGCACGCAGGGAGTGAAGGTCAGGCCAAGGCCCGCGAGGAAGAACAGCGCCAGGGACTTCCAGTTCCAGCCGGTTTCAGCGGTGGCCGGCAGCGCGCCGCCTTCGCCCTCGATGCTCAGCCGTTCGGTTTCCGGCGGGTAGCACAGGCCCTTGTCGGCGCAGCCCTGGTAGCCCACCAGCAGGGTGAAGGCGCGTTGATCGGTGCGTGGCAGCTCGATGTCCAGTACGCCGTGGTACACCTCGACGTCGCCGAAGAACTCGTCGTGCTTGGCCTCGCCCTTGGGGATGTTCGGTGCGCCCAGCGCGATGTCTGCAGGCTCGGTGCGGAACTGGAAGCGGTGGCGGTACAGGTAGTAGCCGTCGGTGGCGACGAAGCGCAGCTTGATGGTTTGCGCGTCGGCCTGCACCAGGCTGAGCTTGAAGGCTTCGTGTACCGGCAGGAAGTCGGCGCTGTTGGACAGCGAGGCGGCGCCGAGGGTGGCGCTGGGGCGGTTGTCGAGCAGGCCGCTGGCGAAGGCGGGGCTGGCCAGCAGCAGGAACAGCAGGAAAAACAGGCGGCGCATGGCGGACTCGCGAGGTGGAACTTGGCGGGCATCATAGCGGAGTTGGCGCGGCTATGGGCCATCGCGGGGCAAGCCCGCTCCCACGAGGACGTGGGAGCGGGCTTGCCCCGCGATGCGTTCAGAGCCTGAACGCGCGTACCGCGGTGTTCAACTCCCCGCCCAGCTTGAGCAACTGCTCCCCCTGCTCGCGCCCTTCACCAATACGCTGCAGGTTGTCCTCGCCCAGCTCGTGAATCCGCTCACTGTGCCCGCGAATCTCGCTCACCGCGCCGGTCTGTTGCGCGGTCACATCGGCAATCCGCACGGCGGTGTCGGCAATGGTGCGGATGGCGCTGACGATCTCGTCCAGCGCGCCATCAGCCGATTGCGCCTGGTTGGCGGTGGCCTCGGCATGCTCCAGCTGGGTGCGCATGCCGTCCACCGAGTCGCGGGCGGCCTGCTGCAGGCGGTCGATCAGCGCCTGGATCTCGCCAGTGGCGCCGGTGGTGCGCTGGGCCAGCGAGCGCACTTCGTCGGCGACCACGGCAAACCCCCGGCCCATTTCACCAGCCCGGGCGGCTTCGATGGCGGCGTTGAGGGCCAGCAGGTTGGTCTGTTCGGCAATCGCGCGAATCACCGTGAGCACGCCGCCGATGGTGGCCGACTCCTCGGCCAGTTGTTCGATCATGCGGGCGTTGCCCTGCACTTCGTCGACCAGCGAACGCAGCCCGGACAGGCTCTGGCCGATCACCGTCTGGCCCTGTTCCACCGCGCGCCCGGCGTGGTGGCTGGCCTCGGCGGCGGCGCTGGCATCGCCGGCCACCTGTTGGATGGTCGCCTCCAGCTCGCCCAGGGCATCGCGGATCTGCGCGGTGTCGCCGGCCTGGCGTTCGGCGCCGTCGTGCAGGGCGCTGCTCATGCCGGCCAGGGCGTGGCTGCTGCCGGCCACCTGCTCGGCGTTGTGGCGCAGGGTGCCTACCAGCTCAACCAGGTACTGGCGCAGGCGGTTCAGCGACTCCTGGATGTCGTGCAGTTCGCGGTTGGTCTTGCCCAGCTCGATGGTGTGGGCGAAGTCGCCCTCGGCCCAGCGCGACAGGGCCGGCGCGAGGCTGCTCAGGGTGCCTGCCAGGCGCCGTTGCAGGGTGTCGATCAGCAACGCGATGAGCAGGATCAGGCCGATCATCAGGCCTTGGAGGATCCGCACTTCGCCGGCGATCTTGCCGTGTTGGGCGCGCACCTGTGGCTCCAGCCCGGCGATGGCCTGCTGCACGGCGTCAAGACGCTCGCCGGTGCTGGCGGCGAGGGCGGCGCGCCGCTCGATCTGCTCGCGGGTGCGTTGCAGCTCGGCGGGGTAACGCTTGAGCAGGCTTTGCAGCTCGCGCTTGAGGCCGACCGCGACGTCTTCCTGCTGGGCGCTGGCTTGCGCGTCCAGGCCCATCATGGCGGCAAAGTCGTCGGCGTTGGATTCGGCGGCGCGGGTTACCCCCAGCAGCGGCAGGCCGTCGAGGGTCTGGGCCTGGGCGGCGATCAGTTGCAGTTCGCGTTGCACTTCATCGGCAAGCTCGGCGCGGCTACTGCTGACCAGCTTGTCGCGGGCCAGCGACAGCCGGCCCAGGTGCAGGGTGGCCTCCATCAGCGGCGGAAGGTAGCGGCTGGCCTCGGCGCTGCTGCTGTCGCGGGCGTAGCCTGCCAGTTGTTCAAGGTTGGCCCCCAGTTCGCGCTCGGCCTGCAACAGCAAGGCCTGCGGGTCGCCGGCCAGCTTGCCGGCGGCCAGCAGTTCGTTGGCGGTGAAGGCCTGCAGGCTGTCGAGGCTCGGGCGCAGTTCGCCCGACAAGTCCTCGGGCCAGTCAGCCAGAGCGGCCTGGAGTTGCTTGTTGGCTTCCACGGCGGCGGCGTGGCGCAGGGCGTCACCGCTGGCCAGGTAGGCCTGGGTGTTGCGCGCGGCGTCGTTCTGGAACTGCTGCGACAGGCCCAGGTAGCGCTCCATCAGTTGATAGGGGCGCTCCAGTGCACGTTGCGACCACCACAGGGTTGCGCCCAGGGCGATACACACGGTTACCAGCAACAGGGTGTTGAAATTGGTCAGCCACTTCAGGCGCATAGCCGCGGACTTCCTGCGGGGAGTGGAGGTAGGTGCCTGAAGTTATTGCGGTTTTATGACGAGGTGATGACGACGCAGCGTTGGCGCCAAAAATAAGTGGCACAGTGCCGGTACCGGCGTTACGGATCGACCCGCACCACACAATTGCGCCCGGCATGCTTGGCCCGGTACAGCGCTTCGTCCGCCGCGCTGGCCATGGTCAGTGCATCGAGGCTGTCATCCAGCTGCACCACGCCGCCGCTGAAGGTGCACTGCAGGTCGTGCGGCTGCGCCGGGTAATGGATTTCGGCAAAGCGTCGGCGGATGTCGTCGAGCACCTTGTGCGCGGCAGCCAGCCCGGTGTTGGGCATGACGATGGCGAACTCCTCGCCGCCATAACGGCCGATGAAGTCGGTCTTGCGCAGGCGTTGCTTGAGGAACAGCGCCAGGCTCTTGATCACCCGGTCGCCCATGGGGTGGCCATGGCGGTCGTTGATCTTCTTGAAGTGGTCGATGTCGAGCATGGCGAAGCACAGCGGCTGCTCCTCGCGCCGGGCGCGGAAGCTGCAGTCTTCGAGCAATTGCAGGATGTGGGTGTGGTTGTACAGCCCGGTGAGGCTGTCGCGGACCATGCGCGCCTTGAGGTGGCGGGCGCGGGCGGCGCGGTTGCGCACGGTGGTGATCAGCTGGCGCGAGCGGATCGGCTTGGTGAGGAAGTCGTCGCCGCCTTCGCTCATGGCGTCGAGCTGCTTGTCCAGGTCGTCCTCGGCCGACAGGTAGATGATCGGCACGCTGACATAGCGGTCGTTGTGGCGGATCACCTTGGCCAGCTCCGGGCCGGTGCAGGCGGGCATGTACAGGTCGAGGATGATCAGGTCGGGCTGGAAGTCGGCCAGCTCGCTCATGGTGCGGATCGGCTCGGTGAGGGTGCGGGTGATGATCCCGGCGCTGTTGAGCAGGCGCTCGGTGTGCAGGGCCTGGGCGCGTGAATCGTCGATCACCAGTACACGGAACGGGTCGTACTGGGTGGCGCTGGTCAGCAGTTCGACTTTTTCCAGCAGGCTGGAAGCTTCCAGGGTGCCGGTGAGGAATTCCTGGCCGCCGGCGCGCACGGCGGCCAGGCGGGTGGGGGTATCGGTTTCGTGCAGGCTGAAGAACAGCAGCGGGATGTGCTGCTCCAAGCCTTGCTGGGCCTGGGCCGCCAGTTGCAGGCCGACGCCGGGGCCGGTGAAGTCCACGTCCATGATGATGGCCGCCGGCAGGCGCTCGCTCATCGACGCCTGGAAGGCGTTGGCGCTGCACAGGGCCTGCACGGTCAGGCCGAAGAACTCCAGTTGCTGGGCCAGGCGCTCGGCGCGCTCATGATCCTGCAGGACGATGTACACCGGTTTGCGCAGGGGCGGCAGCGGTACGTTGTCGAGCTGGTCGCCCTTGCGCAGGCCGGTGCGCGACAGGCGTTGCATCAAGCGGTTGAGTTCGGCGATCAGTTCGGAATTGAGCCGCGCGCTGTTGGCTTCGATCGCGCGCAGCGTCTGGCCGATGGCCGTGGACAGGCTGCCGTGCTCGGGTTGCTCGAAGCGCTCGGCGTAACGCTGCAGCCGCAGGTTGGCTTCGCCCAGCTCGCCCAGGCCGGCGCTCGACCATTCACCACGCTGCAGGCGCTGCCAGATTTCGAGGATCTGCCGGGCCTGGTGGATGACCCGCTGGGCAAAATGCTGCTTGAGGCGCTCGTGGCTCGGGTCGGCTGGCTGGGTCATGTCCTGACTGCTTGTTAGTAGAGGAGGTGCAGGTTCAGTGATGGCTCTATGCTAGCACCGCTTTTCCGACAAGCGAGTGCCCAGGGTCAACAAAGTGTTCAGGGACGATTATTCAGTTGTCGACCCGTTGGTCGCTTATACGAATGGCGGCGTCTGCTTTATAGTGCTGCCACGCGGGCTTGCCGTGGCACCCTGGCGCCAACCAGAGGTCCAAGCCCTGTACCGTCTCCACTGATCAAGGACAATGCCATGCTGGATTGGAAAAACCGCGAGGCCAAAGCCGAGCCTCGCGAGCGGGTTGAAGCCCGTGGCTCGGCCACCCGTAGCTATCTGGGCGGCCTCTGGAGCCGCGCCTTGGGGACCCTGATCGGTCTGTACCTGCTGGTCTGCCTGGGCCTGGGTTGGTACTGGAGCGAGGAGCCGGCACTGTTCCCGGTGCAGCAGAACGCCCAGGCCGCCGCCGAGCGCAACGGCCAGCAGATGGTGATCGGCTACACCACCGTCGAAACCCTCAAGACCGTTGCCGGCACCCTGCTCGACAAGCCGGGTGGCTACATCTCCAACGACCGTTTCCCGCCTGGGCTGTGGATGGACAACATGCCGAGCTGGGAATATGGCGTGCTGGTCCAGGTGCGCGACCTGTCCCGCGCCTTGCGCAAGGACTTCGCCCGTTCGCAGTCGCAGTCCACCGAAGACGCCGACCTGGCCAAGGCCGAGCCGCGCTTCAACTTCGACAACAAGAGCTGGATCCTGCCGTCGAGCGAGTCGGAGTTCGAAGAGGGCATCAAGTCGCTCGGCCGCTACCAGAACCGTCTGGCCAAGGGCGACCAGGGCGCGATCTTCTATACCCGCGCCGACAACCTCAACAACTGGCTGGGTGACGTCGCGACCCGCCTGGGTTCGCTGTCGCAACGGCTGTCGGCCAGCGTTGGCCGGGTCAAGCTCAACAACACTTTGAAGACCGAGTCGGTGGCCCCGGGCCAGGCGCCCCAGGTCGATGAAGAAGTGGTCGAAACCCCGTGGCTGCAGATCGACAACGTGTTCTACGAGGCCCGTGGCCAGGCGTGGGCGCTGTCGCACCTGCTGCGCGCCATCGAGGTCGACTTTGCCGACGTGTTGGCGAAGAAGAACGCCACCGTCAGCGTGCGCCAGATCATCCGTGAGCTGGAAGCCTCCCAGGAAGCGCTGTGGAGCCCGATGGTGCTCAACGGCAGCGGCTTCGGCATGTGGGCCAACCACTCGCTGGTAATGGCCAACTACATTTCCCGGGCCAACGCCGCGGTCATCGACCTGCGCCAGCTGCTGTCCCAGGGCTGACATGGCCATCAGCCCTGCCGAGGTCGCGCACCGCGCGGCCTCCGACGCCGAACGGGTGGCCTGGGTGGATGACCACGACCAGCCGCTCGGCGCCTTGCCGCGGGCCGAGCTGCGAGAGCGCGGCCTGATCGGGCGCTGCACCTTCATCCTGCTGTTCAACAGTGCCGGCGACTTGTGCGTGCACCGGCGTACCCTGAGCAAGGCGCTGTATCCCGGGTATTGGGATGTGGCGGCGGGCGGTATGGTCGGGCATGAGGAAAGCTATGCAGACTCGGCGGCCCGGGAGCTGGAAGAAGAACTGGGGGTGAGCGGCGTTGCGCTGCGCTTCCACGAGAAGTTCTACTTCGACCAGCCGGGCAATCGGCTGTGGTGCGCGGTGTTTTCGGCAGTGTGGGACGGGGCGTTGCGCTTGCAGCCTGAAGAGGTGAGCGAGGCGCGGTTCATCCCTGTCGAACAGGCCGAGCTGGAAAGTGCGTCACGGCCCTATTGCCCGGATTCGTTGGCGGCGTTGCAGCGCTACAAGGCCAGCCAGGGGTAATGGCTCAGGGCCCCATCGCCGGCAAGCCGGCTCCCACAGGGTCGGCGAAATCCCTGTGGGAGCCGGCTTGCCGGCGATGAGGCCCGAGAGGTCGCAAAACATTCGTAAATTGGCGCAATCCTGTACTTAGCAAGCGCCGGATTTATCGTTACACTGCGCGCCCTTTTCGGGCTGCCGCACAACCTTGCGGCAGTAGCGCCGCCCCTGCCAGAGTGGGGCTTCGCGGTCGGCTCCCGTCGGCCAGTTTTTGTCCTCAGCACAGAGGCACAAAAGTGACCAAGAAAGCTTCTTCCTTCGCCGCCCTTGGCGGTCTCGTTTACTCCACCGATGCCGGTCGGCACTGCCCTGACTGTGGCAAACCGGTGGACGCCTGCATCTGCAGCCAGCAGGTCATCCCCGAAGGCGACGGAATCGCCCGCGTGCGCCGCGAAAGCAAAGGCCGCGGTGGCAAGACCGTGACCACGATCAGCGGTGTGCCGCTGCCCCTGGACCAGCTCAAGGAGCTCGCCACCGCCCTCAAGCGCCGCTGTGGCACCGGCGGCGCGCTCAAGGACGGGGTCATCGAAATCCAGGGCGACCACGTCGAGCTGTTGCTCGGCGAGCTGATCAAGCAGGGTTTCAAGGCGAAAAAGTCCGGCGGCTGAGGCCGTCACGGGATTTTTGCCCAAGGCTTTCTAAACTCGGTTCTGTGCGCGCGGTCTACCTGCGGGCACGGACGAATCGTCATTTTCAGCTTCTACACTGCGCCCGCCCCTTGCGGGGCAGTGTCTTCGACTTATCCATAGGGGACTTGAATGTCCGTACGACGCACACGCAAAGACGATGGTAGCCAATGGACCGTGGCGGACAGCCGCAGTGTTTACGGCATCCGCCATTGGGGCGCGGGTTATTTCGCCATCAATGAAGCCGGGCGCGTCGAAGTGCGCCCCAACGGCCCGGGCAGCGCCCCGATCGACCTGTACGAACAAGTCGATGAACTGCGCCAGAGCGGGTTGTCGCTGCCGCTGCTGGTGCGCTTCCCGGACATCCTGCAGGACCGCGTGCGCCAGCTGACCGGTGCGTTCGACGCCAACATCGCGCGCCTGGAATACCAGAGCCAGTACACCGCGCTGTACCCGATCAAGGTCAACCAGCAGGAGGCGGTGGTCGAGAACATCATCGCCACGCAGAACGTCTCCATCGGCCTGGAAGCCGGCTCCAAGCCCGAGCTGCTGGCGGTGCTGGCGCTGGCCCCGAAAGGCGGCACCATCGTCTGCAATGGTTACAAGGACCGCGAGTTCATTCGCCTGGCACTGATGGGCCAGAAGCTCGGCCACAACGTGTTCATCGTGATCGAGAAGGAATCCGAGGTCGCCCTGGTGATCGAAGAGGCCGCCGAGCTCAAGGTGAAGCCGCAGGTCGGCCTGCGCGTGCGCCTGTCGTCGCTGGCGTCGAGCAAGTGGGCCGACACCGGTGGCGAGAAGTCCAAGTTCGGCCTGTCCGCCGCCCAGCTGATCTCGGTGGTGCAGCGCTTCCGTGACGCCAAGCTGGACCAGGGCATCCGCCTGCTGCACTTCCACATGGGCTCGCAGATCGCCAACCTGGCCGACTACCAGCACGGTTTCAAGGAAGCGATCCGTTACTACGGCGAACTGCGCGCCCTGGGCCTGCCGGTCGATCACATCGACGTCGGCGGTGGCCTGGGCGTCGACTATGACGGCACCCACTCGCGCAACGCCAGCTCGATCAACTACGACATGGACGACTATGCCGGCGTGGTGGTCGGGATGCTCAAGGAGTTCTGCGACGCGCAGGGCCTGCCGCACCCGCACATCTTCTCCGAGAGTGGCCGTTCGCTGACCGCGCACCACGCCATGCTGGTGATCCAGGTGACCGACGTCGAGAGCCACAACGACGAAGTGCCGCGGATCGAAAACAAGGAAAGCCTGCCCGAGACCGTGCAGTGGCTGGCCGACCTGCTGGGCCCGACCGACATCGAGATGGTCACCGAGACCTACTGGCGCGCCACCCACTACATGGGTGACGTGGCTGCGCAGTACGCAGACGGCAAGCTGACCCTGGCCGAGAAAGCCCTGGCCGAGCAATGCTACTTCGCCGTGTGCCGCCGCCTGCACAACTCGCTCAAGGCCCGCCAGCGCTCGCACCGCCAGGTGCTCGATGAGCTGAACGACAAGCTGGCCGACAAGTACATCTGCAACTTCTCGGTGTTCCAGAGCCTGCCGGACACCTGGGCCATCGGCCAGGTGCTGCCGATCATCCCGCTGCACCGCCTGGACGAAGAGCCGCTGCGCCGCGCGGTGCTGCAGGATCTGACCTGCGACTCCGACGGCAAGATCAACCAGTACGTCGACGAGCAGAGCATCGAGACCAGCATGCCGGTGCATGCGGTCAAGGAGGGCGAGGACTACCTGCTGGGCGTGTTCCTGGTCGGTGCCTACCAGGAAATCCTGGGTGACATGCACAACCTGTTCGGTGACACCGACTCGGTGAACATCTACCAGAATGCCGATGGCAGCGTGTACCACGCCGGTATCGAGACCCACGACACCATCGAGGACATGCTGCGCTACGTGCACCTGTCGCCGGAGGAGTTGATGACTCACTACCGCGACAAGGTGGCCAGCGCCAAGATCAGCGCCCGCGAGCGGACCCAGTTCCTGGATGCCTTGCGCCTGGGGCTGACCCGCTCTTCGTACCTGTCTTCTTGAGGTCTATTGGGGCTGCTTTGCAGCCCTTCGCGGGTGAACCCGCTCCCACGCTTGCGAGTCAGCCCTGTGGGAGCGGGTTCACCCGCGAAGGGCCGCAAAGCGGCCCCGGCGTCACTGAATCCAAAGCCGCTTCTGCTGCATCCGCCACCCCACCCACCCCAGCGTCACCGCCCGCAGCGCCATGAACAGCAAAAAGGCCAGCCACAAGCCATGGTTGCCCAATCCGCTCAACCCCAGCGCAAAGGGCAGGGCGATCAGCACCGACACCAGCATTGCATTGCGCATCTCCCGCGCCCGCGTGGCGCCAATAAACAACCCATCGAGCAAGTAACTCCACACTGCGATCAACGGCAGCAGCGCCAGATACGGCAAGTACGGATACCCCGCCTCACGCACGCTGGCGATATCGGTTTGCAGGTCGATGAACAAATGCCCGCCCAGCAGGAACAGCACGGCAAAGCCCAGGCTGACGATCAGCGACCAGCCGCAGGCCACCACCAGTGCACCGCGCAGGCTGTCCCGGTCGCGCGCGCCAATGGCATGGCCGCACAGGGCCTCCACCGCATGGGCCAGGCCGTCGAGCGCATAGGCGGTGAGCAGAAGGCCGTTGAGCAGCAGGGCATTGGCTGCCACCGTTGCCTCGCCCAGGCGCGCACCCTGCAGGGTCAGCAGCAGGAACACCAGTTGCAGTGCCAGGCTGCGCAGGAAGATATCGCGGTTGACTGCCAGCAGCGGTCGCCAGGCCTGCCAGCGTTGCAGCGCGGCCCAGGCAATGTGCCCGGGGTAGGCGCGCAGCGCCGGGCGGGTGAGGGCCAGGCCCAGCAGTGCACCGCTCCATTCGGCGATCACCGAGGCCCGGGCCGAGCCGATCACGCCCCAGTCCAGGCCCAGCACGAACCACAGGTTCAGGGCGATGTTGAGCAGGTTGGTGGTCAGCAGGATCGCCAGCGGTGCCCGGGCGTTCTGGGTGCCGAGGAACCAGCCGACCAGGGCATAGCTGGCCAGGGCTGCCGGCAGGCCGAACAGGCGGGTGTGGAAGAAGGCTTCGGTGGACGCGTGCAAGGCGGCGCTGGGCTGTATCGCCTGTAGCGCCAACTGGCTGAAGGGCAGGGCCAGCAGGCCGATCAGTACGGC
Source organism: Pseudomonas sichuanensis (assembly GCF_024749065.1). Lineage (NCBI taxonomy): Bacteria > Pseudomonadati > Pseudomonadota > Gammaproteobacteria > Pseudomonadales > Pseudomonadaceae > Pseudomonas > Pseudomonas sichuanensis. The sequence continues at coordinate 5,294,303 of NZ_CP087185.1, read as the reverse complement.
GAACGCCAGTGCCAGCAACAGCCCTTGCACCAGCACCTGGCGCAGCGCAGCGCCGTCGGCACGGCCGGCGGCCTGGGCGGCGAAGCCGGTGGAACCCATGCGCAGGAAACCCATCAGGCCGACCATGAAGGTGAACAGCGTGGCGCCGACGGCCACCGCGCCCAACTGGTGGGCATGGGGCAGGTGGCCGATCACCGTGCTGTCGACCAGCGCCACCAGCGGCACCGAGATGTTGGACAGGATCATCGGCGCGGCCAGGCCCCAGACCTTGCGGTGGGTGGGGCGGTGGTGCCAGGCGGTGGACAGTTCAGACATGCGTGGGCCGGGAGTGCTTGGGGCCGCTGCGCGCCCCTTGAATGAAGGTCCGGCATTGTACCTGCCCGGCAACCAATCGGCGCGAACAGGGTCTCACTTGCCGCGCGCGGTCGGGTAACCCTGACCGCGTTGCGCTATAGTTGCCCCCCTCACGTACACGCTGCCAAAGAGTTCACCCTCAAAATGCTCAACAAAGGATTGTTGCTGGCCTGCGCGCTGGCCCTGCTCAGCGCCTGTGATTCCTCCACACCGGAGAAACCACCGGCGCCCGCCGAGAAACCCGCCGCTGCCATCGAGCAACCAGCGGCCAAGCGCGAAGACCCGGCCGTGCTCGCCAAGCGCTACGCCGGCCGCGAGCTCAACGTGCTGGATGTCTCGGAAGTGCAGCTCGACGGTGCCAGCACCCTGTCGGTCAGCCTGTCCGCGCCGCTGGACGCCAACCAGGACTTCGCCGCCAAGCTGCACCTGGTCGACACCGTCAAGGGCAAGGTCGACGGCGCCTGGGAACTCTCCGACAATCAGATGGAGTTGCGCCTGCGCCACCTGGAGCCGCAGCGCAAGATGGTCCTGACCATCGACAAGGGCCTGCTGGCGGTCAACGGCAATACGCTCGAGAGCGAATCGGTCAGCCGCTTCGAAACCCGCGACATGCAGCCCACCGTGGGCTTCGCCAGCCGTGGCTCGCTGTTGCCGACCCGTCTGGCCGAAGGCCTGCCGGTGATTGCCCTGAACGTGCCCAAGGTCGATGTCGAGTTCTTCCGGGTCAAACCCGAGATGCTCTCGACCTTCCTGGCCAACTGGGGCCGCAACAGCAGCCTGTACTACTACCAGTCCAAGGAAACCCTGGACATGGCCGAGCTGGTCTACGGCGGCCGCTTCGACCTCAACCCTGCGCGCAACACCCGCGAGACCGTGCTGCTGCCGATCGCCGGGATCAAGCCGTTGCAGGAACCGGGGGTGTACCTGGCCGTGATGCGCGCCTCGGGCACCTACGACTATTCGCAGCCGGCGACCCTGTTCACCCTGAGTGACATCGGCGTCTCTGCCCACCGCTACCGCGACCGCCTGGACGTCTTCACCCAGGCCCTGGAAGGCGGCAAGGCACTCAAGGACGTGACCCTCGAACTGCACGACGACAAGGGCAAGCTGCTGGCGCAGGCCAAGACCGACGGCGACGGCCACGCGCAACTGCCGATCACCGCCAAGGCCGACACGCTGATCGCCACCCAGGGCGTGCACACCACCCTGCTGCGCCTGAACACCGCGGCCCTGGACCTGGCCGAATTCGACATCACCGGCCCCCAGGCCAACCCGCTGCAGTTCTTCATCTTCGGCCCACGCGACCTGTATCGCCCAGGCGAAACGGTGTTGCTCAACGGCCTGTTGCGCGACCAGGACGGCAAGCCGGTCAAGGCTCAGCCGGTCAGCGTCGAAGTGCGTCGCCCGGATGAGCAGGTGAGCCGCAAGTTCGTCTGGGAGGCCGACCAGAACGGCCTGTTCCAGTACCAGCTGCAACTGGCCACGGAAGCACCGACCGGCCGCTGGCAACTGCTGCTGGACCTGGGCGGTGGCCGCAAACAGGTTTACGAATTCCTCGTCGAGGACTTCCTCCCCGAGCGCCTGGCGCTGGAGCTCAAGGGCAGCAGCAAACCGCTGTCGCCCGAGCAGACCGCCACCATCCAGGTCAATGGCCGTTACCTCTACGGCGCCCCGGCGGCCGGCAACCGCCTCAGCGGCCAGGCCTACGTGCGCCCGCTGCGCGAAGCGGTGAAGGCGCTGCCGGGCTACCAGTTCGGCGCGGTCACCGAGACCGAGCTGAACCAGGACCTGGAGCTGGACGAAGTCACCCTCGACCAGGCCGGCAAGGCCCGTATCGATATCGAAAGCCGCTGGAGCGAAGCGCGTTCACCGCTGCAACTGACCGTGCAGGCCAGCCTGCAGGAGTCCGGTGGCCGGCCGATCACCCGCCGCCTGGAACAGCCGATCTGGCCCGCCGAGCGCCTGCCGGGCCTGCGTGGCTTGTTCGACGGTGAAGAGACCGACGGCGACGGCCCGGTGGAGTTCGAGTTCCTGGTCGCCGACCAGAACGGCAACAAGCTCGCCGCCAATGACCTCAAGGTGCGCCTGATCCGTGAGCGCCGCGACTACTACTGGAACTACTCCCAGAGCGACGGCTGGAGCTACAACTACAACGAAAAATTCCTCACCCAGAGCGAAGAGACCGTCAGCGTCAAGGCCGGCTCCACCGCCAAGCTGAACTTCCAGGTGGAGTGGGGTCCGTACCGCGTCGAGGTGGAAGACCCGCAGACCGGCCTGGTGTCGAGCGCGCGCTTCTGGGCGGGCTACCGCGCCCAGGACAACGCCGAAGGCGGCGCGGTGCGCCCCGACCAGGTGAAGATCGCCCTGGACAAGCCGGCCTTCAAGGAAGGTACCACCGCCAAGGTCACCGTCACCCCGCCGGCCGCAGGCTCCGGCTACCTGATGGTCGAGTCCGCCGATGGCCCGCTGTGGTGGCAGGAAATCGACGTGCCGGCCGAAGGCAAGACCTTCGAGGTCGAGCTGGACAAGAAGTGGGCACGCCATGACCTGTACATCAGTGCCCTGGTGATTCGCCCGGGCGAGCGCAAGGCCAATGCCACGCCTAAGCGCGCCGTAGGCGTGTTGCACCTGCCGCTGGACCGCGCCGAGCGCAAGCTCGCGGTGAGCCTGCAGGCGCCGGAGAAGATGCGCCCGAAACAGCCGCTGACCGTGAAGTTCAAGGCCGTCAACGCCGACGGCAGCGTGCCCAAGCAGGTGCATGTGCTGTTGTCCGCGGTGGACGTGGGCATCCTCAACATCACCGACTTCAAGACCCCCGACCCGTTCGCCAGCCTGTTCGGCCGCAAGGCCTACGGCGCCGACCAGCTGGACATCTACGGCCAGTTGATCGAGGCCGGCCAGGGCCGCCTGGCCAGCCTGGCGTTCGGTGGCGACGCGGCCATGGCCAAGGGGGGCAAGCGCCCCAACACCACGGTCACCATCGTTGCCCAGCAGAGCCTGCCGGTGACCCTGGATGAGAAAGGCGAAGGCCAGGCCACGGTCGACATCCCCGACTTCAACGGCGAGCTGCGCCTGATGGCCCAGGCCTGGACCGAAGAGCACTTCGGCATGGCCGAAGGCAAGACGGTGGTGGCCGCGCCGCTGATTGCCGAGCTGTCGGCGCCGCGCTTCCTTGCCGGTGGCGACCGCACCAGCCTGGCGCTGGACCTGGCCAACCTGTCCGGCCGTGCCCAGCAACTTACCGTGCAGGTGATCGGCGAAGGCCAGTTGAACCTGCTGGGCGGGGCCCAGCAGAACGTCGCGCTCGGCGAAGGCCAGCGCACCACCTTGATGATCCCGGTGCAGGCCCAGGGCGGCCTCGGCCAGGGCAAGGTGCGGGTGCAGGTCAATGGCCTGCAACTGCCGGGCGAGCCGGCCAACACCTTCGAACGCGAGTGGACACTGGGCATCCGCCCGGCCTACCCGGCGATGCTCAAGCACTACCGTGTGGCCCTCAAGGACCAGCCGTGGAGCCTGCCGGGCAGCGACCTGGCCGAGTTCGAGCCGGCGGGCCTGGAGGCCACGCTGGCCTTGTCGAGCCGCCCGCCGCTGAACCTGGCCGAGCAGATCCGCGCCCTGGAAGCCTACCCCTATGGCTGCCTGGAGCAGACCACCAGTGGCCTGTACCCCTCGCTGTACGCCGATGCCGACAGCCTCAAGCGCCTGGGCATCAAGGGCGAGCCGGCCGATGTGCGCAAGCGCAAGATCGAGATGGGCATCGAGCACCTGCTGGGCATGCAGCGCTACAACGGCAGCTTCGGCCTGTGGAGTTCGGACAGCGAGGAAGAGTACTGGTTGACCGCCTATGTCACTGACTTCCTGCTGCGCGCCCGCGAGCAAGGCTACGCGGTGCCGGCCGAAGTCCTGAAGAAGGCCAGCGAGCGCCTGCTGCGTTATGTGCAGGAGCGCAACCTGATCGAGGTCAACTACAGCCAGAACGCCGAACACACCCGTTTTGCCGTGCAGGCCTATGCCGCGCTGGTGCTGGCGCGCAGCCAACAGGCGCCGCTGGGTGCCTTGCGCAGCCTGTTCGACCGCCGCAGCGATGCCCGCTCCGGCCTGCCGCTGGTGCAACTGGCGGTGGCGCTGGACAAGATGGGTGACAAGCCGCGTTCGCAGCAGGCGTTGCAGGCGGGCCTGGCGGTCAGTCGCAGCCAGGGCTGGATGGCCGACTATGGCAGCGCGCTGCGTGACCAGGCGCTGATCCTCGCGCTGTTGCAGGAGAACAACCTGGCCGGTAACCAGGTCGACCAGCGCTTGTTCGCGCTGTCTGACGAGCTGGCAGCCAACCGCTGGCTGTCGACCCAGGAGCGCAATGCCCTGTTCCTCGCCGGCCGTGGCTTGCTGGGCAAGCCGGAGGGCAGCTGGAAGGCACGCCTGGACAGCGCCGGCGAGGTTCGTGAGTTCAGCAACAGTGATTCGGGCATGAAGCTCGAAGGCCCGCTGTTGGCCTCGCCACTGACGGTGCAGAACGAAGGCAGCGACACCCTGTACCAGCAGCTGACGCTGTCGGGCTACCCGCGCCAGGCCCCGGTCGCCAGCGGCAATGGCCTGGAAATCCGCCGCGAGTACCTGGGCATGAATGGCCAACCGCTGGATGTACGCAGCCTGCGCAGTGGCGACCTGGTGCTGGTGCACCTGGCGCTCAAGGCCCGGGACCACGTGCCGGATGCCCTGGTGGTCGACCTGCTGCCGGCGGGGCTGGAGCTTGAAAACCAGAACCTGGCGCAGAGCGCCGCCAGCCTGGACAACGCCAGCAGCGCGGTGAAGCAGTGGCGCGAGTCGATGCAGAACGCCAGCGTGGTGCACCAGGAGTACCGCGACGACCGCTACGTGGCGGCGCTCAAGCTCGACAGCTATGGCACCACCCACCTGCTGTACCTGGCGCGTGCGGTGACCCCGGGCAGCTACCGCATCCCGCCGCCGCAGGTGGAGTCGATGTACCGGCCGAACGTGCAGGCCGTCGGCGAGAGCCAGGGCGAGATGGTGGTGCGCGCCCGCTGATTGGCAGGGCCGTATCGGCCGCATCGCTGGCAAGCCAGCTCCCACAGGTTCGGCGCAGTCTTCGAGGCTTGCGCCAACCCTGTGGGAGCTGGCTTGCCAGCGATGGGGCGTTATGGGATCACTCAGTGAATCAATGCACCACCCAACTCAACACCCACAACCCCAGCAACGCCCAGATGATCCCGAGAATGATCGATGCCCGCATGAACGCGCGCACCGCCGAGTACAGCAGCATCAGCCCGACGATCAAGGCGAGGATGCTGATCAGCGAAGTGTCCATGCCCAGGGTGCGTGCCAGGCCATCGATGAAGTTGCCGCCGGCATTGGCCAGCAGGTTGAACAACCCGCTCAGGCCATCGACGATGAAACGGATCACCGACCCCAGTACCTGGCCCAGCCACTCGAAAAAACCTTCTACATGCATAGTTGCTTCCTGATGAACGAATCGGTGGTTCCAAGCCTTTGGCCATCACCCGGCCCGGTCGGTTCCCGATGCCAAGCTTAGCCCGCCCACGCCTGATGAGAGCCCTGCGGCGCGGCGCCGTTGGCCTGTTGCTGGCCATCGCCCTGTTGTGGTTGGCCGACCGCATCTGGCCGCTGCCGATGCCGGGCGACGACCTGGCGCGGGTGGTGCTGGCCGAGGATGGTACACCGCTGTGGCGTTTCGCCGATGCCGATGGCGTGTGGCGTTATCCGGTCAGCCCGGACGAGGTTTCGCCGCTCTATCTGGAGGCCTTGCTCGGCTACGAGGACCGTTGGTTCTACCACCACCCGGGGGTCAACCCCATGGCCCTGGCCCGTGCGGCCTGGCTCAACCTGCGCGGCGGGCGCGTGGTGTCCGGCGGCAGCACCCTGTCGATGCAGGTGGCGCGCCTGCTCGACCCGCATGACCGTACCCTGCCGGGCAAGCTGCGCCAGCTGTGGCGCACGGCGCAGCTGGAGTGGCACCTGCCCAAGCGCGAAATCCTGCAGATCTACCTCAACCGCGCACCGTTCGGCGGCACCTTGCAGGGTGTGGCGGCCGCCAGTTGGGCTTACCTGGGCAAATCACCGAAACACCTGACGCCGGCCGAGGCCGCTTTGCTCGCGGTGCTGCCGCAGGCACCGAGCCGCTTGCGCCCCGACCGCCATCCACAGCGCGCCCAGCGTGCCCGCGACAAGGTGCTGCAGCGCCTGGCCGAGTACCAGGTGTGGCCGGCACAGCGCATTGCCGAGGCGCGTGAGGAACCCTTGTTGCTCGCCCCGCGCCAGGAACCGGCACTGGCACCGCTGCTGGCCCGGCGTCTGAACACGCCGAACAGCCCGCCGTTGATCCGCACCACCCTCGACGCCAGCCTGCAGCGGCGCCTGGAAGACCTGCTGCTGGGCTGGCGTGCACGCCTGCCCGAGCGCACCTCGGCGGCGTTGCTGGTGGTGGAGACGCAGAGCATGGCGGTACGTGCCTATCTTGGTTCGATCGACATCGGCGACGAGCGCCGCTTCGGGCATGTCGACATGATCCATGCCCTGCGTTCACCCGGCTCGACCCTTAAGCCCTTCCTCTATGCCATGGCCATGGACGATGGCCTGATCCACTCCGAGTCGCTGCTGCAGGATGTGCCGCGGCGTTATGGCGATTACCGCCCGGGTAACTTCTCCATGGGCTTCAGTGGCCCGGTGTCGGCCAGCTCGGCACTGGCGCTGTCGCTCAACCTGCCGGCGGTGCAGTTGCTCGAAGCCTACGGGCCGAAACGCTTCGCTGCACAGATGCGCATGGGCGGCGTGCCCTTGGTGTTGCCGCCCTTGGCCGAGCCGAACCTGTCGTTGATCCTCGGTGGTGCCGGCAGCCGGCTGGAAGACCTGGTCGGCGGTTACGCCGCCTTCGCCCGTGAGGGGCGCAGCGCGAAGATCCGCCTGCAACCGCAGGACCCGCTGCTGGAGCAGCGCCTGCTGTCACCGGGTTCGGCATGGGTCACCCGGCGTATTCTCAGCGGCCTGGCACGCCCCGACCGCGACCCTCACGCCGAGCTGGTGCAGCGCCCGCAACTAGCCTGGAAGACCGGCACCAGCTATGGCTTTCGTGATGCCTGGTCGGTGGGCGTCGGCCCGCGTTACCTGATCGGCGTGTGGATCGGTCGCCCGGACGGTACGCCAGTGCCGGGCCAGTTCGGCCTGGCCTCGGCGGCGCCGCTGATGCTGCAGGTGCACGACCTGCTGAGCAACCGTGATGCCCAGCGCGGCATCCGCCTGCCGGTGGAGGCCGTGCCGGACTCGGTGGGCGTTGCCGCGATCTGCTGGCCGCTGGGCCAGCCGATGAACCGCCAGGACCCCAACTGCCGCCGCCAGCGCTTCGCCTGGACCCTCGACAACACCACGCCACCCACCTTGCAGGCCGCCGACCAGCCGCTGGGCCTGGGCTTGCGCGACACGGTATGGGTCAACGAGCAGGGGCTACGCGTCGATGCCGGTTGCCCGGGCGCCAGGGCCCGTGACATAGCCCTGTGGCCGGCGCCGCTGGAGCCTTGGCTGCCGCGAGTCGAACAGCGTGCGGCGCGGCTGCCGGCCGTGGACCCGAGCTGCCCGCCGCAGGTGGCGGCCAGCGCACCCCCGCTGTCGATCGTCGGTGTGCGCCCGGGCGACAACCTGCGCCGCCCGGCCACCAACAGCGAGCCGCTGCAGGTGCGGGTGTCGGCGCTGGGCGGTGGCGGGCAGCGCTGGTGGTTCATGAATGGCCAGCCGCTGGGCGAAACCCGCGGGCAGGACAGCCTGCTGGTGCGCTTCGAACAGGCCGGGCGCATTGAGCTCAGTGCGCTGGACGAGAGCGGCGAAACCGCGCGGGTGGAGTTCCAGGTCAGCGAGTGATTCAGCGGGCCGTGGCCTGGTGGCTGATTGCAATCCCGGCACCTACGCTTGCTGTGGCGGGGGTGAGCAACGGGCACTCGCGCACCTTCGGGATCAGGGAGCGTCCGCATGCGTCCACTGCTGGTGCTGTTACTGGTGTGCTGGGGCGGCCTGGTCTGCGCTGCCCCGCTGCCGGGTTTCCTCGACAGCAGCCAGATCGAAGCACAGCTGCCCACGCCGAACCTGCCGGTGGATGCCTACCGCCCCGCTGCGCCTGTGCTGCAATTGCCCGCGCCGCGTGCGGTGCAGCAGCCAGCGCTGTCGATGAGCACGCCGGTGCAGGTGCACAAGGTGCGGTTCGAAGGGGGCACCGTCTACCCCTTGAGCGACTTGCGCGAACACTACCAGCCGTTGATCGGTCGACAGGTCAGCCTGGGCGAACTGGTCGAGCTGACTGACCGACTGACCCAGCGCTATCAGCAGGACGGCTACCTGCTTTCGTACGCCTTCCTGCCGCCCCAGGACTTCAGCGAGGGGCGAGTGCGGGTGGTGCTGGTGGAAGGCTACATTGGCGATTGCCAGCTCGAGGGCGACATTGGCCCGGCGCGCGGCTACCTGGACCAGTTGCTGGACAAACTGGTGAGCGAGCGGCCACTGACCCGGGCCAGCCTGGAACGCTATACCGGCCTGATCGGCCGCATCCCCGGTGTCACTGCCCAGGCGCAGGTACTGGCGCCGGGCACTGCCGACGGGCGCGCCCGGATGGTTGTCCGGGCCTTGCGCAAACCGTTCACCGGCACTATCCAGCTCAACGACGGCAGCCGCGATGACCTGCAGGCATTGCTGGGTGCCAGCAGCAACGCCCAGACCCGTTTCGCCGAGCAACTGAGCGCCAGCGTGCTGACGCCTCCGGGTGAGGACAAGGCGCACTACTATCGCCTGGACTACGCCCAGTTCGTCGACGCTGAGGGCTCGCAGTTGCTGCTGTCGGCCTCGCGTTATCGCAGTGATCCGCGCACGCGGATTCGCCTGGACAATGGCGATGACTTGCTCCAGCAGCGCGACAGTGAGCGCTATTCGATTGGCCTGAGCCAACCGCTGATCGTCTCTGCCAGCGAGTGGCTGGAGGCGGTGGGGCGTATCTACATGGTCAAGGACCGTACCGACTACCAGTGGCTTGGCGCGCCCCGGCAGATGGACAGCGAGACCGATGTCCGCGCGCTGTCGTTCGAGGTCGATTGGCGCAAGGCAGAGGCTCGGCGCCTGCGCATTGTGAGTGGCGGGGTGTACCAGGGGCTGGACCATTTCGGTGCGCGCAGCAACGCCGGCCACGACCTGGATTTTCTGCGCTTGCGCCTGTCGGGCCTGCAGCGCGACAACTTCACCGATCATTGGCAGGGCGTGGCCTCGGCGGCGGGTTACTGGAGCAATGACAGCCTGCCCGACAGTGAGCGGGTGGTGTTCGGCGGGCAGAACTTCGGCCGTGGCTACCCCCGTGACCAGGCCACCGGTGACAAGGGCTGGGGGCTGGCCTACGAGCTCAATTACAGTTTCAGGGGTGAGGGCGATTGGCTTCGAGTGCTGCAGCCGTATGCCGTGCTGGATGTTGCGCGGGCCTGGTTCAACAGGCTGGAGGTGCAGTCGGCGCATATGTCCTCTGCTGCGATTGGCCTGCGCTTTGGTGATGGGCAGGGTTACAACATCGCCGTCGAGGTGGCCAAGCCGATGTCGGACATTGCGCTGGACAGTCTGAGCCGGCGACCGAGGTTGAGCTTCAGTTTCAGCTATCCACTCTGAGACGAGGAGATGGATTGACGGGTTGACAGGTTGACGGTGTGTTGGTGCCGCTATAGGCTGATCGGCACTGCTACCCATCACTGATGAGGCCATGCCATGAAAGTCGCCGAACCCACCGCCGCCCGTATATCCCAAGCCGCATCCGAGGCGACTAAAACTGCGCTGCTGGAAGGGTTCGAGCATTTTCTGGCGCAGTTGTCCCAACCCCAGCTGGCGGCATTGGCCGAGCGTGATGTCGAGCACGATTATTTCGAGGCCTTGCAGGCCATCTTGCCACGCCCTGAGCAACAGCCGCGCAGCCCCAAGGTGCGTAACCAGATTGCCTATGCCAAAGGTAAGGCACTGGCTTTCGAGCAGATCAGCAAGGGGTACGAACTGCTCGATTCGAAGACCGTCTGCGCGATCCTCGGCATTACCCGCCAGGCCTTGAACAAGCGGGTATTGCAAGGACAGGTCCTGGCTTATAGCGAAGGGGCGCGCAAACACTATCCGGCTTTCCAGTTCGTCAACAACGCGGCATGCCCGCAGGTGGCGGAACTGGTGAAGGCTGTGGCCGTCCAGCCACGAGATACAGCGCAGGTGAACCTGCTGCTCGGCTTCCTGCTCGGGAGCATGGACTACTCCAACCCAGGGCAGGCGCCCAACGAGCTCCCTCGCTACCACTTGCTTGATGAACCCGGTGCATTCGCGGTCATCGTTCGCGACTTTGGTAATCGCTTGAGCATGGGCAAATAGCAGACCGGCCTTGTGGCCGGTTTGTTATTGCACGGCCACCTGCGTGCGCAAGAGCACTTCGCCGACGGTTTCATCTGTGCTCAATAGCAGATCATCCAGCGCCCGGCAGCGCAGGGCTGTCAGCTGGTCGCCTCGCCCTTCGAACAGCACCAGGTTGCAGCCAGCAAGACTCGCGGTGATGGGGTAGACCTGCGAAGGGTAGAGAATGCCGTCCACCTGCGCGGCATGGCGCATGACCACGCCGCTGAGCAGTTGGGTGTATAGATAGCCGACACTGCCCTGGCCCTTCGACGCCACGATCGCCTGCAAGGGGCTGCCAGCATTGCGGGCCAGTGCGCCAGCATCGACCACGACAAGCTCACGGGTGGCCTTCAACTCATGCAGGGCCAGCATCGCGATCTCACTGCGCAGCACCGAGCTGGCGCTGCCCGCTCGGCCATGTTGGAGCGTTTCGGCCACCGCAACGATATCGCTCAGGGCCACATAGCAGACACCTATGGCCAACTGCGGGTCGCCGTAGCGGCTGTCCGAGTTGCGGTTGTAGTAGATCGGGTTTTTGAAGCCGCAGTGCTGTACGCGATAGACACGCGTGGCGCGGACAATCCGTCGAGTGGGCAGGCCATGGTTGGCAATGGCTGTTTCGATGCGCTGGCGTAGGTCTTCGGCGGGCATTGGCGGTGGTAGTCCTCAATGGCATTGCTCCCGGCAAGGGGGCGGCCATTGTTGCAGGGCTGTCCAATGGTTGTCGCTTGTGTAGCCGTGACAGGATGTACCTCGCGCGCGGGCCCGCCGCTAGTTCACCGCATGCAGCAATGGCTTGGGGAACAGGTTCTCCAGCGTCTCCAGCAACCTCGCGTGGTAGATCGGCTTGCGGAACAGGTCCAGCACCTGCAGGCGCAGCAGATCGCTGCAGTCGTCCATGTCAGCGTGCCCGGACATGACGATCACGGGCAGGTGCTGGCGGGCAGTATGGTCGCGCAGGCGCTTGATCAGGCCGATGCCGCTCTCTTCAGGCATGCGCAGGTCGGTGATCACCAGGGCGACATCCGGGTGGCGGGTGAGCAGTTGCAGGGCTGTCTTCACCGAGACGGCGGTATGGCAGCAGAAACCCTGGTTTTCCAGCAGTTCGGCCAGCTCCAGCAGGGCCTCCTCCTCGTCATCGACCAGCAGGATCTGTTGACGCAAGGAAGAGGTCGGCATGGTCGGCTCCCGAAGGTCTGGATCAATCGGCATGCACGCAGCGCTAGGTTACTGGGTGATCGCGGTCTGGATGGTGGTCATGATGGCTTTCACCTCGCCCGAGATGGGGGTGACGAACCCGGCCAGCACGACCGCGACCATGGCCGCGATCACCGCGTATTCGATACCGGAGGCGCCGTCCTTGCGCTGAAGGAAGTTCTTGCAGTGGAGGATGATCAGGTGGAGCAGCATGGCAGATCTCCTTGCGCACGGTCGGCGCCGGTCACGGGGCTTGAAATGTGACACCCCTTTGCCATCACAGGATTGCCAAGCCGTGGCAACCTGCAAATGTAACAAAGCATTAGTTCTAAAGTATTAACTTTAATCAGCGAGGCTAAGTTCCTGTTTTCTTTATGCGTCAATTTCATGGCTTAAAAAACGTAGCCGGACAAATGGCGATTCGACAGGGCTGCGCTAACTTGCAATAGCGAAATAGTTACTTTTTGCCAGCATTGGTCCCCGGCGCAGGGAGTGCGGAAATGAGCAGTCGCTTGACCATGGTCCTCGCTGGCCTGTTTCTGTTGGCTGCCTTGCTGGCCGGCTATTGGGGCCTGCGCCTCAGCCGCCCGGCGCAAACCGCGCCAACGCCTGTCGCTGTCGCCCCCACCGAGGCGTCGGCCCCCGCCGTTGCCCCGGCTCCCGTACAACCCCCGGAACCGCCACGCACCCCTATGCTGGTGCTGCGCAGGGCGGTGCCGGCCAATACCCCGTTGACCGCTGACGACCTGCTGGTCGAGCGCTTGCAGGTGGTGCCCGCCGGGGCGTTCCAGCAGCCTGAGCAGGTGCTGGGGCGCAGCAGTTCGCGGCCGCTGGAGGCCGGCAGTTGGCTCGACGAGTCGAGCTTCCAGGCGGGCGGCCCGCTGGCGCGGATGATCCGCAGCCATGAGCGCGCGGTGGCGGTGGCGGTGGATGATGTGGTGGGCGCAGCAGGGCAACTGCGGCCCGGCGACTATGTCGATGTGCTGCTGTTCCTGCGCGAAGAGACCAACAACCCGCAATCCTCCGCCCAGGTGGTGCTGCCGGCCCTGCGTGTGCTCAGCGTCGACCAGCAGACGGGCCTGGCCAATGACGGTCGCCCGGCGCAGACCGCCGAAGAGCAAAAAGCCCGCCGTGATCAGCAGATGATGGGTGGCACCGTTACCCGCACCGTGGGCTTGGCCGTGCCCCAGGCCCTGGCCAGCCGCCTGATGCTGGCCGCTCAGGCCGGTACCTTGCGCCTGGCAGTGCGCAGCGCCGACGAACAGTTGCTGGCGCGTTACTGGTCCGGCCAGGACGCAGGCGCTCAAGTGGACGCCGCCAACCGAGAACTCTACCGCTTCAGCCAGCTGTCCCAGGTGCCGCTGGCTGGCCCGGCCGCGGTTGCGGCGGTACCCACCATGCAGATCATTCGTGGCGCTGCCCAGGCCGCCGACACGAACAACACCCCCTGACCCGGCAAGGATGCATTTCATGCGTAGTTCTTTGCGTAGTACCTGGCGTCGCACGCCGCGTCGCTCCGCGCAGCGGCCCTGGCTGTTGTGTCTCGCCCTGTCGTTGTCGATGCCGGTGGCGCAAGCGGCGGGCAAGGGGTGCGCGGCATTCGACCAGTTGCCTTCGGTGATCGAGATGGATCAGGGCCTGCAGCAGGAGCTGCGCCTGCCGGTGGCCATCATCCGCGCCGCGGTGGGTGACCCCAAGGTGGCCGATGTGCAGCCCAGCGGCGAACGCGCCGTGCTGCTGACCTCGGTGGGGCAGGGCAATACCAGCGTGATGCTGTGGACAGACTGCGCCCCGCGACCGCACCGGGCCATGCTGTTCGTCAAGGGCCGGGCCAGCGCGGACATGGCCGAGGTGGCGCAACCCTCCGCTGGGCAGGACGCCCTGCCGATCCAGGTGCAGGCCGATATCCGATTCGTCGAGGTGCGTCGGCAAAAATACAAGGAAGCCGGCGCCAGGCTGTTCTTCAAAGGCTCCAACAACAGCCTGTTCGGCTCGCCCAACACGGTGCCCAACACCTTTGTGCGCCCCGACTATGTGCCGGGCATCCAGACCGGAACCAACCCGGTGACCTACGCCGATGTGCGGCCGGGCATCCCGCTCGACAACAACGTCTTCAACATTGTCTGGGGCGGCGGCAGCAGCCGGTTCCTGGCAATGATCAACGCCCTTGAGAACAGCGGTTTCGCCTACACCCTGGCGCGCCCCAGCCTGACCGTGCTCAGCGGCCTGACCGCAAGCTTCCTGGCCGGCGGCGAGGTGCCCATCCCGGTGCCCAGCAGTGGCAGCGACAACGTCTCGATCGAGTACAAGGAATTTGGCGTGCGCCTGGCCTTGACCCCCACGGTGGTCAGCCGCAACCGCATCACCCTCAAGGTGGCCCCCGAGGTCAGCGAGCTGGACTACAGCAACGCGGTGACCATCGCCGGCACCCAGGTGCCGGCCCTGAGCGTGCGGCGCACCGACACCAGCATTTCCCTGGCCGATGGTGAGAGTTTCATCATCAGCGGGCTGGTCAGCAGTAACGTGCGCTCTTCCGTGGACAAGCTGCCGGGGTTGGGCAACCTGCCGATCATCGGCGCGTTCTTCCGCCAATCGGCGCTCAACCGTGAAGAGACCGAACTGCTGATGATCGTGACCCCGCACCTGGTCCAGCCGCTGGCCGCCGACGCGCGCCTGCCGGAGCTGCCCGGCGAGGCGCTGCGTACCTACGACCCCAGTTGGGGTCGCCTGTTCTTCATGGAAAACGGCAGTTTCGAAGGCCAAGGCGGGTTGTCCCGATGAACGAAAGCCACAACCAGACGTACCTGGCCCTGACCCGCAACCAGGACGACCTGCAATGGCTGCAGGGCGCCCTGGCGCCGTTGGGGCAGGTGATCGGCGCCAATGGCCCGAGCCTCGACGAGTTGCTGGCGCTGGTCGACATGACCTTCAGCAACCTGGTGTTCATCGGCCTCGACCGCGAGCAACTGATCGCCCAGTGCGCGCTGATCGAAGGGGTACTGGAGGCCAAGCCGATGCTGGCCATCGTCGCGCTCGGCGATGGCATGGACAACCAGTTGGTACTGCATGCCATGCGCGCTGGCGCCCGCGACTTCGTCGCCTATGGTTCGCGTGCCAGCGAGGTGGCCGGGCTGGTACGGCGCCTGGGCAAACGCCTGCCGACCGTGGCCAGCAACCCCAGCCTGGGTGTGCTCAGCGTGCTCTACGGTGCCCAGCGCGGGGCCGACGGTGCGCTGCTGACCACCCACCTGGCGCGGGTGGTGCAGGACAGCGGCCAGCAGACCCTGCTGCTCGACCTGGGCCTGCCCCGTG
This sequence comes from Pseudomonas sichuanensis, assembly GCF_024749065.1. Taxonomy (NCBI): domain Bacteria; kingdom Pseudomonadati; phylum Pseudomonadota; class Gammaproteobacteria; order Pseudomonadales; family Pseudomonadaceae; genus Pseudomonas; species Pseudomonas sichuanensis. The sequence continues at coordinate 5,279,024 of NZ_CP087185.1, read as the reverse complement.
GCGACAGCCTGGCGCTGCTGGGGCTGGAGGCGTCGTTCCACTTCGGCGATGCCTTGCGCCACCTGCGCCGGCTCGACGCCACGCTGATCGACAGCGCCTTCACCCGCGACAAAGGCGGCCTGCGCATTCTCGCCTACGCCGCCAACGACGAGGCGCTGGAGCAGACCAGCGCCGCCGAGCTGTACATGCTGCTCAGTGCCTTGCGCCAGCATTTCCAGCACATCGTGCTGAACCTCACCGGGCAGGCCGACAGCGAAGCGTTGCGCACCCTGGTCAGCCATTGCGACAAGCTGATCCTGTACACCGACCAGAACATCCTCGATTGCCGGCGCAACCTGGAGCTGCTCGAGCAGTGGCGTGATCGCGGCATCAAGCTCGACCATGCCAGCCTGCTGGTCGACCGCTTCATGCGCCATGTGGCGCCGGATGCCGAGGCCCTGGCCAAGCGCTATGGCTTGACGCTGCTCAAGGTCATGCCCTACAGCCCGGAGCTGCGCCTGAATGCCAAGAACCAGGGCCTGAGCCTGTTCGAGCTGGCCCCACGCGAAGCGCTGAGCCAGGCACTGCGCGAACTCGGCGAGCGCCTGGCGCGGCGCTCGGAAAACCTGGCGCCCCCCACCCACACCTGGCTGCGCCGCCTGTGGAGCAACCGATGAGCAGCGAAGAACCCTTTGGCGGGCCGCGGCAGGCGGCAAACGACCCGCAGGTGCTCAAGCGGGCCCTGCACCGGCATGTCATCGATGCCATCGAGGACACTGGCCGCAACCTGCTCGAAGGCGCGCGCCCGGCCCTGGCGCAGTTCGTCCTGGAGCAGGTGGGCGACTATGTGGCGCGCCTGCGCCTGGCCCTGTCGCGTTACGAGATGGAGCGCCTGGCCGAAGAGATCGTCGACGAGCTGACCGGCTACGGTCCGCTGGAAGTGCTGCTGCGCGACCCGAGTGTCACCGAAATCCTGGTCAATGGCCCGTACCGGGTATTCGTCGAACGGGGCGGGCTGCTGCAGCACACCGACTTGCGTTTTATCGACGCACACCATGTGCAACGGGTGATGCAGCGCATCCTGGCGCCCTTGGGGCGGCGCCTGGACGAGTCGTCGCCGATGGTCGATGCGCGCATGCCCGACGGCAGCCGGGTCAATGCGATCATCCCGCCGGTGGCGCTGGACGGGCCGTGCCTGTCGATCCGCAAGTTTCGCCAGGACATGCTCAAGAGTGCCGACCTGCTGGCCACCCGGGCCATCGACCAGGCGATCTACGATTTCCTCGAGCGCGCCGTGGGCCGGCGCTGCAACATCCTCGTCAGCGGCGGCACCGGCACCGGCAAGACCACCTTGCTCAATATCCTCAGCCAGATGATCGCGCCCCAGGAGCGGCTGGTGACCATCGAGGATGTCGCCGAGCTGCAACTGCACCACCCGCACGTGGTGCGCCTGGAAACCCGTCCGCCCAACGCCGAAGGCCATGGCGAGATCAAGGCCAGCGAGTTGATCCGCAACGCCCTGCGCATGCGCCCCGACCGCATCATCCTCGGCGAGATCCGTGGCGCCGAAGTGGTCGATGTGATGACGGCGATGAACACCGGCCACGATGGCTCGATGAGCACCGTGCACGCCAACAGTGCGCAGGATGCCCTGCTGCGCCTGGAAACCCTGGTCGGCCTGACGGGCCGCCAGGTGGCCGAGAAGACCCTGCGCCAGATGATCTGCGCGGCGCTGGATGTGGTGATCCAGCTGACCCGCCTGGCCGATGGCCGCCGTTGCGTGAGCGAAGTGCTGGAGGTGGTCGGCGTGCGTGACGATGTGTACGTCACCAATACCTTGTTTCGCCTCGACCGGCGCGGCGGCGATGTGTTCCTCAGCGAGGCACCGCACCCGGCAGGGGCCAAGCTGCGCCACGAGGGCCTGCTGTGATCGGCCCGCTGCTGCTGGCATTGGCGCCGCTGTGCCTGGGCATGGCGTTGCTGCTGTGGCGTGTGGCCCTGCACAAGCGCGGTGAGGAGCGCATCCTGCATCGCCTGGGCCGGGCCTACCGCGCAGTGCGCGGCGCCAGTGGCAGGCGTGACTGGCTCGACCCGCTGTTGCAGCGGGCCGGCCTGACGCCGGGCGAGCGCAGCTTGCACTACGGGTTGCTGGCCTGGCTGGGCCTGGTGCTGGTCGCCGGCCTGGCCGCAGGCTGGGTGGCGGCAGTGCTGATGCTGCTCGGCCTGCCTTTGCTTGGCCATGCCTACCTCAGTTGGCGCTGCCGCCGACGGGTGCGGCAGATCGTCGCGCAACTGCCTGGGCTGCTGGACTACAGCGTGCGCAGCCTCAAAGCCGGGCGTACCTTGAACGACGCGGTGCTCGGGGGGATCGATGGCACGCGCGAGCCACTGCACTCGGCGATGCTGCGGGTGCGGCGCAACGTGCGCATGGGCGTGCCGCTGGAGGATGCGGTCAGTGAACTGGCCGAGTTGTACCGCCAGGACGAGCTGCGCCTGTTTGCCCTGGGCCTGCGCATCAACCAGCGCCATGGCGGCAATGCCAGTGAATTGATGGAGAACCTGATCAAGTTGATCCGCGAGCACGAGCAGGGCGACCGCCAGTTGCGCGCGATGACCGGCGAAACGCGCATCACCGCGTGGATCCTGGGGGCGTTGCCGTTGGGCATGGTCGGTTATTTCCTGCTCGCCAACCCCGGTTACCTGCTGGGCATGTGGCGCGACAGCCATGGGCAGACGATGTTGCTGCTGGCCTTCGCCCTCCAGGCCATCGGTTGCCTGGTGCTGTGGCGCATGATGAGGCGCCTGTGAACGCGGCCATGCTGTTCAGCGCCCTGTGCCTGCTGGCAGGCTTTGCCCTGCTGGCGCTGCAGGCCGCGCGGCAGATGCGCGCCCGTCAGCGGGTGGCGCGGCGGCTGCAGGGGCGGCTGGCCCCTGACGAACGGCTGGGCGACTGGCTGCAGTGGCTGGGCAGCAGCCGGCTGGGGCGACGCCTGCAGCGTCTCGACGGCGAGACCCAGGTGCTGTTGGAGCGCCTGGGCTGGCGGCGCAGCCGGCAGCGGGCGTTGTTCGCCGCGCTGCAGCTCGGGCTGCCGTTGCTGGCCACGGTCCTGGTGCTGGTGATGGTGCATGGCTTGCCGGGTGAGCGCCGGGGCAACTGGATGGTGCTGGTGCTGTGCGCGCTGGGTGCCGGCTACCTGGTGCCCAAGCGCCTGCTCGCCGCGGCGGCGGCTCGGCGCCAACGCAAGATCGCCCAGGAAGTCAGCCTGATGATCCCCTTGCTGCGCATTCTGTTCGAGACCGGCCTTGCGGTGGAGCAGGCCTTGCGCGTGCTGGCCCTGGAGGGGCGCAGCCTGGTGCCGAACATCTGCGACGAATTGCAGCTGGTGTTGCAGCGGGTCGACTCGGGGCTGGCGCTGGGGCCGGAACTGGAAAAGACCGCACGGCTGCTGGCGGTGGACGAGTTCATCGACACCTGCGTGATCCTCCAGCAGTTGCTGGTGCAAGGCAGCGGTTCGATGAAGTCGTTGCTGGCGCTCAAGGAGCTGCTGGATGACCGGCGCCTGACCGGCCTGCAGGAGCGGGTGTCGAAGATGTCGGCAAAGATGTCGGCGGTGATGATGGTGTTCCTGTTCCCGGCCTTGCTTATCGTCCTGGCCGGGCCGGGCTTTTCCGCCTTGGCGCGGGCATTGGGATCCTGAGGGGGGAGAGGGATGAAAGCGATCGTGCTGATGACGGGCCTGTTGCTGCTGACCGGTTGTGCCGGGCAGCAGCCCGAAGGCCTGGCCCGCCTGCTCGGCGGCGGCAGCTGCGGCAAGCCCGCAGCCGACCAGCAACTGAGCCTGGACATGGCCGACCAGATGATTGGCGAAGGTCGCCCGCATGCGGGGTTGGCGCATCTGGAGCAACTGCCGGAAACCCTTGACCAGGTGCGCCTGCGCAAGGCCAAGGTGCTGCGCCTGCTGGGGCGCAGCGAGGCCGAACCGCTGTACCGCAGCCTGCTGGGGGGCTGCCTGGCGGCAGAGGGCGAGCATGGCCTGGGGCAGATAGCCGCGGCGCGGGGCGACGACACCCAGGCCCTGCGTAACCTGCAGCGCGCAGTACGCCTGGCGCCGACCGATGAAAAAGTGCGCAACGACCTGGGCCTGGTGCAGATGAAGCTGGGCAACGATGAGCAGGCGCGCTTCGAGTTCCTCACTGCCCTTGAGCTGAAGGACGACAACCCATTGCCGGCGGTCAACCTGGTGGCCCTGTCACTGCTGCAGGACAACTGGAACCAGGCCGAGGACCTGGTCAAGCGCCTGCGGCTCAAGCCTGAGCAGTTCGCCGAAGCCCAGGCCCGGGCCCAGCAGCTCAGGGCCGGCGGGCGCGGCCCGCTCGCCGCCCGCAACACGCCGACGGCGGCCATCAATTGAACGGGAGGTGAGCATGTTCAAGCCCTGGATAGCCCTGGCCTGCCTGGCCACGCCACTGCTGGCACAGGCCGAGCAGCCGCTGCGCCAAGCGCGGGCAGAAACTGCCACCGAGGCGCTGTTGCAGGTGCAGGCGAGCAATCGGCAGGCCTCGCCGGTGCGCCAGCAGCAGACCGACAAGGAGCGCGACCAGTCCATGCAGCGCTGGCTGGACAGCTACAAGTACGAGATTCCGGACTTCTATCGCTGGACCAAGATCAGCTCGTCGAACAACGGCGGTTGATGGCCGTCAATGGGTGGTGAAGCGCTGGTGCAGCGGCGACGAGCCGGGCGCCAGCGCCAGTGCCAGCTGCGTGCGGTTGTGCATGTGGGTCAGGCGCAATACCTGTGACACGTAGAGTTTGACGGTGTTCTCGGTGATGCCCAGCTCGCAGGCGATCTGGTAGTTGGTCTTGCCCTTGCTCACCAGCTTTGCCACTTCCATCTGGCGCGGGGACAGCTTCTCGAATGCCGACGGCAGCTCCGGCTCGGCCTCCTCGATGTCCGTGGCGCGGCGATGCACGCCCTGGCCGCGGGCTTTTTCCAGGTCCTGGTAGAGCTCGTCGATGGACTCGGCCAGGCCCTGCAAGCGCTGGTTGAGGCTGCCCAGTTCGCGAAAGTTGCGCTTACGCTCCAGCAAGGCGAGTTCCTGGCGCCGCACGCCTTCGAGCAGCTCGGTCAGGTCCATGGGTTTCTGGTAGTAGTCGGCGAAACCTTCGCGCAGGGCGCGGATTACATCCTGCTTGTCGGCGCGGCCGGTCAGCATGATTGCCTCGAACATCCGCTGGTTGCCGGAGATCTGTTTCAGCGCACGGACCAGCTCGATGCCATCGCGCTCGGGCATGTGCAGGTCGCAGATCACCAGGCCGATGGCTTCGTCGGCGATGTACTGCTCGATGGCCTGGTCCGTGGAATGGGCCGGGATGCAGCGATAGCCTTCGCTTTCCAGCCAGTCGCACAACTCTTCGACAATCATCGGCTGGTCGTCGACAACCAGCACTTTCACTTCACTGACGGACTTGTTCACGATCAACTCCCTGTCGTATCGGTCTTGCTGCCGGGCCGCAGGCACCGGCAACAAAAAAGTAGTCGCACTTTGCAATCAAGTACATGGACTGTACACCCTATCCGAACGTTCAGTCTTCATTGGATCCAAACTGCCGTCAGGAGAAAACCGGCCAGTACATAAGGCGCAAAGGGCTGCTTGTCACCGACTTCCTCAGCGAGTTTCTGTAGGCGCTTTTTCAGTTTGGGGTTGAGCAAGGTCCACAGCCGGCGCCGGCCCAGCAGCCAGGCCAGCACGGTGATGCCGGCACCAATGAAAGTACCCAGCACATACTGCGGGCTGGTGGCCAGGGCCAGGGCGCCCATCAGCTTGACGTCGCCGGCACCGAAACGGCCAAGCATGTAGCCGGGCAATGTCAGCAGCATGACGATGGCCAGGGCCCAGCCGGCCTCGCTGGCATCGGCGCCGATCCAGGTGTGGCCGGTGGCGAACAGCCAGGCCAGGGCACAGGTCGCGACACCTAGGGTGAGGGCGTTGGAAATCTGCCGTTCACGGACATCTTGTTCGGTGCACAAGGCAAGCCACATCAGGAGAACAATGCTTTGCATTGGCAAATTGCCATCCCTATTCGTTGAACGGTTCTATGCTGTCAGACAGGTCTCACAGTCAGGGTAGACGCGATCATGCAAGCAAGCCCGGCGGGACGGCAAAAAGGCGCGGCAGCCATCGAGTTTGTCGCTGTTTTCATGATTTTTTTCGCGGTGTTCTACGGGCTGGTCAGTTATGCCCTGCCGATGCTGATGCTGCAGTCGTTCAACCAGGCCAGCAGCGAGGCGGTGCGTCGCTGCGTGGCCGTCGACCCGGCAAGCGCCACCTATGCCCTGGACGTGCAAGGCGTGGCGCACCAGGTAATAAGCCGGCAGTTGGCCTGGATGCCCGACGCCCTCGGCTTCAACGTGGCGGGCGACACCCGGGTTGTGGTGGGGGCGGACAAGTTGCTGACGGTCACCATCGACTACCCCCGTGATCGGCTGGAGCGGGTACTGCCAGTGCTGGTGCTGCCGCTGATCGGCGAGGTGCCCAAGCTGCCTGCGCGCCTGCAGGCCCAGGCGAGCCTGCAACTGTGACGGGCGGCCTGTTCGACCGTTGGCGCATGGCGCCGTCCCCTGCACCCGAGCTGCCCAACGTGCCGGCGGTGGGCCTGCAACTGTGGCTCGACGATCAGGCTCGGGTGCTGCGTCTGGCGGGCCCGCTGCGGACCTTGCTGGCCTTGCCTGGGCGTTCCGCCGCGCGGGTGCACGACTACCTGCAACGCCACAGCTGGCTGGTGCTCGAGGGCGAACCCGGCGATTGGCAGGGGCAGCCGCTGGATCTGGACTTCCACACCGTCATGGGCCAGGCGCTGCATACCCGTGGCTGGTTGCAGCGCCATGGCGAGGCCTGGCTGCTGCAGCTGTTCGATATTGGTGACCTGCTGCGCGAGCAGCGCTGGGACCGCCAGCGGCCACTGCTGGTGGAGATTGGCCATGCGCTACGTGAATGCGGCGCCGAGCGCTTGCTGCAGACCACCCGCGAGCAGTTGCAGGCGCTGGCTGAACACTGGCAGGCCTCGTCGCTGAGGCTGATGCTGCGTGAGCCGGGTGGCTGGCGCCATTACGCCAGCAACGAAGACCAGTGGCCCTGGCCGGACGATGGCCGGCTGCAGCCCTGGCTGCGGCAACTGCCAGCGCAGACCTTGATCGAGGTCACCGATGACCCCGAGCTGCTGGCGCGCTGCGGGGGGCTTTCGCTGTTCCTGGTGCCCTACCGCCAAGGGCGGGATGCCGAGGCCTGGCTGCTGTGCGCCGGGGCCACGCAGCCGCCCCCGGCCGACATGGCGCTGGCGTTGGCGCGGACCTTGGTCGAGCCGCTGCTGGCGCGCCATCGGCACCAGCAGTTGCAGCACCAGGCCAGCCACCTCGACGACCTCCAGCAGCAACTGGGGGCGGGCTGGTGGGAGTGGCCGCTGGACGGCCAGTTGCAACTCGACCCGGCGCTGGCCACGACGCTGGCGTTGCCGTGCCAGGTCGGTGAAGGGCACTGGTTGGCGCGCCTGCACCCGGCCGACCGTGAGCCCGCGCAATTGGCGTTGCAGCAGGCGCGTGAAGGGCTGGCGCTGAACCTCAGCCTGCGCCTGGGCGAGGCCGAAGGCATGGGGGCGCAGCGCTGGTTCCAATGGGTCGGCCAGTTGCAGGGGCAGCAGTTGCGCGGTTTTCTGCTCGACATCAGCGCGCTCAAGATCCAGGAACATCAGGCCGGCACTGCCCGTGCCCGGCTGGAAAACCTGATCGCCAGTTCGCCGGCGGTGATCTACGTGCAGCGCTACGCCGACGGCGCGCTGCACAGCGAGTTTTTCAGCGCCAGCCTGGCGCCGTTGCTGGGCTGGCCTGCCGACGGCGAGCTGGCCCGCCAGCCGGGCCTGGCCGTGCACCCGGATGACCGGCCGCTGTGGCTGGCGCGCACCCGCGACCTGTTGCGCGACGGCCAGGTGCGCTGCCGTTACCGCCTGCGTGATCAGCTTGGCGGCTACCACTGGATGCACGATGAGGCGCGCCTGCTGCGTGACGACCTCGGCCAGCCACGGGAGGTGGTCGGGCTGTGGCTGGATGTCAGCGAAGCGACCGAGGCCGCTGAGCGCACGCGCCAGAGTGAGGAGCGCTACCGCGTGCTGGTGGAGGACTCGCCAGCGATGATCTGCCGCTACCGCCCGGACCTGAGCCTGGTGTTCGGCAACCGGCCCCTGGCCGACTACCTGCACTGCACGCCGGAGCAGTTGGTGGGCGCGAACCTGGGCCAGTGGCTGTCCGCCAGCCAGCGTGAAGACTTCCTGCAGCGCTTGCAGGCACTGACCCCGGAGCAGCCGATGAGCAGCGCGGAAATTTGCCTGCAACTGCCTGGCCGTGAACAGGCCTGGTGGGTGTGGGCCGATCGCGGGCTGTTCGATGCCCAGGGCCGCCTGCTGGAGATCCAGGCTGTCGGCCGTGACAACACGGCGGTGCGGCGCAGCCAGCAGCAATTGCTGCAGGGGGCGAAGATGGCCACGCTGGGCGAGCTGGCCACCGGGCTGGTGCACGAGATCAACCAGCCGCTCAACGTGATGCGCATGGCGCTGGTCAACGCGCTGCAACGCCTGGAGAACGGCACTGCCGAGCCTGCGTACATGGAACAGAAACTGCGCCGGATCGAGGCCCAGATCGAGCGCGCCGCGCGGTTGGTCGAGCACATGCGCGTGTATGGCCGGCGTTCGGCGCCCGAGCGTGAGTGCTTCAGCGCCTGGGGCGCGGTGGAAGGGGCCCGCGCCTTGCTGGAGGAGGGGCTGCGCGGCAAGGGCGTGAACCTGTGCATCGAGGCGCCCGCCGAGCAACCGCAGGTGTTCGGCCATCAGGACCAGCTGGAGCAGGTGTTGATCAACCTGATGGTCAACGCCCGGGACGCCTTGCTCGAGCAGCGCCGCGCGCAGCCGTGGATTCGTGTTCGCCAGACCTTGCTGGGTTCGCGCCTGTGCCTGCTGGTGGAAGACAACGGCGGTGGCATCGACCCGCATCTGCTCGAACGTATCTTCGAACCCTTCTTCACTACCAAGCCGGCCGGGGTCGGCACCGGCCTTGGGCTGTCGGTCAGCCACGGGATCGTCAGCCATATGGGCGGCAGCCTGTCGGTGGCCAACAGCGACGAGGGCGCGTGTTTCCGGGTTGAACTGCCGCTTCACAGCAGCAGTTGAGCATGCCCGCTGCTGCAACTGAGGTTGGCGCCGACCTGGGCGTTGGCCAGGTCGATGCCCAGGGTCTTGAGCAGCACGTTGAGCAAGGGGTCGATCAGTGGGCTGAGCAGGTTTTTGATCAGCGGCTCCAGGATACCTTTCACGGTAGAGAGCGTGCCTGCCACAAGGGTCATCAGGTCACCGAACACATTGTTCACGTCAGGCTTGTAGGCTTCTATCTGAACGCCCGCAAATGTGCTGGTCAGGCTGCCGACCACATCCTGGTTGCTCATGCGCTGGTAGGCCGGCAGCTGGTTGAGCTCGGGCGGTGCAGAACTCCCTTCGAACAGCAGCGGCGTGGTCGTCGCCTGCATGATCGGGGCATTGGCCTTGAGCCCAAGGCCACCTCCGGCGAAAGCGGCACGGGTACAGGCGGCGCCGAGTGGGCCGCAGGTCTTGATGCCGATATCAACGAGCGGTATTGGGGTGAGCGCCGAGCTTCCATTCACGAAGAAGGTGTTCGCGTCCTTGTACTTGCCGATGGTCACGATGGCCGCTGCACTGCGAGTGGTGGCGGTAAGGCGCTTGTCGGGTTGGCAACGGTAGTCGGTCACCCGACTTTCGGCCTTGGCCACCTCGATACCGATGTGCAGTGATGCTTTGTCCGGCACGACTTTCACGTCGACGTACTTGCACTGACTGAGCCCCAACGCGCAAGTCAGCGACTGCACCACACCCACCAGGTTCAAGTGCAGCAGGTCGTTGAGCACCGAGGTCAGCGGGGCGGCCAGGCTGGTCACAGCATTCACCAGCCCAAGCACGCCATCGAGCAGTGGCAGGTCGAGCGATACCAATGCCTGCACCTGTGCGGTATGCACTTCGATCACGTCGGTGGCGGGGTTGCCCACCGCCGAGACCTGTTCGGGCTGGATCACCTTCATCTGGACTCGGCCATTGACCAGCCCCAATACGCTGATGGGTAGATCGACGTTGGCAGCGTTCTTGCTCACGGCCAACTGGATCACTCCCTGGACCAGTTGCAACAGCTGAATGCTGCTGTCCAGACCGGCCTGCGCCGTGCCGTTCTGGATGTCGAGAATGTCACCCAGATGCAGTTTGCCGCTGGGTGTCCCGACAGCAACATTGCCAAGGTTGGTGGCGACGCCAAGCGTCGAACTGCTCTGTTGCAAGACATGGACGGCGGCGTTCAGCAACTGGGTGAGCGTGGCATCCGTGTTGAGCAGCTTGTCGTAATCACCGGCCTTGATATTCAGGTCTACCGCCAGTTGCTCGACATATTTGAGCAGGTTGATCTGGGTATCGGCGATGCCCTGCCAGCCGGCCAGGTTGAGCTGGGCGTTACCGCCCAGGCTGGTCAACAGGGCATTGAGCAAGGTGGAGTGGCGCGAGTCGAGGGTTGCCAGGGTACTGCGAATTCGCAGCATTGCCTGTGGCGGCGCGGGCTTGGCCGCCACCGCAGTGGCATGCAGCGTGGTGGTACGCGAGAAGTTGCCATCGATCAGGCTGAACAGGCCGCCGGCGGCACTGGTGGTCACCTGCTCGCGGACTTCGACCTTGATCGCTTCAGGGCGGCTGTTATCGGCGTTGAATACCCGCAGGTTGTCAGTGCCGGTGCGCAGGTAGCCACAGCTGGCGATCAAGGGGTTGTTGACGGAATGGCCGTTGCGGGTGGCGGCGTTGCGGGCCAGGACCGAGGCCTGGACGCCGGCGCCGCTGCAGACGCCGCCATGTTCGGCGGCCTCCAGCGCGGCCATGTCGGCGATGCGCTGCAGCTTGCGTTGTTCCAGGTACAGGCGCCCGCTGTCGACGGTGAGCAGCATGAACAGCAGGGCCAGGCCAAGGGTCAGTGCGGCCATCAGGCCGATCGCGCCGCGTTGACGTATTGCTGGATGGGCAACCACAGGCACTCCTTTGCCGGCCAGTGGCCTGGCAGCACGGCGGCGGTGCAGGGAGTGTAGTCAAGGTGGTGGCATGTTGCCTTGATTGGGGTATAGGTCGTGGACTGTCTGTCACGGCCTATCGCCGGCAAGCCGGCTCCCACAGGTGTGGCGAATGTCTGCAGAGCGGCGCTGTACCTGTGGGAGCCGGCTTGCCGGCGATGGGGCCACCACTCACTCAATGGGGTGGGTAGTTGCTCAACACTTGGGTCACGGTTTTCTGGATCGCTGTGTTGCGCTCCTGTGGGCTGGGCGGGTAGTTGTTCATGATCTGCTCGGCGCTGCCGCGCCAGACCAGCTTGCCGTCGCGGCCATCGAACAGGTCGACCTGGATGGTCGCCACCTTGTAGTCGACGCTGCGGGTCTCGTTGTACATCGGGCCGCCCCAGTAGCCCCCCCAATAGCCGCCCCAGGCGCCACCGTAGTTGGTGGTGACCTGCTGCTGGCGGTCCTCGACGATCAGGTAGGCGCGCACTTTCACATCAGGTTTGGCGTTGCCCTGTACCGGGCGCAGGCCGCGCTGGTCGAGCTGGCCGGCGACGGCCTGGCGGATGCGCTGCTCGGTGAGGTCGCTCTTGATCCGCGGGTCATCCGGCCGGTACTGCAGGCCGGGCTCCTGCCAGGCCCAGCTGCGGTAGGCGGCGAAATCGCGGCTGGCATCGAAATCCTGCTGGACGTTGTTGCTCGCACAGGCACCGAGCAGCAGCGCGAAGGACAGTACAACCAGACGTCGCAACATGATGGTTCTCCGTTAAAAAGTTAACTGGGAGGATAGCCGCTCAGTGCCTTGCTCACCGATTCGCGCAGGGCGCTCTCGCGCTCGCGCGGCGAGTCCTTGTCGCTGCCGCTTTCGGCGCTGGCGCTCCACACCGGCTGGCCGTTGCGCGCGTCGAACAGGTCGATGCGCACCACCATGACCTCGACCTGGTAGGTGCGCACGATCGGTACGCTGCCATAGGCGCCGTAGCCGTTGCGGTAGCCGCCGTAGCCGACGCTGCCGTAAGGGTAGGGCCCGTAGTAGGGGTCGTAGCTGTCGTAGTCGCGCACCTGGCGCAGGCGCCGCTCCAGGCGGATGTCGGCGCTGACCAGCAAGTCTGGCGCGCCACCCCGGGCCGGGCGCAGGCCTTGTTGATCGAGGGCGCTGCTCACCGCGTCGGCCAGTTGCCCCGGTTCGCCGTTGGCCAGGCCGATGGGCTGCTGGTTGTCGCGCCAGCTCCAACTGCGGTAGCGGCCATAGTCGCGCGGTGGCGTCGGGTAGGCGCTGGCATCGAAGGTGCCGGCGGCCTGGGGCGGGGCCGGCGGGATGGGGTTGCCACTGGCCACGTAGGGGTTGCTGCTTTGGCAGGCGGCCAGGGCGAATGGCAAGAGGGCCAGGCAGAGCAAGCGGTACGGCATGGTTCCTCCTGGCCGTTGGGGTCAGTGCGGGCGGCAGATCCAGTGCAGGTAGCGGCCGAGCCCGGCGAAACTCGGGTGACGGCGGTGCGCCAGTTCCATTTCCAGCAGGTCGAGCAGCTCGGCCTTGTCCTGGAATTCCTTGGGCATGTAGTCGTGGAACACGCGCACGCCACTTTCGCTTTCGACCTGCCACAGAGGTTCAAGTTGCGCCCGCAATTGGCGCGGATCAAGTGGTTTTTGCGGGGTCAGGCTCTGCTTTTCACCGGCCAGGCGGTTGCTGCGCAACTTGCGGAAGTGACCCTTGAGCAGGTTGCGGTAGACCAGCGCGTCGCGGTTGTAGAACGCCAGCGACAGCCAGCCGCCGGGGGCGGTCAGCTGGTGCAGTACCGGCAGGATGCTTTCCGGTTCGGCCAGCCATTCCAGTACCGCGTGGCACAGCACCAGGTCGTAGGGTTCGGTCAGCTGGCCGAGCAGGTCCTGCCACGGCGCCTGGATGAACGTGGCCTGCACGCCGGCCTCGGCGAAGCGGGTACGGGCGCCTTCGAGCATCGGCTCGGCGGGCTCGGCGAGGGTCAGCTGGTGGCCGCGCTGGGCCAGCCACAGGGCCATGTGGCCGAGGCCGGCGCCGATGTCGAGGATGCGCAGCGGGCGGTCGGGCAGGGCGTCGGCGAGGTCGGCCTGGAGCACCGCCAGGCGGATCGCACCCTTGGCGCCACCGTAGATCTTCTCGGCGAAGCGGGTGGCCAGTTCATCGAAGTGACGGTCGTTCATTTGCCGAAGCGCCTCTCGCTGTCGGCCAGCTTGGCCCGTACCACGTCGTTCATGTCCAGGCCCAGCTCGCTGCACAGCAGCAACAGGTAGAGGACGATGTCGCCGACCTCCTGGCCGGCATGGGCCAGTTGCTCCGGGGGCAACTGGCGTGACTGGTCCTCACTCAACCATTGGAAGATTTCCACCAGCTCGGCCATTTCCACGCTGGCAGCCATGGCCAGGTTCTTCGGGCTGTGGAAGCCGCGCCAGTCGTTGGTGTCGCGGATCCGGTGCAGGCGTTCGGTCAGTTCTTGCAGGTTCATCGGGGTTCTCCTCGTGGCGCATAGCTTCCGGCGAGGTCGAGGGTAAAGCAAGTGACATGAGTGGTGGCCTTATCGCGGGGCAAGCCCGCTCCCACAGTTGGCCTGGGAGCGGGCTTGCCCCGCGATGATCAGCATGAGCGCCAGCGACCTACCATGTGCAGCAGTCCGCCATGCCCATCCAAGCGCAGCTCACCCGTTGGCGCCGCGGCACTGGCACTGAGCACGACTTCCGACGGCAGCCGAACCGGCTTGTGGAAATCCACTTCGAAGCCATAGCCGGCCTTCGGCAGATGGCCCTGCAGCGCCGCCAGCGCCATGGCTTTGCTCCACATGCCGTGGGCAATGGCCCTGGGGAAACCGAACAGGCGTGCGCTGGCCGCGCTCAGGTGGATCGGGTTGTAGTCACCGCACACCCGGGCGTAGCGCCGGCCGATATCGCTGTCGGCGTACCAGCGGGTGGCTTCGGGCAGCTCAGTGGGGGCGGTTTCGCCGGCTGGTTGCGCGCTGGCGTCGAGTTTCAGCCCGCGCACCAGCATGCGGCTGGTCTCGCGCCAGAGCAGGCCCAGGCCATCCTCGGCCTCGGTGATCAGGTCGAACGTGCCGCCTTTGTCGTGCGCCTGCAGGTTCTGTGCATGCACGGCGAAGCGCAGCCCGTCGATGCCGCCGAGCGGGCGCAGCACTTCGATGCTGTTATGCAGATGCACCATGCCCAGCAGTGGGAAGGGGAAGGCGTTGGCGGTCAGCAGTTGCAACTGCAGGGTGAACGCCATGATGTGCGGGTAGGTGCCCGGCAGGCGGCCATCGTCGGGGAAGTGACAGAGCCGGCGGTAGGCCGCCAGGTGGTTCGGGTCGACCCGCAGGAAGCAGCGCAAGCCTTGCTCGGGGAGCTGCGTGGCGCTGATCTTGCGTTTGCGCAGGGCGCGCAGGTACAGGTTGACCCGTGCGTCGGGGCTGTGCAGGTCGTGCCAGGTCAAGGTCATGTCAGGCTCCTATCAGTGCCTGCCCGCAAACGCGCAGGACCTGGCCGTTGACCGCCCCCGAACCCGGCTGGCTGAGCCAGGCGATGGCTTCGGCGACATCCTGCGGCAGCCCGCCCTGGCCCAGCGAGCTCAGGCGTCGCCCGGCCTCGCGCAGGCCCATGGGCATGGCGGCAGTCATGTGGGTTTCGATGAAGCCGGGGGCCACTGCGTTGATGCTGGCGCCGTGCTTGGCCAGTGTCGGTGCCCAGGCCTGGGCAAAACCGATCAGCCCGGCCTTGCTCGCCGCGTAGTTGGCCTGGCCACGGTTGCCGGCGATGCCGCTGACCGAGGCGAGCAGGGTGATGCGTGCGCCATCGTGCAGCTTGCCGGCCTCGAACAGCGCCTGGGTGAGCACTTGCGGCGCCTTGAGATTGACCGCCAGCACCGCGTCCCAGTACTCCGGGGTCATGTTGGCGAGGGTCTTGTCGCGGGTGATGCCGGCGTTGTGCACGAGGATATCGAGGCCATCGGGCAGCGCTTCGACCAGTTGCGTGGCGGCGTCGGCGGCGCAGATGTCCAGGGCCAGGGCGCGGCCACCCAGGCGCTCGGCGAGGGCGTCGAGGTCCTTTTGCGCCTGGGGCACGTCGAGCAGGGTCACCTCGGCGCCATCACGGGCCAGGGTTTCGGCGATGGCCGCGCCGATACCACGGGCGGCGCCGGTGACCAGGGCCCGGCGCCCGGCGAGCGGGCGGGTCCAGTCACCGACCTGGGCGGCGCAGGCGCTCAGGTGCAGTACCTGGCCGCTGATGAAGGCGCTTTTGGGCGAAAGGAAGAAACGCAGCGCACCCTCCAGCTGGTCCTCGGCATCGGCGCTGACATACAGCAGGTTGGCGGTGGCGCCGTTGCGCAACTCCTTGCCCAGGGAACGGCTGAAGCCTTCCAGGGCGCGCTGGGCAACACTGGCCTGCGGATTGGCGGTGGCCTGCGGGGGGCGGCCGAGGATCACCACGTGGGCGCAAGGCGCCAGGCTGCGCAGCAGCGGTTGGAAGAATTCGCGCAATTGCTTGAGCTGGTCGCTATCGGCCAACGCGCTGGCATCGAACACCAGCGCCTTGGGTTTTGGCCCCAGGCCTGCAACCCAGGCCGGCGATTGCAGGCTGTCGTCATTGAAGCTGTAGCATTCGCCGGTCAGGCGCGGGGCAATGCTCTCCACCTGCCTGGCCAGTGGCCCGCCGCCCAGCACCAGGGCGCCTTCCACCGGGCGCAGGCGGCCTGGTTGCCAGCGTTCCAGCGGGGCCGGGCGTGGCAGGCCAAGGGCATCGACCAGGCGCCGGCCGAGGTTGGAGTTGGCAAAGCCGAGATAGCGATCACTCATGTACGGATCTCCCTGAAGGCAAGCATGCAAGTGTGGACCATGTTTGTGGCAGGGGCGTTCTACCAGGCGAAAAGAACTACGCTTACGGATCAATTTGCTTCTGGAGTTACAGGCATGCGTTCAACTCGCCGGGTCGCGATCCTGGGTGGTAACCGGATTCCCTTCGCACGCTCCAATGGCGCCTACGCCCGGGCCAGCAACCAGGCGATGCTGACGGCGGCGCTGGAGGGCCTCATCGAGCGTTACCGCCTGCACGGCCTGAGCCTCGGTGAAGTGGCGGCGGGGGCGGTGCTCAAGCATTCCCACGACATGAACCTGACCCGCGAATGTGTGCTCGGCTCGCGCCTGTCGCCATGCACCCCGGCCTACGATATCCAGCAGGCCTGCGGCACGGGGCTGGAGGCCGCGCTACTGGTCGCCAACAAAATTGCCCTGGGGCAGATCGACAGTGGCATTGCCGGCGGCGTCGACACCACCTCCGATGCACCGATCGCGGTCAACGAGGGCCTGCGCCAGATTCTCCTGCAGGCCCACCGTGGCCGGACGCTGGGCGAACGCCTCAAGCCCTTCCTCAAGTTGCGCCCACGGCACTTGAAGCCTGCACTGCCGCGCAACGGTGAACCGCGCACCGGGCTGTCGATGGGCGAGCATTGCGAACGCATGGCGCAGCTTTGGCAGGTCGAGCGGGCGGCGCAGGATGAACTGGCGCTACAGAGCCACCAGAAACTGGCCGCCGCCTACGCCGAAGGCTGGCACGACGACCTGCTGACGCCTTACCTGGGCCTGACCCGCGACAACAACTTGCGCCCCGACCTCACTCTGGAACAGTTGGCCAGGCTTGAGCCTGTGTTCGATCGCAGCGGCCAGGGCAGCCTGACGCCAGGCAATTCCACGCCGTTGACCGATGGCGCCTCGTTGGTGCTGCTGGGCAGTGATGATTGGGCGCAGGCCCATGGCCTGGAAGTGCTGGCGTATCTGGTCGATGGCGAGAACGCCGCCGTCGATTTCGTCCACGGCCAGGAGGGCCTGCTGATGGCGCCGGTGTATGCGGTGCCACGGCTGCTGGCGCGCAACGGCCTGCGCCTGCAGGACTTCGATTTCTACGAGATCCATGAAGCCTTCGCCGCGCAGGTGCTGTGCACGCTCAAGGCCTGGGAAGACCCCGACTACTGCCGCACGCGCCTGGGGCTGGACGCACCGCTGGGGGCCATCGACCGCAGCAAGCTCAATGTAAAGGGCAGCTCGCTGGCCGCCGGGCATCCGTTCGCGGCGACCGGCGGGCGCATCCTGGCCAACATGGCCAAGCTGTTGGCCGGGCGCGGCAAGGGGCGTGGGCTGATTTCGATCTGCGCGGCGGGCGGGCAGGGGGTGACGGCCATCGTCGAGCGCTAAGCCGGCGCGGGGCTGTTAGTCTTGTCCGATCAGAAACAACAGGCCCAGCCATGTCGACCGTCGGACAGACCCCCGCCCCGCGCCCCATCCCCGCCCTGGACCATCTGCCCAGGCCACTCTACGCCCGTGCCGAAAGCCTCGGTGCCGGCTCCTGGACCACGCGCCACCAGCATGACTGGGTGCAGTTCTCCTACGCCATCAGCGGCGTGCTTGGCGTGTATACCCGTGACGGCAGCTACTTCGCCCCGCCGCAGTGGGGGGTGTGGATACCGGCGGGGGCCGAGCACGAGGTGGTGACTTCGATGCAGGCCGAGATGCGCAGCTTGTACGTGCGCCGCGATGCCTGCCCCTGGGCCACGCAGGAGTGCCGGGTGCTGGAGGTGACGCCGCTGGCGCGTGAGCTGATCAAGCAGTTCTGCACCTTTGCCGTGGACTACCCCGAAGGCGACAGTGTCGAGGCACGCCTGGTGTCGGTGTTGCTCGACCAGTTGCGCCTCTTGCCGCAAGTCGCGTTCTCCCTGCCGTTGCCCCGCCATCCCGGCCTGCTGGCGCTGTGCAACGGGCTGATCGCCGCGCCCGACCAGCCGCAGACCTTGCAGCAATGGGCGGTGCAGTTGGGGGTGTCGGAGAAGACCTTGATGCGCCTGTTTCAGCGTGAAACGGGGTTGAGCTTTCGCAACTGGCGCCAGCGCATGCGCCTTTTGTCATCGCTGGCGCTGCTGGAGGCGGGGGAGAGTGTGACGGACGCGGCCTTGGGCTGTGGCTATGACTCTCCGTCGGCCTTCATTGCGGCGTTCAAGCAGTTGTTCGGGGCGACGCCGGGGGAGTTGAGGTTGTAAGGCCCCTGTGGGCCTTGTGTCGCATTCAAGGGCCTATCGCCGGCAAGCCGGCTCCCACAGGGCGCTGGCTTGCCGGCGATAGGGAAAATCAGGTGCGGAAGCGTCGCACCAGGGCATCCAGCTCGTTGGACAGCCCGGCCAGGCTCTCGGAGTCCTGTCGCGCGGCCTGGGCCAGCTCGGCCACCAGCTGCGCATCGCCATGGATCTGGCTGATGTGCCGGTTGATGTCCTCGGCCACCTGGTGCTGCTCTTCGGCGGCAGTGGCGATCTGGGTGTTCATGTCGCGGATCACATCCACCGACTCGCGGATCTGGCCGAAGCTGTCGCGGGCCAGGCCGATGCGGCTGACCGACTGCTGCGACACCTCGATGCTGGCGTGCATCTGTTCGGCCACTTCGGCGGTGCGGCTGGCCAGGTTGCCCAGCAGGCCGTCGATTTCGGCGGTGGAATCGGCGGTGCGCTTGGCCAGGGCGCGGACTTCGTCGGCGACCACGGCAAAACCACGGCCCTGCTCGCCGGCGCGGGCGGCTTCGATGGCGGCGTTGAGCGCCAGCAGGTTGGTCTGCTCGGCGATCGAGCGGATGGTGCCGAGGATCGACTGGATGGCGTTGCTGTCGCGTTCCAGCTGCTGGATCGACTGCGCCGACTGCTCGATCTCACGGCTCAGGCGGTCGACGCTCTGCACCGCGGCGTCGATCTGCTGCTGGCCGTCACGGGCCTGCTGCTGGCCGCTGTCGGCGGACTGCGCGGCCTGGCTGCACGAACGCGCCACTTCGTTGGCGGTGGCGACCATCTCGTGGAAGGCGGTCGAGACCATGTCCACCGCTTCGCGCTGGCGCCCGGCGGCTTCGCTCATGTCGGCGGAGACCCGGGTCGAGCTGCTGGAGGTGCTGAGGATCTGGCTGGCCGCCGTGCCGATGTGCTGGATCAGGCTGCGAATGGCGCCGAGGAACTGGTTGAACCAGCTGGCCAGCTGCGCGGTTTCGTCGCGGCCGCGGATTTCCAGGTTGCGGGTCAGGTCGCCTTCGCCCTGGGCGATGTCTTCCAGGCCATGGGTGACGCTGTTGATCGGGCGCACGATGAGCTTGGCGAAGGCCGCGCCGACCACCGCGAACACGGCGGCGAGGATCAGCGCCACGGCGCCGATCAGCCAGGTCAGGCGGGTGGTGGTCTGCATCACTTCGCTTTCGTGGATCAGGCCGATGAAGGTCCAGCCCAGTTGTTCGTCAGGGTAGACGTTGGCCATGAAGCGCTCGCCGTTGATCTCGACCTCGACCAGGCCTTTGCCGGCCTTGGCCAGCTCGGCATAGCCATCGCCAAAGCTGGAAAGCTGCTTGAAGTTGTGGCTGGCATCGCGGGGGTCGACCATCACGTTGCCGTTGTTTTCCATCAGGATCAGGTAGCCGCTTTCGCCCAGTTTGATCTGCTTGACGATCTCGGTCAGGCCTTTGAGCGACACGTCGATGTTGACCACACCGCCCGGGTTGCCCAGCTGGTTGGCCACGGCGCGCACGGTGCTGACCAGTACGGCGTCGTCACCGGCCCAATAGTAAGGCGCGGTACGCAGGGTCTTGCCAGGGTTGGCCATGGCGGCCTGGTACCAGGGGCGGGTGCGCGGGTCGTAGTTGGCCATTTTCGGATCGCCGGGCCAGAACGCATAGCCGCCGTCCTTCAGTCCGTAGGACACATAGGCGTAGTCCGGGTGGCTCTGGGCCAGGCGGCTGAACAGGTCGAACAGGACCTTGTCCTGCTCGCCAGGGGCAATGTTGGCGGCATCGGCGCTGATGTGCTTTTTCACGTTGTCGGCGCTGGCGGCCACCAACGGCTGCGCGGCGAGGTAGTCGACGTTCTGGGTGATGCCCTGGAAGAACAGGTTCATGGCGTTGCCGACCTGACGGATTTCCCGGCTGCTGTTGTCGAGGAAATCGTCACGGGCTTCACCGCGCAGGTTGACCACTACCAGGGTGGCGACGATGACGATGGGCAGGCCGGCAATGACGGCGAACGCCCAGGTCAGTTTTTGCTTGATGTTCATCCACGCTCCCAGATTATTTTTTTCGATACACGAGGCAGGTACTCAGGGCATCGGCAGCGTCTGGGTTTCTTGAAGGGAAATGCCCGTAATTATTGGATTAAACGGGTGTTTGAGGGGGAATCGGTCGGGGTTGGCTAATATGGCATACCAAGTGCAGCGATTGAGAGGCAAGGAGGCGTGGGAGCGGGCTTGCCCCGCGATCGGCCGGTTTGGCACGATCGCGGGGCAAGTCGCGGCGGCGCACCGCCACTCCCACGCACTGGCCTGGGTTCAGTGGCAGCAACCATTGGCCAGGTCCTTGAGGATCGGGCAATCCGGGCGGTCGTCGCCCTGGCAGTGGGCGATCAGCTCACCGAGGGTATCGCGCAGGTTGACCAGCTCTTCGATACGCCGGTTGAGCGCATCGATGTGCTGGGTGGCCAGCGCTTTCACGTCGGCGCTGGCCCGTTGGCGGTCCTGCCACAGGGTCAACAGTTTTGCCACTTCTTCCAGCGAGAAGCCCAGGTCACGCGAGCGCTTGATGAACGCCAGGCTGTGCAGGTCTTGCGGGCCGTAGAGGCGGTAGCCGCTGTCGCTGCGCCTGGCCGGGCGCAGCAGGCCGATGGATTCGTAGTAGCGGATCATCTTGGCGCTGAGCCCGCTGTGGCGGGCGGCCTGGCCGATGTTCATGGCGCCTCCTGGTCGGTGCCGGTGGGTTTCCAGGTTTTCAGCCACAGGGCATTGCTCACCACGCTGACGCTGGACAGGGCCATGGCGGCGCCGGCCAGCACCGGATTGAGGTAGCCAAAGGCTGCCAGGGGGATGCCGACCAGGTTGTAGATGAAGGCCCAGAACAGGTTCTGACGGATCTTCGCGTAGGTCTTGCGGCTGATCTCCAGCGCGGCGGGCACCAGGCGTGGGTCGCCGCGCATCAGGGTGATGCCGGCGGCCTGCATGGCCACGTCGGTACCACCGCCCATGGCGATGCCGATGTCGGCGGCGGCCAGGGCGGGGGCGTCGTTGATGCCGTCGCCGACCATGGCCACCACGCCATCCTGCTTGAGTTTGGCAACCGTGGCGGCCTTGTCGGCCGGCAACACTTCGGCATGCACATCGTCGATGCCCAGGGCGTCGGCGACGACCTTGGCGCTGCCACGGTTGTCGCCGGTCAGCAGGTGGCTGCTGATGCCACGGGCGTGCAGGGCGTCGATGGCCGGGGCCGCGCCGGGCTTGAGGCTGTCGCCGAAGGCGAACAGGCCCAGCACGCGGGGTTGGCTGCCCCGTTCGATCAGCCAGGACAGGGTGCGGCCCTCGGCCTCCCAGGCCTGGGCACTGGCCGCCAGCCCACCGGGCAGCAACTGGCTTTCATCGAGCAGGCGGCGATTGCCCAGCGCCAGATCGCGACCATTCACCAGGCCGGCAATACCTCGGCCGGTCAGGGACTGGCTGTCATTTACTTGTGGCACTTGCAAGCCTTGTTCGCTGCAGGCGTCGAGTACCGCTTTGGCCAGTGGGTGTTCGCTGCCGCGTTGCAAGGCCCCGGCCAGGCGCAGCAGCTCACCCTTGTCGCCACTGGCCGCCTGGCTGTGGACGATGCGCGGGCTGCCGGAGGTGAGGGTGCCGGTCTTGTCGAATACCACGCGGTTGACCGCATGGGCGCGTTCCAGTGCTTCGGCGTCCTTGATCAGGATGCCGTGGCGGGCGGCGACACCGGTGCCGGCCATGATCGCGGCGGGCGTGGCCAGGCCGAGGGCGCAGGGGCAGGCGATCACCAGCACGGCAACGGCGTTGATCAACGCGGTTTCCAGCGGCGCGCCGGCCAGCCACCAGCCCACCAGGGTGAGCAGCGCCAGCACCAGCACGGCGGGGACGAACACCTGGCTGACCCGGTCGACCAGTTTCTGGATCGGTGCCTTGGCTGCCTGGGCGTCCTCGACCAGGCGGATGATGCGCGCCAGCACGGTTTCGGTACCCAGTGCGCGGGTCTGCACCAGCAGCCGGCCCTCGCCGTTGATGGCGCCGCCGGTGACGGCATCGCCGGGTTGTTTGGGGACAGGCAGGCTTTCACCGCTGATCAGCGCTTCGTCGGCATGGCTGCTGCCTTCGAGCACTTCGCCGTCGACCGGGAAGCGCTCGCCAGGTTTGACCAGCACCAGGTCGCCCAGGCGCAGTTGGCTGATTGCCACGTCTTCTTCATGACCATCGACCACCCGCACCGCCCGCTCCGGGCGCAGGGCTTCGAGGGCGCGGATGGCGCTGGCTGTCTGGCGCTTGGCGCGGCTTTCCAGGTATTTGCCGAGCAGTACCAGGGCAATCACCACCGCCGAGGCTTCGAAATACAGGTGCGGCTCCATGCCGGCATGGGCATTGGCCCATTGGTACAGGCTCAGGCCGTAACCGGCGCTGGTGCCCAGGGCGACCAGCAGGTCCATGTTGCCGGCCCCGGCGCGCACGGCCTTCCAGGCGGCGACGTAGAAGCGTGCACCGAGAATGAACTGCACCGGTGTGGCCAGCAGGAACTGCGCCCAGGCCGGCAGCATCCAGTGCAGGCCGAACGGTTGCACCAGCATCGGCAGCACCAATGGCAGCGCCAGTAGCAGGGCGGCGCCGACGGCCAGGCGTTCGTTGCGCAAGCGGCGTTGCGCCTGGGCCAGGTCATCGTGTGCGGTGCGCGGCAGGGTGGCGCTGTAGCCGGCATGCTCCACCGCCGCGATCAGCACGGCGTCATCGACGGCCTGCAGCACTTCGAGGTGGGCGCGTTCGCTGGCCAGGTTGACGCTGATCTGCTCGACCCCCGGCACTTTGCCGAGGGCGCGCTCGACACGGCCGGCGCAACTGGCGCAGGTCATGCCGCCGATCTGCAGTTCGAGGGTGCGGGTGGGCACGCTGTAGCCTGCCTCGCGCACTGCGTCGACCAGCGCCGGCAGGCTGTCGGCCGGGGCCTGGACCCGGGCCTGTTCGGTGGCGAGGTTGACGCTGACCTGTTCTGCGCCAGTGACCTTGCGCAGCGCGCGCTCGACCCGACCTGCGCAGCTGGCGCAGGTCATGCCGGCGATCGGCAGGTCGAAGATGGTGGATGCGGGCATGGCTCTTTCCTCCGTGGACAAGCCAGCAGCATCAACCTTGCCATGCTGGCAAGGTCAATAGCCCAGGCTGGCTCGCTTGAGCACCAGGCCATTGTGCCCCATGGCAATGCGGTATTTGTTGATCTGGCCCGCCTGCAAGGTCAGGCGCGTGCTGCGTTGGTCCTCGATGCCGGGGGCGCAACCGGGGCTCTGCCCAGGTAGCAGGCGCAGGCGCACATCGATCGGGCCGGCGGGCAGGTTGAAGGAGGTCGACTGCTCCTGGAATACCCGGCCGGACAACTGATCGTTGAGGTAGATGCCGATCTCGCAATTGGTGGCCACTTCCAGGCGCTCCCGGGAAATGATCAGCACGCTGTAGTCCGAGTTGCCCTCGGCGCTGGCCGGTGGCACCACGGCCAGCGCACCGAGCAATCCGGCGAGGGTCAATGCGGTCCTGATCATGAAGAATCTCCTGCTTGGCAAAATCGTCAGAGGCGAAGCTTGGCCGAGCGGGGCGCGGATTTCCAGCCCGGCCGTTGCAGACGAAACTTGACCTTACCCCGATGGCAACCCTGAGACTGCGCAAAATCCTGAAGGAGGCAACACCCATGCAAGTGTTCAATGTGAAAGGCATGACCTGTGGTCACTGTGTGAAGGCCGTGACGCGTGCGGTGCAGGAGCTGGATTCGAAGGCACGTGTCGAAGTGGACCTGGCGGGTGCACAAGTGCGTGTGGAGAGCGCGCTCGGTGTGGAGCAAATCCTGACGGCGATCCGCGATGAGGGGTATCAGGCAAGCAGCGTCTGAAGATTGAGGGCCGAGGGGCAGTGTTGCACCCTTGGCCCTCATTTGCAGCGATCAGGAGTTGAACCAACGCTTGAGTGCCTGAAGCATCGATAGCAGGCTGTCGGCCAGTGCCTGGGTCGCTGGGTCGCTACCCTGAGAAATGCCGGTGCTGACCGGTTGGTCCGCTGCCGCGACGTTGTAGCGCAGGTAGCGTGAAATCCGGATTCGGTCAGTGCCAACGCTCATGGAATAGCTGATATAGACCAGCCTCCCTCTGTTCGCGGTGACCCATGCCTGGGGCACCGTGTAATCCAGATAGGGCTGACCGTTGTAACCGTAATGGAGTATTGGCGATTCCTGTTGCCAGCCCGACTCCGGGTGATACCAGCGCACTCTTACGGCCCAGGTAGTCTGCCCGCTCTTGGGAATCCGCAGGTTCAGCCCTTGCAGCGTGGGCGGTGGCATCGACTCGAAGGGTGGAGGATTGTCCTTGACGCGACATACGGTGTGCGTCGATGCCACGGGAGGAGCGCCCGTGGCGGTGACCACGGTGTAGTTGACGTTGGCCGACCCGCCGATGGTGTCGATGATCTCGGTATTGCGGATCTTGAACTCCATCGGGCCGATGGTGCCGACGGTCTTCGCTTCAGTGTTCCAATTGATGTTGTTGGCCCAGGTGACCCTCACGGAATGGCCTGGTTTCATGCCAGTGTAAGCGGGTACGACGATGGTGGCCTCGCCACCGCGGTTATCCAGCAACCAGTAGTAGTCGAGCTGACCGTTCTGCAGGTCGTTGACCGTGGGGGGAGGCAGAAATATCCCTTCGTCACCCTCCACGACCTGGAGCGTGACTGGGGATGACGACATCGTCCTGCCATTGCGCGTGACCACATAGGTCACGGTTACCTGGCGATCCTTGTTTTCCTGTGCCCATGCCAGATCGAGTGGGATTGGTAATGGGCCGGTCACCACGACCGGCTCGGTTTTCTGGCGTACGACGACCCCGCTCCAGACGACGGTCACCGTGTCGCCTTGTTCCATGCCGTAGTTGGAGATTCTGGCTTCAAGCTGGTTGAGCCCGTTCAGGTCGATCTGCGTGACGACGCTGCCATTGGCGATGACCTGGGGCGCGGGCAACTGCACCGGTACCTGGGTCGGTCGGGCCAGGCGTGAGTAGTTGTCGACGCTGTCGCGGATTTCATAGAACACCGGCAGGCTGGGTTGTGTTCCCGCCTGCATGAGCACATCCACCGGGATAGTCACTGTCTCGCCACCGTTAGGGTTGGTGACCTTGGGGTGAGCGACCGGAATGCTTCCCCAGGTGACGACCAGTTCATCCCCTGCTTCCTTGTTCAGCCACTGGGGGACTTGTACGGTGACCGAGGCGCTCAGGCTGGTGACAGGATTGGGAGTGACGACACAGGCTTGCAGGTTGTCGTTGAACGGAGGGTTCAGATCGGGCCCCGGCCCGCCGGGTACCAGGGTATTGACGGCGATGGTCCGCGTCAGGCTTGGCGTGGTGTTGCCGGCATCGGTGTCCGTGTATTCGTAGTAGACCGACCCTTGGGGCGGTTGGATGTAAAGAGTGGGGACGCTGAACTCCAGCCGTGGTTTGTCGATGTTCTCTGCGTTGATGTCGATGCGATCCACCTGCTGGTTGTTCCAGTACAAAATGGCCGAATCGCCGTTCCGGGGTGTGATCGGCATTCCCGCATGCAGCCTGATCGGACTTTTCAGCAGCTCGTAGCCGATGCCCAATCGCGGGTTGGCGGGCGAGTCATTCAGGTCGGTGAAGTAGAGTTCGGCAGCCGCTTTGATGCCTGGCCCTGTGGGGGACATGTTCATGTTTATCTCCTGCTGTCTGACATAGGCCAAAGGGACACAGGCCATCCAGGCCTGGGGCACGAGCCTGTACTGGGTCCTGGACGTTGATTGCGATCTTAGAAGTCAGCCGAGAGTGTGTAACCTGGCATTTCTGCTAGGTCTCAGGCGCTTGTTCGAGACGGATCGACCGTGCTTTGCCAGGTTTTGATAGCGTCCGCGAGCGGTACAGGTAGACTGGGCACTTGCTTAGCCTGCTATGGATTCCTGATGAACCTGCGAATGGTGCTGATCCTGGGCGCATTGAGTGCGTTCGGGCCCCTGGCGATCGACTTCTACCTGCCTGCCTTTCCGGCCATGGCTCAGGCGTTCGCCACCGATGAAAAACATGTCCAGACAACCCTGGCTGCCTATTTCCTGGGCCTCTCCCTTGGGCAACTGGCCTATGGGCCGGTGGCCGATCGCTTTGGTCGACGCAAGCCATTGCTGTTCGGTGTTGCGCTGTTCACCCTGGCCTCCCTGGCCTGTGCCTTCGCGCCGAACCTCGACACTTTGATACTGGCGCGGTTCGTCCAGGCGCTGGGCGGCTGTGCGGGCATGGTCTTGTCGCGGGCGATCGTCAGCGACAAGTGCGACCCGGTGGCCTCGGCCAAGGTGTTCTCGCAATTGATGCTGGTGATGGGACTGGCGCCGATCCTGGCGCCGATGCTCGGTGGCGTGCTGGTGAACGTGGCCGGCTGGCAATCGATCTTCCTCGCCTTGAGCCTGTTCAGCGGCCTGTGCCTGCTGGCCGTTGGCCTGGGCTTGCCGGAAAGCCTGCCGACGCATGTGCCGCGCCAACCCTTGTCTGGCGCCTTGCGCCAGTACCTGCGGTTACTGGCTGACCGGGCTTTTGTTGGCCATGCGCTGACCGGTGGCATCGCCATTGCCGGGATGTTCGCCTATATCGCCGGTTCGCCGTTCGTTTTCATCAAGCTGTACGGCGTAGCGCCGGAGCACTATGGCTGGCTGTTCGGTAGCAACGCCGCAGGGTTCATCCTCATGGCCCAGGTCAATGCCCGCTTGCTGGCCAAGCGTGGCCCGGCCTTCCTGCTGGCCCGCGCGGTGTGGTTGTACCTGGCGGCTGCCTTGCTACTGCTGGCGGTGGCGGCACTGCACCCGGCCGCACTGTGGCCGTTGCTGGTACCGCTGTTCGTGTGCATCTCCAGCCTGGGATGCATCATTCCCAACGCCTCGGCCTGCGCCATGAGCGGGCAAGGTGCGCGGGCCGGCAGTGCCTCGGCGTTGATGGGTTGCCTGCAGTTCAGCGTCGCCGCCGGTGCGGCGGCGCTGGTTGGCGTGCTACACGACGGCAGCGCGGTGCCCATGGCGCTGGTGATCAGCCTGTGCGGCGCGCTGGTGGTCAGTGTCGCAGTGCTGACCCGACGCTTGCAGGCCAAGCGCTCTGCGTGAGCGGGTGGGGGGCATTGAGCCGCGTTTCCAGCAGGGCGACGAAGGCACGCGCTTCGCTTTCGCTGCGAAAACTCACGACGTGCTGATCAAGCTGGACCTGCCACGGGCAATTGGGGTTTCGGTTCGACGCACAGACGACAATCTTCATCGCGATCCACCTCCAGTGAGCGAGCGCCGATGAAGTTTAGCGCCGCCCAAGGCGCTCGCCATGACCGATATCAGTACTCGGACTGACGGTCATGGCGGGCAGGAGCCGGGAAGCTTTCTGGTTTGATGCCCGAAAGTTATGTAGGGCACTGTCGGTATTGTCGGGCGATGCAACTGGG
Source organism: Pseudomonas sichuanensis (assembly GCF_024749065.1). NCBI lineage: Bacteria > Pseudomonadati > Pseudomonadota > Gammaproteobacteria > Pseudomonadales > Pseudomonadaceae > Pseudomonas > Pseudomonas sichuanensis. The sequence goes on along the minus strand of NZ_CP087185.1, from coordinate 5,251,398 downwards.
GCGGCTGGCCGTTGCAGGCTTTGGGCGCTGTGGCACGGGGGAAAAGGCCTTGCCAAGTGCCTGCCGCCGACCGTGACAGCCAGGTGCTCCCCTCTACGGCTGCGCTCCACCAGTGGCAGGGCGCGTGCTTTCACGCGGCTTATACTGCTCCCGGCAGCCAGTGCCAGCCAGAGATACTTCCCCGCCAGAAGGGCGAACCAGCGCTCAGGGATGTGCAGGGGTATCGCACCATTCGCCGATCATTCATCGACACCCTAGTCTGGGCCACCTTGATGAGACCGGCAGGTTCGCTCTGGTTTTTCGGACGAGAACTTTCAGGGAGCTTCAGGTTGATGAACGCAGTCCACAGTATCAGCCAGGCCGCCGGCCTGATGGCAGAACCCAAACGCAGTGCCATGTTATGGGCACTGATCGATGGTACTCCGCGTGCGGCGGACGAGCTGGCGAGCATGACCAGCCTGAGCGTCTCCTCGGCCTGTTCGCACCTGACCCTGCTGGCTGGCGCAGGCTTGCTGCGGCTGGAAATTCGCGGGCGCAAACGCTTCTACCGTCTGGCCAACCCAGAGGTGATAGCGGCGGTGGAGGCGTTGGCCAGCGTGCAGCTCGAGAGCCGTGCGGGAGCCCACGCCGGCTCGCCGCGGCAGATACCACTGTCCATGCGCAAGGCGCGTCTGTGCGGCGATCACCTGGGCGGCGAAGTGGTTGCCGAGCTATACCAGCGCCTGCTTGCCGCCGGATGGCTGGAAGGCAGCGAGCAGCAACTGTTCGTGAGCCAGGAAGGCCGGCTACGGCTGCAGGCGATGGGGCTATACATCGATGCGCTGGCACCGGGGCAGCCACGTGATTGTGTGATCTGCCATTGCAGCGAATGGAGCGATCAGGGGCCGCACCTTGGCGGTAGCCTGGGGCAGGCCCTGCTCAAACTGTTCGTGCAGTCGGGCTGGGTGCGTGAACAGGAAGGTAGCCGGGCGGTGCATGTTACCCCGCTCGGCCTTCAGCAGATCAACGGTATCGCAAGCCTTCCTGCCCGGCAGGTGGGTTAGCCTGCCAGGCGGGCGTCCAGGCTGTTCTGCGCCAGGCGACGAGCCTGGTCCTGGGTCATGCCCAGGTGCTGGTGCAGGGCGTGGAAGTTTTCGGTGACGTAACCACCGAAATAGGCCGGGTCATCGGAGTTGACCGTGACCTTCACACCGCGCTCGAGCATGTCGAGGATGTTGTGCTGGCTCATATGGTCGAACACGCACAGCTTGGTGTTGGACAGTGGGCAGACGGTCAGCGGGATCTGTTCGTCGATGATGCGCTGCATCAGGCGCTCATCTTCGATGGCGCGCACGCCATGGTCGATGCGCTTGATCTGGAGCAGGTCGAGGGCTTCCCAGATGTACTCGGGCGGGCCTTCCTCGCCGGCATGGGCCACGGCCACGAAACCTTCGCTGCGGGCGCGGTCGAACACGCGCTGGAACTTGCTCGGCGGGTGGCCTTTTTCCGAACTGTCCAGGCCCACGGCGATGAAGGCGTCGCGGAAGGGCAGGGCCATGTCGAGGGTCTTCTGCGCTTCGTCTTCGCTCAGGTGGCGCAGGAAACTGAGGATCAGGCCGCTGCTGATGCCCAGTTGTTGGCGGCCATCCTTGAGCGCCCGGTTGATGCCGCTCAGTACCACTTCGAAGGGGATGCCACGGTCGGTGTGGGTCTGCGGGTCGAAGAAGGGCTCGGTGTGGATAACGTTCTGCGCCTTGCAGCGTTGCAGGTAGGCCCAGGTCAGGTCATAGAAGTCCTGCTCGGTGCGCAGTACGTCGGCGCCCTGGTAATAGAGGTCGAGGAATTCCTGCAGGTTGTTGAAGGCGTAGGCGCTGCGCAGGGTTTCCACATCCGCCCAGGGCAGGGCGATCTTGTTGCGTTCAGCCAGGGCGAACAGCAGTTCGGGCTCCAGCGAGCCCTCCAGGTGCATGTGCAGTTCCGCCTTGGGAAGGGCGTTCAGCCAGTCATACATGTGTGCAATCTCGATCAGGTACGGTTGGCCGCCATTCTACAGGGCCCGGCCGGGCAATGCGCCCACCCGGGCCTGTATCGCCCGGGGCTTACCAGATCAGTGCTTCGCCCTTGTAGTTGATGAAGCGCAGGCCGCCGTTGCCGCTTTGGGCCTTGATCTGCTCAAGCATGCCACGGGTGCTGGTGAGCACGTCGATCTCGGCGTTCTCGCCGCCCATGTCGGTCTTCACCCAGCCCGGGTGCATGGCCAGCACGCACAGGTCGGGGCGCTGCAGCTCGACCACGAAGCTGTTGATCATCGAGTTGAGCGCGGCCTTGCTGGCCTTGTACAGGCAGATCTCGCCGCCGTCGGGGATGGTCACGCTGCCCAGGATCGAGCTCATGAACGCCAGCACGCCGGTGCCTTCACGCACTTGGCCGGCCAGGCGCCGGGCGACGCGGATAGGGGCCACGGCGTTGGTCATGAACAGGTCGCCGATCTGCGGTACCTGGACGCTCTCCAGGTCCTGCGGCAGCGGGCCCATTACGCCGGCGTTGACGAACACCAGGTCGAAAACTTCGCCGTGCAGGCGTTGCTTGAGGCCATCGAGCTGGGCGGTGTCGTTCATCTCCAGGCGCTCGATACGCACGCCCGCTACCTCGCCGAGGGCGCCGGGCTGCTGTGGATCACGTACGGTGGCGATGATGTTCCAACCATCTTCGCGCAGGCGTTGTACCAGGCCCAGGCCGAGGCCTCGGGAGGCGCCGATGATCAGGGCGGTCTTGTTCGCGGTCATTGCGATGCTCCTTGATTGGGTGAAACGAGTGGCTGCTCGCCCCATGGCAAAGTGTGGGCGCCCTCATATGCGCAGGGCGTGGATGAGGAGCATATCCCAGTAATGCGTCGCAGGCCTGTGCGGCCGATGAGGGCTGTACAAAAAATGAACAGCTCGCTGCGCAGCCGATGGAATCGGGCTTTGGCTGACTGGCTAACGGGTTATCCACAGGCTGCTCCACAGTTATTGTGCGCAAGCAAATTGCCGCTGAAACGCTGGTTTCAGTGCGTAGCTGTGTTCAAGGTTGGGGATAACTCACCGGGTTTCAGTGACTTGGGTCACCGTCACATGATTGTGATCAAAATATGATCAAAGCGCTGCGAGCCTTGGAGCGCAAGGCCTGGGCAAGAATGCCCCAAGCTTATCCACAGGCGGGCCCACAGTAGTTGTGGGCAACGCTCAGCAGCGTTCCAACAGGATGCGCCCGCGGCTCAGGTCGGCCAGTTGTTGTTGCAGGGTGTGCTGGTGTGTATCGCCCAGTGCGATATGCAGGTCGACGCCATTGGCGGTGAATTGTTCGTCCAGCACCAGGCCGTCTACCTCCGCCAGGCGCAGCTTGACCAGTGCCAGCTCACTGAAGGTACAGCTGCAGGTAAATTCGCTGCGCTGCACCAGCAGTCGTTTGGGCGCTTGCTGCAGGCATTTGTTGGCGCCGCCGCCGTAAGCGCGGGCCAGACCACCGGTGCCCAGTTGGATGCCGCCGTACCAGCGGATCACCAGTACCACCACCTGGTCGCAATCCTGCGCCTCGATGGCGGCGAGGATAGGGCGCCCGGCGGTGCCACCGGGTTCACCGTCGTCACTGCTGCGGTACTGGCCACCGAGCTTCCAGGCCCAGCAGTTGTGGGTGGCCGCCAGGTCGCTGTGGCGTTCGATGAAGGCCATTGCCTCGGCAGGGCTGGCGATCGGGCCGGCCAGGGTGATGAAACGGCTCTTGCGGATTTCCTCGCGGAACTCGCAGAGGTCGAGCAGGGTAGAAGGCATAGGTCCGAGTCAGGCGGGCGTGCTGATGCCGCAGCCTTTGAGAATGATGTGGATAAGATTGTTGCTCGCGTCTTCCATGTCCTGCTTGGTCAGGCGGCTGCGGCCGGTGACCTGGCAGATCTGGGTGGCGAAGTCGGCGTAGTGCTGGGTGCTGCCCCACAGCAGGAAGATCAGGTGCACGGGGTCGACCCGGTCCATTTTGCCGGCCTCCATCCAGGCCTGGAACACCGCGGCGCGGCCACGGAACCATTCACGGTAGTCGGCGCTGAAGTATTCGGTGAGGCACTCGCCGCCGCTGATCACTTCCATGGCGAAGATCCGCGAGGCCTGCGGGTTGCGCCGGGAGAACTCCATCTTGGTGCGGATGTACTGGCTCAGCGCTTCGCCGGGGTCGTCGTCGACGCTCAAGGCGTTGAAGGTGCTGTCCCACAGTTCGATGATGTTGCTCAGCACCGCGATGTACAGGCCCAGCTTGTTGGTGAAGTAGTAGTGCAGGTTGGCCTTGGGCAGCCCGGCCTTGAGCGCGATGGTGTTCATGCTCGTGCCCTTGTAGCCGTGGCGGGCGAATTCGTCTTCGGCGGCCTGGATGATGGCCTGCTCGTTCTTCTGGCGGATGCGGCCGGCGGGCTTGCCCGAGGCGGGGGAGCGATGCGCAGGGACTTCTAGGGTCATGGACGATTCCGGACGGGTCGTTACGAATGTTCGACAGATTACCTGCCTGTGCCGAAGTGACAAGCATTTGCGGCCTGGATAAGTATCAACGTGTCGCAGCCAGGCTCTCGAGGAAGCTTTCCAGTACCAGGTTGGGACGTCGGCCTTTGCGCGTAACCCAGCTCAGGCCCAGGTCATAGAAGCGTTGCGCGGGCTTGAGCGCGCGAAGGCGGCCTTGCTGCACCCAGAAGCTGGCGTAGTGGTCGGGCAGGTAACCGATATAGCGCCCGGTGAGGATCAGGAAGGCCATGCCTTCGCGGTCCGAGGCACTGGCGGTGCAGTGCAGCGCCTGGTAGTGCGCCTGGATGTCGGCGGGTAGGCGGAAGGTCGGGGCGATGGCGTCCTGGCTGTTGAGGCGCTCGTCGTCGATCTGCTGGTCATCGGCGTAGAACAGCGGGTGGCCGACGGCGCAGTAGAGCAGCGAGCGCTCGCTGTACAGCGGTTGGTACTCCAGGCCCGACAGCGGGCTGGTCTGCGGCACCACGCCGACGTGCAGGCTGCCGTCGAGCACGCCTTGTTCGACCTGGCTGGGGGCGATCATGCGGATCTGGATTCGCACGTCGGGGCCGCGGTCCTTCAGTTCGGCCAGGGCGTGGGTGATGCGCATGTGCGGCAAGGTCACCAGATTGTCGGTGAGGCCGATGTTCAGCTCGCCGCGCAAATGCTGGTGCAGGCCATTGACCTCGGTGCGGAACGATTCCAGGGCGCTGAGCAACTGCAAGGCCGAGTGGTACACCTCACGGCCCTCTTCGGTGAGCGAGAAACCGGCGCGCCCGCGTTGGCAGAGGCGCAGGCCCAGACGCTGCTCGAGGTCGTTCATCTGCTGGCTGATCGCCGAGCGGCCGATACCCAGCACGTTCTCTGCCGCGGAGAAACCGCCGCATTCCACCACGCTACGGTAGATCTTCAGCAAACGAATATCGAAATCACTGACTTGGGCGAGGGGATCGGGGCGTCGGCTCATATGTTTAGTTATCTGCTGACTGAAGATTAGAAATGTTGGGTTTTCCGGACTTTATCCCCGTGCGAATTTAGCTGCAACAACATCCATCGTTGCCTAATCGTCTTCCGAGGAACCGCCGATGAACATGCCCGAAACCGCCCATTCCGGCCTGGCCAGCCAGCTCAAGCTGGATGCCCACTGGATGCCCTACACCGCCAACCGTAACTTCCACCGCGACCCGCGCCTGATCGTGGCGGCAGAGGGCAACTACCTGGTCGATGACAAGGGCCGCAAGATCTTCGACGCTTTGTCGGGGCTGTGGACCTGCGGCGCCGGGCATACCCGCAAGGAAATCAGCGAAGCGGTGGCCCGCCAGGTGGCGACGCTCGACTACTCCCCGGCCTTCCAGTTCGGTCACCCGCTGTCGTTCCAGCTGGCCGAAAAAATTGCCAACCTGGTGCCAGGTGACCTGAACCACGTGTTCTACACCAACTCCGGCTCCGAATGCGCCGACACCGCGCTGAAGATGGTCCGTGCCTACTGGCGCCTGAAGGGCCAGGCCACCAAGACCAAGATCATCGGCCGTGCCCGTGGCTACCACGGTGTGAACATCGCTGGCACCAGCCTGGGCGGCGTCAACGGCAACCGCAAGATGTTCGGCCAGCTGCTGGACGTCGACCACCTGCCTCATACCGTGCTGCCGGCCAACGCCTTCAGCAAGGGCATGCCGGAGGAGGGCGGTATCGCCCTGGCCGACGAGATGCTCAAGCTGATCGAACTGCACGATGCCTCGAACATCGCCGCAGTGATCGTCGAGCCACTGGCCGGTTCCGCAGGCGTGCTGCCACCGCCGAAGGGTTACCTGAAGCGTCTGCGTGAGATCTGCACGCAGCACAATATCCTGCTGATCTTCGACGAAGTCATCACCGGCTTTGGCCGCATGGGCGCCATGACCGGTGCTGAGGCCTTCGGCGTGACCCCAGACCTGATGTGCATCGCCAAGCAGGTCACCAACGGCGCCATCCCGATGGGCGCAGTGATCGCCACTGGCGAGATCTACCAGACCTTCATGAACCAGCCGACCCCTGAGTACGCGGTGGAATTCCCCCACGGCTACACCTACTCGGCGCACCCGGTCGCCTGCGCCGCCGGTATCGCCGCGCTGGACCTGCTGCAGAAAGAGAACCTGGTGCAGTCCGCCGCCGAACTTGCGCCGCACTTCGAGAAGCTGCTGCATGGAGTGAAGGGCACCAAGAACATCGTAGATATCCGCAACTACGGCCTGGCCGGCGCGATCCAGATTGGGGCGCGTGACGGTGATGCCATCGTCCGCCCTTACGAGGCCGCGATGAAGCTGTGGCAAGCCGGCTTCTATGTGCGTTTCGGCGGCGACACCCTGCAGTTCGGGCCAACCTTCAATACCCAGCCGCAGGAGCTGGACCGCCTGTTCGACGCGGTAGGCGAAACCCTCAACAAAATCGACTGATCTTTCTGATTCTGATGCCAGGCGCGTGAACGACACGGGCCTGGCACTACCTTCTTTATCTGGAGTTCTGCATGAGCATTGTTCAGCACCTGATCCACGGCGAGCTGGTCACCAAGGGCGAGCGCACCGCCGATGTCTTCAACCCGTCTACCGGCCAGGCCGTGCGCAAGGTCGAGCTGGCCAGCCGTGCCACTGTCCAGGAAGCCATCGATTCGGCCAAGGCCGCCTTCCCGGCCTGGCGCAACACCCCACCAGCCAAGCGCGCCCAGGTGATGTTCCGTTTCAAGCAGCTGCTTGAGCAGAACGAAGCGAAGATCTCGCAGATGATCAGCGAGGAGCACGGCAAGACGCTGGAAGACGCTGCCGGCGAACTGAAGCGCGGTATCGAGAACGTCGAGTTCGCCTGCGCTGCGCCAGAAGTACTGAAGGGTGAGTACAGCCGCAACGTTGGCCCGAACATCGATGCATGGTCCGACTTCCAGCCGCTGGGCGTGGTGGCTGGTATCACCCCGTTCAACTTCCCGGCCATGGTGCCGCTATGGATGTACCCACTGGCCATCGCCTGCGGCAACGCATTCATCCTCAAGCCGTCCGAGCGCGACCCGAGCTCTACCCTCTATATTGCCCAGCTGTTGCTGGAAGCCGGCCTGCCCAAGGGCATCCTCAATGTGGTGCACGGCGACAAGGAAGCGGTCGATGCGCTGATCGAGGCGCCGGAGGTGAAAGCCCTGAGCTTCGTCGGTTCGACCCCGATTGCCGAGTACATCTATGCCGAGGGCACCAAGCGCGGCAAGCGCGTCCAGGCCTTGGGCGGAGCGAAGAACCATGCCGTGCTGATGCCGGATGCTGACCTCGACAACGCGGTGAGCGCGCTGATGGGGGCTGCCTATGGTTCTTGCGGCGAGCGCTGCATGGCCATTTCGGTGGCCGTGTGTGTGGGGGACCAGGTGGCCGATGCCCTGATTGCCAAGCTCGAGCCACAGATCAAGGCGCTGAAGATCGGTGCCGGCACGTCCTGTGGCCTGGACATGGGGCCGCTGGTGACTGCCGCAGCGCGTGACAAGGTGCTGGGTTACATTGACGACGGCGTCGCCGCTGGTGCCCGGCTGGTGGTCGATGGCCGTGGCTTGCGTGTGGCGGGTAACGAAGATGGCTATTTCGTCGGAGGCACCCTGTTCGACAAGGTCACCCCCGAGATGCGCATCTATAAGGAAGAGATCTTCGGGCCGGTACTGTGCGTGGTGCGGGTGAACAGCCTGGAGCAGGCCATGCAGTTGATCAACGATCATGAGTATGGCAACGGGACCTGTATCTTCACCCGTGACGGTGAAGCGGCGCGGCTGTTCTGCGACGAAATCGAAGTGGGCATGGTCGGGGTCAACGTGCCGCTGCCGGTGCCGGTGGCGTATCACAGCTTCGGTGGCTGGAAGCGTTCGCTATTTGGTGACCTGCATGCCTATGGGCCAGACGGTGTGCGCTTCTATACCCGTCGCAAGGCGATCACCCAGCGCTGGCCGCAACGTGCAAGCCACGAGGCGTCGCAGTTCGCGTTCCCTAGCCTGTAAGCGCGGTTGCTATATAAAAGCGGGGAGGCCGACAGGCCTCCCCGCTTTGTTTTCAGGCAAATGAAGCTTTCTTGAAATTAAAGGTTGACGGGGTTTCAGATCCCCTTATAATGCGCCCCACTTCCAGCGACAACGGAACGCAAAACTCCTTGAAATTCAACGAGTTAAGCGAATCGAAAGCTCCGGAGGCGTTTCGGTCTCAGGATCGGCAGCGGTGAAAAAGGTGGTTGACAGCAGGTTGTAACGCTGTATGATTCGCCTCCCGCTACGAGAGATCGCAGCGAGTTAAGCGGTTGAAGCTAAACGAGTTTCTCGGAAAGAACTTCAAAATAAACGCTTGACAGCAAATGAGGAAGGCGTAGAATGCGCGCCTCGGTTGAGACGAAAAGCTCTTAGCCAAACGCTCTTTAACAAATTGAATCAAGCAATTCGTGTGGGTGCTTGTGAGTACGGACTGATAGTCAAAAAGATTATCAGCATCACAAGTGGCCATGCGAGAAATCACATAGTCATTTGAGATTGCTGAGCCAAGTTTAGGGTTTCTTAAAAACCCAAGCAGTATTGAACTGAAGAGTTTGATCATGGCTCAGATTGAACGCTGGCGGCAGGCCTAACACATGCAAGTCGAGCGGATGAGAAGAGCTTGCTCTTCGATTCAGCGGCGGACGGGTGAGTAATGCCTAGGAATCTGCCTGGTAGTGGGGGACAACGTTTCGAAAGGAACGCTAATACCGCATACGTCCTACGGGAGAAAGCAGGGGACCTTCGGGCCTTGCGCTATCAGATGAGCCTAGGTCGGATTAGCTAGTTGGTGAGGTAATGGCTCACCAAGGCGACGATCCGTAACTGGTCTGAGAGGATGATCAGTCACACTGGAACTGAGACACGGTCCAGACTCCTACGGGAGGCAGCAGTGGGGAATATTGGACAATGGGCGAAAGCCTGATCCAGCCATGCCGCGTGTGTGAAGAAGGTCTTCGGATTGTAAAGCACTTTAAGTTGGGAGGAAGGGCAGTAAGTTAATACCTTGCTGTTTTGACGTTACCGACAGAATAAGCACCGGCTAACTCTGTGCCAGCAGCCGCGGTAATACAGAGGGTGCAAGCGTTAATCGGAATTACTGGGCGTAAAGCGCGCGTAGGTGGTTCGTTAAGTTGGATGTGAAAGCCCCGGGCTCAACCTGGGAACTGCATCCAAAACTGGCGAGCTAGAGTATGGTAGAGGGTGGTGGAATTTCCTGTGTAGCGGTGAAATGCGTAGATATAGGAAGGAACACCAGTGGCGAAGGCGACCACCTGGACTGATACTGACACTGAGGTGCGAAAGCGTGGGGAGCAAACAGGATTAGATACCCTGGTAGTCCACGCCGTAAACGATGTCAACTAGCCGTTGGAATCCTTGAGATTTTAGTGGCGCAGCTAACGCATTAAGTTGACCGCCTGGGGAGTACGGCCGCAAGGTTAAAACTCAAATGAATTGACGGGGGCCCGCACAAGCGGTGGAGCATGTGGTTTAATTCGAAGCAACGCGAAGAACCTTACCAGGCCTTGACATGCAGAGAACTTTCCAGAGATGGATTGGTGCCTTCGGGAACTCTGACACAGGTGCTGCATGGCTGTCGTCAGCTCGTGTCGTGAGATGTTGGGTTAAGTCCCGTAACGAGCGCAACCCTTGTCCTTAGTTACCAGCACGTTATGGTGGGCACTCTAAGGAGACTGCCGGTGACAAACCGGAGGAAGGTGGGGATGACGTCAAGTCATCATGGCCCTTACGGCCTGGGCTACACACGTGCTACAATGGTCGGTACAGAGGGTTGCCAAGCCGCGAGGTGGAGCTAATCTCACAAAACCGATCGTAGTCCGGATCGCAGTCTGCAACTCGACTGCGTGAAGTCGGAATCGCTAGTAATCGCAAATCAGAATGTTGCGGTGAATACGTTCCCGGGCCTTGTACACACCGCCCGTCACACCATGGGAGTGGGTTGCACCAGAAGTAGCTAGTCTAACCTTCGGGAGGACGGTTACCACGGTGTGATTCATGACTGGGGTGAAGTCGTAACAAGGTAGCCGTAGGGGAACCTGCGGCTGGATCACCTCCTTAATCGACGACATCAGCCTGCTGATGAGCTCCCACACGAATTGCTTGATTCATTGTGTAAAGACGATGCTGTAACGCAACCCTGTTATAGGTCTGTAGCTCAGTTGGTTAGAGCGCACCCCTGATAAGGGTGAGGTCGGCAGTTCAAATCTGCCCAGACCTACCAATTACTTGGTGCGGCTGGTCAAATGGGGCCATAGCTCAGCTGGGAGAGCGCCTGCCTTGCACGCAGGAGGTCAGCGGTTCGATCCCGCTTGGCTCCACCACTCTTTCAGGTTTCGCAGCACTGCTCAGAACTTAGAAATGAACATTCGGCAATGAATGTTGATTTCTGACTTTTGTCAGATCGTTCTTTAAAAATTCGGATATGTGATAGATAGACTGACATGCACTTTCACTGGTGTGTGATCAGGCTAAGGTAAAATTTGTGAGTTCTGCTCTTAATTGAGCGAAATGCGAATTTTCGGCGAATGTCGTCTTCACAGTATAACCAGATTGCTTGGGGTTATATGGTCAAGTGAAGAAGCGCATACGGTGGATGCCTTGGCAGTCAGAGGCGATGAAAGACGTGGTAGCCTGCGATAAGCTTTGGGGAGTCGGCAAACAGACTGTGATCCAGAGATCTCTGAATGGGGGAACCCAGCCAGCATAAGCTGGTTATCTTGTACTGAATACATAGGTGCAAGAGGCGAACCAGGGGAACTGAAACATCTAAGTACCCTGAGGAAAAGAAATCAACCGAGATTCCCTTAGTAGTGGCGAGCGAACGGGGACCAGCCCTTAAGTTGGTTTGAGATTAGTGGAACGCTCTGGAAAGTGCGGCCATAGTGGGTGATAGCCCCGTACACGAAAATCTCTTATCAATGAAATCGAGTAGGACGGAGCACGAGAAACTTTGTCTGAATATGGGGGGACCATCCTCCAAGGCTAAATACTACTGACTGACCGATAGTGAACCAGTACCGTGAGGGAAAGGCGAAAAGAACCCCGGAGAGGGGAGTGAAATAGAACCTGAAACCGTATGCGTACAAGCAGTGGGAGCCTACTTTGTTAGGTGACTGCGTACCTTTTGTATAATGGGTCAGCGACTTATATTCAGTGGCGAGCTTAACCGAATAGGGGAGGCGTAGCGAAAGCGAGTCTTAATAGGGCGCTTTAGTCGCTGGGTATAGACCCGAAACCGGGCGATCTATCCATGGGCAGGTTGAAGGTTAGGTAACACTGACTGGAGGACCGAACCGACTACCGTTGAAAAGTTAGCGGATGACCTGTGGATCGGAGTGAAAGGCTAATCAAGCTCGGAGATAGCTGGTTCTCCTCGAAAGCTATTTAGGTAGCGCCTCATGTATCACTGTAGGGGGTAGAGCACTGTTTCGGCTAGGGGGTCATCCCGACTTACCAAACCGATGCAAACTCCGAATACCTACAAGTGCCGAGCATGGGAGACACACGGCGGGTGCTAACGTCCGTCGTGAAAAGGGAAACAACCCAGACCGTCAGCTAAGGTCCCAAAGTCATGGTTAAGTGGGAAACGATGTGGGAAGGCTTAGACAGCTAGGAGGTTGGCTTAGAAGCAGCCACCCTTTAAAGAAAGCGTAATAGCTCACTAGTCGAGTCGGCCTGCGCGGAAGATGTAACGGGGCTCAAACCATGCACCGAAGCTACGGGTATCACCTTTTGGTGATGCGGTAGAGGAGCGTTCTGTAAGCCTGTGAAGGTGAGTTGAGAAGCTTGCTGGAGGTATCAGAAGTGCGAATGCTGACATGAGTAACGACAATGGGAGTGAAAAACTCCCACGCCGAAAGACCAAGGTTTCCTGCGCAACGTTAATCGACGCAGGGTTAGTCGGTCCCTAAGGCGAGGCTGAAAAGCGTAGTCGATGGAAAACAGGTTAATATTCCTGTACTTCCAGTTATTGCGATGGAGGGACGGAGAAGGCTAGGCCAGCTTGGCGTTGGTTGTCCAAGTTTAAGGTGGTAGGCTGAGATCTTAGGCAAATCCGGGATCTCAAGGCCGAGAGCTGATGACGAGTGCTCTTTAGAGCGCGAAGTGGTTGATGCCATGCTTCCAAGAAAAGCTCCTAAGCTTCAGATAACTGGGAACCGTACCCCAAACCGACACAGGTGGTTAGGTAGAGAATACCAAGGCGCTTGAGAGAACTCGGGTGAAGGAACTAGGCAAAATGGCACCGTAACTTCGGGAGAAGGTGCGCCGGCGAGGGTGAAGGACTTGCTCCGTAAGCCCATGCCGGTCGAAGATACCAGGCCGCTGCGACTGTTTATTAAAAACACAGCACTCTGCAAACACGAAAGTGGACGTATAGGGTGTGACGCCTGCCCGGTGCCGGAAGGTTAATTGATGGGGTTAGCGCAAGCGAAGCTCTTGATCGAAGCCCCGGTAAACGGCGGCCGTAACTATAACGGTCCTAAGGTAGCGAAATTCCTTGTCGGGTAAGTTCCGACCTGCACGAATGGCGTAACGATGGCGGCGCTGTCTCCACCCGAGACTCAGTGAAATTGAAATCGCTGTGAAGATGCAGTGTATCCGCGGCTAGACGGAAAGACCCCGTGAACCTTTACTATAGCTTTGCACTGGACTTTGAGCTTGCTTGTGTAGGATAGGTGGGAGGCTTTGAAGTGGGGACGCCAGTTCTCATGGAGCCATCCTTGAAATACCACCCTGGCAACCTTGAGGTTCTAACTCAGGTCCGTTATCCGGATCGAGGACAGTGTATGGTGGGTAGTTTGACTGGGGCGGTCTCCTCCCAAAGAGTAACGGAGGAGTACGAAGGTGCGCTCAGACCGGTCGGAAATCGGTCGTAGAGTATAAAGGCAAAAGCGCGCTTGACTGCGAGACAAACACGTCGAGCAGGTACGAAAGTAGGTCTTAGTGATCCGGTGGTTCTGTATGGAAGGGCCATCGCTCAACGGATAAAAGGTACTCCGGGGATAACAGGCTGATACCGCCCAAGAGTTCATATCGACGGCGGTGTTTGGCACCTCGATGTCGGCTCATCACATCCTGGGGCTGAAGCCGGTCCCAAGGGTATGGCTGTTCGCCATTTAAAGTGGTACGCGAGCTGGGTTTAGAACGTCGTGAGACAGTTCGGTCCCTATCTGCCGTGGACGTTTGAGATTTGAGAGGGGCTGCTCCTAGTACGAGAGGACCGGAGTGGACGAACCTCTGGTGTTCCGGTTGTCACGCCAGTGGCATTGCCGGGTAGCTATGTTCGGAAGAGATAACCGCTGAAAGCATCTAAGCGGGAAACTTGCCTCAAGATGAGATCTCACTGGGATCTTGAATCCCCTAAAGGGCCGTCGAAGACTACGACGTTGATAGGTTGGGTGTGTAAGCGCTGTGAGGCGTTGAGCTAACCAATACTAATTGCCCGTGAGGCTTGACCATATAACACCCAAGCAATTTGCGCGTAAGCCGAATTGTGGTGGTGAAGACGAAAGACCCGAAAGTTCGTAACATCACAAATCGCATATCCGAATTGGCCAAGAGTGTTCCTAAGACATTCTGGGCAACCGAATTTCTTGACGACCATAGAGCATTGGAACCACCTGATCCCATCCCGAACTCAGTAGTGAAACGATGCATCGCCGATGGTAGTGTGGGGTTTCCCCATGTGAGAGTAGGTCATCGTCAAGATTCATTTCGCAAAACCCCTATCTGCGCATGCAGGTAGGGGTTTTGTCTTTTCCGGATCGGAAAAGATCAACCCCGTGATATGGTTCCCCACCATATTCGCCCGCCTTCACGAGAGCGCCCAATGGCCAGCACGACCTCACTGCACCCAGGTTTCATGATCGTCCAGGGCAATCGCCTGGATGACCTGCGCAATCTGGTGGTGAGTGTGATGCGCCGCTTCCCCTTGGCACCGCTGGAAAACGAAATCGCCCTGGTTCAAAGCAACGGTATCGCCCAGTGGTTGAAACTGGCGCTGGCCGAGGACCCACAGGACGACGACCAAGGCGGCTGCGGCATCGCTGCCGCGATCGACGTGCAACTGCCCGGCAGCTTCATGTGGCAACTGTATCGAGGGGTGCTGGGCCGCGATGAAATCCCCGAAGTGTCGCTGCTCGACAAAGCCCCCCTGACGTGGCGCCTCATGCGCCTGCTGCCGGAGGTCATCGAGCGCCCGCACTTCGAGCCCCTGCGCCGCTTCCTCACCGACGACAGCGACCTGCGCAAACGCTATCAGCTGGCCGAACGCCTGGCCGACCTGTTCGACCAATACCAGGTCTACCGTGCCGACTGGCTCAAGGACTGGGCTGCCGGGCACCATGTGCTCAACACTGCGCGTGGTGAACGCAAGCCGCTGGCTGCCGGCAACCGTTGGCAGGCCGAGCTGTGGCGAATCCTGCTCGAAGACGTAGGCGAAGAGGGCATGGCCCAGAGCCGCGCCGGTGTGCACCAGCGCTTCATCGAACGTATCAATAGCCTGGAACAAGCGCCCGCTGGCCTGCCCGCCCGATTGATCGTGTTCGGCATCTCATCGCTGCCGGCCCAGATCCTCGAGGCCATGGCCGGTCTGGCACGCTTCAGCCAGGTACTGCTGTGCGTGCACAACCCCTGCCGCCACCACTGGGGCGACATCGTTGCCGACAAGGACCTGCTGCGCCATCAGTACAAACGCCAGCAGCGCAAGCAAGGCATGCCCATGCTGCTGGACGACGAGCTGCTGCACCAGCATGCGCACCCGCTGCTGGCCGCCTGGGGCAAGCAGGGCCGTGACTACATCAACCTGCTCGACAGCTACGACGACCCCGGCAGCTATCAATCCGTGTTCAGCGATGGCCGCATCGACCTGTTCAGCGACGGTGACCCCAAGACCCTGCTCAACCAGCTGCAGGACGACATCCTCGAACTTCGCCCACTGGCCGAAACCCGCGAGCAATGGCCCCAGGTGGACCCTGCCAAGGACCGCTCCGTGCGCTTCCATGTGGCCCACAGCCCGCAGCGCGAAGTCGAGATCCTGCACGACCAGCTGCTGGCCCGCTTCAGTGCCGACCCCAGCCTGCGCCCGCGCGACATCATCGTCATGCTCCCGGCCATCGACACCTACGCCCCGCACATTCGCGCGGTGTTCGGCCAGCTGGAGCGCAGCGACCCACGCTACATCCCCTTCACCCTGACCGACCAAGGCCAACGCGGCCGCGATCCCTTGCTGATCGCCCTCGAACACTTGCTGAAGCTGCCCGACAGCCGTTTTGCCGTGAGTGAGGTACTCGACCTGCTGGACGTACCGGCAGTGCGCGCCCGCTTTGCGATCGAAGAAAGCGACCTGCCCACCTTGCACCGCTGGATCGAAGGCGCCGGCATTCGCTGGGGCCTTAGCGCCCGGCAACGCGCCACCCTCGGGTTGCCCGAGGGCCTGGAGCAGAACAGCTGGCGTTTCGGCCTGCGCCGAATGCTGCTGGGGTACGCGGTTGGCGTAGGCGAGGGCTGCGATGGCATCGAGCCCTACGACGAGATCGGCGGGCTCGATGCCGCCCTGATCGGGCCGCTGGTTGCCTTGCTCGACGCCCTGGACATAGCCTGCCAGGCACTTTCGCAGCCGGCCACGGCCACGCAATGGGGCGAGCGCCTGCATGCGCTGCTGCAGATCTTCTTCCTGGCCGAAAACGAGCACGACGAACTGCTGCTGGTGCAGCTCCAGGACCTGCGCGACACCTGGCTGGAAACCTGCGAGGCGGTCAGCCTGCAAGACCTGCTACCGCTCACCGTGGTTCGCGAGGCGTGGTTGTCGGGCCTCGACCAGGGCAAATTGTCCCAGCGCTTCCTCGCCGGTTCAGTGAACTTCTGCACCTTGATGCCCATGCGCGCCATCCCGTTCCGGGTGGTCTGCCTGCTGGGCATGAACGACGGCGACTACCCTCGTGCGCAGCCACCGCTGGACTTCGACCTGATGGCCAGCGACTACCGCCCGGGCGACCGTTCGCGCCGCGAAGATGACCGCTACCTGTTGCTCGAAGCGCTGCTGTCGGCGCGTGACCAACTGTACGTCAGCTGGGTCGGGCGCAGCATCCGCGACAACAGCGAGCGCCCAGCCTCGGTGCTGATCGGACAGTTGCGCGATCACCTGGCCGCCGGCTGGCAACTGACCAACGCCAAACCAGGGCAGAAGGACGATGCCGGTCAACAACTGCTGCATGCCCTGACCCAGGAGCACCCGCTGCAACCGTTCAGCCAGCGCTATTTCCAGAAAGGCAGCCCGCTGTTCAGCTTTGCCCATGAGTGGCTGGTCCTGCATCAGGATGCCGCAGAGGCCCAGGCAGCCCATGCCCCGTTGCTGCCCTACAGCAGCGATGAGCCATTGAGCCTGACGCAGTTGCAGGATTTTTTGCGCCATCCCGTCAGGCACTTCTTCAGCCAGCGCCTGAAAGTCTACTTCGAAGCCCTGGAAGCACCCACGCCGGACGAAGAACCCTTCGCCCTCGACGCCCTGCAACGCTACGGCCTGAGTGAAAGCCTGCTGGGTGCCGCCCTGGCCGAGCCGGACAACCCCGAGCAGGCGCTGCAGGCCCAGGCCCGCCGCCTGCAAGCCTGCGGCCTGCTGCCGCTGGCCGGGTTCGGCGAGGCGTTGCAGGCCGAGCTGATCCAGCCCCTGCCAGACCTGCTGCAACGCCATGGGCAATTGCTGCAGCGCTGGCCAACGCTGGTGGAAGGCGCCTTGCCGATCCACTTCGAGCACGGCCTGCACCGCCTCGAGGGCTGGCTGGGCCGGGTCTACCAGGCCGACGACCAGAGCCTGCTGAGCATCGCCACCGTGCCCAACACCCTCAGCGCCGGGCGCAACAACCTCAAGTGGCACCGGCTGATCCCGGCCTGGGTCATGCACCTGGCCGCCTGCGCCTCGGGCTACCCGTTGCACAGCGCCCTGGTGGCCAGCGACCTGACCCTGCTCCTGGCGCCCTTGCCGCAAGGCCAGGCCGCCGAACGGCTGGGCGAACTGCTGGTGGCGCGCCAGGCCGGCATGAACGCGCCCCTGCCTGTCGCGGCCAAGACCGCCTTCGCCTGGCTGGCCCAGGAAGACCCGGACAAGGCGCTTGCCGCTGCCGCCCGCGCCTACGAAGGTGACGGCCTGATCAGCCACGGCGAGCGCAGCGAAAGCCTCGCCCTGGCCCGCCAGTACAACGACTTCGCCGCGCTGGTGCTGGATGAAACCTTCGAAGGCTGGTGCGAAGCCCTGTACCGCCCCCTGTTCGCAGCGCCCTGGCAGACCCTCGGCAACCCGGAGAGCGCCCAATGAGCCAAGCCCGCCCGCTGGCCTTGAGTTTCCCCCTGCACGGCAGCCAGCTGATCGAAGCCAGTGCCGGCACCGGCAAGACCTTCACCATTTCGGCGCTGTACCTGCGACTGATCCTCGGCCACGGCGGCGAGCAGGGCTTTGCCCGCGAGCTGCTGCCCCCGCAGATCCTCGTGGTGACCTTCACCGACGCCGCCACCAAAGAGCTGCGCGAACGCATCCGTGCTCGCCTGGCCGAGGCGGGCCGGTTTTTCCGCGGCGAGCTGGACGACGCCGACCCGCTGCTGCAGCAGCTGCGCGACGAGTATCCACAGGAGCATTGGCCACGCTGTGCCAGCCGCCTGGAGATCGCCGTGCAGTGGATGGACGAGGCCGCGGTATCGACCATCCACGGCTGGTGCCAGCGCATGTTGCGCGAGCACGCCTTCGACAGTGGCAGCCTGTTCACGCAAAGCCTGGAAACCGACCACAGCGAGCTGCTTGGCCAGGTCATGCGCGACTACTGGCGGCGCTTCTGCTACGGCATGCGCGGCGAGTCCCTTGCGTGGGTGCGCGGCAACTGGGGCAGCCCCGATGCACTGCTGCCCCGCATCCGGCCCTTGTTCGGCCGGGTGCGCAGCGAACAGCACGACGAAGACCCGCAACAACTGATCGAAACGACCCTGCGCGAGCGCAGTGAGCAGCTGCGCCAGCTCAAGGCGCCATGGGCCGCCTGGGCCGATGAGCTGCAGCAGATCTGCCGCGACGCCGTGGCCGCCAAGCAGGCCGACGGTCGCAAGCTTCAGGCGCGCTATTTCGAGCCCTGGTTCGACAAGCTCAAGGCCTGGGCTGGCGACGATCAAGCGATGGACCTCGACCTGGGCACCGGCTTCACCCGCCTGACCCCCGACGGCATGGCCGAGGCGTGGAAGGTCGGCGAGCCGCCGAGCCATCCAGCCCTGCACGCCATGCAAACCCTGCGCGAACAATTGCAGGGGCTCGCCAGCCCCGAGGTGCGCGTGCTGGAACATGCCGCCGCCTGGGTCTCGGCGCGCTTCGAAGTGGAAAAGCGCCGCCGCGCCGAAATGGGCTTCGACGACATGCTGCTGCGCCTGCAGCATGCGCTGGCCAGCGAGTCCGGCGAGCGCCTGGCCGGGTTGATCCGCGAGCAGTTCCCGGTAGCGCTGATCGACGAATTCCAGGACACCGACCCGGTGCAGTACGGCATCTTCGAGCGCATCTATCGCATCACCGAGAACAACCCGCAAACCGGCCTGTTCATGATCGGCGACCCCAAGCAGGCGATCTACGCCTTCCGTGGCGCCGACATCTTCACCTACCTGGCCGCCCGCCGCGCCACCGCCGGGCGCCTGCACAGCCTGGACACCAACTACCGCTCAAGCCAGGCCATGGTCGCGGCCGTGAACCGTGTCTTCCTGCAGGCCGAGGCGCGTGCTCAAGGCCGCGGCGCCTTCCTGTTCCGCGCCCATGGCGACAACCCCTTGCCCTTCGTCGAGGTCCGCGCCAAAGGCCGCAGCGAACAGCTGCTGATCGACGGCCAGCCCACAGCGGCGTTGTACTGCTGGCATCTGCAAAGTGACGAGCCAGTGTCCAACACCCTGTATCGCCAACGCCTGGCCGCCAGTTGCGCCAGCCATATCGTGGCCGTGCTCAACGGCGGCCAGCAGGGCGTCAGTGGCTTTGCCGGCAGTGACGGCGCACTGCGCCCGTGCCTGCCGTCCGATATCGCCATCCTCGTGCGCGACGGTCGCGAAGCGCAGTTGGTCCGTGCTGAACTGGCGGCCCGCGGGGTGCGCAGCGTCTATCTGTCGGACAAAGATTCAGTGTTCGCCGCCCAGGAAGCCCACGACCTGCTGGCCTGGCTCAAGGCCTGCGCCGAGCCGGACGCCGAGCGCATGCTCAAGGCCGCCCTGGCCAGCCTGACCCTCGGCCTGCCGCTGATCGAACTGGAACGCCTGAACCAGGACGAGCGGGTCTGGGAAGACTGGGTCATGCGCTTTCGCCGTTACCGCGAGATCTGGCAGCGCCAAGGCGTATTGCCGATGCTGCGCCGCCTGCTGCACGACTTCCACCTGCCGCGCAGCCTGATGGCGCGCACCGACGGCGAGCGGGTGCTGACCAACCTGCTGCACTTGGCCGAACTGCTGCAGCAGGCGGCCGGCGAACTGGATGGCGAGCAGGCATTGATCCGCCACCTGGCCGAGCACCTGGCCAATGCCGGGCAGGCCGGCGAAGAGCAGATCCTGCGCCTGGAAAGCGACGAGCAGTTGGTCAAGGTGGTGACCATCCACAAATCCAAAGGCCTGGAATACCCCCTGGTGTACCTGCCGTTCATCTGCACCAGCAAGCCGGTGGATGGCTCGCGCCTGCCGCTGTCCTGGCATGACGACGACGGCATCGCGCACCTCACGCTCACCCCCGATGCGCAGCAAGTCGAACGTGCCGACGACGAGCGCCTGGCAGAAGACCTGCGCCTGCTCTATGTCGCCCTGACCCGCGCCCAGCACGGTTGCTGGCTGGGTGTCGCCGACCTCAAGCGCGGCACCCAGCGCAGCTCGCAATTGCACCGCTCGGCCCTGGGTTACCTGCTCGGCGGCGGCCTGCCTCTGACGGCCTCCAGCCAACTGGGCGAGTGGCTGCAGGCCCTGGGGGCGAACAGCCCGGCCATCATCAGTGGGCCGCTGCCCGAGGCAGACGAGCAAAGCTACCGTACCCCGGCGAACGACAGTGAGCTGTTGCCGGCACGCAAACCTCGACGGGCCGCCGCCGAGCAGTGGTGGATCGCCTCCTACAGTGCGCTGCGCGTCGGCGATCAAACGCTCATCGCCGACAGCTCCCAGGCCCAGCAACTGTTGGACGACGAAGCCCTGGACAGCCAGCTGCTGCGCGAAGTGCCGGCCGAGTCCGGTGATATCCACCGCTTCCCCCGTGGCCCCAACCCCGGCACCTTCCTCCATGGCCTGCTCGAATGGGCCGGCTTGGAAGGCTTCGCCGCCGTGAGCAGCCAGCCCGAGCTGATCGAGCGCACCGTGGGCCGGCGCTGCAACCGTCGCGACTGGGCCGGCTGGATCCCCACGCTCAGCCAGTGGCTGCAGCAGATGCTGGTGCAGCCCATGCCGTTGCAGGGCGCTACCTTGCAGCTGGCGGCACTGAGCCAGTATCAGATCGAGATGGAATTCTGGTTTGCCAGCCATCAGGTCGATGCCGTGCGCCTCGACCAACTGGTGGTTCGCCATACCCATGACGGCGCCGCGCGCCCGGCGCTGCAGCCGACCCAGCTCAACGGTATGTTCAAAGGCTTCATCGACCTGGCCTTCGAGCTGGACGGGCGCTACTACGTGGCCGACTACAAATCCAACTGGCTCGGCCCCGACGCCCAGGCCTATGGCGCACTGGCCATGGAGCAGGCGATCCTCGAGCACCGCTACGACCTGCAGTACGTGCTCTACCTGCTGGCCCTGCACCGACAGTTGCGCGCACGCCTGCCCGACTACGACTACGACCGCCATGTCGGCGGTGCCCTGTTCATCTTCCTGCGCGGCACCCACTCGGCCGGCCATGGCCTGTATCACGCCCGGCCGCCACGCGCGCTGATCGAAGCCCTCGATGCGCTGTTCCGTGGCGAGCACGCGCCCGCGCAGCAGGATCTGTTTGCTGGAGCCACGCCATGAGCCGCAGTCTCGACGACCTTCTGCCGACCCCGCTGCAGGCCGAGCACCTGTCTGCCCTGGCGCCACTGCACGACAGCCACGACCTGCTGGCCCTGCTCGACCGCTGGGTGGAGCGTGGCTGGCTGCGTGCGCTGGACCGGGCCTTCGTCGGCTTCCTCGAAGAGCTCGCCCCGGGCAGCGATCCGTTGGTGCTGCTGGCGGCGGCGCTGGCCAGCCACCAACTGGGCCACGGCCATGTCTGCCTCGACCTTGCCCAAACTCTGGCCGAGCCAGACTTCGCCCTGTCGCTGCCGCCGGAAGGCGATGCCCTGGCCGGGCCGCTGCTGCTGCCTTCGCAGTTGCTCGCCAGCCTCGACCTGAACACCTGGTTGCAGCGCATCGACCAAAGCCCCTTGCTGGCAGCAGGCGGCAGCCGCGCACAGCACACGCGCCCATTGGTGCTCAGCGGTGAACGTTTGTACCTGCGCCGCTACTGGGCTTATGAGCGGCGCATCGACAGCGCCTTGCACGAGCGCCTGGCCCGTCAGCAGCCGTTGCAAGCGGACCTGGCGGCGCGCCTGGCGCAGCTGTTCGAAGGCGGTGCCCCCACCGGTGAAGTGGACTGGCAGAAACTTGCCTGCGCCCTGGCCACCCGTGCCGGTTTCAGCGTCATCACCGGCGGCCCCGGTACCGGCAAGACCACCACGGTGGTGCGCCTGTTGGCCCTGCTGCAGGCACCGGCGGTAGAGCAGGGCCGGCCCCTGCGCATTCGCCTGGCGGCGCCCACCGGCAAGGCAGCGGCGCGCTTGACCGAGTCCATCGGCCAGCAGGTCGAGCGGTTGCAGGTCGACAGCGCGGTGCGCGCGCAGATCCCCACCGACGTCAGCACCGTGCACCGCCTGCTCGGCAGCCGCCCGGGCTCGCGCCACTTCCGGCACAACGCAGGCAACCTGTTGCCACTGGATGTGCTGGTGATCGACGAGGCGTCGATGATCGACCTGGAAATGATGGCCAACCTGCTCGACGCGTTGCCCCCCAATGCGCGACTGGTATTGCTGGGCGACAAGGACCAGTTGGCCTCGGTGGAGGCGGGTGCGGTGCTCGGCGACCTGTGCCGCGACGCCGAGGATGGCTGCTACTGGCCGCAGACCCAGGCCTGGCTGGAGCAGATCGGCGGCCAATCGCTGGCCAACAGCGGCCTGAAACCGGGCGAAAGCCCGCGCAGCCCGCTGGCCCAGCAGATCGTCATGCTGCGCCATTCCCGGCGTTTCGGTGAAGGCAGCGGCATTGGCCAGCTGGCACGGCTGGTCAACCGCCAGCAGGCCCCCGAGGCCCGCGCGCTGCTGGCCAGCAAGCCCGATGACGTCTTTTGCCTGACCCTCGGCGGCGAGCACGACAAGCGCTTCGACCGCCTGCTGCTCGAAGGCCTCAACCGCGGCGCCGAAGGCCCGCAGGGCTATCGCAGCTACCTGCGCAACATCGGCCGCCTGCGCCCGCCGCCGGGCACCCCGGCAGAGGATCCGCGCTGGGAACAGTGGGCCGGCGAAGTGCTGAGCCGTTTCGAGGACTTCCAGCTGCTGTGCGCGGTGCGCAAGGGCGCCTGGGGCGTGGAAGGCCTGAACCAGCGGGTGGAGCGGGTGTTGCACAATGCCGGGCTGATCGACAGCCAGCAGCTGTGGTACGAGGGGCGCCCGGTACTGGTAACCCGCAACGACTACGGCCTCGGCCTGATGAACGGTGATATCGGCATTGCCCTGCGCCTGCCCGATGACCAGGGCCAGGCCCCGCTGCGCGTGGCCTTCCCGCGTAACGACGGCAGTGGCGGGGTGCGTTTCGTCCTGCCCAGCCGCCTGAGCGAAGTGGAAACCGTGTTCGCCATGACCGTGCACAAGTCCCAGGGCTCGGAGTTCAGCCACACCGCGCTGGTGCTGCCCGACGCTCTCAACCCGGTGCTGACCAAGGAGCTGGTGTACACCGGCATCACCCGGGCCAAGCACTGCTTCAGCCTGATCGAGCCGCGCAGTGGCGTGTTCGAGGAGGCTGTGGGGCGCAGGGTGCGACGTGTTTCGGGGCTGATGCTGGAACAACTGTGATACGGGCGTACCACGTTGCTGTGCTATCGTTGCGGCATTATCTGGCAACTTTTTGAGAGATTTCCCACATGACAGTGGCTGTCTCGGTCTTGAGGCGGGTGAAGGATTGCGCGCGCTCGCTGCTGATGGCCACGCTGTTGCTGACCGGCGTGTGCGCCCAGGCGCAGGCCGGCGAGCCGAGCGCGCAGGCGCAGCAACGGGCCAAGGCCGTGACCCAGGTGGTACTGGGCATCCTCAGTTATGCCCGCTGGCCCGCCGAGCCCAACCCCCTGCGCCTGTGCCTGGTCGGCCCCACCGAATACGCCGACGACCTGATCAAAGGCACTGCGCAGAGTTCCGGGCAGCCACTGCAGGTGCGCCGCCTGCTGGCCGGCAATGCCAGCCTGGCCAGTGCCTGTGACGCCGTTTACATCGGCAAGCTCGAACCCGGCGAGCGTGATCGCCTGTTCCAGGCCATCAGCGGTCACCCGGTGCTGAGCATCACCGAAGCCGACGACCCCTGTACCGTGGGCAGCCTGTTCTGCCTGCGGGTCAGCGATCAGCAGGTGGCATTCGACGTCAACCTCGACTCGGTGGCGCGCAGCGGCGTGCGCATCCACCCCAGCGTGCTGCAGTTGTCGCGGCGGCGGGCGGCGCAGCCATGAGCGGCCCTGACCAGCGCATGCCCCGGCCGACGCTGCGAGCGGCGCTGGGGCGTGGCCACCTGGGTATTGCCCTGCTCGCCGCCGGCCTGGCCGGGGTGCTGGTGACCCTGCTCGGGGTGGCCGCCTTGCGCGTCTATGCCAACCACAACCTGCATTTGATCGCCCGCTCGATCAATTACACCGTCGAAGCCGCCGTGGTGTTCGACGACAGCCCAGCGGCCAACGAGGCACTGGCGCTGATCGCCGAGACCGAAGAGGTGGCCGAGGCCAAGGTTTTCGACAACGATGGCAAGCTGCTCGCCCACTGGCAGCGCGATGACCGAACCCTGATGGCACAGCTGCAAAGCCAGGTGGCGCGGACCCTGCTGGAGCAGCCAGTCAACCTGCCGGTGCAGCACAAGGGCCAGAAGGTCGGGCATGTCGAACTGGTCGGCCAGGGCGGCAGCCTGTTGCGCTTCCTGCTCAGTGGCCTGGTCGGGATCCTGCTGTGCACGGTGCTCAGTGCGCTACTGGCGTTGTACCTGTCGCGCCGGCTGTTCGCCGACATCATCCGCCCGCTGCGCCACCTGGCCAGCGTGGCCCACGCAGCGCGCCGCGAACGCAGTTTCGACCGGCGCGTGCCGCAAACCCAGATCGCCGAACTCAACGAACTGGGCAATGACTTCAATGCCTTGCTCGACGAACTGGAGGTCTGGCACAGCCACCTGCAAAGCGAAAACGAAACCCTCGCCCATCAGGCCAGCCACGACAGCCTCACCGGGCTGCCCAACCGCGCCTTCTTCGAGGGCCGCTTGAACCGCAGCCTGCGCAGTGCCGAGCGCCAGGGCGAGCGCCTGGCCCTGCTGTTCCTCGACAGTGACCATTTCAAGCAGATCAACGACAGCCTCGGCCATGCCGTGGGTGACGAAGTGCTGATCACCATCGCCAGCCGGGTGCGCGCGCAACTGCGTGAGCATGACCTGGTGGCGCGCCTGGGCGGCGACGAGTTCGCCGTGCTGCTGGCGCCGCTGCAGGCGCGTGAAGATGCCCAGCGCATCGCCGAGAAGATCATCGCCAGCATGCAGCTGCCGATCCTGCTGGAGGATGGCACCCGCATCACCAGCTCGCTCAGTGTCGGTATCGCCTATTACCCGGACGACGGCCACGACCCGGCCAGTCTGCTCAATGCCGCCGATGCGGCGATGTACCAGGCCAAGCGCAAGCGCCGTGGCCATTGGCAAGTGGCGCAGACGGAACGCTGCGCCACGGATGTAAAAAGCACAGGAGCTGAACCGTGATCGACCGTTTGTTATCGCTGCGTTTGCCGTTGTTCGCCATGGCTCTGGCCCTGCTCGCCCTCGGCGGCTGCCAGAGCGTACCGCCCAAGGGCCTGACCCCGGAGCAGGTGGCCGTGCTCAAGCGCGAAGGCTTTGCCCCTATCGATGAGGGCTGGGCCTTCGATCTGTCCGGCAAGGTGCTGTTCGGCAGCGACCTGGACGGCCTCAACAGCCAGAGCGAAGCGATCGTCGAGCGTATCGGCAAGGCGCTGCTGTCGGTGGATATCCAGCGCGTGCGCATCGACGGCCACGCCGATGCCTCGGGCAAGGCCGCCTATAACCAGCAGCTGTCCGAACGCCGCGCCCAGAGCGTGGCCAAGGCGCTGGCCGGCATCGGCATGCAGCCGCAGAACATCCAGACCCGCGGCCTGGGCAGCAGTCAGCCGGTGGCCGACAACCGCACCAGCGCCGGGCGCATGGAGAATCGCCGGGTGTCGATCGTGGTGGCGTCGGACTGACGCCCCGGGGCCGCTGCGCGGCCCAATCGCTGGCAAGCCAGCTCCCACAGGGATCGC
Organism: Pseudomonas sichuanensis; assembly: GCF_024749065.1. Taxonomy (NCBI): domain Bacteria; kingdom Pseudomonadati; phylum Pseudomonadota; class Gammaproteobacteria; order Pseudomonadales; family Pseudomonadaceae; genus Pseudomonas; species Pseudomonas sichuanensis. Next base: position 5,225,335 of record NZ_CP087185.1, on the reverse strand, counting down.
GTATAGCATGTGGTCGATGCGGTCGGGGTGGGAGCCGGCTTGCCGGCGAAAGGGCCGCAAAGCGGCCCCAATGCTGCAGGTTTCACTGCCCCAAGGTCACTCCGTCTCCTTCATCGCCTCCAGCTTGCCGACCTGCTCGCTGGCCAGCCGGCTGATGATCCGGATCGCCTGATGAATCCCCGCCGTATTGCGGAAGCTCAGCTGTGGGTTGTGCTCGCACTCCAGCACCTCGTCATGCTGGACCAGTGCTTCACCGAGCAATTCGAGGGTCCAGGCGTAGCTTTGGATGGTGGACAGGCGTTCGTGCTTAGTCATGGGATGCCTCCCGGTTTGCGCGGGTGGCGAGGGATTGGCTGTCGATTGGGTAGAAGGTTGGAGAAGGGGGCGCCGCGGGGGATGGGCGGCGGAGAGCGGATGCGAGGATCCTCAGTATCGTGGTGGTCATGCATGAGTTCCTTTCGTTATGGAACTGCCACCGCTCGCGGCCAAGCAAGTTGAGGTGGCAGCAGTACGCGGGTTGGCCGACCGGGACGAAAGGGGCCCGGCACACCCGAAGGTGTCCCGCGCACCACCGCCATAACGCGACATCGCGGGCACAAAAAAAGCGCCTGCGATGAAGACTGGGCGCTGCTGCGCCTTTCGATTCCGACCGGCCAAGGTCGCGTCGCCGATGCTCCGACGACTGGGGAAATCTATCTCTGTTGGGCTCAAGGCGCAACCTTGGGGCAGGCTTTGGGAGATTTCTCCTTGTCGCCTTTGACTAATCGGCGAAGCGCATCTCGCGGGTTTCCCCCATCAACAACGGCGCATTCGCCTCGGTCACCTCACGGATGTAATCCCACAGCAGGGTAATCCGCTTGAGCTTGCGCAAATCCTCCCGGCAGTACATCCAGAACTGCCGCGTCACCTCGATCTCCTCCGGCAACACCGTCACCAACCGCGGATCCTGCGCCGCCAGGAAGCACGGCAAAATCGCCAGCCCACGCCCCTGCAAGGCCGCCGTGTACTGCGCGATCACGCTGGTGCTGCGCAGGTGCGCATTGGCATTGGGGATCAGGTTCGCCAGGTACAAAAGCTCCGAACTGAACGCCAGATCGTCGACGTAACTGATGAAGGGGTGGCTCGCCAGGTCGCTCACCGCGCCGATCGGCGCGTGGCTGTCGAGGTAGTCCTGGGTGGCGTAAAGCCGCAGCCGGTAGTCGCACAGCTTGCAGCACACATAAGGCCCATGCTCGGGCCGCTCCAGGGCGATGACGATATCGGCCTCGCGCTTGGACAGGCTGATGAAGTGCGGCAACGGCAGGATATCCACCGAGATCGCCGGCCAGGCATCGACGAAATGGCTCAGCTGCGGGGTGACGAAGAAGCTGCCGAAGCCTTCGGTGCAGCCCATGCGCACATGCCCCGACAACGCCACGCCCGAGCCCGAGACCTGCTCGCAGGCCATGTGCAGGGTGCTCTCGATCGACTCGGCGTAGCCCAGCAGGCGCTGGCCTTCGGCGGTGAGGACGAAGCCGTTGGTGCGCGACTTCTCGAACAACAAGGTACCCAGCGCCCCTTCCAGTGAGCCGATGCGCCGCGACACCGTGGTGTAGTCCACGGCCAGGCGCTTGGCCGCACTGCTGGCCTTGCGGGTGCGCGCTACCTCAAGAAAGAACTTGAGGTCGTCCCAGTTCAGCGCGCTCAGGGAGGTGAGGTCTTTTTGCATGATGATCCGGTTTTTTTGTTCATTCTTGTTGGATGTTTGCACATCTATACTCGATCTCAGCCCCTACACGCCACCCCGTGTCCACCCCGGCGTAGGCGTCTTCGTTCCGACAATAATTCCAAGGAGAGCGCAGATGAACGCACCCCACAACCCCAGCCAGACCAAGGTCGAACAGGTAAAACTGCTGATCGACGGCCAATGGGTCGAATCCAAGACCACCGAGTGGCGCGACATCGTCAACCCGGCCACCCAGCAAGTGCTGGCGCGGGTGCCGTTTGCCACCGTCGATGAAGTGAACGCCGCCGTGGCCGCCGCCGAGCGCGCCTTCAAGACCTGGCGCGACACCCCGATCGGCGCGCGCATGCGCATCATGCTCAAGCTGCAGGCGCTGATCCGCGAACACAGCAAACGCATCGCCGTGACCCTCAGCGCCGAGCAGGGCAAGACCATTGCCGACGCCGAGGGCGACATCTTCCGCGGCCTGGAAGTGGTCGAGCACGCCGCCTCCATCGGCACCCTGCAGATGGGCGAATTCGCCGAGAACGTCGCCAGTGGCGTCGACACCTACACCCTGCGCCAGCCGATCGGCGTGTGCGCCGGCATCACCCCCTTCAACTTCCCGGCGATGATCCCGCTGTGGATGTTCCCGATGGCCATCGTCTGCGGCAACACCTTCGTGCTCAAGCCGTCCGAACAGGACCCGCTGTCGACCATGATGCTGGTCGAGCTGGCGCTGGAAGCCGGGATCCCGGCTGGCGTGCTCAACGTGGTGCACGGCGGCAAGCAGGTGGTCGATGGCATCTGCACCCACCCGGACATCAAGGCGATCTCGTTCGTCGGCTCCACCGAAGTCGGCACCCACGTCTACAACCTGGGCAGCCAGCACGGCAAGCGCGTGCAGTCGATGATGGGCGCGAAGAACCACGCCGTGGTGCTGCCTGACGCCAACCGCACCCAGACCATCAATGCGCTGGTCGGTGCTGCGTTCGGCGCCGCCGGCCAGCGCTGCATGGCTACCTCGGTGGCGGTGCTGGTGGGCAAGGCCCGCGAGTGGCTGCCGGACATCAAGGACGCGGCCAGCAAGCTCAAGGTCAATGCCGGCAACGAGCCAGGCACCGACGTCGGCCCGGTGGTGTCCAAGCGTGCCAAGGAGCGGGTGCTGGGCCTGATCGAAAGCGGCATCAAGGAAGGCGCCAAGCTGGAGCTGGACGGCCGTGACGTGAAGGTGCCGGGCTACGAGCAGGGCAACTTCGTCGGCCCGACCCTGTTCTCCGGGGTCAAGACCGACATGCAGGTGTACACCCAGGAAATCTTCGGCCCGGTGCTGGTCACGCTGGAGGTGGACACCCTCGACGAGGCCATCGCCCTGGTCAACGCCAACCCGTTCGGCAACGGCACCGGCCTGTTCACCCAGAGCGGCGCGGCGGCGCGCAAGTTCCAGAGCGAGATCGACATCGGCCAGGTCGGCATCAACATCCCGATCCCGGTACCGGTGCCGTACTTCAGCTTCACCGGCTCGCGCGGCTCCAAGCTTGGCGACCTCGGTCCCTACGGCAAGCAGGTGGTGCAGTTCTACACTCAGACCAAGACCGTCACCGCCCGCTGGTTCGACGATGACAGTGTCAACGACGGTGTAAACACCACCATCAGCCTGCGCTAAGGAGCTGACCATGCGTATCGCATTCATCGGCCTGGGCAACATGGGCGCGCCCATGGCCCGCAATCTGATCAAGGCCGGGCACTCGCTGAACCTGTTCGACCTGAACAAGACCGTACTGGCGGAGCTTGCCGAGCTGGGTGGGCAGGTCAGCGCCTCGCCCAAGGAGGCCGCGGCCAACAGCGAGCTGGTAATCACCATGCTGCCGGCCGCTGCCCATGTACGCAGTGTTTACCTGGACGAAGAGACCGGCGTGCTGGCCGGCATCCGCCCCGGCACCCCGACCGTGGACTGCAGCACCATCGACCCGCAGACCGCCCGCGAGGTTTCCAAGGCCGCGGCGGCCAAGGGCATCGACATGGGTGACGCGCCGGTCTCCGGCGGCACTGGCGGCGCGGCGGCCGGCACGCTGACCTTCATGGTCGGCGCCAGCGAGGCGCTGTTCGCCACCCTCAAGCCGGTGCTGGAGCAGATGGGCCGCAACATCGTGCACTGCGGCGAGGTAGGTACCGGGCAGATCGCCAAGATCTGCAACAACCTGCTGTTGGGCATCTCGATGATCGGCGTGTCCGAAGCCATGGCCCTGGGCAATGCGCTGGGCATCGACACCAAGGTACTGGCCGGGATCATCAACAGCTCGACCGGGCGTTGCTGGAGTTCGGACACCTACAACCCGTGGCCGGGCATCATCGAGACCGCACCGGCCTCACGCGGCTACACCGGCGGCTTCGGCGCCGAATTGATGCTCAAGGACCTGGGCCTGGCCACCGAGGCCGCACGCCAGGCGCACCAGCCGGTGATCATGGGCGCCGTGGCCCAGCAGCTGTACCAGGCCATGAGCCTGCGCGGCGAAGGCGGCAAGGATTTCTCGGCGATCGTCGAGGGGTATCGCAAGAAGGATTGATGGGCGAGAGGGACTTCATCGCGGGCCGTATGGTCCTCCCCCTTGTAACTGCGCACCTTGGGGGAGGGGCATGCGCTCCGCGATTTTTTTTGCCCGTTAGAACCGGCTTTCGAATCGTGGGAGCGGGCTTGCCCCGCGATGACGTCATGTCAGGCTACAGCGTTGTCCCGCCTGACGTCATCGCGGGGCAAGCCCGCTCCCACGATTAGCGCTTCAGGCAAACACGAAGTACTTGCGCACCGTCTCGACCACTTCCCAGGTGCCTTTCATCCCCGGTTCGATCACGAACACATCCCCTGCCTTCAGGTGCTTGGGCTCTTCACCTTCCGGGGTGACGATGCAGTAGCCATCGAGGAAGTGGCAGAACTCCCATTTCTCGTAGTTGACCTCGAACTTGCCCGGGGTGCAGATCCAGGTGCCCATGATCTTGCTGCCGTCGGCCGACAGGTAGGCGTTGAGGTTGACGGTGTGCGGGTCGCCGCCGATGCGCTTCCACTTGGTCGCGTCGACCACCGGGGTGGGGCAGGTTTCGCGCAGGACGGTGATGAAATCGGACATGGCGTGGCTCCAGGCAATGAGTGATAGAACGCATCACCATAGGGCCAGGCGTCGTCGGCCAGTTGCCTGTGCTCGACGCCTGGCTGTCTGGATGCGCTATCCGGCCTGCTGGCTCCACTGGCGCTTGTCTGAGCGACGCTCAGCGCAGGGCATTCACCTCGACGGTGATGTGTGCCAGCTCTTCATGCACCCCGAGCGCCTGGCGCACGCTGTCGGCGCTCAGTGCGCCGGCAGTGGCCAGGCTGACGATGCAGGCGTACTGGTCCTTGCCAACGCGCCACACATGCAGGTCGGTAATGGCGGCAGCCACCGGCAGCTGCGCGACCACCTCGCGGATCTCCGCGACCACCGGCGCATCCATTTCGGCATCCAGCAGCACCCGCCCGGTATCGCGCAGCAGGCCTTTGGCCCACAGCGCCACCAGCAGCGCGCCGACCAGGCCCATGACCGGGTCGAGCCAGCCGGCACCCCACAGTTTGCCGGCCACCAGGGCAACGATCGCCAGAACCGAAGTGGCGGCGTCGGCGATCACATGCAGGTAGGCCGAGCGCAGGTTGAGGTCGTGGTGGTGATGGCCGTGGTCATGTGCATGCTCGTGATGATGGCTGTGGTCATCGCGCAGCAACCAGGCGCAGATCAGGTTGACCGCCAGGCCGATCACGGCGATGAAGATCGCCTCGTCGTAATGGATGGCGCCTGGCGTCAGCAGCCGTTCAACCGACTGGAACGCCATCAGTGCGGCCACGCCAAGCAGCAACAGGGCGCTGGAGTAGCCGCCGAGAATCTCGATTTTCCAGGTGCCGAAGGCAAAACGACGGTCGCCTGCGTAGCGCCGCGCAGCGGCGTAGGCCAGTAGCGACAGGCCGAGCGCGAGGGCATGGGAACTCATGTGCCAGCCGTCGGCCAGGAGGGCCATGGAGTTGAAGAACCAGCCACCGGCGATCTCCGCCACCATCATCACGGCAGTCAGCCATACCGCCAGCCGCGTCTTGCGCTCTGCGCCGAGGTTGCTGGTATGGAACTGGTGGCTGTGCAGCCAGCGGTCGGAGGTTTGCGTGGTCATGGTTTATCATGCTCTCGAACAGGCGTGAAATATACTATACCCCAGTATACCTGCAGTGATGGAAGCAGAATGGCACATACCCTCAAGAGCAAGAAGCAGCTGCTGACCCGGGTGCGCAAGATCAAAGGCCAGGCAGCCGCGCTGGAGACCGCGCTGGAGCAGGAAAAGGACTGCCTGGCGATCCTGCAGCAGATCGCCGCCGTGCGCGGTGCAGTGAACGGGCTGATGGCCGAAATGATGGAAGGGCATATCCGCGAGCATCTGGTGGCGGAGGGGCTGAGCGCCGAGGAACGGCTGGAGGAGGCCGACAAGGTAGCTGCGCTGCTGCGCTCCTACCTGAAATAGCGTTTGCCAACACCGTGGGGCTGGTCTCGCGATACGCGCTACAACCGCTCACGCACAGCGGCAATCACCTCAGGGATACCCCTCCCCAGTACCTTGGGTGGCGTCGGGCTTTCGCCGAACTCGCGCCAGACGAACAACGTCAGCTCCGCCCCGTCGGTCTTCGACAGGGCATGCTCCAGCGAGCCGAACTGTTGCAGCGCGCGGTAACGCTCATCAGCCCAGAACAGCGCCTCGACCCAGTCATGGACCGGGATGAAGTGAAAATGCAGCGGGCAACCCGGTACATGCCCGAAACGCCCGATGTACAACCACCTGGGCGCCAGCGCTTGCTCCATGGCCCGTTGCAGCCTGGCCATCAGCCGGCCCATGTCCGCCAGCGCTTGGTCGGGCAGGTCGGCCAGGCTGTCCACCGGCGCCCGCGAACCCAGCATCAGGTAGCCGGGCAGGCGCGACGTCAGGTGATGGTTGACGATCCAGTGCTCGCTCTCGTGGACGATGTATTCCCCGGGGATGTCCACCGACTCAGGCCCACCAGTAGCGCACGAAGTGGAAGAACACCGGCGCTGCGAAACACACCGAATCCATGCGGTCGAGCATGCCGCCATGGCCTTCGATCATGTGCCCCCAGTCCTTCACCCCGCGGTCGCGCTTGATCGCCGACATCACCAGCCCGCCGAAGAAGCCCATGGCATTGACGGTCAGCGCCATCAGCGCCGCCTGCCAGAAGGTGAACGGGGTGATCCAGCACAAAAGCGCGCCCACCAGGGTGGCCAGCGCCACGCCGCCGGCCAGGCCTTCGACGGTTTTCGACGGCGACAGGTTGGGCGCCACTTTGCGTTTGCCGAACAGCTTGCCGCACACGTACTGCAGCACATCGCTGATCTGCACCACCAGGATCAGCCAGGCGATCAGCAGCAGGTTGCGGCCTTCGAAGCCAGGGATATCCAGGGTCATCAGCGCCGGCACCGACGACACGCAGTACACCGCGATCATCAGCCCCCATTGCACCTTCGAGGCACGCTCGAGGAAGCGCGTGGTGTCGCCGCCGAAGCTGGCGAGGATCGGCAGCAGCAGGAACAGGTACACCGGGATGAAGATGCTGAACAGCCCGTACCAGTCCATGGCGATCAGCAGGTACTGCACCGGCAGCGCCACGTAGAATGCCGCCACCAGCGCCGGGTAGTCGCTGCGCCGGGTCGGGGTGAGGGTCATGAACTCGCGCAGGGCGTAGAACGACACACCGTAGAACAGCACGATCACCCCGTACTTGCCGAACACGAAGGCGATGCCGATCACCAGCACCATGACCCACCAGGCATTGATGCGCGCGTTGAGGTTGTCGATCACAGCGTGGGGCGCAGGGCCGGCGCGCCACTTGAGCAGGCGCCCGATGGCGCTGGCCAGCAGCAACAGGGCGCCGATGCCGGCGAACAGCGAAAGGGTGTTGTGATCCATCTCAGGCATCCTTCGGGGCCAGGTTCAGCAGGGCCTCGCGGGCCCGCTCGAGAAATGCGTGTTTGCCTTCGTCCGCCTGCAGGTGCAGCGGCTCGCCGAAACTCAAGGTGCACAGCAGCGGCAGCGGCAGGGCACGGCCCTTGGGCATGACCCGGTTGAGGTTGGCGATCCACACCGGCACCAACTCGACCTGCGGGTTGGCCGCGGCCAGGTGGAACAGGCCGCTCTTGAAGGGCAACAGCGGTTCGTCACCGAGGTTGCGCGTGCCTTCCGGGAAGAAGATCAGCGAGTCGCCCTGGGCGAACGCGTCGAGCACCGGTTGCAACGGATTGCCCTCGGCCGGCGTGCGCGTGCGATCGATCAGCACGGCGTTGAACACCTGGCGGATGAGGAAGTCGCGAATACCGGGCTTGCACCAGTAGTCGGCCCCCGCCACGGGGCGGGTATGGCGGCGCAGGGGGTCGGGCAGTGCCGCCCACAGCAGCACGAAGTCACCGTGGCTGCTGTGGTTGGCGAAATACAGCCGTTGTACCGGCTGTGGCGTGCAACCCAGCCACAGGGCGCGAGCGCCGGTGATCAGGCGGGCGGCGGAGGTGATGACGAAGGCGGTCAGGCTGGCGAGCATGGCGGCGGTCTTATCCGGTGAAGGGGAGGGTCAGTACCAGCAGCACTTGCACGGCCAGGCACAGGGCCTGGCGGCGCAGCAGGGCCAGGGCGGCCTGGCTGCGTGCCGGCCAGGCGCGGCTGTCGCTGGCGCTGGGTTTGAGGCGGAGTTCATGCAGGGCACGGTCCAGGGCCTGGGTATCGGCGGGCAGGTCGCTGCTGGCGGCCAGGTGGGCGAACAGCTCGGCATCCAGGGCGACACGTATCGCCCAGTACTTGTGGGCCAGGCCGATGACCAGCAGCGCCACGCACAGTGCGTGGGTTGGCGAAGGTAGCGCCACGCCGAACAGCGGCGCCAGGCTGCTGGCGATTGCCAGCAGGCTGATGCCGTCCGACAGACGTTCCAGCTGGCGCCCGCGGGCGAGCAAGCTGGCGACGACGCGCAGGTTCATGGCCGGGCCTCCAGTTGCTGCAGCACCTGCCTATGGGCCGGGTGCAGGACCACCCTGGGGCGTGCCTTGCGGATGAGCATTTCGGCCTGGCTGGCGTCGCTGCAACGGCCGCTGATGATCAGCCAGGCAGCCACCGCGCTGGCGCTGCGCGAATAGCCCAGAGCGCAGCAGACCAGCAGCGGGCCATGCTGGCGCAGGTGTTCGATGGCGGCGGCGGCTTGCTCCAGGGTTTGCCGGCTTGGGGCGATCAGGTCCAGGCTCGGCAAGCTCTGGTAGTACTGCACAGGCTGTTCGAGGGCCATCGCGGGGCAAGTCGCAGCGGCGCACCGCCGCTCCCACTCAGCGCTTGGCAATGGCTCGTGGGAGCGGGCTTGCCACGCGATGGCGTCGGTACAGGCCAGCTCCGCACACAGGTCGATCACCGCTGCAAACGCCGTCGCCTCCCCGTGCCCCGGCATCCGCCCCAGATACACCCCATCCAACACTTCATCCGCCTGCGGGTGCCGCCGGGTCCACAACCGTGAGTTGGCCCACGCTGCCAGCAGATAGGGCGCCAGCAACACGCTCGCGGCAATCGACAGCCGGCCATCCGCGCCTTTCTGGAAACCACCCGCACCGAACAGGCCATAGTTCAGCGCCACCAGCAGCAGCGACACAGCCGGCCACAACAACCACAAACTGAGGTGCCCCAACTTGAGGGCCAGCACGGCCAGCAGCATCGCGCCGAGCCCGTAGCGCAACGCCATGCGCCAATGCTTGGGGTCGCGCGCCAGCCGGGCCTGCTGCCAGGGCAGCGGGCCTTGCTGCGGCCACAGCCACAGGCAGACGAAACCGGCCAGTGCGCCAGTTGGCAGGTCGATGAAGTGATGTTGCCAGGTGGTCAGCACCGACACCCCGATCAGCCCCATCCAGCCATGCACCAGCCAACGCCACATAGGCTGCTGGGTGTGCCGGGCGAACATCGTCCAGATGATCACCAGCAGTGCGATATGCAGCGATGGCGCCTGGTTGTAAGGCTTGTCGAAGCCCATCAGCACATCGAACAGCCAGCCGAACAGCCCTGACAGTTCCGGGCGCTCGAAGGTGAAGCGCAACGGCCAGAGCAGGAAGCAAGCGACGCTGACCAACTGCGCGGTCAGCAGCGCCAGGGCGTGCCGGTCCATCTCCCGCCGGGTGTGCGGCAACAGGAACGACAAGCCGTACAGCAGGTCGATCGACCAGTACGGGATGATCGTCCATGGCCACAACGGCATGTGCCGTTCCCAGGCGAACACCAGGCTGCCGACATCTTCGCGCCCAGCCGTGTAGTTGTTGGCCAGGCCGTAGCTGAGGAAAAACAACGGGCCGAGCAGCAACAGCCACAGCACGCCACGTCGGATCAGCCCTGTTTCACGGGCCATCAACGCACCCGCTGCGCCAGGCTGACACTGAAAATGCCCCACTCGTCGATGCGTTGGGTGATCTTGCGAAAGCCAGCCGCCGCCACCAACTGGTCCATCTCCGCCTGGCTGCGCCGGCGCATCACCCAGGCCTGGCCGCCACGGTGGCTGGTCAGCGCCCGGGCGATCATCTCCAGTTGCGGGTGCCAGGGCTGGCCGGTGTACACCAGGTAGCCGCCTTCCTCGACGGCATCGGCCAGCCCCGCCAGCGAGTTAGCCACGGCCTCATTGCCGGGGAACAGCTCATACAGGCCTGAGACCACGGCGAGGGTCGGGTGTGGGTCGAGGCTGGCCAGGCTCTGGCGGTCGAAGGCGTCGCCCTGGACGAAACGGGCGATTTCACCCAGACCCTTTTCGCTGATCAGCGCGTTGCCTTGCTGCACGTTCAGCTCGCTGTAGTCGCGCAGCAGGATCGAGTCGGGCAGTTGCTGCAAGCCCTGCAGCGCTTCGAGGATGTAGCGACCGTGGCCGGCGGCGATATCGACGATGTGCACCGGGCGCTGTTGCTCACGCAGTTGGGCGATGGCCAGGCGCAGCAGTTCCTCGACGTTGAGCTTGCGCTGGCGGATGCCGCGCCAGCCGATGGCGTTGAGGTAGTTCTGGTCGATCATCTCGCCCAGCCGGCCCTTGCCGGTGGGCTGGTTGCGGTACACGTAGTCCAGGGTCGAGCCAGAGTCGAAGCCGGTGTCGAAGCCCAGTTTCACGCCATCGGAAAGGCCCTTGCCCAGTTGCAGGCCGGCGCGGGTGGCGCGCCAGTACAGGTCGCGTGGCGAGTTGCGCGGCAGCGGCGCGGCCAGGCTTTCGGCCTCGGCGCAACTGGCGCCGGTCTTGTCGGCATCGAGCAGCGATGGCACGGGTGCGGGGTTATCGAAGCAATGCTCGACGAAGCGCTTGATCCGTGCCAGGGCATGGCCACGGTCCCGTTCGCCGAGGGTGTCGTGGAAGAAGCCGGGCAGGATGTGCATCTCTTTGCGCGCACTGCCCAGGCGCTCGAAGAAGCGCTCCTGCGGGGCGCGTTCGACCACGAAGTCCGAGCCCGATACCAGCAGTTGCGTCGGCACCTGGATCGCCTGGGCATCGGCCACCACGCGGTCGGCGGCTTCGTACAGGCCGAGCAGCATGGTCACCGAGATCGGCCGGCTGATCAGCGGGTCGGCCACGTAGGACATGACCCGCTCCGGGTCGTGGGTGAGCAGGCGTGGCTTGACGTAGCTGTTGACGAAGAAATTGCCGCGCAGGGCTTTCATCAGCTTCAGCCCGGGGCGGGCAAAAGGTACGTAGAGTTTGACCTTGAACGCTGGCGAGGCGAGCACCAGGCAGCGCACCTTGGGCGCGTAGTCATGGGCCCAGGTGGCGATCAGCACTGCCCCGACGCTCTGTGCCAGCACCACCAGGTCGGGCTCGGCGATGCCGTGCTGCGCCTGGATATGCTCGATGAAGGTCTGCACGTCGCGCACGCTGGTGGCGAAGCTCGGGCTGTCGCCGCGCGCGCCCGGCGACTGGCCATGGCCACGGGCGTCCCAGGCGAAAACGTCATAGCCGGGCAGGTCCAGCTCGTCGGCCAGGTGCGCCAGGCGCCCGCCGTGCTCGTGGCCACGGTGGAACATCACCACGGCACGGCGCGGCTGGTGTTCGTTGCGTGTGGCGGGCCAGTGACGGTAGTGCAGCTCGACGCCGTCATGGGTGGAAAAATGCAGCGATTGCGCTTGGCGCATGGCGAATATCCTTGTCCGGCAGCGGGGGGCTCAGCGGGTTTCGGCCAGGCCCTGGCGAACCCGGTTGTACAGGGTATAGAGCGAGAGCAGCAGGATGACCAGCAGCAGGCCGTTGATCCAGGTTGCGCTCAGCAGCCCGAAGGCTACCCCGGTGCCCAGCACGCCAAAGGCAAAGGCCCGGTCGCTCTTGCCCATCGGCCCGTCGTAGCGCCGCGACGCGCCGGCCAGCGGGCCCATCACCCCGGCGTACTCGCTGATGACCGCGAGCAGCACCACCAGCACCACCAGTGCCGGCGACACGCCGGGCAGCAGGGCGAAAGGCAGGTACAGCGCGGCGTCGGCTATCACGTCGCACAGTTCGTTGAGGTAGGCGCCCAGCTTCGATTGCTGGCCGAACTCCCGGGCGAGCATGCCGTCCACCGCATTCAGTGCCATGCGCAGCAGCATCCACACCGGTACCAGGATGAACAGCCACGTCACCTGGGGCAGCCAGGCCAGCAGCAGGCCGATGAGCACGGAGATTGCGCCAGCGGCGACGGTGACCTGGTTGGCGGTGACGCCCCGCTCGAACAGGCGTTGCACGGTCGGGCGCAGCAGCGCCTGGAAGCGGGGTTTGAGCTGGTAGATCGATGGCACGTGGAATTCCCTGTCGTGGTGCGGCGATGCGGCAATTGTGAATAAGGCGCGTGGGTGGCGGCAAGTTGAAAGCGCCCATCTGTGAAGTGCATCAGGCCTACGAAATGGAAGGAATGTGCCGCTTGTCGCCTATTGTGTGCATGGTGTGTATTTGGCTTGGTTAAAACCCATAGTGGTGTGTACGCTACACATCACCTGCCAAAGGACGGATGCATGCGCAGCAGGGACGTGATCCAGCTCATTGAGGCTGATGGTTGGTACGAGGTGGAAGTGAAAGGAAGTCACCATCAATTCAGGCATCCGTACAAGCGAGGGCGGGTCACGGTTCCCCATCCCAAAAGCGATCTACCCAGGGGCACCGTGCACAGCATTTTGAAACAGGCTGGCTTGAAATGAGGCCGGTTGCGTTGAGCGGGGCGCTTCGCGGCCCGCAGGACCAAGGGAGACAGACCATGAAATTCCCCGTTGTACTGCATAAGGATGAGGGCTCGGATTACGGCGTGATCGTGCCCGACGTGCCTGGCTGCTTCTCGGCCGGCGCTACTGTTTCCCAGGCGCTGGAGAATGTGCAGGAAGCGCTGGCCCTGCATTTCGAAGGCCTGGTGGCCGACGGCGAGGCGCTGCCGCAGGCCGAGGAGGTGGATGTGCATGTGGCCAATCCCGACTACGCCGGGGGCGTCTGGGCGGTGGTGGACTTCGATGTCACCCCGTACCTGGGCAAGGCGGTGCGCTTCAATGCCACGTTGCCCGAGAACCTGCTGCAGCGCATCGACGAAAAGGTGAAACGCGATCATCGTTATGCCTCGCGCTCTGGCTTCCTCGCCTCGGCTGCGCTGCGCGAGCTGGCGGTCGCCTTCCGCTAGCCGCCGGGGTTGGCGCGGTCCCTGTAGGAGCGGCCTTGTGTCGCGATAGGGCTGCGTAGCAGCCCCGGCAATTGTGTGACATACACCGATCCTGGGGCCGCTCCGCGCCCCTATCGCGGCACAAGGCCGCTCCTACAGGGATCGCGCAGCTGATCAGGTCGTCAGCAAATGCTCGACCAGCGCCGCCGCATAGCCTGGCAGCGCGGCAAAATCCCGGGCGCACACCTGCAATTGCCGGTTCGCCCACGCCTCGTGCAGCGCCACCCAGTGCAGGGGCAATACACCTTCCCAACGCCGTACCGAGGCCAATGGCACCACCCCCACGCCGGCCCCGCCAGCCACCATGCGGATCACTCCATCGAAGCCCTCGGCGCGTACCCGCACACGCATCCTGTGCCCCAGCCGCAGTGCCTGTTCCTCAAGGTGCAAGGCCAGGGCGCTGTTCGTGCCCAAGCCGACATGCCCGTATGCAAGGCTTTGCACAAAATCGGGCGCGGCTGCTTCGGCCAGTGCATGCCCCTCCGGCATCACCAGCACCAGCGGATCGTCGCGAAACACTCGAGTCTGCAGATGCCCACTGGGCGCAGCGGTGGAGACGATGCCCAGGTCGGCCATGCCTTGGGTAATGGCCTGGACGATGCGCAGGCTCGGCTGTTCCTGCACGTCGATGCTCACCCCCGGGTACTCGACCAGATACCGTGCCAGCAACTCGGGCAGGTACTCGGTCAGCGCCGCGGTGTTGCACAGCAGGCGCACCTGGCCCTGCTGGCCCTTGGCGTACTGAGCCAGGTCGTATTGCAACCGCTCCACCTGCGCGGCGATCAACCGCGCGTGCTGCAGCAGGGCCTGGCCAGCGGGTGTCGGCTGCACGCCGCGGCGATTGCGTTCGAGCAACGGGATGCCGAGCGAGGTTTCCATGGCGCGGATCCGTGCGCTGGCGGCCGGCAGCGACAGGTGGCTGCGGCGTGCGCCGGCAGTGATGTTGCCGCACTCCAGGGTGTGTTGGAACAGCGCAAGGTCGGTCAGGTCGAAATGCATCAGCCTCTGTCCTGGCAAAAGTCTGGCTGAGTATATGGCGAATTTTCAGGCCTGCGCGGCCAGGTCAGGATGGCGCCATGAATACATTTTTCGCGTTTTACCAGAACATCGGCCCGGCATTGACGTTGCTGGTGGTGCTCACCTTCCTGCTGGCCGGCGCGGTCAAAGGGGTCATCGGCCTGGGGTTGCCGACCATCGCCATGGGCCTGCTTGGGCTGGCTATGCCTCCGGCGCAGGCTGCGGTGCTGCTGATCGTGCCTTCGACGCTGACCAACCTGTGGCAGCTGGCGGCAGGCGGGCATCTGCGGGCGTTGGTGCGGCGCTTGGGCGGGGTGCTGCTGATGATCTTCGTCGGCACCTTGCTGGGCAGTCGCTGGCTGGGGATCGACAGTGGCCCCTGGGCGGCCCACGCCTTGGGTGGTGCGCTGGTGGTTTACGCCCTGTATGGCTTGATCGGGCCGGGCCTGCGCCTGGCGCGGCATCACGAGCGCTGGCTGGGCCCGTTGTGCGGGCTGGTGACGGGAGTGGTCACGGCTGCCACCGGGGTGTTCGTGATGCCCGCCGTGCCCTATCTGCAGAGCCTCGGCCTTAGCCGAGACGAGATGGTCCAGGCCTTGGGCCTGTCGTTCACCGTCTCGACCCTGGCGCTGGCCATCGGCCTGGCCGGCCAGGAGGTACTGGACGGCCAGGCGCTGGGTGCCTCATTGCTGGTGCTGGCCCCGGCGTTGCTGGGCATGCTCGCCGGTACCTGGCTTCGCAGCCGTATCAGTGCAGCGCTGTTCAGGCGCTGCTTTTTCATCGGCCTGGCGCTGCTCGGCGGGCACCTGCTGATCAACGGTTAGCGGAGGAGGCACTGAGCATTTCGATCATCTGCAAATCGAAGTCGCGCTCCAGGTATTTCATGCGGTTTTCAAAGAATTCAGTCATGTGCGGCAGGGCCGAGTGCACGTCCAGTGCCGCCTTGTCTGCCCACACCTCGAAGAACAGGAACAGGCTCGGGTCTTCCTTGTCGCGCAGCATGTGGTACTCGATGCAGCCCGGCTCCTGGCGGCTCGGCTCCACGTAGGGGCGCAGCAGTTGCTCGAAGGCATCGGACATTTCCGGGCGGGTCTTGGCTTGGAGGATGAAAGCAAACTGCTCGCTCATGGTGAGGCCTCTGTGGATGAGATGGTGAGCAGATTCTAAGGCAATAATTGGCTGGCAATTCGTGATTTGCAGGCAAATGTATTTTGCAGTGCCCCGGCTTTATCCGCCGCCCGCGACTGCCTAATCTGCCGCCATCCAATTGACCCGGTCGCCGATACCGACCCTTCGAGGCACACCATGAAAAAAATTCTTCTGCTCAACGGCGGCAAGCAATTCGCCCATTCCGACGGTCGCCTCAACGAGACCCTGCACGAGGCTGCCCTGGCCCACCTGGACCGTGCCGGTTTCGACCTGAAGCAAACCTTCATCGATGGCGGTTACGACGCCCGGGAAGAAGTCGAAAAATTCCTTTGGGCCGATGTGATCATCTACCAGATGCCCGGTTGGTGGATGGGCGCCCCCTGGACCGTGAAGCAGTACATCGACGAGGTGTTCACCGCTGGCCACGGCAGCCTGTATGCCAGCGATGGCCGTACCCGCTCGGACGCTTCGCAGAAGTACGGCAGCGGCGGGCTGATCCATGGCAAGCAGTACATGCTGTCGCTGACCTGGAACGCACCCCAGCAGGCGTTCGATGACCCGGCTGACTTCTTTGAAGGCAAGGGCGTGGACGCGGTGTACTTCCCGTTCCACAAGGCCAACCAGTTCCTCGGCATGACCGGGCTGCCGACCTTCCTGGCGGTGGATGTGATGAAGCGGCCGGATGTGCCGGCGGCGCTGGCGGCCTATGAGCAGCATCTGCAAGCGGTGTTCGGCAAGGCGCAATAAGCGTGCGCAGCCCTTTCGCCGGCAAGCCGGCTCCCACAGAGGCTTGTGGGAGCCGGCTTGCCGGCGATGGGCCGCACAGCGGCCCCTTGCACGGCGCCGACGTAGCAGCTATGAATCAGTTCGACATTCAATCTAGGCCACTCGCGTGAAAACCCGCTCCGAAGAACTCCAGGTATTCGTCGCCGTCATCGATTGCGGTTCGATCTCCGCCGCTGCCGAGCAGATCGGCCAGACCCCGTCGGCGGTCAGTCGCACCTTGTCGCGCCTGGAGGGCAAGCTGGGCACCACGCTGGTCAACCGCACCACCCGGCGCATGGACCTGACCGAAGAAGGGCGCTTCTTCCTCGAACGTTCGCGGCAGATCCTCGAGCAGATGGACGACATGGAAGAGCGCCTGTCGATGCACCGCCAGACCCCGTCCGGGCGCCTGCGCATCAATGCTGCCGGGCCGTTCATGCTGCACGCGATCCTGCCCTGGATCAGCGAGTTCCGTCAGCAGTATCCCGATATCGAACTTGAACTGAACACCGACGACCTGATCATCGACCTGCTGGAGCAGAGCACCGACGTAGCCATCCGCATCGGTGAGCTGGCCGACTCCAGCCTGCATGCCCGGGCGCTGGGTTGCAGCCCGGTGCAGGTGCTCGCCAGCCCTGCGTACCTGGCCCGGCACGGCACCCCGCAGAACGTCGAGGACCTCGCCGAGCATTGCCTGCTCGGTTTCAGCTCCCCCGAGTCGCTCAACCAGTGGCCGCTGCGCCACGCCCAGGGCGAGCACTGGGCGATCCGCCCGCAGTTGCTCGCGTCCAGCGGCGAGACCCTGCGCCAGCTGGCCATCGCCGGGGAAGGCATCGTCAGCCTGTCGCACTTCATGACCCACGAAGACATCCGTGCCGGCCGCCTGCAGGTGCTGCTGGCGGAGCACAACAACGGCTATCGCCAGCCGATCAATGCGGTCTACTACCGCAATACCCAGCTGGCCCTGCGCATTCAGTGCTTCCTTGATTTCATCCAGGCCAAGCTGGCGGCGTACGCCTGCGCAGTTGCCTGAATGCGACAACTGCTGCCCGTCGGCGGCGGAAATTTCCTACGGTGTTTGCTTAGTCGGAGCGCTTCGGCCTTAATGACTGATCAACAAAAACAACACCAAGGAAGTGCCCATGCGTCTTGTCATGTTCCAGCCATTGGCCCTCGGGGCCGCGATCCTGAGCTGTTCCTCTGCTTTTGCCGTGACGCTGGAAGGCGGCGCGGTAGCCGCGCCTGATCAATATGGCGCACAGGTGGCCGCCGATATCCTCAAGAAGGGCGGCAACGCGGTGGACGCCGCCGTCGCCACGGCCTTCACCCTCGCCGTCACCTACCCCGAGGCCGGCAACATCGGCGGCGGTGGTTTCATGACCCTGTTCGTCGACGGCAAACCGTACTTCCTCGACTACCGCGAAGTGGCCCCCAAGGCCGCCACCAAGACCATGTACCTGGATGACAAGGGCGAGGTGATCGAGAACCTCAGCCTGGTCGGCGTGCGTGCAGCCGGCGTGCCGGGCACGGTGATGGGCCTGTGGGAGGCGCATCAGAAGTTCGGCAAGCTCAAGTGGAGCGAGCTGCTCACCCCCGCCATCGGCTATGCCAAGAACGGCTTCAAGATTGCCCAGAAGCAGTACCAGTACCGCGACGACGCCCAGGGCCTGTTCAAGACCGCCACCAATTTCAATGATTACTTCGGCAGCATGAAGGTGGGTGAGCTGTTCAAGCAGCCGGAGCTGGCGCAGACCCTGGAGCGCATCGCCGACAAGGGCGTCAGCGAGTTCTACCAGGGCAAGACCGCCGACCTGCTGGTGGCGCAGATGCAGGCCGACAAGGGCCTGATCACCAAGGAAGACCTCAAGGACTACAAGGCGCTGTGGCGCAACCCGATGGCCATCGACTGGCGCGGCAACGTGGTCTACACCGCGCCGCCGCCGAGCTCTGGCGGCGTCGCCCTGGCCCAGCTGCTGGGCATCAAGGAAGACCGTGCGGCCGACTTCAAGGGCGTCGAGCACAACTCGGCCAAGTACATCCACCTGCTGGCCGAAATCGAGAAGCGCGTGTTCGCCGACCGCGCCGACTACCTGGGTGACCCCGCCTTTACCCAGGTGCCGGTGGACAAGCTGGTCGCCAAGGACTACCTGGCCAAGCGCGCGGAGCAGGTCAACCCGAACGCGATCTCCGAGACCGACAAGGTCAAGCCGGGCCTGGAGCCGCACCAGACCACGCACTTCTCCATCGTCGACAAGCAGGGCAACGCGGTGAGCAACACCTACACCCTCAACCTCGACTACGGCAGCGGCGTGGTGGTGAAGGGCGCAGGCTTCCTGCTCAACGACGAGATGGATGACTTCAGCGCCAAGCCCGGTGCGGCCAACGCCTTCGGCGTGGTGGGCGGTGACGCCAACGCCATCGCCCCGGGCAAGCGCATGCTCTCGTCCATGAGCCCGACCCTGGTGACCCGTGACGGCAAGGTGGTGCTGGTGGTGGGCACGCCGGGCGGTTCGCGGATCTTCACCTCGATCTTCCAGGTGATGAACAACCTGTATGACTACAACATGCCGCTGGAGAAATCGGTGGCGGCGCAGCGGGTGCATCACCAGTTGCTGCCCAAGGACACCATCTATTTCGACAGCTATGCGCCGCTCACCGGCAAGGTGGCCGATGACCTGAAGAAGATGGGTTATGTGCTGGAGGATCAGGGCTGGGAGATGGGCGACATCCAGGCGATCCGGGTTACCGGGGAGAAGCTGGAGACCGCGTCAGATCCGCGTGGGCGGGGCGTGGGGATGATCGTCAAATAGGGCAGGGGTGAAATGATCGCGGGGCAAGCCCGCTCCCACGACCTGTGGGAGCGGGCTTGCCCCGCGATGCTTTTGTGGGTCAGACGCGGAACTGGCTGACCAGTGTCTGCAGGTGACCACCCAGGCGCGCCAGCTCCACGCTGGAGGCCGCGGTTTCATCACTGGCCGCAGCGGTCTGCTCCGACACATCACGCACATTCAGGATGCTGCGGCTGATCTCTTCGGCCACGGCGCTCTGCTGCTCGGCGGCGGCGGCGATCTGCTGGTTCATCGACTGGATATTCGACACCGTACTGGTGATGTTCTCTAGCGAACTACCGGCCTTGCGCGCCAGTTCCACACTGCTGTCGGTCAGGCTACGGCTGCCGTTCATCGCTTCGGCGACCTCCTGGGTACCGTGCTGCAGGCTGGCGATCAGGCCTTCGATCTCCTCGGTCGACTGCTGGGTGCGCTGGGCCAGGCCGCGCACTTCGTCGGCGACCACCGCAAAGCCACGCCCGGCTTCACCGGCACGGGCAGCTTCGATGGCGGCGTTGAGGGCCAGCAGGTTGGTCTGCTCGGCCACCGACTTGATCACATCCATCACGCTGCCGATCTTCTGGCTTTCCTGCTGCAGCAGGGTCATGGCGTCGGTGGAGCGTTTGACTTCCTGAGCCAGGCGTTCGATCTGGCTGATCGCCTCACCCACCACTTTGTCGCCGCCGCGGGCTTCACCGTCGGCATTGGTCGCGGCAAAGGCCGCTTGTTCGGCATTGCGCGCCACTTCCTGCACGGTGGCGGCCATTTCGTGCATGGCGGTGGCCACCTGGTCGGTCTCGACCTTCTGGCTGTTGGCACCGGCGCTGGTCTGCTCGGTCACCGCCGACAGCTCTTCGGCTGCGCTGGCGATCTGGGTGACGCCGTCGCGGATACCGGTGATCAGTTCGCGCAAGGTGGTGCCCATGCGGCCGATGCCCTGTTGCAGCACGCCGAGCTCGTCGCGGCGGGTCACGCGCAGGTTCTGGGTGAGGTCGCCGCCGGCGATCTGCTCCACGGCCTGCAGGGTTTCACGCAGCGGGCGGGTGATCTGACGGGTGATGATCACTGCCGCCAGCACGCCGACCAGCAATGCCAGCAGCGTGGCGGTGATCTGCAGGCTACGGGCCTGGGCGCTTTCGATGTCGCGGCGCTCAAGCTGGATCTGGTACAGCGCGTCGCTGCGCTTGACGATGTCGGCGCCCTGCACGGTCATTTCGGCGCGGGCGGTGGCGATGCTGGCCACGGCGTCGCGGAACTGGCGCACGGCGTCACGGTAGCTCTGCACCGATTGCTCGAACTGGCGAAGGCGCGTGGCTTCGTTGGGCAGCTGGCCCTTGAGGTTGTCGGCTTCGGCCAGCGCGGCATCCAGCTGGCGCAGGGCGGCTTGCTCGTTGGCCGCGCTGTTGTCGGCGATGTAGCCACGCACGTCGATGCGTACCTGCAGCAGTTGCTGGCGCGCCTTGCTGATCAGCTGGTACTGGGCCAGGCGCACGCTGTCGCTCTCGGCGCGCGCCATGACATCCTGGCTCAGGGTGTCCATGGCTTCGTCAGCCTTGATGGCCGAGGCGGTCATCACTTCACGGGCGGCCAGCGAGGCCTTGTAGCCTGTGCGCATTTTGTTAAGCGAGACTTTGTACTCGCTGATGGTCTGGCCCAGCTCACGCAGCAGCTTGACGTTCTCGGGGCTCTTGAAGGTGCTGACCAGGTATTCCTGCTGCTTGCTGAATGCGTCCAGCTTGGCCTGGGTGTTGGCCGCCGCTGTGTCGTCGCCGTTGGCGATCATGTATTGCAGGCGGGCGATGCGCAGGTCGGTCAGGTCCTTGTTGAGCTGGCCGATGTCGCCCATCCAATTGCTGCGGTCGATCAGGCTGCCCAGGCTGTTCCAGCCGGTCAGGGCCAGCAGGCCGGTCAGTACCAGCACCAGGCCGAAGCCCAGGCCGAGTTTGAGGTTGACGCTGATGTTGGCGAACCAGCTGTTCATGCACGCTCTCCCAGAAAATGATTTCGCTCACTTGATCTCAATCGCTGGGCGTTATTGTTGTGGGAGCCCCGCTGATTCGTGCAGGGGTTATCGGCAGGGCAGGGGCAAGCTGAAACGCTTTTTCAGCAGATTTGTAACTGCCTGAAAACGTTTGCGTTTATTCGAAATCATCGCGGGGCAAGCCCGCTCCCACGCGGTGGACCGCCCCAAAGCGTGGGAGCGGGCTTGCCCCGCGATGATCAAAGGCTACGGCTGGAGAAGGTATCGCACTGGTTCACATCGCCACTGCCGAACCCGGCCTTGAACCACCGCACCCGCTGTTGCGAGGTGCCGTGGGTGAACGAGTCGGGTACCACACGCCCCTGGCCCTGTTGCTGCAAGCGGTCGTCGCCGATGGCATTGGCGGCGTTCAGGGCTTCCTCCACGTCCCCCGGTTCCAGCCAGTTCAGGCGCTTTTGCGCTTGGTAGGCCCAGACGCCGGCCAGGCAGTCGGCCTGCAGCTCCTGGCGCACCAGCAAGCCATTGTCGCCTTCCAGGCGCTGGCCGCTGCGGCGAGCGGCGTCGACCTTGGCCGAGACCCCGAGCAGGGTCTGCACGTGATGGCCGATTTCGTGGGCGATCACATAGGCCTGGGCGAAGTCGCCGGCGGCGGCGAAGCGGGTTTCCATTTCGCGGAAGAAGCTCATGTCCAGGTACACGCGCTGGTCGGCCGGGCAGTAGAAAGGCCCGACCGCCGCCGAGGCGAAACCACAGGCCGAGTTGACCTGGCCGCTGAACAGCACCAGTTTCGGGTCGCGGTACTGTTTGCCAGCCTGGGCGAACAAGGCTTTCCAGGTGTCTTCGGTGTCGCCGAGGATCGAGGCGACGAACGCCGCCTGTTCGTCGTTGGCGGGCGGTGCCTTGCTGCCGACATTGGCTGGGGCAGTCTGTTGCTGCTGGTCCATCTGCCCGGCCAGCTGGCCGAGGATCTGCAGCGGGTCCTGCCCGGTGAGCCAGCCGATGCCGACGATCAACAGGATGGCACCGAGCCCCAGGCCCTTGCCGCCGCCGAAACGCATGCCGCCGCCACCGCCACCTTCGCCGCGGGCATCGACCACGTTGTCGCTGCGTCGGCCTTTTCGCCATTCCATGTGCTGCTCTCCAGTTTTTTGAAACATGAAGTCAAAAGATTAGTTCAGCGCCGCGCTGGCCGTAGAGGTAAGCGCAAGAGCATAACCAAATGGTTATGCCTATGACCGCTGAATTCAATATTCATCCCGTCGTACCTGCCGGAAACTGCAAGTCCGCCTGCCACGCCCAGGCGACTTCATAATTCCAAAAGAGGTAACCGGCATGCCTGCCCAGGACACCAGCCGTTTCGTGATCCGTGATCGCAACTGGCACCCCAAGGCCTTCACCCCCGACTACAAGACCTCGGTCGCCCGCTCGCCGCGCCAGGCGTTGGTGAGCATCCCGCAGTCGATCAGCGAAAGCACCGGCCCGGACTTTTCCCACCTGCGCTTCGGCGAGCATGACCACGACCTGCTGCTGAACTTCAACAACGGTGGGCTGCCGATCGGCGAGCGGATCATCGTCGCCGGCCGCGTGGTCGACCAGTACGGCAAACCGGTGCCCAACACCCTGGTGGAAATGTGGCAGGCCAACGCGGGTGGCCGTTACCGGCACAAGAACGACCGCTACCTGGCGCCGCTGGACCCGAATTTCGGTGGCGTCGGTCGTTGCCTGACCGACCGCGACGGCTACTACAGCTTCCGCACCATCAAGCCTGGCCCGTACCCATGGCGCAACGGCCCCAACGACTGGCGCCCGGCGCATATCCACTTCTCCGTCAGCGGCCCGTCGATCGCTACCAAGCTGATCACCCAGCTGTATTTCGAGGGTGACCCGCTGATCCCGATGTGCCCGATCGTCAAGTCGATCGCCAACCCGGATGCGGTCGAGCGGCTGATCGCCAGGCTCGACATGAGCCACGCCAACCCCATGGATTGCCTGGCCTATCGCTTCGACATCGTCCTGCGCGGCCAGCGCCAGACCCACTTCGAAAACCGCTGAGGAGCACCGTCATGCCTATCGAACTGCTGCCGGAAACCCCCTCGCAGACCGCCGGCCCCTACGTACACATAGGCCTGGCCCTGGAAGCGGCCGGCAACCCGACCCGCGACCAGGAAATCTGGAACCGCCTGGCCAAGGCCAATGCCCCGGGTGAGCACATCCTGCTGATCGGCCAGGTGTACGACGGCAATGGCCACCTGGTGCGCGATTCGTTCCTGGAGATCTGGCAGGCCGACGCTAACGGCCTGTATCAGGACGACTACAACCAGGAGAACGTCTTCAACAGCTTCGGCCGCACCGCCACCACTTTCGATGCCGGTGAATGGACCCTGCACACGGTCAAGCCGGGTGTGGTGAACAACGCCGCGGGCGTGCCGATGGCGCCGCACATCAACATCAGCCTGTTTGCCCGGGGCATCAATATCCACCTGCACACGCGGTTGTATTTCGATGACGAGGGCGAGGCGAACGCGAAGTGCCCGGTGCTCAACCTCATCGAGCAGCCGCAGCGGCGCGAGACGCTGATTGCCAAGCGCTGCGAAGTGGAGGGGAAGACGGCGTATCGCTTCGATATCCGTATCCAGGGGGACGGGGAGACGGTGTTCTTCGACTTCTGAGGTTTCAAGACCAGCAAAGGCCGGCTCCCGCAGGAGCCGGCCTTGCGACAAGTCTCAGCCCTTGACCGGGTTCAGGTCGAACGCATCGGCCTGGTACTGGAACAACAGGCAATCCGCGGCAGCGGTGCAGCCGCTTTCATGCACGAGGTTGGCCGGCAGCTTGTAGTAGGCGCCCGCCGGATACTCGACCCTTTTGCCATCGATCACTGCATAGAAGGTACCGCTCAGTACCACGGTCGGCAGTGTCTGGCTGTGGCTGTGCAGGCCATTGTCCGTGCCTTTGCGAAACTTCACGTACGCTGAATACGGCCCTTTGCCGAACAGATCGCCCTCGACGTTGGCATAGCTCACGACGCCTTGGGTGCCGGACACGTCCTGCCATCTCAAGGCAGTACTGTCAGGTACCGAGCTCGGTGGCTCGCCAGCGGCGCTTGCCGTGGTGGTGAGTGCGGCCAGCGTGAGGCCGACGAACATCGTGTGCAGTACTTTCATGGGGAGGCTCCTTCGCCAGATGACAGTGGGCGAAGACTAGCCTTTGAAAATGCGCACAAATACGTCAAAAAATAGCCAGGTCTTGTGTCGAATATGCACAAATCAAGGTTCCCACCGTGGCCTGGCATAGTAGGCCTGCACATACTCGAGCAGCGCCCGTACCTTGGGGGCGACGTGGCGGCTCTGCGGATACACGGCGTACAGCGTGCGTGAAGGCTGGGACCAGTCCGCCAGCAGCGGTACCAGGCGCCCGTCGCGCAAGGCATCGTGGACAATGAAACGATCGAAGCTGGCGATGCCCAGCCCGCCAATCGCCGCGGCTCGCAGGGCCATCGGCGAGTTGGCGCCCAGGCGCCGGGGCATCAGTACCTCATGGTGCTCACCCGTGGAGCCGGTGAGTTGCAGGCGCTGTGGCTGTGGCAAGCGGTTGTAGCCGAGCAGCGGATGGGCCAGCAGGGCGTCAGGTGTGGTCGGCGTGCCATGACGCTCCAGGTAGCTGGGCGCGGCTACCAGCACACGGGTGCTGACCGCCAGTTTGCGGGCTACCAGGCTGGAGTCGGGCAGGTGGTCGGTGACCCTCAGGCAGACATCGATGTCTTCTTCCAGCAGATCGATGAAGCGGTCGCTGCAGTGCAGCTCGACCTGCAACCGCTGGTGGCGCTCGATGAAGTCCGGCAGCCAGTGCCCCAGTTCCAGTTCACCGAAGGCGGTCGCCACGCCCAGGCGCAGGGTGCCGGTGGGCTGCTGCTGGTGTTCGGACAGTTCCAGGTTCATGGCCTGCATCTGCTCGAGAATCTGCACGCAGTGGCGATGGAACAGCGCACCGGCCTCGGTCAGTTGCAAGCGACGGGTGGTGCGATTGAGCAGCTGGGTGCCGAGGTGGCGCTCGAGGTTCTTCACCCGGCGCGACAGTACGGTGTGGGAAACGCCTGCCTGCTGGGCGGCGGCGCTGAAGCCGCCGTGGTCGACGACCCGGCGGAAGGCCTGCATGGCACTCAACTGATCCAATGGCACATCACTCCTTGCAGCGCACGACGGGGCCCTTGCGGCCCCGCCATGTCGAGGGTCAGCGCCGAACCAGCAGCACCCCGCTTTCCATGTGGTGGGTATAGGGGAACTGGTCGAACAGCGCGCAGCGTTCGATACGGTGGGTATCGTGCAGCTGGGCGATGTTCTGCGCCAGGGTTTCCGGGTTGCAGGAAATGTACAGGATGCGCTCGAAGCGCCGGGTCAGCTCGCAGGTGTCCGGGTCCATGCCGGCGCGCGGCGGGTCGACGAACACGGTGCCGAAGTCGTAGGCCTTGAGGTCGATGCCTTCCAGGCGGCGGAACGGGCGCACCTCGTTCAGCGCCTGGGTCAGCTCTTCGGCCGACAGGCGCACCAGGCGCACGTTGTCCACGCCATTCTCGTCGAGGTTGTGCAGCGCGGCGTTGACCGAGGTCTTGCTGATCTCGGTGGCCAGCACCTGGCGGGCCCGGGTGGCCAGCGGCAGGGTGAAGTTGCCGTTGCCGCAGTACAGTTCCAGCAGGTCGTCGTCGCGCTCGCCCATGGCTTCGAAGGCCCAGCCGAGCATCTTCTGGTTCACCGCGCCGTTGGGTTGGGTGAACGCGCCTTCGGGTTGGCGATAGCTGAAGGTGCGGCCGGCGATGTCCAGTTTCTCTACCGCGTAGTCACGGCCGATCACCAGGCGCTTGCCCTTGGAGCGGCCGATGACACTGACATTCAGCTCGGCGGCCAACTGCTGCGCAGCGGCTTCCCAGGCGTCGTCCAGCGGGCGGTGGTAGCACAGGGTGACCATGGCATCGCCGGCCAGGGTGGTGAGGAACTCCACCTGGAACAGGCGGTTGTTCAGCGCCTCATTGCCCTGCCAGGCGGCCTTCAGGCGCGGCATCAGTTGGTTGATGCGCTGGCTGGCGATGGGGAAGTCGTCGATCAGGATCGCCTTGTGCTTCTCGCCCGGGGCGAACATCGCGTAATGGCGCTGGCCGTCCTCGCGCCACAGGCGGAACTCGGCGCGCAGGCGGTAGTGCTCGCGCGGCGAGTCGAACACCGCAGGCTTGGGCGCCGCGAACGGCGCCAGCAGCTCACGCAGGCGGGCGACCTTGGTCGCCAGCTGCGCGTCGTATTGCGTAGGGTCGAAAACGGCACTCATGCGTTGAACCAGCCCAGCTTGATGACGAACAGAATGGACAGGATCACCAGCGCTGGGTTCAGGTCGCGGTGACGGCCGGACAGCAGCTTGATGGCGGTCCAGGCGATGAAGCCGAAGGCGATGCCGTTGGCGATCGAGTAGGTCAGCGGCATGGCCAGGGCGGTGACCACCACCGGCGCGGCTTCGGTAACGTCATCCCAGTTGATCTCGGCCAGGCCCGAGGCCATCAGCACGGCGACGAACAGCAGCGCCGGGGCGGTGGCGAAGGCCGGCACGCTGCCGGCCAATGGGGCGAAGAACAGCGCCAGCAGGAACAAGACGGCGACCACGATGGCGGTCAGGCCTGTGCGGCCACCGGCACTGACGCCGGCGGCGGATTCGATGTAGCTGGTGGTGGTCGAGGTGCCCAGCAGCGAACCGGCCATGGCGGCGGTGCTGTCGGCGATCAGGGCGCGGCCCATTTTCGGCATGTGGCCGTCCTTGCCCATCAGGCCGGCGCGCTTGGCCACGCCGATCAGGGTGCCGGAGTTGTCGAACAGGTCGACGAACAGGAAGGCGAAGATCACGCTGATCAGGCCGACGTCCAGGGCGCCTTTGATGTCCAACTGCAGGAAGGTCGGTGCCAGCGATGGCGGCATCGACACCACGCCACCGAATGGGGTGACGTTCATGGCGATCGAGGCCACGGTCACCGCGAGGATGCCGATCAGCACCGCGCCACGCACTTTCATCGCCTCGAGGGCAACGATCAGGAAGAAGCCCAGGGTGGCGAGGATTGGCGCTGGTTTCTTGAGGTCGCCCAGGCCCACCAAGGTGGCCTGGTTATCGACGACGATGCCGGCGTTATGCAGGGCGATCAGCGCCAGGAACAGACCGATACCGGCGGCAATGGCCGAACGCAGCGGCAGCGGGATGCTGTTCACGATCCATTCGCGGATGCGGAAGATCGACAGCAGGAAGAACAGCACGGCGGACAGGAACACCGCACCCAGCGCCACCTGCCAGGTGTGGCCCATGTGCAGAACCACGGTGTAGGTGAAGAAGGCGTTCAGGCCCATGCCCGGCGCCAGGGCGATCGGGTAGTTGGCGATGATGCCCATGGTCACCGAGCCGATGGCCGCGGCCAGGCAGGTGGCGACGAAGATCGCGCCCTTGTCCATGCCGGTCTCGCCGAGGATGCTCGGGTTGACGAACAGGATGTAGGCCATGGCCAGGAAGGTGGTGACGCCCGCGAGAATCTCGGTGCGCACGTTGGTGTTGTGTGCCTTTAGTTGAAACAGCCTTTCCAGCATGCCTGCTCCCAGGGCGCCTCGCGCCGTGAATGTATCGTCCCCAACAGCAAAGCACAGACCGTACCGGATGCCGCGGTTTTGCGTGGGGGGCAAAAAAGCCGCGCATCATACCAGCATGGGGGGCGGGGGCCTATGGCCATTGGGGAGTGCCTGACCGGCGAAATGTTGTCCGGTGTAGGAGCGGCCTTGTGTCGCGAAAGGGCTGCACCGCAGCCCCAGCGTCTGTTGAGGCAAGGCTGATATCTGGGGCCGCTTTGCGGCCCTTTCGCGACACAAGGCCGCTCCTACAGGGATTTGTGTGGAGCTCAGCCGTTGTGCAAGCGATCCCGATGGGTCAGGGTCGGGAACAGTTTCATCCACACCCCGGTCACCACCAGGGTGCCGACACCACCGAGCACCACCGCCGGCACTGTGCCAAACCAGTGCGCGGTGAGCCCTGATTCGAACTCGCCGAGCTGGTTCGAGGCGCCGATGAACAGCCCGTTCACCGCACTCACCCGGCCGCGCATTTCATCCGGGGTCTCCAACTGCACGAAGGCGCCACGGATGACCATGCTGATCATGTCAGCCGCGCCCAGCACCACCAGAACCGCCAGGGAGAACCAGAACGAGGTGCTCAAGCCGAAAGCGATGGTCGCCACGCCGAACACCCCCACCGCAGTGAACATGACCAGGCCCACCTTGCGTTCCACCGGGAAGCGCGCCAGCCACAGCGACATCAGCAGCGCGCCCACCGCCGGGGCCGAACGCAGCAGGCCCAGGCCCCAGGCGCCGGTGAGCAGGATGTCCTTGGCGAACACCGGCAGCAGCGCGGTGGCGCCGCCCAGCAGTACGGCGAACAGGTCCAGCGAGATGGCGCCGAGGATGTCCGGGCGGCTGCGGATGAAGCGGATCCCGGCCAGCAGCGACTCAAGGCTGGCGCGGCCTTGCTGGAGCGGTTGCTGGCGGGCGTCGAGGCTGAGCATGAGCAGGCAGGCAATCACGTACAGGGCCACGGTCGGGGCATACACCCAGATGCTGCCGAAGGCATACAGGAAACCGCCCACCGCCGGGGCGACGATGGTCGCGGTCTGGGTCGCCGAGGCCGACGCCGCCACCGCCCGCGGGAACAGCCCCGGTGGCACTACGTTGGGCAGCAGCGCCTGGGTGGCCGGCATCTCGAACGAGCGGGTGGCGCCCAGCAGGAAGGCCAGCACGAAGATCAGCTCGCGGCTGACGTTGTCAGTGACACTGCCAAGGGCCAATGCCAGGGCGATCAGCGCCTGCAAGGTCTGGCAAAGCGCGGCGACCTTGCGCCGGTCATAGCGGTCGGCAACGTGCCCGGTGTGCAGCATGAACAGCACGCGCGGGGCAAATTCCACCAGCCCGACCAGGCCCAGATCGAGCACATTGCCCGTCAACTGGTAGAGGTGCCAGCCGATGGCCACGGTGAGCATCTGGAAGCCGCTGGCAGTGAAGACGCGGGCCAGCCAGAAGGCCATGAAAGGGCGGTGATGACGCAGCAATTGCGGGGCGGAGTCGGACATCGGCAGGCCTGTAACCTCGGCAATAGAGGGGTCTGCAGAGTAGCATCTGTTTGTAACATTTAGTTGCTGAATGTCGAGGTGGACAGTTTTTCAGCGCCCGGAAAAGGGGGTGGGACAACGGGTCACGCGGCAATCAACCACACATCTTGTGACTTGATTCGGGACTATGCTTCCAGACATTCGTTGACTTGGATCAATCGTTCCAGATGCAACGAATTTGGCCCTCGGGCCGGAATCCCTGCGATCGAACAGAACAATTCCAACGAGCCGCACTCGATCACTGTGGGGGCAGTGGGCGACAAGGGCCACAAGCCTGGACGCCGGATTATCTGAAGAGGAAGCACCATGTTCGGATTAGAAGCCCTAGAGCTCGCCCGAATCCAGTTTGCCTTTACCGTGTCCTTTCACATTCTGTTCCCGGCCATCACCATTGGCCTGGCGAGCTACCTGGCGGTTCTCGAAGGCCTTTGGCTCAAGACCGGCAACAACACCTACCGTGACCTCTACCACTTCTGGTCGAAGATCTTCGCCGTCAACTTCGGCATGGGCGTGGTCTCCGGCCTGGTCATGGCCTACCAGTTCGGCACCAACTGGAGCCAGTTCTCCGACTTCGCGGGCTCCATCACCGGCCCCTTGCTGACCTACGAGGTACTGACGGCGTTCTTCCTCGAGGCCGGCTTCCTTGGCGTCATGCTGTTCGGCTGGAACCGTGTCGGCCGAGGCCTGCACTTCTTCGCCACTTGCATGGTGGCGCTCGGCACCTTGGTTTCGACCTTCTGGATCCTGGCGTCCAACAGCTGGATGCAGACCCCCCAAGGCTACGAGATCGTCAATGGCCAAGTGATCCCGGTGGACTGGTTCGCGGTGATCTTCAACCCGTCCTTCCCCTACCGCCTGATGCACATGGCCACCGCCGCCTTCGTCGCCACGGCGTTCTTCGTCGGCGCCTCGGCGGCCTGGCACCTGTTGCGCGGCCGGGATAACCCGGCGGTACGCAAGATGCTGTCGATGGCCATGTGGATGGCGCTGATCGTCGCGCCGATCCAGGCGGTGATCGGTGACTTCCACGGCCTCAACACCCTCAAGCACCAGCCGGTGAAGATCGCGGCCATCGAGGGCCATTGGGAAAACAAACCCGGTGAACCGACGCCGCTGATCCTGTTCGGCATCCCGGACATGCAAGCCGAAACCACCCGCTACAAGATCGAGATCCCGGCCCTGGGCAGCCTGATTCTGACCCACAGCCTGGACAAGCAAGTGCCGGCAATGAAGGAGTTCCCGCCCGAAGACCGCCCCAACTCGACCATCGTGTTCTGGTCGTTCCGGGTCATGGTCGGCCTGGGCATGCTGATGATCTTCGTTGGCCTGTGGAGCGTGTGGCTGCGCAAGCGCGGCACCCTTTACAGCTCGCGGCCGTTCCTCTACCTGACCCTGTGGATGGGCCCGTCGGGGCTGATCGCCATCCTCGCTGGCTGGTTCACCACCGAGATCGGTCGCCAGCCATGGGTGGTCTACGGGCTGATGCGGACCGCCGACGGGGTGTCCAACCATAGCTATGCGCAGCTCGGTTTCACCCTGGTGATGTTCGTGGTGGTGTACTTCGCCCTGTTCGGCACCGGCATCGGCTACATGATGCGGCTGGTGCGCAAAGGGCCGAAAACCGGCGAAGGCGAGGAGCACACCCCAGGTGGCCCTGGCCAGCAACGTACGCCGGCGCGGCCACTGTCCGCCGCCGATGATGGCCATGAGGCCACCTCCACCCGCCTGAGCGAGGGGAACTGAGATGGGTATCGATCTTCCGCTGATCTGGGCCGTGATCATCATCTTCGGCGTGATGATGTACGTGGTGATGGACGGTTTCGACCTTGGGATCGGCATGCTCTTCCCGTTCGTCCAGGACGAGCGTGACCGTGATGTGATGATGAACACCGTCGCCCCGGTATGGGACGGCAACGAAACCTGGTTGGTGCTGGGTGGCGCCGCGCTGTTCGGCGCCTTCCCGCTGGCCTACTCGGTGGTGCTGGAAGCGCTGTACCTGCCGCTGATCCTGATGCTGGTGGGGCTGATCTTCCGCGGCGTGGCCTTCGAGTTCCGCTTCAAGGCGCGGGCCAACAAGCGGCATATCTGGGACAAGGCGTTCATCTGGGGCTCGCTGGTGGCCACCTTCTTCCAGGGCGTGGCCCTGGGCGCCTTCATTGAAGGCTTCAAGGTGGTCGACCGCAAGTTCGTCGGCGGCTACCTGGACTGGCTGACGCCGTTCACCCTGTTCTCCGGCCTGGGCCTGATCGTCGCCTACACCCTGCTGGGCTGTACCTGGCTGATCATGAAAACCGAAGGGCCGCTGCAACAGAAGATGCACGACATGGCGCGGCCCCTGGCGCTGGTGCTGCTGGCAGTGATCGGCATCGTCAGCCTGTGGACACCGATCGCCTACCCGCAGATCGCCGACCGCTGGTTCAGCATGCCTAACCTGGTGTGGTTCATGCCGGTGCCGCTACTGGTGATGGTGACCTTCTATGGCCTGCTGCGCGCGGTGGCACGTAATGCGCACTACACGCCGTTCCTGCTCACCCTGGTGCTGATCTTCCTTGGCTACAGCGGATTGGGGATCAGCCTGTGGCCCAACATCATCCCGCCGTCGATCAGCATCTGGGATGCCGCCGCACCGCCGCAGAGCCAGGGCTTCATGCTGGTGGGCACGTTGTTCATCCTGCCGTTCATCCTCGGGTACACCTACTGGAGCTACTACGTGTTCCGCGGCAAGGTGACCCATGAAGACGGCTATCACTAGGAGCGCGCCATGATGGATGTCGAACAGAAGAAACCGTTGTGGCAACGCCTGGGCTGGCTGGTGCTGATCTGGGCGCTGAGTGTCGCGGCGCTTGGGGTATTCGCCTACGGGATGCGGATGTTCATGAGTGCTGCGGGGTTGAGCACGCACTGAGCCTGCATCGAAACCATCGTGGGTAGCGTGGGAGCGGCAGTGCGCCGCTCCCACCTTGTCACCGGGTCTACATTACTTGCGCGCCTTGAGCACGACGAACTTCGGCGTCGCCGCTACTTGCTCCACACCTCTGAACAACCGCGCCAGCTTGCTGTGGTAGCCCAGGTGCCGGTTGCCGACGATGTACAACGCTCCCCCCACCTCCAGCGCCTCCCGTGCCTGCTGGAACATGCGCCAGGCGAGGAAATCGCCGACCACCTGCTGCTGGTGGAACGGCGGGTTGCACAACACCACGTCCAGCGACTGCTTGGCTAGCCCCGCCAGGCCATCCGCCGCCTCAATGGCTACTTCACGATCGCCCAGCGCGGCCTGCCAGTTGTCACGGGCCGATTGCACCGCCATGTACGACTCGTCCACCAGGGTGTAATGCGCGTCAGGGTTCGCCAGGGCGCTGGCGATGGCCAGTACGCCATTGCCGCAGCCCAGGTCTGCCACCCGGGCGCGGCCCAGGTCGCGTGGCAGGTGCGGCAGGAAGGCACGGGTGCCGATGTCCAGGCCTTCGCGGCAGAACACGTTGGCGTGGTTGACCAGCTCCAGTGCCGGCGCGTCGAGGCGGTAGCGGCTAGGGTAGGGGGACTGGGCGAGTGGGCGCTCGGCGACCGTGGCGGTGAGCAGCCGGGCCTTCTTCTGGGCCAGCGAGGCCTGGACCGGGCCGATGTATTTTTCCATCAGGTCGCCGGCCGCACGTGGCAGGTGCTTGATCATGGCGCCGGCGATCACCTGAGCGCCGGGGGCCAGGTGGCCCTGCAGGCGGATCAGCTGTTCTTCGAGCAGGGCCAGGGTTTTCGGTACGCGCACCAGCACGCGATCGAAGGGCCCTTGCCAGTGCTGGTTGGCGGGTACGAAAGGCACGGCATCAAACGGCTTGCCGTTGCCTGCCAGGTTCTTCTCCAGCGCCATGCGCGCCAAGTGCGAGTCGCCGCTGCTGGTGACATCCAACCTGCCGGCCAGGCTGGCGGCCAGGGCGCCGAAGCTGTCGTTGAGCACCAGCACCCGGCAGCCTGCGGCCGGTGCTTGGGCCGCCAGGTGCTCCAGCAGGTACTGGTCGGCGGCGTCGAACGCCAGCAGCGGGTCGTTGGCCTGTTCCGGCTGGCGAATCAGGTCGAGGTCGGCGAAGGGGCTGTTGAACAGTGGCATTAAGTACGGCTCGGCGCGAATCTGGCCGTCGCGGTGCGCGACGGGCTTGAGGTACGCGATTCTACAGGGCTTTGCGCTTCGAGGGGGTTACAGCAGGCCTTGGCGGAAGACGTTGACGATGGCTGCCACCTTGTTGTTTGTGTTGGTCTTGGCAATCACGCTGCGGATGTGGAAGTTCACGGTGCTGGTGGATAGCGAGAGTATCTTGGCGACATCCTCGGCGATTTTGCCTTCCGAGGACCACTTAATCACTTCCAGCTCACGCTTGCTCAGTGGCGGATAGTGCTCTTCGCTGGCCATATGCTGTTCGCTCACTGCGGCATGCAGCACCTGGCACAACCACATGATCTGTGCGCCGTTTTCATAGAGTTCGATGGGGCGAATCGGGTCGTCTGGCCGGGCTACACTCAGCTGGCTCTCGTTGTGCAGTTGATCGAACAACGATTGCGTCCAGCCATGGCGCAGGCCGTGGGCACAGGCTGACTCGCGCAGCTGCGGCATTTCTTTGAACAGGTCGTCGTTCCACAACAGCGGCAGGGTAGTCTTGCGGCATTCGCAGCAAGCCGGGTCGCTGTTCATGAACTCGTGCTGATAGACCTGGTGCCACTCGTCCGGGTAGTTGCTGCGGAAACACACCTTGGGGGCTTTACCCGCGACATGCATGTGGGTCGCCAGGCCGACGAATTGCATGCCGAGTGCCTGCACCAGCTCAACCGCCTGGAGGAACAATCTGTCGGGGTCGTGCTCCCCCAGCATCTGTTGAAGCTGTTCGCTGTGCCACTGTGACATGGGTGAAACTCCCTGAAATCCGATGGATCCAATTACCGGACTGCACGGGCCAATTGTAGGAAAAGTCCTCGTGATGCGCTGGGTTTTTTTGCTATAGCTGTCGCATTTGTTGCGCAGCTTTTTGTCAGCCAAAAACGATGCCCTACAATCCGGTGGTGTTTATCCCCGGCGCTTTGCGAGACACTTGGCGCATCTGATTTATGGAGCCCGTCATGACCGCCAGCGCCGACAAGTTCACCCGCCAGACCCTGCTCGATGTTCAGCCACTGACGCCGAACCTGTTCAGCCTGCGGGTCAGCCGTGATCCAGGCTTTCGCTTCCGCTCCGGGCAGTTCGCCCGCCTGGGCGTGACCAAGGCCGATGGCAGCGTGGTATGGCGCGCCTACTCGATGGTCAGCGCACCCCACGACGAATTCCTCGACTTCTTTTCCATCGTGGTGCCCGGCGGTGAGTTCACCAGCGAGCTGAGCCGGTTGGGCGCGGGCGATACCTTGCTGATCGACCGCCAAGCATTCGGCTACCTGACCCTCGACCGCTTTACCGGTGGCCGCGACCTGTGGCTGTTGGCTACCGGCACCGGTATCGCGCCGTTCATGTCGATCCTGCAGGACTTCGAGGCCTGGGAGCGCTTCGACAACATCAAACTGGTGTACTCGGTGCGCGAGGCCAAGGAGCTGGCGTATGTGCAGGAGATCGCCGGGCTTGAGCAACGCGACTACCTGGCGGAGTTCGCCGGCAAGTTGCAGTTCATTCCGGTGGTGACCCGAGAGCCGCATCCGGGGGCGTTGAATGCGCGGATCACCACGCTGATCGAAAACGGCGAGCTGGAGCGCGCGGCGGGGCTGGAGCTGTCGCCGGAGCATTCGCGGATCATGCTGTGCGGCAACCCGGACATGATCGATGAGACGCGCAAGGTGCTCAAGGCGCGCGACTTGCAATTGAGCCTGAGCAAGCGGCCAGGGCAGGTCGCGGTGGAGAACTACTGGTAATAAGCGGCAAGCTTCGAGCTGCAAGCTGCAAGAAAAAGCCGGACCGCAGATGCTGACAGATCGCGGTCCGGCTTTTTCTTGCAGCTTGTAGCTTGAAGCTTGCCGCTTACTTCTGGTTCTGCGCCTTGAGCAGGTCGCGGATCTCGGTCAGCAGGGTTTCTTCGGCGCTTGGTACCGGCGGTGCGCTCGGTGCCACGGCTTCTTCGCGCTTGAGGCGGTTGATCGCTTTCACGCCCATGAAGATGGCGAAGGCGACGATGATGAAGTCGAGGATGGTCTGGATGAACTTGCCGTAGGCCAGGACCACGGCCGGTACATCGCCCTCGGCGGCCTTCAGGGTAATGGCCAGGTCACTGAAGTCCACACCACCGATCAGCAGGCCGATGGGGGGCATGATCACGTCGCCGACGAACGACGAGACGATCTTGCCGAAGGCGGCGCCGATGATGATACCGACGGCCATGTCCACGACATTTCCTTTGACGGCGAAGGCCTTGAACTCACTGAGCATGCCCATGTGCGATTTCCTTGTAACAAATGGTGAGGTAGACGCAGTGTAAGCCACTTAAACGCTTCATGCGTGGCATTCAGGGCTACTGACTGCGGTTAGAGCGAATAGTTTTGTCGCCTCTCGGTGCGTTCGGGACACGTCCGGCTTCGGCTATCATGGCGGTTTTTTCCAGGAGACTGCGCCCATGGCCAAGGCCAAGCGTTTGTATGGCTGTACCGAATGTGGCGCGACTTTCCCCAAATGGGCCGGCCAGTGCGGCGAGTGCGGCGCCTGGAACACCCTGGTCGAGACCATGATCGAAAGCGGCGGCGCGGCGGCCCCCAGCGGTCGGGCCGGCTGGGCCGGGCAGCAGGCGCAGATCAAGACCCTCGCCGAGGTCAGCGTCGAAGAGATCCCGCGCTTCACCACCAGCAGCACCGAGCTTGACCGGGTGCTCGGGGGTGGCCTGGTCGATGGTTCGGTGGTGTTGATCGGCGGCGACCCGGGCATCGGCAAATCGACCATCCTGCTGCAGACCCTGTGCAACATCGCCACGCAGATGCCGGCGCTGTACGTCACCGGCGAAGAATCGCAGCAGCAGGTGGCCATGCGCTCGCGGCGCCTGGGGCTGCCCCAGGACCAGCTCAAGGTCATGACCGAAACCTGCATCGAGGCGATCATCGCCACTGCCCGCCAGGAGAAGCCGCGGGTGATGGTGATCGACTCGATCCAGACCATTTTCACCGAGCAGCTGCAATCGGCCCCGGGTGGCGTGGCCCAGGTACGCGAAAGCGCGGCGCTGCTGGTGCGCTATGCCAAGCAGAGCGGCACGGCGATCTTCCTGGTCGGCCACGTCACCAAGGAAGGTTCGCTGGCCGGCCCGCGCGTGCTGGAGCACATGGTCGACACCGTGCTGTATTTCGAGGGTGAATCGGACGGGCGCCTGCGCCTGCTGCGGGCGGTGAAGAACCGCTTTGGCGCAGTCAACGAACTGGGCGTGTTCGGCATGACCGATCGCGGCCTCAAGGAAGTCTCCAACCCTTCGGCGATCTTCCTCAACCGTACCCAGGAAGAGGTGCCCGGCAGCGTGGTGATGGCCACTTGGGAAGGTACCCGGCCGATGCTGGTGGAGGTGCAGGCACTGGTCGATGACAGCCACCTGGCCAACCCGCGGCGGGTGACCCTGGGCCTGGACCAGAACCGCCTGGCCATGCTGTTGGCGGTGCTGCACCGGCACGGCAGCATCCCCACCCACGACCAGGATGTGTTCCTCAACGTGGTCGGCGGGGTCAAGGTGCTGGAGACCGCCTCTGACCTGGCGCTGCTGGCGGCGGTGATGTCGAGCCTGCGCAACCGGCCGTTGGCCCACGACCTGCTGGTGTTCGGCGAGATCGGCCTGTCTGGCGAGGTGCGCCCGGTGCCCAGCGGCCAGGAGCGCCTCAAGGAGGCCGCCAAGCATGGCTTCAAGCGTGCCATCGTGCCCAAGGGCAATGCGCCGAAAGAGGCGCCGCCGGGCTTGCAGGTGATTGCCGTGACGCGTCTGGAGCAGGCCTTGGATGCATTGTTCGAATAGTCGGCTTCTTGCAAGTGATTCTCAATAGCTAGTAGCATGCCGCCACCTTGCGACCATCGTATGGAGTGCGTGTGGCGGAGTTCGACCTCAAGCGGCTGTTCCTCAAGCACGCGAAAAACCTGCAGGCCATGCTTTCGCGCAAGGTGCGCGACCCGCAATTGGCCGCCGACCTGGTGCAGGACAGTTTCCTGCGCCTGGCCGAGCAGCAGCACGTCGACCGCATCGACAATGCCCAGGCCTACCTGTACCGCACGGCCCACAACCTGATGGTCGATCATGTGCGCCAGCAGCAGCGGCGCAAGACCGATCTGGTCCCCCACGAAGCGCTGGAAAGCATCATCGAGGACGGCCCCGGGCTCGACGAGCAGGCTGCTCGCATCCAGCACCTGCGCCGCTTGCAGGCGATCCTCGAGGCGTTGCCCGAACGTACCCGGCAGGTGTTTCGCCTCAATCGCCTGGAGGGCATGACCCACGCCGAAGTCGCGCGTCACCTGGGTATTTCCGACAGCTCCGTGCAGAAGCATCTGGCCAAGGCCCTGGCCTATGTGATGCAGTGCCTGCAGGAAGCGGAATGACCAACGGTTTACTGACAAACGCCGCTTCAGACGTCAGCCCAGACATAACCAGATCGCGAGAGAACCGTGTGAGCAGCCAGAACGAGCAAGCCATCCGCGAGCAGGCCGCCGAGTGGGTGGTGCTGCAAGGCGCCGGCCCCCTGAGCAGTGTGCAGCAGCAGGCGCTGGAGCAGTGGTGTGCGAGTGACCCGCGCCATGCCCAGGCCTATGCCTTCGCGCAGGCGACCTGGGGCGACCTGGGGCAACTGGCGGGCCTTGCTCCCGCTGGCGCGCCGCATCGCGCGCCGCTGCCGCGCAGTACGCGCACGCCTGCCCGGCGCAGGGGTTCGCGTATTCGGCGGGCTGTGGCCTGCAGCGCGTTGGTACTGCTGGCGGTGCTGGGGGTGGAGCAGGGGCCCGGCCTGCTGCTGGACTGGCGCGCGGACTACGTCACCGCTGCCGGCGAAGTGCGTCGGGTGACCTTGCCCGATGGCAGCCTGGTTGATCTCGACAGCCGCAGCGCCTTGCAACTGGCCTTCGATGGCCAGCAGCGGCGGGTGCGCCTGCTGGCCGGCGATGCAGTGTTCAGTGCCGCGCCGGTCACGGCCGCCGAGCCACGGCCGTTCGTGGTCGATTATGCCGGCGCCAGCACGCGGGCCCTGGGCACGCGGTTCGTGGTCGGCAGGGCGGGCGAGGGCGGTTGGGTCGGCATGCTCGAACACAGTGTCGAGGTAAAGCTGCAAGCCGCGCCGGCACAGGGGGTGACCAGCCAGCTGTTGCAGGAGGGCCAGGCGCTGCGCTACGACCAGGCCGAGGGCGTGCGCCTGTGGCCAGGGCGCGACGTGCAGCGGGCCACCGACTGGCAGCGTGGGGTGCTGGTGTTCGAGCGCCAGCCGCTGGCCGAGGTGGTCGAACGGCTGAACCGCTACCGTGACGGGCGCCTGCTGGTGGTCGACGCGGCCTTGGCGCAACGCCAGGTCAGTGGGGTGTTCCGCCTCGACAACCTGGCCGTGGCCGCCGATGTGCTCAGCGCCGAACTCAAGGCCGAACGCCTGCAATTGCCTGGTTTGACGCTGATCTACTGAACCGCTGAAAAAAACTTTGGTTTCGCGTTACTGAGTTTTCCTACGTCGCACGTCTGATTGTTGAGATTGATTTTCATTACTAGAAATCGCCAACAGAAGACGAGACGCGCAGTGAGCACGCACCCCGCACAACCCCGCCGGCCCCTGAGCCGCATCGCCTTGGCCAGCAGCCTGGCCATTGGCGCCTTGAGCCTGCCGATGGGGATCGGCCTGGCCCAGGCAGCCACGCCACCGAACAGCACCAGCCGCAGCCTGGTGCAGTTCGACATTCCCGCCCAGCCGCTCGACAGCGCAGTGCTGGCCTATGCCGAACAGTCCGGTGTGCAGGTGTTCTATGACAGCCGCAAGCTGGTCGGCCTGTACAGCGAAGGGCTGCGTGGTGGCTACAGCGTGGAAGAGGGCCTGCGCCTGCTGCTGCGCAACATGCCGGTGCGCTACCACTTCAGCGCTGCGGGGCAGGTGGGCCTGGAGCGGCTCGAAGAGTCCGGCGCGGCCCTGGAACTGGGGGCCACCCAAGTCGAGTCCAGCCGTGACGGTGACTGGGTGTACCAGGCGCCACGTTCGGCCAGCGTGATCACCCGCGATCAGATCGACAAACGCCCGCCGCGCCATGCCGCCGACATGCTCGAGCAGACCGCCGGGGTGTACACCGCAGTCAACCAGCGCGATCCGGGCCTGTCGGTGAACATCCGCGGCGTGCAGGACTACGGCCGGGTCAACATGAACATCGACGGCATGCGCCAGAACTTCAGCGTCAACGGCCACCAGCAGCGCAATGGCACGATGTTCATCGACCCGGAGTTCGTCAGCAACGTCGAGATCGAAAAGGGCAGCCAGTCCGGCATGGGCGGCGCGGGTGTGCTCGGCGGCATTGCCAGCTTCAATACCTTGAACGCCGCCGAGTTTCTCGGCCCAGGTAAGGAGATGGGCGGCCGGATTCGTGCCGGGCATGGCATCGGCGAGCTGGGCAACGGCACCTATTTCAACGGCAGCGGCGTGTTCGCCTTCGGCAACGAACTGGGTGACCTGCTGCTGGGCATGAGCGAGCGCCACTTCGGCAACTACCGCGCCGGCACCAACAACAAGGACAACCTGGGCACCGAGATGCGCCTGCGCAAGTTGTTCCCGCGGGCCTGGGACAACTGGATCGAGTCCGAGGTTGGCGACATGGGCACGGTGACCCGCTCGAACCTGATCAAGGTGGGCCTGAACCTGCCCGAAGACCAGCGTCTGCAACTGAGCTACATGGAAACCGACACCGACAGCAAGGACGCCTGGACCTGGCTCGCCTCTGACCTTAACTCGTTCTACTACCGGCGCACCGCCAGCAGCGACATCAACGCGAAGAACTTCGGGCTCGACTACAGCTATGCGCCGGACAACGACCTGATCGACTTCAAGGCCAAGCTGTATTTCGTCACCACCCGCCAGGACCGCTGGAACAACAGCAATACCGCCAGCGTCGGCAGCGGCAACTTCTACGCCGACTACAACGATCACTTCCAGACCGACACCTGGGGCCTGCAGGCGCAGAACACCTCGCGCTTCTATTTCGGCCAGAGCAACCTGCTGAGCTTCAACTACGGCGCTGAACTGTTCCTGGACACCTTCAAGCCGAGCAGCGAGCGTATCCCCGCGCCGAGTGAAAGGGACAACCCGTTCATCGCCGGGGCTGACCCAGAAGGCAAGCGGGCCATGGGCAGCCTGTTCGGCAACCTGTCGTTCGAGCATGACGGCTGGCTGACCCTGGATGCCGGCCTGCGCTACGACCGCTATCGCCTGACGGGCAAGACCGGGTTCACCACCTGGGCCTACCCGGTCGGGGTTACCGGCGTGGACGTGCTGCGCGAGCAAACCGAGTTTGCCTACGACGTCGAACGCGAAGAGGGGCGCTTCTCGCCGACCTTCGGTATCGGCGTCAAGCCGGGGCTGGACTGGTTGCAGCTTTATACCCGCTGGGGTCGCGGCTGGCGCCCGCCGGCGGTGACCGAAGCGTTCATGAGCGGCAAGCCGCACGGTGGCGGCAATGAACTGGTGTACCCCAACCCGTTCCTCAAGCCCGAGCAGTCGCATAACTGGGAAGCCGGTTTCAATATCTTCAAGGAATCGCTGTTTCGCGATGGCGACCGCCTCGGTGTGAAGGTGGCCTACTTCGATACGCGGATCGAGAACTTCTCGTACCTCGACTACAGCGTCGACCTGCCCGGCACCGACATTACCGGGCTGTCGCTGGGCAACAGTGCCTACACCAACAACCTTGAAGGCACCAACTTCCGTGGCGTGGAGTACTCGCTCGACTACGACAACGGCCGCTTCTACACCCAGCTCAGCTACACCCACATGATCGGCAGCAACGAGTTCTGCTCCAAGCAGCTGTACATGGGCGGCGGTGTGCAGCGCAACGACGCCGGCATGATCGACACGGTGATCGACTTCGGCGGCTTCCCGATCCCGGTGACCTTGCCGGCCTACAACTTCAGCGAGGGCCAGGCGATCAATGACCAGGTCAGCTGTGGCGAGATCATGGGCAACGCCGCCTACATGCCGTCCGACCGTGGCGCGGTGACCACCGGCCTGCGCTTCTTCGACAACACCCTCGATGTCGGCGCCCGCCTGCGCTACAGCGCGGGCCGGGGCGAGCACCTCAATAGCCAGGGCTACGGCAACCTGGAGAAGGCCCGCTGGCCGGAATACAAGGTCTACGACCTGTATGCCAGCTACTGGGCGACCCCGCAGCTGAACATTGCCCTGTCGCTGGAAAACGTCACCGACGAGGCTTACTTCGTGGCCATGGGCGACGCCAACAACCTCTCCCTGGCCCGTGGCCGGACCCTCTCCGGCATGCTCGAGTATCGATTCTGATTCACCAGGTTCGCCCACTGTCGGGCAACACGAAGGCGTTGGACGCCTTCGCTCTCAACTGCAACGCAATGAGGAAATGCAATGTCTCTGTCCGTTACCTACTCGGCTTCCTTCGCCAACTTCACCGTTGACCAGTACCTCTCGGCCTGGGCCACCGGTTTCAAGACCGCCGCCCACAACGCCAGCAACACCGGTGGCTTCAACGAGGGCGGCACCGATGGCAGCCAGTACGCCATTCGCGGCACCAATGGTTCAAACTTTGCCGTGATCGCCGAAAGCGACACCCCGACCGGCCTGCACTACGTCTGGAATGCCTCGCTGCCGGCCGGCGACAACCAGAACCACTACCTGTACGGCGAGCTGGACACCGTGACCCTGGGCAACACCCTGCTGCGTGACGCCAGCGGCAACTACAGCGTGCAGGCGCTGGCCGTGAGCTTCGACGGCCTGGACCTGAACGCCGCTCAAGGTGCCGGTCGTGCAGGCAACGACGTACACAACGTGATCTACAACCTGATGCAGGGCAAGACCAGCGGCCTGGAAACCGTGCTGGACAACCTGCTGGCCGACTACGGCGTATCCACCAACAACACCTTCGCCCAGATCAACACCGCCCTGGCGGCTGGCCCGGTCGCGGCCTCGGCCGAAGCCGTTGGCGTGCAGGCGCTGCCTGAAGACCTGGCCTTGGCGGCCTGAGCCCAGGCATGAAAAAGCGAATGGAAGGTAACCCTGCCATTCGCTGATTTGTTGCATTTACCCCGCAGCCCGTGTCTTTGCCGGGCCCAGGCTGCGGTGGTGCGAATTCTGTGGCGTCGACCGGCACAAAGCAATCGCCGGTCGACGCACCCTGTGAGGTTTCCAACGAATGCGAACCGCTCCCGCCGCGGCCAACGAAGTGCTGCAGGCGCTCAAGGCCTGCCGTGCCGGCCTCGCCAACGTCGCCCTGTTCACTGCGGTGATCAACCTGCTGATGCTGGCGCCGGCGCTGTACATGTTGCAGGTGTATGACCGGGTCCTGTCGTCGCGCAACGAGATGACGCTGCTCATGCTCAGCCTCCTGGTGCTGGGCCTGTTCGCCTTCATGGGCGTGCTGGAGTGGCTGCGCAGCCAAGTGGTGGTGCGCCTGGGCACGCGCATGGACATGGACCTCAACCCGCGGGTGTTCGACGCCGCCTACGCGGCCAGCCTGACGGGGCACAAGGGCGCGGCCGGGCAGATGCTCGCCGACCTGACCAGCCTGCGCCAGTTCGCCACCGGCCAGGCGCTGTTCGCCTTCTTCGACGCACCCTGGTTCCCGGTGTACCTGCTGGTGATCTTCATGTTCAGCCCGTGGCTTGGCCTGATGGCGTTGGTGGGCGCGGTGTTGCTGACAGTGCTGGCCTGGGTCAACGAGCGCCTGACCAAGGCCCCGTTCGCCGAAGCGGGCGAGCTGTCGCAGCAGGCTGGCCTGGAGGCCAGCGCCAACCTGCGCAATGCCGAGGTGATCGAAGCCATGGGCATGCTGGGCGCGGTGCGCCAGCGCTGGGCACGCCTGCACCATGGTTTTCTGGCCCGGCAGAACCTCGGCAGCGAGCGCACTGCGGCGGTCAGCGCGGTGTCCAAGACCGTGCGCCTGGCTTTGCAGTCGCTGGTGCTGGGGCTGGGCGCCTGGCTTGCGATCGAGCAGTTGATCACCCCCGGCATGATGATCGCCGGCTCCATCCTGATGGCCCGGGTGCTGGCGCCGATCGACCAGTTGATCGGCGCCTGGCGCCAATGGAGCGGTGCCCGCCAGGCCTACCTGCGCCTGAGCGAGCTGTTGCGCACGCAACCGCCACGCCCGGCCGGCATGCCCTTGCCGGCGCCGGTGGGCAGGCTCACGGTGGAACAAGTGGGCGCGCTGCAGCCGGGCAGCAACCGGCCCTGCCTGAACAACCTGGGTTTCGACTTGGCTGCCGGCGAGTCGCTGGGCATCATCGGCCCGTCGGGTTCGGGCAAGTCGACCCTGTCCCGTCTATTGGTCGGTGCTGCCGCGCCGTCCACCGGCAAGGTGCGCCTGGACGGTGCCGACCTGCGGGTGTGGGAGCGCCAGGCGCTGGGCCGGCATATCGGCTACCTGCCGCAGGATGTGCAACTGTTCGCCGGCAGCATTGCCGACAATATTGCCCGCCTTGGCCCGGTGGACGCCCAGCAGGTGGTGGCCGCCGCGCAAATGGCCGGTGTGCACGAGATGATCCTCAAGCTGCCGGCTGCCTATGACACGCTGCTGGGCGAGGGCGGCAGCGGGTTGTCTGGCGGCCAGCGCCAGCGTATCGGCCTGGCCCGTGCGCTGTACGGGTTGCCGGCGTTGATCGTGCTCGACGAGCCCAACTCGAACCTCGACGAGGCCGGTGAGCAGGCGCTGCTCGAGGC
Organism: Pseudomonas sichuanensis; assembly: GCF_024749065.1. Taxonomy (NCBI): domain Bacteria; kingdom Pseudomonadati; phylum Pseudomonadota; class Gammaproteobacteria; order Pseudomonadales; family Pseudomonadaceae; genus Pseudomonas; species Pseudomonas sichuanensis. Next base: position 5,181,153 of record NZ_CP087185.1, on the reverse strand, counting down.
CGTCGGCAAGCTGCGTGAGCACAAGCGCACGCTGATCCTGATCACCCACAAGTCGTCGTTGCTGGCGGGCCTGGACAATCTGCTGATGCTGCAGAACGGCCAACTGCAAGCCTACGGGCCGACCGCCCGGGTGCTGCAGGACCTGCAGCGCGCCGCCCGCCCGGCGCCGGTTGCCGCCGCCCCCGCCACACGCCCGCCCCTTGGCCTGAGCGCCAGCTTCGGCCTGCCAAGAGCCTGACTTCATGACCGTACATGCCGTTACCAAGCGCAAGACCGATGTGCCCGCCGACCCCTACAACGTGCTCAGCCTCAGTGAACATCGCCCCGCCCGGATGGGGCGTTGGCTGGTACTGGCCGGCTTTGGCGGCTTCCTCTTGTGGGCTGCGCTGGCGCCGCTGGACAAGGGCGTGCCGGTGACCGGCAACGTGGTGGTGGCGGGCAGCAAGCAGGCGGTGCAGCACCCCACGGGTGGGGTGATCGAGCAGCTGCTGGTACGCGATGGCGAGCCGGTCAGTGCCGGCCAGGTGTTGCTGCGCATGGACCCGACTCAGGCCCAGGCCCAGGTCGGCTCGCTGCGGGTGCAGTACGTCAACGCCCGCGCCGGTGAGGCGCGGTTGCTGGCCGAGCGTGACGGCCTGCCGGGCCTGGCGTTCCCGGAGGGCCTGCAGGCCGAGGCCGGCACGCCCTGGGTGGCCGCGGCCCTGGAGGGCCAACGCCAATTGCGGGTCAGCCGTGCCCGCGCATTGGACATGGAGCTTGCTGGCATGCGCGAAGGCATCGCCGGCGCCGAAGCTTCGTTGCAAGGCTTGCAGGGTTCGCTGGCCAGCAAGCAGGCCCAGCGCGACGCCCTCGACGAGCAACTGCGTGGCCTGCGCGACCTGGCCCGGGATGGCTATATCGCCCGTAACCGGCTGCTCGACAATGAACGCCTGCTGGCTCAGGTCAACGGCTCGATCGCCGAAGACCTGGGCTCGATCGGCCGCACCCGGCGCCAGGTGCTGGAACTCAAGCTGCGCATCGGCCAGCGCCAACAGGAGTTCCAGAACGAAGTGCGTCAGCAGTTGGCCGAGCTGCAAGCCAGTGCCGAGGACCTGGGCAATCGCCTGCGCAGCGCCGAGTTCGAGCTGGCCCACACCCAGGTGCGTGCCCCGGTGGCCGGCACGGTGGTGGGGTTGAGTGTGTTCACCAATGGCGGGGTGATCGCCCGTGGCCAGCAGTTGATGGAGATCGTCCCGGCCGGTGCGCCGCTGCTGGTCGATGCCAGGGCTCCGGTGGAGATGGTCGACCGCTTGCGCCCGGGGCTGCCGGTGGAGCTGATGTTCGCCGCCTTCAACCAGAGCACCACGCCTCGGGTGGAGGGGGAGGTGAGCCTGGTGTCGGCTGATCGGCTGGTCGATGAAAAGACCCAGCATCCCTACTACCAGGTGCGCATCAAGGTCAGCGAGCAGGGCCTGCAGCAATTGGCGGGGCTGGACATCCGCCCGGGCATGCCGGTGGAGGCGTTCGTGCGCACCGGTGAGCGCTCGCTGCTCAACTACCTGTTCAAGCCGTTGGCCGACCGGGTGCATGTCGCCCTGGCGGAGGAGTGATGCGGATGCCGCTGTTTGCCCGCCTTGCCCTGCCCATGCTGATCGCTGCCAGCCTGCCGGCGCAGGCGCTTGATCTGGGCGATGCCTATGCCCTGGCCCTGCGCAACGACCCGGCCTGGCAGGGGGCGATCGCCGAGCGCGCCGCCGGCGTGGAGAACCTGGCAATCGGCCGTGCCGGCCTGTTGCCCAAACTGTCGTACCGCTACAACCGCGCGCGCAACGACTCCGAGGTGACCCAGCGCAGCCCGCTCGGCAACGTCACCACCCAGCGCGACTACCGCAGCTACAGTTCGACGCTGACCCTGGAGCAACCGCTGTTCGACTACGCCGCCTGGAGTGCCTATCGCCAGGGCGTGGCCCAGGCTGCACTGGCGGACGAGCGCCTGCGCGGGCGCGGCCAGGAACTGGTGGTACGGCTGTTCCAGGCCTACAGCGAGGCGTTGTTCGCCAACGAGCAGATCGGCCTTGCCCAGGCCCAGCGGCGCACCTATGCCGAGCAGCTGACACTCAATGAGCGATTGCTCAAGGGCGGCGAGGGCACCCGTACCGACCTTCTGGAAACCCGCGCCCGCTTCGAGCTGGCCCAGGCCCAGGAGATCGAGGCCGGCGACAGCCTCGATGCCGCGCTGCAGGCGCTGCAGGCGATCATCGGCGAGCCTGTGACGGTCGAGGACCTGGCACCGCTGGCGACGCGCTTCACGGTCCAGCCACTGACACCGGCACGTTTCGAACCCTGGCGCGACCTGGCCGTTGCCCACAACGCCGAGCTGGCCAGCCAGCGCCATGGCCTGGAGGTGGCCGAGCACAACGTCGAGCGCCAGCGCGCCGGGCACCTGCCGTCGCTGAGTGCGTATGCCAGCAGCGGGGTTTCCAGTTCCAGTTCCGAAAGCAGCTACAACCAGCGCTACGACACCGACAGTGTCGGCCTGCAACTGAGCATGCCGCTGTTTGCCGGGGGCGGGGTGTCGGCCTCGGTGCGCCAGGCCCAGGCCCAGCGCGATGCCGCGGGTTTCGAGCTGGATGCCCAGTTGCGCGACACGGTCAACCAGTTGCGCCGGCAGTTCAACCTGTGCGCCAGCAGCACGGCGAAGATCCGTGCCTATGACCTGGCGGTGAACGCTGCGGGCGCGCTGGTGGAGGCCACGCGCAAGAGCGTGGCGGGCGGCGAGCGGGTCAACCTGGATGTGCTGGATGCCGAACAGCAGCTTTACAGTGCCCGCCGCGACCTGGCCCAGGCGCGCTACGACTACCTGCGGGCGTGGCTGAAACTGCGCTACCTGGCGGGGGTGCTGGATGCCGGGGACCTGAATGCGCTGAACGGTTACTTTACCGCCCACGGCTGATCAATCCCAAGAACTGCAAATGACTTGTTGATTTAGCGGGGGCCTGTAGGAGCGGGTTTACCCGCGAAGCAGACGACGCGGTGCAGGGCACCGGCTTCGCCGGTGTTCGCGGGTAAACCCGCTCCCACAGGAAACGCGCCGCGTTTGCGAAATCAGCGATCTGCGCAGGTAAACAAAAAGGGGAGCCGACGATGCGCATCGGCTCCCCTGCGTGATCGCTTCGCTCAGCGATCAGTGCTCGGCAACGGCCTTGCGCCTGGGCGCTTCGTTGCCGTGTTCGTCCAGTTCCATGACCGGCACCTCATTGCCATCGGCGTCGAACAGCTTGCCATCCTTGAAGTAGTCGCCATCGCGCAGGCACGAGATGTCCGAGTACTGGATGGTGCGCTCGTAGGCCGCGGCGAACACCGACTGGTTTTCCGAGTTGCCGGTGGTGAAGTGGTTGAACATCAGGTTGAGCAGGATGGCCATGATCGCCGCCGAGCTGATGCCGGAGTGGAAGATGGTTTCGAACCAGCTTGGGAAGTTGTGGTAGAAGCTCGGCGCGGCGATCGGGATCATGCCGAAGCCCAGCGAGGCGGCGACGATGATCAGGTTGACGTTGTTCTTGTAGTTGACCTTCGACAGGGTGCGGATACCACTGGCAGCCACGGTGCCGAACAGCACGATGCCGGCGCCGCCGAGAACCGGGGTCGGGACTGCGGCGATGATGCGGCCCATGATCGGCAGTAGGCCGAGCACCACCAGGATCACGCCGCCGGTGGCGACCACGTAGCGGCTCTTGACCCCGGTCACGGCCACCAGGCCAACGTTCTGGGCGAAGGCGCTCTGGGTGAAAGAACCGAAGATCGGCGCCAGGATGCTCGATGCCATGTCGGCGCGCAGGCCGTTGCCCAGGCGTTTGGAGTCGACCTTGGTGTCGATGATTTCACCGACCGCGAGGATGTCGGCCGAGGTTTCGACCAGGGTCACCATGATCACGATGCACATCGACAGGATCGCGGCGATGTGGAAGGTCGGCATGCCGAAGTGGAAAGGGGTGGGGAAGGCGAAGATCGGGCCTTCGGTGACCTTGCTGAAATCGGTCATGCCCAGCGCCCAGGCGATCAGGGTGCCCGCCACCATGGCCAGCAGGATCGACAGCCGCGAGATGGTCGCGCTGCCCAGCTTGCTCAGCACCAGGACGATGGCGAAGGTCAGTGCCGCCAGGCCGATGTTGGCCACGCTGCCGAACTCCGGCGAAGCGCTGTTGCCGCCCATTACCCAGCGCGCCGCGACGGGCATCAGGGTGAGGCCGATGGTGGTGATGACGATACCGGTCACCAGCGGCGGGAAGAACTTGGTGATGCGCGAGAACACCGGGGTGATCAAGAAGCCGATCAGCGAGGCGGCCATGACCGCACCCAGCACCGCCGGCAAGCCACCACCGTCCTGGCTGCCGAGGATCGCGCCCATGGTCGCCACACCGGCAAACGAGACGCCCTGCACCAGGGGCAACTGGCAACCGAAGAACGGCAGGCCGAGGGTCTGCAGCAGCGTCGCCAGCCCCCCCGCGAACAACGAAGCCGCAATCAGCAGGCCGATCTCCGCGGGGGCCAGACCGGCCGCCTGGCCGAGGATCAGCGGTACCGCGACGATCCCGCCATACATGGTCAGAACGTGTTGCAGGCCGTAGGCCAGGTTGGCGCCAAGCCCGAGGTTTTCATCCTCGGGGCGTTGGGTGGGAGACGTGCTAGGGGACGTAGTCATGGAGCAGGCTCTCAGCATTTATTGTTGTGGCACTACTGTAGACAGGATGTGGATTCGATTGCTATCAGAATTGTATACAATATTTTGATCCTGACGCGCACAGTACTGCCTCCAGGGTGCACTTTTTCTGGATGCAGAATGCGTTCCAACTCGACAAATGCGGTACTAGAAGGGTGTGTACAAGGGTCGATGGGGCCCGCACAAAGCTGTCTGGGTAGACAGGAAACACTCCCAGGTCAGTTTGTTAGCAGGCTAAGAGATTTCAATCTTCGATCAATTCACGCAGCTCACGCATCATTTCGGTGCTGTCGGCCACGTTCAATTCCACCAGACGGTGCAAATGGGTCATCGAGTCGATGTCGATATAGAGGCAGATGAAACCCAGGCAGGCTTCCTCTTCATGGCGCAGTTCGACCTGCATTCGCACCTGAGTCGTGCCGTCATCGAGCTGGATGATCGCCTCGAAGTCCTGGGTGAGGTCGGCGTCCCAGGGGGCGGGGCGCTCGATGAGCAACCCCTTGAGCGAAAGATCCAGCAGCTTGGCGGGCCAGCGGCGTTCGCCCTGGCGCAGTTCGGTAGGTGCATCGAAGTTGATGCGTTGGAAGCGGCGGCGCTCGTCGTGACTGCTCATGGGGGAAAGCCCTCGGGGGTTCAACCTGACTATAGTGGTTAATGTCGCTGTAGCAGGTACCGCAATCTGGCCGCAGAGGCTCTAGACCAAAGCAAGTGTGGCAATGCGCGATGACACGCCCTAGACTCGATGGGCGGTCTTTCCAATCCACCAGCTGGAAGTAAACCATGAACAACAATAATAGCCTGCTACGCCACATTCCGTGGCTGGCGCTGGCAGTCATAGGGGCCTGCGCGCTGGGTGTGGTAGCCCTGCGGCGCGGCGAGGCAATCAACGCCTTGTGGATCGTGGTCGCGGCAGTGGCCATCTACCTGGTTGCCTACCGTTACTACAGCCTGTTCATCGCCACCAAGGTGATGCAACTGGACCCCCGTCGGGCCACGCCCGCGGTACTCAACAACGATGGCCTGGACTACGTCCCGACCAACAAACACATCCTCTTCGGCCACCACTTCGCCGCCATTGCCGGTGCCGGCCCGCTCGTGGGCCCGGTGCTCGCAGCACAGATGGGCTACCTGCCCGGCACGCTGTGGCTGATCGCCGGCGTGGTGCTGGCTGGCGCGGTGCAGGACTTCATGGTCCTGTTCCTTTCCACTCGTCGCAACGGCCGCTCGCTGGGCGACATGGTGCGTGAGGAAATGGGCCGCATCCCGGGCACCATCGCCCTGTTCGGCTGCTTCCTGATCATGATCATCATCCTCGCGGTGCTGGCGCTGATCGTGGTCAAGGCCCTGGCCGAGAGCCCGTGGGGCATGTTCACGGTGATGGCGACCATCCCGATCGCGATGTTCATGGGCATCTACATGCGCTACATCCGCCCGGGCCGCATCGGCGAAATCTCGGTCATCGGCGTGGTGCTGTTGCTGCTGTCGATCTGGCTGGGGGGCCAGATCGCCGCGGATCCGGTCTGGGGCCCGGCCTTCACCTTCACCGGCGTGCAGATCACCTGGATGCTGGTCGGTTACGGTTTCGTCGCCGCCGTGCTGCCGGTTTGGCTGGTGCTGGCGCCGCGTGACTACCTCTCTACCTTCCTCAAGATCGGCACCATCGTCGGTCTGGCCATCGGTATCCTGATCATCGCTCCTGAGCTGAAAATGCCGGCGCTGACCCAGTTCACCGACGGCACGGGCCCGGTGTGGAAGGGCACCCTGTTCCCGTTCCTGTTCATCACCATCGCCTGCGGCGCGGTGTCCGGCTTCCACGCGCTGATCTCCTCGGGGACCACGCCCAAGCTGCTGGACAACGAAACCAACGCCCGTTACATCGGCTACGGCGGCATGCTGATGGAGTCGTTCGTCGCCATCATGGCCATGGTTGCCGCCTCGGTGATCGAACCAGGCGTGTACTTCGCCATGAACAGCCCGGCCGCAGTGGTCGGTGCCGACGTCGCTTCAGTGGCGCAAACGGTCAGCAGCTGGGGCTTCCTGATTACCCCCGAGCAGCTTGAAGCCACTGCCCGTGACATCGGCGAACACACCATCCTGGCCCGTGCCGGTGGTGCGCCGACACTGGCGGTCGGTATCGCGCAGATCCTGCACCAGGTGCTGCCGGGTGAGAACACCATGGCGTTCTGGTACCACTTCGCGATTCTGTTCGAAGCGCTGTTCATCCTGACCGCCGTGGACGCCGGTACCCGTGCCGGGCGCTTCATGCTGCAGGACCTGCTGGGCAGCTTCGTGCCGGCGCTCAAGCGCACCGAGTCGTGGGGCGCCAACCTGCTCGCCACCGCCGGTTGCGTGGCGATGTGGGGCTACCTGCTGTACCAGGGCGTGATCGATCCGCTGGGTGGTATCAACACCTTGTGGCCGCTGTTCGGTATCTCCAACCAGATGCTGGCCGGTATCGCCCTGATGCTCGGCACCGTGGTGCTGATCAAGATGAAGCGTCAGCGCTACATCTGGGTCACCCTGGTACCAGCGGTCTGGCTGCTGATCTGCACCACCGCAGCGGGCCTGATCAAGCTGTTCGACCCGAACCCGGCCGTCGGCTTCCTGGCCCTGGCCAAGAAGTACAGCACCGCGCTGGACGCCGGCCAGGTATTGGCCCCGGCCAAGGACATCGGCCAGATGCAGCACGTGATCTTCAACGCCTACACCAACGCCGGCCTGACGATCCTGTTCCTGCTGGTGGTGTTCAGCATCCTGTTCTTCGCCCTCAAGGTCGGCTATGCCGCCTGGGGCCGCAAGGAGCGCAGCGACAAGGAAACCCCGTTCCAGGCTTTGCCTGACGCTTGAGAGGAATGCCGCGATGTTCAACGACTTGAGTCGACTGGGTAAGTACCTGGGGCAGGCAGCCCGCCTGATGGTCGGCATGCCCGACTACGACAACTACGTCGAGCACATGCAGACCAAGCACCCGGACAAGCCGGTGATGAGCTACGAAGCGTTCTTCCGCGAACGCCAGGAAGCGCGCTACGGTGGCAAGTCCGGGCCCAAGTGCTGTTGAACCCGCGACACGTGTGAATCAGTGGGAGCCCGGGCAACCGGGCTCCCACTTTCGTTTTCAGCCCCAGGAGACAACCGCGTGCAAACGCCGATTCCCGTTACCGTGTTGACCGGCTTCCTCGGCGCCGGCAAGACCACCCTGCTCAAACACATGCTCAAGGCCGAGCACGGCCTGAAGATCGCCGTGATCGAAAACGAGTTCAGCGAGGCCGGCATCGACAGCCAGCTGCTGGGCGACGAACCGGTGCAGGTCATGACCCTGGCCAACGGCTGCGTGTGCTGCAGCATCCATGGCGACCTGACCCGCGCCCTGTACCTGCTGCTGGAGCGCCTGGATGCCGGCGAAATCGCTTTCGACCGCCTGGTGATCGAGTGCACCGGCCTCGCCGACCCGGCGCCGGTGGCGCAGACCTTCTTCATCGATGAGGAACTGCGTGAGCGCTATGTCCTCGACGGCATCATCACCTTGGTCGATGCCGTGCATGCCGAACTGCACCTGACCCAGGCCATCGCCCAGGCCCAGGTCGGTTTTGCCGACCGCCTGCTGCTGAGCAAGACTGACCTGGCGGAACGTGCGGCGGTGGAGGCCCTGCGCGAACGCCTGGCGCGCATTAACGGCCGGGCGGCGATCCGCGTGGTGGAGCATGGTCGTATCGACCTGGCCGAGTTGCTCGATGTGCGCGGCTTCAACCTCAACCCGGATTTGGGCATCAGCCTGAAACCGAGCCTGCGCCCCGTGCTCAAGCCCGCGACGCCGGACCGTATCTCGACGCTGGTGCTGCGCACCGAAACGCCGTTGGATATTGATCGTCTCAGCGACTTCATGAACGAGCTGCTGGAGGAGCACGGCAAGCAATTGCTGCGCTACAAGGGCGTGCTGAACATCGCCGGCGAAGACCGCCGTCTGGTGTTTCAGGGGGTGCTCAAGCTGTATGGGTTTGACTGGGATGCCGAGTGGAAGGAAGGCGAGGCCCGGGAAAGCGTAATGGTGTTTATTGGTGACGAGCTGCCGGAGGAGAAGATCCGGGCAGGTTTCGAGGCTTTGAGTGATGGGTCGGTCAGAAGTGTCTGACTTGTGAATGCCGCCTTATGGCGGCATTTTTTCCACCTCAAGGTCTTCATGAGAGTGGGTCAAATGAATCTTCACATCGGGTCGAATTTCGATGACTTCCTTTTGGAAGAGGGTTTAGCTGAGGCGGTGATGGAGCCAGCGTTGAAACGGGTGCTCATCTGGCAACTGATGCAAGCCATCAAGCGCTGTCGTGCATTAAGACTCGACGGGGCAAATGCCGAAGCAGAAACGCCTCAGCCCGCTAGAACTATTAGCGGGATTAGCGTGGAGACTACTAGTTGTGTGACGTAACAGTTGTTTTGCCTATGAGATCGAGCGCCGCAAGACTCTCGCCAAGCACCCACAAAAAAGCCCGGCACATGGCCGGGCTTTTTCACATCAGCGGTCTGCCAATCAGTTGCCGTACACCGGCAGCTTCTTGCAGATGGCCTTGACCTTCTCACGCACGGCGTCGATCACCGCTTCGTTGTTCAGGTCGGCCAGGATGTCGCAGATCCAGCCGGCCAGCTCTTTGCACTCGGCTTCTTTGAAGCCACGGGTGGTCACGGCCGGGGTGCCGAAACGCAGGCCCGAGGTGACGAACGGGGAACGTGGGTCGTTCGGCACCGAGTTCTTGTTGACGGTGATGAAGGCCTTGCCCAGGGCGGCGTCGGCGTCCTTACCGGAGATTTCCTGCTTGATCAGCGACAGCAGGAACAGGTGGTTCTGGGTGCCGCCGGAAACCACGTCGAAACCGCGCTCGATGAACACCGAAGCCATGGCCTGGGCGTTCTTCACCACTTGCTGCTGGTAGGCCTTGAACTCAGGTTGCAGGGCTTCCTTGAAGCAGATTGCCTTGGCGGCGATGACGTGCTCCAGCGGGCCGCCCTGGGCGCCAGGGAAGACGGCGGAGTTCAGCTTCTTCTCGATGTCGGCGTTGGCACGGGCCAGGATCAGGCCGCCACGTGGACCGCGCAGGGTCTTGTGGGTGGTGGTGGTGACCACGTCGGCGAACGGCACCGGGTTCGGGTACACGCCAGCGGCAACCAGGCCGGCGACGTGAGCCATGTCGACGAACAGGTAGGCACCGACCTTGTCGGCGATTTCGCGGAAGCGGGCGAAGTCCAGTACCTGCGAGTAGGCAGAGAAGCCGGCAACGATCATCTTCGGCTTGTGCTCGACCGCCAGGCGCTCGACTTCGTCGTAGTCGATCAGGCCGTTGCCGTCGATGCCGTACTGGATGGCGTTGTACAGCTTGCCCGACGAGCTTACCGAAGCACCGTGGGTCAGGTGGCCACCGTGGGCCAGGCTCATGCCCAGGATGGTGTCACCGGCCGACAGCAGCGCCAGGTAGACGGCGGCGTTGGCCTGGGAGCCGGCGTGCGGCTGGACGTTGGCGTAGTCGGCGCCGAACAGCTCTTTGGCGCGGTCGATGGCCAGTTGCTCGACCACGTCGACGTACTCGCAACCACCGTAGTAGCGCTTGCCTGGGTAGCCTTCGGCGTACTTGTTGGTCAGTACCGAACCCTGGGCTTCCATGACGGCGGGGCTAGTGTAGTTTTCCGAAGCGATCAGCTCGATATGCTCTTCCTGGCGCAGGGCTTCTTGCTGCATGGCTTCGAAGAGCTCGGCGTCGTACTTGGCAATGGTCAAATCACGGCTGAACATGGCGGTCCTCAAGGATCGGGCTGGATTGGGGGGGCATTCTAACCGATTGATTCGCGCCTGGCATATGAAGTGGCATCAAGTCGCGGACCAATGGGGCTCATGTTGCAGGCCGCGTGGTGTCTGGGTTGGGCGGAAATGAGAGTTGACCCTTGGGTCCGTTTTTAGATGCGCATTTCAGTCGCGACGATGTACCTGTGGGAGCGGGTTTACCCGCGAACACCGGCCAGGCCGGTGCCATGTACCGTGTGGCCTGCTTCGCGGGTAAACCCGCTCCCACATGGATCGCACCAGACTGCAGCAGCTCACTGGAACATGAACAACGTCTCGTTGCTGAACTGCGCCTCGAACTGGTTGGCCGGCATCGGCCGGCCAAACAGGTAGCCCTGTACCTCGTCGCAGCCATGCTCGCGCAGGAACTCCAGCTGCTCGTGGGTTTCCACGCCCTCGGCGATCACCGCCAGGTTGAGGCTGTGGGCCATGGCGATGATCGCCCGGGCGATCTGCGCGTCTTGCTCGCCCTCGGGCAGGCCGTCGACGAAGGTGCGGTCGATCTTCAGTACGTCGATGGGGAACTGCTTGAGGTAGTTCAGCGACGAGTAGCCGGTGCCGAAGTCATCGACCGCGATGCTCAGGCCAAGGTTCTTCAGGCTGTCGAGGATCTGCATGGCCTCGTGGACTTCACGCATCAGGATGCTTTCGGTCAGTTCCAGCTCCAGGCATGCCGGCGGCAGGCCGGTTTCTTCCAGGATGGTGGCGATGCGCGTGCCAAGCTGGCCATCGGAGAACTGCCGGGCCGAGATGTTCACCGACACTTTCGGCACCCGCACCTTGGCCAGGTGCCAGGCCTTGAGCTGGCGGCTGGCCTCGCGCAGCACCCAGTCGCCGACGTCCACCACCAGCCCCAGCTCCTCGATCACCGGGATGAAGTCGCCCGGCGGTACCAGGCCGCGAGTCGGGTGGCGCCAGCGCAGCAGCGCCTCGGCGCCGGTCAGGCGCTTGCCGTCGCCGCTGAACTGCGGCTGGTAGTAGAGGATGAACTCGTTCTGCTCCAAGGCGTGGCGCAGGTCGCTCTCCAGCTCCAGGCGCTCCAGCGCGCTGGCGTTCATGTCCGCCTGGTAGAACTGGAAGTTGTTCTTGCCACGCTCCTTGGCGTGGTACATGGCGGTGTCGGCGTTCTTCATCAACTGGCTCAGCTCGCTGCCGTCCTGAGGGCTGAGGGCGATGCCGATGCTGGCGGTGACGAAGAACTCACGGTTCTCCAGCACGAACGGGGTGACCAGGCTGCCGAGGATGTTCTCGGCGACGTGGATGGCGCGGTTGAGCGCCAGTTCGCGGGTAGCCTTGGGTTGCAGCAGCAGGGTGAACTCATCGCCACCCATGCGCGCCACGGTGTCGTCGTCGTCGACACAGGCCAGCAGGCGCTCGGCCATGTCCTTGAGCATGCGATCGCCCGCGGCGTGGCCGAGGGAGTCGTTGATCGGCTTGAAACGGTCGAGGTCGAGGAACATCAGCACCACCCAGGCCTTTTGCCGTTCGGCCTGCTGCAGGGCGGTGTACAGGCGGTCCTGGAACAGCGTGCGGTTGGGCAGGTGGGTGAGGGCGTCGTAGTAGGCCAGGCGGTGGATGCGCTGTTCGCTGGCCTTGCGCTCGCTGATGTCGGTGAAGAAGCACACGTAGCTGGCCAAGTCGCCTTCGTCGTCGAGTACCGCGGTGATGCCGACCCAGGCCGGGTAGTGCTCGCCGTTGCGGCGCTTGAGGAACACTTCGCCTTCCCAGCTGCCGCGCTGGTTGAGCTGTTTGAGCACGTAGCCCAGGTGGGCATCCTGCTGGTGTTCGACGGTGAGCATGCCCGGCAGCTGGTCGAGCACTTCGGCGACCGCATAGCCGCTGACCCGGCTGAACGCCTCGTTGGCCTGGACGATGTAGCCGGCCGGGTCGGTGATCAGAATCGCCGAGGTTGAGTGCTCGAATACCGTGGCCGCCATGCGCAGGTCCTTCTCGGCCCGGCGCTGCTGGCTGATGTCGCGGCCCACGCCGAGCACGCCCTCGAACCGCTCATGCTCGTCCCACACCAGCACCAGGCGCAGCTCGATGGGGATCTTGCGGCCGTCGGCGCGCAGGCAGTCGAACAGGAACAGTTGCGTGGGCAGGGTGGTGCGCAGCAGGGCCAGCTGCTGGTTGTCGCCGAGGGCCTTGCTGACCCGTTCCATCAGGGCATAGACGCCGCTGAGCTGGGCCGGGTTGGCGACGATCGACTGCCAGCCGTTGGCGAAGATCCAGTCGGCCTGGTAACCGAGCACCGCCTGCACCGAAGGGCTGACGTAATTGAGCTGCAACAGGCTGTCGGTGGAGAAGATCACGTCGCTGATGCTTTCGGCGAGCATGCGGTAGCGCTGCTCGCTGTCGCGTAGCGACGCGCTGGCCTCGATCTGCACGGTGACGTCCTTGCCCACCCCGATGATGCGGGTGATCAGGCCGTCGCTGTCACGGGTCAGCACTTGCTCGCGAATTTCATAGCAGCGCCAGCCGCCGTCGCGGTGGCGGAAGCGCAGCTGGCAGTACAGCGATTGTTCACGGTTGCTGTCCAGTTGTTGCCGGCGCAGCGTTTGATAGTGCTCGGCGTCCTCGGGGTGCAGCAGCAACTCCCAGAAGCGCTCGCCCATCTGCGCCAGCTCCGCGCGGTCGTAGCCCAGGGTCTGGCCGAGGTGGCGGTTGCTGAAAATCATCCGCTGGCTGTGCACGTCCTGCACGTAGAGCTGGTCGGGCACGGTGCGGACCACGTCCGACCAGAAACTCTCGCGTTCGAGCAACGACAGTTCCACCTGCTTGCGGCTGGTGATGTCGCTGATGCTCAGGATCACCGCCTGGAAGTCGCGGCGCTGCTGCGGCAGGCGCACCATCAGCCACAGGTGCAGTTCACCGCCCAGCGGGGCCGGCAGACGCACTTCCAGTTCGAGCTGGCTGCGTTCTTCGATCAGCGCGTCGATCAGTTGCATGCCGACGCTGTCGCGACCGTCGCCGCTGCCATCGATCAGGCGTTGCCAGGCGCCTTCATTGCAATCGACGTTGAGCAGCTGGCGGGCGACCTGGTTGATTTCGGTGATCTTCAGTTCGGCCAGCAGCGAGCGGCGCAGGTTCGGGTCCAGGGCCAGGCTTTGCTTGAGCGCGGCGCGGTTGCGCAAGTGGTAGCGGTCGAGCTGGCCAGGCAGGCTGGAAAGGTCGAGCACGCACAGGGCCACGCCAGTGCCCTCGAAGATTTCCTGATAACGCCGCCGGTCCTCCTGCAAGGCGCGCTGGCGGCGGCGCATGTTGATCAGCGCCAGTACCGGCAGCAGGGCGCAGAACAGCACCAGCACGCATTTGCCGATCAGCGCCGGGAGCAGCTTGCTGCGGGCCAGGCCGGCGTCGAACAGGCCGCGCAGCTGCCAGCTGCTGTTGTCGATGTAGGCCAGCATCACGCTCTGCAGCGGCTCGTTGCTGGTGGTGGTCGGGCCGTGGCGCTCGATTACCTCGCCGCTGCGGCTGTTTTCCAGCAACCACAATGGGTGGCCGGGGCCATCCAGGTGTTGGGCCAGTTCCTTGTAGTAGTCGGGGCTCAGGCGCAGCAGCCAGTAGCCGCGGTCCTGCTCGGCGGGTTGGCGCAGCAGCAGGTAGACCTGGGTGTTGTCAGGGCTGTTGGTATAGAAGAAGGCGCGCCCCTGGTTGAGTTGCAGGAGCTCGTCAATCAGTGGGCGATCGTCACTGCCGTCCAGGGTGTCGACCAGGGGCTGGCCATTGCTGTCCAGCCAGGCCAATTGCTGCAGGGCAGGCAGGCGCGCCTGCAAGGTTTCGAGCAGGGTCGGCAGGGCGGCGGGCGCCGGAGTTTTGACGTAGGGCTGGACCAGGTTCAGCGCTTGCTGTGCCTTGAGCGCCATGTTCAGGCTCAGATGGTCGGCCAGTTCCGCGCTGGTCGTCAGGCTTTGCTGGCGAAGGTCAGCCTGGGTGTGGCGGAACTGGGTGAACAGTTGCCATAACAGCAGGCCCAGCAACACCAGCGCCAGCAGGGCCAGCGCCCCTTTCAACGAGCCGCGCAGATGGCTGCCGGCCTTGGCAGCAGCGGGGCGCAGGGGTGACGGATGCGTGAGATTGGTCAAGCGTTGGTCCTGCGATTGGGCTGACGGCAGGGAGGGCGCATGCACGGCGCATGCCGTGGCCAGGCAAGCCGCCGGGCGCACTATAAGCCGCCAATGTGAAGCCGCCTAGCATGCCTTCAAACATGGCAAAGTGCCAGTGGGTGTGATCGCAGCTGGTCCTGCCGGTTCGGCAAGCCCCTGCATCCTGTGCGAGAATACCGGCCGCTTCATAGTCAACGCATCGGAGAAGTAAGGTTTTGGTTACCCACTATTCCACCAATGGTCTTGATTCTGCCTGCGGCCGCAGCAGTCAGACCCTGGTCAGCACTGCTGCGGCCGAGGACGTATCCTGCAAGACCTGCCAGCGCTCGCTGGCCAAGCCGGACGCGGCTGCTGCCAACCTGAACAAGACGCCGTCGCTGGCCGAGCTGCGCAAGTCGGCCAAGGCGGCCAAGGCCGCCGCTGAGCCTGCTGCCGAAGTTGCCGCGCAGCCGCTCGCCAAGCCTGCCGCAGCACCCGCCAAGGCGGTGAGCAAGCCGGCCGCCAAGCACGTCGACAAGCCAGCACGCAGCGGCGCCTTCAGCGTCAAGTCGGCCTGGGCCGCACGCTTGGCCGAGCAGTCGGACCGTTGCCGCCTGCCGCGTGGCAAGGCCAGGCAGTCGCACGTCTGAGCCCTGCCAGACCCTACTGGCCCCATCGCGGCAAGCCCGCTGTCACAGGTATGTCGAAGCCCCTCACGGCGCTGCGAACCCTGTGGCAGCGGGCTTGCTTGCGATGAAGCCGTGACAGGCCATCGCTGTCACTCCAGCCCCAAGGGCTCGGCCACCCTGCGACCACTCTGTGCAAAGCCTGCGCTTGGCGTAGAATGGCCCACTTTGTTCAATGACACCCCGTAAACACATCCCCCGGGCAACCGCCTCGGGCGTACGTCGATGTCTTTACCTATCTGATAGAGGGCTTGGTTTTGGCTCAATACGTCTACACCATGCATCGGCTGAGCAAGGTCGTGCCGCCGAAGCGGGAAATTCTCAAGAATATTTCCCTGTCGTTCTTCCCGGGCGCCAAGATCGGCGTGCTCGGCCTGAACGGCGCGGGTAAATCGACGCTGCTGCGCATCATGGCGGGCGTCGACAAGGAATTCGACGGCGAAGCCCGTCCGATGCCCGACATCAACGTCGGCTACCTGCCTCAGGAGCCGCAGCTGGACCCAACCAAGACCGTGCGTGAAGTGGTCGAGGAAGCGGTCAGCGTGATCAAGGACGCCCAGGCCCGCCTGGACGAGGTCTACGCCGCCTACGCCGACCCGGATGCCGATTTCGACAAGCTGGCCGCCGAACAGGCCAAGCTCGAAGCCATCCTGCAGGCCGCCGACGGCCACAACCTGGAGCGCCAGCTGGACGTCGCCGCCGACGCCCTGCGCCTGCCGGCCTGGGATGCGAAGATCGAGCATCTGTCCGGTGGTGAAAAGCGCCGTGTGGCCCTGTGCCGCCTGCTGCTGTCGGCCCCCGACATGCTGCTGCTGGACGAACCGACCAACCACCTGGACGCCGACTCGGTGGCCTGGCTTGAGCGCTTCCTGCACGACTTCCCCGGCACCGTGGTGGCGATCACCCACGACCGTTACTTCCTCGACAACGTCGCCGGCTGGATCCTCGAACTGGACCGCGGCGCCGGTATCCCGTACGAAGGCAACTACTCGGGCTGGCTGGAGGCCAAGTCGGACCGTCTGGCGCAGGAATCCAAGCAGCAGAGCGCCCACGAAAAGGCCATGAAAGAGGAACTGGAGTGGGTGCGCAAAGGCGCCAAGGCCCGCCAGTCCAAATCCAAGGCTCGTCTGCAGCGCTTCGAAGAGATGCAGTCGCAGGAGTTCCAGAAGCGTTCCGAGACCAACGAGATCTACATCCCGGCCGGTCCGCGCCTGGGCGACAAGGTCATCGAGTTCAAGAACGTCACCAAGGGCTACGGCGACCGCGTGCTGATCGACAACCTGTCGTTCGCCATGCCCAAGGGCGCCATCGTCGGCGTTATCGGCGGTAACGGTGCCGGTAAATCGACTCTGTTCCGCATGCTGATGGGCAAGGAGCAGCCGGACTCGGGCAGCATCGAGATCGGCGAAACCGTGCAACTGGCCTGCGTCGACCAGAGCCGCGAAGACCTGGACGGCAACAAGACCGTGTTCCAGCAAGTGTCCGACGGTTCCGACCAGATCCGTATCGGCAATTACGAGATCCCGTCGCGCACCTATGTCGGCCGCTTCAACTTCAAGGGCGGCGACCAGCAGAAGTTCGTCAAGGACCTGTCCGGTGGTGAGCGTGGCCGTCTGCACCTGGCCCTTACGCTGAAAGAGGGCGGCAACGTCCTGCTGCTCGACGAACCGTCCAACGACCTTGACGTCGAAACCCTGCGTTCGCTGGAGGAGGCCCTGCTGGACTTCCCGGGCGCCGCCATCGTGATTTCCCACGACCGATGGTTCCTGGACCGTGTGGCCACCCACATCCTGGCGTACGAAGACGACTCGAGCGTGGTGTTCTTCGAAGGCAACTACACCGAGTACGAAGCCGACCGCAAGAAGCGCCTGGGCGATGCCGCTGCCCAGCCGCACCGTGTGCGTCACAAGAAGCTGGCTCAGTAAGCCGGTTTTAGCTGCACAAGAATGGGGCCCTATGCGGCCCCATTTTTGTGCTTGATCGAAAAGCGGGGCTGGCTTCTTCGCGGGTAAACCCGCTCCCACAGGTCCGGCACTGGCAGTGAAATTGGTGCAGTCCTTGTGGGAGCGGGTTTACCCGCGAAGAGGGCGACGCGAGAGCAATTTTGTATACAGTTATATAAAACGCACCAAATAATTTCATAAAAACGACATTGCGCCCTGTTCCAGTGCGATTGGTTCTTGGTACATTCCCGAAAAAACCAAAAACAATCCCTCTTGGTGAGATGTCTACCATGACTGAATCTGTCGACGCCTTCCTGGCCCGTCTGCAACAGCGCGACCCTGCCCAGCCCGAGTTCCACCAGGCGGTGGAAGAGGTGCTGCGCAGCCTGTGGCCCTTCCTCGAAGCCAACCCTCACTACCTCAAAGCCGGCATCCTCGAGCGCATGGTCGAGCCCGAGCGCGCCGTGCTGTTCCGCGTGTCGTGGGTGGATGACCAGGGCAAGGTCCAGGTCAACCGCGGCTACCGCATCCAGATGAGCAGCGCCATCGGCCCGTACAAAGGTGGCCTGCGTTTCCACCCGTCGGTGAACCTGGGCGTACTCAAGTTCCTGGCCTTCGAGCAGGTGTTCAAGAACTCGCTGACCTCGCTGCCGATGGGCGGTGGCAAGGGTGGCTCGGACTTCGATCCGAAGGGCAAGAGCGATGCTGAAGTGATGCGCTTCTGCCAGGCGTTCATGAGCGAGCTGTACCGCCACATCGGCGCCGACCTCGACGTACCGGCCGGTGACATCGGCGTGGGTGCCCGCGAGATCGGCTACATGTTTGGCCAGTACAAGCGCCTGGCCAACCAGTTCACCTCGGTGCTGACCGGCAAGGGCATGACCTATGGCGGCAGCCTGATCCGCCCTGAGGCTACCGGCTTCGGCTGCGTGTATTTCGCCGAAGAGATGCTCAAGCGCCAGGACAAGCGTATCGATGGCCGCCGCGTGGCGATCTCGGGTTCGGGTAACGTTGCCCAGTATGCTGCGCGCAAGGTGATGGACCTGGGTGGCAAGGTGATCTCGCTGTCCGACTCCGAAGGCACGCTGTTCTGCGAAGCCGGCTTGAGCGATGCCCAATGGGATGCGCTGATGGAACTGAAGAACGTCAAGCGTGGCCGCCTCAGCGAGCTGGCCACCCAGTACGGCCTGGAGTTCCGCAAGGGCCAGACGCCATGGGCCTTGCCGTGCGACATCGCCCTGCCGTGCGCCACCCAGAACGAACTGAACGCCGAAGACGCCCGTACCCTGCTGCGCAACGGCTGCATCTGCGTGGCCGAAGGCGCCAACATGCCAACCACCCTCGACGCTGTGGATATCTTCATCGAGGCTGGCATTCTCTATGCGCCGGGCAAGGCGTCCAACGCCGGTGGCGTGGCCGTGTCGGGCCTGGAGATGTCGCAGAACGCCATGCGCCTGCTGTGGACTGCGGGCGAGGTGGACAGCAAGCTGCACAACATCATGCAGTCGATCCACCATGCGTGCGTGCACTATGGCCAGGAAGACGATGGCAGCATCAACTACGTCAAGGGCGCCAACATCGCCGGCTTCGTGAAAGTCGCCGATGCCATGCTGGCGCAGGGCGTGGTTTGATCCGAGACCGACGGGGCCGCTTTGCGGCCCTTTCGCGACGCAAGGCCGCTCCTACAGGATTGCGCGATCATCCAGATTTTCGCGCTCCCTGTAGGAGCGGCCTTGTGCCGCGATGGGCTGCAAAGCAGCCCCCAAGGCCCTCAGCTTTCACCCTCAATTTCAAGTATCTCGATCAGCTGATCCCCCACCGGCCGCCGCCAAACCACTTCATCCCCAGGCCCCGCGCCCAGCAAAGCCCGCCCTAACGGCGAACTCCAGTTGATCAATCCCCGCCCAGCATCCGCTTCATCCTCGCCCACCAGCCGCACCACATGCTCCTGGTCCTGCGCATCGACAAAGCGTACCCGGCTACCAATCTGCACCTTGTTGCGTGAAGCCGCTGCCGGCACCACCTGGGCACTCTGCACGCGGGCATTGAAATAACGCAGGTCGCGTTCGGTGTCGGCCAGGCGCTGCTTGTCGCCATGCTCGCCCTGCGCCTGCAGTTCACTGCGCAAGGCATTCAGTTCGGCCACGCGCGCTTGCAGCTGACACAGGCCGCTGGCAGTGACGTAGTTGGGTTCTTCGCTGACACGCCGCTCTACCGGCTGGTCGGCCTGGGCGGCGGCCTGGTCCTCGTTGACGAATGCTCGGCTCATGGGGGCCTCCTTGTGCTGGAGACCATGGTGGCAGGTCGTGGGTTGCAATGGTTGTCCGTTTGCGACGTCAGTTGCGGCGATAGGCGCGGGCGGCGCCCTGGTCCTTCTCGCGCTGCCAGTCGCGGTCGCGTTCGTCCCAATAGCGGTCATGGTATTGGCGCTGCTCTTCGCTGTTCTGCATGGCCTGGCATTGGCGAAAACCGTCGTCCCAGCCGCTTTCGTACTGGCGGTTGTGCAGGTAGCGCGCAACGTCCTTGCGAAAATCGCCGGCCATCGGCCCGGCGGCCTGGCGACCGCTGCTGCAGCCGTCCTCGAAACCGTCGGCGTAGGCGGGGGGATACCCTTGGTTGACCATCTGTTCGTGAGTGGTCTCGCAGCCTGCCAACAGCAACAGGACACACAGGCCCAACCAGTACCGCGACATATCCACCAGACCCTTGAAGTGATGGTGGGGAGTCTAGGGGATAGTTTGTCGGGCCAATGTCAAAACAGCGTCAAAGAGTCAGTTGGTTTTCATCGAGGAGTGTATTGCCGGCTTCGCGGGTAAACCCGCTCCCACATGGACCGCGCTAACCTCGAGGCAAGCATCGTACCTGTGGGAGCTGGCTTGCCAGCGATGAGGCCCGCACCGCTCAATACTGATACCACTTCAACTCCAGCATCACTTCGTTCTGCGCCGTGGCCAGATGGCTGAACTGGCGCGAAGCACTCAACCGCACGCCCAGGTCCCGGCTGATCTCCCACTGCTGGTTCAGGCTCACGCTGCGCCGCACCTCGCCGTTGGTGAAGTAGTCGCCCTTGGCCTCCAGTGTCAGGTTGCCCAGCCCATTGCGCCACAACAGGCCGCCATTGAAACCGGCCGCCGGTGAGACGAACTCGGCGAAGTCGTTGTGATGCTCCACACGCAGCGTGCCCAGGGCAAAGCCCAGCAGCCCGTCACTCAGTTGCCAGGTACCGCCGGCGCCTCCGTTGACGTGGCTGACCAGCACTTCGTCATCATGCTTGCCCGGCACCCGTTCCAGCCCGCCCGCCACCTGCCACGACCAGGGCTTGAGCAGCTCATTGCGCGGGGTCAGCGAACGAATGGTGGCCAGGTCCAGGCGCTGCACCTGCCAGTCGTTGCCTTCGTACTGGCGCAGCTTGAGCTGGAGGATCTCAATCTGCGCGCCGAGGGGGAAGCTGTACATGTTGTCGTTGAGATCGTGGTAGGCCATGCGCAGGCCGTACTCGGCGAAGGCACGGTCTTCACGGGTGCCGACACCCAGCTGCCAGGTCCGCGATTGGTGGCCATCTTCAGGCAGGCCGGGCCGCTCAATTTGCAGCGCTGGCGGCGGGTTGCGGTTGATCGCCCTGAGCAGCTCGAAGCTGCGCGCGGCCTGGGCTGGGTCGCGTTCCTGGCCGTTGGCCCGGTATCGCTCCAGGCGGTAGGCGGCGTCCTGCACCAGGGCCTGGCGGTCGCGGGGCAGGGCGGTGAATTCGGGGCTTTGCAGTTGCCCAGTGTCGGCGCTGAGGGCCAATACCTGCTGTTTCTCCGCAGGCTCCAGCGGCTCGGCCCGGGCCAGCAGCTCACGCTCGCGGGACGGGCGGTAGCGCACATCGGTGACCAGCCCGGACTGCTTGACCGCCTTGACGGTGTCGGTGGGGATGGCGGTCAGCGGGAACTGGGAGGTGAGGTCCAGGCTCGGGCGCGCCACCTGCAGCAGTTCGAGCAGGCGGTAGGAGCAGTTTTCGTCGAAGAAGAAATAGTCGAACTTGATCTGCTTGAGCTCCCACACATGCTCGACCATCCGTCCGGTCTCTTCCGGCGTAAGGTCCAGCTGGTACTCCCACAGGTCACGGTTTTCCAGGCTGCGGTACTCGGACAGTTTTTCCTGGTAGGGCATGATCGCGAACAGCCCGGGGTAGCCACCCATCAGGCCTTTCCAGGCGTAGAGGATGCTGTTGTCGCTGCCTTCGATATAGGCACCGAAGTTGATCGCGTAGCTGAGCAACGTGGTGTCGTCGCGGCGGGTGTTGGACTGGTCGATGCGCAGCAAGGTGTGGCCGAACATCGACGACGGGCTGTTGAGGTAGGCCGCCGGGAAGATCAGCGTCGCGCTGTGCGGGTCGACCGATGTGTACCAGGTGGCGAACTCCTGGCAAGCCGGCTTCGGCAGGTCGGTCAGGCCCAGCTGTTCGCGCAACCAGCGGGTGCGTGCCGGGAATACGCACTGCGGGTGCTTGTCGCCGAGGCTGGCCGGGGCATACAGCGCTGCGACCGTGGCCTTGAGCTCCTGGTCTGGATGGTGCGCGCCGTCTTCTGCAAGAAAGAACCGGCTGTCGTCCACATAGCTGCGCCAGCCGCCGAGCTTGGCCGTTTCATAGTGGCCCAGGGCGATCCAGTAGGGTGTGGCGGCCAGCTGTTGCAGGCGGGCCGGGTCTGGCTGTGGTGCGGCGTGCAAGGGTGCGCTGACGAACAGCGCCAGGGTAGCGAAGCGTTTGAGCATGTCGGGCAACTACGTCTGAATGATGCCGAAGGTGGATCGCCAAGCCCGCCCCGCTGCCGGGGCGGGAGGCGTGGGGCTCATGCCTCGGTGGCGTATTTGGCCAGTTGCGGGTCGCTCTTGAGCACTGCCAGGGTGTTGCTGTGGACGGTTTCGGCAGTGACGTCGGCGCTGCTGAAAATCTGCTGGAAATGCTCGTGGGTGACGGCGGCGAAATGCGCGCGGTCTTCAGGCGCCACGCCGAGGACCACGGCGTAGGTGGTCAGGGCTTCGCCCTGGCCCTTGGCCATGTCTTCGGACAGTTCGTTCATCATGCCGTTCATGGCGAACCACGACTTGCCGCCATAGGTGAGGGAGGCCTTGGTCGAGCAACCGTTGGTGCCCGAGGTCATGCCGAAGGTTGCGTTGCCGGACGTGCCGTTTGTGGTGGAGGCCAGGAAGTGGGCCGGGGTGCCGCGCTGGCCTTCGAACAGCAGGTTGCCCCAGCCGCAGTTGGGGCCACCCGGCGCTTCGGCCATGGCGTTGATAGAGACAGCGGCGAACAGAGTACCCAGAAGAATCCGTTTCATAGCGTTGTTCTCATTCTCAAGTGACGTACCAATGGTCAGGGTTCTGGCAACGCGGTTGCCAGCACAGGAAGTCGTGCCACCCCCCCGCGCAGCTAGGAGTTTAGGCAGGATCCAAAGGTTGCGTTGTTTATTGCGAAAAATGTCTTGCGTGATCGCCATTGTTGGGCTGCGACATAAAGTCCCGCAGAGCCTTGCAAGCTGCGCGCTGGCGGCGCCAGAATGCTTTCCATCCGCCCCGCCGAAGTAAGGAAACCCAATGCCCGATCCTGTCGCCTCGCGCCTGCGTCTCGCGCCCGAAGCCCTGACCCGGCGTTTCTCCGCTGAACAGTTTGCTTTCTCCAATACCGACGATCTGGAGCCATTTCGTGGTGTGCTGGGCCAGGAGCGTGCCGTCGAGGCCCTGCAGTTCGGCGTGGCAATGCCGCGCCCCGGTTACAACGTGTATGTGATGGGCGAGCCTGGCACCGGCCGCTTCTCGTTCGTGAAGCGCTACCTGAAGGCCGAAGGCAAGCGCCAGGCCACGCCGTCCGACTGGCTCTACGTCAACAATTTCGAGGACTCCCGCGAGCCGCGTGCGCTGGAGCTGCCCGCCGGCAGCGCACATGCATTCATCAGTGACATGAATGGCCTGATCGACAACCTGGTGGCGACCTTCCCGGCGGTGTTCGAGCACCCCTCCTACCAGCAGAAGAAAAGCGCCATCGACCGCGCTTTCAACCAGCGCTACGACCGTGCGCTGGACGTGATCGAGCGCGCCTCGCTGGAAAAGGACGTGGCCCTGTACCGCGACAGCAGCAACGTCGCCTTCACCCCCATGGCCGACGGCAAGGCACTGGACGAAGCCGAGTTCGCCCAGCTGCCGGAAGAATTGCGCGAGCGTTTCCATGAAGACATCGCCCTGCTCGAAGAGCGCCTGAACGAAGAGCTGGCCAGCCTGCCGCAGTGGAAGCGCGAGTCGAACAACCAGCTGCGCCAGCTCAACGAAGAAACCATCACCCTGGCACTGCAGCCGCTGCTGGCACCGCTGTCGGAAAAGTATGCGGAGAACGCAGCTGTCTGCGCTTACTTGCAATCCATGCAATTGAACCTGCTGCGCACGGTGGTCGAGCAACTGGTCGACGACAGCAAGACCGACGCCGTGGCGCGCAAGATGCTCGAAGAGCAGTACGCGCCCAACCTGGTGGTGGGCCATTGCGGCAACGGCGGCGCACCGGTGGTGTTCGAGCCGCACCCGACCTACGACAACCTGTTCGGCCGCATCGAATACAGCACCGACCAGGGCGCCCTGTACACCTCCTACCGCCAGCTGCGGGCGGGGGCACTGCACCGCGCCAATGGTGGTTTCCTGATTCTTGAAGCCGACAAGATGCTCGGTGAGCCCTTCGTCTGGGATGCACTCAAGCGCGCCCTGCAGTCGCGCAAGCTGAAGATGGAGTCGCCGCTGGGCGAGCTGGGGCGTGTGGCCACGGTCAGCCTGACGCCGCAGATGATCCCGCTGGGGGTCAAGCTGGTGATCATCGGTTCGCGCCAGCTGTACTACGCGCTGCAGGACCACGATTCGGACTTCCAGGAGATGTTCCGGGTGTTGGTCGACTTCGACGAAGACCTGCCCATGGTCGACGAGAGCCTGGAGCAGTTTGCCCAGCTGTTGCGCACCCGCACCAACGAAGAAGGCATGGCGCCACTGACCAGCGACGCCGTGGCGCGTCTGGCCACCTACAGCGCGCGCCTGGCAGAAAACCAGTCGCGGCTGTCGGCACGTATCGGCGACCTGTTCCAGCTGGTCAGCGAGGCCGACTTCGTCCGCCAGCTGGCCAATGAAAGCATGACCGACGCCGGCCACATCGAACGTGCGCTCAAGGCCAAGGCCACGCGTACCGGGCGGGTGTCGCAGCGGGTGCTCGACGACATGCTCGCCGGGATCATCCTGATCGACACCGAAGGCGCGGCGATCGGCAAGTGCAACGGCCTGACCGTGCTGGAGGTGGGCGATTCGGCGTTCGGCATGCCGGCGCGTATTTCGGCCACCGTCTACCCGGGCGGCAGCGGCATCGTCGACATCGAGCGCGAGGTCAACCTGGGCCAGCCGATCCACTCCAAGGGGGTGATGATCCTTACTGGATACCTGGGCAGCCGCTATGCCCAGGAGTTCCCCCTGGCGATCTCGGCGAGCATCGCCCTGGAGCAGTCCTACGGTTATGTCGACGGTGACAGCGCCTCGCTGGGCGAGGCCTGCACACTGATTTCGGCACTGTCGCGCACGCCGCTCAAGCAGTGCTTCGCCATCACCGGTTCCATCAACCAGTTTGGCGAAGTACAGGCGGTGGGCGGGGTCAACGAGAAGATCGAGGGCTTCTTCCGCCTTTGCGAAGCCCGTGGCCTGACCGGCGAACAGGGGGTGATCATTCCCAAGGCCAACGTTGCCACGCTGATGCTCGACGAGCGTGTGTTGCAGGCGGTCGAGGCCGGGCGCTTCCACGTCTACGCCGTCAGCCAGGCCGACGAGGCCCTGAGCCTGCTGGTGGGCGAGGAGGCGGGCGCGCTGGATGACAAGGGCGAGTTCGCCGAAGGCAGCGTCAATGCCCGGGTAGTCGAGCGCCTGCGGGTGATTTCCGAAATGATCAGCGAGGAAGAGATCAAGGAGGCCGAGAAGGAGCGGCTCGAGGAAGTCATCGCCCAGGCAAATCCGGCTTAAGTCAATAATCCGGCGCTGGCGGCCAAGTGCTACCGTTCAGCGCCGGTTTTTTAACTTTTCCGTAGGTCGGCTACAGTGGAACTTAAGGACGGTTACAGGGTTCAGGATGGAAACAGCCCGTTGCTTGCGGGCTGAACAGGGCTCCACAGAGGGGACGCCGCCATGCGCAACCTCAGCCTTACCCGCCAGTGCCTGGGCCTGGTGACCCGCATCGAATGCAGTATTCGCCCACTGGCCGGTGACAACGGCATGTGGACCTTGCTGTTCGCCGCCGGCATGGCCGGCGAACAACCCTCGGCGATCAAGGCCCAGGGGCCGTTCCATGGCCCTATGGTGGCCGAGTCGGTGATGAATGCCATTGTCGACAGCCTCACCCTTCATGGTTACCAAGTCGCTGAAGATCCGCAGATCTGGTGCCTGCACCTGCAGGCGCAGTTGCGCAAGATCAACGGCGAGCGGTGCCGCAATCTTGGGGATTACCAGTTCCATCCCGAAAACTGACCGCATGCCCTCATCGCCGGCAAGCCGGCTCCCACACCTACCCTGTGGGAGCCGGCTTGACGGCGATCGGGTTTCGGGGGGGCATCTCGGGCTGCGGCAAGCCGCCGCAGGCTTTTGCTGTCACGGGTGGCTGGCTATACTCGCGCACGCTTTTCCAGTCACCTTATGAGTCCCCACTGTCCATGGAACGTATCCTCGAAAACGCGATGTATGCCTCGCGCTGGCTGCTCGCACCGATCTACTTCGGCCTCTCGCTGGGCCTGCTGGCACTGGCCCTGAAGTTCTTCCAGGAAATCATCCATGTCCTGCCCAACGTGTTTTCCCTCGCCGAGGCCGACCTGATCCTGGTGATCCTGTCGCTGATCGACATGTCGCTGGTTGGCGGCCTGTTGGTGATGGTGATGATCTCCGGCTACGAGAACTTCGTCTCGCAACTGGACATCGACGAGAGCAAGGAGAAGCTCAACTGGCTCGGCAAGATGGACTCTTCGTCGTTGAAGATGAAAGTGGCCGCGTCCATCGTCGCCATCTCTTCGATCCACCTGCTGCGGGTGTTCATGGATGCGCAGAACATCTCCACCGAATACCTGATGTGGTACGTGATCATCCACATGACCTTTGTCGTCTCGGCATTCGTCATGGGCTACCTGGATCGCCTCACCAAGCACTGATCTGCCTGGACATCTGCCATCGCGGGGCAAGCCCGCTCCCACGGAGACGTGGGAGCGGGCTTGCCCCGCGATGTTTTCTGACCGACGGAGGCTTGTGCTTTAAAGCGCCCTGTACAAAAAATGAGCACTCAAGCGGGGTTCCCGCAGCGAGGTGCACCCATGAACCTGCAGCAGCTCAACGCCGAGGCCAGGGCTGGCCATGTCGACGAACTTAACCTGATCGCCATCGAAGGCGGTGATTATCTGCTCGAAGCCCGGGTGAAGGGCCGTGCCCACCCCCTCTCCAGCCCCAGTGGCGAGCGCTTGCGCGTGCATTCGGTGGAGGATGCGCGGGGGTTGCTCAGGGCTATCCCGATGGTCTCGATGAACCTGATGCACTGGTCGGTGCAAGACGAGATGTGTGGCATGGGTACGCACCCGGAAGAAGACCTGAAGGTGCCGATTTCCCAGCGTTCGGCCTGGTAGCTGATTCACCGCACCGCTGTGTGCTAGGCTTCATGCCCTTTTTCTTACAGGGCGGAGTTCGTTCGCCCTACAGCGGAGAGCGAAATGTCCGAACTCATCCTGACCACCGACGAAACCCGCGTCAGCTACGGCATCGGCCGCCAGCTGGGTGGCCAACTGCGTGACAACCCGCCACCAGGCGTCAACCTGGACGCCATCGTTGCCGGCCTGACCGACGCCTTCAATGGCGCCGAAAGCCGTGTCAGCGAAGCCGACCTGTCGGCTGCCTTCAAGGTGATCCGTGAGGTGATGCAAGCCGAAGCTGCTGCCAAGGCCGAAGCCGCTGCTGCAGTGGGCAAGGAATTCCTGGCCGATAACGCCAAGCGTGAAGGTATCGTCACCCTGGCTTCGGGCCTGCAGTACGAAGTACTGACCGCCGGTGAAGGCGCCAAGCCGACTCGCGAAGACAATGTCCGCACCCACTACCACGGCACCCTGGTCGACGGCACCGTGTTCGACAGCTCCTACGAGCGCGGCCAGCCGGCCGAGTTCCCGGTGGGTGGCGTGATCGCTGGCTGGACCGAAGCCCTGCAGCTGATGAACGCCGGCAGCAAATGGCGCCTGTACGTGCCAAGCGAGCTGGCTTACGGCGCCCAAGGCGTCGGTAGCATCCCGCCGCACAGCGTCCTGGTGTTCGACGTCGAGCTGCTCGACGTTCTGTAAGACCTACACAATCGCGGGGCAAGCCCGCTCCCACGTAATCTCCGTGGGAGCGGGCTTGCCCCGCGATTTTTCAGTTCCAATCCGTTCCCCCAGGGCGCAATGCCCGCGCATAGCAGAACAGAAACAGGTTCCTCACCAGCTCCTTCAGTACCCCCGGTTCACTGGAATTCAACCCGGTCATGTCCAGGTCGCCCTGGTCACGCAGCTCGTCGAGTGCGTCTTCCTCGAGCACGGCGCACACTTCGCCCGTCTCGCGATGCAGGATGCGTAGGTAGGGGTGGGGGCGTTCCAGCCAGGCGTCGATCAGATAAGTCATGGCTATTCTCCTTGGATAGCGGCTCCAATGAGAATAATTCTTATTATCAAAATAGCAAGTGACAATTGGCGAAAATGTTGCGAAGGGTGCAGGCGATCCTATTGCAGGATCTGTCAGGGCCACCCGGGGGGCAGCCCCGAAAGGGAGGTCAGACCTTGCGTACGAACTCGGACTTGAGCTTCATCGCGCCGATGCCATCGATCTTGCAGTCGATGTCGTGGTCGCCGTCGCACAGGCGGATGTTCTTGACCTTGGTGCCGACCTTGACCACCAGCGAGGAACCCTTGACCTTGAGGTCCTTGATCACGGTGACGGTGTCGCCGTCCTGCAGGACGTTGCCCACCGAATCCTTCTTCACCACGTCGTCGCTGGCTTCGGCTTCGCCGCTGGCCGACCACTCATGGGCGCACTCGGGGCAGATCAGTTGCGCGCCATCTTCGTAGGTGTATTCGGAGTTGCATTTAGGGCAGGGTGGCAGAGTGCTCACTTCGGTTCCTTGGGTTGCAGGGCATTAAAGGCGCACATTGTATAGGGTTTAGTTTTTTCCTGCACAAATGCATCGCGGGGCAAGCCCGCTCCCACGCCAGGATGTGTGCTGGCGTGGGAGCGGGCTTGCCCCGCGATGAAGATGACGCGATGAATCAGTGGGTGCGCGCTACCGCGAACTCGCTCAGCTCAATCAGTGCATCCCGGTATTCGCTGGCCGGCAGCACTTCCAGGCAGGCAGTGGCACGGGCCACATAGTCACGGGCCATCTGGGCGGTGTAGGCCAGGGCGCCCGACGCCTCGACGGCAATGCGGATCTGTTCCAGGTCTTCGATGCCACCTTTCTGGATCGCCTTGCGCACCAGGGCGGCCTGCTCAGGCGTACCTTCACGCATGGTGTAGATCAGCGGCAGGGTCGGCTTGCCCTCGGCCAGGTCGTCGCCGACGTTCTTGCCCAGGGTTTCCGAGTCGCCCTTGTAGTCCAGCAGGTCGTCGACCAGTTGGAAGGCCACGCCCAGGTGGTCGCCGAAGGTGCGCAGGGCTTCACGCTGTTCGTCGGTGGCCTGGGCCAGCGCGGCGGCGCTGTGGGTCGAGGCCTCGAACAGCATCGCGGTCTTGCCGCGGATGACCTCCATGTACACCTCTTCGGTGGTGCTGGCATCGCGCACGCGCGACAGCTGCAGCACTTCGCCTTCGGCGATCACCCGGGTGGCCTTGGAGAGGATCTGCATGACCGGCATCGAGCCCAGTTCGACCATCATTTCGAACGAGCGCGAATAAAGGAAGTCGCCCACCAGCACGCTCGGCGCGTTGCCCCACAGGGCGTTGGCGGTGGAGCGGCCACGGCGCATGCCGGACATGTCGACCACGTCGTCATGCAGCAGGGTGGCGGTGTGCAGGAACTCGATGGTGGCGGCCAGCAGGCGCAGGTCGTCGCCTTCGCGGCCCAGGGCCTTGCCGCACAGCAGCACCAGCAGCGGGCGCAGGCGCTTGCCGCCAGCGGAAGTGATATAGTCGCCGATCTTCGATACCAGCGGCACGCGCGAGGTCAGCTGCTTCTTGATGATCTCGTCGACGGCGCTGAAATCGTCAGCTACCGCGCGGTAGAAGGATTGGGGTTGCATCGGCTGCTCCATTGAGGTTGCGCGGCATGCTAGGTCGCGGGTATCGGTGTGTCAAGGCGCGGTGCCCGTGGGCCCTGGCCAGTACTTGCAAGCATTTCTGGGGTTGCGTACAATCGCGCACCCTAACTTCCTGGGCAGCACCTGCCTTACGCAATTGCACCGGGCCGTTCCAGCCCCATGCAGCCATGCCAGCCAATACTCATCATATAAAGCGCTGGGTGAGCAGGATTATCGGAGAAATACCATGTCTTACGCAGTAATCGTTACCGGCGGCAAGCAGTACAAAGTCGCTGAAGGTGAATTCCTCAAGATCGAAAAACTGGAAGTCGCCACTGGCGAATCCGTGACCTTCGATCGCGTTCTGCTGGTCGCCAACGGTGAAGAAGTCACCATCGGTGCTCCAGTTGTCGCTGGTGCCAAAGTTGTGGCCGAAGTGATTTCGCAAGGCCGTCACGACAAGGTTCGTATCATCAAGTTCCGTCGTCGTAAGCACCACATGAAGCGCATGGGCCACCGCCAGTGGTTCACCGAGATCAAAATCACCGGCATCCAGGCTTAATCCCCTAGATCCCCTGAATTTATTTGGAGAATTGAACCATGGCTCACAAGAAGGCTGGTGGTAGTACCCGTAACGGTCGCGACTCAGAATCGAAACGCCTTGGCGTGAAGATGTATGGCAGCCAGGTCGTCAAGGCCGGCAACATCATCGTCCGTCAGCGCGGCACCCAGTTCCACGCCGGCTACGGCGTTGGCATGGGCAAGGATCACACCCTGTTCGCCAAGATCGAAGGCGTGATCAAGTTCGAGAAGAAAGGCGAGTTCAACCGCCGTTACGTGAGCATCGTCGCCGCTTAATCGCGACGTCGCTCCAGAAGCCCCGTCATGCGACGGGGCTTTTTCGTTTGTGTTGAGCCTCTTGCAAAGCTGTTTGTTTGGGCTGCTGGCGTTGGTTTCTGGTCGTGCGGGGCCGCCGCGCTCATTTTTGCAAGAGCCTCAGGTTTTCTGGTTTTCGACTCGTCATTCGACGAGAGGCGGTTTTGAATGAAGTTTGTTGACGAAGTATCGATCCGGGTAAAAGCCGGTGACGGCGGTAACGGTTGCATGAGCTTCCGCCGCGAGAAATTCATCGAGAACGGCGGCCCCAACGGCGGTGACGGTGGCGACGGCGGCTCGGTGTACATGGTGGCCGACGAGAACCTCAACACCCTCGTCGATTACCGTTACACCCGTCATCACGAAGCCCAGCGCGGCTCCAACGGCGGCAGCACCGACTGCACCGGCAAGAAAGGCGACGACCTGTTCCTGCGCGTGCCGGTCGGCACCACCGTGATCGACGCCTCCACCCAGGAAGTCATCGGCGACCTGATCACCCCGGGCCAGAAACTGATGGTCGCCCAGGGCGGCTGGCACGGCCTGGGCAACACCCGCTTCAAGTCCAGCACCAACCGTGCGCCACGCCAGACCACCCCAGGCAAGCCAGGTGACCAGCGCGACCTGAAGATGGAAATGAAAGTGCTGGCCGACGTCGGCCTGCTGGGCCTGCCGAATGCCGGCAAGAGCACCTTCATCCGCTCGGTATCGGCCGCCAAGCCGAAAGTCGCCGACTACCCGTTCACCACCCTGGTGCCGAACCTGGGCGTGGTCAGCGTCGACCGCTGGAAGAGCTTCGTCATCGCCGATATTCCCGGCCTGATCGAAGGCGCCTCCGACGGTGCCGGCCTGGGTATCCGCTTCCTCAAGCACCTGGCCCGTACCCGCGTGCTGCTGCACCTGGTCGACATGGCGCCGCTGGACGAAAGCAGCCCGGCCGATGCCGCCGAAGTGATCGTCAACGAGCTGACCCGCTTCAGCCCGTCGCTGGCCGAGCGTGAGCGCTGGCTGGTGCTGAACAAGGCCGACATGGTCATGGACGACGAGCGCGACGAGCGGGTCAAGGAAGTGGTCGAGCGCCTGCAGTGGGAAGGCCCGGTGTACGTGATCTCGGCGATCTCCAAGCAAGGCACCGAGAAGCTCAGCCACGACCTGATGCGCTACCTCGAAGACCGCGCCGACCGTCTGGCCAACGACCCGGCCTACGCCGAAGAGCTGGCCGACCTCGACCAGCGCATCGAAGACGAGGCCCGTGCCCAGCTGCAGGCCCTGGATGACGCGCGAACCCTGCGCCGTACCGGTGTCAAGAGCGTGCACGACATCGGCGACGATGACGGCTGGGATGATGATTTCGAGGACGACGAAGACGGCCCGGAAATCATTTACGTGCGCGACTGATCGGTTGCAGTACACTGAACGCCGCTCTCTGGAGCGGCGTTTTTGTATCTCAGGTATCTACAGATTCGACATAGGTTGGAAGAGAAGATGCGAAGCAAGGTGACTGGCGCCAAGCGCTGGGTCGTGAAGATCGGCAGCGCGCTGCTGACTGCCGATGGCAAGGGCCTGGACCGTGGCGCCATGGCGGTGTGGGTCGAGCAGATGGTGGCCCTGCGTGAAGCAGGCGTGGAACTGGTGCTGGTCTCCTCCGGGGCCGTGGCCGCCGGCATGAGCCAGTTGGGCTGGACCTCCCGACCGAGCGCGATGAACGAGCTGCAGGCCGCTGCCGCGCTCGGTCAGATGCGCCTGGTGCAGGCCTGGGAATCGAGCTTCGGCGAGCACGGCAAGCACACCGCACAGATCCTGCTGACCCATGACGACCTTTCCGACCGCAAGCGTTACCTGAACGCGCGCAGCACCCTGCGCACCCTGGTCGACCTGGGCGTGGTGCCGGTGATCAACGAGAACGACACCGTGGTCACCGACGAGATCCGCTTCGGCGACAACGACACCCTGGCCGCGCTGGTGGCCAACCTGGTCGAGGCCGACCTGCTGGTGATCCTTACCGACCGCGACGGCATGTTCGACGCCGACCCGCGCAACAACCCCGAAGCCCAGCTTATTTACGAAGCCCGTGCCGACGACCCCTCGCTCGACGCCGTGGCCGGCGGTACCGGTGGTGCCCTGGGCCGTGGCGGCATGCAGACCAAGCTGCGCGCCGCGCGCCTGGCTGCCCGTTCCGGTGCGCACACCATCATCATCGGTGGCCGTATCGAGCGCGTGCTGGACCGCCTGAAGGCCGGCGAGCGCCTGGGTACCCTGCTGTCGCCCGAGCGCGGCATGCTTGCCGCGCGCAAGCAGTGGCTGGCCGGCCACTTGCAGACCCGTGGCACCCTGGTGCTGGATGACGGTGCCGTGCAGGCCCTGCGCCAAGCCAACAAGAGCCTGCTGCCGGTCGGCGTGAAGACCGTGCAGGGCAGCTTCCGCCGCGGCGAAATGGTGGTCTGCGTCGGCCCGGATGGCCTGGAAGTGGCCCGTGGCCTGGCCAACTACAGCGCGCTGGAAGCGCAGAAGATCATCGGCCAGCCGTCCGATGCCATCGAAAGCGTGTTGGGCTACAGCGCCGAGCCTGAACTGGTGCACCGCGACAACCTGGTCCTGGTCTGAGGAAGCGAACGTGCTGAAAAGGATGATTGCCATGGCAGCCCTGGCGCTGCCGATGCTGGCCGGGGCCGAGGAGATCGGCCAGGTGTCCACCGTGTTCAAGTTCGTCGGGCCCAACGACCGTATCGTCGTCGAAGCCTTTGACGACCCCAAGGTCGAGGGCGTGACCTGCTACCTGTCGCGGGCCAAGACCGGCGGCCTGAAAGGTGGGTTGGGCCTGGCCGAGGACCGTGCCGAAGCGTCGATCGCCTGCCGTCAGGTCGGGCCGATCCAGTTCAAGGATGAATTGAAGGACGGCGAGGAGGTGTTCAAGGAGCGCACCTCGCTGGTGTTCAAGACCATGCAGGTGGTGCGTTTCCTCGACAAGAAGCGCAATACGCTGGTGTACCTGGTGTACAGCGACCGCGTGATCGAAGGCAGCCCGCAGAATGCAGTGACGGCGATTCCGATTCTGCCTTGGGCACAACAGTAACAGCCAGTTGAAATGATCGCGGGGCAAGCCCGCTCCCACGCCAAGCACTCATGGCGTGGGAGCGGGCTTGCCCCGCGATGCTTTCTGCTGTCTGAATCAGGCCAGTTCCTCGGCCTCATCCTCACGCACGATGGCCTTCACCTCATCGCGACGGCTGATGTATTTCCAGTCCGCCTCGTCGATGTAGATGCCATTCGGCCCGCTACCGCCTTCCAGATCGATCGCCACCCGCGCCGACACCTGCGGCTTCACGCTCGCCAGGATCGGCACGAAGCCCAGCTGCTGGCTGGTTTCCAGCAGCGCGGCCTGGTTGCGTTCGTCGATGTCCGCCGCCTCGTCCAGGTAGTACGGCAGGCGAATGCGCCCGGCCAGGTCGCGGTCCATCAGGTGCAGCAACAGGTACATGTTGGTCAGCGCCTTGATGGTCATGGTGGTGCCGTTGGAGGCGGCGCCGTCGATGTCGGCGTGGATCACCGGCTGGCTGTTGATCTTGGTGATCTCGAACGCCAGTTCGAACAGGTCCTTCAGGCCCAGCTGGTTGTGGTTGGCCGCCACCAGCCGCGCCAGGTATTCCTTGGCCTCTTCGTTCTTGTGATCCTGGTCGCTGTTCTGGGTCAGGTCGAACACCGACAGGGTCTCGCCTTCCTCGTACTGGCCGGCGCTGTGGATGATCTGGTCGATGTGCTTGAGCGCTTCCTTGTTCGGCGCCAGCACCACGCGGAAGCTTTCCAGGTTGGATACCTGGCGCTTGTTGATCTCGCGGTTGAACAGCGCCAGCTGGTGTTCCAGGCTGTCGTAGTCGCTGCGGATGTTGCGCAGGGTCCGGGCGATGTCGGTGACCGCCGCGCGGCGCGCCTTGGCCAGCGTCAGCGCTTCCTCGGTACGGTGCGAGTAGGCGTTGATCAGCAGCTGCAGGCGGCGCTCCATGTCGTCTTCGCTGTCAAACTTGGCCACGCCCTTGAGGCGTACCTGGGCGTACAGCGCCTCGATCTGGTTGTCCACGCGCTGCAGCGCCTGCCAGCTGTCCTGGTAGTCGTTGAGCAGCGGCAGCAGGTTGTCCATGGAGTCGTCGATCGCTTCCATGAACGGCGTACCGAAGGGCAGGTCGGCCGGCAGCAACTGGCGACGGCGCAGGGCGTCCTCCAGGGTGCGCTGCTTGGCTTCCAGGTCGGCGATCTGCCGGCCTACCAGCTGCAGCTTGGCGGAGAGCTGCTGGACGCGTTCGGTGAAGGCGTCGCTGGAGCGCTTGAGCTCGTCCTGGGCCGCTTCCAGCTGGCTCAGTTGCTCCATCTTCTCCGGCTCTTCGGCGGCCAGGGTCTCGGCGCGGCGGAAATCTTCCAGGGCCTTCTGCGCATCCAGCACCTGCTGGTACAGCGCTTCGGTCTGTGCCTTGCTGGCGGCGCGGTCGAGGGCGACGGCCTGCTGGGTCTTGAGCTGCTTGAGCTCTTTATCCAGGCGTTCCTTCTGGTCGCGCAGGGCGGCGCGGTCGGCCAGGGCCTGCAGCGCGGGCGGGTCGATGTGCGAGATATCGATGGACAGGCCCGGCACTTCGAAGCGCTCGCCCTTGAAGCGGTCAAGCACGCCTTCCAGGGTCTTGACCCAGATATCGCTGTCATCCAGTTCGATGCCGCGTTCGCCCAGCGGCAGGCTGAACAGCGCGCCGTTGAACAGGCGCATCAGGCGGTCGACGTCCTGCTGGGAGAACTCTTCGCGCAGGCGGGCGTAGCTGTTGTTGTCGGCGTGGTCGAGTTGCAGCTTGACCGCTTTCACGCGCTTCTCGAGGTCGCGCACGCGCTCGTCGAGGTCTTCGGCGGAGAACTGCCGCGACTGGGCCAGGGCGCCGGCCAGTTCGTCGTGGGCGTCCTTGGCGGCCAGCAGTTGCTGTTCCAGGGTCTTGACGTCGGTGACCAGGGCAAAGCGGTGCTTGAGCACCGACAGCTCACCCAGCCAGCGCTGGATGCCGGTGATCTCGCGCTCCAGGCGCATCAGCTCCTGGGTGCCGCCGCGCTGGTCGTTCTGCAGGCGGTCCTGCTCGCCGCGGTAGTGCTCGGACTGGATGACCAGCTCTTCCTTGCGCGCCATGGCGTATTCCTGCCAGGTGCCCAGCAGGTTGTCGAGCAGGGGCGAAATGCGGTGCAGCTTGCCGCGCAGGATGTCGCGCTGGGCCACGCCGCCGGCCAGGGCCTCGACCAGTGGGCCTGCGGCCACCAGGGCGTTGTAGTCGCCCTCCATGCGGCGCACGTCGCGGAAGGCCTCTTCGCAGGCGGCGATGTAGTCGACGCTGCCCGAGCGCAGGCTGTGTTCGAAGGCGTCGAGGAACAGCTGCTTGAGCTTGGCCGCAGTGATCTCGCGCATGTGCAGCAGGTTGATGAACAGCGCGCGGAAGGTCTTCAGGCTCTGCTCGCTGGTCGAACGCAGCGGGATCAGGGTGAGGTCCAGCGGCACCGAGGTGTGGCCGCCGACCAGCAGCCGACGCAGTTCATCCGGCTTGAGCTCGTAGGCTTTCAGGCCGTTGCGCTCGAGGTTGGTGAACAGCTCTTTCTGGCGCAGGCAGGTGTCGTCTTTCTGGTAGTGGGCCAGGTCCAGCTCGCCCTGGTAGGCGAAGAACTGGTGGCCGAAGCCGCCGCCCGGGCCGCGGCCGACCACGCCGATCACATGCGGGCCGTGGGGCAGGTTCAGCTCGCAAAGGATGTAGCTGGTGTCGCTGGCGAAGTAGAAGCGCCGCGACTGTTCCAGGCTGTACTTGCCGAAGCTCATGTCCGACATGCGCGCCAGGATCGGGAACTGCAGGGCGTTGATCGACGCCGATTTACCCAGGTTGTTGGCGCCATAGACCGACAGCGGGTGTTCCAGGGGGAACAGGCCGAGGCTGTAGCCGGCGGTGTTGAGCAGTGCGAAGCGGCGGATGCCGTAGCGTTCCTGGCTCATGCGTCAATCTCCTGTTGCTCTTCGCGGATGGCCCGGGCCAGGGCTTCCTCTTCGCTCTCCTGGCCGTCGAACGGCGTGAGGTCGAGCGGGTCGTCGGTGCGGTTGAGTTCTTCGGGCGTCTCTTCCACCACCAGTACCGGGATGGGCAGTGGCAGGTCGCTGTGCAGGGTGGCGGCGAGGTCGCGGTCCTGCTGCACCGACAGGCACACGTCGAGGAAACGGTGCATCGGCGGCAGGAAGCGGTAGATGCCACCCTCTTCGTGGGCAAAACCCAGTTGGGTCATGCGGCGCAGGATCTTCTCTTCCAGCTCTTCGACGGTCTGCACTTCGGCCTGGAAGAACAGGTCGCGGTACTTGTCCAAAAGCGACGGCAGTTCGTCGCGGCCGATGCTGCCGCCGTCGAGCACGGCCATCGGGTCACGGCCCTGGTCGGCCAGGTGCTCGACCAGGATGAAGGTGAACAGCGACAGGCGCTGGGCGGTCTTGTTGACTTGCGCGGCGGCCTGCTCGGGGACGAAGTAGTAGAAACCGCGGGTGTCGCAGACCAACTCGAAACCGAGGGCCTTGAACAGGGTGCGGTACTGGTCCTGGAAATTCGACAGTTGGGCGTACAGCTCCGGGTCGCGGCGGCTGACGTGGAAGCCCTTGAACAGCTCGCGGAAGATCGGCGCGAGCTGGGACAGTTCGGAAAGATCAAGATGCATGGGCGGGGCTCGCGGTGGATTCGGTCGTGGTGGCCGGCTTGTTTTCGCGGCTGGACGTCAGGGCGAAGGAGCGCAGGCTGACCAGGTGTTCGCGGGTGATGTATTCCTGGCGATCGAGGCGCTGGCGGGCGAAGCGCTTCTCGCGCGACAGGCGCGAGAACCAGTACAGCAGTTCGTCGGTGGCGCCCTCGGGTTCCTGCTCCAGCAGCCAGACCATCAGGTCCGGCAGCGGCAGGGCGTCCTCGCAGCGCTCGAGCATTTCCTTGACCGTGCGCGGGGCGCGGGGCAGCGGCCCCTTCTGGGTCTTGTGCGCCTTGGGGAAGCGCGCAGGCTTGGGCTCGAAACGGGCCAGGGCATAGACATAGGCTTCGACCTGGCTGGCGCTGCCCAGGAAGGTGCTCTGCGGGCGGGTGAACATCGGCATGGCCGCTTGCGGCACGGCGTCGATGCCCTTCTTGCGGATCACCGACAAGGCCAGCGCGGCGCCACGGGTCACGGCGTTGTGCCGGCGGGCTTCTTCGCGCAGCGGCAGCAGCAGTTCGCGGGCGTGGCGCAGGGTGAGCTGGGCGCTGGTCTGCATCTCGAGGATGCGCGCGTGGGTGCGCAGCAGCATGTCGTCGTCGACCAGGTGGCCCAGGCGCGCCTGCTCGCCCAGGAGGCGCAGCAGCACAGTCTCGACCTTGCGCACGCCCTGCTCGAAGGCGCCGTCGGCGTTGACCAGCTGGATCATCGGTTCGACGTATTCGTCCCAGGTCGCCAGCACTTCGGCGTAGCGCTGGCGCAGCGGGATCTGCCGGTTGCTGGTCTTGGCCCGTTCGGCCACGGCTACCAGCGCCTGCTCGTCGTTGTCGAGTTTCTTCAGCACGTCGCGCACGCGCATGTCGAGCAAGCGCAGCTGGCGCGCCAGGTCGTCGCTGTCGCGGTTGTCGAAGGCGTCCTGGATATGCCCGGCCAGGCGCTCCAGGTGGCGCAGGTAGGCTTCGATTTCCAGGCACAGGCCCAGCCGGTGCTCGCGGCGCAGGTAGGCGAGGAAGTCGTGGATCTGCGCGTTGAGCTCGAAACGGTTCGGGCTCTTGGCCACCGGGACCAGGATGTCCAGGCGGATCCACACGTCGAGCAGCTGGGTGATGTCCTGCGGCGTGCTTTCCACCTGTTGGCGGGCCAACTGCTGGCGCAGTTCGATCAGGCTCAGGGTGCCCTGGTCGAAGCGCTCGCACAGCGGCTCGATCAAGGCCCAGTGTTCGGCTAGGGCGCGCAGGACGCGCTTGGGTTCGATCATTGGCGGGTCGACTCGTTGCCAAATAAAAGGGGCGATTGTACTGCATACGGGGGGGAGGATTTCACCCCTTGGTCTGCAATGGGGGATAACCTTGTCAGCTGTAGGGGATTCGCTGGCCTTTTCGCGGGGCAAGCCCGCTCCTACAGGGCCCGCGAAATCTGTAGGCGCGGGCTTGTCCTGCGAAGGGGGGCGTCACAGCTGACAAAAATCCGCCGACCAGTTGCGGCACAGCCCGGCCAACAACGTTAGAATGTGCGACGTTTCGAACCCCGGACCCCCGAGCCTTGCTGACCGAACCCCGCCGCCGCGCCTACCTTTCCGCCATGCAAGTGGTGCATTGGCTGCCGCGTGCCGAACTGCCGTTCGCCGCGCCGTCGCGCCCGGAACTGCTGTTGCCGCTGGCGCCGGTCGAGGATATCGACTTCGAGGTGCGGCCGTCGGCGCCCGCGCCCCGGGAAGCGCCGGTGGCGCCCCAGCCGCGGGCAGAGCGGCCGAAAATCGAGATCCCGCGCCCTGGCAGCATGCCGAAGCCGGTCGCCAAGCCGGTCGAAGCCGAGGTAGAGGCCCCCGTGGCGCGTCCCGCCCCAGTGCCACCACCGCGCTTTGCCTTGCAGCTGCTGCGCGCCGGCAGCTGCCTGCTGCTGGTGGAACTGGCCACCGGTCAACCCTTCCAGAGCCGCGACCCGTCGTACCTGCTGCTCAAGGACATGCTGCGCGCCGCCGGCCTGCCGGACGCCCCGCAGATCATCGGCGAGCCGGTGCGCTGGCCACTGCTGATGCGCGGCAACATGGATCAAGGGCCGGACGCTGCCCGCGACTTCGTCCAGGGCTTCATCGCCGCACGCCTGGAAGAGGCGCCCAGCAGCTGCCTGTGGCTGATCGGCCTGCCTGCCATTCGCTTTGCCGGCCAGGCCGACGCCGAGGCCTATTACCAAGAACTCAAGGTCGACCTGCTCGGCGATGCCTGGGCCTTGCCCGGCCTTGAACTGTTGATGGACGAGCCGCAGCGCAAGGCGGACGTCTGGAAAGCCATGCGCCAGCTGATGGCGCGCTGGAAGAGCGTTGAATGAGTGAGTCGATCAGTTTCCGCCCGATGACCGAGGCGGATCTGGATGCCGTGTTGAAGATCGAATACGCAGCCTTCAGCCACCCCTGGACCCGCGGCATCTTCCAGGATGCGCTGAAGTCGTACGAAGTGTGGCTGATGTTCGATGGTCAGCAGCAGATCGGCCATGGCGTGATCAACGTGATCATCGACGAGGCGCACCTGCTCAATATCACCGTCAAGCCAGAGAGCCAGGGCCGTGGCATGGGTCTGCGCCTGCTCGAGCACCTGATGGCACGGGCCTACCAGCTCAATGGCCGTGAGTGTTTCCTTGAAGTGCGTGCCAGCAACCAGTCGGCCTATCGGCTGTACGAGCGTTACGGCTTCAACGAAATCGGCCGGCGGCGCGACTACTACCCGGTGGCGGGTGGGCGTGAAGATGCGCTGGTGATGGCTTGTACCCTGCTCGAGGACTGATGGGTTACCAGTATGCCGGTTTGATAGCCGGCTTCTTGAGAGTGGCAACCCGTTCAGGGAACTGGTGACAGGCAAGCTCTTCATTCGTCACAAGCTGACGCATCCAGCTGCAGTGGTTTCTGAGTGAGCCCGGCGGTATACGTTTCATCCCCTCTCGGTGCGGGAGCACCACGCCCAGGCAGATCTCAGGGAAGTCTTCGCGCAAAGCCTGCAGGGCTGGCGTCATGTCCGTGTCTGCGGACACCAGGACTATCTGCCTCACTCGCTGCTCGGTCGGCAAGTGTGCTTGCCGGGCGGCCAGCCGGTACATGCTCAAGGCAATGCGAACGTCGGTTTCCTTTTCTTCGAGTTTCCAGATGGCGACCTGATCGACTCGGGAAGGTGGCGTTTTTTTGTCGATGAAGCGCGGGGCGTTGCGTGGTTCGAGTTGATGGCGGCCATAAAAGACCGATACGTTGCGCGCAATCAGGGCTCGCAGGTAGGTGTCCTGGGCCTCCTTCGACAGCCGGCCACGGCTTGCCAAAGATGGCTTTACGCCCGAGGTGTAGAAGTTGATCGCGCTCAGCAGGCTGCCTGGTTGTTCCGTGCGCAGGATGTGAGCCAGTAGCGCAGGCAGGTCGAGCCATTTGTAGCGGGTGCCGGCGACCAGGCCGTAAAAGACGTTGTATCCATCAACGAAGCAGGCGGTACGCAAGGTTCCATTCCCTTGAAACGAAAAAACCGGCCCAAGGGCCGGTTTTTTCACCCCAACAGCCGACGAACTGAATCATCGCGTACGGGGTTGAGTGGTGAGAGTGAGTATGCCACCTCAACCTTGACAGTCAAGCGGGCACACCAGCAAGCAATCGGCTTGGGGATGATCACTCAAAGACCCGCGCCTGAGCATCCCAGGATTGTTGCTGTGCATTTCCTGGCGCTAAAGCGCTTGCGGGATATCGATGGGTTTACGCAAATCCCGCAAACTGCGCGTCACCGCACCGGTATTGCACTTGGCTGCCGCCTGCTCCGGCGTCATGTTGCGGATGGTGCGGTAGAACAGCTCGCAGGTCTGCTTCTTCTGGGTTACCTGCCACTTGGTGCTGCAAGCGTCCAGGGTGAGCTTGGCGTCGGCCTGCGGGTTGCGGCCCATGCCGGCCTGCCAGCAGGCGGCGGAGAGGTCCTGGCCCATCATCTTCAGGCCGGCGGCGTCGGCCTTGTCCTGGTCGCCGCCGTAGCTTTTCGGGTCGGCGGCGTACCAGATGGCGCTGGGGTGGTTGGCGCCCAGCACCGGCACCTTGGCGCCATTGGCTGTGGGGGTGATGCTGACCAGGCCCAGCACGTTCACCTTCGGCCCGTACTGCTGCTGGATCCAGGCGCGCACCGGTGCGCCGAAGGCGACCATCGGCAGCGCTTGGCCGGCATGGGTGACGGTCATCTGCTTGACCATGCTCAGCTGGTAGTCACGGAAATAGTCGTAGACCCCTTCGAGGGCCTTGCCGGCATCGGACGGCGCGGCGATCGGCGCGATATCGACGATGGTCTGGTAGGCCGGGGTCTGGCTGGCGTCGATGCCGTTGTAGGTGAGCAGGTCTGCCCAACGGTCGGTGGTGTTGGACTTCAGGTAGTCCTGGTAGCGGGTCAGCGAGTAGTCCGGCGGGAAGTGCAGCAGCTCGATGCTGCGGCGGTTCTCCAGGGCCATGCCCAGCGGCAGGAACAGGTACCAGTTGTAGTCCCAGCCGCCTTTCTGGTTGAGGCGGGCGGCGCCTTGGTAGGCCAGTTCACCGTTGTCGAGCAGCTTGCGCAAGGGCTCGGTATAGCCGCTCGGCACGCCCGTGATGCTGGCGTGCAACTTGTGATTGTCGCGGCTCACCGTGACCTTGGCGTTGGCATAGCCGTCGCGTTGCACGCTCTGGGTGAGGTAGTGCTCGACGGTTTTTTCCAAGGTCCAGTCGCGGTAGCAGATCACGTTGCAGTTGTTGGGGTAGGCGAACAGCCGGGTGACACGCTGGGCGTCGCCCAGGTCGATCTGCGCGTCGGCCAGTGCCAGGCCGCTGAAGGCGAGGGCGGCCAGGCCCGATAGAGCAATCTTGTGCATGCTTAACTCCATGTCAGTGGCCGCCAGGACGGCGGGCGCGCCCATGGTGGATGAAGAGGTGGGGCGATGAAAAGCGGCAAGGCATGGCTGTTGGCGGGGGCGCTTTCCTGCATGGGCGTAGCCCAGGCCGACGAGCGCGATGTGTGGATGTTCGCCCAATGGGCGGGGGATCACGAAAACCGCAAGTTCCGGGAAATGCTGGTGGATGCGCGGTTGTACGGGGTGGTGCCGATCCATCAGTTGTTGCGCTCGGCTTCAGACTGGCGCCAGTGCCGTGCCTCGCCGTTCGCGGTGCCGCCGGCCAGTCACTGGCCGGCGGTGCGCTCGACGCTGTCACTGATCAAAACGCTGGACGAGCAGGGCATCCTGCGCCAGTTCGAGGTGGTCTCGGCCTATCGCGATCCGAGCCTCAATGCCTGCGCCGGCGGTGCGCCGAGCAGTGCCCATATGCGCGCCTTCGCCGTAGACCTGCTGCTGCCGGCCGGGGCCGACCCCAATCCGCTGTGCAGCTTCTGGCAGCAGCACGGCCAAGCCTGGAGCATGGGGCTGGGGCGCTATCCGTCAGGGCGCATTCACATCGATACGGCCGGTTACCGTACCTGGGGCGGTGATGGTGGTGCCGGGTCATCGTTCTGCAGCAAACCGAGGTGAGCCAGGTGCGCCTGGCATTCGGCGCCGACCCACTGCGCGAAGCGCTGGCGCTTGCTGCCGTCGTCCAAAGGGTGCGGGCTGAGCAGATGGTAGCTGGAGCCGTCGCGCAGGAAGCCGAAGGGCGCTTGTAGCTGGCCGTTGTCCAGCTCGTCGCCGACCATCAGCGCCGAGGCCATGGCCAGCCCCAGGCCGGCGCTGGCAGCCTGGATCGACAGGTAGAAGTGCTCGAAGTCGCTGCGCTCCTGGTGTTCGGCAGGGTGACCGCTCAGGCGCAGCCAGGTCGACCAGGCATCCGGGCGCGTCTTGCTGTGGAGTAGGCGATGGCTTTCAAGGCCTGCGGCGGACACTGGGCCGATCCATTCATCGCAGATCTTCAGGCTGTACAGCCGGCGGTCCCAGTGGAAGTCGTCCCGGCGCAGGGCCATGTCCACGCCTGCGCGGGCGAAATCCACCGGGCCACCCGCCGCCACCAGGTGCAGTTGCAGGTCAGGGTGCGCGGCGTGCAAGCGCGGCAGGCGCGGGATCAGCCAGCGCATGGCGATGGTCGGCTCGCAGGAGACCACCAGCACCTTGTCGTCGGTTTGCTGCTGCAGGCGCTGCACGGTGCTCTCCAGCTGCTCGAAGATCGCCTGGGTGGTGCCGTGCAGCTCGCGGCCGGCGCTGGTCAGGAACACCGCTCGGTTGCGTCGCTCGAACAGCTCCACCCCAAGGCTTTCCTCCAGCAGGCGAACCTGGCGGCTGACGGCGCCGTGGGTGACGTGCATCTGCTCGGCGGCGCGCACGAAGCTTTCGCTGCGGGCGGCGAGGTCGAAGTATCGAAAGGCGGTCAGTGGGGGCAGTTTCATGTGCTGTCCTGTGCCGGCGCTATCGCGGGGCAAGCCCGCTCCCACGAAATGCAGCATCCGGTCGATTACATGCAAATAGGTGAGTAAAACTAGCAGATTGGCGTCACTTTAAATCGATTTTTACTCGTTCGAGGCAACAGGATAATCCCATCTTCTGTGAACTTTCATCGAGGAAACCTGTTCGTGAACGAACTCATCGCCGTCGCTCTCTTCACCCTCCTGGCTGTCATCAGCCCAGGCGCCGACTTCGCCATGGTCACCCGCAGCAGTTATGCACAGGGCCGCAAGTCAGGCCTGGCTGCTGCGCTGGGTATCGCCATGGGGGTGCAGGTGCATGTGCTGTACACCGTGCTCGGTATCGCCGTGATCATCAGCCACAGCCCGGTGCTGTTCCTGGCGATGAAGGTGGTGGGGGCGGGTTACCTGGTGTACCTGGGCTACAAGTCGCTGACCAATACCACGCGCATCAGCCTGGGAGGTGGGCAGGATGGTGGTGACGGCGGTGTCATCAAGGCGCTGCGCACGGGCTTTCTCACCAATGCGCTCAACCCCAAGACCATGCTCTTCGTGGTCAGTGCCTACACCCAGGTGGTTCAGCCTGGTAGCCCGCTGGCGCTGGACTTCGCCTATGGGGCGTTCATGTCGCTCGCTCACTGGGCGTGGTTCAGCCTGGTGGCGGTATTCTTCTCCAGTGCGGGCCTGCGCGCCGCGATGATCGAGCGCCAGCGCATCGTCGATCGGGTCATCGGCGTGGCTTTGATTGGCCTTGGGTTGGCCGTGGTGGTGTCGGGGGTGAGGTAGCTTTTTCGCAGGCAAAGAAAAAGGGCTTATCTTTCGATAAGCCCTTTTAGAAGGTGGTGGCTACACAGGGACTTGAACCCCGGACCCCAGCATTATGAATGCTATGCTCTAACCAACTGAGCTATGTAGCCAACTTGGCGCGCATTATTAGCTCGAATCGCGATCCTGTCAACAACGTTTTTAAAAAAAATTGCCAACCTTTCAAAAACTTAGCCGGGAAGCTCGCTTCAACGGACGATCAGCCCTTGGCCAAGCACGTTGTACAGGCGCAGCTGCTGGTCGCGGGCAAGCTGTTCCAGGCTCAGCAAAGGGTGATCAAGGTCGAAATCGCCACTCACCCGTCGATGGCCGGCCTCTTCATCCAGTAGCCACACGCGTTGCCCCTGATAAGCCGCCAGGCGTTC
Source organism: Pseudomonas sichuanensis (assembly GCF_024749065.1). Classification (NCBI taxonomy): domain Bacteria; kingdom Pseudomonadati; phylum Pseudomonadota; class Gammaproteobacteria; order Pseudomonadales; family Pseudomonadaceae; genus Pseudomonas; species Pseudomonas sichuanensis. The sequence goes on along the minus strand of NZ_CP087185.1, from coordinate 5,136,484 downwards.
GAGCACCTCGGCCAGGGCCTTTGGCTGACCTGCAAACGGCCATTGCGCCAGGCATCGGCGGCCTTGCTGTCGATCTTTTCCACCGGGTTGATGTGGCTGTCGGTGAAGGTCACCCGTTCCCCGGCACTGACCATGCGCTGGTCGCCGCCCTGCAGGACGGCGGCCTTGCCACTCGATACCAGCAGTTCGTCATGGTCGCTGTAGCGGGTGATCTGCAGGCGGGTGCCGAACACCTGGATACGTGCATCATCCACCTGCACTTCCAGGGCCCGGCCATCGAGCATCACTTCCAGGGATATCTGGCCCTGCACCAGGTGCAGCCGGCGGGTGCGATCGCGCAAGTCGACGTTGATCGCGCTGGCGCTGTCCAGGTGCAGGGTCGAGCCATCGGCCAGGCGCACGCTGCGCCGTTCGCCGCTACCGGTGTGCAACTCGCTGGCCAGGCGCTGCATGTGTGGCCAGAAGAGCCATGCCAGGGTCGCCAGCAGCATCAGGAACAGCAACCCCAGATACAACCCGCTGCGACTGCGGCGGGCCTTGGCGACCCGCGGGCGTGGCCGGGCAGCCGGCACCTGCAGTTGCTGCCAGTAAGCTTCGAGCTGGGCATACGCCCTGGCGTTGAGTGGGTCCTGGCACCAGTTGGCGAAGGCCTGACGCAGCGTGTCGTCACAGCCGGGCTGGCGCAGGCGCGAGAACCAGTCCAACGCTTCCTGCTCGGGGTCGGGCTGTGGCTGCAAGGCGGGCATCGGGCTCATGGGATGGTTCTACTCGCAAGGGCGGGGCAGTTTTGCCCAGCGTTTACGGGAGGTGATGCCTGAGGATGCTAAATATATTGAGAACCATTTACAAGTACGTTACATCAGGAAGCGCTCCTGAAAAAAATAAAAAGGTAGCTTCGTATCTATTTGTTTCATGATAATCGGATCCCATCCTGCGCACGGACATCCAGCCCATGGCCACCAGCAGCACCCAAACCGCCAGCGCCAGCAGCACGGCCAGCCAGGCCAACCCGCTGGTGATGCGCATCATCACCTTCTGCGCCCTGGCGCACCTGATCAACGACCTGATCCAGTCGGTGCTACCGGCCATCTACCCGATGCTCAAGGCCAACTACAACCTGAGCTTCGCCCAGATCGGCCTGATCACTTTGACCTTCCAGGTCACCGCCTCGCTGCTGCAGCCCTGGGTGGGCTTCTTCACCGACAAGCGGCCGACGCCGAACCTGCTGCCCCTGGGCACCCTGTGCACCCTGGTGGGCATCGTCATGCTGGCGTTCGTCGGCAGCTTCCCGATGATCCTGCTGGCCTCGGCGCTGGTGGGCATCGGCTCGTCGACCTTCCACCCCGAGACCTCGCGCATTGCCCGGCTGGCCTCGGGCGGGCGCTTCGGCCTGGCCCAGTCGACCTTCCAAGTCGGCGGCAACGCCGGTTCCGCGTTCGGCCCGCTGCTGGCGGCGGCCATCGTCATCCCGTTTGGCCAGAGCCACGTGGCCTGGTTTGGCGTGGCTGGGCTGCTGTTCTTCGCCGTCACCCTGATGCTGCGCCGCTGGTACAAGGAACACCTCAACCAGGCCAAGGCGCGCAAGGCGGCGCAGGCCACCCATGGCATCTCGCGCCAACGGGTGATGATGGCGCTGCTGGTGCTGGGCCTGCTGGTGTTCTCCAAGTACTTCTATATGGCCAGCTTCACCAGCTACTTCACCTTCTACCTGATCGAGAAGTTCCAGCTGTCGGTGGCCAGCTCCCAACTGCACCTGTTCCTGTTCCTTGGCGCGGTGGCCGCCGGCACCTTCTTCGGCGGGCCGATCGGTGACCGTATCGGGCGCAAGGCGGTGATCTGGTTCTCGATCCTGGGCGTGGCGCCGTTCACCCTGGCGCTGCCCTATGCCGACCTGTTCTGGACCACCGTGCTCAGCGTGGTGATCGGCTTCGTCCTCGCCTCGGCCTTCTCGGCCATCGTGGTGTATGCCCAGGAGCTGGTGCCGGGCAATGTGGGGATGATCGCTGGGATCTTCTTCGGCTTGATGTTCGGCTTCGGCGGCATCGGCGCGGCGCTGCTGGGGTATGTGGCCGACCTGCGTGGCATCGAATATGTGTACGGGGTGTGCTCGTACTTGCCGTTGTTCGGGTTGTTGGCGGTGTTCCTGCCATCCACCGGCAAGCGCTGAATGCCATCGCGGGGCAAGCCCGCTCCCACGAAAGCCTTGCACAAGGCCAGTGGGAGCGGGCTTGCCCCGCGATTGACGGAACGCCCACCCCTGGCCTAGAGTGCCGCCTCCATTCTTCCACCTGCGTAGTTCAAGCGATGCGCCGTACCGATGTCTTCAGCTCCCCCCGCCAGCCTGTCGCCCCGACAGCGCGCCGCGCGTGGCCGAGCGACACGGTGCTCAAGCGTCGGCGCAGCGTGCTGTTTGCCTTCACCTTCTCGCCACACCTTGCCCTGAACTGATTCTCGCCCCTGCGTTGCGCGCCTTACCCGGCGTGACGGCGGGCGTTTGCGTTCGATCATTTTTCAGTGGATTCAACCGCCGGCCAGGGCCACAGCCCCTGCGCGCCGGCGGGCAAGGAGTGGTACATGAACATGCGTTTGTTGGCGGGCCTGTTGTTCGCCGTGTCGGTGGTGGGTTTCAGCCTTGGGGCGAGCCTGCCGCTGGTGTCGTTGCGCCTGCACGAGGCCGGGGCGGGAACCCTGGAGATCGGCATCATTTCGGCGATCCCCGCGGCGGGCATGATGCTCTCGGCGTTCATGGTCGATGCCTGCTGCAAGCACCTGACCCGGCGCACCATCTACCTGCTCAGCTTCAGCCTGTGCACCCTGAGCATCGCCCTGCTGGAGTGGGCCTTCGACTCGATGCTGTGGCTGGCGCTGCTGCGCCTGGGTCTGGGCATCGGCATGGGCATCGCGATCATCCTCGGCGAGTCGTGGGTCAACGAGCTGTGCCCGGACCACAACCGCGGCAAGATCATGGCCCTGTACGCCACCAGCTTCACCGGCTTCCAGGTGCTGGGGCCGGCGCTGCTGGCGCTGCTCGGCGCCGACAGCCCGTGGCTCACCTACATCGTCACCGCCTGCTATGGCCTGGCCCTGCTGTGCATCCTGTTCACCGTGCCCAACGACCATGTCGAACACGAGGAAGGCGAGAAGAGCTTCGGCCTGGCCGGCTTCTTCCGCGTCGCCCCGGCGCTTTGCATGGCGGTGCTGTTCTTCTCGTTCTTCGATGCCGTGGTGCTGTCGCTGCTGCCGGTGTATGCCACCAGCCATGGTTTTGCCGTGGGCGTGGCGGCGTTGATGGTGACCGTGGTGTTCGCCGGCGACATGATTTTCCAGTTGCCCCTGGGCTGGCTGGCCGACCGGGTCGAGCGTACCGGGCTGCACCTGGTGTGCGGGTTGGTGGCGATGAGCATCGGCATCGGCCTGCCGTGGCTGCTGCAGATGACCTGGCTGTTGTGGCCGCTGCTGGTGGTACTGGGCGCCGTGGCGGGCGGCATCTATACCTTGGCGCTGGTGCTGATCGGCCAGCGCTTCAAAGGGCAGGACCTGGTCACGGCCAATGCCAGTGTCGGCTTGCTGTGGGGCGTGGGTAGCCTGGTCGGGCCGCTGGTCAGTGGTGCGGCGATGGATGTGGCGCCCCATGGCTTGCCCATGGCGCTGGCGCTGATGGCTGGGTTGTTCGTGTGTTTTGCCCGGCAGGCATATCGGCGGGTGGGGCGGTTGGAGGTAGTGGCGGACTGATCCTCTTGTGCCGGCCTCTTCGCGGCTGAAGCCGCTCCCACAGGATGTGCGCAGGCCCTGTGGGAGCGGCTTTAGCCGCGAATACGATCGCTCAGGCAGCGCCAGTCAGAACGTGCCGCGCAGGGTCACCGACACATTGCGCGGATCCCCCCAGTAATACCCGGTCGGCGTCGGCGCCACTTGGCGGTAGTACTTCTTGTCGAACAGGTTATTGGCGTTCAACTGCAGCGAATAGTTGTCGTTGAAGCGGTAGTTGACCATCGCGTTGTACACCGCATAGCCCGACTGCGAGGCCTCGGCGGTGCCGCTGCGGTTGTAGATGTCGCTTTGCGCCTGCACCCCGCCACCCACGGTCCAGGCCTGCAGCTCGCCCGGCAGGCGGTAGCTGGTGAACAGGCGCAACAGGCGCTTGGGGTCGGTGGTGCGGATCGGGTTGCCGTTGTTGCCCGTGGTGTCCTTCAGGTATTCGGTGGTGTTGTAGGTGTAGCCACCGCTGAGGTTCCAGCCTGGCAGCACTTCGCCGGAGATCTCCAGCTCGAAGCCCTGGCTGCGGTTCTTGCCCGCGGCCACCTTGCAGTAGCCGCTGGTGTAGTTGGGCAGGCACGGGTTGGGGCCGCTGATGTCGTCCAGCGCGTTGCCCACCTGGTAGATGCGGAAGAACGCCAGCGAGGTGTTCAGGCGCCCGTCGTAGAACTCGCCCTTGATCCCGGTCTCGTAGGCTTCGCCGGTCACAGGTTCGAGCACTGAGCCTGTGGCGTCGGTGTTGGTCTGCGGGTTGAAGATCTCGGTGTAGCTGGCGTAGGTGCTGAAGTTGTCGTTCAGGTCGTAGATCAGCGCGGCGTACGGCACGATCTTGTTGTCGACGCTGAATTTGCCGTTGGCCTTGGTGTTGTTTTCCTGCTCGTAGTCATACCAGTTGGCGCGCGCGCCGATGATCGCGGTGAGCGGATCGGCCAGGGAGATGCGCCAGGTGGCGTAGGCCCCTTCCTGGGTGGTGCGGGTGCGCACCGGGTGGGCGGTGATGTTGATGTCCGGGTTGGCCAGGCTGGTTTTCGGGTCCCAGGTGCGGGTATCGAACACCCCGGAGGTCACGAAGTTGGTGGCCGAGGCATAGGAGTCGTTGCGGATGCGCTCCACACCGAGCATCAGCTCGTGGCTGCGCCCGAGCAGGTCGAATGGGCCGTTGAACGTGGCGCTGAGGTTGTTCTGCAGGCTCTCGCCGCCATCGCCCTCGGTGACCTGGTAGTTCATCAGGTAGGGGTTGCGGTTGGGGTTGGCGGCCCCGGTGGCGCGGGTGAAGTAGGTTTGCTTGAAGCCGTTGTCGTCCAGCTCGAAGTGGGTGCGCTGGGCCATCAGCTTGAGGGTCCAGTCGTTGTCGAAGCGGTGCTCGAGCTCGGCGAAGGTCTGCAGGTTGCTGCGGTTCCAGCGGTTCCAGTCGGCGCCCAGGTAGGTGCTGCGGCCGAACGGCAATGGCGAGCCGTCGTAGTCGGCGGGCAGGTTGCCCCAGGCGCCCGTGGCGTCGAGCTGGGTCCATTCAAGGCCGGTGGTCAGGGTGGTGCTGTCGTTCAGGTCGAACGCCATCACCCCGTACAGCACGTCCTTGCGCTCCTGGCGCGACGCCTGGAAGTGGTCTTTCTCGTCATGCACCGCGATCACCCGGCCGCGCACGTTACCGGTCTCGGTCAGCGGCCCGGAGATATCGGCGACATAGCGCTGGGCATCCCAGGTGCCCAGGGTGACACTGCCTTCGCCCTGGAATTCGTAGGTAGGGCGCTTGCGCACCAGGTTGACGGTGCCCGACGGGTTGCCGGCGCCACGCAGCATGCCGGTGGCGCCCCGCAGGATCTCGGCGCGGTCGATGATCGCCGAGTCGCTCTGGATGAACGAACCACCGCCGCTGCTCTGCACCACGGTGGCGCCGTCGTACTGGATGGCGTCGATCGCGTAACCGCGGGCGAAGTACTGCACCCGCTCGCTGTCGGTGAGGTTGACCACCACCCCCGGGGTTTGCTCCAGCAGGTTGGTGAGGTTGGTGATGTTCTGGTCGTCGATACGCTGGCGGGTGACCACGGTGACCGACTGTGGGGTGTGGCGGATGCTCTGTGGGGCCTTGCCGATGGTCACCGCGCCGGTGGTGTAGGAGCCGCTGTGCTCGGTGGTTTCACCCAGGCGGTTGCTGGAGATGCTGGTGGCGCCCAGTTGCAAGGCATCACCGGCGTCCAGGGCAGGGATCAGCAGGAAACTCTGCTCGCTTTGCTGCTGCATCTGCACGTCACTGCCATGCAGCAGGATCTGCAGGGCCTGGGCATTGTCATAGTGGCCGCGCACGCCGTTGGTGGTCCTGCCCTTCAGGCTGTCGGCGTCGAACGACAGGTTCAGCCCGCCCTGGCGCGCCATCTGGTCCAGCGCGACGGCCAGCGGGCCGGCCGGGATGTTCCAGTCGCGTTGCTGGCTCTGGCTGGCCGGCGCGGCGCTGGCCTGTACCGGCAGCAGGCCGACGGTGGCCAGGCCAAGGCCGAGGGCGGCGCCGCGTATGGCGTTGCGCAGGGTGTCGTTGCGGGGGGCACACGGGCGAATCATGAAGCGCTCCTGAAGGTTGTGAAGACCACTTTGCGGGCTTTGTTCCTTCAGGCCGGACGAGAATGAGATTTCACCTCATTTATTTTCACGATTTTTTCACGCGGCATCGATGCTCACCCAGTAACGCGTGCGGTAGTCGATGCGCACCGGCAGGTTGCGCGCGATCAGCAGCAGGATCTGATCGGTATCGGCCAGCTGGTAGGTGCCGGACACCTTCAGCCCGGCCACCGCCGGCGCGCAGCGCAGCAGGCCCGGGCGGTAGCGCGACAGTTCGGCGACGAACTCGCCCAGCGGCATCTGCTGCACGCTGAGCACGCCATCGGTCCAGCCCCAGGGGTCGCCGTGCAGCGTGGCCGGTTGATAGCTGCCCGCCGCCAGCACCTGCACCACCTCACCGGGCTTGACCTGATGGGCTGCGGCAGAGCCAGGGAACAGCGTCACGTCGCCGCGCCGTACTGCCAGCAGCAGGCCCCGGGCGTTTTCGCGCAGCAGCAGTTGGCCGCCCTGGGTGGCCAGGGCGGCGAAGGGGGTGGCGATGCGGAACGGGCGATTGTCGCTGCCATTGCTGTCCAGGCTGACCTCGCCACGTACCAGTGTCAGCTGGCGCAGGTCGGCGCTGTAGCGCAGGTCGATGGCGCTGGCGGTGTTGAGGCGGATGCGGCTGCCGTCGCTGCCCTGCAGCTCGCGGCGCTCACCCGTGGCGGTGCTGCTGTCGGCCAGCAGTGCCGGTAGCCCCAGCGGCTCGCGTGCCGCCCAGCCCAGCGTGCCACCCAGCGCCAGTACCGACAGCAGCTTCAGGTGGTCACGACGGTTCATGCGTTGACGCTCGCTGCCCTCCAGGGTGCGACGGCTCAACTCCCCGGGCAGGCTGGCCAGTTCGTCACTCAGTTCGCTGACCCGTTGCCAGGCCTCGGCATGGTGCGGGTGGCTGGCCAGCCACAGCTGGAACTGTTGCTGGGTACGCGGGCCGGGGCTGTCGTAGCGCAGCTTCACCAGCCAGTCGATGGCCTGGTCGACCTGGGCTTGGGTGGGGTGCTGGTCAGAGGTCGGCATAGCGCAACCGATAGCAGACGCCCAGGGCCTTGGCCAGGTCGCGTTCGACCGTGGCTCGCGATACGTCCAGGCGCAGGGCGATCTGGGCCAGGGGCAGGCCGTCGAGCTGGGCCATGAGGAAGGCCTGGCGCGCGCGGGGCTTTAGGCTGTGCAGGGCGCTGTCGAGGCGTTCGAGGGTGTCGAGGATGACCAGGCGCTGTTCTTCGCTGGGCACTTGCAGTTCCGGCAGGTTGGCCAGGCTTTCGAGGTAGGCTTTTTCCAGGGCGCGGCGGCGGAACTGGTCGATCATCAGGCCGCGGGCAATGCTGCTCAAGTAGGCACGCGGCGCTTTCAGCGGTGAAACCTGGCGCGCCTTGAGCAGGCGCACGAAGGTGTCCTGGGCGAGGTCGGCGGCGTTGTCCCGGCAACCGGTGCGGGCGCTGAGCCAGTTGCGCAACCAGCTGTGGTGATTGCGATAAAGCAGATCGACTTCGGCCGGTTGCAGCGTGTCAGGGATCTGCATCGTCTGGAGAGCCTTGCCCGGTTAATGTGATTGTGAATTGTTCTCAATTCTATGCGGGACACCGCAGACAGATCAATGGTATGCCAACGATTCAATGCGCAAGATTGAGCGTTTCGCCGATGAGCGGTTGCGCTAGGCTGAAGTCTTTCAGCCTGTTCGAGCCCCCGATGATCCTTGCAGACCTTACGCCCCGTGCCTTCACGGCCGCCGCCGAGTTTCTGGCCGGGCAGGATCCGGACTGGTCGCGGCATATTGCCGCAACCGGCCCTTGCCTGCATGCCGCCACCCCAGGGCGTGAACCCTACGAAGCGTTGGTGCGGGCAATTGCCTATCAGCAGCTGCATGCGCGGGCGGCAGAGGCGATTCTTGGGCGATTACTGGCGTTGTTTCCCGGGCAGTGCTTTCCTGCGCCCGAGCAATTACTGCGGGTCACGCCGGAGGCGATGCGGGCCTGTGGGTTTTCCGCCAGCAAGACCGCGACCCTGCAGGGCATCGCCCAGGCCAGCCTGGACGGCATCGTGCCCAGCCGCGATGAAGCGCTGACCCTGGCCGATGATTCATTGATCGAGCGCCTGGTGACGCTGCGCGGGGTGGGGCGCTGGACGGTGGAGATGCTGCTGATCTACAGCCTGGAACGCTCGGATATCCTGCCGGTGGATGACTTTGGCGTGCGCGAGGGGTATCGGCGGATGAAGGGCTTGGACAAAGCACCGACACCTGCGCGGATGCGGGCGCTGGGAGAAGGGTGGAGCCCGTACCGGACGGTGGCGGCCTGGTATCTGTGGCGCGCATGACTGGCTATCGGCCCTATCGCGGGGCAAGCCCGCTCCCACGCCAGATCTCGATCTTTCGTGGGAGCGGGCTTGCCCCGCGATGAGGCCGGTGTAATCACCGCAAGAATCGGAGTTCGGCGCTCTGCCTGTCCAGGCAAGGTAACTGCAGCGAATCAAAGGAGCGACGCCATGATCTTCGTCCCCAGCTACACCTCTGACGCCGAGCGCTGGCACGCCGTGCAAACCCGCGACAGCGCAGCCACCGGCCACTTCGTCTACGCCGTGCGCACCACCGGCGTGTACTGCCAGCCGGCCTGCTCGTCGCGCCTGGCCAAACGCCAGAACGTCGAGTTCTTCAATGACGCCCGGCAAGCCGAGGCGGCCGGTTACCGTGCCTGCAAACGTTGTGCAGGTGGCACCCACGCGGTACGCCGCAGCGAAGTGGTGGCCCGCGCCTGCCGCCTGATCGAAGCCAGCGACACGGCACCCAACCTCGAGCAGCTGGGCGCCGACCTGAACCTCAGCCCCTTCCATCTGCACCGCCTGTTCAAGGCCGAAACCGGCCTTACCCCCAAGGCCTATGCCTCAGCCTTTCGCGCCCGGCGCCTGCGCGAGGGGCTGGAGGCTGCCGGCAGTGTCACCGAGGCCATCTATGACGCCGGCTACAACTCCAACAGCCGCTTCTATGAAAGTGCCGCCGAGCGCCTGGGCATGCGCCCCCGTGAGTACCGGGCCGGCGGGCAGGGCGCGACCATCCGCTTTGCCCTCGCCCAGTGTTCACTGGGGGCGATCCTGGTGGCGCAGAGCGAGCGCGGCATCTGCGCGATCCTGTTGGGCGATGAACCCGAGCCGTTGCTCCAGGACCTGCAGGACAAATTCCCCAAAGCCCAGCTGATCGGTGGCGATGCCGCCTTCGAGCGCCTGGTTGCCGAGGTGATCGGCTTTGTCGAAGCCCCGGCGCTGGGCCTGGCGCTGCCATTGGATGTGCAGGGCACGGCGTTCCAGGAGCGGGTCTGGCAGGCCTTGCGTGAAGTGCCGGCGGGCAGCCGGGTCAGCTACACCGACATCGCCGAGCGCATCGGCGCGCCCAAGGCCGTACGCGCCGTGGCCCAGGCCTGCGCGGCCAACACGATCGCGGTGGCCATCCCTTGCCACCGCGTGGTGCGTCGCGATGGCGACCTCAGCGGCTACCGTTGGGGGGTGGAGCGCAAACGCCAGCTGCTGGCCCGAGAAACGGCACCCTCCTGAGCGGCCGGACCGCGTAGAATTCACGCCCTGTCGAGTTGTATAGAGGAATATTCGATGAGGCGTGTCAGCCTTGACCGATTCTATGTGGGGATTTTGGCCCTGCTACTGTGGGTGGCCGTACCCGCCTGGGCTGCCCCAGTCACCCCGGTGTCGCGGCTGGCCGTGGCCGAGCAGCAGGTGCTGGACGAGAACGCTGGCCTGGAAGAGCTGAGCGAACGGCTCGACCAGATCCGCCAGGGCGTCACCAGCAACGCCAACGACGACCTGCTCGCGCAGTTGCGCCAATCGGCCCTGCAGGTGCAGCGTCAGGCCGATGTACTGGTCACCGCGCGTGCCGCCGATGTGCAGCGCCTGGACGATCAGCTCAACGTGCTCGGCCCGCCGATGCCGGAAGAGGCCGAGAGCCTGACCCGCCAGCGCAAGCAACTGACCGATCAGAAGAACGCGGTGCTTGCCGAGCAGAAGGACACCACCGCGCTGGCCCAGTCGGCCCGTGACCTGTCCACGCAGATCGTCAACCTGCGCCGCAGCCTGTTCAACTCGCAGATCACCAGCCGCGCCGCCAGCCCGCTGAGCCCGGCGTTCTGGTCGAGCCTGATCCGTCCCACCGATGACGACGTGGCCCGCCTGCGCGACCTGCGCGCAGAGGCCGCCGACGCCATGGCCAGCGCGTTCAGCGCCGAGCACCGCTGGTTGTTCATCAGCGCCCTGGTGGCCGCAGTGCTGGTCTGGACCCTGGTGCGCCGGGTGCTCGAACGGTTGCTGGCCGATGCCATGGTGCGCTGGCTGCCCGAAGGCCGGCTGCGCCGCAGCGCCCTGGCCGTGAGCGTCAGCCTGGCGACCCTGGGCACCATCTCCGGCTCGGTGTCGTTGCTGCGCTGGGGCCTGGAAAGCAGCGCCGAGCTGGGCACCGACCTGGCCAGCCTGACCAACCATGTCCTCACCCTGGTGGTGTTCAGCGCCTTCATCTCGGGCCTGGGCCGCGCCATGCTGATGCTGCAGCGCCCGTCGTGGCGCCTGCCGCCGATTGCCGACGAAGTGGCCAGCGCCCTGGGCTGGTTCCCCAAGGTGCTGGCCCTGACGCTGATGGTGATGCTCACCATGGAGCGCATCAACAGCGTGATCGGTACCAGCCTGGCGCTGACCCTGGCCACCAACGGCCTGACCGCGCTGGTGGTGTCGCTGCTGTTCGTGGCTGCGCTGGTGTGCTACCGCCGCGCCCGTCGCCAGCACGGCCTGGAACGCCCCAAAGGCCTGACCGGGCTGATCCCGTTCGTGATCGTGGTGTGGGTGGTGGCGATCCTGCTGGCGCTGGTGGCCGGCTACCTGACGTTGGCCTACTTCCTCACGGCCAAGTTGCTGTGGATCAGCGTGGTCACCGTGTGTGCCTACCTGCTGGTCACGGTGTTCGGCGATCTCTGCGAAACCTTGCTTTCGCCACGCCAGCCCGGCGGCCTGGCGCTGGCTTCGGCGTTGGGCCTGCAACAGCGCCACCAGGCCCAGGCCAGCACCATCCTGGCCGGTATCGGCCGCACTGTGCTGCTGTTCGCCGCTGCCTTGCTGGTATTCATGCCATCGGGCACCAGCCCGGGTGAGCTGCTGCTGAGCCTGGCCGACTGGGACGGCACCGGCGGCAAGGTGCTCGGCAACCTGAACATCGTGCCTCAGGACATCCTGATGGCCGTGGCCATCTTCATCGGTGGCTGGTTCGCCATTCGCGTGGTCAAGCGCTGGCTCAGCGATCGCCTGCTGCCCGAAACCGATATGGACGCCGGCATGCGTGCCTCCCTGGTGACCCTGGTGGGTTACCTGGGCTTCCTGTTCCTGGCCATGCTGGTGATGTCCACCCTGCACATCAACCTGACCAGCCTGACCTGGGTGGTCAGTGCGCTGTCGGTCGGTATCGGTTTTGGCCTGCAGCAGATCGTGCAGAACTTCATCTCCGGCCTGATCCTGCTGACCGAGCGCCCGGTGAAAGTGGGCGACTGGGTCAGCCTGGCGGGTGTGGAGGGTGATATCCGCCGCATCAACGTGCGCGCCACCGAGATCCAGATGTCCGACCGCTCGACGGTGATCGTGCCCAACTCGCAGTTCATTTCGCAGAACGTGCGCAACGTGACCATGGCCAATGCCCTCGGGGTGGTCGGCATCACCCTCACGCTGCCGCTGGAGACCGACCCTGCCAAGGTGCGCGAAGTGTTGCTGGCGGCCTACCACGAGCACGAGTCGATCCTCGATGCGCCGGCCTGTTCGGTGACGTTCAAGGACCTGACCAGCAGTGGCATGGTGATTGGCGTAAGCGGTTACGTGGCTTCGCCGCGGCAAGTGTCGAGCACCCGCAGTGATCTGCTGTTCACCATCCTCGGGCGCCTGCGCGATGAAGGCATCGCCCTGTCCTCGCAGCAGACCATGGTGCTGGTGCAGGAGAATGGCCGGCCGGCCGACGAGCTGGCGTAACGATCATCGCGGGGCAAGCCCGCTCCCACGCACCGTCGCGGCCACAAGTTTGGCGTGGGAGCGGCGGTGCGCCGATGCGACTTGCCCCGCGATGGCTTGTTCAGTGCTGCTTGGCGCGCCTGATGCGCAGCAAGATCACCAGCAATACCAGCAGCACCGGCGGCGCCATCCCCAGCAACGCCTCCCGCGCCGCCAGCCCCGCGCCCAGTACATTCAGCCCGCCATACAGCAGCTTGAACAGGTTCAGCAGGTAGTAGGTGATCGCAATGATCGACAAGCCTTCCACCGCCCGCTGGATCTTCACCTGGGCATCGGCCCGGGCATTGAGGCTTTGCAGGATCCCGGCATTCTGTTCTTCCATCTCCACCTGCACCCGCGCCTGCAACAGGTCGCCGAGGTTGGCCACGTTCTTCGCCAGTTGCTCCAGGCGCTGTTCGGTGGCCGCGCAGTAGCGCACGGTCGGCTTGAAGCGCCGCTCGATGAACACCCCCAGGCGCTGGCAATCACCTACATGGCTTTCGCGCAATTCGCCCAGGCGCTCGAACACCAGTTGCGCATAGGCCTGGGTGGCACCGAAGCGGTGGCGGGTCTTCACCGTGCGGCTGACCACCTGGCGCGACAGCAGGGCGATGGCTTCGAGCAACGCCTTGGAGTCATGCCCGGCGGCGCTGGCGCCGCGTTCGGACAGGCTCACCAGGGTCTTGTCGAAGGCGTCCAGTTCGTGGCTCAGGGTCTTCGCCGTGTCCAGGGTCAGCGAGGCCATCATGCGGTAGGTCTCGATCTCCAGCAGGCGGCGGATCATGCGGCCCTGGCGGTAGGCGTTGAGGCGGCGGTTGATGAACAGGAACCGGTTGCTGCCGTCGGCGGTCAGGCGGAAGTCGCTCCATACCGCGGCATCGCCACCGCCGACGCAGGAGCCGCAAGGGTCCTTGAAACCGTAGCGAGTGAGGTCCAGGCCCTGTTCATCGCGCACCAGCACCTGCACCGCGTTGATCACCTGCGCTGCCTGCGGGGCGATGGCCTTGGCCAGCACGTCTGGCAGCACCTGCCAGTCGCTGTCGCTGCTGGCGCAGGGCACGACCAGGGTCAGGGTGAAGAACTCGGTATGCCGTTCCCATTTGAATGGATGGCCGTCGAGCTGGGTGATGCCTTGGGCCGCGTACGGGTCGGGCGCTTCGGGGCAGCAGCGTTGCAGCAGCGACTGGCAGGCCGCGTCGCCGCCGAGCAGGGCGAGGTGGAAGACATGGGCCGGGCCGTCGAAATACAGCGACGGGCGGGCGTGCAGTTCGTTGTGCAAGGTGGTGCGTTGAGGGTGCATGGAAGGCTGGCCTGGTGTTGTGGTTATGGGGCTACCAGGAGGTGGGACTTTGCGGGGCGGGGGAAAAGTCACGGGGGAGATGGATGATTGGGTGAGGGCCCCTAAGCGATGCGCCGCGTGGGCGGCGCTCGATCTCAAGAGCGCTGCAAGGCATTCGCCCTGCACCCTGTAGCCGTGACGCAGTTGAAGCAACTGGTTCCAATCTCAGAATGTCCTGACGTGCAAGCCAAAGCGAGCAAGGTCAATCTAAGCCTCGACATGAGCAGTCTAAGCGTAACGTAAATTGATATCTGGCTATACATTTGCGTTACGCCGGAGTAGCCTTTGTCTGGTCGATATCCTTCGTCGATTCAGTGCCCCGTGGGATGGGCTGGGAGTCACCAATGAGCGATTTACAGATCAAGGATCGGAGCAAGGCCGTACCGTTGAACATGAGAGTGGCCGAGCATCGCAGAGACCTCATCGATGCCGCCGTGGAGATTGTGGGCGGTGACCGCACCAGCTTCGTGCTCGATGCGGCTTGCCGACGTGCTGAGGAAGTACTGATGGAGCGTCGGTTGTTCCTGCTTGATGACGAAGCCTTCGATCAATTCACCCAGGCGCTTGAAGACAGCCCCATCAGGAGCAATGAATGCGTGAAGAAGCTGTTGGCAAGGCCGAAGCGCTGGAGCTGAGCGCTCCGCAGAAGCTCGAAGCCTTTCATGAGCTAGGTCAGTTCGACTGTGGAGAGGCGTCGATCAATGGCTACCTCCGTGAAAAGGCTTACAAGGCGCAGATAGCGAAGCACGCGGTGGTGTATGTCACCTGCTTCAAGGGCACGTCGATTGTGGCCGGTTACTACACGCTTTCGACGGGGTCTGTGGCGCGTGCTCATGGTTCTCCCGCAAGTGTGCGACGCAATGCCCCAATTGATTTGCCGGTGGTGGTACTGGGGCGAATGGGCGTAACCCTGAGAGCTGCTGGGCAAGGGGTCGCCACGGACCTGTTGCAGGACGCTGTCGAGAGAGCTCTGGTTGCGTCCGAGATCGTCGGATGTGTTGCAATGATCGTGCACCCGCTTGATGAGCGTCTGGAGCGCTTCTATGCCAAAACTGCGGGGTTCGCAGCCTGTCCACAGCTGTCACCGAAGACGATGATGCTTGCACTTCGGTGAGACTCGCCTGTCGGCTTAAAGCAAAAGGCCTTTCTGGGGCCCTGGGCACGAGGGCTGTTGACCGAGTGAGGGCCAGCAGGTGCCGGCCGCGGCCCTTGTAGCGCCTGTCAGATCGAGCGCCGCCTGCGCGGCGCATCGCTGGCAAGCCAGCTCCCACAGTTTGTTTAGGGCCAGTTACTTCAGCGGGGTCATCACTGTCCGCTTTGGTGGTACGACGCGGTTGCAGTGTGGGCGTTGCCGCCGCCCCACATGACTCAAGGCATGCACCAAGGCAGGCGCCGGTACTTTCACAGGACTGATTGGCCCGAAACAGATGTGGGAGCTGGCTTGCCAGCGATGCGCCGCGCGGGCGGCGCTCGGTCTCACAGGCGCTGAAAAAGCATCGGCGAGGGTGTCAGAAATTTTGTGTTCGGGCATACCATGAGTAAGAGGTGCATGTATGCCAACCAAAAAGAAACCGCTTCGAGAGTTACCGAAGGTCCCGAAAGAGCTGCTTGAACAGTTTTCCGCGACCCCACTGATGACCGCAGAGGCTATCGAAGAGGCCTCTGCCGCCTTCAAGAAAGCACTGATCGAGCGAGCCCTGAACGCCGAACTTGGTCATCACCTGGGCTATCCGCCGGGCGCGCAGCGCCCAGAGGATGAGACCAACCAGCGCAATGGCACGAGTGGCAAGACTGTACTGACAGGCGATGGCCCGCTACGGCTGGATATCCCTCGGGACCGTGACGGCAGTTTTTCGCCCATTCTGATCCCCAAGCATGAGCGCCGTTACACCGGATTCGATGACAAAATCATCGCCATGTACGCCCGTGGAATGACGGTCAGAGAGATCCGGGCCTTCCTGTCCGAGCAGTATGGAACCGACGTTTCACCCGATTTCATCAGCTCTGTGACAGACGAGGTCATGGAAGAGATTGGCGCGTGGCAACAGCGGCCACTGGAGCCGATGTACCCGGTCATTTTCTTCGATGCGCTGCGGGTGAAGATCCGCGAAGAAGGTCTGGTTCGCAACAAGGCCATTTACTTGGCCCTGGGCGTTCTCCCCGACGGGACGCGCGATATCCTGGGCATCTGGATCGAGAACACCGAGGGTGCGAAGTTCTGGATGAAGGTCTTTAACGACCTCAAGAAGCGTGGCGTCGAAGATGTGCTGATTGCCGTGACCGATGGCCTCAAAGGCATGCCAGAGGCCCTCAGCGCAGTGTTTCCAGAAACGACGCTGCAGACGTGCATCGTGCACCTGATCCGCAACAGCCTCGACTACGCGGCCTGGGACAAGCGGCGGGCTCTGGCCAAGGAGCTGAAGCCGATTTACCAAGCCATCAATGCTGAAGCGGCAGAGCAAGCACTCGATGAGTTTGAGAACGGGCCGTGGGGCGAGAAATATCCGACGGTGGTGGCTGCTTGGCGACGGGCTTGGGATCGCGTGATTCCATTCTTTGTTTTCCCGCCCGCCATCCGAAAGGTGATCTATACCACCAACGCCATCGAGAGCATCAATGCCCAGCTACGCAAGGTCATCAAGACTCGCGGGCATTTCCCGAATGATGATGCAGCGACCAAACTGATTTGGCTGGGATTGCGCAACATCACAGCCAATTGGGGAAAACCGGCCCATGACTGGAAAAGCGCGATGAATCAATTTGCGATTTTGTACGGAGATCGGTTCATCAGGCCGACCTGGTGAAAATCAGGGCCTGCCTAGCGGCAGGCCATTACCGGCCCGAACACAAAAAAACTGACAGTCCCGCATCGGCGAACACCTGCCAGCCTCCCCAAGCCCTTGAACGGGACGCCTACCCAATCACCCCAAACACCGCGTCACATGTTTCACCGACAAATACCCCGACAACCCCCAAGGCCCGAGCTCGCGGCCAATCCCGCTGCCCTTGGTCCCGCCCCACGACGTCTCGACGAACACCGCCTGCACCGAGTTGATCCACACATGCCCCACCTCCAGCGCATCGGCCACGCGTTCGGCGCGTTCCAGGTCGGCGGAGCACACGGTGGCGACCAGCCCGAAGCGGCTGTCGTTGGCCTGCACGATGGCCTCGGCTTCCGTATCGAAGCGCCGCGCGCACAGCACCGGCCCGAAAATCTCCTCGGCCCACAGGCGGCTGCTCTCAGGCACGTCCACATACAGCGTCGGGCTGACGAACCAGCCGTCGCGGTCCAGCGCCTTGCCGCCGGCCAGGCACTTCAAGCCTTCCTCGCGGGCCTTGGCAAAGTAGCTGGCGACCTTGAGCCACTGCGCCTGGCTGGTCAGCGGCCCCATGTCCACTTCCTCGCTCAGCGGGTTGCCGACGCGCAGCTTCTCCAGCGCCTCCTGCAAGCGCGCCAGCAACGCATCGGCGATGCCGTCCTGCACCAGCAGGCGCGAGGTGGCCGAGCACATCTGCCCGGCGTTCCAGGTGATGCCGGCGACGATCCATTCCACAGCCTGGTCGACGTCGCAATCGTCGAACACCACGATGGCCGACTTGCCGCCCAGCTCCAGGGTCACCGGCCGGCATTGCGCGGCGGCTGCACGCATCACCTGGCTGCCGACGCCGTTGCTGCCGGTGAACGACAGCTTGTCCAGGCCGTTGTGGCCGCTCAGGGCGGCGCCGGTCTCGGCCTTGCCGTTGACGATGTTCAATACGCCGGCCGGCAGGCCCAATGCTTCGGCGATCTGGCCATAGGCCTGCTCGATCAGCGGGGTCACTTCCGAAGGCTTGAGCACTACGGTGCAGCCGGCGGCCAGGGCCGGGGCGAGCTTCCAGGCGCTGGTCACCAGCGGGAAGTTCCACGGCACGATCAGGCCGACCACGCCCACCGGCTCCAGGCGGGTGCGGGCGGTAAAGCCCGGTGCGGCCAGCGGCACATCGCGGTTTTTCGCCGGCAACTGTTCAGCCAGGTCGGCGTAGTAGGCGAAGGTGGCGATGGCGTCGTCCAGGTCGATCTCGGCCTCGTGGCGCGGCTTGCCGTTGTTGCGCATCTGCAAGGCGATCAGCTCGTCGCGGCGCTGGCCCAGTTGCTCGGCAAAGCCGCGCAGGTAGCTGGCGCGTTCGCTGGCGGGCACGGTTTTCCAGGTGCTCAGCGCACGGCGTGCGGCGGCCACGGCCTGGTCGACCTGGCCCGTGCTGGCGGCCATCAGTTCGGCGAACGGCAGGCCGTCGGAGGGGTTCTGCACAACGATGCAGTCGCTGCCCTGGCCTTCGACCCAGCGGCCGTCGATGTAGTGAGAAGTGGTCATGGTCGGTTTCCAGTCAGGCCATTTCGGCGGTGGTCACGGGCTTCACCGGCGTGCTTTTGCAACGCACCCAGCGCGGGCCTTGCGGGCCGTACACGCCAGCCGGTTCAGGGAACAGGTTGAGCAGGATCAGGTACAGCACGCCGGCGATACCGAGGGTGACCGGCAGGCTCAGGTCGATGCCGCCGGCCAGTTCGCCCAGTGGTCCGACGAACTGCCCAGGCAGGTTGACGAAGCACAGGCCGACCAGCGCACTGGGGATCCATGCGCCCATGCCGCGCCAGTTCCAGCCGTGGCAGAACCAGTAGTGGCCGCCTTGCTGGCCACGGGTGAACACCTGCAGGTCGTCGGCGTGGTAGAAGCCGCGGCGGGTGATCAGGCCGAGGATCATGATCACCATCCAGGGGCTGGTGCAGGTGATGATCAGCACGGCGAAGGTCGAGACGCTCTGCACCAGGTTGAAGGTGAAGCGGCCGACGAAGATGAAACCGATGGCCAGCACGCCGATCAGCAGCGTGGCAGCGGCGCGGCTGAGCAGGCGCGGGAACACGCTGGACATGTCCAGGCCGGTGCCGTACAGCGCCGTGGTGCCGGTGGACATGCCGCCGATCACCGCAATCAGGCACACCGGCAGGAAGAACCAGCCCGGCGAGATCGCCAGCAGGCCACCGACGTAGTTGTTGGCGGCGGTATAGTCCGGCGCCTGGCTGGCCACCAGGGTGGCGGTGCACAGGCCGAACAGGAACGGGATCAGCGTGGCCACCTGGGCCAGGATCACCGCCAGCATGATCCGCGATTTCGGCGTGGCACGCGGGATGTAGCGCGACCAGTCACCGAGGAAGGCACCGAACGACACCGGGTTGCTCATGGCCAGGATCGCCGCGCCGACGAAGGCTGCCCAGAAGCCGGCCTGGCCCAGGTTGACGCTACCGGCGTAGCCCGCGTCGAACGGCCCGGCGAAGGCGAAGATGCCCAGCAGGAACAGCAGGCTGGAGGCCCACACGGCGATCTTGTTGACCCACAGCATGAAGCGGAAGCCGAAGATGCACACCACCAGCACCAGCACCGCGAACAGGCCGTAGGCCAGGCCCAGGGTCAGGTCGGTTTCCGGCAGGCCGGCCAGGCGCTTGGCGCCGCCGACCAGGGCATCGCCCGAGCTCCACACCGACAACGAGAAGAACGCCACGGCAGTGAGCAGCGACAGGAACGAGCCAACGATGCGCCCGTGCACGCCGAAATGCGCGCCCGAGGACACCGCATTGT
Source organism: Pseudomonas sichuanensis (assembly GCF_024749065.1). Taxonomy (NCBI): domain Bacteria; kingdom Pseudomonadati; phylum Pseudomonadota; class Gammaproteobacteria; order Pseudomonadales; family Pseudomonadaceae; genus Pseudomonas; species Pseudomonas sichuanensis. Next base: position 5,117,170 of record NZ_CP087185.1, on the reverse strand, counting down.
TGGTGCCGTTGAGCGCGCCGAACAGGCCCATCGGCGCAAGGATCAGCGCGCCCACGCCGACGCCGAGCAGGATCGCCCACACGCCTGCCTGGAACGACAGCCCGAACAGCACCGGGAAGCTGCCCAGCACGGCGGTGGCAAAGGTGTTGGCGCCGCCGAAGATCAGGCGGAACAGGTCCAGCGGGGCGGCGTCGCGTTGATCGTCGGGGATCTGTTCGACGCCATTGGTCTCGATACCGGTCGAGTGGCTCATGGTGGTGCTCCAGCGCGAATGTTGTCGGCCTCAAGGGGCCTTGTTGTGTGTGCGATGGCAGTGCGGCAAGGCCGCTTGAAAGGGGATCAGGCCGGCGAGACGACCGACAGGTGCTCGTGGCAGGCCAACCAGCGCTCGCCGTGGCGGCGGAAGACGATGGTCTCGCGCTCGCTCAGGGCCAGTTCTTCGCCGGCAACGCGCAGGCGCGTGGCCACATCGTGCATGAAGATCGCCACGTCACCTTGCAGGCTGACCTGCACATTGCTGGATTCGCAGCCGAGCACGGCGAAGCCGTCTGCCTGCCAGGAAGCCCAGAGTTCTTCGTAGGCGCGGCGCGACAGCAGCGGTTGCGGCAAAGTATGGAAAAGGAAGGTGGCGTCTTCGCTGAAGCAGGCGAAGTAGCGGGCGGTGTCATTGCTGGCGAAGGCGGCAACGAGGTCGGCGGCGGCCTGCCGTACCTGGAGTGTCTGGTCCACGGGAGTGGCCTCACGATTATTGTGATTGTTGGTGAAGCGATTCTGGTGGGGGCGGGCGGGGGGAAAAATCGCTGTGGACAAATAATCAGTTCAGGAAATCGTGAACCAATGGGGTGCTGCGCTTTACCCTGGTGTTGCCACTGGCTAAGGTGTCGGCAGCCTTGACCTCATCAAGCTTCACGATCATTCCCACGCTTTCAGACCCGATGGACATTGCACCATGAGCCAGTATCTGCCGCCGCTGACTGTGACACCGCGCATGCTGGCTCTGGTTGCCGATATCAGCGAGCAGGTGGGGGCACTCACGGCCAATCGGGAAGTGGCGCTTACCCCGCAACTGCGCCGAGGTAACCGCATTCGTACCATCCAGGCCTCGCTGGCGATCGAGAACAATACCCTGAGCGTCGAGCAGGTCACTGCGGTTCTGGAAGGGAAGCGGGTACTCGGCCTGCCGCGTGAAATCCAGGAGGTGCGCAATGCCTTTGCCACCTATGAAGCGATGAGCCACTGGCAGCCCGAGCGTCAGGCTGATCTGCTGGCTGCCCACAAGCTGCTGATGATGGGCTTGATCGACGACGCCGGTCAGTTTCGCCAAGGAGGTGTCGGCATCTATCGCGGCCAGCGCCTGTTGCACATGGCACCGCCTGCCAGTCGCTTGCAGCCGCTGATGCATGACCTGCTGCGTTGGCTGGGCGCCAGTGACTGGCACCCTTTGATCAGCAGTTGCGTCTTTCACTATGAGTTCGAGTTCATTCATCCTTTCGCCGATGGCAACGGGCGTATGGGACGACTGTGGCAGACGCTGATACTGAGCTGCTGGCGCCCGGTACTCGCCTATCTGCCGGTGGAGTCGGTGATCTGTGCCCAACAGGAGGCGTACTATGGCGCCTTGGCGGCTGCGGATCAGGCTGGCGAGGCTACGCCCTTTGTCGAGTTCATGCTCCAGGCGCTGCGGCAGGCATTGGCCGAGGCGAGCGAGACCGACCAAGTAACCGACCAAGTAACCGACCAAGTAGCGCGATTGCTGGAGGTTCTGAAGCCGGGTATCGCGCTGCGCGCCAATGAGCTGATGGAGCGTCTCGGGTTGTCCCACCGCCCGACCTTTCGAGCGAACTATCTCAAGCCTGCGCTGGCTGACGGCTTGATCGAAATGACTGACCCTGATGCGCCACGCAGCCCGGCGCAGCAATATCGCCGCGTCATAAGGTAAGCGCTTGCGTAGGCGAACCAGTCACGTTTGGCCGACTGACGGTCGGCCTTGTGCCTGTCGATTGCCTACGCTGGAAACTCCCTACCTGCAAAGCAAGGAGTTCAGCCATGGCGTTCCAATACAAGCGACTGGACAAGAACAACGCTGCCGTCCTGCTGGTCGACCATCAAGCCGGGTTGCTGTCGCTGGTGCGCGACATTGACCCCGACCGGTTCAAGAACAATGTGCTGGCGCTGGCGGACCTGGCCAAGTACTTCAAGCTGCCGACCATCCTCACCACCAGCTTCGAAACCGGCCCCAACGGCCCGCTGGTGCCCGAGCTCAAGGCGCAATTCCCCGATGCGCCGTACATTGCCCGGCCAGGCAATATCAACGCCTGGGACAACGAAGACTTCGTCAAGGCGGTGAAGGCCACCGGCAAGAAGCAACTGCTCATCGCCGGGGTGGTGACCGAGGTCTGCGTGGCCTTCCCGGCCCTCTCGGCGCTGGAGGAGGGCTTCGAAGTGTTCGTGGTCACCGACGCCTCCGGCACCTTCAACGAGCTGACCCGCGATTCGGCCTGGCGGCGCATGGAAGCTGCCGGCGCGCAGCTGATGACCTGGTTCGGCGTGGCCTGCGAGCTGCACCGTGACTGGCGCAACGACATCGAAGGGCTGGGGACGTTGTTCTCCAACCACATCCCCGACTACCGCAACCTGATGACCAGCTACGACAAGCTGGCCAAGTAAACCCCTCGACTGGCGCCGTGAGTGATCACTGCGCCATTTTCAACGCGCCAGCCCGTGGCATGGCCGACCAGATCGCCAGCCCCGCCGCCAGTGTCGTCAACAGTGCCCCGGCCCAGGGTGTGGCGGCCAGCGTCGAGCCGCTTATCACCACGCCGCCGATGGCCGACCCCAACCCGACGCCCAGGTGCATGGCCGACATGTTCAGGCTCATACCCGCCGGGAAGGTATCTTCCCCACGCTTGGCCAGGTAGCTCTGCACCACCGGCGAGGTGGTCCAGCTCAGCCCGCCCCAGAGCATCATCGCCGGCAGGAACAGCCACGGCGTACCCGCGCTCAGCGGCAGCAGCAACAGGCTGGCGAGGTACAACAAGGGCGCCAGCAGGATGGCCTTGGCCACACCCAGGCGATCGGCCATCCAGCCGCCGATGTAACCGCCCGAGACACCGGCGATGCCGAATGCCGCGAACACCGCCGCCAGCCATTGGCTCGGCACTTGGGCGACCTGCTGGGCGTAGGGCGCCAGGTAGGCGAACACGGTGAAGTGCCCGGCGATCATCAACAGCGACACCCCTTGCGCGGCCGTCAGGCGGCTGTCGCGCAGGTGGCGCAGGTAGCTGGCCAGGGCGATGCGTTCGTCGCTCTGCAACGTCGGCAGCCCGCGCCAGGCCATCAGCAGCACCGCCACCGCCAGGCCGCTCAGGCCAACGAACACGCCGCGCCAGCCCAGGGCGTCGGACAACAGCATGCCGGCCGGCACGCCCAGGATCAGCGAGCTGCAGATGCCCATGAAGATCACCCCGATGGCGCGCCCGCGCAGGGCTTCGGGCGCCATGCGCGTGGCCATCAGGGTGCAGGTCAGGCAGGTCAAGGCGCTGGTCGCGGCCATGCCGATGCGGGCGAGCAACAGCGCGGTGTAACCGGGCGCCCATGCCGCCAGCAGGTTGCACAGGGCGAACAGCGCCAGGGTGGCGCACAGCAGGCCACGCAACGGCAAGCGTGTGGTCAGCAGGGGAGAGAAGGGCGCGGCGAGGGCGAAGCTCAGGGAGAAGACGGTTGTCAGTTGCCCGGCCACGCCGAGCGGAACGTCCAGGCCATCGGCCAGTGCCGGCAGGATGCCGACGGTGATGTTTTCGGCCATGCCGGTGACGAAAGTCGCCAGGGCCAGCAGCCAGATACGCGGGTTCATGTGTTGCCTCCGATAAACAGGCCGGCCAAGGTCCGGACCCATTAGTCCCGACGGTTGACCAGCAGTGGTCAGGTCCATCGGGTTTCGAGGCAGTGCTTCGGTTATCCCGGTTCAAGCAGGGGAGGAGTGTAGACGGTTGTGCGGCGGGGGTGAAGTCAGCGAACGACAGCAATGCCTATCGCCGGCAAGCCGGCTCCCACCTTGACCGCGCCGACTTCAAGGCTTGCGCATACCCTGTGGGAGCTGGCTTGCCAGCGATGGGGACAGTGCAGTTAGCCTGGCGGGCGGCTTGTCTATTTAAGCTCGGTCTCGATGAACACCACTTCATGCTCGCTGGCATTGATCACGTTGTGCTCGACGCCGGCCTTGCGGAAGTAGCTCTGGCCCGCCACCAGCGGGGCGCGTTTCTCGCCCTCGGGCGTTTCCAGCAGCAAGGTGCCGTCGGTCATCGGCACCACCACATAGTCGTGGCCATGCAGGTGGCGGCCGGTCTCGGCGCCGGGGGCGAAGCGCCATTCGGTGACGATGACTTCGTCGGTGTCCACCTGCACGGTGGGCACGGCCTGGGGGCGTTGAATTGTTTGCGTCATGGGAGCATGCCTGGTCACGGAAAGGTGACTAGCCTGGGGCAGTCCCACGCCGCGTTAAATGCAACTCTGCTGGCAGTCAGTTGCGTTGACACTCAACAAATGCATCGCGGGCGGTGCGGCGTCCCGACAAGCCCGCTCCCACGAGTCCAGTGCAGACTGCGTGGGAGCAGGCTTGTCGAGGCGTCGCACCGCCCGCGATAGGAGGACGTCGAGCTGTGCTTAGACGTTGAAGCGGAAGTGCATCACGTCGCCATCCTTGACGATGTAATCCTTGCCTTCCAGGCGCCACTTGCCGGCTTCCTTGGCACCGCCTTCACCCTTGAACTGGATGAAGTCGTCGTAGGCCACCACTTCGGCGCGGATGAAGCCTTTTTCGAAGTCGGTGTGGATCACGCCCGCGGCCTGTGGCGCGGTGGCGCCGACGCGTACGGTCCAGGCACGTACTTCCTGCACGCCGGCAGTGAAGTAGGTTTGCAGGTTGAGCAGCTCGTAACCGGCGCGGATCACGCGGTTCAGGCCAGGCTCTTCCAGGCCCAGGGCCTCGAGGAACATGTCTTTCTCTTCGCCATCGTCCAGCTCGGCGATTTCCGCTTCGATCTTGTTGCACACCGGCACCACCACCGCGCCTTCTTCCTCGGCGATGGCCTTGACCACGTCCAGGTGCGGGTTGTTGTCGAAGCCGTCTTCGGCCACGTTGGCGATATACATCACCGGCTTGCTGGTCAGCAGGTGGAAGCCGCGGATGACGGCTTTCTCGTCGGCGCTCATGTTCTTCATCAGGCTGCGCGCAGGCTTGCCTTCGGTGAAGTGGGGGATGAGCTGCTCGAGGATGGCTTTCTGCGCCAGGGCGTCCTTGTCGCCGCCCTTGGCGTTGCGCGCGACCTTCTGCAGTTGCTTCTCGCAGCTGTCGAGGTCGGCGAAGATCAGTTCGAGGTCGATGATCTCGATGTCGCGCTTGGGGTCGACGCTGTTGGAAACGTGGATCACGTTCTCGTCTTCGAAGCAGCGCACCACGTGGGCGATGGCGTCGGTCTCGCGGATGTTGGCGAGGAACTTGTTGCCCAGGCCTTCACCTTTCGAAGCGCCGGCCACCAGGCCTGCGATGTCGACGAACTCCATGGTGGTCGGCAGGATGCGGTTCGGTTTGACGATCTCGGCCAGCGCATTCAGGCGCGCGTCGGGCATCGGCACGATGCCGCTGTTCGGCTCGATGGTGCAGAAGGGGAAGTTCTCAGCCGCAATACCGGACTTGGTCAGGGCGTTGAACAGGGTGGACTTGCCGACGTTGGGCAGGCCGACGATGCCGCAATTGAAACCCATGGGTATTCCCCTTACTAGAGTTGTCAGGCCTTCTGGCTGTGCAGCTCGCGCATCGCCTTGGCGAAGTCGCCAGCGAGCACGTCCGGCAGCACGCCGAGGGCATAATCGATGCTGGCGTCGAGCTTCTCCTGTTCGGCGCGCGGTGCGCGGCCCAGGACGAAGTTGGAGACCAGCTTGGCGTCGCCCGGGTGGCCAATGCCAAGCCGCAGGCGGTGGAAATCGTTCTGGTTGCCGAGCTGCGCGATGATGTCGCGCAGGCCGTTGTGCCCACCGTGGCCGCCACCGCGCTTGAGCTTGGCGACGCCGGGAGGCAGGTCGAGTTCGTCGTGTGCCACCAGAATGGCCTCCGGCTTGATCCGGAAGAAATTGGCCAAGGCCGCCACGGACTGGCCGCTACGGTTCATGTAGGTGGTGGGGATCAGCAAACGAACGTCGTTGCCCTGATGGCTGAATTTAGCCGTCAGGCCGAAATATTTGCGGTCAGCGGTCAAGGAGACGCGCTGGGCGCTGGCTACGCGTTCAACGAAAAGAGCCCCTGCGTTATGCCGGGTCTGTTCGTATTCGGGGCCGGGGTTACCCAGGCCAACGATCAACTGGATGGCGGTCACGTCAGGGGCTCTTCCTTGGAGTTGGTGGGTTACAGGGCGCGGCGCGCACTGTAACCCGGTCAACACCGGCGCGCGAGTGGATTACTCGGCAGCGCCTTCTGCTTCTGGAGCAACGCGTGGAGCGTGAACGTTGGCAACAGCTTTGTCATCACCGTGGGCCAGAGCAACGAACTCTACGCCTTTCGGAGCTTTCAGGTCCGACAGGTGGATGATCGCGCCGACTTCGGCCTTGCTCAGGTCAACTTCGATGAACTCAGGCAGGTCTTTGGCTTCGCAGGAAACTTCGATCTCGGAAACAACGTGCGAGATTTCGCCGCCTTTCTTGATCGGGGCTTCTTCGCCGACGAAGTGAACTGGAACCTTGGCGGTCAGCTTCTGGCCAGCAACGACGCGAACGAAGTCGGCGTGCATGATGTAGCCTTTGGCTGGGTGACGCTGCATGGCCTTGACCACGACGTTTTGCTTGGCGCCGTCGACGTTCAGCTCGATCACGTGGCTGAAGGCAGCTTCGTTTTCGAACAGCTTGGTGATTTCCTTGGCCAGGATGGTCAGGGATTGAGCTTCTTTATCGCCACCGTAAACAACGGCAGGGATGTTCAGCGTGTGACGCAGGCGGCGGCTCGCACCTTTCCCCAGGTCAGTACGCGCTTGGGCGTTCAGGATGAAGTCAGTCATTTTGTTTCTCCAAAATAGCCTCCCGCAAGGCGTTTGCGACCAGCGCCAGACGGGGATGGCAAAAAAGCCCCGCCCCAACACAGGTTGGGGCGGGGCGCTTCACATCAACACGTGTCCCGCTTAGCGGAACATCGCGCTGATCGATTCTTCATTGCTGATGCGGCGTACCGCTTCAGCTACTACCGGTGCGATATCCAACTGACGGATACGGTCACAGGCTTGAGCAGCGGCGGACAGCGGGATGGTGTTGGTCACCACCAGTTCGTCCAGTACCGACTTCTCGATGTTCTCGATCGCGCGGCCCGACAGGACAGGGTGCGTGCAGTAGGCGTAAACCTTGGCAGCGCCGTGTTCTTTCAGGGCCTTGGCCGCGTGGCACAGGGTGCCGGCGGTGTCGACCATGTCGTCTACCAGGATGCAGGTGCGCCCTTCGACGTCGCCGATGATGTGCATAACCTCGGAGTGGTTAGCCTTCTCGCGGCGTTTGTCGATGATCCCGAGATCAACACCCAGGGACTTGGCGACGGCACGAGCACGTACCACACCACCGATGTCCGGGGAGACGATCATCAGGTTCTCGAAACGCTGGTCTTCGATGTCGTCGACCAGTACGGGCGAGCCGTAGATGTTGTCGACGGGGATATCGAAGAAACCCTGGATCTGGTCAGCGTGCAGGTCGACGGTGAGTACACGGTCGATACCTACGACAGTGAGCATGTCAGCGACGACTTTGGCGCTGATGGCTACACGTGCCGAACGCGGACGGCGGTCCTGGCGGGCGTATCCGAAGTAAGGAATCACGGCGGTGATTCGGGATGCTGAGGAGCGGCGGAAGGCATCGGCCATCACTACCAGTTCCATCAGGTTATCGTTGGTCGGGGCACAGGTCGGCTGAATAATGAAGACGTCTTTACCGCGGACATTTTCATTGATCTCAGTGCTGATCTCGCCGTCGGAGAATTTACCGACAGAGACGTCACCGAGAGGGATATGCAGCTGACGTACGACACGCCGAGCCAGATCGGGGTTAGCGTTCCCCGTAAAGACCATCATCTTGGACACGCGCAGTACCTGAAGGCTGAGGGTATACCTGGATGAGTATAGGAAAATGGCAGGGGCGGCTGGATTCGAACCAACGCATGGCAGGATCAAAACCTGCTGCCTTACCGCTTGGCGACGCCCCTGTATCTGTTGCTGCGAGCTCTTATGAACTCGACTTCTTGAGCAGACTTTGCAGCTTGCGATGCAACATCGAAACATTGCTTCCTTTCGCCACAAACCCTGTTTGGGTCGCTGAAAGAAGGGCCAGAACTTTATCAGCTTCGGCTTTGCTTGGGAAGGCCCCAAACACACAACTTCCAGTGCCGGTCATTCGAGCTTCCGTATATTTACCCAATGAAATCAGCGCGTTGCGAACTTCAGGATAACGTTGCTCTACTACCGGTTGGCAGTCATTTCGACTGTTTCCCTCGGGAACGGGGCGCATCTTAAGGGGGAGGGAATCACGTGTCAACTCTGGATGCGAAAAAATTTCCGCTGTGCTGACAGACACTTGCGGCACCAGTACGACGTACCAGGGTTCGCTGGGGTCGACTGGGGTCAACTGCTCGCCGACGCCCTGGGCGAACGCGGCATGGCCACGGACGAACACCGGTACGTCGGCACCCAGGCTCAGGCCCAGGCTGGCCAGGCGATCTTCATCCCAGTCCAGTTGCCACAGGTGGGCCAGCGCCAGCAGGGTGGTCGCGGCGTCAGAGCTGCCGCCGCCAATGCCGCCACCCATGGGCAATACCTTGTGCAGCCAGATATCGGCGCCCAGCGAGGTGCCGGATTGCTGTTGCAACTGGCGCGCCGCGCGAACGATCAGGTTGCTGTCGTGGGGCACGCCTTCGATTTCGGTCTGCAGGCGGATTTGGCCGTCGTCGCGCAGCGCGAAGCTCAACTCGTCGGCGTGATCGAGGAACTGGAACACGGTTTCCAGCTCGTGGTAGCCGTCCGGGCGGCGGCCGGTGATGTGCAGCCACAGGTTGAGCTTGGCCGGGGCGGGGAGGGTGAGCTTTTCCATCAGCTGTCAGTGCCCCAGCTGGCGTGGTTGCCAGTCCTTGACCACCAGGGTCACGTCGATGTTCTCGCCATGCAGCTTCAGGCGCTCGGGCAGCCAGTAGCCGTTCTGTTCGGTGTAGCTCAGGTACTGCACCTGCCAGCCGTCCTGCTTGAGGCTGGCCAGGCGGCTGTCGCCGTCGAGGGTGAGCTGGCTCTTGCTGTCCGGAGCGGGCAGGCCGCGCACCCACCACACCAGGTGCGAGACCGGCAGGCGCCAGCCAAGCTGTTCTTCCAGCAGGGCTTCGGGGTTATCGGCCTGGTAACGGCCCTGGTTGGCCACTTCAAGCACCACGCCACCGGGGCGCCCGGTCAGGCGCGCGGCGCCGCGGCCGAGCGGGCCGGCCAGGCGGATGTCGTAGTAGTCCTGGCGTTGCAGCCAGAACAGCGTGCCGCTGCCGGAGTCACGCGGGGCGCGGATGCCGACCTTGCCGTTGATCTGCCAACCATCGAGGCTGGCCAGCTGCTGCTTGTGCTCACGCCACAGTTGCGGGCTGCCCTGGCCTTGTACGGCTTCTTTGCTGCCGAAACCGGCGCAGCCGGCGAGCAGGGCGATGAGCGAGAAGGTGATGCAATGACGCAGAAACATGTTTACAGGCTCTCGGATCCGGTCAGGCGCAGGAGGGTCTTGCGCAGGATGGGGCTGTCGGGCTGTGCTTCGAAGCCCTTGGCCCAGAACTGTTTGGCCTCGCGGCGCTTGCCGTTGGCCCACAGCACTTCGCCCAGGTGGGCGGCCACTTCATGGTCGGGGAAACGCTCGTAGGCCTGGCGCAGCAGGCGCTCGGCTTCGTCGAGCTTGCCCATGCGGTAATTGACCCAGCCCAGGCTGTCGAGCACCGCCGGGTCGTCCGGGGTGAGCTGGTGGGCCTTGTCGATCAGCGCCTTGGCCTCGCCGTAGCGGGTGGTGCGATCCGCCAGGGTGTAGCCCAGCGCGTTGAGCGCCATGGCGTTCTCCGGCTCGCGGGCGATGATGGCGCGCAGGTCTTTTTCCATCTGCGCCAGGTCGTCGCGCTTCTCGGCGAGCATGGCGCGGGTGTAGAGCAGGTTGAGGTCGTCGGGGTAGCGCTTGATCGCCTGCTGCAGCACCTGGTCGGCCTGGGCCTCCTTGCCGTTGTTGCCCAGGCTCTCGGCCTCGATCAGGTACAGCTGGATGGCGTAGTCGGGCTGCGCTTCACGGGCCTCGGCGAGCAAACGCGAGGCTTCGGCGCTGCGGCCGTTGGCAATGAGGATGTCGGCCTGGCGCAGTTGCGCCGGCAGGTAGTCATTGCCGGCACCCACCAGGGCGTACTCGCGCAGGGCGGCGGCGGGCATGCCGCGCTCTTCGCGCAGGCGGCCGAGGTTGAAGTGGGCGGCGTCGACGTTGGCGTCGCGCTCGACCATTTCCTGCAGATAGCCTTCGGCCTCGTCCCAGTGCTTGGTTTCCAGGCAGACCAACGCCAGCGAATAGCGGATCTCGTCGTCTTCGGGGTATTGCTGCAGCAGGCTTTCGAACTCGGCCTTGGCGTCGTCGATGCGGTCCTGCTCGACCAGGGTGCGCGCGTAGGTAAGGCGCAGGCGCTTGTCTTGCGGGTTGTCGCGGATCGCCCCGCGCAGCAGCGGCAGTGCTTCCGGGCCGCGGTCCAGCGCCTGCAGCAGGCGGGCACGCAGCAGCACCGGAGCGATCTCGCCGTTCTGCGGCGGGTGGCTCTCGAGCAGCTCCAGGGCCTGTTCGGGCTTGTTGTCCTGGTTCAGCAGCAAGGCTTTGCCGAACACCAGCTGGCTGTTGTCGGGGTACTTCACCAGCAGGCGGTCGAAGCTCTGCATCAGGCCGTCGCGGGTGCTCTGGTCGGTCTCGGCGGCCGACAGGGCGAGGAAATCGAAGTGGGTGTCGCCCTGGCCTTGCAGCACCTTTTCCATATAGGTCATGGAATCGTCGTAGCGCCCGGCGCGGGCCAGCTGGATGGCGGCGGCGCGTTGGGCGTCGAGGTTCTGCGGGTCGTTACGGGCCCAGATCAGCGCGGTGTCCAGGGCCGGTTCGTCGGCGCCGAGGTATTCGGCGATGCGGTAGGCGCGTTCGGAAATGCCAGGGTCCTGGGTTTTCTCGGCCTGGTCGACGTAGTTTTTCAGGGCGATGTCGAAGCGGTTGCGCTGGCCGGCCAGCTCCGCCACCAGCAGGCTGTAGACCGTCTCCTGCTTGAACGATCCGTACACCACGGGCTTTTCCGCGCTCTTGCTGGCATCGGCGGCGGGTGTCTGGCCGCCCGACGTGTTCGGGGCCAGGCTCTGGCAGCCTTGGAGCAGGGCGAGGGTAAGCAGCAATGCGTAGGATTTGTTCATAGAGGGCTTTGGTGGCTAACCGGCGGTCGGAGCATGATGACACAAGCGCAGTGGCAAACCCACCTGCGAAGCGTTCGGATAGCTGCGACCTTCGCCGGGCGCCACAGGTTCCGTAGCGGCGTGGCGCAGCGCCTGTAGTCAGCTTCTGCGTTGTTTATCCGGCCCTGGTGTTTGTAGGTTTTTTGCAGTCTCGTTGTCAGAACAATCCTTCCTTTTGACTGAGAAGCGTCTGACTCCCTCCTTTAGTACCGCTTCGGTATCGTTTCTCCCTCGGCGACTCGGCAGATTTGACCTCAGGTTCAACTGCGCAAGAAGTTGCGCACTTGGTCAGTCAAAAAATGCTCTCTGACGCGCTGCAGCCCTTGTGGCACGGGCTCTTCAGCCAAGTGCGCAACTTTTTGCCAGCACTGCGCAAGAAGTTGCGCAACTTTTGAATGTCGATCCCTGAAAAGCCAATCCAAACGAATGGCATTGTCATATAAGGCATTGATTTATATAGATAAAAATTCACTGGCGCAGATTTTGTATGGATGCGCATCCCCCGTTCGGCAACTTTCTGCCACCGGGTGACTTTCTCAACGCATGGAGAGCAACACGCATGGCAACTCCCGCCTACATGTCCGTCACTGGCGAAAAACAAGGCCTGATCACCGCTGGCGCGTTCACCGCCGACTCGGTGGGCAACACCTACCAGGAAGGCCACGAAGACCAGGTGATGGTCCAGGGCTTCGAGCACGAAGTGATCATCCCGCGTGACCCGCAGTCCGGCCAGCCGACCGGTCAGCGCGTGCACAAACCAGTCAAAATCACCAAGGTCTTCGACAAGGCTTCGCCGCTGCTGCTGGCTGCCCTGACCTCGGGCGAGCGCATGACCAAGATCGAGATCAAGTGGTACCGCACCTCGGCCCAGGGCACTCAGGAGCACTACTACACCACCGTCCTGGAAGACGCGATCATCGTCGACATCAAGGACTACATGCACAACTGCCAGGACCCGAGCAACGCTCACTTCACCCACCTGGAAGACGTGCACTTCACCTACCGCAAGATCACCTGGACCCACGAAGTGTCCGGTACTTCCGGTTCCGACGACTGGCGCGCGCCGGTCGCAGGCTAAGCCTGGACCCACCGCAGCCCGCCGCGTTCGCGCAGCGGGCTGCGGTCGTTTTGCCACCGAATTTTCGCAACATGAGGGACAAGGATGTTTGCCGCCGCGAACCAGACCCACTTCAGCTTGCACATCGATGGCCTGGAGCATGACTTCCAGGTCCTCGCCTTCGACGGCACGGAAGCCATCAGCCAACCCTACGCCATCGACCTGGAGCTGGTCAGCGAGCACCCCTCGCTGAACCTGGAGAGCCTGCTGCACAAGCCCGCGTTCCTTCAGCTCGGCGACGACGGGCGGGGCCTGCACGGCCTGATCTACCGTGCCGCGCAAGGCGAGGCAGGCAAGCGCCTGACCCGCTATCAGGTCACCTTACGCCCGCAGCTGGCGTACCTGGCCCACCGCATCAACCAGCGCATGTTCCAGCACAAGACCGTGCAGGCAATCATCGCCCAGGTGCTCGAGGAGCATGGCATCCTCGCCAACGCCTACCAATTCCAACTGGGCGCGACGTACCCCGAGCGCGAGTACTGCGTGCAGTACGACGAGTCCAACCTGCAGTTCATCCAGCGGTTGTGTGAAGAAGAAGGCATCCACTACCACTTCCGCCACAGCGCCGACGGCCACCAACTGGTGTTCGGCGACGACCAGACCGTGTTCCCCAAGCTGGCCCCGGTGGCCTACCAGCAGGATGCCGGGCTGGTCGCCGACACGCCGATGATCAAGCGCTTCGGCCTGCGCGTGGAAACCCGCACCAGCAGCGTCACCCGCCGCGATTACGACTTCAAGAAGCCGCTGATCCAGCTCGAAGGCGCCGCCGACAGCCTCGACGAGCCGGCCCTGGAAGACTACGACTATCCCGGCCGCTTCCTCGACCGTCCGCGCGGCAAGCACCTGGCCAACCGCGCCCTGGAACGCCACCGCAGCGACTACCAGCAGGCCAGCGGCGACAGCGACCAGCCGCTGCTCGCCAGCGGGCACTTCCTGACCCTGGCCAGCCACCCCAACGCCCAGTGGAATGACCTGTGGCTGCTCACCGACGTGCGCCACCAGGGCCGCCAACCGCAGGTACTGGAAGAAGCCATCACCAGCGACGTCGATGCCAAGTACGACGGTTTCCAGCAGGGCTACCGCAACTTCTTCGTGGTGACCCCGTGGCAGCAACCGTTCCGCCCGCCGCTGCTGCATCCCAAGCCCAAGGTGCTCGGCACCCAGCGCGCCGTGGTCAGCGGCCCGGCCGGCGAAGAGATCTACTGCGACGAGTACGGCCGCATCAAGGTGCAGTTCTTCTGGGACCGCGAAGGCCAGGCTGACGACAAGTCCAGCGTGTGGATGCGCGTGGCCAGCAGTTGGGCCGGGCAGGGCATCGCCGGGCTGCAATTGCCGCGAGTGGGCATGGAGGTATTGGTCAGCTTCCTCGAAGGCGACCCCGACCAACCGCTGGTGACCGGCTGCCTGTACCACGGCGTGAACATGCCGCACTACAAGCTGCCCGATCTGAAAACCCTGGCCACCATCAAGAGCAAGGAATACAAGGGCAGCCGCGGCAACGAACTGCGCATCGACGACACCACCAGCGAAATCAGCATCGCCCTGCGCAGCGACCACGGCGCCAGTGCGCTGAACCTCGGTTACCTCACCCACCCGCGCCCCTCCGGCGGCGCCCCGCGTGGTGAAGGTTTCGAACTGCGCACCGACCGCCATGGCGCCATCCGCGCTGCCGGCGGCCTGCTGCTCACCACCGAGCCCCGCGCCAACGAAGCCAAGCACCACAAGGACCTGCCCGAAACCGCCGAACGCCTGGCTACCGCCAGCGACCAGCAGGACAGCCTCGCCGAGCTGGCCAAGCAGATGCAGGCCCAGGAGCCCGGCGACCAGGACACCGTGGCCAAGGACCTGCACAAGCAGCACCAGGGCATCCTCGGCAGCGGCCCGGGCGACCTGAGCAAAAACGAATTCGCCGAATTCACCCAGCCGCACCTGGTGGTGTCGAGCCCCGCCGGCATCGCGCTGACCACCCCCGGCCCCAACCACCTCACCAGCGGCAGCCACCTGGCCCTTAGCAGCACCGGCCACACCAGCATGTCTGTCGGCAAGCGCCTGCTGGCCAGCGCCAGCCAGGGCATGCGCTTCTTCGTGCAGAGCCTGGGCTGGAAGCTGGTCACGGCCTCCGGCGACATCGACATCCGCGCCCTGAAGGACAGCATCAACCTGCTGGCCAAGCTCGACATCACCGCCAACGCCGACCGCATCCTGCTCAAGGCCAAGACCGAACTGGTGGTGCAGGGCGGCGGCAGCGCCACCACTTACAACGCCAGTGGCATCACCCACGTCACCAGCGCCAACTACACCGCCAAGGCCGCCCAGTTCGCCCATATCGGCGCGGCGAGCCTGGCCGGCACCTTCCCCGAGCCACCCAAGCCGGGCAAGGGCGCGCTGGAACTGTTCAACCTGTACGCCAACACCAAAGGCATCAAGGCCGGCGACTACGAAGTCACCGACGCCCTGGGCACGCTGCTCAAGGGCACGTTAGACGGGCAGGGGTTCAAGGCTGTGTCCGGTGCCGCGCCGGGGCCGGCGACGGCCAAGTTCGGCCTCGACACGGCCGACACCTGGAGCATCGGCAGCTTCGCCAAGGGCCTGCCCTGGCCGAAGCTGGCGGTGACCGAAGAAGGCGCGCCGTCGATGCTGGATTCGATGATCGACTCGCTGACGCCGGATGGCAGTGGCGCGGCGATGGATACGGTCAAGCGACTGGCCAGCAGTGGCATGGACGCGGCGAAGACCGGCATGAGCCTGCTCAAGGCCGGGCAGGGAGCAATGCAGAGTGCGCAGCAGGTACAAGGTGCGCTCAAGGCTGGCGTGGCCGGTTTACCGCAACTGGCGAGCGCCGCCAGTTCGGCACTGCCGGCCGCTTCTGGCGCACTGGGCGCCGCTGGCAAGGCAGGCGCCGCAGTCCAGGGCGCCATGGCCAGCCTGCCGAAGCTGCCGCCACCACCCAAACTCCCCGCCTTCAAGGCACCGAACCTGAACACCCTGACTGACCTGATGCCAGGCGAGCTGATTTCATGACCGAACAGACTTCCCAACCCGGTGGCCGCGAAGTCGCCATCGTTCCCCTGAGCGACATCCACATCGAAGACGTCGGCCGTGGTGCTGCAGTGTTCGATGCCTGGCTGCGTGACGTCAGCGACGGTTATGTCACTCTCGAACGCATCAAGAACGTCGCGGGTTCCTTGCCGGTGGTGGGCAACATCATCGCCCTGGTCGACGCCCTGGGTGATGTCGTCACCTTGGCTGAAAGTGACAAGCCTGACCCGTGGGACTGGGTCAGCCTGGGCATCAACCTGATCGGCGTGGTGCCTATTCCACCGAGTATGGCGGCCGCACGCATGAGCCTGCGACCGATGCTGTTCATGGTGCGCCAGGAAGGCAAGCAGGTCCTCGGCGACGCGCTGATCGAGATCATTGTCGGGCACCTGAACGCCGATATCGTCGGTAGCCTGGATGACTTCGTCAGCCAAGCAGAAGACAAGCTCAAGGAAACCCTCACTGCGGCAGGTGGCAAGGGCGAGGAAATACTCAACGAGATCTGCAAAGGCCTGGATGCCTTGATCGATGGCGATCTCGACAGCGGCAAGGACCTTGGCGAGGCCGGCAAAAAAGCGAGCAAGGCGGCAGACCAACTGCTGCATGACCCTTTGGCCAGTATCGACAACATTTTCGATGCGGCCTGGAGCGCCTCCAAGGCGGCAGGCAAGGGCATGGCCAACATGGCCGCCAGCGCAACGATCAGTGAGGAGGCCAAGGACTATGGCCACAAGCAAGTCGCCAAATTGCGCGTGCTGGCGCCTCAGATCAAGAGCGAGATCCTCAAGCTCGGCGCGGCCAGCAATCCGCATTCGATCGAAGCTCTGCGTCTGATCTTGGTCGCTAGCGTGGCGCTGTGGCGCAAGCGCAATCCGCAGTTGGTGGACACCAACATCAAACCCAACTCCACCAGCACCGCGCAGCACCAGGCCACGCAAGGCAAGCTTGAAACCCAGCGCGAGGAAGCGCCGCCGAAGAATGCGGCCAACAGCTGCAAGAACGGCAGTTGTACCGGTACCAAACGCGACATCAACTTTGCCCTTGGCTGTGAGACGCTGCAGCACGTCGACTTCAGCCTGCCCGGCCCATTCCCGGTCACCTGGGCGCGGACCTACAACTCACGGCTGGCAGAACTCGACGACAGTAGCCTGGGTGCCCGTTGGCTGACCGAGTTCACCACCTGCATCGATGTGGTCGACGATGGTCTGGTGTTCCACGACGTCGATGGCCGTAGCCACCCGTACCCCATGCCCAAACAGGGCAAGCCGCACTATGACCCGATCGAGTACCGAAGCTTGGTCCGCACCACTGAGACCCAGATCATCCTCACGCGTGGGCTGGAGCGGCGTGAAACCTACGAGCGGTTCGGTGATCGGTTCTATCTGGTTCATATCGTCCTGCGCAGCGGCGCTGGCGCGATGCTGCACTACGAGCATCATTTCAACGGCCGTCCGGTGTTGTCCGACATCAACACGTATGAGGACAACGACCCGACCAAGGTGCACCTGCAACTGGGTACGCTGCTCGACGACCAGGGCCACATCCAGGGCGTGTGGCAGGTGGTCGACGGCAAGCCGCTGCGCCAGCTGTGCGCCTATCACTACGATGACCAGGGCGACCTTGTCATCGCCCAGGACGAGCACGGCGCCGCCTGGCACTACCAGTACCAGCATCACCTGGTGACCCGTTACACCGACCGTACTCAGCGCGGTTTCAACCTCGAATGGGATGGTTCGGGAGCGCATGCCAAGGCCATCCGCGAGTGGGCCGACGACGGCAGCTTCGAAACGCGCCTGCAATGGGACAAGCATATCCGCCTGACCACCGTGACCGATGCCCACGGCCAGCAGACTAAGCATTACTACGACATCCTCGGCTACACCTACCGCATCAAGCATCCGGACGGTAATTCCGAATGGCTGTTCCGCGATGACCGCAAGAACATCATCCGCCACGTCCACCCCGACGGCAGCCAGGATCGCTTCGCCTACGACGAGCGTAGCAACCTGCTCAAGCACATCCGCGCCGACCACAGCGTGGTGCACTACGCCTACGACGACCACGACCAGCTGATCAAGATCCGTGACGCCGAGGGCGGGCTCTGGCTGCGTGATTACGATGAGCGCGGCAACCTGGTCGAGACCGTTGACCCGCTGGGCAACAAGACCGAGTTCGCCTACACCCCGGCCGGGTTGGTCAAGGCGATCAAGGATGCTATCGGCAACGAGAAGAAAATCGCCTACAACGACGCCGGGCAGCTGCTGGAGTACACCGACTGTTCCGGCAAGACCAGCCAGTGGAGCTATAACGCCCTCGGCCAGATGTGTGAGTTCGCCGATGCCGCCGGCAACAAGACCGCCTACGAATACAAGGCCGGGCAACTGGCCAAGGTCACCCATCCGGACAAGACCGAAGAACACTTCGAGCGTGACGCGGAAGGCCGCCTGTTGGCGCATGTCGATGCCCTCGACCGCTGCACCACCTGGACCTACAACGAGGTCGGCCTGCTGGCAGAGCGCGTCGATGCGGCAGAACATACCCTGCGCTACCGTTGGGACAAGCTGGGCCGGTTGATCGGGCTGGAAAACGAAAACGAGAGCAAGGCCAACTTCCTCTACGACCCGGTGGGTCGCCTGTTGCAAGAGACTGGCTTCGATGGCTTGGTCACCCACTATCAGTACGACCCTTACACCGGTCGATTGGCGAGCACCCAGGTCGGCCAACGCCGTATTGAACTGCGCCTCGACCGCATGGGCCGGTTGGCCGAGCGTACCGCCCGCCTGGGCGATCAGAGCCAGACCGAAACCTTTGCCTACGATGGTAATGGCCAGCTGATCCAGGCCACCAACGCCGCCAGCAAGCTGCAATGGTTCCGTGACGAAGCGGGCAATATGACCCGCGAGCACCAGTACTACCTGGCCACCGGCACGCCGATGGTCGCGGTGTGGCAGCACGAATACGACGCGCTAAACCAACGTATTGCAACGATTCGTCCGGACGGCCATAAGGTCAGCTTGCTGACCTATGGCAGCGGTCACCTGCTTGGTATGACCCTCGACCAACACGAGATGCTGGCCTACGAGCGCGATGACCTGCACCGCGAGGTGGTACGGCATCAAGGCAACCAGCTGATGCAGACCCAGGCCTGGGATCCGGTCGGGCGTTTGCAGGAACAACTGCTGGGCAGCCATGACGGCCAGTCCACGCTGCTCAAGCGTCAGTACCGCTACGACGCTGCCAGCCAACTCACCAATATCCATGACTCTCGCCGTGGTCAGTTGGAGTATCAATACGATCCAGTCGGTCGTTTGCTGCAGGCTACCAGTCGCCTCGGCGTGGAAACCTTCGCCTTCGACCCGGCCGGCAACCTGCTCGACCAGAAGACCCAGGAACTGAACCGTCCGCTGGAAGCGGATCCGCGTCGCAACAAGCTGATGGACAACCTGCTGCGTGAGTACGCTGGCACCCATTACCGTTACGACGAACGCGGCAACTTGATCCACCGTTTGCACAACGGCTCCCATGGCCACTTCACCTGGGACCTGTTCGACCGGCTGGTCAGCTACAACGACGATAAGCTCAAGGTCGATTACAGCTACGACGCCTTGGGTCGACGTCTGCACAAACACTCGGTGGCGCATTTCTGGGATCGCCCCGAGGCGGGCACTGGCTGGAACCAGCTACAACGGGCCAAACGCCAACGCGAACTCGGCTGCGGCTTCACCCTGTTTGGCTGGGATGGCGACACTCTGGCTTGGGAAAGCTCACCACCACGGGATGAGGGCGATACTGGATGTACCGTGCACTACTTGTACGAGCCGGGCAGCTATGTGCCGGTCGCTCAGGCCTTGCGCAAGAGTCCGATCCGCCTGCACAAGCAACCGGACTGGAGCCTGCGTGAGTACGACTTTGATCAGGATCCGTTGTGGCACACCGAGGTCAAACCGCAGGCCTTCGATGCTATTGCCTGGTACCAGTGTGACCACCTCGGCACGCCGATGGAGTTGACCGATGAGCAAGGCAATGTCGCTTGGACGGGACAGTACAAGGCGTGGGGGGGCGTCCGCGTGGAGCGCTCGGAATGGGCTAAGCAACACGGGCTGAGTAACCCGATTCGTTTCCAAGGGCAGTACCAGGATCATGAGACGGGGCTGCATTACAACCGTTTCCGGTACTATGACCCAAGAACGGGACGCTTCATGGGGCAAGATCCAATCGGTTATGCGGGAGGCTTGAACCTCTACCAGTATGTAAGCAACCCCAATCAATGGATCGATCCAAGTGGGCTATGTAGTAAGGCTCTGAATGATGCACTGGGAGGGGTGCCGAATGATCATATGCAGGCGCATCATTTGATTCCAGAGCAGATTTGGCGTGAGCGAGCAAGCTTCTTCTCGGATATTGGGATGTATGAGCAGCGTGATGCCAAAGAGAATGGATTGTTAATGCCCGATAGTGCAGATAAAGCAAAGAGTATGGGTAAGATGTTTTATCATTGCGGCTCTCATGGGAAGGTGTATTCGCCTATGGTGGATAACATGGTTGCGAAAGTTCAAGATAGGTACGACGCTGGAGTGATAGATGAGGCACAGGCTCGCTCAGAGGTGGCCACTATCCAGAAGAGATTAAGGACAAGCCTGTCGGTCTCGGGTAAAAAACAGCGGCGTGTTAGATAAGTTAGGGGGTGGCAGGATGAAATATTTTGTTATTTCGCAAGCGGAAGCACCGGGGGCTCCGTTAGGTTTTTTGAATGCGGCCCTGTATGATAAATACTATGAAAATAGTGAAAATGTGGAGTATGGATTTTTTTCTTGGTACGCCGAGCGTAGAGCATCTAGAGAGCATAAGCCGTTCCCGGCAGGTATGGTGCTGATATCAAAGGATAAAAGCTATTCGTTTGATATTAGGGGCGTGGCAGGATTCTATGTGGTGAGTGATGAGTTTCTGCGTGTCTGTAATAGTTTTACCACCTGTGTCGAAGACTTCGCTTCTATTGAAGTTGTTGCCAGGGATGGGAAAAAAATATCAGAAAAGAAATACAGCGCGGCTTATCTCGGTGGCCTGGATGTTCGAGACTATGCAGCCCCCGAGTCTGCTTTCATAGAAGAGGATGGTTTGATTTTTAGAATCAAGAAACTTGTGATGGATAGGGAGGTTGGTCTCGATCTTTTTCGTTTCAAAGGGCTGCACGCAGGAAGTGGTACTTTGATATGTTCTGAACGTTTTGCTGACTCTGCGAAAGACTTGCACGGCATTACAATTCAACCTATGGATTCCATTGTTTGGTCCCAGGTCAAGAGAATTTAACCAGGCATTCCGTGTCAGCGTCATTGTTCTGAAAACCTACCGACACGACGCACAGCAGGCCGCGCTGCTCACTGCCGAGCCGCGCGGCAGCACAGCCAAGCACCAAAAGGATCTGCCCAAGACCGCTTGATTACACATATGTAGGCAATTTAAAGAATATGAAGCAACGGAAAATATGAAGTCTGTAGAACAGTTGGCTTACAACAAGCTAGAGCGTTTCGTAGAAGGCATTTCGACCAGGAATTCCTCCGTGTTGCAGCGAGAGTTTTCTATAAATTGCTCTGTGATTGATGAAATATATGAGTCGATTGACGACTATTATGGTCCAGAAGTAAAGCTATCAATTGCGACCTTGGCAGATGCTGGGTATGTCCTGCTTGGAGGACGGAGTCTGATCGATTTCTATCCTATGAGTGATGGCTGTTTGGGTGTGGAATGTGTGTTGCTCATTGACGGCAAAGTAGGAGAGGCGATCTTGCATGTCGAGTTTTCGATTGATGCTGATAAGTGTGATTTAAAGTATAGGTACATAGGGTCTTGAGTCTGGAATGCTTAGTGTTGTTGCTATTTAATAAGGGTGGGTTTGGTTTCAAGAGCTGCTTAAAATTTAGGTTGCGGTTTGATTGAACTATTGGCGGCTGGCAAGGGTTGTGTTGAGCTCTGCCAGTATCGCCCTAGCCACCCCTGGTTCTGAGTCGCACCGGACATACTTTATTAAACTAGGATTAATGGCGTGACAAAATCGCGAGCATTTGAAAACCCTTGTTCCTGCGAGTGTGGTTAGGGGTGGTTGAAATGGAGTCAATTGAACGGTTGCGATGCTTTATTGAGGACATGCTTGAATGGGAGACTTCGTTTGGGTCTAAAAGGCGTGCCCACCAGAGAGAAATGCCTGGCGATCAAGAAGGTCGATTGCGCTTGATACAAGACAATAGAGAAAAATTGCTGGGGATATTCGAGAAGCATTTAAGCTCCTCCGCTCTGGCGACGACTGCACAAGCGCGTTTAAGCACTATGGGTACAGCCCGTCCTCCAGAGTATGCGCAGTTGATTGTTGAGGGGACGGAAACTCAGGTTGGGAAGAAGGTGTATATTGAAACATATAATGAGAAAGATATAGTTTCGCGCCGTCGATATTCTATGGTTTTCGAAGGTGAAGATCCAAGGGTTGATGCCATTTACGCTTGGCGTGAAAGTTCTGAGAGGTGGGAGAAACAGAAGGCGATATGATTTGGTTGTGTGGGTAATCCAGAATAGCCCGGAGGCGCGTGAGGCTAGGTGGCGCGCCACTAAGAAAGCAGTCTGAGCAATATCTAAAAACACTAAATTTCTGTTGCTAGGTGAGTTGAGATGTTTAAGGAATTGGTTTTTTCTTCGGACGCCTCTTTGGGAGATGATGGTTACGTTGGAGGAGGAGTATGGTTGCCAGAATCTATACCATGGCCGAAGTCAGAAGATGGGGCCGCTTTGGTACATCTGATCGCCTTTCCTAGCAACTGGTTAGCGGGCGAGGAATCGTCTAGCTGGATTTCAGTTTTTATCCCATATGAGCCTAGCGATGTTGGCCACTATCGAAAACTTCGGATGAATAGCGGTAAGTCTCAGGCGGTTGTACTGATTTATGATAAAGGATCCAAGCTTCGGAACGAGGCTGAAGGGAAAATTGAAAAATGTGGAAGGTTTGTGATTTCACTATCTGATGAGGATGATGACGACGAAAATCTCGCCTCTAAGATTGATGGTGTTGATGCCTGGCTACAAGGGGCTTTGGGGTTGGCTGGTGCAAGAAGACGAGTTTCAATTTATGGTGGAGACTTGGATTTGTCCATCCCAAAGAATAAGGGGGTGTTGTCGGATGGTATGGGGTATTTGCTTCTAAGTGATGAGTTTTTGATGGGGCAGTCAGAAGCAGAGCGTGGCTTCTTTCTGCAGCTTGGGTAGACCTTAGAAGTTGCTTCATGGGAGGGTGGGACTTTTGAGTGTTTTGAGGTGCTCATTGCTTCACTCGCCTTGATTAAGTGTTTGGGTTTAAGGCCGCTAGTGATTTTCGTGGTTTTAGTTTTCTAATTTAATGGGAGGGAGGTTAGAGGGAGCAGATAGGTCATGCAAATGTTTCCACATCCAGGGAAGGGGATTTGGCAGCATGTAATACTGTTTTGGAAGGGGTGTCTTGCAATTTGAGTGCTGGGAATAGTGGTTGTGTGACAGAAGGGCTGTTCTGTGTTGAATGAGGGGGTTTTGAAGTTGTTCATGGAAGGTAAAGAAGATTTTTGTGTTATCAGGGTGTTTGTTTCGAGCAAAAAAAAGCCCAGTATATGAAGAACTTCCTGCTCTTCGAAAAGGCGAGCATGTCTATGAGCTTTTGTCATCTCCAGGGCTCGCCCTTAACCTTGCAAGGGGGGATCTGATTAGCATTGAAGATCCAGACTCCCCTGCTGTGGTTATAAAAAGAGGGGGTAATTTCTGTATTAATTTGTATGCGGAGCATATTGATGCGGACACGATTTCAAGGCTTGAGGCTGAAGTGAATAACTCGCTGGGTGGTACGCTTGATGGCGTATACCGAGGAAATTTGGCGTTTAGTGTTCCAGCGAGAAGTGGGCGGGATAGAATTAGGGAGGTATTTAATAAGTTCAAGGGGGAGGCAGGTATTGAATGGTACTATTCGAATATATATAAGAATTTCAATGATCTTGATGATGATACGTTGTTGGACTGGTGGCTAGACAGTTAGGCTCATTGTTTTACAGGTGGTGGTGGGTGCAACTAGTTTGACGGCTATTCATGGTTTCTTGTACTAAAAATATTTCGTATTGCAACTGCTTTGTTCAGCTGTAATCGCCATGTCACCAAGAGCCAGCGCATTACGACCGGTTAGTTAGCTATCGGGACGACAAACTCAAGGTCGACTACAGCTCGTCCTAGGGCTCCGTCTGCAATATCACTCGGAAGCACACTTCTGAGGCCGGCCTAAGGCCGGTAACGGTTGGAGCCAGTTGGAGCAGGTCAAACTCCAACGCGAACTTGGCTGCGGTTTCGCGGAGACGTGCGGGCTGTGCCATGGTTACGTCCTTCTCGAGCGCATCCCCCTCTTGAGGCCCTAGGATGCACTATGACTTACAGGATAGCCCGTCATGCGAAAATTTGAACTCAATGAGGTTTATAGGTTGGAAGATCTTATTGGCCTTGTGAAAAACAGGGCGGATAGGGACTATATTTATGCCATCTATAATAAGTTGGGCGTGGAGAATTTGGCTTTAGGGCAAGATATTTTTGTTGGTGAGACTCCGTCGTATGATGATGACGATAATGAGGTTTTGCCGAAAAAAGTCCAAGATGCCGATTATGAATTTTGCTATATTCGAGATCACTTCCAGGATGTTATCGATTTGGCTGTTTCGCAAGATCCTAAAGTCAGTGATGAAGCATTGGTGAGGTGTTTGAATTACTACGCTGATTACGATGATTTCTTGGATGTCGTTCCTTAAGGATTGGTGTTTGGATGGCTGCTGGCAGTATTTAACAGGTAAGAGGGTTTAATTAACTATTAGGGCTTGTCGAAATTTTATGGCGGCCATTTTATATGATAAATATCAGCTTGAAATTACCCTTCCAGTATTACTGGAAAAGTAATTCTTGTTGGGGCGTTGAATGGTGTTCTGCGACCTTGTCGGTCGGCTGTTGCAGGAAATGTCGAATCTCAGGCCATAAAGCGAATGCCTCAGATGTTGATAAGCCAGGCATCTGAAGCACATTGAGTGTGTGCAGCTCAAATCAGAACAACGATTCCAGGTTTTCCGGGAGGGGGAATGAAATTCTATGTGATTAGTCAAAAAAAAGACGCGGGTTCGCACTTGGGTCTACTGGATGCAGCTCTTTTTGATAAGGCATATGAGAACTGGGGTGAGGTACAGTATGGATATTTCCCCTGGTATGCGAATGCTACAGGTACAGTTCCGCATGAGAAAATGCCGTCGGGAATGGTTCTTGTAGGGGAATCCAAAAAGTATTATTTCGGAGCTCGCAGACTTGCAAGAGGCCTATATGCGATCAATGCGAAATTTTATCTCGCTTGCTTGGAGGTGGGAGTTAAATTTGTCGATGTGGAGAAAGTCAAATTCATCGTTGATGGGGGAGCGGAAAATCCAGTCAGCTACTATGCGGCGGTCTTCAAGACCTACCCGTGCGATGAAGTGATTGAGTCAACATCAAAGATGACGTGCGATGAATATGGCTGGATCGAATCTTTTGAACGTTTAGAGCTTCGGTCTACTGATAGTGCATTATTCAGGATTGGTGGGTTGTCCCCCTACATTGATACACTCTACTGTACTGAAGACTTCAAAGAAATAGCGGAGCGCCATGGCGTGTTAGGTGTTGAGTTTATTTCTTTAGATGAGAGTGATTCAAGAGATGTTTGTCCTCTGTAGTTGGCCGAAATAAGCGGCTGGTCAAAATGGTCGGGCGAGTTCGGGTTGGCATTGGAGCAGTTACGATGAAGGTACTGAAATTCAAAGAAACACTGTCCGAAAATACTGAGCCACATAGTGGTGGTAGCTGTTTGCTGCCTGATGATCAGCATTGGCCTGTGGACACAAGAGGTGAACCGCAGTTACATCTGATGACGATCCCGGCCGCGTGGATTGAAGAAGGTTGCGAGGGTTGGTTGTCGTTTTTTACGCCTTACGATCAGGAAGACACATACCTGCACTGGGAAACACTGACAAGCGAAGCGGGCAATGCCTCCGTGGTGCTTCTTCACGATAACAGCGGCATCGCTAGCAGTGGCGGCCATGATTCACTCTCGCCCGCGCGCCTGATCCAGTTGGACATCACGGATGAGGCTGAACCTTGCGGGCACTTCAAGTCCCGCGTGAGCCAACACATTGCCTGGCTGCAGGATTGCGAACAGATTGAAGGACACGCATGCCACTTGATGGTCAATGGCGATGATTTCGATGTGGGTCTTGCCGAGGCGCCAGGGGTCTTTTCCGATGGCGTGGTTTACGTATTTTTGAGCACTGACTTCCACAAGCAGTGCAGACCAGGCAAATGTGGCCTGATGACGTTCCAGTTTTCGTGATCAGGGATTGATGGATGACCTAGAGACATCTGTACCGGGTGATCAGAGGCGGGCCCAAGCACATTAGGTGCGCGCATCGCTCAACCCAATTGCCAGGGCGCCGACACGCCGACTCCCTGGCACAGCACCACTCAGTGCCTCATCCCTAACTCGGCATCATCCATCAGCGCCTTGGCCAGCGCGCTCAGGTAGTACGACGCCCAAAGCAGTTGGGGTTTCTCTTCCATGATCCCGGCGATGGTCAGGTCGCGTACGCAGCCCATCAGCTCCGATGCCTGGTCACGGGCGTGCTGGCAGGGGATGCCGGGTTCAATGCAGAACAGCGGGGCGGTCATGCCTTCGCCTTGGTAGAACTTGGTTTTGCCCGCAGTGGTGCGGGGCGTGGTGTCGTCTGTGTTCATTGCTCACTCTCCCTGAAATGATGGTGCCTGGGCTGGCCCTATCGCGGGTCAAGCCCGCTCCCACGCAGGTATAACGCTGCGGGCTGGGTTGCGTGGGAGCGGGCTTGCCCCGCGATAGCGCCAGCCCAGGCGACACATGACCAACGGCCTAGTGGAACGCCTGGCGCTCCATCTGCGGCATCTGCACCTGGATCAATGCCGACTCGAGCAGCACCCGCAGCGCCTCGATCTCATGCATTAACGCCATGATCAAAATCGACGCGGGCGACTTGGGCTGGATCGAAATGGCCTGATGCGCCACAGCCTGCGCGCACAGGGCGTACTCCGTGGCCTGGATCAGGGTGTCTTCAAGGGAATGATGATTGTGGGGTGGATCGGGGACGATCTTTAGCATTTTGGGGTACCTGGGAAGGGCCGCAACACGCCTGCTGTCAAACAAGAAGGTGGCAGCTGTACATGGGTTGACAGACCGGTAGGTATCCCAAGACCCGGCGCACACGAAGTGCCCCACGTACAGCCGCCATAAAGGCAAGCCATGGGAATAAACCTAGGACGGCCTGTCAAAGCCGATCACTGTTTTCGCAGCGACCGCCCGAGACTAGAGGCCAACCCAGACCACCGCAATGGCTTGAAAGGACCTGGCAGTATGTTTGGGAAATGGACTACAGGAAAGGTGCTTAATCTGATTCTTCCCATTCCCATTTACCGCCCACAACCCCGCAAAAAGTCGCCTGAGCGTGGGAGCCTTCGCCTTCGACCCTGTCGATACCCACCCTCGCCACCGCCTGCCTATCGCCACAATAGCGAACGGTGGTTGTTCTAAAACCTGCGAAGTAGGACAATTATCGGCTTCACGTCCCAACCAGCGACCTTGCATGGCCTTTCTTGCACTTGGTATCAACCATAAGACTGCCTCGGTAGACGTACGCGAGCGCGTGGCGTTTACCCCAGAGCAGCTGGTGGATGCCCTGCAGCAGCTCTGCCGACTGACCGCCAGCCGCGAGGCGGCGATCCTGTCCACCTGCAACCGCAGCGAACTCTATATAGAGCAAGACCAGCTCGGCGCCGACGCGGTGCTGCAATGGCTGGCCGACTATCACCAGCTGAGCCTCGATGAACTGCGCGCCAGCGCTTATGTGCACGAAGAGCACGACGCGGTGCGGCACATGATGCGGGTGGCTTCGGGCCTCGACTCGCTGGTGCTGGGCGAACCGCAGATCCTCGGCCAGATGAAGTCGGCCTACGCCGTGGCCCGCGAGGCCGGCACCGTCGGCCCGCTGCTCGGGCGGCTGTTCCAGGCCACCTTCAGCGCCGCCAAGCAGGTGCGCACCGACACCGCCATCGGCGAGAACCCGGTGTCGGTGGCCTTTGCCGCGGTCAGCCTGGCCAAGCAGATCTTCTCCGACCTGGGGCGCAGCCAGGCGCTGCTGATTGGTGCTGGCGAAACCATCACCCTGGTCGCCCGCCACCTGCACGAGCAGGGCGTGCGCCGCATCGTCGTGGCCAACCGCACCCTCGAGCGCGCCAGCATGCTGGCCGAGCAGTTCGGCGCCCACGCCGTGCTGCTGGCGGATATCCCGCAGGAGCTGGCCAACAGCGACATCGTCATCAGCTCCACCGCCAGCCAGTTGCCGATCCTGGGCAAGGGGGCGGTGGAAAGCGCGCTGAAGCAGCGCCGGCACAAGCCGATCTTCATGGTCGACATCGCGGTGCCGCGTGACATCGAGCCGCAGGTCGGCGACCTGGATGACGTCTACCTCTACACCGTCGACGACCTGCACGATGTGGTCGCGGAAAACCTCAAGAGCCGCCAGGGCGCGGCCCAGGCCGCCGAAGAGCTGGTGTCGGCCGGCGCCGACGATTTCATGGTGCGCCTGCGCGAGCTGGCCGCGGTGGATGTGCTCAAGGCCTATCGCCAACAAAGCGAGCGCCTGCGCGACGAAGAGCTGCAAAAGGCCCAGCGCCTGCTGGCCAACGGCGGCAACCCCGAAGAGGTACTGGCGCAACTGGCCCGGGGGCTGACCAACAAACTCCTGCACGCGCCCAGCGTGCAACTGAAAAAGCTCTCTGCCGAAGGCCGCCTCGATGCACTGGCCATGGCCCAGGAACTCTTCGCCCTCCATGAGGGCTCGACGGACAAAACCCCGCAATGAAAGCGTCGCTGCTGAACAAACTGGACACGCTCCAGGACCGCTTCGAGGAACTCACCGCGCTGCTGGGTGATGCCGAAGTCATTTCCGACCAGACCCGCTTCCGTGCCTATTCCCGCGAATACGCCGAAGTCGAGCCGGTGATCGCCGCCTATAAAGAGTGGCGCAAGGTCCAGGATGACCTCGAAGGCGCCCAGGCACTGCTCAAGGACGCCGACCCCGACCTGCGCGAAATGGCCGTCGAGGAAGTGCGCGAGGCCAAGGAGCAGTTGGTTGGCCTTGAGTCGAACCTGCAGCGCATGCTGCTGCCCAAGGACCCCAACGACGGGCGCAACGTGTTCCTGGAAATCCGCGCCGGCACCGGCGGTGACGAGGCGGCGATCTTCTCTGGCGACCTGTTCCGCATGTACTCGCGCTATGCCGAGAAACGCGGCTGGCGCCTGGAGATTCTCTCCGAGAACGAAGGCGAGCACGGCGGCTACAAAGAGATCATCGCCCGGGTTGAAGGCGACAGTGTGTACGGCAAGCTGAAGTTCGAGTCCGGCGCCCACCGCGTGCAGCGTGTGCCCGAGACCGAGTCGCAAGGCCGCATCCACACCTCGGCCTGCACCGTGGCCGTGCTGCCCGAGCCCGATGAGCAGGTGGCGATCGAGATCAACCCGGCCGACCTGCGCGTGGACACCTACCGCGCCTCTGGCGCCGGCGGCCAGCACGTCAACAAGACCGACTCGGCGATCCGTATCACCCACTTGCCGACCGGCATCGTGGTCGAATGCCAGGAAGAGCGTTCGCAGCACAAGAACCGTGCGCGGGCGATGTCCTGGCTGTCGGCCAAGCTCAACGACATGCAGACCAGCGCCGCGCAGAACGCCATTGCCAGCGAGCGCAAGCTGCTGGTCGGTTCGGGCGACCGGTCCGAGCGCATCCGCACCTACAATTATCCACAGGGCCGGGTGACCGACCACCGCATCAACCTCACCCTCTACTCCCTCGACGATATCCTCGCCGGCGGTGTGGACGCGGTGATCGAGCCGCTGCTGGCCGAGTATCAGGCCGATCAGCTGGCCGCCCTGGGGGATTGATGACCATCATTGCCAGCCTGCTGCGCAACGCGCAGTTGCCGGAGTCGCCTACCGAGCGCCTGGACGCCGAGCTGCTTTTGGCCGCGGCCCTGGGCAAGTCGCGCAGCTACCTGCACACCTGGCCCGAGCGCATCGTCAGCAGCGAGGCCGCCGAGGCGTTCGCCGGTTTTATCGAGCGCCGTCGCGCGGGTGAGCCGGTGGCCTACATCCTGGGCCAGCAAGGCTTCTGGAAGCTCGACCTGGAAGTGGCGCCGCACACCCTGATCCCACGCCCGGACACCGAGCTGCTGGTGGAGACCGCCCTTGAGCTGGTCCCGGCCTCGCCTGCCCGGGTGCTGGACCTGGGCACCGGCACCGGCGCCATCGCCCTGGCCCTGGCCAGCGAGTGCCCGGCCTGGCAGGTGACGGCGGTGGACCGTGTCGATGAAGCCGTGGCGCTGGCCGAGCGCAACCGTCAGCGCCTGGGCCTGGGCAATGCGCAGATTCGCGCCAGCCATTGGTTCGATGCACTGGTCGGTGAGCGCTTCGACCTGATCCTCAGCAACCCCCCCTACATTCGCGCCGCCGACCCGCACCTGGTTGCCGGCGATGTACGCTTCGAGCCCAGCAGTGCCCTGGTGGCAGGCGAAGATGGCCTGGACGACCTGCGGGTGATCGTCGCCCAGGCGCCGCAGCACTTGCTGCCTGGCGGCTGGCTGCTGCTCGAACATGGCTACGACCAGGCCCCGGCGGTGCGCGAACTGCTGGCGGCCAGCGGCTTCATCGAGGTCGCCAGCCGTGTCGACCTGGGTGGCCACGAGCGCATCAGCCTGGGGCGCCTGCCATGCTGAGCGACCTGGAACTGTTGCGTTACAGCCGGCAGATTTTGCTGTCGCAAGTGGACATCGACGGCCAGCTGCGCTTGAAGCACGGCAAGGCGCTGGTGATCGGCCTTGGCGGCCTGGGCTCGCCGGTGGCGCTGTACCTGGCCGCCGCCGGCGTCGGCCAATTGCACCTGGCCGATTTCGACACCGTCGACCTCACCAACCTGCAGCGCCAGGTCATCCACGACAGCGACAGTGTCGGCATGAGCAAGGTGGATTCGGCGATCAAGCGCCTGCAGGCGATCAACCCGGAAATCACCCTGGTCGCCCATCGCCAGGCGCTGGATGAAGATTCGCTGGCCGCCGCGGTGGCGGCGGTGGACGTGGTGCTGGACTGCTCCGACAACTTCGGCACCCGGGAGGCCGTCAATGCCGCCTGTGTCGCGGCCGGCAAGCCGTTGGTCAGCGGCGCGGCGATCCGCCTCGAAGGCCAGCTGTCGGTGTTCGATACGCGGCGCGACACCAGCCCCTGCTACCACTGCCTGTACGGCCATGGCAGCGAGGCCGAGCTGACCTGCAGCGAAGCCGGCGTGCTGGGCCCGCTGGTTGGGTTGGTCGGCAGCCTGCAAGCACTGGAAGCCCTGAAATTGCTGGCGGGCTTCGGTGAGCCGCTGGTGGGGCGCCTGCTGTTGATCGATGCGCTGGGCACCCGCATGCGCGAACTGCGGGTCAAGCGCGACCCAGCCTGCGCCGTGTGCGCTACCCGCCATGGCTGAAGGGCTGGCGCCGGTCGGCGTGATGGATTCGGGGGTCGGCGGTTTGTCGGTGCTCGCCGAAATCCAGCGCCTGTTGCCCAATGAATCGCTGCTGTATGTGGCCGACAGCGGCCACGTCCCCTATGGCGAAAAGTCCCCCGACTACATTCGCCAGCGCCTGCGTCATATCGCCGGGTTCTTCCGCGAGCAGGGTGCCAAGGCGATGGTCCTGGCCTGCAATACCGCCACCGTGGCGGCGGTCGCCGACCTGCGCGAGCTGTACCCCGACTGGCCGCTGGTGGGCATGGAGCCGGCGGTCAAGCCGGCGGCGGCGGCAACCCGCTCTGGCGTGGTCGGCGTGCTGGCCACCACCGGCACGCTGCAGAGCGCCAAGTTCGCTGCCTTGCTCGACCGTTTCGCCAGCGATGTGCAGGTGATCACCCGGCCTTGCCCGGGGTTGGTGGAGTGCATCGAGGCCGGCGACCTGGCCAGCCCGGTCTTGCGCCAATTGCTGGCGGGCTATGTGCAGCCGTTGCTCGAGGCGGGCTGCGATACCTTGATCCTGGGTTGCACCCACTACCCCTTCCTGCGCCCGCTGCTGGCGCAGATGGTCCCGGCAGACGTGGCGATCATCGACACCGGTGCCGCCGTGGCACGCCAGCTCCAGCGCCTGCTGGCGGTGCGCGGCTTGCTCGCCGAGGGGCCGGCGCAGCCCACCCGGTTCTGGAGCAGTGCCGACCCGGCCACCCTGAAAAAAATCCTGCCGTTGCTGTGGCATAAGTCTGACTGCGTGCAAAGCTTCCCTTTATAAAAAGTGTGAAGGGCGTCAATCGCCGTTGGAACTATCGTTTCGCCGTCGATTTCTACCGCTCTGCCTGCATGGCGGGCAAACACAGCAAACACCATCAGGAAGTAGGGGGTGCGCATGCGCAAACTGGGCGTCTTGGCGGCCGTTGCCGCCGTTTCTCTGGGGCAGGCAGTGGCTGTGCAGGCTGCTGACATTTCGTTTTCGGTGGGGCAGACGGGGGACTCGACCTGGGTCTATCGGCTGGGCTTGCAGTCGAACTGGGACGCCAGCTGGTGGCAAACCGGGGTCGGGCGCCTGACGGGCTACTGGGATGGCGCCTACAGCTATTGGCAGGGTGACAAGACCGCCAGCAACCACAGCCTGTCGTTCGCGCCGGTGTTCGTCTATGAGTTCGCGGGCGAGTCGATCAAGCCCTACATCGAGGCGGGGATTGGTGTAGCGGCATTCTCCAGCACCGAACTTGAAGACAATCAGTTGGGCTCGTCATTCCAGTTCGAGGACCGTATCGGCTTTGGCCTGCGCTTCGCGGGCGGGCATGAGCTGGGGATTCGCGCCACCCACTATTCCAATGCCGGGTTCAAGCAGCCCAACGACGGGGTGGAAAGCTACGCCCTGCATTACCGCATGCCGTTGTAGAACTGAGCCCTGCTTCCAACATCGTGGGAGCGGGCTTGCCCCGCGATCTGCCGCAACGCGGCAGTAAAGCCCGAAATTGGGTACAGGAGCGCTTCGCACTCCATCGCGGGGCAAGTCGCATCGGCGCACCGCCGCTCCCACGAAATTTTTCATACAAAGCCTAACGCCTTGGCCTGTCGGCGAAGCGGTTCAGCCTGGTAACGGCCAGAGGCTGTTCAGGCTCAGCGCCTCAAGCACCAGTTCAGGTTGGCGCTGTTCCAGGCGTGCCAGCAATTCGTTGGCTGCGGTCTGTGCGGTCCAGGGTTCCGGGATGGCCTGGGCCAAGGTGACCGGGGTTTTCAACGACTGTGGCGCGACGATCGTCAGGTCCACGCCCAACGTCTTCAGGGTTGCGCGTTGGTTGCGCAGCCACCTTGGCAGGCTGTTGAGACCGCTGGGCCGTTGGTTTGGCTCGAACAGTTGTGACGCCGAATAGCGGCTCAGGACCACCATCACCTGCGGTTTGTCACCCTTGGCGAGCAAGGGCAGGGCCGCCGCCAGGCAGTGCTCGGCGGCGCGCAGGTTGCTGGCGACGATCATCTCGAACAGGTCGGTGCCCGTCACGTCGTCGGCCAGGTAGTCGCAGCTGCCGGCGTTGATGATCAAGGTGTCGAGCGCACCCCACCGCGCCTGCAGCTGCTGGCTGGCGGTATCGGCCTGGCCTACCTCCTGTAACTGGCCAGGAAGGCAAAGCACCTGTTCGCTCAAAGTTTGGAGTTGCTCGCAGTCCCTGCTGCTTGCGGCGACCCGTTGCCCCAGGTCGAGCAATCGTTCCACCAGGGCCAGACCAAGTCCGTTGGTAGCCCCCGTTACCCAGAAACTGCGAGTAGTACTCAAATGGTTTCCCTCTGATTCTGCCAGGTGGACAAACCCTTGAAGGCGTCCAATGCACGCTGGCGACTGCTTTCGAGATCGACGATCGGACTGGTGTAGTAATTTGTAGCAAATAGGTCGGCAGATTTCACCGGGGAATGAATGTATTTATCATCCCTCTGCCGCAACTCAGGCAACCAGTGGCGTATGAAAACGCCTTTGGAATCGAAGCGTTGTGATTGGGTGACCGGGTTGAAGATGCGGAAGTAGGGCACCGCGTCCGTGCCCGTCGAGGCACTCCACTGCCAGCCGCCGTTGTTGGCGGCCAGGTCGCCGTCGATCAGGTGGCGCATGAAATGGCGTTCCCCCTCGCGCCAGTCGATCAGCAGGTTCTTGCTGAGGAACATGGCCACGATCATGCGCAGGCGGTTGTGCATCCAGCCGGTGTGCAGCAGCTGGCGCATGGCGGCATCGATGATCGGGAAACCGGTGCGGCCTTCTTTCCAGGCTTGCAGGTCTTCAGGTGCGTTGCGCCAGGGCAGGGCCTCGGTGTGGGCACGGAAGGCGCGGTGCCGGGACACCTGTGGATACCCCACCAGGATGTGTTTGTAGAACTCCCGCCAGAGCAGTTCGTTGACCCAGGTCTGCACGCCGGCATTGCCGCTGTCGAACTCACCCTGGTTGCTGGCCAGGGCGGCATGCAGGCACTGACGCGGCGAGATCACCCCCGCGGCCAGGTAGGGTGAAAGTTGGCTGGTGCCGGCCACGGGGGGCAGGTCGCGCTGTTGTGGGTAGTCTTCGACACATTCGTCGAGGAAGCGCGCCAGGCGCTGGTGCGCCTCGTCCTCGCCGGCCGGCCAGTGCTCGCGCAGGGCCGCGGGTGTGCTGTCGAAGCCTTCGATGTGCGCAGGGATGGGGTCGCTGGCGATGTCCAGGGCGCCTTGGCGCTGAACACGCGGGGCGCGGGCGGGCAGGCTGCGGTGCAGGTGCTCCAGGCAGACCCGTTTGAACTGGCTGAACACCTGGAAGTAGTGGCCGCTGCGGGTGAGCACGCTGCCGGGCTTGAACAGCAACTGGTCGAGATGGCCATGGGCACCGATCCCGGCCTGTTCCAGCAGCCGTGCGGTGGCCTGGTCGCGTCGGGCTTCGTTGACGCCGTACTCGTCGTTCCAGTGCACGGCCTCGATGTTGTGCTGGCGGCACACCTCGAGTACCGCTTCAGGCACCTCGGCCCAGCTGTCGGTATGGCGGATCAGCAGCGGGATGTTCAGGGCTTGCAGCGACTGGCGCAGCTGGAGCAGGTTGCGCAGCCAGAAGTCGACCTTGCAGGCGGCGTCGTCGTGGCTTTGCCACTGCCCGGGGCTGGCGATCCACAGGGCCACGGTGGGGCCGCGCTGGCAGGCGGCCGAGAGGGCGGTGTTGTCGTCGATGCGCAGGTCGCTGCGCAGCCAGATCAATTGCATGGGTTTAGCGGCCTGTTGAGTGTTGAAGGCGGTGCAAGGCGGCCTGTGGGCTGTCGAACAGCTGCAGGCCGGGCAGGCCCAGGGCATGCAGTTCGGCCTGATGCAGGCTGATGCTGCGGCCGCCCAGCAGTTTTGCGCCGTTTACCTCCTGCAGGGTGCGGCCGAGGGCGGCGAGGTCCGGGCGCCGGCCGAGGTAGAGCAGCAGCGCGCGTGGCTGCAGCAGCTCGACGGCTTGGCGCAATTGGCGGGGTTCCACCGGCCATTCGAGGATCTCCAGCGGCTGGCCACTGCTGCTGAGCAGCCAGGCGCAGAGCCAGAATTCGGCATCGAAGGGGGTGTCGTCGGTGCGTGCCAGCAGTACGCAAGCCCCCGCCAGGGAATGGCTGTCGTGGTACACCCGGGCGCCCAGCTTGCTGCGCAGCCAGGTGTTGAAGAACGCTTGCTCCAGGCCCGCGTCGAAGTGTGTTTGCCAGCGCAGGGCAAGCGCGTCGAGCAGCGGCAGCAACAGGCGTTCGCACACCGTGACGGCCGGATACAGGGCCATGGCCTGATTCAGCAGTTGGTCGAGTGGGCGTTGCGCCAGCTGGGCGATAGCCTGGATCAGTTGCTCGATGCGCTCACCCCATTCGCCCTCGACCGGGGTGCTGGCATCTGCCGCGTTGTCCAGCAGTGCGCGCACCTGGCTTACCGCCGCGCCGCGTTCGAGCCAGCGCAGCACTGCCTGCACGCGTTGCACCTGGTCCTGTGGATAAAGGCGGTGGCCCTTGGCTGTGCGTTGCGGCTTGATCAACCCGTAACGGCGCTCCCAGGCGCGCAGGGTGACCGGGTTGACGCCGGTCAGCCGGGCGACTTCGCCAATCGGCAGCAGGGCTTCAGATGGCATTGCGCAGCCCGAGGCGTTCAGGGTGGGGTTGCAGGTAGGCCTGCTGCAAAAGATAGGGGTCGGGGTGGCAACGCAGGTGGTGTTTGAGCAGGGTCAAGGGCACCACCAGCGGCACCACGCCTTGCTGGTACTGGCCGATGATCTGCTGCAGCTCGGCCTTGTCGGCCTGGTCGAGGTCGTTGCGCAGGTAACCGCTCAGGTGCTGCAGCACGTTGCCATGGGTGCCGCGGCTGGCGCAGCGGCGCAGGGCCTGCATCAGCTGGCTGAAATAAGCGCGGCCGAATTGTTCGGGGTCGTGGTCGCGGGTCATGCTGCCGAGCAGCTTGCCCAGGCTTCGATACGCCTGCGGGTTATGGGCCATCAACAGGTACTTGTAGCGGGCGTGGAAACGGATCAGCGCGCCACGGCTGAGGCCGCCCTGCAGCACCTGCTGCCAGTCGGCGTAGGCATACACGCGGCTGATGAAGTTCTCGCGCAGCACCGGGTCGTGCAGGCGGCCTTCTTCTTCCACCGGCAGGTCCGGGCGGTTGGCGCAGAAGGCGGCGGCGTAGGCGCCACGCCCGCCCTGGCTGGCCGGGTAGCCGTTCTCCTGGTACACCTTGACCCGCTCGAGCCCGCAGGAGGGCGATTTCTGCATGAAGATGTAGCCGCAGATATCGTCGAGTTCGCTGGCCATCTGTTGGCCGTAGGCACGCAGCGGGCCGGA
The DNA here is from genome assembly GCF_024749065.1 of Pseudomonas sichuanensis. Taxonomy (NCBI): domain Bacteria; kingdom Pseudomonadati; phylum Pseudomonadota; class Gammaproteobacteria; order Pseudomonadales; family Pseudomonadaceae; genus Pseudomonas; species Pseudomonas sichuanensis. The sequence continues at coordinate 5,080,584 of NZ_CP087185.1, read as the reverse complement.
AAAATCGGTGCTGCTGTCGCGGGTGCCGGTGACGGCAGGGTGCTCCGGGTCGCCGACCAGGCGGATCGGCTCGCGAGGCACGCCCAGGCCGATGGCGACTTCCGGGCACACGGTCACCCATTCGAAGTGCTCATCGAGCAGCTCATGGCACAGGTCGGAGTGCTTGTGCCCGGCGTTGTAGCGCACGTTGAGGCCGGTGAGGCAGGCGCTGATGGCCAGGCGTGGCTTAGCGCTCGGGGAGGGAAGGTTCATGGTGTGCTCCGGAAGTACTTGTACAGGCAGCAGGGTTTGTACAAGGCAATTCCAGCACATTTGAAAACTTATACAAGAATTATTTCTTGTATAGATTTTCTGTCCGGTTATTCCAGGTGTTCCAGCAGCCGCCGAGCCGCCTCCTGGCCACTGAGCCAGGCGCCTTCGACGCGCCCGGACAGGCACCAGTCGCCACAGGCATACAGGCCCAGGTCGGCATCGGCCAGGGCGCCCCATTCATGGTTCACGGCTGGCCGGGCATACAGCCAGCGGTGGGCGAGGGCGAAGGTCGGCGCAGGCACCACGCAACCGACCAGCTCGGCGAATTCGCCCCACAGCTGTTCGATCACGTCTTCCTTGGGCAGGTCGATGTGCTGCTTGCTCCAGCTGGAGGTGGCGTGCAGCACCCAGGTGTCGAGGTGCGCTTCGCGCCCGGGCTTGCTGCGGTTGCGCGCAAGCCAGTCGAGCGGGTTGTCTTGTACGAAGCAGCCTTGCATGGGGGTATCGAGCGGGGTTTCGAAGCCCAGGGCGATCGCCCAGGTCGGCTCCATCTGCACGCCTGCGGCGACCGCGGCAAGCTTTGGGGTGGCGGTCAGCAGTTGCGTTGCCTGCGGCGCCGGCACGGCGATGACTACCCGGCTGAACGGGCCGTGGCTGCAGCCTTCGGTGTCCTGCAGGTGCCAGTAGTGCTTGCCGCGGAACACCTCGGCGATGCGGCAGCCGAAGTTGACCGTGACATCCTTGAGCAAGCCGCGGGTAATGGCGCTCATGCGCGGTACGCCGACCCAGCGGGTCTGTTCGTCGGGGGAGGGGGTGAGTTCGCCATCGCGGTAGTTGTACAGCTGTGGCTTCCACTGTTCGGCCCAGCCGCTGGCGACCCAGTGTTGCACCTGCTCGACGAAACGCCGGTCGCGGGCGGTGAAGTATTGGGCACCGAGGTCAAGCGCACCCGCCTCGCTGCGTTTGCTGGCCATGCGCCCGCCGCTGCCGTGGCCTTTGTCGAACAGATGGACGGTGTGCCCGGCTTTCTGCAAGGCCTGGGCGGCGGACAAACCGGCGATGCCGGCACCGATGATGGCAATAGGTACTGTCATGATGGCCTCTTCGAACCTCGCTGTTCGCAGCCTACGCTGCCAGGCAAACCTGTACAATACGCAATGTTTGTATAAGGTTATTCCGCTCGATAGGGCAGCTTGGCCTATGTTTATCCGAGAGCGTTCGGTCAAAAAAGTGCCTTGATCTTAAAAATAGACCACGGCCGCCAACTCTGAGGACACAGTCATGCATATATTGCTGACCGGCGGTACCGGCCTCATCGGCCAGCACCTTTGCCAGCTGTGGCGAGGGCAGGGTCACCGCCTGACCGTGTGGAGCCGTACCCCCGCGCAGGTGCCCAAACGCTGCGGCAGCGACGTGCGCGGTGTCGCTCGGCTGGAGGACATTGCCGCGGATGATGCCGTGGACGCGGTGATCAACCTGGCCGGCGCGCCGATCGCCGATCGGCCCTGGACAGCCGGGCGACGCAGCCTGCTCTGGGCCAGCCGGATCACCCTCACCGAGCAGTTGCTGGCCTGGCTCGAGGGCCGCGAGCAACGCCCCGAGGTGCTGATATCCGGCTCTGCCGTTGGGTGGTATGGCGACGGTGGCGAGCGCGAGCTGACCGAGGCGTCCGCGCCGGTCAAGGAAGATTTTGCCAGCCAGTTGTGCATCGCCTGGGAGGAGACCGCCTTGCGCGCCCAGGCCCTCGGCATCCGCGTAGTGCTGGTGCGAACGGGGTTGGTGCTGGCCAGCGACGGCGGCTTTTTGTCGCGCCTGCGCCTGCCGTTCAAGCTGGGGCTGGGCGGGCCGCTGGGCGATGGCCGGCAGTGGATGCCGTGGGTGCATATAGACGATCAGGTCGCCCTGATTGATTTTCTGTTGCAGCACAAGGAGGCCAGCGGTCCCTATAATGCCTGCGCCCCGGAGCCGGTGCGCAATCGCGAGTTCGCCAGGCAACTGGGGCGTGCCCTGCATCGCCCGGCGTTGCTGCCGATGCCGGCGGTGCTGCTCAAGGCCGGGCTGGGTGAGTTATCCACACTGCTGCTTGGCGGCCAGCGTGCCCGCCCGGTGCGCCTGCTGGCGGCAGGCTTCACGTTCCGCTTCAACGATCTGCAATCGGCGCTGGGCAACCTGTCCAGCCGCCTCTGACATAGGACGCTGCATGACCGATCACGCTCTGCTGCTGGTCAACCTGGGCTCGCCGGCCTCCACCTCGGTGGCCGACGTGCGCCGTTACCTCAACCAGTTCCTCATGGACCCGTACGTGATCGACCTGCCCTGGCCGGTGCGACGCCTGCTGGTGTCGCTGATCCTGATCAAGCGCCCCGAGCAGTCGGCCCATGCCTACGCCTCGATCTGGTGGGACGAAGGTTCGCCGCTGGTGGTGCTGACCCGCCGCTTGCAACAGGCGATGACCGCCCACTGGCCCCATGGCCCGGTCGAGATCGCCATGCGCTATGGCCAGCCGGCGCTGCCCGAGGTGCTTGAGCGCCTGGCTGCCCAGGGCGTGCGTAAGGTGACCCTGGCGCCGCTTTATCCACAGTTCGCCGACAGCACTGTGACCACCGTGGTGGAGCTGGCCAAGCAGACCATCGCCGAGCGCAAGCTGCCGTTGCAGACCCGTATCCTGCAGCCGTTCTACGACCACCCCGACTACATCGACGCGCTGGTCGCCAGCGCCCGGCCGCACCTGGAGCAGGGTTACGATCACCTGCTGCTGAGCTTCCATGGCCTGCCCGAGCGCCATCTGAAGAAGCTCGACCCTACCGGCAAGCACGATTTCCAGGCCGCCGATTGCTGTGCTGGCGCCAGCGCCGAGATGCGCGCGGTGTGCTATCGCGGCCAGTGCCTGGCCACCGCCAAGGCTTTCGCGCAGAAGATGGGTATCCCGGATGGCAAGTGGTCGGTGTCGTTCCAGTCGCGCCTGGGGCGCGCCAAGTGGATCGAGCCCTACACCGAAACGCGCCTGGATGAGCTGGGCAAGGCGGGGGTGCAGAAGCTGTTGGTGATGTGCCCGGCATTCGTCGCTGACTGCATCGAGACGCTGGAAGAGATCGGCGATCGGGGCAAGGAGCAGTTCATCGAGGCGGGAGGCAAGGAACTGGTGCTGGTGCCGTGCCTGAATGATCACCCGGAGTGGGTGAAGGTGTTGGCGGGGATGTGCGAGAAGGCCTGAGGCCTGGGTTGCCTGGGCTGGCCTCTTCGCGGGTAAACCCGCTCCCACAGGTTTTTCAGCGAACCTGTGGGAGCGGGTTTACCCGCGAAGAGGCCAGATCAGGCTAGCGCCGAATCAAGGCAACTGATCATCCAGCTTCTTGTGTTTCCAACCATCGTTGCCCGGCAGGATCAGGTTCAGGGCAATGGCCACAATGGCGCAAAGGGCGATACCTTTCAGGCCCCAGTCGTCCGGGCCGTCGCCGCTGCCGATCAGTACGCCGCCGATGCCGAACACCAGGGTCACCGACACGATCACCAGGTTGCGTGCTTCGGCCAAGTCGATCTTGTGGCGGATCATGGTGTTCATGCCCACCGCCGCGATCGAGCCGAACAGCAGGCACAGAATGCCCCCCATCACCGGTACCGGGATGCTCTGCAGCAGTGCGCCGAACTTGCCGATGAAGGCCAGGGTGATGGCGAACAGCGCCGCCCAGGTCATGATCTTCGGGTTGTAGTTCTTGGTCAGCATCACCGCGCCGGTCACTTCGGCGTAGGTGGTGTTGGGCGGGCCACCGAACAGGCCGGCGGCGGTGGTCGCCAGGCCGTCGCCCAGCAGGGTGCGGTGCAGGCCAGGCTTCTTCAGGTAGTCACGGCCGGTCACGCTACCGACGGCGATTACCCCGCCAATGTGCTCGATGGCCGGTGCCAGGGCGACCGGAACGATGAACAGGATGGCCTGCCAGTTGAAGGCCGGGGCGGTAAAGTTCGGCAGTTCCAGCCAAGGGGCCGCGGCGATCTTGGCGGTGTCGACCACGCCAAAGGCGAACGACAGGGCAAAGCCCACCAGCACGCCGGAGATGATCGGTACCAGGCGGAAGATGCCTTTGCCGAACACCGCCACGATCAGCGTGGTCAGCAGCGCCGGCATGGAGATCATCATCGCGGTCTTGTACGGCATCAGCGCAGCGCCGTCACCGCCCTTGCCCATGGCCATGTTGGCGGCAATCGGCGCCATGGCCAGGCCAATGGAGATGATCACCGGGCCGATGACCACGGGCGGCAGCATGCGGTCGATGAAGCCGGTGCCTTTGACCTTCACCATCAGGCCCATGAAGGTGTAGACGAAGCCTGCGGCCATCACGCCGCCCATGGTCTCGGCCAGGCCGAACTGGCCCTTGGCGAGGATGATCGGGGTGATGAAGGCAAAGCTCGATGCCAGGAACACCGGGACCTGGCGACCGGTCACCAGCTGGAACAGCAAGGTGCCGATGCCGGCGGTAAACAGCGCGACGTTAGGATCGAGGCCGGTGATCAGCGGCATCAGCACCAGCGCGCCGAATGCCACGAAGAGCATCTGCGCGCCCGAGACGACCTGGCGCCAGAGCGGGTCGTTGAAGCCGTCCTGCATGATCAGGCGTCCTTCTGCTTGGTGCCGAAGATCTTGTCACCGGCATCGCCCAGGCCGGGGACGATGTAGCCATGTTCGTTCAGGCGCTGGTCGATCGAGGCGGTGTAGATCTTCACATCCGGGTGGGCTTTCTCCACCACTTCGATACCTTCAGGTGCCGCGACCAGCACCATGGCGCGGATCTCTTTGCAGCCGGCTTTCTTCAGCAGGTCGATGGTGGCGACCATCGAGCCGCCGGTGGCCAGCATCGGGTCGATGATCAGGGCCAGGCGCTGGTTGATGTCCGGTGCGAGCTTTTCAAGGTAGGTGTGCGCTTCGAGGGTTTCCTCGTTGCGGGCAACGCCCACCGCACTGACTTTGGCGCCGGGGATAAGGCTGAGCACGCCGTCGAGCATGCCGATGCCGGCACGCAGGATAGGCACCACGGTGATCTTCTTGCCGGCGATTTTCTCGACCTGCACCTTGCCGCACCAGCCGTCGATCTCGTAGGTCTCGAGTGGCAGGTCCTGGGTGGCTTCATAGGTCAACAGCGCGCCGACTTCCTGGGCGAGTTCGCGAAAATTCTTGGTGCTGATATCGGCGCGGCGCATAAGGCCGAGCTTATGGCGGATCAGCGGATGGCGGATCTCACGAGTAGGCATAGGGGGGGCTCCGGAAGGCGGGCAAAAAAACCGCGCTAGATTAATCTATTCAGTCCTGACTGTCGTGCGGTCATTGTGCACGTTAGTCCATAAAGGCTTGATCTGGGACGAGCGGATGCGTACCTTTGCCCGCTTTTCCAAAACGCACCCCCTGGAGAGCGCCATGTCCGCCGATCTCGAGCATATCCGTCAAGTGATGCACGAGGCTGATTGCCTGTACAACGAAGCCGAGGTCGAGGCCGCCATCGCCGAGGTCGGCAAACAGATCTGCAAGGACCTGCATGACAAGAACCCGGTGGTTTTCTGCGTGATGAACGGTGGCCTGATCTTCGCCGGCAAGCTGCTCACCCACCTGCAGTTCCCGTTGGAGGCGTCGTACCTGCACGCCACCCGCTACCGCAACCAGACCAGCGGCGGTGAACTGTTCTGGAAGGCCAAGCCCGAGGTGTCGTTCATTGACCGTGACGTATTGATCGTCGACGACATCCTCGACGAGGGCCACACCCTCAGCGCCATCATCGAGTTCTGCAAGCATGCCGGTGCCCGCTCGGTGCACACCGCCGTGCTGATCGACAAGGATCACGACCGCAAGGCCAGCCCGGACCTGAAAGCCAACTACGTCGGCCTGCCGTGCGTCGATCGCTACATCTTCGGCTATGGCATGGACTACAAGGGCTACTGGCGCAACGCCAACGGCATCTTCGCCGTCAAGGGCTTGTAATCATGCGCCAGCCCGCGTTTATCGATCAGGCGTTGTTCACCGGGCTGGCAGCGCAGTCAGCGGCCAACCCGCGTGGCCGCCAGCACCACAACTTCCATGACATGGAAGAGCCTTGCCACCGCATGGCCGTGGGCCTGCAACCGGATACCTACATTCCGCCGCACCGGCACCTGAGCGTGGACAAGGCCGAGGCGTTGATCGTGCTCAAAGGGCGGATCGGCCTGTTGATCTTCGATGAGCAGGGTACCGTCACCGACAAACGTGTGATGGAGGCGGGCGGCGACTGCCTGGGTGTCGATCTGGCGCCGGGGACCTATCACGGGTTGGTGGTGCTGCAAGCCGACAGCATGCTGTTCGAGTGCAAGGCCGGCCCTTATCGCCCGGTGGGCGAGGGCGAGCTTGCCCACTGGGCGCCGCGTGAAGGCGAGGCCGGTGTGGCCGAGTACCAGGCCTGGATGCGCGCGCAGTTCGACTGAGCGGCCAGGCGGCCTCGCTGAGCAGGCCGCTACGGCCGAACAGACCATGCTAGAGTGCCCCTTCAAGCCAAGGAGCCTCACATGCGTGCGTTCGTCCCTCTCCTGTTGGCGGTGAGCCTGCCGCTATCTGCTGCCCCGCTGCACAGCCAGTTCCTGCCCCCCGACGACCTCGCCCTGCGCCAGGAAGCACCGACCAGCCAGCAGCTGCTGCAGGTCACCGACTATTCGGTGGTGGTGGGCACCCAGCGCCAGTCCGACCAGCAACCCATCCCAATCACCTCCTCGTTGCAGATGCGCCTGAAGGGCAAGCCCTTGAGCAAGGGCTCGACCATCGGCGAGGTGCTGATCAACTTCGACGGCGAGGGCGGCAAGAGCCTGAAAAAGCCGGCTTATGACGACAAGCGCCGCACCCTGACCCTCAATTACCCGATGGCCGACTACCGGGTGATCATGGACCTGCTGCGCAACGAGACCCTTTACGTGCAGTTCCTCACTTACGGCAACGGCCATGTCTGGGCCGATCTGCACACCGGAACCGTACGTACGCGTTGAGGCACGATCAATTCGAGGGGTACACTGCCGGCCTTCGAAAATGTCCTAGACAGTCCAGTGGGAGTCCTTGATGCGTAAAGACAAGAAACAGGTGATTGGTGACGAAATCAGCGACGAGTACATCAAGAGCTTCCTGCAGTTCGAGCCGGCCGATGGCCTCACCTCGCCGTCGCACCACAAGCTGATCAAAGGCTACCGCGGCCTGCGTATCGACGATTTCGAGCGTTATGTCGGTTTCTTCCTCGAGGCCGGTTACGACCTGGATGGCAAGGACGAGCACGGCAAGACGTTCGTCGAGGTGATTGCCGACCAGCGCAACGCCCCTGAGTACATCGAGATCATCGACAACGCCCGCGGCTGATTGATTGGCCTGTACTGGCCTCTTCGCGGGGCAAGCCCGCTCCCACGCCGCCGACTCCAGGCATTGTGGGAGCGGGCTTGCCCCGCGATAGGGCCGGCACAGGCTGATAGATATCCAGGCACAAAAAAACGCCCCGAGGGGCGTTTTTTTCGTTTCAGCCGGTTCAGGCGTAGTGCTTGGCCGGACTGTCCTGCGCCAGGTCCAGCGCCACATCGTTGTCGGCGCTGATCTTGTGGTACAGCGCAGCGTCGGTCGCCAGGACCTTCTCGCGGGCCGGGAAGATTTCCTTGAGCTTGGCAGCCCAGGCACCCTTCGCCTGCTCGGGGAAGCAGCGCTCGATCAGCTCAAGCATGATCGACACGGTCACCGAAGCGCCCGGCGATGCGCCGAGCAGTGCAGCCAGGCTGCCGTCCGCGGCCGAAACCAGCTCGGTGCCGAATTGCAGCACGCCGCCTTTTTTCGGGTCTTTCTTGATGATCTGCACACGCTGGCCGGCCACTTCCAGGCGCCAGTCCTCGGCTTTCGCCTCGGGGTAGAAGCGACGCAGGGCTTCCAGGCGTTGCTCCATCGACTGCATCACTTCGCTGACCAGGTACTTGGTCAGGTCCATGTTGTCGCGGGCCACGGCCAGCATCGGGCCGATGTTGCCCATGCGCACCGACAGCGGCAGGTCCATCAACGAGCCGTGCTTGAGGAACTTGGTGGTGAAGCCGGCGTACGGGCCGAACAGCAGCGAGGTGTTGCCATCGACCACGCGGGTATCCAGGTGCGGAACCGACATGGGCGGGGCGCCAACCGCGGCCTGGCTGTAGACCTTGGCCTGGTGCTGCTTGACGATTTCCGGGTTGTCGCAACGCAGCCACTGGCCGCTGACCGGGAAGCCGCCGAAGCCTTTGCTTTCCGGGATGCCGGAGGCCTGCAGCAGGGGCAGTGCGGCACCACCGGCGCCGAGGAAGACGAAGCGGGCGTCGACTTCACGGCTGCCGCCGCTGTTGACGTCCTTGATGCTCACGGTCCAGCCGCTGCCGTTACGGCGCAGGCCGACGACCTTCTTGCTGTACTTGACCTGGGTGTCCGGGCTGTTGCCCAACAGCTTGAGCAGCTTGTTGGTCAGGGCGCCGAAGTTGACGTCGGTGCCTTTGGCCACGCGGGTCGCGGCGATGCGCTGGTCAGCCGGGCGGCCAGGCATCATCAGCGGCATCCAGTCGTTCATCACGGCCTTGTCTTCGGTGTATTCCATCTCCGAGAAGGCGTGGTGCTGCTTGAGCAGCTCGAAACGCTTCTTGAGGAAGTCGATACCCTTGTCACCCTCGACGTAGCTCAGGTGCGGAACTGGGTTGATGAAAGCACGCGGCGAGCCGAAGTTGCCCTTCTTGCTCAGGTAGGCCCAGAACTGGCGCGAAACCTCGAACTGGGTGTTGATGTGCACGGCTTTCTTGATGTCGATGCTGCCATCGGCGGCCTGCGGGGTGTAATTCAGCTCGCACAGGCCGGCATGGCCGGTACCGGCGTTGTTCCAGGGGTTGGAACTCTCCGCGGCTCCGGAGTCCATCGCCTCTACGACCTCAAGCTTCAGGGTCGGGTCGAGCTCCTTGAGCAGTACGGCCAGGGTGGCACTCATGATGCCCGCGCCTACCAGTACCACATCAACCGATTCGTTCTGCGCCATTTAACGCGTCTCCACAATCTACAGCTACCTAATTGACAGCACAGGATCCCTGGGTTTGCCAGGATCGCCATGTCCGACTCTTCGCAGTTCTTGCAACTTCAGCGGACACTGCCAATCAGTCTTGGGTGTTCAGGTATTGAACGCCGTATGCCACGGGTGCGGCAATTCGACTTATGGTCAAGTGATCCGTCATGCGTTACGGGCCGGCCTCAGGCTCCCATCCAGGATGAGCGCTTGTGCCGTCTGCGCAGGGCTGTTTGTGAAAGATCTGCTGCTTTTACACATGCCAGACTGTTCATTGCTCGCCACACTCTCGTGAAGTTGTGAAAAACCGTTTTTTCACGCTCTTTTGGAGACGTGAACCTCAAAAGTGGACTGCACGATGGCAACCCGCAGGTTCATGCGCAGCAGAAGGCCGGAAACAGCAGGCACGACAGCCAATGCAAGACCTGAGTGGAAGGCTCTCTGTGGGCGAAGCGTAGAAGGTGCCGGGGTCAGTCGGCGAATGCGGGGCCCGATCAGGAGACGTCCTTATAATCGGGGGCAGATTATAGCGAGGTCGCAGGCAGAAAGGTCGGTCTTTATGGGTTTTTATTGCAGCGTTTGTCAGGCTGCGAGGGGGCGACGCTGCCAACGGCTGGTTGCGTGGCTGCAAATTCGGGCGCTGGCGGGTAGCGGTTGGCCCAGCCAGCCGAGGTGCGCCTCGCTGACCAGGACCCAGCCGGCGGCCGTTGGCGGCTGGCGGGTCTGCTTGAAGCCCAGGCAGATGCCATTGCTGTCGAGGTGAGCGTAGGTGAAGTGGCGCTGACGTTTGAAAAGCAGGGTCCAGAGCGAGGCCATGGCGGTTTGTCCTGTCAGGTCGGGCTGGCGCAAGCATAACGGCGGGGGCATGAAACCATTGTGACAAGCGGGGCGAGCTGCAAGCCGAAAGCTGCAAGCAGCAAGAAAGTCGTGTGCCGTCACGCGCTCTGCCTCCTCTTGCAGCTTGAGGCTTGCCGCTTAGAGCTTGCCCCTAGGTATACTGTGGGCCTTTGCCGCTTTTTCTGGAGAAATGCGCATGTTGCAACGTCTGTTGGTCGGTTTGTTCGCGGTGGCCAGCCTGAGCCTGGCCGGGTGTGCCCACAGCCCGCAACAACTCAGCCCGCAACCCAAGCTCACTCAGCAACTGGCGCCGGTCGGCCATGGCCAGCCGGTGGTGGTCAGGGTGGTTGACGGTCGCGCCTCGCAATCGCTGGGCACCCGTGGGGGCATGTACCCCGAAACCAGCACCATCAGCGTCAGTGGCAATGATGTCGTGCCCAAGCTGCAGGCCCAGGCCGAAGCGGCGGTGCGCCTGCTTGGCTTTACCCCGACGCCCAACGCTGGCAACGTGCCGCAGCTGACCGTGACCCTGGCCGAACTGAAGTACCAGTCGCCCAAGGACAAGATGTACGTGACCGAGGCCACCATCGGCGCCACTTTCCGCGCCGACGTGTCGAACGCCAACCGCCGCTACAGCGGCCGCTACGGTGCTTCGCTCGACCAGCGCTTCGGCATGGCGCCGAACCAGGAAACCAACACCAAGCTGGTGAGCGATGTGCTCAGCGATGCCCTGACCCGCCTGTTCAAGGACCCGACCATCGGGCAGGTGCTGGGCGAGTAAGCGCTTCGGTGTAATGCAAAAGCCCGCTGCCTGGGTGCCATGCAGCGGGCTTTTTTGTGCGCAGGCTTCGCCGGTGCCCACAGGACTATGCATATCCTGAGTAGAGCGCCGGCCCTATAGGAGCGGCTTTAGCCGCGAACACCGGTGAAGCCGGTGCCATGCACCGCGTCGCTTGCTTCGCGGCTAAAGCCGCTCCCACAGGATGTTTGCTGGTTTCAAACGATGCATTCAGCCTGCGATGAAGCCGTTGAAGATGTCTCAGGCCGCTAGGACGTGGAAGTCCAGCAAGCTGATGCCGGTCTGCATGTCGACCTCGGGCAGGTCGTCATGGCTGTGTCCGCCCAAGGCGCAATACACCAGCCACTGGCGGTCCTGGACATTGATCGAGAAGCTGTCGATCAGCGCTTGTTGCTCATCGCTCTGGGCAACGAGGTACAGGCGGTCCTGGTTTTCGGCGTGCAGCATGACAAGCTCCGGTACGGTGGAAGGCCGACAGGGTGGCCTGTCCTGATGACGAGCGTGTGACAGATGAAATTAACTGACACTTTGTCGCAAAAAGCGGGAGGGGCATGCCGGCTTGGGTAGAATGCCGGGCTTTGCCGTCGTGATACCGAGGTCGTGCGATGTCGTTGCAAGTGCTCTGGGGCTTCCTGGCTGCCCACCCGGCCAAGCTGATCAACCTGCTGGCCCTGTTGATAACCTGCCCTGGCGGGCTGCTGCTGCACAGTGCCCGGCGCCGCGCCAGCATGACCCGTGAAAGCCTGGCGGTGGACGAAGGGCTGGTGGATGCCTTCGACCGGCGCGTGCCGCGTTACTACTACATCCTCGGTTTTTCGTGCCTGGCCATGGCGCTGCTGCTGTCGTGGTTCAGCACCTGGGTCTGAAGCCTGGTGTTCCATTTGTGGTAGCGGCGAACTCAAGACCTGCACTCTGCCTGTGGGAGCGGGTTTACCCGCGAACACGGGCATAGCCCGTGCCAGGCACCGAGGTGTCATCTTCGCGGGTAAACCCGCTCCCACAGGCAGAGTGCAGCTGTTTGAATGGCGAGCAAGACACTTGCTCGCACAAGCCACTCTTCAGGCGGACAGGGGCTGGCGCTTCACCTGGTACTGGTTGCGCACTGGCGTCGCATACTGCTGCACCAGGTACGGCTGCTGTTCCACCGGGCATGCGTCGAGGCGACGCTGCCATTCTTCCTTGGCCTTGGCCAATTCGTCCGCCGGGAACAACTTCTCCGCGCCTGGCACCTCGAGTGCCGCATCCTTCTCGGCCCACATCGCATAGGCCAGGTAGTGCACCGGGAACAACCGGTAGCCACCGAGAATCTGTCGGTCGATGGCTTGCGCCAGCTGCTTGGTGTCTTCGTGGTACTCGGTCACCGGTGGGGCAAAGTTGATGTGCACGCGCCCTTTGTAGCCAGTAATGCCCTGGGCGATGCTGTTGTCGTCCTCGCCCGGGGCCTTCTTGTAGCTGCCGGTGGTGGCGCGGATGTAAAGCTCGCGGGCCTTGGCCTGGTCGCAGGGGTCGTATTCGTAGCTGATCGACACCGGGATCAGGTTCAGGCTCTGGATCACCGCGCCGAACGGCTCGTCCTTGCGGCTCATGTGGAACATTTTGAGAATGGCCGAATCGGTGCGGTCGTCACCGTCCTTGGCGCGGCCTTCGGCCTGGGCGATCCAGATCGAAGCACCGTCGTTGCGGATCGAGTGGTTGATGTAGGCCGACAGCAGCTGGTAGGCGGCCAGTTTCTCGCGGCGCCCGCTGATCGAGCGGTGCACGATGAAACTCTTGTTCAGGCGCATCATGTCGCTGACGAACGGCTTCTGCAGCAGGTTGTCACCAATGGCGATGCGCGGCGTGGGCAGGCCCGCGTGATAGACCGCGTAGTTGACGAAGGCCGGGTCCATGACGATGTCGCGGTGGTTGGCCAGGAACAGGTAGGCGGTGCCCGACTTGAGCTGCTCGACGCCGGAATAGGTGACGCCGTCGGTGGCGCGGTCGATGGTGCGGTCGACGTAGTACTCGACCTTGTCCTGCAGCGTCGAGACGCAGGTAACGCCGGCGAACTCTTTACGCAGGCGCCGGGCGATCAGCGGCTTGAGCAGCCAGCCGAGGGCGCCCGCCGCGCGCGGGAAGCGGAAGTGGGTGAGGATATCGAGGAATGCCGGGTCGCTGAGCAGGCGTGCCAGAACGGCAGGGACCTCAGCGTCGTCGTACGGTCGGATGGCATCGAATTCGCCCATCATGCTCTCTTGTTGGAAACGGCTAGGGTAATAAGGTAGGGACGGGGTCGGACAAACGGCTCCGACACACACAGGCCCTGTAAACAGACCGGCAATTATACGCACAAGTCACTCGGGAGGCCGCGATGCTGGAGACTGCACTCTACGATTGTCCCTATTGTGGTGAAGAAGTCGAAACGACGGTGGACCTGTCCGGCGGCGATCAGGAATACATCGAGGACTGCCAGGTGTGCTGCAAGCCTATCCGCTTCGTGCTGCAGGTACATGGCGAGGAGTGGATGCTCGATGTCTACGGTGAGAATGACTGATGCAGCGAATCTATGACCCGGAAAACCTCCTGGAGGCACAGATGCTGGTGGGTATGCTGGTCAGCGAGGGCATCGAGGTGCACCTGGTCGGGCGCGACCTGATGGGCGGTGTGGGCGAGCTGCCCATGCAGGGCCTGCTCGGCCTGGCAGTGGCCGATGAGCAGGCCGGCTACGCGCGGCAGTTGATCGATGCGTACAATGCGGCCCAGCCTCTTGCTGGCGACGAACCGGAAAGTTATCCGGGAACCCTGATCTGTTAGGTTTTGATTTCGCCCATGTGTGGACGCTATGCCCTGTTTCGCTGGTCCCAGGCCTTCGCCGGTCTGCCGGGGTTCCCCCCGGGCCAGCAGCCTCAATGGAACATCTCGCCCGGTGCCTCGGTGCTGATTCAGCGCCAGCTCGATGGCCAGCTGCAACTGGCCAGTGCCCGCTGGGGGTTGACCCCGGCCTGGCTGACCGACCTCTCCCGTACCCCCGCCCAGGCCCGCGCCGAGACCCTCGCAGAGCAACCGATGTTCCGTGAACCGTTCCGCCAGCGGCGCTGCCTGATACCGGCCAACGGCTTCTACGAGTGGCGCGGCACGGCGCGCAAGCGCCCTTATTGGGTCACCCCGGGGGAGGGTTCGGCGCTGTTCTTTGCCGCGGTCTGGGAAGAGTATCCGGTGCAGGAGCAGGTCTGGCTGAGTTGCGCGGTGATCACCCAGGCGGCCATGAACCAGCGCCGGCCGCTGATCCTGGATGAGGCCGAGCAGGCGCTCTGGCTCGACCCGGACACACCATTGCCGCGTTTGCACGAAATCCTGGCCAAGCCGCCAGGTGCCTTGCGCGAGCGGGCGCTGGCGCTGTTCGTCAATGATCCGAAGCTCGATGGGCCGGAGTGCCTGACCCCGGCCTAAAGCCTGGTTGATGCGTAGTCCCTGTGGGAGCGGGTTTACCGGAGTGCCGGACCACCGCGAAGTAGGCGGCGCGGTGGATGGCACCGGCTGCGCCGGTGTTCGCGGGCAAGCCCGCTCCCACAGGGGCTGCGCCAGATTTTAGATTTGATGCAAGACAGTAGCTCCTACAGGAGTACCTGTGCACCCAGGGATCAAACCCTGAACTGATTGATCAAGCGCCGCTGCTGCTCGGCCAGCTTGGTCAGCTCGGCGCTGGCCTGGCTCGACTCGTCGGCGCCGCCGGCCACTTCGCCGGCCACTTGGCCGATACTGATCACGTTGCGGTTGATGTCCTCGGCCACCGCGCTCTGCTGCTCGGCGGCGCTGGCGATCTGGGTGTTCATGTCGTTGATCACCGAAACCGCCTGGGTGATGCTCTCCAGCGACTGCGCCGCGCGGCTGGCCTGCTGCACGCTGACATCGGTCTTGCCCTGGCTGTCTTCCATCACCTTGACCACTTCGCGGGTGCCCTGCTGCAGCTGCTGGATCATCTGCTGGATTTCCTGCGTGGCCTGCTGGGTCTTCTGTGCCAGGTTGCGGACTTCGTCTGCGACCACGGCGAAGCCACGGCCCTGCTCGCCGGCGCGGGCAGCCTCGATGGCGGCGTTGAGCGCCAGCAGGTTGGTCTGCTCGGCAATCGCGCGAATCGCCACAAGGATGGCGTTGATGTTCTCGCTGTCGCGGGCCAGGTCCTGCACCACGGTCACCGCCCGGCCAATCTCGCCGGCCAGAGCGCTGATCGAGTGCGAGGTGTCACGCACGATCTCCAGGCCCTGGTTGGCCGCACGGTCGGCCTCGCTGGCAGCCTGGGCCGCTTGGGTGGCGTTGCGCGCCACATCCTGCGCGGTGGCGGTCATTTCCTGCACGGCGGTGGCCACCTGGTCGATCTCCACCATCTGCTTGTGCACGCCCTGGTTGGTGCGGATGGCGATGTCGGCGGTGTGCTCCGACGAATCGCTGACTTTCTGCACCGAGCTGACCACCTGGCTGATCATGGCCTGCAGCTTGATCAGGAAGGTGTTGAAGCCCTTGGCGATGGCGCCCAGTTCGTCGGCGCGGTCGCTTTGCAGGCGGCGGGTCAGGTCGCCTTCGCCCTGGGCGATGTCGTCGAGCATGGCCACCATCTGGCGCAGTGGGCGGGCGATGCCGTGGGCCAGCAGCCAGATCACCAGCAGACCCAGCGCGGCGATGCCCAGGCCGACCACGGTCATGCCGGCGATGTCGGTGCGACGTTGCTCGGCCAGGTCCTGCTGCAGCTGGTTGACGTCGGCCATCACCGTGCTCAACGGCAGTTCCAGCAGCAAGGTCCAGCGCGCATCGGTGCTGGCGACCTTGAACGGCAGGTACAGCTCGATGCGGTCCTTGCTGGCGTCCACTTCATAATGCAGCGCTTCGCCGCTCAAGCTGCTCAGGGTGGCCGCCTCTTCGCTGGCGAGAACCTCGCTGGCTTTTTCGCCGAACTTCGCCGGGTCTCGGGTGTAGGCGACCAGGCGGCCGTTGCTCGACACCAGTGCCAGTTCGCCGGCACCGTCGTAGAGCTGGCGGTCGGCGGCGTTGAGCAGGTCCTGGATGAAGTTCACCGACAGGTCGGCGCCGGCCATGCCCTGGAACTGGCCATTGACCATGATCGGTTCGACGAACGAGGCGAGCATGACCATCTTGTCGCCGACTTTGTAGGGTGCCGGGTCGATCACGCAGGCCTTTTTCGACTCTTTCGGGCACAGGTAGTACTCGCTGGCGCGCACACCGGTGGCCAGCACGGTGCGGTCATTGACGTCGGCCAGTTGGTCCTGGCCGAGGCTGCCGTCGCCGTTGCGGAACCACCAGGGCAGGAAGCGGCCGTTGGCGCTGTCGATACCGGTGAGCTTGCTGCCGACGTAGCGGGCGTCGTCATGGTCGAGGGCGTTGGGCTCCCAGCCCAGATACGCGCCCAGTACCGTCGGGTTGACCTCGACGGTGCGCTTGAGCTGGTTGATCAAGTGTTCACGGTCGACCCGCATCAGCGGGCTGCCATCGGCGGCCTGCATGCCGAGCATGGCGTTGCTGGTGGCCAGGCTGCGGGCAATCGCCAGGGGCGCCTCGAGGCCGCGCTGGATCTCGCTGACCTGGGTGCGGGCCAGGGCTGCCAGGCGCTGCTCGATCACGCTTTCGAACTGCTTCTGTGTGCGCTGTTCCACCAGCGCCTGGGTGCGTTGGCCGGAGTACACGGCATAAAGCACCAGTGCCGCGACAATGCTCAGCACGATGGCACCGGCCAGGGCGGCCACGGAAAACTGGATCGACTTGAACTTCATGAAAAGCTCCGCGCGCAAGGAGGTCGTATCCCTGGGTTATCGGCGGGCTAATACCAAAGCATGAGGGGCGCGTAAGAAATCTTCCCTGTGGCTCTGGTCGAGGCGAGCATCAGGGCCTAGGATACGCGGCACGTAAAAAGGGAGTGTTTTAATGCGTAAGTCATTCGTTGTCAGCATGTTGAGCGCCAGCGTCCTGCTGGGCGGCTGCCAGGCGGTCAATACCACCAGCGGTGGCGCCGTGGGCGTCGAGCGCAAGCAGTACATGTTCAGCATGCTCTCGACCGATGAGGTCAACCAGATGTATGCCCAGTCGTACCAGCAGACCCTCGGCGAAGCGTCGAGCAAGGGCGTGCTGGACAAGGGCAGTGCCGACGCCAAGCGCGTGCAGGCCATCGCCGATCGCCTCATCGCTCAGGCTCCAGTGTTCCGGCCGGATGCCGCGCAGTGGAAGTGGGAAGTCAATGTGATCAAGAGCGACGAGCTCAATGCCAACTGCGGCCCGGGCGGCAAGATCATCGTCTACACCGGGCTGATCGATCAGCTCAAGCTCAACGATGCCGAGATCGCCGCGGTCATGGGCCACGAAATTGCCCACGCCCTGCGTGAGCACGGCCGTGAAGCGATGTCCAAGGCCTATGGCGTGGAAATGGCCCGTCAGGGCGCGGGTGCCTTCCTCGGGCTTGGCCAGGACAGCATGGCGCTGGCCGACACCGTGGTGAACTACGCCATGACCCTGCCCAACAGCCGCAGCAACGAGAACGAGGCCGACCTGATCGGTCTGGAGCTGTCGGCCCGTGCCGGTTACGACCCGAACGCCGCGATCACCCTGTGGAACAAGATGAGCAAGGCCTCCGAAGGTGCGCCGCCTGAGTTCATGAGCACCCACCCGGCCTCCAGCAGCCGGATCGCCTCGCTGCAGGCAGCGATTCCGAAGGTGATGCCGCTGTATCAGGCGGCCAAGAAGTAAAAGCAGCTTCAAGCTTCAAGCTTCAAGCGGCAAGTAAGGGCGCTTCTGCTCTTTCTTGCCGCTTGTAGCTTGCCGCTTACCGCTGCTTCAGCCTATCCAGCCACTGGTCTTCATCGCCGAGTACACCGCGACGATCGCCAGTACCACGAACGCCGCTGCCGCCAGGCGCCGGATCAGAGTCAGTGGCAGTTTCTCGGCCGCGAAGTTACCCGCCAGTACCACCGGCACGTTGGCAATCAGCATGCCCAGGGTGGTACCGATGATCACCATGATCAGGTGCGGATACTGCGCCGCCAGCATTACCGTGGCGACCTGGGTCTTGTCGCCGATCTCTGCCAGGAAGAACGCGATCAGGGTGGTCAGGAACGGCCCGAAACGGCGTGCGCTGCTGCTTTCGTCATCGTCCATCTTGTCCGGCACCAGGGTCCACAGCGCGGTGGCGGTGAAGCTTGCGGCAAGGATCCAGTGCAGCACCGATTCGGTGAAGAAGCTGCTCACCCAGGCACCCACGGCGCCAGCGGCGGCATGGTTGGCCAGGGTCGCGGCGACAATGCCGGCGATGATCGGCCAGGGCTTGCGAAAACGCGCCGCGAGGATGAGTGCGAGCAGTTGCGTCTTGTCGCCGATTTCAGCGAGCGCAACGATGGCGGTGGGGACCAGCAGAGATTCCAGCATCAGGTTTCCTACGGGGGCGGGTCGACACGGCTATGACACGTACAGCCTCCCCGCCCCGGGTAAGGTGTGCGTGTCATAGGTCTTGTCAAACCCTGGATCCGTCTGTGCGGATCGTGGGTCGTACGCGCCATGGCCTGTGGGCCAAGTGTGTTGACGCGTACCGGGCGAGCAGGGCGCTCGCGGGAGACTACTCCCCTAGGACGGAGCGGATTCTGCCTACACCGCGCGCATTCGGCAAGCGCTGTTTTCAGCCACGGGTTGCCCGGTAGATGCGAAAGCCCTGGGCTTCGGCGCGAATTTCGCAGTTGCCGAGCGCGCCTTCGATCAAGGGTTGGTAGCGCAGGAAACTGTTGGCAACCAGGCGCATTTCTCCGCCTTTTCGAAGATGTTCGCCAGATTTTTTCAGCAGGTTCTCCGAGGCCTGATAATCGGTATGCACCCCCGTGTGGAAGGGCGGATTGCTCAGGATCAGGTCCAGGTCGACAGGGGCGGCATCGATGCCGTCACCGCTGATCACCTCGCCTTCAAGGTTGTTGGCCGCAAGGGTCAGGCGACTGGCGGCTACGGCGAATGCATCCACATCCAGCAGGGTGACCCGGCTGTGCGGGTAACGTCGTTTGATCGCTGCCCCCAGCACACCGGCGCCGCAGCCAAAGTCCAGCACATGGCCGCCTGGCAGGCCGTCGAGGTGCTCCAGCAACAGCGCCGTGCCTTTGTCCAGGCGGCCATGGCTGAACACGCCCGGCAGGCTGATGACCTGCAGCGGGCCATCGGCCAGCGGCAGCTCGAAACGTTCGGCCAAGCTATGCAGTGGCTTGGCCTCAGGGGCGTTGTCCACGGTCACCTGCCACAGCTGGCAGTGCCGCGCGCTGTCCAGCTTGCGCGGTTTGCCAAAAGCCTGCAGCAGCTTGGCCGCACCTTCGATGCCGCCGCGTTTTTCACCCACCAGGTAGAGCACGCGGCCGGCCAGGCGTGACGCCAGCGCGTTGAGCAGGTAGGCGGCCAGTTCGCGGGATTTGGGCAGGAACAGCACCGCGCTGTCGAAGGCCACCGCAGGCACCTCGACGCCATAGTGGCTGCGCCCGGCGAAGCGGCTCTCAAGCACTGCCTGATCACCCGCATGCCAGGTCCAGCCATGGGCCGCCGGCAACTGGCCAAGCAGGCCATCGGCCTGGGCGCCGGCGATCAACAGCGGGCCCTGGAACAGGTCCGCCTGGCGGAGCAACACTTCACTGCGCGGGTCCATGGACGACGCCTCCTGAAAAAAGTGGCGCAGTGTAGCAGAGGCTTCAGTCGATCAGCCGACCACTCGCCGCGGCTGGCCGGCGAAGTAGGCCAGGGCGTTTTCGGCGAGCTGGCCGACGATGCGCTGGCGCGACTCCACCGCGCCCCAGGCGCTGTGCGGGGTGATGATCAGGCGCGGGATGTCGCCAGCCAGCAGTGGGTTGCCATTGACCGGTGGCTCGACGCTCAGCACATCAGTGGCCGCACCGCCCAGATGGCCACTGCGCAGTGTGTCAGCCAGCGCCTGCTCGTCGATCAGCCCGCCACGGGCGGTATTGACCACCAGGGCGCCCGGTTTGAGCAGCGCCAGTTCGCGGGCGCCCAGCATGTGGCGGGTCTGTTCGTTGAGCGGGCAATGCAGGGTGAGGGCGTCGACCTGCGGCAGCAGCTCTTCCAGCGGCAGGCGATCTGCCCGAGGTGGGCGCCCGGGAATCTGCCCGGTCAGCACGCGCATGCCGAATGCCTCGGCCAGCCGCGCCACCGCGCCACCCAGTTCGCCATGGCCGAGCAGGCCGAGGGTCTTGCCCTCCAGCTCGACGATGGGGAAGTCCAGCAGGCAGAACTGGCTGGCCTTGGCCCACTGGCCGGCCGCCACGGCCTGGTTGTAATCGCACAGGCGCGTGGCCAGTGCCAGCAACAGGGCCAGGGTGTGCTGCGCCACCGACGGGGTGCCGTAGCCCTGGCAGTTGCACACGGTGATGCCCTGGGCGCGAGCGGCGGCCAGGTCGACGTTGTTGGTGCCGGTGGCGGCAACCAGGATCAGCTTGAGCTGCGGGTTGGCCGCGAGCGACTCGGCATCGAGCATGACCTTGTTGCTGATCACCGCAGTGGCGCCCTGCAGGCGTTCGGCAACCTCGGCCGGACGGGTCGCGGCATGCAGTTGCAGGTCGTCGAACTGGGTGCGCAGGGGCGAAAGGTCGAGGTCGCCGAGGTCGAGGGAGTGGTGATCGAGAAACACGGCGCGACGTAGGCTGGGCATGTGGGGCTCCGGTCTGGGCAAAGGTGTTCGGCTATCCGTGGGCGCGGGCTTGCCTCGCGAAGGGGTCTCAGGATGCAGGGCGCAGTGTCAGTTCCGCAGGCGCCGCTCGTCAACGACGATGGCCCCACTCATACCTGTGCCAGCCAAATCATTCCTTCGGCTGATTTGACCGGTGCGTCACCGTTCTACAGTAAGTGCCTGAATTGTCCGGCCCGCTTTCCAGAAAAGGGATACCCATGCTGCAGACGCGCATCATCAAGCCCGCCGAGGGCGCTTACCAATACCCACTGCTGATCAAGCGCCTGCTGATGTCGGGCGTGCGCTACGAGAAGACCCGTGAAATCGTCTATCGCGATCAGTTACGCCTCACCTACCCGCAACTGAGCGAGCGCATCGCGCGCCTGGCCAACGTCCTGAGCGCCGCTGGCGTGAAGGCTGGCGATACCGTGGCGGTCATGGATTGGGACAGCCACCGCTATCTGGAATGCATGTTCGCCATCCCGATGATCGGTGCGGTGGTGCACACCATCAACGTGCGCCTGTCCCCCGAGCAGATTCTCTACACCATGAACCACGCCGAAGACCGCTTCGTGCTGGTCAACAGCGATTTTGTCGGCCTCTACCAGGGCATCGCCAGCCAGTTGACCACTGTGCAAGGCACCGTGCTGCTGACCGACGGGCCGGACAAGAGCGCCGACCTGCCGGGCCTTCACGGCGAGTACGAGCAACTGCTGGCGGCTGCCAGCCCGCAGTACGACTTCCCCGATTTCGACGAAAACTCGGTGGCCACCACGTTCTATACCACCGGCACCACCGGTAACCCCAAGGGCGTGTACTTCACCCATCGCCAGCTGGTGCTGCACACCCTGGCCGAGGCCGCTGTCACCGGCAGCATCGACAGCGTGCGGCTGCTGGGCAGCAACGATGTGTACATGCCGATCACCCCGATGTTCCATGTGCACGCCTGGGGCATTCCCTATGCGGCCACCATGCTTGGCATGAAGCAGGTCTACCCCGGGCGCTATGAGCCGGACATGCTGGTCAAGCTGTGGCGCGAGGAAAAGGTCACCTTCTCCCACTGCGTGCCGACCATCCTGCAGATGCTGCTCAACTGTCCGTCCTCCCAGGGTGAAAACTTCGGCGGCTGGAAGATCATCATCGGCGGTAGCGCGCTCAATCGGGCGCTGTATGAGGCGGCCCTGGCCCGGGGCATCCAGCTCACGGCGGCGTATGGCATGTCGGAAACGTGCCCGCTGATCAGCGCCGCGCACCTGAACGATGAGTTGCAGGCCGGCAGCGAGGATGAGCGGGTCACCTACCGCATCAAGGCCGGGGTACCGGTGCCGCTGGTGGAGGCGGCGATCGTCGATGGCGATGGCAACTTCCTGCCTGCCGATGGGGAGTCCCAGGGCGAACTGGTGCTGCGTGCGCCGTGGCTGACCATGGGTTACTTCAATGAACCGGATAAAAGCGAGGAGCTGTGGCAGGGCGGCTGGCTGCATACCGGTGACGTCGCGACCCTCGACGGCATGGGTTACATCGATATCCGCGATCGCATCAAGGATGTGATCAAGACGGGGGGCGAGTGGATCTCGTCGCTCGACCTCGAGGACCTGGTCAGCCGGCATCCTGCGGTGCGCGAGGTGGCGGTGGTCGGCGTGGCCGACCCGCAATGGGGCGAGCGCCCGTTCGCGCTGCTGGTGGTGCGCGAGGGGCTGAGCATCGACGCGCGTTCCCTCAAGGAACACCTCAAGCCGTTCGTCGAGCAAGGGCACATCAACAAGTGGGCGATCCCCAGCCAGATCGCCATTGTTACTGAAATTCCCAAGACCAGTGTCGGCAAGCTCGACAAGAAGCGCATCCGCCTGGACATCACTCAGTGGCAGGCCAGCAACAGCACTTTCCTTTCCACGCTCTGACCCTGTGGCGGCCCGTGTCTTTCAAGGTGCGGGCCGCATGCTAGAGCGGTCGAAGCCTTGCCAGACAGAAAATTTGGGCCATGCTTGAGCACTGCCAGCCCATGGGGCCGCTCCTTCAAGGCCGGCCGCAAGCAGGGCGCGCAAATCACACTTTAGAGGGATCAAGCACCTGTGACCGCTGGCTATAGTCGGGCCAGGGGATTTTTCAGGAATGGGGGAGGGTGCCGCGCATCATTGATGTGCGATACCACGGGCAGGAGCCGGCTTTACCAGGCGCTCGAGCCGTTCTTGAAAGGACTCACTGCCATAACAATAAAGTACATGGAGTAGCGTCGATGACATCTGCAAACCCGTTCTGGCGCCGGGCAAAACTGCCACTGGCAGTCAGCCTCGCTTCTACGCTCGCAAGTCCTGCTTTCGCTGTCAGCTTCAACATCGGGGAAATCGAAGGCCAGTTCGACTCGTCGCTCTCCGTGGGCGCCAGCTGGTCGACGGCCAATCCGAACAAGAACCTCATCGGCGCCAACAACGGCGGCAGAGGGTTGTCGCAGACCTCCGACGATGGTCACCTGAACTTCAAGAAGGGCGAGACCTTCTCGAAGATCTTCAAGGGTATCCATGACCTCGAACTCAAGTACGGTGACACCGGCGTGTTCGTCCGTGGCAAGTACTGGTACGACTTCGAGCTCAAGGACGAACATCGCGAGTTCAAGGACATCAGCGAC
This sequence comes from Pseudomonas sichuanensis, assembly GCF_024749065.1. Lineage (NCBI taxonomy): Bacteria > Pseudomonadati > Pseudomonadota > Gammaproteobacteria > Pseudomonadales > Pseudomonadaceae > Pseudomonas > Pseudomonas sichuanensis. The sequence goes on along the minus strand of NZ_CP087185.1, from coordinate 5,057,338 downwards.
TCCAACCGCAAGGAAGGCGCCAAGTCCTCGGGTGCGGAGCTGCTCGATGCCTTCGTCTACCACAACTACAACATCGCCGACCTGCCGGGCACCGTGCGCCTGGGCAAGCAGGTGGTGAGCTGGGGTGAGAGCACCTTCATCGGTGGCGGTATCAACGCCATCAACCCCATCGACGTCTCGGCGTTTCGCCGCCCAGGCGCGGAGATCAAGGAAGGCCTGATCCCCGTCAACATGTTCTATGTGTCGCAGAGCCTGACCGACAACCTGACGGCAGAAGGCTTCTACCAGATCGAGTGGGACCAGACGGTCGTCGACAACTGCGGTACGTTCTTCTCTCAGCCTGACGTAATTGCCGATGGTTGCGACAACAACCTGGCCGTGCTGGCCAAGCAATCGGCAGTGGCGCGAGGCCTGGGCCCGCTCGCAGCACCCGCGTTGAATGCGCTGAAGTCGCAGGGGGTCAGCTGGGGGTCGCCCGACGAGGGTGTGATCGTGCGTCGCGGCGCCGATCGCGATGCCCGGGACAGTGGCCAGTTCGGCCTGGCTCTGCGCTACATGTACGAGCCTCTGAACACCGAGTTCGGTGGCTACTTCATGAACTACCACAGCCGGGCGCCGATTTTCAGTGGCCGCGGAGCTAATGCCAGCTTCTATAACCCTAACAACCTGGCTGCCGCGCTGATCCGTTCGGGGGTTCCGTTCGGGGCCGCCACCAACCCGGCCTTGCTCAGGCAGCTCATGCCGCTGTATGTCGCCGGCAACTCCAGCTACCACGTGGAATATCCGGAGGATATTCGCCTGTATGGCGTGAGTTTCTCCACGACCTTGCCAACTGGCACGGCGTGGAGCGGCGAAATCAGCTACCGGCCTAATGCGCCGGTGCAGTTGAACACCACCGATATCCTGTACTCCGGCCTGACGCCGCTAGACCCCAACGCCTCGGTGCTGAAGGGCACAGCGAACACTGATCAGCCTGGCTATCGCCGTAAGGAAATCACCCAACTGCAAACCACCTTCACTCACTTCTTCGACCAGGTCATGGGCGCCGAACGCCTGACCATGGTCGGCGAAGTGGGCTGGACCCATGTGGGTGGCCTGGAAAGCACCTCCAAGGCACGCTATGGCCGTGACCCGGTCTATGGGCCAGGCCCGCTACCCGGTGGCAGTTGCCAGCGGCTCAACGCCAGTACGCTGGCGGGCGTCGAGCAGAACAACCTGTCGCGCTACTGCGAAAACGATGGCTTTACCACCGCCGACTCCTGGGGTTATCGCGTGCGTGCCATCTGGGACTACAACAACGTCTTCGCCGGCGTGAACCTGCGCCCCAGCGTGGCCTGGTCCCACGACGTCGATGGCTACTCCCCGGGCCCTGGCGGCGCCTTCGAGGAAGGCCGCAAGGCGGTCAGCCTGGGCCTGGACGCCGAGTACCAGAACACCTACACCGCGAGCCTGTCGTACACCAACTTCTTCGACGGCAAGTACACCACCGTGGATGACCGCGACTTCGTCGCCCTCAGCTTCGGCGTGAACTTCTAAGCACATTGATCCAGGACGACAACAGAATGAAAACGACCACACGTCTGCTGCAAGCCGGTGTACTGGGCCTGTCCCTGTTGGCTACCAGCGTCATGGCTGCGGTTTCCGCCGACGAGGCGGCCAAGCTGGGCGCATCGCTGACCCCCATGGGGGCGGAAAAAGCCGGCAACGCCGATGGCTCGATCGGCCCCTGGGAACCGCTGTCGAAGAGCGCTGGCAGCGCCGACAGCAAGGGCTTCCTCTCCGACCCTTACGGCAGTGAAAAGCCACTGTTCACCATCACCGCGCAGAACGTCGACCAGTACAAGGCCAAGCTTTCGCCTGGCCAGCTGGCAATGTTCAAGCGCTACCCGGACTCTTACAAGATCCCGGTATACAAGACCCACCGCGGCTCCACGGTGCCAGACGACGTCTTTGCGGCGATCAAGCAAAACGCCACCAAGACCACCCTGGTGGCGGGCGGTAACGGCCTGGAGAACTTCCAGACCGCCGTACCGTTCCCGATTCCCAAGGATGGCCTTGAGGTGATCTGGAACCACATCACCCGCTACCGCGGCGGTAGCGTGACCCGCCTGGTCACTCAAGCCACCCCGCAGCAGAATGGCTCCTATAGCCTGGTGTACTTCCAGGACCAGTTCGTCTTTCGCGACAAGATGAAGGACTATGATCCCGCCAACCCGGGCAACATCCTGTTCTATTTCAAGCAGGAAGTGACTGCGCCAGCGCGCCTGGCCGGTACCGTACTGCTGGTTCACGAAACTCTCGACCAGGTCAAGGAACCGCGCAAGGCGTGGATCTACAACGCCGGCCAGCGTCGGGTACGCCAGGCACCGCAAGTGTCGTATGACGGTCCGGGCACTGCCGCCGACGGCCTGCGCACGTCCGACAACCTGGACATGTACAACGGTGCCCCGGACCGCTACGACTGGAAACTCGAAGGCAAGAAGGAGATGTACATCGCCGCCAACGCCTTCAAGCTCGATGACCCGAAACTCAAGTACGGCGACATCATCAAGGCCGGGCACATCAACCAGGACCTGTCGCGTTACGAGCTGCGTCGAGTCTGGCATGTGGTCGCCACGCTCAAGCCGGGCCAGCGCCACATCTATGCCAAACGTGACTTCTACATCGACGAGGATACCTGGCAAGCCGCAGTGATCGACCAGTACGACGGCCGCGGGCAACTGTGGCGTATCTCCGAGGCCCACGCCCAGCCGTACTACAACGTGCAGGTGCCGTGGTACACCCTGGAAGCCATCTACGACCTGCAGTCTGGCCGTTACCTGGCCCTGGGCATGAAAAACGAAGAGAAGAGTGCCTACAACTTCGGCTTCAGTGCCAGCAAGGCCGAGTTCCAGCCCGCTGCCTTGCGTCAGGCGGGGGTGCGATGAACTGACTGCTGCACACTTCTTGTGAACTCCCAGAACGCCCCGGCTTGCCGGGGCGTTTCTGTTGTAAGGGGTTATTGTCGTCGGGCACCTTCAAGACGATTTTCTTAATGGGGTGACATCAATCGAGATGATGTCCATCGCCAGCGTTTCTTTTTGTCGTAGTCTTTTTTGGCTAAATCGCCGCCATCATCTTCAAATGCATAACATTTGCCGCTAGTCTCGCAAAAATCCATATCGCCGTAGTCTTCCCAATAGAACGAGCCGGCCATGACAGACCTGTCCCGTATGCATGGAGTCGCCAGCCAGGCCCTGGGCCTGCTGGACGGGCGTTTCTTCAGGCCACCCCTGCCCGACGCCCACGTACCGAGAGCCCGCCTGTGCCAACGCCTGCAAGCGGGGCTGGATGGGCGCTTGCTGTTGGTCAACGCGCCAGCCGGCTTTGGCAAGAGTTCGCTTGCCATCGAGTTCTGCCAGGAGCTGCCTGGCCATTGGCGCAGTCTCTGGCTGGGCCTGAGCCAGCGCGACGCCGACCCTGGTCGCTTCCTCGAGCGCTTGCTTGAAGGGTTGCAGCAGTTCTGCCCGGCATTGGGGGGCCAAGCCCTGGGGCTGCTGAAAATGCGCCAGCGCCACCAACCCTTTGCCTTCGAAGAGTGGCTCGATGGCCTGCTCGACGAGCTTGCGCTGTATCTGCAGCCCGATACCCCCCTGCTGCTGGTCCTGGACGACTACCACCTCGCCCAAGGCGCAGTACTCGATCGCTGCCTGCAGTTTTTCCTCAATCATCTGCCTGCCGGGTTGGTCCTGTTGGTCACCAGCCGGCAGCGGCCAGACTGGCACCTGGCGCGCCTGCGGCTGTCGCGCCAACTGGTCGAACTCAACGAGCAGGACTTGCGCCTGACCCCCGATGAAGCCTTGGCGGTGATTGGCCGCCAGCCCACCGGCTTGCGTGGCCAGGCGCTCGATAACCTGATCCAGCGCAGCGACGGTTGGGTGGCAGGTCTGCGTTTCTGGCAACTGGCGGCCAGTGAGTCCGGTGATGACAATGCCTTGCCGCAGGCGTTGCACGGTGGCGAAGGCTTGATCCGTGATTACCTGCTCGAGGAAGTCATCGACATACTGCCCGCACCCGTGCAGGCATTTCTCTACGACACCGCATGCCAGGAGCGCTTTTGCGCTGAGCTGTGCGACGCGGTGCGCGAGCGTGAGGACAGTGCGCAGGTATTGAGCTTCCTGCAGGCCCATCAGGTCTTTCTGGTGCCGCTCGATGAGCATGGCCGCTGGTTCCGTTACCACCACCTGTTCTCCGACCTGCTGCGCAGTCGGCAGGCCAGCGAGCCGCTGGCGAGTTTGCATTTGCGTGCCTGTCGTTGGTTCGAGGGCCAGGGGCTGCTGGATGAAGCGGTAGAGCAGGCATTGCGTGCCGGGCATCTCGACGTGGCGGCGGACCTGGTGCAGAGCCTGTCCGAGGAGCAACTGCTGGCCGAGCAGAACGTTGGCATGTTGCTGCGCTGGAAAATGGACTTGCCTGACAGCCTGCTGATCAGCACACCCCGGCTGATCGTACTGTACAGCTGGGCCCTGGGGCTGGCTTGCCAGCTGGACGCGGCCGAAGAACTCGCAGGTTATCTGAGCCGCTTCCTGCCGGCGCCGTCGGCGACGGCGCAGAAGTCGATGCTGGCCCAGTGGCTGGCGCTCAGCGGTGTGATCGCCCGCGGCCGCGGCGATCGCGAGCGCACCCTGGCTTACTGTACGCAAGCACTGCGCAGCCTGCCTCGCAAGCGTTACGGGCAACGCCTGGTGTGCCTTTCCACGCTGTCCAACCTGGCCATCGCCGATGGTGATTTCTGGCGGGCGCGTGGCTGGAATCGCGAGGCGCTGGAGTTGGCCCAGCGTGTCGGCAACCCGTTGTTCGAGGCGTTGGCGCACTACGACCGTGCCCGTGTGCTGCATGCTCGTGGCGAAGTGCGGCGCGCGCTGGATGAGGTCCGTCAGGGCTTGCAGCGGCTGCAGGGGTTGTCGGGGCAGCGGCTGTATGCCGTGCGGGCACGGCTCACCTTGTACGAAGGCTATCTGCTTGCGGCGGGCCTGCAGCCTGGCCAGGGGCGCGCACGCTTGCGCGCGGGGCTTAGCGAAGCACGCACCTGCCGCGATATCAGCGTGCTGATCGGCCATTGCGTGATCGCCTCGCTCGAGGGTCGTGAAGGGCGTTTCACCGAGGCGTTTTCGGAACTGGCCGAGGCGGAGCGGCTGATGCACATCTGGGATGTTCCGCCGATCTTCTACCTGGCCATGATAACGCTGGTGAAGTGCGAGCTGTGGATCGCCCAGGGGCGCACAGACCTCGCCGAGTCCTGGCTGCTGCGCCTGGGCCAGACCTACGGCGGCAAGCAGCCAGCCGCCGCGCCGGAGTTTCACCCGTTGCTGCCCTTGCACATCGAGCTGCAGCAGGCGCTGCTCGATCGTGTGCTGCAACGCCCGCGCGAGGCCGAGTCGCGCTTGCAGGCACTGGTCGAGCGTGGCCAGGCCAATGGCGGCATGACACTGGTGGTCAGTGCGTCGTGCCAGCTGATCGAGTTGTTGCTGGCCGAAGGTCGTGAGCCCGAAGCCTGCAAGCGGTTGGCGCACGCCATGGAGGCTGCGCAAGGGGGCGCGTTGCAAGCCTTCGCGCGGCTTGTCGCGGAGCACCCGCAGTGGTTGCGCGATCAACTCGAGCTCAGGGCTGCCTGCCCGGCCCAGGCGGAGCTGATTGCGCGCTTGCCCGAGGCGCTGACCACTGCCAATGGGGCCTCTGAAGCGTTGAGTGCGCGCGAACTCGCGGTGCTGGAGCTGATTGCCCAGGGCTGCTCGAACCAGCAGATCAGCGAGCGCCTGTTCATTTCGCTGCACACGGTCAAGACCCACGCCAGCCATATCAACAGCAAGCTTGGGGTAGAGCGGCGCACGCAAGCCGTCGCCAGGGCCAAGTCTCTGGGCGTGCTGGCCTGAAGGCTGGCCCAGGTGCGCGCTGGCCGTTAAAATGCTGGCCACTGGCTACCAAGGCGCACTGCTTTTTCCCCACTCATCTTTGTGCAGAGGCTGCCGATACACATTTCGGCGTCTTGCATTGCCACGCGCCAATTTCCCTTCTTCCTTTTACAGGTCGTGTTGATGCTGCAGTACGGGCAAAAAAGCTTTCTGATCGTCGACGACTTCACAGACTTTCGCACGTCGACGCGCTCCATGTTGCGCGAACTGGGTGCACGCGACGTGGACACTGCCGACAGTGGCGAGCAGGCGCTGCGCATGTGTGGGCAGAAGCGCTATGACTTCGTTTTGCAGGACTTTCACCTGGGCGACGGCAAGAAGAACGGCCAGCAGGTGCTCGAAGACCTGATTCTCGACAAGCTGATCAGCCATGAGTGCGTGTTCATCATGGTCACCGCTGAAAGCAGCCAGGCCATCGTTCTGAGTGCCATCGAGCACGAACCTGACGCTTACCTGACCAAGCCATTCAACCGCGTAGGCCTGGCCCAACGCCTTGAAAAGCTGGTTCAGCGCAAGACCCTGCTCAAACCGATTCTCCAGGCCCTTGACCGTGGTCGCCCGGCCGAAGTGCTGACGGCCTGTGCCGAGCTGTGCAAGCAGGACCCACGCTTTGCGCCGCTGTGCCTGCGCTATCGTGCCGATGCGCTGCGCGAGCTCAACCGCTTCGACGAGCTGGAAAAATTCCTCAAAGGCATCCTCGCGAGCCGCCCGCAACCGTGGGTCTATGCGGCGCTGGGCAGCTTGCTGCACAAGCGCGGCCAGCATGCCCAGGCGCAGGGTGTATACGAACAGGCGCTCAAAGCCTTCCCGATCATGCCCAGCCTGTATGACGGCATGGCCGAGGTGCTGGTGGCCCAGGGCGAGAGCCGGCGTGCCCAGCACATGCTCGAGGAGGCGGTACGCCTGTCGCCACTGGCGGTGCGCCGGCAAGCGGCGCTGGGCAAGCTGGCGCTGGACAATGCCGACTTCGAGGGTGCTTCTAAAGCGTTTCGGCATGCCGTCAGCCAAGGCCAGAGTTCGCGCTACAAGAGTGCCGAAACCAACCTGGGGCTGGCCCAGGCCTTGATGAACAAGAATGCCGGCAACGGTCTCGACGCGCGAACCCGGGTCGAGATCAACAGTGTGCTCAGTGAAGTGGCCAAGGAAAACGTCGAGGACCAAGGCCTGCAAGTACGGGCGCGGTTGATGAAGGCGGCGAGCCTGCAGCAGGCGGGCGATGCGGAAACAGCCGCCAAGCTCACCGAACAGGCCATGCAACGCCTGGAGAAGATGGAGCAGTTCTTCTCGGTCGAAGCGGCGCTGACCGTGGCCAAGCAATTGCAGCAGCTGGGCCAGGACGCGGCGGGTACTTCGATTCTCAAAGGCTGCGTGGAAACCTACGGCGACGACCCCAAGGTCATGCAGAGCGTGGCCAAACTTACCGATGACCCGGTGGTGCTCGGCGCTGTGACCGAGGCGGTCGACCTTAACCGTCAAGGCGTGCGCAGCTACCAGGGCGGGCAGCTCAGCGAGGCGCTGGGCATGTTCCGCAAGGCGCTGTCGCTGCAGCCGAAGAACATCAGCATCGCCCTCAACACCGCCCAGGCGCTGCTGCGCATCGGTGGCGAGACACCGCCACCGGCATTGATGGAAGAGTGTCGCAGCTGCCTCACCAGCGTGGCCGGCATCCCTGCCAGCGACAGCCGCTACGATCGCTACCGCAAACTGCATATCCGGGTCTTTGGCGCATGAACCAGGACAACCAGGGGCTGGATTTCTCCACGGTGATCGCCTCCACCGTGCACGACCTGAAGAACTCGCTGTCGGCGTTGATCCAGGCGCACAACCAGTGGCTGGCGCGGTTGCCCGAGGCGTTGCAAGGCGGTGCCGAGCAGGGCGTGATGGAGCACGAGTTCCGCCACCTCAACGGCATGCTGGTGCAGATGCTGGGCTTGTACAAACTGGGGGTGAACCAGCTCCCGGTCTGCCCGGACTACCACGAGCTGGACGACTTCATCGAGGCTCAGCTGGCCGCGCATGAGGAGGTGCTCAAGCACCGTGACATCCTCGCCACCTGGCGCATCGACACCGAGAGCCCGCTGGGCTTCTTCGACCGTGAACTGGTGGCATCGGTGCTGGCCAACGTGCTGACCAACGCCATCCGCTATGCCGGCCACACGTTGCTGATCGGTATCGAGGAGGTGGGCGAGCAGCTGGTGATCAGCGTCAACGACGATGGCGCCGGTTATCCACAGCGCATGCTCGAGCGCCAGCAGGATTACGTGCAAGGTATCGATCAGCAGAGCGGAAGCACCGGGCTGGGCTTGTACTTCGCTGCGCGCATCGCCGCACTGCATGAGCGCAATGGCGTGCATGGGCGAATCGAGATCGCCAATGGCGGGGCGCTGGGGGGCGGGTTGTTCAGGTTGTATCTGCCCTGAGTATTGCTGATTGCTGAGGCTGCATCCCAAGGTCATGTGAGAGATGTCTCTCAAGCAGTACATGGGCTTACATCGACGTCGAGTGGATGACAATGTAGATACGCTGTTTCTACATTTCACTTGCCATCGTCGAGAGGGTTTCTACTATGTATCTACCTTGGGAGATACTTATGCAGATCAAGATTCAGCAATGGGGCAACAGCGCAGCGATTCGTCTGCCATCAACGGTCCTCAAGCAAATGCACCTGAGCGTGGGGTCGACCCTGAGCCTGGATACTTCCGGCGAGACCCTGGTGCTCAAACCTGTCAGATCGAAGCCCGAGTACCGGCTCGAAGAGTTGATGGCGCAATGTGACCTGACAGCGCCGGAACCCGCAGACATGGCTGACTGGAACGCAATGCGTCCGGTGGGGCGTGAGGTTTGAAGCGGGGCAGGTTCGACAGGGGGGATATCGTCCGGATCAACCTGGACCCCACCGTCGGTAGAGAACAGCAAGGTGCTTCGCGCCCTGCGCTGGTGTTGACGCCCGCCATGTTCAATACCTCTGGGCTCGCGGTGATCGTGCCGATTTCACAAGGTGGGGATTTCTCCCGGCACGCAGGTTTTGCAGTTACCCTGAGCGGCGCCGGTACCCAGACGCAAGGTGTGATGCTGTGCAATCAGCTACGCACGGTAGACCTTGAAGCGAGGGGTGCCAAGCGCATCGAATCCGTTCCCGAAGCCGTGATCCTGGACGCGCTGGCGCGTGTTCAAACCCTCTTCGATTAATTGTGTGCAGTGTCCTGTCATGGAAAAACCATCCGTAGCGCTCATCCGCGAAACCTTCCCCGTTGGCCCCTTGCAGTGCAACTGCACGCTGATCGGCGACCCGCTCAGCAAGAAGGCCATAGTCGTCGACCCGGGCGGTGACGAGCAGAAGATCCTCGCCCGCCTGCAGCACCATGGCCTGACCCTGGTGAGCATCATCCACACCCACGCCCACTTCGATCACTTCCTCGCCTCGGGCAGGCTCAAGGAACTGACCGGCGCCACCTTGCACCTGCACAAGGACGACCAGCCGTTGTGGGACAACCTCGAGATGCAATGCCAGATGTTCGGCATGCCCTACACGCCCGTACCTGCACCGGACCGCTGGCTGAGCGACGACGAGGAACTGGCCTGTGGTTGTGGCGTGGCCCTGCATACGCCAGGGCATAGCCCCGGCTCGATGAGCTTCTGGTTCGCCGAGCAGAAACTGCTGATTGCCGGCGACACCCTGTTCCGCCGTGGTGTCGGCCGCACCGATTTGTGGGGTGGTGATCAGCGGACTATCGTTCGTTCCATCAAGGAGCGACTGTACCGCCTCGATGAAGACGCCATCGTGGTGACCGGCCATGGTCCGGAAACCCGGCTCGGCGACGAAATGCGCGAAAACCCGTTCGTGCGAGCCTGAGGTTGCATGGAATTTTTCCGCATTGCCGCAATCCAAGGCTGGCACAGATCCGTGAGTGATCCGCCGCACTTTTGAATTTCAGTAGGAGCTTGTCCATGTTCACCATGCGTCGTCTGATTATCGTCGCTACCGCCGCCGCCCTGATGTCCGGTTGTGCCAGCCCCAACCCGTATGACAACCAAGGCCAGGCGCAAGGCTCCACAGGGATGAGCAAAACTGCCAAGTACGGCGGCCTGGGCGCGCTGGCAGGTGCCGTTGCCGGCGCCGCCATCAATCACAACAACCGCGGCAAGGGTGCGTTGATCGGCGCCGCCGCAGTGGGCGCCGCCGCCGCTGGCTACGGTTATTACGCCGACAAGCAAGAGGCCGAGCTGCGTGCGCAAATGGCCAACACTGGCGTCGAAGTGCAGCGCCAGGGTGACCAGATCAAGCTGATCATGCCGGGCAACATCACCTTCGCCACCGATTCGGCGAACATCGCCCCAAGCTTCTACTCGCCGCTGAACAACCTCGCCGGTTCGTTCAAGCAGTTCAACCAGAACACCATCGAAGTGGTCGGCTTCACCGACAGCACCGGCAGCCGCCAGCACAACATGGACCTGTCGCAGCGCCGCGCCCAGGCCGTCAGCAGCTACCTGACCTCGCAAGGTGTCGATGCATCGCGGGTGACGGTGCGTGGCATGGGCCCTGACCAGCCGATCGCCAGCAACGCCGACGCCAATGGCCGCGCGCAGAACCGTCGGGTTGAAGTCAACCTCAAGCCGATCCCGGGTCAGCAGTATGACCAGCAGGGTACTGTCCAGCAGTATCCATAACGCTTGATATCGAAAGGGCTGCTGCGCAGCCCATCGCCGGCAAGCCGGCTCCCACAGAGATCACTGTAACCCTGTGGGAGCCGGCTTGCCGGCGATGGGTCGCGCAGCGGCCCTTTTTCATTTCAGTGCACGGTACTGGCCTGGATCGCCGTCAACGCGATGGTGTGCACGATGTCATCCACCTGGGCCCCGCGTGGCAGGTCGTTGACCGGCTTGCGCAGCCCTTGCAGCATCGGCCCGAGGCTTACGCAGTCAGCACTGCGCTGCACCGCTTTATGGGTGGTGTTGCCGGTGTTCAGGTCGGGGAACACGAACACCGTGGCGCGCCCGGCCACCGGGCTTGCCGGTGCCAGCTGGCGGGCGATCTCGGGGTTGGCGGCGGCGTCATACTGCAACGGGCCGTCGATCAGCAGGTCGTGCTCGGCCTGCTGCGCCAGCCGCGTGGCCTCGCGAACCTTTTCCACTTCCTCGTCACTGGCGGCCGAGTCGCTGGAGTAGCTGAGCATCGCCACCCGTGGCGCGATACCGAACGACTCGGCAGACTCGGCGCTCTGCCGGGCAATTTCGGCCAGTTCGGCGGCGCTGGGGTGCGGATTCATCACGCAGTCGCCATACACCAGCACCTGGTCCGGGAACAGCATGAAGAACACCGACGACACCAGGCTTGCACCCGGCGCGGTCTTGATCAACTGCAAGGCCGGGCGGATGGTGTTGGCGGTCGAATGCACCAGGCCCGAGACCAGGCCGTCGACCTCACCCAGGGCCAGCATCATGGTCGCGATCACCACCGGGTCTTCCAACTGCTGCTCGGCCATCGGCGCGTTGAGGTTCTTGCTCTTGCGCAAATCGACCATCGGTTCGACATAGCGGGCACGGATCAGGTCGGGGTCGAGCACTTCCAGATCGGGCGGCAGGGTGATGCCCTGGGCCCGTGCTACGGCTTGCACCGCTTCGGGCTTGGCCAGCAGCACGCAGCGAGCGATACCGCGTGCCTGGCACAGGGCGGCGGCTTGCACCAGCAAGGGCTCGGCGCCTTCGGGCAGGACGATGCGCTTGTTGGCCTGCTGGGCACGCTGGATCAGTTGGTAGCGGAACACCGCCGGCGACAGGCGCAGTTCGCGCGGCGTGCCGCAGCGCTGGTGCAGCCAGGCGGCATCGAGCTGGCTGGCGACGAAGTCGGTGATGAACTCGGCGCGCTCGCGGTCGTCCACCGGGATCTCGCGGTTCAGCGAGTTGAGCTGATTGGCGGTGTCATAGGAGCCGGTGCTGACCGACAGGATCGGCAGGCCGGCCTGCAGTGCGCCGCGGCATAGCTCCAGGATGCGTGGGTCGGGCTTGCTGTCGCTGGTCAGCAACAGGCCGGCCAGGGGCACGCCATTGATCGCCGCCAGGCTCACGGCGAGGATGATGTCGTCGCGATCGCCCGGCGTCACCACCAGGGTGCCCGAGGTCAGCAGCGGCACGGTGTTGGCCACGGTGCGGGCACAGATGATGATCTTGTTCATGCGCCGCTGGTCGTAGTCACCGGCGTTGAGCACCTGGGCGCCGAGCAGCTCGGCGACGTCGCGGGTGCGCGGTGCATTGAGGTCGGGCTGATAGGGAATACAGCCGAGCAGGCGGAAATCGTTGCCGCGCAACAGCGGCGAGTGCTCGCGCAGCCGCGTGGCGAAGTCGGCCATGCTTTCATCGGTGCGCACCTTGTTGAGGATCACCCCGAGCACCTTCGGGTCGCGCGGGCCACCGTACAACTGGGCCTGCAGTTCGACGCGCCCGGACAGCTCGCTGAGCACCTCGTTCTCGGGCGCCGACACCAGGATCACCTCGGCATCCAGGCTCTTGGCCAGGTGCAGGTTGACCCGGGCCGCGTAGCTGGCGTGGCGGGTCGGAACCATGCCTTCGACCACAACCACGTCCTTGCCCACGCACGCTTGCTGGTAAAGGCGGATGATTTCTTCGAGCAGCTCGTCCAGTTGGCCGTCCCCCAGCATGCGCTCCACATGACCAAGGCTCAGTGGCAGGGGCGGCTTGATGCCATGGGTGCGGGCAACCAGCTCGGTGGAGCGCTCCGGGCCGGTGTCGCCGGGGTGCGGCTGGGCGATCGGCTTGAAGAAGCCGACCTTGAGCCCGGCGCGCTCCAGGGTGCGGATCAGGCCCAGGCTGATGGAGGTGAGGCCGACACCAAAGTCGGTCGGCGCAATGAAAAATGTTTGCATGCGTGCTTCTCGAAATAAGCGGTGCAAGGAAATCAACGGCCAAGGGTATCGCTAACCGCACCCTGGGCGCACCAGCCACAGTGGAATACCTGGCCGATGCGGCGTTCGCGCTCGCCGGGCTCGAGCACCCAGGGCCGCGCCTGCCAGGGCGGCTGGTGACGCAAGTGCTGGGTGTGGCCGCAGGACAGGTCGACCACCCAGTGGCCTTCCTCGTCCTGATGGAAGCCGGTGATCAGACTGACGGGCCTCCCTTCGTCCATGGTCGGTTCGCAATCGGACGGTGCCTTGGTTACACTTCCCCGCTCTACATTCTTTTGCAAAAGGTCCTGCCCCATGCTGATCGCCGCCAACAAGGCTGTCTCCATCGACTATACCCTGACCAACGACGCCGGTGAGACCATCGACAGCTCTGCCGGCGGTGCGCCGCTGGTTTACCTGCACGGTGCCGGCAACATCATCCCGGGCCTGGAAAAAGCCCTGGAAGGCAAGCAGGCCGGTGACGAGCTGACCGTTGCCATCGAACCCGAAGAAGCCTACGGCGAATACTCGGCTGAACTGGTCAGCACCCTGAGCAGCAGCCTGTTCGAAGGCGTCGACCAACTGGAAGTCGGCATGCAGTTCCACGCTTCGGCGCCGGACGGCCAGATGCAGATCGTCACCATCCGCGACATCGACGGCGACGACGTGACCGTCGACGGCAACCACCCGCTGGCCGGCCAGCGCCTGAACTTCCAGGTCAAGGTTGTTGACGTGCGTGACGCCAGCGAAGAAGAAATCGCTCACCGCCACATCCACGGTGAAGGTGGCCATCACCACTGATTTTCTGCGCTAAGCTCAGAGAGTCGCCAGGCGCTCGGGCAAGCCGGACATCCTCAGGGAGTGGACGGTTTGGCTGCGCGCCTTTTTAGTGGGCGCAATTCGCCCCAGCGACAACCGGGAACCTGAGAGGGGATCAACATGAGTGTATTTCACGACCTGACGTTGAAGGCGCTGAACGGCGAAGACCTGCCCCTTGCCCCATTCAAGGGCCAGGTGGTGCTGGTGGTCAATGTCGCCTCCAAGTGTGGTCTTACGCCGCAATACGCGTCGCTGGAAAAACTCCAGCAGCAGTTCAAGGGCAAGGGTTTCAACGTGCTGGGGCTGCCGTGCAACCAGTTTGCCGGCCAGGAGCCAGGCAGCGCGGATGAGATCCAGGCGTTCTGCAGCCGCAACTATGGCGTGAGCTTCCCGCTGAGCGAGAAGCTCGACGTCAACGGCTCCGAGCGGCATGCCCTGTACCGGCTGCTGGCCGGCGAGGGCGCCGAGTTTCCTGGTGATATCACCTGGAACTTCGAGAAGTTCCTGGTGGGCAAGGATGGTCGCGTGCTGGCGCGTTTCGCGCCACGTACCGCGCCGGACGATCCGACCGTGGTGCAGGCGATCGAGAAGGCCTTGGCCTGACTTGCAGCCTGTGGGAGCGGCTTTAGCCGCGAAGCAGGCAACGCGGTGCTGGGCACCGGCTATGCCGGTGTTCGGTGCTAAAGCCGCTCCCACAGGTTCGCGCGAATCAGCAAGCGCTGTGCAGTTCTGTGAGATCTCAGCCTGCCCCGCGCTCATCTGGGATACCTGCCAATCACCCCGATCAATAATGCTGTGCCCACCCACCCGCTACCCCTAAGCTCAGGCGCATTTCCTCACCCGTCGGGAGCGCCGCATGTCCAGCAACCCTCTGTTCCAGCCTTTCACCCTTGGCACCCTCGACTTGCCGACCCGCGTGGTCATGGCACCGATGACCCGTACCTTCTGCCCCGGTGGCGTACCCCATGATGGCGTGGTCGAGTACTACCGCCGCCGTGCTGCTGCCGGGGTCGGCCTGATCATCACCGAAGGCACCACGGTTGGTCATAAGGCCGCCAACGGCTATCCCAACGTTCCACGCTTCTACGGCCAAGATGCGCTGGCCGGCTGGAAACGCGTGGTCGAAGCCGTACATGCCGAAGGCGGGCGGATCGTGCCGCAGCTGTGGCATGTGGGCAGTGTGCGCCGGCTGGGCACCGAGCCGGATGCCAGCGTGCCGGGCCATGGCCCGAGCGGCAAGGACAAGGACGGCAAGGTCGTGGTCCATGGCATGAGCCATGACGACATCCGCGAGGTGATTGCCGCCTTCGCCCAGGCTGCCCGTGATGCCCAGGCCATCGGCATGGACGGTGTCGAGATCCACGGCGCCCATGGTTATCTGATCGATCAGTTCTTCTGGGAAGCCAGCAACCGCCGCGATGACCAATATGGCGGTGACCTGGCCGGGCGTTCACGCTTTGCCATCGAACTGATCCAGGCCGTGCGTGCTGCGGTGGGGCCGGATTTCCCGATCATCTTCCGTTTCTCCCAGTGGAAGCAGCAGGACTACAACGCGCGCCTGGTTCAAACCCCGCAGGCCCTGGCGGCGTTCCTCAAGCCGCTGTCCGAGGCGGGTGTGGATATCTTCCACTGCTCTACCCGGCGTTTCTGGGAGCCGGAGTTCGATGGCAGCGAGCTGAACCTGGCCGGCTGGACCCGTCAGCTCACCGGCAAACCGACCATCACCGTGGGCAGTGTCGGCCTGGACGGCGAGTTCCTGCAGTTCATGGTCGATACCGACAAGGTGGCCAAACCGGCCAGCCTGGAAGGGCTGCTGCGCAGGTTGCAGGCCGAGGAGTTCGACCTGGTGGCCGTGGGTCGTGCCCTGCTGGTAGATGCGCAGTGGGCGCAGAAAGTGCGTGAAGGGCGTGAGGCGGATGTGCTGCCGTTCAGCCGCGAGGCGCTGACGACCCTGGCTTGATCGCCACGACATGGGCTGGCGCCTGCTCGCTCGCATGCACGCCAGCACGGCAGGCGTCGCGCAGGTACCCTTCGAACTGCTCGACGATCGCCGGCCAGCCCTGGCGGCTGGCATGCTGGCGGGCGTTGAGGCGCACCCTGCGCAAGGTTTCGTTTTCTTCCAGCAGCCAACAGGCGGCGTCGATGAACGCTGCCTGGTCACCCGGCATGGCCAGGGCGCCGCTGTGGCCATGACGGATGTGCTGGGCGGCGGCGGCCTCATCGTAGGCAACCACCGCCAACCCCGAGGCCATCGCCTCGAGCACCACGTTGCCAAAGGTCTCGGTCAGGCTCGGGAACAGGAACAGGTCGCCGCTGGCGTAATGTTCGGCCAGCTGTTCGCCACGTTGCGCACCGCAGAACAGGGCATCTGGCAACTGCTGTTCAAGGCTGGCGCGCTGCGGACCGTCACCCACCATGATCAGGCGCAGCCGGCGCTGTGGATGACGTGCTTGCAGCGTGTCCAGGGCAGGGCGCAGCAGGGCGAGGTTCTTTTCCGCAGCCAGGCGCCCGACATGCACCACGGCAATGTCATCGGCCGCCAACCCCCACTGCTCACGCAGGGCCTGGCTGCGCCGCGCCGGGTTGAACAGGCAGGCATCGACACCCCGCGCCAGCAGGCCGAGGTTTTCGAAGCCGCGTCGCTCCAGGGCCAGGCGCTGGCTGGCGCTGGGTACCAGGGTGATCGTGGTGCGCCGGTGGAACCAACGCAGGTAATGGGTGAGCAGCCGCGTCAGCAGGCCCAGGCCGTACTGGCCCGAGTACTGTGGGAAGTTGGTATGAAAGCCACTGACCACCGAAATACCCAGGCGCCGGGCCGCGCGCAGGGCGCTCAGGCCCAGCGGGCCCTCGGTGGCGATGTACAGCACGTCCGGGCGCTGGCGGCGCCAGCGCCGCAGCAGCTTGTGCATCGACACTTCGCCCCACTGCAGCCCGGGGTAGCCCGGCAACGGCCAGCCTCGGCACAGCAGCAGTTCACCCTCCGTATCCGGCACGCTGTCGCCCGCCTGGCGCGGGCGGATCACCTCTACCTGATGGCCCCGCTGGCGCAGCCCGGCATCGAGGCGGCCAAGGGTGTTGGCCACGCCGTTGATCTCCGGTGGGAAGGTTTCGCTGACCAGGGTGATGCGCAGGGACGGTGTATTCATGTGCAAAAGTTTCCGTCGCACCCGTTGCGGGTATGTGACGGCTTTGTGACGTCTGGATGACGCCTGATTTTCGGCGCGTTGCGCAGATGAATTATTGCCATCAACCGCTCAAGAATCCCTGGGGCGCAGCCGATGAAGATGCATTCGACTATGGTGTGCGCTCCGGGAGAGCGGTGATGTTCAACAGCAAACTGAAGCAAGAAATCCAGCAGCTGCGTGAAGAGCTGATGTCCATCGAACAAGTCAAGAACAGCCTCGACAGCGAAATGCTGGTACTCCAGCTCGACCCCCAGGGGCGCATCGAGACGGTCAACGGCAATTTCGAGACCGAGATGCTCTACCGCGCCGAGCAACTGATCGGGCGCAACATCGAAGACATCGTGCCGGCCCACGTCAAGAAGCTCGATTTCTACCAGCGCATGAAAACCGCAATCACCCGTGGCGAGCATCTGAACGGCGCATTCCGCCTGCTGCGCGGCAACGGTGAAGAAGCCTGGCTGCGCTCGATCCTGCAGCCGGTGAAGAACAGCAGCGGGCAGATCAAGTACTTCACCCTGCATTCCAGCGACCTGACCCGCACCATCGAAACGTCGCGTGAACATGAAAGCCTGATCAAGGCGTTGATGCGCTCCACCGCCGTGATCGAATTCAACCTCGACGGCCAGGTGCTGACCGCCAACGACCGGTTCCTGCAGGGCATGGGTTACAGCCTGGAGCAGGTGCGTGGCAAGCATCACCGCATGTTCTGCGATCCGGAAGAGGCAAACTCGCCGGAGTACAAGGCATTCTGGGAAAAGTTGCGCCGCGGCGAATTCGTTGCCGAGCGCTTCAAGCGCATCGACGCCCATGGCCGCACCGTGTGGCTGGAAGCCTCGTACAACCCGATCATCGACGCCCACGACGTGCTCTACAAAGTGGTCAAGTTCGCCACGGTGATCACCGACCAAGTCAACCAGGAGCTGGCGGTGGCCCAGGCTGCGGACATCGCCTACAACACCTCGCTGGAAACCGACAGCTGCGCGCGCAAGGCCACCGACGTGGTTACCCAGACCGTGGACGTGATGCGCGGGCTGGAAGGCTCGATGCAGGATGCCGCCGACGGCATCCAGGCGCTGGACAAGCAGTCCAAGGTGATTGGCGCGATCATCAAGACCATCAGCGACATCGCCGGCCAGACCAACCTGCTGGCGCTCAACGCGGCCATCGAGGCCGCCCGCGCTGGCGAGCAGGGCCGTGGCTTTGCGGTGGTCGCCGACGAAGTGCGCCAGCTGGCTTCGCGTACCAGCAGCGCCACCGAAGAAATCGCCAAGGTGGTGCAGCAGAACGAGCAACTGGCCCAGGCGGCGGTGGACATCATCGACACCAGCAAGCGCCAGGCCGAACAGGGCCTGGCCCTGGCAGCCGATACCGGCGGGGTGATCGTGGAGATCCAGGAAGGCGCGAAGAAGGTGGTGGATGCGGTGGGGCAGTTTTCCAGCCAGTTGAGTCACTGACCCATTCGCATGACCTGCGCTGGCCTCATCGCCGGCAAGCCGGCTCCCACATGGATCGCGTCGTACCTGTGGGAGCCGGCTTGCCGGCGATGAGGCCATTGCAAGCAACACAAGACAGTTGTGCCCTCACGCGCTTAATTGCGCTCGCGCACCCAGAACAACGTAGCCCCGGCCACCGCCGCCGGCATCATCACCACGTTGACCCCAGGGATCATCAGCGCCAGATAGGTGATGCCGCCAAAGCCCAGCGACTGCCAGCGCTTCTGGCGCAGCCAGGCCAGCATGTCCTGCCAGCTCATCTTGTTGTTGTCCGCCGGGTAGTCGATGTACTGGATGGCCATCATCCACACGCCGAACACCAGCCACAGCGGCGCGGCGACCACGTTGACCACCGGGATGAACGACAGGATGAACAGGCCGATGGCGCGCGGCAGGAAGTAACCGAGCTTGCGCATTTCACGGCCGAAGGTACGCGGCACCATCGCCACCAGCTCACCCCAGCTGAACGCCGGGAAGTTGTCCTGGCCGCGCACCACCACTTCGACTTTCTCGGCGAGGAAGCCATTGAACGGCGCGGCGATGACGTTGGCCAGCATGGTGAAGGTGAAGAACACCATCAACAACACCAGGGCAACGAACAGCGGCCAGAGAATGTAGGAAAGAAAGCTCAGCCAGTCGGGCAGGCTGGGCATCAGCGCATCGACCCACAGGCTGAACTCGTGGCCGGCGAACCAGATCAGCCCGCCGAACAGCAGCAGGTTGACCGCCAGGGGCAACAGCACGAACAGCCGCAGGCTCGGGCTGAGGATCAGTTTCAGGCCTTCGCGCAGGTATTGCGGGCCAGAAAGGACGGGGGCTTGCATCGGAACGCTCCGCAGAAGGAAAACGCGCTGACCTTACCGAGTTTGCCGTTTCGACGAAAGGCGCCCGCTGCCTGCGAAACGGTCTGTAACAAAGCGTATGGACAATCCCTATCGGTTTTCTCCTTGGATAGAGACTCTCTATAAGGTGGATTGTCGAAGGATATTTCCTTAATCTCTGCGGCCTCGCTACAGTGCGCTCAACTTTTCGTTTTTGGGCCGACGCGTTGTAGCACTTCCCCAAGTGCTGCGTGGGTCCCTTTTAATTCCAGCTGGCACAGCCGGCATCCCGATGCCGGCCCGCTGCGGCCCGCTCGACAGGAGTTCGACATGTCTGAAGTACGTCATTCGCGCGTCATCATTCTGGGTTCCGGCCCTGCCGGTTACAGCGCCGCGGTATATGCCGCCCGCGCCAACCTCAAGCCGCTGCTGATCACCGGCATGCAGGCCGGCGGCCAGCTGACCACCACCACCGAAGTCGACAACTGGCCGGGCGACCCCCACGGCCTGACCGGCCCGGCCCTGATGCAGCGCATGCAGGAACACGCCGAGCGTTTCGAGACCGAGATCGTCTTCGACCACATCAATGCCGTCGACCTGGCCAACAAGCCGTTCACCCTGCGTGGCGACAGCGGTACCTACACCTGCGACGCACTGATCGTCGCCACCGGTGCCAGCGCCCGCTACCTGGGCCTGCCGTCGGAAGAAACCTTCATGGGCAAAGGTGTTTCGGCCTGCGCTACCTGCGACGGTTTCTTCTACCGCAACAAGCCGGTTGCCGTGGTCGGTGGCGGCAACACTGCCGTGGAAGAGGCGCTGTACCTGGCCAACATCGCCAGCAAGGTCACCCTGGTGCACCGCCGCGATACCTTCCGTGCCGAGAAGATCCTGATCGACAAGCTGCACGCCCGCGTGGCCGAAGGCAAGATCGAGCTCAAGCTCAACGCCACCCTGGACGAAGTACTGGGCGACAACATGGGCGTGACCGGTGCGCGTCTGAAGAACAACGACGGCAGCTTTGACGAGATCAAGGTCGACGGCGTGTTCATTGCCATTGGCCACACCCCGAATACCTCGCTGTTCGAAGGCCAGCTGACCCTGAAGGACGGCTACCTGGTAGTGCACGGCGGCCGTGAAGGCAACGCCACCGCCACCAACGTCGAAGGCGTGTTCGCCGCCGGCGACGTGGCCGACCACGTCTACCGCCAGGCCATCACCTCGGCCGGTGCCGGTTGCATGGCCGCACTGGACGTAGAGCGTTACCTGGACGGCCTGGCCAACGCCGCGCACTGATGCATCAGGGGCTGCCTTGTAGCCCTTTCGCCGGCAAGCCGGCTCCCACAGAATCAGCGCATGGTTTGTGTTTGATGCGGTCGGGGTGGGAGCCGGCTTGCCGGCGATGAAGTCAGCACCGATCCAGAAATGAAAAAACCGGCCCTATGGCCGGTTTTTTTGTGCCTGTGGAAAACCTTACAGGCTCAGGCGCATCGACAGGTCTACCGCCTTCACATCCTTGGTCATGGCACCAATGGAGATGTAGTCCACTCCGGTCTCGGCGATCACCCGCAGGGTGGTCTCGTTGACCCCGCCGCTGGCCTCGAGCTTGGCCTTGCCGGCGTTGATGCGCACCGCCTCGCGCATTTCATCCAGGGTCAGTTCGTCGAGCATGACGATATCGGCCCCGGCCGCCAGTGCCTGGCGCAGCTCGTCCAGGCTTTCCACTTCGATTTCCACAGGCTTCCCCGGGGCGATGCGGTGCGCCGCAGCCACTGCCTGGGCCACGCCGCCACTGGCAGCGATATGGTTTTCCTTGATCAGGAAGGCGTCGTACAGGCCAATGCGGTGGTTGTGGCAGCCACCGCAGGTGACCGCGTACTTCTGCGCCAGGCGCAGGCCCGGCAAGGTCTTGCGGGTGTCGAGCAAGCGCACCTGGGTACCCTCGACCAAGTCGGCGAGCAAGCGTGCGCGGGTGGCCACGCCCGAGAGCATCTGCAGGAAATTCAGCGCCGAGCGCTCACCGCTGAGCAGCGAGCGTGCCGGGCCTTCGAGGTGGAACAGCACCTGGTTGGCGCTGGCCCGCTCGCCATCCGCCACCTGCCAGTGCACCGCCACCCGTGGGTCGAGCTGGCGGAACACCGCATCCACCCAGGCCGTGCCGGCAACCACGCAATCTTCGCGGGTGATGATGGTCGCCTTGGCCAGGCGCTCGGCCGGGATCAGCTGGGCGGTGATGTCGCCGCTGCCGATGTCCTCGAGCAGCGCGCGGCGCACGTTGGCTTCGATTTCGGCGGTCAGGTCGGCGAGGCGTAGGTTCGGCATGGTCGGCTCCACAAGCTAGATGGCGGCGATTATAGGGCAGGGGGGCGGTGTGTACAGCAGCGCGGACGATGACCGTTGGTCGGGCTCTGCGAGTGATTGCGGTAAAGCACGGTCTGTTGAGTCGTGCGAAAGGCACGCTGGCAGCTGTAATGATTTTCACAGATAATGGCGCCTTGTATTTGGCGTCATAGCTTTGACGATTTTTGCGCGGTCGATTACGCAACATCCATCAAGGAGTCCGGGATGCATGAAGAAGGCAAGGTGGTGCCCTTGGCGGCAGCCATCGATCGAGGTGCGCAAACGCCCTCGCCCAGCCTTCCGTTGTTGCTCCTGCAAGTGCGTGACAAGGCTGCGCTTCAGCTGCGCCAAGGCCTTCAGGCTTTGTTCGACAATGCCGACGACACCCTGTTCGAGATGGCCGACAAGGCCAGCGATCGTCTTGATCAGAATCTGCACTTCGAGGCCATGCGTGACTTGCGCCTCAAGCGCAAGAGCATAGAGCGCGGCTTCCTCGACACCTTCTACCAGGCCTTCGCCCTGATCGGTCAGGCCGATGCCATGGCCGCACCGGCGCATTCCGCCGTGGTCCAGGCGATGGTCGACCGTGTACTGTCGCGCGACGGTTTCGACTTGCTGCAACTGAACCTGCGCTGCGCCGCCCTGCTCGAGCAGGGCCTGGACCCGGCCTGCAACCCGCTGGGGCCTGGCAACCTGTGTGGCTACTTCCTCACTGCCGGGCGCAACCTGGGCGTGGGGCCTGAGGTCAAGCAGGTCCTGCTCAAACTGTTCGAGCGCTATGTGTTGCGCGACCTCGACCTGCTCTATGGCGAGGCCAACCAGTTGCTCGTCGCTGCTGGCGTGTTGCCTGACCTGGCGCCCGCGCCACGCCGTCGCGCCGACGATCGACGCAATATTCCCCGCAGGGTGGCGGCCAGCCCTGCGCAAGAGAGGGGCGCCGGGGTCGACGTTGCCGGTCAGGCGTTCTTCGCCTCCCTGCAAGCCCTGCTGGCCCCTGTTCGCGGGCGTATAGCGCCGCGCCTGCAGGCGGCCACCGACGCACAGCCGATCAGCACCGGCGACCTGCTGCGCCTTTTGACCCACCTGCAGCATTATGTTCCGGGCCCCGGCGAGGCAGACGATTTCGACCTGGGCATGCAGCTCGAACAGCTGGTGCTGCGGGTCAGCGTGCGCAGCGGCACACGCCGCTATATCGCCACCGGCGACGAAGACATGATCAACCTGTTCGGCCTGCTGTTCACCTTCATCGACGCTGACCACAACCTGCCAGCGACAGTGCGCGCGCTGGTCGGCCGCCTGCATATCCCGCTGCTCAAGGTTGCCCTGATCGACAAAGGCCTGTTCAGCCGCGCCAGCCACCCGGCACGCCGCCTGCTCAACGAGATCGCCGCCGTGGCCATCGGCTGGGAGGCCGACGGCGAGGGCCTGCACCGACGCGTCGAGCGCATCGTCCAGCGGCTGCTCAAGGACTTCGCCGAAGACTGTCAGCTGTTCGACGAACTGCTCGACGAGTTTCTTGCCTTCAGCCAGGACGAACGGCGGCGCAACGAACTGCTCGAGCAGCGCACCCGCGACGCCGAGGAAGGGCGCGCACGGGCGTTGCAGGCCAAGCTGCGGGTACAGCAGGCACTCAACCTGCGCCTGCGCGGCCGGGTGTTGCCGCAGGTGGTGGTGCAGATGCTGGAGCAGGCCTGGAGCCAGGTGCTGCTGCTGGCCTGGCTGAAGCAGGGCGAGGCCTCTGCGGCCTGGCGAGCAGGCCTGGTGACGGTCGACCAGTTGCTGGCCAGCATTGCCCCGCAGCGCGAACCTGCGCAGCTGCTGGAGCAGTTGCCCGGTTTGCTCAAAGCGTTGCGCGAGGGGCTGGCTGGCGTGGCGCTGGACGCCGCGGCCACCCGTGATTTCTTCCAGCACCTGGAGCAGTTGCACCAGCGCGCCTGCGGCGGCCCGTGGGTGCCCGATGATGCGTTGCAGGAGGTGTGCGTACAGGCCGATATCGTCCTGGCCACTGCCGAGCAAACGCCCGGTGGCCCATGCCTGGACGGCGATGAGCAGGCGCCCGCGCAGCGCCTGGTGGAGCACTTGCGCATCGGCGCCTGGATCGAGGTGCTGGACGACGAAGAGCCACTGCGCTGCAAGCTGGTGGCCCGCATCGACGGCAGTGATCGGCTGGTGTTCGCCAACCGTACCGGCATGAAAGTGCGCGAATGGAGCCACGCGGGCCTGGCCCAGGCGCTGTGCCTGGGCCAGGTGCGCACGCTCGATGACGGGCAGTTGTTCGAGCGCGCACTGGAGGCCGTGCTGGCGCGGCTGCGTGCCGAGCAGGGCATTGGCTGAACAATCATTTACATGCAAGCGCTGCACGTGCGCGGCATACTAAACGCCTGCCCCCGGCGTCATTCAGGATCTGCCCCATGCAATTGGACCATGCGACCGGCTGGTTCACCGGCGTAAGCCACTGCCCTTCACCGAACTGCAATGCCCGCCCTGACGGCGAGGCGATCTCGCTGCTGGTGATCCACAACATCAGCCTGCCACCGGCCTGCTTCGGCACCGGCAAGGTCCAGCAGTTCTTCCAGAACCGCCTCGACCCGAACGAGCACCCCTATTTCGCCAGCATCAGCCACCTGACCGTGTCGGCGCACCTGTTCGTCGAGCGCGACGGCGCGGTCACCCAGTTCGTCTCGCTGCTCGACCGCGCCTGGCACGCGGGTGTGTCGCGCTTCGAGGACCGTGAAGGCTGCAACGACTTTTCCATCGGTATCGAGCTGGAAGGCACCGACGACTTGCCCTACACCGATGCCCAGTACAGCGCCCTGCGCCAACTCACCCAAGCGATTCGCGCAGCCTGGCCAGTGATCGACCTGCAGCGCATTTGCGGCCATAGCGATATCGCCCCGCAACGCAAGACCGACCCAGGCCCGGCCTTCGACTGGCCGCGCTACCGCGACGCTGTGCAACGCAATGAGGACAAGGCATGAGCTTTCTGGTGTTGGTGCTGGCGCTGTGGTTCGAGAAGTTTTCGTCGCTGCGCCAACGGTTGCAGCGCGACGGTTTCTACCTTGGCGAACTGGTGCGCCTGGAGCGCAGCGGCAAGGTTCACCCCTGGTGGACCCTGGCCATCCTGATCCTCGCCCCGGTGGCGCTGCTGGTCCTGCTGCTGCATGTGCTGGAGCCGGTAGCCTATGGCTTGCTGGCGCTGCCGGTGCATCTGCTGGTGCTGATCTACAGCCTCGGCCGCGGTGACGTCAAAGCCGCCCTTGGCCCGTTCCGCGACGCCTGGCGCCGTGGCGACGACCAGGCCGCGCTGCACGTGGCCGAGCGCGACCTGGGGCTGGCCGCCGACGATGCCATGGGCCTGATCAAGCGGGCCCAGGGGCATCTGCTGTGGCAGGCCTACCAGAGTTTCTTCGCGGTGATCTTCTGGTACTTCCTGCTCGGTCCGGCGGCGGCGCTGGCCTACCGCTTGCTGGCCTTGACCGGCGAAAACAGCCGCCAGCCGGCGCTCAAGACCCTCGCCGAGCAACTGCGCCATGCGCTGGACTGGCTGCCGGTACGGGTGCTGGCGGTGAGCTTTGCCCTGGTCGGCAACTTCGTCGCAGTCACCCGGGTGATGCTGCACGAACTGCTCGACTGGCATATCAGCGCCGGCCATCTGGTGGCCAAGGTCGGTCGGGTAGCCGACGACATTCCCGAGGAAGAAGACCGCCAGCGCGGGCTGGAGCGGCTGGACAGCCTGTGGGAGCTGCTGCTGCGCAGCGCGGTGCTGTGGTATGCCTGTTTCGCCCTGTGGACGGTACTGGTCTGACGCAAGGGTTGAGGGCGGGTCGCTTAACCTTAAGTTACAAACCTTGAATTCATTCTGCGTTATACAAAGTGTTTGGCCCTCGATGGCCAAGTGCTACCCCGCAGAACAACAAGAATTCAAGGAGGTGACCTGTGAAGCGTCTGCTCTATCCGGCCATCGCGCTGATGAATCGGCTGAGCTTCGGCATGAAGTTCAGCCTGATCAGCGTCCTGTTCTTCCTGCCCATGCTGGTCACCAGCTTCTATCTGGTTCGCGACGCCTATAACCAGTTCCACGCCACCCGCGTCGAGCTGCAGGGCCTGGCCCCACTGGGCGAGAGCCTGGCGTTGCGGGGCGACCTGGAAACCCTCGGCAACCTGCTGCAGATCAACGCCGTACTTGGCCAGTCGGGCCAGGCCGGTGATGTGGAAGGCCGAATCGCCAGCTTGCAGGACAAGGTTCAGGCCCGGCTCGAGGCGCTCAAGGGTAGCGACCCGGCCCTCGAAGCCAAGCGCGCCGAGCTGGCCGACGCCTTCACCCGCGCCCGCGGCGAAACCTCGTTGCAGAACAAGGCAGCGTTGTTCGAAAAACTGCTCGCCCAGGCCCAAGTGCTGGGCAAGCTGGTTGCCAGCCAGTCGGGCCTCAACCAGGACAGCCAGGCCTCGGTGCGCCAGCTCGGCGAGCTGATCGGTAGTGCCACGGCGCAGGTCACCCAGGCCCTTGGCGAAGGGCGGGCGATGGGCTCGGTGGCCTTGGGCCGCGGCTTCATGGACTCCGCCGGCAGCGCCCGTTTCGAAGACCTGCTGCAACGCCTGGAGCGGCTCTCTGCCGACTACGCCATCCGCCTGGACGACGCCCTGGCTGCCGACAACCGGGCCAAGGCGGCGCTGGCGGCCAGTGCCCAGGCCAGCCAAGCCACGGTCAAGCAGGCCGCCAGCCTGTTCGAGGACCAGGTGGTGGTGGCCGAGACCCTGGACGCGCCCTGGGCCGGTTTCTACCAGCAGACCAGCGAGCTGATGGCCCAGACCTACCGCCTCAACGACGCCGTGCTGGCTCAATTGAACGGGCAACTGGAAGACCGCCTCGCCCAGCACCGCGTGCGCATGGTCGCCCTGGTCGCCGCGCTGGCCACGGTGTTCGTGCTGATCATCTACCTCTACAGCGGCTTTTACGTGTCCACCCGCGAAACCCTGGGCAAGCTCGGCAGCGCCATGGACAAAGTGGCCGCCGGCGACATGACGGTGAGTTTCCAGGCCAGCAGCCAGGACGAACTGGGCGAGCTGGGCCGTGGTTTCAGCGAGACCGTGCGGCGCATCCGCGGGTTGATCGAACAGGTCGGCCATACGGTAGCCACGGTCGAGGAACAGGCCGGCCAGGTGTTGTCGGTGTCGGCGCGCAGCAACCAGGCGGTTGGCGGCCAGCGCGAGCAGATCGAGCAGGTGGCCACGGCCATGAACCAGATGACCGCCACCGCGCTGGAAGTGGCGCGCAGCGCGGCGCTGGCGGCCGAGGGCGCACAACGGGTCAACCACGAAAGCGCCTCGGGCCGCGACCTGGTCGAAAGCCAGCAGGGCAGCATCGCCCGCCTGGCGGGGGAGATCGACCAGAGCGTGGTGGCGGTCAACCAGCTGGCCGCCGACAGCCAGGCCATCGGCCGGGTACTGGAGGTGATCCGCAGCATAGCCGAGCAGACCAACCTGCTGGCCCTCAACGCCGCCATCGAAGCCGCCCGGGCCGGCGAGCAGGGCCGCGGCTTTGCGGTAGTGGCCGATGAAGTCCGCACACTGGCCAGGCGCACCCAGGACTCCACCGAGGAGATCGCCCAGATGATCGAGCGCCTGCGCGAGGGGGTCGGTGCGGCGGTGCGGGTGATGGGCAGCAGCCACCAGATGGCCGCCGGTACGGTGGACGAGGCGCGCCAGGTGCAGCAGGCGCTGGGCAACATCCTTGGCGCGGTCAGCGGCATCGTCGAGCAGAACCAGCAGATCGCGGCAGCGGTGGAGCAGCAGACCGCCGTGGCCCACGACATCGACCAGAACATCGTGGCGATCAACCGGGCCGCCCAGGACACTACCGAAGGTGCCTGCCAGACCGAGGATGCCAGCCGGGCGTTGTCGGTGCAGGTGGTGGAGTTGAAGCGGTTGATCGGGGCGTTCAGGGTTTAGTGACTGCCTGTACCGGCCTCATCGCCGGCAAGCCGGCTCCCACAGGCCGTCACTGTGGGAGCCGGCTTGCCGGCGATGAGGCCGGTAGGAGCACCACACAACTACCAGCCAAACAGCTCGCCGGCATTACGGCTACTGGCCTCGGCCAGCAGCCCGACGTCAACCCCCATCACCTCGGCCAGCGCCGCGGCGATCTCCGGCAGGTGCTCCGGGCTGTTGCGCATCCCCGGGTACATCACCGGCGCCATGTCCGGCGAGTCGGTCTCCAGCACCACGCTGTCCAGCGGCAGGCGCGCCAGGGTCTTGCGCAGCCGCAACGCCTGTGGCCAGGTCGCCGCGCCGCCCAGGCCCAGCTTGAACCCCAGCTTGAGGTACTCGCGCGCCTCTTCGTAACTGCCGGCAAAGGCATGGATGATCCCCGCCCGCTGCGGTTTGTAGCGTTTGAGCGTGGCGATCACCTGGGCGTGGCTGCGGCGCACGTGCAGCAGGGCCGGCAGTTCGAAGTCGCAGGCCAGTTGCAGTTGGGCTTCGAACAGCGCTTGCTGGCGCTGCGGGTCAAGTTCCGGCAGGTAGTAGTCCAGGCCGAACTCGCCCACCGCGCACAGGCGCGGGTCGCCACGCAGGCGCTCCAGCCAGTCGCGCAGATGCACCAGGTGCTCTGGGCGATGCTGATCGAGGTAGACCGGGTGCAGGCCGAGTGCGGCGTACAGGCGCGAGTCACTGCAGGCCAGCTCCCACACGCGCTGGAAGTTGGCCTGGTACACCCCCAGCACCACCATCCGCTCCACCCCGCGCGCTGCCGCGTTGGCCAGCAGCTGCGGGCGGTCTGCGTCGAAGTCGGGGAAGTCCAGGTGGGTGTGGGTGTCGATCAGGCGCATGTCAGGCGCCCGGAATGCGTTGCTTGAAGGTGCGACCGATGGCGTGCACGCCGGGCTCGTAGCGCTTCTCTTCGATGGCGGCCAGCGCCAGCTCCAGCGCGGTGGCGGCAATCAGCCCGTGCTGCTGGGCCATGGCGTTGACCGGCAGTGGCAGGAAGTCGAGCAACTGGTTGTCACCGAAGGTGCCCAGTTGCAGCTGGCGCGAATCGGCCGGGCGCGCCTGCAAAATGTCGAACACCCCTTGCAGCAGCACATAGGAGGTGGTCACCAGGGCGTCCGGCAGGCCGCCGTGTTCGGCGATCAGTTGCTGCATCAGGCGCTGGCCGCACTCGCGGCTGAACGCATCGCCCTGGTAGCGGCGCACTTCACCGGCATAGGCATGCATGGCCTCGTCGAAGCCACCGGCGCGGGCCTGGCTCACCGACAGCTCGGGGCGGGCGCCGATCAGCGCGATGCTTTGTGGGCGGGTTTTCAGCAGGCTCTCGGCGAGCTGGCGGCTGGCGTCGCGGTCGTCGCTGATCACCGAGCAGAAGTGCGCCGGGTCCAGGCGCCGGTCGATGGCGATCACCGGCAGGCCCTTGTCCTGCAGCTCACGGTAGCTGTCGTCCTCGGGCGGCAGGCAGCTGGCGACGAACAGCGCATCGCAGCGGCGGGCGCGGAACAGTTGCTGCAACTGGTGCTCGCTGCCGGGCTGGTCGTCGCTGCTGGCGATCAGCAACTGGTAACCACGGGCGCGGGCGCCCTGTTCCAGCTGCTTGGCGATGCGGGCGTAGCTGGGGTTCTCGAGGTCGGGGAGAATGAAGCCCAGGGTGCGGGTGTGCCGGCTGCGCAGGCCGGCGGCCTGCGGGTTGGGGGTGAAGCCATGGGCCTCGACCACCGCGCGCACGCGCTCGACGGTACTGTTGCTGATGCGCTGCTGCTCGGCCTTGCCATTGATGACGTAGCTGGCCGTGGTCACGGACACACCGGCCAGACGGGCGATATCGCTGAGTTTCACCGAATTTTCCTTGTTATTTCCGGGGCTGACTGCTTGCCTGACCGGGTAGTTTCACCCAAGCGCAGGCCCGCGCGCAGACGACCATTGTCGCAATTGTCCGACAGGATGGGGCTTTTTCGTCGGCAGATTATCGAGTAACGTGGCCGCTTGGTCAGATTAATCGTTTCAGCTTGGCTGATTTTTCCTGCTTGCCACATCCAGCCTGGCCACTTGCGCTGATCAATTGAACGGCTTTTGCCGGAAAATCCACAACAATACCTCGGTACCCCACCTGGGCGCCGGAAAGGAGAAGGTCATGCTCGAGCTTGCCGTGGAGCAGATTGCCATGGGCCAGAAGGCTGCCGACAAAGGCGAGGCGTTGGCCTTGCTGGCCGCGCGGCTGGTGGCCGACGGGCTGGTTGCCGAGGGCTATGTCGACGGCTTGCGCGCCCGTGAGGCGCAGGGCTCGACCTTCCTCGGCCAGGGCATCGCCATCCCCCATGGCACACCGCAGACCCGTGAGCTGGTGTTCGCCACCGGCGTGCGCCTGCTGCAGTTCCCCGAAGGGGTGGACTGGGGCGATGGGCAAATCGTGTACCTGGCCATCGGCATCGCCGCCCGTTCCGACGAACACCTGCGCCTGCTGCAACTGCTCACCCGCGCCCTCGGCGAGACCGACCTGGCCGAGGCCTTGCGCCGTGCTGGCAGTGCCGAGGCCTTGCTCAAGCTGCTGCAGGGCGCCCCCCAGGAACTGGCACTGGATGCGCAACTGGTCGGCCTCAACCTGGCCGCCGAAGACTTCGACGAACTGGCCTGGCGCGGTGCACGCCTGTTGCAGCGCGCCGGCTGTGTCGACAGCGGTTTTGCCGCCGTACTGCAACAGGCCGAGCCGCTGCCCCTGGGCGAAGGCCTGTGGTGGCTGCACAGCGAGCGCCAGGTGCGCCAGCCGGGCCTGGCCTTCGTCACCCCGCAAACACCCCTGCGTTACCGCGATCAGCCACTCAATGGCCTGTTCTGCCTGGCCAGCCTCGGTGCCGCGCACCAGGCCTTGCTCGAACGCCTGTGCGAAGTGCTGATCGAAGGCCGCGGGCAGATGCTCTACCAGGCCACCAGCAGCCGTGCCGTGCTCGAAGTGCTCGGCGGTGAAGCGCCTGCCGACTGGCCCAGCGCCCGGGTGGCGCTGGCCAACCCCCATGGCTTGCATGCCCGCCCGGCCAAGGCGCTGGCGCAACTGGCCAAGGGCTTCGACGGTGAGATCCGCGTGCGTGTGCTCGACAACCCCCAGCCTGCGGTTTCGGTCAAGAGCCTGAGCAAGCTGCTCAGCCTGGGCGCCCGGCGTGGCCAGGTGCTGGAGCTGATCGCCGAACCGGCCATCGCCAGTGACGCGCTGCCGGTATTGCTGGCCGCCATCGAGCAAGGCCTTGGTGAGGAGGTGGAGCCACTGCCGGCCGTTACCCAGCCTGTCGCCGAGGCATCCGCGCAGGTGCTTGAGGCGCCGCTGCCCGGCAGCACTGTCCAAGGCGTCGCGGCAGCCCCCGGGATTGCCAGCGGCCCGGCCTTTGTGCGGGTCGAGCGCGACATCGACTACCCCCTGCGCGGCGAGTCCCCGGCACAGGAGCGCCTGAAATTGCGCAGCGCCGTGGCGGCGGTGCACGCCGAGCTGCAGGCCCTGGTGCAGCGCAGTGACAAGGCCATCGGCGAAATCTTCGTCACCCATCAAGAGATGCTCAGCGACCCGGCCCTGATGGACGAGGTCGAGCTGCGCCTGGCCCAGGGCGAAAGCGCCGCCGCCGCCTGGATGGCCGTGATCGACGCCGCCGCGCGCCAGCAGGAGGCCCTGCACGACACCCTGCTGGCCGAGCGCGCCGCCGACCTGCGCGACATCGGCCGGCGGGTGCTCGCCCAGCTGTGCGGTGTGCAGCAGGCCGTCGAGCCGACACAACCCTACGTGCTGGTGATGGCCGAAGTGGGCCCCTCGGACGTGGCGCGCCTGGACCCGGCACGGGTCGCCGGCATCGTCACCGCCCAAGGGGGCGCCACTGCGCACAGCGCCATCGTTGCCCGCGCCCTGGGCATCCCGGCGGTGGTCGGTGCCGGCGCGGCGATCTTGCTGCTCGACAGCGGCACGCCGCTGTTGCTCGACGGCCAGCGCGGGCGTGTCGCCATTGCCCCGCCCGCCGATGAACTGCAACGCGCCCTGGCCGAACGCGATGCCCGCGAGCGGCGCTTGCAGATCGCCTGGGCCAACCGCCATGAACCGGCAGTGACCCGCGACGCCCACCGCGTCGAAGTGTGCGCCAACATTGGCGAAAGTAGCGGCATCGACAAGGTGGTGGAGCAGGGCGCCGAAGGCGTCGGCCTGCTGCGCACCGAGCTGATCTTCATGGCCCACCCGCAGGCCCCCGACGTGGCCACCCAGGAAGCCGAATACCGCCGCGTGCTCGACGGCCTGGGCGGGCGGCCACTGGTGGTGCGCACCCTCGACGTGGGCGGCGACAAGCCCTTGCCCTACTGGCCGATCGCGGCGGAAGACAACCCCTTCCTCGGCGTGCGCGGCGTACGCCTGACCCTGCAACGCCCACAGGTGATGGAAGAGCAGCTGCGTGCCCTGCTGCGCGCGGCCGACAATCGCCCCCTGCGGATCATGTTCCCCATGGTCGGGCAGGTGCACGAGTGGCGCGCCGCCAAGGCCATGGTCGAGCGCTTGCGCCTGGAGATCCCGGTGAGCGACCTGCAGGTCGGGATCATGGTCGAGGTGCCGTCCGCCGCGTTGCTGGCGCCGCAGCTGGCGCGTGAGGTGGACTTCTTCAGCATCGGCACCAACGACCTCACCCAGTACACCCTGGCCATCGACCGCGGCCACCCGAGCCTTTCGGCCCAGGCCGACGGCCTGCACCCGGCAGTGCTCCAACTGATCGACATGACCGTGCGCGCCGCCCACGCCGAAGGCAAATGGGTGGGTATCTGCGGTGAACTGGCGGCCGACCCGCAGGCGGTCGCGGTGTTGCTGGGGCTGGAGGTGGACGAGTTGAGCGTCGCCGCCCGCAGCATCCCCGAAGTCAAGGCACTGGTGCGCCAGGCCACCCTATCGACGGCCCGCGCCCTGGCGCGCGAGGCCCTGCAACAAGACAGCGCCGAAGCGGTCCGGGCGCTGGTGGAGCGTTACTGAAATGGCCAAGATCCTCACCCTTACCCTCAACCCGGCGCTGGACATCACCGTCAGCCTCGACCGCCTGCAGGCCGGTGCCGTCAACCGCAGCCAGGCCCAGCACAGCCATGCCGCCGGCAAGGGCCTGAACGTCGCCCAGGTGCTGGCCGACCTGGGCCACAGCGTCACCGTCGGTGGTTTTCTCGGCCAGGAAAACCTGCAACCCTTCGAGGCGCTGATCGCCCAGCGCGGCTTTGCCGACTGCTTCGTCCGCGTGCCTGGCGAGACCCGCAGCAACATCAAGCTGGTCGAGGCCGACGGCCGGGTCACCGACATCAATGGCCAGGGCCCGCAGGTCGATGAGGCCGCCAGGAACGACCTGCTGCACCGCCTGGCGCAGGTAGCGCCGGGGCATGATGCGGTGGTGGTGGCCGGCAGCCTGCCACGGGGGATCAGCCCGGACTGGTTGCGCGAGTTGCTGCAGATGCTCAAGGTGCAGGGCCTGAAAGTGGCCCTGGACAGCAGCGGCGAAGCCTTGCGCGCCGGCCTGCAGGCCGCGCCCTGGCTGGTCAAGCCGAACACTGACGAACTGGGTGAAGTGCTCGGCTTGCCAGTGGACGGCCTGGCACAGCAACGCGCCGCCGCCGACCAGTTGCTGGCCAGTGGTGTCGAGCATGTGGTGGTGTCCCAGGGCGAGCACGGCGTCACCTGGTTTGCCGCAGGCCTGGCGCTGCATGCTCAGCCACCGCAGGTGCGCATCGCCAGCACCGTGGGCGCCGGTGATTCACTGGTGGCAGGCATGGTCCATGGCCTGCTGCAGGGCGAAGCGCCCACAGCTACCTTGCGCCGCGCCACCGCGATCGCCGCCCAGGCGGTCACCCAGGTCGGTTTCGGCATCCACGACCGCGAGCAACTGGCGCGCCTGGAAGCCGCCGTGCACCTGACAGAACAACAAGAGGGCTGCTGATGAACATTGCCATTGTCACCGCCTGCCCCAACGGCCAGGTGTCCAGCGTGCTCAGTGCGCGCCTGTTGGCCGCCGCCGCCCAGCGTCGAGGCTGGAGCACCAGTGTCGAAGTGCAGGAGGCCGAACACCCCGAGCGGCGCCTGTCGCCCGCGCAGATCGCCGAGGCCGACTGGGTGTTGGTAGTGAGCACCGGGCCGGTCGATCTGGCCCGTTTCACCGGCAAGCGCCTGTACCAGAGCACGCCGGCCCAGGCCCTGGCCGACCGCGAAGGCTTTCTTGACGAAGCCGCCGCCAAGGCCCGGGTGCACGAGCAGCAATCCGCCCCCAGTGCGGCAGCCAGCACGCCGAAGATTGTTGCGGTAACGGCTTGCCCGACAGGCGTTGCCCATACCTTCATGGCCGCAGAGGCGCTGCAGCAGGCCGCCCAGGCCCTGGGCTACACGCTGACCGTGGAAACCCAAGGCTCGGTAGGCGCCCGCAACCCATTGCCGGCCGAGGCCATCGCCGCCGCCGACGTGGTGCTGCTGGCCGCCGACATCGAAGTGCCCACCGCGCGCTTCGCCGGCAAGCGCATCTACCGCTGCGGTACCGGCATCGCCCTCAAGCAGGCCCGCGCCACCCTGGACAAGGCCCTGGCCGAAGGCAAGGTGGAAAGCGCCGCTGATGCCGCCAGCGCCCCGCAAAAAGCCGAGAAGACCGGCGTCTACAAGCACCTTCTGACCGGCGTGTCGTTCATGCTGCCGATGGTGGTGGCCGGCGGCTTGCTGATCGCCCT
This sequence comes from Pseudomonas sichuanensis, assembly GCF_024749065.1. Taxonomy (NCBI): domain Bacteria; kingdom Pseudomonadati; phylum Pseudomonadota; class Gammaproteobacteria; order Pseudomonadales; family Pseudomonadaceae; genus Pseudomonas; species Pseudomonas sichuanensis. Next base: position 5,023,140 of record NZ_CP087185.1, on the reverse strand, counting down.
GTCGTTCGTGTTCGGCATCGAGGCCTACAAGCAGCCCGGCACGCTGCCGGCGGCATTGATGCAGATCGGCGGCGAAGCGGCGTTCAAACTGATGGTGCCGCTGCTGGCCGGCTACATCGCCTGGTCCATCGCCGACCGCCCGGGCCTGGCGCCGGGGATGATCGGCGGCCTGCTGGCCGGCACCCTCGGCGCAGGTTTCATCGGCGGCATCGTCGCCGGCTTTCTCGCCGGTTACAGCGCCAAGGCCATCGCTCGCTGGGTGAACCTGCCCAGCAGCCTCGAAGCGCTCAAGCCGATCCTGATCATCCCGCTGCTGGCCAGCCTGTTCACCGGGCTGGTGATGATCTACGTGGTCGGCCAGCCGGTGGCGGCCATGCTCGCAGGCCTCACGCACTTCCTCGACAGCATGGGCACCACCAACGCCATCCTGCTCGGGCTGCTGCTCGGCGGCATGATGTGCGTCGACCTGGGTGGCCCGATCAACAAGGCCGCCTATGCGTTTTCGGTGGGTTTGCTGGCGTCGTCCAGCTACGCGCCGATGGCGGCGACCATGGCAGCCGGCATGGTGCCGCCGATCGGTCTGGGCATCGCCACCTTCCTTGCCCGGCGCAAGTTCGCCCAGAGCGAGCGCGAGGCCGGCAAGGCGGCGCTGGCGCTGGGGCTGTGCTTTATCTCCGAGGGTGCCATCCCGTTCGCCGCCAAGGACCCGCTGCGGGTGATCCCGGCGAGCATCGCCGGCGGCGCCTTGACCGGCGCGCTGTCGATGTACTTCGGTTGCAAGCTGATGGCCCCGCACGGCGGGCTGTTCGTGCTGCTGATCCCCAATGCCATCAACCACGCGTTGCTGTACTTGCTGGCGATCCTGGCAGGGAGCCTGGTGACGGCGGTGGTGTATGCCGTGATCAAGAAGGGCGAGCAGGTGGAGATGGTGGTGGCGCCGGCCAAGGGCTAGCGCCCATCGCGGTGCAAGTCGCATCGGCGCACCGCCGCTCCCACATTGTTAGCCCCGCGATGGCTATTCGAAGGTCGTACCGATCCGCTGGCGATTCTTCGCGTACCAGACCCCGTTAACCTTCGCCGTTACATCCGCCACTGCGACCTGGCCGAAGTAACGGCTGTCGGTGCTGTTGTCGCGCCGGTCGCCGAGCAGGTAGACATGGCCGGGTTCAACCACCAGGGGCGCCAGGCTCAGTGAATAAGCGCTGCGCACCATCTCGGCGGGTGCGTGAAACAACCCCAGGTTGCGGCCATTGACCAACAGTTCGCCCGCAACGATCTCCAGCCGGTCGCCGGCCACCCCCGCCACGCGCTTGAACCCTTCCACATTGCCCTGGCGGTACAGCACCACATCCCCCACCTTGAGATCGCCAAGCAAGCGCGAGTCGCTGACGATGTGATCGCCGATCTGCAGCGCCGGCTCCATCGAGCCCGAAGGAATCTGGTCGAGCCGGTAACCGAACAACGGCCCCCGCAGCACCACCAGCACGCCGGCCAGCACTACCACCGCAGCGGCGTAGGCCACCAGGCGTGCCCCGGGTGGTTCGCTGCCCGGGTGGCCGCGCCAGGCGATCCAGGCGGCCAGGCAGGCCGAGCCGAGCTTCAGCGCCAAGGCGACGCACAGGCCGACGATCACCGCCTTGGGCGTGGCGAACAGGCCGATCAGGAAGAAGTCGATGAGGAACAGTGCCAGCAGTATCAGCGCCCAACGCAGGCGGCCTACATAGTAGAGCCCTGAGCCTGCGATCAGCAGGGAAATGACAAACGCCGATGAAGCGGATTGACGCGATTGCATGGAAGGTCATTCGTCCTTGAAAAGAGTTCTTCGAGTTTTCGGCGGGTACAGCGCAGTCTTGAGCGCTCAGCCCTGACGTGTTTTTGCGCGCAGCGGCACCAGCAGGTCGGCCAGGCCGTTGTGGTCGATCTCATGCATCAACGCCAGCAACGCGCCCAGCTCGCCATGGGGGAAACCCTTGCGCGCAAACCACGCCAGGTAGTCGCCCGGCAGGTCGGCGATGATCCGCCCCTGGTACTTGCCAAAAGGCATGGTGCGGGTAACCAGCAGTTGCAGGGATTCAGGTTTCATTGGCGCGGCAGCCTGTGGCGGGTGAAGCGCGGACGATACTGCAATCTGCACGACGACCCAAGCGGCGATCATGCAGAACGCACCAGCACGACGGTTTCGCAATAACTGTAAATTATTGATTTTTATAAATTATTTTTAACCGGCAAGCCTGGCATGAAGCCTGCTCCAGTTAAGGTGACTATCACCTGCCAAGGAGTTGTTGCCATGAGTAACCCCAACAAAGACGTCATCGATGTGCTCAACGACCTGATCGAGTACAGCAAGGACGGCGAGAAGGGCTTCAAGACCTCCGCCGAGGATGTGAAGAACCCACAACTCAAGGCGTTCTTCGTTCAGCGTGCCGGCGAGTGTGCCAATGCCGCGGCCCAGCTGCAAAGCGAAGTCCGTCGCCTGGGTGGCGACCCGGAAACCAGCACCAGCATCAGCGGCGACCTGCACCGTGGCTGGGTCAACCTCAAGTCGATGGTCACCGGCAAGGATGAAGCGGCGGTGCTCAATGAAGTGGAGCGCGGTGAGGATCACGCGCTCAAGGCCTACAAGGATGGCCGTGAGAAGCTGGTGAAACTGGGCCGCACCGCCAGTGACCAGACCTACATGCTGGTGGAAAACCAGCTGCAGGGTGTACAGCGCAACCACGACCAGGTGAAGGCGCTGCGCAACGCAGCCCGCGCCGCTTCTTAAACCTGAGGGCCCTCTACCCGGTTACGGCCATTGGCCTTGGCCCGGTAGAGCGCTTCGTCCGCGTCACCCAGCAGCCGGGTCAGGTCGTGCTGGGTGCCGGGGATGTGCAGGCCGATGCCGACGCTCACCGTCACCGAGCGTTCGTCCGCGCCGAACGGCGGCATCGACTCGACGCTGGCGCGAATACGCTCGGCCAGCAGCAGCGCGCCGGCCAGTTCGGTCTCCGGCAGTACCACCTGGAACTCTTCCCCGCCATAACGCGCCGCCAGGTCCGCCGGGCGCCGAATGCAATGCTCGATGGTCTTGGCCACCTCGCGTAGCACATGGTCGCCGCCGGCATGGCCGTGGCGCTGGTTGAACGCCTTGAAGTGATCCACATCCACCATCAGCACCGCCAGTGGCTTGCGGTTGCGCTGGGCGCGTGCCCATTCCAGGCGCAGCACCTGGTCGAGCCGGCGGCGGTTGGCCAGCCCGGTGAGGCTGTCGGTGGCAGCCAGGGTCGCCAGGCCCTGCTCGGCATCGTGGCGCCGGCGCAATTCACGGCCCAGCAACAACGTGAGCCAGAGGATGCCGATGCACAGCACGCCGGTGGCCACACTGACCACGATGGCCGTGCGCCGCCAGGACTGGAACACCTCGTCGGTGGAGTGCACCACCAGCACGATCAACGGCAGGTCGGCGACCCGGGCGAAGGTGTACATGCGCTGGGTGTCCTGCAGGCTCGACCTGGCCGTGAAGCTGCCACTGCGCTCGCTGAGGATGCGCTTGAAGTTGGGCCGTTCGCTGAAGCTGGTGCCGATCAGCGGGTCCTGTGGCCGGGAAGGCTGGCGGGCCAGCAGCTGGCCGTCGGTGTTGAGCAGGTTGATGCTGCTGTCGTCGCCGATGTCCAGGCGCTCGAACAGCCGGCTGAAATACGACAGGCGCAGGGCCCCGGCGGCCAGGCCGACGAATTCACCGTTGCTGCCGGAGATCCGCCGGCTGAAGCTGATGCACCAGTCCAGGTCGCCCAGCCGGGCCTTGAACGGTGGGCTGATCAGCAGGCCCAGGCCGGGGTGGTCGCGGTGCCGCTGGAAGGGGATGGTGTCGGCGAAGTTGGCCTGGCGGGGCACCACGCTGGTGGAGTCACCGACCACATCGCCCTTGGCGTCGAGCCAGAGAATGTCGCCGCGCACCGGTGCCGATATCGCCTGGCTGAACAGGATCTGCTGGCGCAGGCTGGGCTGGACGCTGAGCAATTCGGGGTGTTTCACGGCCCAGATCAGGCCTTTGAGGGATTGGTCGTAGAGTTCGACATTGCGCACGATGTCGCTTTCGATCAGCTGCACGATGTTGCCCGAGGAGCGGATGGCCGACTGCTCGACGCTGTCGCGCTCGCGCGCCAGCAGGTAGCTGACGATGCCCACTATGGCGAGCACGGCGAGGCAACTGCCCAGGTTGAGGATCAGTTCGGGGTGCGACTTGTACAGGGCTGAACGCGGTGATCGGGTAACTGACGTCATGCTCGCTACTGCATAAGCCCCTTGATCCATGGGGGATGGGCCATTACGCGGCGGCGGTATTCTAAGGAACGGTGGATTGTCGGACAAGAATTATGGTGATTCGTCCGACGAAATCGTGGGGGGCGGGGAGTCTGGTGGCGGGCTTGGGGTCGCTTGAGGGGTATCGGGTGGCTGGTTGTTGATGGCGTCAGGGCATACAGGGGCCTGGCTGTTGATTGCATCAGGGCATGAAGGTGCTTGCCGCAGCCCTTGCAGCGCCTATCAGATCGAGCGCCGCCCGCGCGGCGCTTCGCGGGTAAACCCGCTCCCACAGTTTGTTTCGGGCCAATTATTCCTATGAAAGTACCGGCGCCTGCCTTGGTGCATGCCTTGAGTCATGCGGGGCGGCGGCAACGCCCACAATGAAACCGCGTCGTACCAACAAGGCGGACCAGGTAAAGGCCCAGGAGAGACTGGCCCGAAACAAACTGTGGGAGCGGGTTTACCCGCGAAGCGCCGCGCGGGCGGCGCTCGATCTCATAGGCGGAGGGTGTCAGAAATTTTGTGTTCGGGCATACCATGAGTAAGAGGTGCATGTATGCCAACCAAAAAGAAACCGCTTCGAGAGTTACCGAAGGTCCCGAAAGAGCTGCTTGAACAGTTTTCCGCGACCCCACTGATGACCGCAGAGGCTATCGAAGAGGCCTCTGCCGCCTTCAAGAAAGCACTGATCGAGCGAGCCCTGAACGCCGAACTTGGTCATCACCTGGGCTATCCGCCGGGCGCGCAGCGCCCAGAGGATGAGACCAACCAGCGCAATGGCACGAGTGGCAAGACTGTACTGACAGGCGATGGCCCGCTACGGCTGGATATCCCTCGGGACCGTGACGGCAGTTTTTCGCCCATTCTGATCCCCAAGCATGAGCGCCGTTACACCGGATTCGATGACAAAATCATCGCCATGTACGCCCGTGGAATGACGGTCAGAGAGATCCGGGCCTTCCTGTCCGAGCAGTATGGAACCGACGTTTCACCCGATTTCATCAGCTCTGTGACAGACGAGGTCATGGAAGAGATTGGCGCGTGGCAACAGCGGCCACTGGAGCCGATGTACCCGGTCATTTTCTTCGATGCGCTGCGGGTGAAGATCCGCGAAGAAGGTCTGGTTCGCAACAAGGCCATTTACTTGGCCCTGGGCGTTCTCCCCGACGGGACGCGCGATATCCTGGGCATCTGGATCGAGAACACCGAGGGTGCGAAGTTCTGGATGAAGGTCTTTAACGACCTCAAGAAGCGTGGCGTCGAAGATGTGCTGATTGCCGTGACCGATGGCCTCAAAGGCATGCCAGAGGCCCTCAGCGCAGTGTTTCCAGAAACGACGCTGCAGACGTGCATCGTGCACCTGATCCGCAACAGCCTCGACTACGCGGCCTGGGACAAGCGGCGGGCTCTGGCCAAGGAGCTGAAGCCGATTTACCAAGCCATCAATGCTGAAGCGGCAGAGCAAGCACTCGATGAGTTTGAGAACGGGCCGTGGGGCGAGAAATATCCGACGGTGGTGGCTGCTTGGCGACGGGCTTGGGATCGCGTGATTCCATTCTTTGTTTTCCCGCCCGCCATCCGAAAGGTGATCTATACCACCAACGCCATCGAGAGCATCAATGCCCAGCTACGCAAGGTCATCAAGACTCGCGGGCATTTCCCGAATGATGATGCAGCGACCAAACTGATTTGGCTGGGATTGCGCAACATCACAGCCAATTGGGGAAAACCGGCCCATGACTGGAAAAGCGCGATGAATCAATTTGCGATTTTGTACGGAGATCGGTTCATCAGGCCGACCTGGTGAAAATCAGGGCCTGCCTAGCGGCAGGCCATTACCGGCCCGAACACAAAAAAACTGACAGTCCCCATAGGCGCTGCAAAAACACCGGCAAGCACCTGGTGGCCCTGACCCCATCTTTCGACATGCACCTGGTGGCCATTACCAGCTCCCGATCAGCCACCCCGCAACGGCGTACGACATTTCCGAATATGAAACCAAATACTTCAGTCAGGCCATGCTTGGGACCTATCCTACGCGCCTGCCGGAAGGTTCCAGATATGCCGGGACAATCATCAGGGATAACTTTCTCGGGTCGCCGAATGGTGACCGGGCGTGAGAAACCCGAACGATGTTGGTCCCGCACGCTGTTATGGCAGTCGTGCATGGGCAGACTTAGGTCTGGCCGGGTTCCAATGTCCTCGGCTTTCTCACCCCATGTACGGCTGCCACCCTTGTCTCGTGAGAAAGGATGAGCTGGCGGTTTCCTTTATCGATATTGGGAATTGCATATGAAAAAGCTAGTCCCCGATCCCCCCATCCCCTACATCAGCATCATCGACCACCTGACCCACGACGCCGCCATGGCCCACGCCGCCGTGCTGATGTCGACCATGAGCCGAACCCTGGACGCCTACCGCGCGTTCCCCCCTGACGACCGCCCCATGGTCCTGATGGAAAACGTGGCCATCCTCAGCCAGTTGCTGCGCTGCCTGTTCGACCATGCCCGGTCACTGCAGGTGACGCCATGAGCGACAAACCCGAACCCGCCTTCACCGCAGGCGTCGAGACCTTCCTTGAGTTGTACCGTGTCCAGCCCGATATCCCGTTCAGCCGGGCATTCGATGAGCTGTCGATGTTGCAGGGCTGCATCCTGCACCTGACGACCGAGGCGGAAATGGAGGGGGATTTGCTGGCCGGCAGTGCGGCGCGGATTCTCAGCGCGATGGCCAAGGCACTGGTCAATGACCTGGAACTCGGGTTGAACAGAAACTGCTGAAACCTTGCATATCCTGTTTCATCGGTATCGCGGCAATAGCACTTACCGTGGGAGCGGGCTTGCCCCGCGAGCACCGGCGAAGCCGGTGCCGTATATCGCGGTGCTGCAATCGCGGGGCAAGCCCGCTCCCACGTTTACCTTCGGTCTGGCGTTTTCAGTGCCGGCGAAACGAGGGCGAAGCCCTCGCCGTGCGCCGACGTCAGATCAGAACACGTTCACCGGGTAATCGACGATCACCCGCACTTCGTCGTTATCCGACTCTGCCGCGTAGGCCGCATTGGCCCGGTGGCTGGCATAGCGCAGCAGCACCGACAAATCCTTCAGCTGGCCTTCCTGGAACACGTACTTCAGGTCGAAGTCACGCTCCCAGTGGGTGGCGTGCTTGCCATCTTCGTTGTAGTAGTCGTAGTGCGTGGTGTCCTGGGTGGCTTTGGTCAGGTCCGCCTCGCCGCGCGAGTACGACAGCGAGCTGGTCAGCCCCGGCACGCCGACACCGGCGAAGTCATAGTCGTACTGCAGCTTCCACGAGCGCTCGTTGGGCGCGTTGAAGTCCGAGTACATGCGCGAGTTGTCCAGGTAGATGCTGTCACCCAGGTTGATGTAGTCGAACGGCGTGTTGCCGTTGACCCGCTGGTAGGCGGCGGTGACGCTGTGGAACCCGGCGGCCACGGTGAAGTGCAGGCTGTAGGTGTTGTTGTCGATCTTGCCCAGCAGCGACTGGCCGGTGTCCTGGGTATGGTAGTAGTGCGCGCCCGGGTTCAGGCTGACCAGGTCGTTGACCTGGTAGGTGTAGTCGAAGTCGGCGTAGTACTGGTTCCAGATGTCCTTCAGCTCAGCGGCGTAGACATTGGCGGTGACGTTTTCGGTGCCGCTCCAGGACGCGCCGGCCCAGTTCAGGTGCTTGCTCTTGTCGCCGTCTTCCAGTGCACCGTAGTAGGTGTCGATACGGCGGTGGCCGCTCTGGTTGTACGGTTTGGTGAAGCTTACCTGGCCACCTTCGAGCATCAGCCCGTCGATGCTGGTGTTGGTCAGGGCGAAACCACGGAAGGTCTGCGGCAGCATGCGCGATTCGCCGCCGGCGATCACCGGGTTGGTGAGGAACAGGTCACCGGCCTTGAACTCGGTGTCGAAGCCCTTGAGCTTGATCGCCCCGCCCGCAGTGGAGAACGAGTGCGGGGCAGCGCCCTGGCTGCCGTCGTCCTTGACGTGGTTGGGCAGGATCGAGGTGCCGGCATGGCCCGCGCCACCGTCGAGCTTGAGGCCGAGAATGCCGTGGGCGTCCAGGCCGAAGCCGATCACACCAGGGGTGTAGCCGGACTCGAAGCGCGCCACGGCGCCCTGGCCCCATTCGCGCTTGTCACGCACGTCGCGGTTGAGTTCGTTGCGGTTGAAGTAGGCATTGCGAAAATGCAGGTTCAGCGTAGAGCCTTCGATGAAGCCATCAGCCTTGTCTTCATCGGCCTGGGCGGCCAGGGGCATCGTTGCGGTTAACGCAAGGAAAAGCGGGGTAAAACGAAACGCGAAAGACACCGGTACAAACTCCTTTGGTCAAGCGGTGGGGCAGTTTTTTATTGTCGTGTTCTGCAAGTTTCTTATTAGAGACGCAGCAGCCTGGCTGATATTTTCGACACATAAAAAAAGCCGCTGATGAGCAGCGGCTTTGAAAGGCTAACATATCGGCACCGCGGGTGCCCATGTGTAGCCAAGGGAAGATGGGAGGTGCGACGGTGCGCGATCAGCTATCGACATTGGCGTCGCTGGAAACCTTCGAGGCTGTCTGTTCTGCGGACTCGCCGGCGTCGGCCTTGTGCGCCAAGGCTTCGCGGGATTCTTGGTGAACAGCGGCAAGTTCTGTATTGCGGGTGACGAAGGCCTGGGATTCTTCGGCCATGGCCAGTGGCGACAACAACAGGGAAGACAGGACGAAAACGCTGGCAATACCCATACTGTTGGACATTTGAAACTACCTTCTTGCGGGGGCAAGTGTTAATGGAGACAGGGCTAAAGTTAGTCGTTTCCCTAGGCCTGAAACAGCACCCCGTTCGATAAGCACTGTTGCGAAAAATGTAATTGTAGGCGCTTGCATGCGCGGATTTTCGTTCACAACCCACGTTGTAGAGCGCTTCAGGATTGAAACGCATCTTCTCGCGGTGCACATGTTCTCGCCCACGCAGCGGGCACCTGGCATTTTTGTCAGTTGTGCAGATCACCTGGTCGCCATTCAATGACGACGAGCCGATAGCACGCGAGGGTTTGGTGATGACCTACAACTGTCACGCCTTCAGGAAATTCTTCAAGAATGGCGATCTCATCACGGTGAACGGCGTCAAAGCTGTTTACGAATTCGCAGAGAACGATGTGCTGCGTATCAGGTCTCCAGACAAACGAAACTTGGCTTACACCGACATCGAGCTTGTGCCCGAGCTGGATGCGAAGCTAGAGCAAGAGGCCATGCAGCTGGAGGCCATGCTCGAAAGCGGCGCGGTACTGGTCAAACCCGAGGAGTGGGGGAAGCTGTCACCAGCGTTGGGGGCGGTGTGGGTGGAGCTGACTACTGATTTAAACGGCTACTACTCATTTTTTGGCCACGTAACGGTCGTAGACTACCCCGGTCAATACGCGAAATTTGTGTTCACTGTCGATGATGCTCTGCAGGATCATCATGCTCAACTCACCCTTGACTATCCGATATTGAAGGGGACTGGCCTATTCAATGGTCAGCATGAGTTTTTCAGCTTCATCAAGAATGTCTATTTGCTCAGCGGAATCGTCAGTCAGATTGACCCTTATGCGGTTCCTTACCAGATCACCACGCGGTCTGACGGTTACCTTCCTGACATGACCGACTTCACACTGATGCGAGAGGGCAGCGTCGACGATGGGTGGTACAGCACCGTACCGATCAAGGCAGGTCGCGAACTCGCGCGTGATGAAACGCTCAGTGCGTTTCTGGTCAACCGCTGCGATGGAGAGGTCAGTCGGTTTGCCTTCACCCCTCAGGCCAGTGAACTAACGGCACAGAAGTGGCCTCGGGCATTCGCCAAGTTTGTTGCCGACCAGGGCGCCCCGATCACTGCCGGAGCATGGGACGAGAACAATAACTTCACGACCGAGAGTGGCCCATTACGGCTGTGGAGCCATGCCAAGTACCGGGCTTTCAGCAATGCTCCCTTCGATAGCAATCTGGTACAGGCGCTGGCCTGCAATGACAGTTTCCGCTTGACTGCCCGGCAGACGCTTTGTTTGCAGGTTCGCGACCTTAAAACACAAGCGCTGTTCGAAAATCATTTCTTCAGCCCCACGCAGGGGCAGGTCGGCTTGGGCTGGTCCAAGGCATTGTGCGATCAGATCAATCGTGACAGCCATCTGCTGCGGGCGGGTGTATTGAACAGCGACTGTCAGGTAACGCCCGCCGAAATCGGCAACGCGTTTTGGGTGCCGCAGCGGGCCGAACTGAGCGTGAACCTGACCGTCTCAGGCTGGTGGGAAAGCCGCAAAGTCGAAGGATCGCAGGCTTTACCGGTCGGTACCACGTTGCATACCTGGGTCTACGATGCATGTTCTCAGCGCTTGCTGGGTCATCATCAGTGGGGCCCCACCACGACCCTGAGGGCAAGTGGCAAATGGCTGGCGGACTGGGCTACTGCCCTGAATCGTTCAGAGGTGTCCGCTTATGTGCAAGCCAGTTCCTCAAGGCCTGCGTCCAACAATCTTATCGGCCAGGATGCCCTCGGCCTTGGTTTATGGCACCGGGGCGACGCCTTGCGCATCTTCACCTCGCTGCCGGATGCGGGTAACTGGGTACCGGCGCTGGAGCTTCCGACAAAAGCGATGTCCCGAGCCTCGCTGAACGTTGCGGTACGGCATCCCTTTAGCAACCGGGCCTTACATACTGGCGTGTTCAGACCTCCGCAGACAGAGAAAGGCGGCGAGATCGAGCTGCCGTCCTGGCGCATTGCCTTGGCGCGTTTTCTCCAGGAACAAGCCTGGCCTGAACTTTACGTTGACATTGACAGCACGACTGGAGGTGCCGGGTCGCTATCAATCCCACGCTTCAGTGAACTGCAGGTCGAATTCGAACCCCTCGTAGAAGAGGCACCCGATGTTCAGAAGGAGGAAATGGCCTCGGTGCTGTCCGTTGACTTCGACTCAGCCTTCAGTGAACTGCAGGTCGAATTCGAACCCTTCGTAGAAGTGGCACCCGATGTTCTGAAGGAGGAAATGGCCTCGGCGCCGTCCGTTGAGTTCGACTCAGCCAAGGGCCAACTCAATGCCTCCATCAACTTGCAGTCAGGGGAGCTCGAGTTTCGTCTGACTCAGCACGCCTGGGACAAGGGTATACGGGTGGCCGCCTGCGAGCCGACGGTTTTCGGCAAAGGTGAAGAGTCGCCGCTTTGGGTCAGCGCCGGCAAGATCATCTGGGGCGGCCGGGTCAAGCAAGACTACGAGATCGTTCTGGATTATCCCGAAAGCCTGCGCGGTGAAGACAAATTGATCGTCGGCCATTTCGGCGCCTTTGACGAACACGCATTCTGGAAAAATTCGAAATCGGTCGAGTTCACCCCGTCCGCCGCATTGGCGCCCTACACGCCGAGGAGTCTGCTATGCGAAGACTGGGGGAACACGGATCACTCGGAAATTTTCGATACTTTCGGGCATGACATGACCGGCGTGGATGGCCGCCTGGGCTTGTTCCATGCTCACTACCCGATCGCAACGCTGCAAGGTCTGGGCGCACGGGGGCCATTGTGCGACCTGACCTTGCATTATTCGGCCTTGCGCGGAAACGAGGCGGGGTTGGGGGATGGCTGGGCCTGGCGCTTCTCCAGCCTGGACGTGCGTGACCGTGTGTTGACCCTGGCCAATGGCGGGCGAATCACGTTCACCCCCAAGGAGTGGGAAGACCTAGGCAAGGAACAACCGTTGAAGAAGAAGCATTGCCTGTTGAGCTGCAACAAGGATTACAGTGAATTCACGATCGAGCTGCCCAATGGCCGTCAGGAAGTCTTGAAAAAGCCTGCCGTGGTGGCCGCCAACGAGGTCGAGCCCAATGATGAATTTCGCCAGACAGTCCTGAAGCTCCTGCGGGCTATCAAGGAGAAAAGCAAACCGCAGTTTCCCGCCGTGCCTGAGCACTGGACTCAATGGGTGCTGCTGGTGGCTTCACCGGGGGCCTACTACATTGGTGCGGCGCTCGATTACAACGAGGCCGCCAAGGCCTGGGCAACGCATGGAACGATCGAGGAGCTGAACGAGCGCATCGCCTACTACGAGCGTCCATTCGTGCAGCTGCTGCCTGCTCGCATCATCTCGCATTATGGTGAGGTGCTCGAACTGACGTGGAAGCGTCAGCTTGGGCAATTCCTGCTCATGCGCATCGAGAGCGAGAAACAAACCTTGTTCACGGCTGAGTACGTCACCCCGGACAAGTCGGCTGCGCAGGTGAACATGCAGATATGGCCAGCAAGCGATGAACGCTTCGAGGTCAAGCTGCAATTGAAAGACTGGCTGCTACGGACCCTTGAGTGGACTCAAGCAGGTGCGTGCCTTCAGCAGGTCAAATGTGGCTATGAAGACGATCCGGTTCTAGACCGGGTGCTGTGTCGGTTAGAGGAGTTGGATGGTTCGGTCGAGTACGTGCGCTACACCCCGGGTGTACGCCCAGAACCACACGACACCAATAAGTGGCCCTCGTGGCCCAAGGTCAAGCTCCATGCCTTGATTCCTGGCGGTGGGCAAGAGAACCACGTGGCCACCTACCAATACACGGGGGAGTTGCGTGACATCTCTGATCAGTTGTACATCATTGCCGGCCGGCGAGGTCCCTATGGCAAGCGACGGCATCATTTGCAGGTGTTCGGTGAGGACGGCAGTCACAGGCGAGAAATACTGGCAGGTGAGGCATCCGCCGAGGACCAGTGGCTGGAGTTAAAGGCCCAGAACAAGAATACGACGCAGAGCATTCGATACACGGGGTATGGGAATGACCTGATCAAGGTGATCGAGTCGATCAAGTTGGTCATCAGGAAGGGAAAGCCTGCATTGGCTGGCAAACAATCCGTCAAGCATCAGCAGGAAATCGTAGAGATGCTCTGGCGATTCAGCCGCAATCAACGTGTGGTGTTGGTCAACGCTATTCAGGCCTGCTTGCAAGTCGTCCCGGTCGCACAGCGTCAGCCCCATGGCAAGGCGGTCGATATGCAGATCATGACGACGGACGATGACGGACTGCCCGTGAAAGTGGTCATCGAGGGCCAGCATACGCTTTGCCGTGGCTACTATGGTCGCGCGGGTGGCGCGAATCGTATCGAGGCCGATCTGTTGCGCACAGTTGACTGCCTGCCGGAACTACAGGAACTACAGGAACTACCGCTACTGGACTGCCCGGCAGTACCTGAGTACGCGATGCTACCTGTGATGTTCGAGTATGAATGTGACGATTTCGGTCATCCACTTGGTCTGAAACTCTTCGGCTACCGCACGGTAGCGCATGCAGGCAGACCGTACCTTGAATTGGCCGAAGAGCGAGTCATTCAGGGGGGGCGCCTGGAGATGGCATCCGGCGAGCTCTTCATCCCTACGGACGAACCGACGCAAATCGGCCTTGCCTCGGTGCTGTGTCGTCGACATTTGCATGGTTCGTCGACGGTGACGCACAAGGTGACGCCGAGCGATGCGAGCAAGGTCAAAGTATGGACCGTCCAGGATACTCAGATGACGCTTCAGGGGCCTGATGTCTTCTGGGAGAAAACCACCAAGACGTTCGAGGACAACCCAAATGCCCCGTACATCCTGGAGCGTATTACCTTGCAAACCCAGGCCGGCACGCAGCAGGTCAGTGTCCGTCACTTCTCACGCCTTAGCGCGAACTGGCTTACTCAAACGGACGCTGAGATCGAGATGACAAGGCAGTACGACGCTCTTGGGCGGGTCGTGGACGACGCTCGGTATCGCCTGGAGCCTGGCAGAAAAAGCAGGGCAGAAAACCAGCGAGCAGTGATACATATCACCACTGCTTATTCCGCGGATAACAAGTTGGAGACTCACACCCATGCCAACGGTGCTCAACGCCGCAATCACCTGGACGGTGTTCAGCGGGTTTGGCGCAGTGAATGGCAGCCCGCTGGGGCCATTGATTATGTGCCACTGGATGAGTACTGCAGGGACGGGCTCGATGAATCGCAGTCGGTAGGGTGTTGGGAGTGGGACTATCTGCCGGGGGGCCAGGCAGTGATCGAGATGGCACAGGTGCAGCCCAAGGACGGGCGAGAACCGTGGCTGACAGCGCTGGGAGCCGTTGTCGAGGAGCAATCGAGCGCAAACCAAACTCCACCGGACGTCGATTCAAGTGAGTGGGACGTTGCTGTCGCGCTAACGTGCAGTGGTGGGGATGATGAAGAGGAAATGCTCAAGTTTCTTACTTGTCTTGTGCAACTAAGGGATGTGAGAGATGCACACGATGTGTCCGATGAATACATCACAGACTTGATTAGGCAAGCCCTGTATCTGTTAGTGAGCCTGTTCGATAGATACAGATATTTTCTCCCTTATTTCTTCAAGTTCTTTCAAGGTCTTGCGGGGCGCAAAGGGGGTCAATGTATTCCAGTGGTGGGGGCGTCTCGGATTCCGGTCAGATATGGGCAGAAGCTCGAAAGGTGGGCCGCGAACCTCGTAATTAAAGACTTCAACCTCGGCGGGGCTGATGTCGAGAATGCTGAGGTTCTGGACTTTCTGAAGCTACTCGATTCAGCAGAAGCCGAGCGGGCACGAGGCTATCTACAGATCGCCAGTCCCGTGCTTTTCACTTATGCGAATCCTGCCAAAGGCACCACTACCCGTCAGGTTGTGAAAGAGGGATTGGCGCAACAATGCCTGTCTGAACTCACCACCGAATACGTGACCCTAACGGATGGCACCTTCGAGCGTACCGAAACCCTCGTCGACGGTGCCGGGCTGCAGCAGGTAAAACTGGTCCAACAACTCGATGCGAGTGCCCAAGTGGTGCGCAGCGAACGCTTCGTGGACGGTGAAACACGCATCTATGCCTTCGAGCGTGATGATCTGGGCCGGATTACCAAGGCAACGCGCCCCGATGGCAGCACTGTCGAACGTGCCTATCACGGTTTCAGCAACCAGCCCACTGCCCTCAAGATAGACGGCAGGGTCATTGCCACCCAGACCGTGGCCAATGATTCCACGCTAAAGTCGCGCACGGTCGGCAACCGCACTTACTCCTTCGATGACGATACCATTACCCTGCCCGACAAGACGTGCCTGCAGACGCACATCGATGCCGACTGCGTCCGTTGGCGCGCGGGCGACAGCGCCATGGGCAGTCTTGCACGCAAGAATGGCGGAGCCACTGTGGTCTGCGAGGATGGAGCGGGCGGTACCTGGAGGCACCGCTTCATCCAGGGCGACCTGCCAGGGCGCATCGAGGGCACAGAGACTACGCCTCGTGGAAAGGTGCCGACGCAGGACTGGCAGACCTTGTGTGGCGCCACCGTGGCTTCACTGCGTGCCGATGGGCGTTGGCAGCGAGTCTTCGTCGACGACCAGGGGCGGTTGCTACGTACATGCAAGGATCATGAGGATGTGCTGTACCGTTACGATGCCTTGGGCAGGCTGAAGTCGCGCCTCGTCCATGCAATGAAGGCCGGTGAGCAATGGCAGGTACTCAGTGAACACAATGGTCTCGGTCAGGAGATCGTGCGGACTTTCCTGCACAATGGCGCGATACGCTTCAGTCAACGCATGACCTGGCGCGGTGATGGCCGGCTGATCAGCAAAGAGAACTACCAGGACGGTCAGCTCAAGAGCACCGAGCGCTTCGTTTACGATGCACTTGATCGTCTTGAGGGCTACACCTGCGAAAGCGACGATACCGCCTACTGCCCGACCAATGCCAGCGGCGATGCCGTGAAGGCGCAAGCGTTTACCTGGGACGCCTTGGACAACGTTGTCACTAAAGTGACTACGCGCTTTGATGGCACCCAGCACACGCAGGATTTCAGCTACGACGCGAATGCAGACCCCACGCGCATGACCTCGGTGCAGCACGGCTCGCAGTCTCGGGTTTTGAGCTGGAGCGATAATGGCTACTTGGTCGATGATGGACAGAGCCACGCATTCAGCTATACCGGTGCCGGCCAGGTGAGCAGGGTGAAGGATGCCGAAGGCCAACTGTTATCGCGCTATCAGTACGACGGCTATCAGCGCTTGGTCGCGCAACACGTCGAACAGGACGAAAGCATTTGCGAGCTGCGATATGACGGTGATGAGCTGATTGGCGAAATCTGGTTCGACAAGACTCGTGCCGTCACGCGTCGTACGAGCATCTCGGCAGGCCTGGCGGAGTACGAAGACGACCAGGTGCGCTGGTTGATCGACGATCCACAGGTTGGCATTGCAGGGCAGGTCAGGGACGGTGGGCTCACGTTGGCCCCGCGATTGCCGTTTGGCGAGGGCGCGTTGCTGGAGGGCGTGGTCAGCGGATACAACGGCATGCGTCGTGACCCAGTGACAGGGCAGTATCCTGCGGGCAACGGGTACCGTAGTTATGATCCCGGCATAGGCCGCTATGCTCAGCCTGACTGGCTGGCCCCGTTTGGGGACGGTGGCCACAATCCTTATCAGCACTGTCCGGACCCGGTCAACCTGCATGACCCTAGCGGCGCGATCATGCTCAGCCGATGGGGGCAGGACCGTCAATTGCGCGAGCGCGAGGAGCAATTGCGGGGGACCAGGAACGTGGGGCTGGGGGGCAAGTGGCGAGGGCTGGCCTTGTCATTCGTGCTGACGGTACTAGGAGTGGGAGCGACGGTGTTTTCGGGGGGAACAGCCTCGATGTTGCTCTTCGCCTTTTTGACCACCATGGCTGTAACGTCCTTCGGACTGGAAGTGGCCTCGGCGTTGACCGCAGAGACCAATCCGGAGTTGTCCAAGGCGCTGGGGATTGCGTCAATGGCAACCGGCGTGGCGTCCACGCAGGGCTTCCAGGGGGTGATGAAAGCCAGTATCAAGCTGTTCAACGCTACCAGGACTTTGGTGCAACGCACTGTCCGGTGGGTGGGGAACGGGTTGAAGGCCGTCGGGCAGGGCTTCAAGCGACTGAAGTCCGCCAAACTGGGCGTCACGCGCCAATCAGTGTGGCTGAGTATGCGAGAAGGTGCATCCAGGGCGATAGCAGCCGCCAAGTCCGCGCCTGGAAAGCTCCTGTGTAAGGTGGACGACTTTATCAAGGCCCCGGCCGCTCGGCTTGAGCCTATGCCCACTTACGGAAGGCATGGTGTGTTCGGCAAGTTGAAAAGCCTTTGGGAGGGACCGGATCCCCTCAAACTCACGGGTAGATCGGCCGCCTTCTACAAGTGGGCGAACCAATCGCGCTTTGTTTCCACACTCAGTGAAAACATGGCGTTGGCGATCGAGGCGAACATCCTGCGCGGGACGATCGAGTCGTCGATTGCACTGGCGCGGGGTAATCAAACCTCGACAATCAGTGCAAGGGCAAGAGGCTCTTATCTTCCTGATCCCAACATCAAGGAAGTAGCACGTGCTATTAGCCAGTTCGAAATTCGCAGCGCAATGGAGCTCAGTATTTGACTCGCCGCGTGGTGCAGGACCTGATAGAAATGCTAGTGGCGCTTGTTTGATGAGTTTAATAGGCTTGAAGAGAGGCTGTTCCGAATACTGAGTTGTCAAGGCATTCGGAGCGCTTGGAGCAACTCAATATTTAGGTGAACAACATGGCCGAGCAGAGTGGAAAAGTTAAATCAATGAACACCGACTTGCAGTTCGGTTGGATTGAATTCGAACCTGAGTCGGAGGAAGAGGATGACCAGCTTCAATTCGAATTAATAGCCAACTCCGGAATTGCCGTAGGCTCAGAAGTAACCTTCACCAAGGTACTCGACCCAAACAAATCGGGCAAATTCAAGGCCACGGCTGTTAGCGCCAAGAAATAGCAGATCGGTTTTAGGCTTTGTACGAAAAGTGCCTGCGCGACGATCATGCTACGTTGAAAACAGGCTGGTGCGCCAGCCCGGTCGGAATGCTCATTTGCAACCAGCAAAGTCGTGCGCGACTCCGACCGTTCCTCGCCTGTTTTCGCCTTGCCTGATCGCCGCTCGGCGACTTTTCGTACAACCCCTAGCGAAAGAGGCGTTCAGACCTGCTCGCCTCTTTTCTTTTTGCTGGCGTCTTGTGCGGTGTACTCCGGTCCCGCATTCGGTAAGCGGATCCCAAAGCAATTCCCTGCCTTATCGCTGTGCACGAAGACCTCACCTCCATGCATCAAGGCGATGGCCTTGACGATCGCCAGCCCCAGGCCGTGGTTGTTGCCACCGCTGTTGGCGCGCGCGGCATCCACCCGGTAGAAGCGCTCGAACAGCAGCGGCAGGTGTTCCTCGGCGATGCTCGGCCCCGGGTTGCTCACCGTGATGCTGACCTGTTGCTCATCGGCCTCGATGCGTACCTGGATCACCTGGTGAGGCGCGGTGTGCTGCACGGCGTTGTTCAGCAGGTTGATCAGCGCCCGGCGCAGCTGGGCTTTCTCGATGCGTGCGCGGGCGTCGCCACTGACGCTCACGCGCACCTGGGCGTCCTCGAGGATGTAGTCCAGGTAGTCGAGGGTGGTGGCCACCTCTTCGGCCAGCGAGGCCTCGGCCAGGGCGGTGGCCTTGCTGCCCTGGTCGGCGCTGGCGAGGAACAGCATGTCGTTGATGATGCTGCGCAGGCGCTCCAGTTCCTCCAGGTTCGATTGCAGCACCTCGAAGTAGTGTTCGGCGCTGCGCCCGCGGGTCAGTGCCACCTGGGTCTGGCCGATCAGGTTGGTCAGCGGCGAGCGCAGCTCGTGGGCGACGTCGGCGTTGAACGCTTCGAGCTGGGTATAGGCCTGGCTGACCCGGTCCAGCGCGGCGTTGAAGGCGCCGGCGAAGCGCGCCAGTTCCGGTGGCAGGGCTTCGGTTGGCAGGCGCCCGTCCAGGCGTGGCGGGGCGAGCCCCTGGGCCTGGTCAGACAGCGTCAGCAAGGGCTTCAAACCGATGCGCGCCACCCAGTAGCTGAGCAGCGATGCCAGCACCACGCCGAATGCTGCCAGGCCGACGATGGCCACCAGCAGGCTGTGTTGGGCCTGCCAGAAGGTTTCGGTGTTGATGCCGATCAGAAAGCGCAGCGGCGGGCGTTCGCCCAGTGCCGGCAGCTCGCTGACCAGCACCTTGTAAGGGTAGGGGCTGTTCGCCAGGCGCAGCTCGCGCATGCCCGGCGGGCCTTCGGCGAAGGCGCGGATCAGTTCGGTGGGTTGGCCATATTCGTAGTTCGGGTTGCTGCCGACCGCCCAGAAGCGGATGCGCTTGTCCTCTTCGCCGAGCAGGTTGAGCTTGTTGTGGATCTTGGCCCAGTGCTCGGGCGTGCCGTAGCGGTTGAGGGCGGACTCGAGCACGCTGAAGCGGGCTTCCAGTTCGGCGGCAGGCAGCAGGTCGAGGCTGCGGTCGACCTGGCGGTACAGGGCGCTGCCGATCAGCACGAACACGCCCAGGGCGACCAGGGTGAACAGGGCGCAGAGGCGCAGGGCGATGGAGTTGCCGGCTCTTTTGCGCAAATGGTCTTTTGTGTTCATTGACTGTCAATCCAATCGCCGCCGCCAAGCCCCTGTGGGAGCGGGTTTACCCGCGAACACCGGCGAAGCCGGTGCCAGGCACCTCGGTGGCCACTTCGCGGGTAAACCCGCTCCCACAGGGACTGCTCACTACCCACGGTTTTCCAGGACATAGCCCATGCCTCGGATGGTATGCAGCAGCTTGTTGTCGAAGGGCCCGTCAAGCTTGGCGCGCAGGCGCTTGATCGCCACCTCCACCACATTGGCGTCACTGTCGAAATTGATGTCCCACACCAGCTCCGCAATGGCCGTCTTGGACAGGATTTCGCCCTGGCGCCGGGCCAGCACACTGAGCAACGAGAACTCCTTGGCGGTCAGCTCCAGGCGCTGGCCTGCGCGGGTGGCCTTGCGCGCCATCAGGTCGATCCACAGGTCGGCCACCTGCACCTGCAGCGGTTCGTGGCTGCTGCTGCGGCGGGTCAGGGCTTGCAGGCGGGCGACCAGCTCAAGGAACGAGAACGGCTTGCCCAGGTAATCGTCGGCGCCTTCGCGCAGGCCATGGATGCGGTCCTCGACCCGTTCGCGGGCGGTGAGCATGATCACCGGCGTCTGCTTGCGTGCCCGCAACGCGCGCAGCACACCGTAGCCGTCCAGGCCCGGCAGCATCACGTCGAGCACGATCACCGCATAGTCGCCTTCCAGGGCCAGGTGCAGGCCGTCGATGCCGTCCCGCGCCAGGTCCACGGTAAAGCCCTGCTCGGTCAGGCCGCGGTGCAGGTAGTCGGCGGTTTTTTCTTCGTCTTCGATGATCAGTACACGCATGGTCTTGTCTCAGCGGGCGGTCGGCGCGGCGACGGTGGCGGCCTGGCGGCGATGGAACAGGCGCTCCAGGGCCAAGTATATGACCGGGGTGGAGAACAGCGTCAGCGCCTGGCTCACCAGCAGCCCGCCCACCACCGCGATGCCCAGTGGCTGGCGCAGCTCGGCACCAGCGCCGAAGCCGAACATCAGCGGCACCGCGCCGAGCAGCGCGGCCAGGGTGGTCATGATGATCGGCCGGAAGCGCACCAGGCACGCCTGGCGGATCGCCTGTTCAGGCGTCATGCCGTGGTGGCGCTGGGCGTCGAGGGCGAAGTCGATCAACAGGATGCCGTTCTTCTTGACGATGCCGATCAGCAGCACCACGCCGATCAGCCCCATGATGCTGAAGTCCTGCCCGCTGCCCCACAGCAGGATGATCGCCCCCAGGCCCGCCGAGGGCAGGGTGGAGATGATGGTCAGTGGGTGCACGAAGCTCTCGTAGAGCACGCCGAGGATGATGTACACCGCCACCAGCGCGGCGAGTATCAGGTACGGCTGGCTCGACAGCGAGCTCTGGAATGCCTGGGCCGCGCCCTGGAAGTTGCCGGTGATCGAGTCGGGCATGCCGAGCTCGCGCTGGGTGCGTTCGAGGATCTGCACCGCATCGCCCAGGGCCACGCCGGGGGCCAGGTTGAACGACAGGTTGGCGGCGGGGAACAGGCCGTCGTGGCTGATCGACAGCGGCCCGGTGCTGGGCGACGCCACATGGGCCAGTGCCGACAGCGGCACCATCTCGCCCGACAACGGCGAGCGCAGGTAGAAGTAGTTCAGGCTTTCGGCCTTGCCACGCTGGCGGGCGTCCAGCTCGAGGATCACCTTGTACTGGTTGGTCTCGGTCTGGAATTCGCTGATCTGGCGCTGGCCGAAGGCGTCGTACAGCGCCTGGTCGACATCGGTGGTGGTCAGGCCGAAGCGCGCCGCGGCCTGGCGGTCGATGTCGATGCGGGTGACGCTGGCGCCCAGTTGCAGGTCGTTGGAAAGGTCACGCAACGCCGGGTTTTCCCGCAGGCGCTCGGTCAGGCGCTGGGTCCACAGGTTCAGCGCCACGCCGTCGTTGCTCTTGAGCACGTACTGGTACTGGGTGCGCGAAGGGCCGGAGCTGAGGTTGATGTCCTGGCCGGCGCGCATGTACAGGACGATGCCGGGCACCTGGGCCAGCTTGGGCCGCAGGCGGTCGATGAACTCGCTGGCCGAGACATCGCGTTCGCCACGGGGCTTGAGCGAGATCCAGAAGCGGCCGTTGGCGATGGTCTGGTTGCTGCCGGTCACCCCCACCGAATGGGAGAACGCGCGCACCGCCGGGTCGTCGCCGATGATTTTGGCCAGGGCCAGGTGTTTTTCGATCATCGCGGGGTATGACACATCCGCCGCCGCCTCGGTGGTGCCGAGGATGAAGCCGGTGTCCTGCAGCGGGAAGAAGCCCTTGGGGATGCCGACGTAGCCGACCACCGCCAGGGCGAGGGTGATGCCGAAGATGCCGAGGGTCAGGCGTTGGTGCGCCAGGGCGCGGTCCAGGCCTTTCTCGTACCAGCCCAGCAGGCGCTGGCCGAAGCCGCCATGCTGCTCCTGCGGCGGCTTGCGCATGAACAGCGCGCACAGCGTCGGCGCCAGGGTCAGCGACACCAGCACCGAAATCAGGATGGTCGCTGTGGCGGTCAGGGCGAACTCCTTGAACAGCCGGCCGACCACGCCGCCCATGAACAGCAGCGGGATGAACGCGGCAATCAGCGAGAAGCTGATCGACACCACGGTGAAGCCGATTTCGCCCGCGCCCTTGAGCGCGGCGGTGCGGCTGTCGTCGCCGGCCTCCAGATGGCGGTGGATGTTCTCCACCACCACGATGGCGTCGTCGACCACGAAGCCCACGGCGATGACGATGGCCACCAGGGTCAGGTTGTTGAGGCTGAAGCCGAACACGTACATCAATGCGCAGCTGGCGATCAGCGACACGCCCAGCACGCTGGACACCACCAGGGTTGCCGACCACTGGCGCAGGAACAGCGCCATCACGCCGATCACCAGGGCCACGGCGATCATCAGCGTCAGTTCCACCTCGTGCAGCGAGGCGCGGATGGTCTGGGTGCGGTCCTGCAGCACCGACACCTCGACCGAGGCCGGCAGCATTTGCTGCAGGCGCGGCAGGGCATCGAGCACCCGGTCCACGGTGTCGACGATGTTCGCCCCGGGCTGGCGGAAGATCACCAGGTTGAGCCCCGGCTGGTCGCCCGACCAAGCCTTGACGTAGGCGTTCTCGGCGCCGTTGATCACCTTGGCCACGTCGGCAAGGTGCACGGGGGCGCCGTTGCGGTAGCTGACGATCAGCCGGGCATAGTCTTCGGGGTGGAACAGTTGGTCGTTGGCGGCGATGGTCGACACGCTGTGTTCGCCATACAGCGCGCCCTTGGCCAGGTTCAGGCTGGTCTGCTGGATGGCCTGGCGGATGTCGGCCAGGGTCAGGCCGATGGCGGCGAGTTTCTCCGGTTGGGCCTGCACGCGGATGGCCGGGCGCAGCTGGCCGGTGATGTTGATCAGGCCGACCCCGTCGATCTGGCTGAGCTGGCGCGCCAGCAGGGTTTCGGCGTAGTCGCTGAGCTCGTTGCCGGGCATCTGCGCCGAGCTTACGGTGAGGATCAGCACCGGGCTGTCGGCCGGGTTCACCTTACGCCAGGTCGGCGGGCTGGGCAGGTCCTGGGGCAGGCGCGCGGTGGCGGTGTTGATCGCCGCCTGGACCTCCTGGGCGGCGGTGTCGATGTTCTTGTCGAGGGTGAACTGCAGGGTCAGGTTGGTCGAGCCCAGGGCGCTGCTGCTGGTCATCTGGGTCATGCCGGGGATGGCGCTGAACTGCACCTCCAGGGGCGTGGCCACCGACGAGGCCATGGTTTCGGGGCTGGCGCCGGGCAGTTGGGCGGTAACCTGGATGGTCGGGAAGTCGGCCTCCGGCAGCGGCGCCACCGGCAGGCGCGGGAAGGCGATGGCGCCCAGCAGCACCAGGGCGAAGGTCAGCAGCAGGGTGGCGATGGGGTGGTCGATGCACCAGGCCGACACGCCGTTGCGGGTGTTCATGGCTGGGGCTCCGGGTTGTTTGCGCTGACGCCATCGCGGGGCAAGCCCGCTCCCACGGTACTACCTGCATCCCGGGCAGTGGCGGTATCGCGTGGGAGCGGGCTTGCCCCGCGATTGCCATCGGCCAGGCGCTGCGGCTCTGCGCACTGTCCGCTGGTTTCAACCCGGCTGCCGGGCTTAAGCCGCGACTGGCCATCGAGCACCAGGCAATCCCTAGGCTTCACACCATCAACGACGTTCAGCGTGCTGTCCTGATACAGCACTTTCACCGGCACGGCGGCGACCTTGTCGCCATCGAGGCGGTAAACGAAGTGCCCGTCGATGCTGCGCTGCACCACCGGCGGCGGCACCACCAGGGCGTTCTCGTCCACCGCGGTGAGCAGGCGCACGGTCACCAGTTGACCGGGCCACAGGTGGCCGTCCTTGTTGTCGAACTCGGCCTTGACCCGCACCGTGCCGGTATTGGCCGACACCTGGTTGTCGATCAATGCCAGGTGGCCCTTGCCCAGCAGGCTGCGCTCGCCGTCGGCATCCATGAACGCCTCCACTGCGGCGGGCGTGGGGGCTTCGAGCAGTTTGTGCAGGGTCGGCAGGTTTTGCTGGGGCAGGCTGAACTCCACGGCGATCGGGTCGATCTGGGTAACGCTGAACAGGCCCTGGCTGTCGCTGGTGCGCACCAGGTTGCCCGGGTCGACGTTGCGGATGCCCACGCGGCCGCTTACCGGTGAGCGGATTTGCGTATAGCTGAGCTGTACGGCGGCGTTGTCGATGGCCGCCTGGTCGCCGGTGATCGTTGCCTGCAACTGGTTCACCAGCGCCTGCTGCTGGTCGAGGGTCTGCTTCGACACGCCGTCATCGCTGCTCAGCAACTGGTAGCGCTTGAGGTTGACCCGCGCCACCTGCAGTTGCGCCTGGGTCTGGCCAAGCTGGGCACGGGCCTGGTCGAGGCTGGCGCGGATCGCCCGGTCATCGAGGGTGGCCAGCAGGTCGCCCTGCTTCACCCATTGCCCTTCCTTCACCAGCACCTGGGTCAGCACGCCTTCGACCTGCGGGCGCACCTCGACGCTGTGCAGCGACAGCACCGAACCGATGGCGCCGAGGTAACGCGGCACATCCTGCTGGGCCACGCCGACCACCCGCACCGGGATGGCGGCAGCCGGCTTGTGCGCGGTATTCGCGCTCGGGCGCAGCCACCAGGCGGCGCCGCCGAGGGCGACGACGAGCAGCAGGATCAGGGCTTTGCGGGGCAGGGGTCGGGTCATGTGGCGGTGGCCGGAAAGGGGAAGGGGACAGTGTCTTATAGCGTGCCGATCGGGTCGCCAGGGTGACCGCTGGCTGTCAGCACTGTCAGTTTTGCATGCGTTTGGGAAATTTCGCAGTTTGCTTGGGAAAGCGTTCCCATGAACTTGCTCCGTTTCGCCGTGGACCGGCCTGTCGGCCACGGCATGATGCTCTTCGTGCTCGGCAAGCCACCCACGGTTGCCGTTGCACGAATCATCAAGGCGCAACGCGCGCAGCATCATGAAGGGAGCAACCATGAAAAAGGTAACCTTGAGCGGCCTGGCCGCCGCAGTGGCATTGATGGGCGCGGCCCAGTTCGCACAGGCCGCCGACGGCGAGATCAGCTTTGAAGGCACCATCGTCAACAGCACCTGCGCCATCGAGGTGGGTAACGGCACCGGCGGTGCCAAGGGTGTGGTCAAGCTCGGCGACCAAGTGCCGGTGAGCAGCCTGGCCAAGGCCGGCGACGTGGCCGGCGGTGGGGCATTCACCCTGCAGGTCAACGCCAGCGACCCAGGTTGCGATATCACCGGCAAAGCCGCCACCGTGACTTTCCTGCCGATCACCGGCTCCGCCGGTGCGGCGGGCCAGTGGCTGGCACTGGAGCCGGTGGCCGGTGCCGCCAGCAACGTGGCGGTGCAACTGCGCGATTTCAGGGGCACCGAGCTGCCGGTGTCCGAGCCGTCCGCCGAGTACGCCAACCTCAGCCAGCCCCTGCGCTTCACCGCCAACTACATCGCCACCGGCACTGCCACCCCTGGCCCGGCCAACGCCAAGGCGCAGTTCACCGTGAACATCCAGTAAACCGGGCTGCAGCCGCGCCCTGTGCAGGGCGTGGCTCACCCTGAAACCAAGGGGGTTGTGATGTTCCGCACCCATTCACACAGGTGGCTGGCCGGCGCGTTGTTGCTGGCACTGCTGCCAATGGCGCAGGCAGGGGTGACCCTGAGCGGCACGCGCATCATCTTCGATGCCAGCAAGCGCGATGCATCGATCACCGCTGGCAACGGCACCGACAAACCCTACGCCGTGCAGGCCTGGGTCAACACCGAGGAAGACGACCACGCCATCAGCGCGCCGTTCATTGCCACGCCGCCGCTGTTTCGACTGGATGCGATGAAGGAGCAGATGGTGCGTATCGTGCCGACCGCGCACAACCTGCCGACCGACCGCGAGTCGGTGTTCTATTTCAACGCCCAGGAAATCCCCGCTGCCAGCAACGACGATGGCAACACCCTGAAGATCGCCCTGCGCACGCGGATCAAGCTGTTCTACCGGCCCAAGGGGTTGCAGGGCAGCCTGCTCGAAGCCCTGCCACGGCTGGAGTGGGCCATTCGCCAGGAGGCCGGCGAAGCGCGGCTTCAGGTGCACAACCCAACGCCGTTCCACGTCTCGTTCATCCATATCAAGGTGGCCGACGGCGGGCGCGACAGCGAAATCGACAAGCCGGTGATGGTGGCGCCGTTCTCCACCCGCCAGTACGCCATTGCCCCGCGCCTGGGCTGGACGCCGAACAGCGTCGAGTTCTCGGTGATTAACGACTACGGCGGCTACACCAAGCCCGAACGGGTCAGCCTTGGCGCTACGCGCTGACTGGCGCACGCTCTCTGATCGAGTAACCGTAATGCCCAATTCTTCCTGCCGCAGGCCTGGCGCCTGCGGCCCGACCCTGCTCGCCTGTTTGTTCGCTGTCGGCCTGCCGGTTGCCCAGGCGGCGATGTTCGACAGCAGCTTCATGCAGCCCTTTGGCGGCGGCTCGGCCGGCCCCAACCTCGACCTCGAGGCTATCGCCCACAACGCCCAGGTACCTCCTGGCCTGCACCAGGTGACCATCCGCCTGAACCAGAGCTTCTACGAGCGCCGCGAACTGCGCTTCGACGATGCCGGCAACGGCGAGGTTCGTGCCTGCCTGAGCCCGGCAATGCTCGACGCCATGGGCGTGAAGCTGGCCGCGTTCATCGACCAGCGCGAGCTGGATACGCTGGACTGCGTCGACCTGCAGCAGGCGGTCGAAGGCGCTCTGGTGACCTTCGATCCCGCCTATCTGGCGCTGGACATCAGCGTGCCGCAGGTGGCCCTGCGTCGCGACGCAGCGGGCTACGTGGCGCCGGAGGAATGGGACGCCGGCATCAACGCCGGGCTGCTCAACTACCAGTTCACCAGCTCGCAAGGGCACACGGCAGGGCAGGGCGATCACAACCAGTTCAGCCTGTACCTCAATGGCGGGCTCAACCTTTCCGGCTGGCGCCTGCGCTCCAATGGCAGCTTCACCCAGGACCAGAACAACCGCCGCCAGTGGCAGCGTTCGACCAGCTACGCGCAAACCGACCTGCCGGGCAGCCTCGGCACCTTCACCCTCGGCGAGAGCTTCACGGCCGGTGATGTGTTCGACAGCCTGCCGTTTCGTGGTGTGCAGGTGGCCAGCGACATCGGCATGCTGCCCGATTCGATGCAGGGCTACGCGCCGGTGATCCGTGGCGTGGCCGAAACCCGCGCGCGGGTCGAGGTGCGCCATAACGGCTATTCGCTGTACACCACCTACGTGCCGCCCGGGCCGTTCGAGATCAACGACCTCAACGCCTCCAGCGGCAGCGGTGACCTCGAGGTGATCATCACCGAGGCCGATGGCCGTGAGCGGAGCTTCACCCAGCCCTACGCCACCCTCGGCAACCTGCTGCGCGAGAATACCTGGCGCTACGGCCTGACCTTCGGCGAGTACAACGCCGCCGACGAAAACGGCAATCGCCCAGGCCTGGCCCAGGCCACGCTGGCCTACGGCCTGCCCCATGACTACACCTTGTCAGGCGGCCTGCTGGGCAATGACTTCTACCGCGCCACGCAGGTGGGCCTGGGCAAGAACCTGGGCAGCCTCGGCGCCATCTCGCTGGATGTGACCCAGGCCCGCACCGAGGGCCGTGATGGGCACAGCGATCAAGGGCGCAGCTATGGCATTCGCTACGGCAAGGCCTTCGCCACTGGCACTTCGGTGCGCTTCGCCGGTTACCGCTACTCCACCGAGGGCTACCGCGATTTCAGCGAGGCGGTGTGGCAGCACCAGGGCGATGACTTCAACCGCATGACCAAGCGCAGCCGGGTGCAGGCCAGCATCAACCAGAATTTCGGCAACACCTCGCTGTACCTGAACCTCAGCCAGCAGGACTACTGGAACACCTCGCGCCGCGAGCGTCAGTTGCAGTTGGGCGTCAACACCGTGTACCGCGGGGTGAGCTATGGGCTGTACGCCAGCAAGAGCCTGGTCGACTCGTTCGGCCAGTCCAGTTTCATCAGCTTCAACCTGTCGATTCCGCTGGGGGGCGGCAGCAGCGGCACCCTGGCGCTGACCCGCAATAACGACGGCAGCTACGACCAGCGTGCCGGCTACCGGGGCCGTTCAGGGCACCTCAACTACGCGGTGGATGCCAGCCATGCCGAGCGTTCCGGCGGTAGCGGCTCGGCCTCGCTCAACTACCTGGCGCCGTTCGCCCAGCTCGGCGCCGGGGTGAGTGCCGGCGAACGCTACCAGCAAGTCAACGTCAGTGCCTCGGGCTCGTTGCTCGCCCATGGCGGCGGCATCGCCCTGGGCCAGACACTGGGCGAAACCCTGGGGCTGGTGCATGTGGCCGACACGCCGGGGGTGGGCCTTGGCAATGCACCGGGCACCCGAACCGACAGCAGCGGCTATGCGCTGATCCCCTACCTCACGCCGTACCGCAAGAACCGTGTGAGCCTGGATACCAGCGGGCTGGACCACAGCACCGAGATCGACAACGGCGTCACCAACGTGGTGCCGCGCCGGGGTGCGGTGGTCAAGGCCGAATTTGCCGCGCAGCGGGTGGAGAAGGTGTTGTTGAACCTGCGCCTGGAAGACGGCGGGCTGCCGCCTTTCGGCGCTCAGGTGCTGGACGCGGCGCAGCGCACGGTCGGCGTGGTCGGGCCTGGCGGGCAGGCATTGCTGGCATTCGAAGGGGCAGCAGGGGCGCTGACCGTGCGCTGGGGCGCCAGTGCCTCGCAACAGTGCCGGGCGCTGCTGGCACTGGCTGGCGCAGCGCCTGCACAAGGGTATCGACAGGTGCAGAGTGTCTGTCGCCCAGGAGAGGTGGCGTTGGTTGAGCATCATGCCGAGGGGCGTGGATGAGGAGCAGTCTGTTGGACAGAGCAATGCGTGGTGTGTCGGATGGTGCCATTTGGCGTGGGGCATTGAAGTGGGTGCTGGCGATGTTTTCGTGGTTGCCGCTGTCAGTGCTGGGCTGCGATTTTCCACCGGGTTTCTTCTACCGGGTGAACATTGACCCGGGGCACCTGTTTGTCGGCCGGGACGCCCCCGTCGGCACGGTCATTCGTCCTCAGAGGCCGAGCTATCAATGGGAGTACACAAGCGTGGAGCTGATTTGGTGCCGTGGGACCAATAGGTTCGAGGTCAAATCGCCCATGCCGCAGATCCATGGCTCCAGTCTGGTCGGCCCTGGCGAGGTGATCCTACAGACGCGGATACCGGGGATCGGCGTCGTGATGGGCGCCAGCTATGGCTGGCCCTCGAGTCGCTACTGGACGTACATGCCTGGCCATGGACGCTTCGGGTGGGGCGTGCCCCACACGTCGACCGTCCAGACTGAAAGCGATGAGGTGGGTTCTGGAATCCGCCCCATGTACTACGACTACCGCATCATCAAGTACGCCCCTGTGGATTCGGGAATGGGGCCACAATCCCTGGCTGGCCACACCTTGGCGGAGGTCATCAACGACAAGGCAGGCAAAGTGGTCGAGCTGGTGTTCTCGGCGGGTTCCCTCGACATCGCCCTGTGTGGCTTGCCCGGCGCACCGTCCACCCAGGTCACCGTGCCCATGGGGACCTGGCGCACTAGCCAGTTCACCGGCGAGGGCAGCTTCACCGACGCCCGTTCGTTCAACCTCCCGCTGCAAGCCTGTCAGGCCGGCACCGAGCCCGGCAACGAGCACTTTGCCGAGTTGCGCCTGGACCCACGCAATGGTTCCAGTGTGCTCGACGCGCCGCGCGGCATCCTTGGCCTCAACCAGGACTCGGATGCCACCGGCATCGGCGTGCAGGTGCTCAAGCCTGACCTCACGCCCATGCCGCTGCTGGAAGATGTGCCGATGACTCGCCTGCAGAACGGCGATATCCACATCCCCATGGCTGCCCGCTACATCCAGGTTGGCAAGGACGCCCCCGTCGGTGGCGTGGCCAATGCATCGGTGGCCTTCAGCCTGACCTACAAATGAGCTTGAACCGGTTTCTTACCCCGGAGGCGTAGCAGTATGTATTTGCGCAAACTGGTAGTGCTGGCTGGCCTGTACCTGCCGTTGCAGGCGTTGGCCTGTGAGTTTCCCCCTGGATTCTTCCAGCGGATCTCCTTCGACCCAGGCAACCTGGTGGTGGGCAGGGATGCGCCCATCGGCAGCCTCATCTTCTCGAGCGAAACCCGTTACACCTACAGCTCGGTGGTTTTCTCCGCAGTCAATATCAACTGCCCTGAGCAGACGGTATTCGAGGTCGCCACCCCCTTGCGGCAAGAGACGGGTTCACCCTGGGTGGCGCCAGGAGAGGTGTTGCTGCACACGAATATCCCCGGTGTCGGCCTGGCCGTGCTGGCCAGCTTCGGCAACGCCACGCCTGGCCGGCACTGGCAGTTCATTCCGGGGCAGGGGCGTTTTGGCTGGGGCGTGCCGCACCGCGAGATCGTCAGCCCGGCAGAGGTGGGCGGCGCGATCCGGGTGCCTTTTGTGAACTCACTGCAATACCACTACCGCCTGATCAAGATCGGCCCCATCGACCCAGGCATGGGCCCTCAACCGCTTGCCGGGCACACCCTGGCCCAGTTCACCAGCAACCGTAGCGGCAAGGTGCTGGAGGTGGACTTTTCCGGCGGCACGCTGAATGTGGCGCAGTGTGGTTTGCCTGGCGCGTCCTCGGAGCAGGTACGGGTACCGATGGGCACCTGGCAGGTCGCGCATTTCAGCGGGCCGGGCAGTTTCACCGACACCAAGGTGTTCTACCTGCCGCTCAGGAACTGCATAGGTGGATCGGAGCCTGGCAACTACCCCACTGCCTACCTGCGCCTGGACCCACGCAATGGCTCGCCCGTGGTGGATTCCGCGAATGGCATCATTGGCCTCAATGCCGAGTCCGACGCCACGGGGATTGGCGTACAGGTGATGGAGTCCTACGGCGGAAAACCTATGCGGCTTAACGAGGAGGTGCCGATCTTCGAGTTCTCCGATGGCGATTTTGATCTGCCGTTATCCGCTCGTTACATCCAGCTGGGCGACGACGCCCCCACGGCCGGTGTAGCCAACGCTTCGCTGAGCTTCACCCTGACCTACAAATGATTGAGCCAGATCAAAAAATGATTGCCAATTGCCACTAATCTCGAGCGCCCTGCCGATTGTCCCCAACAACAACGAGAGCCTCCGATGAAGTGCAATTTGCCTGTTACCGGTCGCGAAGTGGATTACCCCGGCGACGCCAACATCCTGTCCACCACCGACCTGGACAGCCGCATCACCTACGCCAACGACGTGTTCATGCAGGTCAGCGGTTTTACCCGCGACGAGTTGCTGGGCCAGCCCCACCACCTGGTCCGCCACCCGGACATGCCGCCCCAGGCCTTCGCGCAGATGTGGCAGGCGCTCAAGGCCGGGCGTTCGTGGATGGGGCTGGTGAAGAACCGCTGCAAGAACGGCGACCATTACTGGGTCAGTGCGTTCGTCTCGCCCATCAGCAGTGGCGGGCAGGCGCTGGAGTATCAGTCGGTGCGTACCAAACCTCGCGCAGAGCAGGTGGCGGCGGCCGAAGCCTGCTATGCACGCCTGCGCGAAGGGCGGCGCAGCTGGCGCGAACGCTTGCCGGTGGCGGGCCTGGCAACGCGCCTGGCGCTGGCGGTGGCGGGGGTAGCGGCACTGGTGATCGGCGTGGGGCAGTGGTGGGCAGGGGCGTCACTGCTGGTGTCATTGGCCGAAGTGCTTGCCGTGGCGGGCCTGGCTGGCCTGGCCATCCTGCTGTTGCTGCGCCCCTATGAGCGCCTGCGTCGTCAGGCCCTGGCGATTGCCGACAACCCGCTGAGCCAGCTTTTATACACAGGCCGGCGCGATGGCCTGGGCCAGATCGAGTTCGCCATGCGCATGCTCAAGGCGCAGCTGGGCGCCGTGGTCGGGCGCATCGGCGACACCTCGTCGCGCCTGGCCGGGCATTCCGGCTCGCTGGTCGAGGCCCTGCACAGCAGCCATGCCAATAGCCTTGAGCAGCAAAGCGAGGCTGACCAGGTGGCCACTGCCATCCACCAGATGAGCGCCAGCGTGGCCCAGGTGGCCACGAGCGCGCAGATGGCCTCGATGGCCGCCGACCAGGCCGAGGGCGAGACCCAGGCCGGGCACCAGCTGGTGGACCGTAACCGCTGCGCGATCCAGGACCTGGCCGGTTCGCTGGTTGAGGCCGGCGAGGTGATCCAGCAACTGGAAAGCCACAGCAGCGAGATTTCCGGGGTGCTCGACGTGATCCGCGGCATTGCCGAGCAGACCAACCTGCTGGCGCTCAACGCCGCCATCGAGGCGGCGCGGGCCGGCGACCAGGGGCGCGGCTTTGCCGTGGTGGCCGACGAGGTGCGTGGCCTGGCCCAGCGCACCGCGCAGTCCACCCATGATATCCAGCACATGATCAGCGCCCTGCAGGACGGCGCCCGCGCTGCCGTGCAGGTGATGCGCGAGAGCAGCGCCCATGCCGGGCACAGCGTCGAGCAGGCGCAACTGGCCAGCGATGCGCTGGACAGCATCAGCGTGCGGGTCAACCAGATCAACGAGATGAGTTTGCAGATTGCCGCGGCGGTGGAGCAGCAGAGCCAGGTCAGCGAGAACATCAACCGCAACATCATCAGCATCCGCCAGGCCAGCGAGGCGACGGTGCAGGTGGGGCAGCGCAGCCATGGCAGCGCCAGCGACGTGGCGGATCTGGCGCAGGACCTGCGGCGGCTGGCGGATGAGTTCTGGCGCAGGTGTCAGTAAGCGGCTGGGTAGTTTGCAGAAGCGATCACTGTGGGAGCGGCTTTAGCCGCGAAGCAGACGACGCGGTGGATGGCACCGGCTTTGCCGGTTTTCGCGGCTAAAGCCGCTCCCACAGGGGCTGGTTTGGCCAATGGGTAGCGGGCAGATCAGAACCCGATAAAGGCGTAATACACCGGCGTCTCGGCGGTGGTTTGCAACCCATGCCCCTGCAGGCCGCCGGCCAGCTCGCCATCCACCACATGCACCTGCCACTGCGCAGGGTTATCCACAGGCACTGCGGCCAGCGCGGCTGCCAAGGCGCCCATGTCCGGCAGCCAGGCGGTGAAGCCATTGCCCTTGAGCGCACTGGTGGTCATCCCCAGCGCCTGGCAGATGGCGACCTTGCTGGCGATGTCGTCACGGTCGGCCTGGCGCGACGCCTCGATCAACCGGCGCAGTTCTGCATCCTGCAGCAATCCGCCATGGATCAGCTCCGGCCCCTGCTCCCAGGCTTCGGCCGGGCAGTCCTTGCTCTCGGGGCGCAGCGGCAGGTGCGGGTTGATTTCGGCCGGGTAGATGCGGCACACCAGCGGGCGGCTTTCATAGATGCTGCACAGGTCGTCGGCGTTCAGGTTGCGGCAGCGCCCCGGGTTGAACGCGGCGAAGGTCACCGACACGCTCAGCTCGCCTGTGCCGCAGGGCACCGGGTGGGAGCGGCGCAGCACGTGTTCGCGCTGCTCTGGCGGCATGCCCGGGCCATCGACCATGAAGCCTTCGATCAGCACGATCACCTGGCCCCCGGCATGCGCCCACTGGCCCGCCTCGGCGAGGGTCAGCGGCACATGGTGGCCGGTGCAGCACTTGCCGCAGCCGGTACAGCCGAAACGGATGCTGTCGCTCACTTGCCGGCCGCCCACTCGGTGACGAAAGCCTGCTGGCGCTGGCGGTCGTACAGGCACAGTTCGGTGCCGGTGGCGTTGTTCATGTGCTTTTGCGGGTACACGCCTTCGATCAGGAGGGCGCTGTAGCCGACCTGGTCGTCGAATTCGGCAGGCTTGCCCAGGGCGTGGGCTTGCTTGAACTGGCTGGCCTTCAGGCAAGCCTTGAGCATGTGCTGGCGCTGGTCGTTCCAGGCCTGGGTGCTGGACGCGTGGGCCGCGCCGCTGAACAACGCGAAAGCGATCAGCAGGGAGCTGAGGTATTTCATGTGCGGGTCCGCCGTTGGCTGCGAAGGGCGCGAATTATGCCCGAACGCTCCCCGACAGCAAGCCGGGGAGTTTGTCGCTGAATATATCAGCGCTCGGCGAACACCACAGCGCGGGCCGCCACCACCAGGCAGTCGGTCAGCTCCGGCGAGCTGAATTTGGTGAGGATGGCGTTGGCCCCGGCTTCCTCGGCCTTCTTGCCGCTCATGGCGCTGTCCAGCGAGGTGTGCAGCAGGATGTACAGGTGCTGGAAGTCCGGGGTTTCGCGCAGGGTGCGGGTGAAGGCAAAGCCGTCCATTTCGGACATCTCGATGTCCGAGACGATGATGTTGATCTCCCGCTCGGTGCCTTGGAGCTCCAGCAGTACGTTGATTGCATCCTTGGCGCTGCGTGCGGTGTGGCATTCGATGCCGAGGTTGCGCAGGGTGTGCACCGACTGCTGCAGCGCCACCTGGCTGTCGTCGACCACCAGGATGTTGGCGGCCGCCAGCAGGCTTGCGTCTTCTTCGCTGACTTCGCCCGGGTGCGGTTCGTGCTGTGGCGGGGCGATGCCGTGGATGACCTTTTCGATGTCCAGCACCTGCACCAGGGTGTTGTCGACCCGGGTCACGCCGGTGATGAACGAGCGGTTGCCCGAGCCGAACGGCGGCGGTTTGATGTCGGTGCTCAGGCAGTGGACGATGCGGCTCACCGCCTGCACGTGCAGGCCCTGGCGCGAGCGGCTGATCTCGGTGACGATCAGGCAGCCGCCGTCGGGGTCGGCCAGGGGCATTTCGCCGATGGCGCGGGACAGGTCGATCACCGACAGCGAGTTGCCGCGCAGGGTGGCCACGCCTTTGACGTGCGGGTGGGCCTCCGGCAGCTTGGTCAGCGGCGGGCAGGTGATGATCTCGCTGACCTTGAGCAGGTTGATTGCCATCAGCTTGCCGCTGCGCAGGGTGAACAGCAGCAGGGACAACGAGTCCGCGCGGGCTTTTTGCGTGGCCATGGGCAACCTTCCGGAGTGTCGGGAATAGAGGAGGATGCCGGGGTATCGGCCTGCGACGGCCAGGCTTTAGATAAAAAGGGCCTTGCGGCCCTTTGCTGATTACCAGTTGTAACGTACCCCCAGGTTGACCCCCCAGGGTTGTTCGATGCGCTCGCCCTTCATGTAGTCGAAACCGGCCTGCACCTGCAGCACGTCGGTCAGCTGGGCGTTGATGCCGGCCCCCAGTTCGATGCGGCTGCCCGACAGGTCATTGGCGAACCGCGTGTCGTTGACCCGTACCTGGTTGTCGCGGGCGAACTCGTGGGCGTAAGCCGCCTTCACATAGGGTTGCGCGAAGCCGCCGTCGGCCAGGGCAAAGGTGCGTCCCACATGGCTGCCCGCCTTGGCCAGCAGCGAATCGGCGTTGCGGGTGCTGGCGCGCATGCCGTTATCGAGGCTATAGCTGGCGCCGTCGACCCACAGTGCGGAGCCTTGGGCGTAGGGTTCGACGAACCAGCCATCGTCGAGCTTGAAATGCTTGCCCATCTCGACCGAGGCGCCGATGCCGTGGTTGCTGTATTCGCCCTTGGCTTTGCGGCCATCGCTCATGCGCACGTCCGAGCTGTTCTGGAAGCGGTTGGCCTTGATCAGGGCATCGATGTACAGGCCATCGTCCGCCAGCCAGGTGCTGTAGGCGCCGATGTGGTAGCTGTCGACCTGGCCAGTGGTGCCGCCGGAAAGATCCAGTTGCGAGCGGCTGTAGCCGCCCATCAGGCCCACCAGCCATTGGCCATCGCGGGAGGGCAACGGGGCGTCGGCACCGAAGGCGATACCCTGCTGCACCTGGTCATAAGCCGCGCCGGCACCGGCCGCTACCTGATACTTGTTGGCGTAGCTGCGCAGCCAGCCACCGCCGCTTTGCTGGCCGTTGCGCAACTCGCCCATGCGCCCGCGCAGGGTGCTCGACTCGCCGTACCACACGGTCGGCGCGGCGCTGAACAGGCCGGTGACCGAGCGCGTGCCCGGCGTGGTGGTGTTGCCCTTGCGCACCAGGAACCAGTCATCGCCCCGTTGCTCGAGCTCGTAGGCGAACGTACCGAAGTCCACTTGCCCACCGATCAGGCCGAACTGCGAGGTGCTGCCTTGGCCGGTATGCACGACCTGATGGGCGTCCACCGCGCTGTTCGGGTCGGTGCCGGTGCTCTGCACCAACAACTGGTGATCGCCGCTGGCCTTGCCGCTGACATCGAGGAAGTCGCCCTGCTGGCCGCTCAGGTCGGCGCGCAGCATGAAGGTCCCGCTGCCGGACAATTCGCCCACTTGCAGGTGGTTGAAAGCGGCGCCAGGGGCATTGCCGCGCAGGTCGACCGTACCTGTGTCGAGCGACAGG
Organism: Pseudomonas sichuanensis; assembly: GCF_024749065.1. Taxonomy (NCBI): domain Bacteria; kingdom Pseudomonadati; phylum Pseudomonadota; class Gammaproteobacteria; order Pseudomonadales; family Pseudomonadaceae; genus Pseudomonas; species Pseudomonas sichuanensis. Next base: position 4,986,722 of record NZ_CP087185.1, on the reverse strand, counting down.
CGACCGACCGTGGAGTCGCCGGTCACGACCCAGCTGGACGCGTCTTCGAGCACCAGCGATGTGACGTTGTCGAGGCGGCCGGTCAGGCTGGCGTGGTTGGTGAGCTTCAGGTCCAGGGTAGAGTCCTCGTCGACCACGATGTTGCCGGTCAACTGGCTGTCGTTCACCACGGCATTGGCGCGGCCACCTTCCACGACCTCGATGATCACGCCGTTGCCGCCCGAGAGCGTCGAGCCATTGCTGATGTCGATCTGCACGGTTTCGTCGGCGCCAGGGGCGCGGATGACCCGGATGGCACTGCCGTTGCGGCCGACTATGGCGGAGCCGTCGAGGCTCAGTGTCGTTGCGGGCCTGCCCGGGAACAGGGAACTGGTGAACAGCACGACGCCATTGTCGTCGCCCGAGATCACGCTGTTCTCACGGATGCGCACCGTCGCGCCGGTGGCCACCAGGCCGACGCCGCCCGCCAGAGGGCCGCTGCCATTGGCCAGTGCGCGGCCATCGACCTGTGAGTTCGACAGATCGAGCACACTCGCACCCGCAGCATTGATGCCATGCCCGCTGCCAGAGACGCGGCTGTTGCTGACGCGGGCGCTGGAGTCCTGCAGGGTGATGCCCGCGGCGGAGTCTCCGGGGCGCGCAGGGTCGGCGGTGGCGGTGATGGTGCTGCCGTCAATGACGGCATTGCTGTCGAACAAGGAAATACCCGCGATACCGACGGTATTCACGGTTGCGCCGCTCATGTTCAGCTGCGCCCCGTTCCTGCCCAGGATTCGCTCGGTCTGTGCGCCTTGTGTGACGTTCAGTGTCCCGCCGAGCACGTGATAGCGGTTGACTGGATCGCCTTGGCCTACGGTGTGGCTGTCACCGGCAGGTACTTCGATGACGTCCACGGCGTGGGCAGATACCGCCAAGGCTGCGATCGTCGACGCGAGCAGCGTGCGAATGGGTAAGTAGGTCATGGGGTGGCCCGGTCAAAAAAGAGGTGCTATTTGACCGAGGCGAATCCCAAGTGACCCTAGGAAAATACCTGTGATGTTGTAGGAATATAGCCATGATGCCGAACGGGTCCGTCCGTCGATGCCCTTACCAGGCGTAATGCAAACCGAGGTTCACACCCCAGGGCTGTTCGATGTTCTTACCGTTGCCGTAGTCGATGTCGGCATGCAGTTGCAGGCGAGCTGAAACCTGGGCCGCGAGACCTGCTCCCAGTTCCAGACGCTCTCCGGACAGGTCGTCATGAAAGGAGGTTTGGTTGATCTGCACATCGTTGTTGCGCGCGAACTCGCGCACGGCCGCCGCTTTCACGTAGGGCTGCACGAAACCACCCGCTTGCAGGGGAATGGTCCGGCCGGCCTGTGCCCCCACCTTGCCCAGCAGCGAGTCGGCCCTGTCGCTGCTGGCGCGCATGCCGTTGTCCAGGTCGTAGTGTTCGCCATTGACCCACAGTGCCGAGAGCTGGACGTAGGGTTCGATGAACCAGCCGTCGTCCAGCTTGAAATGCCGGCCAGCCTCCACGGAGCCCCCCAGGCCATAGTTGTTGTAGTCCCCCTTGGCCTTGGCGCCATCGCTCATGCGCACATCGGCCTTGTTGTCGAAGCGGTTGGCCTTGAGCACCGCGTCGACGTAGTAGCCGTTGTCGGCCAGCCAGGTGCTGTATACGCCCAGGTAGTAGCTGGCGACACGGCCATTGCTGCCCAGGCGCATGTCCAGTTGCGAATCGCTGTAGCCGGCCATCACGCCGAGCAGCCAGAGGCCGCCTTGGCTGGGTAGCGGGGTGTCGACGCCGAATGAAACACCTTGCTGATTCTGCGCGTAGTGCACCTGGTCGGCGGCGGCCACCCGGTACTTGTTGCCGTAGCTCCGTGCCCAGAAACCGCCTTGGCCGTAGCCGCTGCGTAGCTCGCCCATGCGGCTGCGCAACGTGCTGAGTTCGCCGTACCACACGGTGGGTGCGGCGCTGAACAGGGCAATGGCGGTCTGCGTGCTGGAGGAGATGACCGGGGTGTCGCCTTGCACCAGGTACCAGTCGGTATCGCGCTGTTCCAGTCCGTAGGAGAAGGTGCCGACATCCACCCGGCCATTGCTGCTCAGCACCGAAAACTGAGCGTCGCCCCCTTGGGTATGCACCACCCGCAGGGGCGCGCTGCCCGCCGCGGGCTCGGCGCCGGTGTTGGCGATGAGCAGGCCGTGGGTGCCTTGGGCCTGCCCCTCGATGTTCACCAGGTCGCCCGTCACCTGGGCCAGGTCCGTGCCGAGCACGAAGGTGCCGGCGCCGTTCAGCTGGGTGGCGGTCAGGGTGCGAAAGGCGCCATTGCCCCCGCGCAGGCTCACCGTGCCGCCATCCAGCGTCAGGGCACCGACGTGAGAGTCGTTGACCATGTCAAAGCGTGAACCGCTGGCGACCAGCGTGCTCTGGGCCGTGTTCACCGAGCCCGTCAGGTTGGCCTGGTTGGTCAGGCGTATGACCGTGCTGGCCGATGACGAACGCACATCGCCCGTCATACGGCTGGCATCCAGCGACAAGCTGGTGACATCGATCATGTTCCCTGTCAGCGCGGCACCGTTGTTCAAGGCGACATCCGCGATGGCGCCATTGCTGGCACGCACATCGCCTTGCAGGCTGCTGGCATCGATGCTCACGCTGGCCTGGGTCAGCGTGCCGGGCCCATCGTCCGGTAGGCCGATTTCAACCAGGGTGCCGTTGGCCGCCGACAACGTCGAGCCATTGCGTATCTCGATGCGCGCCAGCATCGCCGGCGCGTTGAGGTTGCTCACCACGATCGCGCTGCCCGTCTGCGAGGTGAGGCTGGAGTGATCCAGCACCAGGTGGGGTTGGGTATTGCCCCCGACGGCGTTGGCGAACAGCCCCGCGCCTCTGTTGCTGCCAGTGGCCGTGCTGTCTTGCAGGATCGCTTCACCGCCGACCAGGCTGATGCCCAGCCCATCGCCAGCCACACCCCCTGCTCCGGTCCCTGTGCCTGTGAGGGTCGAGTTGACGAGCGTGGCGCTGCTGCCTCCTGAAACGTTGAGCCCGCGGCCGAAACCGGTGATCGTGCTGTTCTGCACTAGCGCGCTGGAGCCCGGCGATGAGCCCGCCAGATCACTGGTCAGCGACAGACCGATGTTGGCGCTGGAGGTCAAGGTGGAATCACGGATGGTGGCCTGGCTGGCGGACAGCACCAAGGCCCGAGCATTGCCGCCGTTGACGGTGGCTGCGTCCAGGGTCACTTGCGAACCCTGGTTGGCGGTGATCTGCAGGGTTTGCCCACCTGGCTGGACAGTCAAGGTGGCGCTGTTCAGCAGCCATGACTCCGCCGGGGTGCCTGGGCCGACACTGGCGCTGCCGCCGGGGGGAAGGGTGGCTGCCGAGGCCACGCCTCCCAGGGTGGAGAGCAATAGAAGCAATGATCGGAATTGACTGGGTGTGGCCCTGGTCGATTGACGGGATTTCATTGCCTCTACCTCCAAGTTGACGGCATGTGGCTTATCGCGTCGAGTGCATGTTTATCACCGAGGTCAGTCTTGATTGATCACTATACGCAGGATTGTTGTTTTGGCACCTGACAATAATGCTAGGTTTCTGGTGCAGATGCGTGGGTTAGGATTGTCAGTGCTTGGTTGTCGGAAGTGGCAGGCAAGTAAAAGTAGAGGGTGCTGAAACCTTACAGTTTGGTATTTCTGGTTTTTGTCGTTAGTGTGATTATCATTGCCAATAAAGGTGATCGTATGACTGCGTTTGACAAATTAAATCGTGCAGGTAAAGCAGGGGTTAACGCTACACTGCCCGCACCCACGGTTCCCAAACTCGATAGAGGTCTTATCAAGATTGCGGATTTGGTCAATGACTTGGAAGTTATCATTCCGACGAATGCTGAATTCGTAGATACTTTGTCGGTGCGTTTGTTCATTGGTGACGATCCGCTGGATCCGGATAGCGTGGTGAGTGAAGTACTGCAAATTGCACTCCCTGTGCCTGATGAATTAACGTTGCTTTTTAAGACTAGTAAATATCCGGCTAACGGTAGTGATGTAACCGTTAAGTTGGACTACTTCCTCTATGATGCCGCTTCGGAGGACGGACAAACATCCATCGATCCGGTGCAAGTACGCTTTGATCGCCGAGCTGCCGGGGGCTCCCAGCTGCCGCCGATCGCATTCAGCGATGATCAATTGAGTGGCATCACGGTCGCTGATCTGAATACCGACGGCGATCTGGAAGTATTGGTAGACCCCTACTTGTACGCGGAACTGGGCGATAAGATCCAGATGTGGCTGAGTGACTCGAATGCTCAGGACGATACCAAGTACCTATCCGGCAGCTATGAGGTGGACCCGGCCAGCGACCCCACGGAGGTCAAGTTCCTGACGAATGACTTCGTCACTGCGGGCGATGGCAAACCGCTGTATTTCGCCTATCGGGTCACCGATTATGCCGGCAACGTCAGCCCGCGTTCCTTCGTCACGCGTATCCCCGTCTACATCAACTTGGCCGCCCTTGACGCGCCATTGGTACCGGAAGCCGACGACGGTCTGGTGACCTTTTCTGATGCCAATACCCATGTAGAGGTGCAGATCCCTACCTATGACGGCGTTGCCGACGGCGATATGATCACTGTCATCTGGGAGGGCAGAGCCCAGCCTGCGGTGCCCATCAGCAACGCGGCCGGCGACCCTGTGCTGAGTGTTCAGGTGCCATTGGCCGAGGTTGCTGCGGGCGGTTACGCATCACGCAGTGTCAACGTCAGCTATAACATGGCGCACGGCAGCGATCCGGTCGTCTCCTCACCCACTACCACGATCAGGGTCGACCTGAGCGGGCCGGGCGGTATCGTTGATCCGGACCCTGGTACGCCGGAACATGACAACCTGCGCCGAGCCGAAGTGCGTGTCAACCAGGGCAGCAGTCCGCTCAATGAAATCCTTCCGGGCGATTTCGGCAAGGACGCCACCGCCGTGATTCGCCGGCAGGGCGAAGAAAACACGCTGATCTGGCAGAGGGGTGATGTCATCCAGTTGTATTGGGGATCGACCAAATTACCCAATACTAAGACCGTCGATCAGAGTAACGAGGGGGCCAATATTGATTATCCGGTGCCCCATGCTGACGTCATCGAAACCGAGGGTGTCGGTGATATTCCTGTCTACTATGAGATCACACGTGAGTTGGCGGGTGACAAGGGGCCTGTTCCTGTTACGGTGAAATCACCTGTCCAGATCGTGAAAGTCGCGTCTGTGGAGAGTTTGCCGGGTGGCCCTGCTGCATTGCTTCCGGGTGTATTCCCTGAGGCCAATGCCAATAACATCATCACCCGTGCAAACGGTCTTGATGGTACGCCATTCAGGATTCCGCTGGCGGGTGTGAGCAATATTGAACTGGTCAAGAGCCCTACACTCAGTTACAACTTCGTCGGGATCCAGAGTGGTGATGCGACGGTGCCTCCTACAAATCCGCCAGCAGCGCCAATTGAGGCCACTCGATTGAAAGTGGACAATGTGCCACTGACACAGCAACACCTTGATCAGGGCTACTTCGAAATCTCCATGCCCTATGCCCATATCCGGCTGATCTGCAGGAATGGCGCGACACTGGATTACACGCTGGCCAATCAGTACGGTTCAAAAGCTGCGCCGCAGAAGTTCGTTCGCTTCGCGTTGAACGTGGCGGGGGGTAGTTGCCCGGTGCTGTTTGGCAACACCGCCGTTAGTTCCTTCAGTCGCGTACCCGTGAACCTACCCGCGATTGCCTTCAGCGATGCGCAGCGTCAAGGCATCAGCGAGGCCGACCTGGATGGAGGGTTGCTCAATACCTGGGTGAATCCCTACTTCGGGGGGGAGGCGGGAGACCGCATTGAAACCTGGCTGGGTACGTCCGAGTCAACAGACTCCGGACAGTACCTGAAGATGTTCGTCGCTGGGGATCCGGAGCAAAAGTCGCTGATTGCTTTCTCACGCCGTGACATGTTGACGCTGGGGAACAATCGCGTTCTGTTCTTCGGCTATCGCGTCACCAACAAGGAAGGCGTGCAGAGCGCATTGTCGCGATTGGTGGGAATCGAGGTCACGGTGTCCGAAGAGTAGTCAGGAGTAGGGGGTGGTTGCCGCGCTTATCGGGGCAGCCACCTTCGGACCTGGACCCATGGTATTGGGCCATGTAGGGTTTCTACGAAAAGTCGCCGAGCGGCGATCAGGCAAGGCGAACCCTTGCTGGTTCGCCTTGCCTGTGTCTGAATCAGCAACAGGTACTGCTTATTGCAGCCCCAGGCGCTTGGCGAGTCTACTGAGGTTGGCGCGGTCCAGCCCCAGCTCGCGTGCTGCCGCTGCCCAGTTGTGGTTATGACGTTGCAGGCAGGCCTCGATCAGTTGGCGTTGATAAGCATCCAGCGCTTCGCGCAGGCCGCCGTCCGGCACGCCGGTGGCCTGGGGGGGCGCTACCTGCGCCACAGTGCCGGGCAAGGCGGCTTGGCGCAGGTCCAAATCATCGCTGCTCAAGGTCAGGATGCGCGGACGTTGTGCATGACGCCCCATGGCCTTCAACGCCGAACGCCCTATCAAGTGTTCCAGCTCTCGCACATTGCCTGGCCAGTCGTAGGTTTCGAGCGCGGCCTGAGCCTCGGCGGACAGGCGCAAACTGCCCAGGCCCAGGCGCGAACGGTTCTGCTCGAGGAAATACCCCGCCAGCAACAGCACATCACGGCCGCGCTCGCGCAGCGGCGGCACCTGCAACGGGTACACGCTGAGCCGGTGGTAGAAGTCGGCTCGGTAGTGGCCGTTGCGTACCTCTTCGGCCAGGTCGCGGTTGGTGGCGGCGATCAGGCGCACGTCCACCTGGTGGTCGCGGTCCGAGCCCAGGCGCTGCAACTGGCCGCTCTGCAACACCCGCAGCAGCTTGGCCTGCACCGCCAGGGGCAGTTCGCCGACTTCGTCGAGGAACAGCGTGCCGCCGTTGGCCAGTTCGAACTTGCCGCGCCGCTCGCCATGGGCGCCGGTGAACGCGCCGCGCACGTGGCCGAACAGCTCGCTCTCCACCAGGGTGTCGGGCAGGGCGGCGCAATTGAGGCTGATCAGCGGCTTGTCGGCGCGCTTGCTGGCGCGGTGCAGGGCCTGGGCTACCAGCTCCTTGCCGACACCGGTTTCACCGGTGATCAGCACGGTCAGGTCGCTGCCGCCGACCAGGCGGATTTCTTCGACCAGGCGTTTGTGCGCCTTGCTCTGGCCGATCAGTTCCTTGTCCTGGCCGCTGGCCTGGCGGTACACCTCGGCGCGCTGGTGTTCATCCTCGGCGCGCAGGGCCAGGTGCTCGATGCGCTCGGCCACGGTGACGGTGGCGGCGGCCAGGCTGGCGAAGGCCTGCAGGGCGTCCAGCTCCAGGCTCTGGAACTGCCCGGCGGTGAGGGCGTCGAGGGTCAGCAGGCCCCAGGGCTGCTCGTCGACCATCAACGGGCAGCCCATGCAGTCGTGCACTTGCAGGTCGACATGTTCGGCATCGACCAGGCCGTCGTAGGGGTCGGGCAGCGGGCTGTCGCTGGGGAAGCGGGTCGGCTCGGGGCGGCTGAGCAGGGCCTGGAAGCGCGGGTGCTCGCTGACCCGAAAGCGCCGGCCGAGGGTGTCGGGCGACAAGCCATCCACCGCCAGCGGCACCAGCCATTCGCCATCCAGGCGCAGCAGCGCCGCAGCATCGCATGGCAACAGGCCGCGCATGGCCTGGAGCAGGCGGCGATAGCGTTCCTGGTCGGGCAGGTCGCAGGACAGGTCGCTGACCAGGGGGAGGAGGGCGGTGAGCAGGGGTTTTGCAGTCATATGGACTCCATTTGGTCGAAATGACTATACGCCTGAGTGTGTCTTTTTGACACTTATATGCTCAAGTGCCTGATTTCATTGGCTTTTAAAGTTGGCACGATTGCTGATAAGTCCAAGGCAACCATTCGAAGCCAAAGGCTCAGGAGTTGCAGCAATGCTCAATGCCGAACAACGTGCAATCATCAAAGCCACTGTTCCTCTGCTGGAAAGCGGCGGCGAAGCGCTGACCACCCACTTCTACAAGATGATGCTCAGCGAGTTCCCCGAGGTGCGTCCGCTGTTCAACCAGGCCCACCAGGCCAGCGGCGACCAGCCGCGCGCCCTGGCCAACGGCGTGCTGATGTACGCCCGCCACATCGACAAGCTTGAACAGCTTGGTGGCCTGGTCGGCCAGATCATCAACAAGCATGTGGCCCTGCAGATCCTCCCCGAGCACTATCCGATCGTCGGCAGCTGCCTGTTGCGCGCCATCGAGGAAGTGTTGGGCAAGGAGATCGCCACCCCTGAGGTGATCGCCGCCTGGGGCGCCGCCTACGGCCAGCTGGCCGACATCCTGATCGGCGCCGAAGAGAGCCTGTACAAACAGAAGGAAGAAGCCGCCGGCGGCTGGCGTGGTGCCCGCGAGTTCCGCCTGGTGCGCCGCGAGCAGGAAAGCAGCGAGATCGTCTCGTTCTACTTCGCCCCGGTGGATGGCAAGCCAGTACTCAAGGCCGAGCCGGGCCAGTACATCGGCTTGCAGCTGTTCATCGATGGCCAGGAGCAGCGTCGCAACTATTCGCTGTCGGCGCTGTGCGACGGCGAGCAGTACCGCATCAGCGTCAAGCGCGAAGCGGGCGGCAAGGTGTCCAACTACCTGCATGACGGGCTGATGGTGGGCGACAGCCTGCAGCTGTTCCCGCCGGCCGGCGACTTCACCCTGGCGGCCAGCGACAAGCCGCTGGTGCTGATCAGTGGCGGCGTGGGCATTACCCCGACCTTGGCCATGCTCGAGGCTGCGTTGAAAACCCAGCGCCCGGTGCATTTCATCCACTGCGCACGCAATGGCGCGGTGCATGCCTTTGCCGACTGGATTGACGGCCTGGTTGCGCGTCATCCGCAGCTCAAGCGCTTTTACTGCTACGCCGAGGATGACGGTAGCCAGGCGGCTGATGCCGTGGGCCTGCTGAGCCAGGAGCTGTTGGCTGAGTGGCTGCCACGCGAGCGTGATGTGGATGCCTACTTCCTGGGGCCGAAGGGCTTCATGGCGGCGATCAAGCGCCAGCTCAAGGCGATTGGTGTGCCGGAAGGGCAGAGCCGTTATGAGTTCTTCGGGCCGGCGGCGGCGCTGGAGTGATGCACTGATGTCATCGCGGGGCAAGCCCGCTCCCACGCCAGATCTCGATCTTCGTGGGAGCGGGCTTGCCCCGCGATGGGTTTCATCCCAATCGCTGCGGTTCGGCGTTCTGTCGGGCCGGCAGCACCCGGATGCTCCGGCCGTGGGTAATCGAGAACGAAGCGGACGATGACATTCGGCGCTGCCGGCCTGGCCGAGCGCCGAACCGCAGCGATTGGGCCCAGCCTCTCTTCTATATAAGGAAGTGATGAACGCGGTTACACCCGCCTTCATCTTTAATCCTCCTTTAATCACTGTATCCTTCACTCCCGAGTGTCGAGGGGCTTGTCCCTGTCCGGCGCTCGGGCTGCCGTGTTTTTTACGCGCGGCAGTGAACCGAAACCGACACGCTCGGTCCTAGGTCATCAATGGATAGCCGCGCTCACCGTTCCTCGACGCAGTCACAGGTCCACTCCAGCGTGTAGACTTGGCGCCCCTCGGGCAGCCAGCGCTGCCACTCTCCATCGAAGGAATCGGCAATGAACGAACTCTCATCGCGCCTGAACCGCGAACGGCGCTTTCTGGTGCTCCTTGGCCTGATCTGCCTGGCGCTGATCGGCGGTGCCCTGTACATGCAGGTGGTGCTGGGCGAAGCGCCATGCCCGCTGTGCATCCTGCAACGCTACGCCTTGCTGTTCATCGCGATCTTCGCCTTCATCGCCGCGGCCATGCCCGGGCGTAAAAGCCTGACCCTGTTCGAGGCGCTGGTGGTGCTGAGCGCCATCGGTGGCATCGTTGCAGCCGGTAACCATGTGTATATACTCGCCAACCCGATGGTCAGCTGCGGCATCGACACCTTGCAGCCGATCGTCGATGACCTGCCGCTGGCCAAGCTCTGGCCGCTGGCCTTCCAGGTCGATGGCTTCTGCTCAACGCCCTACCCACCGATTCTCGGTCTGTCGCTTGCCCAGTGGGCCCTGTTGGCGTTCGTGCTGACGGCCATCCTGGTGCCGCTGGGGATCTACCGTAACCGTCGCCACGAACGCACCGTTCGTTAGACCAAAGTCCTTGTTTGACCCAGGTCTATTGCGCGACGAGATAAGTAGGAAATCAGCCCCCAGGGTTGCTCTGGATCAACCCCCAAGCCTTGCGCTACAAGGGTTTCAGGGCTACTGCGCAGGGTGCGACAAACTGTCGCGAAGTTGATTTTTGGGGTGCTATTGTTGCGGATTCTGTAAAAGACTGTTGCTCAATAAGTCATAGTCAATGGGGGGCGACCTATCTACAATCGCCCCCAATTTCCGTTCGGCACTGCTTGCGAGTCGCAGGATTGAAGGAAGCCGCAGCGCTTTCTTATTGCTGACTTCGACAAGTTTCGCCCAACGGCGATCCGGGCGGACACCCCTCCGCGTTTTCCCGCACCAAATGGACTTGGTCTGAAGTACAGGCCGTTTGCCTACGAAACCATAAAGCACCGTATATGCGCTCGCGCCCAGGTCCAGCAGTCGGACCCCAGGCAGGGGCGAATTCGGGCTCGAATTGCTGACGCTTGGCAGGACGAAGTGTTGGCTACCAAAACACAAATTGCATTGAAGCAAGCTGATCTAGAGGTCGTGAGATGAGTAAAAAGCGTTACCCCAGACTGTTTGGCATATTGCCCTTTTTAGGCATGCTTTTACTCAGTGGGTGCAACTGGACCCTGCTCGACCCGAAGGGCCAGGTAGGCATTGAGCAGAAGAACCTGATCCTGATCGCCACCGGCTTGATGCTGCTGGTGGTCATTCCCGTGATCATCATGACGCTGGCGTTCGCCTGGAAGTACCGTGCTTCCAACAAGTCCGCCACCTACACCCCCGACTGGTCGCACTCGACCAAGATCGAGGCCGCGGTGTGGATCATCCCGATCCTGATCATCATCGCCCTGGGTTACGTCACCTACCACTCCACCCACAAGCTGGACCCGTACCGTCCACTGGATTCCGATGTGAAGCCGGTGCAGATCGACGTGGTCGCGCTGGACTGGAAATGGCTGTTCATCTACCCGGAACAAGGCATTGCCACGGTCAACACGATCGTTTTCCCGGCCAACACCCCGGTCAACTTCCGCGTCACCTCGGACGCCGTGATGAACTCGTTCTTCATCCCGGGCCTGGGCGGCCAGATCTACGCCATGGCTGGCATGACCACCAAACTGCACCTGATCGCCAACGAGAACGGTGTGTTTGACGGTATCAGCGCCAACTACAGCGGCGCCGGTTTCACCGGTATGAAATTCAAGGCAACCGCCACTTCGCAAGCTGACTTCGATGCATGGGTCGCTGAAGTGAAGGCCTCGCCGAAGAAGCTGGACAAGGCCGAATACGAAGCCCTGGCCAAACCAAGCGAAAACAACCCGGTCGCGCTGTACAGCGAGGCACCGGCTGACCAGTTCCAGCGCATCGTCGACAAGTACGAAGGCATGAACCGCGGCAAGCCGGTCCACGAAGAAGCAGGCAGCAAAGATCTGGCGACCACCAAGGGTGTGGAATCGAGTATGCAACCAGCTGCCGGTGCAGAGGAGTAAGAGATGTTCGGTAAATTAACTCTGGAGGCGATACCGTATCACGAGCCGATAGTCATGGTGACGCTTGCCATGATCGCGCTCGGTGGTATCGCTGTCGTTGGTGCCATCACCTATTTCCGCAAGTGGACCTACTTGTGGACCGAGTGGCTGACCACGGTCGACCACAAGAAAATCGGCGTGATGTACATCATCGTCGCTATGGTCATGCTGCTGCGCGGCTTCGCCGACGCCATCATGATGCGTACCCAGCTGGCTGCCGCTACCGGTGGCTCCGAAGGCTACCTGCCGCCTGAACACTATGACCAGATCTTCACCGCCCACGGTGTGATCATGATCATCTTCATGGCGATGCCGTTCTTCACCGGCCTGATGAACCTGGCGGTTCCTCTGCAGATCGGTGCACGTGACGTTGCCTTCCCGTTCCTGAACTCCCTGAGCTTCTACCTGCTGCTGGCAGGCGTGCTGCTGGTCAACATCTCGCTGGGCGTTGGTGAATTCGCCAAGACCGGCTGGGTTGCCTATCCGCCGCTCGCGGGCATTCAGTACAGCCCTGGGGTGGGTGTCGACTACTACATCTGGGCGCTACAGCTCTCAGGCTTGGGTACGACACTGACCGGCGTGAACTTCCTCGTCACCGTGATGAAGATGCGCGCACCTGGCATGAAGCTGATGGACATGCCGATCTTCACCTGGACCTGCACCTGGGCCAACGTGCTGATCGTCGCTTCGTTCCCGATCCTGACCGCCGCACTCGCCCTGCTGACTGTTGACCGTTATCTGGACTTCCACATTTTCACCAACGAGCTTGGTGGGAACCCGATGATGTACGTCAACCTGTTCTGGGCCTGGGGTCACCCTGAGGTTTACATCCTGATCCTGCCGGCCTTCGGCGTGTTCTCGGAAGTGACTTCGACGTTCTCTGGCAAACGCCTGTTCGGCCACCACTCGATGATCTACGCATCGGGCGCCATCGCCATCCTCGGCTTTGCGGTCTGGCTGCACCACTTCTTCACCATGGGTGCCGGCGCCAGCGTCAACACCTTCTTCGGCCTGGCGACGATGCTGATCTCCATCCCGACCGGTGTGAAGCTGTTCAACTGGCTGTTCACCATGTACCAAGGCCGTGTGCGCTTCACCGCACCGATGCTCTGGACCCTGGGCTTCATGGTCACCTTCTCCATCGGTGGCATGACCGGCGTACTGCTGGCCGTTCCAGGTGCTGACTTCGTCCTGCACAACAGCCTGTTCGTTATCGCTCACTTCCACAACGTGATCATCGGTGGCGCGGTATTCGGCTACATCGCCGGTTTCGCCTTCTGGTTCCCGAAAGCCTTCGGTTTCACCCTGAACGAGAAGTGGGGCAAAGCTGCCTTCTGGTTCTGGCTGTCGGGCTTCTACGTTGCGTTCATGCCGCTGTACGCCCTGGGCTTCATGGGCATGACCCGTCGTCTGAACCACTCCGACAACCCACTGTGGGAACCCTACCTGTACGTAGCCGTTGTCGGCGCCGTGCTGATCCTGTTCGGTATCGCTTGCCAGCTGATCCAGATCTTCGTATCGGTTCGCGACCGCAAAGACAACATGGACGTCACTGGCGACCCATGGGGCGGCCGTACCATCGAATGGTCCACTTCGTCGCCACCTCCGTTCTACAACTTCGCTCACATGCCTGAGAAAGTTGGCCTGGACGCCTGGCACGAAGCCAAGGAAGCCGGCGTTGCGTACAAGGCTCCGGCCAAGTACGAAGCGATCCACATGCCGAGCAACACGTCCACCGGTCTGTTCATGGGTCTGTTCCTGACCGTGTTCGGCTTCGCCTTCATCTGGCACATCTGGTGGCTGGTGGGTGCGAGCCTGGTTGCGACCATCGCGGTCTTCGTTCGCCACGCTGCACGTGACGACCAGGGCTACATGGTTCCGGCCGAAGAAGTGGCGCGCATCGAAGGCGAGCGCATGAAGGCGCTGGCCAAGGCTGGTGTACTGCCTGCCGGCGGCGCACGTGTCGAATCGTTTGAACGGGTGTAATCAATGTCCAGTCAAGTAATCCACGGTGCTGCTCATGGTCACGACCATGGGCACGACGAGCACCACCACGACTCGGGCCAGATGACCGTCCTCGGTTTCTGGCTGTACCTGATGACCGACTGCATCCTGTTTGCGTCGCTCTTCGCCACCTACGCGGTGCTGTCCGGCGGTTTCGCCGGCGGCCCGTCGGGTCACGACATCTTCCAGCTCGACTTCGTGCTGGTTGAAACCGCGTTCCTGCTGCTGTCCTCGATCACCTTCGGCTTCGCCATGCTGAAGATGTTCGACGGCAAGAAAGCAGGTGTACTGGGCTGGTTGGCTGTGACCTTCCTGTTCGGTGCTGGCTTCATCGCGATGGAAATCTACGAGTTCCATCACCTGATCGCTGAGGGCTACGGCCCGCAGCGCAGCGGCTTCCTGTCGGCGTTCTTCGCGCTGGTCGGTACCCACGGTCTGCACGTGACCGCTGGTCTGATCTGGATGGCGATCATGATGTACCAGATCAACAAGCACGGCATCACGCCGACCGCCAAGACCCGCATGAGCTGCCTGAGCCTGTTCTGGCACTTCCTCGACGTGGTCTGGATCTGCGTATTCACCGTCGTCTACCTGCTGGGGGTTCTGTAATGGCTAACGCACACGACACTCATCACGAAGGCAGCCACGGCAGCGTGAAGTCCTACATGATCGGCTTCGTACTGTCGATCATCCTGACCGCGATCCCGTTCGGCCTGGTGATGTACCCAAGCCTGCCGAAGAACCTGACCGTCCTGATCGTGGTGGCCATGGCCGTCATCCAGGTGGTAGTGCACCTCGTGTACTTCCTGCACATGGACCGCTCGAAAGAGCAGCGTTCCAACGTGTCGACGTTCCTGTTCACCGTTCTGGTAATTGCACTGCTGGTCGGCCTGTCGCTGTGGATCATGTTCAGCATCCACTTCGAAATGATGGCCAAGTGAGGTAAGACTGCATGTCCGTGAAGCACTTTATCCAAATCACCAAACCGGGGATCATTTTCGGTAACGTGCTTTCCGTGGCAGGCGGGTTCTTCCTTGCCGCGAAGGGCCAAGTGGACTTCGCCCTGTTCCTGGCAGTGGTGATCGGTACCTCCCTGGTGGTCGCGTCCGGATGCGTGTTCAACAACTGCATCGACCGTGACATCGACCACAAGATGGAGCGCACCAAGAACCGCGTCATGGTGCAGGGCGGCATGTCGCTGCCCCTCGCGCTGATCTACGCCACCCTGCTCGGGGTGGCGGGTTTCAGCCTGTTGTATGTGCAGGCCAACCCACTGTCGGCGTTCTGCGCCCTGGTTGGCTTCGTGGTCTACGTCGGTTTCTACAGCCTCTGGCTGAAGCGCAAATCGGTGCACGGCACCCTGGTCGGCAGCCTGTCCGGTGCCATGCCTCCGGTGATCGGCTACTGCGCCGTGAGCAACAGCTTCGACCTCGCTGCAGTGACCCTGCTGGTGATGTTCAGCCTGTGGCAGATGCCGCACAGCTTTGCCATCGCCATCTTCCGCTTCAAGGACTACAGCGCCGCCAACATCCCGGTCCTGCCGGTGGCGCGCGGTATCCTCGCGGCGAAGAAGCAGATCGTGCTGTACGTGCTGGCCTTCGTGCTTGCCACCCTGATGCTGACCCTGGGCGGCTACGCCGGCCTGGGTTACCTCGCCGTGGCAGCTGCCATGGGCCTGTACTGGCTGTACATGGCCTGGGGCGGCTACAAGGCCGAGGACGACAGCAAGTGGGCGCGCAAGGTATTCGGCTTCTCCATCCTCACCGTCACCGCCCTGAGCGTGATGATGGGTGTGGACAGCCAGACCGCAGCCGATGTGCTGATGACCTACGCACGCTGATACAGCGGGCTGTTACCCGAAAAACCCCGGCCTTTGCGCCGGGGTTTTTTTATGCCTTGGTAAAAATTCATCGGGGCGTGGTTGACATCGTCACCCGCTTTGCAGGACTTTATGCGCCGCGGGTCAGGATGACCCGGCGGCCCAAATGCCGCGTTTTCAGACAAAGGAATGTCCCATGACCGATTCGAGCCTCGCTCTTTCGGCGTATGGCGCGTTGTTGCGCCAACGTCACCCCGCTGCGCCCATCGACACCGCCCTTGCCATCCTGCACTGCCTGTTCAGTCGCCGCAGCCTGGCGCCGGGGCAGGATCCTGCGCTGGACGAATTAGCCCTCGCGCCGCACCTGCCCAAGGTCCTGGCCGCCCTCGAGCAGGGTCAGCCGATCGAAATGGTGCTGCCGGCTTTTCCAGGCAAGTCCCCCAATCGCCAGAAGACCCTCGGCCCGCTGCCGGACCTGGCCGAGCACCACGCCATCGATGAACTGCACAGGCTTTGTGAAGAGATCCGCGCGCTGCACGCACCGGGCGCGGTGATCCATATCTGCTCCGACGGCTATGTGTTCTCTGACCTGGTGCGGGTGCCCGACGCCCATGTTCAGGCCTACACCGACGATATCCAGCGCTACGCCGACCAGCACTACCCGGGCCGGTTCACCCTGTTCGACCTCAAGGACGCCTACCCGCAACTGGGCTGCCTGGACTCCATGCGCGAAGAGCTGATGATCGAGCACGGCCAGTCGCTACGTACGTTGCAGCAGCGCTTCGAGTCCGAGGACCACATGATGCTGATGTACTGCGGCATCCACCGTTTCCTGTCGGAGGACTACGCCGGCCTTGCCGACTTTGCCGGCATGAGCATGAACGCGGTGAAGAAAGTGGCCAAGCCTGCCTCCCAGCGGGTGATCCAGCGCAGCGAAGCCTGGAGCGCGCTGCTGCAGGCGCGCTATCCGCAGTGCCTGCGCTTGTCGATCCACCCGCAACTGGCCGTGTCGAGCAAGATCGGCATCCGCCTGGTGCCCACCAGCGACCTGTGGCGCACGCCCTGGCACTCGGTGGCGATCAAGCGCCGTGGCGTGGTTACCCTCGAGCGGCGCAGCAATGTCGACGAGCGCTACAGCCGCCTGGTGTTCCGTCGCGGCCGCCCCTGCCATTACGCGAGCGTGCAGTGATGGCGCGGTTGAGCGAAGCGCAAGCGGTGCTGTTCGACCTGGACGGCACCCTGGTGGACACCCTGCCGGACATTGCCTGGTGCCTGAATCAAGTACTGGTCCAGCACCAGTTGGCCGCGCTGCCCGAGGCACGCGTGCGCGCCCTGGTCGGCGGTGGCGTGGCGGCGATGATCGAACAGGTGGCGCTGGAGCAGGGGGCATCGGACGCCGGGCGCCTGCTGGCTGACTACAGCGCCTGTTACCGTCAGCACCTGGTGCAGTACTCGCGCCCCTATGCCGGGATCGATCGGCTGCTCGAAACCCTTGCAGCGCGCGGCTTGCCCATCGCCGTGGTCACCAACAAGGCCCACGTCCTGGCCCTGCAAGTGCTGGAGCGGCTGCTGCCGACCACGGCCTTTGGCGCGGTCTTGGGGCACCAACCGGGGCAGCCGCTCAAACCCGCTCCTGATACCGCGCTGCTGGCTGCCGAGCGGCTCGGCGTGGCACCCGTGCATTGCCTGTTCGTCGGCGACACGCCTATCGACCTGCTGACGGCGCACGCTGCCGGCATGCCGGTGGTCGCCGCAGGTTGGGGTTATGGCGAGCCCGAGACGCTGCGTGCCCACGGCCCGCAGTTGTACTGCCAGACCCCCGACCAGTTGCTCGCGGCCTTGCGCCCCACAGCTGTTCCCCCCTTGAGCCAATCCATGGAACTGGCCGGCTCGTTGTAACACCACCAAAGGACGACACACAGATGCATGATCAAGACAGCTGGATCGCAGCCGTCAGCCAGGTGCTGGACGGTTATCTGCTCAAGGCCGAGGGCGATCGCTTCGCCGACAGCGGCAAGGCGCACCTGGCCCAGAGCCTGGCCCGCTGCTTCGAACGTGGCGAGCCGCTGCGCATGGTGCTGCCGGGTTTCCCCTGCAAATCGCCGAACGATCGCGACAAAACCTTCGGCGTGCTGCCGGACTACGGCGAGGTGATGGCCATCGAGCGTCTCGACCGCCTCGGCCAGGAGATCGCCGCGCTGCACGCACCGGGTTGCGAGATCGCCATCCTCAGCGATGGCACCACCTTCAACGACATCGTCGGCGTGCCCGACGAGGTACGCCGCGCCTACAACCAGGCCCTGCGCAGCCTGTGCGTCACCCACTGCATCCGCTGGGTGAGCATGGAAGACCTGTTCCCCCAGGCCAGCAGCCCCGAGGCGCTGCGCGCGACCTTGGTCAAGCAGGCGCGCCTGCCGTGGAAGAACGTCGAGGCGTTGATCGAGCACTGCCAGGGCGACGAAACCCTGGCCCGCAGCCACGACAAGCTGTGCAGCCACCTGTACAACGACTTGCGCCTGTGTTGCGAGCCCGGCCAGGATCAGGACGAGCATCTGCGCCAGCTCTCCCACAAGGCCTACCAGATGATGCTGCGCGGGCAAGCGCTCAATGCGGCGGTCGATCGCTTCTTCCCCGAGCACATTCGCCTGTCGGTGCACCAGTACGACAACGCCGGGCCCAAGTTCACCCTGGCCCTGGCCGAGGGGTTGAGCCATGTCGTCAGCCCCTGGCACGCGGTGCCGGTGCGCCAGCTCGATGGCGGCCAGTCGCTGCGTGGCCGTGCCGAGATCGACAACGCTCGGCATGTGCAGGTGACCTGGCAAGGACGGCCGTGGCTGCTGCATGAAACCACCGGCGAGGCGCTGGAGGGCTACCGCTTCGAACTGCAGAAACTGCCGCTGTTCGGCCTGGTGGTCAGCGCCCCCACGGGGGAGGGGCAACAACGGCTGGCCACCGAGACCTTGCAGGCGCTGGTGCGCAGTTTCGGCTTCGTCTGCCTGAAGGGCTGCGAATATCCCGACCAGGGCAACTTCGCCGCCGACTGCGCGCGCTTCGGCACCATCTACCGCTGGGCCTTTGGCGAGGTGCACGTGGTCAAGCCGGCCGAGCAGCCCCAGGGCGTGGTGCATTCGCTGGAGAAGACGCCGCTGCACTGGGACCTCAACCTGCTGCCCGACAGCGACCCGCTGGTGCAGCGCGACCCCAAGTTCTGCGCCCATACCTTCATGCTCTACTGCAAGACGCCGCCGCAACCCGGGGAAGGGCAGACCACCATCGTCGACAGCCGCAACGCCCTGCGTCAGGTCGGGCTCAAGGTGGCCCGGCAATGGCAGGAGGTCGACATCACCTACTACACGCGCATGACCTATTTCGGCGGCTCGCCACGTACCTATCCGCTGGTGGACCGCGACCCGCGCACGGGCGAGCCGGTGCTGCGTTACCAGGAAGGGTGCGAGTCGTCGTTGCAGACCCTCGAGCAGCAGGTGCAGGGCGGTGACGAGGCCTATCAGCGTCAGTTGATCGAACAGCTCGACGGGCTGGTGTACGACCCGCAGTGCCTGATCGCCCATGAATGGGCGGCGGGCGACCTGGTGCTGATCGACAATTACCGGACCCTGCACGGGCGCCTGCCCATGAGCGCCGCCTCGGCTTCGCGTGAGTTGTGGCGGGTGCAGGTTTATTGATTCATTGACCTGCCTGTGGGAGCGGGTAAACCCGCTCCCACAGGGACTCGTCAATTTTGAATTTTCTGGTTTTTCAATCTATGCGCCTGAAAAGTTTAAAAAAAACAGAAAATTATCCTTTGCGAAATTTACTTGGCGGGATTATCTTCTGATTCGGCCGCCGCGGCGGCCAACGTCGCTCGGACGGTTCCGGGCGCTTACGTCTCCAGAGGAAACCATGGCCAATCCAGGTTCGCCGCGCCGTTTCGCGCGCATCGATCGTCTGCCCCCTTACGTCTTCAACATCACCGCCGAGCTCAAGATGGCTGCCCGCCGCCGTGGCGAGGACATCATCGACCTGAGCATGGGCAACCCCGATGGCGCCACCCCGCCGCACATCGTCGAGAAGCTGGTGCAGGTCGCCCAGCGTGAAGACACCCATGGCTATTCCACCTCGCGCGGTATCCCGCGCCTGCGCCGGGCCATCTCCAACTGGTACAAGGACCGCTACGAGGTCGAGATCGACCCGGAGAGCGAAGCCATCGTCACCATCGGCTCGAAAGAGGGCCTGGCGCACCTGATGCTCGCCACCCTCGACCAGGGCGACACCGTGCTGGTGCCCAACCCCAGCTACCCGATCCACATCTACGGCGCGGTGATCGCCGGCGCCCAGGTGCGTTCGGTGCCGCTGGTGCCGGGCGTGGACTTCTTCAACGAGCTGGAGCGGGCGATCCGCGAGTCGATCCCCAAGCCGAAGATGATGATCCTCGGCTTCCCGTCCAACCCCACTGCCCAGTGCGTCGAGCTGGATTTCTTCGAGCGCGTGGTGGCCCTGGCCAAGCAGTATGACGTGCTGGTGGTGCACGACCTGGCCTACGCCGATATCGTCTACGACGGCTGGAAGGCGCCGTCGATCATGCAGGTGCCGGGGGCCAAGGACATCGCGGTGGAGTTCTTTACCCTGTCCAAGAGCTACAACATGGCCGGCTGGCGGATCGGCTTCATGGTCGGCAACCCGGAGCTGGTCAGCGCCCTGGCACGCATCAAGAGCTACCACGACTACGGCACCTTCACCCCGTTGCAGGTGGCGGCCATCGCCGCCCTGGAAGGCGACCAGCAGTGCGTGCGCGACATCGCCGAGCAGTACCGCCAGCGCCGCAACCTGCTGGTCAAGGGCCTGCACGAGATGGGCTGGATGGTCGAGAACCCCAAAGCGTCGATGTACGTCTGGGCCAAGATCCCCGAACAGTACGCACACCTGGGTTCGCTGGAGTTTTCCAAGAAGCTGCTGGCCGAAGCCAAGGTCTGCGTATCGCCAGGCGTGGGTTTTGGCGACTACGGCGATGACCACGTGCGCTTCGCCCTGATCGAGAACCAGGACCGTATTCGCCAGGCCATTCGCGGCATTCGCCAGATGTTCCGCGCCGATGGGCTGACCAGCAAGTAAGCAGGCCAGGCCTGATCGCGGGGCAAGCCCGCTCCCACGCAAGGTATGCTCGGCGTGGGAGCGGGCTTGCCCCGCGATGCGTTTACGCCGATCAGCGGCGATCTTTTTTTCATTCCCCCTCTTCTCAGCCAGTCGCGCCTGGATTACAAATAGCGCCGCGGGCGCTCGCCCCGATAACAACAACCTCCCTCCCTGGCCATCATGTCCGAACAGAACCCTTGCCTGACCTGCGGCGCCTGCTGCGGCTACTTTCGTGTGTCTTTCTTCTGGGGTGAATGCCAATCGGCCGGCGGCCTGGTGCCCGACGACCTGGTGGTGCAGATCAACCCCACCCGCGTCGCCATGATCGGCACCGACGCCAAGCCCTGCCGCTGTACCAGCCTGGGCGGCGAGATCGGCAAGCAGGTCGCCTGCGGCATCTACGAGAACCGCTCGAGCCCCTGCCGTGAATTCGAAGCATCCTGGGAGCATGGCGTGCACAACCCCAGCTGCGACGACGCCCGTGCGGCCTACGGCCTGCCACCCCTGACACCGCCTGGCGCCAACGAGCCGCATTGGCCGGACGACGGCGCCGAGGTTGCCTGAGGCCCAGGCGAAACGGTGAAGCGGTCACATTCTGGCGATTGGCCATGACCGCTTGTCGGATGGATCCAATCGCCACTGCGCTGCAACCCGCGTAGTTCGTACTGCCTCGAAATAGTATTAACACCATTTGACCGCCCCAAGCGGCGTGCTGTCCGTGCTTGAGCGGCTACACATTTCCACAAAGGAACTTGTAGCCAGGGTCAGGCGTTTCGGCCGGCGTATGTCGCGCTCCTGCATCACCGCGATACACGTATTCAAGGACTGAATGACCTGATCCACGAAGGAGCTCTCCGTGGACAGAAGTGTCGCCGCCCGTTTGCCTGCCCGTCTTTCGCAATTGTCCCTGGCTGTCAGCCTGGTTGTCGGGGGCATGGCCCTTTCCCTCAACAGTGAACAGGCGCTGGCCGTCTGTAGCGCGGCGGGGTCCACGATCACCTGCAACGGCGCGGCCAACCCGCTGGCGCCGAGCTATACCAACGGCGGCAGTGGCCTCACGGTCAACGTCAACCCAGGCGCCAGCCTGGGGACGCTGCTGGGCGTGGGCGGCACCTCGTTGTCGCTGGCCGGCAACAACAACACCTTGAACAACTCCGGCACCATCGACCCGACCTTGCTGGGGTTGCTGAGCATTCAGTCCAGTGCGGTGCTGATCGGCAACACCGGCACCGGCAGCACCCTCAACATCAACAACAACGCCACGGGCGTGATCAAGGGCACCGGTGCCTTGCTTGGCGCGAACCTGCTGAACCTCACGGGCATGGCGCTGGATGCGCGCAACGGTGCAGGTGGCACCACCACCATTACCAACGCCGGCAGCATCGGCTCCTCGGCGCTGGCCAGCCTGACCCTGGTGAGCGAGGACACCCCGGTGATCGCCGTCACCGGCGGCAGCACGGTGAACTTCACCAACACCGGCACCATTCTCGGCCGTGCAGCCTTCGAGGCCTCTGCGGCAGGCAACACCTTCACCAACGCCGGCACCCTCACCGGCAGCCTGTCGATGGGCGCCAACAGCACCAACCGCTTCAACGCCATCACCGGTTCCAGTGTCGGCGCGGGGCTGGGCGTCGGCGTGGCCCTGTTGGTCACCAGCAACCCCAACCTCGCCTACGCGGCAGCGGGCAAGATCGACGGCGGCGCCGGCGGTACCAACACCCTGGCGCTGCAAAACGCCATCGGCGGCGGCAGCGGCACCAGTGGCAGCGGCACCATCAACGCCAGCAACTACATCAACTTCAGCCGGCTGATCGTCGACAGCGGCACCTGGAGCTTGCTCGGCCAAGTGCTCAACGGCACCACCCTGACCACCCTGAATGGCGGCCAGGTCAACTTTGACAATTCCAGCGCGTTCGGCAGTGGTGCCATTACCGTCAATGGCGGTGGTCTGGCAGGCACCGTTGGCGGGCTGAACCTGAGCAACGCGCTGACCCTGAACGCCGGCCTGAACGTCGGCGGCGCCACCGACATGGCCCTCAGCGGCGTGGTCAGTGGTGTTGGCGGGCTGACCAAGACCGGCGCCGGCCTGCTCACCCTCGGCGGCACCAACACTTACAGCGGCGGCACCACCCTGGCCGCCGGCGGCCTCAACCTGACCAGCGCTGCGGCGCTTGGCACCGGCGGGCTCACCGTCAACGGCGCCGGCAGCCTGCAAGGCAGCGTGCCGCTGGTGCTGACCAACGCCGTGGCACTCAACGCCGCCCTCAGCCTGCCTGGCAGCAATGCCCTGACCCTGGGCGGTGTGCTCAGCGGTACCGGCTCACTGGTCAAGAACGGCAGCGGCAACCTGACCCTCAACGGTATAAATACCTTCAGCGGTGGCACCACCCTGGCCAACGGCACGCTCACCCTGGGCAACAGCAACGCCCTGGGCACGGGAGCCCTGGGCCTCACCGGCAACGCCAGCCTGGACACCACGGCGGCGATGTCCCTGGGCAACGCCATCAACCTGGGCAGCAGTGCCCTGACCTTGACGGGCAACAACGCACTCACCCTGGGTGGCGTGATCGGCGGCACTGGCAGCCTGGTCAAGAACGGCGCCGCCGACCTCACCCTCAACGGCGTCAATACCTACAGCGGCGGCACCAGCCTGGCCGCTGGCAAGCTTACCGTCGGTAATAGTGCCGCGCTGGGCACCGGAGCCCTGGCCTTGACCGGCAACGCCAGCCTCGATGCCAGCACCGCGGTCAGCCTGGGCAATGCGATCAACCTGGGCGCCAACACCCTCAACCTGCTGGGCACCAGCGCCACCACCCTGGGCGGCGTGATCAGCGGCACCGGCGCGCTGGTCAAGAACGGTGCCAGCGACCTGACCCTGAACGGCAACAACACCTTCAGCGGCGGCCTGACGCTGAACAACGGCAAGCTTACCGTCGGCCACAGCAACGCCCTGGGCGGCGGCGCACTGACCCTGGGCGGCAATGCCAGCCTCGATGCCAGCACCGCAGTCAGCCTGGGCAACGCCGTCAACCTCGGCGCCAACACCCTCAGCCTGCTGGGCACCAGCGCCACCACCCTGGGCGGGGTGATCAGCGGCACCGGCGCACTGCTGAAGAACGGCAGCGCCGGGCTGACCCTCAGCGGCAACAACACCTTCAGCGGTGGCACCACGCTCAACGCCGGGCAACTGATTGTGGGCCACAACAACGCCCTGGGTACCGGCGCGCTTACCCTTGGCGGCAATGCCGGGCTCGACGCCAGCACTGCGGTCAACCTGGGCAACGCCATCAACCTGGGGAGCAACACCCTGACCCTGGCAGGAAGCAACGCCACCACCCTGGGCGGGGTGGTCAGCGGAGCCGGCGCCCTGATCAAGAACGGCAGCAGCAACCTCACCCTGGCCGGTGCCAACACCTTCAGCGGTGGCCTGACCCTCAACGCCGGCACCCTGACCCTGGCCGACGCCGCCGCGCTTGGTACCGGGGGCTTGACCGTCGGTGGCGCCGCCACGCTGAGCAACACCGTGGCCATGGCCCTGAACAACGCCGTCAGCCTGGGCGGCAACCTGACCGTGGCCGGCGCCAACAACCTGATCCTGGCCGGCAACATCAGTGGCGCCGGCGGGTTGATCAAGAACGGCGCAGGCAGCCTGACCCTCAGCGGCAACAACACCCAGAGCGGCAGCACCACGCTCAACGCCGGCACCCTGGTGCTTGGCAGCAACACCGCGCTCGGCACCGGCGCGCTCAATGCCGCCGCCAACACCACCCTTGACAGCAGCGTGGCCGGGCTGAGCCTGGCCAACAACCTCAACCTGGCGGGCAACCTCAACCTGGCCGGCAGCAACGACCTCACCTTTGGCGGTGTGGTTGCCGGCGTCGGCGGCCTGACCAAGAACGGCACCAGCACCCTGGCCCTCAACGGTGCCAACACCTACATCGGCGCCACCAACCTCAACGCCGGGCGCATCGTGGTCGGCAGCAACACCGCGCTGGGCAGCGGCGCGCTCAATGCCGCCGCCGGCACCAGCCTGGATGCCAGCAGCGCGGTCACCCTCGGCAATGCCGTCAACCTGGCCGGTGCCCTGACCATCGGCGGTGGTGCCAACCTCGGCCTCGGTGGCCTGATCAGCGGTGCCGGCAGCCTGGTCAAGAATGGCAGCGCGACCCTGACCCTGTCCGGCCCCAATGCCTACCTGGGCGGCACCACCCTCAACGCCGGTGGCCTTGTGCTGGGTAACGGCGCCGCCTTGGGCGTAGGCAAACTGACCGTGGCCGGCGCCGGCAGCCTCGACACCAACGCCGCCGTCAGTGTCGGCAACGCCATCACCCTCGACGCCGACCTCACCCTGGCCGGCAGCAACAACCTCAACCTCAATGGCGTGATCGACGGCACCGGCCGTCTGATCAAGAACGGCAGCACCACGCTCACCCTCGGCGGACTCAACACTTACGCCGGTGGCACCCTGCTGAACGCCGGCGGGCTGGTGCTGGGCAACGGCAGTGCGATCGGCACCGGTACCCTGACCGTGGGCGGCGCGGCGAGCCTGGACAACAGCAGCGCCATCAGCCTGGGCAACAACGTCGCGCTCGACGCCAATCTCACTCTGGGCGGCAGCAACGCCCTGACCCTCGGCGGCGTGCTCAGCGGGGCAGGGCAACTGATCAAGAACGGCCTTGCCACCCTGACCCTCAATGGCGTCAACACCTACACCGGTGGCACCACCCTCAATGCCGGTGGCGTGGTCATCGGCAACGGCAACGCCCTGGGCAGTGGCGCCTTGAACGTGACCGGTGCCGCCAGCCTCGACAACAGCGCCGTGCTCAACCTCGGCAACAACATCGGGCTGGGTGCCAACCTGACCCTGGGCGGCAGCAACGACCTCACCCTGAGCGGGGTGATCAGTGGCACGGGCGGCCTGATCAAGAACGGCCTGTCTGACCTGACACTGGCCGGCAACAACACCTTCAGCGGCGCCATCGACCTGCTCGGCGGCAGCCTGACCACCGTCGGCACTGGCGCCCTGGGCAATGCCTCGGCGCTCAATGTCGGCGCCGGTGCCAGCCTCAACCTTGGCAACAGTACCACCGTCGGCGGCCTGAGCGGTGCCGGCACGGTGAACGTGGCGGGCGGCGGCAACCTGAGCGTGGGCGGCAACAACCTCAACAACGTCTTCAGCGGCGTGCTGGCAGGCGCGGGCGGGCTGGTGAAGAACGGCAGCGGCAGCCTGGATCTGTCCGGCGTCAGCGTGCTGGCGGGCAATACCACGGTCAATGGCGGCCTGCTCAACGTCAGCGGTGCCTTGGCCAGCGCCAACGTGCAGGTCAACAGCGGTGCCAGCCTGGGCGGCACCGGCAGCCTGGTGGGCGCCGTGGACATCGCCAATGGCGCGCACCTGCTGGCCAACAGCGGCGCCACCCTGAGTACCGGCTCGCTGACCCTGCACAGCGGCTCGATCCTCGATTTCGGCCTGGCCGGGCCGTCCACCGGCGGCACCGCGCTGGTCAACGTCAATGGCAACCTGACCCTGGACGGCACCCTCAACGTCACCGATATCGGCGGCTTCGGCGTGGGCATCTACCGCCTGTTCGACTACACCGGCGCCCTGGTCGACAACGGCTTGGTACTGGGTACGGTGCCTGGCGCCATGTTGCCAGGCGACCTGCAGGTGCAGACCTCGATCGGCAGCCAGATCAACCTGCTGGTGGGCGGCGGCTCCAGCACCGTGCAGTTCTGGGATGGTGGCCAGAGCGTGGCCAACGGTGTGATCGACGGCGGCACCGGCACCTGGAATGGCAGCAACACCAACTGGACCGACGTCAACGGGGTGCTCAACGGCAGCTGGGCCGCCGACTTCGCCGTGTTCCAGGGCACTGCAGGCGACGTCACCGTGGTCGGTACCCAGGCCGCCACCGGCCTGCAGTTCGTCACCAACGGCTACCGCCTGATCGGCGCCGGTGGCCTGGACCTGGTCAACGGCAGCAACGGCGCTTTCGCTGTGCGTGTCGACCCAGGCGTCACCGCCACGCTCAACGTTGGCCTGTCCGGCAGCGGCCAGCTGGCCAAACTGGACAGCGGCACCCTGGTGCTCAACGGTGCCAACAGCTACACCGGCGGCACCCTGCTCAACGGTGGGTCGCTGGTGGTCGGCAGCAACACCGCCTTGGGCACCGGCTCGGTCAGTACCGCAGCGGGCACCAGCCTGGACAGCAACACCGCCGTCACCCTTGGCAACGCCTTCACCCTCAACGGCGCGCTGACCGTGGCCGGCAGTGCCGACCTTGGCCTGGCCGGCATCGTCTCGGGCAATGGCAGCCTGATCAAAACCGGCGGCGGCAATCTCACTTTGGGCAACGCCAACACCTACAGTGGCGGTACCACGCTCGGCGCCGGCACCCTGACCCTGGGCAACGCCCAGGCGCTTGGCACTGGCGGCCTTACGGTCAACGGCGCTTCCAGCCTGACCAGCACGGGCGATTTCAGCCTGGCCAACAGCGTCGCCCTGAACGCCAACCTCTCCCTGCCGGGCAGCAACAACCTGACCCTCAACGGCGTCGTGAGCGGCACCGGTGGGCTGGTCAAGTCCGGCAGCGGCACCCTCACCCTCAACGGCAGCAACAGCTACCAGGGCATCACCAGCCTCAACGGTGGCACGCTTGTCGTGGGCAGCAACACCGCGTTGGGTACTGGTGCGTTGAATGCCGCAGGTGGTACCACCTTGAGCAGCAACGCCAACGTGACCCTGGCCAACCAGATCAACCTGGCCGGCAACCTGACCCTTGCCGGTGCCCAGAACCTGACGTTGGGCGGCAATATCAACGGTGTCGGCGGCCTGACCAAGACCGGCAGCGGCATCCTGACCCTGAACGGGACCAACGGCATCCTGGGCAACACCAACCTCAATGCCGGCACCCTGGTGCTCGGTAACGCCAGCGCCCTCGGCCTGGGCCAGCTCAACGCGGCCGCCGGCACCACACTGGACAGCAACACCGCGCTGAACATCGGCAATACCGTCAACCTTGGTGGCAACCTGACCATTGCTGGCAGCAACGACCTGGGTCTGGGCGGTCTCGTCACCGGTGCCGGCAGCCTGACCAAGAACGGTGCCAGCAACCTGACCCTCAGTGGCGCCAACACCTTCACCGGCGGTGTGACCCTCAATGCCGGCACCCTGACCCTGGGCAACAACCAGGCGCTGGGCACCGGTACCCTCACCGTCGGCGCCGCCGCCAACCTGGCTACCCTCGGCGCGCTGACTGTGGCCAACCAAGTGTTGCTCAACGGCAACCTGAGCCTGACCGGCAACAATGACCTGGCGCTGAACGGCGTGATCAGCGGCACCGCTGGCCTGAGCAAGACCGGCACGGGCAACCTGACCCTTGGCGCCGCCAACACCTACCAGGGCACTACCACCCTCAACGCCGGTACCCTCACCCTGGGCAACAACACTGCGCTGAGCCAGGGCAACCTTTCGGTGACCGGCAACAGCACACTGGCCAGCAGCGGGGTGCTGCAGGTGGCCAACGCCATCGGCCTTGGCAGCGGTACCACCCTTGGCGTCAGCAATACCCAGGCGCTGACCCTCAACGGCGTCATCAGTGGTGATGGCGGCCTGAACAAACTGGGCAGTGGCCAACTGATCCTCAACGGCAACAACACCTACACCGGCGGCACCGCGCTGCAAGCCGGCAGCCTGCTGCTGGGCAATGCCGGCGCCCTGGGCAGTGGCGCGCTGAACGTGAACGGTGCCGCCACCCTCGATACCAGCCTGGCGCTGGCGCTGGCCAACGCCATCAACCTGGCTGGCGGCAACCTCACCCTCGGCGGCGGACAGGCGCTGACCCTCAACGGCGTGGTCGCGGGCAACAACAGCCTGATCAAGAACGGCGCCGCCAGCCTGACGCTCAACGGCAACAACACCTACAGCGGCGGCACCACGCTCAACGGCGGTACCCTGGTGGTGGGCAGCAACACCGCCCTGGGCAGCGGTGCCCTGAGTGCCGGCGCCAATACCAGCCTCGATGCCAGCGGCGCGGGCGTTACCCTGGCCAACGCCGTGCACCTGGGGGGCCTGCTCAATGTGCTGGGCAGCGCCGACCTCACCCTCAACGGCGTGCTCGATGGCGTCGGTGGCTTGAACAAGTCGGGCGCTGCCACCCTGACCCTCAATGGCGCCAACAACTACCTGGGTGGCACCACCCTGAACGCCGGCCAACTGGTGGTCGGCAACGACAACGCGCTGGGGCAGGGCGCCCTGACCGTCGCCGGGGCCTCGACCCTGAGCGCCGGCAGCAACGTCAGCCTGGCCAACAACGTCACCCTCAACGCCGGCCTGACCGTCGCCGGCGTCAACGACCTGACCCTCAACGGTGTGCTCAACGGCACCGCCGGGCTGACCAAGAACGGCAGCGGCAACCTGACCCTCAACGGCAACAATGGTTACCAGGGCGGTACCCAGCTCAATGCCGGGCGCCTGACCCTGGGCAGCAGTGGCGCCCTGGGCACCGGCACCCTTTCGGTCAGCGCCGATGCCGCCCTGGCCAACAGCGCACCCATGGCCCTGGGCAACACCATTGCCCTGAGCAACAACGCCAACCTGACCTTCGACGTCAACAACGCGCTGATCCTCAGCGGTGACCTCAGTGGTACCGGCAACCTGATCAAGACCGGCGTCGACGACCTCACCCTGGTTGGCGTCAAGACCTTCACCGGTGACGTCGATATCCAGGCCGGCTCCCTTACCACCCTGGGCAGCGGCGTGCTGGCCAACGTCGACACCCTCAACGTTGGTGCCAGCGGCCAGTTCAACCTCAATGGCAATGCCAGCCTGGGCAGCCTGACCGGTAGCGGCCTGGTCGATGTCGGTGTCGGCAGCGTCCTGAGCCTGGGCAGCAACAACCTCAACAGCACCTTCGCCGGCGGCCTCAACGGCCTCGGTGGCCTGACCAAGGTCGGCACCGGCACCCTGACCTTGACCGGCACCAGCAACCTCGCCGACAACACCCAGGTCAACGGCGGCACCCTGAAGGTCGATGGCACCCTGGGCAGCAACCTGCTGACCGTCGCCAGCGGCGCCACCCTCACCGGCAGCGGCAGTGCCAACGCCACGGTGGTCATCAACAACGGCGGCCACCTGGCCGGGCAGAGCGGTAGCACCCTGGGGCTCGGTTCCCTGGTGCTCAACAGCGGCTCGGTCGTCGATGCCGGCCTCGGCTCGCCCGCCTCCGGCGGTACCGCACTGTTCAACGTCGGCGGCAACCTGACCCTCGACGGTACGCTCAACGTCAGCAATATCGGCGGCTTCGGCAACGGCGTGTACCGGATCTTCGACTACGCCGGCTTGCTCACCGATAACGGTCTGGACTTCGGCAACCTGCCCTTTGGCTTCGGCCTCGGCGACCTGAGCCTGCAGACCAGCCTGGCCAACCAGGTCAACCTGCTGGTCAGCGCCAGTGGCCAGAACATCCTGTTCTGGGACGGCAGCGACACCACCGCCAACGGCCAGGTCAACGGCGGCACCGGCACCTGGAACGCCGGCAGCAACAACTGGACCGACCTCAACGGCACCACCAACAGCGCCTGGAACGGCAGCTTCGCGGTGTTCCAGGGCACTGCCGGCGATGTCACCGTGGTTGGCCCGCAAGCCATCAATGGCATGCAGTTCGTCAGCAACGGCTACCGCCTGCTGGGCGGTGCCGGCGGTGTGCTGAACCTGGTCAACGGCAGTAGCGGCGACACCAGCGTGCGTGTCGACCCGGGGGCCGTCGCCACCCTCGACGTGGCCCTGGCCGGCAGCGGCAAGCTGAACAAGCTCGACAGCGGCACCCTGGTGCTCAATGGCAGCAACAGTTACAGCGGCGGCACCACCCTCAGTGGTGGCACCTTGATCGTCGGCAGCGACAGTGCCTTGGGCAGCGGCGTGCTGAGCACCACGGCGGGTACCACCCTGGACAGCAACAAGACCGTGGCACTGGGCAACGCCATCAGCCTGGCCGGGCCGTTGAACATCGCCGGCAGCAACGACCTGGCGCTCAATGGCGACATCAGCGGCAGCGGCGGCCTGGTCAAGGCCGGCAACGCCAGCCTGCTGCTGGCCGGCAACAACAGCTACAGCGGCAACACTGCGCTCAACGCCGGTACCTTGATCGTCGGCTCCAACACGGCGCTGGGCAGCGGCGCGCTGAATGCGGCTGCCGGCACCAGCCTGCAGAGCAGCCAGGCCGTGACCCTGGCCAACAACCTCAACCTGGCCGGCCTGTTCAACGTGCTGGGCAGCAACGACCTGACCCTCGGCGGCACCCTGGCGGGTGTCGGGCGCCTGGTCAAGAGCGGTGCCTCGGCGTTGACGCTCAATGGCGCCAATACCTACAGCGGTGGTACCGAGCTGCAGGCGGGCACGCTGGTGCTCGGCAACAACGCAGCGCTCGGCAGTGGTGGCCTGAGCGTCACCGGCAACGCCAACCTCGACAGCAGCAGCGCGGTCACCCTGGGTAATCCGGTGGCCGTCAGCGGTACGCTGAACGTGCTGGGCAGCAACGACCTGCAACTGGCCGGCGTGCTCAGCGGCAACGGCACCCTCAACAAGAGCGGCCTGGCCGACCTGACCCTGTCGGGCAACAACACCTTCAGCGGCATCATCAACCTGCTCGCCGGCAGCCTCAGCACCATCGGCACCACGGCCCTGGGCAGCCAGAGCGAGCTCAATGTCAGCAGCGGCGCCACCCTCAACCTGGACGGCAACACCACCCTGGGCGACATCGGCGGCAGCGGCGCCATCCAGATTGCCGCGGGCAACAGCCTGGGCGTGCAGGGCGGCGTATTCGCCGGTGACATCAGCGGTACCGGCACCCTGAACAAGCTGGGCATCGATACCCTGACCCTCAGCGCCAGCAACAGCCACAGCGGCACCACCAACGTCCAGGCCGGTGGCCTGGTGGTCAACGGCAGCCTGGCCAGCAACACGGTCAACGTTGCCAGTGGCGCCACCCTCGGCGGCAGTGGCAGCATTGGCGGAACGGTGGCGGTGGCCAACGGCGGCACCCTCAGCGCCGCCAGCGGCAGCACCCTGAACGTCGGCAACCTGGTGCTTGGCAGCAGCGCCAACTTCAACGCCGCCCTCGGTGCGCCGATCGGCAGCACCCCACTGGTCAACGTGGCCAACAACCTGACCCTCGGCGGCACGCTCAACATCACCGATATCGGTGGCTTCGGCGCCGGGGTGTACCGCCTGTTCGCCTACGGCGGCAGCCTGGTCAACAACGGCATGGCCATCGGCAGCACGCCGGTACCGGCCAGCGACCTGACCGTGCAAACCGCCATCGCCAACCAGGTCAACCTGGTGGTGGGTGGGGCCAGCAACGTGCTGTTCTGGGATGGCAGCCAGTCCGTCCCCAACGGCGTGATCGACGGCGGTAGCGGCACCTGGGATGCCACCAACACCAACTGGACCGACGCCAACGGCGTGCTCAACACCCCATGGAACGACACCTTCGCGGTGTTCCAGGGCACCCCAGGTACCGTCACCGTCAACGGCAGCCAGAGCATCGGTGGCATGCAGTTCGTCAGCAACGGCTATGTACTCAATGCTGGCGCCGCCGGTGAGCTGCTCACCACCGGCACCACCAACCTGCGGGTCGATAACGGCGCAACGGCCACCCTCAACGTCGCCCTCAATGGCACCGGCAGCATCGCCAAGTACGACACCGGTACCCTGGTGCTCAACGCCGCCAACGGCTACAGCGGCGGCACCGCGCTCAACGGCGGCACCCTGGTGGTGGGCAACAACAGCGCCCTGGGCAGCGGCGCGTTGACCGCAGCCGCCGGCACCACGCTGGACAGCAACAGCGCCGTCACCCTGGCCAACAATGCCGTGCTCAACGGCGCCCTGGCCATTGCCGGCAGCAACGCCCTGGAACTGGCCGGCAACATCAGTGGCGCGGGCGGCCTGATCAAGAACGGCAGCGCCCAGCTCACCCTCAGCGGCAGCAACAGCTACACCGGCGGCACCCTGATCAACGCCGGTAGCGTGGTGGGCGACAGCGACAGCCTCAAGGGCGCCATCGTCAACAACGCCGCACTGACCTTCGAGCAGAACGCCAACGGCAGCTACACCGGCAACCTCACCGGCAGCGGCACCCTGACCAAGGCCGGCACCGGCGAGCTGCTGCTCACCGGCAACAACGGCCTCACCGGCGCCACCAACGTCAACGCCGGGCGCCTGGTGGTCAACGGCCGCCTCGACAGCGCCACGGTCACGGTCGCCACCGGCGCCAGCCTGAGCGGCAGCGGCACCCTGGCCGGTGCGGTGCAGATCCAGAACGGCGCCACCCTCGCCGCAGGCCCTGGCAGCACGCCGTTGTCGGTGGGCAGCCTGAGCCTGGCCTCTGGCAGTACCCTGGACTTCAGCCTTGGCGCACCCAATGCGGCGACCACTGTGGTGCAGGTGGACGGCAACCTGACCGTCGACGGCACCCTCAACATCACCGACGCCGGCGGCTTCGGCCCAGGGGTATACCGGCTGTTCAGCTATGGCGGTTCGCTGACCGACAACGGCCTGGTGTTCGGCGCCATCCCCGGCAGCGTGGTGCTGGGCGACCTGAGCCTGCAGACCGCCATCGCCAACCAGCTCAACCTGGTGGTGCAGGGCGCCGGCGGTTCGCTGCAGTTCTGGAACGGCAGCCAGACTACCCCCAATGGCAGCATCGGTGGCGGCAGCGGTACCTGGAACTCGGCCACCAACTGGACCAACTCCACCGGCACCGCCAGCAACAACTGGGGCGCGCAGTTCGCCGTGTTCGGTGGCCAGGCCGGCACCGTGACCGTGGACGGCAACCAGGCGTTCACCGGCATGCAGTTCCTCACCAATGGCTACCAACTGGTGGCCGGCAACAATGGCAGCCTGACCGCCACCAACGGTAGCGGCGGCAGCCTCGCGGCGGTGCGTGTGGATGCCGGCGCCACGGCGTTGATCAGCGCGCCGCTGGTGGGTACCGGCGGTATCCAGAAACTCGACTCGGGCACCCTGGTACTGGCCGGCGCCAACACCTACACCGGCGGCACCACGGTCAGCGGCGGTACCCTGATGGGCAACACCACCAGCCTGCAAGGCAACATCCTCAACAACGCCAGCCTGGTATTCGCCCAGGGCGCCAATGGCACCTTCAACGGCAGCCTGACCGGTACCGGCACCACCACCAAGACCGGCGCCGGCACCTTGCTGCTGACCGGCAACCAGGCCTTCAGCGGCGCCTTCAACGTCAACCAGGGCGTGCTTGAGGTGGGCAATGCCGCCAACCCCGGCGCCAGCCTCGCGGCGCAGGTCACCGTGGCCAATGGCGCCGCGCTGACCGGTACCGGCACGGTCGCCAGCCTGGTCAACCAAGGCACGGTAATGCCGGGCAAGGGCGGTGAACTCAGTGTCACCGGCAACTTCACCAACGCCGCCAGCGGCAGCCTGCTCGTCGATGTCAGCGGCAACCCGACCAGCTACCTCGACGTCGGCGGCACCGCCAACCTCGGCGGCAGCCTGCAGGTGGTCAACCTGGCGGGCTTCAGTGGCAGTGGCCATTACACCGTGGTCACTGCCGCGGGCGGTGTCACCGGGACCTTCGCCAGCACCAACCTGAGCAACTCGGCGTTCCTCAACAGCGCCGTGGCCTATGGCGCCAACCAGGTGACCCTGTCGCTGAGCCGCAACGGCACCGGCTTTGCCGGGGTCGCTTACACCGGCAACCAGCGTGGCGTGGCAACCGCCCTCAGCGGCCCGGGCGCGCCAGCCGAGTTGACCGGCAATATCCTGCCAATGAGCGCGGCGCAGGCGCGGGCGGCGTTCGACAGCCTGTCCGGCGAGATCCACGCCAGCACGGCGAGCGTGCTGATCGAGGACTCGCGCTACGTGCGCGAAGCGGTCAACGACCGCCTGCGCCAGGCCGATTGCAGCCGCCAGGACGACCCGCGTCGCACCCTGGCCCCCAGCGCCAACCAGCAGCTCACCAGCGAAGGTTGCCAGGGCCAGGCCGTCGGCTGGATCCGCGCCCTCGGTGGTTGGGGCGACTTCGATGGCAGCAGCAGCCACGCCAGTGTCGATCGCGACCTGCAGGGCTTCATGCTTGGCGTCGACCGGGCACTGGACGAGCAGTGGAAGGTCGGCGTTGCCGCCGGCTACACCAACTCCAGCATCGATGCGCACCAGCGCCGTTCGGATGCTTCGGTCGACAGCTACCACCTGAGCACCTACCTGGGCTACCAGCTGGACGCCTTCGCCGCCCGCCTGGGCGTGGCCTACAGCTGGCACGACATCGACACCAAGCGTGACGTCGAGGTGGGCGCCTACAACGACCGCCTCAAGGCCAAGTACAAGGCCCGCAGCGCCCAGGTGTTCGGCGAAGTGGGCTACGCCATCGACGCCGGCGGCATTGCCCTGGAGCCGTTTGCCGGGCTGGCCTACGTCAACTACGACAGCGATACCGCCCATGAGAAGGGCGGGGCAGGGCGGCTGGAGGGTAGCGTCGATCAGGACGTGACCTATTCCACCCTGGGCGTGCGCGCCGGCAAGCGTATCGAGCTGGCCAACGGCACCGCCATCACCCCGCGCGCGTCGTTGGGCTGGCGGCATGCCTTCGGCGACACCAAGCCCGACGCCGACCTGCGGTTTATCGAAGGCGGGGCAGGTTTCAGTAGCTCGGGTGTGCCGATTGCCAAGGATGCGGCGGTGGTCGAGGCCGGGTTGGACCTGGCGGTGGGCGAGAGTGGCAAGCTGGGCATCGGGTATTCCGGGCAGCTGTCCAATGATGCCCGCGACCATGGGGTGACGGTGAGCTTTAGCATGGGGTTCTGAGGGTTATGGCCGGGGCCGCTTTGCGGCCCTTTCGCAAGGCGAGCGGCGGTGAGACAACAGGCATGACTGGCCGAAACAGATGTGGGAGAGCTATTGCCAAATCCTAGGTGTGACGCCCATTAGCCTGTCTTGAGACCGCATGATGGCCACCAGGTGCATGACGGTAGCCTTGCAGCGCTCTGAAGATCGAGCGCCGCCCGCGCGGCGCATCGCTGGCAAGCCAGCTCCCACATTTGTTTCGGGACAGTTACTCCTGTGATTTCACCACTGTCCGCCTTGTTGGTTCGACTTGGTATTGAGGTGGGCACCACTGGCGCCTCGCCCGACTTGAGACATGCGCCAAGGCGGGCAGCGGTACCTTCGCAGGACTAATTGGCCCGAAACAAATGTGGGAGCTGGCTTGCCAGCGACGCGCCGCGCGGGCGGCGCTCGATCTCATAGGCGCTGCAAAGCTTTCGCCTGGCACCTGGTGGCCCTCACCCAATCTTCCGCCATGCAACTGGTGGCCATTACCCAATCCTGATTCCCCAGGGCCAGCGGTGTGACGCCCAAGGGCCTGTCTTGAAATCGCATGAGGGCCACCAGGTGCATGACGGTAGCCTTGCAGCGTTCTCAAGATCGAGCGCCGCCCGCGCGGCGCTTCGCGGGTAAACCCGCTCCCACAGTTTGTTTCGGGCCAGTCTCTCCTGTGCCATCACCTGGTCCGCCTTGTTGGCATGGCGCGAAATCGCGTTGGCACGGTCAGCGTGGGGGCAGGCCAGAAGGCGTAAGACATTTCCGAATCTGAAACCAAATACTTCAATCGGCCAGCGCTTGGGACCTATCCTACGCGCCTGTCGGAAGGCTCTGCATTGGCTGGGAAATACCTCGGGGGTAACGTCGCTGGGTCGTCACATTTGGCGACCGGGTGTGAGAAGCCCGTGGTGTTTTCAGTAGCAGGCCGCCTGTTATGGCAGCCGTGCGCGTGCAGACTCCGGTCTGGCCGTGGTGCTCTGAACACGGTCTTCTCACCTCGCGTACGGCTGCCACCCTTGTCTGTGAGAAGGATGTCGGTGGTTGCTCATGAAAACTACTTTCAGAGAGTGACAACTATGAAAAAGATCGTCCCCGATCCACCGTATCCGATTCCTTTCATCACCATCATCAACGACCTCACCGCCGAGCAGGCCATGGCCCATGCCGCCACGTTGATGGACCCCCTCGTCGATACCGTCCACGCCTACGCCGATTGTCCTCCCGAGCTGCGTTCGGACATCCTGCTGGACAACGCCTCGGTCCTCACGCAATTGGTGATCGCCCTGATCAACCACGCCAAGTCCAAGAGGGCCGCCCATGAGCGATAAAAGCCTCTACGGCCCGACCGAGGGCAGCACCACCTGCCTGGACCTGTTCTGCATCAAGCCGGGCATCCCGTTCGAACATGCCTTCGGCGAGCTGTCCGCGCTGCTTGGCTGCATCAGGCACCTGACTACTGAAGCTGAAATGGAGGGTGATTTGCTGGCCGGCAGCGCCGCGCGGATCCTGAGCGGGTTGGCCAAGGGGCTGATCGATGACATGGAGTCGGGAATGAGCCAAGGCAAGTAAACCCATCACTTATCGAGACTGCCGGGCAGTCTCGATGTGCCAAGGTCGTGACGCTGCATCGTGGTGGCGCTGCTGCCGTTGCACTGGCCTTGTGAATGGGATGCCAGGTGGGCCTGACCTTCTGATACATAACAACCCACTGTTGCGGAGGACTGTCTCCAGAACAAGGCATGTTCGAGTGAGTGTTCTGCTGTTGCTGTAGGACGTTTCTCGATCCGCTTCCGGTGCCGTCGGAGGCGTCATCAAGCTGCTAGCGTTCGGCGTTTTCTGCGTACAAAGGAAAGGCCGCATGACCCGCAACTCTTTCAAGGGCATCGCCGCAGGTGACCGCCCATGACCTATCGCATCGTGATTTTCGGCAAGGGGCAGGGCCTGGTGGGCGACCGCACCACCACCGGCGCCACCTGCATCGGAGACCGCGCAGCGGGTAACGTGAATGGCCGCGCCTGGCTGCTCGAAGGCGACCAGACCACCGCCTGCCCGAAGTGCGGACAGGTGGGCACCCTCATCGACGGCGAACAGCGCTTCCTCCAGGATGGCGTACCCACCGTCGTCGACGGCGCCCGCGTGCGCTGTGGCTGCCCGTTGGGCAGCAACCGCCTGATCGCATCCTCGCAGGCCGCCCCGGCCAAGGCGCCTGTCACTTCACCGGTGGCTGCTGAACGCGCCACACTCACCCCACAAGCCGCCATGGCGACCCCTGCAGGGCTGCAACCCGGTTTCTACATCGTGCCGCGCAGCATGACCGGCGAGCAGGTGCTGCAACAGCTGGCCGCGCTGCCGGGCAACCTGCCGCTGTCGCTGGTGCGTCGCCTCAACCCCACCTTCGACGAGGGCTTCAAGGCGGGCGAGCTATTCGTGCTTGGCGCCCCCGAGCACAGCTACGCCTGCACTCGCGAAGAAGCCGAATTGATGGCAGCGGCCCGCAGTGCCCGGGCGTCGCTGGCGCAGCTCAGCACCGAAGAAGCCGACTTCATGATGCGACACATGGCCGAGATCGCCGGTGTGCTCAACGGCGCGAGCCAGTCGATGGGGGTGGGCAAGGACATGCTGTCGCGGGGGCTGGGTCAGGTGGAAGACACACTCAAAGGCATCGAGCGTTTGCACCAGCGCGAGTTCATTGCGCATCGGCACCTGAACAGCCCGCAGTTCTTCGCCGAGCGCAAGGCGCTGTCTGGCCAGCTGAATGCACAGCTGCGCAGCGCGTTTCTCGGCAAGTACCTGAACCTGGGGCAGCACGAGGACTTGCGCCGGGGGCTGGGGATCTCGACCAAGAGCCTGGTGCATCACTGGTCGAAGGCCGGCGCGCCGGGGGCGATTCCTGGGTATGCGACGCACCTGGATGAGGTGGCGAAGATGACCAAGTACCTCAAGTACGGCGGGCATGTGGCGGTGGGGGTGGGGGCGACATCGTCGTACATGAAGATCTACGAGGCGTGCCGGGCGGGGGAGACCGAAACGTGCAAACGGATTAGGTTCACTG
Source organism: Pseudomonas sichuanensis (assembly GCF_024749065.1). Classification (NCBI taxonomy): domain Bacteria; kingdom Pseudomonadati; phylum Pseudomonadota; class Gammaproteobacteria; order Pseudomonadales; family Pseudomonadaceae; genus Pseudomonas; species Pseudomonas sichuanensis. The sequence goes on along the minus strand of NZ_CP087185.1, from coordinate 4,948,152 downwards.
AGACAGGCAGTTTCACCGGTGGTTTATTGGGTGGATCTTTAGGAGCAACCTTGGGAGGTTATGCAATCAAGGCGGTCTGTCGTTTCACTCCCCATGGCAGAGCTATTTGTGGTGTCGCCGTTGTTGGTGCTGGATCCTTTGCTGGTAGTTCAGGGGGGGGCGCTGGAGGCGAGGCGTTGGGAGAGTTCATTCATGGAGTCATCTATGACTGATCCCGCCAATTGGCCTGTTGCTGCAAAGTTGATTCTATTGTTGGTGCCCACGCTAATTATCATAGTCGGAATGTTCGCGACGTGGCTGGTTGCAGGTACGCAGCATTTTTCTGCTCTGTGCGAGGCATTCAAGAATAGTCGTGGTTTGGAAGATGATCGGAAACTATGGGGTACATTGACACTCCGCTCGCGTGTGGTGATTGTCGCGGGCGTAAGTGTTGGTGTGGCCTGGCCAAAATTTGGCATTCGTCATGGCTGGTTGAGTGAATACGATTATCGGACTGTTCCGATTTTTTTAAAGCGCTGTCTGCAACTGTCATTTTGGGCCAACACCCTAGGGACATGTTTGCTGGCGGTAAGTTACTGCCTGATAAAGTGCTGAGGCCGGGGACACGCTGGGCATGTCGGCAGGGTTTTCTATAATCACGTAACACGTCGAATTCTGCCGTCTGCATCCATACCGCAGGCTGACACTGGATAATATGTCGGACATGCCTTGTCCTGGGAGCGGTGGTTCGCCGCTGCGGCGCTTATGGTAGGTCTCAGCAAGTGATGGACTATTTTTTAGCACTTCCTGAAAACGCCCAGCAGTGGAAGAGAACCATGAATACTGATGAAAAGAAAATCAAACCTCGGAAATTCATGTGGGTTTCCTCAAAGTCTATGAAAATCAAAAAGCTTCTGTGTGTGATCAAGTGCAAGTAAAGTCCTGCAGTTGCTGTGTTGTAGATGTAGCTTGTGATAGCGGCGGCTAGTGATTGAGTGTTTTGAATGGCGTGGCGCCTCAAGATGACTGAGGCGCATATGTCTGATACGACAAAAAGTGCAAGTGCAAAAATCATTCGCGAAAATACTCTTTGACCCATTGGTGCATCTGGCTGCATCAGGCACCTGATCACCGAAGCTGAAATGGAGGGTGATCTCCTGGCCGGCAGCACCGTGGGGATCCTGAACGGGCTGGCCAAGGCAAGTAAAGGCCAACACTTATCGAGACTGCCGGGCAGTCTCGATAGGCCAAGCTTATGAGTTTCCGTTGATGGCTATTTTCCTCTAGCACCTCACAATCCAAGTTTCCATGGGTCATTCTTTGAAATTCGCCGGAAATGCCCAGCAATGAAAAAACACCATGAAGAAGCAGAATGCAAATGAAACGGGCCAAAGCCTTGCGTACAGTTCTGTGATGTCAAGCACCAATAGGAACTTATTGTGGATGGCCATGTAGAGATATAGTGCTCCGATCAGCGTGTTATAGAAGTAGCCGAAAATTGCACCAGGCCAGGAGCAATTATCATGTGCCAGGTAAGATTTGAGTTTTAATGAGGCAGTAATATCAATTATGATAAATGCGGACAGTGCAATTATCATTTTCGGAAGTGCTCTAAAATCAATTGGTAGCTCGTTAACCCGCTGATAACTCCTTCCAGAAGCAGTGTATGATGCCCCATCACGCGGAATGCTCGCGCTCGGTCAACGTCATGATATTTGTAGAGGCGCCACGCTCCTGGCTTCAGTAGTTTTCGAAAAAACACACCGTACCCGGCCATACCCAGATCTGCTGTGTAATAGGCAATATTACCCTCTCTTTCGCCATGTCCCAGTTCACTGGCGATATGTTGATACCCCTTGCGAACAGGGCCGACGGTATCGCTTCGTTTGTTCCACATATTGCTCGCGTTTTCGTAAACGTTGTTTGCACCGTGGGCGAGCATAGGCGCCCCAAAAAAAGTGCATAAGAGGGGGCCTGTCGCGCAGGCGCCTGCGCCCGCTGCCATCTGGCTGACTCCACCAACTAGCCCAATGGCCTGCAGGCCCAACGTCTCAGCCTGGCCCCGTAGGCTCACTTCCTCCGCCCTGAGCAACTTCAACCCGTCCTCTGGGCTCAGTTCACGCAGAGCCACTTTGTCCATAACCTGTTTGGAGAAATAGGCAATCTCCCGATTGAACTGCATCCGACCCATGCCATGGCTCAAATGCCGTGCACTGACCGTGCAGGCGAACGCAGTCAGGCGCGTAGCGGCCTGGTTTACATCCCAATAGTCGGGCCCCAGCGGATAGTTACCTTGACGAGCGCTCATGTGAGGTCTCGCCAGGCGACACGGGCCGAGGTGCTGCCGGTGTGGTGGATCCAGCTGATATCGCGGTAACGGATTGCCAGGTGTTCCTGAGCCTCCTGGTCGCTTTGCAGCATGCTGTGGGGCATGTCCACGCGCTGCTCCACCAGCACCGCGCCGCCGAGCTTGAGGGTGAAGTAGCGTTCCAGAAGCCCGGCGGGGTTAGTGCGGTAGAAGTTGAGGTTGCATTCAAGGCGTTCGCCGCTGTCCAGAGCCTGGGCCAGCAGTGGGGTCGCCTTGTCGACGAACTTGGTGATCAGCACCGGTTGGTGCAGGGCACGCTGGCTGTCGTCGCCGATCAGCTGATGTGCGACTGAGAGCACCATCACCTCGTCGGTGTGTCCCGCCTGGCAATGATTGCCAATCGAGGCCTCGGTGGAGCAGCCAGCGGAAATCAGGCCCTGACGGTCGCCGTTGATGGACAAGTAGCTGAGATAAGCCATGGGTTCACTTCTCTGGGTTGAAAAGAGTAAGACCCTAGGGCAATGGCAGCGGCGACGATGCAGGACGGCTCCGATGGCCGGCTCAGAATCAGCGGCATCCTGCGCGGCTCAGGTCCTACAAGGCGGTGTGGCGGATAAACATCAGAGCCCGCTGAGGTGACTGGTGCTGCTACTGCCTTGCGACATGCACCAAGGCGGGCAGCGGTACTTTCACAGGAATAATTGGCCCGAAACAAACTGTGGGAGCTGCGGTTCGCCGCTGCGACTTGCCAGCGATGCGCCGCGCGGGCGGCGCTCGATCTCATAGGCGCTGCAAAAACATCGGCAGGCACCTGGTGGCCTTCACCCTATCTCCCGCCATACACCTGACGGCCATTACCCAATCCTGATTACCCAAGGCCAGCGGTGTGATGCCCAAGGGCCTGTATTGGGATCGCATGTGGGCCACGAGGTGCAGGGCGGAAGATTTTCAGCGCCTATGAGATCGAGCGCCGCCCGCGCGGCGCTTCGCGGGTAAACCCGCTCCCACAGTTTGTTTCGGGCCAGTCTTTCCTGTGCCATCACCTCGTCCGCCTTGTTGGCACGACACGCCATCGCGGTGGGCGCCGTTTGTTTTCCCGGATGCCAGACCATGCCACTGTCGCTAGACTGTCATCTCCCCACCACCGGACAGGAGTCCCGGCGTGCCCGACCCCCGCAGTTTCCCCAGCGACCTGAGCCTGCAAAGCCCACGCCTGCAGCTGCGCCCCATGCGCCATGGCGATGCGCAGCAATGGCTGACCATCATGGCCGACCCCGAAGTGATGCGTTACTGGTACCACGCCCCGTGGCAGACCCTGGCCGAGGCCGAGAGCGCCCTGGCCGCCGACCGTGAAGCCTATGCCGCCGGCCAGTTGCTCAAACTGGGCATGTACCGCCGCGACAACGGCGAGCTGATCGGCATGGTCCAGCTGTTCAACCTCGAAGAGGGCTCGCGCCGGGGCGAGATCGGCTACTGCCTGGCCAAGTCCGTCCAGGGCCGCGGCTACATGGACGAAGCCCTGACCTGCTTCATCGACTACCTGGCCCACACCCTGCACCTGCGCCGCCTGGAGGCGGAAATCGACCCGCGCAACCAGGGTTCGGCGCGCACCTTGGAGCGCCAGGGCTTCGTGCTCGAAGGCACGCTGCGCGCGCGCTGGTGCGTGGCCGGCGAGCTGTCCGACTCAGGGCTTTATGGGTTGCTGCTCGAGCCGCCTGTTGCCTGACGTTCGGCAGTGCTTTTGGATAATGGATGGAGCCTGCGGTTGCCTGCTTTCTACGTGAGTTTCACGCTCGTGCTGTTCCTGCTGAGCCTGTGTTTCGACGGCCTGTCGATGGGCGTCGATGGGCATATGCCGGCCTTGCAGATATTGATCATGGGCCCGTGGGGCATCGCCTTCGGGCTCTACCAGTGGTTTGCCAATCCGCTGCTGGGGCTGGCGATACTCGCCCGTCGGCGCTTTCGCCGGGTGGCGCTGGGCGCAGGGGTGATCGCCCTGGGCCTGGCGCTCAGTTGCCTGGGCATCGAGCGGTTGCCGGACAACCGTAGCTACGACTTCCTGCCGCTGACCGGCTTTGGCGCCGGGTACTACCTCTGGGCCCTGGCGATTCTGCTGTTCTGCCTGGGGCAGGGGTGGTGGTGCCGCAAGGCAAGTTCGGCGCAAGGCATGCCGGCTTGGCGCTGGTTCGATGGGCTACTGATCGCGGTGCTGGTGGCGACGATCGTTGTTGCGACCAACCTGCCGAGCCTGGGCGTACGGATCAGCCCATCGGCCGAGGTGAAGGAACCTGCACCGGGTTTGGAATGACAGCGAGGGCTGGGTTAAGGTCGCACTTCGTCCCGCTGCCACCAGGTGCCTTACTTGCCCGCCTTCTACCTGACCACAAGCTTGGCCCTGTACCTGCTGAGCCTGGCGTTCGACGGTGCCTTGACCGGTGCCGGGCGGCATTTGCCGGCATTGCAGATGCTGCTGTATGGGCCGTGGGGCATCCCCTTCGGGCTGTACCAGTGGTTTGCCAACCCCTTGTTGGCCTTGGCGGTGCTTGCCCATCGCCGGTTCCGGCGGCTGGCGCTGGCGTGCGGCCTGCTGGCGCTGTACCTGGCGGCCAGCAGCTTCGCGGTCGAACGGCTGCCGGATAACCAGAGCTATGCCTTCCACGACCTCAGCGGTTTTGGCGCGGGGTTCTACCTGTGGTTGATGGCCATCCTGGTATTTACCCTGGGGCAGGCGTGGTGGTGCTGGAAGGCGAAATCCGCAGCGGATGTGCCGGGCTGGCGCTGGCTGGATGTGGCATTGATGGCGGCGCTTGGGGCAACGTTCTGCTACGCCACGCAGATGCCTGAGCTGCAATTCGAACCGCACAAGGTGATTATGCCGCCCGAGCTACCGCAGGCCTTTTGAACCTCTCGCGGGGCAAGCCCGCTCCCACGAAGCTTGTGCAAGGCCCGTGTGAGCGGCGGTGCGCCGATACGACCTGTCCCGCGATTCAACGCACTGTCCCCCACTGCACCACCAGCATCCCCACCACGATCATCCCCACCCCGGCCAGGCGCAGCAGGTTGACTGGCCGTTCCGGCAACCCCATCAGGCCGAACTGGTCGATCAACAGCGACGACAGCACTTGCCCGGCCACCACGCAGACGATGAACCCGGCAGCGCCAAGGCGTGGTGTCAGTACCAGCGCCGCGGTGATGTAGAGCACCCCGGCAACCCCGCCGAACCACGCCCACCACGGGGCCTGGGCGAGGTTGTGCAGCGGCGGCAGCGGCGGCAGCGGCGCACGCATCAGCAGCAGGGCGGGTACCAGCATCAGCAGGCTGACCAGCAACGACACCCCCGCCGCCCACAACGGATGCCCCAGCAAGCGCCCAAGGGCGGCGTTGCTGCCTGCCTGGAAGGGCACGGCGGCGCCGGCGAGCAAGGCGATCAGCAAGGGCAGGGCGGCAAAAAGGCTGTTGGGCATGGTGTCTACTCCTGTGCGAAACACTGGTATCAGTTTGTGATATGCACTTGAATGATGGAAATTCGAATTCTGTAGAGGCTGTATTCGCCACATGGATGATTTGCGCCGCATCGACCTCAACCTGATGCTCACCCTGCATGCCCTGCTCAGCGAGCGGCATGTCTCGCGGGCGGCTCTGCGCCTGCATCGCAGCCAACCAGCGGTCAGCCACGCGCTGGCCCAGCTACGCGAGATTTTCGCCGACCCGTTGCTGGTCCGCCGGGGCGGCGGGTTGCAACTGAGCGCCCGTGCCGAAGCCCTGCGCGAGCCTTTGCAGCAGGCGCTGCAACAGCTCGATGGCCTGCTCGGCAGCCCCGGCTTCGAGCCGGGCCGAGCGCGCCGTACCTTCCGCCTGGCGATGTCGGACTACGGCGCGCGGGTGGTGCTGCCGGCGTTGATGCGGCTGTTGCGCGAGCAGGCGCCGGGCATCGACCTGGTGGTGTCCCAGGGCAGCCGCGAGGCGATGCTCGGGCAGCTGATCGATGGCGAGACCGACCTGGCGCTGGGTGTGTTTCCCGAGTTGCCTGCCGAGGTTTGCGAGCAAGTGCTGTTCGAGGAGTCGTTCGTCTGCCTGGCCGACCGTGGCACGCTACCGCCGCGCGGCGGGCTGGACTTTGCCCAGTGGCTGGCCCGCCCCCATGTGCTGGTGGCGGTACGCCCGGGGATCGACAACGAAATCGACCTGGCCCTTGGCGCGCTCGGTGCGCGCCGCCGCATCGCCCTCAGCCTGCCGCACTGGGGGGCCGCCCAGGGGCTGCTTGCCGGCACCGACCTGGTGCTCACGGTGGCCCGCCGCAGCCTGGAGGGCGCCCGCCTGGACCCCGCCTTGCGCCAGTTCCCGCCACCGCTGGCGATCGCGCCATTCACGTTCTGCCAGGCCTGGCATTCGCGCCGCGAGGGGGATGCCGGGCACCGTTGGCTGCGCAGGCAACTTCAGACTTTGTGTACGGCCCCGGCGTTGGCCGAGTGCTAGGATTTGCGCCGATCACCTTTGAAAGGATTACCCATGCTCAAGCGTTATCTGCTTGCCGGCAGCACCCTGCTGGCCATCACTGCGGCCCAGGCCGAAGATTACTCGGCCAGCTACACCCAGTGCATGGACAAGGCTTCCAGCACCCTGGCCATGGGCGCCTGCATCCAGGCCGAGACCAAATTGCAGGATGAGCGCCTGAACCGTGTCTACAAGCAATTGATGGCCAAGCTCGAGGGCCAGCAGCAGAAGGACCTGCGCGAGGTGCAGCGCAGCTGGATCAAATACCGTGATGGCAACTGCGCGTTTCACGGTAGCTTGAGCAGCGGCAGCCTCTACCGTATCGAAGGGGCGATGTGCGTGATGGACATGAGCAAGGACCGCGCGGCGGAGCTGGAACGGGTGCTCAGCCCAGGGCAGTGACGGCCTTCATCCACCGCGGCGTTTACTTCGCGGGGCAAGCCCGCTCCCACAGGTACCGCGCAATTCTTGAGATCACGCAGTCGGTGTAGGAGCGGCAGTACATGTGGGAGCCGGCTTGCCGGCGAAGCGTCCTTAATGCTGCCCGCGCCGGGCCCTGGCCTTGAGGTACTCGCGCACTTCCCGCGCATCCCCGGCAAACTCGATCCGCCCGGCCTTGGCGTCGCGCTGGTAGGCGTACATCGGGTCGTAGTATTCCTTTAGCAACCCTTCGATCCAGCCCCGGTGCAGGCTCACATCACCGCTGTGCAACTGCTCGTCGAGGGCCTGGCCGAGCAGCGCGGACAACCGCTGAAAACGCTCGCCGCCCAGGCGCTTGTGGATATTGGCCATGCTCTGGCGCAGGCGCTCGGCATACAGCCTGCGGCCTTCTTCTTCACCGTGCACCGCAACGAACTCGGCGCACAGGTTGGTCACGTAATCGCGCAGGATACGCGCCACGCGGCTGTCGAAACTGTCCTCCAGCCACACCAGCGGGTAGTGCTGCATGCCTTGGTAGAGTTCCAATGGCACCGTGCAGCTGCCCACGATGCGGCCCTCGTCTTCCAGCACGAACTGGCCGATGCCCCGGTCGCGCTTTTTCAACACATCGATGGCCAATGCGTTCTCGAAGTCGATCTGCGCCGGTTGCGCGGTGGCGCGTTTGCCGAAGCTGGAGCCACGGTGGTTGGCATGGCCTTCGAGGTCCAGCACGTTGTCCAGTTGGTGCAGCACGTCGGTCTTGCCGGTGCCGGTGAGGCCGCCCAGCAGCACGAAGTCGCACTGCTCGACCGCCTGCTGGGTGGTTTCCAGCAGCAGGGTGCGCATGGCTTTGTAGCCACCGACCACCTTGGGATAGTGGATGCCGGCTTCCTTGAGCCAGCCCTGGACGATCTGCGAGCGCAGGCCGCCACGGAAGCAATACAGGTAGCCGTCGGGGTGGGCTTGGGCGAACGCCGCCCAGGCTTCCAGGCGTTGCGCTTTCACCGCGCCGTTGACCAACTGGTGGCCAAGGGTGATAGCGGCGGCCTGGCCCTGCTGCTTGTAGCAGGTGCCGACCTTCTGCCGCTCCTGGTCGGTCATCAGCGGCAGGTTGACCACGCCGGGGAAGGCGCCTTTGTTGAATTCGACCGGGGCGCGCATGTCCATCATCGGCACGTCGTCGAGGAACAGTTGTTTCAGGTGGGTGCAGTCGGGGCGCATCAGATCACCTCGACTGCGTGGCTCTGTCGCTCCACCAGTTCACCGATCGGTGCCAGTGCGAGGTTCAGCTCGGCGGCCACGGCCAGGAACTCGGCTTCGCCTTCAGGGCTGACCGCTACCAGCAGGCCACCGCTGGTTTGCGGGTCGCACAGCAGGTGCTTCTGATCGTCGCTGAGGGCGCCGATCTTGTGCCCATAGCTTTCGTAATTGCGCAGCGTGCCGCCGGGGATGCAGCCTTCGGCCAAGTAGTGGTCGACGCTGGGCAGGCGCGGCACGGCAGCGAACTGCAGGCGTGCGGTGAGCTTGCTGCCTTCGGCGACTTCGACCAGGTGGCCGAGCAGGCCGAAGCCGGTGACGTCGGTCATGGCTTTGACGCCGTCGAGCTTGCCGAAGCGGCTGCCCGGGGTGTTGAGGGTGCACATCCAGTCGCGGGCCAGGCCACGGTCCTGGTCGCGCAGCTTGGCTTTCTTCTCGGCGGTGGTGAGGATGCCGATGCCCAGCGGCTTGGTCAGGTACAGGCGGCAGCCAACGCTGGCGGTGTCGTTGCGCTTGAGGTGGCGCTTGCTCACCACGCCGGTGACGGCCAGGCCGAAGATAGGCTCGGGGGCGTCGATGGAGTGGCCGCCGGCCAGCGGGATGCCGGCTTCGGCGCACACGGCGCGGCCGCCACGGATCACTTCGCGGGCCACTTCCGGCGGCAGCACGTTGACCGGCCAGCCGAGGATGGCGATGGCCATCAGCGGGTCGCCGCCCATGGCGTAGATGTCGCTGATGGCGTTGGTGGCGGCGATGCGGCCGAAGTCGTAGGGGTCGTCGACGATGGGCATGAAGAAGTCGGTGGTCGAGACCACGCCGCGCTCGTCGTCCAGGGCGTACACCGCGGCGTCGTCGCGCGAGGCGTTGCCGACCCACAGCTTCGGGTCAAGCGCCTGGGTGCCGCTCTCGGCGAGGATCACGTCCAGCACCTTGGGGGAGATCTTGCAGCCACAACCGGCGCCGTGGCTGTACTGGGTCAGACGAATCGGCTCGCTCATACGCACCTCTGCACAAATAGTGGCGCGATTGTAGCAAAGCTGGCCTTTGCGCCAGCGGCTCTTATAATTCCCCAACACAGCTGCAAGTTTGTAGCCTCAAGCAGCAAGTCGAAGCTGTCCGCATGCTGTCTTGCTTTCTTCTTGTCGCTTGAAGCTCACAGCTTGAAGCTGCTTTCAATGCTGCTTTCAAATTCGGAGAACCCCCATGCTCAAACGCCCTCTGGCACTCGCTGCCGGCCTCGTGCTGTCCTGCTGCGCCGTCGTTGCCCAGGCCGCCGAGGTACTGCGGGTCAGCGCCATCCCCGATGAAGCGCCGACCGAACTGCTGCGCAAGTTCAAGCCACTGGGCGAATACCTCGAGAAGCAGTTGGGGATGGAGGTCAAGTTCGTCCCGGTCGCCGACTACCCGGCGGTGGTCGAGTCGCTGGCCAGCAACCGCCTGGACCTGGCCTGGCTGGGTGGCTTCACCTTCGTCCAGGTGCACCTCAAGGACCCGACCGCCACCCCGCTGGTGCAGCGTGAGCAAGACGCCCAGTTCACCAGCAAGTTCATCACCGCCAACCCCGAGGTGAAGAGCCTCAAAGACCTCAAGGGCAAGACCTTTGCCTTCGGCTCGATCTCGTCTACCTCGGGCAGCCTGATGCCGCGCTACTTCATGTTGAAAGAAGACAACATCAAGCCCGAGGACTACTTCAGCCGCGTTGCCTACTCCGGTGCCCACGACGCCACCGTGGCCTGGGTGGCGGCCGGCAAGGTCGATGGCGGCGTGCTCAACGCGAGCGTGTGGCAGAAGCTGGTCGATGCCGGCAAGGTCGATACCAGCAAGGTGAAAGTGTTCGCCACCACCCCGACCTACTACGACTACAACTGGACCGTGCGCGGCAACATGGACCCGGCGCTCAAGGAAAAGATCAAGCAGGCCTTCCTCGCCCTCGACCCGGCCAAGCCTGAGCAGAAGGCGATCCTCGACCTGCAGGCCGCCAGCCGCTTCATCGAGACCAAGCCCGAGAACTACCAGGGCACCGAGCAAGCCGCGCGCGAGGCCGGCCTGCTCAAGTGAGTATCCGTCTGCAAGGGGCCGGCCTGCGCCATGGCCAGGTCCAGGCCCTGCACGCAGTCGACCTGCGTATCGAAACGGGCGAGCGGGTAGCGATCATCGGCCCGTCCGGGGCGGGCAAATCCAGCCTGCTGCACTTGATGGCCACGGCGGTGCAACCCAGCGCCGGGCGCCTGGAACTGCTGGGCACGCAACCCTGGGCCCTGTCGGCAGGCGCCCGCCAACACCTGCGTGCGCGGGTGGCGCTGGTGCACCAGGCGCCACCGCTGCCGCCGCGCCAGCGGGTGGTGACGGCGGTACTGGCCGGGCGCCTGGGGCAGTGGAGCACCTTGCGTGGCCTGCTCAACCTGCTGCACCCCAGCGATGTGCCTGGCGTGCGCCAGGTGCTGGCCGAGCTGGGCCTGGCGGACAAATTGTTCGTGCAGTGCGGGCAGTTGTCCGGTGGCCAGCTGCAGCGGGTCGGTATCGCCCGGGCGCTGTATCAGCAGCCGCAGGTACTGCTGGCAGACGAGCCGGTGTCGGCGATGGACCCGGTGCTGGCTGATCACAGCCTGGCACTGCTCAACCGCCACGCCGTGGCCCAGGGCGTGACGCTGGTGGCCAGCCTGCATGCCGTTGAACTGGCGTTGGCGCACTTCCCGCGGGTGGTCGGTATCCGCGAGGGCCAGGTGGCCTTCGACTGCCCGGCCACGGCGGTGACCCAGGGCCTGCTCGATGCGCTCTATGCCAACGAACAGCTTGGGTCACCTGTTGCCCCAGGCCCGACCCTGACCGTGCAGATCCCGCGATGCTGAACACTGACGCCCGCGATCCGGCGGCGCTGCCGCGTCTGCTGGTGACGCTGCTGTGCCTGGCTTTGCTGTGGCCAGGGTTGCAGCTGAGCGAGTTGAACCCCGGTGTGTTGCTGCAGGCAGAAAACCGTCAGCAGATGGCCAGCTTCGTCGCGGGCTTCTGGCCGCCGGCCCATGACCGCGATTTCCTCGGCCTGCTGTGGCAGGCCACGTTGCAGACCCTGGCCGTGGCGACCGCCGGCATGACCCTGGCGCTGCTGCTGGCGCTGCCTGCCAGCTTGCTGGCGAGCCGTGCGCTGTCGCTGCGTGCGGCGTCGCGGGGCGGCAGGGCAGGCGGCTGGTCGCGCACCCTGCGGCTGCCGGTGCGGGGGCTTTTGGTGTTCCTGCGCAGCGTGCCGGAGATCGTCTGGGCGCTGTTGTTCGTGCGCGCCGTGGGCCTGGGGCCGACCGCCGGGGTGCTGGCCATCGCCATCACCTACAGCGGCATGCTGGGCAAGGTCTATGCGGAAATCTTCGAGTCGGTCGACCAGCGCCCGGCCCACGCCTTGATGCAAGCCGGCAGCGGGCGGCTGGCGGCATTCTGCTACGGCATCCTGCCCAACGCGGCGGCCGAAGTGGTGTCGTACACCGTGTACCGCTGGGAGTGCGCGGTGCGTGCCTCGGTGGTGATGGGCTTCGTCGGCGCCGGCGGCCTGGGGCAGCAGATCGACTTGTCGATGCGCATGTTCGCCGGCGCCGAGGTGGCGAGCATGCTGCTGGCGTTCCTGGCGCTGGTGACCCTCGCCGATATCCTCAGCCGCCTGCTGCGCGGGAGGTTGGCATGAACCGGGCGATCAACCTGCTGGTGCTGCTGGCGATCGTTGCCGCGGTGCTGGCCTCGTTCGCCTACCTTGAGCTGGACATGCAGGCCGTGGTCGGCAATGGCGGGCTGGCGCAGATGGGCGAGTACGCCGGGCGCTTCCTGGCCCCGGACCTGTCCGCCGGGCATCTGCGCGCGGTGGGCTGGGGCGCTTTGGAAACCCTGGCCATGTCCGGGCTGGGCACCTTGCTGGCGATGGCCCTCGGCATGCTGCTGGCACTGCCGGCCGCTGGCCGGTTCGGTTGGCCGTTGCAGGGGGCGACGCGGTTGCTGCTCAATGCGCTGCGGGCAATTCCTGAACTGGTCTGGGCAGCGCTGACCGTGCTGGCCGCAGGGCTGGGGCCCAATGCCGGGACCCTGGCGTTGGCGCTGCACACTGCCGGGGTGCTCGGCCGGCTGTTCGCCGAGGCGCTGGAGAACGCGCCGCCTGAACCGGCGGCGGCGATCCGCCTGCAGGGCGGCAGCCAGGTGGCGGCGTTCTGCTTCGGTACCTTGCCCAACCTGTGGCCGCAGTTGCTGGCGTACAGCCTGTACCGCTGGGAGAACAACATCCGCATGGCCAGCGTGCTGGGCTTCGTCGGCGCAGGCGGCCTGGGGCAGATGCTCTACACCACCCTGAGCCTGTTCCAGGAGGCCCAGGCCAGCACGGTGATCATCGCCATGCTGGTGCTGGTGCTGCTGGTGGATGCCTTCAGCGACCTGTTGCGCCAGCGCTACGTGCGCGCCTGAACCTCAGGCCGCACGCGCCTGGCGTCGCGGCGCCGCTTCTACTGGCTCGGCGCCGAACAGTGCCCGTTGAATCGCCTGCTGGGCCTGGAAGGCCAGCGCGGCGCGTTCCTTGTCGGCGCTGGTGACCGGCGCCAGCAAGTGGATCACCACTTCGCCACGGTCCTGGCCGAACAGACGCATCAGGTGTGACACCAGGTCGTCCTCGCCAATGAAGGGGGCGATCGGGTCCGGCATGCCAGCGCGCAAGTACTGGATAGCCACCGGCTGCAAGGGGGTGCCGTGGTCGATGGCACCGGCCAGCAGGCGGCCATGGAAGGTACGCAGGCTGCGGCCATCGGTGGTGGTGCCTTCGGGGAAGATCAGCAGCGGTTGCTGCTGCTCCAGCTGGCCGCTGATCTGTTCGCGCAGGCGCTGGCCGTCGCCACCGCCACGGCGGATGAACAGGGTGCCGGCTTTCTCGGCCAACCAGCCGGCTACTGGCCAGTGGCGCACTTCGGCCTTGGACAGGAACGACAGCGGGGTGAGCATGCCCAGCAGTGGGATATCGGTCCAGGACACATGGTTGCTGACCCAAAGCATTGGCCGTTGCGGCAGGGTACCGACCACCCGCACCTCGAAGGGCAGGGCGCCGACCAGGCGCTGCATGAACATGCGCGTCCAGCGCTGGCGGCGTGCGAGGGAAGCCTTGAACCCCAGGCGTTCGCCAACGGCGATCAGGCTGGCCAGGCCTAAGCCCAGCGCCAGGACCATGAACAACCGCAGCAGGCGGGCGCAGGCCCGCAGGCGCGGCATCAGACTGCCGCCTTGAAGTGGCGGGCATAGCGCGGGCAGAGGTCGTCGCGCTTGAGCAGGATGAACACGTCGGCGACCTGGAAATCCTCGTCCCAGCACGGTTCCCCGCAGATCTTCGCGCCCAGGCGCATGTAGGCCTTGAGCAGCGGCGGCATCTCGGTGATGACGTTGCCGGGGATATCCAGGCTGGGCAGCGGGTTCTTCGGTTCGGCGCGCAGGTGTTCGGTGCACAGGTAGCGGTCGCGCAGGCGCTGCATGATCGCGTGGGCCTGCACGCCGCCATCCTGCATGGGGATGCTGGCGCAGCCCATCAGGTAGCTGTAACGGCCTTCGTTGAGCACCTCTGCCAGCTCGCCCCAGAGTACGGCGATGGTGCCGCCGTTGCGGTAGTCGGCATCGACGCAGGTGCGGCCCAGTTCAAGGATCGGGCCTTGCAGTTGCAGCAGGCCATGCAGGCGGAACTCTTCTTCGCTGTAGAAGCGCCCCAGGCTGCTGGCGGCCTGGTGGTCGAGCAGGCGGGTGGTGGCCACCAGCTGCCCGGTGGCCAGGTCACGTACGCCGATGTGGCGGCAGTGGATGTCGTAGTCGTCCATGTCCAGGCCCTGTTCGGCGCCCTTGAGCTTGGCCTTGAATTCGGCGCTGAACACCTTGTAGCGCAGGGCCTGTGCTTCCTGCAGGGCCGCCTCGCCAACCAGGCGTTCGGCTTGCAGACGGCGTTCAGGGCTGTTGTCGCCAGAGCGAGCGATCCGAGTCATTGCGAGTCTCCATAAGCCAGCCAAAGGGTTGCGGCCGGTCGGCTTTGTTGTGCAAAGTCAGCCTAGGTAGGGGTGGTGTCACCCCTGTGAACCTTTGGTGATGCTTGCGTGACACCCCCACAAGCCCTCTTCAAGGAGCGTCCGATGGCCTGGTTGCAACGACTCAACGACCCGCTGCGGCACCCGCTGGCGGCCACCCTTGGTGAAACCTACGCGGCATTGCTCGAACGCCTCGGGGGCGTCAGCCCGTTCGAGCTGGCGGTGCTCGGCGGGCGGGCCATGGCCACGCCGGGGCTGGCGTTCCTGGTGGGCTACCAGGCCGCCTTGCGTGTGCTTTGGCCCAGCGCCCCGGCCAGCCTCGGCGCCTTGTGCGCCACCGAGCGGCGCAGCGTGCGCCCGGCCGACATGCATACCCGCCTGGAGGGCCTGCGCTTGACCGGCAGCAAGGACTTCGTCACCGCAGGGCTGGATGCTGAATGGCTGCTGGTGGCGGCGCGCAGCGAACTGCCCGGCGAGGCGGTACGGTTGCAGTTGGCGGTGGTCTACCCCGGTGAGCCGGGGGTGACCGTGGAGGCCTTGCCGACCTTGCCGCTGATGCCTGAGGTGGGGCATGGCCGTGTGCGCCTGGACGAGGCGGCCTGCGAGCTGCTGGCCGGCGACGGCTGGGATGCCTACGTCAAACCCTTCCGCTCCCTCGAAGACCTCTATGTGCTCGCCGCGCTGGTGGCCTGGCTGCATGGCGTGGCCCAGGAATGCGCGTGGCCGCAGCCGTTGCGTCTGCGTTTGATCGGCTTGCTCGCCGGCTGTGCCGAAGGCAGTCGGCAGTGTGCCGACAGTGTGGCCTGTCACCTGTTGCTGGGTGGGTTGTTCGCGCAGTTCGAGAGCCTGCGCGCCGAGATCGACAAGGCCTTTGGCAACGGGCCGGGCCACTGGGCGCAGTTGTGGCAGCGCGACCAGGGGGTGTTGGCGCTGGCCAGCGCTGCCCGAGAAAAGCGTCTGGGCAAGGCCTGGAGCGCCGCAGGATTGTCATGAAAGCCTGAGAGGCTTGTTTCATTTGCAAGGCCATCGCGGGGCAAGCCCGCTCCCACGCAGGGTTGGACTGCCCCCAAGAAGTTGGACACCAATCCAACCTGTGGGGCCAGTCCATATCGTGGGAGCGGCGGTGCGCCGATGCGACTTGCCCCGCGATAGGTCGCAAAGCAGCCGAAGGCAATCACAATGAAGGCAATACTGCTGGCCTTGGCCATGGTTATTGGCCCTGTCTGGGCCGAGGACTGGCCCACCTTGGATTGGCCGGTCGACAAAACCGCCATCGACTGGCAAGCCGTCGACACCTACGCCTTCCCGCCACGCACCACCGACCGCAGCGGCATCCGCACCGACGCGCTGCTGATCATCCGCGATGGCCGAATCATCCATGAGCGCTACAGCGCCCCGACCCGCGCCGATACCCCGCACCTGTCCTGGTCGGTGAGCAAGAGCGTGCTGGCGACGGTGATGGGCGTAGCCTTCGGCGAAGGCCGCTTCAAGCTCGATGAGCCTGCCGCCCGCTATTACCCGCCTTTGCAGCAACATCCCGAACTGCGGCAGCGCGACCTGCTGCACTGGGCCAGCGGCCTGGCCTGGCAGGAAGACTATGAATACGCACCGCTCAAGTCATCGGTGGTGGCTATGCTGTACACCCGTGGCCGCGCCGACATGGCGGCCTACACCGCGGCCATGCCCGCCGCCAGCGCGCCCGGCCAGCGCTTTGTCTATTCCAGCGGTGACAGCAATCTGCTGGCCGCCACCTTGCGTGGCATGCTCGACGCCGGCCAGTACGATGACTATGCCTGGCAGGCGCTGTTCACCCCGCTGGGCATCGACAGTGCGGTCTGGGAGCGCGATGACGCCGGCACCCTGGTCGGTTCCTCTTACCTGTACCTGAGCGCTCGCGACCTGGCACGCATCGGCCTGCTGATGCAGCGCGGCGGACGTTGGGGCGAGCGGCAGTTGTTGCCCGCCGATTGGGTGGCGTTCAACCGCACCCTGTTCGCGCAGGCCGAAGCGATACCCGGTGAGGCCAACCCGGGCGGCCACTGGTGGCTCAACCAGCCGCTAGCCGGCCAACCCTTGCCCTGGCCCGACGCACCGGCGGATAGCTTCGCGGCGCTCGGCCACTGGGGGCAGGCCTTGTATGTGCTGCCGGCGCAGAAGCTGGTGATCGTGCGCTACGCCGATGACCGCGACGGTAGTTACAGCCACAACGAACTGCTCAAGCGCGTGCTGGCCGCACTGGCCGGGGAGGGTGCATGAAGCGGATTGCCCTGCTACTGGTAGTGGCCCTGCTGGCCTGGGCCTGGCATGAACGCCAGGCGCTGGCGGACTTCCCCGGCATCCTCTCGGCCTATTCGGCCAAGGAGTATTGCTCGTGTCGCTTTGTCATGGGTTTCGACCAGGCCTATTGCCGTGGCTATGTGCAGCAATATCTGCCGCTGGGCCTGCTTGAGGAAGACAGCGCTGGCCGCCGGGTCAGCGCCGAGGGTTTGGGCCGGCGACACGAGGCGGCCTGGCAGGGCGCGCGCGCGGGCTGCCGCTTGCTGCCGTGAAACCGGGCGGTTAAGGTTGACGGCCTTGTGTAACAGGATTTCACATGTTCAAGCCGTCCCGTGTTCTGCCCTCGCTGCTGCTGCCCCTGTTCCTGGCCGCTGGCTTGCCCGCCCATGCCAACTGGCACCTGGATGGCGAGTCGTCGCGGCTGTCCTTCGTCACTGGCAAGAATGGCAATATCGCTGAAGTGAACCGTTTCCTGGTGCTGCATGGCACGGTCGATCGCAAGGGCGCGGCCGAGGTGAGCATCGAGATGGACTCGGTCAGCAGCGGCATCCCGCTGCGCGACGAGCGCCTGCGTGACGAACTGTTCGAAGTAGAACGCTTCGCCGACGGCAAGGTGCAGGCGCAGATCGACCTGCGCCCGATCAACGACCTGGCCAACGGTGCCCAGCTGGAGCTGCGCCTGCCGGTGAGCGTCACCCTGCATGGCCAGACCCACAACTACGACACTCTGTTGCTGGCCACGCGCCTGGACGAACGGCGCTTCCAGGTGGTGACCCTGGAGCCGCTGGTGCTGCGTGCCGATCACTTCGGCCTGCTGCCGGGGCTGGACAAGCTGCGCAAGCTTGCCGGGCTCAAGTCGATCAACCCATCGGTGCCGGTGAGTGCGGTGCTGATCTTCAACGCCCGCTGACATGCCGGGGCCGGTCTTCCCCTGGCGGGATGGCAACCAGTTCGAACTGTTGATCGACGGCCCCGAATTCTTTCCGCGCATGCTGCTGGCCATCGTGCGTGCCGAGTTCCAGGTTGACCTGGAGCTGTACCTGGTGGAAGGCGGCGCCTGCGCCGAGGCGGTGGTGGATGCCCTCGAGCAGGCCGCCCGACGTGGCGTGCGGGTACGCTGCCTGTTCGACGACTACGGCTCGCTGGCCTTCCCGACGGCCCTGCGCCAAAGGTTGCTGGCCGCCGGCGTCTACCTGCGCTGGTACAACCGCCTGCGCTGGCGCCGGGGCTTGCGCAACCTGTACCGCGATCATCGCAAGCTGCTGCTGGTGGACGAGCGCTGGGCGGTGGTCGGCGGCACTGGCGTGACTGACGATTTCTGGCAGCCCGACGAACCCACCAGCGAATGGCACGAAGTGATGGTGGGTATCCAGGGGCCGTTGGTCGGCGACTGGCAACTGCTGTTCGACCGTCAATGGACCGCCAACCAGCGGCGTACCGCCTGGCGTCCACCCGAAGGCTTTGGCCTGCCGCGCTTGCCGCAGGTGCCGGCGCAGGGGCAGGGCATGGGCCGGGTGGCCTATGCCGATGCCCGCCAGCACAAGGACATCCTGCATGCGCTGGTGCGCGCATTGAACAGCGGCCAGCAGCGCATCTGGCTGGCCACCCCGTACTTTTTGCCCACCTTCAGCGTGCGCCGCTCGTTGCGCCGCGCCGCGCAGAAGGGCGTCGATGTGCGCCTGCTGCTCACCGGCCCGCGCACCGACCACCCGGCGGTGCGCTACGCCGGCCACCGTTATTACCCCCGGTTGCTGCGCGCCGGGGTGCGGATCTTCGAATACCAGCCGTGCTTCCTGCACCTGAAGATGGTGCTGGTGGACGACTGGGTCAGTGTCGGTTCGTGCAACTTCGACCACTGGAACCTGCGCTTCAACCTCGAAGCCAACGTCGAAGCACTCGACCCGCCGCTGACCGCCGCCGTGGCCGCCAGCTTCGAGCGCGATTTCGCCCAGAGCCAGGAAGTCGACCTGGCCCGCTGGCATGCCCGCCCGTTGTGGCGGCGGGTGCAGCAGCGGCTGTGGGGCTGGCTGGATCGGTTGGTAGCCAACCTGCTCAATCGACGCGACTAGCGGCTTATATCGCTGGCCGGCAAAGCGGACTATCGTGCTGGGATTGTTCCCATGCAACGGAAGGAGTGGATGCGATGACGGCGAAGAAGATTCTCATGCTGGTCGGTGACTACGTCGAAGACTACGAGGTGATGGTGCCGTTCCAGGCCCTGGCCATGGTGGGCCATACCGTCCATGCGGTATGCCCGGAGAAGATCGCGGGGCAGACCGTGCGTACGGCGATCCACGACTTCGAGGGCGAGCAGACCTACAGCGAGAAGCCCGGGCACAACTTTGCCCTGAACTACGACTTCGTCCAGGTGCGGGCCGAAAGCTATGACGCGCTGCTGATCCCTGGCGGGCGGGCACCGGAGTACCTGCGCCTGAATGACAAAGTGCTGGAGCTGGTGCGGGCGTTCGACCAGGCGGGCAAGCCGATTGCAGCGGTGTGCCATGGTGCGCAGTTGCTGGCGGCGGCCGGGGTGCTGGAAGGTCGCGAGTGCAGCGCCTACCCGGCGTGTGCGCCGGAAGTGCGGCTGGCGGGTGGCAAGTTCATCGACATCGCGGTGGACCAGGCGCATGTGGATGGCAACCTGGTGACCGCGCCGGCGTGGCCTGCTCATCCGGCTTGGCTGGCGGCGTTTCTCAAGGTGCTGGGGACGAGGATCGCCTGACCTTCTGCCACAGAACTGCAGATGAGTGGTTGATTTAGCAGGGGCCTGTGGGAGCGGCTTTAGCCGCGAACACCGGCGAAGCCGGTGCCATTTACCGCGTCGCTTGCTTCGCGGGTAAACCCGCTCCCACAGGGTACGCGACATGCTTGCCAGGCTCCGCTGATCTTTCAACCCACCTGCTCGACCCAGTCATTGAGGTTGTAGTAGTTGCTCACCCTGGCAATCTTGCCGCAGTGAATGTAGAAGAACGCCCCCGCCGCCAGCACATACTTTTGCCCATTGGCCGGCGGCAACCCTTCATCGTCGGCCAGGTACTCGCCATGCACGGTGAACTCCGCCGCCGCGCGGTTGCCTTCGGCGTTCTGCATCACCACCAGATCGGCCAGCCGCTCGCGGTAGCAGCGGTTCATCTTGTCCATGAACGCGGCAAACCTGGCCTTGCCCATCTGCCGCTCGCCCTGATTGATGTCATGGATCACGTCTTCGCTGAGCAGGGCGAGGAAGGCGGGCATGTCGCCGGCGTTGAAGGCGTTGTAGTAGGCGGTGACGAGTTCGGTAGCGGTCATGGAGAAATACCTGTCGCGCAGGGGAAAGGGAATGGCTTGGGCCCGATGATAGGGTTTCCCCTCAGGCCCGGCTTAGCCGAGCGCGTCATCCACATCGACAAAACGACCGCCCCCCATGGAAATTCGCCTGCTCCATGGCGCCGCCATCGCGCCTTACATCGATGACCTCGCTCGCCTGCGCCTGACGGTGTTCCGCGAGTTTCCCTACCTTTACCAAGGCACTGAAGCCTACGAAGCCGACTACCTGGCCACCTATGCCCAGTCCGGGCGCAGCCTGGCAGTGCTGGCGCTGGACGGCGGCCAGGTGGTCGGCGCTTCAACCGGCCTGCCGCTGGTGGACGAGACGCCCGAGTTCCAGCAGCCGTTCCTGGCCCAGGGCCGTGACCCGGCCTCGGTCTACTACTTCGGTGAGTCGGTGCTGCTGCCGGCCTACCGTGGCCAGGGCCTGGGCGTGCGCTTTTTCATCGAGCGCGAATCCTATGCGCACAAACTGGCCGAGTTCGACTGCTGCGCCTTCTGCGCGGTGGAGCGCCCGGCCGGGCATCCGCGCAGGCCTTCGGACTACAAACCCTTGCATGGCTTCTGGCGCAACCGTGGCTTTCTGCATGAGCCCTCGCTGCGCACGACTTACAGTTGGCGCGACCTCGACGAGCAGGAGCAAACGAGCAAGATCATGTCGTTCTGGCTCAAGGCGTTGCCGGCATGATTCGCCTCGCCGCCTGCCAGTACGCCATCGAGCTGTTCGAAACCTGGGAGGCTTATGCGGCGCACCTTGAACGGCTGTGCGCCGAGGCCGCCGGGCAGGGCGCGCAACTGCTGCTGTTGCCTGAGTACGCAGGGCTGGTGCTCAGCGGCCAGTTGCCTGCCGCCCAGCGCAGTGACCTGAAGGGCTCGATCGCTGGGGTTCAGCCGCTGATCGAGCCTTGGCTGGCGTTGTGCGAAGGCATCGCCCGGCGTCGGGGCATCTATTTGCAGCCCGGCAGCGCACCAGTACTGGGTATCGATGGCCGCTACCGCAACCGCGCCTTTTTGTTTGGCCCCGAGGGGCGGCTAGGCCACCAGGACAAGCTGATGATGACGCGCTTCGAGCGCGAGCAGTGGGACATCGCCCCCGGGCGAGGGCTGCGGGTGTTCGACACGGCGTTGGGGCGGTTGGGCATCCTGATCTGCTACGACAACGAATTTCCCCTGCTCGCCAGGCACCTGGCCGAGGCCGGTGCCGACCTGATCCTGGCGCCCAGTTGCACCGACACCGAGGCCGGTTATCACCGCGTACGCATCGGTGCTCAGGCCCGGGCGCTGGAGAGCCAGATCGCCGTATTGCAGAGCCCGACCGTGGGGCAGGCGAGCTGGTCGCCGGCGCTGGACGTGAATGTCGGCCGCGCCGGGTTGTTCGTGCCGCCGGACCATGGCATGCCGGCGGATGGCGTGATCGCACTGAGCACCGAGCTTGATCCGCCTGGCAGCCAATGGTTGTCGTGCGATCTTGACCTTGTTCAGCTCCGTCGGGTGAGGCAGGAAGGGCAGGTCCTCACCCGGCGGGACTGGCCGGAACAGTTGTCTGCTTGCGTCGCTCAGCCAGGGTGATAGAGCTTGCTGCTGGCAACCGAGTAGGGTTTGTCGGCAAAAGCCGGGAAATGGCCGTGCAACCGGCTCCAGGCCCTGCTTGCCAAAGAGGGCTTGTAGACAGGAATGTTGTTGAAGCCCTTGTTCCAGAGCGGTTCGTACGTTCGAGGCATCTGCAGGGCGGCGGCCCCTCGCAGGAAAATCTTCTGGTTGTAGGCTTCCACGGGCCGACGCAGCTCATTGGCGATCTTCTGCGCCGCACCGCTCTTGCCGCCCCAGCACGCCAGTAGCACGATCTTCTGCTCGGCCGGGTAGCCCATCTCGGCCAGGCGTGGTGCGATCAGGTTCCTGGCGATGTTCACGGCATCGTCGGCTTGGCCCTGGGCATTCATCAGCATGCCCAGCGGGTGGCCGTGAGTCACGAATGCCGCGGTGTTCTCTGCATACAAGTTCGGGATGAAGGCCACATCGCTGCTGTCCTTGGCCCTGCCGAACAGCACCGTGGCGGGGCGCTGGCCGTCACCCGGCCCTATTCTGTAGGGCTTGAATTGAGCAAGTTTGCTGGCCGCGCGACCTGAACTGTTCGCGAGCCCGGCGGCCCATTTGGCCGCAGCAGGCGCCATGCCCGTCACCGCGCTGGCAATGCCGGCGCCCAGGGAGATCCAGCCAAGCACGCTGGCGGCCTTGCTGTCGGCATCGCTGGCTTGCAGGGCGGCACCAGCGGCGCCGGTGCCGAGGGAAACGGCACTGAGGGCGGCGGTGCCGATTGCCAGGGCACTGTTGGCGCTGAGGGCGCCCAGGCCTCCGGCGAGGACGGCGGCGACGGCCGGGGCGGCGCTGCCCAGGCTGGCCAGGGAGGCCGCGGCGCCCATGGCCAGGCCGATGCCGGCCAAGGTCCAGCTCATCCAGCTGTGGCCATCCGGGTCGATGCGGTTGACCGGGTCGCCGCCGCAGTAGGCGTAGGCATTGATGCCACCACGGCCGAACGGGCTTTCGCTGTCGGGAGCGAGGAAAATCATCAACAGCGGATCGTAGGGGCGATAGCCACCGGGTATCAGCCAGTTGGTCAGCGGCTCCTGGCGCTCCCCGGTAAAGCCGAACCGGGACACGGCCGAACCGTCTGGCCCGCAGCCGTGAGCGGTGTAGCGGCGTTGGCGAACATCGTCGTCCACTTCCAGGCGTACGCTGCCCTGGCCGTCGCAGCCCAGCAGGGTGGTAGCGGCGCCTGGGTGGTTGATCGCGAACAGCGAGGCACCATCACCCACCAGGCCGTGGCGTTGACCAGACTGTTGCGCGTGGGTCAGTTGATCGGCGCTGAAGAAGCTGCGATCGAGCTGGCCATCGAGCACCCGGTCGCACAGGTGGCCGCTGGCGTCGTAGCGGTATTCGCAGGTTTGGCCATCGAGCTGCACCCGTGCCAGCCGCTCATGCGCGTCCCAGGCCAACTGACGGCCCAGGCTGTCGGCGATCAGCCGGCCGCACGCATCGTAGGTGAGGTCGATCCGTTCGGGCCAGGATGGATGGGTATGGGTGATCGAGACTACCTGGGTGGGGTCGTGTGCGGCGTAGCTGAACCGAGCCTCGTCACGGCTGCCATCGGCAAAGGCACTGATGATCTGGGTATGGCCGTTCAGGGCGTTGAAGCTGAAGCGCTGTTCTACGACCCGGTTACCGAAGGGGGCTTGCGGCGCGGCGTGCAGGTCGGCCCGGTAGAGCACCAGGCGTCCGCGCAGGTCATAGGCGAAGGTCTCTTCGCCCTGCTGCTCGCCGTCGTGCCAGGTGCGTGAGATGAGTTGGTCCAGGCCCGAGTAGGCGAGGGTCTGGGTGAAGGTCCGGGGGTTGCCGTCCTGGACCACGGTGAAGGTGTTGCGATGTTCGCGGCCCAGGCTGTCGTAAGTGGTTTTTCGCGTGAGCCGACGGTCAGCGACGGGGTCCTGGGTGGTCAGGGTGTCGAGGCGGGAGAAGGCG
This sequence comes from Pseudomonas sichuanensis, assembly GCF_024749065.1. Lineage (NCBI taxonomy): Bacteria > Pseudomonadati > Pseudomonadota > Gammaproteobacteria > Pseudomonadales > Pseudomonadaceae > Pseudomonas > Pseudomonas sichuanensis. The sequence continues at coordinate 4,924,575 of NZ_CP087185.1, read as the reverse complement.
TCGTAGGCAAAAGTGGTCGTCACTTCGCCGACTTTGAGCACACTGAGCCGGCCGAACCCATCGTGCTGACGCTGGTGCTCCACTGCGCCGCTGTCGGTGAAACCCAGCAGCAGGCCATTGAGCGAGTAGCGCCATTGGGTGCTGTGCTCCTCGCCATCGACCTGCCATGCGTCACGCAGTGGCAGGCCCGCTGCGTCAAAGCTCCAATGCTGGCTGCCCAGCTCGCCACTGGCGGTGCACGGCAGGCCGAGCGTGGGGTGGTAGTCGAGTCGTTGCTGTGTGGCGCCCTCGGCGTGGCTGCCAAGCAATGCATTACCCAGTTGTGGCTCGTAGGTGAAGGCCACGCGCTTGCCATCGGCCAAGGTGTTGGCGCTGGGCGGTAGCTGCCCGGCGCGGTAGTGGTAGTGGGTGCTGCGCCCGGCGACTTGCACCGAGCGCTGGCGGCCGAGGCCGTCGAAGGTCTGGCGACCGAGAATCAGGGTGTCGGTGGTCATGCGGGGGCCTGCGCTGGTGCGGGAGTGATGGCAATGGATTCCACGTGCTGGTCATCGCTGTGGGCGGCGAAGGTCCAGGCCAGGCGGGTACCGTCGGGCAGTTGGTGCTCGACCAGCCGGGAGTAGTGGTCGTAGCGCTTGCGGTTGACGATGTCGGTAGCGCCTGGGGCGGTGAGGCGCTCCTCGATGACCCGGTCCAGGCCGTCGCGTGTGAGCTTCAAGGTGCGCACCAGCCGGCCGTCGCTGTCGAAATGCTGTTGTCGGGCAGGGCTGCCGGCCGCATTCAGCTCGATGACCTGGCGCGGGCCGTTGCGCCCTGCGGCAACCTGCCAGTGCTCGGTACGCTGGCGAACCGGGTCATGGCGAACATGGCGCTCGATGCCTTCTGGGCTGATGCTGAGTGCGGCCTGACCCCAGTCGTCGTAGGCGGTGGTGGTGGTCAGGCGTAGTGGTGCAATGCCTTCGCCGAGCCAGTCGACGGTCGTCTCGCTGACCGGACGGCCCATCGCGTCAAACTGCGTGTGAGCGACGGTCCTGAAGGTGCCGGGTGCCTGTTGGATATCTTCCAACTCCACCCTGACCGTTCGTCCATCGCCATCGAGCCACTGCCGTTGGCGGCGACCGGTGATCTCGACCTGTTCGATCATCACGGGGTTGAGCGCCTCGCCGCTGCCGGCTTGCCTGGCGACGGCGTCGCCCAGGTGGTAGCTGGCCTGGCGCTCGGCCTGGTAGGGGCTGTTGGCGGCCGTGATGGTGCGCACGATCCGGCCGAGCGCGTCATGGGCGTAGGTCGTGAGTGCCCCTGCTTCGTCACGCTCCCAGGTGGTCAGGCCGCTCAGCAGCGAGCGGGCATCGCTGCGGGTCGAGCGGTTCTCGGCGTCGTTTTCGAAGCCGATGAGCGTGGTCTGCGTGACCAGCTCGTCGTGTTCGGTGCGGTAGCGGTACTCGGTCGTGGTGGTCTTGCCGTTCAGGGTCGTGGCGCTGCCGGCCAGCCGCCCGTAGCCGGGACCTGGTGCGGTGCAGTAGGCCTGGCTGGTGGATTCCAGCAGGCGTTGCTCGCTCTCATCCCAGCCCTGTTCGCGTGCCACCACGGTGTGGGCAGGTTCGCCCTCGAGCAGCGATGGCAGAGCCTGGTACGTATACAGGGTGCCTAGTGTGGGGGCCTGGCCGTCAGCCGGAGCCGGCATCACGGTCTTGTGCCTGAGCCAGCGCACCCTGCCCAGGGCATCGGCTGGGCAACCGTCGGCGCCTGTCGCCGGGTAGTAGCTGTTGTGTTCCTCGACACCGCTGGGGTAGCGCACGTGCAGGATGTTGCCTGCATCATCGTATAGGTAGGTAGTGGTCTCGGTGCGGCTGGCGCCATCGCGGGCATGGTCGATGTAGGTCATACAGACCTGCAGGGGCAACTGGCACCAGGCCGGCTGCTGTTCCCAGGTGAGGCTCGGGTCCACGCCATGGGTGGTGGTCCTGCGTGTTTCACACAGGCCTTGGCGCGTCACTTCGCTGACCAGCAGGTGATGACGGTCCCAGGTGAAGTGATGGCTGCCAAGGGCCCGGCCGTCGCCGTCGCTCAGGGTTTCGATGACTTCGTAGCGATAGTCGCCTTCGACTTGGTACAGGTTGTCTCGGCCGGTGTGCCACACGAAGGCCTGGTCGCTGCCGAAGCCCAGAAAGTTGTGTTCGCCGAGCCAGGTATAGCTACGGTTGAGTTCGTTGCCATTGCGGCCTGTGGCATGGGTCCAGGCCGTCACCCGAGGCAGGTAGGGGAAGGGTGCCCCCGGAGGCAGGTGATGGCCATCGCTGTCGCTGGCCCAGTGCACGAAGTCCTCGGCACCCAGCGGGCTGCGGATGTAGCTGGGCAGCAACAGGGTCGTCGCGCCGGCAAGGTCGATGGGCTCATAGTCGATGCTCAACGGTTCGTCGACACCAGGTAGATGGACCTCGGTCAGCCAGTCATTGCTGAGCAGCGCGCGCAAGGTAGCGGACTGCTCGCTGTGTGGGTTCAGGATGAAGTGCAGCTCGCCCTGGCGATCCTCCAGGCTCAGCAGGGTGCGTTGCTCGTCGCGGATCTGCTGGAGCCTGTAATCGCCCTCGGCGAACGGCAGCCAGTCGAAGAACAGTCGGCGACCTTCCGGGGAGCGCAGCTCGGCCAACAGGTAGCGGCCGCTGTCGCTGTCCTGGCGCCTGAGAATCTCGCATTCCCCGGACTTGTGGTCGACGCGCAGGCTGCCGTCGGCCTGCCAGGTCACCAGGAAGGTGGCCAGCTTCTGATCGCGCAACGCCAGTCGGCCATTGACGGTGAACTGGGAGGCACTCAGGTCGACGGCGAACTGCTCGCCCGAACTCAGGCGCAGCCTTGCTGCTTTCTGGTCCAGATCGATTTCCGACAGGCCCAGGGCCCAGCCTTGGCCATAACCGCGATCGAGCGCGGAGTTCAGCAGGTTGAAGCTGAGTGTCAGGGGCAGGGTGGGGCCGCAGAGTTGGTTGGCCGGTGGCAGGGGCAGGGCGATGGCCAGGGTGAACTGGCCGGTGCGTTGGTCTACACCGGTCTTCAGGAAGTCCAGGAAGTTGCCGGCTTGGGTGTGCAGTGTGGACATGCAGCTTTCCTCGGTTGAAGCAGAAACGCCAGGCTCCCCTTTTCGGGGCGCTGAGCCTGTGGATCAGGCGTTGTCCTGGATGATCTGGAACGCGATGGCGTTGCCGTTTTCCTTGCTGAGGAATTCGATGCGATGTTCGTTGCCGTTACGGTCGATGACTTTCCACAGGCTCTGCTCTTCGCTGAGCGCGTTGTAGTGGCGTGCATAGAAGCGTCGGTGGTAGCGGTGCAGCGTCATCTGGTGGGGGCGATGGGTCAGGCGGCCCCGCGTACCTGCATCCAGTGCGAAGGCCTGATCCACACCATGGACGCTCACTTCGGCGTGCTGGCTGTAGTCGTTGGTCAGTTGCAAGGAAAACAGCGCATGGTCCCAGTTGTGGCGTTCATAGAAGGCGCGCCCACCGGGTGTTGCCTGGGAGCGACTTTCCACGATGAAGGTGTTGGGGTCCCTGAGGCCGAAGTAACCGACCTGGTGCTCGACTTCGTCATCCCAGGTGCGCCCGACGGACTCCTTGTAAGCGATGGTGTCTTCCATCTTCAGCTCGAAGGCCGACTCGGGGAGGCGCTGGGGCGAGATGGACTCGATGACCACCGACGACTTGAACGGGGCGACGTTGGTTTCGTAATGGCTCTGCTCGTCCTTCCAGATCCCGGCATACAGGGTGCTCAGGGTGCCGCCGGGCAGTGTCGAGGTCACGTAGAAGCGGCGACGGAGGGTACGGGGCGAGGACTCCATCAAGGGGCTGGGTACAACGCCGGAGGCTGCGTGGTAGGTAAAGCGCGGGTCGCGCTCGTGATGGGCTTGCAGTTCGGCATCCAGGATGTGGAACTGTCCTTCGTCGTCGATCTGCAGCAGTTCGAGCGAGGCCAGGCTTTGTTCCGAAATGGTCTGGCCATCGCGCGGTTCGAGGGTGACGGTGACTTCCACCTGCTGGCGGCCGTTGGCGTAGACGCGATTGGAGTTGGAGGTGATATCGACGCGGAAACGACTAAGCCATTGATTGGCGGATTGTGAGTGGGTCATGAGCCTTTCCTCTGTGGGAGATGAGGGCTCATTTAAGTGGGAAGTGATCAGGGATAAGCGGTACTTAAATCTTGAAGGCCGATCCAATGCGATGGCTGTCGGTGTCTAGAGGCGGACGCTGTCTGCAAGGGAGTCTGATGACTTCCACCTGTCGGCGTTCAGGTAAGACTCCGTATTCAGGCTGCGAGCAGTTGAAACTTGGCAAAAATATCAGTTGGCGATATCGGCAGTGCCCCTGTCACAGGCGTCGATAAAGGTCGGCAATCAGAAACCAAATAATGAAATTGAATAAAAACGCCCGGCAATGGCCGGGCGTTTCATATCGCATGGGCGATGATTACTTAACTTCCACCGCCAGGCTTTCGGCAATCTTGCTCTGCCACAGCGCAGGGCCGGTGATGTGCACCGACTCACCCTTGCTGTCCACCGCAACGGTGACTGGCATGTCCTTCACTTCGAACTCGTAGATCGCTTCCATGCCCAGCTCGGCGAAGGCCAGGACCTTCGACTTGCGGATGGCCTGGGCCACCAGGTAGGCGGCGCCGCCGACGGCCATCAGGTACACGGCCTTGTTGTCCTTGATCGCTTCGATGGCGGTCGGGCCACGTTCGGACTTGCCGATCATGCCCAGCAGGCCAGTTTGTTCGAGGATCTGGCGGGTGAACTTGTCCATGCGAGTGGCGGTGGTCGGGCCGGCTGGGCCTACCACTTCGTCACCGACCGGGTCGACCGGGCCGACGTAATAGATGAAGCGGCCTTTGAGGTCGACCGGCAGCTCTTCGCCGCGGTTGAGCATCTCGACCATGCGCTTGTGCGCGGCGTCGCGGCCAGTGAGCATCTTGCCGTTGAGCAGGATGGTCTCGCCTGGCTGCCAGCTGGCGACTTCTTCCGGGGTGATCTCGTCGAGGTTGACGCGACGGGCGCTCGGGCCGGCTTCCCAGACGATTTCCGGGTAGGCGTCCAGCGACGGTGCTTCCAGTTCGGCAGGGCCGGAACCGTCGAGCACGAAGTGGGCGTGACGGGTGGCGGCGCAGTTGGGGATCATGCACACCGGCAGGGAAGCGGCGTGGGTCGGGTAGTCCATGATCTTGACGTCGAGCACGGTGGTCAGGCCGCCCAGGCCCTGGGCGCCGATGCCCAGCTGGTTGACCTTGTCGAACAGCTCCAGGCGGATCTCTTCGATGCGGTTCTGCGGGCCGCGGGCCTTGAGCTCATGAATGTCGATGGACTCCATCAACACTTCCTTGGCCATTACCGCGGCTTTCTCGGCGGTACCGCCGATGCCGATGCCCAGCATGCCTGGCGGGCACCAGCCAGCGCCCATGGTCGGGACGGTCTTGAGTACCCAGTCGACGATCGAGTCGGACGGGTTGAGCATGGCCATCTTCGACTTGTTTTCCGAGCCGCCGCCCTTGGCTGCGACATCGACCTCGACCTTGTCGCCGGGGACGATGGAGTAGTGGATGACGGCCGGGGTGTTGTCCTTGGTGTTTTTGCGGGCACCGGCCGGGTCGGCCAGGATCGAGGCGCGCAGGACGTTCTCGGGCAGGTTGTAGGCGCGGCGCACACCTTCGTTGATCATGTCGTCGACGCTCAGGGTGGCGCCGTCCCAGCGTACGTCCATGCCCACGCGCACGAACACGGTGACGATACCGGTGTCCTGGCAGATCGGGCGGTGGCCGGTGGCGCACATGCGCGAGTTGATCAGGATCTGGGCGATCGAGTCACGCGCGGCGGGCGACTCTTCACGCAGGTAGGCCTCGTGCATCGCCTGGATGAAGTCGACGGGGTGGTAGTACGAGATGAATTGCAGGGCGTCGGCAACGCTCTGAATCAGGTCGTCTTGCTTGATCACGGTCATGCAGCGCGCTCCTCTTAAAGACGGGAACATTCAAATAGGCACACCGACAACGCACACCGGTATGTCGGCAGTGCCTGGCAAGGCTCCGGCTGGTCGGGCCGGGGCAAAAAGGCGCGGCAGTATACCGCGCCCCGCCGTGGGAAACACCTGCGGGTGGTCTGGACCTTGGTCGGCTGCGGGGCGGGCATCGTTTTTGCTGATGACGTGGGCAGTGTGATGCTATTCAATGGTTTAACGGGTGACATCGACTGGGGCTGCTGCGCAGCCCTTCGCGGGTAAATCGCAGCGGCGAACCGCCGCTCCCACAGGGAATGCACCGACCTTGTGGGAGCGGGTTTACCCGCGAAGGGCCGCCAAGCGGCCCCATTGCTTGATCATCAGGCGAGTATTCGGAGATCAATGACATGGCCCAACTGAATGTGGGGGCGCGCCAATGGGCGGTGCCTTTCGGCAGTAATCTTCTGGATGCGCTCAACGGCGCCGGTTACGCCGTGCCCTACAGCTGCCGCGCCGGCAGTTGCCATGCCTGCCTGGTGCGCTGCCTGGACGGTATTCCCGGGGATGCGAAGCCCGAGGCTCTGGCGTTGGACAAGCGTGAACAAGGCTGGCGCCTGGCCTGCCAGTGCTCGGTCAACAGTGACCTGGTGCTGGAACTGTTCGACCCTCGACGCGACGGTGTTGCTGCCACGGTCAGCGAACTGGCCTGGTTTGGCGATGTGTTGCGCCTGCGGCTGCTGGCCGAGCGCCCTTTGCGCTACCAGGCCGGCCAGCACCAGGTGCTGTGGTGCGGCGATGTTGCGCGGCCCTACTCGTTGGCCAGCCTGCCGGGCGAGGAAGCTTTTCTGGAATTTCACCTTGATTGCAGGCGTTCGGGCGCCTTTTGCGATCGGGCCAGGCAGTTACAGGTGGGCGATGAGCTGAGGCTGGGCGAGTTGAGAGGTGGGGCGTTGCATTACGACCCGGACTGGCAGGAGCGGCCGCTGTGGTTGTTGGCGGCGGGGACCGGGTTGGCACCGTTGTGGGGCATCTTGCGCGAGGCGCTGCGCCAGGGGCATCAGGGGGATATTCGGGTGCTGCACGTTGCACACAGCGCTGAAGGGCACTATTTGGCGCAGGAGTTACAGGCGCTGGATGGGGTGACGGTCGAATTGGTGTTGGCGGCGCAGTTGGATGAGGCGGTGGCTGGGTTGAAGCTGATGTCGCGTCGGACCATGGCGCTGGTGTGCGGGTCGCCGGCGAGTGTGGAACGTTTCGCCCGGCGCTTGTTCATTGCCGGGGTGCCACGCAATCAGGTGTTTGCGGACGTATTTACCGAGCACGCTTGAGGGCTGAAAAGCATCGCGGGGCAAGCCCGCTCCACGCAACCAGTATCGGCTGCGTGGGAGCGGGCTTGCCCCGCGATGGGGACCGCGTGCCGATCAGCCGACCAGCGGATCACCGACATGCAGGATCTTCATGCCGTTGGTGCCACCGATGGTGTGGTAGCTGTCGCCCTTGGTGAGGATGACCCAGTCACCTTGCTCCACCAGGCCACGCTTGAGCAGCTCGTCGACCGCCGCCTGGCTGACCTTGTCGGCCGGCAGCGAAGCCGGGTCGAAGGCAATCGGGTACACGCCGCGGAACATGTTGGCACGGGCCTGGGTGGCGCGGTGCGGCGACAGCGCGAAGATCGGCACGTGCGAACGCAGGCGCGACATGATCAGCGGGGTGTAGCCACTTTCGGTGAGGGCGATGATCGCCTTGACGCCGGGGAAGTGGTTGGCGGTGTACATCGCCGCGAGGGCGATGGACTCGTCGCAGCGCTCGAAGGTGGTGTGCAGGCGGTGGCTGGATTTCTGGCTGGTCGGGTGCTTTTCGGCGCCCGAGCAGATCCGTGCCATGGCCTGGACGGCTTCGATCGGATAGGAACCGGCGGCGCTTTCGGCCGACAGCATCACCGCGTCGGTGTTGTCCAGCACGGCGTTGGCCACGTCGGACACTTCGGCGCGGGTCGGCATCGGGTTCTGGATCATCGACTCCATCATCTGGGTCGCGACGATCACCGCTTTGTTGTTGCGGCGTGCGTGCTGGATGATCTTCTTCTGGATGGCGATCAGCTCGGCGTCGCCGATTTCCACGCCCAGGTCGCCACGGGCAACCATCACCGCGTCGGAGGCGCGGATCAGCTGGTCGAGGGTCTCGTCGTCGGCCACCGCTTCGGCGCGTTCGATCTTGGCCACCAGCCAGGCGCTGCCGCCGGCTTCGTCACGCAGCTTGCGGGCGTATTCCATGTCGCTGGCGTCACGCGGGAAGGAGACGGCCAGGTAGTCCAGGTCCATTTCCGCGGCCAGCTTGATATCGGCCTTGTCTTTTTCGGTCAGGGCTGGCGCGGTCAGGCCGCCACCCTTGCGGTTGATGCCCTTGTGGTCGGACAGCGGGCCACCGATGATCACCACGCAATGCAGGGCATCGCTGGTGGCGGTCTCGACGCGCATGACCACGCGGCCGTCGTCGAGCAGCAGTTCGTCACCGACGCCGCAGTCCTTGACCAGGTCGGGGTAATCGATGCCGACGATGTCCTGGTTGCCTTCGGTGAGCGGGTGGGCGGTGGAGAAGGTGAACTTGTCACCGACTTTCAGTTCGATGCGCTTATTGCTGAATTTGGCGATGCGGATCTTCGGACCCTGCAGGTCACCCAGCAGCGCGACGTGGCGGCCGTTCTTGGCGGCGATGTCGCGGATCAGGCGGGCGCGGGCTTTGTGCTCGTCCGGGGTGCCGTGGGAGAAGTTCAGGCGTGCCACGTCCAGGCCGGCAAGGATCAGTTGTTCGATCACTTCCGGCGAGTTGCTGGCGGGGCCAAGGGTGGCGACGATTTTGGTACGGCGGATGGTCATGCACAGACTCCTATAGTGAAGCGCAGCGAAAGGCTACTCCTCAATTGAGCTGTAGTCATTGTTCCGTTGCACTACCGGGAGGCAGAATCAACGGTCGCTTGCACGCTTAAAGCTGCAAGCTACAAGTGGCAAGCTACAAGCAGATGGATGAGCGGCGGACTCGTGCATTTCGCCAGTTGTAACTTGATGCTGGAGAATTTCACACAGGCGCCGATACACTTGGCATCCAAGGAGAGTTCCCATGCGCACCCTGATCGTTTTGACCATGGCGGCCAGTGTCGTCGGCTGCACCCGCTGGTCCATGGACCACCATTTGAACAATGCCTACCGCGCCTATGACCGTGGCGACTGCTCGCGGGTCATGCTGGAGCTGTCCCAGGTCGACCGCGCCAGCCGCGCACGGCCGTTCATCCATCCGGAAGTGTCGATGCTGCGTGGCCAGTGCCTGGAGCGGCAGAAACTCTACGTAGATGCAGCGCAGACCTACCAGTACCTGATCCAGCAGTACCCGCGCAACGAATACGCCTATCGCGCTCAGGCCCGTCTGCAGACCCTGGAAAGGCTGGGCTATCTGCGGGGTGAAGCGGCAGTGGCCAGCCCGGTAAAAGGTACACCTTGGCGTTAATCCCAAGGTGTCATCGATTTCATGGTAATGGCCCATCGGGCTGCGCTAATCTGTTAAACAAGTTGTAACGATCACTGCCAGTACCTTGTCTTCCTGGCTCCGGGTACAGGAATACATAGCCGCCATGTTCATCGAACGTCATATTCAACGTCACCAACTGCCTTGCGTACTCAAGGTCTACAACCGCTTTACCGACCAGCAGATCGGCTACCTGGGCAATGCCTCCGAGGACGGCCTGATGCTGATCAGTCAGTTGCCGGTGTTGGTGGGGCCAGACTTCGAGCTGCAACTGCGCGTGCCGCAGGCCGGTGGCGGGCAGCAACCGATCAACCTCACCGCCAGTTGCCTGTGGTGCCGCGAAGACGAGACGCCGGGGCATTACGATGCCGGCTTCATGCTGTTGCAGGCACCCCAGGAATACGATGATTTCGTGCGCTCGCTGCGCGACTACTTCAGCTTCCGCCCGCTCAACGCCTCTGCCTGAACGCTGGCCCTGGCGCCACTGCGCCCGCTAGACTCTGGTCGACCTTGTTACAGGAAGACCCCGTGAGCTCCAGCATCTTCTGGCACGACTACGAAACCACCGGCATCAACCCACGTAACGACCGCCCGTTGCAGGTGGCCGGTGTGCGCACCGACCTCGACCTCAACGAGATCGAGGCGCCGATCAGCCTCTATTGCCGCCCCTCCGATGACATCCTGCCGCACCCCGCCGCGTGCCTGGTGACCGGTATCACGCCGCAGCAACTGGCCAGCCAGGGCTTGTGCGAGGCCGAGTTCATGACCCGCATCCATGAGCAGTTGGCGCGCCCAGGCACCTGTGGTGCCGGCTACAACACCCTGCGCTTTGACGACGAAGTCACCCGCTACAGCCTTTACCGCAACTTTTTCGACCCCTATGCCCGCGAATGGCAAGGCGGCAACAGCCGTTGGGATCTGATTGATGTGGTGCGCACTGCCTATGCACTGCGCCCTGAAGGGATTGTCTGGCCGCAGCAGGAGGGACGCACCAGCCTGCGCCTGGAGCTGCTCAGCAAGGCCAATGGCATCGACCATGGCCACGCCCACGAAGCGCTGTCCGACGTACGGGCAACCATCGCCCTGGCGCGACTGATTCGCGAGAAACAACCGAAACTCTATGACTGGCTGTTCCAGTTGCGCAGCAAGCACAAAGTGATGGAGCAGATTCGTCTGCTGCAACCATTGGTACATGTGTCAGGGCGTTTCTCTGCCCAGCGTAATTACATCGGTGTGGTGCTGCCATTGGCCTGGCATCCGCGTAATCGCAACGCCCTGATTGTCTGTGACTTGGGGCAGGAAACTTCACCGCTGCTGCAGGACAGTGCCGAGGTGCTGCGTCAGCGGTTGTACACGCGGCGCGAAGCATTGGCTGAAGGCGAACTACCCGTGCCGTTGAAGTTGGTGCATGTCAATCGTTGCCCGGTGCTGGCACCCTTGTCGGTAGTGCGCCCCGCCGATCAACAACGGTTGGGCCTGGATATGGCGCAATTGCAGAAGCACGCTGAGCAATTGGCCAGCCAGCAGGCCCATTGGCGTAACAAGCTCGAGATTATTTACGGGGAAGAAGACTTTGCCCCGTGTGAGGATCCGGAACAACAGTTGTACGACGGATTCATCGGTGATCGAGACAGGCGCTTGTGTGAACAAGTACGTACCACAGACCCGGCGCAATTGGCCAAGGGCCACTGGATGTTCGATGATTCGCGCTTGCCCGAGCTGTTGTTCCGTTATCGTGCACGCAATTTTGCCGACACCCTCGACGCACAAGAACAGGCGCGTTGGCAGGCATTCTGCCAGCAGCGATTAAGTGACCCTGCCATGGGCGCACCGAACACCCTGGGTGACTTCGAGAAGGCGTTGCAGAGCAGTTGGGCCGAGGCTGACGAGGCGGGGAAAGCGGTATTGAAGGCCTGGCAGGCGCATGCCGGGCAATTGAAAGCGCAGTTCCAGATTTGAACGCAAGCAGTAATAAAAACGCCGGCAGCTGCCGGCGTTTTTCAAGTTGTAACTGATTGCGTGATACGCGTATCAGTCCAGCAGGGTGGCCCAGCCTTCAACGACGTCGCCGCCCCACTTGGCTTTCCACTCTTTCAGGGTCTTGTGGTTGCCACCCTTGGTTTCAATAACCTCGCCATTGTGCGGGTTCTTGTACTGCTTGACCTTGCGTGCGCGTTTGGTGGCGGTGACTTTGGTCGCGCCGCGTGGGGCCTTGCTCAGTTTGCTTTCCGGGTCGAGCAGGGCAATCACGTCACGCAGCGACTTGGAGTATTCGCCCATCAGGGTGCGCAGTTTGCCTTCGAACTCCAGTTCTTTCTTCAGCTTGTCATCCTGGGACAGGTTGGCCAGGCGGGCCTGAAGTTCTTTGATGGCTTCTTCGGTGGCGCGGTATTCGTTGATCAGCGACATGGCGTGTTCCTTAATGCATATTCAGGGAGACAGTGCGGGCAATAATAGACAGGCGATACTCGCAAGTAAACAATTAAAAAGTCACGAATCAATTAATAGCAGTGAATGGCCAGATCGCTGTTTGGTTAAAAAAAATTTACATAAATGACAGGTTAATCGCCATACCCCTTTACGAAGAAGGGATATGCCGTGTGCGAATTTTCCCTGTCGCCGGCGCTGCGATGCCTGTCGATCAATACTGCGTTTTTCCTTCCGGGCCGCTAGAATATGCGCCTTTGCGAAGTTCTGGAGCCCCCCTCATGCGCACCTATCGACTGGTGATTGCCTGCCCCGACCGTGTCGGCATCGTGGCAAAAGTCAGTAATTTCCTGGCCCTCTATAATGGCTGGATCAACGAGGCCAGCCACCACTCCGATGAACAGAGTGGCTGGTTCTTCATGCGCCATGAAATCCGCGCCGAATCCCTGCCGTTCGGCATCGAAGCATTCCGCGAGGCCTTTGCGCCGATCGCCGAAGAGTTCTCCATGACCTGGCGGATCACCGACTCGGCGCAGAAGAAGCGCGTGGTGCTGATGGCCAGCCGGGAATCCCACTGCCTGGCCGACCTGCTGCACCGCTGGCACACCGATGAACTGGATTGCGAGATCCCCTGCGTGATCTCCAACCATGACGACCTGCGCAGCATGGTCGAGTGGCATGGGATTCCGTTCTTCCATGTGCCGGTCGACCCGAAGGACAAGGCCCCGGCCTTCGCCGAAGTCTCGCGCCTAGTCCAGGAACATGGTGCCGACGTGGTGGTGCTGGCGCGCTACATGCAAATTCTTCCGCCACAGCTGTGCCGCGACTACGCGGAAAAGGTCATCAATATCCACCACAGCTTCCTGCCGTCGTTCGTCGGTGCCAAACCCTACCACCAGGCCGCCCTGCGAGGGGTGAAGCTGATCGGCGCGACCTGTCACTACGTCACCGAAGAGCTGGATGCCGGCCCGATCATCGAGCAGGACGTGGTGCGTGTCAGCCACGCCGACAGCATCGAGGACATGGTGCGTTTCGGCCGTGACGTGGAGAAGATGGTGCTGGCCCGTGGCCTGCGTTATCACCTCGAAGACCGCGTGCTGGTGCACGGTAACAAGACCGTGGTCTTCGACTGACCATGGCAGGCTCTCGCGACAAGGCCGGCGCCAGCGCGCCCCCGACCTTGGGCGAAGGCTGCCTGGCGCGCTTCGACCCCGAAGCGCTGCGCGACGAGGACGGCACCGAGTTCCCCGGTGCCGCCGCGTTGTGGCAAGCGCTTAACCCCCCTGAGGCCGCCAGCGCTCGAGCAGCGCACACGCAAGCAGGCGAACGCCCGCTGCCCATTGCGGCCGACCGAGAGCAATAGCAGGTAACCGCGCCTCGGTGCATTTCATGCTGTGATCTGGCGATCAAGCCAGGCGCATTTGGTCAGGGGTTCGCGGCCTTCGGCCAACAGTTGGTGCACGGTGTCCAGCCAGTAGTTGCGGGAGGCTGGATAGCGCATATCGATCGGGTGTACACCCAGGCGCAACGTATCGGCCTGTTGCCAGCGTCGGTACTGCCAGTCGTTCATCAGCTTCGACAGGCTGCGGCGCCAGGGGCTGCGCGCACTCCACACCAGGCCTGGGGCGTCTAATGCGGTGAAGTCTGGCAGGCGATACAGGTATCGGGCAGTGCTGGTGTAGCGCAGCGGCAATTGGCGCAAGGCCTGCCGAGTGCCTTCGCTCATCAGCCACGCAGGGGCGACGAATCCGGCAACGGGCCAGCCTTGCTGATCGAACAGCGCCAACCCGGCTTGCAGGCGTTGCAAGGCAGCCATTTGGTCGAGCCCGTAGAACTCGGCTTCATGGGTGAAGACACGGCGCATGAAGTACTCGCCAGGCCCACGGGGCGGCGGCCCGTCGTCGGCGTGGTAGTAACCGTGCAGTGCCAACTCGTCACCCAGTGCCAGGCGCCGCTCGAGCAGCCGGCAGAAGGTCGGTGAGCGGGCCAGGTAGTTGCGGTGGTGGAAGTCCGGGACCACCAGCCAGGTCATCGGCACGCCGCCGAGGGTGTCGATGGCCTGCACGAAGGGCTGGTAGTCGTGCCAGGTTTGTGGCGCGACATCGTGCAGCACCAGCATCAGGCTACGTGTGGCGCCGGCGGGCTCAGCCATGGGCGCGTACCTGCGGCAGGTGGCCCAGTACCGCCTGGTAGTGCAGCAGCAGGCCGTTGACTACCTGGTCCCAGCTATAGTGCTGCTCTGCATGCAAGCGGGCCTGGGCACCGAGGCGGGCCACGCCGTCCTCGAACGCTTCGCGCACCCCGTCGGCCATGGCCTGGCTGTCGTTGGGGCGACACAGGCGGCCACACTGCTCGTTGACGATCTCCCTGAACGCGCCGGCACGCACGGCGACCACCGCCGTAGCGCTGGCCATGGCTTCGAGAATCACCAGGCCAAAGGTTTCCTGATCGCCGGCATGCAGCAGCAGGTCGGCACTGGCCAGTAGCCGGGCGACTTCCTGCGCTGGGCAGAAATGGTCGATCACGCTGACGTTGTCCGGCACGCTGGCCGGCATGTTCGAACCCAGCAGCAGCAGGTGGTAGCGGTGGCCCAGCAGGCGCATGCAGTCGAGCAGTACCGGCAGGTTCTTTTCCCGCGAGCCGCGCCCGGCGAACACCAGCAGGCGGCTGGTTTCAGCGATGCCCAGCTGGGCGCGCAGGCCGGGGTCGTGCTGGGTTGGGTTGAACAGTGCCAGGTCAACGCCCAGGTGCTGCACGTGCACATCCCTGATCCCCAGCCGGCGCAGTTTGTCGGCCATCACCTGGCTCGGCGCCAGCACCCGATCGAAGTTGCCGTACAGTTTGCTCACATAGGCCTCGACATTGGGCGTGCACCAGTGGCCCATGCGGTTGCTTGCCAGCAGCGGCAGGTCGGAGTGATAGAAGCCGATCACTGGTACACCGAGCTTGCGCCGTGCCTCCAGCGCGGCCCAGGCGGTGAGGTAGGGGTCGCCGACTTCGATAAGGTCGGGCTGCAGGCGGCGCAGCATGTTGCACCAGGGGGCCAGGCGCAGCGGGAAACGGTAGCCGTTGCCGAACGGCAGGGGTGGCGCGGGGACGTGATGGATGCCATCGGCGCAGCTGGCGCTGGGGCCGGGGATCAACAAGCTGTGGCGTACGCCGGGCATGGCGCCGAGGCGGCGGTGCTTGGCATCGAGGTACGTCCGCACACCACCGCTGGCTGGAGCGTAGAACATGGTGATGTCGGCGATGTGCACGATCAGCATCCCTCCGGGATCGACTTCAGGATCGTCATCGGGGGTGATACGCCGATGATGATTCGCCTGAAGGTTGACCTTACAGAAGGATAGTTTGTTCGATCGGGCTGTGGGGCTGGCAGGGGGAGCGGCGCTGGCTTCTTCGCGGGTGAACCCGCTCCCACAGTGATCGAGACAGTTTCAGATACTGTACAGATCCTGTGGGAGCGGGTTCACCCGCGAAGCAGGCAACTTGGTCAGAAGGTCAGATGCGGAAGCTGCCGACCAGGTGCTTGAGGCGGCCGGCCTGTTGCTCGAGGTCCGAGCAGGCGCGCAGGGTGGCTTGCAGGTTCTCGACGCCTTCCTGGTTGAGCATGTTGATCTCGTTGATGTCCATGTTGATCGAGTCGACCACGGCGGTCTGCTCTTCGGTGGCGGTGGCCACCGACTGGTTCATGCCGTCGATTTCGCCGATGCGCTGAGTCACGCTGCCCAGGCGCTCGCCGGCCTGGTTGGCGATCTCCATGCTGTCCTGGCTGTGGCGCTGGCTCTGGCCCATGGTGTCGACCGACTCGCGGGCGCCGATTTGCAGCTCCTCGATCATGGTCTGCACCTGCTGTGCCGACTCCTGGGTGCGGTGGGCCAGGTTGCGCACTTCATCGGCGACCACGGCAAAACCACGCCCGGCTTCGCCTGCGCGTGCAGCCTCGATGGCGGCGTTGAGCGCCAGCAGGTTGGTCTGCTGCGAGATGCTGGTGATCACCTCGAGAATCTGGCCGATGTTGACGGTCTTGTTGTTGAGCGTCTCGATGTGCGAGCTGGAGGTGACGATCAGGTCCGACAGGCGGTTCATCGCATCGATGTTGCGCTGCACCACGTGTTGGCCTTCCTCGGCCAGCAGGCGTGCGGAGCTGGCGTGCTGCGATGCCTGGGCGGCGTTGCCGGCGATCTCCTGGGCGGCGGCACCCAGTTGGTTGATGGCGGCAGCGACGCTGTTGGTGCGGTTGGACTGCTCGTCGGAGTTGGTCATCGACGAGTTGGAGGCGCTGATCACCCGCAGGGCCACTTCGTTGACCTGCTCGGTGGCCGAGGACACCTCGCGGATCGAGGTGTGGATGCGTTCGACGAAGCGGTTGAACGCCGTGCCGAGAATGCCGAACTCGTCGTGGTTGTCGATCTGCAGTCGACGGGTCAGGTCGCCTTCACCTTCGGCAATGTTCTCCATGGCGCGGGTCATGGTGTGCAGCGGCTGCAGCAGCACTCGGATCAGCAGGCCGAGCAGGGCGATGATGATCACCACCGCCACCAGGGTGGCGATGACCGCCGAGGTGCGGAAGTTGCTGAGCATGGTGAAGGCTTTGTCTTTGTCTACCGACAGGCCGATGTACCAGTTGGCCGAAGGCAGGCCTTTGACCGGGGTAAAGGTCAGCAGGCGGGTCTGGCCATTGAGTTCGACTTCAGTCAACTCACGGGACAGCTTAGGTGTGTGCTGCGGGAACAGGTCCGACAGCGACTTCATTACCAGGTTCTTGTCCGGGTGCACCAGGATCTTGCCTTGGTCGTTGACCAGGAAGGCATAGCCCATGCCGCCGAAGTTCAGCGAGTTGATGATCTCGACCAGGCCGTCGAGGGCCAGGTCGCCACCGACCACGCCGACCGAGCGCGAAGCGGTGCTGATGATCGAGATGACCATCTTGTTGGTGGCCATGTCGATGTAGGGTTCGGTGAGCATCGGCCCGTTGGCGTTCATGCCGTCCTTGTACCAGGGGCGCACGCGTGGGTCGTAGCCATCTGGCATCTTGGTGTCCGGGCGCACGGTGAAGGTGCCGTCGGGCTGGCCGAGGTAGATGGTCAGGAAGCTGGAGGTGAGGGCATTCTGGCCCAGCAGGGTGCCGATGTTCTGTGGGTATTGGGCAAGGTTCTGGGCAACGTTCTCGACCAGCTTGATGCGCCCCTCGAACAGGTTGCGGATGTTGGTGGACGTGGATTCGCCCATCTCAGCCAGGTAATTCTCCAGGTTCTCGCGAATGGCATTACGCTGGAGGTAGTCGTTGTACAGGGTGAACAGGCTGAAGGCGAGGATCACGATGAGTGATGCCGCCATAAGAATCTTGTGGCTGAAACGAAGGCTTTTATTCATGACGTGATCGCGTCCGCTAAGGTTTTTTTATCGGGTCGTTCGCACAAAGCACGGTGGGAAAACAGTGCAACAGGTCCCGTGGGTCCTTTTCGGGTTGTAACTGTCTTTCTGTTTGGAATCATTTTGAAATATCGGCCGTTACCACGCAGAACTTGAGCAAAGGATGACGAAGATGTCGGATTCTTTTCAGATGCTTGTAGGCGCTGGCCCTGACGGTCAGCCAGTGTCCCAGGCCATGCGCCTGGCCAATCGCCACGGGCTGGTGGCGGGTGCCACAGGTACCGGCAAGACCGTCACCTTGCAGCATCTGGCCGAGCTGTTCAGCGATGCCGGTGTGGCAGTGTTCGCCGCCGATGTGAAGGGCGACCTGTGCGGCCTGGGCGCGGCCGGCGCGCCGCAGGGCAAGGTGGCCGAGCGCATCGCCGGGATGCCTTGGCTGAACCACCGGCCGCAGGCCTACCCGGTCACCTTGTGGGATATCGCCGGCCAGTCGGGGCACCCTTTGCGTACCACCCTGAGTGAAATGGGGCCCTTGCTGCTGGGCAACCTGCTGGAGCTCACCGACAGCCAGCAGGCAGCCTTGTATGCGGCGTTCAAGGTGGCCGACCGTGAGGGGCTGTTGTTGCTCGACCTCAAGGACCTCATGGCCTTGTTGGCGCACTTGAAGGACACCCCGCAACTGCTCGGCGAGGACAGCGCGCTGATGACCAGTGCCTCGACCCAAGCCCTGCTGCGCCGGTTGGCCACCCTCGAGCAGCAGGGCGCCGAGGCGCTGTTCGGCGAGCCAGCGCTGCAATTGCAGGACTTGCTGCACCCGGACAGCGACGGCCGTGGTCGCATCCATCTGCTTGACGCCAGCCGCCTGGTGCATGAGGCGCCCAAGGTCTACGCGACCTTCCTGCTATGGCTGCTCGCCGAGCTGTTCGAGCAACTGCCCGAGCGCGGTGATGCCGACAAGCCGGTACTGGCGCTGTTCTTCGATGAAGCTCACCTGCTGTTCAGCGATACGCCAAAGGCGTTGCAGGACCGCCTGGAGCAAGTGGTGCGACTGATCCGCTCCAAAGGCGTAGGGGTGTATTTCGTCACCCAGTCGCCCGGCGACCTCCCCGACACCGTGCTGGCCCAGTTGGGGTTGCGTATTCAGCACGGCCTGCGGGCATTCACCGCCAAGGAGCAGAAGTCGTTGCGCGCCGTGGCCGATGGCTTTCGCCCCAACCCTGCGTTCGACAGCCTGACGGTGCTGACCGAACTGGGTATCGGTGAGGCGCTGGTGGGCACCCTGGAAGAAAAGGGCACGCCGGCCGTGGTCCAGCGGGTGCTGATTGCCCCACCGCAGTCGCGGATCGGGCCGTTGAGCGCGGCCGAGCGCAGCGCGTTGATCGCGGCTTCGCCATTGCTGGGTCGTTACGACAAACCGATCGACCGCGAGTCGGCCTATGAAATGCTCTTGCAGCGCAAAGGCGCGCCGTTGGAGCCGGCGCCCCAGCCCAAGGCCGATGAGGAAAGCCTGGCCGACAAGGCCGGCGAGTTTCTGCAGAGTGCGGCCGGGCAGGCGATCAAGTCGGCGGTGCGCCAGGCGGCCAACCAGTTGGGGCGGCAGTTGGTGCGCGGGTTGATGGGGTCGTTGCTCGGCGGCAAGAAGCGTTGATGCAAGGGGCCGCTGTGCGGCTCAAACGCTGGCAAGCCAGCTCCCACAGGTAAGGCTAGTGCGGTCAGTGTGGGAGCCGGCTTGCCGGCGAGAGGGCTGCAAAGCAGCCCCAGGGCATGGCTCACAGCCGCGGGTAATCGATGTACCCCACCGGCCCCTTGCCATAGAAGGTTTCCGGATGCGGCGCATTGAGCGGCGCATCGGCCGCCAGCCGTGCCGGCAGGTCGGGGTTGGCGATGAACGGGATGCCAAAGGCCACCGCATCGGCCTTGCCGCTGGCCAGGGCGGCATTGGCACTGGCTTTGTCGAAGCGCTCGTTGACGATGTACGGGCCGCCGAACGCTTCCTTTATAAGCAGGCCAATACTGTCGTCGGCCTCCTTCTCCCGTGAACAGATGAACGCGATACCGCGCTTGCCCAGTTCCCGGGCCACGTAGGTGAAAGTCTCGGCGCGGTCGGCGTCGCCCATGTCGTGGGCATCGGCGCGTGGTGCCAGGTGTACGCCGACGCGGCCGGCGCCCCACACCTCGATGACTGCGTCGGTCACTTCCAGCAGCAGGCGCGTACGGTTTTCCAGCGAGCCGCCGTAGCGGTCGGTGCGCTGGTTGGTGCTGCTCTGCAGGAACTGGTCGAGCAGGTAGCCATTGGCGCCATGGATCTCCACACCGTCGAAACCGGCGGCCTTGGCGTTCTCCGCACCGCTGCGGTAGGCCTCGACGATGTCGGCGATCTCTTCGGTTTCCAGGGCGCGCGGGGTGGGGTAGTCGCTGAGCGGCCGCACCAGGCTCACGTGGCCCTTGGGCTGGATGGCGCTGGGGGCTACCGGCAGCTCGCCGTTCAGGTACGACGGATGAGAGATGCGCCCGACGTGCCACAGCTGCAGGAAGATGCGCCCGCCTGCGGCATGGATGGCCTTGGTGACGTTGTGCCAGCCACGTACCTGCTCGTCGTTCCAGATGCCTGGGGTGTCGGGGTAGCCGACACCCATCGGGGTGACCGAGGTCGCTTCGCTGAGGATCAGCCCGGCGCTGGCGCGTTGCACGTAGTACTCGGCCATCAGCGCGTTGGGTACCCGGCCTTCGTCGGCACGGCAACGGGTCAGCGGGGCCATGATGATGCGGTTGGGCAGTTGCAGGTCGCCCAGTGTGATTGGATCGAACAGCGTGGTCATACCGATTGCCTCGCAGCTATCAATTGGAAACCGTGGCCAGTTCGGCGTCGCTGCCGCGCTGGTTGAAGGTGATCAGGGTGACGATCAGCGCCAGTACCGCCAGGGCCGCCGCAGCCAGCGGCACGCGGGTCAGGCCGAAGCCGTGGGCAATGACGCTGCCGCCCACCCAGGCCCCCAGGGCGTTGCCCAGGTTGAACGCGCCGATATTGAGGGTCGACACCAGGTTAGGTGCTGCCTTGCCGTAGGTGACCACATTGACCTGCAGTGCCGGTACGGCGGCGAAGGCGGCGGTGGCCCAGAGGAACAGGGTGATCTCGGCGGGGACCAGCGCCGTGCTGGTCCAGCTCAGTGCGGTGGACACCACGGCCATGGCGGTGAATACACCCACCAAGGTGGCGCCCAGGCGTCGGTCGGCGAGCTTGCCGCCGACAATATTGCCCAGGGTCAGGCCCAGGCCGATCAGCAGCAGGGTCCAGGTCACGCCACGCGGCGACACGCCAGTGACATCGCCGAGCAGCGGCGCAACGTAGGTGAACAGGGCGAACATCGACGCCGAAAACAGCACGGTCATGCTCAGCGACAGCCAGATGCCGGCGCCTTTGAGCGCAGCCAGTTCGGCGCGCATGTTCACGCTCTGCTCTTCGGCCTGGCGTGGCAGGAAGCGCAGCAGACCGATCAGTGCGATCACGCCGATGCCGGTCACCGCCCAGAATGTCGAACGCCAGCCGGCGACCTGGCCCAGCGCAGTGCCCAGCGGCACACCCAGTACGTTGGCGAGGGTGAGGCCGGTGAACATCAGCGCGACGGCCGAGGCGCGGCGGTTGGCTGGTACCAGGCTGGCCGCCACCACCGAGCCGATTCCGAAGAACGCGCCGTGGCACAACGCGGTTACCACCCGGGCGAACATCAGCAGGTTGTAGTCGCCGGCCACCGCGCACAGCAGGTTGCCAATGATGAACACGCCCATCAGCGCCACCAGCGCGGCCTTGCGCGGCAGGCGAGCGGTGGCCAGGGCCATGAACGGCGCGCCGATGGCCACGCCGAGGGCGTAGCCGGTCACCAGCCAGCCAGCACCGGGGATGCTGACGCCCAGGTCCTGCGCGACATCGGGCAGCAGGCCCATGATGACGAACTCGGTGGTGCCGATGGCGAATGCGCTGAGCGCCAGGATCAATAAGGAAAGGGGCATTGCAAGGTCCTTGTCAGAGCTCTTGGCTCATCTGCGCGAGGAACGCCTGGATGGTGGCCTCGTTGCGTTTGAAGAAGTGCCATTGGCCGATCTTCTGGCTGCTGATCAGGCCGGCGCGCTGCAGGGTCGCCAGGTGGGCCGAGACGGTCGACTGCGATAGGCCGCAGCGTTGGTCGATCTGCCCGGCACATACACCTTGTTCGGTGCTGTGATGCTGGTCGGGGAACTGCGTGGCCGGGTCCTTCAGCCAGCTGAGGATTTCTCGCCGTACCGGGTGGGACAGGGCTTTTATTATTTCGTCGAGATCGAGTGGCATGGATAGGCTCGTGGTGTATAGCGGTATATCGCGATGGAGCGAAATATAAATCGGTATTTCGCGATATACAAATATGAAAAGGTTCTGAGTTGATCGAAAATCGCTATATCGGGTTATGACGATATAGGTTGGCGCAGTGCTAGACTGCGGCCATGAATTACCTCGCACACCTGCACCTGGGCGGCCCCGCGCCGCAGCAACTGCTCGGCAGCCTGTATGGCGATTTCGTCAAAGGCGCGCTGGAAGGGCGCTTTCCAGCGGAACTGGAGGCCGCGATCCGCTTGCACCGGCAGATCGACAGTTACACCGACAGCCACCCGTTGGTGCTGGCCGCGCTGGCGCGCTTCCCGCGTGAACGCAGGCGCTATGCCGGGATCGTTCTGGATGTGTTCTTCGACCACTGCCTGGCGCGTTTCTGGGGGGAGTACGCTGACCAGCCGTTGGCGCAGTTCACCGGCAACTTCTACCGTGTGCTATTGGCCGAACCGCAATTGCCGGGGCGGCTGGCGCGTATCGCGCCGTTCATGGCCGCCGATGACTGGCTGGGGGCGTATGGCGATTTCGCCACCCTGGAGCAGGTATTTGGCGGCATCGCCCGGCGTTTGTCGCGACCGGAAGGCCTGCAAGGGGTGATGGTGGAGCTGGAGCGCCTGTATGAGCCGTTGCTGACGGATTTTCGGGCGTTCTATCCACAGTTGCAGGCGTTTGCGGCGGCGGGGCGCTGAGGCGCGCAATCAGCCCAGCAGTTGCTTCATCTGTATCAGTGCAACCCGGCTGTGATCCGGTGCCTGGCGCTCCTCTATATGGAAGGGCGTGAACCCAAGCTGCGGATAGAGCAACAAGCCTGCAGTATTGTGGTTGAAGCACGACACCCAGACTTCTTGCGCTGCGTACTGTTCGCGGGCCAGCGCGATCATGCACTGCACCAGATAGCGCGCCACGCCCTTGCCGCGTGCGGCGGGGGCGACCACCACGTTACCGAGCGCACAGATGCCGCCGGCTTCTGCTTTATAGAAGTTGGCGAAACCCAGTAGTACGCCGTCCTCTTCAACCACTGTCGAACCGCTGCGCTGGGCGATGGCTTCGCTCAGTTGGTTGGGTGTCAGCGGGTAGGTGGCTTTGGGGAACATGTAGAACAGTTCGTCCGGGCCCTGGGGGAAGCAGCAGATGGCGGGGATGTCGGTGGTTTGGACTGGGCGGTGGGTCAGCGGCATAGGGGCTTCATCCTGAAAGGGTTAGGCGAGCTTAGCGCCTGTGGTTTGGGCAGTACCTTATATATAGGGTAATGCCTTGTGGGGGCTTGAAAGCGCTTGGGGTGGGCGCGGGGACCTTGCTAAGCATTTAATTGTTGGGCAGGGTTGACGGCCTGATTTAATACTGTATTATTCGCCTCCCGCAGCGAGACATCGCAGCGGAGAAGCAGTAAGCTGTTGAAATTCCTGAAAAAATTTCAACGAGGCAGTTGACAGCAGGTTGTAACGCTGTATGATTCGCCTCCCGCTACGAGAGATCGCAGCGAGTTAAGCGGTTGAAGCTAAACGAGTTTCTCGGAAAGAACTTCAAAATAAACGCTTGACAGCCAATGAGGAAAGCGTAGAATGCGCGCCTCGGTTGAGACGAAAAGCTCTTAACCAAACGCTCTTTAACAGATTGAGTCAAGCAATTCGTGTGGGTGCTTGTGAGTACGGACTGATAGTCAAAAAGATTATCAGCATCACAAGTGGCCATGCGAGAAATCACATAGTCATTTGAGATTGCTGAGCCAAGTTTAGGGTTTCTTAAAAACCCAAGCAGTATTGAACTGAAGAGTTTGATCATGGCTCAGATTGAACGCTGGCGGCAGGCCTAACACATGCAAGTCGAGCGGATGAGAAGAGCTTGCTCTTCGATTCAGCGGCGGACGGGTGAGTAATGCCTAGGAATCTGCCTGGTAGTGGGGGACAACGTTTCGAAAGGAACGCTAATACCGCATACGTCCTACGGGAGAAAGCAGGGGACCTTCGGGCCTTGCGCTATCAGATGAGCCTAGGTCGGATTAGCTAGTTGGTGAGGTAATGGCTCACCAAGGCGACGATCCGTAACTGGTCTGAGAGGATGATCAGTCACACTGGAACTGAGACACGGTCCAGACTCCTACGGGAGGCAGCAGTGGGGAATATTGGACAATGGGCGAAAGCCTGATCCAGCCATGCCGCGTGTGTGAAGAAGGTCTTCGGATTGTAAAGCACTTTAAGTTGGGAGGAAGGGCAGTAAGTTAATACCTTGCTGTTTTGACGTTACCGACAGAATAAGCACCGGCTAACTCTGTGCCAGCAGCCGCGGTAATACAGAGGGTGCAAGCGTTAATCGGAATTACTGGGCGTAAAG
The DNA here is from genome assembly GCF_024749065.1 of Pseudomonas sichuanensis. NCBI lineage: Bacteria > Pseudomonadati > Pseudomonadota > Gammaproteobacteria > Pseudomonadales > Pseudomonadaceae > Pseudomonas > Pseudomonas sichuanensis. Next base: position 4,900,590 of record NZ_CP087185.1, on the reverse strand, counting down.
CGCGCGTAGGTGGTTCGTTAAGTTGGATGTGAAAGCCCCGGGCTCAACCTGGGAACTGCATCCAAAACTGGCGAGCTAGAGTATGGTAGAGGGTGGTGGAATTTCCTGTGTAGCGGTGAAATGCGTAGATATAGGAAGGAACACCAGTGGCGAAGGCGACCACCTGGACTGATACTGACACTGAGGTGCGAAAGCGTGGGGAGCAAACAGGATTAGATACCCTGGTAGTCCACGCCGTAAACGATGTCAACTAGCCGTTGGAATCCTTGAGATTTTAGTGGCGCAGCTAACGCATTAAGTTGACCGCCTGGGGAGTACGGCCGCAAGGTTAAAACTCAAATGAATTGACGGGGGCCCGCACAAGCGGTGGAGCATGTGGTTTAATTCGAAGCAACGCGAAGAACCTTACCAGGCCTTGACATGCAGAGAACTTTCCAGAGATGGATTGGTGCCTTCGGGAACTCTGACACAGGTGCTGCATGGCTGTCGTCAGCTCGTGTCGTGAGATGTTGGGTTAAGTCCCGTAACGAGCGCAACCCTTGTCCTTAGTTACCAGCACGTTATGGTGGGCACTCTAAGGAGACTGCCGGTGACAAACCGGAGGAAGGTGGGGATGACGTCAAGTCATCATGGCCCTTACGGCCTGGGCTACACACGTGCTACAATGGTCGGTACAGAGGGTTGCCAAGCCGCGAGGTGGAGCTAATCTCACAAAACCGATCGTAGTCCGGATCGCAGTCTGCAACTCGACTGCGTGAAGTCGGAATCGCTAGTAATCGCAAATCAGAATGTTGCGGTGAATACGTTCCCGGGCCTTGTACACACCGCCCGTCACACCATGGGAGTGGGTTGCACCAGAAGTAGCTAGTCTAACCTTCGGGAGGACGGTTACCACGGTGTGATTCATGACTGGGGTGAAGTCGTAACAAGGTAGCCGTAGGGGAACCTGCGGCTGGATCACCTCCTTAATCGACGACATCAGCCTGCTGATGAGCTCCCACACGAATTGCTTGATTCTTTGTGAAAGACGGAAGGCCAGCCATGATGTTGGTCTGTCGCGTTAGAGTTTAGAAATGAATATTCCATTGTGAATATTGATTTCTAGTCTTTGACTAGTACGTTCTTTAAAAATTCGGATATGTGATAGATAGACTGACATGCACTTTCACTGGTGTGTGATCAGGCTAAGGTAAAATTTGTGAGTTCTGCTCTTAATTGAGCGAAATGCGAATTTTCGGCGAATGTCGTCTTCACAGTATAACCAGATTGCTTGGGGTTATATGGTCAAGTGAAGAAGCGCATACGGTGGATGCCTTGGCAGTCAGAGGCGATGAAAGACGTGGTAGCCTGCGATAAGCTTTGGGGAGTCGGCAAACAGACTGTGATCCAGAGATCTCTGAATGGGGGAACCCAGCCAGCATAAGCTGGTTATCTTGTACTGAATACATAGGTGCAAGAGGCGAACCAGGGGAACTGAAACATCTAAGTACCCTGAGGAAAAGAAATCAACCGAGATTCCCTTAGTAGTGGCGAGCGAACGGGGACCAGCCCTTAAGTTGGTTTGAGATTAGTGGAACGCTCTGGAAAGTGCGGCCATAGTGGGTGATAGCCCCGTACACGAAAATCTCTTATCAATGAAATCGAGTAGGACGGAGCACGAGAAACTTTGTCTGAATATGGGGGGACCATCCTCCAAGGCTAAATACTACTGACTGACCGATAGTGAACCAGTACCGTGAGGGAAAGGCGAAAAGAACCCCGGAGAGGGGAGTGAAATAGAACCTGAAACCGTATGCGTACAAGCAGTGGGAGCCTACTTTGTTAGGTGACTGCGTACCTTTTGTATAATGGGTCAGCGACTTATATTCAGTGGCGAGCTTAACCGAATAGGGGAGGCGTAGCGAAAGCGAGTCTTAATAGGGCGCTTTAGTCGCTGGGTATAGACCCGAAACCGGGCGATCTATCCATGGGCAGGTTGAAGGTTAGGTAACACTGACTGGAGGACCGAACCGACTACCGTTGAAAAGTTAGCGGATGACCTGTGGATCGGAGTGAAAGGCTAATCAAGCTCGGAGATAGCTGGTTCTCCTCGAAAGCTATTTAGGTAGCGCCTCATGTATCACTGTAGGGGGTAGAGCACTGTTTCGGCTAGGGGGTCATCCCGACTTACCAAACCGATGCAAACTCCGAATACCTACAAGTGCCGAGCATGGGAGACACACGGCGGGTGCTAACGTCCGTCGTGAAAAGGGAAACAACCCAGACCGTCAGCTAAGGTCCCAAAGTCATGGTTAAGTGGGAAACGATGTGGGAAGGCTTAGACAGCTAGGAGGTTGGCTTAGAAGCAGCCACCCTTTAAAGAAAGCGTAATAGCTCACTAGTCGAGTCGGCCTGCGCGGAAGATGTAACGGGGCTCAAACCATGCACCGAAGCTACGGGTATCACCTTTTGGTGATGCGGTAGAGGAGCGTTCTGTAAGCCTGTGAAGGTGAGTTGAGAAGCTTGCTGGAGGTATCAGAAGTGCGAATGCTGACATGAGTAACGACAATGGGAGTGAAAAACTCCCACGCCGAAAGACCAAGGTTTCCTGCGCAACGTTAATCGACGCAGGGTTAGTCGGTCCCTAAGGCGAGGCTGAAAAGCGTAGTCGATGGAAAACAGGTTAATATTCCTGTACTTCCAGTTATTGCGATGGAGGGACGGAGAAGGCTAGGCCAGCTTGGCGTTGGTTGTCCAAGTTTAAGGTGGTAGGCTGAGATCTTAGGCAAATCCGGGATCTCAAGGCCGAGAGCTGATGACGAGTGCTCTTTAGAGCGCGAAGTGGTTGATGCCATGCTTCCAAGAAAAGCTCCTAAGCTTCAGATAACTGGGAACCGTACCCCAAACCGACACAGGTGGTTAGGTAGAGAATACCAAGGCGCTTGAGAGAACTCGGGTGAAGGAACTAGGCAAAATGGCACCGTAACTTCGGGAGAAGGTGCGCCGGCGAGGGTGAAGGACTTGCTCCGTAAGCCCATGCCGGTCGAAGATACCAGGCCGCTGCGACTGTTTATTAAAAACACAGCACTCTGCAAACACGAAAGTGGACGTATAGGGTGTGACGCCTGCCCGGTGCCGGAAGGTTAATTGATGGGGTTAGCGCAAGCGAAGCTCTTGATCGAAGCCCCGGTAAACGGCGGCCGTAACTATAACGGTCCTAAGGTAGCGAAATTCCTTGTCGGGTAAGTTCCGACCTGCACGAATGGCGTAACGATGGCGGCGCTGTCTCCACCCGAGACTCAGTGAAATTGAAATCGCTGTGAAGATGCAGTGTATCCGCGGCTAGACGGAAAGACCCCGTGAACCTTTACTATAGCTTTGCACTGGACTTTGAGCTTGCTTGTGTAGGATAGGTGGGAGGCTTTGAAGTGGGGACGCCAGTTCTCATGGAGCCATCCTTGAAATACCACCCTGGCAACCTTGAGGTTCTAACTCAGGTCCGTTATCCGGATCGAGGACAGTGTATGGTGGGTAGTTTGACTGGGGCGGTCTCCTCCCAAAGAGTAACGGAGGAGTACGAAGGTGCGCTCAGACCGGTCGGAAATCGGTCGTAGAGTATAAAGGCAAAAGCGCGCTTGACTGCGAGACAAACACGTCGAGCAGGTACGAAAGTAGGTCTTAGTGATCCGGTGGTTCTGTATGGAAGGGCCATCGCTCAACGGATAAAAGGTACTCCGGGGATAACAGGCTGATACCGCCCAAGAGTTCATATCGACGGCGGTGTTTGGCACCTCGATGTCGGCTCATCACATCCTGGGGCTGAAGCCGGTCCCAAGGGTATGGCTGTTCGCCATTTAAAGTGGTACGCGAGCTGGGTTTAGAACGTCGTGAGACAGTTCGGTCCCTATCTGCCGTGGACGTTTGAGATTTGAGAGGGGCTGCTCCTAGTACGAGAGGACCGGAGTGGACGAACCTCTGGTGTTCCGGTTGTCACGCCAGTGGCATTGCCGGGTAGCTATGTTCGGAAGAGATAACCGCTGAAAGCATCTAAGCGGGAAACTTGCCTCAAGATGAGATCTCACTGGGATCTTGAATCCCCTGAAGGGCCGTCGAAGACTACGACGTTGATAGGTTGGGTGTGTAAGCGCTGTGAGGCGTTGAGCTAACCAATACTAATTGCCCGTGAGGCTTGACCATATAACACCCAAGCAATTTGAGCACGTATGCCAAATTGTGGTGGTGAAGACGAAAGACCCGAAAGTTCGCAACATCACAAATCACATATCTGAATTAGCCAAGAGTGTTCACAAGACATTCTGGGCAACCGAATTTCTTGACGACCATAGAGCATTGGAACCACCTGATCCCATCCCGAACTCAGTAGTGAAACGATGCATCGCCGATGGTAGTGTGGGGTTTCCCCATGTGAGAGTAGGTCATCGTCAAGATTCATTTCGCAAAACCCCTATCTGCGCATGCAGGTAGGGGTTTTGTCTTTTCCGCGATTACACAAGCCTGGTGAGGAGCGCCTGTGGGAGCGGGCTTGCCCCGCGATAGCTCTGGCCAGGCACTGCTCAGGCAGTGAGGCTGGCTGGGTTGGCCTCATCGCGGGGCAAGCCCGCTCCCACGCTCTATGTATAAGGCGTCGGTGCTGCCTACGCAGAGCAGTGGCCAAAAAGGCTTCTAGGAGCCTCATACAGGGCCGTTTGGAGCTTCGCCATCCCTACCCGCAGCATGTTGCCCTCATAGTCCAATTGCGGGGCTGGCGTGGCTACCACGCTCTATGCGTACACGTCCTGTTCACCATAGGCATTACCGAAACTGGTAATGCCGGCAGTCCAGTCGGTCATCGCGTTTTCCCCTTGGTCAGTGCTTGACCTGCAGTGTGCTCAATGCCAACTCCGCTAATTGACGGGCGGCTTCGATCTCGTGGGTAGTTGTCAGCGACAGGCCTCGGTCCAAGGGCGTGACATGGGCCGGGGTGTGCAGGTGGATGATGGAGAGGGCGCAGAAGAGCCTCTCCGAGATCTGGACCAGGAGGTCTTCAAGGGAGTGGAACTTCTCAGGGGAAAGCGGTGGGTCGGGGACAATCTTCAACATGGGGTAATCCTTACTGAAGAGCTATCCACCATTGCTGTCAAACAAGTGGGTGGCAGCGTACGTGGGTTGACAGACCGGTCAGTAAGGAAAACCCGGCGCACTCGAAAGTGCCCCACGTACAGCCGCCATGAAAGGCGAAGCCATGCGAGTTTATTACTGAGTCAGCCTGTCAAAGCTGATCGTTGATTTAGCAACGATCGGCCGAGACTAGAGCCCGACCCAGACCACCGCAATGGCTTGAAAGGGGTTTGGAGTATGTTTGGGAAATGGACTACAGGGAATGGGGAAAGTCTTAAAGACTTGGGTGCAAGATTGAATCAGCGAAGCGGGCTTCACTGTCGTGGCGCATCGCTGGCAAGCCAGCTCCCACAGTGGACGGCGCAGGGTTCAGGCATGGCACATACCTGTGGGAGCCGGCTTGCCGGCGATGAAACCACTACGGTCAGCCCAACTTTCCCCGATTCCCAGGCACAAAAAAACCGACCATAAGGTCGGTTTTTTCTGGATTTGGTGCCCCGAGGGAGACTCGAACTCCCACTCCTTTCGAAAACGGATTTTGAATCCGCCGCGTCTACCAATTCCGCCATCAGGGCTTGTCGCGGCGCAGTATAGAGAGGCGCATGAGGTCGGTCAATCGTCTTTCATGGTCAATTTTCATGCGTTGGGCTAAACTTCCCGGCCCTGTCGAACCGAACATCATCATGCGCGTCGCCGATTTTTCTTTCGAACTCCCAGACTCCCTCATCGCCCGCCACCCGTTGGCCGAGCGTCACGGCAGCCGCCTGCTCGTGCTCGACGGTCAAAGCGGCGCGCTGGCCCACCAGCAATTCACTGACCTGCTCGACTACCTGCGCCCCGGCGACCTGATGGTGTTCAACAACACCCGGGTTATTCCTGCGCGGCTGTTCGGCCAGAAAGCCTCCGGCGGCAAGCTGGAAGTGCTGGTCGAGCGTGTGCTGGACAGCCACCGCGTGCTGGCCCATGTGCGCGCCAGCAAGGCGCCGAAAGAAGGCGCGGTGATCCTCATCGATGGCGGTGGCGAGGCCGAGATGGTCGCGCGCCACGATACCCTGTTCGAGCTGCGCTTCACCGAAGAGGTGCTGCCTCTGCTCGAACGTGTCGGCCATATGCCGCTGCCGCCCTACATCGACCGCCCGGACGAGGGCGCCGACCGTGAGCGCTATCAGACGGTCTATGCCGAGCGTGCGGGCGCAGTGGCTGCGCCTACCGCCGGGCTGCACTTCGACGAGGCGCTGCTGGAAAAGATCGCAGCCAAGGGCGTCGAGCGCGCCTTCGTCACTCTGCATGTGGGCGCCGGCACCTTCCAGCCGGTGCGGGTCGACAAGATCGAAGACCACCACATGCACAAAGAGTGGCTCGAAGTGAGCCAGGATGTGGTCGACGCCGTCGAGGCCTGCCGTGCCCGTGGTGGCCGGGTGATCGCCGTGGGTACCACCAGCGTGCGTTCGCTGGAAAGCGCGGCGCGCGATGGCGTGCTCAAGGCGTTCAGCGGCGACACCGATATCTTCATCTTCCCGGGCCGGCCGTTCCATGTGGTCGACTGCCTGGTGACCAACTTCCACCTGCCGGAGTCCACGCTGCTGATGCTGGTCTCGGCCTTCGCCGGTTACCCCGAGACCATGGCTGCCTATGCGGCGGCGGTGGCGAACGGTTACCGCTTCTTCAGTTACGGTGATGCCATGTTCATCACCCGCAATCCGGCGCCACGCGGCCCAGAGGATCAAGCATGAGTCGCACCTGTCGAATGTCGTTCGAACTGCTGGCCACCGACGGCAAGGCCCGTCGCGGTCGGCTGTCCTTCCCCCGTGGCACCGTGGAAACCCCGGCGTTCATGCCGGTGGGTACCTATGGCACGGTCAAGGGCATGCTGCCGCGCGACATTGAAGCCATCGGCGCCGAGATCATCCTTGGCAACACCTTCCACCTGTGGCTGCGCCCAGGCACCGAGGTGATCAAGAAGCACAACGGCCTGCACGACTTCATGCAATGGAAAGGCCCCATCCTCACCGACTCCGGTGGTTTCCAGGTATTCAGCCTGGGCGCCATGCGCAAGATCAAGGAGGAGGGCGTAACCTTCGCCTCGCCCGTGGATGGCTCGAAAGTGTTCATGGGCCCGGAAGAGTCCATGCAGGTGCAGCGCGACCTGGGCTCGGACATCGTGATGATCTTCGACGAGTGCACGCCGTACCCGGCCGAGCACGACGTGGCGCGCACCTCGATGGAGCTGTCGCTGCGTTGGGCCCAGCGCTCGAAGAACGCCCACGCCGACAACACCGCGGCGCTGTTCGGTATCGTGCAGGGCGGCATGTATCAGGACCTGCGCATGCGTTCGCTGGAAGGCCTGGACAACATCGGCTTCGACGGCCTGGCCATCGGTGGTCTGTCGGTGGGTGAGCCCAAGCACGAGATGATCAAGGTGCTGGACTACCTGCCAGGCCAGATGCCGGCTGACAAACCTCGTTACCTTATGGGGGTAGGCAAGCCGGAGGATCTTGTAGAGGGTGTGCGCCGCGGCGTCGACATGTTCGACTGCGTGATGCCCACGCGCAATGCGCGCAACGGCCATCTGTTCATCGACACAGGGGTGATCAAGATCCGCAATGCGTTCCATCGTCATGATGAATCGCCGCTGGATCCGACCTGCGATTGCTACACCTGCACCAACTTCTCGCGCGCCTACCTGCACCACCTGGACAAGTGCGGCGAAATGTTGAGCAGCATGCTGAATACCATCCACAACTTGCGCCATTACCAGCGCTTGATGGCCGGTTTACGCGAGGCTATTCAACAGGGTAAATTGGCCGCCTTTGTCGACGCCTTCTACGCCAAACGCGGGCTCCCTGTGCCGCCTTTGGACTGACTGTTTGCATCCATTATTAGAAAATTTGCATTAGGAGTGCACAATGAGCTTCTTGATTCCCGCCGCCTACGCGGACGCTGCAGCCCCTGCCGCCGGCCCAGCCGGTACCGGCTTCGAGTGGATCTTCCTGGTCGGCTTCCTGGTCATCTTCTACCTGATGATCTGGCGCCCACAGGCCAAGCGCGCCAAAGAGCAGAAGAACCTGCTGAGCAACTTGCAGAAGGGTGACGAAGTTGTCACCAACGGCGGCATCGCCGGCAAGATCGTCAAGGTTTCCGATGATTTCGTGGTTCTGGAAGTGTCCGACACCGTCGAACTGAAGTTCCAGAAGGGCGCGATTGCCGCGACCCTGCCAAAAGGTACGCTCAAGGCTATCTGAGTTACCGGTTTCATTTTTCCAGTCGGGGCGCGCAAAGCGCCCCGCGTCTTGAACGGGCGGCGTGATGCTGAACAAATACCCTCTGTGGAAATACCTGCTGATCGTGGTGGTACTGGCGATCGGTTTTATTTATTCCGCACCCAACCTCTACCCGGATGATCCGGCGGTACAGATCAGCGGCGCCAGCTCCGCGCTGCATGTCAGCCAGGCTGACCTCGATCGCGTTACCAAGGCGCTGACCGATGCCGGCATCGCGGTGAAAGGCGGCAACCTGGGCGAGAAGGGCAGTGCGCTGGTGCGCCTGACCAACCAGGAAGACCAGCTGCCAGCCAAGGATGTGGCGCGCAAGGCCCTCGGCGATGACTATGTCGTGGCCCTGAACCTGGCCCAGACCACCCCGCAGTGGCTGCGCAACCTGGGTGCCAGCCCGATGAAGCTGGGCCTGGACCTGTCCGGTGGTGTGCACTTCCTGCTGGAAGTGGACATGGACAAGGCCATGACTGCCCGCATGAAAGTCTACGAAGGCGAGGTCAAGACCTTGCTGCGCAAAGAGCGCGTCCGCTACCGCAGCCTGCCTCAGCAGGATGGCGGCATCATGCTGGGCTTCGCCGACGACGCTACCCGCGAACAGGCCCGCAGCCTGATCCGCAAGAATTTCAATGATTTCGAACTGACCACCACCGAGCGCAACGAGCTCGCCGTGCTGCGCCTGGCACTGACCCAGGCCAAGGTCGCCGAAATCCGCGAATACTCCATCAAGCAGAACCTGACCACCGTTCGCAACCGTGTGAACGAGCTGGGTGTGGCCGAGCCGCTGGTACAGCGCCAGGGCGCCAACCGCATCGTGGTCGAGCTGCCGGGTGTGCAGGACACCGCAGAAGCCAAGCGTATCCTCGGCAAGACCGCCAACCTGGAGTTCCGCTTCGGCGCCGAGCCGGGTGCGTCCAAAGCCACCACCGAGGTGTTCGAGTTCCGCGAAGGCGGCCGCTCTGCCCCGGTCGAGCGCGGCCTGATCATCACTGGTGACCAGGTCACCGACGCCCAGGCCAGCTTCGACGAGCACGGTCGCCCGCAGGTGAACATCCGCCTCGACGGCCACGGCGGCGAGCTGATGAGCCGCGCTACCCGCTCCAACGTCGGGCGCAGCATGGCGGTGATCTTCATCGAGCAGAAGCCGGTCACTCACTACGAGAAGCAGACAGTCAACGGCGTCGAGAAGGACGTTGCGGTCCAGAGCTTCAAGGAAGAGAAGAAGATCATCAGCCTGGCGACCATTCAGTCGCCGCTGGGCAGCCAGTTCCGCATCACCGGCCTGAACGGCCAGGGCGAATCGTCCGAACTGGCCCTGCTGCTGCGTGCCGGTGGTCTGGCTGCGCCGATGTACTTCGCCGAAGAACGTACCATTGGCCCGAGCCTGGGTGCCGACAACATCACCAAGGGTATCGATGCATCCCTGTGGGGCATGCTGTTCGTCTCGCTGTTCATCATCGCCATCTACCGCGGCTTCGGCGTGATCGCCACTGTCGCCCTGGCGGGCAACATGGTGCTGCTGCTGGCATTGATGTCGCTGCTGGGCGCCACGCTGACCTTGCCGGGTATCGCCGGTATCGTGCTGACCATGGGTATGGCGGTCGACGCCAACGTACTGATCTTCTCGCGTATCCGTGAGGAGCTCAAAGCGGGCATGTCGGTGCAGCGTGCCATCCACGAAGGCTTCAACCGTGCGTACACCGCGATCATCGACGCCAACCTGACCAGCCTGCTGGTGGGCGGCATCCTGTTCGCCATGGGTACCGGCCCGGTCAAGGGCTTCGCGGTCACCATGTCCCTCGGGATTTTCACCTCGATGTTCACCGCCGTCATGGTGACCCGCGCCATGGTCAACCTGACCTGTGGCGGGCGTGACATCAAGAAGCTGTGGGTTTGAGGGAGCTGCGATGAAAACCATCAATTTCATGGGCGTGCGCAATGTCGCATTCGCCATTACCGTGCTCCTCACCGTACTGGCGTTGTTCAGCTGGTGGCAGAAGGGCCTGAACTTCGGCCTGGACTTCACCGGCGGTACGCTGATCGAGCTCACCTACGAGCGCCCTGCAGACCTCAAGGCCGTCCGTGCCGAGCTGGTCGAGTCGGGCTTCCACGAGGCCGTGGTGCAGAGCTTCGGCGCCACCACCGACCTGCTGGTGCGCATGCCGGGCGATGACCCGCTGCTGGGCAACAAGGTAGCGGCGGCGCTGCAGAAGGCCGGCGGTGACAACCCGGCCACCCTCAAGCGCGTCGAGTTCGTCGGCCCGCAGGTGGGTGAAGAGCTGCGTGACCAGGGCGGCATGGGCATGCTCCTGGCCCTTGGCGGCATCCTCATCTACCTGGCGTTCCGCTTCCAGTGGAAGTTCGCCGTGGGTGCCATCGTCTCGCTGATCCACGACGTGGTGGTGACCCTGGGTATCCTGTCGTTCTTCCAGATCACCTTCGACCTGACGGTGCTGGCAGCGGTGCTGGCGATCATCGGTTACTCGCTCAACGACACCATCGTCGTGTTCGACCGGGTGCGTGAGAACTTCCGGGTGATGCGCAAGGCTTCGCTGATCGAGAACATCAACGTCTCGACCACCCAGACCCTGCTGCGCACTATCGCCACCTCGGTGTCGACCTTGCTGGCCATCGCGGCCCTGCTGTTCTTCGGTGGTGACAACCTGTTTGGTTTCTCCCTGGCGCTGTTCATCGGCGTCATGGCGGGTACCTACTCGTCGATCTACATCGCCAACGTGGTGCTGATCTGGCTGAACCTGAACAGTGAAGACCTGATCCCGCCGGCCAAGAACGAGGGTGTGGACGAGCGTCCGTAAACGATCGTTCAACGCCGTTCGGCGTAATCAAAGGCGCGAGTGTTGAACTCGCGCCTTTTTTTTTGCTCCAAGGCTGGGAGAAAGCGGGCTGGAGCCCGTAAGAAAGATCAGGAGGTTCAGGTGAATAAATCAATGCTGGTGGGTGCGGTACTGGGTGCTGTCGGTGTGACTGCCGGAGGTGCTGTGGCGACCTACAGCTTGGTGAACAAGGGCCCTGAATACGCCCAGGTCACCGACGTGCAGCCAATCAAGCAGCAGGTGAAGACACCGCGCGAGGTGTGCAAGGAGGTCGCTGTGACCCGCCAGGCACCGGTCAAGGACCAGCATCAGATTGCCGGTACCGTGGTCGGAGCCATTGCCGGCGGTCTGCTGGGTAACCAGATCGGCGGCGGTACCGGCAAGAAGATCGCCACGGTCGCCGGCGCGGTAGGCGGTGGCTATGCGGGCAACAAGACCCAGGAATACATGCAGGAGCGTGACACCACCACGACCATGCAGACCCGCTGCAGCACGGTCAACGACATCAGCGAGAAGGTGGTGGGGTACAACGTCACCTATTCCCTCGGTGACCAGGTGGGCAAGGTGAAGATGAATCACGAGCCGGGCTCGACCATCCCTGTGGACAAGAACGGCAAGCTGATCCTGAGCGAGAACCAGGCGGGGCAGTGAGTCGTTTGCCTGCCGCTCTCATGGCTTTAATCGGTTAGCAGGAACAGCGTGGGAGCGGGCTTGCCCCGCGATCACCGGCGAAGCCGGTGCCATATATCGATCGCATCGCAGTGCAAGCCCGCTCCCACGCGTTACTCTGCGCGACAACGCCGCCCAAACAGCTAGCGATTCCCTATAAAAACGGCATAAAAAAAGCACCTCTAGAGGTGCTTTTTTGTGCTCGGCAATCAGCGCTTAGCGCTTCATGCTCTCCGGCAGGTGCGGCTGGATGGCAGTCAGCACGGCCTTGAAGCACTTGATGTTGCCGGCAACGATATGGCCCTTCTCGAGGAAGTCATGGCCACCGTTGAAGTCGCTCACCAGGCCGCCTGCTTCCTGGATCAGCAGCACGCCTGCAGCCATGTCCCACTCGGACAGGCCCGACTCCCAGAAGGCGTCGAAGCGGCCGGCGGCCACATAGGCGAGATCCAGGCTGGCGGAGCCGGCGCGGCGGATGCCGGCGGTCTGGCCGGTCAGTGCGCGGAACATACCCAGATAGTTGTCCAGGTCGGCCAGCTGGTTGTCACGGAACGGGAAGCCGGTGCCCAGCAGGGCGCCTTCCAGGCTGGTGCGCGAGCTGACGCGCAGGCGACGGCCATTGATCTGGGCGCCACGGCCACGGCTGGCGGTGAATTCTTCCTGGCGAACCGGGTCGAGGACCACGGCGTGCTCCAGGCGGCCGCGGTATTTGCAAGCGATGCTGACCGCGAAGTGCGGGATGCCGCGCAGGAAGTTGGTGGTGCCGTCCAGAGGATCGATGATCCACAGGTAGTCCTTGCCTTCTTCGCCGGTGCCGGCGTGCAGGCCGGTCTCTTCGCCCTGGATCGAGTGGTTCGGGTAGGCTTTGCGCAGGGCTTCGACGATGACCTTCTCGGCGGCACGGTCGACCTCGGACACATAGTCCTTGGCCTGCTTTTCGTCGACTTTGATGCTGTCCAGGCGTTCGATGGAGCGGAAAATCAGTTCACTGGCGCTGCGAGCGGCGCGCAGGGCGATATTCAGCATAGGCTGCATGGGAAGGTCACCTGGAGATGTTAAAGAAGAAAGCCGCACATTCTAGCAGAAATCTTTGACGGAAGAAGTGTCACATTTGCTTTCATGGCGTTACGCTGGTCGGTTCTGTAAGATCGAAACCTTCTTCATCCGCGTCTGTGAGCACAACACCTTGCTGCAAAATATTCGTGTTGTTCTGGTCAATACCAGCCACCCCGGCAATATCGGCGGCGCTGCGCGTGCCATGAAAAACATGGGCCTGGCGCGTCTGGTGCTGGTGCAGCCAAAAGAATTCCCGGCCGCCGATGCCTCGGCGCGCGCCTCCGGTGCCGACGATGTGCTCGACAATGCCCAGGTGGTCGACAGCCTCGAGCAGGCACTGGTCGGTTGCAACCTGGTGATGGGCACCAGTGCTCGTGAGCGCAGCATCCCCTGGCCGTTGATCGGCCCCCGGGAGTGCGGCACCAAGGCAGTGGAGCATGCCCTGGCTGGCGAGGAAATCGCCCTGGTGTTCGGTCGCGAACACGCCGGGCTGACCAACGAAGAACTGCAGCGATGTCACTTCCACGTGCACATTCCATCCAATCCCGACTTCAGCTCGCTGAATCTGGCCGCCGCCGTCCAGGTGCTCTCCTACGAGGTGCGCATGGCCTCGTTGGCGGTGCAGGGCGTGGCGCCCAAGGTCGAGAAAGCGGACGCCAACGAGCTGGCGACCATGGACGAAATGGAGCTGTTCTATGACCACCTGGAAAAAACCCTGGTGGACATTGGCTTCCTCGACCCCGCCAAGCCCAAGCACCTGATGCCGCGCATGCGCCGGCTGTTCGGGCGCAGCTCGGTCGAGCGTACGGAAATGAGCATTTTGCGCGGCATCCTCACCGAGACCCAGAAAGTCGTCCGGGGCGAGCCGCATAAACGGAAGGACTGAACGATGTTCGAGCGTCTGCGTGAAGATATTCAAAGTGTTTTCCATCGTGACCCGGCGGCGCGCAACGCCTTCGAGGTCCTGACCTGCTACCCGGGCATGCACGCTATCTGGCTGCACCGTCTGGGCAATGCCCTGTGGAAGCGCGATTTCAAATGGCTGGCTCGCCTGGTGTCGAACTTCGGGCGCTGGATGACCGGTATCGAGATCCACCCGGGCGCGACCATCGGCCGGCGTTTCTTCATCGACCACGGCATGGGCATCGTCATTGGCGAGACTGCCGAGATCGGTGACGACGTGACGCTGTACCAGGGCGTAACCCTGGGCGGCACCAGCTGGAACAAAGGCAAGCGCCACCCGACCCTGGAAAACGGCGTGGTGGTGGGGGCGGGCGCCAAGGTGCTGGGGCCGTTCACGGTCGGTGCCGGGGCCAAGATCGGCTCCAACGCCGTGGTCACCAAGGCGGTGCCGGCCGGCGCCACGGCGGTGGGCATCCCGGGGCGCATCATCGTCAAGAGCGAGGACGATGCCGTCGAAGCCAAGCGCAAGGCCATGGCCGAGAAGATCGGTTTCGACGCCTATGGCGTCAGCGGCGACATGCCTGACCCGGTGGCCAGGGCCATCGGCCAGATGCTCGACCACTTGCAGGCAGTCGACGAGCGCCTGGAGGGGATGTGTGGCGCCCTGACCAGGATGGGCAGTGACTACTGTGCCAAGGAGCTGCCGGCACTGCCCGCCGATGACTTCGCCAATGCCTGCGCAGAGCTGAAGCAGGGCGACACTCAGCCGCATTGATTCCGCCAGCCCGACACAAGGGGCGTGTGCTCGCGCCCCTCGTCTGCTACACTCGCGCCCGCCTCCCGCATGCATACCCGACTAAAGCACTAGGTCTAATAGTTGACTTAAATGCTCGGGAATCGCATACTCGCACACATTCTGTAACTCCCGTGGTAACCATACGCCATGCGACTGACTACCAAAGGCCGATACGCCGTGACCGCCATGCTTGACCTGGCGTTACACGCGCAGCATGGGCCGGTGTCACTGGCCGATATTTCCGAGCGCCAGGGCATTTCCCTTTCTTATCTGGAGCAGCTGTTCGCCAAGCTGCGCCGCAGCAGCCTGGTATCCAGCGTTCGCGGCCCGGGCGGCGGTTACCAGCTGTCGCGCGGCATGGAAACCATCCAGGTGGCCCAGGTGATCGACGCGGTCAACGAGTCGGTCGATGCCACCCGCTGCCAGGGCCTGGGCGACTGCCATGCCGGTGATACCTGCCTGACTCACCACCTGTGGTGCGACCTGAGCCAGCAGATCCATGAATTCCTCAGCGGCATCAGCCTGGCCGACCTCGTCAAGCGCCGTGAGGTGCAAGAAGTCGCCCAGCGCCAGGACCTGCGCCGTGTTGCAGGCCGTACCGCCATGTTGGACAAGATTGAGACGTCCGCCGTCGACTGAAATTCAGCGCCGAGCGACGCCAACGCCTGATAGGAGATACTCAATGAAGTTGCCGATCTACCTCGATTACTCCGCGACCACACCGGTCGATCCACGTGTGGCCCAGAAAATGGCCGAATGCCTGCTGGTCGACGGGAACTTCGGTAACCCGGCCTCGCGTTCCCACGTGTTTGGCTGGAAAGCCGAAGAAGCGGTCGAGAATGGCCGTCGCCAGGTGGCCGAGCTGATCAATGCCGACCCGCGCGAGATCGTCTGGACCAGCGGTGCCACCGAGTCCGACAACCTCGCCCTCAAAGGCGTGGCGCACTTCTATCAGACCAAGGGCAAGCACATCATCACCTCCAAGATCGAGCACAAGGCGGTCCTGGACACCGCTCGCCAGCTCGAGCGTGAAGGTTTCGAAGTCACCTACCTCGAGCCAGGCGATGACGGCATCGTCACCCCGGCCATGGTCGAAGCTGCCCTGCGTGACGACACCATCCTGGTTTCGCTGATGCACGTGAACAACGAAGTCGGCTCGATCAACGACATCGCCGCCATCGGCGAACTGACCCGCTCGCGCGGCGTGCTGTTCCACGTCGATGCCGCCCAGTCGGCCGGCAAGGTCGAAATCGACCTGCAAAAGCTGAAAGTCGACCTGATGTCGTTCTCGGCGCACAAGGTCTACGGCCCCAAAGGCATCGGCGCGCTGTACGTCAGCCGCAAGCCGCGTGTACGCCTGGAAGCCATGGTTCACGGCGGTGGCCATGAGCGCGGCATGCGCTCGGGCACCCTGCCAACCCACCAGATCGTCGGCATGGGCGAAGCCTTCGCCATTGCCAAGCAGGAAATGGCCAGCGAAAACGTGCGCATCAAGGCTCTGAGCGAGCGCTTCTTCAAGCAGGTCTCGGGCCTCGAAGAGCTGTACGTCAACGGCAGCCAGACCGCCCGCGTACCGCACAACCTGAACCTGAGCTTCAACTACGTCGAAGGCGAGTCGCTGCTGATGTCGCTCAAGGACATCGCTGTTTCGTCCGGTTCGGCCTGCACTTCCGCTTCGCTCGAGCCGTCCTACGTCCTGCGCGCCCTGGGCCGCAACGACGAACTGGCGCACAGCTCGATCCGCTTCTCTTTCGGCCGCTTCACCAGCGAAGAAGAAGTCGACTACGCCGCGCAGAAAGTCTGCGAGGCCGTCAACAAACTGCGTGAGCTGTCGCCCCTTTGGGACATGTACAAAGACGGCGTCGACATCTCCAAGATCGAGTGGGCCGCCCACTAAGCAGTCGCCGGCAAGAGCGGCTCCCTGATGAGGAAGGAATTGCACCATGGCATACAGTGAAAAGGTCATCGACCACTACGAAAACCCACGCAACGTCGGCAAGATGAATGCCGAGGATCCGGATGTCGGTACCGGCATGGTCGGCGCTCCGGCGTGCGGTGACGTGATGCGTCTGCAGATCAAGGTCAACGAGCAAGGCATCATCGAAGACGCCAAGTTCAAGACCTACGGCTGCGGTTCGGCCATCGCCTCCAGCTCCCTCGCCACCGAGTGGATGAAGGGCAAGACCCTGGACGAAGCCGAAACCATCAAGAACACCCAGCTGGCTGAAGAGCTGGCACTGCCGCCGGTCAAGATCCACTGCTCCGTACTCGCCGAAGATGCCATCAAGGCAGCCGTTCGCGATTACAAGCAGAAGAAAGGCCTGGTCTAAGTCGCCTGTTGCAAGGTAAGGAGTTCCGATGGCCATCAGCATGACAGAAGCCGCCGCCAACCACATTCGCCGCTCCCTCGACGGGCGCGGCAAAGGTGAAGGCATTCGCCTGGGCGTGCGCACCACCGGTTGCTCGGGCCTGGCCTACGTGCTGGAGTTCGTTGACGAGCTGGCCGAAGAAGACCAGGTGTTCGAGAACCACGGCGTGAAGGTCATCATCGACCCGAAAAGCCTGGTGTACCTCGACGGCACCGAGCTGGACTTCGTCAAGGAAGGGTTGAACGAAGGCTTCAAGTTCAACAACCCCAACGTGCGCGGTGAATGTGGCTGCGGCGAAAGCTTCAACGTTTGAGGCTGGCCGTGGGTACTCCTTGTCATTACGCACTGTTTGACCTGCAACCGAGCTTTCGCCTGGACCTCGACAAACTGGCCACTCGCTATCGCGAGCTGGCCCGTGAGGTCCATCCGGACCGCTTCGCCGATGCCTCCGAGCGCGAACAGCGTGTTGCCCTGGAAAAGTCGGCGGCTCTGAACGACGCCTACCAGACCTTGCGCAGCGCACCGCGCCGAGCTCGTTACCTGTTGGCCATCGGTGGCCATGAAGTGCCCCAGGAAGTCACGGTGCACGACCCGGCCTTCCTGTTGCAGCAGATGCAGTGGCGCGAAGAGCTCGAAGAGCTGCAGGACGAAGCCGACCTCGACGGCGTGGCCGTGTTCAAGAAGCGGCTCAAGGCCGCCCAGGACACGCTGAACGAGGATTTCGCCGCCTGCTGGGATGTTGCAGCCGAGCGTGACCAGGCCGAACGCCTGATGCGCCGCATGCAGTTCCTCGACAAGCTCGCCCAAGAAGTGCGCCAACTCGAAGAGCGCCTCGACGATTAATCCCGGCGTTACCCGTGATGACGCCTAAGGTACTCAGATAAGCATGGCCCTACTGCAGATCGCCGAACCCGGTCAGAGCCCCCAGCCGCACCAGCGCCGCCTGGCGGTGGGTATCGACCTGGGCACCACCAATTCTCTCGTCGCCGCCGTGCGCAGCGGGCGCAGCGAGCCGCTGCCCGATGCTCAGGGCCGGGTCATCCTGCCCTCCGCGGTGCGCTACCTGGATAACGGCGTCGACGTTGGCCTGAGCGCGCGCGAAGCTGCGCCCAGCGACCCGCTCAACACCATCGTTTCGGTCAAGCGCCTGATGGGGCGTGGCCTGGCCGACGTCAAGCAGCTCGGCGAGCAGCTGCCGTACCGGTTTGTCGGCGGTGAGTCGCACATGCCGTTCATCGACACCGTCCAGGGGCCGAAGAGCCCGGTGGAAGTGTCGGCCGACATCCTCAAGGTGCTGCGTGCGCGTGCCGAAGAGACGCTCGGCGGTGAGCTGGTGGGCGCGGTGATCACTGTTCCTGCGTATTTCGACGACGCCCAGCGTCAGGCCACCAAAGACGCCGCCAAGCTGGCCGGCCTCAACGTGCTGCGCCTGCTCAACGAACCGACCGCTGCTGCCGTGGCCTATGGCCTGGATCAGAATGCCGAAGGCGTCGTGGCGATCTTCGACCTGGGCGGCGGTACCTTCGATATTTCCATCCTGCGCCTGACGGCCGGCGTCTTTGAAGTGCTGGCCACCGGCGGCGACACCGCCCTGGGTGGCGATGACTTCGACCACGCCATTGCCGGCTGGATCATCGAACAGGCCGGCCTGTCCGCCGATCTCGACCCCGCCACCCAGCGCCTGTTGCTGCAAACTGCCTGTGCGGCCAAGGAAGCCTTGACCGATGCCGACGTGGTCAGCGTGCAGCATGCTGCCTGGCAGGGCGAGCTGACCCGCGCCGCCTTCGACGCCATGATCGAGCCGATGATTGCCCGCAGCCTCAAGGCCTGCCGCCGCGCCGTGCGCGACAGCGGTATCGAGCTGGAGGAGGTGGGGGCGGTGGTGATGGTTGGCGGCTCTACCCGCGTGCCGCGTGTGCGCGACGCCGTGGGTACGCTGTTTGGCCGCACCCCGCTGACCTCCATCGACCCGGACCAGGTGGTCGCCATTGGCGCCGCCATCCAGGCCGACACCCTGGCCGGCAACCGTCGCGAAGGGGGCGAGCTGCTGTTGCTCGACGTCATCCCGCTGTCGCTCGGCCTTGAGACCATGGGCGGGCTGATGGAAAAGGTGATTCCGCGCAATACCACCATTCCGGTGGCCCGTGCCCAGGAGTTCACTACCTATAAAGATGGTCAGTCGGCCATGATGATCCATGTGCTGCAGGGCGAGCGCGAGCTGATCAGCGACTGCCGCTCGCTGGCGCGCTTCGAGCTGCGCGGCATCCCGGCCATGGTTGCCGGCGCCGCGAAGATCCGCGTCACCTTCCAGGTCGATGCCGATGGCCTGCTCAGTGTCGCCGCGCGCGAACTGGGTTCGGGCGTGGAGTCGAGCATCCAGGTCAAGCCATCCTATGGCCTGACCGACGGCGAAATCGCCCGCATGCTCAAGGACTCGTTCGAGCACGCAGGCTCTGACAAGCAGGCGCGCCAGCTGCGCGAGCACCAAGTCGACGGCGAGCGTCTGCTCGAAGCGGTACAGGGCGCCCTGGACGCCGATGGTGAGCGTCTGCTCAGTGCCGACGAGCGCGACGCCATCCAATTCCAGATGCAGGAACTACGTGATTTGCTGAGCGGCACCGATGGCGCTGCCATCGAGCAACAGACCAAGCGTCTGTCGCAGGTGACCGATGCATTTGCCGCCCGTCGCCTTGATTCGACGGTCAAAGCCGCACTGGCCGGGCGCAACCTGAATGAGATCGAG
This sequence comes from Pseudomonas sichuanensis, assembly GCF_024749065.1. Classification (NCBI taxonomy): domain Bacteria; kingdom Pseudomonadati; phylum Pseudomonadota; class Gammaproteobacteria; order Pseudomonadales; family Pseudomonadaceae; genus Pseudomonas; species Pseudomonas sichuanensis. The sequence goes on along the minus strand of NZ_CP087185.1, from coordinate 4,880,851 downwards.
GAGTAACCGATGCCGCTGGTGACATTCCTGCCGCATGAAAAGTTCTGCCCCGAGGGGCTGACCGTGGAAGTGCCCGCCGGGACCAATATCCTGGAGCTGGCCCACGACCATCACATCGAGATGGAAAGCGCCTGCGGCGGCGTCAAGGCCTGCACCACCTGCCACTGCATCGTGCGCAAGGGCTTCGACTCGCTTGAAGAGGCCGACGAGCTCGAAGAAGACATGCTGGACAAAGCGTGGGGCCTGGAAGCGCAATCGCGCCTGGGTTGCCAGGTGGTGGTGGCCGATGAAGACCTCACCATCGAAATCCCCAAATACTCGCTCAACCACGCCGCCGAAGCGCCGCACTGAGGTTTGCCCCATGAGCCTGAAATGGATTGATGTACTTGAGATCGCCATCCAGCTTGCAGAAAGCAAGCCCGACGTCGATCCTCGTTACGTGAATTTCGTCGATCTGCACCGCTGGGTGCTGGCACTGCCAGACTTCAGCGACGATCCGTCACGCGGCGGTGAGAAAGTGCTCGAGGCCATCCAGGCGGCCTGGATCGACGAAGCCGACTAAGCGCACGCTGCAGGTTAGGCAATCCCCTGGAACCCGCGTATAATTCGCGGGTTTAATTTTTCGCAACACTCATATTTCTGGAGTTCTCCATGGCTGTTCAACGTACTTTCTCGATCATCAAGCCTGACGCCGTCGCCAAAAACGTCATCGGCAAGATCACCACTCGCTTCGAAGAAGCCGGCCTGAAAATCGTTGCCTCGAAAATCAAGCAACTGTCCAAAGCCGAAGCCGAAGGCTTCTACGCCGAGCACAGCGCTCGTGGCTTCTTCGGTGACCTGGTTGCCTTCATGACTTCCGGCCCGGTCGTTGTCCAGGTTCTGGAAGGCGAAAACGCCATCGCTCTGAACCGTGAGCTGATGGGCGCCACCAACCCTAAAGAAGCTGCTCCAGGCACCATCCGCGCTGACTTCGCCGAGTCGATCGACGCCAACGCCGTTCACGGTTCGGACTCCGAAGCTGCCGCTGCTCGCGAAATCGCTTACTTCTTCGCTGCTACCGAGGTAACCACTCGCTAAGCGAAAGCTTACGGGTGAGGGTGAATCCATGACGACATCTACTGGCAAGATCAACCTGCTGGGGCTGACCCTGGCGGAAATGGAACAGTTCTTCGACTCAATCGGGGAGAAGCGCTTCCGCGCCGGTCAGGTGATGAAATGGATTCACCATTTTGGCGTCGATGATTTCGCCGCCATGACCAATGTCGGCAAGGTCTTGCGCGAAAAGCTCGAGGCCGTTGCCGAGATTCGGGGCCCGGAAGTGGTCAGTGAAGACATTTCCGCCGACGGCACCCGCAAGTGGGTGGTCCGCGTTGCCTCTGGCAGCTGCGTCGAGACCGTCTACATCCCTACCGACGATCGCGGTACGCTCTGCGTGTCGTCGCAAGCCGGCTGTGCCCTGGACTGCAGCTTCTGCTCCACTGGCAAGCAAGGCTTCAACAGCAACCTCACCGCCGCCGAAGTGATCGGCCAGGTGTGGCTTGCCAACAAATCCTTCGGGACCGTTCCGGCCAAGATCGACCGCGCCATCACCAACGTGGTCATGATGGGCATGGGCGAACCCCTGCTGAATTTCGACAATGTCATCGCCGCCATGAAGATCATGATGGAAGATCTGGGTTATGGCATTTCCAAGCGCCGCGTGACGCTTTCGACGTCGGGCGTGGTGCCGATGATCGACGAGCTGGCCAAGCACATCGACGTGTCGCTGGCCCTGTCGCTGCACGCTCCCAACGACGAACTGCGCAACCAGCTGGTACCGATCAACAAGAAGTACCCGCTGAAGATGCTGCTGGAGTCGTGCATGGGCTACATGTCCACGCTCGGCGGCAAGCGCGTGCTGACGATCGAGTACACCCTGCTCAAGGACGTCAACGACCAGCCCGAGCACGCGGCACAGATGATCGAGCTGCTGCGCGACGTGCCGTGCAAGATCAACCTGATCCCGTTCAACCCGTTCCCGCACTCGGGCTACGAGCGGCCGAGCAACAATGCCATTCGCCGCTTCCAGGACCTGTTGCACCACGGTGGTTTCAACGTCACCACCCGCACCACCCGCGGTGACGACATCGATGCCGCTTGCGGGCAGTTGGTCGGCCAGGTCAACGACCGCACCCGCCGCAGCGAGCGTTACATCGCCGTGCGCCAGCTGGCTGCCGACGAGCCGCAAGACAGCGCCGCGCGCCCCTGACGAGCACCCGCCCCATGAGCCTGCGCGCCGTGCTGTCGATCCTCACGCTTGCGCTGCTGGCTGGCTGCGTTTCCAGCGGTGGGGCCGACCCGCTGGCCAGCCGCCAGGGGCGTGACGAGGCTGTGCGGGCTTATGTGCAACTGGGGCTGGGCTATTTGCAACAAGGTTTGACCGGGCAGGCCAAGGCACCATTGGCCAAGGCACTGGCCTTGAACGGTACCGATGCCGACGCCAATGCGGCACTGGCGCTGGTGTTCCAGGCCGAGGCTGAGCCGCAACTGGCAGGCCAGCACTTCCGCAAAGCGCTGGCTGCACGCCCGGATGACACGCGAATCCGCAACAACTACGGCAGTTTCCTATATGCTCAGGGCCGTTTTGCCGACGCTGAAGCGATGTTTCGCCAGGCGGCCGCCGATACCTTGTACCCTGAGCGTTCGCGGGTGTACGAGAACCTCGGCCTGACCGCGCGCAAGCTGGGGCAGGGCGAGCAGGCCCGCGAATACTTGGAAAAGGCACTGCGCCTCGATCAGCGGCAACCGAAGGCGTTGCTTGAAATGGCTGAGTTGTCCTACGAAAACAGGCATTATGTGCCGGCCCGGGACTACTACGATCGTTTCAGCCAGCTGAGCGAACAGAACGCCCGTAGCCTGTTGCTGGGCAGCCGCTTGGCCCGCGCCCTTGATCAACAGGGTGACGAGGCCCGGTTGGGCCAGCAATTACAACGACTTTATCCCGGTACGCCGGAATATCAGCAATACCTGTCGGAGCAACGATGAAAGCCGCGCAAACAGAAGTAGCAGCGACTCGCCAGAACCCCGGTGACGTCTTGCGCCAGGCCCGTGAACAGCGGGAGTGGAGCCAGGCCGAAGTCGCGCAAAAGCTCAACCTCACGGTATCTTCGCTGAACAACCTGGAAGCCGGCGCCTTCGACAAGCTGCCCGGCCACACCTTCGCCCGTGGTTACATCCGTGCCTACGCCAAACTGATGGGCATGGACCAGGCTCCGCTGGTGCAGGCGTTCGACAACATCACCGGCACCCACGCCCAAGGCAGCGACGTGCACGCACTCGGTCGCATCGAGGAGCCGGTCCGCCTGTCGCACAACATCATGCGCGTGGTCAGCCTGCTGTTGCTGGTGGCCGTGGTGGGCGGTGGCTTCTTCTGGTGGCAGGACCAAGGCAGCCTGCGCGGCAAGGACCTGGCCAAGATCGCCCTGGAGCACGTCGAGGTCGAGAGCGCCGACGGCACTACCCAGATTCACCCGCTGGACGAGCCGGAAGACCAGGCTGTCAGCGAAGCCCAGCAGCCTGCTGGTGAAGTGCTGCCATTGGAGCCCGTGGCCAGCGAACAAGCTCCGGCAGTGGCCGCTGAAACCCCGGCACCGGTAGTGGCTGTGGCACCGTCCAACAGCGTGCCGGCGCCAGCGCCAAGCACTGCTCCTGCTCCCGCGCCTGCTGCGGCTGCAACCGTCGCCCCGGTCGCCCAGCCTGCGCCCGCCAGCCCGGTGGCCGTCGCCCCGGCTCCCGTCGCCCAGGCGACAGCGGCTCCGGCGCCAGTACCGGCCGGCAGCGGCAGCGTACACATCCAGTTCACCGCCGATTGCTGGACCCAGGTCTCTGACGGCAACGGCAAGGTGCTGTTCAGCGCCATCAAGCGCAAGGGCGACAGCCTGGAACTGACCGGCAAGCCACCGTTCGCGGTACGCCTCGGGTTCGCCCGCGGCGCCCAGGTGAGCTACAACGGCCAGGCGGTCGATGTCGCCCCGTTCACCAGTGGCGAAACCGCTCGCCTGAAGTTGGGACAGTAAGTCATGCACGGCGAATCTCCGATCAAACGTCGCGAATCCCGCAAAATCTGGGTCGGCAATGTGCCGGTGGGCGGCGATGCGCCCATCGCGGTGCAGAGCATGACCAACACCGACACCAATGACGTCGCCGCCACCGTGGGGCAGATCCAGCGCCTGGTCGATGCCGGCGTCGATATCGTGCGTGTCTCGGTACCGGACATGGACGCCGCCGAGGCGTTCGGCAAGATCAAGAAACTGGTCAGCGTGCCGCTGGTCGCCGACATCCACTTCGACTACAAGATCGCCCTGCGCGTGGCCGAACTGGGCGTCGACTGCCTGCGCATCAACCCGGGCAACATCGGCCGCGAAGACCGTGTGCGCGCGGTGGTCGATGCCGCCCGTGACCGTGGCATTCCGATCCGCATCGGCGTCAACGCCGGCTCCCTCGAGAAAGACCTGCAGAAGAAGTACGGCGAACCGACCCCGGCCGCATTGGTCGAGTCGGCGCTGCGCCATGTCGAGCACCTCGACCGCCTGGATTTCCAGGACTTCAAGGTCAGCGTCAAGGCCTCCGACGTGTTCATGGCCGTCGAAGCCTACCGCCTGCTGGCCAAGCAGATCATCCAGCCGCTGCACTTAGGGATCACCGAAGCCGGTGGTCTGCGTTCGGGGACAGTGAAATCCGCCGTCGGCCTCGGTATGCTGCTGGCCGAAGGCATCGGCGACACCATCCGCATTTCGCTGGCCGCTGACCCGGTCGAAGAAGTGAAGGTCGGCTACGACATCCTCAAGTCGCTGCATCTGCGTTCCCGTGGCATCAACTTCATCGCCTGCCCGAGCTGCTCGCGGCAGAACTTCGATGTGGTCAAGACCATGAACGAGCTGGAAGGGCGCCTGGAAGACCTGCTGGTACCGCTGGACGTGGCCGTGATCGGTTGCGTGGTCAACGGCCCGGGCGAAGCCAAGGAGGCGCACGTCGGCCTCACCGGCGGCACGCCGAACCTGATCTACATCGATGGCAAGCCATCGCAGAAGCTGAACAACGACAACCTGGTCGATGAGCTGGAAAAACTCATCCGCCAGAAAGCGGCCGAGAAGGCCGAGGCCGACGCGGCGCTGATCGCCCGTGGCTGATACACAGAATTCGTAAGGACTACTCGTGAGCAAATCGCTGCAAGCCATCCGTGGCATGAACGACATCCTGCCCGACCAGTCGCCGCTGTGGCGCTACTTCGAGGGCACCGTGGCCGGCCTGCTGGACAGCTACGGCTACAGCCAGATCCGTACGCCGATCGTCGAGTTCACCGAGCTGTTCAAGCGCTCGATCGGTGAAGTCACCGATATCGTTGAAAAAGAGATGTACACCTTCGACGACCGCAACGGCGATTCGCTCACCCTGCGCCCCGAAGGCACCGCCGCCTGCGTGCGCGCGGTACTCGAGCACGGCATCACCGGCAACGGCCAGGTGCAGAAGCTCTGGTACATCGGCCAGATGTTCCGCCACGAGCGCCCGCAGAAGGGCCGCTATCGGCAGTTCCACCAGATCGGCGTGGAGGTGTTCAACCTCGACGGCCCGGACGTCGATGCAGAGCTGATCATGCTGACCTGGCGCCTGTGGGGCCTGTTGGGCATCCAGGACGCCGTGGAGCTGCAGCTCAACAGCCTGGGCACCAGCGAAGCCCGCGCGCGCTACCGCGATGCGCTGGTCGAGTTCCTGTCCGCGCGCCTCGAGCAACTGGACGAAGACAGCCAGCGTCGCCTCAAGAGCAACCCGCTGCGCATCCTCGACAGCAAGGATGCGGGCACCCAGGCGGTGCTGGTCGGCGCGCCGAAGCTGGAAGACTACCTGGACGAAGAATCCCGCGTGCACTTCGAGGGCCTCAAGGCTCGCCTGGATGCCGCCGGTATCCCGTTCGTGATCAACACCAAGCTGGTGCGTGGCCTCGATTACTACAGCAAGACCGTGTTCGAGTGGGTCACCGACAAGCTCGGCGCCCAGGGCACCGTCTGTGCCGGTGGCCGCTATGACGGCCTGGTCGAGCAGATGGGCGGCAAACCGACCCCGGGCGTTGGTTTCGCCATGGGCATCGAACGCCTGATCCTGCTGCTGGAGACCCTGGGCAAGGTGCCCGAGTCGATCAGCCGCACCATCGACGTCTACCTGTGCGCCTTCGGCGAGCAGGCGGAGCTGGCCGGCCTGCGTCTGAGCGAAAGCCTGCGCGACCGCCTGCCGGGCCTGCGCCTGGCGGTCAACGCCGGTGCCGGCAGCTTCAAGAGCCAGTTCAAGAAAGCCGACAAGAGCGGCGCGCTGTTCGCCCTGATCCTCGGCGACGACGAGCTGGCCAAGCAAGAAATCGGTCTGAAGCCCCTGCGTGGCCAGGGCGAACAACAGAACATTGCCTGGGATGCTCTTGCCGAGCACCTGGAAACCGCGATCGCCCAGGCGTAACGCGGTTCAACAACGAATAGGCGAAAAGGAGTATTGGGGTGTCGAGTACCGATGATGACGAGCTGGCTGGGGTCAAGGACTGGTGGAACCGCAACGGCAAGCCACTGCTGACCGGCGCGCTGCTGGCCGGTGTGGTGGTGATGGGCTGGCAGACCTGGCACAAGTACCAGGCCAACCAGTCGCAAGGCGCCTCGGCGCTGTACCAGGCCCTGCTGGAGACCTCGCTGACGCCGTCTGGCCAGCCTGACGCTAGCAAGGTCGCCGAGCTGTCCGGCAAGCTCAAGAGCGAGTTTGGCGGTAGCGCCTACGCCCAGTACGGCAGCCTGTTCGTGGCCAAGGTTGCGGTCGACAGCGGCAAGCTGGACGACGCCGCCACCGAGCTCAAGGCCGTGATGGACAAGCCGGCCGACGCCACCCTGGGTGAAATCGCCCGTCAGCGCCTGGCCCGCGTGCTCGCGGCACAGGACAAGGCCGAAGAGGCCCTGAAACTGCTCGACGGCGATGCCGACAAAGCCTTCCTGGCCAGCCGCGAGGAGCTCAAGGGCGACCTGCTGGTGCAGCTGGGCCGTGCCGACGACGCCCACGGCGCCTACGAAAAAGCCAAGGCCGCGCTGTCCGACGACGCCGCGATCGGTGGCCTGCAACTGAAGCTGGATGACCTGGCCAAAGGGGACGCCTGAAGTGAAGGGTTGGAAACAAGCAGCAGTGCTCACCCTCGCCGTTCTGGCGGCGGGTTGCAGCAGCAACAGCAAGAAGGAACTGCCCCCGGCCGAGCTGACCAAGTTCACCGAGGAAGTGGTGCTGAAGAAGCAGTGGAGCCGTTCGATCGGTGACGGCCAGGGCGAGACGTACAACACCCTGGTACCGGCCATCGAGAACGACCGCATCTACGCTGCCGACGTTACCGGTGAAGTCTTCGCACTCGACCGTCTCAACGGCGACGTGGTGTGGAAGAAGGACCTCGATCTGCCGGTTTCCGGCGCGGTTGGTGTGGGCTACGGCCTGGTCATGCTGGGCACGCTCAAGGGTGAGGTGATTGCCCTGGACTCGAGCACCGGCGAAGAGCGCTGGCGTTCGCGCGTCACCAGCGAAGTCCTGGCACCGCCCGCCAACAACGGCGACGTGGTGGTGGTACAGACCCAGGACGACCGCCTGATCGGCCTCGACGCCGCCACCGGCGACCGTCGCTGGATCTACGAAAACACCCCAGCGGTGCTCACCCTGCGTGGTACCGGCGCGCCGATCGTCACCAATCGCCTGGCCGTCGCCGGCCTGTCCACCGGCAAGGTGGTGGCGGTGGACATCAACAACGGCGTACCGGTGTGGGAAAGCCGCGTGGCCATCCCGCAAGGCCGCTCCGAGCTGGACCGCGTGGTGGACATCGACGGCGGCCTGCTGCTGTCCGGTGGCACCTTGTACGTCAGCACCTACCAGGGCCGCGTCGCCGGCCTGGACCTGGAAAGCGGCCGTGTGCTGTGGCAGCGTGATGCCTCCAGCTACGTGGGTGTCGCCCAGGGCTTCGGCAACGTCTACGTGAGCCTGGCTTCGGGCACCGTCGAGGGTATCGACGAGCGTTCCTCCAGCGCCCTGTGGAGCAACGACAGCATGGCCCGTCGCCAGCTGTCGGCGCCGGAAGTGTTCTCCAGCTACGTGGCGGTGGGTGACTTCGAGGGTTACCTGCACCTGCTGAGCCAGGTCGATGGCCGCTTCGTCGGCCGTGAGCGTATCGACAGCGATGGCCTGCGCGCCCGCCCACTTGTGGTCGGCGACACCATCTACGTCTTCGGCAACAGCGGCAAGCTCGAGGCACTGACCATCCGCTGAAGCTATGCTTGAGCCCGTTCGCGGGCTCAAGTAGCGGCGTAGGAAACGCCGCCCGAACTCCGGCCGCTGCCTTGCAGCGGCCTTTGCATTTTCAAGAATTCAAGAGTGGAGAGCCGCATGGTTCCCGTAATCGCCCTGGTGGGCCGCCCGAACGTCGGCAAATCCACCATGTTCAACCGCCTGACCAAGACCCGCGATGCCATCGTCGGTGACCTGTCGGGCCTGACCCGTGACCGCCAGTACGGCGATGCCACCTGGCAGGGTCGTTCCTTCATCCTCATCGACACCGGCGGTATCACCGGTGACGAAGTGGGCATGGACGAGAAGATGGCCGAGCAGTCGCTGATGGCCATCGAAGAAGCCGACTACGTCCTGTTCCTGGTGGATGCCCGCGCCGGCATGACCGCCGCCGACCAGATGATCGCCGACCACCTGCGCAAGCGGAACAAGGCGGCGGTGCTGGTGGCCAACAAGATCGACAACATCGATCCGGACATCGCCCGCGCCGAGTTCTCGCCGCTGGGCATGGGCAACGCCATCCCGGTGGCCGGCTCCCAGGGCCGTGGCATCAACGCCCTGATGGAATCGCTGCTCGGCCACATCCCGCGTGATGCCGAGGAAGAAGCCCTCGACCTGAACGTCGCCGAAGGCGAAGAGGCCGTGCGCATCCCAGGCCCGAGCGAGAAAGACGGCATCAAGATCGCTATCATCGGCCGCCCGAACGTGGGCAAGTCGACCCTGGTCAACCGCATGCTCGGCGAAGAGCGCGTGGTGGTGTACGACCAGCCGGGAACCACCCGCGACAGTATCTACATCCCGTTCGAGCGTGATGGCGAGAAGTACACCTTCATCGACACCGCCGGGGTGCGCAAGCGCGGCAAGATCCACGAGGAGGTCGAAAAGTTCTCGGTGGTGAAGACCCTGCAGGCGATCAAGGACGCCAACGTGGTGGTCTTCGTCATGGACGCCCGCGAAGGCGTGGTCGACCACGATCTCAACCTGCTGGGCTTCGCTCTCGAAGCCGGCCGGGCCATCGTCATCGCGCTGAACAAGTGGGATGGCATGGAAGCGGGCGAGCGCGACTATGTGAAGACCGAGCTGGAGCGCCGGCTGTTCTTCGTCGACTTCTGCGACATCCACTTCATCTCCGCTCTGCACGGCACCGGCGTTGGCCACCTGTACAAGTCGGTGCAGGCCGCGTTCAAGTCGGCGGTCACCCGCTGGCCGACCAGCCGCCTGACGCAGATCCTCGAAGACGCCATCAGCGAGCACCAGCCGCCGCTGGTCAACGGTCGCCGCATCAAGCTGCGCTATGCCCACCTCGGTGGCGCCAACCCGCCGCTGATCGTGATCCACGGCAACCAGACCGAGAAGGTGCCCAAGTCCTACTCGCGTTACCTGGAGAACACCTACCGCCGTGTACTCAAGCTGGTCGGTACGCCGATCCGCATCGAGTACAAGGGCGGTGAGAACCCGTACGAGGGCAACAAGAACACCCTCACCGATCGCCAGGTCAACAAGAAACGCCGCTTGATGTCGCACCACAAGAAGGCCGAGAAGAAGCGCCGCGACAAGCGCTGATCAGCGGCAAGCTATAAGCCTCAAGCTGCAAGTAAAAGCAGATGGCGATCCACGCTGCTTTTTCTTGTGGCTTGAAACTTGTAGCTTATAGCTCTCAGTCCCCAGGAAAGAGGGCTCCATGATCCGCAGCAAACTGCCGAACGTCGGCACGACCATCTTCACCACCATGTCGCAGCTCGCCATGCAGACCGGTGCGCTCAACCTGTCCCAGGGCTTCCCTGACTTCAACGGCCCCCAGGCCCTGCTCGATGCCGTTGGCCGCCATGTGGCCGCCGGGCACAACCAGTATTCGCCGATGACCGGCCTGCCCGCCCTGCGCCAGCAAGTAGCGGCCAAGATCGCCCGGCTGTACGGCGTGGCGGTGGACGCGGACCAGGAAGTGACCATCACCCCCGGCGCCACCGAAGCGATCTTCTGTGCCATCCAGGCGGTGATCCACCCCGGCGATGAGGTGATCGTCTTCGACCCGTGCTACGACAGCTACGAACCCTCGGTGGAGCTGGCCGGTGGTCGCTGCGTGCACGTGCCGCTCACTGACGGCAGCTTCAGCATCGACTGGCAGAAGTTCAGCGACGCCCTCAGCCCGCGCACGCGCATGGTCATCCTCAACTCGCCGCACAATCCCAGCGGCGCGCTGATCAGCCGCGACGACCTGGACCAGCTGGCCGCGCTGATCGCCAACCGCGACATCTACCTGGTCAGTGACGAAGTCTACGAGCACCTGATCTACGACGGCGTGCGCCACGCCAGCGTGCTGGCCCACGAGCAGCTGTACAGCAGAGCCTTCGTCATCAGCTCGTTCGGCAAGACCTACCACGTCACCGGCTGGAAGACCGGCTACGTGGTCGCGCCAGCGGCGCTCAGCGCCGAACTGCGCAAGGTTCACCAGTACGTCAACTTCTGCGGTGTCACGCCCTTGCAGTGCGCCCTGGCCGACTTCATGGCCGAGCACCCGGAGCACATCGACCAGCTGCCGGCCTTCTACCAGGCCAAGCGTGACCTGTTCTGCGACCTGTTGCAGGCCTCGCGGTTCAGCTTCACCCGCACCCCGGGCACCTATTTCCAACTGGTGGACTATTCGCAGATCCGCCCCGACCTGAACGACGTCGACATGGCCTTGTGGCTGACCCGCGAACACGGCGTGGCCAGCATCCCGGTGTCGGTGTTCTACCAGCAACCCATCCCCGAGCAACGCCTGGTGCGCCTGTGCTTTGCCAAACGTGAGGAGACGCTGCGACAGGCGGCGGAAAAACTATGCGCGATCTGAGTGAACTGCCGAACCTGAAAATCGCCCTGGTGCAGACCACCCTGGCCTGGCATGACCGCGAAGCCAACTATGCCCATTTCGAGGAGTTGATTGGCCAGGCCGGTGAAGTCGATCTGGTGATCCTGCCGGAAATGTTCACCACCGGTTTTTCGATGGAGTCGCAAAGCCTGGCGGAGCCGGAGAACGGCCCGACCTACAAATGGCTCAAGGCCCAGGCGAAGAAGCGCAATGCAGTGATCACCGGCAGCGTGATCATCCAGGCCGCCGATGGCAGCCACCGCAACCGCCTGCTGTGGGCGCGGCCCGATGGCGAGATCCTGCACTACGACAAGCGCCACCTGTTCCGCATGGCCGGCGAACACAAGCACTACACCCCCGGTGAGCGCCAGGTGCAGTTCGAACTCAAGGGCTGGCGCATTCGCCCGCTGATCTGCTACGACCTGCGCTTCCCGGTGTGGAGCCGCGACGCCCAGGACACCGACCTGCTGCTGTACACGGCGAACTGGCCCGCGGCACGGCGCACCCATTGGAACCGGCTGCTGCCGGCGCGGGGGATCGAGAACCTGTGCTTCGTGGCGGCGGTGAACCGGGTGGGCACCGATGGCAAGGGCTTTGCCTATTCCGGCGACAGCCAGGTGCTGGACTTCCAGGGCGAGAGCCTGTTGAGCGCGGGCGAGGCCGACGGGGTGTTCACCGTGGTGCTGCGTGCTGCGGAACTGGCAGCGTACCGGGCGCGATTCCCGGCCAACCTGGACGCCGATACCTTCGAATTGCACTGATTGCTGCACCGGCCTCATCGCCGGCAAGCCGGCTCCCACACATTCAGCGCCTGGTGCTGTACCTGTGGGAGCCGGCTTGCCGGCGATGAGGCCGGTACTGACGATATCACTGTCTGATTAGTACACATCCCGCCTATAGCGCCCATCCTCGATCAGCTGCTGCACCTGCGCTTCACCGAGCATCCCCTGCAGCGCCGCATCCACCCCTGCAGCCATGCCGTGCAAACTGCCGCACACATACACACAGGCGCCATCATCAATCCAGCGCTTGAACTCGGCGGCCTGCTGCAGCAGGACATCCTGCACATAGACCTTCTCGGCCTGGTCGCGTGAAAACGCCAGGTCCAGCCGCTGCAGGTCCCCCTTGGCCAACCAGCCCTGAAGCTCCTCGCCACACAGCAGGTCGTGGGCACGATTGCGCTCGCCAAACAGCAGCCAGTTGCGCTGTTCGCCTGCGCCAATACGTGCCTTCAAGAGGCTGCGCAAACCGGCAAGGCCAGTGCCGTTGCCGATCAGAACCATCGGCGCGGCGGCGTCGGGCAAGTGGAAGCCGCTGTTGCGGCGCAGTCGAGCGCTGACCGTGCCGTCCAGCGCCAGGTACTCGGTCAGCCAGCCGGAACCCAGGCCCAGGTTGCCATCGGGGTGGCGCTCCTGGCGCACGATCAATTCCAGCTCGCCATCGCTGGCGATGGAGGCGATCGAGTATTCACGGGTACTCAGCGGGATCAGCGCATCGACCAGCGCCTGGGCGTGCAGGCCCACCAGGTGCTCGCGGTTGGCCGGCAACTGCCGGCTGGACAAGGCCTGGGCCAGGGTTTGTTCGAGGCCGTCCAGTTGCACCGGGCTTTGCGGATCGAGCCCGAGGCCTGCCAGCAACGCCGCCACGCGGGGCTGGCCATTGCGCGGCAGGATCTCCACCAGGTCGCCGGCCGCCCAGCTTGCCGGGGCATGCGCCTGCAATCCCAGCAGGAACACCGGTGCGCCCTGGCTGCCCGGGTTGAGCAAATCACGGCGGGTCAGGCGCCAATTGCCGAAGCTGGCGGGCTGCCACGCGGCTACCGGGTGCGCGCCGGTCAGTTGTGCCAGTTCTTGTTGCCACAGTTGCAGCGCGGCGGGGTCGGCGTTGTCCACTTCGACCGCGCTGAAAGCGCTGCTGGCGCCACGTTCACTGAGCCAGGCCTGCAGCCGTCGGGCAAAGCCGCAGAAGTGCGGATACTGGCGGTCGCCCAGGGCCAGCACGGCATAGTCCAGGTGTTTCAGTGCCCAAGGCTTGCCGATGACTTTGCGCTCGAAGGCCCGAGCGCTGTCCGGCGCTTCGCCGTCGCCGAAGGTGCTCACCACGAACAGCGCGCGGTTGGCCTGGCGCAGTTCGGCTTCGCCCAACTGCGCCAGCGGGCGCACCTGCACCGGCAAGCCGGCGGCCTGCAACTGGCCGGCGCTCTGCCAGGCCAGTTGCTCGGCGAAGCCGCTCTGGCTGGCGAAACCGATCAGCCAGCTGTCGCCGTTGCCGGTGGCAGCAGATACCGCGCCACGGGCGGCACGCACCTGGCGCTTCTTGCGTCGGCGGTCGAGGTACAGCAGCCAGCCGGTGACGAAGAACAGCGGCATGGTCAGGCTGGCCACGGTGACGATGATCCGCCCCGGCAAGCCAAAGTAGCTGCCCACGTGCAGGGCGTAGACGCTCTGCAGCAATTGGGCCTTGAACGAGCTGTCGCTGTAGCGCTGGTGGCGCTTGATCTGGCCGCTGGCCGGGTCGAGGGTGAGGGTGTTGAAGGCGCGCTCGTGGTCGGCGTCCTGCAACAGGTAGAACAGCGTGGCCGGCTGGCCGCCGGCCGGCGGCAGCCGCAGGTTGTAGGTGGCAAGGCCAGGGCCCGCCGCGTCCTTGAGGTTGGCCCAGATGGCGTCGTAGTCGACCACCAGTGGCGGGGCGTTCTTGTCGACCTTGGGCGGGCCGTGGCGGCCACCGCGGCCTTCGCCGCGCTTCTGCTCGCCGGCCACCGGTGGGTCGGCCAGCAACTTGTTCAGGCCTGCGCGGTACCACTCATAGGACCAGAACAGCCCGGTCAGGGCGAACAACAGGTAGAACAGCAGGCACCAGGTGCCAAACACTGCATGCAGGTCCCAGTTGAACGCGCGGCCCTTCTTGGCCCAATCCAGGGTCAGCCAGGTCCGCCAGTTCAGGGCCTTGCGCGGCCAGCGCAGGTACAGGCCGGACAGGCAGAAGAAGATCAGCATCAGGGTGCAGGCGCCGGTGATCTGCCGGCCGGTGTCGCCCATGGCCAGGAATCGATGCAGGTTGAGCACGAAATTGAAGAAGCCCAGCCCGCTCACTTCGCCCTTGAGCTCGCCGGTGTAGGGGTCGGCATAGCGCAACTCGCCACGGCGCTCACCGGGCGCGGGGGTGAAGAAGATCCGTGCGGCATTGCCCTCGCGGGTGTCTACCCACAGCATCGAGACCTTGTCGCCTTGCGCGGCTTCGACCCGGCGCACCAGCTCGGCCGGCGGCAGCACGCCCTCCTGGCGCACCTCGACCTTGAGCACCTCGGCGTTGAACGCGCGCAGCAGCTCTTCCTGGAACGACCAGATCGCCCCGGTGATGCCCATCAGCGCCAGCACCAGGCCAGCGGTGATGCCGAACAACCAGTGCACCTGGAACAGCGTCTTCTTCAACACATCGATCACCTTGTCTGGCCGCCTGCCGCGCGGCGTGCATTATGCCTTGATACGCAAAAGCCCCGTTCAGGCAAATGAACGGGGCTTGGGTTGCATCCTTCAGAAGTGGACGCTGGTGGTCAGCAATGCGGTCCGGCCCGCCGCCTGGTTGGCGAAGTGGGTGGAGAACGCCTTGTCGTAGTAGACCTCGTTGGTGAGGTTCTGCACGTTCAGCTGCAGGTCGATGTTCTTGGTCAGCTTGTAGGCGGCCATGGCGTCGTAACGCACGTAGCTGTCGACCATGGTGGTGTTGGCCACGTTGCCGAACACGTCATCGACGTAGAAGGCGCCGCCGCCGACGGTGAACTTAGGCGTGACCTGGTAGGTGGTCCACAGGCTGGCGCTGTTGTTCGGGGTGTTCGGCAGCTGGTTGCCGTCGTTGGCCTTGCCCAGCGGGCCGCCGTCGATCTGGCGGGCCTGCATGTAGGTGTAGCCGGCGAATACCTGCCACTTGTTGGTCAGCTTGCCGCTGGCCGACAACTCGATGCCCTGCACGCGGGTTTCGCCGACGTTTTCGTAGCTGGTGGTGCCAACCTGCACACGGGCGTTTTCTTTCTCGGTGCGGAACAGCGCGGCGGTGAGGGACAGACGCTCTTCGAGCAGGTCCCACTTGGTGCCGATCTCGTAGTTGGTGGTTTCTTCCGGCTCCATGTCGCTGGCGAGCAGGTTGCCGGCGCGGTCGGTGGTGTTGCCCAGCGGGTTGCCTTCCATGCCTTCGCCAAGTTGCGCGCCCGGCGGGGTGGCGGAAGTGGCGTAGGACACATAGACGCTGCCGTTGTCGGCCGGTTTCCATACCAGGCCCAATTGGCCGGTGATGAATTCGCTGGTGTCCTCGCCCTTGGCGGCGACGCCCTTGGCGTTCACCGTGGTGCTGCCGTTGGCGTTGCGGGTGCGGTACTGGGTATCGAAGTGGTCGTAGCGCAGGCCCATGTTCAGCAGCCAGGCTGGGCTCAGCTCGAGGGTGTCGAACACGTACAGGGCGCGGGTGTTGCTCTTGGTGTTGGTGCCGGCGTAGTTGCGCGAGATGGCGCCGTTCCACGGATCGTCCGGGTTCGGGTTGCTCAGCGAGGTGCAGTTGTAGGACGGTGCGCCGATGCCGTTGCATTGGCGCAGGTTGTTGACCACGGTGGTGCCGGCGGTGGTGGCGACATCGTAGGACGTCCGGTCGGACTCCTCGCGGCTCAGCTCGATACCGGTGGAGAAGCTGTTCTTCAGGCCGCCCAGGTAGAACTCACCGAACAGGTCGGTCTGGTTGGTGGTGGTGGAGGTATTGCCGACCCGGGTGTTGGCTCGGCGCCAGACGCTGCCACGGTTGACGTTGCCCTGGCTGTCGTCGGGCTGGGTCAGGATGTAGTCCTGCATGCTGTTGCCGTGGCGCAGGGTGTTCTTTATGGTCAGCGCGTCGGTCAGGTCGTGCTCGATGGCGAAGGTGGCGATGTCCACCCGCGACTTGCGAAAATCTCGGTCGGTCAGGCCATAGAAATTGTCGCTGTCACCACCGTCCTGAGGTTTGCTCGGGTGCGCCGAGGTTCGCGCTGCGCTGCCACGCACAGGAATGCTGTACGGGATGCCCGAATCCGGCAGGTCGTCGCTTTCCAGGTGGTAATAGTCGAGGTTGACGCGGGTCGGCGTACCCAGGCCGAAGGCCAGCGACGGGGCGATACCCCAACGGTCGTAGTTGACCTTGTCGCGGCCGGCGACGTTGCTTTCGTGGGTCATCAGGTTCAGGCGCCCGGCAACGGTATCGCTGAACTGGTAGTTGCCGTCGAAGGTATAACGCTGGGTCTGGTCGCTGCCCCAGGTCCAGGCGCCGTCCAGCGAGTTGCCCAGGTGCGCGCGCTTGCTCACCAGGTTGATGGTGCCGCCCGCCGCGCCACGGCCACCGATGGCCGAGTTCGGGCCCTTGGCCACTTCCACCGATTCGATGGCGAAGATCTCACGGGTTTGCGCGCCAGTGTCACGCACGCCGTCCAGGTAGGTATCGCCCTGGGCGTCGAAGCCACGGATGAACGGGCGGTCGCCTTGCGGGTTGCCGCCTTCGCCAGCGCCGAAGGTGATGCCGGGCACGGTGCGCAGGGCATCCTGCAGGTTCAGGGCGTTGGTGTCCTTGATCACTTGCTGCGGGATCACGGTGACCGAACGCGGCGTGTCCACCAAGGGTGCGGTGTACTTCTGCGAAGAGGCTTTCTCGACCTTGTACTCGGTGTTCGCCTGTTCGGCCTTGCCGTTGACGCTGGTGGCGTCGAGGGTGATGGCGTTGTTGGCGGCCGGGTCGGCAGCGTAAGCAGAAGTGGCAGTGATCGCCAGGCCGATGGCGGAGGCGAGCAGACGTGGTGAACTGACGGCGGTTGGCACGTGACGCATTGTTATTGACCTTCCCCAAGGTATGAAGGCCGCGGATGTTAATGTAAGCGAATGTAAGGAACAATTGAGAAGCGTTACCATTCGCTAGAAATTTACATTCTTTACATTTTCACCTTACGGTTTTTACGGGTTCGTGCGTCGATTGGTCCGAAAGGGGCTTGTGATTGGTAAAAGGGAATCAATATCATTGGCGCCCCTAACCCGCGCCAGGTGCCATCGCCATGCTGCTTCACATTCCCGGGCTGTTCGACGCCGACGAAATCTCGCGTATTCGCCAGGCCCTGGAGCAGGCCGACTGGGCCGATGGCAAGGTCACGGCGGGTTACCAGTCGGCCAAGGCCAAGCACAACCTGCAGTTGGCCGAAGGCCATCCGCTGGCCAAGGAGATCGGCAGCGCGCTGATCGAACGGCTGTGGCGCAACCCGTTGTTCATGTCGGCAGCGCTGCCGCACAAGGTGTTCCCGCCGCTGGTCAACTGTTACCAGGAGGGGGGCAATTTCGATTTCCATATCGACAACGCCCTGCGCCAACCCAAAGGCAGCCCGGAGCGGGTGCGCACCGACCTGTCTTCCACCCTGTTCCTCAGCGACCCTGACAGTTACGACGGCGGCGAGCTGGTGATCCAGGACACCTACGGCGTACAGCAGGTCAAGCTGGCGGCTGGCGACATGGTGTTGTACCCCGGCACCAGCCTGCACAAGGTCAACCCGGTGACCCGCGGCGCCCGCTATGCAGCGTTCTTCTGGACCCAGAGCCTGGTGCGCGATGACGGCCAGCGCACCCTGCTGTTCGAGATGGACAACGCCATCCGCCAGCTCACTGCCGACGTGCCGGATCATCCATCGCTGCTGCAACTGACCGGCACCTACCACAACCTGCTGCGCCGCTGGGCCGAGGTCTGAGCCGTGTCTTATCAGTTGCGTCGTGAACAGGTGGTGGACCTCGCCGGGCTGCAGGCCATGCTCGAACATAGCCCGGGCCAGGCCGCCCAGGCCATCCTCGCGGCAGCGGGGCAGGGCGCGGTCGAGGCACAGTTGCTGCTGGGGCAGATCCTGCTCGACGGGCGCGGCATCGAGCAGGATGCCGAGGTCGCCCGGCGCTGGTTCCAGATTGCTGCTCAAGGGGGCAACGGCATGGCGCACAACATGCTGGGGCGCTGCTTGGAGCATGGCTGGGGCGGTGCAGTGGACCTGGCCCAGGCGGCCATTCACTACGCGCGTGCGGCCGACGCCGGGCTGGACTGGGGCATGTACAACCTGGGTAACCTGCTGGCCACGGGGCGCGGCGTACCGACCAACCAGACCCAGGCATTGGCGTGCTACGAGAAGGCTGCTCAGCTGGGCCATGCCAAGTCGATGAACTTGTACGGCCGTTATCTGGAGCAAGGTATCGCCACCGCCGCCAGCCCGGCCCGTGCCGTGCGCTGGTATCGCCGCTCGGCCGAGGCGGGTGATTTCCGTGGCATGTTCAGCCTGGCGATGGTGCTTGCCGAGCGCGGTCAGATGGCCGAGGCCGAGCCATGGTTCGAGCAGGCTCGTGCAGAGGGCAACCTGAACTTCCTGCGCAGCAGCCAGGCGCTCCTGCTGGCGGCCGGCCCGCTGCTGTCTGCTCAGGCGGCCCGTTATAGCGGCGAGCTCGAGCTGCGTGCTGGTGCAGGGGAAAGCCTTCGATCTTAAGCGGGCGTGGGGTGACGAGCATGCTGAGGCGACTTTCCCACAGGAGTCGCACCATGGCTGAACCCTACATCACAGAACAATCCTTCATTGCCCGTCTGAATGTGCTCAACACCAAGTATCCGGGGCCTGTAGGTCGCTGGGAGTACAGCCCGGGCTACAACGGCAGCGTCCACTGGCATCAGAACACCTGGCTGACGACCTCGCGCCAAGACCGTGAGGCCTTGAAGTTGTGGTTCGGCGCCGTGGAGTACGGCGACGAAGGCCATGTCTATGAGGTCCGTCTATGGACCGGCAACAGTGCGGGCCCGATGTACAACCGGCGGTTCGACATCAGTTCCAATGGTTACTTAGGCCTCTATGAAATCACCCCAATCGTGGGCCCCCTCTGGCGCATGGCGCATACCGATGACGGCAAGATGCGCATGACCAGTCTCGACGGCAAAGGGGTGGGCGTGCACTGGGACAAGGCAGCCTGGAGCACCGGGCGCATGGGTAGCTACCTGCGCTTGGGGGCGGAGCCGTCAGCCCTGTTCGATGTGGATATCGTGCAAATGGGCATCGAAGAGCCGCTTTAGGTTTTTGTCGGACAGTACAACCTGCTTCACCGCTGGGCCGAGGTCTGAGCCGTGTCCTGCCAGTTGCGTCGTGAGCAGGTGTTGGCCCTGGCCCAGGCGGCCTTCACTATGCGCACGCGGCCGACACCGGGCTGGACTGGGGCATGTACAACGTGGGTAACCTGCTGGCCACCGGGCGCGGTATGCCGACGAGATCGAACTGCGCGAACAGTAAAGGTGAACCTGTCGGCCCATGGCATTTATGGGCGCCGTTGTCAGTGTTTCCAGCTGATCATCAAGCTTCCTTTCCGATCATGGTAGCGCTTTACCACGGAGGAACTGGCATGCGTTTCATTCAAGAACGTTCATTCATTGCAACACTCTCTTCCACGACGCCTGGATATGAAGGTGTTCTCGATTCGGTCGAGTTCAAAAGCGTTCCTGCCTCACGCTGCAATAATTGGCTGACCCTCACTTCCCATTTTTCGGTACACGCGCAGCAGCGTTTCTGGTTCGGTTACTACGAGGGGGCGAACCCTGGCTATAAGGTCGTTACCGTGGAGTCGGAGGCGGGTGCATCCCATCGTGATATCTGGGACCTGGGGCGCGGAGATTGCGTCGGCTATTACGTGAAGGTGGCCAAGCCACTGTTGTGGCGTATCTGGGTCGATGGCCAGAAACTGGCGATTCCTGAGGTCAGCGACTACTCCCAGGTGACGATTGCCGCCGTGGGCAGCGTGCCGCTAGGGGTTCGTAACCGAAAGTCCTGGGAGGATCGCTATGTCAGCGCGGGTGCGCCAAACAAGTTGATCATGCGGATGAGCGTCAGCGAGGTGAATGTGCCGAGTTTCGACAATTTCTCGATGTTTCGCCGCCTCTGATCAGGCATGAAAACGGGGCCTTTCGGCCCCGCTCTGCATTACAGGTAGTAGGCCTTCAGCGGCGGGAAGCCGTTGAATTCCACCGCGCTGTAGCTGGTGGTGTAGGCACCGGTGGACAGCCAGTACAGGCGGTCACCGATGGCCAGGTTCAGTGGCAGGCCGTACTTGTAGTTCTCGTACATGATGTCGGCGCTGTCGCAGGTCGGGCCGGCAATAACCACTTCTTCGGTCTCGCCTTTTTTCTCGGTCCAGATCGGGAACTTGATGGCCTCGTCCATGGTTTCGATCAGGCCGGAGAACTTGCCCACGTCGGTGTAGATCCAGCGCTCGACCGCGGTGCGCGACTTGCGTGCCACCAGCACCACTTCGCTGACCAGGATGCCGGCGTTGGCGATCAGCGAACGGCCTGGCTCGAGGATGATTTCCGGCAGGTCGTCACCGAAGTCTTCCTTGAGGAAGCGAATGATCTCTTCGGCATAGGTCTCGAGGCTGTTGGTGCGGGTGATGTAGTTGGCCGGGAAGCCGCCACCCATGTTGATCAGCTTCAGCTCGATGCCGTCTTCTTCCTTAAGGCGCTCGAAGATCACCTTGACCTTGGCGATGGCGGCGTCCCACACGCTGATGTCGCGCTGCTGCGAGCCAACGTGGAAGGAGATGCCGTACGGCACCAGGCCCAGGTCGCGGGCGAGGATCAGCAGGTCCATGGCCATGTCGGTCTGGCAGCCGAACTTGCGCGACAGTGGCCAGTCGGCGGTGGTGGAGCCTTCGGTGAGGATACGCACATAGACCTTCGAGCCCGGCGCGGCCTTGGCGATGTTGCGCAGGTCGGCTTCGGAGTCGGTGGCGAACAGGCGCACGCCTTTTTCGAAGAAGTAGCGGATGTCCTTGGACTTCTTGATGGTGTTGCCGTAGCTGATGCGATCAGGGCTGACGCCACGGCCAAGCACTTTGTCCAGCTCGTAGATCGAGGCGATGTCGAAGCTCGAGCCTTTCTCTTTGAGCAGGTCGATGATCTCGACGGCCGGGTTGGCCTTGACCGCGTAGTAGACCTTGGCGAATTCGAACCCGGCGCGCAGGTCGTCGTAGGCCTGGCTGATCATCTGGGTGTCGATGAGTACGAACGGGGTTTCCTGCTTGTCGGCGAACGCCTTCATTTTCTGGAAGGTGTCACGCGCGAAATAGTCTTCGACCTGGATCGACATGCTCAAGGGCTCCATGGGCAAACTGAAAGAATAAGTGGCTGCAAACTGAACGTCCTCCGTATCCCCACTTTGGTTCGCCTACTTCCCAAGGCATGTCGCCGAAAGCAAAAAGGTCAACCGTGCCAGGCTGTGGCTGCGGGTGACCTTGCTGTCTCGTCGTCAGTACTTGAGCCGGATGGATCGTTTCCAGCATGGACGTTCGGCGCGCACTTTAGGGCGTGATTCCAGCAAGATCAACAGGCAATCCCGGTGGGTTCGCCGTGGATCGACGAGCAGTTACCTGAATAACCGACTCGTGTGACCGGCAGATGTTCCCCGGGATCTTTGAAGCGTTAAATATTGTGGAATAGACCGGGCTGGCCCCTTCGTGGGTGAACCCGCTCCCACAGGGATTACGCGATTCCTGTGGGAGCGGGTTTACCCGCGAAGGAGGCCAAGGTGTTCATATTTATGGCCACGTATACCTGGTACGTCGGTGCATGAAACCCGTCATAAATTTTTTGTTACCGACTGGCGGAATTGCCGCTTTTGATGAGAAACATTACTATTCGCACCCTTATCTGCCTGCCTGATGATCACCCACCGTGTCCGGACACAAAGGCTTCCTCGACCACTATCACGAGCTGATCGGCACCTGGACGCGCAAGTTGCGCAGTCGTCAGCAGGCCGAGGACCTCACCCATGATGCCTTCGTGCGGGTTCTGGAAAATCCGCGCGATCAGGTCGAGCAGCCACGTGCCTACCTGCACCAGACCGCACGCAATATCGCTGTCGATGGCTACCGCCGTGAAGACCGCCGCCAGGCCCTGGTGCTGGAAGGTTTCGACGACGAAGCGGCGGCGGGTGATGACCCGGAGGCCTACGTGCATGCCCTGGAACTGGCCGACAGTGTCGAGCGGGCGCTGGCCGAGCTGCCACTCAACTGCCGGCAGGTGTTCGTCTGGCAGAAGCTCGAGGGCCTGAGCCAGGCCGAGATCGCCGAGCGCATGGGCTTGAGCAAGAACATGGTCGAAAAGTATATGATCCGCACGCTCCGACATCTGCGTGAGCACCTGGATGTGTCGGCCAGATGAGTCAGGAGACCCCATTGATGAAACAGCATGCGTTCGACCCCGCCGGTGAGCAGGCGGCCGCCTGGTTCGCCCGGGTTCAGGACGCGCCGGGCGACGCCGAGCTGCAGGCGGCCCTGCAGCAGTGGCTGGCGCAGGATGCACGGCACCGCGACGAGTATCGCCGGCTCACGCAGCTGTGGCGCGCCGCCGAGCTGATTCCACGGCAACGGCTTCAGGCGCTCTGCGCACCTGAGCCGGTGCGCCAGTTGCCACGCCGACGGGTACTGCGCCAAGCCCTGGCGGCCGGGGTGGCGATCGCCGCACTTGGCCTGGGCTGGAGTGGCTGGCACTACCAGCGGCTCAATCATCAGGACGCATTGCAAACGGCACTGGGCGAGCGCCGCCAGTTCGACCTGCCGGACGGTTCGCAGTTGCAGCTCAACAGCGGCACACGGTTGAGCGTGGACTTTTCAGTGGGTCGCCGGCATGTGCTGTTGAGCCAGGGCGAGGCGATGTTCATCGTCGCCCACGACACTAGTCGCCCCTTTGTGGTCAGCACCGCCCAGGGTGAGGTGACGGTCACCGGCACGCGCTTCGATGTGCGCCAGGACCCGGCCAGCACTCGCGTGGCAGTGGAGCAGGGCTCGGTGCGGGTGCAAGGCGCAGGTGATGGGCTGGCGCAGTTGGGGGCCGGCCAGGGCTCGCATATCGATGCCCACGGCAAGGTTGCCGCGCCCTATGCCATCGACGTCGATTCGCTCACCGCCTGGCGCCAGGGCAAGCTGGTGTTCGACAACACGCCGCTCAGCGAAGTGGTCGTCGAAGTGTCGCGCTACCGTGCCCAACCGCTGCGAGTCGCCCCCGGTAAAGTGGCCGGCCTGCGCCTGTCGAGCAGTTTCAGCACGGATGACCCCGATGCCCTGCTGCGCGCCTTGCCGAGCATCCTGCCGGTGGCGATCAGGCAGCATGCCGATGGCTCCAGCGAAATAATTGCAAAATAGATTCAGGTTTTTTTTCGCCCGTTCGTCTTCCCCGCCAGCTGCAACTGCCAAGCATTTACATTTGCATGCGGTTGGCGTTTATCCGACCTTTCAGGATTTCTCGAAGACGTGAACAACAACAAGCCCCTTCTCCAGCTGCGCCGCCTGGCGCTGGCCCTGGCGGTCAGTGCCGCTGCCGCCAACAGCTACGCCGACAGTATTCAGATCCAGGCCCAGCCGCTGGCGACCGCCCTCAAGCAACTGGGCCAGCAGACCAACCTGCAGCTGTTCTTCAGCCCCGAACTGGTGGCGGGCAAAGAGGCCCCGGCGGTGTCCGGCGACCTGGCTCCGGAACAGGCGCTGCAGCAGCTGCTGCAAGGCAGCGGGCTGACCTTCGAGCAGTCGGCCGATACCGTGGTGGTCAAGCCGGCGGCAGTCGCCGGGACGCTGACAACCGGCAGCCTGGAGCTGGCGCCCACCGATGTGAAAGTGGTCGGCGACTGGCTGGGCGATGCTCAGCAGAGCGTGGTGCAGAACCACCCCGGCGCGCGCACCGTGGTACGCCGCGAGGCGATGGTGGAGCAGGGCACCATGAACGTGCGCGATGCCCTGCGGGGCATCCCCGGGGTGCAGGTGCAGGACTCCAACGGCACCGGCGGCAGCGACCTGTCGCTGAACGTCGGCGTGCGTGGCCTCACCTCGCGCCTGTCGCCGCGCTCGACCGTGCTGATCGACGGCATCCCGGCCGCCTTCGCGCCCTATGGCCAGCCGCAGCTGTCGATGGCGCCGATCTCCTCGGGCAACCTCGACAGCATCGACGTGGTGCGTGGTGCAGGCTCGGTGCGCTATGGCCCGCAGAACGTCGGCGGGGTGATCAACTTCGTCACCCGGGCGATCCCCGAAAAGGCCAGCGGCGAGCTGGCGAGCACCCTTGAGACCTCGCGTTATGGCGGCTGGAAACACACCGAGTCGGCCTTCCTCGGCGGCACCGCCGACAACGGCATCGGCGTCGCGCTGCTGTACAGCGGCGTCAATGGCAATGGCTACCGGCGCAGCAACAACGACAACGACATCGACGATGTGCTGCTCAAGACCCACTGGGCGCCGACCGATGTCGACGAGTTCTGGCTGAACTTCCACTACTACGATGGCCGCGCCGACATGCCCGGCGGCCTGACCCAGGCCCAGTACGACCAGGACCCCTACCAGTCGCTGCGTGACTACGACTACTTCGCAGGCCGGCGCAAGGACGTGTCGTTCAAGTGGCAGCGCCAGCTCGACGACGCCACCCAGTTCGAGGTGTTGACCTACTACACCGACAGTTTCCGTGGCAGCACCATCGCTTCCAGCGACATGAAGACCCTGTCGTCGTACCCGCGCAACTACCACACCTTCGCCATCGAGCCGCGCTTGTCGCGGGTGTTCTTCGTCGGCCCGACCACCCAGGAGGTCAGCGTCGGCTACCGCTACCTGAAGGAGGCCATGCGCGAGCAATCGACCCGGTTGTCGTTGATCGACAATGTGCCGACCCAGACCGCCAAGTCCGACGGCCATGTGTTCCAGGACCGCAGCGGCGGCACCGAAGCCAGCGCTTACTACATCGATGACAAGATCGACGTGGGCAACTGGACCATCACCCCGGGTATCCGCTTCGAGCACATCAACACCGACTGGCGCGACCGCCCGGTGCTGGACGACAGCCTCAAGCCGGTGGCGGAGAAGAACCGCAGCATCACCAGCAACGAGCCGCTGCCGGCGCTGAGTGTGATGTACCACCTGTCCGATGCGTGGAAGCTGTTCGCCAACTACGAGACCTCGTTCGGCAGCCTGCAGTACTTCCAGCTGGGCCAGGGCGGTAGCGGCGACAGTACCGCCAATGGCCTGGAGCCGGAGAAGGCCAAGACCTACGAGCTTGGCACGCGCTATGACGATGGCCATTTTGCCGGTGAGCTGACGGCGTTCTACATCGACTTCGATGACGAACTGCAGTACATCAGCAACACGGTGGGCTGGACCAACCTCGGCGCCACCACGCACCAGGGTATCGAGGCGTCGGCGCGCTATGACCTGGCCGGGCTGGACCCACGCCTGCAAGGGTTGTCGGTAAATGCCGGGTACACCTACACCCGTGCCACCTACGAGGGTGACATCCCCGGCTTCGAAGGCCGCGACCTGCCGTTCTACTCGCGCCAGGTGGCGACTGCCGGCCTGCGTTACCAGGTCAATCGCTGGACCTGGAACCTCGATGCGTTCGCCCAGTCCGGGCAGCGCGCTCCGGGTACCGGCATGACCAGGACCGGCCAGTTCACCGGCAACTACATCACCGAACCGAGCGCCGATGGGCAGTACGGCGATATCCCGGGCTACGTGACCTGGCATGCCCGGGGTGGCTATGACTTCGGGCCGCAGCTGTCCAACCTGAAGCTGGCAGCCGGGGTGAAGAACCTGTTCGACAAGCAGTACTTCACCCGCTCCAGCGACAACAACTCGGGGATCTATGTGGGTGAGCCGCGCACGTTCTATGTGCAGGCCAGTGTAGGGTTCTGATCCGACGTTGCCTTCATCGCGGGGCAAGCCCGCTCCCACAGGGATCGCGCCAGGTCTTTAAGTTGTGAGCAAGACAGTTGCTCCCACGCCAGGTCGCAGATCGTGGGAGCGGGCTTGCCCCGCGATTGGGCGTATCAGGAGGCCACGGCCTCAGCCGGCGACACGATACTGGTCTTGCCCCCCCGCGATCGCCCGGAACTCAGGTACGCCGCAATCGACTCCTGCGTCACCTCCCCAAGGAACACCTGCTCGGCATCCAGCACCGGCAGCCACGCCCGGTTGAACTCGTACATCCGCGACAGCAGGATGCGCAGATGTTCATCGTGTGATGCCGTGGCGTTGAACGGCCGCAGGAAGTCGCCGCAGGTGCCCTGTTGGCGATGCATGTCGCGCCGGCGCACATAGCCCAGCGCCTTGTTCTGCCCGTCAGTCACCACCACATAGCGGCGGTCGTGCTCATCCAGCAGCTCGAGCGCATCGGCCACCGGCGTTTGCGGGCTCACCGACGGCGCGTTGTCCGCCGCGTCTTCGGCGCGCACCAGCAGCAGGCGCTTGAGCGTGCTGTCCTGGCCGACGAAGTTGCTGACGAAGTCGTCCACCGGGTGCGCCAGCAGGGTGTCCGGGTGATCCAGCTGCAACAGCTTGCCGGCACGGAAGATGGCGATCTTGTCACCCAGCTTGATCGCCTCGTCGATGTCGTGGCTGACCATGATCACGGTCTTGTTCAGCGCCCGCTGCATCTCGAAGAACTCGTTCTGGATCAGCTCGCGGTTGATCGGGTCGACCGCACCGAACGGCTCATCCATCAATAGCACCGGCGCCTCGGCGGCCAGTGCGCGGATCACCCCGATGCGCTGTTGCTGGCCACCGGACAGCTCGCGCGGGTAGCGCTGCAGGTACTGCTTGGGCTCCAGCTTGATCATGCTCATCAGTTCGCGGGCACGGTCGTGGCATTTCTGTTTGTCCCAGCCGAGCAGGCGCGGCACGACGGTGATGTTTTCCTCGATGGTCATGTTGGGGAACAGGCCGATCTGCTGGATCACATAGCCGATATGGCGGCGCAGGGTCACTTCGTCCAACCCGCTGGTGTCCTCGCCATTGATGAACACCTGGCCTGAGGTGGGGGTGATCAGGCGGTTGATCATTTTCAGCGTGGTGCTCTTGCCGCAGCCCGAGGGGCCGAGGAACACGCAGATCTCGCCTTCGTTGACGGTGAGGTTCACGGCATCGACGGCTTTGACCTCCTTGCCGTTGGCGTGGAAGGTCTTGCTGAGGTTCTTCAATTCGATCATGGGCGCAGTCCTTCTGGAGTCAGGGCACGTTGCAGGGTTTGCAAGAGCAGGTCGGCGACGATCGCCAGCAGGCTGACCAGCACGGCGCCGACCAGCAGCATCGACATGTCGCTGCGGCTGATGGAGGTGAGGATGAGCACGCCCAGGCCGCCGGCGCCGATGGTGGCGGCGATGGTCATCACGCCGATGTTCATCACCACGGCGGTGCGCACGCCGGCGAGGATCACCGGCACGGCGATGGGCAGCTCGACCATGCGCAGGCGCTGGCCGAAGGTCATGCCGATGCCGCGCGCGGCCTCACGGATACCGGGCTCGACATTGGTCAGGGCCAGGTAGGTGTTGCGCAGGATCGGCAGCAGTGAATAAAGGAACACCGCGGTGATGGCCGGCAGCGGGCCGAGGCCCTGGCCGAACTTCGAGTAGAACGGCAGCAGCAGGCCGAACAGGGCGATCGACGGAATGGTCAGCAGCACCGTGGCGCTGGCCTGCAGCGGGCCGGCCAGGGACGGGAAGCGGGTCATCAGAATGCCCAGCGGCACGCCGACGAGGATCGCCAGGCCCACCGCGATGCCGACCAGAGTGATGTGCTGCCCGGTCAGTTGCAGGACCTGGGCCCAGTCCAGGTGGGCGAAGGTGTCGAGCAGGTTCATGGTGTCACCTCGCTGAGTGGGTGCGCTTGCAGGAACGCTGCGGCGACCACGGCCGGGCTCTGGTGCTCGACATCAACCTTGGCGTTGAGCTGGCGCATGGTCTCGTCATCCAGCTGTTCGGCCAGTGGCTTGAGCAGCGTGGCCAGTTGCGGATGGGCGTCGAGCACTGCCTGGCGCAGCACCGGGGCGGCGGTGTAATCGGGGAAGTAGTGCTTGTCGTCTTCGAGCAGCTTGAGGTTGAACGCGTTCAAGCGCCCGTCGGTGGTGTAGACCAGGCCGGCGAATACCTGGTTATTGCGCATCGCGGTGTACACCAGGCCGCCGTCCATCTGGCGGATGTTGCGTCGATCCAGCGGCAGACCGTACAGCTCGCGCAGGCCGACCAGGCCATCGGGGCGGTTGGCGAACTCGGTGTCCAGCGCTACCAGGTGCAGGCGTTGCTGCTCGTCGTGCAGTACCTGGTTGAGGTCGCTGATCGTGTTGATCTGCGGGTAGGCCTCGGCAACCTGCTTGGGCAGGCCCAGGGCATAGGTGTTGCTGAACTTCGACGGGGTCAGCCAGACCAGGCCTTTTTTGCCATCGAGTGCTTTCACCCGGGCGTAGGTGGCGTCTGCGTTGGGCATGCGCTCGTCGATATGGTTGTAGGACACCAGCGACACGCCGGTGTATTCCCACATCAGGTCGAGCTGGCCGGTTTCCTGCGCCTGGCGCGCGATGTTGCTGCCAAGGCCGGTGGTCACGCGTACCTCGAAGCCGTTGGCACGCAGGTACTGGGCGGTGATTTCGGCGAGCACGGTCTGTTCGGTGAACATCCGCGCCCCGACGTGGATCAGCGGTTTTTCCGCTGCCTGGGCAAATCCTGCGTACAGCAGGGCCGCGCCCAGCAGCAAGGCGATTGTCTTGTTCATGGGTTCCCTTTTTTAGTGGGCCAGGCCACGTTCCAGCCAGCGCTTGCTGGAGGCACTTACCAGCGCGTCGAGCACCAGGGCCAGCAGTGCCGTGCACGCGGCGCCGAGCAACAGCTGCGGTTGGTTGTTCAGGGCGATGCCGGGGAAGATCAAACTGCCCAGGCTGTTGGCGCCGATCAGGAACGCCAGGGGCGCGGTGCCCACGTTCAAGGCCAGGGCCACCCGCACGCCGCCGACAATGATCGGCACGGCGTTGGGCAACTCCACCTGCCACAACTGCTGGCGCGGGGTCATGCCGATGCCGGTGGCGGCTTCCTTGAGCGAGGCAGGGACGTTTTTCAGGCCCTCGTAGGTGTTGCGCACGATGGGCAGCAGCGAGGCGAGGAACAGCGCGAAGATCGCAGGACCTGCGCCGATGCCCAGAACGCTCAGGGCGATGGCCAGGACGGCCAGGGGAGGAATGGTGTTGCCAATGTTGAAGAACTGCATGAAGCGTTCGGCTTTGTCGACCCGTTGCGGTCGACTCAGGGCAATGCCGGCGGGGATGCCCACGGCCAACGCCGCCGCCATCGAAGCCAGCACCAGCATCAGGTGCGCTTGCAGGTAGAAAGCAAGATCGTCGCGGTAGCGGGCGATCGTATCGATGCCGATCCAGTGGACCAGCAGGGCCAGGATGACGAGCACGGCGGCCCATCCCAACAGCCCTTTTCCGTAGCGTGCAGCCACAGGCGGACTCCTTCTTGTAGTCGGCGCTCGCACCCCCGTGTGGCCGGCCATTCCTGGCGGCGGGCGGTGTGAACGCGAGTAGCAGCGCGAGGCGGGCAGAACGCCGCGATCACGCCATGAGCCGAACCCCGTCGGGCCCGAAAATGCTGATGAAACCAATCCCCCAACCGAAGCGGGTTGCAGGGGAGTGGACGTCTCCGTGGGCGTAAAGGTTCCCATCTGAGGCGGCATTTGGCCAGTGTTAATCACTGGGGTGAAGGGATTCTGGCGAGAAAAAACAGCAGGTTAATGCGCTACAGGCGTTGAAATAACTGTGCTGTGGCCATTTGTCGTGATGAAGCGGTTGCCTGATGAATTTGCTGTGGCAGTGCCGGCCCTTTCGCGGGTAAACCCGCTCCCACAGGGTTCTGCATTGCCCTAGGCCTTGTGCGATAGCCATGCAGTACCTGAGCTCTCCACCGACCTCAGGCCGAGTGCAGTACCTGTGGGAGCGGGTTCACCCGCGAAAGGGCCGGAACAGGTGCCGCTGGTTCCGCAAATTTTGGTCTAGGACCAACTTCAGGTATGATACGGCCCCTTTTTTAATCCCCCAGTCAGGCGATTTCCCATGACCAACCAGGCCGCCGAAGTCGCGAAACGCCGCACTTTCGCAATCATTTCCCACCCCGACGCCGGTAAGACCACCATCACCGAGAAGCTCCTGCTGATGGGCAAGGCGATCTCCGTCGCGGGCACCGTGAAGTCGCGCAAGTCCGACCGCCACGCCACCTCCGACTGGATGGAAATGGAGAAGCAGCGCGGCATCTCCATCACCACCTCGGTGATGCAGTTCCCCTACCGCGAGCACATGATCAACCTGCTCGACACCCCCGGCCACGAAGACTTCTCGGAAGACACCTACCGCACCCTGACCGCGGTGGACTCGGCGCTGATGGTGCTCGACGGCGGTAAGGGTGTAGAGCCGCGCACCATCGCCCTGATGGACGTCTGCCGCCTGCGCGATACGCCCATCGTCAGCTTCATCAACAAACTCGACCGTGATATCCGCGACCCGATCGAGCTGCTCGACGAAATCGAGGCAGTACTTAAGATCAAGGCCGCGCCGATCACCTGGCCGATCGGTTGCTACCGCGACTTCAAGGGTGTGTACCACCTGGCGGGCGACTACATCATCGTCTACACCCCAGGCCACGGCCACGAGCGTACCGCGGTGAAGATCATCGAAAAGCTCGACTCCGATGAAGCCCGCGCGCACCTGGGTGACGAATACGAGCGCTTCCTCGAGCAACTGGAGCTGGTGCAGGGCGCCTGCCACGAGTTCGACCAGGACGAGTTCATCAACGGCCAGCTCACCCCGGTGTTCTTTGGTACCGCATTGGGCAACTTCGGTGTCGACCATGTGCTCGACGCGGTGGTCGACTGGGCGCCGCGCCCGTTGGCACGTGTGGCCCACGAGCGTACCGTGGAGCCGGTGGAAGAGAAATTCTCGGGCTTCGTGTTCAAGATCCAGGCGAACATGGACCCGAAGCACCGCGACCGTATCGCCTTCATGCGCATCTGCTCGGGCAAGTACGAAAAGGGCATGAAGATGCGCCACGTACGCACCGGCAAGGACCTGCGCATCGGCGATGCGCTGACCTTCTTCTCCTCCGAGCGTGAACAGCTCGACGAGGCCTTCGCCGGCGACATCATCGGCCTGCACAACCACGGCACCATTCAGATCGGCGACACCTTCACCGAAGGCGAGGCGCTGGGCTTTACCGGTATCCCGCACTTCGCCCCGGAGCTGTTCCGCCGCGTGCGCCTGAAGGACCCGCTGAAATCCAAGCAGCTGCGCCAGGGCCTGCAGCAGTTGGCCGAAGAGGGTGCGACCCAGGTGTTCTTCCCCCAGCGCAGCAACGACATCATCCTGGGTGCGGTCGGTGTGCTGCAGTTCGATGTGGTCGCCAGCCGTTTGAAGGAAGAGTACAAGGTCGAGTGCGCCTACGAGCCCATCACCGTGTGGTCGGCGCGCTGGATCAGCTGCGATGACAAGAAGAAGCTCGAGGACTTCCAGAACAAGGCCATGGAGAACCTGGCCATCGACGGCGGTGGGCACCTGACCTACCTGGCGCCGACCCGAGTCAACCTGTCGCTGATGGAAGAGCGCTGGCCGGATGTGAAGTTCCGCGCGACCCGCGAGCACCACTGACAGCAGCGACAAGTTTCAAGTTGCAAGCTACAAGCTACAAGAAGAAGCGGGCCCGAATTGGCCCGTTTCTTCTTGCCGCTTGCAGCTTGAGACTTTGCAACTGACGAATGTCAGTTGCCTGCTTTTATGCTGGTCCAGATTCGCGTCCTGATGCGGTCAATCTTCGCCGGCATCGCCTCCAGGGCATACAGCTTGCCCATCACATCCTCGCTCGGGTAGATCATCGTGTTGCCCTTGATGGCCGGGTCCACCTTCGCGTCGGCCTGCTGGTTGCCATTGGCGTACTGCACGAAGTTGCTGATGCCCGCCATCACCTCAGGCTGCAACAGGTAGTTCATGTAGGCGTAGCCGGCTTTTTCGTCCGGCGCATCGGCCGGCATGGCGACCATGTCGAACCACAACGGCGCGCCTTCCTTGGGGATCGAATACCCCACCTTCACCCCGTTCTTCGCCTCTTCGGCGCGGTTTTTCGCCTGCAGCACGTCGCCCGAGAAACCCACCACCACGCACACATCGCCATTGGCCAGGTCGCCGGTGTACTTCGATGAGTGGAAGTAGCTGATGT
Organism: Pseudomonas sichuanensis; assembly: GCF_024749065.1. Classification (NCBI taxonomy): domain Bacteria; kingdom Pseudomonadati; phylum Pseudomonadota; class Gammaproteobacteria; order Pseudomonadales; family Pseudomonadaceae; genus Pseudomonas; species Pseudomonas sichuanensis. The sequence continues at coordinate 4,848,617 of NZ_CP087185.1, read as the reverse complement.
ACGGGCGCACTTTCATCAGCAGCGCCTTGGCCTTGTCGTAGTCGGCCGGGTCCTGGCTGTGCTGCGGCAAGCCCAGGTAATGCAGGGCGATCGGCAGCAGTTCGGGGCCGTTGTCCAGCACCGCCACGCCGCAGCTTTTCAGCTTGCCGATGTACTCGGGCTTGAAGATCAGGTCCCAGGAATCGACCGGGGCGTTGTCGCCCAGTACCGCCTTGACCTTGTCGATGTTGTAGCCGATGCCGGTGCTGCCCCACAGGTACGGGAAACCGTACTGGTTGCCCGGGTCGTTGACTTCCAGGGCCTTGAGCAGCACCGGGTTGAGGTTCTTCCAGTTGGGCAACTGCGACTTGTCCAGCTTCTTCAGGGCCTTGCCCTGGATCTGCCGGGCCATGAAGTGGTTGGAGGGGAACACCACGTCGTAGCCGGAGTTGCCGGTCATCAGCTTGCCGTCGAGGGTCTCGTTGCTGTCGAACACGTCGTAGGTCGGCACGATGCCACTGGCCTGCTGGAAGTTCTTCAAGGTGTCGGGGGCGATGTAGCTCGACCAGTTGTAGATCTTCACCGAGTCGGCGGCACTGGCCACGCTGGCGGCCAGCATCAGGGGAGCGAGAAGGAGCGTGCGCATGTCGGGGTTACCTTGCTTTGTCTGTTGTTATCGAAGGCAGGCGATCAGCGGATCAGAAGATCAGAACGTAGGTCTTGCGCACGGTCTCCTGGATGTCCCAGGTGCCGACGCTGTTGGCCGGTAGCATCAGTGCGTCTCCGGCTTCTATGACCAGGGGCTCGCCACCGTCGGGGGTGAAGGTGCAACGGCCCTTGATGAAATGGCAGAACTCCTGTTGCACGATCTGCCGCCGCCAGCGCCCGGGGGTGCATTCCCAGATGCCGGTCTCGACCCCGTCGCTGCGTTCGACGCAGGTGACCGAGGTGACGGCGACCGGCTCGCCGAGGGGCACGGCGACCGGGTTGCAGCTCTGCAGGATGGCGCTGTCGGTGTGCTTGAACTGGGTGATGCTCATGACCGGTGGATCCTGTTGTTGTGGAGGGGGAAGTCAGTGCATGAAGCCTTCCATGAAGTCGGCCAGCCCACTGGCCAGGCGCCGCCGCCAGGGGGCGCTGGCCGGGCTGGCGAGGGTCCGGTCCTCGTGGACGAAACTCTGGATGATTGCGTTGTAGCCCAGCCAGCGGCATGGCTCGGGCGGCCAGCTGGCCAGGCTGGCCAGCGGGCGGTTGTCGTGTACCCAGGGCTGTGCGGTGAGGGCGTTGTGCTGGCCGAGGATCAGCGCCGCCAGGGTGCGCCCGCCGAGGTTGGTGGCACCGACGCCTTCGCCGCCGTAGCCGCCCGACAGCGCGACGCCACGCTGGCGGTCGCAGAGCATGTGCGGCCTGAAGCGTCGGGCCATGCCCAGGTTGCCGCCCCAGGAATGGGTGATGCGCACGTGCTTGAGTTGCGGGAACAGCTCGCCGAACAGGTAGCGACGCAGTTCGACTTCGCTGTCGGTGAGGGTGAAATCTTCGCGTAGCCGGCCGCCGAAGCGGTAGCCGCCGCGGGCGCCGAACACCAGGCGGTTATCGGCGCTGCGCTGGCCGTAGGTGACCTGGCGGCTGTTTTCGCTGAAGGCCTGCCCCTGGCTCAGGCCGATCTGCTCCCAGGTCGATTCCGGCAGCGGTTCGGTGGCCACCAGCAAGCTCTGCACGGGCAACTGATGGCGCCCGAGCGGCGGCAGGCTGGCGGCATAGCCCTCCACTGCCGGCACGACCCAGTGGCTGCGGATGCGCGCCAAGGGTGTGCGTACCTCACCGGTTTGCCAGTCGATGGCCGGGGTGTTTTCGTAGATGGGCACACCCAGGTTTTCCACTGCTCGGGCCAGCCCGCGCACCAGCTTGGCCGGCTGGATGGTCGCGGTGTGCGGGCTGAAGATCGCGCCGTAGGGGTTGCTGATGCGCAGGTGCGCATCCAGCTGCTCGGGGCGCAGCCAGTGGTAGTCGTCCTCGGTCATGCCCTGGCGATACAGGTCGTCCAGCCATGCGCGCAGGCTGCGCTCCTGCTCCGGGTAGCGGGCTGCACAGTAGAGCACGCCGCCCTTGCGGTAGTCGCAGTCGATGCCTTCGCGCTGCAGCACGCTGTGCACTTCGTCAGGGACGCCGTGCAGCAGGTCGATGCTGGCGCGGCGCTGTTGCGGTGACAGGCTGGCCAGCAGGCGGTCCTCGCCCAGCAGGTTGCCCATCAGCCAGCCACCGTTGCGCCCGGAGGCACCGAAGCCGGCGATATTGGCCTCGATCACCGCGATGTTCAGCTGCGGGGCCTGGCGCTTGAGGTAGTAGGCGGTCCACAGCCCGGTGTAGCCGGCGCCGATGATGCACACATCCAGATCCAGGTCTGCGCGCAGTGCCGGGCGTGCGCACAGCGGCTCTTCGAGCTGGTCCATCCACAGGCTGATCGTGCGCAGGGGTTGCATCGGGTCGGGCTCCACATCCGTCTTGGTCTGTGGGCGATCCTATTAGTGCGCTGCGATGGCTGTCTTACGTGCGTGCACGCAGGGAAATTTGCTTGAGGTAGGCCTTGGGCGACAGCCCGGTGTGTTCGCGGAAGCACTTGTAGAACGCCGACAGCGAGTTGAACCCGGCATTGAACGCCAGCTGGTCGATAGGGGCTTCGGCGCTGCCGTTGTCCAGGCCGGCCATCAGGTATTGCAGGCGCGCCTGGTTGACGTAGCGGTAGAAGCTCTGGCCCAGCACCTGGTTGAGCAGGTAGGAAATCTGGTTGCGGCTGTAGCCGCTTTCATCGGCCACTTGTTGCAGGTCCAGCTCGGGGTCCAGGTAGGGGCGCTGGTGATTGAAGTAGTGCTCCAGGTCCTGGGCCATGGTCGACAGCTGGCGCGGCGACAGGCCCAGGCGGCTGGTGGCCGGGCGCGGGCCGCCTGTCTGGCTGCCTTTGGCGTGCTGGCGCACCAGTGTTGCGTATTCGTTGATCCGCCAGATCAACCCGTCCTTGACCGTGATCGCCTCGCTGGACTGGAACGCCACCAGCCCTTCGCCCCCTTGCACGGTGACCTGGTACTGGATGAACGCGGTGCAGCCGTCGACGCGAATGCGGTCGCTGTGGACGATGTCCTCGCCGGCCTCATGGGGCAGGCAGGCGCGCACGTAGTCGCGCAGCTCATCATGGCCGAGCACGCGGTTCTGGAAGAAGTCGTGGTACTGGATATCCGGGTGGTACAGCGCCATCACCCCGTCCAGGTCGCGATGCTTCCAGCACAGGTGGTAGCGCATGACGGTGTCGGCGGTGAGCGGGGTTTGCCCAGGGCCGTCGGGGAGGGGGGTCGAGGTCATGGCAGCGATAGTGCATTGGCCCGCTTGCGGGTGACAAGGCCAGGCATTGCAGAACGCCTTCGGGGCCAAGCGGTGATCCGGCATTTTGCACGGCGAATCAAAGCGGCTTAACAGCTAAGGCCTTGTTTCATATGGATGTCATTTTTTGACACAACTGGCATGAGCGCTGCACGGACCTTGGTAGACCACGAACGAGGAGAAGCATCATGCGCTCGATACTGCTGTGGATGATCGGTGTGCCGATTCCGGTGATCATCCTGATCTGGTTCTTTATGCATTGAGAAAATCGCGGGGCAAGCCCGCTCCCACGAGGCCTGTGCGGGCTCGTGGGAGCGGGCTTGCCCCGCGATGACGTTTACAGGAACTGCTCGGCGTAGTGGCAGGCCACCTGCCGCGTACCCACTTGCCTCAGCGCCGGCACCTCCTTGGCGCAACGCTCGGTGGCATACGGGCAACGCTTGTGGAACGCGCAGCCATCCGGCGGATTCAGCGGGTTGGGCAGTTCACCGGCAATGCGGATCTTCGGCTTCAGCGGGTCCGGATGGATCGCTGGCGTCGCCGACAACAGTGCCTGGGTGTACGGATGCAGGGGCTTCTCGTAGATATCCTCCTTCGGCCCCATCTCCGCCGGCCGGCCCAGGTACATCACCAGCACCTGGTCAGCCACATGGCGCACCACCGCCAGGTTGTGGGAGATGAACACGTAGGCGGTGTTGAACTCCTTCTGTAGGTCCATGAACAGGTTCAGTACCTGGGCCTGGATCGACACGTCGAGCGCCGAGGTCGGCTCATCCGCCACCAGCACCTTGGGCTGCAGCATCATCGCCCGGGCCAGGGCGATGCGCTGGCGCTGACCACCGGAAAACATGTGCGGGTAGCGCTGGTAGTGCTCGGGGCGCAGGCCCACCTGCTCCATCATCTTCTGCACTTTTTCGCGGCGCTCGGCTTTGCTCAGCGAGGTGTTGATCAGCAGTGGCTCGGCCAACTGGTCACCGATCTTCTGCCGCGGGTTGAGCGAGGCGTAAGGGCTTTGGAACACCATCTGCACATCGCGGCGCAGCTGCTTGCGCTCGGCCTTGCCGGCGCCGTTGACCTCGGTGCCGGCGATCTGCAGCGAGCCGGACGACGGCTCCTCGATCAAGGTCAAGGCACGGGCCAGGGTCGACTTGCCGCATCCCGATTCGCCGACCACGGCCAGGGTCTTGCCAGCCTCCAGTTCGAACGACACGCCGTTCAGCGCGCGCACCAGGGCATGGCCCTTGAACAGGCCGCGGGACACTTCGTAGTGACGGGTCAGCTCACGGGCTGAAAGAACGACGGCCATCACGCCACCTCCTGGTTGAGCGGGTAGAAGCAACGCACCAGGCTATGGGCCTGTGGGTCGAGGGCGGGGCGTTGGCGGCGGCAGTTGTCCTGCACGTAAGGGCAGCGTGGCGACAACAGGCAACCCTGCGGGCGGTCGTAGCGGCCGGGAACGATGCCGGGCAGGGTGGCCAGGCGTTCGGCGCCGATACTGTGCTCGGGGATGGCCGCCAGCAGCGCTTCGCTGTAGGGGTGGGCAGGGATGTCGAAGAGTTCCGGCACCTGGCCGACCTCGACGGCTTGGCCTGCATACATCACACACACGCGTTTGGCGGTCTCGGCGACCACGGCCAGGTCGTGGGTGATCAGGATGAGCGCCATGTTGCGCTCTTTCTGCAGGTTGACCAGCAGCTCCATGATCTGCGCCTGGATGGTCACATCCAGCGCGGTGGTCGGTTCGTCGGCGATCAGCAGCTTGGGTTCACCGGCGATGGCCATGGCGATCGCCACCCGTTGGCTCATGCCCCCGGACAGTTGGTGCGGGTAGGCGTCCAGGCGGCTTTCGGCGCCCGGGATCTCGACTTTTTTCAGCAACTCCAGGGCCCGCTGGCGGGCGGCCTTGCCCTTGAGCCCGAGGTGCTGGCGCAGCACTTCCTCGATCTGGTAGCCCACGGTGTAACTGGGGTTGAGCGCGGTCATCGGGTCCTGGAAGACCATGGCGATGTCCTTGCCCACCACCTTGCGCCGTTGCCGGCCGCTGAGCTTGAGCATGTCGGTGCCATCGAAGGTGAGGGCATCGGCGGTGATGCGCCCGGGGGCGTCGATCAGCCCCATCAGGGCCATCATGGTGACCGATTTGCCGGAGCCGGACTCGCCGACGATGGCGAGGATCTCGCCGGCGTCCACGTTCAGGTCGAGGCCGTCCACCACCGGTACTGCATTGGCGTCGCCGAAGCGCACGTTCAGGTTGTTGATCTGCAACAGTGACATGGCGGTCTCCTCAGGCGGCGTTCTTGAGTTTCGGGTCCAGCGCATCGCGCAGGCCGTCGCCCATCAGGTTGATGGCCAGGACACTGAGCAGGATGGTCAGGCCGGGCAGGCTCACCACCCACCAGGCGCGCTCGATGTAGTCGCGCGCCGAGGCCAGCATGGTGCCCCACTCGGGGGTGGGCGGCTGCACGCCAAGGCCGAGGAAGCCCAGGGCGGCGGCGTCGAGGATTGCCGAGGAGAAACTCAAGGTGGCCTGCACGATCAGCGGGGCCATGCAGTTGGGCAGCACGGTGACGAACATCAGCCGTGGCAGGCTGGCGCCGGCCAGGCGTGCGGCGGTCACGTAGTCACGGTTCAGCTCGCCCATCACCGCGGCGCGGGTCAGGCGCACGTAGGACGGCAGCGAAACGATGGCGATGGCGATCACCGTGTTGATCAGGCCTGGGCCGAGGATGGCGACGATGGCCACGGCCAGCAGCAGCGAGGGCAGGGCGAGCATTACATCCATCAGGCGCATGATCGACGGGCCGAGAATCTGCGGGAAGAACCCGGCCAACAGGCCCAGCAGGATGCCGGGGATTAGCGACATCACCACCGACGACAGGCCAATCAGCAGCGACAGGCGTGCACCCTGGATAAGCCGTGAAAGCAGGTCGCGGCCCAGTTCGTCGGTGCCGAGGATGAACTGCCAGGTGCCGCCTTCGAGCCACACCGGTGGCGTGAGCAGGAAGTCGCGGTACTGCTCGCTGGGGTTGTGCGGTGCCACCCAGGGCGCGAACAGCGCGCAGAACACCACCAGGGTCATGAAGGCCAGGCCGGCAACCGCGCCTTTGTTGCGCGAGAAGGCCTGCCAGAACTCCTTGTAGGGCGAGGGGTAGAGCAAACTTTGGTCAACCGCGGCTGGCGGGGTGACGGATTTTGGAATCGGGCTGGTCATGACGAAGTCCTCAGCGCTGATGGCGGATGCGTGGGTTGACCAGGCCGTAGAGGATGTCCACGACGAAGTTGACCAGGATCACCAGGCAGGCGATCAGCAGAATGCCGTTCTGCACCACGGGGTAGTCACGGGCGCCGATGGCTTCGATCAGCCATTTGCCAATGCCCGGCCAGGAGAAGATGGTTTCGGTGAGCACGGCGCCGGCCAGCAGCGTGCCGACCTGCAGGCCGAACACGGTCAGTACCGGGATCAGGGCGTTGCGCAGGCCGTGGATGAACACCACGCGGGCGGGCGACAGGCCTTTGGCGCGGGCGGTGCGGATGTAATCCTCGCGCAGCACTTCGAGCATCGACGAGCGGGTCATGCGGGCGATCACCGCCAGCGGGATGGTGCCCAGCACGATGGCCGGCAGGATCAGGTGCATCAGCGCGTCCTTGAAGGCCCCTTCTTCGTCGCTGAGCAGGGTGTCGATGAGCATGAAGCCGGTCTTCGGCTCGATGTCGTACAGCAGGTCGATGCGCCCGGAGACTGGCGTCCAGCCCAGGCTCACGGAGAAGAACATGATGAGAATCAGGCCCCACCAGAAAATTGGCATGGAGTAGCCGGCCAGCGAGATGCCCATGACGCCGTGGTCGAACAGCGAACCGCGCTTGAGCGCGGCGATCACCCCGGCCAGCAGGCCGATGATGCCGGCGAACAGCAGGGCGGCAAAGGCCAGTTCGAGGGTCGCCGGGAACAGCGTGGTGAACTCGTGCCAGACGCTTTCGCGGGTGCGCAGCGACTCACCGAGATCGCCCTGGGCAAGCTTGCCGACGTAGTCCAGGTACTGCACCGGGAGCGGTTTGTTCAGGCCAAGGCGCTCCATGGCCTGGGCATGCATTTCGGGGTCGACCCTGCGTTCACCCATCATCACTTCGACGGGGTCGCCGGGGATCAGGCGTATGAGCGCGAAAGTCAGCAGGGTGATACCGAAGAAGGTCGGGATCAGCAGGCCCAGACGCCGGGCAATGAAACTCAACATGTTTGGGGTACCTCATCAGCCACTAAGGGCACAGCCGCCGGCTGCCTTGCAGATCGCCGGCGGTCGTTGTTGTTCTACTTCACCTTGGTGGTGGCGAAGTTATTGTTGGTCAGTGGGTTGATCACGTAGCCCTCGACGTTCTCGCGCATCGCAGTGAACATCTTCGGGTGGGCCATGCTGATCCACGGTTGGTCCTCATCGTACACCGCCAGCGCTTCGCTATAGAGTTTGGCGCGTTCGTCGTTGTCGATGGCTTCACGGGCGCGGGTGATCAACTGCTGGAACTTGGGGTTGCACCAGCGCGCATAGTTCTCGCCGGATTTTGCCGCATCGCAGCTGAGCAGCGGGCTGAGGAAGTTGTCCGGGTCGCCGTTGTCACCGGCCCAGCCGGTCGACACGAGGTCGGCCTCGCCGTTCTTGGCTCGGCGCAACATTTCGGCCCATTCCATCACGCGAATATCGAGCTTGATACCGACCTTGGCCAGGTCGGCCTGCAGCATTTCCGCTGACAGGCGTGGGTTGGGGTTGGTCGCGCCACCACCATTGCGGGTGAACAGCGTGATCACCGTGCCTTCCGGTACGCCGGCTTCCTTGAGCAGGGCGCGAGCCTTGTCCAGGTCGTGGGGCGGGTTCTGGTTGGCACTGTTGTAGCCGAGCATGCTCGGTGGATACGGGTTGACCCCTACCATCGCGTTGCCCTTGCCGAACAACTGGTCGACGTGGGGCTGGCGGTCGAAGGCCATGTTGATCGCCTTGCGCACGCGGACGTCGCTCAGGTACTTGTGCTCGGTGTTCATCGCGATGTAGCCGGTGACCAGCGCTTCGATCTCGACAACCTTGAGTTTCGGGTCGGCCTTGATCGAGGACACGTCGTCAGGCTTGGGGTACAGCGCCACCTGGCACTCGTTGGCACGCAGTTTTTGCAGGCGGACATTGCTGTCGGTGGCGATGGCGAAGATCAGAGCGTCGGCCGGTGGCTTGCCACGGAAGTAGTCCGGGTTGGGCTTGTAGCGGACCTGGGCATCCTTGTTGTAGCGCTGAAAGACGAACGGGCCGGTGCCGATGGGCTTGCTGTTGAGTTCGGCGGTTTTGCCGGCCTTGAGCAACTGGTCGCCGTATTCGGCGGAGTAGATCGAGGTGAAGGCCATGCCCAGGTCATGCAGGAAGGGTGCTTCCGGGCGGGTCAGGGTGATCACCACGGTGTGGTCGTCGGTCTTCTCCACCGATTTGAGCAGGTCCTTGAAGGCCATGCTCTCGAAATAGGGGTAGCCGACGCTGCTCTTGTCGTGCCACGGGTGGTCTGGCCTGAGCTGGCGGTTCAGGCTCCACAGCACGTCGTCGGCGTTGAAATCGCGGGTGGGGGTGAAGTAGTCGGTGCTGTGGAACTTCACGCCTTCGCGCAGGTGGAAGGTGTAGACCAGGCCGTCCGGGCTGATGTCCCAGTGGGTGGCCAGGGCCGGCTGGATATCCGTGGTGCCTGGCTTGAAGTCGACCAGGCGATTGAAGATGGTCTCGGCCGAGGCGTCGGCGGTGACGGCGGTGGTGTACTGGACAATGTCGAAGCCCTCGGGGCTGGCCTCGGTGCACACCACCAGCGGCTTGGCCGCAACGGTGGATGCAGCGCCCAGGATGACCGCTGCCAGGGCAGCGCGTAGCGGTAACGATTTCATGAAACCTCCCTGCAGTGCTATTCCAGCGTAGCCGCCACGGCCCGTGGGGAGTCGGGCCGTGGCGCCAGCGGTCAGAGGATGTTGAATGGAATGGTAGTGACCAGGCGGAACTCGTCGAGGCTGCCATCGCCCTGGGCCTTGCTGGCGCGGTGGGCGGTGTAGGTGGCACGGATGCTGGTGTCTTTCAGCGGGCCGCTCTGCACCGCGTAGCTGGTGCCGAAGCCCCACTCGTAGTGGGTTTCGCCGTCGAGGCCTTTCACGTCGTAGACGTTACCCTTGTAGTGGGTGCCGTCGATGCCCCAGCCGCGGGCGTTGTACAGGTTGAACTTGAGGCCCGGCACACCGTAGGGCGCCATGTTCAGCACATAGCTGATCTGCAGCGATTTCTCGTTGGGGCCGTTGAAGTCCGACAACAGCGAGTTGGCCAGGTAGATGCCGTTGGTTTCATGCAGGTAGTCGAAGTACTCGTTGCCATTCACCTGCTGCCACGACGCGCTCAGGGTGTGGGCCTGATGGGTCAGGCCGAACGACAGGCTGTAGGTGTCGTTGTCGATCTCGCCCATCTTCTTGCTGCCGGCGTCTACGGTCTTGTAGTAGTTCAAGCCGGTGGTCAGGCTCAGCACCGCGCTGTCGCCCAGCACATGGTTGGCGCCGAAGTAGTACTGATTCCAGAAGTCGTCGACCTTGGTGGCGTACAGGCTGGTACTCAGGCTTTTCAGCGGCTGGTAGTTGATACCGGCGGTGCTGGCGCGGTCGGTTTCCACGCCATTGCCGTATTCGCTGCGGAACTTGCTCAGGCTCTGCTCGGTACGTGGCGAGACGCGGTCGAAGGTGCCCAGGTCGAGCGACAGGTTGTCGAACTCGGCGCTGTGCAGGAAGGCACCCTGGAAGCTCGACGGCAGCGCGCGGTTGCCGATGTAGGCGATCATCGGGGTGTCGACCGCCTGGCGGCCGAGGGTGAGGGTGGTGTTGGACACCCGCGCCTTGACGTTGCCCAGGCCCATCTTGCTCCACTGGCCGATCACGTCGCCGTCGCTGTGGGTGAGCGTGCGGTTGTTGGGGCCGGCCACGGCGGCACGGCCGCGCTCCAGCGCCACGGCGTTGTAGGCGGCGGCCTCGACGGCGAAGCCCACGGTGCCCTCGGTGAAGCCAGAGCTGTAGTTGAGGATGGTGCCCTGCACCCAGTTGTCGCGGCTGTGGGTGGGTTTGCGAGTACCGTCGCTCTTGTAGTACTTCCACAGTGGCGCGCGGGTGGCGCGTTCGCGGGCATACCAGTTGCGGGTACTGCCGGACAGGCTCTGGCCGTCGATGAAGCCCTTGGCTTCGGCTTGCTCGCTGCTGGACTTGAGCGTGGTAGGGACGAAGTCCTGGCTCATCGGTTCGGCCTGGGCCAAGGCGCTGAAGGCGCCGATGGACAAGGCCAATGCGGTTTTCATGGTGCGTTTCAAAATCAAAGCTCCCTTTCTGTTCTTTTAGTTATCACCCGTGCCTCGTGGGCCGGGCCTGCAACGGTGACGCGGTACTGCAGGTATTCGCCTGGGGTCGCCAGGCAAATCCAGGCTGCACGCGGCCGCGGGAGTGGGTCGCACTCCCGGCCAGACCATGCAGGGGTCAATCGATACTGACGCCGGAGAAAACGTTGCGTCCGAAGGGGCTGACCTTGAAATCGTTGACGTTACTGCTCAGCGGTTGGTTGACCGTGGAGTGGGCCACGGGCGTGATCGGTACCTGTTGCTTGAGGCGTTGCTGGGCCTGCTGGTAGAGGGCGCTGCGTTGTTCGCGGTCGGTGACCTGCTTGGCTTGCTTGACCAACGCGTCGTACTGCGGGTCGCACCACAGCGAGTAGTTGTTGCTGCCGATGGCGTCACAGTTGTAGAGCGTGCCCAGCCAGTTGTCGGGGTCGCCGTTGTCGCCGGTCCAGCCGATCAGGGCGATATCGTGTTCACCGCTTTTCATGCGCTTGAGGTATTCCCCCCACTCGTAGCTGACGATGCGCACTTTGAAACCGAGCTTGCTCCAGTCGGCCTGAAGCATTTCGGCCATGAGCTTGGCGTTGGGGTTGTAGGGGCGCTGTACGGGCATGGCCCAGAGGGTGATTTCGGTGCCTTCCTTGACCCCGGCCTGCTTGAGCAGGGCCTTGGCCTTTTGCGGGTCGAACGGTGCGTCCTTGAGCGAGTCGTCGTAGGACCACTGCGTGGGCGGCATGGCATTGACCGCAAGTTGCCCGGCTTCCTGGTAGACGGCCTGGATGATCGCCTGCTTGTTCACCGCCATGTCCATGGCCTGGCGTACTTCGAGGCGGTCGAAGGGTGGGTGCTGGGTGTTGTAGGCGATGTAGCCGAGGTTGAAGCCGGGTTGCTGCAGCACCTGCAGCTTGCCGTCCTGCCTGAGAGCGGGCAGGTCGGCCGGGCGCGGGTGCAGGGTGACCTGGCATTCGTTGCGGCGCAGCTTCTGGATGCGCACCGACGGGTCGATGTTGATGGAGAACACCAGGTTGTCGAGCTTCACCTGGTCCGGTGCCCAATAGTCCTTGTTGCCCTTGTAGCGAATCTGCGCGTCTTTCTGGTAACGCTGGAACACGAACGGGCCAGTGCCGATCGGTTTCTGGTTGATGTCGCTCGGCCTGCCCTCGGCCAGCAGGTGTTCGGCGTACTCGGCGGAGAGGATCGCGGCGAAGGCCATGGCGAGGTTCTGGATGAACGCGGCATCGACCTTGTTGAGGGTGAACACCACGGTCAGCGGGGCGGTCTTCTCGACCTTGGCGATGTTCTTGTCCAGCCCCATGCTGATGAAGTACGGAAATTCGGTGGGGTAGGCCTGGCGGAACGGGTGCTGCTTGTCGAGCATGCGGTTGAAGGTGAACAGCACGTCGTCGGCGTTGAAATCCCTGGTGGGCTGGAAGCCCTTGTTGGCGTGGAACTTCACCCCGGGCCGCAGGTGGAAGGTGTAGCGCAGGCCGTCGTCGGAGACCTGCCAGTCGGTGGCCAGGGCTGGATGCACGGCGGTGCCGCCGCGCTCGAACTCGACCAGGCGGTTGTAGATCGGTTCGGCGGCATCGTTGTCGGTGGCCGAGGTGTACTGGGCGGTGTCGAAGCCTGCCGGGCTGCCTTCGGAGCAGAACACCAGGTTGTTGGCCAGTGTCAGCGGCGCGTGGCTCAGCAGGCCGAGTGCAAAGAGGGTGGAGCACAGCGTGGTAGGGCGCATGGCAAATCCTTTGTCCTGGTCTTTTCTGGCCGCGACAGGCAAAGCGCGGCGATGACATCCCGGCCCTGACGATAGAGTCGTCAAGGCGTGGGAGCCATGGTTCAGAGACTGATAAGGGAGCGGGAGTATTCCGGCGACTGCGGTGGAAAAGTCCTACGCGCCGCCCGGTCATGTAATCGCCCCGCCGCAAACCGTGCGGGCGGGGCGGGCATGGCCGTTACTTGTCCACGCTTACCCCGTAGAAGGAGTTCAGGCCGAAGGGGCTGATCTTGAAGTCCTTCACGGACGTGCTCATGGGCTGATACACGGTAGAGTGGGCGATCGGGGTGATCGGCACCTGTTCCTTGAGGATGTGTTGCGCCTGCTTGTACAGCTCGGTGCGTTTAGCCTGGTCGGGGGTGGCCTTGGCTTGCTTGATCAGGTCGTCGTACGGCTTGTAGCACCACTTGGAGAAGTTGTTGCCGTCCATGGCGTCGCAGCCATAGAGGGTGCCCAGCCAGTTGTCCGGGTCACCGTTGTCGCCGCTCCAGCCAATCAGCATGGCACCCTGCTCACCGCCCTTGGAGCGCTTGATGTACTCACCCCATTCGTAGCTGACGATCTTGGCCTTGATACCGATCTTGGCCCAGTCGGACTGCAGCATTTCGGCCATCAGCTTGGCGTTGGGGTTATAGGGGCGTTGCACCGGCATGGCCCACAGGGTGATCTCGGTGCCTTCCTTGATGCCGGCTTCCTTGAGTAGCTGCTTGGCCTTCTCGGGGTCGTACTTGGCATCCTTGATGGTGGTGTCGTAGGACCACTGGGTTGGCGGCATGGCGTTGACCGCCAGCTGGCCGGCGCCCTGGTACACCGACTCGATGATCTGCTGCTTGTTCACCGCCATGTCCAGGGCTTCACGCACCTTGAGTTGCGACAGCGGGTTAGGCTCGTTGCTGCCCTTGACCTTGTCCATCACGTTGTAGGCGATGTAGCCGAGGTTGAAACCGGCCTGGTCGGGCATCTTCAGCTTCGGGTCCTGCTTCAGCGGCTGGATATCGGCCGGGCGGGGGAACAGGGTGACCTGGCACTCGTTCTTCTTGAGCTTCTGCATGCGTACCGAGGCGTCGGTGCTGATGGCGAAGATCAGGTTGTCGATCTTCACGTCCTCGGGCTTCCAGTAGTCCTTGTTGCCCTTGTAGCGGATCTGCGCGTCCTTCTGGTACTTGCTGAACACGAATGGGCCGGTGCCGATCGGCTTCTGGTTGATGTCGGCAGGCTTGCCTTGCTTGAGCAACTGGTCGGCGTATTCGGCCGACTGGATCGAGGCGAAGCTCATGGCCAGGTTCTGGATGAACGCGGCGTCGACCTCGTTGAGGGTGAACTTCACGGTGTGGTCATCGACCTTCTCGACCTTGGCGATGTTCTTGTCCATGCCCATGTCGGTGAAGTACGGGAATTCGGTGGGGTACGCCTTGCGGAACGGTTGGTCCTTGTCGAGCATGCGGTTGAAAGTGAACAGCACGTCGTCGGCGTTGAATTCGCGGGTCGGCTTGAAGTAGTCGGTGGTGTGGAACTTGACGCCTTCACGCAGGTGGAAGACGTAGGCCTTGCCGTCGTCGGACACTTCCCACTTGGTGGCCAGGCCCGGAATCACCGCGGTGCCGCCACGTTCGAATTGCGTGAGCCGGTTGAAGATGGTTTCAGCCGAGGCGTCGAAGTCGGTTCCGGTGGTGTATTGGCCTGGGTCGAAGCCGGCCGGGCTGCCTTCGGAGCAGAACACCAGGTTGGTCGCGGCGAGGGCGGAGGGAGCGCCGGCTAGCAAGCCTGCGCCGACCAGGAACGGAATGACTGCGTGTTTGAGCATGGTGGCCTCATTGTTGTCATTTTTTTAGAGTGAGGCGGCCTCGTGAGCCGACCTGCGGATACTTATGCAGGGGCTATTCCCAATGCAACACTCAGCAGGGTGGTTGGCGGCAAAACGTGGGACGGTCGTACATGGATGTCGCAAAAATATAAGTTTGTCGAATGTTGATCGTTTGCGCGGCCTGAAATTGCAAGAATTTCAAGATGTTTCGCATTTTCGATGACAGACGGACGCACCTGATTGGTGCGTAGGAATAGTCGGAAAGTGCTGTCCGAGGCGGATTTCACCGCCACGGACATCCACTTGGAGGGGTCAGGGCACCTGGACTTCGATCAGGCCATCGGCGCTCATGCTGACTTCGCTGGTGCCGGCCTCGATATCAGGCGCTGGCGCCGCTTCGTCGGCAGCCTTGGCCATCATCGCCATCGGTGCGCTGCGCAGGTACGGGCGCGGGTAGCCGCTGCTGTTGAGGTTCAGGCTGACCACCTTGTAGCCCTGGCCGCCGAGCGCTTCGGTGGCCAGCTGGGCGCGAGCCTTGAACGCGGCCACGGCATCCTTGAGCAGCTCGTCTTCGCTGGTCTTGCGGGTGGCCGGGGCGATGGAGAAGTCCATGCCGCCCATCTTCAGGTCCTGCAGCAGTTCGCCGGTGAGCTTGGACAGGGCCGGGAAATCGGCACTTTCCAGGCGCAGTTCGGCGCGCTCACGCCAGCCGGTGATCTTCTGCCCCTTGGTGTCGTAGATCGGGTAGCTATTGCGGCTGCCCTGGCTGATCTTCACGTCCTTCACGTCACGGGCCTGCTGTACGGCCTTGTTCATGGTTTCGGTGATCTGCTTGGCGAGCTTGCCCGGGTCGCTGTTCTGCGCTTCGCTGTACAGCGTCACGACCATCAGGTCGCGGGCGACTTCCTTGCTGACTTCGGCGCGCAGCGACACCTGGTTGTAGCGTGGCTCGTCGGCGGCCACGGCGGGCAGGGTGGCGAGCAGGCCGCAGGACAGGGCGAAGGCTTTGCCGCGACGGGAAATGTGCATGTGTAGCTCCTTGGCAATGAAAAGCGTGGTTAGAACGTTCGTGCCACGCATGGCCGATCAGACCGGGGACAGTTTAGGCAGTTCAAAGCGACAAGCGGCAAGCTGTAAGAAAGTATGTGGGTATTATCGAGATAAGTTTCACAGCCCCTAGGTCAAAGCATCAAATGAAGGTTCGCCGCGAGAACGCTTGAAGCTTGTAGCTAGAGTCTTGAAGCTGACTCCTGTGGCGCTTTGCCGCATCGCTGCAGCGAGGCGCCTGGCTTCGGTATACTCCAGCCGATTTTCTTGGAGCCTCATCGGGAGAGCTCATGCTCGCCGCCGCACATCCGCTGTCCGCTACACGCCAGAACCTTTGGCGCCTGACCTTCATCCGCATCCTTGTGCTGGCTGCCCAGGCCGGTTCCGTGGGCGTGGCCTACTGGACCGAGTTGCTGCCGCTGCCATGGTTTTCGTTGGTGGTCACCTTGGCCCTGTCGTCGCTGCTGTGCGCGTTCACCGCCGTGCGCTTGCGCCTGTCACTGCCGGTCACCGAACTTGAGTACGCGCTGCAACTGGCCTGCGACCTGCTTATCCACAGCGCGCTGCTGTATTACTCCGGTGGTTCGACCAACCCCTTCGTCTCTTATTACCTGGTGCCGCTGGCGATCGCCGCCGTCACGCTGCCGTGGATCTACTCGCTGGTGCTGTCGGGCATCGCCCTGGTGGCCTACAGCCTGCTGTTGGTGCAGTTCTATCCGTTGGAAACCTTGCCGCAGTCGCGCGACACCATGCAGGTCTACGGCATGTGGCTGAGTATCGCCCTGGCCGCGGCGGTGATTACTTTCTTCGCCGCACGCATGGCCGAGGAGTTGCGCCGCCAGGAGCACCTGCGTGCCGAGCGCCGTGAAGAGAGCCTGCGCGACGAACAACTGCTGGCGGTGGCCACCCAGGCCGCCGGCGCCGCCCATGAGCTGGGCACGCCGTTGGCGACCATGAGCGTGCTGCTCAATGAAATGCGCCAGGACCACACCGATCCGTTGCTGCAGGAAGACCTGCAGATCCTTCAGGACCAGGTCAAGCTGTGCAAGGAAACCCTGCAGCAACTGGTACGCGCTGCCGAAGCCAACCGCCGCCTGGCCATCGTCGAGCAGGACGTCACGGCCTGGCTCGACGAAGCGCTCAACCGCTGGCACCTGATGCGCCCGGAAGCCAGCTACCGTTTCCAGCGCCTGCGTGATGGCCAGGTACCGCGACTGGCGCCGCCGCCCGACCTGACCCAGGCCCTGCTGAACCTGCTGAACAATGCCGCCGATGCCTGCCCGGACGACCTGGAGGTGCGCCTTGACTGGGACGCCCAGGACATCGTCATCAGCATCCGCGACCATGGCCCCGGCATGCCGCCGGCCATTGCCGAAGCGATCGGCAAACCCTTTATTACCACCAAGGGCAAAGGCTTCGGCCTGGGCCTGTTCTTGAGCAAGGCCAGCGTGACGCGTGCGGGCGGTTCGGTGAAACTCTATAGTCATGAGCAGGGTGGCACCCTGACCGAATTGCGCCTGCCCCATGGCAAGCGAGGAGATGAATGATGAGCGAAGAAAACCAGGTCGAAGGCGAAGAACTGCCGCACCTGCTGCTGGTGGATGACGATGCCACCTTCACCCGGGTCATGGCGCGGGCCATGAGCCGCCGCGGTTTCCGCGTGAGTACCGCAAGCTCTGCCGAGGAAGGCTTGAAGCTGGCCGAGCAGGACCTGCCGGACTACGCCACGCTGGACCTGAAGATGGAAGGCGATTCGGGCCTGGTGCTGCTGCCCAAGCTGCTGGAGCTGGACCCGGAAATGCGCGTGGTGATCCTGACCGGATACTCGAGCATCGCCACTGCGGTCGAAGCGGTGAAGCGCGGGGCCTGCAACTACCTGTGCAAACCTGCAGATGCCGACGATGTGCTGGCTGCACTGCTGTCGGAGCACACCGACCTGGATGCCCTGGTGCCGGAAAACCCGATGTCGGTGGATCGCTTGCAGTGGGAGCATATCCAGCGCGTGCTGGGCGAGCATGAAGGCAATATCTCCGCCACCGCGCGAGCGCTGGGCATGCACCGGCGCACCTTGCAGCGCAAGTTGCAGAAGCGCCCGGTACGGCGCTAAAGGCATCGCGGGGCAAGCCCGCTCCCACGTGGGAGCGGGCTTGCCCCGCGATTGTATTTAGAAGGCTTTTACCCCAGAGCGGTCAACCCGCACCGCCAGTGGCCCTGCACCAGCAGGCGCCTCGAACGCCACCAGCCCTCCAGCCGGCACCTTGGCCCGGCCAATGACCTTGCCATCACGCAGCAACTCCAGCGGCATGCCTGCCAGCGACTGACCCGAAGCCAGCTCCAGTTTGATCTTGATGTTCATCGGTGACCTCCTTGTCACGCATTGCGATCGATGTAAGTGGTTGCCACGCTGTCCAGGCTGGCGATCAGCTCCGGCGAGCCGCCGCGGAACTGGCGGAACAGGTTGCGCCCGCGCTGCTTGCCGTCCAGCGGTACCTGTACGGTCGGGTGGAACTGCTCGCCCAGTAGGGCATAGGCGCTCCACGGCCCGATATAGGACTCGTTGAACTGTTCGCTCACGCTGAAGGCGTAACGCACCGAGTTGCCCCGCTGCCAGTTGAGGCCATCCGGTTCGGTGCTTTGCCAGCCGATGATGGCCGGTGACGCACTCGGTGGGGCGATGAATCCGCTGGGGGTATTGGGCTTGTAGTCCTTGAGCAGCAGGTAGGTGCTCCAGCCCCACCAGTCGGCGATGCGCTCGCGGTCGTTGAGGTTGTTGACGTCCTTGCGCCGCAACACGGTCTTGCCGTCCTGGAAATACAGCGGAGCAAAGTTGCCCGGCACCAGGTCCTGCTCGGCGGCGTGCAGATCCGGCGCCAGGCGCAGGGCGGCATAGTCCTTGGCCAAGGGCAGGCGGCCATCGACGAACGCCTGGAACACCTCGTCGGCCGAGCGCTGCACTGCCCGGCCGACCTGGCGACGGTTGGCCACATCGACGCTGT
This sequence comes from Pseudomonas sichuanensis, assembly GCF_024749065.1. Taxonomy (NCBI): domain Bacteria; kingdom Pseudomonadati; phylum Pseudomonadota; class Gammaproteobacteria; order Pseudomonadales; family Pseudomonadaceae; genus Pseudomonas; species Pseudomonas sichuanensis. Next base: position 4,830,274 of record NZ_CP087185.1, on the reverse strand, counting down.
CGAAGTAGCGTTTGTCGCCATAGGCGCGCCATTGCTCGCCTTCGGCGTTGCGCACCAGCAGGCCGTACTTGCTGTCTTCATCGTGCATGAAGCGCGAAATCAGCGAGCCGACGTCGCTCGGGGTGACGCTGTCGGCCAGGGCCTTGCGCGGCACCCGCAAATGGCCGGCGGAGAACAGGTCAGTGAGGAAGTGATCGGCGAAGGCATTCATGGCGTAGGCCAGTTGCAGGTCGCGCTCTTCGCCACTGGCATGCGCCTTCACGGCTTGCTGCAAGGCTGCGGCGTGGCCGGCCTGGTAGGCCAGCAGCGCCCAGGGGCCGAAATGGTCCCAGTTGCTGGCGGCCAGCTTCAGGTAGCGGCCAAGCGGGAACAGGTCGGACGCGAAACTGCCGCCGCCGGTGATGCGATTCCAGCGTGCCGACAGGCTGTCGCCCAGTGCGTCGTAGGCTTCGTGGGGCTGGCGGCCGTCCTGGATGGCCTGGTTGGCGGCGGCGATTTCTTCCTGCATCACGGCGAGGATCTGCCCGGCTTCTTCCTTGGCCGCCGGCAGACGAGCCAGGGAGTCGAAGGCCTGGGTGAAGCGTGTGATGCGTTCGGCCTCGCTGGCGCCATCGGCGATGGGTCGCTCGGGTACGCCATAGAAGTCGCCGCCCAGGGCGATGACCTGGCCGTAGGTCAGGCTCAGGCCGTTGGGCAACGGCAGGGGCGACTGGTGGGCGGGGATGCCCGGCTGGCCAGCTTCATAGCGCAGCAGGGTGTTGTCACCGATAGCGGTGTGCTCACCCCCTTCGAAGAACAGCTCGGGTTTGCGTTTGGGCGCTTGGCCTGTGCCTTGTGGCACGGCGAAGCGATGGTACTTGAGGGTGTGGTGGCCGTGCATGACCAGCATCAGCTGGCTGTCCGGGCCGGGAAGGTCGATGCCCTGCGGGTCGAACAATTGATCGAGGTCGGCAACGACCTGTTTGGCCTGGGCTTGGTTGGCCACGGGCGCGGTTTGCATTCCTGACATGATCAGCTCCTTGCGATGTCGGGATAATCCATTTTGAACTGTATGTATATACAGTATTCACCATCATATTCGGGAAATTTCCTACGTCAAGCTCAGTTTGTGCTGCCAACTGGCACCTTCGATGGGCGCAAGGCCCTGGCACTAACGTATGATTAGCCCCCTAACGGCAACTCCCAGGATCAAGCTGCATGCTCGCCCTTCTTATCCAGACACTGAACATCACGGCGCCCGTGTTCGCCATGCTGTTCATGGGCGTGCTGCTCAAGCGCATCCGCGTGATCGACGACAACTTCAGCAAGGTCGCGTCATCGCTGGTGTTCAACGTCTGCATGCCGGCGCTATTGTTCCTTGGCATCTACCACGCCGACCTGGCCGCCGCGGTCAAGCCCGGGGTCATCCTCTACTTCATCGTTGCCACCCTGGTGGGGTTCGGCCTGGCCTGGGGCCTGGCGATCTGGCGCTGTCCGCAGGCGGACCGAGGGATCTACACCCAGGGCGCATTTCGCGGCAACAATGGCGTGATCGGCCTGGCGCTGGCCGCCAGCCTCTACGGCGACTACGGTATCTCCCTCGGCGCGGTGCTGGCCGGGCTGGTTATCCTCATGTACAACTCGCTGTCGGCAGTGGTACTGGCGGTGTACAGCCCGGACCTGAAGTCCGACCCGTGGAGCATCTGCAAGAGCATTCTCAGCAACCCGCTGATCATCAGCGTGCTGCTCGCAACGCCCATGGCCTATGGCCAGGTGCCGCTGCCCAACTGGCTGCTGACGTCTGCCGACTACCTGGCGCAGATGACCTTGCCGCTGGCGCTGATCTGCATCGGTGGCACCTTGTCGCTGGCGGCGCTGCGCGACAGCGGCAGGCTGGCGTTCGATGTGAGCCTGGTGAAGATGGTCTGGCTGCCGCTGCTGGGTACCCTGGGCGCCTGGCTCTGCGGTTTCCGCGGGGCCGAGCTGGGCATCCTGTTCCTCTACATCGGCAGCCCCACCGCGGCGGCGAGCTATGTGATGGCGCGGGCGGCCAACGGCAACCACGAACTGGCCGCCTCGATCATCGTGATCACTACACTGATGGCGGCCATCACCACCAACATCGGAATTTTCGTCTTGCAGTGGGGCGGCTGGATCTAGAGCTTGACTGCACACAACACCAACAACACGGCCTCACCTAAAGGACACTTCATGCAAGACCAGAGCACGCCCGAGCGCTTGCAGCGCGGGCTGAAGAATCGCCATATCCAGCTGATCGCGCTGGGCGGTGCCATCGGCACCGGGTTGTTCCTGGGCATCGCCCAGACCATCCAGCTGGCCGGCCCCTCCGTGCTGTTGGGCTATGCCGTCGCCGGCCTGATGGCCTTCCTGATCATGCGCCAGCTTGGCGAGATGGTGGTCGAGGAGCCGGTGGCCGGCAGCTTCAGTCACTTCGCGCACCACTACTGGAGCGAGTTCGCAGGCTTCGTCTCGGGTTGGAACTACTGGGTGGTCTACGTGCTGGTCGGCATGGCCGAGCTCACCGCCGTGGGCATCTACGTGCAGTACTGGTGGCCGGATTTCCCCACCTGGGCCACGGCAGCGATCTTCTTCGTGGCCATCAACGCCATCAACCTGACCCAGGTGAAGGTGTATGGCGAGATGGAGTTCTGGTTCGCCCTGATCAAGGTGGTGGCCATCGTCAGCATGATCGGCTTTGGTGCCTGGCTGCTGGGCAGCGGCCACGGCGGGCCGGACGCCAGCGTCGCCAACCTGTGGCAATACGGTGGCTTCTTCCCCAATGGCGTGACCGGGCTGATCATGGCGCTGGCGGTGATCATGTTCTCCTTCGGCGGCCTGGAGCTGGTCGGCATCACTGCTGCCGAAGCCGAAAACCCGCGCGAGAGCATCCCCAAAGCCACCAACCAGGTGGTGTATCGCATCCTGATCTTCTACATCGGTGCCCTGGCGGTGCTGCTGTCGCTGTATCCGTGGCAGAAGGTGGTGCAGGGCGGCAGCCCGTTCGTGATGATCTTCCACGAGCTGGACAGCGACCTGGTGGCGACCATCCTCAACGTGGTGGTGCTGACCGCCGCGCTGTCGGTGTACAACAGCTGTGTCTACGCCAACAGCCGCATGCTGTTCGGCCTGGCCTCCCAGGGTGATGCGCCGCGCCAGCTGCTCAAAGTCAGCCGTCGGGGCGTGCCGCTCACCGCATTGGGCGTGTCGGCATTCGCCACGGGGATGTGCGTGCTGATCAACTACCTGATGCCCGGTGAAGCCTTCGGCCTGTTGATGGCCCTGGCCGTTTCGGCGCTGGTGATCAACTGGGCGAGCATCAGCATCACCCACCTGAAGTTCCGCAAGGCCAAGCTGGCGGTCGGCATCACGCCGTCCTACCGCAGCTGGGGGCACCCGGTGAGCAACTACCTGTGCCTGGCGTTCATCGTGCTGATTCTGGTGGTGATGTACCTGACGCCACCGATTCGTATCTCGGTGATGCTGATCCCGGCGTGGATCCTGGTGCTTTGGGTGGCGTTCCGCATGAAGAAGGCCCGTCAGGCCAAGGCCTGACTTCGGTTTTCGCGTTGGCTTCTTCGCGGGTAAACCCGCTCCCACAGGTGCTGTGCCATCCCAGGGAATGCACAGTACCTGTGGGAGCGGGTTTACCCGCGAAGAGGTTTGTGAGCTCTCAGTTCTGGTAGCTGTCGATCACTTCCTGCGCCGCCCGGAACGCATCGATCGCCGCCGGTACGCCGGCATACACGGCGCAATGCAGCAACGCCTCGCGAATCTCCTCCACCGTACAGCCATTGTTCAACGCCCCGCGCACATGCCCCTTGAGCTCTTGCGGGCACTTGAGCGCGGTCAGCGTTGCCAGGGTGATCAGGCTGCGGGTCTTCAGTGGCAGGCCGTCGCGGGCCCAGACGCTGCCCCAGGCATGTTCGTTGACGAAGTCCTGCAGCGGTTGGGTGAACGCGGTCGCATTGCCCAGGGCGCGGTCGACGAAGGCATCGCCCATCACCTGGCGGCGAATGCTTTCGCCGGTCTGTTTCGTATCAGCCATGTTGTTTTCCTTTGGGTTTGTACGAAAAGTCGCCGAGCGGCGATCAGGCAAGGCGAAAACAGGCGAGGAAGCGGAGTTTGCTAGTTGCAAATGAGCATTCCGAGCCTGTTTTCAACGCAGCATGATCGTCGCGCAGGCACTTTTCGTACAAAGCCTAGTGTTGGCGGCGCCAGGCGCGCAATGTCGTATACAGCAGCACGACGCCGAGCGCTGGCAGAACGTAGAACAGCATCAGGTTTTCCAGGCGCCCGGCCAGGGGCAGCCCGGTGGTGAACGTCACCACGTGCAGGCCGTAGGCCAGGTACAGGCAGAGGAACACCAAGCCCTCGGCGCGGGTCACCCGAAAGCCCGAATAGAACACCGGCAGGCACAGCGCCGCGACCCCGAGCATCACCGGCAGGTCGAAATCCAGGGCGTTGGGCGAGATCGACAGCGGCTCGGGTGCAACCACGGCGGTCAGCCCCAGCACCGCCAGCAGGTTGAACAGGTTGCTGCCGATTACCGTGCCCACGGCCACCTCGCGTTCGCCGCGCAGCGCGGCGATCAGGGCGGCGGCCAACTCCGGCAACGAAGTGCACACCGCGACCACGGTCAGGCCGATGACCCGTTCGGAGAGCCCGAGGTCGGTGGCGACCTCGACGGCGGCCTGCAGCAGCAGGTGCCCGGCCAGGCTCAGCAGGCCGAGGCCCAGGAACACCTGCAGCAATACGCCGCTCCAGAAGCGTCCGGCGCCTGTGACCGGCGTATTCGCTGCCGGGTAGGTGCGCGCATGGTGGCGTGACTGGTGCCGGAGCATCAGCAGGTAGCCGAGCAGGCCGAGCAGCAACAGCGCACCTTCGAAGCGCCCCAGCTGGCCATTGCCGGCCAGCAGATAGACCAGGCCGCTGGCGGCGATCATCAAGGGAATGTCCAGGCGCACCAGCTGGCGCGACACGCGCAGCGGAATGATCAGCGCGGCCAGGCCGAGAATCACCAGCACGTTGAAGATATTGCTGCCGATCACGCTGCCCACCGCCACATCGGGCGCGCCTTGATAGGCAGCCTGCAGGCTGACGGTGAGTTGCGGCGCGGTACTGCCGAACGCCACCAGGCTCAGGCCGATGATCAGCGGGCGAACATGCAGGCGGGTGGCCAGGCGCAGCGCCGCGCGCACCAGCAGCTCGGCGCCGAGGATCAGCAACAGCAGGCCCAGGCCCAGTTGCAGCAGGCTGAAGGTGGGGAGGGTGGCCAGGTCGAAAATGGCGAGGGCTCCAGTCAGGTCAATCGCTCAGACCTTGTACCCGGACTCGCGCCGTTCCGCTACGGAGCATGCCGATTTTTTCTGCTGCGGCGCGTGACAGGTCGATCAGCCGGCCGCGTGTGTGCGGGCCGCGGTCGTTGATGCGTACCACCACGCTGCGCTGGTTGGCGAGGTTGGTCACCAGCACCCGGCTGCCGAAGGGCAGGCTGCGGTGGGCGGCGGTGAGGCCATGCTGGTTGAACGGTTCGCCACTGGCGGTGCGTTTGCCGTGGTGGCGGCTGCCGTAGTAGGAGGCGGTGCCGGTTTCGTTGTAACCGCGTGGGTCGATGTCGTGGCTGGCGCAGCCGGCCAGCAGGGCGAAGAGGGTGAGGCTGGTGAGGAAATATTTCTGCAATTTGGAAGCTCCGCCATTGGGGCCGCTGTGCGGCCCTTCGCGGGTAAACCCGCTCCCACAGGTATGTCGCTGTCCTGTGGGAGCGGGTTTACCCGCGAACGAGGGCGAAGCCCTCGCCGCGCTTTCAGGTCACCCTTCGAGCTTGGACTTGAGCAATTGGTTCACTTGTCCCGGGTTGGCCTTACCTTTCGAGGCCTTCATCGCCTGGCCGACGAAGAAGCCGAACATCTTGCCGCGCTTGGCTTCGTCAGCGGCGCGGTACTGTTCGACCTGGTCGGCGTTGGCGGCGAGCATCTCGTCGAGCATCTTGTCGATCGCGCCGGTGTCGGTGACCTGCTTCAGGCCTTTGCTTTCGATGATGCTGTCGGCATCGCCTTCGCCAGCGGCCATGGCCTCGAACACGGTCTTGGCAATCTTGCCGCTGATGGTGTTGTCACGGATGCGCAGCAGCATGCCGCCCAGTTGCTCGGCGCTGACCGGCGACTGATCGATCTCCAGGCCCAGCTTGTTCAGCAGGCTGCCCAGCTCGACCATGACCCAGTTGGCGGCCAGCTTGGCGTCGCCGCCGATCTTCACCACCTGTTCGAAGTAGTCGGCCTGTTCGCGGCTGGAGGCCAGCACGTTGGCGTCGTAGGCCGACAGGCCGTACTGGCTCTGGAAGCGTTCGACTTTCTGCGGTGGCAGCTCCGGCAGGCCGGCGCGCACGCTGTCGAGGAACGCAGGCTCGATGACCACCGGCAGCAGGTCCGGGTCGGGGAAGTAACGGTAGTCGTTGGCTTCCTCCTTGCTGCGCATGGAGCGGGTCTCATCCTTGTTCGGGTCGTACAGGCGGGTTTCCTGCACCACCTTGCCGCCGTCCTCGATCAGGTCGATCTGGCGCTGGATTTCGCTGTTGATCGCGCGCTCGATGAAGCGGAACGAGTTGACGTTCTTGATCTCGCAGCGGGTGCCGAACTCGGCCTGGCCTTTCGGGCGGATCGACACGTTGCAGTCGCAGCGCAGCGAGCCTTCGGCCATGTTGCCGTCGCAGATGCCCAGGTAGCGCACCAGGGCATGGATCGCCTTGACGTAGGCCACGGCCTCTTTGGCGCTGCGCATGTCCGGCTCGGAGACGATTTCCAGCAGCGGCGTGCCGGCGCGGTTCAGGTCGATGCCGGTGGCGCCGTTGAAGTCTTCGTGCAGGCTTTTGCCGGCGTCTTCTTCAAGGTGCGCGCGGGTCACGCCAATGCGCTTGACGGTGCCGTCTTCCAGGGCGATGTCCAGGTGGCCCTTGCCGACGATCGGCAGGTCCATCTGGCTGATCTGGTAGCCCTTGGGCAGGTCAGGGTAGAAGTAGTTCTTGCGCGCGAACACGTTGCGCGGGCCGATTTCGGCATCGATCGCCAGGCCGAACATGCACGCCATGCGCACGGCTTCCTGGTTGAGCACCGGCAGTACGCCGGGCATGCCCAGATCGACCAGGCTGGCCTGGGTGTTCGGCTCGGAACCGAAGGTGGTGGCGCTGCCGGAGAAAATCTTCGACTGGGTGGCGAGCTGGGTATGAATTTCCAGCCCGATCACAACTTCCCATTGCATGTGTGAATTCCTCAGAAGCCGTTGGGGGCGCGGGTGTGCCAGTCGGTGACTTGCTGGTAACGGTGCGCGATGTTGAGCAGGCGGCCTTCCTGGAAATACGGGGCCAGCAGCTGCACGCCCACCGGCAGGCCATCGACGAAGCCGGCCGGCATCGACAGGCCCGGCAGGCCCGCCAGGTTGGCGGTGATGGTGTAGACGTCTTCCAGGTAGGCGGCGACCGGGTCGCTGCTCTTGGCGCCGAGCTTCCAGGCCGGGTTTGGCGTGGTCGGGCCGAGGATCACGTCGACGTCGTGGAAGGCGGCCACGAAGTCGTTCTTGATCAGGCGGCGGATCTGCTGCGCCTTGACGTAGTAGGCATCGTAGTAGCCGGCCGACAGGGCGTAGGTGCCGACCATGATCCGGCGCTGCACTTCGACGCCGAAGCCTTCACCGCGCGAGCGCTTGTACAGGTCGGTGAGGTCTTTGGGGTTTTCGCAGCGGTAGCCGAAGCGCACGCCGTCGAAACGCGACAGGTTGGAGGACGCTTCCGCCGGGGCGATCACGTAGTAGGCCGGGATGGCGTGCTGCATGTTCGGCAGGCTGATTTGCTTGACCACGGCGCCGAGCTTTTCCAGCTCCTTGACGCTGGCATGCACCAGTTCGGCGATGCGCGGGTCGAGGCCGGCACCGAAGTATTCCTTCGGCACGCCGATGCGCAGGCCTTGCAGCGAGCCGTTCAGGCTGGCGCTGAAGTCCGGCACTGGCTCGTCGACCGAGGTCGAGTCCTTGGCGTCGAAACCGGCCATGCCTTGCAGCAGCAGGGCGCAGTCTTCAGCGGTACGGGCCAGCGGGCCGCCCTGGTCGAGGCTGGAGGCATAGGCAATCATGCCCCAGCGCGAAACACGGCCGTAGGTCGGCTTGAGGCCGGTCAGGTTGGTGAAGGCCGCCGGTTGGCGGATCGAACCGCCGGTGTCGGTACCGGTGGTGGCCGGCAGCAGGCGCGCGGCCACGGCCGCGGCCGAGCCGCCGGACGAACCGCCAGGCACGTGTTCCAGGTTCCACGGGTTCTTCACCGCGCCGTAGTGGCTGGACTCGTTGGCCGAGCCCATGGCGAACTCGTCCATGTTGGTCTTGCCCAGGGTGACCATGCCGGCTGCGGCCAGTTTGGCGACCACGGTGGCGTCATACGGGGCGGTGAAGTTGTCGAGCATCTTCGAGCCGCAGCTGGTGCGGGTGCCGTTGGTGCAGAACAGGTCCTTGTGGGCGATCGGCGCGCCCAGCAGCGCACCGGTTTCACCGGCGGCGCGGCGGGCGTCGGCGGCGCGCGCCTGCTCCAGGGCCTGCTCTTCGGTGACGGTGATGAAGCTGTTGAGCTGTGGGTCGAGCTGCTTGATGCGCGACAGCAGCGCGCCGGTCAGTTCTGCCGAAGAGAACGACTTGTCAGCGAGGCCGCGGGCGATCTCGGCCAGAGTGAATTGATGCATGGCAGGCGCTATCCCTTAATCGATGACTTTCGGAACCAGGTACAGACCGTTCTCGGTCGACGGGGCGACGGCTTGATACTGGTCGCGCTGATTGCTCTCGGTGACCTGGTCGGGACGCAGGCGCTGGGTGGTTTCCAGCGGGTGGGCGAGGGGTTCGATGCCTGTGGTGTCGACGGCTTGCATCTGGTCGACCAGCCCGAGAATGCTGTTCAAGGCGTCGGTAATGCGTGGCAGCTCGCCTTCATTCAGGCCCAGGCGGGCCAGATGGGCGATCTTTTCCACGTCGGAGCGTTGCAGCGCCATGGGGATCTCCAGGGGGAACGATGAACGGAATTGTCCGCTAACAAAATGAGGAACATGTCAGGATTCTGGCGGTCAAAGGGCCGCGATCATCGGTAGGCATGCTCGGAAAAACAGCCAATTTAACATATTGGCTCCTTGCCCAAAATCCCTGCCATTGTTAGAGTTTGCCGCACTTTTTTACCCACGCTTTCCCCAGGGTCACTTTCCCATGTTCAAGAAACTGCGTGGCATGTTTTCCAGCGATCTGTCTATCGACCTGGGTACTGCCAACACCCTTATTTACGTGCGTGAGCGCGGTATCGTCCTGAATGAGCCCTCGGTTGTTGCCATCCGTACCCACGGCAACCAGAAAAGCGTCGTCGCTGTCGGTACCGAAGCCAAGCGCATGCTGGGCCGTACACCCGGCAACATCGCGGCCATTCGTCCGATGAAAGATGGCGTGATCGCCGACTTCAGCGTTTGTGAAAAAATGTTGCAGTATTTCATCAACAAAGTTCACGAAAACAGCTTCCTGCAGCCCAGCCCTCGCGTGCTGATCTGCGTGCCGTGCAAGTCGACCCAGGTAGAGCGTCGCGCCATTCGCGAGTCGGCCCTGGGTGCCGGTGCCCGTGAAGTGTTCCTGATCGAAGAGCCGATGGCCGCTGCCATCGGTGCCGGCCTGCCGGTCGAAGAAGCCCGCGGTTCGATGGTCGTCGATATTGGTGGCGGTACCACCGAAATCGCGCTGATCTCGCTCAACGGCGTGGTCTATGCCGAGTCCGTGCGTGTTGGCGGCGACCGCTTCGACGAAGCCATCGTCACCTACGTGCGCCGTAACTACGGCAGCCTGATCGGCGAGTCCACCGCCGAGCGCATCAAGCAGGAAATCGGCACCGCCTACCCGGGCGGCGAAGTGCGCGAAGTCGACGTCCGTGGCCGTAATCTGGCCGAGGGCGTTCCACGTGCCTTCACCTTGAACTCCAACGAAGTGCTTGAAGCTCTGCAAGAGTCGCTGGCGACTATCGTCCAGGCGGTCAAGAGCGCCCTGGAGCAATCGCCGCCTGAGCTGGCCTCGGACATCGCCGAGCGCGGCCTGGTGCTGACCGGTGGTGGCGCGCTGCTGCGTGACCTGGACAAGCTGCTGGCCCAGGAAACCGGCCTGCCGGTGATCGTCGCCGAAGACCCGCTGACCTGCGTCGCCCGTGGCGGCGGCCGCGCCCTGGAAATGATGGACAAGCACGCGATGGACCTGCTCTCCAGCGAGTGAGCCCTGACGCTGCCGTTTCATCACCCGGTTTACAGGTAGCACGCGCAGTGCTACCTGTATGCGCTGGGTTGGCGCCCGTGAGGGCGTCGTTTTCCGTCAATCCGCAAGCAGGCCGGTGCGTTGCCCCATGTTCAGTGACTTCCTGAGTCGTCCGCGAGGAACGGCCCATTAAACCGCTTTTCTCCAAAGGCCCCTCGCTGGGCGTACGCCTGCTCGTGCTGGTGGTGATGTCGATCGCACTGATGGTGGTCGACTCGCGTTTCGACCTGCTCAAGCCCGTGCGCAGCCAGATGGGCCTGGTGTTGATGGAGTCCTACTGGATCACCGACCTGCCGCAGCGCATGTGGCAGGGTGTGGCTGGCCAGTTCGGCAGCCGCACCGAGCTGATCGCCGAAAACGAGAAACTCAAGACCGAAGCCTTGCTGCTGCAAGGGCGCCTGCAAAAGCTGGCGGCCTTGACCGAGCAGAACGTGCGCCTGCGTGAGCTGCTCAATTCCTCGGCGCTGGTCAACGAGAAGGTCGAGGTTGCCGAGCTGATCGGTGTCGATCCCAACCCGTTCACCCACCGCATCCTGATCAACAAGGGCGAGCGCGACGGCGTGTTCCTCGGCCAGCCGGTGCTCGATGCCCGTGGCCTGATGGGCCAGGTGGTCGAGCTGATGCCGTACACCTCGCGGGTGCTGCTGCTCACCGATACCACCCACAGCATTCCGGTGCAGGTCAACCGCAACGGCCTGCGCGCCATCGCCAGCGGCACCGGCAACCCGGAGCGCCTGGAACTGCGCCACGTAGCCGACACTGCCGACGTCAAGGAAGGCGACCTGCTGGTCAGCTCCGGCATGGGCCAACGCTTCCCGGCCGGCTACCCGGTGGCCACGGTCAACGAAGTGATCCACGATTCCGGCCAGCCATTCGCCATCGTCCGCGCCATCCCGACTGCCGCGCTCAACCGCAGCCGCTACATGCTGCTGGTGTTCAGCGACCGGCGGACCCCGGAAGAGCGTGCAACGGAAGCGGCGATTGCCCAGGAAGAAGCCGACCGCCAGGGGGCCGGGCATGGCCAGGCACCTGCAGCCCCGGCAACGCCAGCCGCGGCCAACGCCGCGCAGCCTGCCGCACCCGCCGCAGCTCCGGCACCTGCCGCAAACGTCACGGCCCCGGCCCACCCGGCCGCAGCGCCCGCTCAACCCCGGAGGCAATAATGGCCAGCACCCGTAGCAGAAACGGCTGGGCCATCTGGCTGACCTTTGCCATCGGCCTGTTGCTCAGCGTCTCGCCGATGCCGCAGTTCATGGAAGTGTTCCGGCCCATGTGGCTGGCGTTGCTGCTGGCGTTCTGGACCCTCACGGTGCCCACCAAGGTCGGCATGACCACCGCCTTCGTGCTGGGCCTGGCGGAAGATGTGCTGTACGGCACTTTGCTGGGGCAGAACGCGCTCATCCTTACCCTCATCACGTTCCTCGTGCTGTCGCTGCAGCAGCGCCTGCGCATGTTCCCCATGTGGCAGCAGAGCCTGGTGATCCTGGTGATCTTCGGTATCGCCCAACTGATCCAGCTGTGGCTCAGCGCCCTGACCGGCAACCGCCTGCCAACGCTGGCGTTGGTCTGGTCGGCGGTGATCAGTGCCTTGCTCTGGCCGTGGGTCAGCTTCGCCCTGCGCGGCTTGCGCGTGCGCTTGCACATTCATTGACGCTGCGCCACCACTGACAGGGAGATGTCCACATGCCTCAACTTTACCTGGCCTCCGGTTCGCCGCGTCGTCGTGAACTGCTGACCCAGATCGGCGTGCCGTTCACGGTCGTCAGTGCCCCCATCGATGAAACCCCGTTGCCCGGCGAAGCCCCGGCAGCCTATGTCGAGCGCCTGGCCCAGGCCAAGGCGGTGGCCGGTTTCGCTCACACCGACGGCAACGGCGTGGTGCTGGGCGCGGACACCACGGTGGTGCTCGATGACGAAATCCTCGGCAAGCCAGAAGACCGCGAACACTTCCTGGCGATGCTCGGCGACCTGTCCAAGCGCGAGCACCAGGTGCTCACCGCGGTGGCGCTGACCGACGGCCGGCGCAGCATCAGCCGCTGCGTCAGCACCACGGTGCGTTTTCGCGCCATCTCCTTCGAAGAAGCCCTGCGCTACTGGGCCAGCGGCGAGCCGCTGGACAAGGCCGGTGGCTATGCCATCCAGGGTTTGGGCGCGGTATTCGTCAGCGGCATCGAGGGCAGCTATTCGGCCGTGGTCGGCCTGCCCTTGAGCGAGACCGCCGAGCTGCTGGAGCAATTCGCCGTTGCTGTCTGGCAGCCGCAAGAGGGTTCGACAGCGCGCTAGCCAGCCATCCCGCAGCGATCCATCATTACCGAAAACCTTGACGAGAGCCTGCCATGAGTGAAGAGATTCTGATCAACATCACCCCGATGGAATCACGCGTGGCAGTGGTGGAGAACGGTGTCCTGCAGGAGGTGCACGTAGAGCGCACCCAGCGCCGCGGCATCGTCGGCAACATCTATAAAGGCAAGGTGGTCCGGGTGTTGCCGGGCATGCAGGCAGCGTTCGTCGATATCGGCCTTGAGCGTGCGGCGTTCATCCATGCCTCGGAGATTTCCCTGCGCGAAGGGTCGGCGGTAGAGACCATCACTGCGCTGGTGCATGAAGGGCAGGCACTGGTGGTGCAGGTGACCAAGGACCCCATCGGTACCAAGGGCGCGCGCCTCACCACCCAGTTGTCGATCCCCTCGCGCTACCTGGTGTACATGCCGCGCAGCAGCCATGTCGGCATCTCGCTGAAAATCGAGGAAGAAGCCGAGCGTGATCGCCTCAAGCAGGTGGTCACCGACTGCATGGCCCAGGAAGAGATGAAGGACGCCGGTGGGTTCATCCTGCGCACCGCCGCCGAGGGCGCGCGTGCCGAGGACATTCTCCAGGACATCCGCTACCTGCGCCGCTTGTGGGAGCAGATTGGCTCGCAGATCAAGACCTGTGGCGCCCCTACCGTGATCTATGAAGACCTGGGCCTGGCGCTGCGAACGCTGCGCGACCTGGTCAACGCCAAGATCGAGAAGATCCGCATCGACTCACGAGAAACTTTCCAGAAGACCACGCAGTTCGTCGGCGAACTGATGCCGGAAATCGCCGATCGCCTTGAGCACTACCCGGGCGAGCGGCCGATCTTCGACCTGTATGGCGTGGAGGACGAAATCCAGCGTGCCCTGGACCGCAAGGTGCCGCTCAAGTCAGGCGGCTACCTGGTGGTCGACCCGGCGGAGGCGATGACCACCATCGACGTCAACACCGGTGCGTTCGTCGGCCATCGCAACCTTGAAGAGACCATTTTCAAGACCAACCTGGAAGCGGCCACGGCCATTGCCCGGCAACTGCGCCTGCGCAACATCGGCGGGATCATCATCATCGACTTCATCGACATGGAAGACGAAGAGCACCAACGCCAGGTGCTGCGCACGCTGGAGAAGCAGTTGGAGCGCGATCACGCCAAGACCAACATCATCGGCATCACCGAGCTGGGCCTGGTGCAGATGACCCGCAAGCGCACCCGCGAGAGCCTCGAACAGGTGCTGTGCGAGCCGTGTGCCGCCTGCCAGGGGCGCGGCAAACTGAAGACGCCCGAGACCATTTGCTACGAGATCTTCCGTGAGATCCTTCGCGAAGCCCGTGCCTACCAGGCAGAGGGCTATCGGGTACTGGCCAACCAGAAGGTGGTCGACCGGCTGCTGGACGAAGAGTCGGGTAACGTCGCCGAACTTGAGACTTTCATTGGGCGAACCATCCGCTTCCAGGTCGAGTCCATGTATTCCCAGGAACAATATGATGTGGTGCTGCTCTGACCGTCACTGAACCTATCTGCCCCAGGGACGGGCTGGCAAAGCGCTATTCAGCGGCCATAGTTAGTGGACGACTTGGAGGGCCTTGGCCATGGAGCGTCTGACCCGCGTTCTGAGCGCCTTGACCCGCTGGGGGTTGGCAATTTGCGCCCTGCTGGCGGTGCTAGTGGCGCTTTACGTCAGCCTCGGTCGGCAACTGATACCGCTGGTCGCCGAATACCGTGCAGACGCTGAGCTCAAGGCCGAACAGGCCTTGGGCCTGCCTGTGCATGTGGGGGCGCTGGAAGGCCGCTGGAGCGGCCTGGCCCCGGTCCTGCGGGTGCGCGATCTGCAACTGGGCGAAGGCGCCGCCGCGCTGCGCCTGGACGACGTCAAGCTGGTGCCGGACCTGTGGGCCAGCCTCAAGGCGCGCGAAGTGCGCCTGGCGCGCATCCAGCTCGGTGGCCTGCAGTTGATCCTGCGTGAAAACGAGCAGGGCGCCTGGGCCCTGGAAGGCTTGCCGCACAAGGATGATGCGCCGCTCGACCTGGCAGATGCCCTCAAGCGCCTGCGCCAGTTGGGCCGGGTCGACCTGTTCGACAGCCAGGTCACCTTGCACCCGTGGCAGCGCGAGCCCCTTACCCTCACCTATGTCAGCCTCGGCCTGCAGGCCGGTGCCTCGCGCCAGAGCCTGGACCTGCGCGCCACCTTGCCCGATGGCCAGCCGCTGGCCGTCAGCCTGCGCAGCCGGGCCACGGCCAGGGCCTGGCGCGATGGCCAGGTGGAAGCCTACCTCAGCCTGCCGCAGAGTGACTGGGCGCGCTGGCTGCCGCCGCGCCTGCTGGGCCAGTGGCAAGCCGATACCCTGCGGGCCGGCGGCGAGTTCTGGGTCGACTGGAGCCAAGGCCAGCTGCAAAGCGCCGTGGTGCGCCTGAATGCACCGCAACTCAAGGGCGCCTACAGCGAGCGTAAAGCGGTCGCCCTCGACAACGTGGCGTTGTCGGCCTGGTTCCAGCGCCGCAGCGAAGGTTTCGATGTGGCCGTGGACTCGCTTGCCGCGAGCATCGGCAAGACCCGCTGGGAATCTCACCTGCAAGTGGCGCAGCGCACGGGGCAGACGCCGGCCGAGGAGTCCTGGCAGGTCCAGGCCGATCGCCTCGAGCTGACGCCCCTGACCCCATTGATCGACGCCCTGGCGCCGCTGCCGGACAACCTCAAGGCCGTGGTCGACGCCCTCAAGGTCACGGGCGCCTTGCGCAATGTGCGCCTGGACATCCGCCCCAAGGCCGAAGGCGACCAGCGCGTGCAGTTCGCCGCCAACCTGGAGAAGGTCGGCTTCGATGCCTACCACGGAGCGCCTGCGGCCGGTAATGTCAGCGGCGCCATCAGCGGCGACCTGGGTCAGGGCGAGCTGCGCCTGGATACCGAGGCGCTCATGCTGCATTTGTACCCGATCTTCGCCAAACCCTGGCATTACCAGAAAGCCAACGCCCGCCTGACCTGGACGCTCGACAAGGAAGGCTTCACGCTGATCGCCCCCTACATCAAGGTGCTGGGCGAAGAGGGCAAGATCGCGGCTGACTTCCTGATCCGGCTGTTGTTCGAAGAGGGCCGCGAAGACTACATGGACCTGCGTGTCGGCATGACCGAGGGCGACGGCCGCTACACCGCCAAATACCTGCCCGAGGTGCTCAGCCCGGCGCTCGACGAATGGCTGCGCAGTGCCATCGTCAAGGGCAACGTCGACGAGGGCTACTTCCAGTACCAGGGCTCGCTCAACCATGGCGCGCCGCCACATGCCCGCGACATCAGCCTGTTCTTCAAGGTGCATGACGCGGCATTGGACTTCCAGCCGGGCTGGCCGCAGGTGCAGCAGGTGGACGGCGAAGTATTCATCGAAGACAGCGGTGTTCGCGTCAATGCCCGCAGTGGCATGCTGCTCGACACCCAGGTCAGTGATGTCCGCGTCAACATTCCGCATGTCGACGCGGGGCAGCACAGCCACCTTTACCTGGATGGCGATTTCGACGGCAGCCTCGGCGACGGCCTGAAGATTCTCAAGGAAGCCCCCATCGGCACGGGGGCGATCTTCGCCGGCTGGGAAGGCGAGGGGCCGCTCAAGGGCAAGGTCAAGCTGGACATTCCCCTGGAACATGGCCAGCGGCCCAAGGTGCTGGTGGACTTTGCAACCGCGAACGCCACGCTCAAGGTGGCGCCGCCAACCCTGGAACTGAGCCGCCTCAAAGGTGATTTCAGCTTCGATTACGACAAGGGGCTGAGCGGCAAGGACATTGTTCTGCAGGCGTTCGGCAAGCCGGTCACGGCGCAGATTGCCGCCGAAGGCAAGGACGGGCAGATCCAGAGCCGCATCACCGCCAATGGCCAGGTGGGCCTCAAGGCGCTGACCGACTGGCTGCAGTTCCAGCAGACGCTGCCCGTTTCGGGTGAGCTGCCCTACCAGTTGCAATTGCTGCTGGGCAGCCGCGATAACCGGCTGACCGTCAACTCTTCGCTCAAGGGCCTGACCATCGACCTGCCGGCGCCATTCGGCAAGGCGGCCTCGGATATCCGCGACAGCCGCTTCAGCCTGACCTTGCAAGGCCCGGAGCGGCGCATCGACGCAGCTTATGCAGACCTGGCCCGCTTTGCCTATGCCGCGCCCGCCGACAAGCTTGGCCAGGGCCGTGGCGAACTGCTGCTGGGCAGCGGTGAGGCCAACCTGCCCGGCGGCCAGGGCTTGCGGGTCCGCGGACACCTCGAAACACTGGACCTGGCCCCCTGGCAGGCACAGATGTCGAGCCTGGCCGGCCAGGACCCAGGCGGCAGTGCCCGGCAGAACCTGCAAGGCGTCGACCTGAGCATTGGCCAGCTCAAGGCTTTCGGCATGGACCTCAACCAGGCCGTGGTGCGCCTGGCGCGCAGCGGCCCAGCCTGGGACCTGCGCCTGGACAGCAAGGAAGTCATTGGCAATGCACGTATTCCCGATGCCAAGGGTGTGCCGCTCACCATCCGCTTGCCATCGCTGCGCCTGCCGCCCGCCGATCCGAACGTGACCGCGCCGGAGAACGCTCCGGACCCGTTGGCCAGCGTCGATCCGCGCAACGTGCCACCGCTGGACCTGACCATCGACAAGCTGTACCGAGGCGACGACCTGTTCGGCAGTGCAACCCTGAAAGTACGCCAGACCCCCCGTGGTATCGCCCTCAGCGACGTCGATCTGGACCTCAAGGGCCTGCACATCGATGGCAGTGGCGGTTGGGAAGGTGAAGCGGGCAGCACCTCGAGCTGGTACAAGGGCCGCCTGGACGGCAAGAACCTCGCCGAAGTGCTCAAGGCCTGGGGCTTTGCGCCCACCGTCACCAGCCGCGACTTCCGCATGGACGTGGACGGCCGCTGGCCGGGTTCGCCTGCCTGGGTGAGCCTCAATCGCTATTCGGGCAGCCTCGACGCGGCGCTGCGTACCGGTCAGTTCGTCGAGGTCGAAGGCAGCGCCCAGGCCCTGCGGGTGTTCGGCCTGCTCAACTTCAACTCGATTGGCCGACGCTTGCGCCTGGACTTCTCCGACCTGTTCAGCAAAGGCCTGGCCTACGACCGGGTGAAAGGCCTGCTGGTGGCGAGCGAGGGCGTGTACGTGACCCGCGAACCGATCACCGTCACCGGCCCGTCGAGCAACTTTGAGCTCGATGGCACCCTGGATCTGGCGCGCGATCGGGTCGACGCCAACCTGATGGTGACGCTGCCGGTGACCAACAACCTGCCGCTCGCCGCGCTGATCATCGGTGCGCCGGCAGTGGGTGGGGCACTGTTCCTGGTCGACCGCCTGATCGGCGACCGTGTGGCGCGTTTTGCCAGCGTGCATTACCGCGTCGAGGGGCCGGTGAAAGAGCCTAAAATCACCTTTGTGAAACCTTTTGATAAATAAGCCCGGGGTTGCGATGACGTCAGCAGTGATCCAGATGGTCAGCCAGGACGATGTGCTGGCCAACCTGCAACGTGCCACTGCGCTGCTCGAGCAGGCCGCTGCCGGCGGTGCGCGGCTGGCGGTGCTGCCGGAGAATTTCGCGGCCATGGGCCGGCGCGACGCTGCCGCCATCGGGCGGGCCGAGGCCCTGGGCGAGGGGCCGATCCTGCCGTGGTTGAAACGCACGGCCCGCGACCTCAAGTTATGGATTGTCGCCGGCACGCTGCCGCTGCCACCGGTCGGCCAGCCTGAGGCAAAGTCCCACGCCTGCTCGCTGCTGATCGATGAGCACGGCGAGATCGCCGCGCGCTACGACAAGCTGCACCTGTTCGACGTGGATGTGGCCGACAACCGTGGCCGCTACCGCGAGTCGGATGACTACGCCCATGGCAGCCAGGTGGTGGTCGCCGATACGCCAGTGGGGCGCCTGGGCTTGTCGGTGTGCTACGACCTGCGCTTTCCAGAGCTGTACAGCGCCCTGCGCGCTGCCGGTGCCGAGCTGATCAGTGCACCGGCGGCGTTCACCGCAGTGACCGGCGCGGCGCACTGGGAAGTGCTGATCCGCGCGCGGGCCATCGAGACCCAGTGCTATGTACTGGCCGCCGCCCAGGGCGGCATGCATCCAGGGCCGCGGGAAACCCACGGCCAGGCGGCGATCGTCGACCCTTGGGGGCGGATCGTCGCGCAACAGGCGCGTGGCGAAGCAGTCTTGCTGGCCACGCGCGACAGCGAAGAACAGGCGTCCATCCGGGCGCGCATGCCGGTGCTTACCCACCGGCGCTTTTTCCCGCAGGACGCTTTGCGGCCTGCGCAGACCTCGGAGTGACTATGAGCCAGATGTTATCCACCGTCAGTGAGCAGCTCCTGGCCCCGGGCGGATTGACCCTCGACAGCTTGCAGACGGTGCTCGGCGAGTTGGCGGGCCCCGGTATCGACGCGGCAGACCTGTATTTCCAGGGCCAGATTTCGGAAACCTGGGCGCTGGAAGATGGCATCGTCAAAGAAGGCAGCTTCAACCTCGACCAAGGCGTGGGCGTGCGTGCCCAGTCCGGTGAGAAAACCGGCTTTGCCTACAGCAACGCGATCAACCTTGAAGCCCTGACCTCGGCCGCCCGCGCCGCCCGCTCGATCTCCCGCGCCGGGCAGAACGGCACGGTGCAGGCCTTCCGCAGCCAGGACGTGACCGCGCTGTACGCACCGGACAACCCTCTGGACGTGCTCAGCCGTGCCGAGAAGGTCGAGTTGCTCAAGCGCGTCGACGCCGCCACCCGTGCGCTCGATCCGCGGATCCAGCAAGTCAGCGTGAGCATGGCCGGGGTGTGGGAGCGCATTCTGATTGCCGCCGCCGACGGCAGTCTGGCTGCCGACATTCGGCCGCTGGTGCGTTTCAACGTCAGCGTGATCGTCGAGCAGAACGGCCGTCGCGAGCGCGGCGGGCAGGGCGGTGGCGGGCGTACCGACTACCGCTATTTCACCGAAGATCGGGTGATGGGCTATGCCCGCGAAGCGCTGCGCCAGGCGCTGGTCAACCTTGAAGCGATCCCTGCTCCGGCCGGTACCCTGCCGGTGGTGCTCGGCTCGGGCTGGTCCGGCGTGCTGCTGCATGAAGCGGTCGGCCATGGCCTGGAAGGCGACTTCAACCGCAAGGGCAGCTCGGCGTTCAGCGGGCGCATCGGCGAGCAAGTGGCGTCGAGCCTGTGCACCATCGTCGACGACGGCACCCTGGAAGGGCGCCGCGGTTCGCTGAGCGTCGATGACGAAGGCACCCCGACCGAGTGCACCACGCTGATCGAGAACGGCATCCTCAAGGGCTACATGCAGGACAAGCTAAACGCCCGCCTGATGGGCATGGCGGTGACCGGTAACGGCCGTCGCGAATCCTACGCCCACCTGCCGATGCCGCGCATGACCAACACCTACATGCGTGCTGGCGACAGCGACCCGCAGGAGATCATCGCCTCGGTGAAGAAGGGCATCTATTGCGCCAACCTCGGCGGTGGCCAGGTGGACATCACCAGCGGCAAGTTCGTGTTCTCCACCAGCGAGGCCTACCTGATCGAGGACGGCAAGATCACCGCGCCGGTCAAGGGCGCCACGTTGATCGGCAATGGCCCGGAGGCGATGAGCCGGGTGTCGATGGTCGGCAATGACCTGGCACTGGACAGCGGCGTGGGGACGTGCGGGAAGGATGGGCAGTCGGTGCCGGTGGGAGTGGGCCAGCCGACCCTGAAGCTGGACGCCATTACCGTGGGCGGTACGGGCGCTTGATGAACGATCGCGGGGCAGGCCCGCTCCCACGTTTGTGGGAGCGGGCTTGCCCCGCGATGGGCTCAGCGCAGGCCGCGCTGGGACTCGTCGAGCTCGCGGATGTACTTGAACACTTTACGCATGGCAGCAGGCGGCTTGTTCCGCGCCTTCTCGTGCTGGGCATGACGGATCAGCGAGCGCAGTTGCTGGCGGTCGGTGTCGGGGTACTCGTTGACGAAGCGCTCGAGGTCCTCGTCGTTGCCGTCGATCAGGCGGTCGCGCCAGCGCTCCAGGTTGTGGAAGCGCTCGTTGTACTGACGGGTCGAGCTGTCGATCTGGTCGAGCACGGCATGGATGGCGTCCAGGTCCTGCACGCGCATCAACTTGCCGACGAACGACATGTGGCGTTTACGGGCACCGTGCGCTACGTGCTTGCTGGCCTCGGCCAGCGCCTTGCGCAGCTCGTCGGTCAGCGGCAGGCGCGCCAGGGTGTCGGCCTTGAGGGTGGTGAGGCGCTCACCGAGTTCGACCAGCGCATGCAGCTCGCGCTTGATCTGGGTTTTGCTTTTTTCGCCATCGAAGGCGTCGTCGTAAGAATCAACCATGGGGGCCGTCCGCAAGAAATCGCCGCCATGATAACCAGTCGGGGCCGCTTGTCCGGCCCGGTCGTAGAATGACCCAAGCCGTACGCAGAATTTTCAGTGGAGAGAACCATGAGTGCAGTCCAGAGCGTAGGCCCCAAGGACCTGCCGGCGTTGCAGGAACAGGTCGAAGCGATCGTCGCCGAAGCGCGCCGCCAGGGTGCCAGCGCCTGCGAAGTGGCGGTGTCGCTGGAGCAGGGCCTGTCCACCAGCGTGCGCCAGCGCGAAGTCGAGACCGTCGAGTTCAACCGCGACCAGGGCTTCGGCATCACCCTCTACGTTGGCCAGCGCAAGGGCTCGGCCAGCACCTCGGCCAGCGGCCCTGAGGCGATCCGTGAGACCGTCGCGGCGGCACTGGCCATCGCCAAGCATACTTCCGAAGACGAATGCTCGGGCCTGGCCGATGCGGCGCTGATGGCCCGGGAGCTGCCCGACCTCGATCTGTACCACGATTGGGACATCGAGCCGGAAAAGGCCATCGAGATGGCGTTGGCCTGCGAGGCTGCCGCCTTCGATGCCGACAAGCGCATCCTCAATGCCGATGGCACCACCCTCAATACCCACCAAGGTGTACGGGTTTACGGTAACAGCCATGGCTTCATCGGCGGCTACGCCTCCACCCGCCACAGCCTGAGCTGCGTGATGATCGCCGAGGGCGACGGGCAGATGCAGCGTGACTACTGGTACGACGTCAATCGCCAGGGCCATTTGCTGGCCGACCCGAGCAGCATTGGCGTGCGGGCCGCCCAGCGCGCCGCCAGCCGCCTGGGGGCCCGACCGGTGCCGACCTGCGAAGTGCCGGTGCTGTTCAGCGCCGAGCTGGCGGGCGGGCTGTTCGGCAGCTTCCTGTCGGCGATCTCCGGCGGCAACCTGTACCGCAAGTCGTCGTTCCTCGAAGGCACCCTTGGCCAGCGCCTGTTCCCCACCTGGCTGACCCTGGACGAGCGCCCGCACATTCCGCGAGCGCTGGGCAGTGCCTCGTTCGACGGTGATGGTCTGGCTACCTACGCCAAGCCGTTCGTCGACAAGGGTGAGCTGGTCTCCTACATCCTCGGCACTTATTCCGGGCGCAAGCTGGGGCTGCCGAGCACCGCCAACTCCGGCGGTGTGCACAACCTGTTCGTCACCCATGGGGTCGAGGACCAGGCGGCGTTGATCCGTCGCATGGGGCGCGGTCTGCTGGTGACCGAGCTGATGGGGCATGGCCTGAACATGGTCACCGGCGACTATTCCCGTGGTGCGGCGGGCTTCTGGGTCGAGAACGGCGAGATCCAGCATGCGGTGCAGGAAGTGACCATCGCCGGCAATATGAAAGACATGTTCCAGCAAATTGTGGCGATTGGCAGCGATATCGAAACCCGTAGCAATATCCACAGTGGCTCGGTATTGATCGAGCGGATGACGGTGGCGGGTAGCTGACTCAAAAGCCTGCGCGGCACCTTTGTGGGAGCGGCGCACCGCCGCTCCCACGCTGTCAGCATCCTCTGTACCCCGACCCGGCCATCGCGCCGGGTTTTTATTTGCCTTTTGGTTAGCTTGAATTGATTCTATTTATCAATTAATAATGAATATCATTACCCAGTCACCCGGCGATGATCTTCATGAAAACCGTCCTCCACGAACTGCCCTACCTGGAAAACTGGCGCTGGCTCAGCCGGCGTATTCGTTGCGCCCTGGCGCCTGACGAGCCACGCCTGATCGAGCACTACCTGGCCGAAGGCCGTTACCTGGTGTGCTGCACCGAGACCTCGCCCTGGACGGTGGCAATGACCTCTTTCCGCCTGCTGCTGGATACCGCCTGCGACCGCATGCTGCCCTGGCACTGGCGCTGCCTGTGCCTCGACCAGGCATGGCGCCCGTTGCTCGACCTGCGCAACCTCGATCGCCAGGCGCACAACGAGCGCTGGCAACCCTTTGCGATGCAACTGGCCACCTGTGTGCTGTTGCCGTCGATTTCTCCCGAAGAACTGATGCAAGGACTTGAAGATGAGTGATACCCGTATCGAGCGTGACAGCATGGGTGAACTGCAGGTGCCGGCCCAGGCCCTGTACGGCGCCCAGACCCAGCGCGCGGTCGACAACTTCCCGGTCAGCGGCAAGCCGATGCCGGCCCAGTTCATCCGCGCCCTGCTGCTGGCCAAGGCGGCCGCGGCCAAGGCCAACGTCGAACTGCAGCAACTGAGCCCGGAGCAGGGCGGGGCAATCGTCAAGGCCGTGGAGCAACTGCTGGCCGAGGATTTCATCCAGCACTTCCCGGTCGATGTGTTCCAGACCGGCTCCGGCACCAGTTCGAACATGAACGCCAACGAGGTGATCGCCACCCTGGCCAGCCGCGTGCTTGGCGAGCAGGTCAATGCCAACGACCACGTCAATTGCGGCCAGAGCAGCAACGACATCATCCCCACCACCATCCACGTCAGCGCCGCCCTGGCCCTGCATGAGCAGTTGCTGCCGGCCTTGCGTCACCTGACGCAGGTGATCGAGAGCAAAGCCGTCGAAGTGCACAAGTACGTCAAGACCGGCCGCACCCACCTGATGGATGCCATGCCGGTGCGCATGAGCCAGGTGCTCGATGGTTGGGCGGCGCAGATCAAAGGCGCCCAGGCCCATGTCGAGGCCACGCTGCCAAGCGTGCAGGCGCTGGCCCAGGGTGGCACCGCGGTCGGCACCGGGATCAATGCCCATCCGCAGTTCGCGGCTGGCTTCGCTCGCCAGCTCAGTGGCCTGACCAAGGTCGAGTTCACCCCAGGCCAGAACCTGTTCGCTCTGATCGGCTCCCAGGACACCGCCGTGGCGTTGTCCGGCCAGCTCAAGACCACCGCGGTGGCGCTGATGAAGATCGCCAACGACCTGCGCTGGATGAACTCCGGCCCGCTGGCCGGCCTCGGTGAAATCGAACTGCAGGGCCTGCAGCCGGGTTCGTCGATCATGCCGGGCAAGGTCAACCCGGTGATCCCGGAGGCTACCGCGATGGTTGCAGCCCAGGTGATCGGCAACGACGCCACCATCGCCGTGGCGGGGCAGTCGGGCAACTTCGAGCTCAACGTGATGCTGCCGGTGATCGCCCGCAACCTGCTGGAAAGCATCGAACTGATGGCCAACGTCAGCCGCCTGTTGGCCGACAAGGCTATCGCGACCTTCAAGGTCAACGAAGGCAAGCTCAAGGAAGCGTTGTCGCGCAACCCGATCCTGGTCACCGCGTTGAACCCGATCATCGGTTACCTCAAGGCTGCCGAAATCGCCAAGACCGCCTACAAGCAGGGGCGCCCGGTCATCGACGTGGCGCTGGAGCACACCGACCTGTCCCGCGACCAGCTCGAAGCGCTGCTGGATCCGGAAAAACTCACCGCCGGCGGCATCTGAGCCAAGGCTGCCCAGGAGGCACGTCATGCAGCACTGGAGACGCACCACGCAAAACGCCAATCGCCTGTTCGACCAGGGCGAGCTGGTCGATGCCCGGGAACACTACCTGCAAGCGCTGGCCTTGGCCCAGGTGCTGTTCGAGCGCTGGCATGACGTCGATGAGGCGGTGGCCGCGCTGGTCGTCGCCCATCACAACCTGGCCGACCTACACCTGCGGCTGAACCAGCCGCACGAAAGCGCCGACTACCTGTGCGCTGCGCACCAGGCATTGCTCCAGGCCAGCCAGGAGCAACGTCTGCCCCAGGCGTTGCGCGATGCCGCGCTGCGCCACAGCGCACGCACCTACACCGAGTTGCTGAGTTTCATCGCCGACTATGGCCAGTACCCGCGCACCGAGCGCCTGCTCAATCGCCAGGCGCCGGCTGCCAGTGAACTGGTCGCACAAGCGGACCTCACGCTTCGTACATCTGCTCATGGAATCCACTGACATGCCCCATACCTTGCCTGCACTGCCTTATGCCTACGATGCGCTGGAGCCGCACATCGATACCCAGACCATGGAGATCCACCACAGCAAGCACCACCAGACCTACATCAACAACCTCAACGCCGCCATCGAGGGCACCGAGTGGGCCGAATGGCCGGTGGAGCGGTTGGTTGGCGCGGTCAAGCAGTTGCCCGAGAAGCTGCAAGGGGCAGTGATCAACCAAGGCGGCGGCCACGCCAACCACACCCTGTTCTGGACCGTCATGTCGCCCAAGGGCGGAGGCGAACCACAGGGCGAGGTGGCCAAGGCCATCGATGCCCAGCTGGGTGGTTTCGAGGCATTCAAGGACGCGTTCACCAAGGCCGCGCTGAGCCGCTTCGGCAGTGGCTGGGCCTGGCTCAGCGTCACGCCGGCGAAAACACTGGTGGTGGAAAGCAGTGGCAACCAGGACAGCCCGCTGATGCACGGCAACACGCCTATCCTGGGGCTCGACGTGTGGGAGCATGCCTACTACCTGAAGTACCAGAACCGTCGCCCGGAATACATTGGTGCTTTCTACAACGTGGTCGACTGGGCCGAAGTGGAACGCCGCTACCTTGAAACCCTGAAGTGAGTCGAACCGGTATGCGCTCCGAGGTGATGTCTGTCAGCAGTGTGCGCCTGTTCCGCCTGGCGCTTGGGACCTTGCTGTTGCTGGTTGGCACCGCGCTGCTGGTGGCGCGCGGCATCGCCTGGCTGGACCTGGAACCGCGCATGTTGCGTGCCCTGGAGGGCGGTGCACTGTGCGCACTGGGCACGGCATTGGGCGCGGTACCGGTGCTGGTGATTCGCAACATGCCTGTGGCGCTGGCCGACACCTTGCTTGGCTTTGGCGCCGGGGTGATGTTGGCCGCCACCGCGTTCTCGTTGATCATCCCGGGGCTGGAGGCGGCCCAGGCCATCGGCTACAGCCCCTGGGGCGCCGGTGGCTTGATCAGCGGCGGCCTGCTGTTCGGGGCGTTGTGCCTGTTCCTGGTCGATCTCAGGGTTTCCGGGGCGTCCCCCGAAGCGCTGGTCGGTACCGGGCAGCAGCCGGTGATCGCTGCGCGAATCTGGCTGTTCGTCATTGCCATCATCGCCCACAACATTCCCGAAGGCATGGCCATTGGTGTGTCTGCCGGGGGCGGCATGGCCGATGCCGACAGCCTGGCCATGGGCATTGCCCTGCAGGATGTGCCGGAGGGGCTGGTGATTGCCCTGGTGTTGGCGGGGGCCGGGATGCCGCGCTTCAAGGCATTCCTGATTGGCGCTGCGTCCGGGCTGGTCGAGCCGCTGGCGGCGGTCATCTGCGCCTGGCTGGTGAACATCGCCGAACTGCTGCTGCCACTGGGCCTGGCCTGCGCGGCGGGAGCGATGCTGCTGGTGGTGACCCAGGAAATCATCCCCGAATCACGCAGCAACGGACATCACCGCCTGGCGAGCCTGGGGTTGTGCGTGGGCTTCTGTCTGATGATGGTGATGGATACGGCGATGTCCTGAGTGTCAGGCGAAAATCACTTCCACCCGGCCTTCGCGCCGGGTCTTGGGGGCTTCCTTGACCACGATCTGTATGTCCCGGCCCAGGCGGGCGAGGCAATCGATCATCTTGCTTTCGCTGATGCCACGGAATTTGCCGCGGGTCAGGGCGGAGACCTTGGGTTGGCTCAGGCCGAGCAGCTCAGCGGCCTGTAGTTGAGTGAGCTGGCGTGCCTTGATGATGCTGCAGATCTTGCTGGCCAGGCAGGCCTTGACCAGCATCTCGCTGGCGTCGGCAAGGTGCAGGTCGGCATAGACGTTGTCTGTGCCTTCTTCGATTTCAATCATGTGTTTTCCCCTTCGAGTGAGCCTGTGCCAGTTTCAGGCGGGCATGAATCAAATCCACGTCATGCCTTGAGGTTTTGATGCCGCTGCGGGATTTCTGCTGGAAACAGTGCAGCACGTAAACCGCGTCGACCAGGCTGATGGTGTAGACCGCACGATAGGTGTCGCCGTGATGGTCTTCGACCACCTCGAGCACGCCGCCGCCTGAAAACCCTTTAAGCACCTTTGCCTGCCAGTGCTTGCCGCCTTCCTGAGCCTGATACAGAGCAAAACCGAACACATCTTGGACATCAGCCGGGAGTGCCTGGATATCCTTTCGGGAGCTACCAACCCAGAACAGGCGTTTGACATTCTTGATCGCTTCCATGAGATCGCCTCGAATCTATACCTATATTGGTATAGAGACAATCGCAGGATTGTTCACACCGACAATTGGTAGCGGATGTTACGCGGGGAGGGTTACTCGCCTTCGTCGAAGAAGTTGTTGATCAGCGCCACCAGCGCTTCGAGGGCGTCGTTGTCCTGCTCGCCTTCGGTGAGCAGATGCACCTGGGTGCCCTTCCCGGCGGCGAGCATCATCACCGCCATGATGCTCTTGCCGTCCACCAGTTTGTCCGGTGCGCGGCCGACCCGCACCTGGCAGGGGAAGCGCCCGGCCACGCCGACGAACTTGGCTGCCGCGCGGGCATGCAGGCCCAGCTTATTGATGATGGTTATTTCGCGGGCGGGCATCGTGTGGCGGATCCTGTGGGCTAGAGGTCGCGGTGGCGGACCTGGACATTTTTCAGGGATTGCTGGAGCAACTGGCCGAGCCGTTCGGTGATGTACACCGAGCGGTGATGGCCGCCAGTGCAGCCGATGGCGATGGTGACATAGGCGCGGTTGCTGGCGGCGAAGCGGGGCAGCCATTTAAGCAAGTAGCTGGAGATGTCCTGGAACATCTCGTCGACGTCCGGCTGGGCGGCCAGGTAGTCGATCACCGGCTGTTCGAGCCCGGAGTGGTCACGAAGTTCCGGCTTCCAATAAGGGTTGGGCAGGCAGCGCACGTCGAATACCACATCGGCATCCACTGGCATGCCTCGCTTGAAACCGAAGGATTCGACCAGAAAGGCGGTGCCGGGCTCGGGCTGGTTGAGCAGCCGCAGCTTGATCGAGTCGCGCAGTTGGTAGAGGTTCAGCCGGGTGGTGTCGATCTTCAGGTCGGCCAGGTCAGCGATGGGGCCCAGCAGCTCGCTTTCTACCCGGATGGCCTCGGCCAGCGAACGGTTGGCGTTGGTCAGCGGGTGGCGGCGGCGGGTCTCGGAAAAGCGCTTGAGCAGGGTTTCTTCGTCAGCGTCCAGATACAGCACATCGCACTGGATATGCCGGGAACGTGCCTCTTCCAGCAGTTCGGGGAAGCGCGTCAGGTGGCTGGGCAGGTTGCGCGCATCGATGGAGACAGCCACTTTGGGCTGTTGCAACTCGGTGTTGATCAGCGCGTTTTCCGCCAACTGCGGCAACAACCCGGCAGGCAGGTTGTCGATGCAGTAGTAGCCATTGTCTTCCAGCACGTCGAGGGCGGTGCTTTTACCCGAGCCGGAGCGGCCGCTGACGATGATCAGGCGCATGTTCAGGCCTCGTTCTGGACGTCCAGGACCACCTGGTAGAGCGCTTCGTTGCTGTTGGCAGCACGCAGGCGCTTACGCACATCCTCGCGATCGAGCATGCTGGCGATCTGGCGCAGCAATTCAAGGTGCGCATCGGTCGCGGCTTCGGGGACCAGCAGGACGAACAGCAGGTCCACGGGCGCGCCATCGATGGCGTCGTAATCGATGGGAGCTTCCAGGTGCAGCAGGGCACTGACGGGCGCTGAGCAACCCTCGAGCCTGCAGTGGGGAATGGCGATGCCATTGCCAAAACCGGTGGAGCCGAGCTTTTCGCGGGCAATCAGCTTCTCGAAGACGTCTTGCATCTCGAGCTCTGGGATTTGCTCGGCAATTACAGTGGCGACCTTTTCGAGGGCGCGCTTCTTACTGCCGCCCGGCACGTTCACGAGTGAACGGCCGGGGGTCAGGATGGTTTCAAGTCGGATCATGGATGAGGGGGATCAGCGGGCGGCTGCGCCTTGCAGCAGGCTTTGCTGTTTTTCCTTGTGTTTTTTCAGTTGGCGGTCGAGCTTGTCGGCAAGCGCGTCGATCGCGGCATACATGTCTTGGTGTTCGGCATTGGCAACAACTTCGCCACCGGGTATCTGGAGCGTGGCTTCAACCTTTTGCTGCAGCTTCTCGACTTTCATGATCACCGTCACGTTGGTGATCTTGTCGAAATGACCCTCCAGTCGGGCGAGCTTTTCGAGCACGTAATCGCGCAGTGGTTGGGTGACTTCTACATGCTGTCCACTGATGTTGACTTGCATACAGCTTCTCCTTTGTTGCCCGTGCATAAAGAGGCAGGTATTGCACCTGCCACTGAAACGCTATGGCTTACCCAGGGGCTACATCAGTCGCTTGCGCTCACTCGAAGGGGCGATGCCCAACGATTCACGGTACTTGGCGACGGTGCGACGGGCTACCTGGATGCCTTGTGCCTCCAGTAAACCAGCGATCTTGCTGTCACTCAATGGCTTTTTCTGATTTTCCGCAGCGACCAGTTTCTTGATGATCGCGCGGATCGCCGTGGACGAGCATTCGCCGCCTTCGGCAGTGCTCACGTGGCTCGAGAAAAAGTACTTGAGCTCGTAGATGCCGCGTGGCGTGTGCATGTATTTCTGTGTGGTGACCCGGGAAATGGTCGACTCATGCATGCCCACCGCCTCGGCGATGTCGTGCAGCACCAGCGGCTTCATGGCCTCGTCGCCGTGATCAAGGAAGCCGCGCTGGTGTTCGACGATCTGGGTCGCCACTTTCATCAGGGTTTCGTTGCGGCTTTGCAGGCTCTTGATGAACCAGCGCGCTTCCTGCAACTGGTTGCGCATGAAGGTGTTGTCGGCGCTGGTGTCGGCGCGACGCACGAAACCTGCGTACTGCGGATTGACCCGCAGGCGCGGCACGGCTTCCTGGTTGAGCTCGACCAGCCAGCGTTCGTTGTCCTTGCGCACGATGACGTCCGGCACCACGTATTCGGGTTCGCTCGACTCGATCTGTGAGCCAGGGCGCGGATTGAGCGTCTGCACCAGCTCGATGACTTGGCGCAGTTCGTCTTCCTTGAGTTTCATGCGGCGCATGAGCTGGCTGTAGTCGCGGCTGCCGAGCAGGTCGATATAGTCGCTGACCAGGCGCTGAGCTTCGCTCATCCACGGCGTCGAGGCCGGCAGCTGGCGCAGTTGCAACAACAGGCACTCACCCAGGGAGCGGGCGCCGATGCCGGCGGGCTCGAACTGCTGGATGCGGTGCAGCACCGCCTCTACCTCGTCCAGCTCGATGTCGAGCTCAGGGTCGAAGCCGGCGCAGATTTCTTCGAGGGTATCTTCCAGGTAGCCCTGGCCGTTGATGCTGTCGATCAGGGTAACGGCAATCAGCCTGTCGGTGTCGGACATCGGCGCGAGGTTGAGCTGCCAGAGCAGGTGGCTTTGCAGGCTCTCGCCCACGGACGTGCGGGTGGTGAAGTCCCACTCGTCATCATCGTTGCTGGGCAGGCTGCTGGCGCTGGTCTGGTAGATGTCTTCCCAGGCGGTGTCGACAGGCAGCTCGTTGGGGATGCGCTCGGCCCACTCGCCTTCTTCCAGGGTTTCGGTGTTGCCGGTGGTTTCCTGGAAGCTGGTGTCCTGGGCTTCGGCGACCGGTTTGCTTTCGGCGTTGTCCGCCATCGGGTCGCTGTTGTCGAAGTCGTCGCCGTCTTCCTGGCGTTCGAGCATCGGATTGGATTCCAGCGCCTCCTGGATTTCCTGCTGTAGGTCCAGGGTGGAAAGCTGAAGCAGACGAATGGCCTGTTGCAACTGCGGGGTCATCGTCAGTTGCTGGCCCATTTTTAGGACGAGCGATGGTTTCATGGCAGGGGCTTAATACCTTGTTAGCCGGCGCACATGCGCCATCTACTACCTGTAGGGCGCTGGGCGCCGATTTTAAGCAAGTTCGTATGCAACTCGTATGCCTGAAATTCTAGCGCTTGCCTAGAGCACAGTAACACTTAAGCCCTGAACGGGCGTGTGCGCCAGTGCTCCAGGCGGGCCTGGATCAGAGGCGGAACTCGTGACCCAGGTAGACCTCCTTGACCAACTGGTTGGCCAGGATGGTCTCGGCGTCGCCCTCGGCGATCAGTTGACCATCGTTGACGATGTAGGCCGTCTCACAGATGTCGAGCGTCTCGCGAACGTTGTGGTCGGTGATCAGCACGCCGATCCCCTTGTTCTTGAGGTGGTGGATGATCTGCTTGATGTCGCCCACCGAGATCGGGTCGACGCCGGCGAACGGTTCATCCAGCAGGATGAACTTGGGCGCAGTGGCCAGGGCGCGGGCGATTTCGACACGGCGGCGTTCACCACCGGAAAGGCTCATGCCGAGGTTGTCGCGGATGTGGCTGATGTGGAATTCCTGCAGCAGGCTTTCCAGCTCCTTGCGCCGGCCGTCGCGGTCGAGGTCCTTGCGGGTCTCGAGGATGGCCATGATGTTGTCGGCCACCGACAGCTTGCGGAAGATCGAGGCTTCCTGCGGCAGGTAGCCGATGCCGGATTGGGCGCGGCCGTGCATGGGCTGGTGGCTGACGTCGAGGCTGTCGATCAGTACCCGGCCCTGATCGGCCTGTACCAGGCCGACGATCATGTAGAAGCAGGTGGTCTTGCCGGCGCCGTTAGGGCCGAGCAAACCGACGATCTGGCCGCTGTCGATGGACAGGCTGACGTCGCGAACGACTTGCCGGCCTTTGTAGCTCTTGGCCAGGTGCTGGGCTTTGAGGGTTGCCATTTACTCGGCCTTTTTCTTCGGTTGAATGACCATGTCGATGCGCTGACGTGGTGCAGTCACGTTGCCGCCGCGGCCGGCGGTCGCCACCTGGGTTTTGGTGTTGTAGACGATCTTCTCGCCTTCGGTGGTGTTGCCTTCGTTCTCGACCTTGGCGCGGTCGGTCAGGATGACCATTTCTTTTTGCGCCTGGTACTGGATGGTCACGGCCCAGCCTTTCATCTTGTCCGGCTTGGCAGCGCTCTGCTGCTGCTCGAAGTAGGCCAGGTTGCCCACCGAGGTGACCACGTCGATGTCGCCGTTGGCGGCGCGGGTCATGGTCACGGTGTTGCCTTTGATCATCATCGAACCTTGGGTGATGATCACGTCGCCGGTGTAGGTGGCCACACCCTGCTTGTCGTCCAGGTGCGCGTTGTCGGCCTGGATGCGAATTGGCTGGTCACGGTCGTTCGGCAGGGCGAAGGCGCTCGCGCTTCCCAGTGCTACGCCCAGGCTGAGCAGAAGGGGGATGGTTTTAACGAGCCTCATACTGTCCTCTTACGTTAGAGAGCAGGTCCATCCTGCCTTCTTTCAAATACGCTTTCATTCCTTTGCCCGTAGTCGTGCCACCGGCGCCGTCGATTCTAACGGCTTGCTCGGTCTGCGCATATTGCTTCTGCGGGAACACGGTCATGCGTGTGCTGGTAATGATGGTTTGACGTTGCTTTTCGTCGGTGCGGGCAACCCGCACGTTGTCGATCAATTCGACTTCGGTGCCGTCCGGGTTGACCTCGGCGCGCGTGCTCTGCACATGCCAGGGGTACTCGGTGCCGCGGTACATGTGCAGGTCGGGTGTGGTCACCAGAGTGACTTCGCTGGCCTTGAGGTGCTCGACCTTGTCGGCGGTCATTTCGTATTGCAGCTTGCCGTCAGGCAGGAACTGCACGCTGTGAGCGTTGATCGCGTAGTAGTCGATGGCGCTCTCGTCGGTCTGCGCGACCGGCTTGTCGAGGAAGCTCTCGGGGCTGATGTTCCAGTACCCGACGGCCGCCAGCACGGCGGCTATCACGCCAAGCAGCGCGAAATTTCTGATCTTCTTGCTGAACATGGGGGGCCTTACAGGTAGTGGGCGTTGGCAGCGTCCAGGGTACCCTGGGCCTGCATGATCAGTTCGCAGAACTCGCGGGCGGCACCCTCGCCGCCGCGTGCCTGGGTGACGCCGTGGGCATGCTGGCGAACGAACGGCGCGGCATTGCTTACCGCCATGCCCAGGCCCACTCGGCGAATCACCGGCAGGTCGGGCAGGTCGTCACCCAGATAAGCCACCTGTTCGTAGCTTAGATTGAGTTCGGCAAGCAGGCCGTCCAGCACCACCAGCTTGTCCTCGCGCCCCTGGAACAGGTGCGGGATGCCGAGGTTCTTCGCCCGGCGCTCGACCACCGGCGTCTTGCGCCCGCTGATGATCGCCGTGGTGACCCCTGCGGCCATGAGCATCTTGATGCCGTGGCCGTCGAGGGTGTTGAAGGTCTTGAATTCGCTGCCGTCTTCAAGGAAGTACAGGCGGCCATCGGTGAGCACGCCGTCAACGTCGAACACCGCCAGCTTGATGGCCTTGGCGCGTTGCATGAGGTCCTGGTTCATTTACATCACTCCGGCGCGCAGCAGGTCGTGCATGTTCAGGGCGCCGGTCGGCCGGTCGCTCTGATCGACAACGACAAGTGCGCTGATCTTGTGGTCTTCCATGATTTTGAGCGCCTCGGCAGCGAGCATCTCGGCGCGGGCGGTCTTGCCGTGCACGGTCATGACTTCGTCGATG
Source organism: Pseudomonas sichuanensis (assembly GCF_024749065.1). NCBI lineage: Bacteria > Pseudomonadati > Pseudomonadota > Gammaproteobacteria > Pseudomonadales > Pseudomonadaceae > Pseudomonas > Pseudomonas sichuanensis. The sequence goes on along the minus strand of NZ_CP087185.1, from coordinate 4,796,992 downwards.
AGGGTCTTGTGCACGTCGATATTGCGATCAAGGCTGCGGCGCAGGTCGCCGTCGGTGAAGATCCCGGCCAGCGTGCCGTCGTGCTCCAGTACCACGGTCATGCCCAGGCCCTTGCGCGACATTTCGATCAGCGCGTCCTTGAGCAGGGTGCCGCGCTGCACCTGGGGCAGTTCGTCGCCGGCATGCATCACGTTCTCGACCTTCAGCAACAAGCGGCGGCCCAGTGCCCCACCGGGGTGGGAGAAGGCGAAGTCTTCGGCGGTGAACCCGCGCGCTTCCAGCAGGGCGATGGCCAGTGCATCGCCCAGGGCCAGCGAGGCGGTGGTGGAGGAGGTCGGTGCCAGGTTGAGCGGGCAGGCTTCCTGGGCGACGCTGGCGTCGAGGTTGACTTCGGCGGCCTGCGCCAGCGGCGAGTCCGGGTTGCCGGTCAGGCTGATCAACTGGATGCCCAGGCGCTTGATCAGCGGCAGCAGGGTGACGATCTCGGCGGTGCTGCCCGAGTTGGACAGGGCAAGGATGACATCGTCACGGGTGATCATGCCCATGTCGCCATGGCTGGCTTCGGCCGGGTGCACGAAAAATGCCGGCGTGCCGGTGCTGGCGAGGGTGGCGGCGATCTTGTTGCCGATATGCCCGGATTTGCCCATGCCGACCACGACTACCCGGCCCTTGCTCGCCAGGATCAGCTCGCAGGCCTTGACGAAGTCACCGTCGATGCGGGCCAGCAGTGCCTGCACAGCCTCGAGTTCCAGGCGCAGGGTGCGCTGGGCGGATTGGATCAGCTCGCTGGATTGGCTCATGTCGAAAACGCAATGCCTGATGAAAAGGCGGCGATTATAGCCGCAATGTGTGAAAGGCTCATCCATTCGATTGTCGTAAGAAAGCAACGCAAGGCTGTCGCCTGCCTGAACAGCCGGATTTGCGGCCTTGGGGGCGTGCCATCTGCGGTGCTATAGTTCGCCGCTGTTCGGCCCGCCAGGGACCAGTGTGCCTTCAAGATGAGGGCAGGCGTCCACGAAGACGAGGCTGCATTGCAAGGAGTCTAGATGAGTGTGGATAGCGCCTGCGCGGTCGAGCTGAAGGGAGTCACCTTCAAGCGTGGTTCGCGCAGCATTTTCAGCAACGTGGACATTCGCATTCCCCGTGGCAAGGTCACCGGTATCATGGGGCCCTCGGGGTGCGGCAAGACGACATTGCTGCGTCTGATGGGCGCACAGTTGCGGCCGTCCAGCGGTGAAGTCTGGGTCAATGGCCAGAACCTGCCCGCGTTGTCGCGTGGCGACCTGTTCGATGCACGCAAGCAGATGGGCGTGCTGTTCCAGAGCGGCGCCCTGTTCACCGACCTCGATGTCTTCGAGAACGTCGCCTTCCCGCTGCGCGTACACACCGAGCTGCCGGACGATCTGATTCGTGACATCGTCCTGATGAAGTTGCAGGCCGTGGGCCTGCGCGGTGCCATCGACCTGATGCCCGACGAGCTCTCCGGCGGCATGAAGCGCCGCGTGGCGCTAGCCCGGGCGATTGCCCTCGACCCGCAGATCCTCATGTACGACGAGCCGTTCGTCGGCCAGGACCCGATCGCCATGGGCGTGCTGGTCCGCCTGATCCGTCTGCTCAACGACGCCCTGGGTATCACCAGCATCGTGGTTTCCCACGACCTGGCGGAAACCGCCAGCATCGCCGACTACATCTATGTGGTGGGTGATGGCCAGGTGCTGGGGCAGGGCACGCCCGCCGAACTGATGGGCTCGGACAACCCGCGTATCCGCCAGTTCATGAAGGGCGACCCGGACGGTCCGGTACCCTTCCACTTCCCTGCGCCAGACTACCGCGCCGATTTGCTGGGGGCGCGTTGATGCGCAGAAAATCCTTACTCGAACGTATCCGTCTGTTTGGCCGCTCGGCCATCGACGTGCTGGCGGTGCTGGGCCGTTCCTGCCTGTTCCTTGGTCACGCGCTGAGCGGTCGAGGTGGTGTCGGCGGCGGCTTCCAGTTGCTGGTCAAGCAGCTCTATTCGGTTGGCGTGCTGTCGTTGGCGATCATCGTCGTGTCCGGGGTGTTCATCGGCATGGTGCTGGCGCTGCAGGGCTACAGCATCCTCGCCCGCTATGGTTCGGAGCAGGCCGTGGGGCAGATGGTTGCCCTGACCCTGCTGCGTGAGCTCGGGCCAGTGGTGACCGGCCTGCTGTTCGCCGGCCGTGCGGGTTCCGCGCTGACGGCCGAAATCGGCAACATGAAGTCCACCGAGCAGCTGTCGAGCCTGGAAATGATCGGTGTCGATCCGCTCAAGTACATCGTCGCCCCACGCCTGTGGGCCGGCTTCATCTCGCTGCCGCTGCTGGCGCTGATCTTCAGCGTGGTGGGTATCTGGGGTGGCTCGTGGGTCGCGGTCGACTGGCTGGGCGTCTACGAAGGCTCGTTCTGGGCCAACATGCAGAACAGCGTTTCTTTCACCGACGACGTGATCAACGGGCTGATCAAGAGCCTGGTGTTTGCCTTCGTCGTCACCTGGATCGCCGTATTCCAGGGGTATGACTGCGAGCCCACCTCAGAAGGGATCAGTCGTGCCACCACCAAGACCGTAGTCTATGCCTCGTTGGCAGTGCTGGGTCTGGACTTTATTCTGACCGCCTTGATGTTTGGAGATTTCTGATGCAAAACCGCACCCTGGAAATCGGTGTCGGCCTGTTCCTCCTGGCCGGGATCCTGGCGCTGCTGCTGCTGGCCCTGCGTGTCAGCGGGCTGTCGGCCAGCCCGAGCAGCGACACGTACAAAGTTTATGCCTACTTCGACAATATCGCCGGTTTGACGGTCAGAGCTAAAGTGACCATGGCTGGTGTGACCATCGGCAAGGTCACGGCCATCGATCTGGACCGCGACTCGTACACCGGTCGGGTCACGTTGCAGCTGGACAAGAACGTCGACAACCTGCCGACCGACTCCACTGCCTCGATCCTGACCGCCGGCCTGCTGGGCGAGAAGTACATCGGCATCAGCGTGGGCGGCGAAGAAGCGGTTCTCAAAGACGGCAGCACCATCCACGACACCCAGTCGGCGCTGGTGCTGGAAGACCTGATCGGCAAATTCCTGCTCAATACAGTGGGCAAGGAACCCAAAGAAGCGCAACCGGCTAATTAAGGAGTTTCCATGATTTCGATCCTGCGACGTGGCCTGCTGGTTCTGCTGGCGGCCTTCCCCCTGCTGGCCATGGCGGCGCCGGGGCAGTCCGCCCGTGATGTCATCCAGGGCACCACGACCCAGTTGCTCAACGACCTCAAGGCCAACAAGGCGCAGTACAAGGCCAACCCCGAGGCATTCTATACCGCGCTCAACAGCAACCTTGGCCCGGTGGTCGATGCTGACGGCATCTCCAAGAGCATCATGACCGTCAAGTATTCGCGCAAGGCCACTGCGGAGCAGATGCAGCGCTTCCAGGAGAACTTCAAGCGCAGCCTGATGCAGTTCTATGGCAATGCCCTGCTCGAGTACAACAACCAGGGCATCACCGTCGACCCGGCCAAGGCCGAGGATGGCGATCGCACCAGTGTCGGCATGAAGATCACCGGCAACAACGGTGCGGTCTATCCGGTGCAGTACACCATGCAGAAGATCGACGGCGAGTGGAAAGTGCGCAACGTCATCGTCAACGGCATCAACATCGGCAAGCTGTTCCGCGACCAGTTCGCCGACGCCATGCAGCGCAACGGCAACAGCCTGGACAAAACCATCGACGGCTGGGCCGGCGAGGTGGCCAAGGCCAAGGAAACCGCCGACAACTCGCCGGATAAGGAAGTCAAATGAGCGATGCCGTCGTGAGCATGTCCGAGCCTGGCGTTCTCTGCCTGGCCGGGGTGCTCGACTACCGCAGCGGGCCGGCCCTGCGCCAGCAGGGCAAGGCGCTGATCGCCGCCAGTGGCGAGCAGCGGCTGGTGCTCGACTGCAGCGCGGTGGTCAAGTCGAGTAGCGTCGGGCTGGCCCTGCTGTTGGCCTTCATGCGCGATGCACAGGCGGCTGGCAAGGCCTGCGAAGTGCACGGCATGCCTGCCGACATGCGGGAAATTGCCGGGGTCTATGACCTCGATGAAGTGCTGGCCGGTTGATGGCTTGCACCAAGGTGAAGGCCCCTCGGTCAGCGCATCCCGTCATGGGCTTCGCAGGCGAGGGGCTTTTTTGTATGATGGCCGACCCGCGCGCGTTGGGCGCCGATCGAGGTTGAGCATGCAGGCCGTAGAAGTCAAAAGCTTTCTGGAAGAGAAATTGCCGGGATCCCGGGTCGAAGTTGAAGGCGAAGGCTGCAACTTCCAGTTGAACGTGATCAGCGACGAGCTGGCCGGCCTGAGCCCGGTCAAGCGTCAGCAGGCGATCTATGCTCACCTCAATCCGTGGATTGCCAATGGCGCCATTCACGCGGTAACCATGAAATTCTTCAGCAGCGCAGCCTGGGCTGAGCGCACCTGAGCCAACTTGGCGGCGAGACACAAATGGACAAACTGATTATCACTGGCGGCCCACGCCTCGACGGCGAAATTCGCATTTCCGGCGCGAAAAACGCGGCCCTGCCGATTCTGGCGGCGACCCTGCTGGCCGACGGCCCGGTTACCGTGGGCAACCTGCCACACCTGCACGACATCACCACCATGATCGAGCTGTTCGGTCGCATGGGCATCGAGCCTGTGATCGACGAAAAGCTGGCCGTGGAGATCGACCCGCGCACCATCAAGACCCTGGTTGCTCCTTACGAGCTGGTCAAGACCATGCGTGCCTCGATCCTGGTACTCGGCCCGATGGTTGCCCGTTTCGGTGAAGCCGAAGTGGCCCTGCCTGGCGGCTGCGCCATCGGCTCTCGTCCGGTAGACCTGCACATCCGCGGCCTGGAAGCCATGGGCGCGAAGATCGAGGTCGAAGGCGGCTACATCAAGGCCAAGGCCCCCGAGGGCGGCCTGCGCGGCGCACACTTCTTCTTCGATACCGTCAGCGTGACCGGTACCGAGAACATCATGATGGCCGCAGCATTGGCCAAGGGCCGCAGCGTGTTGCAGAACGCCGCTCGCGAGCCTGAAGTGGTTGACCTGGCCAACTTCATCAACGCCATGGGCGGCAAGGTTCAGGGCGCTGGCACCGACACCATCACCATCGATGGCGTCGAGCGCCTGGCCTCGGCCAACTACCGCGTCATGCCCGACCGTATCGAGACCGGTACCTACCTGGTCGCCGCTGCCGTCACCGGTGGTCGCGTCAAGGTCAAGGACACCGATCCGACCATCCTTGAAGCCGTGCTTGAGAAGCTCAAGGAGGCCGGCGCCGACATCACCACCGGTGAAGACTGGATCGAGCTGGACATGCACGGCAAGCGGCCCAAGGCCGTCAACTTGCGTACCGCTCCTTACCCGGCGTTCCCTACCGACATGCAGGCGCAGTTCATTTCGCTCAATGCCATCGCCGAGGGCACTGGCGCAGTGATCGAAACCATCTTTGAAAACCGCTTCATGCACGTTTACGAGATGCACCGCATGGGCGCGCAGATCCAGGTCGAAGGCAATACCGCCATCGTTACTGGCGTCAAGGCGCTCAAGGGCGCTCCGGTGATGGCCACCGACCTGCGTGCTTCCGCCAGCCTGGTGCTGTCGGCGCTGGTCGCTGAAGGTGACACCCTGATCGATCGCATCTACCACATCGACCGTGGTTACGAGTGCATCGAGGAGAAGCTGCAGATGCTGGGCGCGAAGATCCGTCGCGTACCGGGCTAGTAGCCTGCAGGCGCACGGACGCGCCTACCGAATCGAATACCGGCCAGGCTCACTGCCTGGCCGGCTGTAGCCGCTTAAGGACCGACGTTTCCCATGTTGACCATCGCGCTATCCAAAGGCCGTATTCTCGACGATACCCTGCCACTGCTGGCCGAGGCCGGTATCGTGCCGACCGAGAACCCGGACAAGAGCCGCAAGCTGATCATCCCCACCACGCAGGACGACGTGCGCCTGCTCATCGTGCGAGCCACCGACGTGCCGACCTATGTCGAGCATGGCGCCGCCGACCTCGGTGTAGCCGGCAAGGACGTGCTGATGGAATACGGCGGCCAGGGCCTGTACGAGCCTCTGGACCTGCAGATTGCCCAATGCAAGCTGATGACCGCTGGCGTCACCGGTGCCCCTGAGCCCAAGGGCCGTCTGCGTGTGGCGACCAAGTTCGTCAACGTGGCCAAGCGTTATTACGCTGAACAGGGCCGCCAGGTCGACATCATCAAGCTGTACGGCTCGATGGAACTGGCCCCGCTGATCAACCTCGCCGACAAGATCATCGACGTGGTCGACACCGGCAACACCCTGCGTGCCAATGGCCTCGAACCCCAGGAGCTGATTGCCACGATCAGTTCGCGCCTGGTGGTGAACAAGGCCTCGATGAAAATGCAGCACGCCCGTATTCAAAGCCTGATCGACACCCTGCGCAACGCCGTCGAATCGCGACACCGCGGCTGACTTCTGCGCGCGACCTTCGCTGTCGCGCCCGTCTATCCGCGTCATAGCCTTCTTTCTCAGGTGCCCGCGCGGATGGACTGGTAGCCTAGGGCGCCTGAGCATTCGCTAATAATCGAGGCCCTCGCCATGACCGTGTCCACTGCAATTGCCCGTCTCAACGCCGCTGATCAGGATTTCGCCCGACATCTGGATCATCTGCTGAGCTGGGAAAGTGTGTCCGATGACGCGGTCAACCAGCGCGTGCTCGACATCATCAAGGCCGTGCGCGAGCGCGGTGACGCAGCGCTGGTCGAATTCACCCAGCGCTTCGACGGTGTCGACGCCAAGACCATCGATGACCTGATCCTCGACCGTGCCCGCCTGGAGCTGGCGCTGACCCGCATCACCCCGGTGCAGCGTGAGGCGCTGGAGAAAGCCGCCAACCGCGTGCGTCTGTACCACGAGCGGCAGAAGCAGGACTCGTGGCAGTACACCGAAGCCGACGGCACCGTGCTTGGCCAGAAGGTCACCCCGCTGGACCGTGCCGGCCTATACGTGCCGGGCGGCAAGGCGTCGTACCCCTCGTCGGTGCTGATGAACGCGATTCCAGCCAAGGTCGCGGGTGTCGCTGAAGTGGTCATGGTGGTGCCGACCCCGCGTGGCGAGGTCAATGAGCTGGTGCTGGCCGCTGCCTGCATCGCCGGCGTCGACCGGGTGTTCACCGTTGGTGGCGCCCAGGCCGTCGCGGCCCTGGCCTACGGCACCGAAAGCGTGCCGCAGGTGGACAAGATCGTCGGCCCGGGCAACATCTACGTGGCCACCGCCAAGCGCCATGTATTTGGCCAGGTTGGTATCGACATGATCGCCGGCCCGTCGGAGATCCTGGTGGTGTGCGATGGCCAGACCGATCCGGACTGGATCGCCATGGACCTGTTCTCCCAGGCCGAACACGATGAAGATGCCCAGGCCATCCTGGTCAGCCCCGATGCCGAGTTCCTCGATCGCGTTGCCGCCAGCATCGACAAGCTGCTGCCAACCATGGAGCGCGCCGAGATCATCGAAAAGTCGATCAACGGCCGTGGCGCCCTGATCCAGGTGCGCGATATGCAACAGGCCATTGAAGTGGCCAACCGCATCGCCCCGGAACACCTGGAGTTGTCGGTGGCCGACCCGCAGGCCTGGCTGCCGCAGATCCGCCACGCCGGCGCGATCTTCATGGGCCGTCACACCAGCGAGGCGCTGGGCGACTACTGCGCCGGCCCCAACCACGTACTGCCGACCTCCGGCACCGCGCGCTTCTCCTCGCCACTGGGTGTGTATGACTTCCAGAAGCGCTCGTCGATCATCTTCTGTTCCGAGCAGGGCGCATCCGAGCTTGGCCACACCGCTTCGGTACTGGCCCGTGGCGAGTCGTTGACCGCCCACGCCCGCAGCGCCGAATACCGCATCCTCACCGAGAAGGGGAATTGAGCATGAGTCGTTTCTGGAGTCCCTTCGTCAAGGACTTGGTGCCCTATGTGCCGGGCGAGCAGCCCAAGTTGGCCAAGCTGGTCAAGCTCAACACCAACGAGAACCCCTATGGCCCATCGCCCAAGGCGCTGGAGGCCATGCGTGGCGAGTTGAACGACAACCTGCGCCTGTACCCGGACCCGAATGGTGACCGGCTCAAGCAGGCGGTGGCCGAGTACTATGGCGTCACCCCGGCGCAGGTGTTTGTCGGCAACGGCTCGGACGAGGTGCTGGCGCACATCTTCCACGGCCTGTTCCAGCACGATGCGCCGTTGCTGTTCCCGGACGTCAGCTACAGCTTCTACCCGGTGTACTGCGGCCTGTACGGCATCCCCTACGAGCAGGTGGCGCTGGACGAGCAGTTCCAGATTCGCGTTTCGGACTACAACAAGCCGAACGCCGGGATCATCTTCCCCAACCCCAATGCACCGACCGGTTGCCTGCTGCCGCTTGAGGCCGTGGAGCAGCTGCTGCAGGCCAATCGGGATTCGGTAGTGGTGGTGGACGAGGCGTACATCGACTTTGGTGGCGAGACGGCCATCAGCCTGGTTGATCGCTATGACAACCTGCTGGTGACGCAGACGCTGTCCAAGTCGCGTTCGCTGGCTGGCCTGCGGGTTGGCCTGGCGGTGGGGCATGCTGACCTGATCGAGGCGCTGGAGCGGATCAAGAACAGCTTCAACTCTTACCCGTTGGATCGGGCTGCGATTGTCGGGGCTGCGGTGGCGTTCGAGGATCGCGAGTACTTTGACGAGACGTGCCGCAAGGTGGTCGAGAGCCGTGAGGTGTTGGTTGCGGCGTTGCAGGCGCGGGGGTTCGAGGTGTTGCCTTCGGCGGCGAACTTCATCTTTGCCCGGCATCCGCAGCAGGATGCGGCGGGGATTGCGGCGCGGCTGCGGGAGCAGGGGGTTATTGTGCGGCACTTCAAGCAGGCGCGGATTGCGCAGTTCTTGCGGATTACGGTTGGGACGCCGGAGATGAATCAGGCGTTGCTTGATGCGCTTGATTGATTTGAGTTGATTTGAGTTGTTGATGCTGGGGCGAATTGGGGGTTGGTTGGTTTTCTCCTGATTCGCCCTTTGTTGTTGTTGTTGTTGTTGTTGTTGTTGTTGTTGTTGTTGTTTTGAAAGTTTTATGCGCATTCATTTGTGATGTCGACGCGTAGTCACCTTTCCGCCCTTACGGCGGGTTACTTTTTTTCTTGGAAAAAAGTAACCAAAAACCGCTCGCTCCATTCATACGGCCCTCCGCTGCGCTCCGGGTCCCTTCGCTCCGGCGTCCTCCGGGCCCGCGCGGCCTCCGACTTGCTGCGCAAGTCTACATCTCGCGCCTTCGGCTACGCCGAAGGGTGCTGCGCACCAGGGCCCTCCAGACGCCTGCGCTCAGCCTCCTGAAGTCGCGAAGTTAGGGGCGGCGCCTGGGCTGGCGTTAGCTGACGCTAGTTGGATGGGTTGGGAACTCAGGATTGCAATCGCTGGCAAGCCAGCTCCCACAGGTTAGTGCGAACTTTCAGCCTTGCGCGGCACCTGTGGGAGCCGGCTTGCCGGCGATAGGGCCCGAATAAACAACACATAAACAACAGCCAAACCTAGATAGCCGTATCACTGCTCTTGATCTGCTCTTGATCTGTTTTTGCTTTTGCTTCTAAGCGCGCAATAGTCCAGGCAACACAAATTGCGACTTCAGGAGGCCGAGTGGAGGTGACTGTAGGGCCCTGGTGCGCAGCACCCTTCGGCGTAAGCCGAAGGCGCGAGATGTAGACTTGCGCAGCAAGTCGTAGGCCGCGCGGGCCCGGAAGGCACCGGAGCGAGGGGACCCCGGAGCGCAGCGCAGGGGCCGTATGATGGGAGCGGGCGGCTTTGCCTACTTTGGCCAAGACCAAAGTAGGCCGCCGTAAGGGCGGAAAGGTGACTAAAAGTCGCCATCGCCGCTGAATGCGCATACATCTACAAAAACCAACACCCTGAAACCCGAACGCCGAACGCCGAACGCCGAACGCCGAACGCCGAACGCCGAACGCCGAACCCGAACCTTGCCACCCCCACCCCAACCCGCTATCGTCCCACCACCCCAAAAATTCATCCGATGACTGGACGTGCCCAGGTGACCCTCCTGATCAAACGCTCCCTGGTCGAGCAAGCCGTCGACCAGCTCCGCGATCGCATTGCCCAAGGCACTTGGTCGATAGGCCAGCGCCTGCCCACCGAACCCGAACTGGCCAGCGACCTCGGCATCAGCCGCAACACCGTGCGCGAAGCCATGCGCGTCCTGGCCTTCAGCGGCCTGGTCGAAATCCGCCAAGGCGACGGCAGCTACCTGCGCACCGCTCAGGACCCCCTGCAAGCCGTGCAGGCCATGGCCCATTGCACCGTCGAGCACGCCCGCGAAACCCGCCACATCCTCGAAGCCGAAGCCATCGGCCTGGCGGCGCTGCGCCGCACCGAACAGGACCTGCGCGAACTGCGCCAAGCCCTGCAGCACAGCGCGGCACACTTCCAGGGGGACGTGGACGCCTACGTCGAATGCGACATCAATTTCCACCAGCGCCTGGTGGATGCCGCCCACAACCCGGCGCTCAGCGAACTCTACCGCTACTTCTCCGGCGTGGCGGCCGCCGCCCTGCAGCACAACATGACCACCGTCCCCCGTTGCCAGGCGGTGTTCGACCTGCATGAGCAGATTCTCGACGCCGTCGCACAGCGCGACCCGGAACTGGCCAAGCGCCTGAGCCGAACCCTTATCGAATCCTGAACGGGAGATGGCCATGGCCGAACCTATGACACGCGACACGACTCCCCGCGAAGCGGAGCTCGACGAACTGCTGATCGACGCTGAGGCTGACGACGAGCAAGTGCAGCAACAGCCGGTGCTGTTGCGCCGGCCCTGGCTGCTGTTGCTGGGCCTGGTGCTGGTAGCACTGAACCTGCGCCCGGCCCTGTCGAGCATGGCGCCGGCGCTGGGCCAGGTCTCGCAAAGCCTCGGCCTCAACGCCTCGCAAGCGGGCTTGCTGACCACCTTGCCGGTGCTCTGCCTGGGGCTGTTCGCGCCGCTGGCGCCGATCCTGGCACGGCGCTTCGGCAGCGAGCGGGTGATCCTCGGGATCCTCCTCACCCTGGCCCTGGGCATCCTGGTGCGCAGCGTACTGGGCGTGACGGGGGTGTTCCTCGGCAGCCTGATGGCGGGGGCGAGCATCGGCATCATCGGTGTGCTGCTGCCAGGTATCGTCAAGCGCGACTTCCCACAACATGCCGGCACCCTGACCGGGGTCTACACAATGGCCTTGTGCCTGGGGGCGGCGCTGGCCGCCGGCGCAACCGTGCCGCTGAGCCAGCACTTCGATGACAGCTGGGCGCTGGGCCTGGGTTTCTGGATGCTGCCGGCGCTGTTGGCGATGCTGGTCTGGCTGCCCCAGGCACAACAGGGCCACGGCCTGCATAAGGTGGCGTATCGGGTACGCGGGCTGTGGCGTGACCCACTGGCCTGGCAGGTGACGCTGTACATGGGCTTGCAGTCGTCGCTGGCCTACATTGTCTTCGGCTGGCTGCCCTCGATCCTGGTGGGCCGAGGCCTGAGCCCGACCGAGGCAGGCCTGGTGCTGTCGGGATCGGTGCTGGTGCAACTGATCAGCTCACTGAGCGCGCCGTGGCTGGCGACCCGTGGCAAGGACCAGCGGTTGGCTATCGTGGTGGTGATGCTGGTAACCCTGGCCGGCCTGTTCGGCTGCCTCTACGCGCCTATTGACGGGCTGTGGGGCTGGGCGGTGCTGCTGGGGCTGGGCCAGGGCGGCACCTTTGCCCTGGCCTTGACCCTGATCGTGTTGCGCTCCAGGGATGCGCACGTGGCTGCCAACCTGTCGAGCATGGCCCAAGGGGTGGGGTACACCCTGGCGTCCACCGGGCCCTTCGCTGTCGGCCTGGTGCATGACCTGACCGGGGGCTGGGATGCCCTGGGCTGGATCTTCGCAGTGCTGGGGATAGGGGCTATCGCGTTCGGGCTGGGCGCCGGGCGGTCCCTGCATGTGCAGGTCAGCAGCGAGCGGGTGTAGAGCACGCCGCCCGCGATCATCATTCACGGCGCGAATGGGCATGGTACTGCTGCGAGCCACGCAGTATCGTGCGGGTTCCGTATCTTCGCAGGACCACCCCATGAGCGATGCCAACAGCGCCCTGATCACCCGTTTCTACCAGGCCTTCCAGCGCCTGGATGCCGAGGCCATGGTGGCCTGCTACAGCGACGACATCGCCTTCAGCGACCCGGTGTTCGGCACCCTGCGCGGTCAGGATGCCGGCGATATGTGGCGGATGCTCACCCGCCGCGCCAAGGACTTCACCCTGACCTTCGACAACGTTCGCAGCGATGAGCGCGGCGGCGAGGCCCACTGGGTGGCAACCTACCTGTTCAGCCAGACCGGGCGGGTAGTGGTCAACGATATCCAGGCGCGTTTCGTGATCCGCGACGGGCTGATCTGCCAGCACGACGACAGCTTTGACCTGTGGCGCTGGTCGCGCCAGGCGTTGGGCATGCCGGGGGTGTTGCTTGGCTGGTCGCCGATGCTGCAGAACAAGGTTCGCCAGCAAGCCTTCAAAGGGCTGCGGGCGTTCCAGCAGGCGCGCTGAGCGGGTAAGCTGGCGGCCATCTTCAGCTGTATCGAATCGAGCCGTGAGCGAGATACCTTCCACCGTCGAGTGCAAACCCTGGTACGTCTACCTGGTGCGGGCCGCCAATGGCTCGCTGTACTGCGGCATCAGCGATGATCCGCAGCGGCGCTTCATCAAGCACCAGAAGGGGCAGGGCGCACGTTACTTCAAGACCAGCCCGGCGCAGGCGCTGGTGTACGTGGAGCAGTGGCCGGACAAAGGCGAAGCGCTGCGCCAGGAGCGCCTGGTGAAGAAGCTGCGCAAGAAGGCCAAGGAGGCGCTTGTTGCCTCCTATTGCGAAACCTCAGCGCACTGATTTGTGGGAGCGGGTTTACCCGCGAACACCGGCAAAGCCGGTGCCATCCGCCGTGTTGCCTGCTTCGCGGGTAAACCCGCTCCCACATGTATTGCACGACAACTGTAGGAGCGGCCGTGCCGGGGCGCCGGACCGGTCGGAAAGGGCTGCGCAGCAGCCCCGGCGATTTTTGTTGCGTTGCTGAAAACTGGGGCCGCTTCGCGACCCAATCGCGACACAAGGCCGCTCCTACAGTAAGACAGTTGCTCCCACAGCGTATGTTCAGTCCTTGCGCCGCTTCAGCTGATCGACCAACTGCGTCGGCAGCCCCTTGATCACCAGCGTCCCCGCTTCCTCGTCATACTCGATCTTCGAACCCAGCAGGTGCGACTCGAAGCTGATCGACAGCCCTTCGGCCCGCCCGGTGAAACGGCGGAACTGATTGAGCGTGCGTTTATCGGCGGGGATTTCCGGCGACAGGCCGTAGTCACTGTTGCGGATGTGATCGAAGAACGCCTGTGGGCGGTCCTCGTCGATCAGGCTGGACAGCTCTTCGAGGCCCATCGGCTCGCCCATCTTGGTCTGTGAGGTGGCGTAGTCGACCAGGGTCTGGGTCTTTTCCCGGGCGGATTCTTCCGGCAGGTCTTCCTTCTCGACGAAATCGCTGAAGGCCTTGAGCAGGGTGCGGGTTTCGCCCGGGCCGTCCACGCCTTCCTGGCAGCCGATGAAGTCACGGAAGTAATCCGAGACTTTCTTGCCGTTCTTGCCCTTGATGAACGAGATGTACTGCTTGGAGTTCTGGTTGTTCTTCCACTCGGACAGATTGACCCGCGCGGCCAGGTGCAGCTGGCCCAGGTCGAGGTGGCGCGATGGCGTCACGTCGAGTTCGGCGTTCACCGCCACGCCTTCGCTGTGGTGCAGCAGGGCGATTGCCAGGTACTCGGTCATGCCCTGCTGATAGTGGGCGAACAAGACGTGGCCGCCGGTGGACAGGTTGGATTCTTCCATCAGCTTCTGCAGGTGCTCGACGGCGACGCGGCTGAAGCTGGTGAAGTCCTTTTCCTGTTCCAGGTACTGCTTGAGCCAGCCGCTGAACGGGTAGGCGCCGGATTCGCCATGGAACAGGCCCCAGGCTTTGCCTTGCTTGGCGTTGTAGCTGTCGTTGAGGTCGGCCAGCAGGTTTTCGATGGCATCCGAGGCCGCCAGTTCGCTGTCGCGCGCATGCAGTACAGCGGGGCTGCCATCGGGCTTCTTGTCGATCAGGTGAACGATGCAATGACGGATTGGCATGGAATTCTCTGTGATGTAAGCGGGAGCGAGGCCGCGCTGCAAAGTCGCTCAGTTTACCTCAGGGTGGGGACGATGCAGTGGCCAGATGTTGGCAGAAATGACGGTTGTTCGTTTTTTGTTCATTTTTGTGCGTTTTTTCCTTAAACCCCCGAAAAACCTGCACAAAATCAGTGTCGACAGCGGATATTTATCGATTCCTGTGGTAGCTTTGCGCGGTCTTGCGCCCCTTGAGTGGCGCATTGCTGGCAGCGTGCTGGCGGGGTGTCGAACCAAACGCCGATTTGCGCATCTACATACGCGATCGACGCGGCCTCTGGATTGTCCCGGGCTGGCCCGACCACCGACCAAGCACGCTGCACAACCTCTGATTTGATAGGGAAGGAACACCACCATGGCACTGACCAAAGACCAACTGATTGCCGATATCGCTGAAGCCATCGACGCGCCAAAAACCACCGCGCGCAACGCCCTGGAGCAACTGGGCCAGATCGTCGCCGACCAACTGGAAAACGGCGCCGAAATCACCCTGCCAGGCATCGGCAAGCTGAAAGTCTCCGAGCGTCCTGCCCGTACCGGCCGTAACCCTTCGACTGGCGCTGCCATCGAAATCGCTGCCAAGAAAGTCGTCAAGTTCGTTCCGGCCAAGTCGCTGAACGACGCCATCAACAAGTAATTGTTGCTGCGTTGACGAGACCGCGCCCGGCTTGCCCGGGCGCGGTTTTTTTTGTGCCTGTGGGAGCCGGCTTGCCGGCGATCACCGGCAATGCCGGTGCCATCCATCGTGTCGTCTGGATCGCCGGCAAGCCGGCTCCCACAGAAAGATCAGCGCTTGGTCAGCCAGCCCTTGCGCGCCTCGTCGTCATGGAAGCTCCACGCGACCATGCGGCTCTGCTTCTGCCCCTGGCCCATCTCGACGACATGCAAGGCCTTCACTCCGGCCTTCTTCAGCGCCGCCTCGATGCCCGGCAGGTTGCTGGCCTTGGATACCAGGCTGGTGAACCACAGCACTTGCGCTGCGTACTGCACGCTTTCATCGATCAGTTGGCTGACGAAACGGATCTCGCCGCCTTCGCACCACAGTTCGTTGTTCTGCCCGCCAAAGTTCAGCACCGGCAGCTTGCGCTTGGGGTCCTGCTTGCCGAGGTTCTTCCATTTGCGCTGGCTGCCGCGGGTGGCTTCTTCGCGCGAGGCATGGAAGGGCGGGTTGCACAGGGTCAGGTCGAAGCGCTCACCCTCCTGCAACAAACCGCTGAGGATTTTCTTGCGCTCGGCTTGCAGACGCAGGCCGATGGCCTTGTCCAGTTGGTTGGCCTGGACGATGGCCTTGGCCGAGGCCAGGGCGATCGGGTCGATGTCGGAGCCAGTGAAGCGCCAGCGGTAGTCGCTGTGGCCGAGCAGCGGGTAGATGCAGTTGGCACCCACGCCGATGTCCAGCACGCGCACCTGGGCGCCGCGTGGCACCTCGCCGGCGTTGTCGGCGGCCAGCAGGTCGGCGGCCACATGGATGTAGTCGGCGCGGCCCGGGATCGGCGGGCACAGGTAGTCGGCCGGGATGTCCCAGTGCTGGATGCCGTACTGGGCCTTGAGCAGCGCACGGTTGAACACCCGCACGGCTTCGGGGTTGGCGAAGTCGATGCTGGGTTTGCCGTAGGGGTTGGTGATGGTGAAGCGGGCGAGGTCCGGATGGGCCTTGATCAGTGCCGGGAAGTCGTAACGGCCCTGGTGACGGTTGCGGGGGTGCAGGGTGGGTTTGTCGGTCATGGTTTCGGTCCTGAAAAGCATCGCGGGGCAAGCCCGCTCCCACGAGTCCGGTGCGGATCCCGTGGGAGCGGGCTTGCCCCGCGATAGCTTCACTGAATGTTACAGCGCAGCGATCCGCGCATGCTGCTCGGTGAAGTTGGCCAGGGCCTGTTCCGACTCGGCCAGCTTGGCGCGCTCTTTCTCGATCACGGCAGGCGGGGCCTTGTCGACGAAGGCGGCGTTGGACAGCTTGCCGCCCACGCGCTGGACTTCGCCCTGCAGGCGCTGGATTTCCTTGTTCAGGCGTGCAAGCTCAGCGTCCTTGTCGATCAGGCCGGCCATCGGTACCAGCACTTGCAGGTCACCCACCAGCGCGGTGGCCGACAGCGGTGCTTCGTCCTGTTCGCCCAGCACGGTGAACGACTCGACCTTGGCCAGTTTCTTCAGCAGGGCTTCGTTCTCCTGCAGGCGACGCTGGTCGTCGGCATTGGCGTTCTTGAGGAACAGCGGCAGTGGCTTGCCCGGGCCGATGTTCATCTCGGCGCGGATGTTGCGCAGGCCGACCATCAGCTCCTTGAGCCATTCGATGTCGCCTTCGGCGGCGGCGTCGATGCGGCTCTCGTTCGCTTCTGGCCAAGGCTGCAGCATGATGGTCTTGCCGTCGATGCCAGCCAGCGGCGCGATGCGCTGCCAGATTTCTTCGGTGATGAACGGCATGAACGGGTGGGCCAGGCGCAGCGCCACTTCCAGCACGCGCACCAGGGTGCGACGGGTGCCGCGGGCGCGCTCGACCGGGGCATTCTCGTCCCACAGCACCGGCTTGGACAGCTCCAGGTACCAGTCGCAGTACTGGTTCCAGATGAACTCGTACAGCGCCTGGCTGGCCAGGTCGAAGCGGAACTGCTCGAGCTGGCGGGTCACTTCGGCTTCGGTGCGCTGCAGCTGCGAGATGATCCAGCGATCAGCCAGCGACAGCTCGTAGGCCTCGCCGTTCTGGCCGCAGTCCTCGCCCTTGTCCAGCACGTAGCGGGCGGCGTTCCAGATCTTGTTGCAGAAGTTGCGGTAGCCCTCGACACGGCCCATGTCGAACTTGATGTCACGGCCGGTGGAGGCCAGCGAGCAGAAAGTGAAGCGCAGGGCGTCGGTGCCGTAGCTGGCGATACCTTCGGGGAACTCGGCCTTGGTCTGCTTGGCGATCTTCTCGGCAAGCTTGGGCTGCATCATGCCGCTGGTGCGTTTTTCCAGCAGGGCGTCGAGGGTGATGCCGTCGACGATGTCCAGCGGGTCGAGCACGTTACCCTTGGACTTGGACATCTTCTGGCCCTGGCCATCACGCACCAGGCCGTGCACGTACACGGTCTTGAACGGGACCTGCGGGGTGCCGTCGTCGTTCTTGATCAGGTGCATGGTCAGCATGATCATCCGGGCGACCCAGAAGAAAATGATGTCGAAGCCGGTGACCAGCACGTCGGTGGAGTGGAACTTCTTGAGGAACTCGGTCTGTTCCGGCCAGCCCAGGGTGGAGAAGGTCCACAGGCCCGAGCTGAACCAGGTGTCGAGCACGTCGTCGTCCTGGCGCAGTTGCACATCGCTGCCCAGGTTGTGCTTGGCGCGCACTTCGGCCTCGTCGCGGCCGACATAGACCTGGCCGGCCTCGTCGTACCAGGCCGGGATGCGGTGGCCCCACCACAGCTGGCGGCTGATGCACCAGTCCTGGATGTCACGCATCCAGGAGAAGTACATGTTCTCGTACTGTTTCGGCACGAACTGGATACGGCCGTCTTCCACGGCGGCAATGGCCGGTTCGGCCAGCGGCTTGGTGGACACGTACCACTGGTCGGTCAGCCACGGCTCGATGACGGTGCCGGAACGGTCGCCCTTCGGTACTTTCAGGGCGTGATCGTCGATGCTGACCAGCAGGCCCTGGGCGTCGAGGTCGGCAACGATCTGTTTGCGCGCGACAAAGCGGTCGAGGGTGGCGTACTGCGCGGGCAGGCTGGTATCGATCTGCTCGTTGACGCTGCCGTCGAGGTTGAACGCCTGGGCACTGGCCAGCACCATCGCATTCTTGTCGAAGATGTTCAGCAGCGGCAGGTTGTGGCGCTTGCCGACTTCATAGTCGTTGAAGTCGTGGGCCGGGGTGATCTTCACGCAGCCGGTGCCGAACTCGGGGTCGCAGTAGTCGTCGGCGATGATCGGGATCAGGCGGCCGACCAGCGGCAGCTTGACGAACTTGCCGATCAGCGCCTGGTAGCGCTCGTCGTTCGGGTTGACGGCCACGGCGGCGTCACCCAGCAGGGTTTCCGGGCGGGTGGTGGCGACCACCAGGTAGTCCTTGCCTTCGGCGGTCTTGGCGCCGTCGGCCAGCGGGTAGCGCAGGTTCCACAGGTGGCCTTTCTCGTCGTGGTTTTCCACTTCGAGGTCGGAGATCGCCGTGTGCAGCTTGGTGTCCCAGTTGACCAGGCGCTTGCCGCGGTAGATCAGGCCGTCTTCATGCAGGCGCACGAAGGCTTCCTTGACCGCGTCCGACAGGCCGTCGTCCATGGTGAAGCGCTCGCGGCTCCAGTCCACCGAAGAGCCCAGGCGGCGGATCTGGCGGCTGATGTTGCCACCGGACTGATCCTTCCACTCCCAGACCTTCTCCAGGAACTTGTCGCGGCCCAGGTCGTGGCGGTTCTGGCCTTTGGCTTCCAGCTGGCGCTCGACGAGCATCTGGGTGGCGATACCGGCGTGGTCGGTGCCTGGCTGCCACAGGGTGTCGCGGCCCTGCATGCGGCGGAAGCGGATCAGGGCGTCCATGATCGCATTGTTGAAGCCATGACCCATGTGCAGGCTGCCGGTGACGTTCGGCGGCGGGATCATGATGGTGTAGGACTCGCCTGCACCTTGTGGGGCGAAGTAGTTCTCGGACTCCCAGGTGTTGTACCAGGAAGTTTCGATGGCGTGCGGCTGGTAGGTCTTGTCCATGCGCGGCGGGACCCTATGGCATTTGTTCAGGAAAGCCGGGAAGTATACAACGGCGAGACGGCAGGGGACACGGTGTAGTGACATTGCACCGAGTGAGGCTTTTCGCGGGTAAACCCGCTCCCACAGGTACAGTGCTGCACTCAAGGACAGCGCTGTACCTGTGGGAGCGGGTTTACCCGCGAAGAAGGCGCTGAAAGGGGCAGCTTATTCGGAGCGCTTGAGCAGGCGTTCCAGTCGCGCATCCAGCCGGCGCTTGATCTCGGTCTCGATATGCGGGGTGAAGTCGTTGATCACGTCCTGCATGATCTGCGCGGCGGCGGCACGCAGCTCGGCGTCCAGGTGCAGCAGGGTGTCCTGGCGGCGGGTCTGGGCATCCTCTTCGAGGGCCGGTGCGGCTGTCGCCTGGGCGACCGGAGGTGCGCCGGCAGGCTCATCGAGCAACAGTGGAATCTGCTCAACCGTCTCGGTCAGCAGCGGCGGTTGCAGGTTGGCGTCACCCAGCAGTTCGCGAATCGATTCGAGATCGTCGAGCAGGTGGGCGGAATGGGTGAGGGAGTTCAGCTGCTTATCCATCGTCGTCAGAGTCGCTGTAAGCGGTGGTCTTGCAGAGCATAGCCCTGTTCGCGGTAGAAACGGAATCGTTCTCGGGCGGCCTGGCGGATTGCCGGTGCCTCGACGACGATTTCGGCGACGCGTTCGAACTGCTTGGCGAACCCGGGCACATCGCCGCCCAGGTTGATCAGCAGGTCACGGTGCTCGCCGGCATCGCTGCCGACGCCCAGCGCCACGGGGGCGTCCTGGTGCAGTTCGGCGTGGTCGTGGGGCACGAATGCCTCGCCCTTGAACTGCCAAAGAAGCAGGTCCAGTTCGTGGCGTTGCGCCTCGTCCTGGCAGTGCAGGTAGACCCGGTGGCCGAGGCGCCAGGCCTTCTCGCACAGCTTGCAGGCAAAATCCAGCCGCGCCGACAGCGAGTCGGTGGGCAGGATATAGAAGTCGACTTTGCTCATGGTTGGTTTCGCCAGTCAGTGGCGCCAGCAGGCGCCACCGACCGTGCGCCATCAGGCGCCGGCGCGGTCGAGCAGGTACTGGGTCAGCAGTGGCACCGGGCGGCCCGAGGCCCCCTTGTCCTTGCCGCCGCTGATCCAGGCGGTGCCGGCGATGTCCAGGTGTGCCCAGTGGTAGGCCTTGGCGAAGCGCGACAGGAAGCAGCCGGCGGTGATGGTGCCAGCCTTGGGGCCGCCGATGTTGGCGATGTCGGCGAACGGGCTGTCCAGCTGCTCCTGGTACTCGTCGAACAGCGGCAGCTGCCAGGCGCGGTCGTCGGCGCGCTTGCCGGCGTCCAGCAACTGGCCGATCAGCTCGTCGTTGTTGCCCATCAGGCCCGAGGTGTGGCTGCCCAGGGCGACGATGCAGGCGCCGGTCAGGGTGGCTAGGTCGATCACCGCCTGGGGCTTGAAGCGCTCGGCGTAGGTGAGGGTGTCGCACAGCACCAGGCGGCCTTCGGCGTCGGTGTTGAGGATCTCGACGGTCTGGCCGCTCATGGTGGTCACGATGTCGCCCGGGCGGGTGGCGCCGCCGCTCGGCATGTTCTCGGCGCACGCCAGCAGGCACACCAGGTTGATCGGCAGTTGCAGTTCCAGCACGGCCTTGAGCGTGCCGAACACGCTGGCGGCGCCGCACATGTCGTACTTCATCTCGTCCATGCCGGCACCTGGCTTGAGGCTGATGCCGCCGGTGTCGAAAGTGATGCCCTTGCCGACCAGTACGTAAGGTTTGTCGGCTTTCTTGCCGCCCTGGTAGTTCATCACGATCAGGCGCGGTGGTTGATCGCTGCCCTGGCCCACGGCGTAGAACGCGCCCATGCCCAGGTCCTTGATCTTCTTCTCGTCCAGCACTTCGACCTTGAGGCCTTTGTGCGCCTTGCCTAGCTCCTTGGCCTGGTCGGCGAGGAAGCTTGGGTGACAGATGTTCGGCGGCAGGTTGCCCAGGTCACGGGTGAAGGTCATGCCGCTGGCGATCGCGGTGGCGTGCTTGACGGCGCGCTCCACTTCGCCCTGGCCGGCCTTGTCGGCCAGCAGGGTGACTTTCTTCAGTGCACGCGGCTCGGCCTTCTGGCTCTTGAAACGGTCGAACACGTAGTTGCCGTCGAGCAGGGTTTCGGCCAGCAGGCGGTATTTGCCGTAGTGGCCGTCACGGGCGGTCACGGCGATATCGTCCAGGGCCAGCACCGCATCGGTACCGCCGAGGCCTTTGAGCACGCCGGCGACACTGGCGACCAGCTTGCGCCAGGCGCGGTCACCCAGCGCCTCTTCCTTGCCGCTGCCCACCAGCAGCACGCGCTCGGCCTTGAGGCCGGGCAGGCTGTGCAGCAGCAGGGTCTGGCCCGGCTTGCCGGCCAGGTCACCGCGCTTGAGCAGCGCACTGATGGCGCCGTCGGTGGCCTGGTCGACGGCCTTGGCGATATTGCCGAGCTTGCGCCCTTCACCCACCGGCACCACCAAGGTGGCGGTCTTGACGGATGCGGCGGCTACGCTTTTTACAACCAGTTCCATGTCTGGATCCCCGAATGGTCTGTGAGTGGGCGCTGTCTTTCGCAGGCGCTCGGAATACGGGGCTGGCGGCCTTTGCCGGCCAGCGGAAAAGCTGCCAGTTTGAGCCTGGCGCAACCTTCATGACAACCCCGATGTGCTCTGTCATGCGCGGCCAAGTGACAGGCGCCGTCAATCACAGGATAATGCGCGCACTTTACATGGAGGTTCGCCTTGGCGAACCGGCATTGGTCCTGGCTGTTGCGAATCGTTCGTATGGCTGTCCGCCCCTGACAACCCAGGAGTGTCTGGTTTGATCGTCTTTCGTTATCTGTCCCGCGAGGTCCTGCTGACCTTGAGCGCCGTCAGCGCCGTGCTGTTGGTGATCATCATGAGCGGGCGCTTCATCAAGTACCTGGCCCAGGCCGCCCAGGGCGTGCTCGACCCGAGCGTGCTGTTCCTGATCATGGGCTACCGCCTGCCGGGTTTCCTGCAGCTGATCCTGCCCCTGGGCCTGTTCCTCGGCATCCTGCTCGCTTATGGCCGGCTCTATCTCGAGAGCGAGATGACCGTGCTCTCGGCCACGGGCATGAGCCAGCAACGCCTGCTGGCAATGACCATGGCGCCGGCGGCGCTGGTCGCCCTGCTGGTGGCCTGGCTGAGCCTGAGCCTGGCGCCGCTCGGCGTGGCCCAGGTGCAGAAGATCATTGCCCAGCAGGATGCGCTGACCGAGTTCGACACCCTGGTGCCGGGCCGTTTCCAGACCCTGCGTGACGGCTCCCGGGTGACCTACACCGAGCAGCTGTCCGACGACCGTATAAACCTGGCCGGGGTGTTCATCTCCGAGAAGCGCTTCAACCAGGACAAGACCAAGGACCGCGCGCCTTCGGTGCTGGTTGCCGAGAAGGGCCACCAGGAAGTGCAGGCCGACGGCAACCGCTACCTGGTGCTGGAGAACGGCTACCGCTATGACGGCAACCCCGGCCAGGCCGATTACCGTGCGATCAAGTACGACACCTACGGTGTGCTGCTGCCCAAGCCGGAAGTCGCCGAGGACGTGACCGAGCGTGAAGCGATCCCGACCTCCCAGTTGTTCGGCCAGGACGGTACGCGTGAGCGCGCCGAACTGCAGTGGCGGCTGTCGCTGCCGCTGCTGGTGTTCGTCGTGACCCTGCTGGCGGTACCGCTGTCCCGCGTCAATCCACGCCAGGGCCGCTTCCTCAAGCTGCTGCCGGCGATTCTTCTGTACATGGCCTATCTGACGATGCTGATTTCCGTGCGTGGCGCCCTGGAGAAGGGCAAGTTGCCCATTTCACTGGGTATCTGGTGGGTCCATGGCCTGTTCCTGCTCATCGGCCTGGGGCTGATGTACTGGGAGCCGCTGCGCCTCAAGCGCGCCGCGCGCCGTGCGGAGGTGGCCCGTGGTTAAACTGGATCGCTACATCGGCCAGAGCGTGCTGCTGGCCATTCTTGCCGTGCTGGGCATCATCCTCGGCCTGGCTTCGCTGTTCGCCTTCATCGATGAGATGAGCGACCTCAGCGACACCTATACCGTGCTGGATGCCAGCAGCTACGTGCTGCTGACCGCGCCGCGCCGGCTCTACGACATGTTGCCGATGGCAGCGCTGATCGGCTGCCTGATCGGCCTGGGCAGTCTGGCCAGCAGCAGCGAACTGACCATCATGCGTGCCGCCGGTGTATCCATCGGCCGCATCGTCTGGGCGGTGATGAAGCCCATGCTGGTGCTGATGCTGGTGGGCGTACTGATTGGCGAATACGTCGCCCCCGCTACCGAGAACAAGGCCCAGGCCGACCGCTCGCTGGCCCAGGGTGGTGGCGAGGCGCAAAGCTCCAAGCGCGGCATGTGGCATCGCCAGGGCGAAGAGTTCGTGCACATCAACTCGGTGCAGCCCAACGGCCTGCTGCTGGGTGTCACCCGTTACCGCTTCGACGACCAGCGCAAGATCCTCACCTCGAGCTTTGCGCGCAAGGCCCAGTACAGCGACAACCGCTGGATGCTGAGCGATGTGAGCACCACTTATTTCCGTGGCGATCACACCGAAGTGGTGAAGAACGCCCAGGAACCGTGGGATGTCTCGGTCACCCCCGAGCTGCTCAACACCGTGGTGCTGGCGCCGGAGTCGCTGTCGATCACTGGCCTGTGGGACTACATCCACTACCTTTCCGACCAGGGCCTTAACAACGCCCGTTACTGGCTGGCCTTCTGGACCAAGGTGCTGCAACCGGCGGTGACGGCAGCGCTGGTGCTGATGGCGATCTCCTTCATCTTCGGGCCGCTGCGTTCGGTCACTCTCGGCCAGCGCGTGTTCACCGGTGTGCTGGTGGGCTTCGTGTTCCGCATCGCCGGCGACCTGCTTGGCCCGTCGAGCCAGGTGTTCGGCTTCCCGCCGCTGCTGGCGGTACTGATCCCGGCCGGGATCTGTGCGCTGGCGGGTGTGTGGATGTTGCGTCGAGCCGGTTGATGGCGTCACAGCAATGAAAAAGCCGACCCTTGGGTCGGCTTTTTCATTGCTGCTCTGTGTGGAGTGTGGGAGCGGCGGTTCGTGGGAGCGGGCTTGCCCCGCGATGGCGTTGCGAAGGCCATCGCGGGGCAAGCCCGCTCCCACGAACCGCCGCTCCCACGCTGTGACTTTTGCAGTCACTTTTTACGCTTTGGCAGTCGCACCAACTGCGTGTCGGAGTAGATGTCGTGCCAGCTGCGCTTGCGCTTGTCGAACAGTGACCAGATAAAGCCCAGCCCCAGGCACAGCCATGAAGCGATCGACACCACAAAACGCAGTAACGCCTGCCACAGGCTGATGGCGCTGCCATCGGCGTTCTGTACGCGCACTCCCCATACCTGCATGCCAAGGGTCTGGCCGCCATGGGTCCAGAACTTGGCGAAGAAGCCGAACAGCGCGAACAGCAGGATGGTCGACAGCAATGGGTCGCCATCCAGCGCGCCGGCCTCGGTCAGTTCGCGCATACGTGCTTCGCCGATAATCGCCATCTGGACCATCTTGTAGGCACCGGCGGTCACGATCAGTAGGGCGGTGCACAGCAGGAAGTCATAGAACATCGCTGCCAATCGGCGGCCCAGGCCGACGGGGGGGAATTCACCCTGGGGATTGAGCAAAGGCTTGGACATGCACGACGGCTCCAGATGGCAAAGGCCCATTCTATGGAATTGCGGGCACAAAAAAGCCCCTGTGCGTCAACACAGGGGCTTTTTTTAAGAAGTCAGGCTTCTGCGATGACTTCGTCAGCCTGCATGCCTTTCTGGCCTTGCACGGCAATGAAGGTCACTTTCTGGCCTTCTTTCAGGCTCTTGAAGCCGTTGCCCTGAATGGCACGGAAGTGCACGAACAGATCCGGACCGCTTTCAGGGGTGATGAAACCGAAACCTTTCTCGTCATTGAACCACTTGACGGTACCGCTCTGACGTTGGGACATTGTCTTATTTCCTATGAAACTTGAATTTGATGACAGTTTCTTTCACACGTTATGTACGTGAAAGAGTACTGGGCTGGGTTGCAGGAAAGTAAGAGACGTCGAACGGGTTGTAGCAAATTGCGGCTACTGGCCCAGGTCACGAACTGTTGCGACCCATGCAAACACAGTGCAGTGACTCTACGCCAACTGTCGAGCGAAAAACAAGCCCTGCGCCGGGGTGAAAATCAGGCTTTTCCGAAGCCTTGAGCGATTTGCCCGAAGCGGCATGGCGCCTGGCCTGGCGCTATGTTCAGAAGTTATTGGGCAGGTTCGGAAACGAATATGCCGAACCTGCCCAAACCGTCAATCAACCGCGGTAGTAACGCTGTGCCACGAAAGGCATTCTGCTGACTTTAAGGGCAACTTGCTTGCCACGCACGACAGCGAACAATGCCGTGTCCAGTGCCGCATGTTCGGTATCGACATAGCCCATCGCCACCGGTGCGCCGAGGGTCGGGCCAAATCCACCGCTGCACACCTGGCCAACCATTTTGCCGGTGCCGTCGACAATTTCGGCACCCTCGCGCACCGGGGTGCGTTCCTGCGGCAGCAGGCCTACGCGCTTGCGTGCAACGCCTTGTTGCTGTTGGGCGAATACGGCTGCGGCGCCGGGGAAGCCACCGGCACGCGCGCCGTCGGCACGGCGCACCTTGGAGATCGCCCACAGCAGGCTGGCCTCGATCGGCGTGGTGGCGGTATTCATGTCGTGGCCGTACAGGCACAGGCCGGCTTCCAGGCGCAGCGAATCGCGCGCACCGAGGCCGATCGGCTGTACTTCCGGCTCGGCCAGCAGGCGACGGGCCAGGGCTTCGGCGGCAGTCGCCGGTACCGAGATCTCGTAGCCGTCTTCACCGGTGTAGCCCGAGCGGCTGACGAAACATTCGCTGCCCAGCAAGGTGACCGGGCGGAACTGCATGAAGGTCATGCCGGCCACTTCCGGCGCCAGGCGCTCCAGCACCTTGACCGCCGCCGGGCCTTGCAGGGCCAGCAGCGCGCGGGCTTCGAACAGCGGCTCGATTTCGCACTGCGCGCCGATGTGCTGGCGCAGGTGGGCCAGGTCCTGGTCCTTGCAGGCGGCGTTGACCACCAGGAACAGGGTGTCGTCACCCAGGTTGGCGACCATCAGGTCGTCAAGAATGCCGCCTTGTTCGTTGGTGAACATGGCATAGCGCTGCATGCCCATCGGCAGGTCGATGATGTCCACTGGCACCAGGGTTTCCAGCGCGCGGGCCGCATCGCTGCCGCGCAGGACGATCTGGCCCATGTGCGAGACGTCGAACAGGCCGGCCTGCTCGCGGGTGTGCAGGTGCTCCTTGAGCACACCCAGCGGGTACTGCACCGGCATGTCATAGCCGGCGAACGGCACCATGCGTGCGCCCAGTTCGAGATGCAGGGCGTGCAGTGGGGTCTTGAGCAGTGTTTCGGACATCGGTGACTCCTTGGTTTTTGTTCGGGTCAACATTCGATGATGTTGACGGCCAGACCGCCGCGGGCGGTCTCCTTGTATTTGCTTTTCATGTCGGCGCCGGTCTGGCGCATGGTGCGGATGACCTTGTCGAGCGAGACGTAATGTTGCCCGTCGCCGCGTAGGGCCATGCGCACCGCATTGATTGCCTTCACCGAGCCCATGGCGTTGCGCTCGATGCAGGGCACCTGGACCAGCCCGCCGATGGGGTCGCAGGTCAGGCCCAGGTTATGTTCCATGCCGATCTCGGCGGCGTTTTCCACCTGTTGCGGGGTCCCTCCCATTACCTCGCACAAGGCCCCGGCAGCCATTGAGCAGGCCACGCCGACCTCGCCCTGGCAGCCCACCTCGGCGCCGGAAATCGACGCGTTCTCCTTGTACAGAATGCCGATCGCCGCTGCGGTGAGCAGGAAGCGCACCACCCCATCCTCGTTGGCGCCGGGGACGAAGCGCATGTAGTAGTGCAGCACCGCGGGCACGATGCCGGCCGCGCCATTGGTCGGCGCCGTGACCACCCGCCCGCCGTAGGCGTTTTCCTCGTTCACCGCCAGGGCGTACAGGTTGACCCAGTCGAGCACCGACAGGGCATCGCGCAGGCTGGCTTCCGGGTGCTGGCTGAGCTGGCGGTACAGCGCCGGCGCGCGGCGCTTGACCTTCAGCCCACCTGGCAGGATGCCCTCGTGGCGGCAACCGGCCTCGACGCAGTCCTGCATCACCTGCCAGATGCGCAATAGCCCGGCGCGGGTTTCGGCCTCGGGGCGCCATGCCGCTTCGTTGGCCAGCATCACCTGGCTGAACGAAAACTGTTGCGTGGCGCAATGCCCGAGCAGCTGCTTGCCGGTCTTGAACGGGTAGGGCAGCACGGTGCTGTCCTCGACGATGCGGTCATGGCCGGCGGCCTCTTCATCGACCACGAAACCGCCACCCACCGAGTAGTACTCGCGGCTGCGGACCTGCAACCCGGCCGTATCGAAGGCACGGAAGATCATGCCATTGGGGTGGTAGGCCAACGGCTTGCGGATCATCGCCAGGTGCTGTTTTTCGACGAATTCGATCTCATGCTCGCCAAGCAGGCGCAGGTGACCGCTGTCGCGGATTGCCTTGAGGCGGGCGGGGATGCTTTCGGTATCGACGGTGTCCGGGTGCTCGCCTTCAAGCCCGAGTAGCACGGCCTTGTCGCTGCCGTGGCCCTTGCCGGTGGCGCCGAGCGAGCCATACAGCTCGGCCTTGACGCTGACCGTGCCGGTCAGCAGGCCGTCGCGCCGCAGGCCTTCGGCGAAGCGCGCGGCGGCGCGCATCGGCCCGACCGTATGGGAGCTGGAGGGGCCGATGCCGATCTTGAACAGGTCGAAGACGCTAAGTGACATGCTGACCTCCCGGCTCTACAGGTTGACGGTGAACCTGTGGGGGCGGCGGTGCGCCGATGCGATTTACCCGCGAATACGTCGGTGAAACCACTATCGCATTCGCGGGTGAATCGCACCGGCGCACCGCCGCTCCCACAGGGCGCGCTGTCGGCCCGAGGGCTATCAGACGTCCTGATAGTTCTCGATCGACGGGCAGGCACAGACCAGGTTGCGGTCGCCGAACACGTTGTCGACGCGGCCGACCGGTGGCCAGTACTTGCTTTCCACCAGACTCGGCAGCGGGTAAACCGCCTGCTCGCGGCTGTAGCCGTGGGTCCATTCGCCGGCCAGCTCCGCCGCGGTGTGCGGGGCGTTCTTCAGCGGGTTGTCGTCCTTGTCCAGGCTGCCGTTCTCCACGGCGCGGATCTCTTCGCGGATCTGGATCATGGCGTTGCAGAAGCGGTCCAGTTCTTCTTTCGATTCGCTCTCGGTCGGCTCGATCATCAGCGTGCCCGCTACCGGGAACGACATGGTCGGGGCGTGGAAACCAAAGTCGATCAGGCGCTTGGCCACGTCGTCGACGCTGATGCCACTGGTGTCCTTGAGCGGGCGCAGGTCGAGGATGCACTCATGCGCCACCAGGCCGTTGCCGCCGGTGTACAGCACAGGATAGTGCTCTTCCAGGCGACGGGCGATGTAGTTGGCGTTGAGGATCGCCATCTGCGAAGCGCGCTTGAGCCCGGCGCCACCCATCATGCGAATGTACATCCAGGTGATCGGCAGGATGCTTGCGCTGCCGAACGGTGCGGCGCATACCGCGCCAGCGGTGTTTTCAAGCGTAGCGTGGCCCGGCAGGAACGGTGCCAGGTGCGATTTGACGCCGATCGGGCCGACGCCCGGGCCGCCGCCGCCGTGGGGGATGCAGAAGGTCTTGTGCAGGTTCAGGTGCGACACGTCGCCGCCGAACTTGCCCGGGGCGCACAGGCCGACCATGGCGTTCATGTTGGCGCCGTCGATATACACCTGGCCGCCGTTGTCGTGGATGATCGCGCAGATCTCGCCGATGGCTTCTTCGAACACGCCATGGGTCGACGGGTAGGTGATCATGATCGCGGCCAGGCGTTCGCGGTGCTCGAGGGCCTTGGCGCGCAGGTCGTCGATATCGACGTTGCCACGGGCGTCACAGGCGGTCACTACCACACGCATGCCGGCCATGTGGGCGGTGGCCGGGTTGGTGCCGTGGGCCGAGGACGGGATCAGGCAGATATCGCGATGGCTGTCGCCACGGCTGCGGTGGTAGGCGCGGATCGCCAGCAGGCCTGCATATTCGCCTTGCGAGCCGGCGTTGGGCTGCAGCGATACGGCGTCGTAGCCAGTGGCAGCGCAGAGCATGGCTTCGAGCTCGCTGGTCATCTGCAGGTAGCCCTGGCTTTGCGCGGCCGGGGCGAACGGGTGCAGGTTGCCGAACTCGGCCCAGGTCACCGGGATCATCTCGCTGGCGGCGTTGAGCTTCATGGTGCACGAGCCCAGCGGGATCATGGTGCGGTCCAGCGCCAGGTCCTTGTCGGCCAGGCGGCGCAGGTAACGCATCAGCTCGGTTTCGCTGTGGTAGCGGTTGAACACCGGGTGTTCAAGGATGGCCGACTGGCGCAGCAGGGCGGCCGGCAGACGCATGGCGACAGTCGCGGCCAGGGCGGCGAAGTCCGGGGTGGCCTGGCCTTCGGCGAACAGCTGCCACAGGGCTTCGATATCGGCCTGGCTGGTGGTTTCGTCCAGCGACAGGCCCAGGTACGCGGCGTCGATCTGGCGCAGGTTGATGCCCTGGGCGCGGGCCTTGTCATGCAGGCCGGCGGTGTTGGTGCCGGTAGCCAGGGTGAGGGTGTCGAAGAAATCGCTGGTGAGCACTTTCACACCCAGTTTCACCAGGCCGGTGGCCAGAATCGCGGTCAGCGCGTGGGTGCGTTCGGCGATGCGCTTGAGGCCGGCCGGGCCGTGGTACACGGCGTACATGCTGGCAATGTTGGCCAGCAGTACCTGGGCGGTGCAGATGTTGCTGGTGGCTTTCTCGCGGCGGATGTGCTGCTCGCGGGTCTGCATGGCCAGGCGCAGGGCGCTCTTGCCGAAGCGGTCGATCGACACGCCGACCAGGCGGCCTGGCATGTCGCGTTTGAACGCGTCACGGGTGGCGAAGTAGGCCGCGTGCGGGCCACCGAAGCCCAGGGGCACGCCGAAGCGCTGGGCGCTGCCGATGGCCACGTCGGCCTCGAATTCACCAGGCGGGGTCAGCAGGGTCAGGGCCAGCAGGTCGGCGGCCACGGCCACCAGGGCGCCGGCGGCGTGGAACTGCTGCACCACGGCGCGGTAGTCGAACACGTCACCGTTGCTGGCCGGGTACTGCAGCAGGGCGCCGAAGTAGGCGCTGGCGTCGCTCAGTTCACGCTCGTCGCCCACCACCACGTCGATACCCAGCGGTTCGGCGCGGGTGCGCAGCACGTCGAGGGTTTGCGGGTGGCAGTGTACCGAGGCAAAGAAGGCATGGCTGGCCTTGTTCTTCGACAAGCGCTTGCAGAAGGTCATGGCCTCGGCGGCAGCGGTGGCTTCGTCGAGCAGGGAGGCGTTGGCGATCGGCAGGCCGGTCAGGTCGCTGATCAGGGTCTGGAAGTTCAGCAGCGCTTCCAGGCGGCCTTGGGAGATTTCTGGCTGGTAGGGAGTGTAGGCGGTGTACCAGGCCGGGTTTTCCAGGAGGTTGCGCAGGATCGGTGCCGGGGTGTGGGTGTTGTAGTAGCCCTGGCCGATGTAGCTCTTGAACAGTTGGTTCTTGGCGGCGATGGCTTTCAGGGCGGCGAGGGCATCGGCCTCGCTCTGGCCGTCTTCGCTGCCCAGCACGCTGGTGCCCTTGATGCTGTCGGGGATGACCGCAGCGCTCATGGCCTCCAGCGAGTCGAAACCGAGGGTGGCGAGCATGGCTTGCTCGTCAGCGGCGCGTGGGCCGATGTGACGGGCGATGAATTCGTTGGCGGTGCCGAGGTTGATGGTCATGGCAGGTTCCTCAGGCGTCGTCGTTGGCTTTGAGCAGGCGGTCGTAGGCGTCCTGGTCGAGCAGGGCGGCCACTTCGGTCATGTCGGCGGGGATGAAGCGGAAGAACCAGCCTTCGCCCAGCGGGTCTTCGTTGACCAGCTCGGGTTGATCGTTGAGGCCGTCGTTGACCGCGACCACTTCACCGCTCAGGGGCATGTACACGCCGCTGGCGGCCTTGACCGATTCCACGGTGGAGGCTTCGGCGCCTTTGTCGTACTGCTGCAGTTCCGGCAGTTGCACGTAGACCACATCGCCAAGGGCGTTCTGGGCGTAGGCGGTGATGCCCACGGTGACGCTGCCGTCGGCTTCGACGCGCAGCCATTCGTGATCTTCGGTGAAACGCAACTCGCTCATGGGAATTCCTCGGGAAGCAGGGGGCGTTGGCGCGGTAGACCCGCGCTCTTAAGGTTGGAATTTCCTTAGCAATAATGCGGCCAGTATAGATAAATGCATTAAAATCAATGGCTTACATATTTTTAGCACGCGTTTTGTCATGTGCATGGAATGAAATCGATACACAGCCAGCTGGATTCAAAAGCACTTGAGGATCAAACCCTTGTGCAGGCGCACTCGAATGGGTGTGTATTGATTTCGATACGATGTACTTGTTTCGTTACATTAAAAAAGGCGGCGCCTGAGCACCGCCTTCTGGGGGAACCAGCACATGTGGGTGGAGCGCAATACGCAGCGGCGATTCCCGTAGCCGTAGGCGAGGGGAACAGGCGGGCGCTCAGCTGATCAGCCGACGCTGAACAAGGGCAAGGCAAGGTACAGCTTGATCACGATGACATTGATGATGTCGATGAAGAACGCGCCCACCATCGGCACTGCCAGGAAGGCCAGTTGCGAAGGCCCGTAGCGTTGGGTGATCGCCTGCATGTTGGCGATGGCCGTCGGCGTGGCGCCGAGGCCGAAGCCGCAATGGCCGGCCGCCAGCACTGCCGCATCGTAGTTGCGGCCCATGATGCGGAAGGTCACGAAAATCGCGAACAGCGCCATGACCAGCGTCTGCGCGGCCAACAGGACGAGGAAGGGCAAGGCCAGGGCGGCGAGGTCCCACAACTTGAGCGACATCAGTGCAATCGCCAGGAACAGCGACAAGCTGACATTGCCCAGCACTGAAACCTCCCGTTCGAACACCTGGTACACGCCCAGCATTGACAAGCCGTTGCGCAGGGTCACGCCGACGAACAGCACGCACACGAAGGTCGGCAACTCGAAGGCGGTGTCATGCAGCACACCATTGAGCTGGGTACCGGCCAGCAGGCTGATGGCGATGAGGGCAATGGTTTCGATGAGGGAAAAGGGCGTGATCAAGCGCTCCTTGTCGGGCTGTTCGAAGCCCTTGGGCAGCCGGGGAGGTTGCTGTTCGAAGCCAGGCGTCTTGACCCCGGCAATCAGCAGACGCGCGACGGGGCCACCGATCAGGCCCCCCAGCACCAGGCCGAACGTTGCCGAGGCCATGCCAAGTTCGGTGGCCGAGGCCAGGCCGAACTTCTCACTGAAGGTCGCGCCCCACGCGGCACTGGTGCCATGGCCGCCGGACAAGGAAATGGAGCCGGACAGCAGGCCCATCAGCGGGTCAAGCCCCAAGGCCTTGGCCAGTCCGATGCCCAGGGCGTTCTGCACGACCAGCAGCCCGGCGACTGCCAGCAGGAATACGCCGACGACGCGCCCGCCCTTTTTCAGGCTTGCTATGTCTGCGTTCAAGCCGATGGTGGCGAAGAACGCCAGCATCAGCGGTGTTTGCAACGAGGTGTCGAACTGGACCCGGACATCAAGGCCGCGTAGCGCCAACAGCAGCAGGGCGACCACCAGGCCGCCGGCTACCGGTTCGGGAATGTTGTAGGTGCGCAGGAAACCGACCCGTTTGACCAGGCCGCGTCCCAGCAGAAGGACCAGCGAAGCGGCCACCAGCGTTCCATAGAAATCGAGCTCAAGCATTCAGCGTACTCTTCCTTAAAAGCCGGGGCGAAAACCGCATGCCCCATGAACAGAGCCCGGTATGGTACGCGGCGGCGTTTAGGAAGTTTGGGGTGTGCGGGTAGGGTAATTCTGAGATTGCCTTTGCTATTTTCTGATGAGTCGTCGAGCTCGATGGCGACGCTCAGGCCTTGCCGGGAATGCCGTACTTGCGCAGGCGCTGGGCGATGGCGGTGTGCGAGGTCTGCAGCCGCCCGGCCAACTGCCGGGTCGACGGATAGCTGGCATACAGCCGCTGCAACAGCTCGCGCTCGAAATCGCCGACGGCCTGGTCCAGGCTCGCCACTTCGCCGTCCTGCCCGCGCGCCACCGAGGTGCCGGCGATGTCCAGGTCGCCGATATCCACCACGTTGCTTTCGCAGATGGCCGCAGCGCGGAAGATCACGTTCTGCAGCTGGCGCACATTGCCCGGCCAGGGGTTGGCCAGCAGCGCCGCATGGGTGGCCGGCGCCAGTCGGCACTGTGGCCGCTGGATCTGGGTGCAGGCCTGCTGCATGAAGTAGTGCGCCAGCAGCAGGATGTCCTGGCCGCGCTCGCGCAGCGGCGGCACTTGCAGGTTGAGTACGTTGAGGCGATAGAACAGGTCTTCGCGGAAGCTGCCTTCGCTGACCATCTGCTCAAGGTTGCGGTGGGTGGCGCTGATGATGCGCACGTCCACCTTCACTTCGCGGTCGCCACCGACCCGGCGGAAGCTGCCATCGCTGAGGAAGCGCAGAAGCTTGGCCTGCAGGTAGGGCGACATCTCGCCGATCTCGTCGAGGAACACCGTGCCCTGGTTGGCCAGCTCCATCAGCCCCGGCTTGCCGCCGCGCTGGGCGCCGGTGAAGGCGCCCGGAGCATAGCCGAACAGCTCGCTCTCGGCCAAGCTCTCGGGCAGGGCGGCGCAGTTGAGGGCCAGGAAGGGCGCGGCATGGCGGCTGCTGATGGCATGGCAGGCGCGGGCTACCAGCTCTTTGCCGGTGCCGGTTTCGCCGTGCACCAGCAAGGGTGCGTCGAGGGCCGCCACGCGCAGGGCGCGGGCCTTGAGGGTGCGAATGGCCGGCGAGTCGCCGAGCATGGCGTCGAAGCCTTCGGCGTGATCGTGGTGCAGCGCCGACAGCCGCTCGCCCATGCGGTTGGGCGGGTACAGGGTGAGCAGCCCGCCGGCATTGGTGATCGGCGTGGCGTCGAGCAGCAGGCTCTGGCCATTGAGCTGCATCTCGCGCATGGGCAGGTGGAAATTGTTATCCAGCAGGACCTGGAGCAGGTCGGGGTCGCCGAACAGCTCGGCCAATGAACGCCCGGCCGACTCACGCCCGCACAAGGCGATCAGCGCCGGGTTGGCCAGCAGCACTTTGCCGGCGCTGTCCACCGCCAGCACCGGGTCGCTCATGGCGGCGAGCAGGGCGTCGAGCTGCAGGTGGCGGCGTTGGCCGGGGAGGATGTCGACCACTTCCACCGACTGCACGCCACGCACCTCGAACAGGGCGTCGTGCAGCTCTTCGAGCACGGCGGGGCTGAGGGTCGGGGCGTCTATGTAGACGTTCGGTGGGACCATCTCCACGGCATCGAGGTTGAGGTTGCGGGCACCAAGCAGGGCCAGGACTTCCTGGGTGATGCCGACGCGGTCGATGAAGCTGACGTGGATGCGCATGGGGTAGGCGGTTATGGCCGGGGAGGGCGACAGTATGCCTTGGTGATCGTATGAAGCCTATCGCGGGGCAAGCCCGCTCCCACGGTGGCAACATGTGAGCATCTGTCCGGTGTTGCTTGTACGGGCCTCATCGCTGGTAAACCAGCTCCCACAATTACAGCGCTGCCCCGGAGGGTGGTGCAGTCCCTGTGGGAGCGGGCTTGCCCCGCGATGAATTCGACTATTCCAGGTGTTCAGGCTTGATCGGGTCGCCGGACTTCACATCAAGCTTCTGCCGGATGTCCTCGAACATGTAGTCGTAGAGCTTGTGCGGCGAGCCGAGGTTCTCGAACTTCTTCGGCGCCGGCAGGTAAGACTGGGCCTTGCGGCTCAACTGCATCAGAAAGCTCGGCAGCACCTGGTCCTTGGCCAGGAAGAACTTCTCGTCGACATTCTTACCCTCGATGCTGCCATGCATACGGAACTGGATGCCGCGGCCTTCCCTGGGGTCCGACGTGGCCTCGTACTCGATGTTCAGGTCGTAGCTGTGGTCGTTGGTGTTCAGCGCGGTGCGCTCGATATGAACGTGACCGGGTTGGTACTGGGCCATGGTGGAAACCTCCGGAAGGTTGAAAACGGCGGGCGCCGGGCGCCCGCCAACTGCATTCAACGGTAGCTGATACCCGGCTTGGCGGTGGAAACCCGTGTGCCGGCGGTGCCTTTGACGATGTCCTCGATGTTTTCCAGCGAGCTGATCACCGCGACCTTGCCGGTATGCCGGGCGAAATCGCAGGCAGCCTGCACCTTGGGCCCCATGGAACCGGCGGCGAAGCCCAGCTTTTCGAGCTCGTCGGGGTGGGCCTGGGCAATCGCTTTCTGGGTCGGCTTGCCGTAGTCAATGTAGGCGGCATCGACGTCGGTGGCGATGATCAGAAGGTCGGCTTCCAATTGCTCGGCCAACAGTGCCGAGCACAGGTCCTTGTCGATCACCGCCTCGACGCCCTTGAGCTTGCGGTTTTCGTCGTACATGGTGGGGATGCCGCCGCCACCGGCGCAGATCACGATGCTGCTCTTTTCCAGCAGCCACTTGATCGGGCGGATCTCGAAGATGCGCTTGGGTTTGGGGCTGGCCACCACGCGGCGGTACTTGTCGCCGTCGGGCTTGACCACCCAGCCTTTCTCCTTGGCCAGGCGCTCGGCTTCTTCCTTGGCATACACAGGGCCGATGAACTTGGTCGGGTCCTTGAAGGCCGGGTCATTGGCGTCCACTTCAACCTGGGTGAGCAGGGTGGCGAACGGCACCTCGAAGGCCAGCAGGTTGCCCAGCTCCTGTTCGATCATGTAGCCGATCATGCCTTCGGTCTCGGCGCCGAGCACATCCAGCGGGTAGGCTTCATCCGGCTTGTACGACAGGCCCTGCAGCGACAGCAGGCCGACCTGCGGGCCGTTGCCGTGGGCGATGACCAGTTCGTTGCCGGGGTGGATCTTGGCGATCTGTTCGGTGGCGGTGCGGATATTGGCGCGCTGGTTGTCAGCGGTCATTGGCTCGCCACGGCGCAGCAGGGCGTTGCCGCCCAATGCAACAACGATACGCATGGGGAATGTCCTTTGGTTGGAGCTGCAAGCTTCAAGCTTCAAGCTACTAGAAAAAGCGGATCGCACGCGGTCTTGCTTCTTCTTGTCGCTTGCCGCTTGCAGCTTGCCGCTACCGGGGTTCAGAGATCAGCCAGAGTCGAAACCAGGATCGCCTTGATCGTGTGCATGCGGTTTTCCGCCTGCTCGAAGGCGATGCACGCCGGCGATTCGAACACGTCATCGGTCACTTCGATGCCGTTGGCCAGGTGCGGGTACTGCTCGGCGATCTGCTTGCCGACCTTGGTGTCGGAGTTGTGGAATGCCGGCAGGCAGTGCATGAACTTGGTGCGTGGGTTGCCGGTGGCCTTCATCAGCTCCTTGTTCACCTGGTAGGGCAGCAGTTGCTGGATGCGTTCGCCCCAGGCTTCGACCGGCTCGCCCATCGATACCCAGACGTCGGTGTGAACGAAGTCCACGCCTTTGACTGCGGCTTTCGGGTCTTCGGTGAGGGTGATGCGCGCACCGCTTTCTTCTGCGTACTTCTTGCAACGCTCGACCAGGTCGTCATGGGGCCACAGCGCCTTCGGCGCGGCGATGCGCACGTCCATGCCGAGCTTGGCGCCGATCAGCAGCAGCGAGTTGCCCATGTTGTTGCGGGCGTCGCCCAGGTAGGCGTAGCTGATGTCGTGCAGCGGCTTGTCGCTGTTCTCACGCATGGTCAGCACGTCGGCGATCATCTGGGTCGGGTGGTACTCGTCGGTCAGGCCGTTGAACACCGGCACGCCGGCGAACTTGGCCAGCTCTTCGACGATCTCCTGCTTGAAGCCACGGTACTCGATGGCGTCGTACATGCGCCCGAGCACGCGGGCGGTGTCCTTCATGCTTTCCTTGTGGCCGATCTGCGAGGAATTGGGATCGATGTAGGTGACATTGGCGCCCTGGTCGTAGGCGGCGACTTCGAAGGCGCAGCGGGTGCGGGTCGAGGTCTTCTCGAAGATCAGGGCGATGTTGTTGCCCTTCAGGTGCTGCTGCTCGGTGCCGGTGTACTTGGCGCGCTTGAGGTCGCGGGACAGGTCCAGCAGGTAGCGCAGTTCGCGGGTGGTGTGGTGCTCGAGGCTGAGCAGGTTACGGTTATGGATGTTGAACGCCATGACGGTTCTCCTTGGATTCGGTGAGGTATGCCCGGCCGCTGTCTGTTGGAAGCGGCCGGGTGCAATGGGCGTTAGTAGTCGATAGGGTCGCGGACGATCGGGCAGGTCATGCAGTGGCCGCCGCCGCGGCCCCGGCCCAGTTCGCCGGCGCTGATGGTGATGACTTCGATGCCGGCCTTGCGCAACAGGGTGTTGGTGTAGGTGTTGCGGTCGTAGCCGATGACCACGCCGGGCTCGATGGCCACCACGTTGTTGCCGTCATCCCACTGTTCGCGCTCGGCGGCGAAGCTGTTGCCGCCGGTTTCGACCACGCGCAGCTTGACCCCCAGCTGTTCGCCGACCACCTCAATGAACGACTTGTTCTCGCGGCGCACGTCCATGCCGTAAGGCTTGCTTTCGTCCGGGCGAATGATGAACGGCACGATCTCCTTGACCACTTCCGGGAAGACCGTGACCAGGTCGCGGTCGCAGAAGCTGAACACGGTGTCCAGGTGCATCGCGGCGCGGGACTTGGGCAGCCCGGCGACGATGACTTTTTCCACCGCGCCCTTGGCGAACAGGTTCTGCGCCAGCTGGCCGATGGCCTGGCGCGAGGTGCGCTCGCCCATGCCGATCAGCACGATGCCATTGCCGATCGGCATCACGTCGCCGCCTTCGAGGGTGGCCTTGCCATGGTCCTTGTCAGGGTCGCCGTACCAGACCTGGAAGTCGGCGCCGGTGAATTCCTTGTGGAATTTGTAGATGGCGGTGGTCAGCAGGGTTTCCTGGCGTCGCGCCGGCCAGTACATCGGGTTGAGCGTCACGCCGCCATAGATCCAGCAGGTGGTGTCGCGGGTGAACTGGGTGTTGGGCAGCGGGTCGAGCAGGAAGCTGGAGTGGCCCAGGTAGTCGCGGTACATCTTGATCACGCTGGCGCCTTCGCTGTCAGGCAGGTCTTCACCGGCCACGCCGCCGATCAGGAACTCGGCCAGCTTGCGCGGCTCCAGGCCTTCGAGCCAGCTGCGCACTTCGTTGGTGAGGCCGACGCCGACAGAGTCGGAGGTGATCTTGCGGTCGAGAATCCACTTCAGCGCATCGGGTTGCTGGACGATGTCGGTCAGCAGGTTGTGCATTTCCAGCACATCGACGCCGCGCTCGCGCATCTTGGTGACGAAGTCGAAGTGGTCGCGTTTGGCCTGGTCAACCCAGATCACGTCGTCGAACAGCAGTTCGTCGCAGTTGCTCGGGGTCAGGCGCTTGTGCGCCAGGCCTGGCGAGCAAACCATCACTTTGCGCAGTTTGCCGGCTTCGGAGTGGACGCCGTATTTCTGTTTTTCAGTGGACATGGTTCATTCCTCCAGTAAAGCGAAGACAGGTGTTCAAAGGGTCAGGAAGCCGTCGTACAAGCCGTAGGCCGCCACCAGGGCGCCCACCACCACGGCGGCGAAAATCAGTTTTTCGATGCTGGTGAAGATCGGCTGGCCCACTTCGCGCTTGGCCTTGGCGAACAGGATGGCGCCAGGGGCGTACAGCAGGGCCGAGAGCAGCAGGTACTTCACGCCGCCGGCGTACAGCAGCCAGATCGCGTAGACCAGGGCGATGCCGCCGATGATCAGGTCTTTCTTGCGTTCGGCCAGGGCCTGCTCGTAGGTCTCGCTGCGCCAGGCCAGCAGGAAGGCGTAGGCCGCCGACCACAGGTAGGGCACCAGGATCATCGAGGTGGCGAGGTAGATCAGCGACAGGTAGGTGCTGTTGGAGAACAGCGTGATCACCAGGAAGATCTGCACCATGGCGTTGGTCAGCCACAGGGCGTTGGCCGGCACCTGGTTGGCGTTCTCGCGGCGCAGGAACTCCGGCATGGTGTGGTCCTTGGCGGCGGCGAACATGATCTCGGCGCACAGCAGCACCCACGACAGCAGCGCCCCCAGCAGCGAGATGATCAGGCCGACGCTGATCAGCACCGCCCCCCAGTGGCCGACCACATGTTCAAGCACGGCGGCCATGGACGGGTTCTGCAGCTTGGCCAGTTCCGGCTGGGTCATCACCCCCAGCGACAGTACGTTGACCAGCACCAGGAACAGCAGCACGGTGACGAAACCGATGACCGTGGCCTTGCCCACGTCGGAGCGTTTTTCGGCGCGGGAGGAGAAGATGCTCGCGCCCTCGATGCCGATGAACACCCACACGGTGACCAGCATCATGTTGCGCACCTGGTTCATCACGCTGCCCAGCTCCGGCGTACCGACGGCCCAGATATCAGCGGTGAAGATGTCGAGCCGGAAGGCGAACAGGCAGATCAACGCGAACAGCGCCAGCGGCACGACCTTGGCCACGGTGGTGACCAGGTTGATGAACGCCGCTTCCTTGATGCCGCGCAGCACCAGGAAGTGCACGGCCCACAGCAGGATCGAGGCACCGATCACCGCCGCCGGTGTATTGCCTTCGCCGAAGATCGGGAAGAAATACCCCAGGGTGCTGAACAGCAGCACGAAGTAGCCGACGTTGCCCAGCCAGGCGCTGATCCAGTAGCCCCAGGCGGACGAAAAGCCCATGTAATCGCCGAAGCCTGCCTTGGCGTAGGCGTATACGCCGCCGTCGAGGTCAGGTTTGCGGTTGGCCAGGGTCTGGAACACAAAGGCGAGGGTGAGCATGCCCACCGCGGTGATGGCCCAGCCGATCAGCACGGCCCCTACGCCGGCGCTGGCGGCCATGTTTTGCGGCAGCGAGAAGATCCCGCCACCAATCATCGAGCCGACGACAAGTGCAACAAGTGCACCTAACTTTAGTTTTGCGGGAGAATCAGACATTTAACGACTCCGTACCAGGAGAAAGTTGACTTCAGAATAAATCTGACGCCTGGGTCATTAGCTGATTTAGATCAGTTCATGCCGACATGAAGGGTTAAAAAGACCCTTCATGTACCTCCTGGAGGATGCCGACAGCTCTGCTGCAAGCCTTGTGCACTGGCACCTCCGTGTCCATCTAGAGCAAACGCTCCGTTTTGCCTGCGCTATGAAGCTAGCCGTTTCTGGATATTTCGCAAATTTTTCACATGATTGAGTGGTGGCAATGCGCCATGCGCGAGAAAGTCCGTTAAAACTCTGCGCGTCGTGCGCTTTTAGTTAGACAAAGGAGTTATGAGTGAACTAGCTTTAATGTCCTGCATTAATATAAATATGCTGTAACATTTATATGCGTTAGATCGAAATTTCATGCGCCGCACGGGGCAGAGGGGAGAAGCGCCATGAGCGAACCGGGACAGAAGCTGCGCCTAGGCGCCCTGATCGCGTTGGTGGTCGGCTCGATGATTGGCGGGGGGATCTTCTCGCTGCCACAGAACATGGCGGCGCGCGCCGACGTCGGCGCCGTGCTGATCGGCTGGAGCATCACCGCAGTAGGCATGCTGGCGCTGGCCTTCGTGTTCCAGACCCTGGCCAACCGCAAGCCGGAACTGGACTCGGGGGTGTACGCCTACGCCAAGGCCGGCTTCGGCAACTACATGGGTTTTTCGTCCGCCTGGGGCTACTGGATAAGCGCCTGGCTGGGCAACGTCGGCTACTTCGTGTTGCTGTTCAGCACCCTGGGTTTCTATTTCCCGGCGTTCGGTGAAGGCAATACGCCGCTGGCCATCGGTTGCGCCTCGCTGCTGCTGTGGGCGGTGCATTTTTTGGTGCTGCGCGGCATCAAGGAGGCGGCGTTCATCAACCAGGTGACCACCGTGGCGAAGGTGGTGCCGCTGCTGATGTTCATCGTGATTGCCGCGTTCGCTTTCCGTGCCGATATCTTCACTCGCGACATCTGGGGCTTGAGCAACCCCAAGTTCGGCAGCGTGCTGGAACAGGTGCGCAACATGATGCTGGTGACGGTGTTCGTGTTCATCGGTATCGAGGGTGCCAGCGTGTATTCCGGCCGTGCCGAGCGCCGATCTGATGTGGGCAAGGCCACGGTGGTGGGCTTTCTCGGGGTGCTGGCGCTGCTGGTGCTGGTCAACGTGCTGTCGCTGGGGGTGATGACCCAGCCGGAACTGGCCGGGCTGCAGAACCCGTCGCTGGCCTCGGTGCTGGAACACATCGTCGGGCCGTGGGGCGCGCTGTTGATCAGCATCGGGCTGGCGGTGTCGCTGCTGGGCGCGTTGTTGTCCTGGGCGCTGCTGTGCGCCGAGATCCTGTTCGCCACCGCCCGCGACAAGACCATGCCGCGCTTCCTTGCCCGGGAAAACGCCAACCACGTGCCGGCCAATGCGCTGTGGCTGACCAACGTGATGATTCAGGGTTTCCTGTTGATCACGCTGTTCTCGGCGGGGACCTACACCAGCCTGATCTACCTGGCGTCATCGATGATCCTGGTGCCGTACTTCTGGTCGGCGGCCTATGCGGTGTTGCTGGCGTTGCGTGGCGACAGCTATCAAGGCCAGCCCAGCGTGCGCCGCAATGACCTGCTGGTGGCGCTGATCGCTTTGCTGTACGCGGTCTGGCTGCTGTATGCCGGTGGGCTCAAGTATGTGCTGCTGTCAGCGCTGCTGTACGCGCCGGGGGTGATTCTGTTCGCCCGGGCCAGGCACGAGCAGGGGCAGGCGCTGTTCACCCCGTGGGAAAAGCTGATCTTCGCGGGGGTGCTGGCAGGCGCGGGGCTGGCGGCGTATGCGTTGTATTCGGGGCTGTTGAGTCTGTGAACCGCGCATGACGCGCCTTCTGTAGGAGCGGCCTTGCGCCGCGAAAGGGCTGTGCAGGGTGGCACGGGCTTCGCCCGTGTTCGCTGGGCAAGCCCGCTCCCACAGGGATCGCGCTGGCTTTAGCAGTTGAGCAAGACAGTTGCTCTTACACAGAGAATGCGCGTTGAGCGGTACAAGATGCGTGTTGAGTGGTCACCACTGAGCAGTGGCCGAACCCAGCTCGCAACTCCCTCGTGCCCATGCCATCACCGCCGTGCCCACCTGCAGCGGCCCTTTGATCCGTTGCGCCGCACCCCATGGGGTGTGCTCGATGTACGGCTCGAGGTCCGCAGCCGTTTCCGCCGCCAGCGGCAGGTCTTCTGCCACCGTTCCGCGTTCCACCAGCAATGCCGCGGTACGCGCCAGCGACAGCCGCGCCTGGCACCCCTGGCCGCTGCGTAAACGCTCGGTCAGCGCGCGGATCGCCTCCGCCGCCATCAGGTAGCCGGTGGCATGGTCCAGCGCCTGCACTGGCAGCGGCACAGGCCGATCCGCTTGCTGCCAGCGCATGCCTTCGTGGGCGATGCCGGCGCTCATCTGCACCAGGCTGTCGAAGCCGCGGCGGTCCTGCCAGGGGCCACCCCAGCCATAGGCGTTCAGGCCCACATCGATGAGGCCGGGGTTGAGCTGGCGGCGACGTTCGGCACCCATACCCAGCCGTTCGAGCGCATCGGCGCGGTAACCGTGGACCAGGATATCGGCCTCGCTCAGCAGGCGTTCGAATACCTGGCGATCAGCCTGTGCCCGCAAGTCCAAGCGCGCGCAGCGCTTGCCCAGGGTGACTTCCGCCGCTAGGGAAGGCTCGTCCCAGCCGGGTGGGTCTAGGCGCAGCACCTCGGCGCCGAACGCGGCCAGCAAGCGGGTGGCCACGGGGCCGGCGATGATGCGGGTGAGGTCGAGCACCTTCACGCCGGCCAACGGCCTGGCGGTGTTGCCCTGCCAGGCCTGTGCCGGCCCGGCGAAGGCCTGGCGCAGGATCAGCGGTTGCCGGTTGACCGCCTGGCCCTGTGGATGGGCGCACCATTGCGGCCAACTGCGCATGCGCGCCGCGCAGCCACCGGCTGCGACCACAGCGGCTTCAAGGGCATCGCCCTGCCATCTGGCCACCTCGCGGGCGACGCTGGCGCGTTCGGCGTGGGTGCCGAGCACCTGCAAGGCAGCGGCACGATGGTGCGGGGCATTGGTGTGCAGACGGATCCAGCCGTCGCCGGTTGGGTAGTCGCCAGCGATGGCGTCCCACAATGGCGGCAGTTGCCAGCGGTGAGGGCGCAGGCTGGTGTTGAACCAGAATGAGGCCAGGCGACGGTCGATCCGCACCGCTGGGCAAGCGCCCGCCTGGCTTTCCAGCAGTTTGGCCAGAGCCAGGCCGCAGGCGGCAATACTGGCGGTGGCCAGTTCGCTCACGGCGAACGTCGAGGGCAGTGCGCCGACCCCTTGCCAGCGCACGGCGGCGGGGTCGAGGCTCAGGGACTGGGCGATGGTGTCGAGCAACGGCTGCATGCAGGGTCCTCCTTGCTGGGCCCTATTGCAGTACATCCGCCAGCACAGTGCAAACCCCTCAGCGTTGCGGTTCGGCGCAACTCGGCGTGGTCGGCCGCTCCGGGCGCGACCAGATCCAAAGGTTGCCCAGGGTCATGCCGGCGATGGCCAGGTAGACCGGCCAGTGGTGCGCAAGAAAGGTCAGCATCAGCCCCGCGCACAGCAGCATGCTCAGGGTCGCGCTGACCTTGGCGCGACGCTGGATCACCCGGCCATTGCGCCAGTTGTACAGGATCGGCCCGAACAACCGGTGGTTCTCCAGCCAGGCGGACAGCCGCGGCGAACTGCGGGTAGCGGCCCAGGCGGCGAGCAGGATGAACTCGGTGGTGGGTAGGCCAGGGATGACGATGGCAACCAGGCCGATCCCTAAGCTGACATAAGCCAGGATCGCGTAGAGCAGCCGGGACACTTTGGAGCGGGCGAGTCGGGTCATGGTCTCACTACAGCGGTGCGGCCGCCCGCGGGCGGCCGGGTGAAGCGTGTCAGGCCAGCGCGGCGTCGGTGGCGTAGGCATGCTTGAGCAGCTCGGTGAAGCGCTCGAAGGCGGCGACCGCGCCACGTTCGGCGGCGGCGTCTTCCTCGGGCGACAGGGCCTGGCTGTCGAGAATGCGGGTGAACTGCTTCCAGCCTTCGGCGCGGCCACCTTCCGGTTCGCCCAGGTGACGGGCACCGAAGCTGTCGGACAGTTCCAGCGCCACGGCGCGCTTGATCAGGAATGCGGCGCCCAGTTTGGAGCCTTCGGAGACGAAGATCCAGCCCAGCGCTTCACCCAGGCTCGGTTTCTGCAGGGCGCCGGCGAAGGGCGCCGGCACTTCGGTGTCGAGGT
Organism: Pseudomonas sichuanensis; assembly: GCF_024749065.1. Classification (NCBI taxonomy): domain Bacteria; kingdom Pseudomonadati; phylum Pseudomonadota; class Gammaproteobacteria; order Pseudomonadales; family Pseudomonadaceae; genus Pseudomonas; species Pseudomonas sichuanensis. Next base: position 4,752,813 of record NZ_CP087185.1, on the reverse strand, counting down.
CGGCAAGGTCCAGGCGAGCCTGTTCGGCGCGGCAGCGCGCCGCCAGGTCGGGGACGATGGCGATCAATTGCGGGTCGTTGTACAGGGCCTGCAGCTCCGACTGGAACAGGTACTGGGCGACCACGAAGCGGGCGAAGCTCTCGCGGCTGTCGAACGGCTTGTGCGACTTGACCAGGGCGTCCAGCTCGGTGTGCGGGGCGTGGGTGACCTGGTTCAGGCGCTGGGAGCGCAGGGCGGCGCGCTCGGAGGAGGTGGACATCGGGGGCATCCTTGGGAAATGGGTTGTCTAGTGTTAAGACGAAACAGATGACGCACGACAGTAAAAAAACCTCATCTGGGAAGTTGAATCATTCGTCGGACGCAGCATTGGCGTTGCCCCTATCGCCGGCAAGCCGGCTCCCACCTGACCGCGCCTAACTCAAGACCTGCACTCAGGCTGTGAGAGCGGCGGTTCGCCGCTGCGATTTACCCGCGAAGATGACAACTTGGTGCCTGGCACGGGCTATGCCCGTGTTCGCGGGTAAACCCGCTCCCACAGTGATCGCGCAGCTGTTTGAATGGCGAGCAAGGCAGTGGCTCCCGCAGGTGAGCGCCCGCCTCAGGCTTGGCGCTTTGTCTGTGGGAGCCGGCTTGCCGGCGATAGGGGCTGCACCGATTTCAGATCAGATATCCCACACCACATTGATGGCGAAGTTGCGCCCCGGCATGGTCAGGCGGTCGAGGTTGGCTGGCTGAGTCACGCTGGCTTCGCCGATCGAGTCGTAGCCGCGCACGTCATCCCACTGCCAGTACTTCTTGTCGGTGAGGTTGTACAGGCCAGCGTTGACGGTGACGTCCTCGCTCACCTTGTAGAAGCCGGTCAGGTCCAGCACGCCGTAGCCGGGGCTGCGGAACTGTTTGCTGGTGCCGTCGGGGGCGAAGAAGGTGGTGTCGTCGACGCGATCCTTCTGCTTGACCAGGGTCCAGCTGAGCAAGCCACCGTAGTTCTGCTGCTCGTAGCCCAGGCCGAGCACGGCGGTGAGCGGGTTGACGCTGTTCAGCGGCTGGCCGTTGTCGTCGTTGCGGCCACGGGCATAGGCCACCGAGCCCTGGGTGTACAGGCCTTGCGCGGCACCGAAGTGGTCGAGGTTCAGGCGGCCCTTGAACTCGGCGCCGCGGATGGTGGCGTGCTTGATGTTGTTGGCCTGGAACCTGGCGCCCAGGTTGGACGACAGGATGGCGTCTTCGTTGATGAAGTCGCGGTACTTGTTATAGAACACCGCCACGTCGAAGTTGCCGGCGTCGAAGTTGCCGCGCAGGCCGGTCTCGTAGCTCTTGCTCTTTTCCGGCTCCAGGTCAGGGTTGGGCTGCACGCTGTAACCCAGGCCCGGGTTGTCGAAGCGGCCGTACATGGCCTTGGCGGTCGGCGTGCGGAAGCCCTCGGCGTACTGGCCGTACCAGGTGTAGTTGTCGTTGAAGGCGTAGGTGACCCCCAGCTTGGGCGATACGCGGTGCCACTTCTTGGCCGAGTCGTCGGCATTGGCGGCACCGGTCACGCTGGTGCTCTGCACGCCGCGCAGGAATTCGTCGGTGAACTTGGGCTCCATGCGGGTGTAGTCGTAGCGGGCACCCGGCAGGAAGGTCCAGTTGTTCCAGCGGATCTCGTCCTGGGCGAACAGGCTGTAGGTGTTCACGGTCGGATCGGGGAAGTCGCTGACCGGTACCTGGCCATCACGGGCGCTGTTCTGGCCGACGGCTGTGCAGGAACCGCCGACGTTCAGGCAGGTGCCGACGCCCTGGCGGATGCCGCTGATCTTCTCGTGCTTGAGGGTGGTGCCATAGGTCAGCAGGTGCTCGGTGGTGCCAATGCTGAAGGCTTTGTCCAGTTGGGCGTCAACGACCCACTGGCGGTCCTTGTAGGTGGTCTGGCGGTCTCGGAACACCTGGCGGCCGGCGGCGAAGTACAGCTCGTCGGTGCGCTGGTCAGTCTTGGCGATCTGGTAGTTGAGGCTCCACTTCACGTGGTCGGCGACCAGGCTGTCGAGGCCGAATTCATGATTGATGCCGAAGCGTTCGCGGGTGACGGTGTCGTTGCCCTGGCGCATGCGGTACGAGTTCGAGGCGCCGAAGCCGGGAATGAACGGCCCGCCCACGGAGCTCAGGATGTTCTGGTCGCGGTCGTCCTTGTAGTGCTCGTAGGTCAGGCCCAGGCGGGCGTCGTCGGCGTAGTTCCAGCCCAGTTTGGCCAGCACGTTGGTGGTGCGCACGTCCTCGGGGTTGGCTTCGGTGCGGGCCAGGCCGCTGCCGCCGTGTTCGCCGTAGGACTCGGTCTCGTGGCCGTTGCGCTGGCTCAGGTGCAGCAGGCCGTCGAAGTCGGCGTGGCGGCCTGCGACGGTGGCGGACGTCAGCCAGCTCTCGTCGGCGGAGCTGTAGCCGGTCTTCAGGCGCGCGCCGACATCCTTGCCGGGCTTGATGATGTCTTCAGGGTCGAGGGTGAAGTAGCTGACCGCGCCGCCGATGGCGTTGCTGCCGTACAACACCGAGGCCGGGCCGCGCAGGATCTCGACGCGCTTGACGATTTCCGGGTCGACGTAGTTGCGCTGGGTCTGGGCGTAGGGGCCGTAGAAGAAGCTGTCGGGGATCGACACGCCGTCTACCTGGGTGAGGATGCGCTCACCGTCGATGCCGCGGATGTTGTAGCCGTTCAGGCCGCTGCGCTGGCCAACGCCGCCGACCGACACGCCTGGCTCGTAGCGCACCAGGTCCTTGATGTCGTTGACGTTCTGCCGGTCCAGCTGCTCACGGGTCTGCACGCTGACGGTGCTGGGCACCTGGCTGACTTCCTGGGCGCTACGGGTGGCGCTGACGGTCATCTGTTGCAGGGCGATGGCGCTGCCCGCCTGGCGCTCGAGCACCACGTTGGCGTTGTCGATCTTGCGATAGGCAAGGCCAGTGCCGTGCAGCAGGCGCTGCAGCGCCGCTTCCGGGGCCAGCGAGCCCTGCACCCCTGGCGAGGCCACGCCTTCGGCCAGCTCGGCGTTGAAGCCGACCTGCCAGCCGGTGACCTGGCTGAACGCATTGATCGCCGAAACCAACGGCTGCTGGGCAATGGCGAAGCGGTAGTCGCCCATGCGCGGGCTGCTCGCCTGGGCGGGCTCCACGGCCAGGGCCGGCAGGCTGCCGGCGCCACTGGCGAGCAGGGCGAGGGTCAGCAAGGACAGCTGCCCGTGGCGGCGGGAAGGGGTGAACGGGCGGGTTGGACCTGTGGACATCGAAAGCGCTCCCTGTCGCGCGAGGGGTTATAGGCGTGGACTGTTGTCGTTATCGAACGAGAATCAGTTGCATTGGCTATAACGAGACGTGCTGCCTACAGGGGTCGCGTAAAAAAACTTGTTGGCTTAGTTGAGAATCACCACGGCGGGGTATTCATGCAGCTGCGCCGAGGTGATGTGGGCGAGGGCGCGCAGGGTTTGCAGGGGCTGGTCGAGGCGGTAGTTGCCGGTGACTGCAACCTGCTCCAGCTGCGCATTGCGGCTGATGATCCAGCCTGGGTAGTAGCGCTGCACTTCGGCGATGACCTGGCCCAGCGGGCAGTTCTCGAATACCAGGCGGCCTTCGACCCAGGCCAGTTCTTTGTTCAGGTCGACGCGCTGGCGCTGGCCGAAGCCCTGGGGGCCGACACTGATGCTGTCGCCAGCGCTCAGGCGGATGCGTTGGTCGCGGGCCCCCTGCAGATCGACGTCGCCGCGCTGCACGCGCACCTGCGCTTCGCCATCCAGGTAGCGCACGGCGAAGTCGGTGTCGCGCACGTTGGCGCGCAGCGGCCCGGCCTGCACCTCCAGCGGCGGCTGGCTGCCGCCGGCGACCTGGAAGTAGGCTTCGCCCTGCAGCAAGCGGGCAACCTGGCGCCCGTCGCGCACATCGCTGGCGAAGGCCGAGTTGGTGTTGAGTAGAACCTTGGCGCCGTCCTCCAGTTGCAGGCGCTGGCGCTCGCCGACCACGGTGAGGTGGTCGGCCTGCAGGCGCACAGGCAGGTTGCCGAAGGTGAAAAGCCCGACCAGCAGCACGGCGGCGGTGGCCAGCGGCTTCCAGTGGCTGCGCAGGCGCCCGCCGAGGGAGCGGCGCTGGCGTTGCTGCATTTGCTCGGCGGCCTGGCGCAGTGGCGCACCGTTCCACAGCGCTTCGGCCTCGACGTAGGCTTCGGCGTTTTCCGGCTCGGCGCCCAGCCAGTGCTCGAAGGCCTGGGTGTCTTGGTCAGTGGCGCACTGCAGGCGGATCAGCCAGTCCATCGCCTCCTCGCGGGCACGGGCGCGGGCATCAGGCTCGGCAGGTGTCGGGCGAGGGGTGGGCTGATCGGTCACGAAGGATCCTTGCGGGGGCTTTTTTGCGCATGATCGGCGCAGGCCCGGCACATGGCAAGGGCTTTACGCAGGTGCGCGGCGAGTGGTCGCGTCACTGGTGCCGAGCGGCGACGCCCATGCAGATGGCCATGATCAGTTTCAGTTCCTTCTGCACGGTGCTGGCCGAGACGTTCAGTTGCTCGGCGATTTCCAGGTAGCTGGCGCCATGCAGGCGGCTCTGGATGAAAATGCGCTGCTGGCGTTCGGTCAGCTGGCCGAGGCTCGTGCTCAGGTGCTTGAGCAGTTGCTCGGCGTGGGCGGCATCCTCGCTGCTGCCGGCGGGCGCGGCGACGTTGTGCAGCACTTGCTCGGGCACGTCGTCGACCAGGGTGCGTGCCTGCACCCGGCGGGCGCGCAGGTGGTCCAGGGCGAGGTTGCGCGCGGTCTGGAACACGAAGGGTTCAAGGTGCTCGATCGGCCGCTCGCCCAGGGCACGGGTGACCCGCAGGTAGGTTTCCTGCAGCAGGTCCTCGGCGGTGCTGGGGTTGCCGACCATGCGTTGCAAGGTGCGCAGCAGGCTGAGGCGCTGGGTGAGGAAGACTGAATTGAACCGGGATTGACTCACGGGGGGACCTGGCCACTGTGGGGCGAATGATAATGCTTATCATCCATATGGCAGGTCAAGCGCTGAAATGTCACGAACAGGTAAAGATTGCGCTTTGCGCGTGGGGCGGTGGGCGTGGGAGCGGGCTTGCTCCGCGATGGGTGCCATGTCGCTCCGGCCTCATCGCGGGCAAGCCCGCTCCCACATGGATCGCGCTAACTTGAGGCAGCATCGTACCTGTGGGAGCTGGCTTGCCAGCGATGAGGCCAGCACTGACAACATAAGACAGTTGCTCCCACGCCCACCGCCAAAGTACTTACTTGGCGCTGAACAGCGCCAGGCAGTTGTCCAGCATGCGGTTGGAGAACGCCCATTCGTTGTCGTACCAGGCCAGCACCTTGAGCATGCGACCGTTGGCGCGGGTATGGTTGGCGTCGAAGATCGACGACAGTGGGTTGTGGTTGAAGTCGCACGACACCAGCGGCAGCGCGTTGTAGCCCAGCACTCGCGAATGGCGGCTGGCCTCGAGGAACAGCTGGTTGACCTCCTCTGTGGTGGTCTCACGCTGCAGGTTGACCGTAAGGTCGACCAGCGACACGTTGATCACCGGCACCCTCACGGCCATGCCGGTGAGCTTGCCGGCCAGCTCTGGCAGCACCAGGCCCACCGCCTCGGCGGCGCCGGTCTTGCTCGGGATCATCGACTGGGTGGCGGAGCGCGCGCGGTACGGGTCGGCGTGGCAGACGTCGGTGAGCACCTGGTCGTTGGTGTAGGCGTGGATGGTGGTCATCAGCCCCTGCTCGATGCCGAACTCGCGGTGCAGCACCTGGGCCACCGGTGCCAGGCAGTTGGTGGTGCACGAGGCATTGGAAATGATCTGGTGCGAGGCGCGCAGCACATCGTGGTTGACCCCGTACACCACGGTGGCGTCGGCGCCCTTGGCCGGTGCGCTGATGATCACCTTGCCGGCGCCGGCGGCCAGGTGCGCGGCGGCCTTGGCGCGCTCGGTGAACAGCCCGGTGCATTCGAACACCACATCGATGGCCAGGGCTTTCCAGGGCAGCTCGGCGGGGTTGCGAATGGCGCTGACGGCAATGCGGTCGCCGTTGACGGTGAGGCTCTCGTGGTCGGCCTCGACCTGAGCATCGAAATGGCCGTGAACGCTGTCGTACTTGAGCAGGTGGGCGTTCATCGCGCTGTCGCCCAGGTCGTTGATGGCGACGACCTGCAGGTCCTGACGGTAGCCGTGCGTGTAGAGTGCGCGCAGGACATTGCGTCCGATGCGGCCGAATCCGTTGATGGCGATGCGTAGGGTCATGGCGTTACCTCTGGCAGTCGGGTGAAGCCTGTGGCAAAAAGGCAGCTTCACTGAAACGGTTTTGTTATTGGAATTACAAGATTATTCACTGCGTGATAGAAAACAAGCCTTTTTAGTGGCAGTATTTTGTTAAATCTACAACGAGTGGCCGGGCAGGCTGCTCCGCGAATGTGCCGGGTACCTTTACTGCAAGCCTAGGCCGCAATCGTTTGGAGGGAAAATGCCCATTGAAGCCGCCCTTACCGTTAGCCTGGAGTCCAGTACATGCATCCGCGCATCCTTGAGGTCACCGCACGGCTGATCGAACGCAGCCGTCCCACCCGTGAACGCTACCTTGAGCTTATCCGCGGCGCGGCCAGTGACGGACCGATGCGCGCCAGCCTGCAATGCGCCAACTTCGCCCATGGCGTGGCCGGCTGCGGTGCCGACGACAAGCAGACCTTGCGCCTGATGAACGCCGCCAACGTGGCCATTGTCTCGTCATATAACGATATGCTCTCGGCGCACCAGCCGTACCTGCACTTCCCCGAGCAGATCAAGCAGGCCCTGCGCGAGGTTGGCTCGGTCGGCCAGTTCGCCGGTGGCGTGCCGGCCATGTGCGACGGCGTGACCCAGGGCGAGCCGGGCATGGAGCTGGCCATCGCCAGCCGCGAAGTGATCGCCATGTCCACCGCCATTGCCCTGTCCCACAACATGTTCGATGCCGCCCTGATGCTGGGCATCTGCGACAAGATCGTCCCCGGGCTGATGATGGGGGCGCTGCGCTTTGGCCACCTGCCGACCGTTTTCGTCCCCGGCGGGCCGATGGTTTCGGGCATCTCCAACAAGCAGAAGGCCGACGTGCGCCAGCGCTACGCCGAGGGCAAGGCCACCCGTGAAGAGCTGCTCGAATCGGAAATGAACAGCTACCACGGCCCAGGCACCTGTACCTTCTACGGCACCGCCAACACCAACCAGCTGGTGATGGAAGTGATGGGCATGCACCTGCCCGGCGCCTCGTTCGTCAACCCCTACACGCCGCTGCGCGATGCCCTCACCGCCGAGGCTGCGCGCCAGGTCACGCGCATGACCAAGGCCAGCGGCAGCTTCATGCCGATCGGCGAGATCGTCGACGAGAAGGCGCTGGTCAACTCGATCGTCGCCCTGCACGCCACCGGCGGCTCGACCAACCACACCCTGCACATCCCGGCCATCGCCCAGGCCGCCGGCATCCAGCTGACCTGGCAGGACATGGCCGACCTGTCCGAGGTGGTGCCGACCCTGTCCCACGTGTACCCAAATGGCAAAGCCGACATCAACCACTTCCAGGCCGCCGGCGGCATGGCCTTCCTCATCCGCGAGCTGCTCGATGCCGGGCTGCTGCACGAGGACGTCAACACCGTGGCCGGCCCGGGGCTGCGTCGCTACACCCAGGAACCCTTCCTCGACAATGGCCAGCTGGTCTGGCGCGAAGGCCCGCAACAGAGCCTCGACGAGAGCATCCTGCGCCCGGTGGCGCGGCCGTTCTCCGCCGAGGGCGGCCTGCGGGTAATGGAAGGCAACCTGGGGCGTGGCGTGATGAAGGTCTCCGCCGTGGCCCCTGAACACCAGGTGGTAGAAGCCCCGGCGCGGGTGTTCCACGACCAGCAGTCGCTGGCCGATGCGTTCAAGGCCGGTGAGCTGGAGTGCGACTTCGTGGCCGTGGTGCGCTTCCAGGGCCCGCGCTGCAACGGCATGCCCGAGCTGCACAAGCTGACGCCGTTCCTCGGCGTGCTGCAGGACCGTGGCTTCAAGGTGGCGCTGGTCACCGACGGGCGCATGTCCGGCGCTTCGGGCAAGATCCCGGCGGCCATCCATGTGTGCCCGGAGGCCTTCGACGGCGGCCCGCTGGCGCGGGTGCGCGATGGTGATATCGTGCGGGTCGATGGTGTCGAAGGCACGTTGCGGATCCTGCTGTCGGCCGAGGAACTGGCCAGCCGCGAGCTGCCCGAGCCGCCCAAGGGCAACGACCTGGGCTGTGGTCGCGAGCTGTTCGGCTTCATGCGTGTGGCGTTCAGCTCGGCAGAGAAGGGCGCCAGTGCCTTCACCTCTGGCCTGGAGACTCTCAAGTGAAAGAACTGCTGGTTGGCGACATTGGTGGTACCAACGCACGTTTTGCCCTGTGGCGCGACAACCAGCTGCACGCGGTCCAGGTGCTCGCGACCGCTGACTACACCAGTCCCGAACAGGCGATCGAGGCGTACCTGGGCGAACAGGGCATCGCCCGTGGCGGGCTGGCGGCGGTGTGCCTGTCCGTTGCCGGGCCGGTGGATGGCGATGAGTTTCGCTTTACCAACAATCACTGGCGCCTGAGCCGCCGGGCGTTCTGCCAGACCCTGCAGGTCGAGCGGCTGCAATTGATCAACGATTTCTCCGCCATGGCCCTGGGCATGACCCGTTTGCGCGAAGGCGAATATCGAGAAGTCTGCCCGGGCCAGGCCGATCCCTCCCGCCCAGTGCTGGTGATTGGCCCTGGCACCGGCCTTGGTGTTGGTAGCCTCGTGCGTCACGGCGAGCAATGGCTGGCGCTGCCGGGTGAGGGTGGGCATGTCGACCTGCCGGTGGGCAATGCCCGCGAAGCGGCGATTCACCAGGAGATTCAGCGCCAGATCGGCCATGTCAGTGCCGAGACGGTGCTCAGCGGTGGCGGGTTGGTGCGTTTGTACCAGGCGCTCTGCGCGCTCGATGGCGACATGCCCAGGCACAAGACCCCGGCGCAGATCACTGATGCGGCACTGGCCGGTGAGCCACGGGCGCTGGCGGTGGTCGAGCAGTTCTGTCGGTTCCTCGGGCGGGTGGCGGGCAACAATGTGCTCACCTTGGGCGCGCGCGGCGGGGTTTATATCGTCGGCGGGGTGATTCCGCGTTTTGCCGAGCTGTTCCTGCGCAGTGGCTTTGCCGCGAGTTTCGCCGACAAGGGCTGCATGAGCGGGTATTTCGCTGGGGTGCCGGTGTGGCTGGTGACAGCGGAGTTTTCCGGGTTGCTGGGGGCGGGGGTGGCCTTGCAGCAAGATCTGGGTAGCTGAAGCACAAGGCGATTGCTGTGGGAGCGGGTTTACCCGCGAATGCGGCGGCTGCCTTACCGACGCTTTCGCGGGTGAACCCGCTCCCACAGGATCCGTACAGCAGGCAGAAGATCTGCGCATACAAGAGGACGGACCATGATGACCACTGCCGGCAAATCGATCCTGATGGTCGACGACGACCAGGATATTCGCGAACTGCTGCAAACCTACCTGAGTCGCGCCGGTTTCCAGGTGCAGGCCGAGCCCGACGGTCAGTCCTTCCGCCGGGCACTGGACGCCAGCCCCTGCGACCTGGTGATCCTCGACGTGATGCTGCCCGACGAAGACGGCTTCAGCCTGTGCCGCTGGGTACGCCAGCACCCCCGGCTGTCGCGGGTGCCGATCATCATGCTCACCGCCAGCTCCGACGAGGCCGACCGGGTCATCGGCCTGGAGCTGGGCGCCGACGACTACCTGGGCAAACCCTTCAGCCCGCGTGAGCTGCAGGCGCGGATCAAGGCCCTGCTGCGCCGCGCCGACTTCGGTCAGGCCGCACCGGCCAGCGCTGTGCTGGCATTTGACGACTGGCGCCTGGACACGGTGAGCCACCGGCTGTTCCACCGCGATGGCGAGGAGGTGATCCTCTCCGGCGCCGACTTCGCCTTGCTCAAGCTGTTCCTCGACCACCCCCAGCAGATCCTCGACCGCGACACCATCGGCAATGCCACCCGTGGGCGCGAGCCGATGCCCCTGGACCGTATCGTCGACATGGGCGTCAGCCGCTTGCGCCAGCGCCTGCGTGACACCGAAAAACCACCCCGGCTGATCCGCACCGTGCGTGGCAGCGGCTACTTGCTGGCGGCCCATGTCAGCCCGGCCTAGCGAGCGGCGCTGGCGCCTGCTGCCACGCTCCCTGCTGGGGCGCATGTTGCTGCTCACCTTGCTGGTGGTGGTACTGGCCCAGGGGCTTTCCAGCGTGATCTGGGTCGCCCAGCTGCGCGCCAGCCAGCTGCAGGGCCTGCGGGCCAGCGCCAGCAGCCTGGCCCACTCGATGAGCGCCAGCGTCAGCTACTTCCGTTCGTTGCCGGTGGCCTACCGGCCAATGGTGCTCGACCAGTTGCGCAGCATGGGCGGCACGCGCTTCTTCGTGTCGCTCAACGTCAAGCCGCTGGACATGCCGGTGCTGCCCGTCACCCCGCGCAAGCAGGCGGTGATCGAAGTGTTCCAGCAGGTGCTGCACGAACGCCTCGGGCAGCAGATGGACATCTCGGTGGAGTTCGTCAGCCCCGACGATCTGCGCATCTTCAACAGTGGCCTGAAGCTCGATGAGCTGCCGCGCTCGTGGGCGCATTACTCGCTGACCCTCGAACCGCTCAACCCGCCGGTGCTGGTCACCCAGATCCGCCTGGGCGAGGGCGAGTGGCTGTATATCGCCTCGCTGTTGCCCGAGCCCTACACCAGCCTTGAAGCCGAACGCCTGCCGCGCCAGCAGATCGGTTTCATCGCCCTGACCACCGCCCTGTTGCTGCTGTTCATCGGCTTGCTGGTGCACTGGCAGAGCCGGCCGCTCAAGCGCCTGGCGCGGGCGGCCCGGGAGCTGTCGCTGGGCGCCGAGGTGGCACCGGTGGCCGAAGGCGGCGGCAGTGAAGTGGTGGAAGTGGGGCGGGCCTTCAACAACATGCGCGAGCGCATCAGCCGCTACCTGACCGAGCGCTCGCAACTGTTCAGTGCCATCTCCCATGATCTGCGCACACCGATCACCCGCCTGCGGCTGCGGGTCGAGCTGCTGGAGGACGAGGCCTTGCAGGCCAAGTTCAGCCGTGACCTCGATGAGCTGGAGCTGCTGGTCAAGGGGGCGCTGCAATGCGTGAAGGACACCGACATTCACGAGAACATCGAGCCGATCGATCTCAACCAGGTGCTGGAGCTGCTGGCCGAGCCTTATCTGCGCGACGGCCGCATCACCCTCGAAGGCCGGGCGCTGGCGCCGTACCCGGGCAAGTCGCTGGCCCTGCGCCGCTGCATCGGCAACCTGATCGACAACGCCATCAAGTACGGCGAACGGGCGCAACTGCGCATCATCGATAGCGCCGAGAGCTTTGTGTTGCAGGTCGACGATCAGGGGCCGGGGGTGCCGGAGCAGCGCTTGGAGCAGGTGTTCGAGCCGCACTTCCGTTTGGCTGGGCAGCAGCAGGGATATGGGTTGGGGCTGGGGATTGCGCGCAATATCGCCCATAGCCATGGCGGTGAGGTGAGCCTGTTGAATCTGCGTGAGGGTGGGTTGCGGGTGACGCTGTACTTGCCGCGTACGCCTGATTGATGCCAATCGCGGGGCAAGCCCGCTCCCACGGTGTTGACCTCGTGGGAGCGGGCTTGCCCCGCGATGACTTCGCCACTGTCACGGTATGGTGACAAACCGGCGGGCCTTCGTGACATGCCACCCAGGACGGCTGGCTAGAATCGGCTGACAACAACAAGGAAGACGCCAATGACCCGTAGCTGGCTCGATTCCCCCGTACACCACGCCTGGCTCACCACCGAGGCCTTGCGCCTGCTCGATTTCGCCAAGGCCGCACGCCTGCCCCAGGGCTTCGGCAACCTGGATGACGATGGCCGCCTGCCGCGCGGCGCCCTCGCCGAAACCCTGAATACCGCCCGCATGACCCACAGCTTTGCCCTGGCCCATCTGCAGGGCGTGCCGGGTTGTCTGCACCTGGTCGAGCATGGCGTCGCCGCCCTGCAAGGTCCGCTGCGTGATGCCGAGTACGGTGGCTGGTTCACCCATCCTGAAGGCCAGGCCGGCAGCGACAAGGCCGCGTACCTGCACGCTTTCGTTGCCCTGGCCGCCAGTTCGGCGGTGGTGGCGGGTGTCGCCGCTGCTCGCGCGTTGCTGGAACAAGCGATCAAGGTCATCGAAACCCGCTTCTGGTGCGAAGCGCAGGGCGCCCTGCGTGAGTCCTTCAGCCGCGACTGGCAACAGGCCGAAGCCTACCGCGGCGCCAACAGCAACATGCATGGTGTCGAGGCCTTCCTGGCGCTGGCGGATGTCACCGGCGATGCCTTGTGGCTGGACCGCGCCCTGCGCATCGTCGAGCGGCTGATCCTCGACCAGGCCGCCAGCGACGGGTTCCGCGTCACCGAGCATTTCGACCCAGGCTGGCAAGCGCTGCCGGACTACAACCGTGACAACCCCACCGATGGTTTTCGCCCATATGGCACCACCCCCGGGCATGCCTTCGAATGGGCGCGCCTGCTGTTGCACCTGGAAGCTGCCCGGCGGCGTGCCGACCTGCCGGTGCCCAAGGCGCTGCTGAACGCCGCCAAAGGCCTGTTCGGCAGCGCTTGCCGCAACGCCTGGTTCGCCGACGGCGCCCCGGGCCTGGTCTACACCCTGGACTGGTGCGACCGCCCGCTGGTGCGCGAGCGCTTGCACTGGGTGCATGCCGAGGCCGCCGCCACCGCCGCCGCCTTGCTGCGGCGCACAGGCGAGCCGCACTACGAGCAGTGGTACCGCTGCTTCTGGGACTTCATTGCCACGCATTTCATCGACCGCGTACACGGCAGCTGGCACCACGAACTGGACCCGAGCAACCAGCCCAGCGCGCGCATCTGGGGCGGCAAGCCCGATCTCTACCACGCACTGCAGGCCCTGTTGCTGCCGCGCCTGCCGCTGGCGCCGAGCCTGGCCACTGCGCTGGCTTTGTAACCAAACGCTGACATTCGCGCATCCGTTCGTTACCTGGCGCCGGGCGCGAGGTCCTTACACTCACTGCAAAGCAAGCGACAGTCTTGCCACGCATAACAACAAGAAAGGTATTCCCCATGCATTCGACGCTTCGTCTCGCCGCCGCGATCTCGTTCGCTTCCCTGTACGCCCTCAGTGCCCATGCCGCCGATACCAAAGGCAGCGTGGAGGTGGTCCATTGGTGGACTTCCGGCGGTGAAAAAGCCGCCGTGGATGTGCTCAAGGCTCAGGTCGAAAAAGACGGTTTCATCTGGAAGGACGGCGCGGTTGCCGGCGGCGGCGGTGCCACCGCCATGACCGTGCTCAAGAGCCGCGCAGTGGCCGGCAACCCGCCCGGTGTGGCGCAGATCAAGGGGCCGGATATCCAGGACTGGGCGTCCACCGGATTGCTCGATGCCGATGTGTTGAAGGACGTTGCCAAGCAAGAGAAGTGGGACAGTCTGCTCGACAAGAAAGTCGCCGACACCGTGAAGTACGACGGTGACTACGTGGCCGTGCCGGTGAACATCCACCGCATCAACTGGCTGTGGATCAACCCCGAGGTGTTCAAGAAGGCCGGGATCGACAAGGCCCCAACCACCCTCGATGAATTCTACACAGCAGGCGACAAGCTCAAGGCCGCCGGTTTCATCCCGCTTGCCCACGGTGGCCAGCCATGGCAGGACAGCACCGTGTTCGAGAGCGTGGTGCTCTCGGTGATGGGCGTGGAGGGTTACAAGAAGGCCCTGGTCGACCTCGATGAAAAAGCCCTGACCGGCCCCGAGATGGTCAAGGCGCTGACCGAACTGAAGAAGGTCGCCACCTACATGGACCCCGACGGCAAGGGCCAGGACTGGAACCTGGAAGCCGCCAAGGTCATCAACGGCAAGGCCGGTATGCAGATCATGGGTGACTGGGCCAAGAGCGAGTGGACCCTGGCCAGGAAAACCGCCGGCAAGGACTACCAGTGCGTAGCGTTCCCCGGCACCGACAAGGCCTTCCTCTACAACATCGATTCGCTGGTGGTGTTCAAGCAGAAGGATGCCGGCACCGCGGCGGGCCAGCAGGACATTGCCCGCAAGGTGCTGGGCGAGGACTTCCAGAAGGTGTTCAGCACCAACAAGGGCTCGATCCCGGTGCGCAACGACATGCTCGCCGACATGGGCAAGTACGGCTTCGACGCCTGCGCCCAGACCTCCGCCAAGGACTTCCTGGCCGACGCCAAGAGTGGCGGCCTGCAGCCGAGCATGGCGCACAACATGGCCACCACGCTGGCCGTGCAAGGGGCGTTCTTCGATGTGGTGACCAACTACATCAACGACCCCAAGGCTGAGCCTGCCGATGCGGCGAAGAAACTCTACGCCGCAGTCAAAGCCGCCCAATAGCCAACGCCGAGGCTGGCGAGATCCCTGTGGGAGCGGGTTTACCCGCGAACACCGGCATAGCCGGTGCCAGGCACCGCAGTGTCTGCTTCGCGGGTAAACCCGCTCCCACAGGTGATGTATTGCCCCTTCTTCAGGTGTGAAACCATGACTACAGCAACCGCCCGCCTGCGGGCCTCACCCCTGGACGCGCTCCAGCGCTGGCTGCCAAAACTGGTACTGGCGCCGAGCATGTTCATCATCCTGGTGGGGTTCTACGGCTACATCCTGTGGACCTTCGTCCTCTCGTTCACCACCTCGACCTTCCTGCCCACCTACAAATGGGCCGGGCTTGCGCAATACGCACGGCTGTTCGACAACGACCGCTGGTGGGTGGCGAGCAAGAACCTGCTGCTGTTCGGCGGCCTGTTCATCGCCATCACCCTGGCCATCGGCGTGTTCCTTGCCGTGCTGCTGGACCAGCGCATTCGCCGTGAGGGCTTTATCCGCACGATCTACCTCTACCCCATGGCGCTGTCGATGATCGTCACCGGCACCGCCTGGAAGTGGCTGCTCAACCCCGGGATGGGCCTGGACAAGCTGCTGCGCGACTGGGGCTGGGAGGGCTTTCGCCTGGACTGGCTGATCGACCCGGACCGGGTGGTCTACTGCCTGGTGATCGCCGCGGTGTGGCAGGCCTCGGGCTTCATCATGGCGATGTTCCTCGCCGGCCTGCGCGGGGTCGACCAGTCGATCATCCGCGCCGCGCAACTGGATGGCGCCAGCCTGCCGCGCATCTACTGGACGGTGGTGCTGCCCAGCCTGCGCCCGGTGTTCTTCAGTTCACTGATGATCCTGGCGCACATCGCCATCAAGAGCTTCGACCTGGTCGCGGCCATGACCGCCGGCGGCCCCGGCTATTCCTCCGACCTGCCGGCGATGTTCATGTACGCCTTCACCTTCAGCCGCGGGCAGATGGGCATGGGCTCGGCCAGTGCGATCCTGATGCTCGGCGCCATCCTGGCGATCATCGTCCCCTACCTGTACTCGGAGCTGCGGGGTAAACGCCATGAATAGCCGCCTCGACAAACCCGCATTGAGCCTCAGCCGCATCGCCATCCATGCCGTGCTGCTGCTTGCCGTGCTGCTGTACCTGGTGCCGCTGGTGGTGATGCTGTTGACCAGCTTCAAGACCCCCGAAGACATCAGCACCGGCAACCTGCTGAGCTGGCCGACGGTGTTCACCGGCATCGGCTGGGCCAAGGCCTGGGCCACGGTCAACGGCTACTTCGTCAACTCGGTGCTGATCACCGTGCCGGCGGTGCTGATCTCCACCACCATCGGCGCGCTCAACGGCTACGTGCTGTCGATGTGGCGCTTCCGTGGCTCGCAGCTGTTCTTCGGCTTGCTGCTGTTCGGCTGCTTCCTGCCGTTCCAGACCGTGCTGCTGCCGGCTTCGTTCACCCTCGGCAAGCTCGGCCTGGCCAGCACCACCAGCGGCCTGGTGCTGGTGCATGTGGTGTATGGGCTGGCCTTCACCACGCTGTTCTTTCGCAACTACTACGTGAGCATCCCCGATGCCCTGGTCAAGGCTGCGCGCCTGGATGGCGCCGGGTTCTTCACCATCTTCGGGAGGATCATTCTGCCGATGTCGACACCGATCATCATGGTCTGCCTGATCTGGCAGTTCACCCAGATCTGGAACGACTTCCTGTTCGGCGTGGTGTTCTCAAGCGGCGATTCGCAACCGATCACCGTGGCCCTCAACAACCTGGTCAACACCAGCACCGGGGCCAAGGAATACAACGTCGACATGGCCGCGGCGATGATCGCCGGGCTGCCGACGCTGCTGGTCTACGTGATTGCGGGCAAGTATTTCGTGCGCGGGCTGACCGCCGGCGCGGTAAAGGGGTAAGTCATGGCAACGCTTGAACTTCGCAACGTGAACAAGACCTACGGCGCCGGTTTGCCGGACACGCTCAAGGACATCCAGCTGGCGATCAAGGACGGCGAGTTCCTGATCCTGGTCGGCCCCTCGGGCTGCGGCAAGTCCACCTTGATGAACTGCATCGCCGGCCTTGAGAACATCAGTGGCGGGGCGATCCTGATCGACGATGAAGACGTCAGCGGCATGAGCCCGAAGGATCGCGACATCGCCATGGTGTTCCAGTCCTACGCGCTGTACCCGACCATGAACGTGCGCGACAACATCGCGTTCGGCCTGAAGATCCGCAAGCTGCCCCAGGCGGCCATCGACGAGGAGGTGGCGCGGGTCGCCAAGCTGCTGCAGATCGAGCACCTGCTCGGCCGCAAGCCAGGCCAGCTCTCCGGCGGCCAGCAGCAGCGCGTGGCCATGGGCCGGGCGCTGGCACGGCGGCCGAAGATCTACCTGTTCGACGAGCCGCTGTCGAACCTCGACGCGAAACTGCGGGTAGAGATGCGTACCGAGATCAAGCTGATGCATCAGCGCCTGAAGACCACCACGGTGTACGTCACCCACGATCAGATCGAGGCCATGACCCTGGGCGACAAGGTGGCGGTGATGAAGGACGGCCTGATCCAGCAGTTCGGCACGCCGCAGCAGATCTACAACGAACCGGCCAACCTGTTCGTCGCCAGCTTCATTGGTTCGCCGCCGATGAACTTCATCCCGGTGCGCCTGACCCGCCAGGACGGCCGGGTGCTGGCGCTGCTCGACAGTGGCCAGGCGCGCTGCGAACTGCCGCTGGGGGTGGAGGCCGATGTGCTGGACGGGCGCGAGGTCATCCTGGGTGTGCGCCCGGAGCAGATTTCGCTGGGGGACGCGCAAGGCAACGGCCTGCCGGGTATCCGCGCCGAAGTGCAGGTGACCGAGCCCACTGGGCCGGACCTGCTGGTGTTCGTCACCCTCAACCAGACCAAGGTTTGCTGCCGCCTGGCGCCGGATGTGGCGTGCCGGGTGGGCGACAGCCTGAACCTGCAGTTCGACCCGGCGCGGGTGCTGCTGTTCGACGCCGCCAGCGGCGAGCGGCTCGATCTGGCCGCTAGCGCCGTGAAGGACAACGTAACGCGCTTCAAGGGGCGTTGATGTGGGAGCGGGCTTGCCCCGCGATAGCGATGGATAGGCTGAAATCGCCATCGCGGGGCAAGACCGCTCCCACGGCCTGCAAGGGCTCGACCGTTAAACCGTTCTGTTAATAACAAGAAAAGAGGACGCAAAGGGATGGAACAGCGCAATCGCATCAGGACATTGGGCTCGCTGGCACTGCTGGCCATGGTTGGCAGCAGCGGGGCCCAGGCTGCCGAGGCTTTCTCGTCGGAATCGAAATGGATGACCGGCGACTGGGGTGGCACCCGCACCGAGCTGCTGGAAAAGGGTTATGACTTCACCCTCGACTACGTCGGCGAGGTGGCCGGCAACCTGCACGGTGGCTACAACGACGACAAGACTGCGCGCTACAGCGACCAGTTCGCCCTCGGCGCGCACCTGGACCTGGAAAAGATCTTCGGCTGGCACGATGCCGAGTTCAAACTGGCGATCACCGAGCGCAGCGGCCGCAACCTGTCCAACGACCGCATCAGCGACCCACGCGCCGGGCAGTTCAGCTCGGTGCAGGAGGTCTGGGGGCGCGGCCAGACCTGGCGGCTGACGCAGATGTGGGTCAAGCAGAAGTACTTCGACGGTGCGCTGGACGTGAAAGTCGGCCGCTTTGGCGAAGGCGAAGACTTCAACAGCTTCCCCTGCGACTTCCAGAACCTGGCGTTCTGCGGCTCGCAGGTGGGCAACTGGGTGGGGGGCATCTGGTACAACTGGCCGGTCAGCCAGTGGGCCCTGCGGGTGAAATACAACATCACCCCGGAATTCTTCGTCCAGGTCGGTGCCTACGAGCAGAACCCTTCGAACCTGGAGACCGGCAACGGCTTCAAGCTCAGCGGCAGCGGCACCAAGGGCGCGATCCTGCCGGTGGAAGCGGTGTGGTCGCCCAAGGTCAACGGCCTGCCGGGCGAGTATCGCCTGGGCTACTACTACAGCACCGCCAAGGCCGACGATGTATATGACGACATCAACGGCAACCCGCAGGCATTGACCGGGCAGGACTTCAAGTCGCACTCCAGCAAGCATGGCTGGTGGGTGGTGGCGCAGCAGCAGGTGACTGCCCACGCCAGTGATGCCAGCCGTGGCCTGAGCCTGTTCGCCAACTTCACCGTGCACGACAAGGCCACCAACGTGGTCGACAACTACCAGCAGGTCGGCCTGGTGTACAAAGGCGCCTTCGACGCCCGGCCCAAGGACGATATCGGCTTCGGCGTGGCCCGTATCCATGTCAACGACGACGTGAAGAAACGCGCCGAGCTGCTCAACGCTCAGTCCGGCATTAGCGATTACGACAATCCAGGCTTCGTGCCGCTGCAGCGTACCGAGTACAACGCCGAGCTCTACTACGGCTTCCACGTCACCAATTGGCTGACCGTGCGGCCGAACCTGCAGTACATCAAGAGCCCGGGTGCGGTGGACGAGGTGGACAACGCGCTGGTCGCAGGGTTGAAGATTCAGTCGTCATTCTGAGACGAATTGTTGTAAATTTACGCCATCCATTTTCGGCCCTCCGCTAACCACTGGTCTGCAGTGGTTAGCGGGTACGGGCTGAGACAGCGCTATCTCGAACAACAAAAGAGCTTGGAACCATGGCAGAACATCCGCTACATCGCTTCTTCACCTCGCAACGGCCGAGGCCGACCTTCGAGTGGGAGCGTTACCAGCAGCGCGATGTGCTGATCATCGACCACCCTCGCTGCCAGGCGGTGTTCAGCCGCCAGGGCGGGCAGTTGCTGCATTTTCAGCCCACCGGTGAAAAGCCCTGGCTGTGGTGCGCCGAACAGTGGCCGCAGGTTGGCGCCATTCGCGGTGGCGTGCCGGTGTGCTGGCCCTGGTATGGCCGCCACCCAAGCGAGGACCTGTGGCCGGCCCACGGCTGGGCACGGCTGCTGGACTGGAAGCTGGTGGACAGCCGTGAAGACGAGGAGGGCGTGACCTTGAAGTGGCGCCTGGACCTGTGCGACTGGCAGGTCGACCTGCATGCGCGCCTGGGCGCCAGCATGGAATTGAGCCTGAGTACCGAGCACCAGGACAGCGAGCCCTGTCAGTTGAGCCATGCGCTGCTGGCTTACTGGCGGATCAGTGACGTGTCGAAGATAGCGCTGTCTGGGCTTGAGGACATAGAAGGCTACGACCGCCTCAACCGCCAGGCGTGCCGCGAAGACGGCGCGTTGAAACTCAAGGGCGGTTGCCAGAAGGTCTACCCCGGCACGCCCAAGGTGCAGTTGCAGGACCCGGCCTGGCAGCGCGAGCTGTGCATCGACACCGGCGACAGCGACGACACCGTGGTCTGGCACCCGGGCAACCGCCCGCTGATGGGCGTGAGCGGGCGCGAGTGCCAGGGTTTCGTCTGCGTCGAGGCGGCCAGCGGCAGCGATGAAGGCCTGAGCCTGAGGCCGGGTGAGCGTGCGCACCTGCGGCTGCAGGCGCACCGCCTCAGCTGAGGTCGTCGTCCTCGATCGGGTAGCGGCTGGCGTTGAGGCTTTCCTTGATCTTGCGCAGGTGCGGCTGGAAGTCCACGCCGCGGCGCAGGGTCATGCCGGTGGCGAGCACGTCGAGCACGGTGAGCTGGATGATTCGCGAGGTCATCGGCATATAGATGTCGGTGTCCTCCGGCAACGGGATGTGCAGGCTCAGGCTGCAGGCCTGGGCCAGGGGCGAGCCGGCGGCGGTCAGGCCGAGCACCGAGGCGCCGTTTTCCCGCGCCACGCGCGCCACCTCGACCAGTTCGCGGGTGCGCCCGGTGTAGGAGATGATCACGAACAGGTCGCCGGTGTGGGCCACCGAGGCCAGCATGCGCTGCATCAGCACATCGGCATGGGCCGACACGGCAAGGTTGAAGCGGAAGAACTTGTGTTGCGCATCGAGGGCCACCGGGGCGGAAGCGCCAAGGCCGAAGAAGTGGATCTGCCGGGCCTGGATCATCATGTCCACGGCGCGGCTGACCTGCTGTGGATCGAGTTGCTGGCAGGCGCTGTCGAGCGAGGCGATGGCGCTGCCAAAGATTTTCTGGGTGTAGGCCGCAGGATCGTCGTCGGCTTCCACCGCACGGCTGACGTAGGCCGCGCCGCTGGCCAGGCTCTGCGCCAGTTGCAGTTTGAGCTCGGGGTAGCCGTTGACGCCGAACGAGCGGCAGAAGCGGTTGACGGTCGGTTCGCTGACCGAGGCCGCCTGGGCCAGCGCGGCGATGCTGAAGCGGGTGGCTTGTTGCGGGTTGAGCAGGATGACTTCGGCGACTTTGCGTTCGGCCTTGTTCAACTCGTCCAGGCGGCCCTGGATCTGTTCCAGGAGGTTACGCACGCGGTCCATGGGGTGTCCTTGGTCGGCTCTAGGTGACAGCCGGCTGGCGGGGCAGCAGGCTTTTTGCAGTGTTGTGTATCCTACTGGCGGTGAGATTGTCACACCACTGGGTTGTAATAGATGTAGATAATGTTGTGGTTTTTACTACATTAGGCCTTGAAAACCCGCTTTGAAAGCGGTATTCCTAGCTCAACTTTAATAAAAGAACCAACATCATGGCTGCGATCAGTGTCGAACCTTGCACATTTGCCCTGTTTGGCGCCTTGGGCGACCTGGCATTGCGCAAGCTGTTTCCCGCGCTCTACCAGCTCGACCGTGCCAACCTGCTGCACCCGGATACCCGGCTGCTGGCCCTGGCCCGTGAGCCGGGCACCGCGCAGGAGCACCTGGGCACCATCGAGGCGCACCTGCGCCGCCACGTCCCCGACGCGGACATCGACGCCGTTGCCCTGGGCCGCTTCCTTGAACGGCTGAACTACCTGCATGTGGACTTCGTCCAGCCCGAGGATTACCAGGCGCTGGTCGAGCAAACGCCAGGCGAGCTGCCACTGATCGCCTACTTCGCCACGGCCGCCGCAGTCTACGGGGCGATCTGCGAGAACCTCGACAAGGCCGGCCTGGCGCCGCGCACCCGGGTGGTGCTGGAAAAGCCCATTGGCCACGACCTGGAGTCGTCGCGCCGGGTTAACGACGCCGTGGCGCGGTTCTTCCCGGAAAACCGCGTCTATCGCATCGACCACTACCTGGGCAAAGAGACGGTGCAGAACCTGATCGCCCTGCGCTTTGCCAACAGCCTGTTCGAAACCCAGTGGAACCAGAATTCCATCTCCCACGTGGAGATCACTGTCGCTGAAAAGGTCGGTATCGAAGGCCGTTGGGGCTACTTCGACAAGGCCGGCCAACTGCGCGACATGATCCAGAACCACCTGTTGCAGCTGCTTTGCCTGATCGCCATGGACCCGCCCAGCGACCTCTCCGCCGACAGCATCCGCGACGAGAAGGTCAAGGTGCTCAAGGCCCTGGCGCCAATCACCGGAGAGGGCCTGAGCACTCGCGTGGTGCGTGGCCAGTACATCGCCGGCTACAGCGACGGCAAGCCGGTGCCGGGCTATCTGGAAGAAGACAACGCCAACGCCCAAAGCGACACCGAAACCTTCGTCGCCCTGCGCGCCGACATCCGCAACTGGCGCTGGTCGGGCGTGCCGTTCTACCTGCGCACCGGCAAGCGCATGCCCGGCAAGCTGTCGCAGATCGTCATCCACTTCAAAGAGACGCCGCACTACATCTTTGCCCCGGAACAGCGCTTGCAGATCGGCAACAAGCTGATCATCCGCCTGCAGCCGGACGAAGGTATCTCGCTGCGGGTGATGACCAAGGAGCAGGGCCTGGACAAGGGCATGCAACTGCGCAGCGGCCCGCTGCAACTGAATTTCTCCGACACCTGGCGCAGCGCGCGGATTCCTGATGCCTACGAGCGCTTGCTGCTGGAAGTGATGCGCGGCAACCAGAACCTGTTCGTGCGCAAGGACGAAATCGAATACGCCTGGAAATGGTGCGACCAGCTGATCGCCGGCTGGAAGACCAGCGGCGATGCCCCCAAGCCCTATGCGGCCGGTTCCTGGGGGCCCATGAGCTCGATTGCATTGATTACACGTGATGGGAGGGCCTGGTATGGCGATATCTGAACTGCAACTGCCGGCGAGCGTGAAGGCGCATGCGCTGGCCGATTCGAACAGCCTGGCGGCGACCCTGGCCCATGACGTGGCCGAACGCCTGCGCCAGGCCATCGCCAGCAAGGGCCAGGCCTGTGTGGTGCTGTCCGGCGGGCGCAGCCCGGTGCCGTTCCTCGAGCAGCTGGCTGCGCAAGAGCTGGACTGGTCGAAGGTGACCGTGAGCCTGGCCGACGAGCGTTGGGTGCCGGTGGAGCATGCCGACAGCAACGCGGGCTTGCTGGCCCGTCACTTGCTCAAGGGCGCGGCGGCCAAGGCACGCTTCATCGGCCTCTACCAGGCTGCCGCCAATCTGGAAGCCGCTGCCGAACAGGCCGACCAGGTACTGGCCGACTTGCCGCCGATCGATGTACTGGTGCTGGGCATGGGCGACGATGGCCACACCGCCTCGCTGTTCCCGGCCAGCCCCAACCTGCGCCAGGGCTTGGCCAAAGTGGGTGAGCGCCGCTGCCTGCCGATGCTGGCGCCCAGCGTGCCGCACCAGCGCCTGAGCATGACCCGCGCGCTGCTGGCCAGCGCCGGTTTCACTGCCCTGTCCGTGCAAGGGGCCGGCAAACTCGCTACCCTGCGCGCCGCGCTGGCGGGCAACGACCTTACCGAAATGCCGATTCGCGCTTTTCTTCACGACCCCCTGAGCATCTACTGGTGCCCATGAGCCAAGGATCCACAGTCATGACCACCCTCGAACGCCCACAGCCTTTGCTCTCGATGGCCGAGAAAGCCGAACGCATCGACGCGATCTGCGCCAAGGCGCGCATCCTGCCGGTGATCACCATCGCCCGCGAGCAAGACATCCTGCCGCTGGCCGACGCCCTGGCCGCCGGTGGCATCCGCACCCTGGAAGTGACCCTGCGCTCGGCGCTGGGCCTGAAGGCCATCCAGGTGCTGCGTGAGCAGCGCCCGGAGCTGTGCGTCGGTGCCGGTACCGTGCTCGACCGCAGCATGTTCGCCGCCGTGCAGGCCGCAGGCGCGCAGTTCGTCGTCACCCCGGGCATCACCCAGGACATTCTCGAGGCCGGCGTGGACAGCGACATCCCGCTGCTGCCCGGCATCAGCACGCCGTCCGAGATCATGATGGGCTACGCCCTGGGTTACCGGCGCTTCAAGCTGTTCCCGGCCGAGATCAGCGGCGGCGTGGCGGCGATCAAGGCCTTCGCCGGCCCGTTCGGCGATATCCGCTTCTGCCCCACCGGCGGGGTGAACCCGGCCAACGTACGCAACTACATGGCACTGCCCAATGTGATGTGCGTGGGTGGCACCTGGATGCTCGACAGCAGCTGGATCAAGAACGGCGACTGGGCCCGTATCGAGGCGTGCAGCGCCGAGGCGATGGCGCTGCTGGACTGACCGATTTCGTTGTGTGCTACACGGCTTGTGGGGCGCTTGGTCGGCGCCCCTTTTTTTTGCCTGTGGGTTTTGTATTGCCTGCCTTGGCCCTATCGCCGGCTCCCACCCCGACCGCATTGGCCTCAAGCCCAGTATCGTACCTGTGGGAGCCGGCTTGCCGGCGATAGGGCCGTGTCAGGCAACGAAAGGATCGAGGCCGTCATGCCAGGCGGAAGCGGCTGACCAGTTGCTGTTGATGCTCGGCCAGGCGGGCCAGTTCCTGGCTGGTCACCGCAGTCTGCTGGGCGCCGGCACTGACCTGTATCACCAGGTCATTGATTGCGTTGACGTTGCGGTTGATGTCTTCGGACACCGCGCTCTGCTCTTCGGCAGCAGAGGCGATCTGGATGTTGCGGTCGCTGATGCGGGCGACGCCCTCGGTGATAGACGCCAGCAGCTCGCCTGCGCGGCCGATGCGGCTAGCGCCGGACTGCGCCTTGCCCAAGGTTTCCAGCATGGAACTGCTGGCCCGATCAGAGCCGGCCTGCAGGTTGCTGATCATCTGCTGGATATTGCCGGTCGATTCCTGGGTGCGCTGTGCCAGGGTGCGCACTTCCGAGGCCACCACGGCGAAGCCGCGACCGTGGTCGCCGGCGCGGGCGGCTTCGATGGCGGCATTCAGGGCCAACAGGTTGGTCTGCTCGGCGATACCCCGGATCACGTCCAGTACCGATGAAATCGCATCGCTTTCCTGCTTCAGCTCATTGATCAGGTTGGCGGTCTGTTCGGCCTGGGACGACAGCTCGCGGATCAGTTCGATGGTGCCTTCGACTTCGGCCTGGCCCTGGCTGGTGCTGGTGTGAATCTGCTGGGACAGATTGGCCGCGTCGTTGGTGCTGTGTGCCACTTCACGCACCGTGGCGCTCATCTCGTTGATCGCGGTGGCCACCAGCTCGGTGCTCTGGCGTTGCTGTTCGACACTGCGGCTGGTCTGCAGGGTCACCGCTGAGGACTCTTCAGCGGCGGTGGCGACCTGGGCGGTGGCGCTGCCGATCTCGCGGACGATTTCGCCGAGTTCGTCGGCCATGCGGTTGAGGTTGTCGGCGATCTGGCCGAACTCGTCCTTGCTGCGGTAACCGCTGCGCGCGGTAAGGTCGCGGCGAGCGAGGCCATCGAGGGCGCTGTTGATGTCCTGCACCGCCTTGCCGATGCTGTGGATGATCATCCACGACAGCAGGGCTACGAGGGCCAGCGCCAGGAGCGCGCCGCCGAGCGTCAGCCACAGGGCTTGGCTGGCGTTGCCATGGGCGTTGGCGGCAAGTTTGCCGACGCGCTCGGCCAGGGCCTGCTCGACCTCGCTCATCTGGTCGATGCGCTGGGTCGAAATGTCGAACCAGGCTTCCGGTTTGATCCCCAGCGCCTGGCCCAGCGGCACCTCGAAGGCCAGGCGTTGCAGCCTGCTCACTTCATTGGCGGCAGGCGATTGTTGGCGGGCCTGGAACTGGCTCAGCAGTTCAGCTGACGCCTTGCGCTGGAACCCGTCGGCATAGGCGGAAAACTCACCGAGGTTGCGGCTGAAGCGCGACAGCAGAGTAGCGTCCAAGTGATCTTGATTGAATGCCAGGCCAAGGATGACCCGCTCACGGCCGGCCCGCTCCTTCAGCTCGATGAACTGATTGAGTGCACTCAGCGCATGAACCACGGCAGTGTTGTTGACGCGTTTTTCCAGTGAGTGGGTATAGCCGATCAATTGCTGGATCATCTCGGTATAGCGGGTGCCGGATACAGTGCTGTCAATCGACAACTGGCTCACCTGCTGGCGCAGCTCGGTAATCGCCTGCAAGGTGCCGAGTAACTTGGCGATGTCGCTGTCATTGGCTGTCGGCAAGCGTCGGACCGCTTCGATGGCGGCGCTGCTTTCTTCGCGGATTTGCCCCAGGCGGTTGCCCATGGCCGTGCCGCGGCTGCCGATGAACACCCCGCTCGCACCGCGTTCACGCTGCAGGCTGGTGATCAACACGCTCAGCGATTGCGCCGTGCTGCTGGCGCTTACGGTGCTTTCCATGTCGCGCAAGGTTCGATAATTATCGAGCAGGTAAACACTGCTCAGTAGTAGGAAACCGAGTAAGGGAAATATCAGTATCAACAACAGCTTCAGGCGAAGCGGGGCATTGGTCAGCATGCGTCTGGCCTCTGGGAAGTGGGCAGTAGGTTAATAGGCGAATGCCGCTGCTGTTGTTGTTTGATGGCTCGCTGCCACTATTTTACTTTTATTGTGTTGCACTAATAAAGAGTAAGTAGCGACAGGTTTTGACTAATGAAAATGCACTTATTTAGTTCAAGTAATAAAGTATTGATCCATATCAGTGCATCAGCGACTTAATAAGCTTTGATCGGGGGTTGTAAAGCAGGCTGCCTGCATTGTGCTTCCCTGTAGGCAGCCGGCTGCGCCGCTTGATCCAAGGCATCCTGCAAATTTTTCGCCATGGCGAAATGACGGCGTTGTCTGACGCACCTTGCTGGATATTCCGGGCATAAAAAAACCCGCATCCGAGGATGCGGGTTTGCAGGCGAGCAGGGCGGGTTTACGCCGCCTTGGCTTCCTGCTGGCTCAGGGAGCGGTTCAGCGCGCTGAACAGTGCCTTGAAGCTTGCGGTGGTGATGTTCTCGTCGATGCCCACGCCGTGCACCGGGCGACCGCCGGCAACGCGCAGCTCGATGTAGGCCGCGGCTTTGGCGTTGGTGCCGGCGCCGATGGCGTGCTCGTTGTAGTCCATGATTTCCACGGCCACCGGCAGGCCGGCCACCAAGGCTTCCAGGGCGCCATTGCCTTTACCGTGCCAGTGCAGGGTGGTCTCGCCTTCACCGGAAACTTCCACCTGCACGTGGCTGCTGCCGTTCTCTTCCTGCAGGCGGTGGCTGACCAGCGCGTACGGCGCATTGGCTTGCAGGTATTCCTTTTGCAGCAGGGTGTAAATCTGCTTGGCGGTCATTTCCAGGCCCAGGCGGTCGGTCTCGCCTTGGACCACCTGGCTGAACTCGATCTGCATGCGGCGCGGCAGGCTGATGCCGTACTCCTGCTCGAGCAGGTAGGTGATGCCGCCCTTGCCCGACTGGCTGTTGACGCGGATCACCGCCTCGTAGCTGCGGCCGATGTCGGCCGGGTCGATCGGCAGGTATGGCACTTCCCACAATTCGCCTTCCTGCTGCTTGGCGAAGCCTTTGCGGATGGCATCCTGGTGCGAGCCGGAGAAGGCGGTGTGGACCAGGTCGCCGACGTACGGGTGACGTGGGTGCACCGGCAACTGGTTGCACTCTTCGACGACCTTGCGCACGCCGTCGATGTCGGAGAAGTCCAGCTGTGGGTCGATGCCCTGGGTGTAGAGGTTCAACGCCAGGGTCACCAGGTCGACGTTGCCGGTGCGCTCGCCGTTGCCGAACAGGCAGCCTTCGGCACGGTCGGCGCCGGCCATCAGGCCCAACTCGGTGGCGGCGATGCCGGTGCCACGGTCGTTGTGGCAGTGCAGGCTGATGATCACGCTGTCGCGGCGGCTGACATTGCGGCAGAACCATTCGATCTGGTCGGCGTAGATGTTCGGCGTGGCGACTTCGACGGTGGCCGGCAGGTTGAGGATGACCTTGTGCTCAGGGGTCGGGTTCCACACCTCGATCACCGCGTCGCACACCTCTTTGGCGAATTCCAGCTCGGTGGCGCTGAAGGTCTCTGGCGAGTACTGGAAGGTCCAGTGGGTTTCCGGCTGCTGGGCGGCGTATTTGACGAACAGCTTGGCGGCGTTGACCGCGATGTCCTTGACGCCCTGCTTGTCCTGGTTGAAGACGATGCGGCGGAACGACGGGCAGGTGGCGTTGTACAGGTGGACGATGGCCTTCTTGGCGCCGCGCAGGGATTCGAAGGTGCGGGCGATCAGGTCTTCACGGGCTTGAGTGAGCACCTGGATGGTGGTGTCGTCCGGGATGTGGCCGTCTTCGATCAGGGTGCGCACGAAGTCGAAGTCGGTTTGCGATGCCGACGGGAACGAGGCTTCGATTTCCTTCACGCCGACCTGCACCAGGGTCTTCCAGAAACGCAGCTTCTTCTCCGAATCCATCGGCTCGATCAGCGACTGGTTGCCATCACGCAGGTCGGAGCTGCACCAGATCGGCGCCTGGGTGATGGTTTTCGACGGCCAGGTGCGGTCGGGCAGGTCGATGGTCGGGAAGGCGCGGTATTTCTTCGAAGGGTCTTTGAGCATGGTCATGGAAGCAATCCTTTTATGTGCGGCCGAAATCGGGCCTGCCAAACGATAACGAGATGAAAAGGCGAGGCGACGCGATTCAACCTGGTAGTCGTGCACTGACCAGGCAGAGGCTGCGATGTTGTCGGAGAAGGATGAGGGTGCTGAAGGTTTTCATGTGCTCAACCCTAACCAGTGGGGTGGGGGATGGCAAGGCTTCAGAAAAAATTGAGAGGAATGCTTAAAAAAACAGGATTTGCGAGATTTTATGGCTGGTTGTTGTTTGTTTTGTTTGTGTCGTTGCGCAGTATTTTTGGATGGCGCAAGACATGGGCTCTGCGGGTGGCAGTGCTGGCCTCTTCGCGGGTAAACCCGCTCCCACAGGTGTCACTGTGCCTGTGGGAGCGGGTTTACCCGCGAATGGGGGGATGCCGATTTCAGGGTTGGAACGCACCAATGAAAATCGCCGGATCGACCCGCGCATCATTGAGGCTGACGTTCCAGTGCATGTGCGGCCCGGTGGCGCGCCCGGTCGAGCCCACTCGCCCGACCACTTCGCCACGGCGCAGCACCTGGCCTGGCTTAACGTCGATCTTCGACATGTGGCAGAACATGCTGATGAAACCTTGGCCATGGTCGACGAACACCGTGCGGCCATTGAAGAAGTAATCGCCCACCAGGATCACCTTGCCATTAGCCGGGGTCTTGATCGGCGTGCCGGCGGGCACGGCGAAGTCCAGCCCGGCGTGGGGGTTGCGCTCTTCGCCATTGAAGAAACGGCGCACGCCGAACTTGCTCGACAGCGGGCCATTGACCGGCTTGTCGAGGATCAGATTGCTCGGCAGCATGGGGCTGAAGCTGCGGTAGGCCTTTACTTGCTCGGCCAGTTCGCGCTCGATGCGCTTGAGGTCGTCGGGCTCGGGGTTGACCTGGCGCTTGTTCTTCAGGGTGATGTGCTGTTCGGGGTACTTCTTGCTGCCGACGGTGAAGGGCAGGGTGCGGCCGCCCTGGGTGAGCACGGCGTTGCCGGGCTTTTGCGTCAGCGGGATGCCGACGATGGCCAGCCAGGTGTCCTGCT
Source organism: Pseudomonas sichuanensis (assembly GCF_024749065.1). Lineage (NCBI taxonomy): Bacteria > Pseudomonadati > Pseudomonadota > Gammaproteobacteria > Pseudomonadales > Pseudomonadaceae > Pseudomonas > Pseudomonas sichuanensis. The sequence continues at coordinate 4,723,719 of NZ_CP087185.1, read as the reverse complement.
CCTTGATCACCAGCACCGGCTTGCCATCGAAGCGCGCGCTCGGGGCGCTGGCCGAAGGGCCAAGGTCGACCACCGCGACGCCGCCGGGCACCGGCTTGTCGAGGGTGCGGGTGATGTAGCTGGCCTGGGCAGCGGTGACCGGCAGCAGCAGGAACAGGGCAAGCAGGGGAGCGAGCAGGCGAGGCATGTGTCAGTCCAGTAGCGAAAGGGTGACCGGAGTCTGGTGGTTGTCCTCGACCCGCACCTTGAGCTCGCCTTCGTTGAGGCGGGCGGTCAGGCGCTGGCCGTTGTGGGTCTGGGCGGCGCTGCGAATGGCCTGGCCGCGTTCGTCGAGCAGGATGCTGTAGCCACGGGCCAGGGTCGCCAGCGGGCTGACCACCTGCAGGGTCTGCAGTTGCGCCTGGAAGCGCTGGCGACGGTCCTTGAGCACTTCGCGCATGGCCCGTGGCAGGCGTTCGCCAAGGCTGTCCAGGCGTTGCTTGAGCAGCTTCAGCGAACGGCCTGGGTGTTGCGCGGCCAGGCGGGTGTCGAGACGGCCCAGGCGCTCGTGGCGGCGTTGCAGGCTGAGCATGAAGGCGCGGCGCATGCGCATGTCCAGGTCATCCAGGCGCTGTGCCTGCTGGCGCAGGCGCTCGCCCGGGTGGCGCAGGCGCCGGGCCAGGCCATCGACGCGCAGGCGGTCGTGGGCCAGGCGGTTTTGGATGCGCAGCAACAGGCGCCGCTGCAGGCTGTCGAGGCGCTGCTGCAGGCCGCTGCTGTCGGGCGCCAGCAGTTCGGCGGCGGCCGACGGGGTGGGGGCGCGCACGTCGGCGACGAAGTCGCTGATCGACACGTCGGTTTCATGGCCCACGGCACTGACGATAGGCGTCACGCACGCCGCCACGGCGCGAGCCACGGCTTCTTCGTTGAAGCACCAGAGGTCTTCCAGCGAGCCACCGCCACGGGCCAGGATCAGCGCATCGAAACCCTGGCGGTCGGCCAGCTGCAGGGCGCGGACGATCTGCCCGATGGCCTCACGGCCCTGCACTGCGGTGGGGATCAGGTTCAGCTCGACCTGCGGCGCACGGCGGCCGAACACGCTGATGATGTCGCGGATCACAGCGCCGGTGGGCGAGGTGATGATGCCGATGCGTTGCGGATGCACCGGCAAGGCTTTTTTGCGCTCGGTGCTGAACAGGCCTTCGGCGCCGAGTTTTTCCTTAAGGGCCTCGAAGGCCAGGCGCAGGGCGCCGTCACCGGCTGGTTCGACGGTGTCGAGGATCAGTTGGTAGTCGCCACGGCCTTCGAACAGCGAGACTTTGCCGCGCACCTTGACCGCCAGGCCGTCGCGCAGCGCTTGGCGCACGCGCAGGGCGTTCTGGCGGAACAGCGCGCAGCGGATCTGCGCGCCGCTGTCCTTGAGGGTGAAATACAGGTGGCCGGATGCCGGGCGGGCGAGGTTGGAAATCTCGCCTTCCACCCAGACGCTGCGGAACACGTCCTCGAGCAGCACGCGGGCGCGGCCGTTGAGTTGGCTGACGGTGAGGACCTCGCGGTCCAGGCCGAGTCGTTCGAAAGGGTCTCTGATCATGCCGGGCATCATAAAGGAGCCGTCGCGCGGATGCACTGTGCCGGCTGCTGGCACGCCCAACCTTGGGAGCATTTCCGGCTGCCGGCCCCGACACCCGGCGATGCAGTCTGGGCGCCTGACTCCATGAGGAGATCCGCCATGTACCCCATAGACGCCCACACCTACCGCTCCAAGGCTTCCAACCGACGGGTGCGATTCCTCGTGCTGCATTACACAGCCGTCAATTTCAACGGCTCGATCAATGCGCTGGTCAACGGCACTCAGGTCAGCGCCCATTACCTGGTGCCCGACCCGTCCGATCCGAGCTTCGCGAGAGCAGGTTTTGACGCCATGCGCACCTTCAGCCTCGTCGACGAGAACGAGCGTGCCTGGCACGCAGGTGTCAGCGGCTGGGCAGGACGCAGCAACCTGAACGATACGTCGATCGGCATCGAGATCGTCAACCAGGCGTCGGTGAGCAACGGCCAGCTCATGTTCCCGCCCTATCACCCCCAGCAGGTGGAAGCCTTGATCCAACTTTGCCAGGCGATCCTGCAGCGTTATCCGGACATCACGCCGACCCAGGTGGTCGGCCATAGCGACATTGCCATTGGCCGCAAGAGCGACCCTGGCGCCGCTTTCCCCTGGCAGGCCCTGCACCAGGCCGGTATCGGTGCCTGGTACGACGAGGCACGCAAGGCGCACTACCAGCAGCGGTTTGCGGGTTGCCTGCCGCAGCTCGAGGTCGTCCTCGACAAGCTGCGTACGTACGGGTACAGCTTCCCGACCAGCCCCGGTCCGGCCCAGGTGCGAGCCTTGCTCAGGGCGTTCCAGCTGCATTTCCGGCCGGGCAACTTTGACGGTGTGCTGGATGCCGAGACCGCGGCGATCGCCTTTGCGCTGGCGGAGCGCTACATGCCCTGATCGCCCTATGGCGAGCGCAGGCTGTCCAGCAGCTTTCTCGACAGCGCTCCCGCGTCGCGTCGGCAGGCCAGGGCCACGGTGCTCTGGCAGGCCTCGGCCAGCGGCACGAAGGTGACCGAGGGCGGGGCGATCTCGCGCATGCTCAGGGGCAGCAACGCCACCCCGAACCCGGCCTGGATCAGCTGCAGTTGCGTGGTCTTGCGCGACACCACCTGCGCCGCCTGGGGGAAGAATCCCTCGTTCATGCACAACGACGCCGACAGGTAGCTCAACCCGCCGCGCTGACGATGGGGTATGGAAATGAAGCGTTCCTCGCGCAGTTGCCCCAGCCGAACACTGCCGACCGTGGCCAGTGGGTGGCTTGCCGCCAGCGCCAGCAGCAGGGGCTCGTCGAACAGTGCATGCAGCTCCACGCCCTCGTGCTGACGCAGCACCGGCAGGCGCAGCAGGCCGATCTCCAGGCGGCCTTCGGCGATGTCTTCCAGTTGCGCCTCCGACGATTGCTGGGCGATCTCCAGGGAGACGCCGGGGTTGTCCTCGAGGTAGCTGCCGAGGCGCTGCAGCAGCTGCCCTGTCAGCGGCACGGTACTGGAGTGGTTCAGCCGCAGGTTGCCGCGCAGGCCCTGGCCCACCTCGCGGGCCAGGCGTTCGGCCTTGTCCAGGTCGGCCAGCAGGCGTCGGGCGCGGTCGAGGAAGGCCAGCCCAGCGGCGGTCAGCCGTGGCTGGCGGGCGGTACGTTCGAACAGCGCGGACCCCAGGTGCAGCTCCAGTTCCTTGATCTGACGGCTGAGTGCCGACTGGGCGATGTACAGCCGCTCGGCGGCGGCACTGAAACTGCCGGCCTCGGCGATTTCGACGAAATAGCGCAGTTGGCGAATCGAGGTCATGTCATGCCTTTTTCAGATGGCTCATGGCGTAAAGGCATATTAGTCGGCATGGCTTGTCGCTGGCTAACCTTCTGGGGTCTCCCGAGGAACTGCCGCAATGCTCGCTCAACTTTCGTTTTCCATGCTCGACTGGCTACCCATTCTGCTCGGTGTGGGGGTGGCCTATATCGTCTTCGGCATCGCCGGCTTCGGCACTGCGCTGGTCGCCGGCCCCGTGCTGATCCATTTCATGCCATTGTCGCGGATCGTTCCGTTGCTGGTGCTGCTGGACTTCGTCGCCGCCTTCGGCAACTTGCTGCCGTCGCGGCGCGACGTGGTGCGCGGCGAACTGCTGAGGCTGCTGCCGTTCATGGGCGTGGGCTGCACGCTGGGCGTGGTGTTCCTGCTGCGCCTGAAGTCGGATGTGCTGCTGTTGCTGATGGGGCTGTTCGTCACCGCTTACGCGGTCTACGGCCTGGCGGTGAAGGTGAGGCCGGCGAGGCTGTCGGGCGCCTGGGCGGTGCCCATGGGCACGGTGGGTGGATTGTTCGGCGCCATGTTCGGCAGTGGTGGTTTTTTATACGCGATCTACCTCAGCGCACGGCTGGAGGCCAAGGAGCAGGTGCGGGCGACCCAGAGCGCATTGATTAGTTGCAGCACGGTGGTACGCCTGTCGCTGTTCCTGATCGCCGGTGTGTATGCCGATACCAGCCTGCTGTTGCTGGCCGCCTGCCTGCTACCGGTGATGTTCCTCGGGCTGTGGGTTGGCAGGCGGTTGACCCTGAAGTTGTCCCGCGAAGCCTTCGTGCGCCTGGTCACCTGGCTGGTGCTGGCCAGCGGCCTGGCGTTGATCGGTCGCTACCTGGGCGCGTGAGCGGTAGAATTGCGCCATTACCGCAGTCCGCAGGCGCGTTTCGTTCATGAACACCCAAAGCATCATCGTCCCCAAACTGTCCACCGTGCCGTCCCACGAAGCCCGCTCAAGGGCCATCCTGCGCTGGCTGGTGCGCGAGAAGATCGTCGAGGAGCAGCTGACCACCTGTGGGCGTACCGGCAACCGAATGGGCCATGCCCTGGCCGAGGGCGCGCGCAAGGTGGCCCTGCACCCGGAGAAACTGCCCTTCGGCGAGCAGGTCAACGGCCTTGAGGTGGTGCTCAAGCGGTGCATCTACACCCCCACCGACGGTTTCCTCGAAGAAGCTGGCTGCCCGGAGTGCCGGCGCGAGGTCGGCGAGCCGCTGTTCGAGAGCCTGGAGGAGTGGACACCGGGGGTGAGCGACAACTTCACCTGCCCGTTGTGCGGCTTCGAGGACGACATCAATGGCTTCCTTTACCTGCAGCCATGTGCCTTTTCCAACCTGGGGTTCATCTTCAACAACTGGGGCGAGGCCGGGTTTACCCAGGCCTTCCTCGACAGCTTTGCCGACTGGCTCGATCAGCCGGTGGCGGTGGTACAAGTCAGCTGCAAGCTTTAAGCCGCAAGCATCAAGCATGCGCGCTTTGTCCAGACGCTGATTCTTGTAGCTTGCCGCTTGTAACTTGAAGCTTGAATTGCATTGAGCGGCGCGCCGTGGATGAGTATAATGGCGCGCTTCCATTTTTCCCTCCCGGGAGCCCCCGCGATGCTGCGTATCAGCCAAGAAGCCCTGACTTTCGACGATATCCTCCTTGTACCTGGTTATTCCGAGGTACTGCCCAATGAAGTCAGTCTCAAGACCCGTTTGACTCGTGGCATCGAGCTGAACATTCCCCTTGTTTCCGCCGCCATGGATACCGTGACCGAAGCGCGTCTGGCCATCGCCATGGCCCAGGAAGGCGGCATCGGCATCATCCACAAGAACATGACCATCGAGCAGCAGGCCGGCGAAGTGCGCAAGGTCAAGAAGTTCGAGGCTGGCGTGGTCAAGGACCCGATCACCATCGACGCCGACGCCACCGTGCGCGACCTGTTCGACCTGACCCGCCTGAACAACATCTCGGGCGTTCCGGTGCTGGCCAACGGCGACCTGGTAGGCATCGTCACCTCCCGTGACGTGCGCTTCGAAACCCGCCTGGACGCCAAGGTCCGCGACGTGATGACGCCTAAAGAGCGCCTGGTCACCGTGCGCGAAGGCGCCGACAAGAACGAAGTCCGCGAGCTGCTGCACAAGCACCGTCTGGAAAAAGTCCTGATCGTCGACGACAAGTTCGCGCTCAAGGGCATGATGACCGTCAAGGACATCGAAAAAGCCAAGGCCTACCCACTGGCGAGCAAGGACGACCAGGGTCGCCTGCGCGTCGGCGCTGCCGTCGGCACCGGCAAGGACACCGGCGAGCGCGTTGCCGCCCTGGTTGCTGCCGGCGTTGACGTGGTGGTGGTCGACACCGCCCACGGTCACTCCAAAGGCGTGATCGACCGCGTACGTTGGGTGAAAGAAACCTACCCGCAAGTGCAGGTGATCGGCGGCAACATCGCCACCGGCGCTGCTGCCAAGGCCCTGGCCGAAGCGGGCGCTGACGCCGTCAAGGTCGGTATCGGCCCAGGCTCGATCTGCACCACCCGTATCGTTGCCGGCGTCGGCGTGCCGCAGATCAGCGCCATCGCCAACGTCGCCGCTGCGCTGGAAGGCACCGGTGTGCCACTGATCGCCGACGGCGGCATCCGCTTCTCCGGTGACCTGTCCAAGGCCATCGTTGCCGGTGCTTCCTGCGTGATGATGGGTTCGATGTTCGCCGGTACCGAAGAAGCCCCGGGTGAAGTCGAGCTGTTCCAGGGCCGTTCGTACAAGGCTTACCGCGGCATGGGCTCGCTGGGCGCCATGGCGCAGGCGCAAGGCTCCTCCGACCGTTACTTCCAGGACTCCTCGGCCGGTGCCGAGAAGCTTGTTCCCGAGGGGATCGAAGGCCGCGTGCCATACAAAGGCGCCCTGTCGGCGATCATCCACCAGCTGATGGGCGGCCTGCGTTCGTCCATGGGCTACACCGGCAGCGCGACCATCGAAGAGATGCGTACCAAACCGGAGTTCGTGCGCATCACCGGTGCCGGCATGGCCGAGTCCCACGTGCATGACGTGCAGATCACCAAAGAAGCCCCTAACTACCGGGTCGGCTAACGCCTCCAGCGGTAAGCGACAAGCTTCAAGCTACAAGCGGTAGTTGCCCTTCTGCAACTACCGCGTTTTCCCCGATCAACTTGCAGCTTGCGGCTTGAAGCATGCAGCTGCATCAGAGATTGAGTCATGGCCCTCGACATTCACGCTCACCGCATCCTGATCCTCGATTTCGGTTCCCAGTACACCCAGCTGATCGCCCGCCGCGTGCGCGAAATCGGCGTGTACTGCGAGCTGCACCCGTTCGACATGGACGATGAAGCGATCCGCGAATTCAACCCGCGCGGCATCATCCTCGCTGGCGGCCCCGAGTCGGTCCACGAAGCCAACAGCCCGCGCGCGCCACAGGCCGTGTTCGACCTGAAAGTGCCGGTGCTGGGCATCTGCTACGGCATGCAGACCATGGCCGAACAGATGGGTGGCAAGGTCGAAGGTTCCGAGCTGCGCGAGTTCGGCTATGCCCGCGTTGACGTGGTTGGCAAGAGCCGCCTGCTCGACGGTATCGAAGACCACGTCGACGATGACGGCGTACTGGGCCTGGACGTGTGGATGAGCCACGGCGACAAGGTCACCCAGATGCCAGGCAACTTCAGCGTGCTGGCCAGCACCCCGAGCTGCCCGATCGCCGGCATGTACGACGATGCCCTGGGCTACTACGGCGTGCAGTTCCACCCGGAAGTGACCCACACCAAGCAGGGCGGCCGCATCCTCTCGCGCTTCGTCCAGGACATCTGTGGCTGCGAAGCCCTGTGGACCCCGTCGAACATCGTCGAAGACGCCATCGCCCAGGTGCGTGAGCAGGTCGGTTCGGCCAACGTCCTGCTGGGCCTGTCCGGCGGCGTCGACTCTTCCGTGGTTGCCGCGCTGCTGCACCGCGCCATTGGCGACCAGCTGACCTGCGTATTCGTCGACAACGGCCTGCTGCGTCTGCACGAAGGCGACCAGGTGATGGCCATGTTCAAGGAGAACATGGGCGTCAAGGTGATCCGCGCCGACGCCGAGAAGCAGTTCCTCGACAACTTGGAAGGCGAAGCGGACCCGGAGAAGAAACGCAAGATCATCGGCCGCACCTTCATCGACGTGTTCGACGCCGAAGCCAGCAAACTGGACAACATCCAGTTCCTCGCCCAGGGCACCATCTACCCCGACGTGATCGAGTCGGCTGGCGCCAAGAGCGGCAAGGCCCACGTGATCAAGTCGCACCACAACGTCGGTGGCCTGCCGGAGGAGATGAACCTCAAGCTGGTCGAGCCGCTGCGTGAACTGTTCAAGGACGAAGTGCGCAAGATCGGCCTGGAGCTGGGCCTGCCGTACGACATGGTCTACCGCCACCCGTTCCCGGGCCCGGGCCTGGGCGTGCGTATCCTCGGTGAAGTGAAGAAGGAATACGCCGACATCCTGCGTCGCGCCGACCACATCTTCATCGAAGAACTGCGCAAGGCCGACTGGTACCACAAGACCAGCCAGGCCTTCGTGGTGTTCCAGCCGGTCAAATCGGTGGGTGTCGTCGGCGATGGCCGTCGCTACGCCTGGGTCGTGGCGCTGCGCGCTGTCGAGACCGTGGACTTCATGACCGCACGTTGGGCGCACCTGCCGTACGAGCTGCTGGAAACCGTCAGCGGCCGCATCATCAACGAAATCGCCGGTATCTCCCGCGTCACCTACGACGTGTCGAGCAAGCCGCCTGCCACTATCGAGTGGGAATGATCCTGCAGCGCCGTATGGCTGCATGAAGAAACCGGCCTTGGCCGGTTTTTTCATGCCTGCAGTAATGGTTTATTATCGCTATTGAAAGTGCCGCATTGTGTTGGCAGCAGCTCTCTGTCGGTAGTTGGATATCGTCAAATACGGAAGACGAGTATGAAAGTCCTCACAGATGATGAAGCTAACGTTGCGTACGATCATGTCAAGGCAGTAGACGAAGGACGTGTGGGACCAGATAGAGCAAATTATCTTGCGTTAACGGACGCTGATTTTGAACTTCTCCTGTATAGCATCTATCGAGGGCGTGCATCTGAGTCGTCGTGGTACAGCAATGCTCGCTTGATGGTCACAGGCGCTGATCAAGGGCGGGATGTTTGGCTCACGAAGGATGAACGGCCAGTTGGGCTTATTCAGTGCAAAAAGGTTAAGGGTGGTTTCACCCGGCCGGACACGCTTCGTGAGGTAATCAAGTTCCTTCTAAATGTCATGCTTGAGCCGGCGCTTATGCCAGACTCGGCCGGTTTTCGATTCATTCTTGCCCTTGCTTCTGATCCTGCCAGCACTACAACCGACTTTTTCGAAGCGCCACAGGCTTGGCTAACTGCCAATGAAACAGAGCTTTTAGATCTGGCTACCGACGTCATTAAAAAGTATGAAGCATTCTCGATGCTGAAGATCGAGGTTGTCATGCCAGGCATCAGGACGGCTCTGAAGAACCTGAGATATGAGCTTCTTAGACCAGTCGACCTCGATGCGTTACTGGAGTGCATCCCTGCTATCCGTGGGCGGTTTTTCAAAGTTCAACTTGTCGTGGCTGTGGAGGATGCCGAGGCCATGATTGAGGCTCAGTTCGCTGCAGTTGGTTTGATCTCAAAGAGCACACAAACATTCACCAGAGCTGATATTGAGGAAGACATTACGCGCGGGTCGCGCGGTCTGGCTGACTGGCCTCAACTGATTTGGGGGCAGCATATAGAACGACCAGAGTTCGACGATCTGATCCAGCGAATTAATCGGCATCCTGCAGGCTCCACGCTGGTCGTTGGAGGAGCAGGGACAGGGAAGTCAGCACTTCTCGCTGAGCTGTATTGTGCCCTCAAAGCCCGCGGCCAGATTGTGCTAGCGATAAAGGCCGACATGCTTAGCCCTAATATTGTGAATTTCGCCGACCTCGCTCGCGATCTTGGTATGTCAGGTGATATCGAACAGGAGCTTCTTTCGCTGGCGGTTGAAGCCCCAGTTGTGCTGATCATTGATCAGCTTGACGCTGTCAGTGAAGTGATGGACCAGAGTTCACAGCGCATGCAGGTCTTACTTCGCCTTGCGTCTCGGCTACAGGAGGCAGAGAGTCAAGAGGGTAATAAACTTCCCATTCATGTCATCGTTTCTTCGCGACCATTTGAGGCGAAGTTTGACGCTCGATTCAGGTTGCTTGATGCGGATGAGTTACTACTTACTCTGCCTCCGTTCGAGCGGATATCCACACTGCTTGGTGAGCTTGGTATCGACTCCACGGTCGTGCCGGATAGTCTCAAGGAGGCGCTGCGCATACCTTTTGCTCTGGGTATATACGTCGATCTTGTAAAATCTGGCTTGAATCCTGCAGATTTTACAGCAGCAAACTTACTTGATCGATGGCTCGACAAAAAACTACCTGTAGGGGCCGCGCGTGCGTCGTGTCTGGCGTTCTTGCGCCAACTCGCAGCTGACATGACGCAGCATGAGAGCCTCTGGCGGCCGGCCGCTTACTATGACCCGGACTACAGCGAGATGCTGCGTTGGGCCGAGTCGATTGGCATTGTCATCCGTGAAGACGCCAGTATTGGATTCAGTCATCAGTCTTGGCTCGATGATTTTCAGGCTAAGACGCTCCGAACCGCACAAGAGTTGGCTGATTACGCTTGGAGTCGCCAAGAAGGGTTATTTGCGCGGGGAACAGTCCTGCGCGGCCTTGAGCACATGCGAAGGGTTGATATAGCTTCCTATGAAGGGTCTGTTCGCTTGTTGCTACCAAACCCGAAGACACGCAGACATTTGCGCCATCTTGTGGCCGATTATTTGGCGAGTGCTGATGATCCGAGCGCAAGTGATATTGCGTGGGTCGATTGGATGGCGCGTAACGATCATGCGCTTGCGAATCGGGCATTCAGGCAGCTAGCGACAAGATGGCCGTGCTGGAGGTCAGGGGTGCTGCCGCTACTTCCTTTTCTTCTACAGGACGAAAAGCATCGCTGGAATGCGACCATGCTACTCGTTCGTGAAGTTTATGAGGACTCGAAGCAAGTTATGGATCTGGTCGACCGCTATTGGTCGGATGCTTCACATGACGGAGACGTGTTTAATCTCTTTGAGCGTTCTGGTATTGCGACCGACCGTGCAGTCGCCCATGTCCGTACGATCTTTAATCGAACGACGTTGGCAGGTTGGGCGATATCCCATTACGCCAAGACTTTGCATGAGAACGGTAATACTCGCGTTGCTTTAGATCTCATCTCATTATGGGCTGAGTTGCAGCCTGCGGATCGACACAACGGCATCAGGATTTATGGTGTTGAAATGATTGCGGCAGCCGCGCCGCTCTATTGTGCCGAACGGCTCCTGCCTTGGTTTGTCGGCTTGGCATCGCGTGAGGTTGGTGATGGACGGCCAGGGCGTCGGTATCCGCAATCGATATCTATTCCATACGATTGGAAATATGACTCTGGCCAGGGGCATTTGACGCAGCTTCTGCGAAGTGCGCTCGAAGAGTCAGCAGTATCTGACCCGCTAGGTGTGCGCACCTTGCTTGTTACTGTTGTGGATGTGGAAATTGACGAGGTCCAGTCGCTAGTGGCCGATACCCTAGCGGCGAATTCGGCTGTATTTGCTGAGTATGCGCTCACGTTTCTCCTGGCCGATCAGCGGCGTCTTCACCTAGGTAGCGACATGTTTGACGATGAAAGCAGTGTCGGCCACGTGATCTGCGGTTGGTCGTCAAGCACACTAATTGCCCAGATCATTCCCTACCTCTCTCTCGCTGATATTGAGCAGTTGCGCGATTACATTGAGGCTTGGGGGCCTTGGGAGGAAGAATTACAGGAAGAGCGAGAACCTGCCCTGCGAAGGCAATTTCTCCGTTGGTCTGACGAGCGGAGGTTGCGTTTACTTGCCGAACTACCTGTGCAGGTGCTGACGCCCCGTCGTCGTAGGCAAGTTGAAGAGTGGCAGGTCGAACAGCCCACGCTAAAAGCAAAGCGTGGCGGTCGGAGGATGGCGCAGCTCGTTGGATCACCCATGAGCCACGATCAGATGGCGAAAGCCAGTGACGATGCGATTATCAAAATGTTCGATGCAGTAAATGACCATACAGGCCGCCATGAGCACCCGAAACGCTGGCTGAAGGGCGGTGTTACTGAGTTGTCTCGGGCTTTTGCCGCGTTTGCGAAGTCGTTTCCAGATCGTGTTCTTCGTATCATTCCGCGTTTAGAACCGCGTCTGCACGAGCAGGTTATGGGCGCCGCGATTAGGGAGTTGTCGGCGGTTGAGGCAGTTGACGCTCAGGCACAAAAAATTTTGATTTGGGATGCCCAATCCCGAGGTTTTTCGTCGACTAGCTTTCGCCACGATGTTGCCAGTGCCATGGAGGTACTCGCTAAACGCCTGAAAGGTCTTGAGGCTCGTGACATCGAGTTGCTCAAGGGCTGGCTGCAGCGCGACCCCAATGTGTTGGCCGCAGAAACTGTACGTCATGCCGAGTTAAACAAATCCAATCGTGAGCGGAATGAGAAACCAGATCAACGCCCTGAGGCCATGCTATTTGGCCGGGGCGGCGGGATGCATTTTCTCCCTCATCGCAATTTCACGCTGCTGTCAGCGATCGCTGCGGGATATATCCATCGTGACGGCGTGGATTGCGATGGTTGGCTGGCGGAGTTGGAACTACACGTTACTTATCCTGAAGATCCCGAGGTCTGGAGTGCGATCCTAATGTTCAGGTCGCATCAACTTTGGTGGGCAGATGCGACAAGAGTGGGCGAGCTGATTGGGGCGATCTGGCGGAGGTTTCCAGCGGCGTTTGAAGACGCAGCTGTAATCCAGTCGTTGTGGCGCCTGCGCACTCGCATGCATTCGAGCCTACAGCAGGAGATTGTCAACTTCTGGATAAGTCATAGCGATCATAAGCTAAGGCAGATCGGTGGTGAGTTCTCTGCTGCTAGCGTGATTGTCGATGGCGCTGCTTCTTGTGGGATGGGCGAGATAGTCGAAGCGGTTATGGGTGGGAATGATATTTCCGCCAGATCTGGCGTATTATTTGCGGCTGCAGCGGGGTGGGGTGAACTTGATCACGATATTCGAAGCCGCTCGCATGCCTACCTCATTTCTGTCGCCAGCATTGTCAGTGGGTTCGAGGCTCATGCTCTATCTACAGCTGTAGATCGTGGCGAGCGACTACCTCCCGATGAGATGACGCGAGCCCTGCTGGCGTCTGTTGCAGTAAATATTGATCTGCTCAGAGAATCGATGGGGCTGCTGTTTGTACGTTCGCTTCAGCACCTGTTGCTTTATCCAGGCTTTGAAATGTTGGTACTTGAAATCGCAGAGGCTGCAACTGAGCTTGCACGTACATCGTTGGATAGGACCGTTGGAGGGTTGTACGACGGCGAATTTATAGGGCTAGTTATTGCACTTCAGCGCTCACCAATAGAGATCAAAACTCGTGCGATGACGATCTACGAGCGCCTGCTTGACGCCGAGGTGCACGGCGCTGAGGATGCTGCGGCATTTGCGCTGCGCCGTTAAGGCCTAAGCCGTATCCGCTCAACCCGTTCGCTTCCTAGCCTCTCATTGCTTGATCCCAATCGGTTCGATTATGGACTGATGTTCTCCGGATTCCGGTGTTGATACGTCAGCGTTTACCGGCGTTGCCTTGGGAAGGTGTTTCTAGCGATATCACCCTAAAGAGGAGTCCCTAGCATGGTATTTCTCATGATCTTGAAATAGCAGTTGCTTTAAGGAGTGTGGTTTCAAGGGTTTATATGTGCCTATTGATAATAGAGTGGGAATAGGTTGAGCCACAAGGGCTCCGCAAGGCGCCCTTGTCGTATCTGGCCTCAGCCTTCGCGATTGATCACTGCCTCACAATGCACCGGGAAGTTCACCGAGTTGGCGATGAAGCATTCGTGATGGGCGTCTTCATGCAGGCGCAGGGCGACTTGCGCATCCGAATCGTTGCTCACCACTACCTGCGGGCGCAGCACGATGCCCGTGAAATGCCCCTTGCGTTCGCCATCGCCTTCGACCATTCGGCCCTCTGGGTTGTCGATGTACGCCAGCACATTCACGTTGTTCACCGCGCACAGGTGCAGGTACCACAGCTTGTGGCAGGCTGATACCGAGGCGAGCAGCAGGTCTTCGGGGTTCCAGCGGCTGCGGTCGCCACGAAAAGCCGGGTCGGCCGAGCCGGGCAGCGCTGGCTTGCCCTGGGCCTCGACACTGAAGTCCCGTTGGTAAGCGGTATAACTGGTGGTGCCCTGGCCGGTGTTGCCGGTCCAGTTCACGGTCAGCGCGTAGGTATGCTCTTTCATGACCCCCTCCTTGTGAGTGCGTATGGCCGGAGGATAATTGCACATCACTCGCCTGGCTTGGGGTCTTTTGCAAACAGCGCCTTCTGGTACGCGTCGTAGGACAGCAGGCGGTTCTTCAGGGTCGTGAACGCGTCGCCTTCGACCGGCTGAGGGTTCTTTTCCTGTGGGTCGTCCTCAAGGTGGTAGCGCACCAGGGTATCCGGGCTGTATTCGTAGATGTACTTGTACGGGTGCTCCACCAGTGCCGAGGACAACTGGTCGAAGAACGTCGACATGTAGAACACCCGCTTGCCGTGGTCCCTGAGCAAGCTGATGCCTTGTACGTTGAACGGCGCGTCGGCCACCGCGAAGAAATCGGCAATGGTGGGGGCGATGTCGGTCTGCTGGCTGGTGGTCGAGATCGGCTTGGCCAGGGTCTTGCCCTTGGCCCAGAAAATCAGCGGCACGGTCACTTCTTCTTCGTGCATGGACGAGTTGTGAATGAACAGCCCGTGTTCGCCGAACGACTCGCCATGGTCGCCCACCAGCACGAACAGGGTGGAGTCGAGCAGGCCCGCCTTGTCGTACCCCTCGAGCATTTGCCCGATCAGGGTGTCGGTGGTCTCGATGCAGGTTTCGTACTTTTCCAGCGCTGATTGCGAGGCGGACGTGCCCGTGCAGTCGTAGGGGTAATGCGCGGCGCTTGGGAAGTACAACGCGATAAACCCTTTGCCGGTTTTGCTGATGGCCTGCAGGTGGGGAATGCTGGATGTGTACAGCAGCTCGTCGCTGTCGCCAAAGCTGCTGTTGTTCTGCGCCAGTGTGTTGGCGGGCGCGATGTCGGCGACGGCATAGGCCTTGGCAACACCGATGGACTTGAGGAAACCGTCCATGTTTTCGAACTGCAGGAAGAGTGAGCTGAAGGCGACGGCCTGCATGTTGTTTTTCTGCTGCAGTTCATGGATCACGCCGGGCTGGTGCAGGGGCATCGCCTCTTTGATTTCAACGCCGGGGTAGGCGTGCTGCCCGGTGAAGATCGAGTAGTAGCCCTTGGATGAATGGGGCACCGTCACATACGACTTGAACAGCATGCCCTCGCGCGCAAGCCTGTCGAAGGTGGGGTAGCGCTGGGCGGTGTTGACCTCGGTGCCGAAAATGCTGTTCCAGCGCACCGACTCCATGACGATGTACACCAGGTTCTTGAAGTCTGCCGCGGGCGCGCTGTCGAGTTTGGGTAGGGTGTTGATGGCCGACACGGGGTAAGCGGGTTGTTCGAAGGGCAGCAGGTTGGGGTGCAGGCTCGCATTCACCTGGGTGGCGTTCTGCAGGGCTGAGACCAGCGAGCGGGTGACGATGTTCTCGTTCAGGTCATAGCGGGCGTCCTTGGCGAAGATCGCCCCCAGCAGCAGGCCGCACAGCAACACGACCAAACCCAGCGTGCGTGCCCTAGCCGGCGCGGCAGGAGGGCGCTTGAACGCCTGGTAGGTGGCCAGGCCCACCAGCCCCCAAGCGGCCAGGTAAGCCAGGCACAGAACGAACACGATGAAGCGGAAGGTCAGGCCAAAGCCTGCCAGCTGGTTGAGGAACACCGGCGCCCCTGACGTCAGGTTGCTGGCATTCTCGAGGCTGTACTGGATCAGCGACCAGTCCAGCGGTTTGAGCCAGAGCTCCCTGACGCGCATGTCGATGAGCAACAGGAGCAGCAGGGCGCCGGCCAGGAACGCGACCAGGAAGAAACTGTACTTGCGCCTGCGCAACGTGGTGATGGCAAGCAGGTAGACCAGTGCCGCCAAAAGCAGGTCCTGCAGCAGGTACAGGGCGATGCTGGACGGGCTGGTGTCGATCCAGCGATTGGCGAAGTAGCCGATCAGGATGATCTTCGGCACCAGCAACAGGGATAAGGCGAGCAGTAGGGCGATGTGCAGCGGCCAAGTCCTTTTCCACATGGTTTCAAGCCCCAGTTCGTCGAAGGGATGCAATATGCTCAACGGGCGTTGGGCAGGCCGTCGCTGGCAGGCCTCGATTGCAAGAACTTAAGCAGCCGGCCCAGAACTGCGCAAGGTCGACGAGCCGTCGTGAGGCTGGTGCCCGACTCGGAGGACGGGTACGACAAGTGCGCTATGCAGCACACTTGTCGGCATTGCCCGGTTTATTGGTCCTCAAGTGCCGATGTAGTGCATTCCGCGCAGCGCGAGGAAGGTGTGCAGGTCGGCGAGCTGCGGCAGCCGACGTTCATGTAGCGATCCCCATTCCGGTCGTTCGATGTAGATATAGCGGCCTTCGCGTTTGATCAGGGTGCGTCGCAGGGTCATGTCACGGCCTCTGCTGACCACAACCGAATTGCCACCTTCATGCTCGAGGGTGTAGTCGCCTGGGTGTGGCAGTAGCGTATCGAGGTCTTGGGCAGCCGAGCGAGATGTGTCCACGGCCGCCCGCAGGCGCAGGTCGCTCTTGACTCGGGATACCCGGCCGTCGGCGATGTCGAGCCCAGGATCGGTGTCGAAGCGGTCCGGCTGGCCTGTGGGTACATCCTCGACACGCAGGCCGATGGCACCTTCCGTCTCGGCAAGCCCTGCGACCCCTGCGAATGAATTGGCATGCGTGTTGCCCACCAGGGCCACCCACCTCCCCGGGCCGCGTACCGCCTGATCGGCCTGGATGATGCGGTGGGCGAAGAAGTTCATCATTTCCTGGCGCGCCACCTTGGACGGCGCGGTGGACCATTGCTGTTTGTAGCTCGCCATGCAGTCGATGGATTGGATCCGTACGCCGTTCTTTTGTGCCGCTACCAGTACCTGGCGGAATGTGTAGCGGCCCGAGGGGTCGGTAAAGTGGCCTCTGTCCTGGCTGCTGACATAGGTATCCAGGTCCGGGCTCATCTGGCCGGTGCGGTTGAACATGTCGAGGTCGGCCTGCTGGAAATCGGTCTGGAAGTGCTCCATGTACAGCGTTTTTACCTTTAACTTGCGCAGCAAACTCATGTTGTCGATCAGCAAGCGCTTGCTGCCGATACCGCTGTGGGCTTCCCCGACGACCAGGCCATTGGTGTTGTCATAGATCTGTCTGAACAGGTCTTTGGGTGTCGAATTGGCGACAGGCTCAGGTATCCGTGGTCGCGGCGGCAGTTCAGGCGCCTGCATGAACCTGGCCGCGTCAGCCGCCAATTGCTCGCGCAATTCGAGGAAGTGTTGAATGGCCGTATTGCGCTGTGGATTCATGATGTCCAGCCGGTCACCAGTGAGCTCCAGGTCGGTGACCGCTCTCAAGAGCGGGCGCTGGTTCGCCGGAACCTCATAAGGCGTCTCGGGAAGTGCAGGCAGGCTGGCCCCGTTGCCGGTGCGCCCCCAGACTTTCAGTCGCGAGAGCCCGCCTCCATTGAGACCCAGGCGTTCGAGGGGATACCACTGACCGTCGTCTGCCAGGCGAATGCCTTGGCTCTTGTAGAAGGAGAACGGGTTTTCGGGGTCGACGATGGTCCAAGTCTTCAGCTCGTTCACATAGCGCACCTGGTAGGGCAGCTCGTCGACCAGCACGTAGAATTGGCCGTCCTGGGTGTAGACGCCTTCGAGCACGCCGGAGCCGGGTTCGCCGGTGAGCAGCACGTTGGTTTCGAAGGGGGCCAGCAGCTCCCAGCTCTGACCCGGCCAGAAGGGGCGAGGCACCCAGGCATGCAGGTCATCCGCCTCAATGGCGCGATCCTCCTCCTGGGCTTGCGTCTCGTCTTGCTCGGATGAAGCGGCATCTTCTTCGATGCTGCCCGTTTCTGCGGCCTCGGCAGACTCTCCCAGCTCTGCCAGAGGTTTGCCAGGGGCGCCGCGTAGGAAGGTGGCATTGAACAACGTATTGATGGCGGCGAAGATTGCGCCTGTGACGCCAGCCTTGCGGTCGCGCGTGGTATGGCCATTGATCGCCTGGTCGATGTTCAGGCCGGTCTCGGCCAGGCCCGCGCCGACCACCGCCAGCGCGACGGGCCAGTCCACCGCAGCCATAGGCCCGAATACCCGCGCGAATGCTCTCAGGTAGCCGATCCACATTTGCTTGCGCAGGTCGCTGTTGGTGCGCAAGGAGAAGTACGCATCATCCAGCATGCGCTGGTGAGCCTTGTCCCGTAGCCAGCTGAACGCGTCGCCCTGGATCGTCAGGTCCAGCGTATTCAGGCCCGAGTAGTCGCTTCTGCCCCAGCCTTGGTACAGCAGGTCGACCAGGTGGTTGAGCCCGACATTGCTGTCGCCTTCTTCGCGATCTGCAAGCGAGAAGTGCCCCATGAAGCGGACGCGGTTCTCGGCCTGGTTGTTGTGATTGAGCACCCACCAGAACAGTTCGTTGCTGTCCGGGAATAGCTGCAGGGCATCGACTTCGCCGGGTAAGTAGAGCAATTGCCGACCGTCTTGCATTTCCACCCGCAGAATATCGGTTGCCACATGGCCGCCGATATCCAGGGCGCACAGGCGAATTTCTGGGCTTGGGACGACTTCCTGTTGCAACTGTTCCTGGGTGGGTGGCCAGAACTGTCCGCCAACGAGGGCCTGCGAGACCTCGCCGCAGCACCGGGCAAGCGCCGAACCCGGGTCGTGGGCGCATACTTCCAGCACCTTGCTCAGGAAGTTGGCTTTAGCCAGGGTGCGGAACTGTGTCGACTGCCCGGACCAGAACGCGCTGAGGTGCTTGTTGAAGTCGGCGGCAAAATCGATGCTCCAGAAGTAGTCCATGACTTGCCTGGCATCGAGCCTCACTTCGTTGTGTTCGTCGTACACACCCTTGTCCGGCCCATCGCTGTAGAAGCCGACCAGGTAGCCGAGCAGGTCGGCATTGTCCTGCTCGCTGACGTTGAAGCGATGCATTACCAGCTGAGGCAAGGTCAGCGACTGGTAAGGGGTTTCGAAATGCTGCCATCCATTGAACGTCCTGGGGCTGCTGACGGCCCTTTTGAATCGATGCAGAAAAACTTTGTCGGGGTCCAGCGAGCGCAAGCCGTTGCGTTCGAGGACCTGCTGCGCGACATGGCGCGCCATTTCGCGCATGTCCGGGCAGTCTGCGATCAGCTGGCTTGCCAGGTTGTGCAGGGCTTTTTGTTCATTGGTATGCATGGGGTCGAGTGACATTGCTTTTATCCGTGTGGGAGGTACGGATGTCAGCCTGTCGGAAGCGTAGCCATGCTGGTGGTACATATTGCTTGGGGCCTGGACAGGCTCGGGCTTAAATGTGTCCTTTCACTTAATATTTCGCAAATGCAGGTGTATCGTATTCGCCCTTCATCGCCGGCCACTGCCGGTGTACTGATTGTGCAGAAACGAGGTACCCGCACCGATGTCCTTTACCCGTCGACAAATGCTCAAGGGCCTGACCGGGCTTGTGGTGGTAGGCCTGGGCGCCGGGGGCGCGGCGCGCTACTGGCTGGGCAAGGTCGAGGATGACAACGCCGGGCACGACTACGAGCTGATCGCCGCCCCCCTGGATGTCGAGCTGGTGCCGGGTTTCAAGACCGAGGCCTGGGCCTTTGGCCCGTCGGCGCCGGGTACCGAGCTGCGGGTACGTCAGGGCACCTGGTTGCGGGTGCGCTTCATCAACCACCTGCCGGTGGAAACCACCATTCATTGGCACGGCATCCGCCTGCCGCTGGAAATGGACGGTGTGCCTTATGTATCGCAGTTGCCGGTCAAGCCGGGCGAGTACTTCGACTACAAGTTCAAGGTGCCGGATGCGGGCAGTTACTGGTACCACCCGCACGTCAGCAGCTCCGAGGAGCTCGGCCGTGGGCTGGTCGGCCCGCTGATCGTCGAGGAGCGCGAGCCGACCGGCTTCGCGCATGAGCGCACCCTCAGCCTGAAAAACTGGCATGTCGATGAGCAGGGCGCCTGGATGCCGTTCAGCGTGCCGCGCGAGGCTGCCCGCAATGGCACCGCAGGCCGGCTGATCACCATCAATGGCCAGGCCGACTCGGTCACCGAGCTGCCGGCCGGGCAGGTGGTGCGGGTGCGCCTGCTGAACCTGGACAACACCTGGACCTATCGCCTCAACCTCAAGGGCAACTGCGAGGCGATGATCTACGCCCTCGATGGCAACCCGGTCACGCCGCGCCCTCTGGACGACGATTACTGGCTCGGGCCGGGCATGCGTATCTGCCTGGCCATCCGTATCCCAGAGGCGGGCGAGGAGGTTTCCCTGCGTGACGGCTTCGTGCGCCTGGGGACCCTGCGCTCGGTGGCCAGCAACCAGGCGCCGGGCGACTGGCCCAAGGCGCTGCCGGCCAACCCGATTGCCGAGCCGGACCTGCAGAACGCCGAGAAGCTCAACTTCAACTTCGAATGGGTCGGCAAGGTCTCGGTGAACACCGACAACGGCAAGCCGCCGAGCCTGTGGCAGATCAACGGCCAGGCCTGGGACATCACCGACAAGACCTGCGCCGACCGGCCGATCGCCACGCTGCAGAAGGGCAAGAGCTACATCTTCGAGCTGAAGAACATGACCCAGTACCAGCACCCGATCCACCTGCATGGCATGAGTTTCAAGGTGATCGCGTCCAATCGCCGCAAAATCGTCGAGCCGTGGTTCACCGACACCTACCTGCTGGGCAAGAACGAGCGTGCCCAGGTGGCATTGGTGGCCGATAACCCGGGGACCTGGATGTTCCATTGCCATGTCATCGACCACATGGAAACCGGCCTGATGGCCGCGATCGCGGTGGTCTGATGCGCCCACAGATCATCGATCGCAGCCGCGATCAGGAATTCATGCGCCTGGCGCTGCAACTGGCCGCCGAAGGCGCAAGCCTGGGCGAAGTACCGGTGGGGGCGGTGCTGGTGCAGCACGGCCAGGTGATCGGCCAGGGCTTCAACCGGCCGATCGTCGACAGCGACCCCAGTGCCCATGCCGAGATGGTTGCCATCCGTGCTGCGGCGAAATCCGCCAGCAACTACCGGCTGCCGGGCAGCACCCTGTACGTGACCCTGGAGCCCTGCAGCATGTGTGCCGGGCTGATCGTCCATTCGCGAGTGGCGCGGGTGGTGTTCGGGGCGCTGGAACCCAAGGCCGGCATCGTGCAGAGCCAGGGGCAGTTCTTCGGGCAGGGCTTTCTCAACCATCGGGTGATGGTCGAGGGCGGGGTGTTGGCCGAGGAGTGCGGGGCGATTCTGAGCGCGTTCTTCAAGGCCAGGCGGGCGAAGGGGTAGCTCTGGCAGTCTTGTGTCGCCTGTGCCGGCCCTTTCGCGGGTAAACCCGCTCCCACAGTCGCCATGGGAAGCCGGAATTACATCGCCGGCGACTGCTCCGCCGGCTTGTCCTTGTTCACCCCTGGCACATGCAGGTTGCCTTCGGCCACTTGGCCTTCGAGCTGCGGCTGGGTCACCCAGGTGAGGATGTCGTAGTAACGGCGGATGTTGGCCACGAAATGCACCGGCTCACCGCCGCGGGCATAGCCGTACTTGGTCTTGCTGTACCACTGTTTCTGCGACAGGCGCGGCAGCATCTTCTTCACGTCCAGCCACTTGTTCGGGTCGAGCTTTTCGCGCTTGGCCAGGGTGCGGGCGTCTTCCAGGTGGCCACTGCCGACGTTGTAGGCGGCCAGGGCGAACCAGGTGCGGTCGGGCTCCTTGATGCTGTCGTCGAGCTCTTCCTTGATCTTCATGAAGTACTTGGCACCGCCCTGGATGCTCTGCTTGGGGTCGAGGCGGTTGGACACCCCCATGGCCTGGGCGGTGCGCTGGGTGAGCATCATCAGGCCGCGCACGCCGGTCTTGGAGGTGACCTCCGGTTGCCACATGGATTCCTGGTAGCCGATGGCCGCCAGCAGGCGCCAGTCCACTTGCTCGACCTTGGCGTAGCTCTTGAAGTGCTTCTCGTACTTGGGCAGGCGCTGCTGCAGGTGCTGGGCGAAGGTGTAGGCGCCCACGTAGCCGAGTACATCGACGTGGCCGTAGTAGCGGTCTTTCAGGCGCTGCAGGGTGCCGTTCTTCTGCGCCTTGTCGAGGAACTCGTTGACCTCGTTGAGCAGGCTGTTGTCGTCACCGGCGGCCACCGCCCAGCGCTGGTCGCGGCTGTCGCCCAGGTCGAAGGCCACGCGCACGTTGGGGAAGTAGACCTGGTTCATCGCCAGCTCATTGGAGTCGACCAGGGTCAGGTCGATCTGGCCTTCGTCGACCATGCGCAGCAGGTCGACCACTTCGACGGCGTCGGACTCTTCGTATTCCAGCCCCGGGTTCTGCTTTTTCAGTTCCGCCAGCTGGTCGGCGTGGCTGCTGCCCTTGAGCACCATGATCTTCTTGCCCACCAGGCCTTTGGCGTTGGTGGGGCGCGAACGGCCATTGCGGTAGATGACCTGGGGCGTGACTTCAAGGTAGGGGTGGGAGAACTTCGCCTGGGTAGCGCGCCGCTCGCTGCTGACCAGGCCGGCGGCGGCCAGCACCGGGCCGGACGGCTTGCCCAGCTGGTCGAACAGTTGGTCGAGGTTGTCGGCGGTCTCGATCTGCAGCTTCACCCCAAGGTCGTCGGCAAAACGCTTGACCAGCTCGTACTCGAAGCCGGTTTCGCCGTTGCGGTCCTGGAAGTAGGTGGCCGGGCTGTTGCGGGTAATCACGCGCAATACGCCGTCCTCCTTGACGCGTTCGAGGGTGCTGGGTTTTTCAACGCAGGCACCGAGCATCAGGAAGAGTCCGGTTGCGAAGAGCCATTTGGCGCAACGCTGGCGCAAAGCAGTGTGGGCGAACATAGCGTGCAGTATACGCAAAGGACTGCTGGCGCCATATCTCGACAATGGTTGGCAGGTCTGCTAGCTGACCTGAGCGGCAAGTGACAAGCTGCAAGCTGCAAGCAAAAAGCAGGGCATGCATGCTCGCTTTTTTCTTGTGGCTTGGAGCTTGCAGCTTGCAGCTGCTTTTTTGACCCCGAGGTCCGGTTCCACCGCCCGGCACCATTGGCTTAGAGCGGGTGCCGAAAGCCTGCAAATTAGGCTAGAATGCACGGCCTCTAAGCACACCCCTTCCTGAGGCTGTCCCGACGATGTTGATCCTGCGCGGCGCTCCTGCCCTTTCTGCCTTTCGCCACGGTAAATTACTCGAGCAACTGAGCCAGAAAGTCCCCGCTGTTACTGGTTTGTATGCCGAATTCGCCCACTTCGCCGACGTCGACGGCGAGCTGACCGCCGACCAGCAGCAGGTGCTGGGCCGTCTGCTCAAGTACGGCCCGAGCGTGCCGGTGCAGGAGCCGACCGGTCGTCTGTTCCTGGTGGTCCCGCGCCTGGGCACCATCTCGCCCTGGGCCTCCAAGGCCAGCGACATCGCCCACAACTGCGGCCTGCAGTCGATCCAGCGCCTGGAGCGCGGCATCGCCTACTACGTCGCCGGTGAGCTGTCCGACGCCGATGCCCAGCTGATCGCCGCCGAGCTGCACGACCGCATGACCCAGCGCGTGCTGGCCAAGCTGGAGCAGGCAGCCGACCTGTTCAGCCACGCCCAGCCCAAGCCGATGACCTCGGTCGACGTGCTGGCCGGTGGCCGCGCCGCCCTGGCGCGAGCCAACATCGACCTGGGCCTGGCCCTGGCCGAAGACGAGATCGACTATCTGGTCAATGCCTTCCAGGGCTTGAAGCGCAACCCGAACGACATCGAGCTGATGATGTTCGCCCAGGCCAACTCCGAGCACTGCCGCCACAAGATCTTCAACGCCAGTTGGGACATCGACGGCGAAGAGCAGGAAAAAAGCCTGTTCGGCATGATCAAGAACACCTACCAGATGCACAGCGAAGGCGTGTTGTCCGCTTACAAGGACAACGCCTCGGTGATCGTCGGTTCGGTGGCCGGCCGCTTCTTCCCGAACCCTGAAACCCGCCAATACGGCGCGGTGCAGGAGCCGGTGCACATCCTGATGAAGGTCGAGACCCATAACCACCCGACCGCCATCGCCCCGTTCTCCGGCGCCTCCACCGGCTCCGGCGGCGAAATCCGCGACGAAGGCGCCACCGGCCGCGGCGCCAAACCCAAGGCTGGCCTGACCGGCTTCACCGTGTCCAACCTGCGTATCCCGGGCTTCGAACAGCCATGGGAAAAAGCCTATGGCAAGCCGGAGCGCATCGTCGACGCGCTGGACATCATGATCGAGGGCCCGCTGGGCGGCGCTGCGTTCAACAACGAATTCGGCCGCCCTGCACTGACCGGCTACTTCCGTACCTTCGAGCAGAGCATCAACACCCCCCACGGCGAAGAAGTGCGCGGCTACCACAAGCCGATCATGCTCGCCGGCGGCATGGGCAACATCCGTGAAGACCACGTACAGAAGGGCGAGATCACCGTCGGCGCCAAGCTGATCGTGCTCGGCGGCCCGGCCATGCTGATCGGCCTGGGTGGCGGCGCCGCTTCGTCGGTGGCCACCGGCGCCAGCTCTGCCGACCTGGATTTCGCCTCGGTACAGCGCGAAAACCCGGAAATGGAGCGCCGTTGCCAGGAGGTCATCGACCGTTGCTGGCAGCTGGGTGACAAGAACCCGATCGCCTTCATCCACGACGTGGGTGCCGGCGGTATCTCCAACGCCTTCCCTGAGCTGGTCAACGACGGCGGCCGCGGCGGGCGCTTCGAACTGCGCAACGTACCCAACGACGAGCCGGGCATGGCCCCGCACGAGATCTGGAGCAACGAATCCCAGGAGCGCTACGTGCTGGCGGTCAGCGCCGAAGACTTCGAGCGCTTCCAAGCCATCTGCGAGCGCGAGCGCTGCCCGTTCGCGGTCGTTGGCGAAGCCACCGAAGAGAAGCACCTGACCGTCACCGACAGCCACTTCGACAACACCCCGGTGGACATGCCGCTGGACGTGCTGCTGGGCAAGCCGCCGCGTATGCACCGTTCGGTGACCCGCGAAGCCGAGCTGGGCGATGAGTTCGACCCGAGCACGCTGGAGCTGGCCGATTCCGTCGAGCGCGTCCTGCGTCACCCGGCCGTGGCCAGCAAGAGCTTCCTGATCACCATCGGCGACCGCACCATCACCGGCCTGGTTGCCCGCGACCAGATGGTCGGCCCGTGGCAGGTCCCGGTGGCCGACTGCGCCGTCACCGCCACCAGCTTCGACGTCTACACCGGCGAAGCCATGGCCATGGGCGAGCGTACTCCGCTGGCACTGCTGGATGCCCCAGCGTCCGGCCGCATGGCCATCGGCGAGACCATCACCAACCTGGCCGCCTCGCGCATCGAAAAACTGTCCGACATCAAACTGTCGGCCAACTGGATGTCCGCCGCGGGTCACCCGGGTGAAGACGCCCGCCTGTACGACACCGTCAAGGCCGTGGGCATGGAGCTGTGCCCTGAACTGGGTATCACCATCCCGGTCGGCAAAGACTCGATGTCGATGAAGACCAAGTGGAGCGATGAGAGCGGCGAGAAGAGCGTTACTTCGCCAATGTCGCTGATCATCACCGGCTTTGCCCCGGTCACCGACATCCGCAAGACCCTGACCCCGCAACTGCGCATGGACAAGGGCGAAACCGACCTGATCCTGATCGACCTGGGGCGTGGCCAGAACCGCATGGGCGCCTCGATCCTGGCGCAGACCCACGGCAAGCTGGCCAGTGCCGCCCCTGACGTCGACGACGCCGAAGACCTCAAGGCGTTCTTCGCCGTGATCCAGGGCCTCAACGAAGACGGTCACCTGCTGGCCTACCACGACCGTTCCGACGGCGGCCTGATGACCACCGTGCTGGAAATGGCTTTCGCTGGCCACTGCGGCCTCGAGCTGGAACTGAACACCCTGACCAGCAAGCGTGAAAAGGTTGCTGCCATCCTCTTCAACGAGGAGTTGGGTGCGGTGATCCAGGTGCGTCAGGACGCCACCGGTGAAGTGCTGGCACAGTTCAGCGCCGCCGGGCTGGGTGAAGACTGCGTCGCGGTGATCGGCCAGCCGATCAACAATGGTGAAGTCCTGATCAACTTCGAAGGTGAAGAACTGTTCAAGGGCGATCGTCGTCTGCTGCAGCGCCAGTGGGCCGAGACCAGCTACCAGGTCCAGCGCCTGCGCGACAACGCCGACTGCGCCGACCAGGAATTCGACCTGCTGCTCGAAGAAGACAACCCTGGCCTGTCGGTCAAGCTCGGCTACGACGTCAACGACGACATCGCCGCGCCGTACATCAAGAAGGGCGTGCGCCCGCAAGTGGCGATCCTGCGCGAGCAGGGCGTCAACGGCCAGGTCGAGATGGCAGCCGCCTTCGACCGCGCAGGCTTTGCCGCGATCGACGTGCACATGAGCGACATCCTCGCCGGCCGCGTCGACTTCGAAGCCTTCAAGGGCCTGGTGGCCTGCGGTGGCTTCTCCTACGGCGATGTACTCGGTGCCGGTGAAGGCTGGGCCAAGTCGGCGTTGTTCAACGCCCGTGCCCGCGATGCCTTCCAGGCGTTCTTCGAGCGTACCGACAGCTTCGCCCTGGGCGTGTGCAACGGTTGCCAGATGATGTCCAACCTGCACGAGCTGATCCCGGGCACCGAGTACTGGCCGCACTTCGTGCGTAACCGCTCGGAGCAGTTCGAGGCGCGCGTGGCCATGGTCGAGGTGCAGAAGTCCAACTCGATCTTCCTGCAGGGCATGGCCGGTTCGCGCATGCCGATCGCCATTGCCCACGGTGAAGGCCATGCCGAGTTCGCAAGCGAAGAGGCACTGCTGGAGGCCGACCTGTCCGGTTGCGTGGCCCTGCGCTACGTCGACAACCACGGCAAGGTCACCGAAGCCTACCCGGCCAACCCGAACGGCTCGCCGCGCGGTATTACCGGCCTCACCAGCCGTGACGGTCGCGTGACCATCATGATGCCGCACCCGGAGCGTATGTTCCGTGCCGTGCAGAACTCCTGGCGCCCGGACGAGTGGCAGGAAGACGCGGCCCTGATGCGCATGTTCCGTAACGCGCGCGTCTGGGTGAACTAAGGGTGCACAAGCTCGCCTTCTTCGTCCCCGACAGCCATGTCGAGGTGGTCAAGGCCGCTGTGTTTGCCGCCGGTGGCGGACGCATCGGCGACTATGACCACTGCGCCTGGCAGACCCTCGGCCAGGGCCAGTTCCGCCCGTTGCACGGCAGCCAGCCGTACCTCGGGCAGGCCGGCCAGGTCGAGGTGGTCGAGGAGTGGAAAGTGGAGCTGGTGGTGGCCGACGGGCTGATCATGCAGGTCGTCGACGCGCTCAAGCGCAGCCATCCGTATCAGACACCGGCTTTTGAGGTCTGGCAGTTGCTGGACCTTTGAGCCGAGATTTGAATGGGCCCCAAAAGGGTGGGCACAGGCTAATGCCAGTCAGTTAGCGCTTCATTGCACTTATTTGGGCTGCTCTGCAGCCCTTCGCGGGTAAACCCGCTCCCACAGGTTTCGCGCCAGCTTCAGGCTTTGCGAGATCCTGTGGGAGCGGGTTTACCCGCGAAGGGCCGCAAAGCGGCCCAAATTGGCTTAACTGACCGACATTAGGCCATAGGCCCACCCTTTTTTTGTGCTCAAAGGTTATTGCAATCAAAAGAACGGGAAGAGATTTCTGAAACTTTCGCTGGTCTTGATCGGCGTGTAGTTCTTGTTCTCATCAAGCTCGCGCAGATGTTCCCGTGCATGTTTCTCGTAATTGTCACGCAGCTCGTCGAACAGGCTGGAAGAGGCTCCCCGCGCAATTTCCTGTTCATGGGTACTTGCCCATTCGGCGACGATTGCATCCTGCCAGTCGGTGTCATAAGGGTGCTTGATGAAGGCGGTGGCCTCTTCTGAGGGTGGCAGTGCCAGCTCACCCCTCCAGTACGCCTGCATGTGACCACCCAACTGTCGTACTGCCTCCTTGGCGAGCAACATCGCCAGTTCGTGGAAGGGGTGGGTGTCGTGATCCTTGGCCAGCTGTGAGTGGGTCGGGTCTACGCCCGGCGTAGTGTTGGGGTCATCACCAAACTCTGTCTGGAAATCGTCCACCAGGTCGCCGAGTTTTGTCAGCAGTGACTGGAAGACCTGGTTGCAGTAATGGCCGACCACCCGCAACGGCAGGGTCACTGCCCAATACGCATGATGGGCAAAGCGGAACAACGGGTTATCGGCGAGGTTGTCGCGCAGGGCCAGCAGTCGTTCCAGTGCTTGCAGCCACATGGGATTTTCCTGCTCGCGGAGCAGAATTAGCATCACCTTCTCGGCATCGCTACGGTAGCCACGTTCAATGTCCTCGAACGCCGGAGGGGTGGCGGGGAACATCATCTTGCCCAACGGTTCGGCGACACTGGCGAGGATGTCGAAACCGCTGAACAGGCCGGTAACCACCGGCAGGCCATGTCTACATTCGGCTTCTGTTGTCCAAGGCAGTACCTCCGTATAGCCAAGCTTGCGCAAGCTAAGCTCGACGAAGTTGGAGTGGGCGAAATAATCTTCAACGATATGCAGGGCTTCGCCGAAATGCCGAAGGCGATCTGTTTTTTCGCTGGAGTACCCAGCCCTTTGGATGTGGTGATGCAGGTTAGTGATCGGCCCATCCATGTAGCCCTTTATCGATTGATAGGGATAGACCATGGTCGCGTAATCACCTGGCCTGACTGGCGCTTCGAAATCCTTGTCGATTTCCCTAGGGTCGAGGGGCATCTCGCTATGGTCGGTGGGGTTGTCGATGTGTTCCGACGGGCGATACACCCCGAGCAGCTCGGTGGTCACCCTGTAGGCTTCGCGCCCCTCCTCGGTGTTCTGCAGGCCGTTGAACGCTTTGAGTGCCAACAGGTCGACGATCTGGGTGAGGACGTCTCTGGAGATCTTCCTGGGGAATTGCTTGGGGGCACCTTCGGGGCGAACGAGCTTGGGGTCGATCAGTTGCGAATGGTCGCGTAGCCAGTTGCCGAAGTAGACAGCCTGGACTTCCTGCGCACTGAAACCGACTTCCCTCAGCACCTGCGCGATCGTTTCGTGGCCATCTTCGCCTGCGGCGAACCGTGGTTGTGGCCCGACACGACGCAGTTCCGGGATCACTGCTTCGACAGGGGGCGCGTCGCTCACATCCAGTGCCAGTGTCAGTTCTTCCCCGGCAACGGTGAAATAGCCGAACACCGTGCCGTTCTCGGGTGAGCTGTCGATGAAGGCCATCATGCTGGCGTATCTGCCGGCAACTTGCTGCGCTTGTTCGGGTGTTTCTGGCGACAGATCGCTCTCGCCCATGGCGTGGCGCTCGATCTGGATCAGGTTCGCCAGATGGCTACCAAAGGCGCCGAGCAGGGCCAACAGGAATTCGGGTGTGTCTTGTGGGTTGGCGAGCACCCGGTCGATGGCCGACTGGTCGATGAAGATGACCTGCAAGTCGTTGTCGTAGCGGGTGATGGTGTCTTGCTGCGTCACCACCTGGTATGCAGGGTTGGTGAGGGTGCCTTCAAGTATGTCGGTGCGCAGCTTGAGATAGACCTCAGCCGGTACTTCCAGGCCGAACACCGGCATGAAGGTGAGCATGAAGTCGAGCTCCGGGGTATCCATGGCAAACACGGTAAGCTGGTCGTGAGCGAAGGAACTCTCGAAAACGGGTGCTTCTTCCTCGTACATCGTGGCGTTGTTCATGTCGTGCATGTCGCGTCCTCTCATCAAATGTGTAGGACGTTCAGCGTGATGGTTCACAAGCACCGGAAGAATATGGAACTGGAACCTACAGTGACGCGGGAAACATCTTTCTTGGTGTTCATCCAGGTCTGAGTCGGCTGGCCGCAGCAACTGACGACCTTGCCGTCAGTTGCTGCCATGTGGCCTGTTGCAAGCGATTTACCGCGCCTTTCAGGCGATGCCGATCTCCCCGCCGTCGTTACGCTGGATCACCACGGTCGAAGAGCGTGGGCGCACCTTATCGCCGGCCGGCGTGGCATCGGTGGCGATCCCGCTGGCTGGCCAGTTTTCCGGGTGCTGGATGTTGACGAACAGGGTCTTGTTATCCGGGGTGAAGGCGATGCCCGTCACCTCGCAGCCATTGGGCCCGACGAAGAAGCGCCGCAGGTCCGCCTGGTTGCTGGGGTTGACCGGTATCTGCTTGCCGTTGCCATCCACCAGGTCGGTGGGGATCACCGCCAGCAACTGGTCGTTGGTGTAGCTGGTCACGCTCTGTTCGCCGTTGTCGGTCTCGAACCACAGCACGCCACGGCTATCGAAGCGCATGCCGTCAGGGCTGGCGAACTGGTTCATCTCGGTCAGGCCGGAGCGGTTGATGTCGGGGCCGCCGGCGGCGTTGGCGCCGAACACGAAGATGTCCCAGGTGAAGCGCTGGTGATCGTCGCTTTCGTGCCAACGGATGATGTGGCCGTGGCGGTTGGGGCCGCGCGGGTTGGCCGCATCGACCTTGTCCGGGCTGCGCGCGCTGTTGTTGGTCAGGGTGAGGTAGGCGTCGCCATTGAGCGGGTTGACCGCGGTCCACTCGGGGCGGTCCATCGGCGTTGCGCCCACGGCGTCGGCGGCGCCACGGGTATTGAGGATGATGCCCGCCAGGTCACCGTAACGTGCCCCCAGGGTGGCGCCGTCGGTCGTGGCGGATACGGCATCGAGCAGCAGCCACACACCCTTGCCGTCGGCATCGAACCGCGCCACGTAGAGCTTGCCCTTGTCCAGGTACTTGGCGCCGGTGGCCAGGCGGTCGGCAGGCTTGGCGTCGGCAGGGTCCCACGGCGCGTCCGAGACGAACTTGTACAGGTACTCGTTGTTGGAGTCGTCGCCGCTGTACCAGACCAGCGGCTTGCCGGCCACGGCCAGGCCCGGGCAGCAGCCCTCGTGGCGGAATCGGCCCAGCGCGGTGCGCTTCACCGCCCGGCTGGCGCTGTTGTATGGGTCGATCTCGACGATGTAGCCGTAGGTGCTGGCCTCGTTGCGGTAGTCGTCGCTGGCGCTGGCACCGCTTGAGGTGAGGTTGAAGCGGGCGAATTCGTCGTCGAACTCGCTGGCGTCACCGGCGGCGGTTTCCCAGCTGTACTGGCCCGTGGTGGCGGAGACGCCGATGCGTACCTGGTCGGCGGGGCGCGTGGCGGTGTTGACGAAGATGCCCGGCCAGTTCTCCTCGCAGGTCAGGTAAGTGCCCCATGGGGTGTAGCCGTTGCCGCAGTTGTTGTTGGTGCCACGGCATTCCACGCCGCTGGGCGAGAAGCGGGTCTTGACGTGCTCTGTGCCACGCAGGGGGCCGGCGATGTCCATCACCGTGGCGGTGGTGAAGCGCCGGTTCAGCGGGTCGTTGTCGACCACCTGCCAGCGCCCGCTGACCTTGCGGATGCGCACCACGCCAGCGCCGTGTGCGTTGATCTCCTTGCGCACCTCTTCGGCCGGGCGTTTACCGTCGACCGTGGTAGGGCCGGCCGGGTGCAGGGCGGCGGTGTCGATGTATTCGAAGTTGATCGCCAGCAGGCCGTCTTCGGAGCTGCCATCGATGGGGAAGAAATGCATGCCGTCATGGTGCATGCCCATGGCGTTGGCCTGGTCGGCGGCGCTGTTGCTGCCGTCCGCTTGCCAAGGTTTGCCGCTGCTGTTGAGCGGCGTGCCCCAAGGCGCCAGTACATAGGCGCTGTAGCCGGCGGCGACGACGCAGGCGTCGGTGCGCGAGCCCTTGATCGATTGGAAGCCAAGTTTGGGTGTGGCAGGTTTTGGCGTGGGGGCAGGGGTGCTGGCGCCGCTGTCGAAGCAGCCGGTCAGGCCTGCGCCGGCGATCATGGCGATCGCCGCGCCAAGGCCGCCGCGTACCACGGCCCGACGGCTCAGGTAGGCGTCCATGATGCTGGCCATCGGCAGGTTGCCGCTCAGGTTGCGGTCCAGGTTGTCGCCGCTGTCTCGACTCATCAGGTGTCCTTTTTTATCCGAGTTGAAGCAAACGCAAACTGTAGGTCGCAAACATGACGATCAGTTTGCAGAAAGGTTACCGGGGCGCGGGGCCCCGGCGATTGCTGCGCATGCTTTGTTTCTGCATGTTTAGCCGTGATGGCTACGGCTTGCCGTCGATTCGTGATGCCCACTCGGCATCACGGCTGTGGCCACTGGTACGCAACAGGCCCAGGTCAAGCGGGTTGTCGCCCTCGGCGGCGCCTTTGCCTCTGGTGCTTTCGAGCACCGCGGTGCCCAGGTCGATCGGCGAGTTGGACGCGTCCAGCGACAGGTCGCGGCGATAGTCACGACCGCTCAAGGTCTCGCGGGTGACGCTGCTGCCGCCCAGATCGACGCGGCCTTCGCTGGCCAGCAGCCTGGCACCGGTCAGACGGGTATCGCCTGCCACTTTCAGGTCGATGCCCTGGGTGCCGGCGAGGGTGGTCTGCCGGGTGACGGTGTCACGTTGTTGATGGCTGACTTCCACCTTGAGCGTCGGCGACAAGGCGGGCTCCGACTTGGCCAGCAATTTGCCCGCCTTGTCGCGCACCTTGCCGCCAGCCGGCCCGGCCAGTGCGCTGACCGCGTTGATATGGCCCTGCGGGTTCTTTTCCTGGCTGAGGCGCCCGTCGACCTTCAGTGCGAGGCTGTCGACTCGGTCCTTGCGGCTGGCGACCAGCAAGTCACCGCCCACCTTGCCACGGATGCGCTCGGCATCCAGGCGCGCGCCTTCGATACGTGAGTCGCCACGGCTGTGCAGGTCGATTTCCCCGGCGTTCAGGGTGCTGTCGTGCCAGGTCTGGTTGTCGCGCCTGTCGAGTGCCACCTGCACCCGTCCGTGCAGGGCGCGCACATCCTTGTCGCGGGCTTCGCCACGGTTCAGCTTGAAGCCGGCCCCGGCGGTGATATCGCGATTGTTGCGGTGCTCCTGCTGGCTCGATGCTTCGATCAGCAAACCGCCATTCCTGGCATCCAGGCCGATCCGCGCGGCGCTGGCCTGCAGCCCCTGAACCTGCAAGGCGACGTCATCACGGGCCAGGCTTGTGAACTGCAGCGCAGCGTTGCTGGTGAAGCGGGCATCCACGGCCTGAAGGTCATGTTCATCCACCTTGGCACTGGTGAAATGCCCGCCCAGGTTACCGCCCTTGCCTGCACCGATTGTGCCGGCGATTTCCAGCCCGCCACCGAGGGTGGAACCGCTGGCCTCATGGCTTTCACTGGCGGCGCCAACGGTCAGCAGGCCGTCGCTGTGCAGCGTGATATCGCCGTTGGCATCGATGCGCGTGCCCTCCAGGTGCAGGTTGGAGGCGCTGCTGAGCTCGACCGCGCCTTTGGCGTCGACCTGGGCCACTTGCGCCTTGGTGTCTTCGCCTTGCCGCCAGCTGTGATCGAGGTAGCCACGCAGGTCGAGGCCTTGGCTGCCGGGGCGGTTGCCGCCCTTGGCCCAGAGGCTGGCGTCCAGCTGCGATTTGTTCTGCGTGGTGCTGTCATGGGCCGCAGCCAAGGTCAGGTTGCCGGTGCTGGCCAGGTTGACCGCGCCATCGCCACCGTTGAAGCGCGTCCCTTCATACCGCCCATCGCTGCCCAGTTGTACCTGGATACCGGTTTGCCCATACAGGCTGCCGGGGCGGGCGAGGGTAGTGGTCTGCTCATGCGCCAGGGTGCCGCCTTTGCCTTCGAGGCGGCCGTTGATGTCCTGCCCGGTGCTGGTATCCACGCGCAAGCCGCCGTCGACTGCCAGGCGTCGCACTTCGTGCTGCAGCTCGTCGCTTGCCGCAAGCAGTTGATGCGTGTCGGCCTGGATCTGCAGCGGGCCGCTGCTGGCGCTGTAGTGGGTGCCTTGGTCATCGATACGCTTGGCGTCGATACGCACCGTGGCGCCACTGAAAGTGCTGGCCTGGGCGCTGCTGCTGGTGTCGGTCTGGGTGCGGGCAAGGTGGTTTACGTTCAGGTCGGCGCCGACACTGGGGGGCGCCAGCGCGTCCTCGATGCCGGGCTGCTGGAAGCGCGCGGCTTCTTCGCCGTTGATCAGGCGCTCGACAGGCCGGGAAATATCGCGGTACTCGAGGCTCGCCCCCAGGCTGCCCTGCCAGTGGTTGCTGCGCTGTTCGCGGGTCGTGCTGTTGTGCGCGGCACCATTGTCGATGCGCGGCGCGTTGACCAGCAGTGTACCTGCGGCCTCGACACTGGCCGCTTCGCTGGCCAGGTGCGGGGTGTCGATGCGCAGGTCGCCAGCGGCCTTGAGTTCGCTGCGTTGCAGGGTGCTGCTGGTTTCGCGCTGGCTGTCCTGCTTGCGGTGGCCGTAGAAGGCACTGCCGATGCGGTCGATGCCGCCGGTCAAGGCAAGGCCGCCGCCGCTGCGAGTGTCGATCGTTTGGTTGTCCTCGGTATGGCGCGCGGCGTCGAGAACCACCTTCTGCGCCTGCAGGTTCAGGTCCCCGGAATTGGCCAGAACCTGTGAGCCCGTGACGTTCAGCTGTCCGCCGCTGTGCAGGTCAACGGCAGCGCCGCTCAGCGTGCTGGCGACCTGCTGCGTTGCCGATTGCCGCTCGTCGACCTGGGCAACCTCATAGCCGACCCTGGCGTCGTACTGGCGCGAGTCCGGCTTGCCGTCCTGCGCCAGCCGGGTTTGCTGGGCGCTGGCGGTCAGATAGCGATGTTGGCTGGAGCGTTCACTGCTGTGGGTGGTTTGTGCACTTTCGATGTCGAGGTTGCCCTTGGCATCGAGCTCCAGTTTTTGCCCGGCACTGAGGGTAGCCCCTTGCACCTTCAACTCATCGGCGCTGGCCAGGCGCAGGTTGCTGGTGGAGCGCAGGTCGCTCTGCAGCACCTGTTGCGTGTTCTGCCGGGTTTCGCTGCTCTTGCCGAGCAGGCCGAACACTTTGCTGTCACTGGCGTTTTGCTGCGATTGGCGGGTGCTCTTGGCGGCCTCGACCGTCAGCGAGGCCTTGTCGCTGTACAGCACGGCGTCGCCGCCACTGCTGACCGTGCTGCCGCGGATGGCCATGCTGTCGGCACTGACACTGAGCTTGCCTTCGGCGCGCAGGCTGCTGCCGCTGGCCTGGCTGCCCTGGGTCTGGTCGCCGTTGCGCTTGCCGAAGAAGGTGCCGGACACCAGGTCGCCGCGGTAGTCGCGCTGGTTGCCACTGTCCTTGAGCGCCTGCTCGCCCACCTCGACCTGGCGTGCCTGCAATTGCAGGTCGCCCTGGCTGTGCAGGGTGCTGGCGCGAACCCGCAGGGCATTGGCGGCGCTGGCCACGATCTGCGCGCCCTGGAGGGTGCTGGGGCTGGCCTTTTCGCGGTATTGCTGGCTGTCGCTGTCGCCGCGCCAGAGGTGTTTGCGATGGCGCACCTGCTCGTCGACGGTGCTGCTGTCGACTGCGGCGTCGATTGCCAGGTCGGCACCGCTGTGCAAGGCCAGCGTGCCGCCGGCCTGCAGATGGGCGGCGCTCAGTTGCAGGTCGTCGCGGGCGTCGAGCGTGAGGTTGTCACTGGCCTGCAGGTCCGAGCCCTGTTGCGCAAGGTCGGTCTGGGTGCGTTCGCGGCTGTAGGTTTCGCTGGTGACGAACCACCATTTCTTGTCCCAGGCCTCGCGGTCTCGCTGCACCTCTTCGCGGGTGGCGGCATCCAGGGTCAGCGTCTGCCCCGAGCGGGCGTCGATGCGCTCGGCCTGGCCACGGGTGGCGGTCAGTTGCAGGTCGCCGGCGGCGTCCAGGGTCAGGGCGCCGCGGGTGCTGGTCAGGCTGGCCTGGTGCTGCCCGGTGCCTTGCACGCGCAGGTCGCCGGCGGAGCGGATGGTCAGCCCGTCATCGGCATGCAAGGCCACGTCGCCGACCTTGACGCCTGCGCCTTCGGCGCTGCTCAGCACGCGGATGCGCCCGGCACGCATGGCCCCGAACAGGCTGGCGTCGATGCTGCCCGGGGTGCCTGGCAGGTGCTTAAGTACCTCGCCGCTGGCAGCGTCGAGGCGCTGGCGGCCGACCTTCAGGTTCAGCTCGCCCTTGGCCTCGAGCGGCCCGACGCTTTCGATACGCGGGGCGATAAGGTCCAGCGCGCCTTCCTTGTTGGACTGCCCTCCCGCCAGTACCTGCAGCGCGCCCTCGGCCTCGAGCGTATCCAGGTACTTGAGCTGCTGGTCTTCGATGACCGGGGTGCCGACCAGCATACCGGCGCGGGTGGTGTTGATGAAGCTGCCGCCGTTGAGGGTGATGCCGTTGGGGTTGGCGAGGATGTAGTCGGCCGTACGGCCGAAGATTTCCTGTGGGCCCTCAATCAGTGAGGCGTTGCGGCTGATCACTTCGTTGAGGATGGTCGAGGCGGCCTGGCCCTGGAACTGTGGGTTGGCCGCCAGGGCGCCGGCCAGTTGCGACTGGCCGGCGTGCACGGCGTTGTTCAGGACCAGGCCCTGGTTGCCGACGTTGTAGTCGAGGAACTGGTTGTGCGACAGGCCGCTGGCGTTGGGCGCAACGATATCGATCACCGGGACGCCGTGCGCCTCGCTGACCAATGGCGTGCCGCCCGGGCCGGTGGCAGGTTGCAGCGGGCCGGCGGCCAGCAGCGTGGGCGAGGCGCACAGACAGAGGAACATCGCCCAGCGCAGTCGGTCAGGGTGCAGCGGGCGGGGATGTTCGGACGGTTTCATGGTGGTGCTCTCCTTTCGGTGGATGAATCAGAGGTTCAAGGTCCACTCCAGGCCCCAGAAGCCGGGCTCGAGCGCGTGGCGCGGGCGATCGCTGGCGTACAGGGCGCGTTGGTAGTCGAGGCGTATGCGGTTGCCGGGCAGGCTCAGCTCCAGGCCCAGGGTGCCGCCGGCCAGGCGCTGCGAAGGGCTGCCGTGGTCGAAGCGGGTCCAGCCCAGGTCCAGGCCCAGATAGGGGCGCAGTTGCACGGCGGTGGATGAAAGGAGGTCGAAGGGGTAGCTGAGGGTATTGCGCCAGACGGCCCCGCTGGCGCCGGAGACGGTGCGCTGGCGCACGCCGCGGACACTGTTGTTGTCACTGAGCAGCAGCTGCTCGATGGCGGGCAGCGGGTCGGGGCTGTATTGCAGGTTCAGCTCGCTTTGCCAGCGCCAGGGATGCGCGGGCGGTGCCTGGGCCAGATACAGCAGGCTGGCGCGGTACTTGCGAAAGTCGGGTTTCGGGGCGCCGGGGCGCAGCGCGCCGCGGTCGGCGCCGAGTGCGTCGAGGCCTTGGCTGACCCCTAGCGAGGCGCTCCAAAGCCCATGCTCCAGCCACAGCAGGTTGAGGCCGGCGTCGAGGGTGGTGAGGGTCGGGCTTTGCACCGCCAGGCGCTGGCGTTGCAGGTAGTTGTCCAAGCGTTTGTGGTCCAGGCGCAGGCCGGCGCTGAGCATGCCCTGCTGGTTGCGCCACAGTACCCGCTCGCCGCTCAGGCCCTGGAACTGGCTGCCTCCGCTGGCCTGGCGCCCGCCGGGCAACGGTGAGTGATAGCGCAACTGGCTGGCGTTGAGCGCGAAGGACCAGGGGCCGTAAGGAATGCTGTAGTACAGGCTCACCCCCTGGCTGGCGCCGGGCGCCTGCAGCACGGTCGAGAACAGCGCCACCCGCAGGTCGTCGTTCAGCCCCAGCGGGCTGTCCAGGCCGAGCCCGAGGTTGAGGCGCTGACGGCCGGTCAGTGGGCTGCCGCGGTTGTCGAAGCGGCTGTCCAGGTGCCAGCGGGCGCCGACCTGGTGTGGGACTATGCGCACGCGCGTCGCCCCGGCCACCTCGCCGGGCAGCAGGTCGGCGCCAAGCTCGTAGGCCCGCAGGCGATTGAGCTGATCCAGGCCTTGCTCCAGGTCTGGCAGGTGCAGTGGCTGGCCGAGCAGGCCGGGGAAGGCGCCGCGCAGCGACAGCGGCAGCTCGTCGCCGGCCAGTTCGATGGCTTCGACAAAACCTTCGACGATCAGGATGTCCAGTGGCAGGCCGGGCTGCGGTGCCTGCAGCAGATAGGGGCGCGCAAGTGGATAGCCGGCCTGCACATAGCGTTCGGTCAGCGCCCTGAAGAGCCGGTTGACGGCTGCCACGTCCATGCAGGGCAGCACCAGCGGGCGCAAGGTGCGTTCGAGGTCGCTGGCCGAGAGGCGGCGATTGCCGCTCATGCGCGCCCCCGACACTGGCCAGCAGGGGCTGCCGGCATCGTCTGGCGAAGTGCCTCGCGGCATGCGGCTGGACGGCTGGCGGTACTGCCAGCGTTGCAGCCGCTGGCGCTGTTCCAGTTCGCGTATCGACTGCTGCTGGTCGCGCAGTTGCAGGCTGGCCGGGTCTTCTGCCGCGGCAGCCGGTACGCTGCACAGGCTCAGCAGCAGGCAGGCGAGGTACAGCGGGATGGCACGACGGAGGGTGGTCGGCATGGCGAAATCCGGCAATTCGTGTACGAAGGAAGTACTCGTTTGCGTGGATTCTATGAATCTGCCTAGCCGATTAGATGCGGTCTCGCGCCCATCTGAATGTCAGATGGGTGGTGAGAAAATGTAGGGTGTTTCCTAAGAAATTGCGTCGACGGGGCGGTCGCTCAAGGGCGAATTTCGATCAATGTACCGTCCTTGACCATGCTCCACACCTCGCGCATGTCGTCGTTACGCATGGCGATGCAGCCCTCGGTCCAGTCGAGGGTGTGGAAGTACCACTCCGGGTATTCCTCGTTGATCGGGGTGCCGTGGATCATGATCATGCCACCGGCATCCACCCCTTCACGGCGCGCCTTGGCGGCGTCGGTGATGTTCGGATAGGAGATATGCATTGCCAGGTTGTAGCGGTCGCTGACCTTGCGCCAATCGAGCCAGTACAGGCCCTCGGGGGTTTTCTTGTCGCCCTCGCGCACCTTGGCGCCCTTGGGTTGCTTGCCCAGGGAAATGCGGTAGGTCTTCAGCGGTTCGCCACGGCTGATCAGTTGCAGGCGGCGTTCGGACTTGAGCACCAGCACTTTGTCGATCAACGGCCCCTGCACCACGGCGCTGGCGGGTGAAACGGGCTGCACGACCGGTTGTGGCTTGCGAATGATGGTTTCGGTGAACGCGGCATGCGACACCGAGGCGACACTGAGGCAGAAAAGGGCAAGCAACCAGCGCATGAAACCGTATCCCTGAAAACTTAAGTGGTGGATGACGCGACATTCATCGGCGGCAGGTATTCATGGCCTATCGGGTAGTGCTGCCTGACGCGGTCGCGATAGTAGCATTCTAGTGTGCGTGTGACGGTGCGGAAAGCCAGCTCATCCCACGGGATCTCGTGTTCCTCGAACAAGCGCACCTCCAGGCTCTCGACGCCGACGGCGAAGTCCAGGTCGGCCAGTTCCGCGCGGAAGAACACGTGCACCTGGTTGATGTGCGGCAAGTCGAACAACTGGTAGAGGCTCATTTGCGTGACCCGGGCGCAGGCCTCTTCGACGGTTTCGCGACGAGCGGCGTCGTCGAGGGTCTCGCCGTTCTCCATGAAACCGGCGGGCAGGGTCCAGAAGCCGCGGCGTGGCTCGATGGCGCGGCGGCACAGCAGCACCTGGCTGCCCCAGGTGGGCAGCACACCGGCAACGATGTTGGGGTTCTGGTAATGGATGGTCTGGCAATGCTCGCAAACAAACCGTGGGCGGCTGTCGCCCTCGGGGATTCGCTGGATGACCGGCTGGCCGCACGCGCTGCAGAATTTCATGCTTTCATCATTCCTGTGGGGTCTGGCTATCTTGGCGCGCGCGGTCGGCCCACTGCAAGCAGCCCGGGGCAGGGCTTGGGTGCCCGCAGGCTTTGGTGCATCATGCACGGCAGGCCTTGGAATCGAGAGTGCGTAATGCTGGACGAGCTTCTTCGCCGAATGAGCAACCACACCCCTGCATCACTGCAGGTGGACAGCCGTTTTCCGGAAGCAGCGGTGCTGTTACCCATCACCCGCAGCGATGAGCCCGAGCTGGTGCTTACCCTGCGTGCCAAGGGCTTGTCCACCCACGGTGGCGAAGTGGCGTTCCCTGGCGGGCGGCGCGATCCGGAGGACCCGGACCTGGTGTTCACGGCCCTGCGTGAAGCAGAAGAAGAGATCGGTCTGCCGCCTGGCCTGGTCGAGGTGATCGGCCCGCTCAGCCCGCTGATTTCATTGCATGGCCTGAAGGTGACACCCTTCGTCGGGCTGATCCCCGATTACGTCGAGTACCACGCCAACGATGCGGAAATTGCCGCCGTATTCACGGTGCCGCTGGCATTCTTTCGCCAGGACCCGCGCGACCACACCCACCGTATCGATTACCAGGGCCGCAGCTGGTACGTGCCCAGCTACCGCTACGGCGACTACAAGATCTGGGGGCTGTCGGCGATCATGATCGTCGAGCTGGTCAACCTGCTGTTCGATGCCGGTATCAGCCTGCACAAGCCGCCAGAGCGTTTCATCCAGAACTGAGCGGGGCACACCCCGCCACCGGCGTTCAACCGTGAGGAGCGACACATGAAATACCGCCTGGGCGACCTGCGGGTCGAGACCCATCCCACCAGCTGGGCCGCACCCAATGCCACGCTGATCGGCAAGGTGCGCCTGCAGGCGCGTGCCAGCGTGTGGTTCGGCGCGGTGCTGCGCGGCGACAACGAGCTGATCGACATCGGCGAGGACAGCAACGTCCAGGACGGCACGGTGATGCACACCGACATGGGCTCGCCGCTGACCCTCGGCAAGGGCGTGACCATCGGCCATAACGCCATGCTGCATGGCTGCACGGTGGGCGACTACAGCCTGATCGGCATCAACGCGGTGATCCTCAACGGTGCGCGCATCGGCAAACACTGCATCATCGGCGCCAATGCACTGATCCCTGAAGGCAAGGAAATCCCCGACGGCTCGCTGGTAATGGGCTCGCCTGGCAAGGTGGTGCGCGAGCTGACCGAGCAGCAGCAGCGCATGCTCGAAGCCAGCGCTGCGCATTACGTGCACAACGCTCAGCGTTACGCCCGTGAACTGGTGCCCGATGAAGACTGACGAACGGCCCGTGGCCTCCCCCTGCGTCAGCATTTGCGCCCTGGACGAGCAGGATATCTGCACCGGGTGCCAGCGCACGGTGAGCGAGATCACCCGCTGGGGGCGGATGGACAACCAGGAGCGCCGTGAGGTGCTCAAGCGCTGCCATGAGCGGGCTGTGGCGGCGGGGCTGATCATCGGCTTGTGAACCGTTGCGGTTTCATTCGCGGGTAAATCGCAGCGGCGAACCGCCGCTCCCACAGTTACGATGCTTGCCTCAAGCCTAGCGCGATCCATGTGGGAGCGGGTTTACCCGCGAAGAGTCTGGCGCTGACTTTGAATTCAAGTATTCTGTGCGGCTTGCCCAACATCCAGATAGCCCATGTTCTACCTCATCGCCTATATCAGCAGCGTGGTGCTGATCAACTACGCCTTCTCCAGCGCACCGCACCTGGATGTGATCTGGTCCGCCTGGGGCGGGTTGGTGTTCATCCTGCGCGACATGGTGCAGACCCGCTACGGCCATGGCGCGCTGCTGGCCATGCTGGCGGCGCTGGTGCTCTCGTATGCCACCTCCGAGCCTGCCATCGCCCTGGCCAGCGCTACGGCGTTCTTCGTCTCCGAACTGATCGACTGGCTGGTATTCAGCGTCACCCGCCGGCCCCTGCGCGACCGCCTGTGGCTGAGCTCGGCGCTGAGCATCCCGGTGGATACCTTCATCTTCTTCGGCATGATCGGCGCGTTGACCCCCGTGGTGATCGGCACGGCGCTGGCGTCGAAGTTCGCCGGAGTCACCGCGGTATGGCTGATCATGGCCTGGCGTGCCCGGCGCGCGATGGTCGTATCCTGATGTAGAATGCGGGTCCAATTTTCAGCGGGCGGCAGCCAGCGTGGCGCGGCCCCGGACGCCTTCGAGGACCTGAAATGACCCGTATCGGAACCCCATTGTCGCCCACCGCGACCCGTGTACTGCTGTGCGGCTGCGGCGAGCTGGGCAAGGAAGTGGTGATCGAGCTGCAGCGCCTGGGCGTCGAGGTGATCGCCGTCGACCGCTACGCCAATGCCCCGGCCATGCAGGTCGCGCACCGCAGCCACGTGATCAACATGCTCGATGGCGTGGCCCTGCGCGCGGTGATCGAGGCGGAAAAACCGCACTACATTGTCCCCGAGATCGAGGCCATCGCCACCGCCACGCTGGTGGAGCTTGAGAACGAAGGCTTCAATGTCGTCCCCACCGCCCGCGCCACCCAACTGACCATGAACCGCGAAGGCATCCGCCGCCTGGCCGCCGAAGAGCTGGACCTGCCGACCTCGCCTTACCACTTCGCCGACACCTTCGAGGACTACAGCAAGGCCGTCGCCGACCTTGGCTACCCATGCGTGGTCAAGCCGGTGATGAGCTCGTCGGGCAAGGGCCAGAGCCTGCTGCGCAGCGCCGATGACTTGCAGAAGGCCTGGGACTATGCCCAGGAAGGCGGCCGCGCCGGCAAGGGCCGGGTGATCATCGAGGGCTTCATCGACTTCGAATACGAAATCACCTTGCTGACCGTGCGCCATGTGGGCGGCACCACCTTCCTTGAGCCGGTCGGCCACCGTCAGGAGAAGGGCGACTACCAGGAGTCCTGGCAGCCTCAGGCGATGAGCCCGAAAGCCCTGGCCGAATCGCAGCGTGTGGCCCAGGCGGTCACCGATGCCCTGGGTGGGCGTGGCCTGTTCGGCGTCGAGCTGTTCGTCAAGGGTGACCAGGTGTGGTTCAGCGAAGTGTCGCCGCGCCCGCACGACACTGGCCTGGTGACCTTGATTTCCCAGGACCTGTCGCAGTTCGCCCTGCACGCCCGGGCGATTCTCGGCCTGCCGATCCCGGTGGTGCGCCAGTTCGGTCCGTCGGCTTCGGCGGTGATCCTGCCCGAAGGCCAGTCGCAGCAGACCGCCTTCGCCAACTTGAACGCCGCTTTGAGCGAGCCGGACACCGCCATCCGCCTGTTCGGCAAGCCTGAGATCAATGGCACCCGCCGCATGGGCGTGTGCCTGGCGCGTGACGAGTCGGTTGAAGCGGCACGCGCCAAGGCGACCCGCGCTTCGCAGGCGGTCAAGGTCGAGTTCTAAGCTTCGAGCTACAAGCTTCAAGCCGCAAGAGGAAGCAGGCCGCATGCGGGTTTGCTTCCTCTTGTAGCTTGTAGCTTACAGCTTGCTGTCACGCGTCTCTTTCAGGCACAACACGGCAATCAGGCTGATCACCGCCGCCGCCGACACATATCCCCCCACCCAGCTCAAGCCCCCCATGCTCACCAGCTTCTGGGCAAAGAACGGTGCCGCCGAGGCGCCGACGATGCCGCCCAGGTTGTAGGCCGCCGAGGCGCCGGTGTAGCGCACGTGGGTCGGGAACAGCTCTGGCAGCAAGGCGCCCATCGGCGCGAAGGTCACCCCCATCAGGAACAGCTCGATGCTCAGGAACAGTGCCACGCCCGTGGTCGAGCCCGAGGTGAGCAGTGGCTCCATGGCGAAGCCCGAGGCGATGGCCAGCAGCGCACCAACGATCAATACCGGCTTGCGCCCGTAGCGGTCGCTGAGCCAGGCCGACAGTGGCGTGGCCAGGGCCATGAACACCACGGCGAAGCACAGCAGGCCGAGGAAGGTCTCGCGGCTGTAGCCCAGCGTCGTCACGCCGTAGCTCAGCGAGAACACCGTGGAGATGTAGAACAGCGCGTAGCACACCACCATCGCCGCCGCGCCCAGCAGGGTCGGCAGCCAGTACTGGGCGAACAGCTCGACCACCGGCATCTTGACCCGCTCCTGGCGCGCCACGGCCTTGGCGAATACCGGGCTTTCCTCGAGTTTCAGGCGCACGTACAGGCCAACCAGCACCAGCGCGGCACTGAGCAGGAACGGAATGCGCCAGCCCCAGTCGCGGAACTGCTCGTCGCTGAGCACCAGGGCCAGGGTGAGGAACAGGCCGTTGGCGGCCAAAAAGCCGATCGAGGGGCCCAGTTGCGGGAACATGCCGAACCAGGCGCGCTTGCCTTCGGGGGCGTTCTCGGTGGCCAGCAGTGCCGCGCCACCCCATTCGCCGCCCAGGCCCAGGCCTTGGCCGAAGCGCAGGATGCAGAGCAGGACCGGCGCCCATACGCCGATGCTGTCATAGCCCGGCAGCACGCCAATCAGCGTGGTCGAAACCCCCATCAGCAACAGCGAAGCGACCAGGGTCGACTTGCGCCCGATACGGTCGCCGAAGTGGCCGAACAGCGCCGAGCCCAGTGGTCGGGCGAGGAACGCGATGCCGAAGGTGAGGAAGGCCGCGAGCATCTGCGCGGTGCCCGACCCGGACGGGAAGAACACCGGCCCGATCACCAGGGCGGCGGCGGTGGCGTAGACGTAGAAATCGTAGAACTCGATGGCAGTGCCGATGAAACTGGCGGTGGCCACCCGCGCTGGCGAGTTGACCGGGGCCGCCGAGGCAGGTTCGGCGTAGGTGCTGCTGGTAGTCATGCGTAGGTCCCTGACAGTCGATGCTCCATGGGGCACGGCCCATGTGGCAGGCACACGGGAGCCGGAGCGTATTGTTATGAGTCGCGTGACTGACGATAGCCCAGGGGGTAGGGAGGGGCGGGCGCTGTTCGGGGTGGTGACGCAGGGCCGTGGGGCGTGTCAGTGATGCGGACTGGCCGTGGGGCGCCGGGTGCGGGTAGCAGGCGGGACGGCAGGGCTGGGTAAGCGTTGGCCGAGTATAACTATCGGGTCAGGGTCCAGACCAGCACCTTGCTGGCGCAATTGTCCTCGGTTTCGAGGATTTCCAGGCGATAACGGCCGATCTTCAGGCATACCGCCGTTGCCGGGATGCTTTCCAGCGCCTCGGTGACCAGGCCGTTGAGGGTTTTCGGCCCGCCATCACAGGGCAGGTGCCAGCCGAGGGTGCGGTTGATCTCACGCAGCGAGGCGGTGCCTTCGATGATGAAGCGGCCATCGCTCTGCGGGTGCACATGCGGGTTGTCGAGGCTGTGTTCGTCTTCGAATTCGCCGACGATCTCTTCGAGGATGTCTTCGAGGGTGACGATGCCCAGCACTTCGCCGTATTCGTCCACCACCACGCCCATGCGCCGCTGTTGCTTGTGGAAATTCAGCAATTGCATCTGCAGGGGCGTGCTTTCGGGGACGAAGTAGGGCTCGTAGCAGGCGGCCTGGAGCTTTTCGAAGGTGAGTTCGGCGCGCGGCAGCAGGTGGCTGATCAGTTTGGTGTTGAGTACCGCTTCCACCTGGTTGATGTCGTTGTGATAGACCGGCAGGCGGGTGTGGCGGCTGACGATCAGCTGCTCGACGATGCGCTCGATGGGGTCGTCGAGGTTGATGCCGTCGACTTCGTTGCGCGGCACCAGGATGTCGTTGACGGTGATCTTGTCCAGGGCCTGCAAGCCCGCCAGCAAGCCATTGTGGGACGGGTCATGCTGCTCGTCGTCATCGAAGTCGTCTTCCTGCGGGTGCAGCGCCACCGCCATGGGCTGCACGCGGAACGGGC
The DNA here is from genome assembly GCF_024749065.1 of Pseudomonas sichuanensis. Taxonomy (NCBI): domain Bacteria; kingdom Pseudomonadati; phylum Pseudomonadota; class Gammaproteobacteria; order Pseudomonadales; family Pseudomonadaceae; genus Pseudomonas; species Pseudomonas sichuanensis. The sequence continues at coordinate 4,678,827 of NZ_CP087185.1, read as the reverse complement.
GCAGGATCAACCGGGCGCAGCCATCGAGCAGGCAGGCCAAGGGTTGCAGTGCGGCCAGCGGGACCTTGAGCAGGCTGGCGCCAAGGCTGATGAATGCCTGCGGATTGCGTCGGGCCAGGCGTCGCGGCAGGTATTCGGCGAGCACCAGCAGGGCTGCGGTAGCGGCCAGCCCAGCGAGCCAGAAACCGTGTTCGCCGCTGTAGCGCTGGCCGATCAGGCAGGCCAGGCCCAACACCAGCAGCTTGCCGAGGCTGGCGCAGAGCACCAGGGCCTGGGCGGGCAGGGTCGGGTCGGCGTGGCCGTTCTGTTGCTGGCGAGCGCAGTCCACGGCGGTGAACAGCGCCGACCACAGCAGTGCCAGTACCAGTGTGCCGAGCAGCGGGGCGTACGGCAGGGTATCCATGGGCGGCCGTCAGATATGCAAGATGAATTCGCGGACCAGCTTGCTGCCGAAATAGGCCAGCATCAGCAGGCAGAAACCGGCGAGGGTCCAGCGGATCGCCTTGTGGCCACGCCAGCCCAGGCGGGTGCGGCCCCACAGCAATACACTGAACACGATCCACGCCACGCAGGCCAGCAGGGTCTTGTGCACCAGGTGCTGGGCAAACAGGTTGTCGAGGAACAGCCAGCCGGAGACCAGCGACAGCGACAGCAGCCCCCAACCGGCCCAGAGGAAGCCGAACAGCAGGCTTTCCATGGTTTGCAGCGGCGGGAAATTGCGGATCAGCCCGGACGGGTGCTTGTGCTTGAGCTGGTGGTCCTGCAGCAACAGCAGCAGGGCCTGGAACACGGCGATGGTGAACAGGCCATAGGCGAGGATCGACAGCAGGATGTGCGCGAGGATGCCCGGCTCTTCATTGATCAGCGGCACCGTGCCGGGCGGGGCGAACTGCGCCAGCAGCGCGGTTATGGCACCCAGCGGGAACAGCAGCACCAGCAGGTTCTCCACTGGAATGCTCAGGCAGGCGATCAGCGTCAGGCCGATCACCGCCACGGCGATCAGGCTGGCGGCGCTGAAGAAATCCAGGCTCAGCCCCAGCGGGGTGATCAGCTGGAAGAACAGCGCGCCGCCCTGGGCGAGCACCGCCAGTGCGCCGAGCACACCGAGCAGCCGCTTGTCGGCGCGGGCGCCACGGGCCAGGCCGGTAGCCTGGTAGACGGTCGCGGCCACATAAAGGAAGGCGGCGATCAGGTTGGGGATGAGGCTGGGTGAAGAGAGCATAAGTCCTGGCAGGCAAGCCTTAAAGGGACGGAGTTTGGCATAGAACGCGGTGGGCAAGGAAGACTGCGGATCAATCGCGGGGCAAGCCCGCTCCCACAGGGGCTGTGGGGCATTGTGGGAGCGGGCTTGCCCCGCGAATGGCCGGTGGTCCCGAGCAAGGTGTGCGGCGGCGGCAGTCTTCGCTATAATCGCCGCCTTGTTGTGCCCAGCGCGTGTGCATTTCCACCTGGGCGCCTGAAAAACCTCGGCTTCACTGGGCCTGAAAGGATCACCATGTTCGAAAACCTGACCGACCGCCTGTCACAGACGCTGCGCCATGTCACCGGCAAGGCCAAGCTGACCGAAGACAATATCAAGGACACGCTGCGCGAAGTGCGCATGGCCCTGCTCGAGGCCGACGTTGCCCTGCCGGTGGTCAAGGATTTCGTCAACAGCATCAAGGAGCGCGCGGTCGGCACCGAAGTGTCGCGCAGCCTCACCCCGGGCCAGGCCTTCGTCAAGATCGTCCAGGCCGAGCTGGAACGCCTGATGGGCGCGGCCAACGAAGAGCTGACGCTCAATGCCGCACCGCCCGCAGTCGTGCTGATGGCCGGCCTGCAGGGTGCCGGTAAGACCACCACCGCCGGCAAGCTGGCGCGCCACCTGAAAGAGCGCAAGAAGAAAAGCGTGATGGTGGTGTCCGCCGACGTTTACCGCCCGGCGGCGATCAAGCAGCTGGAAACCCTGGCCAACGACATCGGCGTGACCTTCTTCCCGTCCGACATCAGCCAGAAACCGGTGGACATCGCGCAAGCGGCGATCCGCGAAGCCAAGCTCAAGTTCATCGATGTGGTGATCGTCGACACCGCCGGTCGCCTGCACGTCGACGCCGAAATGATGGACGAGATCAAGGCGCTGCACGCCGCGGTCAAGCCGATCGAAACGCTGTTCGTGGTCGATGCCATGACCGGCCAGGATGCCGCCAATACCGCCAAGGCCTTCGGCGACGCATTGCCGTTGACCGGTGTGATCCTGACCAAGGTCGACGGTGATGCCCGTGGCGGTGCCGCACTGTCGGTGCGTGCCATCACCGGCAAGCCGATCAAGTTCATCGGTATGGGCGAGAAGACCGAAGCCCTCGAGCCGTTCCACCCTGACCGGATCGCTTCGCGCATCCTCGGCATGGGTGACGTGCTCAGCCTGATCGAGCAGGCCGAGCAGACCATCGACAAGGCCAAGGCCGACAAGCTGGCCAAGAAGCTGAAGAAGGGTAAGGGCTTCGACCTCGAAGACTTCCGTGATCAGCTGCAGCAGATGAAGAACATGGGCGGTCTCGGCGGGCTGATGGACAAACTGCCGAACATGGGCGGCGTCAACCTGTCGCAGATGGGCAACGCCCAGGGCGCGGCCGAGAAGCAGTTCAAGCAGATGGAGGCGATCATCAACTCCATGACCCCGGCCGAGCGTCGCGACCCTGACCTGATCAGCGGTTCGCGCAAGCGCCGCATCGCCCTGGGTTCCGGTACCCAGGTGCAGGACATCGGCCGGCTGATCAAGCAGCACAAGCAGATGCAGAAGATGATGAAGAAATTCTCCGCCAAGGGCGGCATGGCCAAGATGATGCGCGGTCTTGGCGGCATGCTGCCGGGCGGCGGCATGCCCAAGATGTAATCGAATTTGGCGGGCTGCCTTCCATGGGAAAGCTGCCCACCAGCCCCCGCCTCGGCGGGAACACGGCCGCCGAAAGGCGGCTCAATCAGCAGAACTGAACGGTGGGGCGCAGCCTCGCCGAAAAAGGCATTTGCAAATGTCCGTGTATTCCCCGAGAATATGCGGCCTTTTGGGCACGCGTGTGCCCATTGGGCATTCAGTTTTGCAGCACCGACTATAGGAACGATGTTCACATGGTAACCATCCGTCTTGCCCGTGGCGGCTCGAAAAAGCGCCCTTTCTACCACCTGACCGTGACCAACTCGCGTAACGCCCGTGACGGCCGTTTCGTTGAGCGCGTTGGCTTCTTCAACCCGATCGCATCGGGCGCCGAAGTCAAGCTGTCGGTCAACCAAGAGCGCGTCACCTACTGGCTGAGCCAGGGCGCACAGCCGTCTGAGCGTGTTGCTCAGCTGCTGAAGGAAGCTGCCAAGGCTGCAGCCTGAGCAGTATGAACGCGACGCCAGAAAAGGCTGACGACCTCATCGTCGTTGGCAAGATTTTTTCGGTTCACGGCGTTCGCGGCGAGGTGAAGGTGTACTCCTTTACCGATCCGATTGAAAACCTGTTGGATTATCCGCGCTGGACGCTCAAGCACGAAGGCAAGGTAAAGCAGGTCGAGCTGGTCAGCGGTCGTGGCTCCCAAAAGGGCCTGGTCGTGAAATTGAAAGGCCTCGATGATCGTGATGAAGCCCGGCTTCTGAGTGGTTACGAAATCTGCATTGCGCGGAGCCTTTTGCCCAACCTGGCAGCCGACGAGTACTACTGGTACCAGTTGGAAGGCCTGAAGGTCATCAATCAGGACGAACAGCTGTTCGGCACGATCGATCACCTGTTGGAGACCGGCGCGAACGATGTAATGGTGGTCAAGCCTTGCACAGGCAGCCTGGATGATCGCGAGCGACTGTTGCCCTATACGGAGCAATGCGTGCTGGCAATCGACCTCGAAGCGGGTGTGATGCGAGTCGAATGGGACGCGGATTTCTAAACGATGGGTAACCTTCGCGTAGACGTCATCACGTTGTTCCCCGAGATGTTCTCGGCCATCACTGAGTACGGCATTACCAGCCGTGCGGTGAAACAGGGGTTGCTGCAAGTGACCTGCTGGAACCCGCGGGACTACACCACTGATCGCCACCACACCGTGGATGATCGGCCGTTTGGCGGTGGTCCGGGCATGGTGATGAAAATCAAGCCTCTGGAAGACGCCCTGGTCAACGCCAGGCAAGTCGCCGGAGCAACGGCAAAGGTGATCTACCTTTCGCCGCAAGGCCGCAAGCTGACTCAGCAAGCGGTCAAAGGCCTGGCCGAACAGGAATCTTTGATCCTGATCGCCGGTCGTTATGAAGGCATCGACGAGCGCTTTATCGAGGCTCATGTCGATGAGGAGTGGTCGATTGGCGACTATGTGCTTTCCGGTGGCGAGCTGCCGGCCATGGTACTGATCGATGCGGTTACGCGGCTGCTGCCCGGAGCTTTAGGGCATGTGGACTCGGCGGAGGAAGATTCTTTCACCGACGGTCTGCTGGATTGCCCGCACTACACCCGACCTGAGGTGTATGCGGATCAGCGTGTACCCGACGTGTTGCTTAGTGGCAACCATGCACACATCCGGCGTTGGCGGATGAAGCAGTCCCTTGGTAGGACCTTCGAACGACGCGCCGATCTTCTGGAAAGTCGCTCGCTTTCTGGAGAAGAGAAGAAGCTGCTCGAGGAATACCTCCGCGAGCGGGACGATAGTTAAACGTATCGATGGTGGATCGCGTTATCCATCTTAGGAGCACAGCATGACCAACAAGATCATCCAGCAGCTCGAAGCCGAGCAGATGAGCAAAGAGATCCCGACCTTCGCACCAGGCGACACCATTGTCGTCCAGGTTAAAGTGAAGGAAGGCGACCGCTCGCGTCTGCAGGCGTTCGAAGGCGTCGTTATCGCCAAGCGTAACCGCGGTCTGAACAGCGCCTTCACCGTGCGCAAGATCTCCAGCGGCGTTGGCGTAGAGCGTACCTTCCAGACCTACAGCCCACAGATCGACAGCCTGGCCGTGAAACGTCGTGGTGACGTGCGTAAAGCCAAGCTGTACTACCTGCGCGACCTGTCCGGCAAAGCCGCTCGCATCAAGGAAAAACTGTCCTGAGTGCAGTTTGACCGGTGGCCTCGGCCATCTTGCGAGAGAAAAAGCAGCCTTCGGGCTGCTTTTTTGCTTTCTGGCCTTATCGCGGGGCAAGCCCGCTCCCACGAACCTCGCACTGCCGCGTGGGAGCGGGCTTGCCCCGCGATGAGGCCGCCAGCCCCATCACCTTTGCGAGCCCCTCATGACCACCTCCCGAGACCAGGAAATCCTGCGCCGCACCGAACTGTCGGAAACCCGTGTGACCAAGGCGGTGTTCCCCAACACCACCAACCACCACAACACCCTGTTCGGCGGTACGGCCCTGGCGTGGATGGACGAAGTGTCGTTCATCGCCGCCACGCGTTTTTGCCGCCTGCCGCTGGTGACCGTGTCCACCGACCGCATCGACTTCAAGCACCCGATCCCCGCGGGCTCGATCGTCGAGCTGGTGGGTAGCGTGATCAAGGTCGGCAACACCAGCCTGCAAGTGCAGGTGGATGTGTTCGTCGAGAACATGTACCTCGATGGCCGCGAGCGCGCGATCCATGGGGTGTTCAGCTTCGTCGCCATCGACGAGGACAAGCGCCCGGTGCCGGTGCTGCCGCAGGCCGGCTCCCACTAAACGGACTTGCACGGCCACTGTGGGAGCGGGTTTACCCGCGAACACCGGCAGAGCCGGCGCCATCCACCGCGCCGCCTGCTTCGCGGGTAAACCCGCTCCCACACGAATTACGCTGCCCCTTCAGCCTGTGCTTTATTTTCAGGCTCTATCAGCGCCACCAGCGTCCAGCCCGGCTGCGGCTGCAGCGGGTGTTCCGGGGTGGCCACATGCACCCAGCCGTGGTTGTCACGGGCGAACATCAATGTCGCACGCTCACCGTGCAATTGCCGGTAGGCATCCCAGTTGAACGCCTCGGTCAGGGTCGTGCTGTATAGCTCTGCCCCCTGATTCAGCAACGTGGCCAGTTGGTTGTAGGTCAGCGCGCTGGAGCCCAGTGGCTGGCCACGATGCTCCTCGCTGGCCCGGTGCTTGTCGCTGCGCTGTTTCTCCAGGCCGCTGGCCAGCACGAACAGCCGGCCATGGCCGAAATCGTGGCGGAACCGTGCGCAGGCCAGGGCGTTGATTTCCCCGGCCGGTGACAGGCCGAGCAGATGCCCCAGGCCTACCAGGTCCAAATGCGCGTCGGCATGTTGCGAGGCCGGGTTGCCGAAGTAGGTGGGCAGGTTGTCCATGCGCGCGGCACGGATGTTCTCCCAGCTCGAATCGGTCAGCAGCACGCGGCAGCCAAGTTGTTGCAAGGCCTTGGCAATGGCCCGCGCAGGCGGGTTGGCGCCCACCATGAGAAAGCCGCTGGGGGCGGGCTCGGCGACCTTGAGCAGGCGCGCCAGGGGCCTGGCGGTAGCGCTCTGCAGTACCACGGTGCCGATGATCACGGCGAAGGTCAGTGGCACCAGCAGCAGCGCCCCCTCGTGGCCGGCCTCATGCAGGCGGATGGCGAAGATCGCCGATACCGCCGCCGCAACGATGCCGCGCGGGGCGATCCAGGCCAGCAGCGCACGTTCGCGCCAGCTCAAGGTGGAGCCCAGTGTCGAGATGAACACGTTCAGCGGTCGCGCCAGCAACTGGATCACCAGCAGCAGGGCGAGTACAGCGGGGCCCAAGCCGAGCATGGCATGCAGGTCCAGGCGTGCCGCCAGAAGGATGAACAGGCCGGAGATCAGCAGTACGCTGAGGTTTTCCTTGAAGTGCAGGATCTGCCGCACATCCACTCCTGGCATGTTGGCCAGCCACATGCCCATCACCGTCACGGCCAGCAGCCCGGACTCGTGGACGATCTGGTTGGCGGCGATGAAGATGCCCAGCACCGCGGCCAGCGAGGCCAGGTTGTGCAGGTATTCCGGCAGCCACTGGGCGCGCATGATCTGCCCAAGCAACCAGCCCCCGGCGGCGCCCAGCGCGCCGCCACAGAAGATCACCCCGGCGAAGGTGCCCAGGCTCTGGATCAGTCCGTCACCGTCGCTGCGGGCGATGATGAAGCTGTACACCACCACCGCCAGCAGCGCGCCGATCGGGTCGATGACGATGCCTTCCCAGCGCAGGATGTTGGCGATGGTCGCCTTGGGCCGAACCACACGCAGCATGGGCACGATCACCGTGGGCCCGGTGACCAGCGTGAGGGTGCCGAACAGGATCGCCAGCGGCCAGTCGAAACCCAGCAGCCAGTGGGTGGCCACGGCGATCACCAGCCAGGTACTCAGGGCGCCGACCGTGACCAGACGGTGCACCACGCTGCCTATCTCGCGCCATTGCGAGATATGCAGGGTCAGGCTGCCCTCGAACAGGATCAGGGCCACGGCCAGCGACACCAACGGCATCAGCAACGGGCCAAACAGCGCTTGTGGCTGCAGCCAGCCAAGCACAGGCCCGGCGAGTATGCCGGACAGCAGCAGGAACAGGATCGCCGGCAACTTCAGGCGCCAGGCCAGCCACTGGCAGGCGAGGGCGGCGGCACCGATGCCACCGAAACTCAGGAGAATCTGCTGTTCGCTCATGCGGGCTCCCTATGCGTGCGCGGTTATGAAAGACTAAGCGCCATTTCGCCGTTTGCCACCGAGTCTTCATGCCCGCCCTCGACCACCCCCTGATTGACCAGTTCCTCGATGCCCTGTGGCTGGAAAAGGGGCTTTCCGACAACACCCGCGCCTCTTACCGCAGCGACCTGGCCTTGTTCAATGGCTGGTTGCAGGAGCACGGGGTGGCGCTGCCCGATGCCGGTCGCGAGCTGATCCTCGATCATCTCGCCTGGCGTTTCGACCAAGGCTACAAACCCCGTTCCACGGCGCGATTTCTCTCCGGCGTACGGGGGTTCTTCCGCTACCTGCTGCGCGAGCGACTGATCGCCGTCGACCCGACCCTGCAGGTGGACATGCCGCAATTGGGGCGCCCGCTGCCAAAGTCGCTGTCGGAAGCCGACGTCGAGGCGCTGCTGCAGGCGCCGGACCTGGGTGAAGCTATCGGCCAACGTGACCGGGCCATGCTCGAAGTGCTGTACGCCTGCGGCCTGCGGGTGACCGAGCTGGTCAGCCTCACGCTCGACCAGGTCAACCTGCGCCAGGGTGTGCTGCGGGTGATGGGCAAGGGCAGCAAGGAGCGCCTGGTGCCGATGGGCGAAGAGGCGGTGGTCTGGATCGAGCGCTACCTGCGCGATGGCCGAACCGAGCTGCTCAACGGTCGCCCCAGCGATGTGCTGTTCCCCAGCCTGCGCGGTGAGCAGATGACCCGCCAGACCTTCTGGCACCGTATCAAGCACCAGGCGCGGGTGGCCGGTATCGACAAGCCGCTGTCGCCGCATACCCTGCGCCACGCTTTCGCCACGCACCTGCTCAACCACGGTGCCGACCTGCGTGTGGTGCAGATGCTGCTGGGCCACAGCGACCTGTCCACCACGCAGATCTACACCCATGTGGCCAAGGCGCGGCTGCAGCAGTTGCACGCCCAGCACCATCCGCGTGGATGAATGATCTTCATGTTCCGCTTACCGGTGCCTGAGGAGCCTTTCTGCGCGGGCCTGTTGTGGTAGGCTTGGACGGTTTGTTGCACGGGCCGACCGTTCGCCACCTCTGAAGCGTGGGCGACGCCCCTCCGGCCCCGTCCGTCTTCAGGAGTACCCCCATGCGTGTCACCCGTATTTTTGCCGCCGCCGCCCTGGCGTTGGTCAGCACCTTTGCCGGCGCTGCTGCCACTGAACCTGCGGCCGGTGCCGAGCAGGCGATCCGCAAGTCGCTGCAGAACCTGGCCCTGGAAGTGCCGGTCGAAAGCGTTGCCAGCAGCCCGCTCAACGGCCTGTACGAAGTGAAGCTGCAGGGCGGTCGCGTGCTGTACGCCAGCGCCGATGGCCAGTTCGTGATGCAGGGCTACCTGTACCAGATCCAGGATGGCAAGCCGGTCAACCTCACCGAGAAGACCGAGCGCCAAGGCATCGCCAAGCTGATCAACGGCATCCCGGCGGCGGAAATGGTCGTTTATCCAGCCAAGGGCGAGACCAAGTCGCACATCACCGTGTTCACCGACACCACCTGCCCGTACTGCCACAAGCTGCACGCTGAAGTACCGGAGCTCAACCGCCGCGGTATCGAAGTGCGCTACGTCGCCTTCCCGCGCCAGGGCCTGGGCTCGCCGGGTGACGAGCAGTTGCAGGCGGTGTGGTGCTCCAGCGACCGCCGCGCTGCGATGGACAAGATGGTCGACGGTAAAGAGATCAAGGCCGCCAAGTGCGCCAACCCGGTCGGCAAGCAGTTCCAGCTCGGCCAGTCGATCGGCGTGAATGGCACGCCCGCCATCGTCCTGGAAAGTGGCCAGGTGATTCCGGGCTATCAGCCGGCACCGCAAGTGGCCAAGCTGGCCCTGGCAGAGCGCAAGTAATCAAATCAATACGCCATCGTCATGGGGTGATGGCATGTTTCACGGTCGGCGCAAGTGTCGGCCGTTCAATGGGGAGTTCACAGTGAAACCGGTCAAAGTAGGCATCTGTGGGTTAGGGACCGTCGGTGGCGGAACCTTCAACGTACTTCAGCGCAACGCCGAGGAGATTGCCCGCCGTGCCGGGCGCGGTATTGAAGTGGCACAGATTGCCATGCGCTCGCCCAACCCGAACTGCCAGATTACCGGTACCCCCATTACCGCTGATGTGTTCGACGTGGCGAGCAACCCCGAAATCGATATCGTCATCGAGCTGATCGGTGGCTATACCATCGCCCGCGACCTGGTGCTCAAGGCCATCGAAAACGGCAAGCACGTGGTCACCGCCAACAAGGCGCTGATTGCCGTGCACGGCAACGAGATCTTCGCCAAGGCCCGCGAGAAGGGCGTCATCGTCGCCTTCGAGGCAGCCGTCGCCGGTGGCATCCCGGTGATCAAGGCGATCCGTGAAGGCCTGTCGGCCAACCGCATCAACTGGCTGGCCGGGATCATCAACGGCACCGGCAACTTCATCCTCACCGAAATGCGCGAAAAAGGCCGTGCCTTCCCCGACGTGCTGGCCGAAGCCCAGGCGCTGGGCTATGCCGAGGCCGACCCGACCTTCGACGTCGAGGGCATCGACGCCGCGCACAAGCTGACCATCCTGGCGTCCATCGCTTTCGGCATCCCGCTGCAGTTCGACAAGGCCTACACCGAAGGCATCACCCAGTTGACCACTGCCGACGTGAACTACGCCGAAGCCCTGGGCTACCGCATCAAGCACCTGGGCGTGGCCCGTCGCACCGCCGAAGGCATCGAGCTGCGCGTGCACCCGACCCTGATCCCCAGCGACCGCCTGATCGCCAACGTCAATGGCGTGATGAACGCGGTGATGGTCAACGGTGATGCTGCTGGTTCCACCCTGTACTACGGCGCCGGCGCCGGCATGGAGCCAACCGCCTCGTCGGTGATCGCCGACCTGGTCGACGTGGTCCGTGCCATGACCAGCGACCCGGAGAACCGTGTGCCGCACCTGGCCTTCCAGCCGGACTCGCTGTCGGCCCACCCGATCCTGCCGATCGAAGCCTGCGAAAGCGCCTACTACCTGCGCATCCAGGCCAAGGACCATCCGGGTGTGCTCGCGCAGGTCGCCAGCATCCTCTCGGAGCGCGGCATCAACATCGAGTCGATCATGCAGAAGGAAGCCGAGGAGCAGGATGGCCTGGTACCGATGATCCTGGTTACCCACGGCGTGGTCGAGCAGCGCATCAATGATGCCATCGTCGCCCTGGAATCCCTGCAGGACGTGGTTGGCCCGGTCGTGCGCATCCGCGTCGAACAGCTCAACTAAGCGGCAAGCTTCAAGCTGCAAGCTGCAAGTAAAGGCAGTGCGGTGTTGAGGCTTGAACAGAAAACATTCGTGGCAAGGTGAGACGCAGAGCACGAGAGCAACGCCAATCGGCTTTAACTTGTAGCTTGCAGCTCGAAGCTTGTCGCTCAAACCAAAGGTTTGTACCCATGCGCTATATCAGTACCCGCGGCCAGGCTCCGGCCCTGAACTTCGAAGACGTGCTGCTCGCCGGCCTGGCCAGTGACGGTGGCCTGTACGTCCCTGAGAACCTGCCACGCTTTACCCAGGAAGAGATCGCTTCCTGGGCCGGCCTGCCGTACCACGAGCTGGCGTTCCGGGTGATGCGCCCGTTCGTCGCCGGCAGCATCGCCGACGCCGACTTCAAGAAGATCCTCGAAGAAACCTACGGCTCCTTCGCCCATGCCTCCGTCGCGCCGCTGCGCCAGCTCAACGGCAACGAGTGGGTGATGGAGCTGTTCCACGGCCCGACCCTGGCGTTCAAGGACTTTGCCCTGCAGCTGCTCGGTCGCTTGCTCGACCACCTGCTGGTCAAGCGTGGCGAGCGTGTGGTGATCGTTGGCGCCACCAGCGGTGACACCGGTTCCGCCGCCATCGAAGGCTGCCGCCGTTGCGACAACGTCGATATCTTCATCCTGCACCCGCACCAGCGTGTGTCGGAAGTGCAGCGCCGCCAGATGACCACCATCCTCGGCGACAACATCCACAACATCGCCATCGAGGGCAACTTCGACGACTGCCAGGAGATGGTCAAGGCCAGCTTCGCCGACCAGTCGTTCCTCAAGGGCACCCGCCTGGTGGCGGTCAACTCGATCAACTGGGCGCGGATCATGGCCCAGATCGTCTACTACTTCCACGCCGCTCTGCAGCTCGGCGGCCCGGCACGTTCGGTGGCGTTCTCGGTGCCGACCGGCAACTTCGGCGACATCTTCGCCGGTTACCTGGCCCGCAACATGGGCCTGCCGATCAGCCAGCTGGTGGTCGCGACCAACCGCAACGACATCCTGCACCGCTTCATGAGCGGCAACCAGTACGTCAAGGAAACCCTGCACGCGACCCTGTCGCCGTCGATGGACATCATGGTCTCGTCGAACTTCGAGCGCCTGCTGTTCGACCTGCACGGCCGCAACGGTGCCGCCATCGCCGAGTTGATGGACACCTTCAAGCAAGGTGGCGGCTTCAGCGTTGACCAGGACCGCTGGACCGAAGCGCGCAAGTTGTTCGATTCGCTGGCGGTGACCGACGAGCAGACCTGCGAGACCATCGCCGAAGTCTTCGCCAGCACCGGTGAAGTGCTTGACCCGCACACCGCGATCGGCGTCAAGGCCGCCCGCGAATGCCGTCGCAGCCTGGACACGCCAATGGTGGTGCTGGGTACCGCGCACCCGGTCAAGTTCCCGGACGCGGTCGAGAAAGCCGGCGTCGGCAAGGCCCTGGAGCTGCCGGCTCACCTCAGCGACCTGTTCAGCCGCGAAGAGCGCTGCACGGTGCTGGCCAACGACCTGAAGGCCGTACAGGCCTTCGTCAGCCAGCATGGGAATCGCGGCAAGCCGTTGTAAGCCTGGCTGCAACTGAAAAAGCCCGTCCTCGGACGGGCTTTTTTGTGCGCGCGATTTTTTTTGCGTTTTTTCTCAGGGCTTTTCAGAATTTTCCTGTTTGGCGTTGTCGAAGTGGCTACTAAAGTGCGGGGCATCGAACCGCCAGAGCGCCTCGTCGAGGGAAACGTCCATGCATCAATTTCAGGTTCTTATCCACCAGCCCCGTCCTTTCCACCAGATTGTTCTGCACCAGGCATTCAATGCCCAGGGCGTCTACAGCGTGCGGCTGACCGAGGACATGCCGGGTACCCTGGCCTGCCTGAACCAGGAGCGGCCAGTGGATGTGCTGGTGCTCGATCACGACATGCCGATCAGCAGCGCGCAGTCGTTGTTCCGCCACCTGGCGACCGAAGGTGCGGCACAGGCGCTGTTGTTCGTCGGGCAAGGCAAAGGCAATGGCCCGGATCTGGCCCGGGAAGCCCGCAAGCTGGGGTTGTGGGTGCTGGACGAGCTGCCATGGCCGATGTCCACCGTAGCGTTGGGCAAGGCACTTGGGCGTCTGCCGGCACCGATTGGCTAACTGGACGGCTAGGGCATTCAAACTGTCATCTTGCCCGCGCATGCTCGCTGCAAGGGCCGGCACTCGAGAACTTTGCGCCAGGCCTGACGGTCAGTTCCTCCAAGCCCATAAGCCAGCGAGTGATACGGATGGAAAGAGTCTGCAGCCTGCTCAACGATGCCCTGACCCCCTACCTGGCCGCACTTGGCGCCGTCGACGCCAGCGGTAATCGCCAACTGACCCTCTACGACCCACGCGGCGGCGTGACCTTGCAGCGCCAGGTGGCTGAGCGCCAGTTGCAGGAGCAGCAGTTGCTGATCGACCTGGTCGATGGCCTGCACCGTGACCTGCAGATTGCCGAGGGCCGCCTGCAGCCCTGTGTGATCGCCGCGTTGCAACATCAACGCCCCACCCAGGGAACCTTTGCCTGACAGCCGCATCAGATTCATCAACGCCAGTTTGACGGTGCTTAGCTCCGGTAGTGTCAGGCTGTCGCGGGAAGCCCGCATTGGCTTTCGCTTGACCCCGGTCGTCTTCCCCAGCGGCCGGGGTTTCTTTTTGCCCGCTTCAGGGCTGCGCTGCCGAGGCGCCGTTGCTGTCGTCGAAGAAGTGACGCGCCTGTTGCAGGTAGTCCTCGCGCAGATCCGGGTCCAGCCAGCGGGCATACAGGGCGGGCAGGGTGTCGCGGCGCAGGGCTGGCAGCAACTGGTCGATGTGGGCGATGGCTTCGCGCCCTTGCGGTGTGTCCGAGCAACCCACATGCAGGAACTGGTAGTGGTTTACGCCGCTGATGGGGTAGAAGCGGTAGTCCTCCAGTGAGCCGCCTTGCTGCTCGATCAGGTAGCGCGCCTCTGGCCAGTAGCTGAGCACCAGCTGCAGGCGGCCCAGTTGCTGCATCTGCAGCAGGCTGGCGGTCGCATCGTTGCCGAAGTGGCGGCTGAAGGCGCTGTCGGGCAGCTGGCGCAGGATTTCGTCGACCTGCGCGCTGTAGCTGCGCTCGGCGACGATGCCCAGTTTGAGCCGGGTCTTGTCGAGCAAGGCTTTGAGCTCGACCTGCTGGCCGTCGAGGAAGGGTTCCAGCAATGCCTGGTCCTGCTTGCGCACCACCAGCCCGGTGCTCAGCACCCCCAGCGAAGGCTTGGAGAAATGCACGTACTTGGCGCGCTCGGGTGTCCAGAGCAGGGTCGGGTCGCAGGTGAAACTCGGCTCCATGAGCATCTGGATGCCCCGGGCGCGATTGACCCGCACGATGCTGTGGTCGTACTCGGGCATCTGCGCGATCAGCTTCGGCAGCATCAGGTCCATTACGCCCTGGCCCTTCTCGGCACCTTCGAAAATGGTGAACGGCGGCAGGTCGCGGACCAGCCAGAACAGGCGCTCCTTGGCGTGCGCCAGCGGCATCGCCAGCAGCAGGCAGAGGATGACGGGCAGGCGCGCAAGGCGCCTGCGCCAGGCTGTTGCGCGAGTCAGACCGTGCCCGCCTGGCGCAGGCCGGCGATGGCCGCCGCGTCGTAGCCCAGGCTGGCCAGCACGCTGTCGGTGTGCTCACCCAGGGCCGGGCCTACCCATTCGGTGGAGCCTGGGGTGTCGGAGAGCTTGGGTACGATGCCGGGCATCTTGAACGGCTTGCCGTCCGGTAACTTGGCCTGGAGGAACATCTCGCGGGCAAGGTACTGCGGGTCGCTGAACATGTCTTCGGCCGAAAAGATCCGGCTGGCCGGCACTTCGGCGTCATTGAGTACCTGCATGACGCTGTCGAGCGGCAGGCCGTTGGCCCAACGGTCGATCACCCCATATAGCTCGTCGCGGCGTGCGTCGCGGCCATCATTGCTGGCCAATGCCGCATCGTTTGCCAGGTCGTCGCGGCCGATGGCCTGCATGAAGCGCTTGAAGATCGCGTCGCCATTGGCGCCGATCTGCACATGGCGGCCATCGGCGGTGGTGTGGATGGAGGAGGGGGTGATGCCGGGCATGATGTTACCGGTGCGCTCGCGGATGAAACCGAACACGTCGAACTCCGGGACCATGCTCTCCATCATGGCGAAGATCGCCTCGTACAGCGCCACGTCCACCACCTGGCCCTGGCCGCCGTTCACCTCGCAGTGACGCAGGGCCATCAGCGCGCCGATCACGCCCCACAGGGCGGCGATCGAATCACCGATGGAGATCCCCGTGCGCACTGGCGGGCGGTCCTCGAAACCGGTGATGTAGCGCAGCCCACCCATCGACTCGCCCACCGCGCCAAAGCCCGGCTGGTCCTTCATCGGGCCGGTCTGGCCGAAGCCCGACAGGCGCACCATCACCAGGCGCGGGTTCAACGCGTGCAGCACATCCCAGCCCAGGCCGAGTTTTTCCAGCACGCCGGGGCGGAAATTCTCGATCAGGATGTCGGCCTCGGCCAGCAGGCGCTTGAGCACCTCGCGGCCTTCCGGGTGCTTGAGGTTGAGGGTCAGCGACTGCTTGTTGCGTGCCTGCACGAACCACCACAGCGACGTGCCTTCATACAGCTTGCGCCACTTGCGCAGCGGGTCGCCGCCGTCGGGCGACTCGACCTTGATCACCTCGGCACCGAACTCGGCGCAGATGCGCGAGGCGAACGGGCCGGCGATCAGGGTGCCGAGTTCGATCACTTTCAGGCCGGCGAGGGGTTTGCTGGGCGTGGGCATGGGGCATCCGTGGCAGCTGGGCGTAAACGCAGGTTGTATCACAGCTCGGCAGTGGCAGGTACTGTCGCGGCGCACTCGCGATGCGCAAGGGCCTTCGTCTGCCAGATCGGTTAAACTGTGCGACTTTCTTTTCTACGAAGCCCCGCGCCCATGGCCCAGCCGTCCACCACCTACAAATTCGAACTGAATCTGACCGACCTTGATCGCGGCGTGTACGAGAGCGTCCGTCAGACCATCGCCCGTCACCCTTCGGAGACCGAGGAACGCATGGCCGTGCGCTTGCTGGCCTATGCCATCTGGTACAACGAGCAGCTGTCGTTTGGCCGTGGCCTGTCGGATGTCGACGAAGCCCCACTGTGGGAAAAGAGCCTGGACGACCGCATCCTGCACTGGATCGAAGTCGGCCAGCCGGACGCCGAGCGCCTGACCTGGTGCTCGCGCCGCACTGAACGCACCAGCCTGCTGGCCTACGGCAGCCTGCGGGTGTGGCGGACCAAGGTCGGTGATGCGGTCAAGGGCCTGAAGAACCTGAACATCGCCGCTGTGCCGCAAGAGGTGCTGGAGACCCTGGCCACCGACATGCCACGTACCATCAAGTGGGACGTGATGATCAGCGAAGGCACCATTTTCGTCACCGACGACCGTGGCCAGCACGAAGTGCAGCTGGAGTGGCTGCTTGGCGAGCGCGGCTGAGCCGCCCCTGACACTGATTACCGAAGACCCCATGCGTATCGAACCCCGCCCCCTGCCGTCGACCCTGCCATTCCTGGGCAACCTGCCGCCCTTGCTGACCCGCCTGTACGCCGCCCGTGGCGTGCAGTCCGAAGCCGAGCTGGACAAAGGCCTGGCCCGGCTGCTGCCGTACCAGCAGCTCAAGGGCATCGAGGCGGCGGTGGACCTGCTGGTCGAAGCCCTGGATCAGCGCCAGCGCATCCTCATCGTTGGCGACTTCGACGCCGACGGCGCCACCGCCAGCACCGTCGGTGTGCTGGGGCTGCGCCTGCTGGGCGCGGCGCATGTCGATTACCTGGTGCCCAACCGGTTCGAATACGGCTACGGCCTGACCCCCGAGATCGTCGAAGTGGCGTTGCAGCGCCAGCCGCAGCTGCTGATCACCGTGGATAACGGTATCTCCAGCGTCGAAGGCGTGGCAGCGGCCAAGGCGGCCGGGCTCAGGGTGCTGGTCACCGACCACCACCTGCCGGGCCAGCAGCTGCCCGATGCTGATGCCATCGTCAACCCGAACCAGCCAGGCTGCGCGTTCCCGAGCAAGTCGCTGGCGGGCGTGGGGGTGATCTTCTACGTGCTGATGGCCCTGCGTGCGCGCTTGCGCAGCCTCGGCCGCTACGACAGCCAGCCGCAGCCGAACATCGGTGAACTGCTCGACCTGGTCGCGCTGGGCAGCGTCGCCGACGTGGTGCCGCTGGATGCCAACAACCGCATCCTGGTGCACCAGGGCCTTGAGCGCATCCGCGCTGGCCGCGCCCGTCCCGGGCTCAAGGCGATCCTCGAGGTGGCCCGCCGCGACCATCGGCGCATCACCTCCACCGACCTGGGTTTCATCCTCGGCCCACGGCTCAACGCCGCCGGGCGTCTGGACGACATGAGCCTGGGCATCGAATGCCTGCTGTGCGATGACGCAGCGCTGGCATTGGACATGGCCCAGCAACTGGATGGCCTGAACCAGGACCGCAAGTCCATCGAGCAGGGCATGCAGCGCGAAGCCCTGGCGCAGCTCAAGGACCTGCCGGTCGAATCGATGCCCTATGGCCTGTGCCTGTTCGATGCCGATTGGCACCAAGGGGTGATCGGTATTCTGGCCTCACGCCTGAAGGAGCGTTACCACCGACCGACCATCGCTTTTGCCGACGCGGGCGAGGGCATGCTCAAGGGCTCGGCGCGTTCGGTGGCGGGGTTCCATATCCGTGATGCGCTGGATGCGGTGGCGGCGCGGCACCCGGCGTTGATCAGCAAGTTCGGTGGGCATGCCATGGCGGCGGGATTGTCGTTGCCGGCTGAGAACTTCCCGGCGTTTGCCGAGGCCTTCGATGAAGAGGTGCGGCGGCAACTGCGGGAGGAGGATCTGACCGGGCGGTTGTTGTCCGATGGCAGCTTGGCGGTCGAGGAGTTTCACCTGGACTTGGCGCGGGCTCTGCGTAATGCCGGGCCCTGGGGGCAGCACTTTCCTGAGCCGTTGTTCCATGGGGTGTTTCAGTTGGTCGAGCAGCGGGTTGTCGGTGAGCGGCACCTGAAGGTGGTGCTCAAGAGCGAGTGTGGTTCGGTGCGGTTGGATGGGATTGCCTTTGGGATTGATCGGGAGGTTTGGCCGAATCCTACGGTGCGGTGGGTGGAGTTGGCTTACAAGTTGGATGTGAATGAGTTTCGTGGGAATGAGAGTGTGCAGTTGATGATTGCTCACATGGAGGCGCGGTGACTGGCCTTGGGTTAGTTAGTTAGTTAGTTAGTTAGTTGGTTAGTTAGTTAGTTAGTTAGTTAGTTAGTTGGTTAGTTGGTTGGTTGGTTGGTTGGTTGGTTGGTTGGTTGGTTGGTTGGTTGGTTGGTTGGTTGGTTGGTTGGTTTTTGTAGTTGTATGCGCATTCGTTTGCGATGTCGACGCATAGTCACCTTTCCGCCCTTACGGCGGGTTACTTTGGTCTTGGCCAAAGTAACCAAAGCCGCTCGCTCCCATCATACGGCCCCTACGCTGCGCTTCGGGGTCCCTTCGCTCCGGCGTCCTCCGGGCCCGCGCGGCCTCCGACTTGCTGCGCAAGTCTACATCTCGCGCCTTCGGCTGCGCCGAAGGGTGCTGCGCACCAGGGCCCTCCAGACGCCTACGCTCAGCCTCCTGAAGTCGCGAAGTTAGGGGCGGCGCCTGGGCTGGCGTTAGCTGACGCTAGTTGGATGGGTTGGGAACTCAGGATTGCAATCGCTGGCAAGCCAGCTCCCACAGGTTAGTGCGAACTTTCAGCCTTGCGCGGCACCTGTGGGAGCCGGCTTGCCGGCGATAGGGCCCGAATAAACAACACATAAACAACAGCCAAACCTAGATAGCCGTATCACTGCTCTTGATCTGCTCTTGATCTGCTCTTGATCTGCTCTTGATCTGCTCTTGATCTGTTTTTGCTTTTGCTTCTAAGCGCGCAATAGTCCAGGCAACACAAATTGCGACTTCAGGAGGCCGAGTGGAGGTGACTGTAGGGCCCTGGTGCGCAGCACCCTTCGGCGCAGCCGAAGGCGCGAGATGTAGACTTGCGTAGCAAGTCGTAGGCCGCGCGGGCCCGGAAGGCACCGGAGCGAGGGGACCCCGGAGCGCAGCGCAGGGGCCGTATGATGGGAGCGGGCGGCTTTGGTTACTTTGGCCGCGGCCGGCGAGGCAAGACCAAAGTAACCCGCCGTAAGGGCGGAAAGGTGACTAAAAGTCGCCATCGCCGCCGAATGCGCATACATCTATCAAAACCAACACACTCAGCCCCGAACGCCGAACGCCGAACGCCGAACGCCGAACGCGATCTAACTCCGATAAGCCCGAACAAACACCTCAACCGCCTCCCGCACATGCACCTCCGCCTCATCCCCCGTCAGCGCCGGCGCACACCCGATCAACAACCGGTAATCCGGCGCCCCCTTCACCAGACAGAAGAACTGCTCCGCCGCCCGTAACGGATTGTCGATCCGCAGCAACCCCCGCTGGTCGATCCCGCGCAGCAGCGCCTCCATTCCCGCGACCACCCGCTTGGGCCCGGCCTCATAGAAGTAATGCCCGAACCCCGGATCCTGGCTGCTCAAGGCAATGATCAGGCGGCTGAGCTGGACCGACTCGTCCGCGCTGATCAGCGCCTGGAAGCCACGGGCGATGTTCAGCAGCACATCCATCAGCGCCGCCCCTTCCGGGTACTCGAAGATCAAATCGGGCAATTGCGCCTGGCAGGTCGCCATGACCGCCGCGCCAAACAACGTCTGCTTGTCGGTGAAGTGGCTGTAGACCGTGAGTTTCGAAACACCTGCCGCCGCAGCGACCGCATCCATGCTGGTGTTGGCATAGCCAAGGCTGAGGAACAGCGACTTGGCGGCTTGGAGGATGGCCTCGCGCTTGGCCAGATCCTTGGGCCGGCCGGGGCCGATGGGTGCGTCAGTGGGCATGTGCAATCGTTACCTGCTGGGAAAGGTGACCATCTTACCGGGTCGCGCACGATCCGGCTGTAGCGTGCGTCGCAACGTTATTATGGTTTTTCTCTTGGCAGACCGCTTCCCGGAGCGCATGTGCTGACTTAATATACTCGCCAGTATAAATATTCGATGCGCCCCTCTGCCAAAGGTCCTTCATCATGTTGCGTCGTGTGTTATCCCTCGCCTTGCCCGCTGCCCTTGTGCTGCTGGCCGCCTGCGGCCAGGAGGCCGCGCCACCTGCTGCGCCGCGCCCGGCCCTGGTGGTCCAGCCCCAGCCCGCAGGCGCGTCGGCAGACAGTTACCCCGGTGAGGTGCGTGCGCGCTTCGAGCCTGAGCTGGCGTTTCGCATCGGCGGCAAGGTGAGCAAGCGCCTGGTGGAGGAGGGGCAGCGGGTCAAGGCCGAACAGGCGCTGGCCGAACTCGATCCGCAGGACGTGCGCCTGCAACTGGAGGCCAACCGTGCCCAGGTAGCGGCTGCCGAAGCCAACCTGGCGCTGGTGCGCACCGAACGTGAACGCTACCAGAAACTGCTCGACCGCCAGATGGTCAGCCATTCCCAATTCGATAACGCCGAAAACCTCTACCGTGCCGGCCTCGCTCGCCTGAAACAGGCCAAGGCCGAATTCGAGGTGGCCGGTAACCAGGCCGAGTACGCCGTGCTGCGTGCGCCCCAGGCCGGAGTGATCGCCAAGCGCCAGGTCGAAGTCGGCCAGGTGGTGGGCGCCGGGCAAACCGTGTTCACCCTGGCCGCTGACGGCGAGCGTGAGGTGGTGATCGGCCTGCCCGAGCAACAGTTCGCCCGCTTCAGCGTCGGCCAGGCCGTCAGCGTGGAGCTGTGGTCGCACCCCAATGCTCGGTTCGACGGGCGTATCCGTGAGCTGTCGCCAGCCGCCGACCCGCGTTCGCGCACCTTTGCCGCACGTATTGCCTTCACCTCCGGCAACGCCCCGGCCGAACTCGGCCAGAGCGCGCGGGTGTTCATCGCCCACGCTGAAAACGCGCCGTTGGCGGTGCCGCTCTCGGCGGTCAGCGCCGAAGCCGGGCAGGCCTATGTGTGGCGGGTCGGCAAGGACAACCGGCTGGAGCGCGCGGCGGTTCGCCTGGGGCCTTATGGCGCCGACAGCGTGCCGGTGCTCGAGGGCCTGCAGGCCAGCGACTGGGTGGTCGCCGCCGGCGGCCATGTGCTGCGCGAAGGGCAACAGGTGCGGCCTGTGGACCGCAGCAACCGAGACGTGAACCTGACGGCCAAGGAGTAAGTCCCGATGGGTTTCAACCTTTCCGCCTGGGCGCTGCGCAATCGCCAGATCGTACTGTTCCTGATGATCCTGCTGGCGGCTATTGGCGCCATGTCCTACACCAAGCTCGGGCAGAGCGAAGATCCGCCCTTCACCTTCAAGGCCATGGTCATCCGCACCTTGTGGCCGGGGGCGACTGCCGAAGAAGTGTCGCGCCAGGTCACCGAGCGCATCGAGAAGAAGCTGATGGAGACCGGCGAGTACGAGAAGATCGTCTCGTTCTCCCGGCCAGGTGAGTCCCAGGTCACCTTCATGGCCCGCGATTCGCTGCACTCCAAGGACATCCCCGAGCTGTGGTACCAGATCCGCAAAAAAGTCGCGGACATCAAGCACACCCTGCCGCCCGAGGCCCAGGGGCCGTTCTTCAACGATGAGTTCGGCACCACCTTCGGCAACATCTACGCGCTGACCGGTGAGGGCTTCGACTACGCGGTGCTCAAGGACTACGCCGACCGTATCCAGATCCAGCTGCAGCGGGTGAAGGATGTCGGCAAGGTCGAGCTGATCGGCCTGCAGGACGAGAAAATCTGGATCGAGCTGTCCAACGTCAAGCTGGCCACCCTGGGTGTGCCGCTGGCCGCGGTGCAGCAGGCACTGCGCGAGCAGAACGCGGTGAGTACCGCCGGCTTCTTCGAGACCCCCAGCGAGCGCCTGCAACTGCGGGTCAGCGGGCGTTTCGACAGTGTCGAGCAGATCCGCCAGTTCCCCATCCGCGTGGGCGACCGCACCTTCCGCATCGGTGACGTCGCCGAGGTTCAGCGTGGCTTCAACGACCCGCCCGCGCCGCGCATGCGCTTCATGGGCGAGGACGCCATCGGCCTTGCCGTGTCGATGAAGGACGGCGGTGACATCCTGGTGCTGGGCAAGGCCCTGGAGGGCGAGTTCGCCCGCCTGGCCGAAGGGCTGCCGGCAGGCATGCAGTTGCGCAAGGTGTCCGACCAGCCGGCGGCGGTGAAAGCCGGCGTCGGCGAGTTCGTCCAGGTGCTGGTCGAGGCGCTGGCCATCGTCCTGCTGGTGAGCTTCTTCTCCCTGGGCCTGCGCACCGGGCTGGTGGTGGCCCTGGCGATCCCGCTGGTGCTGGCCATGACCTTCGCCCTGATGCACTACTTCGGCATCGGCCTGCATAAGATTTCGCTGGGCGCGCTGGTGCTGGCGCTGGGCCTGCTGGTGGACGACGCGATCATTGCCGTGGAGATGATGGCGATCAAGATGGAGCAGGGCTACGACCGGCTCAAGGCGGCCAGTTACGCCTGGACCAGCACGGCCTTCCCGATGCTCACCGGCACCCTGATCACGGCAGCGGGCTTCCTGCCGATCGCCACGGCGGCGTCGAGCACCGGCGAGTACACCCGCTCGATCTTCCAGGTGGTGACCATCGCCCTGCTGACCTCGTGGGTAGCGGCGGTGGTGTTCGTGCCGTACCTGGGCGAACGCCTGCTGCCGGACCTGGCCAAGCTGCATGCGGCGCGCCATGGCAGCGACGGGCATGCGCCCGACCCCTACGCCACGCCGTTCTACCAGCGCGTGCGGCGGGTGGTGGAGTGGTGCGTGCGGCGGCGCAAGACAGTCATATTGCTGACCATCGCGGCATTCGTCGGCAGCATCCTGCTGTTCCGCTTCGTGCCCCAGCAGTTCTTCCCGGCCTCCGGCCGGCCAGAGCTGATGGTCGACCTGAAGCTGGCCGAAGGTGCTTCGCTGAACAACACCGCCGAGCGGGTCAAACAGCTGGAAGCGCTGCTCAAGCAGCAGGACGGCATCGACAACTATGTGGCCTATGTCGGCACCGGCTCGCCACGCTTCTACCTGCCCCTGGACCAGCAACTGCCGGCCGCGAGCTTCGCCCAGTTCGTGGTGCTGGCCAAATCGCTGGAAGACCGTGAGCGCCTGCGCAGCTGGCTGATCGCAACCCTCGATGAGCAATTCCCCGACCTGCGCTCGCGGGTCACCCGCCTTGAGAACGGCCCGCCCGTGGGCTACCCGGTGCAGTTCCGCATCACCGGCGAGCACATCGAGAAGGTCCGTGCCCTGGCCCGCGAGGTGGCGGCCAAGGTGCGCGAGAACCCCCATGTGGTCAACGTCCACCTGGACTGGGAGGAGCCGAGCAAGGCGGTGTACCTGGACATCGACCAGGACCGCGCCCGCGCCCTGGGGGTGAGCACCGCGCACTTGTCGAGTTTCCTGCAGAGTTCGCTGACCGGCAGCACCGTCAGCCAGTACCGTGAAGACAATGAACTGATCGAGATCCTCTTGCGCGGCACCCCTGAAGAACGCCGTGAGTTGGGCAACCTCGGCAGCCTGGCGCTGCCCACCGACAACGGTCCGAGTGTGGCGCTGTCGCAGGTGGCCACGCTGGAATATGGCTTCGAGGAAGGCATCATCTGGCACCGCAATCGCCTGCCGACGGTGACCGTGCGTGCCGACATCTACGACAAGGAACAGCCGGCCACGCTGGTGAAACAGATCCAGCCGAGCCTGCAGCAGATCAAGGCGGAACTGCCGGACGGCTATCTGCTGGAAGTCGGCGGCACGGTGGAGGACTCCGAGCGTGGCCAGCGTTCGGTGAATGCCGGCATGCCGCTGTTCATCGTGGTGGTGTTGAGCCTGTTGATGATCCAACTGCGCAGCTTCTCGCGGATGTTCATGGTGTTCCTCACCGCGCCTTTGGGGCTGATCGGCGTGACCTTGTTCCTGCTGGTGTTCCGCCAGCCGTTCGGTTTCGTCGCGATGCTCGGCACCATCGCCCTGGCGGGCATGATCATGCGCAACTCGGTGATCCTGGTGGACCAGATCGAGCAGGACATCGCTGCCGGGATGGAGCGCTGGCAGGCGATCATCGAGGCCACGGTGCGGCGCTTCCGGCCGATCGTGCTGACCGCGCTGGCGGCGGTGCTGGCGATGATTCCGTTGTCGCGCAGTGTGTTCTACGGGCCGATGGCGGTGGCGATCATGGGTGGTTTGATCGTGGCCACGGTACTGACGCTACTGTTCCTGCCGGCGTTGTATGCGGCGTGGTTCAGGGTGAGGAAGGAATGAGTCACGCACCCTGTGGGAGCGGCTTTAGCCGCGAAGCAGACGACGCGGTGAATGGCACCGGCTATGCCGGTGTTCGCGGCTAAAGCCGCTCCCACAGGCGAGTGTGTCCCCCTGTAGGAGCGGCCTTGTGCCGCGAACGGGCTGCGCAGCAGCCCTGAGGGTCTCAAAGCAGAATCACAGCGCGCCGAACACCTTCTTGGCCAGGCTGGTAGCAGCCCCGGCCGGGTTCTGGCGAATGCTTTCTTCCTGTTTGCCGATCATTTCGAACAGACCGTCCAGCGCCTTCTCGGTCACGTAGTTCTCGATGTTGGCGTCATCCTTGATCAGCCCCAGGCCCTTGGCCTGCCCGGCGAAGCTGTTGTACTGCTGGGCCAGGCCGACCTTGTCGGTGGCCTGCTTGACGATCGGCAGGAACTTGGCGCGGATCTGCTCGCGGCTGCTCTTGTTCAGGTACTGGGTAGCCGAGTCCTGACCACCGCTGAGGATGCCCTTGGCATCGGTCACGGTCATCTTCTTCACCGCATCCACGAGGATCGCCTGGGCCTGTGGCACGGCCGCTTCGGCAGCCTTGTTCATGCCGGCTTCCAGGGCTTCCACCTGATCACCCTTGCCGAACATCTTCATGGCCTTGGCGGCCTTGCCGAGGTTGCCTGGCAGCTCGATGCGCACGTCGGGGTTGTTGCTGAAGCCGCCTGGGGTGCTCAGTTGCTTGACAGCGATCTGCGTGCCTTGGGTGAGGGCGTCCTTCAGGCCGCCGCTGGCGTCACTTTGCGACAGGTCGCCCAGCGACAGGGCCATGGCACTGGCCGAAAGCAGCACGCCGGCACACAGGGTGGTGAAGCGCAGGGAGGTGCGGATCATGGATATTTCCTTATGGGCAATGTGGGGCGGGGGCTCAGCGGACCGGGTCGACCTTGATCCGCACCGGCTGCTGGTCGCTGCCGTCGAGCATCACGCCGTGGTGCTCGGTGTTGATGAACAGCAGCTTGCCGTCCAGTTCGATGCGCGCACTCACCGCGTAGCGGTGGCCGGGCTTGATCTGGGCTGGGTCGTAGGTCAGGTGGAAGGGCAGCGGCACGTTGCCTTTGACCGGGCCATTCTGGCTGGCCAGGGTGACCGCCGGTGCGTCCATCAGCGACACGTCCTGCAGGGCCACGTTCAGGGTGGCGGCGGGCGGCAGGGCGATGCGCTGCAGGTAGAAGACTTCGCCATCGAGGCTGGCGTGGTTCGACGGGGTGTTGCTGGAGCACGCTGCAAGCAGGGTGGCGCAGCACAGGGTGAAGAGTTTTTTCATGGTATCTCCGGTGTACATGGCGCTGGCTTGTGGCCAACACCGGGGACTTTAGCGGATTTTTGCCTGGGATGCGGCTTTCGGTATGGAGGCGCTGTGCGCCCCATCGCCGGCAAGCCGGGTCCCACAGAGGGTGATGACTCCTGTGGGAGCCGGCTTGCCGGCGATGGGCTGCGCAGCGGCCCTGGGCGCACCAAGGCCAGTTCACTCGGAGGGCGCAGGCTCCGCTGTTTCATCGCGGTGCAGCGCCACCTGACGAATCGACAAACGCAACTCCGCCGACAGCACACGCTTGGCCACGCCTTCGGCCAGTTCGGCCAGTTTGTCGTGGTAACCCAGCTTGCCGTTGCTGTCGGGGCGTAGCACCCCTTCGCGCACCAAGGTCTGGATAAAGTGGCGGAACAGGGTCTTGTCGAAGAACTCCGGAGCGTTGAGCCCATGCAGGATCGACAGGCGCTGGGCCATCATCACGCAAAGCTCCTCCAGTTCTTCGGCAGTCAGTGTGTGCTGCCCGCTGTTGAGCAGCAACGAGGTGGCCATGTAGAAGCGCTGCAGGGTCTGGGTGATGGTGCGCGCCAGCAGCGTCAGCAGCACGAACTGCCGCGAGCTGGGGGCTGGGCGCAGGTACACGCCGTTCTCGAAGCGCAGCAGGCCTTGCTCGACCAGCGCCGCCAGCCACTGGTCGATGACCTCGTCCAGTTGCTCGGGCGCCCAACGCAGGAACAGCTCGGCCTGCAGGTACGGGTACAACGCCTTCACGTACTGCCCAACCAGCTCGCGGCTCATGCGCGAGCTGCTGAGGAAGAAGCTCGCCAGCAGCGCTGGCAGGGCGAAGATGTGCAGGACGTTGTTGCGGTAGTAGGTCATCAGCACCGCGTTGGCTTCGTCCAGATACAGGATGTGGCCCAGCGCGTCCTTCTGCTCGGCCAGCAGGTCCATGCCCAGCACATGCTTGATCAGCGCATTGCCGTCGCCCTCGGGCAAGGTGGTGTGGGGCGAGTAGGGCACCTGGCGCAGTAAGGCCAGGTACAGGTCGAGCACACGGGTCAGGGCGCGCTCATCGAGGGCCATGCGGCTGGTCGACAGCAGTGCCAGGGCTACAAGGTTGACCGGGTTGACCGCCGCCGCTTCGTTGAGGTGTCGGGCCACGGTTTCGCCCAGGCGCGTGGTGGTGTCGTTGAGCCAGTCCGGGCGGAACTGCGGGGCCAGTGACTGCTCGCGCCAACCGGGCTGCTGCTGGTCGAGGAAACCGGCCAGGCGGATCGGTTCGCCGAAGTTGACGTACACCTGGCCAAAGCGCTGCCTGAGGGCACCGAAGACCTTGAAGATGTCGAAGATCGACTCTTTCTTTTTGCTCGCGCCACGCAGTTCACCCAGGTAGGTGCGGCCTTCCAGCACCCGCTCATAGCCGATGTACACCGGCACGAACACGATCGGCGTACGCGACGAGCGCAGGAAACTGCGCAGGGTGATCGCCAGCATGCCGGTGCGTGGCTGCAGCATGCGGCCGGTGCGCGAACGCCCGCCCTCGACGAAATACTCCACCGGGAAACCCTTGGTGAACAGGGTGTGCAGGTATTCGTTGAATACCGCGGTGTACAGCGGGTTGCCCTTGAAGGTGCGGCGCATGAAGAAGGCACCGCCGCGGCGCAGCAGGCCGCCGATCACCGGCATGTTGAGGTTGATGCCGGCGGCGATGTGCGGTGGTGTCAGGCCATTGCGGAACAGCAGGTAGGACAGCAGCAGGTAGTCGATGTGGCTGCGGTGGCAGGGCACGTAGATCACTTCGTGGCCCGGGGCGATGCCCTGCACCTGCTCGATGTGGTTGACCTTGATGCCGTCGTAGATCTTGTTCCAGAACCAGCTGAGCACCACTTCGAGGAAGCGGATCGCGGTGTAGGTGTAGTCCGAGGCGATTTCGTTGCCGTAGTGCAGTGCCTTGGCCTCTGCCTTGGCGTAGGGGATCTTCTCGCGCTCGGCTTCGTCGCTGATGGCCTGGCGCACCAGTGGGTCGTGCACCAGGCCCTTGACCAGGTTGCGACGGTGCGAGATGTCCGGGCCGATCACCGCGGTCTTGAGATTGCGAAAGTGCACGCGCATCAGCCGTTGGGCCATGCGTACGGTGCGCTCATGGCCTTTGTTGTGGCCCACCAGCTCGCGCAGGTGGATAGGCGCGGAGAACTGCACCCGGGTCTTGCGCCCCAGAATGAGGATGCTCAGCAGCCGGCGCAGGCGCCCGGTGACCGCCCAGCTATCGGCGAACAGCAGTTTCCAGGGGCTCGACTCGCTGGACGGGGTCTGGCCCCAGAACACGCTGACCGGGATGATCTGCGCGTCCTCCTCGGCATGCTGGCTGATCGCCGCGACCAGGCGCTCCAGGGTCGGTGGCGCGCCACGTTTGTCGTGGCGGCCGAGCCAGTCCGGGTCGGGGGTCAGGTAGAAGAACCCGGCAGGCTCCTGCAGCGGGCCGACCGCCACCGGCAAGACCGGGCGTGGCAGCCCCGCTTTGGTGCATTCGTGGTCGATCACGGCCAGGTCGGTCAGCGAGGGCGAGGGCAGGGCGTAGAACACCGGGCGGCTGCGGTCGAGCTTGAGGGTCAGCGAAGACTGGTTGATGGTCTCGGAGCGCACCCATAGGTACAGCACGCGGCGCAGGGCGCCGAAGATCAGGCGGCGCAGGGGGGAACGGGTCATGGGGTAGGTGCCCTGGGTGAGATGTTTCGGTGTTTTTCAGGACGTTAGTCTGCCGTATCTGCGTAAGTTCAGCAAAAATCGGCAAAAATCAGGGCTGTAATGAATTTTTTTTGTTCCCTGTCATATACTCGGCCTGCCGCTTGCTTACTATTTGAGCAAGCTGCGACGGCAGGGGCGGTGAGCCCATGCCAGCAAGGCGATCTTCAAAATAAAAATCCGGAGTAGTGCAGATGTCGTCTCGTGAGACTGGGAATGTGAAGTGGTTCAACGATGCCAAAGGTTATGGCTTCATTCAGCGCGACGGTGGTGCGGATGTGTTCGTCCACTATCGGGCTATCCGCGGTGAGGGGCATCGCACCCTGGTCGAAGGGCAGCAGGTGGAGTACGCACTCGTGCAGGGCCAGAAAGGCCTGCAGGCTGAAGACGTCGTCGGTCTCTGACCGCCGCCGCAAGCGGTAAGCTTCAAGCTGCAAGCTGTCCGTGGAGCTTGCAGCCTGATGCGATCGAACTAGAAGCTTGCAACTCGTAGCTTGCAGCTTCAGTGTGTGCGCCAGGTGATTTCCTCTTCACCGTCGGCGCTGATGCGGATCCAGCGATCGGCATCTTCTTCCCCTTGTTCCTCTGTCCAGCTACCTGGTGCACAACGTACTTCGACGTTGAGCGCGGCGAATGCCGCGTGGGCGCAGGCGATGTCATCGGCCCATGGGGTCTGGTCGCTTTCCAGCAGCAGGCTGTTCCATTTCCCCACAGCCTTCGGTAACCAGGTGACCGGAATGTTACCGGCCATGCACTTGAAGGTCTGGCCTTTCTGCTTCCATTCGCTGCACGGGCCCAAGGCCTCGGCCAGCCAGGCGGCGATCTGCTTGTGATCGACGTCGGCGTCCTTCAGGTAAATCTCGATATCGGGTTGGCGCATAAGGGGCTCCGGGGTGTGCTCAGGCTTGGCGCACGAAATAGTCATAACGCATGGAAACCGTGACCTCGAACGGCTCGGGCTGGTCGATCACCTTGGCGCGTTTCTCGGCGCTGGCGCGCCAGCCGTGCGGGGTCATGGCCAGCAGGTCGGCGCGGGCCTGGGGTTCGGCCAGGCTCAGGCGGAACTCGAGTACTTCGCCATGGGCGTGGGCCATGCCCTCGGGGACCAGGGCCAGGTGCTTGTCATCGGCGTAGGGGCGCACTTCATCGTAGAGCACCTCGCGCAGTTCCATCAGGTGGCCGCTGGTCGGGCCGACCCGCATCAGGCCGCCGCCGGGGGCCAGCAGGCGCCGAGCCTCGTCCCAGTCGAGCGGGCTGAACACGCTGGCGATGAAGCCGCAGCTGGCGTCCTGCAGGGGCACGCGGGCCATGCTGGCGACCATCCAGGTGACTTGCGGGGCACGCCGGCAGGCACGCTTGACCGCCTCGCGTGAGATGTCCAGGGCGTAACCCTCGGCCTGTGGCAGCGCCTCGGCCAGCAGGGCGGTGTAGTAACCCTCGCCGCAGCCGATGTCCAGCCAGGTGCCTGGCTGGCGCTCGGCGGCCAGTTGCGCCAGGCGGCGGGCCACCGGTGCATAGTGGCCGGCGTCGAGGAAGCCGCGGCGGGCTTCGACCATGGCCTGGTTGTCGCCGGGGTCGCGACTGTTCTTGTGCTGCACCGGCAGCAGGTTCAGGTAGCCCTGGCGGGCACGGTCGAAACGGTGGCCGGCGGGGCAGGCCACGCCGTTGTCGAGCCGCGCCAGGGGCGCCTGGCAGAGTGGGCAGGCGAGCATCAGGCGAGCAACCGCACCAGGGTCTGGTAGTAGATCTCGGTCAGCAGCTCGAGGTCGCTGGCCAGGATGCGCTCGTCCACCTGGTGAATGGTGGCGTTGACCGGGCCGAGCTCGACCACCTGGGTGCCCATGGTGGCGATGAAGCGGCCATCGGAGGTGCCACCGCTGGTGGACGGCTGGGTTTCGCGGCCGGTGACCGTCTTGATGCTCGAAGCGACCGCGTCGAGCAACTCGCCCGGCTCGGTGAGGAACGGCAGGCCTGACAGCGCCCAGTCGATCGACCACTCCAGCTGATGCTTGTCGAGGATCGCCGCGACCCGCTGTTGCAGGCCTTCGACGGTCGACTCGGTGGAGAAACGGAAGTTGAACAGCGCGGTCAGCTCGCCCGGCACCACGTTGGTGGCACCGGTGCCCGAGTTGAGGTTGGAGATCTGGAAGCTGGTCGGCGGGAAGAACGCGTTGCCCTCGTCCCAGTGCTCTGCGGCCAGTTCCGCCAGGGCCGGTGCGGCCAGGTGGATCGGATTGCGCGCCAGGTGCGGGTAGGCCACGTGGCCTTGCTTGCCGCGGATGGTCAGCTTGGCGCCGAGGGAGCCACGGCGGCCGTTCTTGACCACATCGCCGAGCAGGGTGGTGCTCGACGGTTCGCCGACGATGCACCAGTCCAGGCGCTCGTTGCGCGCCTTGAGCAGCTCGACCACGGCCTTGGTGCCGTGGTGCGCCGGGCCTTCTTCGTCGCTGGTGATCAGGAAGGCGACCTTGCCACGGTGGTTCGGGTAGTCCTGCACGAAGCGTTCGCTGGCCACCACCATCGAGGCCAGGCTGCCTTTCATGTCGGCGGCGCCACGGCCGCAGAGCATGCCGTCGGCATCGATCAGCGCCTCGAACGGCTCATGCTGCCATTGCTGCACCGGGCCGGTAGGCACTACGTCGGTGTGGCCGGCGAAGCACAGCACCGGGCCGTCCTGGGTACCGTGGGTGGCCCAGAAATTGTCGACGTCCTCGAAGCGCATGGGCTCGAGCATGAAGCCGACGGCGCCCAGGCGGTTCATCATTTGCGTCTGGCAGTCGGCGTCGACCGGGGTGACCGATGGGCGGCGGATCAGGTCGCAGGCCAGTTGAAGGGTGGGCGAGAGCTCGGCGGGGGCCGTCATGGGGGAACTCCGAAGGCAAGGCAAGGCGGGCATTGAGGGGCGATAGTCTAAAGCAAAAAGCGTCGGATCTGTGGGACGGCTGGGAACCGGAGCTTGGGAAAAGATGACGCTCCGGCAGGAGATTTCTCAAAGTCGCTGGGAAATTGCCAGTGATGTGGCCAAGAGCCGGGTCCCTACCATGGGCCCTGCATCAAACATCTTCCCTTGACCCGCTTGATCGGACTACACAATGAACAAATACGCTCCTCTGCTTGCTCTGTGCGCAACCCTGCTCGGCAGTACTTCTGCCCTGGCGGCTTCCTCCACCGATGTCAGCGTTACCGGCATGATCACTCCGGCAGCCTGTACCCCTTCGCTGAGCGGTGCGGGCAGCTTCGATTTCGGCAAGATCTCCGCGCAGGACCTCAACCAGGACAAGATCACCAGCTTCAAGTCCGAGTTCCAGCGTCTGACCGTCGCCTGCAGTGCACCTACTCGCTTCGCGATTGATGGCGTTGATAACCGTTCCGGTACGGCGCATGTTGCGAACAGTTCGTATTTTGGCCTGGGGTTGAACGGTACCGAGAAGATCGGCGGCTTCATGATGGGGCTGCAGGCCGCCGGGATCACGGCTGATGGCAATACCGACGTTCAGCGCATGATCTCGGTCAACGGCGGTGCAAGCTGGATTCCCCGCAGCGACCAGGTCAGCTACCTGATCAACCGTGACATCGCTCGAGTGTTGCTGGGCTTTGGACGGCAAGGCGCTACCGAGCCTGCGCCAATCGGTACGCTGGCGGCTGACCTGCAGGTCACGATGAACATCGTCAAGGGCAGCGACCTCACCCTGACCGACGACATCAACATCGATGGCGCCGCCAGCATCGAGGTGACCTACCTGTGACCTCTGGGCAGACGAGGAGCGATCCTCGTCTGCCTCTGACCGTCTGCCGCAGCTCAGGGAAAGCGTCCACATGAAACCCACTTACTTGCTGCTGGTGCTCTGCGCTGCCATGGCACCGACCTCGTTCGCCCAGTCCTCGGCAGTGATCAATGTCACCGGCCTGATCACCCCGGCTGCCTGCGTGCCTTCACTCAGCGGCGATGGCAGCTTCGAATACGGCAAGATCGGCTCGATCGAACTGCACCCGGTACACCGTACGCAGTTCGTGTCGGCTCGTCAGCGCTTGTCGATCACCTGCCTGGCACCTACCCGCTTCGCCTTGCGCGGTATCGACGGGCGCGCAGGCTCGGCGCAGTGGCCTGTGCATGATCGGCATTTCGGCGTGGGCCTGCATGGCACGCAGAAAGTGGGTACCTACTTCGTGTTGTTCAAGTCCGAGGGGCTCACGCTAGATGGCAGCACCCAGGTCGCCAGGTTGAGAAGTGCCGACAACGGCGCCAGCTGGCAACTGGTGCCTACCGCGGACAGCCCGTTGCCCAACGATGGTGGCGCCGGTTTGATCGGCTTTGCCACGGTCGGGAGCCTGGAGCCGTCGGCGGCCCGCTCGCTGAACGCACTGATCGAAGTGGACATGCATCTGGCGCCAGGTGAGTCGCTGACACTGACCGACGAGGTGCCCATCGACGGTGCAGCCACCCTCGAGGTGGCCTACCTGTAAGGCCCTGGCAGTCCCTGAGCCGCAGCAAGACGGCAGGGCGAGGGCCCTTTTTTCACCCCCCCCCTATTTCACCCGGTTGCCCACGGGCGGCCGGGTCACGCCTGGAGTTAGCCGTGCCATTCATCCCGCGTTGTCTGTCCCACCCGCTGTTGGTCAGTCTGCTGGCCGTATCCGCGTCCTTGCCTGCCTGGGCGGACGGCATGATCCCCGAAACCTCTGTGGTCATCGTCAAGGAAGAAGACGGCGAAGCCTCCATCAAGGTGCGTAACAGCGACAACAGCACGGCGTTGCTGCACGTCACCTTGCAGGACCTGCCCGAAGACACAGAACCCTTGCTGTTTTTGTCGCAGCCGGTCTGGCGAGTGGATGCCGGCAAGGAGCAACTGGTGCGTTTCATCCTGCGCGGCGATAAGCCGTTGGTCACCCAGCGCCTGAAACGAGTGATCTTCGAAGGCATTGCGCAGTCGGCCGATGCCAAGGCGCAGGGCGTGGCCAAAGTCGGTGTCAGCCTGCGCCAGAACCTGCCGGTGATCATCCATCCCAAGGGGCTGGCGCTGAACCGCACGCCGTGGGTCGAGCTGCAGTGGCGCCTGGTCGACGGCAAGCTAAGCGTGCACAACGGCTCGCCCTACGTGGTACGTCTGGCCCAGGAGCTGCGTTTGCTGCCCAGCGGCCAGGCGGCCCGCCTGGGGCGCAGCTACGTACTGCCAGGCGACACACTGGACGTCGAAACCGATGGTGCCTTGCAAGGTGCACCGGTGACGGTTCGCTCGTTCCCGGCGACGGTCTACGGTTTTGCGGTGGATGCCCATGAAGCCGCTGTGCAGGCCGGTGGTGCCTGAGATGGGGCGGCCAATTGCCTGGCTTGGGCTGATGGTTTTCGTGGCGGGCGAAACGATGGCTGCCGAGCCTGTGGCGTTCGATGCCGAAGTGCTGCGGCTGCGCGGCATCGACCCGGCGCTGGCGGCCTATCTGGGTGAGACGGCGCGCTTCACTCCGGGCAGCCATCGGATCAGCCTGAGCGTTAACGACAAGCCCCGCGGGCGGGTCGAGGCGCGGTTTTCCAGCGATGGGCAACTGTGTTTCGATCAGCGTCTGCTGGATGCCGCAGGACTGCTGTCGCCCGCAGGCGAGGGTGTAGACCCTGACGCCTGTCAGAACTTTCTTGGCCAGTACCGCCAGGCGCAGGTCAACCTGGATCCACAGGCCGCGCGGGCCAGCTTGGTGGTGCCAACCCAGGCCCTGCGTCCGGTCGAGACGCGTCAGGACCTGTCGGCCTACCACACCGGCGGCATGGCCGGCATTTTCAACTACGAGCTTTCGGGCCTGCGTAACCGCTTCGAAGGGCGTAACAGCGATTACTGGTCGGCCAGCACCGAACTGGGTTTCAACGCCGGCGACTGGGTGGTGCGCAGTCACCAGATTCACACCGCCGTGGATGGCATGCGCCGTAGCGAGTTCCTCGATGCCTATGCTCAGCGCACCTTCGCCGAACTGGGCACGGTGTTCCAGGCCGGGCAGATCAACCTGGTCAACCCGGTGCTGGCCGGTGCACGGGTCGATGGCCTGCAACTGAGCACCGAGCAGGCTCTGGACGGCCCCACGCGGCGGGCTGCCATCGAAGGCATCGCACAGAGCCAGGCACGGGTCGAGGTACGTCAGGCAGGCGCGCTGATCTACTCGACCGTGGTGCCCGCCGGCCCCTTCGCGTTGGGCGATCTGCCGCACCTGGACCGTCTCACCGACCTTGAAGTGACGGTGATCGAAGCCGATGGCATGCAGCGCAGCTTCACGGTGCCGGCGGCCATGGTGGCCTTGGACATACCTGCCCCGGGTTTCAACCTGGGCCTGGGGCGTGTGCGGGAAAACGCCGATGTCGCCGCCGACCCTTGGGTGCTCAGCGCAGGCTGGACCCAGGGCCTGAGCCCGGTCACCACCCTGAGCAGCGGCGTGCTGATGGCCAGCGAATACGAGGCGGCAGGCCTGGGTGTGGGCCTGCAGCCTTGGTTGGGCTCGCAGGTGCAGTGGATGGTCCAGGCGGCCAGAGCACATGAGTCGGACTCGCGGGGGTTGCAGAGCCAGGTATCGTTTTCCCAGCAACTGACCCCGCAGTGGGCCATCAATGGTGCTTATACCCAGCAGACCCAAGGCTACCGTGACCTGCTGGACAGCTTTGCCCGTGACGACGATGCCTTCGTAGCGAGCCGCTTCAAGCACCAGTACAGCTTCGGCGTATCCTGGGCCCAGCCCTGGGTCGGCAGCCTCAGCGGCGGTTTTTCCCGGGCTGCGCTGCATGACGGCAGTGAATCCAGCCGCGCCTATGCCTCCTGGGGGCGGCGTTTCGCAGAGGTGTCGTTGTCGGCCAGCATGGAATGGAACCTGGGGGGCAGCAGCAACCTGGGCAATGCCGCCTACGTCAGTGTGAGCATGCCGTTGGGGCGTGAACGACGCTTGCGCGCTTCGCTGCGCGAGAGCGGTGGCGACAGCCGTCTGGGCCTGTCGATGCAGGAACGGGTCAGTGACACCCTGAGCTACCGCCTGGGCGCCGAGCGTGACAGCCGCGACCGCCTGGTGGACCTGAATGCCGGCCTGTCGGCCTTGCCACGCTACACCCAGGTGGACGTCAACTACGCCGGCTACGGCAAGGGCAACCGCAGTATCGGCCTGGGCATGCGCGGCGGTGTGGCGATGCACGGCGAAGGCATCACTTTCTCGCCCTACGCGGTGCAGGACACCTTTGCCCTGGTGTCGGTGGGCCAGTTGTCCGGGGTGAAGCTCGATACGCCGGCCGGGCCGACCTGGACCGACGGCGATGGCCAGGCGTTGGTGGCGCAACTGACCCCCTATGGCAGCAGCACCGTGGAAGTGCAGCCACGTTCGTTGCCGCGCAACGTCGACCTGGACAACGCTGTCGAGTTGGTCCAGGCCGGGCGCGGCGCAGTGCCACGCATCGATTTTCGCGTGACCAGCACGCGCCGGGCACTGCTGCAGGCCCGCGATCAGGCCGGCGAGCCCTTGCCGGGCGGGGCGATGGTCACCGATGGCGAGGGGCAGTTCGTCACGCTGGTGCAGGAGGGCGGGCTGGTGTTTGTCCATGGCCTGCAGGAGGCCCGACGGCTTTGGGTCAACCCGGTCGATGGCCCTGCGTGCGAACTGCAGTTCAGCTTGGCGCAGCAAGCGGATCTGGACGCCTATTTCGAATCCACCACGGCCCTGTGCCGCGTCCCTTGATGGAGCCCGCCATGCGCTCGTTTCGACGTTTTATTCCGGAATTGCTCGCCGCTGTCGGCCTGTTGCCGACGATCGGCCAGGCCGATGATTGCCAGGTAAGCCTCAGCCAGCCCCAGGCGGATTTCGGCCGCTTCAACCGCACCACCCTCATCAAGCATGCGCAAGAGCTCGAATTGGGCACGCGCAGTGTTGGCTTGACGGTGACCTGCGCACAGGCTCAGGACTTGTCGCTGTTCTTCCGTGCTGCGCAGCACAACGGTACAAGATTCGCCCTCGGCGACCAGGGCAGTTTCGCCGTGCGTCTGGACCAGGCGCTGCTCGATGGCGCCCCCGTGGAAGTGGGGCGGTTCAGCGCGCCCGGGCAGGCGCCGCAGGCCAGTGGCAGGGCGCTGGACTGGCTGCCGCAAACCTGGCTGGCGCCCCTGCGTGCCGGGCAGACCTTGCCAGGGCGGGTGTTCAGCGCCCGCCTGGAGGTGAAGGGCTGGGGCTTGCCGGCGATGCTGGGCCTGACCGATGCGCTGTCGCTGCGCGCTGCAGGCCAGGTTGAAGCCGCTGGCGGCAAGGGCCACCTGGATGTAATGGCGGCCATCGCACCCGTAGCCTGCACCCCGCAACTGGGCAATGGCGGGGTGGTGGACTTTGGCCGTATTCCCGCCCGGCAACTGCTGCAGGAGGCCGGCAGCCGCTGGCAGCGCAGCGTATCGCTGAGCGTGCATTGCGATGCGCCAACCCGTTTTGCCTTGAGTGCCCGTGACAACCGGTCAGCCAGCGTGCGGCACTTCCCGGGGCTGGTCGACCCCACGCTGCTGTTCGGTGTGGGCCGGACCCGTGCGGGGCAGGCGCTGGGTGCCTATGCGGTGTCGTTCGACAGTGTGCTGGCTGACGGGGCTTCGGTATCGGCGCTGCAGGCCCCGTTCGGCGCGCTGCAATGGCTTTCGCCCAGTGGCCCGGCCTACCTGGCACCTGATCGCCGCCTGCTCGGCTTCGCCCAAGGCAACGCCCGCCAGGCAGGCCCCACGGCGATGAGCCAACTCAACGCCAGCCTCGCGGTGGAGCTGTTCCTGCCGGCGGCCGGCGCCCTGAGCCTGAACGAGGAGGCACCCATCGATGGTGCCGCGACCCTTGAAATCATCTACCTCTAGGCACCACGACTCATAGGAAGCGAACACCATGAAACCCCAAGCCCTGACGATGCTGGCCCTGCTGATCGCACCCTGGGCTCATGCCCAATCGACCATCGAGCTGAACGTGCGCGGCAGTGTGACTCCCGCCTCTTGTACGCCGGCACTGACCAGCGGCGGGGTGGTGGATTTCGGCCGGATCTCGGTGCAGGACTTGAGCAAGACCCAGCGCACGATGCTCAAGCCCCGCCCCATCGGCCTGAGCATCAGCTGCGACGCGGCCACCCGCTTTGCCCTGCGCATGCGCGACAACCGCGACGGCAGCGCCCTGGTGAACAGTGGCATCTACTACGGCCTGGGGCTGGACAAGCGCGGCAACCGCATCGGCTTGTACGAGGTGCAGTTCGACCCCAGGCGCATCCAGGCCGATGCGCTGACCCAGGTGTATATCACCGACTCCACTACCGGCGGGCGCGGTTGGCATGCGGCCGACCTGCAGGTGGACCGGATCGGCAGCAACGACTTGCTGCTGGGGTTCAGCGACACCCTCGGCAGCACTGCCGGGCCGGTGCCGATCCGCGATCTCACCGCGACCTTGATGGTGCAGGTGGTGGTGGCGCCGACCGAATCGCTGGATACCAGCGACGATATTGCCTTTGACGGTGAGGGGACGATGGAGGTGGTGTACCTGTAAGCGCTGGCGCCGATACCGCGCAACGGTATCGGCGCCTCAGGCTCAGGCCTGGCCGGCGGTGGCCGGTTCGCTGGCCTCGGCGGGCTTGGGCAGCGAAGACAGGAAGGCCATGATCAGCGCCGCCAGATACGGCAGCGATTGCACCAGCAGCATGGCCACCCAGAAGCGCATGTCCGAGCTCGGCAGGCCCTGCACCAGGTAGATGCCGCCGGCTGCGCCCCACAGCAGGAGCATGATGAACAGCTCTTCCCGCGCTTCCGAGATGGCCACCAGCAGGCCATGGCTGTCGGCGTTCTTAGGCGTGCGGAAGAACGGCATGCTGCTGGTGAAGAAGCCGTACAGCACCGCCTTGGCGATGGTATGCGACAGCGCCAGGCCCGCCAGGGCCGCTGCGAAGGCATCCTTGAGGTTCACCCCCACCGCACGGCGGTAGAGGAACACGATCTTGCCGACCTTGAAGAAGAACAGCGCCAGCGGCGGGATGGCGAACATCATCAGTGGCGGGTCGACCCGGTGCGGCACGATGATCATCGCCGCCGACCATAGCAGCGCGCCGACGGTGAAGAAGATGTTCATGCCATCGGCGATCCACGGCAGCCACCCGGCCAGGAAGTGATAGCGCTGGCCGCGGGTCAGTTCGCTGTCCTTGCCGCGCAGCAGGGCGCTGGCATGGTGCTTGATGATCTGGATGGCGCCGTAGGCCCAGCGGAAACGCTGCTTCTTGAAGTCGATGAAGGTATCGGGCATCAGGCCCTTGCCATAGCTGTTGTGGGCGTAGGCGGCCGACAGGCCCTTCTCGAACACCCGCAGGCCCAGTTCGGCATCCTCGCAGATGCACCATTCGGCCCAGCCCAGCTCTTCGAGCACCGAGCGTCGGGTCATGGTCATGGTGCCGTGCTGGATGATCGCGTCACGGTCGTTGCGGGTGACCATGCCGATGTGGAAGAAGCCCTTGTACTCGCTGTAGCACAGCTTCTTGAAGGCGCTTTCATGCTGGTCGCGGTAGTCCTGGGGCGACTGCACCACGGCGATCTTCGGATCGGCGAAGTGCGGCACCATGTGCTTGAGCCAGTTGCGGTCGACGCAGTAGTCCGAGTCGATCACCGCGATCACCTCGGCGTCCTTGGCGGTATGCGGGATCAGGTAGTTGAGCGCGCCGCCCTTGAAGCCGGCCAGGGGCGCGACGTGGAAGAACTTGAAGCGCTCGCCGAGCTTTTCACAGTGGGCCTTGAGCGGCTCCCACACGGCCGGGTCCTTGGTGTTGTTGTCGATCACCAGCACTTCGTAGTCGGGGTAGTCCAGTGCGGCGAGGGCGTCGAGGGTCTGTTTGACCATCTCGGGCGGCTCGTTGTAGCACGGCACATGCACCGACACTTTCGGGCGATAGGCGCTGTCGGCGTGCACGGGCAGGAATTCGCGCCTGCGCTTGTGCGTCCACACGGCTTCGGCCAGTTCATGGGCCTCGGTCAGCAGCACGATGAACACACCCAGCGCACCCAGTGCCAGCAGCACGCCCACGGTCATGCTGAACCAGGTGCTGTACTGCTGGCTGTAGTCGTAGGCGATCCACACCAGCACCGACCCGCACAGGAAGGTAATGAACGTGAGGAAGGTGCGCCCGCGCTGGCGCAGCGCCGAGCCGTCGATGAACAGCACCATCAGGGCGATCATGGCCAGCACCACCGAGGCTACGGCAAGGGCGCGCCATTGCGGGATGGCGACGATCGGGCCTTCGAAGTTGAACTTCTGCTGGCGCTCGGCGTTGAACACGCCCCAGTACGCACCCACCGAGCCTTCGTCGCTGGCTTTCCACGGCTGGTCGTAGGCTTCGATGACGAAGTAGTTGTAGCCGCGGCGGTTGAGGGTATTGACCAGGGTGCGCAGGTAGATGGCCTGGTCGGCCTGGGTGGCGTCGGCGCCGCCGCGCATGCGGCCATTGCTCGGCCAGCCGACCTCCGAGAGCAGCAGCGGCTTGCGCGGGAACTGCTTGCGCAGCTCACGGGCGCGGTCGAGGACGAACTGCACCGAGTCCTTCATCGGCACGAACTCCCAGTAGGGCAGGATGTGCGCGGCGATCAGGTCGACATGCTTGGCAAGTTCGGGGTGTTCCTTCCAGATGTGCCACTGCTCGCTGGTGGTCACCGGCACTTTCACCGCCTTGCGCACGCGGTCGAGGTAGGCGATCAGTTCCTCGGGGGTGACCTCTTCGCGGAACAGCGCTTCGTTGCCCACCACCACCCGCACGACGCTGCGGGAGGTGTTGGCAATGCCGATGGCTTTTTCGATCTCGCGCTCGTTGCGCTCCAGGTCCTTGCTGATCCAGATGCCCAGGGTAACCCGCAGCCCCAGTTCCTCGGCCAGCCGCGGCACCTCGGCCTGGGTCCCTTCGACGGTATAGATGCGGATGTTGTCGGTCAGCTTGTTCAGCTGTTCCAGATCCTGGCGAATCTCGTCCTCGGTCGGGTACTGGCCCTTTTGCGGACTTTCACCGAGGCGGAACGGCGAATAGGAAAAGCCGGAGATCTGCTCCGGCCAGGCAGGGGCGGACACCGGGCGGTTGATGAGCGCCCAGAACCCGGTGAACAGCGCGGCGATGGCCAGGACCACCACCAGGTTGAGGCCGAATTTGCGTGATGACATAAGGGGTCGAGGTTCCGAAGCTGAGGGCGGGGCGGTGTCTCCGGTGCGTCGGTCCTACGCTTACCGAAGAAGGCAATCCGTTGGATTTTCAACAGAGGATGAAGTTCTGCGGCCGCCTGTTTGTCGTCCAGATCTTTTTGTCTGATAGGACATTAAAGCAGGCTTGGTAGGACACTTGCCAACGGCAGCCCTTAATCCAGGCGCTTGGCTTATACTGCGCGCCGATTTTCGAGGTATTGGCCTGGGGTACGAACATGAGCACAGAAGATCCACGCTTTGCCGGCGTCGCCCGGCTGTACGGCGATGACGGGCTGCAACGCCTGCGCCAGGCCCATGTGGCCATCGTCGGCATCGGCGGGGTGGGCTCGTGGGCGGCCGAGGCCCTGGCACGCAGCGGCGTGGGTGAGATCAGCCTGTTCGACCTCGACGATGTCTGCGTCAGCAACACCAACCGCCAGGCCCATGCCCTGGACGGCCAAGTGGGGCGGCCCAAGGTCGAGGTGATGGCCGAACGCCTGCGGGCGATCAACCCGGCCTGCACGGTGCATGCGGTGGCCGACTTCGTCACCCGCGAGACCATGGCCGAGTACATCACCGAACAGATGGATTGCGTGATCGACTGCATCGACAGCGT
Source organism: Pseudomonas sichuanensis (assembly GCF_024749065.1). Classification (NCBI taxonomy): domain Bacteria; kingdom Pseudomonadati; phylum Pseudomonadota; class Gammaproteobacteria; order Pseudomonadales; family Pseudomonadaceae; genus Pseudomonas; species Pseudomonas sichuanensis. The sequence continues at coordinate 4,637,911 of NZ_CP087185.1, read as the reverse complement.
GATGGCCAAGGCCGCGCTGATTGCCTGGTGCAAGCGGCGCAAGATCGCCATCATCACCACAGGTGGCGCGGGAGGGCAGATCGACCCGACGCGCATCCAGGTTGGCGACCTGAACAAGACCTTCAACGACCCGCTGGCTTCGCGGGTGCGCTCGACCCTGCGCCGGGACTACAACTTCTCGCGCAATACCAGCCGCAATTACCAGGTGCCCTGCGTGTTCTCCAGCGAACAGCTGCGCTACCCCAAGGGCGACGGCAGCGTGTGCCTGCAGAAGAGCTTCGTCGGTGAGGGCGTACGCTTGGATTGTTCGGGCGGTTTTGGCGCGGTGATGATGGTGACCGCGACGTTCGGCATGGTGGCGGCGAGCAAGGCGGTGGAGAAGCTGGTTGCCGGCGCGCGGCGGCCGGCGGAGCGGGTCAAGGCAGAATAGGCGGCGTTTGCTTCTTCGCGGGTAAACCCGCTCCCACAGGTGCGTGCGTGCCGCAAAGCCGGCGCAAAACCTGTGGGAGCGGGTTTACCTGCGAAGAAGGCGCCACCGATTCACCGGTTGGAGGCGAGCTCAGCCATCCGCTGCAACACCGCATGCAACCCATTGCTGCGCGATGGCGACAGCTGGCGCTCCAGCCCCAGTTGGCTGAACCAGCCGCCCAGAGCCACTTTGGCCAATTCATCACTGGCCAGCCCCTGTACCCTGACCAGCAACAGCGCCAGCAAACCGCGTAACAGCCGCGCATCGCTGCTGGCCTTGAACCGCCACTGGCCGTCCTCCTGCAGGGCCACCAGCCACACCAGGCTCTCGCACCCATGCACCCGGTTGGCCTCGGTTTTCTCACTGTCGTCCAGCGCCTCCAGCCGATCCCCCCACTGCATCAGCAGCCTTGCCCGCTGCTCCCAGCCGCGCGCCTGCTCGAAACTCTCCAGCGCCTGGCTGGCTTCTGGCGACAGGCTCATCGCAGCAGCCCCAGGCCTTGGTCCAGCGCGTCGAAGAAGCGCTGCAGGTCATCGCTGTCGTTGTACAGCCCCAGCGATACGCGGATCGCTCCCTCCAGCCCCATGCCCTTGAGCAACGGCATGGCGCAATGATGCCCGGCACGCACGGCAATGCCCTGTTCGGTCAGCAGGTGGGCGATGTCGGCGTTGTGCACACCTTCGATGATGAAGCTGGCCAGCGCTGCCTGTGGTGAACCCAGCAGGCGAATACCTTCGCGATCCCCCAGGCCCCGCAGCAGTTGCTGGTGCAGACCGGCTTCATGGCGGGCGACGGCCTCGCCATCGAGGCTGGCCAGGTAATCCAGGGTAGCCCCCAGGGCGATCACACTGGCGATGGGCGGCGTACCGGCCTCGAAGCCCAGCGGCGCGGGGCGGAAACTGGCGCTCTGGTACTCGGCCAGTTGCACCATTTCGCCACCGAACTGCCAGTGGCGCAGCAGCGCCAGGGCCTGGTGGCGGCCATACAGCACGCCGACACCGTCGGGGCCGTACAGTTTGTGGCTGGAGAACACGTAGAAGTCGCAGCCCAGTTGCTGCACATCGTGGCGGCCATGCACCACGCCCTGGGCGCCATCGACCACGGTCAGCGCGCCCTGAGCCTGGGCGTGCGCCAGCAGCGGGGCCAGGGGTTGCCAGGTGCCGAGCACGTTGGACAGTTGGCTGATGGCGAGCAGGCGAGTCCGTGGGCCGATCAACTGCAGGGCCTGGTCCAGATCGACATGGCCGTGTTCATTCACCGGCAACACCACCAGGCGCAGTTGACGACGTTGCGCCAGCTGCTGCCAGGGCAGCAGGTTGGCGTGGTGCTCCAGGGCGCTGACGGCAATCTCGTCGCCGGCCTCGAAGCGGTGCTCCAGGCCATAGGCCAGCAGGTTCAGGGCTGAAGTGGCGCCATGGGTGAAGACGATCTGCCGTGAGTCGGCGGCATTGAGCCAGGCGCAGGCTTTGTCACGGCTGGCTTCGAAGGCTTGGGTGGCAAGGGCGCCCGGCAGGTGCTGGGCACGGTGCACGTTGGCCGCGCCATGGCCGTAATAGTGGCTCAGGGCGTCGAGCAGGGCCTGCGGCTTCTGCGTGGTGGCGGCGCTGTCCAGGTAGGTCTGGTGCTGGCGTTGCAGGGCGGCAATGGCGGGGAAGTCGGCACGCCAGGGGGAGGGCTGGAACATGTTCGCGGGGCCTGGAATGAAAAATCGGGGCGGGCCTTGCGGCCAGCCCCGATCTTATCACTTCGAACTCGCAGGTTCTCAGTTGTGGGCGTGCAGCGCCTCGTTCAGCTCGATGGCCGACTTGTGGGTTTTGCACTCCACTGCGCCGTTGAGCGAATTGCGGCGGAACAGCAGGTCGGTCTGGCCGGCCAGGTCACGGGCCTTGACCACCTTGACCAGCTGGTTGTTCTCGTCCAGCAGGTTCACCTTGGTACCGGCGGTGATGTACAGGCCGGCTTCCACGGTGTTGCGATCACCCAGCGGGATGCCGATACCGGCGTTGGCGCCGATCAGGCAGCCTTCGCCGACCTTGATGACGATGTTGCCGCCACCGGACAGGGTGCCCATGGTCGAGCAGCCGCCGCCCAGGTCCGAGCCCTTGCCGACGAATACGCCAGCGGAGACGCGGCCTTCGATCATGCCCGGGCCTTCGGTGCCGGCGTTAAAGTTGACGAAGCCTTCGTGCATGATGGTGGTGGCTTCGCCGATGTAGGCGCCCAGGCGCACACGGGCGGCATCGGCGATGCGCACGCCGGCCGGCACGACGTAGTCGGTCATCTTCGGGAACTTGTCCACCGAGAACACTTCCAGTAGTTCGCCCTTCAGGCGCGCTTCCAGTTGCAGCTCGGCCAGCTCGGCCAGATCGACCGCGCCCTGGTTGGTCCAGGCCACGTTCGGCAGCAGCGGGAAGATGCCGGCCAGCGAGACACCGTGTGGCTTGACTAGGCGGTGCGACAGCAGGTGCAGCTTGAGGTACGCCTCTGGGGTGGACGCCAGGGCACCGTCTTCGGCCAGCACGGTGGCGACCAGCGGCTTGTGGCTCTCGGCCAGGCGGGTCAGCAAGGCGGCCTGGGTGGCATCGACGCCTTTCAGGGCCTCGGCCAGTTGCGCGGCCTGGGCATTGCTGAAGGCGATGGCCTGGTTGCCACCTTCATAGCCAAGGATCGGCGCGATGGCGGCGACCAGCTCGGCGGATGGGTTGAGCAAAGGCTGCGCGTAGAAGACTTCCAGCCAGGCGCCCTGGCGGTTCTGGGTGCCGACACCGAAGGCCAGGCTGAACAGGGTATTGGACATGTGATTACCTCGTGCGAAATAGGGTAGGGGCTCAGGCCAGGGCAGCGGCGTACAGGTCGGGCTTGAAGCCGACCAGGGTACGCGCGCCAAGGTCCAGCACCGGGCGTTTGATCATCGACGGCTGTGCCAGCATCAGCTCGACGGCCTTGGCCTGGTCGAGGTCTGCCTTGCTGGCGTCGTCCAGCTTGCGGAAGGTGGTGCCGGCACGGTTGAGGATGACTTCCCAGCCGTGCTCGTCGCACCAGCGGTTCAAGCTGTCACGGTCGATGCCTTGGGTTTTGTAATCGTGGAATTCGTAGGCGATGGCCTTGTCTTCGAGCCAGGTACGCGCCTTTTTCATGGTGTCGCAGGCTTTGATGCCGTAGAGAGTGTAAGCCATTGAATGCCTGGGGCTGCCGGGCCTGGCCGGGCGTCCCCGATGCTCCTTGAAGACTGGGTGGGGGCGATTATGCGGTATCAAGGATGCTGGCGCCACGGCTGCGGGCCAGATGGCACGGCTTGAGGTGTGTCATTCGCGTGTGGGTAGCATTGTGTTACATATTCTTGGCCTGGCTGCGACTATTGTGGAGCGGTCCAGCATAGCCGGTCGCCGCTAACATATTGTTTCAATGGCGATGTTTCGCCCCGCTGTCGTTTTTCGATTAACAGGAAGCTTGCCGATGCAGTCAGCCTATACCGTCCTAATCCTGCTGATGCTGGTGAGCCTGTCGAAACTGGTGGGGCGCGTGGTGCCGCTGCCGTTGCCGTTGGTGCAGATCGGCGCAGGTGCCTTGCTGGCCTGGCCCACCCTGGGCCTGCACGTGGCGCTGGACCCGGAACTGTTCCTGTTCCTGTTCTTGCCGCCGCTGCTGTTCGCCGATGGCTGGCGCATGCCCAAGCGCGAACTGTGGCGCATCCGCGGGCCGGTGGTGGCGCTGGCGGTGGGGCTGGTGTTGTTCACCGTGGTCGGCGCCGGTTACTTCATCCACTGGTTGCTGCCGAGTATCCCGTTGGCCGTTGCCTTCGCCCTGGCGGCGGTGTTGTCGCCCACCGATGCCGTGGCGGTCTCGGCCATCGCCCAGGACCGTTTGCCCACGCCGCTGATGCACATGCTCCAGGGCGAGGCGCTGATGAACGACGCCTCGGGTCTGGTGACTTTCAAGTTTGCCCTGGTCGCGGCCATCACCGGGGTGTTCTCCCTGACCGAAGCCAGCCTTACCTTCGTCCTTGTCGCCCTTGGCGGCCTGGCGGTGGGGGTGGTTCTGAGCTGGCTGGTGGGGCGTCTGCGCATGTGGATGATCACCCGCGGCTGGGACGACCCGGCCACCCACGTGGTGTTCATGTTGCTGTTGCCGTTCGCCGCCTATGTGCTGGCCGAGCGCCTTGGGGTGTCGGGCATTCTTTCGGCGGTGGCCGCCGGCATGATGCAGAGCTGGCTCGACCTGCTGCCACGCCAGACCAGCACGCGCCTGCTCAATCGCAGTGTCTGGTCGTTGCTCGAATTCGCCTTCAATGGCCTGATCTTCCTGCTGCTGGGCCTGCAATTGCCGGACATCATCAAGGCGGTGGTCAGCCACGAGCCGACCGTCTGGCCGGCGTTAGCCTGGCGCTGTCTGGACGTGCTGGCGATTTTCGCCGCGCTTGTGTTGCTGCGCTTCGTCTGGGTGCAGAGCATCTGGCGTGCCATCGGCGTGGTGCGGCGCTGGCGCGGCAGGCCGGCGCTGGTGCTGATGCCGACCGCGCGGTCGTGCTGGCTGTTGACCTTGGGTGGGGTACGCGGGGCGGTGACCCTGGCCGGCGTGATGTCGATTCCGTTGCTGATCGGCGCCGGCCAGGCCTTCCCTGAGCGTGACCTGCTGATCTTCATTGCCGCCGGGGTGATCCTGTTGTCGCTGGTCAGTGCCGTGATTGCCTTGCCCATCCTGCTGCGCGGCGTTACTCGGAGCCCGGATGAGCGGCTGCATCAAGAGGTGCAGGAAGCCTGGAGACGCACCGCCGAGGCGGCGATCCATGCCCTGGAGGCCGAAGAAGTGATCGACGCCAGCGCCCCCCAGGATGCGACGCAGGCGACCCTGGCCACCGAACTCAAGGCACGGCTTATGGCCGAATATCGGGATGAACTCGACAGTTACAACGACAGCGCCGAGGCCCGTGCCCTGGCCGAGCAGATGGATCTGCTGGAGCGTCGTTTACGGTTGCGTGCGCTGCGGGCGCAGCGGCTGGAGTTGTACAACCTGCATCGCCAGCACCTGGTGGGGGATGAAGTGGTGCGCCAGGTGCTCGGCGAGCTTGATCTGAGCGAGGCCAATCTTGGCCAGGTCAGGTAACGCAACGCTTTGCGTGACGCTTCTGGCGCGGATCGAAGCGCAGGCGAACCAGGCCAATGCCGGGTGCGCCAGGTGCCTCGGGTAGCCTGCCTGGCAGGCGGGCAACCTGGGCGTCAGTCAGATGCAATACGCTCATGTGCGGCGGCAGCCGTTCTGACCTGGCGCTGGGTAGAGCAGGCGCATGAAGCGTTTGTCTTTCTGGCTGAGCTTGGTGTTCTGCCCAACTTCCCAATTGCCCCAGGTATGCGCCTGCCGGATGGGGTAGTGCATGATCGACTCTACGTCGTAGGGCAGCAGCGGTTGTACGTCGTCTTCGGCAAGGGGCAGGAACTGAGTGGTGAGCTCTGTCTCGATGGCGGTCAGCAACTCTTGCGGATCTTTCTGCTCCTGGCTCAGGGCTTGTGCCAACCCTTGGCTCAAGGCGTCGAGGTTCCATGGAATATGGGCATGAGGATGTTGATGCTCGTGCTCCATGCCCAGTGCATGACCAAATTCATGCAGCACGATCTGGTCGAACTGGGGGTCGGACAGGCTTACCCCTAACGCCATGCTGGCGCCCGTAACCCATTGGGAGTCGCGTCCCAGCAAGCTGTAGTTGACGTTTTCGGCCACGTCGGTGCGGATGCGGATTTCGGCGCGATCATCGTTGTCGTCGACGAGTTCGAACTGCAGGTATGCATGTTCGAGCCATTGGCTGGCCGTCTGGAAAACCGCCCGTTTCAGCCACGGATCAGGGGTGCCCGTGAAGGATATCCTGAGCGTTTGCCCGGGTTGCCAGAAGGTCGAGTGGGCGCCCAGGGAGCGTTTTTTGCGGATGCCGGAGGTTGCAGGCCCTGCGTGCAGTTTCTCGCGCAGGCGGTAGAGCGTGTTGGCCAGAAGTACATCGGTCATCGGTAAGCGCCTTTTCGATTGAATGGAGGCGCACTATCCGGTTTGGCGGTCGGGCAAGAGCGGTACATATCGCTGGGGGATATCTGACCGGACGCGCCTTGCCCAACGGTGGGTATTTCAGGTTGGACAAGCCAGCCGGGCAGCCCGGGGCGTGGCACCTCGTCGAGCGGCGCAGGTGCCACGATGGCGCAATGCCCAAAGCCGTATCAGTGCGGGTAGGCCATGCGCATGAAGGCTTTGTCCTTCTCGCTGACCTGTGAATTGATGTTCACCTGCCAGTCGCCCAGGGAGCGTTTCTGGCGGTGGTGATGGGCAGGGCCGTGGGCACTGCAGTTGATGAGTTCGATCATGCTCTGGACTCCTGGTTGAAGGAGGCCAGAGCATTGGTCAAGGCCGTGCAGGCCATGCATTAGTTATGTCTTGGGTGGAGGGCAGGCCATCCCGGTGTTCAGCGCTTGCTCAGGAACGCGCGGATCCGCTCGGCCGCCTCGATGCATTCGGCCAGCGGCGCGACCAGCGCCATGCGCACGCGCCCGGCACCCGGGTTGACGCCATCCACTTCACGGGACAGGTACGAACCCGGTACCACGGTCACGTGCTCGGCTTCGAACAGGTCGCGGGTGAAGGCGGCATCGTCGTTACCCGGTACCTTGGCCCACAGGTAGAAGCTGCCGTCGGGGCGCTGAACGTCCATCACCGGCTGCAGGATGTCGAGCACGGCATCGTACTTGGCGCGGTACTGGTCGCGGTTCTCGCGCACATGGGCCTCGTCCTGCCAGGCGGCGACGCTGGCCAGTTGGGTCTGCACCGGCATGGCGCAGCCGTGGTAGGTGCGGTACAGCAAGAACGGCTTGATGATGCTGGCATCGCCGGCGACGAAGCCCGAGCGCAGGCCTGGCAGGTTGGAGCGCTTGGACAGGCTGTGGAACACCACGCAGCGCTTGAAGTCACTACGGCCAAGCTCGGCGCATGCGCTCAGCAGGCCGGGTGGCGGTGCGTCTTCGTCGAAGTACAGCTCGCTGTAGCACTCGTCGGCAGCGATCACGAAATCGTGCTCGTCGGCCAGGGCGATCAGCTTCTTCAGGGTGTCCATCGGCACCAGCGCGCCGGTGGGGTTGCCCGGCGAGCACAGGAACAGGATCTGGCAGCGCTTCCACACATCGGCCGGCACGGCGTCGAAGTCGGGGTTGAAGCCATTGTCTTCCAGGCACGGCAGGTAATGTGGGGTGGCGCCGGCCAGCAGCGCCGCGCCTTCGTAGATCTGGTAGAACGGGTTGGGGCTGACCACCAGGCCGTCATCGGCACGGTTGACCACGGCCTGGGTGAAGGCGAACAGTGCCTCGCGAGTGCCGTTGACCGGCAGGATATGGCGGTCGGCATCGAGCCAGCCGGCCGGTACGCCGAAACGCCGCTCACACCACTGGCCAATGGCCTGGCGCAGGGCGGGCAGGCCGATGGTGCTTGGGTACACCGCCAGCTTGTCGAGGTTGTCGGCCATGGCTTGGGCGACGAATGCCGGCGATGCATGCTTCGGCTCACCGATCGACAGGGCGATGGCACGTTTGTCCGCTGCCGGTTGTACGGTGCCCAGCAGGGCGCGCAGTTTCTCGAACGGGTAGGGCTGAAGCTGGGTCAAGGCATGGTTCATCGGCGCAAGGTCTCGTAATCGTCAAAAGGTCATGCGGGTAGGGCTGGCGTCGCTGGCCTGGCCGGCCTGCAGCTGCTGGACGATGGCTTCCTGCAGGCGGCTGCACAGCTGCGGGTCGGACAGCGGCTGGTTGTCGGCATCGGTGATGAAAAACACGTCTTCCACGCGTTCGCCCAGGGTGGCGATCTTGGCGTTCTGCAGCGACAGGTCGAACTCCAGGAAGATCCGCCCGATCCGTGCCAGCAGGCCGGGGCGGTCAGGGGCGGTGATCTCGAGGATGGTCACCGGGCGCTGGGCGTCGTTGAGGATGGTCACCTGGGGTGGAAAGTCGAAATGCTTGAGCTGGCGCGGCACCCGGCGCTGGATGATGGTCGGGTAGTCTTCAGGGTTGCGCAGGGCTTCGGTCAGGCCGTCGCGGATCTGTTTGACCCGCTGCGGGTTGTCGCCGATCGAGCCGCCGTCGTTGTCGAGCACGATGTAGGTGTCGAGGGTGAACTGGCTGCTCGAGGTGATGATGCGCGCGTCGTGGATGTTCAGGTTGAGCTGCGACATCGCGGCTACGGTCACGGCGAAGAAGTCGTGCTGGTCGGGGGCGTAGATGAAGATCTGCGTGCCGCCCTCGAACTCGCGCTGGGTGGTCTCCTTGATCAGCACCAGCGGGCCGCCATCGGCCGGCTGCTGGAGGATCGCGTCGGAATGCCAGGCCACGTCGGCGGCATTGTGCTTGAGGAAATAATCGTCACCCAGCTGCGACCAGAGCTGCTCCACGTCGTCCGGATCGGTGCCTTCGCGCACCAGGATGTCCAGTGCTGCGGTTTGTGTCTGACGAATCTGCTCTTCGCGGTCCAGCGGGTTTTCCAGGCCGCGGCGCAGCGCGCGCTTGGTCTCGGTGTAGAGCTGGCGCAGCAGGCTGGCGCGCCAGGAGTTCCACAGGCTGGGGTTGGTGGCATTGATGTCGGCCACGGTCAGCACGTAGAGGTAGTCCAGGCGTGTCTCGTCGCCGACATGCAGGGCGAAATCGTTGATCACCTGTGGGTCGGAGAGGTCCTTGCGCTGGGCGGTGGTGGACATCACCAGGTGGTTCAGCACCAGCCAGACGATCAGGCGGCTGTCCCAGGCGGGTAGCTGGTGGCGTTCGCAGAACGCTTGCGCGTCTACGGCGCCCAGCTCGGAGTGGTCGCCCTGGCGGCCTTTGCCGATGTCATGGTAAAGCCCGGCCAGGTAGATCAGCTCGGGCTTGGGCAGGCGGCCCATGAGCTTGCTGGCCAGCGGGAATTTTTCCGACACCGGGGTGTACTGCAGTTTGCGCAGGTGCTTGATCAGGTTGAGGGTGTGCGCGTCGACCGTATAGATGTGGAACAGGTCGTGCTGCATCTGCCCGACGATCAGGCCGAATTCCGGCAGGTAGCGGCCAAGAATGCCGTAACGGTTCATCCGGCGCAGGTTGCGGTGGATGCCGATCTCGCACTTGAACAGCTCGATGAACAGGCTGGTATTGCGAATGTCGTGGCGGAACTTGTCGTCGATCAGGTGACGGTGTTCGCGCAGCAGTCGCACGGTATCGGCGCGTACCCCCTTGATTTCGGGGTGCTGGGCCATCAGCACGAAGATCTCGAGCATGGCGAAGGGTGTACGGCGGAACACGTTGGGGCTTACGGCTTCTATATAGCCGTCGTGCAGGCGGAAGCGGGCATTGAGCGGTGTGGTGCTGCCACTGTCGTCATCGGCGAGGATCACTTCCTCGAAGTGCTGGATGATCAGGTCGCACAACTGGCTGATGCTCATCACCACCCGGTAGTACTGCTGCATGAACTGCTCGATGGCGCGCTTGGGGTTTTCGTCGCTGTAGCCCAACAACGTGGCGATGCTGCGCTGGTGGTCGAACAAAAGGCGATCTTCGGCGCGCCCGGCGAGCATGTGCAGGGCGTAGCGCACGCGCCAGAGGAAGGCCTGCGACGAGGCCAGCAATTCGTTCTCGCTCTCCAGCAGGAAGCCTTCGCCGGCCAGCGCGTGCAGGTTCAGGGTGCCGTACTGGCGGCGAGCCACCCACAGTACGGTCTGGATGTCGCGCAGCCCGCCTGGCCCACCTTTGACATTGGGCTCGAGGTTGTACTCGGTGTCGTTGTATTTGTGGTGGCGCGCCTTGAGTTCGGCGCGCTTGGCCAGGAAGAACTCCTTGCTCGGCCACATGTGCGCGGTGCTGGTGACTTCCAGCATGCGCTGGCGCAGCGACTCGGGCCCGGCAATGGTGCGGCTTTCCATCAGGTTGGTGATGACCGTGAGGTCGGCCCGGGCCTGCTCGGCGCACTCGTCCACGGTGCGCACGCTCTGGCCGACTTCCAGGCCGATGTCCCACAGCAGGGTGAGGAAGCGTTCGATGGCGTCGCGGTACTGCTCGTGCTCGGCGGCGTCGAGCAGGATCAGCAGGTCGATGTCCGACCAGGGGTGCAGCTCGCCACGCCCATAGCCGCCAACCGCCACCAGGGCGATGCCGTCCGCTTGCCCCCAGGTGAACTGGTGCCAGGCCTGCTGCAGGATATTGTCGACGAACCAGGCGCGGTCCTCGATCAGCCGGCGAATCTCGCGGCCTTCACGGAAACGCTTGTCGAGCACCTCGCCGGCCATGCGAATGGCTTTCTTGAAAGCGGCGATGGGGCTTGCCTTGAGGGCCAGTTCCGCCTGGAACTGGCCACGGTCGAACAGCTCGGGATCCACCTGGGGCATCGAGTCGCGTTCCTGTGTATGAATATCAGGCCGAGGTGCGCGGCAGGGTGTCGTCCTTGCGCAGGGTGAACACCTCGTAGCCGGTGGCGGTCACCACCAGGGTGTGTTCCCACTGGGCGGAGAGCTTGCGGTCCTTGGTGATGGCGGTCCAGCCGTCGCCCAGTACCTTGGTGTCTGCCTTGCCCTGGTTGATCATCGGCTCGATGGTGAAGGTCATGCCTTCCTTGAGTTCCATGCCGGTGCCAGCGCGCCCGTAGTGCAGGATCTGCGGCTCTTCGTGGAACACCTTGCCGATGCCGTGGCCGCAGAACTCGCGGACCACCGAGAAACCGTTCTTCTCGGCGTGTTTCTGGATCACTTCGCCGATATCGCCCAGGCGGCAGCCCGGCTTGACCAGCTCGATGGCTTTGTACAGGCACTCCTGGGTGACCTGCGACAGGCGCTCGGCCCAGGGGGCGACGGTGCCGACGTGGAACATGCGGCTGGTGTCGCCGTGGTAGCCGTCCTTGATCACGGTGACATCGATGTTGATGGTGTCACCGTCCTTGAGCGGCTTCTCGTTGGGGATGCCGTGGCACACCACATGGTTGATCGAGGTGCAGATCGACTTGGGGAAACCTTTGTAGTTGAGCGGCGCCGGGATCGCCTGCTGGACGTTGACGATGTAGTCATGGCACAGGCGGTCGAGCTCTTCGGTGGTGACACCGGGCTTGACGTGTGCTTCGATCATTTCCAGCACTTCGGCGGCCAGGCGGCCGGCAATGCGCATCTTCTCGATGTCTTCTGCAGTCTTGATGGTAACGGTCATGAACAGGCTCTCTACGGCACCGGGTACGGCGCAAACAAACGGGAAAGGCCTCATTCTACCAGAGGGCGATGTAGAACTGGCAGCAAGCCTCAGGTCTCGAGTTTCAAGCCGCAAGCTGCGAGCTGCAAGAAAAAGCGGGGCGTGTGCCGGCTGCTTTTTCTTGCAGCTTGCGGCTTGAGACTTGAAGCTGCGTTAACGGGTTCCGTTCGTTCGTACTCTGTGGTATAAAATGCGCCGCTTTCGGGGGATGACCTCCGTAAGCTCAAACCCACACACGTGTCGACACGATGACCTGGGTGCCCCGAGTCCACGGATTCGCGGGTTGGTCATTGGGATGCGTGGAGGCCCAACCCGACTTATCAAGGAACTATCATGTCCCAAGTCAACATGCGCGATATGCTGAAGGCCGGTGTGCACTTCGGCCACCAGACCCGTTACTGGAACCCGAAAATGGGCAAGTACATTTTCGGCGCGCGTAACAAGATCCACATCATCAACCTGGAAAAAACCCTGCCGATGTTCAACGACGCTCTGTCGTTCGTCGAGCGCCTGGCCCAGGGCAAGAACAAGATCATGTTCGTCGGCACCAAGCGTTCCGCCGGCAAGATCGTCGCCGAGCAAGCTGCTCGTTGCGGTTCGCCATACGTTGACCACCGCTGGTTGGGCGGCATGCTGACCAACTACAAGACCATTCGTGCTTCGATCAAGCGTCTGCGCGACCTGGAAGTCCAGGCCGAAGATGGCACCTTCGCCAAGCTGACCAAGAAAGAAGCCCTGATGCGTTCGCGCGATCTGGAAAAACTGGACCGCAGCCTGGGTGGTATCAAGGACATGGGCGGTCTGCCTGACGCACTGTTCGTTATCGACGTTGATCACGAGCGCATCGCGATCACCGAAGCCAACAAGCTGGGCATCCCGGTTATCGGCGTTGTCGATACCAACAGCAGCCCAGAAGGCGTTGACTACGTCATTCCAGGTAACGACGACGCCATCCGCGCCATCGAGCTGTACATGACTTCGATGGCTGACGCCGTCATCCGCGGCCGCAACAACGTTGCTGGCGGCACCGAAGTCTACGTTGAAGAAGCGGCTGCACCTGCTGCTGAGTAATTGACGCTTAGCGTCTACTTGGCACGCAAAAAGGGGGCTAGGCCCCCTTTTTGCCACCTTGAAATCCTGCTGTCAGCAACGGCCCCGCATCATGGGCGCGCTGATGCATAAAAGCAGCGGATTTGCAGAATTTAACGCCCGTGAAGAGCGGGTGGAATGGTTGAAAAACTTTCCAAGAGGATTTTGAAATGGCAGCAATTACTGCAGCGCTGGTCAAAGAACTGCGCGAGCGTACCGGCGAAGGCATGATGGATTGCAAGAAGGCCCTGGAAAAGGCCGGTGGCGACATCGAAAAAGCCATCGACGACATGCGTGCTTCGGGCGCCATCAAGGCCGCCAAGAAAGCCGGCAACGTTGCCGCTGAAGGCGCTATCGCGGTCAAGACCGACGGTAAAGCCGCCGTTCTGCTGGAAGTGAACTCGCAGACCGACTTCCTGGCCCTGCAAGACGACTTCAAGAACTTCGTCGCTGAAAGCGTTGAAGAAGCCTTCGCTCAGAAGCTGACCGAAGCTGCTCCGCTGATCGCTTCCCGCGAAGCCGCTCGTGAAGCCCTGGTTGCCAAGTGCGGCGAGAACGTCAACATCCGTCGCCTGGTGCGCGTTGAGGGTGACGTTGTCGGTGCCTACCTGCACGGCAACAAGATCGGTGCTGTCGTTGTCCTGAAAGGCGGCGACGTCGAGCTGGCCAAGAACATCGCCATGCACGTTGCAGCTTCGAACCCAGAGTTCCTGGATGCGTCGGAAATTTCCGCCGAGGCCGTCGAGCGCGAGAAGAACGTCTTCCTGCAACTGAACGCCGACAAGATCGCCGGCAAGCCGGAAAACATCGTTGAAAACATGGTCAACGGCCGTATTTCCAAGTTCAAAGCCGAAGCGTCGCTGAAAGAGCAGGCCTTCGTCATGAACCCGGAAGTCAAAGTCGGCGAGCTGGCCAAGAAAGCCGGTGCTGAAATCGTTTCCTTCACCTACTTCAAAGTAGGCGAAGGCATCGAGAAGCCAGTCGACAACTTCGCTGAAGAAGTTGCCGCTCAGCTGGCTGCTGCCAAGCAGTAAGACAGACTCGTCTGTCGCCCCAAAGAGGCTGCCCGCTCACGCGCGCAGCCTCTTTGTCAAAGCGGCAGCGGTTTACCCAACCGCTGCTCGCTGACGCAGAAGCTGCGTCACGCTGGAGTTACGCGCAGGCTGAAACAGCCCGCCAGAATTTTACAAACGCCGCAGGAGAGATTCGCAATGGCTCAGCAGGGCAGTGGTTATCAGGCTCGCTATAAACGCATTCTACTCAAACTGAGCGGCGAGGCCCTGATGGGCTCGGAAGAGTTCGGGATCGACCCCAAGGTCCTGGATCGCATGGCGCTGGAAGTCGGCCAGCTGGTCGGTATCGGTGTTCAGGTCGGTCTGGTGATCGGTGGTGGCAACCTGTTCCGTGGTGCGGCGCTCAGCGCAGCCGGCATGGATCGTGTCACCGGCGACCACATGGGCATGCTGGCAACCGTGATGAACGCCCTGGCCATGCGCGACGCGCTGGAGCGTGCGAACATCACCGCCATCGTCATGTCTGCCATCTCCATGGTCGGTGTGACCGATCACTATGATCGCCGCAAGGCCATGCGCCACCTGAACGCCAAAGAAGTGGTGATCTTCGCTGCCGGTACCGGCAACCCGTTCTTTACCACCGACTCTGCCGCTTGCCTGCGCGCCATCGAAATCGATGCCGACGTAGTATTGAAAGCAACCAAGGTCGATGGTGTATACACTGCAGATCCATTCAAAGACCCGCATGCCGAGAAGTTCGATCATCTGACCTACGATGAAGTGCTGGATCGCAAGCTGGGGGTAATGGACCTGACGGCAATCTGTCTGTGCCGCGACCACAAGATGCCGCTGCGCGTCTTCAACATGAATAAGCCTGGCGCCCTGCTGAACATCGTGCACGGCGGCGCTGAAGGAACCCTGATCGAGGAAGTTCAGAAATGATCAACGACATCAAGAAAGACGCCCAGGACCGCATGGGCAAGTCCATCGAGGCGCTGGGTCGCCACCTGGCTGCCATCCGCACCGGCCGTGCCCACCCAAGCATCCTGGACAGCGTCAAGGTTCCTGCCTGGGGTAGCGACATGCCGCTGAACCAGGTGGCCGCCATTACCGTCGAAGATGCCCGCACCCTGAAGATCGTCGCCCACGACAAGAACCTCAGCGCAGCCATCGAGAAGGCCATCCTGACCTCCGACCTGGGCCTGAACCCGTCCAGCGCCGGTACCACCATCCGTGTACCGATGCCGGCCCTGACCGAGGAAACCCGCAAGGGTTACACCAAGCAGGCCAGCGGCGTTGCCGAAGATGCCAAGGTTGCCGTGCGCAACGTGCGTCGCGATGCCCTTGCCGACTTGAAGAAGCTGACCAAGGACAAGGAAATCAGCGAAGACGAAGAGCGTCGCGCCGCTGACGAAATCCAGAAGCTGACCGACAAGTTCGTCGCCGAAGTCGACGCCGCGTACAAAGCCAAGGAAAAGGACCTGTTGGCCGTCTAAGGCCGAGGTTTTTTAATGGAAAAGACCAAGCTGGCGGCACTGTCTTCGGTGCCGCGTCACGTCGCGATCATCATGGATGGCAACAATCGCTGGGCGAAGAAGCGCCTGTTGCCCGGCGTTGCCGGGCACAAGGCGGGTGTCGATGCCGTGCGTGCGGTCATCGAAGTCTGCGCCGAGTCCGGGGTTGAAGTACTGACTCTGTTCGCCTTCTCCAGCGAGAACTGGCAGCGCCCGGCCGAAGAGGTCGGGGCGTTGATGGAGTTGTTCTTCTCTGCGTTGCGCCGCGAGGCCAAGCGGCTGAATGACAACAACATCAGCCTGCGCATCATTGGTGACCGTTCGCGCTTCCACCCTGAGCTGCAAGCAGCGATGCGCGAGGCCGAGGCCGCCACTGTCGGCAGCAATCGGTTCATCCTGCAGATTGCCGCCAACTACGGTGGTCAGTGGGATATCGCCCAGGCGGCCCAACGCCTGGCGCGGGAAGTCCAGGCCGGTCATCTGCGCCCGGACGACATCACTCCCGAGCTGCTGCAGACGTGCCTGGCCACTGGTGACCTGCCGCTGCCCGACCTGTGCATCCGCACCGGCGGCGAGCGTCGCATCAGCAACTTCCTGCTGTGGCAGCTGGCCTATGCCGAGCTGTACTTCTCCGACCTGTTCTGGCCGGACTTCAAACACGAGGCCATGCGTAACGCACTGGCCGATTTCGCTTCGCGCCAGCGCCGCTTCGGTAAGACCAGCGAGCAGGTCGAAGCCGGAGCCCGTGCTTAATGCTTAAACAACGCATCATTACTGCGCTGATCCTGTTGCCGGTCGCGCTGGGTGGTTTCTTCCTGCTCAACGGTGGGGATTTCGCCTTGTTCATCGGCTTCGTGGTCACGCTGGGTGCCTGGGAGTGGGCGCGGTTGGCCGGGCTGGTGGCCCAGCCGCTGCGCATTGCCTATGCCGCGGTGGTTGCTGGCGCGCTGATGCTGCTCTATCTCATGCCCGACCTTGCGCCCTGGGTGCTGGGTGCCTCGGTGATCTGGTGGGCGCTGGCCACCTGGCTGGTGCTGACCTACCCGCGCAGCAACGAGTTGTGGACCAGTGCCGCCTGTCGTTTGCTGATCGGCCTGCTGATCCTGTTGCCGGCCTGGCAGGGGTTGGTGCTGCTCAAGCACTGGCCGCAGGGCAATTGGCTGATCCTGGCGGTCATGGTGCTGGTGTGGGCCGCCGACATCGGCGCCTACTTCTCGGGGCGTGCCTTCGGCAAGCGCAAGCTGGCGCCGCAAGTCAGCCCGGGCAAGAGCTGGGAAGGTGTCTACGGTGGGCTGGCAGTCAGCCTGCTGATCAGCCTGGGCGTCGCCCTGTACCGCGACTGGAGTGTTGGCCAGTTGCTGCTGGGCTTGCTGGGCGCAGTGGTGGTGGTCATGTCCTCGGTGGTCGGTGACCTGACCGAGAGCATGTTCAAGCGCCGCGAAGGGATCAAGGACAGCAGCAACCTGCTGCCCGGCCACGGTGGCGTGCTCGACCGTATAGACAGCCTGACCGCGGCCATTCCGATGTTCGCCGTGCTGCTGTGGGCCGCCGAGTGGGGTGTGCTGTGAGTACTGTGCAGCGCATCACTGTACTGGGCGCTACCGGCTCAATCGGCCTGAGTACCCTGGATGTCATTGCCCGACATCCCGAGCGCTACCAGGTATTCGCGCTGACCGGCTACTCCCGGGTCGACGAGTTGCTGGCGCTGTGCGAGCGCCATCGTCCGGCGTTCGCCGTGGTGCCGAGCGCCGAAGCGGCCACTCGTCTGCGTGAGGGCTTGGCTGTTGCCGGCTGCGCCACCGAGGTGCTCGAGGGCGAGGCAGGTTTGTGCCAGGTCGCATCCGCGCCGGAAGTGGATGCGGTGATGGCGGCCATCGTTGGCGCCGCAGGCTTGCGCCCAACCCTGGCGGCGGTCGAGGCGGGCAAGAAGGTACTGCTGGCCAACAAGGAAGCGCTGGTGATGTCCGGCGCGCTGTTCATGGATGCCGTGCGTCGCAGTGGCGCCGTGCTGTTGCCGATCGACAGCGAGCACAATGCGATCTTCCAGTGCATGCCTGGCGACTACGCCCGCGGCCTGAGTGCAGTGGGGGTGCGGCGCATCCTGCTCACCGCCTCGGGCGGCCCGTTCCGCGAAATGCCTGCGGCGGCGCTGGTCGATGTCACGCCTGAACAAGCCTGCGCCCATCCCAACTGGTCCATGGGGCGCAAGATATCGGTCGACTCGGCCAGCATGATGAACAAAGGCCTGGAGCTGATCGAGGCCTGCTGGCTGTTTGATACGGCGCCTGCGACCGTGGAAGTGGTGGTGCACCCGCAAAGCGTGATCCACTCGCTGGTCGACTATATCGATGGCTCGGTGCTCGCCCAACTGGGCAACCCGGACATGCGTACCCCGATCGCCAACGCCCTGGCCTGGCCGGAGCGTATCGACTCGGGGGTTGCGCCACTGGACCTGTTCGCCATCGCCCGTCTGGATTTCCAGGCCCCCGACGAACAGCGCTTCCCTTGCCTGCGCCTGGCGCGTCAGGCTGCCGAGGCGGGCAATAGTGCGCCAGCGGTACTCAATGCCGCCAACGAAGTGGCGGTGGACGCGTTCCTGGCGCGGCGTATCCGCTTCCCGGAGATCGCGGGTATGATCGAGCAGGTGCTCGAACAGGAGCCTGTGGTGCCAGTTGCCACGCTCGATGCGGTGTTCGCCGCCGACCAGCGTGCGCGGGAGCTGTCCCGTGAGTGGCTGAGGCGCCACGGCCGCTGAGCGGCAGCACCGAACGTCTTGCGGAGATAGCACATGACTGCGCTGTACATGATTGTTGGCACTCTGGTGGCATTGGGTGTGCTGGTCACTTTTCACGAATTCGGTCACTTCTGGGTGGCGCGGCGCTGTGGCGTCAAGGTGCTGCGCTTCTCGGTAGGCTTCGGCACGCCGCTGTTGCGTTGGCATGATCGGCAGGGCACCGAGTTCGTGGTGGCAGCCATCCCCCTGGGTGGCTACGTCAAAATGCTCGATGAGCGCGAGGGCGAGGTCCCGCCAGCGCTGATCGAGCAGTCGTTCAACCGCAAGTCGGTACGCCAGCGCATCGCCATCGTTGCCGCCGGCCCCATCGCCAACTTCCTGCTCGCCATCCTGTTCTTCTGGGTCATCGCCATGCTCGGCACCCAGCAGGTGCGCCCGGTCATCGGTGCAGTCGAGTCGGGCAGCCTGGCGGCTGTCGCCGGCTTGAGCGCGGGCCAGGAAATTGTCTCGGTTGACGGTGAGCCGACCAATGGCTGGTCGGCGGTCAACCTGCAACTGGTGCGTCGCCTCGGCGAGAGCGGCACCCTGCGCGTGGGCGTGCTCGATGAGGGCGCAACGGCCCCGCAGCAGCGCGATATCCAGCTGAGCCATTGGCTCAAGGGCGTCGACGAGCCCGACCCGATCCAGTCACTGGGCCTGCGCCCGTGGCGCCCGGCAGTGACGCCGGTGCTGGCCGAGATCGATCCCAAGGGCCCTGCCGCAGCGGCGGGGCTCAAGACCGGCGACAAGCTGTTGGCCCTCGATGGTGTGGCGTTGGCTGACTGGCAGCAGGTGGTCGATGCCGTTCGCGCCCGCCCTGAACAAAAGGTCAATCTGCGCATCGAACGTGACGGCGCGCAGCTGGAGCTGCCGGTAACGCTGGCGCGCAAGGGTGAAGGCCAGGCAGCCGGTGG
Source organism: Pseudomonas sichuanensis (assembly GCF_024749065.1). NCBI lineage: Bacteria > Pseudomonadati > Pseudomonadota > Gammaproteobacteria > Pseudomonadales > Pseudomonadaceae > Pseudomonas > Pseudomonas sichuanensis. The sequence continues at coordinate 4,618,926 of NZ_CP087185.1, read as the reverse complement.
TTATCTGGGCGCCGGTGTGAAAGGCGCGCAATGGCCGCCGCAGATGCTCCGCGAAGTCAGCTACGGCCCGCTTGAGGCCGTGGGCGAGGGCCTTTCGCGGACCTGGAGCATGAGTGTCCTGACCCTTGAATCGTTGAAGAAAATGCTGTTCGGGGAGCTCTCGGTAAAAAACTTGAGCGGACCGATAACCATTGCTAAAGTGGCGGGCGCTTCAGCCCAGTCGGGCGTTGGGGATTTCCTGAATTTCCTGGCCTACCTGAGCATAAGCCTGGGGGTTCTGAATTTGCTGCCTATTCCAGTACTGGATGGGGGGCATTTGCTGTTCTACCTGATCGAATGGGCGCGCGGTCGTCCGCTCTCGGATCGGGTGCAGGGTTGGGGGGTCCAGATCGGTATCAGTTTGGTCATAGGGGTGATGTTGCTCGCCCTGATCAACGATCTGGGTCGACTATAAAAGCTTCGCTCAATCGCGAAACCTGCTGCCTCATCGCGGCGGGTAGTTTATTGCCAGTTGGAATAAAAGGACTTCATGAAACGTCTGCTGCTAACTGCGGTCCTCTCCGCACTGATGATCGCTGAAGTTCACGCCGAGTCCTTCACCATCTCCGATATTCGTGTCAACGGCCTGCAGCGGGTTTCCGCCGGCAGCGTGTTCGGCGCCCTGCCGCTGAACGTCGGCGATCAGGTCGATGACCGCCGTCTGGTCGACTCCACCCGCTCGCTGTTCAAGACCGGTTTCTTCCAGGACATCCAGCTGAATCGCGACGGCAATGTCCTGATCATCAACGTGGTCGAGCGCCCGTCGGTCGCCAGCATCGAGATCGAAGGCAACAAGGCCATCAGCACCGAAGACCTGATGAAGGGCCTCAAGCAGTCTGGCCTGGCCGAAGGCGAGATCTTCCAGCGCGCGACGCTCGAAGGCGTGCGTAACGAACTGCAGCGCCAGTATGTGGCCCAGGGGCGCTATTCGGCCGAAGTCGACGCCGAAGTCGTGCCGCAGCCGCGCAACCGGGTCGGCCTGAAGATCAAGATCAACGAAGGCACCGTCGCTGCAATCCAGCACATCAACGTGGTCGGCAACACGGTGTTCGACGACGAAACCCTGGGCCAGCTGTTCGAGCTGAAAACCACCAACTGGCTGTCGTTCTTCAAGAACGACGACAAGTACGCCCGCGAGAAGCTGTCCGGTGACCTCGAGCGCCTGCGCTCCTACTACCTGGACCGCGGCTACATCAACATGGACATCGCGTCCACCCAGGTGTCCATCACCCCGGACAAGAAGCACGTCTACATCACCGTCAACATCAATGAAGGCGAGAAGTACACCGTCCGTGACGTGAAGCTCTCCGGCGACCTCAAGGTACCGGAAGACCAGGTCAAGTCGCTGCTGCTGGTACAGCCAGGCCAGGTGTTCTCGCGCAAGGTGATGACCACCACTTCCGACCTCATTACCCGCCGCCTGGGTAACGAGGGCTACACCTTCGCCAACGTCAACGGCGTGCCACAGCCGAACGACCAGGATCACACCGTCGACATCATGTTCGTCGTCGATCCGGGCAAACGCGCCTACGTCAACCGCATCAACTACCGCGGCAACACCAAGACCGAAGACGAAGTGCTGCGTCGTGAAATGCGTCAGATGGAAGGTGGCTGGGCTTCGACCTACCTGATCGATCAGTCCAAGACCCGCCTCGAGCGCCTGGGCTTCTTCAAGGAAGTCAACGTCGAGACCCCGGCAGTGCCAGGCACCGACGACCAGGTCGACGTCAACTACAGCGTAGAAGAGCAGGCCTCCGGCTCGATCACCGCCAGCGTCGGTTTCGCCCAGAGTGCCGGTTTGATCCTCGGTGGTTCGATCAGCCAGACCAACTTCCTGGGTACCGGTAACAAGGTGTCCATCGGCCTGACCCGTTCGGAATACCAGACTCGCTACAACTTCGGCTTCGTTGACCCCTACTTCACTGCCGACGGCGTGAGCCTGGGCTACAACGCCTTCTACCGCAGCACCAACTACGACGACCTCGACGTCGACGTGGCCAGCTATGCGGTCGACAGCCTCGGCGCCGGTGTCAGCCTGGGTTACCCGATCAGCGAAACCTCGCGTCTGACCTACGGCCTGACCGTGCAGCAGGACAAGCTTAAAACCGGCCGTTACACCGTCGACGAGATCTTCGACTTCCTCAAAGAGGAGGGCGACAGCTTCCTGAACTTCAAGGCCTCGGTCGGCTGGTCCGAATCGACCCTCAACAAGGGCGTGCTGGCTACCCGTGGCCACTCGCAGAGCCTGACACTCGAAACTACCGTCCCAGGCAGCGACCTGTCGTTCTACAAGCTCGACTACCGCGGCCAGCTGTTCAAGCCGATCAACAACGACTACACCCTGCGCCTGCACACTGAACTGGGCTATGGTGATGGTTTCGGCGGTACCTCCGGCCTGCCGTTCTATGAAAACTACTACGCGGGTGGTTTCAACTCGGTACGTGGCTTCAAGGACAGCAGCCTCGGTCCGCGCAGTACCCCAAGTACCGGCAAGAACCCAGGCACCATCGCCGACCCGGACCAGGATCCGCTGCCGTTCGGTGGCAACGTGCTGGTGCAGGGCGGTGTAGAGCTGCTGTTCCCGCTGCCGTTCGTCAAGGACCAGCGCTCCCTGCGTACCTCGGTGTTCTGGGATGTGGGTAACGTATTCGACACCAATTGCGGCTCCAAGCCGGATTGCGCCAAGGTCGGTTTCTCCGACATGGCCAGCTCCGTTGGTCTGGGTGTGACCTGGATCACCGCGCTGGGCCCGTTGAGCTTCAGCCTGGCGATGCCAATCAAGAAGCCGGACGACGCCGACACCCAGGTGTTCCAATTCTCTCTGGGCCAGACCTTCTAAGGTCAGCCCTTGCATAACGACAACGGTTTATCCAGGAGTGCATCGTGCGTAAGTTGACCCAACTGGCCCTCGTGGCTGCGGCGCTGGTCGCCACCCCGGCTTTCGCCGAAATGAAGGTTGCCGTGCTGAACTATCAGATGGCCCTGCTCGAGTCCGATGCGGCCAAGAAGTACGCCGTTGACGCCGAGAAGAAATTCGGCCCGCAACTGACCAAGCTCAAGGGCCTGGAAAGCAGCGCCAAAGGCATCCAGGACCGCCTGATCAAAGGCGGGGATAAAATGGCACAGCCTGAGCGTGAGCGTCTGGAACTCGAATTCAAGCAGAAGGCCCGTGACTTCCAGTTCCAGTCCAAGGAGCTGAACGAAGCCAAGGCCGTAGCCGACCGCGACATGCTCAAGCAGCTCAAGCCCAAGCTGGACGGTGCTGTCGAAGAAGTGATCAAGAAGGGTGGCTTTGACCTGGTGCTCGAGCGTGGCGCGGTCATCGATGTCAAACCGCAGTACGACATCACCCGCCAGGTCATCGAGCGCATGAACCAAGCCCGTTGATATGACCGTGACCATGACGCTCGGCCAGCTGGCCGAGGCCCTCGGGGCTGAGCTCAAAGGCCCCGAGGCGCTGCAAATCAGTGGGCTGGCCACCTTGCAGGAGGCCGGGCCCGGGCAACTGAGCTTCCTCGCCAACAAGCAGTACCGCAAGTACCTGGACAATGCCCAGGCAGGTGCGGTGCTGCTCAAGGCCGAGGATGCCGCAGCCTTTGCCGGCAACGCACTGATCGTGCCTGACCCGTACCTTGCCTATGCTCGTATTTCGCACCTGTTCGACCCTAAGCCCAAGGCTGTGGCGGGAATTCATCCCAGCGCCGTGGTAGCCGAGGACGCACAGGTGGATGCCAGCGCCAGCATCGGTCCCTTCGCGGTGATCGAAGCTGGCGTGCGTATTGGCGCGAACGTCACGGTCGGCGCGCACTGCTTCATTGGTGCACGTTGCGTCATCGGTGAAGGTGGCTGGCTTGCGCCGCGCGTCACGCTGTATCACGACGTGACCATCGGCAAGCGTGTGGTCATCCAGTCTGGCGCCGTGATCGGTGGTGAGGGCTTCGGTTTCGCCAACGAGAAGGGCGTGTGGCAGAAGATCGCCCAAATCGGTGGCGTGACGCTGGGCGATGACGTGGAGATCGGCGTGAACACCGCCGTCGACCGCGGTGCGCTGTCGGATACCCTTATCGGCAATGGCGTCAAGCTCGACAACCAGATCCAGATCGCCCACAACGTGCAGGTCGGTGACCACACGGCGATGGCGGCCTGCGTCGGTATTTCCGGCAGCACCAAGATCGGCAAGCATTGCATGATTGCGGGCGGCGTCGGCATGGTCGGGCATATCGAGGTGTGCGACAACGTATTCGTTTCCGGCATGACCATGGTTACCCGTTCGATCACCGAGCCAGGCGGCTATTCTTCTGGCACGGCCATGCAACCACTGGCCGAATGGCGCAAGAGTGCCGCGCGAATTCGCCAGTTGGATGAGACGGCCAAGCGCCTGCAGCAGCTGGAAAAACGTGTCGATACAGTGACCTCAGGTGGCCAGCCGACATCAGAAGGCTAATACCGCCTTCTGAGCAAGCGTGCACAATCGCTAGCTGGCTCCTCTTTGGATCTGCAAAAGGAGCGTGTGGTCAGCACCTGCGCTCCCTATTCTTATTACAGGCTTCCCCCCGAAATGATGGACATCAACGAGATTCGCGAATACCTGCCTCACCGTTACCCGTTCCTGCTGGTGGACCGGGTGACGGATCTGGATTTCGAGGCCCAGAGCATTCGTGCCTACAAGAATGTCAGCATCAACGAGCCGTTCTTCAACGGCCATTTCCCGGCGCACCCGATCATGCCGGGCGTGCTGATCATCGAGGCGATGGCCCAGGCGGCCGGAATTCTCGGTTTCAAGATGCTCGATGCCAAACCGGCTGATGGCACCCTGTACTACTTCGTCGGTTCCGACAAGCTGCGTTTCCGCCAGCCTGTGCTGCCGGGCGATCAGCTGGTGCTGGAAGCCAAATTCATCAGCCGCAAGCGCATGATCTGGAAGTTCGAATGCCGTGCACTGGTTGATGGCAAGGCCGTCTGCTCGGCAGAAATCACTTGCGCGGAACAGTCCCTATGAATTCGATTGATCCTCGGGCGATCATCGACCCTTCGGCCAAGCTGGCCGAAGGCGTCGAGGTCGGCCCTTGGTCGATCGTAGGCCCTGATGTGGAAATCGGCGAGGGTACCGTTATCGGCCCTCATGTGGTGCTCAAGGGCCCGACCCGCATTGGCAAACACAACCGTATCTACCAGTTCAGTTCCATCGGTGAAGACACCCCGGACCTGAAGTACAAGGGTGAACTCACCCGCCTGGTGATCGGCGATCACAATGTGATTCGCGAGGGTGTCACCATCCATCGCGGTACCGTGCAGGACCGTTCGGAGACCACCCTGGGCGACCACAACCTGATCATGGCCTACGCGCACATCGGCCACGACAGCGTGATCGGCAACCACTGCATCCTGGTCAACAACACAGCGCTGGCTGGCCATGTGCATGTGGGTGACTGGGCGATCCTGTCCGGCTATACGCTGGTGCACCAGTATTGCCATATCGGTGCCCACGCCTTCTCCGGCATGGGGACGGCGATCGGCAAGGATGTCCCGGCTTTCGTCACGGTATTCGGCAGCCCGGCCGAAGCACGCAGCATGAACTTCGAAGGCTTGCGCCGTCGCGGTTTCAGCGACGAAGTGCTGCATGCCCTGCGCCGTGCCTACAAGGTGGTCTATCGCCAGGGGCTGACCGTCGAGGAAGCACTGAAGGAACTCGAGGAATTGGCCAGCCAGTTCCCTGAAGTCGAAGTGTTCCGCAAATCGATCGTCGATTCCGCCCGCGGCATCACCCGCTGATATGGCCCAACTCTGTGTTGCGTTGGTCGCGGGTGAGGCCAGCGGCGATATCCTAGGCTCCGGCCTGATGCGCGCCATCAAGGCCCGCCATCCCGATGTGCGTTTCATCGGCGTGGGCGGGCCCTTGATGGAAGCCGAAGGCATGACCTCCTACTTCCCCATGGAGCGCCTGGCGGTGATGGGCCTGGTGGAAGTGCTGGGGCGCCTGCGTGAGCTGCTCAAACGGCGCAAGCTGCTGATCCAGACGCTGATCGACGAAAAGCCGGACGTTTTCATCGGCATCGACGCGCCGGACTTCACCCTCAACATCGAACTCAAGTTGCGTCAGGCCGGGATCAAGACCGTGCACTACGTCAGCCCCTCGGTATGGGCGTGGCGGCAGAAGCGCGTGTTGAAGATTCGCGAAGGCTGCGACCTGATGCTGACCCTGCTGCCGTTCGAGGCGCGCTTCTATGAAGAGCAGGGCGTGCCGGTGCGTTTCGTCGGTCACCCGTTGGCTGACACCATACCGCTAGAGGCTGATCGCAGCGGAGCCCGCAGCGAACTCGGGCTAGCCGCCGGGCCAGTGGTGGCACTGATGCCAGGTAGCCGAGGCGGCGAAGTAGGGCGCCTGGGCGCACTGTTCCTGGACGCTGCCCAGCGTCTGGTCGAGCTGGTGCCGGGCGTACGCTTTGTGCTGCCCTGCGCGAATGCCGCGCGGCGTGCCCAGCTCGAGCAGATGCTCGCAGGGCGCGAGCTGCCGTTGACCCTGCTGGACGGCCAGTCGCACACAGCCCTGGCGGCGTGCGATGCGGTGCTGATCGCCTCCGGTACCGCCACGCTGGAGGCGATGCTGTACAAGCGGCCGATGGTGGTGGCCTATCGCCTGGCGCCGCTGACGTACTGGATCCTCAAACGCATGGTCAAGAGCCCCTACGTGTCGCTGCCCAACCTGCTGGCCCAGCGCCTGCTGGTGCCCGAGCTGCTGCAGGATGCCGCCACCAGCGAAGCCCTGGCCCAGACCCTGGCACCACTGGTCAAGGATGGCTCGCAGCAGACCGAAAGTTTCGACCAGATCCACCGTACCCTGCGCCGTGATGCCTCCAATCAGGCGGCTGACGCGGTGCTTGCCCTGTTGAAGGATCACTGACATGCAGATGGGACTGGATTTCAACCTGGTCGAGGACCTGGTCGCCGGTGTCGATGAGGTCGGCCGCGGCCCGCTGTGCGGCGCGGTCGTTACTGCGGCGGTGATTCTCGATCCTCAGCGCCCGATCCTTGGCCTGAACGACTCGAAGAAGCTCACCGAAGCCAAGCGCGAGGCGTTGTTCGACGAGATCTGCGAGAAAGCCCTGAGCTTCTGCATCGCCCGCGCCGAGGTCGAGGAAATCGACCGCCTGAACATCCTGCAAGCCACCATGCTGGCCATGCAGCGCGCGGTCGAGGGGTTGCACGTCACGCCCAAACTGGCGCTGATCGACGGCAACCGCTGCCCGAAACTGTCGGTGCCGGCGGCGCCGGTGGTCAAGGGGGATTCCCAGGTGCCGGCCATTGCCGCCGCGTCGATCCTGGCCAAGGTCACCCGTGACCGTGAGATGAGCGCGTTCGAGCTGATCTACCCGGGCTACGGGATCGGCGGGCACAAGGGCTACCCGACGCCGGTGCACCTGGAGGCGCTGGCTCGGCTTGGGCCTACGCCGATTCATCGGCGCTCGTTCGCGCCGGTGCGAGCGGCCTGGGAGGCCCGTGAGGGGCTGTCCACTTCCTTGATCTGATCCATTGGGGCCGCTTCGCGCCCCTTTCGCCGGCAAGCCGGCTCCCACAGGCCGGTGCAGACTTCAAGAGCTGCACTGTAACTGTGGGAGCCGGCTTGCCGGCGAAAGGGCTGCGAAGCGGCCCCATACATTCCGCCCGTTTACGCTACAATCCCGCCCTTGTCGTTCAGCGCTGCTACAGGACTTTCCATGTCGGTCTCCTTCATTCACCTTCGCGTGCATTCCGAATTCTCCCTGGTCGACGGCCTGGTGCGGATCAAGCCGCTGGCCAAGGCCTTGGCCGGGATGAACATGCCGGCGGTGGCGATCACCGACCAGAGCAACATGTGCTCGCTGGTGAAGTTCTACAAGACCGCCATGGGCGCCGGTATCAAGCCCATCTGCGGCGCAGACCTGTGGCTGGCGGGCAGCGATCCCGAGGCGCCACTGTCGCGGATCTGTTTCCTGGCTATGAACCCCCAGGGCTACCGCAACCTCACCGAGCTGATCTCCAGGGGTTGGACCGACGGCCAGCGCAATGGCCTGGTGATCATCCAGCGCGAATGGATCGCCCCGGCCAGCGAGGGCCTGATCGCCCTGTCCGCTGGCAAGGAAGGCGATATCGGCGCGGCGTTGATGGCGGGCCGCGAGCATGAGGCCGAGGCCTTGCTCGGCGACTGGATGGGCATGTTCCCGGAGCGCTTCTACGTCGAGGTGCAGCGTACCAACCGTGCCGGTGACGAAGAGTATGTGCACGCCGCCGTGGCCCTGGCCGACAAGCTCGGCGCGCCGCTGGTGGCGACCAACGACGTGCGCTTCATCAAGCAGTCGGACTTCGACGCCCACGAAACCCGGGTCTGCATCGGCGAAGGCTGGACCCTCGACGATCCCCGTCGGCCACGTGGCTACAGCGACCAGCAGTACCTCAAGTCCGCCGAAGAGATGGCCGAGCTGTTCAGCGACCTGCCTGACGCCATCGCCAACACCGTGGAGATCGCCAAACGCTGCAACATCACCGTGCAGCTGGGCAAGTACTTCCTGCCCGACTTCCCCACGCCCAACGGCATGGGCATCGACGACTACCTGCGCCATGTCTCCCACGAAGGCCTGGAAGAGCGCCTGGCGGTACTTTGGCCGAAGGAGACCACGCCCAACTACGAAGAGAAGCGCCAGGTCTACCTGGACCGTCTGAAGTTCGAACTGGACATCATCATCCAGATGGGCTTCCCCGGTTACTTCCTGATCGTTATGGACTTCATCAAGTGGGCCAAGAACAACGACGTGCCGGTCGGCCCGGGCCGGGGCTCGGGTGCCGGCTCGCTGGTGGCCTATGTACTGAAGATCACCGACCTCGACCCGCTGGCCTACGACCTGCTGTTCGAGCGTTTCCTCAACCCTGAACGTATTTCCATGCCCGACTTCGACGTCGACTTCTGCATGGATGGCCGCGACCGGGTGATCGACTACGTGGCCGAGGCCTATGGCCGCAATGCGGTCAGCCAGATCATCACTTTCGGCACCATGGCCGCCAAGGCGGTGGTGCGTGACGTGGCGCGGGTGCAGGGCAAGTCGTACGGTTTGGCCGACCGGCTGTCGAAGATGATCCCGTTCGAAGTGGGCATGACCCTGGAGAAGGCCTACGAGCAGGAAGAAATCCTGCGCGACTTCCTCAAGAGCGACGAGGATGGCCGCGAGATCTGGGACATGGCCCTCAAGCTCGAGGGTGTCACCCGCGGTACCGGCAAGCACGCCGGTGGTGTGGTGATCGCGCCCACCAAGCTCACCGACTTCTCGCCGATCGCCTGTGACGAAGAGGGCGGCGGCCTGGTGACCCAGTTCGACAAGGACGACGTCGAGGCCGCGGGCCTGGTGAAGTTCGACTTCCTCGGCCTGCGCACGCTGACCATCATCAAATGGGCGATGGAGATCATCAATCGCGAGCAGAAAAAGAACAATCTGCCCGACGTGAACATCGACTTCATCCCGCTGGATGACCGCAAGACCTACGAGCTGCTGCAGAAGGCCGAGACCACTGCAGTGTTCCAGCTTGAATCGCGCGGCATGAAAGAGCTGATCAAGAAGCTCAAGCCCGACTGCCTGGAAGACTTGATCGCACTGGTGGCGTTGTTCCGTCCCGGCCCGCTGCAGTCGGGCATGGTGGACGACTTCATCAACCGCAAGCACGGCCGCGCCGAGCTGGCCTACCCGCACGCCGACTACCAGTACGAAGGCCTCAAGCCGGTACTGGCGCCCACCTACGGCATCATCCTGTACCAGGAACAGGTGATGCAGATTGCCCAGGTGATGGCCGGCTACACCCTCGGTGGCGCCGACATGCTGCGCCGGGCGATGGGTAAGAAAAAGCCCGAGGAGATGGCCAAGCAGCGCGGTGGTTTCATCGAGGGTTGCGTTGGCAACAACATCGATGCGGACCTGGCCGGTAACATCTTCGATCTGGTAGAAAAATTCGCCGGTTACGGCTTCAACAAGTCCCACTCCGCAGCCTATGGCCTGGTTTCCTACCAGACTGCCTGGCTGAAGACCCACTACCCGGCGCCGTTCATGGCCGCGGTACTGTCGGCGGACATGCACAACACCGACAAGGTGGTGGTGCTGGTCGAGGAAGTGCGCAGCATGAAGCTGCGGCTCGATGCGCCGGACGTGAACTTCTCCGACTTCAAGTTCGCCGTCAACGACCATGGCCGCATCGTCTATGGCCTGGGGGCGATCAAGGGCGTGGGTGAGGGGCCGGTGGAGGCGATTGTCGAGGCGCGGGCGCAAGGTGGCCCGTTCAAGGACCTGTTCGACTTCTGTGAACGCATCGACCTCAAAAGGGTCAACAAGCGTACCCTCGACGCGCTGATCCGCAGCGGTGCGCTGGACCGCCTGGGCCCGCACTTCCATGACGAGATCAAGGCCTACCAGGCCAACATCGACATCAATCGCGCCACCTTGCTGTCGGCGCTGGGCGAGGCCGTCAAGGCTGCCGAGCAGGCGGCGCATACCGCCGACAGTGGTCACGTCGACCTGTTCGGCAGCATGTTCGACGAGGCGGATGTCGACGTCTACGCCAACCACCGCAAGGTGCGCGAACTGACGCTCAAGGAGCGCCTCAAGGGCGAAAAGGACACCCTCGGGCTGTATCTCACCGGCCACCCGATCGACGAGTACGAGGCCGAGATCCGCCGCTTCGCCCGCCAGCGCATCATCGACCTCAAGCCGGCGCGTGACACCCAGACCATTGCTGGAATGATCATTGCCCTGCGGGTGATGAAGAACAAGAAGGGCGACAAGATGGGCTTCGTGACCCTGGACGACCGCTCCGGGCGTATCGAAGCCTCGTTGTTCGCCGACGCCTTCATGGCCGCGCAAGCGTTGCTGCAGACCGACGCCATGGTGGTGGTGGAAGGGGAGGTCAGCAACGATGACTTCTCCGGCGGCCTGCGCCTGCGGGTCAAGACGGTGATGACCATGGAGGATGCACGCACCAAACTGGCCGAGAGCCTGCGCCTGAAAGTCGCCCATGAGGCGCTCAAGGGCGATCGGCTGAAGTGGCTGGGCGAGCTGATCACCCGTCATCGCGGGGGCTGCCCGATCACCCTGGAGTACACCGGCAGCGACGCCAAGGCCATGCTGCAGTTCGGCGACCAGTGGTGCATCGACCCGGCCGATGGGTTGATTCAGGCACTGCGTGACCAGTTCGGGCGTGAGAACGTCTTCCTGCAATATCGTTGAATCGACAAAAAATTTAATCTCGACCTGAATGCGCCTGATCCCTTAAGGTAGGGCGCCAAACGGATCAACCGGCCGGCCGCCTGGCCGTAGACCCAAGACGGATGACTATGAACCCGAATTTTCTCGATTTCGAACAGCCGATTGCCGACCTGCAAGCCAAGATCGAAGGCCTGCGCCTGGTAGGCAACGACAACTCGCTGAACATCAGCGATGAAATTGCCCGTCTGCAAGACAAGAGCAACACACTGACCGAGAGCATCTTCGGCAACCTGACCAGCTGGCAGATCGCTCGCCTGGCCCGTCACCCGCGCCGTCCGTATACCCTCGACTACATCGATCACATCTTCACCGAGTTCGAAGAGCTGCATGGCGACCGTCATTTCGCCGACGACGCCGCCATCGTCGGTGGTACCGCGCGCCTGAACGACAAGCCGGTGATGGTCATCGGTCATCAGAAAGGCCGCGAAGTGCGCGAGAAGGTTCGCCGCAACTTCGGCATGCCGCGCCCGGAGGGCTACCGCAAGGCCTGCCGTCTGATGGAGATGGCCGAGCGCTTCAAGATGCCGATCCTGACCTTCATCGACACCCCCGGCGCCTACCCAGGCATCGACGCCGAAGAGCGCAACCAGAGCGAAGCCATCGCCTGGAACCTGCGGGTGATGGCGCGCCTGAAGACTCCGATCATCGCCACCGTGATCGGTGAAGGTGGTTCCGGCGGTGCACTGGCCATTGGCGTGTGCGACCAGCTGAACATGCTGCAGTACTCGACCTACTCGGTGATCTCGCCGGAAGGTTGCGCCTCGATCCTGTGGAAGACCGCCGACCGTGCCGCCGACGCTGCCGAGGCCATGGGCGTGACCGCCGATCGCCTGAAGAGCCTGAACATCGTCGACAAGGTCATCCAGGAACCGCTGGGCGGCGCCCACCGTGACCCGGCCAAGGTCTCTGCAAGCATCCGTGCCGACCTGATCGAACAGCTGGACATGCTCGGCAAGCTCGACAACGATGCGCTGCTCAAGCGCCGTTACGATCGCCTGATGAGCTACGGTCTCTAATACGCCGCAGCAGCAATCGCGGGGCAAGCCCGCTCCCACGGGATCGCGCAATGTCTGAAGCAAGCGCCGTTCCCGTGGGAGCGGGCTTGCCCCGCGATGCTTTCGCAAGTGAGGCCCCGATGCTCAACCTCACCCCTTGGCTAAGCGCCCCCGGCTGGTACATCGCCTTCTCCGGTGGCCTCGACTCCACCGTCCTCCTGCACCTGCTGGCCGACTACGCCCGCAACCACCCCGCGCCGCCGCTGCGTGCCGTCCATGTGCATCATGGTCTGCAAGCTGCCGCCGATGCATGGCCCGCCCACTGCAGAACCGTCTGTGATGCCCTGGGCATTGAACTCGACGTCATTCACGTTCAGGTAGCCCTGGGTGCCAGCCTTGAGCAGGCTGCCCGCGATGCCCGTTACACAGCCTTCGAAAAGCTGCTCGCCCCAGGCGCCGTGCTGTTCACCGGCCAGCACCGTGACGATCAGGCCGAAACCTTGCTGTTCCGTCTGCTGCGCGGCGCCGGGTTGCGGGGCCTGTCGGCCATGCCCGAGGTGCGGCCGCTGGGGCAGGGCGGGCTGGTTCGCCCGATGCTCAAACTGTCGCGCGCGCAATTGCAGGCCTATGCCCGGAGCAAGGGGCTGGTGTGGGTCGATGATCCCACCAATACCGACACCACCTTCGCCCGCAACTACCTGCGTAGCGAGGTGTTGCCGCTGCTGAGGCAGCGCTGGCCCCAGGCCGAAGCGAGCCTGGCGCGCAGCGCCGAGCACCTGGGGGAGGCATTGGGCCTGCTCGATGAACTGGCCACAGACGACCTGGCGACGGCCTGCGGCAATGCGCCGCTGCCCTGGCTCGGGCTGGACTCCCTCGACCTTGCCACCATCGCGGCATTGTCGCCAGCGCGCCAGCGCAATGCCCTGCAATACTGGCTTGGCCGCCGCACCCGGTTGCCCGACAGCCGCCACTGGGCGGGCTGGAACGACCTGCGCGACGCAGCAGCCGACGCCCGGCCGGTGTGGTGCCTGACCGACGGCGAGTTGCAGCGCAGCCATGGACGCATCTGGTGGTTGAGTGGCGAGTGGCAGCGCGCGCCATCCGGGGCGCTGGCCTGGCAGGACCCGACCCGGCCGCTGGCATTGCCGGGCAACGGTCATGTGCGGTTGGCTGCGCAATCAGTCGCTGCGGGCCTGCGCATCGTCTATCGCCAGGGTGGCGAAGTGCTGGACCTTCCTGGTCGTGGCCGGCGCGACCTCAAGCGTCTGCTCAACGAGTTGCAGATCCCGCATTTCGTGCGCCCGCGTCTGCCGTTGCTGTATCAGGGCGAGCAGTTGCTGGCGGTGGCCAACCTGCCCGAGCTGGGGGCGGCAAATTGCCAGTTGCACTGGCAGCCGCCGACCAGCGTGCAAGGTTTGAGCTGAAGGGTACATTCCGGTAGACTACCCTCCCTTCTTGATACAACTTCTGTGGGTTCCTCGAAAACACAGGGGTTGCCGATTACCAAGCAGTTTTTTGCTGGGCTGATTCTTAAAATGACGAGCGAGCTCCATGCCGGGGATACCCCTGGTCTGTACAGACGCGGCAGTTGTTCGAGATGCACTGTGATTGACGCAGGTGATCGGGGGCTTCGGCCTTCCTTCGCTTTCTCCGGCGGCGCATGCCGCCTTAACGCAGACTTCTAGGGTTTTTCATGACGCGCTACATATTCGTCACGGGCGGTGTTGTTTCTTCATTGGGGAAAGGCATTGCCTCGGCTTCCCTGGCGGCCATCCTGGAAGCGCGGGGGCTCAAAGTCACCATGCTCAAGCTGGACCCGTACATCAACGTCGACCCGGGCACCATGAGCCCGTTCCAGCACGGTGAAGTATTCGTCACCCACGACGGCGCCGAGACCGACCTCGACCTGGGCCACTACGAGCGGTTCATCCGCACCACGATGACCCAGAACAACAACTTCACCACCGGCCGTATCTACGAGCACGTGCTGCGCAAAGAGCGCCGTGGTGACTACCTGGGCGCTACCATCCAGGTCATCCCGCACATCACCGACGAAATCAAGCGCCGCATCATCAAGGGCGCCGGCGATGCCGACGTCGCGCTGGTCGAGATCGGCGGCACCGTGGGTGACATCGAGTCGCAGCCGTTCCTCGAGGCCATCCGCCAGCTGCGCGTCGAAGTGGGCTCCAAGCGCGCCATGCTGATGCACCTGACGCTGGTGCCGTACATCGCCACCGCCGGTGAGACCAAGACCAAGCCGACCCAGCACTCGGTCAAGGAGCTGCGCTCCATCGGCCTGCAGCCGGACGTGCTGATCTGCCGTTCCGACCACCCGGTCGATGCCTCGTCGCGTCGCAAGATCGCGCTGTTCACCAACGTCGAAGAGCGTGCGGTGATTTCGCTGGAAGACGTCGACACCATCTACAAGATCCCTGGCGTACTGCACGCACAAGGCCTGGACGATTTCGTCGTCGAGCGCTTCGCCCTGCAGTGCAACAGCGCCGACCTGTCCGAGTGGGACAAGGTGGTCGATGCCAAGCTCAATCCTGAGCAGGAAGTGACCATCGCCATGGTCGGCAAGTACATGGAGCTGCTGGACGCGTACAAGTCGCTGATCGAAGCGATGAGCCACGCCGGCATCACCAACCGTACCAAGGTCAACCTGCGTTACATCGACTCCGAAGACATCGAGAACCAGGGCACCAGCCTGCTCGAAGGCGCCGATGCCATCCTGGTCCCGGGCGGTTTCGGCCTGCGCGGCGTGGAAGGCAAGATCACCGCGGTGCAGTACGCCCGTGAGAACAAGGTCCCGTACCTGGGCATCTGCCTCGGCATGCAGGTGGCCGTGATCGAGTTCGCCCGTAACGTGATGGGCTGGAAAGACGCCAACTCCACCGAGTTCGACCGCAACAGCGGCCACCCGGTCGTCGGCCTGATCACCGAGTGGGCAGACGCCACCGGCGCGGTCGAGACCCGTACCGAAGCCTCCGACCTGGGCGGCACCATGCGCCTGGGCGCACAGGACTGCCAGCTGGCATCGGGCTCGAAAGTGCACGACTGCTACGGCAAGGACATCATCACCGAGCGTCACCGTCACCGCTACGAAGTGAACAACAACCTGTTGCCACAACTGGTCGATGCCGGCCTGGTGGTCTCGGGTCGTTCCGAAGACGGCGCGCTGGTGGAAGTGGTCGAATCCAAGGACCACCCATGGTTCGTCGCCTGCCAGTTCCACCCAGAGTTCACCTCGACGCCACGTGACGGCCACCCGCTGTTCAGCGGCTTCGTCAAGGCAGCCCTGGCACAGAAGAACAAGGCCTGATCCATGACTCAGAAGATCATTCGCGTCGGTAACATCGAGATCGCCAACGACAAGCCGTTCGTCCTGTTCGGCGGCATGAACGTCCTGGAATCCCGTGACCTGGCAATGAAGGTCTGCGAGGAGTACGTGCGGGTGACCGAGAAACTCGGCATCCCGTACGTGTTCAAGGCCAGCTTCGACAAGGCCAACCGCTCGTCGGTGGCCTCATACCGTGGCCCGGGCATGGAAGAAGGCTTGAAGATCTTCGAAGAGATCAAGCAGACCTTCAACGTGCCGGTGATCACCGACGTGCACGAGCCCTACCAGTGCGAACCGGTGGCCAAGGTGTGCGACATCATCCAGTTGCCGGCCTTCCTGTCGCGCCAGACCGACCTGGTGGTGGCGATGGCCAAGACCGGCGCGGTGATCAACATCAAGAAGGCGCAGTTCCTTGCGCCTCACGAGATGAAGCACATCCTCGCCAAGTGCGTCGAAGCCGGCAACGACCAGCTCATCCTGTGTGAGCGCGGTTCGAGTTTCGGCTACAACAACCTGGTGGTGGACATGCTCGGCTTCGGCATCATGAAGCAGTTCGAGTACCCGGTGTTCTTCGACGTCACCCACTCGCTGCAGACGCCGGGCGGCCGTGCCGACTCCGCCGGTGGCCGCCGTGCCCAGGTCACCGACCTGGCCAAGGCCGGCATGAGCCAGGGCCTGGCCGGGCTGTTCCTCGAAGCCCACCCGGACCCGGACAACGCCAAGTGCGACGGCCCGTGCGCCCTGCGCCTGGACAAGCTGGAACCGTTCCTCGCCCAGCTCAAGCAGCTGGACGACCTGGTGAAAAGTTTTCCGACGGTAGAAACCGCGTAAAGCTCATTTCTCGGGTAAAGTACCGCCCGTTCCACCCCCTGACCTATCGGTCAGGGGCTCCCTTCGCCAGGCCTGCCCGTGCCATGTCGCCTGGTGAACGGCAAGAATTCCCAAAAGTTGCGTTAGTTTCGTCAATTCTGGAGTGCTTACAACAATGGCAAAGATCGTCGACATCAAAGGTCGTGAAGTTCTCGATTCCCGTGGCAACCCCACCGTGGAAGCCGACGTGCTGCTCGACAACGGCATCATCGGCAGCGCCTGCGCGCCGTCGGGTGCTTCCACTGGCTCGCGCGAAGCGCTGGAGCTGCGTGATGGCGACAAGAGCCGTTACCTGGGCAAGGGCGTGCTGAAGGCCGTCGCCAACATCAACGGCCCGATCCGCGAACTGCTGCTGGGCAAGGATCCGGCTGACCAGAAGGCCCTGGACCGCGCCATGATCGAGCTGGACGGTACCGAGAACAAGGCCAAGCTGGGCGCCAACGCCATCCTGGCTGTTTCCCTGGCTGCCGCCAAGGCTGCCGCCCAGGACCTGGACCTGCCGCTGTACGCGCACATCGCCAACCTCAACGGCACCCCGGGCCAGTACTCCATGCCGGTTCCGATGATGAACATCATCAACGGCGGCGAGCACGCCGACAACAACGTCGACATCCAGGAGTTCATGGTGCAGCCGGTTGGCGCCAAGACCTTCTCCGACGGCCTGCGCATGGGCACCGAAATCTTCCACCACCTCAAAGCCGTGCTCAAGGCCCGTGGCCTGAACACCGCCGTCGGTGACGAAGGTGGCTTCGCGCCGAACCTGGCTTCCAACGAAGACGCCCTGGCCGCCATCGCCGAAGCCGTCGAAAAAGCCGGCTACAAGCTGGGCACCGACGTGACCCTGGCCCTGGACTGCGCCGCTTCCGAGTTCTACGAAGACGGCAAGTACAACCTGTCCGGTGAAGGCAAGTCGTTCGACGCCGAAGGTTTCGCCGAGTACCTCAAAGGCCTGACCGAGCGTTTCCCGATCATCTCGATCGAAGACGGCCTGGACGAGTCCGACTGGGCTGGCTGGAAAATCCTCACCGACAAGATCGGCGAGAAAGTCCAGCTGGTGGGCGACGACCTGTTCGTTACCAACACCAAGATCCTCAAGGAAGGCATCGAGAAGGGCATCGGTAACTCGATCCTGATCAAGTTCAACCAGATCGGCTCGCTGACCGAAACCCTGGAAGCCATCCAGATGGCCAAGGCCGCCGGCTACACCGCGGTGATTTCGCACCGTTCGGGTGAAACCGAGGACTCGACCATTGCCGACCTGGCCGTTGGTACCGCTGCTGGCCAGATCAAGACCGGCTCGCTGTGCCGCTCCGACCGCGTCAGCAAGTACAACCAGCTGCTGCGTATCGAAGAGCAACTGGGTGCCAAGGCCGTCTACCGTGGCCGCGCCGAGTTTCGCGGCTGAGCAAGAGATGGTAAAAAGGCAGCAGCCGAGGCAGCCTGAACATTCGTACTGAATGTTCAGATGCTTCACACGGGTTTCTGTCGACGAAGCCTGGCCTCGGCCAGGCTTCGTGCTATCGGAAGCTCGCTGCGGCGGCCTTATACCCTGGATATCTTCATGCGCAGTCCCTATTGGTTGTTTCTCGTTCTGCTCCTGCTGCTCGGCGGCCTGCAATATCGCCTTTGGGTGGGTAATGGCAGCCTGGCGCAAGTGACCGAGCTCAAGCAGCAGATTGACGAACAGCACGCCGAGAACGAACGGCTGCTGGAGCGTAATCGCGTGCTCGATGCGGAGGTCCTGGAGCTGAAGAAAGGTATGGAGACCGTGGAAGAACGGGCTCGTCATGAACTGGGGATGGTCAAGGAGGGCGAAACCCTCTACCAGTTGCCGCAAAAATGACTCAGCAATTGCCGGCCTTCTGGGCCGTGATTCCCGCCGCGGGCGTTGGTGCCCGCATGGCTGCCGACCGGCCCAAGCAGTATCTGCAGTTGGGCGGGCAGACCATCCTCGAGCATAGCCTCGACTGTTTTCTAGGCCATCCTGCGCTCAAGGGCGTGGTGGTCAGCATTGCCGATCAAGACCCGTACTGGCCCGGCCTGCGCTGTGCCAGCGATGGGCGCATCCAGCGTGCCCCGGGCGGGCACGAGCGTGCCGACTCGGTGCTCAATGCCTTGCTGTTGCTGCATGCCCAGGGTGCGTCGGACGACGACTGGGTACTGGTGCACGATGCGGCGCGGCCGAACCTGGCACGTAGCGACTTGGACCGGTTGTTGACCGAGTTGGCCGATGACGCCGTGGGTGGCTTGTTGGCGGTCCCGGCGCGGGACACCCTCAAGCGTGCCGGCGCCGATGGCCGGGTGAGTGCCACGGTGGACCGCAGTACTGTCTGGCTGGCGTATACGCCGCAGATGTTCCGTCTGGGGATGCTGCACCGGGCGCTGGCCGAGTGCCTGGTGTCGGATGTGGCGGTCACCGACGAGTCCTCCGCCATCGAGTGGGCCGGCTACGCGCCACGGCTGATCGAAGGGCGCAGCGACAACATCAAGGTGACCCGGCCGGAAGACCTGGAGTGGTTGCGTCAGCGCTGGGCGACTCGCCGCTAAAGGTCATCTGCCTGTAATGGCCTCTTCGCGGGTAAACCCGCTCCCACAGGACTGTCACTGACTTCAGGTGCGGTGAAATCCTGTGGGAGCGGGTTTACCCGCGAAGAGGCCAGTACAACCAGCCGCTATCTTCAGCCCTGGCGATACTCCGGCAACAGCGCCAACCCTTCCTTGAGATAGTCCACCAACCGTCGCACCTTCGGCGACAGATGCCGCTGCTGCGGATAAAGCGCCCACACCGCCGTGTTCGGTGGCTGGTGCCCCTCCAGCAACGACACCAGCGCGCCGCTGTGCAGATGTTCCAGCACGTAATAATCCGGTAGCTGACACAAGCCCATCCCCTGCAGCGCCGCATCCAGCACCGCCTGCCCGCTGTTGCAACGCCAATTGCCCTGCACCCGCTGGCTGAATTCGCGCCCATCCTGCTGCAGCGCCCACAGGTCGGAGCTGCCGATCAGGCAATTGTGCCGCGCCAGTTCCGACAGGCTGTGGGGGCGACCATAACGCTCCAGGTAGGCGGGCGAGGCGCACAGGTACATGCGCCGAGGCGCCAGGCGCGTGGCGACCAGTCGCGAGTCCTGCAGGCGGCCCAGGCGGATCGCCATGTCCATGCCTTCATGCAGCAGGTCGAGGGTGCGGTTGCTCAGTTCCACTTCGACCCGTAATTGCGGGTACTGCGCCATGAACCGCGTCACCAGCGGCACGATGAACCGCTCACCATAGGCAACGGCGCAGGTCATGCGCAGCAAGCCTTTGGGTTCGCTGGCCAGATCGCCCATGGCGCGCAGCGCCTCTTCACGGCCATCCTGCAGGCGCTGGCAGTGCTGGAGGAAGGTCTGCCCGGCTTCGCTCAGGGTCACCCGCCGGGTGCTGCGGTACAGCAGGCGGGTCTGCAGGCGTTCTTCAAGGCGGGCGATCTGCCGGCTGATATGGGACGAGGACACCCCCAGGCGCTCGGCGGCCGCGGTGAACTGGCCTGATTCGGCGACGGCGACGAACTCGTCGATGCCTTCCCAGCGACTGCTCATGGATTATCCCTGTATGGCAATAATGTTTTTTAGTTGGCCGGATTATTCATCAAATAGGCATGAATTACACTGCGAGACTGATATCGACACTCTGTCTGGAGACCCATGATGATCAAGTCCCGTGCTGCCGTAGCCTTCGAGGCCAAGAAACCCCTGGAAATCGTCGAAGTTGACGTGGCCATGCCCAAGGCCGGTGAAGTGCTGTTGCGCGTGGTCGCCTCCGGGGTCTGCCACACCGACGCCTACACCCTGTCCGGTGCCGACCCGGAGGGCATCTTCCCGTCGATCCTCGGCCATGAGGGCGGGGCGATCGTCGAGGCGGTAGGTGAGGGCGTCACCTCGGTGGCGGTCGGTGACCATGTGATCCCGCTGTACACCCCGGAATGCGGCAAGTGCAAATTCTGCCTGTCGGGCAAGACCAACCTGTGCCAGGCGATCCGCGCCACCCAGGGCAAGGGCCTGATGCCCGACGGCACCAGCCGTTTCAGCTACAAGGGCCAGCAACTGTTCCACTACATGGGTACCTCGACGTTCTCCGAGTACACCGTGCTGCCGGAAATCTCCGTGGCCAAGATCCAGAAGGAAGCGCCGCTGGAGAAGGTCTGCCTGCTCGGCTGCGGCGTCACCACGGGCATCGGTGCCGTGCTCAACACCGCCAAGGTCAAGCCGGGTGACACCGTGGCCATCTTCGGCCTGGGCGGCATTGGCTTGTCGGCGGTGATCGGTGCGGTCAAGGCCAAGGCCTCGCGCATCATCGCCATCGACATCAACCCGGCCAAGTTCGAGATCGCCCGCCAATTGGGCGCCACCGACTGCATCAACCCGAAGGATTACGACCGCCCGATCCAGGAAGTCATCGTCGACCTTACCGACGGCGGCGTGGACTTCTCCTTCGAGTGCATCGGCAACGTGCAGCTGATGCGTGCGGCGCTGGAGTGCTGCCACAAGGGCTGGGGCGAGTCAGTGATCATCGGCGTGGCCGGTGCCGGCCAGGAAATCGCCACCCGTCCGTTCCAGCTGGTCACCGGCCGCGTCTGGCGCGGTTCGGCGTTCGGCGGCGTGCGTGGCCGCAGCGAGCTGCCGAGCTACGTGGAGATGGCCGAGAAGGGCGAGATCCCGCTGGATACCTTCATTACCCACACCATGGGCCTGGAAGACATCAACAAGGCCTTCGACCTGATGCACGAAGGCAAGAGCATCCGTAGCGTTATCCACTTCTGAGGCCCCTGCCATGACGCTGGAAAACATCTCCTGCCAGAAAAGCTACGGCGGCTGGCACAAGCGCTACCGGCACAGTTCCAAGGTGCTCGGTTGCGACATGGTGTTCGCCGTGTACCTGCCGCCCCAGGCCGAGCAGGGCGAGAAGCTGCCGGTGCTGTACTGGCTCAGCGGCCTGACCTGCACCGACGAGAACTTCATGCAGAAGGCCGGCGCCCAGCGTCTGGCCGCGGAGCTTGGGCTGATCATCGTCGCCCCTGATACCAGCCCGCGTGGCGAAGGGGTGCCGGGTGATCCGGAGGGCGCCTGGGACTTCGGCCTGGGGGCCGGCTTCTACCTCAACGCCACCCAGCAGCCCTGGGCTCAGCACTACCGCATGCACGACTACGTGGTGGACGAGTTACCGGCACTGATCGAAGCGCACTTCCCTGCGTCCGATCAGCGCAGCATCAGTGGCCACTCCATGGGCGGGCATGGCGCGCTGGTCTGCGCCCTGCGCAACCCGGGGCGTTACCGCTCGGTGTCGGCGTTCTCGCCAATCAGCAACCCGATGGACTGCCCTTGGGGCGAGAAGGCTTTCAGCCGCTACCTGGGCGAAGACCGGGCGCGCTGGCGCGAGTGGGATGCCAGTGTGTTGCTGGCCGAGGCGGGTGAATGCCCGCCGCTGCTGGTGGACCAGGGGGATCGCGACGACTTCCTCGAAAAACAGCTCAAGCCAGAGGCGCTGGAGCAGGCCGCCCGCAAGGGTGGGCATGGGCTGACCCTGCGTTTGCAGCCGGGTTACGACCATAGCTACTACTTCATCGCCAGCTTCATCGATGAGCATCTGCGCCATCATGCGGTGGCACTGGGCAGGGTTTGACCTGGCAGCATGGTGTTGGCTTTTTCGCGGGTAAACCCGCTGCCACAGGGTATCTGCAGCCCTCGGCTTGCAGCGTTCCTTGTGGGAGCGGGTTCACCCGCGAAGGGCTGCACAGCAGCCCCAAGACTGCATGAAAGCAGGTAGAATCACGCCCTGTCTCAATCAGGGCGTTTTTCTATGCGTATTGGCCATGGCTACGATGTCCACCGTTTCGCCGACGGTGATTTCATTACCCTGGGCGGGGTGCGTATCCCCCACAAATACGGCCTGCTGGCCCATTCCGATGGTGACGTGCTGCTGCATGCCCTGAGCGATGCCCTGCTTGGCGCTGCGGCGCTGGGCGACATCGGCAAGCACTTCCCGGACACCGACCCGCAGTTCAAGGGCGCCGACAGCCGCGTGCTGCTGCGCCATGTGCTGGGTGTGGTGCGCAACAAGGGTTGGAAGGTCGGCAACGTCGACGCCACCATCGTCGCCCAGGCGCCGAAAATGGCCCCGCATATCGAAACCATGCGCCAGCGCATCGCCGAAGACCTGCAGGTCGAGCTCGACCAGGTCAACGTCAAGGCCACCACCGAAGAAAAGCTGGGCTTCACCGGCCGTGAGGAGGGGATCGCCGTTCACGCGGTTGCCCTGTTGCTGCCGGTATGAACGAACTGCAACTGCTGGGGCCGCGTGCCTCGGGTGACGCCCTGGGTACTGCAGTGCTCAAGGCGGTGGCCGAAGATTTCCAGGTCGACGAAGTGCTCGACATCCCGCTGTCCGGCCAGGGCGAGCACCTGTGGCTGTGGGTCGAGAAGCGTGACCTCAATACCGAAGAAGCCGCCCGCCGCCTGGCGCGCGCCGCCGGCGTGCCAGTGCGCTCGATCAGCTATGCCGGCCTCAAGGACCGTCAGGCCCTGACCCGCCAATGGTTCAGCCTGCACCTGCCGGGCAAGGCCGACCCTGACCTGTCCCGTGCCGAAGACGAATCCCTGCGTGTGCTCAAGCAGGTACGCCACCAGCGCAAGCTGCAGCGTGGCGCCCATGCGGCCAACGGTTTCACGCTGCGCCTGACCGCGCTGCAGGCCGACCACCAGGCCCTCGATGCGCGCCTCGAGCAACTCAAGCAAAAGGGTGTGCCCAACTACTTCGGTGGCCAACGTTTCGGCCATGCCGGTGGCAACGTTCACGATGCCCAGGAATGGGCGGCGCGCCAGGCGTTGCCGGAGCAACGCAACCTACGTTCGCGGTTGCTCTCGGCGGCGCGCAGCTACCTGTTCAACCAGGTGCTGGCCGCGCGCGTGGCCGATGGCAGCTGGCAGCGCGCCCAGGTCGGCGACTTGTTGGCCTTCACCGACAGCCGCAGCTTCTTCCCGGCGGGAGAGGCCGAGTGCAGCGATCCGCGCCTGGCCATTCTCGACCTGCACCCCACCGGCCCGCTGTGGGGCGAAGGCGATGCCCCGAGCAGTGGCGCCACGCTGGCGATCGAATCGGCCATCGCCGAACAGCATCCGGCACTGTGCCAATGGCTGGCGCGTGCGGGCATGGATCACGAACGACGCATCCTGCGGCTCCCTATTGGGCGGCTGACGTGGCATTATCCCGAGCCTGATATCCTGCAACTGGAATTCGTCCTTCCGGCCGGATGCTTCGCCACCGTGGTGGTGCGCGAACTCGTCGATCTGGTGCCGGCAGGGCAGACGGACAGCCCATGCGTATTCTGATTTCGAATGACGACGGTGTTACCGCACCAGGCCTCGCCGCGCTGCATGCTGCGCTGGCGGATTACGCCGAGTGCGCGGTGATTGCCCCGGATCAAGACAAGAGCGGCGCCGGCAGTTCGCTGACGCTGGACCGGCCCCTGCACCCGCAGACATTGGCCAATGGCTTCATCAGCCTCAACGGCACGCCGACCGACTGCGTGCACCTGGGGCTCAACGGCCTGTTGCCGCATACCCCTGACATGGTGGTGTCGGGTATCAACCTGGGCGCCAACCTGGGCGATGACGTGCTGTATTCCGGCACGGTCGCGGCTGCGCTCGAAGGGCGCTTCCTGGGTGGAACGTCACTGGCCTTCTCGTTGCTCTCGCGGCAAACCGACAACCTGCCGGCGGCGGCCTACATCGCCCGTCGCCTGGTCGAGGCGCAGGCACGCCTGGAGCTGCCGCCACGCACCGTGCTCAACATCAACATCCCCAACCTGCCGTTGGAGCATATCCGCGGCATCCAGCTCACCCGGCTGGGGCATCGAGCACGCGCGGCGGCACCGACCAAGGTGGTCAACCCGCGGGGCAAGGAAGGCTATTGGATCGCCGTGGCCGGCGATGCCGAGGATGGTGGGCCGGGCACTGACTTCCACGCGGTGATGCAGGGCTATGTGTCGATCACCCCGTTGCAGCTGGACCGCACCTTCAATGACGCCTTCGAGCGCTTCGAGGGCTGGCTGGAGGGCGTGCTCTGATGCGCGAACAGGACGATCTGATGCGCCGAGGTATCGGCATGACCTCACAGCGTACCCGGGAGCGGCTGATCCAGCGCTTGTGCGAGGAAGGCGTGTCGAATACCCAGGTGCTCGACGCGATTCGCCGTACCCCGCGCCACCTGTTCGTCGACGAGGCCCTGGCGCACCGTGCCTACGAAGACACCGCGTTGCCGATCGGCCACAACCAGACCATCTCGCAACCCTTCATGGTTGCGCACATGAGTGAGCTGTTGCTGGAGGCCGGTCCGCTGGACAAGGTGCTGGAGATCGGCACCGGTTCGGGCTATCAGACCGCGATCCTGGCGCAGTTGGTGGAGCGGGTGTTCTCGGTGGAGCGCATCAAGGTCCTGCAGGACCGTGCCAAGGAGCGTCTGGTCGAGCTCAACCTGCGCAATGTGGTGTTTCGCTGGGGCGATGGCTGCGAAGGCTGGCCGGCGCTGGCGCCGTACAACGGCATCATCGTCACCGCCGTGGCGCCGGAGGTGCCCCAGGCACTGCTTGACCAACTGGCACCCGGCGGGCGCATGGTCATCCCGGTCGGGCCGGCAGGGGAGGTGCAGCAGTTGATGCTGATCGTCCGCGAAGAGCACGGTTTCTCGCGCCGCGTGCTGGGGGCGGTGCGCTTCGTGCCGTTGCTCAACGGCCCGTTGGCCTGACAAAACACGGAATATTTGCGCCAGCAGCGAATTCCCGCGGCCGGGCCCTGTCTATCTGGCGGGGTATCTGGCGTTCGCCGGTTCACTACGGGCCACCCCAAGCGAGGCGGCTCGGTTATAATTGCAACATTATTGCATTTTGCATCGTCATCTTTCGGCACCATGAGGGGAGCGCGGGTGGGTCACACAGGCATTGGGCAGCGCAAGGAACGATCGGTTTTGAAGCTTGTGGTGATTGCGCTGGCCATGGGAACCCTGTTGGCCGGCTGCTCCAGTACCGGCTCGAGCGGTGCGCGGGTGGTCGACCGCAACAATGCCGCGCCCAAGCGCCCGGCTGTCACCTCTGGGCAGTACGTGGTCAAACCCGGCGACACGCTGTTCTCCATCGCCTTCCGCTACGGCTGGGATTACAAGGAGTTGGCGGCGCGCAACAATATTCCCCCGCCCTACACCATTCGTCCGGGCCAGCCGATTCGCTTCAGCAGTGGTGCCGGTGGCAGTACCACGGTGGTCACCAGCAGCCCATCTTCGTCGAGTAAGACCACAGTCATCCGCCGCCCGGTCGGTACCCCGCCGCCGCCGGCGAGCAATGGCAAATCGGCCACTTCGGCGTCTTCGTCTTCCTCGCAAACGGTTGCCCAGGTGCCCGCCGCAGAGCGCGCCGTTGGCGGCTGGACGTGGCCGGCGAACGGCGTGCTGATTGGAAAATTTGCTTCAAACGGCAGTTTGAATAAAGGCATTGATATCGCCGGTGATTTGGGACAGCCTGTTTTTGCTGCCGCTGATGGTGCAGTGGTTTACGCGGGGAGTGGCTTGCGGGGCTACGGCGAGCTGATCATCATCAAGCACAGCGATACCTACGTCAGTGCCTACGGCCACAACCGCAGGCTTTTGGTTCGGGAGGGGCAGCAGGTCAAGGCAGGGCAGACGATCGCAGAGATGGGATCCACGGGCACTGATCGGGTGAAGCTGCATTTCGAGATTCGCCGCCAGGGTAAACCCGTCGACCCACTCCAGTTCCTGCCACGCCGTTGATCTTTGTCCCAGCCTGTTCCTCCGACGTAGAGGGGACAGGCTCCAGCGCTACCACGGAAAGGTGACGCTCGAGTCTGAGTTCGAACTCAGCAAAGGACTATAACAATGGCTCTCAGTAAAGAAGTGCCGGAGTTTGACATCGACGACGACCTGCTCCTGATGGAGACAGGCATCGTTTTGGAAACGGATGTGGTGTCAGACGAACCTGCTGTACCTTCGGTTCGGACCAAGTCGAAACAGAGCGCATCGCTCAAGCAGCACAAGTACATCGATTACAGCCGGGCGCTCGATGCCACCCAGCTGTATCTCAACGAAATCGGCTTCTCGCCTCTGCTCTCGCCAGAGGAAGAAGTGCATTTCGCGCGCCTGTCGCAGAAGGGCGACCCCGCAGGGCGCAAGCGCATGATCGAAAGCAACCTGCGCCTGGTGGTGAAGATCGCCCGTCGTTACGTCAATCGTGGCCTGTCGCTGCTCGACCTGATCGAGGAAGGCAACCTGGGCCTGATTCGTGCGGTGGAGAAGTTCGACCCCGAACGCGGCTTCCGCTTCTCGACCTATGCCACCTGGTGGATCCGCCAGACCATCGAGCGGGCGATCATGAACCAGACCCGCACCATCCGCCTGCCGATTCACGTGGTCAAGGAGCTCAACGTCTACCTGCGTGCTGCGCGGGAGCTGACGCAAAAGCTCGACCATGAGCCGTCACCAGAAGAGATCGCCAACCTGCTGGAGAAACCGGTAGCCGAGGTCAAGCGCATGCTCGGTCTCAATGAGCGGGTTTCGTCGGTGGACGTCTCGCTGGGTCCGGATTCCGACAAGACGCTGCTGGATACGCTCACCGATGACCGCCCCACCGACCCTTGCGAGTTGTTGCAGGACGATGACCTGTCGCAAAGCATCGACCAGTGGCTGGGCGAGTTGACCGACAAGCAGCGTGAGGTCGTCGTGCGTCGTTTCGGCTTGCGCGGCCATGAAAGCAGTACCCTGGAGGACGTGGGCCTGGAGATCGGCCTGACCCGTGAGCGGGTGCGGCAGATCCAGGTCGAGGGCCTCAAGCGCCTGCGCGAGATCCTCGAGAAGAACGGTTTGTCCAGCGAGTCCTTGTTCCAGTAGCACTGACGTCGCCGCAAAAAAACGCCCCGATAATCTCGGGGCGTTTTTGTTCACCCAGGCTAAATGTTTAGTTATCTACCCTTGTGCTATCGCGTGTAAGCGATCGCTTACTTGTGATGTAAGTAATCGTTGTAGGGGTTAGTAAATCAATGTCGTTTCCACTGACGTACTTTTTCTAAGTGGCTGAATATAAAGATATTTTTCGATGTTAACGATTGTTGCGCCTGAAATCTCTTGAGAGATTCGTCGCTTGCCGGCGCCGTGGGAATCGCTAGTATTCGAACTGTGCCGACGGACAGGCACAGGTGCTCAGGATGAGTGCCAGGACATCGCAGGAAGCGATTCATCAGGACGATGAGTGGGATATACAGGGACTACGGAAAAAATGTGGGCGGGTCAAACCGCCCCTTTTTTTTGCCCGCTGAAAATGAAAAAAGGCCCATTAAGGGCCTTTTTTGCATCTGGACGATCAGCGCTCCAGATCGGCGATCTTGCCTGGCTTGCCGTCCCACTCTTCAGCGTCGGGCAGAGCGTCCTTGCGCTCGGTGATGTTCGGCCAGATCTCCGCCAGCTCGGCGTTCAGCTCGATGAAGTTCTCCATGCCGGAAGGCACTTCGTCTTCAGAGAAGATGGCCTGGGCCGGGCACTCTGGCTCGCAGAGTGCACAATCGATGCACTCGTCCGGGTGAATCACCAGGAAATTCGGGCCTTCGTAGAAGCAGTCCACCGGACAGACTTCCACGCAGTCGGTGTATTTGCATTTGATGCAGTTGTCGGTGACGACGAAGGTCATTTCTAATTCTCTCCTCAGGCGACGGCAGCTTGCCCTTCCTTCCAGGGCAGCGCGGTTCACGGTGGTGGCTGCAGGCCAGGCTAATAACCTGCAGCGCTCGCGAACCGCGCCGGATTCTACCAGCTTGTGTGGGTGGCCGTTATAACAGGTTCTTCAGTTGATATAGCATTTCGATAGCTTGGCGCGGCGTCATGTCGTCCAGCTCCAGCTTACCCAGCTTCTCGATGGCCGGGTGTGGCAGGCTGGCGAACAGGTCGCTTTGGTGCGGCACGCCCGGCTCGCCCTTGCTCTTGCTGGCAATCGGCGTTTCATGGGGCAGGCTGGTGGTTTCCAGGCGGCCCAGGTGCTCACGGGCACGCTGGATCACCGGCCCCGGCACGCCCGCCAGTTGCGCCACGGCCAGGCCGTAGCTCTGGCTGGCAGGGCCAGGCAGCACGTGGTGCAGGAAAACGATGCGCTCATTGTGTTCGGTGGCGTTCAGGTGCACGTTGGCCACCAGCGGCTCGCTCTCCGGCAGCACGGTCAGTTCGAAGTAGTGCGTGGCGAACAGCGTATAGGCACGCAACTGGGCCAGGCGCTCGGCGGCGGCCCAGGCCAGCGACAGGCCGTCGAAGGTGCTGGTGCCGCGGCCCACTTCGTCCATCAGCACCAGGCTGCGGTCGGTGGCGTTGTGCAGGATGTTGGCGGTCTCGCTCATCTCGACCATGAAGGTCGAGCGCCCGCCGGCCAGGTCGTCGCTGGAGCCGATACGGGTGAAGATGCGGTCGACCAGCGACAGCTCGCAACGGGCTGCCGGCACGAAGCTGCCGATATGGGCCATCAGCACGATCAGGGCGGTCTGGCGCATGTAGGTGGATTTACCGCCCATGTTCGGGCCGGTGATGATCAGCATGCGTGTGCTGTTGTCCAGGCCCAGGTCGTTGGCCACGAACGGCGTGGTCAGCACCTGCTCGACCACCGGGTGGCGGCCCTGCTCGATACGCAGGCAGGGTTCGTCGACGAAGCTGGGGCAGTTCAGGTCCAGGTTCAGCGCGCGCTCTGCGAGGTTGCTCAGTACGTCCAGTTCAGCCAGGGCGGCAGCGCTGTCTTGCAGCGGTGCCAGGTGACCGATCAGGGTTTCGAGCAGGGCGTCGTAGAGCATCTTCTCGCGAGCCAGGGCGCGGCTCTTGGCCGACAGCGCCTTGTCCTCGAAGGCCTTGAGCTCAGGGGTGATGAAGCGCTCGGCGCCTTTGAGCGTCTGGCGGCGAATGTAATCGCCCGGTGCCTGCTCGGCCTGCTTGGTCGGCAATTCGATGAAATAGCCGTGTACGCGGTTGTAGCCGACCTTGAGGTTGGCCAGGCCAGTACGGGCTTTCTCGCGGGCTTCCAGGTCGATGAGGAACTGGCCGGCGTTCTCGCTCATCGCCAGCAGCTCGTCGAGCTCGCTGTCGTAA
Source organism: Pseudomonas sichuanensis (assembly GCF_024749065.1). NCBI lineage: Bacteria > Pseudomonadati > Pseudomonadota > Gammaproteobacteria > Pseudomonadales > Pseudomonadaceae > Pseudomonas > Pseudomonas sichuanensis. Next base: position 4,589,254 of record NZ_CP087185.1, on the reverse strand, counting down.
CCGGTCTTGAGCACGCCGCCGTCGCGGATCACCGCGGGCGGGTTGTCGATGATCGCCCGCTCTAGCATGCCGGCAAGTTCGGGGTAGGTGCCGGTGATCGCGGCCAGACGCGCCAGGTGCGGCGCCTCAAGCTCAGCCATGGCGTTCTGCAGCTCGGGCAGGGCGCCGAGGGCGTCGCGCAGGCGCGCCAGGTCACGCGGGCGGGCGTTGCGCAGGCCGATACGCGCCAGGATGCGTTCGAGGTCACCGATCTCCTTGAGCTGCGGCTGCAGCTTTTCGAATCGGTAGCCGTCGAGCAGGCAGCGGATCGAGTCCTGGCGCGCCTTGAGTACTTTGAGGTCGCGCAGCGGGCGGTTCAGCCAGCGGGTCAGCAGGCGGCTGGCCATGGCGGTCTGGCAACGGTCCAGCACCGACTGCAGGGTGTTGTCGCGGCCACCGGCCAGGTTGATGTCCAGCTCCAGGTTGCGGCGGCTGGCGGCATCTAGGATGACGGTGTCGTCCATGCGCTCGTGGCGCAGGCTGCGCAGGTGCGGCAGGGCAGTGCGCTGGGTTTCCTTGGCGTAGGTCAGCAGGCAACCGGCGGCGCCGATGGCCAGGGTCAGCTTGTCGCAGCCGAAACCTTTGAGGTCCTTGGTTGCAAACTGCTGGCACAGGCTCTTGCGCGCCGAATCACGGTCGAAGTCCCATGGTGCACGGCGACGAGCGCCTGGGCGCTTCTCGGCCGGCAGGCCCTGGGGCCAGTCATCGGGGATCAGCAGCTCGACCGGGTTGATGCGCTCAAGCTCCGCCAGCAGGTTCTCCCAGCCCTTGATTTCCTGCACGCTGAAGTTGCCGCTGGTGATGTCCAGCACCGCCAGGCCGAACAGGCGTTCATCGCCCAGTAGGGCGGCGATCAGGTTGTCGCGGCGCTCGTCCAGCAGGGCCTCGTCGCTGATCGTGCCGGGGGTGATGATGCGCACCACCTGGCGCTCCACCGGGCCCTTGCTGGTGGCCGGGTCGCCGATCTGCTCGCAGATCACCACCGATTCGCCGAGCTTGACCAGCTTGGCCAGGTAGCCTTCCAGCGAATGGAACGGAATCCCGCACATGGGGATCGACTGGCCCGCCGACTGGCCGCGGGCGGTCAGGGTGATATCCAGCAGTTTCGCGGCTTTCTTCGCATCTTCGTAGAAGATCTCGTAGAAATCGCCCATGCGGTAGAACATCAGCTGGTCCAGGTGCTGGTTCTTCAGCTTCCAGTACTGCTGCATCATCGGGGTGTGTGCGGAGAGATCAGACATTCAGGGCCTTACAGCGGGTGGTCTGGTGGCAAATTGCGAAACGCGTAATGGTACAGGCTTTTTACGCCTGCTGCAGGGCGTATGGGTGGGGCAAAACTACGCGCCGCGGAGTGATTGCATTTACCTTGGGTGGGCGGCATTATGCACGCTATGCAAAAACGCAACGTAGCCTCCACTCTTAAAGCGCTGCTCGAACGCCACGGCCTGTCCCCGACAGAGCTGCACCGGCGCACGGGCATCCCGCAATCCACGCTTTCGCGCATTCTCAGCGAAAAGATCGTCGACCCGTCCGACAAACACGTGTCGAAGATCGCCGAGTATTTCGGCGTGAGCACCGATCAACTGCGCGGCCGTGCCGAACTGGGCGACACCCGTGAAGCGGCGCCACGCACCGAGGCGCATGCGGCGCTGAGCGATATCAGCCTGTGGGACGATGAAACCCCCGTCGAGGATGACGAGGTGTCTGTTCCTTTTCTTCGTGAGGTCGAGTTGGCAGCAGGATCAGGAAGATTCGTCATCGAAGAAAGCGAGCACGCACGCTTGCGCTTCGGCAAACGCAGCCTGCGCCACAACGGCGTGCAATTCGATCATGCCAAGTGCGTGACGGTACGCGGCAACAGCATGCTGCCGGTGCTGCGTGACGGCGCTACGGTAGGGGTCAACACCGGCAGGTGCACCATCGGCGATATCATCGATGGCGATCTTTACGCCATCAACCACAACGGCCAGCTGCGGGTGAAGCAGGTCTACCGGTTGCCCACTGGCATCCGTCTGCGCAGCTTCAACCGTGATGAGCACCCTGACGAGGACTACAGCTTCCAGCAGATGCAGGACGAGCAGATCAGTCTGCTGGGCCACGTGTTCTGGTGGGGCATGTACGCACGCTGACCCACCTTGATTCCCGACGAAAACCCGCTTAGGCGGGTTTTTTTTCGTCTGCAGAAAAGCCCTACACCCCACGTCCAACAAGCCCTTCATGCATTTAGGCAAAAGTGAATGCATAAATGTTTGAACAAATGCATTGACTGCATATGCATTGATGCATAACCTGTGTCTCAAGCCGGTCAGCAACCGGTTGTTACACAGGCAGCGATGAACAGGCCTCAACTGTTCAGAGGGTTGGCAACTGGCCCGGGTGTGCAGCGTAAAGCACCACGATCAGTTATCCGGCGGGCAGGTGGCCGCGGTCGGAGACACCAATTTGAAGCGGAACCGCGCGGCGTCACCAGTCGTGGCCAGCGGTTCGCCAACGCATTACTGAAAGGCCTGCAAGCCGGGCTTTTTGGAATGCCGAAGGCAACAACCATCCGTTCGCCGGCATGTCGCCGGCGGGCATCACACAAGGAGTACAGGACAGTGACGAACGAGCAACAGACGTTGCTGGAAATGCCGCTCTGGCTGGTGATCGTCCTGGCATTGCTGGGCGGCCTCAGCGGCGAAATGTGGCGCGCCGACAAGGCCGGTGCCCGAGGCTGGTCGCTGATCAGGCGGCTGGCGCTGCGATCCGGGGCCTGCATGGTCTGCGGGGTTTCAACGGTCATGCTGCTGTATGCAACGGGCATGTCGATATGGAGCGCCAGCGCCTTTGGTTGCCTGACGGCCATGGCAGGCGCTGATGTGGCCATCGGTCTCTATGAACGATGGGCCGCCAAGCGTCTGGGTTTGCGCGAACCGATCAACGGTGATCAACCCTGGAAGGAGGATGCATGAGCCAGTTGGCGATGTTGCAAACGACGCTGACCCAGACCATTCGTGAGGCGATACCGGATCTTGCGTCGGTAGAGGCGCAAGCAGCTGTAGGAAGCAACACGGCGTTACCGGCCCTGCGCCATGGCATCGTCAGCATGGTCGCCGACGCCGCGCCTCGGGATGGCCGTTCGGTACTGGCGATCACCTTCGAGGCCGATATCACCCCTGACACGGCCAGCACGGATGCTCGGCTGCAAGGCAGCGAACTGGCAGCGCAATTGATGGACCTGCTGCGCCAGCAACTCTGGGGGCTGGAGTTCGTCGAGGCGACCCGCAACGTCCAGGCCCAGTACCTCGGGGCCCAGTGGAAGGTGCGCTGGGAACAGCCGGTGCTGTTGGGCGAGCCACGCTGGGAGTGGCCTGACCAGCCGCCGGGCAGCCTGGTGCTGGGTTTTGAGCCTGAGACCGGGCCGGGCAACGAAGGCCGCTATATCAACCCGGAGGATCTGGCATGAGTTACGCCAGTGCCATGCACGATCGCATGTTGGCCGCGCTGGTGATCCCGTGTCGGGTAGTGGCGGTGGACCTGGCCGCTGCCCGGGTGCGTGTGAGTGACGGCGGTGGCTGGACCAGCACCTGGGTGCGCTGGCACGCACTGGCTGCCGGCAAGGCCCGCCACTGGCGGGTGCCAAGCCTGGATGAACAGGGGGTCCTGGTAAGCCCCAGTGGCGAGCCCGCGCAAGGCACCTTCGTGCCGGGCCTGTATGGCAATGCCGGGGCTGCGCCGGACAACCGCGATCATGTCGAGATCTGGCGTTTCGACGATGGCGGTTCGCTGAGCTACGACTGGCAGGCCAGCCGCTACGACATCCAGCTGCCCAAGGGCAACGCCAACATCAAGGTGGGCGCCAGCACACTGCAGGTCAGCGATGCCGGCATCACACTCGAGACGTCGGCCATCACTTTGGAGGCCACGTCCATCGCTCTGGATGCCACGTCCATCACCCTCACTGGCAATGTCGCCATCGATGGCCCGCTGCTGGTCAGCGGTGACATCAACGGCGGCGGTCGGATCATCGATACCGCCGGCAACACCGCCAATCACAAGCACTGAGCCCACCTAATCGATGCCAGGGAGGCAAGCCCATGCTCAAAGACCTGCGCTGCGGCCATTGCGCGCGACTGCTCGCCCGCACGGGCGATTTCACTGAACTGCAGATCAAGTGCCCGCGCTGCGGCACCTTGAATCATGCCAAGGCCTCGAGCCCTGCGCGATCGCCTGCGAGCGACCAGAGTGCGCAGCTTTGCGCACGCCATCACGCTCTTCTACAGGTAGAGAACGCCATGCATATTCATGAACGGGATGCGCCTGCGTCGGGAGGTGCCCCATGATCGGCCTGGACCGCCGTACGGGGCAGCCCCTGAGCGGCATCGCCCACCTTCGCCAATCCATCGAAGACATCCTTTCCACCCCCCTCGGCAGCCGGCGCATGCGCCCCGACTATGGCAGCCAGTTGCGTCGCTACGTCGACCTGCCGGTGAACGACGGCTGGAAGAGCGCCGTGCAGGCCGAAGTTGCCCGGGCCCTTGGGCGCTGGGAGCCGCGCCTGGCGCTTGAACGGGTGCGGGTGGTGGCGGTGCTCGACGGCCAGGTCAGCCTGGCCCTGAGCGGCCGTTACCTGGGCGACGACGCACTGCTGGAGGTGAGCGTATGAGCCAGGTCGACCTGTCCAGGCTGCCGGCACCCCAGGTGCTCGAAGACCTCGATTTCGAGGCGATCTACCAGGAAGACCTGGACACCTTCCGAAGCCGCCTGGGCGACGGCTGGAACGCCTTGCTGGAGAGCGACCCGGTCACCAAGCTGTTGGAAGTCGGGGCTTACCGCAAGCTGCTCAACCGGGCGCGGATCAACGACGCGGCCAAGGCGCTGCTGCTGGCCTACGCCGAAGGTAGCGACCTGGAGCAGCTGGCCGGCAACGTCAGCCTGCAACGCCTGGTCATCCAGGCCGCGGACCCAACCGCCTCGCCTCCTGCCGAAGCGTTGCTCGAGTCCGACGACGCCCTGCGCGAGCGGGTGCAGTTGGTCTATGAAGGCCTGACCACCGCCGGCCCGCGCAACAGCTACATCCTGCATGCCCGCAATGCCTCGGGGCAGGTTGCCGATGCCACGGCCGAAAGCGCGTCGCCAGCCGTGGTGGACATCACCGTACTGAGCCTGGACGGCGACGGTACCGCCAGCCCGGCACTGCTGGCCGAAGTGGCCAGCTACCTCAACGACGACGACATTCGTCCGGTCGCTGACCGGGTGGTGGTGCGCAGTGCCGAGATACTGCCGTATCGCATCGATGCCGTGCTGCATATGGCCGGCAGCGGCCCGGAGTACGAAGCGATCCTCGCCGAGTGTCGACGGCGCCTTGAATGTGCGATCAACCCGCGACGGCGCCTGGGCGTTGAGGTAGCGCGCTCGGGTATCGACGCGCTGCTGCACATCGACGGCGTCAGCCGGGTCGAGCTGATCGGCTGGGCCGACCTGCAGCCGAGCAAGGCGCAGGCGGCCTGGTGCAGCGGCTTCGACCTCAAGCGCGGAGGCTGACATGCAAAGCCTTCTGCCGCTCAACCGCACACCCCTTGAACGCGCCCTCGAGGCGGCCGCCGACGAAGACCTCAAGGCAGGGCTGCGCAGCTTGTACAACCCCGACAGTTGCCCGGCGCATCTGCTTTACCAACTGGCCTGGGCATGGTCGGTCGACCGCTGGGACGACAGCTGGAGCGAGACGATCAAGCGATCGGTGATCCGCTCGGCGTTTTTCGTGCATGCCCACAAGGGCACGCTCGGCGCGTTGCGGCGGGTGGTCGAGCCCTTCGGCTACCTGATCGAGGTGCGCGAATGGTGGCAACTCGAGCCGGTCGGCGTACCCGGCACCTTCGCCCTCAAGGTGGGGGTGGAGGAAGCCGGTATCGATGAGCAGACCTACCAGGAACTGAGCCGCCTGATCGACGACGCCAAGCCGGTCAGCCGCCACCTCATCGGCCTCGATATCAGCCTCGAAAGCCTGCTGCCGGCCTACCAGGCGGTTGCCCTAAACGAGGGCGAACTGCTCGAGGTGTACCCCTGGGAAGCGGCGGACATCGACGTGCACCTGGGCGCTGCGCACTGGGTGAACGAAACCACTCTGGACATACTGGACATCTATCTTAATGGCTAACTCAACCACCCAATTCGGTGGGTTCCTGACCAACGTCGGCATCGCCCAGCAGGCCAACACTGCCGCGCTGGGGCTGCCCTGGAACATCACCCACATGCTGATCGGCGATGCCGGCGGCGAACCCTCACAAACCCCCGACCCGACACCGAAACCAACTCAGAATGCGCTGGTGCGCCAGGTCTACCGTGCGCAACTCAACGCGCTCTACCAGTCGCCTGCCGACCCCGGCGTGCTGGTGGCCGAGCTGGTGCTGCCGCCGGAGACCGGCGGCTGGTGGATCCGTGAACTGGCGCTGGAAGACGCCAACGGCAACTTCATTGCCGTGGCCAAGCCGGCGCCGAGCTACAAGCCACTGCTGGCGCAAGGTTCGGGGCGTACCCAGACCATCCGCATGCACGTGGTGTTCGGCAACCTGGCCAACGTCACCTTGAAGATCGACCCGAGCATCGTCCTGGCCACCCGCGACTACGTCGACAAGGCCCGCGAAGCGGCCGAGCTTTATGCACGCAATCAGCTCAAGGCCCACGTCGAAGCCACCGACCCGCATCCGCAATACCTGCGCCGCGCCGATGTGGCCAAGGACGCCGGGCCGCTGGCTTGGCTCGGCGCGGCCAACGGCACGGCAGATGCCCTGGTGTTGACGCTCAAGAGCAGCGAGGCCGCGCTACCTACCTACGCGGCTGGCCAGCGCTTCCAGTTCCAGGCCGTCGCCACCAACACTGGCGCGGTAACGGCACGCATCAATGGCCGACCGGCGGTGGCGGTGAAGAAGGCCGGCCCCGGCGGCCTGGTCGACCTGGCCGGCGGTGATGTGCGCGCCGGGGCGCTCTATGACCTGAACTACGACGGCACTTACTTCCAGCTGGGGGGCGGTGTCAGCAGCGGCCGGGCTTTTGAAAGGTTTTCGTTTGCGGCCTCGCTGGGGCAAACGGTGTTCAATGCCCCGCATTCGATAGGGAGCACCGTCGTCCTGCGTAATGGCCGGGAAGTGACCGACTACCTGGCGGATGGCCAGAAGATCACCTTCCGTGCTCCTTGTGGCATGGGGGAGGCGGTGGAGATCCTGTCGTTCGGCACATTCCAGGCGGTCGACACGTACACCAAGGCCGAAATGGATATGTTGGTGAAGACGGCCTCAGCACTCCCGGTTGGCACCATGCTGCCGTTCCCCAAAGGTACGGTGCCGCTGGGGTTCCTGGAGGTCGATGGCAGTGCGCAGAGCGCAGCGTGCTATCCGGACCTGGCTGCTTACCTTGGCTCGACGTTCAATACCGGCACCGAGGAGGTCGGGTTCTTCCGCTTGCCTGACTCGCGCGGTGAATTCTTGCGTGGCTGGGATCATGGACGCGGGATCGATCCTGGACGGACGTTGGGAAGCGCTCAGCTTGACCAGATGCAACGCATCACTGGCAGGCTGGATAACATTAACTCCGGCACCGCTTTCGGTGCCGGTGAGGGCGCGCTGAAAAAGAGTGGCAGCAACGTCCAGTCTCACACCACATCCGGGGGCGGATCTTGGCCGAAAGACCTTGAGTTTGATTCGGCGGCATCGCCTGGAGCTCGGACTGGGTCGGAAACGCGCTCGCGCAACCTGGCGGTGATGTGGTGCATCAAGGCGTGGAGTGCGCCTGTCAATCAGGGGCAAATAGACATTGCTGCATTAGCTCTGCAGATGTCTGAGTTGCAGAACAGTGTTGCGTTTGCAGTGTTGTATCCGGCAGGCGGTAGCAAGGCCGCTCCGGGCAATGTTGCGATCAACAGCCGCTATGTCGAGGCGAACCCATTCCCCGATCATCACGTGATTTGTATGGCGCAGGTGCTCTACAACGGCGAGTGGGCCAATGCTGAGTTCGGGGATCATACCTATAGTGCCAGTTCACGAGTGGCGCATGGGGTAAGGGCGAATCAGATGGGCAATTCAATCGTTGTCCAGACAGGGCTCGATACCCTCGTCTATCCCAATGCATATGGCGGGTCCCCGTTTGTAATAGGTGCAACGTCTCTCGTATCACCGTTGCCATGCCGTGTGCTCATTTGGAAATTGAAAGGGGTGATTGCATGACTGTCTACGCAGAACTGGGCGGAAGTTGTCAGCAGATTGGCGGTGAATGTCCGCAAGGTTGGGTTGTGATGCAGGGACAGCGTCCATCGCCCGAGCATGTTGCGCAGGAAGGCGGGCTTTGGGCGGTTCAGGTGCCATCGCCGGATGATTTGCAGGCTGCACTGTTCGCCGAGGAGAGAGTGTGGCGTGACACCGCGTTGACGGCGTTGGTCTGGCTGCGTGATCGCCACCGCGACCAGCTGGAAATCGGCGCGGGCAGCACGTTGACACCTGAGCAGTTCAGCGGATTGCTGGTGTACATGCAGCAACTGCGCGACTGGCCGCAATCCGAAGCTTTCCCTGTATCTTCGGACCGCCCTGAGCCGCCCGCATTTCTTGAACAAGCGAGGATTGATCAATGAGTCGCGCCGATGACCTGGCCGAACTGGAGCGCGGCCTGCTCGCATTGCGTGGGCTGAACAACGCCCCAATTACCACAAGCAAGGTACTTGCACCCCATGAAACCGGTGTGCTGCTGGTAGATGCCTCGGCGGGTGCCGTGACCATCACCTTGCCGCCGGCCAACAGGCCCATGGATGTGCGCGTACAGCGCATCGATAGCAGCGATAATCGCCTGACGGTCCAGGCCGCCAGCGATGAAACGGTCAGGTTTCACACCCACTTGCGTGCGACGGGTTATGCGTTCTTCGTCTTGATGGGCGCTGGTGACTTCTGGCATTTGCGTAGCGATGGCGCCGGTGCGTGGCTGCCTCTGGACCGTCTGGACGGCACGGCCTTGGGTCGACCGATTTTCGAGACGACTACTGCAATAAGCCCGGGTGGTTGGGGGGTACCCAACGGTTCACTGCTGAACCGCGCCGAGTGGCCTTGGCTGTGGGACCACGCCCAGCAGTCCGGTTTGATCGTGACCGAGGCCCAGCGCGTAGGCATGGAAGGTGCCTGGACCAGCGGTGACGGTACTAACTCGTTCCGCATGCCGGAGCTGCGTGGTGAGTTCCTGCGGGCGCTGGATGAAGGGCGCGGTGTGGATGTGGCCCGCGCGGCCGGCAGTCGCCAGCGTGGTTCGCTGATTGTCGCGGACTACCCGTCCGGCGGCCAAGGGGCGACCGCCTTGGCGCCGACGGCCTCACAGGGCGCGGCGGAGTATGGCTATGACCCTTCGGCCAATGCGGAGTGGACGGGCATCTATACGGTCACCACGTCATCGTTAACCCCAGTCTCGCCAAGCGGCGCGTACATGTTTGGCACAACCCGCCCGCGCAACCTTGCTTTCCCTATGCGTATCAAACTGATTTGAGGGTGGCATGCATACGTACCTTATCGAACCGTCCTGCGCCCTGAACGGCCCCGTGGCACTGCCGTGGCTCGCCGAATACATCCAATGAAGCCCCGCACCGCCGGGGCTTTTTTTCACCCGTAAACAACCTCTCAAGGCCCTGCACCCGCAGGGCCTTTTCATACCCGAACCTGGAGTAAACCTGTATGAGTGGATTTTTCCACGGCGTCACCGTGACCAACGTCGACACCGGCGCGCGCAGCATCGCGCTGCCGTCTTCTTCGATCATCGGCCTGGTCGATACCTTCACCGAAGGCCCGAACGTCAGCGCCAAGGCCAACGACCTGGTGCTGATCACCAGCGAGCGCGAGGCGGTTGCGGCGTTCGGCCTGAATGCGCCGATCACCAAGGCCTGTCGCGCCATCTACAGCCGCGCCAAGGCGGTCATCGTTGCCTGCGGCGTGGCCAAGGTCGAGGACGCCGCCGAGCAAACCTCGGCGATCATCGGCAACGTGCTGGCCGACGGCAAACGTACCGGCCTGCAAGCGCTGCTCGACGGCAAAAGCCGCTTCAACGCCCAGCCGCGCCTGCTGGTGGCGCCGAAACACAGCGCCACCCAGGCCGTCGGCACCGCGCTGGTGGCCCTGGCCGACAAGCTGCGCGCCATCGCCATCATCGACGGCCCCAACAGCACCGATGAGGCAGCCATCGCCTACGCCAAGAACTTCGGCGCCAAGCGCGCATTCCTGGTCGACCCGGGCGTGCGCTACTGGGACAACGACGCCGAGGCCACTGTCGACGCACCCGGCTCGGCCTGGGTCGCCGGCCTGTTCGCCTGGACCGACCGTGAATACGGTTTCTGGGCTTCGCCGTCGAACAAGGAGTTCGTCGGCATCACCGGCACCACCCGCGCGGTGGAGTTCCTCGATGGCGACGACAGCTGCCGCGCCAACCTGCTGAACAACGCCAACATCGCCACCATCATCCGTGACGACGGCTTCCGCCTGTGGGGCAACCGCACCCTGTCCAGCGACCCGAAGTGGGCCTTCGTCACCCGCGTGCGGACCATGGACATCGTCATGGACGCGATCCTTTATGGCCACAAGTGGGCCGTCGACCGCTCCATCACCGCCACCTACGTGAAGGATGTCACCGAAGGCCTGCAGGCCTTCATGCGCGACCTGAAGAACCAGGGCGCGATCATCAACTTCGAGGTCTACGCCGACCCGCAGTTGAACACCGCCAGCCAACTCGAGCAGGGCAAGGTGTACTGGAACATCCGCTTCACCGACGTACCGCCTGCCGAAAACCCCAATTTCCGCGTTGAAGTCACCAACCAGTGGCTGACCGAAGTCCTCGATTCCGCCGCTTAAGGAGCGCATTTACATGGCAATGATTCCCGAAACCCTGGCCAACCTGAACCTGTTCGTAGATGGCGTCAGCTTCCAGGGCGATGTACCCAGCCTGACCCTGCCCAAGCTCACCCTGAAGATGGAGGAGTACCGCCCGGGCGGCATGGACATGGCGGTCGAGATGGACCAGGGCATGGAGAAACAGGAAGCGGCCTTCACCACCACCGGTGTGCGCCGCGAGTCGCTGAAGTTCTTCGGCCTGGCCGACGGCAACGGCTTCAACGGCACCTTCCGCGGCGCCTTCAAGGGCCTCAAGGGGCAGATCAACCCGGTGGTGGTCACCCTGCGCGGCACCCTCAAGGAAGTCGACATGGGCGACTGGAAGTCCGGCGACAAGGCCGAGATCAAGCACAGTGTCGGCGTCACCTACTACAAGCTCGAAGTGGACGGTCGGCTGGTCTACGAGATCGACGCTCTGGGCATGAAGCGGGTGATCGACGGTGTCGACCAACTGGCCGCCCAGCGCGCCGCCCTTGGTTTGTAAGGAGAACCTGCAATGGCTCAAGCGAAGAAATTGCCGCAATGGATGATGCTCAGCGCCGAGCGGGTGACCGTGCGCCTGTCGCGCCCCAGCGAGGCCAATGGCCTGCAGGTGGACAGCCTGTCGCTGCGGGCGCCGACCGTGCGTGACATCCGTAACGCGCAGCTTGGTGGCGCAGGGGACGACGAGCAGCGTGAGCTGAACCTGTTCGCCTCCCTCGCCGAAGTCGGCGTCAAGGACCTCGAAGGCCTGGCATTGAAGGACTACAGCCGCCTGCAGAGTGGCTACTTTCGCCTGGTGCAGGACGACGAAGTTTGATCCAGCCCGGCAGAAGGCCGCTGCACGGCGGCTGGCCAAGGAGCTGAACTTTTCCGCCAGCGAAATCATGGGCATGTCGTTCAGCGACATGCTCTGGTGGCTGGCGGAGTGACAAGGAGGAACGCATGGCGAACACACCTGTGTTCACCCTGGGGCTGGGCGTCGGGGCCGACGCTTCGCCTGGTAGGTTGTTTGAAGCACTTCGCCTGCAGCTGGAGGCCTCTCGCGGGCAGCTCAGTGGCGCGGGAGGCGTGCCTTTTCGTATGGGGACGGTTCGACAGGAGCTGAACGATACTCGCCAGGTTGATCAGGCCTCGAGCGCAGAACAGGCAAAAGCACGTATGGCGCAGATTGAACGGCTAAAGCTGGAAGCCGAACAAGTCAGGCGTTTGCGACAGCATTATCTGGCGCTGGGGCGGATCAGCCTGACAGCTGTACCCTCACTTCCAGTCATCGAGACTCAGGCATGGCGCATACCTCAGCCCTCAGTCATACCTGGTAGAAACGTGAGTGGCGAGGTGTACGACTCACAGGCGTTCCTGGCACCGGAGGACTGGAGCGCAGCGATCCGCGCGACCGTGCGTTCCAAGCCAAAGCCGCAACAGGACGACCCGGTAGACGGTCGCAGCTTTGAGCACGGGCGGGTGCCTTTCGAACAGTCTCCGTCGGTCATTGGCGCCAGCCTGGCCCTGTCGGCAGGAAGCCTTGCAGCGGCGGGCGCGCTTGGCGTGGGGGCATACAAGCTCGGTAAGCGGACGACACCCGGGCAGCGCCTGAATGCTGCCAATGCTGGAAAAAAAAGCTTAGAGATGGCCGGTGCCACCTTTCTCGCCAAATCTGCAGTCTCGGCCTTAAGCGATAAATCGGGTGCGGAGAGAGCCAAGGATATTGGCGGTGCGCTTGGTGAGATGGGGGGGACCGTGCTAGGTGCCGCCCTCGGAGGGCTGCTGGGAAACAAAGAGCGTGGAAAGAACTACGGCAGTCTGGTCGGCGGCATGCTTGGTGAGTCGATGGGGGGGCTGGTTGGCGAGAATGTCTATGGCTGGTTCGCCAGCGATGAAACGAACTCACCCACACAGGGCCAGCAACCGTCCAAGCTGACCCGGCGCGTGGCCGAAAAAAATGCAGCGAAGACGGAGGAAGAGGAGGAGGAGGAAGAGGAAGAGGTAGAAGAGGAGGAAGAGGAGGAAGAGGAGGAAGCGCAGTTTGAAGCAAAAGACAGCGTTTCGCGCAGGCCATCGGAAAGTGCAGGCTTCGTGTCGACGGCCAGCTCGGCCGCGCTTGGCGCCACCTCGCTTCTTGGGTCGATGGGCAAGGCCGGCGCGAGCCACGCCGGTGCCTCTCTAACGGGCCGGATTTTGCGGCGCCTACCGGGAATGAGTCAGCTCACTACTGGGCTACAACTTGCCGAAACCTACAACAGCGATGCCACGGCAGAACAGAAACTCGAAGGTTACGGAACAGCCGTAGGAGGTCTGGGCGGTGGCCTGGCCGGTGCTGCCGTGGGTGCGGCGATCGGCTCGGTGGTGCCCGTGATTGGTACTGCGATCGGTGGCCTGGTCGGTGGTGTGCTCGGCAGCATGGGCGGGGAAAGCCTGGGTGGCTTGCTGGGTAAGGCACTGGGAGCTGGAAAGGATGACCCCCTCGCCCAGCCGGCGATGGGCAATGCGGCCCGGGCTCTGGATTCTCCGGCAGCGCCGACGAACGTACAAATGCAACCGGCGCAGACCGCTGCACCCGCGCCCCCGGTCAATCAGCAGTTCACCTTCAACGCCAACTTGCCAGTGACCTTCACCAACAGCCTGGGCGACCCGAGTGTGGTGCAGCAACTGGAGGCCATGATGCGCCGGCAGTTGGACGAGTTCATGCGTCAGGCCCAATCGGTGCAGATGACCGACCCCTCACATATCGCACTTTAAGGAGCATGCATGACCTATCTGGAGCAGCTGCAAGCCACGCTGCACGCCCTGGTCAAGGCGGGAGAGGCAGGGCGTCGGCGTGCCGACGCCATGCTCGACCCAATGAACGAGGCGATCGACCATATTCAAGGTGCGGTCGTCGAGCTGGAAGGGTTGCCGGTGGTCGGCCCGATCATCGGCGCCAAGTTGCAGCGCACGATGCGCGCCATCGAAACCGCCCAGGCACGGGTGGCCAAGGTGGTGGCCAAGTATGACCAGGCCGTGGCCGTGGTCCGCCAGGTGCGTGACCGCATCGACGGGTTCGCCGGCCATGTGGCCAAGGCCGGTGCGGCCATTCGGCGGATGGTGGGTGAGGTGCGTTCGACCGTCAACGGCGTGCTGTCGACCTTGGGCTTTGCGCCCCAGGCGACACCAGCGGCGGAGGCGATCAAGCCATTCCCCCATCTGCTGGTGCTGCAACCCCTCAAAGCCGGGGCCACACCCTACTACTTCAACCTCGACACTGCGGCCTTCGACCAGTTGCGCCGGCAAACACGCTTTCGTTGGGCCGGGCAGGAACGCCTGAGCCGCGACAGCGCACAGCAGGCGGTCAGCCTGGGCGAAGAAAGCATCAGTATCCGCGGGGCAATCTTCCCCGGCTTCAAGGGCGGCCTTGGCCAGCTGCAGACCCTGCGCAGCATTGGTCGCCAGTTGTTGCCGCTGTCGTTGACCAGTGGCTATGGCGAGGTACTTGGCACTTGGTGCCTGACCAGTATCGAAGAGGAACAGAGCCTGCTGCAGGCCGGCGGTATTCCACGCAAACAAGGCTTTTCACTGGAGTTCGTGAGCTATGGCCAGGATCTGCATAACGTCTGAAGGCGACCTGCTCGACACCCTCTGCCAGCACTACTACGGGCAGCTCGAAGGGATGGTCGAGGCGGTGCTGGATGCCAACCAGGGGCTCGCGGACGAGGCCCAGCCGTTTCGCGCCGGGGTAAGGATAGTGCTGCCGGAACGGCCTGTGGTGGCGAGCAATACCCTTCAATTGTGGGACTGACAGGGGGCTACGGTGCCGATTGCGCAGCGTAGCCCCCAGGGAGGCAGAATCATGAAACCTGTGTTCAGCATCCAGGCCGATGGCAAGGACATCACCGCGCTGATCAACGATCGCCTGTTGCTGATGCGTACCACCGACAAACCGGGCCTTGAATCGGACGAGTTCGAACTGCGCATCGATGCCCGTGACGGCGCCGTTGCGTTGCCGGCCCGGGGGGCGGTGCTCGAGGTGTTGCTCGGCTATGCCGGGCAGCCCCTGAACCGCCTGGGCCGTTACACCGTAGACGAGGTGGAACTGTCCGGCCCGCCCGACACCCTGGTGATCCGTGGCAAGGCCTGCGACTTGCGCGGCAGTGGCAAGACCATCCGCAGCGGCAGTTGGGAGAATGTGACACTGCAGCGCATCGTCGCCGAGATCGCTGCCCGCAACGGCTGGCAGGCGGTATGCCCGGTGACGGTGCAGATACCGCGTGTCGACCAGTACAGCGAGTCGGATTACAACTTCATCACGCGCCTGGCCCGCCTGCACGACTGCACCGGAAAACTCGCCAATGGCCAGTTGCTGGTGCTCCCGCGTCAGGGGCGACAGAGCGCCAGCGGCAAGGCCTTGGGTGTGGTCACTATCGCTCGCGACGAGGTTAGCCAGTGGCAGTTCCGCCTGGCTGACAGGAGCACCCACAAGGCCGTTCGCACCCGTCATATGGACAGTGCCAGCGGTCGCATGCAGGCCGTGGAACTGGCCAACGGCGATGCCCCGGATGGCTTGCAGGCGGTGCACACCGACCGCCATCTGTACCCCAATCGGGCCGCAGCCGAACAGGCCGCGAAGGCGCGCCTGGCTAGCTTCAACCGCGATACCGCCAGTGTGCGACTGGACATGCCCGGGCGTACCGACCTGTTCGCCGAACGCGAAATCGACGCCCGAGGGTTTCTGGCCGGACTCGATGGGCCATACCTGATCGAGTCGGTGGAGCAGGTGTTCACCAGCAGTGGCTGGCGCACCACCGTGCAGTGCAGCGGTGGCCGGCAGGGCAAGGCCAGGGCCAAGGGCGCGGCGCCGCGTCGCGCGACGTCGCTCAAGGCCCAGTGCACAGGGTGAAGGTTCCCGATGCCCGTGTGGCGGCAGGCTTTCTATAGTCGGCGCAGGCGTGCCTTTGAATGCAAGGCCGCCCAAGCCGACATCAGTGGTCAACCCGCCAGGACCTGCGCCTATGTTCATCGATTTTCGCTGTGGCCAGTGCCGCAAGCTGCTGGCCCGCATCACGCCCGCTTCCGAGCTCCAGATCAAATGTGGCCGCTGCCGCACGTTGAATCATGTGAAAGCCATGCGCTTCGAGCCATCGCCCCTGAGCGAATCACCGGCGGCACTGGCCGCCATTCGATCAGACCGCAATGGAGCCGCCATCGATGGTGTTAACCGAACCGCAATTGAAAGAAATCTATCCAGCAGCCGGCCAGCGGGTCACAGCCTTCCTGCCGGCGCTCAATGAGGCCATGGCCCGTTGGGAAATCGACCATC
This sequence comes from Pseudomonas sichuanensis, assembly GCF_024749065.1. Classification (NCBI taxonomy): domain Bacteria; kingdom Pseudomonadati; phylum Pseudomonadota; class Gammaproteobacteria; order Pseudomonadales; family Pseudomonadaceae; genus Pseudomonas; species Pseudomonas sichuanensis. The sequence continues at coordinate 4,573,057 of NZ_CP087185.1, read as the reverse complement.
CAAAGCGTGTCGCCGCGTTTCTTGCCCAGGTCGGCCATGAGTCCGGCCAACTGCGCTACGTCAAGGAACTGGGTGGCGACCGTTACCTGGCACGCTATGACACCGGCAGCCTGGCCCTGCGCCTGGGCAACACGCCCGAGGCCGATGGCGACGGCCAGCGCTATTGTGGCCGCGGCCTCATCCAGGTGACCGGCCGCAACAACTACCAGGCCTGCAGCCGCGCCTTGTTCGGTGACGAACGCCTCCTGGCGCAGCCGCAGATGCTAGAACAACCACGCTGGGCCTGCGAATCGGCGGCCTGGTTCTGGCACTCGCGCGGGCTGAACGCGCTGGCCGACCAAGGTGAGTTCAATCGCATCACCCGCCACATCAATGGCGGCCTCAATGGCCTTTCCGATCGCCTGCTGCTGTGGCAGCGAGCCCGTGAGGTGCTGTGTTGAGCCGCTGGCAGCTCGGGCTTTGCGCGCTGCTCCTGCTGTTGGGGGCGGCGCTGGCCTGGCAACTGCAGGCCTGGCGCTATGGGCGGTTGCTGGCACAGCAGGAGCAGCAGCTGGTGCAGCAACGGCTGGATCAGGCCGAGGCGCTGCATGGCCTGCTGCTCGCCGAGCGTGAACAGCGCCAGGGGGTGGAGCAACGCCTGCACGAGAGTGAATCGAGACATTTCCAGGAGCTTACCGATGCGCAACAGACTCAGGCTCGCCTGCGTGACCGCCTTGCTACTGCCGATCTGCGCCTGTCGGTCCTGGTCGAGCGCGGCGCCAGCTGTGGCGCAGTGCCTGCCGCCACCGCCGCCAGCGGCTTGGATCATGGTCCCGTACGCGCCCGACTTGACCCAGCGCATGCTCGACGAATTATCGCCATCACCGACAGCGGCGACCGCGGACTGATCGCCCTGCGCGCCTGCCAGGACTATGTTCGTGCCTTGTCGCGGTGAGCCCTTGCCGGGTGTTAGGGTAGGGCGGCATTCACTCAGGAGCCCGTCATGGACCCGATCACCGCGCTTTCCACCCGCCTGGGCGAGCACCTGCGACGCCTCAATGCCCAGGTGACCACCGCCGAATCCTGCACCGGGGGTGGCATCGCCGAGGCCATTACCCGTATCCCCGGCAGCTCGGCCTGGTTCGAGGCGGGCTACGTCACCTATTCAAATACGCAGAAGACCCGTCAGTTGGGCGTCCCGCAACCGTTGTTCGCCGAGGTGGGCGCGGTCAGTCAGGAGGTGGTCGAGGCGATGGCGCGCGGGGCCCAGCAGGCCAGCGGCGCACGCTTTGCCGTGGCGGTCAGTGGTGTGGCCGGGCCTGATGGGGGCTCGCCGGCCAAACCGGTGGGCACGGTATGGCTGGCCTGGGCCGATGGGGCCCATGTCCGCAGCGAACGGCGTCACTTCGAAGGTGACCGCGAAGCGGTGCGCCGACAGACGGTAATCGCCGCGTTAGACGGCTTGTTACAGCTTGGCGCGGAGTAAATCGCCAAGCGGGGGTTTGCGGAAACGAATCCCTGTGGAATAATACTGGCTACTTATACAGTTATTCCGGCCGTCAGGGCCAAGTCGAACACGTGAGGATTTCAATGGACGACAACAAGAAGCGCGCCTTGGCTGCGGCCCTGGGTCAGATCGAACGCCAATTCGGCAAGGGCGCCGTCATGCGCATGGGCGACCACGAGCGCCAAGGCATCCCTTCCATCTCCACCGGCTCCCTGGGCCTGGATATCGCCCTTGGCATCGGCGGCCTGCCCAAGGGCCGTATCGTCGAGATCTACGGTCCGGAATCCTCCGGTAAAACCACGCTGACCTTGTCGGTCATCGCTGAAGCCCAGAAGAACGGCGCCACCTGCGCCTTCGTCGACGCCGAGCACGCCCTCGATCCGGAATACGCTGGCAAGCTGGGAGTCAACGTTGACGACCTGCTGGTTTCGCAGCCGGACACCGGCGAACAGGCCCTGGAAATCACCGACATGCTGGTGCGCTCCAACGCGGTCGACGTGATCATCGTCGACTCCGTGGCTGCACTGGTACCCAAGGCCGAGATCGAAGGCGAGATGGGCGACATGCACGTCGGCCTGCAGGCGCGTCTGATGTCCCAGGCGCTGCGCAAGATCACCGGTAACATCAAGAACGCCAACTGCCTGGTCATCTTCATCAACCAGATCCGTATGAAGATCGGTGTGATGTTCGGTAGCCCGGAAACCACCACCGGTGGTAACGCCCTGAAGTTCTATGCTTCGGTACGTCTGGACATTCGCCGTACCGGCGCGGTCAAGGAAGGCGACGAGGTGGTGGGTAGCGAAACCCGCGTCAAGATCGTCAAGAACAAGGTCTCGCCGCCGTTCCGTCAAGCCGAATTCCAGATTCTCTACGGCAAGGGTATCTACCGTAACGGCGAGGTCATCGACCTGGGCGTTGCTCACGGCTTCGTGGAGAAGGCCGGTGCCTGGTACAGCTACCAGGGCAACAAGATCGGCCAGGGTAAGGCCAACGCCGCCAAGTACCTGCAAGAAAACCCGGCCGTCGGTGCCGAGATCGAGAAGCAGATCCGCGAGAAGCTGCTCACTGCTGGCGCCGTCGCCGCTGCTGGCAAGGCCGCTGCCGTTGAGGCTGATGCCGACGACATGGCTGACGCCGACGCCGGTTATTGATCTGCCCCATGTCCGCCGTACTCGACACCCCGGTCGCCGTGCGGCGGACAGCCATGGACCTGCTTGCACGCCGCGAGCATGGTCGCGTGGAGTTGACGCGCAAATTGCGTCAGCGCGGCGCAACGGATGAGCTGATCGAGCCCGCGCTCGATCGGCTTGCCGAAGAAGGGCTGCTCAGTGAGGCCCGCTACCTCGAAAGCTTTATCCGCTACCGATCCAGTGCTGGCTACGGCCCCGCGCGTATTCGCGAGGAGCTGGGGCAGCGTGGGCTTGCCCGCAGTGACATTGACCAGGCCCTGCGTGAAAGCGAGGTGGACTGGGCGGCGCAGTTGCAAGATGTCTGGCAGCGCAAGTTCGCCGGTCAGCGCCCACATGACCCACGCAGCCGTGGGCAGCAAACGCGCTTTCTCGCTTACCGTGGTTTTTCCATGGAGATGATCGGGCGGCTGCTCAGCGGTCGGGATCTCGACGACTAGGGTTTGTAGGAAAAGTCGCCGAGCGGCGATCAGGCAAGGCGAAAACAGGCGAGGAACGGCCGGGGTCGCGCTCGACTTTGCTGGTTGCAAATGAGCATTCCGACCGGGCTGGCGCACCAGCCTGTTTTCAACGCAGCATGATCGTCGCGCAGGCACTTTTCGTACAAAGCCTACTGATGCCCTGCATGGCCACCTGAAGGGAGCCATGCAGGGCATTTTGCGTTCAGCTCACCTTCAAGGCTTCTCGCGCCCGCTGGGTGGTGTGCATCGGCTGGGGCTTGGCCCAGTTTTCCGGCAAGTTGATAAAGTCCACCAGCTCACGCAGGCGCCCCTGGTCGCGGCCATTGAACGCGAATGTCAGGCGTGTCAGGTGGCTGAAATCCCCCTCCTCATGTTCGGCGCCACTGTCCGGTTGCTGGTTGTAACGGCCACTTAGACGCAAGTCGGCGAAACCTTCCTCGACGTCATGCAACGCCGCTTCGCTGAGCGGATGGTGCATGCGGATGACGAACTGGTTCTTCAACCAGCGGCTGGAGTGGTAGTTGCTGTAGAACTGGTTGATCTCATCCACGGCCTCGTCGGCACTGTGCACCAGGCGCACCAGCTTGAGGTCGCTGGGCAGGATGTAGCGGTTCTCTTCCAGCTGGCGGCTGATGAAATCGAGGCAGTCGCGCCAGAAGCTGCCGCCGGGCGAATCCAGCAGCACCACAGGCACCAGCGGGCTTTTCCCGGTCTGGATCAGGGTCAACACTTCCAGGGCTTCGTCGAGGGTGCCGAAACCCCCGGGGCACAGCACCAGCGCGTCGGCTTCCTTGACGAAAAACAGCTTGCGAATGAAGAAAAAGTGGAACGGCAGCAGTTTGTCGGTGCCATCGACCGTGGGGTTGGCATGCTGCTCGAAGGGCAGGGTGATGTTGAACCCCAGGCTGTGGTCGGCGCCGGCACCTTCGTGGGCAGCGGCCATGATGCCACCCCCGGCACCGGTGATGACCATTAAATCGGAGCGTGCCAGCGTCGCGCCCAGCTCCCTGGCCAGGGCGTACATCGGGTGTTCCAGCGGGGTGCGCGCCGAGCCGAAGACCGTCACCTTGCGCCGTCCTTTGTAGCGTTCGAGGGTGCGGAACGACTGGTCGAGCTCACGCAGGGCCTGCAATGTGATCTTGGCGTTCCAGCGGTTGCGGTCGTCATGAGCCATGCGCAGGATGGTCAGCATCATGTCGCGGTACAACGGCAGGTTGGGGCTGTTCGGGGCGACCAGTTGCAGTTGCTTGTCGATGTTGCCCAGGTCGATACCCTGGTCTTTGAAATGGTTGAACAGAAGCTCATTCGGTTGGTAAGGCATTCAACGTCTCCTTCTGCAGCAAAACCTCTGACCGGGTCGATGGTGTGTCCCGGCCGCGGCACTGCGTGTGCCGCTGGCTGCTATGGCTCGAGTGTGCACCCCGAGCATTGCAGTAGGCCTTCAAGGCCATGATGCAGTGGCAATTCCATCTTGTTGTCGTTGTTGTGGGTCTCGTTATCAATCTAGACGCTGGCGCGCCATTGCGCCGCCCGCCCTGCAAGCGGGCCGTCGGTCAGGTCAGGCCCAGCCTTTATGGGGCTTTGGTTTACTGGAGGGGGGCAAAAGCGCGACGCGGGAGGTGGCGGTATGCATCGACTGGTGATCGAGGTGGATGGGCAGCTGTTTCAGTTGCTGGCGCGCGAGGCGCAGGCCCATCACCTGAGCCTTGAAGGTGAATGCCTGCGTCGTCTGCAAGGTGCAGAGCGGCAATCACGGTATCTACAGGCCTTGCTGGCTGAATTGCGCGCCGACGAAGAGCAACGGCGCGCCAGCGATCAGGTGGTCTAAATCACTTCTTCTTGTTGCCGGCCACGCAGCTGGCGGCATCGAAGGCCTGATCCATGATGGGCTGGTTGGTCTTGTAGACGGTGAATCGATAGACCAGCACTGCACCCTTGGACATCAGCTGGCGGTAGCCGGTATTGCGGCAAACGCTGTCGCCCAGCTGGCTGCGTACCTGCTGCGGGTTGGCGCGCATGCGTTCGGCATGGCTTTCGCGCACGCTGAGGTGGTTGACCAGCGCCTTGCCTTTTTCGACGGTATAGCCTTGGTCGAGGATATCTTCGTTGATGGCGCGTGGGGTGCCGACGCTGCTTTCCTTGGCGACCTTCTCCAGCGTCTGTTTCAGCTCGTATTCCTGCTTGGAGGCGGCCTGGGCAGCCAGGGGCAGGGCGAGCAGCAGGCTCAGGGTCGGGGCAATTAGACGCAGCATGGATCTCTCCTGGTTCGATGACTGGCGCTTTGACCTGCGCCGGCAGGCGGCGTTCCCTGAAACTCGGTGTTTCCGGCCGCCACAACCGGCGATTATAAAGGAGCCGCAGGCGGGGCTGCACGGCAAATGACGCCGCCTCTGGTAGACTGGCGCCTTGTCATCCGTAGAGTCGTTTTTTGTGTTCGTCCCTTCTCAACGCCAAGGCCTGCAGCCATGAGCCATGCGGTAGCGCGGCTGCGCGCCGAGCGTCTGGCCCGCAGCATCAAACCTTTCGTCGCCCGCGGCTCGCGTGCCGAACGCTGCCCGCAGTGCCGGGTCATCGCCACGCATTGCCTGTGTGCCTGGAAGCCCAGGGTGCAGGCCGAGTCCGGCATGTGCCTGCTGATGCATGACACCGAGCCACTCAAACCCACCAATACTGGCTGGCTGATCGCCGACCTGATCGAGGACACCTCGGCCTTCGGCTGGCTGCGCACGTCGGTGGACGAGGGTTTGCTGGCGCTGCTGGAACATCCGCAGTGGCAGCCCTATATCGTCTTCCCTGGTGAGTTCGTCGCCCAGGAGCGGGTGGTCAGCGAGGTCGCCTGCGCCCCGGGCAAGCGCCCGCTGTTCATCCTGCTGGATGCCACCTGGACCGAAGCGCGCAAGATGTTCCGCAAGAGCCCGTACCTCGACAAATTCCCGGTACTGAGCCTGCAGGCCGAACAAATGTCGCGCTATCGCCTGCGTCGCTCCAAGCGCGACGACCATTTCTGCACGGCTGAAGTGGCGGCCATGTGCCTGGACCTGGCCGGCGACAGCCAGGCTTCGCAGGCCCTGGATGCCTATCTGGATGTGTTCAGCCTGCATTACCTCAGTGGCAAGCGACGCCTGCCGCTCGACGAGCAGGATGAGGTACACCAGCGTTTGCATACCTTCCTATAGTCCAAGGGGCGGGCGCTGCGGATTGGTTCATACTGACGGGGCTGGCAGCCAGGGAGGTGGGTTCGACCGGGCAATTGGCTTGACCACTCGGTGCGTGCTCGTCATCCTTGGCGCCGATTCGGGCACGACGAAGCTGCTGTTACCCCGGACTTCGCCGTGCCGTCCCGGCCGGCGGCCCTGCCGTTCGCGCCTTGAGTTGCCTGCCAGGTGTATCCCGTATCCCCGCGCCTGGCACAGAACAGGATCCATAGATCGATGGCCACATACGAAATCCTGATTGCCGATGACCACCCGTTGTTTCGCAGCGCACTGCGCCAGGCCGTTACCCTCGGCCTCGGGCCGGACGTGCGGCTGGTTGAGGTGGCAAGCATCGCCGAACTGGAAGCCAGCCTGACGGAAAAGTCCGATTGGGACCTGGTCCTGCTGGACTTGAACATGCCCGGTGCCTATGGCTTCTCTGGCCTGGTCCTGTTGCGTGGGCAGTACCCGCAAATCCCGGTGGTGATGGTGTCGGCGCAGGAAGAAGCGGCGGTCGTGGTGAAATCCCGTGAGTTCGGTGCCAGTGGTTTCATTCCCAAGTCCAGCGAGCTGAGCAAGATCCAGGAAGCGGTACGCAACGTGCTCGATGGCGATGTCTGGTGGCCACCCAGGCATTCGAGAAGGTCGATGTATCGGCAGAGGCAAAGGCCGCCAGCGAGGGGCTCGCAAGCCTAACCCCTCAGCAGTTCCGGGTGCTGACCATGGTCTGCGAAGGCCTGCTGAACAAACAGATCGCCTATGAGCTGAGCGTGTCGGAAGCGACCATCAAGGCCCATGTGACTGCAATCTTCCGCAAGCTCGGGGTGCGCACGCGCACGCAGGCCGCGTTGCTGTTGCAACAACTTGAATCGGTTTCCGCCAGCTAAGTCCCTGCGCCTTCACGCTTTTTTGACCAGTGTCGGATTAGCCTGCCAGGCTTTCATCGATGAAGTGAGTGACACATGTCGCCATTCAAGGGCCAGACCGGCCTCAAACGGATTTTCAATGCTGCCGGCTACTCGCTGGACGGCCTGCGTACCGCCTTCAAGGGCGAAGCCGCTTTCCGCCAACTGGTGTTGCTCAATGTGCTGCTGATCCCGACGGCTTTCTGGCTGCCGGTGAGCCGTGTCGAGCGGGCGATCCTGATTGCCGTGTGCCTGCTGGGGCTGATCGTCGAACTGCTCAACTCGGCGGTGGAGGCGGCCATCGATCGCATTTCGCTGGAGCGCCACCCACTGTCGAAAAACGCCAAGGACATGGGCAGCGCCGCGCAACTGGTGGCGATGTCCATGGTGGCGGTGGTGTGGGGCGTGATCCTGCTGGGCTGACCTTCAGGCGATCGGCGGCAGGACGATTTCGTCGCTACGCTGCACGCCTGCGGTGAAGCTGCGGCACAGTTCGAGGAACTCGCGCATGGCCGAGGTCTGGTACTTCTGCTTGTGCCAGATGAAATAGAACTGCCGCGCCAGGTCCAGGGCCGGGGTTTCCACCGGCACCAGGCTGCCGCGGCGGAAGGCGTCGCGCAGGGCCAGGCGCGAAATGCAGCCGATCCCCAGGCCTGACTCCACCGCGCGCTTGATCGCTTCGGTGTGTTCCAGTTCAAGGCGAATATTGAGGTTGGCGCGGTGATGGCGCATGGCCTGGTCGAAGGTCAGGCGTGTGCCAGAACCCTGTTCACGCAAAATCCAGGCCTCATGGGAGAGCTGCTCGATGCTGGCGTGGCCGACTTTGGCCAGTGGGTGCTGTGGGGCGCAGAACACCACCAGTTCATCTTCCACCCAGGGCTGTACTTCCAGGTCAGGGTGGTTGCAATCACCTTCGATTAGACCCAAGTCAATTTCATAGTGGGCGACCTGTTGCACGATATGCGCAGTGTTCTGCACGTGCAGTTTGACCTGACTCTCCGGGTGTACCTGCATGAAACTGCCGATCAGCAGGGTGGCCAGGTAGTTGCCGATGGTCAGGGTGGCTCCGACCGCCAGCGAGCCGAAGCCGGACTTGCCATTGAGCAGGTCCTCGATTTCTTTGGCCTGGTCGAGCAGGGCCACTGCCTGGGGCAGTAACTGATGGCCCAGGGCGTTGAGGCTCAGGCGCTTGCCGGCGCGGTCGAACAGTTGGCAACTGGATTGGCGCTCCAGTTCGGTGATCGAGGTGCTGGCGGCTGACTGCGACAAGGCCAGCACGCCCGCAGCCCGGGACACGCTCTGGTGCTGGGCGACGGCGACGAAGACCTGAAGTTGACGAAGTGTAAATCGCATATCTATATAACCGATAACACATATCTTGATAATTCAGTTAACAGATATTGTCGCTGCCCCTAAACTATCGCGCAACTGTGCGCCTTGTGCGCGCTGCGTTTTTCTTCAGGAGCCCCATCGATGAGCAACATGAACCACGAACGTGTCCTCAGTGTTCACCACTGGAACGACACCCTGTTCAGCTTCAAGTGCACCCGCGATCCGGGCCTGCGCTTCGAGAACGGTCAGTTCGTGATGATCGGCCTGCAGCAGGACAACGGCCGCCCGCTCATGCGCGCCTACTCCATCGCGTCACCGAACTGGGAAGAGCACCTGGAATTCTTCAGCATCAAGGTGCCGGATGGTCCGCTGACCTCGCAGCTGCAACATCTGAAGGAAGGCGACGAGATCATCATCAGCAAGAAGCCTACCGGCACGCTGGTGCTTGACGACCTGAACCCGGGCAAGCATCTGTACCTGCTGAGCACCGGCACTGGCCTGGCGCCATTCATGAGCGTCATCCAGGATCCCGAGACCTACGAGCGTTTCGAGAAGGTGATCCTGGTCCACGGCGTGCGCTACGTGAACGAAGTCGCCTACCGCGAGTTCATCACCGAGCACCTGCCGCAGAACGAGTTCTTCGGCGAGTCCGTACGTGACAAGCTGATCTACTACCCGACCGTGACCCGCGAGCCGTTCGAGAACCAGGGCCGTCTGACCGACCTGATGCGCAGCGGCAAGCTGTTCAGCGATATCGGCCTGCCACCGATCAACCCGCAGGACGACCGCGCGATGATCTGCGGCAGCCCGAGCATGCTCGACGAGACCAGCGAAGTGCTGGACAGCTTCGGCCTGAAGATCTCTGCGCGCATGCGCGAGCCGGGTGATTACCTGATCGAGCGCGCCTTCGTCGAGAAGTAAGGCGAGCGCGGTAAACGAAAAACGCAGGCCTTGGCCTGCGTTTTTTTATGCCTGGATTCAGCAAAGCCGGTGCAGGCTCAACAATCCCGCACGACCTCCAGCACCCGGATCTGATCAGGCTGAGGGTAGTGCCAGCGCACCTGCACATCCCAGAACTTCACCCCGTAAACCCGCTCGACGGGCGGTACCTGATAGGCGGGCCGGGGGTCCTGTGCCAAACATTGTTCGATCAACGCCACCAGTGGCTCATCCAGGCGCAGCGCATGCTCGCGAGCCTGGGGCAGGGCGCTTTCACTCCACTGTACGGTAATGGGCGCTGGTGCCGCGCCAGCCATCTGGTTGGTCGCCTCCAGGATGCTATCGGCATAGGGCACGTAGGGTTTGATATCCAGCACCGGCGTGCCGTCGAGCAGGTCGATGCCTGAAAGCAGCAGGCGCCCAGGCTCGACGCCTTCCAGGCGCACCACTGACTGACCGATGCCGTTGGGGCGATGGGTGGCGCGGGTGGCGAACACCCCCATGCTCTTGTTGCCGCCCAGGCGCGGCGGGCGCACTTTCAGCCGTGGCTTGTCCTCCAGCGCTTCGTGGAACAGGAACAACAGCCAAACGTGGCTGACCTGCTCCAATCCCTCTACCGCGTCGCCCTGGTCGAACGGCGGCAGCAGTTCGAGCACGCCCCGCGCTGCTGGCGCCAGTTGCGGCTGGCGCGGGATGGCGAACTTCTCCTTGAAGCAGGAGCGGACGATGCCGACCGGCGAGACGGTGTGTTGCATCAGCCACGCACGCGCTGGGTGAGGCCCTTGAGGAAGTTGCGCAGCAACTGGTCGCCGCAAGGGCGGTAGTTGTCATGGCCGACCTTGCGGAACAGCGCGCTCAGTTCGGGCTTGGACACCGGGAAGTTGACCGCCTTGAGCACCGCGTGCAGGTCGTCCTCCTTCAGCTCGAAGGCCACTCGCAGCTTCTTGAGAATGGTGTTGTTGGTCACCGGCAATTCGACAGGTTGTGGCGGGCGGCTTTCGTCGCGACCACGGCGGTGGATCACCAGGCCGTCGAGAAAATAGGCCATGACCTTGTCCGGGCACTGTACGAAGCCGGGCTCTTCTTCTTTCTTCACATAGCCGGCAATCGCCTCTGCGGTTACCTGCAGGCCGGCCAGGCCGATGATCTCGGCCATTTTCTGGTCGTTGGCTTTGATCATGTAGCGCAGGCTACGCATGACATCGTTATGGTTCATTGCAGCAAATCCTGTTCAAGTGCCGCACCTGTGCGCGCGGCAGTAATGCTAGAAGCGTTCGGTGGCGGCGACATAGCGCCATTGCCCGGCTGGCAGCTTGCCCATCGACACGCCGCCCAGGCGGATGCGGCGCATGCCCAGCACCGTCAGGCCAGCGGTTTCGCACAGCGCCTCGATCTGCCCGCGTTGCGGGTTCTTCAGCACCATGCGCAGATGCTGTTCGTTCTGCCAGCTGGCCTTGGCCTTGGGTAGCTCCACGCCCTTGCGCTCCACGCCGCGGGCCAGGCGTTCCAGCGCACCAGGTTTGGCCTCGCCGCTGACCTGGACGATGTATTCCTGCTCGAGGCGACGCAGGTCGGCGTCGATCTTGCGGCTGACGCGCCAGTCCTGGGTGAACACCTGCAGGCCGCTGGCGCCCGGCAGCAGTGGGGCGATGCAGTCCTGGCGGGTGAAGTGGCCGTGCAGCGGGCGCAGGCCTTCGCGGTGGGCTTCGCTGAGGGTGGCCATGGACATGCCGGCCTGGGCGATTGTCACGTTCTGGCCAGCTTGCTGATTGAGCAGCAAGGTTACCGGCTCGAGGGTTTCGGCGCGGGCGCCAGGCAGCAGTTCCACGCGTTGGTCGACGATCTTGAATTGCGGCTGCTCGACCACTTCGCCATCGACCGTGACCCAGCCTCCTTCGATGTACAGCTCGGCCTCTCGGCGCGAGCAGCCAAGCTGTTCGATGAGGCGTTTGGACAGGCGGATAGGCTCGGACATGGACAATGAGTTCGCAGGGCAGGGAAAGCGCTCATTGTACCTGCCCCGGTAGGTTTGGGGCTGCAAATTGGTGTCATTTGCGCCATTTCGGCAAACAACCGCTACCTCGTAGGCCGCGCTTCACAGCGTTGCACGGCCCCGTTGCATGTGCAGCAGTGGATAAGGCTGCCCCAGGCCGTCCGTTGCCGAGCGGCCAATGATCTCGAAGCCTTCGTGCAAGTAGAAGCCAATGGCCTGGGGGTTTTGTTCGTTGACATCCAGGCGTTCGGCATTCAGTTCTGCCACTGCGTGACGCAGCAAAAGTTGGCCGACGCCCCGGCCGAAATGTTCGGGAGCGACGAACAGCAGGTCGACGCGACCATTGGCCACGCCGGCAAAGCCAAGGATGCGGCGGTCACGGTCCTTGCAGCAGACCAGCATCACTGCATCCAGATATTGGGACAGCACATGTTCACGTAACAGTTGGATGTAGGCGTCGGGGAGGAAATCATGGGTAGCCCGTACCGAAGCCTCCCAGATCCGCACCAGTTCCGGGTAGTCGGCATAGCGGGGGGTGTGCAGGGTCAGCGTCGGCTTCATCCTCGGCGGCTCCGGTGTGCGTTGGCCTCTGCACAAACATAGATGCAAAAAAATACCCCGCCAGTGGGCGGGGTATTTTCAGTGCAGCGGGCTGTCAGACTGGCTCTGCCCACATGTCGTATTCATCGGCATCAACGACGCGGCAACGCACTTTGTCGCCTGGCTTGAAGCCGTGGTCGCCATCGATGAACACGCTGCCGTCGATTTCCGGCGCGTCGAAGAAGCTACGGCCTACCGAACCCTGCTCTTCGACTTCGTCGATCAGCACTTCGATTTCCTTGCCGATGCGCAGTTGCAGGCGGGCGGTGCTGATGGCCTGCTGGTGGGCCATGAAGCGGTCCCAACGTTCCTGCTTGACGTCATCCGGTACCTCGTCCAGGCCCAGGTCGTTGGCCGGGGCGCCCTCTACCGGCGAGTACTGGAAGCAGCCGACGCGGTCGAGCTGGGCTTCGGTCAGCCAGTCCAGCAGGTACTGGAAGTCTTCCTCGGTCTCGCCTGGGAAACCGACGATGAAGGTCGAACGGATCACCAGCTCGGGGCACTGTTCGCGCCAGTTCTTGATACGGGCCAGGGTGCGGTCTTCGAAGGCCGGGCGCTTCATCGACTTGAGCACTTTGGGGCTGGCGTGCTGGAACGGGATGTCCAGGTACGGCAGGATCTTGCCGGCGGCCATCAGCGGGATCACGTCGTCCACGTTCGGGTACGGGTAGACGTAGTGCAGGCGCACCCAGGCGCCCAGGCTGCTCAGCGCTTCGCACAGCTCGAGCATGCGGGTCTTGACCGGGCGGCCGTTCCAGAAGTCGGTCTTGTACTTGACGTCGACGCCGTAGGCGCTGGTGTCCTGGGAAATCACCAGGATTTCCTTGACGCCGGCCTTGACCAGGCGCTCGGCCTCGCTCAGCACTTCACCGACCGGGCGGCTGACCAGCTTGCCGCGCATCGATGGAATGATGCAGAAGCTGCAGCTGTGGTTGCAGCCTTCGGAAATCTTCAGGTAGGCGTAGTGGCGCGGCGTCAGCTTCACGCCTTGAGGCGGCACCAGGTCGATCAGCGGGTTGTGGTCCTGGCGTGGCGGCACCACTTCGTGCACGGCGTTGACCACCTGCTCGTACTGCTGGGGGCCGGTGACAGACAGCACGCTCGGGTGCACGTCACGGATGCTGCCCTCTTCGACGCCCATGCAGCCGGTGACGATGACCTTGCCGTTTTCCTTGATGGCTTCGCCGATCACTTCCAGCGACTCGGCCTTGGCGCTGTCGATGAAGCCGCAGGTGTTGACCACCACCACGTCGGCGTCCTCGTAGGTCGGCACGACTTCATAGCCTTCCATGCGCAGCTGGGTCAGGATGCGCTCGGAATCGACCAGGGCCTTGGGGCAACCCAGGGAAACGAAGCCGACCTTAGGGGTGGCGGGAGTGGTGGACATGGCTAACCTCGGTATTGAATACAGGTCGCCCGGCCGGTAACGGGGGCGATCCTGGCGGGCGCTTTTCGCGCCTCTGATCAAAAAGTGCGCAATTCTAGCGAGCGCAAGGTCGCTTGACCAGCAGAAATACGACGAACGCTGCGCTATGCTTCGCGCCGTTGCGCAGGGGCCTATGGGATGCCCCGACGCGGATGGGAATTCAATCGGTCTAACAGGCCTTCTGCGGGAGTGGTCGATGGTTCAGGCAAGCAGTCACGCCGAGGGCGGGCACGAGGGTAAGCAGGGCGCGACGCGGTCGCTGGGCCTGCTCGTGGCAGCTGTTGGGGTGGTCTATGGCGATATCGGCACCAGCCCGCTTTACACCCTCAAAGAGGTCTTCACCGGAGGTTATGGCGTACCGGTCAACCACGATGGGGTGCTGGGCATCCTGTCGCTGATCCTCTGGTCGCTGCTGTGGGTGGTGTCGTTCAAGTACGTGATGTTCATCTTGCGCGCCGACAACCAGGGCGAGGGTGGCACCATGGCACTGACGGCGCTGGCACGGCGGGCCACGGCCAGCCATCCGAAGCTGCGCGCGCTGATGGTCATCTGCGGCCTGATCGGCGCCTCGCTGTTCTATGGCGACAGCATGATCACCCCGGCGGTGTCGGTGCTGTCGGCGGTGGAGGGCATGGGCCTGGCGTTCGACGGCATCGATCACTGGGTGGTGCCCATCTCGCTGGTGGTGCTGGTGGCGCTGTTCCTGGTGCAGAAGCACGGCACCGAGACGATCGGCAAGCTGTTCGGCCCGATCATGGTCACCTGGTTCCTGGTGCTGGGGGCACTCGGGGTGCATGGCATCTCGCAGAGCCCGGAAGTGCTCAAGGCCTTCAACCCGGGCTGGGCGTTGAACTTCTTCATCGTTCATCCGGGCATGGGCGTGGCCATCCTCGGCGCCGTGGTGCTGGCGCTGACCGGTGCCGAGGCGCTTTATGCCGACATGGGGCACTTTGGCCGCAAGCCGATTGCCCGTGCCTGGTTCATCCTGGTGCTGCCGGCGCTGGTGCTCAACTACTTTGGCCAGGGGGCGATGCTGCTGCAGAACCCCGAAGCCGCCCGTAACCCCTTCTACCTGCTGGCACCGAGCTGGGCACTGCTGCCTTTGGTGGGTCTGGCTACCATGGCTACGGTGATCGCTTCGCAGGCGGTCATTTCGGGTGCCTTTTCCCTGACCCGCCAGGCCATCCAGCTCGGCTATATCCCGCGCATGCAGATCCAGCACACCTCCAGCGACGAGCAGGGGCAGATCTACATCGGTGCGGTGAACTGGACGCTGATGGTCGGCGTGGTGCTGCTGGTGATCGGCTTCGAGTCGTCCGGCGCCTTGGCCGCGGCCTATGGGGTGGCGGTGACCGGCACCATGTTGATGACCACCATCCTGGTGTCGGCGGTGATGCTGCTGCTGTGGAAGTGGCCACCGGTACTGGCGGTGCCGATTCTGGTGGGCTTCCTGTTCGTCGACGGGCTGTTCTTTGCCGCCAACGTGCCGAAGATCGTCCAGGGCGGTGCTTTCCCGGTCTTGGCGGGGATCGTGCTGTTCGTGCTGATGAGCACCTGGAAGCGTGGCAAGCAGATCCTGGTCGAGCGCATCGACGAAGGCGCGTTGCCGCTGCCGCTGTTCATCGCCAGCATCCGTGTGCAACCACCGCACCGGGTCGAGGGAACAGCGGTGTTCCTCACCGCGCGATCGAACGCCGTGCCCCACGCGCTGTTGCACAACATGCTGCACAATCAGGTGCTGCACAGCCAGGTGGTGTTGCTGACGGTCGTCAGCGAGGACCAGCCGCGGGTGCCGGAGAGCGAGCGTTTTGAAGTGGAGGCCTATGGCGACGGCTTCTTCCGGGTGCTGCTGCACTTCGGTTTCATGGATGAGCCCGACGTGCCGGCGGCCTTGAAACTGTGCCATCTGGACCAGCTGGATTTCAGCCCGATGCGCACCACGTATTTCCTCAGCCGCGAGACGGTGATTGCATCGCGGCTGGAGGGGATGTCGCGCTGGCGCAGCAACCTGTTCGCATTCCTGCTCAAGAACGCTAACGGTAACCTGCGCTTCTTCAACCTGCCGTTGAACCGGGTGATCGAGCTGGGAACCCAGGTCGAGATTTAGTAACAGTTAGGGGCCGCATAGCGGCCCCTTTTCACATCATTTTTCAGCGACGCTGGACTTCCCCTGGCGGGTCTCGATCTCGTTGATCAGGCGCTTGGCCAGTGCCGGGTAGTTCTCGTCGAAGTGGTGGCCGCCGGGCAGCTTCATGCGTTCACCCACGGCAGTCTTGTCGGTGCAGCCGCTTTCGTCGGTTTCCTCGACACCATACACGCAGACCACCTTGGCGGCGGGCAGCTTGGCCATCTCCAGCCCGGTCGGGGCTTCCTGGCCTTCCTTGCCCAACCAGCCCTCGACCTCGATCTCGAAGCTGCCGCTGCGGGCGAAGGCCAGCAGGATCACCGCATCGACGCGTTTCTGGTCTTCTTCGGGCAGGCGGTTATAGATGGCTGGCAGTACGTCGGCGCCGAACGAGTAGCCGGTCAGCACGAAACGTTTGGTGCCCCATTTTTGGCGGTAGTGCTGCATCAGCTCGGACAGGTCGGCGGCGCTTTGCTCCGGCGCCTTGTGCTGCCAGTAGTAGCGCAGGGTGTCGATACCCACCACCGGGAAGCCGAGCTTGGCCATCTCGCCGGCGACGTCGCGGTCCAGGTCGCGCCAGCCACCGTCGCCCGAGAGGAACAGGGTGACGGTGTCGGTGGTCTGCCCGGCCGGGACTTCGACTACCGGGATCGCCAGGGCGTTGCCGTCCTGGCCGACCAGGGCTTGGGTGAGCTGAGCCTTGAGTACCTGGGGCAGGTGGATGTCGTAGTCGGCAATGCTGGTCTCGGCGTTGGCCTGGTCGCGCACGAAGGCGGCACTGGCATCGTCCGGGTTGTCGTTCCAGGCCACGTTCCAGTGGCCGTGGGCGGCGGATTTGGGCAATGCAACCTGGCAGCCCGGTTGTTCAAGGGTGAAGTCCACCGAGATGGCGCGGGCCTTGTCATCGCTCTGTGTGGCCAGCCAGCGCCAGGCCTGGGCGGCGCCGGGGCCGATGCCGGCGACCACGGTGGGTTTGTCGGACAACTGCGCCAGCGCCTCATTCATGGCCGCCTGCTGTTTACCGCAGTCGGCCGGTGGCAGGATCACCTGCACCAGTTGAGCTTCGCCGGCCTGGCTCAGGTCCAGCAGCTGCTTGTCGCTCAAGGCCTGCTCCTGTGGCACGCCGATGGCTACCCGGGCCTTGGCATGCACGCCAGGGGTGGCTCGGGTCAGGCTGCTGCCGTCGCCCAAGGTCAGGTGGTCCAGGCGCGCTTCTGGGGCAGGGCGGGTCCACAGCCAGAAGGCTGCAGCGCCGGCCAGGGCGGCCAGTAGCAGGGGAATCAGTACGTACAGCCAATAGCGTCGGATCATCAACGTTTCACCAATCCAGTCAGGCCACCAGCGATCAGGGCGGCGGTATCAGCCAGTGCCACCAGCGGGTCGAGCCCGGCCGGCACGGCCATGTAACGGGGTTCCCAGTCCGGCTGGAACTTGTCCTTGAAGCGCCGCAGGCCCTGGAAGTTGTACAGCTGCTCGCCACGCTGGAACACCATCGAACCCAAGCGCTGGGTCAAGGGTGCACCGCGCCGCGGCTGCAAGCCGGAAAGGGGGACCATCCCCAGGCTGAAACGGCCATAGTCATGGCTCTTGTAGTGGAGGATCAGGCCAACCATCATGAATTCCATGGTCAGCTTCGGCGCGTCCGGGTGGGCGCGCATCAGGTCCAGACTGGCCAGCTCGTTGCTGTGGGTTTCCAGCAGGTTGGCAAAGGCCACCGGGCGGCCCTGAAAACGGATCAGCGCGATACGGAAGTGCTGCAGGTATTCAGGGCTGAAGCGGCCGAGCGAGAAGCCTTTCTCGCGCACGTTCTTGCCTTCGAGCCAGGCGTCGGAGATTTCCTTGAGCTCGGCCAGCGGCGCTTGGCCGGGCTCGTGCACCTCAAGGCTCAGGCCGTCGCGCCCACCGCGGTTCCAGGTGTAACGCAGGTCCTTCATTTCCTTGCCCTTGGCTTCGAGGTCGAAGCGGCGCAGGTCGACCCGGGCTTCCTCGCCCAGCTTGATCGCGGTCAGGCCGATGTCCATGTAGAACGGCAGGTTCTCCGCGCGCACCTGGTAGAACACCGGGCGGGCGTGGTGCAGGTCGCACAGGTCGCGGAACTGCCAGATCATCTCGGCGCGCTCCTGGGCCGGCCCGATCGGGTCGTACAACGCCACCAGGCTGCGGCCACGGCGGGCGTACATGAGGAAGGCGTTGTCGCTGGGATGGAACAGCAGGGCCTTGTCGCCGGTCAACGCCAGGCCACCGTCGGGCTGGTCGGAGGCCAGCAGGATGCGGTTGGCGCGTTGCAGTTCGTCTTCGGTGGGCAGGTGGATCACCGGGCGCGCGGTGCGCAGCAGCCAGGTCAGGGAGACGATCACCAGAAGTACGGCGCTGCCCATGGCTGCGCGCAGGCCGCGTGGGGCATCGGCATCAAGGGTGAACTGCCACCACAGCTTGTGGGTGTAGGGTACGTCCTGATAGGCGAACAGCAGCAGCCAGATCGACGCACCGACCACGCAGGCGCTGGCCACCAGGTACACCGGCGAGAACGGCAGCTCGAGCAGCCTGCTGGGGCGATAGAACGAACGGCGGAACAGTGCCAGCAGGGCAGCGGTGAGGCACATGAGCGTGGCCTCTTCCCAGTCGAAGCCCTTGAGCAGCGACAGGACTGCGCCTGCCAGCAGCAGCACGGTGGTCAGTAGCCAGGCGGCTGACAGACGGCGGCGCAGGCCCTGAGCCAGTAGCAGGCACAGCACGCCGATGAGGCTGGCGCCGAAGTGCGACGCATCGATCAGCCGGTGCGGGATCAGGAAACCCATGTGTTCCAGGCGGCTGTCGATCTCGGGGGTGGCGCCGGAGAACAGCAGCACCACACCGGAGAGGAACACCAGGATTGCCAGTACCGGTGCAGCCAGCCCGGAAGCCGCGCGGATGGCTTGTTGGGCGAACAGCAGGCGGCGCGCTTCGTTGGCCAGCAGCAGTACGCACGCCAGCAGCAGCGGTAGCACAACGTAGATGAGCCGGTACAGCAGCAGTGCGGCGGCCAGTGGTGCGGCGCCCAGCTGGTTGGCAAAGGCGGCCAGCAGGATCGCCTCGAATACACCGACACCGCCGGGTACGTGGCTCAGCACACCGGCAGCCAGTGCCAGCAGGTAGACCAGTACAAAGGCACCAAATGGTGGAGCTTCCGGCAGCAACAGGTACAGCACTGTAGCGGCGGCGGCTACGTCCAGCGCGGTGATCAGCAGTTGCAGGCCGGCCAGGCGAGCGCTTGGCAGGCGCAGGGTGCGGCGACCGAACTGAACCAGCAGGCTGTCCTTGTGCGGTTGCTCTGCCAGGCGGCGACGGTACAGGCCCAGGACCAAGGCAGCGGTCAAGGCCAGCACTGCCACGGCAATCCCGCCCAGCAGCGGCGCGGGCAGGCGCAGTGCAGTGGCTGCGGCCGGCAGATTGCTGAGGGAGGCCAGGGCAGCCAGCGGCGGCAGCGCACAGCCCAGCGACAGGCTGGCGAACACGGTCATGCGTGCGACTTCCGTAGCGCTCAGACCCTGGCGGGCATACAGGCGATAACGTACCGAACCACCTGAGAGCATCGACAGGCCGATGGCATTACCGATGGCGAAGGCGCTGAAACCACCTAACACCAAGGTTCGTGGCGGCAACTGCACCGCCGCGAAACGGCTGGCCGACCATTCGTAGCCCAGCAGGATCAGGAAGCCGACTGCGGTCGCCAGCAGTGCCCCCAGCAAAGCGTTGGACGGCACGCTGAGCATGGCGTCATGCAGCGCGTAGATGTCCAGCTCGCTCAACAGGTGACGGCAGGCAATCAGGCCCATGGTGAACAGCACCAGGGTCAGCGCGAGGCCCAGGGGTTGGCGGTACTTGCTCAGGCGTTCCAGCCAGGGCAGGCGTTGTGCAGCCGTAGGCAAGGCCGCAGTCAGCGGTGCCTGGGTTTCGGGGGTGGGGGCGGTCATGGGTTACCCCGTGCGATCAGCGCGAGGTGCAAGCGAGCTACGGCCAAGTGAAAATCCCTTTGGAAAAACGTGTCCAGATATTACTCCGGCCCATGTAGTTAATCTGTTTCAGGATAGTTAAAGATAGTTCATTCAGCTATGTGGATCAGCCGCGGAGGCGAGGCGGGAGGCGCACTGCGCCTGGTCTGCGTGGCTCAATGCGATGAGCCGGAATGCAACAAGCCCCGCACTATCTTTCGATAGGCGGGGCTTGTTCTGACGATATGGTTGCGGGAGCCGGATTTGAACCGACGACCTTCGGGTTATGAGCCCGACGAGCTACCAGGCTGCTCCATCCCGCGTCAGTGGTGCGCATTCTACCGATTAGCGAGTGGCTGTCAAGCACAAATGCTTGATTTACTTGAACTTTTCAAAACTGCCGAACGTGGGCAATAAAAAAGGCCACTGTAAAAACAGTGGCCTTTCTAGAATCTGGTTGCGGGAGCCGGATTTGAACCGACGACCTTCGGGTTATGAGCCCGACGAGCTACCAGGCTGCTCCATCCCGCGTCAGAGGTGCGCATTCTACGGATTATCCAAAAGCTGTCAAGCATTAATGCTTAATAATCTCTAAGGTTTATCCGAAATGCTTTTCAGGGATCAATAAAAAAGGCCACTGTCGAAACAGTGGCCTTTTCTTTAATCTGGTTGCGGGAGCCGGATTTGAACCGACGACCTTCGGGTTATGAGCCCGACGAGCTACCAGGCTGCTCCATCCCGCGCCTGTGAGATCGAATTCTACGGAATTCCTTCCCGATGTCAAGTTTTAAATCAAAAAAACCTTTCCCGTTCAGACTCTTAGCGTGCCAGATCGGTGGCTGACCCAGTGTTGACGGGGGTTTCAGGCCGATTGTCGTGTACACCCTGTCTCCGTTCATGGGGCTTGGGGTAATATCTGTATGAATTTACAGTACTGGCTGTCGTCCATGTCCTTGCGCAAGATCATTCATGTCGACTGTGACTGCTTCTACGCCGCCATCGAGATGCGTGACGACCCGCGCCTGGTGGGGCGCCCCATGGCGGTGGGTGGGCAGCCAGGGCAGCGTGGGGTGATTGCCACCTGCAATTATGAAGCGCGGGCCTATGGCGTGCGCTCGGCGATGTCCTCAGGGCATGCCATGAAGCTGTGCCCAGACCTGCAGATCGTCAAGCCTCGCTTCGACGCCTACCGTGAAGCGTCGCGCGAGATACACGCGATCTTCCGTGACTACACCGAGCTGATCGAACCCTTATCACTGGACGAGGCTTATCTGGATGTCAGTGACAGCCAGTGGTTTGCCGGCAGCGCCACGCGCATTGCCGAAGATATCCGCAGGCGTGTCGCGCAGCAGTTGCACATCACGGTTTCTGCCGGGGTGGCGCCCAACAAGTTCCTGGCCAAGATTGCCAGTGACTGGCGCAAGCCCAACGGCCTGTTCGTGATTACCCCGGATCAGGTGGAGGCGTTCGTCGCCGCGCTGCCGGTCGCTCGTCTGCACGGGGTAGGTAAAGTCACTGCGGACAAGCTGTCGCGGCTGGGTATTGATACCTGCCTATCCTTGCGTGATTGGTCGCGCCTGGCATTGGTCCGTGAATTCGGCAGTTTCGGTGAGCGCTTGTGGGGGCTGGCGCGGGGGATCGATGAGCGTGCGGTGCAAAATGACAGCCGTCGCCAGTCGGTCAGCGTGGAAAACACCTACGATCATGATCTGCCGGACCTGGCCAGTTGCCTGGAAAAACTCCCCGACCTGCTGGCCAGCCTGAACGAGCGGATTGCCCGGATGGACAGTAGCTACCGGCCCGACAAGCCTTTCGTCAAGGTGAAGTTCCATGACTTCAGCCAAACCACCCTGGAGCAGGCAGGGGCAGGGCGTAGCCTTGATAGTTACCGGCAGTTGCTCAGCCAGGCGTTCGCGCGCGGGGGCAAGCCCGTGCGCTTACTGGGCGTAGGTGTGAGGTTGCGTGATCTGCGCGGCGCCCATGAGCAGTTGGAGTTGTTCGAAGACACATAAAGAAGGGGCGCGATGTGCGCCCCTTGCTGTTATTGCGTCAAGCCATTCATTGCGCGCCAGGGTCGGCGACCAGGCGGCCGGTTTCCTTGGTCAACGTCTTGAGGAAGTCCTGCTGCAGTTCCGGATCGTTGCGAGTCAGCTCGATCAGGCTCTGCTCCAGCTCGCTGGCTTCCTCTTCCAGGCCCAGCTCTGAGAGGCGCTTGACCCGATGTACCCACTGGCCGACATCGTCGTCTTCGAGGTCATCGAAGATCAGCTCGTGCGCTTCCAGCAGCTTGCCACGCAGGTTGCCGCTTACCAGCAGGCTGGCATCGCCACGCACGCCGTTGTCCTCGTCGACCACCTGCAAGTGCAGGGTGCCAACGTGCTTGAGGTTCTGCTCGGAGAACGGGCTGTCGAGCAGGTTCAGGCGTAGAACACCGTTCTTGTCGGTGGTCAGCTCGTGGGTCATCTTGCCAGCCTTGACCTCGACCAGGCGCTCGTTCCAGGGCACGCTGGTGAACTCTTCGCGCTTGCCCTTCTCGACTTCGCTGATGCCGGCCAGGTTCTGTTGCGCCCGGCCGTTGGACGGCGTGTTCATGAAGGGGTTGAGCCCTGCCACGCCATAGCTGAGCCAGTCGTGGGTCATGCTCTCGGGCAGGTTGCCCAGGGCGAACACGTTGGCCACGTTGGCGCCGATACCGGCAACCACGGCAACCGCACCCAGCGGGATCTCGTAGATCTCCCGCCAGGGCTGGTAGGGCGTGTAGCGGTCGTATCGGCGGGTCACCTCGAATTCGGTGACCTCGAAGCGCTGCTGTTCGTGAATGCGCACGCGCCGTTGCGGAAGCTCCATGACCTTGGGCTCGCCGACATCGATCTGCAGACTGTGTTCGAGCAGCTTGCGCTCGACGCGCTCTTCATGGTCGCTGCGCTGGGGCATCTGGTTGGCGCAACCGCTGAGGAGCAGGGCGCCGCACAGTGCGGCGCCCCCCAGGGTGTAGGTACTTCGCTTGGACATGATCACTCGCGCAACGGTTTATCAGCGGCGGATACGGGCCTGCAGGAAGCTCAGCACTTCATTGAGCGGCAACGCCTGGGCGTCTTGCTCGGTGCGGTGCTTGTATTCCAGGTTGCCTTCAGCCAGGCCGCGATCGCTGACGACGATGCGGTGCGGGATGCCGATCAATTCCATGTCGGCGAACTTGATGCCGGGGCTGGTCTTCTTGTCGCGGTCGTCCAGCAGCACGTCGAAACCGGCAGCGGTCAGTTCGGCGTACAGCTTGTCGGTGGCTTCGCGTACCACGTCGGTTTCGTAGCGCAGCGGTACCAGGGCGATCTGGAAGGGAGCCAGGGCGTCGTTCCAGATGATGCCCTTGTCGTCGTAGCTCTGCTCGATGGCAGCGGCGACCACGCGGGATACGCCGATGCCGTAGCAACCCATCGACAGCACCACCGGCTTGCCGTTTTCACCCAGCACCTGGCACTTGAGCGCCTCGCTGTACTTGGTGCCGAGCTGGAAGATGTGGCCGACTTCGATGCCGCGCTTGATGACCAGGGTACCTTGGCCGTCCGGGCTCGGGTCGCCTTCGACGACATTGCGCAGATCGGCGACTTGTGGAACCGGCAGGTCACGCTCCCAGTTCACGCCGAAGTAGTGCTTGTCGTCGATGTTGGCACCGATGCCGAAGTCGCTCATCAGGGCGACCGAACGGTCGATGATGCATTCCAGCGGCAGGTTCAGCGGGCCGAGGGAGCCGGCGCCGGCACCAATCGCGTCGCGCAGTTCGGCTTCGCTGGCCATGACCAGTGGCTCGGCAACCTGTTCCAGCTTGGTGGCCTTGATTTCGTTGAGTTCGTGATCGCCGCGGACGATCAGGGCGATCAGCTTGCCTTCTTCGGCGCCATGCACGATCAGGGTCTTGACGGTCTTCTCGATCGGCAGGCCGAAGTTTTCCACCAGTTGCGCGATGGTCTTGGCGTCAGGGGTGTCGACCAGGCGCAGTTCTTCGGTTGGGGCCGGGCGCACGGTTTCGCGCGGGATGGCCTCGGCCTTCTCGATGTTGGCGGCGTAGTCGGAGCTGTCGCTGAAGATCACGTCGTCCTCACCGGAAGAGGCGAGCACGTGGAATTCGTGGGAGTAGTTGCCACCGATGGAACCGGTGTCGGCCTGCACCGGACGGAAGTCCAGGCCCAGGCGGGTAAAGATGTTGCTGTAGGCCAGGTGCATGCGGTCGTAGGTTTCCTGCAGGGAAGCCTGGTCGGCATGGAAGGAGTAGGCGTCCTTCATGATGAACTCGCGGCCGCGCATCAGGCCGAAGCGCGGACGGATCTCGTCACGGAACTTGGTCTGGATCTGGTACATGTTCAGCGGCAGCTGCTTGTAGCTCGACAGCTCGTTGCGCGCGAGGTCGGTGATGACCTCCTCGTGGGTCGGGCCGACGCAGAAGTCGCGGTTGTGGCGGTCCTTCAGGCGCAGCAGTTCTGGGCCGTACTGTTCCCAGCGGCCGGATTCCTGCCACAGCTCGGCGGGCTGGATGCTTGGCATCAGCACTTCGAGGGCACCGGCGGCGTTCATTTCCTCGCGGACCACGGCCTCGACCTTGCGCATCACCCGCAGGCCCATCGGCAGCCAGGTGTAGAGGCCGGAGGCCAGCTTGCGGATCATGCCGGCACGCAGCATGAGCTGATGGCTGATGACCACGGCATCTGCCGGAGTTTCTTTTTGGGTGGCGAGCAAATATTGACTGGTGCGCATGGTGAGCCGTGTCGATTGCCTGAATGTGAAATGACCCCGCATTGTACGGGGGCGAGACGAAAGCGTACAGAATGCAGCAGTCGTGCGATTGTGTCAGCCATGAAAAAGCCCGGCCTAGGCCGGGCTTTTTCATTCGCGAAGCGTTGCAAGCACAGGCTTACAGGATGCTCAGCGGGTACTCGACGATCAGGCGCAGTTCGTCGATCGAGCTCGAACCGTAGTAAACGCCATCGCTGGAGCGGTAGGTAGCTTGACGGACGCGGAAGCTCAGGTCTTTAGCCGGGCCTTCCTGCAGCACGTACTTGACGTCTACGTCGCGTTCCCATTCCTTGCCGTTGTCGGTGCCAGTGACGTTGGCGCCGGTACCGCGGACGTAACGGGTCATGAACGACAGGCCTGGAATGCCGTACTCGGCGAAGTTCAGGTCGTAGCGAGCCTGCCAGGATTTCTCGTCTTCGGCGTTGAAGTCGGAACGGGCAATGGAGTTGGCCAGGAAGATGGTGCCGCCGCCGTCCACGCCGTAGGCGTAGTCGCCGTCACCGGTGACCTTCTGGTAGGCCAGGGTGAAGGTGTGGGCGCCGATGTTGTAGGCGCCGGACAGGCTGAATGCACGGTTGTCCAGTTTGTCGCCGTCGAAGGCCTTGACCAGGGCAGCGCCGTCGCTCTTGGTGTCATAGATGTTGAAGTCGAACACCAGGCCTTGCTTGTCGGAGATCGGCAGTGCCCAGTTGATGTTGGCGTAGTATTTGCGCCAGTAGTCTTCAACCTTGGAGTAGTACAGGCTGGTGCTCAGGGTATCGGTAAAGGCGTAGGTGCCGCCGAGTACGTCAGCTTCCTTGAGGTGCAGGCTGTCGCGGTTGGTCTCGGCTTGCGCGGTCAGGCTGGTGAAGCGACCGGCGTGCAGGGTCAGGCCCTTGATCTCGTTGCTGGTGATCAGGCCGCCCTGGGCGATCTCTGGCAGCAAGCGGCTGTCGTCGGTGGCGAAGACCGGCAGTGCGGTGAACTGGTCGCCGACCTTCAGCACGGTGTCGGATACGCGGAATTTGACCGCGCCGCCGCCTTTCGAGTAGTCATCCTGCGAGCGACCGTCGGAACCGGTCGGGAACAGGCCGGTGCCGGCGCGGCCTTTGCCGCTGTCCAGTTTCAGGCCCAGCATGCCGATGGCGTCGACGCCGACACCGACGGTGCCTTGGGTGAAGCCGGACTCGTAGGTACCCAGGAAGCCCAGGCCGGTTTCTTCAACGCGGCTCTGACGGTTGCCGTCTTTGTCACGATCGTTGTTGCGGAAGTCACGGCTGAAATACAGCATCCGGGTCTTGACGTTGAGCTTGCTGTCTTCGAGGAAGCCCTTGGACTCATCCTGCGAAGAGGCGACAGCAAACTGCGAGGTCCCTGCTGCTACTGCCAGGGCGATCATGCTCCACTTCATCACGCGCATCGTGATTTGCTCCTTTGGTTTTTAGGAAGAGTACCGCTGCGCCCAGGTGTTTTAGTTATAGGGGCAGCTCTTTCTTGTTATGTCGGCGAAAATGTATATCACGCTGACTATTCTTGGCGATACGGGCAAAAACAACCTTTCGATAACTTTATGGCCGTGTCGCGTACAGTTATTTCCATGTCGCAAATCACGCCCTGTTTAGTTGGGCGTACAACGCCAGCGCTGTTGTCAAGCCATCAAAAGTGCGTAATCACAAAGTTGTGGCCTGCAAACTCCCTGGTGGATCCGATGCCGCTGTTGTTATTTGTCGCGTCCACCCGACGATGCAGGTGTCGTGCCGACTTGGCGTCAAACGAATGCAACAAGCGTGCTCAAAATCACGAACGTTTGATGAAATTTTCACAGTTGCCGAAGCGGTAGGGTGGAAATCACCGTAAACACGGGGCGGCGCCTGTCTTATGGTGTGCCATAGATCAATGTCCTGCTTGTTGGCAACAGTTGCCTTCAAAGTCAAGGTGTTACCCGTAACTGTTGATCCTGCGTGTTTTGTGTGAAGAAAGTGTGGTGGTGCGGTGACGATTGGCATCATTTTGGTGCGAAAAGTAGCGTGGTGTTACCGCCGCCGGCTCAAACGGGGGCGCATGCCTGTTGGGTGCGCATCCTCGCTGATGTGGCAAAAGTGGAAGCAGGGTATCCTTCGCCCCTGTTTTCGCCCTGTGGGGCGTCATTGTTTTCAGGAGGTACGCCGTGTTCACTCTCGATTCGCGCCTGCAGCAGGATTCCCTGGTGCTGGGCGATCTGCCGCTATGCCGCTTGCTGTTGAGCAAGGATGCCAACTACCCCTGGTTCATCCTGGTGCCGCGTCGTGCCGACATCAGCGAGCTTTTCGACCTCGAGGAGGTTGATCAGCAGCAGCTCTGGCAGGAAACCAATGCCTTGGCCGAAGCGTTGAAGGATGCCTTTGCCGCCGACAAGATGAACGTCGCCACGCTCGGTAACGTTGTCAGCCAGTTGCACATGCATGTCATCGTCCGTCGCCACGGCGATGCCGCCTGGCCTGCGCCGGTGTGGGGCAAGGTGCCGGCCATCGACTATGCGCCGGAACAGGTGGAAGGCATTCGCCAGCGTGTGCGTGCGCTGCTCGGTGAAAGCTTCAAGGAGGCCTGAGGCATGTCGCTGGAAATGCAGATCGTCGAGCTCCAAACCCGACAGGCGTTCCAGGATGACACCATCCAGGCGCTGAATGACGTGGTGGTCGAACAGGGGCGGGTGATCGAGCGCCTGCAATTGCAGGTGGCCGAGTTGATCAAGCGTTACGAAGAGATGGTCGGCCAGTACGGCAGCGAGGGAGAGGAGGCTCCGCCGCCTCATTATTGAGGGCGGCGGAGTCTGTGGTCAGCGGCGCGAGACCGCGACCACGTCTTCGGCCTGCAGGCCCTTGTCACGGTGCATCACCGAAAACTCCACGCGCTGGCCTTCGACCAGGACGCGGTGGCCTTCGCCACGGATGGCGCGAAAGTGCACGAAGATATCGTCACCGGTATCGCGGGAGATGAAGCCGAAGCCCTTCGAGGTATTGAACCACTTCACCGTACCGGTATCGCGCAGACCTGCGTCTTGCGCTACGCCCTGGCTGCGGGCTTTGCGTGGCGTGCGGGCAAAACCTGCTGCCAGGTGCAGGGCGCAGGCGAAGATGGCGCAGGCCAGTGCGGGCAGGCTGCCCAGTTCCGGGCGTGCCAGCAGGGTAAGCGTCTGCAGGGCTACGGCCAGTACCAGCAGGATGCTGGTCGCGCGCTGCAATTGCTGGCGCATGCCGTTGTAATACAGCGGCAGGGCCGGGGCCAGGATCAGGTTGAGCAGCCCGAGCAAGGCCAGGTATACGGCCTCGGGTTGTTGCAGCAGGGGTGTGGCGTCGGTTCTGAGGCTGGGTATGAGCGATAGCAGCAAGGCAGCCACGCCCGTCACCAGATGGACGATCTTGAACATTTGATTAGGCTCGCATTGATAAGGCCGATCACAGGATGAGCTGGCTGCACGGTGCGCGTGAGGTGTAAGCGCAAAAACGTGACAGGCCAGCCTATGCACCCGGCAATAACAGTCCGCACGGGTGGCACGCTGCCTATTTAACAGCAAAGGCGCAGGCATCTCAAACCGCGTGCGCCGGCTGGACGTCGCGGCCTGCGTGGCGAGGAATCTCTTGCTAGGGTTTGTAGGGTTGTCGCGCAGTCACGTCTCACAGTGACTCGCGCCCGCTTGATCATCCAGGCCTACTAAGGAGAGGGGAGCGTCATGGCAATCGATATCGGTATCAGTGAAGAAGATCGCAAATCCATTGTCGAAGGGTTGTCCCGATTACTGTCGGATACCTATGTGCTGTACCTGAAAACCCACAATTTCCACTGGAACGTCACCGGCCCGTCGTTTCGCACCCTGCACCTGATGTTCGAGGAGCAGTACAACGAGTTGGCGCTGGCAGTGGACTCCATTGCCGAACGCATCCGCGCGCTGGGTTTTCCCGCGCCGGGTTCCTATGCCTTTTATGCGCGCCATTCGTCGATCAAGGAGGAAGAGGGGGTGCCCGTCGCCGATGAAATGATCCGGCAACTGGTGCAGGGCCAGGAGGCGGTGGTGCGCACCGCGCGCAGCATCTTCCCAGTGGTGGACAAGGTCAGCGACGAACCAACCGCTGACTTGCTCACCCAGCGCATGCAGGTGCATGAGAAAACGGCCTGGATGCTGCGGGTATTGCTCGACGGGAAGTAATTGCTGCTTGATTCTTGCGCAAGCATTGAAGGGAGGGGCGGCGCCAGGGAAGGTGCCGTGCTCTGTTCGTTTGGGGGGAAGACTTTGCTGCTGCTATCTGCATGCGTGGCAGCGCTTCATTGACGGCCAGGACCCTGTCCGGAGCGACGGACGGGGATGTTCGTGACGATGGAGCGAAGCGATGTACGGTGTTACGCAAGGAGTAAATGCTGGGAGCAGGCAAGGGCAGGGGAGTGGTCGGCCGCGCATTGACCCGTTCAAGGTTGATTTCGACATGCAGCAGGCCGGGCCGGTGTCGCGTTCGGTACGGCTCAATGGTTTTGCAACCTGTCTGCGCCTGGAGGCGGTCTACTGGCGGATCCTTGAACGGATTGCCCAGGCCAATCGGTGTTCGGTCAGTGCTGTGCTGTCCTATGTGGACCGTGAGGTGCACCTGCGCCATGGCGGGGTGAGGAACTTCAGTGGCCTGATCCGGGTGATCTGCGTGGCTTGGCTGCAGGATGCGTCGGATTCACACTGTTCGCCAGGCGGGCTGCACTGCTCCGGTTAACCATATATAATCCCGCTCTTTGCTGCCGTGGGCAGCCTGCAATGTGGTTGACGAGAGACACCATGCCCCTTTACGACTATCAATGTGCATCCTGCGAACACCGCATGGAGGTGTTGCAGAAGATCAGTGCTGCGCCGCTGACCGATTGCCCGGCGTGTCAGGCCCCGGCATTGAAGAAGCTGCTGTCGGTCCCCGGCTTTCGCCTGAGTGGCAACGGCTGGTACGAGACCGACTTCAAGACCGGGGCAAAAAAGAATCTGGCAGGCGGCGACAAGGCCGACTGAGTTGAATTGCACCGACCGGGTCTTGCAGTATTAGCCCCTTGGGCGGCGAAGACCTCCACCGAATACACGAATCACGAGAAGCGAAACCACGACCATGATGCGCAGCCATTATTGCGGCCAACTGAACGAGAGCCTGGACGGCCAGGAAGTCACCCTTTGCGGCTGGGTCCATCGTCGTCGCGACCACGGCGGGGTGATCTTCCTCGATATCCGTGACCGCGAGGGCATGGCCCAGGTCGTATTCGACCCGGATCGCGCCGAAACCTTCGCCGCCGCCGACCGCGTGCGCAGCGAATACGTGGTACAGATCACCGGCAAGGTGCGCAAGCGTCCGGAAGGCGCGGTAAACGCCAACATGGCCTCCGGCGCCATCGAGATCCTCGGCTACCAGCTGACCGTGCTCAACGAAGCCGAAACGCCGCCGTTCCCGCTGAACGAATACTCCGACGTTGGCGAGGAAACCCGTCTGCGTTACCGCTTCATCGACCTGCGTCGTCCGGAAATGGCCGAGAAGCTGCGCCTGCGTTCGCGCATCACCACCAGCATCCGCCGCTTCCTCGACGAAAATGGCTTCCTTGACGTCGAGACGCCGATCCTGACCCGCGCCACCCCGGAAGGCGCCCGCGACTACCTGGTGCCGAGCCGTACCCACGCTGGCAGCTTCTTCGCCCTGCCGCAGTCGCCGCAGCTGTTCAAGCAGCTGCTGATGGTCGCGGGCTTCGACCGCTACTACCAGATCGCCAAGTGCTTCCGTGACGAAGACCTGCGTGCCGACCGCCAGCCGGAATTCACCCAGATCGACATCGAGACCAGCTTCCTCGACGAATCCGAGATCATGGGCCTCACCGAGAGCATGATCCGCAAGCTGTTCAAGGAAGTGCTGGATCTGGAGTTCGGTGAATTCCCGCACATGACCTTCGAAGAGGCCATGCGTCGCTACGGTTCCGACAAGCCCGACCTGCGTAACCCGCTGGAACTGGTTGACGTTGCCGACCAGCTGAAGGACGTCGACTTCAAGGTGTTCGCCGGCCCGGCAAACGATCCTAAATGCCGCGTCACCGCCCTGCGTGTGCCAGGCGGCGCGAGCATGCCGCGCAGCAAGATCGACGAGTACACCAAGTTCGTCGGCATCTACGGTGCCAAGGGCCTGGCTTACATCAAGGTCAACGAGCGCGCCAAGGGTGTCGAAGGCCTGCAGTCGCCGATCGTCAAGAACATCCCCGAGGCCAACCTCAACAACATCCTCGATCGCGTGGGTGCGGTCGACGGCGACATCGTGTTCTTCGGCGCCGACAAGTTCAAAGTCGTCAGCGAAGCCCTGGGCGCACTGCGTATCCGCCTGGGCCACGATTTCGAACTGCTGACCTGCGAGTGGGCCCCAATGTGGGTCGTCGACTTCCCGATGTTCGAAGAGAACGAAGACGGCAGCTTCACCGCACTGCACCACCCGTTCACCGCGCCGAAATGCACCCCGGAAGAGCTGGAGGCCAACCCGGCCACTGCACTGTCCCGTGCCTACGACATGGTGCTCAACGGCACCGAGCTGGGTGGCGGTTCGATCCGTATCCACCGCAAAGAAATGCAACAGGCGGTCTTCCGTCTGCTGGGTATCGAGGCGGCGGAACAGGAAGAGAAGTTCGGCTTCCTGCTCGACGCCCTGAAATTCGGTGCGCCGCCCCACGGTGGCCTGGCCTTCGGTCTGGACCGCCTGGTCATGCTGATGACCGGTGCCCAGTCGATCCGTGAAGTGATCGCCTTCCCGAAAACCCAGAGCGCCGCGTGCGTGATGACCCAGGCCCCTGGTCTGGTCGACGCCAAGGCCCTGCGCGAGCTGCACATCCGTCTGCGCGAGCAGACCAAGGTCGAGTAATTGCGACCTCGGGCGCATCGGTAGCTAGCGCTGCGCCCACGTATTCCACGCGTTCCGCCCTTCGGGGCGGAACCTGTTTCTGTTTCAAGGATTTGGAGTCGTTATGGCTGGTCATTCCAAGTGGGCGAACATCAAGCACCGCAAAGAGCGCCAGGATGCCAAGAGGGGCAAGATCTTCACCAAGTGGATCCGCGAGCTGACCGTCGCCGCCAAGCAGGGCGGTGGTGACCCGGCTTCCAACCCGCGTCTGCGCCTGGCGCTGGACAAGGCCCTGGGTGCGAACATGAGCCGCGACATCATCGATCGCGCCGTGGCCCGGGGTGCCGGCACCAACGAAAGCGACAACGTCGAAGAGCTCAGCTATGAAGGTTACGGCCCGGGTGGCGTGGCGATCATGGTCGAAGCCATGACCGACAACCGCAACCGTACCGCCGCGGCCGTGCGCCATGCCTTCACCAAGTGCGGTGGCAACCTGGGCACCGACGGTTCGGTGGCCTACCTGTTCGAGCGCAAGGGGCAGATCAGCTTCGCCGCAGAACTGGCCGTTGACGAAGATGCGCTGATGGAAGCCGCGATGGAGGCCGATGCCGACGACGTGGTGGTCAACGACGACGGCTCCTTCGATGTGTTCACCTCGTTCAACAGCTTCTACGCGGTGCGTAATGCGCTGGAAGAGGCGGGCTTCAAGGCTTCGGATGCCGAGATCGTGATGCAGCCGACCACCAGTGCCGAGCTGGATCAGGAGGGCGCCGAGAAGGTGCTCAAGCTGATCGACATGCTCGAGGACCTGGACGACGTGCAGAACGTCTACTCCAATGCACAGATCTCCGACGAGATCATGGAAGCACTGGGCTGATAGTTTCGGCGACAGGCGCTATCGCAGGGCAAGTCGCATCGGCGCACCGCCGCTCCCGCAGGGGGTTTTGCATGCTCCCTGTGGGAGCGGCGGTGCGCCGATGCGGCTTGTCCCGCGATAGGGCCGGCAAATTCGTAAATATCTGTAGGCGTTATGACTCTGATTCTTGGTATCGACCCCGGTTCGCGCATCACCGGCTTCGGTGTGGTCCGGCAGACTGCGCGCGGCTGCGAGTACGTCACCTCGGGCTGTATTCGCACCGGTGATGGCGAGCTGCACGATCGGCTGCTCGTCGTCTTTCGCGGCGTCAGCGAGATCATTCGCCAGCACGGCCCGGTGACCATGGGTATCGAGCGGGTGTTCATGGCGCGCAATGCCGACTCGGCGCTCAAGCTGGGGCAGGCGCGTGGTGCCGCGATCGTTGCCGCCGCAGAAGCGGGCCTGGAGATCGCCGAATATACCGCCAGCCAGGTCAAACAGGCGGTAGCGGGCACCGGTGGGGCCAACAAGGATCAAGTGATGTTGATGGTCATGCACCTGCTCAAGCTCACCCAGAAACCGCAAGTCGATGCCTCCGATGCCCTGGCCATCGCCCTGTGCCATGCCCATACCCGGTCCAGCCTGATTCCTCATGGTTTGACCACGGCGCGGCGACGCGGCGGGCGCTTGCGTCTGTAGCCGCTTCATGCGCTGATACACATTTTGTCCGGGTGGCCCGTTCGCCCGAAGCATTTGCTGATAGGGTTGTGCGGTTTCTGACCGGCGCCCCAGAGAAAGGATCGGAACGTGATTGGACGTTTGCGCGGCACCCTGGCGGAAAAACAGCCGCCGCACCTGATTGTCGACGTCAATGGCCTGGGCTACGAGCTCGAAGTGCCGATGACCACCCTTTATCGCCTGCCAAAGGTGGGGGAGGTCGTGACCCTGCATACCCACCAGGTGGTGCGTGAAGATGCCCACCTGCTGTATGGCTTCGCTGAAAAGCGCGAGCGTGAACTGTTCCGCGAGCTGATCCGGCTCAATGGCGTTGGCCCGAAGCTGGCGCTGGCGTTGATGTCCGGGCTTGAAGTCGACGATCTGGTGCGCTGCGTGCAGGCGCAGGACGCCGCCGTGCTGGTGCGCGTGCCGGGCGTCGGCAAGAAGACCGCCGAGCGCCTGCTGGTCGAACTCAAGGACCGCTTCAAGGCCTGGGAAACCTCGCCGGCGATGTTCGCCCTGGTGTCCGACGGCCCGCTGCCGGTGGCCAGCGTCAACACGGCCGAGGCAGACGCGGTCAGTGCGCTGGTGTCGTTGGGCTACAAGCCGCAGGAGGCCAGCAAGGCCATTTCCGCCATCGAAGGCAAGGCCAACCTCAGCAGTGAAGAACTGATCCGTCGCAGCCTCAAAGGGATGATTACCAAGTGATCGAGACCGACCGCCTGATTGCCGCCTCCGGACGCGACCGCGAAGAGGTCCAGGACCGCGCAATCCGTCCGCTGCGGCTGGAGGAATACATCGGCCAGCCGGTGGTGCGCGAGCAGATGGCGCTGTTCATCCAGGCTGCGCGCGGTCGCAACGAGTCCCTCGACCATACCCTGATCTTCGGCCCGCCCGGTCTGGGCAAGACCACGCTGGCCAATATCATTGCCCATGAAATGGGCGTTTCGGTCAAGAGTACCTCAGGGCCGATCCTTGAGCGCCCGGGCGACCTGGCGGCGATGCTCACCAATCTGGAACCGCACGATGTGCTGTTCATTGACGAAATTCACCGCTTGTCGCCGGTGGTCGAGGAAGTGCTGTATCCGGCAATGGAAGACTTCCAGCTGGACATCATGATCGGAGAGGGGCCGGCTGCGCGCTCGATCAAGCTCGATCTGCCACCGTTCACCCTGGTCGGCGCCACCACCCGCGCAGGCATGCTGACCAACCCCCTGCGTGACCGTTTCGGTATCGTCCAGCGCCTGGAGTTCTACAGCGATCGGGACCTGGCGACCATCGTCAGCCGTTCGGCCGGCATTCTCGGGTTGTCGATCGAGGATACCGGTGCGTTCGAGATTGCCCGCCGTGCGCGCGGTACCCCGCGTATTGCCAACCGCCTGCTGCGCCGCGTGCGTGACTACGCCGAGGTGCGCGGCAAGGGCGAAATCACCAAGGCCGTGGCAGACATGGCGCTCAACCTGCTGGACGTCGACGAGCGCGGTTTCGACCATTCCGACCGACGCCTGCTGCTGACCATGATCGAGAAGTTCGACGGTGGCCCGGTGGGCGTGGACAACCTGGCCGCGGCTATCAGCGAAGAGCGCCATACCATTGAAGACGTGCTGGAACCGTACCTCATCCAGCAAGGCTATATCATGCGCACCCCGCGAGGCCGGGTGGTCACTCGCCACGCCTACCTGCATTTCGGCCTGAACATTCCCGGGCGTTTCTGTGAAGGCGGGGAATATTCCGCGCAGGACGACGAATGACAGATCGAACCGGCGATTTCGTGGTCCTACCGCAGGCATGCCCACCAAACGCTGGCAATACGACATTAACCCGGCAAAAACAGTTGCCTGGGCGGATTGGCAAGTTCAGGAGTAAGCACTAGAGTATGCGCGCGCAAAATGGGCTGGAACCGTTCGCACACCGCTGTCGCGTCTATTACGAGGATACCGACGCGGGTGGGGTGGTGTACTACGTCAACTACCTCAAGTTCATGGAGCGAGCGCGTACCGAGCGCCTGCGTCACCTGGGCTTTTCCCAGGCGCAACTGGCGGGTGACAATCTTCTGTTCGTCGTGCACTCCAGCGAAGCGCGCTACCACGCGCCGGCGCGGCTGGACGACGAATTGCGGGTAACCGCGCAAGTGCTTGAATTGAATCGCGCCAGCCTGCGCTTCGTGCAGCAGGTATGGCGAATAAAGGATGAAGTGCTGCTCTGCGAGGGGCAGTTCCTTGTGGCCGCCGTGCGTGCCGACACTTTCAAGCCCCGGGCCATTCCCCCAGAACTGCGCGATGCGTTCCTGGCGGACGGTGCGGGTACTCAATCCAACGCAGGAGAATAAGCGTGGAAGCAAACGTCGTCGACCATACCTCCATGTGGAGCCTGGTCGCCAATGCCAGCGTCGTGGTTCAGCTGGTAATGCTCACCCTGGTGGCCGCTTCGGTCATGTCCTGGGTCATGATCTTCCAGCGCAGCACCATGCTGCGCGCCGGTCGTCGTGCCCTGGATGCCTTCGAGGAGCGCTTCTGGTCGGGTATCGACCTGTCCAAGCTGTACCGCCAGGCCGGCAGCAACCCGGACCCGGACTCGGGTGTCGAGCAGGTATTTCGTGCCGGCTTCAAGGAATTCTCGCGCCTGCGCCAGCAGCCGGGTGTCGACCCGGACGCCGTGATGGAAGGTGTTGGCCGTGCGATGCGCGTTGCCATCTCCCGTGAAGAAGAGAAGCTCGAGCAGAGCCTGCCGTTCCTCGCCACCGTCGGCTCCACCAGCCCGTACATCGGCCTGTTCGGTACCGTCTGGGGCATCATGAACTCGTTCCGCGGCCTGGCCAGCGCCCAGCAGGCGACCCTCGCCACCGTGGCTCCCGGTATCGCCGAGGCCCTGATTGCCACTGCGATCGGCCTGTTTGCCGCGATCCCGGCGGTCATCGCCTACAACCGCTTTGCCGCACGCAGTGAAGTACTGATTGGTCGTTACTACACCTTCGCCGACGAGTTCCAGGCGATCCTGCACCGCAAAGTACACACCAGCGAAGAGTGATCAGGTAGAAACCCATGGCCCGAGTTCGCCACAAACGCAAGCCGGTCGCCGAGATGAACGTGGTGCCCTACATCGACGTGATGCTGGTGCTGCTGGTCATCTTCATGGTGACCGCCCCCATGCTCAACCAGGGCGTGAAAGTAGACCTGCCCAAGGTGTCCAGCGAGGCCCTGCCGCAGGACAACAATGTCCAGATCCTGACCATCTCGATCAAGGCCGACAAGACTTACTTCTGGAACCTCGGCAGTGAAGTCGACACCGACAAGCAGATGGACAAGGCCATGACCTTGCCGGAAATGACCAGCGCGGTGACCAAGATCATTGCCGCCGGTCGCGACCAGGGCAAGCAGACCCAGGTCTTCATTCGTGGCGACAAGTCCGTCGACTACGGCGCGGTCATGGGTGCCATGGGCGGGTTGCAGAAGGCTGGTGTCGGTAACGTTGGCCTGATTACCGAGGCGCCCTGATGCAGCAGCGAGAGCCATCCGCCTCGGAAAGCTACTTCTGGCCCAGTGTCTGGGCCATCGGCCTGCATGTGCTGGTGTTCGGCATGCTGTTCGTCAGTTTCGCCATGACGCCTGAGCTGCCACCCTCCAAGCCGATCGTCCAGGCCACGCTCTACCAGCTCAAGTCCAAGAGTCAAGCTACCACCCAGACCAATCAGAAGATTGCCGGGGAAGCGAAGAAGACCGCGTCGCGGCAGACCGAGGTCGAGCAGCTGGAGCAGAAGAAGGTCGAGCAGGAAGCCGTGAAGGCTGCGGAACAAAAGAAAGCCGACGCTGCTCAAAAAGCTGAGGAAGCCCGCGAAGCCGCCGAGGCCAAGAAAGCCGAAGAGGCCGCCAAGGCGACCGAGCAGAAGAAAGCCGCAGAAGCCAAGAAAGCCGAAGAAGCGAAGAAGGCAGCTGAAAAACAGCAGGCCGACATCGCCAAGAAGAAGGCTGAAGAAGAGGCGAAAAAGCAGGCCGAAGAAGAGGCCAAGAAACAGGCAGCGGAAGAGGCGAAGAAGAAAGCCGCCGAAGACGCAAAGAAAAAAGCAGCCGAGGACGCCAAGAAGAAAGCGGCGGCCGAGGAAGCGAAGAAGAAGGCAGCTGAAGAGGCCAAGAAAAAGGCCGCTGCAGACGCCCAGAAGAAAAAAGCACAGGAAGCGGCCCGCAAATCGGCGGAAGACAAGAAGGCTCAGGCACTTGCCGAGCTGTTGTCCGACACCACCGAGCGCCAGCAGGCGCTGGCCGATGAGCAGGGTGACCAGGTGGCCGGCGATTTCGACGACCTGATCCGTATGCGAGCAGCCGAAGGCTGGGCGCGTCCGCCCTCTGCGCGCAAGGGCATGACGGTAGTTCTGCAGATCAACATGTTGCCGGACGGTACCCTCACCAATGTGAGCGTGGCCAAATCCAGCGGCGACGGTCCGTTCGACAGCTCGGCCGTGGCCGCGGTGAAGAACATTGGTCGGTTGACCGAGATGCAGGGCTTGAAGCCGAACGAATTCAATCCGTATCGTTCATTCAAGATGACATTTACACCTGAGGATCTAGCGTTGTGATTAAACGTCTGAGAGGACTCCTGGTCTTGCTCTGCTGCGTGGCAGGCATGGCCATGGCGGAGGAAAAGAACATCCTGGTCACCAGCGGCAGCGACCGGGCAACCCCCATCGCGGTAGTGCCCTTCGGCGTGCAGGGCGGCAGCGTGCTGCCCGAGGACATGGCCGATATCATTGGCAACGACCTGCGCAACTCCGGCTACTATTCGCCGATTCCGAAGCAGAACATGATCAGCCAGCCTACCCAGGCCAGCGAAGTCATCTTCCGTGACTGGAAAGCACTGGGCGCGCAGTACGTCATGGTCGGCAGCATCGTGCCTGCCGGTGGTCGCCTGCAGGTCAGCTATGCACTGTTCAACGTCGCCACCGAGCAGCAAGTGCTGACCGGTAGCGTCGCGGGTGGTGTCGATCAGCTGCGTGACATGTCCCACTACATCGCCGACCAGTCGTTCGAGAAGCTCACCGGCATCAAGGGTGCGTTCTCCACCCGTATGCTGTACGTGACCGCCGAGCGTTTCTCGACCAACAACACCCGTTACACCCTGCAGCGTTCGGACTACGACGGCGCCCGCGCGGTCACCCTGCTGCAGTCGCGCGAGCCGATCCTGTCGCCGCGTTTCGCCCCGGATGGCAAGCGCATCGCCTACGTGTCGTTCGAGCAGAAGCGTCCGCGCATCTTCATCCAGCACATCGATACCGGTCGCCGCGAACAGGTCACCAATTTCGAAGGCCTGAACGGCGCTCCAGCCTGGTCGCCCGACGGTACTCGCCTGGCGTTCGTGCTGTCGAAGGACGGCAACCCGGACATCTACGTGATGAACGTCGCCTCGCGTCAGATCAGCCGTGTCACTGCCGGCCCCGGTATCAATACCGAGCCGTTCTGGGGCAAGGATGGCAACACCCTTTACTTCACATCCGACCGTGGCGGCAAGCCGCAGATCTACAAACAGTCGGTTAGTGGCGGTGGTGCCGAGCGGGTAACTTTCGTGGGCAACTACAACGCCAACCCGAAACTGTCGGCGGATGAAAAGACCCTGGTGATGATCCATCGCCAACAGGGTTTCACCAACTTCAAAGTGGCTGCCCAGGATCTGCAACGCGGAAGTGTAAAGATTCTCACCGAGACCAGTCTTGATGAGTCTCCCACTGTTGCGCCAAACGGCACCATGCTAATCTACGCCACCCGCCAGCAGGGCCGGGGAGTCTTGATGCTCGTGTCGCTTAACGGCCGCGTGAGGCTCCCGCTTCCTACCGCTCAAGGCGAAGTCAGAGAACCGTCCTGGTCCCCTTACCTGAACTGATTGCGGCGTAACACGTTTTGCTTAACACATTGGGGTTTCATTAGGAGTTTCAAGATGGAAATGCTGAAGTTTGGTAAATTCGCTGCGCTGGCTCTGGCCATGGCCGTAGCTGTAGGTTGCTCCTCGAAAGGCGGCGACAACGCTGGTGAAGGCGCTGTTGATCCGAACGCTGGCTACGGTGCCAACACTGGCGCTGTTGACGGCTCCCTGAGCGAAGAAGCCGCCCTGCGCGCAATCACCACCTTCTACTTCGAATACGACAGCTCGGACCTGAAGCCAGAAGCCATGCGCGCTCTGGACGTTCACGCCAAGGACCTGAAGTCCAACGGCAACCGCGTTGTCCTGGAAGGCAACACCGACGAGCGCGGCACCCGCGAGTACAACATGGCTCTGGGTGAGCGTCGTGCCAAGGCCGTTCAGCGTTACCTGGTTCTGCAGGGCGTTTCCCCTGCTCAGCTGGAACTGGTCTCCTACGGCGAAGAGCGTCCAGTTGCCACCGGCAACGACGAGCAGTCCTGGGCTCAGAACCGTCGCGTAGAACTGCGTAAGTAAGTTCCTATGCGTATGTGCCGCCGTGTAGTAACCGTCCTCGCACTCAGCCTGCCCCTCTCGGCGTGGGCTGCGGTTCCCGTAGTAGATGACAACGCAGGTGGTTTGCCACCTGCGGGTTATGGCACGAGCGGCGCCTATGCCGGAGCAGGGGCTTCGGCCCCTGCTTCTGCAAACGGCCAGCTGTTCATGCAGCTGCAGCAGATGCAGGACCAGATTTCCCGCCAGCAAGGCATCATCGAAGAGCTGCAGAACGATGTGTCGCGCATGAAGCAGGAAAACCTCGAGCGCTATCAGGAACTGGACCGCCGCATTGGCAGCGGAACGGCACCTGCCGCGACTCCCGATAATTCCTCCACCGGTGGTGCGAACAACGCAGCCACGGGTGCCGCCGCCGGCGCCAGCGCCGCGCAGCCACCGGCCGCCAGCAGCGAGCCGGGTGATCCGGCGAAAGAAAAGCTCTATTACGACGCCGCTTTCGACCTGATCAAGCAGAAGGACTTCGACAAGGCCAGCCAGGCCTTCAACGCCTTCCTGCGCAAGTACCCCAACAGCCAGTACGCCGGTAACGCGCAATACTGGCTGGGCGAAGTGAACCTCGCCAAAGGCGACCTGCAGGGCGCCAGCCAGGCCTTTGCCAAGGTCAGCCAGCTGTATCCGCAGCACAATAAGGTGCCGGATTCGCTCTACAAGCTGGCCGACGTCGAGCGCCGCCTGGGCCACACCGACAAGGTCAAAGGCATTTTGCAGAAGGTGGTCACTGACTACCCTAAAACCACTGCCGCCAAACTGGCTGAGCGTGACCTGCAAAAGCTCTGAGTCAATGCTTCATGAAGAAACCCGCGCCTGTCGCGGGTTTTTTCGTTAGAATCACTGCCCTTTTTTCGTAAACACGCTGCTGCGGATAACGCCATGTCGAGTCCGCGACAGTGCCTGACGGAGGCGGACAGCCTGTTCAGCTGTCACGCCCGTGGCGATCATGCAAGACACATTACGCATCACCGAAGTCTTTTACTCGTTGCAGGGTGAAACGCGAACGGCTGGGCTGCCCACGGTATTCGTGCGCCTGACCGGTTGCCCCCTGCGTTGCCAGTACTGCGACAGTGCCTATGCCTTCAGCGGCGGCACTCTGCGTAGCCTGGATTCGATCCTCGAGCAGGTGGCCGGCTTCAAGCCGCGCTATGTCTGTGTCACCGGCGGTGAGCCTTTGGCCCAGCCGAATGCGCTGCCGCTGCTGCGCAGCCTGTGCGATGCCGGTTACGAGGTTTCTCTGGAAACCAGCGGCGCTCTCGATATCAGCGGCGTCGATACCCGGGTCAGCCGCGTGGTCGACCTGAAGACGCCAGGCTCCGAAGAGTCGCACCGTAACCGCTACGAGAACATCGAGCTACTGACCCGCAACGATCAGGTCAAGTTCGTTATCTGCTCACGCGAAGACTACGACTGGGCGGTCTCCAAACTGATCCAGTACAACCTGACCGAGCGTGCCGGCGAAGTGCTGTTCTCGCCCAGCCACCATCAGGTGAAAGCCTCCGACCTGGCTGACTGGATCGTCGCCGACAACCTGCCCGTGCGTTTCCAGCTGCAGCTGCACAAGCTGCTGTGGAACGACGAACCTGGACGCTGAGAGAAAAGACATGACTGAAAAACGCGCGGTAATCCTGCTTTCTGGCGGCCTCGATTCGGCCACCGTGGTGGCCATGGCCAAGGCTGAAGGCTACGCCTGCTACACCATGAGCTTCGACTATGGCCAGCGCCATCGTGCCGAGCTCGAGGCCGCGGCGCGGGTTGCCCATGACCTGGGCGTGGTCGAGCACAAGGTGATTGGCCTGAACCTGAACGGTATCGGCGGCTCGGCCCTGACCGACAGCAGCATCGACGTGCCGGAAGCGCCAAGCGAAGGCATCCCGGTGACTTACGTGCCGGCGCGCAACACCGTGTTCCTCTCGCTGGCGCTCGGCTGGGCCGAAGTGCTTCAGGCGCGCGACATCTTCATTGGTGTCAATGCGGTGGACTATTCCGGTTACCCGGACTGCCGCCCCGAGTTCGTCGAGGCCTTCGAGCGCATGGCCAACCTGGCCACCAAGGCCGGGGTCGAAGGGCAGGGCTTCCGCATCCAGGCGCCGCTGCAGAACCTGAGCAAGGCGCAGATTGTCCAGGCCGGTATCGCTCGCGGCGTGGACTACAGCCTGACCGTGTCCTGCTATCAGGCCGATGATGATGGGCGCGCCTGCGGCAAGTGCGACAGCTGCCGCCTGCGGGCCGATGGCTTCAGTGCAGCCGGTGTAGCGGACCCGACTCGTTATTTTTAAAAAAATGCGTATGAGGTGTTGATTTCTCCTGAGAAATCAGTAATATACGCGCCATCCAACGGGTCGTTAGCTCAGTTGGTAGAGCAGTTGGCTTTTAACCAATTGGTCGTAGGTTCGAATCCTACACGACCCACCATATTGCAGTACGAAAAGCCCGCCTTCATGGCGGGCTTTTTCGTTTCCGCTGCCGCGAGAATGTTCTCCCCATCGCCCTGGTTACAACAAAAAAGCCGATACCTGATTGTTCGGGCATCGGCTTTTTGATGGGCGTTGTCTCTGTCAGCCTTTGCCCGGCTTTACCTCGTCGCTGGATGCGGTGCTTTGCTCGTGTTGCGCCTTGCTGTCGGGCAGTTGGTCGAATTCGCGCAGGCCGTTCTTCACATAAGGGTTGCCGATCCAGCGTGGGCCGGGGCTGAACTGCGTGCTCACCAGGCTCTTGGCGGGCTCGTAGCGGTCGTAGCTCAGCCCGGCCAGGTCGGACAGGGTGTGGATCAGGTGCGAGCTGCTGTAAGGGCGCGAGGCCATCGCCTGCAGGTCTCGTGGGTGGCTGGCCTGCCAGCTCGGCGAGGTCCAGAGCAGGAACGGGATGGTGTACATCGGTCGGGTCGGGTCGCCTTCGTTGCGCCCCAGGCGATCGTGCTGGCCGGAGCTGTAGACATCCTCGCCATGGTCGGAGAGGTACAGCAAGAAGCCGTTCGGCGTGGTGGCCGCGTACCGTTTGATCAGGCTCGATACCACGTAGTCGTTGTAGCGCACCGCGTTGTCATAGAAGTTGTAGGTTTGCACCTTGTCCGGCGACAGCGCCGCCGGGGCGCCGGCATTGTCCTTGAAATGCTCGTAATCTGCCGGATAGCGGTAGCGGTAATCCATGTGGGTGCCGAGCAGGTGGATGATGATGAACTTCTTCTGCGTCGGGTCCTGCAGCGCTTTTTCGAAGGGGGCGAGTACCACATCGTCGTACTGGCTGGCGTTCTGGTTGCGCTGGTTGTTCAGGTAGACCTGCTCGTCCGTCTGCTGGGAGAAGGTGGTGAGCATGGTGTTGCGCTTGGTCATGGTCTGCTGGTTGGTAATCCAGAAGGTCTTGTAGCCCGCCTGCTTCATCAGGTTGATCAGCGACGGATCGGTCAGGAAACGGTCCGGGTGCTGTTCGTCACCGAAGGTGAGGATCTGCTGCATCACTTCGATGGTGTAGGGGCGCGGCGACACCACGTTGCGGAACACCGTCAGGCCCTTGTCACTGGCGGCCAGGGCGTCGAGGTTCGGCGTGGTGTCGCGGTTGTAGCCATACAGGTGCATGTGCTCGCGGGTGGTGGACTCACCCAGCACCAGCACCAGGGTGCGCGGCGTGTCGCCGCTGCTGTCGGCAAGGTTCTGCAGCGGCGGCAGGGCGGCGTTCTGTTGCAGCAGCTCCTGCATGTTGTCGAGCTGCTGGCGGTATTGCCGGTAGCCCACCACCAACTGCCAGGGGACTGCCGGCTCCATGCGCTGTTCGACCTTCTCGCGGGCTTCGGCAAAGGTGCGTTGCTGGGTGACGAGCTGTTTGTAGAACGGCAGCACCAGCAGCGACACCAGCAGCAAGGCTACCACGGGGATGCGGCTGCGCAGAGGCAGGGTAACCGGGCGAATGCGGGTCCACAGCAGCACTGCAACCGCCGTGTACAGCAGCAGTGCCAGGCACAGC
This sequence comes from Pseudomonas sichuanensis, assembly GCF_024749065.1. Classification (NCBI taxonomy): domain Bacteria; kingdom Pseudomonadati; phylum Pseudomonadota; class Gammaproteobacteria; order Pseudomonadales; family Pseudomonadaceae; genus Pseudomonas; species Pseudomonas sichuanensis. Next base: position 4,529,822 of record NZ_CP087185.1, on the reverse strand, counting down.
GAAACACTGAAGTACTGGCTGAAGTACTCACTGGCCTCGGCGGTGTTCGACTCGAACATCACGAAGATCACGCTCTGCGAGAACTCCTGATGGTAGATGCCGAAGTAACTCAGGCCCACCAGCGAGCTGGCCCACAACACCAGGCCGATGACGGCCGCAAGCCCGCGGGTCAGGCGTGGCAGCAACAGTACCGGTGCCAGCCACAGGCTGCTGAGGATGAAAGCGTCGCGAAACCCGGCGAAACCGGTGGTACCGCTGAACAGCAACAGCGCCTGGGTGACGCCGGAGAAATACCAGAAAAACAGCAGGAGCCAGCCGAGGCCTGCCCAGTCCATGGTTTTTTTAGCGGAGGGGGATGGGGTGGTCACGTGCGCCTCAGGAGCCAGATAGCCGCCATTAGGCTGGCGGCTGCTTAAAGGAGGCGACGCTAGAGCAGGTGAAGTGAAAAGATCGTCAACAGGAAATGAAAGCCTCGAGAAACGTCTGCTGGCACCTGTCTGGGCCGCTGAGCGGCCCTCAAAGTTTCAGTGCGCAGCCGTACCTAGACGCGGAACTGCTCCATCAGGCCCTGTTGCTGGTTGGCCAGCCGGTTGAGCGCCTGGCTGATCCGTGCCGATTCATCGGCCTGCCCGGCCAGCGATTCGGTCACATCGCGAATCCCCGCGACATTGCGATTCACTTCCTCGGCCACCGCGCTCTGCTGCTCGGCTGCGGAGGCGATCTGCAGGTTCATGTCGGTGATCACCGTTACCGCCTGGTCGATGCGTTGCAGGGCGGGCAGGGTCTGTTCCATCTGCGCGGCGCTCTCGCGGGCCTGGCGCTGGCCACCGTGCATGGCACCGACGACGTCCTGGGTGCCCTGTTGCAGGCCTTCGATCACCTGACGAATTTCCTCCACTGATACCTGGGTGCGCTGGGCCAGGCTGCGCACTTCGTCGGCGACCACCGCGAAGCCACGCCCGGCCTCGCCGGCGCGGGCGGCCTCGATCGCGGCATTGAGTGCCAGCAGGTTGGTCTGCTCGGCAATGGCGCGGATCACCTCGAGCACCGAGCCGATCTGCTCGCCACGGCTCTCCAGCGAGCGTGCCTGCTCCATGGCGGCATCCATGCCGCCGGCCAGCTGGTCGATGGCCTGGCGGGTGGCCGCGACCAGGGCCAGGCCTTCGCGGGTAGCCTGGTCGGCGCCGCGTGCGGCCTGGGCGGCTTGCGCGGCGTTGTGGGCGACGTCCTGGGCGGTGGCGCTCATTTCGTTGGCGGCGGTGGCCACCTGTTCGATTTCCCGGTGTTGCTGCTGCATGCCGGTGCTGGTCTGGCTGGCGATCAGCGATGACTGGTCGGCGGTGCCACGGGCCTCCTGCACCGAGCCTTTGAGCTGGGCGATCACCGGCTGCAGCTTGTCCAGGAAGCGGTTGAACCAGCCGGTCAATTGCCCCAGTTCGTCGTCGCGGGCGTAGTCCAGGCGCCGGGTCAGGTCGCCTTCGCCGCTGGCGATGTCTTTCAGGCGCGCGGCCACCGCCAGGATTGGCCGAGTCACGCCGCGGGCGGTCAGCCACACCAGCAGCAGGCCCAGTACGGCAGCGCCCAGGCCGATCAGCAGGCTGGTCAGGTTGGCGCGCTGGTTGTGATCGTCCAGGCGTTGGTTGAGGGCTACCGCCGGCGCTTGCAGCACGCTCTCCGGCAGCTCCAGCAGCACCTGCCAGGGCGCGGCGCCGGGGATCGGGGTGAAGGGGCGCGAGATGCGCATCATGCCGTTATCCAGGCGCTCGACCGGCTGGCTGGCGCGCAGGGGAGCGGCAAAGGCGCTGGCGGCGCTGCCGAAGGCCTGCTCCACGGTCTGGCTCAGTTGCCGGGCGTCCTGGCTATGGCCGGCCAACAGCCCGACCGGGCTGACGATGCTCACCTGGCCCTGGCCGTCGAACAGTTCCTGGCGCCCGGCCAGGGCCAACTGCTGCAGGTTGTCCAGGCCGATGTCCAGGCCGATCACGCCCACCACCTTGCCGCCTTCGAGCAACGGCAGGGCAATGCTGGTCATCAGCACCTTCTGGCCGTTGATCTCGTCGAAGTAGGGGTCGAGCACGCAGGCCTTGGCGGTTTCCAGTGGGCAGGTCAGCCAGCGGTTGTAGGGTGAGCCGTTGGCGCCAATGCTGGCGTCGGCGAGCATCGACTCGGGCATGGCCTCGGTTTCCAGCGCGCCTGGGCTGCTTTGCGACCAGTACAGCGAGAAGCGCCCGCTGTCGTTGCTGCCGGCATCGGCCTGGCCGACGAACTGGGCGTCGCGCTGGTCCAGGGCGTTGGGCTGGAACACCAGGTACAGGCCGATCAGGTCGGGGTTGCCGGCCAGTGCGGCGCGGGCTTCGTGGTTGAGCTGGTTGCGCAGGTCGGTGCCGCCCCGGGCCTTGAGCGCCTGCACCAGGCGGGCGAAACCGTTGCCGTACTGGTAGGCGTCCATGAAGTAGCGCTGGATGCGCAGTGCCTGGGTTTCGCCGTGGGCCTGCAGGCGCAGGCGGGCACTGCGGTCGAGCAGCTCGGTGTTGGCCTGGAACACCTGCTCGGCGTTGCGCCGGGCCTGGGTGAGCGAGGTGGCCACCAGCAGGGCGACGATGGCCAACAGGCACAGGCCGGCGAGCAGGGTGATCTTCCACTGGATGGAGAGGCGGCGCAGCGACATGGGCTTTTCCTTCTCGATCAAAACAGAACGCCCGCGGTCAGGCGGGCGTCGGGTGTGGTTCATTCAGCGATGTAGTTCGGTGGCGCAACCCGGAAGGCTTTGGTCAGCCAGCCCAGGTACAGCACGCCAAGTGCCGCCCAGACACCGCCGAACAGCAGCGAGTGTTCATTCAGGTCCAGCCACAGCGAAACGATGATGCAGAAGCCGATGGTCGGCAGCACCAGGTACTTCATCTTGTTGGCCAGCCCCTGGCGGTTGCCCTCGCGCAGGTAGCAGTGGTTGATCACCGAGAGGTTGACGAAGCTGAACGCCACCAGCGCGCCAAAGTTGATGATCGATGTGGCGGTGACCAGGTCGAAGAAGATCGCCGACAGCGCCACCAGGCCGACAATCGCGATGTTCAGCACCGGGGTCTTGTAGCGCGAGTGCAGGCGGGCGAACACGCTGGCCGGGATCACCTTGTCGCGGCCCATCACGTACAGCAGGCGCGACACGCTGGTCTGCGACGCCAGGCCCGAAGCGATGGTGTTGATCACCGTGCAGGCGATGAATACCGACTGGAACAGCTTGCCGCCGACATACAGGGCGATTTCCGGCAGCGCCGCTTCCTGGTCGTGGAAGCGCTGCATGGTCGGGAAGTAGGCCTGGATGAAGTACGACACGCCGATGAACACCACGCCGCCGATCAGCGCGGTGAGGAAGATCGCCAGCGGGATGGTCTTGCCTGGATTACGGGTTTCTTCCGACAGGCAGGTGACCGCGTCGAAGCCCAGGAACGAGAAGCACAGGATGGTCGCACCCGCGGCCAAGGCGGCGAACTGGGTCTGCTCGTCGCCGAACGGTACCAGGCTCCACGCGGTGCCCAGGCCCTCTCCTTGATCCAGGCCACGCACGCAGAGGTAGACGAACACGCTCATGATCGCCACCTGGACGAGCACGAACAGCAGGTTGAAATGCGCCACCAGGTTGATGCTGCGCATGTTGATCAGGCTGATCACGGTGACGAAGCCGGCCACCCACATCCATGCCGGTACCTCGGGGAACATCGCCGACAGGTACAGCTTGGCCAGCAGCGCGTTGACCATGGGCAGCAGCAGGTAGTCCAGCAGCGACGACCAGCCCACCAGGAAGCCCACGTGCGGGTTGATCGCGCGTTGGGTGTAGGTGTAGGCCGAACCGGACTGCGGGAAGCGCCGCACCAGGGTGCCATAACTCACAGCGGTGAACAGGATGCCCGCCAGCGCCAGGATATAGGCACTGGGCACGTGCCCGGCGGTGATGCCGGAGACGATGCCGAAGGTGTCGAACACGGTCATCGGGGTGAGGTAGGCCAGGCCGATGATCACTACGTGCCAGAGGCGCAGGGATTTACGGAACTGGCCGTTGCCGGTGGCGCGGTGGTCAGGCTGCATGCGCGTGGTACTCCTGGCGTTGGACGGCAGGCACGGCGTGCGGCGGGCACGGCAAGGTCGAGCGGGTGGGCTCCATGTTGTTCACCTTTTATGTTGGAGCTGCGAAGTGCGCGGAGAGGGCGCGGGTGTCAGGGCTTCAAGCGCCGGGACGAGGAAGGCGGCGCGTGCGGGCAGGGGCGTTTGGGCATGATGGCGGCGCGATTGTTCTTCTTCGTGGAATGGGCGCTTGCAAGGTGGGTGAAATAAAAAACGATGGTCATTAGGGTGTCAAGTTAAACATGACAGACTGACCGGTCATGTTGTTTTTTATCTACATTGAAAGGGGTTTTCGGCCTTTTCTTGGCGCTTTACCTGTTTTGTGCGGATTTTCGTGTCTATAAATATTTACGATTTGGCGGGTGGTGGTACGGTGCCTCGCCTGCGTGTGTGCTGCTGCTATGCCATGCGCTCACCCTGACAGTGGTATTCTGCGCGTCCTCGCGTACCTCCACGCGCAGCCCCTTATGGACAGCAATCGGTTCTATTCATGAAGAAATCAGTAAGCATCCTTTCCGGCCTGGCCGTCGCCATCGCCGTCGCAGCCACCGCTGGCGCCTGGTACACCGGCAAACAACTGCCGGCGGAGCTGGAGCGCTCCATCACCCAGGGTAACGAAGAGCTGAAGAAAGCCCTGGTCGGCACTGGCGGCAGCATGACCATCGAACTGGCTTCGCTGGAGCAGCATTTCTTCACCAGCACGGCGCACTACCGCCTCAAGGCCAAGGACATTCAACTGGGCGAGGTCGAGAAGCTGAACTTCGACGTCGGCGTGGTCGACCAGATCGAGCACGGCCCGTTCCCCTGGTCGCGGGTCAAGGCATTCAAGCTGATGCCGGTGATGGCCACCAGCAACAGCGCACTGGAAAAGGACGATTTCACCGCGTCGTGGTTCGCTGCGGCGGGTGACAAAGCGCCCGTCACCGGCCAATTCAGCCTGGGCTATGGCGGCACGGTCGAAAGCGATATCCGCCTGGCGCCGGTCAAGCTCGAGCAGGATGGCAAAAAGGTTCTGGACTTCTCCGGCATGCAATTGCTGGTGAGCGGTGACCGCGAGGGCAAGGCTGCCGAAATTCACGCCAATGCCGACCGTCTGGAACTGAATTTCGCCGATGCGCAAGAGACGCCGGTGAAGATCCTGCTCAGCGGCTTCAAGGTCGGTGGCAAGCTCAGTCAGTCCGCCCACGACATGATCTACCTCGGCAACATCGACCTGGCCCTGGCTGATACGCAGATCACCAGCGGTGCCGATCAGCAAGTGCTGGTGCTCAAGGGGCTGCAGCAGAACAACCTGTACAGCGCCGAAGGCGAAGCCAAGGACAAGCTGTCCGGGCGCCTGGAGTACAAGGTGGCCGACATCAGCTATGCCGGGCGCAAGGTGGGCAGCGGCGAGATGGTCTTCACCATGAAGTCCATCGACATCCAGGCCATGCAGGCACTGCTGGAGTGGTACCAGACCAAGATGCCGCAGGTTCAGCAGGCTGCCGCCGAAGGGCAGGCGCTGCCGTCGCTCGACATGACCCCGGCAGAACAGGCCAAGGTCCAGGGCGATCTGCAAAAGATGCTGGCCGGCAAGCCGCAGTTGGCGCTGGAAAAACTGTCGTTCAAGACGGCCAACGGCGAGAGCCACTTCAGCCTGGCCATGGACTTCGCCAACCCGACCTCGTTCGACCTGCCGCCTGATCAGTTGGGCAAGCAGTTGGTCAGCAGCCTGCACAGCAAGCTGAGCGTGTCCAAGCCGATGGTCGGTGACCTGGCCACCCTGCAAGCACTGCTGGGTGGCGAGACCGACGCGCAGGCCATCGCCCAACAATCCAGCCAGGCCGGTGAGATGGTCGGCATGATGGCGGTGCAGAGTGGCATGGCCACGGTGCAGGGCACTGACGTGGTTTCGAGCCTGAAGTATGCCGATGGCATGGTCGACTTCAACGGCAAGAAGATGACCGTCGAAGAGTTCGCCATGCTGATCAGTGGCCACCTGGCGGCCCTGCAGCCCCAGGGCTGATCGCAGGTCCCAGGCCCAATTCGCGGGGCAAGCCCGCTCCCACAGTGGGAGCGGGCTTGCCCCGCGATTGCATTCAGGCCCGCCACGCAAAAACCCCTTTTGCATCGCTGCGATTGCCTGTAGCCTTCGCCGTCCGATAATAATCCGCGCCCGCAGAGGGGCCGCGAGGGCCCGTCCAGCTGGCCGTCCGGCACCGCTAGCCGATCTGTCAGGGCCGGGTGATACACTCGATTGACGCGCGTACGCGCCCTGCAGGTCCTGCGATCATGACCCAGATTTCCGAACGCCTGTTGGTACAGGCTCACCTCGACGCCAAGCAGCCCCACCCGCTGACGCCCGCGCAGGAGGCCGAGTACCGTGCGGCCATCGCCGCCGAGCTGAAGAAGCAGAATGCCGTGCTGGTCGCCCACTACTATTGCGATCCGGTGATCCAGGCCCTGGCCGAGGAGACCGGCGGTTGCGTGTCCGACTCGCTGGAAATGGCCCGCTTCGGCAAGAACCACCCCGCTGACACGGTGATCGTGGCCGGGGTGCGCTTCATGGGCGAGACGGCGAAGATCCTCACCCCGGAAAAGCGCGTGCTGATGCCGACCCTGGAAGCCACCTGCTCGCTCGACCTGGGCTGCCCGGTCAAGGAGTTCTCGGACTTCTGCGACCAGCACCCCGAGCGCACCGTGGTGGTGTACGCCAACACTTCCGCCGCAGTGAAGGCACGGGCCGACTGGGTAGTGACCTCCAGCTGCGCACTGGAAATCGTCGAAAGCCTGATGGACAACGGCGAGACCATCATCTGGGGCCCGGACCAGCACCTGGGTCGCTACATCCAGAAGCAGACCGGCGCCGACATGCTGCTGTGGGACGGTGCCTGCATCGTCCACGAAGAATTCAAGTCGCGCCAATTGGCCGACATGAAGGCGCTGTACCCGGACGCGGCGATCCTGGTTCACCCGGAGTCGCCGGAAGCGGTGATCGAGCTGGCCGACGCGGTGGGTTCCACCAGCCAGCTGATCAAGGCTGCGCAGACCCTGCCGAACAAGACGTTCATTGTCGCGACCGACCGCGGCATCTTCTACAAGATGCAGCAGTTGTGCCCGGACAAGGAATTCGTCGAAGCCCCCACAGCCGGCAACGGCGCGGCCTGCCGCAGCTGCGCGCACTGCCCGTGGATGGCCATGAATACCCTGGAGCGTGTGCTGGATTGCCTGCGCACTGGCAGCAACGAAATCTTCGTCGAGCCGGCACTGATCCCCAAGGCGATCAAGCCGCTCAACCGCATGCTGGATTTCACCCAGGCGGCGCGCTTGAAGTTGTCGGGCAACGCCTGACCGAAGCTTGAAACCATCGCGGGGCAAGCCCGCTCCCACGTAGCCAGGGCTGATGAAGCATCATCAAACCAACCCTTGGCGGCGTGGGAGCGGGCTTGCCCCGCGATGCTTTCTGGCGGTAAATCAGCGCCCCATCATGTCCTTGACCATGCGCTGCTGCTCCATGACCTCGCGCTGGCGCTGGTCGATCTGCGAGGCCAGCGGGAAGTTGCTGCCCGAACGGCGTTTGGCATAGTCGAGCTGCTGAATGGCCTGGTCGAAGTCGCCAACCAGGGTGAAGTACTCGGCGCGGGCGCGGTGCAGGCCGATGGTGTTGCCGGAAAGGCCGCGCACTTCGGCAACGTCGTACCACACGTCCGGATCGTCCGGGCGGCTCTTGACCAGATCATCCAGCACTTTCTCCGCCTCGGCCGGCTTGCCCTGCTTGACCAGCAGGTCGGCGCGCACCTGTTTCAGCGGATAGTTGCCCGGGTAAAGCGCCTGCAGGCGTGTCGCGCGCTGCTGGGCGTCGGCCAGGCGGTTGTTGGTGATGTCCAGGTCGATTTGCGCCAGGTTGTAGGTGATGTCGTTGGGCGCCTTGGCCAGCAGCGGCTTAAGGCTCTCCCGCGCTTCGTTGAGCTGGCCGCCCTTGATCTGCGCCAAGGCCAGGCCATAGCGCGCGGCGTCCATTTGCGGGTTCTCTTCAAGCTGGGCGCGGAAGCGCTTGGCGGCCAGGCCCGGGGTGCCTTCGTAGGTGAGCTGCACGCGGGCGCGGATCAACTGGTAGCGCAGGCTGTCCTCGACGCCGCCCGCCGGCGCCTGCTCGGCGCGGTTGCGGGTGTCGGCCACCCGGGATTCGGTGACCGGGTGGGTCAGGAGGAATTCCGGCGGTTTGGCGTCGTAGCGGTACTGGCGCGCCAGGCGCTCGAACATGTTGGGCATGTTGCGCGGATCGTAACCGGCTTTTTCGAGGTTCTGGATGCCGATTCGGTCGGCCTCCTGCTCGTTCTGCCGGGAGAAGCGCCGCTGCTCCTGGATGGCCGCCGCCTGGGTACCGGCAATCACGCCAATGCCGGCGTCGCCACCGCCCCCCGCCGCCAGCACGATGCCCGCCAGCAGCGCTGCCATCATCGGCAACTGCATGCGCTGCTGGGCTTCGACGCCACGGGCGAAGTGGCGCTGCGACAAGTGCGCCAGTTCGTGGGCCAGTACCGAGGCATATTCGCCTTCGGTCTGGGCGTTGAGGAACAGCCCGCCGTTGACCCCGACGATGCCGCCGGGCGCGGCGAAGGCGTTGAGTTCCTTGCTGTCGATGAGGATGAATTCCAGGCGCCGGTCCTGCACCTGGCTGGTCTCGGCCAGCTTGTACACGCTGGTCTCGACGAAATCCTTGAGTTGCGGGTCGTTCAGCTGGTTGACGTTGCCACGCAGCAGGCTCAGCCAGGCGCGCCCGAGCTGGTGCTCCTGTTGTGGCGAAACGATCGCGGAACTGGCATCGCCCAGTGACGGCAGGTCGTCGGCGTGGCCGGGCAGGGCCATCAGGCAGGCCAGCGTCAGCAGGGTGGGGCGCAGTAGATTCATGCACAAGCTCGCGTCGGTCAAAAGCCTTACTGTAGCCGGGTCGCACGATGCCGACCAGTGGCGGTATCCTAGTGCCCTTTTTGCCTTGCCAGTGGAGACGCGCCCGATGAGTGACACCCTGACCTGCGACGCCGAACTCGACGCCAGCGGGCTGAACTGCCCGTTGCCGCTGCTCAAGGCGAAGATGGAGCTCAATCGCCTGGCCAGTGGCGCGGTGCTCAAGGTGATCGCCACCGACGCAGGCTCGCAACGCGACTTTCGCACTTTTGCCCGGCTTGCCGGTCATACGCTGCTGCACGAAACGGCCGAGGCCGGGGTGTACACGTACTGGCTGCGCAAGGCCTGAGTTTTCTTTCAAGGATCGGCAATGATCAAAGTGCTACGCGACTGGATGCAGCGCTACTTCTCCGATGAGGAGGCAGTGGTGCTGGCGGTCCTGCTGTTCCTGGCCTTCACCGTGGTGCTGACGTTGGGCGGGATGCTCGCGCCGGTGCTGGCGGGCATGGTCCTGGCCTTCCTGATGCAGGGGCTGGTCAACGCCCTGGAGCGCTTCAAGGTGCCGTCACGGCTGGCGGTGTGGCTGGTGTTCGCGCTGTTCATGGGCGCCCTGGCGGTGTTCATGCTGGTGCTGGTGCCGTTGCTCTGGCATCAGTTGATCACCCTGTTCAATGAGCTGCCCGGCATGCTGGGCAAGTGGCAGTCGCTGTTGCTGCTGCTGCCCGAGCGCTACCCGCACCTGGTGTCGGATGAGCAGGTGCTGCGTGCCATCGAATCGGTGCGCGGTGAAATCGGCAAGTTCGGCCAGTGGGCGCTGACCTTCTCGTTGTCGAGCCTGCCGCTGCTGGTCAACGCGATGATCTACCTGGTGCTGGTGCCGATCCTGGTGTTCTTCTTCCTCAAGGACCGCGAACTGATCGGCCGCTGGGTCAGTGGCTACCTGCCACGCGAGCGCGCCCTGCTCAACCGGGTGGGCGACGAGATGAACCGGCAGATCGCCAACTACATCCGTGGCAAGGGCATCGAGATCCTGATCTGTGGCGTCGCCACCTATATCGCCTTCATCAGCCTGGGGCTCAACTACGCCGCATTGTTGGCGCTGCTGGTGGGGCTGTCGGTGGTGGTGCCTTACGTGGGGGCGGTGGTGGTGACCGTGCCGGTGACCCTGATCGCGCTGTTCCAGTGGGGCTGGGGCGATCAGTTCATCTACCTGATGGCGGTGTACGCGATCATCCAGGCGCTCGATGGCAACGTGCTGGTGCCGCTGCTGTTCTCCGAGGCGGTGAGCCTGCACCCGGTGGCGATCATCTGCGCGGTGCTGTTGTTTGGCGGGTTATGGGGCTTCTGGGGGATCTTCTTCGCGATCCCGCTGGCGACGCTGTTCAAGGCGGTGCTGGATGCGTGGCCGCGGCAGGAGGCATCGGTCGCGCCGATGCTCTAGGGGCTACCCGTGGGAGCGTGCTTCGTGGGAGCGGGCTTGCCCCGCGATAGCGCCTGCCCAGGCAACACCTATGGCCTCGCTGGCGCCATCGCGGGGCAAGCCCGCTCCCACAGAGGTATCAGGCTTTGTTCAAGGCCTCGGCTGCCGCGAGCACGGCATCCACATGCCCCGGTACCTTCACCCCACGCCATTCCTGGCGCAGCACACCGTCCTTGTCGATCAGGAAGGTGCTGCGGTCGACGCCCAGGTACTCCTTGCCGTACAGCTTCTTCAGCTTGATCACGTCGAACAACTGGCACAGCGCCTCGTCCTTGTCGCTGATCAGCTCGAAGGGGAAGGCTTGCTTGGCCTTGAAGTTCTCGTGCGACTTGATGCCGTCGCGCGATACGCCGAATACCACGGTATTGGCGGCCTGGAACGCCGCGTACTGGTCACGGAAACCCTGGCCTTCGGTGGTGCAGCCCGGGGTGCTGTCCTTGGGGTAGAAGTACAGCACTACCTGCTGGCCCTTGAGTTGGGCGAGGCTGACGGCCTGGCCGCTGGTGGCCTGGACCTGGAAATCGGCAACGGGTTGGTCGAGTGCTACGGCCATGAGGGCTTCCTTAGACAGGGTTCTGTGGGCGCCACGGTTCGATCAGCGCGTCCAGGTTGAGGGCGTCGGCAAAGTCCAGGAACTGGTCGCGCAGCCAGCTGATCTGGGTGCCGGCCGGCAGGATCACGGTGAACTGGGCATTGAGCATGCTGCTGCCGGTCTGCGGGGCCAGGTAGGTGTCGCAGGTCATCGCGTCCAGCTCGACGCGGTGGTCGAGGAAGAACTGGCACAGCTCGTTGATGATGTCCGGGCGATAGGCGGCGCTGACGTAGGCCACATAAGGCAGGGCCTGTGGGCGCACTTCCTGCTCGGCGCTGCGCACCACGTCCAGGGTCAGGCCGTGCTTCTTGGCCAGGCCCGGCAGCGTGGTCTCCAGGCGCGCCAGGGCATCCCAGCTGCCGCCGACCTGCAATACCAGGGCGCTGGTTTCGCCGTGGCGGCTCAGGCGCGAGGTGACGACCGCGCAGCGGTTTTCGAAAGCTGCGCGGCTCAGAACATTGGCCAGCTCCATCGGGTTGGGGCCCAGGGCGCTGATGACGAGGAATTGTTCGCGAACGGTGGGGGTGGACATGCAGCATTCCTAAAGCGATGAGCGGTCGGTACAGGACGGGACAAGCCTGCTGTTTGCGTGGGGGCACGGCCACGGTTTCATGGCGATGAACACAGGCCGGGAGCACTGTCGACGGCCCGGCGGGCCGCGCTGTACCGATCAAAGGATCAAGGGTAGCGAAAAGCGGCGCGAAGGGGAATGCTCCGCCCGCCTGCTTCGCTTGTGCAAGGCCGATGCCCCCAGTACCATTACCGCTCTCTTTTTCCGGCAGGAGCAGTTACATGATTGCGGGCAGTATGGTGGCATTGGTCACTCCCATGGATGCACAAGGGCGTCTTGATTGGGACAGCCTCGACAAACTTGTAGACTTCCACCTGGAAAATGGCACCCATGCGATCGTCGCTGTCGGCACCACCGGTGAGTCGGCCACCCTGGATGTGGAGGAACACATCCTGGTCATCAAGCACGTGGTCGAGCGTGTAAAGCACAGCAAGAAGCGCATCCCGGTCATCGCCGGCACCGGTGCCAACTCCACTGCCGAAGCCGTTCACCTCACGCAGAACGCCAAGAATGCTGGCGCCGACGCCTGCCTGCTGGTAGTCCCGTACTACAACAAGCCAACCCAGGAAGGCCTGTACCAGCACTTCAAGCACATTGCCGAAGCCGTCGACATCCCGCAGATCCTCTATAACGTACCCGGCCGCACCTCCTGCGACATGCAGGCCGATACCGTGATCCGCCTGTCGAAGGTCAAGAACATCATCGGCATCAAGGAAGCTACCGGCGACCTGGTGCGCGCCAAGGCCATCCTCGACGGCGTTGACAGCGACTTCGTCGTCCTGTCCGGCGACGACCCGACTGCCGTCGAGCTGATCCTGATGGGCGGCAAGGGCAACATCTCCGTTACCGCCAACGTCGCCCCGCGCGAAATGGCCGACCTGTGCGAGGCCGCCCTTGAGGGCAATGCCGAGAAGGCCCGCGCGATCAACGAAAAACTCATGCCGCTGCACAAAGACCTGTTCTGCGAAGCCAACCCGATCCCGGTGAAGTGGGCGCTCGTTGAAATGGGCCTGATGCACAAAGGTATCCGCCTGCCGCTGACCTGGCTGAGCGACAGCTGTCACGAAAAAGTCCGTACTGCCTTGCGCCAGTCCGGCGTACTGGTTTAATCGAGGAAGTACACCGCATGAAGCGACTGGCTGGTCTTTCCACCCTTGCCCTGATCATCTCCAGCACCAGCGGTTGTGGCTGGCTGTGGGGCGAGGATGGCTATTTCCGCGACCGCGGCAGCGATTACCTGCAGGCGCAGCCCACCGCGCCGATGCAGCTGCCGCCGGACGCCAGCAACGTCAAACGCATGGACCCGCTGCTGCCGATCCCGCGCAACGTTGCCGACGATCACGCCACTGGCGAGTTCGAAGTACCGCGCCCGCAACCGCTGTCGGCAACAGCCGACATCAGCGATTTCAGCCTGCAGCGCAGTGGCAGCAGCCGCTGGGTGCTGGCCCAGCGCTCGCCGGCCGAAGTCTGGCCGGTGACCCATCAGTTCTTCGAAGACAACGGCTTCCGCATTGCCGAAGAGCGTCCGCAGACTGGTGAGTTCAGCACCAGCTGGCAGCGTTTTGACGAGCTCTCCGCGTCGCTCGGCCAGCGTCTGGCCAGCGCCTCCAGCAGCCCCGACAGCGAAGTCCGGGTGCGGGTGCGCATGGAACCAGGCGTGCAGCGCAACACCTCGGAAGTCTATGTGGTCAGCGTCGAGCGCCCGGCAGGCAGCACCGCCGAGCCCGAGTTCTCGTCCACTTCGAGCAACACTGGCGCCGACGCGCTGCTGGTCGATGAAATGCTCGCCAGCATGAACCGCAACGCCGAGAAGGGCGGTTCGGTGTCGCTGCTGGCCGCGCGTGATTTTGATGCGCCGAGCCAGGTCAGCCTCAGTGAGGACGGCAGCGGCAACCCGGTGCTGTACCTGGGCTCCGACCTGGACCGTGCCTGGTCCGGCGTGGGCCGTGCCCTGGAGCAGGGTGAGTGGCGCGTCGAGGACATCAACCGCAGCCTGGGCCTGTACTACATCAACCTGTCGGAAAAACCGGACGACAAGCACAAGGAACCTGGCTTCCTCAGTCGTCTGTTCGGCAGCGAACCGAGCAAGGAAGAGCGTGAGGCCCGCGCCGAGCGTTACCAGGTACGCCTGAGCAAGGTCGGTGAAAACGTCCAGGTCACCGTCGAGAAGAACATCAATACCGTGGCCCCGGCCGATGTGGCCCGCCGCGTGCTGAGCGCAATCCAGGACCGTCTGGGCTAAGTGCGTTTCGCGGTTCTTGGAAGCGGTAGCCAGGGAAACGGCACGCTGATCGCCAGTGGTGACACGCTCATCCTGGTCGATTGCGGCTTCTCGTTGCGGGAGACCGAGCGGCGCCTGGCGCTGCTCGGGGTGTCGGCCACGCAACTGAGCGCGGTGCTGGTCACCCACGAACATGCCGACCATGTGCATGGGGTGGGTTTGCTGGCGCGCCGCTACAATGTACCGGTCTACATGAGCCAGGGCACTTTGCGTGGCCTGCGCAAGCCGGTGGAGGTAGCGGGGTTTCTCAGCTGTGGCGATACACTGCAGATCGGCGATCTGCAGGTCAGCGCCGCACGGGTCGAGCATGATGCCTACGAGCCACTGCAGTACGTGATCAGCGATGGTCGCCGGCGCTTCGGCATGCTGACCGACCTTGGCAGTTACGACATGTACCTGCTGGAGCGTTACCAGGCCCTCGACGCCCTGCTGATCGAGGCCAACCACTGCCGTGACCTGCTGGCACGCGGGCATTACCCGCAGTTCCTCAAGCGACGGGTCGGCGGCAGCCAAGGACATCTGAACAACCACCAGGCCGCAAGCCTGGTGGCCGAGTTGGGCTGGCAGAACCTTCAGCACCTGGTGCTGGCCCACCTCAGCAGCAAGAACAACCAGCCACACCTGGCCCGCCAGTGCTTCGTCGACGCCCTCGGGTGCGACCCGGACTGGCTCCAGGTGGCTAATCAAGACCATGGGCTCGACTGGCGCCTGATCGCCTAGCCCACCAACTCAAGCAAGCGGAGCCCATCATGGAAAAACGCGAAGAACTCTACCGTGGCAAGGCCAAATCGGTTTACAAGACCGATGACGCCGATCGCTTGATCCTGCTGTTCCGTAACGACACTTCGGCGTTCGACGGCAAGCGCATCGAGCAGCTCGACCGTAAAGGCATGGTGAACAACAAGTTCAACGCCTTCATCATGCAGAAGCTCGAAGAAGCCGGCGTGCCGACTCAGTTCGACAAACTGCTGGGTGATAACGAGTGCCTGGTCAAGAAGCTCGACATGATCCCGGTCGAGTGCGTGGTGCGCAACTACGCCGCCGGCAGCCTGGTCAAGCGCCTGGGCGTGGAGGAGGGCATCAAGCTCGAGCCGTCCACCTTCGAACTGTTCCTCAAGAACGACGAGAAGGGCGACCCCTTCATCAACGAATCCCACGTTGTCGCGTTCGGCTGGGGCACCGCCGAGCAGCTGGTCGAGATGAAGAAGCTGTCGTTGAAGGTCAACGAAGTGCTGACCAAGCTGTTCGATGACGCAGGCCTGCTGCTGGTCGACTTCAAGCTGGAGTTCGGCGTGTTCCACGGCCAGATCGTCCTGGGCGACGAGTTCAGCCCGGACGGCTGCCGCCTGTGGGACAAAGAGACCCGCAAGAAGATGGACAAGGACCGCTTCCGCCAGGGCCTGGGTGATGTGATCGAAGCCTACGAAGAAGTTGCAAAACGCCTGGGCGTGCCGCTGTAACCGGCACGTTCACGCAAGCGCCTGATACCACGCGATTTTTTTTCAAAAAAAGGTTTGCCAGAATCTAAATCGCTGGTATGA
The DNA here is from genome assembly GCF_024749065.1 of Pseudomonas sichuanensis. Classification (NCBI taxonomy): domain Bacteria; kingdom Pseudomonadati; phylum Pseudomonadota; class Gammaproteobacteria; order Pseudomonadales; family Pseudomonadaceae; genus Pseudomonas; species Pseudomonas sichuanensis. The sequence continues at coordinate 4,514,354 of NZ_CP087185.1, read as the reverse complement.
TGCGCGCCATTGGAGAGATGCCGGAGTGGTCGAACGGGACGGATTCGAAATCCGTTGTACTGGCAACAGTACCTAGGGTTCAAATCCCTATCTCTCCGCCATACGCGAAGTAGTCGAAGCCCCCGAAAACCTTGAGTTTTCGGGGGCTTCGTCGTTTCTGGGTGCTATCAATACAACCTCCCTTCGCGATGCTTCGACGACAGATCTCTCGCTGAGCCAGTTAATGCACGGTTTGCCCTTGGAGGCGGGGCGGTGCATCAGCGATGTGGTGAATGCCAACTGGATATTGTTCACAATTTAATCGTGCTATTGGTCACAAATAGCATGGTGTTATGTTGTCGAAAATTTCTCTCAGATGTATATTTCTTCGCGAATGATGGCCTAGTGCTATGAATCGCGTCGTTTCAATCCTTCGAATCCCCTCAGGCTTTCCCTTAGTGTTTGCGAAGGCGCATGAATTGCGCGCATTCATCTTTTACGGGCCTTGCTCTATTTCTCTTGCGCCGTCACTTCAGCTGGACCTGACGGTATTCCCTACCTCCTTCAACCGCTGCAGGTTTGGCCGGCGATGGTTGTCTGAAGAACATAGATATAAGGGCTGTGCAGATGTTCGATGCAAGTGTGAAGGTGCTGGCCGATATGAGTGTGAGGTCGAAACTGACCTTGGGCTTTGCACTGGTTTTATTGCTGACCATCATTATCGCGGGCATTGGCTGGGGAGGGTTGAGCGGACTGGGCGAGCGCAGTGCCAAACTCAGCAGTATTGCCAAGGTCAATGAAGAGGCACGCGAGGTTCGCATTGCACGCCTGAACTACACAGTCTCTCCTGGTGCCGCGCAAGCAACGCTCTTGGTCAAGGCGCTTGATGAACTCAATCTTCGGGTGGATACGCTCGCCAAACTGCTCAGCGACCCGAACGACCTGCGCTGGACCAAGCAGGCAAGTAGCGCTGTCGAACTTTACCGCGCCCACTTCCAGGACTATGCCCGCGCCATCGACGCACACAACGATGCCCAGGCAGTCCAGGCCCTCGATGCCCTGGAGGCCAACCTGAAGAGCCTGCTCGAGGCGTTCGGGCAGTTATCGGATAGCCAGTCGAGCAAGCGTGACAACGAAGTGCAGTCCTTTATCCAGCGTTTGATCGTCGCAGCTGGGCTGGCGCTGTTGCTCGGAGCGCTGGCTGCCTGGTCGATCACCCGTCTGATCGTCGTGCCTTTGAAAGAGGTGCTGCAGAGCGTCGAGCGGGTCGCCAATGGCAATCTGAGCCAGGATATCCAGGTATCCCGGCGTGATGAGCTGGGTGAACTGCAAGCCAGCATGCAGCGCATGACCCTGAACCTGCGTGGTCTTATTGGTGGATTGCGTGACGGTGTGGTGCAGATCGCCAGTGCAGCCGAGGAACTGTCCACCGTGACCGAGCAGACCAGCGCAGGGGTCAGCAGCCAGAAGGTCGAGACCGATCAGGTGGCGACGGCCATGAACCAGATGGCGTCGACCGTGCAGGATGTGGCGCGCAGTGCCGAGCAGGCATCGACTGCGGCGGTCAATGCCAGCCAGGAGGCGCGCGAAAGCGACGTGGTGGTCAATCAGGCCATCGAGCAGATTACCCACCTGGATGCCGAGGTGGGGCACTCGACGCAAGCCATGGCCGAACTCAAGCGCGAGAGCGACAAGATCGGCACGGTGCTGGATGTGATCAAGTCGGTTGCCCAGCAGACCAACCTGCTGGCCTTGAACGCAGCCATCGAAGCCGCACGTGCCGGTGAGGCAGGCCGTGGCTTTGCGGTAGTTGCCGATGAAGTTCGCAGCCTCGCGCAACGCACACAGACTTCCACCGAAGAAATTGAAGGGCTGATTGGCGGCCTGCACCGTGGTACGCAGCAAGTGGGCGATATTCTGGAGCGCAGCCGCGAACTGACCAGCAACAGCGTAGAGTTGACGCGCCGAGCGGGCACTTCATTGATGAGTATCAGCCGTTCGGTGGCCACCATCGAATCGATGAACCTGCAAATTGCCACCGCTTCTGAGCAGCAAAGCGCTGTGGCCGAGGAAATCAATCGCAGCGTGCTCAATGTGCGCGAAGTCTCGGAACAGACTGCGGCGGCCAGCGAAGAAACAGCGGCGTCCAGCGTAAAATTGGCCCGCCTCGGTGCAGAACTGCAAACGTTGGTGGGCCAGTTCAAGCTCTGATCAGGTGATCGAAGGCCCCTACAACTGGCCGTTGTGCGGGCTTATCTTTCAAGGGGGCAGGTGGAGTACAGCAAAATCGGTAGAGCATTTACCTTGTTTTACCCAGGGCATTCGGGTCTTTACCGATTATCGCTAAATCATCGGCAGAGCATGCTCGAGTTCATTCCAATTGGTACTGAATTCATTGCATGCAGTGCGCTGTGCGTCCGCAATAATGCGCTGCTTGAACATGAGTTAGTCGCTGCCGAAAAACTTGCCGGGAGCAGGGCAGTTATTACGAATGCACTATCTGGCTTCTACTCGGGCAACTTTTCCCGTATCATCCGGCGGCCATCAGAATGATGGCGGATCATGGACTAAAGGATTTTTTATGAAAAAGCTGATCAAAGCTACTGTTGCCGTTGCTCTCGTTTCGGGCGTTGCCCTGCTGTCCGGCTGCACCGGCCAAGTCTACAACCAGCCTAAGAACTGCTCGTACGACTACCTGTTCCACCCATCGGTTTCCATCTCCAAGATCATCGGCGGCTGCGGCGCGATCGACAAACTGCCTCAGCAGTAATCTTGGTTGCACCCCGATCGGGTCGTTTGCGACCTGATCCAAGACCCCCGGCCATGGATGTGGCTGGGGGTTTTTGTTTTTGGCGCCCGCCATTGCCCACTGGGGCGTGGCACCTTGTCGCGTGACAACCCACCGCCTTGCGGGTTGCCCCGCAATTTGTTTGTGCTGGCAATTCAGATACAATCCGTAAATCGTTTCAGCCCTGTCGGTCAATCCGACCAAAGGCTGGCGCGTCCAATGCTCTCTGGCTGCTGAACAATGATCACAACAAGCCTGCGCTGAAGAACATGGAACACCTGGGCCAGCCACAGGCCCACCCTCCGTTCTACACACTGGAATTGATCAATGTTCAAGAAAGCTGGCAAGACCTTGCTGGGTCTGGCTGTTGCAGCGAGCTTCATGCAAGCGCACGCAGCAGAGACCAAAAAAGTTGACGTGCTGCTGGTTGGCGGCGGCATCATGAGCTCCACCCTGGCTGTCTGGCTCAACGAGCTGGAACCAAGCTGGTCGATGGAAATGGTCGAGCGCCTGGACGGCGTCGCCGAAGAAAGCTCCAACGGCTGGAACAACGCCGGTACCGGCCACTCCGCGCTGGCCGAGCTGAACTACACCCCGGAAGACAAAGACGGCAACGTCAACATCACCAAGGCCATCGAGATCAACGAGTCGTTCCAGATCTCCCGCCAGTTCTGGGCCTGGCAGGTGCGCCAGGGCGTGCTGAAGAACCCGCACTCGTTCATCAACACCACCCCGCACATGAGCTTCGTCTGGGGCGATGACAACATCAAGTTCCTGAAGAAGCGTTACGACGCGCTGCAGACCAGCCCGCTGTTCCGCCCGATGCAGTACTCCGAAGACCACGCGCAGATCGCCAAGTGGGTCCCGCTGATGATGGAAGGGCGTGACCCGAACCAGAAGCTGGCCGTGACCTGGACGCCGATCGGCACCGACGTCAACTTCGGTGAGATCACCCGCCAGTTCGTTGGCCACCTGAAGACCAAAGAGAACTTCGACCTCAAGCTGTCCACCGAAGTGCAGGACATCACCCGCAATGCGGACGGCTCCTGGCACGTCGAGTACAAGAACCTGAAGGACGGTACCGAATCGGCTACCGACGCCAAGTTCCTGTTCATCGGTGCCGGCGGCGGCGCGCTGAAGCTGCTGCAGAAGTCGGGCATCCCGGAAGCCAAGGAATACGCAGGCTTCCCGGTGGGCGGTTCGTTCCTGGTGACCGAGAACCCGACTGTTGCCATGCAGCACATGGCCAAGGCCTACGGCATCGCTTCGACCGGCGCGCCACCCATGTCGGTGCCGCACCTGGACACCCGCGTTCTGGACGGCAAGCGCGTCATCCTGTTCGGGCCATTCGCCACCTTCTCGACCAAGTTCCTGAAGAACGGCTCGTACCTGGACCTGTTGGGCAGCACCACGATGCACAACGTGTGGCCGATGACCAAGGTCGGTATCGAACAGTACCCACTGGTCGAGTACCTCGCCGGCCAGCTGATGCTGTCGGATGATGACCGATTCGAAGCCCTGCGCACCTACTTCCCGAACGCCAAGAAAGAAGACTGGCGCCTGTGGCAGGCCGGTCAGCGCGTGCAGATCATCAAGCGTGACGAAGAGAAGGGCGGCGTGCTGAAGCTGGGCACCGAAGTGGTTGCCTCCGAAGACCGCACCATCGCCGGCCTGCTGGGCGCCTCCCCAGGTGCATCGACTGCCGCGCCGATCATGCTCAACGTGCTGCAGACCGTGTTCAAGGAAAAGGTGGCTACCCCTGAGTGGCAGGCCAAGATCAAGGAGATCGTCCCGAGCTACGGTACCAAGCTGAACGATTCGGCAGCGGCTACCCAGAAAGAGTGGAACTACACCGCCGAAGTACTGCAGCTGGAGAAGCCGCCAGTGATCGACCAGAGCGTCGGCACCAGCGTTGCGCCAGCCGCAGCGGTCGAGAGCAAGCCTGCTAACGACATGGCCCTGTAAGGCCCTGCTGCTTGCCGGGGAAACCCGGCAACACCAACCACGAGCGTCGCCCCCGGCGGCCTCGTGGTTTTTTTGTGCCTGCAAATTTGTACACGGGCGTGGGAGCGGGCTTGCCCCGCGATGCTGTTAGCTCAGGCTGGCGTGTCGAGCGTGAGGTGTCATCGCGGGGCAAGCCCGCTCCCACGGAGTGCGCGCCTATCAGCGCTGCCCGAGAATGCTGCCCAGCAGCCCGGGGAAGCGCCCCTCGAGCTCATCGCTGCGCAGCGAGTTCATGTGCGTGGTCCCCACATTGCGGGTAAACACCAGCCCCGCCTCGCGCAACACGCGAAAGTGATGGGACATGCTCGACTTCGGCCGCCCGCCATCCAGTTCGCCGCAGCTGGCCTCGGCCACACCGGCCAGGTGGCGGACGATTTCCATGCGCACAGGGTCGCTCAGGGCGTAGAGCAGGCGCTCCAGGGTGAGGTTGTCGGGGGAGGGGTGGGTATAGGTTCGCATGGCCGACATGATAACGGGGGTTTCACAAATTGCCATAGTTCGAATATGATCGAACAATCGTAAGTTAACTCACCCCGGAGTAACCACATGTCCGCCCTGTTCGAACCCTATACCCTCAAGGACGTCACCCTGCGCAACCGCATCGCCATCCCGCCGATGTGTCAGTACATGGCCGAGGACGGCATGATCAACGACTGGCACCACGTCCACCTGGCCGGCCTGGCTCGGGGCGGTGCCGGCCTGGTGGTGGTCGAAGCCACTGCCGTGTCGCCGGAAGGCCGCATTACCCCCGGCTGCGCCGGTATCTGGAGTGATGCCCACGCCCAGGCCTTCGTGCCGGTGGTGCAGGCGATCAAGGCCGCAGGCTCGGTGCCGGGCATCCAGATCGCCCACGCCGGGCGCAAGGCCAGCGCCAACCGCCCGTGGGAAGGTGACGACCATATCGCCGCCGACGACGCACGCGGCTGGGACACCATCGCCCCCTCGGCCATCGCTTTCGGTGCCCACCTGCCGAAAGTGCCAAAGGCCATGACCCTGGATGACATCGCCCGGGTCAAGCAGGACTTCGTCGACGGCGCCCGCCGTGCCCGTGATGCCGGTTTCGAGTGGATCGAGCTGCATTTCGCCCACGGCTACCTGGGGCAGAGCTTCTTCTCCGAGCATTCCAACCAGCGTACCGACGCCTATGGCGGCAGCTTCGACAACCGCAGCCGCTTCCTCCTGGAAACCCTGGCGGCCGTGCGTGAAGTGTGGCCGGAGCACCTGCCGCTGACGGCGCGCTTTGGTGTGCTGGAATACGACGGGCGTGACGAGCAGACCCTGCAGGAGTCCATCGAACTGGCGCGGCGTTTCAAGGCCGGTGGCCTGGACCTGCTGAGCGTCAGCGTCGGCTTTACCATCCCCGAGACCAACATTCCGTGGGGCCCGGCCTTCATGGGGCCGATTGCCGAGCGTGTACGCCGGGAAGCGAAACTGCCGGTGACTTCGGCGTGGGGCTTCGGTACGCCGGAGCTGGCCGAAGGGGCGCTGCAAGCCAACCAGCTGGACCTGGTCTCGGTGGGGCGTGCGCACCTGGCTGATCCGCACTGGCCGTATTTCGCGGCCAAGGCGCTGGGCGTGGACAAGGCGTCGTGGACGCTGCCTGCGCCTTACGCACACTGGCTTGAGCGTTATCGCTGAGTGAATGGGGGGCTGCTGCGCAGCCCTTCGCGGGTAAACCCGCTCCCACATTCAGGTCGGCGCAGAACCTGTGGGAGCGGGTTTACCCGCGAAGGGGCGCGCAGCGGCCCCCGCTATCAAAACCGATCCAACCGGTAAGCCTCGGGAATCCGCAAACCTTCAATCAACTGCCCCACCCACTGCGCCGTCACCGCCGCCTGGGTCAACCCCAAGTGCTGGTGCCCGAACGCCAGCAACACCTTGCCGTCCGCCACCCGATCGATCACCGGCAGTGAATCCGGCAACGACGGCCTGAACCCCATCCACGGCGTCGCCCCCTCAGCATCCAGCTCGCGCCGGAACAACCCCTTGCTCAACCGATGCAACTGCCACGCCCGCTGCATGCTCGGTGCGGCATCGAGCCCGGCGAACTCCACCGTGCCGGCCAGGCGCAAGCCACCGGCCATGGGCGTCATGATGAACTTGCGCTCCAGTGAGGTGACCGCGAACGGCAGCCGCTGCTGCTCGTTGGGCAGCATCAGGTGGTAGCCGCGTTCGGTGTCCAGCGGGACGCGTTTGCCGGTCAAGCTGTGCACCAGCCTTGCCGAATGCGCACCGCATGCGATCAGCACCTGGCGGGCCTGCAGCTCGCCCTGGTCACTGTGCAGGGTGACCCTGCCAGCGTGCAGCCGGCCACCGCTTACCTGGCGCCTGGCGAACCGCACACCGGCCGCCTGGGCGGCGTCGAACAGCGCGCCGACCACCCGGTACGGGTCGACGAAATGCCCGGTACGCGGGAAGAACAGGCCGCCCTGAAGCGACGGGCTCAACTGTGGCGCTGCGGCCTGTACGGCCTGCGCCGACCAGTAGTCCACCGGCACCGCCTGCTGCTGCAGGCGTGCGCGCAAGGCCTGCAGTGCCGGGCGCGATTCGGCGCGTTCGAATACCAGCAGCGAACCATCCTCATGCAGCAGGTCAGCACGCCCGATCGAGCCCAGCAAACGCTGCCAGGCGCCCAGGCTGGCCTCGTTGAGCGCGCGCAGGCCGGCCACGCTGCGCTGGAAAGGGGCCGGGCGCAGGTTGAGCAGCAGCCGGGTGAACCAGGGCAACGCCCTGGGCAGGTACTTCCAGTCCAGGCGCAGCGGGCCCATCGGGTCCAGCAGCATGGCCGGCAGGCGCTTGAGGATCGACAGGTCGGCGATGGGGAACACTTGCTCGGTGGCCAGGTGCCCGGCATTGCCCCAGGACGCGCCGTGGCCGGGGGCCTGGCGGTCGATCAGCAACACCCGCTTGCCCTGGCGGGCCAGTTGCAAGGCACAGGCGACGCCGACGATGCCGGCGCCGACCACGGCGATATCGGTTTCAGGGGTTTCGAGCATGCCTAGCCTTCCCGTTTGCCGTCGACCAGACGGCGCAGATGCAGCGGGTTGGCGTGTTGCAGCTCAGCGGGCAGCAGGGCATCGGGGAGATCCTGGTAACAGACCGGGCGCAGGAAGCGCAGGATTGCCGCCGTCCCCACCGAGGTGCTGCGGGTATCGGAAGTGGCGGGGAAGGGGCCACCGTGGACCATCGCATCGCACACCTCGACGCCGGTCGGCCAGCCGTTGAGCAGAATGCGCCCGGCCTTGCGCTCCAGGGTCGGCAGCAGTTGCCGGGCACTGTCGAAGTCGGCCTCGTTCAGGTGCAAGGTGGCCGTCAGTTGCCCTTCCAGGTGCTCGGCGACCTGGCGCACCTGCGCATCGCTGTCACAGGCCACCACCAATGAGGCCGCGCCAAACACTTCGGCCTGCAAGGCCGGGTCACCCAGGAAAGCCTTAGCCTCGGTCAGGAACAGCTGCGCCTGGCACTGGTTCGGCCCCTGCGGCGCCTGGCCGCTGGCGACCCGTTGGGCGTTGCGGTTTGCGGTCAGCGCGGCGACGCCGGCGGCATAGGCCGCGAAGATGCCAGGGGTGAGCATGGTCTGCGCGGCGGTGCGCTGCAGCTGTTCGCCGGCGGCGGCGATGAAGCGTTGCAGCGCCGGGCCCTGGCGGGCGATCAGCAGGCCGGGGTTAGTGCAGAACTGGCCGGCGCCCTGGGTCAGCGAAGCGACGAAACCCTGTGCCAGCACTTCGCCGCGGGTTTGCAGGGCGGCGTCGAACAGGAACACCGGGTTGATCGAACTCATTTCGGCGTACACCGGAATCGGTTCCGGGCGTGCCTGGGCGGCCTGGCACAGGGCAACGCCGCCACTGCGCGAACCGGTGAAACCGACCGCCTTGATGCGCGGGTCGTTGACCAGGCCCAGGCCGATGTCGCGGCCGGCGCCGTACAGCAGGGAGAACACGCCTTCGGGCAGTTCGCACAACTGCACCGCCCGGGCCACGGCCTGGCCGACCAGCTCGCTGGTGCCGGGGTGGGCGCTGTGGGCCTTGACCACCACCGGGCAGCCAGCAGCCAGCGCCGAGGCGGTATCGCCACCGGCCACCGAAAAGGCCAGCGGGAAGTTGCTGGCGCCGAACACCGCCACCGGGCCCAGGGCCACCTGGCGCTGGCGCAGGTCGGCGCGTGGCAATGGTTGGCGCGCGGGCAGGGCGTGGTCGATGCGCACGTCCAGCCATTCGCCGGCACGCACTACTCGGGCGAAGGTGCGCAACTGGGTGCAGGTGCGTGCGCGTTCGCCCTGGATGCGGGCCGCGGGCAGGCCGGTTTCGGCGACGGCCCGGTGGATCAGTTCATCGCCCAGAGCTTCGATCTGCTCGGCGATGGTTTCAAGAAAGCGGGCGCGGTGCGCCAGCGAGGTTACGCGGTATTCATCGAACGCCGACCAGGCCAGGGCACAAGCTTGGGCCACTTGCTCGGCGCTGGCGCCGGCGTAGGGCGGATCGAGTGGTTTGTCGGTGGCCGGGTCGATAGCGCGGATCGCGGCCTGGGTGCCGGTTACGGCGCGCTGGCCAATCAGCAGGTTGCCTGTGAGGGGCATGGGGGCGTCCTTGGGGCGGAGGATTCGGAGGATGGCACCGGCCAGGCCGGTGATCGCCGGCAAGCCGGCTCCCACAGGAGCCGTGCTTGCTGGCGAGCAGGGCTTCAGGCCAGGTTCTGTTCGGCCGACCAGTTGGCGTACCAGGTGCGGAACAGTGTGTACTGCTGCTCGGCGTAGTGGCGCTGGGCATCGGTGAGGGCGTCGGTCTCGTTGAAGTGCAGGCTGTACTCGGTATCGCCGTTGAGCACCATCAGGTGCTTGTAGTACAGCACCAGGTCGCAGCCTTCATCGAACGACGACAGCACCGCCAGCGCGGCTTCCAGCTCCCGCGCCAGGCGCCGGGCCTTGGCGTCGCCCTTGGCCGCCTGCTTGCTCAGGCTCACCAGTTGCAGCACCTGGCGTGGCAGGGCGTTGCCGATGCCGGTAATGGCGCCGGTGGCGTTGCAGTTGACGAAGCCGTGCACCACTTGCGTGTCGACGCCGACCATCAGGGTCACGTCGTCATCCTGGGAGGTGATGTGTTCGGCGGCGTAGCGCAGGTCGGCGGCGCCGCCGAACTCCTTGAAGCCGATCAGGTTGGGGTACTCGCGGCGCAGTTCGAAGAACAGGTCGGCGCGGGTGGCAAAGCCGTAGTAGGGGCTGTTGTAGATCACCGCCGGCAGCTTGGGCGCGGCCGCCAGGATCGCCGAGAAGTGATGCTTCTGGGCAATCAGCGACGCGCCACGGGACAGCACGCGGGGGATGACCATCAGCCCGGCAGCGCCGACCTTGGCCGCGTGGGCGGCATGGGCTACCGCCTCGCGGGTGTTCACCGCGCCGGTGCCGACGATGGTCGGGATGCCAGCGGCCACCAGGCGCGCCACGCCTTCCTGGCGCTCGGCCTCGGTCAGCAGCGGCCAGTCGCCCATCGAGCCGCAGTACACCACGGCGCTCATGCCGGCCTCGATCAGTTCGCGGCCCTTGCGCACCAGGGCATCGAAGTCGGGGGTGCGCTGCGCGGTGCACGGGGTCATCAGGGCGGGCATGCAACCGGTGAAGATGTTGTCAGTCATTGTTGTCACTCCTTGCAGTGTTCGTTGGGAAGAAAGCGGGGTCAGATGCCCCAGGCAAACGGGTCTTGTTCGTCGATCAGCAGGGTGCTGTCGGCGGTCATGTGGGCGCGGCCGGTGATGAACGGGCGGATACGCTCGCCTTCACGTTCGAAGCGGCCCTGGAACTGGCTGCCGGTGATGCTCGCCTGCACCCAGGCTTGGCCCTCGGCGAGCTTGCCGTCGGCGGCCAGGCACGCCAGCTTGGCGCTGGTACCGGTGCCGCAGGGCGAGCGGTCATAGGCCTTGCCCGGGCACATCACGAAGTTGCGGCTGTCGGCGTGGGCGTCGTCGGCGAACAGCTCGATATGGTCGATCGGCGCGCCGTGCTCGCCGGTGATGCCCTGGGTTTCCAGGGCCTTGAGCATTTTCCAGGTGTAGTCGGTCAGGGCCTCGACGTTGTCCAGTTCGATGCGCTGGCCATGTTCGCTGACCAGGAAGAACCAGTTGCCGCCCCAGGCGATGTCGCCGCGCACCGGGCCAAAGCCCGGCACCTCGACCGCCACCTGCTGGCGGTAGCGCCAGGACGGCACGTTGCCGACGGTGACCGCGCCGTCCTCATGCAGGGTGGCGCTGACCTGGCCCACCGGGGTGTCGATCTTGTGCACGCCCGGTTCGATCAGCCCCAGGTGCTGCAAGGAGGCGACCAGGCCGATGGTGCCGTGGCCGCACATGTTCAGGTAGCCGGCGTTGTTGAAGAAGATCACCCCGCAGGTGGCGTCGCTGGAAACCGGCGGGCAGTACAGCGCCCCCACCAGCACATCGTTGCCGCGTGGCTCCAGCAGGCAGGCGCGGCGCCAGTGGTCGTGCAGCTCGCGCAGTTCGTCGCGCTGTTCGGCCATGCTGCGGCCGGTCAATTGCGGGAAGCCTTGCATGACCAGGCGGGTCGGTTCGCCGCCGGTGTGGGAGTCGATGACGTGGATCTGTTTCATGGGCTTGTCCGTCTTCCGATAAGCGAAGTGTTGTGCAGTTGCTGCGGGCCTCATCGCCGGCAAGCCGGCTCCCACAGGGACCGCGTTGAAACTGTGGGAGCCGGCTTGCCGGCGATAGGGCCAGTAGCCTTCACGGAGCCAGTGCAGCCGGACGGTGACCAACCAGGGGCTCATGGTTGGCTTCGCTCTCGTCCTCACCTTCCAGTCGCACCAGATGCGCCGGCACGCCGGTCGCCGCGCCCCAGTAATAGATACCCAGCGCCGCAGCAGCCACGACCGCCGTGTCGAACGGATGCCCGATCACCCCCAGCCCGCCGAAGCTGCCCAGCCAGGACAGCAGGATGGTCACGGCGTAAAAGCCGATCAGCCAGGCCGACGAGCGCACTTGCTGGCCAATGGAAAGGTGCTCGGTGGGCACGAAGCGGCGGCACAGCAGGTACAGCACGAACATCACGATCTGCAGGGCCAGCAGCCACGACACGGTGTTCCAGCCCGACCAGTAGACGATCAGCGCAGCGATGATGAACGACAGCGGGCCGAGCACTCCCATGCCCTTGACCCGGAACGGGCGCGGCATGTCCGGGGCCGTGCGGCGCAGGGCGGCGACGGTCACCGGCGCCACCGCGTAGCTCAGCACCAGGGCGGCCGAGACCACGTTGATCAGCGCCTCCCAGGACGGGAACGGCAGGGTCCAGAACACCGACAGGGCGAAGGTCAGCCACAGTGCCGGGCGCGGGATACCGGACTGCTCGTCGATGCGGGTGAAGTACTTGAAGAAGGTGCCGGTCTGCGCCCAGCCATAGATCACCCGCGGGGTGGCGTTCATGTAGATGTTGCCGCAGCCGCTGGGCGAGACCACCGCATCGGCCACCACCAGGTAGGCCAGCCAGCCGACGCCCAGGGCCAGGGCGATGTCACGGTAGGGCAGGGCCAGTTCCTTGGTCACCCCGGCCCAGCCATTGGCCAGCATTTCGGTCGGCACGCTGCCGAGGAAGGCCAGTTGCAGCAGGGCGTAGATCGCGGTGGACAGCAGGACCGAGAGGATCAGCGCGATGGGGATGGTGCGCTGCGGGTTCTTCACCTCGCTGGCCACCGAGATGATCGGGGTAAGGCCCAGGTAGGCGAAGATGATGCCGCCGGCCGACACGGCCATTTCCACGCCGGACATGCCGAACGGGGCAAAGCCCTGCACCTCGAAGTTTTCCGGTTTGAAGAAGGTGAACAGCACGCCGATCACCAGCAACGGCACGATGAACTTGAACACGCTGACCAGATTGTTGGCCTTGGCGAAGGTCTTCACGCTGCGGTAGTTGAGCGCGAAGAACAGCCCGAGCAGGGCGAACTGCACCAGCCAGCCGAGCACGGTCGGGTCGCTGGAACCGGCCTTGGTCAGGCTGGGGAACCAGGCCGCGGCGTATTGGCGCGAGGCGACCACTTCGATGGCGATCAGGCTGGAGAAGGCAATCAAGGTAATGAAGCCCATCAGGTAGCCCAGCAACGGGCCGTGGGAATACACCGGGTAGCGCACCACGCCACCGGCGCGCGGCAGTGGAGCGCCGAGCTCGCAGTAGACGATGCCCAGCAGCAGTACGGCGAAACCGCCGAGGAACCAGGAGAGGATCCCGGCCGGGCCGGCGATGGCCGACACGTGGCTGGCGGCGAACAGCCAGCCGGAGCCGAAGATGGCGCCGAGGCCGATGAAGGTGAGGTCCAGCAATGACAGCTGTTTCTTGAATTTGCCTGACATGGGGTCGCCTTTTTGTAGGTTTTGGATAGGCAGGTCTGATGTCACGATGCGGCTTTGCGGGCCGCGTTCTTGTAGGTCATGGGGCGGCTTGCGTGGGGCATAGAGTGGACCGATCGGGGCGGGGGTTCTTGATGGTTTTCGGCAAGGGGGATGACGAAATCGGCACAGTTCTCGAAAGCGCTGGTGAAGGGCGATGTGGCTGGATAGGCTGCAGGCCTTGCCGTAACAGCTGTGCCGGCTGTGCGTGTGCAATCGCGGGGCAAGCCCGCTCCCACGAGCAATGCGTGGGAGCGGGCTTGCCCCGCGAGAGGCCGACAATCAAGAGCGAAGATACTGATGCCCCAGCAACCTCTCGCCACCCTGTACCAGCAGCTCGACCAGCACCGCCCCGAGTCCCTGGAGGCGCTGCTCACCGGGGTGGTCTGGCTGCTGCCGATGCTCGACGTCATCGCCAACGCGGCGATCTTCATCAAGGACGAGCAGGCGCGTTACGTGCTGGCCAACCGCACCCTGGTGCAGCGCTGCGGCCTGAAACAGTTGCAACCCCTGCTGGGCAAGACCAGCGCCGAAGTGTTCCCGGCCCGGCTCGGGCCCGGCTATACCGAACAGGACCGCCGTGTGCTGGAGCAAGGGTTGGTGCTGGAGGACCAGCTGGAACTGCACCTGTACGGCAGTCGCGAACCGGGCTGGTGCCTGACCCACAAGCGCCCGCTCTACGATCCCGCTGGCAGGATCATCGGCCTGGTGGGTATTTCCGTGGATCTGCAATCCGCCGCCGACACCCACCCCGCTTATCAGCGCCTGGCTGCGGTGGACGCGCATATCCGCGCGCATTTTCACCAGCCGATCAGCATGGGCGAGCTGACCCGTATCGCCGGGATTTCAGTGGCGCAGCTGGAGCGCTACTGCAAACGGGTGTTCCACCTGACGCCACGGCAGATGATCCACAAAGCCCGCCTGGAACACGCCCATCAGTTACTGCATTCGGACCTGCCGATCACCGAGGTCGCCCTGCGCTGCGGCTACACCGACCACAGCGCGTTCAGCCGCCAGTTCCGGCAGCTGACCGGGTTTACTCCGAGGCAGTATCGCCAGGCGACGGCTCAGGAGGGTTGAAACAGCACCTTGGCTTCAGCGAAACACTGTTCGGCAATGGCTGAACGCGGCTCGCTGCGGCGCAGCAGCAGGCCCACCGGGCTGTGGATGCTGGCGTCGGCCACGGGGATGATCCGCAGGTGCGTGCTCAGCTCTTCCAGGCCGCAATCCAGCGGCATGATCGCGCAGCACACGCCAACGTTGATGGCCTGGATCAGCTGGAAGGTCGAGTCGCTTTCCAGCACGGAGTTGGGTTCAAGGCCACGGCTGCGCAAACTCAGGTCAAGTGACTGGCGGTAGTGCATGCCCTTGCTCAGCAGGCCAAGTGGAATCTCGCCGAGTTCGTCCCAACGCAGGGTGTCGGCGTCGAACTGAAAGTGCCGGGTGTCGTGCAGCAGGCCCATGGTGGTGGTGCTCAGCTCGATCACTTCGAAGAAGCTGGCATTGACCTGGTCGAGGTAGCAGATGCCTAAGTCCAGCTGGTTGCGCGACAGGCCGTCGATGATCTGCTCGGAGCTCAGCGACGACAGCTGGAAGCTCAGCTCGGGATATTTCTCCCGCAGCGGCAGCAGCAGTTGCATGGGGTTGAAGCTGGCCAGCGGCACGGTGCCCAGGCGCAGGCTGCCGACCACCTGGCCACGGCAGCTGGCGGCCTCGGCCTGCAGGCCGTCGTGGGCGGCCAGCAGGGTGCGGGCCCAGGCCAGGATGCGCTCGCCGGCCTCGGTGAAACCCTCGAAGCGCTGGCCGCGCTTGACCAGCACCAGGTCCAGCTCGTCCTCCAGGTTGCGCAGGCGCATCGACAGGGTCGGCTGGGTGATATGGCACAGCGCTGCGGCCTGGCCGAAGTGACGGGTCTGGTCGAGGGCGATGAGGAACTTGAGCTGCTTGATGTCCATGGTGCGGCCTGGCGAGCGGGGTGGCGGGTTCGGCGACCTTAACCAACTCCGCGTGGGCTGGCCAATCTTTAATGGTGACCGCTTGATAGAGGCCCTTGATCGGTTGGTTCGCCCTATCGATTGGACGCGGTCCGAGGCTTGCCTCTAACGTGGCCGCAAGGCCAATCACGGAGCAGAACTTGATGAGTGTCAAACCGGATGCGGTGTTCGTGCCACTGAACATCGCCGTACTGACTGTCAGCGATACCCGCAGTTACGCCAACGACACCTCCGGCGAGCTGCTGGCCAGCCGCGCGGTGGAGGTCGGCCATCGGCTGATCGCACGGGAACTGCTCAAGGACGACCTGTACAAGATCCGCGCCCAGGTCGCCACCTGGATTGCCGATGAGCAGGTGCAGGTGGTGCTGATCACCGGCGGCACGGGCTTTACCGGCCGCGACAGTACACCCGAAGCGGTCGAGTGCCTGCTGGACAAGCGCATCGATGGTTTTGGCGAGTTGTTCCGCGCGCTGTCGATCCTCGACATCGGCACTTCGACCGTGCAGAGCCGGGCGCTGGCCGGGCTGGCCAACCGCACTCTGGTGTGCTGCCTGCCGGGCTCGACCGGGGCGTGCCGGACGGCGTGGGAGGGTATTCTGGCCGAGCAGTTGGATGCTCGGCACCGGCCGTGCAACTTTGTTGCGCATTTGAAGCCGATCGGGCAGTGCGAAAGCCGCGGTTGATGAGTAAGGCTGTTTACTTGAGATTGCTGGGGCCGCTTTGCGCCCCTTCGCGGGTAAACCCGCTCCCACAGGACAGGTACTGCCCTTGAAACTTGCGCGGGCCCTGTGGGAGCGGGTTTACCCGCGAAGGGTCGCGCAGCGACCCCAATTGGCTTGACTGACAGGCATCTTCAGGCCTTGCGCAATCGCAAACTGCGCCACAACGCCCCGACCATCAACACGCTGACCAGCGCCCAACCCAACGCTTGCCGGTTTGCCAACCCCTCCTGGTACAACTGCGGCGCCACGCCCGCACCAACGATGAACGCCAGCAACGCCACCTCGGCCCGAGACGCGCGCACCGGGCGCAGCAGGTAGACCACCGCCGGCAGCAGCAGTGCCGCACTGGGGAAGCTGCGATAGCGCGGGTCGAACACCATCGCCAGCATGCTCACCGCCGCCGCGAACCCCGCAGCCAGCAACCACTTGCCAGCATGCCCTTCAAGCCAGGCGAACAACCGCTGCCGCCAGCCGTCACGGCGGGCCAGGGCCAAGGCCGCCTGGGCCAGCACCAGCAGGTTGAGCCCCGCCAGCAACACGGCCCACAGCCACTCACCGGCAAACCGTGCATTGGTGCGCATCAGCTCGCCCCACAGCCCCAGGCTACCGGCGCCCAACGCCGCCAGTAGCGGCAATAGCAAGGCGGCGCGGGCATTCGCCGGGCGCCCGGCCAGGGCCAGGGTCGCCAGCAGCAACAGCAGCGAGGCCAGCAGCCACTGTGGCCACAGCGCCAGGTTGCTTACCGGCCCTTCGAGCACGCCCTTGTCCTGGCGGTCGGCGTCGTACAGCCCCCAGTAGCCGCCCACCGCGCCTTCGCTGGCGCGCTTCCACGGTTGGTCGAAGGCTTCGATCAGGTTGTAGTGCCAGCCATTGGCCTCGGCCAGGGCGACGAAACCACGGATGAAACGCGCTTCGTTGACCCGGCTCGGCACCGCCGTCTCGCGCTGGCGGCCCTCGCTTGGCCAGCCGGTTTCGCCGATCAGGATGTCCTTGGGCGCAAAGCGGTTGCCGAACACCTGGCGCACCTCGGCGACATGCGTCAGGGCCGCATCGATGCCACGCGGGTCATCCTCCCAGTACGGCAGCAGGTGGATGGTGAGGAAGTCCACGGCAGGGGCAATCTGCGGGTGCTGCAGCCAGAACTCCCAGACATCGGCGTAGGTCACCGGCACCTTGACCTGGCTTTTCACCTTGTTGATCAACTCGGCCAGGCGCTCGCCGGTGACTTCCTTGCGCAGCAGCGCCTCGTTGCCGACGATTACTGCGCTGACCACGTCGGGATTGGCGTTGGCGGCGGCGATCAGCAGGTCGATTTCCTTGTCGGTGTCCAGCGGGTTGGCGTTGACCCAGGCCCCCAGCATCACCTTCAGGCCGTGCTTGCGGGCCAGTGCCGGGATGGCTTCAAGGCCGGTCATCGAGTAAGTGCGGATGCACTGGAAACGCTCGGCCAGCAAGGCCAGGTCGGCGTCCATGCGCGCCGGGCGCAGGCGAAACGGCTGGTCGAACGGCGACTGGTCCTTGTCGAATGGCGTGTAGGAGGCGCACTGCAACTTGTGTGTGGGGCTGGCGGCGTCTGGCAGCTGCACCGGCTTGCCGAGGCCGTACCAGAGGGCGCCCAGGCCGAGGACGGCGAGCAGGCAGGCGAGCAGGTAGGTCGTGCGGAACATCGGGCGGTCCATCGTCGGGTTCGTGAGCAGGGGCCGCTGCGCGGCCCATCGCCGGCAAGCCGGCTCCCACAGAAAATCGCATGAACCCTGTGGGAGCCGGCTTGCCGGCGATGGGCCCGGTGCGGGCGAACCTGTGATATTAGCCCGGCGCCAAGCGTTTGGCATGCAAGGATCGCGCAGTTCGGCGCGGGCTGCTGGCGCTAATGGCACAGTGCTGTCGCTGATCGTTCGCTAAAGGTCGCTGACAGAGCAGGTCGCCTGTTGTGTCAGGTTGATGATGCAATCTCCAAGACCTGACGAGGGGATGCTTTGATGGCGACTTTTACAAGAATGCGACGTTTCCTGGGCGTGGGCACTGCTGTGGTACTGGCCATGAGCACTGCGCAAGCCATGGCCAAGGAAGTCAGCATCGGTTACGTGGATGGTTGGTCCGATAGCGTGGCGACCACCAACGTGGCCGCCGAAGTGATCAGGCAGAAGCTCGGCTACGACGTGAAACTGCAGGCCGTGGCCACCGGCATCATGTGGCAGGGCGTGGCCACCGGCAAACTCGACGCCATGCTGTCGGCCTGGCTGCCGGTCACCCACGGCGAGTACTGGGCCAAGAACAAGGACAACGTGGTCGACTACGGCCCCAACTTCAAGGACGCCAAGATCGGCCTGATCGTCCCCGAGTACGTCAAGGCCAACAGCATCGAAGACCTCAAGACCGACCAGAGCTTCAAGCAGAAGATCGTCGGCATCGACGCAGGCTCCGGGGTCATGCTCAAGACCGAACAGGCCATCAAGGACTACGACCTGACCGGCTACAAACTGACCGCCAGCTCCGGCGCGGCAATGACCGCCGAGCTTGGGCGCTCCTATGCCAAGCAGCAATCCATCGCCGTCACCGGCTGGGTGCCGCACTGGATGTTCGCCAAGTGGAAGCTCAAGTTCCTTGAAGATCCGAAAGGCGTGTATGGCGCCGCGGAAACGGTCAACAGCATCGGCAGCAAGGAATTGGCCACCAAGGCCCCGGAAGTGGCCGAGTTCCTGAAGAAGTTCCAATGGCAGTCCAAGGATGAGATCGGTGAAGTGATGCTGGCGATCCAGGAAGGCGCCAAGCCGGAAGCGGCGGCCAAGGACTGGGTGGCCAAGCATCCGGAGCGGGTCAAGGAGTGGACCGGTAAGTAACCTGACATCAAGGGCCAATTAGGCCAAGGCCCCTTCGCGGGTAAACCCGCTCCCACAGGATCACCACGCACCCAAACATCGTGGCGACCTGTGGGAGCGGGTTTACCCGCGAATATGTCGTCACTTTGTTACGCAATCTGTAAAACACCCTTGCATCTAAGACTAAGGTCGTCTGGTTGGCGTCCAGCGGCAGCATAAAGTGGAGTCGGGTTCTCCCTACATCTGTGCTGCTAGGACAAAAACAATGAACGACAGCATTTACCAATCGATACAGAACAGTCCGCGCTTCAAGGAACTGGTCACCAAGCGCGAGCGTTTCGCCTGGATCCTCTCGGCAGTCATGCTCGGCCTCTACTGCGCCTTCATCCTCCTCATCGCCTACGGCCCGCACCTGCTTGGTGCCAAGCTCAGCCCCGGCTCGTCGATCACCTGGGGCATCCCCCTGGGCGTCGGCCTGATCGTTTCGGCGTTCGTGCTCACCGCCATCTACGTACGCCGCGCCAACGGCGAGTTCGACGAGTTGAACAAGGCAATCCTCGAGGAGGCCAAGCAATGATCCGTCATGCCAAAGCCCTGGCCGTCCTGGCCTGCGGCGCTTTCGCACCCGCGGTGTGGGCAGCTGATGCCCTGACTGGCGAGGTGCAGAAGCAACCGCTGAACGTTGCCGCGATCGCCATGTTCGTGGCCTTCGTCGCCTTTACCCTGGGCATCACCTACTGGGCCTCCAAGCGCAACAACTCTGCCGCCGACTACTATGCCGCCGGCGGCAAGATCACCGGCTTCCAGAACGGCCTGGCGATTGCCGGCGACTACATGTCGGCAGCCTCGTTCCTGGGTATTTCCGCCCTGGTGTTCACTTCGGGCTACGACGGCCTGATCTACTCCATCGGCTTTTTGGTCGGCTGGCCGATCATCCTGTTCCTGATCGCCGAACGCCTGCGCAACCTGGGCAAGTACACCTTCGCCGACGTTGCCTCCTACCGCCTCGGGCAGAAGGAAATCCGCACCCTGTCGGCCTCCGGCTCGCTGGTGGTGGTGGCGTTCTACCTGATCGCGCAGATGGTCGGTGCCGGCAAGCTGATCGAGCTGCTGTTCGGCCTTGACTACCATGTTGCGGTGATCCTGGTCGGCGTGCTGATGTGCCTGTACGTGCTGTTTGGCGGCATGCTCGCCACCACCTGGGTACAGATCATCAAGGCCGTGCTGCTGCTGTCCGGTGCCAGCTTCATGGCGCTGATGGTGATGAAGCACGTGGGCTTCGACTTCAACACCCTGTTCTCCGAGGCCGTCAAGGTGCACGCCAAGGGCGAGGCGATCATGAGCCCGGGCGGCCTGGTCAAGGACCCGATCTCGGCGTTCTCGCTGGGCCTGGCGCTGATGTTCGGTACCGCCGGCCTGCCGCACATCCTGATGCGCTTCTTCACCGTCAGTGACGCCAAGGAAGCCCGCAAGAGCGTGCTCTACGCCACCGGCTTCATCGGTTACTTCTACATCCTGACCTTCATCATCGGCTTCGGCGCAATCCTGCTGGTCAGCACCAACCCGGACTTCAAGGACGCCGCCGGCGCCCTGCTGGGTGGCAACAACATGGCGGCGGTGCACCTGGCCGATGCCGTGGGTGGCAGCATCTTCCTCGGCTTCATCTCGGCCGTGGCCTTCGCCACCATCCTGGCGGTGGTTGCCGGCCTGACCCTGGCCGGTGCCTCGGCGGTGTCCCATGACCTGTACGCCAGCGTCTGGCGCAAGGGCAAGGCCAACGACAAGGACGAGATCCGCGTATCGAAGATCACCACCATCGCCCTGGGTGTGCTGGCAATCGGCCTGGGGATTCTGTTCGAGAAGCAGAACATCGCCTTCATGGTCGGCCTGGCGTTCTCCATTGCCGCCAGCTGCAACTTCCCGGTGCTGCTGCTCTCGATGTACTGGAAGAAGCTGACCACCCGCGGCGCCATGATCGGCGGCTGGCTGGGGCTGATCAGCGCGGTGGGCCTGATGATCCTCGGCCCGACCATCTGGGTACAGATCCTCGGCCACGAGAAAGCCATCTACCCCTACGAGTACCCGGCGCTGTTCTCGATGCTGATCGCCTTTGTCGGTATCTGGTTCTTCTCGGTCACCGACAAGTCCAAGGCTGCCGAAGACGAACGCGCGCTGTTCTACCCGCAGTTCGTCCGCTCGCAGACCGGCCTGGGGGCCAGTGGTGCGGTTTCGCACTGATCCAACCCTGGTGTGAAAAACGCCCCGCTTGCGGGGCGTTTTTTTTGTGCGGTGATAAGCAGGGAAGGTCGACTCGATCTTGGGAAAATTCTTGTTTTATTTAGGACGTATCGTGCATTCGGGGGCCTGGGGCAGGGTGAACAATGTGCCCCAAGGCCCGCAATGGCCGCCTCGCGCGTCTACTCGTACTGCGAGCCAAGAAACCGCTCAACGAAGAGGACAACGCCATGCAAAAAGCCCTCGTGGTGGACGATCACCCTTTTATCCGCGCCAGTGTGTGCCTGCAGTTGCGTCAGGAGCGCCTGGACATCATCGGCCAGGCCGACAACGGCGTCGATGCCGTGCAGCTGGCCCGCGAGCACACCCCTGACCTGGTCATCCTCGACATCATCATGCCTGGCCTGGATGGGCTGCAGGTCATGGCGCGGTTGCGGGCGCTGCCACAGCCACCGAAGATCCTGGTGCTCACCTCGCAGTTGGCCGAGTGCTTCTCGTTGCGCTGCATGAAGGCCGGGGCTGCCGGCTTCGTGTCGAAGTCCGATGACCTCTGCGAACTGAGCAAGGCGGTGCTGGCCCTGCGCTCGGGCTACAGCTATTTCCCCGAGGTGTCGCTGAGCTCGGTAAACCGCCAGGATATCCATGCCAGCGAAGCGCAGCGCCTTTCCGGCCTCAGCGACCGGGAAGTGATCATTCTCCAGCACCTGTCGCGGGGCCTGAGCAACAAGGCCATCGGCGAAACCATGCTGCTCAGCAACAAGACCATCAGCACCTACAAGTCCAGGCTGCTGGACAAGCTACGGGTCGGTTCGGTGATAGAACTGGCCGACGTTGCCCGTCGCAACCTGCTGATCTAGTGGTCATCGCGTGGGGCTGATACACAGGGGGCTGCTGGCTGTGTTGTTGTGTTACGCACCTCTTCTGCCTGCCGATCAACTGCCGCAGTTGCACGGCCGCTCGACCTTCTCTGGCCCCCGGCTGACCCCGGATGAAGCGCAGTTGCGCTGGCTGTGGGAGCGACAGCAGCTCAGGCTGGCAGTGGTGAGGCCGGACAACCCGCCGTTGGACGTCCTCGGTACCGGTCGCGACTACGAAGGGATCAGCGCCGACTATGCCGGGTTGCTGGCCGGGCAACTGCAGCTACCCGTGCAAATCCATGTGTATGCCTCGCTCAATGCCGCCATCGAGGCGTTGCGGGCGCGTGAAGTGGACCTGCTGGCCAGTGTCACTGCCCGGCAGGCCAGCGATGCCGGCCTGTGGTTGTCGCATGCCTATGCGCAAGACCTGCCAGTGGTGGTGCTGCGAGAGGATGAACCAGCGGCCGATGTGCCTTTGCGCGTGGCCATGCGCGAAGGTTACCGCAGGCTCGACAGCATACTGGCTCGATATCCTCAGGCGCAGGTCCAGGTATTCCCCTCCACCCGTGCAGCGCTGGGTGCCTTGGCCTTTGGCCAGGCCGACCTTTACCTGGGTGGTGCACTGGAAAGTCAGTACCTGATCGGCAAAGGGCTGGTCGGGCCGCTGGAAGCCTTCGACAGTCCCGACCTAGAAAGCCAGCCGCTGGGGTTTGCCATGCATCCGCACGACACGCCGTTGCACGGCCTGGTCGATTCGGTGCTGGCCAGCATCGAGCCGCAGGAGCATGCGCGCATCCGTCGTCGCTGGGGCGGGCAGGGGCTGGTTGAGCGCGGTCCGCTGCGACTGAGTGACAAGGAGCTGAGTTGGGTACAGGGCCAGGGGCCGTTGCGGGTGCTGCTCAACGATCAATACCCACCCATCAGCTACCGCGACGGCGAGGGGCGTCTGCGCGGGCTGGCGGTGGATGTGTTGCAACGCATAGGCCGGCGCACCGGCCTGACCTTCGACCTGGTGGCCGGCGGGACCCTGGAGCGCATGATCGAGCGTACCGCCAGGGGCGAGGCCGACCTGATCGCCGGCGTCACGCCCAGCAATGAACGTGAGCAGCACCTGACGTTCAGCCGCAGCTTTGCCAGTTCGGCGCGGGTGTTGGTCACTGCCGACAGCGGCGCGGCGGTATCCACCCTGGAGCAACTGACCGGGCTGCGCCTGGCCGTGACCCGCAGCGGCTATCCCAAGGCGTATCTGCGCCAGCACTATCCGGACATCCACCTGGTCGAGTCCGACGGGCCGGTGGATGCGGTCTGGCGCGTGGCCAGCGGCCGCGCCGATGCTGCGCTGGTGCCCATGATCGGTGCCCGGGCGTTGACCGAGCGGCTGGCGCCGACACGCCTGAAGATCAGTGCCAGCCTAACCCTGGAGCCGGCCTATTTCGCGTTCGCCAGCCCACGGGGCGCGCTGGAACTGCAGGCGATCCTCAACAAGGCGCTGCTCAGCCTGTCACCCCAGGAAATGGACGCCTTGGCCCGCCGTTGGCGCAGCGAGGTGATCGTTGCCGACAGTTTCTGGCAGCGCTATCGGTTGGCGGTGCTGCAAGGTTTTGCCGCGGTCGCCCTGTCGCTGCTGCTGGCACTGGCCTGGGTCCGCTACCTGCGCCGGCTGGTGCGGGTGCGCGAGCAGGCCGAGCGAGAACTGGCTGACCAGTTAGCGTTCATGCGCGTGATGATCGATGGCACACCGCATCCGATCTATGTCTGCGACCAGCACGGCCGTCTGCTGACCTGCAACAACAGCTACCTGCAGGCCTTGCAGGTCAGTCAGGCGGCGGTCATCGGTCAGCCTTTGGGCCAGAGCGAGGCCTTGGCCTGGCAGGGCGTCTGGCGCGAGGTGCTGGCCAGCGGCCAGGTGCATGTCGAAGACCTGCAGGTCAGCCTGGGCGAAGGCGTGCAACGCACCCTGTCACACTGGATGCTGCCTTACCGCGGTCTGCGCGATGGCCAGGCAGGGGTGATCGCCGGCTGGATCGATGTTACCGAACGCCAGCACCTGCAGGCGCAGTTGCAGGCGGCCAAGGACGATGCCGACAGTGCCAACCAGGCCAAGACCCACTTCCTTGCCACCATGAGCCACGAGATACGCACACCGCTCAATGCCGTGCTGGGCATGCTCGAGCTGGCTTTGCGCAAGGCCGAGCAGGGAGTGCTCGACCGCTTGTCGATCGAAGTCGCCTCGGACGCGGCGCGCAGCCTGCTCGGGCTGATCGGCGACATCCTCGACGTTACCCGCATCG
This sequence comes from Pseudomonas sichuanensis, assembly GCF_024749065.1. Lineage (NCBI taxonomy): Bacteria > Pseudomonadati > Pseudomonadota > Gammaproteobacteria > Pseudomonadales > Pseudomonadaceae > Pseudomonas > Pseudomonas sichuanensis. The sequence continues at coordinate 4,490,286 of NZ_CP087185.1, read as the reverse complement.
AAACTGGCCATCTGCAACTGGCACCGCAGCCGGGGTGCCTGCAACAGCATGTGGCCGAGGTGGTGCAGTTGTTCGAGCAGCAGGCACGCAGCAAAGGGTTGCAGCTGCTGCTGGAACTGGAGGGACCGGCGGACGCGGAGGTGCTGCTCGACCCGCTGCGCTTCAAGCAGATCCTCGCCAACCTGCTGAGCAACGCGATCAAGTTCACCCACCGTGGCAGCGTCCGGGTAAGCCTGCGCAGCACCGTGCAGGCGCGTGCGGTGGCGGTCGAGCTGACCGTGGAGGACACCGGTATCGGCATTCCCGAGGCGGAGCTGTCACGGCTTGGCGGGCTTTTCTGGCAGGCCAGCAACAACCGTCAGTCGGCACGGCGCGGGGCGGGCCTGGGCTTGTCGATCAGCCGTACCTTGTGCGAGTTGATGGGCGGGCACATGCACCTGCGCAGCACCCTGGGCGTGGGCACGCGGATCGATCTGGCACTGCGGCTCGAGCGAGTCGACGCCCGCGAAACGATGGCGGCGCAGGAGGCGCCCGACGCCCTGCTGGCGAAGAGTGAGAGCTTGCGGGTACTGGTGGTCGATGACTATCCGGCCAATCGCCTGTTGCTGGTCAACCAGCTGGGCTACCTGGGCCATCGCGCCAGCGTTGCCGAAGATGGTGCCCAAGGCTTGCGTGCATGGTTGCAGGGCAATTTCGATGTGGTGATCAGCGACTGCAACATGCCCGTGCTCGATGGCTACACCCTGGCCCGGGCGATTCGCCTGCACGAGCGTCGGCAGGGGCGCCGGGCCTGCCGGGTGCTGGGGCTGACTGCCAATGCACTGGTGGGCGAGCGTCAGCGCTGCGAGCGGGCCGGCATGGATGCCTGCCATTTCAAGCCGTTGGGGCTCAAGGCCCTGGCCTTGGCTCTGGCGGGCATGCCGCGGGTGAGTGACGACGCGCCCGTCGCGGTGGACGACGGCTTCGACCTGAGCAGCCTGGAGCGCCTGACCGGGGGGGACCAGCAGGCGCTGGACGCGCTGCTCAATGACCTGCTGGCCAGCAACCGCAAAGACCTTGGCCAACTGCTCGGCCATGGTGAAGACGAGGATCTGGGGGCACTTGCTGCGCTGGCTCACCGGATCAAGGGTGGGGCGCGAATCATTCGCGCCCGCAAGGTGATCGAAGCCTGCGAGCAGGTCGAGCGCAGTTGCGCCGGTGGCACGCTCCCGCCCGGGCAACTGGAGGCCGTTTGCCAGGCGCTGAGTGAGCTCGAACGGGTGTTGCAGCGCTACAGCACACAGAACAGCGCCGCGCGTGACAGGCACGTCGGCCAGGATTGAGCAGCGAGAGGTGGAACATGGAGGTAGACGGGTTGCGGGTGCTGGTAGTCGAAGAGCACCGCTTCCAGCGGGTGATCGCGGTGAAGACCTTTGGTTACCTGGGGTGTGCCGAGGTGTTGCAGGCACAGGATATCAATGAAGCCTTGCTGTGCCTGCAGCAGGCAGGACGGGTCGATCTGGCGGTGTGTGCCCTGACGGGCGGGAGCGACGGCAGCATGGATACCCTTGAATTCCTCCATCGACTGGGCAAGGCCAGGTTGGCGGGGGCGGTGCTGTTGACCTGCAGCCTGAGCCCGAGCATGCGCCGCGGCGTACAGCAATTGGTGGAGCGGCTTGGCATGCGTTTCATCGCCGACCTGGACCCACCCTTGTCGGTGGAGATGCTGCGCCAGTGCCTGCCGAATCCGCTGCCGGTGGATACGGCCTCACCTCGCCCTGCGGTGTTCTGGCCGGGTGAGGAAGGGGTGCGCGGCGGCATGCGCGACGGGCAGTTCACGGCGTTCTACCTACCCAGTTTCGACTTGCGCGACGGGCGCATCACTGGCGTTGACCTGATACCGTTCTGGCACCATCCGTTGATGGGGGTGCTGGCGCCGGAGATCTTCCTGCCTGCCGTGGAACGTTGTGGCTTGCTCGATGAACTGGCGTTGTTACTGCTTGAGCAGGGCCTGGCGCTGCACAGCGAACTGCAGGCCGAGGGGCGCCGGTTGCGCATCACCCTGCGCCTGAAGGGGCCGCAACTGCTGGATCGCTCGCTGGTGTTGCGTATTCGTACCTTGCTGCACCAGCAGCGCTTCGATGTGCGTCACCTGTGCTTCGAGCTGAGCGGGCGCAGCCTCTACCACATCACCGTGGTGGAGCTTGAGAACTTGCTGCGCCTGCGGGCGCTGGGTTGCGAGCTGAGCCTGGCCGAGTTCGGCAGCGACCAGGCCGGCAGCCAGCTGTTGTGCCAGCTACCGTTCACCCGGATCAAACTGGCCGAGCGCTTCATTCGTGGCCTGCCCCATGAAGCCCGGTGCCGTGCTGTGGTCCAGCATTGCCTGAACTTGGCGCTGGCCCTCGAGCAGCACCTGACGGTGGTCGGGGTATCCAGCGCCGAACAGCACCTGGCCTTGCTGGGGATGGGCTGCGAGAGCGCCCAGGGCGACTACCTTGCACTGCCGCTGGACCGCGAGGCGCTGTTGCGGCGCCTGCGCGGTGACCTGCGCTTGGTGCCGCCTGGTTAGGTCAGATGTGCCCCAGCAACACCAGTATCAACAGCACCACCAGCACCACGCCGACGATGCCCGAAGGGCCATAGCCCCAGCTGCGCGAGTGGGGGAAGACCGGTAAGCCACCGATCAGCAGCAGGATCAGGATGATGATGAGGATCGTGGTCATGGCGGAGTCCTTGCGTGGTTGGGGGTCAAGGGCCGCGGAACAATGCTGGCCGCTCACAATTTCCGACCTGTGCACGCCGGTAATAATTCAATCGGCTGTCGGTACACGCAGGCCGGTCCCCCGGCGTCGCCCGATACCCCCACATTCAGCTGCCTGATGCCACACCGGCGCAGCCCTGCTTGTCGCTAGACTCCGGGCATTCCCACTGTTCAGTACAAGGCAGCGACCATGCACAAGCGAATGATGATCACCGGGGCCGGTTCCGGCCTGGGCCGTGAGATTGCCCTGCGCTGGGCCCGCGAGGGTTGGCAGCTGGCCTTGGCCGATGTCAACGAGGCAGGCCTGCGCGAGACACTGGAGCAAGTGCGCGCCGCCGGTGGCGACGGTTTTGTCCAGCGCTGCGACGTGCGCGACTACAGCCAGCTCACCGCCCTGGCCCAGGCCTGCGAACAGCGACTGGGTGGCTGCGACGTGATCGTCAACAACGCGGGGGTGGCCTCGGGCGGCTTCTTCAGCGAGCTGTCGCTGGAAGACTGGGACTGGCAGATCGCAGTCAACCTGATGGGCGTGGTCAAGGGTTGCAAGGCGTTCCTGCCGCTGCTCGAACGCAGCCGCGGACGGATCATCAACATTGCCTCCATGGCCGCGCTGATGCAGGGGCCGGGGATGAGCAACTACAACGTGGCCAAGGCCGGGGTGCTGGCGCTGTCGGAAAGCCTGCTGGTGGAGCTGCGCCAGGTCGGGGTGGCGGTGCACGTGGTCTGCCCGTCGTTCTTCCAGACCAACCTGCTTGATTCGTTCCGTGGGCCGACCCCGGCAATGAAAGCCCAGGTGGGCAAGTTGCTGGAAGGCTCGCCCATCAGCGCTGCCGATATTGCCGAGTACATTCATGCACAGGTGGCCGCCGGCGAGTTCCTCATCCTGCCCCACGAAACCGGGCGCCAGGCTTGGCAGCTCAAGTGCCAGGCGCCCCAGCGGCTGTATGACGAAATGGCCGATATGGCGGTCAAGATGCGCGCCAAGGCCGGCAAGAGTGCTGGTTGAGCCTGATGCCAGTCAGATAGCGCTTCAAAGCCACTAATGGGGCTGCCTTGCAGCCCTTCGCGGGTAAACCCGCTCCCACAGGTACAGCGCTAGCTTGAGATTTTGCGCAATCCTGTGGGAGCGGGTTTACCCGCGAAGGGCCGCAGGGCGGCCCCAATTGGCTTAACTGGCTGACATTATGGTTGAGCCGCATTTTTGTAGGACCTTTTACCTCTGTTGGTAGGCTAGATCTCTTTCACCCTGGAGTGATTGAGTAGGATAAAGCCATCAAGGCAGTCTCCGGTTTTCCCTAAGGCTGGAGGATCGGAGCATGTTGGTAATCGGACGTGAAGTGGGTGAGGTGATTTTCATCGGAGACGACATCAGCATCCAGGTGGTGTCGGTCGAGAATGGCCAGGTTCGCTTCGGCATCAGCGCGCCGCGCAATGTCGATGTGCACCGGGTGGAGGTGTACAAGCGGATCAAGGAGCAGCAGGCGAAAGCGCGGGCCTGAAACAGGCCTGGGGCCTAGGGTGCCAGCAGTTCCGGCGGCACATCATGCCGGGCCAGCAGTTGGCATTGCTCGCTCTCGAAATCGAACAGGATGAATGCCTGCTTTCTGGCCAGCGCCTGGCGCACTCGCAGCACACGGGTTTCCAGTGGCGTGTCGTCGCCGTTGTCGGTGCCGTCGCGGGTGACGAAGTCCTCGATCAGGCGGGTGAGGGTGTCGGCTTCGAGTTGCTCGTAGGGGATCAGCATGGCGATGGGCAGTGGTGGTGGGTATGTGCGCATGCTACGTGAAATCGGTAGCGGCTGCCTGGGGCGCGGGGTGACCTTATCGTCGGCATGCCGGCGATAAGGTCTGTGGCCTCAACGGCGAAGTGCGGCGCTCAATGCCGACGTGGCGCCATCAGCGGTGGTGACGGTCGCGGTGAAGCTTTGCAGCCCTTCGCTTTGTTCAAGCACTTGAGCAAACCGCGCCTGCCCCTTGTCATCGCTGTTCACCAGCACTTCACCCAGATACTGCTCGGCCTCGGTCGCTTCAGCCTGGGCATTACCGAACAGCTCGACCCGCAGCAGGCTTGATGCCGGCCCCTGCACCTCGCCGCGCAGTACATTGCCTTGCAGGGCGAGCAGTGTCGGTGGCTGCTGGTTATGGTTGGGCAGCGGCTGGCAGGGTTTGGGTTCACCCTTGCCGTCGCAGATGATGGCTTGGTCCTGCGTCGCCAACTGCGCGCCGATGCCGCGCGAGCCCACGTACAGCGCATGGGCCTGGGCCGGCACGCCGAACACGATGGCGCCGGTGCGCTGGTCGGCCACGCACGAGCCCCCGGCCTCGCAGCGGCGGATATCCTGGCTGTTGCCCCAGATGCGGTTGGCGGTGAGGCGGGTGGCGGTGATCTCCGGCTCCGGGCGCAGCGCCACGCCGATGCGGTTGCCGTGGATCAGGTTGCCGTCGAGGATATTGCCCTCGCCGGTGACACTGACGCCGATGGAGTTGCCGCTGAAGGTGTTGGCGGCCAGGTAGTTGCGCTTGCCCCAGTTGATCTGCAGGCCGTCGGAGTAGTTTTCGAAGCGGTTACGCACCACGCTGTTGTCGTTGCCCAGCAGGATCTCGATGCCCTGGGAGGGTTCCGGGTTGGCAGGGGTGGAGCGGAACAGGTTGTCGGCTACCAGGTTGAAGGCCGCGCCACGGGTCAGCTCCAGGCCATCGCCGTTGTCGATCAGCTGGTTGCGCAGGACCTTGTTGTTGTTCGTGGTGGTGGCGGTCGGGTTGCCGGCGCCGTCGTCGCCGGTCAGCATGATTCCGGCGCCGCCCTTGTTGGCGACGATCCGGTTGTCTTCGATGACGTTGTGGCTGGCGCGGTTGATCAGGATGCCGATGCAGAAGTTGCGCACTTCCAGGCCCTGCAGGTGCACGCCTTGGGTATCGCGCAGCACCAGGCCAGGGTTGGTGGTGGTGCGCACGTTGGTGCCGTACTGGCCGGGCAGGGCGCCAGGGCAGGTGTGTACGCCCTGGTCCTTGATATAACCCGAGCCATCGAGGGTGATGTACTGGCCGTCGCGGGCCCAGGCCAGGCCGGTGATGCTGACCGGCCCCTTGATTTCCGGTAGCGCTCGATTCGGGCGGATCACATGGGGCGGTTTACCCACGGCGGCGATATCGATGCGGTAGTGGCCGGGGTTCAGGTTGCTGGTTTCGATGGCCCAGCGCAGGGTGCCGGGTTGGCCGTCGTCGGCATAGCGGTTGACGGTCAGCGTCTGTATTTGGGGAGGCGCAACGGCGTGAGCGGACAAGGGGAGTAGTGGCAGCAGGGCTGCCAGCGCAGGCATCAAGCGCATGGTGCGGGATTCCACTGACTGTTTGTTGTTATGCGCCACGCCGTGATCGGGCGGGCTGTCTGGGGGCGATTCTAGGGCAGCCGTTCGGCTTCGCGGCGTCGTGGCAGGTGAATCGGTGCGGTATTCGCCCGCTGTTTACCGTTCGGCTGGCGGCAATCGAACCGATTGAAACTCTGGCAAAGGGGCGCGGGTCGACCCACTGTCGGCACGATTTCCCGTGTCTTTCGCGCAAGGAGAGATCCCATGAGTGGCACCAAAGACAAAGCCAAAGGCCTGGCCAACGAGGCCGTGGGCAACATCAAGCAAGGCGTCGGCAAGGTGACCGACAACGATCGGCTGCGCGCCGAAGGCAAGGCCCAGGAGCTCAAGGGCGAGGCGCAGCAGGCGGTGGGCAAGGCCAAGGATGCGTTGAAGAAGCCATGACCCTGAAGCGCTGATCGCGGGGCAAGCCCGCTCCCACGACGTGGGGGCGGGTGTGGCGTTTTTCTTAACCTGCGCACTGAGCAACCACAGCTGCGGCAGGGTCTATTAGACTTGTCTGCATTGACAGGCCTTCCCCTGTAGTAAGCCAGACCCTCAGATGATCAAGCGGCGAAAGGAGACGCTATGATTTTCCCCGACCTGCGCGGCCTGCCCCTGCACCGCGTGCTGGTGCGCACCGTCAAGGAGTTCCTTGACGACGAGATGTCCACCTACGCGTCTGCTATGGCCTACCAGATGCTGTTCTCGCTGTTCCCCTTCCTGCTGTTCCTGATCGCCCTGATCGGTTTCCTGCATTTGCCGGACTTCTTCTCCTGGCTGCGCCTGCAGTCGGAGCTGGTGCTGCCACCGCAGGCGCTGGAGCAGGTCAACCCGGTGATCGACCAGTTGCAGCAATCCAAAGGCGGCTTGCTCTCGGTGGGTATCGTGATTGCCCTGTGGACCGCGTCGGCGGGCGTGCGCCTGATGATGAGCGCGATGAACGCCGCGTATGACGTGCCCGAGGGGCGGCCGTTGTGGAAGCGGATTCCGTTGTCGGTGATCTACACCATCGGCATCGCCGGCATGCTGCTGGCCGCCGCTGCGCTGATGGTGCTCGGGCCGCAGGTCATGGAGTGGATCGCCGCCCAGGTAGGCCTGCAGGAGGCGGTGGTCATCGTCTGGACCGTGTTGCGCTGGCCGGCGATCATCATCCTGATGATGGTGGCGGTGGCGCTGATCTATTTTGTGATGCCCGACGTGAAGCAGAAATTTCGCTTCATCACCCCGGGCTCGGTGCTGGCGGTGGTGGTGTGGATCATCGCGTCATTGGGCTTTGCCTATTACGTGAAGACCTTCGCCGACTACAACGCCATGTACGGCAGCATTGGTGCGATCATCGTGCTCTTGCTGTATTTCTACATTTCTGCCGCCGTGCTGCTGCTGGGTGCGGAGATGAACGCGGTGATCGAGCATATGTCGAGTGAGGGCAAGAACCCTGGCGAGAAGGGCTTTGCCCATGACAATCCGCAGGAAACCATCACCGTGCTTGGCCATGAACACCCGGTGACATCCGAACCTCACCCCCACGAGTCGAGCACCCGATGATCCGTGACATCCTCAAGATGGGCGACGAACGCCTGCTGCGCATCGCCCCGCCCGTGCCCGCAGCGATGATCGGCAGCGCCGAACTGCAACAGCTGATCGACGACATGTTCGAGACCATGCGTCATGTCGGCGGTGTGGGGCTCGCGGCGCCGCAGATTGGTATCGACCTGCAACTGGTGATCTTCGGTTTCGAGCGCAGCGAGCGCTACCCGGACGCCGAGCCGGTGCCCACGACCATTCTGCTGAACCCGGTGATCACGCCGCTGGCCACGGAGGTCGAGGACGGTTGGGAAGGCTGTCTGTCGGTGCCGGGGCTGCGGGGTGTGGTGCCACGTTACAAGCACATCAGCTATTCGGGCATCGACCCGCAGGGCAACCCGATCAACCGCTTCGCCGACGGCTTCCATGCCCGGGTGGTGCAGCATGAATGCGACCACCTGATCGGCCGGCTCTACCCCTCACGCATCCAGGATTTCAGCAAATTCGGCTACACCGAAGTGCTATTCCCCGGGCTTGATGTGGCCGAGGACTGATTGCGCACCAGCGCCACCAATGGCTTGCTGCGCCGGTAGCGGGCCAGGCGCGAGGCCAGTGCTTCGGGCAACTGCTCGGTAACGCTGAAGCCCAGACGCTCATAGAAGGGTGCCAGTTGCGGCTCACAGAACAGCCAGGTGGGGCCAGTACTGCCTTGCAAGCCTGCTTCGATCAGCCGTGCTGCCACCCGCTGGCCACGCCAGCCCGGCGCGACGAACAGCCCGGTCAGCCAGCGGCCGCCCGTCACGCTTATCAGGTTCATCCCTGCGATCATGTCGCCTGCGCGGGCCACCCACTGCTCGCCCTCACCGGCGGCGCGCATGCGTGAACCGTGCTGGCGGTAGAAATGGTCCAGCAGGCGGCGTTGCAGGTGAGGGAGGTGAGTGAAGGTCAGGGTGGGCATGGTCAAAGGCAATGCAATGGCGGGTAACAATCAGGGCCTGGCTTTGTCGCAGATTGTTGCAAAACCGGCAAGGGTGATTGTCCTACTTCGGGGTTCAACTATTCCAGGCGGGGAGTAGAATTTTCCTCATCCCCCCAGCAGTACGACACAGCGGGATCGGTACTTCGTGTCATCTGCATCGCCGATGACAACTTCTCCGCGCCATTGACGGCATCAGAAGTCACTCGATCAGCTTGAAAACCATCAAGGTCGTTGCCCATGAAAGCCCTACTGATTCTTGCATTGGTCGGTATGTCCTCGTTCGCCCTGGCAGACGAGGCCAAGCCCGCCGCCAGCCAACCCGTGGTCGAGCAGTACGATTACTCCACCAACCTCGACATCAAGCGCGTGATCAACCTGTCGACCATCCCCAACGTCTGTGAAGTGGTACCCGCCACCATGACCTATGAGGATCATCAAGGGCAGGTGCACACGCTGCAGTACCGTGCCATGGGCGAGGGTTGCCAGCAGGGTTGAGCCTGGCCCTGTCATCGCCGACAAGCCGCTGCTTTCCCCTGTGGGAGCAACTGTCCTGTGTTGTCTGTGCGGGCCTCATCGCTGGCAAGCCAGCTCCCACCTCGACCGCGCTGACCTCGAGCCGTGCGCGATCAGAGTGGGAGCTGGCTTGCCAGCGATGAGGCCCGTACAGGCCTTGCAAACCGCTGGTCCTTTACGCCTGTTGCGCCATCACCCGGGCAACAATTTCCAGCCCCTGCTTCAACTGGGCGCGGCCAAGTGCCGCCGACAGGCTGATCCGCACCGCCTGCAGCGTTTGCGTACCAATCGCGAACACACTCCCGGGACCACCTCGACACCCTGCGCGCGGCAGCGCCCCACCAGCGTTTCGGCATCGCCAGGCGTGGCGACCCAGGCATGCGGTGAAGGCACTGCACCGGCCACGAGGTGATCGCCCAATATCGCCCGCGCCAGGCGCCAGCGCTCGCCGATCTCCTGCCTTTGCCAGGCCAGCCGCCGTGCGGCGGTGCCGTCGGCAATCCACTGGCAGGCAATGTGCAAATTCAGCGGCGAAACCGGCCAGTGGGTGGCCTGGGCATGGGGGTCGATCTGTTCGAGCAAGCCCGGGCGGGCGGCGATCCAGCCCAGGCGTAGCCCGGCCGCGACCGTCTTGGACAGGCTGCTGATCAGGATGCCGCGGCCCTCCAGCAACGGATACAGCGGCGGGCTGTCTGCCAGCGCTCCATACACGTCATCTTCGATCACCAGCAGTTGGTGGCGCCTGACCACGTCGGCCAGGGCCTGGCGCCGTTCGTCGCTGGGGCAGGCAGCGGTGGGGTTGTGCAGGGTCGGGGTGGTCACCAGCATGCGCGCACCGCTGGCGCGGGCAACCCGGTCCAGTTGCTCTGGGCACAGGCCCTGCTCATCCAGCGCCACACCATGCACCGGCAGGCGCAGTTGGCGACAGGCGGCCTTGATGCCGGGGGCGGTCAGCGCCTCGACCATGACCGGCTCACCGGCCTGGCACAGCGACTGCAATATCGTCGTCAGGCCTTGCTGGGCACCGCCGCACAGCAGCAGTTCATCCGGCGCCAGGGTCAGGCCGCGATTGGCCAGCCAGCGGGCACCCTGCACACGGCCGAGTAGCAATTGCTCGGGGCCCAGGTAGTGTTCAAGCAGTGCGGTTTCACCCTGGCTGAGCAGGGCCTGCAAGCTGTGTTGCAGGTCCAGGTTATGCGGGTCGGCTACCGGCACGTTGGTCGACAGGTCGATGACCGCCTGCTGCTGGTCCGGTTGCTTGAGACGGAACAGCGTGGCCTCCTTGCTTCCCGCCAGCACATAGGTGCCACGCCCCACCTCGCCGGACACCAGGTGCCGCGCCGCCGCTTCACGGTAGGCCTGCTGCGTGGTGCTGGGGTTGAGGCCGAGGGTCCAGGCCAGCCGACGTTGCGGTGGCAGGCGCTCACCCACCTTGAGTTCACCGCGTTCGATGGCCTCGGCAATGGCTGCCACCAATGCCAGGTAACGCGGCTGGCCGTCATCGGCCAGGGTTGGAGTCCACACGATATTGCCACCCATGCAATATAACTTTGGACCCATACAATGCCCGGCGCTTAGGATCGGTTCAACCTCGTACCGATGAAGGATGATCGTCATGTTCGACCTGCCCGCGCTGCGTGAAGCGGCCACCTACGTCCATCAGCACGTCCCGCCGACCCCGCAGCACGCCTGGCCGCTGCTGGCCGAGCGGCTTGGCTGCCAGTTGTGGGTCAAGCATGAGAACCACGCGCCCACCGGCGCTTTCAAGGTGCGCGGCGGGCTGGTCTATGTGCGCTCGCTGCTGGCGCAGGCTGTGTTGCCGCGTGGTCTGGTCACCGCCACCCGTGGCAACCATGGCCAGAGCATGGCCTTGGCGGCACGCCAGGCTGGCCTGCCCCTGGTGATCGTGGTGCCTGAAGGCAACTCGCGGGAGAAGAACGCCGCCATGCGCGCCCTCGGCGCCGAACTGGTGGAGCACGGCGTCGATTTCGACGTGGCGCGTGAAGAGGCGGCCCGCCTGGCCGAAGTGCGTGGCTATGCCATGGTGCCGTCGTTCCATCCGGAACTGGTGAAGGGCGTTGCCACTTACGCCCTGGAGCTGTTCGAGGCGGTCGCCGACCTCGATTGTGTGTATGTGCCGATCGGCATGGGGTCGGGCATTTGCGGGCTGATCCAGGCGCGTAACCTGCTGGGGCTGCGCACCGAGATCGTCGGTGTGGTCTCCGGCGCGGCGGATGCCTACGCGCAAAGCTTCGAACAGGGCCGCATCGTCACTACCGCCAGCGCCAACACTTTTGCCGACGGCATGGCCTGCCGGGTCCCCCATCCGCAGGCCTTTGCGCTGGTGCGCGAGCATGCGGCACGTATCGTGCGGGTGAGCGATGACGAGATCGCCAGCGCCATGCGCCTGTATCACGAAACCACCCACAACACCGCCGAAGGGGCAGGGGCTGCGGCGCTGGCTGCGCTGATGCAGGAGCGTGGGCGCCAGGCCGGCAAACGGGTGGCGGTGGTGTTGAGCGGGGCGAATGTGGACCGTGAACGCTATGCGCGGGTATTGGCGGGTGATGAAAAATCCTGAATGAATGTTGTGGACGGAGGTGCTATCTTAATTTGATAGCATTTTCCGATGAACTCACGATATCGCAAGATCCTGGACAGTATTTTCCGAACGCCGACCACGGCATCACTGCCTTTCGCTGAAATCGAGGCATTGGTGCTGTACCTCGGCGGCCAGGTACTTGAACGGCAGGGCTCCCGAGTGAAGATCCTGCTGGGTGAGCAGTGCTGGCGATGCCACCGCCCACATCCTGGCAGGGAGGCCAGGCGGTATTAGATTGAAGAAGCCCGCGAGTTTCTGTTGCGGGCAGGAGTCCGACCATGAGCTGCATGCGCTACAAGGGCTATGCCGCCCGCATCGATTACGACGCACGTGACGATATCTTCGTCGGCCGTGTACTTGGCTTGCGCGATATCATCAGCTTCCACGCAAGCTCCGTTCCCGAGCTGCATGAAGCGTTTCGCGAGGCGCTGGACGATTACCTGGCCGATTGCGCCGAGCAGGGCATCACCCCTGAAAAACCAGCCTCTGGCAAAGTCATGCTGCGCATCCGCCCGGAAGTCCATGCGGCCGCCAGTATTGCCGCCCATGCTGCCGGCAAGAGCCTCAACCAATGGGCTGATGAGGTCTTCGAGCAGGCGGCGATGGCCTGAACAGGCGCAATTTTTTCCAATACCGGCGCCCCTCGCCCAGTGTTCAATTGGCCAACTTTCTCACTGCACCGAGTGCGCCATGCCTTTTTCCAACGGTTTCCTCCTCAGCCTGTCCCTGTGCCTGGACATCGGCGTGGCCAACATCGCCATGATCACCCTGGCCATGCAACGCGGTTTTCTCAAGGGCTTCTGGCTGGGCTTGGGTACCTGCGTCGGCGACCTGGTCTATGCCATCGCCGCCCTGGCCGGGATGACCGTGTTGCTGCAGTTCGAAAGCGTGCGCTGGACCCTGTGGCTGGGCGGTTCGGCGTTGCTGGTGTGGTTCGCCGTGAAGATGCTGCTGGCGGCCTGGCGTGGCGGGCACATGGAGGCCAGCCGCGAGGTGGTGATCGAGTCGGGCTGGCGCGAGTTCCTGCGCGGGATCTTCCTGGCCATGTCCTCGCCTACCGCGATCCTTTGGTTCGCCGCCGTTGGCGGTGTACTGATCTCCCGGTCCGGTGGCGGCAGCGCGTTGGATGCGGGCTTGTTCCTCAGTGGCTTCTTCGCTGCCGGGCTGTTCTGGTGCGTATCACTGTGCACCATCGCCAGCCACGGCGGGCGCCTGCTTGGCGACCGGCTGCTGACCTGGTCGTACCTGCTGTCGGCGGCGATCTTCTGTTACTTCGCGGTGTACGTGATCTTGTCCGGGTATCGCGAGTTCATTCTGGCTGTTCCCGTCTGAAACGGCCTGGTTGTGCCGGGCGCTGTTTATAAGTTTGTTTAAATATTTACTTAATTATTCGGATCCTTCCTATTCGCGTATAGGAAGCATCTGAATTGATAAATGCAGGGAAGTTAAAATTCTGCGTTATTTTTATAAGTAACGATTTGAAGTAATTTCGTAATTCTTCTTTTAAATCATTGATTTGTGTGCGGGTGCGCAGAAACTTGCGCATTTTCATTGCCTTATGATTCGGGTGCTTATTTATCGCTCTAGAGCGACCCCTTACTTGCACGGAATGCAAGCGGGGAGCTTTGGACGTACCTGTCATAAGGAATGCGAATGTCCGGCCCTGGCGATCAACCCCCTTTCAGTTTGCAGGTTCATGGTGTTCAAACGGACTTGCAGGTTTTGCGTTTCAAAGGGGCAGAGGCACTGAGTTGCCCCTATTCATTCCACCTCGAACTGGTCAGCGAAGACCCGTCGCTCGACCTCGAAAGCCTGCTGCACAAACTGGCCACGCTGCGGGTCGGCAACGATGAGCAGTGCTTCCACGGCCAGGTCGCCAGCGTCGCTCAGGCTGACAGCGGGCGGCGGTTGACCCATTACCGGCTGGAGCTGGTGCCGCGCCTGGCCAGCCTGGCGCACTGCCGCAACCTGCGGATCTTCCAGCAGCAGAACGTGCCGCAGATCATCGCCGGGGTGCTCAAGGCTCACGGTATTCTCGCCGACGCCTACGTGTTCCGCCTCGGCCCCACCCCATACCCAAAACGCGAGTACTGCACCCAGTACGACGAGACCGACCTCGCCTTCGTGCAGCGCCTGTGCGAGGAGGAGGGGCTGCACTACCACTTCGAGCATAGTGCCGACGCCCACCTGCTGGTGTTTGGCGACGAGCAGAGCGCCTTCCCGCGCCTGGCGCGGCCCACCCCCTTCGCGCCGGACAGCGGCCAGGTCGCGCAGCAGCCGGTGGTCAGCCAGTTCGGCGCGCGGGTGGCGGCGCGTACCGGGCGGGTCAGCCGGCGCGACTACGACCCGCTCAAGCCCAAGCTGCTGCTCGAAGCCCAGCATCAACCCGAACTGCCTGTGCCCCAGCCGGACCTGGAGGACTACGGCTACCCGGGGGATTTCACCGACCGCGAGCGTGGCCGCCAACTGAGCCAGCGGGCCCTGGAAGGCCACCGCGCCGACTACCTGCAAGCCGAAGGCAACAGTGACCAACCGGCCTTGCGCTGCGGTCATTTCTTCACCCTCGAAGCACATCCGCGCGCCGCCTGGAACGCGCTTTGGCTGTTGGGGGAGGTGACACACGAGGGCCACCAGCCCCAGGTGCTGGAGGAGGCCGCCGCCAGCACCGCCGGCGAGGCCTGGCAAGGCTACCGCAACACTTTCAAGGCTTTGCCCTGGGGCACCCCCTACCGGCCGCCCGCCCCCAGCCCCCGGCCTCGGGTACACGGCGCCCAGACCGCCCGGGTGACCGGCCCGCAAGGGGAGGAGATCCACTGCGACCGCCTTGGCCGGATCAAGGTGCAGTTCCACTGGGATCGCGATGGCCGGCTGGATGAAAAGTCCAGCTGCTGGCTGCGCGTCGCCAGCCAGTGGGCCGGTAACCAGTACGGCGGGCTGGTCATCCCGCGGGTGGGCATGGAAGTGCTGGTGAGCTTCCTCGACGGCAACCCCGACCGGCCGCTGGTCACCGGCTGCCTGTACCACGCCGAGCACCAGCCGCCCTATGAGCTGCCCGCCAACAAGACCCGCAGCGTGTTCAAGACCTGCAGCTCGCCCGCCGCCGAAGGCCACAACGAGCTGCGTATCGAGGACCGCGCCGGCCAGGAGCAGATCTACATCCACGCCCAGCGTGACTGGGAGCAGCGTATCGGCCACGACCAGCGCAGCCACGTTGGCCATGAGCGCCACGACACTGTGCTGGCCGATGTACACAGCGAGTACCACGCCCAGCAACACCGCACCGTGCACGGCGATCGCAAGACCGAGCTGCGCGGCGACGACCACCTGACCGTCGCCAACAGCCGGCATATCACCCTGGGCCAGGCCTTGCTGGTGGAGGCCGGGCAGGAAATCCACCTGTCGGCCGGCAAGCGCCTGGTGCTGGATGCCGGCAGCGAGGTGGTGCTACGGGCGGGCGGTGGTTTCGTGCGGATCGCGGCTGGCGGGGTAACCGTGGGTGGCTCGCTGTATGTCGACTCCAGTGGCCAGGTCGCCGCCGGCACCCCGGCCGCGCCAGTGCTGCCGGGTATCACGGCTGAGGCCGAACGCTCGGTTTCGGGCCTGCCGCTGACCCAGGCGCAGCTCGACACCTTCCGGCGCAATGCCGCGTTCTGCGAGGAATGCGAGCGGTGCAAGGAGGGTGCCTGTGAGCTTTGAATCCCTTGCCCCCCAAGACTGGCTGGCAGCCAGCCCGCTGGCTGATGGTGAGCGGCTTTACCTGGTGTTCGGCAGCCTTGCAAAGGCCGATACGCTGGCCGCCTACCGGCAGCGCGATGGCTCCCACGTGCCCCAGCCGCTGTGGAAAGGTACCCCCTATGCCGGCTGGCTGGAGGCCATGCCTTACCTGGTGGAGGCCGCGCCGCAAGGGGACTTCCTCACCTGGTGCGGCAACCAGCGCTGCCTTGACTGGGGCTGGCTGGCGGTGTCCTCGCATTCACCGACCCTGGTGTTCGACTACCTGCGCAGCCTGACCCAGGTGAAGCTGCCCGACGGCACCGCGGTGTTCCCGCGTCTGTGGGACGGCCATCAGTTGCTGGCCCTGCTCGATCACCACGCGCCAGGCGAGGCGCCGCTGCTGCCGGTATTCAGCCGCGTCTGGTGCAACGGCCAGGCCCGTCCGCTGCGCCAGGCGCAGCGCCTGAACATCGAACCCTTCCTTTGGTGGCAGGTGAGTGCCGCGCTACTCGAGCGCCTGCACCGCCACGACCCCGGCCCGGTGCTGGACAACCTCATGCAATGGCTGCGCGAGGCCCATGCCGACCTTTACTTCGCCCTCCCCGAGGCCAATCTGCGCTGCAAGGTCGCGCGCCTGGCCCTGGGTGCTCCGCTCGACCCGCCAGCCCTGGAACGGTTGCTGGCGCACGTGAACAAGGACATCACGCCATGAGCCTGATCATCTACGCCAAGTTCCTCCTCGACAATCTCGACGCCCACAAGCCCGATGGCCCGGCACGCATCGCCGCCTTCCGCCAGCACAGCCTCGCCACCTTCGAAGCGCTGCAGGACAGCTTCTTGCTGGGCTGGGCGCTGGACCTGGAGCAAGAGCTGCGCTTCACCGACAGTGTTGGCAACGAGGTGATGCGCCAGGCCAAGGGCCTTGGCGAACGGCGCATCACCGGCTACGCCAACTGCCCGGCCAATGGCGTGCTGAATATCGTGCACCGCTTCGAAAGCCTGGCCTTCGTGCCCATCGGCGGCACCCCCTACCAACTGGTCGAGCAGGTGGCGGCGGGCCAGACCCCGCAACGCTTCGAAGGGGTGCTCGATGCCAACGGCCAGGCAACCATCAGCGGTTGCCACGCCAACCGCCGCTATCGCCTGTACTTCCACCCCAAGGTCAGCCCGGCCGAGGTCCAGGCCCTGTACGCCTCGTACGACAGCCTGCTCGACCAGCTCAAGGGCTGGCTGGACGGCGAGTGGGCCGAACGTATCGCCCCACATTGGGACCGCATGCCGCCGGTGGGGTCGATGCAGCGCGTGAACGACATCCACAAGGCAATGGCCAAGGGTGTCGGCAGCGTGCTGATGAACCTGTTCGACGACCTCAAGGCCCTGGTCAAGCTGCTGTTCAACCTCGACGGCGCGCGCGACCAACTGTTGCAGTTCATCAGCGAGGCCGACTTCGACAAGCTCAAGGCCCAGGCCGGCAGCCTGCTGCACACCGCCTTCCTGATGCTCGACGACGAGCTGCTGATGTTCTACTACGCCACCGCGATCCTGCAGTGGCTGGCCCTGAGCCCGCCCGAGTGGCAAGCCCAGGCTTACGCCATGCTCAATGCCGGGCTGTTGCTGGATGTGCTGTTGGGGATCGTGCTGTCCGGCGGCCTGGGGCTGGCGTTCCGCCTCACCGCCAAGGGCCTCAAGTACGCCAGCAATACCGCCCGGGGGGCCGACGGCTTGCTGGACGGCCTGCAACGGCTGATCGACCTCAGCCGCCAGCATGCCCTGGCGACCCATACCAAACGCGCCCAGCCGCTCTTGACCGGCGGCAGTGTCGAGGTCAACAGCGCGGCCAAGGTACCGCTGGCAATCAAGAGCGCCGCGCAGGACCTCGACCTGGTCGTGGACGATGCCGTGTCGGTGGTGCGCGGCAAGCGCCACAGCACGCTGCGGGTGGAGCAGGAGCTCGACCTGCCCGATGCCCCCAGCCAGCCGCGCACCCCCAGCGACAAACCCGCCCAGCGCGCCGACGAGACCGCCACCCACCGCTGCCCGGTGTCGATGGTCACCGGCGAGGAACTGCTTACCCTCAAGGATGCCGAGCTGTTCGGCGTGCTGCCGGTAGAGTGGGTGCGCCTGTACCGCACCAGTGCGGCTGAAATCGACCACGGCCTGGGCCCCGGCTGGAGCCACAGCCTGTGCCACCGTTTGCAGGCCGACGGCCAGGGCGTGCTGTGGTGCGACCACGAAAACCGCCGCACCCACTTCCCGATGCCGGACAGCCAGCGCCCGGTGATCGGCAACAGCCTGTGCAGCGCGGCCATCTACCTGGGCCAGGCCGACGGCGAGCTGGTGATCGCCGAGGCCGGCGCGCGCCCACGCTACCTGCACTTCATCGATGGCCGGCTGATGGCCCTGAGCGACGCCTACGGTAACCGCGTAAGCCTGGCGTACGATCACAGCGGCCGCTTGCAGCACATCGACAACGGCGCCGGCAACCGCCTGCTGCTGAGCTACCAGCAAGGCCGCCTGGTGACGGTGGAGCAGCAGTTCTGGCAGTCGATGTACGACAGCAAGGGGCGCGAGCAGGCGCCCTGGGTGCGGGTGGCGATCCTGGCCACCTACCATTACAACGACGCCGGGCAATTGACCGAGGCCGGCAATGGCCTGGACGAGCGCGAGCGCTACCGCTATGACGCCGCCAACGTCATCCTCGAGCGCCAGCTGGCGGGGGGCGCGGCGTTTTACTGGGAGTGGGAAGGCGAGGGCCGGCACGCCCGCTGCGTGCGCCACTGGTCCAGCGTGCCGGGCCTGGAGGCTCGCTACCAGTGGGACGGCCAGGGCGGCGTGACGGTGCACAACGCCGATGGCAGCCAGCAGTTCTATCAGCACGACGACAAGGCCCGGCTGGTGCGCCAGGTAGACGCCGACGGCGCCGAGCACCACAAGACCTATGACGCCAAGGGCCGGCTGATCGGCGAGCGCAACCCGCTGGGTGCCGAAACCTTCTACAGCTACGACGACGCCGGCTACTTGCTGTCGGTGCGCCCCGAGGACAGCGAGGCTACCCACTACCACTATCGCGACGGCCATGTGTGCGAGGTGCGCCGTGGCCAGGCGCGCTGGTTGTACCAGCGCAACGCCCAGGGCGATGTGCTCAGCCAGACCGACCCCTGCGGGCAGGTCACCGGCTACCGCTACGACGAACAGGGCCGCCTGGTCGCCATCCGCCAGGCCGACGGCGGCCTGCACGAGCTGGGCTGGAACGCCTCTGGGCAACTGGTCAGCGAAGCCCTGCCCGGCGGCGGTTCGCGGCGCTACCGCTACGACGCCCTCGGCCGCCTGGTGATGCGCCTGCGCGAGAATGCCTCGGCCACCCAGTACACCTGGGACCTGGCCGGGCGCCTGAGCGAAGTGTCGCTGCCTGGCGGCGGTGTGCGCCGCTATCAGTACAACGCCTATGGCCGGGTGACCGCGCAAAGCGACGAGCAGGGCCGGGTGACCCGCTTCGAGTACGAGGGCGGCCTGCACCTGCCGTCGCGGCGCATCAACCCCGATGGCAGCTGCCTGCACTACCGCTACGACAACGGCCAGCTGCAACTGTCGCAAGTCATCAACGAGCGTGACGAATGCTACCGCCTGGCCTACCACGCCAACGGCCTGCTCGCCGAAGAAACCGGTTTCGACGGGCGCGTCACCCGCTACGGCTACGACCTCAATGGCCAGCTACTGGAAAAGACCGAGCTGGGCGACGACGGCGAGCCCTGGTTGACCCGCTACACCCGCGACAAGCAAGGCCGGCTACTGGTCAAGACCCTGCCCGACGGCCAGCAGGTCAGCCACCAGTACGACGCCCTGGGCCGCCTGGTGCGGGTGGACGACGGCCACTGGCCGCTGGCCTACGAGTACGACCTGTGCGACCGCCTGGTTACCGAGCACCAGGGCTGGGCGACCCTGCACTACGGCTACGACGTGATGGGCCAGGTCAGCCATTGCCGCTTGCCCGACGGCAGCCGCCTCGACTACCGCTACCAGCCCGGTGGCCACCTGCAAACCATCGACCTCGACGGCCAGCGCCTCACCGCCCACCGCCATGGCCTCGGCCAGGAACTGGCCCGTGAGCAGGGCGAGCTGCTCAGCCAGTTCCAGCATGACGGCCAGGGCCGCCTGGTAAGCCAACGGGTCGATCGCAAGGAAGGCCCGGTGTTCATGCGCCGCTACCACTACGACGACAGCGGCAACCTGGCACGCCTGGAGGACACCCGCCGCGGCACCCGCAGCTACCACTACGACCCGCTCGACCGCTTGACCAGCGTGCGCGGCGAACTGGCCGAGTATTTCGTCCATGACCCCGCCGGCAACCTCCTGGCCCAGAGCGGCCTGCGCGGCGACCCCCGCGACGTGCAGGTGCAGGCCAACCGCCTGCTGATGCACGGCGACTGCCACTACAGCTACGACCGCTTCGGCAACCAGGCCAGCGAACGCCGCGGCCACGGCCAGCAGCTGGTCACCGATTACCAGTACGACAGCCAGCACCGCCTCGCCAGCGTCCAGCTGCCCGACGGCCGCCAGGCCCGCTACCGCTACGATGCCTTCGGACGGCGCGTGTCCAAGGACGTCGACGGCACCGAAACCGCCTTCATCTGGCAAGGCGAGCGCCTGCTGGCCGAGCACTGCCAAAGCCGCTGGCGCAGCTACGTGTACGAACCCGGCAGCTTTCGCCCAATGGTGATGCTGCTACGCGACGGCGACACCCCCGCCGAGGCCCTGCACTACCACCTCGACCACCTCGGCACTCCCCAGGAGCTGACCGCCGCCAACGGCCGCATCCGCTGGTCGGCGCGCTACCGCGCCTACGGCCACGTGCTGCGGCTGGACGTGGACCAGGTCGACAACCCCCTGCGGTTCCAGGGGCAGTACTACGATGAAGAAACCGGGCTGCATTACAACCGGCACCGTTATTACAACCCACAGACAGGGCGGTACCTGACGCCGGATCCGATTGGACTGGCGGGTGGGGTTAATGGGTATTTGTATGGTGTGAACCCGACGGGGTGGGTGGATCCGTTGGGGTTGGAGGCGTGTTGTCCGGAGGTATTCACCTATCGGGGAATGCCAGTTAACAAGGGGATAAAGCAACATATGGAGAGGTATGATGGTTTTTCCAAAAAACATGGAGTTAAAGGGGCACATAGTCGAAGTGAATTTGTGAGGGTAGTGGATGAAATGCAGTTGCATATTATTTCGGAAGCTCCAGGCGATGTGGATGGGGTTACTCAGGTTTTTTATGGGCTGGATTTACTGGAGCGGGACGGGACTGTGATTGGTGTAAAGAAATTTGATAGGCCGAAAACTGTCTATGATGATGTTAAGCATCCAACGGATAGGGTGTATTTTGGAGGTCTGAGGGCGGCGCTTCTTAAATATGAAGAGGCTGTTGAAGGCGGTCAGGCTGTTTATAGTTCAAGTTATAATGGGATTAGTTATAGGGTTTATCTTGATAGGGATACCAAGGCAGTTACAAACTTCCATCCTTCCGTAGGTAAGTCAAATGCTAAGTGAAGTTGATAAAGAGATAATGAGCATCTGTATGCTTGATTTCAAAATCTCTGCAGATGTTGAAGGTGTGAGCTTCATTGGGGTGCTGATTGATCGGCTGCTTGATTTTGAAGGGGTGGGTACGGAAATGTCGGATATTTCATTGGGTTGTGATAGTGATCCTCTGAGTATTCCAAATTACTTGGATCCTGATGGGTTTGATATGTCGTTTGAATATAATGATGAGCATGTAGTTTGCCCTATGGGGGTTGGCGCGAGGTTTATAGAGGAGTGGTGTTATAGAAATGTGGTCGTTGAAAGGGAGTCAACACTAAAAGCATGTAGTAAGTTGGTTAGCCTGTATGGCGGGATGAGTAGCCTCACTCGGAGTGAGATTTCAGGTGAGTGTCTGCTTGCTGTTTTTCTTTCTTTGGATACGTGTGGAAATAGTAAGATTTTACAGTTGTTGGATTGTTTGGTTAAAGGTGGGGGTATGGGAGTGGGCATCGCTGGGGTGTATGTGAAGGAGGGGGAGGTGTTTGGCTGTGATAGGAGTATGGTCTTTGAATTTATGGGTGAGCGTATCACTTGTTCTATTTTGGTAGGTGCTAGTTATATTAAAAATTGGTGTAAGAATAATATCCATTCCGTAGGTGATGCTTCAGATAAAGTAGCGATAATAGCTGCTTGTGATAAGTTGGTGGAGCTCTGTGATGGTTTTTGTCGCGCTAGGCGCGTTCTGTAGATGGATAGGTCTTGCAGGGTTTTATAATTTGTTCGGATGCGATTTTATTAGATGGACTGGGAGTTTGGTTGAGAGGAATTTATGGAGTGCGTTGGCGCGCCGCCGGATGTGTGAGTGCGAGTTACAAAGTTGTTAAGCCTCTCAGCTGAGGACATGGGAGAGGATTAGGGGATTATTTTGGCTGACGTTTCCTTGATTGCATCGGCGATTAAAGTTATTGACGCGAATAAGGAGCCTTGGATGGTGCAGGCCGCAATTGGCTGCATCCTAGTGGAGAGCTTATTTGATTTAAAGAGGTGTGAGGGAGTCGTTCATTGCCTTTATTCAAGTTCTTATTCCGCTCTTCATGGTGATCTGGAGGTTTTGAGTGCTGTGAGAAATTTTTGGATTGGCGGTGGTGTGCGTAGTTTGTATATCAGGGATTTGTAAAGCGGCGTGTAAGGGGTGGGGCTTGAAGTTTATAAAGGTATTTCTGGTGTGGTTTTAGATTCGCCCATGAGGTAAGGCTAATGAAACTTGGAGGCGATAAATCTGTTATATGGGATTGTTTGGTGGGTTTTAGAGAGTGTTCTAGTAGCTGTGCGGATAGCTACATAGGTGTAATGTTGCGAAAGCTATTGGTCTATGAGGGTATTGCCGTAGAAGAATCTGGTGTGTACTTGGAGTGTGATGAGGATTTTCAAATGATTCCATCGTACTTGGTTGGTCGAGAAGGTTGTATGGCTTTTGAATTTATGGGTAAGAGCTTCGTATGTACTATGCCGGAGGGGCGGAAATTATACGTGATTGGTGTGAGAGGAAAGTTTATCGTGATAGGGAGGTTGTTCTGGAGGCGTGTAATAAATTGGTGTCAGTTTATGGTGGAAGTGGCTTGGGGAAACGTAAGTGAGAGTGGTTGTTGTGCTATGTAAGGCAGCTAGATAAGGCTTAGTGCTATCGAGTGAGAGGGTGTGTGTGCGGAAATAGAATGTTATTAAGGGGTTTTTAATGAGTTGATGACCTAGTCAGGGTGGCTTTATGGCTGCATTTAGTTTTGCTGAAATTGTTAGTGCGTGCTTGATGGATTTTCGGGATTCAGGGGCAAAATATGTAGAGAGCTATCTTGATGTTTTGCTTGATTGCTTGCTGCAGTTTGAGGGTGTCGGTATTGAGATGTCTGGCGTGTTCGTTCAGAAAGATGAGGATTTGGATAATATGCCAGCATATCTAGTTGATTTTGAAAATGGAATGGCGTTCGAGTTTATTGGAGAGTCTGCTGTGTATAAGATGTCTGAGGGTGCAAGAATGATTTTTGATTGGTGCGAGGTGAATGTGAGTAAGGATAATGCGGAGGTGATGAATAAGTGTGATCGTTTGGTTTGTCTGTACGGTGACTATGGCTAATTGGCAGATTTTTGTGTTTGGATAACTCGGTGTGAATGGTCGTGTGTGAACGTGAAAATTGGCAGTATACGGCCACGTGCTGCGGCTGGACGTGGACCACGTCGACAACCCCCTGCGCTTCCAGGGGCAGTACTACGATGAAGAAACCGGGCAGTATTACAATCGGCACCGCTATTACAGCCCGCAGACTGGGCAGTACCTGACGCCGGATCCGATTGGACTGGCGGGTGGGGTTAATGGGTATTTGTATGGTGTGAACCCGACGGGGTGGGTGGATCCGTTGGGGTTGGCGGGGTGCTGTCCGGAAGTTTGACCCAGAAAAGGATCTGGATTATCGAACCCTGCCAGGATCGCCCTATGATCAAGATAGAAAGGCATTGGATGAGGCATTTAGACGAACAGGGGTTCCCAGGTCGGAATTTGAGGTGACGAGATGGGGTAAGGATCAATATGGGAAGTCACATCCGACAGAGTGGTCGGTTAGGGGAGGGCTAAACAAAGGAGCTGAGGTTAATATTGATGATCCAGGGCTTGCAGCAAGTCAGCTTGGCCCGAAAGTCCCGCACATTGGTTACCAGACTGCTGGGAAGCGCAGGCGTACCGGGTCATTAAGTGGGCATATTCTCGTTCAACGAGTACATGTTGCAAGAGGCAGAGCGTCAGAGGGGTAGGAGGTTGTATGGAGTATTTGAAGTTGGAAATTGAAGAGGAGATAGCTCTGCATTCGCTAAATGTGGAGCGGATAGAAGGTGAGCATTTGAAAGGGCTTATGGATTATTTGAGTCATAATTTTTATGGTGGTGGTGCTTGTTTTGAGTTCGCTTACAGGCAGAGGCCGATGGTTCGCTATGATAAAAATTTCTGGAGCAAGATATCAAGGCAGTCGGATAGCTTTGTTTATCTGTTTGTTCGAGATAGTGATTGGCATGCTTGGAGGTTCGAAAGCAAAGAGGATCTACAGCTGCTTGTAGCGGAAACAACGAGGTATGTTTTTTGGTTGCTAGATTCTGCCAAGAAGGTTTTAGTGTTTTTTGGAGATAGCGATGAAGTGGTCTGGTCGCATGTAGAGTAAGCTTGCGTGGTGTTTGAGTGTTGTGGTGGGTGTGTACTATTTGATGGGTGCGTTTAGTTTGTTGCTGTCGCGAGAAAACATTACGCTATTGAAGCGGAGTAGTGTTAGTTCGGTTGGCCTCTGTTGTCGTGAGGTTTCGGAAGTCATGGGTGGCTTGCGAGATGCGGAAGGGACGTAAGCGAGATATGAGGTATTTGCAGAAAGAGATTGAAGAGGAATTGTTGAATAATTCCATTGAGGTTGTTCGCGTGCTTGGTGCGGAGCTCGATGAGTTTCTGAGCTACGTAGAAATTTTTTATGAATCGGGTGGTGGGTTGGATCCTCGTTATATTAGCGAGGCTAGTAGTTGTTATGATGCTGATTTTTGGAGGAAGGTAGTTTGCCAGGAAGAGAGTTTTGTCTATTTGATGGTGGTGGATGATGAGTGGCATGTTTGGCAATTTCAGTCGCCAAAGGATTTGCAGTTGTTGCTGCATGAGACCACTGGGTTTATATACTGGTTGATTGACTCGACAAAGAAAGTGTTGGTGTTCTGTGGTGATAGTGATGAGGTGGTTTGGTCACGAGCAGAGTGATGGGGTGCCACGATTTTTTATTGACTGCAAAAGGCTGGTGCTGCGTTGCCAGCTCACTCGGACCTAAATGCCTCAAGAATTGTACGTAGTCCTCTCCGGTTACCGCGAATTCATCCTGGCCGCGCCACCCTTGTAGTGGGTCGCGTAGTGCTGCGGGGTTACCCCGTGCACGCGGCGGAAGGCACCGATGAAATGGCTCTGGTCATAAAAGCCCAGGTCGAGCGCCACGTCCTGCGGGTGCTGGCCTGCGCGTAGGCGGCGGCGCGCTTCGATCAGGCGCAGTTGCATGTGGTACTGCAGCGGCCCAAGGCCGGTGGCTTTCTTGAAACAGCGCGCGTAGTGGTATTTGCTGAGCCCGGCCAGCTGCGCCAGTTGCTCAAGTTCCAGGCGGCTGTCGAGGCTCGCGTTCATCGCGGCCAGGCTGCGACTGACCGCGACCGACTGCTCGCCGGGCGTGGCCGTGGGTTGTTCGAGCAATTGCGCCACCAGCAACAGCAATGCCTGCTCGCGCTCGCCAGCGTCGGCCCGGGCCAGGTCGAGCAGGGCTGCAAACAGGCCGGGGTGCTCGAGGATGCCCTGCTCGAACGCCGGGGGCTGGTCGGACGAGCGCAGATTGTTGTCACCGATCACCTGGCGCAGGGTATCGGTGGCCAGGTGCAGGCTGATGTATTCAACGCCGTCGGGGCCGAAGGTCGAAGCCTGCACGGCCAATGGGTTGTACAAGGTTACGCGGCGGGCGGGTACGGCCAGCTCGCGACCGTCCAGCCAAATCTGTTCAGCGCCTCGCAAATTGGCGCCCAGCACGTATTCGTCGTGGGTATGGCGAGCAAAACTGGCACTGCCCTGCGCGTGCACCCACGACAACTCCAGCTGTGCGCAGGCGAGCAGGGGTTGGCTGGTCAACGGCATGGGGGCGCTTTCCTGTGGCGGATCTGGGCTACGCTATCGAACCAGCATGGCCCGGTGCAATGGCCTCCACGTCAATTCAGCGAGAGCAATGATGAAGAACCCGATCCCCGTTCGCTACGAAGATGGCCGGGCGCTGACCCTGGCCGGCTTCGCCGAGCGCTTCGACATGGCCGATCTCAGTGGGCTGCCGCGCCTGTGGCAGCGCTTCGGGCCGCATATCGGGCATGTGCCCGGCGCCCATGGCCATGACAGTTATGGTGTGTGCTACAACCCTGACGAGCAGGGCGGCTTCGACTATCTGGCCGGCGTCGAGGTCGCTGCGACTGCCGGCTTGCCCGCCGGCTTCACTCACCTGACGCTCTCGCCGCAGCATTACGCAGTGTTCGAACACCACGGCAGCCTGCAGGGCATCAAGGCGACCTTCGACGGCATTTTCCAGCAGTGGCTGCCTGCCTCCGGCGAGCGCTCGGCCAACGCCGCGGTGTTCGAGCGTTACCCGGCCGGGTTCGACCCTGCCGACCCGCAGTCCGTCATGGAAATCTGGATTCCGCTCGAGCGCCGCTGAGGCGATGGGAAATTCTCCCAGGCGCTGTCGATTTGCCCGATCCCCGTTCGACCAAAGGTGAACGCAACATCAACACCGTCGCCCCAACGTCCGGAGGAAACATCGATGAACAGCGCAGCCGAACATGAAATCCGCCAACTGATCGAGCACTGGATCCAGGCCGTGCGCGACCGCGATGTCGACAAGATCGTCGCGCCCTACGCCGACGACATCCTCGCCTTCGATGCGATCCAGGCCCTGCAGTTCAAGGGCAAGGCCGCCTACCGCGCGCACTGGGAAATGTGCATGGGGTTTTGCACCGGCCCCATGGTATTCGAAGTGGCGCAACTGACCGTGCATGCCGACGGCGACCTGGGCCTGGCCCACTGGCTCAACCGCTGCGGGCCCTCTGACGATGAAAGCCAGTGCGGCTTCATGCGGGTCACGGTGGCGTACCGGCGCCAGGCGGGCCAATGGCAGGTCATCCATGAGCACTGGTCGGCACCTTTCGACATAGAAACGCAAAAAGCCCTGTTCGACCTCAAGCCCTGAAGCCTGTCGACCGCCCATCGCCACCTCACGCTGGAGACGATCATGAAATACCTGTGCCTGGTCTACTGTGATGAAGGGCTGTTGCACAGCCTGCCCGACAGCCCCGAAGACGCCGAATGCATGGCCTACGCCCAGTCCATCCAGGGCTCCGGGCGCATGCTCGCCGCCGAGGCGCTGAAGCCGGTGCAGACGGCCACCACGGTGCGTGTTCGCGGTGGGCACATGAGCCTCACCGACGGCCCGTTCGCCGAAACCAAGGAGCAGCTGGCGGGCTTCTACCTGGTCGAAGCCCGTGACCTCAACGAGGCGCTGAACATCGCCAAGGGCATCCCGGCAGCACGGGTTGGCAGTGTTGAAGTACGGCCCATACGCGAACTGCAACCCTGAAGGAGAACAGCAAGCATGACACTGGCGCAACCGCTACAGGCCCCGCACGAGCTGTCCATCAGCCGCCTGATCGATGCCCCGCCGGCCAAGGTGTTCCGGGCCTGGACCGAACCCCAATGGCTGATGCAGTGGTGGGGGCCGCACGGCATGACCACCCCGGAATGCGAGATGCAACTGTGGGCGGGTGGGCTGTTCCGCACCTTGATGCGTGCGCCTGACGGCAGCGAATACCCGCATCAGGGCGTGTTCCTGGAAATCCACCCACCGCACCGGCTGGTGTTCACCGACGCCTTCCGCCCTGGGTGGGTGCCGTCGGAGAAGGCCTTCATGACCGCCGTGGTCACCTTCGATGAAGAGCATGGCAAGACCCGCTATACCGCGCGTGCCTGGCACTGGAATGCCGCCGACTGCCTTGCCCATGAAGAAATGGGCTTTCATCAGGGCTGGGGAGAAAGCCTGGACCGCCTGGTGGAGGTAGTGACCCAGCGGATGCCGGACTGATGCAAGCGCCGGCGCAGGTACGCGAGGAGGTCGAGGCGGTCTATCGCCGCGACTCGCGGCGCATCCTGGCTACCCTGATCCGCTTGCTGGGGGATTTCGACCTGGCCGAGGAGGCCATGCACGATGCCTTCTTCATTGCCGTCGAGCGTTGGCAGCGCGACGGCATCCCCGACAATCCGCGGGCCTGGCTGGTCTCGACCGGGCGTTTCAAGGCTATCGACGCCTTGCGCCGACGTGCCCGTTTCGACCGTTCCCAGGCCGAGCTGATCATGCTGCTCGAAGGCGAGGCGCACGACCCCGGCGATGAGGAGCTGCTGGCTGACGATCGTCTGCGTCTGATCTTCACCTGCTGCCACCCGTCGCTGGCCTTCGATGCCCAAGTGGCGCTGACCCTGCGCGAGGTGTGCGACCTCACCACCGAGCAGATCGCCCGTGCCTTCCTGCAGAGCCCGACGACCATCGCCCAGCGTATTGTGCGCGCCAAGGCGAAGATCCGTGATGCCAGGATCCCCTACCAGGTGCCCGCCCTGAACGAGTTGCCCGAGCGTCTGGAAAGCGTGTTGCGGGTGATCTACCTGGTGTTCAACGAAGGCTATTCGGCTTCGACGGGCGAAGACGTGGTGACCCAGGCGTTGACCGATGAGGCTATTCGCCTGGGCCGGCTGGTTGGGCAGTTGCTGCCGGATGCCGAGGTGCTCGGCCTGCTGGCGCTGATGCTGCTGCAGGCCTCGCGGCAAAGAGCGCGCAGCGATGCCGAAGGCGAACTGGTGGTGCTCGATGAGCAGGACCGCAGCCTGTGGGATCGGGCGCAGATCGAGGAAGGTTGCCAGTTGGTGCAGCAGGCGCTGCGTAGCCGGGCGTTCGGGCCCTACAGCCTGCAGGCGGCGATTGCCGCCGTGCATGCCGAAGCGCCCAGTGCCGAAGCCACGGACTGGGGGGAGATTGTCGGTTTGTACGAGGTGCTGCAACGGCATTGGCCGTCACCGGTGGTCGAGCTCAACCGTGCGGCGGCGCTGGCCCGTCGGGACGGTGCGCAGGTGGGCTTGCAGGCGGTGGAGGCGATTCTGGCGCGTGGCGAGCTGGGTGATTATCACCTGGCCCATGCTGCGCGGGCCGAGCTGCATTGGCAGCTGGGTAATGAGGAGCAGGCGCGGGAGGCTTGGCAGCAGGCGCTTGCGCTGACCCGGCAGGGGCCGGAGCGGCGGCACATCGAGCGGCGCTTGAGCAGGTTGGGAGGACTCTTCGCGGGTAAACCCGCTCCCACAGGTTAAGCGTTGCTTTCAAAAGTGGCGCAGAACCTGTGGGAGCGGGTTTACCCGCGAAAAAGCCAGCACTGAAATCAGCTGGCAACGAAATTCGGCGGGCTCACCAGTTCGACGGTCTGCAGCTTGCGCGGCGCCAGGATCTCGGCCTCACCGGCGACCACCAGCTCGTCGTTCTGGTTGTACACGTTGGTGGCGATGCGCACCTTGAACTTGGGCAGCTTCTCGAGCACTTCCAGGCGCACGGTCAGGGTGTCGCCGATCTTCACCGGCTTCTGGAAGCTCATCTGCTGGCCCAGGTAGATGGTGCCGGGGCCGGGCAGGGTGCAGGCCACCGCGGCGCTGATCAGCGCACCGCTGAACATGCCGTGGGCGATGCGTTCGCGGAACATGCTCTTGGCGGCGAACTCGGCGTCAAGGTGCACCGGGTTGTGGTCACCGGACATCGCGGCGAACAGCTGGATGTCGCGTTCTTCCACGGACTTCTGGTACTCAGCTTTCTGGCCGACTTCGAGGGCTTCGTAAGGCGTGTTGCTGACCTGGGTCATCGGGGCTTCCTTGTGGGGCGGGCGAGGCTGCCTATCATTCACTGCGGACAGGGCGGCCAAGGGCCAGCGCCTGTTCCAGCCAGCCGATGATATCGGCGCAGACCTCGTCGCGATGGGTTTCGTTGAGCACTTCGTGCCGTGCGCCAGGATAGACGCGCAACTGCACGTGGCGGTTGCCGGTCGCGCGCAGGGCGTCGGCCAGAACCGTGAGACGCTTGCCGGCACTCACCGGATCACATTCACCGCCAATTACCAGCACTGGCAGGTTCGGATCGATCTGCGCGAGGTGCTTGGCCTGGCTGATCTGCGCCAGGCCCTGCAGCAAGTCGAGCCACAGTTGGTTGCTGCAGCGAAAGCCGCACAGCGGGTCGGCGATGTACTTGTCCACCTCGTCCGGGTCGCGGCTGAGCCAGTCGAAGGCGGTGCGGTTGGGCTTGAACGCCTTGTTGAACGCACCGAACGACAGCCAGTCGATCAACGCGCTCTTGCCCAGCGGCCCCTGGCGCCAGGCTTCGAGCCGAGCGATCAGGCGCGCGCTGCGGTAGAGCGCTGCAGGCTGGAAGTTCGAACCGCTGAGGATCGCCCCCTGCAGGCTGGCGCTGTGATGCAGCAGGTAGGCCTGGGCGATATAGCTGCCCATGCTGTGGCCGAACAGGAACAGCGGTGTGCCGGGAAACAGCTGGCCGATGTGCTGGGCCAGCAAGCCCAGGTCGTTGACCACGGCATTCCAGCCATTGTGGCTGGCGAACAGGCCGAGGTGACCCAGTTCGGCGGTACGCCCGTGGCCACGCAGGTCTGGCGCGAACAGGGCGTAACCGGCGTCATTCAGGGCATGCCCCAGGCGCTGGTAGCGCCCGGCATGCTCGGCCATGCCGTGGGCCAGCAACACCACGGCCTTGACCGGCGTGGCCGGCAGCCATTGGTGCACGTAGAGGCTGCAATGCTCGCTGGCGGGCAGCCAGAAGGCGTCATGGGGCATGGCGGGTCCTTGCGCACGGAGTTCGAGGAACAGTGTATGCGCAAAGGCCACAATTGCAGGAAGGGCATAAATAAGATTCACAATGTTAATGGCAGCACTTGGCGTATTTGCCACCTTGGGCCGAACTGCTAACGTCGGCAGAACGCCTTTTTGCCACCTGGCATCAAGGTCAGGGAAGGTCCCGGCAGAGGAACAACAATAAATGCAAGCCGATTTCTGGAACGACAAGCGCCCGGCGGGCGTGCCTTCCACACTGGATTTGACGGCCTATGCGTCCGTCGTCGATGTCTTCGAACGCTCCTGCAAGCGCTTCGCTGACCGCCCGGCATTCAGCAACCTGGGCGTGACGCTCAGCTATGCCGAGCTCGAACGCCACTCCGCGGCCTTCGCCGCTTGGCTGCAGCAGCATACCGACCTGGTACCGGGCGACCGCATCGCGGTGCAGATGCCCAACGTGCTGCAGTACCCCATCGCCGTGTTCGGCGCCCTGCGTGCCGGGCTGGTGGTGGTCAACACCAACCCGCTGTACACCGCACGCGAGATGCGCCACCAGTTCAAGGACTCCGGGGCCCGCGCGCTGGTCTACCTGAACATGTTCGGCAGCCGCGTGCAGGAGGTATTGCCCGACACCGGCATCGAGTATCTGATCGAGGCGAAGATGGGCGATCTGCTGCCTACTGCCAAGGGCTGGTTGATCAATACCGTGGTCGACAAACTGAAGAAGATGGTGCCCGCCTACCAGTTGCCCCAGGCCGTGTCGTTCAAGCAGGTGTTGCGCCTGGGGCGTGGGCTGACCCACAAACCGGTGCCGCAAGTGCACGAAGATATCGCCGTGCTGCAGTACACCGGCGGCACTACCGGCCTGGCCAAGGGCGCGATGCTCAGCCACGGCAACCTGGTGGCCAACATGCTGCAGGTATTGGCTTGCTTCGCCCAGCACGGCCCCGACGGCCAGCCGCTGATCAAGGAAGGCCAGGAGGTGATGATCGCGCCGCTGCCGCTGTATCACATCTATGCGTTCACCGCGAACTGCATGTGCATGATGGTCACCGGCAACCACAACGTGCTGATCACCAACCCCCGCGACATCTCGGGCTTCATCAAGGAGCTGGGCAAGTGGCGGTTCTCGGCGCTGCTGGGGCTGAACACACTGTTCGTCGCCTTGATGGACCACCCCGGCTTCAAATCCCTGGATTTTTCCGCACTCAAGGTCACCAACTCCGGCGGTACGGCGCTGGTCAAGGCCACCGCCGAGCGCTGGGAGGCCTTGACCGGCTGTCGCATCGTCGAAGGCTACGGCCTGACCGAGACGTCCCCGGTGGCCAGTACCAACCCTTATGGCCAACTGGCGCGGTTGGGGACGGTGGGTATCCCGGTGGTCGGTACGGCATTCAAGGTGATCGACGACGAGGGTAACGAGCAGCCGCTGGGTGAGCGCGGCGAGCTGTGCATCAAAGGGCCGCAGGTGATGAAGGGCTACTGGCAGCAACCGCAAGCCACGGCCCAGGCGCTGGATGCCGAAGGCTGGTTCAAGACCGGCGACATTGCGATCATCGACCCGGACGGCTTCACCCGCATCGTCGACCGCAAGAAGGACATGATCATCGTCTCGGGTTTCAACGTGTACCCCAACGAAATCGAGGACGTGGTGATGAACCACCCGCAGGTGGCCAGCTGTGCGGCCATCGGTGTACCGGACGAACGATCCGGCGAGGCGGTCAAGCTGTTCGTGGTGCCGCGCGCGGGGGGGCTGAGCGTTGACGAGCTCAAGGCTTACTGCAAGGCCAACTTCACCGGCTACAAGGTGCCCAAGCACATCGTGCTGCGTGATTCGTTGCCGATGACACCGGTGGGCAAGATCTTGCGTCGGGAGCTGCGCGATATCGCCTGAGGCTTTGCAGGTCCTGTGGGAGCGGGTTTACCCGCGAAAGCGTAGGCGGGGCCACTGCCAAGTTCGCGGGTGAACCCGCTCCCACAGCAGTAATGGCTCTATTTCGGCATTTTCAGCCGATATTGCGACACTTTGGATAAATACTCTAAAAATGACCTGTACATTTCTTTGAGTCATTTTTGTGACCGAGAGGCCCGTTTCGGCCTCTAGGCGACCCCTGGTAAAGCTGTTACTCTCGGCGCGCTTTCCCAGGATCCGGTTTGCAATGAGCCGGCTTCGCATATCAATAATAAGCGCATCGACGCGTACCGAATTCGCTGTTGCTGAAGGAGCGGGCTTCCATGATCGAACATTTTTGGAAGGATAAGTACCCAGCCGGGGTCACGGCGGACATCAATCCTGACGAATTCCCCAATATCCAGGCGGTTCTCAAGCAATCCTGCCAACGCTTTGCCGACAAACCTGCCTTTAGCAACCTGGGCAAGACCATCACCTACGGCGAACTGTATGCGCTGTCCGGCGCTTTTGCCGCCTGGCTGCAGCAGCATACCGACCTGAAGCCTGGCGATCGCATTGCCGTCCAGTTGCCCAACGTCCTGCAATACCCTGTCGCCGTGTTCGGCGCCATGCGTGCCGGGCTGATCGTGGTCAACACCAACCCGCTGTACACCGCGCGGGAGCTGGAGCACCAGTTCAACGATTCCGGCGCCAAGGCGCTGGTGTGCCTGGCCAACATGGCGCACCTGGCCGAAAAGGTCGTGCCGAAGACCCAGGTCAAGCACGTCATTGTCACCGAAGTGGCCGACCTGTTGCCACCGCTCAAGCGCTTGCTGGTCAACAGCGTCATCAAGTACGTGAAGAAAATGGTGCCGGCCTACAACCTGCCCAATGCCGTGCGCTTCAACGATGCGCTGGCCCTGGGCAAGGGCGGCGCGGTCACCGAGGCCAACCCGCAGGCCAACGATGTGGCCGTGCTGCAGTACACCGGCGGCACCACCGGCGTGGCCAAGGGCGCGATGCTCACCCACCGCAACCTGGTCGCCAACATGCTGCAGTGCCGCGCGCTGATGGGCTCGAACCTGCACGAAGGCTGCGAGATCCTCATCACCCCGCTGCCGCTGTACCACATCTACGCCTTCACCTTCCATTGCATGGCCATGATGCTGATCGGTAACCACAACATACTCATCAGCAACCCGCGCGACCTGCCGGCCATGGTCAAGGAGCTGGGCAAGTGGAAGTTCAGCGGCTTCGTCGGCCTGAACACCTTGTTCGTCGCCCTGTGCAACAACGAAACCTTCCGCAACCTGGATTTCTCGGGGCTGAAGATCACCTTGTCCGGTGGCATGGCGCTGCAGCAGAGCGTGGCCGAGCGCTGGAGGACGGTGACCGGCTGCGCCATCTGTGAAGGTTACGGCATGACCGAGACCAGCCCGGTGGCGACGGTCAACCCGTCCGAGGCCAACCAGGTCGGCACCATCGGCATCCCGGTACCCTCGACCCTGTGCAAGGTCATCGACGACAACGGTCAGGAACTGCCGCTGGGCGAAGTAGGCGAACTGTGCATCAAGGGCCCGCAGGTTATGAAGGGCTACTGGCAGCGTGAGGAGGCCACCGCCGAGATCCTCGACAGCAATGGCTGGCTGAAGACCGGCGACATCGCCGTGATCCAGCCGGACGGCTACATGCGCATCGTCGACCGCAAGAAGGACATGATCCTGGTCTCGGGTTTCAACGTGTACCCCAACGAGCTCGAAGACGTGCTCGCCGCCTTGCCGGGTGTGTTGCAGTGCGCCGCCATCGGCGTGCCGGACGAAAAATCCGGCGAGGTGATCAAGGTGTTCATCGTGGTCAAGCCGGGCATGACCGTCACCAAGGAGCAGGTGTTGGAGCACATGCGCGCCAACGTCACCGGCTACAAGGTGCCGCGCTACATCGAGTTCCGCGATGCACTGCCGACCACCAACGTCGGCAAGATCCTGCGCCGCGAGCTGCGTGATGAAGAGCTGAAGAAGCAGGGCCTGAAGAAGATCGCCTGATAGCCTTCACCGGCTTATTCGCGGGTAAACCCGCTCCCACAGGAGTCGCGCCGTTTTCAGAAGCGGCGATGAACCTGTGGGAGCGGGTTTACCCGCGAATGGGCCAGTGAAAATCAGCGCAGCTTTTCAAGCATCTGGTAGTACCACATCCCCGCCGCCAGCAGCGGATTCCCCAGCAGGTCCCCCATCGGCACCTTGATGTGCTTGCACGCCGCAAAGGTGTCGAATTTCTCCAGCGTCCCGGTCAATGCCTCGGCCATGATCTCGCCCATGATGTGGCTGGTGGCGATGCCATGCCCGGAATAGCCCTGGCAGTACCACACGTTGTCCGACAGCTTGCCCAACTGTGGGATGCGGTTGACCACGATGCCCATGGCGCAGCTCCACTGGAACTCGATCGGCACGCCCTTGAGCGCCGGGAAGGTGCGTTCGATGCACGGGCGCAGTTCGGCCTCGATATCCCGCGAATCACGCCCGGAATAGTTGGCGCCACCGCCGAACAGCAGGCGCTTGTCGGCGGTCAGGCGGTAGTAGTCGAGGACGAAGCGGCAGTCGTACACCGCCAGGTCCTGAGGGTTGATCTGCGCGGCCAGCTCGCCCAGTGGCGCGGTGGTGACGATGCCGCCCATGGCCGGGAAAATCTTGCCCTTGAGCTGGCGCTTTTCCAGCTTGTGGTAGACATCGCCGGCCAGCATCACCTGCCGCGCTTCGATCCGGCCGTGGGCGGTGACCACTGCCGGGCGCGGGCCGTGGATGATGTCCAGGACCTCGGAGTTTTCGAAGATCAGTGCGCCCAGGCTGTGGGCCGCGCGGGCCTCGCCCAGGCACAGGTTGAGCGGGTGCAGGTGCAGGTTGCGGCGGTTCTTCAGCGCGCCGATGTACAGCGGGCTTTGCAGGTGCTCGGCCATGGCGGCGCGGTCGAGCAATTGCACCTGGTCGCCCATGCCGCGGCGCTGGGCCTCGGCCTCGAAGACGCGCAGTTCGTTCAGGTGCGAGGGTTTCATCGCCGCATGCAGGTGGCCGCGCTTGAGGTCGCAGGCGATGCCATAGCGTTCCACCCGCTGCTCGATGATCTGGTGCCCGCGCCAGCGCAGGTGCCAGATGAAGTCATCCACCTCGGCACCGAGCCGTTCACGCATTTGCGTGCGCATGGCCTCGTCGCCCGACAGGCTGCCGGTCACCTGCCCGCCGTTGCGTCCGCTGGCGCCCCAGCCGATGCGGTTGGTCTCGACGATGGCGACCTTCAGGCCGCGCTCGGCCAGCTCCACTGCGGTGGCCACGCCGGTGAAACCGCCGCCGATGATTGCCACGTCGACCTGCACCGTGCCCTTGAGGGTGGGGTATTCGCTGTGGTCGTTGAGGGTGGCGCTGTAGTAGGACGGCGCGCGCTGGGCCGGCCCCTTGTTCACTGCTGCGTTCATGAGTGTTCCTTGTTGTAATTCGTCTGTCAGGCCTGGTGCAGGTACCAGCGCCAGTCCTGCTCGCCCACTTCGGCCATGAACTGGCGGTATTCGGCGCGCTTGACCTTCAGGTACACACCCAGGAAGGCCTCGCCGAAGGCTTCCCGGGCCCACGCCGAACGCTCGAGGGCATCGAGGGTGGTTAGCCAGTCGGTGGGCAGGTGCTCGGTGGCCTGGGCATAACCGTTGCCTTGCACCGGTGCGCCCGGGTCGAGCTGCTCGCGAATGCCTTGGTGGCTGGCGGCCAGAATCGCCGCGGCGGCCAGGTAGGGATTGGCGTCGGCGCCACAGATGCGGTGCTCCACATGCCGGCTGTTGGCCGGCCCGCCCGGCACACGCAGGCTGACGGTGCGGTTGTCGACGCCCCAGGTCGGCGCCAGCGGCGCATAGCTGTTGGCCTGGAAGCGGCGGTACGAGTTGGCGTTGGGGCAGAACAGCAGCAGCGATTCGCGCAGGTGGCGCAGCATGCCGGCGACCGCCTGGCGCAGCAGCGGGGTGCCGGCCTTGTCCTCGCTGGCGAACAGGTTGTTGCCGTCGGCATCGGCCAGGCTCAGGTGCATGTGCATGCCGGTGCCGGCCAGCTGGGCGAACGGCTTGGCCATGAAGCAGGCCTGCATGCCGTGGGCGTGGGCGACGCCTTTGACCAGGCGTTTATAGCGCACGGCCTGATCCATCGCCTCCAGCGCATCGCCATGTTCCAGGGTGATTTCGACCTGGCCCGGGGCGTATTCGGAGATCGCCGTGCGTGCGGGGATGCCCTGGGCCTTGCAGGCGGCATAGAGGTCGGCGAGGAAGGGTTCGATCTGTTCCAGTTCGCGCAGGCCATAAACCTGTGTCGTGCGCGGTCGGCCGCCGTCGTTGTCCAGCGCCGGTTGCGGGCGGCCCTGGGCGTCAGGCTTCTGGTCGAGCAGGTAGAACTCCAGCTCGCAGGCCATCACCGGGTAGTAACCGTCGGCCTTGAGCGCATCGATGGTGCGCAGCAGTACGTGACGCGGGTCGGCGATGCTGGCTGGCAGGCCTTCGCTGGGGTGCATGCTGACCTGCACCGCCGCGGTCGGCACCCGGCGCCAGGGCAGGCGCACCAGGCTGCCTTCCAGCGGGTAGGCGCGGCAATCGATGTCGCCGACATCCCAGACCAGGCCGGAGTTTTCCACGTCGTCGCCGTTGAGGGTAAGGCCGAGGATGGTGCTTGGCAGCGGGCGGCCGGTTTCGAACACCGCCAGCAGTTCATCGCGGTGCAGCAGCTTGCCGCGTGGCACGCCGTTGGCGTCGAGGATGAACAGTTCGATCAGGTCGATATCGGGGTTGTCGGCCAGGAAGCGTCTGGCTTGCTCTGCGGGTGCAAAGTGCATGGTGGAATTCGCTCGCGCCCATGGGCGCACAGGACCGCCGTAATGGTTCGGTCGGTCGTACTGAAAAGGTCGGCGTGATGCCGCAACGGGTCAGTGAGTGGCGAGCGAGGTGTCTGGTGGGCGCGCGTGGCGGCAGTGCCACAGGGCCCAGAAGGCGAGGATGACATGCACCAGCGGATTTTCGCCGGCACGGGCCCTGGCCTTCGGCAGCGAAGGGCGAGGCAGCGGGCGGGCGATGAGCGGGTCGGGGAGCATGCCTTGGATACTCACATGGTGCGTAAGGTTGATTAAAGCAGTGAATGGCGACGTTCATTCCGCGTTCGGCTAAACATTTGTGCTGGCCCTTTCGCGGGTAAACCCGCTCCCACACAGCCCTGTGGGAGCGGGTTTACCCGCGAAAGGGCCAGCGCAGACAGCAAAAAAACGGCAAATCTGCGACAATCCCGCCCCTTCGAATGCCGATCATGAATAAGCAGCGCCCGCTGCATCATTAAAAAGCCCCATGACAGACCACGCCATCGACCAACTGCTGAACAACCTCGACCACGCCATGATCGCCGACCGCCATCGCCTGCGGCGGCAACTGCATGAGCTGCGCAAGCGCCCAGACGAGGCCAAGCTTGCGCAGTGGGTGGAGAAGGTCCAGGCCTCCTTTGCCCAGGTCACCGCGCGCCAGCAGAGCGTGCCGAGCATCCGTTACGACGACAGCCTGCCGATTGCGGCCAAGCGTGACGAGATCAAGAAGGCCCTGGCCGAACACCAGGTGCTGGTGATCGCCGGCGAGACCGGTTCGGGCAAGACCACCCAGTTGCCGAAGATCTGCCTGGAGCTGGGACGCGGCAGCCATGGCCTGATCGCCCACACCCAGCCCCGGCGGATCGCCGCGCGCAGCGTGGCGGCGCGGGTCGCCGAAGAACTCGGCACGCCGCTGGGCGCGCTGGTCGGTTACCAGGTGCGTTTCGAGGACCAGAGCGATTCGAACACCTTGGTCAAACTGATGACCGACGGCATCCTGCTGGCCGAGACCCAGCACGACCGCTTCCTCGAGCGCTACGACACGATCATCGTCGACGAGGCCCACGAGCGCAGCCTGAACATCGATTTCCTGCTGGGCTACCTCAAGACCCTGCTGCACCGTCGCCCGGAGCTGAAGCTGATCATCACCTCGGCGACCATCGACCTGGAGCGCTTCTCCAAGCACTTCGACGGCGCGCCGATCATCGAGGTTTCCGGGCGCACGTACCCGGTGGATACCTGGTATCGCCCGTTGACCAGCGAGCAGGACGAGGAGGGCAACCAGATCGAGGACGATCTCTCGGTCGACCAGGCGATCCTCGCCACACTCGACGAGATTGCCCAGCACGAACGCAGCCAGGGCAAGGGCCCGGGCGATGTGCTGGTGTTCCTGCCCGGCGAGCGCGAAATCCGCGATGCCGCCGAGATTCTGCGCAAGGCGCAACTGCGCCATACCGAGATCCTGCCGCTGTATGCACGCCTGTCGCCGGCCGAGCAACAGCGGATCTTCCAGTCCCACAGCGGCCGCCGTGTGGTGTTGGCGACCAACGTCGCCGAAACCTCGCTGACGGTGCCGGGCATCCGCTATGTCATCGACAGCGGCACCGCGCGCATCAGCCGCTACAGCTACCGCGCCAAGGTCCAGCGCCTGCCCATCGAGGCGGTGTCCCAGGCCAGCGCCAACCAGCGTAAAGGCCGCTGCGGCCGGGTCGAGCCGGGTATCTGCATCCGCCTGTACAGCGAAGAGGACTTCAACGGCCGGCCGGCGTTCACCGACCCGGAGATCCTGCGTACCAACTTGGCGGCGGTGATCCTGCAGATGCTGCACCTGCGCCTGGGTGCCATCGACGCGTTCCCGTTCATCGAGCCACCGGATGGCAAGGCCATCAGCGACGGTTTCAACCTGCTGCAGGAGCTGTCGGCGGTCAATCGCGAGAACCAGCTCACGCCGCTGGGCCGCCAACTGGCGCGCTTGCCGATCGACCCGCGGCTGGGCCGCATGCTGCTTGAAGGCGCACGCCTGGGCAGCCTGCAAGAGGTGTTGATCGTTGCCAGTGCGTTGTCGGTGCAGGACCCGCGCGAGCGCCCGCCGGAGCGCCAGCAGGCGGCCGACCAGGCCCATGCCCAGTGGAAGGACGTCGACTCCGACTTCGCCGCCCTGGTCAACCTGTGGCGCGGTTTCGAGGAACAGCGCCAGGCGCTGACCGCCAACCCGCTGCGTAACTGGTGCCGGAAGAACTTCCTCAACTACCTGCGTTTGCGCGAGTGGCGCGATGCCCATCGTCAACTGGCGCTGATCTGCCGCGACCTGCAGCTTACGGTGAACAAAGACCCGTGCGATTACCCGCGCATGCACAAGGCGATCCTCAGCGGCCTGCTCAGCCAGATCGGCCACAAGGCCGAAGAGGGCGACTATCAGGGCGCGCGTCAGCGCCGCTTCTGGATTCATCCCTCGTCCGGCATCGGCCGCAAGCGCCCGCAATGGGTGATGGCCGCCGAACTGGTGGAAACCACCAAGCTGTATGCGCGCATGGTGGCCAAGATCGAGCCGGACTGGATCGAACCGCTGGCCACCCACCTGATCAAGAAGAATCACTTCGAGCCTCATTGGGAGAAGAAGCGCGGGCAGGTGGTGGCTTACGAGCAGATCACCCTGTACGGGCTGATCGTGGTCGGCCGCCGGCCGGTGCACTTCGGCCCGATCGACCCGGTCACGTCACGGGAGCTGTTCATCCGCGAGGGGCTGGTCGGCGGCGAGATCCAGTCGCGGGCCAAGTGCCTGGCGGCCAACAAACGCCTGCTCGAGCAGCTCGACGAGCTGGAAGCCAAGGCACGCCGGCGCGACATCCTTGCCGATGAAGAGACGCTGTACGCCTTCTACGAGGCGCGCCTGCCGCAAGAGATTCACCAGACCGCGACCTTCGACGCCTGGTACCGGATGACCAGCCAGAAGGATGCCAACCTGCTGATCATGCGCGAGGAAGATGTGCTGGCCCGCGAGGCCAGCGAGGTGACCGCCGCGCAGTACCCGGACCACCTGCAGGTGGGCGACCTGCGCCTGTCGCTGAGCTATCACTTCGAGCCCAACCACCCGCGCGATGGTGTCACCGTGCGGGTGCCGGCGCCACTGCTGCCGAACCTGCCGGGCGAACGTCTGGAATGGCTGGTGCCGGGGCTGCTGGAGGCCAAGTGCATTGCCCTGGTGCGCAACCTGCCCAAGGCCTTGCGCAAGAACTTCGTGCCGGTGCCGGACTTCGTCAAGGCGGCGCTTTCGCGCATGACCTTCGGCCAGGGCGGCCTGCCGCAGGCCCTGGGGCAGGAACTGCTGCGCATGACCGGGGCACGGGTGTCCGATGAAGCCTGGGCGGAAGCCGCCGGGCTGGTGGAAGGCCACCTGCGCATGAACATCGAAGTGGTCGACGCCGCAGGCAAGTTCCTCGGTGAGGGCCGTGACCTGGCCGAGCTGACCGCGCGCTTCGCCGCCGCCAGCCAGGCGGCGCTGGCCCTGCCGCGCAACGAGAAGGCCGAGCAGCCGGTGCAGGCCAAGGCCTTCACCCAGGTGGCGCAGACCGCCCAGCAGAAGATCGCCGGGCTGTCGATGACCGTCTACCCGGCGCTGGTCGAGGACAACGGCACCGTGCGCGAGGGGCGTTTCTCCACCCAGGCCGAAGCCGAGTTCCAGCACCGCCGCGCACTGCAGCGCCTGTTGCTGCAGCAGCTGGCCGAGCCGGCCAAGTTCCTGCGCGGCAAGCTGCCGGGGCTGACTGAACTGGGCTTGCTGTACCGCGAGCTGGGGCGGGTCGAGGCGTTGGTCGAGGACATCCTGCTGGCCAGCCTCGACAGTTGCATCCTCGAAGGCGAAGACCCTTTGCCCCGCGACGGTGCCGGCCTGGCGTCACTGGCCGAGCGCAAGCGCGGCAGCTGGACCGAGCATGCCGAACGCCTGGCGCGCCTGACCCTTGACGTGCTGAAGCTGTGGCATGGCCTGCAGAAGCGCTTCAAGGGCAAGATCGACCTGAGCCAGGCAGTGGCGCTGAACGACATCAAGCAGCAACTGGCCAACCTGGTCTACCCAGGCTTCGTGCGTGAGACGCCGGGCGTCTGGCTCAAGGAACTGCCACGTTATCTCAAGGCGGTGGAACTGCGCCTGGAGAAGCTGGGGTCGCAGGTGCAGAAGGATCGGGTGTGGAGTGGCGAACTGGCCAATTGCTGGGCCCAGTACAAGGCCCGTGCCGACAAGCATGCCCAGGAGGGCAAGCGTGACGAGCAGTTGCTGATGTACCGCTGGCTGCTGGAGGAGTACCGGGTGTCGTTGTTCGCCCAGCAGTTGGGAACAAAAGTGCCGGTTTCCGACAAGCGACTGAGCAAGCAGTGGAGTCAGGTGGAAGCCTAACCGTTGCAACTTGTGGCAAACTTGCTGGAATTTGCGGCCGCTGTGCGGCCGTTCGTAGGTAAACCCGCTCCCACAGGGTAATGCAGTCGCTGTGGGAGTGGATTTACCCGCGAACGAGGGCGCAGCCCTCGTCTGTAAATTGGTACCAAGGTGCCATTATGTTGCCCTTTTCCCGGCCTGCGCCGCATGGCGATGGCCTTTGACCAGAGGAACGACCGTGCACAACGTCGTGATCAGCGGCACCGGCCTGTATACCCCGGCCCAGAGCATTTCCAACGAAGAACTGGTGGAATCCTTCAACACCTGGTCGCAGCAGTTCAACCAGGACAACGCGGCAGCCATCGAGCGCGGCGAAATCGAGGCAGCGCCGCTGTCCGATGCCGCCTTCATCGAGAAGGCCTCGGGCATCAAGAGCCGCTTCGTGATGGACAAGGCCGGCATCCTTGACCCACAGCGCATGAAGCCGCGCCTGGCTGAGCGCAGCAACGACGAACCCTCGGTGCTTTGCGAAATGGCCGTGGCCGCCGCCCGCCAGGCACTGGAGCGCGCCGGTCGCACTGCCGCCGATGTCGACGGCGTGATCGTCGCCTGTTCCAACCTGCAGCGCCCGTACCCGGCCATCGCCATCGAAGTGCAGCAGGCGCTGGGCATCCAGGGCTTCGCCTTCGACATGAACGTGGCCTGTTCCTCGGCCACCTTCGGCATCCAGACCGCCGCCAACAGCGTGCAGCTGGGCCAGGCGCGTGCGGTGCTGATGGTCAACCCAGAGGTCTGCACCGGCCACCTGAACTTCCGTGACCGTGACAGCCACTTCATCTTCGGTGACGCCGCCACTGCCGTGCTGATCGAGCGTGCCGACCAGGCCACCTCGAAGCACCAGTTCGACATCGTCAGCAGCAAGCTGTGGACCGAGTTCTCCAACAACATCCGCAACAACTTCGGTTTCCTCAACCGTGCGGCAGAGGAGGGCGAGGGCGCCGCGGACAAACTGTTCATCCAGGAAGGCCGCAAGGTGTTCCGTGAGGTGTGCCCGAAGGTGGCCGAGATCGTCGGCCAGCACCTTGAAGAGAACGATCTGCAGCCCAACGACGTCAAGCGCTTCTGGCTGCACCAGGCCAACCTGAGCATGAACCACCTGATCGTCAAGAAGCTGTTGGGGCGTGAGGTGGCCGAGCAAGAGGCGCCGGTGATTCTGGACCGTTATGCCAACACCAGTTCGGCGGGCTCGGTGATCGCCTTCCATCTGTACCAGGATGACTTGGCTGCGGGCTCGCTGGGTGTGTTGAGTTCGTTTGGCGCGGGGTATTCGATCGGTAGCGTGATTCTGCGCAAGCGCTGATCTGCGGGTTCGCCTGTATCGGCCCTATCGCCGGCAAGCCGGCTCCCACAGGATAAATGTTTCCCCTGTGGGAGCCGGCTTGCCGGCGATAGGGCCGATACATTTCCAGCAGGCAAAAAAAGGCAGGAAATGCTGGATGGGGTCAGCATTTCCCGCCTGAGTGCGAAGCAGTGGAGCGTGTCGCTTAGAACTTGGCTTCCAGGTCCACCTGCAGCGTGTCTACGTCAGCATCGCTGTTCGGCAGGTTGGAGTAGTCGGTCTTGGCCATCATGTAGGCCGCGCCGAGGGCGAAGTTCTTGTCGATCTCGTAGCCAACCTTGAACTTGTGGCCACGCGAACCGGTGAAGCCGTTGCCGAAGTCGGAGTCGGTGAACAGGCTGACCACGGCGTTACGCTGCACGTCGCGGTAGTTGTAGTCCAGGCTCCAGGCACCCACTTTGGTTTTCAGACCAGCCAGCCAGGCCTTGTCCTTGCCGTCGGTGCTTTCGGTGTTCTTGACGAACTGGCCGTAGGCCGACAGCGGGATGGCGAAGCCGGTGAAGTCCAGCTGACCGAAACCTTCCACCAGGTTGAACTCGTTGGTGGTGTTGCCCAGCGAGCGCAGTGCCGCCGATTGCTTGTCGTTGTCGTAGCCGTAGATGCTGCC
Organism: Pseudomonas sichuanensis; assembly: GCF_024749065.1. Classification (NCBI taxonomy): domain Bacteria; kingdom Pseudomonadati; phylum Pseudomonadota; class Gammaproteobacteria; order Pseudomonadales; family Pseudomonadaceae; genus Pseudomonas; species Pseudomonas sichuanensis. The sequence continues at coordinate 4,446,750 of NZ_CP087185.1, read as the reverse complement.
GCCCACGGTGACCTTGAGGGTGTCGGCGGCGTTGAACTTGGTGCCCAACTGGCCGTGGTACAGCTGTGCGTCGTGCTTGAACTGCACGCCGTCGCCGTCGACGTTGTCCTTCAGGTTGTAGTGACCGAGGCTGCCGAACACTTCGGCAGGGCCCAGGTTGGTCTTGTAGGTGACGGCCAGGCCTTCGGGGTTGATGTCGCTGTCCCAGATGATGTCGCCCATGCTGACCCAAGGCTGCATCATCTTGCCGCCGATCAGGTGCAGGTTCGGCACCGCGGTGGGGTGCCAGTCGAGGTAGGCCAGGTCGACCCACAGCGATTTCTTCTCGAAGTAGTTGTCCAGGCTCTGGTTGGTCGAGCGGGCATCGGCGCTGCTGCCGGTGGCCACACGCACGCCGGCGTCGACCTGCGGGTTGATCTCGCTGTAGAAGCCGACACGGGCACGGACGCGCTCACGGTCCTGGTTGCCGCTGCGGGCGATCGGGTTGTCGACGTTGACGTCTTCGTAACGCAGGCGCACATCACCCTTGATCTGGGTCTTGGCGGCCCATGCCACTTTTTGTTCAAAGGAGCTCATACGTTCGGACTGAGCTTTCTGGTCGGCCTTTTCCTTGGTTTCTTTTGCCAGGTCGCCCTGCAGTTCGTTGTACTGCGCCTGGTTGATCGAACCATTGGCGCGGAGCATTTCGAGCAGCTTGGCGTCGACAGCAGCACTGGCTGGAGTACTCAGAGCCAGCATCATGCCGGTGAGGCTCACTCCAGTAAGTGTAGAAACAAGACGCATAAGGTTCTCCCTGTTGAATAAAGTGGGGAGGCTCATGCGGCCGCCCCCGAGTTGGCATGCCTTCGGAAAAGCCCTGGCTAGACAGGTTCTTGGCTTCCGAAAAACAGGCGCCAGTATTGCGGGGGGGAATGACAGAATAATGTCCAATTGGTGGCACTGCTGTTAAGTGAACGGCAGTTCAATTGAGTGTCGCGGCTGCATTGGCAATACTGCCCACTTCAATTCAACGAGTCCCAATCGTGATCAGCCTTCACAGCCTTGCCCACCTGCGCGACCTGCCGGCGACCACCTGGGATGCACTGGTGCCCGCTGGCCAGCCCTTCCTGCGCCACGCCTTTCTCTGTGCCATGGAAGACAGCGGCAGTGTCGCGCCTGACAACGGCTGGGCCGCCGAACACCTGGTGCTGGAGCGCGACGGTGAGGTGCGGGCGCTGCTGCCGGCCTACCGCAAGTGGCATTCGTTCGGCGAGTACGTGTTCGACCATGGTTGGGCCGACGCCTGCGAACGTGCCGGCATCGCCTACTACCCCAAGCTGCTCGGCGCTGTGCCGTTCAGCCCGGTCAGCGGGCCGCGCCTGTTGAGTACCGAGCCCGGCGACGCCCTGCTGATGTTGCAGGCACTGCCGGAATACCTGGGCAAGGGTGGGTTGTCCGGGGCGCATATCAACTTCACCGACAGTGCCTTGGACGAGATGGTGGTTGGCCTGCCGGGCTGGATGGAGCGCCTGGGCTGCCAATTCCACTGGCGCAACCGGGGTTACCGCGACTTCCAGGACTTCCTCGACACGCTCAGCTCGCGCAAGCGCAAACAGATGCGCAAGGAGCGCGAGCAGGTATCGGCCCATGGCATCGAGTTCGAGTGGTACCGGGGCGACCAACTGAGCGAGGCGCAGTGGGACTTCGTCTACTTGTGCTACGCCAACACCTACACCGTGCGCCGCCGTTCACCCTACCTGACCCGCGAATTTTTCAGCCTGATTGCCGCGCGCATGCCTGAGGCGATCCGGGTGGTGATCGCCCGGCAGAACGGTCGTGAGGTGGCCATGGCCTTGAGCCTGGTGGGGGGCGACAGCCTCTACGGTCGTTACTGGGGCTGCCTGGACGAGTTCGACCGCCTGCATTTCGAGACCTGTTTCTACCAGGGCATGGACTTTGCCATTGCCGAAGGGCTGCAGCGTTTCGATGCCGGGGCACAGGGTGAGCACAAGCTGATTCGAGGGTTCGAGCCGGTGATTACCCGTTCGTGGCACTACCTGCTGCACCCGGGGTTGCGACGGGCGGTGGAGGATTTCCTGTTGCAGGAGCGGGCCGGGGTGCTGGGGTATGCCGAGCAGGCGAAGGCAGCGCTGCCTTATCGCAAGGCTTGAGATTGTCAGGGCCGCTTTGCGGCCCTTTCGCGGCACAAGGCCGCTCCTACAGGTACACGCGATCCCCTGCAGGAGCGGCCTTGTGTCGCGAAAGGGCTGCAAAGCAGCCCCATGGGCCCTCAAAGGGTAAAGCGCTTGACCAACCCATTGAGCCCGCTTGCCAGGCGCGACAGCTCCTGGCTCGAGGCATTGGTCTGCTGCGCACCCGTGGCGCTCTGCACCGACAGGTCGCGGATGTTGGTGAGGTTGCGGTCCACCTCTCGGGCCACCTGTGCCTGCTCTTCGGCGGCACTGGCGATCACCAGGTTGCGCTCGTACATCTCGCTGATCCCCGAGGTGATCTCCTGTAACGCGTGGCCAGCGCTCTGGGCCAGTTCGCGAGTATCGCGGGCGCGGGTGCTGCTGGTCTGCATGGCGGTCAGTGCCTGGCTGGCGCCGCTGCGCATCAGCGATACCATCTGCTCGATCTCCTGGGTCGAGTTCTGGGTGCGATGGGCCAGCGCGCGCACCTCGTCAGCTACCACGGCGAAGCCGCGGCCCGACTCACCGGCACGGGCGGCCTCGATGGCCGCGTTGAGCGCCAGCAGGTTGGTCTGCTCGGCGATGGCGCGGATCACATCCAACACCGTGCCCACTTTCTGGGACTGTTCGGCCAGTTGCCCCACCAGCGCAGCGGAGGCTGCCACTTCTTCGGCCAGGTCGCTGATCGCCTCGATGGTCTGCGACACCCGGGCCTGGCCCTGCTGCGCCGACTGGGTCGATTGTCGCGAGGCTTCGGAGGTGGACACGGCATTGCGCGCCACTTCTTCGACCGCTGTGCTCATTTCGTTGACGGCGGTGGCGGCCTGCTCGATTTCGTCGTGCTGGCGAGTGATGCCGCGTCCGGCTTCCTCGGTGACCGCGTGCAGCTCTTCGGACGCCGCCGCCAGTTGCGTGGAGGAGCCGGATATCTCGCCCAGGGTGTCGCGCAGGCGGTCGCGCATCTGTGCCAGTGAGTGCTGCAACTGGCTGACTTCGTCGTTGCCGCTGGCGGCGATGGCATTGCTCAGGTTGCCCTCGGCCACTTGCTTGGCTGCCAGTACCGCATCCTTGAGCGGCTGCACGATGCTGCGAGTGAGCAGCCAGGCCAGGGTGACTGTGAACAGTGCGGCCAGCAGGATCACGCCGATGACGATGGCTCGGGACTGGTCATAACGCTCGGCCGCCTGGTTACCCTCGCGTTCGATGCTCTTGGCATACAGTTCGCCCAGCTCGGCCAATTGCGCGCCGGTGCCGTCGACGACCGGCTTCATGTCGACCAGCACCAGTTTGTGCAGGGCGACGATGTCGCCGCGCCGGGCCAGCGAGAAGGAGTCGGCCATGCCTTTCTGGTAAGTCGCGAAGTCGCGCTGGAACTGCTGGTAGATGCGGGATTCTTCAGGGGTGTCGACGAACGCCTCGTAGTCCTTGATGTTCTGCATCAGGACCTTGTTGCGGGCTTCGTACTGGCTGACATAGGTGTCGACGTTGGCCGGGTTCGGGTCGAGAGCAACGCGCAACGAGATGGTTCGTACCCGCAGCATGTTTTCGCGAATGGTGTCCACGGTGCGGATGCTGGGCACCCAGTTTTCTTCCATGGCCGTGGCCGAGTCACGGATGTCGTCCATCTTGGCAAGGGAGAACATGCCAAGTAAGGCAACCATCAGTGCAATGCAGGCGAACCCCGATGTTGCTCGGGGCGCGATGTTCCATTGGCGTAACAGCATTACCACCTCGCCGGCCCACCAGGGCCCTCATGTTGTTGTACGACAACATATGTCGGCAGGGTGGGCGCGAGCTTGAGGCGACATGCACGGTCAGTCGACGCCGACGAAGCCACCGGTCTGGTGATGCCACAGCCGCGCATACAGCCCGTGCTGGGCCAGCAGTTCACTGTGGCTGCCGCTTTCGACGATATGCCCTTTGTCCAGCACCACCAGGCGGTCCATGCGGGCGATGGTCGACAGGCGGTGGGCGATGGCGATCACTGTCTTGCCCTGCATCAGCGTCTCCAGGCTCTCCTGAATCGCTGCCTCGACCTCCGAGTCCAGCGCTGAGGTGGCTTCGTCCATGACCAGGATTGGTGCGTTCTTCAGCAGCACCCGGGCAATGGCGATGCGCTGGCGTTGACCGCCGGAGAGCTTGACCCCGCGCTCGCCGACATGGGCGTCAAAGCCGGTGCGGCCCTGGGCGTCGGACAACTGCGGGATGAACTCGTCGGCCTTTGCCCGTCGCACCGCTTCCCACACTTCTTCATCAGTGGCATCGGGGCGACCGTACAGCAGGTTGTCGCGGATCGAGCGGTGCAGCAGCGAGGTGTCCTGAGTGATCATGCCGATCTGTGCGCGCAGGCTGGCCTGGTTGACCTCGGCGATGTTCTGGCCGTCGATGAGAATGCGCCCGGCCTGCACGTCATACAGGCGCAGCAGCAGGTTGACCAGGGTCGACTTGCCGGCGCCGGACGGGCCGATCAGGCCGATCTTCTCGCCGGGGCGGATGTCCAGGTTCAGCGCATCGATGACCTGGCTGCCCTTGCCATAGTGAAAGCTCACGTGCTCGAAACGTACCGCGCCCTGGCTGACTTTCAGTGCCGGCGCATCGGGCTGGTCGCTGACCGTTACCGGCTGGGCGATGGTCTGCAGGCCGTCCTGGACCATGCCGATGTTTTCGAAGATGCCGTTGACCACCCACATGATCCAGCCCGACATGTTGACGATGCGAATCACCAGGCCCGTGGCCAGGGCAATGGCGCCGACGGTGATCAGCGACTGGCTCCACAACCACAGCGCCAGCCCCGTGGTAGCGACCACCAACAGGCCGTTGAGCGAGGTGATGACGACGTCCATGCTGGTGACGACCCGCGCGGCCAGTTGGGTTTTTTCGGTCTGCTCGCGGATCGCTTCACGGGCGTACTGCTGTTCGTAGTCGGTGTGGGCGAACAGCTTGAGGGTGGCGATGTTGGTGTAGCCGTCGACGATGCGGCCCATCAGTTTGGAGCGGGCGTCGGAGGAGATCACCGAGCGCTCTTTCACCCGGGGCACGAAGTAGTACAGCGCAGCGATGTAGCAGGCGATCCATACCAGCAGCGGCAGCATGAGCCGCCAGTCGGCTTCGGCGAACAGTACCAGCGAGCTGATGGCGTAGATCAGCACATGCCACAGCGCGTCCACCGCCTGCACTGCCGAGTCGCGCAGGGAGTTGCCGGTTTGCATGATGCGTTGGGCAATGCGCCCGGCGAAGTCGCTCTGGAAGAAATTCAGGCTCTGCTTGAGCACGTAGGTGTGGTTCTGCCAGCGGATCAGGCTGGTCATGCCCGGGCTGATGGTCTGGTGCACCAGCAGGTCGTGCAGGCCGAAGAACAGCGGCCGCAGCAGCAGGATGACCACCAGCATCCAGATCAGCTCAGCGCTGTGCGCGCTGAAGAAGTTGGCGTTGGGCGTGCCCTGGGCCAGGTCGATGATCCGGCTCAGGTAGCTGAACATCGCCACCTCGATCAGCGAGGCGAACAGGCCGACGATCAGCAGGGCGAGGAAGCTGGGCCACACCTGGCGCAGGTAATAGAGGTAGAAGGGCCAGACCTTGCCGGGCGGCGCCTCGCTCGGCGCCTCGCGGAAGATGTCGATCAATTGCTCGAAACGACGGTACAGCATGGGTGAGGTAACTCCTGTTCCATCCGACCCTCAGGCGGTTCACATCCTTGTGAAGCCTGCGGTCAGTCGATGCGTTTGGCTGACTTGATGTACACCGGGTCGGCCGGCACGTCGCGCATGCCTTTCTTGACGGTAGTTGGCGAGTTGACGATCTGGTCGACCACTTCCATGCCCTTGGTGACCTTGCCGAACACCGCGTAACCACGGTCACGCCCGGGGTTGAGGAAATCGTTGTCGGCCACGTTGATGAAGAACTGGCTGGTGGCCGAATTCGGGTCGGAGGTACGGGCCATGGACAAGGTGCCACGGGTGTTCTGCAGGCCATTGCTGGCTTCGTTGCGGATCGGGTCTTTGGTGCTCTTCTGCACCATCTGGTCGGTGAAACCGCCGCCCTGGACCATGAAGCCCGGGATCACGCGGTGGAAGATCGTATTGTTATAGAAACCGCTGTCGACGTACTGCAGGAAATTCTTCGTACTGATAGGCGCTTTTTCAGCGTTCAGCTCGATCTCGACCTGGCCGAAGCTGGTATCCAGCAACACGTGTGGCGTCTTGTCGGAGGCCATGACGCTGGTGGCGAAGGCGACCGAGCAGGCGGTCAGCAGGAGTTTTTTCAGCATGGGCTCAAAGATCCTTGAGAGGTGGAAGCGGCTGCGAGGAAAGGCAGCAGGGTACGGTTGAAAACTGCGGGTTGGTCCAGGGGCGTAGCGTGCCGGGAATCCTCGATGACTGCCAGTCGGGCGTGCGGCATCAGGGCGACGTAACGCTCCTTGAGTTGTATCGGTGTGTAATCGTGGTCGGCGGCGATCACCAACGTAGGACAGGCGATCTGCCCGATGCGTTCCTGCACGCCCCAGTCGACGATGGCGTCGAAGCTTTTGAGATACGCGCGTTTGTCGTTGCGTGCCCAGCGTTCGGCCATCTTGCGCCGCAGTTCGGCCTGCTGGGGTTTGGGAAAGAGCCTGGCGGCCAGGCCCTTGCCCACGGTTTCGACGCTGAGCAGACGCGCCAGGCCCCAGCGTTTGAGCCACCAGACCCAGTCGCTGCGGGTGCGGCGTTTGACTTCCGGCGCACTGTTGACGATGCACAGGCTGCGCAGCCTGGCGGGGTGGTCGACGGCGAACTGGAAACCGACCATGCCGCCCATCGACAGGCCCACGAAGTGCACGGGGCCAGTGCCAAGGTGCTGGAGCAGGGCCAGCAGGTCTTCGCTGAAGGTCTTGATGTGGTAGCCGCGCCGCGGCTTGGAGGATTGGCCGTGGCCGCGGATGTCCATGAGGATGACCCGGTAATGGCGGCTGAACTCAGGTACCTGCAGCTCCCAGTCCTGGCTGCTCGAACCCAGCCCGTGCAGCAGCACCAGGGGCTCGCCCTGGCCATGTTCCTCGTAATGCAGCAGGCATCCGTCATGTTCGAAACAGGCCATGGGCGCGGTCCTCTCAGGCTTGCGGGGGGGCTGCGAAGGGCACGTCCAGCGGCGCGGTGTCGAAGTTGCGCAGCAACTCGATGAGAATCTGCGTGGCCGGGCCCAGGGTCTTTTCCTTGCTCGAATAAAGGTAGAACAGCGGGTGGCGGCTGCCACCCTGATCCAGTGGCAATGGCTTGAGCACGCCTTCGCGCAGCTCGCGTTCGATCATGTGCCGGGGCAGCCAGGCAAAGCCCAGGCCGCTGCTGACGAAGGTGGTGGCGGTGCCCAGGCTGCCCACCGTCCAGCGCTGCTCGGCGCCCAGCCAGCCGACGTCGCGCGGTTGGGCGCGGCCAGAGTCGCGGATCACCACCTGCAGCTGGCTTTCCAGGTCCTGGAAGGTGATCTCACGGCCCATGCGGTGCAGGGCGTGCTCGGGGTGGGCGACGGCGACGAACTCCACCGGGCTGAGCTCGGTGCCCAGATAGCCACCGATGTTGAAGCTGCTGATGGCAAGGTCGGCGATGCCTTCGTGCAGCACTTCCTCGACCCCGGACAACACTTCTTCACGCAGGCGCACCCGGCAGCCGCGGCTTTGCGGCATGAACGCACTGAGGGCGCGCACCAGGCGGGCACTGGGGTAGGCGGCGTCCACCACCAGGCGCACTTCGGCCTCCCAGCCCTGTTCCATGTGGTGGGCCAGGTCTTCCAGTTGGCTGGCCTGCTTGACCAGCTGCCGCGAGCGGCGCAATAGCACGCTGCCGGCCTCGGTGAGCACGGCCTTGCGCCCGTCGATGCGCAGCAGCGGCACGCCCAGTTGCTCCTGCATGCGCGCCACGGTGTAGCTCACCGATGACTGCGAGCGGTGCAGCGCTTCGGCTGCCTGGGCGAAGCCGCCGTGATCGACCACCGCCTGCAGGGTCCGCCACTGATCCAGGGTTACGCGCGGCGCTTTCATCCAGGGCTCCTGTTGTCCTAAGCTGCGCTCTTCTCAAGGAGAGCGCCGGTATGAAGAAATGTTGTGCGGCTTTGCTGTTGTGCCTGCCCCTGGGGGCCATGGCCTACCCCATCGATGTGGAGAAACAGACCGACGGGGTCAAGGTCGACTACACCGCCTATGACACCACCTATGACATCGGTTCGATCAACCTCAACAACTATGGGCAGGTGCCGGCGGCGTGCAAGGTCACGTTCCGCAATGGCCCCGAGGCGCCGCGCGTGCGCCGGGTCAATGTGCCGGCGGGCAAGAGCGTCGATGTAACGGCGAAGTTCAACCGCGAGATTCTCAAGTTGCGCATCCAGGTGGACTGCAAAGCGGAATAAAACGGATTCATCGATAGATTGGTCCCACTTTTTACGCTTTTTTATCGATAGGTCAACCCTTAATCTCACCTCCATCGAATCGCCACCCTTTACCGCCGATGGAGGCACCCATGTCCCGCGTACTGATCATCGAAAGCAGCGCCCGCCAGCAGGATTCCGTTTCCCGTCAACTGACCCAGGATTTCATTGCGCAATGGCAAGCGGCGCACCCTGCTGACGAGATCAAGGTCCGTGACCTGGCCGTGGACCCGGTGCCACACCTGGATGCCAACCTGCTGGGCGGCTGGATGAAGCCTGAAGAACAGCGCAGCGCCGCTGAGCTCGAGGCCCTGGCTCGTTCCAACGCACTGACCGACGAACTGCTGGCAGCCGACGTGCTGGTGATGGCGGCACCGATGTACAACTTCACCATCCCCAGCACCCTCAAGGCCTGGCTCGACCACGTGCTGCGTGCCGGGATCACCTTCAAGTACACCCCGACCGGCCCGCAAGGCCTGCTGACCGGCAAACGCGCCATCGTCCTGACCGCCCGTGGCGGCATCCATGCCGGCGCCAGCAGCGATCACCAGGAACCTTACCTGCGCCAGGTGATGGCCTTCATCGGCATCCATGATGTGGACTTCATCCACGCCGAAGGCCTGAACATGAGCGGCGAGTTCCACGAGAAGGGCCTGAACCAGGCCAAGGCCAAGCTGGCCGCGGTGGCCTGAGGCTCAACGAATTCCCAACCCTGACACCTTGTTGCTCCTTTGGGTGTACCTGCCCGGTCATTGCGATGGCCGGGCTTTTTTATGGTTGGGATACAGCAAGTACCTATGCCGGCCTCTTCGCGGGTGAGTCGCAGCGGCGAACCGCCGCTCCCACAGGTTATGCATGATCCTGTGGGAGCGGGTTCACCCGCGAAGAGGCCAGCACAGGCCTTACAAACCTCATGGTTGAACTGCCCGGACCCAACCCGCTAAGGTCGCCGCCTTGATCCACGAGAGGCCACCATGGGCTACCTGATAATCGTCGCGCTGATCCAGGCGTACTCTTTCAACCTGATCGGCGAATACCTGGCCGGCCACGTCGACAGCTACTTTGCCGTGCTGGCCCGGGTGCTGCTGGCCGGGCTGGTGTTCCTGCCATTGACCCGCTGGCGCCAGGTCGAACCGCGCTTCATGCGTTCCATGTTGCTGATCGGCGCGCTGCAGTACGGCATTACCTACGTGTGCCTGTACCTGAGCTTCCGCGTGCTGACCGTGCCTGAAGTGCTGCTGTTCACCATCCTCACACCGCTGCACGTGACCTTGATCGAGGACGCCCTGAATCGGCGCTTCAACCCGTGGGCGCTGCTGGCTGCGCTGGTGGCCGTGGCCGGCGCGGCGGTGATCCGTTTCGACAGTGTCACGGGTGAGTTCTTCGTGGGCTTTTTGCTGTTGCAGCTGGCCAACTTCACCTATGCCGCCGGCCAGGTGCTGTACCGCCATCTGGTGGCCCGCCACCCCAGCGACCTGCCGCACTACCGACGTTTCGGCTATTTCTACCTTGGCGCGCTGCTGGTGGTGCTGCCGGCCTTCCTGCTGTTCGGCAACGCCCAGCACCTGCCGAGCACCGACACCCAGTGGCTGGTGCTGTTGTTCCTTGGGCTGTGCCCGACTGCGCTTGGCCTGTACTGGTGGAACAAGGGCGCCTGCCTGGTATCCGGCGGCACCCTGGCGGTGATGAACAACCTGCATGTGCCGGTGGGGCTGCTGCTGAACCTGCTGATCTGGAACCAGGACGAACCGCTGGGGCGGTTGGCCATCGGCGGCTCGATCATCCTGGCGTCGGTGTGGATGAGCCGGTTGGGCGGGCAACGTACTGTGCAGCCAGCATCGCGTTGATTGTCAGGCTTTAATGGCCTTATCGCGGGGCAAGCCCGCTCCCACGGTGTTTGTGGGAGCGGGCTTGCCCCGCGATGGCTTCAGGCCAGTTCCTGACGCGTAGCCCGCGTCGCAAGCCCCACGCGCATGTCATTGCCACTGGGCTGCTGGTACAGGCTAAGCCCGAACTCCGGCAGCACCGCCAGCAGGTAGTCGAAGATGTCGCCCTGGATGCGCTCGTACTCGGCCCATACCGTGGTGGTGGTGAAGCAGTAGATCTCCAGCGGCACGCCTTCGGCGGTGGTCTGCATCTGGCGCACCATGCAGGTCATGTTCGGGTGCACGTTGGGGTGGCTCTTCAGGTACGCCAGGGCGAAGGCGCGAAAGGTACCGATATTGGTCAGCTGTCGGCGGTTGGCCGACAACCCGGCATTGTGGCCCTGGGCCTCGTTCCATTCGCGCAGCTCCTGGCGCTTGCCAGCCAGGTAGTCGCCGAGCAGGCGCACCTGGCCCAGGCGCTGTTCTTCTTCCTGGGTCAGGAAGCGTACGCCCGCGGCGTCGATGAACAGGCTGCGCTTGATCCGACGCCCGCCGGACTGCTGCATGCCGCGGTAGTTGCGGAACGACTCGCTCATCAGGCGCCAGGTGGGGATGGAGACGATGGTCTTGTCGAAGTTCTGGACCTTGACCGTGTGCAGGGTGATATCCACCACATCGCCGTCGGCCCCGGCCTGGGGCATCTCGATCCAGTCGCCGACGTGGAGCATGTCGTTGCTGGTCAGCTGCACGCTGGCGACGAACGACAGCAGGGTGTCCTTGTACACCAACAGCAGCACCGCCGACATGGCACCCAGACCCGACAGCAGCAACAGCGGCGAGCGGTCGATCAGGGTGGCGACGATGACGATGGCGGCGAAGATCCACAGCATCATCTTGGCCAACTGCATGTAGCCCTTGATCGAGCGGGTGCGGGCATGTTCGGTGCGGGCGTAGATGTCCAGCAGCGCATCGAGCAGGCACGACAGCGCGCGGGTCATGAACAGCAGGGTGATGGCCAGGGCGAGGTTGCCGAGAAAATGCTGGGCGGTGGCCGAGAGTTCCGGCACCAGCTTCAGGCCGAACTGCACCACCAGCGATGGTGTGGTCTGGGCCAGGCGGTGCAGCACCTTGTTGTGGCGCAGGTCGTCCAGCCATCTGAGCGCCGGTTGCCGGCCCAGCAGGCGGCTGGTGTGCAGGATCAGGAAGCGCGCCAGGCGGCCGATCAGCAGCGAGACGAGCAGCAGCACGGCCAGGCCGAGGGCGGCGTGCAGCAGCGGGTGTTGGTCGAGGGTGCCCCAGAGGTCGAGGGCATCGCGCCAGAATCGTTGGAGGTCCATAAGCGTAGGAAACGGTCTGTGTTGCGGTACGAAACGGCATTAGAGCGTGGATCGGCGCAAAGTTGCCAAAAGAAATTCGGTTCTGGCGGCGGAAAACGTTACCCTATGCAACTTGAATTTTTCGCACTTGCCCGAGGTTACCCCCGTGTTTTCCCAATTCGCCCTGCACGAACGCCTGCTCAAAGCCGTGGCCGAGCTGAAATTTGTCGAGCCGACTCCGGTGCAGGCAGCGGCCATTCCCCTGGCCCTGCAAGGGCGTGACCTGCGGGTGACGGCACAGACCGGCAGCGGCAAGACCGCTGCATTCGTCCTGCCACTGCTCAACCGCCTGGTCGACCGCAGCGGCCCGAGCGTGGAAATCCGTGCGCTGATCCTGCTGCCGACCCGCGAGCTGGCCCAGCAGACCCTCAAGCAGGTGCAGCTGTTCTCCCAGTTCACCTACATCAAGTCGGGCCTGGTCACCGGTGGTGAGGACTTCAAGGAACAGGCCGCCATGCTGCGCAAGGTGCCGGACGTGCTGATCGGCACCCCGGGCCGTCTGCTCGAGCAGCTCAATGCCGGCAACCTCGACCTGTCCCATGTGGACGTGCTGATCCTCGATGAAGCCGACCGCATGCTCGACATGGGCTTTGCCGAAGACATGGAGCGCCTGTGCAAGGAGTGCGAGAACCGCAAGCAGACCCTGCTGTTCTCCGCCACTACCGGCGGCGCGGCCCTGCGCGACATGATCGGCAAGGTCCTCAAAGACCCTGAGCACCTGATGCTCAACAGTGTCTCGCAGCTCGCCGAAGGTACCCGCCAGCAGATCATCACTGCTGACCACGACCAGCACAAAGAGCAGATCGTGCAGTGGCTGCTGGCCAACGAGACCTACCAGAAGGCAATCATCTTCACCAACACCCGTGCCCTGGCCGACCGCATCTACGGCCATCTGGTGGCCAAGGAAGTGAAGGCCTTCGTACTGCACGGCGAGAAGGACCAGAAGGACCGCAAGCTGGCCATCGACCGCTTCAAGGAAGGCGGCTCCAAGGTGCTGGTGGCCACTGATGTGGCGGCGCGCGGCCTGGACATCGACGGGCTGGACCTAGTGATCAACTTCGACATGCCACGCAGCGGCGACGAGTACGTGCACCGTATCGGCCGTACCGGTCGTGCCGGCGGCGAAGGCCTGGCGATCTCGCTGATCACCCACAACGACTGGAACCTGATGTCGAGCATCGAACGCTACCTCAAGCAGCAGTTCGAGCGCCGTGTCATCAAGGAGGTCAAGGGTACCTACAGCGGGCCGAAGAAGGTCAAGGCCTCGGGCAAGGCGGCTGGCACCAAGAAGAAAAAGACCGAGAAGAAGACCGGCGACAAGAAGGGCGCCGCCAAGCGCAAACCGACCGCCAAGCCGAAGGCCAATGCGCCATTGGCCAGTTCCGATGGCATGGCGCCGCTGAAGAAGCGCAAGCCAGCGGCTGAGTAAGCGCTTTTTGATGCAAGCCCGCCACTGCAAAGGTGGCGGGTGATTTCGCGCTTTCCCCAAGCGCGCGTAGCCCATTTCCCAAACTGCTCCTCGGCCCATGCATTTTGCTGCCTGGCTTCCAGAATACCTCTGGCATGTTTTCGCTGGCAGGAGTAGCGTATGTACAACTGTAAATACGAAAGTCCCATGCGTTTTGAATGGGATGAGGAAAAGAACCAGCTGAACATCCGCAAGCACGGTATCGATTTCAATGAAGTGCCCGACATGTTCCGGCACCCGATGCTGGTGCTCAAGGATGAGCGGTTCGACTACGTAGAACCACGCTGGATCAGCATGGGCTGGATCAACGCCTGGGTCAGCGTGGTCGCCTACACCGAATGGCAAGGGGATGTGATCCGAATCATCTCCGCCAGAAGAGCCACCCGACGCGAGGAAATGCGCTATGTCGAAACCCTCCAGAAACAGTGATGAACACTCCGCTCGCGGGCCGATCGACACCTCGGATATCCCCGAGCTGGGCGACGACTTCTTCCGACAGGCCGAGCTTCGCTTACCGGCCAAGCAAACCGTGACCATTCGCCTCGACGCAGACGTACTGGCTTGGTTCAAGGACCAAGGCAGCGGCTACCAGACCCGAATCAACCAGTTGCTGCGCCAATACATGCTGGCCCAGCAGCGCCGCTGAAGCAGGCGCTGCTCAGGTCTTTTTCTCGGCTTCCTTCAATTCCTTGATCCGCTTGTCGATCAGTTGGCACTTGTCCGGCAAGTCCTTGCTTGCCGTGCCGAGCTCCATGCCTTGCAGCTCGTCGTTTATCTCTTTGGCTTTCTGTGGGTTCTGCTCGGTCAGCCGGGCGACCAGCCCGGCCAGTTCCTCGCGTTTGTGCGTGGCTTCTTCTGGCGTGCAGGCCCAGGCGGGCAAGGCGCACACCAGGCTGGCAAGTATTGCGGCGCGGTAGAGGTTTTTCATCATCTTGGCCCCTGGTGATCCTGCTACGTGTGAGGGGTGGGGCAATTTGAAAGTTCAGATTGCCTGGGCTGCCATCGGCAGTTTGCCAATCTGAACGCCTGTCGGCTTCTGTCGGTCCCACCTTGTGTAACCCATCCGTTCATTGCAGGAGGCCATTCCATGAGCCGCTACGACTGGGACCTGATCGAGCGCTTGCTGCACGAGGTGCAGAACGGCGCCGGTCATAGCTTCACGCCACGCCCCTATGCCGAACAGCACGCCGCAGCGCTGGCTGCAAATGGCCAGGCACCGGGCGACCTGGACCATCTGAAAACCCGCGCCTGCGAGTACGAGAAGCTTCTGTTCGAACGTGGCTTCATCGCCAGCCGGCCTGAAGAGGACGGCGGCAATGGCGAGAACTTCGTGCTGACCGAGCGTGGCTCACGCCTGCTCAGCCTGATTGACAGCAGCATCCCGGGTTTCGGCCATCCGCGTGAAGTCCTTGACCGGCAGGAGGATGCGCTGGACGAAAACACCTTCGACCAGGTCTCGGCAAACGCGCAGATCGCCTGAGGTCGTTTTGAGGCTGGCAAGTGGCGGGCTGAACGGCTGATAATCGCCGTTCGTCTGCCACTGCCGAGCCCTTGATCATGTCTGTAGAAACCCAGTTGGCCCGCTTATGAGCGAGGTCCGCAAGAACCCTGACGCCTTTGCCCTGCAGGTGATGCTGGGGCTGTGCCTGATCTGGGGCTGCCAGCAGGTGCTGATCAAATCCGCTGCCGTCGACATTGCCCCGGTAATGCAGGCGGCGTTCCGTAACGGCATCGCCGCCGTGCTGGTAGGGCTGCTGGTCTGCTTCAAGGGAGGCTGGGGTCAGGTGGGTATCACCTGGCGTGCCGGGGTGCTGGCCGGTGCGCTGTTCGGGCTGGAGTTCCTGTTCATCGCCGAGGGGCTGAAGCTGACCTCGGCGGCGCACATGTCGGTATTCCTCTACACCGCGCCGATCTTCACCGCCCTTGGGCTGCATTTCATGATGCCCAGCGAGCGGCTGCGCCTGTTGCAGTGGCTGGGCATCCTGCTGGCGTTTGCCGGCATCGCCTTGGCATTCGCCGGAGGCGTCTCGTTCGAGCAGCTCGATGGGCGCATGTTGCTGGGTGACGCCCTGGCTATCCTGGGCGGCTTGGCCTGGGGCGCGACCACGGTGGTGGTGCGTTGCTCGCGGTTGTCCGAGGCGCCGGCGACCCTGACCCTGTTCTACCAACTGGCGGTGGGCTTCGCCGGGCTGTTGCTGATGGCCCTGGTGAGCGGGCAGATCGCTGATTTCGCGCTGACCCCGCTGGCAGTTGGCAGCGTGCTGTTCCAGGGCATCGTGGTGTCGTTCATCAGCTACCTGACCTGGTTCTGGTTACTGCGCAAATACCTGGCTTCAAACCTGGCGGTGTTCTCCTTCATCACGCCGCTGTTCGGGGTGACCTTTGGCGTCGTGCTGCTGGACGAACCGCTGAGCTTGAACTTCGTGCTCGGCGCGGTCCTGGTGCTGGTGGGGGTGATCATGGTCAGCGCCGAGGCTTGGGTGCGGCGGCAACTGCGTAGGATCGTGGGGTAGTTGGCGAGCGGCAGGGGCGCCAGGCTCAACCCGCCTGGCGCAGGCCGGTGCATGACGCGGATCGTGGCACGGCCCCCGTCAGCACCAGTACTCCGGCCAGCCCCAGCCCCGCAGCCGCCATCACCAGCGCCGGCTGCAAGCCACCACTGAAGTGGCTGCTCAAGGCCGCCAGTAGCGGCCCGCTCAACTGCCCCAGGGCAAAGCACGCGGTCAGCAGCCCGGCATTGCGCTGGGTCGCATGGGGCGCCAGTTCCCGCGAGCGCTGCATCACCAGTTGCATGCAGGCCAGGAACGGCCCACCGCAGAGCACTACCCCCAGCCCCAGCCCGATGCCGCCGCCTTGCAGGCAGGCCAGCACACCCAGGCCTTGCAGCCAGAGCGTGGCGGTCAGCCACGCCGAGGTGTGCCCTGGGCGGCGCAGGCTGACGACCACCACGCCCAGCGCCGCCGACAGACCGAACGCCGGCCAGAACAGATCGGCCATCCACTGCCCTTGGAACTGCTGGTTGGCCATCTGTGACAGGAAGGTGGCTGGCAAGATATAGCCAATGCCGTACAGCCCATACACCAGACCCAGGCGGCCGATACCCTTGCCCTGTGTCGGGCCACTGTTGCTGGTGGCCGCGACAGGCGCAGGCTCCAGGGCCCGTGGCAACCACCGCAGCACGGCCAGCAGCATCACCAACGCCGCCATCGCGTAGATCAGCCACAGCGCCGCTGAGCCGAGCCCCAGCAGGTGCGCGCCCAGTGCCAGCAGGCCGGTGACGGCGATCCCGACACCCGGCCCGGCGAACACCAGGGCACCGAGGCGCTGTCGGCCATGGGTGTTGGCCAGTTGCTGGCTGAGGCTGGTGATCATCACCAATACCCAGGCACTGGCCACGCCCGTGCCGAAGCGCAGCAGCAGATGGCTCCAGAAACCCTCGGCGGCCGCTGAGGCGAGGGTGAGCAACACGCATAGCCACAGGCCGCCGTGCAGGCGCAGACGCACCTGGGCCGGCTGGCGGGCGAACATGCCGTCCACCGCACCGAGGAAGTAGCCCAGGTAGTTGGCGGCAGCCACCAGGCCACCTGCCGTAAGGTCGAACTGGCCCTCGGCGATCAGGCGGGGTAGTTGCGGGGTGAGGGCGAAACGGCCGATGCCCATGGCCATCATCAGGGCCACGGCGCTGGCCAGCAGTTGCACGAAGGGCGACATGGAGGCGTCTCCTGCTCGAAGGGTTGCGATGAATGGCAGGGTAGGGCGGATTGACTTTCAATAAAATTGAATAATGATGATCAAGTTGTTCTGTTTTGGAGAATGATATGGAGTTCAGCCAACTGCGTATCTTCCTGGCCGTGGCCGAGGAAGGCTCGATCACCCGCGCGGCCGAGCGCCTGCACCGAGTCCCGTCGAACCTGTCGACGCGCCTGCGCCAACTCGAGGAGCAACTGGGCGTGGAGCTGTTCGTGCGTGAGCGTCAGCGCCTGCAACTGTCGCCTGCGGGCAAGGTACTGCTGGATTACGCCAACCGCCTGTCGGCCCTGCGTGACGAAGCGATGGCCGCCGTGCAAGGCGGGCAGCCGGCCGGTGATTTCGTGCTGGGTACCATGTACAGCACGGCGGCGATCCATTTGCCGGCGCTGCTGGCGCGCTATCACCAGGCCTACCCCGCAGTGAACCTGCAAGTCCAGGCCGGCCCCAGTGGCGATTTGCTGGAGGGGCTGCTCAGCCATCGGCTCGATGCCGCGCTGGTGGATGGGCCGCCAAGCCTGGCCGGGCTGGATGGCGTGCCCTTGTGTGAGGAAGAGCTGGTACTGATCACCAGCCCCGAGCATCCACCGGTCAGCAGCGCCCAGGATGTGGCTGGCAGGGCGGTGTTCACCTTCCGCCAGGGTTGCTCCTACCGTATGCGCCTGGAGGCCTGGTACGCCCATGCCCACACGCCCATGGGGCGAGTGATGGAGATCGAGTCGTACCAGAGCATGCTGGCCTGTGTGATCGCAGGCGCCGGGGTGGCGCTGATGGCGCAATCGATGCTCGACAGCCTGCCGGGGCGTGACCGGGTGCGTGCCCATCGCTTGCAAACGCCGTTCGATCAGGCGGTCACCTGGTTGATGTGGCGCCAAGGCATGCGTGGGGCCAATCTGCAGGCGTGGATCGAACTGCAACAAAGCGAAACGATTGACCGACCGTCGGAAGCTGTCGCCTGCGCTTGATCCGGGTCAAAATCGCCCATATCTGTAAGAACAGGCGCATGCGCAATGCAGGACATCGGACTATGATCTGTATGACGCATCGCAGGATTGATTGACCGTGAGGCTGAACCCGTCAAGGGGGCATTTATGAACGAACGCATGTATAACTGGCTCCACGACCTAGCCGTCGCCCTGGGTTTGCTCCCGCCACCTCTACAGCCGGTGCCGATCCCTACCGACGAAGAACAGCGCAAGCGCCAGCCGCGTCGTCGCTGATACACCAGGCAAAAGGCCGCCGCATCGACAAGATGCGGCGGCCTTTTGCATTGAGGGTACTGCGAATCGCGGGGCAAGCCCGCTCCCACGGGGTCTGATGCGGGAGCGGGTTGGCCCTGGGGTTGGCGTCAGGCCAGGTTGACTGCCGCAGCCGGCTTGCGCGACGCCAGGCTGACCACCACGAAGCTCACCAGGCCGATCGCCAGGCTGTAGTAGATCGGCGAGTTGGCATCCAGGCCATCCTTGAACATGAAGAACAGCGCGGTGACGAAGCCCAGCGACATGCTGGCGATGGCCCCGGCGGTGGTCGCGCGCTTCCAGAAGATCGCCCCCATCAGCGGGATCAGCATGCCGCCTACCAGCAGGTTGTAGGCCAGGGTCAGGGCGCTGATCACATCGTTCACCGCCAAGGCGATGCCCAGTACCACCAGGCCAGTCAGCAGGGTGAACAGGCGGTTGATGCCCAGGCTCGACTGCTTGCCGCCGCGCAGCTTGGGCAGCAGGTCTTCGGTCAGGGTGGTCGAGGCGGCCAGCAGGCCGGCACTGGCGGTGGACATCATCGCGGCCAGGGCGGCGGCCATCAGCAGGCCACGGATACCTTCAGGCAACTGGCCCTTGATCATCTCGGCGAAGGCATTGTTCGGGTTGGCCAGGTCTGGCATCAGCACATGGGCGGACATGCCGATCAAGGCGCAGGCCAGGCCGTACAGTACGCAGTAGACACCCGCGGTGGTACCTGCGCGCTGGCAGACTTTCTCGTCACGGGCGGTGAACACCCGCTGCCAGATGTCCTGGCCGATCAGGATGCCGAAGAAGTAGATCAGGAAGTAGGTGATGATGGTGTCCCAGCCGATGGTGGTCCAGCTGAAGCTGGCCGCCGGCAGCTTGGCCACCAGGGTGTCCCAGCCACCGGCCTTGTACAGGCACACCGGCAGCAGGATGAACATCAGGCCCACGGTCTTGATCACGAACTGGACGATGTCGGTCAGGGTCAGCGACCACATGCCACCGATCGTGGAGTACACCACCACCACACCACCACCGAACAGCAGTGCCAGCCAGAACGGCACGTCGAGCAGTACCTGCAGCACGGTGCCCATGGCCAGGGTCGAGGTCACGCCGATCATCAGCGCATAGGCCAGCATGATCGCCGCACTGGCCTGGCGCGCCATGGGGTTGTAGCGGCGCTCCAGCACCTGGGTCACGGTGAAGATCTTCAGACGCAGCAGCGGTTTGGCGAGGAACAGGTTCAGCGCGATGATGCCCAGGCCCAGCGCGGCGCACAGCCAGAAACCGGAGATGCCATGCACGTAACCCAGGCGCACGGTGCCGACGGTGGACGCGCCACCGAGCACGGTGGTGGCCATGGTGCCCATGTACAGGGTCGGGCCGAGGTTGCGCCCGGCCACCAGGTAATCTTCGTGGGTCTTCGCACGTCGCATGCCGTACCAGCCAAGCGCGAGCATGCCGGCGGCATAGATCAGTACAACGATGATGTCCAAGGCCATTGGGGGTCTCCCGATTATCTTTATTATGGCGAGATCGGCCGTCCGGGCGGGTTCACGCGCCCAGCGGTCCTGTGATGTGTTGGCGGGCCTCTATGGCCCTCCCGAATGGCTCCTGCCGGGGTGTTTCCATGGCTCGACGGGCTGTTGTGGGAGCGGGCTTGCCCCGCGATTGCTAGCGCGGGGCAAGCCCGCTCCCACAAGCCTTCATTCCAATCAGCGGCGTACTACCCCTGGCAGCACGCAGAGCATTTCGAACAACAGGTTGGCGCCCAGCAGCGAGGTGTTGCCGGTGGTGTCGTAAGGCGGGGAGACTTCGACCAGGTCACAGCCGATCAGGTCCAGGCCGTGGCAGCCGCGGATGATCTCCATCGCCTGGATGGTGGTCAAGCCGCCGATTTCCGGAGTGCCGGTACCAGGAGCCCAGGCCGGGTCGATGCCGTCGATGTCGAAGGACAGGTAGACCGGGCCACCACCGACTTTCTCACGCACTTCGGCCATCAGCGGTTCCAGCGATTTGTGCCAGCACTCTTCGGCCTGGACTACGCGAAAGCCCTGGCGACGGCTCCAGTTGAAGTCGTCGGCGGTGTAGCCCTGAGCGCGCAGGCCGATCTGCACCACGCGGTCGCAATCGAGCAGGCCTTCTTCCACGGCGCGGCGGAAGGTGGTGCCGTGGGCGATCTTCTCGCCGAACATGTGGTCGTTGACGTCGGCGTGGGCGTCGATGTGCACCAGGCCGATCTTGCCGTGCTTCTTGTGCAGGGCGCGCAGGATCGGCAGGGTGATGGTGTGGTCGCCGCCCAGGGTCAGCGGGATGACATTGTGCTCGACGATCTCGTCGTAGGCTTCTTCGATGATGCGCACGGCGTCGAGCAGGTTGAAGGTGTTGATCGCCACGTCACCGATGTCGGCGACCGACAGCGAGTCGAACGGGGCGGCGCCGGTGGCCATGTTGTACGGGCGGATCATCACCGACTCGGCGCGGATCTGCCGTGGGCCGAAGCGGGTGCCCGAGCGCAGCGAGGTACCGATGTCCAGCGGTACGCCGATGAAGGCGGCGTCCAGGCCTTGGGCGCTTTGCAGGTGGGGCAGGCGCAGCATGGTGGCGATGCCGCCGAAACGCGGCATTTCGTTGCCGCCCAGTGGTTGGTGGAGAGTCTTGTCCACGGTGGGCCTCATCAGTCGGTCGATTGTTATGTTTGTTCGAACCTGTGCCGCCGCGCGCCTCGATGAACGATGGGGCCGGCGGGCAGGGACATTTCGCCGCAGTCTGCGCAAGGTAGTGCGGCGGAAGAATCGCTACCGACAAATACTTACTTCAGGAATTTCTGAACTATCCGCCTGAAGGCGCGTTAGACTCTGACGATTTCCAGCCCGCGGAACCCTCGCCCCATGGCCTCATCGCTGCCCGACCTGAAACTGCTGCGCATCTTCGCCAGCGTGGTGCGCCACCAGGGGTTCGCCAACGCCCAGCGCGACCTCAACCTGTCGACGTCGGCCATCAGCACCTACATGAGCCAGCTGGAGGGCGCCCTGGGTATCGTCCTTTGCCACCGTGGCCGTGGTGGTTTCAGCCTGACCAGCAAAGGCGAGCTGTTCCATCAGGAGACCCTGCGCCTGCTCGGCGAACTGGATGGTTTCGAACAGTATGCGGCGGCGCTCAAGGGCGAGCTGCGCGGCACCCTCAACCTCGGGGTGATCGACTCCACGGTGGGTGATCGCGCCCTGCCGCTGGCCGAGGCTATCGGTGCCTACAGCCAGGAGCACCCGGGAGTGCATCTGCACCTGTCGGTCTCCAGCCCCTACGAATTGCAGTTGGGCGTGCAGGACAACCGCCTGGACCTGGCCATCGGCGCCTTCTCTTCGCGCATGAGCGGCCTGGTGTACCAGCCGCTGTACCGCGAGCAGCACTGGCTGTACTGCAGCAGCCGCCACCCGCTGTTCGCCGAGCGGCGCATCCCGGAGCCGGTGATCACCCAGCAGCGCATGGTCGGGCGCGGTTACTGGAGCCAGGCCGAGTTGGCCCGCCATGGCTTCAAGCACAGCGCGGCGACAGTGGAGAGCATGGAGGCGCAGCTGATCCTGATTCTCTCCGGCGCCTACATCGGCTACCTGCCCGAGCACTACGCCCAGGCCTGGGTCGACAAGGGCGACTTGCGGGTATTGTCGCCAGCCACCTTTGGTTACCAGGCGCCGTTCTCGCTGATCATCCGCCGCGGCCGCAGCCGGGAACCCTTGATCCAGACGTTCCGCGACCTGCTCAAGAGCCAGCTCAACGTTGGCTGAACAATGTCGTTTTCAGCTCATTCCGTCAGGTCGGTAAAAATTCCTGCAAAACTTGACCACTGACATGATGGCCTTCTGCTAAACATCTACTTGCTTTGATGAATTTCCCACTCATCTGGATAAGCAAGGGATCGCCAACGATGCGCATGAATTTGCCCGTCACCGAACACGAAAGAACCTTTCCCAACCACCAGCGGCTGATTTCCACCACCGACCTCAACAGCCGCATCACCTACTGCAACGACGCTTTCGTGGCCATCAGCGGTTTCACCTACGACGAACTCGTCGGCCAGACACACAACCTGGTGCGTCACCCGGACATGCCGCCGTCAGTCTTCGGCCATATGTGGGACACCATCAAGCAAGGCAAGCCCTGGATGGGGGTGGTCAAGAACCGCGCCAAGAACGGCGATTTCTACTGGGTCAGCGCCTATGTCACGGCGGTGTACGAGAACGGCCGCATCAGCGGCTACGAGTCGGTGCGTTCGGTGCCCACCCGCGAGCAGATCCGCCGTGCCGAAGCGCTTTACGCGCGCCTGCGCGCCGGTCGCTCGCCGGTGGCGTTGGCCGCGCGCCTGGGCCATGGCATCGGTCACGGCTGGCCGTTGATCGGTGCCGGGCTGCTATCGGCCGCCGGCTACCTTTGGTTGCCCCAGTACGCCGCACTGGGGGTGCTGATGGCCAGCCTGTTGGCGGCCTGGTACCTGGTCGAGCACCGGCAGAACCAGGCCATCCGCCGCACCCTGCAGGAGCATCCCAAAGCGTTCACCAGCCCGCTGGTGGCCCTGACCTACAGCGACAACCCCGGCCTGCAGGGCCAGCTCGACCTAGCGATCCTCAGTGAAGAGGCACGTTTGCAGACCGCGCTGACCCGCCTGGTGGACGCCGGGGTCGGGGTCAAGTCGCGGGCCGCGCAGTCCGCCGACCTGTCCGACGCCCAGGCACAGATGCTCGACCGCCAGCGCAGCGAAACCGACCAGTCGGCCACCGCCATCGCGCAGATGGCGGCGACCATCCAGCAGGTCACCCACAACGTGCAGAGCACCGCCCATGCCGCCAGCGACGCCGACCAGCTGGCCCAGCAGGGCAGCGACCTGGCCCAGCAGAGCCTGCGCGCGATGGGCAGCATGAGCGAGGCGGTGAGCGATATCGGCCAGGCGGTCAATGCCCTGGCCGAGCAGACCCAATCGATCGGCAGCGTGGTGGACGTGATCACCTCGATTGCCGAGCAGACCAACCTGCTGGCGCTCAACGCCGCGATCGAAGCCGCCCGTGCCGGTGAACAGGGCAGGGGCTTTGCCGTGGTCGCCGACGAGGTCCGCTCGCTGGCCCAGCGTACCCGCGCCTCCACCGAGGAGATCCACCACATCATCGCCGGCCTGCGCACCGGCGCCGACCGTGCGGTGGCCAGTGCCAGCCGCGGCCAGCAGATCTCCAGCGACAGCGTGCACAGTGTCGAGGCGGTGCAGGAAGCGTTGTCCGGTATCGCCCAGGCGGTCAGCCGCATCACCGGCATGAGCCAGCAGATGGCCACGGCGTCCGAGCAGCAGAGCCACGTGGCCGAAGACATCAACCAGCAGATCGTGCGCATTGCCCAGCTGTGCGATGAAAGTGCCGGGCAGGCCAGGCAGGGGGCCGAGATCAGCCAGGACCTGGAGCGCATGGCGGAGTACCTGCATAGCCTGGCGGAGCGGTTCAACCGGTAGTGACAGACTGTCGGGCCAATCGCGGGGCAAGCCCGCTCCCACGAGGGCTCACTCGTGGGAGCGGGCTTGCCCCGCAATTGGCCCGTAGTCATACAACCAACCTGTGGCAAACTGCGCGCCCCCAAGGAGCCCGCCATGCCCAGACCCCGCTGCGATCGCTGTCAGCGCCCGATCGCCCACTGCCTCTGCCCGCTGATTCCCAGCCTCGACAGCCGTACCCGCGTGGTCGTGCTGCAGCACCCCAGCGAAACGTCGCATGCGCTCAATACCGCGCGCCTGGCAGCCCTCGGGCTGATCAATGCCGAGCTGCGGGTGGGGGAGGTATTCGATGACCTCAAAACGTTGCTGGCTTCGCCGGGGTATAGGCCGGTGCTGCTGTTCCCCGGTGACGGTGCCGAGGTTCTGCAAACCTATGGCGCAGGCATCGACGAGCTGCCGCTGCTGTTGATCGTCCCCGACGGCACCTGGCGCAAGGCGCGCAAGATGCTCTACCTGAACCCGCTGTTGGAGGCGCTGCCGCGGGTGACGCTCGGGCAGGTGACGCCCTCGCGCTATCGGCTGCGCAAGGCGCCGGAACCGGGCGCGTTGTCGACCATCGAGGCGGTGGTGCAGGCGTTGAATGTGCTGGAGGGGGCGGGCCGGTTCGATCCCGTGTTGCGACCTTTCGAGGCCCTGATCGAGGGGCAGATCAGGGCGATGGGGATGGACACATTCGAGCGTAATCACAACCTGGGATCAGACTAGTTCGAGTTTGATGCCTCGACTGGGCCGCATCGACCTTGGCGCGTGTTTGAAATCCCTTGGAACCACACGGGGCCACCCGAGGGCTTATCGGCTGATCCCATGCCCATGCAGGTCGCGCATTTCGATCAACGTTCGCGCAACGCTTCGGTCCGTGCCTTCAACACCGGCTTCAACAGGTAGTCCAGCACACTCTTCTGCCCGGTGATGATATCCACCGTGGCCACCATTCCCGGGATGATCAGCAACGGCTTGTTATCCCCACCCAGGTGGTTCTTGTCGGTGCGTACCTGGATCAGGTAGAACGCGTTGCCCTTGTCATCGGTGACGGTGTCCGCACCGATCAGCTCCAGCTTGGCCTTGAGCCCGCCGTAGATGGTGTAGTCATAGGCACTGAACTTGACCATCGCCGTCTGCCCCGGGTGCAGGAACGCCACATCCTGTGGCCTTACCTTGGCCTCGATCAGCAGGTTGTCCTCGATCGGCACGATCTCCACCAGATCGCTGCCGGGCTGTACCACGCCGCCGATGGTGTTGACCTTGAGCAGCTTGACGATGCCGTGCACCGGCGACACCACGGTGGTGCGGTTGACCCGGTCGTCGATGGCGATGCTGGTGGCTGTGATCTTCGAAAGCTCGGTGCGTTTGTCGTTGAGCTCCTTGGCCGCCTCGGAGCGGAAGGTAGCGTCGGACTCCTGGATCTTGCTGCGGATCTCGGCCACGGCAGCTTCGGCGCGGGGGATCGCCAGGCTGGTGGCATTGAGCTGGCCGCGGGCTTCGACGGTGCGCTGCTTGAGGCGCAGGATTTCCACCGGCGAGATGGCGCCCTTGCTGACCAGCGGCGCCGACATGTCCAGTTCCTGTTGCAGCAGGCCCAGCGCCGAGCGGTATTGGTCGACCTTGGAGCGGAATTCGGCGAGCTCCTGGGTCTTCTGCCGCAGTTGTTCGTTGAGGGTCTGCTTCTCGCTGGCCAGGCGGCGCTGACGTGAGTCGTACAAGGCCGCTTCGTCCTCGGCTACTTGCGGGGCTTTGTCGCGGACGTCCTGCGACAGCACGAAAGGGCGGCCTTCAGCTTCGGCCGACAAGCGCTCGACCTGGGCGGTGAGGGCGTAGCGGTCGGCTTCGCTTTCGCCCTTGTTCGACTTGAACCGGGTGTCGTCCAGGCGCAGCAGGGTGGCGCCCTTGTCGACCATCTGGCCTTCGCGCACGAAGAGCTCGGTGACGATGCCGCCTTCGAGGTTCTGCACCACCTGCACCTTGCTCGACGGGATGGCCTTGCCTTCGCCGACCGTGACCTCGTCGAGCACGGCGAAGTTGGCCCAGACCAGGGCCACCAGCAGCAGGATGGCGGCCAGCCACACGGTCAGGCGCGACAGGCTGGGTGAATCCTGCAGGGTGGCGCCGGCTAGCTCTGGCAGGTAATCGCGTTCAGCGTGCCGTTCGGTGCCTTGGAGGTAGCTGCGTACGCTGTGGAAAATGGACATCTGCTGCCCCCGATGGAGAGTGGAGAGCCTGTGGGAGTGGGTTTACCCGCGAATGCAGCAGTGGCCCTGCTGGCGCTTTCGCGGGTGAACCCGCTCCCACAGAGAGGGTGCTGCACTTGCAGACCTACAAAGCCGAACCGATACGACCCTTGCGCAGTGCATCGATCACCGCATCTTTCGGCCCGTCGGCGACGATCTTGCCGTTGTCCAGCACCAGCAGCCGGTCCACCAGGCTGAGCATCGAGGTGCGGTGCGTGACCAATAGCAGAGTCTTGCCCGGTACCCAGTTCGCCAGGCGCTGGCGCAGTTGTTCCTCACTGCTGTTGTCCATGTGGCTGGTGGGTTCGTCGAGGATCAGGATCGGTGGTTCCAGCAACAGTGCCCGGGCCAGCAGCACGGCCTGGCGCTGGCCGCCGGAGAGCAGTTGGCCGCGCTCGCCCACCGGGCGCTCGAAACCTTGCGGGTGCTGCCGGGCGAGGTCACTGACGCCGGTCAGCTCGGCCACTTCGAGCATGCGTGCATCGCTGACATGCCGCGCACCGAGGGTGAGGTTGTCGCGCAGGCTGCCGGCCAGCAGCGGCAGATCATGGGCGACGTAGCCGATCTGGTTGCGCAGGTCGGCAATGTCCAGTTGGCGCAGGTCGAGGTTGTCCAGCAGTACCTGGCCCTCGTCGGGGTGATGGAAGCCCATCAGCAGCCGCGCCAGGGTGCTCTTGCCCGAACCGCTGCGGCCAATGACGCCGATGCGCTCGCCCGCTTTGAGGGTGAAGCTCACGTCGTTGAGGGCAGGGGCAGCCTGGCCTGGGTAGCGGAAGGTGACGTGGCTGATGCTCACGCCGCCGTGCAGTGTGGTGTGTTCGAGTGCCAGGCGGTCCGCCTGGCGCTCCTGCGGCAGGCTCATCAGCGCATCGGTGCTTTGCATGGTCAACTGCGCCTGCTGGTAGCGGGTGATCAACCCGGCAATCTGGCCCAGCGGGGCAAGCACGCGACTGCCCAGCATGTAGCTGGCAACCAGGGCGCCTACGCTGAGGTTGCCAGCGATGATGCTGTAGACGCCGGCGACTATGGTGGCCATGCCGCAGAACTGCTGGATGAACAGCGTACCGTTGGTGGCCAGGGACGACAGGTTGCGGGCGTGGGCGTCGAGGCGAGTGATGGCGCCGTTGGTGTGCTCCCACTGGTACTGGCGCTCGCTTTCGGCGCCGCAGGCCTTGAGTGTTTCCAGGCCGCCGAGGGTTTCGATCAACAGGGCCTGGCGCACGGCGCCAAGGCTCAGGCTCTTTTGCACGGTGTCGCGCAGGCGCGCCTGGATGAACAGCGCCAGGGCCATGGCCACCGGGAAGGCGATCAGCGGGATCAGTACCAGCCAGCCGCCAAGCAGGCCGATCACTACCAGCATCAGCGCGACGAAGGGCAGGTCGATGATGCTGGTCAGCGTCACGGCGGTGAGGAATTCGCGCAGGCCCTGGAAATCGTGGATGCTCTGGGCAAAACCACCGATGGTGGCTGGGCGGGCTTTCATGCTCATGCCGGTGATGCGTTCGAACAGGGTGGCGGACAGGATCAGGTCGGTCTTCTTGCCGGCCTGGTCCAGCAGGTGGGCGCGGACCATGCGCAGCACCAGCTCGAAGGCGGTGCCGATGAACAGGCCGGCGACCAGTACCCACAAGGTCGACAGCGCCTGGTTGGGGACCACGCGGTCGTAGGTCTGCATGACGAACAGCGGCACCATCAGCCCCAGCAGGTTGATCAGCAGGCTCGCCAGCAGTGCGTCGCCGTACAGCCAGCGGGAATGGCGCAAGGTGTCGCGGAACCAGGCGTTGACCCGCGGAATCAGCGGCGCGCGTACGTCTTCCAGGGTGTGGCGGGGGCGGGCGAACAGGGCCTGGCCGCTGTAGGCCTCGGCCAGTGCTTCGCGCTCGACCCATTGTTCACCGCCTTCGGCCTCGCACGGCAGCAGCAACGCCCGGCCGTCATCCGCCCAACGTTGCAGCACGGCGCTGCGGCCATCGTTGAGGATCAACAGCACGGGCAGGTTGAGCGGCGAGATGGCGTCCAGCGAGCGCTGCAGCACCCGCGCCTGTAACCCGGCACGGGCGGCAGCGCGCGGCAGCAGCGCCAACCCCAGGCGTTGCTCGGCCAGCGGCAGGCCGCTGCACAGGCTGGCGCGGCTGGCGGGGCAGCCATGCAGTTTGCACAGGATCAGCAAGCCATCGAGCAACGGATCATCCACATCCAGGCGCGGTTGGGTGCTTTGCATGCTGGTCACGATGGCCTACTCCTGCCGCGGTGGACGCAAAAGATCCCTGTTTTTTGAGGCCTAGCGCATGTCGGGCAGCCTGGCCTCGTTACGCACTTCGCTCTTGGCGATGGCCTCCGGCGGCAGCGAGATGCGTTGTTTGCCCAGCAGCTCACCCATGGTCGCCAGTACCCGGTACATCGAGAACTCCTCGGTGTAACGCACCTCGGTGTAGCGGCGGTTGGCGTTGTACAGCTCGTTTTCGCTGTCGAGCAGATCGAGCAGGGTGCGTTGGCCGAGGCCGAATTGGTCCTGGTAGGCGGCGCGCACGCGCTGGGTGGTTTCGGCGTACTCACGTGCGGTGGGGGTCTGCTTGCGCGCGTTGTTCATGGCGTTCCAGGCCAGGCCGAGGTTTTCGTTGAGCTCGCGCAGTGCGTTGTTGCGGATGTCCATGGCCTGGTTGATCTTGTGGGCGTCGGACTGCAGGCGGGCCTTGTCACTGCCCCCGCGGAAGAGGTTGTAGCTGAGCTCGACGCCAGCCTGCCAGTCGTTGTTGTCGTGGCCCTTCTGGCCGGCGATGTTGTTGTTGGCGCCGGTGGCCAATACAGCGTCCAGGCGCGGATAGAAGGGTGACTTGGCCACTTCGTACTGTTGCTCGGCGGACTTGATGTCCGCCTGTGCCGACTTGAGGTAGGGGTTGTTCTCGAGCATGCCCTGGCGGGCATCCTGCAGGGTGCCTGGCACTTCGCCCTTGATCGTGACCGGCGTTTCCAGCTCGTCGGGCACGCGCCCGACCACGCTGTAGAAGTTGGTTTCGGCGTCTGCCAGATCGACTTCGGCGGTGTCCAGGTTGTTCTCGGCCAAGGCGCGACGGGCGCTGGACTGATCGAGGTCGGCGTTGCTGCCCACGCCACGCTCGCTGCGCAGGCCGATCTGGTCATTGACCCGCAGGTGGGCCTGCAGGTTGTTCTTGGCCAGGGTCACCAGTTCGCGGCGCTTGAGCACTTCGAGGTAGACCTCGATGGCGCGCAACGCCACGGTCTCGGCGGTGGCCTGGGTGTAGTAGGCGCGGGAGTTGGCCACCGCTTCGGTGCGGCCGACCTCGTTGGCGGTGTTGAAGCCGTCGAACAGCATCTGCCGCAGGCGCAGTTCGGACTGGGTGTAGTTGAGGGTTTCCTTGTTGTGGTTGCGCGTACCGTCCGGGTTGAAGCCGCGGGTGTTGGTGTTGTCCGAGCGCTGGCGGCCATAGCCGCCCACCAGGTCGACGGTTGGGTAGTAACCCCCGCGGGCGAACTTCACATCCTCGTCGGCCGACAGCCGGCTGTTGCGGCTGGCGCTGATCTGGGGATGCTGGTCCACGGCACTCTGCACGGCCTCGGTGATGGACATCGCCTGCGTATTGGCACACGCCATAGCCAATACAATCGCACTGGTGAGGGGGGTTAATGTGCGCATGGGGTACTTCTCCCTGGTCTCTAAAAAGTCCTGCGATCGTCAATAAAATGACGAAATATTAGAATCAAACCGTTTCAGGTTTGTAACAACAGAGCTAAGAACATTTAACGCGCGAACTAAGAAGAATTTCTCATAAGGTATATGCGAAAAAAAACTTATGCGGTCTAAAGAAACCACGACATTGTTTTATTCAGGTGGCTCGGCGAACTGGCTGGGATAGGCAGTTTTCGGGCTTTGCAGAAAGTTCTAGATTTTTTGCGGATAAGCAGTACGGGGAGGACGGCGAAAGCGGAATTTGGCGACAATAAATTGGCATTTACTAATGGCCATTGCCTATCACCGCTATCGCAGCAGTAGTCACATGGAGGGTGATTCCCACGTATGTGACAGTGACGGTCCGGCAAACAGCCCATACGGAACGTTGCACGATTTACCCGGCATGCCTTGATCTGCGAAAAGCCCATCGGCAGGGGAGGCGTGCATTCATGGCCAGATTAGTCGGCGTGGTCAGCAAGGTGGTTGGCCAGGTTTTCGCGGTTGGGGACGACGGCCACCGGCGGTTGCTGGTGGAAGGCGACCGCCTGTTTGCCGGTGAGCAGCTCGAAACGGGGGATGCCAGTGCCGTGGCAGTGCGCCTGCAGAACGGTGCCGAACTCACACTGGGCCGCGACAGCAGCCTGCAGATGACCCCGGAGTTGCTGGCCAATCACGCACCCCATGTGCATACCCCCGACCTGCAACCGAGCGAGGCGCAACTCAGTGATGTCGAGCGCTTGCAAAAGGCCATCGCTGCGGGCGCCGACCCTACCGAGGACGCCGAGCCCACTGCGGCGGGTGGTAACCCCGGCGGCGTGGCAGGCGCGTTGGGTGGCGGGCACAGTTTCGTCATGTTGTCCGAGGTGGCAGGGCGCGTCGCCCCTACCATCGGTTTCCCCACGGCAGGTTTCAACGGTATCCCCGAGCTGGCCAACCGTTACCTGGGCGAGCGGGACATCGACGGCAACGACAGTGGGGCATTGAATCCGCTTGCGCCACCACCGCCAGTCAATCCGCCGGATCACCCGGTCACCCTCAATGGCCTGGAGGTCCAGCCCGGTGAGCTGACCGTGAATGAAGCCAACCTGCCCCAGGGCAGCGCGGACAACCCGGCGGCACTGACGCAGAGCGGCAGTTTCAACGTGGTGGCGCCGGATGGGGTATACAACCTCAGTGTCGGCGGCATCAACGTGGTTACCGCCGGTGTGGTGACCGGTGTGGGGCAGTCCATCGTCACCGGCCTTGGCAATATCCTCACCATCACCGGCTACAACCCGGCCACGGGCGTGGTCAGCTACAGCTACACGCTGCAGAGCAACGAAAGCCATCCCAATGGCGATGGCACCAACAGCCTGATGGAACATTTCCCGGTCAGTGTCACCGACAGCAACGGCAGCCATGCCAGCGGCAGCCTTGATGTGAACATCGTCGACGACGTGCCCAAGGCCAATGCCGACTTCGCCCAAATCACCGAGGGTGACAGCTTCAGCGGCAACGTGCTGAACAACGACGTCAAAGGCGCCGATGTACGCGGCGACGGCCAGTATGTGGTGGGGGTACGAGCAGGCGACGATACGTCGAGTTCCGCGCATGGTCATTTAGGCGACCCGATCTACGGCCAATATGGCTACCTGACCCTGGATGCCCAGGGCAACGCCACCTACCACGCCAACCCCAACCAGGACTTGCCGCCGTGGGCGACGGACACCTTCGTCTACACCATCCGTGATGCCGATGGTGACGAGAGCACCACGACCATCTCGGTCAAAGTACTGGACAGCAAGCTGATCGCCGGCACTGATAGTGAAGTGACGGTCTACGAGAAAGCCCTGGACCTGACCAAGGACGGCAATGACCTGGCCGGTGGCAACGTAGAGGGGAGCGACCCGCATTCCAGTGGCGAAACAGCATCCGGTTCGCTGGCCAATGCGGTCACCGGTGGTGTCGGTGCGTTGACCTTCACCCTGGTCGGCAATGCAGCTGGCCAATACGGCCAGATCCTGCTGAACGCCGATGGCAGCTACACCTATACCCTGACCTCGGCGCCGAACTCGCCAAACCACGTCAATGATGGCCCGAACGTGATCACTGAAAGCTTCACCTATCAGGTGAAGGACTCGGTGGGTAACACGACCACCAGTACCATCGTGATCAGCATCGTCGACGACGTGCCCAAGGCTCAGGCCGACTTCGCTCATGTCACCGAGGGCGACAGCATCAGCGGCAACGTGCTGGACAACGACGTCAAAGGCGCCGATGTGCGCGGCGACGGCCAGTATGTGGTGGGGGTACGAGCAGGCGACGATACGTCGAGTTCCGCGCATGGTCATTTAGGCGACCCGATCTACGGCCAATATGGCTACCTGACCCTGGATGCCCAGGGCAACGCCACCTACCACGCCAACCCCAACCAGGACCTGCCGCCGTGGGCGACGGACACCTTCGTCTACACCATCCGTGATGCCGACGGTGACGAGAGCACCACGACCATTTCGGTGAAGGTGCTGGACAGCAAGCTGATCGCCGGCACCGACAGTGAAGTGACGGTCTACGAGAAAGCCCTGGACCTGACCAAGGACGGCAATGACCTGGCCGGTGGCAACGTAGTGGGGAGCGATCCGCATTCCAGTGGCGAAACAGCATCCGGTTCGCTGGCCAATGCGGTCACCGGTGGTGTGGGTGCATTGACTTTCACCCTGGTCGGCAATGCCGCTGGCCAATACGGCCAGATCCTGCTGAACGCCGATGGTAGCTACACCTATACCCTGACCTCGGCGCCCAACTCGCCGAACCACGTCAACGATGGCCCGAACGTGATCACCGAAAGCTTCACCTATCAGGTGAAGGACTCGGTGGGTAACACGACCACCAGTACCATCGTGGTCAGCATCGTCGACGACGTGCCCAAGGCTCAGGCCGACTTCGCCCATGTCAGCGAGGGCGACAGCATCAGCGGCAACGTATTGGCCAACGATGTGTTCGGCGCCGATGTACGCGGCGACGGCCAGTACGTGGTGGGTGTACGCGCCGGCAACGACACCTCCACCTCGGCCAGCGGCCATGTGGGCGACCCTATCAACGGGCTGTACGGCTACCTGACCCTGGATGCCCAGGGCAACGCCACCTACCACGCCAACCCCAACCAGGATCTGCCGCCATGGGCGACGGACACCTTCGTCTACACCATCCGTGATGCCGACGGCGACGAGAGCACCACGACCATCTCGGTCAAGGTGCTGGACAGCAAACTGATCGCCGGCACCGACAGTGAAGTGACGGTCTACGAGAAAGCCCTGGACCTGACCAAGGACGGCAATGACCTGGCCGGTGGCAACGTAGAGGGGAGCGACCCGCATTCCAGTGGCGAAACAGCATCCGGTTCGCTGACCGATGCGGTCACCGGTGGTGTGGGCGCATTGACCTTCACCTTGGTCGGCAATGCTGCTGGCCAATACGGCCAGATCCTGCTGAACGCCGATGGTAGCTACACCTATACCCTGACCTCGGCGCCCAACTCGCCGAACCATGTCAACGACGGTCCTAACGTGATCACCGACAGCTTCACCTATCAGGTGAAGGACTCGGTGGGTAACACGACCACCAGTACCATCGTGATCAGCATCGTCGACGACGTGCCCAAGGCTCAGGCCGACTTCGCCCATGTCACCGAGGGCGACAGCATCAGCGGCAACGTGCTGGACAACGACGTCAAAGGCGCCGATGTGCGCGGCGACGGCCAGTATGTGGTGGGGGTACGAGCAGGCGACGATACGTCGAGTTCCGCGCATGGTCATTTAGGCGACCCGATCTACGGCCAATATGGCTACCTGACCCTGGATGCCCAGGGCAACGCCACCTACCACGCCAACCCCAACCAGGACTTGCCGCCGTGGGCGACGGACACCTTCGTCTACACCATCCGTGATGCCGACGGTGACGAGAGCACCACGACCATTTCGGTGAAGGTGCTGGACAGCAAGCTGATCGCCGGCACCGACAGTGAAGTGACGGTCTACGAGAAAGCCCTGGACCTGATCAAGGACGGCAATGACCTGGCCGCTGGCAACGTAGTGGGGAGCGATCCGCATTCCAGTGGCGAAACAGCATCCGGTTCGCTGGCCAATGCGGTCACCGGTGGTGTGGGTGCATTGACTTTCACCCTGGTCGGCAATGCCGCTGGCCAATACGGCCAGATCCTGCTGAACGCCGATGGTAGCTACACCTATACCCTGACCTCGGCGCCCAACTCGCCGAACCACGTCAACGATGGCCCGAACGTGATCACCGAAAGCTTCACCTATCAGGTGAAGGACTCGGTGGGTAACACGACCACCAGTACCATCGTGGTCAGCATCGTCGACGACGTGCCCAAGGCTCAGGCCGACTTCGCCCATGTCAGCGAGGGCGACAGCATCAGCGGCAACGTATTGGCCAACGATGTGTTCGGCGCCGATGTACGCGGCGACGGCCAGTACGTGGTGGGTGTACGCGCCGGCAACGACACCTCCACCTCGGCCAGCGGCCATGTGGGCGACCCTATCAACGGGCTGTACGGCTACCTGACCCTGGATGCCCAGGGCAACGCCACCTACCACGCCAACCCCAACCAGGATCTGCCGCCATGGGCGACGGACACCTTCGTCTACACCATCCGTGATGCCGACGGCGACGAGAGCACCACGACCATCTCGGTCAAGGTGCTGGACAGCAAACTGATCGCCGGCACCGACAGTGAAGTGACGGTCTACGAGAAAGCCCTGGACCTGACCAAGGACGGCAATGACCTGGCCGGTGGCAACGTAGTGGGGAGCGATCCGCATTCCAGTGGCGAAACAGCATCCGGTTCGCTGGCCAATGCGGTCACCGGTGGTGTGGGTGCATTGACTTTCACCCTGGTCGGCAATGCCGCTGGCCAATACGGCCAGATCCTGCTGAACGCCGATGGTAGCTACACCTATACCCTGACCTCGGCGCCCAACTCGCCGAACCATGTCAACGACGGTCCTAACGTGATCACCGACAGCTTCACCTATCAGGTGAAGGACTCGGTGGGTAACACGACCACCAGTACCATCGTGATCAGCATCGTCGACGACGTGCCCAAGGCCCATTGCGATTTCGCCCATGTCAGCGAGGGCGACAGCATCAGCGGCAACGTGCTGGACAATGACGTCAAAGGCGCCGATGTACGCGGCGACGGCCAGTATGTGGTCGGAGTGCGTGCAGGCGACGATACGTCGAGTTCCGCGCACGGTAATTTAGGCGACCCGATCTACGGCCAATATGGCTACCTGACCCTGGATGCCCAGGGCAATGCCACTTACCACGCCAATCCCAACCAGGACCTGCCGCCATGGGCGACGGACACCTTCGTCTACACCATCCGTGATGCCGACGGTGACGAGAGCACCACGACCATCTCGGTCAAGGTGCTGGACAGCAAACTGGTCGCCGGCACCGACAGTGAAGTGACGGTCTACGAGAAAGCCCTGGACCTGACCAAGGACGGCAATGACCTGGCCGGTGGCAACGTAGAGGGGAGCGACCCGCATTCCAGTGGCGAAACAGCATCCGGTTCGCTGACCGATGCGGTCACCGGTGGCGTGGGCGCATTGACCTTCACTTTGGTCGGCAATGCCGCTGGCCAATACGGCCAGATCCTGTTGAACGCGGATGGCAGCTACACCTACACCCTGACCTCAGCGCCGAACTCGCCGAACTATGTCAACGATGGTCCGAACGTGATCACCGACAGCTTCACCTATCAGGTGAAGGACTCGGTAGGTAACACCACCACCAGCACCATTGTGATCAGCATCGTCGACGACGTGCCCAAGGCCCATTGCGATTTCGCCCATGTCAGCGAGGGCGACAGCATCAGCGGCAACGTATTGGCCAACGATGTGTTCGGCGCCGATGTACGCGGCGACGGCCAGTACGTGGTGGGTGTACGCGCCGGCAATGACACCTCCACCTCGGCCAGCGGCCATGTGGGCGACCCTATCAACGGGCTGTACGGCTACCTGACCCTGGATGCCCAGGGCAACGCCACCTACCACGCCAACCCCAACCAGGATCTGCCGCCTTGGGCGACGGACACCTTCGTCTACACCATCCGTGATGCCGACGGTGACGAGAGCACCACGACCATCTCGGTCAAGGTGCTGGACAGCAAACTGACGGCGTCCGAGGACAACGACGTCACTGTGTATGAAAAAGCCCTGGACCTGCATAAGGATGGCAATGACCTCGCGGCCGGCAGCGTCGTGGGCAGCGACCCAGGGTCGACCGGCGAGACGGCGTCCGGCAGCCTGGTCGGGTCGGTCACCGGCGGCTCCGGTGCCTTGACCTACAGCCTGGAGGGCAATCCGGCAGGGCAGTACGGGCAGTTACTGCTCAAGGCTGACGGTTCCTACACCTACACCCTGACCTCTGCACCGAAAACCCCGGGCGGTGCCAACGATGGTGCCAACACGGTGGTGGAGCACTTCACTTACAAGGCCACCGACGCCCATGGCAACAGTGTCACCAACACCATTGCCATCAACATCGTCGACGACGTGCCCAAGGCCGAGTGCGCAGTGCGCAGCATCACCCCCGGCCAGGTGGACTCCAATATCCTGCTGGTGATCGATGTCTCCGGCAGCATGGCCTGGGACTCCGGCGTGAATGGCCTGAGCCGGCTGGACCTGGCCAAGCAAGCGATCAACACGCTATTGGACAAGTACGACGCGATGGGCGACATCAAGGTGCAGATTGTCACCTTCTCCAGCGGCGCCACCCAGCAAGCGCAGACGTGGGTATCGATCGGCGAGGCCAAGAACCTGATCGCCGGGCTCCACGCCGACGGCGCGACCTACTACGACTCGGCAGCCACCAAGGCCCAGCAGGCGTTCGCCACCAGCGGCAAGCTCGATGGTGCACAGAATGTCAGTTACTTCTTCTCCGACGGTGAGCCGAGCTCGGGCCACGGCATGACCTCCACCCGTGAAACCACGTGGGAGACGTTCCTCGACCAGAATGGCGTCAAGTCTTACGCCATCGGTATGGGCAATGGCGTCAACGAGGGCAATCTCGACCCGCTGGCCTACGATGGCAGCAGCCATGTCGATACCCAGTCGGTGGTGGTTACCGACCTCAACCAGCTCGGCGCGGTGCTCTCGGGCATGGTGCAGGGCGCACCGATCACCGGCAGCCTGATGAGTGGCGGCGACTTCGGTGCCGATGGTGGCTTCATCAAAGCCCTGATGGTGGACGGCACCACCTATGGCTTCGACCCGAAAGCCAACGGCGGGCAGGGCGGTTACACGGTCAGTGGCGGGGTGGACAAGGCGTCGTTCGATACTCTCAGCAACAGCCTCACCATCAAGACCAGCCTGGGCGGCACCCTGCTGGTGAACATGGACAACGGTGAATTCACCTACACACCACCCAAGGACAACGGCGGCCAGGTGGAGAAATTCACCTTCACGGCCAGCGACAACGACGGTGATACCAGCACTGCCACCCTGACGGTGAACATCAACGGCAACCATGCACCGATCGCCGGTGCAGACCACATCATCACCAATATCAGCGGTACCAGCGTCAGCGTGCCGGCCGAAGCGCTGCTGGCCAACGACAGCGATGCGGACCACGATCGGCTGAGCGCGGCGCCGATCACCTTCAACACCGGCTTCGCCGACAAAGGCGCAGGCTTCACCCCGGGCGTCCAGGCGCAGACCGTCTACATGGACGGCACCAAGGACCGTGCCGAAAACCAGTTCCGCACTCTGGCACGCAGCGAGTTCACCAGCCAGTCGGGCAGCATGACCGCGGCACTGGTGGTGGCGGGCTACCTCGGGCTGATCAGCAACAGCAACGCCAACGACGAGGACACCTTCACCGTCACCCTGCGCAAGGGCGAAACCCTCACCCTCGATCACGACCGCCCGGCCGGCAACCTGTTGATGGAGTGGAAGGACGCCACTGGCAGCTACCAGCCGATTGCCGATGGCAAGAGTTTCACGGCCAGCCATGACGGGGTGTACAGCATTCACCTGGTCAACACCGAGAACGCCCTGGGTAGCAGCAAGGCTGCCGAGAACTACAAGCTGAGCCTGCTGGTGGACTACAGCAACGCCAGTAACCCCGTGGTCCATGACACCTACAGCGTCAGCGACAACCATGGCGGCACGGCGACCGGCAACGTCGATATCACTTATCAGGCAGGTCATGTTCTCGAGGGCACGGGAGGGGACGATGTGCTGCTCGCCGGGGCTGGCGACAATACGCTTAACGGCGGGGCCGGCAATGACGTGCTGGTGGCCGGGGCCGGCAATGACAGCCTGTATGGCGGCGACGGCAATGACTTACTGATCGCAGGGCCCGGCAATGACTTGCTCGACGGCGGGCAGGGCATCGACACGGTCAGCTTTGCCAAGGCCGCTGCCGGGGTGGTGGTCGATCTGGGCAACGTCGGTGCGCAGAACACCGGGGGCGCCGGCGTGGATACCCTGACCAGCATCGAGAACCTGATCGGCTCAGATTACAACGATACCTTGATCGGCAATGGCGGCGACAACGTGCTCAACGGTGGCGCTGGCAATGATGTGCTCAAGGGCGGTGGCGGCAACGACACGCTCATTGGCGGCCCGGGTGATGACACCCTGACCGGCGGCAGTGGCAACGACACCTTCGTCTGGCAGAAGGGCGATAGCGGGCATGACACCGTGACCGATTTCACCCCGGGCTCCGATCGCCTCGATCTGTCCCAGTTGCTGCAGGGCGAGAACGCCACCAGCGCCTCGCTGGATGACTACCTGCACTTCAAGGTCAGCGGCACGGGCAGCAACGTGGTGTCGACCATCGAGGTGAGCAGCGTCGCGGGGGCGGCGCCGACCCAGACCATCGAGCTGGCCGGGGTCGACCTGGCCCAGCATTACGGGGTCACGGCAGGTGCCGGTGGGCTGATCGCGGCCGGGCATGATACGGCGACCATCATCAACGGCATGCTCAATGACCATTCGTTGAAGGTGGATACGGTGTAGATGGCCTTGACACCCTCACTGGGCAAGTCGCAGCGACTTGCCCAGTGAGGGTGTCAGCCTTGGCGGCGCAATGTTTTCTGCTTGAGAATCCAGGCACTGACCAGCACCGCGCTGGTCAGCATGAACGCCCGAGCCCAGAACAACGGCACCAGGTAGCACGACAAGCCGATGCTCGCCCACATCAGGCCGATCGCATACACCTTGCCTTTGAGCGGGATGCCCTCGCCGCTGAGGTAGTCGCGAATCCACGGCCCGAGTTTCGGGTGGTTCACCAACCAAGTGTGAAAGCGCGGCGAGCTACGGGCAAAACAGGCCGCCGCGAGCAGCAGGAAAGGGGTGGTGGGCAGGACCGGCAGGAAGATCCCCAGCACCCCCAGCGCGACGCTGAGCCAGCCGACGGCCAGCAGCAGGTAGCGCACCACGCCGATCAGTGGCGGCGTGGTTTGAGTACGGCAGGTTTTTCGTCCGGTGCGTGCTGCAGCAGGAACAGCGCGCTCAGCGCTTCGGGAATCTGCACGATCATGTCGTCCTGCAGGTTGGCATCGCTGGCGATGTCGGCGAACTCTGGCTGCTCGTCGAACAGGCCCGAACCGACCATGATCGGCAGGAGCATTTCGCTGACTTCATCCTCGGAGTTGTCGAACCAGGCCTCTTCACGCAGGAACACGCCCTCCATGAAACCGATGCACCAGCCGCGCAGGTCCGAGTCGTCCGGCTCGTCGGTCAGGTCGAGGTCGCACGGCAGGTCGAATTCCTCTTCGCTGGCCAACTGGCGAGCGATGTGGCCCTTGAGGGCTACCAGCGTCGCTTCGATCTCGGTGCGTTGGGCATCGCTGGTGTAATGGGGCTCTTCAGCGAACAGCGCGTCGATCCATTCGCGCTCGGGAACCTCTTCCGAGCAGATCGACAGTGCGGTCAGGTAGCCGTGTGCGGCGACGTAGTCCAGCGCTTCTTCGTGCAGCTCATCGGCATCGAGGAAGGCTTGCAGGCGGGTCAGTTGCTCGGCGAAGGACATTACAGGGCTACCTTGGGGAATAAACGATAACGAATTCTAGCACCTTGCGGCGTTCACGGGGCAAAGGGAACGTCTGTCACCGCAGCCTGCCGTGGGCTGAGCCAGTCGGGTATACTCCGCCACTTTTCGTGTTGGGTGGCCTGTGCGGCGATCCGGCAAAAACCGCTTACGCATTTGTACGGTGCCTGGCGGATTTATCGTCCAGCCTGTGTCCAGGATGGTACGGCGATTTTGGAGTGGCAAATGCTCGAACAGGCTCAGCGCGTCCTCAAGGATGTCTTCGGTTACGACAGTTTCCGTGGGCGCCAGGCCGCGATCATCGAATGCGTGGCCAACGGCGGCGATGCCCTGGTGCTGATGCCCACCGGCGGCGGCAAGTCGCTGTGCTTCCAGGTGCCGGGGCTGCTGCGCCCGGGCCTGACGGTAGTGGTGTCGCCATTGATCGCGTTGATGGCCGACCAGGTCGCTACCCTTGACGAACTGGGGGTGGCCGCCGCGGCGCTCAATTCCTCCCTCAGTGCCGA
Organism: Pseudomonas sichuanensis; assembly: GCF_024749065.1. Lineage (NCBI taxonomy): Bacteria > Pseudomonadati > Pseudomonadota > Gammaproteobacteria > Pseudomonadales > Pseudomonadaceae > Pseudomonas > Pseudomonas sichuanensis. Next base: position 4,406,490 of record NZ_CP087185.1, on the reverse strand, counting down.
GCAGCAGCGCGAACTGGCAGGGCGCCTGCGCCGCGGCGAGGTGAAGATGCTGTATCTGGCGCCCGAGCGCCTGGTACAGCCGCGCATGCTGGATTTTCTGCGTGACCTCGACATCTCGCTGTTCGCCATCGATGAGGCCCACTGCGTATCGCAATGGGGCCACGACTTCCGCCCCGAATACCTGCAACTGGGCCAGCTCGCCGAGCTGTTCCCCCATGTGCCGCGCATTGCCCTCACCGCCACCGCCGATATGCGCACCCGCGAGGAAATCGTCCAGCGCCTGCACCTGCAGGGCGCCGAGCGCTTCCTGTCGAGCTTCGACCGGCCGAACATCTTCTACCGCATCGTGCCCAAGGAAGCGCCGCGCAAGCAGCTGATGGCCTTCCTCGCCGAGCGCCGTGGCAACGCCGGCATCGTCTACTGCCTGTCACGCAAGAAAGTCGACGAAACTGCAGCCTTCCTCTGCGAACAAGGCTTCCCGGCGCTGCCCTATCACGCAGGCCTGGCAGCCGAAACCCGCGCCGCCAACCAGCACCGCTTCCTCAACGAGGAAGGGCTGATCATGGTCGCCACCATCGCCTTCGGCATGGGCATCGACAAGCCCAACGTGCGCTTCGTCGCCCACCTCGACCTGCCCAAGTCGCTCGAGGCCTACTACCAGGAAACCGGCCGCGCCGGCCGTGATGGCCTGCCGTCGGACGCCTGGATGGCCTACGGCCTGCAGGACATGGTGATGCTCAAGCAGATGCTGCAGAACTCCGAAGGCGACGAGCGCCACAAGCGCATCGAGCAGCACAAGCTCGACGCCATGCTGGCGCTGTGCGAAGAGACCCGCTGCCGCCGCCAGTCGCTGCTGGCCTACTTTGACGAAGTGCTGGAGCAGCCTTGTGGACACTGCGACAACTGCGTAGACCAGATACAGACCTGGGACGCCACCGAGCCTGCCCGGCAGGCCCTGTCGGCGGTGTTCCGCACCGGCCAGCGTTACGGCGTCGGCCACCTGGTCGACGTGCTGCTGGGCAAGGACAACGAAAAGGTACGCAACTTCGGCCACGAAAAACTCTCGGTATACGGCGTCGGCAAGGCGTTGGCCGAGGCCGAATGGCGCTCGTTGTTCCGCCAGTTGGTGGCACGCGGTTTAGTGGATATCGACCTCGAAGGCTATGGCGGCCTGCGCCTGTCCGACAGCTGCCGCCCGCTGCTGCGTGGCGAGGTCAACCTGCAACTGCGCCGCGACCTCAAGCCGCAGACCGTGGCCAAGTCGTCCGGCAGCAGCGGTGGCAGCCCGGCCAGCCAGTTGGTGCGGGCCGAGGAGCGCGAGCTGTGGGAGGCGCTGCGCGCCCTACGGCGCAAACTGGCCGAAGAGCACAGCGTGCCGCCCTACGTCATCTTCCCCGACTCGACGCTGCTGGAAATGCTGCGCAGCATGCCCACCAGCCTCAGCGACATGGCCCAGGTCAGCGGCGTCGGCGCACGCAAGCTGGAGCGCTACGGCCAGGCCTTCCTCGAAGTGCTCAATGGCGCCGGCGGCACCGAAGAGGCGCCGAAAGTGGTACTCGACCTGCGCCACGAGCTGGTCAGCCTGGCCCGCGCCGGCATGACCCCGGCGCAGATCGCCGGCCAGCTCAACTGCAGCGTGAAGAACGTCTACAGCCTGTTGGCAGAAGCCATTGGCCGTCAGGAGCTGAGCCTGGAGCAGGCGCTCGACCTGCCCGAAGAGCTGATGATGGAGGTGCAGGATGCCTTCCTCGATGGCGAGGGTGAGCTGCCGCCGGTTTCGGCTGTCGCGCCGCTGTTCGGCGCGCGCGTCCCCGAAGGCGTGTTGTATTGCGTACGGGCGGCGCTGGCATCGGAGTTCGAACTGTGATCGCTGGCATTTGTGCCATTTGCTGACCTTTGTCAGGCGATTACAGGATTATCCGATGTTTCCCAAGCGCTGAACCTTGCCTCATGGGCTGGGGCATGGTTAGCTGACTAATAATTAGTTCTATTCATTGAGTTGCTTATGCCCCTGACCGACAACCAACACCGCTTCGGCATGCAGCTGGCCCAGATGTCCCGGGGTTGGCGTGCCGAACTGGACCGCCGCCTCGCCGGGCTCAATCTTTCCCAGGCGCGCTGGTTGGTGCTGTTGCACCTGGCGCGTTTTGACGATGCGCCAACCCAGCGTGAGCTGGCCCAGAGCGTCGGGGTTGAAGGCCCGACCCTGGCCCGCCTGCTCGACAGCCTGGAAACCCAGGGCCTGGTGCGGCGTCAGGCGGTAGTGGAAGATCGCCGGGCGAAGAAGATTGTGCTGTGCCCACCGGCCAAACCGCTGATCGAGCAGATCGAGACCATCGCCAATGCTTTGCGCGTCGAGCTGTTCAGCGGCGTCGACGAAGCCGATCTGGAAGTGTGCATGCGGGTGCATGCGAAGATTCTCGGTAATCTCGAGAAATCTTGACAGCAGCGGCAAGTGGCAAGCGGCAAGCCACAAGTGAAAGCGGATCTGCGTACTGACGCGATCCGCTTTTTTCTTGCAGCTTTACACTTGCCGCTTGCAACTTAGAAGGTGTGCCCCAGATTCAGGTACACCGCCTGCTCATTCGCATCGTTGGCCCCATAGCTCAGGTTAAGCGGGCCCAGCGGCGTCTCCAGCCCAAGGAAGATGCTCGCGGCATTGATGTAGCCACTGTCGAATTCATTGTCGTTGTTCCACGCCCGGCCCCGCTCCAGCGACCCTCCGATGTACAGCGGGAAGTCCAGCGGCAGGTAGGCGCGCGGTGTCAGGCGGCGGTAATAGACCATGCGCAGCAGGCTCATGTTCTGCCCGGAGATCGAGTCCTGGCGGAAGCCCGACAGCTGCCGGGCGCCGCCGAACACGAAGCTCGATGTCACCACTTCGGCCTCATCCAGCGTGCGCCCGTAGCGCCCACCCAGCACCAGGGTATTCGGCCCGCTGCTGAAAGCCTTGTCCAGGTTGAACAACCACTGCCGGTAGTTCTGGTCCGAATCCAGCGACTGGTCGTACTTGCGCGCAGTCAGGCCGATCTGCTCGCCGCCATGGGGGAAGTAGACATTGTCGAAGGTATCGTACGAGTACTTGAGCTCGTAGAAGCCCTCGTTGAAGCTGACCTTAGGCAGGCTCTGGTCGCCGATGCGCACCTCGGCCTGGCCCCAGGCCTTGCCCACGCCCAGGCGCACTTCGCCGTAGGTGCTGATCTGCCGCCCGACGTTCAGGCCAAAGCCGTAGCGCTCCAGGCGGTATTCGGCCACCGGGTCGTTGTCCAGCGTGGCCTCGACGTTCTGTGAGCCGAGGTCCAGATAAGGGGCGATGAAGTAGCGTGAGCCAACGTCCAGCGGCTGGTAGAACTCGCTGTACAGCTCCTGTTGGTCGCCGATCTGGGCACGGGTGAGCCATTCGGCGCCCAGGCGGTTGATGCCGTTGACCCGGTAGCTGGCCCCCAGGTTGAAGGCGCTATCGCCGCGCAGGTCGTCGGACAGGTTCAGGCCCAGGCGCAGGTAGTCGGTGCCGCCGCGCCGCCCGCGGGCCTTGATCACCAGGGTGTTGGCCTCGCCTTTGTGCACCACGCGGTATTGCACCTGGTCGAAATAATCCAGGCCGTACAGGGTGCCCATGTCGGTCTGCAGGCGATCGAGTTGCAGCGGCTCGCCGATCGGCTGGCGGATGTAGTAACGAATCACGTCGTCGCTGACCTTGGAGTCGTTTTCCACCTTGATCGCAGTGATCACCGGGGTGCGCTGGCCAGGTGACCGGGCCACCGCCAGGCCGGCATCACCGTCGGCCTGGCGCAGCGCCGCCAGCCGCGGGTCCAGGGCGCGAGTGGCGCGGTAGCCGGCGTCGATCATGTCGCTGGCGCGGCCGAAGTCGGTGACGCCGAAGCTGGCCAGCGGCGGCTGCACCAGGATGTCGTCGCGGGCCAGGCTGGCCAATTGTTCCTCGGAGTTGCGCCGGGTCATCAGGGTGATCGACTGGTTGAGCACGTCGACCACCGTGGCCAGCTGCTTGCGGTTGCGCAGCGGGGTGCCGATGTCGACCACGATGGCGATGTCGACGCCCATCTCGCGCACCACATCCAGCGGGATGTTGTCGGTCATGCCGCCGTCCACCAGCAGCCGGCCGTCCAGTTCCACCGGGGCGAACACCGCCGGGATCGACATGCTGGCGCGGACCACCTGGGGCAGGTGGCCGCGGCGGAACACCACTTTTTCACCCGTGGTGATGTCGGTGGCCACGGCGCGAAAGGGAATCGGCAGCTTGTCGAAGTCGCGGATGTCGGCGGTGTGCGCCAGCTTGCTCTCCAGCAGCAGCGAGAGGTTCTGGCCCTGGATCACCCCCAGCGGCAGGCCCAGGCTGCCATCGTCGCGAAAGCTCAGCTTCTGCTTGACCAGGAAGTCGCGGTCATCCTGCTTGCGGCGGAACGGGATGTCCTCGCGCGGCGGGGCATCGGACAACGCCTGCTGCCAGTCCAGGGTGGTCGCCAGTTTTTCCAGCTCCTCGACGCTGTAGCCCGAGGCATACAGCCCGCCGACCACCGCGCCCATGCTGGTGCCGGCGATGGCGTCGATGCGCACGCCTTGTTCCTCCAGGGCCTTGAGCACACCGATGTGCGCCAGGCCGCGGGCGGCGCCGCCCGACAGCACCAGACCGACCTTCGGCCTGGCAGGCTCGGCGGCAAACAGGGTGAGGGAGGTGAGCGTCAGCAAAAGGCATAACAGCAGGCGGCGCATCGTGAGTCTCAAAAGCAGCGGTAAAGACCGCTAGTATAAGCGGCCCTTCCTCTGGAGATGCCCGACATGGCCGACAGCAAACCGCAGATCGTCATTACCTACTGCACCCAATGCCAATGGCTGCTGCGTGCCGCCTGGCTGGCCCAGGAACTGCTCAGCACCTTCGCCGACGAGCTTGGCCAGGTGGCGTTGGCGCCAGGTACCGGTGGCGTGTTCTGCATCACTTGCGACGGCGTGCAACTGTGGGAGCGCAAGGCTGATGGCGGCTTCCCCGAAGCCAAGGTGCTCAAGCAGCGGCTGCGCGACCTGATCGACCCCGAGCGCGACCTGGGCCACAACGATCGCTGATCAGGCGCTCTCCACCACGGCGCGCGGTTTCACCGGCTGCTCGGCGGCCATGCGGCTGGACAGCACGATGGCGAAGATGATCAGCGCGCCGCCGGCGAGCATGCGCAGAGTGGGGGTTTCGGCGAACACCACCCAGGCCACGGCGATGCCGTAGACCGGCTCCATGCCGAACACCACCGCCGCGGTGCGGGCCTTGATCACGGCCAGGCTGGCGACGAACAGGCTGTGGGCGACGCCGGTGCAGAACACCCCCAGCAGGGCGATCCACAGCCAGTCCATGGGCGCTACGCTGGCCAGCCCCGGGGCGGCGAAGGGCAGCAGGCACAGGCTGACTACCAGGTTCTGCCACAGCGCCGCCTGCACCGCCGGCAGGCGCCCGGAACCTGCGCGGTTGGTCAGTGACAGCAGCGAGAACAGCAGCCCCGAAAGCAGCGCCCAGAGCAGCCCACCGGTGGCCTCGCTGGCCAGGTCGAAAGCCGGGGTGACCAGCACCAGGCCGATGCTCACCAGCACCACCAGCACGGCCTCGTTGCGACGGATACGCTCACGGAACAACAGGCCTTCAAGGATGACGGTGAAGGCCGGGAAGCTGGCAAAGCCCAAGGTGGCAATGGCCACGCCCGCGACCTTGACCGCGACGAAGAAGCTCACCCAGTGCCCTGCCAGCAATACCCCGCCCAACAGCAGGCGGCGCAGGTCGCGCCCGCCCAAAGGCTGCCAGGCCTGACGCGCCAGGCTGGCGAACAGGCCCAGGGCGAGCACGGCGAAGGCGGCGCGGCCGAAGACGATGATCGACGGGCTGGCACTGGCTGCCAGTTTGCCGAACACGCCGGTCAGGCCAAAGAACAGCGCGCCGATGTGCAGGGCGCCGAGGGCGGTGCGGTGGTTCATGGTGGTCCTTGGGTTGTTTGCGCGATATTACCGGCCCTATCGCGGGGCAAGCCCGCTCCCACGGTTCCGCGATAGGGCTGGTACCGGCGCTCAGTGTAAAAGGCCGGTTCGCCGGTGTCTGTCGCCAGCCTCGCGTCAGTTATCGCCGGGCTCTCGCCGCAACGCCGAAGGTGTGCAGCCAAATGCCCGCATCACCGCCGCACTGAAGGCACTCTGGGACTCGTATCCCACCCGCGCGGCGATCTCGCCCACTGGCAGCAGGGACCCGCGCAACAACTGCCGGGCCATCAGCAGCCGCCGCTGGCGAATGTAGTCCATCGGCGTCATGCCGCATTCCGCAGTGAAACGCGCATGCAGTCGAGCGCTGGACAGCCCGGCCAGCCGCGCCAGGTCAGCGACCTGCAGTGGGTAGGCGGCATGCTGTTGGATATGGGCGTCGAAGGCTGCGTAGGGCAGGCGGCTGCTGGCGACTATCGGTGCCGCCGCCTGCGGGTTGAGGCTGGCCAGCAACAGCACCGCACCCTGGCGGGCGATCAATGGGTCGTCCATCGGGCTGGTCGCCAGCCAGTCCACCAACTGCTGCTGGCGGTTGTCCAGGCCCAGCGCGCCGGGGCGGTCGAGCAGGCGGCGGCTGGCATCGGCATGCGCCCCCAGCTGTTCGCCGAGCCAATGCTCGCCCGGCACATCCAGCACCAGGCAGTGACTGCCGGCGGTGCTGCCGCAGGTGTGGTGGGCGCCGGCAGGCACCACCATCAAGGCCTGGCGATCGACCCGCGCACCCTGGCCCTGCACCTCGAAGTCCAGCCGCCCGCGCAGGCCGAACACCAGTTGCGGGTGCTCGTGGCTGTGGGCGATCAACTCGTCACGGTAGTGGCGCAGCGAAAGCAGCGGGCCGGTGGTCATGGTGGGTCCTCGTAGGGCAGGGAAAGAGTGTACACCCGGCAAGGCGCGATCAGTCGTCATCGGCCTGCCACCAACCTGTCACCTGTGCCTGCCAGTCTCCAGCAAACAGTGCCGGAGCCTGCCCATGACCCATGCCGAAACCGTCCGCCCGTCACGCAAGCAGCGTGTCCGTACCCTGTGGATCTCCGACGTGCACCTGGGCACCCGGGATTGCCAGGCCGAACACCTGTCGCATTTTCTCAAGGGTTATCAGGCCGACCGCATCTACCTGGTCGGCGACATCATCGATGGCTGGAAGCTGCGCGGCGGCATCTATTGGCCCCAGGCGCACACCAACGTCATTCGCCGCCTGTTGACCATGAGCAAGCGCGGTACTGAAGTCATCTACGTCACCGGCAACCATGACGAGTTCCTGCGCCGCTATTCCAAACTGATCCTCGGCAATATCCAGCTGGTGGACGAAGCCGAACACCTCACCGCCGATGGCCGTCGCCTGCTGGTGATCCACGGCGACCAGTTCGACGTGATCACCCGTTATCACCGCTGGCTGGCGTTCCTGGGCGACCGCGCCTACGAATTCACCCTGGTGCTCAACCGCTGGCTCAACCACTGGCGCGCCCGTTATGGCTATGGCTACTGGTCGCTGTCTGCCTACCTCAAGCACAAGGTCAAGGGCGCGGTGAGTTTCATCAGCGATTTCGAGGATGCGATTGCCCACGAATGCACCCGGCGAGGCTTCCAGGGCGTGGTCTGCGGGCATATACACCATGCCGAAATACGCCGGGTTGGCGAGGTGGAATACCTCAACTGCGGTGACTGGGTGGAGTCGTGCACGGCGCTGATCGAGCATTGGGACGGGCAGATCGAGCTGTACCGCTTCGCCGATGCCCAGGCGCGCGAGGTGGCGCAGCGGTTGGCGGAGCTTGGCGAACCGGCGTGAATCCGTGCTGGCTTCATCGCTGGCAAGCCAGCTCCCACTTCGATCGCGCGCGCCTCAAGCCATACGCATTCCTGTGGGAGCCGGCTTGCCGGCGATGAGGCAGGGACTTGCGGCCTATGACTCAGGCAGATTCCTGCAAGGCCGCTTTGTAGACGGATTGCCTCGGCTGGGCGAACACCCGCTCAAGCATCGGCTCGAAGAACGACAACGGCAGGCTTTCATAGTCGGGGTCGAACGCGGCGGCATCGTAGCGCGCACAGAAATCGATGGTCTGCTGGTACTGCGGGTGTGCGCTGAATTGCTCGCGCAGGTGCCGGTCTATGCCCAGGTGGTGGAAGAAGTAGTAGCCCTGGAAGATCCCGTGGTGTTCCACCATCCACAGGTTCTCCGGGCTGACGAAGGGCTTGAGGATCGCTGCGGCGATGTCCGGGTGGTTGTAGCTGCCCAGGGTGTCGCCGATGTCATGCAGCAGCGCACAGACCACGTACTCCTCGTCGCGGCCGTCACGCCAGGCACGGCTGGCGGTCTGCAGCGAATGGCTGAGGCGGTCGATGGGGAAGCCACCGAAGTCGCCGTCGAGCAGGCGTAGGTGCGCCAGGATGCGGCGCGGCAGTTGGCTGGCATAGGCGCGAAAGTCATCGGCGATGATCGCCCAGTCCTGGGCGGTGCCATCGCGCATGTGGTTGAAACTGGCTTGCTGGTTCATTGCCTTTGGGCTACTCGAGGCGGGGACATGCCAACAGTGTTGGGCATGTCGGCGGGCCTGGCAGTGGCCGGCGGGGACGTGAACCTGGCCTTGCGGGCCGTTATTCAGAGGCTGAGCCGGCCCAGCAGAATGTCGCGAAACATGGCGAAGTCGCCGATCAGGCTGTACCAGGGATGGGTGAAGGTGGCCGGGCGGTTTTTCTCGAAGAAGAAGTGGCCGGCCCAGGCAAAACCGTAGCCGGCCAGAGGCACGGCTAGCAGCAGCAGCCACTTGCCGCTGGCGAGGGTGTAGGCGAGCAGGGCGATCACCAGGCTGGTACCGACGAAGTGCAGGCGGCGGCAGGTGGGGTTGCTGTGCTCGCCCAGGTAATAGGGATAGAACTCGGCAAAACTGCGGAACTGCGCTGTGCTGGTCATGGCTGTGCTCCCGAAGCTGCTGTTTGAAGACAGGATACACGGCGTGGAGCCTGAATCGAGTCTAGAGTCAGCTGATGCGCTGGCCAGTGACAATTGGCGCCAATTGAGTATCCTTTCGATTCACCGCAGGAGCGGTCAGCACAAGAAGCCTGTCATGAGTGAGAGAACCACTTCAGCCAGCTGGGCATCAGGGATCGTCAAGGCGCTTGAGCTGGAGGGGCTCGACTGCCCGGCCATGTTCAGGCAACTGGGACTGGATTTTGCCGCCCTCGAAGACCCCGATGCGCGTTTCCCCCAGGACGCCATGACCCGGCTGTGGCAACTGGCGGTCGAGCTGTCCGGCAATGAAGCCATCGGCCTGAACATGGCCCGGGTGGTGCGCCCGGCTTCGTTTCATGTGGTCGGTTATGCGCTGATGTCCAGCCGCACCCTGGCCGAAGGTTTCGAGCGCCTGGTGCGTTACCAGCGGATCATTGCCGAAAGCTCGGACCTGAGCTTTTGCCTCGGGCCGGAAGGCTATTCGCTGATCTTGACGGTGCATGGCGACCATCTGCCGCCCACCCGGCACAGCGCGGAAGCCTCGCTGGCGTGCGCCCTGGCGCTGTCGAGCTGGCTCAGCGGGCGGCCGATCCAGCTGCGGCGAGTGCTGATCCAGGGCCCGCAGCCGAAGAATATCGAGCCGTACAAGGTGGCGTTCCACGCACCACTGGTATTTGGCGCGGCCCATGATGCGCTGCTGTTCGAGCGCGCCGACATGGAGGCGCCATTGCCCACCGCCAACGAAGCCATGGCCATACTGCATGATCGTTTTGCCGGCGAGTACCTGGCGCGGTTCTCGGAGAGCCGGGTCACCCACCGCGTGCGCCAGGTGCTGTGCCGTATCCTGCCGCAAGGCGAGCCCAAGCGCGACACCGTGGCCCAGGCCCTGCACCTTTCGCAGCGCACCCTGCAGCGGCGTCTGCAGGACGAGGGCACCAGCTTCCAGACCCTGCTCGACGACACCCGCCGGGAACTGGCCGAGCAGTACCTCGCCCAGCCGGGTACCACCTTGCTGGAAACCGCCTACCTGCTGGGGTTTGCCGACCCGAGCAACTTCTATCGGGCGTTCCGCCGCTGGTTCGATGCCACCCCCAGCGAGTACCGCGCGCGCTTGACCCTCAGTGACGCCAGAACGCTGGCATGCACAACACCAGCACCGTGATGATCTCCAGCCGGCCCAGCAACATGCCGCCGGCCAGGATCCACTTGGCGGCATCCGGCAAGGTGGCGTAGTTGCCGGCCGGGCCGATCACCTCGCCCAGGCCTGGCCCGACCCCCGAGACGGTGCCCGCGGCACCGGTCAGCGCGGTCATCCAGTCGACGCCCAAGAGCGACAGCAGCAGGGCGATGATGCAGATGGTGATGGCGAAGAAGAACGAGAAGGTCAGGATCGAACGCACGATCTCTTCGTCGAGGCGGTGGCCGTTGTACTTCTGCTTGATCACCGCGCGCGGGTGGATCAGCTGGTTGAGGTTGGCCTTGAGCAGGATATAGGCCACCTGGAAACGGAAGATCTTGATGCCGCCTGCGGTCGAGCCCGAGCAGCCCCCGACGAAACCCAAATAGAAGAACAGCATCAGCGAGAAGTTGCCCCACAGGCTGTAGTCGCCCAGGGCGAAACCGGTAGTGGTGACCACCGAGGTGACGTTCAGCGCCACGTGGCGCAGAGCATCGAGCCAGTGCAGGTCGGTGGTGGCCCAGTACCAGGTGCCCAGCACCAGCCAGGTGGCCACCAGCATGCCGAGCAGGCCCTGGACCTGCTGGTCCTTGATCAGTGCCTTGCGGTGGCCGCGCAGAGTGGCCACGTAGAGGGTGAACGGCACGCTGCCGAGGATCATCACCACCACTGCAACCCAGTGCACCGCCGGAATGTCCCATTTGGCCAGCGACTGGTCGGAGGTGGAGAACCCGCCGGTGGAGATCGCCGACATGGCGTGGTTGATCGCATCGAACAGGCCCATGCCCGCCCACCAGAACGCCAGGCTGCCGAACACCGTGATGCCGACGTAGACCCCGACGATCGACTTGGCGACCATGTGCGAGCGCGGCATGACCTTCTCCGAGCGGTCGGACGACTCGGTCTGGAACAGGCGCATGCCACCGATGCGCAGCAGCGGCAGGATCGCCACCGCCATGCCGATGAAGCCGATACCACCCAGCCAGTGCAGCATCGAGCGCCACATCAGGATGCCGGGTGACATGCTGTCCAGCCCGCTGAGCACCGTGGCGCCGGTGGCGGTAATGCCCGACATGCTTTCGAAGAAGGCATCGGTGTAGCTGATGTGCTGGGTGAGCAAGAACGGCAGGGCGGCAAACACGCACACCACCAGCCAGCTGCTGACGGTCAGCAGGTACATGTCGCGCGGGCGCAGGTGCACGTGTTCGGGGCGGCCGGGCACCACCAGGCCGAGGCCGGCGACGAAGGTGATCAGGCTCGACCAGAGGAACGACGGCATGTCGCCGGTGCGTTCGAAGACCACCAGGGTCGCCATGGGCACCACCATGCTCACCGCCAGGGTGATCAGGAAGATGCCGATGATGAAACCAATGATCCTTAAGGTCGGCAACGCCATGTGATCTGCCCTGACTCGCAACGGAAAGGGCGCCATTTTAAGCCGCAAGTTGCAAGCTGCAAGCTGCAAGTGCGAACGGGGCGGTATCGCGGCTGCTTTTTCTTGCGGCTTGCAGCTTGAAGCTTGCAGCTTGAGAATGGCGGCACTTTCAACTTGCCAGGAGGGAAGCCGATGGAGGCTCTCGACGCATTGCTCAACCGTGTTTCCGTGCCACGCCTGACGGAGCCCGCGCCCAACGCCGCGCAGCGCGAGGCGCTGTTCCAGGCGGCGCTGCGTGCGCCGGACCATGGCCAACTGCGGCCTTGGCGCTTCCTGACCATCGAAGGGCAGGGCCGCGATAAGCTCGGCGAGCTGTTCGCCGAAGCGGTACAGGCCAAGGGTGACTCCACCCAGGCTGCGCTGGACAAGGCCCGGGCCATGCCACTGCGCGCGCCGCTGCTGATCGTGGTGATCGCCAAACTGCAGGATCACTTCAAGGTGCCGAAGATCGAGCAGCGCCTGGCCGCCGGTTGTGCGGCCCACGGGATCCTGATCGCGGCGCATGCCCAAGGCATCGGCGCGGTATGGCGCACCGGCGACATGGCCTTCGATGCCCATGTGCACAAGGGTCTTGGGCTGGCCGAGAACGAAGAACTGATCGGCTACCTGTACGTCGGCACGCCAATGGCCGAGCCGCGCACCGCGCCGATCCTGGAAACCGCCGAGTACGTCAGCGCCTGGGGCGAGTGATGTGGCGGGGGCCGCTTTGCGGCCCTTCGCGGGTAAACCCGCTCCCACAGGATCGCGCGCGCCTTGAGAATGGCGCAGTCCTGTGGGAGCGGGTTTACCCGCGAAGAGCTGCATGGCAGCTCAGGGGAATGTCAGCCAGCACTGACTTCGCAGGGCAACGCCAGCGTCGCCACAAACCCACCCTGCGGATGATTCGCCAGCGTCAGGCTGCCGCCATGGCGCTCCGCCGCCTTGCGCGCGATCGCCAGCCCCAACCCATGCCCCGGTGCCTCCTGGCCCGGCGCGCGGTAAAACGGCTCGCCCAACTGCGCCAGATGTTCCTCTGCCACCCCCGGCCCATGGTCACGCACGCTCAGGACAATGCGCTCCTGTTCACGGTGGGCATCAATTTCGATCGGTTGCCCCAGCGGATTGAAGCGCAGGGCATTGCGCAGCAGGTTGTCCACCGCCCGCTCGATCAAGGTCGGCCAGCCTTGCAGGGTCAGCCCCGGTTGCATCTGCAGGCGCACTTCCTGATCCGGCGCCGCCAACTGAGCGTCCTTACGCACGCCACCCAGCACGGCATTGAGGTCCACGGGCTCGGCATGCGCCTGCTCGGCATCGACCCGGGCCAGCACCAGGATTTCACTGATCAGGTCTTCCAGGCGGTCGCACTCACGGGTCAGCCGTGGCCATAGGGCCTGGCGCTGTTCGGGCCCGGCGCGTTCGGCCAGGGCCAGGGCGACACGCAGGCGCGCCAAGGGCGAGCGCAATTCGTGGGACACATCGCGCAGCAGCTGGCGCTGGCTGCCGATCAGGCTCTGCAGGCGTGCGCCCATCTTGTTGAAGTCGTTGGCCAGCACGCCAAACTCGTCGCGGCGCACGGCCAGGCGCGCCAGGCTGTTCTGCTGGTAGCTGGTCTGCCCCAGGTCATGCACCGCGCCGCGCAGGCGGCTCAGCGGGCGAGTGATCGACAGGGTCACCAGCAGGCTGAACAGGGTCAGCACCACCAGCGCGATGCCCAGCGCGCTGAGCGGCCAGATCAGGCTTTCGCGATGCCAGGCGGCCAGTTCCGGGTGGGGGATACGGTAGATCAGCAGGTAGGTTTCGCCGCTGCTGGGGCTGGTGTATTCCTCGGTCAGGCGGCGCCAGGGCAGGCGGCGTTCGTCGTTGTGCTGGCGCGCCTCGAAAGCGGCAGCGCGGCGCGGGAAGGTGCCGGGAACCACGGCATCGCCACTGTCGTCGAGCACCTGCACGTCGATCTTGTAGCGTTGCTTGCGCCGTTCAAGGAAGCGTTGCGACGACTCCAGGCCTTCCTGTTCGTAATGCTGCACCCAGCGGCTGGCCAGGGTGTTCAGGCCGGGGTGACGGCTGAGGATCCAGGTGTCCTGGTTGAGCATGTGGCCGAGCAGGATCGACAGGCCGGCGACCAGGGCGATGGCCAGCCAGAAGCTGGCCAGGATGCGCCAGAACAGTGAACGCAAGACGAGCACCTCCGTGAAATGGCAAAAGCCCGGCCCGCTGCTGAGCGGGCCGGGCATTGGGGGACAGCTTACTGGGCCTTGCTGCCTTTTTCAGCCTTCCAGGCCTGGAACTCCTGCCACTCGGCCTTGCGCGCGGCGCGTTCCTTCTGCAGTTCGTCGAACTTCTTCTGCTGGTCCGGCTTGAGCAGGGCGCGGATCTGGCCTTCGGTCTTGTCGTGGCTGGCCTTGATTTCGTCCTTCATGGCCTTCTGCTCGGCGGCCGGCAGCTTGTTCATGTAGCGCTCGGTGATGTCGCGGCGCTGTTGCATCTGCTCGCCCATCAGCTTGCCGATCTGCTGGCGCTGGTCGCGGCTCAGGTCCAGCTGGGCGAAAGGCGCGTCACCGCGATGATGCGGGCCGTCGTGGCGCGGGCCGCCTTCAGGCATGGCCATGGCTACGGTCGGCAGGGCGGCGGCGAACATCAGGGCGATAAGGGTCTTGCGCATGGTGTCTCTCCTTTCAGGGGCCGGTGGTTACCGGATGAGCCCAGTCTAGGGAGATCAAGGTCAAGGGCGGTCAGGCGAGGGTAAAGGGAGGGTAAAGAGCTGCAAGCTTCAAGCTGCAAGCTTCAAGTAAAAGCGGGGGTGATGCTCGATTTGCTGTTTCTTGAAACTTGAGGCTTGAAGCTTGAAGCTTGAAGCTGCTTTCAAAGGCTGTAGTAGTAACCTCGGCTACGCAACGCGACGATGCGTGGGCGGCCGTCGGCGTGCGGGCCGATCTTCTTGCGCAGGTTGCTGACATGCATGTCCAGGCTGCGGTCATAGAGGGTGAGCTTGCGGCCCAGGCCGATCTGCGCCAGCTCCTGTTTGTCCAGCGGTTCGCCGGGCTGGCGCAGCAAGGCTTCGAGGATGCGGCTCTCGGATAGCGTAAGGGTCATCTCGCGCTGGTCGATGCTGACCACGCCGCGTACCGGGCTGAAGACCATGTCGCCGACCTCGATCTGCGAGGTGGGCGCGTTGGGGTGGCTGCGGCGCAGCACAGCGCGCAGGCGAGCGGTGAGCTCGCGGGGGTCGCAGGGTTTGGCCAGGTAGTCGTCGGCGCCGAGCTCCAGGCCAAGGATACGGTCCAGCGGCTCGCCACGGGCCGAGAGCATCAGCACCGGCAGGTCGGCGTGTTCGCTGCGCAGCTGCTTGAGCAGTTCCAGGCCGCTGCCGTCGGGCAGCATCACATCCAGTACCACCGCTGCCGGCGCGTGGGCGGCCAGGGCCTGGCGCGCACTCAAGCCATCGTGGCAGGCGCGCACCTCGAAGCCTTCCTGGGTCAGCCAGCTGCCAAGCAGCTCACACAGCTCCTGGTCATCATCAATCAGTAACAGCTCGCTCATGTCTCACTCAATTCAACCATTGCCGGCGTCGTCTGTGACCGCCGCTGGCTAAGATACCGCAGACTACCGACAACAGTGCAACGGCCGAACCGATCAGGAACCATTGTTGCTGGTCGGTGAGCAGGCGTTGCACCGGATTGGCCCCGGCCTGCAGCTCCTTGATGGCCAGCTTCAGGCGCTGGTTGTCCTGGCGCAGGCGGCTCAGCTGGGCGCTCTCGCGTTCGCTGTCCTGGCTCTGCATTTGCTGGGCCAGCAGGGTGCGTTGTTTCTCGCTCTCTTCCAGGCGCTGCTGCAGTTCGGTGATTCGCGCCCCGGCTTCCAGCGACAACGGCTGTTCGGCCACGGCGAAAGGGGATAGCAGCAACAGGCAAAGCAGCACGGACATCGGACCTTGACGCATTGGGACTCCTGATTCTTGTCGGTTCAGGAGGTTGTCGGCCGGTCGTCGCAATTTATGAATAGTGCAGTGCGGGGGTGTAGCTGGGAGCAGCTGCGTGGGAGCGGGCTTGCCCCGCGATAGCGATAGCTTGGACTGGCGCAATCGCGGGGCAAGCCCGCTCCCACGAAGCTGCTCCCACAACAACTACTCTTACGGCAGGACTTGCTTGAACGGCTTGACCACGACCTTGTCGTAGACACCGGCAGCGATGTACGGGTCGGCGTCGGCCCAGGCCTGGGCGGCGGCCAGTGATTCGAACTCGGCGACGATCAGGCTGCCGCTGAAGCCGGCGGCGCCCGGGTCGTTGCTGTCGATGGCCGGGTGCGGACCGGCCAGCACCACGCGGCCTTCGGCCTTGAGCTGTTGCAGGCGCTCGATGTGGGCAGGGCGGGCGGCCAGGCGTTTTTCCAGGGAGTTCGCGACGTCGCTGGCGATGATGGCGTAGAGCATGTCAGTCCTTGGGTTTGGAAGTAGAGGGGTCGGTGTCGTGCAGGTGGCGCGAGAGGTATACACCCTGCGCCACCAGGAAGATCACGGTCATGCCCAGGCTGCCGAACACCTTGAAGTCGACCCAGAAGGCCTGGAAGGTGAAGGCGACGAACAGGTTGGCGGCGCCGCAGACCAGGAAGAAGACGATCCATGCCAGGTTCAGGCGGGTCCAGACTGTTTCTGGAAGTGTCAGGGCGTGGCCCATGATGCGTTTGATCAGCACCCGGTCACCGATGAAGTGGCTGCCGGCGAAGGCCAGGGCAAACAGCCAGTTGACCACCGGTGCCTTCCATTTGAGGAAGGTTTCGCTGTGGAAGGCCAGGGTCAGGCCACCGAACACCAGGCAGGCGACCAGGGTCAGCAACTGGCCTTTCTCGAGCTTGCGGTGGCGCAGGAACAGCGCGCCGTAAACCACCAGCGAGCTGAGGATAAGCATCGCCGTGGCGCTGTAGATACCGCCGAATTCAAAGCTTTTGCCTGCGAATTCAACCGGGCGCGGGTCCAGTTTGTAGACGATGAAGAACAGCAGCAGCGGGATGAAATCGATGAATTGTTTCACAGTGGCAGCCAGAAGCGGGATGTGACGGCATAATAACAAACATCGATTCCGGCGAAAGCGCTCCACCATGAATGTTGATCTGCACTGTCACAGCACGGCCTCCGACGGCGCCCTGTCGCCCACGGCACTGGTCGCCCGGGCCCATGAGCATGGGGTGCGGACCTTGTCGCTCACCGATCACGACACTCTCGAGGGCCTGCCCGAGGCCCGCCAGGCCTGCCTCGACAACGGCATGCACTGGGTCAGTGGCGTCGAGTTGTCATGCACCTGGGGCGGCGCGACCATCCATGTGCTGGGTTACGACTTCCCCCTCGATGCTCCGCCGTTGCTCGAAGCCATCGAAAACCTCCACCGTGGCCGCTGGCTGCGGGCTGAAGAGATCGATCGCAAGCTGGCCGCCAAAGGCATGCCCGGTGCGCTCGAAGGTGCGCGGGCGGTGCAGCAGGAGCTGGGCGACAGCGGCAACGCCCCGGCACGCCCGCATTTCGCCGAGTTCATGGTGCGCGCAGGCTTCGTCAAGGACCGCGGCGAAGCGTTTCGCAAGTGGCTGGGCGCCGGCAAGCTGGGTGACGTCAAGTTGCACTGGCCGACACTCGAGGAAACCGTCGCCACGCTGCGCCAGTCCAATGCGTGGGTGAGCCTGGCTCATCCCATGCACTACGAACTGACCCGCAGCAAGCGCAGACGGCTGATTGCCGACTATATTCAGGCAGGTGGGCAGGCACTGGAAGTGGTCAATGGGATGATGCCGCCCGAGCAGGTGGGGACGATGTCCATCCTCACCCGTGAGTTCGGCCTGCTGGCAAGCGCTGGCAGCGATTTCCACGGCCCTGGCACCTGGGGCGAGATCGGTGCCTACCGGCCATTGCCTGAGGACCTGCCACCCCTGTGGCGCCGATTCCGACATGAACAGCCTATGGCGGTATGAACAGGACGACTTCGTGAGCCAATTTTTCCAGATTCATGCGGAAAACCCGCAGGCGCGGCTGATCAAGCAGGCCGTCGAAATCATCCGCAAGGGTGGTGTGGTGGTCTATCCCACCGATTCGGCTTATGCGCTGGGCTGCCAGATCGGCGACAAGAACGCAATTGAGCGTGTCCGCCGCCTGCGTCAGCTGGACAAGAACCACAACTTCACCCTGCTGTGCTGCGACCTGTCGCAGATGGGCACCTTCGCCAAGATCGACACGGCGACGTTCCGCCTGCTCAAGGCCCATGTCCCAGGCCCTTACACCTTCATCCTCAATGCCACCCGCGAAGTGCCACGCCTGCTGCTGCACGAAAAGCGCCGCACCATCGGCCTGCGCGTGCCGTCCAACCCGATCGTCCTGGCGCTGCTTGAAGAGCTCGGCGAGCCTTTGATGAGCGTGAGCCTGATCCTGCCGGGCGATGAAGACCCCATGACCGATCCGTACGAGATTCGCCAGCGCCTGGAGCACCATGTCGACCTGATCGTCGACGGTGGCTTTGGCGATTTGAAGGCGTCCACGGTGATCGACCTGACCGGCGATGAACCCGAGCTGATCCGCGAAGGGTGCGGTGACCCTGCGCCGTTCCTGGCCAGCGCGTGAGCCAGGTGGAAGCGCCCGAGGCGCCGGCCAGCGAGGCCGAGACGCCTTTCCAGCTGCAGTTGGCCCTGGTCTACGGCGAAGCCCTGACCGAAATGCCGGTCGATCTGTACATCCCGCCGGACGCCCTGGAGGTCTTCCTCGAAGCCTTTGAGGGCCCGCTGGACCTGCTGCTGTACCTGATTCGCAAGCAGAACGTCGACATCCTCGATATCCCGGTGGCAGAAATCACCCGCCAGTACATGAGCTATGTCGAGCTGATGAAGAACGTTCGCCTGGAGCTGGCCGCCGAGTACCTGGTGATGGCTGCGATGCTCGCCGAGATCAAGTCGCGCATGCTGCTGCCGCGTTCCGCCGAGGTGGAGGAGGACGAGGGCGACCCACGCGCCGAGCTGATCCGCCGCCTGCAGGAGTACGAGCGCTTCAAGGCCGCCGCCGAGGGCATCGACGCCTTGCCACGGGTTGGCCGTGAAGTGCTGGTGCCGCAGCTGGATGCGCCCCAGGCCAAGGTGCGCAAGCTGCTGCCCGATGTCGCCCTGGAAGAGATCCTGTTGTCCATGGCCGAGGTCATGCGCCGCAATGACCTGTTCGAAAGCCACCAGATCACCCGCGAGGCCCTGTCTACCCGCGAGCGCATGAGCCAGGTGCTCGAACGCCTCAAGGGAGGCGAGTTCGTGCCCTTCGTCGAGCTGTTCAGCGCCGAGGAAGGCAAGCTCGGGGTGGTGGTGACCTTCATGGCGATTCTTGAGCTGGTGAAGGAATCGCTGATCGAACTGGTGCAAAATGAGGCTTTCGCCCCGATCCACGTCCGCGCCCGGGCAGAGTGACCTGACAACCCCATGAACCTGAACGAACCCCGTGAACTCGCGTCGCTGATCGAGGCTTTCCTGCTCGCCTCGGGCAAGCCGCAATCCCTAGAGCGCCTGTACGAACTGTTCGAAGAAGCCGAGCGCCCGGCGCCGGCCATCTTCAAGAAAGCCCTGGAGGTGCTCGGCAAGTCTTGCAATGGCCGCGCCTTCGAGCTCAAGGAGGTGGCCACCGGTTACCGCCTGCAGATTCGCGAAAGCTATGCGCCTTGGGTCGGCCGCCTGTGGGAAGAGCGCCCGCAGCGCTATTCCCGCGCCTTGCTTGAAACCATTGCGCTGATCGCCTATCGCCAACCCATTACCCGCGGCGAGATCGAGGATGTGCGGGGGGTGGCGGTGAACAGCAACATCATCAAGACCCTGATGGAGCGTGAGTGGATCCGTATCGTCGGTTACCGCGAGGTGCCCGGGCGGCCGGCCATGTTCGCCACCACCAAGGCATTCCTCGATCACTTCAACCTCAAGAGCCTCGATCAGCTCCCGGCACTGGCCGAGCTGCGTGAACTGGAGCCAGAGGCGCCACTCGACGACCCGGACGAGGCGCCGGTGCCCGCGCACTTGCAGGCCTTGGCCGATGCCAGCCTGGGCGAGGAGGGTGAAGCGCCAGCGCCGAAGGATGAAACCAGCTTCCGCTCGCTGCTGGTGGAGCTGGATGCGATGGAAGAGGGGCTCAAGACTGATTTCGATGATTTGCGCGAAGAGCCTGAAGCGCAAGCCAAGCTGGAACCCTGATGGCCATGTGTCTGCTGCGCCGGCCTCTTCGCGGGTAAATCGCAGCGGCGAACCGCCGCTCCCACAGGATTACTGCTGAACCTGTGGGAGCGGGTTTACCCGCGAAAGGGCTGCAGTGCCATCTGGCAGAAAGCCTACCCCGGCCTCAAAAAACAACCTACCCTCCAGTGCGTTCCCGCGCCGAACCGCGTATGATGCGCGCCCCTTTGGCGCATCCGTCGCCAAAAAACGCTTTCACTAATACACCGGGAGGTGCCCAGATGAGTGAGCAAGACCTGCAGGACCAACAACCTACCCCTCCGTCCGGCGAAAAGCTGCAGAAAGTGCTGGCACGCATTGGCGTGGGCTCGCGTCGTGACGTCGAGGCCTGGATCAGCCAGGGCCGTATCAAGGTCAACGGTGTCGAGGCCACCCTCGGCCTTCGCGTCGACCTGCACGACGCCATCACCGTTGACGGCAAGCTGATCAAGCGCGTCGAGGCCGCCGAGGCGACCCGCCGCGTGATCATGTACAACAAGCCCGACGGCGAAATCTGCACCCGTGACGACCCGGAAGGCCGCCCGACCGTGTTCGACCGCCTGCCGCGCCCGAAAGAGGGCCGCTGGATCAACATCGGCCGCCTGGACATCAACACCACCGGCCTGCTGCTGTTCACCACCGACGGTGAACTGGCCAACCGCCTGATGCACCCGTCCTACGAGATGGACCGCGAGTACGCCGTGCGCGTGCGCGGTGAGGTCGACGACGACATGGTCGAGCGCCTCAAGGCTGGCGTGATGCTCGAGGACGGCCCGGCCAAGTTCACCGACATCCAGAAGGCTCCGGGTGGTGAAGGCTTCAACCATTGGTACCACTGCGTGGTGATGGAAGGCCGTAACCGTGAAGTGCGTCGCCTGTGGGAGTCGCAAGGCGTGGTGGTCAGCCGCCTGAAACGCGTGCGTTTCGGCCCGGTGTTCCTCAACTCCGACCTGCCGATGGGCCGCTGGCGCGAAATGAGCCAGGGCGAGATCGATATCCTGGCCGCCGAAGTGGGCCTGCAACCGGTGGCACTGCCAACGCTGAACCTTAAGGCCAAGGACAAGATGGAGCGCATGCAGCGCAAGTCGACCCGTCCAATGGGCCGTGGCGAGCGTGTGCGCACCCTGCGTCCGGCCGGCGAAGGTCAGGCCGAGCGTCCGGCGCGTGCGCCGCGTGAAGAGGCCGCGCCGCGCAAAGGCAACCGTGGCAGCGCGGTGGCCGAGCGTCCGAGCGACATGCGCAAGCGCCCCGCCCGCCCGGACGGTGACAAGCCGGCCGGCCGTGGTCGCGGCAAGCCGCGTGGCTGATCGGCCCGTATAGCGAAAGAGCCAGCCTTCGGGCTGGCTTTTTTGTGCCCGGCGAATTGACGCGATCCTACAGAGGCAAGGCCAGGCACGTGGCCGCAAGATAGCGGCAAATAGCTGATCTCAAAGAAATTTTCCTCGCAAGTGGAAAGTTTTTAGAACGCCTTGTAAGGATTTTTTTACAAATCGCGGCAAAATTCCCAGCCAAACTCGATTTTTCCTGTCTCTGTAAACAGAACTTGCCGCGCCCGGCGTCCCTGGGCCTTCCAGCCTCGATCCGCCCCCTTGTCCAAACCCTGCCCACACGTTGATATAGCGCCATTGCCGTGTGCAACGCCTGGCCAAAGAGCCCGGTAACAGAACAACAAATGGAGGCGCCATGTACGCCGATCACTCCGCCTTTTCAGGCCTTCGCCCCAGGACCGCTGCGTTTTTTCCACAGGAAACGATGCAACGCGTTGACGCCTGCGCGTTTGCAGGGGTATACAATGCGCCGCGTTTTACCTGTGACCCCCTTGCGTACCGCGCACTCTTGCTGACACCCGGTTGATTCGCCCTGGGCCCCAGTGCCCACCGCGACAGACCCGTCCAAGAACCCAAGGTAACCACCTTGCCCATTCCGCTGCGCCACGAGCGCGGTGGGTCCGATTCCGTCACAGATAAAAACAAGCAGGTGACTTCGTTCATGAGTGGACATAACTCACAGTCTGGCGAGCTCAAGCGTGGCTTGAAGAACCGCCATATCCAGCTGATCGCCCTGGGCGGCGCCATCGGTACCGGATTGTTCCTCGGCTCGGCCGGCGTGATGAAATCCGCGGGTCCGTCGATGATCCTCGGCTACGCCATCTGCGGCTTCATTGCCTTCATGATCATGCGCCAACTGGGCGAGATGATCGTCGAGGAGCCGGTGGCCGGCTCCTTCAGCCACTTCGCGCACAAGTACTGGGGCGGTTTCGCCGGCTTCCTGTCGGGCTGGAACTGCTGGGTGCTGTACATCCTGGTCGGCATGTCGGAACTGTCGGCGGTGGGCAAGTACGTCCATTACTGGTGGCCGGAGATCCCGACCTGGGTCACCGCGGCAGGCTTCTTCCTGCTGATCAACGCCATCAACCTGATGAACGTGAAGTTCTTCGGCGAGGCCGAGTTCTGGTTCGCCATCATCAAGGTGGCCGCCATCGTCGGCATGATCGGCCTGGGTGCCTACCTGCTGACCAGCGGTAGCGGTGGTCCTGAGGCCACGGTCACCAACCTGTGGGCCCATGGCGGCTTCTTCCCCAATGGAGTTAGCGGCCTGGTGATGGCCCTGGCGTTCATCATGTTCTCCTTCGGTGGCCTGGAAATGCTCGGTTTCACCGCTGCCGAGGCCGACAAGCCGAAGACCGTGATCCCCAAGGCGATCAACCAGGTCATCTACCGCATCCTGATCTTCTATGTCGGTGCGCTGGTTGTACTGCTGTCGCTGACGCCGTGGGACACCCTGGTCGCCAGCATCGACGCCTCCGGTGGCAGCTATGGCAGCAGCCCGTTCGTCCAGGTGTTCTCGCTGCTGGGCAGTGACGTGGCCGCGCATCTGCTGAACTTCGTGGTCCTGACCGCGGCACTGTCGGTCTACAACAGCGGCACTTACTGCAACGCCCGTATGCTGCTGGGCATGGCCGAGCAGGGTGATGCCCCGGCGGCCCTGGCCAAGGTGGACAAGCGCGGTGTGCCGGTGCGTTCGATCCTGGTGTCGGCGGCCGTAACCCTGATCGCGGTGCTGCTCAACTACCTGATGCCGCAAAATGCCCTGGAGCTGCTGATGTCGCTGGTGGTGGCGACCCTGGTGATCAACTGGGCGATGATCAGCTACTCGCACCTGAAGTTCCGCCAGCACCTCGACCGTACCGGCCAGAAGCCGCTGTTCAAGGCGCTGTGGTACCCCTATGGCAACTATGTGGTGCTGGCGTTCGTGGTGTTGATCCTGGGCATCATGCTGCAGATCCCGGGCATCCAGGTGTCGGTGTATGCGATGCCGGTATGGCTGGTGGTGATGTATGTAGCCTATATGCTCAAGAGCAAGCGTGGCTCGCAGGCCAACGGTGCGGCTGGCACTGTTGCCAAGTAAGCGCTGAAGTGGCTTGAAACAAACCCGATGCCGGGCGACTGGCATCGGGTTTTTTGTTGCCTGTGCCGGCCTCATCGCCGGCAAGCCGGCTCCCACAGTGACTGCGATCGCCGTCAACTGTGGGAGCTGGCTTGCCAGCGATGAGGCCTTCAGATCTGTTCGAGCAGCCAACTGCGGAACGCCCGCAACGAAGGCAGCGCCTCATTCCTCGGCGGATAGATCAGGTAGTAACTGCGCTGGCTGGCAAATGCCTCTCCAGGGCTGAACAGCTCTCCATTGGCCAGCTCTTCCTGCACCAGAATGCGTGGCACCAGGCCGATGCCGATGCCGGCGCGCACGGCCTGGATCAGGTGCGAGGTCAGCTCGAAGCTAGGCCCCAGGCGCATCGCGCGGTGGGGCAGGGCGTGATAGGAGAACCATTCACCCCAGGCATGTGGATTGTTGGCGACATTCAACAGCACTTGCCCGCTGATACGCGTCGGGCTCCAGTCGGCCTCGTCGCCGGCGGCCTCCGGCGGCAGGATCACCACCAGTTCCTCGGCATGCAGGCGATGGCAGATCAGCCCCGGCAGGTCGTGGCTGGCCACGCCGATGGCCGCGTCGATCTCACTGGTGTCGAAATTGATCGCTTCGATACGTGAATGAATATGCACCAGCATCCCCGGGTGGGCGCTGTAGAACGCATGCAGGCGTGGCAGCAGCCATTTCGAGCCGAAGGTCGGCAGGGTGGCCAGGCGCAGGGTGCCGACCCCGGACTGATAGGCCAGGGCCTGCAAGGTGGCACTGCGGATGCGTCCCAGCGCCTCGCTCAGCTCGCGCTGGTACAGCCGGCCAACGTCGGTCAGTTGCACCTGGCGGCCCTCGCGGCGGAACAGGGTAAGCCCCAGCTGCTGCTCCAGTGCCTGCACCTGGCGACTCACCGCGCTTTGCGTAAGCGAAAGCTCCGCGGCGGCGCGGGTGTAGCTTTCATGTCGGGCGGCGGCCTCGAATGCCAGCAGCAGCGACATCGAAGGGGTGAGGTGGCGGTAATTCATTCATAAAGCTCATTGATAGCGGCAGGAATATCCGTTTGCCCCTGGCGCGAAACTACAGGAATATTGGCACATTCGTCATCCGCTTGAGATCCATTCATGCCGGATGAACAGGAAACGCCCATTTTCTTCGTGGGAGCGGCGCATCGCCGCTGCCAAGATTACAACTGCGCCGCGCCTGAAACCGTGAACAAGCCCATATCAAGAGGCCATCCAACGATGATCGCCCAGCTGCTGCCCCGTGCGCCCGCCGCCGACTACCCTGAATTCCTCGAAGCCCTGAAAAACAGCGGCTTCCGTGGCCAGATCAGCGCCGACTACGGCACCCGTACCGTGCTGGCCACCGACAACTCGATCTACCAGCGCCTGCCCCAGGCGGCGGTGTTCCCGCTGGACGCGGACGATGTGACGCGGGTCGCCACGCTGATGGCCGAACCGCGCTTTCATGGCATCAAGCTCACCCCGCGCGGTGGCGGTACCGGCACCAACGGCCAGTCGCTGACCGACGGTATCGTCGTCGACTTGTCGCGGCACATGAACAAGATCCTCGAAATCAACGTCGAGGAGCGCTGGGTGCGGGTGCAGGCCGGCACGGTCAAGGACCAGCTCAACGCGGCGCTCAAGCCCCACGGGCTGTTCTTCGCCCCCGAGCTGTCCACCTCCAACCGCGCCACCGTGGGCGGCATGATCAACACCGACGCCAGCGGCCAGGGTAGCTGCACCTACGGCAAGACCCGCGACCACGTGCTCGAACTGCACAGCGTGCTGCTCGGTGGCGAACGCCTGCACAGCCTGCCGATCGACGACGCCGCGCTGGAGCAAGCCTGCGCGGCGCCCGGCCGGGTGGGCGAGGTGTACCGCATGGCCCGCGAGATCCAGGAAACCCAGGGCGAGCTGATCGAAAGCACCTTCCCCAAGCTCAACCGCTGCCTGACCGGCTACGATCTGGCGCACCTGCGCGACGAGCAGGGCCGCTTCAACCTCAATAGCGTGCTGTGCGGCGCCGAGGGCTCGCTGGGCTATGTGGTCGAAGCCAAGCTCAATGTGCTGCCGATCCCCAAGTACGCCGTGCTGGTCAACGTGCGCTACACCAGCTTCATGGACGCCCTGCGCGACGCCAATGCGCTGATGGCGCACAAGCCGCTGTCGATCGAGACCGTCGACTCCAAGGTGCTGATGCTGGCGATGAAGGACATCGTCTGGCACAGCGTCGCCGAATACTTCCCGGCCGACCCCGAGCGCCCGACCCTGGGCATCAACCTGGTGGAGTTCTGCGGTGACGAGCCGGACGAGGTCAATGCCCGGGTCCAGGCCTTCGTCGCGCACCTGCAGGCCGACAAGGGTGTCGAGCGCCTGGGCCACACCCTGGCCGAAGGCGCCGAGGCGGTGACCCGCGTCTATGTCATGCGCAAGCGCTCGGTGGGGCTCTTGGGCAACGTCGAAGGCGAAGTGCGCCCGCAGCCGTTCGTCGAGGACACGGCCGTGCCCCCGGAGCAGTTGGCCGATTACATTGCCGACTTCCGCGCGCTGCTGGATGGCTATGGCCTGGCCTACGGCATGTTCGGCCATGTCGATGCCGGCGTGCTGCACGTACGCCCGGCGCTGGACATGAAAGACCCGGCCCAGGCCGCGCTGGTCAAGCCGATCTCCGATGCCGTGGCGGCACTGACCAAAAGCTATGGCGGCCTGCTGTGGGGCGAGCACGGCAAGGGCCTGCGCTCGGAGTACGTGCCGGAGTATTTCGGCGAGCTGTACCCGGCCTTGCAGCGCCTGAAGGGCGCGTTCGACCCGCACAACCAGCTCAACCCGGGCAAGATCTGCACCCCGCCGGACAGCGCCGAAGGCCTGACCCCGGTGGATGGCGTGACCCTGCGCGGCGACCTTGACCGGACCATCGACGAGCGCGTCTGGCAGAGCTTCGGCAGCGCCGTGCACTGCAACGGCAACGGCGCCTGCTACAACTACGACCCCAACGACGCCATGTGCCCGTCGTGGAAGGCCACTCGCGAACGCCAGCACTCGCCCAAGGGCCGCGCTTCGCTGATCCGCGAGTGGCTGCGCCTGCAGGGCGAGGCCAACATCGACGTGCTGGCCGCCGCCCAGCGCAAGGCCTCCTGGCTCAAGGGGCTGCCAGCGCGGCTGCGTAACCGCCGTGCGCAACAGCAGGGGCAGCAGGATTTCTCCCACGAGGTGTACGACGCCATGGCCGGCTGCCTGGCGTGCAAGTCCTGTGCGGGGCAGTGCCCGATCAAGGTCAACGTGCCGGACTTCCGCTCGCGCTTCCTCGAGCTGTACCACGGCCGCTATCAGCGCCCGCTGCGCGATTACCTGATCGGCTCACTGGAGTTCAGCATTCCTTATCTGGCCCACGCTCCTGGCCTGTACAACGCGGTGATGGGCTCGAAGTGGGTGAGCAAGCTGCTGGCGGACCAGGTCGGCATGGTCGACAGCCCGCTGATCAGCCGCTTCAACTTCCAGTCCACCCTGACCCGCTGCCGCGTGCAGGTGGCCAGTGTGCCGGCCCTGCGCGAGCTGACCCCGGCCCAGCGCGAGCGCAGCATCGTGCTGGTGCAGGATGCCTTTACCCGTTACTTCGAGACGCCGCTGCTGGCCTCGTTCATCGAGTTGGCCCATCGCCTGGGGCACAAGGTGTTCCTGGCACCGTACAGTGCCAACGGCAAGCCCCTGCACGTGCAGGGCTTCCTCGGCGCCTTCGCCAAGGCGGCCATCCGCAACGGCACTCAGCTCAAGGCCCTGGCCGACTGCGGTGTGCCGCTGGTGGGGCTGGACCCGGCGATGACCCTGGTGTATCGCCAGGAGTACCAGAAGGTCGACGGCCTGGAGGGCTGCCCGCAAGTGCTGCTGCCCCAGGAATGGCTGATGGACGTGCTGCCCGAGCAGGCGCCGGCCAAGGCTGGCAGCTTCCGCCTGATGGCCCACTGCACCGAGAAGACCAATGTGCCGGCCAGCACCAAGCAGTGGGAGCAGGTGTTCGCGCGGATGGGCCTGAAGCTGGTCACCGAGGCCACGGGGTGCTGTGGCATGTCGGGGACCTATGGGCATGAGGCGCGCAACCAGCAAACCTCGAAGACCATCTTCGAGCAGTCCTGGGCGACCAAGCTGGACAAGGACGGCGAGGCGCTGGCGACCGGTTATTCGTGCCGCAGCCAGGTCAAGCGCATGACCGAGAAGCAGTTGCGCCATCCGCTGGAGGTGGTACTGCAGTTCGCGCAGCGCTGAGCGGCGGTAATCCTGCACCGGCCTCTTCGCGGGTAAACCCGCTCCCACAGGGACTGCGCCTTTCTTGAGAAAAGTGAATTCCTGTGGGAGCGGGTTTACCCGCGAAGAGGCCGGTGCAGATTTGTACCCTTCAGTTGCTCTGGCGCATCCGCCGCGCCTGGCGGTACAGATACAGGCTCAACACCAGCCCGCACGCCGCCGCCCCTGCCGCAAACAGGAACATCGATGCAAAGCCGAACCCCGCCGCCACCGCGCCCACCAATGGCCCGGTAATCCCCAGCGACAGGTCGATGAACAGCGAGTAAGCCCCCACCGCTGCGCCGCGGTTGGCCGCCGATACCTGGTTCACCGCCTCGACGCCCAGCGCCGGGAACACCAGCGAGAAGCCGAAACCACTGAGCGCCGCGCCGGCCAGGGCCATCTCGGCGCTCGGTGCCAGCCACAGCATCAGCAACCCCAGGGTCTCCACCGACAAGCAAACGATTGCCACGCGAAAACCACCCAGCCGGTTGATCATGTTGCCAAACAGCAGCCGCGCACTGATGAAGCTGGCGCCGAACAGGCTCAGGGTCAGCGCCGCGTTGGGCCAGTCACGGCTGGCGTAGTACAGGGTGATGAAGGTGGCGATGGTGCCAAAGCCGATCGAGCCCAGGGCCAGCCCCGAGCCATGGGGGAACACCTTGCCCAGTACTTGCAGGAAGGGCAGGCGCACCCCGCTGACCACCGGCGCTGCGCGCTTGGGCCAGGCCAGCAGCAGGCCGAGCACACCCAGCAGGATGATGCTCGCGCCCATGCTCCACAGCCCAAGGTGCTTGACCATCAGAACCCCCAGAGGAGCGCCGATGGCCAGTGCGCCATAACTGGCGATGCCGTTCCAGGAGATCACCTTGGCGGTGTTCTGCGAGCCGACCCGGCCGATGCCCCAGCCAATCGAACCCGAGCCCACCAGGCTTTCCGCGCTGCCCAGCACCAGGCGGCCGATCAGCAGGCAGGACAGGCTCAGCCAGGGCCAGGGCGTGAGGAAGTGGCAGGCGAGCATGAATACGCCGCTCAGGCCGCAGCCGGCCAGGCCCCACATCACGGCTTTCTTGCTGCCGAGGTTGTCGATGATGCGGCTGGCGGTGGGGCGGCTGAGCAGGGTGGCCAGGTACTGCACACTGATCACCAGGCCGGCGATGACGGCGCTGAAACCCAGTTGGTTGTGCACATAGCCCGGCAACACGGCAAGGGGGATGCCGATGTTCAGGTAGCCGATGAAGGTGAAGAGGACGATCGAGACGACTTGCAGTGTGACCGCAAGGGGGCGCGGTGAATCGGGCATGGGGCCTTCGATGTATAGAGGTTCTGGACGGTGTGAAAACGCGATGGCGGGGAGTTTCCCACAGGCCAGCCGTTTTCACACTGTCGGGGTCTGCGCGGTTATTCCTGGTCAGCGCTGGATTGATCGTCACCGTGCGGTTCGACGGCAGGCGTCGGTTCGGCGTGGGCGGCAACGGATTGCTCTTCGGGGTTCAGGCTTGGGAAGGGAAGATTCGGGATTTCATGCATCTCGTCGTTCCTCGCAAGTGTGAGTGAAAAGACTGCGCGTGGCGCGTGTGTGGCTTCGAAAAGCAGGGGCAGGATACAGCAGTGCGGATGACAGTTTGAGATTTTTCCGAGGCATCTGTCGGTTTTTGCGGGCGGATATCGGCCAGGATGGTGAAGCGCCGCCTAGTAAAGGCGGCGCTTCGGTGTAGCGGAGGATCAGGCGATCAATTTTCTGCGCAGGGCAAGAATGGTCTGTGATTCGAGGTTCAGGCCTATGGCCAAGTAGCGTTGCAGGTCGCCGTAGCGGGAATTGACTTCGTCAAGGCCTGTTTGCAGATAGCTGGCATCCACTGTCATGCCGGGTGCGTACAAGGCGGCCATGGCAGGGGGGAGTGTGGCCAGCTTGCGTGCCACTCGCTCGGCGGTATAGGCGTTGGTGGCCAAGTAGTCGCTCATGATCGTGGCATCGTCGGCGCCTGCAATGCTTTGCAGAAGGGCTGCAACCCACCCGGTCCTGTCCTTGCCGGAAGCGCAGTGAAAGATTGCCGGGCCTTCGCATTGGGCGAGTTCGGTGAGCAGTGTGCCGAGCTTCTCACGAACCTGCGGATTGGCAACGAATGCTTTGTTGGCGCCTTGCATCAGCGCTACCACATCGGCAGGGCTTTCGATTTTTACCTTTTCGGCTTCTGGGCCGGTCATGTGGCTCTTCAGCACGTCGATCTGCCTGTAGGCTGCGCCGTCCGGCAGCAGGTCGGGCTCGTTGGCGATCTCATTGGTGGTGCGCAGATCGAAAACATGGGAGATACCCAGGCTGCTCATGACCTGCCAGTCCTCGTCATTGGAGGTGAGAACATTGGCGCGATAGAACATGCCGGGCCTCATTGGCCCGTTGCTGGTCTGGTAGGCGTGGTGGGTGCCGGCGACGTCGCGAAAGTTGTCTACGCTGGCAAGCCTCGGGGTACTCAGGTAACCGGCTTCGATGCCTTGGAGTGTTTGGGGCAGGGTGCTGTGCAAAAACATGTGTAGCCTCGTGTTCATTGGTTTGAAGAGGCTAGGTTGCCGGGCGCGGAGTGATCGGGAGAGAGGTAATAACGGCGCGCTTTGGTAGGAAAAGTCGACGCAGACGGAAGGAGGCGTCTTGAATGAGGGAGGTATTTCCCTGCTAAAAACAGGGGCACCACATCAGCGGTGCCCTCGTTTTCAGCTGCTGCTGCAGGCGTCGGCGATGGCTGCTGCCAGCTGCTCCAGGCGCTGGGCATCTGCGCCGGCGATATTTGCCCGGCCGGTGCCGACCATGTACACGCTGTGCTTTTCCCGCAGCAGGCGTACCTGCTCCGGATTCAGTCCGGTGTACGAGAACATCCCGCGTTGCGCGGCAATGTGCGCGAAGCGCTCGGCCAGGCCGTGCGGTTCCAGGGCCTTGACCAGCCCTTGGCGCAGCTCGGCGATGCGCTGGCGCATTGCGTCGACTTCTTCGATCCACAGCGCCTTGAGCGCCGGGTCGCCGAGAATCTCGGCCACCACCGCCGCGCCATGATCCGGCGGCGTCGACCACAGGTTGCGGGCGATGAACGCAAGTTGGCTGCGCACGTCCAACAGTTTCTCGGCGTCGTGGCTGCACACCAGCAGGGCGCCGGTACGGTCGCGATACAGGCCGAAGGTCTTCGAGCAGGAGCTGGTGATCAGCAGCTCCGGCAGCTCGGCGGCGAACAGTCGTACCGCCCAGGCATCTTCCTCCAGCCCGTCGCCGAAGCCCTGGTAGGCAAAGTCGATCAGCGGCAGCAGGTTGCGCCGCTTGACGATGTCGAGCACCGCTCGCCAGTCGTCCTGGCTCAGGTCAAAGCCGGTGGGGTTGTGGCAGCAGGCGTGCAACAGCACCACGTCGCCTTCGGGGGCCTGCTCCAGCGTGGCGAGCATGCCGGCGACGTCCAGGCGATTGTCCGTGCCCACGTAGGGGTAGTGGGACACCTTGAGCCCGGCGCCGCCGAAGATGGTCTCGTGGATCGGCCAGGTCGGGTCGCTCAGCCAGATGCCGCGGCCCGGCAGGCAGTGGGCGATGAATTCCGCCGCCAGGCGCAGGGCGCCGGTGCCGCCCGGGGTTTGGGTGGCGCCGGCGCGCTGGCTGGCCAGTAGAGGCGAAGCGCTGCCCAGCACCAGTTCGCTGATCAAGCGGCCGAAGGCTGCGTCGCCGTGGCCGCCGATGTAGCTTTTGCTGGCTTGCTGGGCTATCAGGCGCTGTTCGGCTTGCTTGACCGCCGAAGGGATCGGCGTCAGGCCCTGGGCGTCCTTGAATACGCCTACGCCCAGGTCGAACTTGGCCGGATTGGTATCGCGCGCGTAGGCCTCCATCAGCCCGAGGATCGGGTCACCAGGGACCCGTCCGATCGCCGCGAAATGCATCACTTACGCCCTTCGGCGGTCTCGGCGACCTTGTCGGTGCGGGCGCACATGATGAAGTCGTTGCGGTGCAGGCCTTTGATCGAGTGGCTCCACCAGGTCACGGTGACCTTGCCCCACTCGGTCAGCAGGCCTGGGTGGTGGCCTTCGGCTTCGGCGATTTCACCCACGGCGTTGGTGAAGGCCAGGGCGTGCTTGAAGTTCTTGAACAGGAATACGCGCTCGAGCTCCATGTGGCCGTCGCGCACTTCGATGTTCCAGTCCGGGATCTCGCGGATCAGTACCGCCAGTTCTTCATCGGAGACTTTAGGTGCATCGGCGCGGCAGGCTTCGCAGTGGGCTTGGTTCAAGGCATTCATGGTGAGTATTTTCCGTTTTGAGTTGTTATCGACGAAGGTGGCTCAGGCGGCGACCTTGGGTGGAAACTTCGGTGCGTGCAGGCCCAGCTGCATGGCCTGGTGGACCATGGTCATGATGTCTTCGTGGGCCAAGTCGAACAGGCGCTTCATGTTCGGCAGGACGAAGTACAGGGGCTGCAGGATATCGATGCGGTACGGCGTGCGCATGGCTTCGATCGGGTCGAAGGCCTGGTGCTCGGGTTCGCCGGACAGGCTGTAGACGGTCTCTTTCGGCGAGGAGAGGATGCC
The DNA here is from genome assembly GCF_024749065.1 of Pseudomonas sichuanensis. NCBI lineage: Bacteria > Pseudomonadati > Pseudomonadota > Gammaproteobacteria > Pseudomonadales > Pseudomonadaceae > Pseudomonas > Pseudomonas sichuanensis. The sequence continues at coordinate 4,374,467 of NZ_CP087185.1, read as the reverse complement.
GCCGCCGTAGATCTTGCGACCTTGCGGAGTTTCCATCAGGCCGAATTCGATGGTCATCCAGTACAGCCGCGCCAGGTAAACGCGTTGTTCCTTGGTGGCCGCCAGACCCAGCTTGCCGTAGGTGTGGGTGAACTCGGCGAAGAACGGGTTGGTCAGCAGCGGGCAGTGGCCGAAGATCTCGTGGAAGATGTCGGGCTCTTGCAGGTAGTCGAGTTCTTCCGGGGTGCGGATGAAAGTGGCGACCGGGAAACGCTTGCTGGCCAGCAGTTCGAAGAAGGTCTGGAAGGGGATCAGTGCCGGTACGCGGGCAACCTGCCAGCCAGTGGTGGCGCCGAGTACCTTGTTGACTTCGCCCAGTTGCGGGATGCGGTCATGGGGCAGCTTGAGCTGCTCGATGCCGTCCAGGTATTCCTGGCAGGCGCGGCCTTCGATGACTTTCAGCTGGCGAGTAATCAGGGTGTTCCACACCGCGTGCTCTTGCTGCGGGTAGTCGATAAACCCTTGCGCATCGGGCTCGCGGGCCACGTATTGCGTCTGTTTCATGCGGCGCTCCTGGTGAGGGCTTTCTTGTTATGTGCAGGACATGCATTAGGAATATCCCTACATCCTCCACTTTGCACGGGGTCGCGAGCCGCTATCGGGCGTCTGCTGTATCGGATTTTGTAACGATAATTTTACAAAAGCCCTGTCATCCCGGAAAATCACGGACATCGAGCTGGCCTTCAAGTGGATTTTGTCAGCTTATCTTTACGACTTTTCCGCGTGCCGAAGAAAAACTTCGGTCGCTTCGAGAGCTTTCATGCGTATCAAAGTGCACTGCCAGAACCGCATCGGGATCCTGCGCGACATCCTCAACCTGCTGGTGGAGTACGGCATCAACGTGCTGCGCGGCGAGGTGGGGGGCGATCATGGCAACGCCATCTACCTGCACTGCCCGAACCTGATCAATATCCAGTTCCAGGCCTTGCGGCCGAAGTTCGAAGCGATCGCCGGGGTGTTCGGGGTCAAGCGGGTCGGGCTGATGCCCAGCGAGCGCCGGCACATGGAGCTCAATGCCTTGCTCGGGGCGCTGGACTTCCCGGTGCTGTCCATCGACATGGGCGGCAGCATCGTGGCCGCCAACCGCAGCGCGGCGCAGCTGCTCGGGGTGCGGGTCGATGAGGTGCCGGGCCTGCCGCTTTCACGCTATGTCGAGGACTTCGACCTGCCGGAGCTGGTGCGCGCCAACAAGTCGCGCATCAACGGCCTGCGCATCAAGGTCAAGGGTGACGTGTTCCTGGCCGACATCGCGCCGCTGCAGTCGGAGCACGACGAAAGCGAGGCGCTGGCCGGCGCGGTATTGACCCTGCATCGCGCCGACCGCATCGGCGAGCGCATCTACAACGTGCGCAAGCAGGAGCTGCGCGGGTTCGACAGCATCTTCCAGAGCTCGCGAGTGATGGCGGCGGTGGTGCGCGAGGCCCGGCGCATGGCGCCGTTGGATGCGCCGCTGCTGATCGAGGGCGAAACCGGTACCGGCAAGGAGCTGCTGGCCCGCGCCTGCCACCTGGCCAGCCCGCGTGGCCAGGCGCCATTGATGGCGCTCAACTGCGCCGGCCTGCCGGAGTCGATGGCCGAAACCGAACTGTTCGGTTACGGGCCGGGGGCATTCGAGGGCGCGCGTGCCGAAGGCAAGCTCGGGCTTTTGGAGCTGACCGCAGGCGGCACCTTGTTCCTCGACGGGGTAGGGGAGATGAGCCCGCGCCTGCAGGTGAAGCTGCTGCGTTTCCTGCAGGACGGTTGCTTCCGCCGGGTGGGTAGCGATGAGGAGGTTTACCTGGACGTACGCGTGATCTGTGCCACTCAGGTCGACCTGTCCGAGCTGTGTGCCCGTGGGGAGTTCCGCCAGGACCTCTACCACCGGCTCAATGTGCTGTCGCTGCACATCCCGCCGCTGCGCGAGTGCATGGATGGGTTGGAGGGGTTGGTGCAGCACTTTCTCGACCAGGCCAGCCGGCAGATTGGTTGCCCGATGCCGCGGCTGGCGCCTGCAGCGATGGACAAACTCAGTCAGTACCATTGGCCAGGCAACGTTCGGCAACTGGAGAACGTGTTGTTCCAGGCCGTGTCGTTGTGCGAAGGCGGGATAGTGAAGAGCGAACATATCCGTTTGCCGGATTATGGTGCGCGCCAGCCGTTGGGCGAATTTTCGCTGGACGGTGATCTTGCGCAGATTGTCGGGCGTTTTGAAAAGGCGGTACTTGAAAGTTTGATGAGTGAATATTCAAGTAGCCGGGCGTTGGGCAAAAGACTGGGTGTTTCCCATACGACGATTGCCAACAAGTTGCGTGATTATTCACTTAACAAGTCGGCTGACTAATTTCAGAAAGTTGTGGCATTCAGTAATTTCGCGGCTAAAGCCGCTCCCGCAGGGATTAGGAGAACCTGTGGGAGCGGCTTTAGCCGCGAAAGGGCCCCGGTGGGGCCCCAATTCACGGGATCAGCCGTTGGAGCAACCGTTACCCATCACGCGGTATTCGAGAATGTGCTTCTGGCCCTGGGAGTCCTCGTAAGTCATACGGGCCGGCACCACTTCGCAGACATTGGGCACTTCGCTCATGGAAATAACGCGGGCGATGTCCAGGTGCTGCGAATAACTGTACTGTTCAACCGGAATCTGCTCGGCATCTTTTGCCTCGCCGGCCAGTGCCGCGCCGCAAAGACTGCCAAGTACCAATACCAGTAAAGCTTTCATTTTCTATTTACCTGTCTAAGGTCGTGAGGGGGCACGCGGCGCTTGTGGCGCCGCGAGTACAACGGTTGTTCAACTATCAGGATGAGGTGCGGATCAACTTTGCCTTCGTGGGGGCTGTAACCAGAAGTTAATCGCGTTGCCGTTGCTGGCGAGTTGAATTTTAGGAGCGTGGCCGCGGCCGAAACAGAGGGGGTTTTGATAAAGTCTTTTGACAGAATCTGTAACAATCCCTTGGCAGCATGCTCCGGTTTTTCTCGCGGATGGCTGTGTGCCATGAGTTAGAGCGGTCGAGCCTGATGGGGCGGGCATCGGTGGGGCGCGTTACTACCAACGTCGAATGGCTTTTGCCGCTCTGGTACAGTTACAAACGGTTCCATACAAAAACAACTATTACACCGAGGTAACACAGATGAGTGCGGCTCCACTGTATCCCGTTCGTCCCGAGGTTGCGGCCACTACCCTGACCGACGAGGCCACCTACAAGGCCATGTACCAGCAGTCTGTGATCAACCCGGACGGCTTCTGGCGCGAGCAGGCCCAGCGCCTGGACTGGATCAAGCCCTTCACCAAGGTCAAGCAGACCTCGTTCGACGACCACCATGTCGATATCAAGTGGTTCGCCGACGGCACTCTGAACGTTTCCTCCAACTGCCTGGACCGCCACCTCGAAGAGCGCGGCGACCAGTTGGCGATCATCTGGGAGGGCGACGACCCTTCCGAGCACCGCAACATTACCTACCGCGAGCTTCACGAGCAGGTCTGCAAGTTCGCCAACGCCCTGCGTGGCCAGGACGTGCACCGTGGTGACGTGGTCACCATCTATATGCCGATGATTCCCGAGGCGGTGGTGGCCATGCTGGCCTGTGCCCGTATCGGTGCGATCCACTCGGTGGTGTTCGGTGGCTTCTCGCCAGAGGCCCTGGCCGGGCGCATCATCGACTGCAAGTCGAAAGTGGTGATCACCGCCGACGAAGGTGTGCGCGGCGGCCGTCGTACCCCGCTCAAGGGCAACGTCGACCTGGCCCTGACCAACCCTGAAACCAGCAGCGTGCAGAAGATCATCGTGTGCAAGCGCACCGGCGGCGACATCGCCTGGCACCAGCACCGCGACATCTGGTACGAGGACCTGATGAAGGTCGCCTCCAGCCACTGCGCGCCGAAAGAGATGGGTGCCGAAGAGGCGCTGTTCATCCTTTATACCTCCGGCTCCACCGGCAAGCCGAAGGGTGTGCTGCACACTACCGGTGGCTACCTGGTGTATGCCGCGCTCACCCATGAGCGGGTGTTCGACTACCGCCCGGGCGAGGTGTACTGGTGCACCGCCGACGTGGGTTGGGTGACTGGCCACAGCTATATCGTCTATGGCCCGCTGGCCAATGGCGCCACCACGCTATTGTTCGAAGGTGTGCCGAACTACCCGGACATCACCCGCGTGTCGAAGATCGTCGACAAGCACAAGGTCAACATCCTCTACACCGCGCCGACCGCGATCCGCGCCATGATGGCTGAGGGCGAAGCCGCCGTGGCCGGCGCCGATGGTTCCAGCCTGCGTCTGTTGGGTTCGGTGGGCGAGCCGATCAACCCGGAGGCCTGGAACTGGTACTACAAGACCGTCGGCAAGCAGCGCTGCCCGATCGTCGACACCTGGTGGCAGACCGAGACCGGGGGGGTGCTGATCAGCCCGCTGCCGGGCGCTACCGCGCTCAAGCCGGGTTCGGCGACCCGCCCATTCTTCGGTGTGGTGCCGGCCCTGGTGGACAACCTGGGCAACCTGATCGATGGCGCGGCCGAAGGCAACCTGGTGATTCTCGATTCGTGGCCAGGCCAGTCGCGCTCGCTGTATGGCGACCACGACCGCTTTGTCGACACCTACTTCAAGACCTTCCGTGGCATGTACTTCACCGGTGACGGCGCCCGTCGCGACGAGGACGGCTACTACTGGATCACCGGCCGTGTGGATGACGTGCTGAACGTGTCCGGCCACCGCATGGGCACTGCCGAGATCGAAAGCGCCATGGTTGCCCACCCGAAAGTGGCCGAGGCCGCGGTGGTGGGTGTGCCGCACGACATCAAGGGGCAGGGCATCTATGTCTATGTCACCCTCAATGCCGGCGAGGAATCGAGCGAGCAACTGCGCCTGGAGCTGAAGAACTGGGTGCGCAAGGAGATCGGCCCGATCGCTTCGCCGGACGTGATCCAGTGGGCGCCGGGGCTGCCGAAAACCCGCTCGGGCAAGATCATGCGCCGCATCCTGCGCAAGATTGCCACGGCCGAGTACGACGCGCTGGGTGATATCTCCACCCTGGCCGACCCGGGTGTGGTGCAGCACCTGATCGATACCCACAAGGCGATGAGCCTGGCTTCGGCCTGATCTGCCTGATCGAGGGCTTGCCCCGCGACTGCCTCCCATCAAAGCAAACCCCGCCGGGCAACCGGCGGGGTTTTTGCTTTACTGGATGGACTGTTACCCGACATTCATCGGTAACCGTGCCTGTAGGTGGTTTCGCACAGAAATGGGGCTTGAGGAAACAATCTGTGGCCTATCGCGGTGCGATCTTTCAGCCATTTCATGCACCGTAGCACGCTGCACTTGCCGGAATACAAGGGTTTGCCAATAATAGGCGCGCTTATTGCTTTGGATATAGGTTATTTCTCTTTTGCTCTTGCATAATCAGCGAGAGCTGTCAATATCGCCCGCCGCGGTTTCAAGCGCTTCTGTAACTAGTTGTCGCTTTGAAGAAATATCGACTACCGGGCTGTCGCTAAAATGCCACTCACTCGCTCGTGGTCTGCGACCTTGGTCGAAACCTGCGCGGCTCGCGTTGTACCCATTCGCATATCGGGCAGCCGTTACACCTGCCTTGTATTGCCCCGTACCGATGGAGTTACCTGATGAAGAAGCTTGCACTGCTTGGCGCCCTGGCGCTTTCCGTGTTTTCCCTGGTATCGCAGGCCGATGAGAAGCCGTTGAAGATCGGTATCGAGGCCGCCTACCCACCCTTCGCCTTCAAGCAACCCGACGGCAGCATCGCCGGCTTCGACTACGACATCGGCAACGCCCTGTGCGAAGAGATGAAAGCCAAGTGCACCTGGGTCGAGCAGGAATTCGATGGTCTGATCCCGGCACTGAAAGTGCGCAAGATCGACGCCATCCTGTCGTCCATGTCGATCACTGACGATCGCAAGAAGTCGGTTGACTTCACCAAACGCTACTACCTCACCCCGGCTCGCCTGGTGATGAAGGAAGGTACTGCCGTCAGCGAAAGCCTGGACGAGCTCAAGGGCAAGAAAATCGGTGTGCAGCGCGGTTCGATTCACGACCGCTTCGCCAAGGAAGTCCTGGCTGCGAAAGGCGCCACCGTCGTGCCTTACGGCACTCAGAACGAAATCTACCTGGACGTCGCGGCCGGTCGCCTCGACGGCACCGTGGCCGATGCCACCCTGCTCGAAGACGGCTTCCTGAAAACCGACGCCGGCAAGGGCTTCGCCTTCGTCGGCCCGGCATTCACCGACTCCAAGTACTTCGGTGACGGCATTGGTATCGCCGTGCGCAAGGGCGACAAGGAAAACGCCGACCGCCTCAATGCGGCCATCGACGCTATCCGCAAGAACGGCAAGTACAAAGAGATCGAGAAGAAGTACTTCAACTTCGACATCTACGGCCCTGACGCTCAGTAAGACGTAGGGTTTCACCTGTGCAATGGTGCAAACAGCAGAATCTCTGAGGTTTGCACCATTTTTCATTCCCAAGCCCTGAGGAATTGCAATCATGTTGAAAGGCTATGGGGCAGTCATCCTCGATGGGGCGTGGCTGACGCTGCAGCTCGCCCTTTCGTCGATGGCCCTGGCCATCGTCCTCGGCCTGATCGGTGTGGCGCTGCGCTTGTCGCCGGTGCGCTGGTTGGCCTGGCTGGGTGACCTTTATTCCACGGTGATCCGTGGTATCCCTGACCTGGTGTTGATCCTGCTGATCTTCTACGGCGGCCAGGACCTGCTCAATCGGCTGGCACCGCTGCTGGGCTATGACGACTACATCGACCTGAACCCGCTGGTGGCCGGTATCGGCACCCTGGGCTTCATCTTCGGGGCCTACCTGTCGGAAACCTTCCGCGGCGCCTTCCTGGGCATCCCCAAGGGGCAGGCCGAGGCCGGTGCGGCGTATGGCATGAGCAACCTGCAGGTGTTCTTCCGCATCATGGTGCCGCAGATGATCCGCCTGGCGATCCCGGGTTTCACCAACAACTGGCTGGTGCTGACCAAGGCGACCGCGCTGATTTCGGTGGTCGGCCTGCAGGACATGATGTTCAAGGCCAAGCAGGCGGCCGATGCCACCCGCGAACCCTTCACCTTCTTCCTGGCGGTGGCGGCGCTGTACCTGGTATTGACCAGTGTCTCGCTGCTGGCGCTGAAGTACCTCGAGAAGCGCTACTCGGTTGGCGTCAAGGTGGTTGAACTATGATCTTTGACTACAACGTCATCTGGGAAGCCATGCCGCTGTACCTGGGCGGCCTGCTGACCACGCTGAAGCTGCTGGCGCTGTCGCTGCTGTTCGGCCTGCTGGCGGCCATCCCGCTGGGCTTGATGCGGGTTTCGAAACAACCGGTGGTGAACATGACCGCCTGGCTGTACACCTACGTCATTCGCGGCACGCCGATGCTGGTGCAGCTGTTCCTGATCTACTACGGCCTGGCCCAGTTCGAGGCGGTGCGCGAAAGCTTCCTGTGGCCATGGCTGTCCAGCGCGACCTTCTGCGCCTGCCTGGCGTTCGCCATCAACACCAGCGCCTACACCGCCGAGATCATCGCCGGCAGCCTCAAGGCCACGCCCCATGGCGAGATCGAGGCCGCCAAGGCGATCGGCATGTCGCGCTTCAAGATGTACCGTCGCATCCTGCTGCCGTCGGCGCTGCGCCGGGCGTTGCCGCAGTACAGCAACGAGGTGATCATGATGCTGCAGACCACCAGCCTGGCGTCGATCGTCACCCTGATCGACATCACCGGTGCTGCGCGCACGGTCAATGCCCAGTATTACCTGCCTTTCGAGGCCTACATCACGGCGGGCGTGTTCTACCTGTGCCTGACCTTCATCCTGGTGCGCCTGTTCAAGATGGCCGAACGCCGCTGGCTCGGCTACCTGGCGCCGCGCAAGCACTGACCGCTCTGTGAGAACCGACAGCATGTACAAACTTCAAATCCAAGACCTGCACAAGCGCTACGGCAGCCACGAGGTGCTCAAGGGCATCTCCCTCGAAGCCAAGGCAGGCGACGTGATCAGCATCATCGGCTCCAGTGGCTCGGGCAAATCGACCTTCCTGCGTTGCATCAACATGCTCGAGCAGCCCCATGCCGGGCGGATCCTGCTCAACAATGAAGAGCTCAAGCTGGTGGCCGGCAAGGACGGCGCGCTCAAGGCCGCCGACCCGAAACAGTTGCAGCGCATGCGTTCGCGGCTGTCGATGGTGTTCCAGCACTTCAACCTGTGGTCGCACATGACTGCGCTGGAGAACGTCATCGAGGCCCCGGTGCACGTGCTGGGGGTGAACAAGAAGGAAGCGCTGGAAAAGGCCGAGCACTACCTGAACAAGGTCGGTGTCGCTCATCGCAAGGACGCATTCCCCGGGCACATGTCCGGCGGCGAGCAGCAGCGTGTGGCCATCGCCCGCGCCCTGGCCATGGAACCCGAGGTCATGCTGTTCGACGAGCCGACCTCGGCATTGGACCCTGAGCTGGTGGGCGATGTGCTCAAGGTGATGCAGTCGCTGGCCCAGGAAGGCCGCACCATGGTGGTGGTCACCCACGAGATGGGCTTTGCCCGGGAAGTCTCCAACCAGCTGGTGTTCCTGCACAAAGGCCTGGTGGAAGAGCGCGGCTGCCCGCGTGAAGTGCTGGTCAATCCGCAGTCCGAGCGACTCAAGCAGTTCCTCTCCGGTAGCCTCAAGTAAAGGCTGCACTTTGCACCATAATGGGGCATGCTGCGCAACGCGCGCGGCATGCCTTGGCGCCACGAGCGCGAACCTTCCCCTCCAGGTTTCGGACCACGCCCTATGACCACCCAGCGAATCGGATTTCTCATCTGGCCCAGCACCAAGCCGCTGACCCTGGCGTTGGCCGACGAGGTGTTGCAGGTGGCTCAGCGGGTGCATCCGGAGGTGGTCTACGAGCTGGTCTACTTGCAGGCCGAAGCCGGGCAGGAGGGCGCCTGGCGCCTGCCGGGCGAGGCCTGGAACGGCCGCCTGGAAGGTTGCCAGAAGTTGTTCCTGCTGGCCGACGAACCGCCGGCTGCGATCAGTTCGGCGCTGTCGGCTGCGCTCAAGCAGCTGGCGCGTAGTGGCTGCATGGTCGGTGGCCTGTCCGCCGGTGTCTATCCGCTGGCGGCGATGGGGCTGCTCGATGGATACCGCGCTGCGGTGCACTGGCGCTGGCAGGACGATTTTGCCGAGCGGTTCCCCAAGGTGATCGCCACCAGCCACCTGTTCGACTGGGATCGGGACCGCCTGACCGCCTGTGGCGGCATGGCGGTGACCGACCTGTTGCTGGCGGTGCTGGCGCGTGACCACGGCGCCGAACTGGCCGGTGCGGTCTCCGAAGAGTTGGTGGTCGAACGCATTCGTGAAGGGGGGGAGCGCCAGCGTATTCCGCTGCAGAACCGCCTGGGTTCCAGCCATCCGAAGCTCACCCAAGCGGTGCTGCTGATGGAGGCCAATATCGAAGAGCCGCTGACCACCGACGAGATTGCCCAGCATGTGTGCGTGTCCCGTCGCCAGTTGGAGCGGATCTTCAAGCAGTACCTCAACAGGGTGCCTAGCCAGTATTACCTGGAGCTGCGCCTGAACAAGGCGCGGCAGATGCTGATGCAGACCAGCAAGTCGATCATCCAGATTGGCCTGTCATGCGGGTTCTCCTCCGGGCCGCATTTCTCCAGTGCGTACCGCAACTTCTTTGGCGCCACGCCGCGTGAAGATCGCAATCAGCGGCGCAGCAGCAGCCCGTTCGAACTCAGCTCGGCGCCAGCCGAAAAGGGCTGATTTCTCTATTGCCTGTGGCGGCCCTTTCGCGGGTAAACCCGCTCCCACAGGATCTGTGCAGCATTCGAAACCTGTGCGGTCCCTGTGGGAGCGGGTTTACCCGCGAAAGGGCCGGTACAGTTGTAATGTGAACACCCGTTCACCCAGCCCCTGTCTGCCATTACACTGCGCGATTGCGACAGTGTTTGTCGCATTGCCGAAAACCTGCTGAAAACAGGGTTTTGCGCTGTAACAAGTTGTCGCCTGGCAGCAAGGACAGGCGCCGATCAGTCCTTACAATCCCCCCATCGCTCGCCACTTCCAGGCCAGCGTTCCTCTTCAGGAGACTCAGATGTCCGTTGAGCAAGCCCCGGTGCAACGTGCCGATTTCGACCAGGTCATGGTTCCCAACTATTCTCCGGCGGCCTTCATTCCTGTGCGAGGCGAGGGCTCCCGAGTCTGGGACCAGTCGGGTCGCGAACTGATCGACTTCGCCGGCGGTATCGCCGTCAACGCCCTGGGCCACTGCCATCCGGCGCTGGTCAAGGCACTGACCGAACAGGCCAACACTCTCTGGCACGTCTCCAACGTATTCACCAACGAGCCGGCCCTGCGCCTGGCGCACAAGCTGGTGGACGCGACCTTTGCCGAGCGTGCGTTCTTCTGTAACTCCGGCGCCGAAGCCAACGAGGCCGCCTTCAAGCTGGCCCGTCGCGTCGCCCATGACCGTTTCGGCCCGGAAAAGCACGAAATCATCGCCACGGTTAACAGCTTCCACGGCCGTACCCTGTTCACTGTCAGCGTCGGTGGCCAGCCCAAGTACTCCGACGGCTTTGGCCCGAAGATCACCGGCATCAGCCACGTGGCCTACAACGACCTGGACGCGCTGAAGGCGCAGATTTCCGACAAGACCTGCGCCGTGGTGATCGAGCCGATCCAGGGCGAGAGCGGCGTGGTTCCGGCCGACAAGGCGTACCTGGAAGGCGCCCGCAAGCTGTGTGAAGAACACAATGCTCTGCTGATCTTCGACGAAGTGCAGACCGGCGTCGGCCGCACCGGCTCGCTGTATGCCTACCAGCATTACGGCGTCACCCCGGACATCCTCACCAGCGCCAAGAGCCTGGGCGGCGGCTTCCCGATCGGCGCCATGCTGACCACCAGCGAGATTGCCAAGCACCTGGCCGTCGGCACCCACGGCACCACCTACGGCGGCAACCCGCTGGGCTGCGCCGTCGCCTGTGCAGTGCTGGACGTGATCAACACCCCGCAAACGCTGGCGGGCATCAAGGCCAAGCACGAGCGCTTCAAGACCCGCCTGGAAAAGATCGGCCAGCAATCCGGCCTGTTCACCCAGGTGCGTGGCGTCGGGCTGTTGCTCGGCTGCGTGCTCAGCGACGCCTGGAAAGGCAAGGCCAAGGACATCCTCAACGCTGCCGAGAAGGAAGGCCTGATGGTGCTGCAGGCGGGCCCCGACGTGGTGCGCTTCGCCCCGAGCCTGGTGGTCGAGGATGCCGACATCGACGAAGGCCTGGATCGCTTCGAGCGTGCCGTGGCCAAACTGGCTCAGGGCTGATCGCCCGGTAGTCCCTTCGCCCGCCCTGATCACGATCGGGGCGGGCGAATCCTGAATTTCAATGCGGGCACCTGCTTGCAGGTAGTGGCGCGTGCCCGCTGTTTTCCCGTGCCGATTGATCGGCGCGCTTTCCCGAAAGGAGTGACACCATGCTGGTGATGCGCCCCGCGCAAATGGCTGATCTGAACGAAGTGCAGCGCATGGCTGCCGACAGCCCCATTGGTGTCACCTCGCTGCCGGACGATGCCGGTCGCCTGGGCGACAAGATCGCCGCCTCGGAAACCTCCTTTGCCGCTGAAGTGAGCTTCAATGGCGAAGAGAGCTACTTCTTCGTGCTCGAAGACAGCGCCACCGGCAAGCTGGTCGGCTGCTCGGCCATCGTCGCTTCTGCCGGCTACTCCGAGCCGTTCTACAGCTTTCGCAACGAGACCTTCGTGCATGCCTCGCGCGAGCTGAAGATCCACAACAAGATCCACGTCCTGTCGCTGTGCCACGACCTCACCGGCAACAGCCTGCTGACCAGCTTCTATGTGCTGCCGGAGCTGGTCAACAGCGCCTTCGCCGAACTCAACTCCCGTGGTCGCCTGCTGTTCATGGCCGCACACCCGGAGCGCTTCGCCGAGTCGGTGGTGACCGAAATCGTCGGTTACAGCGACGAGCAGGGCGAGTCGCCGTTCTGGGATGCCATCGGGCGCAACTTCTTCGACCTCAACTACGCCGACGCCGAGCGCCTGTGCGGCCTGAAGAGCCGTACCTTCCTGGCCGAGCTGATGCCGCACTACCCGATCTATGTGCCGCTGCTCCACGATGAGGCCCAGGAAGCGATGGGCCAGGTGCATCCGCGTGCGCAGATCACCTTCGACATCCTCATGCGTGAGGGCTTCGAGACCGAGCACTACATCGACATCTTCGACGGCGGCCCGACCCTGCATGCCCGTGCTTCGGGTATCCGTTCGATCGCCCAGAGCCGTGTGGTGCCGGTCAAGCTTGACCAAGCGCCGGTCAAGGGCGGCCGCCCGTACCTGGTGTGCAACGGCCAGTTGCAGGATTACCGCGCGGTGCTGCTGGAGCTGGACTGGGTGCCGGGCAAGCCAGTCTGCCTGAACAGCGAAGCCGCCGATGCCCTGGGCGTCGGCGAGGGTGCCAGCGTGCGCCTGGTAGCGGTCTGATAAGCCGGAACAGAGAGTTTCGCGGCGGGCACAGACCGCCGCACAAGGAGATAGCATGATCGTTCGTCCTGTACGCAGCAGCGATTTACCCGCGCTGATCGAATTGGCCCGCAGCACTGGCACCACCGGGCTGACCACGCTCCCGGCCAACGAAGAGCGCCTCGGCCAGCGTGTCGGCTGGGCCGAGAAGAGCTTCCGCGGTGAAGCCGAGCGCGGCGACACCGACTACCTGTTCGTGCTGGAGAACGACGAAGGCCTGGTGGTCGGCATCAGTGCCATCGCCGGCGCCGTCGGTTTGCGTGAGCCCTGGTACAACTACCGGGTAGGGCTGACCGTCAGCGCCTCGCAGGAGCTGGGCATCTATCGCGAGATCCCCACGCTGTTCCTGGCCAACGACCTGACCGGCAACTCCGAACTGTGCTCGTTGTTCCTGCGCAGCGACTATCGCAGCGGCCTCAACGGCCGGCTGCTGTCCAAGGCGCGGATGCTGTTCATCGCCGAGTTCCCGCAACTGTTCGGCAACAAGATCATCGCCGAGATGCGCGGCATGTCCGATGAGTCCGGGCGCTCGCCGTTCTGGGAAAGCCTGGGCCGGCACTTCTTCAAGATGGAGTTCAGCCAGGCCGACTACCTTACCGGGGTGGGCAACAAGTCGTTCATCGCCGAACTGATGCCCAAATTCCCGCTGTACACCTGCTTCCTGTCGCAGGCTGCGCGCGACGTGGTCGGCCGGGTGCACGCCGACACCGAGCCGGCGCTGGCCATGCTCAAGCGCGAAGGCTTCAACTACCAGGGTTATGTCGACATCTTCGACGCAGGCCCGGCCATCGAGTGCGAAACCTCGAAGATCCGTGCGGTGCGTGAAAGCGAAACCCTGGTGCTGGCTGTCGGCACGCCGGGTGACGACGCCACCCCTTACATCATTCACAACCGCAAGCGCGAAGACTGCCGCATCACTGCCGCGCCGGCGCGCCTTGCCGCAGGCACCCTGGTGGTCGATCCGCTGACCGCCAAGCGCCTGCGCCTGGGCGCCGGCGACAATGTGCGCGCGGTGCCGCTGTCCGCCGGCCGGGAGGCTCAGTAAATGACCACGCATTACATCGCAGGCAAATGGCAGGCTGGCCAGGGCGAAGCCTTGCAGTCGCTCAACCCCGTCACCCAGGCGGTGGTCTGGGCCGGACAGGGCGCCGATGCCGCACAAGTTGCAGCGGCAGTGGAGGCGGCGCGCCAAGCGTTCCCGAACTGGGCGCAGCTGAGCCTGGAAGCGCGTATCGCTGTGCTCGAGGCGTTCGCCGAAAAGCTCAAGGCCCGTGCCGATGAGCTGGCGCGGTGCATTGGTGAAGAAACCGGCAAGCCCTTGTGGGAGTCGGCCACCGAAGTCACCAGCATGGTCAACAAGGTGGCGATCTCGGTGCAGAGCTACCGCGAGCGTACCGGCGAAAAGAGCGGCCCGCTGGCCGACGCCACGGCCGTGCTGCGCCACAAGCCCCATGGTGTGGTGGCAGTGTTCGGTCCGTACAACTTCCCCGGCCACCTGCCCAACGGCCATATCGTCCCGGCCTTGCTGGCGGGCAACTGCGTGGTGTTCAAACCGAGCGAACTGACCCCCAAGGTTGCCGAGTTGACCGTGCAGTGCTGGATTGAAGCCGGGCTGCCTGCCGGTGTGCTCAACCTGGTGCAAGGTGCCCGCGAAACCGGCGTGGCGCTGGCTGCCAACCCGGGTATCGATGGCCTGTTCTTCACCGGCTCCAGCCGCACCGGCAACCTGTTGCACCAGCAGTTCGCCGGGCGCCCGGACAAGATCCTGGCCCTGGAGATGGGCGGCAACAACCCGCTGGTGGTGGATGAGGTCAAGGACCTGGACGCCGCGGTCTACACCATCATCCAGTCGGCGTTCATTTCCGCCGGCCAGCGCTGCACCTGCGCCCGGCGCCTGCTGGTGCCCCAGGGCGCCTGGGGCGACCAACTGCTCGCGCGCCTGGTCGAGGTCAGTCGCAGCATCAGCGTCGGCGCTTTCGACCAGCAGCCGGCACCTTTCATGGGTTCGGTGATTTCGCTGCAAGCCGCCCGCGCGCTGGTCGCGGCCCAGGCTGATCTGCTCGACAAGGGCGCCGTGGCGCTGCTGGAGATGACCCAGCCACAGGCCAATGCGGCATTGCTGACTCCGGGCATCATCGACGTCACCGCCGTGACCGGTCGCCCGGACGAAGAGTTCTTCGGCCCGCTGCTGCAAGTGATCCGCTACAGCGATTTCGACGCGGCGATCAATGAGGCCAACAACACCCAGTACGGTCTGGCCGCCGGGCTGCTGTCGGACTCCAATGCCCGTTACCAGCACTTTTGGCTGCGCAGCCGCGCCGGCATCGTCAACTGGAACAAGCAGCTGACCGGTGCCGCCAGCAGCGCGCCGTTCGGTGGTGTGGGTGCCAGCGGCAACCACCGCGCCAGCGCTTACTACGCGGCCGACTATTGCGCCTACCCCGTGGCTTCGCTGGAGACCGCGAGCCTTGTACTGCCGGCGACCCTGACGCCGGGCGTCACCCTATAACAACAGGTCTCGGAGCCTTGCCGATGAAATCCTACGAAGTGAATTTTGATGGCCTGGTGGGGCCGACCCACAACTACGGTGGCCTGTCCTACGGCAACGTGGCGTCACAAAGCAACAGCCAGCAGGGCTCCAACCCGCGCGAAGCGGCGCGCCAGGGCCTGGCCAAGATGAAGGCGCTGATGGAGATGGGCTTCCAGCAAGGCGTGCTGGCGCCGCAGGAGCGCCCGGATGTGGCGGCCCTGCGCAGCCTGGGTTTCACCGGCAGCGACGCTGAGGTGATCCGCCGCGCGGCGAAAGACGCCATGCCGTTGCTGGTCGCCAGTTGCTCGGCCTCGAGCATGTGGGTGGCCAACGCCGCCACGGTCAGCCCCAGCGCCGACACCGCCGACGGCCGCGTGCACTTCACTGCCGCCAACCTCAACTGCAAATACCACCGCAGCATCGAACACCCGACCACCAGCCGTGTGCTGGGGGCCATGTTCAATGACGACAAGCACTTCGCCCACCATGCCGCGCTGCCGGCGGTGGCGCAGTTCGGTGACGAAGGTGCTGCCAACCACACGCGCTTCTGCCGAGATTACGGCGATGCCGGCGTCGAGTTCTTCGTCTATGGCCGCAGCGCGTTCGACAGCCGCTATCCGGCGCCGCAGAAGTACCCGGCGCGCCAGACTCTGGAAGCTTCGCAGGCGGTCGCCCGGCTGCACGGCCTGCGTGACGATGGCGTGGTCTACGCTCAACAGAACCCGGCGGTGATCGACCAGGGCGTGTTCCACAACGATGTGATCTCGGTGGGCAACGGCGAGGTGCTGTTCTACCACGAGGACGCCTTCCTCGAGACCGACGCCGTGCTCGGCCAGCTGCAGGCTAAACTGGCCGGCAAGGGTGGCCAGTTCCAGGCCATCTGCGTGCCGCGCGCGGCGGTGACGGTGGAGGACGCGGTGCGTTCCTACCTGTTCAACAGCCAGCTGCTCAGCCGCGCCGACGGTTCCATGCTGCTGGTGGTGCCGGAAGAGTGCCGCAACAACGAACGCGTCTGGGCGTATCTGGGGCAACTGACCAGCCAGGGCGGCCCGGTGAAGGAGGTCAAGGTGTTCGACCTCAAGCAGAGCATGCAGAACGGTGGTGGCCCGGCTTGCTTGCGTTTGCGCGTGGCCTTGAAGGAAACGGAACTGGCGGCGGTCAATCCAGGCGTTATCATGACCGCCTCGCTGTACGACACCTTGGTGCAGTGGGTCGACAAGCACTACCGCGACCGCCTTGGCGAAGCGGACCTGGCCGACCCGCAACTGCTGATCGAGTGTCGCACGGCATTGGATGAGCTGACCCAGATCATGAAGCTGGGTTCGGTGTATCCGTTCCAACGCCAACCTTGATAGAGAGAAATTGCAATGTCCGATGCCCTGCGCCTGATCCTGGAAGATGAAGACGGCACCCAGCTGGAAACCTCCTGCACGCGCTTTGCCGTGGTCTGGCAAGGCAAGGAAGTGTGGATCCAGCAGGACGGCCGCGGCCAGCTGCTGATCGGTGTCGATGTCGACGAGAACGACACCGAGTACGCCAACCTGCTGTTGCGTCCGATGGCCACCAACCTGGTCAGCCTGCAACTGGAAATGGAACCGGCAGAGCTCGGTGACGACGACGATCACGTCCATGGCCCGGACTGCGGCCACCACCACTAAGGAAGTGCCTATGCTCGCCCTCGGTAAACTGCTTGAGCTGACCCTGACCGATCACGAACCGGCCGAGAAGACCCAAGTGACACCCAAGGGCGCGCGTTTGCGCTGGCTGGGGGAGGGCGCACTGGAAGTGCGTCCGCCCGAAGGCGATGACAGCGGGCTGGATCTGCTGCTCTCGGCCGGGATTCACGGCAACGAGACGGCGCCCATCGAACTGCTCGAGCGGCTGCTGCATGGCGTGGCCAATGGCAAGATCAAGCCCCGTGCGCGAGTGCTGTTCCTGTTCGGCAACCCGGCGGCGATCCGCAAGGGCGAGCGCTTCATCGAGCAGGACATCAACCGTCTGTTCAATGGCCGTCATGAGCTTTCCAGCGGCTTCGAGGCATTGCGTGCCGCTGAGCTCGAGCAGTTTGCCCGGGTGTTCTTCAGCAAGCCAGAGCGCACCCGCCTGCATTACGACCTGCATACCGCGATCCGCGGTTCCAAGATCGAGCAGTTCGCCTTGTATCCCTACAAGGAGGGCCGCACCCATTCTCGGCGTGAACTGGCGCGCCTGGCTGCGGCAGGGATGGAGGCAGTGCTGCTGCAGAGCAAGTCTTCGATTACCTTCAGTGCCTTCACCTATGAGCAGTTGGAGGCCGAGGCCTTCACCCTCGAACTGGGCAAGGCGCGGCCGTTTGGGCAGAACGAAGGCGTCAATCTCGACAAGCTCGAAGAGCGCCTCATCCAGATCATCGAAGGTACCGAGCCTGAGACCGGCGACTCGCTCGACGGCCTGAAGCTGTTCAGTGTCGCCCGCGAGATCATCAAGCACAGTGACAGCTTCCACCTGCATCTGCCGGCAGACATCGAGAACTTCTCCGAGTTGAGCAAGGGCTACCTGCTGGCCGAGGACCTGGCCGAAATGCGCTGGGTCGTCGAGGAGGAGGGCGCGCGGATCATCTTCCCCAACCCTAAGGTCAAGAATGGCCTGCGGGCGGGGATAGTGATCGTTCCGGACAATGGCCAGCGCCTGGCCTGATATCGCCATCAGTAATGCGTGCGGGCCGCCAAGCCCAGCTCCTGGCGCAAGGCGTTTTCGTTGAAGGGATAAGGGTTGCTGGCGGTCGCAGGTGTCTGTGGGTCGTCATCGAAGTCGAATGGCGGTTCGCCGCTGTCCAGCCCGACGGCCTGTTGCTCCGTGTCGCCCATCAGGGTACCGGTGGCGAAATTCCAGGCATGGCACAGCTCGTGATAGAGGATGATCAGCGAAGGGGCGCCGGTTATGTGGGTCAGCGGGTTGTAAAAGACATTGATATTCAGCGCTGGTGTGCCACGCATGCCGCTCGCGATTCTGGGGGCCGCCTGGCCGGGGCTGAATTCGGCCATGGCGTTGTCCAGGGCTGGATGATGGCTGATGACGATCCTGGCGTGCCTGGCCACCAGGTCCGCCATCAGCGTCGAACCTGTCAGCGTGGCCCGGAGCATCTTGAGCTGGCGGGTGACCTTCTCGACGTAGCGGTAATCGCCCCTGACCTGGAATGTCTGGGCGTGGTCTTCCGGCAGCGGGGTGTTCCATGCCTCGAACATCAGGGGGGCATCCCGGCCTCCCAGGGCAGTGATGCTCCCGGGGTGGCCATACATGCGATCGTCCAAGGGGCCGTTGCTCACGGCGTTGAGGCCGCTCATCGCCTCGATGATCGCCCGCCCTCCTTCTATCCATACGGTATCGTCGCCATCTCCGGCGTAGATTGAGCTGTGGGTTGCGTTGCTGCTGATGTTGTCGTTGCCCGTGCCGCCCTCGATCTCCACCTCCTTCAGGTCTTCGGCGACCACGAGGTCATCGCCGGGGCCTGCGTCGACAACGGCGATGCCTGCGCGGTCAGGCCCGCTCGATCCTTCGAGATGCACATCGTCATCGCCGCCCTGCGTTTCAATGACCACGTGAGTCTGCAGGCCGGTAAACGTCACCTTGTCATTGCCGTCGCCAGTGCGTACATGCAGCGGCCAATGCGCTGGAACGGCCAGCTCATAGAGCGTGTGGGCGATCTGCACGCTGATCCCGGTGGCGGTGCCGTGCACGTGCAGTTCGGCACCCCAGTGCAGTGTTTCGATCAGCAGCGACGCCTGGCGCGTTTCGATCGACAGTTGCGGATCGTGGTAGGGCAGGGGGTAGGATTGGCGTGGTAAAGAGGCGTGTGTAATCCAGACGTTTTGCACAGACATGGCCTGCTTCCGTGAGTTTGAAAGGGGCCACAGGCTAGTCTGCCGTCAGGGCGGGCAAGCGGTAAATCTTTAGTGTCTTCGACTCCGGGGCGCGTCTGCTCGATGGCGGTTTTTGGATCCCTTCTTGAATGAACGCGATTTAATGAATTTTCCCGGCGAAATTGCCAGGCTCGCGCAGCAATTGGCTTGCCATCAGCGAAACCCTGGCTTTAGCATCGCGGTCATGCCGTTTCCAACTGCTTTAGTCTGATAAACCGCCTTATCGACGGTTTCTATCGCACAAACACACTGCACCCAGACTGCAGGACCGATATAATGCGGCCCTTTGCCGTCGTTTCGTCGATTCGACGTGTGGCCGCCGTTTCCGTGGAAGAACCTATGAAAAGCGCAGAAATCCGTGAAGCCTTCCTCCGCTTCTTCGAAGAGCAGGGACATACTCGCGTTGCCTCCAGCTCGCTGATCCCGGGCAATGACCCGACCCTGCTGTTCACCAACGCCGGCATGAACCAGTTCAAGGACTGCTTCCTCGGCCAGGAAAAGCGCGCATACACCCGCGCTGTCAGCAGCCAGAAGTGCGTACGCGCCGGCGGCAAGCACAACGACCTGGAAAACGTCGGCTATACCGCCCGTCACCACACGTTCTTCGAGATGCTGGGCAACTTCAGCTTCGGCGACTATTTCAAGCGCGATGCAATCACCTTCGCCTGGACCTTCCTGACTTCGGACAAGTGGCTGAACCTGCCGAAGGAAAAACTGTGGGTCACCGTCTACGCCAGCGACGACGAGGCCTACGACATCTGGACCAAGGAAGTCGGCGTGCCCGCCGAGCGCATGGTGCGCATCGGTGACAACAAGGGCGCTCCGTACGCCTCCGACAACTTCTGGACCATGGGCGACACCGGCCCGTGCGGCCCGTGCACCGAGATTTTCTACGACCACGGCGCCGACATCTGGGGCGGCCCACCTGGCTCGCCGGAAGAAGACGGCGACCGTTACATCGAGATCTGGAACAACGTCTTCATGCAGTTCAACCGCACCGCCGATGGCGTCCTGCACCCGCTGCCAGCGCCGTCGGTGGACACCGGCATGGGCCTGGAGCGCATCAGTGCGGTGATGCAGCATGTGCACTCGAACTACCAGATCGACCTGTTCCAGAGCCTGTTGGCCGCGGCTGCCAAGGCCATCGGTTGCAGCAACGACGAGCAACCTTCGCTGAAAGTGGTCGCTGACCACATCCGTTCCTGCGGCTTCCTGATCGCCGACGGTGTGCTGCCGTCGAACGAAGGTCGTGGTTACGTGCTGCGCCGCATCATTCGTCGCGCCTGCCGCCACGGCAACAAGCTGGGCGCCACCGGCAGCTTCTTCCACAAGATCGTTGCCGCGCTGGTCGCCGAGATGGGCGAAGCCTTCCCTGAGCTGAAAAGCCAGCAGGCGCACATCGAGCGGGTGCTCAAGACCGAAGAAGAGCAGTTCGCCAAGACCCTGGAGCAGGGTCTGCGCATCCTCGAGCAGGACCTGGCCCAATTGCAGGGCAAGGTTGTACCGGGCGACGTGGTGTTCAAGTTGTACGACACCTACGGCTTCCCCATGGACCTCACCGCCGACATCGCCCGCGAGCGCGAACTGACCATCGACGAGGCCGGCTTCGAGCGTGAAATGGAGGCCCAGCGTGAGCGTGCCCGCTCCGCCAGCGCCTTTGGCATGGACTACAACAGCCTGGTCAAGGTCGATACCGCCACTGACTTCCTCGGCTACGATGCCACCGAAGGCCAGGGCAAGGTCATTGCCCTGTACAAGGATGGCCAGGCGGTCGAGCAGTTGGGCGAAGGCGAAGAGGGCGTGGTGATCCTGGATCGCACCCCGTTCTACGCCGAGTCGGGCGGCCAGGTGGGTGACTGCGGTTACCTGCAGGCTGGCGCCGCGCGTTTTGATGTGCGCGACACCACCAAGACCGGTGGCGCCTTCCTGCACCACGGTGTGGTTGCCAGCGGTGCACTGACCGTTGGCGCCGCCGTCGACGCGCGTGTCGATGCCGATGTCCAGCACGCTACCTCGCTGAACCACTCCGCCACCCACCTGCTGCACGAAGCGCTGCGCCAGGTGCTGGGCGAACACGTACAGCAGAAGGGCTCGCTGGTCGACAGCCAGCGCCTGCGTTTCGACTTCAGCCACTTCGAGGCAGTCAAGCCTGAGCAGATCAAGGCGCTGGAAGATATCGTCAACCGTGAAGTGCGTCGTAACACCGAGGTGCAGACCGAGCTGACCGACATCGAGACCGCCAAGGCCAAGGGCGCCATGGCGTTGTTCGGTGAGAAGTATGGCGACACCGTGCGCGTGCTGAGCATGGGCGGTGACTTCTCCGTCGAACTGTGCGGTGGCATCCACGCCAAACGCACGGGCGACATCAGCCTGTTCAAGATCATCAGCGAAGGCGGCGTGGCCTCTGGCGTGCGCCGTATCGAAGCGGTCACCGGTGCCGCCGCGCTGGCTTACCTGAATGCTGCCGAAGAGCAGGTCAAGGAAGCTGCGCAACTGGTCAAGGGTAACCGCGACAACCTGATCGACAAGCTGTCGGCTGTGCTCGAGCGCAACCGTCAGCTGGAAAAGCAGCTTGAACAGCTGCAGGCCAAGGCCGCCAGCGCCGCCGGGGACGATCTCTCCAATGCGGCCGTTGAGGTCAAGGGCGCCAAGGTGCTCGCCGCTCGCCTGGATGGGCAGGATGGCAAGGCCTTGCTGGCGCTCGTCGATCAGCTGAAGAACAAGCTCGGCCATGCAGTGATCCTGCTGGGCAGCGAGCATGAGGGCAAGGTCGTGCTGGTGGCTGGCGTGACCAAGGACCTCTCCGGCCAACTCAAGGCTGGCGATCTGATGAAGCAAGCCGCTGCGGCGGTGGGTGGCAAGGGTGGTGGTCGCCCGGACATGGCCCAGGGTGGTGGCGTCGATGTCGCCGCGCTGGACAATGCCTTGGCCCTGGCTGTGCCGTTCGCCGAGCAGGGACTTTGAGATGAAGCGACCGCCGGTCTAGTCGGCGGTCGCTTCATGTTGGATTGTTTTTTGGGGCCCCTTGGGGCTGAGGCACCTTTGAAATGGCGTTGATCGTACAGAAATTTGGCGGCACCTCTGTCGGTTCCATCGAGCGGATCGAGCAGGTAGCCGACAAGGTCAAGAAATTCCGTGAGCAAGGCACTGACCTGGTGGTGGTGCTGTCGGCCATGAGCGGCGAAACCAATCGCCTGATCGACCTGGCCAAGCAGATTACCGACAAGCCAGAGCCTCGCGAGCTGGATGTGATTGTTTCGACCGGTGAGCAGGTCACCATCGGCCTGTTGACCATGGCGTTGATGAAGCGTGGCGTGCCTGCGGTGTCGTACACCGGCAACCAGGTGCGCATCCTCACCGACAGCGCGCACAACAAGGCGCGCATCCTGCAGATCGACGACCAGAAGATCCGCGCCGACCTCAAGGCCGGCCGCGTGGTCGTGGTTGCAGGTTTCCAGGGCGTTGACGAGCACGGCAACATCACCACGCTCGGCCGTGGTGGCTCCGACACCACCGGTGTGGCTCTCGCAGCGGCCCTGAAGGCCGACGAATGCCAGATCTACACCGATGTCGATGGCGTCTACACCACCGACCCGCGTGTCGTGCCCCAGGCCCAGCGCCTGGAGAAGATCACCTTCGAGGAGATGCTGGAAATGGCCAGCCTCGGCTCCAAGGTGCTGCAGATCCGTTCGGTGGAGTTCGCCGGCAAGTACAACGTCCCGCTGCGCGTGCTGCACAGCTTCAAGGAGGGTCCGGGTACCCTCATTACCATTGATGAAGAGGAATCCATGGAACAGCCAATCATTTCCGGTATCGCCTTCAACCGTGATGAGGCCAAGCTGACCATTCGTGGCGTCCCGGACACCCCAGGCGTTGCCTTCAAGATCCTCGGCCCGATCAGTGCGGCGAACATCGAAGTCGACATGATCGTGCAGAACGTTTCGCACGATAACACCACCGACTTCACCTTCACCGTGCACCGCAACGAGTACGAAAAGGCGTTGAGCGTGCTGGAGAACACCGCCCGTGAGATCGGTGCGCGTGAAGTGGTGGGTGATACCAAGATCGCCAAGGTATCGATCGTTGGCGTTGGCATGCGTTCGCACGCGGGTGTTGCCAGCCGCATGTTCGAAGCCCTGGCCAAGGAGAGCATCAACATCCAGATGATCTCCACCTCCGAGATCAAGGTCTCGGTAGTGATCGAAGAGAAGTACCTGGAGCTGGCCGTTCGCGCGCTGCACACCGCGTTCGAGCTCG
This sequence comes from Pseudomonas sichuanensis, assembly GCF_024749065.1. Lineage (NCBI taxonomy): Bacteria > Pseudomonadati > Pseudomonadota > Gammaproteobacteria > Pseudomonadales > Pseudomonadaceae > Pseudomonas > Pseudomonas sichuanensis. The sequence continues at coordinate 4,351,263 of NZ_CP087185.1, read as the reverse complement.
ATGCCCCTGCCCGACAGGGCGAGTAAGGCGTTGCCTGAGAGGGCGCGGCTTGCCGCGCCCTTCGTGTTTCTGGCTGCCGGTCGCACCCTTGTCCAGGTGCTGCTGGTAGTTGGTCCGGGCCAGTGCCGTCGTCCCCGGCCGGGCCCTGCTTAATCAAAGACTGTTGTCCCTGAAGTTACATGTGAGGAGAAAACTATGCTGATTCTGACTCGTCGGTGCGCCGAGAGCCTGATCATTGGTGACGGTGAGATCACCGTGACGGTCCTGGGTGTCAAAGGCAACCAGGTGCGTATCGGCGTGAGCGCGCCAAAAGAAGTGGCCGTTCACCGCGAGGAAATCTACCTGCGGATCAAGAAAGAGAAGGACGAGGAGCCAAGCCTTTAATTTTTTTGAAGTTTTTTTCAAAAAAAGGGTTGCAAACGAGGAAGGGTGTGTTTAATATTCGCCTCGTGTTGCGGTGAGGTGGCCGAGTGGCCGAAGGCGCTCCCCTGCTAAGGGAGTATACCTCATAAGGGTATCGGGGGTTCGAATCCCCCCTTCACCGCCATTATTTGCCTAGAGCGCTTCTGGCGATCTGGATGGCACAGCAAGACACGGACTCATAGCTCAGCTGGATAGAGTACTCGGCTACGAACCGAGCGGTCGCAGGTTCGAATCCTGCTGAGTCCGCCACTTTTGAAGTGGTTTTGTTTACAAAGCTGCTTCAAGTAACCAGTGGTAATCTGGTCTAAAACTACCAACCCGGACTCATAGCTCAGCTGGATAGAGTACTCGGCTACGAACCGAGCGGTCGCAGGTTCGAATCCTGCTGAGTCCGCCACTTTTGAAGTGGTTTTGCTTGCAAAGGCACTTCAACAAGCCAGTGGTAATCTGGCCTAAAACTACCAACCCGGACTCATAGCTCAGCTGGATAGAGTACTCGGCTACGAACCGAGCGGTCGCAGGTTCGAATCCTGCTGAGTCCGCCACTTTTGAAGTGGTTTTGCTTGCAAAGGCACTTCAACAAGCCAGTGGTAATCTGGCCTAAAACTACCAACCACGGACTCATAGCTCAGCTGGATAGAGTACTCGGCTACGAACCGAGCGGTCGCAGGTTCGAATCCTGCTGAGTCCGCCATACCTGAAAAGCCCGCTTATTCAAGCGGGCTTTTTCTTTTTCGGCATTCACTGATTCTGTCCACGCACGACTAGACTCACGTTGATAGCCCGATCCCGAACAGCCCTTATATGTATGTGATCTTTGTGAGCCTCAGGCCGTCGCACTGTTGGCTTCGAGTGTTGTCACAGCTTTATTGCGCAAACGATTGTTCTGGCCAAAATTTTAAGCGATCCGACAGCTGACACCGTGTATGATTGCGCCCGTCAGCCCCGCCGGGGCTTGTGGAATACCACCATGGACTTACCCAGTAGTTACTCCCTAACACGCTTCATGCAGCAAGATCTGATCGATTGATTCTCCCGGCGTGCTCCGCTGCTGGGGGTGGAGTTCGCCTATGACCGAAGTAGAAGTAAAGAAAGCTCAAGACAGCCTGCAGGATCGCCTTGCCCAGGTGATCGAACTGCTGCAGCGCCAGCGTGTGGTCGAGGACCTGACGCACCGTCAGGAAGGTCATCACCATGACCTCGTGGAAAACCTCGTCCACCGGCAGAACCTCGTCGAACTGCAGCGCAAGCTCGATGACCTGCACCTCGCCGACATTGCCTACATCCTCGAAGCCTTGCCGCTGGAAGACCGCCTGACGGTCTGGCAGCTGGTGCGCTCTGATCGTGATGGCGACATCCTGCTGGAGGTTTCCGACGCCGTCCGCCAGTCCCTGATCGCCGACATGGACGATCACGAACTGCTCGCCGCTGCCAAGGAAATGGACGCCGACGAACTCGCCGACCTGGCGCCGGAGCTGCCGCGTGACGTCGTCCATGAGTTGATGGAAAGCCTCGACGCCCAGCAACGTGAGCGCGTGCGTTCGGCGCTGAGCTATGACGAGGAGCAAGTTGGGGCACTGATGGACTTCGAGATGGTGACCATCCGCGAAGACGTCAGCCTGGAAGTGGTACTGCGCTACCTGCGTCGGCTCAAAGAGCTGCCGGGGCACACCGACAAGCTGTTCGTGGTCGACTACGACGGTATGCTCAAGGGTGTGCTCCCCATCAAGCGGCTGTTGGTCAACGACCCGGACAAGAAAGTCGCGGAAGTCATGGCCAATGACCCGGTGGTTTTCCACCCCGAGGAAGATGCCTATGACGCAGCCCTGGCATTCGAGCGTTACGACCTGGTGTCCGCGCCGGTGGTGGACAAGAACGAGCGCCTGATCGGCCGACTGACCATTGATGAAATGGTCGACCTGATCCGTGAGGAGAGCGAGAGCGAAGTGCTCAACATGGCAGGTCTGCGCGAAGAGGAAGACATCTTCGCCTCGGTCTGGCGCTCGCTGCGCAACCGTTGGGCCTGGCTGGCCATCAACCTGATTACGGCCTTCCTGGCGTCCCGGGTGATCGGGCTGTTCGAAGGCTCGATCGAGAAGCTGGTGGCCCTGGCCGCGCTGATGCCCATCGTTGCCGGTATCGGTGGTAACTCGGGTAACCAGACCATCACCATGATCGTGCGCGCAATGGCACTGGACCAGGTGTCGCCGGGCAACACCAGCCGCCTCATGCGCAAGGAGTTGGCGGTTTCACTGCTCAATGGCCTGATATGGGGTGGGGTGATCGGCGCAGTAGCATTCATGCTCTACGGCAGTTGGTCATTGGGCCTGGTGATGACGGCGGCCATGACCCTCAACTTGTTGCTGGCGGCCCTGATGGGGGTGTTGATCCCGATGACGCTGACCCGCCTGGGTCGCGATCCGGCCATGGGCTCCAGCGTGATGATCACTGCTGTGACTGACAGCGGCGGCTTCTTCATTTTCCTGGGATTGGCAACGCTGTTCCTGCTCTGAGTGGTGGGACAGCAGCAACAAAAAAGCCAGCTTGCGCTGGCTTTTTTGTGTGTCGATGCTTTGTGTCAGGACGCGTCAGCAGCCATTTCCACATCGTGTGCGATCAACGCAACCAGTGCGTTCTGCTGGCGATGGGACAGTTGGCGGAAGCGTTGCAGCAGTTCGCGCTCGTGCAGGCTGAGCTCTGGGCTGTCCAGGCGCATGCTCAGTTCGTCGCCCAGCGCGCCTTCCTGGATAAGGCTCTGTTCCAGGCGCGCGATGATCTCGGAGTTCATGCTGCGGTGATGGTTGCGCGCTACCTCGGCAATGCGCTCACGCATTCCGTCTGGCAGGCGGACGACGAACTTGTCAGCGGTGCGGCTCGAATAAATAGCCTGTTTCAATGGGCGCATATAAATTGACCGGTTGTTCTGGTTCAGGGGAAGCGGTTCGCAAATTGGCCGCACGGTGGAAGTACGACCGCGGCGACGACAAAATGTTCAACCGTAATGTGGTTTCGGGTTTTCATCTTGCCTCATGTCGCCGATTCCTTGGCGTCAATTCTGTGACAAATAGTGGCTCCGGTACAGGCTTTTTGCCAGTACCAATTATCAGAAATGAGTACTGGTTTGAAAAGATTCACATTGACGCAGAATGCAGTTGCGTCAGACCTTTGTCGTCAAAATCTGGTAACTGGCAGCAAAGGTTAGGGAAAAACCCTAGAATGCGCAGGTTCCCACACCTTGAGCATAGTGGCTATGCAATATGACGCAAGCGACGCACCGTCCTCAAGAGGGCGGTTGATATTCCTGATGGGACCATCGGGATCGGGCAAAGATTCCCTTATTGATGCCGCGCGAGAGCGGCTTGCCAAGTACGGTGTGGACGTTGCCCGAAGGGTCATAACCCGTTCCGCCGAGGCCAAAGGGGAGAGTGCGCTGGGAGTGACCCTCGAGCGCTTCGAGGCCATGCGTGCTGCGGGCGAGTTTGCCCTGTTCTGGTCAGCCAATGGCCTGTGCTATGGCATTCCTGCCCAGGTGGAGGGGCGCCTCGCCGCCGGCCGTTCGGTGCTGGTCAACGGCTCGCGTGGATACCTGAACGAAGCCCGGCAACGCTACCCGGATTTGCTGGCGATCGGCCTGACCGTACTGCCTGGCGTACTGCGCCAGCGCTTGATTGCTCGCGGTCGGGAAAGCGCCGATGAAATCGAGCAGCGTCTGGCCCGTGGCGCTCGGCTGCAGGCCTACGATCCCTCGGTGCATGTGCTGGATAACTCGGCTGCGCTCGATGTCGCCGTCGAGGCGCTGTTCGGGGTGCTGCGTCAGGAGGGTGTCATCGGCCAGGCGCAGGGAAACGACTGACGTGCAAAATGCCCGATAGAAACATGACAAATGCCGATGCGCTGGGTAACATGCTCGCCGTCCCTGCCGTGCAACGTCCGTTGCCGGCCCCTGTGTCTCAGTAGCTCAATTGGATAGAGCATCCCCCTCCTAAGGGGAAGGTTGGCAGTTCGAACCTGCCCTGGGACGCCATACACACCCTCCATTACCAACCAACTCAACGTTGTTCGCCGACGCGCGCTCCTGTGTGGGCGGTGTGCGGTCGGGTGTAACCGAGCGCGAAGAAGGCGACCAGGCCGAAGATCAGCCCCCAGAACGCGGCGCCCAGGCCAAGGAAGCTCATGCCAGAGGCCGTGACCAGGAACGTGATCAACGCAGGCTCACGCTGCTTTTCATCGGCCATAGCACCGGTCAGCCCGGTTGCGATGGCGCCGAACAGCGCCAGGCCGGCGAGGGCGGCGATCATTTCCCGGGGCAGGGCGGCGAACACCGAGGCCAGGGTGGCGCCGAAGGTGCCCATCAGCAGATAGAAGGCGCCACAGGCAATGCCGGCGATATAGCGCTTGTCGGGGTTCTCGTGGGCCTCGCGGCCGGTGCAGATGGCTGCGGTGATCGCTGCCAGGTTGACCCCGTGGCAGGCGAAGGGTGCCAGCAGCAGCGAGCCGATGGCGGTCACCGAGACGATCGGGCGTGCGGCGGTCTGGTAACCGGCGGTACGCAGCACGGCGATACCCGGTACTGACTGGCCTGTGAGCGACACCAGCGCCAGCGGCAGGCCAATGTTGACGATGGCGTGCCAGCTCCAGTGCGGCGCGGTCCACAGCGGGACGGCCAGCTCCAGCACCAGTGCGTCCGTATCGAGTTGGCCCATGCTGGTGGCGAGCCCGCAGCCAACCACCAGCACCGAGAGGATGGCGTAGCGGGGCGACAGGCGCTTGAACAGCAGGTACGCCGCGAGCATCGAGAGGACCAGCAAGGGTTGCAGGCGGATGGAGCTGAACAGCTCGGCACCGAAGCGGAACAGGATGCCGGCGAGCATGGCGGCGGCAATCGCCTTGGGCAGGCGGCGCATCAGTTTGTCGAACGCGCCGCTCAGTGCGATCACGGCGATCAGCAGCGAAGCAACGATGTAGGCCCCCACGGCCTGCGCCAGTGACACCGTCGGCAGCATCGATACCAGCAGCGCCGCGCCGGGTGTCGACCACGCGGTGATCACCGGCACTCGCAGTTTCCAGCTCAGCAGCAAGCCGGTCAGGCCACTGCCGATGGAGATCGCCCAGATCCACGAGGCGGTCGCCTCATTGCTGAGCTGGGCCTGATGGGCGGCCTGGAACACGATGATCAACGGGCCGGCGTAGGAGATGATCACTGCGATCAGGCCGGCGACCAGCGCCGAAAGCGAGAAATCTTGTCTGAGTCTGTCCATGACGAATTGCCGATTCCCTGTAGCAAGGCGATTGAGGAGGGCTGGATTGAATCCCGATACTTGCCCGCTGTCGAGTGCTGCGGGGCGCCAAGGGCAGCCTGCCCTGACTCGAGAGGCGTGGCCTTGGGAAGGCCACGCGCCTGGCTTAGAGCTCGATAGCCTTGAGCTCATCGCTTTGCTGCGCGCCCTGTTGGCCAAGCTTGGCCAAGGCCTTGGACTCGATATCATCCTGCATTCGCTGAGCGATCTGCTCATCGATCAGCGCTTTCTTCTCCGGTGGCAGCGCGTCGTACTCCTCCTCGGTCAGGCCTAGCTCCTGGAGGTATTTCTCCTTGATCTTCTCTGCTGGCGACTTGTCCATATAGTCGCGGAACTCCTGCAGGGCATCGCTGGGCTGCTGCTTGTCGACGCTGGCCTGCTGGCGTGCGGCAACGTCCGGGTTCTGCAGCATGACCATGAGCTTGGCAAAGGCCTCCTTGCGGTTGTCTTCGCTGTTCTGCTGCGAGGTGCTGCCCTGGCTGTTCTGCTGTGCGGTGGTGCCGCTGGCGGCGGCGATCGGCTGGAACGGCAGCGCCTGTGCCAGCGCCTGTTCGTTGCCGGTGCGGCTGGATGGCTGCACTGCGGGCTGCCAAGGCATCCCGTTGATTGAACTGAGCATTTCTCCTCCTTGAATGGGTCAATAAACGCGATCGAAGTGGCAAAAGCTGTGCCAGCGCGCCAACTCGTCGAAATAGCCCGCCCGGGCTATTCCGGCAGCGCTGTACTGGGCATATGCTTGCCCCCCAGAGGAACAGGATTGCCGACTGCGGCAATCACGATGAACATCCGCAGCACCGTGACCGGGGCGCAGTTGCCGGATACCAAGGAGAGCGTCCATGAGTCAGGCACCAAGGCCGGTACCGGCCGGTTTCAGCGAGCAGCAACTTCACACTTTGTTCGACCTCATAAGCGATGGCATCTGGGACTGGGATGCCAACACCGGCTACGTCTACCGCAACCCAGGCTGGTACGCGATGCTGGGTTACGTCAGCCACTCGATGGCCAACTCGGTCCTGACCTGGGAGAGCGTGATTCACCCGGAAGACTTCCCCCGGGTGATGGCTCACTTCGAGGCCTACATCAACCAGCGCAATGAGCGCTACCGTATCGAGTACCGCTGCCGCTGCCAGGACGGCAGCTACCTGTGGATCGAGGACAGCGGCCACATCATCGCCCGTAACGAGGATGGCTCGGTGGCACGCATGCTCGGAGCCCATCGCAACATCGATGCCGGCAAGCGCCTGGTCGCCGAACTGGAGCAACGCAATCAGTCGCTGGAAAGCCAGGTGGCCGAGCGCACTCGCGAGTTGTCCTGGGTCAACCAGCAGTTGCAGCGTCAGCTCGACGAAAACCGTGAACTGGCCGAGCGTGATGCCTTGACCCGTACCGCCAATCGCTATCGGCTGGAAAAGACCCTGGAGCAGGAATGCGAGCGCGCCCGTCGCTACCGCCAGCCCCTGGCGGTCATCGCCATGGACCTGGATGACTTCAAGCCGATCAATGACCTGCACGGTCACGCCCGTGGCGATGCTGCGCTGGTCGAGGTGACCAAGTGCATCCGCGAGTGCCTGCGCGCCCAGGACCTGCTGGCGCGTTGGGGCGGGGATGAGTTCGTGGTGGTCCTGCCGCAGACGACCCTGGAGGAAGCACGCGAAGCCGCGCGCCGGATACGCCAGGCCGTGGCGTCCATCGCACCTGTGGGCGATTGCCAACTGACCATGAGCTACGGCGTGGTGCAATGGCAGGCTGGGGAGGATCAACGCGCCGTGCTGGCCCGTGCCGACAAGGCGCTGTACCGGGCCAAGGCGGCCGGCAAGAACGCCATCGTCGAATAAAAAAATGCCCGCAGCGCCTGGTAACGCTGCGGGCCAAATCGGCTATCGCCGCTTCAGTGTCTCTAGATGTGCAGTGCGTGGCCAAGGGCGCGCAGCGCTGCTTCCTGCACGGCTTCGCCCAACGTCGGGTGGGCGTGGATGGTGCCGGCGATATCTTCCAGTCGAGCGCCCATCTCCAGTGACTGGGCAAAGGCGGTGGACAGCTCGGACACCGCCACCCCCACCGCTTGCCAGCCGATGATCAGGTGATTGTCGCGGCGCGCCACCACCCGCACGAAGCCGCTCTTCGACTCCAGGCTCATGGCCCGGCCGTTGGCGGCAAACGGGAATTGCGCGACGATGCAGTCCACGCCCTGTTGGCTGGCCTGCTCCGGCGTAGTGCCGGCCACCACCACTTCCGGGTCGGTGAAGCACACGGCGGCGATTGCGCTGGGCTCGAAGCGCCGCGCCTTGCCGGCGATGATTTCCGCCACCATCTCGCCCTGGGCCATGGCCCGGTGCGCCAGCATCGGCTCGCCGGCCACGTCGCCGATGGCCCAGACGTTGCGCATGCTGGTCTGGCAGCGCTCGTCGATGGCGATGGCCGCACCGTTCATCTTCAAGTCGAGGCTTTCCAGGCCAAAGCCCTGGGTACGTGGGCGACGACCCACGGCCACCAATACCTGATCGGCCTCCAGGCGCAGTTGTGCGCCCTGGCCATCGCGCGCCAGCAGGCAGCCGTCGGCATAGCCTTCGACGCTATGGCCCAGGTGAAGCGCGATGCCCAGCTTCTTGAGCGAGTCGGCCACCGGTGCAGTGAGCTCGGCGTCGTAGGTCGGCAGGATGCGATCGCGGGCTTCCACCACGCTGACCTTGGCGCCCAGCTTGCGGTAGGCGATGCCCAGCTCCAGGCCGATGTAGCCGCCGCCGACCACCACCAGGTGCTGCGGCAGGGCCTTGGGCGCAAGGGCTTCGGTGGACGAGATGATCGGCCCGCCGATCGGCAGCATCGGCAGTTCCACGCTGTTCGAACCGGTGGCCAGCAACAGGTGTTCGCACTGGATGCGTTGGCCGTCCACTTCGACGCTCTTGCCATCGAGGATCTTTGCCCAGCCGTGGATCACTTTCACGCCGTGTTTTTTCAGCAGGGCGGCGACGCCACTGGTGAGGCGGTCGACGATGCCGTCCTTCCACTCGACGCTGCGGCTGATGTCCAGGCGTGGCGAAGATACGCTGATGCCCAGTGCCGACGGTTCGGTGTAGCGGCTGGTCTGGTGGAACTGCTCAGCCACATGGATCAGCGCCTTGGACGGGATGCAGCCGATGTTCAGGCAGGTGCCGCCCAGCGCCTGGCCTTCGACCAGCACGGTGGGGATGCCCAGTTGCCCGGCGCGGATGGCGGCCACATAGCCGCCAGGGCCGCCACCGATGATCAGCAGGGTGGTGTCGATGATCGGTTGCATGGTCACTCCACGAACAGGCAGGCAGGTTGTTCCAGCAGGCCGCGCACGGCCTGGATGAACAGTGCGGCATCCATGCCGTCGACCACGCGATGGTCGAACGAGCTGGACAGGTTCATCATCTTGCGCACGACGATCTGGCCATCGATCACCACCGGCCGTTCGACCATGCGGTTGACGCCGACGATCGCCACTTCCGGGGTGTTGACCACTGGCGTACTGACGATGCCGCCCAGCGCGCCGAGGCTGGTCAGGGTAATGGTCGAGCCGGACAGTTCTTCACGGGTGGCTTTGTTGTTGCGTGCGGCATGGGCCACGCGGGCGATCTCGCTGGCATTGCTCCACAGGCTGCCGGCTTCGGCATGGCGCAGCACCGGTACCATCAGGCCGTTGTCGCCCTGGGTGGCGATGCCCACATGCACGGCGCCGTGGCGGGTGATGACCTGGGCCTCGTCGTCGTAGGTGGCGTTGATCTGCGGGAAGTCGCGCAGGGCGACCACCATGGCGCGCACCAGGAACGGCAGCAGGGTCAGCTTGCCACGGCTGTCGCCGTGCTTGGCGTTGAGTTGCTGGCGCAGGGCTTCGAGCGCAGTGACGTCGATTTCCTCGACATAGCTGAAGTGGGCGACGCGACGTTTGGCGTCCTGCATGCGCTGGGCGATCTTGCGGCGCAGGCCGATCACCGGCACCTGTTCGCTGTCGGTGCGTTTGCCGTAACCGCTCGGTGCTTGCCCGCTGGTGCTCTGTGGCTTGCTGATGAAGGCGTCGAGGTCCTCATGCAGGATGCGCCCGGCAGGGCCGCTGCCATGCACGTAACGCAACTCGATACCGGCATCCAGCGCGCGTTTGCGCACGGCGGGCGAGGCCAGTGGTTTCTCGTGCGCTTCGCGCGGCACGATCGGTGCTGCGGTGTGGCTCGCTGCAAGCAGAGGCGCTGCTTCGACGCGGGGCTCGGGCTTGGCTTCGGTCTTCACTGGCGCGGCAGGTGCCTCCACCGGCTTGCTCTGCGGCGTATCGACATGGTTGCCGCTGCCTTCGACTTCGATGCGGATCAGCTCGCTGCCGACCGCCATCACTTCACCCGGCTGGCCGCCCAGGGCCAGCACCTTGCCGCTGACCGGCGAAGGGATTTCCACGGTGGCCTTGTCGGTCATGACATCGGCCACCACCTGGTCTTCGGCGATCATGTCGCCGACCTTGACGAACCACTCGACCAACTCGACTTGCGCGATGCCTTCACCGATATCCGGCATCTTGATGACGTGCGTGCCCATTCAGACCTCCATGACCCGTTTCAATGCCGCGCCTACCCGTGAAGGGCCAGGGAAGTAGGCCCATTCCTGTGCGTGGGGGTAGGGGGTGTCCCAACCGGTGACGCGCTCGATCGGCGCTTCGAGGTGATGGAAGCAGTGCTCCTGGACCAGCGATACCAGTTCGGCACCGAAGCCGCAGGTGCGGGTGGCTTCGTGCACGACCACGCAGCGGCCGGTCTTTTTCACCGACTCGACGATGGTCTCCAGGTCCAGCGGCCAGAGGCTGCGCAGGTCGATGACTTCGGCGTCGACGCCGGTTTCTTCAGCGGCCACTTGCGACACGTATACGGTGGTGCCGTAGGTCAGCACGGTGACGTCGTTGCCCGGGCGGGTGATCGCCGCCTTGTCCAGCGGCACGGTGTAATAGCCATCCGGTACGCTGCTGTGCGGGTGCTTGGCCCAAGGGGTAACCGGGCGGTCGTGGTGGCCGTCGAACGGGCCGTTGTACAGGCGCTTGGGCTCGAGGAAGATCACCGGGTCATCGCACTCGATCGAAGCGATCAGCAGGCCCTTGGCGTCATAGGGGTTGGACGGCATGACGGTGCGCAGGCCGCACACCTGGGTGAACATCGCTTCCGGGCTCTGGCTGTGGGTCTGACCGCCATAGATGCCGCCGCCGCAGGGCATGCGCAGGGTCAGCGGCGAAATGAACTCGCCGGCCGAGCGATAGCGCAGGCGCGCCATCTCCGAGACGATCTGGTCGGAGGCCGGGTAGAAGTAGTCGGCGAACTGGATCTCGACCACCGGGCGCAGGCCATAGGCGCCCATGCCCACGGCGGTGCCGACGATGCCGCTTTCGGAGATCGGCGCATCGAACACCCGCGACTTGCCGTACTTGGTCTGCAGGCCCTCGGTGCAGCGGAACACGCCGCCGAAGTAGCCAACGTCCTGGCCGTAGACCACCACGTTGTCGTCGCGCTCGAGCATGACATCCATGGCCGAGCGCAGGGCCTGGATCATGGTCATGGTGGTGGTGGACATGGCGTTTTCCAGGTCAATGCTGTTGTTGTGATCGTTCATCTCAGACCCCTAGTTCCTGGCGCTGACGGCGCAGGTGGTCGGGCATTTCCTTGTACACGTCCTCGAACATCGAGGCCGCGCTGGGGATATGGCCATTGCTCAGGGTGCCGAACTGCTCGGCGTCCTTCTGCGCCTTGATCACCTCGGCCTCCAGCTGTGCGCTGACCGCCTGGTGCTCTTCTTCGGACCAGTGCCCGGCCTTGATCAGGTGCTGCTTGAGGCGGGCGATCGGGTCGCCCAGCGGGAAGTGGCTCCAGTCGTCCGCAGGGCGGTACTTGGACGGGTCGTCCGACGTGGAGTGCGGGCCTGCGCGGTAGGTGACCCATTCGATCAGCGTTGGGCCCAGGCCGCGGCGGGCGCGTTCGGCGGCCCAGCGCGAGGCCGCGTAGACGGCGATGAAGTCGTTGCCATCGACCCGCAGCGAAGCGATGCCGCAACCGACGCCACGGCCGGCGAAGGTGGTCGACTCGCCACCGGCGATGGCCTGGAAGGTCGAGATCGCCCACTGGTTGTTGACCACGTTGAGGATGACCGGGGCGCGGTACACATGGGCGAAGGTCAGCGCGGTGTGGAAGTCGGACTCGGCGGTGGCGCCGTCGCCGATCCAGGCCGAGGCGATCTTGGTATCGCCCTTGATCGCCGAGGCCATGGCCCAGCCGACCGCCTGGACGAACTGGGTGGCGAGGTTGCCGCTGATGGTGAAGAAGCCGGCTTCGCGTACCGAGTACATGATCGGCAGCTGGCGGCCCTTGAGCGGGTCACGGGTGTTGGACAGCAGTTGGCAGATCATCTCCACCAGCGACACGTCGCGGGCCATCAGGATGCTCTGCTGGCGGTAGGTGGGGAAGCACATGTCGGTGCGGTTCAGGGCCAGCGCCTGGCCGCTGCCGATGGCTTCCTCGCCCAGGCTCTGCATGTAGAAGGACATTTTCTTCTGGCGCTGGGCCACGACCATGCGGCTGTCGAAGATGCGCGTCTTGAGCATGGCGCGCATGCCTTGGCGCAGCACCTGCGCGTCGATGCCCTCGGCCCATGGGCCAACGGCGTCGCCGTGCTCGTTGAGCACGCGGACCAGGCTGCCGGAAAGGTCGGCAGTGTCGGCAGGTTCTACATCGATGGGCGGTTTACGGACTTGACCCGCGTCGTTCAGACGCAGGTAGGAGAAATCGGTCTGGCAGCCTGGCCGGCCTGTAGGCTCGGGCACATGCAGACGCAGGGGGGCGTACTCGTTCATGCTTTTTACGCTCGCTCGGCTGTTGTTTTTGTGAGCTTTGAAGCGGTCGCCGCTGAGTGCCGGCTTGTGACTGGCAGGTCAGCGTCTGTTACATCATAGGGGGACGGCAGGAGAATTTTTCTCTCATGTTCATTGCCTTTGTCCGACGGTGGAGATAAACATTCCGTACAAACACAAAAACCAGGTGAATTTGTCTCATGCGTAAACTGGATCGCACGGATATCGGCATTCTCAACAGCCTTCAGGAAAACGCGCGGATCACCAACGCCGAATTGGCGCGCTCGGTCAATCTGTCCCCCACCCCCTGTTTCAACCGGGTCAAGGCCATGGAAGAGCTGGGGGTGATCCGTCAGCAAGTCACCCTGTTGTCGCCCGAGGCGCTGGGGCTGGACGTCAACGTGTTCATCCACGTCAGCCTGGAGAAGCAGGTGGAGCAGTCGCTGCACCGTTTCGAAGAAGAGATCGCCGAGCGCCCCGAGGTGATGGAGTGCTACCTGATGACCGGCGACCCGGATTACCTGCTGCGGGTGCTGCTGCCCAGCATCCAGGCGCTGGAGCGTTTTCTCGATTACCTGACCCGCTTGCCGGGGGTGGCCAACATCCGCTCCAGCTTTGCCCTCAAGCAGGTGCGCTACAAGACTGCGCTGCCGTTGCCGGCCAATGGCATGACCTTGCGTGAACACTAGCGGCGCGCGCACTGCCCATCTGCTTGAAGTTTCCAACGGCCCAAGCCAATGTTGCGCCCGGCGCCATTCCCGGCACGCCCATACCCCAAGAAGGACAGCGTCATGACGACCGAAGGCCCGTACAACCAGGCAGAGCACCTGAAGGGTATCGACGAGATCGAGTGCGTTACCCCAGACTTCAACGGCGTGGCTCGCGGCAAGGTCATGACCGCCGAAGGCTTCCTCGAAGGCCGGCGCCTGCAGATGGCGCGCGGGGTGCTGCTGCAATGCATCATGGGTGGCTACCCGGCGGCGAAATACTATGGCAGCGACGACAGCGACCTGGCGCTGGTGGCCGACCCTGCGCAAATCCATCGCCTGCCCTGGAGTGACGAGCCTCGAGCGCTGGCCATCTGCGATGCGGTCGAACTCGACGGCACGCCGTCGCAGCTGTCGAGCCGCGGCCAGCTCAAGGCGGTGATTGCTCGTTACGCCGAGCATGGCCTGGCGCCGGTGGTGGCGACCGAGCTCGAATTCTTCGTGTTCGCCCCCAACAGCGACCCGCAGCAGCCGTTCCAGCCGCCGCTGGGCAAGGATGGCCGCCGGGAGATGGGCCATTCGGCATTCAGCGTCAGCTCCAACAACGGCCTGCGGCCGTTCTTCAGCGAGGTGTACCGGTGCATGGCGGCGCTGGGCCTGCCGCGCGACACCTTCATGCACGAGATGGGTGTCAGCCAGTTCGAGATCAACCTGTTGCATGGCGACCCGCTGCTGCTGGCCGATCAGACCTTCCTGTTCAAGCACCTGCTCAAGGAAGTGGCGCTGCGCCATGGCCTGACCGTGGTGTGCATGGCCAAGCCGCTGGCGCATACGCCCGGCAGTTCGATGCACATTCACCAGAGCCTGGTGGACATCGCCAATGGGCGAAACGTGTTCAGCGATGAGCAGGGCAGGGCGACCGACACCTTCCATCATTTCATTGGTGGCCTGCAGGCCTGTCTGGCCGACTTCACCGCGCTGTTCGCGCCCAACGTCAATTCGTACCAGCGTTTGTGCCACCCCTACGCCTCGCCGAACAACGCCTGCTGGTCGCACGACAACCGCGCTGCGGGCCTGCGCATTCCGGCCAGCTCGCCAGTGGCGCGGCGGGTGGAAAATCGCTTGCCCGGCGCCGACGCCAACCCTTACCTGGCTATTGCCGCCAGCCTTGCCGCCGGCCTGCATGGCATCGAGCAGCAGATCGCCCCCACGCCCGCGATCCAGGGCGAATTCGAAGTGCCCGAGCACCTGAGCCTGCCCTGCACCCTGCATGCAGCGCTGCAACGCCTCAAGCACAGTGCGCTGGCCCATGAGCTGTTCGGCAACGAGTTCATCGAAGGCTATATCGCCACCAAGACCCTCGAACTGAGCGACTTCCTCGACGAGATCACGCCCTGGGAGCGGCGGGTGCTGGCGGCGCAGGCCTGAGCGCGACGCAAGCTGTAACGGGCCCGCCGTTGGCGATCTTTTTCGCCTGCGGGGGCCTGCGTCGCGGCGGATTTGCTTTTATGCTTGCCTGCAACCCACCGCCACCTGCGCCAGGAGCCCACGGGACGTATGCGAAATATCTGGAAGCCGTTTCAGTCGTTGTACTTCGCTGCCTTGATGATGCTGATCGGCTCGGGCCTGCTCAGTACCTACCTGGCCTTGCGCCTCGCCGCCGATCACGTCGACAGCCTGTGGATCGGCGCGCTGATGGCGGCCAACTATTTCGGCCTGGCGGTAGGCGGCAAGGTCGGCCACCGGCTGATTGGCCGGGTCGGGCATATTCGCGCCTATGCCACCTGTGCCGGTATCGTCTGTGCGGCGGTGCTCGGGCATGGCCTGACCAGCTGGCTACCGGCCTGGATCGGGCTGCGGATGATCGTCGGCCTGGGGATGATGTGTCAGTACATGGTCATCGAAAGTTGGCTCAACGAGCAGGCCGATGCCAAGCATCGAGGCGCGGTGTTCAGCGGCTACATGATCGCTTCTTATCTGGGGCTGGTGCTGGGCCAGCTGATTCTCGTGGTGCACCCGCAGTTGGGGCCGGAGCTGCTGATGCTGGTAGCCATGTGTTTTGCCCTGTGCCTGGTGCCAGTGGCCATGACCCGGCGCATCCACCCCGCACCCTTGCGCCCGGCACCGATGGAGCCGAAGTTCTTCATCAAACGGGTGCCGCAATCGCTCTCCACCGTGCTGGGCTCAGGGCTGATCGTTGGTTCGTTCTATGGCCTGGCACCGCTTTATGCCACCAGCCAGGGCATGTCCACCGAGCAGATCGGCCTGTTCATGGGTAGCTGCATCCTGGCCGGCCTGGTAGTGCAGTGGCCGCTGGGCTGGCTGTCCGACCGCTATGACCGCGCGGTGTTGATCCGCAGCGTGGCAATCGGCCTGGCGCTGGCCTCGGCGCCCCTGGCGATCCTGCCGGGTGTGCCGCTGGAGCTGTTGTTCGGTATCGGCTTCGTGATCTCGC
Organism: Pseudomonas sichuanensis; assembly: GCF_024749065.1. Lineage (NCBI taxonomy): Bacteria > Pseudomonadati > Pseudomonadota > Gammaproteobacteria > Pseudomonadales > Pseudomonadaceae > Pseudomonas > Pseudomonas sichuanensis. The sequence goes on along the minus strand of NZ_CP087185.1, from coordinate 4,335,543 downwards.
TGCTGCAGTTCTGCCTGTATCCACTGGCCGTGGCGTTTTCCAACGACCATGTGGAAAGCGAACGGCGGGTATCGCTGACCGCCATGTTGCTGGTGACCTACGGGGTGGGTGCCTGTATCGGGCCGCTGGCGGCCGGGGTGCTGATGAAGCTGCTGGGCCCGCAGATGCTGTATGCGTTCTTCGTGTTCTTTGCGCTGGTGCTGGTCTGGCGTATCCGGCCCAAGGCGGTTACCGGGCTGCATCAGGTACAGGATGCGCCGCTGGGCCACGTGGCCATGCCGGCGGCTGGCTCGCCGTTGTCGGCGGCGCTCGATCCGCGGGTCGATGAGCAGACGGTGCAGGAGGTGATGCAGGCGCCGGTGGCTGCCGAGGATACCGAGGAAGAGGTGCTGGCGGCAGCGAATGCGGCCGGTGCCGAGGCCAACGTGCAGGTCGAACGACCCGTGTAGGGCGGGCGAAGGAGCCTGGCTCTGCACGTTGACTCGAGAGTTGTCGACGTCTGTGATTGTGCGTGCTCAGGTAACAGCCAGTCCTACACCCTCGCCGCTAGGCCGCGAATCTCGAATGGCCTATGAGAGTTTAATCTTACGAAGGTGAAACTTCAGGACTTCGCCTTCACGACCGTTCGCCTGTAGAAAAGGGAGGAAAGCTTGGCCCTTGACTACAAAATCGTCTATATCTTCTGCTAATTCGGTACGAATGGCTTGGTGCATTGTTTGTCCGACTCTGTGACCTTTGGCGTCACGCAGGTAGAATTCGACACCTTCAACTTTTTCGGCGGTGCCATCCCAATCCTGGAGTAATTCAATCTTCCAATAAGGTTGTGAGCGAAGCAGATTGGCAGGATTAAGTGCATGTAATATGCGCCCCACTGCATGGGTGGCATACATACCTAGCCAGCCGTTCTCGTTTTGTTCAAGCGTTGCTCCTATGTATTGCCAGGTATCTGCGGCATGGATCTGGTAGTGCAGGCGATTTTTTTTCTCTTCAAGGAAGGTGAACTCGAAGCGTAAAGGTATGCAGGTATTCTCTGTGCGCGTGCCTTTGGCGCAGAGCCAGCCATCATCTATCTCGAATCCAAAAACATCGCTGGTGGCGTTGTCGCAAACTATCTGGCCGTATTTACAGTGTAATTCGGCGGTGAATCGGGTACGCAGCATCGGATTCTCCTTTTGAACGGATCCCAATACGGGGTTCAGGAGTCGATAATGCTTTGAGTCTCAGGAGCGGGGAGCCTGGAAGAATTTCTGGGGTGCTCATGGTTTTTCACAAGCCAAGGCGTGCAGCTGGGCGTGTCAACAAAAACGCCACCCGAGGGGTGGCGTAGTCATGAGTCGAGGATGATTAGTAGTCGTCTTTGTCGAAGCGTCGTGCTTCGCGCTGCAACTGATACACGAAACTCTCGATCTTGCGCTGTGCCTGGCCGTTGAGGTTGTGGAAGCGTACGCCGGCGAAGGTGGTGTTGATGCGCTCTTCGAAGTGCAGGTGGCGCAGTTCGACCATGGTGTCGGCCAGGCCCAGGGGGGGGGCGGCCTTGAAGCGTTCGTACACCTGGCCCAGTTGCAGGCGCTCCTCGACGTTGCCTTCAAAGCGCAATTTGCAGCCGGTGGCAGAGATGTCCAGCAGCTTGCCGCGCAGTGCGCCGTTGCCTTTCAAGTGGGTGCCGTCGAGGACGATGTCGACCAGCTGCGACAGCTTGAGTGCAGCGCGGAAGGCGCTACGGCGCTGATGGTAAGTGACTTCGGTGGGCAGCGGGCCGCGATAGCAGCGATGGCCGTCGATCTCGGTGATGGTCAGTGGCGTGTCGCACTCCCAGGCGATGCGTACGCCGTCATGGAAGCCTTCGACGCGGAACGCTTCGCCGTTCTCGATGTACTTCTCGCCATCGCGGGGGATCATTTCATCCAGGGCCAGAACGCCGTTGTCGCGGTCGATGTGCACCACATAGCTCTGGAACCGCTGGCTGCGCTCATGGAAGCTGATGATCAGCGGGTCGTGGCTCTCCAGCAGCTGGCGCAGGTTGGCCGCGATTTCCAAAGGGGTAGTGAGCACCTTTGGTGGCTGGGGGGCATCGGTTTCATTGAACACGGGTTCTCAATCTCCAGGCAAAAACGACACACGCAAGTTACGGCATTTTGCCAGTATGCTCCGTGCCTTGAACAGGGAAAATCACACTTGGCTGAGCGCCCGGGGCTTGGCCATCGGCGAGGTGGTGCCACGGCTGTCGTACAGCGAGGGAGAATCGCCACCCATGAGGATGCTGACCTGATTGGCCGTGGCGCGCTGCTGTATCTGGATGACCTGGCCATTGGTCTCGTTGGCCTTCTGGCAGGCATCCATCAATGCGCTGAGCGCATCGAGCCGTTGCAGCAGGGCCTCGCCATTGGGCGACTGTGCGGCCATGGCCTGCACACCTGCGCGATCGGCGCTGAGGCCGATGTCCTGGAGCAATTGGCTGCGTCGGCGACCCTGCTGCTCGAGCAAGATGATCAACGACTGCTTGCGGGCCAGAATCTGTTCCAGCAGCTGCATGTCGCGCCCATGCAGGGCGACCGTCTCGCTCTGGAGCAGGTCGAGCAATTCCTGCGTTGGCGCGATGTCGTTTTCGATCAGTTGCAGCAGAGTGATGTCGTGCATGGCTAACTCTTGGCGTGTTGCGTCCTTGAAGTCAGCGCACCTGGAGGTTAGCGCTGGGCTTCGAAATCAAGCAGTTTACTGGCGACACGGTCGGCGTCGACCTTGTAGCTGCCGTCCGCGATCGCTTGTTTCAACTCGGCCACGCGGGCGCTGTTGACGGTCGGCTGGTCGCGCAGGCTGTCGCTGATCTTCTGCAGCTGCTGGGCTTCTGGGCTGAAATGTACCGCTTCCCCGCTGGCATTGGCGCTGGGCGCTACGCTGCTGGCGTCGGTTTTGTCGACGTTGCCAGGCGCGGCATTGCCACGAACGCCACCCGTGCTGGGCGGAGAATTATTCACACGACTGAAGTCGATGACCATGATCAAAACCTCTGGGTATTTGTACGCATACCCTGTTTTCGGCCAGCCCGAAAAAAACTTTAGGCAGGAATGCAGTGCTGCCTGGCAGCACGCTTGCGCACCCGATTCCGACACAGTTTAGGGGGAGCGGTTCCCTGCCGCCAGCCTTCTGTCATGATCTGGCGGTGAATATTGCTACATGGCCACCTCTACCTGCCCAGGCCCTGTGACCCGCGCTTTCACCACGCGCTTGGAGTTCAGGTTGCGCACCCGGATCTGTTCCTGCAGGCCGCCTTTGCTCAGGGCTTCGCCTGGCATGCGCACGCTGAGGGTGCCGCTGCGCGCGACAATCACCACGTGATCGCCTTTGCGCACCACCTCCGCCTGTTCCAGGTGTTGCTGGGTCAGTACCTGGTCAACCACTGTGGGGCGCAGCAGCTTCATGCCCACTGCCTGGTCCATTTGCGTCAGGTAGCCAGGACCCAGCGTGCCGACATCGCGTTCGCGCAGGGCAATATCGCCTTCGCCGACCACGCTTTCGCGCTTGAGCGGCCGGGTCATCACCACCACATCGCGCAGCAGCCGTACCTGGGCGGGCACGAAGATCGTCCACGGAGCCGCGCTGTCGCAGCGCACCTTCACTGTGACCCGGCCCAGCGGGGTCGGGCTTTCCAGTGATGCGTCAAGTTGCTGGCTGCACAGCGGCATGCGCAGGCGCGGGTCGAGCCGGTTGACCTGGATCTCGTAGCGGCCACCGGTCTGGGTGGTCGCCAGATAATCTTCCACGGTGAATTCAAGAAACCCCTGGGTGACACCGATAAGCTGTTCAGGCAAGGTGAATGCCTGCGCCTGGGTGCGAACACTGGATGCCATGAGGCACAGGGCTGCCAGTGAACCGGTCAGCAGGCGCGTCAGTCGTCGGGAAAATGTCGTTTTCGTATACATGGCGCTCAAAAAAGCAAAGCCCGTGCCGATTCGGTATACAGGCAATCGTTGGAGGGGTCCGGCATGGCTGGAGTGATGGATTCGGTCAACCAGCGCACGCAGCTGGTGGGGCAGAATCGCCTGGAGCTGTTGTTGTTTCGCCTCAATGGCGACCAGCTCTACGGCATCAATGTGTTCAAGGTCCGGGAGGTGCTGCAGTGCCCGGAACTGACAGTGCTGCCCAAGTCTCATCCGGTGGTGCGTGGGGTGGCCAACATTCGCGGGGCGACCATCCCGATCCTGGACCTGTCGATGGCAACGGGGTTGCCGGGGCTGAAGGAAGACACGCGTAACAGCTTTGTGATCATCACCGAGTACAACACCAAGACCCAGGGTTTTTTGGTGCACTCGGTCGAGCGCATCGTCAACATGAACTGGGAAGAGATCCATCCGCCACCCAAGGGGACCGGGCGCGATCACTACCTGACCGCGGTCACCCGGGTCGATAACCGCATGGTCGAGATCATCGATGTGGAAAAGGTGCTGGCGGAAGTGGCGCCGTCGTCCGAGTCGGTGTCCGAGGGTGTGATCGATGCCGAGGTGCAGGACAAGGCCGTGCTGCTGCGGGTGCTGACCGTCGATGATTCGTCGGTGGCGCGCAAGCAGGTCAGCCGCTGTCTGCAGACTGTCGGGGTTGAGGTGGTGGCGCTCAACGATGGTCGCCAGGCGCTGGATTACCTGCGCAAGCTGGTTGATGAAGGTAAACGGCCGGAGGAGGAATTCCTCATGATGATCTCGGATATCGAGATGCCGGAAATGGACGGCTACACCCTGACGGCCGAGATCCGCAGCGACCCGCGCATGCAAAAGCTGCACATCGTCCTGCATACTTCGCTGTCCGGGGTCTTCAACCAGGCCATGGTCAAGAAGGTCGGGGCTGATGATTTCCTGGCCAAGTTCAGGCCGGACGACCTTGCCCAGCGGGTAGTCGACCGGATCAAGGCAACGCATTGAAACGGCCGGGGCCAGTCCCCGGCGCTAGCGATTTAGAAAGAGGCGGCACCATTGTCTACGGGTAATTTGGATTTCGAACAGTTCCGGGTCTTCCTGGAGAAAGCCTGTGGCATCCTGCTGGGCGAGAATAAGCAGTACCTGGTCTCCAGCCGTCTCAACAAGCTGATGGAGCAGCAGGGCATCAAGTCGTTGGGTGAGCTGGTGCAGCGTATCCAGGCACAGCCGCGGGGTGGTTTGCGCGAGCAGGTGGTCGATGCCATGACCACCAACGAAACCCTGTGGTTTCGTGATACCTACCCCTTCGAGGTGCTCAAGAACAAGGTCATCCCCGAGTTCATCAAGGGCAACCCGGGCCAGCGCCTGCGCATCTGGTCGGCGGCCTGCTCGTCGGGGCAGGAGCCTTACTCCATTTCCATGGCCATCGACGAATTCGAGCGCGGCAACCTTGGCCAGTTGAAGATGGGCGCGCAGATCGTTGCCACTGACCTGTCCGGCTCGATGCTCAATAACTGCAAGACCGGCGAATACGACAGCCTGGCCATTGCCCGCGGCCTGTCGCAGGAGCGCCTGCAGCGTTACTTCGACCCCAAGGGTCCGGGGCGCTGGGCGGTCAAGGCGCCGATCCGCAGCCGCGTCGAGTTCCGCTCGTACAACCTGCTGGACAGCTATGCGCCCTTGGGCAAGTTCGACATCGTGTTCTGCCGCAACGTGCTGATCTACTTCTCGGCCCAGGTCAAGAAGGACATCCTGCTGCGTATCCATGGCACGCTGAAGCCCGGTGGCTATCTGTTCCTTGGTGCCTCCGAGGCGCTCAACGGTTTGCCGGACCACTATCAGATGGTCCAGTGCAGCCCGGGCATCATCTATCAGGCCAAGTAACGCCTGAGGCTGCAAGCGAAGGCCGGTGTCGTGAGACGCCGGCCTTTTTCATGGGCGCTACAAATGACGTCAATTTTTTGGTTTGCCGCTTTTGCCGGGTGGCAATTGCCGCTTGCCTGCTGCGCGGCGGAAGCGATTTGCCGCTTTTCTGGCAATGGCGGCAGGTCGAAAAGCCCTGGGGCCCAGTGAATGCGGGGCTTTGCAAAGCTGGCACAGGCCTTGCTAAAGCTTAGCCAACGAAATTCTGGTCACCTATGAAGGTTTCCCTGATATGAGCATCAGCTTCGACAAGGCGCTTGGCATACACGAAAAGGCATTGGGCTTCCGCGCCCAGCGTGCCGAAGTGCTGGCCAACAACATCGCCAACGCCGATACGCCGAACTACAAGGCGCGTGACATGGACTTCTCGTCCGTGCTCGCCGCCGAGGCCGACAAGCAGCAGAAGGGGCGCATCGCCCTGGACCGCACCAACAATCGGCATATCGAGGCCGAAGGGTTGGCAATGGCCGACGACACCCTGCAGTACCGTACCCCGATGCAGCCGTCGATCGACCAGAACACCGTCGATGCCCAGATCGAACAATCGAACTACACAGAGAACGCGATCGGCTTCCAGGCCAGCTTCACGTTGCTCAACAGTAAATTCAAAGGGCTGGTTTCGGCCCTGCGCGGAGAGTGATCATGTCCCTTGCCAGTGTTTTCAATATCGCCGGTAGCGGCATGAGCGCGCAGAACACGCGCCTGAACACCGTTGCCTCGAACATCGCCAACGCCGAGACCGTCTCCTCGAGCATCGACCAGACCTACCGTGCGCGCCACCCGGTGTTCGCCACCACCTTCCAGAACGCGCAGGCCGGCACCAGCCAGTCGCTGTTCGAAGACCAGGGCGAGGCCGGGCAGGGCGTGCAGGTCAAGGGCATCATCGAGGACCAGAGTAACCTCGAGGCGCGCTACGAACCGAACCATCCGGCGGCCAACAAGGACGGCTACGTCTACTACCCGAATGTGAATGTGGTTGAGGAGATGGCCGACATGATCTCCGCCAGTCGTGCGTTCCAGACCAACGCCGAGCTGATGAACACCGCCAAGAACATGATGCAGAAGGTGCTGACCCTGGGTCAGTAAGCACGGAGCCGCCATGACCACAACCAATACCAGTAACGAAGTCGGTAGTTCCTACCTGAAATCGTTGCAGAAGCCCGACAGCAAGAACAGCAGCACCACCGGTCAGGCCGGCAGTGCGCTGGGCAAGGATGCGTTCCTGCAGCTGCTGGTCACGCAGATGAAAAACCAGAACCCGCTCGATCCGCAGGAGAACGGTGAGTTCGTCGCGCAGTTGGCGCAGTTCAGCAGCCTGGAAGGTATCCAGTCGCTGAACGATTCGGTCAACGGGATCCTGACCGGCATTGGCTCGTCCCAGGCGCTGCAGGCCACCTCGCTGGTCGGTCGCTCGGTGATCGTGCAGACCGACAAGGCCGTGGTGGACACCACCGCCAGCTTCAATGGCCAGGTCGTGGTGCCGCAGAGCATCAGCGATGGCAAGGTCAGCATCAAGGACAAGGACGGTAACGTCGTCAAGACCATCCAGCTGGGTTCGCAAAAAGCCGGTACCGCCGACTTCATCTGGGATGGCACCAATGAGAAGGGCGAGAAAGTCGCCCCGGGCACTTACACCTTCACGGCTGAGACCACGGTCGAGGGCAAGGCCAAGACGCTGTCCACCTTGCTCCCGGCAAGGGTCAACAGTGTCAGCTTCCAGAACGGCAGCGAGATGATGCTGGACCTGGCCGGCATCGGCAAGATCGGCATCTCCAAAGTCACCAGCATCGGAATCTAACGCCGCAGAATCGGCACAAGGAGCGAGTCAATGTCTTTCAATATCGGCCTTAGCGGTCTCTACGCGGCGAACAAGGCTCTGAACGTTACCGGCAACAACATTGCCAACGTCGCCACCACCGGTTTCAAATCGTCGCGCGCCGAGTTCGCCGACCAGTATTCGCAGTCCATCCGCGGTACCTCCGGCGGCAGGACCCAGGTCGGCAGCGGCGTGAAGACCATGGCCGTTTCGCAGATGTTCAACCCGGGCAACATCAATGGCACCGGTCAGGCGCTGGACATGGCCATCGACGGCAACGGTTTCTTCGCCCTGAGCGACAACGGTTCGCGCATCTATACCCGTGCCGGCGCGTTCTACAGCGACAAGGACGGCTACGTCGTCAACTCCAGTGGTGCCAACCTGCAGGGCTATGCGGTGGACGCCAACGGCAAGGTCGTCAAGGGTGTGCTGACCGATCTGAAAATCGACACTTCGAACCTGAAGCCCAACCCGACCGGTCGTGTCTCCGAAACCGTCAACCTCAACTCCAGCGCCATCGCGCCGAGCGTGGCGCCGTTCGACCCGGCCAACGTCAACAGCTACAACTACACCTTCAACACCGATGTCTATGACAGCCAGGGCAACGCGCACCAGCTCAACCAGTACTTCGTCAAGGATGCCGGCACCAACTCCTGGACCATGTACACCACCATCGACGGTCGTAACCCGGCCGACCCGACCTTGACCACGCCGCTGGTCAACAAGCTGCCGTTCAATACCGACGGCACCTTGAATACCGGAGCCATGGCGGCAGGTCCGGTAGTCGGCGGCCTGACCATTGGTGCCGACAAGACCTTCCAGCTCACCGGTTGGGTGCCGGCGGAGAAGACTGCGGCGGGCGCCTGGGTTGCCAACGGCGCCACCGCGCGCCCGGGTGGCGTCACCCTCGATATGCTGGCTACCACCCAGTACAACTCGGCGTCGGCCACCACCGCCAAGAGCCAGGACGGCTATGCCACCGGTGAGCTCGCCGGCCTGACCGTCGACCAGAGCGGCAACCTGTTTGCCAACTTCACCAACGGCCAGGACAAGGTCATCGGCCAGGTGGCGATCGCCAACTTCGCCAACCTGCAAGGCCTGACTCCGGTGGGCGGTACGGCCTGGAAAGAGTCCTACGCTTCGGGCGTGCCGATCATCGGCGAGCCGGATACCGGCACCCTGGGCCGCATTGCCGGCAGCTCCCTGGAAGACTCCAACGTCGACCTGACCGGCGAGCTGGTCAACCTGATCAAGGCGCAGAGCAACTACCAGGCCAACGCCAAGACCATTTCCACTGAAAGCACCATCATGCAGACCATCATCCAGATGACCTGATGATCGTGGTTGGGCAAAGCCCCTGCTTGCAGGGGCTTTTTCACATCTGGCGGAGGGTGATGCCATGAGGACAGTGTCGAGGATTGTTGGGGTGCTGCTGGCGCTGCTGGTTGCGTCCTCGCTGCAGGCCGCGCCGGCGCCCTGGTACCAGTGGCAAAGCCTGGCGACCGGGCGCTACCTGTGTTCGGCAACCAACCCGGGCGATGGCTGGAAGCTGCACTCGGGGCCCTACAACAATGGGGCATGCCGTAATGACTGATTCGGCGCTTGCCGCCAGCGGCAAACATTCGCCGACAAACTGACGCTCAGCAGGCCTGCGCGGCCTTGAAAGCCCCGAATTGAAAGGCTTTGTCAGTGTGGTTCGATAATTGCTTAAGCCTTGCCAACGACAGCGCGGCAAGGTTCGCGCAGAGGAGATGCTGTGGACAAGATGCTTTATGTGGCCATGACCGGTGCCAGTCAGAACGCGCTGGCGCAGAAGGCCCATGCCAACAACCTGGCGAACGTTTCCACCAATGGTTTCCAGCGTGATCTGGAGCAGGCGCGTTCCATGCCGGTGTTCGGTGACAGCTTTCCGGCGCGAGCCTTCGCCATGAGCGAGCGCCCGGCCACCGACTTCAGCGGTGGTGCCCTGGTCGAGACCGGGCGTGACCTGGACGTGGCGGTCAGTGGCCAGGGTTTCATTGCCGTGCAGGCGCCCGATGGCAGCGAAGCCTATGTGCGTACCGGCAGCCTGAACATTGACGCCCTCGGTATCCTGCGTGCCGGCAATGGTATGCCGGTGATCGGCAACGGCGGCCCGATCGCGGTCCCGCCCGAGCAGAAGGTCGAAGTCGGTGATGACGGCACCATCAGCATTCGCGCCATGGGTGAAGACCCGCGGGCGCTGGCGCAGGTCGACCGGATCAAGCTGGTCAACCCGGACATCAAGGGCCTGACCAAGGGGCTCGACGGCATGATCCACACGGCCAACGGCCAGCCCGCCAATGCCGACGTCAACGTTCGCGTGGTTTCGGGGTTCCTTGAGTCGAGCAACGTCAATGCGGTCGAGGAAATGACCTCGGTGCTGGCGCTGTCCCGGCAGTTCGAACTGCACGTCAAGATGATGAACGCGGCCAAGGAAGGCGACGAAGCCATGGCTCGGGTTTTGCAAATCGGCTAATCACATTTGAACGGGTGCCGTAAAACAGGCGCACGAGGAGAACACTAGATGCTTCCGGCTCTTTGGGTCGCTAAAACCGGCCTGTCCGCCCAGGACACCAACCTCACGGTCATTTCCAACAACCTGGCCAACGTCTCGACCACGGGCTTCAAGCGCGACCGCGCCGAGTTCCAGGACCTGCTGTACCAGATCAAGCGCCAGCCTGGCGCGCAGTCCACCCAGGACAGCGAGCTGCCGTCGGGCCTGCAGGTCGGTACCGGTGTGCGCATCGTCGGCACCCAGAAGAGCTTCACAGCCGGCAGCCTGCAAACCACCGAGAACCCGCTGGACATGGCGGTCGACGGCCGTGGTTTCTTCCAGATCCTGCAGCCCGACGGCACCGTGTCGTACACCCGTGACGGCACCTTCCACCTGAACTCCGACGGCCAGATCGTCACCGCCAACGGTTTCGCTCTGGAACCGGCCATCGTCGTGCCGCCGGACGCCCAGACCTTCACCGTCGGCCGCGACGGCACCGTGTCGATCACCACGGTCGGCAACCCGGCAGCGCAGATCATCGGCAACATCCAGACCGCCGATTTCATCAACCCGGCTGGCCTGCAGGCGATCGGCGGCAACCTGTTCCTCGAGACCGCCGCCAGCGGCGCGCCGCAGGTCGGCACCCCGGGCCTGAACGGTTTCGGTACCACCCAGCAACAGACCCTGGAAAACTCCAACGTCAGCACCGTCGAGGAGTTGGTCAACATGATCACCACCCAGCGTGCTTACGAGATGAACTCCAAGGTCATCTCGACGGCCGACAAGATGCTGTCGTTCGTCACCCAGCAGCTGTAAGCCCTGATGGCCCGCCGGGTGCGGGCCATTGACCATTCGCTCGCTGTAGCAGCGCCCGTTACACCATGAGGTAAGCGTCATGAATCGTCTGTTGTCCGTTTTCGCCCTTGGGGGGGCGGTGTTGCTGGCCGGTTGCGTCGCGCCGACGCCCAAGCCAAACGACCCGTACTATGCGCCGGTGTTGCCGCGCACCCCGTTGCCGGCGGCGGCCAACAACGGCTCGATCTACCAGGCCGGCTTCGAGCAGGGCCTGTATACCGATCGCAAGGCGTTCCGGGTCGGTGACATCATCACCATCACCCTCAACGAGCGCACCTCGGCGAGCAAGAATGCCGGCTCGCAGATCCAGAAGAACAGCAAGGCCGATATCGGCCTGACCTCGTTGTTCGGCACCATCCCCAATACCAACAACCCGCTGGGCAGCGGCGACCTCACCCTCGAGGCCGGTTACAGCGGTGACCGCACCACCAAGGGTGACAGCAAGGCGACCCAGGGCAACACCCTGACCGGTTCGATCACCGTCACCGTCGCTGAAGTGCTGCCCAACGGCATCATCGCCGTGCGTGGCGAGAAGTGGATGACCCTGAACACCGGCGAAGAGCTGGTGCGCATCGCAGGCCTGGTGCGTGCCGATGACATCGCCACGGACAACACCGTGCCGTCCACTCGCGTGGCCGACGCGCGCATCACCTATTCGGGTACCGGCTCGTTCGCCGATGCCAGCCAGCCCGGTTGGCTGGACCGTTTCTTCATCAGCCCGCTCTGGCCCTTCTGAGTACGGATGACCATGTTCAACGCTAGGCGGTTGATTGCCGCGACACTTCTTCTGTCCTGTGCGTTCGGCGCCCACGCCGAGCGCTTGAAGGACATCGCCAGTATTTCCGGCGTGCGTGCCAACCAGCTGATCGGCTACGGTCTGGTGGTGGGGCTCAACGGTACGGGTGACCAGACCACCCAGACCCCGTTCACCCTGCAGACCTTCAACAACATGTTGTCGCAGTTCGGCATCAAGGTGCCGCCGGGTTCGGGCAACGTGCAGTTGAAGAACGTTGCCGCGGTGTCGGTGCATGCCGACCTGCCGGCCTTCGCCAAGCCCGGCCAGGTGGTCGACATCACCGTGTCGTCGATCGGTAACTCCAAGAGCCTGCGCGGCGGCAGCCTGCTGATGACCCCGCTCAAGGGTATCGACGGCAACGTCTACGCCATCGCCCAGGGCAACCTGGTGGTCGGTGGTTTCGACGCCGAAGGTCGCGATGGCTCGAAGATCACCGTCAACGTCCCGTCGGCTGGCCGCATTCCGGGCGGTGCGAGCGTCGAGCGCGCAGTGCCGAGCGGTTTCAACCAGGGCAACAGCCTTACGCTGAACCTCAACCGGCCCGACTTCACCACGGCCAAACGCATCGTCGACAAGGTCAACGAGCTGCTCGGCCCAGGGGTTGCCCAGGCCCTGGACGGTGGCTCGGTGCGGGTGACCGCGCCGATGGACCCGAGCCAGCGTGTCGACTACCTGTCGATCCTGGAAAACCTCGAGATCGACCCAGGCCAGGCCGTGGCCAAGGTCATCATCAACTCGCGTACCGGCACCATCGTGATTGGCCAGAACGTCAAGGTGTCGCCGGCGGCGGTTACCCACGGCAGCCTGACCGTGACCATCACCGAAGACCCGATCGTCAGCCAGCCGGGGCCGTTCTCCAATGGCGAGACGGCCGTCGTGCCACGCTCGCGGGTCAATGCCCAGCAGGAAGCCAAGCCGATGTTCAAGTTCGGCCCGGGCACCACCCTGGATGAAATCGTCCGTGCGGTTAACCAGGTCGGCGCAGCGCCGAGCGACCTGATGGCCATCCTTGAAGCCCTGAAGCAGGCCGGCGCGTTGCAGGCCGACCTGATCGTGATCTGAGGACGCCTGGGATGAATCCGAAAAGCCAGGTTTCCGGCCATGTCGACAGCGGTGCCTACACCGACCTCAATCGCCTGAGCTCGCTCAAGCGCGGTGATCGCGACAGCGAGGGCAACATCCGCAAGGTGGCCCAGGAATTCGAGTCGTTGTTCGTCAGCGAGATGCTCAAGGCCTCGCGCAAGGCCAGTGATGTACTGGCCGACGAAGAAAACCCGATGAACAGCGATACCACCAAGCAGTACCGTGACATGTACGACCAGCAGCTGGCCGTGAGCATGTCCCGCGAAGGGGGCGGCATCGGCCTGCAGGATGTGCTGGTGCGCCAGCTGAGCAAGCGCAAGGCCAGCACGGTCAATGCCAGCCCGTTCCCGCGTATCGATGGGCCGGCCCCGGCGCTGTGGGGTGGCCGGGTGGGCGAGCCTGCGCGGGCCGAACAGCCGGCTGCCGGGCGCAACGATGTGGCGGCCCTCAACTCGCGGCGCCTGGCCTTGCCAGGCAAGCTCACCGACCGCCTGCTGGCCGGTATCGTGCCTTCCTCGGCCACTGGCGATGCGGCCCAGCATGCGCCGTCGCTGGCCGGTGTCGCCCGTGGCGACTGGCAGCCGGCGCGGACCTATGCCGCACCCGCCGAGGGCATGCGTATCGTCGGGCGTGCGGTGGCTCAGCCACCGTTGGCGCCCAACAAGGCCTTCGGCAACAGCGATGCCTTCGTCAGCACCATGCTGCCGATGGCCGAGCAGGCGGCCAAGCGCATTGGTATCGATCCGCGTTACCTGGTGGCCCAGGCGGCGCTGGAAACCGGTTGGGGCAAGTCGGTCATGCGCAACCCTGACGGCAGCAGCAGCCACAACTTGTTCGGCATCAAAGCCACCGGCAACTGGCAGGGTGGCGAGGCGCGGGCGATCACCAGCGAGTTCCGTGGCGGTCAGTTCGTCAAGGAGACTGCGGCATTCCGCTCGTACGACTCGTACCAGGACAGCTTCCACGACCTGGTCAGCCTGTTGCAGAACAACAGTCGCTATAAAGATGCGGTCGGTGCAGCCGATAACCCAGAACAGTTTGCAAGAGAGCTGCAGAAGGCCGGTTACGCAACCGACCCGGACTATGCCCGCAAGATCATCAGCATTGCCCGGCAACTGCAGCCCACCCAGCAATACGCCATGGCTGGCACTACCACGAATCTATAAGGATTGAACCATGTCTCTGATCTCGATCGGGCTGTCCGGCCTGAGTGCCAGCCAGGCGGCGCTGTCGGTCACCAGTAACAACATCGCCAACGCTGCGACCTCTGGCTACTCGCGCCAGCAGACCGTCCAGGTCTCGGGGCCCTCGCACAACATCGGCTCGGGTTTCATCGGTACCGGGACCCAGCTGGCGGATGTGCGCCGGGTCTACAACGCCTACCTGGACAACCAGCTGCGTACCGCGACCTCGCTGAGCACCGATGCGGCCACCTACCTTGATCAGATCGGCAGTGTCGACAAACTGCTGGGCGACAGCAGCACCGGTATCAGCTCGGTGCTGACGGCATTCTTCTCGGCCCTGCAGACCGCTGCGGGCAAGCCCGGCGACGTGGCCTCCCGCCAGTTGCTGCTGACCCAGGCGCAAACCCTGAGCAACCGTTTCAATTCCATCTCCAGCGAATTGAACAAACAGAACGAGAGCATCAACAGCCAGCTCGATACCCTTGCCGGCCAGGTCAACAAGCTCACCTCGAACATTGCCGACCTGAACAAGCAGATCACCCAGCTGTCGGCGTCCGGCGCCACGCCGAACACCCTGCTGGATGCGCGCAGCGAGGCGGTGCGCCAGCTCAACGAGCTGGTGGGTGTCACTGTGCAGGAGCGTGACGGCAACTATGACGTGTACCTGGGTACCGGCCAGTCGCTGGTCACCGGCAACCGGGCCAACACCCTGACCGCCGGGCCGAGCGCCGCCGACAAGAGCCAGTACAGCCTGCAGGTCAACTACCCGACCTTCTCGTCGGATGTCACCTCGGTCATCACCGGCGGGCAGATCGGCGGCCTGTTGCGCTATCGCCAGGACGTGCTCAACCCGTCGATGAACGAACTGGGGCGTGTGGCCCTGGTGGTGACCGACAGCATCAACAGCCAGCTGGGGCAGGGCCTGGATGCCAACGGCCAGTTCGGCAGCGCGCTGTTCTCCAGCATCAACAGCGCGGCGGCAATCAGCCAGCGCAGCCTGGGTGCCACCGGCAACAGCGCAGGTTCCGGCAACCTGGACGTGACCATTGCCGATAGCAGCCTGCTGACCACCCACGACTATCAGGTCACCTTCACCAGTGGCACCCAGTACAGCGTGCGTCGTTCCGACGGCACCGACATGGGTAGCTTCGATCTGGCCACCACGCCACCACCGGTCATTGATGGCTTCACCCTGAAGCTCAACGGTGGCGGCCTGGCGGCGGGTGACAGTTTCAAGGTGATTCCCACCCGCGCGGCGGCGGGCGCGATCAGCACCACCCTCACCGATGCCAACAAGCTGGCGTTCGCCGGGCCGATCAATGCCACCATCGGCAGCGGCAACGACGGTACCGGCACCATCAGCCAACCGAATCTGGGGGCCAAGCTGGATATCTACGGCGGTGCCGACACCGCGTTGATCCAGGATTCGATCAAGCACTCGATGCCGGTACGCATGGTGTTCAGTGCGGCCAGCGGCGGCACTCAGGGCTATACCCTGTTCGATGCCAAGGGCAACAGCATCGGTACCGGCACCATCGTGCCCGGCCAGGAAAACAAGCTGACCATCAACGTACCGATGGTCGATGCGGCCGGGGCGCCCATTCTCGACGGTAGCGGCAACCCGCGTTCGTTCAGCCTGGAAACCTCGGTCGGCGGCAGCCCGGCGGAGGATGACTCGTTCAGCATGGGCTTCAACGTCAACGGCAAGTCCGACAACCGCAATGCCCAATCGCTGCTCGACCTGCAGACCAAGTCCACCGTCGGTGTCAATTCCGGTGGCGGCAGCAGCTTCACCTCGGCCTATGCCTCGATGGTGGAGCGGGTCGGTGCCAAGGCCAACCAGGCAGAAATCGATACCACGGCAACCAAGGCTGTGTACGACTCGGCCAAGGAGGCGCGCAACGGGGTTTCCGGTGTCAACCTGGACGATGAGGCGGCCAGCCTGATCAAGTTCCAGCACTACTACACCGCGTCTTCGCAAATCATCAAGGCGGCGCAGGAAACCTTCGCCACCCTGATCAACGCATTGTAAGGAGTAGCCATCGTGCGTATTTCCACCGCTCAGTTCTATGAGTCGAGCGCTACCAGCTACACCAGCAACTTTGCCAACCTGATGAAGGTCAAGCAGCAGATCGATACCGGCGTGCGCATCCAGTCTGCTGGTGACGACCCTGTCGGCGCCGCGCGCCTGCTGCTGCTGCAGCAGCAACAGGCCCTGCTCAAGCAGTACGACGGCAACATGACTACGGTGAACAACTCGCTGCTGCAAGAAGAAAGCGTGCTGGCCACCATCAACGACGCCATGCAGCGCGCCAGCGACCTGGCCATTCGTGCAGGCGGCGCCGGGATCAGTGCGGCCGACCGCACCTCCATCAGCAGTGAGCTCAAGGAGATCGAGGCTAACATCTTCGGCCTGCTCAACTCGCGCGATGCCAACGGCGACTACATGTTCGGTGGCACCAAGACCTCGTCGCCGCCCTATGTGCGCAATGCCGACGGCAGCTACAGCTACCAGGGTGACCAGACCCAGCTGAGCCTGCAGGTGTCCGACACCCTGAAACTGGCGACCAACGACACCGGCTTCAGCATCTTCGATTCGGCCAAGAACAAGAGCCGTACCGAGTCCGCCCTGGTGGCGCCGCCGGTCGATGATGGCCGCGTCGCGGTCTCGCCGGGCCTGCTGACCTCGAGCAGCGCGTACAACAGCAACTTCAACGCCGGCCAGCCGTACAAGGTCACCTTCACCAGTGCTACCCAGTACACCGTGACCGATGCCCTGGGTAACGACATCACCGCCGAAACGCCGACCAATGGCACTTTCGACAGCAAGGCCGAGGGGGGTAATCGCATCGCGTTCCGGGGTGTCGAGTTCGAGATCACCCTTTCGCTGCAGGAAGGTGATGACCCCAATACTGTTGTTGCCGGCCATGAATTCTCGTTGCAGGCGCGTCCCGACACCCTGACCACCGTCCGTGGCGCCGGTAACCCTTCTAGCGCGCAGATCACCAGCGGTGCGGTGACCGACCCGACGGCCTACCGCAGCACGTTCCCCGACAGCGGTGCGGTCATCAAGTTTACCGGCGCCAACACTTACGAGCTCTACGCGCAGCCCCTGACCGCCTACAGCAAGGTAGTGGCCAGCGGCACCTTCACCGCGCCGGCGCTGACAGTGGCGGGCGTTACCTACCAGGTGTCCGGCACGCCGCAGGCGGGTGACCAGTTTGCGGTCAATGCCAACACCCACCAGAACCAGAGCGTGCTGGAGACCATCAGCCAGCTGCGTACCGCGCTGGATGCGCCGGGCACTGGTGATGCGGCGAATACCGCGCTGAAGAACTCCATCGCTTCGGCGGTCGCCAACCTGGCCAGTGCTCGCGAGCAGGTCGATATCACCCGCGGCTCCATCGGTGCGCGTGGTAACTCGCTCGATATCCAGCGCCAGGAAAACACCAGCCTGACCACCGCCAACAAGGCCACCCAGGCCGCCATCGGCAACACCGACATGGCCGATGCGTCGATCATGCTGGCGCTGCATCAAGCCATGCTGCAGGCTTCGCAGCTGAGCTTCACGCAGATCTCCAAGCTGAGCCTGTTCAATCAGATGTAACTGAGCGGGTAGTCAAAAGCCCCGGCCAGCCCCGTGCTGCCGGGGCTTTTTTGTGCCTGGCGCACGGCGCTGAGCGGCAGTTGGCAATAAATGAGTGTGACCAATGAGTCAAATCGCGCATCTTCCCTGTATTCTATGCGGCAGCTGCTGCAGCAATTTGTTACCGGTTCGCCAGTGACCTGCCCGATGTCGGTATGTCACGGACCCGGTAGTGGGCGCCCTCAATTCACCGAGTGGCGGTCTTTGCCTGTTTTCATTGGGAAGCCAGAATGATTGGCATCAAAAGCATCGCGAGTTACGTGCCCACCGCTGGCCTGGACAACTACGTCCAGGGTGCGAAGTTCGGCAAGGACGAAGAGTTCATGTTCGGCAAGATCGGCGCGTCGTTCCTGCCGCGCAAGGCCGAAGAGCAAGAAACCTCCGACCTGTGCGTCGAGGCCGCCCGTGCCTTGTTCGCCAGCAACCCCGAGCTCGACCCGCAGTCGATCGATGTGTTGATCGTGGTCACCCAGAACGGTGACGAAGAAGGGCTGCCGCACACCGCGGCCATCGTCCAGCACAAGCTGGGCCTGTCCACCCGGGTGGCGGCGTTCGACGTCTCGCTGGGCTGCTCCGGCTACGTCTATGGCCTGTATGCGATCAAGGGCTTCATGCAGGCGGCGGGGCTGAAGAACGGCCTGCTGATTACCGCCGACCCGTATTCGAAGATCGTCGACCCGGAAGACCGCAACACCACCATGCTGTTCGGCGATGCCGCCACCGCCACCTGGATGGGTGAGGACGCGGTATGGCAGCTGGGTGAGGCGCGTTTCGGTACTGACGGTTCCGGTGCCGAGCACCTGAAGGTCACTAACGGCAATTTCTTCATGAACGGCCGCCAGGTGTTCAACTTCGCCCTGATCAAGGTGCCGGCGCACCTGCATGAGCTGCTCGATGCCAGCGGCCTGCAGTCGGCCGATATCGATGCCTTTTGCATCCATCAGGGCAGCGCGGCGATCGTCGATGCGGTGGCGCGACGCTTTGAAGAGCAACACCCGGAGAAGTTCGTCAAGGACATGCTCGAAACCGGCAATACAGTGTCCTCCAGCGTGCCGCTGCTGCTGCAGAAGCACATGCTCGACAGCAGTTGGAAGCGCGTGGCCATCAGTGGCTTCGGCGTGGGCCTGTCGTGGGGCTCGGCGATTCTCTATCGCGGCTGATCCGGCACGGTCAAAAAAAGCGCCTGGCGTGTTCCGCCAGGCGTTTTTTTTTGCCTTCGAATACGTGTTGAAAAGCCATAAGCCCCTGATTTCGTGGGGGTGGCAGCGTGATGGCATTTTTTTTTTGCAAATGCCCTCAAGCAACCCCCGCAAACGACGATAAACATTACGAAGGTTCTCTAGGCCATACCCGGCGGATGCCAGGGCCGGAAGCCGCAGTACCCATCCAACGAGGATTTCGTCATGGCTTTAACTGTAAACACCAACATTGCTTCGGTTACTACTCAGGTTAACCTGAACAAGGCCAGCACCGCCCAGACCACTTCGATGCAGCGCCTGTCTTCCGGCCTGCGCATCAACAGCGCCAAAGACGACGCTGCCGGCCTGCAGATCGCCAACCGTCTGACCAGCCAGATCAACGGCCTGGGCCAGGCAGTGAAGAACGCCAACGACGGTATCTCGATCGCCCAGACCGCCGAAGGCGCGATGCAGGCTTCGACCGACATCCTGCAAAAAATGCGTACCCTGGCTCTGTCCTCGGCTACTGGCTCCCTGAGCGCCGACGACCGTAAGTCGAACAACGACGAATACCAGGCTCTGACTTCCGAGCTGAACCGTATCTCCGCTACCACCACCTTCGGTGGCCAGAAGCTGCTGGACGGCTCGTACGGCACCAAGGCCATCCAGGTCGGCGCCAACGCCAACGAAACCATCAACCTGAGCCTGGAAAACGTTGCTGCCAGCAACATCGGTTCGCAGCAGGTCAAGTCCACCGCCATCGCCCCGAGCGCGAGCGGCCTGGCTGCTGGCAGCCTCTCCGTTACCGGCAACGGCCAAACCGCCACTGTCGCCTACGCTGCTGGTGCCTCCGCCAAGCAGATCGCCAGCGACCTGAACGGCTCGATCGGTGGTCTGACCGCATCCGCCAGCACCGAACTGCAACTGGACGTAACCGGCGCTACTCCGGCCAACTTCAAGCTGTCTGTCGGTTCCAGCGGCACTGTTGACTTCGTGGGCGTGACTGACAAGGCCGGCCTGGCCGACCAGCTGAAATCCAACGCTGCCAAGCTGGGTATCAGTGTCAACTACGACGAAGTCAAGAAAACCCTGAGCATCAAGTCGGACACCGGTGAGAACATCAGCTTCTCGGGTGCTGACGCCAACGCCCAGGCCAACATCTCGATCGCTGCCAAAGACGGCTCCGGCAACTTCGCTACTCCTGCTGCTCTGGGTGCTGCTGCCATCGTCGTCACCGGTCAGGTCTCGCTGGACTCGGCCAAAGGCTTCTCGCTGGGCGGCGCTACTGCTCTGTTCGGTGCTGCAACCGTTACCTCGGCCAAGACCACCATCTCGCAAACCGACGTCACCGACGCCACCAAGGCTCAGAACGCCCTGGCCGTTATCGACAAGGCCATCGGTTCGATCGACAGCGTCCGTTCGGGCCTGGGTGCTACCCAGAACCGTCTGACCACCACCGTCGACAACCTGCAGAACATCCAGAAGAACTCCACCGCTGCCCGCTCCACCGTGCAGGACGTGGACTTCGCTTCGGAAACTGCAGAGCTGACCAAGCAGCAGACCCTGCAGCAGGCTTCGACTGCGATCCTGTCGCAGGCTAACCAGCTGCCATCCTCGGTCCTGAAACTGCTCCAGTAATTCAGGCGCCTGAGTAAGAGGTGGAAGGGCGCGTTTACGTGCCCTTTCACCTTTTTGACATGAGGAGTTCGAAGCATGGACATGAGTGTCAAGTTGAACCAGATGTACCCTTCGATGCCGCCCCAGGCAGCAGCGACGGCCAAGGACCCGGTGGTGGCGCCTGTCAAGGTGCAGGAGGCTGCGCCTTCTGAAGACAAGCCGCACACCCGCGAGGACCTGGAGAAAGCGGTGGGCGATATCCGCGATTTCGTCCAGTCGAGCCAGCGCAAGCTGGACTTCTCCATCGATGATTCAACCGGCCAGGTAGTGGTCAAGGTCATCGCCACCGAATCCGGTGACGTGATCCGCCAGCTCCCGTCGGAAACCGCGCTGAAGCTGGCACAAAGCCTCAGCGAAGCTGGCAGCCTGCTGTTCGACGGCAAGGCATAGGCTGGCATGATTTTTGTTGCTGTCGGTCATTTGATGGATTTATCCGCCAAGGATCCGGCAGCTACTGAACAAGGAGAGCAATGATGGCAGGTACAACAGTCAGCGGTATCGGATCGGGCATCGATACCCAGGCGATTGTGAAGTCTCTGGTGGACGCGCAAAAGGCGCCGAAGCAGACACAGATCAATACCCAGACACTGAAGGCAACCACCACGTTGTCCTCTATCGGCAAGATCCAGGCAGCGCTGGATGCCTTCCGTGGCGCCCTGACCAGCATGACCACCGGCAACAGCTTCGGTGGCCTGAGCTTGAAGTCCTCGGATGAAAAGGTTGCGACCATCACCGCAGGGGCGGGCGCGGCCAACGGCTCCTTCAACCTGGTGGTGACCCAGCTGGCGTCGGCTTCCAAGGTCTCCACCAAGGTGTACGCCGGTGGCGCGACCAGCGTGGTCAACGCCACGACCGGTACCACCAAGTTGACCATCACCCAGAACGGCAAGGCTCACGACGTGAGCATTCCCCCGGGGGCCACGCTGCAAGACGTGCGTGAGAACATCAACAGCCAGTACGGCACGGCGGGCTTCAGTGCCAACATCCTGACCGATGCCTCGGGTTCGCGCCTGGTGATTACGTCCACCAAGATGGGCGAGGGCTCCGAGATCACCCTGGGCGGGAACTCGGGTGTCGACCTCGGGTATACCGAGGTGGATAAGCCCAAGAACGCCGAATATACGCTCGATGGCATTGCTATGAAGTCCAAGAGCAATGACATCACCGATGCGGTGAGTGGGCTGAACATCAAGCTGGTAGGCACGTCGCCGGAAGATACCAAAGGCAATATCACGCCAACCACGCTTTCCCTGACCACCAGTTCGATTGCATTGAAGTCGGGTCTCAAGGGCTTCATCGACACCTACAACGCATTGATCAAAGTGGTCAACGCGGAGACCAGGGTCACCAAGAATGCCGACGGCACCGTGACTGCGGCAGCCCTTACCGGTGATGCATCCATGCGTGCGCTGATGACCTCCATCCGCGAAGAGATGAATGCACTGTCCGGCAACGGCACCCTGAAGTCGCTTGCTGCGTTTGGCGTCACGACCGCCCAGGACGGCGGTGCGCTGAGCCTGGATGACAAGAAGTGGGATAAAGCCGCTGCCACCAACGCCGCTGACCTTACCAGCATCTTCAACGGCAAGGACGGCTTGATCGCGCGCCTGCAGAGCGTCACCGAGCCCTACGCCAAGGCCGCCACCGGCACCCTGGCCGAGCGCAGCAAGACCCTGACCGAAAGCCTGACCAAGCTCAAGTCCGAACAAGACACCTTGGACACGCGCATGGAGGCCTTGCAAAAGAGCCTGCAGGACAAGTACAACAACATGGACACCCTGGTCACCCAGTTGCGCCAGCAGCAGAACAACGTGCTGGGCACGCTCAACGCCCTGAACAACGCCAAGAGCGACAAGTAATCAGTGATTGATGCGAATGGCCGGGCCTGATGCCCGGCCTTTTTGCACCGGCCGGTAAAGTTTTGACCATCCGGCCCGATACAGGGACTATCGAACCTTAAGTTTTTTGCCCGTTACGAGGTCGCAAGATGAATCCCATGAGAGCCCTTCGTCAGTACCAGAAGGTCAATTCCCATGCCCAGATTTCCGAAGCCACACCCCATCGCCTGGTGCAGATGTTGATGGAAGGTGGGCTCGATCGCATGGCTCAGGCCAAGGGCGCACTGGCCCGTGGCGACATCGCCGAGAAGGGCCTGATGCTGGGCAAGGCGATCGACATCATTATCGGCCTGAGCGACGGCCTGGATGCGCAGAAGAGCCACGACCCGGCCTATATCGAGCAGCTTTCCAGCCTGTACGCCTACATGACCAATCGCTTGATGCAGGCCAATATCGACAACGATCCGGCGATCATCGACGAAGTTGCGCAACTGCTGATCACCGTCAAGAGTGGTTGGGATGCCATCGCCGACGCACAGCATGCCGGCTGAGCCGGTGGGGGAGAGCAAGGTGAATTGCGAGCTGCAACGATTCGACGAAACCCGTGAAGCGTTGCTCGCCGCCTTGGGCGCGCGGGACTGGGACGCGATCAGCAGGCTCGATGAGAGCTGCCGTGGCTGTATCGACGACATGCTCAAGGCGCCGGCACTGGACGAAGCGGTGGTCAAGGCGCGTCTTGAAGACTTGCTGCACGTCTATCGCGAACTGCTCGACGTTACAATGGGCGAGCGGCAGGCCATCGCCGATGAAATGACGCAGATCAATCAAGCAAAGAATGCGTCGAAGGTTTACCATTTGTTCAGTTAAGATGCACCGAACTGGGGAAAAGGCGCCATAAATTTGACTATGCAGGCCTTTTTGACTTAACTAGTGGCTGTTTTCGAAATTCAGACGTCCGAACACTGACCATTCAGTCGGGATGATGTCGCGCACGCCCGCCGGGCGCCGATATGACTAGGGAAGTTGCTATTGCATGTGGCGTGAAACCAAGATTCTCCTGATCGATGACGACAGCGCTCGCCGCCGCGATCTGGCGGTGGTCCTGAACTTTCTCGGCGAAGAAAACCTCCCGTGCTCCAGTGATGACTGGCAGCAGGCGGTCGAGTCTCTTGCCTCCAGCCGCGAAGTGCTGTGCGTGCTGATCGGGGCAGTGAAGGCGCCGGCCAGTGTGCTGGGGCTCCTTAAGACAGTGGCGGCGTGGGATGAGTTCCTTCCGGTGCTGTTGCTGGGCGATATTTCTTCTGCCGAGTTCCCCGAGGAGCTGCGCCGTCGCGTGCTGTCCAACCTCGAGATGCCGCCGAGCTACAGCCAGGTGCTCGATTCGCTGCACCGCGCCCAGGTGTACCGCGAGATGTACGACCAGGCCCGCGAGCGCGGCCGTCAGCGCGAGCCCAACCTGTTCCGCAGCCTAGTAGGCACCAGCCGTGCCATCCAGCATGTGCGGCAGATGATGCAGCAGGTGGCCGACACCGACGCCAGCGTGCTCATCCTCGGCGAGTCCGGCACCGGCAAGGAGGTGGTGGCGCGCAACCTGCACTACCACTCCAAGCGCCGTGAGGCACCCTTCGTGCCGGTCAACTGCGGGGCGATTCCGGCAGAGCTGCTCGAAAGCGAACTGTTCGGCCACGAAAAGGGCGCCTTCACCGGGGCCATCACCAGCCGTGCCGGGCGTTTCGAATTGGCCAACGGCGGTACGCTGTTCCTCGACGAAATCGGCGACATGCCGCTGCCCATGCAGGTCAAGCTGTTGCGGGTACTGCAGGAGCGCACCTTCGAGCGCGTGGGCAGCAACAAGACGCAAAGCATCGATGTGCGCATCATTGCCGCCACCCACAAGAATCTCGAGAACATGATCGAGGACGGGACCTTCCGCGAGGACCTGTACTACCGCCTCAACGTGTTCCCCATCGAGATGGCCCCGCTGCGTGAGCGCGTCGAAGACATCCCGCTGCTGATGAACGAGCTGATCTCGCGCATGGAGCACGAGAAGCGCGGCTCGATCCGTTTCAACTCTGCCTCGATCATGTCGCTGTGCCGACATGGATGGCCGGGCAACGTGCGCGAGCTGGCCAACCTGGTGGAGCGCATGGCGATCATGCATCCGTATGGGGTGATTGGCGTGTCGGAGCTGCCCAAGAAGTTCCGCTATGTCGACGACGAGGACGAGCAGTTGGTGGACAGCCTGCGCAGCGACCTCGAAGAGCGCGTGGCCATCAACGGCCATACGCCGAACTTCGCCAACCACGCCATGCTGCCGCCAGAAGGGCTGGACCTCAAGGACTACCTTGGCAGCCTGGAGCAGGGTCTGATCCAGCAGGCGCTGGACGATGCCAACGGTATCGTTGCGCGTGCGGCTGAACGTTTGCGTATTCGTCGTACCACCCTGGTCGAGAAAATGCGCAAGTACGGCATGAGCCGCCAGGGCGGCGAGGACCAGGCGGAGGATTGACGCCCGGTCTTGCGCCAGTACCAGTCACTTCACGGGCATGCCCGCGAAGTGACTGGTACTGGTAGCCTGCATCCCCATCTGTGCCACGGTTATCGCTTTACTGCTGGCAGCAATCGATTCTGCGACGGAAGGCCGTGCGAGAGAGCACGATGCCTCTGGCTATGCCACGCTCGCTGAGCTGCCGGAGTGGCGCTGGCATTCATCAAAAAGTCCGCCCAGACAAAACCGATTCCGCAGCGCCCGCCAGCTTAAAGCAGGCATGCGTTTTGCTTTGGCTAGCATAAAGGGCCAGGGGACAGTTTTTTGTCACCCCTCCGACCAATGCGGACCAACAGCACAATGAAAGCAGTCATTCTGGCCGGTGGGCTGGGCACACGCATCAGCGAAGAATCCCACCTGCGCCCCAAGCCGATGATCGAAATAGGCGGCAAACCGATCATCTGGCACATCATGAAGATCTACTCGCACTACGGTATCAACGACTTCGTCATTTGCCTGGGCTACAAGGGGTACGTGATCAAGGAGTATTTCGCCAACTACTTCCTGCACATGTCGGACGTGACCTTCGACATGGCGCAAAACCGCATGGACATCCACAACCGCCATGCCGAACCTTGGCGGGTGACGCTGGTGGATACCGGCGAAAACACCGCCACCGGTGGCCGCCTCAAGCGCGTCCGTGAGTACGTTGGCGATGAAACCTTTTGCCTGACTTACGGCGACGGTGTATCCGACGTCGACCTTCCCCGACTGATCGACTTCCACCGGCAGCACGGCAAGCTGGCCACGGTTACCGCCGTGCAGCCGCCGGGGCGTTACGGCGCGTTGGATGTGCAGGGCGAACAGGTACGCGGCTTCCAGGAAAAACCGCTGGGCGACGGTGGCTGGATCAATGGCGGCTTCTTCGTGCTCGAGCCGGCCGTGCTCGATTACATCGCCGGCGATGGCACCACCTGGGAAAACGAGCCCATGCGTCGTCTGGCCGAGGACGGCCAGCTGATGAGCCACCTGCACCGTGGCTTCTGGCAACCGATGGATACCCTGCGTGATCGCATGCTGCTCGAAGCACACTGGAAGAACGGCGAAGCCGCATGGCAGCTATGGCGCTGAATCCTGCATTCTGGGCGGGGCGCCGAGTTCTGCTGACCGGGCATACCGGCTTCAAGGGCGGTTGGCTGGCCGTATGGTTGCGTCAGTTGGGCGCCGAACTGCGCGGCTTCGCCTTGCCTGCCGCAACCACGCCATCGCTGTGGCAAGTTGCGCAGCTGCAGCAGCAGGTACCCGGCGATTTCGCCGATATCCGTGATGCCTCGGCCCTGGCCCGAGCGCTGCAGGATTTTCAGCCCGAACTGGTGCTGCATCTGGCCGCTCAGCCACTGGTGCGTGAATCCTATCGTGCCCCTGCGGATACCTACGCAACCAATGTCATGGGTACGCTCAACCTGCTCGAAGCGGTGCGGGCCACGCCGTCCGTGCGTGGCGTGCTGGTGGTGACCACGGACAAGTGCTACGAGAACCGCGAGTGGCCCTGGCCCTACCGGGAGCAGGATGCCCTGGGCGGCTTCGATCCCTATAGCAGCAGCAAGGCCTGTGTCGAGCTGCTGTGCGCGAGTTACCGCGACTCTTTCCTGCGTTCCTCTGGCGTTGCCCTGGGCACTGCGCGCGCAGGCAACGTGCTGGGGGGCGGGGACTGGTCTGCCGAACGCTTGTTGCCGGACATCTTTCGCGCCTGGCAGGCCGGCCAAGAGGTGACCTTGCGTTATCCCGATGCGACGCGGCCCTGGCAGCACGTGCTCGACCCGCTGATGGGCTACCTGCAACTGGCTCAGGGTTTGCTCACTGACGCCGAGCAGCATGCCGCAGCCTGGAACTTCGGCCCTGACAGCGCAGGGCTGGCCACCGTCGGCGAAATCGTCGAACGCCTTGCCAGCCTTTGGCCAGGCGAGGCTCGCTGGTCGGTTGCCAGCGATGCCCAGCCGCACGAAGCCGGTCTGCTGGCCCTGGACTCCAGCAAGGCCCGGCAGAGGCTTGGCTGGGCGCCGCGCTGGTCGCTGGATGACACCCTGAAACATACCCTGGACTGGCATCTGGCCTGGCGCGCAGGGCGTGATATGAACATCGTTACCCGCGAGCAGCTCGCGGTTCACCAAGGCGGAACCCATGAGTGACAGTACGGCGCAGCAGTTGCGCCAACAGATTGCCGAACTGGTCGGGCGCTACGCCGAGCTGCAGATGGCGCCCAAACCCTTCGTGGCCGGGCAGAGCAGCGTTCCGCCAGCCGGCAAGGTGATCGGTGCGGGCGAACTGCAGGCCATGACCGAGGCCGTGCTGGATGGCTGGCTGACCACCGGGCGCTTCAACGAGGCGTTCGAAAAGCGCTTGGGCAAGTACCTAGGGCGCCGCTGCGTACTCACCACCAACTCCGGCTCGTCGGCCAACCTGCTGGCGTTTTCCGCCCTGACCTCGCCACGTCTCGGCGACCGGGCGATCAAGCCTGGCGACGAGGTGATCGGCGTTGCTGCCGGTTTCCCGACCACCGTCAACCCTATCCTGCAGTTCGGCGCGGTACCGGTGTTCGTCGATGTCGAGATGGGCACCTACAACATCAACCCGGCGCTGATCGAAGCGGCCATCGGCCCGAAGACCAAGGCCATCATGCTGGCCCATACCTTGGGCAACCCCTTCGACCTGAGTGTGATCCGCGCCCTGTGCGACAAGTACGGCCTGTGGCTGATCGAAGACTGCTGCGATGCCCTGGGTTCCACTTACCAGGGGCGCATGGTCGGCACCTTTGGTGATATCGGCACCCTCAGCTTCTACCCTGCGCACCACATCACCATGGGCGAGGGCGGAGCGGTGTTCACCGACTCCCCGTTGCTCAAGCGCATCATTGAGTCGTTCCGCGACTGGGGCCGCGATTGCTACTGCCCCCCGGGCGAGGACAACACCTGTGGCAAGCGCTTCTGCTGGCAACTGGGTAGCTTGCCGGAAGGCTACGACCACAAGTACACCTACTCGCACCTGGGCTACAACCTGAAGATCACCGACATGCAGGCCGCATGCGCACTGGCGCAGATGGATCGGGTCGATGATTTCGTTGCCGCGCGCAAGCGCAACTTCGCCTGGCTCAGCGAGCGCCTGGCCGGTTGTGCGGACAAATTGATCCTGCCGCAGGCCACTCACGAAAGTGATCCTTCCTGGTTCGGCTATCCGCTCACCCTGCGCGACGGCTGTGGGGTAAAGCGCGTCGAGCTGTTGCGCTACCTGGACGAGCAGGGTGTGGGTACACGCCTGCTGTTCGCTGGCAATCTGACCCGCCAGCCCTACATGCAGGGGCAGCAATATCGGGTTGCCGGCGAGCTGCCGGTAACCGACAAAATCATGAGCGACACGTTCTGGATCGGCCTCTGGCCGGGCTTGAGCGATGACCATCTGGAGCATGCGGCGCGCAGTCTCGAAACCTTCCTGCAGAGGCTGTGCTGATGCGCGCCTATGTCCTGTGTGGTGGTTTCGGTACACGCCTGCGCAGCGTCACGGACGCGCAGAAGGCCCTGGTGCCCGTTCACGGTGAGCCCTTTCTGGCGCGCGTATTGAGCCAGTTGGCCCGTGCCGGCATCAGCGAAGGCGTACTGTGCGCGCATTACCGCGCCGAACAGGTGGCCGAGCAGCTTGCCGAGTTGTCTCGCCATGCGGGTCTGCCACTGTCGCTGGTGGTGGAGCAGAGCCCACTAGGCACGGGCGGCGCACTGCTCAACGCGTTGCGCGAACAACCTGCTCAGGGGCGGTATCTGGTACTCAACGCCGACACCTTTGTCGACGCGCAAGGTTATCGGCAGATGATGTTGAGCGAAGGCAATGCCGTGCTGGCAGCGCGGGTCGATGACCGCGGCCGTTATGGCAGCCTGGCGCTCAATGCCACGGGGCACCTGGCTGGCTTGCAGGAAAAGGGCCTGCAGGGGCCCGGCCTGATCAACGCGGGGGTTTATGCCTTCACCGCGCCGGCCTTCGCCGCCACGCCCGTTGGCGCCTGCTCCATGGAGCACGATCTGTTGCCCGAGTTGCTCCAGCGCGAGGCCGTTTCCGTTGTCGATTACAGCGGACGCTTCATTGATATCGGCACGCCAGAATCGCTCGCGCGCTACACCGACGAATTTTTTCCGGATACATCGCTATGAGCCTGCTGGTGCAGACCCTGAGCATAGGCGAACGCCAGAGCATTCTTGATGCGGTCAAGTGCATCGAGGCCGGCGCCTTGCAGATCGCTTTTGTGGTGGCCGACGATCAGCGTTTGCTGGGTGTGGTCACCAACGGTGACGTGCGTCGCCACTTGCTGCAGGGCGGCCAGACCGACCTGCCGGTAACCACCTGCATGAACAGCCATTACCGCGCCGTTCAGGCCGGTGCGTCGCGTGAGGAGTTGCTCAAGGCATTCGACCTTGGTTTCAACGCCATCCCGGCCGTGGATGAGCAGGGGCGCCTGGTCGAGGTCTACACCCGCCTGATGGCGGCCAGCCCGGAAGTGCCGGTGCTGGCACGGGCCCGTGCGCCGGTACGCATGAGCTTCTGCGGCGGCGGTGCCGACCTGACCTATTTCTTCATCGACCACCCGGCCGCGGTGCTCAGCTGTACCGTCGGCCTGTATGCCCATGCCACCCTGGTTCCCCGGGGCGACCGTGGCATCCGCATCTTCTCCGAGGACCTGGGGCGCGAGGAGGACTACGACTCCCTGGCCGACCTGCTGGCCGCCAGTGAAAAAAGCCTGTTGGCGACCATCGTTTCGGTGATCAAGCCGCAATACGGCTTCGACCTCTACCTGCGTTCGGACTTTCCGGTGGGCTCTGGGCTGGGCGGCTCCTCCGCGGCCACCACGGCCACCATCGCGGTATTCAACGAACTGCGCCAGGATCGCTGGAGCACCTACGAGATCGCCGAACTGGCGTTCCAGGCCGAGCGCCTGTGCTTCGGCATCGCCGGTGGCTGGCAGGACCAGTACGCCTCGGCCTTCGGCGGCTTCAACCTGATCGAATTCGAGAACCAGCGCAACCTGGTGCACCCGATTCGCCTGGAAGAGGCGATCCGCAATGAGCTGGAGTCCTGCCTGGTGTTGTGCGACACCGGCATCTCCCACGACTCCGGTCGCCTGCATGATCTGCAGCGCGAGGAGATGCAGGCCGAGGCCTCGCAAACCGACCTGCTCCATGCCAGCGTGGCGCTGTGCCGGCGCATGCACCGCTATCTGATTCGCGGCGAGCTGCGCGATTTCGGCCTGTGCCTGGACGAAGCCTGGCGCCTGAAAAAGCGTTTTTCCTCGGCCATCAGCCATGGGCGCCTCGATGAAATCTACGCCGCTGCACTGGCGGCCGGCGCGCTCGGCGGCAAGCTGCTCGGCGCCGGCGGCGGTGGCTTCTTCCTGTTCTACGTACAACCCCAGCATCGCCAGCGGGTGGTGCATGCGGTGCGCGCACTGGGCTGCCAGACTCAAGGCTTCCGCTTCGAGTCCTGCGGTGTTACTTCCTGGCGGACGAAAATCCAATGACCCCGATTATTCTCGACGGCATCGCCCTGGGTGGCGAGCGCGTCTATGTCATCGCCGAAGCCGGCAACAACCACAACGGCTCGCTGGCATTGGCCAAACAACTGGTGGATGCCGCCATCGCGGCGGGCGCCGACTGCGTCAAGTTCCAGTTGCGCAACCGCGAGGCGCTGTACCGGCGCAAGGCCGATGGCTCGCGCGCCGAAGACCTCGGCGTGGAGTACATCCAGGACCTGCTGGACAAAGTCGAGCTGAGCCTCGACGAGCACCGCCAGCTGCGTGCCTACTGCGCGCAACAGGGCATCACCTACCTGTGTACCCCCTGGGATGAACCCAGTGTCGATGCCCTGGCGGCGTTCGACGTAGCGGCGCTGAAAATCGCCTCGGCGGACCTGAGCAACCCCTACCTGATCGCCAAGGCCGCCAGCCTGGGCAAGCCGCTGATCCTGTCCACCGGCATGTCCTTCGAGCACGAAATCATCCGTGCCATCGAACAGCTCAATGCCCTGGGCACGCCCTTCGCGCTGCTGCACTGCAACAGCGCCTATCCGGCGCCGGAAGGGGATATCCAGCTTGGCTACCTGCGCCGCCTGCAGGAGTTGCACGGCCTGATCGGCTATTCCGGCCATGAGCGCGGTATCGCCATTACCCTCGGTGCCGTGGCCCTGGGTGCCAAGCTCGTGGAGCGCCACATTACCCTGGACCGCAACATGGAAGGCCCGGATCACCTGGCCAGCCTGGAGCCTACCGAATTCCGCCAACTGGTGGACGGCATTCGCCAACTGGAACTGGCGCTGCCATGGCAAGGCCCTGGCCGTCATGCCAGCCAGGGGGAGCTGCTGAACCGCGAGAACCTCGGCAAGAGCGTGATCGCCGCACGCGAGATCCCCCGTGGTGCAGTCCTGGAGCCGGGCATGCTGCGTATCGCCAGCCCCGGCCAGGGCTTGGCGCCGTACCGTCTGCCGGAGCTGCTGGGCAAGCCAGCCCAGCGCGACATTGCCCAGGGCGATTTCTTGTTCGAGAGCGACCTGCAGGAACAACCCGCCGAGCAGAAACTGGCGTTCGACATGCCGATTCGTTGGGGTGTGCCGGTGCGCTATCACGACTTCCTCGATTACCGTCGGCGCATCGAGCCGGATCTGTTCGAGTTCCACCTGTCCTACCGTGACCTCGGTCTGAAGCCGCAGCCCTTCCTGGCCCAGGTGGAATGCTCGCGCCTGGTGGTGCACGCCCCGGAGCTGTTCGAGAACAGCGAACTGCTGGACCTGGTGGCGGACGACCCGGCCTATCGTCGGCGCTCCATCGACAACCTGCAGCGCGTGGTCGATGCCACCCTGCAGATCGGCGAGTTCTTCCCCGCCGCCGATGCCCGGCTGATCGTCGCCAACATCGGTGGTTTTTCTGCCGATGCGCCACGCCCGCTGGCCATGCGCCCCGAGCTCTACGAGCGTTTCCATGAGGCCTGCCGCCAGGTGGATTTCGCCGGCACGGAGCTGATCCCGCAGAACATGGCGCCGTTCCCCTGGCACTTCGGCGGCCAGCGCCACCAGAACATTTTCATGATGCCCGACGAACTGGCGGCCCAGGCCCGCGAGCACCGCCTGCGCTTGTGCCTGGACCTGTCGCACCTGCAGATGACCTGCTTCCACTTCGGCCTCGACTTCCAGGCCGCACTGGCGCTGCTGCTGCCGCACTCGGCGCACCTGCACGTGGCCGACGCCAAGGGCACCAACGGCGAAGGCGTGCTGATGGGCACCGGCGACATCGACTGGCCGGCCAGCTGGGCACAGATTCGCCAACATCCCGAGGTCAGCTTCATTCCTGAAGTCTGGCAAGGGCACAAGGATCATGGTGCCGGCTTCTGGTCGGCACTGCAGTATTTGACGCGGCTTGCTTAAGCGCCGGTTTCGAGGGGGAATTCAAGGTGACACAGACTATCCGTGTAGCGGACTACATCATGGAGCGCCTGGCGCGTCTGGGCGTGGGGCAGGTCTACTTCCTGCCAGGCGGCGGTGCCATGCACCTCAACGACGCGTTGGGGCGCCACCCTGAACTCGAGCCGGTGCTGTGCCTGCACGAGCAGGCGGCGGCGATTGCCGCTGAAGCCGCCGGCAAGCTCACCGGTGGGCCGGCGGCGTGCATGACCACCTGTGGCCCGGGTGCGACCAATACGGTTACCGCAGTGCTCGGTGCCTGGCTGGACTCGACACCGGTGTTCTTCGTGTCCGGCCAGGTCAAAAGTGCTGACCTCAAAGCCGGCACTGGCCTGCGCATGCTTGGCGTGCAGGAAGCCGACATCGTTTCGATTGTCGAGCCGATTACCAAGGCGGCGGTCACCCTGACCGATCCCGAGGCGGTAGCCGAGGTCTTCGACCAGCTTGAACATGCCGCGCTCAGCGGCCGTCGTGGCCCGGTATGGCTGGATGTACCGCTGGACGTGCAGGCCGCCCGGATTGACCCGGCGACCTTGCGCCGGGCGCAGTTGCCTGCGGCCAGCGAGCAAGCGGACATCAGTGCGGCGGTTGCGCAAACCCTGAGTTTGCTGCGCCAAGCCAAACGCCCAGGCATCATCGCCGGAAGCGGCATTCGCATGGCAGGTGCGGTTGACGCATTCAACCAGTTGATCGAAGCCGCAGGCGTACCGGTCATGCCGACCTGGCTGGCCATGGACATCATCGAAGACGAGCATCCACTTTACGGTGGCCGTCCCGGCTCCATTGCACCGCGCTGGGCCAACTTTGCGCTGCAGAACTGCGACCTGCTGATTGTCCTTGGCTCGCGCCTGGACATGGCGTTGACCGCTTACAACCATGCTCACTTCGCGCCCTATGCGAAGAAAGTCGTGGTGGATATCGACCCTGCGGAAATCGCCAAGCTGCAGATGCCCATCGAGGTCTCGGTAGTCTCCGACGTCAAACCCTTCATCGAATCCTTGGCTGCGCAAATCGGCCGTGATCGCCTGCCGTCCTACGCCGACTGGCTGGCGCGCATCGCGCAGTGGCGCGAACAGTACCCGCTGCTGCAGAGCGAGCACGCCGACGACAGCCAGGGCGTGAGCATGTACTACTTCACTGACCAGCTGTCCTCGCTGCTCAATGAAGGTGACGTGATCGCGCCGGGCAGTTCGGGCTTCGCTTCCGAATTGTTCCTGCTCAATCTGCGCCTCAAGAAGGGCCAGCGTTGCTTCCACAACCGTGGCACGGGCTCGATGGGCTTCGGCATTCCGTCGGCAATCGGCGCGTGCCTGGCCTCTGGGCGCCAGCCGACCGTCTGTGTTGAGGGTGACGGTGGCTTGCAGTTGAACATCCAGGAGCTGGCGACCCTGGCCGCGCACAAGCTGCCGGTCAAATGCTTTGTCATCAACAATCAGGGCTATGCCTCGATTCGTGCATCGCAAAGTGCGCACTTCAACCTGCTGGTCGGTGCCGATGCCACCAGCGGCCTGCAACTGCCGGACCTGGCCCAGCTGACCAGTGCGTATGGCGTGGGTTACGCGCGCATCGAGTCGCATGCCAACCTGCAGGCCAACCTGCAGGCTGTGCTGGAGCGCGATGGTCCGGTGATCATCGAGGTGCTGGTCCAGGTCGAAGAGCCACGGATTCCGCGGGTCATGACTCGCATGGATGAAAATGGCAAGCCGGTAACCGGTGCCCTGGAAGACCTGTATCCGTTCCTCAGCCGCGAAGAGCTGGCGCAGCAGATGGCCGTTTCGCTGGATGCCGGGGCATGAAAGTGTGGCTCAAGCGCCGCTTGACCGGGTTGTGCTACGGCTACCTGCGTAGCCAGCGCGATTGGGCGCATGAAAAATCGCCGCGGGTGCGTCATGCCCGCGTGCTGCCCATGGCCAGCCACGCGCCCTGGGTCAATGACAGCGCATTTCTGAACACGTACGAGAGCGTGCGTCAGCACACGCTGGTCGACATCATGCGCTTGTACGAGCTGTGGACGCTGGCGCGTCAGCTTGAGCGCGTCGAGGGTGATTTCCTCGAGGTTGGCGTGTGGCGCGGTGGCTCGGGGTGCTTGCTGGCAACGGCCGGTCAGCGTGAGGGGCGCAGGGTGTTCCTGGCTGATACGTTCACTGGCGTAGTCAAGGCCGGGGCGCGCGACACCCAGTACAGCGGCGGCGAGCATGCCGACACCGATGTTGATCTGGTCCTGGAGTTGGCCAAGCGTTGCCAAGTGCAAGACAGCGTGCGCGTGCTGGTCGGCATGTTCCCAGAGCGCAATGCCGAGCAGGTCAGTGACAGGCTGGCGTTACTGCATATCGATGTGGACGTTTTCGAGTCCGCCCGCGATGTATTGCTTTGGGCTGCCCCCAGGCTTGTGCGCGGCGCCGTGGTGGTGTTCGACGATTACGGGTTCTACGGCTGCGAAGGGGTAACGCGCATGGTCGATGAGTTCGTCGCGCAGAACAGCGGGTATCGCTTCCTGCATAACCTCAACGGGCATGCCGTGCTGATCAAGGTAGCGGATCATGGCGAATGAGTTCGGCTACGACCACCTGCTGATCTACGGGGGCAGGCTCGCCGGGCGGCGTGTACGGGACTACCTGGCCGCTCGTGGGCAGCGCGTGGATGCTTTTCTCGATCGCGATGAAAGCCTGGGTGAAGTGGACGGTGTGCCGGTCTTCAGCGCTCAGGGCTGGGCTGCCAGGCATGACCCGGCCAAAGCCTGTGTGTTGATCGGTGTATTCAACGCCCATGTGGATACCAAGACCATTTTCGATGATCTGGAGGCGTTGGGGTTTGGCCGTCTGGTCAGCCTGGTCGAGTTCGTACGCCTTTATCCAGAAGACCAGCCATTTCGTTACTGGCTGGTTGCCCCCGCATTCTATGAACAGCATGCACCGCGTATTGCAGCGTTGCGCGCTGCGCTTGAGGATGAAGCCAGCAAGCAGTTGTTGGACGCAATAGTCGAGTACCGCACCCTGGGTGATCCGCGTTGCCTTCCTGCGGTTACCGGCCAGCAGTATTTCCCGGCAGACCTGCCGCGCTTGCCGGAACCACTGCGATTTATCGATTGCGGTGCCTACGTCGGCGACACGGTTGAGGAATTGCTGGCTGCCGGGTTCGCCTTCAGCAGCCTTGCGACATTCGAACCGGATCTGGATAACTACCGCCAGCTGACGGCGCAGCTTGGCAAGGTGCCGGGCGCGATCCACTTTCCTTGCGGCGTGTCCGACAGCAACCGCTTGAGCGGATATGACCCCAGCCTGGGGGCGGGTGGTCACCTGGTCGAGTCTGGCGGCAATCCGGTGTGCTGTGTGCGCCTGGATGATGCCTTGCCGGGATTTGCGCCGAACTTCCTCAAGATGGATATCGAAGGCGAAGAGCCGGCAGCGCTACGCGGCGCGCAGGCGCTGCTGCGTGCACATCGCCCGCACCTGGCCATCAGCATCTACCACCGTGCGGAGCACCTCTGGGAAATAGCCGAGCAGTTGCAAGGCTATGAGTTGGGCTACCGCTTCTACCTGCGCTGTCACTCGCCCAGTACCTTTGATGCAGTGCTCTACGCGGTACCTGGAAAACCGTGAGCAGCATCTCTGCTTTTTCATCAGCGAAATGCCTGGCGGTCGCTTTGCAAGGAAATTGGACGTGCGGTCAATGAATAAACCTTCGACGATAGACGAGCCAGTCGTTATCTACGGTGGCGGTCAGATAGGTGTTGGTTTTTGCCGGCGCTTGATGCAAAGCGGCGTGAATGTGCGCGCCATCATCGATCGCAACCCGCAAGGCGTAACGAATGCGCCGGTCCCGGTGATGACGGTGGAGGCGTGCATTCAAAGCACTGGCAATGCGCTGGTGTTCGTGGCGATAGGCAATGGCCTTGCCCACCCGGCCATTGCACGTGCCTTGCACAGCGTCGGCTACGACAGGGTATTGCACCTGCCCGTGTTTCTTCGTGGGGAAAGGGCGGCGGCCATGACGCAGGCATGGAACGCATTTTATTCGGGTGATTATGCAGTGCCGTTCTGCAGTTTTGACGAACTGTATACCGTACGTGCCGGCGACTACCTGTTGAGCGCGTTTTCAGATTATGTGACTGCCATCGTGCACAAGGACTATGTCTACACCGTAAGGCGATCCTACGAAGGCATCGAGCACGATTACGCTGATTACTTCAAATGGCAAGGCCAGGAGCAGGACGTTATCGACAAGGCGACCAATGTCCGGCTGGATGATCCGGCGGTCAAGGCGCTACTGCCTTGTGATGAACTGTTTACCCAAGAGCAATTGGACTTCTATCGCGCGAAAACCTTCTTCGATATGGGGCACTATTATCGCGAGGCTGCGTCGGTTGCGGTGTTTGATGGCGCCTTGCATCGCTTCAATATCCTCGATGGCTCTCATCGTGCTTTCTATCTGGAGCGTCAGGGCTTCGATGGCATTCCGCTGAAAATGAAGCGAGCGGAGTGGGACGCTTATTTCAGAGAGCACCAGGCGCAGGCGCTGATGGATTACTGCAGGCAGTTGCAGTCGCTCCCGGCTGTGGTCAAGCATCCGGCGTTCATGTCATTCCCGGTACTCGAGCGTGAGCCAGACGCTGAGTTCCTGCGCCTGCTCGAAGGGGTATGCCCGCTATGATGCTGACGTCTGATACGCCGGTAGTTCTGTACGGTGCCGCCCATCGTGGAACGATGGTCTCGCGCTACCTGAAGGGGCGCTGCAATGTTATCGGCTTTATTGACAAGCGTGCTGCCGAGATAACCCATCACGAGGGGGTGCCGGTCAGCCGTGTCGCCGATGCAGACAAGACGGCACTCGTTATCGTCTGCGTAAACAATATTTTCGAGCACGAAAGCATTGCACTGAGTTTGGCGGCAGAGGGGTTCGAGCGGGTTGTCTTTTGCCCGGTAAACGGCTCCAACATGGCTTGGCGATCCGCTGAAGAGCGGGCGCAGATGGCAAGTGTTCACAACGCCATCATCGACGAGCAACTGACCTTGCCCGTCGAAGTTCCCGCTTTGCATGGGCTGTTTCGTCCGGAGTACAAGGATGATGCGCTGATCAGTGCCGACGACGCTGAGGTGCTGGCGTGGATACCCGCCTGGTTGGTCTGTGCACGGCGAAACGGCAATGGGCTGTTCAAGGACAGCCCGGTGTTTACCCTGTTCCCCTACCTGGAGCTGTTCAAGTGGTTCGATGGCGAGGCTGACGCAACCCCGAACCATTACATGGACCTCTACTGTCGCAACGCGGCTGATCAATTCGGCATCGCGCAGACAGACGCGTGGGTGGAAAACGTGCTTAGAAGCCGTAGGCAGGTGTATGAGCGCATGCGGCAAACCGAGTCGGTCGATCCCTTGTTCTTCGTGAATCATGCGGTCAACGCGGATTGGAACAGTGATGAAAGCCACTTCAACATGGACAGCGGCAAGCACCGTGCGGCTTTCCTGATCCATCGCAAGCGCTCACTGGTTCCGCTCAAACTGGCTAATGCGGACTATGAGGCTTACCTCAATCGGCCTGCGTTGAAAGCACTGATCGATTGTATGCTGCGTTCCAACATCACCGAGCTGCCTTATCCGGTGATGCATTCGTACTTTCTGAGAGTTCCCTATCGGGCAGACAGCGCTTTTTATGAGACGTTGCTCAAGTCATGCCGCGCCCTCGTGCTGAAAAATTTCAGTGAGACCGGCAGGGTTAGCCTCAGCGGCGTTCGACTGCGGGCAGAAAGCGCTGATCTTGAGCCATTGGCACAAGCGTTTGCCGTGCTGGGGTGTTCAGTTCAGCACGGTTATCAAGAAAGCGAGTTTGACCGAGCTGTCAGGGATTTGTATCGCATTTCCGACCGCTTCGCACGGTCGGGCGATGTGCCGGATGCGTGTGATTTTGTACTGGATGAGTGGGTGGCTCGATAATGCGTGCGCAACTAATTGATGTGTGTGCGAAGCCTGATTTGCAGCAGCAGGTGGACGATGTCATTGAGCGAATGGAGCGGCACTGTCCAGTGCGCATTTTGTGCTACTCGCTGATGGGCTCCATTCCTCTTGGTATGGGCAATGCTTCGTCTGATTATGATTTGCTGGCATTTTACCAGCCACTGAAGGCCATAAGCTCAGATCAGTACGACGTCATCAATAATAAAACCCCTCTGCTGGGGGCGGCGCATATTGCCGGGCAGGTGAATTTGCTGCTGGCTGATAGTGAGTTGTGTTCGTTGAAATTTGTGGATATGCCTGAGGCGGTTTTCGCTCAGGACTATCCTCATCACCTGAACTCACTGACAGTTCATGATCGTGCGTTTGATGTTTCTGTGGTGCCTGGTAACACCTCACCCAAGGTGGCCTCGATTTTTTCCGATATGTTTTATTACGGTGGCGGTGTGCTGACCGATCGGCTGGGTACCGTTCGAGATAATTTTTCGGAGATGAAGCACTTTCTGCGCGTCTATGATTTTTGCAAACGCCGGTTTGTAACAACGTATGGACGGCTTCAGTACTACCTTGTCGAGCCAGGCAATGTCAGGCTGCGTACCTATTTGCAAAGCATCAACGATATATTGGCGATTGAGTATGCGCTCGATCGTCTCGATGTGCCGCCGGCTGATGTTTCGGTGATGTTGAATTATCTTGATGATGCGCAGGTGCTGGATATTGCCCGGCGCTATGTCGAGATTAACAGTAGCGCCACGATTGCAAAGGAAAAGCTACTGCTCGATCCAAACCCGATCTTGAATCAATGGATTGCCGAGAGGCTGGAGCGTATAAGGCCGCGCTTGGTGGATTTGTACCCGCAACGCGCCCATGCACTTTTCAACGTCGTTATTGATTGACAAGGGCGAGCGCATTTTTTCAGGTGCTTGGTTTGATTTTTGTTGCAGGATGGCAGCCCCTGGCCGTTCTGATCTGTTAGGCAGGTAATAAGATGAATGCTGGCTTGTCCTTGTGCGGTGCCGATTTTTCCAAGATGCAGAAAGGTGGCATCTATTCCTTCGCACTTGCGTCAGGCCAGCGTGTGCCGGTTTGCTGGTCGGATGCGCTTCTGCGTGATGCTCAAGACCATATCGTGGTCAGGCAGCCATCAAGGCTGCAGGCTCTATCGCGCCTTGATGACTACCCCAATATCAAGCGCTTGCTGGACTCGCAGGCCGGCCTGGCCGATTTGGCGGCGTTCAAGCGCCAGGCACGCGACTGGCTGAATGAGGGGTTCTATATCTTTGGCGCCTTCAAGGTCGGTTTGCGCTTGGCACGTCACGCGCAATTGCTGAATCTTGAGGTCAAAGGATTTATCGACAATGACCGCGCCAAGGACGGAGGTTCATTGGAAGGGCTTTCGATCTCTCATCCTTCCAGTCTTTCACTTGAGAACGCCGTCGTCGTTATTGCCAGTGGCCGGCATGGCAACGCCATTTCCAGGCAATTGAGCCAGGTGCCGGGGATTCGCCTGGTCAACATGCATGAGTTTCTGTACGCACTTGATGGCCCGGGGCCGGGCTTGGGTAGCGAGCAATTTTCAAGTTTTGTCGAAGCGCCGTTGCGTGACCCTTGGCGCTTCATCTCTGCGTTCCTGTGCCTGGACGATGAGCCGTCACGCCAGGTTTTTGATGCGTTGATCGGCATGCGAATTCGCCTGTCGATCGCCTGTGCAGAACAGGCCAAGTCGCCTTGGGATGAAGAGTATTTCGACAAGGCATTTGTACGGCCAGAACAAGCGGCGCGCTTTGTCGACGCCGGTGCAGCAGCGGGCGATACCCTGCATCGCCTGGAGAAACATTTTGGGCCGGTCGAGCAGGCTTGGCTGTTCGAGCCCGAATTACCGGCGTACTACGAAGCGCTCAAGAGTGTCGCCAATCGCCCTGATGTCTGGCTGTTCAACATGGGGCTGGACGAAGTACCCAGCCGAGCTGTCTATCAGCCTGAGTTGACCTATGACATTGCCGGCGAGTTGAGCAG
This sequence comes from Pseudomonas sichuanensis, assembly GCF_024749065.1. Taxonomy (NCBI): domain Bacteria; kingdom Pseudomonadati; phylum Pseudomonadota; class Gammaproteobacteria; order Pseudomonadales; family Pseudomonadaceae; genus Pseudomonas; species Pseudomonas sichuanensis. Next base: position 4,295,187 of record NZ_CP087185.1, on the reverse strand, counting down.
TGATGTGCCCGCAAACATCACCTCTTTCATTCAGGGCGTGCCGCTGGATGCCGTGGTGCCGGGCAAAGTTGGCTTGTTCAAGCTCGACATCGAGGGCATGGAAGCCTCTGCCTTGCGGGGGGCGCGTACGATCATCGAGCGCGACAAGCCCGTGTTGGCTGTCTGTGCCTACCATCGTTACGACGATTATTGGTGCTTGATGGATGAAGTGCAGTCCATCCGCGGTGACTACAGAGTGGGCATTCGTTTATACGCGGACATCCTGGAAGACATCACCTTGTATTTCTATTAGGGCAGTGGGCTGCGGCGGCATTCCCATCCCTCGTTTCAGATATCCATGAGTCCCTGACGCCCATGCCTAGTTTCTCCTTGCATTCACCCATTATCAGCAGCGCGTTGCAGGCCATTCCCTCCACCTTGGGTTTGCACAAGGCGCTGGCTGGGCAGCATGTGTTGGTCACCGGCGGTACAGGCTTTTTTGGCTTGTGGTTGTTGGGGTTGTTTCAACAACTGAACCAGCAAGGCGCAGGGGTGACGGTCACGGTTCTGTCACGCAACCCATCGCGTTTTCTCGATGCACAGCCCGGTTACCGTGATTGCGCCTGGCTGCATTGGGTCAGTGGTGACGTGCGTGAGCTTCAGGCCGTTCCGGGGCAGCCTGTGAGCCTGATTATTCATGCGGCAACCGAAACGTCCTCGGCGGCTCATGGCAAGCCGTTGGAAATCTTCGACACCATCGTCACCGGCGCGCGCCGGGTATTCGACTTGGCGGTGCGTACTCAGGCCCGTGTGCTCCTGACCGGCTCGGGTGCACAGTATGGGGCTTTGCGGGCAGGGGCAGATCAGGGCGCCGGGATCGCCGAAGGCTTCGCTGGCGCTTGTGCCAGCAACAGCGCAGGGAGCGCCTATGCCGAAGGTAAACGGGCACAGGAAACCTTGGGCGCGATTTATGCACAGACTCACGGCATTGACGTAATCATGGCGCGTTGCTTTGCCTTTTCCGGGCCAGGCCTGCCGCTCGATGGCCATTTTGCCATTGGCAACTTTGTTCGTGATGCCCTGTGTGCGGATCAGGTCGTGATCCGCTCTTGTGGCACCGCAGTCCGCAGTTACTTGCACGGCGCAGATTTGGCCGCCTGGCTGCTGGCGTTGCTGGTGAGCGGCAAAGCCGGCGAAGCCTACAACGTGGGTTCCGATCAGGCGATCAGCATTGCGGATCTGGCACATCGCGTGGTCGCGCGAGTGGCACCAGGAAAACAGGTGTTGATCATGGGGCGTACCGAGGGTACGGCTCCTTCGTTTTATGTACCGGATATCAGCCAGGCCCGCGGGGTGGGGCTGGATGTCTGGACCACCCTGGATCAGTCGATCGACAGCATGGCTGTCTGGGCGAAATCCATGGGTTATGGCATTTGAATTTCAATGAGGCTGCGTGTGAGCGAGGCCGTGACAGAGGGGATGCGTGATGGATTGGGCCTCAATTGCAGGCGGTAGTTGCCAGGGTGCGCCTTGGCGAGTGGGTATCGCCGGGGTTCAGCTGGGGCAGGAGCAAAAGGCATTCCTCATCAGCGATGAGCAATGGCAGAAGCTGCAGGCCCTGTTTCCTCTCGGCCCGTTGCAGGCCTATGGCAACGGCAACGGCCTTGTCTTCGAACGAATCGCTGCATCGGACGTCGCCGGTCACCATGACAGTGTGCTGCTGATCGAGCTGGCTTATGCAGGCACGGGGGAGCTGACTTTATCCTCAGGTACGCGTCGCTATCTGATGCGGCTAGAGAGCTCGGTGGATGACGCGCAGTTGTGCGAGCAGTTCGACAGAGTCTTTTTACCTGCCAAAGAGGCTTTCACAGGCCAGCACCTGGTGCGACTCAATCAGCCGCTGGAACTGCCGCTTGCTGAATTGGACCCGCGCCCCGCTTTCAAAGGCAAGGCCTGTGTGCTTGGGCGCGACGATATCGAGTTGCAGCGGGCGCACTTCGCGCTTTGCGATCATGAGCCCGAATTAGCTGATTGGTTGTCCCCTCAGTGGCAGTCTTGCCTGTTGTCGGGCACCGTGCCTGTGCATACCGCAGCCACTTCGCTGCCAGAGTGGTTCCCGCGTGATTGCTATGTAGACGGCAGTGTATTTAGCAATAGAGCAGACTTGTTCGCCTTCCTTGATGGCATGGCATGGGCGGAATACGAGGCACTGGCGAGTCGCCTGCGCTCGTTTCTCATGCAGGGCAGTGCTCGGCCGGATGAGCGAATTTATCCTTACACCGTCGATTTCTGGATCAATGCGCTGACGTCGGGCATTGCGCTGGACGCCTCTGAGGTGCGTGGTGTTGCGCCGTTGCTGAGCGTCGTTATTCCGGCCTACAACTATGGTCGGTATTTGGGGCAGGCGGTACGGTCCGTATTGGATCAGGGTGTCGAGGGCATTGAAGTCCTGGTTGTGGACAATGCCTCGACGGACAACACGCAATCGGTCATGGCCGAGTTTTCGTCTGATACGCGGGTGCGCTATATGCGCAACCGACGAAATTTCGGGGCCGGCAACAGTTCTCAGAATGGCTTTTGGGTCGCCAAGGGCAAATACATAGTCTTGTTCATGGCCGACGATTATATGAATCCCGGTCATGTCATGCGCCTGCTCCCTATTCTGGAAAGCAATGCGAAGCATGCCCTGGGTTACAGCCCAATCTGTTGGGTTGATGAGCAGGGCGATCCTGTAGAAGGGCCTAGCCACCCCGGCCATCGCAGTGAAGATTACAGTGGCGGGCGTAATGAGGTTGCGGACCTTCTGATTTACGACAGCTATATCACCCCCTCTGCGGCGATCATTCGCCGGGACGCCTTTTTCAAGGCGTGGCGCCGTGATGTCAGAATTCGTGGGTCGGGTGACTGGCAGCTCATGGTCCAGCTTGGGGAGTTGTTCCCTGACTTCGTTTTCACCACCGTGCCGGGTGTGAGCTATCGCGTTCATGCGGCGCAGCACTCCCATGAGTTCTATGTTTCCTCGGCGCCGCTGGAAGGGCATACCTGTATTCTCGAGGGCGTATTCGAACGTGGCAACGAGGGGCACCTGAAAGGCTATGAGCGTGAGGTTGCTGCGCATCTCAAGCGCAGGCTGACGCTTTATCCGCACGAGCAGGGTACTGCGTTGGGCAAGCGGGTGCGGCAGCTGTGCGGGCGTCTGGAAGCCCTGGCTGAAGACGCTGAGCGAGCGATGTTCTCCATCATTGTCACCACCTTCAACCGTCCCGAACTGCTCAGGGATGCGCTGAACAGCATTGGCCGGCAGTCCTTCAAGGACTTCGAAGTCATCCTGGTCAATGACAACGGCACCCCGGTCGAATCGCTGCTGGCTGAGTACGATTTCCCTGTCACCTATATCCGCCAAGGCCGTAACCGCGGCCCAGCCGCTGCCCGCAATAGCGCCTTGCGACTAGCTCGTGGCCGGTATGTCGTCTATCTGGACGATGACGACCTGTATCTGCCTGACCACCTTGAAACATTGGCTACAGCCCTGGCTGAGCACCCCGACACCGTGGTTTATACGGATGCAGTGTTCGTTGAGGAAACGATAGCGGCGGGCAAGCGCAGCGAGGTGGCGCGTGAGCAACGCTATCCCCACGAGGCGTACTCCAGGGAGCGTTTGCTGGTTAACAACTACATCCCGGTCAACACCTTTGCCTGCCCACGTGCGCTTGCCCTTGCGGTGGGTGACTTCGACGAATCGCTGGCAGGTTTGGAGGATTGGGAATTCCTCATGCGTTTGAGCGCTCGCAGCGCATTCCACCATATTCATTGCGAGACAGTGGAAGTGCGCATGCGCCGGGATGTCAGTGCACCTGCACGGCGTTCGGAACAGGCAGTCAAAGATTACCCCGCGCTTTACCGCGAGTTGTATGCACGCCATTGCGACTATGGCAGCGAAGCAATCAAGCGCGGGCGCCAGCAAATGCTCGAGCATCTGGGTGGAAAGCCCAAGGCAGCGACACTGCAGGACTGGCTGGACGAACGCGTTCCGGATGCCATGCAGAGCCGTCTGATCGAACAGCGTCTGCAAGCGCATCAGGGCGGTCCGGTGATCGGCGTCATCGTGCTGGACGCTGATGGCCGCATGGATGCATTGAATGCCTCCGTGCAAAGCTTGAGTCGCGATAACTGCCTCTATGCCACAGTGAAAATCATCGCGTTGACAGCAGGGGAGGCGCCCTCGACCGGGCTGCAGAACGAACTGCATTGCTTGCGACTGACTGATGCCAGCCTGAGCGACCAGCTCAACCAGGTGGTTCAGGCAGGTGAGTTCGACTGGTTCATGCTGGTAGAGGCGGGGAGTGAGTTCACTGCGAGCGGCTTGCTGATTGCCGCGCTTGATCTGTTGGCAGCGCCAGGTTGCCGGGCAGTTTACGGTGATGAAGCGCTGCGTGCCGGTGGCGCGGAAATTGGCGCTGCGCTGCGTCCTGATCTGAACCTTGATCTGCTGCTCAGTCTGCCGGCGAGCATGTCGCGCCACTGGCTGTTCAACCGCCAGGTGTGGCTCAAGATGGGTGGCTTCCGCCAGGAGGCGGGCCAGGCTATCGAACTGGATTACATCCTGCGCCTGATCGAGTCGGCCGGTTTCGAGGGGCTGGGGCATATCAGCGAACCGTTGTTGATCAGCAATGCCCCGTCGCTGCGCGACTGCCCGGATGAGCGCGGGGTGATCCTGCGTCATTTGCATGCGCGCGGTTTTGCCCAGGCTCGCGTCGAATCTCGTTTGCCCGGGCGTTATGACCTCGACTACGGCGCCTCCAGCGACGCATCGGTCAGCATCCTGATCCTGCTCCAGGGCAACAGCCCGGAGCGGGCGCAGCGTTGCATGGAAACCATTCTGGAGAAGAGCACCCATCGCAACCACGAGGTGCTTCTGCTGGCGTCGAACAATGCCGGCCCTGCGGTGAACAGCTGGCTCGACGGTGTTGCCCAGCTCGGTGTCGATACCATTCGTTGCATGCGTTTCCCTGCCGGGATGGCACCGGTGCGCATGCGCAACCAGGCCGCCGCGCAGGCACGTGGTGACTTCCTGCTGTGGCTGGACGAAGGCGCTGCCGTACTCGATAGCGATTGGTTGCAGCAGATGCTCAACCACGGCATGCGCCAAGAAGTCGGCGTAGTGGGGGCCAAGCTGGTAGCGGGGGAGGCAACCATCAGCCATGCCGGTTTCGTGCTCGGCCTGAACGGCCCGGTTGGTGAAGCCTTTGCCGGTCAGCCGATGGATGCCCCCGGTTACATGCAGCGCCTGCAGATCGACCAGAACTATGTGGCGGTGAGTGGCAAGTGCCTGCTGGTGAACAAAGGCCTGTTCCAGGAGCTGGGCGGTTTCGACGAGACGCCTGAGCTGCAGCGTTGGACCGATGTCGACCTGTGCCTGCGTTTGCACCGTGCCGGCTACCTGAACGTCTGGACGCCGCGTGTGCAGATGCTGCTCAGTGAGGACGCCGCAACGCCGGCCAGCACCGAGGAAGAAGACGCCTTGTATGCACGCTGGCTGCCTGCACTGGCGCGAGATCCGTTCTACAACCCGAACTTCTCGCTGTCGTGCGCCAATGGCTTCGGCCTGGAGTGCGCCGAGCTGAGCTGGCGACCGTTGTCGTCCTGGAAGCCGCTGCCGACAATCCTGGCCCATGCGGCGGATGAGGGCGGGTGTGGCAATTACCGGGTGATCCAGCCGCTCGCTGCGCTCAAGCGCGAGGGGCTGGCCGAGGGGCAGCTGTCCTGGGCTCACCTGACGCCAGCTGAGCTTGAGCGTTACCAGCCGGACAGCATCGTGCTGCAGCGCCAGATCGGCGACCAGCAGATTGAGCACATGCGCCGGATGCACGCGTTTTCACGGGCGTTCAAGGTCTTCGAGCTGGACGACTATTTGCCTAACCTGCCGCTGAAGAGCGTGCACAGGGCGGACATGCCCAAGGATATTTTGCGCGCCCTGCGCCGTGGCCTGGCGTATGTGGACCGCTTCGTCGTCTCTACGCAGCCGCTGGCCGAGGCCTTCGCTGGTCTGCATGGTGATATCCGGGTGGTGCACAACACCTTGGATGGCCGTTTCTGGAAAGGCCTCGAAGCTCAGCGCCGGCAGTCGCGCAAGCCGCGTGTCGGCTGGGCGGGTGGGGCGAGCCACTCCGGTGACCTGGAAGTGATCGCCGACGTAGTCAAGGAATTGGCCAACGAGGTGGAGTGGGTGTTCTTCGGCATGTGCCCGGACAAGCTGCGGCCCTATATCCATGAGTTCCACGAGGGTGTTTCGCTTGAGAATTACCCGCAGACGCTGGCCAGAATGAATCTGGACCTGGCCCTGGCGCCCGTGGAGCAGAACCTGTTCAACGAGTGCAAGAGCAACCTGCGCCTGCTGGAGTACGGCGCCTGCGGTTTCCCGGTGATCGCCAGCGACCTGCGTTGCTACCAGGGATACAACGACCTGCCGGTGACCTTGGTGAAGAACCGTTTCCGTAGCTGGGTTGAGGCCATCCGCATGCACATCAGCGATCTTGACGCCACGGCCAAGGCGGGCGATGCACTGCGCAATGCAGTGCTGAGTGGCTGGATGCTCGAAGGCGATAACCTGAGCAATTGGCACAAGGCCTGGCTGCCGGACTGAGCCCGGCTTGAGGCCCTCGCGCTTTACGGCGAGGGCCTGGCGGTGAGCCTGTTCCGGCCTCTTCGCGGGTAAATCGCATCGGCGCACCGCCGCTTCCACAAGGACAACGCAGTACTCACATGTGGGAGCGGGTTTACCCGCGAAGAGGCCGGCGCAGTCTCCGCAAATCCCTATCTCCGGCACGGCTATTGCTTTACCGCTGGCAACATACCGTTTTTATGACGGTTAGCCACGCGAGAGAGCACGATGCCCCAGGCCGCCCAAGTAACCCGAGCCCCCGATCAGCAGGGGCGGACCCCGGTCGAGCAGGACAGCCGCCAGGGTATCGAGCAAGCCTTTGCCCTGTTCAATCAGGTGTCCAGCCAGCTCAGCCAGTCCTACAGCATGCTTGAAGCCCGGGTCAGCGAACTCAAGGGCGAACTGGCCGTGGTCAGCGCCCAGCGCATCGATGAACTCAGTGAAAAGGAACGCCTGGCCAACCGCCTGCAGAACTTGCTGGACCTGTTGCCCGGCGGGGTGATCGTGATCGATGGCCAGGGCCTGGTGCGCGATGCCAACCCGGCCGCCTGCGAGCTGCTCGGCGAGCCGCTGATCGGCCAGTTGTGGCGCCAGGTGATCGCCCGCAGCTTTGCCCCGCGCAAGGACGACGGCCATGAAGTCTCGCTGCGCGACGGCCGCCGCCTGTCGATTGCTACCCGTTCGCTGGATGCCGAACCCGGCCAGTTGGTGCTGCTCAATGACCTGACTGAAACCCGTCGCCTGCAAGATCAGCTGGCTCGCCACGAACGCCTGTCGTCACTGGGGCGCATGGTCGCCTCGCTGGCCCATCAGATTCGTACGCCGCTGTCGGCGGCCATGCTTTACGCCAGCCACCTGGCCGATAGCGAGCAAGACCTCAGCGCGCAAACCCGCCAGCGCTTCGCGGGCAGCCTGAAGGAGCGGCTGCACGAGTTGGAGCACCAGGTGCGCGACATGCTGGTGTTCGCCCGTGGCGAACTGCCGCTGGGTGACAGGGTCACGCCAAAAGCGCTGTTCCAGGCCCTGCAGCAGGCGGCCCAGGTCCATGTACAAGGGCATGCTGTGCGCTGGCAGTGCGACAGTCACCTGGGTGAGTTGCTGTGCAACCGCGATACCCTGGTCGGCGCCTTGCTCAACCTGATCGAAAACGCCCTGCAGGCCAGCCAGGAGCCGGCGCGTCTGAAGGTGCATCTGTACCGTCGCGAGCAGTCGCTGCACTTGTGCGTCAGTGATGCAGGCTGCGGTATCGACGCCGAGTTGCTGACGCGCCTGGGTGAGCCGTTCCTGACCACCAAAGCCGCTGGCACCGGGCTCGGCCTGGCGGTGGTCAAGGCCGTGGTGCGTGCCCATCAGGGGCGTTTGCAACTGCGTTCGAAGGTGGGCCGTGGCACCTGCGTGCGGGTGGAGCTGCCGTTGATCGACGGGCAACTGGCGGAGGCCTTGTGATGGCAATCAAGGTGCTGCTGGTCGAGGATGATCGCGTCCTGCGACAGGCGCTGTGCGACACCCTGGAAATCGGCGGCTTCGCCTACCAGGCCGTGGGCAGTGGCGAAGAAGCGTTGGAGGCGGTGCTCAAAGAGGTGTTCAGCCTGGTTGTCAGCGATGTGAACATGCCGGGTATGGACGGGCACCAGTTGTTGGCCAGGCTGCGCCGCCAGCAACCACAGCTGCCCGTGTTGCTGATGACTGCGCACGCTGCCGTGGAGCGGGCCGTCGAAGCGATGCGCCAGGGCGCTGCCGATTACCTGGTCAAGCCGTTCGAGCCCAAGGCGTTGCTCACCCTGGTCGAGCGCCATGCTGCCGGGCGTGTGGCTGATGATGAGGGCCCGGTGGCCTGCGAGCTGGCCAGCCGACAGTTGCTGGAGCTGGCGGCGCGGGTTGCGCGCAGCGACTCGACCGTGCTGATCTCGGGCGAGTCCGGCACTGGCAAGGAAGTGCTGGCACGCTACATCCACCGGCAGTCGCCACGGGCACAGGCGCCGTTCGTGGCGATCAACTGCGCGGCCATCCCCGACAACATGCTCGAGGCCACGCTGTTCGGTCATGAAAAGGGCGCCTTCACCGGCGCCATCGCTGCCCAGGCCGGAAAGTTCGAGCAGGCCGAAGGCGGCACCTTGCTGCTGGATGAAGTTTCGGAAATGCCGCTGGGGCTGCAGGCCAAGCTGCTGCGCGTGTTGCAGGAGCGCGAGGTCGAACGCGTTGGCGGGCGCAAGCCCATCGCCCTGGATATCCGCATTCTCGCCACGACCAACCGTGATCTGGCAGGGGAAGTGGCGGCGGGGCGCTTCCGCGAAGACCTCTACTATCGCCTGTCGGTATTCCCCATGGCCTGGCAGGCCCTGCGCGAGCGCCCAGCCGATATCGTGCCGCTGGCCGAGCGCCTGCTGGCGCGCCATGCCCGCAAGATGTGCCATGCCCAGGTGCGCTTGTCCGCCCAGGCGCAGGCTAGCCTGCAGGCCTATGCCTGGCCGGGTAACGTGCGTGAGCTGGACAACGCGATTCAGCGCGCACTGATTCTGCAGCAGGGCGGCGTGATCGAGGCGGCGGATTTCTGTCTGGCTGGCGCCATTCCGTTGTCGCCTTCGAATGAGGCCACTATTGCGCCATCATGCCTGGATTCAGGCGCCGAGGCGGGTGGACTGGAGGGCGACATGCGCCGTCACGAATTCCAGATGATCATCGACACCTTGCGCGCCGAGCGCGGGCGTCGCAAGGAGGCCGCCGAACGTCTGGGCATCAGCCCGCGTACGCTGCGCTACAAGCTGGCGCAGATGCGTGACGCCGGGTTCGATGTCGAGGCCAGCCTGTTCGGCTGAAGCGTTGTTTTGAATCGTTTGCGGGCTGGCTGGCACTGCTCTTGCTAGTTTCAGCCCATTCGCTGCATGAGTGTCAAAAAAATGCGGCCGCCGGAGAGAGAAGTCCATGACCCAAGGTGTTGAATTCAATCGTCTGATGCTGGACATGCGCGCCATGCAGGCCGATGCCATGTCCATGCCCAAAGCGGCTGCCGCCCCTGAGCTGGCGCCTGGGCAAAGCAGTTTTGCCGACATGCTCGGCCAGGCCATTGGCAAGGTGAGCGAGACCCAGCAGGCCTCCACTCAACTGTCCAACGCCTTCGAAATCGGCAAGAGCGGCGTCGACCTGACCGATGTGATGATCGCCTCGCAGAAGGCCTCCGTGTCGTTCCAGGCGCTGACCCAAGTGCGTAACAAGCTGGTGCAAGCGTACCAGGACATCATGCAGATGCCGGTTTAAGGCGAGAGTTGATTCATGGCCGAAGCAGTCGTCGATAACGCCCCCGCAAAAAGCGGCCCGCCAGCAGCCAAGCCGCCGCTGTTCGGCCTGTCGTTCCTGGAAAACATCTCGCAGATGCCCATGCTGCGTCAGATCGGCCTGCTGGTCGGCCTGGCCGCCAGCGTGGCCATCGGCTTCGCCGTGGTGCTTTGGTCGCAGCAGCCGGACTACCGGCCGCTGTACGGCAGCCTGGCGGGCATGGACACCAAGCAGGTCATGGACACCCTGGCCTCTGCCGATATCCCCTACACCGTGGAGCCGAATTCCGGCGCGCTGTTGGTCAAGGCCGACGATCTCTCCCGTGCGCGCCTGAAGCTTGCCGCCGCCGGCGTAGCGCCAAGCGACGGCAACGTCGGCTTCGAGCTGCTCGACAAGGACCAGGGCCTGGGTACCAGCCAGTTCATGGAGGCCACCCGCTACCGCCGTGGCCTTGAAGGCGAACTGGCGCGCACCGTGTCCAGCCTCAACAACGTCAAGGCTGCCCGCGTGCACCTGGCCATCCCGAAAAGCTCGGTGTTCGTGCGTGACGAGCGCAAGCCAAGCGCTTCGGTGCTGGTCGAACTGTATCCGGGGCGCGCCCTGGAGGCCGGCCAGGTAATGGCCATCGTCAACCTGGTGGCCACCAGCGTTCCGGAACTGGACAAGTCCCAGGTGACCGTGGTCGACCAGAAGGGCAACCTGCTCTCCGACCAGTTGCAGGACACCGCGCTGACCATGGCCGGCAAGCAGTTCGACTACAGCCGCCGCATGGAAGGCATGCTCACCCAGCGCGTGCACAACATCCTGCTGCCGGTACTGGGCAACGACCGCTACAAGGCCGAAGTGTCGGCCGACATCGACTTCAGCGCCGTCGAGTCCACCTCCGAGCAGTTCAACCCTGATCAACCAGCGCTGCGCAGCGAGCAATCGGTCAACGAACAGCGCGCCAGCAGCCAGGGCCCGCAAGGCGTGCCGGGTGCGCTGAGCAACCAGCCGCCGGCCGGAGCCAGCGCGCCTGAGAATGCCAAAACTGCTGCAACCCCCGCCGGTGCCGTCCAACCCGGGCAGCCGCTGGTGGACTCCAACGGCCAGCAGATCATGGACCCGGCCACCGGCCAGCCGATGCTGGCGCCGTACCCGTCCGACAAGCGCCAACAGTCGACCAAGAACTTCGAGCTGGACCGTTCCATCAGCCACACCCGTCAGCAGCAGGGTCGCCTGACCCGCCTGTCGGTGGCGGTGGTGGTGGACGACCAGGCCAAGATCGACGCCGCCAGCGGCGAGATGACCCGCACGCCCTGGGGCGCTGAAGACCTGGCGCGCTTCACCCGCCTGGTGCAGGACGCGGTGGGCTTCGATGCCAGCCGTGGCGACAGCGTCACCGTGATCAACGTGCCGTTCGCCGCCGACCGTGGCGACGAACTGGTCGACATTCCGTTCTACTCGCAGCCCTGGTTCTGGGACATCGTCAAGCAGGTGCTGGGCGTGGTGTTCATCCTGATCCTGGTGTTCGGCGTGCTGCGTCCGGTGCTCAACAACATTACCGGTGGCGGCAAGCAGGCTGCCACAGACAGCGACATGGAGCTGGGCGGTATGATCGGTCTGGATGGCGAACTGGCCAACGACCGCGTCAGCCTGGGTGGCCCGACAAGCATTCTGTTGCCGAGCCCGAGCGAGGGTTACGAGGCACAGCTCAACGCAATCAAAGGCCTGGTGGCCGAAGACCCGGGCCGTGTGGCCCAGGTCGTGAAAGAGTGGATCAACGCCGATGAGTGACAACCGAGCCGTTACCGCCAAGCTGAGCCGCGTCGACAAGGCGGCCATCCTCCTGCTGTCGCTCGGCGAGACCGACGCCGCACAGGTCCTGCGCCACATGGGGCCAAAGGAAGTGCAGCGGGTCGGTGTGGCCATGGCGCAAATGGGCAATGTGCACCGCGAGCAGGTCGAGCAGGTGATGAGCGAGTTCGTCGAGATCGTCGGCGACCAGACCAGCCTGGGCGTGGGCTCCGACGGCTACATTCGCAAGATGCTCAACCAGGCACTGGGTGAGGACAAGGCCAACGGCCTGATCGACCGCATCCTGCTCGGTGGCAACACCAGCGGCCTGGACAGCCTCAAGTGGATGGAGCCGCGAGCCGTGGCCGACGTCATCCGCTTCGAGCACCCGCAGATCCAGGCCATCGTGGTCGCCTACCTCGACCCCGACCAGGCCGGCGAGGTGCTGAGCAACTTCGACCACAAGGTGCGCCTCGACATCGTCCTGCGCGTATCGTCGCTCAACACCGTACAGCCTGCGGCGCTCAAAGAGCTCAACCAGATTCTCGAGAAGCAGTTCTCTGGCAACTCCAACGCTGCCCGCACCACCTTGGGCGGCATCAAGCGTGCCGCCGACATCATGAACTTCCTCGACAGTTCGGTGGAAGGTGCGCTGATGGATGCGATCCGCGAGATCGACAGCGACCTGTCGGAGCAGATCGAAGACCTGATGTTCGTCTTCAACAACCTGGCCGATGTCGACGACCGGGGTATCCAGGCGCTGTTGCGCGAGGTGTCCTCGGATGTGCTGGTGGTATCGCTCAAGGGCGCCGACGAGCGGGTCAAGGACAAGGTGTTCAAGAACATGTCCAAGCGCGCCTCGGAACTGCTGCGCGACGACCTGGAGGCCAAAGGGCCGGTACGGGTCAGCGACGTGGAGACCGCGCAGAAGGAAATCCTCACCATCGCCCGACGCATGGCCGAGGCCGGCGAGATCGTGCTTGGCGGCAAGGGTGCCGAGGAAATGATTTAAGTCTCAAGTTGCGAGCCTCAAGCTGCAAGCGCAGGCGGGCGTACGTCTCTGCCTTTTCTTGCAGCTTGCAGCTTGAAGCTTGTCGCTCGACCCCATTTCATCTGTAGGCGTTGCCATGTCCACCACCGAACACCCCAGCGAACTGATCCGCGCCCGCGACCTCGAGGGCGTCGACGTCTGGGCGCTGCCCAGCTTCGATCCTGAGCCCGAACCCGAGCCTGAGCCCGAACCGGAAGTCATCGAGGAAGAAGTCGAGGAAGTGCCGCTGGAGGAAGTCCAGCCGCTCACTCTCGAAGAGCTCGAGGCCATCCGCCAGGAGGCCTACAACGAAGGCTTCGCCACCGGCGAGCGCGAAGGCTTCCACAGCACCCAGCTCAAGGTTCGCCAGGAAGCCGAAGTGGCCCTGGCCGCCAAGCTGGCCAGCCTGGAACAGGTCATGCTGCACCTGCTCGACCCGATCGCCGATCAGGACACCCAGATCGAAAAAGGCCTGGTGCAACTGGTCGCGAACATTACCCGCCAGGTCATCGGCCGTGAATTGCGCAGTGATTCCAGCCAGGTCACCCATGTCCTGCGTGAGGCCCTCAAGCTGTTGCCGATGGGCGCCGACAACATCCGTATCCACCTCAACCCCCAGGACTTCGAACTGGCCAAGGCCCTGCGCGAGCGCCACGAAGAAAACTGGAAGCTGCTGGAAGACGAGGCCCTGCTGCCTGGCGGCTGCCGCATCGAAACGGCGCACAGCCGCATCGATGCAACCATGGAAACGCGGATCGAGAAGGCCGTGGCGCAGTTGTTCGACCAGTCCCATGACCAGTTCCTGCACCCGGCGGCGCCGGACATCGCGGTCGAACTGGATATGTCGGCGGGTGGCAACGATGCGCCTTGATCGCACCAGCTTCGGCAAGCGCCTGGCCGGTTACAACGATGCGGTGCGGTTGCCCGACCAGCCGGTGGTCGAAGGCCGCCTGCTGCGTATGGTCGGCCTGACGCTCGAGGCGGAAGGCTTGCGCGCCGCCGTCGGTAGCCGCTGCCTGGTGATCAACGACGACAGCTATCACCCGGTGCGGGTGGAGGCTGAAGTCATGGGCTTTGCCGGTAGCAAGGTGTTCCTGATGCCGGTTGGCAGCATCGTCGGCCTCGCCCCCGGCGCGCGCGTGGTGCCGCTGGACGACGGCGGCCGCCTGCCCATGGGCATGAGCATGCTCGGGCGGGTGCTCGACGGCGCCGGGCGGGCGCTGGACGGCAAAGGCGGCATGAAGGCCGAAGACTGGGTGCCGATGGACGGGCCGGTGATCAACCCGCTCAATCGCGACCCCATCAGCCGGCCGCTGGATGTCGGCATTCGCAGTATCAATGGCCTGCTCACCGTCGGCCGCGGCCAGCGCCTGGGGCTGTTCGCCGGTACCGGTGTGGGTAAGTCGGTGCTGCTGGGGATGATGACCCGCTTCACCGAGGCCGAGATCATCGTGGTCGGGCTGATTGGTGAGCGGGGCCGCGAGGTGAAGGAGTTCATCGAGCACATCCTCGGCGAGGAGGGGCTCAAGCGCTCGGTGGTGGTGGCCTCGCCAGCGGACGATGCGCCCTTGATGCGTCTGCGCGCGGCGATGTACTGCACGCGTATCGCCGAGTACTTCCGCGACAAGGGCAAGAACGTCCTGCTGTTGATGGACTCGCTGACCCGTTTTGCCCAGGCGCAGCGCGAAATCGCCCTGGCCATCGGCGAGCCGCCGGCCACCCGTGGTTATCCGCCTTCGGTGTTCGCCAAGCTGCCCAAGCTGGTGGAGCGTGCCGGTAATGGCGAGGCCGGCGGTGGTTCGATCACCGCGTTCTACACCGTGCTCTCCGAAGGTGACGACCAGCAGGACCCGATCGCCGACTCCGCGCGCGGTGTGCTCGACGGCCACTTTGTGCTGTCCCGGCGCCTGGCCGAGGAAGGTCACTATCCGGCCATCGACATCGAAGCTTCGATCAGCCGGGTCATGCCCCAGGTGGTCGACGCCGATCACCTGCGTCAGGCGCAGAAATTCAAGCAGTTGTGGTCGCGCCTGTCGCAGAGCCGTGACCTGATCAGCGTGGGGGCCTATGTCGCCGGTGGCGATCCGGAGACGGACCTGGCCATTGCGCTGCAGCCCAAACTGGTGGACTTCCTGCGCCAGGGCCTGCAGGAAAACGTCGGCATGGCGCAGAGCCGCGACCAGCTGGGCGCGATCTTCGTGCCGCCGGCAGGCTGATAGGCCATGGCTCAGCCCGGTCGAGCAGCGCGCCTGGCGCCCGTCGTGGATATGGCCGAGGAGGCCGAGCGCAAGGCTGCCCAGCGCCTGGGGCATTTCCAGCAGCAAGTGGTGCAGGCGCAGGCCAGGCTCGATGAGCTGGCGCAGTTTCGTGAGGGCTATCAGGCGCAGTGGATAACCCGGGGCGGGCAGGGGGTGGACGGCAACTGGCTGCTCAATTACCAGCGCTTTCTCGGCCAGCTGGAAACCGCCATGACCCAGCAGCGCCAGAGCCTGAATTGGCACCAGAACAACCTCAACAACGCCCGCAACATCTGGCAGCAGGCCTATGCGCGGGTCGAAGGGCTGCGCAAGTTGGTCCAGCGCTATATCGATGAGGCCCGTCGGGCGGAAGATAAGCGCGAACAGCGGTTGCTCGACGAGCTGTCCCAGCGCCTGCCGCGGCACGGGCCGCTTTAGCTGCAGGCTTCAAGCGCCATTGCCGGCCAGAGCCAGGCCCTGCGCGCCACGCTCTTTGTGGTTTGCAGCATGGGGCTGTGGCTGCTAAACCTTCAGGAGCCGCATTCGCCATCATCGAAGGAATCGCTCGCATGGCAGTCGAAACCGATTTTTCACAGGAAGGGAAAAAGCTGACGATCAAGGTCAAGGGTCGCTTCGATTTCGGTAAGCATCAGGAATTCAGGGATGCTTACGAGCGTCAGCGCCTGCGACCGGAGACAGTGGTCGTCGACTTGAAGGATGCCACCTATCTGGACAGTTCGGCGTTGGGCATGCTGCTGTTGCTGCGTGACCACGTGGGCGGGGACGACTCGGATATCCGAGTCGTCCATGCCAGCCCGGATGTGCGCAAGATTCTGGCCATCTCCAACTTCGACAAGCTGTTCGATATCGGTTGAGCGCGGCCATGCCTGCCGCACAGGCGTTGACCGTACTGGTCGCCGAGGACGGTGCCGCTGATCGCATGCTGCTGGCGCAGATCGTGCGGCGCCAGGGGCATGAGGTGTTCACCGCCGAAAACGGTGAGCAGGCCGTGGCGCTGTTTGCCGAGCGCCGGCCGCAACTGGTATTGCTCGATGCCTTGATGCCGGTGATGGATGGCTTCGAGGCCGCGCGCCAGATCAAGGCACTGGCCGGTGAGGCACTGGTGCCGATCATCTTCCTGACCTCGCTCAACGAGGAGCAGGCGTTGGTGCGCTGCCTGGAAGCCGGCGGCGACGATTTCATGGCAAAGCCCTACAGCGCGGTGATCCTTGCCGCCAAGATACGTGCGATGGACCGCCTGCGTCGCCTGCAGGCCACGGTCCTGGCGCAGCGTGACGAAATAGCCCGGCATCACCATTACCTGCTCAACGAGCAGCGTGTGGCCAAGGCTGTGTTCGACAAGGTCGCCCATTCCGGTTGCCTCAGTGCATCGAACATCCGTTACCTGCAGTCTCCCTACGCGCTGTTCAATGGCGACCTGTTGCTGGCGGCGTTCACCCCGTCCGGCGACATGCATGTGCTGCTGGGCGACTTCACCGGCCATGGCCTGCCGGCGGCGGTCGGCGCCATGCCCCTGGCGGAGGTGTTCTACGGCATGAGCGCCAAGGGCTACGGGCTGGTCGAGACGCTGCGGGAAATGAACGCCAAGCTCAAGCGTATCCTGCCGGTGGACATGTTCTGTTGTGCGCTGCTGCTAAACCTGAGTTTTCAGCGCGGTACCGTGGAAGTGTGGAATGGCGGCATGCCCGATGGCTACCAGCTGTCCGCCCGGGGCGAGGTGCTGGCGGTGCTGCCTTCACAGCATCTGCCGCTGGGGATCCTTGCCCCGGAGAAATTCGACGACAGCACCCAGGTGATGCCCTTGGCCGTTGGCGAACGCTTGTTGTTGCTGTCCGATGGCGTGGTCGACAGTGGTGACGGGCAGGAGCGCCTGTTCGGCGTGCAGCGGCTGCTCGAGGTGTTGGCGGCCAATCGGCAGCCGGCACACTTGCTCGATGAGGTCATGGGCGCGCTGCAGGCCTTCGGCGGGCAGTCGCGGGATGACATCAGCCTGTGCGACATTCGCATGCTGGCGCCAGACCAGGCTGTGCCGCAGGCCATGGTCTATTCGGATAGCGGGCGCTCGAGCCCGCTGGAATGGTCGTTGAACTTCGAGTTGCGCGGTGAAAGCCTGAGGCGCTTCAACCCGGTGCCTTACCTGGTGCAGCTCTTGCTGGAAATCCACGGCCTGAGGCCGAGCAGCGGCAAGCTGCACAGCGTGCTCAGCGAGTTGTACTCCAACGCGCTGGAGCACGGTGTGCTGGGGCTCGACTCGCGGCTCAAGTGCGACTCGCAGGGTTTTGCCGAGTACTATCGCCAGCGCAGTCAGCGCTTGGCCGAACAGTTGCAGGGTTTCGTCGGTATCAGCCTGCGGGTGGAACCGCGCAGTGAAGGTGGTCGTCTGATGATCGAGGTCCGCGACAGTGGCGCAGGGTTCGATGTGGCCAAAGTGCTTGCCCGTTCACCGCACGAGCAGGGCTTGAGTGGCCGTGGTCTGGGCCTGGTGACCCGCCTGGGGCACCGCGCCCGGTGGCTGGAAGGCGGGCGATTGGCGCGGGTGGAGTTCGATTGGTGAGCCCGGGATTCTCCCGGGCTTGGATGCGACAAGGCTTGATCAGGGAGTGAGCAAGTGGTGGACATGCATATCGATCACAAGGTGCTGCGTGACCTGCGTGAGGTCATGGAGGGGGGTTACCTGCAGTTGCTGGAAACCTTCCTTGAAGACTCCGAGCGGCGCCTGAGCCAGTTGCACAAGGCCAAGGATGCCGCCGAGCTGGGCTTGGCGGCGCACAGCTTCAAGGGCAGCAGCAGCAACATGGGGGCTGTCGAGTTGGCGCGGCTTTGCCAGCAACTGGAGGAGCGCGCACGGCAGGTTCCGTTGTATGGCATAGAAGACCTGATCAACCGTATCGACCAGGAGTATCAGGCCGTCGAGCTGTTCTATCGCAGTGAAAGCCAACGTATTTCAACTGACTGAGGGTGTCCTGGCGCGAGTTTTGCGTGTCTTTGCCCATTCGATTTTTTGAGTTTCGGCGCGGAGACCTTTTCTATGCCTGTCGCACCCAATCCATTGTTGCAAACCGGCCTTGCGAGCAGCGCCTCGCGCCCGTCCGCCAGTGTGGCGGACAAATCGCCCAAGGCGGCGGATAGCCGTGGTGCCGGCTTCGATCAGGTGATGTCCAGGCAGGGTCGCGACAGCGTGCCAGCCCGTGACGACAAGGCCAGCCAAGGCCCTGCGCAAGCAACCGCCAGCAATAAGCCGGGGGCGGTTGCCGGCGGCAAGAAAGAGGCTGGCGCCTCGAAAGACCTTGCCGATGACGGCAATAACTTGCCAGCGGCCCTGCCTGATGGCAGCGCGACAGCTGATAGCACTGCTACCGCCGATACGACGATCATCGATGCCAGCCTGGTCGCAGGCCAGGTCACCGATGCCCAGACGGGCGCCCAATTAATTCAGGCCCAGGCCGAGGTGGTCGCGCCGGTGTTGCAGGCAGCCATGCAGCCATCACCGCAGCCAGCGCCGCCCGTGACCGAGGCAAAGGTGTCGGCTCCGGTTGCCGAGTTCGACCCTGATGCCGACCCGCTCGCCGACATGCCGGCCCTGCGCCTGGCGCTGGAGCAGAGCGCCAAGGCCCAGGGGACGACCTCGGCCCATGCCAGCAGTGCACGCGCCGAGACGAGTCAGCAACCTGCCGAGCCTGACCCGATTGCCGTCAATACCTTGGCGAATGTGGTCGGCAAGGCGGAGGCCGAGCCTGGCCATGCCGAGCAGGGCGACAAGGCATTCGCCGGGCTGCTTGATAGCGGCCTCAAGGACCTCAAGGGTGCAAGCAGCGACACGCGGGTGGATGACTTTGCCGATCGCCTGGCCAACCTCACCCAGGCCGTCACCGCCAAGACCGCCAATGCCGTGCCGGTAACTCCCAGCCCGCTGCAACAGCCGCTGGCGATGAACCAGGGTGCCTGGACCGAGGGCCTGGTGAACCGCGTCATGTACCTGTCCAGCCAGAACCTCAAGTCGGCGGATATCCAGCTTGAGCCCGCCGAACTTGGCCGCCTCGACATCCGGGTCAATGTGGCGGCGGACCAGCCCACGCAGATCCACTTCGTCAGTGGCCATGCCGGCGTGCGCGAGGCCCTCGACAGCCAGGTCCACCGCCTGCGTGAACTGTTCACCCAGCAGGGCCTGGCCCAGCCCGACGTGAGTGTCGCCGACCAGTCCCGTGGCCAGCAGCAACAGCAGGCCCAGCAGGACGCTTCGAACCTGTCCGGCGTGGCGGCCCGCCGTGCCGCTGCCGCGGGTGAGGGTGGCGAGCTGGCTGATGCCGGCCAGCCGGTGGAGCAGCAGGTGGTGGTGGGCGACAGCGCGGTCGACTACTACGCCTGATGTTTCGCGCCCCCTGCAGGAGCGGCCTTTTCGCGACACAAGGCCGCTCCTTCAAGGGGCGTGCGGCATGCTCCTGACAAATCTGGCATAACACTTGCTCAAGCCACGTCATCCTTCTTTGAAACCTCGATGGACGACGGATTATTGGCATGGCGAAGAGCGACGCAGTGAAAGACCCCGCCACTAAAGGCAAACTCAAGCTGATCCTGCTGCTGGTGCTGGCCCTGCTGCTGGCAGTCGGCCTGTCGGTGGGCGCCACCTGGTTCTTCATGAACAAGGGCGAATCCGCTCCGGCGCCGGACCCAGCCCTGGCCAACGTCAAGCCGGCGGCTATCTACGAGCCGCTGGCGCCGGCCTTCGTGGTCAACTTCAACCAGAACGGTCGTCAGCGCTACATGCAGGTGAGCATCACCATGCAGGGCCGCAGCCAGGCCGACCTGGACGCGCTCAAGGTGCACATGCCGGTGATCCGCAACAACCTGGTCATGATGTTCTCCGGGCAGGGTTTCGATACCCTCGCCAGCAGCCCGGTAGGCCAGGAGATGCTGCGCCAGAAAGCCACCGCGGTGGTTCAGGAAGTGGCGCAGAAAGAAGTCGGCAGGCCGGTCGTCGACCAGCTGTTGTTCACCAATTTCGTATTGCAGTAGGAGCACATAGATGGCCGTGCAGGACCTGCTGTCCCAGGATGAAATCGACGCCCTGCTGCATGGGGTGGACGATGGTCTGGTACAAACCGAAAGTGCCGGCGAGCCCGGCAGCATCAAGAGCTACGACCTGACCAGTCAGGACCGTATCGTCCGGGGGCGCATGCCGACCCTGGAAATGATCAACGAACGTTTCGCCCGCTATACCCGCATCAGCATGTTCAACCTGCTGCGCCGCTCCGCCGACGTGGCGGTGGGTGGCGTGCAGGTCATGAAGTTCGGCGAGTACGTGCATTCGCTGTACGTGCCCACCAGCCTCAACCTGGTCAAGATCAAGCCGTTGCGCGGTACCGCGCTGTTCATCCTCGACGCCAAGCTGGTGTTCAAGCTGGTGGACAACTTCTTCGGCGGCGACGGCCGCCACGCCAAGATCGAGGGCCGTGAGTTCACCCCCACCGAGCTGCGCGTGGTGCGCATGGTGCTGGACCAGTGCTTCATCGACCTCAAGGAAGCCTGGCAGGCGATCATGCCGGTCAACTTCGAGTACATCAACTCCGAGGTCAACCCGGCCATGGCCAACATCGTCGGCCCCAGCGAGGCGGTGGTGGTATCGACCTTCCACATCGAACTGGACGGCGGCGGCGGCGACCTGCACGTGACCATGCCGTACTCGATGATCGAGCCGGTGCGCGAGATGCTCGACGCCGGTTTCCAGTCCGACCTGGACGACCAGGACGAACGCTGGGTCAAGGCCCTGCGCGAGGACGTACTGGACGTGGCCGTGCCAGTGTCGGCCACCGTTGCCCGGCGTCAGCTCAAGCTGCGCGACATCCTGCACATGCAGCCTGGCGATGTGATTCCGGTGGAGCTGCCGGAGCATCTGGTGTTGCGCGCCAATGGCGTGCCAGCGTTCAAGGCGCGGTTGGGTTCGCACAAGGGCACCCTGTCGCTGCAGATCATCGACCCGATCGAGCGCCGCTGACGGCGGGCCGGTCGCTTTAAACGTATTGAAAGGTTGTCGAGGAAATCATGGCTAACGAAAACGAGATCAACTCCCCAGAGGAACAGGCGCTGGCCGATGAGTGGGCTGCAGCGCTCGAGGAAACCGGCGATGCCGGCCAGGCGGACATCGATGCACTGCTCGGTGGCGACAGCGGCGCCAGCAACCGCCTGCCGATGGAAGAGTTCGCCAGCTCCCCCAAGCCCAACGAGCACGTCAGCCTCGAAGGCCCGAACCTGGACGTGATCCTGGATATCCCGGTGAGCATCTCCATGGAAGTGGGCAGCACCGAGATCAACATCCGCAACCTGCTGCAGCTCAACCAGGGTTCGGTGATCGAACTCGACCGCCTGGCTGGCGAGCCGCTGGACGTGCTGGTCAACGGCACCCTGATCGCCCACGGCGAGGTGGTGGTGGTCAACGAGAAGTTCGGCATCCGCCTGACCGACGTGATCAGCCCCAGCGAACGTATCAAGAAGCTGCGCTGAGTGAAGGCCATGGTGCGGGCCGTTTCGGCCCTGGCGGCGCTGCTGGCCAGTGAAGCGGTGATCGCCGCCGGCGAAACGGCTGCGCCGCCCACCGCGGTACCGGGCGGCCTGGGGGCGCAATTGGCGCAGATGGTCTTCGGCCTGCTGCTGGTGGTGGGCCTGATCTTCTTCCTGGCCTGGCTGCTGCGGCGCATTCAAGGCAGCGCGCAGCGCGGTGCCCAGGTGATCGAGATCGTCGGCAGCCGCGCCATCGGCCCGCGCGACCGGTTGCTGCTGGTGCAGGTCGGCAAGGAGCAGATTCTCATCGGCCATACGCCGGGCAGCATCGAAGCCCTGCATGTCATGGCCGAGCCTGTCGAGGTGCCCGCAGCGGCACGCCAGGCCACGCCGGAGTTCGCCCAGCGGCTGCTCGAGCTGATGGGCAAGGATCAGAAGGACAAGAAGTGATGATGGGCGCCCTGCGCATGCTGTTCACCCTGGCGCTGCTGCTGGCTGCGCCATTGGCCCTGGCCGCCGACCCTTTGTCGATACCGGCCATCACCCTGTCCAGCGGGGCGGACGGGCAGCAGGAGTACTCGGTCAGCCTGCAGATCCTGCTGATCATGACGGCGCTGAGCTTCATCCCGGCGTTCGTCATCCTGATGACCAGCTTCACCCGCATCATCATCGTCTTCTCCATCCTGCGTCAGGCGCTGGGCTTGCAGCAGACTCCGTCCAACCAGGTGCTCACCGGCATGGCGCTGTTCCTGACCATGTTCATCATGGCGCCGGTGTTCGACCGGGTGAACAAGGACGCCCTGCAGCCGTACCTGGCCGAGCAGATGACCGCCCAGCAGGCGATCGACAAGGCCCAGGGGCCGCTGAAGGACTTCATGCTGGCGCAAACCCGGCAAAGCGACCTCGACCTGTTCATGCGCCTGTCCAAGCGCACCGATATCGCCGGCCCCGACCAGGTGCCGCTGACCATCCTGGTGCCGGCCTTCGTCACCTCGGAGCTCAAGACCGCGTTCCAGATCGGCTTCATGATCTTCATCCCGTTCCTGATCATCGACATGGTGGTCGCCAGTGTGCTGATGGCCATGGGTATGATGATGCTGTCGCCACTGATCATTTCGCTGCCGTTCAAGATCATGCTGTTCGTGCTGGTCGATGGCTGGGCGCTGATCATGGGTACCCTGGCCGGCAGTTTCGGCGGTGTCTGACACCCAAATGGAGAGCCTGACATGACGCCAGAAGTCGCAGTCGACCTGTTTCGTGACGCGTTGTGGCTGACCACGCTGATGGTGGCGGTGCTGGTGGTGCCGAGCTTGCTGGTCGGCCTGGTGGTGGCGATGTTCCAGGCCGCCACCCAGATCAACGAACAGACCCTGAGCTTCCTGCCCCGCCTGCTGGTGATGCTGATCACGCTGATCGTCGCCGGGCCCTGGCTGGTGCAGAAATTCATGGAATACATCACCGGGCTGTACACCAACATCCCGCACCTGATCGGTTGACGCCGCCATGCTGGAGTTGACCAACGCGCAGATCGGCACCTGGGTCGCCACCTTCATCCTGCCGCTGTTCAGGGTGACGGCGGTGCTGATGACCATGCCGATCTTCGGCACCAAGATGCTGCCGGCCCGGGTTCGCCTTTACGCGGCCGTGGCAATCACCGTGGTGATCGTGCCGGCCCTGCCGCCCATCCCCGAATTCGAACCGCTGAGCCTGCGCGGCCTGCTGCTGTGCGCCGAGCAGGTTATCGTCGGGGCGTTGTTCGGTTTCTCCTTGCAGCTGTTGTTCCAGGCCTTCGTGATTGCCGGGCAGATCGTCGCGGTGCAGATGGGTATGGCCTTCGCGTCGATGGTCGACCCGGCCAACGGCGTCAACGTCACGGTGATCAGCCAGTTCCTGACCATGCTGGTGAGCGTGCTGTTCTTGTTGATGAACGGGCATCTGGTGGTGTTCGAGGTGCTGACCGAGAGTTTCACCACGCTGCCGGTGGGCAGCGCCCTGGTGGTCAATCACTTCTGGGAGATGGCCGGGCGCCTGAGCTGGGTGATGGGCGCCGCATTGCTGCTGATCCTGCCGGCGATCGCCGCGTTGCTGGTGGTCAACATCGCCTTCGGCGTGATGACCCGTGCCGCACCCCAGTTGAACATCTTTTCCATCGGTTTCCCGCTCACCCTGGTGCTGGGCATGGGCATCTTCTGGGTCGGCCTGGCCGACATTCTTTCTCACTACCAGGCACTGGCCAGCGAAGCGCTGCAGTGGCTGCGTGAACTGGCACGGGCGCGCTGAGCATGGCCGAAAGCGAGAGCGGGCAGGACAAGACAGAGGAACCCACCGAAAAGCGCAAAAAAGACGCGCGGGAAAAAGGTGAGATCGCCCGTTCCAAGGAGCTGAACACGGTTGCCGTGACCCTGGCGGGAGCGGGCGGCATTCTGGCCTTCGGCGGCAGTCTGGCCGAAAGCCTGATGAACCTGATGCGCATGAACTTCACCCTGACCCGCGAAGTGATCGTGGATGAGCGCAGCATGGGGGCGTTCCTGCTGGCATCGGGCAAGATGGCCATCTGGTCGGTGCAGCCGATCCTGATCCTGCTGTTCGTCATTTCGTTCGTCGCGCCCATCGCCCTGGGCGGTTTCCTGTTCTCCGGCAGCCTGATGCAACCCAAATTCAGCCGCTTGAACCCGCTGTCGGGGATCAAGCGCATGTTCTCGATGAATTCGCTGACCGAGCTGCTCAAGGCCCTTGCCAAGTTCATCATGATCCTGGTGGTGGCGCTGGTGGTGCTGGTCAGTGACCGTGAGGCGCTGCTGGCCATCGGCAAGATGCCGATGGAGATGGCGATCATCCAGGCGCTCCAGGTGGTCGGTTGGAGTGCCTTGTGGATGGCCGCGGGGTTGCTGCTGATCGCCGGGCTCGACGTGCCGTACCAGCTTTGGCAGTCGCACAAGAAGCTGAAGATGACCAAGCAGGAAGTGACCGACGAGTACAAGAACTCCGAGGGCAAGCCCGAGGTCAAGCAGCGCATACGCCAGCTGCAGCGCGAGATGTCGCAGCGGCGCATGATGGCGGCGGTGCCCGATGCCGACGTGATCATCACCAACCCGACCCACTATGCCGTGGCCTTGCAGTACGACCCGGAAAAAGGCAGTGCGGCGCCGCTGCTGCTGGCCAAGGGCACAGACTTCATGGCCTTGAAGATTCGCGAGATCGGCGTCGAACACAAGGTGCAGATCCTCGAATCGCCGGCCCTGGCGCGGGCGATCTACTACTCCACGGAAATCGAGCAGGAAATCCCCGCCGGGTTGTACATGGCGGTGGCGCAGGTGCTGGCGTACGTGTTCCAGATTCGCCAGTACCGCGCCGGCAGGGGCAAGCCGCCGGAGCCGTTGAAGAAGGACCTGCCCATCCCCGACGACCTGCGGCGCGACAGCTGAGCCCGCTCAGTTCTTGGTGCGTGAGTGCCGCCAGCCTTGATCGAAGAAGGCGGCGACCACCACCAATGCACCGGCCACTGCAAGCATCAGCGCCACGCCATCCGTCGAGTGTGTGGCCGAGCTTGCCACCAGCGCCAGCCCGCCCAGTGGGGCCAGGCCACCCGCTACTGCGGTACCGACCTCACGCCCGGTGCCAAAACCCGAAGAGCGCGTCTGGGTCGGGAACTGGCGGCTGAGGAACGAGCCCTGGGGGGCGAACATCATCGGCGCCAGGATGCCGGTGCCGACGGCGATGGCCACATAGATCAGCATCGGCTCGCCGGTCGACAGCAAGCGCAGGAAGGGGTAGGCGAACAGCGCCGACAGCAGCCCGCCGAGCATCAGCACGGTCTTGCTGCTCCACTTGTGGCACAGCCAGCCGAAGAACGGCACGGCAAAGATCGCCACCAGGCTGGCCAGGGTCACCGACAGGGAAGTGACGTGCGCCTCGACGCCCTTGAACTGGGTGAGATAGGCCAGCGAGAACGTCTTGAAGATGTAGCTCAGCGCGTTGTAGCCGATAGCGACGAAGAACACCACGGCCAGGCCCTTGAGGTCGTTCTTGAACAGCAGTTTCAGGGGCGAGACTTTGGGTTTGTCATCGGCATGGTCGAGTTCCTTGAAGTCCGGGGTCTCGGGGATGCTCTTGCGCACCCACAGGCCTACCGCTACCAGGGCGATGCTGGCGATGAAGGGGATGCGCCAGCCACCGGCAAGCAGGAATTCATTGCCGTTCATGGTCAGCAGGTAGACGGTCAGCGACGACAGCAACAGGCCCAGGTTCAGCCCCAGCGCCGGCCAGGCGCCCTGGCTGCCGCGCTTGCCTTCGCTGGCATGTTCATAGGAGGTCACCGCCGCACCGGACAGTTCGGCGCCGGCGCCCAGGCCCTGGATGATGCGGATCACCACCAGCAGGATCGGTGCCCAGATACCGATGGTGGCGTAGCCGGGGATCAGGCCGATGAGCATGGTGCACACGCCCATCATGCAGAAGGTGATCACCAGCACGTGCTTGCGCCCGAAGCGGTCGCCCAGGTAGCCGAACAGCACGCCGCCGAAGGGGCGGGCGATGAAGCCGATGGCGAAGGTGGAGAACGCCAGCAGTGAGGCCACCGCCGGGTTGCTCGGGTCGAAGAAGATCTTCGAAAAGACGATCGCCGCCATGGTGGCGTAGAGATAAAAGTCGTACCACTCCAGCATCGAGCCGAAGATGGTCGCCGCTGCCACCTTGCGCAGGCGTTTGCGTTGCTGTGTGGGTGTCTCGCTTGCGGCCGGGGCCGCCTCGTGTACCGACATGGGGTTTCCTTATTGTCTTTGTAATAGGGGTGTAGCGGTGAATCAGCGGGCCTTGAGGATCTTCTCGGCGATCATCTGGCCAATCGGGATGGCCGAGGTGGCAGCCGGCGACGGGGCATTGCAGACATGCACCATGCGCGGGGTCTCGGCGAACAGGAAGTCATGCACCAGGGTGCCGTCGCGCATCACGGCCTGGGCGCGGATGCCGGCTTCATAGGGCAGCAGGTCTTCGACCTGCAGGGACGGGCAATACTTGCGGCACTGTTCCAGGTAGCCACGCTTGAACAGCGAGTTCTTCATCTCGGCGGTGCCGGAACCGAGGTTGTTCCAGATGGTTTTCCAGAACCCCGGGAAGCGCGCGTACTCCGCGACATCGCGCCAGTTCACCGAGAACTTTTGGTAGTTCTCCCGGCCAAAACCCAACACCGCGTTGGGGCCGACGGTGACGCTGCCATCGATCATTCGCGTCAGGTGCACCCCCAGGAACGGCAGCTCCGGGTCGGGGATCGGGTAGATCAGATGGTTGACGATCTGGTTCTTGCTCGCCGGCAAGCGGTAGTACTCGCCGCGGAAGGGGATGATCTGGTGATCGATCTTCACCCCGGCCAGGCGTGCCAGGCGGTCGGACTGCAGGCCGGCGCAGGCCACCAGTTGGCGGGCGTGCCAGGTATTGCCGTCGCTGCTGACGCTGACGTGCTCGGCATGCTCCTGGATCGCGCGCACCGGGGTGGACAGGTGCAGCTCGCCACCGGCCTGGCGAATGACCTTGGCCATGGCATTGCACACCTGCTTGTAATCGACGATGCCGGTGGCGTCGAGGAACAGCGCACCTTTGCCGACGATATTCGGCTCACGCTGGCGCAGCTCGGCGGCGTCCAGGCGTTCGACCTTCAAGCCGTTCTGTTGCGAACGCTCGTAGAGCGCCTGCATGCGCTGTATTTCCAGGTCGTTGGAGGCTACCAGCAGCTTGCCGCAGACTTCGAAGGCGATGCCGTGCTCGCGGCAAAAGTCTTTGGTGGCCTGGGCGCCGCGCTTGCACAGGTCAGCCTTGAGGCTGCCGGGTGCGTAGTAGATGCCTGCGTGGATCACGCCACTGTTGTGGCCTGTCTGGTGACGGCCGAGGCTGGCTTCCTTTTCCAGGATCAGCAGTGAGGCCCCTGGGCGCTGTTGCAGCAGGGCCATGGCGGTAGCGAGGCCGACGATGCCGCCGCCGATGATGCAGTAGTCGTAAGTCATGCAGGATTACCTTGGTGTTCTTGTCGGTGGATCTGCTTATCAGGTTGTCAGACTAAGTAATGCGCGAGAAAACCTCGCGGGAATGCGATGAGGTTCTCCGGGTTCAGTCGAGGGTGGGAAGGTCGAGTTTCAGGCGCTTGGCCGAAGCCCGCAGGTGTGCTTCGGCACAAGCGGCGGCGGCTTGGCGGTCGCCAGCGCAGATGGCTTGGTACAGTACCCGGTGCTCGCTTAGAGCATCGGCCGAACCGCCTATCGAGTGGGCGGCGGAGTTTTCCCAGGCGGTGCGACGCGCGGCGGCCAACTGGCCCCCGAGAAAATCATGGAATGCCACGAAGTAGTCATTCTTGCTGGCCTCGGCGATAGCGCGATGGAAGGCCACGTCGGCGGCAGAGGCGGTGGCGAAGTCGCTGCGCTGGTCTTCCATGGTGCCCAGGGCCAAGGCCATGCGATCGAGGTCATCGGCATCACGGCGGCGCGCGGCGATGGCGGCGGCCTGGGTTTCTATCCACAGGCGCATCTCGAACATCTGCACCAGGTCCGGTTTGCGCCCTTGGCTGTCGGGGAAGCGGAATACCGTGCCGTGGGGCGTCTGCGAGATATACGAGCCGAGCCCGCGGCGGGCGATCAGCACGCCATCGGCCTTGAGCTGTGCCACGGCCTCACGTACCACCGAGCGGCTGACGTTCAGCTGTTCAGCCAGTTGCTGTTCGGTGGGCAGGCGCGATTCGGCGGCCAGGCGGCCGGCATCGATCTCGCCGCGGATGGCGCTGACGACCCGTTCGACCAGGGTGTCGGGGCGCTGGAGTTCTAGCATGGAGGAGGAGCCAATTGATCAGGTTGTCAGACAATGCCCGTTCCGAGGGTCCCCTGTCAACGGCGGCGCTGCTGGCAAAGTCGCCTGTTGCAGCCTCTTCGCGGGTAAATCCGCTCCCACAGGTGCAGTGCCGCCCTCGGGGCTTGCAGTGAACCTGTGGGAGCGGGTTTACCCGCGAAGAGGCCGGCGGGCTACCTTCACAGTTCGTTGTTGAATGTCCCGGTACCTTCAAGGATGTTGCGCAATGTCAGCGCCACTTCCTCCATATCACTGCCTTGCGAAGTCAGGATGATCTCCAGCGCTTCATCGCCCTTGAGCGCATCGCGGTCTCCCGCAGCCACCTCGATCAGCAAGCGTTCGGCACTCAGCGTCACCTTCAGCCCGTCCAGGGTCGACGGCTCGTCATCCAGGGTCAGGTCGACCGTGTCCTCGTCCGGGTAACGGGTCAGCAGGAACATCTGTCCCTTGTCGCTGTGGCAGCACAGGGTCGCCATGTTGTCTTCCTCGTCGTCACAAGGGGTGGCGAAGAGCAGGGCGGTTTTCAATTGCATGGGCGGCTCGGGTCGGTAGTCAAAGGCGCAAGCTTCAGCTTCAAGGTTCGGCAGGTCAAGCGCGGCGGCGCAAATCTCGGATTTTGCTGATTGCGGCGCGAAGCTTGCAGCCCGAGGCTTGCTGCCGGTCATTGACCGAATATGTCGCAGCGCTGCAAGCCGGAGTGACCGTTCAGTCGTTAAGCTCCCCAGTCGATGGGTTCCCGTAAAGGCACAGCCACCGGGCAGTCGCTTTTGCAGGTACCCAACGCTTCCGTCTTGCCACGGGTTGGCTATGGTTGATCCGTACAAGGCGCACGCACGCGACGCTTCACCTATAAAAGCCCAAGCGGAGTACCACAGATGGCGTTCTTCACCGCAGCCAGCAAAGCCGACTTCCAGCATCAACTGCAAGCGGCCCTGGCGCAGCACATCAGCGAACAGTCCCTGCCACAAGTTGCACTGTTCGCCGACCAGTTCTTCGGCATCATCTCTCTGGACGAACTCACTCAGCGGCGGCTTTCCGACCTCGCCGGCTGCACGCTTTCCGCCTGGCGCATCATCGAGCGCTTCGACCCCGAACACCCGCAGGTGCGGGTCTACAACCCTGATTACGAACGCCACGGCTGGCAATCCACCCACACCGTGGTCGAGGTGCTGCACCACGACCTGCCGTTCCTGGTCGACTCGGTGCGTACCGAACTCAACCGCCGCGGCTACAGCATCCACACCCTGCAGACCACCGTGCTCAGCGCACGCCGGGGCAGCAAGGGCGAACTGCTCGAGCTGCTGCCCAAGGGCACCCAGGGCGAGGGCGTCAGCCACGAATCGCTGATGTACCTGGAGATCGACCGCTGCTCCAACAGCGCCGAGCTCACTACCTTGACCAAGGAACTGGAGCAGGTACTGGCCGAAGTGCGCGGCGTGGTCGCCGACTTCGAGCCGATGAAGGCCAAGATCCATGAACTGCTGGCTCTGGTCGAACAGAACGCCTTTGGCCCGGAGCAGAACGACAAGGCAGAGGTGAAGAGCTTCCTGTCGTGGCTGCTGGACAACCATTTCACCTTCCTCGGCTATGAAGAGTTCACCGTCCAGGCCGATGCCGACGGTGGCCATCTGGTCTACGACGATGCCTCCTTCCTCGGCCTGACCCGCCTGCTGCGCGCCGGCCTGGGTGCCGATGACCTGCGCATCGAGGACTACGCCGTCGCCTACCTGCGCGAGCCGCGCCTGCTGTCGTTCGCCAAGGCCTCCCAGCCAAGCCGCGTGCACCGCCCGGCCTACCCGGACTACGTGTCGATCCGCCAGATCGACGCAGACGGCAATGTGCTCAAGGAATGCCGCTTCATGGGCCTGTACACCTCGTCGGTGTACGGCGAGAGCGTGCATACCATCCCTTACATTCGCGGCAAGGTGGCCGAAGTCGAGCGCCGCTCGCACTTCGACCCCAAGGCCCACCTGGGCAAGGAGCTGGCGCAGGTACTCGAAGTGCTGCCGCGCGACGACCTGTTCCAGACCCCGGTCGACGAGCTGTTCAGCACCGCCATGTCGATCGTGCAGATCCAGGAGCGCAACAAGATCCGCGTGTTCCTGCGCAAGGACCCGTACGGCCGCTTCTGCTACTGCCTGGCCTACGTGCCTCGCGAGATCTACTCCACCGAAGTGCGGCAGAAGATCCAGCAGGTGCTGATGGAGCGCCTGAAGGCCACCGACTGCGAATTCTGGACCTTCTTCTCCGAATCGGTGCTGGCCCGCGTGCAGTTGATCCTGCGCGTCGACCCGAAGAACCGCATCGATATCGACCTGCAGCAGCTGGAAAACGAAGTGATCCAGGCTTGCCGCTCGTGGCATGACGATTACTCGGCGCTGGTGGTGGAAAACTTCGGCGAAGCCCAGGGCACCAACATCCTCGATGAGTTCCCGAAAGGCTTCCCGGCCGGCTACCGCGAGCGCTTCGCCGCCCATTCGGCGGTGGTCGACATGCAGCACGTGCTGAACCTGTCGGAACAAAAACCGCTGGCCATGAGCTTCTACCAGCCGCTCACGCAACTCGGCGAACGCACGCTGCACTGCAAGCTGTACCACGCCGATACGCCGCTGGCGCTGTCGGACGTGCTGCCGATCCTGGAAAACCTCGGCCTGCGCGTGCTCGGCGAGTTCCCTTACCGCCTGCGCCATGCCAGCGGCCGTGAGTTCTGGATTCACGACTTCGCCTTCACCTACAGCGAAGGCCTGAACCTGGATATCCAGCAGCTCAACGACACCTTCCAGGACGCCTTCGTCCACATCGTCAAGGGCGACGCCGAGAACGACGCCTTCAACCGCCTGGTGCTGACCGCCGGCCTGCCGTGGCGCGACGTGGCACTGCTGCGCGCCTATGCCCGCTACCTGAAGCAGATCCGCCTGGGCTTCGACCTGGGTTACATCGCCAGCACCCTGAACAACCACACCGACATCGCCCGCGAGTTGACCCGGTTGTTCAAGACCCGTTTCTACCTGGCGCGCAAGCTCACCCAGGAAGACCTCGACGACAAGCAGCTGCGCCTGGAGCAGGCGATCCTCACCGCCCTGGACGACGTGCAGGTGCTCAACGAGGACCGCATCCTGCGGCGCTACCTGGACCTGATCAAGGCCACCCTGCGCACCAACTTCTACCAGCCGGATGCCAACGGCCAGAACAAGTCGTACTTCAGCTTCAAGTTCAACCCCAAGCTGATCCCCGAGCTGCCCAAGCCGGTACCGAAATTCGAGATCTTCGTCTATTCGCCGCGAGTCGAGGGCGTGCACCTGCGCTTCGGCAACGTTGCCCGTGGCGGCCTGCGCTGGTCGGACCGCGAAGAAGACTTCCGCACCGAAGTGCTGGGCCTGGTCAAGGCCCAGCAGGTGAAGAACTCGGTGATCGTGCCGGTGGGCGCCAAGGGCGGCTTCCTGCCGCGCCGCCTGCCGCTGGGCGGCAGCCGTGACGAGATTGCCGCCGAGGGCGTGGCGTGCTACCGCATCTTCATCTCCGGCCTGCTCGACATCACCGACAACCTCAAGGACGGTGGCGTGGTGCCGCCTGCGAACGTGGTGCGTCACGATGACGACGACCCGTACCTGGTGGTCGCCGCGGACAAAGGCACCGCGACCTTCTCCGACATCGCCAACGGCATCGCCATCGACTACGGCTTCTGGCTGGGTGATGCGTTCGCCTCGGGCGGCTCGGCCGGTTATGACCACAAGAAGATGGGCATCACCGCCCGTGGCGCGTGGGTGGGCGTGCAGCGCCACTTCCGCGAGCGCGGCATCAACGTGCAGGAAGACCCGATCACCGTGGTGGGTGTGGGCGACATGGCCGGTGACGTGTTCGGCAACGGCCTGCTGATGTCGGAAAAACTGCAGCTGGTGGCCGCGTTCAACCACCTGCACATCTTCATCGACCCGAACCCGGACCCGGCCACCAGCTTCGTCGAGCGCAAGCGGCTGTTCGACCTGCCGCGCTCGGCCTGGAGCGACTACGACACCAGCATCATGTCCGAAGGCGGCGGGATCTTCCCGCGCAGTGCCAAGAGCATCGCCATCAGCCCGCAGATGAAGGAACGCTTCGCCATCGAAGCCGACCGCCTGACCCCGACCGAGCTGTTGCACGCCCTGCTGCAGGCGCCGGTCGACCTGCTCTGGAACGGCGGTATCGGCACCTACGTCAAGGCCAGCAGCGAAAGCCACGCCGATGTCGGCGACAAGGCCAACGATGCCCTGCGCGTCAACGGCAACGAGCTGCGCTGCAAGGTGGTGGGCGAGGGCGGCAACCTGGGCATGACCCAACTGGGCCGTGTCGAGTTCGGCCTCAATGGCGGCGCCACCAACACCGACTTCATCGACAACGCGGGTGGTGTGGACTGCTCCGACCACGAGGTCAACATCAAGATCCTGCTCAACGAAGTGGTGCAGGCCGGCGACATGACCGAAAAGCAGCGTAACCAGCTGCTGGGCAGCATGACCGACGAAGTGGCCGGGCTGGTGCTGGGCAACAACTACAAGCAGACGCAAGCGCTGTCGCTGGCCGCGCGCCGCGCCCGCGAGCGGATTGCCGAGTACAAGCGCCTGATGGCCGACCTCGAGGCCCGTGGCAAGCTGGATCGCGCCATCGAGTTCCTGCCCAGTGAAGAGCAACTGGCCGAGCGCCTGGCCGCAGGCCAGGGCCTGACCCGCGCCGAGCTGTCGGTGTTGATCTCGTACAGCAAGATCGACCTCAAGGAGCAACTGCTCAAGTCGCTGGTGCCGGACGACGACTACCTCACCCGCGACATGGAGACCGCCTTCCCACCATCGCTGGTGACCAAGTACGCCGACTCCATGCGCGGCCACCGCCTGAAACGCGAGATCGTCAGCACCCAGATCGCCAACGACCTGGTCAACAACATGGGCATCACCTTCGTGCAGCGCCTGAAGGAGTCCACCGGCATGAGCCCGGCCAACGTGGCCGGCGCCTATGTGATCGTGCGCGACATCTTCCACCTGCCGCACTGGTTCCGTCAGATCGAGGCCCTCGACTACCAGGTCCCGGCCGAGATCCAACTGACCCTGATGGACGAGCTGATGCGCCTGGGCCGCCGCGCTACCCGCTGGTTCCTGCGCAGCCGGCGCAACGAGCAGGACGCTGGCCGTGACGTCGCCCACTTCGGGCCGAAGATCGCCCAGCTTGGGCTCAAGCTCGACGAACTGCTCGAAGGCCCGACCCGCGAACGCTGGATGGTCCGCTACCAGGGCTTCGTCGAAGCCGGTGTGCCGGAGCTGCTGGCGCGTATGGTCGCTGGTACCACGCACCTGTACACCTTGCTGCCGATCATCGAAGCGTCCGACGTGACCGGGCATGATCCTGCACAGGTGGCCAAGGCGTTCTTTGCCGTGGGCAGCTCGCTGGACCTGACCTGGTACCTGCAGGAAATCAGCAACCTGCCGGTGGAAAACAACTGGCAGGCCCTGGCCCGCGAAGCGTTCCGCGATGACATCGACCTGCAGCAGCGGGCAATCACCATCTCGGTATTGCAGATGGCCGATGCGCCGGACGACATGGACGCCCGCGTGGCCCTGTGGTGCGAGCAGCACCGGGTGATGGTGGAGCGCTGGCGCGCCATGCTCGACGACCTGCGCAACGCCACCGGTACCGACTATGCGATGTACGCGGTGGCCAACCGCGAGCTGGTCGACCTGGCGATGAGCGGGCAGGCGGCGGTGATCCCGTCCTGAGCCGAGCGTTGAGGTAGTTGAGGTAAAAGAAAGCCCCGGCAGTGATGTCGGGGCTTTTCTTTACGCCTTGTGTTGAAAGTGTTGGCCTCTTCGCGGGTAAACCCGCTCCCACAGGGGCCTCGCTGGCTTTGAATCCTGTGCTGTGCCTGTGGGAGCGGGTTTACCCGCGAAACAGGCGACGCTGGCCTTACTTGAACCGCCGCTCCACGCCTTTTTCCACCAGGATTTTCGCCGAAATCTCTTCCACCGAAAAATGCGTGGAGTTGATGTTGGGAATGTTCTCCCGGCGGAACAGGCTTTCTACCTCGCGCACCTCGAACTCGCACTGGGCGAAGCTCGAATAGCGGCTGTTGGGCTTGCGTTCGTGGCGGATGGCGGTCAGGCGGTCGGGGTCGATGGTCAGGCCGAACAGCTTGTTGTGGTGCTTCTTCAGCACCGCCGGCAGCTGCAGGCGCTCCATGTCGTCCTCGGTCAACGGGTAGTTGGCGGCGCGAATACCGAACTGCATCGCCATGTACAGGCAGGTGGGGGTCTTGCCGCAGCGTGACACGCCCACCAGGATCAGGTCGGCCTTGTCGTAGTAATGGGTCCGCGCGCCGTCGTCGTTGTCGAGGGCGAAGTTGACCGCCTCGATACGCTCCATGTAGTTGGAATTGCCGCCGATCGAGTGGGATTTGCCCACGGAATACGACGAATGGGCGGTCAATTCCTGCTCTAGTGGGGATAAAAACGTCGAAAAGATGTCGATCATGAAGCCATTGGACGTGGCCATGACTTCGCGGATGTCCTGGTTGACGATGGTGTCGAAGATGATCGGGCGGACCCCGTCACGCTCGGCCGCCGCGTTGATTTGCTGGACCATGGCCCGGGCCTTGTCCAGCGTATCGATGTAGGGGCGGGTGAATTTATTGAACGGAATGCTCTCGAATTGTGCGAGCAGGCTCTGCCCCAACGTTTCTGCAGTGATGCCGGTACCGTCGGAGATGAAAAACGCGGTTCGTTTCATTTGCACCTGGGGGCCTTAAGCTGCCGAAGATTTCTGGATATGATAGGTTCGGTTTGCCGAACGCGGTTGCTCGGCATTCTCACTTATTTTCCAGGTCCAGGCCACAAGCGTCCCGGCCCAGTCGCAGAGCAGACAGGCGGGCGCCCTTGAGCTTTTCCAATACAGTTAGTGGAGAGATCACCTTGGTAGAGTACGTAGTTTCCCTCGATAAGCTCGGCGTCCATGATGTGGAGCATGTGGGGGGCAAGAACGCATCCCTGGGCGAGATGATCAGCAATCTTGCCGGTGCCGGCGTTTCGGTGCCGGGCGGCTTTGCCACTACGGCTCAGGCGTACCGCGACTTTCTCGAACAGAGTGGCCTGAACGACCGTATCCACGCCGCGCTCGACGCGCTGGACGTCGATGACATCAATGCCCTGACCAAGACCGGCGCCCAAATCCGCCAGTGGGTCATGGAAGCCGAATTCCCGGCACGCCTCGATTCGGAAATCCGTACGGCCTTCGCCGAAATGGCCGCCGGCAACGACAACATGGCGGTCGCCGTGCGTTCCTCGGCCACCGCCGAAGACCTGCCGGACGCCTCGTTCGCCGGCCAGCAGGAAACCTTCCTCAACATCCGTGGCGTCGACAACGTGATCCGCGCGGCCAAGGAAGTCTTCGCCTCGCTGTTCAACGACCGTGCCATCGCCTACCGCGTGCACCAGGGCTTCGACCACAAGCTGGTCGCCCTGTCCGCCGGCGTGCAGCGCATGGTTCGCTCCGAAACCGGCACCGCCGGCGTGATGTTCACCCTCGACACCGAGTCGGGCTTCCGTGACGTGGTGTTCATCACCGGCGCCTACGGCCTGGGTGAAACCGTCGTACAGGGTGCGGTCAACCCGGACGAATTCTACGTACACAAGAACACCTTGCAGGCCGGTCGCCCGGCGATCCTGCGCCGCAACCTGGGCAGCAAGGCGATCAAGATGGTCTATGGCGACGAAGCCAAGGCCGGCCGTTCGGTCAAGACCGTCGAAGTCGACCGCGCCGAACGCGCACGCTTCTGCCTGAGCGACGCCGAAGTGGCTGAGCTGGCCAAGCAGGCGATGATCATCGAGCAGCACTACCAGCGCCCGATGGACATCGAGTGGGCCAAGGACGGTGACGACGGCAAGCTGTACATCGTTCAGGCCCGCCCTGAGACCGTGAAGAGCCGTGCCAGCGCCAACGTCATGGAACGTTACCTGCTCAAGGAGAAAGGCACCGTGCTGGTCGAAGGCCGTGCCATCGGCCAGCGCATCGGCGCCGGCAAGGTGCGGGTGATCAAGGACGTGTCGGAAATGGACAAGGTCCAGCCCGGCGACGTGCTGGTCTCGGACATGACCGACCCGGATTGGGAGCCGGTGATGAAGCGCGCCAGCGCCATCGTCACCAACCGCGGCGGGCGTACCTGCCACGCGGCGATCATTGCGCGTGAACTGGGTATCCCGGCTGTGGTCGGTTGCGGCAACGCCACCCAGGTGCTCAAAGACGGCCAGGGCGTGACCGTGTCCTGCGCCGAAGGCGACACCGGCTTCATCTTCGAAGGCGAGCTGGGCTTCGACGTCAAGCAGAACTCGGTGGACGCCATGCCGGAGCTGCCGTTCAAGATCATGATGAACGTGGGCAACCCGGACCGCGCGTTCGACTTCGCCCAGCTGCCCAACGAAGGTGTGGGCCTGGCGCGCCTGGAGTTCATCATCAACCGCATGATCGGCGTGCACCCCAAGGCGCTGCTGAACTACGCGGGCCTGCCGCCGGAGCTCAAAGAGAGCGTCGACAAGCGCATCGCCGGCTACAGCGACCCGGTCGGCTTCTATGTCGAGAAGCTGGTCGAGGGCATCAGCACCCTGGCTGCAGCCTTCTACCCGAAAAAGGTCATCGTGCGCCTGTCGGACTTCAAGTCCAACGAATACGCCAACCTGATCGGCGGCAAGCTGTACGAGCCGGAAGAAGAAAACCCGATGCTGGGCTTCCGCGGCGCCTCGCGCTACATCAGCGAGTCGTTCCGTGACTGCTTCGAGCTCGAATGCCGCGCCCTCAAGCGCGTGCGTAACGAGATGGGCCTGACCAACGTCGAGATCATGGTGCCGTTCGTGCGCACCCTGGGCGAAGCCAGCCAGGTCGTCGACCTGCTCGCCGAAAACGGCCTGGCCCGTGGCGACAACGGCCTTCGCGTGATCATGATGTGCGAGCTGCCGTCCAACGCCATCCTGGCCGAGGAGTTCCTCGAGTACTTCGACGGTTTCTCGATCGGTTCCAACGACCTGACCCAGCTCACCCTGGGCCTGGACCGCGACTCGGGGATCATCGCCCACCTGTTCGACGAGCGTAACCCTGCCGTCAAGAAGCTGCTGGCCAACGCCATCGCCGCGTGCAACAAGGCCGGCAAGTACATCGGCATCTGCGGCCAGGGCCCATCGGACCACCCGGACCTGGCCAAGTGGCTGATGGAGCAGGGCATCGAGAGCGTGTCGCTGAACCCGGACTCGGTGCTCGAGACCTGGTTCTTCCTGGCCGAAGGCCAGGGCGCAGCCTGATGTGATCGGCGAGGGCGCATGACGCCCTCGTGTTTATGCGTGGGAGCGGGCTTGCCCCGCGATGGCGTCAGCCAGGACACCTCTAGTAGCCTGTCCCGACGCCATCGCGGGGCAAGCCCGCTCCCACGTTGTCGTCTTTTATCTGTTCGTGAAGCCATGCAAAGCAGCAGCACCCAATTCCCCGTCGCGTTGCTCAGTGCCGAGCGCCGCGGCGACCTCAGCGAAGACGTCTACCGGATCAAGGCCGGCAACAGCCCCGATTCGAGCGTCGAGCTGGCCGTCACGCGTCTGGGCCTGGCCGACCAGGGCCCTGCTCAAGGCGTACCGGTCATTCTCCTGCACGGCAGTTTTTCCAATCGGCGCTTCTGGTACTCACCCAAGGGCATAGGCCTGGGTGCCTACCTCGCCCGTGCCGGTTTCGATGTATGGATCCCGGAGATGCGCGGCCATGGCCTGTCGCCACGCAACCGCGCCTGGCAGCACAACCGTGTGGCCGACTATGCCCGCTATGACCTGCCGGTGATTGGTGCTTTTGTCCAGGAGCAGGCCGGGCAGGCGCCGCACTGGCTAGGCCATTCCCTGGGCGGCACCACCCTGGCCGCTGCGCTGGGCGGTGGCTACCTGGCCAGCGCGCAGGTGGCCAGCGCAGCCTTCTTCGGCGCCCAGGTCAGCCGCGTGTACTGGCCGCTAAAGGTGCCGCCGGTGGCGTGGGGCGCGAAGCTGCTGCTCAAGCGCTTTGACCAGATCAGCGGTTCGCGGCTCAAGCGAGGCCCGGAAGACGAACCGATTGGCCTGGCGCTTGAAAGCCTGCGCTGGAATGGTCTGTTCGGCCGCTTCGGCGACAAGGACCGCGACTGGTGGGCGGGGCTGGCCGAGGTCGATGTGCCGGTATTGGCCGTGGCCGGGGCAGGGGATTTCCAGGACCCGGTGTGGGCTTGCCGCAAGCTGTTCGATCAGCTGGGCGGTGACAGCAAGCAGTTCCTGCGCCTGGGGCAGGAGCAGGGCTTCGATGCCTTCGGGCACGTCGACATGCTGGTCAGCAAGGCGGCGCAGGCCCAGGTGTGGCCGTTGGTGGAGCGCTGGCTGAGGGATCCGCAGGTGCCGGTGCATGCCTCGACGGTGGTGATGGAGCCGGTGCCTGCCAGTTGATTCTGCGTTGGCCTCTTCGCGGATAAACCCGCTCCCACAGGATTTCACACCTCTCCTGTGGGAGCGGGTTTACCCGCGAAGAGGCCGGGGCAGGCAAAAGCAAATTGACTGCTCGGTCCCGGATGACTGCCGTACCTTGCAAGGTGTAGCCTTGATCCCACTTTCGCTTTCGTTGTGACTGACAGGAGTTTCCCATGCAGCATTACGTAACGCCCGACCTGTGCGACGCCTACCCAGATCTCGTCCAGGTGCTAGAACCCATGTTCAGCAACTTCGGTGGCCGCGACTCGTTCGGCGGCCAGATCGTCACCATCAAGTGCTTCGAGGACAACTCGCTGGTCAAGGAGCAGGTCGAACTCGACGGCAAGGGCAAGGTGCTGGTGGTCGATGGCGGTGGTTCGCTGCGCCGTGCGCTGCTGGGCGACATGCTCGCCGAAAAAGCGGCGAAGAGCGGCTGGGAAGGCCTGGTGATCTACGGCTGTGTGCGCGACGTCGACGTGCTGGTGCAGACCGATGTGGGTGTGCAGGCCCTGGCCAGCCATCCTATGAAAACCGACAAACGCGGTATTGGCGACCTCAACGTCGCGGTGACCTTTGCCGGGGTGACCTTCCGCCCGGGCGAGTATGTGTACGCCGACAACAATGGCGTAATCGTCTCGCCAAGCCCGCTGAAGATGCCCGAGTGACGCGCGGCGCGCGCTGATGGAGCTTTGATGTTCGAGGAAGACAACGCGCAGTGGGGGCTGGTGCATGCCCTGGTGCTCGATGGCAAAGGCGGCGCGCGTTCGATAGCCCGTACCGAGCTGGACGATTTGCAGCTGCAGCCGCTGGAGAGCCTGTGGCTGCATTGGGATCGTAGCCATCCGCAAACCCGCACCTGGCTGCTGCACGACAGTGGCCTGAGCGAGTTCGCCTGCGACCTGCTGCTGGAAGAGAACACCCGCCCGCGCCTGCTGCAGCTGGCCAACGAGCAGATGCTGCTGTTCTTGCGCGGGGTCAACCTCAACCCGGGTGCCGAGCCTGAGGACATGGTTTCGGTGCGCATTTTCGCCGAAGCGCGGCGGGTCATCTCGCTGCGCCTGCGGCCGCTGCGCGCCAGCGACGAGGTGCTTCAGCAGTTGGACGAGGGCAGGGGGCCGAAATCGGCGTCCGAGCTGTTGCTGCTGATGGGCGAGTTGCTCACCGAGAAGGTCCAGGCGCTGGTCAGCGACCTGTCCGAGGCGGTCGATCTCGAAGAAGAGAAGGTGGAAGCCGACGAACGGTATGCGCCTGAGCAAGGCAGCCTGCAGCAGATCCGTCGACGCGCCGCCGGCCTGCGCCGTTTCCTTGCACCGCAGCGGGATATCTATGCGCAGTTGTCGCGTAACAAGTGCAGCTGGTTCGCCGACCCCGACAGCGACTACTGGAACGAGCTCAACAACAGCCTGATCCGTTATCTCGAAGAGCTGGAACTGGCCCGCGAGCGCGCTGCCCTGGTGCTGGAAAGCGAAGATCGGCGCCGCAGCGAGCGGATGAACCGGACCATGTACCGCTTCGGCATCATTACCTGCATCTTCCTGCCCATGAGCTTCGTCACCGGTTTGCTGGGCATCAATGTCGGCGGCATACCGGGCTCGAACAGCCCTTATGGTTTCCTGTTCGCCAGCCTGATCGTGCTGGGCCTGGCGGTGGGGCAGTGGCTGTTGTTCCGCAAGCTGCGGTGGGTCTAGATGGCGTGCGGCCTGTTCTGTTCTCATCCTGAAACATTCGTCCCACATCCCTGTGTGACCCATCGCTCGCAGCTCTCGTCTTTGACTGACACTGCGCGAGGTGCCCATGCACGATCCGTTTGAAGAATCCCTGCGCGACCTGCTCAAGGCGTCACCCTCCGGCCAGGAGCGCGACGACGCCGCCTGCCTGGGTCGCGTGCTCAAGACTGCCAACCGCCAGGTCGGCGTGGGCGATCTGTTCAGCCTGCTGGGCCGCTGGAGCCAGGCACTGATGATCGCTGTCAACAATGGCTCGGCGCATGTCGCGCCAGTGCGTCGCAATGCCACCCGCAACCCTGCCTCCGGCAGAAACGTAGATAAGGCCGATTGAATATGGAACTCGATCTCTGGACCCAGAGTCTGGTCACCGCCATGACTGCCCTTTGGACCAAGGTGGCGAACTTCATCCCCAACCTGTTCGGGGCGCTGGTGGTAGTGCTGCTTGGTTTCGTCGTGGCGAAGCTGCTCGACACACTGCTGTCCAAGCTGCTGGCCAAACTTGGCCTGGATCGCTTGATGAGCGGTACCGGGCTGACCAAGATCCTTGCCCGGGCAGGGATCCAGGTGCCGATTTCGACGCTGGTCGGCAAGATCGTCTACTGGTTCGTGCTGTTGATCTTCCTGGTCTCTGCCGCGGAATCCCTGGGCCTGGAGCGGGTCTCGGCAACGCTGGACATGCTCGCCCTGTACCTGCCGAAGGTGTTTGGTGCGGCGCTGGTGCTGCTGGCCGGCGTGCTGCTGGCACAGCTGGTCAACGGCCTGGTGCGCGGCGCCGCCGAAGGCATTGGCCTGGAATACGCCGCCGGTGTCGGGCGGATTGCCCAGGGCCTGGTGATCATCATCAGCATCTCGGTGGCGATCAGCCAGTTGGAGGTCAAGACCGACCTGCTCAACCATGTGATCGTCATCGGTTTGATAACCGTTGGTCTGGCAATTGCGTTGGCAATGGGCCTCGGCAGCCGTGAAATCGCCGGGCAGATTCTTGCTGGAATCTACGTGCGCGAACTCTATCAGGTCGGCCAGCAGGTGCGGATTGGAGAGGTCGAAGGGCATATCGAAGAGATCGGCACGGTCAAGACCACGCTGCTGACCGATGATGGCGAACTGGTGTCGCTGTCGAATCGCGAGTTGCTTGAGCAGCGCGTAAATAGCCGCTAACCGCACAAAAGCTGTTAATGTATGCCGCCGCGAAAATCGGCCCTTGGGGCTGAGCGGCGACATTGACCCGACTGTCGGCCAGATCCGCATTGAATAAAGTTCATTTGCCGCCCATGCGCTATGACCCCCGGGAGCTCACCGACGAGGAGTTGGTGGCGCGTTCGCATGAGGAGCTGTTTCACGTTACCCGCGCCTATGAGGAGCTCATGAGGCGCTACCAGCGCACGCTGTTCAATGTGTGTGCGCGGTATCTGGGGAACGACCGGGATGCTGACGATGTCTGTCAGGAGGTGATGCTCAAGGTGTTGTACGGGCTGAAGAACTTCGAGGGTAAATCCAAGTTCAAGACCTGGCTCTACAGCATCACCTACAACGAATGCATCACCCAGTACCGCAAGGAGCGCCGCAAGCGCAGGTTGATGGATGCCTTGAGCCTGGACCCTGTCGAAGAGGCGTCCGAGGACAAGGCTCCGAAACCGGAAGAGAAAGGCGGGCTGGATAAATGGCTGGTGCATGTGAACCCGATCGACCGGGAAATCCTGGTGCTGCGATTTGTCGCAGAGCTGGAATTCCAGGAGATCGCCGACATCATGCACATGGGCCTGAGCGCTACGAAAATGCGCTACAAGCGTGCGCTCGACAAGCTTAGAGAGAAATTTGCTGGGCTCACTGAAACTTAGTGGCGTTCAAATATCTCTAACCAACCGGCGAGTTCTGCTAGACTTGCCGTCGAGTTGTCCCCCGGATGTTGGTGGGACTGCTTAACTATCACCAGATGGGGATTTAACGGATGAAATTGAAAAACACCTTGGGCTTGGCCATTGGTTCGCTTGTAGCCGCCACTTCGTTTGGCGCTCTGGCACAAGGTCAAGGCGCCGTTGAGGTTGAAGGCTTCTACAAGAAAGAATTCTTCGACAGCCAGCGCGACTTCAAGAACGACGGCAACCTGTTCGGCGGTTCGGTTGGTTACTTCCTGACCGACGACGTTGAACTGCGTCTGGGCTACGACGAAGTTCACAACGCACGTGGCGAAGACGGCAAGAACATCAAGGGCTCGAACACCGCCCTGGACGCTCTGTACCACTTCAACAACCCGTACGACGCCATCCGTCCATACGTTTCGGCCGGTTTCTCCCACCAGTCGCTCGGCCAGACCGGCCGTGGTGGTCGTAACCAGTCCACCTTCGCCAACGTTGGCGCTGGCGCCAAGTGGTACATCACTGACATGTTCTACGCCCGTGCCGGCGTTGAAGCTCAGTACAACATCGACCAGGGCGACACCGAGTGGGCCCCGAGCGTTGGTATCGGCCTGAACTTCGGCGGTAGCCCGAAGCACGCCGAAGCCGCTCCAGCTCCAGTTGCTGAAGTCTGCTCCGACAGCGACAACGACGGCGTTTGCGACAACGTCGACAAGTGCCCTGACACCCCAGCCAACGTTACCGTTGACGCTGATGGCTGCCCGGCTGTTGCCGAAGTCGTTCGCGTTGAGCTGGACGTCAAGTTCGACTTCGACAA
Source organism: Pseudomonas sichuanensis (assembly GCF_024749065.1). NCBI lineage: Bacteria > Pseudomonadati > Pseudomonadota > Gammaproteobacteria > Pseudomonadales > Pseudomonadaceae > Pseudomonas > Pseudomonas sichuanensis. Next base: position 4,252,012 of record NZ_CP087185.1, on the reverse strand, counting down.
GTCGGTCGTCAAGCCTAACAGCTACGGCGACATCAAGAACCTGGCTGACTTCATGAAGCAGTACCCACAGACCACCACCACCGTGGAAGGTCACACTGACTCCGTCGGCCCAGACGCTTACAACCAGAAGCTGTCCGAGCGTCGTGCTGGCGCTGTCAAGCAGGTCCTGACCCAGCAGTACGGCATCGAATCCAGCCGTGTTGACTCGGTTGGCTACGGTGAGACCCGTCCGGTCGCCGACAACGCCACCGAAGCTGGCCGCGCCGTTAACCGTCGCGTAGAAGCTCAGGTAGAAGCCCAGGCCAAGTAATTGGTTTGAAGCTTCACGAAAAACCCGGCCTCGGCCGGGTTTTTCTTTGCCTGGGATATTTGCGGCGTGTCAGCCTGCCAAGGCACGAAAACGCTCGATACCCGCTTGCACTGCCCCCACCACCTCACCGATTACCAGAATTGCCGGGCTGCGCAAGCCAAAGGCCAAGGCGTCCTCCTCCAGTGCCGCCAGGTGGCTACGGCACTCGCGTTGCTGCGGCAATGAGGCATTCTCGATCATCGCCACCGGCGTGCCGGGCGCCATCCCGCCTTGCAGCAGGCCACGGCGAATCTGCTCCAGCCGCGCCACGCCCATATACAGCACCAGGGTCGTGCCGCCCTGGGCCAGTGCTTGCCAGTTCAGTTCGCTGTCGTCCTGGGTGTGCGCGGTCAACAGCGTCACGCCACGGCTGACGCCGCGCAGCGTCAGCGGAATGTCGCATTGGGTGGCCCCGGCCAGCCCGGCGGTGATGCCGTTGACCACCTCCACTTCGATGCCGTGGCCGCGCAGCCACAGCGCTTCTTCGCCCGCGCGGCCGAAGATGCACGGGTCGCCGCCCTTGAGCCGCACCACGCAGCGCCCCTGGCGGGCGTGGCGCAGCATCAGGCGCTGGATGAAGGCCTGTGGGGTGGAGCGGCAACCGCCGCGCTTGCCCACGGCAATCACCCGTGCCTGCGGGCAGTGCGCCAATATGGCCGGGTTGACCAGGTCGTCGATCATCACCACCTGGGCCTGGCCCAGCGCGCGGACAGCCTTGAGGGTGAGCAGTTCGGGGTCGCCAGGGCCGGCGCCAACCAACCAGACTTTCGCATTCATCGGGTGTTCCTCATCGACAGGTGCCATTCAACCCTTGAACAGGGCGAACAGCAGGATCAGGTTGAACAGCAAGGACAGCAGCGCCAGGCTGCGCCAGACCTTCAGTGGCTCACGCTCCAACAGGGGGCGCGGGCGGTCGGGCAGCACCTGGCGGTCGCCGCGTTCGAGCAGCAATAGCCACTGCTCGGCGGTCTCGAAACGTTGCGCAGGATCAGCGGCCAGCCCCTGCTCCAGGTTGCGTTGCAACCAATCGGGCAGGTCGGGGCGGTAGCGGCCGGGGTTGACCGGTACGGTGAAGCGCGGGCGCTGGAACGCCTCGACTTCGCCGTAGGGGTAGTGGCCCGTCAGCAGGTAGTAGAGCGTCACGCCCACGGCGTAGAGGTCCTGACGCGGGCTCGGCGGTTGGCCATCGAACGCCTCTGGGGCGATGTAGGACGGGGTGCCGGGCAGGCTGTGCGGCTGGTCTTCGCAAAGGCCCGGGCAGTACGCCAGGCCAAAGTCCAGCAGGCGTAGCTGACCGTCACTGCCCAGGTGCAGGTTCTCAGGCTTGATATCGCGGTGTAGCAGGTTGCGCCGGTGCAGCACACCGACGGCCTGCAGCAACTGGCGCGCCATCTCCAGCCACTGGGGCAGGGGCAGCGGGCCGTGCTCTGCAAGCATTGCGGCCAGTGTGGTGCCTGGGTATTCGCGCATCAGGTAATACAGATGCTGGCGCTGGCCCGCCGGGTGCACCTCGGGGAAGTGGCGGCCGGCGACCCGGCGCAGGAACCATTCCTCCAGCAGCAGGGCCTGGGCGGCCCCCGCTTCATGATCACGGGTTTGCGGCAGGGTCTTGAGCAGCCAGGCCTGGCCAAGTGCGTCATGTACTCGGTACAGCAATGATTGCCGACTCTGTGCCAGCACCCCCTCGACCCGCCAACCATCGATCATCTGCCCGTCACGCAACGGGCCGGGCAAGGGCCACTGCTGCAATTGCGCCAGGGTGTCGCCAAGATTGGCGGCACCCAGCTCGTCGATACTGATCAGCAGTGCGCTGGCATTGTCCTGGCTGCCGCTGTGGTGGGCGGTGGCCACCAGGGTGTCGACGGCGTCCTGCAGGTCGGGGTGTTCGCGCAGGATGGCCTGGATCCGCTGGTCGCCCAGGCTGGCCCAGACACCATCGCTGAGCAGCAGGAAGCGTTCGCCGTGGTGCAACTCGCCGTCCAGATAGTCGACCAGCAGGTGCTGGTCCAGCCCCAGTGCGCGCTTGAGTACGTGCTGCATGCCGGGCTGGTCCCAGACATGGTCCTCGCTCAGGCAGTGCAACTGGCCCTCGTGCCAGCGGTAGACGCGGCAGTCGCCGACGTGGGCGAGGGTAAAGCGTCGCCCGCGCAGCACCAGGGCACTGAGGGTGGTCAGCAGCGGCTGGCCGTTGCCCTGGGCGCGCAGCCAGCGGTTCTGGGCCAGCAACAGCCGGTCCAGGGCCTGGGCCACGCCCCAGGTGGCAGGCGTGGCGTAGTAATCCAGGGCCAGGGCCTGCAGGCTGGCGCGTGCCGCCAGGCCGCCGTCGGCGCACTGGCTGACACCGTCGGCGAGGGCGAACAGATAGCCTTTGCTTGCGGCCAGTTCCGGTGCCGGCGTGACCAGGCGCAAAGCGTCCTGGTTCTCTGCGCGGGGCCCGGTGGCCGAGGCCTGGGCGAAGCTCAGTTGCAGGTTCATGGCGGCCATTCAGACCCGCGCCGCAGTGACTGCCGCCGAGCCCCAGGTGGTGCGCCAGCGCTGCTTGACGCCGTGCAGGCCGAACCAGGCGAGCAGGCCCAGGCTGGCGAACAGCCACAGGCCCAACTGGTAATCGCCGGTGTGCTGCTTGACGGTGCCCAGGCCTGCGGCCAGCAGGAAACCACCGATACCGCCGGCCATGCCGATCAGCCCGGTCATCACCCCGATCTCCTGGCGAAAGCGCTGTGGCACCAGCTGGAACACCGCGCCATTGCCGGCGCCCAACCCGAGCATGGCACTGACGAACAGGGCCAGTGCCGCTGCGGCGCTGGGCAGGTTGAAGCCGACTGCGGCAATGCACACCGCCGCCACGCTGTACATGCCCAGCAGGGTGCGGATGCCACCGAAGCGGTCGGCCAGGGCGCCGCCCAGCGGGCGCATCAGGCTGCCGGCGAACACGCAGGCCGCGGTGTAGTAGCCGGCGGTCACCGGGTTCAGGCCGTACTGGTCGTTGAAGTAGCCGGGCAGGGTGCTGGCCAGGCCGATGAAGCCGCCGAAGGTGACGCTGTAGAAGAACATGAACCACCAGCTGTCGCGGTCACCCAGCGCTTTGAGGTAATCGGCCATGGCCTTGGGTTTTGGCCGTTCGGGGGCGTTGCGGGCCAGCAAGGCGAACAGCACCAGAGTCAGCAACAGCGGCAGCAGGGCGAAACCGAACACGTTGTTCCAGCCGTAGGCCGCCGCCAGCACCGGTGCCAGCAGCGCGGCGAACACGGTGCCGGAGTTGCCGGCACCGGCGATGCCCATGGCCTTGCCCTGGTGCTGGGGTGGGTACCACTGCGACGCCAGGGGCAGCGAAACGGCGAACGAGGCGCCGGCAACGCCAAGGAACACGCCCAACAGCAGCACCTGCTCGAAGCTGTGCACGCCCAGGTGCCAGGCGCAGGCCAGGGCGACGATCACCACCACCTGGCCGATCAGGCCGGCGGTCTTGGGCGACAGGCGATCGACCAGCAGGCCCATGGCGAAGCGCAGCAGCGCACCGGCAAGGATTGGCGTGGCGACCATCAGGCCGCGTTGCTGGGCGCTCAGTTGCAGGTCGGTGGCGATCTGCACCGCCATGGGGCCGAGCAGGTACCAGACCATGAAGCTCAGGTCGAAATACAGGAAGGCGGCGAACAGGGTGGGCACATGCCCGGATTTCCAGAAGCTCGTATTCATCGAACACCTCGTTCGGCGTGCAACACAGGGGCGGAAACGAAAAAGACGCCGCTGCCCGGTCCACTGGCGTGGAGGGGGAGCGACGTCTTTGTCGGGGTATGGGGGCAACCGCCGTTGGCTACCTGGGTTTGACTGAGCAAGAGGCGGGCCAATGTTGCCTGCCGGCTTTTTACAGGGGGCTGGGAGCAACTGTCTTGCTCGCCATTCAAACAACTGGGCGATCCCTGTGGGAGCGGCGGTTCGCCGCTGCGATTCACCCGCGAACACGGGCATAGCCCGTGCCAAGCACCGAGGTGTCATCTTCGCGGGTAAACCCGCTCCCACAGGCAGGGCTGGCCTTCAGCCGAGCATCTCCGACATGGCGATGATCTGTTCGGCCACCTGGATCAGCTTCTGCTGGCGGCTCATGGCCTGGCGCCGCATCAGGGTGTAGGCCTGCTCTTCATTGCAGTCTTTCATCTTCATCAGCAAGCCCTTGGCCTGCTCGATGCGCTTGCGCTCGGCCAACTGCAGGTCGCGGGCCAGCAACTGGGCCTTGAGCGCCTGGTCACTTTCGAAGCGGGCCATGGCCACGTCGAGGATCGGCTGCAGGCGCGCGGCGTGGATGCCTTCGACGATGTAGGCGCTGACCCCGGCCTGGATCGCCTGGCGCATCACCCCTGGGTCGTGTTCGTCAGTGAACAGCACGATGGGGCGGGGCCGGTCGCGGCTGACCAGCACCACCTGCTCCATCACATCACGGCCTGGTGACTCGGTATCGATCAGCACCACGTCGGGGTGCACCGTTTCGACGCAGGCCGGCAGGTCGATGGTCAGGCCAGGGGCTTCGATCACATCGAAGCCGGCCTCGACCAATGCGGCCTTGAGGCGGCCGACTTTCTTTTCGGTATCGTCGATCAGCAGGATGCGCAGCATGGTCGGCTCCTCACAGGCCAACGCGGGCGTCGGGCGCCGCGTCCAGGGCGTGCAGCCTGAAGCTGCGCGCGTAGCCGTACGGATCGCTGCCGTCCCAGCGGCTGCCGTCGATCAGCTGGCTGCTGCGCATCGGCAGGTCGGCGCAGGGCACGCCCAGTGCGTCGGCGGCCTCACGGTACAGCGCCAGTTGCTGGACCTGGCGCGCCACGGCGAGGTAGTCCGGGTCGTCGCGCAGGATGCCCCAGCGGCGGAACTGGGTCATGAACCACATGCCGTCGGACAGGTAGGGCAGGTTGGCCCGGCCCTGGTCGAACAGGCGCAGGGCATGGCGGTCTTGCCAGCGGTTGCCCAGGCCGTCCTGGTAATCGCCGAGCAGGCGTGGCTCGATGCTGCTGGCCGGGGTGTCCAGGTAGGCGCTGCCACTGAGCAGCTGAGCGGCGCCACGACGGTTCTCGGCGCTGCTTTCGATGAAGCGGCTGGCGGCGAGGATCGCCTTGATCAGCGCGCGAGCGCTGTTTGGGTATTGCTCGGCGAAACTGCGCGCGCAGGCCAGGACCTTTTCCGGGTGGTCCGGCCAGATCGACTGGCTGGTGGCGAGGGTGAAACCCTGGCCTTGGGCGATGGCCTCGGCCGACCACGGCTCGCCGACGCAAAAGCCATCGATGCGCCCGGCCTGCAAGTGGGCGACCATCTGTGCCGGCGGCACCACCACGCTGTTGACGTCATGCAAGGGGTGGATGCCCTGGCTGGCCAGCCAGTAATACAGCCACATGGCGTGGGTGCCGGTGGGGAAGGTCTGGGCGAAGGTCAGGCGCGCACCGCCCTGGTGCGCCAGCCGCGCCAGTGCCTCGGGGTTGGTCACGCCCTTGCGCTGCAAGGCAGCGGACAGGTTGATGGCCTGGGCGTTCTGGTTCAGGCCCATGAGCACCGCCATGTCATTGGCCGGCCCGCCGCCCACGCCCAACTGCACGGCGTAGACCAGGCCGTACAGGCAGTGCGCAGCGTCCAGTTCGCCGCTGACCAGCCTGTCGCGCAGCCCGGCCCAGGAGGCCTGGCGCTGCAGGTTGAGGGTAAGGCCCTGTTGCTGGGCGAAGCCCTGGGTGGCAGCGACCACCACCGAAGCGCAATCACTCAGGGCCATGAAACCGATGTTCAGGCTGGGCTTTTCCGGTGCGTCGCTGCCGTTGACCCAGGCCAGTGGCGATGTCGGGGGAGCTGTATTCACGTGGATCCTCGGGCGTTCTGCGGGGGCTGCATGGGGTTGTTGAAGCAACCCATGTGCCATGGCCCTGTCGCCCCGGCGATGCGCTGGCTATAATCGCACCCCTCACACACCGCGAGTCCGCCCGCCCATGTATACCCTGGCCCGCCAGCTGCTGTTCAAGCTCTCCCCGGAAACCTCCCACGACCTGTCGCTGGACCTGATCGGTGCCGGTGGCCGCCTTGGCCTCAACGGCCTGCTGTGCAAGCAGCCGGCGGCGTTGCCGGTGAGCGTCATGGGCTTGAACTTCGCCAACCCGGTGGGCCTGGCCGCTGGCCTGGACAAGAATGGCGCGGCCATCGACGGTTTCGCCCAGTTGGGCTTCGGTTTCGTCGAGATCGGCACCATCACCCCGCGCCCGCAGCCGGGCAACCCCAAGCCGCGCCTGTTCCGCCTGCCGGAAGCCACCGCAATCATCAACCGCATGGGCTTCAACAACATGGGCGTCGACCACCTGCTGGCGCGGGTGCGGGCCGCACGCTACACCGGCGTGCTGGGCATCAATATCGGCAAGAACTTCGACACCCCGGTCGAGCGGGCCCAGGACGATTACCTGATCTGCCTGGAGAAGGTCTACAACGACGCCAGCTACATCACCGTCAACGTCAGCTCACCGAACACCCCGGGCCTGCGCTCGCTGCAGTTCGGTGATTCGCTCAAGCAGTTGCTCGATGCCCTGGCCGAGCGCCGTGAGCAGTTGGCGGTGAGCAACGGCAAGCGCGTGCCACTGGCGATCAAGATCGCCCCGGACATGAGCGATGAAGAAACCGCGCTGGTGGCTGCCGCGCTGATGGAGTCGGGGATGGACGCGGTGATCGCCACCAACACCACCCTGGGCCGTGAGGGTGTCGAAGGGCTGCCGTTCGGTGGCGAGGCGGGCGGCCTGTCGGGCGCGCCGGTGCTGGAAAAGAGCACCCACACAGTGAAAGTGCTGGCGGGTGAGCTGGGTGGCAAGCTGCCGATCATCGCCGCCGGTGGCATCACCGAAGGCCGTCACGCGGCTGAGAAGATCGCCGCCGGTGCAAGCCTGGTGCAGATTTACTCGGGCTTCATCTACAAGGGCCCGGCGCTGATCCGCGAGGCGGTGGATGCCATCGCGGCCATGCCTCGGCAATAAGCGGCCATGAAAAAGGGGCCCCGCATGGGGCCCCCTGGGCCGTAGCCCGCCGCCCGGATGGGGCGCGCATGGTAACTCGAATTCAGTGTCCTCGATCAGCCAACGGCGTGATTTTCGTTGAGTCTATGGATGCCAGCGGTGCCGGTCATGCCGTCCCAGTTATCGCCGCGTCCTTCGCGCCAGCCGTTGATCCAGGCTTGGCGTACGGAAGGTAGAGTAAATGGGCAAAGTTCGCGGGATTTGCCGGTGACCCCATACTGGTAGCCACGTGAAAATGCTCTTTCCAACGGATCACGCTTAAGTCTTCTCATAGGGTGTTGCCCTCACTTGTTGACTGTAATGTCCCGTCGGCCTCTACGAGGCCGGGCAGAATCGTTCTGCCGGTGTGCGCCCGCTGCCGGCGTGGCGGGCTGAAGGTGTCGCCCCGTTGCGAGGCGACCTGAGATCAGTTCTAACGAATGCGAGTCACAGTGTGAATGATCGTTTTGTCATAAGGACGTAACCTTTCCGAGGGTGAAAGGATAAGTAAATAAATGCGACTCAACCTTGTTTGCCGTTGGGCCCGCTATGATCAGGGTTTAGTCAGCATTGACGTCAATTGGCCAGCGTGTCTGGTCGATGGCTTGTAATAATTGGTAATGCGACGAAGGGTCACATCTGGGCCCGCAGTGCGCGAATTTTCATACTGCTCGACGATCAAAGCCTTTTTCGCCACCCGGCGAGGGCAGGTTACGTCGGGCGGCCAGGCCTGGCGAGACCGCTCGCGGGCCACCTGGGCGCCTGCTGAAAGGGCGTGCGGGAAAACCTCGGCAGGCCGATGCGTCGGCTGCCATCTACTTAGCCAAAGGCTCTGGATTACCCATGTCGGACCGTATCGAACTTTATCTCACCTGCCCCAAGGGCCTCGAAGGCCTGCTCGTCGAAGAGGCCCGGGAGCTGGGCCTGACCGAGGTGCGTGAGCACACCTCGGCCATCCGCGGCGAGGCCGACATGGAAACCGCCTACCGCCTGTGCCTCTGGTCGCGCCTGGCCAACCGCGTGCTGCTGGTGCTCAAGCGCTTCCCGATGAAGAACGCCGATGACCTCTATGACGGGGTCAACGCGGTGGATTGGGCCGACCACCTGGCTGCCGATGGCACCTTGGCGGTGGAATTCAGCGGCCATGGCTCGGGCATCGACAACACCCACTTCGGCGCGCTGAAGGTCAAGGATGCGATCGTCGACAAGCTGCGCAACCGTGAAGGCCTGCGCCCGTCGGTGGAAAAAATCGACCCGGATGTGCGCGTGCACCTGCGCCTGGACCGTGGCGAGGCGATCCTTTCCCTGGACCTGTCCGGCCACAGCCTGCACCAGCGCGGCTACCGCCTGCAGCAAGGCGCGGCGCCGCTCAAGGAAAACCTGGCGGCGGCGGTGTTGATCCGCGCCGGCTGGCCGCGCATTGCCGCCCAGGGCGGCGCTCTGGCCGACCCGATGTGCGGTGTGGGCACCTTCCTGGTCGAGGCGGCCATGATCGCCGCCGACATGGCCCCTAACCTCAAGCGCGAGCGCTGGGGTTTCAGCGCCTGGCTCGGCCATGTGCCGGCGCTGTGGCGCAAGCTGCACGAGGAGGCCCAGGCCCGTGCCCAGGCCGGCCTGGCCAAGCCGCCGCTGTGGATTCGCGGCTACGAAGCCGACCCGCGGCTGATCCAGCCGGGGCGCAACAACGTCGAGCGCGCAGGCCTGGGTGACTGGGTGAAGATCTACCAGGGCGAGGTGGCCAGTTTCGAGCCGCGCCCGGACCAGAACCAGAAAGGCCTGGTAATCAGCAACCCGCCCTATGGCGAGCGGCTGGGTGATGAAGCCAGCCTGCTGTACCTCTACCAGAACCTTGGCGAGCGCCTGCGCCAGGCCTGCATGGGCTGGGAAGCGGCGGTGTTCACCGGCGCGCCCGAGCTGGGCAAGCGCATGGGTATCCGTAGCCACAAGCAATACGCGTTCTGGAACGGCGCCTTGCCTTGCAAACTGCTGCTGTTCAAGTTGCAGCCCGACCAGTTCGTCACCGGCGAGCGGCGCCAGGCCCAGGTTGAAGAGGGCCAGGAGCGTCGCCCGGCGCCGCAGGCCAGCGAGCCAGCGCGCCTGTCCGAAGGCGCGCAGATGTTCGCCAACCGCCTGCAGAAGAACTTCAAGCAGCTGGGCAAATGGGCCCGCCGTGAAAAAGTCGACTGCTACCGGGTCTACGATGCCGACATGCCTGAGTACGCCGTGGCCGTCGACCTGTACCACGACTGGGTGCATGTGCAGGAATACGCCGCCCCGCGTTCCATCGACCCGGACAAGGCCCAGGCGCGCCTGCTCGATGCCCTGGCGGCCATTCCCCAGGCGCTGGGTGTCGATCAGCAGCGCGTGGTGCTCAAGCGCCGCGAGCGCCAGAGCGGCACGCGCCAGTACGAGCGCCAGGCCACCGAAGGGCGCTTCCAGGAAGTCAGCGAAGGCGGCGTCAAGCTGCTGGTCAACCTCACCGACTACCTGGACACCGGCCTGTTCCTCGACCACCGCCCGATGCGCATGCGCATCCAGCGCGAGGCCGAAGGCAAGCGCTTCCTCAACCTGTTCTGCTACACCGCCACGGCCACCGTGCACGCGGCCAAGGGCGGCGCGCGCAGCACCACCAGCGTCGACCTGTCGAAAACCTACCTGGACTGGGCGCGGCGCAACCTGTCGCTGAACGGCTTCTCCGAGCGCAACCGCCTGGAGCAGGGCGATGTCATGGCCTGGCTGCAGAGCGCCACGGACAGCTACGACCTGATCTTCATCGACCCGCCGACCTTCTCCAACTCCAAGCGCATGGAAGGTGTGTTCGACGTGCAGCGTGACCATGTCGAGCTGCTGGACCTGGCCATGGCTCGCCTGGCACCGGGCGGCGTGCTGTATTTCTCCAACAACTTCCGCAAGTTCCAGCTCGACGAGCACCTGGCCACGCGTTATGCGGTGGAGGAAATCAGCGCCCAGACCCTGGACCCGGACTTCGCCCGCAACAACCGCATCCACCGCGCCTGGCAACTGCGTCTGCGCTAAGACGATGAGGTACATTGCGCGACTGCTGGCCAGTGGCTATAAAGCACTTAAGGGTTAATACATTCGCAGGACGCTGATGTTTTAGAGAGTCCTTTATGGCGAATGCGGGTGTACCTGCGAAGTGGTTTGGCCTGCTCGGTGACGAGCTGTCGGCCTGGGGCGTGGCCCTGGCGGCGCTGGTCGCCGGCGGCCTGCTCACGGCTGCATTGGCCATTGCCACCCAGAGCTTCTACAAGCAGCAGTTGCGCCAACGCTTCGAACTGCTGGCCGGCGAGCGCTACAGCCGCATCGCCGAGCGTTTCCAGGAACAGGAGCAGCGCCTTGATGGCCTGCGCCGGTTCTTCGACTTCTCCAACGAAATCACCCCCCGCGAGTTCGACGGCTATGCCCGCCCGCTGCTGCACCGCACCCAGGCCTATTCCTGGGCGCCGCGGGTGGAAGCAGGGCAGCGTGAAGCCTTCGAGCAGCGCGCCAGCGAATTGCTCGCGCAGCGCTACCAGATCCGTGACCAGGGCGCGCAAGGCGGCTGGCAGGCGGCACCCGCGCGCGACCACTACTACCCGGTGCTGTACAACCAGGCTTCCAGCCAGCAGGGGCAGCCCTATGGCCTGGACCTGCTCGGCCAGCCGAAACGCGCGGCGACCCTGGCCAGGGCCATGGCCCCCGGCAGCATGGCGGTGTCCGAGCCGCTGGACATGCTCAGCGTCGATCCGGCCTACAGCCGTGGCCTGCTGATGGTGGCGCCGGTGTTCGCCGAATCGGCGCCGGCCGGTAGCCCGCCCAGCGGCTATGTCATGGCGCTGCTCAGCCTGCGGCAGTTGATCGTCGAGAGCTTGCCGACGGTGGCGGACGACAACCTGGTGGTGCGGATCCTCGATCTGTCCACCGAGGCTGGCCACGAGGTGCTGTTCGACTCTGGCAACCAGATGGCGCGCATGGCCCTGGCCAGCACCCACCTGCTGCACCTGGCCGATCACCACTACCAGCTCGACATCCGCCCCAGCGTGGATTTCATGGCCGCCAACCGCTCGGCGGCGGTGCAGGTGGTCGGCCTGCTCGGCGGTTTGCTCAGCCTGTTGCTTGCGACCTTGCTCTACAGCCTGTTCAGCCAGCGCCAGCGTGCCCTTGATCTGGTGGCCCGGCGTACCACTGAGCTGCGCATCAGCGAGCAGTCGTTGCGTGAAACCCACAACCAGTTGCGCAGTGTGCTCGACGCCGCGACTCAGGTGGCGATCATCGCCACCAGCCTCAAGGGCGTGATCGGTACTTTCAATGCCGGTGCCGAACGCCTGCTTGGTTATTCGGCGGAGGAAGCGCTGGGCGTGCTCACCCTCGAGGACCTGGTGCAGCCCGAAGAGCTGCATCGTCGTGCCCATGCCCTGAGCCTGCGTTATGGGCGCGAGGTTGGCGCGGGCCAGGCGATGTTCGCCGAGACCGTGCAGGAGGGCGGCGCGGAGCCCGGCGAATGGACCCTGGTGCGCAAGGATGGCAGCCACCTGCTGGCCAATATGCTGGTGACCGCGGTGCTCGATGAGCAGGGGTTGTGGGTGGGCTACCTGGCGATCTGCATCGACGTCACCGAGCGGCGTCGCGTGCACGAGGCGCTGGCCGCGCGCGATCGATTGCTGGAGAAGCTCAGTGCCGAGGTGCCCGGCGGCATCTACCAGTACCGCCTGGATGCCGACGGGCGCTCGTGTTTCCCTTATGCCAGCCAAGGCCTGCACGACATCTATGAAGTCGACCTGGCGCTGCTGCAACAGGACGCCACGGTGGTGTTCGAGCGCATCCATCCTGATGATCTGGAGCGGGTGCGGCGTTCGGTGCGGTATTCCGCCGAGCACCTGACACCCTGGCGCGAGGAGTACCGGGTGTGCCTGCCCCGGGCCGGCCTGCGCTGGGTGCGCGGCGAGGCAACGCCGGAAATCGGCGACCACGGTTGCACCCTCTGGCATGGCTACCTGACCGACATTTCCGACCTTAAGCGGGTGGAGGAGGAACTGCGCGCGCTGTCGATCACCGATTCCCTCACCGGTATCCACAACCGCCGCTATTTCCAGGAGCGCCTGCGCAATGAGCTCGACCGTGCCCAGCGGGACGGGCTGGATCTGGCGGTGATCATGCTCGATATCGATCATTTCAAACGGATCAACGACCAGTTCGGCCACGCGGTGGGCGACCTGGTGCTGCGCAGCCTGTGCCAGCGGATCAGCCAGCGTTTGCGGCGCACCGATGTGTTCTGCCGGTTGGGCGGCGAGGAGTTCATGGTGCTGTGCCCGGGCAGCAATGCCGAGCAGGCGCGCCTGCTGGCGCTGGAGCTGTGGCAGGGCGTGCGCAATGTGCCGATCGAAGGTGTCGGGCGAGTGACGGCGAGCTTTGGCGTGGCAGGCTGGCGCGACGGGGAGGGGGCCGATGCACTGTTGCTGCGGGCGGATGCGGGGGTGTATGCGGCCAAGCAGGGTGGCCGGGATCGGGTCGAGGCGGAGCTTGCATGACACCCCGGCCCGGCACCAGCGCCAGGCCAGGATGTCAGCGCTTTACAGGAACACGAACTTGGCGATGAAGATCACGCTGAGCACCCACAGGCTCGGCGAAACTTCCTTCAACTTGCCAGTACCTGCCTTCAGTGCCACATAGCTGATGAAGCCCAGGGCGATGCCGTCAGCGACCGAGAAGGTCAGCGGCATCATGATCACCGTGACGATTGCCGGGATGCTGTCGGTGGCTTCGTCCCATTCGATGTGCGCCATGCTGCCCATCATCAGCATCGCCACATAGATCAGCGCACCGGCGGTGGCATAGGCCGGGATCATGCCCGCCAGCGGCGCGAAGAACATCGCAGCGACGAACAGCAGGCCAACCACCACGGCTGTCAGGCCGGTGCGGCCACCGGCGGCGACGCCTGCGGCGCTTTCGACGTAACTGGTGACCGGTGGCACGCCCACCGCGGCACCGAACACGCTGGAGGCGCTGTCGGCCTTCAGCGCCCGCGACAGGTTCTCGATGCGCCCGTCGGCCGCCACCAGGCCGGCGCGCTGGGCGACGCCCATCAGGGTGCCGGCGGTGTCGAACATGTGCACGAACAGGAAGGCGAAGACCACGCTGATCATGCTGACGTTGAACACGCCCGCCACATCCATCGCCATCCAGGTCGGCGCCAGGCTCGGTGGCATCGACATCACCCCGCCGAACTTGACCAGCCCCAGGCCCCAGCCGGCCAGGGTGACGCTGATGATGCTGATGAGGATCGCACCGAACACCCGTTTGTAGCTGAGGATCGCGATCATCAGGAAGCACACGGCCGCCAGCAGCGGGCCGGGCTCATGCAGCGAGCCGAGCTTGATCAGGGTGGCCGGGCTGTCGACGACGATGCCTGCGGTTTTCAGGCCGATCAGCCCGAGGAACAATCCGACGCCGGCCCCCATGGCATGGCGCAGGCTCACCGGGATGCTGTTGAGCAGCCACTCGCGCACCCGTGACAGGGTGAGGAACATGAACAGCACGCCCGAGATGAACACCGCACCCAGCGCGGCCTGCCAGGTGTAGCCCATGGTGCCGACCACGGTGTAGGTGAAGAAGGCGTTGAGGCCCATGCCGGGCGCAAGGCCCACCGGCCAGTTGGCGTACAGGCCCATCAGCAGGCAGCCCAGCGCCGCGGCGATGCAGGTGGCGACGAAGGCCGCCCCGTGATCGATGCCGGCGTCGGCCATGATGTTGGGGTTGACGAAGATGATGTAGGCCATGGTGATGAAGGTGGTCACCCCGGCTATCAGTTCGGTGCGGACGGTTGTGCCATGTCGCTTGAGTTTGAAAATCCGCTCCAGCCAACCCGTTTCGGGCGGCGCAGCGATATCCAGCGTAGGGGCTTCGGATTTGCGGCTTTCCACAGCGAGTACTCCTCAAGTCTTTCTTGTTGTTCGAAGCCTGGTCCTGAGCAATGCACTTGGGGGCTCCGCGAGGGGGTGTGGCAGACGTCCGACCATTTTGTTGACTTGCGGGTCAGGAAGTCGCTCGCAGGATTATGCTTTTGTGTACAAAGAATGCAAATAATGTTTTATCTTTTGTGCGCACAAACTGCCGTACAACGGCTATATAGGTTAAAGGCCCCCTGCAGAATCGGGTCAGCCTGTGTACAATGGCGCCATACCTTGGTCCACCACCTACTTCCAGGACTTGCCCTCCACCCGCTGACAGGTAGTACAGTCACGGTCCGACTGGCAGATCCCTTGTGCTCGAGAGCCCATGAACGAACAGCTGCAACCTCTGAAAAAACCTGTGCGCACTGGCAAGGCCGGCCGCAGCGGTACCCAGGACGACATCGTCTACGCGCACATCTTCGAGGCGATCCTCGAGCAGCGCCTGGCGCCGGGCACCAAGTTGAGCGAGGAGGCACTGGGCGAGATCTTCGGCGTCAGCCGTACCATCATCCGCCGTGCGCTGTCGCGCCTGGCCCATGAAAGCGTGGTGCTGCTGCGGCCCAACCGTGGCGCGGTAGTGGCAAGCCCCACGGTGGAAGAAGCGCGCCAGGTGTTCTTCTCGCGGCGCATGGTCGAACGTGCAATCACCGAGCTGGCCGTGCAGCACGCCACCCTCGAGCAGCTCAACGAATTGCGTCAGATGGTGCGCGAAGAGCGTGACAGCTTCTCCCGTGGCGACCGTGGCGCCGGCATCCGCCTTTCCGGCGAATTCCACCTCAAGCTGGCCGAAGCCGCAGGCAATGCCCCGCTGGTGAGCTTCCAGCGCAGCCTGGTGTCGCAGACCTCGCTGATCATCGCCCAGTATGAAAGCGGCAACCGCTCGCACTGCTCCTACGACGAGCACATGCAACTGATCGACGCCATCGAGGCCCGTGATGCCCAGCAGGCGGTAAGCCTGATGATGCATCACATGGACCATATCGACAGCAAGCTCAACCTCGACGAGGAGAGCGCGTCGGACGACCTGCATGCAGTGTTCTCGCATTTGCTGAAAAAGCCCAAGGCCACCGCCAAGGGTTGATCGTTTGCCTGCATAGTCCAAGGCCCTTTCGCGGGTAAACCCGCTCCCACAGGAATGTCGTTGCCTTCGAGCACGTCAGCGTACCTGGGGAGCGGGTTTGCCCGCGAATGGGCCTTTTTTCGTGACTGGCCTTCTGCCGGATCCCTGATAGATTTACTAGTTGCAAACCCCTTTTCAATGTGGTTGGGCTTGCGCAAAACGTTGCGTCCAATGGCTTGAGGAGAGGTTCATGACTACGTCCCTCGGTGTACGCATGGGTGCCGAACTGGTCGGCACTTTCTGGCTGGTGCTGGGTGGTTGCGGCAGCGCGGTACTGGCCGCCAGCTCACCTGTCGGCATCGGTGTTCTCGGTGTCGCCTTCGCGTTTGGCCTGACTGTCCTGACCATGGCGTTCGCCATTGGCCATATCTCTGGTTGTCACCTCAACCCGGCGGTGTCGTTCGGGTTGGTGGTGGGCGGGCGGTTCCCGGCAAAAGAACTGCTGCCCTATGTGATCGCCCAGGTGATCGGCGCCATCCTGGCCGCAGCGGTGATCTATTTCATCGCCAGTGGCAAGGCCGGCTTCGAACTGGCCAGCGGCCTGGCCTCGAACGGCTATGGCGAGCATTCACCGGGCGGCTACACCCTGGCGGCAGGCTTCACCAGTGAGGTGGTGATGACCGCGATGTTCCTGGTGATCATCATGGGCGCCACCGATGCCCGGGCACCGGCCGGCTTTGCACCTATTGCCATTGGCCTGGCGCTGACCCTGATCCACCTGATCTCGATTCCCGTCACCAATACCTCGGTCAACCCGGCGCGCAGCACCGGGCCGGCCTTGTTCGTCGGCGGCTGGGCGCTGCAGCAGCTGTGGCTGTTCTGGTTGGCGCCGCTGATCGGGGCGGCGATCGGTGGTGCGCTGTACCGGGGGCTGGCAAAACAACCCTAGCGCCAAGCCAAGATCCATCGCGGGGCAAGTCGCATCGGCGCACCGCCGCTCCCACGCGGTAGAACTGTAGGAGCGGGCTTGCCCCGCGATGACGGGCTGCTTGCCTCAGCGCTGGTGTACGCAACGCCCGGCGGCGTAGGTTTCACGCACGGTGCGGTCATCGCCCAGGGTGGTCAGCACGAACAGGGTTTCCTCGATGCTGTTGGACTGCTGGATGCGGTAGTCCAGCAGCGGCGTGGCCTTGTAGTCGAGCACCACGAAGTCGGCATCGTTGCCCGGGCGCAGGCTGCCGATCCGGTCGTCCAGGCGCAGTGCCCGGGCGCCGCCGAGGGTGGCCAGGTACAGCGACTTGAACGGGTGCAGGCGCGCGCCCTGCAGCTGCATCACCTTGTACGCCTCGTTGAGGGTGTTGAGCAGCGAGAAGCTGGTGCCGGCGCCCACGTCGGTGCCCAGGCCCACATTGACCTTGAAACGCTCGGCCTGGGGCAGGTTGAACAGGCCGCTGCCCAGGAACAGGTTGGAGGTCGGGCAGAAGGCGATGGCCGAGCCGGTTTCCGCCAGGCGCTTGCATTCGTCGTCGCACAGGTGCACGCCGTGGGCGAACACCGAGCGCTCGCCGAGCAGCTCGAAGTGGTCGTAGACATCCAGGTAGCCATTCTGCTCGGGGAACAGCGCCTTCACCCACTCGATTTCCTTGAGGTTCTCGGACAGGTGGGTGTGCATGTACACGCCCGGGTGCTCCTTGAGCAACTGGCCGGCCAGGGCCAGTTGTTCAGGGGTGCTGGTGGGGGCGAAGCGCGGCGTGACCGCGTAATGCAGGCGGCCCTTGCCGTGCCAGCGCTCGATCAGCGCCTTGCTCTGCGTATAGCCGGATTCGGCGGTGTCGGTCAGGTAGTCGGGGGCGTTGCGGTCCATCATCACCTTGCCGGCGATCAGGCGCAGGTCCAGGCGCTCGGCTTCTTCGAACAGGGCGTTGACCGACTCGGGGTGCACGCTGCCGAACACCAGGGCGGTGGTGGTGCCGTTGCGCAGCAGCTCCTGGAGGAAGATCTTCGCCACCTTGTCGGCATGGGCCTTGTCGGCGAACTGCTTCTCGCAGGGGAAGGTGTAGGTGTTCAGCCAGTCCAGCAGCTGTTCGCCGTAGGAACCGATCATGCCGGTCTGCGGGAAGTGGATATGGGTGTCGATGAAGCCCGGGGTGATCAGGGCATCCTGGTAGTGCACCACCTCGATGTCGGCCTCAAGCGTCGGCAGCAGCTCGCTGGCGTGGCCGAGGGCCTTGATGCGGCCGTTGTCGATTACCAGCAGGCCATCCTCGTAGTATTCCTGGGAGGCTTCCAGGCCGACCTCGGCGGGGTCGGCGATGCTGTGCAGGATGGCGGCTCGGTAGGCTTTGCGGGTTGCGGTCATGAATACGCTCGTCAAAGGGTCTGGCTGCGCCGGGAAGGCGGCAGCAACTGGGTGATCTGGCCTGCGTTGGCGGCACTGTCGTGCTGGCCGAAACAGGCGTTGTAGGTGGCAATGATTTCGGCGGCGATGGACACGGCGATCTCGATAGGCAGCTTGCCCTTCACTTCGGCCAGGCCCATCGGGCAGCGCATCCGCGCCATCAGTGCGTCTTCGTAGCCGCGTTCGCGCAGGCGGTGCTCGAACTTGGCCCGTTTGGTCTTCGAGCCGATCAGGCCGAACCAGGTGAAATCATTGCGTTTGAGAATGGCGGCGGTCAGTTCCAGATCCAGCTGGTGGTTGTGGGTCATGACGATGCAGTAGCTGCCTGGCGGCAGGTCCGCGACTTCGTCGACCGGCTCCTCGCTGACGATCTTGCTCACCCCGCTGGGGATGTGCTCGGGGAATTCCTGTTCGCGCGAATCGATCCAGCGCACCCGGCAGGGCAACGCGGCGAGCAAGGGTACCAGAGCTCGGCCGACATGGCCTGCGCCGAACACGGCGATCTGTGCCTGCACGCCGCTCATCGGTTCGAACAACAGCA
This sequence comes from Pseudomonas sichuanensis, assembly GCF_024749065.1. Lineage (NCBI taxonomy): Bacteria > Pseudomonadati > Pseudomonadota > Gammaproteobacteria > Pseudomonadales > Pseudomonadaceae > Pseudomonas > Pseudomonas sichuanensis. The sequence goes on along the minus strand of NZ_CP087185.1, from coordinate 4,233,707 downwards.
CCGTGGCACCGCCGCAGCACTGGCCAAGGCTGGCACCCAGGCTGAAACGCTCCAGGTGTGGCGTGTAACGGTGCTCCTCGAGCATCTGTCGGGCGATGTGCAGTGCCTTGAATTCCAGGTGTCCACCGCCAATGGTGTCGTACAGCGCGCTGGCGCTGACCACCATCTTCGAGCCTGCGTTGCGCGGGGTGGAGCCGCGTTCTTCGATGATGGTCACCAGCACGCAGGGTTCGCCGCGGGCTTGGTGGTCGGCGAGGGCGTTGATCCATTGGTGCATGATCCGAATCCTCGGTAGTTCCTGTGGGAGCGGGTTCATCGAGCTGTCGAACCGCCGCGAACACCGGCGAAGCCGGTGCCATGCACCGCAGTGCCTGCTTCGCGGGTGAACCCGCTCCCACATGGGGCCTTGTTGTCAGTGAGTGACGGTTTCCAATGCGGGCTCCACAGGCTGCTGCGCAGCCACGGCCTTGCGCATCTGCTCGCAGCCCCACAGCACCCGCTCCGGCGTCGACGGCGCGTCGATGTTCGGCTGCACGCGGTAGTCGGCGATGCTCGCCACCGCGTCCTTGATCGCGCACCAGGCGGCGATGCCGAGCATGAAGGGTGGCTCGCCCACGGCCTTGGAATGGAACACCGTGTCCTCGGGGTTCTTGCGGTTTTCCACCAGCTTCACGCGCAGGTCGATCGGCATATCGGCAACCGCCGGGATCTTGTAGCTGGCCGGGCCATTGGTCATCAGCTTGCCCTTGGCGTTCCACACCAGTTCTTCGGTGGTCAGCCAGCCCATGCCCTGGACGAAGCCGCCCTCGACCTGGCCGATATCGATGGCCGGGTTCAGCGAGTCGCCCACGTCATGCAGGATGTCGGCGCGCAGCATCTTGTATTCACCGGTCAGGGTGTCCACCACCACCTCGACGCAGGCGGCGCCGAAGGCGAAGTAGTAGAACGGCCGGCCGCGTGCCTGGCTGCGGTCGTAGAAAATCTTCGGCGTGCGGTAGAACCCGGTGGTCGACAGCGAAACCTGGGCGAAGTAAGCCTGCTGCACCAGTTGCTCGAAGCTGACGATCTGGTCGCGGGCGCGCACATGGCCGTTGCGGAACTCGATGTCTTCCTCGGTGACGTTGTAATGCCGCGCGGCGAACTCGGTCAGGCGCTTCTTGAGGATCTCGGCGGCGTTCTGCGCGGCCTTGCCGTTCAGGTCGGCGCCGCTGGATGCGGCGGTCGGCGAGGTGTTGGGCACCTTGTCGGTGTTGGTGGCGGTGATCTGGATGCGGTTGAAATCCACCTGGAACACTTCTGCCACCACCTGGGCAACCTTGGTGTTCAGGCCCTGGCCCATCTCGGTGCCGCCGTGGTTCAGGTGGATACTGCCGTCGGTGTAGATGTGGATCAGCGCGCCGGCCTGGTTGAGGAAGGTGGCGGTGAACGAAATGCCGAACTTGACCGGGGTCAGCGCCAGGCCTTTTTTCAGCACCGGGCTGTTGGCGTTGAAACGGCGGATCGACTCGCGGCGCTCATGGTAGTCGCTGCTGGCCTCGAGCTCTGCGGTCATCTCCTCGAGCATGTTGTGCTCAACGGTCTGGTAGTAGTGGGTGACGTTGCGTTCGGTCTTGCCGTAGTAGTTGGCCTTGCGCACCGCCAGCGGGTCGAGCGCCAGGTGGCGGGCGATATGGTCCATCACCTGCTCGATGGCGACCATCCCCTGTGGGCCGCCGAAGCCGCGGTAGGCGGTGTTGGAGGCGGTGTTGGTCTTGCAGCGGTGGCCATGCACCGTGGCATCGCCCAGGTAGTAGGCGTTGTCGGAGTGGAACATGGCGCGGTCGACGATCGAACCGGACAGGTCCGGCGAGTAGCCGCAGTTGCCGGCCAGGTCGAAGTTGATGCCGTGCAGGCGGCCGCTGTCGTCGAAGCCCACGTCGTATTCGACGTAGAACGGGTGACGCTTGCCGGTCATGGTCATGTCTTCGACCCGTGGCAGGCGCATCTTGGTCGGCTGGCCGGTCAGGCGCGCGATCACCGCGCACAGGCACGCGGGGCTGGCGGCCTGGGTTTCCTTGCCGCCGAAGCCGCCACCCATGCGGCGCATGTCGACGACGATCTTGTGCATCGGCACGTCGAGCACTTCGGCCACCAGCTTCTGCACCTCGGTGGGGTTCTGGGTGGAGCAGAACACGATCATGCCGCCGTCTTCAGCGGGCATCACCGAGCTGATCTGGGTTTCCAGGTAGAAGTGCTCCTGGCCACCGATGTGCAGGGTGCCCTGGATACGGTGCGGGGCGCTGGCCAGGGCGCTGGCCGAATCGCCGCGCTGGTGGGTGTGGCTGTCGAGCACGAAGTGCTTCTTGCGCAGGGCCTCGACCACGTCGAGCACCGGCTCCAGGTCTTCGTATTCGATGATCGCGGCCATGGCCGCGCGGCGTGCGGTTTCCAGATCGCGGGCGGCGACGGCGAGCACTGGCTGGCCGAAGAACTCGACCTTGTCGATGGCCAGCAGCGGGTCGCCAGCCACCACCGGGCCGATGTCCTTCAGACCCGGAATGTCTTCATGGGTGATGGCGATGCGCACGCCTTCGAACTGGTAGCACGGCGTGGTATCGATGCTCAGGATCCGCGCATGGGCACGGTCAGCGGTGCGCGCATAGACGTGCAGCTGGTTGGGGAACTCCAGGCGGTCGTCGATATACACCGCTTCGCCCGCCACATGCTTGTCGGCGCTGTCGTGCTTGAGGCTGCGGCCGACCCCGGTGGTCAGGTCCTGGCTGAACAGTGCGGCCATCTCGGCCTGGCTCTTGACGGCGTGATGGTTAGACATAGTCGGTCACCCGGGTTTCGATGTGCGGCGATTGCAGTTCGATGAAGTACTTGCGCAGCAGGTTCTGCGCGGTCAGCAGGCGATACTCGCGGCTGGCGCGGAAGTCGCTGAGCGGGGTGAAGTCTTCGGCCAGGGCCTGGCAGGCACGCTCGACGGTGGCCTGGTTCCAGGGCTTGCCGCGCAAGGCAGCTTCGCAGGCGCGGGCGCGCTTGGGGATCGCGGCCATGCCGCCGAAGGCCACGCGTACACCACTGACCACACCGTTCTCGATGCTCAGGTTGAACGCCGCGCACACCGCGGAAATGTCGTCATCCAGGCGCTTGGACACCTTGTAGGCGCGGAACGCCCAGTCGCTGGTGGCGCGGGGGACGATGATCTTCTCGATGAACTCGCTGTCCTGACGGGCAGTGATGCGGTAGTCGATGAAGTAGTCTTCCAGGGCCAGGGTACGCTGGCGCTCGCCCTGGCGCAGGACGATCTGCGCATCGAGGGCGATCAGCAGGGGCGGCGAGTCGCCGATCGGCGAGGCGTTGCCGATGTTGCCGCCCAGGGTGCCCTGGTTGCGGATCTGCAGCGAAGCGAAGCGGTGCAGCAGCTCGCCGAAGTCGGAGTACTCCTCGTTCAGGGCGCCATAGCAGTCGGTCAGCGGGGTGGCGGCGCCGATTTCCAGGTGGGTGGCGGTCTTTTCGATACGCTTGAGTTCGGCGACATGGCCGACGTAGATCATCACCGGCAGGGTGCGGTGGAACTGGGTGACCTCCAGTGCCAGGTCGGTACCGCCGGCCAGCAGGCGCGCCTCGGGGTGCGAGCTATAGAGGTCGGCCAGGTCGGCCACGGTCAGGGGGACCAGGCAGCGCTTGTCGCCGCTGTTGAGTTCACCGGTCTGTTGCGGGGCGATGGCCTTGAGGCGGGCGATGGTCTGCGCCTGCTGCGCGTCGAACTGGTCGCGGCAGGGGCGGGCGCAGCTCTGCTCGGCAGCGTCGAGGATCGGCCGGTAACCGGTGCAGCGGCAGAGGTTGCCGGCCAGGGCTTCCTGGGCCTGGTGCAGGTCGTGGCCTTCGCTGTTTTTCTGCAGGGCGAACAGCGACATGACGAAACCGGGGGTGCAGAAACCGCACTGCGAGCCGTGGCAATCGGCCATGGCTTTCTGCACGCTGTGCAGTTCGCCCTGGTGTTTGAGGCCTTCTACGCTGATCAGCTGTTTACCGTGAAGGGAAGAGACAAACGTCAGGCACGAGTTGAGGCTGCGGTAGCGGATGCTGTCACTGCCCAGTTCGTCGGCGACGAGTTCGCCGACGACCACGGTGCAGGCGCCGCAGTCGCCGCTGGCGCAGCCTTCCTTGGTGCCGGGTTTGCCCAGGTGCTCACGCAGGTACTGCAGCACCGTCATGTTCGGGTCCAGGGCATGCTCGTTGCGCAGCTCCTGGTTGACGAGAAACTGGATCACGGGGAGGGCCTCGCAATGGTTTTATTGTTGTTCGGGCGGACTCTAAGCAAGGGCTGACCTCTTGGTCAATAATTTTCTGACTCAAAGGTCAAGAAATTGCCTGCGCCACTACCGAACCGCCTTAAGGAACCTTTCCCAAGCATAGTTCGCGCCGGGCAACAGGGTTGACCGGGCAGTCGCACAAAGCACGTGATCCCCCCTGCGCGAGCGCCGGGCAAGTGCGCTACAATCGCGCGCTTGTGCACAGCGATCTGATTTCGAAGGAAAACCATGACGTTCAAGGCGCCGGACAGCCTCTCCGAGCAAATTGCCCACTACCTGGCCGAGCGGATCATCCGCGGCGAACTCGCGCCCGGCGAGCGCATCCAGGAGCAGAAGGTCACCCAGGCCCTCAACGTCAGCCGTGGTTCGGTGCGCGAGGCGCTGCTGATCCTCGAGCGTCGCCACCTGGTGGCGATACTGCCGCGGCGCGGCGCCCATGTGACAGAGCTCGACGAAAACAGCGTGCGCAGCCTGTGCGCGCTGATGGGCGAGTTCTACATCCTGCTGGGCAATGCCGTTGCCCTGCATTGGCGCACCGAGGCCGACCTGCGCCCGTTCCTGGAAATCCAGCAGCGCCTGACCCAGGCTCACGCCAAGCAGGACATCAAAGCCTTCGTCGCCGACAGTTTCGCGGTAATGCGCGCCGCTTATTCGTTCGCCAACAACCCCTATCTGCAGGAAACCGTCGAGAACCTGCAGCCGGCCATGAGCCGCGCATACTACCTGGCGCTCGACCAGCGCCAGGCCAACATGGTCGATTACCTCAACCTGTTCGCCCGCCTGCTCGAAGCCGTGGTCGCCCGTGACCAGCCACGCATCCGCGAGGTGCTCACCGCCTATTGCCAGCGCAGCTGCGAGCTGGTGCTGGCGGCCTTGGCGCGGATCTGACCGATGCGCCTGAAGTGCATTCGCCTGGCCGGTTTCAAGTCGTTCGTCGACCCGACCACGGTCAACTTCCCCAGCAATATGGCGGCCGTGGTCGGCCCCAACGGCTGCGGCAAGTCCAACATCATCGACGCGGTGCGCTGGGTGATGGGCGAGAGCTCGGCGAAGAACCTGCGCGGCGAGTCGATGACCGACGTCATCTTCAACGGCTCCACCAGCCGCAAGCCGGTCAGCCAGGCCAGCATCGAACTGGTGTTCGACAACAGCGACAACACCCTGGTGGGCGAGTACGCCGCGTACGCCGAGATTTCGATCCGGCGCAAGGTCACCCGCGACGCGCAGAACACTTATTACCTGAACGGTACCAAGTGCCGCCGCCGCGATATCACCGACATTTTCCTCGGTACAGGCCTGGGCCCGCGCAGTTACTCGATCATCGAGCAGGGCATGATCTCCAAGCTGATCGAAGCCAAGCCTGAAGAACTGCGCAACTTCATCGAAGAAGCGGCCGGCATCTCCAAGTACAAGGAGCGCCGCCGCGAAACCGAGAACCGTATCCGTCGCACCCAGGAAAACCTGGCCCGCCTGACCGACCTGCGCGAAGAGCTGGAGCGCCAGCTCGAACGCCTGCACCGCCAGGCCCAGGCCGCCGAAAAATACCGTGAATACAAGGCCCAGGAGCGCCAGCTCAAGGCGCGCCTGGCGGCCCTGCGCTGGCGCGATCTGGATGATCGCGTGCGCCAGCGCGAAAGCGTCATCGGTGACCAGGAAATCGCCTTCGAGGCCCTGGTGGCCGAGCAGCGCAATGCCGATGCCAGCATCGAGCGCCTGCGCGATGGCCATCACGAATTGTCCGAACGCTTCAACCAGGTGCAGGGCCGCTTCTATTCGGTGGCTGGCGATATCGCCCGGGTCGAGCAGAGTATCCAGCACGGCCAGCAGCGCCTGCGCCAGTTGCAGGACGACCTGAAAGAGGCCGAGCGCACCCGCCTGGAAACCGAATCGCACCTGGGCCATGACCGCACGTTGCTGGCCACCCTCGGTGAAGAGTTGCAGATGCTCGAGCCCGAACAGGAGCTTACCCTGGCCGCCGCCGAAGAAGCCGCTGCGGCGCTGGAGGAGGCCGAGCTGGGCATGCACGGCTGGCAGGAACAGTGGGACAGCTTCAATGCCCGCTCCGCCGAGCCGCGTCGCCAGGCAGAAGTGCAGCAGGCGCGCCTGGCCCAGCTTGAAACCAGCCTGGAGCGCCTGGGCGAGCGTCAGCGCAAGCTGGGCGAGGAAGACGAGCAACTGGTCGCCGACCCGCAAGATGCTGAAATGCTCGACCTGGCTGAGCAGGTGCTCGGCAGCGAACTGTTGCTTGAAGAGCTGCAACTGCAGGAGCAGCAGGTGGTCGAGCGGCTCGAGGCGCTGCGTGAGCAGTTGCAGCAGTCCAGCCAGGCGCAGCAGCAACAGCAAGGCGACCTGCAGCGTCTCGGTGGCCGCCTGGCGTCCCTGGAAGCCTTGCAGCAAGCTGCGCTGGAGCCGGGCGCTGGCGCCGCCGACTGGTTGCGTGGGCAGGGCTTGCAGCAGCAGCCGCGCCTGGCCGAAGGCCTGAGGGTCGAGCCCGGCTGGGAACTGGCGGTCGAGACAGTGCTGGGTGCCGATCTGCAGGCCGTGCTGTTGGAAGGCTTCGACAACCTCGAATTTGCCGCGCTGGAGCAGGGCGAGCTGCGCTTGCTGCTGAGCGCGGGCAAGGGAACAAGTATTCCCGGCAGCCTGCTCGACAAGGTCGAAGGGCGCACCGATCTGTCGCCCTGGCTTGGCCTGGTCAAGCCGGTGGAAAGCCTGGAGCAGGCGCTGGCCCTGCGCCCGACCTTGGCCGAAGGCCACAGCCTGGTCAGTCGCGACGGCTACTGGGTTGGGCAGCACTTCCTGCGCATCAGCCGTGGCGGTGAATCCCAGGGTGGTGTGCTGGCCCGTGGCCAGGAAATCGAGCGCCTGGGCCAGGAACAGTTGGAGCAGCAGGCGCAGCTGGAACAGTTGGATGAGCAGTTGCAGCGCCTGCGTGAGCAGCAGCTCGACCTGGAAGAGCAGCGCGAACAGCTGCGCCGCCGCAGCCAGGATGAGAGCCGCCAGCATGGCGAGCTCAAAGCGCGCCTGTCCGCCGGCCGCGCCCGCGCCGAGCAGCTCGAACTGCGCCGTAAGCGTCTGCACGAAGAACTGGCTGAGCTGCAGGAACAGCGCGCCCTGGAACACGAGCAGTTGGGCGAGTCGCGCCTGCTGCTGCAGGACGCCCTCGACCTGATGGCCCAGGACACCGAGCAGCGCGAGCAACTGATGGCCCGGCGCGACAGCCTGCGCGAAGGCCTCGACCGTATCCGCCAGGAAGCCCGCCAGCACAAGGACCATGCTCATCAACTGGCCGTGCGCCTGGGCTCGCTGCGCGCCCAGCACGACTCCACCCGCCAGGCCCTCGAACGGCTGGAACAACAGGCCGCGCGCCTAAGCGAGCGTCAGGAGCAACTGAGCCTGAACCTGGAGGAGGGTGAGGCACCCCAGGAAGAACTGCGCCTCAAGCTCGAAGAGCTGCTTGAGCGGCGCATGAGCGTCGACGAAGAGATGCGCCAGGCCCGCCTGCACATGGACGAAGCCGACCGCGAACTGCGCGATGCCGAGCGCCGCCGCACCCAGGCCGAGCAGCAATCGCAGTTGTTGCGTGGCCAGCTGGAGCAGCAGCGCCTGGAGTCCCAGGGCCTGGATGTACGGCGCAAGACCTTGCAGGAACAATTGCTGGCCGACGGCTACGATCTTCCGGGCGTGCTTGCCACACTCGATGAACACGCCAGCGAGCAGGGCACCGAACAGGAACTGGAGCAGCTCGATGGGCGCATCCAGCGCCTGGGCGCGATCAACCTGGCGGCCATCGAGGAGTACGAGCAGCAGTCCGAGCGCAAGCGTTACCTGGACGCCCAGAATGCCGACCTGGTCGAAGCGCTGGAGACCCTGGAAAACGTCATCCGCAAGATCGACAAGGAAACCCGCAACCGCTTCAAGGATACCTTTGATCAGATAAATGCCGGATTACAGGCACTTTTCCCAAAAGTTTTCGGTGGCGGCAGCGCTTATCTGGAACTGACGGGCGAAGATTTACTCGATACAGGGGTGACGATCATGGCGCGCCCGCCGGGCAAGAAAAACAGCACGATCCATTTGCTGTCCGGCGGCGAGAAGGCGTTGACCGCCCTCGCGCTGGTGTTCGCCATCTTCAAGCTGAACCCGGCGCCGTTCTGCATGCTCGACGAAGTCGATGCACCGCTGGACGACGCCAACGTCGGGCGCTATGCGCGCCTGGTGAAGGAAATGAGCGAGAGCGTGCAGTTCATCTATATCACCCACAACAAGATTGCCATGGAAATGGCCGATCAATTGATGGGGGTGACCATGCACGAGCCGGGCTGTTCACGTCTTGTGGCGGTGGATGTCGAGGAGGCCTTGGCCATGGTCGATGCATGACAAAGGAAGATTGGATGCGATCAAGCAGGTAAAATCCGCAGCAGGTGCGACAGACGGTGTAAAGTTGCCTTTGGTCGTGCTAGCTTTACGTCACTTGTTTTTGCGTGGGTAAAACGCCTGTCAGAACATAGAGTTGGCGCCACGTGTTAAAGGCCTTTGAAGCCTTTGTTTTCAAGCATATTTTTTATAGAGGCACGGGATTACATGGAAATCGGTCTGCGCGAGTGGCTGATCCTCATCGGCGTCATTGTCATTGCCGGGATTCTTTTCGACGGCTGGCGTCGCATGCGCGGCGGCAAGGGCAAGTTGAAATTCCGTCTGGACCGTAGCTACGCCAATGCCCAGGACGATGAGGGCAGTGCCGAAGTGCTCGGCCCTTCACGTGTGCTGGATACGCACAAAGAGCCCGAGCTGGACGAGACCGACCTGCCGTCGCTGACTGCGCCGGCGCGTGAGCGTGAGCGCGAGCGTGAAGCCAAACCGGCCAAGCAGCCCAAGCGCGGCAAGCGCAGCAACAGCGAGCCACAGCAGGGCGACCTCAATCTCGCCGCCGAGCGCGAGCCCGACCTGTTCGCCGAAAGCGACGATGAAGTGGTTGTCGACAACAGCAGCCGCAACAGCGCCCCAGCCAGCAGCGCCAGCACCCCAGCCAGGGAACTGCCGCCGATGGAAGAAGTGCTGGTGATCAGCGTCATCTCCCGCGATGAAGGCGGCTTCAAGGGCCCGGCCCTGTTGCAGAACATCCTGGAAAGCGGCCTGCGCTTCGGCGAGATGGACATCTTCCATCGCCACGAAAGCATGGCTGGCCACGGCGAGGTGCTGTTCTCCATGGCCAACGCGGTCAAGCCCGGCGTGTTCGACCTGGACGACATCGACCACTTCAGCACCCGTGCCGTGAGCTTCTTCCTTGGCTTGCCTGGCCCGCGCCACCCCAAGCAGGCCTTCGACGTGATGGTCGCCGCCGCGCGCAAGCTGTCCCACGAGCTCAACGGCGAGCTCAAGGACGACCAGCGCAGCGTGCTCACCGCCCAGACCATCGAGCACTACCGCCAGCGTATCGTCGAGTTCGAGCGCCGGGCGCTGACGCAGAAACGCTGACACACACCAGCGGGGCGGCCCTTGCCTCGGTCCGCACCGCGATGATTCAAGCAAAAGAGCAGCCTGGGGCTGCTCTTTTGCTTTGCACGAGAAGACGAAAACATGAACGCCGAAACCCGAATCCATGAACTGCGCGCCGAGCTCGACCAGCACAACCACCGCTACTACGTGCTCGACGAGCCCAGTGTGCCGGACGCCGAGTACGACCGGCTGTTCAATGAACTCAAGGCGCTGGAGGCCGAGCACCCGCACCTGGTGACCCCCGACTCGCCCACTCAGCGGGTAGGCGGTGCGGCGCTGGCGGCGTTCAGCCAGGTGCGCCACGAAGTGCCCATGCTCAGCCTGGGCAACGCCTTCGAAGAAGACGATTTGCGTGATTTCGACCGTCGCGTGGTCGAGGGCCTCGACCTTCCCGGCGGCGATCTGTTCGCTGCCCGCGCCGCTGTCGATTACAGCTGCGAACCCAAGCTCGACGGCCTGGCGGTCAGCTTGCTGTATCGCGACGGCCAGCTGGTGCAGGGGGCTACCCGCGGCGACGGCACCACCGGCGAAGACATCAGCGCCAACGTGCGTACCGTGCGCAACATTCCGCTCAAGCTGCAGGGCGAGGGCTGGCCGGCAGTGCTGGAGGTGCGTGGCGAGGTGTACATGAGCAAGGCTGGTTTCGACCGGCTCAACGCTGCCCAGGCCGAAGCCGGTGGCAAGACCTTCGCCAACCCGCGCAACGCTGCCGCCGGCAGCCTGCGCCAACTGGACTCGAAGATCACCGCCAGCCGCCCGCTGGAGTTCTGCTGCTATGGCGTCGGCCAGGTGTCGGAGCCTTTCGGTGACAGCCATATCGGCATTCTCGAGAAGCTCAGGGGCTGGGGCCTGCCCATCAGCCGCGAGCTGCGGCACGCGGCTGGCATCGAAGAGTGCCTGGCTTACTACCGGGATATCGGCGAGCGGCGCAATAGCCTGCCCTACGAGATCGACGGGGTGGTGTTCAAGGTCAACAGCCTGGCCGCGCAGCGCGAGCTGGGTTTCCGTGCCCGTGAACCGCGTTGGGCGATCGCCCACAAGTTCCCGGCCATGGAAGAGCTCACCGAGGTGCTCGACGTCGAGTTTCAGGTCGGCCGTACCGGCGCGGTAACGCCCGTGGCGCGGTTGAAACCGGTCAAGGTGGCCGGGGTTACCGTGTCCAATGCCACCCTGCACAACATGGATGAAGTCGCCCGTCTTGGCCTGTGCATCGGCGACACGGTCATCATCCGCCGTGCCGGCGACGTGATCCCGCAGGTGATGCAAGTGGTGGCCGAGCGTCGCCCGGCCGATGCCCGGCCGGTGCAGGTGCCCAGCGCCTGCCCGGTGTGCGGCTCGCAGGTCGAGCGCACGCAGCTGGTCAAGCGCAGCAAGGGCAAGGCGACCACCAGCGAAGGCGCGGTGTACCGCTGTGTCGGCCGCTTGAGCTGCGCAGCCCAGCTCAAGCAGGCGATCATCCACTATGTGTCGCGCCGGGCCATGGACATCGACGGCCTGGGCGAGAAGAGCGTCGAACAACTGGTCGACGAAGGCCTCATCCGCTCGCCGGCCGACCTTTATAAGCTTGAGTTCGAGCAAGTGGTCGCGCTGGAAGGCTTCGCCGAGGTGTCCAGCCGCAAATTGCTCGAAGCCATCGAGGCCAGCAAGCGTCCGCCCCTGGCGCGCTTCATCTTTGCCCTGGGCATCCCCGATGTCGGCGAGGAGACCGCCAAGGTGTTGGCCCGTTCGCTGGGCAGCCTGGCGCGGGTACAGGTGGCGCTGCCCCAGGTGCTCACCTACCTGCCGGACATTGGCCTGGAAGTGGCCTACGAGATCCACAACTTCTTCGAGGCCGAGCACAACCGCGAAGTGATCGAGCAATTGCTGGCCAGTGGCATGCAGTTGCAGGACGAGGGCGAGCTCGCCGCCGAGTTCGCCGCCTGCACCACCCTGGCCGGGATGCTGGCCAAGCTCGACATCCCTTCGGTCGGCCCGACCGGTGCCGAGAAGTTGGTGGACAAGCTGGGCACGCTGGACAAGATCATCGCCGCCGACGGCATCGATTTGCGTCAGGCGTTGAATACCAAACAGGCCGAGGGTGTGCGCGAGTTCTTCAAGGTGGAAGCCAACCAGCAGTTGGCCCGGGCCATCGAAGCCCAGTTGCTCGAATTCGGCATGCACTGGTCCTGCGAGAAGAAAACCGCCGAGGGCCTGCCCCTGGCCGGCCAGACCTGGGTGCTTACCGGTACGCTGGAGCGCATGAGCCGGGATGTCGCCAAGGAGAAGCTGGAAAGCCTGGGGGCGAAAGTGTCGGGCTCGGTTTCTGGCAAGACCCACTGCGTGGTCGCCGGCCCCGGTGCCGGCTCGAAGCTGGCCAAGGCCGGTGAGCTGGGGGTCAAGGTGCTGGACGAGGAACAGTTCGTGGCCTTCATGGCCGGGCAGGGCATTAACCTCTAACCGCCCGTGGGAGCGGGCTTGCCCCGCGAACAAGCAACCACAAGTCCTTGAGAAATGATGGTTTTTTCTCAAGCAAAGGTTGTAACTTCAGCGCAGAACGGTACAATGGCGCGGCTCGTCACTTGGCGAGCCGTCGTGGTGGCCCCATCGGTCCCCCCGCATTGATTACCCGTTTACCTGGTCAGGTCCGGAAGGAAGCAGCCAAGGCGGGGACATTGAGTGCCGGGGTGTGGCTGGTGGGGCCGCCTCCATTTTGGGCGCAGGCATTTTCGCTTCGCGCACCTTTCGTACCCCGCCTGTACCCTCTCTTTGCGCCCGCGCAAGCCTTTACCCCTGCACAATCGTGCGTGGCGCCTTATCATGCACCCAGCGTGTCAGTCCGTTCGGCCAGGAGATAGCGACCGTGGAACATGTCGACGACCTCACCCGTCACAAGATCCGGGAATGGCAAATGCGCCGCCTGGAGATCAAGGACCAGATGGCCGCCAGCCCCGAGCGGGTGCTTGAGCTGTCGCAGGTGCTCGACCAGATGGAAGAGGAACACGAGCGCATACTCGCAGAGGCAACGCCGCCAGCGCCTGTTGCCGCGGCCCAGGCCCTGCTCGAACTTCATTTGAATCTATCGGCAGGCAGCGTGCGTGACCTGCGCAAGTTGCTGGAGCTGGCACTGCACGAACTCGATGGCGTGCTCGATGAGCCTCAGCCGGGTGCCCGCCACCCTGGCGGCATGGCGGGTTCACTGGGTGCATACCAGTTCGAACTGCTGGTTGGCCAGGCACCGGATGCCAACACGCCCTGAATCAGCCTTTGCCTGGACATTGAGCGCACATGCAGCCTGAACATTTCAATTTCTCTTGCCCCGTCTTCCTGCCCATCACCCTGGAGCGCTGCCAGGGGTTGCTGCAGGCCGAAGGCGTGCCCGCCCTGGACGCGCTGAGCGACCCTGAGCTGGCGGCCTTGCTGGTGATCCAGAACCTTGCCCAGGCCCAGGGCAAGCTCGATGCGCCGGCGGCGGAGAAGGTGCTGGGCAAATTGCTGGCCTGGTCCGTCGATGGCCCCCATTCGCCGGACGTGAGCCTGCTGTCGGAAGCGCTCCGGCTGTTCGATGCGCGCAAGCTGTATTTCGGCCTCGAGGTGATCAAGGCGTCGAAGTTGCGCCTGCTCACCGACGAAGAGGTGCAGGGGGGCGATTACCTGCTGGCCGACGGCAAGTGGGATTTCGACTTCAGGCTCCGTCGGCAGCAAGCCGACAACCCCTTCAGCCAGCAGGTGGTGACCGGTTTCGACAACGAGCGCTGGCTGACCGTCGAGCAGGACAAGCTGCTCAAGGTCATCCGCGCCAACCTCGACGAAGACATCCATGTCCAGGGCTACGCTGGCATCGGCAAGAGCTACCTGCTTGGCGCGCTGATGGATTGCCTGCCACGCGGCCGGGTGCTGGCCCTGGCACGCACACCGGCCAAGCTTGGCACCCTGCGCCAGCGCATGGGGCGGGATCCGCAGGCCAAGGTCGGCATGACCTTCGGCCAGTTCGCCAAGGCCCTGCTCAAGGATGCGCAGCCGGCCAACGGCAGGGCCGCGGCGCGAGGCCCAGGCAAGCTCAAGCTGGCGCAGGAGCTTGGCATCGTCGGGCTGCGCCAGTACGACGCCGAGCATGCCCTGGATATCTGCCTCGAAGTGCTGCACAGCTATTGCGAGTCGCGTGACTACAGCCTGTCGAATCGCCATTTGCCATTCTTCCGGCAGGCGCTGTCGGGCGTCGATGCCCAGGTTCTGCTCGAGTACGCCAGCCGGCTGTGGCGCTACCTGGAGTCGCACCCGGCCTGGGGGGCGCAGACCGGCTTCGAAGCGCTGCTGCTGATCAAGCGTGCCAGCCTGGGCGGCTGCAGTGTGCCCACTCGCTTCAGCCACGTGATCATCGATGAGAGCCAGGACGTGCCGGGCTCGCTGTTGCAGGTCATCGAGCGCGGGCGGCAGGTGCTGATCACCCTGGGTGACGAATACCAGAAGGCCTCCGGTGCCGTGGTGCGGCGTGAGCGCCAGGTGCGCCAGAAGGATATCGCCTTCGCCGTTCGCTCCGGGCCAAAGGTCGAGCGCCTGATCAACCCGTTGATCGACGTGCATTCACAAAAGTCGAAAGTGGCCTTCGAGGCGGCGCGCAACGTGGATGTCGGTATCGAGCTGTTCCCCCAGGGCTTCATTCCACCCGAAGGCTGCGTGGTGCTGACCGCCTCGCGCTGGGACAGCATGCGCTGGGCCATGGAACTGGCCGAGACCGGTTGCCTGCTGAAATTCCCCGACTGGCCCGATATGCGGCGCTTCATGGCCACTGCGGTCGGCCTGTTCCGGGCGGCAATCCACGGCCCGGTGCAGGACGCCGAAGGGCCGCACCCGCACTTTGCGCACATGCTCGACTGGCAGCAGGTGCGCGATGCCGAGCGCTTCGACGAGTCGTTCCTGTGGGTCGAGGCGCGGTTGCAGGACGGCTACAAGCTCGCCGACCTGACCACCCTGGCGGCGCGGGTCGCCGAGCAGCGGGCCAGCCTCTTGCTGATGATGGCCGAGGAGGCCGGGGGCCTTGAGTTCGACCATGTACTGCTCACGCCCGAGCTGATGACCACCAACCGCTTCAGGGATGCCTACGCTTTCGATGCGCGTATCTGTGCCGTGTACATCGCGTTGTCGCGGGCGCGGCGCCAGCTTTACCTGCCCTATGACGTGCAAGAGTGGATCACTTACCACAAGGGCCAGCCGTTCCGCGAACTGCACGGCTACTGAAGGCTCACTTGCGCGGCGCTCGGGCGGGCCTGCCCTGGCTGGCGGACACCTTCATCAAGCGCTGGAAGGTCGGGCACTGCAGGTGATGCTCCTCGGGGCACACCGCCGCATGGCGCAACCCCTTGCTCATCGCCTGCAGGCGCTTGATCCGCTGGTCGATCTCGTCGGCCTTGGCCAGCAGCAATTGCCGGTCGACCTGCTGCTCGGCCAGCATCGCCGCCACCTCATCCAGCGAAAACCCGGCCGCCTGGCCCAGGGCGATCAACGCCAGGCGCTCGGGCGTGTCGGCCGGGAACTGACGGCGCTGACCCCGGCCGGACAATGCCGTGAGCAGGCCCTTGTTGGCGTAGTAGCGCAAGGTCGAAGCCGGCACACCACTGCGCCTGGCGACATCGGCAATATCCATCTTGGGCCCCTTGACTTGAAGTTGACTTCAACTTGCATGCTGCTCGGCAAGGACCATTTCCGTCAATCTGCCCAGGGCCTTCGCCATGACCGTCTCCTCATTGATTTCCTCCGTCCTGTTCATCGGCATCGGCGCCACGCTGGTGATGGACCTGTGGACGCTGCTGCTCAGGCGCCTGGGCGTTACGACCCTGAACTACGCCATGGTCGGCCGCTGGGCGGGGCATCTGCTGGAGGGGCGCTGGCGGCACGCAGCGATCGGCAAGGCCGCACCGGTTCGCGGTGAGCTGGCGTGGGGTTGGGTGCTGCACTATGCCACCGGGCTGCTGTTTGCCGGCCTGCTGATCGCGCTGGCCGGGGAGGCGTGGCTGGGTCAGCCATCGCTGCTCCCAGCGTTGTCGTTCGGAGTTGTCTCGGTGCTGGTGCCGCTGTGCGTGATACAGCCGGCACTGGGCGCGGGGTACTTTGCCGCCAATACGCCAGCGCCGCTGAAGAGTTGCTTGCGCAGCCTGGCAACGCATTGTGTGTTTGGCAGCGGTCTGTACCTGGCCGCGCTCGGTGTGCTGTGGCTCGTAGGCTAGAGATCTTTGCTGTCGGCGACAGGTGGCGCGGGCAGCGCTTGGGTGTAACGCTCGATGATTCGCTCGACCTCTCCGGATTGCTTGAGCCTCACAAACGCCCTGAGCACCGCCTGTGTCGGTAGCGCCGGATCGTTGCGCACCATGCAGCTCAGCGCCTGTTCTTCCAGCACCGCCAGCCCACGCAGTTGCTTAGCCGCCGGCAGCCCACGGTTGAACCATTGCAGCGACAGCTGGTTGCTCACGGCATGCCGATAGCGCCCGGCCAGCAGCTTTTGCAGGGCCAGCTCCTGATTGCGGCTGTCTTCGCGCTGCAACTGGCCGCGGGCAAATAGTGGGGCGAGGGTGGGGTAGCTGTAGCCCAGCACGGTGCCCAGCGCCTGTGGGGGGAGGGCGTCGGCGCTAGTGGCGCTGTCGCCGGGGCGGCCGACCAGCAGGTCGCGCTGCTCGATGAGCGGGATGCTCCACAGGTAATCGCCGGGGCGGCTGGTCAGCCATTGGGTGGAGACATAACAGCGCACGTCGATGTCGCCGTTCTCCATGGCCTCCTGCAATCGCAGCCGGGCCATCACATGGTACTGCGCCCGTACCCCCGCTTCGCGGGCCGCAGCCTGCATCAGCTCGAACAGAATGCCCTCCACCGGCTGCCCCTGCTCGATGCGCATCAGCGGCATGCTCCAGCTCTCGGCCACGGAAAAGCGCAAAACTGGCGGCTCGGCCAGGCTGTATGCACTGCATAACCACAGGAGGACCAAGGCTCGCCGCACGTCTCATCCTCCCTGATCAGCCCGGAGCTATGCCTGCTGCTGAGCTTAGACGAGATCCGCAGGGTGCAATTTCCCCCTCGCTCCGCTAGCATTAGCGCTCTTTCCGCCCGCTCCGGTCACGATGGTTTTTTGATGAGTTATCAGGTTCTTGCACGTAAATGGCGTCCGCGCTCGTTCCGCGAAATGGTCGGCCAGACCCATGTGCTCAAGGCTTTGATCAACGCCCTGGACAACCAGCGCCTGCACCATGCGTACCTGTTCACCGGCACCCGTGGGGTGGGCAAGACCACCATCGCGCGGATCATCGCCAAGTGCCTGAACTGCGAAACCGGCATCACCTCCACGCCCTGCGGGACCTGCTCGGTGTGCCGCGAGATCGACGAAGGCCGCTTCGTCGACCTGATCGAGATCGACGCCGCCAGCCGCACCAAGGTCGAGGATACCCGCGAGCTGCTCGACAACGTGCAGTACGCCCCCAGCCGCGGGCGCTTCAAGGTCTACCTGATCGACGAAGTGCACATGCTCTCGACCCACTCCTTCAACGCCTTGTTGAAGACGCTGGAAGAGCCGCCGCCCTACGTCAAGTTCATCCTTGCCACCACCGACCCGCAGAAGCTGCCGGCAACCATCCTGTCGCGCTGCCTGCAGTTCTCGCTGAAGAACATGAGCCCGGAGCGGGTGGTCGAGCACCTCAGCCATGTGCTGGGCGCCGAGAACGTGCCGTTCGAAGACGACGCCCTGTGGCTGCTGGGCCGCGCTGCCGACGGCTCGATGCGCGACGCCATGAGCCTGACCGACCAGGCCATCGCCTTTGGCGAAGGCAAGGTGCTGGCGGCTGATGTGCGGGCAATGCTCGGCACGCTTGACCACGGCCAGGTGTACGGTGTGCTGCAGGCACTGCTCGACGGCGATGCCAGGGCATTGCTGGAAGCGGTGCGCCACCTTGCCGAGCAGGGGCCTGACTGGAACGGCGTGCTCTCGGAAATGCTCAACGTGCTTCACCGTGTGGCCATCGCCCAGGCGTTGCCCGAGGCGGTCGACAACGGCCAGGGCGACCGTGATCGGGTGCTGGCGCTGGCCCAGGCACTGCCCGCCGAGGACGTACAGTTCTACTACCAGATGGGCCTGATCGGTCGTCGCGACCTGCCGCTGGCGCCCGACCCGCGTGGCGGCTTCGAAATGGTCCTGCTGCGCATGCTGGCGTTCCGCCCGGCCGACAGCGACGATGCACCGAAACCGGTACTAAAGCCGGTGGGGATCAGCCAGGCCACAGCTGATCCGGCCCCACCGGTGGCAGCTGCGGCAGTTGCCGTCGCAGCGCCCGTTGAACCTGTTGTCGCGCCAGCCGCTGTTCAGGCCCCGGTAGAGGCGCCTGTCGTCGCCGAGGCCGTGGTTGAAGCGCCTGCCGCGCAGCCAGAGCCAGCCCCGGCACCCGAGCCTGAACCCGAGCCTGAACCGGTCGAGGCAGTGATCGACCTGCCCTGGGAAGAGCCCGCCGCACCGCCTGTGCCTGTCGTGGCCGCGCCGCAGCCCGAGCCTGTGGTGGTCGAGGCGCCCGTTGCCGAGACCGCCAGCAGCCAGCCGGACTACGACGAGCCACCCTTCGATCCGTCTGCGTACAACCCGGCGGGCATGGACCGCGACGATGAGCCACCGGCGGACGAAGACTACTATGTCGCGGACAGCGACCCGGCGGGCTTCAGTTACCTCGATGAACTGGCCGAGCATGTGCAGGAAGACCAGCCCGCAAAGGCGCCCGAACCTCTGCCGGCCGCTCGGCCTGCCACAGGTCTGGCCCTGCAATGGCTGGAATTATTCCCACAGTTGCCTGTCTCGGGTATGACAGGCAACATCGCCGCGAACTGTACCTTGATCGCCGCCGATGGCGACGACTGGCTGCTGCACCTGGACCCGGGCCAGGGGGCGTTGTTCAACAGCACGCAACAGCGCCGCCTCAACGATGCGCTCAACCAGCAGCTGGGGCGC
Source organism: Pseudomonas sichuanensis (assembly GCF_024749065.1). NCBI lineage: Bacteria > Pseudomonadati > Pseudomonadota > Gammaproteobacteria > Pseudomonadales > Pseudomonadaceae > Pseudomonas > Pseudomonas sichuanensis. The sequence continues at coordinate 4,214,957 of NZ_CP087185.1, read as the reverse complement.
GACATCCGGCTCAAGATCGAACTGATACGCCCGGAACAGGAAACCCCGGCCCAGGCCGCGTCCCGCAAGCGCGCCGAACGCCAGCATGACGCGGTGCTGTCGATCGAGCAGGATCCATTGATCCAGCAGATGATCCAGCAGTTCGGCGCGACGGTGCGCCAGGATACTATTGAGCCTGTGGATGCCCTGGCCAGCCAGGGCCAATAACGGATAACCATGCGGCCGGCCCTGTGCGCGGCCGCATTACATGAACCAATCGAGGTATACCCCCATGATGAAAGGTGGCATGGCCGGCCTGATGAAGCAGGCCCAGCAGATGCAGGAAAAGATGCAGAAGATGCAGGAAGAACTGGCTAACGCCGAAGTCACCGGCCAGTCCGGTGGTGGCCTGGTCAGCGTGGTGATGACCGGTCGCCACGACGTCAAGCGCGTCAGCATCGATGACAGCCTGATGTCGGCTGACGCCGACGACAAGGAAGTGCTCGAAGACCTGATCGCCGCCGCGCTCAACGATGCCGTGCGCAAGATCGAGCAGAGCAGCCAGGAGAAGATGGGTGGCATGACTGCCGGCATGCAGCTGCCGCCTGGCTTCAAGATGCCGTTCTGATCGGCGTCGCGTTACCCCGGGGGAGCAACGGCCAGGCGGTCGTTGCTCCCTTGTTCATTCTGTTTCCTGAACTGGCAGGCCCGCATACATGAGCTTCAGCCCCCTGATCCGCCAACTGATCGACGCCCTGCGCATTCTGCCCGGTGTCGGCCAGAAAACCGCCCAGCGCATGGCCCTGCAACTGCTCGAACGCGACCGCAGTGGCGGTACGCGCCTGGCCCAGGCCCTGAGCCAGGCCATGGACGGCGTTGGCCATTGCCGCCAGTGCCGGACCCTGACCGAGCAGGAGCTGTGCCCGCAGTGCGCCGACCCGCGCCGTGATGACAGCCAGCTGTGCGTGGTCGAAGGGCCGATGGATATGTTTGCAGTGGAGCAGGCCGGCTATCGCGGCCGTTACTTCGTGCTCAAGGGGCACCTGTCGCCGCTCGATGGCCTGGGGCCGGATGCGATCGGTATTCCGCAGCTCATGGCGCGCATCGAAGAGCAGGGCACTTTCAGTGAAGTGATCCTGGCGACCAACCCCACGGTGGAAGGGGAGGCGACGGCCCACTACATCGCCCAGCTGCTGGCCGAAAAGGGCTTGAGCACCACGCGTATCGCCCATGGCGTACCGCTGGGTGGCGAACTGGAGCTGGTGGATGGCGGGACCTTGGCCCATGCGTTTGCCGGGCGCAGGCCGATTTCGCTTTGAAGCTCCAAGCTCCAAGCTCCAAGCGGCAAGCAAAATAGGTTCTGCATCGACTTGCTTTTACTTGCAGCTTGCAGCTTGCAGCTTGCAGCTTGCAGCTGCTTTCAGTATTCGCTGAGCGAGAACTCGGTCAGGCAGAAGGTCGGCACCCCGGCCGCCTGCAGCCGGCGCGAGCCTTCCAGCTCTGGCAAATCGATGATCGCTGCGGCCTCGAACACCTGTGCCCCGGTGCGGCGCACCAGGTTGGCTGCCGCCAGCAGGGTGCCACCGGTGGCGATCAGGTCATCGAAGATCAGCACCGAATCCCCTTCGCACAGGCTGTCGGCATGCACTTCCAGGAAGGCTTCGCCGTACTCGGTCTGGTAACCCTCCGACAGCACGTCGGCCGGCAGCTTGCCTTGCTTGCGGAACAGGATCAGCGGCTTGTTCAACTGGTGGGCGATGATCGAGCCGATCAGGAAGCCCCGCGCATCCATGGCACCGATATGGCTGAACTCGGCCTCGACATAGCGCTCGATGAACTGGTCAGCGACGTAGCGCAGCCCACGCGGCGATTGGAACAACGGGGTGATATCGCGGAAGATGACCCCCGGTTTGGGGAAGTCCACTACCGGGCGAATCAGGGCTTTGAGGTCGAAAGTGTCGCTGTGCATGGTGCGGGTATCCTGGAAAAACCAAGGCGCCAGTATACCCGCATCCGGCCTTTGTCAGGCCTCCATTGCACCACCGGCCAGCGCACACAGCTGGATCGGGTCGAGGATATGCACTTCCTTGCCCTCGGCCTTGAGCAGGCCGTTCTGCTGGAAGCGGGTGAATACCCGCGAGACGGTTTCCACGGCCAGGCCCAGGTAGTTGCCGATCTCGTTGCGCGACATGCTCAGGCGGAACTGGTTGGCCGAGTAGCCACGGGCGCGGAAGCGCGCGGACAGGTTGACCAGGAAGGTGGCGATGCGCTCGTCGGCGGTTTTCTTCGACAGCAGCAGCATCATCTGCTGGTCGTCGCGGATCTCACGGCTCATCACTCGCATCAGCTGGCGGCGCAGTTGCGGCAGTTGTACCGAAAGCTCATCCAGGCGTTCGAAGGGGATCTCGCACACCGAGGTGGTTTCCTGGGCCTGGGCCGACACCGGATAGGCCTCGGTGTCCATGCCGGACAGGCCGACCAGCTCGCTGGGCAGGTGGAAGCCGGTGATCTGTTCTTCGCCGGCGTCGCTGAGGCTGAAGGTCTTGAGGGCGCCGGAGCGGACTGCGTAAACCGAGCCGAAATTGTCACCTTGGCGGAACAGGAATTCGCCTTTTTTCAGTGGGCGGCCGCGTTTGACGATTTCATCCAGTGCATCCATGTCCTCGAGGTTGAGGGACAGGGGCAGGCACAGGGGGGCCAGGCTGCAATCCTTGCAGTGGGCCTGGTTGTGTGGGCGCAGTTTTACTGGCTCGGACATTTCTTCGATCCTTGTGGGAAAGCACACATAAGCCGTAAGGGTAACCCACGGCATAGGCTGGAGGCCAGCATGCACTCGTTTGGTGCGTGCTGGCGGCGGCCCGGAGTGGATGTTTCCGGTACCTTTCGACTGTCCATAGTGTGCCCCTGAAGGCGGGCTGTCCATGCGGTGAAACGCCTCAATCGCCTCAGATCACCCGTGAGAAACGCTGGCGATTCTGTTGCGCGAGGTAAGCGTCGAAGACCATGCACACCGAGCGCGCCAGCAGACGGCCGGCAGGCAGGATGCGGATGCCTTTGCTGTCGAGGCTGATCAGGCCGTCGCGCTGCATGGCGTGCAATTGCGGCCAGACTTCGTTGAAGTAACCGCGAAAATCAATGGTGAATTGCCGTTCGATCTGCTCGAAGTCCAGCTCGAAATGGCAGATCAGTTGCTGGATCACTGCCCGCCGCAGGCGGTCGTCCTGGTTGCACAGCAGGCCGCGCTGGGTGGCCAGTTGAGCGGTGGACAGGGTGTCCTGGTAGGTGTTGAGGTCGCTGCTGTTCTGGCAGTACAGGTCGCCGATCTGGCTGATGGCCGAGACCCCCAGGCCGATCAGGTCGCAATGGCCATGGGTGGTGTAACCCTGGAAGTTGCGCTGCAGGGTGCCTTCTTCCTGGGCGATGGCCAGTTCGTCGTCGGGCAGGGCGAAATGGTCCATGCCGATGTAGCGATAGCCGGCGGCGGTCAACTGGTCGATGGTGGCGTGCAGCATCTCCAGTTTGGCCGCGGGGGCCGGCAGGTCGTTGCTGTCGATGCGCCGCTGCGGCATGAAACGCTCGGGCAGGTGGGCGTAGTTGAACACCGACAGGCGATCGGGTTGCAGGCGGATCACTTCTTCGACAGTGCGGGCGAACCCTTCCGGGGTCTGCTTGGGCAGGCCGTAGATCAGGTCGAGGTTGATCGAGCGGAACTGCAGGGTGCGCGCCGCTTCGATCAGGGTGCGGGTCTGTTCCAGGCTCTGCAGGCGGTTGACCGCTCGCTGCACCGCCGGGTCGAGGTCCTGCACGCCGAGGCTGACGCGGTTGAAGCCCAGCTCGCGCAGCAGCCCCATGGTCGACCAGTCGGCCTCGCGCGGGTCGATCTCGATGCCGTAGTCACCGGAGTCATCGTCCAGCAGGTTGAAGTGCTGGCGCAGGGTCGCCATCAGCTGGCGCAGTTCCACATGGCTGAGGAAGGTCGGGGTGCCGCCGCCGAAGTGCAGCTGCTCGACGCGCTGCTTGGGGTCCAGGTGGCAGGCGACCAGCTGGATTTCCTGTTCCAGGCGCTGCAGGTAGGGCGCGGCGCGGCCGCGGTCCTTGGTGATGACCTTGTTGCATGCGCAGTAGTAGCAGATGTTGGCGCAGAACGGCACGTGCACGTACAGCGACAGCGGGCGCGTGGCCCGACGGCTCTCGCGCAGGGCGTGGAGCAGGTCGAACGAGCCCACTTCGCCATGCAGTTGCACGGCGGTAGGGTAGGAGGTGTAGCGTGGCCCGGCCAGATCGTAACGACGGATCAGGTCGGCGTCCCAGCGTAGGTCGTCGAGCATGTGGGCAGTCCCCGGATAGAGCAGCAGTGTCCGGAGTCTAGGGCTGCATGGGGTGTAGGGTGTTGATTTGCATCAAGCAGGCCAGCCGATCGCGGGGCAAGCCCGCTCCCACATAGCTGAGGAGACGGCGTGGGAGCGGGCTTGCCCCGCGATTCCCTGTCAATGCCCCATGAGCCAGTGCTGGTGAGGCCCAGGCAGCGTCCACAGGCCAAAGAGGATCACCAGCACGCCACCCGCCATGCGCACCCCGCGCTTGCGCAGCACGCTGCCCACACGCTCCGCCGCCAACCCCGTGGCCAGCAACACCGGCCAGGTGCCCAGCCCGAACGCCAGCATCAATGCCCCGCTGTGCAGCGCATCACCCTGGCTGGCCGCCCACAGCAGGGTGCTGTACACCAGCCCGCACGGCAGCCAGCCCCACAAGGCGCCGAGCAACAGGGCGCGGGGCAGGCTGGACACCGGCAGCAGCCGTGTGGCCAGCGGTTGTATATGGCGCCACAGGCCGCGCCCGAGCGCTTCAATGCGTGTCAGGCCGCTCCACCACCCGGCCAGGTACAGGCCCATGGCGATCAGTAGCAGCGCCGCGACCACCCGCAGCCCGAGCGCCAGCGGGCTGCTGGCCAGGGCCACGCCGGCCAGGCCCAACAGCAGGCCGGCCGCGGCGTAGCTGAGGATGCGTCCGAGGTTGTAGGCCAGCAACAGGCGCAGGCGCCGGTTGCGCTGCTCCGGCGGGATGGCCAGGGTCAAGGCGCCCATCAGGCCGCCGCACATCCCCAGGCAGTGGCCGCCACCGAGCAGGCCGAGGACCAGGGCCGAGCCGAGCAGGGGGATCAGTTCAGGCACTCGGTTTGGCGTCCTTGTCTTCAGGAGGTTGTTCGTCGTGTTTGACCGCAGCCTGGTGGCGCGGGTCCTGGTCGTCGAACAGGATGCTGTGGGCCGGGCCTTCAAGGTCGTCGTACTGGCCGCTGTCCACCGCCCAGAAGAAGATGTACACGGCCACCCCGACCAGCAGCAGGGCGGCGGGGATCATCACGTAGAGGGCGGGCATAGGGTTTTCCTTCCAAGTGACGGTGGCGCGTTCACCGGTACGCCCACTGCCGTTGGCAGCCGGGTCAGGCGCAAGGCGTTGAGCACGACGATCAGCGAGCTGACCGACATGCCGATCGCCGCCCAGACCGGGGTGATCCAGCCGAGTGCGGCGAACGGCAACATGAGGCCATTGTACAGGGTCGCCCAGAGCAGGTTCTCGACAATGTTGCGGCGGGTCCGCCGGGCCAGGGCAAAGGCTTGCACCAATGCGTGCAGGTTGTTGGACAGCAGCACGGCGTCGGCGCTGGTCTTGGCAAGGTCGGTGGCGCTGCCCATGGCGATGCTGATATCGGCAGCGGCCAGGACCGGCACATCGTTCACCCCGTCACCCAGCATCAGCACCTTGCGCCCTTCGGCCTGGAGCTGTTTCAGACGTGCGAGCTTGTCGTCCGGGCGCAGGCCGCCGACGGCCTGGTCGATGCCAAGCGTCGCGGCCACCTCGGCAACCATAGGCGAGCTGTCGCCGGACAGCAGCAGGGTCTGCCAGCCACGGGCCTTACAGGCGGCCACCAGGTCGGCGGCATCGTCGCGCAGGCGGTCATCCAGGCCGAACCAGGCCAGCGGGCCCTGGCGATCGCCCAGCAGCAGCCACTGGCCGCGTGGTTCGGGTACGCCAGGCACTTCGGCGCCACTCAGGGCGCAGACGAAGGTGGCCTGGCCGATGCGCAGGCGCTGGCCGTCCACCTCACCCTCCAGGCCCAGCCCAGGCACTGCGTTGACCGCCTCGGCCGGCCGGGCAGCGCGGCCGAAGGCGCGAGCGATGGGGTGTTCGGAGCGGTTCTCGAGGGCGGCGGCCAGCGCTAGGCAGCGGTCGGCATCCAGGCGCCCCAGCGGGCGGATGCTGCGCAGGGCCAGGCGGCCTTCGGTGAGGGTGCCGGTCTTGTCGAAGATCACCGTGTCGATCTGGTTGAGGCCCTCCAGCACATGGCCACGGGTCACCAGCAGGCCAAGCTTGTGCAGGGTGCCGGTGGCGGCGGTGAGGGCGGTCGGGGTGGCCAGCGACAGGGCGCAGGGACAGGTGGCGACCAGCATCGCCAGGACGATCCAGAACGCCCGCCCGGCATCGAGTTGCCACCAGACCAGGCCGATGATCGCCGCCGCCACCAGGGTGAACAGCAGGAACCATTGCGAGGCACGGTCGGCGATCTCGGCCAGGCGCGGTTTTTCGGTCTGCGCCCGCTCCAGCAGGCGCACGATGGCCGACAGCCGTGAGTCCTGGCCCAGGGCCTGGACCTCGACGGTGAGGGTGCTTTCGACGTTGAGGGTGCCGCCGGTGACCCGGTCGCCGGTGCGCCGCGCCAAGGGCAGGTATTCACCGGTGAGCAGCGATTCGTCGACGCTGGAGCGGCCTTCGATAATGCAGCCGTCGGCGGGGATCACCGCGCCGGGCAGCACTTGCACGCGGTCGCCGCGCTGCAGTTCGCCGAGCAGGATGCGTTCGGCCTGGCCGTCGGCAGCCAGGCGCAGGCACGAGGCCGGCAGCAGGTTGACCAGTTGCGCCGTGGCCGCCGCCGTGCGCTCACGGGCGCGGCGCTCCAGGTAGCGCCCGGTCAGCAGGAACAGGGCGAACATGCCCACGGTGTCGAAATACAGCTCGCCACTGCCGGTGATCGCCGTCCAGATCCCGGCGCAGTAGGCCAGGGCGATGGCCAGCGACACCGAGACGTCCATGGTCAGGTGGCGGGTACGCAGGTCGCGAGCGGCGCCCTTGAAGAACGGCGCGCAGCTGTAGAACACGATCGGAGTGGTGAGGAACAGCGCGACCCAGCGCAGGATGGTGTGCAGCTCGGCGGACAGGTCGATGTTGAATTCCGGCCAGGTGGCCATGGTCGCCATCATTGCCTGGAACCACAGCAGCCCGGCCACGCCCAGGCGACGCAGGGCGCTGCGGTTTTCTCGGGCCAGTTGCTCGGCGGCCTGGTCCGGCTGGTAGGGGTGGGCGGCGTAGCCGATGCGGCGCAGCTCGGCCAGCAGCCTGGACAGCGGCAACTGGCTGTCGGCCCAGTTGACCAGCAGGCGGTGGTTGGACAGGTTCAGCCGTGCCTCGGCGACCCCGGGCAGGGTGCGCAGGTGTTTTTCGATCAGCCAGCCGCAGGCGGCGCAGCTGATGCCTTCGACCAGCAGGGTGGCTTCGGCCAGTTCGCCGGCATGGCGCACGAAGCCCTGTTGCACGTCGTCGCGGTCGTACAGCGCCAGTTCGTCCTGCAACTGGCGGGGCAGGGCTTCGGGGTTGGCGCTGGTGTCGCTGCGGTGCTGGTAATAGTGCTCAAGGCCCCCGGCGACGATGGACTCGGCCACTGCCTGGCACCCCGGGCAACAGAATGCCCGGGGCTCGCCGAGCACCACGGCGGTGAAGCGGCTGCCGGCGGGGACGGGCAGGGCGCAGTGGTAGCAGGGGGTGGGTTGGGTCATTTACATCATTGCCTTACGCAAGTCGGCTGTCTGGACAGGGTACCTGTGGGAGCGGGTTCACCCGCGAACGCGTCAGAGCAGGCAGTGATGTCTTCAGGTTTGACGCATTCGCGGGTAAACCCGCTCCCACAAGGGGCGCGGTGTTCGGTCAGTGGTGCTCGGCGCCTTGAATGGCCTCATCCCCCAACTGCAAGGTCACGCCATGCTCGACCTTCTCCTCTTCGAACAGCCGCCACACATGGTCATCCTGGCTGCCGAGCAACTCGACGAAGCGCCGGCCGTCGACCTTGTCATCCAGCTGGCCGACATAGCGGCCCGGCTCGGTGCGTGCCAGTTGTACCTTGCGGTCCTTGTTGGGCTGGGTCGGTGAAATCAGGTTCAGTTCCAGCGCCTGCGGGGCGCTGTTGCCGGTCAGGCGCACGTCCACTTCACCGGTCAGTTCGTCCAGGTGGATGCTGGCCTTGATGTTGAGGGTCTGGGCCAGCAGTTCACGGTCCAGCGAGCGGTTGATGCCCTTGCCGGCTTCGTAATAGTTGTCGTTGACCAGGTTGTCCGGGTTGCGCACGGCAATGCTGACCATGGTCAGGCTCAGGCATACCGAGGTGGCCAGGATGCCGATGATGATCCAGGGCCAGAGGTGCTTGTACCAGGGGCTGGCGGCGGTGGCGGCAGGCATTGTCTGTGTTCTCTCTAGTCAGCGGATCTGTGGGCCGATGAAGCGGCTCTTGGCTTCAACCTGGCTGGCGCTGTCGTCGGCGTCCTTGAGGATGAAGGTGATTTCGTTGGTGGTCGAGGGCAGTTTCTCCGGGGCAACCGACAGTTGCACCGGCAGGCTGACGATATCGCCGGCGGCCACGCGGATTTCGCGGTGGCCTTCCAGGCGCAGGTCCGGCAGGCCGGCGGCATCCAGCACGTAGACGTGGTCGCGCTGGTCCTTGTTCATCACCTTCAGGCTGTACACGTTCTCGATCCGCCCCTGGGCGTTCTCGCGGTACAGCACCCGGTCCTTGGCCACGTCGAAGCCAACCAGCGAGCGGGTGGCGAAGGCGGTGGTCAGGGCGCCGATCATCACCAGCAGCACCAACGCGTAGCCGATCAGGCGCGGGCGCAGCATGTGGGTCTTCTGCCCGGACAGGTTGTGCTCGGTGGTGTAGCTGATCAGGCCCTTGGGGTAGTTCATCTTGTCCATGATGCTGTCGCAGGCGTCGATGCAGGCGGCGCAGCCGATACACTCGATCTGCAGGCCGTCGCGGATGTCGATGCCGGTGGGGCAGACCTGTACGCACATGGTGCAGTCGATGCAGTCGCCCAGGCCCTTGGCCTTGTAGTCGATGTCCTTCTTGCGCGGGCCACGGGTTTCGCCACGGCGCGGGTCGTAGGAGACGATCAGGGTGTCCTTGTCGAACATCACGCTCTGGAAGCGCGCGTAGGGGCACATGTATATGCACACCTGCTCGCGCAGCCAACCGGCGTTGCCGTAGGTGGCCAGGGTGAAGAAGCCGACCCAGAAGTAGGCCCAGCCGTCGGCCTGGCCGGTGAAGAACTCGATGGCCAGCTCGCGGATCGGCGAGAAGTAGCCGACGAAGGTCATGCCGGTGACGAAGCCGATCAGCAACCACAGGCTGTGCTTGGCGAACTTGCGCAGGAACTTGTTGCCGCTCATGGGCGCCTTGTCCAGCTTCATGCGTTGGTTGCGGTCACCCTCGGTGACTTTTTCGCACCACATGAACACCCAGGTCCACACGCTTTGCGGGCAGGTGTAGCCGCACCAGACGCGGCCGGCGTAGACGGTGATGAAGAACAGGCCGAAGGCCGCGACGATCAGAAGGCCCGAGAGCAGGATGAAGTCCTGCGGCCAGATCGTGGCGCCGAAGATGTAGAACTTGCGCTCGGGCAGGTTCCACCACACGGCTTGGTGGCCGCCCCAGTTCAACCAGACGGTGCCGAAATACAGCAGGAACAGCACCGCGCCGCCGACCATCCGCAGCCTGCGGAAAATGCCGGTAAAGGCGCGGGTGTAGATTTTTTCGCGTGATGCGTAGAGGTCGACGGAATCCTTCCCTTTGCTGGCAGGCGGGGTGACGTCATGTACCGGAATTTGCTTGCTCATCATCTAGTCCCACGGCAGTGGAGAAACGCCGCGGCCAGTGCTTGCCGGCCGCAGTCGCGCGCGTTCTGCTGGCGCTCTGCGGCCCATGATACGCCTGTGTTGGCGCGCCGGGGCCGTACTGCGACCTTTAGTCGCGTTGGGTGATGGTTTGAATCGTGATATGGCGAGTGTCAATTGATCCAGGTCATGGGGCCTGCAGGAATTGTGGCGTCAGTGCCGGCCTCTTCGCGGGTGAACCCGCTCCCACAGGTACTGCACCGCATCAGAAACCGGTGAGAGTCCTGTGGGAGCGGGTTTACCCGCGAAGAGGCCAAACCTGCCTTACTCGGCCTTGGCCGGTGCTGGCTCCTGTTGCGACAGGCTGTACACATACGCCGCCAGCAGGTGCACCTTGTCGTTGCCCTGCAACTGTTCCTGGGCCGGCATCTGGCCCTGGCGACCGTAGCGGATGGTCTGTTGCAGCTGGGCGAAGCTCGAGCCGTAGATGAACGCCTGCGGGTGGGTCAGGTTCGGCGCACCCATGGCTGGGGTGCCCTTGCCCTCAGGCCCATGGCAGGCCACGCAGGTGGTGGCGAAGATCTGCTGGCCCTTGACCGGGTCGGCCTTGGCATCTTCGGGCAGTGTGCGGCCGTCGAGCTTGGTCAGCACGAACGCCGCCACATCGGCCACACCCTGTTCGCCGATCACCGTGGTCCAGCCCGGCATCACGCCGTGGCGCCCGCCCATGATGGTGGTCTTGATGGTTTCCGGTTCACCGCCCCAGCGCCAGTCGTTGTCGGTCAGGTTGGGGAAACCGTAGGCGCCCTTGGCGTCCGAGCCGTGGCACACCGAGCAGTTGGAGGCGAACAGGCGTGCGCCCATCTTCAGCGCCTGCGGGTCCTTGGCCACTTCCTCCAGCGGCATGGCGGCGAACTTGGCGAAGATCGGCCCGAAGCGGGCGTCGGCCTTGGCCATCTCCTTTTCCCACTCGTGCACGCCGGTCCAGCCTGGCTGGCCGTTGCTGAACTCGGTCTTTTTGTCGTTATCGACGTAGGCGTACCCCGGCAGGATGCCTTTCCAGTTGCCCAGGCCCGGGTACAGCACCAGATAGCCGAGGGCGAACACGACGGTGCCGACGAACAGCCAGAACCACCATTTGGGCAGCGGGTTGTCGTACTCCTCGATGCCATCGAAGGCGTGGCCGACGGTTTCGTCGGTGATCTCTTCGCGCTGGCCCTTGCGGGTCGACAGCAACAGCCAGCTCAAGGCGAAGATGGTGCCCAGGGTCAGGACGGTGACGTACAGACTCCAGAAGGTTGTCATTGTTGTTTGCTCCCAGAAGCTTTTTGCGCTTTCGCGTGCTCAACGTGGCGAGTGGCCTCGGGGTCGTCCGCAAATGGCAACTGCGTGGCCTCATCGAAGTCCTTTTTGCGCCGCGGGCTGAACACCCACAGCGCCAGGCCCACGAAAGCCACCAGCACCACGACGGTGCCCAGGCCGCGAATCATCCCGATATCCATCAGTGTCACCGTTTGCTTTTGATGAGGGTGCCAAGGCCTTGCAGGTACGCCACCAGGGCGTCCATCTCGGTCTTGCCCTTGACCGCGTCGCGGGCACCGGCGATGTCTTCGTCGGTGTACGGCGTGCCGAGGGTGCGCAGGACTTCCAGTTTCTTGGCGGTGTCCTTGCCATCGAGCTTGTTCTCGACCAGCCACGGGTAGGACGGCATCTTCGATTCCGGCACCACGTTGCGCGGGTTGTACAGGTGCGCGCGGTGCCAGTCATCGGAGTAGCGGCCACCCACGCGGGCGAGGTCCGGGCCGGTACGCTTGGAGCCCCACAGGAACGGGTGGTCCCACACGCTTTCGCCGGCCACCGAGTAGTGGCCGTAGCGCTCGGTCTCGGCGCGGAACGGGCGGATCATCTGCGAGTGGCAACCCACGCAGCCTTCGCGGATGTAGATATCGCGGCCTTCCACTTCCAGCGCGGTGCGCGGCTTCATGCCCTCGACCGGCTTGTTGGTGACGTCCTGGAAGAACAGCGGGACGATCTGGGTGAGGCCACCGACGCTGACGGCGATGACCATGAAGAAGGCCATCAGGCCAATGTTCTTCTCGACTGCTTCATGCTTCATCAGTGGGCTCCCACGACGACGATCTTGGCGGCTTCCTCAGCCTGTACCGGGTTGGCCGCGCGAACGGTGCGGAACACGTTGTAGGCCATCAGCAGCATGCCCGAGGCGAAGAACGCACCGCCCAGGGCGCGGACGATGTAGCCCGGGTGGCTGGCCTGCAGCGCTTCGACGAACGAATAGGTGAGGGTGCCGTCGTCGTTGATGGCGCGCCACATCAGGCCCTGGGTGATGCCGTTGACCCACATCGAGGCGATGTACAGCACGGTGCCGATGGTCGCCAGCCAGAAGTGCGCGTTGATCAGGCCGACGCTGTGCATCTGCTCGCGGCCGTACAGTTTGGGGATCATGTGGTAGACCGCGCCGATCGAGATCATCGCCACCCAGCCGAGGGCGCCGGCATGCACGTGGCCGATGGTCCAGTCGGTGTAGTGGGACAGCGAGTTGACCGTCTTGATGGCCATCATCGGGCCTTCGAAGGTGGACATGCCGTAGAACGCCAGCGACACCACCAGGAAACGCAGGATCGGGTCGGTGCGCAGCTTATGCCAGGCCCCCGACAGGGTCATCATGCCGTTGATCATGCCGCCCCAGCTCGGTGCCAGGAGGATGATCGACATCACCATGCCCAGCGACTGCGCCCAGTCCGGCAGGGCGGTGTAGTGCAGGTGGTGCGGGCCGGCCCAGATGTACAGGGTGATCAGCGCCCAGAAGTGCACGATGGACAGGCGATAGGAGTAGATCGGGCGCTCGGCCTGCTTGGGCACGAAGTAGTACATCATCCCGAGGAAGCCGGTGGTGAGGAAAAAGCCCACGGCGTTGTGGCCGTACCACCACTGGATCATCGCGTCGGTGGCGCCGGCGTAGGCCGAATACGACTTGAACAGGCTCACCGGCAACGACATGTGGTTGACGATGTGCAGCATCGCGGTGACCACGATGAAGGCACCGTAGAACCAGTTGCCGACATAGATGTGCTTGGTCTTGCGCTTGACGATGGTGCCGAAGAACACCAGCCCGTAGGTCACCCAGACGATGGCCAGCAGGATCGCCAGCGGCCACTCGAGCTCGGCGTATTCCTTGGTGGTGGTGAAGCCCATGGGCAGCGTGATCAGCGCGCCGACGATCACCGCCTGCCAGCCCCAGAAGGTGAAGGCGGCCATGCTGTCGGAGATCAGGCGGGTCTGGCAGGTACGCTGCACCACGTAGTAGCTGGTGCCGAACAGGGCACAGCCACCGAAGGCGAAGATCACCAGGTTGGTGTGCAGTGGGCGCAGGCGGCCGAAGCTCGTCCATGGCAGGTCCAGGTTGAGCTGGGGCCATACCAGTTGCGAGGCGATGAAGACGCCAAGCCCCATGCCAAGGATCCCCCAGACCACCGTCATGATGGCGAACTGGCGGACGACCTTATAGTTATAAGCAGTCGGACTGATTGCAGTGCTCATTCTAAGGTTCCACGGTTTGGGTATTCTTGTTGGTTGGTAAATCGGCGCCAGTATCAATAACCACCAGGGTTATTACAATGCAAGGCGACTGGTGCCGACCCGTGTCCAAACCCTGTTCGCCACCGTCCCGTGGCGTCGGGGTTCGAACGATTGTACACAAATAAATCTTTGTAATGTGTACCGTTTCCCATGTTTTTCTGATCGATCGGTCAAGCTTTTATTGCCGGGACGGGCACGCAAGGCATCATCCCAAAGCGCGGGCTCGCAAGGCTGGAATCGCTGCGTGGTGTCAGGCTGTGCACCACGTCTGCTCCGGCTGCTGCGAGCGGGGCCACTGTGGCAACAAGCTTAGTTGTGTTCGGAGGGGGTGCAAGGCGGGGAGGGGTGAGCTAGGGGATCGTGGGAGCGGGTCGTGGGAGCGGGCTTGCCCCGCGATAAGCGTCGGCCCCGGCGATGAGGTCGTCAGGCCTGGCGCTATCGCGGGGCAAGCCCGCTCCCACGAAGGGACTACTTGGCAGTTACGGTTTCTGGCACTTGATCCTGCGACAGGCTGTACACATACGCCGCCAGCAGATGCACCTTGTCATTGCCCTGGATGTCCTGCTGCGCCGGCATCTGGCCCTGACGGCCGTAACGGATGGTCTGCTGCAGCTGGGCGAAGCTCGAGCCGTAGATGAACGCCTGTGGATGGGTCAGGTCAGGTGCGCCCATCGCCGGGGTACCTTTGCCTTCCGGCCCGTGGCAGGCGACGCAGGTGGTGGCGAAGATCTCCTTGCCCTTGACCGGGTCGGCCTTGGCTTCCGCTGGCAGGCTGCGCCCGTCCAGGCCGGTCAGCACGTAAGCGGCCACATCGGCCACGCCCTGCTCGCCGATCACCGTGGCCCAACCCGGCATCACGCCGTGCCGGCCGTTCATGATCGAGGCCTTGATGGTTTCCGGCTCGCCGCCCCAGCGCCAGTCCTTGTCGGTCAGGTTGGGGAAGCCGTAGGAGCCCTTGGCGTCCGAACCGTGGCACACCGAGCAGTTGGAGGCGAACAGCCGGCTGCCCATCTTCAGCGCTTGCGGGTCCTTGGCCACTTCTTCCACTGGCATGGCGGCGTACTTGGCGAAGATCGGGCCGAACTTGGCGTCGGCCTTTTCCATCTCTCTTTTCCACTCGTCGACGCCGGTCCAGCCGTTCTCGTAGCCGGGCAGGATGCCTTTCCAGTTGCCCAGGCCCGGGTACAGGATCAGGTAGCCCACCGAGAACACCAGGGTGCCGACGAACAGCCAGAACCACCACTTGGGCAGCGGGTTGTCGTACTCCTCGATGCCATCGAAGCTGTGGCCCATGGTCTGGTCGGTGGTGTCGCTGCTCTGGCCCTTGCGGGTGCCGAGCAGCAGCCAGGTCAGGCCGATCAGGCTGCCGATGGTCAGTACGCTGATATACGTACTCCAGAAGGTGGTCATTGCCCATTACTCCTCATGGCGGGTTCCTGCCCGGCAGGGGGCAGGCGGTCGTCGACGAAGGGCAGCAGGCGCGCTTCGGCGAAATCACGGTCGCGGCGACGGTTGAACACCCAGAGCGACAGGCCGATGAAGGCGATCATCACCACCAGGGTGCCCAGGCCACGGATCATGCCGATGTCCATTTCCATCGCACTCACCTCTTGTTCTTGATCGAGGTGCCAAGCACCTGCAGGTAGGCGACCAGCGCGTCCATCTCGGTCTTGCCCTTGACTGCGTCGCGGGCCCCGGCGATGTCGTCGTCGGTGTACGGCACGCCGAGGGTGCGCAGGGTGCGCAGCTTGACGTCGGTGTGGCTGTTGTCGACCTGGGTCGCCACCAGCCAGGGATAGGACGGCATCTTCGACTCCGGTACCACGTTGCGCGGGTTGTACAGGTGCGCGCGGTGCCAGTCATCGGAGTAGCGGCCACCCACGCGGGCGAGGTCCGGGCCGGTGCGCTTGGAGCCCCACAGGAACGGGTGGTCCCACACGCTTTCGCCGGCCACCGAGTAGTGGCCGTAGCGCTCGGTTTCGGCGCGGAACGGGCGGATCATCTGCGAGTGGCAACCCACGCAGCCTTCGCGGATGTAAATGTCGCGACCTTCGAGCTGCAAGGCGGTGTAAGGCTTCATGCCCTCCACCGGCTTGTTGGTGACGTCCTGGAAGAACAGCGGGACGATCTGGGTCAGGCCGCCGATGCTGACGGCGAACACCATCAGCAGCGCCATCAGGCCTATGTTTTTCTCAACGACTTCATGTTTCATCAGGCTCTACTCCTCAAGCCAGCTGGGCGTTGGCAGGGGCTTCCACAACGCTTGGCGAACGCACCGTGCGCCAGGTGTTCCAGGCCATCAGGAACATGCCGCTGAGGAAGATCGCGCCACCGACGAAGCGCACGACGAAGCCTGGGTGGCTGGCCACCAGGGTTTCCACGAACGAGTAGGTGAGCGTGCCGTCGCTGTTGACCGCGCGCCACATCAGGCCCTGGGCGATGCCGTTGACCCACATCGAGGCGATGTACAGCACGGTGCCGATGGTCGCCAGCCAGAAGTGCGCGTTGATCAGCCCGAGGCTGTACATGCGCTCCTTGCCGAACACTTTGGGGATGGTGTGGTACAGCGCGCCGATGGAAATCATCGCCACCCAGCCGAGGGCGCCGGCGTGTACGTGGCCGATGGTCCAGTCGGTGTAGTGGGAGAGGGCGTTGACCGTCTTGATGGCCATCATCGGGCCTTCGAAGGTGGACATGCCGTAGAACGCCAGCGACACCACCAAAAAACGCAGGATCGGGTCGCTGCGCAGCTTATGCCAGGCCCCCGACAGGGTCATCATGCCGTTGATCATGCCGCCCCAGCTCGGCGCCAGCAGGATCAGCGACATGATCATGCCCAGCGACTGGGCCCAGTCCGGCAGCGCGGTGTAGTGCAGGTGGTGCGGGCCGGCCCAGATGTACAGGGTGATCAGCGCCCAGAAGTGCACGATCGACAGGCGATACGAATACACCGGGCGCTCGGCCTGCTTGGGCACGTAGTAGTACATCATCCCGAGGAAGCCGGCGGTGAGGAAGAAGCCCACGGCGTTGTGGCCGTACCACCATTGCACCATGGCGTCGGTGGCCCCGGCGTACACCGAGTACGACTTGGTCAGGCTGACCGGCAGCTCCAGGTTGTTGACGATGTGCAGCAGCGCCACGGTGAGGATGAACGCGCCGAAGAACCAGTTGCCCACATAGATGTGCTTGGTGTTGCGCTTCATCAGCGTGCCGAAGAACACCACGGCGTAGGCGACCCAGACGATGGTGATCAGGATGTCGATCGGCCATTCCAGTTCGGCGTACTCTTTCGAGCTGGTGTAGCCCAGCGGCAGGCTGATCGCCGCCAGCAGGATCACCAATTGCCAGCCCCAGAACGTGAACGCGGCCAGGCGCGGTGCGAACAGGGTGGTCTGGCAGGTGCGTTGCACCGAATAATACGAGGTGGCGAACAGGGCACAGCCGCCGAAGGCGAAGATCACCGCGTTGGTGTGCAAGGGTCGCAGGCGGCCGAAGCTGGTCCACGGCAGGTCAAGGTTAAGGGCGGGCCAGGCGAGCTGGGCGGCAATGAAGACGCCGAGCCCCATCCCGACGATGCCCCACACCACCGTCATGATGGCGAATTGGCGGACCACCTGATAGTTGTAGGCGGTACTGCTGGTTGTGTTCATGTATGGGTTCCCATCCACGGTTATAGGCAGGCTAGACAGCGAGGCAAGCATGATTAATGGGCAAAGTGCCGGTATTGACGGGGATCAATGGGCGCAGATTGCAAATGCCCCAGGCTTGCGCTGCGATCCTCCGCGAATCACCGGCGAAAGCGGGCAAACCAGCTGGCTGATCCTGGCCCACGGCGCGGGTGCACCGATGGACAGCGGGTTCATGGACGACATGGCGCAAAGGCTGGCAGGGCTTGGGGTAGGGGTGGTGCGCTTCGAGTTTCCGTACATGGCCCAGCGGCGTGTCGACGGTGGCCGGCGCCCGCCCAATCCGCAGAAAGTTCTGCTCGACTGCTGGCGCGATGTATACAGCCAGGTGCGACCTTTGGTCGCGGGGCCTCTGGCCGTCGGTGGCAAGTCCATGGGCGGGCGCATGGCCAGCCTGCTGGCGGACGAACTCGGTGCCGATGCGCTGGTGTGCCTGGGCTATCCGTTCTATGCCGTGGGCAAGCCGCAAAAGCCCCGCGTCGAGCACCTGGCCGGGCTGCGCACGCGCACGCTGATCGTCCAGGGGGAGCGCGATGCCCTGGGCAATCGGGAAGCGGTGCAGGGGTATGAACTATCGCCAGCGATCGAAGTGAGCTGGCTGGTGGCGGCGGACCATGACCTGAAGCCGCTGAAGGCTTCGGGGTTCAGCCATGAGCAGCATCTGCAGGCGGCGGCCCAGAAGGTGGCGGGGTTTTTGAAAAACTGAGTGGGTTAAGGCTCATCGCCGGCAAGCCGGCTCCCACAGGATATCGTGTGACCCTGTGGGAGCCGGCTTGCCGGCGATGGGGCCAAAGCAGGCTGGCGCTTAGTCGCGGTACTCGCACAGGTAGGCGGTATCGACCTTCACCTGCAGCTGGAACTTGCTGTCGGCGGCAACATTGAACTTGTCGCCGGCGTTGAAGGTTTCCCAGTTCTCGCTGCCTGGCAGCTTGACGATCAGCGCACCGGAAACCACATGCATGATTTCGCGCTTGGCGGTGCCGAACTCGTATTCGCCCGGGGCCATCACGCCAACGGTAGCCGGACCTTCGCTGCTTTCGAAGGCGATCGACTTGACGGTGCCATCGAAGTACTCATTGACCTTGAACATGGGCGACTCCTGAAAAAGGGGATGAAAAAAAGGGCTGGCCAGTATGCCCAAGGCCCGCCCTTGCGTCATCTGTTTCAGGCGCCGCCCAGCGGCAGGCTCAACGGCAGCAGCCGGGCAGTATTGCGCGCGTCTTCCAGCGCGCGATGCTGCTGGCCGCTGAACTGCAGCCCGGCCAGTTGCAGGGCGCTGTTGAGCCCCGCCGGCCGCTGCAGGTGGCGGGCCTTGGCGAAGCGCTGCTTGAGGTTGATGTGCGGCAGTTGCTCGAGCAGGCTGCGCTGGTGATGCAGTTGCCACTCCTGCAGCAGTTGCTTGCGGTCGTAGTCGCCCCAGCTGACCCAGGCCTGCAGCTGCGCCTGGTGATCGCCCAGCCAGCGCTCGAACGCGCCCCACACCGCGCTGAAGGGCTCGGCGCCGTCGACATCGGCCTGGCTTATATGGGTCAGCTCGCGGCAGAACGGCGTCAGCTGTGGCCGCCGCCGGGGCCGTACGAAGCGCTGGAAATGGTCGACCTCGCGCCCCTCACGGGTGACCAGGCTCGCGCCGATTTCTATGATTTCCATCTCCGTGACCGGCCAGCCGCCGTCGTCGGTGGTGGCTTCCAGGTCGATCACCAACCAGTGGCCCATGCCAGGCTCCCTATCAATACGCGGTAGCCCGCGTCCTCACGCGCGGGCCCCTAGAGGGTAGCCAATGTCCGCGCGCGCGACATCCCCTGGCACTTTGGCATATCCGGCGGTTGTGCCCGCCTGGGAAAACGCCTAGCTTAAGCGCATCCAGGCCACTACCCGTGACGAGTGTCTCGACTTGATCCCTCTGCCCAGCCTCAAGCTCTCCTGCTCTGTGCTGTTGTTCGCCGCACTGTCGCTGACGGCAGCAGCGTGGGCGGGCGAGGCGGTCGAGGTGAAGATCGGCGCGGCGCATTTCCCGCCTTACACCGTGCGCCCCGAGCAGGGCGCTGACACCGGCCTGCTGCCACAACTGGTGGAGGCTTTGAACGAGCTGCAGAACGACTACCGCTTCGTGCTCGTGCCCACCTCGATTCCCCGGCGCTTTGGCGATTTCCAGCAAGGCCGCACCGACATGGCGATTTTCGAAAACCCGCAGTGGGGGTGGCAGGGGATCGCGCACAGCACCGTGGACATGGGGCTGGAAGATGCCGAGATCTTCGTCACGCGCCAGCAGCCGGGGCGTGACCAGCAGTATTTCGATGATCTGCACGGCAAGCGCCTGGCGTTGTTCAATGGCTACCACTACGCCTTCGCCGACTTCGAGCCCGACCCGGTGCTGCTCAGGCAACGCTATCAGGCGACCCTGACCTACTCCCACGACAGCAACCTGTCCATGGTCGAGCGCGGTCGGGCCGACATCGCCCTGGTCACTCGCTCTTACCTGAGCGACTTCCTCAAGCGCAACCCGTCCAGCGTCAGCCAGCTGCTGGCCTCGCAGCGGGTCGACCAGGTCTACCACCACTACGCACTGCTGCGCCCGGATGCGCCGATAAGCCCGGAAAACTTTACCGGGCTGCTGCGCCGGCTGCGCGAGAACGGTGAGTTGTTGCGTATCTTCAAACCCTACAAGATCACGGTCGAAGCGCCCCACGACTAAATTGCCGGGGCATGAGGACGTTTTCAGGAGTGAGCCTTTCTTTCATTTCCTGTGAGCCCTGACATGCCGTTCGATGCCGCTACGCCCCCTTGCGCGCCCCGCTGGCGCAGCCTGCAGGCCGACGAAGGCGATTGCCGCCTGAGCCTGACCCTGGAAGGGCGCCCCCTCATCAGCCTGCGCCTGGTACCTGGCGAGCCCCTTGAAGCGCACCTGCAACAGATTTGCCCCGAGCGCCCCGAGCAGGCCCTGTGGGCCGCCTGCTACTGGCTGCTGTCACGCGACCCGGCCTGCCAGCGCCTGGCCTGGCACCTGCCGCAACCAATCCCGCAAGCCGTCGCCAGTGGCCTGTTGCTGCCCGACCAGGCGCCGGGGCGTTACCTGTGCGAACGCACGCTGTTCTGGCAACTGCCCCAGCCGTGGCTCGGCGAGTCGCTGGCCGGGGTCTATCCGCAGCAGATGCAGTTGAGCAATGGCAAGCGTCACCCGCGCCGGGCGCCCAAGCCACGGGGTGAGGTGTACCGGCGCTTCGATGCGCGTCTGGGGGCCTGGGTTTCGCTGCGCACCCTGGAAATCAGCCAGGACCTGGAACGCTTCAACCGCTGGCAGAACAATCCGCGCGTGGAGCAGTTCTGGCAGGAGGGCGGCTCGCTCGAGCAACACCGCGAGTACCTGACCAAGCTTGAACAGGACCCGCACACCCTGACCCTGATCGGTTGCTTCGATGACGAGCCGTTCGCCTATTTCGAGGCGTACTGGGCCAAGGAAGATCGCATCGCGCCGTTCTACCCGGCCGACGACTACGACCGTGGCATCCACATGCTGGTGGGCGAAGAGACGCATCGCGGCCCGCACAAGGTCGCCAGCTGGTTGTCGGCGCTGGTGCACTACCTGTTCCTCGACGACCCGCGCACCCAGCGGGTGGTGGCCGAGCCGCGTGCCGACAACGGCAAGATGATCGGCTACATGCACGACCAGTGCTTCCACTGCGAGAAAGAGTTCGATTTCCCGCACAAGCGGGCGGCGTTGATGATCCTGGGGCGGGAGCGGTTCTTCGAGCGCTGCAGGCTCGCCTAGCGGCTCAAGCCACAAGCCGCCTGCGGCTCAAGCTGCAAGCTGCAAGGGAAGAGCGGATCGACGTCCGGCTACTTCTTGCAGCTTGCAGCTTGCAGCTCGAAGCTTTCAGCTGCTTTTGAGGCTGCTCTTGCGGCAGTGGATCAGGGCATCGCGGATCATGAAGTTGACCAGCGTCGGCGACACCCCCAGTTCCTTGGCGATGTCCTTCTGCGGCACGCCATGCAAGCGGTACATCTCGAAGGCGTAACGGGTGCGCTGGGGCAGTTCGTTGAGCGCTTCGGCAATGTGCTCGAGGGTGGCCAGGTTGATGTGCGTGGCTTCGGGCGAGGCGTTCTGGATGACCACGTTCAGCCCTTCCTCCTCGCTGCCGGAGTACTTCAGCTCCATGGCCTGCTTGCGGTAGTGGTCGATGGCCAGGTTGCGCACGATCTGGAACAGGTAGCTGAGCTGGGCCTTGAACGAAGAGGTAATCTGCGGCGCGTCGCTGAGTCGGAAGAACGCGTCCTGCACCACATCCTCGGCGCGCGAACGGCAGCCAGTGATGCGCGCGGCGATCTTGACCAGGATGCTGCGGTTGTCGACGAACGCCTGGAGCAGCGGTGAATCGCACTTACTTGTGGACAGTTGTTCCGCCATGGAATTTTCACCTTGTCTCAGAGGGAAAGGGAGCACATCCCGTGGGGAGGCTTCCTACGACGTGCGACAAACTATTCAGAATGATAATGATTGTCAAATACGAAAGTTAATGATTAAGCATTCGATCTGGTTCTAAGCCGAACACTGTGAACTGCTTCAAACCGTCGCAGGCCCCAACGCCTCTACCCGCTGCCCGGCGGGGCTAATTTCTTCCCCTGTCCATCCGTTCCCCTGTGTACATCCGGCTGCCCAGCGCTGCCCGCCAGCTTGGCGCGGTACAGCATCGGCACGACTCAACCAGACACTGGCAGGAACATTCCATGACGGACGCCTTCGAACTCCCGCACTCGCTGGTCCAGGCCCTGGCGCAACGCGCCGAGCAGACCCCGGAGCGCATCGCCTTGCGCTTTCTGGCCGATGCGCCAGGCGAGCAGGCCGTGCTCAGCTACCGGGACCTCGACCAGCGCGCGCGCACCATTGCCGCCGCGTTGCAGGCCCGTGCCGGTTTCGGTGAGCGTGCCGTGCTGCTGTTCCCCAGTGGCCCGGACTACGTCGCGGCGTTCTTCGGCTGCCTGTATGCCGGGGTGATCGCGGTGCCGGCCTACCCGCCGGAGTCTGCCCGCCAGCACCACCAGGAACGGCTGCTGTCGATCATCGATGACGCGCAGCCGCGCCTGTTGCTGACGGTAGGGGCGCTGTGCGAGAGCTTGCAGGGCCTGGAAGCGCTGGTCGGGGAAAATGCCCCGGTGCTGCTGGCCGTGGACAGTCTTGACCCGCAGCTGGCCGAACAATGGCGTGAACCTGCGCTGGCCAATGACGATATCGCCTTCCTGCAGTACACCTCTGGCTCCACTGCGCTGCCCAAAGGCGTGCAGGTCAGCCACGGCAACCTGGTGGCCAACGAACAACTGATCCGCCAGGGCTTCGGCATCGACCTGAACCCCGACGACGTGATCGTCAGCTGGCTGCCGCTGTACCACGACATGGGCCTGATCGGCGGCCTGCTGCAACCGATCTTCAGCGGCGTGCCCTGCGTGCTGATGTCGCCCGGCTATTTCCTCGCCCGGCCACAGCGCTGGCTGCAGGCCATCAGCGAGTACGGTGGCACCATCAGCGGCGGCCCGGACTTCGCCTACCGCTTGTGCAGCGAGCGGGTCAGCGAGGCCGCCCTGGCCGGGCTCGACCTCAGCCGCTGGCGCGTGGCCTATTCCGGCTCCGAACCGATCCGCCAGGACAGCCTCGACACCTTCGCCGACAAATTCGCCCGCTGCGGCTTCCAGGCCAGCAGCTTCTTCGCCAGCTACGGCCTGGCCGAGGCCACCCTGTTCGTCAGCGGCAGCCGCCGTGGCCAGGGCATCGGCGCGCTGGAGCTGGACGCCGAGGCGTTTGCCGCCAACCGCGCCGAGCCGGGCCAGGGCAGTGTGCTGATGAGCTGCGGCTACCCGCAGCCGGGCCACGCCGTGCGCATCGTCGAACCGCAGCAGTTGCAGGTGCTGGGCGACAACCGGGTGGGCGAGATCTGGGCCGGCGGCCCGAGCATCGCCCTGGGCTACTGGCGCAACCCCGAAGCCAGCGCACGCACCTTCGTCGAAATGGATGGCCAGACCTGGCTGCGCACTGGCGACCTGGGTTTCATGCGTGACGGCGAAGTGTTCGTCACCGGGCGCCTGAAAGACATGCTCATCGTCCGTGGCCAGAACCTCTACCCGCAGGATCTGGAAAAGACCCTGGAGCGTGAAGTGGACGTGCTGCGCAAAGGCCGGGTGGCGGTGTTCGCCGTCGACGACCAGGGCGAGGAGGGCATCGGCGTGGCGGTGGAGATCAGCCGCAACGTACAGAAGGCGCACACCCCCGAAGCGCTGATCAACACCCTGCGTCGGGTGATCGCCGACGCCTGCCGCCAGGCCCCGGCGGCGGTGCTGCTGCTCAACCCCGGCGCGCTGCCCAAGACCTCCAGCGGCAAGCTGCAGCGCGCGGCCTGCCGCCTGCGCATGCATGACGGCAGCCTGGATTGCTACGCCCGCTTCCCGTTCGTCGCCGCGAAGGGCAGCACAGAGGTTGCCGGCAGCGACCTGCAAGCACGCATCGCCGGTATCTGGCGCGAGCTGCTCAAGGTCGAAGCCGTGGCGGCGGATGATCACTTCCTGCTGCTGGGCGGCAACTCCATCGCCGCCACCCAGGTCACCGCGCGCCTGGGTGACGAGCTGGGCATCCAGCTGAGCCTGCGTACCCTGTTCGAAGCACCGACCCTGGCCGAATACAGTGCCGCGGTGGCGGCCATCCTCGCCGAAGGGGGCAAGGCTGCCGGCGCTATCGACACCCAAGGTCGCGACCAGGCCCTGCCCCAGTCGCTGGCGCAGAACCGTCTGTGGCTGCTGTGGCAGCTGGAGCCTGCGTCCGCCGCCTACAACATCCCCGCCGGCCTGCACCTGCGCGGCGAGCTGGACCAGGCCGCGCTGCAGGCCAGCTTCCAGGCCCTGGTGGCCCGCCACGAATCCCTGCGCACGGTGTTCGACGAGGTCGACGGCCAGGCCGTGCAGCGCATCCTGCCGAGCCTTGCGTTCAACCTCCAGCACTGCGACCTCGAGGGCCTGGAGCCCGCCGAGGTGGCCGCGCGCCGCGAAGACGAAGCGCAGCGCCCGTTCGACCTGCGCCAGGGCCCGCTGCTGCGGGTGACCCTGGCCCGCCTGGATGACGAAGAGCACCAGCTGTGGGTGACCCTGCACCACATTGTCGCCGACGGTTGGTCGCTGAACATTCTGCTCGACGAGTTCGCCCGCCTGTACGCGGCGCAAGGGCAGGTACAGTTGCCCGAATTGCCACTGGGCTACGCCGACTACGGCACCTGGCAGCGCCAGTGGCTGGCCGACGGCGAAAGCGCCCGCCAGCTCGATTACTGGAAGCACGCCTTGGGCGATGAACTGCCGGTGCTCGACCTGTGCACCGACCAGCCCCGCGCCAGCCAGCAGCACAATCGCGCAGCGCGTCACAGCCTGAAGGTGCCGACCCGACTCGCCACAGCCCTCAAGGACCTGGCCCGCGACCAGCAGGCCAGCCTGTTCATGGTGCTGCTGGCCGGCTGGCAGGCGCTGCTGCACCGCTACAGCGGCCAAGGCGACATCCGCGTTGGCGTGCCCAACGCCAACCGCCCGCGCCTGGAAACCCAGGGCATGGTCGGCTTCTTCATCAACACCCAGGTGCTGCGCGCCGAGCTCGATGGCCGCCTGCCGTTCGCGCAACTGCTCGGCCAGGTGCGCCAAGCCACCCTCCAAGCCCAGGCCCACCAGGACCTGCCGTTCGAGCAGTTGGTCGAGGCGCTGCCGCAGGCCCGTGAGCAGGGCCTGTTCCAGGTCATGTTCAACCACCAGCAGCGCGACCTTTCGGCGCTGCGCCGTTTGCCCGGCCTGCTGGCCGAAGAGCTGCCCTGGCACAGCCGCGAGGCCAAGTTCGACCTGCAGCTGCACAGCGAGGAGGACCACCAGGGCCGCCTGACCCTGGCCTTCGACTACGCCGCCGGGTTGTTCGAGGCGGCCACCGTCAAGCGCCTGGCCAACCACCTGTTGGCGTTCTTCGAACAAGTGTGCGCCCAGCCGCAGCTGGCGTTGGCTGAGGTGCAACTGCTCGATGAACCGAGCCGTGCGCAACTGCTGCACTGGGGCCAGGCCCCGGCCGCGCAGCCACAACAGCTGCTGGTCGAGCAGCTCAACGAACAAGCCCGCCTGACCCCCGAGCGCACCGCGCTGGTATGGGACGGCGGCCAGCTCACTTATGGCGAGCTGCACCAGCAGGCCAACCGCCTGGCCCACTACCTGCGCGACAAGGGCGTCGGCCCGGACACCTGCGTAGCCATCGCCCTCGAGCGTTCGCCGCAGCTGCTGGTGGGCCTGCTGGCCATCCTCAAGGCCGGCGGCGCCTACGTGCCGCTGGACGTGGACTACCCGGCCGAACGCCTGGCCTACATGCTCAAGGATTGCAACGCCGGCCTGCTGCTCAGCCACAGCAGCCAGCTCGAAACCCTGCCGGAAGTTGACGGCGTCAGCGCCATCGCCCTCGACCAGCTGCACCTGGACAGCTGGCCAAGCCAGGCCCCGGGGCTGCACCTGCACGGCGACAACCTCGCCTACGTGATCTACACCTCCGGCTCTACCGGCCAGCCCAAGGGCGTGGGCAACACCCATGGGGCCCTGGCCGAGCGCCTGCAATGGATGCAGCAGGCCTATGCGCTGGACGACAACGACGTGCTGATGCAGAAAGCGCCGATCAGTTTCGACGTGTCGGTGTGGGAGTGCTTCTGGCCGTTGATCACCGGCTGCAAGCTGGTCCTGGCCGGCCCCGGCGAGCACCGCGACCCGCAGCGCATTGCCCAGCTGATCCAGCAGCACGGCGTGACCACGCTGCACTTCGTGCCGCCGCTGCTGCAGGTGTTCGTGCAAGAGCCGTTGGCGGCTGGCTGCACCAGCCTGCGCCGGCTGTTCTCCGGGGGCGAGGCGCTGAGCGCGGCCCTGCGCGACCGCGTGCTGCAACTGCTGCCCCAGGTGCAGTTGCACAACCGCTACGGCCCGACCGAAACCGCTATCAACGTCACCCACTGGCACTGCCAGACCAGCGACGGCCAGCGCTCGCCGATCGGCCGCCCGCTGGGCAACGTGCTGTGCCGGGTGTTGGACGATGAATTCGAATTGACCCCGCCAGGCGTCCCGGGCGAGTTGTGCCTGGGCGGCGCCGGCCTGGCCCGTGGCTACCTTGGCCGTCCTGGCCTCACTGCCGAGCGCTTCGTGCCGCAGCCCGACGGCGAGGGCGCGCGCCTGTACCGCAGTGGCGACCGTGCCCGCTGGCACGTGCAGAGTGAATCCCTGGAGTACCTCGGGCGCCTGGACCAGCAGGTCAAGGTGCGCGGCTTCCGCGTCGAGCCTGAGGAAGTGCAGGCGGTATTGCTGGCGCAACCAGGTGTGCAGCAGGCACTGGTGCTGATCCACAAGGACGCCGTCGGCGCCCAGCTGGTCGGCTACTACAGCGGCATCGAACAGACCGACGCCGTGCTCGGGGCCCTGGCCGAGCGCCTGCCGGCCTACATGGTGCCGGCGCAACTGATCCACCTGGCGCAGATGCCCCTCGGCCCAAGCGGCAAGGTGGACCGCAAGGCACTGCCGGCGCCGGTGTGGCAGCAGCGTGATCACGTCGAGCCGCAAACCGAACTGCAACAGCAGGTGGCGGCGATCTGGCGCGAGGTGCTGAACCTGCCCCAGGTCGGCCTGCACGACGACTTCTTCGCCCTTGGCGGCCACTCGCTGCTGGCCACCCAGATCGTTTCGCGCAGCCGCCAGGCACTGGACGTCGAGCTGCCGCTCAAGGCCTTGTTCGAGGCCAGCGAGCTGGGCGCGTTCTGCGCCGAGATCGCCCGCCTGCAGGGCAGCGGCGAGCGCAACCAGCAAGGCGCCATCGCCCGGGTCGACCGCCGTCAGGCGGTGCCGCTGTCGTACTCGCAGCAGCGCATGTGGTTCCTCTGGCAGATGGAGCCGGACAGCCCGGCCTACAACGTCGGCGGCATGGCCCGTTTCAAGGGCGTGCTGCACGTGGACGCCTTCGAGCGCGCCCTGCAGGCGCTGATCGTGCGCCACGAAACCCTGCGCACCACCTTCCCCAGCATCGACGGCAAGGCTTACCAGTGCGTGGACGACGACAGCCACCTGCAACTGCAATGGCATGACTTCAGTGCCTTGCCCGACGAGGCCCGCCAACAACGCCTGCAGCAACTGGCCGACGACCAGGCGCACCAGCCGTTCGACCTGGCGCGCGGCCCGCTGCTGCGCGCCTGCCTGGTCAAGGCCGGTGAGCGCGAGCATTACTTCGTGCTGACCCTGCACCACATCGTCACCGAAGGCTGGGCCATGGACATCTTCGCCCGCGAACTGGGCGAGCTGTACGAAGCCTTCGTCGACGAGCGCGAATCGCCGCTGGCGCCGCTGCCGGTGCAGTACCTCGACTACAGCGTCTGGCAGCGCCAGTGGCTGGAAAGCGGCGAGGGCGCGCGCCAGCTGGCGTACTGGCAAGACCGCCTGGGCGACGAGCACCCGGTGCTGGCCCTGCCGGCCGACCGCCCACGCCCGGCGGTGCAGAGCCACCGCGGCGAGCTGTACCGCTTCGACCTGGACCCTGCGCTGGTCAAGCGCGTGCATGCCTTCAATGGCCAGCGCGGGCTGACCCTGTTCATGACCATGACCGCCACCCTGGCCGCCTTGCTGCACCGCTACAGCGGCCAGCGCGACCTGCGCATCGGCGCGCCGGTGGCCAACCGCATCCGCCCGGAAAGCGAAGGGCTGATCGGCGCCTTCCTCAACACCCAGGTGCTGCGCTGCGAGGTGGACGGGCAGATGAGCGCCAGCGCGCTGCTCGAGCAGGTGCGCAGCGCCATCATCGACGGCCAGTCGCACCAGGACCTGCCGTTCGAGCAGTTGGTCGAAGCGCTGCAGCCGCCGCGTTCGAGCGCCTACAACCCGCTGTTCCAGGTGATGTGCAACGTGCAGCGCTGGGCCTTCCAGCAAAGCCGCGAGCTGGTGGGCATGCAGGTGGACTACCTGGTCAACGACGCCAGCGCCACCAAGTTCGACCTGTACCTGGAGGTCACCGACCTCGATGGCCGCCTGGGCTGCTGTTTCACCTACAGCCGCGACCTGTTCGACGAACCGCGCATCGCGCGCATGGCCGAGCACTGGCAGCAGTTGCTCGAAGCGCTGTTGGACAACCCGGCGCAGCGCCTGTGTGAGTTGCCGATGCTGGCCGAGGCCGAGCAGCAGGTGCTGGTGGGCCAGTTGCAGGGGCAGCAGGACTTCGAGCTGAATCAGACGCTCCACGGCCTGTTCGCCGCCCAGGCCGAACGCACCCCCGAGGCGCTGGCGCTGACCTTCGCAGGCCAACACCTGAGCTACGCCGAACTCGACCAGCAGGCCAACCGCCTGGCCCGCGCCCTGCGCGAGCGCGGTGTCGGCCCGCAGGTGCGGGTGGGCCTGGCGCTGGAGCGTTCGCTGGAGATGGTGGTCGGCCTGCTGGCCATCCTCAAGGCCGGTGGCGCCTATGTGCCGCTGGACCCGGAATACCCGCTCGACCGCCTGCGCTACATGATCGAAGACAGCCGCCTGGGCCTGCTGATCGGCCAGCGCAGCTTGCTCGAAACCCTGGGCGAGTTGCCCGCAGGGGTGGCCAGCTGGAACCTGGAGGACGATGCCGCACGCTTGTCCGCCTACAGCGACGCGCCGCTGGACAACCTCAACCTGCCGCAGCACCAGGCCTACCTGATCTACACCTCCGGCTCCACCGGCAAGCCCAAGGGCGTGGTGGTCAGCCACGGCGAGATCGCCATGCACTGCCAGGCGGTGATCGCCGAGTTCGGCATGCGCAGCGACGACTGCGAGCTGCACTTCTATTCGATCAACTTCGACGCCGCCAGCGAACGCCTGCTGACGCCGCTGCTGTGCGGTGCCCGCGTGGTGCTGCGCGCCCAGGGCCAATGGGGTGCCGAAGAGATCTGCCAGGTGGTGCGTGAGCAGCAGGTGAGCATCCTTGGCTTCACCCCGAGCTACGGCAGCCAGCTGGCCCAGTACCTGGCCGGGCAGGGCGAGCAGTTGCCGGTACGCCTGGTGATTACCGGCGGCGAGGCACTGACGGGCGAGCACCTGCAACGTATTCGCCAGGCGTTCGCCCCGCAGCAGTTCTTCAACGCCTACGGCCCCACCGAAACCGTGGTCATGCCGCTGGCCTGCCTGGCCCCCGAGCAACTGCCCAGCGACGCTGGCAGCGTGCCGATCGGCCGGGTGATCGGTGCCCGCAGCGCCTACATCCTCGACGACGACCTGGCGCTGCTGCCGCAAGGCGGCATCGGCGAGCTGTACGTCGGCGGCGCCGGCCTGGCCCAGGGTTACCACGACCGCCCGGGCCTGAGCGCCGAGCGCTTCGTCGCCGACCCGTTCAGCCACCACGGCGGGCGCCTGTACCGCACTGGCGACCTGGTGCGCCTGCGCGCCGATGGTCTGGTGGAATACGTCGGCCGTGCCGACCAACAGGTGAAGATCCGCGGCTTCCGCATCGAGCTGGGCGAAATCGAAAGCCGCCTGCAGGAGCATGCGGATGTCGACGAGGCCGTGGTCCTGGCCCTCGACCTGCCGGGCGGCAAGCAGCTGGTGGGTTACCTGGTGTGCACGCAAGCCAAGGCCGACAGCGAGGCCCAGGCCCTGCTGCGCGAAGCGGTCAAGGCCGACGCCCGTCAGCACCTGCCGGACTACATGGTGCCGGCGCACCTGGTGCTGCTCGACAGCCTGCCGCTGATGGGCAACGGCAAGCTCGACCGCCGTGCGCTGCCGGCGCCGGACCTTGAGCAGGCGCGCCAGCACTACCAGGCCCCGGCCAACGAGCTGGAAACGCAACTGGCGCAGATCTGGCGCGACGTGCTCAACGTCTCGCGCATCGGCGTGCAGGACAACTTCTTCGAGCTGGGCGGCGACTCGATCCTGTCGATCCAGGTGGTCAGCCGCGCCCGCCAGCTGGGCTTGCAGTTCACCCCGCGCGACCTGTTCCAGCACCAGACCATCCAGACCCTGGCCGCCGTGGTGACCCGCAGCGCGGCATCGAGCGACATCGAGCAGGGCCCGCGCCAGGGGCGCAGCGGCCTGACGCCGATCCAGCACTGGTTCTTCGACAGCGAAGTGCCGCAACCCCAGCACTGGAACCAGGCCGTGCTGCTCGAAGCGCGCCAGCCGCTGCAGGCGGAGCAACTGGAACAGGCCCTGGCCGCGCTGGTGGCCCACCACGACAGCCTGCGCCTGCGCTTCAGCCAGGCCCAGGGCCGCTGGCAGGCCGAGTACACCCAGCCGCACACCCAGCCACTGCTGTGGACTGCCACCGTGGCCGACTTCAACGACTGCCAGGCACTGTACAGCGACGTGCAACGCAGCCTCGACCTTGCGCAGGGCCCGCTGCTGCGCGCCTTGCTGGTCAGCGACGGCCAGGGTGCCCAGCGCCTGCTGCTGGCGATCCATCACCTGGTGGTCGATGGCGTCTCCTGGCGTGTGCTGCTCGAAGACCTGCAAGCGCTGTATCGCGGTCAAACCCTGGCCGCCAAGACCCACGCCATGGGCGACTGGGCTGCACGCCTGGCCAGCTACGCGGGTTCCGATTCACTGCGTGACGAGCTGGGCTGGTGGGAACGCCAGCTGGGCAGCGCCCGCCATGAATTGCCGTGCGATCACCCCCAGGGCGGCAACCTGCATCGCCATGCCCAAAGCCTGGCCATCGAACTCGATGTCGAGCAGACCCGTCAGTTGCTGCAACAAGCGCCGGCGGCCTACCACACCCAGGTCAACGACCTGCTGCTGACCGCATTGGCGCGCACCCTGTGCCGCTGGACCGGTGACGAGCAGGTGCTGGTGCAGCTGGAAGGCCATGGCCGCGACGGGCTGTTCGAAGACATGGACCTGACCCGCAGCGTCGGCTGGTTCACCAACGCCTATCCGCTGAGCCTGAGCCCGGACATGGCCGAAGGCGAGGTGGCCCGCGCGGCGTCGATCAAGCGCATCAAGGAGCAACTGCGCCAGGTGCCGCACAAAGGCCAGGGCTACGGCGTGCTGCGCTACCTGGCCGATGACGCCGGCCGTGAGCGCATGGCGGCGCTGCCCCAGGCGCGCATCACCTTCAACTACCTCGGCCAGTTCGACCAGCAGTTCGACCAGGCCGCGCTGTTCCAGCCACTGGATGCGCCGGCGGGCCTGGCCCATGACCTGGACGCGCCGCTGCCGAACTGGCTGAGCGTGGATGGCCAGGTGTACGGCGGCGCCCTGCAACTGCGCTGGAGCTTCAGCGCCGAGCGCTACGACCAGGCCACCATCGCCACCCTGGCCGAAGCCTATCGCCAGGAACTGCTGGCGCTGGTCGGCCATTGCCTGGCCGATGGCAACGGCAGCTTCACCCCATCGGACTTCCCCCTGGCGCAACTGACCCAGGAGCAGATCGACGCACTGCCGGTGCCCGCCGCGCAGATCGAGGACGTCTACCCGCTGACACCGATGCAGGAAGGCCTGCTGCTGCACACCCTGCTGGAGCCGGGCACCGGCCTGTACTACATGCAGGACCGCTACCGCATCAACAGCGCCCTCGACCCCGAACGCTTCGCCCAGGCCTGGCAGGCCGTGGTCGCCCGCCACGAAGCACTGCGCGCTTCGTTCAGCTGGAACGCCGGCGAGGCGATGCTGCAGATCATCCACAAGGCCGGCAACACGCCGGTGGACTACCAGGACTGGCGCGGCCTCGACGACGACGCCCAGGAACAACGCCTGCAGGCCCTGCACAAGCAGGAACGCGAGGCCGGCTTCGAGCTGCTGCGCGAGGCGCCGTTCCACCTGCGCCTGGTGCGCGTGGCCGATGAGCGCTACTGGTTCATGATGAGCAACCACCACATCCTCATCGATGCCTGGTGCCGCTCGCTGCTGATGAACGACTTCTTCGAGCTCTACCAGGCTCTTGGCGAGGGCCGTCAGGCGCAGCTGCCGGTGCCGCCGCGCTACCGCGACTACATCGGCTGGCTGCAACGCCAGGACCTGGGCGAGGCGCGCCAGTGGTGGCAGGCCAACCTGGCCGGTTTCGAACGGGCCACGGCAATCCCCAGCGACCGCCCGCTGCGCCATGACCATGCCGGTGACGGCATGGTGGTCGGCGACTGCTACACCCGCCTGGACGTCACCGAAGGTGCCCGCCTGCGCGAACTGGCCCAGGCCCACCAGCTGACGGTCAACACCTTCGCCCAGGCGGCCTGGGCCCTGACCCTGGCCCGTTGCAGCGGCGAGCGCGACGTGGTGTTCGGCGTCACCGTGGCCGGGCGCCCGGTGAGCCTGCCGCAGATGCAGCGCACCGTCGGGCTGTTCATCAACAGCATCGCCCTGCGCGTGCAGTTGCCGCAGCCGGGTGAACGGCGCAGCGTGCGCCAGTGGTTGCAGGGTTTGCTCGACCGCAACATGCAGCTGCGCGAGTACGAATACCTGCCGCTGGTGGCGATCCAGGAATGCAGCGAACTGCCCAAGGGCCAGCCGCTGTTCGACAGCCTGTTCGTGTTCGAGAACGCCCCGGTGGAAACCGCCGTGCTCGACCACGCCCAGCACCTGAACGCCAGCTCCGACTCGGGCCGTACCCATACCAACTTCCCGCTGACCGCGGTGTGCTACCCGGGCGACGACCTTGGCCTGCACCTGTCGTTCGACCAGCGCTACTTCGACTACCCGAGCGTCGAGCGCCTGCTGGGCGAGTTCAAGCGCCTGCTGCTGGCGCTGGTGGACGGCTTCGAAGGCGAGGTGGGCGAACTGCCGCTGCTGGGCGCGGATGAACAGCGCTTCCTGCTGGACGACTGCAACCGCACCGAGCATGCCTACCCGTTGGAACAGAGCTACATCGAACTGTTCGAAGCGCGGGTCGCCGCGCATCCGCAGCGCACCGTCGCCCGCTGCCTGGAGGCGTCGTTCGACTACGCCGGGCTTAACCTGGCGGCCAACCGCCTGGGCCATGCCCTGGTCGCGGCCGGGGTTGCCATCGACCAGCCGGTGGCACTGTTGGCCGAGCGTGGCCTGGCGCTGCTGGGCATGATCGTCGGCAGCTTCAAGGCGGGCGCCGGCTACCTGCCGCTGGACCCAGGCCTGCCATCGGCACGCCTGCAACGCATCGTCGAACTGAGCCGCACCCCGGTGCTGGTGTGCAGCGCGGCCTGCGCCGAGCAGGCGCGCCAGTTGCTCGATGAAGTGGCGGGCGCGGTACGGCCGAAACTGCTGGTATGGGAAGAGGTGCAGGCGAGCAACGTGGCCAGCCACAACCCAGGCATCCATAGCGCACCGGACAACCTTGCCTATGTGATCTACACCTCCGGCTCCACCGGCCTGCCCAAGGGCGTGATGGTCGAGCAGCGCGGCATGCTCAACAACCAGTTGAGCAAGGTGCCGTACCTGGTGCTGGACGAGCAAGACGTGATCGCCCAGACCGCTTCGCAGAGCTTCGATATCTCGGTCTGGCAGTTCCTTGCCGCGCCGCTGTTCGGCGCCACGGTAGAGATCGTGCCGAATGCCATCGCCCATGATCCGCAAGGCTTGCTGGCCCATGTGCAGGCCACCGGCATCACCGTGCTGGAAAGCGTGCCGTCGCTGATCCAGGGCATGCTGGCCAACGATCACCAGGCGCTGGACGGCCTGCGCTGGATGCTGCCGACCGGCGAGGCGATGCCGCCGGAGCTGGCCGCGCAGTGGCTGCAGCGCTATCCGGCCATCGGCCTGGTCAACGCCTATGGCCCGGCGGAATGCTCGGACGACGTGGCGTTCTTCCGCGTCGATCTCGCATCGACCCAGGGCAGCTACCTGCCGATCGGCACGCCGACCGACAACAACCGCCTGTACCTGCTGGGCGAGGATCAGGCACTGGTGCCGCTGGGTGCGGTAGGCGAGCTGTGCGTCGCCGGTACCGGGGTGGGCCGCGGCTATGTCGGCGACCCGGTGCGTACCGCCCAGGCCTTTATTCCGCATCCGTTCGGTGCCCCGGGCGAACGCCTGTACCGCACCGGCGACCTGGCGCGTCGTCGCCCGGACGGGGTACTGGAGTATGTCGGGCGTATCGACCACCAGGTGAAGATCCGCGGTTACCGTATCGAGCTGGGCGAGATCGAGGCGCGCCTGCACGAACAGCCTGAGTTGCGCGATGCCGCCGTGGGTGTGCAGGAAGGCGTCAACGGCAAGCACCTGGTCGGCTACCTGGTGGCCCATCAAGGTGTCGAAGCCGATGCCGCGCTGCTCGACCAGCTCAAGCAACGCCTGCGTGCCGAGCTGCCGGAGTACATGGTGCCGCTGCACTGGGGTTGGTTCGACAGCCTGCCGCACAACGCCAACGGCAAACTCGACCGCAAACTGCTGCCGGCCATCGATATCGGCGGCCAGCACAGTCAGGACTACCTGGCGCCGCGCAGCGAGCTGGAAGAGACCCTGGCCGGCATCTGGGCCGACGTGCTCAAGGCCGAGCGGGTGGGCGTGCGCGACAACTTCTTCGAACTGGGCGGGCACTCGCTGCTGGCCACGCAGATCGCTTCGCGGGTGCAGAAGGCGTTGGCACTCAACGTGCCGCTGCGGGCGATGTTCGAGTGCAGCACGGTGGAGGAACTGGCGGAGTACGTGCAGGGGCTGCAGGGCAGCGCGCTGGATGAGGACAAGGTGGATCGGTTGAGTGATCTGATGGCGGAGCTGGAGGCGCTCTGACTTAATCGGGAAATCCGCGTCGGTCTCTTCGCGGGTAAACCCGCTCCCACAGGTACACCGCAATCTTCAATCCAGCGGTGTATCTGTGGGAGCGGGTTTACCCGCGAAGGGGCCAGCACAGGACTGCGACTAATCAACGTTTGCCGAGTATCTTGCCCAGCATCTCCGGCCGCGGCGCCCCTTGCTGGCTCTGCAATTGGCCATGCTCGTCCTGGAAGAAAATCGCCGGCGTTGCCGCCAGCCCCAGCTCTTCCATCAGCGCCTGGTTGCCATCGAGCTTCTTCTGCACCGCCTCCGGCACCTTCTCCAGTGGCTTGAGCGTGCTCGCCTTGCCCGCCGACTCATGGGCCAGCAAGGCCTTGCTCGGGTCCTTGGCGGCCAGCAGGGCGGCGGACTTGCCCGGGCTGTCCTCGCGAATGATGCCGACCATGATATGGCGCAGTTGCACCTTGCCCGACTCGACCCACGGCCGGGCCTGCTGCCAGAACATGTTGCAGTACGGGCAGTTGGGGTCGCTGAACAGGTAGACGATGCGCGGTGCGTCGGCCTTGCCGTCGGCGATCCAGGCGGTCTTCTCCATCTTCGCCCAGATGGCCTTGCTCATCGGGGCGTACACCAGTTTCTCCAGGGGCTCGGCGCTGAGGTCCTTGCCTTGCTCGTCGAACAGGCTGCCCACCAGCACGTGCTTGCCGTCGGGGGTGAGGTACAGGGCGATGCCGTTGTTCTGGTACTCGGCGGCGTAGCCGCGCAGGCCGTCGGGGGCATTGAAGCTGCCTTTGATCACCGCGCCCTTGGCTTGCAGTTGCTGGATCGCTTTGGGCAGTTCTTCGGCCTGCAGCGCGGGGGCGGCCAGCAAGGCGAGGGTGAGGGGCAGCAGGGCATTCAATCGCATGTCAGTTTCCTTGTGGGGCGGGCGCGTCGGCGCGGTCGAAGGGTTCCAGGGCGTGGCGCAGGCTGGCCCGCGACAACTCGCCCAGGTGGCTGCCGACCAGCCGCCCTTCGGCGTTGTAGAACAGGGTGGTGGGCAGGGCCATGGAGCCGACCTTGCGCGCCAGCTCGCCGCTGCCGTCGAACAGCACATGGGACAGCATCAGGCCGGTGGTGGCCATGAAGGTGCTGACGTTCTCCGGGGTTTCGCCCTGGTTGACGAACAGGAAGGTCACGTGGGGGTAGTCGTGCTGGGCTTGCTGCAACACCGGCATTTCCCGGCGGCAAGGTGGACACCAGGTGGCCCAGATGTTGATTACCAGCGGGCGCCCACGGTAGTCGTGCAGCGCCACGGCCTGGCCGCGGTTGTCGCGCAGGGTCAACGGCGGAAGCTCCGTGCCCTTGCTGTACAGGTGGCTGCCTAGGCTGCCGAGCACCCAGAACAGCGCGCCGCTGGCCAGCGCCCAGCCCAGTGGGCGGCGCAGGCCGGGGCGACGCCAGCCCTGCCAGAGCGTGCCCAGGACGATGCCGAACAGGCCGCCCCAGAGCAGGAAACCACCGTCGCGGATATCGATGACTTGCAGCGGCTCGTCGCGGTACATCGGCCAGTAGGCCAGGACGAAGCCCAAACGGGCACACAGCAAACCCAGCAGAAACACATTGAACAACGCTGACTCGGGGTTCTCGCCACCGCGCTTGGCCACGCGCCAGCCGACCAGGCAGGCGATGCCCAGCGCCGCGAGCAACAGCAGGTGATTCAGGGCCATGGTCAATGGCCCGAGGGTGACGGTCAGCATCAGCCTTGGCTCCTGGTCTGGGCCCAGTGTTGCAGGAAACCGGCGGCGTCGATTTCGCCGGTGATGCGTCGGGCGCGGCGTTCGTCGCCTTCCGGGCCGACCCAGATCAGGCTGGGCGGGCCTGGCACCTGGTAGCGCTGCAGCAGCTCGCGGCTGGCCGGCGAGTCGGCGGTGACGTCCAGGCGCAGCAGGTGCACGCCAGCGAGGCTGG
The DNA here is from genome assembly GCF_024749065.1 of Pseudomonas sichuanensis. Classification (NCBI taxonomy): domain Bacteria; kingdom Pseudomonadati; phylum Pseudomonadota; class Gammaproteobacteria; order Pseudomonadales; family Pseudomonadaceae; genus Pseudomonas; species Pseudomonas sichuanensis. Next base: position 4,178,154 of record NZ_CP087185.1, on the reverse strand, counting down.
CCTGTACATCGGCACGGCCAAACACCTGTTTTTCCATGACCTTGCACGACACACACCAGTCGGCATAGTAGTCCACCAGCACCCACTGGCCACGGGTCTTGGCGGCGTCGAGCTCGCGCTGCAGGTCGACGGGGTTGCTGACCGTGACGAAGGCGTCATGCGCGCTGGCCTGGGCGGCACTTTGGGTATTGCCCGCGAAGGGCTGCAACGGCTGCCACAGGTTGCTGCCACCCGCCGCCGCACCGACCAGCAGCAGGCCGCCCCACAGGGCCCCCAGCAGCGGCACCGCGCGCAGGGCAGGTAAACGATGCAGGGCCGGCCAGGCGGCCCAGCCCAGAGCGATCAGCCAGGCGCCGGCCAGGGCCAGCAGCAAGGGCTCGGCCAGCAGGGTGCGCACGGTGTACAGGGCCATGGCCAGGAACACGAAGCCGAACAGGCCCTTGACCAGGTTCATCCAGGCGCCCGGGCGCGGCAGGTAGCGGTTGCCCAGGGTCACCAGCAACATCAGCGGCACGCCCATGCCCAGCCCGAGGCTGAACAGCACCAGCGCCCCGTGCAGCACATCGCCGCTTTGCGCGATGTACAGCAGCGCGCCCGCCAGCGGCGCGGTCATGCACGGGCCCATCAGCAAGCCCGACAACGCGCCGAGCAATGCCGCGCCATACAGGTTGCCGCCGCGGGTGCCTTGCCCGGCGCGGTCCAGGCGATCACGCAGCGCCGCCGGCAGCTGCAACTCGAAGGCCCCGAACATCGGCAGGGCCAGCAGCACGAACAGCGCCGCCAGGCTGCCCAGCAGCCACGGCTGCTGCAACCAGGCCTGCAGGCTGGCGCCCAGCAGCGCGGCGATCACCCCCAGCGCGGCATACACCAGCGCCATGCTCAGCACATACACGCCGGCCAGCACCCAGCCACGGCGGGCGCTGGCGCCATTGCCCATGACCAGCCCGGCGAGGATCGGCAGCATCGGCAGCGAACAGGGGGTGAAGGCCAACAGCAGGCCCAGGCCGAAGAATGCCAGCAGGCTCCAGGCCAGGGTGCTCTGCTGCAGCGTGCCGGCCAGGGCCTGGTCGCTGGCCTGCTCAGCGCCCGGCGTCGGCGCCTGCGTGCCACCCAGGGCGATCGGCGTGGTTTGCGGCGGGTAGCACAGCCCGGCGTCGGCGCAGCCCTGCCAGCCCAGGCGCAGCTCGCCACTGGCGTTGGCCGGCAACAGCAGCTCCAACTCGGTGCGGTACACCGCGCTGTCGCCGAAGAACTCGTCGTGATGGTTTTCAGCCTGGGGCAGTTGCGGGTGCTGCTCAGGCGGCAGGCCGTCGAACTTCAGGCGCTTCTGGTAGAGGTAATAGCCGTCCTGGATCTGGAAATGCAGGCGCACCTGGCCGTCGGCGAGGCGGTCGTGGGTCAGCACGAAGGCCTGGTTCACCGGCAGGAAGTCCGGTTTGGCGGCAAACGAGTTGGCCTGAAGCGGGCCGGCGAGCAGGAAGGTCAGGAAGAGCAGGAGCACACGCATGTCGAGGCCTTGGCAGAGCTTGGAGTGGGGCCATGCTGGCCGGGGGGTATTAACTGAAGGTTAAACGGGGGATAGGGCGGAGTAATAGCGGCGATCTATCTACTGCTGCCGCCGACATGAGCGATTCAGCTGTCACGCAGGAAGCGTCCTTCACTCTATCAGGAATTTCCTGACGCTCTCTCTGTGAGCCTCCCCGGTATCTTTTCCCTTCCTGTTTTGGCCTGGGTGGGATCACCGGGGCACAGTGTTCACGCATGGAGAGCTGCACATGGCAACACGCGCCACGATGGCCGCTATCTTTACAAAGCGGGCAGGGCAATGGCCCTCGCTGTTTTCGACCTCTAAACCGGCCAAGGGCCTGCCGAGCCGCGAGGCGCTGGCATGAGCGACGCCAAGCAGCGCGAACCGCAGGTCGCCGTCGCCCCGCTCAACACCATCGATGTCAAGGACGTTGGCCGTGGCGCCGCCGCTTTCGACGCCTGGTTGCAATCGGTCAGCGCTGGCTACGTCACCCTCGAACGGATCAAGACCGTGGCCGGCGCCCTGCCGGTGGTGGGCAACATCATGGCCCTGGTCGACGCCCTGGGCGACGTGGTGACCCTGGTCAAGAGCAAGAACCGCCAACTGCTCGACTGGGTGAGCCTGGGCATCAACCTGATCGGCGTGCTGCCGACGCCGCCGACCATGGCCGCCGCGCGCATGAGCCTGCGGCCAACGCTGTTCCTGGTGCGCCAGGAGCTGCGCAACAGCGCCAAGATGCTGCTGGGCGATTCGCTGATCACGGTGTTGAGCGGGCACCTGAATGCGACGATTGCCGGCACCATCGATGACTTCGTCCAACAGGCCCAGCCGAAGATTGCCGAGATCCTCGCCGACGCCGGTGCGCTCGGCACCAAGGTGACCGGCGAGATCGCCGATGGCCTGGAGAAGGTGGTGCTCGGCCAGCTGGATGCCAGGGGCGACAAAGCGGCGGTCAGCAGGCAGATGGCGGCGGCGAGCGATCAGTTGCTCTACGACCCCAAGACCGCGATCAGCAATTTCTTCGGTGCGGTGCACAGCGCCTACAAGGCGGCCGGCAAGGGCCTGGCCAACAGCGCGACCAGCAAGCTGCTGCCGGACGAAATCAAGACCAAAATGCTGGCCAACACCGGCCAGTTGCGCGCCCTGGGCCCGGAGATGGCCCAGCAGTTGAACAAGCTGGCCGACCCGGGCACACAGATGAGCATCGGCTGGATGCTCAACGTGCTGGACGGCGCGGTTAAGGGCTTTCGCAAGCGCAACAGGAACGGCCAGCCGGGGGTAGCCAAGCCGGATGCCGTGACCAAGGTGGAGCGTGAGCAAAGCAAGGGGCAGTTGGCGGTCAGTGGCAAGCAGGCGCCGGCTGAGCAGACGCCGAGTCCTATCCAGGCAAGTTGCCCACTACCGAGACCAACCCCCAAACCCACCACGGGTCGCAGCATCAGCTTTGCCCTAGGCTCGGAATTCATCATCCACACCGACTTCAGCTTGCCTGGGGCCTTCCCCATCGAATGGCAGCGCATCTACCACTCGCGTCTTGCCGAATTCGACCAAGGTTGCCTGGGTGCGCGTTGGGTCACACCGTTCACTACGCGTATCGATGTGGTGGGCATGGGGTTGCTGTTCCACGATTACGATGGGCGCAGCCACGCTTTTGAAACTCCCAAGGTGGAGAAAGCGTTGTACAACGCCATCGAAGACCTGCTGCTGGTGCGCAGCCGTGATAACGAGTTGGTGATCTGCCGCGGATTCGATCGCAAGGAGTACTACCTGCGCGTGGGCGATCGCTATTACCTGCGCAAGATCCTGCTGGGGAACGACGCCGGCTGCATGCTGCACTACGAGCATCGCCACGAAGGCCGCCCGGTGCTGTCCGACATCATCACCTTCCAGGGCGACGTGAAGAATGTGCTGCGCCACCTCGGCACCCTGATCGACGAACGCGGCCATATCACCGGCCTGTGGGAAATGCGCGACGGCCAGCCGCTGCGTCAGTTGTGCGCCTACCACTACGATGACCAAGGCGATCTGACTGCCGCCCAGGACGAGAACGGCGCGGCCTGGCACTACCAGTACCAGCATCACCTGGTGACTCGCTACACCGACCGTACCGGTCGCGGCATGAACCTGGAATGGGACGGTAGCAGCGCCCACGCCAAGGCTATTCATGAGTGGGCCGACGACGGCAGCTACGACACCCGCCTGGAGTGGGACGAAAACATTCGCCTGACCTACGTCACCGACGCCCACGGCCAGGAGACTTGGTACTACTACGACATCCTCGGCCACCTTTACCGTGTACGGCATCCTGACGAGCGCTCGGAATGGATTTTCCGTGACGAGCGCAAGAACGTGGTACGCCATGTACACGCTGACGGCAGTGAGGACCGCTACGACTATGACGAACAGGGCAGTGTCGTTCGCCATATCCGCGCCGATCACAGCCAGGTCCATATCGCTCGGGATGCCAGGCGGCGCCCGATCAAGATCCGCGAAGCTGAAGGCGGTCTGTGGCTGAGCGATTATGACCTCAAGGGCAACCTGATCGAAGCCACCGACCCGCTGGGTAACAGGACCGAATACGCCTACACGCCCTCGGGCTTGGTCAAGGCGATCAAGGATGCAACGGGCAACGAAAAGAAACTGGCGTACAACGCGGCGGATCAGTTGGTCGAGTACACCGACTGTTCAGGCAAGACCAGTCAGTGGGAATACGACGATCTCGGCCGTCTGGTGCTGTTCACCGATGCCGCCGGCAGCAAGACCGCCTATGAATACAACGCCGGCCAGCTGGCGAAAGTCATTCATCCGGACAACACCGAAGAGCGCTTCGAACGTGATGCCGAAGGCCGCCTGCTGGCCCACGCCGATGCCCTGGACCGCTGCACCACTTGGTCTTACAACACGGCGGGGCTGCTTGCTGAACGCGTGGATGCTGCCGAGCACACGGTGCGTTACCGCTGGGACAAGCTGGGCCGCTTGATCGGGCTGGAGAACGAGAACGAGAGCAAGGCCACCTTCCTCCACGACCCGGTGGGTCGTTTGCTGGAAGAAAAGGGCTTCGATGGCCTGGTGACGCGCTACCGGTACGACCCGGACAGCGGCCGGCTGGCCAGCACGCAGGTCGGCCAACGCCGGATCGATATCACCTTCGATGCCGTGGGGCGCCTGGCCTCGCGGGTGGCGAGCCTGGGCGACCAGCGCCAGGAAGAAACCTTTGCCTACGACGGTAACGGCAAGCTGGTCCAGGCCGTCAACGCCGACAGCAAGCTGCAGTGGTTCTTTGATGAAGCCGGCAACCTGACCCGCGAGCACCAGTACTACTTCAAGACTGACGTGCCGATGGTCGCGGTGTGGCAGCACGCGTACGACGCCCTCAATCATCGTGTTTCGACGATTCGCCCGGACGGGCACAAGGTCAGCGTGCTCACCTACGGCAGCGGCCATGTGTTGGGCATGACCCTCGACCAGCACGAACTGTTGGCCTACGAGCGTGACGACCTGCACCGCGAAGTGGTCCGCCATCAAGGCAACCAGTTGATGCAGACCCAGGCCTGGGACCCGGCAGGCCGTTTACAGGAACAACTGCTGGGCAGCCATGACGGCAAGTCCACTCTGCTCAAGCGCCAGTATCAATACGATGCAGTCGGCCAACTGACCGATATCCACGACACCCGCCGTGGCCATCTGGCCTATCAATACGATCCGGTGGGACGGTTGCTGCAAGCTGCCAGCCGCCTGGGCGTCGAGACCTTTGCCTTCGACCCGGCCGGCAACCTGCTGGACGACAACGCCCAGCAGCTCAACCGCCCGCTGGAACGCGACCCGCGCCGCAACAAGCGGATGGACAACCTGCTGCGCGAGTACGCCGGCACCCATTACCAGTACGACGAGCGCGGCAACCTCGTCCACCGCCTGCATAACGGCGACAAGGCGCGCCTGACCTGGGACCTGTTCGACCGGCTGACTCGCTTTGACGACAGCAAGCTCAGCGTGGTCTACAGCTACGACGCCCTGGGCCGCCGCCTGCATAAACACTCGAGTGCACGCTATCAGGACGATCCCCGTTCGGGCAGCGGCTGGAACCGCATGCAGCGAGCCAAGCGCCAGCGTGAGCTGGGCTGCGGCTACACCCTTTACGGCTGGGATGGCGACACCCTCGCCTGGGAAGCTCGCCGCCGCAAGACGAAGGCGAGACCGGACGCACCGTGCACTACCTGTACGAGCCGGGCAGTTTCGTGCCGGTGGTCCAGGCACTGCGCAAGGCGCCGATTCGCCTGCTACGCCAGCCGGACTGGCGCGGTCGGGAATATGATTTCGATCAGGATCCGTTGTGGCACACCGAGGTCAAGGCGCAGCCGTTCGATTTGATTGTTTGGTACCAGTGCGATCACCTCGGTACACCGATGGAACTCACCGACCACAACGGTGAGGTGGCGTGGACGGCGCAGTACAAGGCTTGGGGTGAAGTACGCGAGGCGCGCTCGGCGTGGGCCAGGCAGGTCGGGATGACCAACCCGATTCGCTTCCAGGGGCAGTACCACGATCACGAGACCGGGCTGCATTACAACCGCTATCGGTACTATGATCCGAGGGTCGGGCGGTTCATCAACCAAGATCCGATCAGCTACTTTGGTGGATTGAACCTTTTTGCGTATACGCCGAACCCTGTTGACTGGATAGATCCACTTGGGTTGGCGAAACGGGGGCCGAAAACTAATGGTGAAGGGCCGCATAATCAGGTTATTGCGGCGTGGGGGCGAGAGGTGGAGGCTTCTGGTGGTGCGGTAATCGCGGGTGGAGGCATTCTTAAAGAGACGGCAGTGAACACGCCGGTAGGTAACAAAGGGAAAAGGCGGCCCGATATCATCTACGAAGACGCCGACGGTAAATTAGTTTACGGCAACGTAGGAAAAGTCAAGGCGGATGGTGTAACGCCAGTGGCTCGTGAGCAGAAGGCAATGGAGGATTTGAGGACGAAGACTCAAGGTAAAGATATTCCAGATGAGGTGCAGTTCCGTGCTTACAATAGGCCGTGTCCTTAAGGTGATCTGTGGAAAAGACAATATTTATTACTTTTGCAGAGTATGCTTCTCTCGTTAATAAGCTTAAAGAGGAGTCGGGGCTTGACTTGTTCATGTCTGCCAGTTCTGAAGAGCCCTTCGCGCTTATCGAGTCGTTGGGTGCTGGTAGCGAGTCTTTAATTAATTCATCTCGAAAGCCCCGAATTTTAATCGGGGCAAAGAAAGACTTTACGTTTTCAGATAAGCCTAGAGCAGAAGTCGGTCGTGCTGATATCGTGGGTTTTGTTGATGTGACTTATGGGCGCGATGATGAAAATGCTATTGGTGCGACCATTTTTAAAGGCGACTCATCTGAAAATGAAAAAATGGTTGGAAAAGCGTTGAGTAAGTTGCTCAGGAAGTGCGCGAATAAAGGGGTTGTCAGCTCTGAAGGTGGAGTAGGTGGGCTTTGGGATAATTATTATTGGACGGAAGGTGCGCTGGTGTCTGGTAAAAATTGGCATCTGTTTTTAGGCTTTGGGGTTAGGAAGCCTCTAAATGCTAGTTCGGGCTATTTGCCGAAAATATTGCCCTGATATATAAAATTGGCCCACGAAGTTACTATCACTACGTGCTCTGTTCCGGAATAAAATGGTGCACCTGTATTTAGTGCGTCGAGAGATGTGCAACAGCGTCAAGATGCTGCTGGCCTATGAGTGCGATGAGCTGTACCGCTAAGTGGCCCACCAGCTGACCGATATCCACGACACTCGCCGTGGCTATCTGGTCTATCAATACGATCCCGTTGGTCGCCTGCTTCAATCCACCAGCCATCTTGGTGTTGAGACCATCGCCTTCGATCCGGCGGCAACCTGCTGGACGACAAAGCCCAGCAACTCAACCGCCCGCTGGAAAGCGACCCCCGCTATAACAAGCGCATGGACAACCTGCTGCGCGAGTACGCCGGTACCCACTATCAGTACGACGAGCGCGGCAACCTCGTCCACCGCCTGCATAACGGCGACAAGGCGCGCCTGACCTGGGACCTGTTCGACCGCCTGACTCGCTTTGACGACAGCAAACTCAGCGTGGTCTACAGCTACGACGCCCTGGGCCGCCGCCTGCATAAACACTCGAGTGCACGCTATCAGGACGATCCCCGTTCGGGCAGCGGCTGGAACCGGATGCAGCGGGCCAAACGCCAGCGCGAGCTGGGTTGTGGTATCACCCTCTATGGTTGAGAAGGCGACACGCTCGCCTGGGAAAGTTCGCCGCCGCAGGATGAAGGCGATACGATAATCCCCACTTAATCCCCCCCCTGTGCAATACCCGCTTCCCCACCCTAGGAGCCCCCACCATGCACGTTCTGCTCTGCGAGGACGACGACCTGATCGCCAGCGGCATCTGCGCCGGGCTCACGGCCCAGGGCTTCACCGTCGACCGGGTGGGCAATGCGTCGCAGGCGCGGCAGATGCTGCAGGCCGCGCAGTTCGATGTGATGATCCTCGACCTGGGCCTGCCCGACGAGGACGGCCTGAAGCTGCTGCGCCGCCTGCGCCAGCAGGGCGAGGCGCTGCCGGTGCTGGTGCTGACCGCGCGGGACGCGGTCAGCGACCGGGTCGACGGGCTGCAGGCTGGCGCCGACGACTACCTGCTCAAGCCGTTCGACCTGCGCGAGCTGGCGGCGCGCCTGCACACCCTGGTGCGGCGGGTGGCGGGGCGGGCGGTGAACGTGATCGAGCATGGCCCGCTGTGCTATGACCCGAGCAGTTGCATGGCCACCCTGGCCGGGCAGCCGGTCGACCTGTCGCGGCGCGAGCAGGCACTGTTGCAGGCGCTGTTGCAGAACCCCGGGCGGGTGCTGTCCAGCGAACAGCTCAAGGACTGCGTCTACGGCTTCAGCGACGAGGTCGAGAGCAATGCGTTGAACGTGCATATCCATCACCTGCGGCGCAAATTGGGCAATGGCATCGTCGAGACGGTGCGTGGGCTGGGCTATCGGCTGGGGCCGGCGCAGGCGCCCGAGGGGGCTTCGTCATGAGCCTGCGGGTGCGGCTGTCGCTGATCCTTGGCAGCGTGTTCATCGTCATCTGGGCGTTGGCGGCGGCGTGGATGCTGCGCGACCTGCGCCAGCAGATGATGTTCTCCCTCGACCAACGCCTGGTGGCCTCGGCACGCATGGTCGCCGGGCTCATCGACCAGTTGCCGCAGCCGTTGGCGGCCAAGGGCGAGGAGGCGCATTTTGCCGCCGACCAGCTGAGCGTGCCGGACGGCATGGCCTGCCAGGTCAGCTCGCTGCGCGGTGAGGTGCTGGCCAGCAACCACAAGCATGACGGGGCGATGGACGACCAGCGCAGCGGCTTCCGTGACCAGACCATCGAAGGCGCCTCCTGGCGCACCTTCACCTACAACCACGGCGATGTGCGGATCACCACGGCTGACCGCCACCAGGAGCGCGAAGCGCTGAACCAGTCGATACTGCTGGCCGCCTCGGCGCCGGTGCTGATGGCTTTGCTGGGTAGCCTGGGGTTGCTGTGGATCGGTCTGGGCAAGGGCCTGGAACCGCTCAACCGTATGCGCGACGCGTTGCGCAGGCGGCGCGCCGACAGTGTCGAGCCGTTGCAGGTGGCGGGCCTGCCCAGCGAACTGCAGCCGTTGCTCGACACCCAGAACCAGCTGTTCCTGCGCATCGCCCAGACCCTCGAGCGCGAGCGGCGCCTGACCGACGATGCCGCCCACGAGCTGCGCAGTCCGCTGACCGCGATCAAGACCCACCTGCAGGTGGCCCGCATGACCGACGGCGCGGTACGCGAGCAGGCGCTGGAGCACGCCGAGCAGGGCACCGACCGCATGCACCGCACGCTGGAACAACTGCTGATGCTGGCCCGGGTCGAGGGCAGCCTGTCGTTCGACGACGGCGTGCAGTGCAGCGCCGAGCAGGTGGCCTTGCAGGCGGTTCAGGACGCAGGCGGTGGTGATAACCGGCGCATCCTGCTGCGCTTGCCGGAAGAGGCGGCCAAGGTCTACCTCGGCATGCCGGCGCCCTTGGCGGTGGCGGCGCTGCGTAACCTGCTGGACAACGCCTTGCGCCACGGGGGCGATGCGGCGGTGGAGCTGGAAGTGCAGGCGCGGGATGGACAGGTGGGTTTCATGGTGCGCGACCATGGCCCGGGCATCGCCCAGGAAGACCTCGAACACCTCACCGAACGCTTCTGGCGCAACAGCCAGAGCGGCGGTTGTGGCCTGGGCCTGGCGATCGTCCAGGCCATTGCCCAGCGTTGCGCGGGCAGCCTGCGTTTCGACAGCCAGGCCGATGGATTGCGGGTGTGGTTGAACGTGCCGGCGCGCTCGGTCAAGTGATCGGCGTTGGCTTCATCGCCGGCAAGCCGGCTCCCACAATGAACTTGCATGTCCGCCTGTGGGAGCGGCACTGCCCTAACAAATCCCGCAGCAACCGCTAAATCCGTACCTCGCCCAAGCGTTTTCCAAGCGATAACAACCCGACACACATCCGGTTACAGGGGCGTGGCGGGCACATTCGCTTGCTTGCGAGGGTTTTTCCGATGTCGACCGCTTCCAGCCTTGCTCAGGTTCTGCCGGCCAGCGCGCCGCAGGCCTTGTATGAATTCACGGACTCACCGCTGCTGCTGCGCCAGCAGCAGCAGGAGTCCAACGCGCGCAGCTACCCGCGGCGCATCCCGCTGGCGCTCAAGCGCGCCCGTGGCCTCTACGTCGAGGACGTCGAGGGCCGCCAGTTCATCGACTGCCTGGCCGGCGCCGGCACCCTGGCGCTGGGGCACAACCACCCGGTGGTGACCGAGGCGATCCAGCGGGTGCTGGCCGATGAGCTGCCGCTGCACACTCTGGACCTGACCACCCCGGTCAAGGACCGTTTCGTCCAGGACCTGTTCGGGGTGCTGCCCGAGGCGCTGCGCAACGAGGCGAAGATCCAGTTCTGCGGCCCGACCGGTACCGATGCGGTGGAAGCCGCACTGAAGCTGGTGCGCACCGCCACCGGGCGCAGCACGGTGCTGGCGTTCCAGGGGGCCTACCACGGCATGACCCAGGGCGCGCTGAGCCTGATGGGCAGCCTGGGGCCGAAAAAGCCGCTGGGCGCGCTGCTCAACAATGGCGTGCAGTTCCTTCCATACCCTTACGACTACCGTTGCCCGTTCGGTCTGGGCGGTGAGGCGGGCGTGCGCGCCAACCTGCATTACCTGGAAAACCTGCTGAACGATCCCGAGGCCGGTGTTGCACTGCCAGCGGCAGTGATCGTCGAGGTGGTGCAGGGCGAAGGCGGCGTGATCCCGGCGGACATCGAGTGGCTGCGCGGCCTGCGCCGGATCACCGAGCAGGCCGGGGTGGCGCTGATCGTCGATGAGATCCAGAGCGGCTTTGCCCGTACCGGGCGGATGTTCGCCTTCGAGCATGCCGGCATCGTCCCGGATGTGGTCACGCTATCGAAAGCCATCGGCGGCAGCCTGCCGCTGGCGGTGATGGTCTATCGCGACTGGCTCGACCAGTGGTCGCCGGGTGCCCATGCCGGCACCTTCCGCGGCAACCAGATGGCCATGGCCGCAGGCTCGGCGGTGATCAACTACCTGGTCGAGCACCGTCTGTGCGAGCACGCCGAAGCCATGGGTCAGCGCTTGCGTGGCCACCTGCAGCGCCTGCAGCAGGATTATCCGCAGCTGGGCGACATTCGTGGCCGTGGCTTGATGCTGGGGGTCGAGCTGGTGGATCCGGCCGGCAAACTCGACGCCCAAGGCCATCCGCCGGCCTGTCGCACCCTGGCGCCGAAGGTGCAGCGTGAATGCCTGCGCCGTGGTTTGATCCTCGAACTGGGCGGGCGGCATGGCGCGGTGGTGCGCTTCCTGCCGCCGTTGATCATCAGCGCCGAGCAGATCGACGAAGTGGCCGGGCGTTTTGCCGAAGCGGTGCGGGCGGCGGTTGCTGCACGTTGAAGCGAACCGTGACAAGCACTGGGGCCGCGTAATGCGGCCCCAGTGCTTTTCAGTCCAGTACCCGGCCGGCGCGCCAGTAGCCCATCAGGGTCAGGCTCTCGCGTGGCAGGCCGCGCGTCTTGATCAGGTGTCGGCGGATGTCCATCACCGCCCCTGATTCACCAGCGATCCAGGCATGGAAGCCATTGCTCTCGCCGCTGGCCAGTTCCCACAGCAGCTGTGTGTCGATGTCCACGTCTTCCAGCGTGTCCGACGCTGTGCTGCGCGCAGCGGGCAGGCTGGCCAGCTCTTGTACGGCGTGACGCATGGCCTGGCCGTGCTCGCTGCGCAGCAGGTCACGGGGCAGCCAGTGCAGGCGGGTTGCCGGGCTGTGGCGCAGGGGCAGGCAGTCGTCTTCCAGGGGCACTTCGATAAAAGCTTCTACCGCCAGCTCAGGGGCCTGGTCGGCCAGCTGTTCGAGGATGCCGGCGATGGCCGGCAGGGCGGTTTCGTCGCCCACCAGCAGAATGTGCCGGGCGTCGTGCGGGGGCTTCCATTCGTAGCCGCCCGGGTCGCCGGCATAGGCCAGGTTGGGGGCGACCATCTGCAGCCGGTCACCCATGCGGGCGCTGGTCGCCCAGGCCGATGCCGGGCCGTTCACCCCATGCAGGACGAAGTCCACATCCACTTCACAGGCTTCGCGGCGCAGGGCGCGAATGGTGTAGGTGCGCATCGGTGGCGTGTCCTGCGGCGCCAGGTGGCGGCGTGCCTGTTGCCACTGGCCGTCCTTGGGCAGGTTGGGCGCAGCGCCCGCAGGAGTGGGGAAGAACAGCTTGATGCGCTGGTCGGGAGCCAGGGTGGTCATCTGGGCCACGTCAGGGCCGCTGAAGACGAAGCGGCACAGCGAAGGGCTCAGGGCCACGATGGCCTTGAGCTCGATGTCGAAGATCCGGTAGGTGGTGGCCTTGCTGGGGCGGATCAGGCGGGCAAGCAGGGAGGTCATGGGGGTACCTCTGGCAACGGGAGATACTCAACAGACGAGCGCCTCGGCCGCTAAATTTACCCGGCCGACATCCGTCCTAGCTTGGATAGAAGCCGCGTCACGCGGAGACGGATTGAGGCGCAATGACAATTTCTCGACGAGGATTCATCGCAGGCCTGGCGGTAGCGGGCGCTGCCGGCACGGCGGCCTATTACGCGCACAAGGAACTGACCCACGACCCGCAGGACGATGTGGTCACGCCGGGCGAGGCCAGCGTGGAGCTGGCCGACGCCGCCGGGCAGGTGCTGGCGGACTTGCTGCGCGGGGTCTGGGACATCCGCTTTGCCGGCGCCGATGGTGGCCTTGATGGCCTGCCCAAGGAAGGCGTGGAGATGTTCCTCGATGTCGCCACCAAGGGCCGCGGGCTGCGGGGCTTCGTCGATATCGGCGAACGCCTGCGTGGCGACGGCGAGGCGGCCTACCGTGTGCTTGGCGACCTGGTGGGTGCCAGCAGCGGCCAGGTGCGCTGGCGCTTGGTCGGCCTGCACGGCGGCCCGGGCTATGAGTGCGTGGCCAGCCTCGATGAGGTGTGGGGCACCTTTGCCAATGCCGGCCCAGGCACCCTCAGCGGCCGCATTCAACGCCTGGACCGCCCGCTGACGCTGCCGTTGCAGGACAGCCGCTTTGTCGCGGTGAAGCGGCCATTCCCCGAAGCGCGCGAGCGCCTGCCCTACACCGCGCAGATGCAGGACTGGGTGATCGGCGCCGAGCATCGGCTGTTCCACCAGCTCTGGCACGCGACCCGCGATCAGTGGCACAAGCTGCCCGTGGAGAAGCACAACGCGCTGCGTGGCCTGGGCTGGCAGCCCGGCCCGCGCGACCGCGAGCGCGATGCCCGTGGCCCGCGCAAGCACCGCAATGGTTCAGGCATCGACTTCCTGTTCATGCATCGGCACATGCTGATGCATGCCCGCACCCTGCAGGACCTGCCGTCGTGGCAGCGCTTCCCGTTGCCGCAACCGAGCGTGGAGTACGACCGCGCAGGCTTCGCTCGCTACCACGACAACCACGACGGCCACCGTGTGCCGCCCAGTTGGCAGGCGCCCGAGGACGAGGCCTACGGCCAGTGGGTGGCGGCGATCAAGGCAGGTGAGACGTTCTGCAGCAACTTCCAGGTGTGGGAGTCGCAGTACCAGGACCCGCAGTACCTGTCGAAGCTGTCGCTGGGGGCCTTTGGCTCCGAGCTTGAGATGAACCTGCACGACTGGTTGCACATGTGCTGGGCGTCGGTGCCGCGTGACCCGATCAACGGCGCGCCGGTGCCCTTTGCCCGTGACCCTGCGGACTTCGCCGCGCGCTGGTTCGAGCGTGAAAACGATTTTCTCGGCGACCCGTTCTCGTCCCACGTCAACCCGGTGTTCTGGGCCTTCCATGGCTGGATCGACGACCGCATCGAGGACTGGTTCCGCGCCCACGAGCGCTATCACCCTGGCCAGGTTCGGCGCCAGCAAGTCAATGGTGTGGCCTGGTTCGCCCCTGGCCGCTGGGTGGAGGTCGATGACCCGTGGCTGGGGCCCGATACCCATGGCTGCAGCACCGAGCCGGGCACGCGCCCGGGCAAATCGGTCGAGATGGACGTGGAGGTGATGAAACTGGCCTTGCGCATCACCTTCGGTGAAGACGACAAGATCGACGGGCTGCTGCGCAAGGTGCCGCAACGGCCCTGGTATGCGCGGCACCTGTCGATGAAGAACATCGCGACTTGATGGGGTAGCCCGCCCTCTTTAGGGGCGGCCTTGTGCCGCGAAAGGGATGCAGGGCAGCCCCAGGTTTCGGTGTAAAGGCAGAAATCGCTGGGGCCGCTGCACGGCCCTTTCGCGGGGCAAGCCCGCTCCCACAGGGATCGCGCTAGCTTTAGCAGTTGAGTAAGACAGTTGCTCCTACGAGGGGCGGCGGATTATGGCCGAGCCTCGGCCAACGCCTGCGGCGCCTGCCACCCCCCACCCAACGCCTTGTACAACGCCACGCTGCCTTGCAGTCGTGCCAGGTACAGTTGCGCCTGCTCATCCTGGGCCAGGTACAGGGTGCGTTGGGTTTCCAGCACGCTCAGCAAGGTCTCGGCACCGGCGGCATAACGCTGCTGGGCGAGGTCGAAGGCGATGCGCGCCTGCTGCACTTCCTGGTCTTGCCACTGGCGCTGGCGCTCCACGCCACTGATGGCGTTGAGGGCTTTCTCGACATCGGAAAAACCGGCCAGGATGCTGCTGCGGTATGTCTCCAGCAGCTCCTGCTGCTCGGCGCTGGCCAGCTCGCGCTGGGCGCGCAGGCGGCCATTGTTGAAGATGGGCGCGGTAAGGCCGGCGGTGAGGGTGTAGTAGGGGCTGTCGAAAATATTGGCAAAGGTCCTGGAGCCGCTGCCAAGGTTGGCGCCCAGGACCAGGCGCGGCAGCATGGCGGCCCTGGCGACCTGTACGTCGGCGCTGGCGGCGGCCAGGCGGGCTTCGGCGGCGGCTATGTCGGGGCGTCGGCTCAGCAGTTCGCTGGGCACGCCGCTACCGATCACTGGCCAGCGCAGCGCGCCGATCACCTCGTTGCCAGCGGGCAGTGCCTGCACTGGTTCACCCAGCAGGGTGGCCAGGGTGATGCGGTTGTCCTGGCGGCGCTGTTCGAGCAGCGGCAGCTGGCGCTCCTGGGCGGCCACCAGGCTGCGCTGCTGGGCCAGTTCCAGGCGGGTGGCGGAGCCGGCGCGTTCGCGGGTCTCGACCAGGCCGAGCACATCGCGGGCGTTGTCGAGGTTGAGGCGGGCGATGCGCAATTGCTCCTCCAGGGCCAGGCCCTGCAGGTAACTGTCGGCCACGGCGCTGACCAAGGTCAGTTCGACGGTCTGGCGCTCGAAGCGGCTGGCGTCCAGGCTACGCAGGGCGCTGTCGCGAGCGGCGCGCAGGCCACCCCAGAAGTCGATCTCGTAGCTGGCGCTCAGGCGGGTACCGAACGAGGTGCTGGTGCGTTCGCTGCTGCTGGCGTCGAGCTGGTCGTTGCCGTCACCGCGCAGCAGGCGCTGGCGGCTGGCATCCAGGCCCAGCTGCAGTTCCGGCAGCAAGGGGGCGCCGGCGATCACCGCGCTGGCCTGGGCCTGGCGCACCCGGGCGGTGGCGGCGGCGAGGTCGTAGCTGTTTTGCCGGGCGCGTTCGATCAACTGGTCAAGCACTGGGCTGGCGAAGGCGCGCCACCAATGGCCGTCCGGCCAGGGTTGCGCCGTTTCGGCGGCGCCTTGCCAGGCGGCTGGGGCGTCGATGCCCGACGCCGGTGGCGGCGGGGTGCTGCAGGCGGCCAGGAACAGGCTCAGGGTCAACAGGCTGATGCGGCTGGGGATCGTCATGGATTATTCGCTGGTAAGGGCTTTGACCGGGTCTAGGCGGGCGGCCTTGCGGGCCGGCATGAAGCCGAACACCACGCCGGTGACCACGGCGCAGGCGAAGGCGCCGATGATCGCGGGCAGGGCGAAGGCCACGGCGATATCGGCCAGTAGCAGGCTGCCGCCGATGGCCAGGGCGAGGAGGATGCCGGTGACGCCGCCGACCATCGACAGCATCACTGCTTCGGTGAGGAACTGGCGCAGGATGTCGCGCTGGCGGGCACCGGTGGCCATGCGGATGCCGATCTCGCGGGTGCGTTCGCGCACGGTCATGAGCATGATGTTCATCACGCCGATGCCACCGACCAGCAGGGATATCGCGGCGATCGCCCCGAGCATCAGCGACAGGCTGTTCTGGGTGCGCGCCTCGGCCTGGATCAGCGCGGCGTCGTTGGTCAGCTCGAAATCGTGCTTGCCCTGGTGGCGCTGGCGCAGCAGGTGCTCGATCGCCTGTTCGGTCTGGTGCACCCGGCTGGAGTCCTGGGCGGCGATGGCGATGTATTCGGGGTCGCCGCTGCCGAACAGGCGGATGGCGGCGGCCGAGTAGGGCACCACGATGCGCTCGTCGCTGTCCTCGCTGCCGGAGCTGGCGCCCTTGGCCTGCAGCACGCCGATCACCTGGAACGGCACGTTGCCGATCAGCAGGTATTGGCCGAGCGGGTTGCTCTGCTCGCCGAACATCTTGTTGCGGACCTTCTGGCCGATCACCGCCACGGCTGCGCCGCTGGCTTCGTCGGCCTCGCTGTAGAAGCTGCCTTCGACCACCGGCCAATTGAAGATCTCGGGGAACCAGGTGTTGTTGCCGCCTACATAGAACTGCTGGCTGTTGTTGCCCTGACGCACCATCAGCTTGTCGCCGATCACCGGCATGACGTGTTTCACCTGGGGCAGTTCGGCGATGGCGGCCACATCGTCGAGGGTGACGATGCCTGCGGGTTCGCGCTCGGTCGCGCGTTTGCCGTTGAGGTAGAGAATGTTCGAACCGAAGGCGGCCATCTGCGCCATCACCTGGCGTTTGCTGCCTTCGCCGACCGCCAGCATGACCACCACCGAGGCCACGCCGATGACGATACCGAGCAGGGTGAGCGCGGTACGAAAACGGTTGACCCACATCACCCTCCAGGCGGCTTGCAGCGACTCGAGCATTTCGCCTTTCCAGGCACCTTTATGGCTGGCGCCGCTGTCCAGGCGTTGCCGCAGGTCGTCGGCCTGCAGGTGGCGGGTGGGTACGCTGGCCGCCTGCTCGGCGGCCGAATCGCTGACCACCTGGCCGTCGCGCACCTCGATCACCCGTTGGGCGCGGGCAGCCACTTCGCGGTCGTGGGTGATCAGGATGATCACGTGGCCCTGGCTGGCCAGCTCGTCGAGCAGGGCCATCACTTCGGCGCCGCTGTGGCTGTCGAGGGCGCCGGTGGGTTCGTCGGCGAGGATGATATGGCCGCCGTTCATCAATGCCCGGGCGATCGACACGCGTTGTTGCTGCCCGCCTGAGAGCTGGTGCGGGCGATTGCCGGTGCGGCTTGCCAGGCCCAGGCGTTCGAGCAGGGCATGGGCGCGTGCATGACGTTCGGCCGGTGGCGTGCCGGCATAGATGGCCGGCATCTCGACGTTTTCCTGGGCCGAGCCCGAAGGGATCAGGTGATAGCCCTGGAACACGAAGCCGAACGCCTCGCGGCGCAGCCAGGCCAGTTCGTCGCCGTCCAGCTCGGCCACGTCGCGGCCGGCGAAGCGGTAGCTGCCGGAAGTCGGGCGGTCGAGGCAGCCCAGGATGTTCATCAGGGTCGACTTGCCGGAGCCCGAAGCGCCGACGATGGCGACGAACTCGCCGGGGTGGATGCTCAGGCTGATGCCGCGCAGCACCTCGACTTTCGGTGAGTCGATGCCGCCGTAGGCCTTGTAGATGTCGCTCAATTCGATCAGGGGCGTGCTCATCTCAACCCCCGCTGGTCGGCGAGCCGATCACCAGGCGTTCACCTTCGTGCAGGCCGTCGAGGATCTGTACGCGCAGGCGGTCGCTCAGGCCGATGCGTACCTGGCGTGCCTCGACCTTGCCGTCGGCCTTGAGTACCTGGGCCAGGCGCAGGCCGTCCTCCGGCGTGTCTTCCAGCGCGGCCAGCGGGGCGCTGAGCACCTGGCTGGCCTGGCCGGCGACGAAGAACACCTGGGTGGTCATCTCGGCCATCAGGGCGCCGTCGGGGTTGTCGACGTCGAGCAGTACGGTGTACTGCACCACTTTGCTGCCGGTGGTGCCGGCCGTGGCGCTGGCCGGGCTGCCGCCGCCCTGGGCGCTTTGATCCAGCGGCTTGGGCGGGATCGGCAGGATCTGGCGCACGGTGCTGGCCCAGCGGCGTTTGCCGCCTGCAAGGGTGGTGAAATAGGCGGTCATGCCGGGTTTGACCTTGCCGATGTCGGCTTCGGATACCTGGGCCCAGACGGTCATCGGTGACAGTTTGGCGATGCGCAGGATCAGTGGGGTCTGTTGCTGGGCATTGAGGGTCTGGCCTTCGCGGGCGTCCACGGCCACCACGGTGCCGCTCATGGGGGCATAGATGCGCGTGTAGCCAAGCTCCGCCTCGTCACTGCGCAGGCTGGCCTGGGCCTGGAGGATCTGTGCCTGGTACATGTCGATGCGGGCCTGGGTCACTTTCAGCTGGGCCTGGGCGGTTTGCAGGTCTTCCTGGCGGCTGGCGCCAGCGGCGGCCAGGTCGCGCTGACGCTGGTGTTGCTGCTGGGCCAGGAGGTACTGGGCGCGTTGCTCGGCGAGTTGCGCCTTGAGGTTTTCGATGGAGTAGCGGCCGGCGTCGAGCTTGGCCTTTTGCGTGGAGGGGTCGATCTCCACCAGCAACTGGCCTTCGCGGACTTCATCGCCGGCCTCGACATGCAACTTGCGGATCTGCCCGGACGCCTGGGCACCGACGTCGACATAGCGACGCGGTTGCAGAGTGCCGAGGGCGGTGACGCTGCTTTCGATATCGGCGCGGGTCACCGGCACGGTGCTGACCGGCGCACCGCCCAGGGGCAAGGTGGTCCAGGCCAGCAGGCTGCCCAGGCCAAGCAGGCCCAAGGCTGCAATAAGCAGACGGCGACGGGGGGCGGTTGTGCGTGTCATGCGGGCTTCCAGCCGAAGGGAGTGGCCGGGCGCGGCCATGCACGGCGCGCTCGGGGGTGCCAGTTAAACGAACCTGCTGCGTGCCGATTTAACCGGGCGAAAGGCCAGTATCGATGTTGCTGAGAATAATTATAATTTGTAAGATCGTTCGCTTACTTCACTCCTATCCGCTGCCCATGCCATGTCAGCGTTTGCGCAGGGAAAGGCCAGGTACCGTCGTGGAACACTACTATCGCGAATTGGTGAGCTTTCTCTCTGCGCGCCTGGGCAATCGCCAGGCGGCGGAAGATGTGGCCCATGACGCTTACCTGCGGGTGCTGGAGCGTACCGAGGGCGAGCAGATCGAGCACCCGCGGGCGTTCCTGTACCGCACCGCGCTGAACCTGGTGGTCGATCGCCACCGGCGCCACCTGGTGCGCCAGGCCGAGCCGCTGGAGGTGCTAGATAGCGACGAGCGCTGGCATAGCCCGGCACTGACCCAAAGCATGCAGCAGGATCAGCGCCTGGCCTTGATGCAGCAAGCCCTGGATGAGTTGAGCGCGGTGTGCCGTGACTGCTTCCTGTTGCGCAAGCTCGATGGCCTGTCGCACCCGCAGATTGCCGAGCGCCTGGGCATTTCCCGCAGCCTGGTGGAGAAGCACATCGTCAATGCCATGAAGCACTGTCGCTTGCGCATGCGTCAGTGGGAGTCGTGAAGACGCCGTGAAGGGCAGGTGAAAATTTCCTGTGCTGGCAACTTGATTTCCACTTGTTTCAAGACAACTATCAATAAAGACCCGATCAGGCGGCCTGCCTGACGTTTGCCTGTTCTGGCGCAGTACGGTCATGGAGCCCATTCATTACCTTGCGGCCAGGTGCGGACGATGCCCAACAAATCCCTGCGCATCCTCATCGCTGACGAACACCCCGACCAGCGTCTGCAACTGGAGCGGCTGCTCAATGGCCTGGGGTATTACCGCATCGCCCCGGTGGAGAGCTTCGACGATCTGCAGCGTCTGGTGCACAGTGCCCTGCTGCCGTTCAACCTGTTGGTTGGCAACATCGAACTGGCCAGCCATGCGGGCGTCGACCTGGCGCGCTTCTGCCGGGTCAGTACGCAGATCCAGCACGCTTTGTTGTATCACTCGCAGCAACTGAAGGTGCCTGCCGTGCCGCAGAGCGAGCGACAGGCCGTGAGCGTCAGCCTGCCAAGCGTGCCTGATTGCGAAGCGTTAGGGTCGTTCATGGCGATCATCGACCTGCCGGTGGTGGTCGGGCAGGTACCCTTGCCGGCCAGCCTTTGCGGCGCAGCCGGCTATGGCAAGCGGCGAATGAATTTCGGCCAGACCGTTTTCAGCCGCAGTTCCTGACTCGGCCCCCGTTAACGGCATTTGCTATCCTCTTGGCCTTTTGCCGATCTGCGGACCTGCCATGACTGCCATCGATAACCCCCGCGCGCCCGGCTTCAGCCGCGGCGACCACCGGACCCTGGGCCTGGCGGCGCTGGGCGGCGCCCTGGAAATCTACGATTTCATCATCTTCGTGTTTTTTGCGCTGACCCTCAGCCAGCTGTTCTTCCCGCCCGAGATGCCAGAGTGGCTGCGGTTGCTGCAAAGCTTCGGGATTTTCGTCACCGGGTACCTGGCGCGGCCTTTGGGCGGCATCCTCATGGCCCATTTCGCCGACCACCTGGGGCGCAAGCGGGTGTTCAGCCTGAGCATCCTGATGATGGCATTGCCGTGCCTGTTGATCGGCGTGATGCCGACCTACGCCGACATCGGCTACGCCGCGCCGCTGATCCTGTTGGCCCTGCGCATCCTGCAAGGGGCTGCGGTGGGGGGCGAGGTGCCCAGTGCCTGGACCTTCGTCGCCGAGCATGCGCCGGCCGGGCGGCGAGGCTATGCGCTTGGCTTTCTGCAGGCGGGGCTGACCTTTGGCTATCTGCTGGGCGCGCTGACTGCGACGCTGCTGGCGCAGCTTTATACAGCGCAGGAGATACTCGATTACGCCTGGCGCTACCCGTTCCTGCTGGGCGGCGTGTTCGGCGTGATCGGTGTGTGGCTACGCCGCTGGCTGAGCGAGACACCGGTGTTTCTTGCCCTGCGTGAACAGCGGGAACAGCCGGTGGCCTTCCCGCTGCGCAGTGTGCTTGGCGAGCATCGCCGGGCACTGATTCCGGCGGTGTTGCTGACCTGTGTGCTGACCTCGGCAGTGGTGGTGCTGGTGGTGATCACGCCGACGGTGATGCAGCAGCGTTTCGGCATGACGGCCGGGCACACCTTTGCCTTGAGTAGCGTGGGTATCGTCTTTCTCAACATTGGTTGCGTGCTGGCCGGGTTGCTGGTCGACCGCATCGGCGCCTGGCGTGCATTGATGATCTACAGCCTGGTGCTGCCGCTGGGCATCGGCGCGTTGTACGCCAGCCTGGTCGGGCAGTGGGGCATGACCTGGCTGGCCTACGCGCTGGCCGGGCTGTCCTGTGGGGTGGTGGGGGTGGTGCCGTCGGTGATGGTCGGGCTGTTCCCGGCGCAGATCCGGGTGTCGGGGATTTCGTTCACCTACAACATCGCCTACGCCCTGTGGGCCAGTACCACGCCGTTGGCGTTGATTGCGCTGATGCCGTGGAGCCCGTGGGTGTGTGTCGGCTTTTGTCTGATCATGGGCACGGTCGGGGCGCTGACGTCGTTGTATTTCGGGCGTCGTGAGCCGTTGGCATTCGGTGCGGAGCCCATGCCGATCATGTGTGGTGACAAATGAAGTGGTAGTGGCTGTGGGGTGTTGAGGCAGACTTCCGGGCGGGGGTTATTGGAATAACCTATTAGCCAGATTTAACCTGAAAGGTTAATTTCTCATGGAAAAGAGAGTGCCTCACTGTCCACTTGATCGGGTAAAAGCGCTGCTTGCTGTAAAGCGGATCAGTCCGACCTTCGCTGCATTAAGAGGTGCCAGGTCTCTGGGCCTGGATTACCCAGGAATGCTCGATGTGATCAGCAGTCTGGAACGCACTGATTTTTACAAAAGCATGACCTGCTATACGGAACACCGCGTCTGGCAGGACATATACCGTCCGCTCACGGCAGTCGGCTACGTTTACCTGAAACTGTCAGTGGTCGATGACGTGCTCATCGTGTCCTTCAAGGAGCTGTAATCATGAGATGCCCGATCTGCGGTGGTGCGGAGCTTGCGCCAGATATTCAGGACATGCCCTACCGCTACAAAGGAGAGTCGACTCTGATCCAGGGCGTCAGCGGCGACTACTGCTCTGCCTGTGGTGAGGCGGTCCTGAGCCACGACGAAGCCATGCGTGTCAGTGAACAGATGTCGGCCTTTGAGCGTCGGGTCAATGCGGCCGCGGTTGATCCAGCTTTCATCAGCGCCGTGCGCAAGAAATTCGACCTGGACCAGCGCGAGGCGGGTGAGATTTTCGGTGGTGGGGTCAACGCCTTTTCCCGCTACGAAAATGGTAAAACCACGCCGCCAGTGGCGTTGATCAAGCTGTTCAAGCTGCTCGACCGCCACCCCGAGCTGTTCGAGGAAGTCAGGACCGCCTGATACGAAAAAGCCCCCTGGCCTTGCGGCCAGGGGGCTTTTCATTGCTGCGAGGGCAGGCCTTACATGTTCGGGTAGGTCGGCCCGCCGGCGCCTTCAGGAGTGACCCAGGTGATGTTCTGGGCCGGGTCCTTGATGTCGCAGGTCTTGCAGTGCACGCAGTTCTGCGCGTTGATCTGGAAACGCTTGCTGCCGTCTTCCTGGGTAATCACTTCATACACGCCGGCCGGGCAGTAGCGCTGCGCCGGCTCGTCGTACAGCGGCAGGTTGCTGGCGATCGGGATGTTCGGGTCGGCCAGCTTCAGGTGGCAGGGTTGTTCCTCTTCATGGTTGGTGCTGGAGAGGAATACCGAGCTGAGCTTGTCGAAGCTGAGCTTGCCGTCCGGTTTCGGGTAGTCGATCTTCTGCGAGTCGGCGGCGAGTTTGAGGCAGGCGTAGTCCGGCTTGGTGTCGTGCAGGGTGAACGGCAGCTTGCCGCCGAACCAGTTCTGGTCGATGTAGTTGAACGCGCCACCGAGCAGCGGGCCGAACTTGTGCAGCGCCGGGCCGAAGTTGCGGCTGGCGAACAGCTCTTCATGCAGCCAGCTGGCCTTGAACGCGCTGACATAGCCGTTGAGCTGGTCGCCGCCTTCGCTGCCGGCGATCAATGCGTCGGCTACCGCTTCAGCGGCGAGCATGCCGGACTTCATCGCGGTATGGCTGCCCTTGATCTTGGAGAAGTTCAGGGTGCCCAGGTCGCAGCCGATCAGCGCGCCACCGTTGAACACCATCTTCGGCAGCGAGTTCAGGCCGCCTTTGCAGATGGCGCGGGCGCCGTAGCTGATGCGCTTGCCGCCTTCGAGGTACTGGCTGATCACCGGGTGGTGCTTCAGGCGCTGGAACTCGTCGAAGGGCGAGAGGTACGGGTTGGCATACGACAGGTCGACGATCAGGCCGACTACCACCTGGTTGTTTTCCAGGTGATAGAGGAACGAGCCGCCGGTGTTCTCGGCGCTCATCACGTCCAGTGGCCAGCCGGCGGTGTGTACCACCAGGCCTTGCTCGTGCTTGGCCGGGTCGACTTCCCAGATTTCCTTGAGGCCGATGCCGTAGTGCTGCACGTCGGATTCGTTGTCCAGGTCGAAGCGCTTGATCAGTTGCTTGCCGATATGGCCACGGCAGCCTTCGGCGAACAGGGTGTACTTGGCGCGCAGCTCCATGCCTGGGGTGTACAGGCCTTCTTTCGGATTGCCTTCGCGGTCGACACCGAGGTCACCGGTGATGATGCCGCGGACCACGCCGTTCTCGTCGAACAGGGCTTCCTGGGCGGCGAAGCCCGGGTAGATCTCGACGCCCAGGTTCTCGGCCTGCTGGGCCAGCCAGCGGCACAGGTTGCCCAGGGAGATGATGTAATTGCCCTGGTTGTGCATGGTCTTGGGCACGAACAGGTCGGGGACCTTGGTCGAGCTGTCGGCACTTTTCAGCACATAGATGTCGTCGCGCTTCACTTCGGTGTTCAGCGGCGCGCCGAGTTCTTTCCAGTCGGGGAACAGTTCGTTCAGGGCGCGCGGCTCGAATACCGCGCCGGAGAGGATGTGGGCGCCGACTTCGGAGCCTTTCTCGACCACGCAGACGCTGATCTCGCTACCGGCTTCGGCGGCCTTCTGCTTCAGGCGGCAGGCGGCGGACAGGCCCGCCGGGCCGGCGCCGACGATGACCACGTCGAATTCCATGTATTCGCGTTCCACTGGTTCTCTCCTACTCATCAAGGCTCGTGCTGTTGCTTGGTCTTATTGGGTGCTGGGGCGGTCATGGGTAGCGGCTGATGCTGTAGCTGCTGGAATGACGGACTACACCGTTTTGTCTTGGCCGCGCATTATATCTACACCACTTGGCGGGTCCAATACAAACGTTTGTTTGAATTTGCCGGAGCCCAGTAAAATCACTGGTACGCGGCTGAAGGCTGGCCAATTTGGCGTATTGACCGGATGGGGTGTTACGGTCAAGATACGAGCGCTTTTACGCTCGCCGTAGGCTGACCGACGGGCGCAGGTGCACCCCTAAAGACCAGGCGTGGAGCAGGGTTTACGGGCCGAATCAGGTTTTGTAGTGGAGTCTACACGCCACGACAGAAAATGACCCGCGGGTTTTACCCCGAAGGGTCGTAACAGGACTGATCGGTCATCTGAATTCTGCCGGCTCCAGAACGTTTTTAGAGGTGCCCTTGTACCCACGCGCATTCGCCGGGCAGCCCCCAGGCGACATTCTTTTCACCGGAGAGTAACGAGGAATCCATGAAGGTTCTTGTAGCTGTCAAACGAGTGGTCGACTACAACGTCAAGGTTCGCGTCAAGGCGGACAACTCCGGCGTCGACCTTGCAAACGTCAAGATGTCCATGAACCCCTTCTGCGAAATCGCCGTGGAAGAAGCCGTCCGCCTGAAGGAAAAGGGCGTGGCGAGCGAGATCGTCGTCGTCTCCGTCGGCCCGAGCACGGCCCAGGAGCAACTGCGTACCGCCCTGGCCCTGGGGGCCGACCGCGCCATCCTGGTCGAAGTCGCCGATGAGCTGAACTCCCTGGCCGTGGCCAAGGCGCTCAAGGCCGTTGTCGATAAAGAGCAGCCACAGCTGGTCATCCTCGGCAAGCAGGCGATCGACAGCGACAACAACCAGACCGGCCAGATGCTGGCTGCGCTGACCGGCTACGCCCAAGGCACTTTCGCCTCCAAGGTGGAGCTGGCCGGCGACAAGGTCAACGTCACCCGTGAAATCGATGGCGGTCTGCAGACCGTTGCGCTGAACCTGCCAGCGATCGTCACCACCGATCTGCGCCTGAACGAGCCGCGCTACGCGTCGCTGCCGAACATCATGAAGGCCAAGAAGAAGCCGCTGGAGACCGTTACTCCAGACGCGCTGGGCGTGTCCATCGCCTCCACCACCAAAACCCTGAAAGTCGAAGCGCCTGCTGCCCGCAGCGCTGGCATCAAGGTCAAGTCGGTGGCCGAACTGGTCGAGAAGCTGAAGAACGAAGCGAAGGTAATCTAAATGACTATCCTGGTTGTCGCTGAACACGAAAACGGTGCCGTAGCCCCGGCCACCCTGAACACTGTTGCCGCTGCTGCCAAGATCGGTGGTGATATCCACGTGCTGGTCGCTGGCGCAAACGTCGGTGGCGTTGCCGAAGCTGCCGCCAAGATCGCCGGTGTTGCCAAGGTGCTGGTTGCCGACAATGCCGCCTACGCCCACGCCCTGCCGGAAAACGTCGCGCCGCTGATCGTCGATCTGGCGAGCGGTTACAGCCACGTGCTGGCCCCGGCCACCACCAACGGCAAGAACATCCTGCCGCGAGTTGCCGCGCTGCTGGACGTCGATCAGATTTCCGAGATCATCTCGGTTGAATCCGCCGATACCTTCAAGCGCCCGATCTACGCCGGTAACGCCATTGCCACCGTGCAATCGAGCGCTGCGGTCAAGGTCATCACCGTGCGTACCACCGGCTTCGACGCCGTGGCCGCTGAAGGTGGTTCGGCTGCTGTCGAAGCTGTTGCTGCCGCGCACGACGCCGGCAAATCGGCCTTCGTCGGCGAAGAGCTGGCCAAGTCCGATCGCCCAGAGCTGACCGCTGCCAAGATCGTCGTTTCCGGCGGTCGTGGCATGGGCAACGGTGACAACTTCAAGCACCTGTACAGCCTGGCCGACAAGCTCGGCGCCGCCGTCGGCGCTTCGCGTGCTGCGGTTGACGCAGGCTTCGTGCCCAACGACATGCAGGTCGGCCAGACCGGCAAGATCGTCGCGCCACAGCTGTACATCGCCGTCGGTATCTCCGGCGCGATCCAGCATCTGGCCGGCATGAAGGACTCGAAAGTGATCGTTGCGATCAACAAGGACGAAGAGGCGCCGATCTTCCAGGTCGCCGACTACGGCCTGGTCGCCGACCTGTTCGAAGCGGTTCCGGAGCTGGAAAAGCTGGTCTGATCCGCCTGCTTCACCTATAAAGAAGCCCGGCCCTCCTTGGGGGTCGGGCTTTTTTTTGATTTTCAAGGCTGTAGGAGAGTTGGCATGGCGTTTCGCGCAAGCAAAGGGATCTTGGTCGGTGTGCTGGCGCTGCTGTCGGCACCGCTGCTGGCCGCCGGCAAGTGTGAGCGCCTGGTGGTCACCGGTAGCCCGGATGCGCCGCCTTACTCCTGGCAGGACCCAAGCGACCCCAAGCACCTGATCGGCGCCAATGTCGACCTGTTGCGCCAAGTGGCGGGAGAGTTGGGGGTCAAGGTCGAAGTGCTGTACGCCGGCAAGCGCGAACAGGCGCTTGAAGAAGTGCGCAGCGGGCGCATGGACCTGCTGCTCGACACGCCCATGCAGGTTACCCAGCTCACTGCGCTTGATTACATTCATCCCCCTTTGCAGCTCAACGAATACCTGGTGTGGACCCGGCACGACGCGGTGCTGGAGTTCAACGGCCCTGCAGACCTTGCCCGTTACCAGGGCGGCGTGTCGGAAAAGGCGCGCCTGACCCCGGCTTTCGAAGCCTTTACCAAGGCCCAGCTCAAGCTGGTGCCCGCGCAGAACCTCACCCAGGCGTTCCAGAGGCTGGTGCTCGGCCAGGTCGATTATGTGCTTGCAGGGCGTTACGCCGGCATGGCAATGGCTCAGAGCCTGGGAGTGGGCAACGACCTTATCGCCCGCGGCCTGCCAGTAGACCGCCCAGGCCTGTACCTGGCGGTGTCGCACAACTCGGCGTGCAACGACAGCTGGTTGCGCGGACAACTGGCGAAAAAGCTGACAGAATTACCGATCTCCGGGGCGAGTGAGGCGGTGCTGCAGCGCAATGTCGAGCGCTGGAAAGCGCAGATGCAGGCGCCGCTGGACGCCCCTAAACAGTAGGAAGAGTGTGTGAGAAGCCATCCCCTGATTCTTGCCTTGGCCGTGTTTGGCCTGGCCGGGTGTGCCAGTGATCCGGTGCCCCATGAACAACTGCGCCTCACCGAACAGGCGCTGCAGCAGGCCAAGGCGGTCGGCGCCACCGAGCAGGTGCCGGAGTTCAAGCTGGCCGAAGACAAGCTGGCCCGTGCCAAGGCCAACATGGCCAGCGAAAGCTACCGTGATGCGCGCATGCGTGCCGAGCAGGCCGAGCTTGATGCGCGCCTGGCCGAGGCCCTGGTGCTGACGCAAAAGAGCGAAGAGCAGCTGCAGCTGTTGCAGACGCGGGTCAAGCGCCTGCGCAAGCAACTGGAGGTGCAGCCATGAGCCGCCTCAAGCCAATGGCTGCGCTGGCCTTGCTGGCGCTGGTCGGGTTGCAGGGCTGTGCCAGCCAGCGCAGCGAATCGGCACTGGATGACGCCACCGTTGCGTTCCAGAAGGTCAAGGATGACTCCGATGTACTGCGCAGTGCGCCGCGTGACGTGATCCGTGCCGGTGAGTCGCTGGGCCGGGCAGAGCGCCTGGCCGGCTATATCGGTACTGGCAGCGATGTGCGTCATTACGCCTATCTGAGCCAGCGTTACAGTGAAATCGCTGCCGAGCACGCCAAGCTGGCGGTGAATCAGGAACGCTTGACCAAGCTCGACCTCGAACGCCAGCGCCTGCAGTTGGCCTTGCGTGAGGCCAAGCTGGCCAGCGTCCAGCAGCAGGGCAAGTTCGTCGAGGCGCAGATTGCCGCTTTGGCCTCTGAGCAGACCGACCGGGGGCTGGTGATGACCTTGGGCGATGTGCTGTTCGACACCGGCCAGGCGGAGCTCAAGAGCTCGGCCAGCCGCACCGTGCTCAAGCTGGTGCAGTTCCTCCAGCTCAACCCGCGCCGTGTGGTGCGGATCGAGGGTTACACCGACAGCACCGGCACGCCCGAGGACAACCTCAAGCTGTCGCGCGATCGTGCTCAGTCGGTGGCCGACATGCTGGTTGACCTGGGTATCGACGAGAAGCGCATCGAAGTCGAGGGTTATGGCGACCAGTATCCGGTCGAGGCTAACGCCTCGGAGCGGGGCAGGGCGCAGAATCGTCGGGTCGAGATCGTTTTCTCCGATGACAAGGGCAAGCTCGCTCCAGCGCGCTGAGCCAGCTCCTGCAGGGTCGCGACGCGGCCCTGTGCTCCCTGCGTTCGTCGGCGCACGGCCGTTGTTGTTCATCTTGTAGCTGTCACGCAACTGTATTGTTGACTATCCTGCGATCTGTCCCAGTACACTTTGCAACTGTTACGGTATTCTGGCTCAGCTGTGAGTCGCACAAGAACAACGATCCCGTCCGCGCTTCGAGAACACGCCATGACCAACCTGCTGTTGTACCAGCGCATCGCCCAGCAACTGGCCGATGACATCCGCCGTGGTGTCTATCAGCCTGGTGAGCGGGTGCCCTCGGTGCGCAAGATGAGCGCCCAGCTCAACGTCAGTCATGCCACCGTACTGCAGGCGTATGCCAATCTCGAGGACCAGGGCCTCATTCGTGCGCGGCCACAGTCGGGCTACTACGTACACCAGACGCCGGCCCTTACTGCGCAAACGCCGGATATCGCTCGGGTCGAACGCCCCGGCCTGGTTACCCGCGCCAGTATCATTCAGCAGGTCTTGACCGAAGCGCGGCGCGACGGCGTATTTCCCTTCGGTGCGGCGGTGCCTCATGTCGATTACCTGCCGGTGCGTGCCCTGCACCAGCAAATCGCCAAGGTGACCCGCTTCCACAGCCCGCGTGCCTTCAGTTACATGTTCAGCCCTGGCTTCGAGCCGCTGCGCAGGCAGATTGCCATTCGCATGCGCGATGCCGGTGTGTTGGTCGACCCGCGCGAAGTGGTGGTGACCCATGGTTGTGTCGATGCGCTGCAGATGTCGTTGCGGGTGCTGACGCGCCCGGGTGACCTGATCGCCGCCGAGTCGCCAACCTACTACGGTTTGCTGCAGCTGGCCGATCTGCTGGGGTTGAAGGTGATCGAGATTCCCAGCGACCCCTCCACCGGCATCAGCCTCGAAGCGCTGCAGCTGGCCGCCAATCAATGGGGGATCAAGGCGTTGGTGCTGACCGCGCGCTTGAGCAACCCGCTGGGTGGCACCATCCCCGAAGAGCGGCAAAAACAGCTGCTGCGCCTGGCCTCGGACTTCGATATTCAGATCGTCGAAGATGATATCTATGGCGAGCTGATGTTCGAGCAGGGGCGCACCAAGGCACTCAAGGCCTTCGACCGCCTCGATCGGGTGATTTACTGTTCGAGCTTCTCCAAGACGCTGTCGCCGGGGGTTCGTGTCGGCTGGATGGTCGCCGGCCGTTATCAGGACGAGATCCAGCGCTTGCAGACTTTCACCACGCACTCGGCCTGCAGCGTGACGCAGATGGGGGTGGCGGCCTATCTGGAAAACGGCGGCTACGACCGCCACCTGCGCTATATCCGTCAGGAGTATCGCAAGAACCTCAGTGCCTACCAGTTGGCGGTGCAGCAGCATTTCCCGGAGGGTACGCAGATGACCCGGCCGACAGGCGGTTTTATCCTGTGGGTCAGCCTGCCTGGACGGGTCAACACCCAAGAGTTGCACGTGCGTGCGCTGGAGCAGGGTATCAGCATCGCGCCGGGGCTGATCTTCAGCAATACCGAGCAATTCAACCACTGCATCCGTCTCAACTGCGGTATTCCATGGAACAAGGAAGCCGAACGGGCGGTAATGACCCTGGGCTTGCTGGCCCAGCAACTGTGCCGGGAGTCGGCTGGCTTGCTTATGTAGGCTTGTCAGAAGGGCAGGGAACAGGGAGCATACGCGTTTTCCCAGCCTGCTCCCGGTATTCATGAAAGCGCTTCGCCCTCTGGCACTGATTCTGTCCTTATCGCTACCTTGGTTTTCGGGGGGCTTGGTGCACGCCGCGCAACCGCCGGCCAAGGAGCAGGCGCAGCAGGGCAAGGCTGCCAAGCCTGTGAGCAAGGTGGCGGCGAAACCTGTGTCCAAAGCGCCCGCCAAGCCGGCGGTCAAGCCCAAGCCCAAGCCCAAGCAGAAACCTGTCACTCGCAGCAAGGGCGTGAGCAAGGTGGCCAGTCAGCCTGTACCTGCCGCGAAGCTCGACCTCAGTCTGCCCACCGACATGGTCAAGCACCTCAAGCCGGACGTTGGCAATGCGCCGTCGCCCCGCAAGCCATTGCTGCCTTCCATGTTCAGCGAAAAGCCGGTCACTGATGACAGCCCGTTCCAGCTCAATGGTCGGCTGATCAACAATGAAATGCAGCTGCAGCTGCGCAACGACAGCCGTCGCGATGTAGAGGGCGCGGCCATCGAATTCGAATTCCGCAACTGACTGCCGGGTCACTGGCGATTTCATCTGTCCGGCAATTTCAAACGTATGTTTGAGCGGTTAGTATCCAGGGACGTTCGTCCCGCTTTGCTCCTGGGAGTCCTGTTGTCATGAAATGCCGTGAGGGCTGTGGTGCCTGCTGCATCGCTCCGTCCATCAGCTCAGCCATTCCGGGGATGCCGCAAGGCAAGCCGGCCGGCGAGCGCTGCCTGCACCTGTCCATCGACAACCTCTGTGCCCTGTTCGGCAAGCCCGAACGGCCGAAGGTGTGTGGTGGCTTCAAGGCAGAGGTGGATGTCTGCGGCAATGATCGTGACGAAGCCATTCGCATCATTGGTTGGCTGGAGCAAATGACGGCGGCGTGACTGTGCGGATCTTCTACAACAAGGAACAAGATAATGAGATCGTTCAAGCGTGTTGCTGTGTTGTGTGGCCTGAGTGTGCTGTTGGCGCCGGCAGCCTGGGCTGAAAGCTGGCAGGTGGCCAAGGACGAGGACGGCATCAAGGTGTCGCTCAGCGAAGTGCCGGGCTCGAAGTACAAGGCTTACCGTGGTGTAACGCTGATCAAGGCGCCGCTGGCCAAGGTCAGGGCGTTGCAGGAAGACGTCGCCGGGGCCTGTGCCTGGGTGCATGAATGCAAGTCGCAGAAACTGCTGAAGCATGAAGGTGATCAGAGCTGGACCTACACCCAGTTCAATACACCCTGGCCGGTGACTCCGCGTGACTCGGTATTGCATATCACCACAGTCCAGGGCAGCGATGGCAGCTTGACCCGCACGCTCGAGGAGCAGCCAAAGTACCTGCCGGAAGAAAGCGGCTACGTGCGTGTTGCCCAGGTGCAGGGTTTCTGGAAGTTGGTACCCAAGGGTGACAGTACCGAAGTGACCTATCAGGTACACACCGAGCCGGGAGGCAGCGTGCCGTCGTGGCTGGCCAACAAGTTCGTGGTGGATGCGCCGTTCAATACCCTCAAAGGGCTGCGCGAAAAAGCTGAAAGGCCCTGAGCAGCTTTCAGCGCTCACCTGTTTAGCGCTGGATCGTAACGAAAAAGGCCGCCCCGAAGGGCGGCCTTTTTTGCGTTCGGCTCAGAAGGCTTACTTGCGGTCCTTCAGCTCGACGATGTCGCGCTTTTCGTAGCCGGTGTACAGCTGGCGCGGGCGGCCGATCTTGTAAGGGCTGGAGAGCATTTCCTTCCAGTGCGAGATCCAGCCCACGGTACGTGCCAGGGCGAAGATCACGGTGAACATGCTGGTCGGGATGCCGATGGCCTTGAGGATGATGCCCGAGTAGAAGTCCACGTTCGGGTACAGCGAGCGCTCGACGAAGTACGGATCGGTCAATGCGATCTCTTCCAGGCGCATGGCCAGTTCGAGTTGCGGATCGTTCTTGATGCCGAGTTCGCTGAGAACTTCGTCGCAGGTCTTCTTCATCACGGTGGCGCGCGGGTCGCGGTTCTTGTACACGCGGTGACCGAAGCCCATGAGCTTGAACGGATCGTTCTTGTCCTTGGCCTTGGCGATGTACTTGTCGATGTTCGAGACATCGCCAATTTCATCGAGCATGGTCAGTACGGCTTCGTTCGCACCGCCGTGGGCCGGGCCCCACAGTGCGGCGATACCGGCAGCGATACAGGCGAACGGGTTGGCGCCCGAAGAACCTGCCAGGCGCACGGTGGAGGTGGAGGCATTCTGCTCGTGGTCGGCGTGGAGGATGAAGATCCGGTCCATGGCCTTGGCCAGCGTCGGGCTGATCGGTTTGATCTCGCACGGCGTGTTGAACATCATGTGCAGGAAGTTTTCCGCGTACGACAGGTCGTTGCGCGGGTACATCATGGGCTGGCCCATGGAGTACTTGTAAACCATCGCGGCCAGGGTCGGCATCTTGGCGACCAGGCGCACCGCGGAGATTTCGCGGTGTTGCGGGTTATTGATATCCAGCGAGTCGTGATAGAACGCCGACAGGGCGCCGACCACGCCGCACATCACCGCCATCGGGTGGGCGTCGCGACGGAAACCGTTGAAGAACGACTTCAGCTGTTCGTGAACCATGGTGTGGTTCTTGACGGTGCTGACGAACTGGGCCTTCTGCTCGGCATTCGGCAGTTCGCCGTTGAGCAGCAGGTAGCAGGTTTCGAGGTAGTCCGACTGTTCGGCCAGTTGCTCGATCGGGTAGCCGCGGTGTAGCAGCACGCCCTTGTCACCATCAATGTAGGTGATCTTCGACTCGCACGAAGCGGTCGCCATGAAGCCGGGGTCGAAGGTGAAGTGGCCGGATGCCCCCAACCCGCGGACGTCGATAACATCAGGACCAACGGTGCCGGTTAAAATGGGCAGCTCGACGGGGGCATTGCCCTCGATGACCAACTGCGCTTTTTTGTCAGCCATGTGGCCTCCTATTAATGCTTGAAATCATCAGACAGACCCCCCACGCAGGGCCCGCACCACTATAGAGGGATAAATTCGAATGTCAATTTGCCTAAAGGCTGGTTGAAACGCCCTCTGAGGCCTGATTTTTCACGAAATTCTCGCCCGTTTACGCCTTTTGTTCACTAAAGGCAATGCGCTATTCGGGCGAGTCCCTTGCGTTGTCATAAGCAGCCTAACTGTCTATACTCGGCAGCCGACTCCCAGAGGCTTTCAAGCCTGCCCTGCTGGGTGTCGTGCTCTCCTGGGTGGTGGGTACCTGACCAGTACACTTACCAACAACTTTGCCCTGTTCGCTAGGGGCTCTTCAGTGTGAAAAAAGCCGTGAAAAGCCAACGACCTGTAAACCTAGACCTAAGGACCATCAAACTCCCGATCACCGCATACACGTCCATTCTTCACCGTATTTCCGGCGTCATCCTGTTCCTCGGCATTGCCATCATGCTCTACGCATTGGGCAATTCGCTGGGTTCCGAGGAAGGCTTTGCCGAGGTGAAGGCGTGTCTGACCAGTCCGCTGGCCAAACTGGTGACCTGGGGCCTGCTGTCCGGCCTGCTGTACCACCTCGTCGCAGGTGTGCGCCACCTGATCATGGACATGGGTGTCGGTGAGACGCTGGAAGGCGGCAAGCTGGGCTCGAAAATCGTGATCGTCATCTCCGTGGTGCTGATCGTTCTGGCAGGAGTTTGGGTATGGTAACTAACGTCACGAACCTCTCGCGTTCGGGCCTCTACGACTGGATGGCGCAGCGCGTCTCGGCGGTCGTTCTCGCGGCTTATTTCATCTTCCTGATCGGCTACCTCGCCGTTCACCCAGGGATCGACTATGCCCAGTGGCACGGTCTGTTCACCAACAACGCGATGCGCATCTTCAGTCTGCTGGCACTCGTCGCTCTGGGCGCTCACGCCTGGGTCGGCATGTGGACCATTGCCACCGACTACCTGACGCCGATGGCGTTCGGCAAGTCGGCGACTGCGATCCGTTTCCTGTTCCAGGCTGTATGCGGCGTTGCGATGTTCGCGTACTTCGTCTGGGGTGTGCAGATTCTCTGGGGTATCTGATTCATGGCTAACATTCCAACCATTTCGTTCGACGCCATCATCATCGGTGGCGGCGGCGCAGGCATGCGCGCAGCGCTGCAACTGGCTCAAGGCGGCCACAAGACTGCCGTAGTCACCAAGGTGTTCCCGACCCGTTCGCACACCGTTTCCGCCCAGGGCGGCATCACCTGCGCCATCGCTTCGGCCGACCCGAACGACGACTGGCGCTGGCACATGTACGATACCGTCAAGGGCTCCGACTACATCGGTGACCAGGACGCGATCGAATACATGTGTCAGGAAGGCCCGGCTGCGGTCTTCGAGCTGGACCACATGGGTCTGCCGTTCTCGCGTACCGAAACCGGTCGTATCTACCAGCGTCCGTTCGGTGGCCAGTCCAAGGACTTCGGTAAAGGTGGCCAGGCCGCCCGTACCTGCGCAGCTTCCGACCGTACCGGTCACGCGCTGCTGCACACCCTGTACCAGGGCAACCTGAAAGCAGGCACCACCTTCCTTAATGAGTACTACGCCGTAGACCTGGTGAAGAACCAGGACGGCGCCTTCGTCGGTGTGATCGCGATCTGCATCGAAACCGGCGAAACCATGTACATCAAGTCCAAGGCCACCGTACTGGCCACGGGCGGTGCGGGCCGTATCTACGCCTCCACCACCAACGCCCTGATCAACACCGGTGACGGTATCGGCATGGCCCTGCGTGCCGGTGTTCCGGTGCAGGACATCGAGATGTGGCAGTTCCACCCGACCGGTATCGCCGGCGCCGGTGTACTGGTTACCGAAGGCTGCCGTGGTGAAGGTGGCTACCTGATCAACGCCCACGGCGAGCGCTTCATGGAGCGTTACGCGCCGAACGCGAAGGACCTGGCTGGCCGCGACGTGGTTGCCCGTTCCATGGTCAAAGAGATCATCGCCGGCAACGGCGTGGGCCCGAACAAGGACCACGTACTGCTGAAGCTGGACCACCTGGGTGAGGAAGTGCTGCACAGCCGCCTGCCAGGTATCTGCGAACTGTCCAAGACCTTCGCCCACGTCGACCCTGTGGTCGCGCCGGTGCCGGTCATCCCGACCTGCCACTACATGATGGGTGGCGTTGCCACCAACATTCATGGCCAGGCCATCACCATGGACGCCGAGGGCAAGGACCACATCATTCCGGGCCTGTTCGCCGTAGGCGAAGTGGCGTGCGTATCGGTTCACGGTGCCAACCGCCTGGGCGGCAACTCGTTGCTCGACCTGGTGGTGTTCGGCCGTGCTGCCGGCCTGCACCTGGAAAAAGCCCTGAGCGATGGCGTCGAGTACCGCGATGCCAGCGACACTGACGTCGACGTTGCCCTGAACCGTCTGAGCAAGCTCAACGAGCGCACTACCGGTGAAGACGTTGCCAGCCTGAAGCGCGAGCTGCAGAGCTGCATGCAGAACTACTTCGGTGTATTCCGTACCGGCGAATACATGCAGAAGGGTATCGAGCAGTTGGCCGGTCTGCGTGACCGCATCGCCAACGTCAAGATCAACGACAAGTCCCAGGCCTTCAACACCGCGCGTATCGAAGCGCTGGAGCTGCAGAACCTGCTGGAAGTTGCCGAAGCTACCGCCATTGCGGCCGAAGCCCGTAAAGAGTCCCGCGGCGCGCACGCCCGTGAAGACTTCGAAGACCGTGACGACGAGAACTGGCTGTGCCACACCCTGTACTACCCGGGTGAGAAGCGCGTTGCCAAGCGTGGCGTCAACTTTGCGCCGAAGACCGTTCCGGCCTTCGAGCCAAAAATCCGGACTTACTAAGGGTGGCTGCTATGTTGAAAGTCGAAGTTTACCGCTACAACCCCGACACCGACTCGGCGCCCAAGATGGAGTCGTTCGATGTCGATACCGGCGGCAAGGACCTGATGGTTCTGGACGTGCTGGCACTGATCAAGGAAAAGGACGAGGGCTTCTCGTACCGTCGCTCCTGCCGTGAAGGCGTGTGCGGTTCCGATGGCATGAACATGAACGGCAAGAACGGCCTGGCCTGCATCACCCCGCTGTCGGGCGTGGTCAAGGGCAACAAGCTGGTGCTGCGTCCGCTGCCAGGCCTGCCGGTCATTCGTGACCTGGTGGTCGATATGAGCATCTTCTACAAGCAGTACGAGAAGGTGAAGCCATTCCTGCAGAACGACACCCCGGCTCCGGCCATCGAGCGTCTGCAGTCGCCGGAAGAGCGTGACAAGCTGGACGGTCTGTACGAGTGCATTCTGTGCGCCTGCTGCTCGACCTCCTGCCCATCGTTCTGGTGGAACCCGGACAAGTTCCTGGGCCCCGCCGCACTGCTGCAGGCCTACCGTTTCCTGGCCGACAGCCGCGACACCAAGACTCAGGAGCGCCTGGCGTCCCTGGATGACCCGTTCAGCGTATTCCGCTGCCGCGGGATCATGAACTGCGTGAACGTTTGCCCCAAGGGTCTGAACCCGACCAAGGCAATCGGCCACGTACGTAACATGCTGCTGCAAAGCGGCACCTGATTCAAAGCGTTGTACCTGCAGTAAGCCGAGGTGCGGGTGGTGAGCCCGCACTGAGGTAAAACTCGGGCAAGGGCCCACAAAGCCCGCGCCCATTACCTATGAAGATATGAGACCAGCAGGGGCTTTCCGGGCTGGTACCCGGAAAATCAGCAAGATCCAAGTGGCGTGGTTCAGTCGCTGTGTTCGGACTTTTCCAGGTTTGCTGTGGCTCTCGCCGATCAGTCCCCTAACCGAGGGTGACCAAGCATGCAAGAAAGCGTGATGCAGCGCATGTGGGATAGCGCCCACCTTTCAGGTGGTAACGCTGCATATGTGGAAGAGCTTTATGAGCTCTACCTGCACGACCCTAACGCTGTGCCAGAAGAGTGGCGCACTTACTTCCAGAAGTTGCCCGCCGACGGCAGCACCGCTACCGATGTATCGCACTCGACAATCCGCGACCATTTCGTACTGCTGGCAAAGAACCAGCGCCGCGCCCAACCGGTTTCCGCCGGGAGCGTGAGCAGTGAACACGAGAAGAAGCAGGTTGAAGTGCTGCGACTGATCCAGGCCTATCGTATGCGCGGCCATCAGGCTGCCAAGCTCGACCCGTTGGGGTTGTGGCAGCGTCCTGCGCCCGTAGACCTGTCGATCAATCACTACGGCTTGACCAATGCCGATCTTGATACGACCTTCCGTGCCGGCGACCTGTTCTTCGGCAAAGAGGAAGCGAGCCTACGCGAAATCTTCGAAGCGCTGCAGAAGACATATTGTCGCACCATTGGCGCCGAGTTCACCCACATCGTCGATTCCGAGCAGCGCAGCTGGTTCCAGCAGCGTCTGGAAAGCGTGCGTGGCCGTCCTGAATTCTCCGCCGACGTGCAGGCACACCTGCTCGAGCGCGTCACGGCCGGTGAGGGCCTGGAGAAGTACCTGGGCACCAAGTACCCAGGCACCAAGCGCTTCGGTCTGGAAGGCGGCGAAAGCCTGATCCCGATGCTCGACGAGATGATCCAGCGTTCCGGCTCGTACGGCACCAAGGAAGTCGTGATCGGCATGGCCCACCGTGGCCGCCTGAACGTGCTCGTCAACACCTTCGGCAAGAACCCGCGCGAGCTGTTCGACGAGTTCGAAGGCAAGAAGATGAACGAGCTGGGCTCCGGTGACGTGAAGTATCACCAGGGCTTCTCCTCCAACGTGATGACCCCGGGTGGCGAAGTTCACCTGGCCATGGCGTTCAACCCTTCCCACCTGGAAATCGTCTCGCCAGTGGTGGAAGGTTCTGTGCGTGCCCGTCAGGACCGTCGCAACGACACGGTCGGTGACAAGGTACTGCCGATCTCGATCCACGGTGACGCCGCATTCGCCGGCCAAGGCGTGGTGCTGGAAACCTTCCAGATGTCGCAGACCCGCGGTTTCAAGACCGGCGGTACCGTGCACATCGTGATCAACAACCAGGTTGGTTTCACCATCAGCAACCCGCTGGACTCGCGTTCCACCGAGTACTGCACCGACGTCGCCAAGATGATCCAGGCGCCGATCCTGCACGTGAACGGTGATGACCCGGAAGCCGTGCTGTTCGTGACCCAGCTGGCCATCGACTACCGCATGCAGTTCAAGCGTGACGTGGTCATCGACCTGGTCTGCTACCGTCGTCGCGGCCACAACGAGGCTGACGAGCCGAACGGCACCCAACCGCTGATGTACCAGCAGATCACCAAGCAGCGCACCACCCGCGAGCTGTATGCCGATCAGCTGATCAGCGCCGGCCGTATCGACGCCGAGCGTGCTCAGGCCAAGATCGACGAATACCGCAACGCCCTGGACAACGGCCTGCACGTGGTGAAAAGCCTGGTCAAGGAGCCGAACCGCGAGCTGTTCGTCGACTGGCGTCCGTACCTGGGCCACGCCTGGACTGCGCGTCACGACACCCGTTTCGACCTCAAGACCCTGCAGGACCTGTCGGCCAAGCTGCTTGAGCTGCCGGAAGGCTTCGTGGTTCAGCGTCAGGTGTCGAAGATCTACGAAGACCGTCAGAAGATGCAGGCCGGTGGCTTGCCGATCAACTGGGGTTATGCAGAGACCATGGCCTACGCCACCCTGCAGTTCGAAGGTCACCCGATCCGCATGACCGGCCAGGACATCGGCCGTGGCACCTTCTCGCACCGTCACGCGGTGCTGCACAACCAGAAGGACGCCAGCACCTACGTACCGCTGCAGAACCTGTTCCCGGGCCAGCCGAAGTTCGAGCTGTACGACTCCTTCCTGTCGGAAGAAGCGGTACTGGCCTTCGAATACGGCTACTCGACCACCACGCCGAACGCGCTGGTGATCTGGGAAGCCCAGTTCGGCGACTTCGCCAACGGTGCGCAAGTGGTGATCGACCAGTTCATCACCAGCGGCGAGCACAAGTGGGGCCGCCTGTGTGGTCTGACCATGCTGCTGCCGCACGGTTATGAAGGGCAGGGCCCGGAGCACTCCTCCGCGCGTCTGGAGCGTTACCTGCAGCTGTGCGCCGAGCACAACATCCAGGTCTGCGTACCGACCACCCCGGCACAGATCTACCACCTGCTGCGTCGCCAGGTCATCCGTCCGCTGCGCAAGCCGCTGATCGTCCTGACGCCAAAGTCGCTGCTGCGCCACAAGCTGGCCATCTCGACCTTGGAAGACCTGGCAGAAGGCTCGTTCCAGACCGTGATCCCGGAAATCGACACCCTCGATCCGGCCAAGGTCGAACGCCTGATCCTGTGCAGCGGCAAGGTCTACTACGACCTGCTGGAAAAACGCCGTGCCGAAGGCCGCGAAGACATCGCCATCGTGCGTATCGAGCAGTTGTATCCGTTCCCTGAGGACGACCTGATCGAAATCCTCGCGCCTTACACCAACCTCAAGCATGCAGTGTGGTGTCAGGAAGAGCCGATGAACCAGGGCGCCTGGTACAGCAGCCAGCACCACATGCGCCGTATCCTGGGCCGCCACAACAAGGCACTGGTCCTGGAATACGCCGGCCGCGACGCTTCTGCCGCGCCAGCCTGTGGTTACGCTTCGAAGCACGCCGAACAGCAGGAAAAACTGCTGCAAGACGCCTTCACTGTCTAACGCCTTCGCGCACCTGAAACCGAATTTAAGGAAACACAGATAATGGCTATCGAGATCAAAGCCCCAACCTTCCCGGAATCGGTTGCCGATGGCACCGTTGCCACCTGGCACAAGCAGCCGGGCGACGCCGTCAAGCGTGACGAGCTGATCGTCGACATCGAGACCGACAAGGTCGTCCTGGAAGTGCTGGCCACCGCCGACGGCGTGCTGGGCGCCATCGTCAAGGGCGAGGGCGACACCGTCCTGTCCGACGAAGTGCTGGGTTCGATCGTTGAAGGCGGCGCTGCTGCCGCTGCGCCTGCCGCCGCCGCTGCCCCGGCCGCTGCCCCGGCTGCCGCTGCCGCCGACGCTGGCGAAGACGACCCGGTCGCCGCTCCTGCCGCGCGCAAGCTGGCTGAAGAGAACGGCATCGACCTGGCTGCCGTTGCCGGCACCGGCAAAGGCGGTCGCATCACCAAGGAAGACGTGGTTGCAGCCGTTGCCAACAAGAAGTCGGCTCCTGCCGCAGCTCCTGCTGCCAAGCCTGCTGCCGCTGCCGCCGCTGTTGTAGTTGCCGCTGGCGACCGCACCGAGAAGCGCGTGCCGATGACCCGCCTGCGCGCCAAGATCGCCGAGCGTCTGGTCGAAGCCCAGTCGAACATGGCCATGCTGACCACCTTCAACGAAGTCGACATGACCGAAGTCATGGCCCTGCGTTCGAAGTACAAGGACCTGTTCGAGAAGACCCACAACGGCGTACGCCTGGGCTTCATGTCGTTCTTCGTCAAGGCGGCCACCGAAGCGCTGAAGCGCTTCCCGGCAGTCAACGCCTCGATCGACGGCAACGACATCGTCTACCACGGTTTTGCTGACGTCGGCGTTGCCGTCTCCAGCGACCGCGGCCTGGTGGTTCCGGTTCTGCGTAACGCCGAGTCGATGAGCCTGGCAGAAATCGAGAACGGCATCGCCACCTTCGGCAAGAAAGCCCGTGACGGCAAACTGTCGATCGAAGAGATGACCGGCGGTACCTTCACCATCACCAACGGTGGTACCTTCGGCTCGATGATGTCGACCCCGATCGTCAACCCGCCACAGGCTGCCATTCTCGGCATGCACAACATCATCCAGCGTCCGATGGCCATCAACGGCCAAGTGGTAATTCGCCCGATGATGTACCTGGCGCTGTCCTACGATCACCGCCTGATCGACGGCAAGGAAGCGGTAACCTTCCTGGTAACCATCAAGAACCTGCTGGAAGATCCGTCTCGCCTGCTGCTGGACATCTAATCGCGCAGCTGCAAGCCGCAAGCCGCACGCTTCAAGTAGAAGCCTGCCGGTCTTGCAGCTTGCAGCTTGCCGCTTGAAGCTAAAAAGGAATCTTTTATGACCCAGAAATTCGACGTAGTGGTGATTGGTGCAGGTCCTGGCGGCTATGTAGCTGCCATCAAGGCTGCCCAACTCGGTCTGAAGACTGCCTGTATCGAGAAGTACACCGACGCTGAGGGCAAGCTGGCCCTGGGCGGCACCTGCCTGAACGTAGGTTGCATTCCTTCCAAGGCGCTGCTGGACAGCTCCTGGAAATACAAGGAAGCCAAAGAGAGCTTCAACGTCCACGGTATCTCCACTGGCGAAGTGAAGATGGACGTCGCTGCGATGGTTGGCCGCAAGGCCGGTATCGTCAAGAACCTGACCGGCGGTGTTGCCACCCTGTTCAAGGCCAACGGCGTTACTTCGATCCAGGGCCACGGCAAGCTGCTGGCTGGCAAGAAAGTCGAAGTCACCAAGGCTGACGGCACCACCGAAGTCATCGAAGCCGAGAACGTGATCCTGGCTTCCGGCTCGCGTCCGATCGACATTCCGCCGGCTCCGGTCGACCAGAACGTCATCGTCGACTCCACCGGCGCCCTGGAATTCCAGACCGTTCCGAAGCGCCTGGGCGTTATCGGTGCTGGCGTGATCGGCCTGGAGCTGGGTTCGGTCTGGGCTCGCCTGGGTGCTGAAGTCACCGTGCTGGAAGCCCTGGACACCTTCCTGATGGCTGCCGACACCGCCGTGTCGAAAGAAGCCCAGAAGACCCTGACCAAGCAAGGCCTGGACATCAAGCTGGGCGCTCGCGTGACCGGCTCGAAAGTCAACGGCAACGAAGTCGAAGTGACCTACACCAACGCCGAAGGCGAGCAGAAGATCACCTTCGACAAGCTGATCGTCGCGGTCGGCCGTCGTCCGGTGACCACCGACCTGCTGGCCGCCGACAGCGGCGTGACCATCGACGAGCGTGGCTACATCTTCGTCGACGATCACTGCGCCACCAGCGTACCGGGCGTATTCGCCATCGGTGACGTGGTTCGCGGCATGATGCTGGCACACAAGGCCTCGGAAGAGGGCATCATGGTCGTCGAGCGCATCAAGGGCCACAAAGCCCAGATGAACTACGACCTGATCCCGTCGGTTATCTACACCCACCCGGAAATCGCGTGGGTCGGCAAGACCGAACAGGCGTTGAAAGCCGAAGGCGTTGAGGTTAACGTGGGCACCTTCCCGTTCGCGGCCAGCGGCCGTGCGATGGCAGCCAACGACACCGGTGGTTTCGTCAAGGTCATCGCCGATGCCAAGACCGACCGCGTACTGGGTGTACACGTGATCGGCCCGTCCGCTGCCGAGCTGGTTCAGCAGGGCGCGATCGCAATGGAATTCGGCACCAGTGCCGAGGATCTGGGCATGATGGTCTTCAGCCATCCAACCCTGTCCGAAGCGCTGCATGAAGCAGCGCTGGCAGTGAATGGCGGTGCCATTCACGTCGCCAACCGTAAGAAGCGTTAATTATAAGAAACCACGGCGGGCTGCCCGTCGTGGGTCTTGCGTGCAAGACTCACCGCGGAACGTCCGCCGGACCGGATCACACGGGAAAACCCGGGGTCAACGGTCACAGGTGGCGCGGCGCCAGTAATGGCGCAGCGCCGAAGCGCAGTACCTAACGAAGACGGTAAAAAGCATGAATCTTCACGAGTATCAGGGTAAGCAGCTGTTCGCTGAATACGGCCTGCCAGTTTCCAAGGGTTTCGCAGTCGACACCCCTGAAGCTGCAGCAGAAGCCTGCGACAAGATCGGCGGTTCCGAGTGGGTTGTTAAGGCCCAGGTTCACGCGGGTGGTCGCGGTAAAGCGGGCGGCGTCAAGCTGGTTCGCAGCAAGGAAGACGCCAAGGCGTTCGCTGCCCAGTGGCTGGGCAAGCGTCTGGTGACCTACCAGACCGACGCCAACGGTCAGCCAGTGACCAAGATCCTGGTCGAATCCTGCACTGACATCGCCAAAGAGCTGTACCTGGGCGCTGTAGTCGATCGCTCGAGCCGCCGCATCGTGTTCATGGCTTCCACCGAAGGTGGCGTGGACATCGAGAAGGTCGCTCACGAAACTCCTGAGAAGATCATCAAGGCGACTATCGATCCGCTGGTCGGCGCTCAGCCGTTCCAGGGTCGTGAACTGGCATTCCAGCTGGGTCTGGAAGGCAAGCAAGTTGCACAGTTCGCCAAGATTTTCGTAGGCCTGGCCAAGCTGTTCAAAGAACACGACCTGGCCCTGCTGGAAGTCAACCCGCTGGTCATCAAGGCCGACGGCGACCTGCACTGCCTGGATGCGAAGATCAATATCGACGCAAACGCCATGTACCGTCAGCCTAAGCTGAAAACCTTCCACGACCCGTCCCAGGACGATCCTCGTGAAGCCCACGCAGCCAGCTTCGAGCTGAACTACGTCGCGCTGGAAGGCAACATCGGCTGCATGGTCAACGGTGCCGGCCTGGCCATGGGTACCATGGACATCGTCAACCTGCACGGCGGCAAACCAGCCAACTTCCTCGACGTTGGCGGCGGTGCCACCAAAGAGCGCGTTACCGAAGCGTTCAAGATCATTCTGTCCGACAGCAATGTCGCGGCCGTTCTGGTCAACATCTTCGGCGGCATCGTTCGCTGCGACATGATTGCCGAAGGCATCATCGGTGCAGTGAAAGAAGTCGGCGTTAAAGTTCCGGTCGTCGTTCGCCTCGAAGGCAACAACGCTGAACTGGGCGCTAAAGTACTGGCAGAAAGCGGTTTGAACATCATTGCGGCAACCAGCCTGACCGACGCTGCTCAACAAGTTGTAAAAGCTGCGGAGGGCAAGTAATGAGCGTCCTGATCAATAAAGACACCAAAGTCATCTGCCAGGGCTTCACCGGCTCGCAGGGTACTTTCCACTCCGAACAAGCCATCGCCTACGGCACCAAGATGGTCGGCGGCGTAACCCCAGGCAAGGGTGGCACCACCCACCTGGGCCTGCCGGTGTTCAACACCGTCAAGGAAGCCGTACAAGCTACCGGCGCTGA
The DNA here is from genome assembly GCF_024749065.1 of Pseudomonas sichuanensis. Classification (NCBI taxonomy): domain Bacteria; kingdom Pseudomonadati; phylum Pseudomonadota; class Gammaproteobacteria; order Pseudomonadales; family Pseudomonadaceae; genus Pseudomonas; species Pseudomonas sichuanensis. Next base: position 4,134,021 of record NZ_CP087185.1, on the reverse strand, counting down.
CGCTTCGGTGATCTACGTTCCGGCTCCGTTCTGCAAAGACTCGATCCTGGAAGCTGCCTTCGGCGGCATCAAGCTGATCGTCTGCATCACCGAGGGTATCCCTACCCTCGACATGCTGGACGCCAAGGTCAAGTGCGACGAGCTGGGCGTTACCCTGATCGGCCCTAACTGCCCAGGTGTCATCACTCCGGGCGAGTGCAAGATCGGCATCATGCCAGGCCACATCCACCTGCCAGGCAAGGTCGGTATCGTGTCGCGTTCCGGCACTCTGACCTACGAAGCTGTCAAGCAGACCACCGACGCCGGTTTCGGCCAGTCGACCTGCGTCGGCATCGGCGGTGACCCGATCCCGGGCTCCAACTTCATCGACATCCTGAAGCTGTTCCAGGAAGACCCGAAGACCGAAGCGATCGTCATGATCGGTGAGATCGGCGGTTCGGCTGAAGAAGAAGCCGCGGCCTACATCAAGGCTCACGTGACCAAGCCAGTGGTTTCCTACATCGCTGGTGTGACCGCTCCTGCGGGCAAGCGTATGGGTCACGCTGGCGCCATCATTTCCGGCGGCAAGGGCACTGCGGACGAGAAATTCGCCGCGCTGCAGGACGCTGGTGTGAAGACCGTGCGTTCCCTGGCTGACATCGGCAAGGCCCTGGCCGAGCTGACTGGCTGGGAAGCCAAGAAGTAAGTAACACGTAGTACCCCCCACGCGCACAAAGGCCACCTTCGGGTGGCCTTTGTCGCTTCTGGGTGGGACGTTTGCTCGGCATCCTGAAGACCCTCTGGTCGTTCTGTAGTCATGCTCAAGGCGATGCCGATTGCGTTGATCACGACGCTCGATCGGTTTCATAGGTTTTTTCGCACAGACAGTGCACTAGATGCCTGACAAACTTTCTGCCGTCACAGAGTCATCCAGACGACAAACACATACGCACATCGGACAAGCAGCACCGTTGCAGTGCGTTTAGTGGGTAAAACGGTTACCCTACGCGTTCACTCTGTGCCCGTGCCCCAAAAGGGAACGACACGCTAAACGGGTCTGGCTCATCAAGCCGGGCAACATTTCCCTCATTCATGGGGAAATTCCCTCACGAACCCCGATTTCAGCAGTGTGGTACTACCTTAAATGAAAGTGTTAAAAGGCCAGGATATCCTGGCGCTTGGCTTTATGACGTTTGCGCTTTTTGTTGGCGCCGGCAATATCATCTTCCCGCCCATCGTTGGCTTGCAGTCCGGTCCACACGTGTGGATGGCGGCATTGGGCTTCCTCGTCACCGCGGTTGGCCTGCCGGTCATCACCGTGGTCGCCCTGGCCAAGGTCGGCGGCGGCATGGACGCCCTGAGCAGCCCGATCGGCAAGTTCTTCGGTGGCCTGCTGGCGGCCGTGTGCTACCTCTCGGTCGGCCCGCTGTTCGCCACCCCGCGCACCGCGACCGTCTCGTTCGAGGTGGGCGTGGCCCCGCTGACCGGTGAAAGCCCGCTGGCGTTGTTCATCTACAGCCTGGTGTATTTCCTCGTGGTGCTGGCTGTGTCGATGTACCCGGGCAAGTTGCTCGATACCGTCGGCCGCTTCCTCGCCCCGCTGAAGATCATCGCCCTGGCCGCCCTCGGCATTGCCGCGTTCATGCTGCCGGCGGGCACCATCGGTGAAGCACAGCCGCAATACGTTGCCGCGCCGTTTTCCCAGGGCTTCATCAACGGCTACCTGACCATGGACACCCTCGGTGCGCTGGTCTTCGGCATCGTCATCGTCAATGCCATCCGTTCGCGCGGCGTGGACTCGCCGAAGCTGATCACCCGCTACGCCATCATCGCCGGCCTGATCGCCGGTGTGGGCCTGGCGCTGGTGTACATCAGCCTGTTCCGCCTGGGCGCGGGCAGCCATGAAATCGCCGCTGGCGCCACCAACGGCGCGGCCGTTCTGCATGCCTATGTGCAGCACACCTTCGGCTCCCTGGGCAGCGGCTTCCTCGCCGTGCTGATCGCCCTGGCCTGCCTGGTGACCGCGGTTGGCCTGACCTGCGCCTGCGCCGAGTACTTCAGCCAGATCCTGCCGCTGTCGTACCGCGCCCTGGTGGTTATCCTGGCCGGCTTCTCGCTGCTGATCTCCAACCTCGGCCTGACCAAGCTGATCATGTTCTCGATCCCGGTACTCACCGCGATCTATCCGCCGTGCATCGTGGTGGTGGGCCTGAGCTTCGTCAAAGAGCTGTGGAACTCGCCGGTGCGCATCCTGGCACCGGTGATGCTGGTGTCGCTGCTGTTCGGCATGGTCGATGCGATCAAGGGCAGCAGCCTCGCGCACATGCTGCCGGACGCCATGGCCCACCTGCCGCTGAGCGAGCAGGGCCTGGCCTGGCTGGTGCCATCGGTGGTCACCCTCGGCGTTGCCGTGGCCTGTGACCGCATGCTCGGCAAGCCGCGCGAAGTGCTGGCCTGATGCGTTGAAGCCTGAGGGCTGGCACCGGCCACAAGCCAACAGGGTGCCAGCCGCAGGTGAAAACCGAGAACCCCGCTGCCTGTGAAGGCGCGGGGTTTTTTATTGCCTGCCCCTACACTATCGCGGGGCAAGCCCGCTCCCACGTTTGCGTCACAGTCCCGGAGCGTGGGAGCGGGCTTGCCCGCGATTTTTTGCCTGCCGCGTGCCTTTTGCCGAATCCAGGCGTCGAAAGCCGGTCTACCTCTTTTCTGTGCGGGTATCTGCATGAGCTTCATCCAAAACAACCTCGGCAATCTGCTGGCCGTGTGCTGGTTCGCCATCTGTTGGGGCGGTTACACCCGCTATGCGCTATGGAAGGGCCGCGACACGGCATGCCTGGCCAGCGTGCTGCACTTGTACCGCGAAGACTGGATGCGCCGCATGCTGCTGCGCGACAACCGCATCGCCGACGCCAGCGTGATTGGCAACCTGGAGCGCAATGCATCGTTCTTTGCTTCCAGTACCCTGATCATTCTCGCCGGCATCCTCACCGTGCTCGGTGCCTCGGACCGGGCGCTGTCGTTGTTGGCCGACCTGCCGCTGGTACAGCAGGCCTCCCAGGGGATGTCGGAGATCAAGCTGTTGTGCCTGGCGATGGTGTTCGTCTACGCCTTCTTCACCTTCAGCTGGTGCATGCGCCAGTACAACTTCGCTGCGGTGCTGGTGGGGTCGGCACCGATGATCGGCGAGCGCCAGGTGAGTGAACTGGAGCGCAATGCCTTCGCGTCGCGAGCGGCGCGGGTGTTATCCCTGGCGGCCAACCAGTTCAACCTCGGACTGCGTTCGTACTACTTCGGCATGGCCATGTTGAGCTGGTTCATCAGCCCGTGGCTGTTCATGGTCATGAGTGTCGGGGTGGTGTTCATTCTTTATCGCCGCGAGTTCCACTCCCATGTGCTTGAAGTGATGGTGTTCACGCCCACGCAAAGTGCAGCGGTAGAGGCGGGCAAGGAAACTTCGGTAATCAACAACTGAAGCGTTTCATCTAGAATCAACAGGCACAAAAAAACCCGACATTGTCGGGTTTTTTTGTTTTGGCCAGTTACTGCTTGGCAGGCTCGCTCGGCGCTGGGGCAGCCGGAGTAGCCGGGGCAGCTTCTTCGGCGGCTTTCTGTTGCGCTTCGGCCTGATCTTTGGCGGCTTCGGCGTTTTCCTTGGCGGCTTCGTTCATCTTATCCTGAGCTTCGCCCATCTTTTCCTGGGCTTGCTCGGCGTGTTGCTGTGCGTCCTGGGCTTTGTCTTCGCTCGCTTTATCGCAAGCAGCCAGGCCCATGGCAGCGGCCAGCATCAGAGCAAAAGCAAAAGGTTTACGCATGGGGTGTCTCTCCTGGGTGGAATAACTTTACTTGTTCCTAAGAGTTCACCGCGGGCGGATAAGTTCCACGAATGTTAAAGATATATAACTGCCTGGCCTATATAGACTTTTCACTGATTTTATGCAGCGAGGGTGTATGAACGATACGCCATTGATGGCCATGGCCGAGCGATTTCTCTCGGCCTTGAAACACTGCCAGCTATTGCAGATGCGCGTGCAGCATGCCGATGCCCAAGGCATGACCCTGGTGCTGCCCTGGTCGCCGGCGATTGTCGGCAACCCGCAGAACGGCGCGGTGCATGGCGGTGCGCTGACCACATTGATGGACACCACCTGCGGCATGGCGACTTTATGCGCGCTGCCGCGTTTCGAGGTGTGCCCAACGCTGGACCTGCGCATCGACTACATGCACCCGGCCGAAGCCGGCAAGGACATCTATGGCCATGCCCAGTGCTACCGAGTCACCCGCGACGTGATCTTTACCCGTGGCAGTGCCTACCAGGACGACCCGTCGCAGCCGATCTGCCAGGTGGTCGGCACCTTCATGCGCCTGGGCCAGGACATCAAGGGCGGCATCCGCTTCGGCAACAGCCTCAAGGAGCCACGCCAATGATCCCCGCAGGCACTCGCCAGCAGTTGAATGAAGCCCATGCCCGTGGCGATTACCGCCCGTTGCTGGCGTTGATTCCCTACGCGGGGCTGATCGGCATCGAGTGCGAGCGCCAGGGCGACGACCTGTTGTTCCGCCTGCCCGCCTGCGAGAACAACATCGGCAACCCGCTACTGCCGGCCATCCACGGTGGCGTCATCGCCGGCTTCATGGAGCTGTCTGCGGCGCTGTACCTGCTGATCTACAGCGAAAGTGCGAGCATCCCGAAAATCATCGATTTTTCCATCGACTACCTGCGTGCCGGGCACTACCGCGACACCTTCGCCCAGTGCCAGCTGTGGCGCCAGGGCCGACGTGTGACCAACGTCGCCATCACCGCCTGGCAGGCCGACCGTGACACGCCCATCGCCACCGCCCGTGCGCACTTCAAGATCGAACCCGAGAAACCGCTCGAATAGCCCCTTGAAATGGTCGGGCAAGCCCCCATCTGCTGAACATCCGCCAAGAAATGCAGGCCCACGGGGTCGCCAGGCGTCACCTACCAACAGATTGGAGTTTGAAGACGATGAGTGTGGAGACTCAAAAAGAAACCCTGGGCTTCCAGACCGAGGTCAAGCAACTGCTGCACCTCATGATTCATTCCCTGTATTCGAACAAGGAAATCTTCCTCCGCGAGCTGATTTCCAACGCCTCCGACGCTGCCGACAAGCTGCGCTTCGAAGCCCTGGCCAAGCCTGAACTGCTCGAGGGCGACGCCGACCTGAAGATCCGCGTGAGCTTCGACAAGGCCGCCAACACCGTGACCCTCGAGGACAACGGTATCGGCATGAGCCGCGAAGACGTCATCGCGCACCTGGGTACCATCGCCAAGTCCGGCACTGCCGACTTCATGAAGAACCTCACCGGTGACCAGAAGAAAGACTCGCACCTGATCGGTCAGTTCGGCGTGGGCTTCTACTCGGCATTCATCGTCGCCGACAAGGTCGACGTATTCAGCCGCCGTGCCGGCCTGCCGGCCGCCGAAGGCGTGCACTGGTCGTCCAAGGGCGAGGGCGAGTTCGAAGTTGCCACTGTCGACAAGCCGCAGCGCGGCACCCGCATCGTCCTGCACCTGAAAAGTGGTGAAGACGAGTTCGCCGATGGCTGGCGCCTGCGCAACATCGTCAAGAAGTACTCCGACCATATCGCCCTGCCGATCGAGCTGCCCAAGGAGCAGGCCGAAGCCGCCGAGGGTGAAGAGCAACCGGCGCAGGAATGGGAAACCGTCAACCGCGCCAGCGCCCTGTGGACCCGTTCGCGCACCGAGGTGAAAGACGAGGAATACCAGGAGTTCTACAAGCACATCGGCCATGACTTCGAGAACCCGCTGGCCTGGAGCCACAACAAGGTCGAAGGCAAGCTCGAGTACAGCTCGCTGCTGTACGTGCCGGCCCGCGCACCGTTCGACCTGTACCAGCGCGAAGCGCCACGCGGCCTGAAGCTCTACGTGCAGCGCGTGTTCATCATGGATCAGGCCGAGTCGTTCCTGCCGCTGTACCTGCGTTTCATCAAAGGCGTGGTCGATTCCAACGACCTGTCGCTGAACGTCTCCCGCGAGATCCTGCAGAAGGATCCGATCATCGATTCGATGAAGACCGCGCTGACCAAGCGCGTGCTGGACATGCTGGAGAAACTGGCCAAGAACGAACCCGAGCAGTACAAGGGCTTCTGGAAGAACTTCGGCCAGGTGCTGAAGGAAGGCCCGGCCGAAGACTTCGCCAACAAAGAGAAGATCGCCGGCCTGCTGCGCTTTGCCTCGACCCACGATGACAGTGGCGAGCAGAGCGTCGCCTTGGCTGACTACCTGGCTCGCGCCAAGGAAGGCCAGGACAAGATCTACTTCCTCACCGGCGAATCCTACGCCCAGGTCAAGAACAGCCCGCACCTGGAGGTCTTCCGCAAGAAAGGCATCGAAGTGCTGCTGCTCACCGACCGCATCGACGAGTGGCTGATGAGCTACCTCAGCGAGTTCGATGGCAAGGCCTTCGTCGATGTCGCCCGTGGCGACCTGGACCTGGGCAAGCTGGACTCCGAAGAGGACAAGAAAGCCCAGGAAGAAGTGGCCAAGGACAAAGAAGGCCTGGTCGAGCGCCTCAAGGGCGCGCTGGGTGACAGCGTTGCCGAAGTGCGTGTTTCGCACCGCCTGACCGACTCGCCGGCGATCCTCGCCATCGGCGAGCAGGACCTGGGCCTGCAGATGCGCCAGATCCTCGAGGCCAGCGGGCAGAAGGTGCCGGATTCCAAGCCGATCTTCGAGTTCAACCCAAGCCACCCGCTGATCGAGAAGCTCGATGGCGAGCAGAGCGAAGACCGCTTCGCCGAGCTGTCGCACATCCTGTTCGACCAGGCGGCACTGGCGGCCGGTGACAGCCTGAAGGACCCGGCGGCTTATGTCCGACGCCTCAACAAGCTGCTGGTCGAGCTGTCTGCTTGAGTTGATGCACAGAAAAGCCCGCTTCGGCGGGCTTTTTTATTCATGCCTAAATGCCCAACCGTGGGAGCGGCGGTGCGCCGATGCGACTTGCCCCGCGAAAAGAGTGAAAGAGTCTAGAATTCGCACAACCGTGAATGCCAAGGAGTGTTGAATGAGCAAGGTCATCGTCGAGTCGCTGGTTTATCACCTGTCGGGCAAGACCTATGAAAGCCGCCTGGTCTATGCCCCCGGCGCACTGCCGCAGCCGGGCCTGGTGATGGCGCCGAACTGGATGGGGATTGGCGAAGGTGCCGAGCGCATCGCCAAGGAAGTGGCGGAGCAGGGCTATGTGGTGTTGATTGCCGACCTTTACGGGCAATCGGTGCGGCCGTCCAATGCCGATGAAGCCGGGGCGGCGATGATGCCGCTGAAGAACGATCGCGCCGAGCTGCGCAAGCGCATGCAGGAAGCCCTGGCGCAGTTGGTGGGCCAGTCCAAGGCCCTGCTGGAACCGGGCAAGGTGGCTACCTTCGGCTTCTGCTTCGGTGGTTGCTGCGCCTTGGAACTGGCGCGCACCGGTGCCGATCTGAAGGCGGCCGTGTCGTTCCACGGCACGCTGGATACGCCGAACCCGGCGGACGCCAAGCGCATCAAAGGCTCTGTGCTGGTGCTGCACGGTGCATCCGACCCACTGGTGCCGAAAGAACAGTTGCCGGCCTTCGAAGACGAGATGAATGCCGCCAAGGTCGACTGGCAGTTGCTCAGCTACGGCGGTGCGGTGCACTCGTTCACCGACCCGAATGCCAATGTGCCGGGCAAGATGCAGTACGACCGACGCACGTCGGAGCGGGCATTCCGTTCGATGCATAACCTGCTCAGCGAAGTGTTCCGCGGTTGAATGTAAAAGGGGCTGCTGCGCAGCCCTTCGCGGGTAAACCCGCTCCCACAGGGATCTCGTGACCTTCTGTGGGAGCGGGTTTACCCGCGAAGGGCCGCAAAGCGGCCCCACATCAACGCGGCAATTCGATCCGTCCGTTTTCCCCTGGCACAACCGGCCAATCGCCCGCCGCCCAACGCGCTCGCGCTTGCTCGATCAGCTCCGGGTCACTGGCAACGAAATTCCAGTTCATCCGCCGCGGCCCATCCAGCGCCGCGCCACCGATCAGCACCAGCTGGCACGCTTCTTCGGCGTACAGAACCATGGTTTCGCCCTCCGGCAGCACGACCAGGCTGCAGACCTCCACGCGCTCGTCGTTGAGCGACAGTTCACCGTCCAGCACATACAAGGCCCGTTGCTCATGCTCGGCAGGGACTGTCAGTGTCGTTGCCGATTGCATGTGCACGTGGGCATACAGGGTAGGGGAGAGCACCGGCACTGGCGACTCCAGGCAAAAACCATTGCCGGCGATCATGCGGATCTGCACCCCAAGGCTGTCACTGACTGGCAGGCTCGCCGCCGGATGATGGCTGTAGCTCGGCATGCCCTGCTCGTGCTGGCGGGGCGACGCCAGCCACACCTGCAGCCCGTGTAGCCGTGAACCCTTGGCCACCAGGTCGGCAGGGGTGCGCTCGACATGGGCCACGCCGCCTCGCGCCGTCATCCAGCTCACATCCCCTGGCCGCACACGCTGGTCCGAGCCCAGGCTGTCCTTGTGCTGAATTTCGCCTTCGAACAGGTAGGTAAGGGTCGACAGGCCGATATGCGGGTGCTGGCGGATATCCATGCCGCTGCCCGGGGCGTAGTCGGTCTCGAGCATATGGTCGAAGAACACGAATGGCCCGACGCTGCGGCATTGGGCTGAGGGCAGCGGGCGCAGGATCGGCTGGCCCTCGACCGATTCAGCGCGGGGGCGGATGACCAAGGGGCTGCTCATGGGGATACTCCGGAGTGGGCAGGGGAACAGCCCCAAGCATAGCGGTTCGCGGGCTGGCGCTGAACCGCCGAAGCGGCCGGTCGGTCTACCCTTTCCATACCTTGCAAAGGAGGCGACGATGATCGCGCGCATCCTCGCCGGCCTGCTGCTCTACGGATGCCTGTATCCGTCGGCCCAGGCCCGCGACTATCGTTACAGCGATGCCCACCTGCACTACGTGGACTTCTTCCAGGAAACCGAGGGCATGCCGGCGCTGCTCAAGGCCATGGACGCGGCCGGGGTCGAGCAGTCGATGATTTCTGGTATCCCGGTGGCCAAGAAATGGCATGAGGATGAGCCCAAGCGCCCGCGTTACTACGCGGGCGATGATGCCGACGCCTATTGGTACAGCGCCACCGACCTGTACGTGGCCGCGGCGCTGGCAAAGTTGCTGCCTGCGCAACGGCGGCGTTTCCACCCGTTCCTCACCGGTTTCAACCCGGTGGACAAGAACGCCGTCAGCCACATCGAACGCATGCTCGAGTTGTATCCGGGGCTGTGGCAGGGCATCGGCGAAGTGTTCACCCGCCACGATGACCTCACTGCGTTGACCAGCGGCGATACGCCGCGGGCCAACAACGAGGCCATGACCCGCATCTACCACCTGGCCGCCGAGCGCGACCTGCCGGTACTGCTGCATTCCAACATCACGTCCAAGCGCGAGCGCAATCCGCTGTACCTGGCCGAAATCGAGGAGCCTCTGCGTAACCACCCGCACACCCGGTTCATCTGGGCCCATGCGGGCAGCAGCCTGGAAATTCACCGGCACCAGACGCAGATGGATTTTCTTTTGCCGGTACTGACCCGGCTGCTCGAGGATTATCCCAATCTGTACGTCGACCTGTCCTGGAGCGTGCTCGAACCTTACTTGCTGGATGCCGAAGGCGTGCCTCGCCAAGCCTGGCTGCAGCTGGTAGAGCGCTTCCCTGAGCGGTTCATGCTTGGCTCTGACCTGGTGGGGCGCTTCGACAGCCTTGGCGAGCAGCTTCATGGTTTCAAGCCGTTTCTCGATGCCCTGCCGGAGGCGGTCGCGAACAAGGTGGCACGCGACAATTTCCTTGCCGTGCTACCCAAGGCGGCAAAGCAGGACAAGTAGCGTTTTGATATCGCGTTTTTGTCTTACGCAAATTTCGAGCCGCCCGATACCTTCTTTAAGCGACGGAACAATACCTTTGGGAGGGATCCTGAAATGAGCCTCAGACGCTTGAATATCGCCCCGCGCGCCGGGATCGGCTTCGGCATCATGGCCTTGCTGGTGGTGGCGCTGGGCAGTTTCGCCCTGCAACAGATGACCAACATGCGTCAGCAGGCCGAGCAGGTGGACGACAACTGGCTGCCCAGCATCATCTCGGTGGGCAGCATGACCCAGGACATGCTGCGCATTCGCGCGCTCACCCTGCGCCTGCTGGTCAACACCGACAGCACGGCGCAGCAGCAGAACCGTGCCCGCATCGAGGAGATCAAGGCAGGCCTGAGCAAGGCCCAGCAGCGCTATGACGCGCTGATCGTGCTGCCGGAGGAGCGCACCCTGTTCGACCGCTACCTGGGCCTCGAACGCCAGTACATGACCTTGCAGGGCCAGGTGGTGCAGTTGGCCAGCGATGGCCGCATCGAAGCGGCCGCGGCGCTGGTCAATGGCGAGATCAACCAGATCGCCGATCAGATGACGGCCAGCCTCAACGAATTGATCGCCCTGAACACTCACCATGCCGGGCTGGCCACCACCACGGCCGAGTCGGTCTACAGTGCCGCGCGGGTCTGGGTCATGGGGCTGCTGTTGGTGGCCCTGACGTTGACCGTGGTGCTGGCCATGGCCCTGACCCGCAGCATCGTGCGCCCGCTCGGGCAGTCGCTGAAAGTGGCTGAGACGGTTGCCACCGGCGACCTGACGCCGCAGATCGCCGTGCAGGGCGACGACGAGCCGGCGCGCTTGCTGGCGGCGCTCAAAATTATGCAGCAGAGCCTGCGCGAGACCATCGGGCGGATTTCCGACTCGGCCAGTCAGTTGGCGTCGGCCTCCGAAGAGCTCAGCGCGGTGACCGAGGATGCCACCCGCGGCCTGCAGCAGCAGAGCCTGGAGATCGAACAGGCGGCCACGGCGGTCAACCAGATGACCGCGGCGGTGGAGGAGGTGGCGAGTAATGCCGTGGCCACCTCGGAGGCTTCTGCCGAGTCCGACCGCATCGCCCGCCAGGGCCGCGAACAGGTGCAGGCCACGGTCACCGCCATTGAGGCGCTGGCCAGCGGCGTTGCCGGCAATGCCGAAGAGGTCGGCCAATTGGCCCAGCAGGTGCACGATATCAGCAAGGTGCTGGAGGTGATCGGGTCGATCGCCGAGCAGACCAACCTGCTGGCGCTCAACGCTGCCATCGAGGCGGCACGGGCCGGCGAGGCCGGGCGCGGGTTTGCCGTGGTGGCAGACGAAGTGCGGGCGCTGGCCCATCGCACCCAGGCCTCAACCCGCGAGATCGAACAGATGATCGTGGCTATCCAGGGCGGTGCCGAACGTGCCGTGCAGGGCATGCAGCAGAGCGATGCGCGGGCCCGCTCGACCCTCGATGGCGCCCATGCCGCTGGTGCGGCGCTGGAAGCGATTGCCGGGGCCATCGGCCAGATCAACGAGCGCAACCTGGTGATCGCCAGTGCGTCGGAGCAGCAGGCCCAGGTAGCGCGGGAGGTGGACCGTAACCTCACCACCATTCGCGACCTGGCGCATCAGTCTTCAGCCGGCGCCGAGCAAACTTCGGCGGCGAGCCAGTCGCTGTCGCGGCTGGCGGTGGACTTGAATACCCTGGTGCAGCGGTTTTCGGTCTGAAGGCTGTGTTTGCCTCATCGCCGGCAAGCCGGCTCCCACATTGATCGCGCCATCCTCAAGGCCTGTGTCATGCCTGTGGGAGCTGGCTTGCCAGCGATGAGGGCGGTGCCGTTATGATGCTGAATACCGCACGGCACAAACAAAAACGCCCGGACCTAAGGCCCGGGCGTTCTCGTTCAGCAGATCAAGCGATCACTTGCCTTCCCAGCGTTTGAGCACCAGGGTAGCGTTGGTGCCGCCGAAGCCGAAGCTGTTGCTCATCACGGTGGTGAGCTTGGCGTCTTCGGTCTTGCGCACGATCGGCAGGTCGGCAACTTCCGGATCCAGCTCGTCGATGTTGGCGGAGCCGGCGATGAAGTCGTTCTCCATCATCAGCAGGCAGTAGATCGCCTCGTGCACGCCAGCGGCGCCCAGCGAGTGGCCGGACAGGCTCTTGGTCGAGCTGATCTTCGGAGCCTTGTCCTTGAACACTTCACGCACGCCCTTCATCTCGGCGACGTCGCCGACCGGGGTGGAGGTGCCGTGGGTGTTCAGGTAGTCGATCGGGGTGTCGACGGTGGACAGCGCCTGCTGCATGCAGCGGATTGCGCCTTCGCCGCTCGGGGCGACCATGTCGTAGCCGTCGGAGGTCGCGCCGTAGCCGACGATTTCGGCGTAGATCTTGGCGCCACGGGCCAGGGCGTGTTCCAGCTCCTCGACCACCACCATGCCGCCACCGCCAGCGATGACGAAGCCATCACGGTCGGCGTCGTAGGCGCGCGAGGCCAGCTCTGGGGTTTCGTTGCGCTTGGTCGACAGGGCGCCCATGGCATCGAACAGGAACGACTGGCTCCAGTGCTCTTCTTCACCGCCACCGGCGAAGACGATGTCCTGCTTGCCCCACTGGATCTGCTCCAGGGCGGTGCCGATGCAGTGTGCCGAGGTGGCGCAGGCCGACGAGATCGAGTAGTTGATGCCCTTGATCTTGAACGGGGTGGCCAGGCACGCCGACACGGTGCTGCCCATGGTGCGGGTGACACGGTATGGGCCAACGCGCTTGACGCCTTTCTCGCGCAGGGTGTCCAGGGCTTCCATCTGGTTCAGCGTGGAAGCGCCGCCGGAACCGGCAACCAGGCCGGTGCGCGGGTTCGACACTTGCTCTTCGGTCAGGCCCGCGTCCTTGATCGCATCCTGCATCGCCAGGTACGCGTAGGCAGCAGCGTGGCCAACGAAGCGATACACCTTGCGGTCGATCAGCTCTTCGAGGTTCAGGTCGATGGAGCCGGAAACCTGGCTACGCAGCCCCATTTCCTTGTATTCCGGGTTGTAACGAATGCCCGGACGGCTGTTGCGCAGGTTTTCGGTGACGGTAGCTTTGTCATTGCCCAGGCACGAAACGATGCCCAGACCAGTGATAACGACGCGGCGCATGCGAATAACCCTTAGAAATTGTCAGTGGAGGTGAACACGCCGACCCGCAGGCCTTCGGCGGTGTAGATCTCGCGACCGTCGACGCTGACCGAGCCATCGGCGATGGCCATGTTCAGCTTGCCCTTCAGGACGCGCTTGATGTGAATGTTGTAGGTGACTTTCTTGGCGGTGGGTAGTACCTGGCCGAAGAATTTCACTTCGCCCGAACCCAGCGCACGGCCGCGGCCCGGCAGGCCCTGCCAGCCGAGGAAGAAGCCGACCAGCTGCCACATGGCATCGAGGCCCAGGCAGCCTGGCATCACCGGGTCGCCTTCGAAATGGCAGGCGAAGAACCACAGGTCCGGGTTGATATCCAGCTCGGCGACCAATTCACCTTTGCCGAACTTGCCGCCTTCCTCGCTGATATGGGCGATGCGATCGACCATCAGCATGTTCGGGGCGGGCAGTTGCGCATTACCGGGGCCGAACAGCTCACCGCGACTGCAGCGCAGCAGGTCTTCCCGGGTAAAGGCGTTTTGTTTGGTCATGCGAGCTCCTCAATAACCCCCTGTGGCAGGGGATGAATCTTCCCGGCCGGCCCGAAGCGTTGTGCGTTCGAGGCGGCAGCCTACAGGTAGACTATTGCGTTGTGGTGAAAGTCACAGCGCACCTGGCAAAAGAAGTACAGGTGTGCACTGAAATGTTATTTTCCGGGCCTGCGAAGGTCCTGTCCAGTCTTTAAGACTGCCGCACTTTAGCATTTATCGCCAGTCGCAGCTGTCCGAGCGGGTAACCAGCGGTGCAGGATGCGTTGCAGCTCGGTGCGTTTGAACGGCTTGCTCAGGTAATCGTTCATGCCGGCGGCCAGGCAACGCTCGCGGTCCCCCTCCAGCACACTGGCGGTGAGGGCGATGATCGGCAGCCCGTCGCCCTGCGCCAGCTGGCGGATGCGCCGGGTGGCCTCGAAACCGTCCACCTGCGGCAGGCGGCAGTCCATCAGCACGGCGGCGAAGCGTTGCTGCTGCACCAGGTCGACCGCCTGGGCGCCATCCATCGCCAGGCTGACCTCGAAGCCGAGGCTGCGCAGCATGGCTTCGATGACGCTCTGGTTGACCGGATTGTCCTCCACCAGCAGGATCCGCTCGCCATTGCCACCCAGCGCACCGGCCGCCGCCGTGCCCGCAGGCAGGGCCGCTGGGGCGTTGGCCAGGGCCAGCGGCATCTCCAGGGTGAAGGTCGAGCCCGCCCCTTCGCGGCTTTCGCCACGCAGATGGCCGCCCATGCGTTCGGCCAGGGTGCGGGCGATCGACAGGCCCAGCCCGGTACCGCCGTAGCGCCGGGAAATCGAGCTGTCGGCCTGCTGGAAGGCGACGAACATCATTTCCAGGCGGTTGCTGTCGATACCTATCCCCGTGTCGCGCACGGTGCAGGTCAGCCAGATCATCTGCTGATCGAGCACCTGCCAGCTCGCCTCTACCGCCACTTCGCCACGTTCGGTGAACTTCAGCGCATTGCCGATCAAATTGAGCAGGACCTGCCGAATCCGGGTCGGGTCGCCGACCACCTGCAGCAGCTCCATGCCGGGCGGCAACTGCAGGTGCAGCGCCAGACCGCGCTGCTGGGCGCTGTGCTGGAACGACTGGACACTGCTGGCGACCAGATCGCCAAGGTTGAAGTCGATGTGCTCCAGTTGCAGCGTGGTGCGTTCGATCCGCGAGAAATCGAGGATGTCGTTGATCACCTTGAGCAGGTGCCCGGTGGACTCGCTTGCCACTGCGGCGTATTCGGCCTGCTCGCTGGTCAACCGGGTGGTCTCCAGCAGCTGCAGCATGCCCAGGACACCGTTCATGGGGGTGCGCAGCTCATGGCTCATCATGGCCAGGAAGTCCGACTTGGCACGGTTGGCCTGCTCGGCCTCTTCGCGGGCCTGGATCAGCTGGCTCATGGCCTGCTGTTGTTCATGGGCGGCCTGGTCCAGGGCGCTGGCCAGGTTGTTGATGTGCCGCGCCAGGTGGCCCAGTTCGCTGTCATCGACCACCGGCAACGGGGCATCGAAATCACCTTGCTGGATGGCCTTGACCGCATGGCCCATGTCGCTGATCGGCTTGGACAGGCTCATGGCCAGGCGCCGGGCCAGCAGGAAGGTGAACAGCAGCGCGAACAGGGCGAGGATGCCGGCCTTGATCACGATCTCCTGCTGGCGCTGGCTGAAGGCGTCGTCGGACATGCCCACGATCACCCGCCCCAGGTAGTCGTCGCCGATGCTCGGCAACTGCGGCTTGCCCAGCAGGAAGTCGTTGTCCAGGCGGATTTGCTGCAGGCGGATCGGCGCCTGGAACACTTCCACCCGTTGCGCTCGGCTGAGGCTTTCGTCCGGTTGCTCGACGTACACCAGGATGTGGTTGCGGCTGTCCTGCACCTCGAGGAAACGTACGTGAGGGATGCTCAGGGTCGCGCGCATCAGGCTTTCGAGCACTTCATTGTTGCCGGAGATCACGCCGTACTCGGAGGCGGGCGCCAGCTGGTTGGCGATCAATTGACCAGTGTGGTTGAGCTCCTGGCGCAAGTCCTGGATACGCACGAAGGTGAAGAAGCTGATCAGCAGCAAGGTCAGCAGCAGGGCAGGGCCGAGGCTGATCATCTGCGTGCGGGTGTGGATGTCCCAGCTCAGGCGTTTGCTCATGGGGTGGGTTCTCCTGCGGCCAACGCCAGCGCGGCGGCGTCCTGGTCGATGGCTTCCAGGCCCAGGGCACGTGCCACCTGCTGGTTGCCACTGACGGCGAAATGCTTGGGGTAAAGGCTGCGTGGCCAGCGTGCCGGGGGTTGCTCGAGCAGTTGGTCGAGCACTGCCAGCCAGTCGTCCTGGTCGCTGTAGGTGCTGGCCAGGGCGCCGGCACGGACGAAGCCGACGTTCGGCCCGATCAGCGCCATCTGCCGGCCGTAACTGCTGAGCAGCACGTTCTTGGCCGATTTGGAGTTGTACAGCTCGGGGTCGTCGAGCCCCAGCAGCACATCGCTGTTGGCCAGCAGGTTCTGCAGCGGGCGGCTGTCGCGCAAATCGGGCCAGCCTTCTGCGACGATCTCCAGCCCCATGGGCTGGGCGGCCTGGCGCAGTTCATCGAGCAGGAAGCGGCTGTGCTCACCGTACAGCACGCCAATGCGCCGCGCCTGCGGCAGCAGGTAGCGGGCCAGGCGCAATTGCCGGGCCAGCGGCGGGTCACTCCACAGCAGGCTGAGGTATGCCGGCCGCGACTTTCCCAGGCGTTGCTCGGCTTGCACCCGGCTGACCCTCAGGGCCAGCGCCGGCGGGCCGGCGGTTTCGCCCAGGCGCCACTCCAGCGCCGGGCCGTCCAGCAGCACCAGGCGCGTATCGCTTTTCAGCTGCTCCGGGCGCGGCAGTTCGCTTACGGTCTGGAAATGCACATGGTCGTGCGGGCGGCGCTGCGCCAGGGCGGCGACGAAGCTGCGGATGCCCGGCTGGTCGTCGGCACCCACCAACAGGATTTCGCTGGCCGACAGCGAACCCAGTGGCAGGATGCACAGCAGCAGCAAGCGCAGCAGCACGACCATCAGAACGCCAGCTCCGCGCTCACGCTCAGGCGGTGGCGGCTGTCGTAGCGGTTCTGGACGGCAGTGGTCGGTTCGTCATCCAGGCGCTGCTGCCACAGGGCCGCCAGCTCCAGGTCACTGCCCTGCACCTTGAAGCGTTTGGCCACGCGCAGGTCGACGCGCTCGTAGCGGTACTGGTTGAGCGCATCGTCACCGTAATAAAAGAGGGCGCTGGACCAGCCCAGGCCCCACTCGCGCAGCCAGCCGGCCGAGCCGCTGTTGCGGGCGCTCAGGCGCCGGTCCGCGGGGTTGCTGGCCCAGGCGTCGACATAGGCGTAGGTGATGCGCAGGCGGTCGCGCTGGGTGGCGCGCCAGTCGAACTGCGCCTCGCTGCCGGTGAAGCGCGCCTTGTTGGCGTTGCTGGCGATGTACTGGTTGTTCTTCAGCGGCTCGCTGATCATCCCGGTGATCTCGTCGTAGAACAGCTTCACGTCCATGCTCAGGTCGATGTCGCTGAAGTAGCCGTTGTAGCCCAGCTCGCGCGAGCGCATGCGCTCCTGGTCGAGATTGCCCGGGCCGCGGGTCTTGACGAAGTACTGGCCGTTCTGCAGGCCGTACATGTTGGGCGACAGGTTCTTGACCGTGTAGCTCCAGTTGACGTTGTTCTCGAACATGTCGGGCGAGCGAACCGCTTCGGAATACACCGCTCGCAGGCCATGGCGTGGCGTGATCAGATAGTTCACCGCCACGCGCGGGGTCAACGAGTTGCCGGACAGTTGGGCATTTTCGTACATCGCCCCGCCCTGGACGACCCAGTGTTCGTCGGCGCGCCATTCCAGCTGGCCGAACAGGCGCCAGGTCTGGTCGTCGAGACTGCCGTTGAAGTAGGTCTGCGAGTCTGCGCGGTCGTAGCGGTAGTTCATGCCCGTGACCAGGCGCAGGCTCTCACTCAGGCTCAGGGTGTCCTGGACTTCCAGGTCGTAGCGGGTCTCGCGGGTGCTTTGGTCGACATCGCCGCAGATCATCTGCTTTCCGCTCATCGGGCCGGGTCGGTTCCACTGAGAGGCAACCGCATCGATAAGCGTCTGTTCGGTGGCGTTGCCGCCAAGGTGCGTGCCGCCGGCGTTACGCGCCACTTGCTCGGCGAGGTTGGGGTTCAACTGCCAGAGCCGTGTGAGTTCCGGACTGAAGGCGAGTGCGGCATCACATGCACGCCACACAACCTGGCGGTCGAAGTGCTGCGCCGAACCCTGCACATACAGGCTGTGATTGGGGTTGAGGTCGATGCTCCAGCGCACCGAGCCTGCGTAGTCCTTGGCGTTGACGTCGGCATCCGTGCCCGCGGCGTATCTGCCGAAAACTGGCTGGTAGGTATAGGGCCGCTGGTTGCTGCCCTCCTTGGCCGCCAGTTGCCATTCCAGGGTCTGGTCCGGCGCCAGGCTGTGGCTGGCATTGATATTGATGCGGTTGAGCCGGCGGCTGTCGCGGTAGTCGCGGCCGAACTGGTCCTTGTCGAAACCGTCGTCCTGCTGGCCCGACAGCGACAGGCGCAGGTCGCCGCCGTCCCAGCCGATGCCCTGGCTGGCGTAATAGTCGTTGATGCCGTCCTGGCCACGGGTCAGCTTCATTCGCGTGCCGTGGCTGTCGGCGGGGTTGCGGGTGAGGATGTTGACCACCGCCATCAGCGCGTTGGCGCCGTAGCTGACGGTGTTGGGGCCGCGGAACACTTCGATCCGCTCGATATCCTCGATGGCCACCGGGATGTCGCTCCAGTCCACCGTGGCCAGGCCTGCGCGGTACACCGAACGACCGTCGATCAGCACCTGCATGCGCCGGGCATCGTTGACGTTGCTGCCGTGGTAGTTGACCGTCGGCTGGTTGCCGGCGCCATAGCCGATCATCATGCCCGGCACCAGGCGCAGCAGCTCGGGGATGTCCCGGGCGCCGCTGGCGTGGATCAGCTCGCTGTCGAGCACGGTCATGCTGCCCGGCACTGCGGCCGGGGATTGTTTCAGGCGTGTGGCGGTCAGAACCTGAGGCAGCTCCTGGGTGTCGGTGAACAGATCATCGGCCATGGCCGGGCCGCCGAGCAGGGCGGTCAGTATCAGCAGGCGTGGGTAAGGGGGCGTGCCAGGGAACACGGTACGGCCTTGTTTCAGAAATGAATCAGGCATGTTAACCGACCTTTCTCAAGCTGCAAGCTGCAAGCCTCAAGCTGCAAGCAAAAGCAGGCGACCATCGCGGTTTTCTTGTCGCTTGTAGCTTGACGCTTGCGGCTTGCCTTTATAATGCGCCAGTCGCCACTTATTTTATGGGTTAACGGATTGGATATGACTGAACAGCAACCTGTTGCAGTTCTTGGCGGTGGCAGCTTCGGCACCGCCGTGGCAAACCTGCTGGCGGAAAACGGCCACCCGGTGCGCCAATGGATGCGCGACCCGGCGCAGGCCGAGGCGATGCGCGTCAACCGCGAGAATCCGCGTTACCTCAAGGGCATTCGTCTGCATGACGGCGTCGAGCCGGTCAACGACCTGCTCGCCACCTTGCAGGCCAGCGACCTGATCTTCGTTGCGCTGCCGTCGAGCGCCCTGCGCAGCGTGCTGGCGCCTCACGCAGAGCTGCTGCGTGGCAAAGGCCTGGTCAGCCTGACCAAGGGCATCGAAGCGCAGAGCTTCAAGCTGATGAGCCAGATCCTCGAAGAGATCGCCCCCCAGGCGCGCATCGGCGTGCTGTCGGGGCCGAACCTAGCCCGCGAGATCGCCGAGCACGCGCTGACCGCCACCGTGGTCGCCAGCGAAGATGAAGCGCTGTGCCAGCAGGTGCAGGCCGTGCTGCACGGCCGCACCTTCCGCGTCTATGCCAGCAGCGATCGCTTCGGCGTCGAGCTGGGCGGCGCCCTGAAGAACGTCTACGCGATCATTGCCGGCATGGCGGTGGCACTGGGCATGGGCGAAAACACCAAGAGCATGCTGATCACCCGCGCCCTGGCCGAGATGACCCGTTTCGCCGTGAGCCAGGGTGCCAACCCCATGACTTTCCTTGGCCTGGCCGGGGTCGGCGACCTGATCGTCACCTGCTCCTCGCCCAAGAGCCGCAACTATCAGGTCGGCCATGCCCTGGGCCAGGGCCTGACCCTGGAGCAGGCCGTCAGCCGCCTGGGCGAGGTGGCCGAAGGGGTCAACACCATCAAGGTGCTCAAGGCCAAGGCCCAGGAGGTGCAGGTGTACATGCCCCTGGTAGCCGGCCTGCATGCGATCCTGTTCGAAGGCCGCACCCTCAACCAGGTGATCGAGCACCTGATGCGCGCCGAGCCCAAGACCGACATCGATTTCATTTCCACCAGCGGTTTCAACTGAACGAAGGAGCGACACATGAACGATACCCCGCAAAGCGCCGCGCGCGAGTCGATCATCCTGCGGGTGCTGTGGATGCTGGTGTTCCTGGTGGTCTGGCAGCTCGCCGAGCTGTTGCTGGGCGGCCTGGTCCTGGTGCAACTGATCTACCGGCTGATCTACGGCGCGCCCAGCGCCAGCCTGATGAACTTTGGCGACAGCCTCAGCCAGTACCTGGCACAGATCGGCCGCTTCGGCAGCTTCCACAGCGACCAGAAACCCTGGCCGTTCGCCGACTGGCCCACGCCCCGCGCCCCTGAAGGCGAGGCCGCCCACGCCGTGGCCCCGGCCCCGCACCCGGTGCGTGACGAGGAGCCCAAGCTGTGAAGCTGTGGGTGCTGCGCCACGGCGAGGCCCAGCCGCGCGCCAACACCGACGCCGAACGGCCCCTCACCGCCCACGGCCGCGAGCAGGTGCTGCGCAGTGCCGCGCACCTGCTGG
The DNA here is from genome assembly GCF_024749065.1 of Pseudomonas sichuanensis. Lineage (NCBI taxonomy): Bacteria > Pseudomonadati > Pseudomonadota > Gammaproteobacteria > Pseudomonadales > Pseudomonadaceae > Pseudomonas > Pseudomonas sichuanensis. The sequence goes on along the minus strand of NZ_CP087185.1, from coordinate 4,113,669 downwards.
GCCAGCCGCTGCAGGCGATCATCGCCAGCCCCTATGTGCGCGCCCAGCAAACCGCAGCGCTGGTGCACGATGCCCTGGGCTTTACTGAGCCGGTGCGCACCATGCCCTGGCTGACCCCCGAGAGCAATGTGCAACAAGTGATCGGCGAGCTCGAACGCCTGGGGCTGGAGCATGTGCTGCTGGTCAGCCACCAGCCACTGGTGGGTTCGCTGGTGGGCATGCTGGAGCATGGCCATGCCCAGCAACCGGCGCCCTTGAGCACCGCCAGCCTGGCCATGCTGGACGGCGACTGGCCGCTGGCCGGGCTGATGACCCTGCGGGCCCTTCATCATTCGGCGTGAAGGCGGCAACTGGTATTTTTGCTAGTTGTCGCGCCGCCGAGGCGCTTGCTAGCGTCGGCAACAGCAAGTGAATGTGCGGCAGGCCAAGGGAGCGTCGAATGAATAGCCGAAGGCTGGCGTTGGTAGGTTCGGTTGACCTGCAACCAACGCTGGAAAAAGTGCAGAAGGATGACGTGCTGGAATTTGCCGAGTACAGCATGTTGCGAGAGTCGGCCGACGCCAAGCTCTACCAGTTGATGAACAAGGTCCGTGCCGGGCAAGGCCTGGCCCCCGCCACGCTGTTCGACGGCGAAGAAGATCTGCGGCGCCTGCAGGAAGCCAGCATGCGCATGGCCCATCTGTTGCAAACCAGCTGCCTGGCCTTGCGCAGGCTTGGCCTGGAGCAGCAGGACAAACACCTGGCCCGTGAGGCGCTGGAGTATCAGTTGGCCTATATGCAGGCCTGCCTGCGGCGCTCGATGGCCAGCTTCGGCGAATTCTGAATGACCTGATCGCCCTTGGCGATGACCTTTCCGGACGTTGCCGCCACCCACCGGCTTGCCGACAATGGGCCATCCTTCCCCGTGCAGAGCAGGCGGCCATGTCGCAGCAGATCTTCTTCGCCCACGCCAATGGCTTCCCCTCGGCCACCTACGGCAAGCTGTTCGCCGCCCTGGCGCCGGATTACCAGGTGCGCCACCTGGCCCAGCATGCCCACGACCCGCGCTTCCCGGTGAACGACAACTGGCAAAGCCTGGTGGACGAGCTGCTGCATCACCTCGAACAGCAGGACGCCCCGGTGTGGGGTGTTGGCCATTCGCTGGGCGGGGTGCTGCACCTGCACGCGGCGTTGCGCCGCCCGGAACTCTACCGTGGCGTGGTGATGCTCGACTCGCCGGTGTTGACCCGGGTGGATGAATGGCTGATCCAGGCGGCCAAGCGCCTGGGCTTCATCGACCGCATCACCCCGGCCGGGCGCACCCTGGGCCGGCGTGAGGCATTCAGCGACCGCGACAGCGCGCGCAGTTACTTCGCCGGCAAGAGCCTGTTCCGCCACTTCGACCCGGACTGCCTCGAGGCCTATCTGGAGCATGGTCTGGAGCGCGCGCAAGACGGGCTGCGCCTGCGTTTCGACCCGGCCACCGAGATCAGCATCTACCGCAGCATCCCGCATGCCAGCCCGCTGCCGCCGCGCCAGTTGCAGGTGCCGCTGGCGGTGGTGCGCGGCGCCCAAAGCCGGGTGATCCGCCGGCACCATGCGCTGGGCGTGCGGGGCATGGCCCGGGGCGAATATCACAGCCTGCCGGGCGGGCACATGTTCCCGCTGGAGCGCCCCCTCGACACCGCCAGCCTGATCAAAGGCCTGTTCGACCGCTGGGGCCAGGCATGAGCGCCCAGGTTGAAGAAGTTCGCCTGACCCTGGGCCATATCGAACTGGCCGCCCACCTGTTCGGCCCCGACGACGGCCTGCCGGTGATCGCCCTGCACGGCTGGCTGGACAACGCCAACAGCTTCGCCCGCCTGGCGCCCCAGCTCGAAGGGCTGCGTATCGTCGCCCTCGACCTGGCCGGGCACGGCTATTCGCAGCACCGCCCGGTCGGGGCTGGTTACGCTTTGGCCGATTACGCCCACGACGTGCTGCGGGTCGCCGAGCAACTGGGCTGGCAGCGCTTCGGCCTGCTCGGTCATTCGCTGGGGGCGATCATCTCGGTGCAGCTGGCCGGCGCCTTGCCCGAGCGGGTCAGCCACCTGGCGCTGATCGACGGGGTGATCCCGCCCACCGTGACCGAACAGGATGCCGCCGAGCGCCTGGGGATGGCCCTGCAGGCCCAGCTGCGCCTGGACGGCAAGCGCAAGACGGTCTACGCAACGCTGGAGGAGGGAGTCGAGGCGCGCATGAAAGGCATGGTCGCGGTCAGCCGTGAAGCGGCCGAACTGCTGGCCCAGCGCGGCCTGATGCCGGTACCCGGCGGTTACAGCTGGCGCAGCGACAGCCGCCTCACGTTGCCTTCACCCACCCGCCTGAACCAGGCCCAGGCCATGGCCTTCGTCAAGCGCGTGGCCTGCCCGGCCTGCCTGGTGGTGGCGGCCGACGGCATGCTGGCGCGCCACACGGAGCTGCTGGAGCAGCTACCCTTCGAGCAGATCACGCTGCCGGGTGGCCATCACCTGCACTTGAACGATGAGCAGGGTGCGGCCCTTGTTGCAGACTGTTTCAATCGCTTCTTTGGCATTCCTTGACTTGCACCGGGCAAGTGTCGAGGCTTGGCGGGTTGAAAGGGAGACAACCATGTACATGCCAGACACTCACGTATTCCAAACCCGCGGCCACGAGGGCTGCCGATGAGCGTACCCGTTTACGCCCGCAGCGCCATTGCTGCCTGCCTCGCCTTCGCCAGCCCCTGGCTGTGGGCCGGTGAGCTGCCCGTTCCGGTTGACGCCAAAGTGGTCGATCAACGCCCCGCTGTGGAGCAGGAGCGGGTCTACCCGATGGGGCCGCTGCGCAAGATCAGCGGCCGCCTGCGGGTCGATGACAAGGTCGAAAGCCGTGGCCAGGTCAGCTCGGTCACCTACGAACTGCCGCTGGAACGCAGCGCCCGCGAGGCTTTCACCAGCGCCCGCGAAGCCCTGCAAAAAGACGGCGGTTACCCGCTGTTCTGGTGCCAGGGCCGCGACTGCGGCGAAGCCAGCCTGTGGGCCAACGACGTGTTCGCCAACGCCCGTCTCAATGGCGGCGACGAGCAGCAGGCGTTCATCCTGTTGCGCCGCTCGGCCGAGGAGGCCGACACCCTGGTCGCGCTGTACAGCGTCACCCGCGGCAACCGCCGCGCCTACCTGCATGTGGAAGAGTTCGTCGCCGGCAGCCCGTTGGGAGAACTGCTGCCCACGGCCGCCACAGTTCTGCGCGAACTGCGCGACACCGGCAAGCTCGACTACCCCGACCTGGCCGAGCCCCAGGCCGCGTGGGTGTCGCTGCTGGCGCGCAGCCTGAACCTGGACAGCACCCTGCGCGCCAGCCTCAGTGGCAAGGGCGCCGAGGCCTGGCGCGAACAGTTGACCAAGGCCGGCGTGCGCAGCGGCCGGCTCGAAGTCGGCGATGCGCCCACCGATGGCCTGCACCTGGAGCTGATCCGTTGAGTGAGCGCCCCATGCCCAACACCGACCGCCTGCTGGTGCAGATCCTGCTGCTGGCGCTGCTCGGCGCCGCACTCTGGGTGATGGCGCCGTTCATCTCGGCACTGCTGTGGGGCGCCATCCTGGCCTTCGCCAGCTGGCCGTTGATGCGTTTGCTCACGCGTGTGCTGGGCGGGCGGGAAACCCTGGCCGCCAGCCTGCTGACCACCGCCTGGATCCTGATCGTGGCCTTGCCGCTGGTGTGGCTGGGCTTCAACCTGGCCGACCATATCCGTGATGCCACCGCCTTTGTGCGCGACGTGCAGGTCGAAGGCCTGCCCGATGCACCCGCCTGGGTGGCGGGTATTCCGTTGGTGGGTGCGCGCCTGGTCGGCTGGTGGGAGTCGTTCGACCAGCAAGGTGCGGCGCTGCTGGCCTCGGCCAAACCTTACCTCGGCCAGGTCGGCAACTGGTTGCTGGCGCGCAGCGCGCAGATCGGCAGCGGGGTGCTGGAGCTGACCCTGAGCCTGGTGTTCGTGTTCTTCTTCTACCGCGACGGGCCGCGCCTGGCGGCGTTCGTGCTCCGCCTGCTGCAACGGCTGGTGGGCGAGCGCGCCGAGTACTACGTCGAACTGGTGGCCGGTACCGTGCAACGGGTGGTCAACGGGGTGATCGGCACGGCGGCGGCGCAAGCCCTGCTGGCACTGATCGGCTTCCTGATTGCCGGCGTGCCGGGGGCAGTGGTGCTGGGCCTGGTGACTTTCATGCTCAGCCTGATCCCCATGGGCCCGCCGCTGGCCTGGATCCCTGCCACTGCCTGGCTGGTGTCGAAGGGCGATTACGGCATGGCGGTGTTCCTCGGCGTGTGGGGCACCTTCGTCATCAGTGGCGTGGACAACGTGCTCAAACCGTACCTGATCAGCCGCGGCGGCAACCTGCCATTGGTGATCGTGCTGCTCGGGGTGTTCGGCGGTTTGCTCGCCTTTGGCTTTATCGGCTTGTTCATCGGGCCGACCCTGTTGGCGGTGGGCTACAGCCTGCTGCTGGACTGGAGCCGCCACTCTGCGCAGAACACTTCGCAGCACTAGCGCCCATCGCGGGGCAAGCCCGCTCCCACGAGGTAACGGGCGTGGGAGCGGGCTTGCCCCGCGATGGTTGGTCGATCTTTACGCCTTCTTTATGCCCTGACCCCACCCCCCATCTCGCCCCTTTACGCCCCTCCCTCGGACAATTTCCCCAAAGCGGCCCTCATGCCGCATCAAGGGAGATGGGCTCATGTACATGCTCGATGGGCTGTCACTGCTGTTGGCAGTGGCGTTGGCGGTTTACCTGCTGGTGGCGCTGCTGCGCGCCGATCGCAGCTAAGGGGCGGCCATGCACAGTTACGATTACCTGCTACTGCTGGCGTTCTTCGCCATCGTGCTGCTACCGGCACCCTGGCTTGGGCGTTTCTACTTCAAGATGATGGAAGGCCAGCGCACCTGGCTGACCTCGGTGCTCGGCCCGGTGGAGCGGGGCTGCTATCGCCTGGCTGGGGTCAACGCCGGGCAAGAGCACAACTGGAAGCAGTACACCCTGGCCCTGCTGGCCTTCAACCTGGCCGGCTTCGGGCTGCTGTTCGCCGTCCTGCTGCTGCAAGGCAGCCTGCCGCTCAACCCGCAGCACCTGCCGGGCCAGGAGTGGTCGTTGGCGTTCAACACAGCGGTCAGCTTCATGACCAACACCAACTGGCAGTCCTACAGCGGTGAGGCCTCGGTCAGCTACCTGAGCCAGATGCTCGGCCTGACCGTGCAGAACTTCGTCAGCGCCGCCACCGGCCTGGCCGTGCTGGTCGCCCTGTGCCGTGGTATCGCCCGCCGCTCGACCACCACCCTGGGCAACTTCTGGGTCGACCTGACCCGCGCCACCCTCTACGGCCTGCTGCCGCTGTGCCTCGTGCTGGCGCTGCTGCTGGTATGGCAGGGCGTGCCGCAGACTTTTGCCGACTACGCCCACGCCGTCACCCTGCAAGGTGCCGACCAGACCATCCCGCTCGGCCCGGCCGCCAGCCAGATCGCCATCAAGCAACTGGGCACCAACGGCGGCGGCTTCTTCGGCGTCAACTCGGCGCACCCGTTCGAGAACCCCACGGCCTGGAGCAACCTGTTCGAGGTGGCCTCGATCATCCTGATCCCGGTGGCGCTGGTGTTCACCTTCGGCCACTACGTCAAGGACTTGCGCCAAAGCCGCGCGATCATCGCCTGCATGCTGGCGCTGTTCCTGATCGGCGGCGGCACCGCGCTGTGGTCGGAGTACCAGCCCAACCCGGCCTTGGAGAGTACCCAGGTGCAACAGAGCGCGCCGCTGGAAGGCAAGGAGAGCCGCTTCGGCACCACCGGCTCGGTGCTGTGGACGGTCACCACCACCGCCGCTTCCAACGGCTCGGTCAACGCCATGCACGACAGCCTCAACCCGCTGACCGGCATGGTGGCGATGGTCAACATGATGGTCGGCGAGGTGATCTTCGGCGGCGTCGGCGCAGGCCTGTACGGCATGCTGCTGTTCGTGCTGATCGCGGTGTTCCTGGCCGGCCTGATGATCGGCCGCACCCCGGAGTACCTGGGCAAGAAGCTGCAGGCCCGTGAAGTGCAACTGCTGGTGGCGACCCTGCTGGTGATGCCGGTCGGCGTGCTGGTGCTCGGCGCCATCGCCGCCAGCCTGCCAGGCCCGGCCGGCGCGGTGAGCAACCCCGGTGCCCACGGCTTCAGCCAGTTGCTGTACGCCTACACCTCCGGCACCGCCAACAACGGCTCGGCCTTCGCCGGCTTCGGCGCCAACACCCCCTACCACAACGTGATGATCGCCCTGGCCATGCTGATCGGCCGCTTCGGCTACATCCTGCCGGTGCTGGCCCTGGCCGGCAGCCTGGCGGCAAAGAAGAGCGCACCGCAGGGGCTGAACAGCTTCCCCACCCACGGCCCGCTGTTCACCACGCTGCTGCTGGTGACCATCCTGCTGGTCGGTGGCCTGACCTTCCTGCCGACCTTGGCCCTGGGGCCGATCGCCGAACACCTGAGCCTGGGTTTCTGAGGAATCATTGATGAACATGCCCATTCCTGACGTGAAGGCGCAACGCAGCGCCAAGGACCAGACCCGCTTCGCCGCGCTGTGGCGCCCGGCGCTGCTGCAGGCCTTCGTCAAGCTCGACCCGCGCCAGCTCAAACGCTCGCCGGTGATGCTGGTGGTGGCCCTCACTGCGCTGCTCACCACGGTCCTGTGCTTCGCCCCCGAAAGCGGCGTGAGCACCGGCGTGGCGGTGCAGATCAGCGTATGGCTGTGGTTCACCGTGCTGTTCGCCAACTTTGCCGAAGCCCTCGCCGAGGGCCGTGGCAAGGCCCGCGCCGACAGCCTCAAGGCCGGCAGCCAGGGCCTGACCGCGCAGCGGCGCAAGAGCGACGGCAGCTTTGAGACCGTCGCTGCCAGCCAGCTGCGCAAGGACGATGTGGTGCGCGTGGTGGCCGGCGAGATGATCCCCGGTGACGGCGAGGTGCTCGAAGGCATCGCCGCGGTCAACGAGGCCGCCATCACCGGCGAGTCCGCGCCGGTGATCCGCGAGTCCGGCGGCGACCGCTCGGCCGTCACCGGCAACACCCGGCTGGTCTCCGACTGGCTGCTGATCCGCATCTCCAGCAACCCTGGCGAATCGACCCTGGACCGCATGATCGCCCTGGTCGAAGGCGCCAAGCGCCAGAAAACCCCCAACGAGATCGCCCTGGACATCCTGCTGATCGGCCTCACCCTGATCTTCCTGATCGTGGTGGTGACCCTGCAGCCGTTTGCCCGCTTCGCCGGCGGCAGCCTGCCGCTGATCTTCCTCGCCGCCTTGCTGGTGACGCTGATCCCCACCACCATCGGTGGCCTGCTGTCGGCCATCGGCATCGCCGGCATGGACCGCCTGGTGCGCCTGAACGTGATCGCCCGCTCCGGCCGCGCAGTGGAGGCGGCCGGCGACGTGCACACGCTGATGCTCGACAAGACCGGCACCATCACCTTCGGCAACCGTCGCTGCAGCGCCCTGCACGCCGCCTCGGGCGTGACCGCCAAGGAACTGGGGGAGGGTGCCTTGCTCGCCTCGCTGGCCGACGACACTGCCGAAGGCAAATCCATCGTCGAGTACCTGCGCCAGTTGCATGATTTCGATGAACCCTCGAGCAGCCAGTACCAGGCCATTGCCTTCAGCGCCGAGACGCGCCTGTCGGGCATCGACTTCCAGCAGCACCGCTACCGCAAGGGCGCCGTCGATGCGGTGCTGGCCTTCGTCGGCATGCAGCGCCTGGAAATGCCGGTGCCCCTGGCCCGTGAAGTGGAGCGCATTGCCCAGAGCGGCGGCACACCGCTGCTGGTGTGCGTCGACAAGCGCCTGCTCGGCGTGATCCACCTCAAGGACGTGGTCAAGCCCGGCATCCGTGAGCGCTTCGCCGAGCTGCGCAAGCTGGGCATCCGTACCGTGATGGTCACCGGCGACAACCCGCTGACCGCCGCGGCCATTGCCGCCGAGGCCGGCGTGGATGACGTGCTCGCCGAAGCCACCCCGGAGAAGAAGCTGGCGCGCATTCGCCAGGAGCAGAACGACGGCCGCCTGGTGGCCATGTGCGGCGACGGCGCCAACGACGCGCCAGCCCTGGCTCAGGCTGACGTGGGCATGGCCATGAACGACGGCACCCAGGCCGCCCGCGAGGCCGCCAATATGGTCGACCTCGACAGCGACCCGACCAAGCTGCTGGACGTGGTGCAGGTGGGCAAGGAGCTGCTGGTCACCCGTGGCGCGCTGACCACCTTTTCCATTGCCAACGACGTGGCCAAGTATTTCGCCATCCTGCCGGCGCTGTTCGCCGCCATCTACCCGCAACTGGGCGTGCTCAACCTGATGCAGCTGGCCAGCCCGCAGAGCGCGATCCTCTCGGCCATCGTGTTCAACGCGCTGATCATCATCGTGCTGATCCCCCTGGCCCTGCGCGGGGTGCGTGTGCAGGCCGCCAGCGCCGCCCACCTGCTGCGGCGCAACCTGCTGATCTATGGCCTGGGCGGCATCCTCGTGCCGTTCGCCGGGATCAAGCTGATCGACCTGCTGCTCAACGCCTTGCACCTGGTTTGAAGGAGAGACTGACATGACTGCTTATGTACGCCCGGCCTTGAGCCTGATCCTGCTGATGACCGTGGTCACTGGCGCCTTGTACCCGCTGGCGGTGACCGGGATTGCCCAGGTGGCGTTCCCCGACCAGGCCAATGGCAGCCTGGTGCGCGATGACAAAGGTGAAGTGCGCGGCTCGGCGCTGATCGCCCAGGAGTTCAAGGGCGACGGCTGGTTCCAGTCGCGGCCTTCGGCGGGGGCGTATGCCACCGTGGCCAGCAGCGCGAGCAACCTGTCGCCGAGCAACCCGGCACTGGCCGAGCGGGTCAAGGGCGAGGCCGCCGCGCAATACCAGGCGCAGCAAGGGCCGGTGCCCTTGGCGCTGCTGACCACCTCCGGCAGCGGCCTGGACCCGCACCTGCCGCCGCAAGCCATCGCCTACCAGCTGGCGCGAGTGGCGGCGGCGCGGCAGGTGCCGGTGGAGCGCTTGCAAGTGCTGGTGAATGACGCCACCCTTCGCCCATTGGTCGGGCCGCCGGTGGTCAATGTGCTGGCGCTGAACCAGGCGCTTGAGCGTTTGGCACCTGTTAACCAGCACTGACAAAGGGGCCGCTTTGCGGCCCTTCGCGGGTAAACCCGCTCCCACAGGGATAGCGCCGCCTCCCCTGTGGGAGCGGGTTTACCCGCGAAGGCCTGCGCAGCAGGCCCACATTCGCAATTTGTGAAGGATCAAACATGAGCAACCCCACCCGCGCCGACGCGCTGTTGGCCGGCCTGCCCCGCGAAGGCCGGGGCAGGCTCAAGGTATTCCTCGGCGCCGCGCCTGGGGTCGGCAAGACCTTCGCCATGCTCCAGGCCGCCCACGCCCAGCAGCGCCAAGGCGTGCAGGTGGTGGCCGGGGTGGTCGAAACCCACGGTCGCGCCGAAACCGAGGCCCTGCTCGGCGGCCTGCTCCAGCAACCGTTGCTGCGCAGCGAATACCGTGGCGTGCTGCTCGAAGAAATGGACCTCGACGGCCTGCTCAAGGCCAAGCCCCCGCTGGTACTGGTCGACGAGCTGGCCCACAGCAACGCCCCCGGCAGCCGCCACGCCAAGCGCTGGCAGGACGTGCAGGAGCTGCTGGCCGCCGGTATCGACGTGTACACCACGGTCAACGTCCAGCACCTGGAAAGCCTCAACGACAAGGTTCGCGACATCACTGGCGTGCAGGTGCGCGAAACCCTGCCCGACTGGGTGCTGCAGGAAGCCTTCGAACTGGTGCTGATCGACCTGCCGCCGCGCGAACTGCTGGAGCGCCTGCGCGAGGGCAAGGTCTACGTGCCCGAGCAGGCCCGCGCCGCCATCGACGCCTATTTCTCCCAGACCAACCTCACCGCCCTGCGCGAGCTGGCGATGCAGACCGCCGCCGCCCAGGTAGATGCCGACCTGGCCAGCGGCTACCGCCAGCGCGGCCAGGAAGCGCCGGCCCTGCGCGGCCGGCTGCTGGTCGGCATCGACGGCGACGACCAGGCCGAACGCCTGGTGCGCCATGCCAGCCGCGTTGCGCAACGCCGCCATTTGCCGTGGAGCGTGGTGCACGTCGACAACGGCCGCCTGCGCGACGAAACCGCCCGCCATCGCCTGCAGGCTGCCCAACAACTGGCCGAACGGCTGGGCGGTGAAGTGGTGCTGCTCAGGGCAGGGGAGGTGGCCCGCACGCTGATCCAGCACGCCGCCGAACGCCGCGCCAGCCTGGTGCTGGTGGGCCAGTCCCGCGACCTGCTGCGCCGCCGTTTCTTCGGTGCCGGCGTGGCGGCGCGCCTGCTGCGCGAAAGCCATGGCCTGGAAATCAACGTGCTCGACCGCGACGCCCAGCCGCAACCGGCCAGCGCTGCGGCCAAGCGCGTGTGGGTGTGGCGCCACTACCTGCTGGCGCTGCTGGCCACGGTGCTGGCCGCCGGCCTGTCATGGGCGGTGTCCAGCGTGCTGGCGCTGCCCAATATCTCGCTGGTGTTCCTCGCCGCCGTGCTGCTGGTGGCGGTGCGCAGCAGCCTCGGCCCGGCGTTGGCCTGCGCAGTGCTGTCGTTCCTCGCCTACGACTTCCTGTTCATCCCGCCGAACTTCTCGTTCAGCATCCAGCGCGAAGAAGACGTCCTGACCCTGGTGTTCTTCCTGTTGATGGCGGCGCTCACCGGCAACCTCGCCGCCCGCCAGCGCCGCCAGTTGCAGGCCCTGCGCGAAACCCAGGCGCAGACCAACCAGTTGCTCGACCTGTCGCGCCGGCTGACCGTGGCCACCGATCGCCAGGCCGTGTTCAGCGCCGCCGGCCAGCACCTGAACGGCTGGCAGGACGTACAGGTGTGCCTGCTCGAACGCAGCGTCGACGGCCTGCTGCAAGTCGCCAGCGGCGATGCCCCGGCCTTCACCGACAACGAACGCGCCGCTGCCGAATGGGCCTGGCAGCACGGCCAGGCCGCAGGTTTCGGCAGCGACACCTTGCCCCACGGCCGTTGGTGGTGGTGGCCGCTGGCCGTGGAGGAGCAACCCCTGGCCTTGCTCGGCGTGCGCCCGCGCAACGGCGAACCCATGGCTGCCCAGCGCCGCCGCCTGTTGATGGCCCTGGCGCAGCCCCTGGCCCAGGCCCTGGCCCGCGCCCGCCTGGGCGAGCAACTGGAGGCCGCGCGCCTGCACGGCGAAACCGAGCAACTGCGCAGCGCCTTGCTCGCCTCGGTGTCCCACGACCTGCGCACCCCGCTCACGTCCATGCGCGGCAGCATCGACAGCCTGCTGGCGCTGGGCGACGCCATCCCCCCGGACGACCGCCGCGAGTTGCTCGAAGGCACCCGCGACGAAGCCGAGCGCCTGGACCGCTATATCCAGAACCTGCTGGACATGACCCGCCTCGGCCACGGCAGCCTCAAGCTCGCCCGCGACTGGGTGGCCCCCGCCGATATCGTCGGCAGCGCCCTCAACCGCCTGCGCGTGGTGCTGGCGCCGCTGCGCGTGCACACCGATGTGCCCGGCGAGCTGCCGCTGCTGTTCGTGCATGCCGCGCTGATCGAGCAGGCGCTGGTGAACGTGCTGGAAAACGCCGCGCGTTTCTCGCCGCCACAAGGGCGGCTCGACTTGCAGGTGAAGGTGCAGGACGAGCAACTGTGCTTCGCCGTCAGCGACCAGGGCCCCGGCATCCCCGAGGACGAGCGCGAAAAGATCTTCGACATGTTCTACACCGCCGCCCGCGGCGACCGCGGCGGGCAGGGCACCGGGCTGGGCCTGGCGATCTGCCAGGGCATGATCGGCGCCCACGGCGGGCGCATCCTGGTGGGCGAGGGCCTCGATGGCCACGGCACCTGCATCACACTATGCTTGCCGCTGCCCACCCAACCCGATAGCGAAAGTGAAGCCCCATGAGCCAAGCCGCCACCCTGCTGGTGATCGACGACGAACCGCAGATCCGCAAGTTCCTGCGCATCAGCCTGGCGTCCCAGGGCTACAAGGTGATTGAAGCCGGTACCGGCAGTGAAGGCCTGGCCCAGGCCGCCTTGAGCAAGCCTGACCTGGTGGTGCTCGACCTCGGCCTGCCGGACATGGACGGCCAGCAAGTGCTGCGTGAGCTGCGCGAATGGAGCACGGTGCCGGTGATGGTACTGTCGGTGCGCGCCAGTGAAGTGCAGAAGGTCGATGCGCTGGATGGTGGTGCCAACGACTATGTGACCAAGCCGTTCGGCATCCAGGAATTCCTCGCCCGGGTGCGCGCGTTGCTGCGCCAGGCGCCGCAGGTGGGCAGTGCAACTTCGACGGCCAGCTTTGGGCCGCTGGTGGTGGATTTTGCCTTTCGCAAGGTGACGCTGGAGGGGCTGGAGGTGGCGCTGACGCGCAAGGAATACGCCTTGCTGGCGCAGTTGGCCGGGCACCCTGGGCGGGTGATTACCCAGCAGCAGCTGCTCAAGGATATCTGGGGGCCGACCCACACCGACGACACGCATTACCTGCGGATTGTGGTGGGGCACCTGCGCCAGAAGCTGGGGGATGATCCGACCGCGCCACGGTTCATCATTACCGAGGCGGGGGTGGGGTATCGGTTGGTGGCGCCAGCGCAGCCGTAGCGAGGACACGTGGGGGTAACTGTCTTGCTCGTCATTCAAACAGCTGCGCGTTCCCTGTGGGAGCGGGTTTACCCGCGAACACGGGCATAGCCCGTGCCAGGCACCGAGGTGTCATCTTCGCGGGTAAACCCGCTCCCACAGGAATCGCGTCGGTTTTTGGATAACCCACAAGACAGTTTCTCCCACGATGTTCATATCAGCACGTATCGCGCTACTGAGTGTTAGACACCCAGCTCCAGCGCCAGCAGTTCCTGCACAGTCTGCCGCCGGCGGATCATGCGCATCTGACCCTGCTCGATCAGAAACTCCGGCAACAGCGGCCGGCTGTTGTAGTTCGACGACATGGACGCGCCGTAGGCCCCGGCATCGTGAATCACCAGCAGGTCACCGACCTTGGCTTGCGGCAGTACCTGGGGCGTCAGCTCCTGATCGTCCTGGGTAAACACATCCCCGGACTCGCACAGCGGCCCGGCCACCACGGTCGGTTGCAGCGGGCGATTGACGGGCCGCCCCACGGCATCGAACAGGCTCATGCGGTGATAAGCGCCATACATCGCAGGGCGCATCAGGTCGTTGAAGCCGGCGTCCACCAGGATGTAGTGGTTGTTGCCCATCTGCTTGACGGCGCGCACCTCGGCCACCAGGTAGCCCGACTCCGCCACCAGGAAGCGCCCCGGTTCGATCTCCATGCGCACGGGGTGGTCGAGCATCGCTTCGATCTCCGCCCGCGCCAGTGCCCAGGTGCGGGCATAGCACTGCAGGTCCACCGGCTGGTCGTCCTGGCGGTAAGGCGTGGACAGCCCGCCGCCGATGGAGAAGGCTTCGATGTCCATGCCCAGTTGGCCGATCAGCCCGACCATGGCCCCGGCCACCTGCTCCAGGTGCTGGTAATCCACCCCCGAGCCGATGTGCATGTGCACGCCCACCAGGTGCAGGCCGTGCTGCTTCACGCAGGCCAGCGCTTCGGGCAGTTGCTCGTGCCAGATACCGTGCTTGCTGTTTTCACCGCCGGTGTTGGTCTTGCGGCTGTGGCCGTGGCCGAAGCCTGGGTTGATGCGCAGCCACACCCGGTGCCCAGGGGAGCGTTCGCCCAGTTGGCAGAGCATGTCGATGGAACCGGCGTTCACTTCGATACCGGTCTCGACCACCCGCGCCAGGGTCGGCTGGTCCAGCACGTCGCAGGTCAGCACCACCCCGGCCGGTTCGCCAGTTACCTGCGCACCCGCAGCGAAGGCACGTTCCATTTCACCCAGCGAGACCGCATCGAGCACCAGGCCGCGTTCGCGGATCAGGCGCAGGACGTGCAGGTTGGGGTTGGCCTTTTGTGCGAAACGGACGGTGTCGAAGTGCTGCAGCAGCTGGTCGATGCGCTGGCCGATGGTTTGCGCGTCGTAGGCCCACAGGGGCGAGCCGTGTTGGCGGACGGCGTCGGCCAGGAGGGTGGAAGGGGTGCTCATGGTGGTGTTCCTTGTAATGGATGCACCGATCTTGAAGGAGTTGATTGATTCACAAAAATAGCTATTTTTATTTAGTCTATTCATATTTGATATGCATGTGCATGTGCATGTGCATGTGCATGTGCATGTGCATGTGCATGTGCATGTGCATGTGCATGTGCGTGGGAGCGGGCTTGCCCCGCGATCACCGGCATGGCCGGTGCCATGCTCCGCGTTGCTTGCATCGCGGGGCAAGCCCGCTCCCACGACGCCGCGTTCATACTTCAGGCTGTGTACCCCCATGAAACTCTCCGTCCGCCATATCGAAGTGTTCCGCGCCATCATGGCCGCCGGCAGCGTCACCGGCGCCGCCCGGCTGCTGTTCACTTCGCAGCCCACCGTCAGCCGTGAACTGGCGCGCATGGAGCAGGTCACCGGCCTGAACCTGTTCGACCGCGAAGGCGGGCGCCTGGCGCCCACCGCCCAGGCCCTGCTGCTGATCGACGAGGTGGAGCGCGCCTTCGTCGGCCTGGAACGCATCGACCGCTTTGCCCAGGCCATCCGCAACTTCGAGCAAGGCCGGCTGGCCATTACCTGCCTGCCGCTGTTCTCGCAAACCCTGCTGCCCAGGGCCTGCCAGCGCTTCCACCAGCAACACCGGGGCGTGAGCGTGAGCATCACCGCCCAGGAATCGCCGCTGTTGGAGGAATCGCTGGTCGCCCAGCAGCACGACCTCGGCCTGACCGAAGTCGAGCAGGTCCCGCGTGGCGCGGTGGGCGAGCTGCTGTTCAGCGCTGACATGGTCTGCGTGCTGCCCCATGGGCACCCATTGCAGGCCAAGGCGGTCCTTGAACTGAGCGATTTCGACGAGGTCGACTTCATCAACCTGGCCAGCCTCGACACCTACCGCCAGCAACTCGACCAGCACTTTCGCGCTGCCGGGGTGAATCGGCGCACTGTGATCGAGACCACCAGCGCGGCCTCGGTGTGCGCCATGGTCCGGCAGGGGTTGGGGGTGGCGATCATCAACCCTTTGAGTGGGCTGGAAGCGGGGCAGGGTGGGTTGCCGATTCGGCGGTTGAGTATCTCGGTGCCGTATCGGGTGATGCTGATCCAGCCGGAACATCGGCCGACGTCGGCGGTTGTCGAGCCGTTTTGCCAGGCTTTGCGTGAGCAGGCGCGGGAAATGACAGCGGCGCTGGGCGGTAGCAGCGCTCAAGTGGCGATAGAATCCGGGGCAGCTTTGTCCATCCACAAGGAAGCGCAATGAACGGATCACAGCCCACGACGGCAAAATCCCTGGGGGATCTCGAACCCCTTCCAGATTCTGTGTCGACCCTCACCCGGTTATTGCTGGAGGAAACCCATGAGCGACTCGAAGACATCGTGTTCGAACTCGGGCTGCTCGGCGATGCGACGGCGGTACCTGCCATTGCGCAGGCGGTGAACATTCCGTTCGCCAGCCTGGTGCGCTGGGGCAACCTGCAGGAGTTCCAGCGCAAGTGCGCGTATGCGCTGGCGCGGATCGGCACCCTGCAATCCCGCGCAGTGCTTGAACACATGGCGAGCAGTGCCGACCCGGACATCCAGGCTTATGGAGAAGAAGGGCTGGCTCGTTGGCCCCTCAAGTAGAGACGCCATCGAACCCTACTACCTGACCTTCCCGACCGGCGTGAAGCTGCCGACCAAATTCGGGCCAACCGTATTCTTCGGCTTGTATTCAGGCTCGTGCTTGAGCCGGTCCTCGACGCTTGGGTCGATGGCCTCCCGGCCAAACAGCGTTTGCCCGATATCCCGGTAGTAGGGCGGATTGAACTGGCTGTAGGCACCGCCGAGGAACTGCTTGTAGGAGTTGGTGATCGGCAGTGTCGTGGTGGGCAGGCTGGGGAGCTTGCTGGTGTCGACTGCGAGGCCACATTCGACCGCCTTGTTGATCATCCACGTCAGGGCGATATCCGAGAGGCTGTTGTCCGGGTAGCCACCGCCGATATTGGCGTGGGCACCGCAGAACCAGACTTGCTCCACACGCTGGTTGGGTTTGCTCTTCGGGTCCCACAGGGTGCACTGGTAGTTCTTGCGCCACTCATCAATGGCCAGCGCGTGGAAGGCGTTGTGGACGATCGAACTCAGTTCGGTGTCATGGAATTCGTAGTACGACTTGTTGAACCAGTCGAAGGACTCAAGCGGCACGCCCAGCGCGCCGACGGTATCCCATATACCCAGCATGTGGATGGTGATGGTGCGTGAGAAGTTGCTGCGAAACAGTTGCGCGCTATCCGAGTCGGCGCCTTCGTCGCGGGTGCGGTACAGGCCATAGGCCTCACGGGTCAGGTCGAGGTGTTCGGGCTTGAGCAGCCCTGCGTTACGGATCAGGCCCACCAGGCTGCGCGCCGTGTAGGCGCCCCGGCTGAAGCCGAAGATATGGACCAGGTCACCCGGTTCGTAGGTGCTTGCCAGGTGGCGATAGCCGTCGAGGATCTTTTCTGAAAGCCCCACCCCGAAGGCACCCCCGCTGATGCGGTCGTACCAGTCGGTACCAACACCTTGGTCGTACCATTTGTGCTGGACGGTGTTGTCCTTGTCGCGTGGGAGCAGGGCTGCGTGCAACTTCCACACGTTGGTGCTTTTACTGCCTTTGATTTCGGACTTCACATCCGGTGTGTTCCAGGTGCCGTCAAACGAGATGATGATTTTCTTGGGCATTGTCCGTTCTCCTTTGCCACTGTGCGGCCTGGGCTTTGAACCGCACTGGGCATGGGCGTGAATAACGGGTATTTCGTGCAGGGTGCAGCGCAAGTTACAGCGGGTGGTGCGCTGACACATGCTCCCCAGGCCATTCGCAGGTGCTGTTCTCAGCGATCACTGTAGCCCTACATTTGTTGGGGTGCCGTGGAGGTTATGGCGTGGGAATGTCGCATGACACAAGACAGGCGCAGCGGCATCAGCGCGCACCGCGATACCGCGTCGTGCCAACAAGGCGGACAGCGGTGACCTCACAGGAGTGACTGGCCCGAAACAGATGGAGCGGCCTTGTGCCGCGATGCGCCGCGCGGGCGGCGCTCGATTTCATAGGCGCTGCAAACCTGCCGCCAAGCACCTAGTGGCCCACATGCGACCCCAAGACAGGCGCTTGGGAATTACACCGCTGGTTTTGTTGAGTCAGCATTCGGTAATGGCCGCTATGTGCATGTCAGGGTATTGGGGGGAGGGCCACCAGGTGCTTGCCGGGAATTTTGCAGCGCTCTCAAGATCGAGCGCCGCCCGCGCGGCGCATCGCTGGCAAGCCAGCTCCCACATTTGTTTCGGGCCAGTCATGCCTGTGAGGTCATCGCTGTCCGCCTTGTTGGCATGACGCGGTATCGTGGTGCGCGCGGATGCTGCTGCGCCTGTCTCACAGGAGTGCCGCAGCCTAAACAGATGTGGAATCCAGCCCAGGTAATCCACCCCTCAGTGCTTCATCCCCAACTCCGCATCATCCATCAGCGCCTTGGCCAGCGCGCTCAGGTAATACGACGCCCACAGCAGTTGCGGCTTCTCCTCCATGATCCCGGCAATGGTCAGGTCGCGCACGCAGCCCATCAGCTCCGAAGCCTGATCCCGCGCATGCTGGCAGGGGATGCCGGGCTCGATGCAGAACAGCGGAGCGGTCATCCCTTCGCCTTGGTAGAACTTGGTTTTGCCCGCAGTGGTGCGGGGCGTGGTGTCGTCTGTATTCATTGCTCACTCTCCCTGAAATGATCGATGCCCGGACGGCCTCTATCGCTGGCAACCCAACGCCACAGTTACGGCACCGGTGCTAGGGCAAAGCCAATCCCTGTGGGAGCCGGCTTGCCGGCGATGAGGGCGGTCCAGGCAAAACACGCCTACCGGCCTAGTGGAACGCCCGACGCTCCAGCTGCGGCATCTGCACCTGAATCAACGCCGACTCGAGCAGCACCCGCAGCGCCTCGATCTCATGCATCAACGCCATGATCAGAATCGACGCGTGGGACTTGGGCTGCTGGACCGAAATGGCCTGATGCGCCACGGCCTGTGCGCACAGGGCGTACTCTGTGGCCTGGACGAGGGTGTCTTCGAGGGAGTGATGGTTGTGGGGTGGGTCCGGAACAATCTTCAGCATGACTACGTCCTTTTAAAGATGCGGTCACCTGACTGCTGTCAAACAGAAGGGTGGCAGCTGTACGTGGGTTGACAGACCGGCGGACATAGCAAGTTCCGGCGCACGCAAGCGTGCCCGCACGTACAGCTGCCATAAAGGAGAGCTGTAGCCATGTACCGTCGCGACCTGTCAAAGTCGATCGCTAAACTCAGCGACTCGCCGAGACTAGGGGGCTGCCAAAGCGACCGCAACGGAAAAAAGGCGGCAGGAGTATGTTTGGGAAATGGACTACAAGTAAGGGCTTTAATCTGATTTTTCGTGACGGGTAGCAAAGTCAGCAGTTGCAGATATTGCACTGATATTGGCCGGCCCGGTTAACGCGATTTTTTGTGGGAGCGGCTTTAGCCGCGAAGCAAGCGACGCGGTGACTGGCACCGGCTACGCCGGTGTTCGCGGCTAAAGCCGCTCCCACAGGAATCGCGCGAGCTATTTGGATGAAAGGGGCCGGTTTCAGGCAATCGATGTTGTGCCCAAAAACGCCGCCTCCAACAACTGCCGCGTATACCCATGCTTGGGCTCATTAAAGATCGCCCCCGCATCCCCTTGTTCCACCACCTGCCCATGCTTGATCACCATCAACTGATGACTCAACGCCTTGACCACCGCCAAGTCGTGACTGATAAACAGGTACGTCAGGTTGTACTTAACCTGCAAATTCCGAAGTAATTCCACCACCTGCCGCTGCACCGTCCGATCCAGCGCCGAGGTCGGCTCATCCAGCAAAATCAGCGCCGGCTTCAACACCAACGCCCGAGCAATCGCAATCCGCTGCCGCTGCCCCCCAGAAAACTCATGGGGATACCGATGCCGCGTCCGCGGATCCAGCCCCACTTCCTCCAGCGCCGCCACAATCGCCGCTTCCTGCTCGGCTGGCGTGCCGATCTTGTGAATCCGTAACCCCTCGCCAACGATATCCGCCACGCACATGCGCGGGCTCAGGCTGCCAAAGGGGTCCTGGAACACCACCTGCATTTCCCGGCGCAGCGGCCGCACTTCCTTCTGGTTCAACCCTTCCAGGTTCTGCCCGTGGAAGCGAATACCGCCCTGGCTGGAGATCAACCGCAAGATGGCCAGGCCCAGTGTGGACTTGCCGGATCCACTCTCGCCAACAATCCCCAGGGTCTGCCCCTGGGGCAGGCTGAAGTTCACCCCATCCACGGCCTTCACATGGTCCACGGTGCGGCGCAGCAGCCCCTTCTTGATCGGGAACCACACCTTCAAGTCCTTCACCTCCAGCAACGGCGCCCCTTCGGCGTTCGCTGCCGGCGCGCCGCTGGGTTCGGCATTGATCAGCATCTGCGTATACGGGTGCTGCGGCTTGCTGAACAGTGTGGCGCAGTCGGCCTGCTCGACGATCTTGCCGCATTGCATCACGCACACGCGGTTGGCGATGCGGCGTACCAGGTTGAGGTCGTGGCTGATCAGCAGCAGGGCCATCCCTAAGCGCGCCTGCAGCTCCTTGAGCAGGTCGAGGATCTTCAACTGCACGGTCACGTCGAGCGCCGTGGTGGGCTCGTCGGCAATCAGCAGTTCGGGTTCGTTGGCCAGGGCCATGGCGATCATGACGCGCTGGCGCTGGCCGCCGGACAGCTCGTGGGGCAGGGCCTTCAAGCGCTTGCGCGGCTCGGGGATGCCGACCAGTTCCAGCAACTCCAGGGTGCGGGCGGTGGCTTGCTTGCCGGTGAGGCCTTTGTGCAGCAGGAGGATTTCGTTGATCTGCTTTTCGATGCTGTGCAGGGGGTTCAGCGAGGTCATCGGCTCCTGGAAGATCATCGCGATCCGGTCGCCGCGGATGCGCTGCATGGGCTTTTCGCCCAGGTGCAGCAGGTCCTTGCCGTCGTACTGGATGCTGCCGGACGGGTGCCGGGCCAGGGGGTAGGGCAGCAGGCGCAGGATCGAGTGGGCGGTGACGGACTTGCCCGAGCCGCTCTCGCCGACCAGGGCCAAGGTTTCGCCTTTGCGGATGTCGAAGCTGATGCCATCGACTACGCGGTTGACCTGGTCGCCGGTAACGAACTCCACGGCCAGGTCGCGCACTTCGATCAGGGTGTCTTGGCTCATGTCATTTCCTTGGGTCGAAGGCATCGCGGGCGGACTCGCCGATGAACACCAGCAGGCTCAGCATCACCGCCAGCACGGCGAAGGCGCTGATGCCCAGCCACGGCGCTTGCAGGTTGGACTTGCCCTGGGCCACCAGCTCGCCCAGCGACGGCGAGCCGGCGGGCAGGCCGAAGCCGAGGAAGTCCAGGGCAGTGAGGGTGCCGATGGCGCCGGTGAGGATGAACGGCATGAAGGTCATGGTCGAGATCATGGCGTTGGGCAGGATGTGCCGGTACATGATCGGGCCGTTGCGCATCCCTAAGGCGCGGGCGGCGCGGACGTACTCGAGGTTGCGGCCGCGCAGGAACTCGGCGCGCACCACGTCCACCAGGCTCATCCACGAGAACAGCAACATGATGCCCAGCAGCCACCAGAAGTTGGGCTGCACGAAGCTGGCGAGGATGATCAGCAGGTACAGCACCGGCAGGCCGGACCAGATCTCCAGGAAGCGCTGGCCGGCCAGGTCGACCCAGCCGCCATAGAAACCCTGCAGGGCGCCGGCGATGACGCCGACGACGGAGCTGGCCAGGGTCAGGGTCAGGGCGAACAGCACCGAGATGCGAAAGCCATAGATCACCCGGGCGAGCACGTCGCGGCCCTGGTCGTCGGTGCCCAGCAGGTTGTCGGCCGAGGGCGGCGCGGGGGCGGGCACCTTGAGGTCGTAGTTGATGCTCTGGTAGCTGAACGGGATCGGCGCCCACAGCACGAAGGCGTCTTTCTTGGCCAGCAGCTCGCGGATGTACGGGCTCTTGTAGTTGGCCTCCAGCGGGAACTCGCCGCCGAAGGTGGTCTCGGGGTAGCGCTTGAAGGCCGGGAAGTACCACTGCCCGTCGTAGCGCACCGCTACTGGTTTGTCGTTGGCGATCAGCTCGGCGCCCAGGCTCAGGCCGAACAGCACCACGAAGATCCACAGCGACCACCAGCCGCGGCGGTTGGCCTTGAAGCGCTCGAAGCGCCGACGATTGAGGGGGGAGAGGGCCATGTCAGTGCTCCCGGCTGGCGAAGTCGATACGCGGATCGACCAGGGTGTAGGTGAGGTCGCCGATCAGTTTCACCAACAGCCCCAGCAGGGTGAAGATGAACAGGGTGCCGAACACCACCGGGTAGTCGCGGTTGATGGCCGCCTCGAAGCTCATCAGGCCCAGGCCGTCGAGGCTGAAGATCACCTCGATCAACAGGGAGCCGGTGAAGAAGATGCCGATGAACGCCGAAGGGAAGCCGGCGATCACCAGCAGCATGGCGTTGCGGAACACGTGGCCGTACAGCACGCGGGTGCGGCTCAGGCCTTTGGCCTTGGCGGTGACTACGTACTGCTTGTTGATCTCGTCGAGGAAGCTGTTCTTGGTCAGCAGGGTCATGGTGGCGAAGTTGCCGATCACCAGCGCGGTGATGGGCAGCACCAGGTGCCAGAAGTAGTCCAGGACCTTGCCAGTGGTGGACAGCTCGTCGAAGTTGTTGGAGGTAAGGCCGCGCAGCGGGAACCAGTCGAAGTAGCTGCCGCCGGCGAACAGCACGATCAGCAGGATGGCGAACAGGAACGCGGGAATGGCGTAGCCGACGACGATGGCTGAGCTGGTCCACACGTCGAAATGGCTGCCGTGGCGCACCGCCTTGGCGATCCCCAGCGGGATCGACACCAGGTACATGATCAGCGTGCTCCACAGGCCCAGGGAGATCGACACGGGCATCTTCTCGATGATCAGGTCGATGACCTTGGCGTCGCGGAAGAAGCTGTTGCCGAAGTCGAGCTGGGCGTAGTTCTTGACCATGATCCACAGCCGTTCGGGGGCGGACTTGTCGAAGCCGTACATGCGCTCGATCTCGGCGATCAGGGCCGGGTCCAGGCCTTGCGCGCCGCGGTAGTTGGAGCCGGCCACCGACACTTCGGCACCGCCGCCGGCGATGCGGCTGGTGGCGCCTTCGAAGCCTTCGAGCTTGGCGATCATCTGCTCGACCGGGCCGCCGGGGGCGGCCTGGACGATGATGAAGTTGATGATCAGGATGCCGAACAGGGTGGGGATGATCAGCAGCAGGCGACGCAGGATATAGGCCAGCATGTCAGTTGGCCTCATCCGCAGGGGCGTCGGTCACGGCGGGGGTGACGCCTGGCTTGATCCACCAGGTGTCGATGCCGATGTCGTACTTGGGCGGCACCTGCGGGTGGCCGATGTGGTTCCAGTAGGCCACGCGCCAGGTCTTGATGTGCCAGTTGGGGATCACGTAGTAACCCCACAGCAACACGCGGTCGAGGGCGCGGGTGTGGTCGATCAGGCTCTGGCGCGAATCGGCGTTGATCAACTGCTCCACCAGCTGGTCGATGGCCGGGTCGCGCAGGCCGATGAAGTTGCGGCTGCCGGGGTTGTCGGCGGCGGCGCTGGACCAGTACTCGCGCTGCTCGTTGCCGGGCGAATTGGATTGCGAGAAGCCGCCGACGATCATGTCGTAGTCGCGCGAGCGCAGGCGGTTGATGTACTGCGAAACGTCGACGCGGCGGATGTTCAGCTCGATGCCGAGGTCGGCGAGGTTGCGCTTGAACGGCAGCAGGATGCGCTCGAACTGGGTCTGGGCCAGCAGGAACTCGATGCTCAGCGGCTTGCCGTCCTTGTCGACCATCTTGTCGTCGACGATTTTCCAGCCGGCCTCCTGCAGCAGCTTGTAGGCCTGGCGCTGCTGCTCGCGGATCATGCCGCTGCCGTCGGTGACGGGGTTGTGGAAGACCTCGCTGAACACTTGTTCGGGGACTTTGCCGCGCAGCGGTTCGAGGATTTTCAGTTCGGCCGGGGAGGGCAGGCCCTGGGCGGCCATGTCGGAGTTCTCGAAATAGCTACCGGTGCGCAGGTAGGCGCCGTTGAACAGCTGCTTGTTGGTCCACTCGAAGTCCAGCAGCAGGCTCAGCGCCTGGCGCACCCGCACATCCTGGAACACCGGCTTGCGCAGGTTGAAGATAAAGCCTTGCATGCCGACGGGGGTGCCGTTGGGCAGCTCTTCCTTGATCAACCGGCCATCACGCACGGCGGGCACGTCGTAGGCGGTGGCCCAGTTCTTCGCACTGACTTCCAGGCCGTAGTCGAACTGGCCGGCCTTGAGCGCTTCGAGGGCGACGGTGTTGTCGCGGTAGGAGTCGAAGGTCATCACGTCGAAGTTGTAGAAGCCGCGGTTGATCGGCAGGTCCTTGGCCCAGTAGTCCTTGACCCGCTCGTAGCGGATCGAGCGGCCGGCCTTCACGTCGGCGACCTTGTAGGGGCCGCTGCCCAAGGGGATTTCCAGGTTGCCGCGGTTGAAGTCGCGGTTTTCATACCAGTGCTTGGGCAGCACCGGCAGCTGGCCGAGGATCAGCGGCAGCTCGCGGTTGTTGGTGTGCTTGAACTTGAACAGCACCTTGAGCGGGTCTTCGGCAACCACCTCGGCGACGTCGGCGTAGTACTGGCGGTACAGCGGCGCGCCGTCCTTGATCAGGGCGTTGAAGGTGAACACCACGTCCTCGGCGCGCATCGGGTGGCCGTCGTGGAAGCGTGCTTCGGGGCGCAGGTAGAAGCGCACCCAGCTGTTGTCGGGGGCTTTTTCGATCTTGCCGGCCACCAGGCCGTACTCGGTGAAGGGTTCGTCCAGGCTCTGGCGCATCAGGGTGTCGTAGATGCTGCCGACGTTGTCGGCGGGCACGCCCTTGTTGATGAACGGGTTGAGGCTGTCGAAGCCGCCGAAGCTGGACTGGCGGAACGTGCCGCCCTTGGGCGCATTCGGGTTGACGAAGTCGAAGTGCTTGAAGTTGGCCGGGTATTTCGGCGCTTCGTCATACAGGGTCAGGGCGTGTTGCGGGGCGGCCATGGCCGGGAGCGTGAGGCAGGCCAGCATCAGGCTGCAGGCCAGGCGCAGGGTCGGGGTCATTTGGCTTTCTCCGAAGTCTTCTTGATCCACCAGCTGTTCAGCCCGAGGGTATAGGGCGGCGTGGTGACGAAGGCCAGCCGGTTGCGGTAGGCCAGGCGATGGTTGTCCAGGTACCAGTTGGGGATCATGTAGTACTGCCATGAGAGCACGCGGTCCAGGGCCCGGGCGGCGGCGATCTGGTCATCGCGGGTGCGGGCGGCGAGCAGGGTGTCGAGCAGGTGGTCGACCACCGGGTCCTTCACGCCAGCATAGTTCTTGCTGCCCTTGGTCGCGGCCTGGCTTGAATGGAAGTACAGCCACTGTTCGAGGCCGGGGCTCAGGGTCTGGTTCAGGGTCATCAGGATCATGTCGAAATCGAACTGGTCGAGCCGTTGTTTGTACTGGGCGCGGTCGACGGTGCGCAAGCGAGCATCGATGCCGATGCTGGCCAGATTTTCGACATAAGGTTGCAGGATACGTTCGAGGTTCGGGTTCACCAACAACAGTTCCATGCGCAACTGCTGGTCCTTGCTGTCCACCAGGCGCTGGCCGTTGAGCTTCCAGCCGGCCTGGGCGAACAAATCGAGGGCCTGGCGCAGGGTCTGGCGGCTGATGCCACGGCCATCGGTGTGGCTGACCTGGTAGGGCTCGGTGAACAGCTTTTCCGGCAGTTGGTCGCGGAACGGCTTGAGCAGCAGCCACTCCTTGCCGGTGGGCAGGCCGCTGGCGGCGAACTCGCTGTTGGGGTAGTAGCTGGTGGCGCGGCGGTAGGCGCTGCTGAACAGCGCGCGGTTGGTCCACTCGAAGTCCAGCATCAGGCCCAGCGCTTGGCGTACCCGAGGGTCGGCGAAGGTGGCGCGGCGGCTGTTCATGAACAGGCCCTGGGTTTGCGTGGGGATCTGGTGCGGGATCTGCGCCTTGATCACCTGGCCCCGGCGCACGGCGGGGAAGTTGTAGCCGTTGGCCCAGTTCTTGGCCTGGTGCTCGATATAGATGTCGAACTCGCCGGCCTTGAACGCTTCGAAGGCCACGGTGGCGTCGCGGTAGAACTCGTATTCGACGCGCTTGAAGTTGTACTTGCCGCGGTTGACCGCCAGGTCCTTGCCCCAGTAGTCCTTCACCCGCTCGAACACCAGGCGCCGGCCAGGCTGCACTTCGCTAATGCGGTACGGGCCGCTGCCCAGCGGTGGCTCGAAGGTGGTGGCCTTGAAATCACGCGTTTGCCAGTAATGCTTGGGCAGTACCGGCATCTCGCCCAGGCGCAGGATCAGCAGCGGGTTGCCGGCGCGCTTGAAGACGAAGCGGATGCGCAGGGGGCCGAGGATGTCGACGCGCTGCACTTCCTGCAGGTTGGTGCGATAGATCGGGTGGCCATCCTTGAGCAGGGTGCGGTAGCTGAAGGCGACGTCGGCCGAGGTGATCGGCGTGCCGTCGTGGAAACGTGCCTCGGGGCGCAGGTTGAACACCACCCAGCTGCGGTCCTCGCTGTACTCGACGCTGCGGGCGATCAGGCCATAGCTTGAAGTGGGCTCGTCGCCGGAGGGGTCGTACATGCCGGTGCCGACCATCAGTGGCTCGTTGAGCTCGCTGATGCCGTATTGCAGGAAGTTGGGCGTGGTGACCGGGCTCGAGCCCTTGAAGGTATAGGGGTTGAGCGTGTCGAAGGTGCCGAACGCCATGGCCCGCAAGGTGCCGCCTTTAGGGGCTTGCGGGTTGACCCAGTCGAAGTGGGTGAAGGTGGCCGGGTACTTGAGCGTGCCGAACTGCGCGTATCCGTGGCTTTCGCTCACCATCGCGACGGCGGGGAAGCTCAAGGCCAGGCTGAGGGACAGCAGGAGGGGACGTATCAAGTCGGCATCCGATCCAGAAGGCGTTGGGCTTTGGTCGGGGTACAGTAACAGCTTGTCTTGGCAGGAAAAAGGGCGCCCTTGGAGCAAATGAAGTCCCCTGTGGGAGCGGGTTTACCCGCGAACACCGGCCAAGCCGGTGCCACGCACCGCAGAGCCTGCTTCGCGGGTAAACCCGCTCCCACAGGGTGGGGCGCGGGCTTCGACGTTGTGGCTCAGCGCGCCAGGTAAACGGTCAGCGTTTGCCCTGGCTTGAGCGCATGGCCGCTGCGCGGGTTCCAGCGCTTGAGGTGCTGCATCTCGACATTGAAGCGCTTGGCCACCAGGTAATACGAGTCGCCCTTGCGCACCTTGTACTGGGTGGAGCGCTGCTTCGAGTCGGCGACCCGGTTGGCGGCGGCGCTCGGTGCGCTGCCACCACGCAGGGCCAGTACCTGGCCGACCTTGAGGCTGTTGCCGCGCAGCTTGTTCCAGCCCTGCAGCTGCTTGACCGACACCCGGTTGGCCTTGGCGATGCTGGCCAGGTTATCGCCGCGTTTGACCCGGTAGCTGCGCGCCGCCGGCGCCTTGGCCTCGGCCAGGGCAGCATTGAACACGGCCTTGTTCGGCTGCAGGCTGACCAGCTCCTCGGGCTTGAGGTTGGACATGCGATCGGTCAGCAACTGCGCTTTGGCGGTGGGCACCAGCAGTTGCTTGGGGCCGTCCACGGTCATGCGCTTCTTGAACGCCGGGTTGAGCTGGATCAGCTCGTCCTCGTCGATGTCGGCGAAGGCGGCGACCCGCGACAGGTCGAGGCGTTCGTTGATGGCGACGGCTTCGAAGTAGGGCTCGTTGGCGATCGGGTTGAGGTTGACGCCATAGGCTTGCGGGGTGTTGACCACCTGCGACAGGGCCAGCAGCTTGGGCACGTAGTCGCGGGTTTCCTGCGGCAGCGGCAGGTTCCAGTAGTCGGTGGGCAGGCCAAGGCGTTCGTTGCGCTCGATGGCGCGGCTGACGGTGCCTTCGCCGGCGTTGTAGGCAGCCAGGGCCAGCAGCCAGTCGCCGTTGAACATGTCGTGCAGGCGGTTCAGGTAATCCAGCGCGGCGTTGGTCGATGCGGTGATGTCGCGGCGGCCATCGTAGAAGTTGGTCTGGCGCAGGTTGAAGTGGCGCCCGGTGGACGGGATGAACTGCCACATGCCGGCGGCGTGCGCGCGGGAGTAGGCCATCGGGTTGTAGGCGCTCTCGATGGCCGGCAGCAGGGCCAGCTCCAGCGGCATGTCACGCTCTTCCAGGCGCTCGACGATGTAGTGCAGGTAGAGGCTGCCACGCTCGCCGGCGTTCTCGAGGAACGACGGGTTGCTGGCGAACCACAGGCGCTGCTGCTCGATGCGCGGGTTGACGTCGACGTTGTCCTGCAGGGCGAAGCCCTGGCGCATGCGCTCCCACACGTCCTGCGGGGCCTGCTCCTTCGGTTTGACCAGCAGCGGGGCGGGCTTGTGCTTGATCCGCGCCTGGTAATTGTGCGCGCGAACGCTGTCGGATTCGTCGAGCTGACGGGTGCTCTGGCAGCCGACCAGGGTGGCGGCCAGCGCCAGTGCACTGATCTGGGCCAGTCGCGTCAGGGCGACCGAATGAGAGGTTCTGCGGCTAGTGGAAGGCATCGGCTGGGACAGTTATCCGGGCAAAAAATTTCGGCGATTCTAGAAACCGGTCCCGGCCGGGTCAACCTTTGTACCTGTGTCGCGATATATCTTAGGGTTATCAGAACACGTCCTTCCAAGACCTCAAGGCAGCAAAAACAGTGGCTTGGGTGGGGTTTGAAAGACCCTTCCATTCGTCTGCTTTTTCTTTAACGGATGTTTCAGCAGTGCGCAAAAAAGGGTTGGTCTGACGTTCCAGGCCGATGGTCGAGGGCAAGCTGATGCGATTTTCGGCGCGCAGCCGGGTAACGTCTTCGAACCGCTGCAGAACGTGCGGGTTGTGCGGCTCTACGGCGCGGGCGAAGCGCAGGTTGCTCAGGGTGTATTCGTGGGTGCAGTACACCTGGGTTGCAGCGGGCAGGGCGGCCAGGCGCTGCAATGAATGGTGCATCTGCTCCGGGGTGCCTTCGAACAGGCGGCCGCAACCGGCGGCGAACAGGGTGTCGCCACAGAACAGTAGCGGCGTGGCCGGTTGCGCAGTGTAATAGGCGATGTGCCCAAGGGTATGGCCGGGCATGGCCAGCACCTCGAAGTCGAGCCCCAGCACCTGCACGCTGGCGTTGTCTTCCAGGGCCAGGTCGCGGGCCGGGATGCGTTCGTGGGCAGGGCCGCAGACGCGGGCGCCGGTAGCCTTTTTCAGCGCTTCGACGCCGCCGACGTGGTCGTGATGGTGGTGGGTGACGAGGATGTCCGTCAGTACCCAACCAGAGTGGGCGTCAAGCCAGGCCTGCACCGGCCCGGCATCACCGGGGTCGACCACCGCGCAGCGGCGATTGGCAGTATCCTGTAACAACCAGATGTAGTTGTCGGAGAAAGCGGGTAGGGCATCGATCTGTATCATGGTGCGGATCCGTATCGCCAAGCCGGGACATTGAAGGCATCTTAGCCGCGATGGCGCGGCCGGAGAACCTTCGAGGGAGAACGCAATGACCGACCAAGCCTTCGCCCAGTCCGACCCCGAGTGGGTTGAACTGATCAGCCTGGCCCGCGAGTGGTTCAACGGGCCGCTCGGGCAATTGATGCTCGAGGAAGAACAGAAACTGCTCGAACAAGAGCTCGGCCGCTTCTTCGGCGGTTATCTGGTGCATTACGGTCCCGGTGCCGACGCCCCGCCCAATGCCCCGCAGGTGCAGCGCAACGTGCGCTTGGGCGCGCCGCTGCCGGGGGTCGAGATCGTCTGCGAGGAGCAGGCCTGGCCGCTGTCAGAGCACGCCGCCGACGTGGTGGTGTTGCAACATGGCCTGGATTTCAGCCTGTCGCCCCATGGCCTGCTGCGCGAAGCGGCCAGTGCGGTGCGCCCAGGTGGCCATCTGCTTATCGTCGGTATCAACCCCTGGAGCAGCTGGGGCATGCGCCATTTCTTCAGCCACGGCGCCTTGCGCAAGGCGCGCTGCATCCCGCCGTCGCGGGTTGGCGACTGGCTCAACCTGCTGGGCTTCGCGCTGGAGAAACGCCGTTTCGGGTGCTATCGTCCGCCGCTTGCCTCGGCGGCCTGGCAGCAACGCCTGGCTGGCTGGGAGCGCATTGCCGGTGGCTGGCAGACGGCCGGTGGCGGTGTCTACCTGCTGGTGGCACGCAAGATCATGGTCGGCCTGCGGCCACTTCGTCAGGAGCGCCGCGAGCCCATGGGCAAGCTTTTGCCGCTGCCGCTGGCCAAGGTCAACCGCAACGCCAGCAACCCCGATATCGAAAAGCATTGAAGATGAGTGGTACATGAGCGAAAGCGAAATCGTCGAGATCTACACCGATGGTGCCTGTAAAGGCAACCCTGGCCCGGGCGGCTGGGGCGTGCTGATGGTGTTCAAGGGCGTCGAGAAGGAGTTGTGGGGCGGCGAGCGCGAAACCACCAACAACCGCATGGAGCTGATGGCCGCGATCGAAGGGTTGAAGGCGCTCAAGCGTGAATGCGCGGTGGTGCTGACCACCGACTCGCAATACGTGATGAAGGGCATCAACGAGTGGATGGTCAACTGGAAGAAGCGTGGCTGGAAGACTGCCGCGAAGGAACCGGTGAAGAACGCCGACCTGTGGATGGCCCTCGATGAGCAGGTCAACCGCCACAAGGTGACCTGGAAGTGGGTGCGCGGGCACATTGGCCACCCGGGCAACGAACGGGCTGATCAGTTGGCCAACCGCGGTGTCGAAGAGCTTCGCGCCAAGCGTTGATATCCATATGGGGCTGCTGCGCAGCCCTTCGCGGCTAAAGCCGCTCCCACAGGTTCCATGCGCTCCAGTGTGGGAGCGGCTTTAGCCGCGAAGGGCCGCAAAGCGGCCCCGAGTCCGGTATACTCCCGCCCTGAATTCAAGCACCGCATGTTGGAGTCCCCGCGTGGAGCAGCAGCAAGACAAACGGTTCATCATCCTCGACACCGAAACCACGGGTATGCCAGTGGCCGACGGCCACCGCATCATCGAGATCGGTTGTGTCGAGGTTGTGGGCCGACGCCTGACCGGGCGGCACTTCCACGTCTACCTGCAGCCCGACCGCGAGAGTGACGAGGGCGCCATCAACGTCCACGGCATCACCGATGCCTTCCTGGTCGGCAAGCCGCGGTTCGCCGATGTGGCCGAGGAGTTCTTCGAATTCATCCAGGGCGCCACCCTGGTCATCCACAACGCGGCGTTCGACGTAGGCTTCATCAACAACGAATTCGCCCTGCTGGGCCAGCACGACCGCGCCGATATCTCCCAGCACTGCCCGATCCTCGACACCCTGATGATGGCGCGCTCGCGCCACCCGGGGCAGCGCAACAGCCTCGATGCCCTGTGCAAACGCTACGGCATCGACAACTCCGGCCGTGATCTGCACGGCGCACTGCTCGACTCGGAACTGCTGGCCGACGTCTATCTGGCGATGACCGGTGGGCAGACCAGCCTGTCGCTGGCCGGTGATGCTGGGGGCGATGAAGATGGCCAAGGCAGCACCGGTAGCGAGATCCGCCGGATCGCCGGCCGTGCGCCGGGGCGAGTGATCATGGCCAGCGAGGAAGAGCTGCAAGCCCATGCCGAGCGCCTGGCGGCGGTAGCCAAGTCGGCCGGTGGGCCGGCCATGTGGCAGGCGTTGACCGAGCCGGCTGCCAACTGATTCGAAGGCAGGCTGGCCCCCATCGCTGGCAAGCCAGCTCCCACATAGACCGCATGCTGCGCCGCACCCTGTGGGAGCCGGCTTGCCGGCGATCAGGCCGGTACTGATAACACCACACTCGACTACCCTGAGGGAAAAAAGCCCCCGCAGAGGTAGCCGCCTGATGTACAAGGACCTCAAGTTCCCCATCCTCATCGTCCACCGGGCGATCAAGGCTGACAGCGTTGCCGGCGAGCGGGTGCGTGGCATCGCCGCCGAGCTGGCCCAGGACGGTTTCAGCATCCTCGCCGCCGGCGACTACACCGAAGCGCGTCTGGTCGCTGCCACCCACCACGGGCTGGCCTGCATGCTGATCGGCGCCGAAGGGGCCGGTGACAACAACCACCTGCTGCAGCACATGGCCGAGCTGATCCGCCTGGCCCGCCTGCGTGCGCCGCACCTGCCGATCTTCGCCCTGGGCGAGCAGGTCACCCTGGAAAACGCCCCCGCCGAGGCCATGAGCGAGCTCAACCAGCTGCGCGGCATCCTCTACCTGTTCGAGGACACCGTGCCCTTTCTCGCTCGCCAGGTGGCTCGGGCCGCGCACAATTACCTCGATGGCCTGCTGCCGCCGTTCTTCAAGGCGCTGGTGCAGCACACCGCGCAATCGAATTATTCCTGGCACACACCGGGCCATGGCGGTGGCGTGGCGTATCGCAAGAGCCCGGTGGGGCAGGCCTTCCACCAGTTCTTCGGCGAGAACACCCTGCGCTCGGACCTGTCGGTCTCGGTGCCCGAACTCGGCTCGCTGCTCGACCACACCGGCCCCCTGGCCGAAGCCGAGGCCCGCGCGGCGCGCAACTTCGGCGCCGACCACACTTTTTTCGTGATCAACGGCACCTCCACCGCCAACAAGATCGTCTGGCACGCCATGGTCGGTCGCGATGACCTGGTGCTGGTGGACCGCAACTGCCACAAGTCGGTGGTGCACGCGATCATCATGACCGGCGCCATCCCCATCTACCTGTGCCCGGAGCGCAACGAGCAGGGCATCATCGGGCCGATCCCGCTCAGCGAGTTCAGCGCCGAATCGATCCAGGCGAAGATCCAGGCCCATCCGCTGGCCCAGGGCCGGGCCGCGAAGATCAGGCTGGCGGTGGTGACCAACTCTACCTACGACGGGCTGTGCTACCACGCGGGCTTGATCAAGCAGGCCCTCGGCGCCAGTGTCGAGGTGCTGCATTTCGACGAGGCCTGGTTCGCCTACGCCGCCTTCCACGATTTCTTTACCGGCCGTTATGCCATGGGCACGCCCAAGGCCGACGATGGCCCGCTGCTGTTCAGCACCCATTCCACCCACAAGCTGCTGGCCGCCTTCAGCCAGGCGTCGATGATCCATGTGCAGGATGGCGCCACCCGTGCGCTTGACCGCGACCGCTTCAACGAAGCGTTCATGATGCATATCTCCACCTCACCGCAGTACAGCATCCTGGCCTCGCTGGACGTGGCCTCGGCGATGATGGAAGGCCCGGCCGGGCGTTCACTGCTGCAGGAGATGTTCGACGAGGCGCTGAGCTTTCGCCGGGCCCTGGCCAACCTGCGCGAGCACATCGCCGCCGACGACTGGTGGTTCGGTATCTGGCAGCCGCCGGCGACCGAGGGCACCCAGCGCCTGGCGGCCGCGGACTGGCTGTTGCAGCCGGGGTCCGAGTGGCATGGCTTTGGCGAGGTGGCGGACGACTACGTGCTGCTCGACCCGCTCAAGGTCACCCTGGTCATGCCCGGGCTCAACGCCGGTGGTGTGCTGGCTGAGCACGGCATACCGGCGGCAGTGGTCAGCAAGTTTCTCTGGGAGCGCGGGTTGGTGGTGGAGAAGACCGGGTTGTACAGCTTCCTGGTGCTGTTCTCGATGGGGATCACCAAGGGCAAGTGGAGCACCCTGCTTACCGAGCTGCTGGAGTTCAAGCGCCATTACGATGGCAATACGCCGTTGCTGCAATGCCTACCCAGTGTGGTTGGCGAACAGCCTGCGCGCTACCAGGGGCTGGGCCTGCGTGAGTTGTGTCAGCAGTTGCACGACTGCTACCGCGCCAACGCCACCGCCAAGCAGCTGAAACGGCTGTTCACCAAACTGCCGGAGGTGGCCATGAGCCCGGCCCAGGCCTATGACCGGATGGTGAAGGAAGAGGTGGAGGCGGTGCCGATCGAACAGCTGCTGGGGCGGGTTGCGGCGGTGATGCTGGTGCCGTACCCGCCGGGTATCCCGCTGATCATGCCGGGCGAGCGGTTCACCGAGGCGACCCGCTCGATCCTCGATTACCTGGCGTTCGCCCGGGCCTTCGACCAGGGCTTCCCCGGCTTCGTCGCCGATGTGCATGGCCTGCAGCACGAGCACGGCGCGTACACGGTCGACTGCATCAAGGAATGCGAATGATCTCGACGCCGGTCTGGGCCAGCTCGAAACGGTCCTCGCCCAGGTAGTTGACCCGGTCGCCAATGGCCAGGCGATAGGTGGTGATCGGTGCACCGAGGGTGCTGCCGTCGGCCTGGAGCGTCGACTCCTGGAATTCGTGCACGGGATAGATACGGCCTTCGGCGTCGCGGGCGTGGAACTGGCCGACCATTACTGCTGCCATTTTGGGTGAAACCCTCTGAAACGTTGGGGAAATGTCTGCAGCCATAGACCAGCGAAACGCCTGGGAGTTTTTGCCCGGGCGGAAAAAAATCCAGGGCCCGAGGAACGGTCATCTATAACTAGTACGTCCCATTTCCCACGCAGAGGATGCAAACGCCATGAGCCAGGTCTATTCGGTAGCGGTCGTTGTCGGCAGCTTGCGCAAGGACTCCTACAACCGCAAGGTCGCCCGCGCGCTGTCTGAGCTGGCGCCGTCCAGCCTTGCCCTGAGGATCGTCGAAATCGGCGATTTGCCGTTGTACAACGAGGATGTCGAGGCTGAGGCGCCGCCTGAGGCGTGGAAGCGTTTTCGTGACGAGATCCGGCGTAGCGACGCGGTGCTGTTCGTTACCCCCGAGTACAACCGTTCCGTGCCCGGAGGCTTGAAGAACGCCATCGACGTGGGTTCGCGCCCCTATGGGCAGAGCGCCTGGAGCGGCAAGCCGGCGGCGGTGGTCAGTGTGTCGCCAGGGGCCATCGGTGGCTTTGGCGCCAACCACGCTGTGCGCCAGTCGCTGGTGTTTCTCGACATGCCCTGCATGCAGATGCCCGAGGCTTACCTCGGCGGTGCGGCAACGCTGTTCGAGGACAGCGGTAAATTGAGCGACAAGACCCGGCCGTTCCTGCAAGGCTTCATCGACAAGTTCGCCTCGTGGGTGAAGCTCAACCGGGCAGTTTGATGGTTTTTGGTTGCCTGCGCTGACGCCTTCGCGGGTGAACCCGCTCCCACAGAGATATCACTGCCTTTGAAGTCTGTGATGTTCCTGTGGGAGCGGGTTCACCCGCGAAGAATGCGACACCGATCTGTCAGAACGCCTGCGGCATCTCGCCCTTGGCCAGCCGCCGGTTGATATCGGCAATCACCTCTGGCAACTCATTGATGGTGTCGATCAGGTAGTGCGGGCGCGAGCTGGCGAACAGCTGGTGAATCCGCTTGCGCTCGCTCTCCAGCTTATCCGCGCTCAGCGCCTGGTAGCCTTCCCAGGTCAAGCCCAGGGCATTGCCGGAGCACACCAGCGCCACGGTCCACATCCCGGCGCGGCGGCCTTCGAGGATGCCCGGCACGGTGTCGTCCACCTTCACGCACGCCGCCACATCGTCGATGCCCAAGGCAATCACGTTGGCCAGGGCCTGGGCCGGCCATGGGCGGCCGTTCGGGGTTTCGTCGGTGGCCACCACGTGGTCGGCGACATAGCCGTTCTGCGCGGCCAGCTCGACCACCTTGTCCATCACCACCTTCGGGTAGCCCGAGCACGAACCGATCTTCAGCCCGCCTTTGCGCAGGCCGGTCAAGGTGTCCAACGCACCGGGGATCAGCGCCGAGTGCACGGCGATCTTCTCGATCTGCAGGGGCATGAAGCGTTCATAGATGGCGGTGACGTCATCATCGGTGGGCGTGCGGCCAAACACCTTGCGGTAGCGCTCGGCGATTTCCGGCACGTCGCACAGGGTGCGGATATGGTCCCACTTGCCCATGCCCATCGGGCCGCGAGCCTCTTCGATGGACACTTGCACGTCGAACTCGGCGAAGGCCTCGACGAAGATCTGGGTGGGGGCGAAGGAGCCGAAGTCGACCACGGTGCCGGCCCAGTCGAGGATGGCGGCTTGCAGCTGGGTAGGGTTGCTGTAGTTCATGTGCGCGGTTTCCTGAAGTTGGGTAGGCAGAGGGTCAGATGTCCAGCACTTCCATTTCCCGCAGCACCTCGGCCACGGCGTTGACGGCGGCCTGCATGCCGTCAGGGCCGACCACGCCGATGCAGCCGACGCGGAAGGTTTCGACCTGGGTCAGCTTGCCCGGGTAGAGGATGAAACCCTTGGCCTTGACCCGCTCGTAGAAGTCCTTGAACTGGTATCGAGCATCGCTGGGGGCGTGGAAAGTGACGATGATCGGCGCCTGGATCTCGGCGGGGAGGAAGCTCTGCAAGCCGATCTTCGCCATGCCGTCGAGCAGGGTCTTGCAGTTGTCGGCATAGCGCTGGTGCCGTGCCGGCAGGCCGCCTTCCTCGGCGTACTGCTGCAGTGCTTCGTGCAGCGCGGCGACCACGTGGGTCGGCGGGGTGAAGCGCCACTGGCCGGTCTTGGCCATGTAGGCGTGCTGGTCGTGCAGGTCCATGGCCAGCGAGTGGGCATTGCCTTCGGCGGCGGCCAGGGCGGTTTTCTCGGCGAACACGAAGCCCATCCCCGGTACGCCCTCGAGGCATTTGCCGGACGCTGCGATCAGCGCCTCGAACGGAATTTCGCGGGCATCGATGGGCAGCGCGCCGAACGAGCTCATGGCGTCGATGATCAGGCGTTTGCCGTGGCGCTTGATCACCTGGGCGATCTCGGCCAGCGGGTTGAGGATGCCGGTGCTGGTCTCGCAGTGGATCAGGGCCACGTGGGTAACGCTTGGGTCGGCGGCCAGCAGGCGGTCGACGTCTGCGGCGGTGGTCGGCTGGTCCTCGGCGGTTTCGAAGGTGCTGTACTGGCGGCCCAGTACCTTGCAGATCTTTGCCAGGCGCTGGCCATAAGCGCCGTTGATCAGCACCAGCACCTTGCCGTCACGCGGCACCAGGGTGCCGATGGCCGCTTCCACGGCGAAGGTACCGCTACCTTGCAGGGGCACGCAGTGGTGGCTGGCGGCACCGTCGATGATCGCCAGCAGCTGCTCGCATACGCTGGCGGTCAGCTGGTTGAAGTCACGGTCCCAGGAACCCCAGTCCACCAGCATGGCTTGGCGGGTGCGGATCGAGGTGGTCAGGGGGCCGGGGGTCAGCAGGATCGGGGCGTTGCTCATTCCGTGGTTCCTCACATGCGGTGGGCTGGAAACTTATGGGGGCTAGGTTGCAATTCGCCGGTCCATCATTCAAATTGTTTGTCGTTATGCCAGCCATAAGTCAGGCCGATAGATATGAACCTGTTCCAGCTCCGCGCCTTCGATGCCGTGGCCCGTGAGGGCAGCTTCACCCGCGCCGCCGAGCGCCTGTTCATCAGCCAGCCGGCGGTCACCGGGCACGTCAAGGCGCTGGAGGAGCACTACCAGATCACCTTGCTGCGGCGCACCGCGCGGCGGGTCGAACTGACCGAGGAGGGCACTCGGCTGGCGGCCATCACCCGGGCCATGTTCGGCCTTGCCGAGGAAGCCCAGGCGATGCTCGAGGCAAACCGCCAGTTGCTGACCGGACGCCTGGAGGTGGCCGCCGACGGGCCGCACCGGGTAATGCCGATGCTGGCGCTGCTGCGCGAGCGCTACCCCGGCATCACCGTCAACCTGCGCCTGGGCAATGCCCAGGAGACGCTGGCCGCGTTGCTGTCCGAACATGCCGATGTCGCGGTGCTGACCGAGATCGAACCGCGCAAGGGCCTGCACCTGCAGAGCCTGTGCGAGTCGCGCCTGTGCGCGCTGTTGCCGGCAGGGCATGCCTGGGCCAAGGCTGACGGCGACCTGCCGCTGTCCGAGCTGGACAAGCAGATCATGGTATTGCGCGAGCCAAGCTCAACCACCCGGCGCACGTTCGACAAGGCCTGTGCCGAGGGCCGTGTACTGCCGCGGGTGCTGCTGGAGCTGGACAGCCGTGAGGCGGTCACCGAGGCAGTGGCGGCCGAGTTGGGCATCGGCGTGGTGTCGTCCACCGAGGTTGCCCATGACCCAAGGGTGGTGGCGCGCCCCTTGAGCGGCGCGGGGCTGGTCAACCAACACATGATCGGCTGTCTGGAGCGACGCCGCGAACTGCGCCTGATCCAGGCGTTCCTTGGTCTGGCTGCGAGCGTCTGACAAGCCTTAAGATGGCGGCCACAGAGCACAATGGATCGTCGATGAGCGAGAAAGACACCATCTCCATGCAACTGGTGCGCGAAGCGCTGTTGCAGACCTGCCCGGCGGGCGAGCCGGACGCGGCGTTGCTGGCCGGCGCCGGGATCGACGCGCAGCATCTCGACCTGCCCCAGGCGCGGGTGAGCGCGGACGCCTATGCCCGGCTCTGGCGCCTGCTGGCGCGGCGCTGCAACGACGAATTCTTCGCCATGGACCCGCGCGGCCTGCGCAGCGGCAGCCTGGCGTTCCTGTGCCGCGCGGCGATGATGCAACCGACCCTGGCCGACGGCCTGCGCACTGCCCTGGACTTCCTCGGGCTGATGCTCGAAGACCTGCAGCCGGGCCTGGTGCGCCAGCAAAGCCTGGCCGAGATCGTCATCAATGAACCGCGCGATGAGCCGCGCCGGGCCTTCACCTATTTCACCTTCTGGATGATCGTGCACGGCGTCGCCTGCTGGCTGGCGGGCCGGCGCATCCCGATCCTGGCCATCGATCTGCGCTGCGCCGAACCGCCGTTCTGTGACGACTACCGGGTGATGTTCTCCGAAAACCTGCAATTCGAGCGCCCGCGCACGCGCATGATCATCGCCGCCGACTGCCTCGATCTGCCGCTCAAGCGCACGCCGGAGGAGCTGCAGCGTTTCCTCGCCGAGGCGCCGGGCAACATCCTGGTCAAATACCGCGACCCGGCCAGCCTGGCCCGGCGCATTCGCCACGACTTGCTGCAACTGGCGCCAGCACAATGGCCCGATGCCGAAAGCCTGGCCCGGCGTTTATGCCTGTCGCCGTCGACCTTCAGACGTCGCCTGGCGGACGAAGGGCAAAGTTACCAAGGCCTGAAGGACAGCGTGCGACGTGAATTGGCCGTGACCTGGCTGGGCGAGGTCGAGCCCGCCATGGGCGATATCGCCGAACGCCTGGGCTTTGCCGACAGCAGCTCGTTCTACAAGGCGTTTCGCAAGTGGTTCGGCTGCAATCCGGGGCACTACCGGCAACTGGTCATGCAGGGGTAGCGCTCGAACAGGTGACGGCGTTTCCCGCTGTGATCGAGCGTTGAGGCTGTAGAGGGTGGACGTCCCTTAATCATGCAGGTCGTCCAACCCATGACGGTTACAACTCCAACCCCCACTCCCTTGACTCCCGAGCAGTTGACCGATGGCTTCATCGCCGCGAAGTTGCCGGCCTGGCTGCGCACAGGCTCGGCCGAGCAGGTCCGCACACTGTCTTCGCGCTTCAAAGCGCACGCCGACAGCGGCAAGGCACTGGCGGCACTCGAACGGTCGCTGATGTCGCCGCAACGCTTTGCCGAGCAAGCATTCGACCCCTTGATCGGCGAACTGCTGCCCGCTGGCCCCGCGCTCGCCAAGCTTGACTGGCTGGAGGTAAGGCGCCGCTTTCGAGTGCCCTTGGGGGGCGGTCTGCCTGAGGACCAGATCCACTACTTGCGCTATCCGGCATTGCTGCGGCTGATGCAGGGGTTCGCCGCCGATGCCTCGTTCTACGAGGGGAGCGGGCTGACCGCCAGTGCTGATGAAAAGCTGCTGTTCGAGGACCTGGGCACGCTGGTCAAGCGGGTCAGGGCACTCAAGGTGGGAGATGGCTACCAAGCGTTGTTGCAGAAAGCCTTTACCAGCGAAGCTCGCGCGTTGCTTGCGACGCACCAGCGCACGGGCTTCGCCCTGAGTTGCGAGCTGGGGCTCATGCAGGGCTGGATAAGTGCCGAGGAGCACGCAGCCCTGGGCCGCCTGCTGTCCTCGGCGCCGCACGCGTCCTCGGCGCCTCTGGCTGCCTACGCCGGTGAGTTGCAGTTGCTCGGGTGCAAGATCGCCAACGGCCTGAAGATCCAGCTGCGCAACGAGCAGGGAGAGGACAGTGGCGTGGTCCTGTACCTGCCCACTGACCGGCAATGCCCTCTGCGACGGTTCGATTCGCAGTTGCAGCTGCAAGCATTCCTGGCCATGGAGCTGAGTCGGGACGATGCGCGCCAGCAATTCTACCCGCTGGTCGGCCTCGATCAGCGCGCGGAATTCGTCACTACCCTCAACATGCGCTTGCAGGACGATGTGCCTGATCTCGAGGTGCAAGGGGTGGTGGCGGTTGGCGATATCTTCGCGGCGCTGGCGCTGTCCCAGGTCGAGCGTTTCGAGGCGGATGCGCGGGTACTGCTGGTTTCGAACGAGGCAGTCGACCATAAGGCCGCCGAGCAACGCCTGGAACGCTGGAAGTCTGTCGGTTGGGCGGCACTCGGCCTGGTCGGCCTGGCAGTGCCGGTTGTCGGGCTGGTGCTATTCGGCAAGCTGGTCGTCGATCTGCTCGGTGAGGTTTATACCGGTATCGAGGACTGGTCCGAAGGCCATCAGCATGAGGCCAGGGAGCACCTGCTGCATGTGGCGCAAACCGTGCTCGTCACCGGGGCGACGGTGGCCGGCGCCGGCGCAGTGGCGCGCAGTTTCCAGGGCAGCGCGTTTGTCGACGCGCTGGAGCCGGTGCCGCTCTCGGCAGGCGGCGAACGCTTGTGGAACGACGACTTGAGTGTCTATGAGTCGGACCCGGGCCCGGCGACGCTTGGGCAGGATGGTCTGTACGCGCACGCGCAGCAGCGCTGGCTGCGCATCGGTACTCGCTACTACGAAGTGCATCAGCCTGCGCCGGGCCAGGCCTGGCGCTTGCGCCACCCCGATGCAGAGGGTGCCTACGAGCCGCCGCTGGAACACAATGGCGAGCGGGGCTGGCGCCTGCGCCAGGAGCGACCGCTGGAGTGGGATGACAGCACCGACATGCTCAACCGGCTCTGGCCCCATGAACCTCCGTTCGATGCCGTGCAGGCCGATCGCATCCTGAGGACGGCGGGCATGGACAAGGATGAGCTGCGGGGGGTGTGGGTGGAAAACCGTCCCACGCCGGTCAACCTGCGTGACACCCTTCGGCGTTTCGAGGCCGACGCCAGGCTGGCGAAACTCTTCGTTGCCCTGCGCTTGCCTGATCCGAGCCTGGAAGATGACCAGGTTCTGGCATGGTGCAAGAGCCGTGACGACATGCAAGGCCTGGACGATGCCGCCATTGCCAGGGAGCTTGCCGGACGGCAGGCCGAGTTGCAGGGGGCACTGCTTGAGCATCTGTCCACCCAGGCTGCGCCTTCGCAGGGCTTGGCGGCCCTTGTGCGGCGCGATTTCCCCGGGTTGCCGCAGGCGTATGTCGAGGAGGTCGCACGCGAGGTCGAACCTGAAGTGGAGGCACAGGCACTGGCCGAAGCGCGCCTGCCCTTCGCGTTGGGCAAGCGGGCCCGGGCCTTGCTTGAGCTGTCGCGCGCCAACCGCGCCGTGGAGGGCCTGTACCTGCGCAGTGCTTGTTCCAGTGCGACGGCCGAACTGGTCATCGCATTGCTCGGACGCCTGCCCGGTTGGCCCGAACGCCTCAACCTGGAGTTGCATGAAGGTTCCGAGAACGGTGCCACGCTGGCGATTCTCGATCCGCAAGGGCCGAGCGCCGAGCGCATCGTGCTGTTCACCCGTAACGGGCGTTTCTGGCTCTACGACAGTGCAGGCCGTCCACGGGAGGAGGATGTGGCAGAGCCCGGCGGCCTGTTCGAGGCGCTTGCGGCCTTGCTCAAAGAGTCGGACCGCAGGGCCCTGAAATTCGACGCCAGCGACCTTGCCGAGCAGTTGCGCAATGCGCTGATCGAGCAGTTGCCGGCGACACGCAGCAGTGTGCTGGCGCGCCTGGGTTGGCGCGTGTCCACGCCATGGTTCAACCCGGGCCGGCGCCTGGCCGATGGGCGTGTCGGTTACGAGCTCGGCGGGCGCTCCTCACGTCCGTCCACCGAGCGGTTGCGACAGCGAGTGCGCATGCTGTACCCCGCTTTTGATGCCGACGAAGTGGAAGGTTATGTTCAGGGATTACAGCGTGACAATGAGCGGCCGTTCGAAGCGATCGCCCGGCAGGAGCGCAACTACAACGACCTTGACGAAGCACTACGGCGCTGGACCCACACCGATACGGAACCGCAGCTTCGTCGAGTGCGTGCGCAGTTCGCCAATCGCTTGCGCGCCATCTGGCGTTTCGAGGGAGAAGTTGCGCGTGGCGCGCAAAGGCGGGCTGACGGCATGCGTCTGGACATCAGCGGCTGGCGTATCGGCAGTCTGCCGGAGTTGCCGGCGGATATCGATCTGGGCCATGTCACCGAGTTGACGATGGTGCGCATGGGGCTGACGGCGGTGAATGGCAACTTCCTGCATGTCTTCGACTCCCTGAGCGTGCTGAACCTCAACAGCAATCGGATCGGCGCAATACCGCCTTCGCTTGCCCGGTTCACAGGCCTGCGCAGCCTGCTGCTGCTGTCGAACCAGATACGCATGACCGACAGTGACCAGCAGGTGCTGGCCGAGCTGGACAACTTGCAGGTCCTGGATCTGAGCTTCAATCCGATTCGCCGGTTGCCGTTGCGTTTCGACCGTCTGCCTGAGTTGACGACACTTCGGGCCAGAGGGTGCGAGTTGCTCGAAGTGCCTGACGGTATCGAGCACTGCGCGCTGCTGCGCACAGCTGACCTGAGCAACAACCGCATCCGCAGTGTGTCGGACGCACTGGCCGCTCAGCCATGGTCGTTCCGGCGACGCCTGAACCTTCTGGGCAATCCGCTGGACTACCAAGCGATGGAGCGTCTGTATCAGGTGGATCTGCAGCACGGATTTCTGCTGGACCAGGTGGATAACGAGGAAAACACCCCCGAGCCAGGAGCGGTGATGCAGCGCTGGCTGGCGCTGGACAAGGACAGGCGTAATGACCAGGCCCGTATGCAGTTGTGGACACGGCTGGAAGCACTGCCCGGCAGTGCTGGCCTGTTCGAGTTGCTGCGCAACCTGACGGCGACCCCGGATTTCGTGCGAGCGCCGGGTTACATGTCCGAGCAACTCTGGCCGTTGCTTGAGAGCATGGATCAGGATGCGCAACTGCGTGAGGAGATCTTCCTGCACGCTGATGAGGTGCGCGGCTGTCATGACAGCCATGTGGAGCGCTTCAGCCGCTTGATGATCCACGAACTGGTGTACAAGGCCAACGTCCTGGGTGCCCAGGGCGTTGGTGGTGACGGGCTGCTAGTGCTGGGGAGGCAATTGTTCCGATTGGAAAAGCTGGACGAGATCGCCGCTGAGGACGTTCGTCAGCAGGACGCGGCGCTACGCGCTGACGATCCGCAGTCGGCAGGCGTCGATGCGCTGCAGGTTATCCTCGGCTATCGCACCTCGCTGGCCAGCGAGTTGAACTTGCCGAACCAGCCGCGCAACTTGCGCTTCGAGAGTCTTTCGCATATCGATGCGACGAGGAAGGCCAAGGCGTTGGCTGAAGTGAAGGCGACAGAGGCGTCCCCGGCGCTGGCGCAAAGCATCAGTGGGCGTGATTTCTGGCGCTCCTACCTGGAAAAGCGCCATGGCGCTGCATTTTCGGCATTGGCAGAGACGTTCTCGCGGTATGGCAGCGAGCTTGACGATGAAGCTTCGGCATTGGACAGCCAGGAATACAGAGAACGCTGGGATGCGCTGGTCGGTGGGCGTACTTCGGCAGAACAGACCTTGGCGCTTCGGCTTACCGAGGAGGCACTCGAGCGTGAGGCCAATGGCTCGCTCACCTAGCGTGCAACGCCCGACCGGGCGTATTTCCCGCTGATCCGCCGCACGTACAGCGGGCAGGGTTGTCGCTCTCATCCCTCAGGAAGCGACAACCATGTCCGGCACGCCCCTACCTTCCGCTACAGACGCGTTCATTGCGCAGCAACTGCCTGCATGGCTCAGATCCGCCAGTGTCGATCAGTTGCAAGCCCTGCGGGCGCGCTTCCAGGCACACCGAGCGACCCAGGACCGGCTTGCCGAGGCCTGGCGCCAGATCGAGTCGCCGATCGATTTCG
This sequence comes from Pseudomonas sichuanensis, assembly GCF_024749065.1. Lineage (NCBI taxonomy): Bacteria > Pseudomonadati > Pseudomonadota > Gammaproteobacteria > Pseudomonadales > Pseudomonadaceae > Pseudomonas > Pseudomonas sichuanensis. The sequence continues at coordinate 4,070,522 of NZ_CP087185.1, read as the reverse complement.
CCCGGCCACTGTTCGAACGGATGCTGTCGCGCGGGCTGGGTATCGCGCAGCCCTTGGAGATACTGCGTTGGGAGGAGGCCTTCCAGGGCTTCAAGCGTGGTACTTCACCCTTCCTTCCCGAGATTGCCATGCCAGGCGGCACCATAAGCCGGGTTACGCTGCGAGAGCCGGCGTTGCAGCGATTGCTGCAGAACTTCGAGCAAGGCCAGGCGTTTTTCCCAGGCACCGGGCTGGCGCAAGGTGCCGCGCTGCAGGGGGAGGGCCCGGACCTGCCGTTGCCGGTGGCGCTGGACAAACTGGTGGAGCAGTGCCGTTCGCTGGATGTCGGCCAGCGCTACCAGGAACATCTGCAGGCCCGGCTCGATGCCGAACTACGGCGGCAGATAGCCGACGACGGGCGTCTGGGGCTGGGTGTCGCCGCTCAGATTGCAGCGATGAAGCAGGAAATAGACGAAGACGTATTGAGCCTGTTGCTCAAGGCCTGTGACGGGCAATTGATCACTCATCCGGACAGCGCGTTCATCAGCGTGCAGACACTGGACCTGCTGGATTGCCCGGTCGATGGGGCATTGCTGTTCGTCCTCAGCGATGACCTGGCGGGCAACGTGGTCAAGGGGCTGGTGTGCTATCTGCCAGGCGCCCCGCAGGCTGTGCTGAAAGGGTACGACTCCTGGGCGCAAATGAATGCCGGCCTGGGTACTCTGGTCAAGGACCCGGCATTCCAGGGGTATCTGTTGCAGCGCGTGGCGCTTGGCCAGCGAGCGCGATTCATCACGACGCTACGCACCCGAGTGCAGGACAGTTCCCCAGACATGCAACCTCGCGGCAAGGTGAGCCGCCACGACGTCTTCGCTGCCCTGGCCCAGCGACAGGTCGAGCGGATCCTGCAGGATGCGTGCTTGCTGGTGGTGCCCACTCGGCAGGTCGATGCCGCGGCGTCCAGGCGCCGACGCGAAGAGTTGGAAGAGGTGGGCCTGACGCTGCTCAATCTGGCAGCATTCTTCGTGCCGGGAGTGGGGGAGCTGTTACTGGCGAAGATGCTTCAGGAAACGCTGACGCAGGTATACGAAGGGGTTGCCGACTGGAGCAAGGGGCGGGATCACGAAGCCTTGGAGCACCTTCTCAATGTGGCGCAGACGGTGGTCGGCAACACCCTGGTGGCAGGCGGCGCCGTTGCGGCGCGACGCTTCGTCGGCAGCGCCTTCGTCGACGGCCTGAAGCCGGTCACGGTGATGCCGGGCAAGGAACGGTTATGGTCGGACGATCTGCAGCCCTATCGCACTGCGGGCCTGCCAGGCAGCGCCACACTCACCGAACGTGGCCTGTACGGCGATGGGCAACGCCACTGGTGGCGAGATGCGGATGACTACTACGAAGTTCAACAGGCCCGCCCCGGTGCCAACTGGTCCCTGCGTCACCCCGGCAATGATGCCGCCTATGGCCCCGAGCTGGTCAGCAATGGTGAACGCGCCTGGCGTCTTGCTCATGATGAGCCTCAGGCGTGGAGCGGCAGCAGGCGCATGCTGGGGGTGCTGTGGCCAGGGGCGCAGGCCCGTTCGCCAGAGCGGGTCGCGCAGATCCTCAAAGTTGCCGGTTTCGACGAGGACGGTCTGCGTGGATTGCTGGTGGAAAACCGCCCGTTGCCCGTGACCTTGCGCGACACCCTTGAACGGTTCGAGGTGAGTGACGCCATCGACGCCTTTTTCACCGCACTGGGCAGGGGCGAGGTGCCGTCCGGATCCCGCGAGTACTTCGCGTGGTGCTTGCACCAGCCCGAAATCGCAGGGCTGCAGGAGGTCGAGCAGCCTGATGCGATACTGCTGCACGCCCGAGCCTTGCGTGGCAGGCTGCTCGAGCACTTTGCGGTCCGCTACGTACACCCAGACGCGTTGCTGGGCCTGGTTCAGCGTGACTTTCCAGGTTTGCCCGACGCCTATGCCGCCGCCGTGCTGGGCGAAGCCACGACGGCTCAGCGCCAGCGCATGACCGAGGCGCGGCGAGTTCCGCTGGCACTGGCGGAAAAGGCCCGTGAACTGCTGCGCGAAGCGAGGCTGACCCGTGCGCTGGAAGGGTTCTACCTGCAGGACAGCCACTGCGACGAAACCTGCGCCCTGGTGCTTTCGCTGCTTTCGCGCCAGGCTGCATGGCCGCAAAGCATCAATCTGGAAGTACGCCAGGGCAGCGACAGCGGGCGCCGCCTGGGGCTCATCTTCCCTGAAGGACGGCCAGGGCTGCTGACCACCCTGGTGCGCAATGAAGGGCGCTACCGGTTGTACAACGACGGCCGTGCCTCGGAAGTCGAGGTCGACGAGCCCAGCGGCTGGGAGCAGGTGCTGCTGGCCATGCTGGCGCCGAGTGATCGGCAACGCCTGGGCTGGACCGGGGATGACGCCCCGGCCAAGGTTCGCCAGACGTTGCAACAATCGTTGCCTTCCTCGCGTCGAGACATTGCGCTATCCGCCGGCATTTCACCCGCCCGACCCTGGTTCAATCCTGGCAGGCGCATGCCTGATGGGCGCGTGGGCTATCCGCTCAGTGGGCGGGGTGACCCCAGGCAGGCAATGGAAAGCACTTTCCGCGCACGGGTACGCGCGCTGTACCCGGGCATCGAAGAGGCCGAACTGGAAGTATGGATGGCGGACTACCGGCAATCGCATACGCAGGCGTTCAGCCGTCTGCTGCGCCATGAGCAGCAGTACCGCGATCTGCATGAGAGCCTGCAGGCGTGGATCAGCGAACAGGCCGAACATCGAGCGGCGCGTCAGCGCGTCGCCCAGGACATCAGCCGTGCGTGGCAGTTGCGCGCAGAGCGGTTGGTCGACAGCCAGGGCACCGGTTTCGGCATGCGCCTGAGCCTGGTCGGGGTGCCCACCCATGGCCTGCCTGAGATACCTGCGGGCGTGAGCTTCCTCCAGGTTACCGAACTTGTGCTTGTCCAGCTGGAGCTTCAGTCGCTGCCGACACGCTTCTTGCAATGCTTTCCAAATGCCCGCTGGTGCAACCTGAGCAACAACCGCCTGACCCAGTTGCCAAACGGGCTGGGTTCGATGACCCGCCTGCATGAGCTTCGGCTGAACAACAATCGTATTCGTCTGGACGAGCAGTCTTCGGTGGTGCTCCAGCCCCTTGGGCAGTTGCGGCTGCTGGATGTGAGCGACAATCCGCTGGGGCCTGTCGACCTGCCGCTGGATGAACTGCGCCGCCTGCGAGAGTTGCATGCGCGAAACTGCCGGCTGCAGCGCTTGCCTGCGGACTTGTTGTGGGCCGGCTATCTGGAACTGGCGGATCTGCGAGACAACCAGATCGCCACGTTGCAACCGATCGTTTTCCAGACACCGTACAGCTTCCGGCGGGCCTTGCTGCTGGCTGGCAACCCCTTGCCCGCCAGCGCCCATGCTCGGCTGATGCATCCAGGCAGCGCCATGCTTGAACCGGTCAACGAGGGGGCCGCTGGCACCACGCAGGAGGTCACCGTGGAACAGGCCCGGCAGATCTGGGTGGGTAGTGAGGATGGGTTGCTGCGTGAGCGGCGCGAGCAGCAATGGGATTTGCTGGCCGCCGAGCCCGAGAGTGAAGCGCTGTTGCAGTTGTTCGCCGAACTCACCGGCACCAGTGACTATCGTGAAGCCCGCGAAGACCTGGGCAACCGCTTGTGGGACATGATCGAGGCCGCGTCGGAGCAGAGCGCGTTGCGCGAGGAACTGTTCAACTGGGCCGGTTCGGGACGTACCTGCGCGGACAGTGTGATCGGCTGCTTCAGTGCCCTGGAGGTGCGTGTCCAGGTGGCGCAGATGTTGCGTCGCGCAGACGCCGGGCAGGCCGAGGGTCGGCGCCTGGAAATGGCGCGGCGGCTGTTCCGCCTGGAACAGGTCCAGGCTTACGCCCGCGCTGACCTGCCACGGGTGGAGCGTGCCTTGCGCAGGCAGTACCCGGACGAAAGTGTCGATGAGGTCGAAGTCGACCTGGCCTATCGGATCGGTCTTGCCGAGCGCCTGTCATTGCCGCGCCAACCCAGGACCATGCAGTTCAGATCCATGGCTCATGTCGGCGACGAGCAACTCGCGGATGCCGAGCGCAGCGTACGTGCCGCCGAGGCGAATGGTGAAGTACTGGCACGCTTCATCAGTCAGCGCGATTTCTGGCAGGCGTACCTGAAACAGCAGCATGCGACCAGCCTGGATGAGGTCCAGGAGCCTTTCTTCGCCGACCTGGAGCGGCTGGATGAGCGGCGCATAGCGGGTGAAATCAATGAAGGTGGATACCTTGCGCAGGCTGACGCCTTGCGTCAGGCGCTGCTGGAGGCCGAGCAGGCCTGGTACCTGCGCTTGACCCGGGAGGCCTTGGCCAGGGTGGCGCCCGGCGAGCGCTGAGGACGGTTTGATCGCCTCTGGCTGTTCAGCCTTGCGTAGCGGCCAAACCGGTCATCCAGATTGACGTCTTTGGCCATTGCTGCCGCCTGACTGCGGCGCGAACATCGTCGGACCGATGAAGCACTCCAACAATAACAATCCAGGAGTCCGACGATGCGCGATTACGCCGAGGCCGCCCGTTCCTTCGATCATGTCCAGGCCGTGGAAGCGGCCTTGCACGGCACCCTTGACGCTCTGAATGCCTGCGTCGAGTGCTGCGACCGGCATGTCGGTGGCGACCGTGCCGCCCTGATCTGGGAGGATCGTGACGGCAACAGCGGGCGCTACACATTCGAGCAGTTGCAGGGTTTGGCGGCACGCTTGGCCAATGTGCTCAAGGCCCAAGGTGTCGGGGCCGGTGATCGGGTGGCCGGGCTCATGCCGCGCACGCCTGAATTGCTGGTGACCATCCTTGCCACCTGGCGAGTGGGCGCGGTCTATCAGCCGCTGTTCACCGCCTTCGGCCCAAAAGCCATCGAGCACCGCCTCGAACAGTCCCAGGCCCGGCTGGTGGTCACTGACCGCAACAACCGCGCCAAGCTCGATGACGTCGCGGACTGCCCGGTGCTCATCACGGTCGGTGCGCGCGCCGGCGAGCTGGACTTTCACCAGGCCCTCGACGCGGCGGACAGCCACTGCGAGCCAGTGATGCGTACCGGTGACGATGCCTTCCTGCTGATGTTCACCTCCGGCACCACCGGCCCGGCCAAGCCGCTGGAAGTACCGCTGCGCGCCATCGTCGCCTTCCAGGGCTACATGCGCGATGCCATCGACTTGCGTGCGGACGACCGGTTCTGGAACCTGGCCGATCCGGGCTGGGCCTACGGTCTCTACTACGCCGTCACCGGCCCGTTGTCCCTGGGCCATGCCACCACCTTCTACGACGGCCCGTTCAGTGTCGACAGCTGTGCGCGGATCATCGACAAGCTGGGCATCACCAACCTGGCCGGCTCACCCACCGCCTACCGTCTGCTGATCGCCGCCGGGGAGCAGTTCTCGGCACCGATCAAGGGCCGCCTGCGGGTGGTCAGCAGCGCGGGCGAGCCGCTCAATCCCGAGGTGATCCGCTGGTTCGCCGACGAACTGGGGGTGACCATTCACGATCACTACGGCCAGACCGAACTGGGCATGGTGCTGTGCAACCACCACGGCCTGGCGCATCCGGTGCACCTGGGGTCGGCCGGTTTCGCCATTCCCGGTCACCGCATCGTGGTGGTGGACGAACAGGGCTTCGAGCTGCCGGCCGGACAGCCAGGCATTCTTGCCGTAGACCGCGAACGCTCGCCGCTGTGCTGGTTCGGCGGCTATCGCGGCCTGCCGACCAAGGCGTTCGTCGGCCGCTACTACCTGTCCGGTGACACCGTCGAGCTCAACCAGGACGGCAGCATCAGCTTCGTCGGCCGTAGCGACGATGTGATCACCACCTCCGGCTACCGTGTCGGCCCGTTCGACGTGGAGAGCGCGCTGATCGAGCACCCGGCGGTGATCGAGGCTGCGGTGATCGGCAAGCCCGACCCGGAGCGCACCGAGCTGATCAAGGCGTTCGTGGTGCTGGCCAAGGGGTACGCGGGCAGCCCCGAACTTGAGGAAACCCTGCGCCAGCACGTGCGCCAGCGTCTGTACGCCCACGCCTATCCGCGTGAAATCGACTTCGTCGCCGAGCTGCCAAAGACCCCGAGCGGCAAGCTGCAACGCTTCATCCTGCGCAACCAGGAAATCGCCAAACAACAAGCTGCGCAGCCGATCGCTGCGGGCGCCTGAAGGAAATCCGACATGCATATCCAGAACAAGCACTTCATCGTCAGCGGCGCGGCCTCGGGCCTGGGCGCCGCCACCGCGCAAATGCTCATCGAAGCTGGCGCCAAGGTCATGCTGGTCGACCTGAACGCCGCCGCCGTCGAGGCCAAGGCCCGTGAGTTGGGTGACAACGCCCGCTTCGCGGTGGCCGACATCAGCGACGAGCAGGCCGCCAAGGCAGCGGTCGATGCCGCCGTCAGCGCCTTCGGCAGCCTGCACGGGCTGGTCAACTGCGCGGGCATCGTCGGTGCCGAGAAAGTGCTGGGCAAGAACGGCCCGCACGCCCTGGGCAGCTTCGCCAAGGTCATCAACGTCAACCTGATCGGCAGCTTCAACCTGCTGCGCCTGGCTGCCGCGGCCATGGCCGAGGGTCAGGCCGACGAAGGCGGTGAGCGTGGGGTGATCATCAACACCGCCTCCATTGCCGCCTACGACGGCCAGATCGGCCAGGCCGCCTATGCCGCGTCCAAAGGCGCGATCGCCAGCCTGACCCTGCCGGCTGCCCGTGAACTGGCGCGCTTCGGCATCCGCGTGATGACCATCGCCCCGGGCATCTTCGAAACCCCGATGATGGCCGGCATGACCGAGGAAGTGCGCGCGTCCCTGGCTGCCGGGGTTCCATTCCCGCCGCGCCTGGGCCGCCCGCAGGAATACGCCGCGCTCGCCCGCCACATCATCGAGAACAGCATGCTCAACGGCGAGGTGATCCGCCTCGACGGCGCGCTGCGCATGGCTGCCAAATAAGGAGCAATGAACATGACTCTCGCCAATGATCCGATCGTTATCGTCAGCGCCGTGCGCACGCCCATGGGCGGCCTGCAGGGCGACCTCAAGAGCCTGACCGCGCCACAACTGGGCAGCGCGGCTATCCGCGCCGCCGTTGAGCGCGCCGGCATCGATGCCGCCAGTGTCCAGGAGGTGTTGTTCGGCTGCGTGCTGCCCGCGGGGCAGGGCCAGGCCCCGGCACGCCAGGCCGCCCTGGGCGCCGGCCTGGGCAAGCACACCACCTGCACCACCCTGAACAAGATGTGCGGCTCGGGCATGCAGGCGGCGATCCTGGCCCATGACCAACTGCTGGCCGGCAGCGCCGAGGTGATCGTCGCCGGTGGCATGGAGAGCATGACCAATGCGCCGTACCTGCTGGACAAGGCCCGTGGCGGCTACCGCATGGGCCACGGCAAGATCATCGACCACATGTTCATGGACGGCCTGGAAGACGCCTACGACAAGGGCCGGCTGATGGGCACCTTCGCCGAGGACTGCGCGCAGCATGGCGCATTCAGCCGTGAGGCCCAGGACAACTTCGCCATCGCCTCGCTGACCCGGGCCCAGGACGCCATCAAGAACGGCCGCTTCGCTGCCGAGATCGTTCCCGTGGAAGTCACCGAGGGCAGGGAAAAGCGCGTCATCAAGGATGACGAACAGCCGCCGAAAGCGCGCCTGGACAAGATCCCGCAGCTCAAGCCGGCCTTCCGCGAAGGCGGCACCGTGACCGCGGCCAACTCAAGCTCGATCTCCGACGGCGCTGCGGCACTGGTGCTGATGCGTCGCTCCGAGGCCCAGAAGCGCGGCCTCAAGCCGCTGGCGGTGATCCACGGTCACGCGGCTTTCGCCGACACCCCGGCGCTGTTCCCCACCGCCCCCATCGGCGCCATCGACAAGCTGATGAAACGCACCGGCTGGGACCTGGCAGAGGTCGACCTGTTCGAGATCAACGAGGCCTTCGCCGTGGTCACCCTGGCGGCCATGAAGCACCTCGACCTGCCCCACGACAAGGTCAACATCCATGGTGGCGCCTGCGCCCTGGGCCACCCGATCGGCGCCTCGGGCGCACGCATCCTGGTGACCCTGCTGTCGGCGTTGCGCCAGAACAACCTGCGCCGTGGCGTGGCGGCCATCTGCATTGGCGGTGGCGAGGCCACGGCCATGGCCGTCGAATGCCTGTACTGAGGTGAGCCATGCTGGTAACTGACGAGCAACAACAGATCGCCGACGCCGTGCGGGCTTTTGCCCAGGAGCGCTTGAAGCCGTTCGCCGAGCAATGGGACAAGGAGCACCGCTTCCCCAAAGAGGCCATCGAGGAAATGGCCGAACTTGGCCTGTTCGGCATGCTGGTGCCGGAGCAGTACGGTGGGAGCGATACGGGCTATGTGGCCTACGCCATGGCCCTGGAAGAAATCGCCGCGGGTGACGGTGCCTGCTCGACCATCATGAGCGTGCACAACTCGGTGGGCTGCGTGCCGATCCTCAAGTTCGGCAACGAGGCGCAAAAGCAGCAGTTCCTCACGCCGCTGGCCACGGGTGCGATGCTTGGCGCGTTTGCCTTGACCGAACCCCAGGCCGGCTCCGACGCCAGCAGCCTGAAGACCCGCGCGCGCCTGGACGGTGACCATTACGTGCTCAACGGCAGCAAGCAGTTCATCACCTCCGGGCAGAACGCCGGGGTGGTGATCGTCTTTGCCGTCACCGATCCGGACGCCGGCAAGCGTGGCATCAGCGCTTTCATCGTGCCGACCGACGCCCCCGGCTACCAGGTGGCACGGGTCGAGGACAAACTCGGCCAGCACGCCTCCGACACCTGCCAGATCGTCTTCGACAATGTGCGGGTGCCGGTGGCCAACCGCCTGGGCGAAGAAGGGCAGGGCTACAAGATTGCCCTGGCCAATCTCGAAGGCGGGCGCATCGGCATCGCCTCGCAGGCGGTGGGCATGGCCCGCGCCGCCTTCGAGGTGGCCCGCGACTACGCCAACGAACGCCAGAGCTTCGGCAAGGCGCTGATCGAGCACCAGGCCGTGGCCTTCCGCCTGGCCGACATGGCAACCAGGATTGCCGTGGCCCGGCAGATGGTGCTGCATGCCGCTGCCCTGCGCGATGCTGGGCGACCGGCTCTGGTGGAAGCTTCGATGGCCAAGCTTTTCGCCTCGGAAATGGCCGAAAAGGTCTGTTCGGATGCCTTGCAGACGCTCGGTGGTTATGGCTATCTGAGCGACTTCCCGCTGGAGCGCATCTACCGCGATGTGCGGGTCTGCCAGATCTACGAAGGCACCAGCGACATTCAGCGCATGGTCATTGCGCGCAATCTTTGAAGGAGCAGTCTGCATGGCATTCGAAACCATCCTGTTGGACATCCACGGCAAGGTCGGCCTGATCACCCTCAACCGCCCGCAGGCGCTCAACGCCCTGAACGCGCAGATCGTCGGCGAGATCAACCAGGCCCTGGATCAGCTCGAGCGTGACCCGAACATCGGCTGCGTGGTGCTCACCGGCTCCGCCAAGGCCTTCGCCGCTGGCGCCGACATCAAGGAAATGGCCGACCTGAAGTACCCGCAGATCTACGTCGAAGACCTGTTCAGCGACGCCGACCGCGTCGCCAACCGGCGCAAGCCAATCATCGCCGCGGTGTCCGGCTTCGCCCTGGGCGGTGGCTGCGAGCTGGCGATGATGTGTGATTTCATCCTGGCCGCCGACAACGCCAAGTTCGGCCAGCCGGAAATCAACCTCGGCGTGCTGCCGGGCATGGGCGGCACCCAGCGCCTGACCCGCGCAGTGGGCAAGGCCAAGGCCATGGAACTGTGCCTGACCGGCCGCCTGATGGGGGCCGAGGAAGCCGAACGGGCAGGCCTTGTGGCGCGCGTCGTGCCGCAGGCCGAGTTGCTTGAGGAGGCGCTGAAGGTGGCCGCGACCATTGCCAGCAAATCGATCCCGGTGAGCATGATGGTCAAGGAGAGCGTCAACCGCGCCTTCGAAGTGACCCTGAGCGAGGGCGTGCGTTTCGAGCGCCGGGTGTTCCATGCGGCGTTCGCCACCGAGGACCAGAAGGAAGGCATGGCGGCGTTCATCGCCAAGCGCGAGGCACAGTTCAAGGATCGCTGAGCACGGGAACGGGCGCCGCGGCCGGCGCCCGTCGCATCAGAGGCTGAAGAAGAATCGAGTCGCCGCGGCCAGGGTGATGGGTGAGCGGTAGACCTCGACCGGCCGACCCGTGGCGACGTCCACGGCAGTCTGGCCCTTGAGATGGCGTTGGTCGGCTGTTTTCAGGTGACCGGCGAGGAACTGGGGTTTGGCTGTGTCCTGCGCGGGGTAGTGGAAGTGCGCGTACCACAGGTCGCGGCCCTGATGGCGAATGACGTATTCGTCCAGGTAGTCGGCGGGCCGCCCCTTGACCTTTGCCAGCCGCGTGCGAGCCCCCAGGGCATGCACGGTCACTTCATGATTGTCGATGAGGTTCTGCAGCTCACCCATGCGCGGCTTCTGGCTCAGGGCAGCCTGGATGCGCAAGGCCTTGGCCTGGCTCTCCAGGATCATGGCCAGGTCACTCAGCGCTTTGCCGACCCGCGCTGCATCCTGGCCGCCGCTGGCCTCGTCACTGGCGTTGTCGGCAGTCAGCCTTCGTTCGATGGCATCGGCACGTTCCGTCAACCGTTGCCCATGCAGCATGAGTTCATCGTGGATCTCCACGGGCAGGTAGCGCTCACTGGGGCTGCCCTGCAGGTGATGGAGGGTTGCACGGGCGTTGTCCATGAGTGCCTGGCTACCCTTGAGCAGGCGCTTCAGGCTGTCATTGGCTCTCGCTCGTGCAACCGGGGCTGGCGGGACTTCGACCCAGTTGCCGTGGTCTTGGCGGTAGGTACGTGTGCGGCCCTCCGGCCCCGGCGCCTCGATGTCGACGGTCGTCTCATCGCCCGCACGCGGTACGCCCAGCAGCACCCCGTGTTCCTCGGTCTCGATCAGCCCGGGTGTCTGCTCGCGCAAGCGCGAGAGTGTCGTGGTGGGTGGGTAGTCCGGGTACTCGGCCAGTTCGCTGCTGACTGTCGCCTGGATGTACGCCAGGTCCTGTTCGATAGGGGCCAGCAAGGCCGTCGACGCCGTGTCCGTGGACAGTGTCTTGAAGTTGCCCAGTTGTCGGTCTGCCTGGGCAAGCCACTCTTTGGCGCTTTTTAGCAGGCGCGTGGCCAGCTCGTCGCTTGGCTTGGCCAGGGCCGCCAGTTGTCGGCGCTGGGCAATGACCAGGCTGATGTTGTCGTTGGCCAGCTTGAGCCAGAAACCGCCGTTCCTGGGCTCGCTGGATTTGAGCGGGTGGAAGGCGAACAGCCGGTTGAAGTGGTTTTCCAGGCGTATGTAGCGGCAGGTGATCGGGCGCTCGGCGCTGGGCCATCCGCGCTCGAGGCTGTCGAACATTGCCTGGATGCGGTCCTGGCCACGATTGGTCAGTTTCTTCAACTGGGCATGAATGTCGTGCATGGCATCGGCGTTGATCACCAGCTCGTCGAGCAGGGGCGAGATTTCGGCCAGGCGTCGGCTGTAGATGACCAGGTCCGCAGGGCTCATGCGGGTTTCGTTCTCACTGATGAAACGCATGAGCTGCGTGCGCTTGGGCGTATACAACTGATGCAGTGTGGCGTAGATCATCTGCTCGCTGAAAGCGCGCTGGGTGAGTGCGTTGGCACGCTCCAGCTTGAAGCCGTCACGGACCTCCAGCGCGTTGCGCTGGTTGAGGCGCTCCAGATAGGCCTTCCAGTGCAGCGAGGCGGCCTGGCAGGTGTGCAGGTGCTTGCGCAGGTCATCCTCGGGCATGTCGTCGTTGAAGCTCGACGCGTCTATGCGCATGCGCCGCAACTGTTCCAGCCCTTGCTCGAGATCTTGCGCAAGGGTGCGGTCGAGTTCGACCAATGCCTGTCTGTTCGCCTCGCGCAGCCGGGCAATGCGCGAGGTCATGGGCATGCCGCCCCGCAGGCGCAAGCGCAGGTCGATGCCCCATCGGTTTGCTTCGTCACGTCGCAGCCAGGGGCCGGGGAGCTGCTCCGGCGAATCGCCGACGATCCTGGGCTGGCCGCTGGGTTCGTCCAGCAGCACGCTATAGGCCTTGCCTTCGAGCAGCACGTAAAGGTTGTTGTCATGCAGGTGCAGTCCAGCCAGGGCGCCGTGGGGAATAGGCTCGCCAAGGCTTTGCGGCAGCGTACGGGAAGACAGGGCATTGAGTGCCTGTCGTTGCGCCTGGCTGAGCTTGCCGGCCGGCTGCGCCCAACTGAAGTCGAGCTCGCTGTCAGGCACCGTGGTTTCTACCTGCGGGAGGGCAGGGGGCAGGGGGGATGGCAACGGTGGAGGCGCAAGGTGGTCCTCCGCGCCTTCCTCCAGTTGCAGCTGTGCCGGCGAACTCGACAGCAGCAACAGGGCAAGGTTGAGCAACAAGTTGACCCAGGCGATGCGGTGTTCGGTTGGCGAGAGACTGTCGTCGGTATCGATGACCTGCGCCAGGGCGATCTCAATCTGGGCCAGCCAGGCAAGCCTGCCAGCCAGGCGTCCGGCGAACGGCAGCACGCTGTTGAACAGCAGCCAGCCGAACGTTATCCGGCTCTTCCAGGTGGCTTCGTGGGTGGTCACGGCGTGTGCCTGGAAGTGCTGGATGGTTTCCTCGATGCTGGCCTGGTAGATGGCCTTGCCGATGTCATCGACAGCGGGCTCGGTGCTGAGCGTCACCGGGGCGGGGGTGCCGAAGGGGACGGCGAAGCTGTCGTCCAGCGGGTGGAACAGGTGGGGTTCCTGGAATCCGCCGTGGGCGTAGACCTTGCGGTCCGGCGCAGGCAGGCGCTGCAGCAGATCGTCCTGCAGCGCTCCGGGCGTGCCGATGGCGACCAGCAGGGCCAGGCGGTCGTCATACTCCAGCAAGGGTTGCTCGTGCTGCGGGCGGTACAGCAGGCAGACGCCACTCGTGGGGTTGGCCGCTTCGATCAGCCAGGTGTTGAGCGGGTGATCGGGTTCGGCGTCCGCTCGCCGGAGCAGCCCCAATGGACGCATCACCCAGTGCGTCCGATCATCAGGGGTACGGGTGAAGATCTGCGCGATGCGCAGCGCACTGGCTTCGCTGATCCCCTCGCCGCGCAGGTGCAACTCCATGGCCTGCGCGGGCAGCTGACTGCGCAGTTGGGCATCAAGCAGCCGTTCGCGTGCGTGCCTCTGTTCTGGGTCATCGAGCAGCTTTGTGCGTAGCAGGCGTGGGTAGGAGGCGCCGATGTCCAGTTCGCTGACCAGGGTCTTCACATAGCCTTCGTTCAACCATGCGGGCAGCGGCTGGCCAGTGGACGAGGCCAGCGCCACCTTGCCGGGCTTGAGCAGTACGAGGTTGCCGATGGCCAGCTCGGCGAGGCTGAATGTGACGGTGTGGATCTCGCCACTGGTGAACGCCGTGTCCCCGATGGCGGTGCTGGAGGTGGTGATCTGGTAATTCAGAACCAGCACTTCTTCCGGCGCCAGGCTTTCGCCGGGATGGTCGACGGCCAGCCGGGCACGCAGTTGCTGATTGGCGAACGCCTCTGCGCTGACGATGCCGTCGAGCCAGAACTGGCCATTGGCATCTTCGTAGCTCTGTGCCACGTCTACCAGGTTGCGGGCATAGAGTGCCTGGGCGGTGTAGGGGGCGTGCCGCAGCCAGTCGGGAAGTTGTTCGGTCAGGCGCTGGCGCTGTGTGCGCTCGGCACGGTTGCACAGTTCCACCATCGATGTCAGATGGTCCGTGTTCCGACCCAGGGCCAGCGCCAGACCCTGGGTGTGATAGTTGTTCGCGACAGCTTGCACCACGTCGAGTTGCTGGCGAAGCAAGCCCAGGGCCTGTGCCGCGAATGGTTCCTCGGTCTGCGGCAGAATGCGCAGGACATGGGGCGCCGGGGTGGGCGTGACCGGCCACAGGCGCTCGAGGATATTGATCATCACCTGACGGGATGGAAACACCAGCAGCTTGCCGACCAGGGTGAACAGCAGCGTGACTGACGTGCTTGCAGTATCGCTGCTGTGCTCTATCAGCAAGGCGCTGCCCAGGTCGCGGTCGATCTTGCCGCTGGCGGACAGGTCGCTGGACAGCAGGCTGACTGAGGGCGAAGCGGTGGGCGTAACTGCAGTTTCGGGTATCACCAGCAGGCGGTTGGCGAGGTCGATCACCTGTGGTCTCAGGCGACTGGCCCGCTTGCCTGCGTCCAGTGCATTGATGAACTGTTGGCGAAGATGTTCGGTGTACCACTGCCAAGGGGTCTGGCCGGTGATGTCGAATCGGCTCCAGTAAGCCAGCAGTTCTTCCCGATAACGATCGAGCATGAACGGGCCGCAGTCGTTGATCAGCAACTCGACCGCGTGCAGGTCGATCGCCACGGCCCAGTCCGGGTTGTCTTCGGCGTGGGTGCTGATGAAGTCCTCGCCCTCGGTGAGGTTGAGGGTGACGCGGCGACAGAAACGCTCGATCAACAGTGTCGAGAGCGGGCGTATCCAGGCGCGGGCACCGGGCGGAGGGCGACTGATCAGGTAGAGGCTCAGCGGATCGTGTGAGTCGCCAAGGCGGCGTTGCCGCCACTGCTCGGCCAGCAGTCGGCCCGCCACCTCGGTCAGTACGGGACGATCCTGGAAGCGCCGGGCGACTGCGCAGTCCAGGTCACTGAGGGCGATGAGGCGTTGATGCAGGTTCATGGCAAGCTCCGTTGATGAAAGGCGTCATCAAACGGTACTGAGCGCAATCGTCGGTGTTAGCTAACTGCCACCTGTGCCTGCAGGAGGGGCTGGCAGTGGGGAGATGTGTTGCGGCATATTGCCCGCTGGCGCTTGGCAAGCGCGCCGGCGAGGGCTAACGCGGCACCAATGGGCGGATTCCTCGGTATTTCGGTCAAATCTGCCGTCATTTCTGTTGCCCCTTGCCGCTTGGCACCTTAGACTTCCGCCCCCTGTAAAAGAGTGCCGGTTGGCGCTTGAAGAATTCCGCTGCCGATGAGCCATCATCGGTGGCACTCGAATCGCCCAAATGCACATTTTTTCATAGAGAAATCGATGACCAAGGAACAGTTGCTGGCCATGTCGGCCGATGACTACATGAATGCCGACCAACTGGTGTTCTTTACCAAGCTGCTGCAAGCGATGAAAGTCGAGACGCATGAGCGCATCGAACTCAACCGCATTGCCATCGAAGGCCTGGATACCCCGTCGGATCCAGCTGACGTGGCCTCGGTCGAGGAAGAGCGCACTTGGCTGGTCAACGCCATCGACCGCGATCAGCGCCTGCTGCCGCAGCTGGAGATGGCCCTGGACCGTATCGGTGACGACAGCTTCGGTTGGTGCGACGACAGCGGCGAGCCAATCGGCCTCAAGCGTCTGCTGATCAGCCCGACCACCAAGTACTGCATCGAAGCCCAGGAGCGTCACGAGCAGCTCGACCGCCACCAGCGGCAGATCTGATACTCGGCGCACTGCGCGAGGCCCCACGGAGCGATCCCTGGGGCCTTTGTGTTTTCTTGCCTTGCATCAAGTGTGATCGTCATACATCCAAGGGACTATGGATAGTGGCGTTATGGTGGCGTTTAATGGCGTCACAATAACGACACGCGGACGGACCACGAAGATGATGCGAGAAGGAACTCGGCTGGCTGTTGCCATCGCCTTGCTACAGGGTGGCATGCTGTGCGCGCTGCTGGCGGCCCAGGCTTATGCCGGCCTGGCGCTGTACCTGGCTCTGCCGTCGGCCCTGCTGGTGCTGTGGCTACCTCATCTGCGGCGCGCACCGGTAACGATGCCGGTGGAGACAGCTGCGCAGGACGATGACCTGATTGCGCAACTGGCCCGGGGCACCAGCCACAATGCGCTGTCGGCCGCGGCGGTGGCTTACGCGGTGCAGCAACTGGCTGCGCGGGTGCAGTCGCAGTTGGGCGCCGCCGAGGAGATCGTCGGCAGTGCCGAGATCATGATCGCCACTGAACAGGCCAGTGCCCAGCTCAGTCATCAGGCCCTGGAAGCCGCCCGCTCGGCCCATGGCAGCAGTGTCGCCGGCAGTGCGGTGTTGGCCGAGTCGATCCAGTGCATGCACGACCTTAGCCAGCGCGCCACCGCCAGCCGTGAGCTGATCGAGGCGCTGCACCTGCGCAGCGAGGACATTGCCCGGGTGACCCTGGTGATCCAGGCCATTGCCAGCCAGACCAACCTGTTGGCGCTCAACGCCGCCATCGAGGCGGCGCGGGCGGGTGAGCATGGCCGCGGCTTTGCCGTGGTAGCCGATGAAGTGCGCGGCCTGGCCGGGCGTACCGCCACCGCCACCCAGGAGGTGGGGCAGATGGTGGCCGATATCCAGGAACGTACCGCCCAGGTGGTCACGCAGATCCGCGCGTTGGCCGATGACCTGGGCAGCGGCGTGGCGCAGGTGGAGCAGACCGGCGGGCAACTGGCGCAGATCGCCTGCCTGGCCGCCAGCGTTGAAGGGCAGGTCGGCGCAATTGCTGCGGGCACCCAGACCAATCGTACTCAGCTTGATACCCTGTTCCAGGCGGTGGCGCAGGTGCGCAGCGACCTGGCGGTGAGCGAGCAGCAAACAAGGCGCCTGGCCCAGGCCGCGGTGCAGATGGAAGGGCAGGTCGAGCACCTCAGCGAGCGCCTGGCCGAGGTCGGGCTGGACGCCTATCACCAGCGGGTGTTCGAGCTGGCGCAGGGTGGGGCACGGCGTATTGCCGAACGTTTCGAGGCCGATATCGAGCAGGGGCGGGTGGCGCTGGAGGATCTGTTCGACCGCCAGTACCGGCCGATTGCCGGCATGCAGCCGCCACGTTTCACCACGCGCTTCGACCACTACACCGACACGGTGTTGCCGCAGATCCAGGAGCCACTGCTGCAACATGAGGGTTTGGTCTACGCCATCGCCTGTACCCAGCAGGGCTATGTGCCGACCCACAACAACGCCTTCAATCGGCCACTGACCGGTGACCCGGTAGAGGATACGGCGCATAACCGCAGCAAGCGTACCTTCGACGACCGCACCGGCATCCGTTGCGGCAGCCATCAGCAGCGGGTATTGCTGCAAACCTACACCCGCGATACCGGTGAGTTGATGCATGACCTGTCGGTGCCGATCTACGTCAAGGGGCGCCACTGGGGCGGCCTGCGGCTGGGCTACCGCCCCGAACCCGGGCTTGATTGAGGCGATTTGTTGCCTCAGGTGCAATACAGCTCTACCTGCCTGGGCTTTTTCCTGAAGCATGCAGCACGTATCATAGCCATATCGTTAGGTTGCTAATTAAATTCCGGAGGGAATGATGAATAGCCAAGTCGATGTGGCAGTGATGATTGGCACGGGTGTTCCTGCCTCTTTGCAGGCGTTGGGCAAGCGGGCGTGCTGGGTGGTGCTGGTCAATGGCGAACGGCGTGGCACCGCCTTTGCCAGCCGTGGCGAAGCGCTGGAGTGCCAGGCCGCCTGGTTGGCGCAGTTGGCGCGGGGCGAGGTGGCCTGAGGGCGTCAAGCTTCCAGCTGGCGGGCCAGCTCGCAGGCGTCCTGGTGGCGTTGGCGAAAGCCCCTGACCCTGCCTGTGGTGCGTTCGGTGATATGAAAGAACGCGACACCGGCAGGCACGACGATGAAGCGCGCTTGGTTTGGAGGGGCGAACTTGAAGGAAATGTGTTGCGCCTCTCGACGGATTTCAGTGTTTTCGGGCATATTCGTTCTCCTGTAATGCGCGACCGAAGGCCAGGCCTGTTCTTTGAGGGACCTGTTGCTGGCTGTCGCATCTTTTCTGGCAGTTTTGATGTCGGACATTACGGTTCCCTTTATGGAATCACGCCGAAGCCTACCCCGCGCGCCCGAACGATAGTTGAGTGAAGCATTTCCCGGTTATCGCTCGGCTTATCTCGCGGGGATACTCCGTGGCGTGATTGCGAAGTCCTGTGGACGTTGACTTGAAAAGGCTGGCACCTGGCGCGATACCGCGGCCGGGTGATGGCCTGTAGTAATTGATGTGAGGAGCTCTTCATTGGCAGTCAGTACTCTGGATACCCATGCGTTGTTTGCCCTGGGCGATTTGCGCGCCAAGCTGGTCAAGTTGTTCAACGGGCGGTTCATCTACGTTACCGAGCAAAATCCTGAAGGCCTGTACATGGCCGAGATCGACCCCGAGGGTGCCATGGTGGTCGACGACAAACAGCGCCTGGAGCTGAAAGTGGGCGACCACTTCCGCGCGGCGGTGCTGCCCAGCCGTGAAGGCGGAAAGCTGGAACTGCGCTTTCGCGAGATCAAGTTGAATGTCTATGGGCAAGGCGACTATGCCTTTGTCCGTGTGCCCGAGGGCGAGGGCATCGTGTTTCGCGAGGGGCAGGGTGTGATGTTGGTGTTTGCCGCAGAGCAACAGGTACAGGAAGGCCTGGGCAAGCTGCTCAAGGCAGTGACCGGCAAGGTCGCCAAATGGCGCAAGGGCGAGCTGACCACCTTCAAGGCCAGCGAATGAGTGACCTGGCGGCGCCGGGCTCGCGTGCCGACTTCCACCGTCGTCACCAGGCCCAGGCCATTGCCCAGGCCGAGCAGTTGCTGGCGCGCCGTGAAGCGCTGCAGGGCGCCTGGCTGGCCTGGGTAGCCAGCGAGCTCTACCAGCTCAGCCCACCGCCTTATGCGGCGATGGTGCGGCGTGAGCTGCAGCGCCTGGCGGGCGGCTGAGCCCGCGATAGTTTCAGTTGCCCCGGTCGCGCCCGCTGCTGACCTCTTCCGGAACATCCTCGCCAGAGGTGCGCTTGCGAAACAGCGCCGCCCGGGCCAGCAACAGGGTGGTGACCGGCACGGTGATCGACAGCAGGATCGGGATCAGCCAGGCATGCAGCACCGGGCTCTGCTTGAGTTCTGAAAAGTACAGGATCGACGCCAGTGCCACGCACCAGGCACCGATGGTCGAGGCCAGCGCGGGCGGGTGCATGCGCTGGAAGTAATCTTTCAGCCGCACCAGGCCGATCGCGCCGATCAGGGCGAACAGGCTGCCGACAAGCAGCAGCGCCGAAACCGTGAGCTCCAGCCAGAACGGCAATACCAGGGTTTCGCTCATTCGATCACCTCGCCTCGCAGCAGGAATTTGGCCAGGGCGAACGAGCCGACGAAGCCGAACAGGGCGATCAGCAGGGCGCCTTCGAAGTAGGTGTCGCTGGCGTAGCGGATGCCCAGCACCAGCATCATCAGCATGGCCAGGATGTACAGGTAGTCCAGCGCCAGCACCCGGTCCTGGGCGGAGGGGCCGCGGAACAGCCGGATCAGTGCCAGGCCCATGGCCAAGGCAAAGATGAACAGGCTGGCGAGGACGGCGTTGGCAAGCAGGCCGCTCATTCGAAAATCTCCATCAGCGGGCGTTCGTAGGTGCGCTTGAAGTGCTCGATGAACGCCGCTTCGTCGTCCAGGTCAAACACGTGCAGCAACAGTACGCTGCGGTCCAGGGCCAGCTCCGACCAGACCGTGCCTGGTACCACCGTGGTGATCATCGACAGTGCCGCCAGGCCGTGGGCATCGCGCAGCGCCAGCGGGATATGGACGAAGGCCGAGCGTGGCGGGGTGCTGCCGGCACGCAGCACGCCACGGGCCACCAGCAGGTTGGAGGCGATCACATCGATGCCCACCCGGCCGATCAGCCGTGCGACCACCAACGGCCGGCGAATGTGGGCATGCTGCGGGCGCAGGGGCGCCATCAGGATCGGTGCAAGGATGCCCAGCGCGGCCCCCAGCAGCAGGTTGCCCGGGCTGACCGACAGGTTCAGCAGCAGCCACAGGACAAACAGCGAAAGCGAAAGCAGCGGTGCAGGGAACAGTCGGTTCATGGCTGCACCTGCGCATTCAGGGTGGTTGGGCCAGGCACTGGCCGGGTGGCCATGACGGCCTGGATGTAGGCGTCGGGGGCCTGCAGGCTGGCTGCGGTGTCCTGGGTGTAGCGCAGCAGCGGTTCTGCCTTGAAGCTGAGGAAAATGCTCAGGCCCAGCAGGATGACGATGGGCAGGCATTCATAGCGGCGCAGCAAGGGTGACTGGCGCTCCTCGGGCTTCCAGAAACGCTGAATGCCGACCCGGCCAAAGGCGATCAGCGAAGCCATGCCGGACAGAATCAACAGGGTGACCAGCGTCCAGCCGGCGGTGCCCAACGGCTGCCCCGGTGCGATACCCAGCCCTTGCGGGTTGAACAGCGCGCTGATCAGGTTGAGTTTGCCGATGAACCCCGACAGCGGCGGCATGCCGATGATCAGCAGGGCGCAGGCGATGAAGCACAGGCCAAGGAAGGCCATGGTCCAGGGGATGATCTGGCCGATCACCGCCTTCTGTTCATCGTCCAGGTTGATGCCCTTGGGCGGGTGCAGCGACTCCAGCGGCGAAGGCATCGCATCCTCCTCTTCGTCCAGCGGCGCCTCGTTGGCCGAACGCGAGCGCTCGACCAGTTCGGCCAGCAGGAACAGCGTGCACAGGGCCAGGGTGGAGCTGACCAGGTAGAACAGCGCGGCGCCGGTCAGTACCGGTTGACCGAAGCCGATGGCGGCCATCAGTGTGCCGGCCGACACCAGGATGCTCAGCGCCGCCAGCCGCTCCAGGCGCTGGGCGGCAAGGATCGACGCTGCAGCCACTGCCAGCGTCGCCAGGCCGCCATACACCAGCCACTCGCCGCCGAAGTTCGCCGAGGCGCCGGCCTGCCCGGAGAACAGCAGGCTCCACAGGCGCAGCACGGCATACAGCCCGACCTTGGTCATGATCGCGAACAGTGCCGCCACGGGGGCGCTGGCCGAGGAGTAGGCCGGTACCAGCCAGAAGTTCAACGGCCAGATCCCGGCCTTGGCCAGGAAGGCCATGGCGAGAATGGCAGCGCCCGCATGCAGCAGGCCGCGGTCAGCTTCTGGCACCAGCGGCACCTTGAGCGCCAGGTCGGCCATGTTCAGGGTGCCGGTGACGCCATAAAGCATGGCGGCGCCAACCAGGAACAGCGACGAGGCGAACAGGTTGATGGCGATGTAATGCAGCCCGGCCCGCACTCGCGCACGCCCCGAGCCATGCAGCAGCAGGCCGTAGGAGGCTGCCAGCAGCACCTCGAAGAACACGAACAGGTTGAACAGGTCGGCGGTCAGGAAGGCGCCGTACAGGCCCATCAGCTGGATCTGGAACAGGGCGTGGAAGCTGGCCCCGGCGCTGTCCCAGCGGGCCCGGGCGAACAACAGCGCGCTGCTACCGACGATACCGGTCAATACCAGCAGCAACGCCGACAGGTGGTCCACCACCAGGGCGATGCCGAACGGTGCTGGCCAGTTGCCCGGCAGGTACACGCCGATGGACTCGGCCTGGCCCTGGGTGCGCACCCACAACAGCAGGGTGACGGCGATGGCAAGGCCAGTGAAGGTCGACAGCAGGTTCAGCCGCGCCTTCAGCCAGCGGTGCTTCTCGCCGATCAGCAGCATCAGCGCCGCGGTCACCAGCGGCAGCAGGATCGGCGCGATGATCAATTGGTTCATCCCACTCATTCGTCACGCTCCCGACCGTCGACATGGTCGGTGCCGGTCAGACCACGCGAGGCCAGCAGTACCACGAGGAACAGTGCGGTCATGGCGAAGCTGATGACGATGGCGGTGAGCACCAGCGCCTGGGGCAGCGGGTCGGTGTAGTGCAGCAGGTCCTGGGTGACGCCGTCCTTGATGATCGGCTCCTTGCCGATGAACAGGCTGCCCATGCTGAAGATGAACAGGTTGACCCCGTAGGACAGCAGGCAAAGGCCCATGATCACCTGGTAGGTACGCGGGCGCAGGATCAACCACACCCCCGAGGCGGCCAGCACGCCGATGGCGACTGCAATGACTTCTTCCATCAGGCGGCTCCTGCTTGGCTGGTTTTGCCGGGATTGCCCGGGCGATAGGCACGCACCGACTGGTGCGCCAGCGCGGTGAGGATGAGCAGTGTCGAGCCGACCACCACGGTGAATACGCCGATGTCGAAGAACAACGCGCTGGCCACGTGCACGTCACCCAGCAGCGGCAGGTGCAGATGGGCGGTGTGGGTGGTCAGGAACGGGTAGCCCAGGCCGATGGCGCCCGCCCCGGTGAGGGTGGCGCACAGCAGGCCGGTGCCCATCCAGCGCAGCGGACGCAGGCTCATCTGCGCCTCCACCCATTGGGTGCCGGCGACCATGTATTGCAGGATGAACGCCACGGACATGACCAGGCCAGCGACAAAACCGCCGCCCGGCTGGTTGTGGCCACGCATGAACAGGTACATCGACACCAGCAGTGCGATCGGCAGCAGCAGACGCACCAGGGCGGCCGGCACCATCATGAAGCCCAGCGCGGTGTCGGTGGCGTGACGCGGGTTGACCAGGTCGGTGACCACGTCCGGCGCCAGCTGGCGCTGCTGGGCAGGCAGCTGCATGCTCTCCTTGGGCGGGCGGAAGCGGCGCAGCAGGGCGAACACGGTGAGTGCCACGGCCACCAGCACGGTGATCTCGCCGAGGGTGTCGAAGCCGCGGAAGTCCACCAGCATCACGTTGACCACATTGGTGCCACCGCCTTGTGGCAGGGCCCGGCTGAGGTAGAACGAGGAGATGTCGTTGGGCGTGGGGCGGGTGAGCATGGCGTACGACAACAGCGCCATGCCGCCACCGACCAGCACCGCCAGCACCAGGTCGCGCAGGCGACGCAGGCGTGCGCGGTCCTGGCTGCCGGGCAGTGGCGATACGCCTTCGATACGCCGGGGCAGCCAGCGCAGGCCGAGCAGCAGCAGGACGGTGGTCACTACTTCGACCGCCAACTGCGTGAGTGCAAGGTCGGGGGCAGAGAACCAGACGAAGGTGATGCAGGTCATCAGGCCGCAGACGCTGACCATGATCAGCGCCGCGAGGCGGTGGTACTTGGCTTGGTAGGCGGCGCCGATGGCGCAGGCGATGGCGATCAGCCACAGCGCGACGAACACCCCTGAGCCGGGGATTTTCGGCCGGTCGCCCCAGCTCAGGCCGTTGTACAGCAAGGGTATGAGGCCGGCGATGAAGGCCGCCAGCACCAGCATGAACAGTTGGGTCTGCAGGCGGCGGGTGGTCAGCAACCGCTCGATGTGCCGGGCCAGCAACATCAGGTGCACCAGGCCCTGCTCGAACAGGCGCTTGCCGTTGAAACGGCCGATCAGCGGTGGCTTGGCGAAGCGGCCACGTTGCAATTGCTTGCGCAGCAGCAGGTAGAGGAGGATGCCGCCGCACATAGCGATCAGGCTCATCATCAGCGGTGCGTTCCAGCCGTGCCAGACGGCCAGGCTGTATTCCGGCAGGGTGCCACCGACCACTGGCAGGGCGGCGGCGGCCAGCAGCGGGCCGACCGATTGCGCCGGGAAGATGCCGACCACCAGGCAGGTGAGTACCAGCAGCTCGACCGGTGCGCGCATCCAGCGCGGTGGCTCGTGGGGCGTGTGCGGCAAGTCCTCTGCCTTAGGCCCGAAGAACACGTCGACGGTGAAGCGCAGCGCATAGGCCACGCTGAAGGTGCCGGCCAGGGTGGCGATCACCGGCAGGGCGGCCTCGACCCAGGCGGTTGAACTGATGAACACGGTCTCGGCGAAGAACATTTCCTTGGACAGGAAGCCGTTCATCAACGGCACGCCGGCCATCGAGGCGCTGGCGACCATGGCCAGGGTGGCGGTGAACGGCACCATGCGGAACAAGCCGCTCAAGCGGCGGATGTCACGGGTGCCGCTTTCGTGGTCGATGATCCCGGCGGCCATGAACAGCGAGGCTTTGAAGGTGGCGTGGTTGAGAATGTGGAACACCGCGGCCACGGCGGCCAGCGGGCTGTTCAGGCCCAGCAGCAGGGTGATCAGGCCCAGGTGGCTGATGGTCGAGTAGGCCAGCAGGCCCTTGAGGTCGTTCTGGAACATCGCGGCGAATGCGCCGAGTAACAGGGTGGCGGCGCCGGCACCGCCGACGATCCAGAACCATTCTTCGCTGCCCGACAGCACCGGCCATAGCCGGGCCAACAGGAACACCCCGGCCTTGACCATGGTCGCCGAGTGCAGGTAAGCCGAGACCGGGGTGGGCGCCGCCATGGCGTGGGGCAGCCAGAACTGGAAGGGAAATTGCGCGCTCTTGCTCAGGGCGCCGATCAGGATCAGGGGCAGCAGCACCGGGTACAGCGCATGCTGGCGGATGGTGTCGCCGGCAGCCAGGACCTTGTCCAGGTCGTAGCTGCCGACCACATGGCCGAGCAGCAGGGCCCCGACCAGCAGGCACAAGCCGCCGGCACCGGTGACCATCAGCGCCATGTAGGCGCCGCGGCGGGCGTCGGCGCGGTGGTGCCAGTAGCCGATCAGCAGGAAGGAGAACAGGCTGGTGAGTTCCCAGAAGAACACCAGCTGGATCAGGTTGCCGGAAATCACCAGGCCGAGCATGGCGCCCATGAACGCCAGGAAGAAGGCGAAGAAGCGCGGCACAGGGTCCTGGGGAGACATGTAGTAGCGCGCGTAGAGCGACACCAGGGTGCCGATGCCCAGCACCAGCAAGCTGAACAGCCAGGCGAAGCCGTCCATGCGCAGCACCAGGTTCATGCCCAGGCTGGGCAGCCACAGCAGTTCCTCGCGAATGACGCCGCCGTCGGCGATCTGGGGGTACAGCAACGCCACCTGGACGGTGCCGACCAGGGCGACGAGCCCGGCGAGAATGGACTCTGCGTTGCGTGCGTTGTGCGGCAGGACAGCCGCCAGGCAACTGCCAACGAAGGGCAGAAGCAATAGCACAATCAATGACATAGCGTTCTGTTCTGAGAAGTTTGCCAAGGATCATACGTGCCGGGGTGTGTATCACCAACACGCAAGCGGTTGCAGGATCCTACAAATGTGCTGTGACAAGCTGTTTTTTTATAACAGTTCTTTACAAAGCATAGCGGGTGTTGGCCGCATCACAGCCCGGCTTCACGTTGACGCTCGTCCTCGTCCTGCAATGCGACAGCCTCGTCGCTGCGACGGATCTTCAGCTCGCTTCCCACCACCGCCAGCACGATCAGCAGCCCGCCGATCAGCGCTACCCCCGGCAGGCGATCGCCGGCAATGCGCCCGACAACGCCGGCCCACACCGGCTCGCCGGCATAGATCAAGGTGGCGCGTGTGGGCGAAACCGACTGCTGCGCCCAGTTCATCGCCACCTGGATCACCGCGCTCATGGCACCCAGGCCTACGGCGCTGACCAGCAGCAACCAGGAGAAGTCGGGGAGCGGCTCCTGGGTCGGCACGATCATCAGGAATGCCAGCGCCGAGGCAGTCGCCAGTTGCACCACGGTGACCCGGCGCACATCGACCTTGCCGGCATAACGGCTGATCAGGATGATCTCGCCGGCAATCGCCACGGCGCTGACCAGCGTCACCAGCTCGCCTTCGCTGAAGTGCAAGCTGCCGCCTTCGGGGCCTGCCAGCAGCATCAGGCCGGCGAAGGCCAGGCAGATGCCCAGGCTCGGCATCAGCCCTGGGCGGCGCCCCAGCACCAGCCATTGCAGCAGTGGCACGAAGGGCACGTACAGCGCGGTGATGAACGCCGACTGGCTGCTGCTGATGGTCTGCAGGCCCATGGTCTGCAAGCCGTAGCCGAGCATGATCGACACGCCGATGAGCATGCCGGCCTTGAGTTCGGTGAAGGTCAGCCCGGGCAGCGAACGCGCCGACATTAGGCCGACGAACAACGCGGCGGCGGCGAAGCGCAGGCCGACGAAGAACATCGGCCCGCTGACGCTCATGACGGTGTGCACGATCAGGAAGGTGCCACCCCAGAGCATGGTGATGAATACCAGCACCAGCTCGGCCTTGCTCAGGCGGAAGGAGGCGGCGGGCTTGCTGTAGGTGGCTTGGTTCATGGGCTTGCGTGCTCGGCAGGGGCGGCGCACAATCCGCCGCAAAGTGGGCAGTATACTGCGCAACCCCTGTTAGTGAGCAATATAGTGCACAAAGAAACCGAACACCGTGCCTCGGTGTTGCAGCATGTCAGCCAGAATGTTCGCCGCCTGCGGGGCGACGCCGGCCTCAGCCAGGCGGCCCTGGCCGAGCGTTCCGGGGTCAGCCGGCGAATGCTGGTGGCTATCGAGGCCGGCGAGAAGAATGTCAGCCTGACCACCCTCGACCTGATTGCCGAGGCGTTGGGTGTGGCTTTCAGCACGCTGATCCAGGCGCCCGACCAACGCGACCCGAGCCGCATCGACGAGTTGGCCTGGGCCGGTGAACACCCCGGTAGCCGGGCGGTGCTGCTGGGCAGCAGCCCGGCCCGGCGCGAGGCAGAGCTGTGGGAGTGGACCCTGGCGCCCGGCGAGTGCTACACCAGCGAGGCCGACGCGGCGGGTTGGAGCGAACAGATCTACGTCGCCGAAGGGCAGCTGACGCTGGTCATTGAAGGCGTCGAGCACCACCTGATTACCGGCCAGTTCCATGTGTTCCCCAGCAACTGCCGCTATGCCTATCGCAACGATGGTCAACTGGCCGTGCGCTTCGTGCGCAATGTGGTGATCTGAGCGGTCAACCCTTGAGCAGTTCGTCGGTGCTGACCACCTTGGCGTAGGCGAAGGCCAGTGCGGCCATCGCCGAGGCGTGCACCTCGGCGGCTGGCACCTGCTTGCCGTCGAACGCCAGCGGCAGGGTGGCGCAGGCGTCATGGGCCACGGTGACGTCATAGCCATAGTCTGCGGCCGCCCGGGTGGCGGCATCGACACACATATGGCTCATGCTGCCGGCGATGGTCAGCGCCTTGACATCATGCTGGTCGAGCAGCGCCTTCAGGTTGGTGTCACGGAAGCTGTTGACCTTGTGCTTGAGCACCACGGCCTCGTCGTTGGCAGGTTCGACCTTGTGGTGAATCCGTGCACCGGCCGAGCCTGGGGTGAAGAAGGGGGCGTCGCTGCTTTCGAACTCGTGACGCACGTGAACCACCAGGTCGCCCCGTTTACGCGCAGCGTCAAGCAGTCGTGCGGCGTTGTCGGCGGCAGCCTCTGCGCCGTCGAGGGTCCATTTACCACCCGGGAAGTAGTCGTTCTGGATGTCGATGATGATCAGTGCCTGCTTGCTCATGGTGCCTCCTTCGGCAGTAGTGATGAACTGCTGATAGTTATAGGCTTGAACGATCGGATCGAGGATTGGCGCGAGCGACACAATGACGGCAAAAACTGACAGCCTGGAAATTGGCGTGCTGGTGTACCCGGGTGCCCAGAGTGCGGCGGTGCATGGTTTGACCGACCTGTTCACGGTGGCCAACCGGGTGGCGGCCGAACTGGGTGAACACCAGTTGCCGCTGCTGCGTGTCAGCCACTGGCAGCTCGATGCCGCTGGGCAACTGCAGGTCATTCACGACAGCCTGCCGCAGGCCGGGCATGCACCACGGGCTATGTTGATTCCCCCCAGCCTGGCTGCGACGCCTTCCGGCGAACTGCTGGCCGCTCATCGCCCCGCACTCTGCGACTTGCATGGCCAGGGGACGGTGCTGGCTTCGGTGTGCATCGGGGTGTTCCTGATAGCGGGCAGCGGCCTGCTCGACGGGCGTTCGGCCTGCACCCACTGGAACTACGCCCAGGCCCTGAGCGAGCGCTTCCCCAAAGTGCGTGTGGCGACCAGCCAGCCACTGCTGGACGATGGCGATATCGTCACGTCCGCTGGCCTGATGGCCTGGACCGACCTGGGGCTGCACCTGATCGAGCGCTTCCTTGGCCACACCCTGGCCCGTGAGACCGCACGCTACCTGGCGGTGGAGCCGGCACCGGCGCCTGTGCCGGGGGCGCTGTTCACCCCGCGGCTGGAACATGGCGACGAGGCGGTGCTGCGGGTGCAGCATTGGTTGCAGGGTGAGCAGGCTCGCGTCGCCGGCCTGGCCGACATGGCCCGCTGTGCAGGGCTCGAACCGCGCACTTTCCTGCGGCGCTTTCGTGCCGCCACCGGCCTGCGTCCCACCGAGTATGCCCAGCAAGTGCGGGTTGGCCGGGCCTGCCGGCTGCTGGAGTTCACCCGGCGCAGTGTCGACCAGATCGCCTGGGGCGTCGGCTATCAGGACCCCGGCGCCTTTCGCAAGGTGTTCCAGCGCCTCACCGGCATGACCCCCAGTGACTACCGACGGCGTTTTGCGGTTGGCAGTGAGTGAGGGTCAGCGCGATCCTGCCGATTGCGCGGTGGCACACCGTTCCGGTGGGGCGCCTTCAAGGAGAAAGTCCTTGACCTTGAGTTAACTGGAGGTTTTAACCTGCGCGCCAATGGGCTGCAAATGGCCCAAGCAAGGAGACAGTCCATGATGGTCGATGCCCATTCCCTGTGGTTCACCCAGATGATCGAGTACGACGTCCCACCTGAGCATCAGCAGACGCTGGCCCAGGCCCTGGTCGCACGCAGCGAGCAATTGGCGCAGCGCTGTGAAGGTTTGCAGGGCGTCAGCATCCAGGCCAGTGATGACGGCTGTCGGGTGCTCCAATACCTGCAATGGCAGTCGCGGGTTGCATGGGCGGCCGCCGCTAGCAGCTTCGTCGAGGAGCCGTTCCTCGAGCTGTTGCGTCAGCACCAGGCCCGCGGCGTCAACTTCGCGGCCTACCAGACCTTGCGTAGCCTGGTGCGGGGGGCGGATGGCGGCCTGCACTGCCAGGTCGGCGAGGCTCAGGCGTACCAGGGCGCGTAGTGTGGGTAGCGGTCCAGGCGCGCGCCGATGACCATCTCGCTGACCCATGCGCTCAGCATCGCGCTGTAGGCTTTCTGGCTCTCTTCGCTCGATAGCGCGTGATCGGCGCCATCGACGGTGCGGTGAGTCAGCGAATGTGCGCTGACGAACGCCGAGCGGTAGCTCATCAGGGTGCTGTGCGGTACATAGTCGTCCTGTTCGGACTCCACCAGCAGCACATCGCCGGCGAATTCCGCGCAGGCGGCAAGGGCGCTGTTGTCGGCCGGGCTCAAGGCGCGCAGGCGATAGGCGTTGAGGCGTTGACGGTCCAGTGCCTGCTTGGGGCTGTTCCATTCATCGTCCCAGTACAGTGCCGGCACCCTCAGCGCCAACCATTTCACCGCTCGGTGGCGGGTGAGCAGGGTAGCCAGGTAGCCGCCATAACTGCTGCCGATGACGGCCATGGCGGCGGGGTCGACTGCGGGGTGGTTGGCGAGGCGGTCGTAGGCGGCCAGCAGGTCGGCGAGGTTCTGCTCGCGGGTGACGGTCAGGCGCTGGCTTTGCGTCTTCTCGTGGCCGCGCAGGTCGAAGGTCATGCACACGCAACCCAGCCCGGTAATCTGTCGGGCCCGCGCCAGGTCGCGCTGCTGGCTGCCACCCCAGCCGTGGACGAAAAGGATGCCCGGCATCTTGCTGCCGGGGCTGACCAAGGTGCCGGCGATGCATTCACCTTCGACGGCCAGTTCGATGGTTTCACTTTCGATGGTCATGGTCGCGGATCCGTGCATATTTGCTGAGTTGTCCCAGTTCACTGTCATGCCCCTGATAGAAGAGCGTGGCGTCGGCCGGAAGTTGGGCTTCGCCGAACACTTCGTGGGTTGATGCGCGCACTTGTTGCAGGGCCGGGTCGTCGGCGAAAGCCTGCAACGCGAGAATCTCCGCGCTGCTGGCCCCGCCTGGGCGCCACGATTGCTCCAGCACGCCGCTGCGCAGGTGGCCGTGCGGGTCGGTGCCGCGGGCGATGTCGTAGTTGCGTCGCGAGGCGATGAAGCCAGGGAAGTGGCGTTCGGCAGCCTGCTCGTAGGCCATGGCCTGGTTGATGGCCAGCCGCAGATGGTCTTCCAGCGGCAACTGCAGCAGTTGCTGGTAGTCGCCGCGCACTACGTGCAGGTCGGAGCCACCGTACACCTCGGTGCCGGCGTGGTCGTGGGTGAGCTGCTGGGTGCCGTGGTAGCTCAGGGTGAGCCCGGCCACACGAACCTGGCCGACGCTGAAGGTCTCGACGTCGCTCAGGTCTTCTTCCAGCACCAGGCCCCATACGGCGAGCTGTTGCTCGTCCATCGGCTGCAGCAGTGTTTCCAATGCTTCAAGCCGGGTGATGACCTGTTGGCCACGACCGGCGCAGGCCAGCACTGGCTTGATGCGAATTCGGCCTTCGGCAAGTAGCAAGGCGGCGGCACGGCGCGCGTCGTCTTTGCTGAAGACGGTGTAGCCCCGCAGCAAGGCGTTGCCGGCATCCTGGGCGAACGCATTGGTCCAGCCCGGCGGGAAGCTTGCCCCGGCGGGCAGGGGATGGGAGATGGCCTTGGTGGCCATGTAGGGGTGGCTGACCAAACCGCCGAACAAGTCGCGTTCGCTGTGGATGCCCAGTGGTGCGTAGCGTGCCGGGTCGATCAGGGTGTCGGTGGCCAAGTAATAGTAGTGGGCATGCTCGGTTGGTGGCTGATCGAGTTGGGCTCGCGGCAGGTTCAGCAACTGTGCAAGGCAGTCGGCCAGCTTGAGCTGGACGGCGTGTTCGTGGTCCGAAGTGTGCTCGCGGGTGTCGAGCAGTGCGACAGCGGTTTTCGGCTCGCGGGAGTGGGGCATGAGGGCCTCGCGTGCACTGAAGTGTGTATGGGCTATGAAGGCATCTGCGGGGCAAAGTTCAGCGGGATTGATCGGCGGTTTGCACGGCGCATGGGGCAATCCTGGCCCTGTTCCGGTCTTGAAGATTGCGGGCGGTGGCCGCCTGTTCCATTATCGATGGCCTGGATCAGTCGAGATGTGTCCGCAGGAGTGCGCATGAACAGTCAGTCCCCCCTTCAGGAATCCGTACCGGCGCGTCTGGCCCGAGTGCGTCAGGTCATGGCCCGCGAGGGGGTCGATGCCCTTTTGGTACCTTCCGCCGACCCGCATTTGTCCGAATACCTGCCGGGCCATTGGCAGGGGCGGCAATGGTTGTCCGGTTTCTACGGTTCGGTGGGCACGCTGGTGGTGACTGCGGACTTCGCCGGGGTGTGGGCTGACAGCCGTTATTGGGAGCAGGCGGATAAAGAGCTGGCGGGTAGCGGTATCGAACTGATGAAGCTGCGGCCCGGGCAGCCGGGGGCGCTTGAGTGGTTGGGCGAGCATGTTCAAGGCACGGTTGCCGTGGACGGCGCGGTGATGGCTTTGGCTTCGGCGCGTCAACTGAACGAGCGCTTGCAGGCCCGAGGTGTGAGCCTGCGAACCGATCTTGATTTGTTTGAGCAGGTCTGGACTGACCGGCCGCCCTTGCCGGCTAATCCGGTGTACCAGCACTTGGCGCCGCACGCCACGGTCAATCGTGCGCAAAAGCTTGCCGAGCTGCGTCGCACGCTGCAGGACAAGGGTGCTGATTGGCATTTTATTGCCACGCTCGATGACATTGCCTGGCTGTTCAACTTGCGTGGCAGCGATGTTTCCTACAATCCGGTGTTTGTCTCATTTGCATTGATCGGTCAGGACAATGCCTACCTGTTCGTAGGCAAGGACAAGGTCGATGAGCATCTGAGCCAGGTACTGAAGGCCGACCACATCGAAGTGTGCGACTACACCGAGGTGCGCAGCGCGCTGGCGGCAATCCCCGCTGAAAGCAGTTTGATGGTGGACCCGGCGCGTGTCACCTGTGGTTTGCTGGACCATCTTGCGAACGAGGTGAGGCTGATTGAAGCCATCAATCCCACGACCTTGAGCAAGTCGCGCAAGGGGGAGGGGGATCTTGTTCACATTCGCAAAGCCATGGAGCAGGACGGCGCGGCACTGTGCGAATTCTTTGCCTGGTTCGAAGCCCATCAGGGGCAGCAGGAGATTACCGAGCTGACCATCGACGAGAAACTGAGCGAGGCGCGTGCCCGGCGGCCTGGCTTCGTATCGTTGAGCTTCTCGACCATTGCGGCCTACAACGCCAACGGTGCAATGCCCCATTACCATGCCACTCATCAATCGCATGCGATTGTTGAAGGGAATGGCCTGCTGTTGATCGATTCCGGTGGCCAGTACCTGGGTGGCACCACAGACATCACGCGGATGGTGCCCATCGGTGAGCCCAACCATGAACAGAAGGCCGATTGCACGCGGGTGCTCAAGGGCATGATCGCGCTGTCGCGGGCGAAGTTCCCGCGCGGCATTCTTTCACCTTTGCTCGACGCCATCGCGCGGGCGCCGATCTGGGCCGACCAAGTCGATTATGGGCATGGCACCGGCCATGGTGTGGGCTATTTCATGAATGTGCACGAAGGGCCGCAGGTGATTGCCTACCAGGCGGCGGCCATGCCACAGACGGCGATGCAGCCGGGGATGATCAGCTCGATCGAGCCTGGCACTTATCGACCGGGACAGTGGGGGGTACGGATCGAGAACCTGGTGGTCAATCGCGAGGCAGGCAGCAGTGCGTTCGGTGATTTCCTCGAATTCGAAACCTTGACCTTGTGCCCGATCGATACTCGCTGCCTGTTGCGCGAAGGGCTGAGCAGCGAAGATATCGCCTGGCTCGATCGCTATCACGAGACCGTGCGGGAGCGGCTATCGCCGCTGCTCCAGGGTGATGCGCTGGAGTGGCTGAAGCGGCGCACCGCACCGATCTGACAGCAACGAAAAGGGCAGCCCGGAGGCTGCCCTTTTCATATCTACTTGCAGATCACGATCATGCTGCGGCTGGTATAGCCGGCGGGGTTGATGCCGAAGATATAGTCGCCGGGCTCTTCATCGCTGTCGCCAGAGCGGGCGATGACTTTGTAGCCTTTGCTGCTACAGGCGCTAGCGGCTTTGCTGTAGCACTTGTCCCACGACGAAGAGAGCCCCGAGCAGTTGATGTGCATGCCCTTTTTCCCCCGCTTCACTTCGGTCTTGGCAGTCGCGGCACATCCAGCAATGGCCAAGATGGCCAGGATGAGAAAAATACGTTTCATTCCTGTCCTTATGCGGGCCCGGTTACATACCTGGGCCTGTCGTCAGCGCTTCGAGTCTTCCCTGAGATTCCCCTGCGTCCTTTTGCAGCCAAGTAGATAGCGTCTTGATTATGATTTTGTGACAGCTTAATCAGCCGGCGGGAGCGGTACAAGGCCAGGCATGTTTTAAATGCAAATATTTCTCAAATCAGTCGGCGGCCACGGCGGGTGCTGTTTCTCGTCTCATCGACAGTGTTGCACCGACCGATGCGGTGATGATGGCGAGGATCGCCAGCCATTGCCAGGTGGTGAGTTTCTCGCCCAGGAACAGCAAGCCTGAAAGGGCACCGAATGCCGGTTCAATGCTCATCAAGGTGCCGAATGTACGTGCGGGCATGCGGGTCAGAGCGACCATTTCCAGGCTATAGGGGAGCGCTGTCGACAAAATCGCGACGCCCAGTGCCACAGGTAGCAAAGCCGGTGTGAGCAGTGCGCTGCCGGCATGGACGATGCCGATGGGGGCAACGAACAGCGCGGCGATGACCACCCCCAGTGCGGCAGTCTGGATGCCATTTTCGGCGCCCGCGCGCTGGCCATATAGAATGTAGAGCGCCCAACATACGCCTGCCCCCAGTGCATAGCCGGCACCCAACAGGTCGATGCTGGCGCCGGACTGGCCGACGGGGATCAGCAACAGCAGGCCAACTACCGCCAGGCCAATCCAGACAAAGTCCAGCGCCCGGCGCGAGGCCCATAGTGCTACGGCCAGTGGGCCGGTGAATTCGAGCGCCACGGCGATCCCCAAGGGCACACTGCGCAGTGACATATAGAAGAGGAAATTCATTCCGCCCAAGGCCATGCCATAGATGATCACGCTGCGCAGAGTGCTGGCGTCCAATCGTGCTCGCCAGGGGCGCAGCAGCAATAGCATGATGATGCTGGCGAAGATCAGGCGCAGGGTGGTGGTACCTTGTGCGCCTACGACAGGGAACATGCTTTTGGCCAGCGAGGCGCCGGATTGGATGGAAGCCATGGCGATCAGCAGCAGGCCGATGGGGAACAGGGTGGCGGCCAGGCTGCGTTGGGGGGTGTTCATTGTAGGGGGAGGGTCCATGGTTGTACGGCGGGGTGAGCAATATAGTGCGCAATTTGCGGTGGGATGTGCAAGGGAAGGTTATCTCTTGTGCGAGCAGGGGCATTGCGGGCTTGGTGTTACCTCTTTATTTCAGTTTCATGAAATTAAAGGTTGACGGGGTTTCAGATCCCCTTATAATGCGCCCCACTTCCAGCGACAACGGAACGCAAAACTCCTTGAAATTCAATGAGTTAAGCGATTCGAAGGCTCCGGAAGCGTTTCGGTCTCACGATCGGCAGCGGTGAAAAAGGTGGTTGACAGCAGGTTGTAACGCTGTATGATTCGCCTCCCGCTACGAGGGATCGCAGCGAGTTAAGCGGTTGAAGCTAAACGAGTTTCTCGGAAAGAACTTCAAAATAAACGCTTGACAGCAAATGAGGAAAGCGTAGAATGCGCGTCTCGGTTGAGACGAAAAGTTCTTAACCAAACGCTCTTTAACAAATTGAATCAAGCAATTCGTGTGGGTGCTTGTGAGTACGGACTGATAGTCAAAAAGATTATCAGCATCACAAGTGGCCATGCGAGAAATCACATAGTCATTTGAGATTGCTGAGCCAAGTTTAGGGTTTCTTAAAAATCCAAGCAGTATTGAACTGAAGAGTTTGATCATGGCTCAGATTGAACGCTGGCGGCAGGCCTAACACATGCAAGTCGAGCGGATGAGAAGAGCTTGCTCTTCGATTCAGCGGCGGACGGGTGAGTAATGCCTAGGAATCTGCCTGGTAGTGGGGGACAACGTTTCGAAAGGAACGCTAATACCGCATACGTCCTACGGGAGAAAGCAGGGGACCTTCGGGCCTTGCGCTATCAGATGAGCCTAGGTCGGATTAGCTAGTTGGTGAGGTAATGGCTCACCAAGGCGACGATCCGTAACTGGTCTGAGAGGATGATCAGTCACACTGGAACTGAGACACGGTCCAGACTCCTACGGGAGGCAGCAGTGGGGAATATTGGACAATGGGCGAAAGCCTGATCCAGCCATGCCGCGTGTGTGAAGAAGGTCTTCGGATTGTAAAGCACTTTAAGTTGGGAGGAAGGGCAGTAAGTTAATACCTTGCTGTTTTGACGTTACCGACAGAATAAGCACCGGCTAACTCTGTGCCAGCAGCCGCGGTAATACAGAGGGTGCAAGCGTTAATCGGAATTACTGGGCGTAAAGCGCGCGTAGGTGGTTCGTTAAGTTGGATGTGAAAGCCCCGGGCTCAACCTGGGAACTGCATCCAAAACTGGCGAGCTAGAGTATGGTAGAGGGTGGTGGAATTTCCTGTGTAGCGGTGAAATGCGTAGATATAGGAAGGAACACCAGTGGCGAAGGCGACCACCTGGACTGATACTGACACTGAGGTGCGAAAGCGTGGGGAGCAAACAGGATTAGATACCCTGGTAGTCCACGCCGTAAACGATGTCAACTAGCCGTTGGAATCCTTGAGATTTTAGTGGCGCAGCTAACGCATTAAGTTGACCGCCTGGGGAGTACGGCCGCAAGGTTAAAACTCAAATGAATTGACGGGGGCCCGCACAAGCGGTGGAGCATGTGGTTTAATTCGAAGCAACGCGAAGAACCTTACCAGGCCTTGACATGCAGAGAACTTTCCAGAGATGGATTGGTGCCTTCGGGAACTCTGACACAGGTGCTGCATGGCTGTCGTCAGCTCGTGTCGTGAGATGTTGGGTTAAGTCCCGTAACGAGCGCAACCCTTGTCCTTAGTTACCAGCACGTTATGGTGGGCACTCTAAGGAGACTGCCGGTGACAAACCGGAGGAAGGTGGGGATGACGTCAAGTCATCATGGCCCTTACGGCCTGGGCTACACACGTGCTACAATGGTCGGTACAGAGGGTTGCCAAGCCGCGAGGTGGAGCTAATCTCACAAAACCGATCGTAGTCCGGATCGCAGTCTGCAACTCGACTGCGTGAAGTCGGAATCGCTAGTAATCGCAAATCAGAATGTTGCGGTGAATACGTTCCCGGGCCTTGTACACACCGCCCGTCACACCATGGGAGTGGGTTGCACCAGAAGTAGCTAGTCTAACCTTCGGGAGGACGGTTACCACGGTGTGATTCATGACTGGGGTGAAGTCGTAACAAGGTAGCCGTAGGGGAACCTGCGGCTGGATCACCTCCTTAATCGACGACATCAGCCTGCTGATGAGCTCCCACACGAATTGCTTGATTCATTGTGTAAAGACGATGCTGTAACGCAACCCTGTTATAGGTCTGTAGCTCAGTTGGTTAGAGCGCACCCCTGATAAGGGTGAGGTCGGCAGTTCAAATCTGCCCAGACCTACCAATTACTTGGTGCGGCTGGTCAAATGGGGCCATAGCTCAGCTGGGAGAGCGCCTGCCTTGCACGCAGGAGGTCAGCGGTTCGATCCCGCTTGGCTCCACCACTCTTTCAGGTTTCGCAGCACTGCTCAGAACTTAGAAATGAACATTCGGCAATGAATGTTGATTTCTGACTTTTGTCAGATCGTTCTTTAAAAATTCGGATATGTGATAGATAGACTGACATGCACTTTCACTGGTGTGTGATCAGGCTAAGGTAAAATTTGTGAGTTCTGCTCTTAACTGAGCGAAATGCGAATTTTCGGCGAATGTCGTCTTCACAGTATAACCAGATTGCTTGGGGTTATATGGTCAAGTGAAGAAGCGCATACGGTGGATGCCTTGGCAGTCAGAGGCGATGAAAGACGTGGTAGCCTGCGATAAGCTTTGGGGAGTCGGCAAACAGACTGTGATCCAGAGATCTCTGAATGGGGAACCCAGCCAGCATAAGCTGGTTATCTTGTACTGAATACATAGGTGCAAGAGGCGAACCAGGGGAACTGAAACATCTAAGTACCCTGAGGAAAAGAAATCAACCGAGATTCCCTTAGTAGTGGCGAGCGAACGGGGACCAGCCCTTAAGTTGGTTTGAGATTAGTGGAACGCTCTGGAAAGTGCGGCCATAGTGGGTGATAGCCCCGTACACGAAAATCTCTTATCAATGAAATCGAGTAGGACGGAGCACGAGAAACTTTGTCTGAATATGGGGGGACCATCCTCCAAGGCTAAATACTACTGACTGACCGATAGTGAACCAGTACCGTGAGGGAAAGGCGAAAAGAACCCCGGAGAGGGGAGTGAAATAGAACCTGAAACCGTATGCGTACAAGCAGTGGGAGCCTACTTTGTTAGGTGACTGCGTACCTTTTGTATAATGGGTCAGCGACTTATATTCAGTGGCGAGCTTAACCGAATAGGGGAGGCGTAGCGAAAGCGAGTCTTAATAGGGCGCTTTAGTCGCTGGGTATAGACCCGAAACCGGGCGATCTATCCATGGGCAGGTTGAAGGTTAGGTAACACTGACTGGAGGACCGAACCGACTACCGTTGAAAAGTTAGCGGATGACCTGTGGATCGGAGTGAAAGGCTAATCAAGCTCGGAGATAGCTGGTTCTCCTCGAAAGCTATTTAGGTAGCGCCTCATGTATCACTGTAGGGGGTAGAGCACTGTTTCGGCTAGGGGGTCATCCCGACTTACCAAACCGATGCAAACTCCGAATACCTACAAGTGCCGAGCATGGGAGACACACGGCGGGTGCTAACGTCCGTCGTGAAAAGGGAAACAACCCAGACCGTCAGCTAAGGTCCCAAAGTCATGGTTAAGTGGGAAACGATGTGGGAAGGCTTAGACAGCTAGGAGGTTGGCTTAGAAGCAGCCACCCTTTAAAGAAAGCGTAATAGCTCACTAGTCGAGTCGGCCTGCGCGGAAGATGTAACGGGGCTCAAACCATGCACCGAAGCTACGGGTATCACCTTTTGGTGATGCGGTAGAGGAGCGTTCTGTAAGCCTGTGAAGGTGAGTTGAGAAGCTTGCTGGAGGTATCAGAAGTGCGAATGCTGACATGAGTAACGACAATGGGAGTGAAAAACTCCCACGCCGAAAGACCAAGGTTTCCTGCGCAACGTTAATCGACGCAGGGTTAGTCGGTCCCTAAGGCGAGGCTGAAAAGCGTAGTCGATGGAAAACAGGTTAATATTCCTGTACTTCCAGTTATTGCGATGGAGGGACGGAGAAGGCTAGGCCAGCTTGGCGTTGGTTGTCCAAGTTTAAGGTGGTAGGCTGAGATCTTAGGCAAATCCGGGATCTCAAGGCCGAGAGCTGATGACGAGTGCTCTTTAGAGCGCGAAGTGGTTGATGCCATGCTTCCAAGAAAAGCTCCTAAGCTTCAGATAACTGGGAACCGTACCCCAAACCGACACAGGTGGTTAGGTAGAGAATACCAAGGCGCTTGAGAGAACTCGGGTGAAGGAACTAGGCAAAATGGCACCGTAACTTCGGGAGAAGGTGCGCCGGCGAGGGTGAAGGACTTGCTCCGTAAGCCCATGCCGGTCGAAGATACCAGGCCGCTGCGACTGTTTATTAAAAACACAGCACTCTGCAAACACGAAAGTGGACGTATAGGGTGTGACGCCTGCCCGGTGCCGGAAGGTTAATTGATGGGGTTAGCGCAAGCGAAGCTCTTGATCGAAGCCCCGGTAAACGGCGGCCGTAACTATAACGGTCCTAAGGTAGCGAAATTCCTTGTCGGGTAAGTTCCGACCTGCACGAATGGCGTAACGATGGCGGCGCTGTCTCCACCCGAGACTCAGTGAAATTGAAATCGCTGTGAAGATGCAGTGTATCCGCGGCTAGACGGAAAGACCCCGTGAACCTTTACTATAGCTTTGCACTGGACTTTGAGCTTGCTTGTGTAGGATAGGTGGGAGGCTTTGAAGTGGGGACGCCAGTTCTCATGGAGCCATCCTTGAAATACCACCCTGGCAACCTTGAGGTTCTAACTCAGGTCCGTTATCCGGATCGAGGACAGTGTATGGTGGGTAGTTTGACTGGGGCGGTCTCCTCCCAAAGAGTAACGGAGGAGTACGAAGGTGCGCTCAGACCGGTCGGAAATCGGTCGTAGAGTATAAAGGCAAAAGCGCGCTTGACTGCGAGACAAACACGTCGAGCAGGTACGAAAGTAGGTCTTAGTGATCCGGTGGTTCTGTATGGAAGGGCCATCGCTCAACGGATAAAAGGTACTCCGGGGATAACAGGCTGATACCGCCCAAGAGTTCATATCGACGGCGGTGTTTGGCACCTCGATGTCGGCTCATCACATCCTGGGGCTGAAGCCGGTCCCAAGGGTATGGCTGTTCGCCATTTAAAGTGGTACGCGAGCTGGGTTTAGAACGTCGTGAGACAGTTCGGTCCCTATCTGCCGTGGACGTTTGAGATTTGAGAGGGGCTGCTCCTAGTACGAGAGGACCGGAGTGGACGAACCTCTGGTGTTCCGGTTGTCACGCCAGTGGCATTGCCGGGTAGCTATGTTCGGAAGAGATAACCGCTGAAAGCATCTAAGCGGGAAACTTGCCTCAAGATGAGATCTCACTGGGATCTTGAATCCCCTGAAGGGCCGTCGAAGACTACGACGTTGATAGGTTGGGTGTGTAAGCGCTGTGAGGCGTTGAGCTAACCAATACTAATTGCCCGTGAGGCTTGACCATATAACACCCAAGCAATTTGAGCACGTATGCCAAATTGTGGTGGTGAAGACGAAAGACCCGAAAATTCGCACTGTTCACAAAAGCACCACAAATTCACATATCCGAATTAGCCAAGAGTGTTCACAAGACATTCTGGGCAACCGAATTTCTTGACGACCATAGAGCATTGGAACCACCTGATCCCATCCCGAACTCAGTAGTGAAACGATGCATCGCCGATGGTAGTGTGGGGTTTCCCCATGTGAGAGTAGGTCATCGTCAAGATTCATTTCGCAAAACCCCTATCTGCGCATGCAGGTAGGGGTTTTGTCTTTTCAGGGTTTTATAGCGCTTCAACCACGAGCCAATTCGGCAAGGTGCGCTGTCACTTCCTCGCTCTTGAGCACCAGTACATCGCCTTCGAGGGCGTCGAGCACCACTTCAGCGGTATTACCGATCAAAGCCCCGGAAATGCCTGTCCGCGCCACGGTACCGATGATGGTCACCACGGCGTCGTACTTCTTCTCGGTAAAGGGAATCAGTACATCAGCCGGCCCCTCCGCTACGTGCAGGCGCTCCTCGCTGATGTCGAACTCTGCCTGGAAGGCCTTGCAGGCATCGCGATACCGCTGTTCGATGGTCTCGGTAAGCTGGTAAACCGGGTCTGACGCCGACAGCATGGGCGAGGGGTGTGCGCTGATCACATGAAGCTCACCTTTGGCCAGGCTGGCAATCTCATAGCCATGGTCGATGATGCTCGCATGCAGCCTGCGGTGGTCTTCATCCTGGTTGCCCACATCCACCGCTGCCAGGATCACCCCGCCAGTCCACGGCCGCTCACTCTTGACCATCAGCACCGCACAAGGGCACTGACGCAGCAGTTTCCAGTCACTGGGCGTGAGCAGTGCCTTGCGTAGCGGGTTATCCGGCCGATGTTCCTTGATGACCAGATTGCAACCTTCGGCCTGCTGCACACTGATGATGGATTCATGCAGGGCGTCGTGCCAGGCCTGCTCGTGGGTGACATTGTCATACCCGTCATCATGCAACTGGCTGCTGAGCAGGCTCAGTAGCGCACTGTGGTCATGCTTCTTGTCGCACATAAGCAGGTGCAGGCGAGCGCCGGTCACGCCGGCGATCAGCTTGGCCCGGGTCAGGGCGCGGCTGTGGGCGTGCTCGGGGTCGAGAACGACAAGGATGCTGCGAACGGCTTGCATGGCGTGAACTCCCTTCTGGATGGCGACCAATGCCTGACTATAGTCGGCGCACCTCCTGCCGCCGCTTGATATGCGTCAAGAATAGCCACTGGCACTCGCCGCTGCCGCCGGTATAATCGCCGGTCCTGCAGATATCTTTCGTGATTGTGAGTGTTATGTCCCAGATTCCTGAAATCGACGCCTTCCTCGGCTGCCGTACCCCAGACGCCTGGATCGAGGCGGCGCTGGCCGACCAGGAAACCCTGCTGATCGATCACAAGAACTGTGAATTCAAGGCGGCCAGCACTGCACTGAGCCTGATCGCCAAGTACAACACCCACCTCGACCTGATCAACATGATGTCGCGCCTGGCCCGTGAAGAGCTGGTGCACCACGAGCAGGTGCTGCGGCTGATGAAGCGACGCGGTGTGCCTTTGCGGCCGGTGTCGGCCGGGCGTTACGCCTCGGGCCTGCGTCGCCTGGTGCGTGCCCACGAGCCGGTGAAGCTGGTGGACACGCTGGTTGTGGGGGCTTTTATCGAGGCGCGCAGCTGCGAGCGTTTTGCTGCTCTCGTACCGCACCTGGACGAAGAACTCGGTACCTTCTACCACGGCCTGCTCAAGAGCGAAGCCCGGCACTATCAGGGCTACCTCAAGTTGGCCCATGTGTACGGCGATGATGCCGAGATCGCCCGAGTGGTTGAGCAGGTACGGCAAGCGGAAGCCGAACTGATCAGCTCGCCCGACCAGGAGATGCGCTTCCACAGCGGCATCCCCATGGCCCACGCGGCCTGATCCGCCGCTATTGGCGGCGCCCCAGCAGCAGGCCCACCA
Organism: Pseudomonas sichuanensis; assembly: GCF_024749065.1. Classification (NCBI taxonomy): domain Bacteria; kingdom Pseudomonadati; phylum Pseudomonadota; class Gammaproteobacteria; order Pseudomonadales; family Pseudomonadaceae; genus Pseudomonas; species Pseudomonas sichuanensis. Next base: position 4,029,110 of record NZ_CP087185.1, on the reverse strand, counting down.
CCAACCCGAAGCCTGCGGAGATCGCCACCGTCTGCCATGGATGACCGCCGAGGTATTGCTCGGTGGCATCGACCACCGGTTGCGCCTTCTGGCCCAGGCGGCTGGTGGCGTCACGGGCCTGGCGCAGCTTGAGCCCCAGTTGGGCGCGCAGGCCGTCGGCCTCTTCGCCGACCAGTGATGCACTGTCGCTGAGCAGTTTCTCGGACTCCTCGATCAACGCCTGGAGTTCGCTGAACACCTGGTCCTTGATTTGTTCACCATTGTTTTTCGCGGCGGTATTCCTGGCCATGTACACGTCCTCGTGCAGAGTGGGGTTGAACAGTGGATGCCGTGGCGTCGGGAAAGTTGCAGCGGCTTACCGGCGCTCGGTCGCTACGGTGTAAGATAGCGCCCATTTTTCAGTGGCAGGTATTACCCATGAGTTTCAATCTGGCCAACATGAGCTTCGCGGAACGGGCGCAGATCGAGGCAGAAAAAGCGCGCTTGTTCCAATACTGGCAAGGCAACCTGGCCAAGGCCAAGGGTGAAGCAGGGCGGCTGATCGCAGAAAAACCGCGACGCAAGGGCAAGTGGGCGGAGTGGGTGCGTGCCGAACTGGACGGCATGTCGCCGCCCGAGTTCACCCAACTGGTGCGCAGCGAGGTCAACAAGCTGATGGCCGCTGCCAACGCCGGCCGCTGAGTCAGGGCAATTTCAACCGGCCCCTGCACCACCCAGCTCGAGCCACTCCTGCCGAGTGATCTCCCACACTTCCTGCGCCAGGCAACCGCTCACGAAGTTGCCTTGCCCAGTGCGCAGCAGGCGCATGCCGCCGCGCTGCGAAACACGTCTGGACGCTTCGTTGGGCACCGCCTTGGGCACGCGCATGACCTCGCGCTGCAAGGTGTTGAACCAGAACCCATCGACCACCGCGCAGGCCTCTGTCATATAGCCCCGGCCCTGGTGAGCGGGTGCCAGCCAGAAACCACGGTTGTTGTCGGGCAGGTCCATCAGGCTGATGCTGCCGATCAGCTGCTGCGGGCGTTCGAGCAGGCGGATCGACCAGTGCCACTCACGCCCCGCAGCGATGGCCGGCAGGCAGATATCACGCAGGTAGCGCAAGGCACCATCCTCCGGGTAGGGCCACGGCACCAGGGCATTCAGGTAGCGCACCACTTCCCAGTGGGGGAACAGTTGCTGGATGGCCGCTGCGTCGCTCAGTTGCAAGGGGCGCAGCAGCAGCCGGGCGGTTTTCAGTTCAGGCGTAGAAGACATTGGTAGCTCCATTACCAATTCAGGATGTTTACCAGCCGGCTGCGGTGGCAGCAGGCAAGTCCAGTTTGCCTTTGTCGGTGAAACGCACAGTACCCAGCGGGCCGCCGGCCAGTTTGCCGCGCAGCACATAAGGCAGCCCTTGCAACGAATCCACCCGGCTCAGGCCGTAGGCCTGGCGCAGAAAGGCGAAGGCGGTGACGCTCACCGGCACCACGATCACGGCTTCGTCGTAACGGCCGATATGCCCACGCTGGTCACTCACGCCAGCCGCCAGGGGCTGGTCGTTGACCTCGAGATTGAGCGCGATGCCATTGAAGTCGACCGCTGTTTCGTTGGGGTTCTGCACGCGGATCTTCACCGCCATGCGGATCTCCAGATCCTGGCCGGGCAGGGGGTCTATGCCGATCACACTGATGTTCAGCGGGTCGCGGTTTTGCAACAGCGCGCAGGCATTGAGGCCCAGGGCCAACAGCAGGATCAGGCAGCAGCGGAAAAGCATGGCGTTCACGGCCTCGACTTACGGGCGAGCCTGCAGTGTGGCAAATGCACGGCGGCGTTGAAAGTACTGGCGCCCCCTCAAGCGAACACCGCGAGCACATCTTCGACAAAGGCCCGCTGCGCTTCCCCAGGCACCTGCCCGCGATGCCGCGCCAGGGTAAACGGCACGATGAAATCCAGCCCGGTATCCAGCGCCCGCAACAGCCCTTGCGCCTCCCACGGCGCGGCGCAATGGCAGGGCAGGTAACCGATATGCCGGCCCGACAGCACCAGCGTCAACGCGCTGTCGATCTGCTCCGCCACCGCCTTGCTGTAGCGGCTCTGGAACGGCTCGCCCTGCTTGAGAAAGCGATAGGGGTGGCGCACCTGGTCAACTTCCAGCAGTTGCTCCCGGCTGACATCGACAGCCTCGAACAGCGCGTGTCCCGCACCGCAGTACAAACGCTGGCGTTCATCGAACAGCGGTTGATAGTCAAACGCCGCCTGGTTACCCGAAAAATAGCTGATCGCACAATCCAGCCGCTGCTCCAGCAACAGCCGCTCGAGTTCTGCAGGCGGGGCGCTGATCAGTTCCAGCTGCACGGCCTCGTCACGCTGGCGAAAACGCGCAATGGCCTGGGCGATGCGCAGGGTGACGCTGCTGTCCTGGTTCTCGGCAAGGCCGATGCGCACACTGCCCAGCAGGCGCCCGGCCACGCCGTTGGCCTGTTGGCGAAACTGCTCGATCTGCAGCAGCAGGCCACGGCTCGCCTGCAGCAGCAGTTCACCTTTCTCTGTGAGGCGGAACCCACCCTTGCCGCGGCTGCACAGGCGATAGCCCAGGCGCGTCTCCAGCTTGGCCATCTGCTGGCTGATGCTCGGTTGGCTGAGCCCCAGCACCCCCTGTGCGGCACTGAAGCCGCCAGCCTCGGCTACAGTCACGAACAGCCGCAGCAGGTGCAGGTCCAGGTCATGGAGTTGTCCAAGCATTACATTGCTCCAGGTGAATGTCAGCTTTACACAGTTGCCATTTTTGCAATGTAACCCGGCAGGCATGCTGGCGGCATCCACCCATTTGCCGAGGTGTCCGCCATGCGTCGAACGCTGTGCTTGCTGTCCCTGCTGATCGCCTTGCCGCTGCAGGCCGAAGAGAAGGTCGTCAACCTCTACAGCTGGGCCGACTATGTCGCCCCGCAAACCCTGCAACGCTTCGAGCAAGAGACCGGTTACAAAGTCCGCTACGACACCTTCGACACCACCGAAGTGCTGGAAACCAAGCTGCTCACAGGCCGCAGCGGTTATGACGTGGTGGTGCCGTCGGCCACCGTGCTGGCCCGGGCGCTCAAGGCCGGCGCACTGCAACCGCTGGATGCGCAGTCGATGCCAGGCTACGCCAATCTCGACCCGGATCTTTTGGCCAAGCTGGCCGAAACCGACCCGGGCAACCGCCATGCCGTGCCCTACACCTGGGGCACGCTGGGCCTGGGGGTGAACGTCGAGGCGGTACGCCAGCGCCTGGGTGATGTCCCCCTCGACAGCCTCGACCTGCTGTTCAAACCCGAGTACGCCAGCCGCCTCAAGGACTGCGGGATCGCCATGCTCGACTCACCGCAGGAGGTGATTGGCCTCACCCTCAACTACCTGGGCAAGGACCCGTACAGCCAGGACAAGAACGACCTGGACGCCGCCCAAGCCCTGTTGCAGCAGTTGCAGCCGTCGGTCAGCTACGTGGCCAACGGCCGTCAGATCAACGACCTGGCCAACGGCAGCGTGTGCCTGGCACTTACCTACAACGGCGACGCCGCCACCGCCGCCGACCAGGCCCGCCGTGCCGGCAAGCCGTTCGAGCTGATCTACCGCATCCCCCGTGAAGGCACCCTGGTGTGGCAGGACAACCTGGTGATCCCCAAGGATGCCCCGCACCCCGAAGCCGCCCGGGCCTTCATCGCCTTCATGCTGCGCCCCGACTCTGTCGCCGCCCTGACCAACTCGCTGTTCTTCGCCAACGCCAACCAGGCTGCCACGCCGCTGGTGGATGAGGCGATCCGCACCGACCCGGACATCTACCCCCCGGCCGAAGTGCGCCAGCGCCTGTTCGCCGACCGCAGCATGGCGCTGTCCGACCTGCGCCAGCGCAACCGCCTGTGGACCGCCTTCCGCAGCCGCCAATAACAACCACAACACCAGGAGACAGACCGTGGATCTCGCCCAGGACAACGACCAGGCCATCACCCGTGACAGCCTCTACGGCACCGCCGCCGAGAGTACCTACGCCGGCATCACCAGTTTTTCCCGGCGCCGCTACAGCCGCGATCTGCGCGGGGTCGATGTGGTGGTCAGCGGCGTGCCGTTCGACACGGCCACCAGCAACCGCCCGGGGGCGCGCTTCGGCCCACGGGCGATCCGCGCCGCCTCGGTGCAGCAGGCCTGGGCCCGGCACTGGCCGTGGGCGTTCGACCCGTTCGATCACCTGGCAGTGATCGATTACGGCGACTGTGCGTTCGACAGCGGCACGCCGGCGTCGGTACCCGACAGCATCGAGGCCCATGCCGAGCGCATCCTCGAAGCCGGCTGCGCCATGCTCACCCTGGGCGGCGACCACTTCATCAGCTACCCGCTGCTCAAGGCCCACGCCCGCCGCCATGGCCCGCTGGCGCTGATCCACTTCGATGCCCACAGCGACACCTGGCCCGACGAGGAAGGCAAGCGCATCGACCACGGCACCATGTTCTGGCACGCCGCCCGCGAGGGCCTGGTAGACCCGGCGCGCTCGGTGCAGATCGGCCTGCGCACCACCAACGACGACAGCCAGGGCTTCGCCATCCTCGATGCCCGCCAGGTCCATCGCCAGGGCACCGAGGCGATCATCGCGGCGATTCGCCAGCGGGTGGGGGACATGCCTGTGTACCTGACCTTCGACATCGATTGCCTCGACCCGGCCTATGCGCCCGGTACCGGTACCCCGGTATGCGGCGGCCTGAGCACGGTGCAGGCGCTGGAGATCCTCGGCGGCCTGCGCGGCATCAACCTGGTGGGGATGGACCTGGTGGAAGTGGCCCCGGCCTATGACCATGCCGACATCACCGCCCTGGCCGGGGCGACGCTGGCAATGGAGATGCTGTGCTTGTATGCGGCGCGGCACAAAGTGAGTTGAATTCACGCAGACGATCGCGGGGCAAGCCCGCTCCCACGCTATGGACTGCCCTCAGGAAGTTGGACATCAATCCAACCCTTGGGGCAGTCATACCGTGGGAGCGGGCTTGCCCCGCGATGCGTGGAAAGACCCATACTGAAACATCACGAATCATCTCAATCCGCATTCTCGCTTTTGCGTCGAACCCTGCGCGTCTTAGGCTATCCAACCCTGGAGCGCGCCTTTTCGTACGGAGGTGAAGCATGAATCCCACACTGCCAGCGCTGGCCATTGGCCTGCTGCTGAGCCTGCCGCTGCAGGCCGCTGCCGTTGCGCCCATGCAATTGGCCGCCAGCGACAGTAACAACCCCTACAACAGCCCGATCCAGCGCGCCAACCCCAATAGCCGCCAGGGCAGCGTGCCCGCCACCCCTCCGGTGCGCGGCCCGTCCACCCAGCCCAACCCGCGCCCGCCGACCCTCGACAACCGTGGCATCGGTAACGGCGACAACCTGCGCCGCGAGCAGCGGGCGCCCAACCTGGAACCCACCCGGCCAGCGCGCGATTCGCTACGCGTGCCCTGACCCTATCGAAGGAACCGAGCATGACGCCACGCACCTGGTTGACCACCCTGGCCGCCGCCAGCCTGTTTCCCCTGCTGGCTCACGCCGCCTCCGAGCAACAGTTTCCCAGTGAACAAGGCCAGCTGACCGTCAGCACCGTTGCCGAAGGCCTGCGCAACCCCTGGGCCCTGGCCTTCCTGCCAGGTGGCACGGACATGCTGGTGACCGAGCGCCCCGGCAACCTGCGTATCGTTAGTGCCGAAGGCAAGGTTGGCCCGCCGCTGTCCGGTATACCAAAGGTCTGGGCCGAAGGGCAGGGCGGGCTGCTCGATGTGGTGTTGTCGCCTGACTTCGCCAAGGACCATACGATCTACCTGTCGTTCGCCGAGGAAGGCGCCGACGGCAAGGCCGGCACGGCGGTGGGCCGTGGCCAGCTGTCACCGGACAGGGCCCGGCTGGAGAACTTCACGGTGATCTTCCGCCAGCAGCCCAAGCTGTCGGTGGGCAACCACTTCGGCTCGCGCCTGGTGTTCGATCGCGATGGTTATCTGTTCATTGCCCTGGGCGAGAACAACCAGCGCCCCACCGCGCAGGACCTGGACAAGCTGCAAGGCAAGATCGTGCGCATCCTCCCCGACGGCAAAGTGCCCAAGGACAACCCCTTCGTCGGCCGCGACCAGGTGCGCCCGGAAATCTGGTCGTTGGGCCACCGCAACCAGCAAGGCGCCGCGCTCAACCCCTGGACCGGCAAGCTGTGGACCCACGAGCATGGCCCGCGCGGCGGCGACGAGATCAACATCCCTGAGCCCGGCAAGAACTATGGCTGGCCGCTCGCCACCCACGGCATCAACTACTCGTTGTTGCCGATCCCCGAGGCCAAGGGCAAGCATGTTGATGGCATGGTCGACCCGCACCATGTGTGGGAGAAGTCGCCCGGCATCAGCGGCATGGCCTTTTACGACAGCCCGAGGTTCAAAGCCTGGGACCACAACCTGTTCATCGGCGCGTTGGCCACCCAGGAGCTTATCCGCTTGCAGCTCAAGGGGGACAAGGTGGTGCATGAAGAACGCTTGCTGGGGGAGCTGAAGGCGCGCATCCGCGATGTGCGGGTGGGGCCGGATGGCTACCTGTATGTGCTGACCGATGACAAGGATGGCGCCTTGTTGAAGGTGGGGTTGAAGCAGGGTTGACTGAGCTGGCCCTATCGCTGGCAAGCCAGCTCCCACAGGATTGCCTATGCCATGAGCTCAGCGCGAACCCGGTGGGAGCTGGCTTGCCAGCGATAGGGCCGAAACTGTCGTAACATGCCCGGCATGACCCCCGAATCCCTCTACCACCAGGCCCTCAACGACCGTGGCTTCGTCCCCGACCCCGCCCAGGCCGCCGCTGTCGCCGCCCTGCAGGGCTGTTTCGACGCCCTGCACCAGCGCCAACCCAGCCAGGGCCTGTACCTCTGGGGCCCGGTCGGCCGTGGCAAGACCTGGCTGATGGACCTGTTCCACCGTTGCCTGAAGGTTCCGGCCAGGCGCCAGCACTTCCACCATTTCATGGCCTGGGTCCACCAGCGGCTGTTCCAGCTCAATGGCACGGCCGACCCACTCAGGGCCCTGGCCAGCGGCCTGGCCGAAGAAATCCGGGTGCTGTGCTTCGACGAACTGTTCGTCAGCGATATTGGCGATGCGATCATTCTCGGCCGGCTGTTCCAGGTGCTGTTCGACCACGGCGTGGTCATCGTCGCTACCTCCAACCAGCCGCCTGCGCAGCTCTACCGCGATGGTTTCAACCGCGAGCGCTTCCTCCCGGCCATCGCCGCCATCGAACGGCATATGGAGGTATTGGCGGTATCCGGCGAGCAGGACCATCGCCTGCATCCGGGCGCCCAGCGCCAGCGTTACTGGGTTGTCGAACCCGGGCAGCCGAGCGCTCTCGAATCCGTATTTCGCCAGTTGAGCCCAGAGGCGCCTGGCAGCGATCAGCCGTTGCAGGTCGGCTCCCGGCAGATCCGTACGCTGCGCCATAGCCAGCACGCGCTCTGGTGCCATTTCAGCGACCTGTGCGAGCAGCCCTTGGCGGCGATGGATTTCATGGCCCTGTGCGACCGCTTCCCGGCGATCCTGGTCAGTGGCATCCCGGCCCTCGGTGGCGAGCAGCAGGCAGGGCGCATTGCACGCGGCACCGAAGATGGCGCCGCGCGCGTCGAGGCCGGTGATCGTGTGCTGCCAACGCTGGCGCCCAAGGATGACAGCGTGCGCCGCTTCATCGCCCTGGTCGACGAATGCTATGACCGGCGGGTGGCGCTGTACCTGGAAGCTGAGGTTCCCCTGGATGCGCTCTACACTCAAGGGTATCTGGCGTTCCCGTACCAACGGACCCTGAGCCGGCTACGGGAGATGCAACTGCAACGCTTCGCCTGAAGGAGCCGACCATGCAGCCACTGTCGCAGCACTTGCTGACCCAGGCCTACAACAATGGCTGGGCCAACCACCGTTTGTACAAGGCCTGCCTGCAACTGAGCCACGATGAGTTCGTCGCCCCGCGGTGCAGTTTCTTTCCTTCGATCAAGGCCACCCTCAACCATTTGCTGACGGTGGACTGGTTCTACCTCGACGCGCTGGAGTGCGAGCAGCGCGGCGAGGCGCCCGACCCGGATGGCGAGCGCTTCTTCCAGCCCGAGCAACCCTTCGTCACCTGCAGCGACCTGCAGGCGCAACAGGCCCAGGCCGACCAGCGGTTGATCAGCTATTGCCGGCAGTTGAGCGATGACCAGTTGGCGCGTTATGTGAGCATCGTGCGCCCTGAGCGGGTGCAGCGCGAGCAGCGTCTTCGGGTGTTGGCGCACCTGTTCGAGCACCAGATCCATCATCGTGGGCAGGTGCATGCGATGCTCAGTGATACGACGGTGAAGCCACCGCAACTTGATGAGTTCTTCTGCGAGGAGGAGGCCGGCTTGCGGGCGGATGATTTCGCCGAGTTGGGTTGGAGCGAAGAGCTGGTCTGGCCCAAGTGAACTGGGGCGCTCTGTTCTGGATAGCGGTCAGTGAAAGGTGTTACCCGCCGTGAAACCAGCCCAGGGTAATCGTCGCCACCACGATGTAGCGCCCGCCCTTGGCCAGGGTGACCAGCAGCAGGAAACGCCAGAAGGGTTCACGCATGATCCCGGCGATCAGCGTGAGCGGGTCGCCGATCACCGGCATCCAGCTCAGCAGCAGCGACCACTGCCCCCATCGCTGGTAGCGCTGCTGTGCGCGCTCGAGCTGGCTGGCGCTGAACGGGAACCAGCGCTTGTCGCGCAGGTGCTCGATGCCCCGGCCCAGCAGCCAGTTGACGACAGAGCCCAGCACGTTGCCCAGGGTTGCGATCAGCAGCAGGGTGGCCCAGGCCTCGGGCTCGCGCAGCAACAGGCCGACCAGCACGGCTTCCGATTGCAGCGGCAGCAGCGTGGCGGCGCCGAAGGCGCTGAAGAACAGCGCCCAGAGGCTGAGCATCAGTAGTTGGCGACCACGGTGTCCTGGCCGTCGCGGGTAACGCCGATGACCTGGTAGGCATCCTTGTGGTCACCCATTTCCATGCCCGGCGAGCCCATGGGCATGCCGGGGACGGCGAGGCCCTTGAGGTCGTCGCGCTTGGCCAGCAGGCGCACCTGTTCGGCCGGCACATGGCCTTCGACGAACTTGCCGTTGATCACGCCGGTATGGCACGACGCCAGGCGCGGCGCCACGCCCAGGCGCTGCTTGACCGCGCTCATGTTCGGTTCGACGTGGTCATTGACGGTGAAGCCGTTATCGCTCAGGTGCTTGATCCATTCCTTGCAGCAGCCGCAGTTGGGATCGCGGTACACGTCGATGGTTTCGCCAGCCTGGGCCAGGCCGGTGATGGCCAGCAGGCCGAGGGTGAGCAGGTGTTTGCGCAGCATGGTGAAACTCCTGTGAAACAAATACATCGTGTTGGTCGGTGCGCACTACTGACCCTGTGGGAGCGGGTTTACCCGCGAAAGCGTCAGTGAAGCCATTGCCGCTTTCGCGGGTAAACCCGCTCCCACATGGACCGCGCTAACCTCGAGGCAAGCATCGTACCTGTGGGAGCTGGCTTGCCAGCGATGAGGCCAGCATTGACAACATAAGACAGTTGCTCCCACAGGGCCGGCGTTCAGCCTCAAAAGCGTAATCGAACCCCGGCCACTAGTCTGGTCTGGCCAATGTCTTCGCCATCTTCCCGGGCCTGATCGGCGCGGTTGCCGTGCAGGCGGTTGAAGCTGACCCCGACGTAGGGCGCAAAGCCGCGGGTGATTTCGTAGCGCAGGCGCAGGCCCACTTCGCTTTCGGCCAGGCCCGAGCCCTGTTCGCGGCCAGCGTCGTTGCGCCCGAAGAAGTTGGCTTCGACGGTCGGTTCGAGGACCCAGCGATTGGTCAGCAGCATAGCGTAACCGGCCTCCAGGCGCAGCGCGGTCTGCTGTTGCTCGCCGGCGTAGGCGGTGGCCTCCAGTTCCAGGCCATACAGCGGCGTGCCCTGGATGCCGAAGGCCGCCCAGCTCTGGCCGCTGGCGGGTTTGAAGTCCTGGCGCACGCCGCCGACCAGCTCCCACCAGGGGCTGATGGCATGCCCCCAAAGGGCCTGCAGTTCGGCTTTGTGGGTCTTGCCTTGTTCACGCTCGCCTTCGGTGCGCAGCCATAGGCGGTCGATGTCGCCACCCACCCAGGCCGTGGCGTTCCAGTTCAGCGCGCTGCTGCTCTCGAAGTTCTGGTACTCCAGTTGATCGACGATCACTGCCCAATTGATGGCGCGGTCGTGTACCTGGTGGCCGGGCAGCGGCGGGAAGGCGGCGCGGCGGTCGGCGTCGGTGATCACCGGCAACGGGGTGCGGGGTTGGGTGCTGGCGGGCGCGCCGTGATTCATCTGGCCATGGTCCATCTTGCCGTGGTCCATGGGCATGGCGCCATGGTTCATGTGTTCCATCCCGGCGGCCAGCGCCCGCTCGCTGGCCAGCAGGGCGAACAGGGCGACGCCGGTGGCAATGCGGCGGTTGGTCATCTCATTCATCGACGCGTACCTCGCGGAACATGCCGGTCTCCATGTGGTAGAGCAGGTGGCAGTGGTAGGCCCAGCGGCCCAGGGCATCGGCTGTGACGCGGTAGCTGCGGCGGCTGCCCGGCGGCATGTCGAGGGTGTGCTTGCGTACCAGGAAGCGTCCTTGTTCATCCTCAAGGTCGCTCCACATGCCGTGCAGGTGGATGGGGTGGGTCATCATGGTGTCGTTGACCAGGGTGATGCGCACCCGCTCGCCGTACTTCAGGCGCAAGGGCTCGGCGTCGCTGAACTTGATGCCGTCGAACGACCAGGCGAAGCGCTCCATGTGCCCGGTCAGGTGCAGCTCGATGTCCCGTGACGGTTCGCGGCCGTCCGGGTCGGGGTAGGGGCTGCGCAGGTCGGCGTAGGTCAGCACCCGGCGGCCGTTGTCGCGCAGGCCCAGGCCCGGGTCGGAAAGATTGGGCCGCGGGGCCATGGTCTGCATGTCCACCAGCGGGTTGTCGGTTTCGCTGGCAGGATGCTGCTGCATGCCCGACATGCCCGACATGCCCGACATGCCCGACATGGCTGAATGCTCCATGCCTGCCATATTGCCGTGGTCCATGGTGGCCATGTTCGAATGATCCATGCCGGCCATGCTGCCGTGGTCCATCCCGGCCATGTTCGAATGATCCATTCCGCCCATCCCGCCATGGCCCATGTCATCCATGGTCAACACCGGGCGCGGGTCGGGCGCGGGCACCGGTGCCTGCAACCCGGCTGCGCGGGCCAGGGTGCCGCGGGCGTAGCCGGTGCGGTCCATGCTCTGGGCATACAGGGTGTAGGCCGGCAAGTCGCCTACGGTCACCAGCACGTCATAGGTCTCGGCCACGGCGATGCGCAGCTCGTCAACCGTCACCGGGGTGACCGGCAGGCCGTCGGCGGCAATCACCGTCAGTTTCAAACCAGGGATGCGGAAGTCGAAGTAGGTCATCGCCGAGGCGTTGATCAGGCGCAGGCGCACGGTTTCGCCGGGCTGGAACAGGCAGGTGAAGTTGCCGTCCGGCGGCTGGCCGTTGAGCAGGTAGGTGTAGCTGGCAGCGCTGATGTCGGCCAGGTCGGTCGGGCTCATGCGCATTTTGGCCCAGGCCCAGCGATTGTCTGCCGCATTGGCGAAACCCTTGTCTGCCACATCGTCGATGAAGTCGCCGACCGTGCGCTTGTTGTAGTTGAAGGCGTCGGACTGCTTCTTCAGCGTCGCCATCAGCGCTTGCGGCGCCTGGTCCGACCAGTCGCTGAGCAGCAGCACATGGTCGCGCTGGTACTGATGCGGCTCGGGTTCGCGCGGTTCGATGACGATGGCACCGTACACCCCGGCCTGCTCCTGCAGCCCGGAATGGCTGTGGTACCAGTAGGTGCCACTCTGCTTCAGGGTGAACTGGTACAGGTAGTCGCCGCCCGGTTCGATGCCGGCGAAGCTCAGGCCCGGCACGCCGTCCATGTTGGCCGGCAGGATGATGCCGTGCCAGTGGATCGAGGTGTCCTGGTCCAGGCGGTTGCGCACCCGCAGGGTCACGGTGTCGCCTTCGCGCCAGCGCAATTGCGGGCCGGGCAGGCTGCCATTGATGGTCAGCGCGGTGCGTGGTTTGCCGGTGATGTTGACCGGGGTCTGGCCGATGAACAGCTCGAACTGCTGGCCGCTCAGGTCGTGCAGCGGCAGGCGGCCCTCGGCGGCCTGGGCCAGCGGGCGCCACAGGCCGAGGCCGGCCAGGGCGGTGGCGGCGCCCAGGCCCTTGACGAAGGTGCGACGGGTGGGGGTAGGTGGCATGGCGTGGTCTCGGTGGTGGCCGTCGCCCCCCATCGCGGGGCAAGCCCGCTCCCACGTGGGAGCGGGCTTGCCCCGCGATGGCCTGCGAACAGCCCGAAGATGAGCCACGATCCTCGCCGCCAGCGCCTGTCAGTCACCTGAGGCGTGCATTACAGATTTGTCAGGCAGGCGCCTCGGCGTTGTCCAGGTCACGCATCAGCAGGCCGAACTCCAGCGACACCTGCTCGGGGATCGGCAGGTACACCACGTGGCCATCGCCGGGTGCCACTTCGATTGCCTGCTGCTGGCGGTCGTGCAGGCGGTGCAGGTCGAAGTGGTAGTTGCCACGCGGAGTCATCAGCTCCAGGTGGTCGCCCACGGCGAAGCGGTTCTTCACTTTCACTTCGGCCAGGCCGTCAACCCGCACGCCAGTCAGCTCGCCCACGAATTGCTGGCGCTCGGACACCGAATTGCCGCGCTGGTAGTTCTGGTACTCGTCGTGCACGTGGCGGCGCAGGAAACCCTCGGTGTAGCCGCGCTGGGCGAGGGATTCGAGGTTGCCCATCAGGCCTCGGTCGAACGGCCTTCCGGCCACCGCGTCGTCGATGGCCTGACGGTATGACTGCACCGCACGGGCACAGTAGAAGTGCGACTTGGTGCGGCCCTCGATCTTCAGCGAGTGCACGCCCATCTGCGCCAGCCGCTCGACATGCTGGATGGCGCGCAGGTCCTTGGCGTTCATGATGTAGGTGCCGTGCTCGTCCTCGAAGGCCGGCATCTCTTCGCCCGGGCGGTTGCTCTCCTGCAGCAGGAACACCTGGTCGGTTGGCGCACCCAGCCCCAGGGTCGGTTCGAATTCACGCACGATATCGCCGGTGGCGTTCTCGGTGGCCGGGGTGGCCAGGTACTTCCAGCGGCAGGCGTTGGTGCACGAGCCCTGGTTGGCGTCGCGCTTGTTCAGGTAGCCCGACAGCAGGCAGCGCCCGGAGTACGCCATGCACAACGCGCCGTGGACGAACACTTCCAGTTCCATCTGCGGCACCTGCTGGCGGATCTCTTCGATCTCTTCCAGCGACAGCTCCCGCGACAGGATCACCCGCGTCAGCCCCATCTGCTGCCAGAACTGCACGCTGGCCCAGTTCACCGTGTTGGCCTGCACCGAAAGGTGGATGGCCATCTGCGGGAAGTGCTGGCGCACCAGCATGATCAGCCCCGGGTCGGACATGATCAGCGCGTCCGGGCCCATTGCGATCACCGGTGCCAGGTCCCTGAGGAAGGTCTTGAGCTTGGCATTGTGCGGGGCGATGTTGACCACCACGTAGAAGCGCTTGCCCTGGGCCTGGGCCTCCTGGATGCCGCGTGCCAGGTTGGCGTGGTCGAATTCGTTGTTGCGCACCCGCAGGCTGTAGCGCGGCTGGCCGGCGTACACCGCGTCGGCGCCATAGGCGAAGGCATAGCGCATGGTCTTCAGGGTGCCGGCGGGGGCCAGCAGTTCGGGCTTGGCGGGTGAGGTCATGGGTGCGCACCAGGGGCAAAAGGCGCGGATGCTACGGCGGCGGCGCTGCGACGGTATTGATCTGGGTCAACGGCACTTTTGCCGTTATGGCGCGCACTAAAGTGTTGAGCCCCTGAGGAATGCCCATGAACGAGACCGTGTTGCAGAACAAGGCCCTGACTGCGCTGCTGGCGCTGGTGACCATTGCCTTCATCTGGATTCTCTTGCCGTACTTCGGCGCAATCTTCTGGGCGGTGGTGCTGGGCATCCTCTTCGCGCCCTTGCAGCGTCGTCTGCTGCTGCGCCTGGGCGGGCGGCGCAACCTGGCGACGTCACTGGCCCTGGTGGTCTGCCTGCTGATCGCGGTGCTGCCGGTGATCATCATCAGCATGCTGCTGGTGCAGGAGGGCGCGGCGCTGTACCAGCGCGTGGAGAGCGGCCAACTGGACATTGCCGGCTATATCGAACGCGGCAAGGACATGCTCCCGAACTATGCCCAGCATGCCCTGGACCGCATGGGCATGGGCAACCTCGACGGTCTGCGCGACAAGATCACCAAGTGGGCCACCCAAGGCAGCCAGTTCCTTGCAGGGCAGGCATTCAGCTTCGGGCAGGGCACCTTCGAGTTCCTGGTGAGCTTCGGCATCATGCTCTACCTCTTGTACTTCTTCCTGCGCGAAGGCGCAGAGGTGGCGCGCAAGGTACGCCAGGCCGTACCGCTGCCCGAGCAGCAGAAGCGCCGTTTGCAGCTGAAGTTCAAGCGCGTGGTACGGGCCACGGTCAAGGGCAACCTGCTGGTGGCGATTACCCAGGGCGCATTGGGCGGGTTGATCTTCTGGGTGCTGGATATCCCCAGTGCGCTGATCTGGGCGGTGCTGATGGCGTTCCTGTCGCTGCTGCCGGCGGTGGGCGCGGGGATCGTCTGGGCGCCGGTGGCGGCCTATTTCATCCTGACCGGGGCGACCTGGCAGGGCATCGTGCTGACTGCCTTCGGGGTACTGGTGATCGGGCTGGTGGACAACCTGTTGCGGCCGATCCTGGTGGGCAAGGACACGCGCATGCCGGACTACCTGGTGCTGGTGTCCACCTTGGGCGGGCTGGCGGTATTCGGACTCAATGGCTTTGTGATCGGGCCGTTGATCGCGGCGTTGTTCGTGTCCAGCTGGGCGATCTTTGCCTCGACCAAGCCGCAGGTGCAGTTGCCGTGAGTCATCCGCCTTCCGCCAGGCGCAGACCACGCGGGCCAGGCAGTACCAGATTACCGCTGCGGACCAGATGGAAACGTTCCAGCCCTGGCACCAGGGCGTTGATCAGGCTGATTCCCTGGGCGCCCCGAAACACTTCGCAGATGCCCACCTGATGACCGTGCCGATTCAAGTCGTCCACCAGCGCCTCTAGTTGTTGGGTGACCGTCTGTGCGGGCAGCGGTTCCGGCAAGGCGCAGTCGCGGCTGTTATCCAGCAGGGCGGCAATATCGAGCTGCTGGCAGCGTTGCAGTCTTGGCCAGGTCGCCAGTGCACCCGCTGCCTGCTGCAACTGCTGACGGCCCTGTGGCAACCGGCTGTTGAGTTGCAGCTGTACCAGCTCGCTCAAGGCACGCTGTATACCGTGCCAGGTGTCGAGTGAGGCGCCGCAGCCGACCACGTTGGCCTGCAAGGGCGAGGCCGGGCGAAGGCACAGGGCCAGGAAGCTGCGGCTGGCGAATTCGTTGCTGATGT
Organism: Pseudomonas sichuanensis; assembly: GCF_024749065.1. Lineage (NCBI taxonomy): Bacteria > Pseudomonadati > Pseudomonadota > Gammaproteobacteria > Pseudomonadales > Pseudomonadaceae > Pseudomonas > Pseudomonas sichuanensis. Next base: position 4,013,659 of record NZ_CP087185.1, on the reverse strand, counting down.
CCAGCACGGCGATGGGGCTGTCCAGGCAGCGTTCGGCCTCGCCCCATAAGCGTGATAGCGCCGAGCTGGCCGCTGGGCGCAGCACCTGCAGCACGGCTTCGCGGCGCTGGTAGTAGAAGTGGCGCAGCATGAACAGCGATAGCGCATCGCGTTCGATGATCTGGTTCAGGGCGTGCAGCACAGCCTCGTCGCGGCTGGCGCCGATTGCTGCGCCATCGTTGCTGCTGTAACGCCTGAGCCCACGGTGGTCGAAGTCGTCACCTGGCAGGGCCTGGTCGGCGTAATCAGGGAGGGTGACGCCAAGCGGGTAGTCGAACAGCGGCTTGGCGTGGATGTCGGTGTAGCGTTGGCAAGCCAGGTATCGGTCGGGCTGGGCCTTCAGCCAGGGCAGCAGGAAGTCGCCTTGCAGGTGTGCCTGGCGGGCCAGGCTGACGGTGCTGCGCACGTGCAACGGGCGTGGCTGGTGCTCGTCGAGGTAGTGCTCTAGTGCCTCGAAGCGTGCGCCTACACGGGCTTCCTCGAGCCCCCCCTTGCCGCTGCCTTGAGCAATCCTGCCGGTCACCGCGTCGCTCAGGCTTATCAGTACCGAGCCGAGGCCCTTGCCCAGGACTGTTTCTTCAAGGTGCAAGCCAAGCAATGCCAGTTGCTCTTCGACGCGTACTTTGGCCACGTCCAGGCTGTATTCGCGTTCGGCAGGTCTGTTCATGAGGGCTTCTGTTCCAAGAGGGGCATAGGGCAGACCAGTTGGTAGAACTGGAACAACTGCAAGGAGCCGGGGACCTCGGCCAGGCTGCTGGCGACTTGCAGGCCAAGCCGGCGCGCCTGCCGCTCGACGTCGAACAACACACTCGATTGGCCGAACACCAGGGCCATGCCGCCGGGGCGGACCAGGCCGGTAAGATGCTCGAACAGTGCAAGGGCGCAAGCGCGCGTCATCATCTCGGCGTTCAGGAAGCGCAGGATCAGCACGTCGCAACTGCCCGCAGGCATGATTGGCGCATTGGCGTCGGCGACCTCGAAACTCAGGTTCGGCAACCGATGGCTGGCGGTCGCATGGTCGATCATTGCCGCAGAACGATCCGCGCCCACGCAATGAGTGGTTGGCAGTGCGCGTGCCAGCGCGGCGATGAAGGTGCCGGTAGAGCACGCCGGATCATGAATGATTGCGCCGGGGCGCAGGCGGCCTGCGAGCAGGGCGATGCTGGTGTCGCGAAAGTGCTGTTCCTGGCGGTCCAGGTGCTTGGCCAGATTTTGCGGGGCATCCCAGAAGCAGGGGGGCGCGACCTGCTCCCGGCATTGGCTGTCCAGTTCCGGAAACGGGAAATGGATCCTGTGGCTGGAAGACGTGAGTGCTCGCTGGAACAGCGCCTGGCATTGGCTGTCGGTCAGCGGCTGGTATCGGCAGTGCCAGCCCTGCTCGTCCCAGCGCGCTTGCAGCAGTGTGCCCAGCAGCATGTCGGGTGTCAGGCGGCTATCCAGCTCGCCGTTGGCGCCCGGTACCCTACGCCCGAGGTGCTCGATACCGTCGACCCGCAGCAGGAACAGGTTGTTGAGCCCGGGGCCGACTGGCTCGTCTATTCGGGCGCTCGATGTGATGCCGACTTGCTCCATGGCGGGCAAGGCAAGCACGCAGGCCAGGTGTCTGGCCTGGGCCTCGAACAATTCGCGGTTGATGGGCCTTTCGGTTGCTGATGGCATGGGGGCTCCCGGGCGCAAGGTGGCCTGTTGGCGCACCTTGCGCAAGCACGTTACTCGTCGTTCAGTTGCTGTTTCTCGTGCTCAGCCAGGTGCTGCGCATCGATCTGCTCAGGCTGGACCTGGGAGGGTGCCTGGGTGATGGCCTCGGACTGTTCTTCGTGTTGGGAGTTGAATCTGATACCCATGTAGGTGCCCATCTTTGATTCTCCGTACAAGTAGTGGTGCAACGACCATTTCGTTGCCGTTGGAATTCTTGCGAATCACCACCGCCTGTTTAAATGGGAGTTATTTCCCTCTGCCTTGGCGCCAGACAGGAATGCGGATGGGGTAGGGGAACGCAGGAGGGCGTAAACCGGTAGCGCACTGTGGGATAAGGCCTCGGCATGCGTGGCTTGTGTAACTGCCGAGGCTGCATTTACAGATGAAAAAATACTTAGGATCAGGGAGTGCTGACGCAGGCGTGTAAGTTTTGTTCAGTGCCGAAGCGGGAATGGCCTCAAGCAGGCCGGTATTGTTTACCCAGGCCTGTAAGTCAAACCTTGCTCGATAGGCGTTACGTCGCGCCTAGGTGAAATAAATCCATCAAGGCGCGTTTTCAGCGCAGACCGATGGCCTAGCGGAAGCTGTATGAAACGCCCAGATAAGCGGCGAAACCTTCCCCCGGCGTCGAACGGGCGACATCCTTGCCGCCATCGTCATACCCCGGCGTCACTGTCGCTGCGTAGCGCTTGTTGGTCAGGTTGCGCAGGTCCAGCCAGGTCTGCCAGTCACGTTTCGGCGAATCCCAGCCCAGCCGCGCGCCGAGCAGGGCGTAGGCGTCGGCGGGGTAGCTGTTGGCATAGTCCACCTGCACCTTGGAGGCCATCTGCGTATTTACCCCGGCGTAGAAACCGCTCGGCCAGTCGTAGCGCAGTTCGGCCTGGTAGTAGTGCATGGGGATGCCGGGCAGGCGGTTGTCGCCGAACTTGTCGTCGTCGCGGTAGTGGAAGTCGCTGAAGGTATAGGCCTGGCGCAGGCTGAGCTTGCCAGTGCCAGGCTGCTCCCAGAGGGTGCTGTCCAGGCCGGCTTCGACGCCCTGATGCACCGTGGGGCTGGCGTTGAACTCCTTGGGCAGCGCCCCTTGCACGATCTCGACGGCCAGCAGTTCATGGCGAACCTGCGAGTAGTACCAGGCCAGGTCCCATCGGCCCAGCGCCGAATCGCCGCGTGCGCCCAGTTCCAGGGTGGTGGCGGTCTGGTTCTGCATCTCGATCGGCTGGGTCGTCGAGGTCGAGCTCCAGACCAGCGACCACGGGTGCGGCGGCTCCACCGAACGGCTGAGGTTGCCGTACACCTGCAGGTCCGGGCGGATGTCGTAGCGCAGGCCCACGCGCGGTGCGAAGTCCCAGTCGTGCTGGCTGACCTTGCCGCCCGTGGCGGGATAGCTGACGTCGCTCTCGCGACGGGTGTAGATCGCTGCAAGCCCGGTGGTGAGCCACAGGTCGGGGATCAGCTCGAGGTCGTTGCCCACATGCAGCACGGTGTCCGAGCCCTGGTAGCTGAAGTCGCGGCTGCGGGCGCCGAAATTGTCGCCGCCGCTGCGGGCGAACTGCGAGGCACCGCTGTTGGGCAGGTGCTTGGTGGTGCGCCAGCCGACCGTGGTCTTGCTCTCGTGGCCGAACAAGGTGTCGCGACGCATGTAGTTCAGGGTGCCGCTGACATCGGTGTAGGCGACCTTCAGGCGCATCGGGCCTTCGCGCAGGTCCATGGGGAAGTCGTGATAGACCAGCCCGGCCTCCAGGCGCGAATCGTCATCGAGGAAGAAGGTGGTCTTGTTGCCCACCCAGGTGCTGCCCGGCTGCGGGCGGCTGTCGTCGCGGGCCAGGTAGGCGGCGTTGGCCGCGCGCGGGTGGTGCTTGATCTGGTCTTTGGTCAGGCGCCCGGCCAGGTCGTTCTCGGTTTCCCGGTAGCGCAGGTAGAAGCGCGTTTCCAGGTTCGGGTTGAAGCGGTAGCCAAGGTTGGCGGCGATGCCCTTGGCGCTGCCGCTGCTGTGGGCCTGGTAACCGTCGTATTCCGAGTCGGTCAGGGCCACGTAGTAGTCGAGGTTGCCCAGCACCTGGCCGCTGCTGACATGCCGGTGCTGGTAGCCACGGCTGCCGACCTCGTAGCGCACCTGCAAGGGCGCGGCATCGTAGCCGGTATGGGTGACGTAGTTGATCGCCCCGCCGAGGGCCAGCGAGCCCTGGTCGAAGCCGTTGGCGCCGCGCAGCACTTCGGCGCGGCTCAGCCACAGCGGCTCGAACAGTTCATAGGGGGTGCCACCTGGGCCGGTCAGCGGCAGGCCGTCGAACATGGTGTAGACGCCGGAGCCGTGGGCGCCGGGCGCACGGTTGATGCCCGAGCCGCGGATCGACAGCTTGATGCCGTCGTTGCCGGCCGACTGGGCGAACACCCCAGGCTGGTAGGCGAGCACGTCCTGGTTGCTGGCCACCCGGCCCTGGCCCACCTTGTCCATGTCCACCAGGTTGCTGGCGCCGGGGATTTCGCGCAGACGCTCGGCGGCGGCTTCCAGTTCGGATTGCTGCTGGCCCTGGATCAGCACCTGGTCGAGTTCGACGCGGTTGGCGGCCTGGGTGGTGCTGGCGACGAACAGGGCCAGCAGGGAGTAGGGCAGGGTGGGGCGCATGGGGGGCGAGGTTCCAGATCGAGTGCGGGAGTCTGACGCTGCAAAAGGCAGACGAAGCACAGTGGTCGATCTGTAAACCGCAGTCGCTTCTTCGCGGGTAAACCCGCTCCCACAGGATCACCACTGATTGCAAGGTAAGTGGTGAACCTGTGGGAGCGGGTTTACCCGCGAAGAAGCCCGTGATTTCCTTCAGGCAAAAAGAAACCCCGCCGAGGCGGGGTTTCTTTCACATCGTCCAGCCGATCAACCGATCAGTTGCAGGCCAGCCTGTTGCACCATTTCCAGCAGTGGCTGCGGGTACACACCCAGCACGAAGGCGAGAATGGCGATGGCCAGCAGCATCACGCCGCCGGTGCGCTGTTCCCACTTCAGCGGGGCGTCGTGGCGACGCAGGTTCGGCTCGACCAGGTACAGGGTGACCATGACGCGCAGGTAGTAGTACACGCCGATGGCACTGCCCAGCACCAGGGCGCCGACCAACCACCACAGCTGCGACTCGACACCGGTGGCAATGATGTAGAACTTGCCGATGAAGCCCGCAGTCAGCGGGATACCGGCCAGCGACAGCATCATCACGGTCAGTACCGCGGTCAGGTACGGACGGCGCCAGAACAGGCCGCGGTACTCGTACAGGGCGTCGGCGTCACGGCCGGCGTAGGGCGAGGACATCAGGGTGATCACGCCGAAGGCGCCGAGGCTGGTGATCACGTAGGTGACCAGGTACACACCCATGGCTTCCATGGCCAGGCCCTTGCTGGCAACCAGGGCGATGACCAGGTAGCCGAAGTGGGCGATGGACGAGTAACCGAGCAGGCGCTTGAGGTTGCTCTGGGTCAGCGCCAGCAGGTTGCCGATCAGGATCGAGGCCACGGCGATGACCGCCAGTACGGTGCTCAGCACGCCGCTGCTGGCGGCAGGGGAGAGCATGAACAGGCGCACGACCACGGCGAACACCGCGACCTTGCTGGCGGTGGCCAGGAACGCGGCCACCGGCGCCGGGGCGCCTTCGTACACGTCCGGGGTCCACAGGTGGAACGGCACCAGCGACAGCTTGAACGCCAGGCCGACCAGCATCATGCCCAGGCCCAGCTGGGCCAGCAGGCTTGGCATGCTGGTGGCGGCCAGGGCCTTGCCCAGCTGGTCGAAGGTCAGGCTGCCGGCGTCGGCGTACAGCAGGGCCATGCCGAACAGCAGGAAGGCGGAACCGGCGGCCGACAGCACCATGTACTTGATGCCGGCTTCCAGCGAGCGCTTGTTGAAGAACGCATACGCCACCAGGCCGTAGACCGGCACCGACAGCAGCTCCAGGCCGATGAACAGGCCGGCCAGGTGGTTGGCGCTGACCAGCACCAGGCCGCCCAGTGCCGACATCAGCAGCAGCAGGTAAAGCTCTTCACGGTTGCCCGGGAAGCCCTTGGAACCCTCGCCCAGATAAGCATGGGCGAGGGTCACGCAGGCCAGCGTCGCCACCAGCACGATGGCCATGTACAGGCAGGCGAACTTGTCGATGGTGACCAGCGAGGTGACCGCCAGCGGTGCAACCTTGAGTGCCGGCAGGATCGACAGCAGGGCCAGGTTCAGGCCCACGGTGGACAGCAGGAACGTCTGCGAGTGGTTGCGCTTCCAGGCGATCGCCAGCATCACCACCACCGTGGTGATGGTGGTGATCAGCATCGGCGCCAATGCGATGAAGTGTTGAGTGGTGAATTCCATAGCGCTCTTACCGGGCCGAAGCGAGTTGAGTGAAAGCGGAACCGAGCCACTGCTGCACACCGCTCATGGTGGCGGCAGAGGTGTCGAGGAACGGCTGCGGATACACGCCCAGCAGGATCAGCAGGCCAGCCAGGCCCAGCACCATGATCATCTCGCGGGTGTCCATGCCGGCCAGTACGGTGTCGGCCTTGGCCGGGCCGAAGTAGGCGCGGTGGATCATGATCAGCGAGTAGACCGAACCGAACACAAGGCCCGTGGTGGCGATCACGGTGATCCACGGCACGTGGGCGAAGCTGCCGATCAGGATCAGGAACTCACCGACGAAGTTGCCGGTGCCTGGCAGGCCCAGCGACGCGGCGGCGAAGAACAGGCTGATGGCCGGCAGGTAGGCGATGCGGTGCCACAGGCCACCCATCTGGCGCATGTCACGGGTATGCAGGCGCTCGTACAGCTGGCCGGACAGGATGAACAGCGCGGCGGCCGACAGGCCGTGGGCCAGCATCTGGATCACCGCGCCTTGCAGGGCCTGCTGGCTGCCGGAGTAGATGCCGATCAGCACGAAGCCCATGTGCGAGACGCTGGAGAAGGCGATCAGGCGCTTGATGTCGGTTTGCGCGAAGGCCAGGAAGGCACCGTAGAAGATACCGATCAGGCCCAGGGTCATGGCGATCGGCGCAAACTCGGCCGAGGCATTCGGGAACAGCGGCAGGGCGAAGCGCAGCAGGCCGTAGGCCGCGGTCTTCAGCAGGATGCCCGCCAGGTCCACGGAACCTGCGGTCGGTGCCTGGGCGTGAGCGTCAGGCAGCCAGGAGTGGAACGGTACCACCGGCAGTTTCACCGCGAAGGCGATGAAGAAGCCCAGCATCAGCACGTATTCCACGCCAGCCGGCAGTTCGGCCTTGAGCAGGTCGCTGTAGTTGAAGGTCAGCACACCGGTGGTGTTGTAGTTGACCAGCACCAGGCCAAGGATCGCCACCAGCATGATCAGGCCGCTGGCCTGGGTGAAGATGAAGAACTTGGTCGCCGCGTAGATCCGGGTCTTCTTGCCGTCCGACGAACTGTGACCCCAGAGCGCGATGAGGAAGTACATCGGCACCAGCATCATTTCCCAGAAGAAGAAGAACAGGAACAGGTCCAGGGCCAGGAACACACCGACCACGCCGCCGAGGATCCACATCAGGTTGAGGTGGAAGAAGCCGACGTGGCGCTGGATCTCTTTCCACGAGCACAGTACCGACAGCACGCCGAGCAGGCCGGTCAGCAGGATCATCAGCAGCGACAGGCCGTCCAGGGCCAGGTGCACGCTGATGCCGAAGCGCTTGATCCACTCGAACTTGTATTCGAGGGCCCAGTGCGGTTCGGCGCCTGGCGCCGGGGCCAGGGTGTAGTCGCCGTTAGCCCACAGCCACAGGCCGATGCCGAGCAGCAGGGACATGGTCAGCAGCGCGATCCAGCGGGGCAGGGTGGCGCCGAAGCGCTCACCCAGCCAGCACAGGAGGCCGCCGATGAAGGGGATCAGGATCAGCCAAGGCAAAATCATGACGGGTTGGTTTCCTTTGGCAAAGTCGCAAGGTTCTTCATAGTCATACCGCAGCCACTACCACGGCGCCCAGCACCAGCACGGCGCCGACGGCGATCGAGGCGGTGTACCAACGCAGCTGGCCGGTCTCGGTCTTGCTCATGGCGACGTTGCCGCCGCGAGCCATCCGTGGGATCAGGCCGATGCTGCGGTCCACCGGGTCCTTGCGCAGGATGTGGCAGATCAGCAGGTAAGGTTTGACGAACAGCTTGTCGTAGATCCAGTCGAAGCCCCAGGCGGCGAACCACCAGGCCGACAGGACGCGACCGATACCACTGTTGGCGATGCTGCTGACAAAGCGACGCTTGCCCAGGAACAGCAGGGCCGACAACAGGATACCGGCGATGGCGATGGCGCCCGAGGCGATCTCCAGCGAGTGCTTGGCTTCGCCACCGGCGTGGCCGGCGCTCTCAGGCAGCACGCCTGCCAGCGGCGGGTGGATCCAGGCGCCGATGAAGGTCGACAGCACGATCAGCACACCCAGCGGCAGCCAGTGGCTGATGCCGTGGCCGGCGTGGGCTTCGGTCTTGGCTTCGCCGTGGAAGGCGATGAAGATCAGGCGGAAGGTGTACAGCGAGGTCATGAACGCGCCGACCAGGCCGGCGTACAGCAGGCCGGTGTTGCCGCTGGCGAAGGCTTCCCAGAGGATCTCATCCTTGGAGTAGAAGCCCACGGTCAGGATCGGCAAGGCGGCCAGTGCAGCGCCACCGACCACGAAGCTGGCATAGGCCAACGGCAGCTTCTTCCACAGGCCGCCCATCTTGAAGATGTCCTGCTCGTGGTGGCAGGCAACGATCACCGCACCCGAGGCAAGGAACAGCAGGGCCTTGAAGAAGGCGTGGGTCATCAGGTGGAAGATCGCCGCGTCCCAGGCACCTACGCCCAGGGCCAGGAACATGTAGCCGATCTGGCTCATGGTCGAGTAAGCGAGGATACGCTTGATGTCGGTCTGCACCAGCGCGGCGAAGCCGGCCAGCACCAGGGTCACGCCACCGACCACGCCCACAAGATGCAGGACGTCCGGGGCCAGCAGGAACAGGCCGTTGGTACGGGCGATCAGGTACACGCCCGCGGTCACCATGGTTGCGGCGTGGATCAGTGCCGAAACCGGGGTCGGGCCCGCCATCGCGTCGGCCAGCCAGGTCTGCAGCGGCAGCTGGGCCGATTTACCGACCGCGCCACCCAGCAGCATCAGGGTGGCCAGGACCATCCAGGTGTCACCGGCCTGGAACTTCTGCGGTGCCAGCACCAGCAGTTCCTGCACGTTCAGCGTGCCCAGCTGGGCGAACAGGATGAACAGGCCGATGGCCATGAACACGTCGCCGATGCGGGTGACGATGAACGCCTTGAGCGCCGCGTTACCGTTGTTGCGGTTGCTGTAGTAGAAACCGATCAACAGGTACGAGCACAGGCCCACGCCTTCCCAGCCGAAGTAGATGAACAGCAGGTTATCGCCCAGCACCAGGAACAGCATGCTGGCGATGAACAGGTTGGTGTACGAGAAGAAGCGCGAGTAACCGGCTTCGCCACGCATGTACCAGGAGGCGAACAGGTGGATCAGGAAGCCGACACCGGTGACCACGCCCAGCATGGTGACCGACAGGCCATCCACGTACAGGGTGAAGTTCGGCGCGAAGCCGTCCACCGACATCCACTGCCACAGCAGCTGGCTGTACGCACCGCCCTCAGGCGGGGCGACGTTGAACTGCCAGATCACGTAGGCGGCGGTGGCCGCCGACAGACCGACCGAGCCGACGCCGATCAGTGCGGACAGGTTCTCCGAGAACCGTCCACGGGAGAACGACAGCAGCAGGAAGCCGATCAGGGGGAATACGAACGTCAGGAAGATAAGGTTCATCCGCGCATCTCACTGGCAGCATCGATGTCGAGAGTGTGGAAGCGGCGATACAGCTGCAGCAGGATCGCCAGGCCAATGCTGGCTTCGGCGGCTGCCAGGCTGATCACCAGAATGAACATCACCTGGCCGTCGGGCTGGACCCAACGGGCACCGGCGACGATGAACGCCAGGGCAGAGGCGTTCATCATGACTTCCAGGCTCATGAGCACGAAGAGGATGTTGCGGCGGACCATCAGGCCAACCAGACCTAAGCAGAACAGGATGCCGGCGACCGCCAGACCATGCTCGAGAGGGATAGCACCCATGATTTACTCCTTCGCCTCGTTGCGGCCCAGGTGGAAGGCGGTGACGGCTGCCGCGAGCAGCAGCATCGAAGCCAGTTCGACCACCAGCAGGTACGGCCCGAACAGGCTGATGCCGACTTCCTTGGCGCTGACGGTGGTACCGCTGATGGCGGCGCCCGACGGGCTGACGAACAGCACGTACAGCAGCTCCAGCAGCAGCAGGGCGGCGAGGATCACCGGCCCCGCCCAGATGCCGGGCTTGAGCCAGCCGCGTTCCTGGGCGACCGAGGCCGGCCCGAGGTTGAGCATCATCACCACGAACACGAACAGCACCATGATGGCGCCGGCGTAGGCGATCACTTCCAGGGCGCCGGCGAACGGCGCACCGAGGGAGAAGAAGATCATCGCCACGGAAATCAGCGAGATGATCAGGTAGAGCAGGGCGTGCACCGGGTTGGTGCCGGTCACCACGCGAAGCGTGGAAACAACGGCGACACCGGATGCGAAGTAGAAAGCGAATTCCATCTTTCTGTCCTTATGGGAGCAAGCTCTTCACGTTGATCGGCTCGGCTTCGTTCTGCGCAGAGCCTTTCGGCTTGCCAGCGATGGCCATACCGGCAACACGGTAGAAGTTGTAGTCAGGGTTCTTGCCGGGGCCGGAGATCAGCAGATCTTCTTTCTCGTACACCAGGTCCTGACGCTTGAACTCGGCCATTTCGAAATCCGGGGTGAGCTGGATCGCGGTGGTCGGGCACGCTTCTTCACACAGGCCGCAGAAGATGCAACGCGAGAAGTTGATGCGGAAGAACTCGGGGTACCAACGACCGTCCTCGGTCTCGGCCTTCTGCAGCGAAATGCAGCCGACCGGGCAGGCCACCGCGCAGAGGTTGCACGCTACGCAGCGTTCCTCGCCGTCGGGGTCGCGGGTGAGGACGATGCGGCCGCGGTAGCGCGGCGGCAGGTACACGGGTTCTTCGGGGTACTGCAGGGTGTCGCGCTTGCGGAACCCGTGGGAGAACACCATCACCAGGCTGCGCAGCTGGGTGCCGGTGCCCTTAACGATGTCGCCGATATACTTGAACATGGGTCAAATCCTCACTGGGCCGCGACGGCTGGCGTGTTGTAGAGCACGATCGCAGCGGTCACCAGCAAATTGATCAGGGTCAGCGGCAGGCAGAACTTCCAGCTGAAGTCCATCACCTGGTCATAGCGTGGGCGCGGGATCGAGGCGCGCAGCAGGATGAACAGCATGATGAAGAACGCGGTCTTCAGGGCGAACCAGAAGAACGGCAGCTGCGGCAGCAGGTCGAACGGACCGTGCCAGCCACCGAAGAACAGGGTGACCAGCAGCGCCGAGATCAGGATGATGCCGATGTATTCACCGACGAAGAACATGCCCCATTTCATGCCGGCGTATTCGATGTGGTAGCCGTCGGCCAGTTCCTGTTCCGCTTCCGGCTGGTCGAACGGGTGACGGTGAGTCACGGCGACGCCAGCGATGAAGAAGGTACAGAAGCCGAAGAACTGCGGAATGATGAACCACAGGTTTTGGGCCTGGTATTCAACGATGTCGCGCATGTTGAACGAGCCCACCTGCACCACCACGCCCATCAGCGCCAGGCCCAGGAACACCTCGTACGAGACGGTCTGCGCCGAAGCACGCAAGCTGCCCAGCAGGGCGTACTTGTTGTTCGACGACCAGCCGGCGAACAGTACGGCGTAGACCGACAGGCCGGCCATGGCGAAGAAGAACAGCAGACCGATGTTCAGGTCGGCCACGCCCCAGCCCGGGGTGATCGGGATGATCGAGAAGCCGATCAGCAGGGCACTCATGGCCACGACCGGCGCCAGGGTGAAGATCATCTTGTCGACGAAGGGCGGGTTCCAGTCTTCCTTGAAGAACATCTTCAGCATGTCGGCTGCGATCTGGAACATGCCGAACGGGCCGACGCGGTTCGGACCGTAGCGGTCCTGCCACCAGCCCAGCAGGCGACGCTCGACGAAGCTGAGCAGCGCGCCGCAGACCACCACGGCCAGCAGCACCACGATGGCCTTGACGACCTGAATGATCACGTCGATCACTTCGGGGGTGAACCAGCTCATTGTGCTGCCTCCTGCAGGCCTTCGACGGATGCACCGAAGATGGCGGGCGGAATGCCTGCCAGGCCTTTGGGCAACGCAACCAGGCCAGCGCCCAGCTCTTCATTGATACGCAGCGGCAGGCGCAGCGACACACCGGCCACGTTCAGGCTCAGCATCGCGCCGTCGTTGACGCCCAGGCGGTCGGCTTCGGACTTGGCCAGGCCGACGTAGGCGGCCGGGATGCGCTCCTGCACCGGGGCGGCGCGCGAGGAGCTCTCTTCGCTGCCGAACAGGTGGAAGAACGGCACGGCGGTCCAGGTGCCACGGGCCGGGTTGAACGCGCCAGGGATGGCGGTGAACCAGCTCAGGCGGTCGCCTTGAGATTCGATCAGGCGCACGCCCGGGTCACCGGCACGCAGGTGGCCACCGACCTCGTCCTGGAACTTGTTCCAGGCTTGCGGCGAGTTCCAGCCCGGCGACCAGGCGAACGGCACCTGCTGACGCGGTTCGGCCGAACCCGAGTAGCCTTCCATGGAGAAGGCGAACGCGGTGTCCTTGTCCTGCGGGGTACGCGGCTCGTGCACGCTGATGTTGGCGCGCATGGCGGTACGGCCCGAGTAGCGCAGCGGCTCACGGGCCAGCTTCATGCCCTTGATGCGGAACGCGGCGCTCGGTGCGGCGTTGACGATGCCGGCCAGTTGCGGAGCGGCTTCGGCGCAGGCGCTGGTGACGTGATCCAGTTGGGTCCAGTCCACCGGCTTGTTGAGCAGGGTGGCACGCAGGGCGTGCATCCAGCGCCAGCCTTCGTGGATCTGGATGCTGCTGTCCAGGTACTGCGGGTCGAACACCTGGAAGAAGCGCTGGGCACGGCCTTCCTGGCTGACCAGAGTACCGTCGCCTTCGGCGAACGAGGCGGCTGGCAGTACCAGGTGGGCACGGTCGACAGTGGCGGTTTTGGAGTGGTCGGCAACGATCACCACCTTGGCGGCAGCCAGGGCGGCGTCGACCTTGGCGGCCGGTACGCGGGCGTACAGGTCGTTTTCCAGCACGACGATGGCGTCGGCCTTGCCGCTGATCACCGCGTCCAGCGCGGCGTCGATGGACTCACCGCCCATCATCGCCATGCCGAGGCTGTTGGCCTCAGGCACGACCAGGCTCAGCGAGCCGTTCTTCTCGCGCAGCTTGAGGGCCTTGGCGATGTTGGCGGCGGCTTCGATCAGCGCCGGGTCGGCCAGCGAAGTACCGGCGACGATCAGTGGGCGCTGGGCAGCGACCAGGGCGTCGGCGATACGCTGGGCCAGGGCCTTGGCGTCGCTGTCCAGGCCTTCGACGGCCGGGGCGCTCGGGTCGATGGCGTGGGCCACGGCGAAACCGATGCGGGCCAGGTCGGCGGGAGCGGCGTGTACACACTCTTCGGCAACGTCGTCCAGCTTGGTTTCAGCCAAGGATGCGATGAACAGCGGGTACAGCGCGTGCTGGCCGATGTTCTTCACCGCGGCGTCCAGCCAAGGCTGTACGCGCATGGCGTCGGCCATGGCTTCGGCCTTGCCCTTGGTGGCCTGGCGTACGGCCAGGGCGACACGGGCGGCAGTTTGGGTGAGGTCTTCACCGAGCACGAACACCGCGTCGTGGTCTTCGATGTCGCGCAGGGTCGGCACCGGCAGCGGGCTGTTGTTCAGCACGTTCAGCGCCAGGCGCACACGGGCCAGTTCACCGGCTTCCATACCCGAGTAGAAGTACTCGGCGCCGACCAGCTCACGCAGGCCGTAGTTGCTTTCGAGGCTGGCGCGTGGCGAGCCGATACCGACGATGGTGCGGCCGCGCAGCAGGTCGGCGGCCTTGTCCAGGGCGGCGTCCAGCGACAGCTTGGTGCCGTCTGCCAGCAGCGGCTGGCGTGGGCGGTCGCTGCGGTTGACGTAGCCATAGCCGAAGCGGCCACGGTCGCACAGGAAGTACTGGTTCACCGAGCCGTTGAAACGGTTCTCGATGCGGCGCAGTTCGCCGTAGCGCTCACCCGGGCTGATGTTGCAACCGCTGGAGCAGCCATGGCAGATGCTTGGAGCAAACTGCATGTCCCACTTGCGGTTGTAGCGCTCGGAGTGGGTCTTGTCGGTGAACACACCGGTCGGGCAGACCTCGGTGAGGTTGCCGGAGAACTCGCTTTCCAGCACGCCGTCTTCAACGCGACCGAAGTACACGTTGTCGTGGGCGCCGTACACACCCAGGTCGGTGCCGCCGGCGTAGTCCTTGTAGTAGCGCACGCAGCGGTAGCAGGCGATGCAGCGGTTCATCTCGTGGGCGATGAACGGGCCGAGGTCCTGGTTCTGGTGGGTACGCTTGGTGAAACGGTAGCGGCGCTCGTTGTGGCCGGTCATTACCGTCATGTCCTGCAGGTGGCAGTGACCGCCTTCCTCGCACACCGGGCAGTCGTGCGGGTGGTTGGTCATCAGCCATTCGACGACGCTGGCGCGGAACGCCTTGGACTCTTCATCGTCGATGGAGATCCAGGTGCCGTCGGAGGCAGGGGTCATGCAGGACATGACGATACGACCACGGGTGTCGTTCTCGTCGGTGTACTGCTTGACCGCGCACTGCCGGCAGGCGCCGACGCTACCGAGCGCCGGGTGCCAGCAGAAATAGGGGATGTCGAGGCCGAGTGACAGACACGCCTGTAACAGGTTGTCCGCACCGTTGACTTCGAGCGCTTTGCCGTCTACGTGGATAGTGGCCATTGTTCAAAGTTCTTCGTTGGCCCGCGTGAGCGGGCGTGGCTAATGGAAATCGGTGAGCCTGCGGCCAGCCACGAGTCGTTCGGGCCGGCCAGCGGGCTGGCGGATGGCACGGACCATCCGCTGTTTCATCTTGTTATGCGCCGACCACGATCGGCTTCGCCAGGTTCGGGCGCAGGGTGCCAGCGCTTTCTGGCGCCACACCGGCCTCGAACTCCGAGCGGAAGTATTTGATGGCACTGCCCAATGGCTCGACGGCACCTGGTGCGTGAGCACAGAAGGTACGGCCTGGGCCGAGGAAGTTGACCAGACCCAGCAGGGTCTCGATGTCTTCGGCGCGGCCCTGGCCTTTCTCCAGGGCGCGCAGCATCTTCACGCTCCACGGCAGGCCGTCACGGCACGGGGTGCACCAGCCGCACGATTCGCGGGCGAAGAACTCTTCCATGTTGCGCAGCAGCGAAACCATGTTGACGCTGTCGTCCACCGCCATGGCCAGGCCCGTACCCATACGGGTGCCGACCTTGGCGATGCCACCGGCGTACATCTGCGCATCGAGGTGCTCGGGCAGCAGGAAGCCGGTACCGGCGCCGCCTGGCTGCCAGCACTTGAGCTTGAAGCCGTCGCGCATGCCACCGGCGTAGTCTTCGAACAGCTCGCGGGCGGTGACGCCGAACGGCAGCTCCCACAGGCCAGGGTTCTTCACCTTGCCGGAGAAGCCCATCAGCTTGGTGCCGTGGTCTTCGCTGCCTTCACGGGCCAGCGACTTGTACCAGTCGTTGCCGTTGGCGACGATGGCCGGCACGTTGCACAGGGTCTCGACGTTGTTCACGCAAGTCGGCTTGCCCCACACGCCGACGGCGGCAGGGAAGGGCGGCTTGGAGCGCGGGTTGGCGCGGCGGCCTTCGAGGGAGTTGATCAGTGCGGTTTCTTCACCGCAGATGTAGCGCCCGGCACCGGTGTGCACGAACAGCTCGAAGTCGAAGCCCGAACCGAGGATGTTCTTGCCCAGAAGGCCTGCGGCCTTGGCTTCATCGATGGCGCGATTGAGGTTCTTCGCCGCGGTGGTGTATTCGCCACGCAGGAAGATGTAGCCGCGGTAGGCCTTGAGTGCGCGGGCGCTGATCAGCATGCCTTCGACCAGCAGATGGGGCTGTTGCTCCATCAGCATGCGGTCTTTCCAGGTGTTGGGCTCCATTTCATCCGCGTTGCACAGCAGGTAGCGGATGTTCATGGATTCGTCTTTGGGCATCAGGCCCCACTTCACGCCAGTGGGGAAGCCTGCGCCGCCACGGCCCTTGAGGCCGGAGTCCTTGACGCTCTGCACGATGTCGTCGGCGGACATGTCGGCCAGCGCCTTGCGCGCGGCGGCATAGCCGTTCTTGGACTCGTACTCGGCAAGCCACACCGGCTCGCCGTCGTCACGCAGGCGCCAGGTCAGCGGGTGGGTTTCGGCGCTGCGCGCAATGCGGTTGGCCGGGCCGAAGGAAGTGATGGTCATACGTAACCCTCCAGCAGCTTGCTGACGCCGGCAGGTTGCACGTCGCCAAAGGTGTCGTCGTCGATCATCAGCGCCGGGGCCTTGTCGCAGTTACCCAGGCAGCACACCGGCAGCAGGGTGAAACGCCCGTCGGCGGTGGTCTGGCCGAGGCCGATGCCCAGCTCGCTCTGGATCTGGCTGACCACGGACTCGTGGCCGCCGATGTAGCAGACCATGCTGTCGCATACACGGATGATGTGGCGGCCAACCGGCTGGCGGAAGATCTGGCTGTAGAAGGTGGCCACACCCTCGACGTCGCTGGCAGGGATGCCCAGCACTTCGCCGATGGCGTAGATGGCGCCGTCCGGCACCCAGCCGCGCTCTTTCTGCACGATCTTGAGGGCTTCGATGGACGCCGCGCGCGGGTCCTCGTAGTGGTGCATCTCGTGCTCGATGGCCGAGCGCTCGGTTTCGCTCAGGGCGAAACGGTCGGTTTGGATAAGCGTGCTGTTCATGCTTAGCGGTCCACGTCAGCCATAACGAAGTCGATACTGCCCAGGTACGCGATCAGGTCCGCGACCATGCTGCCTTTGATCACCGAAGGGATCTGCTGCAGGTGCGGGTAGCTCGGGGTACGGATCCGGGTGCGGTAGCTCATGGTGCCGCCATCGCTCGTCAGGTAGTAACTGTTGATGCCCTTGGTCGCCTCGATCATCTGGAACGACTCGTTGGCCGGCATGACCGGGCCCCACGAGACTTGCAGGAAGTGGGTGATCAGGGTCTCGATGTGCTGCAGGGTGCGCTCTTTCGGCGGGGGCGTGGTCAGCGGGTGATCCGCCTTGTACGGGCCTTCCGGCATGTTGCGCATGCACTGGTCGATGATGCGGATACTCTGGCGCATCTCCTCGACACGGACCATGCAGCGATCGTAGGCATCGCCGTTGTGGGCCAGCGGTACTTCGAACTCGAAGTTCTCGTAGCCGGAGTAGGGGCGGGCTTTACGCAGGTCGAAGTCGCAACCGGTGGCACGCAGGCCGGCACCGGTGGTGCCCCATTCCAGGGCCTCTTTGGTGTTGTAGGCGGCGACGCCGATGGTACGGCCTTTGAGGATGCTGTTCTGCAGGGCAGCCTTGGTGTATTCGTCCAGGCGCTTGGGCAGCCATTCGACGAAGTCCTTGACCAGCTTGTCCCAGCCGCGCGGCAGGTCGTGGGCTACGCCACCGATGCGGTACCAGGCCGGGTGCAGGCGGAAACCGGTGATCGCCTCGATCACGGTGTAGGCGCGCTGGCGGTCGGTGAAGGTGAAGAACACCGGGGTCATGGCGCCGACGTCCTGGATGTAGGTACCCAGGAACAGCAGGTGGCTGGTGATGCGGAAGAACTCGGCGAGCATGACGCGAATCACGTCGACTTTCTGCGGCACCTTGATGCCGGCCAGCTTCTCCACCGCCATCACGTACGGCAGGTTGTTCATCACCCCGCCGAGGTAGTCGATACGGTCGGTGTAGGGGATGAAGCTGTGCCAGGACTGGCGCTCGGCCATCTTCTCGGCGCCACGGTGGTGGTAGCCGATGTCAGGGACACAGTCGACGATCTCTTCTCCGTCCAGCTGCAGGACGATACGGAAGGCACCGTGGGCGGACGGGTGGTTCGGGCCAAGGTTGAGGAACATGTAGTCCTCGTTGGCGCCCGAACGCTTCATGCCCCAGGCTTCGGGGTTGAAGCGCGCCGACTCTTCTTCAAGCTGCTGCTTGGCGAGCGTGAGGCTGTAGGGGTCGAACTCGGTGGCACGGGCCGGGAAGTCCTTGCGCAGCGGGTGACCTTCCCAGGTCGGCGGCATCATGATGCGGGTCAGGTGCGGGTGGCCGGCGAAGTCGATGCCGAACATGTCCCACACTTCACGCTCGTACCAGTTGGCGTTGGGCCAGATACCGGTGACGGTGGGCAGGTTGAGGTCGCCTTCGCTCAGCGACACCTTGATCATCACGTCGCTGTTACGTTCGATCGACAGCAGGTGGTAGAACACGCTGAAGTCGGCAGCCGGCAGGCCGCGGCGCTGGGTGCGCAGGCGCTCGTCCACGCCGTGCAGGTCGTACAGCATGCTGTACGGCTTGGCGACGTTGCGCAGGAAGGTCAGGATTTCTTTGAGCTGGGCACGCTTGACCCACAGTACCGGCATGCCGGTGCGGGTTTCCTGGGCGACGAAAGCGTCGGCGCCGAATCGGTTGTGCAGTTCGACGACCACATCCTGGTCGTCAGCCTTGTAAGGCGGAATATAAATAGCGTTGTCCGCTGTCATGGTCTCGGTCGCTTTGGGTCAACGTTAAGAATGAAGCCAGGCCGCCGGCTCCTGGGGGAGCGGGCGGCAGGTCGCTGGATCAGACTTCGTCGGGGCTGCGCAGGTTGGTTACCGCGATACGCTGTTCGCGACGCAGGTCTTTCTGGGCAGGCATCTCGGCACGGTAAATGCCTTGATCGCCGACAACCCAGGAAAGCGGGCGTCGCTCCTGGCCGATCGACTCCTGCAGCAGCATCAAGCCTTGCAGGAATGCTTCGGGGCGCGGCGGGCAGCCAGGCACGTACACGTCCACGGGGAGGAACTTGTCGACCCCTTGAACGACCGAGTAGATGTCGTACATGCCGCCGGAGTTGGCGCACGAACCCATGGAGATGACCCACTTGGGCTCAAGCATCTGCTCGTACAGGCGCTGGATGATCGGCGCCATCTTCACGAAGCAGGTACCGGCGATGACCATGAAGTCGGCCTGACGCGGCGAGGCCCGGATGACTTCGGCGCCGAAGCGGGCGATGTCGTGGGGTGCCGTGAAGGCCGTGGTCATTTCCACGTAGCAGCAGGACAGGCCGAAGTTGTACGGCCAGAGGGAGTTCTTGCGACCCCAGTTGACCGCGCCACGCAGCACATCTTCGAGTTTCCCCATGTAGATGTTCTTGTGGACCTGGTCCTCTAGCAGCTGATCGGTGACGGTTTCCCGTTCACCGACCGGGTACTGCTCGTTGGGCGCATCCGGATCGATTCTGGTGAGATTGTATTGCATGCCAAAGCCTCATTGTTTCAGCTTCGCTTGCCGCTTGCGGCGACCTTCGGGAGCCCAATCGAGCGCCCCGACGCGCCATAGGTAGACAAGACCTGCCAACAGAATTGCTATGAAAACGAGTGCTTCGACGAATCCGGTCCAGCCGCTTTCGCGGACGGACACAGACCATGCATACAGGAAGAGGGCTTCGATATCGAAGATCACGAACAGCATCGCGACCAGATAGAATTTGGCGGACAGACGCAGGCGAGCGCTGCCGACGGGCAGCATGCCGGATTCGAAGGGTTCGTTCTTGGCGCGGCCCCAGGCCTTGCTACCGAGCAGGCTGGACAGGCCGAGCATGAAGGCGCACAGGCCGACGACACCCAGGAGGAAGATGGCAAAGCCCCAGTTGTGGGCCATGAGTCCTGCCGAATCGGACATGCTAGAAATCCTTATACAGAGACCCAGCTCTGAAGTCTGAAATAAGTAGAGCGGCGACGCGGTGTCGCAGGCGCAGTGACCAAATGTCGCAGCTGAATCAATCGCGCTGATTTTATGGGTAAACCCGGTGCAAGTAAAATTTCCGTTGCAAATTTATTCGTAGGTTTAAGAACAAAAACCGTTCGTAACTGGCTGAAACCCTTGAGTTTCGGGCATTGCGTGCGGTTTTGTTAATTATGTTTCTTACCCGGCGTAATGACGACTTAGCTGTGTAATGATAATTAATATCATTTGGATTGAGCTGTATTGATTTAGCAGTTCTGAGCCTTGCAAAGTTCATTGGGCGGCCTCGCCACTTGCAAATGCGAAAAATGCTCGTTCTAACAGCTTCCAATCTCACGCGTACCGCTCTGGATCAATGGTTCGGAGCTTGGGGTGCGAATCACCGAGGCGGCGATCAGCCACTGGCCGAGCCAGTAGAGCAGGATGATCAGGTACTGTGCGGCGGCAAACGGGCTGACGAAGCGGTCGATGCCGATCAGGCTGTCGGAGAATACGAAGGCGCAGGCGCCCAGTGCTGCGACGCCACCACAGGCCAGGGCGCGCCAGAGCATGCAGCCGATCGCCAGGGCATACAGCGCCACTGGGATCAGCAGTGGGCCCAGGCCGTGGCTGGCGAGCAGGCCGAACAGCGAGCCGCCTACCAGCAGTGCGAGTGCCAGTGAGGGATAGGCTGGGCGCTGGGTCAGGTTGCAGTAACCGCGCAGGTAGGCGAGGTGGGCGCACAGGAACGCGGCCAGGCCGAACACGAACAGGTCGCGGGGGATGGCCAGGAGGATGTCGCCAAGTACCGAGAAGGCCAGGCCGATCATGATCCAGCGGCGGTAGGGGGTGGCGGGCGTGGTGCTCAGCCAGGCGATCAGGGCGAGCACGGGAATGGGTTTGACCAGCAGGCCGAGCAGGGCGTTACCGCTGGCCAGTGCATATAGATAGCAGGCGGCGGCTGCGATGGCGATCAGGATCAGGTGGCTTGGACGGGGCATGGGCGGTCCTTGCTGCTGGGTAGACACAAGCATAGACCTGAACGCGGAGAATGCTTGTGCCGGCCCTTTCGCGGGTAAACCCGCTCCCACAGGTGCTGTGCCGGGCTCAGGGGGAGTGCCGATCCTGTGGGGGCGGGTTTACCCGCGAAGAGGCCGGTGCAGACAAAAGAAAGCCCAGGCTCCTGACGGAGTCTGGGCTTCTTGTTCAGCTCACACCAATCAGTGGAACTGTTCTTCCTCGGTCGAACCAGTCAGTGCGGTCACCGACGAAGCGCCACCCTGAATCACGGTGGTCATGTCGTCGAAGTAGCCGGTGCCCACTTCCTGCTGGTGCGCCACGAAGGTGTAGCCTTTGCTGGCGTCGGCGAATTCCTGCTCCTGCAGCTTCACGTAGGCGGTCATGTCGTTGCGGGCGTAGTCGTGCGCCAGGTTGAACATGCCGTGCCACATGTTGTGGATGCCGGCCAGGGTGATGAACTGGTGCTTGTAGCCCATGGCCGACAGTTCGCGCTGGAACTTGGCGATGGTGGCGTCGTCCAGGTTCTTCTTCCAGTTGAAGGAAGGCGAGCAGTTGTACGACAGCAGCTGGTCCGGGTATTCCTTCTTGATCGCTTCGGCGAAGCGACGGGCCTCGTC
This sequence comes from Pseudomonas sichuanensis, assembly GCF_024749065.1. NCBI lineage: Bacteria > Pseudomonadati > Pseudomonadota > Gammaproteobacteria > Pseudomonadales > Pseudomonadaceae > Pseudomonas > Pseudomonas sichuanensis. The sequence goes on along the minus strand of NZ_CP087185.1, from coordinate 3,992,416 downwards.
CAGGTCCGGCTTGGCGGTTTCGCACCAGATCAGGTCGGCATACGGCGCGTAGGCCAGGCCGCGGGAGATGGCCTGGTCGAGGCCGGCGCGGACCTTGTAGAAGCCTTCACGGGTACGGTCGCCGATCACGAACGGCTGGTCGTACGGGTCGCAGTCGCTGGTCAGCAGGTCGGCGGCGTTGGCGTCGGTACGGGCCAGGATGATGGTCGGTACACCGGCAACGTCGGCGGCCAGGCGGGCAGCCACCAGCTTCTGTACGGCTTCCTGGGTCGGTACCAGTACCTTGCCGCCCATGTGGCCGCATTTTTTCACCGAGGCCAGCTGGTCTTCGAAGTGCACGCCGGCGGCGCCCGCTTCGATCATGTTCTTCATCAGTTCGTAGGCGTTCAGTACGCCGCCGAAACCGGCTTCGGCGTCAGCCACGATCGGCGCGAAGTAGTCGATGTAGCCTTCGTCGCCTGGGTTCTTGCCGGCTTTCCACTGGATCTGGTCGGCGCGACGGAACGAGTTGTTGATGCGCTTGACCACGGTCGGAACCGAGTCGACCGGGTACAGCGACTGGTCGGGGTACATCGATTCGGCCGAGTTGTTGTCGGCGGCAACCTGCCAGCCGGACAGGTAGATGGCCTGGATGCCGGCCTTGACCTGCTGCACTGCCTGGCCGCCGGTCAGGGCGCCCATGCAGTTGACGAAATCTTTTTCTGGGCGGAAGGACGGGTGGGCACCTTGGGTGACCAGCTTCCACAGTTTCTCTGCGCCCTGGCGAGCCAGGGTGTGCTCCGGTTGCAGCGAGCCACGCAGGCGAACGACATCAGCGGCGGTGTAGGTACGGGTCACGCCTTTCCAGCGCGGGTTTTCGGCCCAGTCTTTCTCGAGGGCTGCAATTTGCTGTTCGCGTGTCAGTGCCATGGAAATAAACCTCGTCGCATCGATCTTGAGTGTAATTGTGCTGATGCTCGACAAACGCGGGTCAGAGGGCCGGGCGGCTGTCCTGTTCGGGGGAGTGCGGCGGCGAACGCAGAAGGCTCGAAGGGGGAAGGGTGTGCAGGCCGGGCGAAGGCGTGCGCTGCAGGTTGGCTCGTGGATGCCGTGCTGCGGTGCTACGCGATTGCTGATGACTGCGGTGATGCGCTTCCGTCCCTCGGGACAACTTCTTCGTTGCAGTCGCAATCCCGTCGAACCGCCTTGTGGGCCGTATGGACACGAAGCGCCTGCGCTGGTGGTGTGCAGGGCGCTCCGAAGACCCTTGCCAGGGCCTCTGATTAGCGGGAGCGAGGCCATCATGCCTTTGCCAAAAAGTGCCTGTCAACGATTTTGTAGTGCTTTTTTCTGGTTACTACATCTTTGGTCTAATGCGACTTGCTGGTCAGTTTCAAGGCCTTTGGTCGAGGCCTTGAATTGCCTGGGATCAGTCAAGAAGGTCGACTTTGACACGCAAAGTCATATTTTCCCCGCGCTGGGTGCTGTAGCTGAGGCTTGACGCACTGCGCTCGGCCTGGCTGTCCTGGTTGTAGCCTGCCAGTGTGATCCACTCACCCAGCCTGCCGGTGACCGTCGTGTCGGTGCTTTGCACTTTCACTACATCGGCACGTTCCTGGCTCATTCGGTCATTATTGCTGCTGATTTGCAGGCGTACGGTGTCACCGGTCAGGCGTGGGGTGACGTAGAAACCCTGGGTGACATTGCGGTATTGCGTGTCGCTCTGGATGCGCCCGTAGCCGTCGGTGGAGGTGCTGGTGATGGGGATGCTCTGGCCCACCTGGATCAGCGCCGGTTGCCCTTCGCTGGCCTGGATCTGCTGCAGGCCGCCTTCGCGGTTGGCGGTGCCGTAGTGGATTACCCGCGCATTGCCGCGGTTGTCCTGGAAGTTGCTGTCGTTGTTGTCGACGCTGATCAGCAGGCGCTTGGGTGCGGTATCCAGTTGTTGCAGCAGGGTGCGCAGGTCGTCGATGCGCTCCTGGCTGGCATTGACGATCAGCTTGTCCTCGAAGGAGCTGACGCTACCGTCCTTGCCCAGGAACGACTGGGCGGCGGGCAGCAGCTCGGCGCTGCTGCGGTGTTGCAGGGGGATGACCTCGGTGGCGGCCTGGGCGGTCAGGCTGGCGGCCAGCAGCAGCGAGGCAAGGAGGGGGCGTAGCGGCATGTCCATGATCTCCGCGGGTGGAATGAACATGATGGCAAATTTGTCGGCATCTTGCCGGGCCTGGATCACAGGGGTGTGAAAGGTTGCGGCTGTTGCTGGCCGCTGTCAGTCAATTTACGTAACATCGCCCCCAAATTTCAGTCTCGCCCCTCAAGGCAACACATGTCCTGTGGGAGCGGGTTTACCCGCGAAAGCGTCAGGGAATGCCCCATCGCATTCGCGGGTAAACCCGCTCCCACAGGGCAGGGCGTGCTGCCTTAACTTCCTGTACAGGCCCCCCATGAAACCCGCTCGCCTACGCGCCGACCTGCTCGCCGGCCTCACCACCTCGTTCGCCCTGGTGCCCGAGTGCATCGCTTTTGCCCTGGTGGCCCACCTCAATCCGCTTATGGGCCTGTACGGTGCGTTCATCATCTGTACCCTGACCGCGCTGTTCGGCGGCCGCCCGGGGATGATCTCCGGCGCCGCCGGCTCGATGGCGGTGGTGATCGTCGCCCTGGTGGTGCAGCACGGCGCCCAATACCTGCTGGCCACGGTGCTGCTGGGCGGGGTGGTGATGATCCTGTTCGGCGTGCTGCGCCTGGGCAAGCTGGTGCGCCTGGTGCCGTACCCGGTCATGCTCGGTTTCGTCAATGGCCTGGCCATCGTCATCGCCCTGGCCCAGTTGGAGCACTTCAAAGAGGGTGAGCGCTGGCTCAGTGGCACGCCGCTGTACCTGATGATCGGCCTGGTGGCCCTGACCATGCTGGTGGTCTACATACTGCCCAAACTGACCCGTGCGGTGCCACCGGCGTTGGTGGCGATCCTCGGCGTCGGCCTGCTGGTGTACCTGGTCGGCTTGCCCACCCGCACCCTCGGCGACATGGCGCACATTGCCGGCGGCTTGCCGCAACTGGCCTTGCCGGACGTGCCGTGGAACCTCGAGACACTGAAGATCATCGCGCCCTATGCGCTGCTGATGGCCATGGTCGGCCTGCTGGAAACCCTGCTTACCCTCAACCTCACCGACGAAGTCACCGAGAGCCGTGGCTACCCGGACCGCGAGTGCGTGGCGTTGGGGGCGGCCAACATGGTCTCGGGCCTGTGCGGCGGCATGGGCGGCTGCGCGATGATCGGCCAGACCGTGATCAACCTCAGCTCCAACGGCCGTGGGCGGCTGTCGGGGGTGGTGGCCGGGGTGATGATCCTGCTGTTCGTGCTGTTCCTGTCGCCGTTGATCGAGCGTATTCCGCTGGCGGCTCTGGTCGGGGTGATGTTCGTGGTGGCCCAGCAGACCTTCGCCTGGGCCTCGTTGCGGGTGCTGCGCAAAGTGCCGGCGAGCGATGTGCTGGCGATCATTGCGGTAACGGTGGTGACGGTGTTCACCGACCTGGCCATGGCGGTGATGTTCGGTATCGTCATCGCCGCGATCAACTTCGCCTGGCAGCATGCGCGTGAACTGTACGCCGACAGCCATGTGGATGCGGCGGGCGACAAGCATTACCAAGTGCATGGGACGTTGTTCTTCGCCTCGACCACGCCGTTTCTCAATCAGTTCGACCCGGCCAATGATCCGGCCCAGGTGACCTTGGATTGCCAGCATTTGAGCTTTGTCGATTATTCGGCGATCGCGGCGCTCAAGACCTTGCGCGAGCGGTATGCCAAGGCAGGCAAGCAGTTGCGGGTGGTGCATCTGTCCGAGCGTTGCAAGAAGCTGCTGAAGCGGGCGGGTGAGCAGCACTGAATCATCGCGGGGCAAGTCGCAGCGGCGCACCGCCGCTCCCACGCATCAGCCACAGGCATTGCGTGGGAGCGGCGGTGCGCCGCTGCGACTTGCCCCGCGATGGGTTCATGACTCCCCGCGATTCTTCTTGACGATGGCATCGGCAATGCTCGCCGGTGCCTCGGCATAGCGGGTGAATTCCATGGTGTAGCTGGCCCGGCCCTGGGTCATCGAGCGCATCGAGGTGGCGTAGCCGAACATCTCGCCCAGTGGCACCTCGGCCCGGATGACCTTGCCGGCCGGGGTCTCGTCACCGTCCTGGATCATCCCGCGGCGCCGGCTCAGGTCGCCCATGATGTCGCCCTGATACTCCTCGGGCGTCACCACCTCGACCTTCATCACCGGCTCGAGCAACACCGCGCCGCCTTTCTGCGACAACTGCTTGGTGGCCATCGAGGCGGCGATCTTGTAGGCCATCTCGTTGGAGTCGACGTCGTGGTACGAGCCGTCGAACACCGCCGCTTTGAGGTTGATCAGCGGGTAGCCGGCCAGCACGCCGTTCTTCATCTGCTCCTCGATGCCTTTCTGGATCGCCGGGATGTATTCACGTGGCACCACGCCGCCGACGATCTCGTTGACGAACTCCAGCCCTTCCTTGCCCTCGTCGCCCGGGGCAAAGCGAATCCAGCAGTGGCCGTACTGGCCACGCCCACCGGACTGGCGCACGAAGCGGCCTTCGATCTCGCAGGTGTTGCGGATCTTCTCGCGGTAGGCCACCTGCGGCTTGCCGATGTTGGCCTCGACGTTGAACTCGCGGCGCATCCTGTCGATGATGATGTCCAGGTGCAGCTCACCCATGCCGGAGATGATGGTCTGCCCGGTTTCCTCATCGGTCTTGACCCGGAACGACGGGTCTTCCTGGGCCAGCTTGCTCAGGGCGATGCCCATTTTTTCCTGGTCGCCCTTGGTTTTGGGTTCGACCGCCTGGGAGATCACCGGGTCAGGGAAGTCCATGCGTTCGAGGATGATCGGCTTGTCCATGTCGCACAGGGTGTCGCCGGTGGTCACGTCCTTCATGCCGATCAGCGCGGCGATGTCGCCGGCGCACACATCCTTGATCTCGGCACGCTGGTTGGCGTGCATCTGCACCATGCGGCCGATGCGTTCCTTCTTGCCCTTGACCGAGTTGAGCACCGCATTGCCGGAGCTGAGCACCCCCGAATACACCCGGGCGAAGGTCAGGGTGCCGACGAACGGGTCGGTGGCGATCTTGAAGGCCAGGGCCGAGAACGGCTCCTTGTCGTCAGCGTGGCGTTCAAGGTGCTTCTCTTCATCGTCCGGGTCGGTGCCCTTGATCGCCGGGATTTCGGACGGGGCGGGCAGGTAGTCGATCACCGCGTCGAGCATCAATGGCACGCCCTTGTTCTTGAACGACGAGCCGAGGATGGTCGGCACGATTTCATTGGCGATGGTGCGTTGGCGCAGGGCTGCCTTGATTTCCTCGGTGGTGAACTCCTCGCCGTCGAGGAACTTCAGGGTCAGCTCTTCGCTGGCATCCGCCGCCGCCTCGATCATGTGGGCCCGCCATTCGTCGGCCAGGGCCTGCAGCTCCGCGGGGATCGCTTCTTCGCGGTAACTGGTGCCGTTGTCGGCGTCGTTCCAGTAGATGGCCTTCATCTTCACCAGGTCGATCTGGCCGATGAAGTTCTCCTCGCTGCCGATGGCCAACTGGATCGGCACCGGGTGGTGGCCCAGGCGCTGGTCGATCTGCTTCACCACGCGCAGAAAGTCGGCGCCTTGCCGGTCCATCTTGTTGATATAGGCCAGGCGCGGCACATGGTACTTGTTGGCCTGGCGCCAGACGGTCTCGGACTGCGGTTCCACGCCATCAGCGCCGCTGAACACCACCACCGCGCCATCGAGCACGCGCAACGAGCGCTCCACCTCGATGGTGAAGTCGACGTGGCCGGGGGTGTCGATGATGTTGAAGCGGTACTTGTGCTCGAACTGCTTGGTCGAGCCTTGCCAGAACGCGGTGGTGGCCGCCGAGGTGATGGTGATGCCGCGCTCCTGCTCCTGGGCCATCCAGTCCATGGTCGCGGCGCCGTCGTGCACCTCGCCCATCTTGTGGTTGACCCCGGTGTAGAACAGGATCCGCTCGGTGGTGGTGGTCTTGCCGGCATCGACGTGGGCGACGATGCCGATATTGCGGTACAGCTCGATGGGGGTCGTGCGGGCCATGGCGGGTCACCTGCGGGTGAGGGTTCTCCCAACTTAGCAGAGCGGGAGAATCCTGCCGTGGCAGGCCGTCAGTCGGCGAGCACTTGCAACTGCCACTGGCCGTCGACTTCCCGGGCCAGGCCGCTGGCCGGCAGCAGGGCCAGCAGGCGGGCGTGCAGGCTGGCCTCGGTGAAGGACTTGAGGGTGGTCATGTCCAGAGTGCCGACGGTGACCAGGTCGTTCTTGGTGTAGGACAGCCAGGCTTTCTTCAGCACCAGCAGCACGTCACTGCCGGCGGTGTTGGCGAAGCGGCGATTCACCGTGCGGCCTTCCAGTTCGAAGGTGTGGCGGTGGCTGTAGCTGCTTTCGTCGCCGTTGCCCTCTACGCAGCGATGGCAGCGGCAGGCGCCGTCGGCGAAGGCGTTGCGCAGGTAGCTGTTGAAGTCCACGACGGGCTTGAGGGTCAGGCGTTTGTCGACCTCGAACAGGTCGGCGATCAGGGGAAGTTCTGCGCTCACTCGGTATCCTCGCGTGGTGTGGCGTGCATCGGCGGGCACCCTAACAGATCGGGGCATCCAGATCACCTGTTGCAGGCCAGGCCTCTTCGCGGGGCAAGCCCGCTCCCACAGGGATATCGTCTCGTTGTGGGAGCGGGCTTGCCCCGCGATGAGGCCGGTAGAGACAATCGGGAAGGCCTGCCGTACTCTACGCGCCCATACGCCTAATACACCTGTTGAGGTAACCCCGCTTGAGCACCAAGTACCCCTACATCGCCACCGTGACCGTCAGCGCCGAAGACCGTGGGGGCGACACCGAGGCCTCGGAAAACACCAGCATGCGCGTGGGCCTCGAGGCGGTGACCGAGGTGCTGAAGAAAGTGCATTTCGTCGGCACGCTCGCGGCTCCCGAAAAAGGCGCCACGCACATCTGCGTCACCCTGGAGAACGGCCTGAGCTACTACGGCCTGATCGTCAACGGCCACGCCGAACTCGAAGGCGGCTGGATCGCCTTCGAATGCGACATGCCTACCCCCGAAGAACTCGGGCTGTAAGCCTCAGCCGAGTTCCGCCAGGCACTGCTCGAGGATATCCAGCCCTTCCTCGAGCACCTGTGGCTCGATGGTCAGCGGTGCCAGCAGGCGGATGATGTGCCGCGCCTTGCCGCTTGGCATCAGCAGCAGCCCCTTGCTACGCGCCGCTTCCAGCACCTTGGCCAGCGCCGCTGGCGCCGGGCTGCCGTCGGCATTGAGCAGTTCGATGCCACGCATGGCGCCGGTGCCGGTCAGGCGCCCGAGCGCAGCGCACACCCCTGAGGTTTTCCAGCGCGCATGGCGCGCGACGATGGCCTGTTCCTGACGTTCGCCCCAGGTGGCGAGGTTGGCATCGGTCATCTGCGCCAGGCTCGCCAGCGCCGCTGCACAGGCGATCGGGTTGCCCGAGTAGGTCCCGCCCAGTCCGCCCTTGGGCAGCGCATCGATGATTTCCCTGCGGCCGACCACTGCGCCCAGCGGCATGCCGCCGGCGATGCTCTTGGCCAGCAGCAGCAAGTCGGGCTCTATGCCCAGGCGGGGGAACGCAAAGCGTTGCCCGGTGCGGCCGAAGCCCGACTGGATCTCGTCGATGATGATCAGGATCCCGTGCTCGTCGCAGAAGCGCCGCAGCGCCTGGGCAAAGGCCGGGTCCAGGGCGAGGAAGCCGCCTTCGCCCTGCACCGGCTCGAAGATGAATGCCGCCACGTCCTCCACCGCCAGCTCAACGCTGAACAGCCGCTCCATGGCCTTGAGCGCCTGCTCGCAGGTGACCCCGGTGTCGGCACTGGGGTAGGGCAGGTGGTAGACCGGGCCGGGCAGCTCGCCCACGCGTTGCTTGTAGGGCGCGACCTTGCCGTTGAGGTTGAGGGTGGCCAGGGTGCGGCCATGGAAGCCGCCGTCGAAGGCGATGATGGCGCGCTTGCCGGTGGCGCCACGGGCCACCTTCAGGGCATTTTCCGCCGCCTCCGCGCCGCTGTTGGTGAGCATGCCTGCCAAGGGGTAGCTGACCGGCACGAACTGGCGCAAGCGCTCCATCAGCTCCAGGTACGGGCCATGGGGGGCGGCGTTGAACGCATAGTGGGTCAGGCGCGTGGCCTGCAACTGGATCGCCTCGACCACTGCCGGGTTGCAGTGGCCCAGGTTGAGCACGCCAATGCCGCCGACAAAGTCGATATAACGTTTGCCGTCGGTATCCCACACTTCGGCATTACGGCCATGGGAAAGTGTAATCGGGTGAACGATGGCGATGGACTGGCTGATACTTTCCTGATTCATGTGCACGCGGCCTGTTGTTCGAATTACTGACTATCGAAGCGTGCCGGGGATATATTCCGCAAACGAATTATCGGATTGCGATCATTCCATGAATTCGCGATCTTGCTGGAATTTGTGTTGCTGTTGCCGGCCTCTTCGCGGGTAAATCGCAGCGGCGAACCGCCGCTCCCACACTGAACTTGAAAGCAGTGCTGTACCTGTGGGAGCGGGTTTACCCGCGAAGAGGCCATTACAGGCGGCCTCAATCCCCCTCAGCCACCCGCTCGCGAATCCATTGCACAAAGGCCCGTACCTTCGGCACCTCGGCCGCATGCTCGGCATGAGCCATGAAGTGCCGGCCATTGCTGGGCACCGGGTGGTCCCAGGCCACCACCAGCTTGCCCTCGCTCAGCTCCTCGGCCACCAGGTAGCGCGGGATCAGGGCAATCCCGCAGCCGGCGATGGCGGCGCGAATGCAAAGGTAGAACGTGTCGAAACGTGGCCCGTGGTAGCTGTTCTGGCTGTGCAGCCCCAGCCCCAGGAACCACTCGTGCCAGGCTTCCGGGCGCGAGGCGCATTGCAGCAGGCGGTGCTCGGTTAGCGCCGTGGCGCAGGTGATGCGCTGCCGGGCCAGCAGCGCGGGCGCGCACACCGGCACCACGGCTTCGCTGAACAGCTCGATGCAGGTTGCCCCCGGCCAGGTGCCCTGGCCAAAGAAAAACGCCACGTCGGCCTTGGCCTGCACCAGGTCGAACGGCTCCAGTTCGTTGCGGATGTCCAGGTGGATGCGCGGATGCCGCTCACCAAAACCCTTGAGCCGGGGCACCAGCCAGCGTGCGCCGAAGGTCGGCTGGGTGGCGATGCGCAGCACCTCGGTCTCGTCGCCGTAGCTGAGGATGTAGCGGCTGGAGATGTCGATCTGGGTGAGGATCTTGTTCACCTCGGTGAGGTACAGCGCCCCCGCCGGGGTGAGGTGCAGGCGCCGGCGAATGCGCTGGAACAGCGGGTGGGCGAGCATGTCCTCGAGCTGCGCCACCTGCTTGCTGACCGCGCTCTGGGTCAGGTGCAGTTCCTGCGCGGCGCGGGTGAAACTCAGGTGGCGGGCGGCGGCCTCGAAACACTGCAGGGCGGTGGTGGACGGCATCAGGCGTTTGGACATGGCGAAGGCGCTACCCGGCAAAAAAGGAAGGAATTCATTCCTTAACAGAATGATGTGCTTCGAAAAGGTCGTTTGTTGACCCGTCCCTATAGATTAATACTGACCTGGATCAACGATGACAACCGGTAGTGCAAAGAGGAGGGCAAAACCACGACCGGCGTTTAACAAGAACAACAACGAGCACCTGCGACTTACTGAATTCTGCTCCAACTTTCAGCCGTCCTTGCAACGGCCGACCCATTCGAGGGTTCCCCATGGCATCGCCAGACAACAAGAAACAGCGTTCCCTGCAACACGGCCTGACCTCCCGTCAGGTCTCGATGATTTCCATCGCCGGCATCATCGGCGCCGGGCTGTTCATCGGCTCCTCCAACGCCATCGCCACCGCCGGCCCGGCCATCCTCATCTCCTATGCCATGACTGGCTTGCTGGTGCTGCTGGTGATGCGCATGCTCGGCGAAATGGCCATCGCCAACCCCAACAGCGGTTCGTTCTCCACCTATGCCAGCGAAGCCATCGGCCCTTGGGCCGGCTTTACCATCGGCTGGCTGTACTGGTGGTTCTGGGTGCTGATCATCCCGGTCGAGGCCATTGCCGGCGCCGACATCCTGCACGCCTACTTCCCTGGGGTGCCGTCCTGGCTGTTCGCCTTCCTGATCATGGTCGTGCTGTCGGGCACCAACCTGATCAGCGTGAAGAACTTCGGTGCCTTCGAGTACTGGTTCGCGCTGGTGAAAGTGGTTGCGATCATAGCCTTCATCGTGGTCTGCAGCCTGGCGGTGTTCGGCTTCTGGCCGCTGGCCGAAGTCTCCGGGGTGAGCCGCCTGTGGGACCACGGTGGTTTCATGCCCAACGGCTTCGGCACCGTGCTGGGTGGCGTGCTGATCACCATCTTCTCGTTCTTCGGCGCCGAGATCGTCACCATCGCCGCCGACGAGACCGCCAACCCGAAAGACAAGATCCGCCGTGCTACCAACCTGGTGGTGTACCGCATCGCCATCTTCTACCTGGCGTCGATCTTCCTGGTGGTATCGCTGGTGGCCTGGAACGACCCTGCCTTGAAATCCGTGGGTTCGTTCCAGCGTGTGCTCGAGGTGCTCAATGTGCCCGGGGCCAAGCTGCTGGTTGACCTGGTGGTGTTGGTGGCAGTGACCAGTTGCATGAACTCCGGCCTCTATACCGCTTCGCGGATGCTGTACTCCCTGGGTGCCCGTGGCCAGGCGCTGAGCATGACCAAGCGTATCTCGGGTGCTGGCGTGCCGACCGTGGCGGTGATCCTCTCGACCCTGGCAGGCTTCGCTGGCTGCCTGGTCAACTATGTGTTCCCCGGCAAGGTGTTCGGCTTCCTGCTCTCGACCACCGGCGCCATCGCTTTGCTGGTGTACCTGGTGATCGCCGTTTCGCAGCTGCGCATGCGTGCCCGTGCCGAGCGTGAAGGGCGGCCGCTGGAGCTGAAGATGTGGCTGTTCCCGTGGCTGACCTGGCTGGTGATCGGCACCATCGTGATGGTCCTGGGTTACATGCTGTTCAGCGATGCCTACCGCTATGAAACGCTGATGACCGCAGGGGTGACCTTGTTCATCCTGCTGGTTTCGCTGACCCAGAAGCGCGGCGGTGCAGTGGCGCAGACGGCCTGATGTTTCTGTTTTAATGGGGGCGTTTCGCGCCCCCATTCCAACAAGCACAGGCTGCGTATGAACGATCAGATGCTTTCCCTCCAGGCCCTCGCCGCACCCGACGGCACTTGCTACGGCTGCGGTAGCGCCCACCCCTCCGGCCTGCACCTGCAAAGCCACTGGGATGCCGACGGCATCCACCTGTTGTGCCGGCATGCACCGGATCAAACCTTCATCGGCTGGCCCGGCCTGGTCTACGGCGGCTTGCTGGCCATGCTGGTCGACTGCCACTCCAACTGGACCGCCATGGCCTACCACTACCGCGCCGAGGGCCGCGAGGCGGGCAGCCTGCCGCGTATCGATTGCGTCACCGGCAGCCTCGGGCTCAATTACCTGAAACCGACCCCAATGGGCGTGGAGCTGTTGCTCAAGGCCCGCGTGGAGGGCGAAGTCGGACGCAAGACGCGGGTCATCTGCGAGGTCTGGGCGGGTGATGTCCTGACTGTCACCGCCGACTCGGTGTTCGTGCGGGTGGACACCGAAAAACTCAAGCTCAAGGCACACGGCCAGGCCTGACAACAGGCCGTTCACCCAGCATTTTTGCCAGTAGACGCCTGAACGGCGCTCGCCCCAAACGTGGGCGTGCGCCGTTCAGGCGTTTTGCCGTCAGGCATAGGGCCTACGCCGAAGCAGTTGTTGAAAAAGCCGACAGGGTGGTTGGGATAAGTCCTATTTGGCCGTCGGCTTCGTGGCAATAGTCTTGCGTCGCTTCCAGATCAGGCTGTCTGTTCATCAACTGCCTGTGGTCACCGACGCCGGTAGCCACAGATTCGCGAGCGCATCAAAGGAGCCTATTCCATGCGTTTCAACTGCAAGACTTTGCCGCTTGTCGGCCTGCTCATGATCATGGGCGGCTGCGCCAGTGTGACCGTTCCCAATGAGCAGATCGAACTGGCCCGCAATGCGGTCAACCGCGCCGTCGCCGCCGAAGCCACCCAATATGCCCCGGTGGAGATGCGCGCCGCCCAGGACAAGATGAGCGCCCTGGACCGGGCCTTGGGGGAGAAGAAGTTCGAACAGGCCCGCACCCTGGCCGAAGGGGCGAGGGCAGACGCGCGAGTAGCCGAGCGCAAGGCCCAGGCGCTCAAGGCCAAAGAGCAGTTGGAGGTCGCCCGCAAGGGGATCGAAGTGCTCAAGCAGGAGATCCTTGATGCTCCTGACAGCCCAACTGCCAAATCCGTTCATTGAAGGAAGTGACCATGTCCAAAGCCTACCTGCTGCCCGCTATGTCGCTCCTTGGTCTGATGCTGGCCGGCTGCGGCACCACGCCGGAAAATCCCGCATTGCTTGAAGCTCGTGAAGCCTATTCGGTGTTGCAAGGCAAACCCGAGGCAAGCCGTCTCGCCGCGCTGGAAACCCAGGACGCCTACACCGCCCTGGGCAAGGCCGAGTTGGCCTCGCTCAAGGACCGCAAGTCCACCGAGGTCGAGCGTCTGGCCACGCTGGCCGCTCGGCAGATCGAGTTTGCTCAACAGACCATCGACCTGCGCAACACCGACGCTGCGCTCAAACGTGTCGAGCTCGAGCGAACCCAGGCCCGCCTGGATGCACGCACCGCACAGCTCAACGCGCTCAAGGCCAAGCCGAGTGTACGCGGCGATGTGGTGACCTTCGGTGATGTGCTGTTCCAGACCGGCATGGCCGAGCTGAACGGCCGCAGCCAGCACAACATTCAGGAACTGGCTGCGTACCTGCAGGCAAACCCTGAGCGCAACGTGCTGGTAGAGGGATTCACCGACGCCACCGGCAGCGATGCCCTCAACCAGCGACTGTCCGAGCAGCGGGCTGACGCGGTGGCCAACGCGCTGCGCCGTCAGGGGGTAGCTGCGCAGCGCATCAAAAGCGCTGGTTATGGCAAGGACTACCCGGTGGCCAGTAACGCCACGGCGCAGTCACGCCAGCTCAACCGACGCGTCGAGGTGGTGATCTCCAGGGGCGCCGAGGCTGTCGCGCCACGCTTCTGATGTGCAGCCGGCGCAGCCCTTTGGCTGCGCCATCCGGCATGCTGCGATGGTCAAACCGCAGCGCTGTCCCTAAAGTGATCGTTTCGATGATTGCAGGGACCGAGCATGACCGATCTGAGCGCATTCCCCATCACCCGCAAGTGGCCGGCGCAACACCCCGAGCGCCTGCAGCTGTATTCGCTGCCCACGCCCAATGGCGTCAAGGTGTCGATCATGCTGGAGGAAATCGGCCTGGCCTACGAGCCGCACAAGGTCAGCTTCGACAGCGATGACCAACTGAGCCCCGAATTCATTTCGCTGAGCGCCAACAACAAGATCCCGGCGATTCTCGACCCCGACGGCCCGGGCGGCAAACCGCTGGCGTTGTTCGAATCCGGCGCGATCCTGCAGTACCTGGCGGAAAAGAGCGGTCAGTTGCTCAGCCAGGATCCGGCCCAGCGTTACCAGACGATCCAGTGGTTGATGTTCCAGATGGGCGGCATCGGGCCGATGTTCGGCCAGGTGGGGTTCTTCCATTTCTTTGCTGGCAAGGACTACGAGGACAAGCGCCCGCGTGATCGCTACGTCAACGAGTCGAAGCGTTTGCTGGGCGTGCTGGACCGGCACCTGCAAGGCCGTGAATGGATGGTCGACGAATACAGCATTGCCGACATTGCCATCTTCCCTTGGGTGCGCAACCTGGTGGAGCGCTACAACGCCCGTGACCTGGTGGGCTTCGAGGAGTTCAAGGAGGTGCAGCGAGTGCTGGCCCGCTTCCTCGAACGGCCTGCCGTTCAGCGTGGCCTGAAAATCCCCGGTTGATTGGGCATCAGTGAACCTGTGGGAGCGGGCTTGCCCGCGAAGGCTGTGGCGGATTCGCCATCGCATTCGCGGGTAAACCCGCTCCCACAGGTTCTCTATTTCAGCCTAGAGAATTTGATTCAGAAGCCAGTACAGGCTGCCTGCCAGTACCATCGCCGCCGGCAACGTAAGCACCCAGGCCATCAGTAGGTTGACCAGGGTGCGCTTCTGGATCCCCGAGCCATTGGCAACCATGGTCCCGGCCACCCCCGAGCTCAACACATGGGTGGTCGACACCGGCAGCCCGAACATGTCCGCCGCGCCAATGGTGCACATCGCCACCACTTCCGCCGACGCCCCCTGGGCATAGCTCAGGTGGGTCTTGCCGATCTTCTCACCCACCGTCACCACGATGCGCCGCCAGCCGACCATGGTGCCCAGGCCCAGGGCGATGGCCACCGCCACTTTGACCCACAGGGGGATGTAACGGGTGGCATCGTCCAGCTGGCGCTTGAACAGTTGTACATGGCGGGCGGTGTCGGCGTCGAACGCCACCAGCGTGTTCTTGTCGATCAGGCGGATGGCTTCGCTGGTCAGGTACATGTCGTTGCGCACGTTGGCCATGGCCTCGGCCGGCACACGGTTGAGCGAGCCATAGCCCTTGACCTCTTCGCCGATCATGCCGGTCAGCGCGGCCAGGGCCGGTACCAGTTCGGGGCTGGCCTTGGGCTGGCCGATGAAAGTGGTCAGGGTCTGTCGAGGGTCAGCCGGGGCCGCCTGCGGAGCGCTGCGCACCAGCGCCTGGCGGGTCACCTCGGCCACCGCCGAGAACTGCAGGGCCTGTTCGCTGGGCATGGTCTTGTTCAGGGCGTAGGCCATCGGCAGGGTGCCGACCAGGATCAGCATGATCAGACCCATGCCTTTCTGCCCGTCGTTGGAGCCGTGGGCGAACGATACACCGGTGCAGGTAAGGATGAGCACACCGCGGATCCACCAGGGTGGCGGGGTCTGGCCCTCGGGCGCCTGGTACAGCTCCTGGCGTTTGACCAGCGCGCGCAGGGTCAGCAGTAGCAGGGCAGCGCAGGCGAAACCGATCAACGGCGAAAACAGCAGGGCATAGCCGACCTTGCTGGCCTGGCCCCAGTCCACCCCGCTGGTGCCGTCGCGCCCGTGCATCAGTGCGTTGGCCACGCCCACGCCGATGATCGAGCCGATCAGCGTGTGCGAGGACGAGGCCGGCAGGCCCAGCCACCAGGTGCCGAGGTTCCAGATGATCGCCGCCAGCAGCAAAGCGAAGACCATGGCGAAGCCGGCGCCCGACCCCACCTGCAGGATCAGCTCGACCGGCAGCAGGGCGATGATGCCGAAAGCCACCGCGCCGCTGGAAAGCAGCACACCGAGAAAATTGCACAGCCCCGACCACACCACCGCCACCGGCGCCGGCAGCGAATGGGTGTAGATCACCGTGGCCACGGCGTTGGCGGTGTCATGGAAACCGTTGACGAATTCGAAGCCCAGTGCGATCAGCAAGGCCAGGCCCAGCAACAGGAACGGCGTGACCGTGGTGATCACGGTGCCACTGGCGCTGACATCTTGCTTGAGGCTCCAGAAGGTGTAGGCCAGGCCGGCCAGCAGCAGGCCGAAGAACAGCACCAGGGTGGCGCGGCCAGGCCGGTGGGACAGCTGCGGGCGGGAATCCAGCTTGATCAGCGCGTCCTGGCTGACCATCGACGGGGTTGTCATGGGTGGGCTCCGGTGTGCTTAGAGGCACGAGGCGAGGTATCCCATCCTAAAAACAATCTGTTACCGGGGAGTGACCTCGATCAAAGGAACATCTAGTCTAGGAGGCATCGGCGAATTGCCAAGCGAGCCCTGAATGATCCGCTGCAAGCGTGTGTACGACCCAGTTGAAGCCTGCGATGGCCAGCGTGTGCTGGTCGACCGGCTGTGGCCGCGCAACAAGCGCAAGGAGGACCTGCAGGGTCAGTGGTTGCGCGAGGCGGCACCATCCGACGAACTGCGCAAGGCGTTCCATGCCGGCGAACTGGATTTCGCCGCGTTCACCCGGCGTTACCATCATGAGCTGGCCGCTCATCCCGAGCATTGGTACCCGTTGCTGGACTTGGCGGACAACGGCGACCTGACGCTGCTATACGCCGGCAAGGACACCGAACACAACAATGCCCGGGTGCTCGCTGACTGGCTGGAGGATGAACGGCAGCGGCGCGGGCCGGGCAGTTCGCCGGTGTGCTATGCCCCTTAGGGGCAGGCTTGCCGGCGATGGACCCAATGGCACAATGCGAACCTCGGAACTCGATCCAATCCCATCATGACTCTTGCACTGATTCCCGCCACTGATGAACACCTCACCTTTGCCCGCGACCTGACCCGCCGGGCGATGCTGCCTTACTACCGTGAATTCGACCTGCTGTGGATCGAGGAGGCCTTCGACCAGGCCTGGGGCTGGCGCGAGCAGTGGCTGGTGGTGGAGGGCGGGCAGGTGCTGGGTTTTTGCAGCCTCAGTCAGGATCGCCAGGCGTTGTACATACGCGAACTGCATCTGTTGCCCGAGCATCGCGGGCGTGGAGTGGGGGGGTGGGTGCTGGAGGCGTTGGCAGCCTGCGCCCAGCAGCGGCATTTGCCAATGTTGCGTTTGATGGTGTTCAAGGGCAACCCGGCGCAACAACTATATCGGCGCCGGGGATTCCTCGAAGCGGGGGAGGATGAGTGTTTTGTCAGAATGCAACGATTGATTGTACGGTGACCTCGAAGGTGCCGTCGACTTCGTATTCTCCCGCTTTGAAGTTAAACTTCCCTGTGCGACTTGTTGCTGAGGCTTCATTGATGGTCAATGTCCCCTCGTGGGCGTAAAAGAGATCGATTGCGCCAACTTGCAGTCCGCCTTGGTAGTCTTTATCTGGGCCCAATTCATAGGTGCCTGCGGCCATGTCCTTATTGTTGGGGGTCCAAAGCGCGACTATGCGCCGATCATCAGGGGGGCCAAAATAACCAATAAGAGCAGTGGGCAACATGTGGCCTTCTTTGAAAACTACCTTCTGGGGTGGTTTGGTCGTATGGCTTAAGTCCGCTTCAAAGGGTCCATCGAAATATTGCAGTTTTCTTCCTTCAACGTATTTAAGAAGTTCTTTAAGTTCTTTGATTTTCGGATGTTTTTGCATTTTCATGCGAGGGCTCCTGGTTGAGTTTGCCACTTTAATGTGCTGCGCATGTAGAAGGGTGGCAACTGGCAGATTTAATAGTTGACAGTGTGTTTATAGTGAGTTTGGTGCGTGTGCTGGGGCGCGTTTGAACATGCTGCAAATGATTGGCACAACCCTTTTCAGGGGCAATTTAGCTCCCTTTGCTTGCTAGAATTGGATCCAATTGGCATAGTGCCGGACGAATGCAAGCGCATTCACTCGGGTGCTGGACGCGCTCGAGCCGAACAGATGCAGAGGAGGCAAACAGATGAGTGGATTCGGCCCGCGCCTGAGAGAAGAACGCGAACGCTTGGGGCTGACCCAGCGCGTATTCGGTGACGTAGGGGGTGTCGAGCCCAATGCCCAGGGCAAATACGAGAGCGGCGAACGTACGCCACGGATGGACTACCTTGCCGCGGTCGCGGCCAAGGGAGTCGATGCGCTGTATGTGTTGACCGGTGTGCCGACCCCGGCGCCACTGGATTGTCTCACCGCCGACGAAGACCGTCTGCTCGGCGCCTTCCGCCGTTTGCCGCAAGCCGATCAGGCGGCTGTCTGGCACCTGCTGCACCGTCTGGCTGGAGAAGCTACAAGCGCTGAGGTAGTGCGGATGCGCCCACCAGAGCGTAACGCCTATTTTCATGACGCTTTACGCTAGGTTGCTTGTGAAAAATTTTGTTAAGGTGGCGGGATCCAATCGCCCCACTAATGAGGTGTCTGCTTGATTAGGGTCCTGGTGGTCGACGATCACGATCTGGTGCGTACCGGCATTACGCGCATGCTGGCCGACATCGATGGCCTGCAAGTGGTGGGGGAGGCGGACTCGGGTGAGTCCGCCCTCAAGCTTGCCCGCGAGCTCAAGCCGGACGTGGTTCTGATGGACGTGAAAATGCCAGGGATCGGCGGCCTTGAAGCAACCCGCAAATTGTTGCGCAGCCAGCCGGACACCAAAGTGGTGGCGGTAACCGTGTGCGAGGAAGACCCGTTCCCCACTCGCCTGATGCAGGCGGGTGCCGCCGGCTACCTGACCAAGGGCGCCGGGCTCGACGAAATGGTCCAGGCCATCCGCCTGGCGTTTGCCGGCCAGCGCTACATCAGCCCGCAGATTGCCCAGCAACTGGCGCTCAAGTCGTTCCAGCCCCAGGGCTCGCCGTTCGATACGCTGTCGGAGCGGGAAATCCAGATCGCGCTGATGATCGTCGGTTGCCAGAAAGTGCAGATCATCTCTGACAAGTTGTGTCTGTCCCCCAAGACCGTCAATACTTACCGTTATCGAATCTTCGAAAAACTCTCGGTTACCAGCGACGTCGAACTGACCTTGCTGGCCGTTCGCCACGGTATGGTCGACGCAAGTCTTTAAGCACACCCATGTCACAACCTTTTGATGCCAGCGCGTTCCTGGCGACCTGCAGTGGTCGCCCGGGCGTGTACCAGATGTTCGACAGCGAGGCGCGGCTGCTCTACGTGGGCAAGGCCAAGAACCTCAAGAAGCGTTTGGCCAGCTATTTCCGCAAGACCGGCCTGGCGCCCAAAACTGCCGCACTGGTGGGGCGCATCGCCCAGGTCGAGACCACCATCACCGCCAATGAGACCGAAGCGCTGCTGCTTGAACAGACGCTGATCAAGGAGTGGCGGCCGCCTTACAACATTCTGCTGCGCGACGATAAGTCCTACCCCTATGTGTTCCTCTCCGACGGTGAATTCCCGCGCCTGGGCATCCACCGTGGCGCCAAGAAAGCCAAGGGCCGCTACTTCGGCCCTTACCCCAGCGCCGGCGCCATTCGCGAAAGCCTGAGCCTGTTGCAGAAGGCCTTCTCGGTGCGCCAGTGCGAGGACAGCTATTACGCCAACCGCACCCGGCCCTGCCTGCAGTACCAGATCAAACGCTGCAAGGCGCCTTGCGTGGGCCTGGTCGAGCCGGCCGAGTATGCCGAGGACGTGCGGCACTCGGTGATGTTCCTCGAAGGGCGAAGCCAGCAACTGGGCAACGAGCTCAATGCCGAGATGGAAAAGGCCGCCATGGTCCTGAACTTCGAAAAGGCCGCCGAGCTGCGTGACCAGATCGCGCTGCTGCGCCGGGTCCAGGACCAGCAGTACATGGAAGGCGGCTCCGGCGACGTGGATGTGGTGGCGGCCTTCGTCAACCCCGGCGGCGCCTGCGTGCACCTGATCAGCGTGCGCGGCGGGCGGGTGCTGGGCAGCAAGAACTTCTTCCCCCAGGTGGGCATCGAGGAGGAGGTGGCCGAGGTCATGGCCGCGTTCCTTTCCCAGTACTACCTGGGCAATGCCGAGCGCGAACTGCCGGGCGAGCTGATCGTCAATGTGGTGCACGAGGATTTCGCCGCAATCAGTGAAGCCGTACAGACCCTGCGTGGCCGCGAGCTGAGCATCAGCCACCGGGTGCGCGGTACCCGCGCGCGCTGGCAGCAGCTGGCGGTGACCAACGCCGAACAAGCGCTCAACGCCCGCCTGGCCAACCGCCAGCACATGGCCGCGCGCTTCGAAGCACTGGCCCAGGTGCTGGACCTGGATGAAGTCCCGCAGCGCCTGGAGTGCTACGACATCAGCCACTCCAGCGGCGAGGCCACCGTGGCCTCCTGCGTGGTGTTCGGCCCCGAAGGCCCGCTCAAGTCCGACTACCGCCGCTTCAACATCGAAGGTGTCACCGCCGGCGACGACTACGCCGCCATGCACCAGGCCCTGTTGCGCCGCTACGGGCGCATCAAGGACGGCGAGGGCAAGCTGCCCGACGTGCTGCTGGTGGACGGCGGCAAGGGCCAGTTGAACATGGCCCGCGACGTGATGCAGGAACTGGGCTTCGCCGACCTCACCCTGCTCGGCGTGGCCAAGGGCGTGACCCGCAAGGCCGGTTTCGAAACCCTGTACCTGAACGACGTGGCCCACGAGTTCACCCTCAAGGGCGACAACCCGGCGCTGCACCTGATCCAGCAGATCCGCGACGAAGCCCACCGTTTCGCCATCACCGGCCACCGCGCCAGGCGCGGCAAGGCCCGCCGCACCTCCAGCCTTGAAGACGTGGCCGGGGTGGGGCCCAAGCGCCGGCGCGAGCTGCTGAAACATTTCGGCGGCCTGCAGGAGCTCAACCGCGCCAGTATCGACGAGATCGCCAAGGCCCCCGGCATCAGTAAAAAGCTTGCCGAGTCGATTTATGCCAGCCTGCATAGCGAGTAGAATGCCGGGCTCAACTCGCAGCCAGTCGTACCGATGAATATTCCAAACCTGCTCACCGTTCTACGCGTCCTGCTCATTCCGATCTTCATCCTGCTGTTCTATGTGCCCTATCACTGGAGCTACATGGCCGCCAGCACGGTGTTCGCCATCGCCGCCGCCACCGACTGGCTGGACGGCTACCTGGCCCGTCGGCTGCAGCAGAGCACACCGTTCGGCGCCTTCCTCGACCCAGTGGCGGACAAGCTGATGGTCGCCGTGGCGCTGGTGCTGCTGGTGCAGGTGCACGCCAACTTCTGGCTCACGCTGCCGGCGGCGGTGATCATCGGCCGCGAGATCGTGGTTTCGGCGCTGCGCGAGTGGATGGCCGAGCTGGGGGCGAGGGCGCATGTGGCGGTGTCGAGCCTGGGCAAATGGAAAACCGCCGCGCAGATGCTGGCGCTGGTGATCCTGCTGGCCAACCCGCCGGCCATGACCTTCTGGGTGGCACTGGGCTACGGCCTGCTGCTGGTGGCCGCCGGCCTGACCCTGTGGTCGATGGTGCACTACCTGGTCGCCGCCTGGCCGCACCTGCGCGAAGGTTCCGAGCAGAAATAAAACTTTTTTGAATCAAGGGGTTGACGCCGTTCTACAAAACGCTAGAATGGCCCCCATCACGACGCGGGAATAGCTCAGTTGGTAGAGCACGACCTTGCCAAGGTCGGGGTCGCGAGTTCGAGTCTCGTTTCCCGCTCCAAATATAGATCTACAGGGTTCCACGGAAATCTGTAAATCGTCGAAGAAAGGGCCGAAAGGCCCTTTTTTCGTACCTGCGCAAAAGCACCGCAAACCTGCAGAATCCGGACCTTTCACGTCCGCGATCGAGCCCTGTCCGCAAATCAGAACCCTTCCAGCACTATCTTCCCGCGTGCCTTGCCACTTTCGATCATGGCGTGAGCGCGCTTGAGGTGCTCGGCGTTGATCGTGCCGTAATGCTCGCCCAGGGTCGTCTTGAGCACGCCATCGTCGATCAGCTGCGCAACGCGATCGAGCAACTGGTGCTGCTTGATCATGTCCTCGGTCTTGTACAACGAGCGGGTGAACATGAGCTCCCAGTGCAGCGAAAGCGACTTGCGCTTGAGCGCCATCACATCGAGCTGCATTGGGTCGTCGATCAACGCCAGCTTGCCTTGTGGGCGAAGCACTTCCACCAGTTGCGGCAGGTAGCTGTCGGTGTGGGTCAGGCTGATGACGTAGTCGATCTGGTTCAGCTTGAGCGCGTCCAGTTGAAGCGCGAGCGATGCGCTGTGATCGATGACATGGTGGGCGCCCAGGTCCTTGACCCACGCCTGGGTCTCAGGCCTGGACGCTGTGCCGATCACCGTCAACTGCGTGAGCTTGCTGGCGAGCTGGACCAGGATCGAGCCCACCCCGCCGGCAGCCCCGACCACCAGCAGGCACTGGCCCTTGCCACCGTTTTCCTCGACGCCCAGGCGGTCGAACAGCAGCTCCCAGGCGGTAATCGAAGTGAGGGGCAGGGCGGCGGCGCTGGCGTTGTCCAGGCTGCGGGGCTTGTGCCCGACGATGCGTTCGTCGACAACGTGGAATTCGCTGTAGCTGCCAGGGCGGTCGATGGCCCCGGCGTAGAACACTTCATCACCCGGCTGGAACAACGTTACTTGGTCGCCGACCTCGCGGACGACACCAACGGCATCCCAGCCCAGCACTTGCGGGTGTTCACCCCCGCGGCTGGCGCGGATCTTGGTATCGACCGGGTTGACGGCGATAGCCCGGACTTCGACCAGCAGGTCCCGTGCACCGGGTTTTGGCTTGGGCAGTTCCGCGTCGTACAGCGATTGCGGATCCTGGATCGGCAAAGCGGGTTGGGTGTAAACGACGGCCTTCATTGGCGCTTCCTCTAGGGTGTTGAAAAAGTGGGGGCAAGTGCTGGGAGTCGATTCAGACGCTAAACAGCCTGAAACGCGCAAGACGTAGTTACCCGGAGTGAAAATGGTTTGACGCGTCGTGGTCGGGCGCTTCACATGGCCACGCCTTGCCGGGCAGTACGAGCAGCGGCAGGGGCCTGGCCAAGAGGTGAGTCATGTAGCGCTCTCCTTCGAAGGGTTCACTTGGCACTGTAGCGCGGGGCGAGCCGGTTGCTGGACAGCTTGTCGAACAGGGCCTGGCGGCTGGCCTGGTACTGGTTGAAGGCTTGCAGGTCGTGCAGCGACGGCAGGGAGATCAGCACGCCGTTGTCGAAGTCCTGCAGCGCGCCGTCAACCAGGTCCTCGGCCGACATGACGATGGCGGGGTCGAGGTTCTCCAGCGGCAAGCCGCCGATCTGCCAGAAGTCGGTCGCGGTGGCCCCAGGCAATACCGCCTGGACCTGCACGCCCTTGCCCGCCAGCTCCTGGTTCAGCGCCTGGGTAAATGCCGTGACATAGGCCTTGCTGCCGCCGTACACGCCGTTGAGCAGCTCTGGTGCCAGGCTGACGATGGACGAGATGTTGATGACTGCGCCTTGCTGGCGGGCGGCGAAACCAGGCACGGCCGCGTAGGTGAGGCGGGTGAGGGCGGTGACATTGAGGCTGATCATCTCGGCCATGCGCTCGACGTCGCTCTCCAGCAGGCTGGTGTGGGTGCCGATGCCCGCGTTGTTCACCAGCACGTTGATGCTGGCATCTTCGCGCAGCTTGCGCTCGACCCTGGCCAGGTCGTCGGGGTTGGCCAGGTCGGCCGGGAACACTTCGACGTTCTGCCGGGTTTCGCTGGTGAGCCGGGCGGCGAGGGCGTTCAGTCGCTCGCGGTTGCGCGCCACCAGCACCAGGTCGTAGCCGCGGCGGGCCAGGCGCTCTGCGTAGATCGAACCGATGCCGGAGGAAGCGCCTGTGATGAGCGCGGTGCCTTTGAATTGCTGCGTCATGGTGATGCTCCGTTGCTGGGGTGTGGTGCCATGATGCAGAATGTGGCCTGTGTCTTAAATGACGCATAGGGTATGGTTTAAAGACATCAACCAGAGGCGCTTCACGATGCACCGGGTCGGCTACCTGATTACCGAAGGCTTCCAGGTCATGTCCCTGGCGACGCAAGCCGTGTTCGAGTTCGCCAACATCGTGGCGGGCGAAGAGGTCTACCGGATCCAGAACTTCTCCATCGATGGCGGTACGGTGCGCTCCTCCCTGGGGATGTATATCGACACGCTGCCCCTGGGCGCGCCGGGCCTGGCCGACACCTGGATGGTCACCGGTACGCTGACGCCACTGACACCGCCCGAAGACGCGGTGCTGGCCAGCGTGCGTGGCTTCGTCGACGGTGCGCGCCGCACCGCCGGCCTGTGCACCGGCTGCTTCGTGCTGGCTCAGGCCGGCGTGCTGGACGGCCGGCGCGCAACCACCCACTGGGCTTACGCGCCCAGGCTGCGCGAGCTGTACCCGCAGGTGGACGTGGAGGAAGACCGGATTTTCATCGTTGATGGCCCGATCTGGACCTCCGCCGGCATGACCGCCGCCCTGGACATGGCGTTGGGCATGGTCGAGAAGGACCTGGGGGCCGAGCTGGCCCGCTCGGTGGCGCACAAGCTGGTGATGCACCAGCGCCGTTCCGGCGGGCAATCCCAGCATTCCGAGCTGCTGTCGCTGTCGCCCAAATCGGACCGTATCCAGAGCGCGCTGGACTACGCCCGCAAGCACCTCAGCCGGCCGCTGAGCGTGGAAGAGCTTGCCGAGGTCGCGCACTTGAGCGCCCGCCAATTCACCCGTGTGTTTACCGCCGAAACCGGCCAATCACCGGCCAAGGCCGTGGAAAGCCTGCGCCTGGAAGCCGCGCGGGTGATGATCGAGCAGAGCCGGCACAGCCTGGATGTGGTGGCCAGGGAAACCGGCTTCCGGGACCGTCGGCACATGCGCGAGGTGTTCATGCGCGGATTCGGCGTGCCGCCGCAGGCGGTGCGCCGGGACGCGCGGCGCGTAGTGACCGGCTGACGCGTACCCGGCAGGTGGGCGCGGCGCTGTACCCTGGCGCACGGCCCCTCAGGCAGGCTTCGGCGCAAAGCGCAGAATCAGGCAGCCGATCACCGCCGACAGCAATGACCCCAACAGGATGCCGATCTTCGCCGCGTCGACTGTCTCCGGCTGGCCTGGGAACGCCAGTTCACCGATGAACAGGCTCATGGTGAAACCGATGCCGCAGAGCATGGCCACGCCGTAGATCTGCAGCCAGCTGGCGCCCTGGGGCTTGCTGGCCAGGCCGGTCCTGACCGCCAGCAGCACGCCGCCGAACACGCCGAGTTGTTTGCCCAGCAACAGGCCCAGGGCAATCGCCAGGGGCAGCGGGGCGAAGAGCTCGGCCAGCCCCAGGTTGCCGAAGGACACACCGGCATTGGCAAAGCCGAACGCCGGCACGATCAGGAACGCCACCCATGGCGCCAGCGCATGCTCGAGCCGCAGCAACGGGCTGGCCCCGAGCGGCTGGCCTGCGCCAGCGCTGTAGGGGATCAGCAACGCACCGACCACACCGGCGATGGTGGCATGCACCCCTGACAGCAGGGTGAAGTACCACAGCGCGACGATGGCCAGCAGGTACGGCCACAATGCGACCACGCGCAGGCGGTTCAAGGTCAGCAGCAAGGCCACCACAGCGCCGGCACCGGCCAGCGCCAGCAGGTCGATGGACGAGGTGTAGAACACCGCGATGATCGCCACCGCGCCCATGTCGTCGATGATCGCCACCGACACCAGCATCACTTTCAGCGAAAGCGGCGCATGGCGGCCGAGCAGCGCCAGGGCGCCGACGGCGAAGGCGATGTCGGTGGCGGCGGGGATCGCCCAGCCGCTGGCCAGCCCTGGCTGGCCGTTCGACACCGCCAGGTAGATCAGCGCTGGTGCCGCCATGCCCATCAGCGCCGGCAGGGCCGGCAGGCGGCGTTGCTCCCAGCTGGCCAGGCGACCGTCGACCAGTTCGCGCTTGATTTCCAGGCCCACCAGCAGGAAGAACACGGCCATCAGGCCGTCATTGACCCAGTGGTGGACGGTCATCGGGCCGAGCTTGTCGGTCAGGGTGGGGCCTACCTGCCAGTGCAGCAGGTGCTGGTAGGCATCGACGCCGGGGCTGTTGGCCAGAATGATCGCGAGGGCGGCGGTGATCATCAGCAGGACACCGCCGGCCGCTTCGCTGGTCAGCAGGCGGCGCAGCACGGAGCGCTGCTGGAGGGAGGTGAGAGGTGCATTCATGCGGGGTTCCTCGTTCATGGCGTCGCCCTCGCCAGGGCAGGGGCGCGGCGAACGACGGGCACGGCGAGGTGCTGGCTCCGAAGGTTACGGGCCACTGCGGCGATGGACGAGAAGAAGGATGGGTAAAACGGCGCGAAACCCCATACCGTGCAGGCACGGAACGGGACAGGCCATGGGGAATGCTGGCATGCGTGCAACATGGACGAATCTCACGGAAAACAAATGAATGTTCTCCGTATTCGGGAAGGCTCCCGGGCGCACGCAGCACACGCCAGGCGCGCATTTTAACGATGCCGGAGGCGCTTTGCGTCATGCAGTTGCATCGAAATGTTGCAAGCAGCAGATGGCTGGCCAGGCTCATGTACGGCGTGGCGCCATGCAGCATTACCGCCAGCGTACGCTGCCTTGCTGATTGGCTGGCACCTGTACTTCCCACCACAGGTGCGCCATGACCGATTTTCCAGACGATTCCATCGATACGCTGATCGCCCGGCAACTACCCGCCTGGTTGACCAGCGCCACGCCTGAGCAGCAGGCACGTTTGCGGGCCGCCCTGCTGGCCCAGGAGCAGGCCCAGGCCCGCTTGCGTCGGCGCTTGCAGGCTATCGAGCCACTTGAGGCATTTGCCGAGCGGTTGCTGACTGAGCGCCTGTATCAGCTGGTCGGCAAGCGCCTGGATGTGCGCCGCAGCCAGTTGCGGCGTGTGGCGCTGCTGCCTGAACCGCATCCGATACCCGGTCGTCAGCCCTTGCGCTATCACCGCCTGGAGTCGCGCCAGTCGCTCCTGAGTGCGGCGCTGCACAACTTTGCAGCGCGCGAGCAGTTCTCCGCACACAGTGATGTGCTCGATGCCACAGGCTCGCCATTGCCACTGAGCCCCGCCGAATTCGCACGGGTTTGCCGCGAGCTCGATCTTGGCGCGCAGTATCAGGCCCACCTGCACGCCGGCTTGGCGGACGGTCAGGCCAGTACCTCGGCCCAAACGGTGTTCGCCGAGGTGCTCAAGGCCAATCTGCAGGCTGCGGTGTACCTTGAGCACCTGCGTGGACGGCTGGGTGACACCGCCCTGGCGCACTGGGCGTCATTGCACGAGCCAGGCGAACTTCAGCCTCGGCCGCACGAGCTGCGCCTGCTGGGCATGCGGGTGATTGGCCTGGCCATCGTGGAGGTGCGCCGGGCCGGCGAGTTCGAGGGTGTCCTCAGCTGGATCGCGGACGATCCGCTGAGCCCGTGCACCTGGCACCCCTCGTGGACCGCGCTGTATACCGCCTTGGCGGGACGCCTGGCCAACCCCGCTTACCGCTCGTTCTTCAAGCGCTTCATCGCCGAACGCGACCGGGTTGCCTTCGACCGTGCATTGCTCGCTGCCCTGGCCACCGCCGGCCCGCTCACGCCTGCCGAACTGGACGGGCGCCACACCGCGAGCGAAGGGGATCTGTTCGAGCATCTGGCGGCAGGCCAGCTTGCCAAGTTGCTCGATGATGCTCGGGTAATGGCGGTTCCTACAGGCGATGAAGACCGCGCCGCGCGTGATCGGCGGATACGCGAGTACGCCGAAGCGGGCCTGGACCTGCTGGGGGTGGTCAGCCTGTTCGTCCCAGCGCTGGGTGTCGTGATGCTGGGGGTGACTGCAGTGCAGCTCACCCAGGATATCTACCAAGGCTATGAGGACTGGCAGGTGGGCGACCGTGCTGGTGCACTGGAGCATCTGTTCGATGTTGCAGGGCTGATCGCGGGCGGCCTCGCCGTGGGGGCCGCCGGTCATGCGCTCGGCAAGCTGTTGCCGCGTCGCCCGTTCGTCGATGGCCTGTCGCCGGTACTGACGCCCTCGCAGGGGGTGAGGCTGTCGGGCTTGCAGCATGAGCTCGAAGCCGCACGCCATGGGCCGGCGCCGGGGCCACTGCTGCGTAGCCTGGGTGCCGAGCTGGGTTCGCTGACTGATGCAGAAGCGGATGCCGTGGCGCAGGACACGGGGCTGCGCACCGATCAACTGCGTCGGCTGGCCCTGGAAGGTTCTGCAGCGCCATCGCTGCTGCTCGATGCCTTGGCCCTTCTGCGTTTGCACCAGCGTTTCCCGGCGCTGCAAGGCGAGGCGTTCGAGCTGCAACTGCGGGCGCAGCAAGCCGAGCCGGACGCCATCGAACAGCTACTGCTGCGCGACTTCCCCGGGCTGACACAGCGGGCGGCGGCGGAGGTTGTGCGCAGTGCTTCTGGCGCGCAGCTGGCGAGCCTGCTCGAAACACAGCGGGTACCCCTGGCGCTTGCCGAGCAGGCGCGCTGGCTGCTGCGCGACGGGCGACTGAACCGAGCCTGCACGGCGTTGCGGGCTGGGGTGCCCGGTGTGGATGCTGAGCGGCTGGCTTTGACGATGCTCGAAGACCTGGCACCTGTGACCCCGTCAGTGCGCATCGAAATACGTGATGCGAGCGTTAGTGGAAACCTTCTGGCCCATACGGGAGCCCCCGAGGCTGGGCAACTCCGGTTGGTCGTGCGCGGTGAGCGCGGCTATCGCTGCTTTGATCAGCACGCTGCGCCGCTGCCGGCATCGCAAGAAACGGACGATCTTGGCAAGGCCCTCTGGCACTGGCTCGACAGCGACCAGCGGGAGCAATTGGGCAGCCACGGGGAGATGCTCGATGCGCTGGCGCGGCACGCCGCCAGGCATCGCGGGCTGGCGGCCCGGGGTATCGGCCTGGCGCCGGTCGGGGCCGGCCTGCGCCCGCCCATGAGGCTTGGCGACGGACGCCTTGGCTACCCGCTGAGCGGTCGCGGCGAAAGCGCCCGGCAAGCCTGGATGCGGGGTGTGCGGCAGGTATTCCCGACACTGGACGATGCCGAGCTGCAAGCGTATCGGGCCAGTCTGCGCCAGCAGGGTATCGACCTGTGGCAGCAAGTGGCCGAACTGCGGCGGCAGCTCGATGCCCTCAGGGCCGCGCTCGACGGCTGGAGCCGAGAGCCTGTGGGCGCTGCGCGAATGCTGCGCCGGCGCCGCGTCGGCGACATCATCCGCCGCTGCTGGCGGCGCAAGTCGTCGACAGCCGCGCAAGGCGGGCATCGCTTGTCGCTCGACGGCGAAGTGCTCGGCGGTCTGCCGCTGTTGCCAGAGGGCGTGGCCTTCGCGCACATCACCGAGCTGACGCTGCGAAACATGGCGCTGGACGCCTTGCCGGCAGGCTTCCTCGGGCATTTTCCGAACCTGCGCCTGCTGAACCTGCGGCATAACCAGTTGACGGCGTTCCCTGAAGGCCTAGGCGCGCTGCCAAAGCTGGAGGATCTGCGCCTGGGTGACAACCACATCGTCCTGGATGAGGCGGGCAATCGGCGTCTGCAGGGGCTGGCCAGCCTGCGTCGTCTGGACTTGAGTCGCAACCCCCTCGGGCGCCAGCCCGCGTTGGGTAGCATGCACAGGCTGCGGGAGTACTCGCTGCGCGGTTGCGCGTTGCCGGCGCTGCCCGGCCCGGCAGGTCGTCCAGCGTTGCTGGAAAGCGCCGATTACCGTGACAACCGCATCCAGAGCCTGAATGACGAGTTGCTCAGCTTGCCGCGCCAACGTCTGCAGCGTCTTGCCCTGCATGACAACCCGCTGCAGCCGGATAGCGCCCGGCGCCTGTCCGAGGCCTTGCAAGCACCCGAGTCAGCGCAACGGCCGCATGCCGAAGCCGACCCTGCCGTGCGCGATCGCTGGCTGGGTGAGCTTTCCGGGGCCGAGCGGGCGGCGCGCCTGGGCCGCTGGGAGCGCCTGCGTGCCGCCCCTGGCTCGGATGACTTCTTTCGTCTGCTGGCGGACCTTGCTCACTCGCTGGAGTTTCGCCGCAGGCCCGCGCCCTTGAGGGCGCGGATCTGGCAGATCGTCAGGCGTTGCGAGCAGAACGGGCAGATCCGCCAGGCGGTCTTTCAGCAGGCCGCCGGCCCGCGCAGCTGTGCCGATCAGGTTTTGCTGATCCTCGCGGCCCTGGAAGTGCGCGTACGCATCACGGTGCGCACGGCCGGTCGAGACAGGGCAACTGTCGAGCGGGAGCTGTTGCAGGAGGGCAGGGCCTTGTTCCGTCTCGATCAGGTGCAACGCATCGCCAGCACGCATTACCAGGAGGCCGAGCGTGCCTGGGGCAACCTGCCGGGCGATGCCAGGCCAGCGGCACCGGATGACGTCGAGGTGTTCCTGGCCTATCGAACCCGTCTTGCACAACGACTCGGCTTGCCCGATCAGCCGCAGGCCGTGCGTTACGAACAGAGCCGCGCGGTCAGCGCCGCGCAGATCGACCAGGCGTTGCACACGGTGCTGGCGGCGGAAACTCCACAGGCACTGAGCGAGTCGTTGCAGGGCAGGGATTTCTGGACAGAACATTTGCGCACGCAGTACGCCGAGCGTTTCGACGAGGTCAGCGCGCCGTTCCACGTGCGTCTGGAGCAGCTTTGGCACGAGGCCGCAAACGGGCCGGAGCAGGCTTACCTGGAGGCGATCGAGCCGGTCGTGCGTGAGCATCAGGCCGCCCAGGCGGCATTGCGCCGGCAACTGACCGACGCGGCGGTTGCCAGCAGTATGTAGCGCACGGGATCGACGGTGGGGTGATGTTCTGCTGCCTGGTTGCAATCACGCAGAGGACATCATGCCCCACTTATTCCCGTCACCCGTTTCGAACGACGCGCTGCTCGCGCAGACATTGCCGGCGTGGTTGACCCGCGCCTCCACGACCCATCGGCGGGCGCTGCACCAGAGCCTGCAGGCTCAACAGCGCGCGCAGCATGCGCTTGACCAGCAACTGGGTGTGTTGCTGGCGATCGATGCATTCGCCGAACCGCTGCTGGTGGAGGCCTTGCGCGAGGCCAGCGGCCTGTCCCTGGACGTGCGTGCCTGCCGATTGCTGCGGGTCTGGACCGAAGTGCAACCCGTGGTGCCTGCCAGTCTTCCCTTGCCGATCAGTACCCACCAGCAAACCCTGAGTCTGCTGGCCGCCGCGCTACACAACTTCTCCCAGAGCGAGGCACAGGACGGAGGGCTTGGCACCGAGTCACGCGTGTTCAATGGCGCCGGTAAACCGGTGGCGCTGTCGGCCAGCTCGTTCGCCGCGCTCTGTCGCCGGCTGGATCTGGGAGGCCGCTACCAAACCTATCTCAAGCAGCGCCTGAGGCCTGCTGATGCGCCGGGCGCGCGGATCCTGGTCAATCGGCTGATGGAGGAGCAACTGCGCGCCGGTCTTGAGGTGGCGGTGCGCCTGGCCCACCTGAAGGGGGACATCGACGACACCGCTTACCTGCGCTGGCTGCCGTTGTTTTCGAAGCAGCCGGTCGTGGCGCCCATCGCCGAGGTGCTGGAGCTGCGTCAGTTGTACCTGCTGGGGCGCCCGCTTCACGGCGTGGCGGCATATGAGGTGCGCCGCGGTGTCGACACGCTGGGCGTCATCGCCTGGCTGCCGGATGACCCCCAAGGCGCGCTGCTGAGCGCCGATACCTGGGAGTCGCTCTACCAGATCCTCGGCCAGCGCCTGCGCGGCGCCGACTATGCACGCTTCATCCTGCGCTTCATCGATGAGCCCGAGCGCCTGGCATTCGAGCTGAGCCTTGGTGCACGCCGGCAGGCTGATCGCGACGCGCCTGTGCTGCGCCTGGATGGGCGGGCACGCGAGGTGCAAGGCACGCTGTTCGGCTACCTGCGCCAAGTGCAGGTGCGCAAGCTGCTGGACGATGCCCGCGTGCTGGCCGTGCCCACCGATGACGAGGATCGCCAGGCCCGTGATCGACGCTTGCAGGGCTATCTGGGGGCCGGCCTCGACCTGCTGGGGCTGGCGGCATTGTTCGTGCCGGGGCTGGGCGAGGTGTTGCTGGGCATCGCCGCTTTGCAGGTGGTCCATGAAGCCTACGAAGGGTATGAGGCCTGGCAGCTGGGTGATCGCGAAGCGGCACTGGGCCATCTGTTCGGCGTCGCCGAGGGCTTGGCCATGGGAGCCCTGAATACCGGCTCCGAACAACTGCTGAGCTCGCTGCTGGTGCGCAGTACCTTCGTCGACGGGCTGCGCCCGGTGGTTACCGAGCACGGGCGTGTGAAGCTATGTGACGGTACCTTGAGCGACTATCGACTGCCCGATGAAGGCCATGTGCCCGGGCGTCTGGTGGGTGAGGGGGACCGGCGTTCACTGACCTTGCAGCAGGGGCGCTACGCGGTCGTGCGCACAAGGCCTGGCGAGCCTTGGCGCATCAGGCATCCGCATCGCGCCGGGGCCCATGCGCCGTCACTCGAAAGCAATGGGGTGGAGGTGTGGTGGCATGCCCTCGAGGTGCCGCAAAGCTGGGATACGCCAGTTGAGTTGTGCAGGCGTCTGGGGGGCGAGCTGATCGAGATCACTGATGCCGAGGCACAGGCGCTGTTGCAGGTCACAGGCTTCGACGTCGCCCGACTGCGGCGCTTGCTGCTCGAGCAGGCCGAACCCCCTGCGCGCCTGCTCGACAGCCTGGAGCGCTTGCGCCTGCGTGCCCGCTGGCCAGCATTGAGCGCAGAGGCACTTCAGTACGGGCTGGCGCTCGATCTGCCTGCGCTGGCAGGCGAATCGGTGTTGCGACGTGACTTCCCCAGCCTCACACGGCGTGCCGCCCACGCCCTGCTTCGAGGGGCCACGGGTTCCGAGCTGCGTACCCTGCGCACTGAGCGCAAAGTGCCACTCGCCTTGGCTGAGCAGGCGCGCTGGCAACTGCGTGACAGTCGCCTGGATCAGGCCTGCGAAGGCATGTTGCAGGGTCGCTCGCTCAACCAGGACAGCGAACGATTGACCTTGGCGCTGCTCGACCATCTGGCGCCCTGGGCGGTCGATGTGCGAGTGGAAATTCGTGACGGTTTCAAGGGTGGCGCGTTACTGGCTCACTGTGGCGCAACGTCCGGGCAGATACGCTTGATCCTCAAGCGATCGGAGGGGTACCTGGCCGCCGATGCGACAGGCCAGGGGCTTGCCGAGGCCTCGCCCGGCGACAGCTTGCTTCAGGCATTGTCGAGGCACCTGCAAACGACGCAGAGCACCCAGCTTGGCGAGCATGCCGCCAGCGCGCAGGCGCTGGGTCAATACCTGCTCCACCAGGCCTCGATCCGTCGCGATCAAGCTGCTGGCTGGATCGGCCAGGCAGCGGTGGGTACCGGTGTGCGACCGCCACTGCGTTGGGGCGACGGGCGTCTCGGGTACCCGTTGAGCGGTCGCGGCGAGTCCAGTCGCCAGGCGCTGGCGCAGGGTATTCGGCAGGTGTTTCCGACGCTCGATGACGCCCAGTTGCAGGCTTACATCACCGAGCGCCTGCTCGCCGGCGACAACCTCTGGAGCCACATGAACGCGTTGCATCAGCAGGAACAGGGGCTGCGCTCGGCGCTGACGGATTGGCAGCGCACGGCAGCTGACGCGCAGCAGGCCCAGGCTCGTCATCGAATCGCCGCCCGGCTGTTGCGTTGTTGGCGCCGGCAAATACCGGTGGTGCAAGGCGGCTATGCGCTACTGCTCGAAGGCGAGTTGCTGCATTCGCTGCCGGCACTGCCCGAAGGGGTCGATTTCGCGCATGTACGGCACCTGGTCTTGCAGCACCTTGAACTTGCAGAAATCAGCGGTGATTGGCTGCGGCGATTTTCCGGCCTGCGTCGGCTCGATCTCAGCGGCAACCAGCTGACCGCGCTGCCAGACGCCATTGGCGAGCTGAGCCAGCTGGCCGAACTCGACGTCTCTGGAAACCAGATTCGCTGGAACGATCAGGCCGATCTCGCGATCAGTCGGCTGAGCCAGCTCGAAGTACTCAACGTCAATCGCAATCCTATTGAGCAGATGCCGACGCTTGCCCCACTGAGCCGCTTGCGTCAGGTCCATCTGCGTGCCACCGGGCTCACCCTGGTGCCGCCAAGCCTGCCGAGGCTGGGTGGGCTTGAATATGCGGATCTGCGCGACAATCTGATCGTCGATCTGGACAGCGCGTTGTTCGAGCTGCCAAGGCGACGCCTGGAACGCATCGCGTTGCACGACAATCCCCTGTCGGCCGCCAGCCTCGCTCGCCTGGAAACCTTCCTGCAAGGTGAGCAGGGGCTCTTGCATCGGTTGTTTCGCCACTTCCAGCCCGAAACGGGCGCGCGCGACGTATGGCTGGAGGGACTGGAGCATTCGATTCGCGGCGTACGCCAGGGGCAATGGGACAACCTGGCCCAGCAACCTTTCAGTTCCGGATTGCTCAGGCTGCTCAGCGACCTGCGCGGCGCGGCCGATTTTCGTGATCAGCCGGTCGAGTTGCGCCAGCGTGTCTGGCGTGTGATCGAGGCCTGCGAACAGGACAGCCAGTTGCGCCAGGCTGTGTTCGAGCTGGCGGCACGGCCGCGCAGTTGCAGCGACAGCGTGGCGCTCAACTTCAGCCACCTGGAAGTGCTGGCGTTGGTGCACCAGCGCACCCAGGGCGTGACCGGCGCCAGGGCCGAACGGGACTTGCTGCGCCTGGGGCGTGACTTGTTCCGCCTGGATGAGGTGGAGCGCCTGGCAACGCTGGATATCGAGGACCGATGGCAGCGTGGCGCGTTCGTTGACGACGTCGAGGTGCGCATGGCCTATCGCGTCGGGCTGGCCGAACCCTTGAGCCTGCCCGCGCAACCAGAGGGCATGCGCTACGCCAGCAGCGCCGGGGTGACGGCACAGCAGCTCAGCCAGGTTCGCGCCCAGGTGCTGGTGGCCGAGCGAGGACCGCGCCTGGTCGAGTCCCTTACTCACCGCGAGTTCTGGCAGGTGCACCTGCGGGGCACCTATGGCGCGCAGTTCGAGGCGGTCGATCGACCCTTCCACGAGCGCCTGGAGGCGTTGCTCGAGGCCACTGACGACCTTACGGACGGTGAGTACCTGGCGGCCATCGATCAGGTCGCCCAGGCGCGTGAGCAGGCACAGCGGGCATTGATCTTCGAATTGACCTACTCGGCCTGGCAGCGTCATCCCGGCTGAGGACAGCCAAGCGTTATATAGGCCCTGTAGCCGTGGCAGGCATGGTGTCCTGCGGACCTCTAGCTCTCGGAGGACACCATGCACAATCCCTTCATTCCCCATGTCACCGTCGATACACTTATCGCCCAACGAATGCCGCCCTGGCTTGCCGGCTTGTCCCAGGAGCAACGCGTTGCGCTGCAGCAGGCCCTTGTGCTTCAGCAGCAAGTCCAACACCACCTGCAACAGCTGCTCGGGGTGATCACGCCGCTGGAGGACTTTGCCGAGAATCTGCTCGACGATGCCATGACGCTGATCACCGATGAACAGATCGATGTGCGTGGCGCCAAGCTTCTCAGCGTCTGGCGCGAGGTGGTCGTTCCTGCTGTGGCCAGCTTGCCGCTGACCTGGCGGACACACCGTTCCGAGCAGACTCTGCTGGCCGCTGCACTGCACAATTTCAGCGAGGATGAACTGGATGCCAAGGCGTTCCATGCCGATACCCGGCTGACCGATGATCTGGGCGACGTGATCGAGGCGTTCAAGCCTGAGCAATACGCCTGGTTGTGCCGTCGGCTCGATGTCGGCGGCCAGTACCAGCGCTATCTCAAGACGCACTTCGAGCCGGAGGACGCCGCTGCCCGGCAACGTGTCGAGCAACAGCTCGAAGCGGTACAGCGCGCCAACTTCGATGCCGCCGTGCAACTGGCGCTGGGCAAAGGGCAACTGGATGCCTTGAGCGGCCGCCAACTGCGACCGCTGCTTGCGCAGACGCCGTTGGTACCCGCCGAGCCCACGGTCTTGATTGCCCGTCAGCTCTATCTTCTGGGCAAGCGGGTGATCGGCGTGGTCACCCTGGAAGTGCGCCGAAGCCCCGCGCCAGACGCGGCGCTGGACGGCGTGATCGCCTGGATCCCGGGCGACCCCCAGGGCGCAGTCAGCCGCCATTCCTCGTGGGGCGCCTTGTATCAGGCGCTTGCCCGACGGTTTCGCCAGCCCGGTTACCCGGCATTCTTTCAGCGCTTCCTCGCCCAGTCCGATCGAATCGCCTTCGAACGGGTGCTTGCGGGCTTGCTGGCCGACAAGGCTCCCCTCGAACTGGACGGGCGAAACCTGGAGGTCGAGGGTGAGCTGTTCGTCCGCCTGCGCCAGGACCAGGTAGGGAAGATCCTGGCCGATGCACGAGTGCTGGCGGTACCGACCGACGATGAGGACCGGCGCAGCCGCAGTGAGCGCCTTGAAGGCTATCGGAGCGCAGGCCTGGGCCTGCTCAATCTGGCCGCGCTGTTCGTGCCCGGGCTTGGCCTTGCCATGCTGGGCGTGGCGGCGCTGGATATCGTCAAGGAGGTCTATGAGGGGTACGAGGACTGGCAGATCGGCGACCGGGAAGGTGCCTTGAACCACCTGTTCGGCGTGGCCGAAAATGTCGCGGCCAATGCGCTGTTGATGGCCGGCGGCGCCGCGCTGGGTAAAACGTTGCAGCGCGTGCGTCTGGTCGATGAGCTGGTGCCGGTGGTGGGAACCGACGGCGAGGCCCGGCTGTGTCATCCCGAGCTCGATGGCTACAAGGTCGAGCACAGCGATGACGATGCGCTGGGTGAAGTGATCGACAACTTAACCTGGAAACATGTGCGTACCCACGAGGGCAGTTTTGCCGTGCAACGGCATGCCGCCAGCGACACTTGGCAGTTGCGCCATCCGCAGCGGCCTGCAGCGTTGCCGGTGACCGTGCGCGACAATGGTGCCGGCGCCTGGTATCACGCGCTGGAGAGCCCCCAGCACTGGCAGGGGGCGCGGCTGCTGCGCCGATTGGGCAGTGATCTGGCCGAGATCCCGGAACCGACCATCGCTCAAGTGCTGGAGACCACGGGGTTCGACGAAGCACGGCTGCGCCGGCTGCATCTTGAAGACGCGCCTGCGCCGGCACGTCTGCTCGACGCCCTGGAGCGTCAGCGCCTGCATGAACAGCAGCCCGGTTTGCGCGGGGAGGCCTTCGAGGCCGTCCTGGCAGCGCGCCAGGCGCCAGTTGGCGATGCCGCGCAACTGCTGCGTCGGGACTTCCCCGGGCTGACCCCGCGATGCGCCGAAGAGATCGTCGAGCAGGCCAGCGGCCACCAATGCGAACAGATGATCAACACCTCGCGGGTTCCACTGGCGCTCGCCGAACAGGCGCGCTGGGCATTGCGTGACAGTCGTCTGGACCGTGCCTGTGCGGGCCTGCGCCAGGTCTCGGCGATCAATGCCGATGGCGAGCGCCTGGCGTTCGGGCTGCTCGACAGCCTGTCGCCCTGGGCCGACGGTGTTCGCGTGACGTTGCACGATGGGCAGGTCGATGGCCCGTTGTTGCAGTCGCTGGGCAAGGCGGATGCCACCGATGCGCGGCGCATCGTCAAAGGGGCAGAGGGTTACCTGGCGATTGCCGCGGACGGTCTGGCGCCCGTCACTGCCACGGCGCAGGACTCACTGATCAAGGCGCTACTGCTGCACATGGACCCGGTGCAGCAACTGAGCCTGGCGGGTGCCCCGCTCAGTGAAAGGCAATTGAGCGATTTGATGCTTGCCCGGGCCGTAAGCCAGCGTGAAGCCGCTGCTGGCCTGATAGGCCTGGCCCCCGTGGGCGGTGGGATTCGACCGCCGGTGCGTCTGGGCGACGGGCGCCTGGGCTATCCGCTGAGTGGTCGCGCCGAGGGCGGACGGCATGCCCTGCGCCATGCCTTGCGGCAGATCCACCCCGAATTCACCGATACCGACCTCAGCGCCTACATCGCTGACCAGCTGCGGCGGCAGGTCAACCTTTGGGACCAAGTTACCGCGCTGCAACGCCAGCTTCCGCTGCTCGAGCAACACCTGACGGCATGGCGCCAGGGGGCGCTGGGGCGCTCGCAGCAGCGGGCGCGCAAGCGGATGGCCAAATACCTGTTGCGCAACTGGCGTCGTCAGTCACTGGCGTTGTATGGCGAGCAGGTTCACCTGAGTATCGAGGGTGAGGCACTGGGCGGGCTGCCTGCGCTGCCGGCCAGTGTCCGTTTCGACAGCGTGACCCGTCTGGTGCTGCGCAACCTGGAACTGGATGATCTGAATCCGGCGTTCTTCGGACGCTTTGGCATGCTGCAACGCCTGGATCTGCGCGGTAACCGGCTTACAGGCCTGCCGGTCGTGCTGGAGCAGCTCGCCAACCTGGAGGAACTGGACCTGGCCGACAATCGCATTGTGCTCGGGCCTGAGAATATCCGGCGCCTGGAGCGACTGGGGCAGTTACGGCAGTTGAACCTGAACCGTAATCCGCTGGTTGCCGCGCCGCGTCTGGACGGGCTGACCCGGCTGCGCCACCTGAGCCTGCGCGGCACGAGGTTGACCGAGGTACCGCAGGCCTTGGCGCGCCTGCCGGTCCTGGAGTACGCCGACCTGCGCGACAATCGCATCGACAGCCTCGATGATGCCTTCTTCGGCATGCCGGCACGCAGCATCGAGCGGATCTTCCTGCATGACAATCCATTGGATCTGCGCAGTGAGGCGCGTCTGAGCGCTTTCCAGCAGGCCGAGTCGCATCGCATGCGGCGCCTGGTGCGCCACAGCAGCGGCGCAGCCGAGAACCGCGAGGCCTGGGTGCGCTTGCTGGAGCCGGACGAGCGCCTGTTGCGCGGGTTGCAATGGGACAGCCTGGTGTACGAGCCTGGCGCCGCGGACTTTTTCCAGTTGCTCGCCGACCTGCGTGGCACGGAGGATTTCCTGACTCAGCGCGGTGACCTGACTGCGCGGGTCTGGATGGTGGTCGAGGGGTGCGCCGGCAATGCCCAGTTGCGTGCGCGGTTGTTCGAGCTGGCTGGCCATCCGCGTACCTGTTCCGACAGTGTGGCGATGAACTTCAGCCTGCTCGAGGTGCAGTCGTGGGTGCATCTGAACACTGCCGGGTTGACTGGGCAGGCCGCCGAACGCGGCCTGCAGCGCCTGGGGCGTTCGTTGTTCCGGCTCGACGAGGTCGATCGCGCGGCCTCTGCGGAAATCGCCTGGCGCACGGCCCAGGGTGCGGATTTCGATGAGGTCCAGGTGCGCTTGAGATACCGCGTGGGCCTGGCCCATGCACTGGATTTGCCGGGGCAGCCGCTGCACATGCGTTTCCCGAACAGTGCCGAGGTGTCGCCACGCGACCTGCTGAGGGTGCGCAGCCAGGTACTGACGGCGGAACGAACGCCGAGCCTGGCGACATCGGTGGCCCAGCGCGAGTTCTGGCAGGCACACCTGCGCGACACCCATGCACAACGTTTCGAGCAGGCCGACCAGCCGTTTCATGCGCAGTTGGAAGCGCTGAATGCGGCGGATCTGGCCGAGGGTGAATACCTGTCACGCGTGGAAGCCGTGGCCCGGGCGCGTGACGCCGCCATGCAGGCGCTGATCGAAACCCTGACCCAGGAAATCTTCACCCGCAACCCGTTGTAGTTCAGCGGCGCCTCGTTGCAGATGCCCCCGGCAGTGAGTGCCTGGGGGCTTTTTGCCCGTGGGGCATCAGAAACCGAATTCACTCAGCCCGGGATGGTCATCCGGGCGCCGCCCCAGAGGCCAGCGGAACTTGCGCTCGGCTTCAGTGATGGGTTGCTCGTTGATGCTGGCGTGGCGGTTGCGCATCAGGCCGTCCTCGGCGAACTCCCAGTTCTCGTTGCCGTAGGCGCGGTACCACTGGCCGCTGTCGTCGTGGTACTCGTAGGCGTAGCGCACGGCGATGCGGTTGCCGGTGAAGGCCCACAGTTCCTTGATCAGGCGGTATTCCAGCTCGCGGTTCCACTTGCGGGTGAGGAAGGCCTGGGCCTCTTCACGGTTGTGGCAGAACTCGGCGCGATTGCGCCAATGGGTATCGAGGGTGTAGGCGAGAGCGACCTTGGCCGGGTCTCGGCTGTTCCAGCCATCCTCGGCCAGGCGGACTTTCTCGATGGCGCTTTCGTGGGTGAAGGGCGGAAGTGGAGGGCGGGACATTGGGCGATTCCTCAGCTTGAAGTGGTCAGCGGGATGCTGTGCACGGCTTGCAGGCTAGCCCTGCCGATTGCGCAGGGAAATCCGTGCCCGGCTCACTTCATAATTGCTGGCGGCGGAACAATTGCGGCATCAGCCGCGCGACCACCGTCCGCGCGGCTTTTTTTCAGAGGATCAGTCCCAGGTCGGCGCCAAGCCGTCGGGGCTGACTTCGCGACCATTGCGCTCCAGTGTCGCGATCAGCGCCATGTCGTCGGCATCCAGGTGCAGGCTGCGGGCAAGCAGGTTGCTGGCCAGGTTTTCGCGCTTGGTAGACGACGGAATCACCGCATAACCCAGCTGCAGGGCCCAGGCCAGGGCTACCTGGGCGACGGTGGCCTTGTGCTTGGCAGCGATCTGGGCGAGTACCGGGTCCTTCAGCACCTTGCCGTAGGCCAGGGTCATGTAGGAGGTGGTGGTGATGCCCTGCTCCTTGAGGAAGGTAGTCAGTTTGTCGTTCTGCAGGTAGGGGCTGAGCTCGATCTGGTTGGTGGCGATCTCGCCTTTGCCGACGGCTTCGATGGCCTGGCGGGTCAGCTCGATGTTGAAGTTGGAAACGCCGATCTGGCGGGCCAGGCCCAGTTTCTTGGCCTCAGCCAGGGCCTGCATGTACTCGGGCAGTTCGACGCCGTTGCCGGGGGCCGGCCAGTGGATCAGCAGCAGGTCGACGTGGTCGGTACGCAGCTTGGCCAGGCTTTCGCGCAGGCTCGGCAGCAGCTTG
This sequence comes from Pseudomonas sichuanensis, assembly GCF_024749065.1. Classification (NCBI taxonomy): domain Bacteria; kingdom Pseudomonadati; phylum Pseudomonadota; class Gammaproteobacteria; order Pseudomonadales; family Pseudomonadaceae; genus Pseudomonas; species Pseudomonas sichuanensis. The sequence goes on along the minus strand of NZ_CP087185.1, from coordinate 3,952,249 downwards.
TCGGCTGCGTAGTTGTCGACCCAGATCTTGGTGGTGATGAACAGTTCGCTGCGGGGCACGCCGCTTTCGGCGATAGCCTGGCCGACCTCGGCTTCGTTGTTGTAGATCTGCGCGGTGTCGATGGCGCGGTAACCCAGCTGCAGTGCCGACTTGACCGAGTCGATGACGGCTTGGCCAGTCAGGCGGAAAGTGCCGACGCCGAAGGATGGAATGCTCATGGGGCTGCTCCTGTGGTGGGATGCCGGGGCTGTGTGCGCTGGCATCGTTCGGATAGGCGGCAGTGTGCGGTACTCACAGGTTTTGATTAAGGTGTCGGGGGGCCAAAGTCCTTTGACCTGGAGTCATGAGTGAGCGGTTTTTTCATGCGCGCAAATGAGCAAGCGCCCTGAAAACCGGCGTGGGCTTGCGCCTTTGAACAGGTAGTTGGTCGCAATTCTCACGTTGCCTCGGAACTAACTACACTGAGATGTCTCTATGATGGCGTCGGCAGACAGCAGGGGGGGCATTGTAAGGTGACCTCCGCCTGATTAGACTGCGCCGAATTCGTACGCAAAGCCCTACGTTAAGGACGTATATGATCAAGAAATGCTTGTTCCCGGCAGCCGGTTACGGCACTCGTTTCCTGCCCGCTACCAAAGCCATGCCCAAGGAAATGCTGCCGGTGGTCAACAAGCCACTGATCCAGTATGGCGTTGAAGAAGCACTGGACGCCGGCCTGAATGAAATCTCCATCGTCACCGGCCGCGGCAAGCGCGCCCTGGAAGACCACTTCGACATCAGCTATGAGCTGGAAAACCAGATCAAGGGCACCGACAAGGAAAAGTACCTGGTCGGCATCCGTCGTCTGCTGGACGAGTGCTCGTTCGCCTATACCCGCCAGACCGAGATGAAAGGCCTGGGCCACGCCATCCTCACCGGCCGCCCGCTGATCGGTGACGAGCCGTTCGCCGTGGTACTGGCCGATGACCTGTGCGTCAACCTCGAAGGCGATGGCGTGCTCGCGCAAATGGTCGCGCTGTACAAGAAGTACCGCTGCTCGATCGTTGCCATCCAGGAAGTCGATCCGCAGGAAACCAACAAGTACGGCGTCATTGCCGGTGAAGAGATCAAGGACGGCATCTTCCGCGTGGATTCCATGGTCGAGAAGCCGAAGCCGGAAGACGCACCGTCGAACCTGGCCATCATCGGCCGTTACATCCTGACCCCGGACATCTTCGAGAAGATCGAACAGACCGAGCCAGGTAAAGGCGGCGAGATCCAGATCACCGACGCACTGATGAAGCAGGCCGCTGAAGGCAACGTGATTGCCTACAAGTTCAAGGGCAAGCGTTTCGACTGCGGTGGCGCCGAAGGCTACATCGAGGCGACCAACTTCTGCTTCGAAAACTTCTACAAGACCGGCAAGGCTTATTGAGCTACAAGCTACAAGCTACAAGCTACAAGCTACAAGCTACAAGCTACAAGCTGTGAGCAGTTTTCTTGCCGCTTGAAACTTGCAGCTCGCCGCAAAAAGAGCCACCCTCGGGTGGCTTTTTTTGTGGAGTCTGGAAAGTGGCCTACGATTTTGATCTGTTCGTGATTGGCGCCGGTTCCGGCGGTGTACGTGCGGCGCGTTTCGCCGCGGGCTTCGGCGCCAAGGTGGCCGTTGCCGAGAGCCGCTATCTGGGCGGTACTTGCGTCAACGTCGGCTGCGTACCGAAAAAACTGCTGGTGTACGGCGCCCATGTCGCCGACGAGCTGGAGCAGGCCGCCGGTTTCGGCTGGACCCTGGAAGAAGGCCACTTCGACTGGGGCACCCTGATCGCCAACAAGAACCGCGAGATCGAGCGCCTCAACGGCATCTACCGCAACCTGCTGGTCAACAGCGGCGTCACCTTGTTGACCGGCCACGCGCGTATCACCGCTGCCAACGAAGTGGAAGTGGAAGGCCAGCGCTACAGCGCTGCGAACATCCTGATCGCCACCGGCGGCTGGCCGCAGGTGCCGGACATTCCGGGCAAGGAACTGGCGATCACCTCCAACGAGGCGTTCTATCTCAAGGACCTGCCACGCCGGGTGCTGGTGGTCGGTGGTGGCTACATCGCCGTCGAGTTCGCCGGTATTTTCCAAGGCCTGGGCGCCGCTACCACGCTGCTGTACCGTGGCGACCTGTTCCTGCGCGGCTTCGATGGCTCGGTGCGCACGCACCTCAAGGAAGAGCTGGAAAAGCGTGGCATGGACCTGCAGTTCAACGCTGATATCCAGCGCATCGACAAGCTCGACGACGGCAGCCTCAAGGCCACCCTCAAGGACGGCCGCGAGCTGGTCGCCGATTGCGTGTTCTACGCCACCGGGCGCCGGCCGATGCTGGACAACCTGGGCCTGGAGAACACCGGCGTGGAACTGGACGAGCGCGGCTTCATCCGTGTCGATGAGCAGTACCAGACCACCGCGCCGTCCATCCTGGCCATTGGCGATGTGATCGGCCGCGTGCAGCTCACCCCGGTGGCACTGGCCGAAGGCATGGCCGTGGCCCGTCGCCTGTTCAAGCCCGAGCAGTACCGCCCGGTGGATTACCAGAACATTCCCACCGCGGTGTTCAGCCAGCCGCCGATCGGTACCGTGGGCTTGACCGAAGAGCAGGCGCTGCAGGCCGGGCACAAGGTGCAGATCTTCGAGAGCCGCTTCCGGGCGATGAAACTGACCCTCACCGATATTCAGGAAAAAACCCTGATGAAGCTGGTGGTGGATGCCGAGACCGACAAGGTGCTGGGCTGCCACATGGTCGGGCCGGATGCCGGCGAGATCATCCAGGGCCTGGGCATCGCGCTGAAGGCCGGTGCCACCAAGCTGCAGTTCGACGAGACCATCGGCGTGCACCCGACGGCGGCCGAAGAATTCGTCACCATGCGTACCGTCACGCGCTGAGCCTGTCAGACGCCACAGGGTTGAGGCATCGGCTCTGTGGCGAAACCTCCTACATAGCGGGCGTGCAATGCGCCCCGCATCACCACGTCTTTCCTACGGTCATCACCTCGGCAGTCATAAATACTCGCTGGGTGCCACGTATGTGGCGTCGGCCTGGCGTTGCCAGGTCAACTTGACTTAGGAGTTATCAGATGAATGTCTTACGCAATATCATCCTGGGCACCTGCAGCGGGCTGTTGATGGCAGGGGTTGCCCAAGCCGATCAAGGGCTGATCAGCTTCAGTGGCAGCGTGGCTGGCCCGACCTGCGTCATCAACGGCGGCGACAACGATGTGCAGGTCAACCTGCCGGAAGTCAGCACCTACGATCTGCGCCAAGCGGGCCAGACGGCTGGCGAGCGCACCTTCAGCCTGGTGCTGAGCCAGTGCTCGCATGTCGGCCAGGTGTCCACCTACTTCGAGCCGGGCCCCACCGTGAATCCTGAAGGCCGGCTGACGGTCGATGCTGGCTCGGGCGCCGCCACCAGTGTCGACGTGCAACTGCTCAACAGTGCCCGCGCGCCCATGAACCTGGCCGGTGGCAGAGGCAATCAGAGCTCCCAGCGGGTCGATATCGTCAACGGCAACGCCATCCTCAACTACACCGCTCGCTACTTCTCGCTGGGTGCGACCACCCCGGGTCTGGTCTCGACCAACGTCCGCTACTCGCTCGAGTACCTCTGAGTCTCCTTCCTGGTAGCCCCCTCGGGGGCTACACCTCAACGCTGTGCGCGAGCCTTGAACATGAAGACTTTCTCCACGGCCTGTCGGCGCGTCTTGCTGGCAGGTTGGCTGCTGGCCGTAGGCCACGCCCAGGCCAGTGTGGTCATCGCCACCACCCGAATCGTCTATCCCGCCGAGCAGGCCGAAGTTACCGTCAGCCTGCGCAATCTGGGGGAACGGCCAGCGCTGGTGCAGGCCTGGATCGACGACGGTGTGGCCATGGCCGATAGCCAGGATCCGCAGGTGCCATTCAGCCTGATGCCGCCGCTGTTTCGCGTGGAGCCTGGCACCAGCCAGAGCCTGCGCCTGTTCCATAACGGCGCGTCGATGCCCACCGACCGTGAAACCTTGTATTGGCTCAATGTCCTCGAGATAGCGCCCAAGGGCGTCGGCAACCAGATCAATGTTGCGTTGCGTACGCGCATCAAGCTGTTCTTCCGTCCACCATCCCTGCCCGGGACGGTGGCCGATGCTCATCGCGCGCTCTCCTGGCGCTGGGTGCGCGAAGGTCGGCGCTGGCAGCTCGAGGCTGACAACCCTGGGGCCTATGTCGTCAATCTCGGGCGTGTCGCCGTTAGCTACCAGGGCCGATCCTGGCAGGCACAACCGAGGCATGTGCTGCCGTTTTCGCAGACTCGCTTCGCCATCGAGGGGTTGGCCGATGAGCGTCCTGTACCGAACCAGGTGGACTATTCCTACATCGATGACTATGGCGCCGAGCGACCGGCCACTGCGGTGGTGCGTCATTGAGCGCGCGGGTCACAGGCGTTGCATGCGCGCGCGTATTGCTGCCTGGCCTGCTGGTGCTTGCGGCCGGCAGCCTGGCCGCCCCGGTAGAGTTCGACGCACGCATGTTGCGCCTGGGGACTTCGAGTGACCTGCAGCGCTTCGAGGGGGCCAGCGTCATCCCGGAAGGTGAGGTGAGCCTGGACGTAACGCTCAACCAGCGATGGATGGGCCGCTATCAGATAGCGCTGCGCACGCCGCCAGGTGCTATGCAGCCCACACCGTGCTATGGGCGCGAGCTGCTCGAAGCGCTGGGCGTTGATCTGCTGCGATTGCCGCCGGCGAAACAGGCACTGCTGGCGCAAGAAGGTGATTGCCTGGCGCTGTCCGCCTTGGGCCTGGAAGCCAGCGAGGCGCTTGCCTACGGCGAACTGCGGCTGACGCTGAGCATCGCCCGGCAGCACCTGAGCCGCCGCCCCGTCGACCACGTGGACACGCGGCAGTGGGACAGCGGGGTTGGCGCGGGTTTCGTCAACTACGACCTGAACCTTCACCAGCAGCAAATGGCACATCGGCAGGGCACTGCCTATCGAGGTTTCCTCGGCCTGCGCGGCGGGCTCAACACCGGTGACTGGTACTGGCGGCACGACGGCATCCTGCAGGGGGCGGACGATGCCCCGACCCGTTACCAACGCGGCATGACCTCGGTACGACGCGACTTGCCGGCCCTGTCGGCGCAGCTGACCCTTGGCGATGCCGCGAGCAGTTCGGATGTCTTCGCGGCCAGTGCGTTCCGAGGTCTGCAACTAGGCAGTGACGAACGCATGCTGCCGCAATCGCGGCGGGGTTATGCCCCTACGGTGCGTGGCGTGGCCAATAGCACGGCGCTGGTGAGTATTCGTCACCGTGGGGTGCTGCTGCACGAATCGAGCGTGCCTCCCGGGCCGTTCGAAATCGACGACCTCTATCCCAGCGGCTTGAGTGACGACCTGGAGGTCACGCTCAAGGAGGCGGACGGCAGCGTGACAGTGTTCAGCGTGCCGTTCCAGGCGGCGCCCTTGGCATTGCGCCCAGGCGCCAGGCGCTTCGACTTCGCTGGCGGCCACTGGCTGGATGGCTTCGGTCGCACTGGTCCTGCGTTCGGCCAAGGCAGTTGGCAGCAAGGCCTGGATGATCGTTTGAGTGTCCATGGCGGGCTCTGGGTGGCCGAAGACTATCTGGGCGGCGCCTTGGGTGTTGCCCTGAACACCGCTGTTGGCGCAGTGGGGCTGACCGCTTATCACGCAGATGCGGCGCCCAGCCCCGAGGCCGATCGACGGGGGCAAGCCATGCGCTTGAACTGGCGACAGGACTTGACTGACACGGCGACACGCCTGGAGGCGTCCATCAGCCGCAGTCAGAGTACCGGCTATCTTGGTTTCGATCAGTTCGCCCAGGCGCGCCGCGGCCGGCATTCAGACCCGAACCACTGGCGCGCCAGCTTCTCTCTCGATCAGGCCCTGGGCCCTGGCGCCGGCCGGCTGAGCTTTGCCGTCAACGGCGCGCGCAGCTGGTCGGGGCAGGGCGGTACCGACTACCGGCTCGGCTACAACAACCATTTTGCTGCCATGGCCTATGGCCTGAGCATCGGGCGCCAACGCAGCGAGCATGGCCAGCCGTTGCGGACCATCGCCCTGACCCTCAGCATGCCGCTCGGCGAGCGCCGCCGCGATCTGTTGAGCAGCGCCGTGAGCAGCGATTCGCGGCGGCATGCCAGTACCAGCCTGCGCTGGAGTTCCCGTGCCGGCGAGCAGGCGCAGTGGGGCTATGGGCTGGCGGCACAATACCAGGCAGCGGCAGCCGATCCGGTCGGCATCGATGGCAATCTGCGTTACCGAGGCAGTGCCGGCGACCTTGCCGTTGCGCTAGGCAGTCGCGGTGACCAGCGTCATCTGGCGTTGGGCGCACGCGGTGCAGTGGTGGCCCATGCCGGCGGGGTGACGGCAGCACCGACGCTGGGCGAAAGCTTTGCCATCATCCACGCGCCTGGTGCCACGGCCGCACGGGTGCGGCAACAGCCCCAGTCGCGGGTCGACCGCCGAGGTTATGCAGTGGTGCCATCGTTGGCACCCTACAGCGTGAACACCGTTGAGATCGACCCCAAGGGTATGCCGCGCACCACCGAACTCTTGGTTGCCGGGCACAACGTGGTGCCCAGGGCCGGGGCCGCACCGCTGCTGCGCTTTGCCACGCGCGCCGGAGATTTCCATGTGCTGCTTGCCGAGCGTACGGGGGGCGAGGCTTTGCCTTTCGGTGCCCAGGTATTCGATGAAACTGGTAACGAGGTGGGGGTGGTGGGCCAGGGGGGGCAGGTTCAGATACGCAGCCAGGCCAGGCGGGGGCGGCTGCGCATCAGTTGGGGCGGTGCCGAACATCAGACGTGCTGGGTGGATTTCGAGGTGGGGAGTGCGGCCTCTGCTGTAGCCGTATGTGGCCCGCGTAGTAATCAAAAGATCTATTGATCGAGCAACGTTATAGCCAAAACCAATCAGCAACATGAGGTTTGCCAATGAGCCATTGCGCCGTCGCTTGGATAGGATGGCCTCCATCAACTTACTCACCCCATGAAGGAGCAGCACATGCCTATCATCAACAGCCAGGTCAAACCGTTCACCGCCACCGCCTACCACAAGGGCGAGTTCGTTCAGGTCAGCGAAGCCGACCTGAAAGGCAAATGGTCCGTCGTGTTCTTCTACCCAGCCGACTTCACCTTCGTCTGCCCGACCGAGCTGGGCGACCTCGCTGACAACTACGCCGAGTTCCAGAAGCTGGGCGTCGAGATCTACGGCGTGTCCACCGACACCCACTTCACCCACAAAGCCTGGCACGACACCTCGGACACCATCGGCAAGATCCAGTACCCGCTGATCGGTGACCCGACCCACATCATCTCGCGCAACTTCGACGTGCTGATCGAAGAAGCCGGCCTGGCCGATCGCGGTACCTTCGTGATCAACCCGCAAGGCCAGATCAAGATCGTCGAACTGAACGACGGTGGTGTAGGCCGTGACGCTGCCGAGCTGCTGCGCAAAGTCAAAGCTGCCCAGTACGTTGCCGCCCACCCGGGTGAAGTCTGCCCGGCCAAGTGGAAAGAAGGCGAGGCCACCCTGGCGCCGTCCCTGGACTTGGTTGGCAAGATCTAAGGCCATGTGCCAATCGCGGGCGGTGAGCAGCCGCCAAAGCTGAAGTACTCACTGCCCCGTCAAACGCCCGGGCGACCTCGCCTGGGCGTTTTTGTATCCGAAGTTTGAAAAAGGAATCGCCCGTATGTTGGACGCCACGCTTAAATCGCAACTGAAAACCTACCTGGAGCGGGTCACCCAGCCGATCGAGATCGTCGCTTCCCTCGATGACGGCGCGAAGTCCCGCGAATTGCACGACCTGCTGGTGGAAATCGCCGGCCTGTCGAACCTCATTACCTTCAGCGCGGACGGTAACGACGCCCGTCGTCCTTCGTTCTCGCTGAATCGCCCAGGGGCGGACATCAGCCTGCGCTTTGCCGGCATCCCCATGGGCCACGAATTCACCTCCCTGGTGCTGGCGCTGCTGCAGGTCGGCGGCCATCCCTCGAAAGCCAGTGCTGAAGTGATCGAGCAGATCCAGGCCCTGGAAGGCGAATTCACCTTCGAAACCTACTTTTCGCTGTCGTGCCAGAATTGCCCGGATGTGGTCCAGGCGCTGAACCTGATGGCGGTGCTCAACCCTAACGTGCGCCACGTCGCGATCGACGGCGCGCTGTTCCAGGATGAAGTGGAAAGCCGCAAGGTCATGGCGGTGCCGAGCATCTACCTGAACGGCGAAGTGTTCGGCCAGGGCCGCATGGGCCTGGAAGAGATTCTCGGCAAGATCGACACCGGCGCCGGCGCCCGCCAGGCCGAGAAGATCAACGCCAAGGACGCTTTCGACGTGCTGGTGGTCGGCGGTGGCCCAGCCGGCGCCGCGGCAGCCATCTACGCGGCACGCAAAGGCATCCGTACTGGTGTTGCCGCCGAGCGCTTCGGCGGCCAGGTACTCGACACCCTGGCCATCGAGAACTTCATCTCGGTGCAGGAAACCGAAGGGCCGAAACTGGCCACGGCGCTGGAAGAGCACGTCAAGCAGTACGACGTCGACATCATGAACCTGCAGCGCGGCGAAGCGCTGATCCCGGCCACCGATGGCGGCCTGCACGAAGTGCGTCTGGCCGGCGGTGCCTTGCTCAAGGCCAAGACCGTGATCCTGGCCACCGGTGCCCGTTGGCGCGAAATGAACGTGCCGGGCGAGCAGGAATACCGCGCCCGTGGCGTGGCCTACTGCCCGCACTGCGACGGCCCGCTGTTCAAGGGCAAGCGCGTGGCGGTGATCGGCGGCGGCAACTCCGGCGTGGAAGCGGCCATCGACCTGGCCGGTATCGTCGCCCAGGTGACCCTGATCGAGTTCGACAGCCAGCTGCGCGCCGACGCGGTGCTGCAGCGCAAGTTGCACAGCCTGCCGAACGTCACGGTGATCACCCGCGCGCTGACCACCGAAGTGATCGGCAATGGCGAGAAGGTGACCGGCCTGCGTTACAAGGACCGCAGCACCGACGAAGTGCATGACCTGGCGCTGGAAGGCATCTTCGTGCAGATCGGCCTGCTGCCGAACACCGATTGGCTCAAGGGCACGGTCGAGCTGTCGCCGCGTGGCGAGATCATCGTCGATGCCAAGGGCCAGACCAGCATCCCCGGCGTGTTCGCTGCCGGTGACGTGACCACGGTGCCGTACAAGCAGATCGTCATCGCCGTGGGCGAGGGCGCCAAGGCTTCGCTGGCGGCGTTCGATCACCTGATTCGGACTTCGGCGCCGGCGTAAGCCTGTTCCGGCCTCTTCGCGGGGCAAGCCCGCTCCCACGAGCCTAGACACACGCTCGTGGGAGCGGGCTTGCCCCGCGATTGCGTTGGTGTGGCAGTGGCTATCATGTAGGGCAGGCCTATTTCGGAACCTTACCCATGACCCTGATCAGCCGCGAACCCTGGTGGCTTGTGCCACCCCAGCCCGGGCAGAAAGAGCAGGACCTGCACTGGGGCTACCTGGAAATCTACGCCGATGGTCGTACCGTGTTTGTCGACCAGCGCCCCAGCGAGCGCGAAATGGCCGAGCGCAAGAGCTGTCGCAACTTCCCCGAAGCACTCAAGCCCTGACCTCAGCCTTCCAGCTGGGCCAGGCGTTCCTCCAGCGCGGCGATCCGCGCTTCCAACGCTTCGATGCGCTCCTGCGAGACACTGCCGGCACTGCTGCGTGCGCCACCTTCCTGCTGACGCGCGGCGAGGATAGCTTCGATTTCCGCTGGATCGCCCAGGGCGTGGGTGTAGCGGTCCTCACGCTGGCCGGCCTGGCGCGGCAGGTGCAGGGCCAGGCCACGGGAGATCAGGCGCTCCAGCTGGTGCTGGACCTGGTCGACGTCTTCGAAATCATGCAGGCGGTTGCTGCGGGTCAGCAGTTCGTTCAGGGTTTGCGGGCCGCGCAGGAACATCAGGCCCATCAGCACCAGTTGCGCCGGTACCAGCTCCAGCGCCTTGTCCACTCGCTGCTCCCAGCGGTCGGCACGGCTGCCCATCTGCAGGCGGGCCATGTTCTGCCCTTCGAGAGCGCGCAAAGCCTGGCCAACCTGGCCGGGGGAGAGGTTCATGACAGGTTCGCGGCTGGTTTTCTGGTTACAGGCCAGGACCAGGGCATTGAGGGTCAGGGGGTAGGTTTCCGGGTTGCTGGCCTGCTTTTCGATCAACGAACCGAGGACGCGGATTTCAGTGCTGTTGAAGCGGCCTTCGCCGGTGCTTTCGTGTTCAGACATGGCCCTGACTCATTGCGAGGAAAAGGCCACTAGCCTAGGTAAAGTGCCCGGCTTAAGCAATCGCCGAACACATCGCGGGGCAGGCCTGCTCCCACCGTGGGAGCGGGCTTGCCCCGCGATGGCCCTATCAGGAGCTGCGCTGCTCCATGGCCTGGCACGCGGCGGCGGTGAACAGTACATCGGTGGAGGAGTTCAGCGCCGTCTCGGCCGAGTCCTGCAGCACGCCGATGATGAAACCGACCGCCACCACCTGCATGGCGATCTCGCTGGGAATACCGAACAGGCTGCAGGCCAGCGGGATCAGCAGCAGCGAACCACCGGCCACACCCGAGGCGCCGCAGGCACAGACCGCCGCCACTACGCTGAGCAGCACGGCGGTGGGCAGGTCGACCGGGATGCCCAGGGTGTGCACGGCCGCCAGGGTCAGCACAGTGATGGTGATCGCCGCGCCGGCCATGTTGATGGTCGCGCCCAGGGGGATTGATACCGAGTAGGTGTCCTCGTGCAGGCCGAGCTTTTCCGACAATGCCAGGTTGACCGGGATGTTGGCCGCCGAGCTGCGGGTGAAGAACGCGGTGATGCCGCTTTCGCGCAGGCACAGCAGGGTCAGCGGGTACGGGTTGCGGCGGATTTTCCAGAATACGATCAGCGGGTTCATCACCAGTGCCACGAACAGCATGCAGCCCATCAGCACGCCCAAAAGGTGCAGGTAGCCCAGCAGCGCTTCCAGGCCGGATTGCGCCAGGGTCGAGCTGACCAGGCCGAAAATACCCAGCGGGGCGAAGCGAATGACCACGCGCACGATCAGGGTGACGCCGTTGGACAAGTCCTCGACCACGGTGCGGGTGGTGTCATTGGCATGGCGCAGGGCAATGCCCAGGCCGATGGCCCAGGTCAGTACGCCGATGAAGTTGGCATTGAGCAGGGCGTTGATTGGGTTGTCGACGGCGCTCAGCAACAGGTTCTGCATTACTTCGGTGATGCCGCCAGGGGCGCTGAGCGTGGCTTCGCTGGTGTTCAGCACCAGCTGCGAGGGGAACAGCAGGCTGGCGGCCACGGCCACCACGGCAGCGGCAAAGGTGCCCAGCAGGTACAGCCAGAGGATCGGGCGGATATGGGTTTCCTGGCCGTGGCGGTGGTTGGCGATCGAGGCCATCACCAGGATGAACACCAGCACGGGGGCAACCGCTTTCAGGGCGCTGACGAACACCTTGCCAAGAAAGCCAAGGTCACGGGCCACGGAGGGCGCGAGCAGGGCCAGGGCGATGCCGGCCACCAGGCCGATGCAGATCTGCGTCACCAGGCCGGTGCGGTTGATGAGGCGAAGAACGGGGGTCATGTGCAGCGCAATCTCGGGACGAATGAACCGCGCACTTTACCACAGCCAGGTATGCCACTTATCGCGGGGCAAGCCCGCTCCCACGCAGGGCGTTCGGGCAATCCAGGTAGGGTGGGAGCGGGCTTGTCGGGACGCCGAACCGCCCGCGATGTGTTCACCAGTGAAACAACTCCCGCCGGGCCCCCTCTGTGATCGCCACGATGCCCGGGTGCTTGACCTTGCGTTCCACCGAGATGGCATAGAAGGACTCGTTCACCGCCTCGGTCTGGCCGATCAGCCGTACCCCGTACTGGCGGCACACTTCTTCGGCGATCACGCTGGGGGCGACGAAGATGCCGCTGCCGGACTGGCCGAAGGCCTGCATCAGCGCGCTGTCGTCGAACTCACCGACAATGCGCGGCTGCACCTGTTGCTCGGCCAGCCAGCGCAGCAGGCGGCTGCGCACTACGGTTTCCTGGCCGGGAATCAACAGCGGCGCATCGTCCAGGCAGGCGGGGAAGGGCTTGTCGAGCTGTGCGGCCAAGGTGTGCGTGGCAAAGAAGCTCAGGCCGCATTCTCCCAGTTTCTGGCTGTAACCCTTGATGTCCAGGTGGTTGGGCATGGGGCTGTCGGAAATCACCAGGTCCAGGCGCTGGATCGCCAGGTCTGCGAGCAGGCGCTCGAGCTTGTCTTCGCGGCAGCTGATGCGCAGCACCTCGTCCAGCTCCATGGTTGGCGCCAACAGGCGGTAGACGATGGACTTGGGCACCACGTCGGCCACCCCCACGCGGAACAGGATCTGTTCCTGAGGGCCAGCACGCAGCATGGCTTCCAGCTCGCCGCCGATCTGGAACATCTGCTCGGCATAGGTGAGTGCCTGGCGGCCGGTTTCGGTCAGCTCCAGCTGACGACCGACGCGCTGGAACAGCTCCAGGTTCCAGGTCTGCTCGAACAGGCTGATCTGCCCACTGATCGTCTGCGGCGTAAGATTCAGTTGCTCGCTGGCGCGGGCGATACTCCCGGTCTTTGCTACAGCCCAGAAGTAATGAAGCTGGCGGTAGTTGAGCATGGTGTTTCCGGATTCGTAAAAACCGAAGTATATCAGCTGAAAAAACGAATTTTCTGGATGTTTCAGCCCCTCTAGAATGCGACCCCATCAGGCGCCCCGCGCGCCGCACGGATATCGACAAGCGAGGACCCCATGTTGCAACTCAAATCCATCGGTACGCCCCTGGTGCTGGCCCTGGCGTTGTTCGCCATGAGCGGCTGCGACCAGGCCGAGAAGTCCGCCCAGCAGATGCTCGACCAGGCCGCCGAAACGGCCAAGCAGGCCATCGACAAGACCAACGATGCCGCCCAGCAGGCGCTGAGCGACGCCATCGGCAGCGATGGCGAGAAGGCCAAGGCCGAAGACGACAAGAAAAACACCCAAGACATCTGACCCACCGGACCCGAAGCAGGACTGACCAATGGAATATTTGCTGGAACTCGCCGCTAGCCCCACCGCCTGGGTTGCCCTTGCCACCCTGGTGGCCATGGAGGTCGTACTCGGCATCGACAACCTGATCTTCATCTCGATCCTCACCAACAAGCTGCCTGAGCAATTCCGCTCGAAGGCGCGACGCATCGGTATCAGCATGGCCTTGGTCATGCGCCTGGCGCTGCTCAGCACCGTGGCCTGGATCGTCCAGTTGACCGAGCCGGTGATCGATGTGTTCGGCCACGCCTTCTCGTGGAAGGACATGATCCTCATCGCCGGTGGCTTGTTCCTGCTGTGGAAGGCGACCAAGGAGATCCATGAAAGTGTCGATCCCCACGGCGCCAAGGAAGAGTCCAAGCTCGGCAGCACCGTGACCATTGGTTTCACCGCGGCGATCTTCCAGATCCTGCTGCTGGACATCGTCTTCTCGATCGACAGCATCATCACCGCCGTGGGCATGACCGAGCACCTGCCGATCATGATCATCGCCGTGATCAGCGCCGTGATCGTGATGCTGGTGGCCGCCGACCCGCTGGCCAAGTTCATCAACGACAACCCGACCGTGGTAATGCTGGCCCTGGGCTTCCTGATCATGATCGGCATGACCCTGATCGCCGAAGGCTTCGGCGCCCATGTACCGAAAGGCTACGTGTATGCCGCCATGGCCTTCTCGACGGTGATCGAGATGCTCAACATCATGGCCCGCCGGGCGCGGTTGAAGCGCGAGGCTGCTGAGGGTTGAGGTAGTTCCACCAACCTATCGCGGGGCAAGCCCGCTCCCACGCTACGAACTGCTCCAAGAAGTTGGACATCCATCCAACCCTTGAGGAGCAGTTCATAACGTGGGAGCGGGCTTGCCCCGCGATGATTCATGACTTGCCGGCAGTCTTGCGCCGGCGCGGGGTTGTGGCTTTGGCCACTCCTGGTTCCGTCTTGCGCTTGCCGCCACTCCCACGCTTCTTCTTCCACGGCGCACCCTTGCCTCCCGGCGCGAGGGGCGGGCCGCTGATGTTCAGGCGCATCCCCGCGCAGCGCTGTACCAGCTTGCCCATCCAGGCCGACTGCCGGGCGACGAACTCCTCAAGGCTCATCTCACCGCTTTGCACCATATCCAGCGCCTGCTCCCAGATGGCCGTGGTGCCGGGGTCGGCGATGGCGCGGGGCACGGCATCGATCAGGCTGAACGCCGCGGGTGTCGCCGACAGCGCCTTGCCATGCTTGACCAGATAACCCCGATCGAGCAGGCCCTGGATGATGCTGGCGCGGGTGGCCTCGGTGCCGATACCGGTGGTTTCCTTGAGCTTCTGCTTGAGCAGCGGGTCATCCACCAGCTTGGCGACGTTCTTCATCGCCTTGATCAGGTCACCCTCGGTGAAGGGCTTGGGCGGCTGGGTCCACAGGTCTTTCAGTTGCAGATCATGCAGCGCGCAGTCCTGCCCTTCGCGCAGGGCGGGCAGCACCTGGGCCGGTGGTGCTTCGCGGCCTTTGGCCGGGGTGAGAGCCTCGGGCAGGGCGCGGCGCCAGCCCGGCTCGACGATCTGCTTGCCCACCGCGCGCAGCGCTTGCCCGGCGCAGTCGAACTCGGCCTGGGTGCGGTCGTATTCGTGGTTGGGCAGGAACTGCGCCAGGTAGCGGGCGCGGATCAGCGTGTAGACCGCCTTGTACTTGGGCGGCAGGCGCGCCGGGTCGCTGGCGGCGGCGGTGGGGATGATGCCGTGGTGAGCGCTGACCTTCTGGTCGTTCCACGCCCGTGAGCGGCGCTGGGGCTCAAGATGCGCCTGCAGCGGTGCGAGGCTGGCGTCGGCACGCTGCAGGGCGGCGAGGATCGCCGGTGCCTCGCCGTGCTGGCTGAGCGGCAGGTAGCCGCTGTCGCTGCGCGGGTAGGTGATCAGCTTGTGGGTTTCGTACAGGGCCTGGGCGATGTCCAGCGTCTCCTGGGCGCCCAGGCCGAACTTTTTCGAGCACAGCTCCTGCAGCGTGCCCAGGTCGAAGGGCAGCGGCGGCGCTTCGCGCACGCGCTCGGTGGCAACCTTGAGCACCCGCGCCGTGCCCGCGGCCTGCATGGCGGCGGCGGCCTGCTGCGCCAACGCTTGTTGCAGGCAGCGGCCCTGGTCGTCGCAGGCGTCTTCCGGCGCGCGCCACTGGGCATTGAACACCTGGCCTGCGCTTTCCAGCTGCACGTCGATTGCCCAGAACGGCACTGGCACGAAGTCGGCGATGCTGCGGTCGCGGTCCACCACCAGGCGCAACGTCGGGGTTTGCACCCGGCCCACCGGCAGCACGCCCTGGTAGCCGGACTGGCGGCCGAGCAGGGTGAACAGGCGGCTCATGTTCATGCCGATCAGCCAGTCGGCACGTGAGCGGCCCAGGGCCGAGTGGTACAGGCTGAAGGTTTCCTGGCCAGGCAGCAGGCGCCCCAGGGCCTTGCGGATCGAGGCATCGTCCAGTGCCGACAACCACAGGCGCTGGATGGGGCCGCGGTAGCGGCAGTGCTCGACCAGTTCGCGGGCGATCATCTCGCCCTCGCGGTCGGCGTCGGTGGCGATCACCAGCTCGCGGGCCTCGCCCAGCAGGCGCTTGACCGCCTTGAACTGGCTGGCGGTCTTGGGCTTGACCGTCATCTTCCATTTGTCGGGGATGATCGGCAGGTCATCGAGGGACCAGCGTTTGTAGCGTTCGTCGTAGCTGTCCGGTGGCGCGGTTTCCAGCAGGTGGCCGATGCACCAGGTGACGCACAGGTCGGTGCCTTGCCAGCAGCCATCGCCACGGCGCTGGGCGCCGAGCACCTTGGCGATGTCTTTTGCCTGGGAGGGTTTTTCGCAGAGAAAGAGGCGCATGGCCGGCAACGCTTCATCGTTGGAGATGGGGCACTAGGATGCGCAAGGCAGGGCGGGCAGGCAAGTTTTATCTGTATGAATGTACAGGTTTTATGCCCGCACCTTTGGCAGGGTAGCCCCAGGCACGGCGTTGGACCTGAGGTCGAGCCCCGTGCGAACTTGGCCCTTCGCCCGTCAGTCGTGTCAGTGGACGATGTCGCTGGGGCGTTTTTCCTACCTGCAACAAGGACGTCAACTAATGCCCGTATTCGATTACAAGCAGCTCGACAGCGCCGCCTCCGGCGCGCTTTACCAGGACGCCATGGCCCTGGCCATGTACGCCTACCATGGCATCGACGACGGCTTTGCCGCCGGCTACCAGCAACATGGCTTCGGCCTGGGCCTGCCGGCCACGCTGGTCAAGGCGTTGATCGGCGGCAGCGACAGCCAGGGGGTGATCCCCGGCATCCCGTGGAACCCCGATTCCGAAGCCAAGGCGCTGGCTCAGGTGAAGGCAGCCGGCTGGGCGCCGATCAGCGCCGCGCAGTTGGGCTACAACGGCCACACCGACGCCCGCGGTACCTTTCACGGGGAAACGCCGGGCTACACCAGTGCCCAGGTGGAAATCCTCGGGCGCTACGATTCCAATGGCCAGCTGAGCGGGATCGGCATTGCCTTCCGTGGCACCAGTGGGCCCCGCGAGAACCTGCTGGGGGACACCCTGGGCGATGCGGTGAACGACCTGTTGGCGTCGCTGGGGCCGGCCGGCTATGCCCGCGACTACGCGGCCAAGGCCTTCGATGGCCTGCTCGGTGACGTAGCGGCCTTCGCCAAGGCCAACGGCCTGAGCGGCGCCGACATTACCGTCAGCGGCCACAGCCTGGGTGGCCTGGCGGTCAACAGCCTGGCCGACCTGAGCGGTACGCGCTGGGGTGGCTTCTTTGAGGACGCGCGCTACGTTGCCTTCGCCTCGCCCACCCAGGCGGCAAACCCCGACAAGGTGCTCAACATCGGCTACGAAAACGACCCGGTGTTCCGTGCGCTCGACGGCACGTCGGTCACCTGGGGCACCCTGGGCGTGCATGACAGTGCCAAGGCTTCGGCCACCGACAACATCGTCAACTTCAACGACCACTACGCCTCGGACGCCTGGAACTTGCTGCCGTACTCCATCGGCAACATCGCCACCTGGCTGTCGCACCTGCCGGCGGCCTATACCGACGGCCTGGGCCGGGTGCTGGACTCCGGCTTCTATCAGTGGACCAGCCGCGACTCGACCATCGTGGTCAGCAACCTGTCCGACGTCACCCGGGGCTCGACCTGGGTGCAGGACCTCAACCGCAACGCCGAGACGCACAAGGGCAGCACTTTCATAATCGGCAGCGAGCAGGCCGACCTTATCCAGGGCGGGCGTGGCAACGACTACCTGGAAGGGCGCGGCGGCAATGATACGTTCCGTGACCAAGGCGGTTTCAACCTGATCGACGGTGGCAGCGGCCACGACACCTTGAAGCTCGGCGATGCGCTGGCCAACCTGAGCATTGCCCGTGACGGGCAAGGGACGCTTTACGTGCGCGACGCCGAGGGCGGCATCAGCCTGGTTCGCAACGTGGAGAGCCTGGTGAGCCAGGAGACGAGCCTGGTGTTCTTCAGCAAGGAGGTCAGCCACACGGTGGGCGTCGATGGCTTGCTCTCCAGCGGCAAGCTCAACCTCTACGCCGCCTCGCAAAGCGGCAGCCAGGCGGGCGACACCTTGGTGGCCGGCAAGCAGGGCCAGTGGTTGTTCGGCCTGGACGGCGACGACCGCCTGGTGGGCGGTGCGGGCAATGATGTGCTGGTGGGCGGGGCCGGCAACGACCTGCTCAGCGGCGGGGCAGGGCGCGACACCTTCCTGTTCGACGGCCATTTCGGCCAGGACCGGGTGCTGGACTTCAGCAGCCAGGACCGTCTGGTGTTCATGGGGGTGGACGGTGGCACGGCGTCGCGGGACTTCCGTGATCACCTGAGCCAGGTGGGTGATGACCTGGTGCTGACCTTCGGCAAGGACAGCGTGACTCTGGTGGGCATTGCCGGGCAGGGCCTGGCGGACGGCCAGATCGTCATCGCTTGATGGAGTGAACCCGTCGCGGCCGGGCGCCGCGCCGGGTTCAGGCCGGGATCAGTATTCCCAGAAGATACGTTGCAGTTCCTTGCTGTCCTGGGTCTTGGTCATGGCGACCATGGCCAGGATGCGGGCTTTCTGCGGGTTCAGGTCGTGGGCCACGACCCAGTCGTTCTTGTCATCAGGTTGTTCGGCGTTGCGCAGAACGAAACCACCCTGGCTGACGTGGGACGAACGAATGATCTGCACGCCGTTCTTGCGCAGTTCCTGCAGGGCAGGGACGACGCGCGACGATACCGAGCCGTTGCCGGTACCGGCGTGGATGATCGCCTTGGCGCCACCCTGGGCCAGGGCCTTGTAGGCGGTGTCGGTGACGTTGCCGTAGCCGTAGGCAATGTCCACGGCAGGCAGGCTGCTGATGGTCTTGATGTCGAACTCGGAGTTGACCGTGTGGCGCTTGGCCGGCAGGCGGAACCAGTAGGACTTGCCTTCCACTACCATGCCCATCGGGCCCCAGGCGCTCTTGAAGGCTTCGGTCTTGATGTTGACCGACTTGCTCACATCGCGGCCGGACTGGATCTCGTCGTTCATGGTCACCAGCACGCCTTTGCCACGGTTCTGCTTGTCGCTGGCCACGGCCACGGCGTTGTACAGGTTGAGCATGCCGTCGGCGGACATGGCGGTGCCCGGGCGCATGGAGCCGACCACCACGATCGGCTTGTCGGTCTTCTCCACCAGGTTGAGGAAGTAGGCGGTCTCTTCCAGGGTGTCGGTGCCGTGGGTGATGACGATGCCGTCGACGTCCTTGCTGTCGGCCAGCTCGGCAACACGCTTGCCCAGCTTGAGCAGGTCGTCGTTGCTGATGCTTTCGGAGGCGATCTGCATGACCTGCTCGCCGCGCACGTTGGCGATGTCGGCCAGTTCCGGCACGCCGGCGATCAGTTTGTCGATGCCGAGCTTGGCGGCCTGGTAGGTGGCGCTGTTGGCGGCGCTGGCACCGGCGCCGGCGATGGTGCCGCCAGTGGCGAGGATCACCACGTTGGCGAGCTCCTGTTGTTGCTCGGCTTCCTTGGCCGAAACGGAGGTCGGCAGGGCCAGCAGCAGGGCCAGGGTGGCCGGGGTGAAGGCCTTGAGTGCGATGTTGATCATAGTTCTTCTTCTCTCTTCCTAATGAGATGTTCGCTGTGTCGCACCACAGTCAGGCAGATTTCGTACCAGGCCTTACCGTTCGTCGTTTTTCATCTGTAAGCCGTTGATATTCATCATGTGTAACCTGAATGCGTGAGACTGCGCGGGTTGCCGTCGTTCGGCATCCCGAACAAGCGTAGGAAAAGTGTTCGGTTTTTCGGATAAATTGCGGATAATCTGGCGTGCGTGCTGGCGCTTTGCCTACGCACTGGATTTGACAAACGCGGGACCTGTTTCCATAGTGAGTCACCGCAAACGTTTGCATCCGATAAAAAACACAAAATTCGGAGTCATTTCCATGAAACTGCCGTTCTCCGGTCGTCCGCTGGCCGTCGCTGTGCTCTCTTCGCTGATGTTCGCCCTGCCACTGTCTGCCGCCCATGCCGAGGACGCGCCCAAGGTCGCCCTGGTGATGAAGTCTTTGGCCAACGAGTTCTTCCGCACCATGGAGGACGGCGCCAAGGACTACCAGAAAGCCCACCCCCAAGATTTCGAACTGATCGCCAACGGCATCAAGAATGAAACCGATACCGGCGAGCAGATCCGCATCGTCGAGCAGATGGTCAACTCAGGCGCCAAGGCCCTGGTGATCGCGCCGGCCGACTCCAAGGCGCTGGTCGCGGCGGTGAAGAAGGCCATGGACAAAGGCGTTGTGGTGATCAACATCGACAACCGCCTCGACCCCGAACTGCTCAAGAGCAAGGGCATCAGCGTGCCCTTTGTCGGCCCCGACAACCGCAAGGGCGCGCGCCTCGTCGGCGATTACCTGGCTAAAGAGAAGCTCAAGGCCGGCGATCAGGTCGGCATCATCGAGGGCGTGCCGACCACCACCAATGCCCAGCAGCGCACCGCCGGCTTCAAGGACGCCATGGAAGCCGCGCAGATGAAGATCGTCTCGGTGCAATCCGGCAATTGGGAGATCGACAAAGGCAACGCCGTGGCCGCCTCGATGCTCAACGAATACCCCGACCTCAAGGCGCTGCTGGCCGGCAACGACAGCATGGCGCTGGGCGCGGTCTCGGCCGTGCGCGCTGCGGGCAAGGCCGGCCAGGTGCAGGTGGTCGGCTACGACAACATCAAGGCCATCAAGCCGATGCTCAAGGATGGCCGCGTGCTCGCCACCCTCGACCAGGCCGCCAGCCAGCAGGCGGTGTTTGGCATCCAGGCGGCGTTGGCGGTGCTCAAGGGCGAGAAGCCTGCCGTGGATGCCGACAATGTGATCCAGACGCCGGTGGAATTGATTACCCAGTGATTGGCTTGTGGGGGCTGGCTTGCCAGCGATCACCGGCGAAGCCGGTGCCATGCACCGAGTTGCCGTCATCGCTGGCAAGCCAGCTCCCACAGGGGGCGTGCTAATTGAACATGTTGGGAGAGATGGCCATGTCAGTACCGGCCAATGAAACCATGCTGGCCGTCAGCGGCCTGGGCAAGACCTACACCCAGCCGGTGCTCGGCGACGTCACCCTCGAGCTGCGCGGCGGCGAGGTGCTGGCGCTGACCGGCGAAAACGGTGCGGGCAAGTCGACCCTGTCCAAGCTGATCGGCGGCCTGGAAATCCCCACCGCCGGGCAGATGCACTACCGCGGCCAGCCCTACAACCCCGGCAGCCGCGCCGAGGCCGAGCGCCTTGGGGTGCGCATGGTGATGCAGGAGCTCAACCTGCTGCCGACACTGACCGTGGCCGAGAACCTGTTCCTCGACAACCTGCCCAGCCGCTTCGGCTGGATCAGCCAGAAGCGCCTGCGCCAGTTGGCCACGGCGGCCATGGCCCAGGTGGGCCTGGAGGCCATCGACCCGGACACCCCGGTTGGCGAGCTGGGGATCGGCCATCAGCAGATGGTCGAGATCGCCCGCAACCTGATTGGCGATTGTCATGTGCTGATCTTCGACGAGCCCACGGCCATGCTCACCAGCCGTGAGGTGGAACTGCTGTTCACCCAGATCGAGCGCCTGCGCCAGCGTGGCGTGGCCATCGTCTATATCTCGCACCGCCTCGAAGAGCTGCAGCGCGTAGCCCAGCGCATCGCCGTGCTGCGCGACGGCAAGCTGGTATGCGCCGAGCCGATCCAGCGCTACAGCAGCAACGAGCTGGTCAACCTGATGGTCGGCCGCGAGCTGGGTGAACACATCGACCTTGGCCGCCGCCAGATCGGTGCGCCGTTGCTCAAGGTCGACAAGCTCAGCCGTGGCGACAAGGTGCGTGAGGTGTCGTTCGAGGTGAGGGCAGGGGAGATCTTCGGCATCTCCGGGCTGATCGGCGCCGGGCGCACCGAACTGCTGCGCCTGATCTACGGCGCCGACCGCGCCGACAGCGGGCAGATTGCCCTTGGTCTGCCGCCGCAGCCGGTGAGCATCGACTCGCCCAAGGCCGCCGTGGCCGCCGGCATCGCCCTGATCACCGAGGACCGCAAGGGCGAAGGCCTGCTGCTGACCCAGTCGATCAGCGCCAACATCGCCCTGGGCAACCTGGGCGCGGTGTCCCGTGCCGGTGTGCTCGATCGCGACGCCGAGCGCAGCCTGGCCGAACGGCAGATCAGCGCCATGCGCATTCGCAGCGCCGGCCCGGCGCAGGCGGTGGGCGAGCTGTCCGGCGGCAACCAGCAGAAGGTGGTGATCGGCCGTTGGCTCGAGCGTGACTGCCAGGTGCTGCTGTTCGACGAGCCCACCCGCGGGATCGACGTGGGTGCCAAGTTCGACATCTATGGCCTGCTCGCCGAGCTCGCTCGCCAGGGCAAGGCCCTGGTGGTGGTGTCCAGCGACCTGCGCGAGCTGATGCTGATCTGCGACCGCATCGCCGTGCTGTCCGCCGGGCGGCTGATCGACACCTTCGACCGTGACCGCTGGAGCCAGGACCAGTTGCTTGCCGCCGCCTTTGCCGGCTACCAGAAACGTGATGCCCTGCTGCACGACGCAGCTCCCAGGATGGACGCATGAAAACCTCCCCTCTCGACACCTCGGGCGCCGTGCCCGCCCGCCGCAGCGGCAACTATTATGGCCTGGGCACCTACCTGGGCCTGGCCGGCGCCTTGCTGGCGATGATCGTGCTGTTCTCGTTGCTCAGCAGCCACTTTCTCTCCTATGCCACCTTCAGCACCCTGGCCAACCAGATCCCCGACCTGATGGTGTTGGCGGTGGGCATGACCTTCGTGCTGATCATCGGCGGCATCGACCTGTCGGTGGGCTCGGTGCTGGCGCTGGCCGCCTCCACGGTCAGCGTGGCGATCCTCGGCTGGGGCTGGGGCGTGCTGCCCGCCGCCTTGCTCGGCATGGCCGTGGCGGCGCTGGCCGGCAGCATCACCGGCAGCATTACCGTGGCCTGGCGCATCCCGTCGTTCATCGTCTCGCTGGGCGTGCTGGAGATGGCTCGGGGCCTCGCTTACCAGTTCACCGACTCGCGCACCGCCTACATCGGCGATGCCTTCGCCTGGTTCTCCAACCCCATCGCCTTCGGCATTTCGCCGGCCTTCATCATTGGCCTGCTGGTGATCGTGCTGGCCCAGCTGGTGCTGACCCGCACGGTGTTCGGCCGTTATCTGATCGGCATTGGGACCAACGAAGAAGCCGTGCGCCTCGCCGGTATCGACCCGCGCCCTTACAAGATCCTGGTGTTCGCCCTGATGGGCGTGCTCGCAGGCCTGGCTGCGCTGTTCCAGATTTCCCGCCTGGAGGCCGCCGACCCCAACGCCGGTGCCGGCCTGGAACTGCAGGTGATCGCCGCCGTGGTGATCGGCGGCACCAGCCTGATGGGTGGGCGTGGCTCGGTCATCAGTACGTTCTTCGGGGTGCTGATCATCTCGGTGCTGGCCGCAGGCCTTGCCCAGATCGGTGCTTCAGAGCCCACCAAACGCATCATCACCGGGGCGGTGATCGTCATCGCCGTGGTGCTCGACACTTACCGTAGCCGGCGTGCGAACCGGCGGAACTGATAAAACATGGCCACCATCAAAGATGTCGCGGCACTGGCGGGTATTTCCTACACCACCGTGTCCCATGTACTGAACAAGACCCGTCCGGTCAGCGAACACGTGCGCCTGAAGGTCGAGGCGGCGATCGCCGAGCTCGACTACGTGCCCAGCGCCGTAGCCCGCTCGCTGAAGGCCCGCAGCACCGCCACCATCGGCCTGCTGGTGCCCAACAGCGTCAACCCGTACTTCGCCGAGCTGGCCCGGGGCATCGAGGATGCCTGCGAGCGCAACGGCTACTGCGTGATCCTGTGCAACTCCGACGACGATCCGCAGAAGCAGCGCAGCTACCTGCGTGTGCTGCTGGAAAAACGCATCGACGGCCTGGTCGTCGCCTCGGTGGGCGAGGAGCGTGACCTGCTCGACAGCCTGGCCTGCGTGCGCACGCCCATGGTCATCGTCGACCGCGCGCTGGACGGCGTCGAGGCAGACCTTGTGCGGATCGATCACGAGCATGGCGCTTACCTGGCCACCCGCCATTTGCTGGAGCTGGGCCATCGCGACATCGCCACCATCGCAGGCCCCGTGGACACCGGCGTCAGCCAACTGCGCCTGGCCGGTTTCCGTCGGGCCATGGCCGAGGCCGGGCTGCGCATTGCCGCCGGCCATGTGTTGCACAGCGACTTCACCAGCCCTGGGGGCCATGCCGCCGCGGCGCGCCTGCTCGATGGCCAGCGGCCGACGGCGATCTTCGCTGGCAACGACATGATCGGCTTTGGCGTGCTGCGCGCCGCCGCCGAACGCAATATCAACGTGCCAGGCGAGCTGTCGGTGATCGGTTTCGACGACATCGAACTGAGCCGCTATGTGTACCCGGCGCTGACCACCGTCGGCCAGTCGATCCGCGAGCTGGGCGAGAGCGCGGCGGCGCTGCTGCTGTCGCGCATTGGCGCTCCGAGCTGTGGGGCGGTGGAGCAGCGCATCGTCGCGCCGCGCATCGTCCTGCGTGAATCCACCGGGCCGCGCCCGGACCTGTTCAACGATTACCGTTAAGGAATGCCCATGGATGCCAAGGTGGTAGTGGTCGGCAGCCTCAACATGGACCTGGTGGCCCGCGCCCAGCGCCTGCCACGGGGCGGTGAAACCCTGGCCGGTGACAGCTTCTTCACCGTGCCCGGCGGCAAGGGCGCCAACCAGGCCGTGGCCGTGGCCCGGCTGGGCGCCAGCGTGGCGATGGTCGGCAATGTGGGTGACGATGCCTACGGCCAGCAGCTGCGCAAGGCGCTGGAAGTGGAGGGTGTCGACTGCCGGGGCGTCGGCGTTTGCCCGGGGGTTTCCAGTGGCGTGGCGCTGATCGTGGTGGATGCCGCCAGCCAGAACGCCATCGTCATCATTGCGGGTGGCAATGGCTTGCTCAGCCCTGAGTCGGTGCAGCGCTTCGACGCGTTGCTGCAGCAGGCCGAGGTGATCATCTGCCAGCTTGAAGTGCCTGCCCAGACTGTGGCCTGGACCCTGGCGCGGGGGCGCGAGCTGGGCAAGACCGTGATCCTCAACCCGGCGCCGGCCACCGGCCCGCTGCCGGCGGGCTGGTACGCCCAGGTCGACTACCTGATCCCCAACGAAAGCGAGGCCGAGGCGCTGACCGGGGTGGCGGTGACCGACCTCGACAGTGCTCGCCGTGCCGGCGAGCAGTTGATAAAGCTGGGGGCTGGGAAGGTGATCGTCACTCTGGGTGCCCAGGGCGCATTGTTTGTCGACGGGCAGGGCGACAGGCACTTCCCCGTCGCGCCGGTCAACGCGGTGGACACCACGGCGGCCGGTGACACCTTTGTCGGTGGCTTTGCCGCCGGCTTGGCCCGTGGCCTTTCGCTCAACGACGCAATCGTTTTCGGGCAGCGTGCAGCGGCGTTGTCGGTTACCCGCGCGGGTGCCCAGCCTTCGATTCCCTATCTGCGGGAGCTGGCGCCATGAAGAAGACGCCGCTGCTGAACATTGCCCTGTCACGGGTTATTGCCGGGTTGGGCCATGGCGACATTGTGGTGATCGGTGATGCCGGTTTGCCGGTGCCGCCCGGGGTCGAACTGATCGACCTGGCGCTGACGCCGGGGATTCCCGACTTCGCCAGCGTGCTGCGGGTGGTGTTGAGCGAGATGCAGGTTGAGCGGCATGTACTGGCCGAGGAAATCCTCCTGGCTGCGCCGCCGGCGTTGGTGGAGGTTGAACGTTTGCGTGGCGAGGGGCTGATCGGTCTGCGCCAATTACTGACCCACGCTGAGTTCAAGGTTTTGTGCCAGCAGGCCCGGGCCGTGGTGCGCACGGGGGAGTGCAAGCCTTACAGCAATATTGCCCTGGTGGCGGGCGTCACTTTCTGAAGCCTTGGTGGTAATGCCGCTGCCGAGCTATCTACAACCCTTGTGGGAGCGGGTTTACCCGCGAATCAGGCGCCGCCGATGCATGGCACCGGCTTCGCCGGTGTTCGCGGGTAAACCCGCTCCCACAGGGGGGCGATAAGGTCAACCAATTGGAGAAAGGAAAACCCAATGTTCAAACGCCTGCTGCAAGGAGCCGTGCTCATGTCCGCGCTAGCCACTACCGCCGTCATGGCCGCCCCACGCGACCTGATCATCGACACCGACCCCGGCGCCGACGACGTGGTCGCGCTACTGCTGGCCATGGCTTCGCCTGACGAGCTGAAAATCCGCGCCATCACCACGGTCGCCGGCAACGTGCGCCTGGACAAGACCTCGCGCAACGCCCGGCTGGCCCGTGAATGGGGTGGCCGTGAAGATATCCCAGTCTATGCCGGGGCAGGGCGGCCGTTGGTACGCGCGCCGATCTACGCTGCCAATGTGCACGGTGAAGAGGGGCTGACCGGTATCCAGGTGCATGAGCCGAAACAACCCTTGGCCAAAGGCAACGCCGTGCAATACCTGGTCGATACCCTGGGCGCCGCCGAGCCCCACAGCATCACCGTCGCCATGCTCGGCCCACAGACCAACCTGGCCCTGGCGATGATCCAGCAGCCGGACATCGCCAAGGGCATCAAGGAAGTGGTGGTCATGGGCGGCGCTCACTTCAATGGCGGCAATATCACCCCGGCGGCCGAGTTCAACCTGTATGCCGACCCGCACGCCGCCGAGGTGGTGCTGGCCAGTGGCGTCAAACTCACTTACCTGCCGCTGGACGTCACCCACAAGCTGCTCACCAGCGATGCACGCCTCAAGCAACTGGCGGCGGTGAACAACAAGGCCAGCAAGCTGGTGGTGGATATCCTCAACGCCTACATCAAGTTCGACATGGACACCTACGGCATGCCTGGCGGCCCGGTGCACGATGCCAGCGTGATCGCCTACCTGCTCAAGCCCGAGCTGTTCAAGGGGCGGGACATTCACATGGTGGTCGACAGCCGTGAGGGCCCGACCTTTGGCCAGACCGTTGCCGACTGGTACGGCGTGCTCAAGCAGCCCGCCAATGTCACCTGGGTGGAGGAGGGTGACGCAAAAGGCTTCTTCGACCTGCTCAGCGCGCGCCTGGCTCGATTGCAATAGCAGCCTGAGGCGCGTGGCGTTCCAGTACCTGCTCGATGAAGCTGCGCGCCGCTTCACCACCGCGGTCGCGCACCAGCAGATCGATGGCGATCAGTACCAGTTCTTCGGGCGAACCCGGGCTATAGGCACTCTGGCCTTCGTCCCATTTGACCTTGATGTCGGCATCGATGCTGTGGTTGCTCATGAAGCGTTCTCGCTGGGGCCTGGGCTGAGGGGTCGAATACCGGGTCCTGGCGTTCGAGGGGGAGGCGTTGCGCACTCCACTGTTTGCAGTAAATCATGCCTTGGTCACCTTGGCCCTGCGACTTAGGCATAAGGGCGGCGCCAGGGTGAACCAGTGGTTCGGTGCAAAATCCCGTCACGATTGCCCTTCGCGTCTACGGCCGGGTTCAGGCAGAATCTTGCAGTTTTGCAACAATCAGTTTTAGGGGCTGTCGTATTGGGCAGTTCCCACGATCGATTAGGAGGATTCATGTTCCGTACCCGCGCTTCCCTGGCGACCCTGTTGCTGGCCACCGTTCTTGCAGGCTGCAGCACCGGCGGCACCTCGGGTGGCACCGCCGCACCTGCCGCCCCGGCCGGCAACGATGGCCGCTGCGAAGCCAGTGGCGCCGATTTCACCGTCGGCAAGCCGGCTACCGCGGAGTTGCTCGAGCAGGCGCGCAAAGCCAGTGGCTCGCAGATGGCGCGCATCCTCAAACCCCACGACATGATCACCCTGGAGTATCGCTCCGAGCGCCTGAACCTGAATGTCGATGACAAAGGTGTGGTCACCCGCGTCAACTGCGGCTGATGGTGCTCGCGGGGCAAGTCGCATCGCGATGAGACCTGCAAGGGCGATGGCGCCTTTTCGCAGCCAATAAAAAACCCGCCACAAGTGGCGGGTTTTTTACAGCTATCCGAATTACTCCGGACGAACCTGTGCAGCCTGCATGCCCTTCTGGCCTTTCTCGGCGACGAAGGAAACAGTCTGACCTTCTTTCAGGCTCTTGAAACCGTCGGTTTCGATGGCCTTGAAGTGTACGAACAGGTCGTCGCCGCCGCCTTGTGGGGTGATGAAGCCGAAGCCTTTTTCATCATTGAACCATTTGACGGTGCCGGTTTGGCGATTGGACATGGGATGAATCTCCAGAAACATGATTTTTTTTCGAGGTGCGATGTGGCCAAGGCTACAGGGGCACCGGCTACATCATAGTCTAATTCTGCGGATCAGGCGCCTATTACCTTCGCACTATGTCGATAAAGCGTAAATGAAGGGGGCCAAGGCCGCATAAAACGCAGCTATTTCGGCTATTTCGGCTGGCAGGCGTCCTGCACGGCGGCCTGAGCACGGTGCATCAGCTTGGCGTCGACACCGTCCGAGCTGTCGAGGTCCTTGATCTCCTCGTCGGTAAAGTTCTTTTTGATGATCTGGGCGCCGCAGGTGCAGTGCCTGGTCGCCGTCGCGGCGTCGACGCCTTGCGCCTTGGCTGTTTGCTGGCACTGGGCCATGTAGTTTTTCTCCTTGCCCGCCGGGAAGTCGCCCGCAGTGGCAGCCAAGGGCAGCAGCAGGGCGCTAACGGCGCAGGCGGCCAGAAGGGAGGGAAGTCGCATAACCGGATACTCCTTGGGTTAAGGTCTCATCAAGAGTAGGTTGCTTCAGAAGGTCTGATAGGAAATTTTCCGTACAAGTTCACCTGGCAGGCACGCTTACCAAAATTTTCTGCCGACCCCTCTAGCCCCGTGCTAGCATGCCTCCCTTGCGGTATGCCTGTGGCAGCCGCATTTCTTTTTATACCTCCAGTCACTCTGGTTCGCCCCTGACCGGCCGAAAGGTCTCTGCCACTGTGAGGCAGGCTTTCCCGCGGGAAAGGCAGGGCGGATCTTGTACTGGCTCATCCCAACCCACGTGACCTTTGGTAGGGGTCACCACTAGGAGAGGAGGCGCCATGCCCGTTATTACTCTTCCCGATGGCAGTCAACGCACGTTCGACCAGCCGGTATCCGTAGCCGAAGTCGCCGCCTCGATCGGCGCCGGCCTGGCCAAGGCCACCCTGGCCGGCAAGGTCGACGGCAAGCTCGTCGATGCCTGCGACAAGATCGATCACGACGCCACCCTGCAGATCATCACCCCCAAAGATGCAGAGGGACTGGAGATCATCCGTCACTCGTGCGCCCACCTGATCGGCCACGCAGTGAAGCAGCTGTACCCGACCGCCAAGATGGTGATCGGCCCGGTGATCGAGGAAGGCTTCTATTACGACATCGCCTACGAGCGTCCTTTCACCCCGGACGACCTCGCTGCGATCGAAAAGCGCATGCAGCAGCTGATCGACACCGACTACGACGTGGTCAAGAAAATGACCCCGCGTGCCGAAGTCATCGACGTGTTCACCAGCCGTGGCGAAGACTACAAGCTGCGCCTGGTCGAAGACATGCCGAATGAGCAGGCCATGGGCCTGTACTACCACGAAGAATACGTCGACATGTGCCGCGGCCCGCACGTGCCGAACACCCGCTTCCTCAAAGCCTTCAAGCTGACCAAGCTGAGCGGCGCCTACTGGCGCGGCG
The DNA here is from genome assembly GCF_024749065.1 of Pseudomonas sichuanensis. NCBI lineage: Bacteria > Pseudomonadati > Pseudomonadota > Gammaproteobacteria > Pseudomonadales > Pseudomonadaceae > Pseudomonas > Pseudomonas sichuanensis. The sequence goes on along the minus strand of NZ_CP087185.1, from coordinate 3,923,104 downwards.
ATGCCAAGAACGAGCAGCTGCAGCGCGTGTACGGCACCGCCTGGGCCGACAAGAAGCAGCTGGCGGCCTACATCCAGCGCATCGAAGAAGCCGAAAAACGCGATCACCGCAAGATCGGCAAGCAGCTCGACCTGTTCCACCTGCAGGAAGAAGCGCCGGGCATGGTGTTCTGGCACGCCAACGGTTGGACCATCTACCAGGTACTCGAGCAGTACATGCGTAAAGTCCAGCGCGAAAACGGCTACTCGGAAATCAAGACCCCGCAGGTCGTCGACCGCATCCTCTGGGAGCGTTCCGGCCACTGGACCAACTACGCCGAGAACATGTTCACCACTTCGTCGGAAAGCCGCGACTACGCGGTAAAACCGATGAACTGCCCGTGCCACGTGCAGGTGTTCAACCAGGGCCTGAAGTCCTACCGCGACCTGCCGCTGCGCCTGGCCGAGTTCGGTGCCTGCCACCGCAACGAGCCGTCCGGCGCGCTGCACGGCATCATGCGCGTGCGTGGCTTCGTGCAGGACGACGCGCACATCTTCTGCACCGAAGAACAGGTAAAGAAGGAAGCCGCCGACTTCATCAAGCTGACCCTCGATGTGTACAAGGACTTCGGTTTCACCGACGTCGCCATGAAGCTCTCGACTCGCCCGGCCAAGCGCGTGGGTTCCGAAGAGCTGTGGGACCGCGCCGAAGGCGCCCTGGCCGAAGCGCTGAACGACTCCGGCCTGGAGTGGGAATACCAGCCGGGCGAGGGCGCGTTCTACGGCCCGAAGATCGAGTTCACCCTGCGCGACTGCCTGGGCCGTAACTGGCAGTGCGGCACCCTGCAGTACGACCCGAACCTGCCTGAGCGCCTCGACGCCAGCTACATTGCCGAAGACAACAGCCGCGTGCGCCCGGTGATGCTGCACCGCGCCATCCTCGGCTCGTTCGAACGCTTCATCGGCATGCTCATCGAGCACTATGCCGGCGTGTTCCCGGCATGGCTGGCGCCGACGCAGGCAGTGGTCATGAATATCACCGACAAGCAGGCCGATTTCGCCCTCGAGGTCGAGAAATCTCTGAACGGTAGCGGTTTCCGTGCCAAGTCGGACTTGAGAAATGAGAAGATCGGCTTTAAAATCCGCGAGCATACTTTGCTCAAGGTCCCGTACCTTTTGGTTATAGGGGATCGTGAAGTCGAAACGCAAACCGTCGCAGTGCGTACTCGCGAAGGCGCTGACCTGGGCTCCATGCCCGTCGCCCAGTTCGCTGAGCTGCTGAATCAGGCGGTTTCCCGGCGTGGTCGCCAAGAATCGGAGTAATGACTATTAAGCGTGAAATGAGAAACGATAAGCGTGCTGTACCGAAAGCCCCGATCAACGAGAATATCTCGGCCCGCGAGGTTCGGTTAATTGGCGCTGATGGCGAGCAGGTTGGCATCGTCTCGATTGATGAAGCGCTTCGTATTGCTGATGAAGCGAAGCTGGATCTGGTAGAGATCTCTGCAGACGCGGTACCGCCTGTCTGCAAGGTCATGGACTACGGCAAGCACCTCTTCGAGAAGAAGAAGCAGGCCAACGAAGCCAAGAAAAACCAGAAGCAGATTCAGATTAAAGAAATCAAGTTTCGTCCAGGGACGGAGGATGGGGATTACCAGGTAAAACTACGCAACCTGGTACGTTTCCTTACCGATGGGGACAAGGCCAAGATCTCTCTGAGATTCCGTGGCCGTGAGATGGCCCACCAGGAGCTGGGCATGGAGCTGTTGAAGCGGGTTGAAGCTGACCTCGCCGAATACGGCACCGTTGAGCAGCATCCGAAGATGGAAGGACGCCAGCTTATGATGGTCATCGCCCCCAAGAAAAAGAAGTAATCTCCCGGGCACGGCAGGCCTGATGATTATGTGTAATTTTATCGAATGCGGAGTTCCAACATGCCAAAAATGAAAACCAAGAGCGGTGCTGCGAAGCGTTTCCTGAAAACCGCTTCCGGCTTCAAGCACAAGCACGCTTTCAAAAGCCACATCCTGACCAAAATGTCGACCAAGCGTAAGCGTCAACTGCGCGGTGCCAGCTTGCTGCACCCGTCTGACGTTGCAAAAGTCGAGCGCATGCTGCGCGTACGTTAATTTCGGTCAAAGATAGAGGAAGTTACTCATGGCTCGTGTAAAGCGTGGCGTCATCGCTCGTAAGCGTCACAAGAAAATTCTGAAACTGGCTAAAGGCTACTACGGTGCACGTTCGCGCGTATTCCGTGTTGCCAAGCAGGCTGTCATCAAGGCAGGCCAATACGCCTACCGCGACCGTCGCCAGAAGAAGCGTCAGTTCCGCGCTCTGTGGATCGCTCGTATCAACGCCGGTGCACGCACCAACGGCCTGTCTTACAGCCGTCTGATTGCTGGCCTGAAAAAAGCGTCGATCGAAATCGACCGCAAGGTTCTGGCTGACCTGGCAGTGAACGAAAAAGCGGCGTTTGCTGCAATTGTCGAGAAAGCTAAAGCCGTTCTGGCCTAAGTACCCACGACAATCATCCGTCGGCGCCCTGCGCCGTCGGGTGTAAAACGTCATCGATAGGGGAAGAGCCTTCAAAAGCTCTTCCCCTATTTTCGTATCTGGAGTCTGTACATGGAAAACCTGGACGCGCTGGTTGCCCAAGCCCTTGAGGCCGTGGAACGCGCTGAAGACATCACAACCCTGGAACAGATCCGGGTCCAATTCCTCGGCAAGAAAGGCGAGCTGACCCAGGTGATGAAGACCCTGGGCAACCTGCCAGCCGAAGAGCGCCCCAAGGTTGGCGCGCTGATCAACGACGCCAAGGAACGCGTCACCGACGTGCTCAACGCACGCAAGGCCGCCTTTGAAGAGGCCGAGCTCAACGCTCGCCTGGCCGCCGAATGCATCGACGTCACCCTGCCAGGCCGTGGCCAGACCACCGGCGGGCTGCACCCGATCACCCGTACTCTCGAGCGCATCGAGCAGTTCTTCACCCACATCGGCTACGGCATCGCCGAAGGCCCCGAGGTCGAAGACGACTACCACAACTTCGAAGCGCTCAACATCCCCGGCCACCACCCGGCCCGGGCGATGCACGACACCTTCTATTTCAATGCCAACATGTTGCTGCGTACCCACACCTCGCCGGTGCAGGTGCGTACCATGGAGTCGAGCCAGCCGCCGATTCGCATTGTCTGCCCGGGCCGCGTCTACCGCTGCGACTCGGATATCACCCATTCGCCGATGTTCCACCAGGTCGAAGGCCTGCTGATCGATCGCGATATCAACTTTGCCGACCTCAAGGGCACCATCGAAGAGTTCCTGCGGGTGTTCTTCGAGAAAGAACTGGCCGTGCGCTTCCGCCCGTCGTTCTTCCCCTTCACCGAGCCGAGCGCCGAAGTGGATATCCAGTGCGTGATGTGCTCCGGCAAAGGCTGCCGCGTGTGCAAGCAGACCGGCTGGCTGGAAGTGATGGGCTGCGGCATGGTCCACCCGAGCGTGCTGCGCATGTCCGGCATCGACCCGGAAGAGTTCCAGGGCTTCGCCTTCGGCATGGGCGCCGAGCGCCTGGCCATGCTGCGCTATGGCGTCAACGATTTGCGTCTGTTCTTCGACAACGACCTGCGGTTCCTGGCGCAATTCCGCTAGGCCCAATCGACGCAAATTCTAGGAGAACAGCATGAAATTCAGTGAACAGTGGCTGCGCGGTTGGGTAAACCCGCAAGTCTCCCGTGACGAACTGGTCGCTCGCCTGTCCATGGCCGGCCTCGAAGTCGACAGCGTAACCCCCGCTGCCGGCCAGTTCAGCGGCATCGTGGTGGGTGAGATCCTCGCCACCGAACAACACCCGGACGCCGACAAGCTGCGCGTGTGCCAGGTAAGCAACGGCGCAGAAACCTTCCAGGTGGTCTGCGGCGCCCCCAACGCCCGCCCAGGCATCAAGATCCCGTTCGCCATGATCGGCGCCGAGCTGCCGGGCGACTTCAAGATCAAGAAAGCCAAGCTGCGCGGCGTCGAGTCCTTCGGCATGCTGTGCTCGGCTGCCGAACTGCAGATCAGCGAAGAGAACGACGGCCTGCTGGAGCTGGCCGCTGACGCCCCGGTCGGCCAGGACATTCGCCAGTACCTGAACCTCGACGACGCCAGCATCGAGATCGGCCTGACCCCGAACCGCGGCGACTGCCTGTCCCTGGCCGGCCTGGCCCGCGACGTCAGCGCCCTGTACGACGTCCCGGTCACCCGCCCGGTTGTGCCGGCTGTCCCCGCTGCCCACGACGAAGTGCGCTCGGTGGAAGTCAGTGCCCCGGCTGCCTGCCCACGTTACCTGGGCCGTGTCATCCGTAACGTCGACTTGAGCAAGCCGACCCCACTGTGGATGGTTGAACGCCTGCGCCGCAGCGACGTGCGCAGCATCGACGCCGCCGTCGACATCACCAACTACGTGATGCTCGAACTCGGCCAGCCGATGCACGCCTTCGACCTCGCCGAAATCAACGGCGGCATCCGCGTGCGCATGGCCGAAGAGGGCGAGAAGCTGGTCCTGCTGGACGGCCAGGAAGTTGCCCTGCGCGCCGACACCCTGGTGATCGCCGACCACACCCGCGCCCTGGCCATTGCCGGCGTGATGGGTGGCGAGCACAGCGGCGTCAACACCGAGAAGACCCGCGACCTGTTCCTGGAAAGCGCCTTCTTCGAGCCGATCTCCGTCGCCGGCAAGGCCCGTTCCTACGGCCTGCACACCGACGCCTCGCACCGCTACGAGCGCGGCGTGGATTCGCAACTGGCCCGCGAAGCCATGGAGCGCGCCACCGCGCTGCTGCTGGAGATCGTCGGCGGTGAAGCCGGCCCGATCGTCGAAGCCGTCAGCCAACAGCACCTGCCGAACATCGCGCCGATCACCCTGCGCGACGAACGCATCACCCAGATGCTCGGCCTGCAGATGGACGCCGCCCAGGTCGAGCAGCTGCTCAATGCCCTGGAGCTGAAAACCAGCGCTAACGGGGCAGGGCAGTGGACTGTTACCGTGCCAAGCCACCGCTTCGACATCAGCCTGGAAGTCGACCTGATCGAAGAGCTGGCCCGTCTGTACGGCTACAACAACCTGCCGGTCCGCTACCCGCAGGCGCGCCTGGCGCCCCAGGGCAAGCCAGAGACCCGCGGCGAGCTGCCTAACCTGCGTCGCCTGCTGGTCGCCCGCGGCTACCAGGAAGCCATCACCTACAGCTTCATCGACCCGAAACTGTTCGAGCTGTTCACCCCAGGCGTCGAGCCGCTGGTGCTGGCCAACCCGATCTCCAACGACATGGCCGCCATGCGCGCTTCGTTGTGGCCGGGCCTGGTCAAGGCGATGCAGCACAACCTCAACCGCCAGCAAGACCGCGTGCGCCTGTTCGAAAGCGGCCTGCGCTTCGTCGGCCAGCTGGGTGACCTCAAGCAGCAGCCGATGATCGCCGGCGTCGTCACCGGCAGCCGCCTGCCCGAAGGCTGGGCCAACGGCCGTGACGGCATCGACTTCTTCGACGTTAAAGCCGATGTGGAAGCCCTGCTGGGCTACTCGGGCGCCCTGAGCGACTTCAGCTTCGTCGCCGGCAAGCACCCAGCCCTGCACCCAGGCCAAACCGCCCGCATCGAGCGCGACGGCAAGGAAGTCGGCTACCTCGGCGCCATCCACCCGGAACTGGCCAAGACCCTCGGCCTCGACCGCCCGGTGTACGTCTTCGAGCTGGTGCTCGGCGATGTAGTGGAAGGCCGCCTGCCGAAGTTCAGCGAACTGTCCAAGTTCCCGGAAACCCGCCGTGACCTGGCCTTGATCGCAGGCCGTGATGTGGCTTCCAGTTCGGTGCTTGAAGTAATTCGTGACAATGCCGGCGAATGGCTCACAGACCTCAGGCTGTTTGACGTCTACCAGGGTAAAGGCATTGATCCTGATAGAAAAAGCCTGGCCGTCGGCTTGACCTGGCAACATCCATCGCGCACTCTTAACGACGATGAGGTGAACGAAACCCTGCAGAATATCCTCACCTCGCTCGAACAAAGGTTGAACACCACGTTAAGGAAATAACGGCATGGGTGCTCTGACGAAAGCTGAGATGGCCGAAAGGCTGTACGAGGAGCTGGGGCTCAACAAGCGAGAGGCCAAGGAGCTGGTCGAGCTGTTTTTCGAAGAAATTCGGCATGCGCTTGAAGATAACGAGCAGGTCAAGTTGTCCGGTTTCGGCAACTTCGACCTTCGCGACAAACGCCAGCGGCCGGGCCGCAACCCCAAGACAGGGGAAGAGATCCCGATCACCGCGCGCCGCGTCGTCACCTTTCGTCCAGGGCAGAAGCTGAAAGCCCGGGTAGAGGCCTATGCTGGAACCAAGCCATAACGACGAGCTGCCCCCCATCCCGGGCAAACGCTACTTCACCATCGGTGAAGTCAGCGAGCTCTGTGCGGTAAAACCGCACGTGCTGCGCTACTGGGAGCAGGAATTCCCGCAGCTCAACCCGGTGAAGCGCCGTGGCAACCGGCGGTATTATCAGCGCCAAGACGTGCTGATGATCCGCCAGATCCGCGCTTTGCTGTATGACCAGGGCTTTACCATTGGCGGGGCGCGGTTGCGGCTCTCCAGTGATGAGGTCAAGGATGAATCCAGCCAGTACAAGCAGCTGATTCGGCAGATGATTGCTGAGTTGGAGGATGTGTTGGTGGTGTTGAAGAAGTGATCTGGTTGGCGACGAACGGAAAGTTTTTTGAAAAAAAGCTTCCATTATTCAAAAGCTTAGGTTAAATTCTTCAACGTTCTCAGCGGTATCGAGAATGATGTCGGGGCGTAGCGCAGCCCGGTAGCGCACTTGCATGGGGTGCAAGGGGTCGAGTGTTCGAATCACTCCGTCCCGACCAAAATACTCCGAAGAATCCAGTCACTTAGCGGTGGCTGGATTTTTTTATGCTTGACCGCTTTTCACTGGTTAGCAATTTTGCCCCACTTTTTGCCCCACCGAGATGTCGATTGTATTTCGGGTGCTGGTTGGCACATCAAAATCCGTAAGTGAGCGCTTCTCAAGAGCGTCTAACTATATGAGTTAATGGGCACATGCTCGCACCAGTGAATCTTCAATGACCGTTTTCGCTCCAAGCTGTGTTAGCACCCCCTCTGCTGTCTAACCTTTCCGGTCGTCGTGGTCGTGGGGGTAATCATGAAACGATCCATCGAGGGTGAGGCTAGGACGCAGGTTACGTTGCTGCCTGGGAGCTTGGACGACTTCATCATCGATGAAAATCCATTGCGAGCGGTCGATGTCTTCTCCGGTGAACTCGACCCGGGTCTGCATGGTTTGCATGCTGGACTTGGATCGCCAAGCCTTTACCATGGGCTGTCCTAGTCAGCCTGCAAGGAAGCAAATGATCATCAACAAGGCATCTCGGCTTTCTGTCTCACTGCCCATTTATACAGCATCTGTATTTGTGTGGATTTACATTGCAACCACGACCTTCAAAACAGCGTTACCCGCATTTAAAGGATATTTAACTCCTTTCCAATTTGGTCAGGTACTGGGGAATTTGCTCATTTGCCTGGTCGTAGCTGCGTTATCTTTGGGCTGTGGCGGCTAGGCTCTGTCTGAAAAAAGCCGTCGCATACACCGCATGACGCAAGCCAGCGAGACCATTGCGGCATAACTTTTTGCGAGCTTGTCGAAGCGCGTGACGATTCGGCGGTTCTCTTTTAGCCAGCCGAACATGCGTTCGATGATGTTGCGCTGTCGATATTTGGGGCGATCAAACAGTCTCGGCAAGCCGGGTTTGGGCTTGCGTTTCATTGAGCGCAGCGGAATGACCGGCTGCATCCGATATCGATCGCAGTAACGGCGCAAGGCCTCGGCGTCGTAGCCTTTGTCAGCCAGCAACCATTTGCATCGTTTGCGTGGACGACCACGCTGGTTTGTCGGGATGCTGACATCATCAAGCAACGGCTGGGCATAGCTGATGTCGCTGGCTTGGCCGCCAGAGAGAAGGAAGCGCAACGGTATCCCGTTGGCGTCGCAGAGCATATGGATTTTGGTTGTCAGGCCGCCGCGACTGCGGCCTAGAGCGTGATCGGCAGGCTCGTCAGGCCCCCTTTTTTCCGCGCTCCAGATGAAGCACGGGTTGCTCGAACAGCGGTCGAATCGATCATCCAGGTGTGGGGATCGATCAAGCCTTTGTCATTGAGTCTGAGGTGCAATCGTCTGAGCATCTGATCGAATGTTCCGCGGTTTCGCCAGAGTCGGAAGCGGTGATAGACCGTTGCCCAAGACCCGAAGCGCTCGGGCATATCTCGCCAGGCTGCTCCTGAGCAGAGCACCCAGAGCACACCATCGAGCATCAAACGATCACTGCTGCGGGGCCTGCCCCTGACGTGGGCCGCCGTAAAGAGGTCGGCGACCACTGCCCACGCTTCATCCGAGAGTTCATAACGCTTTGCCATCACAGAATTCCTTTCCGTAGATGGCCGGCGACTGTACAGAACCCAGGCTGTTCCGAGGCCACATTTCAGTTTCTTAGGATTTCAGACAGAGCCTAGGAAGATATGTGCGTACCTCTAGCTTAAAAAGGGTGCTCAAGCAGGCAGCTATCAATCAGCCCTACTCTTTTCGTACCTGGCCCACGGGGGGAATGGCTGCTTTGAAGATAGCCCCATGAGATGAGCATCTGGGTGAGCGTGTGGGTAACCGGGCGTTTGCGGTTGAGTGCTTTAATCAGTACGAAAGCTGACAGCGCAACCACTGGCTGCCCGTGATGACGGGACAGCCATTTGGCACGACATGAGTATCGAAGTGTCAGCTTGACGAACAACTGCTTGTGAGTCAGGCAGTTGTGTCGACGGAGTTTTGCAGCGTGATCATTGTTGCCTGCATCGCCATCATGTTTGCCGTTACACTCGAAATCTGGGCTTGGATCGCTGCCACCTGCGCATTTTTTTCCTCGCTGGATGCTTGACCAGATTGAGCTTGCTGCAGGTGTTGTTGCAGCTCCTGGATTCGCTTCGCCGCTTCGGTGATCTGCTTTTGCAGTTTTTCCAGTATGTCTTTTTTGGACGTGCCAGCTCCCGTCTCGGATCCGGCCCGTGTTTCTGCTTTTACGCTAATTGAACCGGTGGTTGTTGAGTCGTCTTTTGACGCAACGGGTTCAGGGCGCTCCGATACTGAATAAGGTGTGGACGTGTTCGTGATGCCGTTGAAGTTTGCATCGATTGCCATGATGGATGTCCTTGGTTTTGTTGCTGTTCGGTTCGATCGACTGGTCAAAATGTTAGCTGCTTGCGGTAGGCTTACGTAATCAACGGGATTCTTTGATGGGCGTTACCTAATCCGCCATGGAATGAGCCAGGTGCTAGTTGAAGGGGGGAGAGGCGAGGATTTACTTTGTGGTCATGGACACAAGCTCCATTTGCGAACCCCACGGCGTCAGAAAATAGAACCACTGCACACCGTCAGGATTGGTAATCGGCTCGTTCAGTACTTTCAAACCCTTGGATTTGACGAGGGCAAGGCTGCGCGCGATATCGTTAGTTTTGAGTGCAAAGTGGCTGGCGCCGCTATCGTCCTCGTGTGGGTGTTCAGGGTTGATGTCCGGGCCCCGATATTGGAACAACTCCACTTTCGCGCCGCCGTCGAGCTGCACCATGGCGAAGCGCTGCAGCTCGCTGGATGGGTGCCAGCGAAACTGTGTTTTCCATTCTGCCGGGATGGCACCAGGGCGAATGTCCGAGATGACTTTGGCGCCCGCGAGATCGGCGAAGAAGTGAATCGCAGCATCGACGTCTGGAACATTCATGCCCACATGGTCGATAACTGATACCTCCAGTGCGCCTGATGGCACTGAGATGGTGCTGGATGAAGCGGCTTGAGCCCAAGAGGTGAACGCGACGGATAGCGCGATAAGGGTGAGCTTTACAACGTTCATGAGAAGACCCTGGAACAGTAAGGGAAGGCCGCATTGCTCGCGGCCTTTGCGGGTTAGATTTGCGCTTGGCCGCCGTCGACGAACAGTTCGGCACCGTTGACGAAGCTGGCATCGCTGGACGCCAGGAAAAGAGCGGCTTTGGCAATCTCTTCAGGCTCTCCGACGCGTCCCAAGGGAATCTGCGAAGCCAGGTAATCCAGCAGGCCTTGCTGCTGAGCTGCGTCCGGGCCGGCAAGGTCTACCAGGCCCGGCGTGCGGGTAGCGCCGGGGCTGATGGTGTTGATCCGGATGTTGCGATCCTTCAGGTCGAGGATCCAGTTACGGGCGAAGGCACGTACTGCAGCCTTGGAGGCCGCGTACACACTGAATGCGGGCGTGCCCGAGCTGGCAGCAGTGGAACCGGTTAAAATCACCGAAGCGCCTTCAGCCAGAAGTGGCAGCGCTTTCTGAACAGTGAACAGCGTACCTTTGACGTTACGATCAAATGTGTCGTAGTAGTGTTCTTCAGAGATGTCTCCCAGCGGCAACATCGAGCCACCCCCTGCGTTTGCGAACAACACATCGATACGCCCGTGCGCTGCAGCGACTTGTTGGTACAAGGCATCGAGTTCGTCCGGCTTAGAGGAATCCACTCGAACCCCTACTGCGTTGCCAACCAGTGCGACGGCGTTGTCCAGCTCCGTCTGGCGGCGCCCAGTGATGAATACCCGCGCACCTTCCTGAGCGAAAAGCTTCGCGGTTGCCAGCCCGATGCCTGAGGTTCCGCCAGTCACGATTGCGATTTTGTTTACAAGCTTGCCAGTCATGAGCGTTCTCCAATGTTTGAAATGTTGCGGTGGGAGAAGCGTATCGACGACAAGAAGAAACCAAAATAGAATTGTCAGAAACTCATCGTTGCAGAAATGAAATGAGCAAACTTCCGGATTTTGAAGGTTTGGCGATGTTCGCCAAGGTAGCTGAAGAGGGCTCGTTCGCTGCCGCTGCCAGAGTCATGGGCGTTTCGGTGCCCACCGTGTCCAGGGCCGTAGCTCGACTGGAGGAGCGACTGGGGGGGCGTCTGTTCAACCGCACGTCTCGACAACTTTCATTGACCGAGTTCGGTCAGAGCATGGCCGGCAAGGCTGGCGAAATCTACCGGCAGGCCGAAGAGGTAGAAGGTGAGGCAATGGAGCTCTCCGTTCGACCACGCGGCCTGGTTCGCCTTGCGATCCCCATGTCGTTCGGCTTGAGATGGGTCGCGCCCTTGATGCCCAAACTTATCCGGCAATATCCAGAACTCTCGGTAGACCTGCATTTGTCCGATGCTTCGGTCGACCTGATCGCGGATGGTTTTGACGCTGCCTTGAGAATCGCGGCGCTGCCAGACTCATCACTGGTGGCTAGAAAGCTGTGTGCGGTAACCCAGTTTCTCGTCGCTTCACCGGCCTACCTCAACAAGCACGGAAGGCCACAACACCCCCGAGAGCTGGCAAGTGTGCCTTGCCTGAGCTACGCCTACCGCGCCCGGACGCAGGTATGGAGGTTCACGCATGCCTCTGGAGTTGAAGAGGATGTCGTGCCTACCGGGCCTCTGCGGGTCACGAATTCGGATGCAATGATCCCCTTGTTGCTAGAAGGGATGGCCATATCCGAACTGCCTGAGTTCATCGCGAGTGAATACCTGATGGATGGGCGCCTGGAAAGAATCCTCCCGGAGTGGAGCATGACGCGGGGTGGTTTGTACTTCGTGACGCCGTCTGCACGAACCCGGCCAGTGAAGATCAGAGCGGTTTCCGATTTCTTCTTTGAACACTTGTCCGAGCCGGCGTGGCGCTGGGCACCTGGGTATGACTCATTAGGCGATGTTCAAAAATGAAATGATGGCTTTCAATCTTTGATATTTTCGTGCGGCCAGGGCTTCAGTAACGTTGACTCACCCCAAGCGAATGACGTTGGAAATCAACTTACCAAAGGCCCCTGTCGATGAAAGACGCCGTACAACTTTTCCAGACCTACCTGGACACCATTCAGAATCCTCGCGCCGCCGCTCAGTTGTTTGCCGAGGAGGGTGCACTGGAAATTCCATACCTCAAATCTCTGGGCATCCCCCACCGAGTCCAAGGCCCGGAGCAGATTGAAGCCTTTATCGCTTCCCTGCTCGCAAAAGTCCCCGGCTTTAAATTCCGGAGTATCCGTTTCCTTATCGATACGCCGGAGCAAGCGTTCGCTGAATACGACGTCGAAGCGCTGGTGCCAGCGACAGGGCGAGTCTATCGACAATCCTACGCGGGCCGCCTGGTCGCGCGTGACGGGAAGATCCAGTTACTGCGTGAGTCGATGGACACCGTTGCTGCCGCCAATGCCTTCGCCCCCGTTACCAACGCCTGACCTGTTCTCTGAGGAGTATGGATATGCAAAACATTCATCCTGCAGCTGCATCCGACCACGACAAGACGCTGCCGACCAAGATTCTCGTAAGTGCGTACTACCGCGTTCATCCCGACGACCGCCAGACCTTCATCGACGCGGTGATCCCCGAGATGCTGGCGGCCCAGAAACTGTCAGGCTGCATTTACTACGCATTTGCGCAGGATCTGAGCAACCCGAACAATTTCCATTTGACTGAAGGTTGGGCGGATGAAGAAGCTTACGAGCGCCATGAAAACTCGGAGTCTTTCCTCACGGCGCTGGCCACGGTTGTGAAAAACGTCCGTATCCTGGATAGAGAGGGCATTCGTTACGATGTGGCTAAACAGCACATTGACGATCCTCGTGGGAAAATCACCGAGTAGGTGAAATCTGTTTTTCCAGGGGGACGGTTTCAAGGGGCTGATTAACTGGTCTGTGCTGGTAACTGCGCCATTGGCCCACGCGTCTGGGTCATGGAGCTGACCTCATTGCTGACTTGCTCAAAACCGGCTTGTTACCCCGTAAAGTCATCGCAGATCAGCGTGCCGTCTCAGGCTAGGAGAAAGTTATCCGGATATTATCCGGAGTTGGGGCACACACCTCAGCCTCCAGTGCCGTTAATGGCATCCTCTTATATGCCCAGATGGGGGCTGGGTGGGTTTCTTCTCGTCTCGCTTTTGCATGATATGGCTTTTGTGGACGCTACCGGTCTTTTTTCGCCTATTCTGGGCTGCTTGGATAATGTGTAATAGGGGCTGGAAGGCGACATGAGTGGCGGGTCTTAGCCGGTAGCTATGCTCCGCGAAGGACGGCAAAAGGGTCGATAGCGGACAATCGGCAGGGACAAATCAGGCGTTGTAATCGAAAGAGTTCGAATTCCTACGCTTCCGCCACTATTTTTCATCAAAGCCCTGATTTTTCAGGGCTTTTTTGTGTCTGGTCGTTTTTGGTCCCCCATCTGGTCCCCCATTTATAGTTTGGCTCCCTCTGGCCTTTAGCGGATTCTGGTGGGCGCGTTGTGTTCATGGAGCAACTCGCGCCATGAAGGGGACATTGTCCGTGCGGGTGCACGGGTAAGCGTGTCGGCAGCAGGCTGCTGACCTATTCGTCTTCTACAACCCACCACCTGGATCGAATGCGAGTGTCGCACAGCGCCGTAATGCGGGTTTCGCGGTAGCCTCGTACCGGGCCGCCTGCGCGCTCAACTGTTAGATGGCCTGGATGATACAGGGGCAAATGTAGAACACTGTCTTGGAGGGGAAGTAGCAGTAGGGGTCGAGGGTGACCCGACCCACCCCAGCACGACCGCTACACCACCCAAACCCTCGAAGACCTCCTGGTCCAAATCTCCGAATACCTAGTCTGCGCCCTGACCGTCAGCCAGCAGTCCATCCTGCTCCACACCAAACCCCCAGCCCAGGTCCTGACCCTCGCCGCCATCCACGAAATCGACAGCGCCCACACCCTGGTGGAAGTGGCGCTAAGCCGCGTGCAATCCCGACACTGACCTGGCGAACTCGTACTCGCCCTAGATGTTCACCGATCAGGCCCCGCGCCGTTCGCGGGGCCGCAGGAGGAGTGGTATGGACAAGGAATCGCAAACCCCACGCATCAAGCAACTCGCCACCACCGGCGTCGGCCATTTCGGCGAAGGCGGGGAGGTCGGCGTGCAAGCCCCGTTGTTCCGCGTAGTACCGGGGCATCCGCTGGACCATGCGGTGGAGCAGGCCACCGTGCTGATGTGTGCGGTGCACAAGATCAGTGACCTGGCGATGGTGGAAACGGATCACCTGCCCACGCTACTGACGGCGATGCACTACCTCAGTGGCATGGCCAAGGCGCTGGTCCAGGATGCGAACCACGGCTTGATGGCCCCGGCCTTGCGAGGCGAATAGAGCAGCAACACGCCCGAAGGTGCCTTCGGGCGACATGACCTTCATGTGATGGTGCCCCGGAAACCGATAACTCGCTCAAGCGCCGCGTCGACTCTCCAGCTTGGCAAACAGATACATGCCAACCAGCATCGCCACCACGAACACAAGCACCTGCCACCGCCCGGTAGACAGCAACGCCACCGCCGGCCCAGGGCAGAAACCGGCAATCCCCCAACCCACGCCGAACACCAGGCTGCCGCCAATCAAGCGGGCATCCAGTGTGCGCTTCACGGGCAACTGCATGGGTGCACCGAGCAAGGACTGCTTGCGCGTGCGCGCCCAGTTCAGCGGGGCGGCCGCTACCGCGATGGCGCCTGCCATCACCAACGCCAGGCTGGGGTCCCAGACCCCGGCCACATCGAGAAACGCCAGCACCTTCGCGGGGTTGGTCATGCCCCCCAACAGCAGACCGAAGCCAAAGACCAACCCTGCGAGAAAGGCCGTGAACTTGCGCATGTTCAAGCCCCCAGCAGATGGCGGATGACAAACACCGTGGCAAACCCGGTCGCCATGAAGCACAAGGTGGCCAGCATCGACCTGGGTGACAACCGGGACACGCCACAGACGCCATGGCCACTGGTGCAACCTGCGGCGTAGCGGGTGCCCACACCTACCAGCAGGCCGGCAATCACCAACGCCGGCCACCCGGCGTGGATCTCGATCTTGGGCAATACGGCAAACAGCCCCCACAGCACCGGCGCCAGCACCAGGCCGAGCAGGAACAGCGCCTTCTCGCTGCGGCCCTCACCATCGCCCTGGATCAGGCTGCCAAGCAGGCCGCTGATGCCGGCGATACGGCCATTCGCCAGGATGAATAGGCTGGCGGCCAGGCCGATCAAGGCGCCTCCGGCCAATGACGCCCAAGGCGTGAAGTTGACCCAATCGATGTTCATGCTGCAGCTCCCGGCAACAGAGGTTCTGGTCAAAATATAGGCCTGCGCGGGTACAAGAGCCTGTGCCAAAAGGGCTAACCGTTCGCTGCCGAACTCGGGCATCCGCGGGCCGGGATTGTAGTACCGTTCTGAAACCTGTAACGATGGGCTTGCCCAAGGTTCGCATGGCTGCTTCTGCTGTATTATTGCCTTCGTCAGGCCGCATATGCGGTAGCTGTCGCAGGGGCGAGAACAGGAGCAGAACATGTCCAAGTCAAGGGTAAAGGTGGCTTTCCTGGCCGCCGAGCGCGAAGCGCAGGAGGCCAAAAAAGCCTTTCTTGAGCTTGTGCATGCTGACATATCAGAGCATCCGGAAAGGATCCAGCCCATCCCGTCAGCGTTGCTGAATCGTATGGGTCACCTTCGGGCCAAAGCGCAAGCGAATCGCGAGCGTACCGAGCTGCTTGAAGGTTGAGTGATGCAGCCAGGGATGATTACGCTAGTCAACGAATGGGCACTGTTTGGTCATCCGCTTTTTCTCAGCCGCTTTGAAGCATTGATTGTCGAAGCGGAATGTCTGGCAGCCGATGATCCAGACGGATTCCATAACCATCCCCATTACAAGCTTCTGGAAAAAGTCGATGCCTCTATCATGGAGCGCGTACCGGCAGATCCAGGTGCGAAGGCTTACGTTCAAGGCAACACTCTGGGTAAGGACTGTCGGCACTGGCGCAGGGTCAAAGCCGGGCTGCCCAACCGCTATCGCCTTTTCTTCCAGTACCGAGGCGACGTTCCCAAAAGCATCATCTACGCATGGCTGAATGACGAGGCGACCCTACGCAAGGCTGGCGCTCGCACTGATGTCTATACGGTTTTCAAGGCGATGCTCAAGAAAGGCGCAATGCCCGATGCTTTCGCCGACCTTCTCCAGGCTTCTTCCCCAGTACCTGAGTACAACTGATCAGTTCTGAATCTAACTTCAGAGCTGCAGAAGTAAGCAGAAGCTACGTGCAAAACTCACGGCTCGACAGCATTGGCCACAAACCGTTTCCAGGGGGTGGCAAGCGGCTGTGCAAGAGGGCCAATACGCACAGTGATGCAAGCTGATCTCGTAGGTCCTACAGGATTTCTTCTGCTCTTCATGTAGTCCATTTCCTAACAGCCCTTCTTCAGCCCTTAGCCTGTTGAGATAGTGAATCTGCACGACTAGTCTCGCCCTGCTCGTCGTGTTTCACCGTCCGGGGTTGGCCGGGCCTTCAGATCAGCGCACTGCACAAGGATCGTGCGGTGAGGCACGGAGGCCCCGGAGGGGGAGACGCGGCGGGCTCTTTTTTTCCACTGGGCGGGTGGCCGGTTGCGGCCGTTGCCGTCGTTGACAGGGGGTAAGCGCATGGACAAGGACGAGCAATCGCAGGAGCGGCAGAAACTGAACGTCATCGCACTGGCCCAACGGGGCAAACAGATGCCAACACGCCACTGGGTGCAGGCTACGCCGGGGCTGCAGACGCGCGAGGTACTGGAGGAGGCTTCAGTCATCCTGGGCTGCGTCACCGGGCTTACCCAGCAGGCACTTGCCAAACCACGCGAGGCGCAGACGCTGATGCGCGCGACCTTCTACCTCAGCGGCCTGGCCAGGGTAATGATCGAGGGGCAGTTGCCATCGATCAAAGAGCAAGGCGACAAATGAGCCTCGACCGTTGAACGACAAAGCCGCTTCCGGAGCACCGGGAGCGGCTTTTTCATGGGCGAAACCGGCCCGAGCGGATCAAGCCCCGCGCCGGCGCAATATCGTCGCCAACGCCACGGTCAGCACAACCGCCACCACCACGGCCAGCCCCATGGTCGCAGCAATGCCGATGCGCTCCAGCAACCCGGCCACGATCAAATAAAACGCAATCACCCCCACCGCGCCAATTGCATTGCCGCGCACCATCATCGCCATTCCGGCGCGCCCGCTTTGCACATGGGCAAACACCACCAACGGCCAGGCGATCACCGGGATCGGCGCCAGCATCCCGCTGGCGGCGGGCCCGAGCCAGCTGGCCAGGCTGGTGGTGACCATCAACAGGCCGGTGGCGGACACCATGCGCAGGGGGATTTCCCAATAGCGGTGGCGGGGTTGGGCGAGGCTGTCGGGCCTGGGTTCGCGGCCACTGGCGCGGATCAGCACGGCGATCAGCAGCAGGGCCACGGTAATCGACAGGGGCAGGCTGCCCCAATGGGTGAAGGCATGGGCCGCCACGCCATAACACAGCAGCGCCAGCGGCACGGCGCTGGCAATGCCCAAGCGGCGGGTGATGTACAGGTAGAAGGCGTAGGTGGCCTGCACCGCCGCCAGCCCGCCGAGGGCGCCGGGCACCGCGCCCAGGACGAACGCCGTGCCTTGCTCCAGGCACAGGAAGGTCATCACCAGCGCCGAGGTGATCGGCAGGCCGGACAGCAAGCCACCGAGCAGGCCGCCCCAGCGCCGCGAGGCGAGGGACACGGCCCACATCAGCAGCGGCGTGACGATGAGTTTCAGGTAGAACAGGGTCATTGCCTGGGTATCCGCTGTTGCCATGGGTGCGCCCGCCGTCGGCATTGGGTGGGGCGCGGGTGAATCAGCCGCGGCTGGCCTCCAGCGCCTGGGCCAGGTCGGCCATGATGTCGTCGCTGTGCTCGATGCCGATCGACAAGCGCACCATGTCCCGTGGCACGCCGGCCTTTTCCAGCTCTTCATCGTTGAGCTGGCGGTGGGTGGTGGAGGCGGGGTGGCAGGCCAGCGACTTGGCATCACCGATATTCACCAGGCGCACCACCAACTGCAGCGCGTCGATGAAGCGTGCACCTGCGGCCTGGCCGCCCTTGATGCCGAACGACAGGATCGAGGCCGGCTTGCCGCCGGTGTAGCGCTGGGCCAGGGCATGCTCGGGGTGGTCGGGCAGGCCGGCGTATTTCACCCACGCCACTTGCTCGTGCCCTTGCAGGTAGTGGGCAACCTTGAGCGCGTTCTCGGTATGGCGCTCCATGCGCAGGGCCAGGGTTTCCAGGCCTTGCAGGATCAGGAAGGCGTTGAACGGCGACAGCGCGGCACCGGTGTTGCGCAGCGGCACCACGCGGCAGCGGCCGATGAACGCGGCGGGGCCGAAAGCTTCGGTGTAGGTCACGCCGTGGTAGGAGGCATCGGGGGTGTTGAGCAGGGCGAAGCGTGCCTTGTGCTCGGCCCAGGGGAACTTGCCCGAGTCGATGACGATGCCGCCGATGCTGGTGCCGTGGCCGCCGATGTACTTGGTCAGCGAGTGCACCACGATGTCGGCGCCGTGCTCGAACGGGCGGCACAGAATCGGCGTGGCCACGGTGTTGTCGACGATCAGCGGCACGCCGTGGCGGTGGGCGGCGGCGGCCAGGGCGGCGATGTCGACGATGTTGCCGGCGGGGTTGCCGATGGACTCGCAGAACACCGCCTTGGTGCGTTCGTCGATCAGCGCTTCGAGGGCGGCGATGTCGTCATGGGCGGCGAAGCGGGTGGTGATGCCCATGCGCGGCAGGGTGTGGGCCAGCAGGTTGTAGGTGCCGCCGTACAGCTTGGCCACCGAGACGATGTTGTCGCCGGCCTCGGCGACGGTCTGGATGGCGTAGGTGATGGCGGCCATGCCCGACGCCACGGCCAGCGCGCCGACCCCGCCTTCGAGGGCGGCCATGCGCTGTTCGAGCACGTCGTTGGTGGGGTTCATGATGCGCGAGTAGATGTTGCCGGCCACCTTCAGGTCGAACAGATCGGCGCCGTGCTGGGTGTCGTCGAAGGCGAACGAGGTGGTCTGGTAGATCGGCACGGCCACGGCCCGGGTGGTCGGGTCGGGGCTGAAGCCCGCGTGGATGGCGAGTGTTTCCAGCTTCATGCAGTCGTTCCTTGAGCGTGGGTGGAAGCGGCTGAGCATGGAGCGCGACGCGTGTGAGGGTCAAGCCGTTTGGCAGGCAGTTTTGCCCAGGAAGTTACCGAGCGCGTCCAGCCTGTCTGACGTACTTGGTAACTTCTTAATGGCGCATTTTCGGACGCGTCCGACATACAGCTGCACCGTGCGTCATTAGATTGCGAGCCTTTTACAGGGAGTTCGTAACATGGCTTATCACGGATATATGTCGATCAAAGGTTCGCTGCAGGGTTTGATCTCGGCGGGCTGTTCCACCCAGGACTCCATTGGCAACAAATGCCAACTGGGGCATAGGGATGAAATCATGGTCCTGGCCTTCGACCATGGCCTCACCAATGCCGACAACACGCAGCGCGCGCTGCACCGTCCCGTCTACCTCACCAAGTTTGTCGACAAGGCCACCCCGCTTCTGGCCCAGGCGCTGGACAGCGGCGAGCGGGTCGAATGCGACATTCAGTTCTTCCGCACCAGCGCTGCGGGCCTCCAGGAAAAATACTACTCGGTGAGACTCGGCGGGGCGGTGATCGTCCAGCAGAACGTTGCCATGCCCCACGCGGTCCTGCTCAACGAGCAGGAGCCGCAGGAGTATCTGGCGCTGCGCTACCGGGATATCTCCTGGGTGCACCATGTGGCCGGAACAACCGGGTATGCAACCTGGGGCGAGGAATGAGCGGGCGCAGCGAGCATGACGTGCCGTGGGACGACGACTTCTGGGAGGTCAGCCATGCCGCGGCGCGGTTGACGCAATATGCCTGCGAAGTTGCCGCGCGGTGCCTGGATGACGGGATGTTGCGGCTGCAGTTTACCCAGGAGATGGCGTATGTCGGGAAGGGCATTGTGGAGGATGTTCGGACGGGGAGGAAAACGCCGGAGCAAGGGCTGGTTCAAATAAGGAAAGAACATGCCGAGTTGGCTGATCAAGTTTTTCAATATTCAAAACTGGTGGCAGGGTTGGCGGCCGGAGTAATACAGATTGCAGGCGGTGTCGCAGTATGCAAGCTGACCGCAGGGGTTGCGTGTGCTTTGGGGGGTATTGCACTCGTGCAGCATGGGATCAATGCAGTTTATGAAAATGGTCGAAATATTTTTCAGGGAAGAACCGATACGGTAGGTCCATTGAGAAAGGGTTATCAGGAAGTAGCCAAGGCGCTGGGAGGGAAGGCTTCGCATGGGAATGTCGTGTATGCCGCTACGGATATGGCGTTGTCTGGTTTTGGGTTGACTACGCTCGTTGTTGGTCGAAATGCTTGGAGGCTTTTTAAGTACATCAGGTCTGATATGGTTCCTGCGTACAAAAATTTGGGGGCAGGAGCTATAGGCTTAGAGCTTGGTGTGAACGTCATGAATGGGGAACTGATCTGGGTGGAGATTCAGAAGTAATGATTTCCTGGTTGTTCGGATGCTGCGTGGTTGTCGGGGTGGTGATTGCGTATACGCTTAGGTATAGGTTTTCTGGAGCGAATTTCAGATGGGTGACTTTTTGGTTGTGCGTGGTTTTCAATATATTTTTTTCAACTTACTACATGAGGATTATGGAGCGGTCCTATCTATTGTTTATTGGGTATATGCCTGACTTTAGATATGAAAACCCTGCTGTTGGGTGGTGGTGCATTGTTGGTATGTGGATGCACAGCTTTGCATTTCCCGTGCAGTGGGAGACAAAGAAATGGTTCAGAAAAAAGTGAAGCGCTACTGCGAATTCATGGGTAATGAAGTCGGCACGCTGGATTTTGGTGTATGGGAGAGCTGAGGGGTTGGCCTTAGTATTCATGCTCATCCACCTATACGGCATTGTGGCAATAAATAATGCTCGCTGTTTTTCTGGCTTGTCCAAGGGGGGGCTGATTCAACGCGGCTGGGATGATTGGTTGCAATTCGTAAAGCCAGATGAGGATTATGCAATGCTATGGTTTTATGTTGTTTTCTCTTTTGCAGCACTTGCGGGGTCACGGTTTCTAAGGTGCTGCGTAACAAAGCGAGGCGAGGAGGGTACGAGGCATGGTGCTGTGATTTTCTATAATTTTATTCTGGCGTTCATGCATTGTTCGGTGGGTGCTCTGGATAAATATTTTTATGTCTATCAACGGCCTGACCTCATTGAACGTCACCCTCAGATATTCTGGTTTGCTTGCGCATTTGCCGTGCTTAATTTCGTTGCACAATTCCGGAACAATAATGTGAATTGCTTCCGTTGGAAAAGAGACATGGATATTTTGAGGTAACGCCATGGGGGAGGGTGTCAGAAATTTTGTGTTCGGGCATACCATGAGTAAGAGGTGCATGTATGCCAACCAAAAAGAAACCGCTTCGAGAGTTACCGAAGGTCCCGAAAGAGCTGCTTGAACAGTTTTCCGCGACCCCACTGATGACCGCAGAGGCTATCGAAGAGGCCTCTGCCGCCTTCAAGAAAGCACTGATCGAGCGAGCCCTGAACGCCGAACTGGGTCATCACCTGGGCTATCCACCGGGCGCGCAGCGCCCAGAGGATGAGACCAACCAGCGCAATGGCACGAGTGGCAAGACTGTACTGACAGGCGATGGCCCGCTACGGCTGGATATCCCTCGGGACCGTGACGGCAGTTTTTCGCCCATCCTGATCCCCAAGCATGAGCGCCGTTACACCGGATTCGATGACAAAATCATCGCCATGTACGCCCGTGGAATGACGGTCAGAGAGATCCGGGCCTTCCTGTCCGAGCAGTATGGAACCGACGTTTCACCCGATTTCATCAGCTCGGTGACAGACGAGGTCATGGAAGAGATTGGCGCGTGGCAACAGCGGCCACTGGAGCCGATGTACCCGGTCATTTTCTTTGATGCACTGCGAGTGAAGATTCGCGAAGAAGGCTTGGTGCGCAACAAGGCCATTTACTTGGCATTGGGCGTTCTCCCCGACGGGACGCGCGATATCCTGGGCATCTGGATCGAGAACACCGAGGGTGCGAAGTTTTGGATGAAGGTCTTTAACGATCTCAAGACGCGCGGTGTTGAAGATGTGCTGATTGCCGTGACCGATGGCCTCAAAGGCATGCCAGAGGCCCTCAGCGCAGTGTTTCCAGAAACGACGCTGCAGACGTGCATCGTGCACCTGATCCGCAACAGCCTCGACTACGCGGCCTGGGACAAGCGGCGGGCTCTGGCCAAGGAGCTGAAGCCGATTTACCAAGCCATCAATGCCGAAGCGGCTGAGCAAGCACTCGATGAGTTTGAGAACGGGCCGTGGGGCGAGAAATATCCGACGGTGGTGGCTGCTTGGCGACGGGCTTGGGATCGCGTGATTCCATTCTTTGTTTTCCCGCCCGCCATCCGAAAGGTGATCTATACCACCAACGCCATCGAGAGCATCAATGCCCAGCTACGCAAGGTCATCAAGACTCGCGGACATTTCCCGAATGATGATGCAGCGACCAAACTGATTTGGCTGGGATTGCGCAACATCACAGCCAATTGGGGAAAACCGGCCCATGACTGGAAAAGCGCGATGAATCAATTTGCGATTCTGTATGGAGATCGGTTCATCAGGCCAACCTGGTGAGAATCAGGGCCTGCCTAGCGGCAGGCCATTACCGGCCCGCACACAAAAAATCTGACAGTCCCCCATGGGGTGCTTATGACTGCTTTGACATTTTTTCTTGTCGTGTGCTGGAGCCTGTCATCGTCAATGCTTATCTGGTTCTTTTTTTCCGGGATCAATCTGACCGAGGGCAAAGCGGTATTCGGTTCGTTCTACAACATTGGCTTTGCGGTTTTTTACTTCTTCCATGTCTTCCCTGGTGAATATGAACGATTCGGCCTCCCCGTCGAGACCGTACAGGAACACCCCTGGATCGTCTGGTTGTCGATCCCGATGATTCTCTACCATCTTTGGATCATCCCCGGGCTGACACCTTCCCCCATCCGCTTACGCCGCAAATGGGACCCCACCTTCAAGCGCCACGGCGAACCCTGACCCTATCGCCCCACCACCCCCTGAACCCGCGTCGTCTCCTCCTCCAGATATGCCAGCAACGCCGCCACCTCGGTCTCCCCCAACCGCATATTGGGCATCGCCAGCTGGTTGTACTGCTGGTACAGCAACACGGCCAGCGGGTCTTTTTCGGCCAGCATCTGGTCCGGCACCATCAGCCAGCGTTTCAGCCAGGCTTCGTCGCGCTGGCGGGTCACCCCCAGCAGGTCCGGCCCGATCCCGCCGGTGGCACCGCGTTCGGCCTCGCCAACGGTGTGGCACGACGAACAGCGGGTGCGGAACAGCTGCTCGCCGGCACTGGGCGGGCGAATGGCCGGCGCCTGGGTGTAGTCGAGGTTCTGCGCGCTGGCGGTCTTCCAGTTGTGCAGACTGTTGGCCAGGCGGTCGGCGAGGATGTACGGGCTTTCGAAGGGCGAGGCTTTCATCCAGCGGCCGGTGCTCTGGTTGCCGATGATCAGGCTCAGGTTGTGGTCTTTGCTGCGGCCGTTTTCCAGGCCTTCGATATACAGGCCGAGGCTGCGGCGCAGTTGTTCGATATCGGCGGCTTCGCCGGTGAGCAGGGTCCAGCCGGGGCCTATGGCGAACTTTTCGGCGTAGCGCTTGAGGGTGGTGGGGGTGTCGTTGTAGGGGTCGATGCTGATCGAGTAGAAGAAGATGTCCTGGCCGACGCGTTCGCCCAGCAGCTTCTGCACCTGGCGCAGGCGCGCGGTTTCCACCGGGCAGGAGTCGCCGCAGCCGGTGAAGATGAAGTTGATGGCGACCACTTTGCCCTTGATCAGGTCGTCGAAGAAACGTACCTGTTTGCCGTCCTGGGTAAGCAGGGGGATGTTGGGGAAGTAGTTGGCCCCCCAGGGGGTGTCGGGGTCAGCGCTGGCGCGGGTCGGGGGCAGGGTGCAGGGCAGGCTGAGGATGAGCAGCAGGGGCAGCAGCAGGCGCCAGGTGCGGGGCATGGTTTTACCCTCTTGGGTGTGTGACAAGGCCTGGGCTCGTGGGAGCGGGCTTGCCCCGCGATGGGCCGAGCCTGGGCAACGGTGTTGCCTGGGCTGGCGTCATCGCGGGGCAAGCCCGCTCCCACGGTTTCTACTTCACTTGATGCTCAACGGTGCGGTCACGGTCTGCCCCAGCGCCGACTTCACGGTCACCGCCGGTGGCGAGGCCGGGCCGCTGCCGGTGGTGGTCACCGACAGCTTCCAGCGTGCCCCGGTACCACTGGCGGTCAGTGTCGCCAGCCCGAGGTCGAGCGGCCCGCTGGTGGTGTTGGTGCTGACGCGGATGCTGTTGCCACTGGCCACGCTGGTGGTACCGGCGATTTCCCAGGTCCAGCGGCTGTTGCTGCGCAGTTGCACGCTGGCGCTGCTGACCACCACGGTGTCGGCCTGCACGGCGGGCGATACGGCGATGCTCACCGTGGCCGGGGCCAGCGACTCCAGGCCTTTGGCATCACGCGCCAGGTAGGTGAAGCTGGCGGTGAACGGGCTGGCCACCGTGGCCGGCGGGGTGTAGGTCACCTGGGTGCCGTTGCTGCTCACCGTGCCCATGCCCGAGTCGGGCTGGGCCAGGCCGCTGACCGTCAGTGGCAGGTTGCCGTCGGGGTCGGTGTCGTTGGCCAGCACGTTGAGCACGATCGGTTTGCCGGCACTGGTGGCGGCGCTGTCGTTCACCGCCACGGGCGGTTTGTTGCCGGGGTCTTCATTGCCACCACCGTCGCCGTCGGCCTTGCGGAAGGTCGGCAGGGCGGCGGAGTTGACGTATTGCACGCCATCCCAGCCGGGCAGCGGCGTGGGCATCAGCTGGAACTGGCCAGGGTGCTCGATGTCCCAGCGCAGCAGCATGGACGAGTCTTCATGCTGGGTGTTGTGGCAGTGTTCCATGTAGGTGCCGGCGAACTCGCGGAAGCGGATGGCCATTTCCACTTCCTCGGACGAGTCTTTGTCCGGGCCGATGCGGTACACGTCCTTGCGCGCCCACTTCTCCCATTCCGGCGGCGCCTTGCCGTCGCGGCTGAGGATCACGCCTTCCTCGAAGTGCACGTGCACCGGGTGGCTCCAGCCGTTGCCGCCGTTCTTGATCTTCCACACCTCGAGCGTGCCGTCGCCGCTGAAGCCGGCGGCAGTCGCCTCGCTGGCCAGTTGCGGAGCAGCGCTGATACGCCGTGGGTCCATGCTGAAGCCGAAGCCACCGTCGGTCTTGATGGTCCAGGGCGCGCTGTCGGTGCCGTCCGAGCGGCCGAAGATGAACTCGCGGTGGCGCGCGGCCGCAAGCTTGGTCTGGTCGGCGGCGTTGCCGGGGTTGATGGTCAGCGGGATCATCACCAGGCCTTCGGCCTTGCCGGGTTTGGCCGGTTCATACAGGGCCGGGTCCATGCTCACGTCCTGGCCGCTGTAAGGCTGCACCAGCAGTTGCAGGAACTTGCCCACCGTCGGGTCACCGCCGTCCCACTCAGGGCCATTGCTGGTCTGCTTGATCACGGGCTTGTACTTGCCCGACAGCACGTCGGCCAGGGCAATCGGCTGTTTCGGCCCTTTGCCGGTTTCATGCTCCATCAGGTTGACGAAATACAGCTTGTCGCCGGCCTTGATCCCATTCTTGGCGAAGTTGACGATGATGTCGTAGCGCTCGGCGATGCCCTGCAGCGGCAGGATGCCGTTGTTGTCCTGGCGGTCGCCGTCGCCGTTGAGGTCCATGCTGCCGTCGAACGGCACCGCGTGTTCCATGATGTTGCCGTCGTTGCCGATCATGTGGAACGGCACGCGGTTGTACGACACATTGGAGCCGATCGGGCCCTTGAACTCGCCGCTGCTGCCGGCCACCTCACGCACGATGGCGAACTTGAAGTAGCGCGACACCGAGCCGTTGAGGATGCGGAAGCGGTAGCTGCGCGCACGCACTTTCAGCTTTGGCTGGTACTGCCAGTTGACCAGGATCTGGTCACCGAGGAAGCCATCGGTGTTGAACGGGTTGAACCACAGTTGGCCATTGGCATCCCAGGCCTTGTCGGCGACCACCAGGTTGACGTCGTAGTCGCGGTTGCCCCAGGGCATTGCGCTGCCGCTGGGGAAGCGCAGGTTGACGCCGTCCTGCAGGGCTTCGTTGCCGCGGTCGATGGCCGAGTAGTAGTTCATCATCACCGCGTTGCCCTTGTAGACGTTCTGCGCGGTGAAATCGAGCATGTGGTCGTGGAACCAGTGGGTGCTCATTGTTTCGCGCCAGTCGCCGCGGATCTTGATGCTGCCGTTCTCGCAGGTCTTCAGGCCCGGTGAGCTGTCATTGACGTACAGGGTTTCGCCGGGCGAGCAGGGGAAGGCGGCGCGTGGGTCCTGGGCGCGGGTGTTGATGGTGTCGTAGCCGGCCAGCTGGATCGGCCAGCGGTAGTCGTAGTACTGGCCGGGGAAGAAGTAGGCGTTGGCGAAGCCGTCGCTTTCCGCCGGTGAGTGGCCGTTGTGTTCGTGGGTGGAGATGGTGTGCAGGCCAAAGCCGTTGTTGGCCGACGGGTCGATCGGCAGCGCGTTGTAGTGGCGCATCAGCACCGGCTGGCCGTAGCGCACCATCAGCAGCTTGATCGGGAAGGTGCCGTCGAAGGTCCACAGCGCCTTGTGGTTCTGCAGCGGCATCTTCGGGTGGAAGCGTGTGTCGATGCCCTTGGTGGTACCCAGGGTGGTGGGGATGTCCGAGGTCTGGTAGTACAGGCCGCCGGGGCCGAACTCGCCCTTGCTGTAGCCGTGCAACTGCTTGCGGTCACGCAGGCCCTGGTTGATGCGCGCGCCGGCCTGCGCGGTCTTGAACGCGGCCTGCGGGTAGAACTCGTTCCAGCGCTGGTGCGACCAGCCCTTTCCTGGTGGGCGGCCTTCGGCGGGCGAGCCTACCGAATTGCGGTTGAGGAACATCTCGATCTGCGCCTTCCACGGGTTGCGGTCGAGCACGTTGGCATACTGCGACGGGAACGGCGTCAGCCCGGGTTGGGTGAGGAAGGCTTCCAGGGCGTTGCCGTTGGGGCTGCTGCGGGCAACGATGTCAGGGTCCTGGGCGGGGGCCGGGCCGAGGATGGGTGGCGGGAACGTCAGTTGGTAGGGCGGGGTGGCCGGGTCGAGTTTTTCCGGGCCGAACTCTTCGAGCAGCAGCAGTTGCTGGGTGAACGGCTCGGCGCCGAACAACGGGCTGGGCTTGCCGTTGGTGGGGTACTTGCGCGAGGTCTGCTGCGCTGGCTGCAGCACGTTGTCGGTGGTTACCGTGGAGCGGTCGCCGTAAACCCCATTGCTCAGTTCCAGCGAGCCTTCGTTGGCTTCTGGCATGCTTTTCAGCGCTTCGAGCGCCGCTGCCGCGGCCACCGGGTCGGCGGGTGGGTCGCTGTAGGCGGAAGGGTCGCCGGGCGGTGGCTGGCTGACGTCGTCCAATGATCCGGCTACCGCGCCCACCAGCCCGAAGCTGAGCAGTAGCGCCGTGACTGAGGACAACCTGAACACCTGTAGGGATGTTGCAGCTGGTTTCTTCATTGCGGTATGCCCCGTGTTGTGCAACGGGCATCTGTTGCCCACCCTTGGGGTGGCGCCGTGCCCTGTAGGTGGGATGAGCAACGGCTGTGCCAAAGGGAATGTGGCCAAGGGCCAGATATTTCAAGATGTTACAAAAGATGCGAACGCGATACGCTCAGGCTTCGCCGCAAACCTGGGGATAGTCACCCATTGATGGGTGGGGAATGCTGCCCCACTGGCCACCTGTACGGAGTGTTCATGGACCCGCTGTTACTGATCGCCCTCGGCGCTGTCGTTGCCGGTTTCGTCCAAGGCTTGTCGGGCTTTGCCTTCGGCATGGTGGCCATGTCGTTCTGGGCCTGGGGCCTGGAGCCCCAGGCGGCGGCAGTGCTGACCGTGTTCGGCAGCCTCAGCGGCCAGTTGATCGCCGTGTTCAGTGTGCGCCGGGGGTTCAGCTGGGCCCTGCTGTGGCCCTTCGTGCTTGGTGGCCTGGCTGGCATCCCGCTGGGGGTGTGGGTGCTGCCCTATCTGGACATGCTGTGGTTCAAGGCGGTGTTCGGCAGCCTGCTGGTGCTGTGGTGCCCGCTGATGCTGCTGGCGCCGCGCCTGCCCAGGTTGCGCGGCGGGCGCCTGGCCGATGGCGCGGTGGGCATGGTCGGGGGTGTGCTGGGCGGTATCGGCGGTTTCACCGGCACCGTGCCAACACTGTGGTGCACCTTGCGCGGCTTCGAGCGCGACACCCAGCGCGCGGTGATCCAGAACTTCAACCTGTCGATGCTGGCGGTGACCCTGCTTACCTACATCGGCAGCGGGCTGGTGACGACGGCGCTGCTGCCGTCGTTTGCCGTGGTGGCGCTGGCGATGCTGCTGCCAACCCTGTTCGGCACACGGTTGTACCTGGGCATCAGCGAGCTGGCGTTTCGCCGGATCGTGCTGGGGCTGCTGACCCTGTCGGGCGTGGCGATGCTGGTGGTGGCGGTGCCGGGGTTGCTCAGCCGAGGATGAGCCGGCCTTGCGCCCAAGGGGCCAGCCAAGGCAAAGATGCCTTGCCCCGGCCCCTGCTTCTTGGCAACCTTGCCCGCCATTGCCTGTCGCCAACCCTGCAGTACAAGGAACCCCAAGGTGAGCTGGGAAAAAGTCGGTAAAGCCCTCGCGGGCCTGCTGGTCATCGCGGTCACCGCCACCGCGCTCTTCGCCCTGCTGCGTGATGACAACCGCCTCGAAGCGCGCCTGACCTACGCCCACCTTACCTACCCGGGCCAGTTCAGCGAACGTATCAGCACGGCCAACGCGTTGCTCAAGTACGAGCGCCTGCATGGGCTTGTCCGCGAGATCGGCAACGGCGCGCTCGCCGATCCGCAGGTCGACAAGCTGGTGGAGCTGGCCCAGGCGCCGTACCTGCAGCTGTTCGCCAAGCCATTCGAGGCGGGGTTGGTGGATCACCGCACTGGGCTGCTTATCGAACTGTTCAACCACCGGCAGCGCCCGCTGCAGGCGGTGCAGATCCGCCTGCCGGCCAAGGGCCTGGTGCAGATTCGCGACAGCGCTGGCAACGATACCTTGCTGGAGGCGCCCACCAACCTTGTCGAAATCCCCAGTATCGAAGCGGCGGGCGAGAGCTGGATATGGGTGTATTTCGACACTGACTACTCGCAGATCCGTCAGGGCGGCATCAGCATCCGGCACGCCGACGGCAGCGCCGATATCCAGGTGTACCGCGAAGTGTTCGGCTTCGCGGCGCTGGTGGCACGCTACAGCGTCGAGCTGATGGTGCTGCTGGGCGTGTTGCTGTTGAGTGTGCTGTGGCTGGGCTATCGCAACCTGGTACAACGCGGGCGCGTCAGCGCCTGAGGCCAGCCAGTCATTTGTTGTTGATGCACTGCGACTGCATCACGTAGCGCACGGTGCGCAGGGCGCCCTGGCTGTCCTCGTAAGTCATCAGGCGGGGCCCGACGTTGCAGTTGCGCGGGTCGGCTGACTGGCGCACCAGGCGGGCAACGTCCAGGCGCATGCCGTAGCGGTAGTCGACGATCTCCGGCATGGGCTTGGCGCGCTCCGCCGCGTAGGCGGCCACGGCTTGCTGGTGGTCCTCCAGCAGTTGCTCGTTTGCCCGGCTGGTAAAACCAGTGGCCTGGGCCGAGAGGGACAGCGCCAGCAACGCGGCGCTCAGGGTCAGTCGTAGCATGGTGGGCCTCCGAAAGGGGTGAGGTTTCGAAGCCCAGGCTAGCCAGCACCAGCCAACAGGGGCATGACGCCAGGGTTACAGATGCGCAAGGTATGGCCAGGCCCATGCCCGGCAAGGGTGTCACCCCGGCTCGACGGCACCCTGCAAGACCCCGCCCGGCGGCAGGGGGATGACCTTGTAGCAGGCCTTGGCGGTCGCCAGCAGCGTACCGTCCTCGGCGTGCAGCTCACCGCTGGTGTAGTGCAGTTTGCCGATGCGCCGGGTGACCCTGGCCACGCCGGCCAGGTGGCCCGGTAGGGCCGGGGCCAGCAAGCGGGTTTCGAGCCTGGCGCTCAGCGCCACCTCTTCAGGGCCGAGGGCGGCCAGTACCGCCGCGCCCATGCAGTCATCCAGCATGGCCCCGAGCATGCCGCCGTGGATGCACTGCAGCGGCGTGGTCAACGAAGCCGAGGCATGAAAGCGCACCCGGACCTGGCGTTTGTCCGGCTCATAGAAGATGAACTCCCAGCCCAGCAGCGAAGACGCATGTGGGCAGGGGTGGTCGCCATTGGCAACCTTCCAGAACAACGTGGCGCTTTGCATGGCGGGCACTCCCTTTGGGCCGGCAGCTGGCATGTTTCGGGAGGGGCTGGCGCGTGTCTACTGGTAGAAATGCCAGGTGACGGAGGGGAGCGACTGCGTCATTGTGGCGGGCCCGAAGTGTCGTTTGCTTATATTGGAAAGCGACCTGTACGACTTGAATGAGCCCTAAATAAAGACCAAAATCTAGCCCTTCATTGAGGGCTTGATCATGCAGAACATCTTCGCCGACATCACCGTCAGCGTCTCGGAATTGAAGAAGAATCCCACGGCTGTCATGGCAGGTGCACAGGGGCAGCCAGTGGCAGTGCTCAATCATAATCGCGTCATGGGCTACATGGTGCCCGCTGAACTCTATGAGGCGATGATGGAGCAACTGGAAGACATCGAGCTGGCGCAATTGGTCAAGGCACGTGCGCACGAGAAGGGCGTGCCGGTGAAGCTGGATGACCTATAAGCTCGAGTTTCTGCCCTCTGCGTTGAAGGAGTGGGAGAAACTTGGCCATACCGTGCGTGAGCAAGCCAAGAAGAAACTGCGTGAGCGGCTGGTACTGCCCAGGGTGCCAGCGGACGCGCTGCGCGACTTGCCCAACCACTACAAGATCAAACTCAAGTCCTCAGGTTATCGACTGGTCTATCGGGTAGAGGATCAGCGAGTCGTTGTGCTGGTGGTGGCGGTAGGCAAGCGCGAAGGCGCGGCGGCCTATCGCTCTGCTCTGAAGCGCTGAAGCAAGCCCTCCTGTCCCGCAAGCCACACCCACCTCAAGTGCCTGTTAACCCAGCATCCCCAATGCCGGACGCAAGTGCGCGCATGACGCAATTGTAATCCGCCCATCACCTTGCCGTTATCCGCCAGCAGCGAGCATCAGCCTCGGCCGAAGGGGCTGGGTGCACGCGCATCTGGCCAGACCAGGGACGCTCCAGCGCCGAGGCCGTACAACTACAACAGCCGCAGCGAAGGAGCATCGCATGAGAAACGGTCCGACACTTTCCCTGGCCGCCCTGCTGGCAATGGCCGGCCCCGCCGCCTGGGCCGGCGACGCGCAGCAAGAGGGGTTCATCGAAGGCAGCCGCCTGAATGTGCTCAACCGCAACTTCTACTTCAACCGTGACCACCGCGACGGCCCGGCGCCGACCTACAACAGCGGCAAGGCCAGCGCCAACGGCTACTCCGAGGCCTGGGCCCACGCCATCATCACCCGCTTCGAGTCCGGCTTCACCGAGGGTACTGTGGGCGTGGGGCTGGATGCCTTCGCGATGCTCGGGCTCAAACTCGACACCGGCGGTGGGCGCAATGGCGGGCGCAGCTCGTTCGATGTGCTGCCGGTGGACCGCGACGGCCAGGCCCGGGACGAGTACAGCAAGGTCGGCGGCGCCGCCAAATTGCGCCTGTACGACACCGTGCTGCGGGTGGGTGATGTGTTCCCGGCCAACCCGGTGGTGGCCGCCGGCGACTCGCGCCTGCTGCCGGAGAGCTTCCGTGGCGTGACCGTGGAAAACACCAGCCTCAAGGGCCTGACCCTGCAGGGCGGGCGTTTGCATGCCATGAGCCAGCCGGTGTCCAGCGACCTGCGCGACAACTTCGTGACCTTTTACGGCGGCCCGGTGGACTCGCCATGGATTGCCTACGGCGGTGGCGACTACGCGATCAACGACTACGTCAGCGTCAGCCTGTTCGGCAGCCGCCTGAAGGATGTGTGGAACCAGTACTACGCTGGCACCAGCGTGACCTGGCCGCTGAGCGACGAGTTGGCGCTGATCGGCGGGTTCAACTTCTACAACGCCAAGGACGAAGGCCGTCAGCGCCTCGGCCAGTTCGACAACGATATCTGGAGCGCCAAGCTCGGTGTGCGCTACGGCGCCCATACCCTGGCGCTGTCCCATCAGCGCAACAACGGCGACGACGACTTCGACTACCTGCGCCAGTCCGATTCGATCTTCCTCGACAACTCCATCCAGTACAGCGACTTCAACTCGCCGAAGGAGCGTTCCTGGATGCTGCGCTACGACCTGAACATGACTGCTTATGGCGTGCCAGGGCTGACGTTCATGACCCGTTACGGGCGTGGCAGCGACGCCGACTACAGCAACGCCAACGCCTTCTACATGCGCCGCGACGGCAACGGCGACCCGCTCACCGACCAGAAACGCTGGGAGCGCGATATCGAGGTCAAGTACGTGGTGCAGACCGGCGCGGCAAAGGATCTGTCGCTGCGGGTGCGTCAGGCCACCACCCGGGCCACGGCGTTCGAGTCTGACCTGGACGAGGTGCGGCTGATCGTCGAATACCCGCTGTCGATTCTGTGAACAATCGAATTCACCTTTAGAAGCCCACGCGCTCCTTTGGTTACAGGTGAATGTTTTGGCGCCTCCGTGAGGCGCTTTTTTTTTGCCTGTTCAGTGCCGGCGCGTCAGAGCAACCAGCGAGATGCTGCGAATGCTGGCGCATTCGCGCAGGGCGGTGCAGGCAGCCTCCAGCGAGGCACCGGTGTCGACCAGGTCGTCCAGCAGCAACACATCGGCGCTATGGCGCAGGGTGTCGTTGACGATGAAGCAGCCGGCCAGTGCCTCGGCCCGTTGTTCATAGTTGGCGAGGTCGGACATCAATGCGGTGGGCCAGGTCTTCAGCAAAAGCTGATCGCTGTAGGTGCTGCCCAGCAACACCGCCACTTGCCTGGCCACTTCGTGGACCGGCTGGCAGGGCCGCTGCCTGCTGGCGGGCATGGGGATGACCAGGTCGAAGCGTTGCCCGGCCAAGGCGGCGGCCACCGAACGAGCGAGGAAGGCGACCTGCCGGTAGTCGTCGCGATGTTTGAGCTGAAACAGCGCCTCGCCGATGTCGGTGCGCAGGATCTCAAACTGCATGTGGCCCTGTGCGTTCAGGCCGATGGGGGTGCTGAACACGGTATGTCGGTCAAGGCTGATGCCTTGGTCCCAAGGGCCGTGGGAAGGGAGGGGCTGGATCAGCATTGCGTGCTTCCTTGTACATGAGTCGATGAAGCGGGAGTTTTTCCGCTGTTCTTGTAGTTCGCGGAAACATTTTGAGTCCGACTTTGCCCGCGATCGACTTCATGCTTTCCGTTTTTCGTGTAGTCCTTTTCTGGGTGCGCATGAATTGCAGGTGATTTTTGCTACTGAAGGTGGCGATGGCCATCGGTGGGGAGCAACGATCTCGCCATGCAGTCCTTGCAGTTGACGATGGTCTCATTGACCTTCGTCTGCACATGAATGGCCAGGGAACCGCAGGCACTGCAGCAGATTTCGGCAGTGCCGGGGCCGTAGGCTGCGCTCGGTAGTGCCGTGATGTAATTGCCAATCCTGCGCTCGCGACCGTAGTCGTCATGCTTGAGCAGCAGGTCGTGGAGGGCCTTGCTGAATCCGGAGCGGGGAGACCTGACGCTGTGCTTGTGCCATTTTGTTGTCCATGCACCTTCCACGGCCTTTTGCCCCAGCGCCAGCATGCTGTTGGGGATGCCATTGCTGGCTTGGGTCTTGCTCACCGAGCCCTTGTTGAAATACACGACTGCATTGTTCACAGCCAGTTTGGCGAGGTACCAGACCTGGCATACCGGTAGCTCTTCCAGCAGCTGCGCGATGACTTCACGGCCTTTCTTCCACGCCTGGAAGGGCAGGCTGTGTTCAGCGCAGTAGCTTTCCAGATAGCCGTAGACCTCTTCTAAGGCGAGGGTGTGGATGGCCTCGGCAATCTCTTCGCGCCAGGCGGGCATGGGGCCGCGCGACAGTTCGCGATGGATGGCGCGGTACAAGTCGGCGAGGTTCGTGCGTTGCCCGTCGCCCAAGCTGACATTGACCCGCCAGTAGACCCTATCGAACCGGGGCGTGGGTGTAGGCCCCGAATCGAAGGCATCGAGCGGCGACGTCGGATCAACCATCAACACTTTTGCCTCGCGCAGCGACTGCAGAACTGCCTGCTCCATCGCTTCTGACGGGGCGATGCAGGCATCACCTTTCACCGCCCGTGCCGGTAGAAGGCAGTCGAGGCGCCAATCGCTGCGGGCTTCGAACAACGCCATCAGTTGCAGCTTGTGGGTCAGGCTCAAGCTGGAAAATGGCACAGGGGTAACAGCCTCCAGCCCATGGAACGCTTGCACGCGCTGGCGCAACTCAGCTTCACGCTGCAGTCGCGCCTGCTCCCGTGCCAGCTGGCAAGGGCTGCACTGGCACGCCTGAGGGGGGCGGTGATAGTAGGGGAAGTGGTGCTGGTGCTCGCAGCGCGAGCAGAACGCCGGTTGCTTTGCCCCACCCAGGGCGGACTTGGCGGGGCGGCGCTGAAACAGCGGCGTGTTGCAGTATGGGCAGATGAGGTCTTCGATCAGTCGGGGTGGCAGGGCCTTGATGAGCTGGGTGGGTTTCAGGTCGATGGCATAGCGATCGAGCAGCACGGAAACTTTTTCGCCAGCGAGATACTGCGCGTAGAGTACTTCGATCTGTTCTGCGGTCAGGTGCTGCAGTTTTTTTTCAAGTTCCGACAAGCTTGAATCTCCCCTGGACTACGGTACCTAGCGTCGTTGGGGAAATCATAGGGAAGCGAATTACGGTGTGAAGCCACAAACGCCTGAGTGCTTCCCAAATTGTTGTAGGGCATTTCTTGATGATGCAGTGGTCGCCTCAGCCCACCCGCAACCAGATCGCCGACGCATCGTCACTCATCTTGAAGCGCGGGTAGCGCACGCAGGCGGCGTCGTCCTGCTCGATGCCACGCAGGGTCTGGGCCAGGTCGGCCAGCCCGTGGCTCAGCAGGCGGGTGATGAATGCGCCCGGGTCGTAGGCCCGGTAGGTGTCGAACAGTGCGGCAAAGCCGTCGCTCATCAGCAGCACATCGTCGCCCCTGGCTACCGGGGTGCGGCTGTAGCCGGTGCCGGCGCGGGCCTGTTCGGGTTCGACACCCAGCACGGTCCGCGGCCGTTCGCGGGCGGCGCGGCGGTCGGCCAGCACCGCCGGTGTGCGCACACCGAAGGCGCCGGTGCCGGGGCCCAGGGCGGCGGCTTCGGCGCGTTCGGCCTCGCGGTCGGGGGCCGGGGTGAGGAAGGCAACGCCCTGGGCGCTACGGTGCAGCACCACGCAGTCGGCCAGGTGCGCGCAGACCAGCTCGTCGCCCTCCAGGGCCACGGCAGCGAAGGCCGCGCGGGGCAGCTCCCACGGGGCCAGCGGCACGCGTTGGCGGGCTTGCTCGTAGTCCTTGGCCAGGGTGTCGAATACCTGCTCGCAGATACCTTGCAAAGGCCCGCAAGCGCCAGCGAAGGCACGCTGCGCCGCGCCCGCCAGCCAGGCCGCACCACCACGCTCGCCGAGCAGGCCGGCTGGGCCGAGGTCGGTGGCACCGTCGATGACCCAGGCATGGCGCTCGGCGCAGCCGAGGCGGTCATCGTTGGGCACATCCGGCTTGCCGGCCAGGCTCAGGGTCTGGATCAGGTCGAAATGCATGGCGGTCTCCGCGTCAGGGAAAGGCTGGGTTGCTCTGTGCAGCACCGACCTTGAACGCTGCGGCGCCCGGCGTCAAACCTGGCGCCGGCCAGGTCATTTGGACGGCGGCTTGTCCCAGCAGTCGCTGTACAGCGCGCAGATCTTGTATTGCCGGTCCATCAGTGCCATGCGTTGCATGTGATTTTGCAGGGTAGTGACGGTGGCCTTGTTGTCATCCGCCATGTAGGTCAGCAGGCGATCGACCATGCGTTGGGTCCAGGCCCGGCTGCTGGCCTTGTCCAGGCTGTCGGGCGCAGTGGCGAGGCGTTGCAGGGTCTGGTCGTCGGCGCGGTTGAGCTGGTCGGTGTAGACAGCGATGTAGGCGGCGCGCCCGGTAACCTTCTGCTGTTGCATGTCGGCGCGCAGGGTGTCGAGGTTCTGTTTGTACAGTGCCCAATACTCATCCGGCACAGGCAGGTTGCGCTCTTTGCGCAGCTTGGCCACAGTCTCGTCGCTGTTCGGATAGACAGCCGGTTTGTCCTTGGGCTTGACGAGCGGGTCCTTGGCCAGGGTCTGTTCGATCCATTGGCTGCGTTGCGGTGTACTCGGCAGCACGGGGCCAAGCGGTGGAGCGGGGGGCTGCGGGGCTGTGGCACAGGCACCGAGCAGCAGTGTGGCGGCCAGTGTCAGGATGGCCGGGATGGAGCGCGACAACATGAATCCTCCTTGATAGGGGCAGGTGGCAAACGAGGCATTGTGCCACTATCGCTGCCCGCTGCCAGCCCTTGTCGCCTGGGGTGTTAACAGTGATGATCCGCAGCACATGGATTTCATCGACGAGGCCAGCATGCCCATTGCCCTGCTTGTGCGTTGTACCGACCTGAAAGGCACACGCGACTACTACCGCGACGTGCTCGGCTTCAGTGTCAGCGACAGTGCGCAGTCGACCCTCACCGCACGCCTGCATGACTGCACACTGGTGTTCACCCAAGAGGACCTGTGGCAGCAGCCGGTGGCCTGCTCCGGCACCTTTTACCTGATCATCGATGATGTCGAGGGCTACTTCGCCCAAGTCAAGCAGCGAGCCGACATCGCCTGGCCGTTGCAGGACATGGCGCACGGTTCGCGAGAGTTCGGGGTGCGTGACTGCAACGGTTACCACCTGGCCTTCAGTCAGCATCGAGCCGAAGGACAGGCTCGCTGAAACAGGTTGCGATGACTACGCGCAAGAACGATCAAGTCGTCCGCCAACACCCTTGGTAGTGTGGCGGCGCTGACTGAGGAGCAAGGGAATGCGAAGCATCGAACACATCCTGTGGTACATCGAGACGGCCCTGGACACCGACCTGGACCTGGGCCGTGTCGCCCGGCACTTCGGGCTTTCGCCGTTCGCCCTGGCCCGCCAGTTCGCTGCCGCCACCGGCTGGCCGGTGATGCGCTATGTGCGGGCCCGGCGCCTGAGCCGTGCCGCGCAGGCCCTGCGCGGTGGCTGCCCGGACATCCTTGAAGTAGCGCTGGCGGCTGGCTACAGCTCCCACGAAGCGTTCACCCGGGCCTTCTGCGAGCTGTTCGGCATGCCGCCGAGCCAGCTGCGCGGCCAGGCCCACGACCCCTCTGCCTTGCTGGAGCCCCTGCGC
The DNA here is from genome assembly GCF_024749065.1 of Pseudomonas sichuanensis. NCBI lineage: Bacteria > Pseudomonadati > Pseudomonadota > Gammaproteobacteria > Pseudomonadales > Pseudomonadaceae > Pseudomonas > Pseudomonas sichuanensis. The sequence continues at coordinate 3,885,841 of NZ_CP087185.1, read as the reverse complement.
ATGAAAACCCTCGACTTCATCCCGCTTGCCGAACCGCGTTTCGAACACCGCGATGCCTTCATCATCGCTGGCCTCGGCGGGCGCTTCACCTTCGAGCGCAACGAAGGCATCCCTGGCCTGTGGCAGGCTTTCGACCCCTACGTCGGGCGTGTGCCCGGGCAGGTCGGCGACGCCACCTACGGGGTGTGCTGCAACCCCGGCGACGACGGCAGTTTCGAGTACATCGCCGGGGTCGAGGTGGCCCGCGCCGGCGACCTGCCGCCGAACTTCAGCCATTTCCGGTTGGCGGCACGGGACTATGCGGTGTTCCGCCACCAGGGCCATGTGTCGATGATCCACCAGACGGTCTACACCGTGTTCAACCAGTGGTTGCCGGCGTCCGGCCACCAGGCGGCCGATGCGCCGGAATTCGAGCTGTACAGCGCCGATTTCGACCCGCTGCACGGTGGCGGTTACGTCGACCTGTGGATCCCCCTGGCCGGCCGCTGATCGCGCACCGCCAGTGCGGGCGGGCAGGGGGGCTAGACTCGTGGGACCTCGTGCCCCGGGAACCCCGACCATGACCCCGAAGAACAGCATCTGCCTCTGGTTCGACCACGACGCTGAAGAGGCCGCGAACTTCTATGCCCAAACCTTCCCCGACAGCCAGGTGATCGCCGTACACCTGGCCCCCGGCGACTACCCGTCAGGCAAGCAGGGCGATGTGATCACCGTCGAATTCACGGTAATGGGCGTCCCCTGCATCGGCCTCAACGGCGGCAAGGCGTTCAGCCACAGCGAGGCGTTCTCGTTCCAGGTGGCGACCGACAGCCAGGAGGAGACCGATCGTTACTGGAACGCCATCGTCGGCAACGGCGGTCAGGAGAGTGTGTGCGGCTGGTGCAAGGACAAATGGGGGCTGTCGTGGCAGATCAGCCCGCGCGTGCTGACCCAGGCCGTCGCTGGCAGCGACCGGGCGGCAGCCAAGCGGGCCTGGGAGGCGATGATGGACATGGGCAAGATCGACATCGCAACCATCGAGAAAGCCATCAAGGGATGAGCCGTGGACCATTGGTCCGAATCCAGCGCTTCGGCCAATAAAAACATATTTTGATGCTTAAATTACCCTTGTTGGGGGTCATCCACTTCGAGGGTGTCGTCATGAACATCAAGATTGCTGCACTGCTGTTGCTCGCCCTGTGCGCGCAGCCGCTTTTCAACCAGGCCTTGGCCAGCACCGATGCGCCCGCCGCCGAGCCTGCCGCACTGAGCACGCGCCTGGCGTTGCGCGATCTGTGGGTCGAGCATGTGTTCTGGGTGCGCAACTACGCCGTTGCCAACCAGGCCGGCAACAAGGCCCAGGCCGACACGGCGGCCAGGCAGGTGGTGAGCAATGCCACCACCATCGCCAACAGCCTGGCGCCGTTGTATGGCCAACCGGCGGCGGAGCAGATGCTCAAGCTGCTGGCCGGGCACTGGGGCGCGGTCAAGCATTACAGCGATGCCACGGTGGCCAGGGACAAGGCGGGACAGCAGGCGGCGGTGAACGAGCTGTCGGGCAACGCCAAGGCCATCGCCGGGTTCCTGGCCAAGGCCAACCCCTACCTGCCCGAGCCGACCTTGCTGACCCTGCTCAGCGCCCACGGCGGCCACCATGTGACGCAGATCGACCAGATCGCCGCCCGCGACTACGCCGGGGAAGCACAGACCTGGCAGATGATGCGCCAACACATGCTGGTGCTGGCCGACGCCCTGGCCGGGGCGTTGGTCAAGCAGTTCCCCGACAAGTTCTGAACAGGAGCCTGCGCCAATGCTGGAAGGATTGGGCCGTACCCAGCGTGACCTGCTCTATGCGCTGTTGCATCAGCCGGCGGGCATGAGCATCGATGACCTGGCCCAGGCGCTGGCGATCACCCGTACCGCGGTGCGCCAGCACCTGGCGGCGCTGGAGCGCGACGGCCTGGTACAGCGCGGTGCCACCCGGCCCACCGGGCGCCGGCCAGAGCAACTGCACCAGCTCACCGAGCAGGCCCGTGAGCTGTTCCCGCGGCAGTACCCCTTGCTGGCCAACCTGCTGATCGACGAGGTCGCCGGCCTGCTTGGCAACGACGCGTTGCTGGCGCTGCTGCGTGGCCTGGGGCGCAAGCTGGCTGCCGACCTTGAGCAGGAGGTGGTTGATGAGGCGCGGATCGTGCAGCACATGAACCAGGCCGGCTATGAAGCGGCGGTGTTCTTCCGCTCCTCCGGTGAGCCGGAGATCGTCGCCCACAACTGCGTGTTCCATCACCTGGCCAAGGCGCACCCGTCGGTGTGCGAACTGGACCTGGCGCTGATCGGCGCCCTGGGGGGCGGCGAGGCGCAGCACCTGGAATGCATGCTGCGCGGTGGGCAGGTGTGCCGCTTCGCTGTCAGGCGCCCGAGCGAGGTTGGCGGGTCGCCTGCCAGCACAGCAAAGAACCCAGGGTGACCAGCAACGCACCCTGCCAGAACTGCAGGGCCAGATGCGCACCGAGCCACAGCGCGGCGAACGCCGACGACAGCACCGGGGCAAAGTACGAGGCGGTGGCCAGCAGGGTCAGGTTGCCGCGCAGGATACCTAAGTTCCACAACGCGTAGCCGCCGGCGATGGAAAGGCCCGCCCCGAGCAGTTCCAGGCTGGCGCCGGTACTGAAGGCCGGCAGCGTTTCTGCGCTGATGGCGTACTTGAGCCACAGCACCGCCGCAGTGAGCAGGAAGAACAGCACCACATGGTTCTGCCCGTCGGCGTAGCGGCGGGTGATGTTGCAGTACAGCGCGAAGGTGATCGCGCAGCTGGCAGCCAGGCCATAGCCCAACGGGTTGGAGCGAATGTTGGCGAGCACGCTGGCCAGCGACAGGCCATCGCTGCTCACCACCCAGAGGATGCCGAGCAGTGCCAGCGCGGTGCCTGGCACGATGTACCAGCGCGCCGCCTGGCGATTCATCACGATCGCCAGCAGCACGGTCAGGCTCGGCCACAGGTAGTTGACCACCATCAGCTGGATCGCCTGGGTGCTGTCCAGGGCATAGCCCAGCGCCAGTGACAGGCAGATCTCGTAGGCGACGAACAGCGCCGAGCCGCCGAGCAGGTACCAGGGCGAGGCCTTGCGAAAACGTGGCTTGCCCAGCAATACCAGCAGCAACAGCGCGCCCAGGGTATAGATCAGCGCCGCGCCGCCAATGGCGCCGAAATGCTGGCTGACGCTGCGGATCAGGCCCGAGGCGGTGCTCCACAGCAAGATGGCGGCGAGGCCGCAGAGGGTGGCGTTGCGTCCGGTAATCCTGGCCATGGGCGGGCTCGCTGGAAAAGGCGCGGAGTCTAACCGGGTAGAGAGTCTGTATCCAAGCCTGGCGACAGAGCTGGGGAGCGGCGCATCCATGCGCCTGCGGATGTCAGAAGCTGTATTTGGCGGTCAGCATGAAGTTGCGTGGGTCGCCAAAGGTGTCGCCACCGTAGTCCACCGATTCGGAAATCGACGAGTAGTAGTGCTTGTCGAACACGTTGTTGGCGTTGAGCTGCAGGTCCAGCTGCGGGCTGACCTGGTAGCCGGCCATCAGGTCGGTAACCGCATAGGCGCCCTGGATCAAGCGGTAGCTGCTGCCATCGGCCAGGGCGATGTCGTTGTACATGCGGCTCTGCCAGGTGACGCCGCCACCCACGCGCAGTTTTTCCAGCGGGCCCTGGAAGCGGTACGTGGTGTACAGCTTGAACTGGTGCTCGGGGGTGTCGGAGTTGAGCGGTTTGTTGATGTTCTGCGGGTTGTTCTGGTCCTTGATGGTGTGGACGCGGGCATAGGTGTAGCCACCGCCGATTTGCCACTGCTCGGTCAGCGCCCCCTGCAGTTCGAAGTCGATGCCCTGGCTGCGCACCTCGCCGGAGGCCTGGTAGCAGCTCAGTTGCGGGCAGTCTGGCAGTTTCACCTCGACCTGGCGGTTTTCCTGGTCGATGCGGAACACTGCCAGGCTGGCGTTCAGTGCGCCGTCGAAGTACTCGCCCTTGATGCCGACCTCGTAGTTCTTGCCGACGATCGGCGTTACCGGTTTGCCGGAGCCGTCACGCCCGTCCTGCGGGGTGAAGATGTCGGTGTAGCTGACGTAGACCGAGTGCTGGTCATCCAGGTCGTAGATCAGGCCGCCGTAGCGGGTGACCTTGCGGGTGACCTTGTAGTCGCCGGCGTCGTTGTCGCGCTGGTCGTAGTCGTACCAGTCCAGACGCCCGCCGAGGATCAGCTTGAGCGGGTCGGCCAGGCTCAGGCGGGTGGTGCTGTAGACGCCTTCCTGGTTGATCAGGTAGCGGTTGTTGCTGGTGTGCACGAAGCCGGGCTTGCCGCCACCCAGGGGGTAGTCGGTGTTGTACGGGCTGTAGTTGTCCTGGTTCATGTCGTAGAGGCGCTTGCTGGCGCCGACCACCAGTTCGTGGGTGCGGCCCAGGGCCTGGAACGGGCCGCTGGCAAAGGCATCCAGGCCCAGCTGGTTCTCGTCGTGCTTCGACTGGTAGACCGTCCGGCTCAGGGTCTTGGCGGCGTTCCAGCGCGACTGGTACGAGCCGCGGAACAGTGCGTCCTGCTCGCTGTAGTTGGCGTTGACCTGCAGCTTCCAGTCGTTGGCCAGGCGGTGGCGCACTTCGGCGAACAGGGTGTTGATCTCCTGGTCCTTGTTCTCCCAGTCGGTGCCCGGGTTGTACGAGCGCGACACGTCCAGGTGATGGCCGCCGAGGTCGGTGGGGATGGCGCCCCAGAAGAAGTTGGTCTTGTCCTTCTGGTGGGAGAAACCGAGGGTGAGGGTGGTGTCTTCGCTCAGGTCGGCTTCGGTGATGGCGTAGAACAGGCCGTGATCTTCTTCCTGGCCATCGCGAAAGCCGTTGGCGTCGCGGTATGAGGTGACCACTCGGCCGCGCAGGGTGCCGCTGTCGTTGAGCGGGCTGGAGGCGTCGAGCTCGCCGCGGTAGTTGTCCCAGCTGCCGGCGGCACCGGTCAGGGTGACTTTCTGCTCGGCCAATGGGCGCTTGCGCACCAGGTTGATGGCGGCCGAGGGGGTGCCGGCGCCGGTGACCAGGCCGGTGGAGCCGCGCACCACTTCCACCCGGTCGAACATCGCCAGGTTAGGCTGGGCGCCGACCACCCAGCCGGTGTACGCGCTGGGGATGCCGTCGTACATGATGTTGTCGACGTCAAAGCCACGGGCGGTGTAGGTCTGGCGGCCCGGGCCGTTGGACTGGTTGAGGAACAGGCCCGGCGTGTACTTGGCCACATCGTTGATGCTGGTCATGGCCTGGTCGTCCATGCGCTGGCGCGTGATCACGGTCACCGACTGGGGTGTTTCGCGCATGGTCAGCGGCAGCTTTGTAGCCGTGGACATGGCTCCGGTGGTGTACGACTGCGAACCTTCGGTGGTGCTGCCCAGACGGCTGTCGTTGATGGCCGTGGCGCCCAGTTCGAGCACGGCCGGTGCATCGGTTTGCGGCGGTTCGGCGGCGACGGCGAGGGGCAGGGAGGCCATGCAGACAGCCATGGCCAGCAGGTTGCGCGTGGGCGTGAAGCGGCGGGGCAAGCGAAGCGGAGACATGCCGGGCTTTATCCTTATTGCTAGTACTTATGAGAATGATTAGCAATAAGTCTGTCAGGATTCCTCGCCTGGTCATAGCCCGGCCGGATATAAATTTGACGTATTTTTCACAATTGCCATTCGGGCGAATGGTTTTTGCAGGGCTAACGCACGCTGCTCAAGCCTCGGAGGTAGGCGACCTGACAGGCCGTGCGGGGCTGGCGCTGATCTGTTTGCCACGCTGTTGCGCCACTTCCCGTGCCTGGCCATCCCGCTGCTTGCCGTGGCGCGCCTGGCCCACCAGTTGCGGAATCAGCGGCCCTTCCGGCAGGTGGCGCCAGAACCGCCCGGGCAGATGCTGGCGCAAGGCGTCGGGGTTGAGCCGGGCCGGGTTGAAGGTGTGGCGGTAATAGGTCAGCCACAGCTCGGCGTCGGGGTCTTCGGCAGTGCGCGCCCACTGCTGCCAGGCTTCGGGGCAGCGCCGCTGGTATTCGAGCGACGCACCGTCGTAGCGCACGCCGTCGCGGGGCGTGGCGATCAGCCAGCGCTGGCGCCCCAGGCGCTCGGCAAAGTGGCCGCTGGCACTGTCGAGGATGTCGTGGGCCGGTTCGTGGTAGGCCACCAGGTCCAGCTGCAGGTGTTCGGCCAGCGCCGCAGGCAGTGGCACGAAGCGCACGAAGGCATGCAGGTGGTGGGCTTCGCGGCCGACCTGCTTGATGCGCCGTTGCAGCTCGCTGCCCAGGCGGTCGCCGGCGAGCATGGCGGTGCGGTCGCCGTGGGCGACGCGCCAGAGCACTTCGTACAGCAGGTTCCAGCGCTGTTCACCGCGGTAGCGCCCGGCCTGCTCCAATTGGGCCAGCAAGGCCGCCGGCACCCGGGCATGGAAGGGGCCTGGGCCTTCGGGCAGCGCCTCCGGGACGGCCAGCAGGTCGTCCATCGGGCCCTGGCTCCAAGTGACTTCGGCCGGGTCGATACCGTGGCCGAGCAGGCGCCTGGCCTGGTCGCGCCAGGTGGCGAAGCAGTCGTCGCAATCGAGCGCGATCACCCCCACAACCCCATCTGCACGGGGGCCTGGGGTTCGCGCAGGCGCTCGCGCAACAGCCCGCTGCGCAGTTCGGCCTGGGCCGGTCGGTAGTCGCTGGTGACAATGAACGGGCGGGCTTTTTCCAGCACGCAGCGCAGCTGGATCAGGTCGTCGTAGCGGATCCGCCGTTCGCGGCGCAGGGCCACCATGCGTTGCACGCTGCGCAGGCCGATGCCGGGGATGCGCGCCAGCAGCGCCGGTTCTGCGCGGTTGACGTCGAGCGGAAACACCTCGCGGTTGGCCAGCGCCCAGGCCAGTTTCGGGTCGATGTCCAGTGCCAGGTTGCCACTTGCGCCCAGCAGCTCGCCGGCCTTGTAGCCATAGCCGCGCAACAGGAAGTCGGCCTGGTACAGGCGGTGCTCGCGCAGCAGTGGCGGGGCGGCCAGGGGCACGCTGGCGGGGCTGTCGGGGATCGGGCTGAAGGCCGAGTAGTACACGCGCTTGAGGCCGTAGCCCTGGTACAGCGATTCGGCGTTGCGCAGCAGGGTGCTGTCGTCGGTGGCGTCGGCGCCGACGATCACCTGGGTGCTCTGCCCGGCGGGGGTGAAGCGCGGCGCCCGAGGCTCGTTGGCCACCGCTTGCTGGCCCTGGTGGATCACGCCCATGGCCAGGCGGATGGTGCTGGCCTGCTTCTCCGGGGCCAGGCGCTGGAGGCTGGCGTCGGTGGGCAGTTCGATATTGACGCTGAGCCGGTCGGCCAGGCGCCCGGCCTCCTCGATCAGCAGCGGGTCGGCATCCGGGATGGTCTTGAGGTGGATGTAGCCACGGAAGTTGTGCTCTTCGCGCAGCAGGCGCGCCACCCGGATCAGTTGCTCCATGGTGTAGTCGGCCGAGCGGATGATCCCGGAGCTCAAAAACAGCCCGCTGATGCAGTTGCGCCGGTAGAAATCCAGGGTCAGGCGCACCACTTCCTCAGGGCTGAAGCGTGCCCGCGGCACGTTGCTGGAACGGCGGTTGACGCAGTATTGGCAGTCGTACAGGCAGAAGTTGGTCAGCAGCACCTTGAGCAGCGACACGCAGCGCCCGTCGGGGGTGTAGCTGTGGCAGATGCCCGTTCCGTCGGTGGCGCCCAGCCCATCACGGCCACGCGAACCGCGCTTGGGCGCGCCGCTGCTGGCGCAGGAAGCGTCGTATTTGGCGGCGTCGGCGAGGATGCCGAGTTTGGCGATCAGTTGCATGCACATGCCTTATGAGTGCTGTTCATGCATACAGTATTGATAGGGCGTCGAGAAGACAAGTGTCGTGAATACGCCGCGGTGTTTTCAGTGCAGTTCGCGCTGTACAACGCGCAGGAACGCCGTCGCCATTTCATCGATACTCAGCGCCGACGATGAGAATGCAACCTTGTCTGCCAGGCTGTGGCTGTAACGGGAAACTTCCGGGTGCTGCACGTCGTGCCAGATGGGCAAGACCACTTTCTCGCCGGACATGGAGCGGTTGACCAGGGCGTCAAGCTCGTACTGGGTCCATTGTTTGGCAAAGAACGAAGGAGAGAGCACCACGATGCCAAACCGCGAATTACCCAGGCCATGGTCGATGGACCGGCGCAGGCTGTCGCCGATCTCCAGCGTGAACTCGTCGTACCATACTCGCAGGCCCAGTGCCTGCAACGCGTTGACCAGGGGGCGGACGAAGGCTTCCTTGTCTTCGCTGGCGTGGGAAATGAAAAGATCGTAGGTGTCGGTTCTTGGCATTTGCTCGATTACCTGTGTCTGGTAGGAGACAGCGTGGTTGTACACCGCCTGGAGCTTGGCCCATTCGATTTCGGCCAGGCGTTCGTCGGTGCTGTAGAAAACTTCGTGCATGGAAATCTCCAGGTCGCTGAGGAAGAACACGAAGCGGTTCTCGCGTTTGACGGCGTTCCGCTCGACCCATTTCCACTCAAAGTGCGAAATGATGCTGACCGGGCGTTGCAGGCACTGGGCTGCGCCGAGCTTGCCGATGCGGATCGTGGCCTCAGGCAGGTTGAATGCCAGATACGTTCTGCCTTTACCGTTGAAAATGTACTCGAACCCTTGCTGGCGCAGGTCGAGCAGCCCCTGCTTGCGTCGCCGATGATCGATCACCGTGGCCACCATCAGGAACGCCAACAGCACCACGAATAGCGGGATCCCTAAAATGTCCATCAATGCATGTCCTTGTCCATTGCCTGTGCCGTGGTCCATAAAGCCATCAAGCATCGTGGAAGCATCTCGTACTTTGCAACCGAACTTGTCTCAAAGTCGCGGCTTTCCCTACCCGAGCAGCCCGGTCAGCTAAGCTTGCTGCCGAATAGTCTGGTCATGGGCCATGTCGGGCGCATGGGCAGGCGGGCACGGGCAGGAATTGGAGCGGGACGCGCTGCGACTCGCGGGAGCGACCATGAAAATCACCAAGAGAAGCAGATGGGGGCTGGCCGGCCTCATCGTTGTACTGGGCCTGGCTAGCGCCCAGGCGGCGGACACGAAGAAGGTCGATGTGATGTTGGTGGGCGGCGGCATCATGAGTTCCACTCTCGCCGTGTGGCTCAACGAGCTGGAGCCTGGCTGGTCGATGGAAATGGTCGAGCGCCTGGACAAGGTTGCCGAAGAAAGCTCCAACGGCTGGAACAACGCCGGCACCGGGCACTCGGCCCTGGCCGAGCTCAACTACACGCCGGAGAAGGACGGCAAGATCGACATCAGCAAGGCGGTGGAGATCAACGAATCGTTCCAGATCACCCGGCAGTTCCTCGCCTGGCAGGTGAAGCAGGGGGTGCTGAAGAACCCACGCTCGTTCATCAATACCACCCCGCACATGAGTTTCGTCTGGGGCGATGACAACATCCGCTTCCTGCGCAAACGCTATGAGGCGCTGCAGGCCAGCCCGCTGTTCAAGCCCATGCAGTATTCCGAAGACCACGCGCAGATAGCCAAGTGGGTGCCGCTGATGATGGAAGGGCGCGACCCCAACCAGAAGCTCGCGGTGACCTGGACGCCGATCGGCACCGACGTCAACTTTGGCGAGATCACCCGCCAGTACGTGGGCTACCTGCAGACCCGGCCGAACTTCGACCTCAAGCTGTCCACCGAGGTCGAGAACATCACCCGTAACGACGATGGCAGCTGGCACGTCGAGTACAAGAGCCTCAAGGATGGCAGTACGGCCGCCACCGACGCCAAGTTCCTGTTCATCGGTGCCGGCGGCGCCGCGCTGCCGTTGCTGCAGAAGTCCGGCATCGACGAGGCCAAGGACTATGCCGGCTTCCCGGTGGGTGGCTCGTTCCTGGTCACCGACAACCCGGCCATCGCTCAACGCCACATGGCCAAGGCTTACGGCATCGCCGCCACCGGTGCGCCACCGATGTCGGTGCCGCACCTGGATACCCGGGTGCTCGATGGCAAGCGGATGATCCTGTTCGGGCCGTTCGCCACCTTCTCCACCAAATTCCTCAAGCAGGGTTCGCTGCTGGACCTGCTGGGCAGCACCACGATCCATAACACCTGGCCCATGGTGCTGGTCGGGGTGCGCGAGTTCGCCCTGGTGCAGTACCTGGTCGGCCAGGTGCTGCAGTCCGACGATGATCGCTTTGCCGCGCTGCAGACCTATTTCCCCGAGGCCAAGCCTGCGGACTGGCGCCTGTGGCAGGCCGGGCAGCGGGTGCAGATCATCAAGAAGGACGAGAACCAGGGTGGCGTGCTCAAGTTGGGTACCGAGATCGTCACTTCCAAGGACGGCAGCATCGCCGGGCTGCTGGGCGCCTCGCCGGGGGCCTCGACCGCGCCACCGATCATGCTCGACCTGCTGGGCAAGGTGTTCAAGGACAAGCTGGCCACGCCCGAATGGCAGGCCAAGGTCAGGCAGATCATCCCGTCGTATGGCATCCGCCTGAACGAACACCCGGACAAGGTGCAGGAGGAGTGGGACTACACCAGTGCAGTGCTGCAGCTGGCGCCGGCCAGTGAGGTTGCCGCGCCCTGACTCAGCCTTGCGACCGCTTTGCGGTCTTTTCGCTGGCAAGCCAGCTCCCACCTCGACCGCGCTGAGCTCAAGCCATGCGCAATCGGAGTGGGAGCCGGCTTGCCGGCGATGGGCCGTAGCGCATCCAGCAGTATTACGCACCCACCTGCGCCGCCACCTCTCGCACCTGCTGACGGAACCAGCGCCGCAACGGATCGGCATGGGTTCGTTCATGCCAGATCTGCATCACCTCCACCTGTGGCAGCGTCAGCGGCAGCGGGTGGATGCACAGTTCGGCGTCGCGCTCCAGCGCATCGACGGCCAGGGAGCGCAGGCAAGTCAGCAACAGGTCGGTGCCACTGACCAGTCGCGTCGGGGCGATGAAACTGGACAGCCCGGCGACAATCCGCCGCTCATGGCCCAGGGCGCGCAAGGCGCGGTCGACACGGCCGTCGAGGTCGCCGGTCAGGGTGGTGATCAGGTGCTCGCAGGCCACGAAGGCCTCAAGGCTCAAGCCGTCGGTCAGCCTTGGGTTGCCCCGTGAAGCCAGCACCACGAAGTCTTCGCCATGCAACCGTTGCTGGTGAAAGGTGTCTGGCAGGCCGGTGTAGAAACCGGCGATGGCCAGGTCGCAGGTGCCTTTCTCCAGCGCCTCGCGGGGCAATTCGCCACGGGTGTTGTGGGTGACCAGGGTGAGGTTTGGTGCCTGGCTGCGCAGGATCGGCAGCAACCTGGGCAGCAGCGTCTGCTCGAGGTAGTCGGTGCTGTACAGGTGCAGGCGGGCAGGGCGGGCGAGGAAGTTTTCGCCATCGCAGCGCTCGAAGAAGCTTTGCAGTTGACCAATCAACACCTGCACCTGCGGCGCCAGTTCATGGGCTCGAGGCGTAGGCGTGAGCCCGCGTGGCGCGCGGACGAACAGCGGGTCGCCGAACTGGTGGCGCAACTTGTTCAGCTTGTGGCTCAGCGCCGGCTGGCTGAGGGCCATGCGCTCGGCGGCGCGGGAGGCGTTGCGTTCCTCGTAGAGCACCTGGAACAGGTGCAGCAGGTTGAGGTCTTTGTTGGTGATATTCATATTTTGAATCGCAGGAATAAGTGCTTTCGAATTATCGAATCCTAACGCGATGGCTAGCATGGGCCCAGTCAATTCGAACCTGCACGGAACATACCCATGTCCATCGCCATTTTCGCCACGATCCACCCCAGCCCCGAGCACTATCAGGCAGCCGCCCAGGCCCTGCAGCTGATGGTTGAACACAGCCGTGCCGAGCCCGGCAACCTGCGCTACGACCTGTTTGTCCGCGAGGGTGAGCCCTTGGCGTTCGAGCTGTTCGAGCTGTACGTCGATGAGGCTGCGGTCGAGGCGCATCGCAACAGCGCTCATTACCAGGCCTACCGCGCCGCCACTGGCGCGTGGCTGGCCGCGCCGACCCGGGTCCAACTGGCCCGCCCACTGAACCTCGCACCCTTCAACTGATCAGGACATCTGCATGAAAATCTTCACACCCATCGCCCTGGCCAGCGCACTGGTGGCCGGTGCTGCCGTCGCCGCGCCCAAGGGCGAAGTGCTGGTGCTGCTGTCCAGCGAACACCAGCTGGCGCTCCAGGATGGCAAGCAATACGCCACGGGCTATTACCTCAACGAATTCGGCGTGCCTGCCGACCAGTTGCTCAAGGCGGGCTACTCGCTGGTGCTGGTCACGCCCAAGGGCAATGCGCCGCAGGTGGACGAGCGTTCGATCGACCCGATGTATTTCGGCGGCGACAAGGCCGAGATGCAGCGCATCCACCAGGTGGTCGAGGGCTTGCCGGGCATCGATGACACGCTGTCGGTCAAGGAAGTGCTGGCCGGTGACCTTGATCGCTACGCCGGGATCTTCATCCCGGGTGGCCATGCACCGCTGATCGACCTGGCCAACAACCCAGAGGTCGGTGCGTTGCTGCGCTATTTCCATCAGGCCGGCAAGCCCACTGCCGCCATCTGCCATGGCCCGATCACGCTGCTGTCGGCCCAGCAGGACCCGGCGGCCTACCGCGCTGCTCTGGCCCGTGGCGAAACCCCGGCGGCCAGCGACTGGAGCTATCAGGGCTACCGCATGACCATCTTTTCCGACCCCGAGGAGCAGGTGTTCGAAGGTTCGCTCAAGGGTGAGCGCCTGCAGTTCTACCCGGCCAAGGCCATGGCCGGCGCGGGTGGCAACATGAGCTATGCCGAGGCCTGGCAGCCGCATGTAGTGGTCGATCGCGAACTGATCACCGGGCAGAACCCGTTCTCCGACAAGGCCTTGGCCAAGGCGCTGCTGGAGCAGTTGGCGCGAGCCCGGAAGTAACGGTGCTCGAAGCGCTGAGGCCGGCGCACCGGTGGTTGCTCAGCGCTTGGCTGGCCTGGTCAGGGCATCGACCATCAGCACCGCTGCGCCGGCCATGATGGCGATATCCGCCAGGTTGAAAACGCCGGTGTGCAGCGTGCCGATGTTGAGCACCAGGTAGTCGACCACATGCCCCTCGCGAAACACCCGGTCGATCAAGTTGGACAGCCCGCCCACGGCGATGAACCAGGCGGCGAAGGCCTTGATCGGCGCCGCCTGCCAGTGCCTGAACGCCCAGACGCTGGCCCAGCAGCACACCGCGCCCACGGCGACCACGAAGATCAGTTGCTTGAGCAGCGCCGGCATGCCGGCACCCAGGCTGAGGAAGGCGCCGGGGTTGAGGCTCAGGGCCAGGTCGAGCCAGATGCTCTGGTTGCCCAGGACATAACTGTGGTTATCGAGGGCTACCAGGGCGATCAGCTTCACCCACTGGTCAATGATGATGAAGGCAACGCCCAGGACAAGGACGAGGGTACGGCTGGAGAACATGGTGGCAATTCCTTTGCTGCACGGGTGCGGCCGTCCGGTAGTGGCGGGTGTGCCGGCAGCGCGGCGAAGATAGCGCAGGCGGGTCTAGACTTAAAGCCCGGGCCCGGTTCTGCTGTGGGCCTATCATCAATCCGACCACCGCCCCGGACCGGACTTCGTCGACGGTGGCCTTCTGAGCAGAGGAGGTCAGGTCATGGACGAGGCAAGGCTTCACGAATTCATGGGCAAGCTGGTGGGCGACATGGGCGCCGCGGCGACCCTGGCCAACGTGGTGCTGGGCGACGAGCTCGGCCTGTACCGGGCGATGGCCGACAGCCAGCCGGTCAGCCCCGAGGCGCTTGCCGAGCGCACCGGGTGCCAGCCCCGGCTGGTGCGCGAATGGCTCAATGGCCAGGCTGCGGCCGGTTACGTGGTGCACGATCAAGGCAATTTCACCCTTCCCGAAGAGCAGGCCATGACCCTGGCGCTGGAAGACTCGCCGGCCTACATGGCCGGCGGCGCGGCGGTGCTGGCGGCGCTGTTCCACGACAAGGACAAGCTGGTGAAGGCCATGCGCGGCGATGGCGCGCTGGCCTGGGGTGACCACCACCCGTGCATGTTCAGTGGCACCGAACGGTTTTTCCGCCCGGGCTATCGCACTTTTCTGGTGGCCGATTGGCTGCCGGCGCTGGAAGGCGTGGTCAGCAAGCTGCAGGCCGGCGCGCAGGTGGCGGATGTGGGCTGCGGTCACGGTGCCTCCACCATCGTCATGGCCCAGGCGTTTCCACAGTCGCATTTTGTCGGCTATGACTATCACGCGCCTTCGGTGGCCACCGCCACCGAACGGGCACGGGACGCCGGTGTGGGCGGGCAGGTGAGCTTCCAGCAGGCGTCGGCCAAGGACTACCCCGGCCACGATCTGGACCTGGTGTGCTTCTTCGATTGCCTGCATGACATGGGCGACCCGGTTGGTGCGGCGCGGCATGCCTACAAGGCACTGAAGGCGGATGGCACGGTGATGCTGGTCGAGCCGTTCGCCGAGGACAGCCTGGACGCCAATATCAACCCGGTGGGGCGGTTGTTCTATGCCGCGTCGACCTTCATCTGCACGCCCAATTCACTGTCGCAGGAGGTTGGGCTGGGGCTGGGGGCGCAGGCGGGAGAGGCACGCTTGCGGGCGGTGTTCGAGGAGGCGGGGTTCAGCCGGTTTCGGCGGGCGACGCAGACGCCGTTCAACCTGATTCTGGAGGCACGCAAGTAATGCGTGAGCCTGCATCGGCCTCATCGCGGGGCAAGCCCGCTCCCACATGGATCGCGCTAACTTAGAGGCAGCATCGTACCTGTGGGAGCTGGCTTGCCAGCGATGAGGCCAGCACTGACAACATGAGACAGTTGCTCCCACAAAGAGAAGGGGCGCCATTTGGCACCCCTTCTTGTTGCTGCTTAGGCTTGCGCGTCCCAGGGACGGTCGCCTTTTTCATCCTTGACGCGGGTCGGCAGGCCCATCACGTCCAGCGCCTTGAGGAACGGCTCGGCCGGCAGTTCCTCGACGTTGACCATGCGGCCGGCGTCCCACTCGCCACGGGCGACCAGCAGGGCAGCAGCCACTGGCGGTACGCCGGCGGTGTACGAGATGCCCTGGCTGTCGGTCTCGGCGTAGGCTTCTTCGTGGTCAGCCACGTTGTAGATGAACACTTCGCGCGGCTGGCCGTCCTTGGTGCCCTTGACCAGGTCACCGATGCAGGTCTTGCCGGTGTAGCCGGGGGCCAGCGAGGCCGGGTCGGGCAGCACGGCCTTGACCACTTTGAGCGGCACCACTTCCAGGCCTTCGGCGGTTTTCACCGGTTGCTCGCTGAGCAGGCCCAGGTTCTTCAGCACGGTGAACACATTGATGTAGTGCTCGCCGAAGCTCATCCAGAAGCGCACGTTCGGCACGTTCAGGTTCTTCGAGATCGAGTGCACTTCGTCGTGGCCTGTGAGGTACAGGTTCTGCGAACCCACCACCGGCAAGTCGTCGGTGCGCTTGACCTCGAACATGGTGTTGCTGGTCCACTGGCTGTTCTGCCAGCTCCATACTTGCCCGGTGAACTCGCGGAAGTTGATTTCCGGGTCGAAGTTGGTGGCGAAGTACTTGCCGTGGGAACCGGCATTGACGTCGAGGATGTCGATCGAATCAATGCGGTCGAAATACTGCTGCTGCGCAAGTTTTGCGTAGCTGTTCACCACACCCGGGTCGAAGCCGACACCAAGAATGGCGGTAATGTTCTTCTGCTGGCATTCCTCGAGGTGTTTCCACTCGTAGTTGCCGTACCAGGGCGGGGTTTCGCAGATCTTGCCCGGTTCTTCGTGAATCGCGGTGTCCAGATAGGCGACACCGGTATCGATGCAGGCACGCAGCACCGACATGTTGAGGAAGGCGGAACCGACGTTGATCACGATCTGCGATTCGGTCTCGCGGATCAGTGCCTTGGTCGCCTCGACATCGAGGGCGTTGAGCGAGAAGGCCTGGATGTCGGCGGGTACCTTGAGGCTACCCTTGGCCTTGACGCTGTCGATGATGGCCTGGCATTTGGAGATGTTCCGTGACGCAATCGCAATACGACCCAGTTCGTCGTTATGCTGTGCGCACTTGTGGGCCACCACCTTGGCGACACCTCCTGCACCAATGATAAGAACGTTCTTCTTCAATTCAGCTGCTCTCCTTCATGAAAGCCCGTCTTACGACAGGCTCGAAACGTAGTCTTCGAAACCGAACTCGCGCACTACCTCGACGCTGCCGTCGAGTTGCTTGACCGCGATGGACGGCATCTTCAAACCGTTGAACCAGTTTTTCTTGACCATGGTGTAGCCCGCGGTGTCGACGAACGACAGGCGATCGCCAATGGCCAGTGGCTTGTCGAATTGGTACTCGCCGAAGATGTCGCCGGCCAGGCACGACTTGCCGCAGACCATGTAGGTGTGCGCGCCATCGTTGGGGGCCATCTTGGCGTTGAGGCGGTAGATCAGCAGGTCGAGCAGGTGTGCTTCGATCGAGCTGTCGACCACGGCCAGGTGCTTGCCGTTGTACAGGGTGTCGAGCACGGTCACTTCCAGCGAGGCGCTGTTGGTGATGGCCGCTTCGCCCGGCTCCAGGTACACCTGCACGCCGTAGGTTTGCGAGAACTGCTTCAGGCGCGCGCAGAAGGCGTCCACCGCGTAATCTTCGCCGGTGAAGTGGATGCCGCCACCGAGGCTGACCCATTCGACCTTGTGCAGCAGGTGGCCGAAGCGCTCCTCGATGTGGCTGAGCATCTTGTCGAACAGGCCGAAGTCACCGTTCTCGCAGTTGTTGTGGAACATGAAGCCGGAGATCTTCTCGATCACCTTCTCGATCTTCTCGGGGTCCCACTCGCCCAGGCGGCTGAACGGGCGCGCCGGGTCGGCCAGCAGGTAGTCGGAGCTGCTCACCTGCGGGTTGACGCGCAGGCCGCGCACCTTGCCTTCGGATTGCTCGGCGAAGCGCTCGAGCTGGCCGATGGAGTTGAAGATGATCTTGTCGCAGTTTTCGAGCATCTCTTCGACTTCATCGTCGGCCCAGGCCACGCTGTAGGCGTGGGTTTCGCCGGCGAACTTCTGGCGGCCGAGCTTGAGCTCGAACAGCGAGGACGAAGTGGTACCGTCCATGTACTGCTGCATCAGGTCGAACACCGACCAGGTGGCGAAGCACTTGAGGGCAAGCAGGGCCTTGGCACCGGAGTGTTCGCGCACGTAGGCGATCTTCTCCATGTTGCTCAGCAGCTTGGTTTTATCGATGAGGTAGTACGGCGTCTTGATCATTTAAAGGCCCCCGGCCAGGCCGGCCAAAAAAAGGACACGCATTGTGCCTTCACTTGCCACAGTTCGAAAGGGCGCAAGGTGCTTTTCGTCCGAGTCGCCGCTCATTGCCTATACAAAGCGCCATCATGCGGTTGCCCGGAGCTCGCTGTCGGGTAACACCTGGGGTGCAATGGCCCCATTGAAACAGACGAATATGACCATCCTGATCAAAGGCCGGTAGCGAGGGGCGGGCAATGAAAGTTGGCGTTATTTCCGATACCCATGGTTTGCTTCGCCCCGAAGCGCTGGCGGCGCTCGAGGGCTGCGCGCTCATCGTGCACGCCGGTGACATCGGCAAGCCACAGGTGCTTGAGGCGCTTGCAGCGCTTGCACCACTGCGGGTGGTGCGTGGCAACAACGACGTGGCGCTGCCCTGGGCCCAGGGCTTGCCGGACGTGGACAGGTTCGAGGTGCAAGGCTGGCAGGTGCTGCTGGTGCACGACCTGGCCGATGTGCCGGCGCACCTGGATCAAGGCGTGCAGTGGGTGATCACCGGGCATTCGCACAAACCGCTGATCGAACAGCGGGAAGGCTGCCTGTACCTCAACCCGGGCAGCGCCGGGCCCCGGCGGTTCAGCCTGCCGGTGACCCTCGCGCTGATCGAGGTTGGCGCGGATGCGCTGGTGCCTGAAATTGTCCCGCTGCTGGTTGCCAACCCGCTCAAGGCAACTTCGCGATGACCTTGATTTCGAAGTCGAAGCCGTAAAGCCAAGTGACGCCCACCGCGGTCAAGGTTGGATGAGGGGCGCTGCCCCAATACTCGGGTACCACCTGCCAGATGGTTTCGAATGTCGACTGCGGGTCGACCATGAACACCGTCACGTCCTGCACATCGTCGAAGCTGCAACCCGCTTCGCGCAGAATCGCTTCAAGGTTGGCGAAGGCCCGGTGAACCTGGGCCTTGAGGTCGGGTTCCGGCGAGCCGTCTTCACGGCTGCCGACCTGGCCGGAGACGAACAGCAGGCCGTTGGCGCGGATGGCCGGTGAATAGCGGTTGCGCTGGTAAAGGGCTTGGCGGCCTGGGGGGAAGATCACGTCGCGTTTGGTCATGTCTGGGGGCCTACGTGGTGGGGATGGCCTCACTGTATGCCGCGCACCAATCCCGATAATCAGGCAGTTACGGTTAAGATTGTTTGCAAATTGCAAATAATTGGAGATGCCCGATGGACCGCTTCGAGGCCATGCGCGCTTTTTCCCGAGTGGTGGAAACCGGCAGTTTCAGCAAGGCCGCCGAAACCCTGAACATCAGTCGCACCAGCGTCACTCAGCTGATCCAGCAACTGGAGGCGCGGTTGCGGGTGCGCCTGCTCAATCGCACTACCCGACGGGTGAGCGTGACCCGTGATGGGGCCCAGTTCCATGAGCGCGTGCAGCGCCTGCTGGCCGACCTGGAGGACGCCGAAAGCAGCCTGGGTGAAGCCGCCCAGCGCCCGCGTGGCAAGCTCAGGGTCGATGTGCCGAGCCCCCTGGCGCGCCTGGTGCTGGTGCCCGCGCTGGCCGAGTTTCACGCCCGCTACCCCGATATTCAGATCGAAATGGGCGTCAGCGATCGGATGGTCGACATCATCGGCGAACATGTCGATTGCGTGGTGCGCGGCGGTGAGTTGCTCGACCAGTCGCTGATGGCGCGGCGGGTGGCCGACCTGCAGTTGGGTGTCTACGCCGCGCCGGCTTATCTTGAACGCCTGGGCACACCGACCCACCCCGGCGAGCTGGAAGGCTCGGCCCATCATGTGGTGGGGTTCCTCTGGGCGCGCACCGGCAGGCCGTTGCCGCTGAACCTGGCGCGAGGGGCGCAGCAAGTGCAGGTCCAGGGGCACTGCGTGTTGTCGGTCGACGATGGCAACGCCTACCTCGCGGCCGGCCTGGCAGGCCTGGGCGTGCTCTGGTTACCGGACTACATGGCCCGTGAGCAGGTGGCCCAGGGCGCGCTGGTGCGCCTGTTCGAAGACTGGCAGCTGGCGCCCATGCCGTTGTACGTCGCCTATCCGCCGAATCGCCATGTGGGCGCGCGGCTGCGGGTGTTCATCGACTGGGTGGCGCAAGTGGCTGCCAGGCTCTGATAGGGCGCTTGCGGCTTTGCCAGGTCAGGCCAGCAGGTCCTCGTGAAACGCGCCGTAGGGCAGCTCGGGGTGGGCGATCTGGATTTCCAGGATCCACAAGCCTGCGCCCGGCTGCCCGTCGAATGCGCCCAGGTCACCGGCCCGGTAGATGGCATGGGGGAAGTCGCTGACGCGGTGGCCCTTGATTTCCAGGTTCAGCTGCCAGCCCATTTCCCGTGCGCGCTCGGCGGCAAAATCGTACAGCTCGATCCCCGTCACCCCCTGGGTACGCCAATGCGCCTGGACCTCGTCGAACAAGGTTTTGACCGCTGCGGCGCAGGCGATCTTCTGTGGGTCGTTGCCGGTGACGAAGGTGGTGCCGGCATCGCCCTCATGGCCTTCCCAGACCACGCCCATGTCGATGAAATAGATGTCGTCCTCGCCCAGCACCGGGTCACCCTCGGAGCGCTGCTTGAAGGTCTTCAGGGTGTTGGCGCCGAAGCGGATGTGGGTGGGGTGCCAGATCCGCTGCATGCCCAGCGCTTCCAGCACTTGCTGGCCCAGCGCGCGGGCCTCGGATTCGCGCATGCCGGGGCGGATGCCCTGGGCGATGCGCTCGACGGCCTGCCAAGTCATGCGCTGGGCATGTTTCATCAGGTCCAGCTGATAGGGGGCACCCACAGCTTCCTTTGCAGTGTTGGTGGCAGTCATGCCGGTACTCCTCATCAGGGTGTATTTCGTTATGATTTTTTTATATAGCGATCAACTTCGGCACCTTAGCCTCCGGGCGCAGGCCGCGCAGGAACAGGTCGGCCAGCGCCTGGGTCGACGCCCGCGTCGGCTTGAGCTGCGCCGAGCTGCCGGGCGCCTCGCCGAAACGGAAACTGGCCAGGGGCGTGGACCAGAGGAACAGTAGCAGATGCTCCGGCGCGGTCCGGGCAATCAGGCCGCGCTCCATCCACTGCGCAAGGCAGGCGAGGTTCTGCCGGGCGCTGTGGCGCAGGGCCTCGCTGCGCTCGCCAGGCAGGCGCTGGCCGCCGTGGAGCATTTCCTTGAGCCAGACCCGCGTGGCATGGGGGTGCTGGCGGGCGACCTCGGCCTTGGCCTTGAAGTAGCGGGGCAGGGCGTGCTCTGGATGGGCCTCGGCCGCAAGGCTGCGCGAAGCGAGCAGCAAGGGCTCCATCACCAGGTCCAGCACGGCGGTGTAGAGCTGCTGCTTCTTGCGAAAGTAGTAGAAGACATTGGCCCTGGGCAGGCCGGCGCGGGTGGCGATGGCCTCGACCCGGGCGGCGGCGAAGCCGTGTTGGGCGAACTCTTCGCTGGCAGCTTCGAGGATCAGTTGCAGGTTGCGGTCACGGATACTGGACATGGCTGAGGCAGGACTTCTGAATCGCTATGTTGAAAAGTATATAGCGATACCCAGTTAGCCTGCCATGGGCTTGTACCTGCGAGCAGGGCTTAGGCCACCTGTTCCAGCCAGGCGCGGATCTGCTCCAGTGTTGCGGTCGCGCCACCGCAGACGATCACCAGCACATTGCCGTAGGCCTGGAACACCTCTGGCCGCTGCAGCAACGCCAGCGCCGCACCGCAGGCCGGTTCGACCAGCACCCGGTGATCGCGCAGCAGCCTTTCGCAGGCTTGCAAAGCTTCGCGGTCGCTGACCAGGTGGCTATTCACGGTGTGGCTACGGCTGCAGGCCAGCGCCTGCTCGGCAACCCGCTTGGCCCCCAGCGAGGTGGCCACCGACTGGATGCCCGGCAGCTCCACGGTATGCCCGGCAGCCATGGCCGCATGCAGCGATGCCGCGCCGTCGGTCTCCACCGCCAGCACCGGCACGTCGTGCCAGCCATTGCGTTGCAGGCCTTCGACCACACCGCTGAGCAGCCCGCCGCCACCGACCGAGAGCACCACGGCATCGGGCTTGAAGCCCGTCGCCGCCACTTCGTCGACCATGCTGGCATGGCCGGCCCACAGCAGCGGGTCGTCGAAGGGGTGGATGAATGCATCGTCCGGCCCCAGCAGCGTCTGGGCATGGGCGTTGGCCTCCTGCCACGAACTGCCGTGCACCACGACCTTGGCGTCTTCGAGCAGCAAAAGCTCCTTGGCCCGCTCGGTGGTGGTTTCGGGTACCACCACGGTCACCGGCAGCCCCAGCTTGCGCCCGGCATAGGCCACCGCCAGCCCGGCATTGCCGCCCGACGACGAGACGAAATGTTGCGCGCCACGGGCCCGGTGTATTTCACAGGCATGCCCGACCCCGCGCAGCTTGAACGAGCCGCAGGGTTGCAGGGCCTCGAGCTTGAGCCACACCGGCCGGCCGGCACTCAGCGAAAGGGGGCGGGATTCGATCAGCGGGGTTTGGATGTGCAGTGGCATGGGAACTCCAGATTGTTAGTCGCGGGCAGCCGGCGCGTGCTCGCCGCGCAGCTGCTCCAGGTAGTTGTAGATGGTGTAGCGGGTCACGCCGAGGGCCTCGGCGGCCTTCTCCACACCGCCCTTGACGATGAACAGCCCGCGTTCCTGCATCACCCGCACCGCCTCGACCTTGGCCTGCTTGTTCATCCGGCCCTGGCCGCTGCGCTGCAGCGAGTCGTGAATGATCTCGGCCATCAGCACGGCCATGTCGGCGGGCTCGCTGCTCATGGCCGGGGCGGGCGTGGCGCCCAGTGGCTGGAAGTGCTGCAGGAAGGCCATGGCGGCATCGAGGCCGGTGACATCGGTGTTCACGCACAGGCTGGCAAACGGGTGCCCGCCGCTGTCGCGAAAGATCGCCGTGGCGCTGCGCAGGTTGCGGCCTTTGAGTGTGGTGGGGTAGTCGGGCAGTACCACAGGCGTGCAGCCTGGCTGGCCATTGGCAGCCTGCATCAAGGCCTTGAAGCCTTGGTCCTGTTCGGGGGCAGCGAGGATCGGGCTGCCGACCTGGCGCCCGGAGAGTTGGCCGTTGACGATGGCCACCACCGAGTGTTCGGGGTGGTCGAGGTCATGCAGGAGGATTTCGACGTTGCGCGGGACAACACTGCCCAAGGCCTGAAGGGTGGCCTTGAGTACGGTGAGGGTGAGCTGGCGCTCTTGGGAAGGCGTCATGGTGGCATCGCATTATCAACAGTTAGTTGATTTTTGCATGCCTTGTTGAATTATTCCAGCGGGGTAGAAAGCATCGCGGGGCAAGCCCGCTCCCACGAAGGTAATCTCGTGGGAGCGGGCTTGCCCCGCGATGTCAGTCGGTCAGGACAGCTTGGGCGTACGCGGCGGGATCATGCGGCGCGAGCCGGTCGCCTCGAAGGCAGCGGCGAATTTCAACAGATTGTTGTCGCTGTAGGCCTTGCCGGCGAAGGTCAGGCCTACCGGCATGCCGATATCGGCCATCACGCCCATGGGCACGGTCACGGTTGGCACGCCCAGGTGACGGATCGCCAGGTTGCCGTTGGCCACCCAGATACCGTTGCTCCAGGCGATATCCGCCGAGGCAGGGTTTACATCGGCATCGGCCGGGCCGACATCGGCCACGGTGGGGAACAGCACCGCGTCCAGGCCCTGGGCGTCCATCCAGTCTTCCAGGTCCTGCTTGCGGGTCTGCTCCAGGCCGCGCAGGCCATCCGGCACAGTGGCGATCTGGTCCCAGGTCTTCAGGCCGCGCTTGGCCATGTTGACGTACTCGTCCATGCCGGCGGCCAGGTCATCCTCACGGTTGGGCAGGGTGCCTGGGTCGTGGGGGAAGATCTGCGGGCCGTCGACGTCGGCCAAGCGGTTGAGCTTGGGATCGTTGTTTGCCCGCAGGAAGTCGTCGAAGGCCCAGCCGGACAGTTCCCACAGCTCGTCATGGAGGAATTCCTTGCTGACGATGCCGCGGTTGTACACGGTGGGTGCGCCGGGGCGATCGCCCTCGCAGTTGGACACCAGTGGGAAGTCGGTTTCGACCACTTCGGCACCGGCCGCTTCCAGGGCCTGGCGCGCCTGCTTCCACAGCTCGATCACGCTGGCACGGGTGTTGATGCGCTGGCCGGTGGGGCCACCGATGCCCGGTTTCTCGGACGTGCCGGCCTCGGCGTCGGCGTTGATGTACATGCGCGGCACGGCGAAGCGCTTGCCCTTGAGCGAGGCTGCATCGGCCGCCAGCGCCAGGTACGAGGCCGGGCGCACGCTGGAGGCGGCGGGGATCGGCACCCATGGCTGCAGGCGCCACAGGTCGCCGCGCTTGTCGGCGTCGTCGGCCACCACCACGTCGAGGATTTCCAGCAGGTCGGCCATGGTGCGGGCATAAGGCACGACCACGTCCATGGTCGGGGTCAGCGGCCAGTTGCCGCGCACCGAGATCACCCCGCGCGACGGGGTGTAGGCGCACAGGCCATTGTTCGAGGCAGGGCCACGGCCGCTGGACCAGGTCTCTTCGGCCAGGCCGAAGGCGCTGTAGCTGGCGGCGGTGGCGGTACCGGCACCGTTGGACGAGCCGGAGGCGAACGGCGCGGTCAGGTAGGCGGCGTTGTACGGGCTTTCGGCGCGGCCATACACACCGCGCTGCATGCCGCCGTTGGCCATCGGTGGCATGTTGGTCTTGCCCAGGCAGATGGCGCCGCCGGCGCGCAGGCGCTCGACGGTGAAGGCATCGCGCTGGGCGACCAGGTCCTTGAAGGCAGGGCTGCCAGAGGCGGCGGTCAGGCCTTTGACCAGGTAGCTGTCCTTGGCGGTGTAGGGGATGCCGTCCAGCGGGCCGAGGACTTCGCCACGGGCCCGGCGGGCATCGGAGGCTTCGGCCTCTTTCAGCGCTTCAGGGTTGCGCACCACCACGGCGTTGAGTGCGGTGGCGGTGTCCTTGCCGTCATAGGCGTCGATGCGCGCCAGGTAGGCCTTGACCAGCTCGACCGCTGTCGTGCGGCCAGACTCGAGCGCGTCGCGCAGCTCGGCAATGGAAACCTCGGTTACCTCGATCATGCTGTCACCACAGTTGTGCAGGTGGAAAAATCATGGCGGCGAGTGTAGCAAGAAGGCTTTGCCGGAGCAGGCATGCAGTGGGGAAATGCTTCGTTGCGTCACAGCATTGTGCTGGGCGTGGGTATTGCACGGGTGCCATTCGCCGGCAAGGCCGGCGAATGGCTCACTTAAGTTGCCCGGTCGCTTACAGCAGCTTGCGCTGCACCGCTTCGTCCAGGGTGCTGCGCGCCAGCTCACGGACCACGTCGCGGGTGTCGGCCTGGAACGGCAGGCCGACGATCAGCACCAGTTGCATCCAGGTGCGTACCGACTCGCTCTTGCTGATACGCCCGACTTCCTTGCCTTCCTTGTCCTTGAACACGGTCTGCAGGGTGAAGGTGTTCTTCGCCGTGGACGGAATGATGAAGAAGGTGAAGCCAGTGATGAACGCCGAGGCCATGACGAACTGCTCATGGTTGGTCAGGGTCGATTCGGCGTACAGGTCCGATTCGACCTTGCGCGTGCTGACCTGGGTGAAACGGCCGGATTCCTGGTAGGTCTCGCTGATGGCCTTCTCCCACATCTGCGCGTGGGCGCCGGCGGCGGCAGTGGCCGGATTGTCGTTGACCTGGTACAGCGCGGTGGTGCGCAGGTAGGCGCTGGGCTTGGCCGCTTCGCTGCTGGCCGCAGGCGGCCAGGTGCCGACCGGGGCCAGGTCGCCGGTGGAGTAGGAGACGCAGCCGCCGAGCAGCAATGCGCCGAGCAGCAATCCTTGTTTAAGCACGTTCATGTATCGATTCCTGATTTAACGTTTTGCCAATTGCACGGTGGCGCTGTCCAGCAACTCGCCGACCAGCAGCGACAGCTGTTTGCCGCCCATGATGGTCGGTGCCCAGTAGTCGCCGCCGTACAGGCCGACGTTGTGCTTGAAGGTGATCTGGTCCTTGCTACGGGCCAGCTCGACGCCGTCGCGGTCGACGATCACCAGGTCGCCGGCCAGGTCGAAACTGTCCACGTAGATCGGGCCGTTGACCCAGATCCACAGGGTCAGGGTCAGCAGCGCACCGGGGAAATAGCCAGGGTGCGGCGCGCGACGGCCCTTGAGCGAGGTCAAGTCGAACTTCAGCACCACGTCCTGTTCGCCCAGGCGGGTGGGGTACTCGCTGACTGACTTGAAATAGCCGGCCTTGTCCACGTAGCGGTCCAGGTCTTTGGTCAGCGAGCGGCTGATGGCCTCGCGGGTAGCCTGGTCGAGGCCGGGGGCGGACACCGTGACATCGGCGACCTGTGCGGTGCGCGGGCTGGTGACGGCGACGGGGTGGACAGGGGCGTTGATGGGGCCAGTGACCTGGAAGGACACGCAGCCGCCCATCGACAGCATGGCCGCGAGGACGGTGCATTTAAGGAATTGCTTCAAGCCGGTAAATCCTTGCGCGAGAGAAAGGCTGAACAAGGATTACGGCTGCAAGGCGAGGAACTTTAGGGCAAAGTGCCACCATTGTATCCAGGCCGCCCAGCGTGGCTGAGCGGCCCTTTGTGATCAGCCCAGGTCGGCTGCCGAATGGCGCTCGGGAACCTGGCTCGCCTCATCGCCCCAGGTCCGGTTCACCCGGGTGCCACGCTGTACTGCCGGGCGTTGCGCGATGGTTTCGGCCCAGCGTTGCACGTTGGGGTATTGGTCTACCGCAAGAAACTCTGCGGCGCCGTACAGGTTGCCGCGTACCAGCTGGCCATACCACGGCCATACGGCGATGTCGGCGATGCTGTACTGGTCGCCACCCAGGTAGCTGCTTTCGGCCAGGCGGCGGTCGAGCACATCGAGTTGGCGCTTGGCTTCCATGGTGAAGCGGTTGATGGCGTACTCGAACTTCTCGGGCGCGTACACATAGAAGTGGCCGAAACCACCGCCCAGGTAGGGCGCCGAGCCCATCTGCCAGAACAGCCAGTTCAGGCTTTCGGTGCGACTGGCCGGATCCTTGGGCAGCAGGGCGCCGAATTTTTCGGCCAGGTACAGCAGGATCGAGCCAGACTCGAACACCCGTACCGGCGGTTCGACGCTGCGGTCGAGCAGGGCGGGGATCTTCGAGTTCGGGTTGACCCCGACGAAGCCGCTGCCGAACTGGTCGCCTTCGCCGATGCGGATCAGCCAGGCGTCGTATTCGGCGCCGGTATGCCCCAGGGCCAGCAATTCTTCGAGCAGGATGGTCACCTTGACGCCATTGGGGGTGGCCAGGGAATAGAGCTGCAGCGGGTGCAAGCCCTGCGGCAGCTGTTTTTCATGCGTCGGGCCGGCGATCGGGCGGTTGATGCTGGCGAACTGGCCGCCGGACGGTGCCTCGTGGGTCCAGACCTGAGGCGGGACGTAGGGGTGCTTGCTCATGCGCGGAAACTCCTGGAAGGCGTGATCGAGCATCTATGCCATGGGTTCGGCGCGAGGGGCAAATGCATTGGATGCATAGCTGATATCAATGACCAGTGATTGACGCTGCCCTTTTGTAGGAGCGGCACAAGGCCGCTCCTACAGCGACCGCGCTGGCTTTGGCTAGGCCACCGGAATCAACGGATCAGCCGCCGCCAGCGCCGCCGCACGATCATCGGCGGCCGGTGGGTAGATCCAGATCGAGTTGATCTGGTGCTTGAGCACCTTGGCCTCGGCCTTGTCGGTCGGCGGCGACACCGTGCGCTCCCAGCCTTCGGTGTACACCGCGCCCCAGGCGCCGAGGTCCAGGCAGGTGACGTACTTGGGTTGGCTGTAGGTCATCGGTGCCACGCCGATCAGTTCCGCGGCGGCGTTGTTGCCGGCGTAGCGGCCCAGCGGGATGGCGTGCTGGCAGGACATCACCGCATGGTTGCCGACCTCGTCGCACGCTGCGTAGGCCACGTCGCCCGCGGCGTACACCGCGTCATTGCCGATGACCTTGAGGTTGCCGTCGACGTGCAGGCGGCCCTGGCGGTCGCGTTCACCGCTGATCTGCTCGGTGAGCGGGTTGGCCTTGAAACCGACGGTCCAGATCACCGTGCTGGCTTGGATGCGCTGGCCGTTGTCGAGCACCACGCCATTGGCATCCACCGAGGCCACCGTGGCACCGCAGATCCATTCGATGCCCAGGTGCGCGCTGGCCTGCTCGATGGCCGGGCGGATGCCGTCACCCAGTGCGGCGCCGATTGTCCGGCCGCGGTCGACCACGATCACCCGTGGTTTCACGCGATCACCCAGGATCTTGTGCAGGCGCGACGGCAGTTCGGTGGCGGTCTCGATACCGGTGAAGCCGCCGCCGGCCACCACCACGGTATTGCGTGCCGGGCTGTCTGGCCGGCCGGCGAGGGATTTCAGGTGTTGTTCAAGGCGCGACGCCGAGTCGATCTTGTCGACATCGAAGGCATGCTCGATACCGGCCATGTCGGGGCGGTTCAGCAGGCTGCCGCACGCCATGATCAGGCGGTCGTAGCTCAGTTTCGACTCGATGCCGCCGGGCGCGCGGTAGGTCACTTGACGGTTTTTTTCGTCGATGTGGCTGGCGCTGCCTTTGACGAAGCGCACATTGACCGCATCGAACAGCGCCTGCAGCGGCGCGGCCATGGTGTGCACTTCGGGTTCGTAGAAGCGCGGGCGCACATGCAGCTCGGCCTGGGGGGCGAGCACGGTGATGGCGACGTCGTCGCGCCCGTGCAGGTCAAGCTGGCGCGCGGCGCCCAGGGCGCTCCACAGCCCGGCGAAGCCTGCGCCAATGATCAGGATCTGTTTCATGAGGGTGCTCCTGGAGGTTCCGAATACCGCGGATAGTTGGAATTGTCGGTTCGGGCACGGCAGTGGGAAAAGGGTACGCCTGGTGCTGCTGGGTGGGGCCTGGTCCGACCTGTGGCCCATCGCGGGGCAAGCCCGCTCCCACGGCACTGTGGGAGCGGGCTTGCCCCGCGATGAGGATGGTTGACGCAGCAAGGATGCTAAGCGTGGCCGGCGTTGCGCCCTAGGCCAAAGAACCCTGGATTTCGGCCAGCGGCACGCTGCGGGCGAAGCGCGCGCGGTAGTCGCGCGGGGTGACTGCCAGGTGGCGCTGGAACGCCTGGCGCATGCGTTCCTCGCTGGCAAAGCCGCAGTGGCGGGCAATCTGCTCGATGTGCTGGGTGGAGTTCTCCAGCAGGCGGCGGGCGGCTTCCAGGCGGAACAGTTCGATGGCCTTGGCCGGGGTGCGGCCAGTCTTCTGTTTGTACACCCGGGTGAAGTTGCGCAGGCTCATGCGCGCCTGCTCGGCCAGGCGTTCGACACTCAGGCGGGGGTCGCCCAGGTGGTCGTTGAGCCACAGGTGCAGGGCGTCGAAGACGGCGCTGTCCTCACCCTGGGCCTTGAGCAACTCGCTGAATTGCGCCTGCCCGCCGGGGCGCTTGAGGAACACCACCAGCTCGCGCGCCACCTGCATGGCCACCTCGCGGCCGCAATCGGCCTCGACCAGGGCCAGGGCCAGGTCGATGCCGGCGCTTACCCCGGCCGAGGTCCACACCTGGTCCTGCTGCACGAAGATCGATTCGGCATCCACCTCGATGGCCGGGAAGCGCTGGTGCAGGGCGTCGCACATGGCCCAGTGGGTGGCCGCCCGGCGGCCGTCGAGCAGGCCGGCGGCGGCCAGCAGGAAGGTGCCGCTGCACACCGAGGCGGTGCGCCGGGCGCGGGCGGCGACCAGGCGCAGCCAGTCGACCAGTTCGCCGTGTTCGGGGAGGGTGCGGACGATCTCCGGGGCGCCCGGCACCACCAGTGTGTGCAGCGGTTCGTGCAACCAGGGCGGCAAAGGTTCGGTACCGACCGCCAACCCTTCTGCGGTGGGCACCAGACCACCGGTTAGGCTGGCGGTGACCACCCGGTAGCCGGGCAAGCCGCGTTCGGCGCGGGCTTTGGTTGCGGCCCAGAACACCGTCTGGGCGCCCGTCAGGTCGAGCAGGCCCATTTGCGGATAGGCAAGGAACAGCACGGTATGCGGCTGGTCGAGCGAATGCACGGGCGGGTCGGGGATTTGCGGGATATCGGTCATGGCATGCTGCTTTGGGCGGGGGCTTGCCCTAGTCGATCAGCTTGCGCGGTGATGTACAAGCACCGGCGGCCTCATCGCGGGGCAAGTCGCATCGGCGCACCACCGCTCTGTGGGAGCGGGTTTACCCGCGAACACGGGCATAGCCCGTGCCAGGCAGCGAGGTGTCATCTTCGCGGGTAAACCCGCTCCCACAGGGGCCGTGCATTCCCCCAGGATTGCACAGTACCCGCGAAGGGGCCTTTGGCTCAGAAGCGGTAATCGACCGTGGCGAAGTACGAACGCGGTGCGCCCAGCAGCCACTGCTCGCCGCTGTAGGCCGACATCGCGTATTCACGGTCGAACAGGTTGTTCACCTGCAGCCCCAGGCGCACGTCCGGCAGCACCTGCCAGCCGATGTTGCCATCGATCACGGTGTAGCCCGGCACGTGCTGGTCGTTGGCGGTGGTGGCGTAGCGCTGGTCGACATAGCGCAGGCCGATGCCGGCATCGACAGCCTGGCCGAAACCCTTGCTCAGCCACAGGTTGGCGGTTCGCCGTGGCACATCGGTGGGGCGGTTGCCCGAGCGGTCGTAGGCGATGCCGCCGCTCACTTCGTCGAACTCGTCGTACTTCGCCCGCACCAGCGCCGCATTGGCCGACAGCTGCCACTGATTGCCCAGCGCCAGTTCCAGGCTTGCCTCCAGGCCATCGGAGGTCTGCTGGCCGGCCTGCTGCTTGGTGTGGGTGAGCGGGTCACTGACCAGCAGCTTGTCCTTGACGATGTGATAGGCCGCCAGGGTCCATTCGCCACGGCCTTCCCAGAAGCGCTGCTTGAGGCCCAACTCGGTCTGCTTGGCTTCGGTCAGGTCCAGGCGCTGCTCGGGGCGCAGGGTGATCAGGTCGCCGACGCCGTCTTCGCTGGTGGAGTACTGGCCGTACAACGACAGGTCGTCGGTGACGGCGAA
The DNA here is from genome assembly GCF_024749065.1 of Pseudomonas sichuanensis. NCBI lineage: Bacteria > Pseudomonadati > Pseudomonadota > Gammaproteobacteria > Pseudomonadales > Pseudomonadaceae > Pseudomonas > Pseudomonas sichuanensis. The sequence goes on along the minus strand of NZ_CP087185.1, from coordinate 3,855,691 downwards.
CACCAACCCGGCGCGCCAGTTGCCGCCCTGCAGGCTGCGGTCGCCGCGGGTGTCGTCGAGCAAGTTGCTGCGGTCGATGTGGTTCTGGTCGCGGCGAATGCCGGTGACCAGGGACAGGCGCTCGGTGAGCTGGGTGCGGTTTTCGGCGAACAGGGCGAAGGTGCTGGTTTTCGACAGCGACTGCGGCTGGGTCAGGCTGGCGCTATGGAAGGCACCGGGCGTGGGCTGCCAAGGATCGAGCGGGTCTGTGCTGCCGTCGTCGTAGGGCCAGTTGCTGTCGATGTTGAAGCGGATGCGGTTGTACTCGGCACCGACCACGGTCTTGCTGGCCAGGCCGAACAGTGTGTGATCGAAGGTGAACGTCTGGCGGTCGCCGATCTGCTCCTGGTTGTGCTTGATCTCGAGGAAGCTGCCGCGCTGCACCACCCCGTTGTCGGCGTCCCAGGCGTACTGCTCGGCGTTGCGCCAGTGGCGGCGGCTCTTGATGTAGTAGAGCTGGTTGCTGGCCGAGACGCTGTCGTTGATGGCCCAGTCGGTGGTGAAGCGTGTCCACTCATCATGGTAGCGCTGCACGTCGTTGCTGACGTTGTAGTTCTTCTTGGCCAGGCTGCTGCGCAGATGGCCGTCGATCAGCGGCGTGCCGTAGTAGTTGGCCGGCTGTGCATCGCCACGCTCGTGGGCGAGGGTGAAGCTGAGGTCGTCGCTGGCATCGAAGCGCAGCGCGGCACTCAGGGCCAGGCTGCGCGAGTCGGTGCGGTCGATGTAGCCGTTGCCGGCCTGCTGGTTGAGGGTGACGCGGTAGCTCAGGCGCTCGCTCAGGCTGCCGCCGCTGTCCAGGCCCAGTTGCTGACGGTCCCAGGAGCCATAGCCCAGGCGCAGGTGGTTGCTGATCTCGCCGGCGAAGGGCTTTTTCGGGATCACGTTGACCACCGCGCCGGTGGCGCCTTCACCGTACAGCACCGAGGCCGGGCCGCGGATTACATCAATGCGCTCGACCATCCACGGGTCGACCGGGAAGGTCTGGGTGCCGGCACCGGTGTACAGGCGCGCGCCGTCGAACAGGGTCATCACCGAGTTCTGCCCGCTGAAGCCACGCGCCGACAGGCCGGTGCCGCCATCGCCGGGGGTGCCGATGAAGGTGATGCCCGGCGAGCGGGTTACCGCATCCTGCACGGTGAGGTTGTTGCGCTGCTGGATCTGCGTCTCGCCGAGGCTGCTGGTGCTGGCGGGGGTGTCCAGGGCGCTGAGGTTCAGGCGTGAACCGGCCTGGGTCGGGGTGGCCAGGTCGACGGTTTGCGCATCGCGGCTGTCGGTGATGGCCGTGGAGGGCAGGGTGAGGGTGGTCTGCTGTTCGGCCTGGGCCGGCAGGGCGACGGCCAGGCAGGCCGCCAGGGAGTAACGCTTGCTGATACGGGACATGTCGTTCCACTGCTGCAGGAATGAATGGATCCCGGTGGAAAACACGCAAAAGGCGAACCGCGCACGCAGGCACGCGCACGGATACCGGCCTGCGCCCGCCCACCGCGGGTTGCCAAGTGAAGCCTCAGGCCGGTCTCCGGGCTTGCGAGGGTCGTGAAGCCTTCACCTTCCCATGCTGGCGCACAGTGGTGTGTCGAAGGGTTCGCTCGCTTACCGTTGCGGGGGCAGCGCCGGACTTGTCGCATGGAGCGACGCACCGGCTTCCCGTTTCACCCTGCGCACGGCGGCGTAGGGCACCTGAAACTGGCGCGCATCTGACCATCGCGCGGAGAGTCAGTCAAGCGTTGGAGCGAAGGGAAAGATCATGTGGGTCAAGGGGTTGTGTGCTTGGCGTGCGGGCCTCATCGCCGGCAAGCCGGCTCCCACAGTAGTCCGGCATTACCCTGTGGGAGCCGGCTTGCCGGCGATAAGGCCTGACAGGTGTCGCAGCTAATCCATGCTTTCAGCGACCGCGCCGGCGTGACACCCGTGCTTCGATGTTCTTGCGGCCGATCAGCAGGGGTGGCTTTTCCACGACCGGTTCATCGGCCAGCCACTTGTACATCACCAGGCAGTCCACCAGCCCCAGCTGGGCGTGGCGGAAGGCCCGGGGCAGGCGCCCGACCGTCTCGAAGCCAAGCTTGTGCCACAGCGCCACGGCCACCTCGTTGGTCGCCACCACCGAATTGAACTGCAGGGCGAGCAAGCCTTCCTGGCGTGCCAGCTTCTGCGAGTGTTCGCACATCAGCCGCGCCACGCCGCGGCCCCGGGCGTTCTCGCAGACCATGTAGCCGCAGTTGCCAACATGAGCGCCGGGGCCGGCGGCATTGGCCTTGAGGTAGTAGGAGCCGAGCAGCTCGCCGTCTTCTTCGGCCACCAGGGTGCGCAGCGGTGCTTCAAGCCACAGCGCCAGGGCTTGCTCGTAACTCAGGGCGGGGTCGAAGGCGTAGGTCTGGCGGGCCTGGACGATGGCCTGGAAGGTCGGCCAGAAGCGCGGGAAGTCTTCCGGGGTCATGGGGCGGATGTGGATCATGGCGGTTCCTGCGCGGGCTGGGCCGCCAAGTCTGGGTGTCGCGGCGCCGGCGCGCAAGGGCGCTGGCGCCGTGAAGGGGCTAGTTGCTGGCTTTGCCGACCGCATCCAGGGCCCGGGCCGAGTACACCAGGGCGGCGCCGGCATTCATCGCCACCGCCACGCCGAGGGCCTCGGCGATTTCTTCGCGGGTGGCGCCGTGCTTGACCGCCTGCTGCGAATGCACGGCGATGCAGCCGTCGCAGCGGGTGGTCACCGCCACGGCCAGGGAGATCAGCTCGCGGGTCTTGGCGTCCAGGTGATTGGTCTTGGCCCCGGCACCACTGGCGGTCATGTAGCCGGCCACGGTGTCGGGAGACAGTTGCTTGAGATCGCCGATGCCGGCCATCAACTGCTTACGGTAGGCGTCCCAGTCCATCATGCTCATCGTCTTCACCTTGTCAGGTTGGTCGGGGGAGCTTTCAGGCTAGTCGATGATGGGGAGAGTGTTTTCATCTGGTGAAAACATCGCGGGGCAAGCCCGCTCCCACGTGCCCCATGCAATGAGGTCTGGCGTGGGAGCGGCGGTGCGCCGATGCGACTTGCCCCGCGATGGTGTACGTACGGCGCTGCCCGGTCAGATGTAGATGAACACCAGCACCAGTGCTGCGACCACGACCCACTTTTCCAGGTAGTAGCGCATGCGGTTGCGTTTCTTCAGCGCCTTGCCGCGTTCACGGATCTTGTAGATGCGGGTGAACAGGCGGTTGATGCCGCCAGTCTTGTCATTGGCATCGTTGGGCGCGGCGGCGGCGGCCATGACGTTGCGGCTGAACCAGCGGTTGAAGGCGCTCGCCCAGCGGTACTTGAGCGGGCGTTCGACGTCGCAGAACAGGATGATGCGGTTGTGCTCGGTGGTGTTGGCGGCGTAGTGGATGTAGGTCTCGTCGAACATCACCGCTTCGCCGTCGCGCCACGAATACTTCTCGCCGTCGACATCGATGTAGCAGCCGTCGTCGTTAGGGGTGTCCAGGCCCAGGTGGTAGCGGTAAGACCCGGCGTACGGGTCGCGGTGGCGTACCAGTTTGGCGCCCGGTGGCAGGGTGGCGAACATCGCCGCCTTGACCGTGCCGATACCCTGCAGCAGCTCGGTGGTGCGCGGGCACAGGCTCATCGCCGAGGGGTGGCTCTCGCCGTACCACTTAAGGTAAAAGCGCTTCCAGCCGGTCTTGAAGAATGAGTTGAAACCGACGTCGTCGTAATTGTCGGACTTCTTGATCTCGCCGGCATGCAGCAGTTGCTGGGCCTCGGCACGGATCTCCTGCCAGTGGTCCTTGAGCGGTTGCAGTTCGGGGAACGCCTCGACCGGCAGGTAGGGCTTGGCCGGGAGCCTGGAGAACAGGTAAAGGAAACTGTTGACCGGGGCGAGGAAACTGGAGTGGTCGCCCAACTGGCGGGTCAGCTTGTGACGAACCCGACCGCGCAGGTGAACATAGGCGATCGAGAGGACGAAGATCAGTACGAGTGCAATTTTCATGGACGGTTACTTGTCTAAAAAATGGCCATGCGCCATGGCATAAGCCCGCCAGCATAAACAAACATCGTCAGGGATTGTACTTATTGTTACGTAAATTCCGGGCGACTTAGGTGTAATGGCCTACAGCTTGCGCAAACGATTCAACTGGTTTTTTCCATGCACTTTGTGTTTTGGATTGCCCCAATCTTCTGACAAGGAACGCCCTATGGTCCAGGAATCCCGCCCCAGCGGCGCACCCTTCAAGCGCCTGTTCTTCGCCCTTTCGGTCAGTGATGGACAGCGCCGCGCCATCGCCCAGTGGCGCCGTGGCCTCAATCTGCGCAGCGGCAAGCCGGTGCCGGCGGACAACTTCCATGTGACCTTGTTGTTCCTGGGGGATGTGGATGCGGCCTTGGTGCCGGCGGTGTGCGCCGCCGTCGAGCCGTTGCAGCGCCCGGATGCGCCGCTGCGGGTGGTGCTTGACCGGTTGCAGGTGTGGCCGCGGGCGAGCGCCCTGGTGCTTGAGCCCGAGCAGGCGCCAGCGGCCCTGCGCCAGTTGGTCTATGCCCTGCAGCAGGCAGTGCTGCCGCTGGGTATCGAGGCGCAGGTGCGCGAGTACCGGCCGCACCTGACGCTGTCACGGGACTTTCGCGGGCCGCTGCCGGAGGCGGCGCAAGCGCCGGAGTTCTTCCTGGCGGCGCGCAGCTTCACCTTGTACGAGTCGCGCAAGGGCCAGTACTGGCCGCTGGCCGAGTGGCCCCTGGCGGATTGAGGCGGATCAGAACTGCGGCGTGTACTTGACCGTGAACATGAAGTTGCGTGGCTCACCGTAGTTGTTGCTGCCATTGAGCTGGTTGAAACCGGCCACCCAGTATTTCTTGTCGAACAGGTTGTTGGCATTGACCGCCAGGTTCACCTCGGGCGTCAGCTGGTAGGCCAGGCGTGCGCTCCAGACCGTGTAGCCTGCCACTTCATAGTTGCGCTCGTAGCCCAGGGTGTGGCTCTGGCTGGTGAAGCCCAGCCCGGTGCTCCAGCGCTGGCCGTCCAGCGGCAGGGTGTAGTCGGCCCAGGCGCGCAGCATGTGCTTGGGGGTCCACTGGCTGAACACACGGCCCTTGTTGTCCGGGTCTTCGAGGAACTTGGTGGTGTTGTAGGTATAGCCGGCGAACAGTTGCAGGCCGCTGAGCACTTCGCCGCTGACCTCGGCTTCGACGCCCTGGCTGCGCACCTTGCCTGCAGCGGTCGAGCAGTACCAGTCATCGCAGGCAAAACCCGAGGCGACGTCGGTGACGGCGCGGTTTTCCTGGTCATAGCGGAACACGGCCAGCGAGGCATTGACGCGGCCGTCGAGCAGTTCGCCTTTCAGGCCGGTCTCGTAGTTGCTGCCCACCACCGGCTTGAGCGGCGTGTTACCCACGGCGCGCTCGGTCTGCGGCACGAACACATCGGTGTAGCTGGCGTACCAGGCCCATTCACGGGTCAGGTCGTAAACGAAGCCGGCATAAGGCGTGACCTGCCCGGTCTCGGTCATGCGGCTGGTCGGGTGTTGGTTGCCGGGCTCGTTCGGGCCGTTGAAGTCGGTCGAATCCCAGCGATAGTCGAACCAGCTGACCCGCGCGCCGAGCACCAGGGTCAGGTCCTCCACTGGCTTGACGCGCCAGGCGCCATACAGGCCTTTCTGGCGGATGTCGTAGCTGGCGCGGTTGGCGCGGCCCATGTCGCCGGCGAGCAGGCTGTCGCGGCTAGGTTCCGGGCGGTTGTGATCGATGGCGAAGATGTTGTCGTCGGGATCATCGACGAAGTTGCGCCAATAGGCATCGTCGGACGTCAGCTTGGCGTAGTTTCCACCCAGGGTCACCTCGTGGGCCACGGAGCCGGTATCGAAATGCCCGACCACATTCATGTCCAGGCCGAGCTTGGTGTTGTGGAAGTCGGTGATCCAGTCGGCATAGCTGACGCCCGTGCCATCGGGGGCCAGGCCTTGGTCGATGGTCTGCACGCGCTGGTGGGTCGAGGTATTGGTTTCGTCCATGCGCACGGCGGCGGTCTTGAACGTCCAGTCGTCGTTGAAACGGTGCTCGAGGTCGAGGTAGTAGGTGGTGACGTCGGTCTCGGCGCGGCTCCAGCGCGCACCGGTGTAGGTGGAGCGGGGCAGGTCCACCGCCTTGCCGGTCGCATAGCGGGGGATGCCGCGCAGCATCGGGCGCGACTGCTGGCGGCTGTAGCTGATGCCGCCACCCACGGTAGTGGCGTCGTTCAGGTCGATGTCCAGGGCGCCGTACAGGGAGTGGTTCTTGCTCCACTGGTAATCGATGTAACTGTCGCTCTGGTCTTCGTCCAGCACCACGCGCCCACGTACCCGGCCATCACTGGTCAACGGGCCGCCGGCGTCCAGCTGCAGGCCGTAGTGATCCCAGGAGCCGGCCTTGCCGGTCAGGGCGACGGTCGGGGTGGCCTGGCCGCGCTTGCGCACCAGGTTGATCGCGCCACCTGGGCTGCCGGTACCTTGCAGCAGGCCGGAGGCGCCCCGCAGGATTTCCACGCGGTCGAAGAACACCAGGTCCTGGGTTGCCCAGTTGCCCAGCGAGTAGTTATTGCGCTGGATCGGCACCCCGTCGTACTGCCAGTCGTCGATCTGGAAGCCGCGCGAGGTGATGACCACGCCCGGGCCGATACCTTGGGCACCGACCAGGCCGGTGGTGTGGTTGACGGCGTCCTGCAGGTCGGTGATGCCCTGGTCGTCCAGCTGCTTGCGGGTGATGACGGTGACCGACTGCGGGATCTCCTTGAGCGTGTGCACGCCCTTGCCGAGGGTGACGGCGCGCGCTGCGTAGCTGCCGCTGCCTTCACTGGTGGCGTCCAGGTAGTTGTCGCTGATGCTGGTGCTGCCCAGTTCCAGCGCATTGCCCTCCAGGCTGGCCGGCGCCACGCTGAAGTGGCCGCTGGCGGTCACCCGCAGTTGCAGACCGCTACCGGCCAGGGCGGCCTGCATGGCTTGTTCGGCACTCATTTCACCGACCACGGCCGGGGCCTGCTTGCCGCGCACAAGGCCGGGTTCCAGGGCGATGATGTGCCCGCTCTGGCTGGCAATGCGGTTGAGCGTGGTGGCCAGGTCTGCCGCCGGCAGGTTGAACGACTGAGTCTGCGCCTGGGCAAAGCCGCTGAGGCTGCTCAGGGCGATGACGAGGGGCAGGGCGCGGGGCCATAGGTTGTGCACGGTGTTCTCCCGAATTTGAAGTTGGCTGTCAGGAGTTAGGTGCAACGAGAAATGAAAACCGGACACCTTTGCGAATGATTTTCAAAAATATTTTCAACCCGCAGCCGCCGGCCTGATCAGGGTCAGCCACGGGCCGTAGTGTTCGATGCGGATCGGCAGGGTTTCGCCCAGGGCCTGCAGGGCCTCCCGGGGCTGATCCAGCGGGAACACGCCTTGTACGCGCAGGCTGCGCACTTCGGGAGCCAGGCGGATGAAACCGGGCTGGTAGTCGCGCAGGGCATCGATCACCTGATGCAGCGGCTCGTCGAGCACCTCCAGGCGGCCTTCAAGCCAGGCTGCGCGCTGGCGTTGTTCCTGCGCGAGCAGTTCGATACCGCTGCTGCGCAGCAATGCGGCCTGGCCTTCCTGCAGGTCGAGCTGGCGGCCGTCGGCGAGGCTGGCGCGCACGCTGTGCTGCAGCACCACCACACGGGTCGAGCTTGCCTCCTGGCTGACCAGGAAGCGCGTGCCCAGGGCCTGCACCTGGCCTTGCGCGGTGCGTACCCGCAGCGGGCGTTGCGGGTCGGCCGCGACCTGGATCAATAGCTCGCCGCGGCGTAATACCACTAAGCGTTGGCCGGCATCGAACAGCACGTCGACCGCACTGTGGCTGTTGAGGCTCAGGCGGCTGCCATCGTCGAGGGTGAAGCTGCGGCGCTGGCCACTGACGGTATGCAGGTCGGCCCGCCAGCCCAGGGCCGCGTCACTGCGCCAGCCGGCCCATAGCCCACCGCCCAGCAGGCCGAGCCCGGCCATGGTGCGCAGCACGTCGCGGCGGCTGCGGGTGGGCTGCAGCAACAGGCGGCGGGTGGCTTCGATCTGGCCGGGGGCGCGTGCATCGAGGCCGCGCAGTACCGCGCAGGGGCGGCCAAGGCGCTGTTGCAGCAAGTCCCACGCTTGTTGGTGCCGAGGGTCCTGGCCCAGCCAGTGCTGCAGGCGCGCGGGCAGGCTGGCGTCATGGCCGCCAGCGTTGAGTTCCACCATCCAGTCGATGGCTTGTTCGCTGATGCTGTCGAGCACTTGGCGGCTCATGGCTGCAGCTCGCACAGGTAGCATTGGCGCAGCGCCTGCTTCATGTAGCGGCTGACGGTGCGCTCGGACAGGTTCAGCTTGGCGGCAATGTCGACGTAGCTCAGGCCATCGAGCTGGCTATAGAGGAAGGCCGCCTTGACGATATCCGGCAGGCCATCGAGCACCTGGTCAATGGTGACCAGCGCCTCGAGCAGCAGCAGTTGTTCCTCGGCCGAAGGGGCCACTGGCTCCGGCAACAGGGCCAGGCGGTCCAGGTAGGCCTGTTCGAGTTGGCGGCGACGGTGACGGTCGAAGATCAGCCGGCGGGCGATGGTCGACAGGTAGGCGCGGGGCTGCTGGATGCTGTCTGGGTCGACCCGCGCGCCGAGCATCTGGCAGAACGCTTCGGCGGCAGTGTCCTCGGCGTCGGCACGGTTGCGCAGGCGCTTGTTGATGTGTTGCAGCAGCCAGCGATGGTGGTCGCTGAAGAAGAAGCCCAGCTTGCGGGTTGAAGTGCTGTCCAACGACCGGTTTCCAGAGTGTTAGTGAAAATCGTTCTCAATAGTAGCCGGGTCGCTCGGGTTGCTGCAATGGGGCGGTGGGCTGCCGCCCCCAGGCAGTGCGGCTCAGGCGAGGGCGAAATGGCCTTCGAACAGCCGCTCGCCCAGTTGCCGTACGCGTTCGAGGTTGGCGCAGTTGTCCTGGCTTTCGCTGTCGGTGAGCAGCGTGGTGCTGAGCACCTCGGCGCCGCAGTAGTCGAAGATGCCGTGTTCGATCTGCGTTGCCATGGCCTGGTTGTAGCCGTGGCGCTCGAAGGTGCCAGCGTCGGCCCCGGCCACGCCGACCAGGTGCACGGTCAGGCCATCGAGCTTTTTGATCAGCTTGCCGTCGGCGTGGTAGTCGAATGCCCAGCCATTGCTGAACACCCGCTCCACCCAGCCCTTGAGCAAGGCTGGCAGCGACCACCAGTAGATGGGGTAGACCAGCACCAGGGTGTCGGCCCGTGCGATGCGCGCCTGCTCGGCCAGCACGTCTGACGGGGCCGCAGCCTGGTGCCGGTGCACGGCGTGGTCGGCAAAGCCGAAGCGCGGATCGAACTGCTCGGCCCCCAGGTCGGCGAACTCGCTGGTATGGCCGACGGCGTGCAAACCGGCAGCGATCTGCCCGGCGAGCGTGTGGGTGAGGGATGCTGGGTCGTGGTGACCAATGACGATCAGGGCATGCATGGCGAAGACTCCATCAAGGTGTGCAGGAAAACCGTGAGCGCTATATACTCGCGGTAAGTTACTTTTGGTAAGTTACTTTTGGTAGGTAAGCGATGTCAAGCGATGACAAGACCCCCTCGCGCAAGCGCCTTTCACGTGAGCAGCGCCGCCGTCAGTTGCTCGATGTGGCCTGGCAGCTGGTGCGCGAAGAGGGTACCGAAGGTTTGAGTCTGGGTCGGCTGGCCGAACAGGCCGGGGTCACCAAGCCTGTGGTGTATGACCACTTCGAGACCCGCACCGGGCTGCTGGTGGCTTTGTATCAGGAGTACGACGCCCGCCAGACCGCCATGCTCGACAGCGCCCTGGCCGGCGGCCCGGCCGACCTGGCAGGGCGGGCGCAGGTGATCGCCGACGCCTATGTCAATTGCGTGATGAGCCAGGGGCGGGAGATTCCCGGGGTCAGCGCGGCGCTGGCGGGCTCACCGGAAATGGAGGCCCTCAAACGCGTCTATGAGGGGCCGTTTCTCGACAAGTGCCGGCAGGCGCTGGCGCCGTTTGCCGCAAGTGGCGACATCGATACCGCTGGTTTGCGGGCCTTGGTCGGGGCTGCCGAGGCACTGTCGCAGGCCGCCGCCTGCGGGGAGCTTGCGCCTGAGACCGCCCGCCAGGAATTGCAGGCGACCATTGTCGCGATGGTCAGCCGGCGATGAGCCGGCGCTGGCGGGATAACCCCCGGACTCAAGCATTGGTCATGCTAGAATCCGCCCCTTCGAATCTGGAGGTACACGCGTGCGCAAACTGGCTGTGGTAATGGCGGTGTTGGCCCTGGCGGGCTGTAACAACGAGGTCGAAGGGGTACACAACCAGGTGGCTGAGCACCTGAAAAACCCCAAGACGGCCAAGTTCGCCAATGTGCGCTTCGACACCCAGGGCTCCATCTGCGGCCAAGTGCGTGGCAAGGACGATGCCGGGCAGTACGAGGCGTATCGCAGCTACGTGGCGATCAAGCGCGACGGCCAGTACCAGATCATCATCGATGAAACCGGCAACGACCTGCGCATCCGCGAAGTCTGCGGTGGCGCCGAGCTGCAGCGCCGCGCCGAGGCCCTGGCTGACCAGCCGGCGCCGGAAGGCTGGGATGTGGAAGTGATCCAAGGGCCGAACATGGGCGCCCTGACCGACATGACCGCGCGCCTGATCGAGAAGGGCATCCCGTCCTGGGTCGAATACCGCGAGGGCAAGCCGGTGGTGTTGATCGGGCCGTACCCGAGCAAGGCCGAGGCCGATGCGCGCAAGGCAGAGGTAATGGCCAAGCTTGGGACCGACTCGGTGGTCATCCAGCACGGTGTCGAGCGCTGACAGGAGCGTCAAGAAGCTGTCATGTTGCGAGTGGCTTACCCTTGGCAGGGCCTTGATGTCGAAGGACATTTTTACCGGCTATGCTGAGGGGGCGAACGCTGAGCAGGAGAGCCACATGGCAACGCTGGAACGTGCCATCGCGCTGGCCATAAAGGCCCATGAAGGGCAGTACGACAAGGGTGGGGCGGCCTATATCCTCCATCCGCTGCGGGTGATGGCGCGGGTGACCACGCCCGAGCAGCGGATCGTCGCGGTGCTGCACGATGTGCTGGAAGACACCCCGTTCACCCTCTCCGACCTTGCCCGCGAAGGCTTCCCGCTGAAGATACTCGCTGCGCTGCTGGCCCTGAGCCGGCGCGAAGGCGAAAGCTACGAAGCCTTCGTCATCCGTCTGGGCGTCGACCCGTTGGCCCGCGAAGTGAAGCTGGCCGACCTGGCCGACAACAGCGACCTGTCGCGCATCGCCTGCCCGGGCCCGGCGGACCTCGCCCGTCTGGTCCGCTACCAGCAGGCCAGCGCCTACCTGCAAACACTGGGCTGAGCGCCGTCAGCCACAGGCCTTGAGGTTGACCGGCCCGACGAATGCGTTGCCATGGCCCATCACGCACGCAACCCGCTGGTTGCGCTGCTGTTCCCACGCCTGCGGCGGGTAGGTCTTGTTCCACGCCTCGAACAGCTGGCGATCCTGTTTCGACAGGCGCAGGTCGTACTGCTGGCTCATGTAGAAGTAAGTGCGCGCGATCATCCCGCGGATCGACGGGCGCGGCATGACTTTTTTCGCCTTGAAGTCGACCTGGGTCAGGCAGCTGCCGTACTGGCCATGCTGCACTGGCAGCCAGCCGAAGCTGTAGTTGCTGCGGTCGCCGTTCACTTCACCAATGCTGGGTACCAGGTTGTGCAGGTCGGCTTCGGCGCGCTGGTAGGCCACATCATTGCGCGCGCAGTTCTTGCGCCCGCCGCTCTGCCAGCACTGGCGCTGGTGGCCGATCTGCCAGGCCGGAACGATATGCTCCCATTCGATGCGCGCGGCGCGTTGGGCGTTCTTGCGCGGCGCGTAGCCACAGGACGCCAGGTCGACCTTGTTGCCGTTGTATTTGCAGCCGCAGTAGAACTCGGTGGATTGCGGCGCATACAGGCGCCAGGCGACCTGTTTGGCTTCCTGGAAGGTGCGCGGGGCGTCGGCGTGGGCAAGCGGGGTGGTCAGTAGCAGGCAGGTGGCCGTGTAAAGCAGAACTCTCATGGGCGGTCAGTCTTCCTGCGGTACGGTCCAGAAGATCTGCACGCCGCCGTCATCGCGGTGGGCGAGGGTGACGTTGTCGTTCTCGGCGATTTCTGCGAGCAGGGTGTCCCAGTCTTCGGGCGTTTCCTGTTCGAGGCGGAAGATCAAGGCGGCGCGGCTGCGCTGGGCGATTGGGCTGTTGATGATCTTCTGGATGCGCTGACCCAGTTGTTCATAACTGCTTGGCGTTGCTGCGGAGTTGCTGGCCACGGGCTGTTCCTTGTTTTGCTGTATGTGCATACAGTATTTCACTGTAGGCCATTTCGCAATAACAGGCAGGAAGAAAGCCGTGATCGAGGGGGTTGGGGCCGCAAGGCGGCCCCAGGCGTTACTCAGGCGGTTCAGCGCGAATCACGCACCATGTCGACGTGCGGGATACCGGCCTCGAGGAACTCCTCGCTGACCACGCGGAATCCCAGGCGCTCGTAGAAGGGGGTGGCGTGCACCTGGGCGCTGAGCATCTGCTGCTTGAGGTCGCGGTTCTGCGCCTCGCTGATGACCGCATGCATCAGCGCATCGCCCACGTGCAGGCCGCGCCAGTCCTTGAGCACCGACACCCGGCCAATGGTGCCGTCGGGCAATAGGCGCGCGGTGCCGATCGGGTATTCGCCTTCCATGGCCAGGAAATGCACGGCCGTAGGGTCTTCGGCGTCGAACTCGAGCTCTGGCGGCACGTGCTGTTCAGCGATGAACACGGCGCTGCGGATGCGGTGGATGTCGGCGTTGTCTTTGTGCCAGTCGGCCAGGCGAACGCTGATCTTATTCATCGGCGAACCCCAGGCTGCCTTGCATGACCAGTTGCTGAATCAGCATCAGGCCGTCTTCGTCCTGCAGCCACTGGCCAAGGTTGTCGATGTGCAGGGCATCGGCGGCGCACACCAGCTTGAGCAGTTCGCGCAGTTTGGCCGGCAGTGGGCAACTACGGCCGCTGGCGAACAGCATCAGGTCGTCGTTGAGCTCGGACCAGGCCATGCGTGCGCTTGGGTTGCGGATCAGCACGGCGCCCTGTTCGAGGTAGTTGACCAGGTCCTGCTCGCTCAGTTCTTCACCGGCAACCTGCTCAGGGTAGCGCGGCTCGGTCATGAACTGGCCGAACCAGGTCAGCAGCAGGTCCTTGTCGGACATGTGCTTGTCGATCAGGGCCTTGAGGCGGTCGAGGGCGTCGTGCTGGATCTCGTGCGGGTCGCTGACCGGTTGGGCGTCGGCGTCGCTGTAGCGCTCTTCTTCGGGCAGGAACTGGCCGAGGAAGTCGGTGAAGTGGGTCAGCACTTCGGCGGCGCTCGGCGCGCGGAAGCCTACCGAGTAGGTCAGGCATTCGTCTTCGGCTACGCCGTAGTGGGCCAGGCGCGGTGGCAGGTAGAGCATGTCGCCTGGCTCCAGGGTCCACTCGTCGCTCTGTTCGAAGTCAGCGAGGATGCGCAGGTCGGCGTGGTCGATCAGCGGGCTGTCGCTGTTGCACATCTGGCCGACTTTCCAGTTGCGCTTGCCGTCGCCTTGCAGCAGGAACACGTCGTAGTTGTCGAAGTGCGGGCCGACGCTGCCACCGGGGGCGGCGTAGCTGATCATCACGTCATCGATACGCCAGCTGGGCAGGAAGCGGAAGTTTTCCAGCAGCTCGGCCACTTCCGGCACGAACTGGTCCACGGCCTGGACCAGCAGGGTCCAGTCGCGCTCGGGCAGGTCGCTGAAGGCGTCTTCGGCGAACGGGCCGCGGCGCAGCTCCCACGGGCGCTCGCCGTGCTCGAGCACCAGGCGCGACTCGACTTCTTCTTCCAGGGCCAGGCCGGCCAGTTCGTCGGCGTCGATCGGGCTGATGAAGTCTGGGAAGGCCTGACGCACCAGCAGGGGCTTCTTCTGCCAGTAGTCGCGCAGGAATTCACGGGCCGTAAGGCCGCCCAGCAGTTGCAGTGGAGTATCAGAATTCATGTTCAACCTATTGATAAAACGTAATTTTTGTACGGGAATAAAAACGCCCGGCCAGGCCGGGCGTTGAACGCGACGGTCAGCTTAGACGCGTTTGGCCTGGGCCACGGCGTTACCGATGTAGGTCGCAGGCGTGAGCAGCTTGAGCTCGGCCTTGGCGTCGGCCGGCATGTCCAGGCCGTCGATGAAGGTCAGCAGCGCTTCAGGAGTGATGCCCTTGCCACGGGTCAGCTCTTTGAGCTTCTCGTAGGGGTTCTCGATGTTGAAGCGGCGCATCACGGTCTGGATCGGCTCGGCGAGGACTTCCCAGCAGGCGTCCAGGTCGGCGGCGATGCGGGCTTCGTTGACTTCCAGCTTGCCGATGCCCTTGAGGCTGGCTTCGTAGGCGATGACGCTGTGGGCGAAGCCCACGCCCAGGTTGCGCAGCACGGTGGAGTCGGTCAGGTCACGCTGCCAGCGCGAGATCGGCAGCTTGCTGGCCAGGTGCTGGAACAGTGCGTTGGCGATACCCAGGTTGCCTTCGGAGTTTTCGAAGTCGATCGGGTTGACCTTGTGCGGCATGGTCGAGGAGCCGATTTCGCCGGCGACGGTCTTCTGCTTGAAGTAGCCCAGCGAGATGTAGCCCCAGACGTCGCGGTCGAAGTCGATGAGGATGGTGTTGAAGCGGGCGATGGCGTCGAACAGCTCGGCGATGTAGTCGTGCGGTTCGATCTGGGTGGTGTAGGGGTTGAACACCAGGCCCAGCTCGTCTTCGATGAAGGCGCGGGCGTTCTGCTCCCAGTCGATCTGCGAGTAGGCCGACAGGTGGGCGTTGTAGTTGCCCACGGCGCCGTTGATCTTGCCCAGCAGCGGCACGGCGGCTACCTGGGCGATCTGGCGCTCCAGGCGGTAGACGACGTTGGCCAGCTCTTTGCCCAGGGTGGTCGGCGAAGCCGGCTGGCCGTGGGTGCGCGACAGCATCGGCACGGCAGCGTGGGTGTGGGCCAGGGTGCGGATCGCTTCGGCGATCTGACGCATCAGTGGCAGCAGCACTTCATCACGGCCAGCGCGCAGCATCAGGGCGTGGGACAGGTTGTTGATGTCCTCGCTGGTGCAGGCGAAGTGGATGAACTCGCTGACCTTGGCCAGCTCAGGCAGTTGAGCGGCCTGCTCCTTGAGCAGGTACTCGATGGCCTTGACGTCGTGGTTGGTGGTGCGCTCGATTTCCTTGACGCGTTCGGCGTGCTCGAGTTTGAAATCAGTGGCCAGGCTGTCCAGCACGGCGTTGGCTTCGGCGGAGAACGCCGGCACTTCGCCGATTTGCGGATGGGCGGCCAGGCGCTGGAGCCAGCGCACTTCGACCAGGGCGCGGAAACGGATCAGGCCGAATTCGCTGAAGATGGGGCGCAAGGCCTGGGTTTTGCCGGCGTAACGGCCGTCTACAGGGGAAACCGCAGTGAGCGAAGAGAGCTGCATGGGGTGTTCTCGGACAGTCAGGCTTTTGGGGGGCGCATATCATACATGAAAAAAGCAGTGGCGAGTTGCAAGCTACAAGCGGCAAGTAGAAGCAGTACGCTGTATCGCCTTTACTTGCCGCTTGAAGCTTAGAGCTTGCAGCTTATCCCTGCATCATGCCGTACAGCTCGTTGAGCAATTTGCGTCGGCTGAACACCAACTGCCAGCGGTGCCCGCCCAGCTGGCGCCACAGGCGCGCGGCGCGGATGCCGGCCAGCAGCAGGGCGCGAATCTTCGAGGCGTTGTTGGCTTGCTGCAGGAAGCGCATGTCGCCGTGCACCTGGATGCGCTGGCGCAGGGTGCTCAGGGTGTCCTGGTACAAGGCGCCGCTGGAAGCGATGACGTTATCGTGAACCAGGCCGAAATGCTCGGCCTGGGACTGGATCTGCGGCAGGCGGTTGCCGATGGTGTCGAGCAGGTCGCCACGCTTGGCCAGTTGGCGTTCCAGGCCGAGCATCGACAGCGCATAGCGCAGCGGTTCGCGCTGCAGGCTGCTGGGGTCGCGCTCCAGGGCGCCGACCAGCGCGCGGTAGCCGTCGCGCAGGTTGAGGTCGTCGCCGCCGAACACTTCCAGGGTGTCCTTGGGGTCGCGCACCAGCAGGCTGCCGAGCATGCAGCCCAGCGTGGCTTCGCTGGCCTGGCCGGTGCGGGCGATGCGGTCCACCAGCACGGCGGCCTGGAACACGCCGCCCAGGGCGATCAATTGCTCCTGCAGGTTGCTCATGCGCGCGGGCTCCACGGCTCGGCGATTTCGATCACGCCGCCGCCCAGGCACACTTCACCGTCGTAGAACACCACCGACTGGCCGGGGGTGACGGCGCGTTGCGGCTCGTCGAACACGGCGCGGTAGCCGTTTTCGCTCTGCTCGAGGGTGCAGTGCTGGTCACCCTGGCGGTAGCGCACCTTGGCGGTGAGGCGGCGCGGGCTGCTCAGGTCGATGGGGTTGACCCAGAAGATTTCCGAGGCCAGCAGGGCACGGGAGAACAGCCACGGGTGCTCGTTACCCTGGCCGACCACCAGTACGTTGCGGGTCAGGTCCTTGTGCAGCACGTACCATGGCTCGTCGCCGGCATCCTTGAGGCCGCCGATGCCCAGGCCCTGGCGCTGGCCGATGGTGTGGTACATCAGGCCGTGATGGCGGCCGATCACTTCACCGTCGGTGGTCTGGATTTCGCCGGGCTGGGCCGGCAGGTACTGCTTGAGGAAGTCGCTGAAGCGGCGCTCGCCGATAAAGCAGATGCCGGTGGAGTCCTTCTTCTTGGCCGTGGCCAGGCCGTGTTTCTCGGCAATGGCGCGCACTTCGGGTTTTTCCAGTTCGCCGACCGGGAACAGCGTGCGGGCGATTTCCTTGCCGCCGACGGCGTGCAGGAAGTAGCTCTGGTCCTTGTTCGGGTCCAGGCCCTTGAGCAGTTCGGTGATCGTGCCGGTGTCGCGGCGGCGCACGTAGTGGCCGGTGGCGATCAGGTCGGCGCCCAGCGACAGGGCGTAGTCGAGGAACGCCTTGAACTTGATTTCGCGGTTGCAGAGGATGTCCGGGTTGGGCGTGCGGCCGGCCTTGTATTCTTCGAGGAAGTGCTCGAACACGTGGTCCCAGTACTCGGCGGCGAAGTTGGCGGTGTGCAGCTTGATGCCGATGCGGTCGCACACGGCCTGGGCGTCGGCCAGGTCTTCGCGGGCGGTGCAGTATTCGGTGCCGTCGTCCTCTTCCCAGTTCTTCATGAACAGACCTTCCACCTGGTAGCCCTGCTCGATGAGCAGGAGGGCGGAAACGGAAGAGTCCACGCCGCCGGACATGCCGACGATGACGCGGGTCTTGGCGGGGTCTTTGAGTGCTGGGCTGGTCATGGCTACCGGTGTGTATCAGGGGGAAAAGCGCGGATTCTATCAAACCCGCGGCGTGGCGTCAGTCGCGGAGCAGTTCGAGACTGTGCAGCGGGCCTGCGAGGTAGTCGTCGAGGCAGCGCGGCACCAGCTCGCTGCGCCAGCGGGCGGGGTCGGCCAGCAACTCGTCGCGGGTCAGCCACACGGCGCGGACGATGTCAGTGTCCAGGGCGAGGTCTTCGTGGTGGCGCACAGGCCGGGCGGCGAAGCAGATGCGCTGGTAGGTGACGCCATTGCTCGGTGCGGTATAGAGGTAGATGCCGACCACGCCGGTGAGCTCGACTTCCCAGGCGGTTTCTTCCAGGGTTTCGCGCAGGGCAGCCTGGGGCAGGGTCTCGTTGGCTTCGAGATGGCCGGCGGGTTGGTTGAAGACGTGCTGGCCGGCCTTGAACTCCTCGACGAAGAGGAACTTGCCGTCGTGCTCGACGATGGTGGCGACGGTGATGTGGGGTTGCCAGGACACGGTCGATTCTCTCCCTAAGTGACAAGTTTCAAGCTGCAAGCCACCAGTCGAAGCGGTACGCGGACTGCTTTGACTGGTGGCTTGCAGCTTGAAACTTGTGGCTGAAAAAGCACAAACCCCGGTGCGTGGCCGGGGTTTGTGCTGTTACGTCAAGCGAACCTTACAGGGCGGCAATGGCGCTGTTCAGGGTCTGGCTTGGGCGCATCACCTTGGCGGTCAGCTCGGCATCCGGGGCGTAGTAGCCACCGATGTCGGCCGGCTTGCCCTGAACGGCGTTGAGCTCGGCGACGATGGTCGCTTCGTTCTCGGCCAGGGTTTTTGCCAGCGGGGCGAAGCGCGCCTGCAGGGCAGCGTCGTCGCTCTGGGCGGCCAGGGCTTGCGCCCAGTACAGGGTCAGGTAGAAGTGGCTGCCACGGTTGTCGATACCGCCGACCTTGCGCGAAGGCGACTTGTTGGTGTCGAGGAACTTGCCGGTGGCCTGGTCCAGGGTGTTGGCCAGGACCTTGGCGCGCGGGTTGGCGTAGGTGTCGCCCAGGTGCTCGAGCGAGGCGGCCAGGGCCAGGAATTCACCCAGCGAGTCCCAACGCAGGAAGTTCTCTTCGACCAGCTGCTGCACGTGCTTCGGTGCCGAACCGCCGGCGCCGGTTTCGAACAGGCCACCGCCGTTCATCAGCGGGACGATCGACAGCATCTTGGCGCTGGTGCCCAGCTCCATGATCGGGAACAGGTCGGTCAGGTAGTCGCGCAGCACGTTGCCGGTCACCGAGATGGTGTCCTTGCCTTCGCGGATGCGGGCCAGGGAGAACTTGATGGCGTCGACCGGGGCCAGGACGCGGATGTCCAGGCCAGTGGTGTCGTGATCCTTCAGGTACTTCTGCACCTTCTCGATCATCACGCCGTCGTGGGCACGGGCCGGGTCCAGCCAGAACACTGCCGGGGTGTTGCTCAGGCGGGCGCGGTTGACGGCCAGCTTGACCCAGTCCTGGATCGGCGCGTCTTTGGTCTGGCACATGCGGAAGATGTCACCGGCTTCGACGTCCTGCTGCAGAACGACCTGGCCCTTGCCATCGACCACGCGCACGACGCCGTCGGCCTTGATCTGGAAGGTCTTGTCGTGGGAGCCGTATTCTTCGGCTTTCTGCGCCATCAGGCCAACGTTCGGTACGCTGCCCATGGTGGTCGGATCGAAGGCGCCGTTGACCTTGCAGTCTTCAATGGTGGCCTGGTAGATGCCGGCGTAGCAGCGGTCCGGGATCACGGCCTTGGCGTCTTGCAGCTCGCCGGCGGTGTTCCACATCTTGCCCGAGTCGCGGATCATTGCTGGCATCGAGGCGTCGACGATGACGTCGCTTGGTACGTGCAGGTTGGTGATGCCTTTGTCCGAGTTGACCATGGCCAGGGCCGGGCGAACGGCGTACAGGGCCTGGATGTCGGCTTCGATCTCGGCCTGCTTGTCAGCTGGCAGGTCCTTGATGCGGGCGTACAGGTCGCCGATACCGTTGTTGGCGTTGAAGCCCACTTCGGCCAGGGCTGCGGCGTGCTTGTTGAGCACGTCGCCGTAGAACTCTTCGACGATCACGCCGAACATGATCGGGTCGGAGACCTTCATCATGGTGGCTTTCAGGTGCACCGACAGCAGCACGCCGGAGGCTTTGGCATCGGCGATCTGCTCGGCGATGAAGGCCTTGAGCGCTTTGCGGCTCATGGTGGCGCAGTCGATGACTTCGGCGGCCTTGACCGCGGTCTTTTCTTTCAGGACGGTGGTGCTGCCGTCTTTGCCGACCAGCTCGATGCGCAGGCTGTCGTCAGCTTCGATCAGTGCGGCTTTCTCGCTGCCGTAGAAGTCGCCCTGGGTCATGTGGGCAACGTGCGACTTGGAGTCGGCGGCCCAGGCGCCCATCTTGTGTGGGTGCTTGCGGGCGTAGTTCTTGACCGACAGCGGCGCGCGGCGGTCGGAGTTGCCTTCGCGCAGTACCGGGTTCACAGCCGAACCTTTGATGCGGTCGTAGCGGGCGCGGGATTCTTTCTCTTCGGCGCTGGCCGGTTCGTCGGCGTAGTCAGGAATGTTGAAGCCCTTGGCTTGCAGTTCCTTGATGGCGGCCTTGAGCTGCGGAACCGAAGCGGAGATGTTCGGCAGCTTGATGATGTTGGCTTCAGGGGTGGTGGCCAGCTGGCCCAGTTCCGCCAGGTGATCGGCTACCTGCTTCTGGGCGCCCAGTTGCTCCGGGAATGCCGCGAGGATGCGGCCGGCCAGGGAGATGTCGCGGGTTTCGACGGCGATGTCGGCGCAAGCGGTGAACGCTTCGACGATCGGCAGCAGCGAATAGGTGGCGAGGGCGGGGGCTTCGTCGGTGAAGGTGTAGATGATCTTGGAACGGGTGGGCATGCGGGTTAACTCTCTATGTGCTGAGCGTACTCGAGTCTCGAGGTGCGCAGGGTAGGCGCTTCGCCCTGGCATCGCCATGAGCGGAAAGTCGAGAGGCTGCGAGCGGTGATGGTGGATGCATCAGTCGAGCGTCAAGTGCTGGGGTGCGGTAACAGCCCAGGCTTCGTGGCCATTCATGGCCAAGGGCGGTCCGCATTTTCCTGGGATTCGCCCCGATGACCCTGCGGTCGCGGCGCAGTATATCAAACCCTTTGGTCGATTCAGCAAGGTCAAGTGCGATCGCGCCATTTATAAGACCAAAGACGTAGGGGCAATGTGGCGCAATGCCGCAGGGCGGCAGCTTCGAGCTGTCAGCTGCAAGCTGCAAGAACAGCTCGTCTCTTGCCGCTTGAAACTTGCAGCTTGCAGCTCGGCAATCCTGGTTTAGGCTCAGTGCATCGCGCGTTTTTCAATCACACCAGCGAAAAGCGGAGTAGTGCAGCATGGGATACCAGAAAATCAAGGTTCCGACTGACGGCAGCAAGATCACCGTCAATGCAGACCATTCGCTCAATGTTCCCGACAACCCCATCATCCCCTACATCGAAGGCGACGGTATCGGCGTGGACGTTTCGCCGGTGATGATCAAGGTGGTGGACGCAGCCGTGCACAAGGCCTACGGCGGCAAGCGCAAGATCGCCTGGATGGAGGTGTATGCCGGCGAGAAGGCCACGCAAGTGTATGACCAGGACACCTGGCTGCCCCAGGAAACCCTGGATGCCGTGAAAGACTATGTAGTGTCGATCAAGGGGCCGCTGACCACGCCGGTCGGTGGTGGTATTCGCTCGCTCAACGTGGCGTTGCGTCAGCAGCTCGACCTTTACGTGTGCCTGCGGCCTGTCGTGTGGTTCCAGGGTGTGCCCAGCCCTGTGAAGAAGCCGGGTGATGTCGACATGGTGATCTTCCGCGAGAACTCCGAGGACATCTACGCCGGCATCGAGTGGAAGGCCGGCTCGCCCGAGGCGAACAAGGTGATCAAGTTCCTCAAGGAGGAAATGGGCGTTACCAAGATTCGTTTCGACCAGGACTGCGGTATCGGCGTCAAGCCGGTTTCCAGGGAGGGCACCAAGCGCCTGGTGCGCAAGGCCCTGCAGTATGTGGTGGACAACGATCGCAAGTCGCTGACCCTGGTGCACAAGGGCAACATCATGAAGTTCACCGAAGGTGCGTTCAAGGATTGGGGTTATGAAGTGGCCCGTGACGAGTTCGGCGCCGAACTGCTGGACGGCGGCCCGTGGATGAAGTTCAAGAACCCCAAGACCGGTCGTGAAGTGATCGTCAAGGACGCCATCGCCGATGCCATGCTCCAGCAGATCCTGCTGCGCCCGGCCGAATACGACGTGATCGCCACGCTCAACCTCAATGGTGACTACCTGTCTGACGCGCTGGCGGCGGAGGTGGGCGGCATCGGCATTGCGCCGGGGGCCAACCTGTCGGATACCGTGGCCATGTTCGAGGCTACCCATGGCACCGCGCCCAAGTACGCAGGCAAGGACCAGGTCAATCCGGGATCGGTGATCCTGTCTGCCGAAATGATGCTGCGGCACATGGGCTGGACCGAGGCCGCCGACCTGATCATCAAGGGCACTAACGGGGCGATTGCGGCTAAGACGGTGACCTATGACTTCGAGCGCCTGATGGACGGTGCGACGCTGGTCGGCAGCTCCGGTTTTGGCGAGGCAATGATCAAGCACATGTAAGGCGGGCAAAAAAATCGGCCGCCTCGTTATAAAGAAGCGGCCGGTTTTTTCGTATACCGGCAGTAAGCAGGGGTCAGGCTTGGAGCGGGACGGCCGGGGCAGCATTGCCTGTGCTGGTGCCTGCACTGCTGGCGGTGGCGTTGGCTATGTTCACCGCATGCAGGCCCTTGGGGCCCTGGATGATGTCGAAGGATACGGTTTGCCCGGCCTTGAGTGTCTTGTACCCATCCATCTGAATGGCGGAGTAATGGGCGAACAGATCATCGGCCTTGCCGTCCTCATTGATGAATCCGTAGCCCTTGGCATTGTTGAACCACTTGACTTTACCGCTTGCCATCCCTATGTCCCTCTGCAAAGGACTCCATCACTGGAGTATCATCCACGTCATCCGCATACGAACCTTGCGAAAAATCTGGTTGACTGCGCGGATCTTTATCGATCACGGTGGGTTCTTATTGGTTGTAACACCGTTTTGCCGATAGTCAAGGTCAGCCGGCGCCCGCGCCGACAGGGGCCTGTGCGGTCAACTCACAACCTTAACCTGTCGATCATGATGAAATTCTTTCCATGCATGTACCCAGTGAGATTCGACTAACATTCAATCAGGACCGCCCGCAGTCCCATGAGGACGGGCATGAGGATGACGGTGCCGGCCTTGCGGTGCAGGAGGCCAAACCTATCCTGCAGGCGCCACCGATGTACAAGGTGGTTTTGTTCAATGATGACTACACACCGATGGATTTCGTCGTCGAAGTGCTCGAGACGTTCTTCAATCTGAACCGCGAGCTGGCGACCAAGATCATGCTGACCGTCCATACCGAAGGGCGGGCAGTGTGCGGATTGTTTACCCGGGACATCGCCGAAACAAAGGCCATGCAGGTCAACCAATACGCCAGGGAAAGCCAGCATCCGCTACTCTGTGAAATCGAGAAGGACGGTTAATCGCCGACCACTTGGGTATGAGGTGAAGCTATGTTAAACCGCGAGCTCGAAGTCACCCTCAATCTGGCCTTCAAGGAGGCTCGTTCGAAGCGTCATGAGTTCATGACCGTCGAACATCTGCTGCTGGCACTCCTTGACAATGAGGCTGCCGCGACCGTTCTGCGCGCCTGTGGCGCCAATCTCGACAAGCTCAAGCATGACCTGCAGGAGTTCATCGATTCGACCACGCCGCTGATCCCCGTGCATGACGAGGACCGTGAAACGCAACCGACGCTGGGCTTCCAGCGGGTGCTGCAGCGCGCCGTGTTCCATGTGCAAAGTTCCGGTAAACGCGAAGTGACCGGCGCCAACGTGCTGGTGGCGATCTTCAGCGAACAGGAAAGCCAGGCGGTGTTCCTGCTCAAGCAACAGAGCGTGGCGCGCATCGATGTGGTCAACTACATCGCCCATGGCATCAGCAAGGTGCCGGGCCATGGCTCGCACAACGACAACGACCAGGACATGCAGGACGAGGAGGGTGGCGAAACCTCGTCGTCCAGTAATCCGCTGGACGCCTATGCCAGCAACCTGAACGAACTGGCCCGTGCCGGGCGTATCGATCCGCTGGTGGGGCGCGAGCAGGAGGTCGAGCGCGTTGCGCAGATCCTCGCCCGTCGGCGCAAGAACAACCCGCTGCTGGTCGGCGAGGCCGGGGTGGGCAAGACCGCCATCGCCGAAGGCCTGGCCAAGCGCATCGTCGATGGCCAGGTGCCCGACCTGCTGGCCCAGAGCGTGGTCTATTCGCTCGACCTGGGTGCGCTGCTGGCCGGTACCAAGTACCGCGGCGACTTCGAAAAGCGCTTCAAGGCGCTGCTCGGCGAGCTGAAAAAACGTCCGCAGGCCATTCTGTTCATTGACGAGATCCACACCATCATCGGTGCCGGTGCAGCTTCCGGCGGGGTGATGGATGCCTCCAACCTGCTCAAGCCATTGCTGTCGTCGGGAGATATCCGCTGCATCGGCTCGACCACCTTCCAGGAGTTTCGTGGCATCTTCGAGAAGGACCGCGCCCTGGCGCGGCGTTTCCAGAAGGTCGATGTCACCGAGCCTTCGGTGGAAGACACGGTTGGCATCCTGCGCGGCTTGAAGGGGCGTTTCGAGAGCCATCACAACATCGAGTACAGTGATGAGGCACTGCGTGCAGCTGCAGAGCTGGCTTCGCGCTACATCAATGACCGGCACATGCCGGACAAGGCCATCGACGTGATCGACGAGGCGGGTGCCTACCAGCGCCTGCAGCCGGAAGCCAGCCGGGTCAAGCGTATCGAGGTGCCGCAGGTCGAGGACATCGTTGCCAAGATCGCGCGGATTCCGCCGAAGCACGTCACCAGTTCCGACAAAGAGCTGCTGCGCAATCTGGAGCGCGACCTGAAGCTGACCGTATTTGGTCAGGATCCGGCCATTGATTCGCTGGCCACCGCGATCAAGCTGTCGCGAGCGGGCCTGAAAGCACCGGACAAGCCAGTCGGCTCGTTCCTGTTTGCCGGCCCCACTGGCGTGGGCAAGACCGAAGCCGCCCGCCAGCTGGCCAAGGCGCTGGGTGTAGAGCTGGTGCGCTTCGACATGTCCGAGTATATGGAGCGGCATACCGTGTCGCGCCTGATCGGTGCGCCGCCCGGCTACGTCGGTTTCGACCAGGGTGGCCTGCTGACCGAGGCGATCACCAAGCAACCGCACTGTGTGCTGCTGCTCGACGAAATCGAGAAGGCTCACCCGGAAGTCTTCAACCTGCTACTGCAGGTGATGGACCACGGCACCCTGACCGACAACAACGGGCGCAAGGCCGACTTCCGCAACGTGATCCTGATCATGACCACCAACGCTGGCGCCGAAACCGCCGCGCGGGCCTCGATCGGCTTCACCCACCAGGATCACTCGTCCGACGCGATGGAGGTCATCCGCAAGAGCTTCACGCCGGAGTTCCGCAACCGCCTGGACACCATCATCCAGTTTGGTCGTCTCTCCCACGAGACCATCAAGAGCATCGTCGACAAGTTCCTCATCGAGTTGCAGGCGCAGCTCGAGGACAAGCGCGTGCTGCTGGAAGTCACCGATGCCGCGCGCGGTTGGCTGGCGGCCTCGGGCTACGACGTGCAGATGGGTGCACGGCCTATGGCGCGGCTGATCCAGGACAAGATCAAGCGGCCGCTGGCCGAAGAGATCCTGTTTGGCGAGCTGGCCGAGCATGGCGGTGTGGTGCACATCGATCTGCGCGACGGTGAGTTGGTGTTCGATTACGAGACCACGGCAGAGGTGGCGTAAACGTCATCGCGGGGCAAGCCCGCTCCCACACTTGGTTCAATACCGAGCGTGGGAGTGGGCTTGCCCCGCGATGCTTTTCACGGCCCATAAAAAAGCCCGGCACATGGCCGGGCTTTTTTATGGCTGGAGCTTAGCGCGCACGGTAGGTGATGCGGCCCTTGCTCAGGTCGTACGGCGTCAGTTCGACGCGGACCTTGTCGCCAGTGAGAATACGGATGTAGTTCTTGCGCATCTTGCCAGAGATATGCGCGGTAACGACGTGCCCGTTTTCCAACTCCACG
The DNA here is from genome assembly GCF_024749065.1 of Pseudomonas sichuanensis. Lineage (NCBI taxonomy): Bacteria > Pseudomonadati > Pseudomonadota > Gammaproteobacteria > Pseudomonadales > Pseudomonadaceae > Pseudomonas > Pseudomonas sichuanensis. The sequence goes on along the minus strand of NZ_CP087185.1, from coordinate 3,830,188 downwards.
CGGAACATGGTGTTGGGCAGGGTGTCGACGACAGTGCCTTCCATTTCGAAGCTGTCTTCTTTCGACATGCAGTAAAGCCCTCGGTGTCCAGAGTTGGCCCGACGCGTAACTGCACCGGGCAAAAAAAGTGGCGTGGATTATGCCCGAAAATTGTGTTTCAAGCCAATGCTTTCAGTTGAGGCTGACCCAGCGCTGGTTGATCAGCAGTTCGATGGGGCGGTACTGGGTCTTGTAGTTCATTTTCTTGCAGTTCTTGATCCAGTAGCCAAGGTAGACGGCATCGAGGTTTTGCCGCAGGGCTTCGCCGATCTGCCAGAGAATGGCATAGCGGCCTAGGCTGCGACGTTCTTCCTCGGGCTCGTAGAAGGTGTACACCGCCGACAGGCCGTTGGGCAGCAGGTCGCAGACCGCGATGGCCAGCAGGCGGCCATCGAGGCGGAACTCGTAAAACCAGCAGAACGGCAGGTCGCGCACCAGGAAGGTGGCGAACTGGTCGCGGCTTGGCGGGTACATGTCGCCATCGGCGTGGCGCTGCTCGATGTAGCGCCGGTAGAGGTCGAAATACTCTTCCTTGAACGCCGGGCGTGCGGCCGTGACGGTCAGGTCGGCGTTGCGTTTGAGGATGCGCCGTTGCTGGCGATTGGGGATGAAGCGCGCAGCGGGAATGCGCGCCGGTACGCAGGCATTGCAGTGTTGGCAATGCGGGCGATAGAGATGGTCGCCGCTGCGCCGAAAGCCCATTTCCGACAAGTCGGCGTACACGTGCACGTCCATCGGCTGGCTCGGGTCGAGAAACAGCGTGGTGGCCTGTTCGTCCGGCAGGTAGCTGCAGGAGTGGGGTTGAGTGGCATAGAACTTCAACCGCGCCAGCTCTGTCATGATCAACCCCTTCGGTGAGACGTTGTTTCTAAGTGTAAGCCAGCTCCGGGAACTCGCCTAGCGAACCCAGGTGGCATGATTGGGGGCATCGAGGTGCCTGGCCAGATGTTCGGCGAAGTTCGCCCGGCTGATGGCGCGGGCGCCCAGGCTATGCAGGTGGTTGGTCGGCATCTGGCAGTCGATCAGGACGAAACCGGCCTCGCGCAAGTGCTCGACCAGGGCCACAAAGCCCACTTTCGACGCGTTGTCGGCACGGCTGAACATCGATTCACCAAAGAACAGCCGGCCCATGGCCAGCCCGTAGAGGCCGCCCACCAGCTCGCCGTCCTGGCGTACCTCCACCGAGTGGGCGATGCCGCGTCGGTGCAGTTCGCAGTAGGCGGCTCGCATGTTGTCGGTGATCCAGGTGCCGTCTGCGTAATCGCGTGGCGCGGCGCAGGCGGCAATTACGGCAGCAAAGTCGGTGTCAAAGCTGACCTGGTAGCGGCCTTGGCGGATCAGCTTGGCCAGCGAGCGCGAAACGTGCAGTTCGTCAGGGAACAGCACGGTGCGTGGATCGGGCGCCCACCAGAGGATTGGCTGGCCATCCTGGTACCAGGGGAAGCAGCCGTGGCGATAGGCTGCGACCAAACGCTCTGGGGTGAGGTCGCCGCCAGCGGCCAGCAGGCCGTTGGGGTCGTGCAAGGCTTTTTCCAGGGGCGGGAAGGTCAGCGAGTCGCGGGTCAGCCAGGTGAGCATCGTCGTCCTGAACGGCGGGAGAGGGGAGGGTGACAAGCATGGCGTGTGAGCTTGGCAGGGTCAATTGGCGGGGGCTGCTTCGCGGGTAAACCCGCTCCCACAGGCTATGAGTCGTCTGTGGGGGCAACTGTCTTCTTGCAGGAGCGCAATACATGTGGGAGCGGGTTCACCCGCGAATGCGTCTGGTCAGATGGCCTATATTTCGGTTGCTTGGCACCATCCGGCGTCTTTGTTGTCACACCTGTGCAAAAACACAGCATAAGCCTTTGTCACAAAAGAAAATGCATGCTCAAATTGCAAGCAAATGAAAGTAGCCCCCGTTCACGCCCGAAACGGCGTGCCGCCATGGCGGCTGGCGGGCAGTAATGTTAAAAGTAGTGATTTGTTGGCCAGTCACCGGCCAATCACTATTCGCGCAGGAATAGACGCGTTTTGAAGAAATCCACCGCAACTCCAGCCCCCTTGCCTGTGCCCCTGTGGCGGCAACAGCTGCATTACCGCCTCAAGGAAGGTGCGTTGATCGCCGTCGGTGCCCTGTGCCTGTACCTGTGGATGGCGCTGCTCACCTACGACACCTCCGACCCTGGCTTCAGCCACACCAGCAACGCCGACCAGGTGGTGAACGCCGCTGGCCGTGCCGGTGCCTACTTCGCCGACATCCTGTTCATGGTGCTCGGCTACTTCGCCTACATTTTCCCGCTGCTGCTGGCGATCAAAACCTGGCAGATCTTCCGCGAGCGTCACCAGCCCTGGCAGTGGAGTGGCTGGCTGTTTTCCTGGCGGTTGATCGGCCTGGTGTTCCTGGTGCTGTCGGGCGCGGCGCTGGCGCATATCCACTTCCACCCTTCGGAGAGCCTGCCGTTCTCCGCCGGCGGAGCCTTGGGCGAAAGCCTTGGGGATCTGGCGCGCAACCTGCTCAACGTGCAGGGCAGCACGCTGATGTTCATCGCACTGTTCCTGTTCGGCCTGACCGTGTTCACCGACCTGTCGTGGTTCAAGGTGATGGACGTCACCGGCAAGATCACCCTCGACCTGTTCGAGCTGGTGCAAGGTGCCGCCAACCGCTGGTGGGAGGCGCGCAACGAGCGCAAGCGCCTGGTGGCGCAGTTGCGTGAAGTGGACGAGCAGGTCGATGAAGTGGTTGCCCCGGTGGTGCCGGACAAGCGCGAGCAGATCAAGGCCCGTGAGCGCATCATCGAGCGCGACGACGCCCTGACCAAGCATGTGGCCCAGCGCGAACAGCAGCCGGCCCCGGTGATCAACATGCCGCCACCACAGGTCAAAGCGCCCGAGCCGAGCAAGCGGGTGATGAAGGAGAAGCAGGCGCCGCTGTTCGTCGACAGCGCCGTGGAAGGCACGCTGCCTTCGATTTCCATCCTCGACCCGGCCGAGCAGAAGAAGATCGAGTACTCGCCGGAGTCCCTGGCTGGTGTCGGCCACTTGCTGGAAATCAAACTGAAAGAGTTCGGCGTCGAAGTCTCTGTCGATTCGATCCACCCGGGCCCGGTGATTACCCGTTACGAAATCCAGCCCGCCGCGGGCGTGAAAGTCAGCCGCATCGCCAACCTGGCCAAGGACCTGGCGCGTTCGCTGGCCGTGACCAGCGTGCGGGTGGTCGAAGTGATCCCCGGCAAGACCACCGTGGGTATCGAGATCCCCAACGAGAACCGCCAGATGGTGCGTTTCTCCGAAGTGCTGTCGTCGCCGCAGTTCGACGAGAACAAGTCGCCGGTCACCCTGGCCCTGGGCCACGATATTGGCGGCAAGCCGGTGATCACCGACCTGGCGAAGATGCCCCACCTGCTGGTGGCCGGTACCACCGGCTCCGGTAAGTCGGTGGGTGTGAACGCCATGATCCTGTCGATCCTGTTCAAGTCGGGCCCGGAAGACGCGCGCTTGATCATGATCGACCCGAAAATGCTCGAACTGTCGATCTACGAAGGCATCCCGCATCTGCTGTGCCCGGTGGTCACCGACATGAAGGACGCCGCCAACGCCCTGCGCTGGAGCGTTGCCGAGATGGAGCGGCGCTACAAGCTGATGGCGGCCATGGGTGTGCGTAACCTGGCCGGCTTCAACCGCAAGATCAAGGACGCGCAAGAGGCCGGCGAGGTCATCCACGACCCGCTGTACCGTCGCGAGAGCATGGATGACGAACCGCCGACGCTGAAGACCCTGCCGACCATCGTGGTGGTGGTCGACGAATTCGCCGACATGATGATGATCGTCGGCAAGAAGGTTGAAGAACTGATCGCCCGTATCGCCCAGAAGGCCCGTGCCGCCGGTATCCACCTGATCCTGGCCACCCAGCGCCCCTCGGTGGACGTGATCACCGGCCTGATCAAGGCCAACATCCCGACCCGCATGGCGTTCCAGGTGTCGAGCAAGATCGACTCGCGGACCATCATCGACCAGGGTGGCGCCGAGCAGCTGCTGGGCCACGGTGACATGCTGTACATGCCGCCGGGCACCAGCCTGCCGATCCGTGTGCATGGCGCGTTCGTTTCCGACGACGAGGTGCATCGCACGGTCGAGGCGTGGAAACTGCGCGGTGCGCCGGACTACAACGACGACATCCTCAATGGCGTCGAGGAGGCCGGCAGCGGCTTCGACGGCGGTGGCGGCGGCGGTGGCGACGGTGACGACCCGGAAGCCGACGCCCTCTACGACGAAGCCGTACAGTTCGTGCTGGAAAGCCGCCGGGCATCGATTTCCGCGGTTCAGCGCAAGCTGAAGATCGGTTACAACCGCGCCGCGCGAATGATCGAGTCGATGGAGATGGCCGGTGTGGTCACCCCCATGAACAGCAACGGCTCGCGGGAAGTGATTGCCCCGGGCGGCCCACGCGATTGAAGATCACCCTGCCGGGCACACGAAGTGCCCGGCCCACCCACTGTTCTACGAGGATTTCCATGCGCGCGATTCGCATGCTGTTGGTTTCTGCCCTGGCTGCGGGCACTCTGTCGGCCCATGCCGGCGAGCAGGATGTGCAGCGCCTGACCCAGTTGCTGGAGAAGTCGCAGACCATTGAAGCCAACTTTTCCCAGCTGACCCTTGCCGCCGATGGTGCCAACCTGCAGGAAACCTCCGGCAAGATGACCGTCAAGCGCCCGGGCCTGTTCTACTGGCACACCAATGCACCGCAGGAGCAGGTGGTGGTGTCCGACGGCAAGAACGTCACCCTGTGGGACCCGGACCTGGAGCAGGCCACCATCAAGAAGCTCGACGTGCGTCTGAACCAGACCCCGGCGCTGCTGCTGTCCGGTGACGTGTCGAAGATCAGCCAGAGCTTCGACATCACCTCCAAGGAGCAGGGCGAAGTCATGGACTTCACCCTCAAGCCCAAGACCAAGGACACCTTGTTCGATTCGCTGCGCGTGTCGTTCCGCAAGGGCCTGATCAATGACATGCAACTGATCGACAGTGTCGGCCAGCGCACCAATATCCTGTTCAATGGCGTCAAGGCCAACCAGGCGGTGCCGGACAGCACCTTCAAGTTCGACATCCCCAAAGGCGCGGACGTCATCAAGGAGTAAGCGGAGCCCGTGATGGACCTGTTTCGAAGCGAACCCGTCGCCCAGCCCCTGGCCGCCCGGCTGCGCCCGTCCAACCTGGACGAGTACGTTGGCCAGGAGCATCTGCTGGCGCGCGGCAAGCCGCTGCGCGAGGCGCTGGAGCAGGGTGCGCTGCATTCGATGATCTTCTGGGGGCCACCCGGGGTGGGCAAGACCACCCTGGCGCGGCTGCTGGCGCAGTTCTGCGATGCGCACTTCGAAACGGTCTCGGCGGTGCTGGCCGGGGTGAAGGAGATTCGCCAGGCGGTCGAGGTGGCCAAGCAGCAGGCCGGCCAGTACGGCCGGCGCACCATCCTGTTCGTCGACGAGGTGCACCGCTTCAACAAGTCGCAACAGGACGCCTTCCTGCCCTATGTGGAGGACGGCACGCTGATCTTCATCGGTGCCACTACCGAGAACCCCTCGTTCGAACTGAACAACGCTTTGTTGTCGCGGGCGCGGGTGTATGTGCTCAAGAGCCTGGACGAAGCGGCGCTGCGCAAACTGGTCGACCGTGCGCTGAGCGAGGAGCGCGGCCTGGGCAAGCGCAACCTGCGGGTTGGCGACGAGGCCTTCAAGATGCTCATGGCCGCCGCCGATGGCGATGGCCGGCGCATGCTCAACTTCCTCGAGAACGCCTCGGACCTGGCCGACGATGGCGGTGAAATTGGCGTCGAGCTGCTGCAAAGCCTGCTCGGCGACAGCCGTCGACGTTTCGACAAGGGCGGCGAGGCGTTCTACGACCAGATCTCGGCGCTGCACAAGTCGGTGCGTGGCTCCAACCCCGATGGCGCGCTGTACTGGTACGCGCGCATGCTCGACGGCGGCTGCGACCCGCTGTACATCGCCCGGCGCGTGGTGCGCATGGCCAGTGAAGACATCGGCAACGCCGACCCGCGTGCCCTGAGCCTGTGCCTGGCGGCCTGGGACGTGCAGGAACGCCTGGGCAGCCCGGAAGGCGAGCTGGCGGTGGCCCAGGCCATCACCTACATCGCCTGCGCACCGAAAAGCAATGCGGTGTACGTGGGCTTCAAGGCGGCCATGCGCGAAGCGGCCGAGCACGGTTCGCTGGAAGTGCCGCTGCACCTGCGCAATGCCCCGACCAAGCTGATGAAGCAGCTCGGCTACGGCGAGGAATACCGCTACGCCCACGACGAGCCGGATGCCTATGCCGCCGGTGAGGACTATTTCCCCGAACAACTGGAACCGCGCCAGTACTACCAGCCGGTGCCACGTGGGCTGGAGCTGAAGATCGGCGAAAAGCTGCGTCACCTGGCCGAGCTCGACCGCACCAGCCCCCGCCAACGGAGAAAACCGTGATCGCACTCATCGCCGCCGTCAGTGCCGGCGGCATCGCCGGCACCCTGCTGCGTTTTGCCACCTCCAACTGGGTCGCTGCCAACTGGCCGAAGCATTTCTATCTCGGTACGCTGGCTGTCAACCTGGTGGGCTGCCTGCTGATCGGCCTGTTGTACGGCCTGTTCCTGCACAAACCCATGGTGCCGGTGGAGCTGCGCGCTGGGCTGATCGTCGGTTTTCTCGGTGGCCTGACTACCTTTTCTTCCTTTTCCCTGGATACCGTGCGCCTGCTCGAAAGCGGGCAGGTTCCACTGGCCTTGGGCTATACCGGTATTAGTGTGGTGGGCGGGCTGCTTGCGACCTGGGCCGGCCTCACCCTTACCCGATTTTGAACCAACACCTACCTATAACGAGAGAACGATATGCTCGATTCCAAACTGTTACGCGGCCAACTTCAGGAAGTGGCGGACCGCCTGGCCTCCCGTGGCTTCAGCCTGGATGTCGCGCGCATCGAATCGCTGGAAGAGCGCCGCAAGGCGGTGCAGACCCGTACCGAGCAACTGCAGGCCGAGCGTAACGCTCGCTCCAAGTCCATCGGCCAGGCCAAGGCCAAGGGTGAAGACATCGCCCCGTTGATGGCAGACGTCGAGCGCATGGCCAACGAGCTGGCCGCCGGCAAGGTCGAGCTGGACGGCATCCAGGCGGAGCTCGACGGCATCCTGCTGACCATCCCCAACCTGCCGGACGCCAGCGTACCGGTCGGTGCCAGCGAAGACGACAACGTCGAAGTGCGCCGCTGGGGCACGCCGCAGGCCTTCGACTTCGAGATCAAGGACCATGTGGCCCTGGGCGAAGTCAGCGGTGGCCTGGACTTCGAGGCGGCGGCCAAGCTGTCCGGTGCCCGCTTCGCTGTGCTGCGTGGCCCGATCGCCCGCCTGCACCGCGCCCTGGCGCAGTTCATGATCAACCTGCACACCGGCGAGCATGGCTACGAAGAGCACTACACCCCGTACCTGGTCCAGGCCCCGGCCCTGCAGGGCACCGGCCAGCTGCCGAAGTTCGAGGAAGACCTGTTCAAGATCAGCCGCGAAGGCGAGGCCGATTTCTACCTGATCCCGACTGCCGAAGTGTCGCTGACCAACCTGGTGGCCGACCAGATCCTCGACGCTAAGCAGCTGCCGCTCAAGCTGGTTGCCCACACCCCATGCTTCCGCAGCGAGGCCGGCGCGTCGGGCCGTGACACCCGCGGCATGATCCGCCAGCACCAGTTCGACAAGGTCGAGATGGTCCAGGTGGTGGAGCCTGCAAAATCCATGGAAGCCCTGGAAGGCCTGACCGCCAACGCCGAGCGCGTGCTGCAGCTGCTGGAGCTGCCGTATCGCGTGCTGGCGCTGTGCACCGGCGACATGGGCTTCGGCGCGGTGAAAACCTACGACCTGGAAGTGTGGGTCCCGAGCCAGGACAAGTACCGTGAAATCAGCTCCTGCTCCAACTGCGGTGACTTCCAGGCCCGCCGCATGCAGGCGCGCTGGCGCAACCCGGAAACCGGCAAGCCGGAGCTGGTGCACACCCTCAACGGTTCCGGCCTGGCAGTAGGCCGTACCCTGGTGGCAGTGCTGGAGAACTACCAGCAGGCCGACGGCTCGATCCGTGTACCGGAGGTGCTCAAGCCGTACATGGGTGGCGTCGAGGTCATTCGCTGAGATGGATTACCTGCCGCTGTTCCATAAGCTGCAGGGCGGCCACGTACTGGTCGTCGGCGGTGGCGAGATCGCCCTGCGCAAGGCGCGCCTGCTGGCCGATGCCGGCGCCGCGCTGCGGGTGGTGGCGCCGGACGTAGACGGCCAGCTCGCCGCACTGGCCCGTGAGGGCGGTGGCGAGGTGCTGGTGCGCGGCTATCAGCCATCGGATCTGGACGGCTGTCGCCTGGTGATCGCGGCCACCGATGACCCCGGGCTCAATGCCCAGGTCTCGGCGGATGCGCAGGCGCGCAGCCTGCCGGTCAATGTGGTTGACGCGCCGGCCTTGTGCACGGTGATCTTCCCCGCCATCGTCGACCGCTCACCCTTGGTGGTGGCGGTCTCCAGCGGTGGTGACGCTCCGGTGCTGGCGCGGTTGATTCGCGCCAAGCTCGAGGCCTGGATCCCGTCCGCCTATGGCGAGCTGGCTGGCCTGGCCGCGCGTTTCCGGCACAAGGTCAAGGCCTTGTACCCTGATGTCAACCAGCGCCGCGGCTTTTGGGAGAACGTGTTCCAGGGGCCGATCGCCGAGCGCCAGCTGGCCGGGCAGGGTGCCGAGGCCGAACGCCTGTTGCAGGCGATGGTCGATGGCGCACCTGTGCAGCAGGGTGGCGAGGTGTATCTGGTCGGTGCCGGCCCGGGTGACCCGGACCTGCTGACCTTCCGTGCCTTGCGCCTGATGCAGCAGGCCGACGTGGTGCTGTACGACCGGTTGGTGGCTCCGGCCATCATCGAGATGTGCCGGCGCGATGCCGAGCGTATCTATGTCGGCAAGCGCCGCGCCGACCACAGTGTGCCGCAGGACCAGATCAACCGCCTGTTGGTCGACCTGGCCCGGCAGGGCAAGCGCGTGTTGCGGCTCAAGGGTGGTGATCCGTTCATCTTCGGCCGGGGCGGCGAAGAGATCGAGGAACTGGCCGAGCAGGGCATCCCGTTCCAGGTGGTGCCTGGCATCACCGCAGCCAGCGGTTGTTCCGCCTACGGCGGTATTCCGCTGACCCACCGCGACTATGCCCAGTCGGTGCGCTTCGTGACCGGCCACCTGAAGGATGGCACCAGCAACCTGCCCTGGCACGATCTGGTGGCGCCTGCGCAAACCCTGGTGTTCTACATGGGGCTGGTGGGGCTGCCGACCATCTGTGCCGAGTTGATTCGCCATGGCCGTGCGGCCAGTACCCCGGCAGCGCTGGTGCAGCAGGGGACCACACGCAACCAGCGGGTGTTCACCGGTACCTTGGCCGACTTGCCTGAACTGGTGGCCCGGCATGAAGTGCACGCGCCGACCCTGGTGATTGTCGGGGAAGTGGTGCAGTTGCGCGAGAAGCTGGCGTGGTTTGAAGGTTCGCAAGACGTCTGAGCACTCTGTAGCACCTCGTGGGAGCGGGCTTGCCCCGCGATGGCGACAGCAGCGGCAACATTGCCCTGCGCTGTGACGCTATCGCGGGGCAAGCCCGCTCCCACGTGGGGTCTTCATTTACTCTGCCAGATGCCTTTGCCCGGCAACCGCTCCCGGTCATGGGGCTGATTGAAGTCCTGCAGTGGCCCCTTGGGCACGATGCCGTTCGGGTTGATGGTCTTGTGGCTCATGTAATAGTGCTTCTGGATATGCTCCATGTTCACCGTGCCCGCCACCCCCGGCCACTGGTACAGCTCGCGCAGCCAGTTGGACAGGTTCGGGTAGTCGCTCAGGCGGCGCAGGTTGCACTTGAAATGGCCGTGGTACACCGCATCGAAGCGCACCAGCGTGGTGAACAGGCGTACGTCGGCTTCGGTCAGGTATTCACCGGCCAGGTAGCGCTGGCGAGCCAGTAGCCCTTCCAGATAGTCCAGCTCATTGAACACCTCGTCGAACGCCGTTTCGTAGGCCTCCTGTGTGGTGGCGAAGCCTGCGCGGTAGACGCCGTTGTTCACTGCCGGGTAAATGCGCTCGTTGAGTGCATCGATAGTGCTGCGCAGCGGCGCTGGGTAGAGGTCCAGAGTATTGCCGGTCAGCTCGTCGAATGCCGAGTTGAAAAGGCGGATGATCTCGGCCGACTCATTGTTGACGATGCGTTTTTCCTGCTTGTCCCACAGCACAGGCACCGTCACGCGACCGGTGTAGTGCGGGTCGTCCTGGGTGTAACGCTGGTGCAGGTACTGCAGGGCATCGAGGTGGTCGCCGCTGGAGCCTTCCTGCTGGTCGAAGGTCCAGCCATGCTCGCCCATCAGCCAACTGACCACCGAAACGTCAATCAGCGGCTCCAGGCCTTTGATGGCGCGCACGATCAGGGTGCGGTGGGCCCAGGGGCAGGCGAGCGACACATACAGGTGGTAGCGGCCGGCTTCGGGGGCGGGCAGCGGGTTGCGTCGTTGCGAATTCTCGCGCTGGAAGGCGCCGTCCTTGCTGGTCTGGTACCACTGGTCATGCCAGCGGCCATCGATCAAAAGGCCCATGCTGGAGCTCCTCGGAACAAAGTGTTTGTCGTTGGAGCTCAGTCTAGAGCAAAGCGTTCGAACGAATAGCGCAAAGAGTGGGGTTAACAGATCTGTTTATTTGATGTTTCCACGGGCGGCCCAGTAGGCGCGGGCGGTACTGAACGCCAGCTCGCGGTCTTGGCCCAGGCCACGCAGGGCCAGGGCCATGGTCGCGACCACGGCCATTTCGCCGTAGCTGTCTTCGGCTTCGCCGCGCCAGACGGCAAGCAGGTGCTCCGGCTGCAGGCTGGCGGGCTTCACGTGGCGCTGGGCGCTCAGGGCAGGCCACTCCTCGTCCCAGGCAGCGCCGGCCGAAGCACCGTAGAGATGGCTGGTGACATCCGGGTTGATCTCGATCTCGCCACCGTCACCCTTGATCACCAGTGCGTGGTCGCCCAGCAGCCGGCTGGCCTCGCGGTGCACGGCCTGGTAACCGGGGTGGAAGATGCTCTGCAGGCCGCAGCGCGCGGCGAGGGGGTTGAGCACCCGGGCCAGCGAGTGGATCGGTGAGCGCAGGCCGAGGGTGTTGCGCAGGTCGATCATGCGCTGCAACTGCGGCGCCCAGTCCTGCAGCGGGAAGAAGGCCAGCTGGCGATTGTCCAGCGTTTGCGCAACGCCTGCCCAGTCACGGCACAGCGGGATGTCCAGCAGGCCGAGCAGTTGTTCGGTGTACAGGCGCCCGGCCGTGTGGGCGCCACCGCCGTGCATCAGGATGCGTACGCCATTACCGGCCAGGCACTTGGCCGCCAGCAGGTACCAGGGCAGGTGGCGCTTCTTGCCGGCGTAGCTCGGCCAGTCCAGGTCGACGTTGATGCGTGGTGCCTGCAGGTGGGCGCGCAACGCCTCGGTGAAGCCCGCAAGCTCCTCGGCGCTTTCCTCCTTGTGCCGCAGCAGCATTAGGAACGCGCCGAGCTGGGTGTCTTCGACCTTGCCCTCAAGCAGCAGGGTCATGGCTGCGCGGGCCTCCTCGCGGGTCAGGCCGCGGGCGCCGCGCTTGCCTTTGCCCAGGATGCGCACGAATTCGGCGAAAGGGTGTTCGGTCGGTGTTTCCAGGGTAAGCGGGCGAGGTGCGTTCATATGCAGTTGGTCGGCTTGGGCAGGCCCGCCAGCTTGGCGGCGAGTTTGGCGGGAGTGCCGTTGAACAGGCGGTTGAGGTGCGGGCTGTTGCCCTTCTCCGTGCCCAGTTTGAGCGCGGTGTACTTGATCAGCGGGCGGGTGGCTGGCGACAGCTGGTACTCGGCGTAGAACTGGCGCAACAGCTCTAGGATTTCCCAGTGGTCGGTGGTCAGGGCGATGTCTTCGCGGGCCGCCAGTGATTCGGCGACTTCGTGGGACCAGTCCTGCAGGTCGACCAGAAAACCGTCTTTGTCCAGGGCGATGGCGCGATCGCCGACAGTCAGGGTGCTCATAGCCAGCTGTTGACCTTGTCGTAGTGCAGGGTGAGTTCGACGAAGGCCGGGTAGTCCACGGCCTTGGCCAGTGGGCTGGTGAGGGCGCGGGCTTGCAGGTCTTCACCGAGGGCGTACAGGCGCTGTTCGAGGTTGGCGGCTTGCAGGGCGCGCAGGGGCTCGCTACCGGTTTTGAGCGCATAGGTGGCGTCGCCACATAGCAATATTGCGTCTTGTGGGCCGAGCAGGCGCAGGCAGCTGGCCAGGCGCTCGTCCGCGAAAGGCGAGTGGGCAATTACGTGCAGGGTCGTCATCAGAGGGTTACCACCTGGTCGAAACGGGCGATCAGCGCGGCCAGTGCGGCATCGTCGAGAACCTCGACGGGCAAAGCCAGCGTGGTGCTGTCCAGGCCGCGGCGGGCCAGGCTGTGAGCGCAGGCGAACAGCTCCTCGACGCCGAACATCGGCAAGGCCTGGAGGTTGGCGGCCAGGTTTTTTTGCTGCAGGACGTCCGGGTGCTGGTCTTGAGCCAGCTGGAACACCCCGTCGTCTAGGAACAGCATGCCCAGCGGCAGTTCGAAGGCGCCGCCGGCCAGGGCGATATCCAGGGCTTCACGGGCGGACGGGCCGCTCCACGGCGCCTGGCGGCTGATGATAAGAAGCGATTTGGCCATTTCAATCACCCCCAAAGCAGATCAAGCGGTCGGCATCCTGCGCGGCCTCGTGCAACTGGCCCAGGCCGGACAGCTCCCAAGGTGCCGGCAGGTTCACGGCCGGGCGCTGGTAACGGTTGGCCTCTTCTTCATTGAGCACGCCCCTGCGCAGGGCTGCGGCAATGCACACCACAGCGTCGAGCTGGTGCTCGCTGATGAACGCGCGCCATTGCTTGGCCACGTCGAGTTCATCCTGGGGCGCGACGATATTGGCCGAGGCGCTGTGCACCCCGTCCTGGTAGAAGAACAGCCGAGCAATTTCATGCCCGCCGGCCAGCGCCGCCTCGGCAAAGCGCAGGGCGCGACGCGAGGAGGGCGCATGCGCCGGGGAAAAGACCGCAATGGCGAATTTCATGGAAAACCCGTGTAAAGGAATGCGGCCATGATAAAGCAAAAAGCCCGCGCTGGTGGGCGCGGGCTCGGTCTGCAAGGCCGTGATCGGTCAAGCCTGTTCCTTGCTCTCCGGCAGGAACCAGTTGAGCACCAGGGCGCAGATGCCGCCGGTGGCGACGCCCGACTCCAGCACGTTGCGCAGCGCCGCCGGCATGTGTGCGAGGAACTCCGGCACCTGAGCCACGCCAAGGCCCAGGGCCAGCGACACGGAAATGATCAGCAGCGCCCGGCGGTCGAGGCGGGTGCTGGCGAGGATGTTGATACCCGATGCGGCAACTGCACCGAACATCACCATGGCCGCGCCACCCAGGACCGGCTCCGGCACCGCCTGGATTACCCCGGCAACGCTGGGGAACAGGCCCAGCAGCACCAGCATGGCGGCGATCCAGATGCCGATATGGCGGCTGGCGATGCCGGTCAGCTGAATGACGCCATTGTTCTGGGCGAAGATCGAGCTGGGGAAAGTGTTGAACACGCCGGCCAGCAGCGAGTTGGCGCCGTTGACCAGCACCCCGCCCTTGATCCGCTGCATCCACACCGGGCCTTCGACCGGTTGGCGCGAGACCTTGCTGGTGGCGGTGACATCGCCGATGGCTTCCAGCGAGGTGACCAGGTAGATCACCAGCATCGGAATGAACAGCGCCCAGGAGAAGCTCACGCCAAAGTGCAGCGGCGTCGGCACCTGGAACAACGCGGCCTGGTGCATGCCGGTGAAGTCCAGGCGGCCCAGGTAGCCGGCCAGGGCATAGCCCACGGCCAGGGCGATGACGATGGCGCAGCTGCGCATCCATACCACCGGGATACGGTTGAGGATGACGATGATTGCCAGCACCACACCCGACAGCAGCAGGTTTTCGCCGTTGGCGAAGGTGCCGTTGGCCATGGCGCCGAAGCCGCCGCCCATGCTGATCAGGCCGACCTTGATCAGGGTCAGGCCGATCATCAGCACGACGATACCGGTGACCAGCGGGGTGATCAGGCGTTTGACGAAGGGCAGGATGCGCGAAACGCCCATCTCTACGAACGAACCGGCAATGACTACGCCAAAGATGGCCGCCATCACGCCTTCTACCGGCGTGCCCTGCTTGACCATCAGTGCGCCACCCGCGATCAGCGGGCCAACGAAGTTGAAGCTGGTGCCCTGCACGATCAGCAAACCGGCGCCGAACGGCCCAAAGCGCTTGCACTGCACGAAAGTGGCGATGCCGGAGATCACCAGCGACATGGACACGATCAGGTTGGTATCGCGAGGCGAGACCCCCAGCGCCTGGCAGATCAGCAACCCTGGGGTAACGATCGGCACGATGATCGCCAGCAGGTGCTGCAGTGCCGCCAGCAGGCCGATCAACAGGCGAGGCTTGTCCTCAAGGCCCAGGACCAGTTCGTTGGCAGGCGCCGCCGCGCCCGGCCCGTGTTCGTGTGAACTCATGGGAAATGCTGCCCCGGAAGAAAAAAGGAGCGCATTCTACGGGCTGAATCCCGATAGGGGTAGAGGTTAGGAAGATAGCGTCACAATCGCAGATGAAGCTGACTTAAAGGTCAGTTTGTGCGGCGTTTTCATCGGCCACGAAAAAGCCCGCCGAAGCGGGCTTTTCCTGGCTACTCGACGGGTTTGAATCAGTCGTCGCGGCCCATGATGCCGAACAGCTGCAGCAGGCTGATGAACAGGTTGTAGATCGATACGTACAGGCTGATGGTCGCCATGATGTAGTTGCGCTCGCCGCCATGGATGATGGCGCTGGTCTGGAACAGGATGCAGACCGACGAGAACAGTACGAAGCCGGCGCTGATGGCCAGTTGCAGGCCGCTGATCTGGAAGAAGAAGCTGGCCAGCACGGCGCCCAGCAGGACGAAGAAGCCAGCGGTGATGAAGCCACCGAGGAAGCTCATGTCCTTGCGGGTGATCAGCACGTAGGCCGACAAGCCGCCGAAGACCAGTGCGGTCATGGCGAATGCCGAGCTGACGACTTCGGCGCCACCGCTCATGCCCAGGTAACGGTTGAGGATCGGGCCGAGGATGAAGCCCATGAAGCCGGTGAGGGCGAAGGTCGATACCAGGCCCCAGACCGAATCACGCAGCTTGGCGGTGAGGAAGAACAGGCCGTAGAAGCCGATCAGCACGACGAACACGTTGGGATAGCGAAAGCCCATCTGCTGCGAGACGAAGGCCATGATGCCGCTGAAGGCGAGGGTGAGCGCCAGCAGGCTGTACGTGTTGCGCAGGACCTTGCTGATCTCCTGCTGCTCGACCTGCTGGCCGTGGTGGACGGCGTAATCCTGTTCGCGCATGGCGACACTCCTTTGGTGTGTACCCAGGCGTTGAAGCCTGGCGAATGAAACGTATGGTTGCTGGAGCATACCAGAGCTGCCGCAACCCGCGACACAGAGAGTTTGACAGCTTGTTACATTAAGGTATTATTGCCGCCGCAAAACCAGCTGGAAGCGTGGCCGAGTGGTTTAAGGCAACGGTCTTGAAAACCGTCGATGGGCAACTATCCTAGAGTTCGAATCTCTACGCTTCCGCCACTTTCAAAGCCCTGATTATTCAGGGCTTTTTGCGTTTTCGGGCATAGTCACCCCCGCCGAATTCCCCCATCAGGCACCCTGCCCGAACGTCGCATTCAAAAACCACAACTCCAGCACCGCAACCAGCACGCAGAAGGCCACGAAGCCACGGGTGAACACCCGGCGTGGCTTGTCGAAACTTGGCCAGTTGAGCAGTGCATTACAGAGATTGCCGATGGCTTCGAAAATGCTGCCAATCGCGCTTAGTAAACTATCGAGTGCGTCGTGCACGTGTCGGATCTTCCTGGTGCCTGAGGGTGAGCCCTAGGTTACCACCATCAAGGCCAAACGCTCGCCCAGCCCCTGTGTTCACTGCAGCGTCGGTGACCTGAAGGGTGAGGCCATGTCAGCCAGCGTCAGTTCGATATGCGCGATCAACCCGGCGAGGTGATCTGCCTTTTCCAGTTGGCCGTGTGCCTTGAGCCGCACCAGCTCCTGGCGCAGGTTCAGCAGATGTTTTTGCAGGGCGAGGGCGGAGGTGTGGTACTGATCCATGTCGATCTCATATGAAGGGCCTCCTTGCCGTTGTTAGTGCCAACGAAGGTATCAGCTCATTCCGCGTGCCAATACTGATCATTCATACACGCTTCCTGAATTGGCGATAACTCGGCTACAGAACATTCAGATTGGTCCTACGAATAGATCAGGGCTTGATTTTTGGGTGTCCCCCAACGGTCGCGCCAGAAGCCTTGGCATGGTTGGGCTTAAGCCATACACGCAGCGTCGATAATGAACCTGACGCCGTAGGACGTCTTCGAATGAGTTGAAACGATATGTTGCAATTGACTTGCGCGGGAAGTTGCCGGCCCCGGCGATCCCGCGTTGGCGGTTTCTGCTAGCATCGACGCTTTTCACCGCCAGGGAGAGGCATGTGAAGTACGTCGTGATAGAGCACCACCGCAGCGAATACCCCACCCCCATCACCTTCGCTGGCGGCACGTTGCTGGACATCGGTCAGCGCTACGAGGGCGAGGAACCTTGGCAGGACTGGTACCTGTGCAGTTGCAGCGGGCAGGCGCCGGGCTGGGTACCGGCGCAGGTGATCGAGCGGATCGGCGTCGACCGGGGCAGGGCGGTGGAGGCTTATTGCGCCCATGAACTGGACATCGACCCGGGCCAGCAGGTCGAGGGCCTGCGGCCACTGAACGGCTGGCTGTGGTGCCGCAACTTGCGCAACGGCGAACTGGGCTGGTTGCCGCAGGAGAAACTGCGCTTGCTGGGCTGCTGAAAGAACATCTGATCTGCTTTTTTTCCACGAACCTGAATCTGTAACCGTATCAGCGCCGAGCCGACAATACCTTCCAGGCCCGGCGCTTGCGAACCGGCAAGCACCGGGCCGGTTGCGCTGCTCTGCACCCGCATCGGCCGGCCCCGCTGTTCCGTCATCACACTGTAGAGGTTCCGATGGGCAAGCTTGCTCTGTTCCTGGGTGGTTTTCTGCTGCTGACTATCATGATCGGTTTGCTGGGTACCATTCCGCCAGGTTGAAAACCTGCGCTTCATCCCTCAGCCCGTCTGGCATCAAGGCGGGCTCGATTTTCTCCCTTCGGCCCTTGGCCATTTGCCGCAGTCGTCTAGACAGGCGGTAGCTGCAAGTCATTCTCAAGTGCAAGGTGCTCGTGTACTCTCCCGCCCCCGTAAAAAGGGCCCGGGAACACGGGCCGATCACTTGCCTTGGAGACAATACGCACTATGGAATGCAAGAAAGACACTGCAGCGATGCTGGAGTGGCGCAGTCGCTATCTCGCAGAGGGCATCCTGCATGAGGAGGACTACGATCAGGCGCTGCGCAGTGCCGAAGCGTTGGAGCATTCTGGAGTGATCAGTGCAAGTGAATGGATCGAAATGGTCAGGTTGGCCAATACGGCGTTGCTCAAGCTCAGATAAATCCTGCAAGCGTTGCTGAAACTGTCCACAAAAAACGTGGGTAGGTCTGTGGATAAAGTTCTCTGGGCCTTGTGGTCCGTGGCCTCTGTCAAATTGAGCAGAAAGTGAACAGCGTTTTCACCCTCTGTTTTTGTGCTCACGGACGCGCGGCGCGCAGGGCCTGCAGCAGCTCGCGTACCCGCGCCGGCACGTCGCCTGTCGGGTACAGCGCATGCATCTGCGGGTCCTGGCCGGTGCTGGAGGTCAGGTGGTAATCGGCGCAGACCCGCACCAGGCGCCCTGCGCGCACCTCGGGTTCGGCCAGCCAGTCGGCCAGCCGGGCGATGCCGGCGCCGGCCAGGGTGCTTTGCAGCACCGCGACACCTGAACCCAGGCGCAACCGTGGTTGTGGCCGCAGGCTGGTGATATGCCCCTCGCGGCAGAAGTGCCAGGCCTTGAGGATGCGTGGCGCGGTGTGCAGGATCAGCGCGTGCCGCTCCAGATCCTCCAGCCCCTGGGGTGTGCCTTCGCGAACCAGGTACTGCGGGCTGGCATACAGGTGTCGACGGTAGCTCCACAGCGGGTAGCCGATCAGCTCGCTGGACTGGGGGAATGCGCCGCGGATGACGAAGTCGAGCTTGCCAAGCAGTGGGTCGAGCGCCTGGTCGCTGAACTGCACATCGAGGGTCACCTGAGGATGACGCCTGGAGAACTCGGCCAATACCTGCGGAAGTACCTGCTGCGCCAGAACCTCGGGTGCGGCCAGGCGGATCCAACCCTGCGCGCTGCCCGCCAGCGCGGCCAGTTCGTCGGCGGCATCGCGTTGCACATCCAGCAAGCGCTCGGCGTGGGGCAGCAGGCGTTCGCCGGCTTCGGTGAGGGTCACGGTGCTGGCGCTGCGGTTGAACAACTTGGCGCCGCTGTTATCTTCCAGCGCCTGCACTGCGCGGGTAACGGCGCTGGGGGAGCGGCCCAGGGCGCGGGCTGCGCTGACGAAGCTGCGCTTGTGCGCAACGCTGACGAATGCTTGGATCTCACGCAGCATATCCAGGGCCATGGGCTTATCCTTGTTGCAGTTTTCGCAACGTGGCATTTCAACACAAGCGCGGCCCTTTGATTAGTCTGGCGGCCTGCTTATTGCCGCCTGGACTGCCGACATGATGGATATCGCCCTGCTTTCGCTGTTTGCCTTTGCCGCTGGCTTGATCGACGCCGCCGTGGGTGGCGGCGGGCTGATCCAGATCCCGGCCCTGTTCAACGTGTTGCCCACTGCACAGCCGGCCGCGTTGCTGGGTACCAACAAACTGGCGTCGGTCTGTGGCACCAGCTTTGCGGCGCGTTCGTTCATTCGCAAGGTGCAGCTGGACTGGGGGCTGATCGTCCCGGCGGCGCTGAGCGCCTTCGTCATGTCCTTCTGCGGCGCGGCCACGGTGTCGCTGGTGCCGGCCAGCGTGATGCGGCCGATGGTGCTGGCGATGATCGTGCTGATGGCCGTCTACACCTTCTGCAAGAAGGACTTCGGTACCTTGCACAAGCCCACCGTCATCGGCCGCAAGGAGCAATGCCTGGCGGTATTGATCGGTGGCGCCATCGGTTTCTACGACGGCCTGTTCGGGCCGGGTACCGGCAGTTTCCTGATCTTCCTGTTCATTCGCTTCTTCGCCCTCGACTTCCTGCATGCCTCGGCCTCGGCGAAGCTGGTCAACATTGCCACCAACCTGGCGGCACTGGTGTTCTTCATCCCTTCGGGCAATGTGCTGTGGGCGATTGCCCTGCCGATGGCGCTGTTCAATATCCTCGGCGCGCTGACGGGCACTTGGCTGGCGGTGCGCAAGGGGGCGGGGTTCGTGCGCGGGTTGTTCCTGATCCTGCTCTGTGTGCTGATCGCCAAGCTGAGCTGGGACCTGTTCAGCGGCTGAGTCAGACCACTATCTGGCGCTGGGTCTCGGCCAGCTCGATACGGTTGCGGCCGTGGGCCTTGGCGCGGTACAGCGCCTGATCAGCGCTGGCCAGCAGCACGTCGAGGCTGGGCGCGGCAACGTCACTGCTGCAACCGGCGATACCGATACTGACCGTGATCTGCAGGCGCTGCCCGGCCTGGGCGAACTGCAGGTCCTGAACGGCACGGCGCAGGCGTTCGGCAGTGAACCTGGCCAACTCCGGCGCCAGCCCCGGGACGACAATGGCGAACTCTTCGCCACCCAGGCGGGCGAACAGCTCGCCGTCATGCAACTGGTCCTGCAGGGTGTCGGCAAACTGGCGCAGTACCAGGTCACCCACCGCGTGGCCGTGGCGGTCATTGATGGTCTTGAAATGGTCGATGTCGAGCATCATCAGGGTCAACGGCAGGGCCGGAGCCTGCTGCTGACGGCTGTCGAGCAGGCCGTTGGCGCGGCGGGTGAAGGCGCTGCGGGTGAGGGTGCCGGTGAGGTGGTCGATGGTGGCCTGGTGCGCCATGCGCGCCATCAGGCTGCGGTTGGCATTGCTCACGCAGGCCACCACCAGCGGGCCGAGCACCAGCATGGCGATGCCCAGGCGTGCCGACATCAAGGTGGTCACGCCCGGCTCGCTCTGCGGCACGCTGAAGTGCATGAGGTTCTGCGCCACGGCAACGATCAAGGTGCTGCCGGCAGTGAGGGTCAGCAACGAAACGAGAAAAGGCGAGTAGCTCAAGGCGCACCACAGCAGGGCGGCGATCGGGAAGGCAATCGCCCCAGGCCCGCCGAAGAAGATGCTCAATGCCAGCGAGGCCAGCAACACCAGCAGAGGGGCCATGGAGATTGGCTGGCTGCCGCTGCGGGTGAAGGCGCGGGGCGAGGGGGCGGTGAGCAGTACCGGCAGGACTAATACGCTGGTGGAGAACTGCTCGCTGAACCAGGCCAGCCAGGTGGCGCGCAATGACTGCTCGAACCACGGCGCGGCCATGACGCAGGCCAGGCTGGCAGCCACCATGCCACCGACAGCGCAGGCGCCGAACAGGCACAGGGTGCCGTGGGGTGTGCGCAGGCGCCTGTGCACCCGTGGCAAACGGGCCATCAGGTACCAGATGCTGAGGATGGCGCCAAGGTTGCACAGGTTGAACCACAGGGCCGGTTGCCAGGCGGAGCCGGTGACCAGGTCGGCAGCGACCATCCCCAGGTAGATCAGGCCGAAGCCGAGCACTGTGGCCTGGCGCGGGTTGCGCAGCAAGACCCCGGCCAGCACGGCGTTGACCGGCCAGAATAGCGACAGGGATTCGATCGGCCTGGCCAGGATACCCGTAAGTGTCAGGGCGAGCGTCAAGCCGAACAGGATGGCTAAAGGCAGCAGGCGCGACGGAACTGGAGACACCATAAGCTCGACCGACAAGCGAAGACGGAATCCAGGAAAACGGCCGTAGGCACCTGGGGCAAAGTCGCGTCAGTTTGTTTCAAGTCGCCAATTGATGTCAATTCGCCGGGAATTTCCTGAATACTGTGTCAGATTACAAGCCAAAAACCCATGGCACCATCAGCACGGTCACCAGCATCACCAGCAAGGTGAACGGCACCCCGACCTTGACGAAATCGGCAAAGCGGTACTGCCCGGGGCCCAGCACCAGGGTGTTGACGGGCGACGATACCGGGGTCATGAACGCAGCCGATGCCGCGAGCGCGACCGTCATGGCAAACGGGTAGGGCGACATGCCCAGCTGTTGCGCGGTGCTGATGGCCACCGGCGCCATCAATACCGCCGTGGCGGTGTTGGAAATGAACAGGCCGATGACTGCGGTGACAGCGAACAGGCAGGCGAGAATCGCGCTTGGCCCGGCATCGCCGAGCAGGCTCACCAGGGCGCCCACCGCCAGGTCGATGCCGCCGGTCTTCTGCAGCGCCAGGGCGAACGGCAGCATGCCGACGATCAGCACCAGGCTCTGCCAGTGGATGGCGCGATAGGCGCTGTTCATATCGATGCAGCGCCCCGCGCCCATCAGCAGGCAGCCGATCAGCGCGGCGAGCACGTTGGGCACCAGGCCACTGACCATCAACCCGACCATCACCGCCAAACTCAGCAGGGCATAAGGCGCCCGGGCGCTTGCGGGTGCCACCTGGTCGATCTCGGCCGGCAGGCTCAGCACCAGGAAGTCGCGGGGCTTGGCCTGCAGCTGGCGCACCGCTTTCCACGGGCCGACTACCAGCAAGGTGTCGCCCAGGCGCAGCTTTTCTTCAACCAACTGTTCCTCGATGGCCAACTGGTCGCGCCGCAGCCCCACCACGTTGAGGTCGTAGCGGGTACGGAACGCAAGTTCGAGGATGCTCTTGCCGATCAGTTGCGAGCCTGGCGGCAGCGACACTTCCGCCATCCCCAGTTCCTGGGACTGGTCGATGAAGTAGGCCGCCTTGAAGTGCAGCGGCTCCAGTTGCATGGTCTGGCACAGGCTGCGCAGGTCGTCGCGGTTGGCGAACAGGTCGAGCAGCAGGATATCGCCCTGCTGCAGCACGGTGCCCGAGTCGGCGGCGATCACCCGGGTGGTGAACTTGTGCTGGCGTTCGATGCCGACCACGTTGGCGCCATGCCGAGTGCGCAGTTCCAGTTCGCCCAGGGTATGGCCGATCAGTGGCGAGTGCGGGCGAATGCGCAGGCGGCGTTCGCGGCCGTTGAGTTTGTAGTCCAGCACCAGGTCGAGCAGGGTGCGGCGGGTTTCCACCCGGCCATCCTTGCGCACTTCGCCATTGAGCCAGTGGCGGGTCAGCAGCATGTAGCCGATGCCCAGCACCAACACCACCAGGCCGAACGGGGTGAAGCTGAAAAAGCCGAAGCCGCTTTGCCCGTGGCGCATCAGCTCGCTATGCACGACCACGTTGGGTGGCGTGGCCACCAGGCTTAGCATGCCGCTGATCAGCCCGGCGAAGCTCAGCGGCATCATCAGCCGGCTGGGTGAGAGCTTCAGGCGCGCGGCAATGCTGAGCACCACCGGGATGAAAATCGCCACCACCCCGGTGGAACTCATCACCGAGCCCAGGCCGGCCACCGCGACCATCAGCAGGACCAGCAGGCGCGCCTCGCTGTTGCCAGCACGCTCGCTCATCCATTCGCCGATGCGGTAGGCGATGCCGGTGCGTACCAGGCCTTCGCCGATCACGAAAAGTGCAGCGATCAGTACCACGTTGGGGTCACTGAAACCGGCCAGGGCCTGGTCCACGGTAAGGATGCCGGTGAGCGGCAGGATGAGGATCACCAGCAACGCAACCACGTCCATGCGTGGGCGGTTGATGATGAACAGCACGACGACGACGGCCAGCAGGCCGAGGACCCAGAGCAACTCTTGGTTCATGGGGAGGGGGTGTTCCTTCACACAAGGGCGCGAAAAGCGATGGCCCTAGTGTGGCAGCTTGACGCGAATGCGTCGTTGACGTGCTGCAATGTTTTGCCGGGCGAAACGATCGCGGGCGGTGCGGCCATGTAACAAGCCTGCACCGCCCGCGAGGGTGTCAGCGTCGATCAGTGACGGTGCTTGTGCTTGCGGTTGCTGTCACCCATGTGGTTGCCGATGGCGCCACCGGCTGCGCCGCCAAGGCCTGCGCCGATGGTCGAACCGTTGGAGCCGCCGAGCTTGCCGCCGATCAGCGAGCCGCCTGCCGAACCCAGGCCGCCACCAATAGCCGCCTCGGTGCGGTTGCCCTTGCGTGCGCCGACGGCACTGCCTGCCGCGCCGCCCAGGCCTGCGCCGATGGCGGCGCCGGTACTGCCGCCGATCTGTTTACCGACCACGTTACCCAAGGCGCCGCCCAGGCCGCCGCCGATGGCCGCGGTACCGTCACCGGCGAAAGCACCCTGGCAGAGCAGCAGGCCGAGGGCGAGGGAAGGCAGAGTCAGACGCATGTTGTGAACCTCAGAGGAATCATCAGGGTGGGGTGCCGCCTTGCGGGCGGCGAATCAAGGTTGGGAAGACGCTTCAGCGCTGGTAACGGTCACGGTACTGACGATCGTCGTCGTCATCGCGATCATGGCGGTGGTGATGGCGGTGGCCGCGATCACCGTCGCGCCAGCCATCATCATCGTCGTGGTAGTGGTGGCTGTAGCAGCCGCCAAGCAGCAGCACGGCGGTGATCAGCGAAAGGCTTGCGAGGCGAGTCTTCAAGATATAGGTCCTTGATCGGTAAAGGTTTACCGGGTACTCGCTGAGACCTTGGTCGATCGATTTGGTTTCTTTACCCCGCAAAATATTGGTGCCCTGGCGATAAGCGGCATCCAGGGCAGGGCGGGAGGACGAAACGTCGTGCCCATGGCCCGCACTGAATCAGGTCGGGACAGACGCCGAACCCTGGTTTGCCGTGCTAGAGTCGCGTTCTTTTTTGTCCCGAGGATGGAACATGCGAGCGATTCTGCCGATGACTGTGGCGCTGCTGCTGGTGGGCTGTGCGTCGTCGACCATGGAGGCAGCGCGTAACGGCGCACCGACCGCGCGCCTGGACTCGCACAAGACCCCGGATGTGGTCGCCCAGTGCATCCAGTTCAGCTGGCAGGAAGAGAAGACCTTCGGCGTTGATGCCAGCGGCTACCTTGAAGCGCGCAAGGCGGGCGGTTTCACCGTGTATACCCGCGAGGCGGAGTCGTTCGTCGATGTCTACGCCCAGGCCGGCGGCACGCGGGTGGACTACTACGCCCAGCACAACGACGGCATGGCCCTGCAGCGCCGGGCGGCAGCGGCGACCTGCCTGTAAGGCTGCGCTCAGCGCAGTCGCGCCTCCAGCCCGGCAATATGCGCCTGCAAACGCTCATGCTCCTCGCGCTCGGCACCGATGTCCTCGAACACGCTGATCAGGTGCTCCGGCTGGCCATCGGCATGCCGTTGCAGCGAAGTGCGCGCGCGCACCCAGATAAAGCGGCCATCCTTGTGCCGCACGCGTTTTTCCACTTCATAGCGCTCGATTTCGCCGGCCAGCATGCGCCCTAGCAGCTCGAGGTTGCCCGGCAGGTCGTCGGGGTGGGTCAACTGCTGGAAGGTCATGGCATACAGCTCGGCCTCGCTGTAGCCCAGCAATTCGCAGAGGCCACCATTGACCCGTCGCCAGGTGCCGTCCGGGTCGATATAGGCCAATGCCCCCCAGGCCAGTTCGAAGATCGCGCGAAAGCGTTCCTCGCTCTGGCGCAGGTGTTCTTCCGCGACCTTGCGCTCGGTGTTGTCCATGCTGATGCCGACCATCTTCACCGGGCGCCCGACGCTGTCCTGCAGCACCGTCGCGCGCGAGGCGATCCAGCGCTGGCTACCATCGGGCCGGGTGATGCGAAAATCACACTCGCAGCCAGTGCCTTGCGCGACCGCCTGGGCGTACATGCCCTGCATGTGGCGGGCGTCGTCGGCGTGGATATGGGCCCAGAAATCCTCGTTGCGCCGTACCGGCCAGCCATACACCGCCTCGACGTTGGGTGAGTAGGTGACCTCGTCGCTGACCAGATTCCACTCCCAGGTGACGATGCGCGCGCCTTCCTGGGCCAGCTTCATGCGCATTTCGCTCTCCATGATCTCGGCGGTGTAGCGTCGGCGCACATCGGTCATCGGCAGCTCGACCACCTCGGCCTGCTGCACGCTGTGCAGGGCTTCCTCGCCGTAACGCAGCCAGATCCAGTTGACCTTGAGAAAGTCCGCCAGCTTGCGCAGGTTGTCGTAGTCGATCTCGCCGCCGCGTGTCCATTTGTGCACTGCCGTGCGCGATATCCCCAGGGCCGTGCCAACCGCTTGCAGGGTCAGCTTGTGGTGTTCGAGCAGTTCCTTGAGGCGAAAGGCGAAGCTGTTTTCCGTCATGGGTGCTGGATCCTTGGGCGGGGGCCGAAGGCCGCAGTATACCTGAGCTGTCAACCTGAGGTTGACGGGTATTGCCGTGCCTGAGCAGGGGCGGTTAACGTGGCAGCCGACTCCATCAGGACAGGGATGTACTACCGCATGAGCCGATCACTGGAACTCAATCGCGCCAGTTGGGATGAGCGCGCGCCGCTGCACGCGGCCTCGAAGGATTATGAAGTCGAGACATTCGTCCGCGACCCCGGACACCTGTCCGAGGTCGTGCGTTTCGACCTGCCGAGGCTGGGCGAGCTTCGCGGTTTGCGCGCGGTGCACCTGCAATGCCATATCGGTACCGATACCCTGTCGTTGGCTCGGCTTGGCGCCCAGGCCTGGGGCCTGGATTTCTCGGCGGCGTCGCTGGCGCAGGCGCGCAGTTTGGCCGGGCGCTGTGGCGCGTGCATCGAGTATGTGCAGGCGGACGTTTATCGTGCCGAGCAGGTGCTGCCGGCAGGCCGCTTCGATCTGGTCTACACCGGCATCGGCGCCTTGTGCTGGTTGCCTGACATCGAGCGCTGGGCGCGCACGGTGGCGGCCTTGCTCAAGCCGGGCGGGCGCCTGTTCCTGCGCGATGGCCATCCGATGCTGATGGCCGTCAACGAGGACCATCAGGACCGGCTGCAACTGGACTACCCGTATTTCGAGCGTGAAGCGCCCACGGTGTGGCACAGCGACCAGACCTACGTGGACACCGACCAGGCGCTGGCCCAGACCGAGACCCATGAGTGGAACCACGGGCTGGGCGAGGTGATCAGCGCACTGCTGGGCAATGGCCTGCGGCTGACCGCCCTTGAGGAGCACCAGAGCATCCCCTGGGAGGCGTTGCCGGGGCAGATGGAAAAGGGCGCCGACGGTGAGTGGCGCCTGATCGAAGCCCCCTGGCGCCTGCCGCTGAGCTACACGCTGCAGGCGCTCAAGGGCTGAGCCTCAGGACAGGTAACCGCCATCGACATTCAGTGCGGTGCCGGTGGTGTAGCTGGACGCGCTGCTTGCCAGGTACAGCACGGCGCCGGCCATTTCGCTCGGGTCGGCCACGCGCTTGAGCGGGATATGTTGCAGGGCGGCGTTGAGGATGCTGTCGTTCTTTACCAGTGCCGAGGCGAACTTGGTGTCGGTGAGGCCCGGCAGCAGGGCGTTGCAGCGGATACCGAAAGGTGCGCACTCCTTGGCGAACACCTTGGTCATGTTGATCACCGCCGCCTTGGTCACCGAGTAGATACCCTGGAACAGGCCAGGCGATACGCCGTTGATCGAGGCCACGTTGATGATGCTGCCGCCGCCGTGCTCGCGCATCAGCTTGCCGGCCTCCACCGACATGAAGAAGTAGCCGCGGATGTTCACGTCGACGGTCTTCTGGAAGGCGCCCAGATCGGTGTCCAGCACATTGCAGAACTGCGGGTTGGTGGCGGCGTTGTTGACCAGGATATCGAGGCGGCCGAACTGCTCGCGGATCCCGGCGAACACCTGCTGGATCTGCTCCATCTCGCCGATGTGGCAGGCCACCGCGGTGGCCTTGCCGCCAGCGGCGATGATCGCCTCGGCCACCTGCTGGCAGCCGTCGAGCTTGCGGCTGGAGACGATCACATGGGCGCCCTGCTGGGCCAGCAGGTGGGCGATGGCTTCACCGATGCCGCGGCTGGCGCCGGAGACGAATGCGATCTTGCCATCGAGGTCGAACAGCTGGGTCTTGGACATGCTTGTATTCCTTGTTGTCTGTCGCTGCCGGGTTTACAGGCGGGATTTGTCGATCAGTTGCAGGCTCATTTGCTCCAGCAGGCGGTTCATGTGGATGAACTGGGCGAAGCGTTTGTCCTGGGTCTGGCCGTGGAAGAAGCGGTAGTAGATCTGCTGCACGATGCCGGCCAGGCGGAACAGGCCATAGCAGTAATAGAAGTCGAAGTTGTCGAGGGTGATACCTGCGCGCTCGGCGTAGTAGTCGACGAACTGTTGGCGGGTCAGCATGCCTGGTGCGTTGCTGGGCTGGCGGCGCATCAGTTGCACCGGTGCCGGGTCGCTGGCCTCGATCCAGTAGGCCAGGCTGTTGCCCAGGTCCATGAGTGGGTCGCCAATGGTGGCCATCTCCCAGTCCAGCACGCCGATGATGCGCATGGGGTTGTTGCTGTCGAGGATGACGTTGTCGAAGCGGTAATCGTTGTGCACGATGCCAGGGCGCGGGTGGTCGGCCGGCATTTTTTCGCGCAGCCAGGCAATGACTTGCTCCCAGCGCGGCGCATCGGGCGTCAGGGCCTTTTCATAGCGGCTGGCCCAGCCTTCGATCTGGCGTTGCACATAGCCTTCCGGCTTGCCCAGGTCGGCCAGCCCGCAGGCGTTGTAGTCCACTTGGTGCAGTTCGACCAAACGGTCGATGAAGCTCTTGCACAGGGCTTCGGTGCGGGCAGGGTCCAGGTTCAGTTCGACCGGGATATCCGAGCGCAGGATGATGCCGTTGACCCGCTCCATCACATAGAACTCACCGCCGACCAGCGATTCGTCGGTGCAGTGCACGTAGGCTTTGGGGCAGTAAGGGAAGCCTTCGTTGAGCCGGTTGAGGATGCGGAACTCGCGGCCCATGTCATGGGCCGATTTGGCCTTGTGCCCGAACGGCGGGCGGCGCAGCACGAACTCCCGCTGCGGGTAGGCCAGCAGGTAGGTAAGGTTGGAGGCGCCACCAGGGAACTGGCTGATGGTCGGCAGGCCTTCAAGGCCGGGTATGTGATCCTTCAGATAGGGATCGATGACGGCGGCATCGAGTTCTTCGCCGGGGCGGACCTGGGTGGACTGATCGGTGATCGTCATGCGATTTCCTTATGATCAATAACAAGGACTATTGGCTAATCTAATTTCCCATGGCTGTTGGTACAAGCGTGCCAGGCGCTTATTGGTCGGGGTGTTGCCGGGCGATCAATGGCCTTGATGCTGGGCAGGCAAAAAAAAACCGAAGCGCAGGACGCTTCGGTTTTTTCATTCGCAGTTCGCGTTGCCGATCAGGCCGGGAACAGCTCGCTGAGCTTCATCGACAGCATCATGTCGCCTTCGACGCGCAGCTTGCCGCCCATGAAGGCCTGCATGCCATCGGTGTCACCGCTGACGATGCCCTTGAGGGTTTCGCTGTCCAGCACCAGGGTGCAGTTGGCGTCGGCGTTCTCGCCTTCCTGGATCTCGCAGGTGCCGTCCTTGACGAGCAGCGCGTAGTGCTTGTCTTCGTCGGTGATGTTGAAGCCGAACACCAGGTCCAGGCCGGCGGCAGCGGCGGGGTTGAATTTCGCTTTCATTGCCTCGACGGCTTTTGCTACATCGCTCATGGTGTTTTCCTTATTAAGTGATATTCAAGTCCGCAGGGACAAAACAGGCCGGGCTCATCGGTAGGTGATGAGCTCCGGCGCCCTCAGCAGCTGCACGTGGGCTTGGCTGTTGAAGGAGGCCAGTACCACGTCACGGCCACGGAACTTCAGGTGGCTGAGCGACGTGTTGATGATCTGCCAGTTCAGGGCGAAGGCCTGTGCCGGCGTGATTGCGCAAGTCAGGTGGAGCAGGGCGGCAATGGTGCCACCCGAGGTGAACAGGGCGATGTTTTCACCGCTGGCAGCGCTGTCGAGCAACCGCTGCAGCCCGTCACCCACCCGGCCAGTGAAGGCTTGCCAGGTTTCCAGGTTGTCGTCGTGGGCATGCTCGCCCGCGTGCCAGCGCTGTACCATCAAGGCGAACAGGCGCTGGAACTCACTGCGGTTCTGCGCAGCGTTGCGCAGTACGTGCAGCGCTTCGGGCTCATCGGCCAGCAGGCCGGGTAGCAGGGCGCGGATCACCCCGTCGGCATCGAATTCGTTGAAGGCCGGGTCGGTCTCGATGGCAGGGGCCTGGCTGCCGTTGGCGTGCAAGGCTTGCAGTGCCAGGCGGGCGGTATCCTGTTGGCGGCGCAGGCTGCCAGCGACGCAACGATCCAGGCGCAGCCCGAGTTGGCCGAGGTGCTCGCCCAGCGCCAGGCTCTGACGCTCGCCTACGGCCGAGAGGACGTCGTAGTCGGCGGCACCGAAAGAGGCTTGGCCATGTCGGATCAGGTAGAGGTTGCCCACGAAGTTGTCCGGCCCGGTTGGAGGTTGCAGCGAGGTTAGGATGCCCTGCCAAGGCTGTCAACGAAAAAACATACAAGCGTTTGAAAAGGTCGTTTGAACTGTGTTGCCGGCGTTGTCGATGGCTGGCAGCAGCCCAGGCAGCCCGGTATGCTGCAAGCATTTCGTGCCTGTCTGGCGCTGGTCTATCAAGGAGTCAACGTGGAGTTTCTTGCCGAATACGCAAGCTTTCTCGCCAAAACCGCAACGCTGGTGATCGCCATCCTGATGGTGTTGTCGGCCATCGCCGGTCTGCGCGGCAAGGGGCGGCGCAAGCCGGGTGGGCAATTGCAGGTCACCCGCCTCAACGAATTCTATAAAGAGCTGCGTGAGCGCCTGGAGTCGGGCCTGCTCGACAAAGGCGAGCTCAAGGCGCTGCGCAAGCAGCAGGCGAAGGACGAGAAGCAACAGAAGAAGAAAAAGCCCGAGCAGAAACGCCGGGTGTTCGTTCTCGACTTTGATGGCGACATCAAGGCCTCGGCCACCGAAAGCCTGCGCAACGAGATTACTGCGCTGTTGACCTTGGCCACACCACGTGACGAAGTGGTGCTGCGCCTGGAAAGCGGCGGCGGCCTGGTGCATAGCTACGGCCTGGCGGCTTCGCAGCTGGCGCGCATTCGTGAAGCCGGCATTCCCTTGACCATCTGCATCGACAAGGTCGCCGCCAGCGGCGGCTACATGATGGCCTGCATCGGCGAGAAGATCGTCAGCGCACCCTTCGCCGTGCTCGGTTCGATCGGCGTGGTGGCGCAATTGCCCAATATCAACCGCTTGCTGAAGAAACACGATATTGATTTCGAGGTGCTCACGGCAGGTGAATACAAGCGCACCCTGACGGTGTTCGGCGAGAACACCGAAAAGGGCCGGGAGAAGTTCCAGGAAGACCTCGACATCACCCATCAGCTGTTCAAGGATTTCGTTGCCCGCTACCGTCCGCAATTGCACATCGATGAAGTGGCGACCGGCGAAGTCTGGCTGGGCATTGCCGCTCTCAACCGCCAACTGGTCGATGAGCTTGGCACCAGCGACGAGTACCTGAGCCGCAGCGCCCGCGAGGCCAATGTATTCCACTTGCGTTTTGCCGAGCGCAAGAGCCTGCAGGAGCGTATTGGCGTGGCTGCCAGTGGCGCGATGGAGAACACGCTGGTAGGGCTGTGGAGCAAACTTGGGCGCCTTCGCTAACACCTTGAACCCCTTGAAGATTTTTTTCTTGAAGGGGGTTGCAAGGTCAATCGATTGCCGACATAATGGCCTCCATCGAAACGCAGCTGAACTTGAAAAAGCCCAGCAGTTTCAAGGAGATAGCGAAAGCTGACTCCGACTTTGAGGCCGAGTAGCAAAGTGGTTATGCTCCGGATTGCAAATCCGTCTACGCCGGTTCGATTCCGACCTCGGCCTCCATATTCGAAAGCCCCGCAGATTAACGTCTGCGGGGCTTTTCTTTGTGGGTCGAAAAAGACGATCATTTCCGCATAATCAGGCATCGTTTCCGCATCAGCGCATTACTTGGTGGGGCTGACGGCGTCGACACGGCGGTAAACCCGCTCGCTGATTCCTTCTTTCGAGTGCCCTAAGTCAGTCGCCCAGCCCCGCACAGGGCTTTTGATCTGGCGCTCACCCCTCACCGCGATGCTTCCAAGCGTGGTGCCTGCCCAGGTCACTGGCATGAAGTGCCCGCGTGAGATGCGCCTTCTTCAGCTCCTCAGCCCAGGCAATGGCCTCGGCACGTTCTCGCGCGCGGATCGCATCAACAGCCTCCGCCCAGTGCTCCAGCGCCTCGGCAAACCTTCGCTTCTCATTCTCGGGCATCTCGGCACCCTTCGCGTGAGTGGTTGGAAGGGGTAAGGGTAGACCAGATGGGCGTGATGCTTGTGGCGGTTGTTGGCAAGCGGCGAACGAAAAGCCCGGCGCTTGGCCGGGCTTGGGTTGCATGCAATGTCAAAGGGTTGACGCCTGCATCGTTGCGCGGAGCAGAGCTAGATCCTTGGTCGGTATGACATAGGTTCTAGAGAGCATGTCACCGACTCGTTGGCATCGTGCCGACTGCGCATAGATGAAGATCGTTATGATCCCTAGCGGAGCCTCGATGTGTCTGGTGAATCCTCGAATCAGGGCTTGTACAAGCGTAGGTGGGTCACCTGCTCCGTTGATGACGGTCAGCCCAAATACAAGCTTCCCCGGTGTCCTGCCTTTAAGAAGCCATTCCCATAGCGGATATAGGAATAGGTAGACAAAGACCAGTTCAAGCCCTGCGAACAACAGACGTTCTTGCTGGGTGAGCCACAGGCCGAGAAGAACAATTGTTCCGTAGTCGATGATGTACGCCCCTATGCGTTTCATCAGAAGGGACGTCCTTGAGACTTCCATCAGGTGCTCCGTGTTGTGGTAAATAGCGAATGAGTAGGGCCCAGGAGTTAACCGGCTTGGGGTTACTGAAATTGCGCTCGTTGAACAGTTCGTAGCAACGGCGCGCTACAGTCGCGAAGTACACTGGTAAAAATGAGTGGCGCAGGACCTGGCTTGGGCGTTCGTCGTGAGTGAGGCATTTCGAGCATGCACGTATTGAGGTGGGTCTTGCTGTATCGGCAGCGGCTGGCTGACGTTTATCCTTGAGTCGCGAGATTCTTGTGCTGTGGCGCTGCAATGCTAGATTGCCCTCATCAACAAGAAGGATGCCTGGAAATTGGAAATGGCCCAGGTGTGATAGATTCCCGCCATTAACAAGGAGGTGAAACATGGCAACCAGAGGCAAGGATCATCAGATCGACAATATCGAATTCAATGTCAGCGATATTGACCGCAGCAAGGCGTTCTACGGTGCGGTTTTCAACTGGCAGTTCGTGGACTATGGCCCGACCTATACCGAATTTACGGATGGGCGATTGACGGGCGGTTTCACCACGGGTGAGCCCGTCAGGCCTGGTGGCCCACTGGTGATCCTGTATGCGGATGATCTGGCAGAAACGCAACATCGGCTTGAGGCTGCAGGGGCAAGGATCAGCAGGGCGGTGTTCGCATTTCCCGGCGGCAAGAGGTTCCACTTCATCGATCCGGATGGTTACGAGCTCGCGGTCTGGACTTCTGTGGATTGAAGCGACCAGGCAGAAACAGCGAATAAAAGAAAACCCGCCATCTAGGCGGGTTAAACAGAACGTATCGAAGCAAGGCCAGTCTGCCGTTACAGATGTCAGAATTTTGTGAAGGCTCGGTAAGTCAGGTTTCAATAACCGTTACTGAATTTTTCATCAATCATGCGTCTTTCTACTGCGTAGCGCTTCAGGCCTATTGCGTCGGCGCGGCTTGTTTCTTCGATGGCGAGGCCATGCAATGCTACGCCGATGGCCACGACTCTACTTTCATCCTGTTCTGCGGTGGTCGTCGGAAGCGGCCAAGCGCATCAGCACGGCTGGGCTCAGGCAAAAAAAGCCCGCCGGGGCCGGCGGGCTGGAACGTGCTTGAAGGGAGAGCCTTGAGGTTGCGCCTGGTCGGTTAAGTCAGGGTTAACTACCCGCTGCATTGACCGCTGGCGCCGAAGCGCCTATACAGGCGGCCTGTAGTGTGTGGAGTGTGTGATGTACGAAGAAGACGATTTGCCAGAGCCCGAGCACGACCATCTGCTTGACCACGAATTTCACGACAGCTTCGACCCTGAGGCGGATGCGCAGGGGGCGCTGGATGAAGTCGAGGAAGACGAGGAGCTGCAGGATGATTTCGATGACGAGGAGGATCACCCGGCCTGGCACGATGACTGCGACGATTGACGTCGCAGCAATCGCGTATTGATCCGGCGGTCAGTGGCGGTCGAGCGAAAAACGCCCGGGGCCGCTGACGGCCAGTGCCAGCAGGCCGCCGACGATGCTCAGGTTTTTCAGGAACTGAGTCATGTTGGCGCTGCGTTCAGGGTCGACCATGTTCCAGAACGGGTGGCCGAGCAGCGCTGTGCCCAGCACGAACAGGGCGAACAGCAGCGCCAGTGGCCGGGTATAGAAGCCGAGGATCAGCAGGATGGCGACCAGGAACTCCATGATCACCGCCACCCCGGCAGCCAGCATCGGGGCCGGTGCGCCGAGGGAGGTCATGTAGCCGACCGTGCCCTCGAAGCCGGTCAGCTTGCCCCAGCCCGCGAGTACGAACAGGATCATCAGGAAGATTCGGGCAAGCAGCAGAATGAAGTCGCGTTGGCCTTCGAGCAGTGCATAGCGCATGGCGGCGCTCCGATGGACGGGGACAGTTTCCACTCTAGCAGCTGCCAGGCGGAATTCCGCTGGGCATGAAAAAGGCGCCGCAAGGGCGCCTTCATCGAAAACAGATGGTGCGAGTGGCGGGACTCGAACCCGCAAGGCTCACGCCGACAGATTTTAAGTCTGCTGTGTATACCAATTCCACCACACTCGCACTGTTGATCGCCGCGCCTCATTGATAGATGGCCTTGGCAATCAAGCGCGCTTTATAACCCATTGTTATAGAAGCGTCAACCAGCCTGCAGGTTCAGGGCGTGATGGTGTGGGCGATTCCGCGCAGCTCACAGGCAGAATCACGCAAGTCGTGGACATGGTTGTCCATGGTCCGAGCATCAGTCTTATGGATTGAATGACGCAGATACAGGGCGTGGCCGTCCAGTGCCTGGCACAGTGTGTCGATTTCGGCAGCAGTGTGCAGCAGGTCGTCCTGAAGCAATTGCAGACGTTGATTCGAGCGCATGTGGTGCATCCTTGCAGGTAAGCGAGGTGCCACTATAGGCCAATTGACAGCAGGCTGTCATTGCGCCACCTTTGCGCCATTGGATCCAAGTGAGTAAGCCGTGATGCCCCCGTTTTCCTCAGGCCAGGCCAGCGCAGCAGGGCGTGTTGTGCGCCCGAAGCTGTTTTGGCGTGTGTTGTTGTTGCTGGTTTGCCTGCTGGCAGCCTTCCTCTTCGTCGGCCTGATGGGGCTGGGTAGCTATCTTGTGGTGCTGGGCCTGGATGAATTGCATTCGGCGTCTCAACGGCTCATGGCCGTGGGCGGCGGTGCCGTGATCTTACTGGTGGGCCTGTGGCTGCTCAAAGTGGCAATGCCACGCAGGCTGGTGCCGACATTGCGTGAGCCTGGAGTTGACGGTCGTCGCATGGAGTAGGGTGCTTGCAGGACTTTTGACTACGCTCAGTATGTCCTTATCGCGGTGCTTGGGGAGTTCGCATGCCAGCAACGGACCGGCCCGCCCAGTCAGTGATGCCCGAAGCGCGCTATGAACAGCTGGTTCAGGCGGTGGTGGACTATGCCATCTACATGCTCGACCCAGATGGCCATGTGGTGTCGTGGAATGCCGGTGCCCAACGGATCAAGGGCTATCGCGCCGACGAGGTGATAGGCAAGCATTTCTCTCTGTTCTTCACCGCCGAAGATTGTGCCGACGGCCGCCCCGAACGCCTGTTGCGCCAGGCCCTGGAGCAAGGAGTGGCGCAGGATGAGGGCTGGCGCGTACGCAAGGATGGCACGCAATTCTGGGCCCTGGCCGCGATGGACGTCATTCGCGACGAGCAGGGCCAGATCATCGGCCTGGCCAAGGTCACGCGCGACATCACCGATCGCCGGGATTCCGCGCTGCAACTGGACGCCATGCGCGCCCAGCTGTTCCAGGCACAGAAACTCGAGGCCCTCGGCCAACTGACCGGCGGCCTGGCCCACGACTTCAACAATCTGCTGACCATCATCCTCAGTTCCGCGCGCCTGGCTATCAACAGTCAGGACCCCGGCCGCACCCGGCGTATGCTCGAACACATTCTCGATGCCGGGCAGCGGGGCACCCAGCTGACCCAGCAACTGCTCAGCTTTGCCCGCTATCGGCAGCTGAGTGTCGCGCGGATTTCGCCTGCCCAGGTGGCCGGGTCCATTCGCGCACTGGCGGAACATGCGTTGCCTCCCGACATCGAGCTTGTCGAGCAGATCCAGGCAGAGCTGCCTGCGATTGAAGTGGATGCCGGGCAGTTGCAGATGGTGCTGCTGAACATGATGTTCAATGCCCGGGATGCGATCGGCACGGCGGGACGGATTGACCTGGTGGTCGACAGTGTGGAGCTGGCCGGTGAAGTGGAGGGCTTGCAAGGGCGCTACGTGCGTTTCGACGTGCGGGACGACGGCGAGGGAATCGATCCGCAGGTTTTGCCACGTATCTTCGAGCCGTTTTTCACCACCAAACCTTTCGGCAAAGGCACCGGTCTGGGGCTCAGCCAGGCCTATGGGTTCGCCAGGCAGAGCAATGGCGCCATCCGCGTTGCCAGCCGGCCCGGCAAGGGGACCTGCATGAGCCTGTATCTGCCGGCATGCCCCGATGACCAACCGCAGACAGGCGAGTAAAAAATCATGGTTGAACAGCTCAAGCGACTGGCCACCGGCATTGAAGGCCTCGATGCCCTGCTCAAGGGTGGGTTGGTGGTGGGGGCGTCCTATATCGTCCAGGGGCATCCGGGCTCGGGCAAGACCATCCTGGCCAACCAGCTTGCTTGCAACCATGTTCGCGAAGGCGGGCGGGTGCTGGTGGCCACGTTGCTCAGTGAATCCCATGAGCGGTTGTTCCAGTACCTGTCGACCCTGACGTTTTTCGATCAGACGCTGGTGGGCGACAGCATTCAGTTCGTCAGCGCTTTCGACACCCTTGAGCAGGATGGCCTCGATGCCGTAGTGCGGTTGCTGCGCCAGGAGATTGCCCGGCAGCAGGCCAGCCTGTTGATCGTCGATGGCCTGCTCAACGCCCGCTCGCGGGCGGAAACCAGCCTCGACACCAAAAAATTTGTTTCCGAATTGCAGGGGCATGCCGCTTTTGCCGGATGCACCGTCCTGCTGCTGACCAGCGCACGCCTGGAGGAGGGCAGCCCCGAGCACACCATGGTCGATGGCGTCATCGAGCTGGGCGAGCACATGGTTGGCAGCACGGCGGTACGTCATGTCCAATTGCGCAAGACCCGTGGCAGCGCGGCGTTGTCGGGGCGCCACGAATGCCTGATCAGCGAAGCAGGGTTGCAGGTCTTCCCGCGGCTGGAATCACTGTACAGCCACCCCAGCCAGCCTGGCGCGCAGGCGCTGAGCCGCGCCACTACCGGGGTGAGCGACCTGGATCGCATGCTTGGCGGCGGTTTGGCTGAAGGCTCCGTGAGCCTGCTGATGGGGCCGTCCGGGGTCGGCAAAAGTGCCTTGGGTATCGCGTTTCTGGCAGCGTCCGATGAGCACGCACCCGGGCTGCACTTTGGGTTCTACGAGACGCCCGCTCGCCTGCGTCTCAAGGCTCAAGCACTGGGTTTCGACATCGCCGGGCAGGAGCGCGACGGGGTCGTGCAGCTCAGTTGGCAACCCACCACTGAGGGGCTGCTGGATGAGGTAGGCGCACGTTTGCTGGAGCAGGTGCGGGCGCAGGGCGCCAAGCGCGTGGTGATCGACAGCCTCGGCGCGTTCGGGCGCCTGGCGCTGGAGCCTGGGCGCTTGAACGCGTTCTTCCGTGCCCTGACCGGTGAGCTGCGCGCGCGTGAAGTGACCGTCCTGCTCACGTGGGAGATGCGTGATATTTTCGGCGCCGAGATCACCGCGCCGGCACCGGACCTGTCGAGCATCGTCGACAATCTGGTGTTGATGCGCTTCGCCGAACTCGATGCCAAGCTGCACCGCATGCTGTCGATCATCAAGGTGCGCGACAGCGAGCACGACCCAACGCTGCAGGCGCTGCACCTGGGGCCGCAGGGGATCACCCTGGGGCGGGCTTTCGATGGCGCAAGTGGCGTGCTCAGCGGCACAGCGGTCCCGCAGGGCGATCGCTGATGGGATGACGCCATGAACACCATCCTGATCGTCGATGACGAGTACCTGATCGCCGATATCCTCGGTTTCGCCCTGGAGGACGAAGGCTATCAGGTGGAAAAGGCCAGCAACGGGCGCAAAGCCCTGGAGGCGTTGAATGGGATGCAAAAAGGCAGGCATGTGGAGTTGGTGATCACCGATTACATGATGCCGGTCATGAATGGTGTGGAGCTCGTGCGGGCTATTCGCACTGAACTGGACCTGCCGCACCTGCCGGTCATTCTCATGAGTGGTGCGCAGGCCGACAAAAAGCTGATCCGCCCCGAGCTGTTCGCCGCGGTGTTCGACAAGCCATTCGACATGGACAGAATGATCGCCAAGGTGCGCGAACTGCTGGGCACCTGAGGTTCAGGGTGGGCGCCCCGCGTGGGCGGGCAATCGATCAGACGCGTCCGTGCGGCTTGATGCGTGGGTGATCAGTGTTTCTCGTCGCCTTTCTCCGGGGCAGGGCTGCCTGCCTGGATTCGCTTGTAAATCTCTTCACGGTGCACCTGGACATCCTTCGGCGCATCGATGCCGATCCTCACTTGCATCCCCTTGACTCCCAGAATGGTGACTTTGATGTCGTCGTTGATGACGATGCTTTCGCCGACCTTACGGGTGAGTATCAGCATGTAGTTCTCCTTGGTGATGTAAAAACCGCCGGGCCATTTACCACAACGGTGGGAGCTTTGTCCCTCTTCCTTTCCATTAAAGACGCTTTCGGCGGATAGTAATTCCTCCGTCAGACAATTTATGCCTGTCTCTAGTTGCAGGTGCTGGTGGACATATGTTGCTGGCCATCAGCGGAGGTGCTCGGTGGCAAGGATAGGGTGGTTGACGTCATATGGGAAATTTCCTTGTTTGATAAGTGAAATAGCCGAGCTCAATGATCGTTTGCGTCCAGTGCCTGCAGAAAAACCAGCAGCGCCGCTTCCTCGGGCTCCAGACCCTTGCGCCGGCGTGCTCGCGGCAACTGTGCCAGGCGCCCGAGCTGAAAATGCTCGAACAACGCAGGGTGGATATAGCAGCGGCGGCAAACGGCTGGGGTATTGCCCAAGCGGTTGGCCACCTGGCGCACGGTTGCCGCCACCTGGCGCCGGGCTTCGCTGTCGGGCTCCCAGGCCAGTGGCCTCAGCAGGCTCAGGGCCAGGCTGCTGCCGGCCCAGGTGCGGTAGTCCTTGGCGGTGAAGTCGGCGCCGGTCAACTGCTGGAGGAACTGGTTCACCTCGGTCGAACCGATGCTGTGGCGTTGCCCGTCTTCGTCCAGGTACTGGAACAGCGCTTGGCCGGGCAGTTCCATGCAGCGCTTGAGCAGCGCCGCCAGGCGTCGGTCTTGCAGCGTGACGTCGTGTTCGACACCGCGCTTGCCGCGGAACTGAAAGCGGATGGTGCTGCCCCGAACCTTTACGTGACGGCAGTTCAGCGTGGTCAGCCCGTAGGAGCGATTGTCGCGAAGGTACTGCCGATTGCCGATGCGAATGAGCGTTGCGTCGAGCAGGCTGATCACCAGCGCCATCACTTTTTCCCGGTCCATCCCGCGGCGGGCCAGGTGTTCGTCCAGCCGCTTGCGCAAGGCGGGCAGGGCTTCGGCGAAGGCCAGCAGGCGGCCGTACTTGTACTGGTCACGCTGCTCTCGCCATTGCTGATGGTAGCGGTACTGTTTACGCCCCCGGGCATCGCGGCCGGTGGCCTGCAAATGGCCCAGCGGGTCGGCGCAGATCCACACCTCGGTATAAGCTGGCGGGATCACCAGCGCCGCGATGCGCGCCAGGGTCGCGGCATCGCGCACCTGCCGGCCCAAGGCATCGAAGTAGAGGAATCGTTCGCCTCGCCGGCGCCGGCTCAATCCGGGCTGGTTATCGTCGACATAGTGCAGGGCGGCGGGTGGCGGGCAGTCGGGCATCGGTGCAGTCCATCGAGCGGTCATGCAGCAATGGACAATCGCTACTGCGGCGTTGCTCAACCGAGCAGCGCCACCGACTTGATCTGCGCCCATAGGTGCTGGCCCGGCTGCACGCCGAGTTGCTCTGCCGAGTAGCGGGTGATGCGCGCCAGCAGGGGGCTGCCGCTGGCGTCCAGGCTTACCATCACATGGGCCGGGTTGTCTGCCGCGTGGCATTCGCGCACCTGCACCGGCAGGCGGTTGAGAATGCTCGAGGCGCCGTCGGCGCTCAGCGCCAGGCTTACATCGCGGGCCTGCACCTTGAGCCGCAGGGTGCTGCCCACATGCAAGTCAGGATGGGCGATGCGCAACAGCGGACCTTCGCCGCCGGGCAAGCGCAGGTCGAACAGCTCAAAGTGCGGGTCATGGCCGACCACCACGCCTTCGAGCACTACGCCGGCATCCTCGCCCTGGGCCAGCGACAAGTCCAGGCGTGCCAGGGTCTGGCCGATCGGGCCGCTGGCCAGGGCCTTGCCCTGCTCCAGCAGCACCAGGTGGTCGGCCAGGCGCGCAACTTCATCCTGGGCATGGCTGACGTAGATCAGCGGGATATCCAGCTCGTCATGCAGGCGCTCCAGATAGGGCAGGATTTCACGCTTGCGCGCACTGTCCAGGGCCGCCAGGGGCTCGTCCATCAGCAACAGGCGCGGGCTGCTGAGCAGCGCCCGGGCGATGCCGACACGTTGTGCCTCGCCGCCCGACAAGGTTGCAGGCTTGCGTTCGAGCAGATGACCGATGCCCAGCAACTGACACGCCTGCTCCAGCTTGATCTTGCGCTCACTGGGGGCGATGCGGCGCCAGCCGAACTCCAGGTTGCCGCGCACCGACAGGTGCGCAAAAAGGCTGGCTTCCTGGAACACATAACCCACAGGGCGTTTGTGCGGGGCAATGAAATGCCCACGCGCACTGTCTTCCCAGACCTCGCCGTTGACCTCGATGTAGGCACTGGTGGCACGTTCCAGGCCCGCCAGGCAACGCAGGCACGAGGTCTTGCCCGAGCCGGAATGGCCAAACAGCGCGCTGATGCCACGCCCGGGCAAGTGCAGGTCGACATCCAGGGTGAAATCGTCGCGCGCAAGGGTGAGGCGCGCCTGTATCGAAGCACTCATTTCAGCTCCAGCCAGCCTTGCCACGCCGGCCGGCGTAAAGCATCAGCAGCACCAGGAAGGAGAACAGCAGCATGGCCCCGGCCAGCCAGTGGGCCTGGTCATAGGCCATGGCCTCGACATGATCGAAGATCTGCACCGAAACCACGCGGGTCTTGTCGGGGATATTGCCACCGATCATCAGCACCACGCCGAACTCGCCCACGGTATGGGCGAAGCCTAGAATGCTGGCGGTGATGAAACCGGGGCGTGCCAGCGGCAGCACCACATGGACGAAGGTATCCCAGGGGCTGGCGCGCAGGGTCGCGGCCACCTCCAGCGGGCGCTGGCCAATGGCGCTGAAGGCGTTTTGCAGAGGCTGGACCACGAACGGCATGGAGTACACCACCGAGCCGATCACCAGCCCGGCGAAGCTGAACACCACGCTGCCAAGGCCCAGCGCCTGTGTGGCCTGGCCGATCCAGCCATGGGGGCCAAGCATCAGCAGCAGGTAGAAGCCGATCACCGTCGGTGGCAGCACCAGGGGCAGCGCCACCACCGCGCCAATCGGCCCGCGCAGCCAGGAGCGGGTGCGTGCCAGCCACCAGGCGATGGGCGTGCCCACCACCAGCAGGATGGCAGTGGTCAGGCTGGCCAGCTTGATGGTCAGCCAGATCGCACCCAGGTCACTGGCGTCGAGCGGCATCAGATTTCATAGCCGTAGGACTTGATCACGGCGGCTGCTTTCGGGCCTTTGAGGTAGTCGACCAGCGCCTTGGCCGCCGGGTTGTCCTTGCCTTTGTTCAGGATCACCGCATCCTGGCGGATCGGTTCGTGCATCGAGGCCGGGACGATCCAGGCCGAGCCGGTCTCGACCTTGCCGTCTTTGTAGATCTGCGACAGGGCGACGAAGCCCAACTCGGCATTGCCGGTGGAAACGAACTGGAACGCCTGGGTAATGTTCTGCCCTTCGACGAGCTTGGCCTTGGTGGCCTCGGTCAGCTTGAGCTTGTCCAGCACCTGGGTGGCGGCCAGGCCATAAGGGGCGGTCTTGGGGTTGGCGATGGACAGGTGCTTGAAGTCGTTTTTCTTCAGCACCTCGCCCTTGCTGTCGACGTAGCCGGGCTTGGCCGACCACAGTGCCAGGGTGCCGATGGCGTAGGTGAAGCGCGAGCCGGCAACGGTCTCTTTTTCCTGCTCGAGCTTGGCCGGGGTGCTGTCGTCGGCGGCGAGGAACACTTCGAACGGCGCGCCGTTCTTGATCTGTGCGTAGAACTGGCCGGTGGCGCCGTACGCTGCGACCAGCTTATGGCCGGTATCCTTCTCGAAATCCTTGGCGATGGCCTGGATGGGCGCGGTGAAGTTGGCTGCCACGGCAACTTGGACCTCATCGGCCCAGGCGCTGTTGAGGGAGAACAGGCTGGCCAGGGTAGCGGCGGCCAGGTGGGACAGGCGAATACGCATCGAGAAGGCTCCTAGGGGCGGGTGTTTATCGTTATGGTGCGGACTATATAGCGATAAGCCATCCGTCGGGAAGAGCTGCGCGGCTAAAAAGTTGATCTGCGGGTCAAGATTTTAAGCGCCCCGTTGGCAATTTCAAGCGTCAGCTCGCCCGCGTCGAGGTGTTTACCCAAGCGCAGGGCCTGGCCTGACCACAGGTTGCTGAAATCACTGTTGCCCTGTGGGTCGGTAATCGCCCGTAGCGGCATCAATGCGCCGCCTGCCAGGGGGAAATGCGGGGCCAGTGCGCTCATGGGCCCCAGCTCGCGCATGATGCGGTTGTTGATGCCGCGCGCAGGGCGCCCGGTGAACAGGTTGGTCAATGCGGTATCGCTGGCCGGGGCGTTGTCCAGTGCGCGGCGATGCGCCGGCGAAACCTTGGCCTGTGGGCAGAACAGGTAGGCGGTGCCGATCTGCACCGCCGAGGCGCCCAGGGCGAGGGCGGCGAGCAGGCCGCGGTGATCGGCAATGCCACCAGCGGCGATCACCGGTACGCCCACGGCATCCGCCACCTGGGGTACCAGGGCGAAGGTGCCGATCTGGCTGGTGATATCGTCGCTGAGGAACATGCCGCGGTGGCCGCCCGCTTCAAAGCCCATAGCGATGATCGCGTCGCAGCCGTGCTGCTCAAGCCAGATGGCTTCCTCGACCGTGGTGGCGCTGGACAGCACCTTGGCCCCGGTTGCCTTGACCCGTTGCAGCAGTTCGGCGGCAGGCAGGCCGAAATGGAAGCTGACCACCTCCGGGCGCATCGCCTCCACCAGTTGGCAGCTCTGCTCGTCGAACGGCGCACGGTTGGACACCGGCGTGGGTGCGTCGAAGTCGGCGCCGGTCTCGTCGTAGTAGGGCTTGAGCGCCTGCTTCCAGCGCGCGTCACGCTCGGGGTCGGGTGCTGGCGGCTGGTGGCAGAAGAAGTTGAGGTTGAGCGGGCCGCTGCATGCGGCGCGGAAGGCCTCGATTTCCCCTCGTAGCTGGTCGTGGGTCAGCATGGCGCAGGGCAGGGCGCCCAGGCCGCCGGCGTTGCCGACGGCAATCGCCATCGCCGAGCCGCTGGCGCCGGCCATGGGCGCCTGGAGGATGGGCACCTCGATGTTCAACAGGTCGAGGATGCGGCGGTCTGGCCAGGTGCTCATGGGCGACTCCTAGAGTGCGGCGGGATCGGGGCGGCTTTACAGGGCCTTGCTGACCTGTATGTCGCTGATCTTCTCGGCGTCGTCGCCGTGGATCTTGCGCAGGGCCTGCTGCGCCTGCTCCAGGGAGGCATCGGGCATCAGGGCGAAATCCCAGCGGCGTTCGCCGTCGAGCTTGTACTTGATCACATACTTGATGGTCTGGGTCATGCGGGCGTTATCCGAGTTTCGACGAGGAGCGGCGAATGATCTTGATCTTGTGCGTCAGGGTCGGCTTGCGGGTCACCGAGATCGGGCGCGTGGTGACGGTATCGATGGTGATGTTCCAGAAACCGGTGCTGGGCACGGTGATTTTTGCCGGGAACTTCTCGAAGTGGCCGCCGTGGTAAGTGTGTCGCCCGCCATTCTTGAAGCTGCGGAAGTTGGCGTCGTTCATCAGGCGGATGTTGCAGCGCTGGGAGCATTCGATGACGACGATGTCGTCCTCGTTCAGGTGCTCGCGCTGGTGTACGAATTTCATGGGGTGCTCCGCAAGGGTTGTTTCTGCAAAGGCGAAAGATACCACGATGTGGGGCTACACTTGCGTCCGGGCTCGAGCCGGCGGGGAGATTTCTGCCAGATCGGGGAGCAATTGCGCCTGGCTGCGGTCAGAGGGTGACCTTTGCAATTGGAGTAGCGTAAATGAAATGGCTGGTAGCGGCGGTGGCGCTGGCGCTGGGGGGCTG
This sequence comes from Pseudomonas sichuanensis, assembly GCF_024749065.1. Lineage (NCBI taxonomy): Bacteria > Pseudomonadati > Pseudomonadota > Gammaproteobacteria > Pseudomonadales > Pseudomonadaceae > Pseudomonas > Pseudomonas sichuanensis. The sequence continues at coordinate 3,786,506 of NZ_CP087185.1, read as the reverse complement.
CGCAAGCGTGACGGAGCTGGAGCAGTCCCACGAAACCATGGATGTGATGTCTGGCAAGACGCCCCGTGAATACGCCGATTGCGTCAAGCGCAAGCTGGCGGACAGCCGTGACCCGTTGGGTGAAGAAGTGCGCGGCGACGGCCTGCGCCTGATCGTGCCGCAAAAACTGTCGGCCAGCGCAGGGCCTGCGGCGCTGCTGGACATCGACAAGCGTGGCAGCGGCAGTGCGATCAAGGTTCATGAGCGTTTGAGCAATTTCCCCCTGCGCCTGGGGGATGTGCGCACTGCAGCGACCGAGTGCATCTCCGGTTCTTGATCCAGCGCAGTCATTGATCGATTAAAAGGCAGATTGCCCTTTTCCTTCCCGGTGACACGTTGTCGCATACCGGGGATAAGCCCTAGTATTTCTGGGCTTATGTCGTTTGAGCCTAAGCTTATAACAAGGAAAATGGAGTCTTCCGTGATGATATCCCTGAGTCGTGTCGTGATCGGCGGTTGGCTGATCCTGGCCTGGCCCTCGGCGTATGCCGCCGACGGGCAACAGGTCTTCAACCAGGGCGGGCAGAACCCCGCCGCCATGGCCTGCCTTGGCTGCCATGGGCCGGACGGCAAAGGCATTGCCGCAGCCGGCTTCCCCCGCCTTGCTGGTTTGCCTGCCGGCTACCTTGCCAAGCAGCTGCGGGATTTTCGCCAGGGCAGCCGCAAGCAGGCGGTGATGGAGCCGCTGGCCAAGGCGCTGAGTGACGCGGAAATCGACGCCGTCAGTTCCTACCTGGCGGCGCTCCCGGCCGATGGCGCCGCCGAATTGCGTCGCCAGCAGATTGCCGGCGATGCGGTAACCCGTTTGGCCCTGTATGGCGACTGGGGCCGGCAGATCCCTGGCTGCGTGCAGTGCCATGGGCCTGGTGGCAGCGGAGTCGGCGAACACTTCCCACCCCTGGCCGGGCAACCGGCCGGCTACCTGGTTGCCCAGCTCAATGCCTGGCGCGACGGCAGCCGCAGCAACGACCCCAACCAGTTGATGGTCAACGTGGCCAAGGCCATGACCGATGCCGAGGTCAAGGCGATAGCCGAGTATTTCGCCAACGCAGCAAGCCCGTCGCCCAGCCAGGAGGTCAAGCCATGAAAACCCTGATCCCCGCTGTGCTGTTGCTGGCCATGGGCAGTGCCCAGGCCGCGCCGATTGCCATGGAAGATCAATCGCAGCTCAAGGTGCCGGGCGTGCAGGCCGCGCCGCAGTTCGTGGCGCCCGCCGAAAGCGCCATCCCCGACAACGCCTTTGGCAAGATGGTCCGCCAAGGCCATGCATTGTTCGTCGATACCCGCCGCTTGATGCCCGACGCCGTGGGCAATGGCCTGAATTGCAGCAATTGCCACCTTGATCAGGGGCGCATGGCCCACTCGGCGCCGTTGTGGGGCGCCTATCCGATGTACCCGGCCTACCGCAAGAAAAACGACAAGGTCAACACCTTCGCCGAACGCATCCAGGGTTGTTTCCAGTTCAGCATGAATGGCAAGCCACCGGCGGCCGACAGCCCGCAGATGACTGCGCTGAGTGTGTATGCCTACTGGCTGTCGACCCAGGCGCCGACCGGCGTCGAGATCGCCGGCCGTGGCTACCCCGACGTTGCGCAGCCCGCGGCGGTCTGTTCCTACTGTATTCTGATGTTGCTAAGTTCGTGTGTGGTCCTTGAGCAGATGTTGTATTTCGCGGCGAGCTAGTGATTTTGCGGCGCTTGTCTTTGCCCGTAGCGTAGTGTACCACGTGGTATGGAAGGGTGGCAGCGATTGAATTGAGTCCGCCGGAATTTTGTACGGTGTATTGTGAGTTGCTCGGTGCCGTGCTGGCTAGTTTTTGGTTCGTTTGGTCATAGTGTTGTACTCGTACAACTGTGGGGTGGTGGCTTAGGGCATGCATCGCGCAATCAACTGACCATAATTCCCTTACATTGTGCCGCTGGGGCAATCGCTTGGCGAGCTAGTTAGTCGACTTGACAGTTCTGAGGCCTTGGACGTTGGCGGCTGCTGTGGATCAGATAATCCGCCACTGGAAGCGCCACATGATTTCCACTTCGTATGTTGGGAGCGGGTCTTTCGAGATACGACGTGGAGAGTTGTTGTGGCAACTTGGCGATTGTGAAGTTCCCTCGCCTAATATTGACGGTGGTCAGCGACTGTACGAGCTATAATATGGTCTATGCGGGGTGTTGCTGTGTTCCGGGGGGCACGGGTGTAGTCTTCGGTTCGTGCTGCGTTCTGTAGGTCTTCGCGGGCCTCACGCTCATTTGACGGTGTTTTGGGCCGGGTGTCCTGTTGTGTCGCCCGCAAGGAGGTCGGCCCTGGTTCGTGGTTCCATGCATGTTGCCGCGTCTATTTGAGGTGACGTTCGCTGTGCTTGGTGGTGACTTTTCAGTCGTAGCGAGACTAAATCGGTGATGTGGCTGATCTCTTGGGTGCGTGCTTGCTTGTTGGGTGGTCTTCTCTTTCTTCCCTTCTCTTGCTTTCTTTTTCTTCTTTCTTCTTCTTTTTCTTTCTTCTTTCTTTTTTCTTCTTTCCTTCTTTTCTCTTCTTGTCTTCTTTTTCTCTTTTTCTCTTTTCCTCTCTTTTCTCTCTCTTCTTCTCTTTCCTTCCCTTCTTCTCTTTTTTTTTCTTCTTTCTTTCTTTTCTCTCTCTGTTCTTCCTTCTTCTCTCCTTCTTTTTCTTCTTTCTCTTCCCTTTTGTTTGGCATGCTGTGCCCGGCCGGGCGCGGACTATTGTCGTCCACCTGGTTGAGTTGGCGGAAGGCGTCCTTGAACAGCGTCATCAAGTGCGCATCGCCCTTGCCGCGCTCCTGCGCAGCATCGAACTGGGCCAGGTAGTTGTTGAGCGCCGCCTGTCGCTGCGCCGTGCCACCAAGCAAGCTACCCCCCTGGGTGTCGAGGTTCAGTTGCAGGTCGCCGTTCGGCCCCTGCAGGCTGACACTGCGGGTGGTTTGATTCAGACGCAGATCGAAGGTCTGCTGCTCGCCGTCGACCAGATCGAGCCTGGCATTCATCTGCAGCCCGGTGAACAGGTTCTGATCGAGCTTGAGCATAGCGTCCAGCTTGAGGCGCGGCGGCTGCTGGTTCAGGCCGCTGATCACCGACTCGAAGCCATTGGCGAGGCTCGCCAGGCTCTTCAGTTCGGTGTCGCTGAGGGTGCCGTTCTGCACCTCGGCATCGACGGCCAGGCCTTTCTCGCTGCTGTAGAGGCCGAGGGTGACAGTTGCCCCGGAAGCGGTGGTCAGGTTCAAGGTCACGTGGTTGCTGGCGTACTTACGCAGCTCTGACTGCTGCTGGGCCAGCAGCACGGCGTCGGCTTGGCTATTTGCGCCTGCCAGCAGCGCCGATTGGGACACGCGCTGGCCGCCGTTGGCGACCAGTTGTTCCATGAGGGTTGCGCCCAGGCCCTGGAAACTCCCGCTCAGCGTATTGCTCCTGAGGCTGCCCTGCATGTGCAGGCTGAGCGGGTCGGTGTTTTCCTGCTGCCAGAGGTAACGGCTTTGCGGTGTGCCCAGCGAGCCCCTGGCGGAGTATGTCTGGGCATCGGCAACGCGGGTATCCAGGCCGAGGTTGACCTGAGCGCTTGGGCTGTCGGCGGGGTGTGCGGCCTTGTGCAGGCTGACGGTCTGCTGGGGGGGGGAGCTGCTGTAGGCGAGGGGGAGCCGCAGCGCGGTGCTGATCGGGTTCATGTCGCGGTCCTTGCGCGGGAATGGGTCTACCGATGATATCGGCATGCCATCGTCAAACCTGAGCGATATGTGCGAAACGAACCGGCCCGCCATAAGGCGGGCCGGTCGATGCAGCAGCTGACGATCAGCGGCGGCGGAACAGCGGCAGCGGCTCGTCGGTGGCGCCCTGGTAGGTCACCGAGAAGTCCTTCAGGCTCTGCAGCGCGTCTTCCGGGTCCTTGTCGGCACGGATGGCGAACGCATCGAAGCCGCAACGGGCCATGTAGAACAGCTGGTCGCGCAGCACGTCGCCGATGGCGCGCAGCTCACCCTTGAACTTGTAACGGTCACGCAGCAGGCGCGCATTGGAATAGTTGCGCCCGTCGGTGAAGGCCGGGAAGTTCAGGGCGATGACCTGGAAGTGCTGGACGTCTGCGCCGATCTCTTCCGCTTCCTCGTCGCTGTCCAGCCAGATGCCCAGGCCGCCGTCGCGGGCCTTGAGCATGCTCGGATGGTCACGCCACAGTTGCAGCGGCACGATGTAGTCGTCGCAGTTGGTCAGCTCGTCGATCGAGACGTCCTTGGGCAGCAGGTGCCAGGTTTCGTCGACGATCTGGTTGTTCTTAATGATTCGCTGCATAGACGCGTTCCTTGAAGGGGTCGATGCCGATCCGCTGGTAGGTGTCGATGAAGCGCTCGTCTTCGGTGCGTTGCTCGACATACACGTTGATCAGCTTCTCGATCACGTCGGCCATGTCATCCTGGGCGAACGAAGGGCCGAGGATCTTGCCCAGGCTGGCGTCGCGCGCGGCGTTGCCGCCCAGCGAAACCTGGTAGAACTCCTCGCCCTTCTTGTCCACCCCGAGGATGCCGATGTGGCCGACGTGGTGGTGGCCGCAGGCGTTCATGCAGCCGGAGATGTTCAGGTCGAGCTCGCCGATGTCGAACAGGTAGTCCAGGTCGTCGAAGCGGCGCTGGATGGACTCGGCGATCGGGATCGACTTGGCGTTGGCCAGCGAGCAGAAATCACCGCCCGGGCAGCAGATGATGTCGGTCAGCAGGCCGATGTTCGGTGTGGCGAAGCCTTGCTCGCGCAGTTCCAGCCACAGGGCGTGCAGCTGGCGCTGCTCGACGTCGGCGAGGATGATGTTCTGCTCGTGCGAGGTGCGCAGGTAGCCGAAGCTGTAGCGCTCGGCGAAGTCGGCGACGGCGTCCAGCTGCTTGTCGGTCAGATCGCCCGGGGCGACGCCGGTGGGCTTGAGCGACAGGGTGACAGCGACGTAGCCCGGCTTCTTGTGCGCGCGGGTGTTGCGCGAACGCCAGCGGGCGAAGCCTGGGTGCTCGGCATCCAGTGTGCTGAAGTCCTGGTTGTCGAGCGCCAGGTACTCAGGGTCGACGAAGTGGCGCGCCACGCGCTGCACTTCGGCCTCGGTCAGGGTGGTGTCGCCACCGCGCAGGTGGGCCATTTCGGCCTCGACCTTCTCGGCGAACACTTCCGGGGTGAGGGCCTTGACCAGGATCTTGATCCGCGCCTTGTACTTGTTGTCACGGCGGCCGTAACGGTTGTACACGCGCAGGATGGCGTCCAGGTAGCTGAGCAACTCCTGCCACGGCAGGAACTCGTTGATGAACGCGCCGATCACCGGGGTACGGCCCAGGCCGCCACCTACCAGCACGCGGAAGCCCAGCTCGCCGGCAGCGTTGCGCACCGGCTCAAGGCCGATGTCGTGCACTTCGATGGCGGCGCGGTCGTCGCTCGAACCGTTGACGGCAATCTTGAACTTGCGCGGCAGGTAGGCGAATTCCGGGTGGAAGGTGGTCCACTGGCGGACGATCTCGCACCATGGGCGCGGGTCCACCAGTTCGTCGGCGGCGACACCGGCGAACTGGTCGGTGGTGACGTTGCGCAGGCAGTTGCCGCTGGTCTGGATCGCGTGCATCTGCACGGTGGCCAGCTCAGCCAGGATGTCCGGGATGTCTTCCAGCGCCGGCCAGTTGTACTGCACGTTCTGGCGGGTGCTGATATGCGCGTAGCCCTTATCGTAGTCGCGGGCGATCTTCGCCAGCATACGGGCCTGCGTCGCGTTCAGCTGGCCATAGGGCACGGCGACGCGCAGCATCGGGGCGAAGCGTTGGACATAGAGCCCGTTCTGCAGGCGCAGCGGGCGGAATTCTTCTTCGCTCAGCTCACCGGCCAGGTAGCGGCGGGTCTGATCACGGAACTGCTTGACGCGGTCCTCGATGATCCGCTGATCGTACTCGTCGTATACGTACATAAAAGTCCTGTCTCAGGCTGCATGCAGCTAATCGCGCGCACGGCCGCGCACTCCGGAGCGGAGCGGGGGAACGATAGCAGAGTGGGTTTATGCGCTAAAGTGATGTTTTTGCATATGAAAAGAACCATTTGGACTAAGTGAGACTGACTGCCATTTGCCCGCTCTATACCGCGCTACGCGTATACTCCGCTGTTTGCTCCCCAGGGATGTAACCGCATGCTCAAGGCCTTGTGCCAGGGCCTGTGCCTGAGCCTGCCACTGGTGGCGGGCGCACAGGCCGCTTCGGTGGTATTTCTCAACCCAGGCTTGTCCAACGAGACGTTCTGGGTCGACTACTCACGCTTCATGCAGGCCGCCGCCACGGACCTGGGCATGCAACTGCGCGTGCAGTACAGCGAGCGCCGGGCCGACCTCGCCCTGACCCAGGCCCGCGCCGTGCTGCAGGGGCCGGAACGCCCAGACTACCTGGTGCTGGTCAACGAACAGTACGTCGCTCCCGAGATCATTCGCCTGTCCCGCGGCACCGGGGTCAAGCTGTTTTTGGTCAACAACGGCCTGACGGACAGCCAGGCGCGCAGCATCCAGGCCCAGCCCGACAAGTACCCCGAAGTGCTCGGCACCCTGACCAACAACGACGAAGCGGCCGGCTACCAGATGCTCAAGGCGATGGTGGCGAAACTGCCGCCCTCGTCCGAGCCGGTCGACCTGCTGGCCTTTGCCGGGGTCAAGACCACCCCGGCCTCGCAACTGCGCGAGCAGGGCATGCGCCGCGCGCTGGCGGACTTCCCGCAGGTGCGCTTGCGCCAGGTGGTGTATGGCGGCTGGAACCGCCAGCGCGCCTTCGAACAGGCGCAGGTGCTGCTGGAGCGCTATCCGCAGACGCGGCTGGTGTGGTCGGCCAACGATGAAATGGCCTTCGGCGCCATGCGGGCCTTCGAGCAGGCTGGCAAGGTGCCGGGGCGCGATGCTGTGTTCAGTGCGGTGAACAGCTCGCCGGAAGCCCTCCGTGCACTGATCGACGGGCGCCTGGGGGTGTTGATGGGCGGCCATTTCACCCTGGGCGGCTGGGCCATGGTCATGCTGCACGACGATGCCATGGGCCTGGCGGTGAATCGCGACGGATTGCGCGAGCATCAGGTGCCGGTCTTGCAGCTGATCGACCCGGCCAAGGCCCGACGCTGGCTGCAGTTGCTGGAGCAGGGTGGCCACGGCGTCGACTTTCATCACTACAGCGCCGAAGGGCGGCCGGCCAGCTACCGCTACCCGTTTCTCACGTCGCCCGTCGACTATTGAAAGTCCCTGCTTGAGCGAAGGACATTGCTGGACTTAACTGCTGCTTGTGAAGTGCATTCCCATAACCACTACAAGAGGCAATGCAATGGGAAACTCAACCAAGGTCCGCAAAGCTGACAGCAGTGTCGACGCCTGGGCGATCCTGTGCCTGATCGTGCTGGTGGTGGTCACCGCCGTGTATTGGGTCAGCCACCAGTAACGGGCCGCCATAAACCGTGAAACAAACCTGAACCGCCCGCGGAGTGGATACACGCGGGCGGTTTGCGTTCAGCATCCATTTCATCGTGACCTGATGGCTTGCGGTCCTACAGGGATTGCATGTTTGTCTAGCGCGCAGTCAGATGCACCGCCAGTTGCACCAGCCCGATCAGCACGAAGATGAACACCAGGGTGAACAGCGTGCCCATTACGATGAAGTGGCTGGCCTTGCCGTAGGTGAAGTCGCGGGCGCGGTTCTTGCCGCTTTGCACGCCGAAGGCGGCGGCGAGGATGCTCTGCAGCATCTGCCAGAAGGTGGGTGGTTTGCCTTGGCTGGAATCGTCCATGGTTGGCTCCTTGGGTCAGAGGCAATCAGGGACAGTGTAGGTGAATGTTCCGAGCCCATCGCTGGCAAGCCGGCTCCCACAGGTTGGAGTGCAATTCCTGTGGGAGCCGGCTTGCCGGCGATGGGGCCGCCGCAGCCTTAGCTGTCGTAACCCAGGTTCGGCGCCAGCCAGCGCTCGCTCACGCTCAGGTCCTGGCCCTTGCGCTCGCTGTATTGCTCGACCTGGTCCTTGTCCACCTTGCCCACGGCAAAGTACTGCGCCTGCGGGTGGGCGAAGTACCAGCCGCTGACCGCCGCCGCCGGGAACATGGCGAAGTGCTCGGTGAGGAACACCCCACTTGGGCCGGTTTCGCCGATGGCGCTGCCGTCGAGCAGGCGGAACAGGGTTTCCTTCTCGGTGTGGTCCGGGCACGCCGGGTAGCCAGGGGCAGGGCGGATACCGCTGTACTGCTCCTTGATCAGCGCTTCGTTGTCCAGGTGCTCGTCCTTGGCATAACCCCAGTGCTCTTTACGCACCTGCTCGTGCAGCCACTCGGCGCAGGCCTCGGCCAGGCGGTCGGCCAGGGCCTTGACCATGATCGAGCTGTAGTCGTCGCCCTTGTCCTGATAGGCCTTGGCCACTTCCTCGGCACCGATGCCGGCGGTGGTGATGAAGCCACCCACGTAGTCGGTCACGCCACTGTCCTTCGGCGCGACGAAGTCGGCCAGCGACCAGTTCGGCTTGCCGTCAGGTTTGATGGTCTGCTGGCGCAGGTGGTGCAGGGTGGCCAGCGGTTTGCCGTCGTCGCCATACACCTCGATGTCGTCATGATTGACCTGGTTGGCCGGCCAGAAGCCGAACACCGCGCGGGCACTGATCAGCTTTTCGTCGATGAGCTTGTCGAGCATCTCGCGGGCGTCCTGGTACAGCGAGGTGGCCGCCTCGCCGACGACTTCGTCGGTGAGGATGCGCGGGAACTTGCCGGCCAGGTCCCAGGAGATGAAGAACGGGGTCCAGTCGATGTACTCGGCCAGGGTGCGCAGGTCGATGTTGTCCAGTACCTTCACGCCGGTAAAGGACGGCTCTGCGGCCTGGTAGCCGGCCCAATCGTATTGCGGCTTGGCGGCGATGGCCTGGGCATAGCTCAGGCGCTCGGTGCGGGCGCTGCGGTTGGCGGTGCGCTCGCGCACCTGCACGTACTCCTCGCGGGTCTTCTCGACGAAGCCGGCCTTGAGCTCCTTGGACAGCAGCTGGGTGGCCACGCCCACCGCGCGCGAGGCGTCGGTGACGTAGACCACGGCATCGTTCGAGTACTTGGGCTCGATCTTCACCGCGGTGTGCGCCTTGGAGGTGGTGGCGCCACCGATCATCAGCGGTAGGTGGAAGCCCTGGCGCTGCATCTCGCGGGCGACGTGGACCATCTCGTCCAGCGACGGGGTAATCAGGCCGGACAGGCCGATGATGTCGCACTTCTGCTCGCGGGCGGTCTGCAGGATCTTCTCGGCCGGCACCATCACGCCCAGGTCGACGATGTCGTAGCCGTTGCAACCGAGCACCACGCCGACGATGTTCTTGCCGATGTCATGCACGTCGCCCTTGACCGTGGCCATGAGGATCTTGCCCTTGGCTTCGGGCTTGTCGCCTTTCTCCGCTTCGATGAACGGGATCAGGTGGGCCACGGCCTGCTTCATCACCCGGGCCGATTTCACCACCTGGGGCAGGAACATCTTGCCGGCGCCGAACAGGTCGCCGACCACGTTCATGCCGCTCATCAGCGGGCCTTCGATCACCTCGATCGGGCGCGCGCATTGCTGGCGGCACTCCTCGGTGTCTTCGACGATGTGCGCGGTGATGCCCTTGACCAAGGCGTGCTCCAGGCGCTTGTCGACCGGCAGCGAGCGCCAGGCTTCGTTCTCGACTTCCTTGGTGGCGCCGCCACCTTTGTAGTCGTCGGCGATGGCCAGCAGGGCGTCGGTGCCTTCGGGGGTGCGGTTGAGCACCACGTCCTCGACCTTCTCGCGCAGCGCGGCGGGGATCTCGTCGTAGATTTCCAGCTGGCCGGCGTTGACGATACCCATGGTCAGGCCGTTCTGGATGGCGTGATACAGGAACACCGAGTGGATCGCCTCGCGCACCGGGTTGTTGCCACGGAACGAGAACGACACGTTGGACACACCGCCCGAGGTCAGGGCGTAGGGCAGGTGGTCGCGGATATAGGCACACGCCTCGATGAAGTCGACGGCGTAGTTGTTGTGCTCCTCGATGCCGGTGGCGACGGCGAAGATGTTCGGGTCGAAGATGATGTCTTCCGGCGGGAAGCCCACTTCATTGACCAGGATGTCGTAGCTGCGCTGGCAGATCTCTTTCTTGCGCGCGGCGGTGTCGGCCTGGCCGACTTCGTCGAAGGCCATCACCACCACGGCGGCGCCGTAGCGCTTGCACAGGCGGGCGTGGTGCTTGAACTGCTCGACGCCTTCCTTCATCGAGATCGAGTTGACGATGCCCTTGCCCTGGATGCACTTGAGGCCCGCCTCGATCACCTCCCACTTGGAGGAGTCGATCATGATCGGCACGCGGGAGATGTCCGGCTCGCCGGCGATCAGGTTGAGGAAGCGGACCATGGCGGCCTGGGAGTCGAGCATCCCTTCGTCCATGTTGATGTCGATCACCTGGGCGCCGGCCTCGACCTGCTGCAGGGCGACCTCAAGCGCTTCGGTGTAGTTCTCTTCACGGATCAGCCGGGCGAACTTGGCGGAGCCGGTGATGTTGGTGCGCTCGCCGACGTTGACGAACAGCGACTGGCGATCGATGGTGAACGGCTCCAGGCCCGACAGGCGACAGGCCTTGGGGATGTCCGGGATTTCACGCGGTTTGTACTTGGCCACGGCCTCGGCGATGGCCTGAATGTGCGGCGGGGTGGTGCCGCAGCAGCCGCCGATGATGTTGAGGAAGCCGCTGGCGGCGAACTCTTCGACCACGGCAGCCATTTCTGCCGGGGTTTCATCATATTCGCCGAAGGCGTTCGGCAGGCCGGCGTTGGGGTGCGCCGAAACGAAGGTGTCGGCCTTGCCCGACAGCTCTTCCAGGTACGGGCGCAGGTCCTTGGCGCCCAGGGCGCAGTTCAGGCCGATGGAGATCGGCTTGGCGTGGCGCACCGAGTTCCAGAACGCTTCGGTGGTCTGCCCGGACAGGGTGCGGCCGGAGGCATCGGTGATGGTCCCGGAGATCATGATCGGCAGTTCGACAGCATCTTCCTCGAACACCTGCTGCACGGCGAAGATCGCCGCCTTGGCGTTGAGCGTGTCGAAGATGGTTTCGATCAGGATCAGGTCGGCGCCGCCCTCGATCAGGCCGCGGGTGGCCTCAATGTAGTTCACCACCAGTTCGTCGAAGGTGACGTTGCGATAGCCCGGGTCGTTGACGTCGGGGGAGATCGAGCAGGTGCGGCTGGTCGGGCCGAGCACGCCGGCGACGAAGCGCGGCTTGTCCGGGGTTTCCAGGGTTTTCGCGTCGGCCACCTGGCGGGCGATGCGCGCGCCTTCGACGTTGAGCTCGTACACCAGCGCTTCCATGCCGTAGTCGGCCTGGGAAATCTGCGTGGCGTTGAAGGTGTTGGTTTCGAGGATGTCGGCGCCGGCGTCCAGGTAGGCCTTCTCGATCGCCGCGATCACATCGGGGCGGCTGAGCAGCAGCAGGTCGTTGTTGCCCTTCACGTCGCTTGGCCAATCGGCGAAGCGCGTGCCACGATAGTCGTGTTCCTCGAGGCGGTAACTCTGGATCATAGTACCCATGCCGCCGTCGAGGATCAGGATGCGCTCTTTGAGTGCTTTCTGGAGTGCTTGGTAACGAGCGCTGCGGTCGGACATAGGACTACCTGGTCGGGCGAATATCAGAAGGTGCCGAATAATAACAAAGCTGCATGGATTTTAGGCGTTCTGCCCATTTGCATGAATTTCACTCATGTTAGGGTTTGTCCGAAAAGTCGCCGAGCGGCGATCAGGCAAGGCGAAAACAGGCGAGGAAGCGGAGTTTGCTGGTTGCAAATGAGCATTCCGAGCCTGTTTTCAACGCAGCATGATCGTCGCGCAGGCACTTTTCGTACAAAGCCTGGTGCGGCGCGCCACCCACACCTCAAGACCCGCCAGGCACATCGTGATGGCTTCAAGTAACCAGGACATTCGGCACATGCTGTTTCGCATTCTTGCCAGCGCCTTCGCACTGCTGATCAGTGGCGCGGCGTTCGCGCAGGCCCCGCAATCCAGCCCGGCGGTTTCATACACCCGGGACATTCAACCGATCTTCACCGAGAAGTGCGTGGCCTGCCACGCCTGCAACGATGCCGCCTGCCAGCTCAACCTGGGCAGTGCCGAAGGCGCCGAGCGCGGCGCCTCCAAGGTGCCGGTCTATCAGGGCGAGCGCAGCAAGGCGGTGCCCACCACCCGGCTGTTCTATGACGCCCGTGACGAGGCCGGCTGGCGCAAGCAGGGCTTCTATTCGGTGCTGGACAAGCAAGGCAGCCAGGCCGCGCTGATGGCACGCATGCTCGAACTGGGCCACAAGACCCCGCTCACGCCCAACGCCAAGCTGCCCGAAGAGATCGTGCTGGGGCTCAATCGCAACAACATGTGCCCCATGCCCCACGAGTTCGACGCCTACGCCGGCGCCCACCCCAAGGAGGGCATGCCGTTGGCGGTGACCGGCCTGACCGACCAGGAGTACCAGACCTTGCAGCGCTGGCTGGCGGCCGGTGCTCCGGTGGAGAAGACCCCGATCCAGCCAAGTGCCGTCGAAGCGCAGCAGATCGCCGACTGGGAAGAGCTGCTCAACCGCCCGGGTTCGACCGAAGCGCTGGTCGGCCGCTGGCTGTACGAGCACCTGTTCCTCGCCCACATCTATTTCAAGGGCGGCGAGCAGGGCCACTTCTTCCAGTGGGTACGCTCGCGCACGCCCAGCGGCCAGCCGGTCGACCTGATCGCCACCCGCCGCCCCAACGACCCGCCCGGCACCGACTTCTACTACCGGCTGATCCCGGTGCAGGGGGTGATCGTGCACAAGACCCACATCACCTACCCGATGGGCCCGCAGAAGCTCAAGCGGGTCAAGCAGCTGTTCTACAGCGGCGACTGGCACGCCGATGCGCTGCCCGGTTACGGCCCGCGCCACCGCGCCAACCCGTTCGAAACCTTCGAGGCGATCCCGGCGGTGGCGCGCTACCAGTTCATGCTGGATAACGCCGAATATTTCGTGCGTACCTTCATCCGTGGCCCGGTGTGCCGTGGGCAGATCGCCACCGACGTGATCCGTGACAACTTCTGGGCGCTGTTCCAGGAACCGGCCCACGACCTCTACATCACCGATGCGCGCTACCGTGGCGAGGCCACGCCGTTGCTGGCCATGCCGGGTCAGATCGACGACGTGGGCAGCGTGTTGAGCCTGTGGCACGCCTATCGCGACAAGCGCAACGACTACGAGGCGCTGCGCCGCGAGGCCTATGCCGAGCAGCCCGCGCCGAGCTGGTCGACCCTGTGGGCGGGTAATGACAATGCCCTGCTGAGCATCTTCCGCCACTTCGACAGCGCCTCGGTCACCAAGGGCCTGATCGGCGATGTACCCTTGACCATGTGGCTGTTCGACTACCCGCTGTTCGAACGCACTTATTACCAGCTGGCGGTGAACTTCGACGTGTTCGGCAACGTCTCGCACCAGTTGCAGACTCGCCTGTACTTCGACCTGATCCGCAACGGCGCCGAGGTCAATTTCCTGCGTCTGATGCCGGCCAACAAGCGTGGCGAGATCCTCGGCGACTGGTACCAGAACAGCGGCAAGGTGAAGATGTGGATGGACTACACCGACATCGACACCGACACCCCCAGTGCCCTCAAGCTCGACAAGCACGACCCCAAGCGCGATTTCGGTGTCAAGTTGCTGCAGCGCACCGGCAGCCTGAATGCCGCGCCCGACCCGATCAACCGCTGTCAGGGGGCCTTCTGCTCGCGGCCGCAGATGAGCGAGGAGTTCCGTGATGTCGAGCAGTCGCTCAGCCGTCTGGTCTCGCGCCCGGCCGCCGGCCTGAAGGTGATCGGCCAGTTGCCCGAGGCGACGATGCTGCGTATCGAAGGGCAGGGCGGCCAGCGTCAGGTCTACAGCCTGCTGCGCAACCGCGCCCACAGCAATGTGGCCTTCCTGCTTGGCGAGGCGTACCGCTACCAGCCTGGGCTGGACACCCTCACGCTGTACCCCGGCGTGCTCAGCAGCTATCCCAACTTCATCTTCAATGTGCCGGCCAAGGATGTACCGGAGTTTGTCGAAGACCTGGAGGCCGCCCGTGACGACACGGCGAAGTTCGAGCGGGTGGTCATGCGCTGGGGCGTGCGCCGCAGCCACCCCGAGTTCTGGCGCTACTTCCATGACCTGAGCCGCTACCTCCAGGAGACCGATCCGGTGGAAGAGGGCGTGCTGGACATGAACCGCTACGAGAACCTCTGATCGGTCAGCCGGGACATTCCCGGCATCCTGCGGTCGGAGTGGGTGAACAGGCTTTGGGGCTGCCTTGCAGCCCTTCGCGGGTAAACCCGCTCCCACAGGGATAGTGCAGACCTTGGGTTCAGCACAGTACCTGTGGGAGCGGGTTTACCCGCGAACGAGCGCAACGCGCTCGCGAAGGCCTCAATGCACCGGCAATCGCAGGTATTTCATGCTGTATTCGCTTCAAGCTCTGCGCGCATTCGCCGCCTGGGTGGTGGTCTGCCACCACTTCCGGCAAATCTTCTTCGACTTCCACGCCAGCGGCCCGATCGGCCAACTGCTCGCCGAGCGCGGTGCGGTGGGGGTGGATATCTTCTTCGTGATCAGCGGGCTGGTGATTTACCTGTCCACCCGCGACAAGGACATAGCCCCCGGGCAGTTCCTGCTCAACCGCGCCCTGCGCATCGTCCCGGCCTACTGGTTCTACACCCTGTTGATGGCCGTATTGATGCTGATCGCCAGCCGCTGGATGCCGCACCAGGTCTTCGAGTGGCAGCACCTCTTGTTGTCGCTGCTGTTCATCCCGGCCGAGAACCCCGGTGGCTATGGCCTGTATCCCACGCTCAATGTCGGCTGGACGTTGAACTTCGAGATGTTTTTCTACCTGCTGTTCGGCCTGGCCTTCCTGGTGCGCCAGCGCCATCACCTGTTGCTGGTGACGGCGGCGCTGTTGCTGGTCAGCGAAGTGCTCGGCCGCCTGGGTGTGCTCAGCCGTTTCTACAACAACGACATCGTCTACGAATTCCTGCTGGGCATCGGCCTGGGGGTGCTGTACCGGCGCGGGCTGATCCGCGAGGGGCTATGGCCGCCATTGGGGCTGCTGGCGCTGGCGGGCTTCGCGCTCTATCACCTGGACGCCTCGCAGCGCCTGCTGCACTGGGGCCTGCCCAGCGCGCTGGTGGTGCTGGCGTTCATTGCCCTGGAGCCGTACTTCAAAGGCAACCGGCTGCTCAAGATGCTGGGCGATTGCTCCTACTCGGTGTACCTGATCCATGTGCTGGTGCTTTACGCTGGCTTGTTCGCCAGCCAGCGGCTGCGCCTGAACCCGTACCTGGTATTCGCCCTGTGCGTGCCGTCAATCGGACTAATGTCGTGGCTCAGCTATCACTGGCTGGAACGTGGCCTGTACGGGCGGCTCAAGGCCTGGTTGGCGGCTCCCGCGGCTGCGGAACCCGCGCTGGCGCTATCCCGAGTCAAATACTAGGACTTTGTTCGGGGCACGGGTTGGCGTACACTGCCGGCAAGTCTGTGAGGAACTTCCATGAGCGCTATAACTATTACCGACGCCGCCCATGATTACCTGGCCGATCTGCTCTCCAAGCAGAACACGCCGGGGATCGGCATCCGTATTTTCATCACCCAGCCGGGCACCCAGTACGCCGAAACCTGCATCGCCTACTGCAAGCCAGGCGAAGAAAAACCCGACGACGAGCCGGTGGGCCTGAAGAGCTTCACCGCTTACCTGGACGCCGTCAGCGTGCCGTTTCTCGAAGACGCGCTGGTCGACTATGCCACCGACCGCATGGGCGGCCAGCTGACCATCAAGGCCCCGAACGCCAAGGTGCCGATGGTCAACGAAGACAGCCCGATCAACGAGCGGATCAACTACTACCTGCAGACCGAGATCAACCCGGGCCTGGCCAGCCACGGCGGTGCCGTGAGTCTGGTCGACGTGGTCGATGACGGCATTGCCGTGCTGCAGTTCGGCGGTGGTTGCCAGGGTTGCGGCCAGGCCGACGTGACGCTCAAGGAAGGCATCGAGCGCACCCTGCTCGAGCGCATTCCGGAGCTCAAGGGCGTGCGTGACGTGACTGACCACAGTCAGAAAGAAAACGCCTACTACTAAGGTGATTCTTCCTATCGCGGGGCAAGCCCGCTCCCACGCACACAAACCTGCGTGGGAGCGGGCTTGCCCCGCGATGCTTTTAGACGATGCCTGCCTTGATCCCTAGCAACAAACTGTTACGGATTCAACCCCTGCGACAACCGGTCGCGCCCCGTATTCAAAGGGCTGCAGCCCGATCCACCCTAGGTCGGGTGGATGGCCAGGGGGTGGCATGACAGAATGCCCCGGTTTTCTGGCTGGCCCATCCCAAGGGCCGGCACCTTCCCTGTAAAGGATGGTTCCATGACTGATCTGTTGACCCGGCGCGCGGTAGTCGCCGGGATGGGCGTACTGGGGCTTGGCCTGTTGGCGGGTTGCAACCCGGCCCGCGGCCTGGACTTCAAGTACGGCAAGAACATGAGCAACGAGATCCTCGGGCGCAAATTCAAGCTCAAGGACACCCAGGGCAACGAACGCTCCCTGTCGAGCTTCTACGGCAGCATGCCGATGATCTTCTTCGGCTTCACCCAGTGCCCGGCGGTCTGCCCGACTGCGCTGGCGCGTGTGGCGCAGATCCGCAAGATGCTCCGGGGCCGTGACCTCGAACTGTTCCAGCCAGTGCTCATCACCCTGGACCCGGAACGCGACACTCCCGAAGTGCTCGATGCCTACGTCAAGGCGTTCGACCCGTCGATCATCGCCCTGACCGGCACCCCCGAGGAAATCGCCGAAGTGGCCCGGGAGTTCAAGGTGTTCTACGAAAAAGTCCCGGTCGGCGACACCTACACCGTCTCTCACTCGTCCACCAGCTACGTCTACGATACCCGTGGCACCCTGCGCCTGAGCCTCGGCCATTCCCTCAACGCCAAGGAATGCACCGAAGACCTGCTCACCCTGATGGAGATTTGCTGAATGTCGATGCAACCGATCAAACGCACCCTGGCTGCCCTGGCGCTGTTCGGCCTGGCCCTGCCGGCCTTCGCCCAGACCACCGTGAGCGACGCCTGGGTGCGCGCCAGCGTGCCGCACCAGCAATCCACCGGTGCCTTCATGACCCTCACCGCCAGTAGCGACAGCAAACTGGTAAGCGTGGCATCGCCCGTAGCCAAGACCGTGCAGGTGCACGAAATGACCATGAACGGCGACGTGATGGGCATGCGTGAGGTCAAGGCGGTCGAACTGCCGGCCGGCAAGCCGGTCACCCTCGACCCGAATGGCTTGCATGTGATGCTGATGGGCCTGAACCAGCAGGTAAAGGATGGTGAGCAGGTGCCACTGACCCTGACCATCGAGGATGCCAAGGGCGCCAAGGAAACCCTGCAGGTGCAGGCAACGGTGCGTCCGCTCACTGCCGAGGCGGGCGGCGGGCACGATCATATGCACATGAAACACTGATCCAGTTGGGGCCGCTTATGCGGCCCTCACTTTTTCAGCCCGGTGCACAGGCTCCCGCGATGTGCGTTCAGCTACGGAAGCGGGGCAGCGGGCGTTCGATGCTCAGTGACGTCAGCGTCTTGCGCACCTGCGCTTCGTCGGCTTCCAGCGCCTTGAGGCTTGCGCGGATCTTGCCGGCGGCGGGCACGTCGCCCTGGCGATCGATCCAGTCGGCGATTTCCTTGCAGGCGCTGCTCAAGTTGGCCTGGCGCTGGGTCATCAGCGACAGCAGATTGGTGATTTCACGTTCGGACATGGCGGGATCCTCCGTTCAGCCCCTTGAGTGTAGCAGTGGCCTGCCAGGCTGCCTGGGATGGATTGCCGCACGCCGTCAGGGGCTCAGGCAGGCCTGGCGGTAAGCGCCTGGGGTGACGCCATAGGCCTGTTTGAACTGTCGGCTGAGGTGGCTCTGGTCGGCAAACCCTAGGTTGAAGGCGACTTCCAGGGCCGGCAGGCCGCTGCGCAGCAATTCCCGGGCACGGGTCAGGCGGCGTTGCTTGAGCCAGGCATGGGGCGGCAGGCCAGTGGCCTGGCGGAACACTCGGGCGAAGTGGAAGGGCGAGAGGTTCACCGCCGCCGCCAGGGTTTCCAGCGACGGTGGGTCGGCCAGCTGGCTTTCCAGCAACTCGCGGGCGCGGGCCACCGCCAGTGGCTCATGGCCGGGGGCGGCGGGTTCGGCGCAGTGGCCGTGGCGCTGCACCAGCGCCAATACCGCCTGGCGCCAGGCGGTCTGTTGTTCGAGGGCGCTGGCACCGGCTTCCGAACGCTGGTTCAGCTGGCTGAAGGCCGCGGCCAGTGCCGGGTCCTGGATCACACTGGCCTTGAACAGCGGCATGCCGTGGCGGCCAAGCTCCAGCTCGTCGAGCACCCCGGTGACCCGTGCGTATTCGGGGTAGAACCCACGGTAGCGCCAACCGGCCTCATGGGCGGTGGCACCGGTGTGCAGCTCGTCGGGGTTGATCAACACCATGCTGCCCACCGGCGCCAGGTGCTCGCTGCCACGGTGCCAGAAGCGCTGGGCGCCAGACTCGATCACCGTGAACACATAGCCTTCGTGCACATGCGGGGCAAAGCGCTGCTGGAAGTAGCGGGCGTGCAGCATCTCGACGTCGCCCAGCGCCGGTGCTTGCCAAAGGTGGGTCTGTTCGCGTTGGGGCGTGGTCATGCCAGCCAGCTGCGCAGCAGGAAGAAGATCAGCATGCTCGCCAGCATGCTCAGCAATACGCTGCGGGTCAACAGCACCAGGGTGATGGCCACCAGCGCGCCGAGCAGGTAGGGGTTGAGCGGGTTCAGATCGAGCTGGTGGCCAGGCAGGAAGATGATCGGCCCGCAGATGGCCGTGAGCATGCCGGGCACGGCAAAGCCGAGGAACTGCCGGGCGTTGGAGCTCAGCCGCAAGGGCAGGCGCGGTTCCAGAAAGGCATAGCGGTTGAGGAACACCACCGCCCCCATGGCGAAGATCAGCAGCCAGATCATGGACGGCCTCCGGAGAATTTCTGACAGATGAAGCCCGCGGCCATGCCCAGCAGGCCGGCCGCCACCAGCGCGGTTTCCCAGTGCCAGAAGCTGAACAGCACCGAGCAGAACAGCGATACCGCCACGCACACCACCGTGGGCAGGTTGCGCACCAGCGGCGCGATCAGCGCGACAAAGGTGGCGACAATGGAGAAATCCAGGCCCAGCTGATCCAGGTGCGGGATGTTCTGGCCGAGGATGATGCCGGCCAGGGTGAACAGGTTCCACGCCACGTAGAAGGTCAGGCCCACCCCCAGGGCGTACCAGCGGTTGAACTGCTGCTGGTCGTGGTGGCTGGTCAGAGCGAAGAACTCATCGGTGAGCAGGAACCCCAACCCCAGCCGCCAGCGCGTCGGCAACCCCGACAGCACGGGCCGCATCGACAGCCCGTAAAGCAGGTGTTGCGAGGTCAGCAGCAGCGTGGTGAGCAGGATCGAGAACAGGTTGGCGCCGCCCTTGAGCATGCCGATCGCCACCAGTTGCGCGGCACCGGCGAAGACAATGGCCGATAACCCCTGGCCTTGCCAGGCACTGAGGTTGGCTTCGATGGCCATGGAACCGGCGAGCAGCCCCCAGGGGGCGACGGCCAGTGACAGCGGCAGGATGGCGATGGCGCCATGGACGAAAGCCTGGCGGGCTAGGGTGGGGTTGGGCATGGGGCACGACAACGAATCGACAGGGTGGGCCAGCATGCCAGAGGTGTCGCCCGCTGGCTTGAACGTTCTTGCTGGTTTGCCGACGAGGGCTTAGCGATTGCTCAAGTGTTGTTGCGCCGTCGCGCAGCCATTGATTTCCACTGCCTTCTGTAGCAAGGCCTGGCGCCGCACCGGGTCGAGGTCACTGAGCAGGCGGAACACTTCGGCCTGGTAGTCGCGCTGGCGCCCCCACTGTAACGCCAGGCCTTGTGGCCGACTGCGGCTGCAGGCCAGGCGCGTGGCCGGCTGCGGGTAGTAGGGCGCATACAGGGTGGCCATACGGGGGATCGACTCCAGCGCCTCGCGGTAGGCAGGGCTGCTGTTGTACGGCCGACACCAACGGGCGATGGCCAGTGCAGGCGGGGCAAAACCTTGCTTGAGGCTGGCTTCCAGTAGTGGGCAGGCAGCGTCCGGAATCTGTGTGGTCGGCAGGAAGGTGATGTAGTACAGCGCCAGGCGGTACTGCGCGACCGGGTGATCGAGCGCCACTGATTTCTTCAATAGCGCCACTGCCGTGGGCAGGGTGCGGGCCATGGCCTGGCCCTGGCGGCTGAGTTCGGGGTCGCTTGCAACGGTACGCAACGGGCTGGCGCTGTCGTCTGCCATGTCCGCCTGTTCCAGTAACGGCAAGGCCTGGCGGTAGAGCAGGTCAGCATGCGGGTCGATGCTCACTTCCAACGCCTGGGCAGCGAACGTCGTCAGCAGCAGCGGCAGGCAGGCCGCGCGCAGGATGCCAAGCCCCTGGCGTGGGTGGACGGCTTGAATGGTCATGGCAGGTGCGGGTGTGCCTCAGGCGAATCAGGTGCGACGACAGCGTATTCTAGCCATCCTCGTACGCTTGCCGGAAGTCCGGGAAACCCCTATCAGCCCTGCTTGGCCGGCGGCACCCTGCGTTGCGCGTGTTTTTCCTGGGCCAGGCCCAGCTTGGCGGTGATCACCTTGGCCAGGGCATTGTTGCCTTGATCGTTGAAGTGCAGGCGATCGACGAACAGGTCTTCGGCAAAAGCCGGTGAGCTGCTGAGCATGCAGTTCATGTCGTAGCAAGGGACCGGCTCGGCCTGGCTTCTGATGCGTCGAAAGAACGTCGAGTGCAGTTGGCGGTCGTAACTGTCACCGAGCAGGCGATCGAAGTTCGTCGGTTGCTTTGCCAGCTTGGCCAGCATCGATTGTTCGCCGGCGGGCAGCGTTTCGCGGCACCAGGGCAGCAGCGGCTGGAGGATGAAGGTCAGGCTGGTATGGTCGTCTGCCAGCAGGCGCTCCCATTGGCGCAAGGTACGGCCGATGCTGTCGGCGGCGCGGGCCAGGCGTTTGTCTGCGGGCGACAATGCATCGAGCGTCGGCCATTGCGGCGCCTGGCGAGGGGCAACGGCATGCCGCAGCTGCTGCCACAATGATGCGCGGCGCGCCGGCGCGGTGTCCTGCACCCCCTCGTTGAAGCGATTGAGAAACGCCAGGTGGGCCTGCGAGTGCTGCGGGTCGTGGGCAGCGGCGAGTACCTCGACCAGTGCCTCCTGGGCGAGGGTGTTCAAGCCGCTGAGTACCACCACATGGCCGAGCTGGCCAAAGCGGTGCTGATGGGTGAGGAACAGCAGCAGTTCCTGTGTGGCGTTGAGCCCGCATCCGGCCAGGCTTAGCCAGGTCTCGCCGGTCAGCAGCGACAGATTGGACGCCACCGTATGTTCATCGGAGCTGGCACCGACTCCCAGTGCGGTGGAGCCCCCCACCAGCAGGTTGATGCGCCCTGCGCCTGCGCACTCGGCCACCGAAAAGCGCTTGCCGGCGCGATGGCTGTAGCGCATCCCCTGTGCGTCGGTGTTGATGGTGCTGGAGCGATAGCCCTGTTCGTGAACGTACAGTGTCTGCGGTGCGCGGCGGCTGCCCAGCTGCAGGAAGCGCTGATAGCTGTCTTGCAACGGCTGCGCAACACCTGTCGTGGGCCTGGCGATCAGGGTCATGGACGCTCCTTGGCGGCGTGCCGCACGGCAGGGCTCAGGCCGCCAGGGCCTTGAGGTTGTAGGCCAGGCCCACACCGGCGATCAGTAGCAGGGCAACCCCCGAAGCCAGGCTGATCAGGCGGTTGCTGCGCTGCGAGGCGATCTTGCCGATGGCGAAGATGTACAGGCTGAGCACGGCGAAGTCGATGGCGATCCACAGCAGTGACAGCACCACCATGCTTTTGCCGAACGACTCGGTGATCTGGATGAACTGCGGGAAGAACGAGATGAAGAAGATGATGTCCTTGGGATTGGAGATGCCGACCATGAACCCCTGCAGCAGACCGCCGCGGGTGGCCGCTGGCGCTTCGGCTGCGGCCTGCTGTGCTGGTGGGGCCTGCAGGGCTTCGCGCAGGGTGCCCACAGCGATATAGCCGATGAACAGGCAGCCCAGCAGGCTCATGCCGTTGAGCCAGGTTTTGTCGATGGCTGCGCTGGTCATGATGATCCAGGCCGCGACGCCGATCAGCACCAGTGAGGCCCAGTTGGTGCCGATGGCGGTGAACAGGGCCTTGCGCGAGCCGGCGGCGGCGGCGGTGTTGACGATCAGCGCCACCACCGGGCCGGGTGTGGCGATCAGCAGCAGGACGGTGAGGGCGTAGGTGGCGGTCAGTGCGGTATTCACGTTCAGTTCTCGATCAGAGGGTCGGGTGTTGCGTGGGCATGGAACGGGCAGCGGGCCGGGTTCAGCGAGCCGGGCTCCTGCAGTTGGTACTGTTGCCATTCGAAGTTGTCGTGCTGGCCGAAGAAGCCCAGCGAGGCTGGCATCACGCCATCGTTGTAGTGCTGCACCCGCTCGCGGATGCGTGCGCGAATCCGCTGGCCGCTGGCGGTGCTGGCACTGGCTACCTCGTCGAAGCTCTCCCGCGGGTTGATCACCCAGGCAATGTGCCGGCCCAGGTTGCGGCTTTTCATCAGGCGGTGGGCAGGGAAGTTCATGTTGATGAACAGCGGCATGCCGGCGAAGCAGAACGACCACTGGTTGTCGTGCGGGTCTTGTGGCACCTCGCGTGGCCAGGGGCTGGGATCACGGCTGTGCACCTGGCGCAGTACGTCCCAGGCCAGGGCCTGCTGCTGTTGCAGCGAGGTGTCGGCGGCGGTTTGCAGGAACACCAGCAACGGGTTGCCGATGCGCTGCTTGAGCGGTATGGGCTCGATGGTGGCGATGTAGTCGGCAAGGCCCCGGGCGATGTCGTCGGCCAGTTGCTCTGCACGGGCGAAGAGAATGTGGCAGGTGCGCGCATTGACCGCCTTGCGCCCGAACAGGCAAGGGAAGTCAGGGTTGGCGAGGGTTTCCTTGAAGTGTTCTATGGCCTTGTGTGTCCAGTGGTGTGGGTTCTGAACATGTTCATCGGCCAGCTCCAGCGCATCCAGGCGGTAGCAATTTCCATAACCCGTAAACATGATTTCCCCAGATAGTCGCAAATCGGCAGTTAAGGTGGTTTTACCGGCATATCCATACGGTTAACCGCTCTATATTTGTTGTTTCCGGCATTTTCCGAGAAGGGTCATAGGTTGTAAAACGCCTGGAACTATGACCAACTATTAGTCTCGCTCATGCTCTGGAAGCCTCTATGTCGGAACGGATTCAGGCCCTGCACGCCCTGCGTGCCTTCGAGGTTGCCTCGCGCTATGGCTCCTTCACCCGCGCCGCCCAGGAGCTGGCGCTGACCCAGGGCGCGGTCAGCCATCACATCAAGACACTCGAAGCCTTGTTCGGCTGCGACCTGTTCGAGCGGCGCGGCCCCAAGCTGCGCCTGACCGAGCATGGCCGGCTGCTGGCCGAGGAGCTCAAGGTCGGCTTCAAGATCATCGAAAACGCCTGTGCCTTGCTGCGCCAGGACCGCTACGGCCTGCGCCTGAAGGCGCCGTCCACGCTGACGGTACGCTGGCTGCTGCGCGCGCTGGACGGTTTCAAGAAGGTCGACAACAGCTGCGCGGTGCAGCTGTCGAGCGTGTGGATGGACATCGACGCCGTGGACTTCTACTCCGAGCCTTACGACTGCGCCATCCTGCTCGGCAACGGGCGTTTCCCGGCAGACGTCGAGAGCCTGAAGCTGTTCGATGAATGGCTGATCCCGGTCTGCCACCCCGACTACCTGCCCGGGCCCGCCCCGGACCTGGCCGTGCTCGAAGGCTGCGAGCTGCTTCACCCCTCGCCGGACCGGCGCGACTGGCGGCGCTGGCTGGCGCGGGTGGATGCGTCGCACATCAGCATCGACCAGGGCCAGGTGTTCGATACCCTCGACCAGGGCATTTCGGCGGCCCAGCAGGGCCTGGGCATTTCGGTGGTCGACCTGGTGCTGGCCAGCGCCGACCTGGCCGCCGGCAACCTGGTCACGCCCTTCCCGCAGGCAGTCGCGACCGGCGACGGTTATTACATGACCTGGCTCAAGTCCAGCCCCAAGGCCCGGCAGATGCACAAGCTGCGCGACTACCTGCTGGCCCGGGTGCCGGCCCTGGCGCACAAGGACATCAGTTACCTGTACGGCTGAGCGTGTTGCCGGGGAACACCCGTTCGAGCATGAAGTCGATGAACACCCGCAACCGGGGCGGCACCTGGCGCCCCGACGGCCACAGCAGGTAGAAGCTGCCGCGCCGTTCGATGAAGTCGTCGAGCACGCTCACCAGGCTGCCGCTGGCCAGCGCGGCGCGTACGCTGAAGTCGGGCAGGCAGGTAATGCCGCGGTGGTTGAGGGCAAAGCAGATGCGCGTCTCGACGTGGTTGCAGACCATGGAGATGGGAATCTCGTAGTCCTGCTCGGGGTGTTCGCGGCGCAGCGGCCAGGTTTCCAGCTTGCCACTGCTGGGGAAGCGGTAGTGCAGGCAGCGGTGCCCGGCCAGCTCGCGCGGATGCTCGGGCAGACCATGCTCGCGCAGGTAGTCGGGGGAGGCCACCAGGCGGTGCTGGAAATGGCCGAGGAACTTGGCGTTCAGGCGCGAATCCAGCGGTTGGCCACCGCGCATCACCACGTCAAAACCCTCGCCGATGATGTCGACCATGCGGTCGCTGAAGTCCAGGTCCAGCTCGATGTCCGGGTAGCGCGCCATGAACTCGGCCAGTGCCGGCATCACCAGCCCGGTCACCTGCGGCAGGCTTACCCGCAGCCGCCCGCGTGGGGCGCCGTTGGCCTGCGACAGTTCCTGCTCGGTGGCTTCGATCTCGGCGAGGATGCGCCGGCTGCGCTCGAGAAACAGCGCGCCCTCGGCGGTCAGGGTGATGCTTCGGGTGCTGCGGTGGAACAACCGCACGCCCAGGCGGCCCTCCAGGCGCGCCACGCGTTTGCCCACCGCCGAGGCACTGATGCCCAGCGACTGGCCGGCGGCGACGAAGCTGCGGGTTTCGGCAACCCGGTTGAAAACCACGAAACCGCTGAGGCTGTCCATGTCGTGCTCCGATTACGGACGTTGATGTCCTGGGTGAGCGGAATTCTACCCATCTTTTTCCGTAGTGCCTCGGCGCCGCAAGATGCCTGCCTTGATCATTGCCCAGGACACCCCCATGAACCCTGCCTTCACCGCCGTAGAGGCGCCCGCCACCGCCACGCGACTGCCCTTGAGCGGGCTGCTGGCCCTGGCCCTGACCGGCTTCATCGCCATCCTCAGCGAAACCCTGCCCGCCGGCCTGCTCGACCAGGTGGCCAACGGCATGCACATCAGCCAGGCCATGGCCGGGCAGTGGGTTACCGCCTACGCGCTGGGCTCGTTGCTCACCGCCATCCCGCTGGTCACCCTGACCCAAGGTTGGCGGCGGCGCCGGGCGCTGCTGCTGGCCATCATCGGTTTCATCCTGTTCAACGGCCTGACCGCACTGTCCAGCGACAATCAGCTGACCTTGTTGCTGCGCTTTCTCACCGGCGCCGCCGCCGGCCTGGCCTGGGGCCTGATCGCCGGGCATGCGCGGCGCATGGTGGCACCGGCACAACAAGGCAAGGCGATGGCACTGGCCATGCTCGGCCAGCCCATCGCCTTGTCGCTGGGCCTGCCCATCGGCACCTGGCTGGGCGCCTGGCTGGGGTGGCGCGCCGCCTTCGTGGTAGTCACCCTGGCGGCCTTGCTGCTGGTGGCCTGGGTACTGCGCGCGGTGCCGGACTTCCCCGGCCAGGCCGCCGGTAAGCGCCCTTCAGCGCTGGGCGTACTGCGTACCCCAGGGGTGGCGCGGGTGCTGCTGGTGATCCTGGCGTGGATCCTCGGCCACAACATTCTCTACACCTACATCGTGCCGCTGCTGGCGGCGGCTGGCATGGGCGCCGATGTCGGCCAGGTGCTGATGACCTTCGGCCTGGCTTCACTGGCCGGCATCGCCTTGGTCGGGCTTGGCGTCGACCGCCATCTGCGCGGCCTGGTGCTGCTGTGCCTGGCCGGTTTCGCCCTGGCCACGTTGGCCCTGGGGCACACCCAGGGTTCGGCCTGGCTGGTGCATGCCAGCGTGGCCTTGTGGGGGCTCACCTACGGCGGCGCCCCGACCCTGCTGCAGACCGCCTGCGCAGACGCGGCAGGCGAGGGCGGCGATGTGGCCCAGTCGATGCTGGTGACGGTGTGGAACAGTGCGATCGCCCTGGGCGGGATCATTGGCGGGCTGCTGTTGACCGGGGCCGGGGTCGGCGCGTTCGGTGGCGTGGTGCTGGCGCTCACCGGGCTGGCCTGGCTGCTGGTGTTTGCCGGGCGCCGCGCCGGATTCGTCGCTGGCGCACGCTGATCGGCCGCTGCAGGGTGTAGAATCGCCCTCCAGCAATCCAAGCAAGGACCACGCAGTGCAGCGCCAACAGGGCTTTGTCCTCACCCGCCATTGGCACGACACGCCCGAAGGCACCAGCGTCGAGTTCTGGCTGGCCACCGACCAGGGCCCGCGCCACTTGCGCCTGGCGCCGCAACCGTCGGTGGCGTTCATCCCCGTCGCCCAGGCCGAGCATGCCCGGGTGCTGCTGGCCGGTGAGCAGGGGGTCGAGCTCAAGCCGCTGCAACTGCGTGACTTCGACCAGCGCCCGGTGCTGGGCCTGTACTGCCGCCAGCACCGTCAGTTGATCGCCCTCGACAAGCGCCTGCGCGCTGCCGGCATCGAGGTGTTCGAAGCCGATATCCGTCCGCCCGAGCGCTATCTGATGGAGCGTTTCATCACCGCCCCGGTGCGTTTCGATGGCCGGCCCGATGCCAACGGCACGCTGATCGACGCCCAGCTCAAGCCCGACCCCGACTACCGCCCGCCGCTGCGCCTGGTCTCCCTCGATATCGAGACCAGCGAGCGTGGCGAGCTGTACAGCATCGGCCTGGAAGGCTGCGGCCAGCGCACGGTGTACATGCTGGGCCCGGCCAATGGCGATGCCAGCCAGATGGATTTCGACCTGCACTACTGCGACGACCGCGCCGGGCTGATCCACTGTCTCAACCAGTGGCTGGCGCGCCACGACCCCGACGCGATCATCGGCTGGAACCTGGTGCAGTTCGACCTGCGTCTGCTGCACGAACACGCCAAGCGGCTGAACGTGCCGCTGTGCCTGGGCCGTGACGGCGCGCCGCTGCACCTGCGCGAGCATGGCAGCCGCAGCCACTTCTTCGCCGAAGCCCCCGGGCGGCTGCTGATCGATGGCATCGAGGCGCTGCGTTCAGCCACCTGGAGTTTCCCCTCGTTCAGCCTGGAGAGCGTTGCCCAGCAGTTGCTCGGCGAGGGCAAGGCCATCAGCACCCCCTACCAGCGCATGGACGAAATCAACCGCCAGTTCGCCGAGGACAAGCCGGCGCTGGCCCGCTACAACCTCAAGGACTGTGAACTGGTCACGCGGATCTTCGCCCACACCCGGCTGCTCGACTTCCTGCTGGAACGCGCCAGCGTCACCGGCCTGCCGGTGGACCGCAGTGGCGGCTCGGTGGCCGCGTTCTGTCATTTGTACATCCCGCCCATGCATCGCCTGGGCTTTGTCGCGCCCAACCTGGGCAGCCGCCCCGACGAAGCCAGCCCTGGCGGCTTCGTCATGGATTCGCGCCCGGGGCTGTACGACTCGGTGCTGGTGCTCGACTACAAGAGCCTGTACCCGTCGATCATCCGCACCTTCCTGATCGACCCGGTGGGCCTGGTCGAGGGCCTGCGCCAGCCGGACGACGCGCACTCGGTCGAGGGCTTCCGGGGCGGGCGCTTCTCGCGCAGCGAGCACTGCCTGCCGGCCATCGTCGAGCGCGTGTGGCAAGGGCGCGAGGCCGCCAAGCGCGACGGCAATGCGCCGTTGTCCCAGGCGCTGAAGATCATCATGAACGCCTTCTATGGCGTGCTCGGTTCCAGTGGTTGCCGCTTCTTCGACCCGCGCCTGGCCTCGTCGATCACCATGCGCGGCCACCAGATCATGCGCCAGACCCGGGCCCTGGTGGAGGCGCGGGGCTACGACGTGATCTACGGCGACACCGACTCCACCTTCGTCTGGCTCAAGGGCGCCCATGGCGAGGAGGCCGCGGCGCGCATCGGCCGTGCGCTGGTGGCCGAGGTCAATCAATGGTGGCGCCAGCACCTGGGCGAAACCATGGGGCTGGACAGTGCCCTGGAACTGCAGTTCGAAACCCATTACCGGCGCTTCCTGATGCCCACCATCCGCGGCACCGAAGAGGGCAGCAAGAAGCGCTACGCCGGCCTGGTACAGCGCCAGGATGGCAGCGAGGACGTGGTCTACAAGGGCCTGGAGTCGGTGCGCACCGACTGGTCGCCGCTGGCCCGGCAGTTCCAGCAGACGCTCTACGGCCGGGTGTTCCGTGGCCAGCCGTATCGCGACTACGTGCGTGAAACCGTGCAGCGCCTGCTGGCGGGCGAGGATGACGAACTGCTGGTGTACCGCAAGCGCCTGCGCCGGCCCTTGGCCGACTACCAGCGCAACGTGCCGCCCCATGTGCGCGCCGCGCGCCTGGCCGATGAATACAACGCCCGGCTGGGGCGCCCCAAGCAGTACCAGAACGGCGGCTGGATCAGTTACCTGATCACCACCTCAGGCCCCGAACCGCTGGAGAACCGCCAGTCCCCGATTGATCACCAGCACTACCTGAGCCGTCAGTTGCAGCCGGTGGCCGACGCCATCCTGCCGTTCGTGGGCGATGACTTCGCGGCGCTGACCGGCCAGCAACTGCCGCTGTTCTAGCGCCGGGGAGGGCGACACCGTCGCGGCGCCGCCCTGGATGGCTCAGCCCTTGTTGGCGTTGAGCTTGCGCAGCTCTTCGTAGGTGGCCGACTGGACGAACCAGAAGCCCGAGACGATGCACCACACCAGGCTGCCGCCGACAAAAATACCCAGCCCTTGCAGGAACCC
This sequence comes from Pseudomonas sichuanensis, assembly GCF_024749065.1. Classification (NCBI taxonomy): domain Bacteria; kingdom Pseudomonadati; phylum Pseudomonadota; class Gammaproteobacteria; order Pseudomonadales; family Pseudomonadaceae; genus Pseudomonas; species Pseudomonas sichuanensis. The sequence continues at coordinate 3,757,454 of NZ_CP087185.1, read as the reverse complement.
AACGCTGAACAGGGTGATCAGAGCTACCAGCCAGATCAAGCCCAGGGAAACGTACAGCACGATGTTGTTGACGCTGATGACGAAGTCTTTCACGGGCGTATTCCTTACTGAATGTGAACAAGCGATGCCTCTCCCGAGGCGCGCGCATGCTATCACAATGCCTCCAGCCATTGGCCCGCGGGCGGTTGGACTATGCTCAGGGTGTCGCACCCCGTTACCACTCAGACATCGCAAGTTACTTTTGCCCGCGTTGTCCGCCGGGTTCGGTGGTTTAGGCTCGCATGTCGGATCTTTCGCCAGGATCTGTAGTCATGAGAATTAACAAGGAGATGCCCATGCTCGTCAGGTCACTGACCCTCGCCACCCTGTTCGCCTTCGCCGTCCCCGCATTGGCCGCCGACAGCGATGCCCCCCTGGCCAAGGAGCAGGGCAAAGCGCGGCCGCTGGTGGTGATTGCGCCCAGCAGCGCCGACCCGACCTTGCGCGGCCTCAACGAGGCCTTGAAAGACCCGGCCGTGCAGGCCGGTTTCAAGGAGCGTGGGCTGGTGCTGTACAGCGTCGCCCAGATGATGGGTAAACGTGAGGACAAGAACCTCGAACAGCAGACCACCATGGCCCTGATTCGCGAGCTGCAGCTGGGCGCCAGCAAGGGCACCAAGGTGATCCTGGTGGGCAAGGATGGCGAACGCCACGTCCTCAAGGATGATGAAAGCGGTGAAAAAATCGACCCGCAGGTGATTTTCAAGGCCGTCGACGAACTGCCGGCCAGTGAAAAGGCGGTCACTGCGCCGGAGCCGGTGGCGGTGGCACCGGCCGAACCCAAGGCCAAGGACAGCAAGCCAGGCAAGCCCGCCAAACCGGCCAAGCCTGCCGAACCGCCCAAGCCTCTGGACGACTGACCGCTCTGCCACGGCCCTCTACGCCAGCAGGGGGCCTTTCCTGTATCACTGTGTATCTGCGCCTCATCACGACCGACTGGCTTACAAAACGCCGCTCATCGCGATACACCCACGACACACCGCGCCGTTTCAATGGCTCCACTTTCCAACCACAAGTGGAGCGACACCATGAAATCGACCCCCAAGACCCTCAGCCTGCTCGGCGCCACCCTGCTCGGTGGCCTGGTTCTGGGCAACAGTGCGTTTGCCGTTGAACCCTTGAGCCAGGGCTACCAGCTGGCAGCGGCCAAGGCCGCCGGTGAAGGCAAATGCGGCGAGGGCAAATGCGGCGGCAGCGGCAAGGCCAGCCAGGCCGAAGGCAAGTGTGGCGCTGACGCGAAGGCCGACAAGGCAGAGGGCAAGTGCGGCGAAGGCAAGTGCGGCGCCGAAGGCAAAGGTAAAGCCTGACCCCCCTTGCTGTAGCGTGGCGCCTTGGGGCGCCGCGCGCTTTTCTGGAGGCTGACCCATGAATTCGCAACCTTTGCACACAGGCCTCGGCCTACGTCGCGGCCTGCTCCCTGAGTTACTGGCGATGCCGGCCGGCGCGGTCGATTTTCTGGAATGCGCCCCGGAGAACTGGATCGGGGTCGGCGGTGTTTACGGTCAGGGCCTGGCGCAGCTGGCCGAGCGCTTCGCCATTGCCTGCCACGGCCTGTCATTGTCGTTGGGCGGCACCGCGCCGCTGGACGTCGCCTTTCTCGCCCGCACCCGGCAGTTTCTCGACCGTTACCAGGTGCGCCTGTACAGCGAGCACCTGAGCTACTGCAGTGACGACGGCCATCTCTACGACCTGATGCCGATCCCGTTCACCGACGAGGCCGTGCGACACGTGGCGGCACGTATCCGCCAGGCCCAGGACCTGCTGGGCCGGCGCATTGCGGTCGAGAACATCAGCTATTACGCCGCCCCCTACCAGGCCATGAGCGAACTGCAGTTCATCCGCGCGGTGCTCGACGAGGCCGATTGCGACCTGCTGCTGGACGTCAACAACGTCTTCGTCAATGCCTGCAACCACCGCTATGACGCCCAGGCGTTCCTCGCCGGCATCCCCCGCGAGCGGGTGGTGGGCATGCATGTGGCGGGGCATTACGACGAAGCACCGGACCTCAAGGTCGATACCCATGGCGCCCCGGTCAAGGCGGATGTGTGGGCCTTGTTCGCCAGCGCCTGCCAGCGTTTCGGCGCCCACCCTACGGTGCTCGAGCGCGACTTCAACTACCCGCCGCTGGCCGAGCTGCTGGCCGAGACGGCGCAGATCCGCGCCCTGCAACAGCGCCACGGAGCACCTTGCCATGCCTGAAACCCTGCGCGAGCAACAGTTCACCCTGGCCCGGCACCTGCGCGACCCGGCCGCCAACCCGCCACCGCCGGGTATCGAGGCGCGGCGCCTGAAGGTCTATCGCGAGCTGTTCTACGGCGCTATCGAAAGCCTGCTGACCGGCAGTTTCCCGGTGTTGCGGCAAACCCTCGGCGAGAAGCGCTGGCATGCCCGGGTACACGACTTCTACGCCAACTACCGCAGCCAGACACCGCTGTTCACCGAAATCGCCGAGGCGTTCATCGATTACCTGCAAGGCATCGACCTCGATACGCCCTGGCAACTGGAACTGGCGCATTACGAATGGGTCGAGGCGCAACTGTACCTGAGCGATGCGCAAGACCCGCCCCATCACCCCGACGGCGACCTGCTGGCCGGCGAACCCTTGCTGTCCTGTGTGGCCCGCGTGTTGGCCTATCGTTGGCCGGTGGAGCGCATCGGCCCGGACTTTCAGCCGAGCGAAGCGCCCGAGACACCGACCCTGCTGCTGGTGTACCGCGATATCGACCTGCAGGTTCGCTTCGCTCGCCTGGCGCCATTGGCCTGGCAATTGCTGGTTGGTTTGCCGGGCACTGGAAGGCAACGCCTGCGTGCACTGGGCAAGGACGAAGCGGACGGCCTGGCGCTGCTGGAGCAGTTGCGCGGGCAGGGTGTCATCGTCGGGACCAGGCTTTGAGGCGGCTGCCGGCGCTGGGGCGCGTCTACACCTCGGCCTGCTTGCCCGGCGCCACGGCTTCGGCTTTTTTCGCAGGCTTCAAGCGCGACACCGCGAACAACACCACAGCCAGCCCGATCACCTGGTACAGCGAAACCGCCTCGCCCAGGATCGCCCATGACGCCAGCACCGTCAGTACCGGCCCCAGGTTGCCCACTGCCGCAGTGTGGGTAGGCCCCAGGCGCTGGATCGCCAAGGCCACCCAGTAGATTGGCAGCACCGTGGAAAACAGCGCCATCATTGCCGCATTCCCCCATACCGCCCCAGGCAGCTCGAACAGTGGCGCCACCTCGGCCACCGACAGGTAATGGGCCAGCACCATCAGCGACGAGGCCGTGCCGCACAACCCGGCCAGGCGCATCGAGCCCATGCGTTTGAGCATCACCCCGGTGCCGGCGTAATACAGCGCATAGGTCACCGCGCTGGCAAACACCCACAACGCGCCAAGCACCACCTGGCTGCCCATCCCAGTGACGCTGATGTCGTGGACAAATGCGATACCCAGCCCCAGGTAGCACAGGCCCATGGCCGCCAGGGTGCGCAGGGTGGGGCGCTCGCGCTGGGCAACGGCCTGGATCAGCAGCACCAGGGTTGGGTAGGTGAACAGGATCAGCCGCTCCAGCCCGGCGCTGATGTACTGCAAGCCGTAGAAGTCGAACAGGCTCGCCAGGTAATAACCGAACAGCCCGAGCAGCGCCACGCGCAGCCCGTCCCCAGGCGTGAGCGCGCTACCGCCTTGCTTGCGACTGAACCACACAAGCCAAGCGAACAACGGCAAGGACATGGCCATGCGCAGCGCCAGCAGGCTGATCGCATCCACAGGCCCCGCGGCGTAGGCGAGCTTGACGAAGATTGCCTTGAAGCTGAAACCCAGCGCCGCGAGCGCGGCGTAGAGGCTGCCATTGGCAAGGGCGCGGTGGAGCGGGGCGGGCAGGCGGGGCATGGCGGGTCCGTAGCGAAATGAGTACTGGCCAACGATGTGCCGGCCGACAAGCGTTTCGACCATAACCTGTCGCACTCCACAAATCACCCAGCGCCGCACTTAGCACAGCGAGCCAGTCTGCTGCGACCTGCGTTCGCATGCATGAATCGGATGAGTGCCATCATTTGAATGGCAATCCTCCTGCGAAAACCCCTACGAACGCATACAATCCTTCCTTTAAAAACGTAAGACACAGGCTACCCCGTTCATGGCGTTCGACGCTTCCACCATCCTCACGCTCACCATCGCCCTTGCGGCTGCCGCCGCCCTGTACCTGGCGGTGGAGTGGAGCAGCGTGCGCGAGTCTTCGCTGCTGTGCTGGAGCGCCAGCTTCGCCATCATCAGCGTCGGTTCTTCCCTGGCACTGCTGCGCAGCAGTGGCTACCTGTTCATTGGCGTGTGGTTTGCCAACGGCATGTTGATCAGCGCCCACTGGCTGTTCCTGCTGGGTGTGTCGCGTTTCACCGAAACGCGCCTGTCGCGGGCCTGGTACCTGATCATCCCGGCCTGGCTCGCCATGTTGCTGTTGCCGGACTGGCCGCAGTGGTCGAAGACCTTGCTGGTGGTCCAGTCAAGCATGATCGCGCTGCTCACCCTGCAGGCCAGCTGGCTGCTGCGTCCCCATGGCAAATCGTTCAGCGTCGGCGCGGTGCAGCTGCGTTACATCCTGCTGTTCCACGGCCTGTTCTACCTGGCCAAGACCCTGCCGGCACTGCTGCCGGGCACGCTGATCGACCTCAGTGCCTTCCGTGGCCAGATCATCCAGGTCTCCCTGGTGGAAGGCGCGATGGCGATCATGCTGATCGCCCTGTCGATGACCGGCACCGTGCGCTACCGCCGCGAAGAGCGCATCGAGCGCCTGGCCGCGCGCGACCCACTGACCGCGCTGTACAACCGCCGTGCCCTGGAAGTGCGGGCGCCGGCCCTGTTCAAGGACGTCGCGCCAGAGCGCCCCGGCGCCTTGCTGCTGATCGACATCGACCACTTCAAACTGGTAAACGACTTGCACGGGCATGGCGCCGGCGATCGCCTGTTGATCGCCCTGAGCGAGATGATCCGAAGCTTGCTGCCGGAGCGGGCGATTGCTGCGCGGTTGGGTGGCGACGAGTTCGTGATCCTGCTGGCCGATGCGTCACGGGGACGTATCGAGGCATTGGCCGAGGCCTTGCGCCAGCAGTTCCAGCACACGGCCGCGCACGCCTGCGCTACCCCCGAAGCGGTGACCCTGAGCATCGGTGCCCACCTGTTCGACCGCCCGCCGGCCAGCCTGGCGGCACTGATCGAGCAGGGCGACCGGTTGCTGTATGCGTCCAAGCGAGCCGGGCGCAACAGCTTGCAGTTGATGGATGGATCGCGCAGCACTGTCTGACCAGGCTCAGATCAGGCCATTTTGCAGTGCCTCGATGAAGGCGCTTTCCGCGCGGCTCAGCCGCTGTTCGCGGTTCCACAGCAGGTGAATATCCACATCGGCGATCCCTTCCAGCGGCGGCAGCTTCCACAAAAGCCCCGCCGCCACATCCGCCGCCACCACATGCTCGGGCAGGCAGCCGATGCCAAAACCAGCGATCACCAGGCGCCGCACTTCCTCCAGGCTCGGCGATGAGGCGACGATGCGCCCGGCAAAGCCTTGCTGGTCACGGAAGATGGTCAGCGGCGAGAGCATCCCGCCGATCTGGTCACTGGTGAAGCTGACGAAATTCTCCCGCTGCAGGTCGCTCTGCTGTTGGCCGAACAGGGCATGGTGCTTGCCGCAGAAGAACGCGTAGCGCTGGCGCAGGAACAGGCGTTGCTCCAGGCGCGGCTGTGGCCGGCGGTTGAGGCTGAGCCCGGCGGTGGCGGTCTTTTCCTGCAGCGCCGCGACGATGTCCGAGCTGCGCATCACGTCGATTTCCAGCTCCACCCGCGGGTGCTGGCGGTGGAAGTCTGCCAGGCAGTCGTCGAGGCGTTCGCTGACGACACGGCTGATCATCAGCAGGCGCACCTTGCCCACCAGTTCGTCCGCCGGTTGCTCCAGCAGCCCACCGATCTGCGACATCTGCCCGTACACCTCGCCGGCCAGTTCGAACAATTGCTCGCCCACCTCGGTGAGCACAAAGCGCGGCCCACGGCGGGCGATGAGCTGGCGCCCGAGTTGCTCTTCCAGGCGCTTGAGCGCCTGGCTTACTGCCGGTTGCGTCAGGTGCAGGCGGGCGGCGGCGCGGCTGATCGACAGCTCCTGGCCGATTACTCGGAAGGTACGCAGCAGGTTCCAGTCGAGTCGGTCGTTGAGCAGGCGGTCGGGCATGGTGGGCTCTTTATAAGCAGGGTTAATACTTCGAATAATAAATAGAAAATTGACTAATCATAGGGGCGGGCCGAAAAATCGCAGTCATTGAAGCGCAGGCCTGCCAGTTCGGTGTCGCTTGCTTCGCGGGTGAACCCGCTCCCACAGGGTAGGCGCAAGACCTGTGGGAGCGGGTTTACCCGCGAAGCAGGCAACTCGACCCTTCAGGTCCGCACTGCGAAGCGCCACAAGAGCGCAAACCGTGTCCCCAACTCCTGCCAGAACAACAAACAAAGGAGCCACCCCATGAAGCCCGCCGCTTCGCCCCAACCCCGCCGCGCCGCCGCCGCCGCGTTCATCGGCACCATGATCGAGTGGTACGACTTCTACATCTATGCCACCGCCGCCGCCTTGGTGTTCGGGGCCTTGTTCTTCCCCTCCGACAACAGCCTGTTCAGCACCATGGCCGCCTTCGGCACCTTCGCCGTGGGCTTTTTTGCCCGGCCTTTGGGCGGCATCGTCTTCGGCCATGTGGGCGACCGCATCGGCCGCAAGAAATCCCTGGTGATCACCCTGGTGATGATGGGCGTGGTCACCGTGTGCATCGGCCTGCTGCCGACCTACGCGCAGATTGGCGCCACCGCGCCGGTGCTGCTGATCGTGCTGCGGGTGGTCCAGGGCATCGCCGTGGGTGGCGAGTGGGGCGGGGCGGTGCTGATGGCCGGCGAGCATGCGCCCAAGGGCCGGCGCAATTTCTTCGCCTCGTTCGCCCAGCTGGGCAGCCCGGCCGGCCTGATCCTCTCGCTGCTGGCCTTCGGCGTGGTCACCCGCCTGCCGGAAGAGGATCTGATGAGCTGGGGCTGGCGCGTGCCGTTCCTGGCCAGCGCGGCCCTGTTGCTGGTGGGCCTGGCGATTCGCCTGGGGGTCAATGAGTCGCCCGAGTTCCTCGCCAGTCGCGAGCAGGCGCACAAGGCGCAGCGCAAGGAGCAGGCACCGGTGCTGGAGGTGCTGCGCACTGCCTGGCGCCCGCTGCTGCTGTGCATTGGCGCCAATACCCTGGGCATCGCCGGGGTCTATTTCACCAACACCTTCATGATCAGCTACACCACCCAGCAACTGCACCTGGAGCGCTCGCTGATCCTCGAATGCCTGTTCTTTGTGGCGGTCATCCAGTTCTGCGTGCAGCCGCTGGCCGCCTGGTTGTCAGAGAAGCTCGGCGCCACGCGCTTCCTGGCCCTGGTGGCGCTGCTGGCGATGGCCTCGCCGTACCCGATGTTCGTGCTGGTCGGCAGCGGCCAGGCCTCGCTGATCGTGCTCGGCATCGCCCTGGCGGCGGCGTGCATGGCCTCGTTCTACGCGGTGATCGCCGGCTACGTCAGTGGCATGTTCGAAACCCGCGTGCGTTACACCGCGATCTCCCTGGCCTATCAGGTGTGCGGCGCCATCGCTGGAGGCCTGACCCCGCTGATCGGCGCCTGGCTGGCCCACAGTTTCACCGGCCAGTGGTGGCCGATGGCGCTGTTCTACAGCCTGATCGCCTGTATTTCCCTGGTCTGTGTACTGGCCCTGGCACGCCAGTACAGCCGCAGCCAGCAGCTTGAACTGGCCTGATTCCCTGATTTGTCTGGAGTACCTGCAATGTTGAAAAGCAACGGCGAACGCCTGTGGGCGAGCCTGATGGCCATGGCCGAAGTCGGCGCCACCGCCCGTGGCGGTAGCTGCCGCCTGGCTTTGAGCGACGAGGACAAGGCCGGTCGCGAACTGTTCGGCCACTGGTGCCGCGAGGCCGGGCTGAGCCTGAGCGTGGACGCCATCGGCAACCTGTTCGCCCGCCGCGAGGGCGTCGAAACGGATGCTGCGCCGGTGATGATGGGCAGCCACCTCGACACCCAGCCCGAGGGCGGTCGCTTCGACGGTGTGTATGGCGTGCTGGCCGGGCTGGAAGTGGTGCGGCGCCTCAACGACCTCGGCATCCGCACCCGCAAGCCGCTGGAGATCGCGGTGTGGACCAACGAGGAGGGCGCCCGTTTCACCCCGGCCATGTTCGGCTCGGCGGTGTTCACCGGCAGCCTCGACCTGCAGCAGGCCCTGGCGATCCGCGATGCCGACGGCGTCAGCGTGGCCGATGAACTGGCGCGCACCGGTTACGCCGGCCAGCGCCCGCTGGGTGGCAAGGTGGACGCCTATTTCGAGGCCCATATCGAGCAGGGCCCGATCCTCGAGGACAACGCCAAGGCGATCGGCGTGGTCAGCGGCGGCCAGGCCATACGCTGGCTCGACGTGACCGTCGAAGGCATGGCCTCCCATGCCGGCACCACGCCGATGGCGCTGCGCAAGGACGCCCTGTACGGCGTGGCGCGGATGATCCAGGCTGTCGAGCAACTGGCCGGCGCCTTTGCCCCCGAGGGCCTGACCACCGTGGGCGAGCTGGACATCGCCAAATCCTCGCGCAATACCATCCCCGGCCTGGTGCGTTTCACCCTCGACCTGCGTCACCACCGCGACGAGGCCATCGAGGCCATGGAGCGTAATATCGGCTTGCAGTTGCAGGCCATTGCCCGTCAGCGCGGCCTCAAGGTCACGGTCGAACGCCATTGGGTCAGCCCGGCCACGCCGTTCGACGCCGATTGCGTGGCGGCGGTGCAGCACGCCGTGGACGGGCTGGGCTACAGCCAGCAAGCCATCGTCAGCGGCGCCGGCCACGACGCCATCCTGCTGGCGCGCTACTGCCCGACGGCAATGGTGTTCATCCCTTGCGTCGGCGGCCTGAGCCACAACGAGGCCGAGGACGTGTTGCCCGAAGACGCCCGCCAGGGCGCCGACGTACTGCTCAATGCCGTGCTGGCCCGTGCCGGCCAGGTTGCCGAAGGAGACGCCTGATGCGCTGCTATTTCCACCCTGAACAGCTGCTGCACCACCCGCGCAGTTACTACTCCCGCGGTGCCATGCGCACCCCGCAGGAAGTCCCCGAGCGCGCTCAGCGCCTGCTGCAGGCCGCCAAGGGCCTGGGCTTTGACATTCGCCAGCCTGACGACGCAGGTCTTGCGCCACTGAAGGCCGTGCACGGCGAGGCGTACCTGCGCTTTCTCGAAGAAGCCCATGCACGCTGGAAGGAAGTGCCTGAGGATTGGGGCGACGAAGTCATGTCCAACATCTTCGTCCGCGAGCCCAACGCCCTGCGCGGCATCCTCGCCCAGGCCGGGCGCTACCTGGCCGACGGCAGTTGCCCGGTGGGCGAGTACACCTGGCGCTCGGCCTATTGGTCGGCGCAGAGTGCCGTTGCCGGGGCCAGGGCGATACTCGACGGCGAGCCCGCTGCCTACGCCTTGTGTCGCCCGCCAGGGCACCATGCGCGCTTCGATGCTGCGGGCGGCTTCTGCTACCTCAACAACGCCGCTGTCGCCGCCCAGGCCCTGCGCAGCCGTTACAGCCGGGTAGCGATCCTCGACACCGACATGCACCACGGCCAGGGCATCCAGGAGATCTTCTACGACCGCAGTGATGTGCTGTATGTCTCGGTGCATGGCGACCCGACCAATTTCTACCCGGGCGTCGCCGGTTTCGAGGACGAGCGCGGCAGTGGTGCTGGGGAGGGGTACAACCTCAACCTACCCATGGCCCACGGTGCCAGTGAGGCCGACTTCATGGGCCAATTGGAGGTGGCGCTGGATGCGGTGAAGGACTTTGGTGCCGAAGTGCTGGTGTTGTCGCTGGGGTTCGATATCTACGAGTTGGACCCGCAGAGCAAGGTGGCGGTGACCACTGAAGGTTTTGCCCGGTTGGGTGAGCAGATTCGTGGGTTGCGTTTGCCGTGTCTGATCGTGCAGGAGGGCGGGTATCACCTGGAGAGTCTGGAGGCGAATGCGCGGGCGTTTTTTGCGAATAGGAGGGATTGGGGTTAATTAATAGACTGTTCGATAGATTGTTAAATTCACAGACCTCTATAGTGAACGAGGCGCGTGAGGTCTGTGAGAGGTTATTTATAAAAAATTGGCGGCTTTTAAAGCGTGTATTTGTTGTCCAGCATAAATTGTGGAGCTTTCCAGTTTGGGCCTTTGGTGTGTTTGCCACCTTTCGATTCTATAAGGCCTTCGGCTATCATATTATTAACAAGTTCAATGAGCCTCATGTTGTTATTTATGTGGGGCCAGTTGTTCAGGCTGTAAAGCCTGTCAAGCCTAGGGTGGTCGATCCCGTTATTTTTGGTTAGGAATAAAATAACATCGACGGGCTTTTCATTTACTATGATGTCATTGATCGTGTTCATTTGTTTTCTCGGGCGGATTGTAGAGTGTCTGCTTCAACAGCTTCGGGAGTGTAAAGTAGCTCGAAATCAGAACTGAGCCCATAATCTTCAAGCGTGGCGGTGTGTGTGTTGTTCCATGTTCCAGTTTCAATGCCGGGGCTCATGTTATCAGCGATGCCAAGGCGGCGATACCGTTCCAGCTCCCTGATTTCGTGCGTGTAAAAGCGTTTGTCAGTGTCAGTTGCTTCTATCGAGCCCTGTAGGATTTTTGTAAGCCTATCGAGCATTATTTCGTTTGCGTCGGAAGGATCGAGCCGGCTCGTGTGTAGCCTTGCGAGGTCAATGCCTGCCTGAGTGATAATTGCTTCCCGCCAGTCAAGTATTTCGATAGGGCCTCCAGACTCATCTGGGTTGTAAAGGCGTCCGCTATATTGGCCTCGTGTTGTGGCGCCTGGATAAGGCGAGCTGAAGACGACGTATAGCGGTGGTAGTCCTGAATCTGCAGGGAAACAGTAAATACAGTCTTTGGATTTCGACCTTGCAGAGGCGGGGAACGGTGTTGTTGTTATGATCTCGGGTAGAAGTTTTACCCCAGTGTAGGGGTTGGCAGGAATCGGTTCTAAAGGGGAGGTTGTAGATGAGGTGTCATGAGGATGTATGGGGAATATAAGCTTTGTGGGGAACTCACTGGAGGGGAGAGACACGTAGCTGTTACGTACCCGGTCTAGAACGAGAGGTCGTACTGGGATCTTGTTTGTCGAACCGGCAGAAGTTGGCGGTTTTATAAGGCTGTAGGTGCCGGAGTCCGGGTGGACTCTGATCGGTAGCTCCAGTTCTCCATAGTTCGCAGCAATGTCATTGATGTCCTGCGGGATGCGAGGGAGCAGCAGTTCGGCGGGAATGCTCAGTGCGGAGTCGTGGTAGAGATCTGAATTCCCCAGTTCAGGGGCGTAAAGAATACCGCCTGCAAAAAGCTTAAAAAAACGAGTCGCTGCAGCTTCGCCTAGAGCTGTCAATAGGCGGCCTGCTTCCAGTAGCTTAGTTGCTGTGCTCCTGGGGGTTTCGTATGTCGCAATAGAGCCTTGAGTTGTGCTTAACTGCAGGGCAGGGGTGAGGCTGAAACTGATGGCGTTGCTGTGTTGTACTTGCTGTTCTCGCTCTTTTGATGCGGCAATAAGTTGAAGGTTGGTTCTCTCAAGGTCTTTGTTGAGTTTGGGTAGGCAGCGTTCTAGTACGATTTCTATTTGCGCTGAAGTAATGCTCTCTAATAGCTTGTGTGTCCAGGTCTGGAGTTCAAAAAAATCGTCCTCGGTATCATATATGTCTACGAGAATTAAAAACCATTGGCCTGGGCTGCGGTCGCTTTGGGCGTAGATATGTTTTCCGGTGAACTGTTTGGCGTGTCGGCCCATTCGGCCAGTTATTTTGGCGCGAAGGTCTATTAGAAATTCCCTTTTTGCGTAAAGCCTGCTTATAGTGTTGGAGTAGGTTTCATTGATTTTTATTTTTTGTCGAATTACATATTCCTCGTACCCTGGTGTTCCTGCTGGGCGTGTGGCTTCGACTTTGCTGATGATGTCCTGGGTAATGCTTATAGCGTTGGCTCTTAGTCCGTCGATTGAAAGTCCTGATATGTCTGGTAATGGTATTGGGTATGTGAATGGAATGTCCCATGAAATGATATGTTCGAAATCATACGAGAACGGATCTGTCGAGTATATTTCTTGAAGCTCTGACTGTGTCAGTAATGTGCGTGAGGGCACTGCTCTCTCCTTTTGGGTGGTTTTGGAGAGAACGATGGTGGTTTTATTGATAAGGGTGAATGTGGAAATAATTCCCTGGTTTACTTGTTCTGGTTGAAACTGTTTTGGTCATGCTGCAAGTAGAGGTGTGTCGGAAGTGGCTGAACTTTAGCGGGGTGTTAAAACATTTCGCTGTAGAAGTTTTAATTCTGGCGCGGAGGCGGGTGTTAGGACTTGGTTCTTTAAGGGGCAGGATTAAGTGTGGTCGGAGGTGTGGCGTTCAAGGGCCGGTCTTGAAATCGCATGTGGGCCACCAGGTGCCAGGCGACAGTCTTGCAGCGCTCTTGAGATCGAGCGCCGCCCGCGCGGCGCTTCGCGGGTAAACCCGCTCCCACAGTTTGTTTCGGGCCAGTCTCTCCTGGGCCTTTACCTGGTCCGCCTTGTTGGTACGACGCGGTTTCAGTGTGGGCGTTGCCGCCGCACCACATGACTCAAGGCATGCACCAAGGCAGGCGCCGGTACTTTCACAGGAGTAATTGGCCCGAAACAAACTGTGGGAGCGGGTTTACCCGCGAAGCGCCGCGCGGGCGGCGCTCGATCTCAAGGGCGCTGCAAATCTGTCGCCTGGCACCTTGCCGCCCACATGCAATCTGCAGCCAGGCCCTTGCCAGCCCCAGCCTATCAATCAGATTTCACACCTTCCCTGTAGTCCATTTCCCAAAGATAATGCCCGCGCACTTTTTTCGTTGCGGTGGCAATTTCCGCCTACTAGTCTCGCCGGGTCGCTGCACATCAGCGACATGGCTTTGACAGGCCGCTACGGGGTGATCGCATGGCTAGTCCTTCAACGGCGGCTGTGCGTAGGGCACGCTCGCGTGCGCCGGTTACTGATCAACTCCGCCGGTCTGTCAACCTACGTACAGCTGTCACCACCTGTTTGACAGCAGGTTGGTGGTAGCCCGACCCAAGGAGTAGATCAATGCTTAAAATTGTCCCCGACCCACCCCATTCCCACGCCTTCCTCGAAGACACCCTGGTCCAGATCAGCGAACACCTGCACTGCGCCCTGGCCGTCGCCCATCAATCCGTCCTGCTCTGCACCAAGTCCCCCGGCTCGATGCTGATGCTGGCCGCCGTGCACGAGATGGAAACGCTGTGCTCGCTGCTGGAATCGGCACTGGCGCAGGTGCAACGGGCGGCGATGCCGCAGCCCTTGCATTGAGGCCGAGCCCGTTCGCCAGCGAACGGGCCGCCACACCCAACGCAATGACTTCGAGGATTACGGCATGACCACGGACAACCCAACACCTCCCACCACTGCCGGCAAGACCCGCTTCTGCCAGGGGCAAGACAGTCCCCAGCCGCTGTTTCGCATCGAACCGGGCATACCCTGCAATCACGCCCGCGAACAGGCTTCTGAACTGCTGGACTGCGTGCGCCACCTGACCCTGCTCGGGGTCATGGAGGAAGACCCGCGCATGGTCTGGGCGGCGTATTACCTGAGCGCCATGGCCAAGGCGTTGCTCGATGACGCCGAGCTGGGCTTGGCGCATTGAGTCGGTAATAGGGGCCGCTGAGTGGCCAATCGCCGGCAAGGTGTTCGCCGGAATCTTTGCAGCGCCTATAAGATCGAGCGCCGCCCGCGCGGCGCTTCGCGGGTAAACCCGCTCCCACATCTGTTGCAACGTGCCGAACCTGTGAGGCCATGGTTGCCAGCCTTGGCGCATGGCGTGAGTCAGGCGGGGCGGCAGAAGCGCTGCCGGCGATGAAAGCGAGGCGGGTTCAAACCCCGCCTCGGCGCACATGCTTCACCAACACCTTCTCCAGCAACTCCCACATCGCCGGGTCGGTGCTGAACGCCACATTGAAGCGCATCCAGCCGGTGGCCTTGGCATCGACCATGAACAGCTGCCCAGGGCCGAGCATGATGCCTTTCTCCAGGGCATCATCCAGCAGCGCCGCGCTGTCCGGAATCGCCGGATGGCGGGTCCAGATGTACATCCCTTCATCCGACTCGATGAACAGCTCGAACCCCAGCCGATGCAGGTGCCGGCCCACCTCCTGGTGGGCCTCGGCCAGGCGCTGGCGCAGGCGCTTGAGGTGCTTGCGCCAGCGGCCGTCGATGATCGCGGCGTACACCACGCGCTCCATCACCTGCGAGGTGGTCAGCCCCGAACGCATCTTCAAGTGCAGCAACTGCTGCATCAGTTCGGGGTTGGCCAGCAGGTAGCCGACCCGCACGTTGGGCGAGATGCTCTTCGAATAGCTACCGACGTACACCACCTGCTGCAGGTGGTCGAGGCTGGCCAGGCAGGGCAGCGGGTCGGTGATCATGTCGGCATACAGGTTGTTTTCCACCAGGCGGAAGCCGTGGCGGCTGGCCAGTTGCAGCAGGCGGTGCAACTGGGCCAGCGGGGTGCGCGAGCAGGTCGGGCTGTGCAGGTGCGGCTGGGTAAAGAAGGCGGTGGGCTGGTGGTGCGCTAACAGCCGCTCCAGATGGTCGAGGTCGTAGCCGGCCGGGGTGCGGGGCACGCCCACCAGCGTTGCGCCCTGGGTGCGCAGGATGCTCATCAGGTTGGGGTAGCCGGGGTCGTCCACCAGCACCACATCGCCAGGGCGCACCAGGGTGCGCACGGCAAGGTCCAGGGCCTGGCTGGCGCCGTGGGTGAGCATCAGTTGCGCCGGGTTGGCGACGATCGACAGTTCCTGCTGCAGGTTCTGCGCGGTCAGGGCGCGCAGCTCCGGCAGGCCCATCGGGTCGCCGTAGCCGGACAGTTCCAGCGGGCTGCCGGCCACCTGGCGCATGCCGCGGCGCAGGCCTTCCTCGTACATCCAGTCATTGGGCAGCCAGCCGCAGCCGGGCTTGAAGGGCAGTTGGCGGGTCTCGAAGATCTGCTGCAGGTACCACTCGGAATTGAACGTCGGGCGGGTGCTGTCCGTCTCGACGTTAGCTTTATCCATCAGCTCGTTCGCCGCACGATTGACGAAGAAGCCCGCATTGCCCTTGCTCACCAACAGGCCCTGGGCCACCAGGCGGTCGTAGGCCTCGACCACGGTGAAGGTACTCACCGAGTAGGTGGCGGCAAAGGCACGGATGGACGGCACCTTCGCCCCCGGCTTGAGCGCCTGGCTGTCGATCAGCGCGCGCAGCCCGTCGATGATCTGATTGACCAGCGGGGTGGAGGAGTCCGGGTGTAGCTGGAGCATTCGGGGTGCCTTCGGGGGTGCGTAACGCCAAGCGCCGGCCGGGAATTCGGGGTGTATTGCATCGGCGGCCTGTACAGTGCAGTACAGATTTCGCACCGCTGTGCATGGCTCAAAGTGTTCGACATTTTTACATTACGTGTCAGAAATCGCCAACACAGCACGAACCAGCGTCATGAATAATCACAAATTCGCTGCTTTACCGTCGGGGTTCGCCTCGCACCTTCTTTCTGCCCGGCCGGCCGCCTTTGGTTCGGACCCAGCATGGTTCAGTTCGTTCAGAGGGCAACCTCTGGCCGCGTAAGCAGGCCGCCACGGATGGCCTGCGTGTGCTCGCGCACACCTCCCTGCCCGCATTTGCACTGATGTACAGGTGAGACCGATAACCATCGGGGTTTCACAGTTTTTCCTTGGATAAAAAGAAGCACGGGGTAAATAACTGATGGACGCAACATCCACATCCACCACCGCGAACGACGGGCACGAGAGCAAGCTCAGTGCCTCGCTCAAGTCGCGCCACCTGACGATGATGTCCATTGCCGGGGTGATCGGCGGCGCACTGTTCGTCGGTTCCGGCAGTGTCATCCACAGCGCCGGCCCGGCAGCCGTCCTGGCCTACCTGGCTGGCGGCATCCTGGTGGTGCTGATCATGCGCATGCTCGGTGAAATGGCGACTTCCTCGCCTGACACCGGCTCGTTCTCCACCTATGCCGACCGCGCCATCGGCCGCTGGGCCGGCTTCACCATCGGCTGGCTGTACTGGTGGTACTGGGTGATCCTGATGGCCTGGGAAGCCTACGTGGCGGGCAAGATCCTGCACGGCTTCTTCCCCGACGTGAGCGTCAACGTGTTCGTGCTGGCCACGACCTTGCTGCTGATCACCGTCAACTTCTTCAACGTCAAGCACTACGGCGAGTTCGAGTTCTGGTTCGCGCTGATCAAGGTGGTGGCGATCGTCTGCTTCCTGGTGGTGTGCACTGCGGCGGTGATGAACGTCTGGCAGTTCGGTGAGGTGCGTGGCATCAGCCACCTGACCGCCGAAGGCTTCATGCCCAACGGCATCACCACGGTGATCGGGGCGTTGCTGGGGGTGATGTTCGCCTTCCTGGGCGCCGAGATCGTCACCATCGCCGCCTCCGAAGCGAAGGATCCGGCCACCCAGATCGTCAAGGCCACCAACTCGGTGGTGTGGCGCGTGTGCCTGTTCTACGTCGGCTCGATCTTCCTGATCGTCTGCCTGGTGCCGTGGAACGATCCGCAGCTTGGCGTCTCCGGCTATGGCGCTTACCGCCGTACCCTGGAGCTGCTGGGTGTGCCGTACGCTGAACTGCTGATGAACTTCGTGGTGCTGACCTCGGTGAGCAGCTGCCTGATCTCCGGCCACTACACCGCTTCGCGCATGTTGTTCTCCCTGGCCCAGCGTGGCGACGCGCCGCGTCTGTTCAAGTTCACCCGCACCGGCACCGGTGTACCGGTGAACGCGATCATCGGTTCGTGCCTGGTGGCGGTGTTCTGCGCACTGATCAACTTCAGCGACACCCTGCGCCCGAAAGACGTGCTGGAAACCCTGATGAACACCACCGGCATGATCGCCTTGCTGGTGTACCTGGTGATCGCCTTCTCGCAGCTGCGCATGCGCCGCAAGCTGATTGCCGAAGGCAAGGAAGTGCGCCTGAAGATGTGGCTGTTCCCTTGGCTGACCTACCTGGTCATCGCCTTCATCATTGCCGCCCTGGTGACCATGGCCTTCATGCCTGACTACCAGATCCTGGTGATCTCCACCGGCATCGCTGCCGCCGTGGTGGTGGCCATGGGCGTGGTGCACCAGATCCGTAGCGCCAAGCGCGCGTAAGCGCCGAGCGTTGCACAAGACGGCCGGGCCCTTTGCGGGGTCCGGCCGTTTTCGTTCAGCGCACTGGGCCTGCCTGGTCGAAGCGCAGCGCCTGGTTGGGGCCAAGGCGCACATGCTGCCCGCCGCTGTCGAGCTCGGCGCTGCCGGCTTGTAGTTCGACGTCGGATTGCCCGCCCTTGCGCACCAGCGCCAATTGCCCGTCCCGGGTGGCCAGGGTGCCGTGTTCGGTGACCAGCAGAAAGGGCCGCGGGTCGTCATCGGCCACCTCGACGTAGAGCCCGCCTTGCAGCAGCGTCAGGCGCCGTTGCTGGGTGTCGTATTCCACGTCCACCGCGCTGTCGGGCTGCAGCACCAGCAGGCTGCCGTCCTCCAGGTGGCGGGTCAGTTGCTGGCTGGCGGTGGTGCGCAGGTCGGCCAGGTCGAAGCCTTGGCTCATCCACGGCGAGCCAAGCAGGGCGGAGGCGGCGACCAGTGCGAGCAAGATCAGGGGCAGGGTGGTTTTCATCGATGTGCGCATGCAGGGACAGACTTGCAGCATAGTCACTCGGTTCCGGCGCTCCACTGGGCGAATGGCTTATGCTGCACACATCCGCCACGCAAGGAGCCACACAATGGCCTGGTCCGCCACCCAGTACTCGCTGTTTGAAACCGAACGCACCCGCGCCGTGCGCGACCTGCTCGCTGCCGTGCCGCCACGCCCGGTGCGCCATGCCACCGACCTGGGCTGCGGCCCGGGCAACTCCACCGAAGTGCTGTTGCAGCGCCACCCCGATGCGCAGGTGACCGCGCTGGACAGTGACCCCGACATGGTCGACAAGGCCAGGCAGCGGCCGCGCCTGAGCATCCCGCGGGTGCGCTGCGAGATCGCCGACATCGGCGGCTGGGCGGCCCCCGAACCCCAGGACCTGATCCTCGCCAACGCCTCGCTGCAGTGGGTGCCCGACCACGCCAGCCTGTACCCGCACCTGGTACGCCAGCTCAGCGAGGGCGGCAGCCTGGCGGTGCAGACCCCGGACAACCTCGACGAACCCGCGCACCGGCAGTTGCGCGACATTGCCAGCCAGGGGCCATGGGCCGACAAGTTCGCCGACTTCAGCTTGCCGCCACGGCACAGCGCGGCGTTTTATTACGACCTGCTCAGCCCGCTGTGCGCGCGGGTGGATGTGTGGCGCACCACCTATCATCACCCGCTGCCCGGTGGCGCCGAGGCGGTGGTGGAGTGGTTCAAGGGCTCGGCGCTACGGCCTTATCTGGCGCGGTTGGACGAAGGGGAGCAGGCGGATTTCCTGCAGCTGTACCTGCAGGCGATGCAGCGCGATTACCCGCCGGCCACTGACGGCAAGGTGCTGCTGCCGTTCCCGCGGTTATTCGTGGTGGCGACGCGTTAGGCGCCAGAGCACGTAGCCGTATACGCCGAGGTTGAGCAGCAACACGACGGCGCCTAGCCAAAGCTGGATCTGTGGGGTGAGCCCGGCGGGGTAGATCAGGGGCCAGATGTAATGTTCGACGAAACCGCCCTGGTAGCCGGCGCTGCCGGCGGCGGTGCGCAAATGGTTTTCCCAGTCGGTCAATGGGCACTGCAGGTGCAGGCCCTCCACGGCCAGGCCCCAGGCGAGGGCGGGGAGGTGGAGGATCAGGGCTTTGCGGCGCCAGAGCACCAGCAGGCCGCCGAGCAGGACCAGGAGGATGAAGGTCAAATGGATCAGGACTAGGGTGTCGGCGGCCAGGCGGTAGAACATGGGGTGGGCTCGGGGGGGAGGGGGCTTAGCATAAATCAGATGTGTGTCTGGGAGGGTGCTGTTTTTAAGATGGGTGCGGTTTAAGTTTCTTAGTTTCTTAGTTTCTTAGTTTCTTAGTTTCTTAGTTTCTTAGTTTCTTGGTTTCTTGGTTTTTGGCTGGATATTCTGTTGTGTTGGTTTTGATAGTTGTATGTGCATTCATTTGTGATGTCGACGCTTAGTCACCTTTCCGCCCTTACGGCGGGTTACTTTTTTTCTTGGAAAAAAGTAACCAAAAACCGCTCGCTCCATTCATACGGCCCTCCGCTGCGCTCCGGGTCCCTTCGCTCCGGCGTCTTCCGGGCCCGCGCGGCCTCCGACTTGCTGCGCAAGTCTACATCTCGCGCCTTCGGCTAACGCCGAAGGGGGCTGCGCACCAGGGCCCTCCAGACGCCTACGCTCAGCCTCCTGAAGTCGCGAAGTTAGGGGCGGCGCCTGGGCTGGCGTTAGCTGTCGCTAGTTGGATTGGGTGGGAACTCAGGATTGCAATCGCTGGCAAGCCAGCTCCCACAGGTTAGTGCGAATTTTCAGACTTGCGCTGTACCTGTGGGAGCCGGCTTGCCGGCGATAGGGCCCGAACAAACAACACATAAACAACAGTCAAACCTAGATAACCGCATTACTGCTCTTGATCTGCTCTTGATCTGCTCTTGATCTGCTCTTGATCTGTTTTTGCTTTTGCCTCTAAGCGCGCAATAGTCCAGGCAACACAAATTGCGACTTCAGGAGGCCGAGTGGAGGTGACTGGAGGGCCCTGGTGCGCAGCACCCTTCGGCGTAAGCCGAAGGCGCGAGATGTAGACTTGCGCAGCAAGTCGTAGGTCGCGCGGGCCCGGAAGGCACCGGAGCGAGGGGACCCCGGAGCGCAGCGCAGGGGCCGTATGATGGGAGCAGGCGGCTTTGCCTACTTTGGCCGCGGCCGGCGAGGTAAGACCAAAGTAGGCCGCCGTAAGGGCGGAAAGGTGACTAAAAGTCGCTATCGCCGCTGAATGAGCATACATCTATCAAAACCAACACTTTGAAAGCCGAACCCGAAACCCTCAAGCCGCCAACCGCCCCCCCGCAATCGCCTCCGAAGCCGCCAGCATCGCCCGCAACAACACCGCACACCCCGCCGCCAAATCCCCAGGCGTAGCATTCTCGATCTCGTTATGGCTGATCCCCCCCTCACACGGCACGAAAATCATCCCCGCCGGTCCCAGCTCCGCCAGGAAAATCGCGTCATGCCCGGCACCACTGACAATATCCATGTGCGCCAACCCCAGCCCCGCCGCCGAATGACGCACGGCATCAACACAGACAGGGTCGAAATACAGGGCCGGGAAGTCGGCAGTCGGCGTCAGCTCATAGCTCAGCCCATGCTTCGCCGTGGTCGCCTCGATCACCCCGCGCACCTCGGCGATCATCGCGTCCAGCTGCTCGCCCTCCAGGTGACGGAAGTCCAGGGTCATGCGCACTTCACCAGGGATCACGTTACGCGACCCCGGGTAGGCCTGCAGGCAGCCGACCGTGCCACAGGCATGGGGCTGGTGGGCGAGGGCGGTGCGGTTGACCGCCTCGACCACCGCGACGGCGCCGACCAGGGCGTCCTTGCGCAGGTGCATCGGCGTCGGGCCGGCATGGGCCTCGACGCCGCGCAAGGTCAGGTCGAACCACTTCTGCCCGAGCGCGCCGAGCACCACGCCGATGGTCTTGGCCTGGTCCTCGAGGATCGGCCCCTGCTCGATATGCGCTTCGAAGTAAGCCCCCACCGGATGCCCGAGCACCGCGCGCGGGCCGGCATAGCCGATGGCGTTCAGCGCCTCGCCAACGCTGACGCCCTGGGCATCGCGCTTGGCCAGGGTCTCTTCCAGGGTGAACTTACCGGCGAACACCCCCGAGCCCATCATGCACGGGGCGAAGCGTGAGCCTTCCTCGTTGGTCCACACCACCACCTCCAGCGGCGCTTCGGTTTCCACGCCCAGGTCGTTGAGGGTGCGGATCACCTCAAGCCCAGCCATCACCCCGAAGCAGCCGTCGAACTTGCCGCCGGTGGGTTGGGTGTCGATATGGCTGCCGGTCATCACCGGTGGCAGTTTGGGGTTGCGCCCCGGGCGGCGGGCGAAGATATTGCCGACCCCGTCGACCGTCACCGTGCAGCCGGCGGCTTCGCACCATTGCACGAACAGGTCGCGGGCCTGGCGGTCGAGGTCGGTCAGCGCCAGGCGGCACACACCGCCTTTCTGGGTGGCGCCGAGACGCGCGAGGTCCATCAGCGATTGCCACAGGCGTGCGCTGTCGATGTGGTGCTTGCTTGATTGCAGGACTTCCTTGGCGAGGGTAGTCATGGGTGCCTCCTCAGGTTCTTTTGTCGGGCGGTTGCGGCCCCATCGCGGGGCAAGCCCGCTCCCACGCAGGGAGCGGTACGTTCAGGGCAACGGCTTGGCCAGCCGCGCCGGCCCGCGCACCGCCACGCCGCCCAGGGCGTAGTAGAGCCCGCCACCCAGCAACGAACCGGTGAACCAGCCGTAGTCGTAGAACCAGCTGAAACTGCTGTTGCCGATGGCCATCACGGTCAGCGCCACCGGCACGCCGAAGGCGGCGAAACCGGCCCAGTTCCACGCCGGGTACACGTCGTCGCGGTACAGTCCGGCCAGGTCCAGCTGCTGGCGCCGCACCAGGAAGTAATCCACCACCATGATCCCGGCGATCGGCCCGAGCAGGCTGGAGTAGCCCAGCAGCCAGTTGGAATACACGCTCTCAAGGCTCAGGTCGGAGACGATCCAGCCGAGCTTCTTGAGCAGCTCGTGGCCCATCAGCGCCAGGCCGATGAAGCCGGTCAGCCAGACCGCGCGGCTGCGCCCGATCAGGCGTGGGGCGATGTTCTGGAAGTCGTTGGTGGGCGAGACGATGTTGGCCGCCGTGTTGGTCGACAGCGTGGCGATGATGATCAGCGCCATGGCCAGCGCCACCCAACCCGGGCTCTGGATATGGCCGATCAGGCTGACCGGGTCGGACACCGTCTGGCCCACCAGCGAGGCCGAGGCCGCGGTCATGATCACCCCCAGGGAGGCGAACAGGAACATGGTCAGCGGCAGGCCGAAAATCTGCCCGAGGATCTGGTCCTTCTGGCTTTTCGCGTAGCGGCTGAAGTCGGGGATGTTCAGCGACAGGGTGGCCCAGAAGCCGACCATGGCGGTGAGCCCGGCGCAAAAATAGCTGACCACGCTGGCACCTTCGGGGCGCTTGGGCGGTTGTGCCAGCAACTCGGTCATGGACATGTGCGGCATCGCCCAGAACAGCAGGCCGATACCCACCGCCACCAGCAGCGGCGCCGACAAGGTCTCCAACCACTTGATCGACTCGGCGCCACGCAACACCACCCACAGGTTCAGCGCCCAGAACAGCATGAAGCCGATCACTTCGCCGGTGCCGCCCAGCGCCTTCCACTCGGGGAACAGCGAGCCGAGGAACAGGTGGATGGCCAGCCCGCCGAACATCGTCTGGATACCGAACCAGCCACAGGCCACCACGGCGCGGATCAGGCAGGGCACGTTGGAGCCGAAGATGCCGAACGACGAGCGCAGCAGCACCGGGAAGGGGATGCCGTACTTGGTGCCGGGGAAGGCGTTGAGGGTGAGCGGGATCAGCACGATCAGGTTGGCCAGCAGGATCGCCAGCAGCGCCTCGCCCACGCTCAGGCCGAAGTAGGCGGTGAGCACGCCGCCGAGGGTGTAGGTGGGCACGCAGATGGACATGCCGACCCACAGCGCGGTGATGTGCCACTTGTTCCAGGTGCGTTGGTGCACTTTGGTGGGGGCGATGTCGTGGTTGTAACGGGGGCTGTCGAGCACGTCGCTGCCGGCGTCGAGTTCGAACAGGCCATGCTGCTCGACCACTTGTGATCTGCTTTGTTGCATGGGGCCTTCTCCAGGGGTTTTTTCTTGTTGTTTGCTCATCGGGCTAATGCGATGGCCGGAGTACACACACCACCAGTACTGCACCTGCGGTCCGGCCATGGCGGTTGTGGCCGGGGTTACAACAACCGTGCCGGGTTGGCCTTGGCCGTTGCCGGTGATCGCTGCTGACCGCAGGTAACTTACTGACTTGCAAAAGCATTCCTGATTGCGCCTGGAACGTGCAAATAACTACAACGCCGATATAGGCCAACACACCGTGATTCAAAGCGGTGCGGCCCGGCGTATCCGCTGCGCTGCCTGCGCCTGCCCAGCCGTTTTTAAACAGCTGAATTTGCGTAGAAAATCTTGACCAAATTCGCATCCTGTCAAGTGCGTCAAAATGGTGAAGGGCTGTTCCGTTTTGGTGATTCGTACAATTAATTCATATAAATCAAGAAGATAAAATTTTGAGTATTTGCATATATTTTTTCTTGATGAATGTCATAACCGCAACTAGCCTCGATTCTTGTCAGGCCTGACAGGATTGACCGAAACCCGCAGGCACTGGCCCATGAAAATTCCAAGAACCGGCCAGCAAGACCGGTCAGCCTGCGAGGAAGACGGCATGTCCCTGTTGATCCGTGGCGCCACCGTGGTTACCCATGAAGAAAGCTACCGCGCCGATGTGTTGTGTGCCGACGGCGTGATCCGCGCCATCGGTGAAAACCTCGAAGCGCCCACCGATTGCCAGGTGCTCGACGGCAGCGGCCAGTACCTGATGCCCGGTGGCATCGACCCGCACACCCATATGCAATTGCCGTTCATGGGCACCGTGGCCAGCGAGGACTTTTTCAGCGGCACCGCCGCGGGCCTGGCCGGCGGCACCACCTCGATCATCGATTTCGTCATCCCCAACCCGCAGCAGTCGCTGCTCGAAGCCTTCCACACCTGGCGTGGCTGGGCGCAGAAGAGTGCCTCCGACTACGGCTTCCACGTCGCCATCACCTGGTGGAGCGAGCAGGTCGCCGAAGAAATGGGTGAGCTGGTGACGCAGCATGGGGTCAACAGCTTCAAGCACTTCATGGCCTACAAGAACGCGATCATGGCCGCCGACGACACCCTGGTGGCCAGCTTCGAGCGCTGCCTGCAACTGGGCGCGGTGCCCACCGTGCATGCCGAAAACGGCGAGCTGGTGTATCACCTGCAGCGCAAGCTGCTGGCACAAGGGCTGACCGGGCCCGAGGCGCACCCGCTGTCGCGCCCCTCGCAGGTTGAAGGGGAGGCCGCCAGCCGCGCCATCCGCATTGCCGAAACCCTCGGCACGCCGCTGTACCTGGTGCACGTGTCCAGCCGCGAGGCGCTCGACGAGATCACCTATGCCCGGGCCAAGGGCCAGCCGGTGTACGGCGAGGTGCTGCCCGGCCACCTGCTGCTGGACGACAGCGTTTACCGCGACCCAGACTGGGCCACCGCCGCCGGCTACGTGATGAGCCCGCCGTTCCGCCCACGCGAGCACCAGGACGCACTGTGGGGGGGCCTGCAGTCGGGCAACCTGCACACCACCGCCACGGACCACTGCTGCTTCTGTGCCGAGCAGAAGGCCATGGGCCGCGACGACTTCAGTCGCATCCCCAATGGCACGGCAGGCATCGAGGACCGTATGGCGGTGCTGTGGGACGCCGGGGTCAACAGCGGGCGCCTGTCGATGCACGAGTTCGTTGCGCTGACCTCTACCAACACCGCGAAGATCTTCAACCTGTTCCCGCGCAAGGGCGCCATCCGCGTCGGCGCCGACGCCGACCTGGTGCTGTGGGACCCACAGGGCACACGTACCATCAGCGCCCAGACCCACCACCAGCGCGTCGACTTCAACATCTTCGAAGGCCGCACCGTGCGCGGCATCCCCAGCCACACCATCAGCCAGGGCAATGTGCTGTGGGCCGACGGCGACCTGCGCGCCGAGCCGGGGGCAGGGCGCTATGTGGAACGCCCGGCGTACCCGTCGGTGTACGAGGTGCTGGAGCGCCGGGCCGAGCGGCAGAAGCCAACGCCGGTTCAGCGCTGAAGTAGTTGGGGCTGCTGCGCAGCCCTATCGCCGGCAAGCCGGCTCCCACAGACGTACCGCAGACCCTGTGGGAGCCGGCTTGCCGGCGATAGGGGCGCAAGGCAACCCCCGCAACCCAGATACCCCTGTTGACTGCCATCCCCAAAACGGAAGCGGTACCTGACCACCGCCGCCTCCAATAAAAACGAGAGAGGCTACAACCGTGATCGACGCCCTGAACCACTTGCCGCGCCCCCGGGCCGGCGCCGACCAGCTGGCCGAGGCCTTCAGCGACCTTGCGCCCCCGCTCACCGCCCGCCAGGCCGCCGTCGAAAGCGCACGCTGCCTGTACTGCTACGACGCGCCATGCGTCAACGCCTGCCCCAGCGAAATCGACATCCCCTCGTTCATCCACCGCATCAGTGACGAGAACCTGCAAGGCGCTGCCGAGCGTATCCTTTCGGCCAACATCCTCGGCGGCAGTTGCGCCCGGGTGTGCCCCACCGAGATCCTCTGCCAGCAGGCCTGTGTGCGCAACAACGCCCAGGAATGTGCGCCGGTGCTGATCGGCCAGTTACAGCGCTACGCCCTGGACAACGCGCACTTCACCGCTCACCCGTTCCAGCGCGCGCCGGCCACCGGCAAGCGCATCGCCGTGGTGGGGGCCGGCCCTGCCGGGCTGTCCTGCGCCCATCGCCTGGCCATGCACGGCCACGACGTGGTGATCTTCGAAGCGCGAGAGAAAGCCGGCGGCCTCAACGAATACGGCATCGCCCGCTACAAGCTGGTGGACGACTACGCCCAGCGCGAAGTGGAGTTCCTGCTGGGCATCGGTGGCATCGAGATCCGCCACGGCCAACGGCTGGGCAGCAACCTGTCGTTGACCGAGCTGCACGGCCAGTTCCATGCCGTGTTCCTCGGCCTGGGGCTGGATGCCGTGCGTCAGCTGGGCCTGGCGGATGAAGAAGCCCCCGGCCTGCTGGCCGCCACCGAATACATCCGCGAACTGCGCCAGGCCGACGACCTCAGCCAACTGCCATTGGCCGACCGCTGCCTGGTGATCGGCGCCGGCAACACCGCCATCGACATGGCGGTGCAGATGAGCCGCCTGGGCGCGCGCGACGTCAACCTGGTGTATCGCCGGGGCGAGGCCGACATGAGCGCCACCGGCCATGAACAGGAGATCGCCAAGCACAATCAGGTGCGCCTGCACACCTGGGCACGGCCGGATGCCGTGTTGCTCGATGACTCAGGCCGGGTGCGCGGCATGCGCTTCGTGCGCACCCAACTGGTCGATGGGCGCCTCGACGACACCGGCGAGACCTTCGAGTTGGCCGCCGACGCAATCTTCAAGGCCATCGGCCAACGCTTCGACGACGCCAGCATCAGCGACCCGCTGGCCGCGCAACTGGCCCGCGATGGCGAGCGCATACGCGTCGATGGACACCTGCAGACCAGCCTGCCGGGCATCTATGCCGGCGGCGACTGCACCGCCCTGGGCCAGGACCTCACCGTCCAGGCCGTGCAGCACGGCAAGCTGGCCGCCGAAGCCATCCATGCCCAACTCATGCTCAATGTGGAGGCTGCGTAAATGGCCGACTTGTCCATCGTGTTCGCCGGCATCAAGGCGCCCAACCCCTTCTGGCTGGCCTCGGCGCCACCCACCGACAAGGCCTACAACGTGGTCCGCGCCTTCGAGGCGGGCTGGGGCGGGGTGGTGTGGAAGACCTTGGGCGAGGACCCGGCAGCGGTCAACGTGTCGTCGCGCTACTCGGCGCACTACGGCGCCAACCGCGTGGTGCAGGGCATCAACAACATCGAGCTGATCACCGACCGTTCGCTGGAGATCAACCTGCGTGAAATCACTCAGGTGAAGAAGGACTGGCCCGACCGGGCGCTGGTGGTGTCGCTGATGGTGCCGTGCGTCGAGGAGTCCTGGAAGTTCATCCTGCCGTTGGTGGAGGCTACCGGTGCCGACGGTATCGAACTCAACTTCGGCTGCCCCCACGGCATGCCCGAACGCGGCATGGGCGCTGCGGTCGGCCAGGTGCCTGAGTACGTGGAGCAGGTCACCCGTTGGTGCAAGATCCATTGCTCGTTGCCGGTGATCGTCAAGCTCACCCCCAACATCACCGACATTCGCCAGGCAGCGCGGGCGGCCCATCGTGGCGGTGCGGACGCGGTGTCGCTGATCAACACCATCAACTCGATCACCAGCGTCGACCTCGACCGCATGGTGGCCCACCCGATCGTTGGCGATCAGAGTACTCACGGTGGCTATTGCGGTTCGGCGGTCAAACCGATCGCCCTGAACATGGTCGCCGAGATCGCCCGCGACCCCGAGACTCGGGGCCTGCCGATATGCGGTATCGGCGGCATCGGCAACTGGCGCGATGCCGCCGAATTCATGGCCCTGGGCAGTGGCGCGGTACAGGTGTGTACGGCGGCGATGCTGCATGGTTTTCGCATCGTCGAGGACATGCAGGACGGCCTGGCGCGCTGGATGGACCAGCATGGCCACCGCAACCTGGACGCTTTCCGTGGTCAGGCGGTGGGGCATACCACCGACTGGAAGTACCTGGACATCAACTACAAGTCGGTGGCGCATATCGACCAGGCCGCCTGCATCGGCTGCGGGCGCTGCCACATCGCCTGCGAAGACACCTCGCACCAGGCCATCGCCAGCACGCTCAAGGCCGACGGCACCCATGCCTACAGCGTGATCGAGGAAGAGTGCGTGGGCTGCAACCTGTGCCAGATCACCTGCCCGGTGGAAAGCTGCATCGACATGCAGGCGCAGGACACCGGCAAGCCGTACATGAACTGGACCCAGGATCCGCGCAATCCCTATCGTGAGGTGGGTTGAACAGGGACTCTCACATGGGTTTCGCCAAGGCTGGCAACCATGGCCTCAGAGGAATAATTGGCCCGAAACAAACTGTGGGAGCGGCGGTTCGCCGCTGCGATTTACCCGCGAAGCGCCGCGCGGGCGGCGCTCGATCTTGAGAGCGCTGCACCTCTATCGCCATGCACCTGGTAGCCCACATGCGATTCCAAGACAGGCCCTTGGGCGTCACACCGCTGGCTCTGGGTGATCAGGATTGGGTAATGGCCACCAAGTGCATGGCGGGATATTGGGTGAAGTCCACCAGGTGACTGCCGGTGTTTTTGCAGCGCCTATGCGACTTGCCCCGCGATGCGCCGCGCGGGCGGCGCTCGATCTTGAGAGCGCTGCACCTCTATCGCCCTGCACCTGTTGGCCCACATACGATCCCAAGGCAGGCGCCGGGTGCCACTGCTCGAAGCAGGCCTATCGCGGCAGCAATGCCAGGGCGCAGTGGCAGGCACTGCGCAGGGCCGCCGCGGGTACGCCATCGCGTGCCTGCACCGAGATGCCATGGAGAAAGGTGGCGTAGAAATGCCCCAGGGCCTGCACATCGGCATCGGCCGGCAACTGGCCCTGCTCGCGGGCACGGCTTAGCCGGGCAATGATCGATTCGCCGCGCTGGCGACGGTGATCCGCCAACCACTGCTGCACCGCGACGTTGTCCGGTGCAACGCCGCTGGCCGCGCTTACCACCAGGCATCCCTTGGGCTCGTCGGCACGGGTATAGGTAGCGACGGCGTCCTCGAGCATCTGCTCCAGCGCCTGGTGGATATCCGGCAGGGCCAGGGCACGGTCGGCAAAACCGCCTTCGGCCGATTCGTACAGTGCCACGGCCTCTTCGAACAGTTGCTGCTTGCTGCCGAAGGCTGCGTAGATCCGCGCCGAGGCGATCCCCAGCTCGGCGACCAGCGCTGCCATCGAAGTGCCTTCGTAACCGTGTTCCCAGAACAGCCGCAGCGCCTTGCGCAGTGCCTGTTGCTTGTCGAATTCCCGAGGTCGTCCTGCCATTGCCTGTCTGCCCGAATGCGCCAAACGGCCATTCTAGCCAATTCGCGATTGACGGGCAGCGTCGATCACGCCTATTGTTTGTCGATCGACAAACAATAGGATGGATTCCATGAAGACGCTCAAAGGCCCAAGCCTGCACCTGGCGCAATTCAGCAGTGACAACCCGCCGTTCGACTCGTTGGACAGCATCGCCGGTTGGGCCGCGCAGTTGGGTTTCAAGGCCCTGCAGGTCCCGGCCTGGGATGCTCGCCTGTTCGATGTGGCCCTGGCCGCGCAGAGCAAGGGGTACTGCGACGAGATCAAGGGGCAGTTGGCAGGGCACGGCCTGCAGATCAGCGAACTGACCACGCATATGTTCGGCCAACTGGTCGCGGTACACCCGGCCTATGACCCCCTGTGCGATGCGTTCGCGCCTGCTTCGCTGGCGGGGCGGCCGGCGGCCCGCACCGACTGGGCCATCGAACGGATGAAGCTGGCAGCGCGCGCCAGCCGCAATCTGGGCCTGGCCGACATGGGTACGTTTTCCGGGGCCTTGGCCTGGCCTTATCTGTTCCCCTTCCCGCAGCGCCCGCAAGGCCTGGTGGAGGCTGCCTTCGAAGAGCTGGCGCGGCGCTGGCGGCCGATTCTCGATGTCTGCGACGAGCAGGGCGTGAACCTGTGCTTCGAGATCCACCCGGCCGAGGACCTGCACGACGGCACCAGCTTCGAGCGCTTCCATGCCCTGGTGGGTGAGCACGAGCGCTGCCGTATCCTGTTCGACCCCAGCCATTTCGTGCTCCAGCAACTCGACTACCTGGCCTATCTGGACCTGTACCACCCGTTGATCCGCATGTTTCACGTCAAGGATGCCGAGTTCAATCCGAGCGGCCGGCAGGGTGTGTATGGCGGCTACAGCGACTGGGCCGAGCGCGCCGGGCGCTTCCGCTCATTGGGCGATGGGCAGGTCGACTTCAAGGCGATCTTTTCCAAGCTGGCGCAGTACGACTTCGATGGCTGGGCCACCCTTGAGTGGGAGTGCTGCCTCAAGGACCAGGAGGTCGGGGCCCGGGAGGGCGTCGAGTTCATCGACCGACACATCATCCAGGTCACCGGGCAGGTCTTCGACGACTTTGCCGGTGCACCGCTCGACCCTGGGCAGATCCAGCGCATGCTGGGGCTTGCGGCGGCTGGCAACGCAGTGGGAGCACGGGCATGAATGCAGTCAGCGCAACCCGGGACGACGCGTTCGCCCATGTCTATGTGCAGGTGGACGGGCTGCGCATCCACTGCGCCGTGGCGGGGGAGGGCGAGCCCGTGCTGCTGGTGCCCGGCTGGCCGCAGACCTGGTATGCCTGGCGCCATGTGCTGCCTGCGCTGGCCGCGCGAGGCTTCAAGGCCATTGCCGTCGACCCGCCCGGCCTGGGTGACTCGGACCGGCCCGAACAGGGCTACGACACAGGCAACGTCGCCCGCCTGTTGCATGCGCTCATGGCGCAGCTGGGGCATGAGCGCTATCACCTGGTCGGTCATGATGTGGGCATGTGGGTGGCCTACGCCTTGGCCAGCGATCAGCCGCAAGCGGTGCGCTCGCTGGCGGTGGCCGAGGCGGTGATACCAGGTTTGGCGGCGGCGCCGCCGATCTTCGTCGATCCGCAGGAGAACATCTTCCTCTGGCACTTCCTGTTCAACCAGGTCCGCGACCTGCCGGAGTTCCTGATTGCCGGGCGTGAGGAGGGTTACTTGAATTTCATGTTCGATCGCTGGGCGATCCAGCGCCATGCCGTGGCATCCGATGTCTATATTCGCGCCTATTCGTCACCCGGCGGGATGCGAGGTGGGTTTGCCTACTACCGGGCGATTCCTGAAACCATCCGGCAGAACCGCGAGCGTGCTGCCCGCCCGTTGCGCATGCCGGTGTTGGCGATCGGTGCCGAGCACGCCACCGGCGATGCGCCGTTGCAGACCCTGCAGGGGCATGCGCAGACGGTGCATGGCGTGATCCTGCCAGGCTGTGGGCATTTCGTGATGGAGGAGGCGCCAGACTTGTTCAACGAACACCTGCTGGCATTCCTGCAGGGCCCGGCGGCCAGTCGCTGAGCGCTGTGCTCAGGGTTCCAGCCCGATACCGCGCAGGATGACGCTGGTCACGGTCTGTACCGCGCTTTCGAAAGCCAGGTCGGACAGCGGTTCGCCGCGGTTGAGCAGCGTCACCTGGTAACCGAAATCCGCATAGTGCTGGGTCGCTGCCCAGATCATGTACAGCAGCGCCGAGGGCTCCACCGGCAGGATCCGTCGATCTTCCACCCAGCCACGGATCTTGGCTTGCTTGAGTTGCGCCCAGGGCACCAAGGTCTCGTCCAGGGTCGGGCCGAGCACCGGCGCGCCGTGCAGGATCTCTTCCGCCCAGAGCTTCGAGCCCAGTGGCCGAGAGCGCGAATGGCCCATCTTGGCGCGGATGTAGCTGGTCAGTACCACGCGTGGGTCGTCGAAACGCTCGAAACACAGCGCGTCCTGCTTCCACACATCCAGCAAGTCCTGCAGTACCGCGCGGTACAGCTCGTCCTTGGTACTGAAGTAGTAGTGCAGGTTGGAGCGCGGCAGCTGCGCCTGCTCGGCGATGTCGCCCATCGAGGTGGCGCCGTAGCCTTTGGCGGCGAACACCTGCTCGGCGGCCTGGAGGATCTTGTCGATGTTGCGCCGACGGATCTCGATCTTGTGGTTGGCCATGGGCTGTCCGTGGTGACCTGAACAGGGCAAGGCTAACAGCTTTGCAGGGCGTGTGGTGAAGGCTTCGCGGCCATCTGCTAACGTGCGCGCATTGCCCCGCCGAGTCCCGCGCCATGCCCTTCGCCGACAACCTGATTGCCTTCACCCTGGCCGCCACCTTGCTGACCCTGACACCCGGCCTGGACACCGCGCTGATCCTGCGCACCGCCGCCGTGGAAAGCCGCCAGCAGGCACTGCGCGCCGCGCTGGGCATCAATGCCGGCTGCCTGCTGTGGGGCGCGGCGGTGGCCTTCGGCCTGGGCGCGCTGATTGCGGTGTCGGAGCTGGCCTACAACCTGCTCAAGTACTGCGGCGCCGCCTACCTGGCCTGGCTGGGGGTGAACATGCTGCTGCGCCCGCGCCAGTCGATGGCACCGGCTGGCGAGCAGGCGCCCCCCACCGGCAACTGGTTCGTCAAGGGCATGCTGGGCAACCTGCTCAACCCCAAGGTCGGCATTTTTTATGTGTCCTTCCTGCCCCAGTTCATCCCCCAAGGCCAGCCGCTGGTGGCCTGGACGTTCGGCTTGGTGGGTATCCATGTGCTGCTGGGGCTGCTGTGGGCGACCGGCCTGATCGCCGCCACCCGGCCACTGGCCGAGGTGCTGCGCCGCGAGCGGGTGATTCGCTGGATGGACCGCTGCACCGGCCTGGTGTTCGTGCTGTTCGCGGCGCGGCTGGCGTTGAGCCGGCGCTAGGTCCTAGACCAGCGGCAGGTAGATGTCGGTCTGCCACTGCGCTTGCGGGGTCTGCGGATACACGCTCAGGTAGTGGAAGAACAGCGGGTGGTCGCGCAGCTCTTCGCCGCTGGCCGGCAGCCAGTCACGGTAGAGTGGGTAGATGGTCTCGCCGATATGGTCCGGTGAGCCCACATGCCGCACCACGGCGCAGCGCCCGCCGGGGATGACCAGCGTTCGCACACCGAATGAATTGGCGGCCACTTCGGCATCGACCTCGCCGCAGATGGCGAAGCGAAAGTCCTCTGGTGCGGTGGTATCGGGATTGTTGTAGGGAATGCCGAAGGTGCGCTGGGTGGCCACCGGCGACTCATTGCCATGGGTGCGCCATTGGATGAAGCGGCCCACGGTGGCCGGCAGTTGCGCGGGTGGGCCAAGGTGTTCCAGGGCGGCCACCTGGGTTTGCGTGAAATCGACGATACGGACTTGCATGCTGATGCTCCTGGCAAAGTGGGGAATGTGAAATGCCGTGTTCCAGGCGCGCCAGTCCGGCGCCCGGCGAAAGGCGCTCGGCGACAGTGCGAAGTCACGCCGAAAGGCACGGGCGAATGCCTCCGGGCTGTCGAAACCGGCATCCAGCGCTACCTGCAGCACCGCCAGCGCCGGGTCGGCGGCCAGCGCGTGGCCGGCACGGCGCAGGCGCATCAGTTGCACGTAGCGCGCCACCGGCACACCGATATAGGCACTGAACTGGCGGTGAAAGTGGTGCACCGAGAAGTTCGCCACCTGGCTAAGGCGCTCCAGCGACAGGTCGCCGTCGAGGTTGCCCTCGATATGCGCGAGCACGGCGGCGAAGCGTTGGTCGTAGGGGCGGCTGGGCGGGGGGCGGGACATCGGTGAAGGCTCCTGGGGTCACGGGCAGGCACAGGATGCGATAGGTGGCGCGGGGTACGCCTAGCCGGGTTTGCTCAGCTGGCGCTGCTACGCGCCACAAGTATGGGTGAGCCTAGGATCCCGCCGGTAACGGCGGGCCCGGACTTTTGAGCAGGGCGAGCAATGCGCGATTGGCCTGTGTGTCGACGCCCGCACCAGGCGTCCAGGCTGTGACCGGCATGTTTGCGAGGAGGCCAAACAGCCCGCCTTATAACATCGAATCCCTCTGCTACCCTTGCCACTCAGCACCGAAGCTGAAATCAGTCGCTTGCGGTTCAAGCGTTCACCTCCCGGGCTTCGACTTACCTATTTCGAGCGGTATGACCCACCTGGGAGGTGTGAATGCGTACTCGATTTTCCTGCGTCCTGGCCGTAATGCTGGCGTTGCATGGTGTCCCTTCGCTCGCCGAGACGGCGGCCCCCGGCCCGGCGGCGCCCGAGCCCGCCGCCACCAAGCAGGCGGTGTTCACCCAGGAGCAACTGGACCAGATGCTCGCGCCTATCGCCCTGTACCCCGACCCGCTGCTGGCGCAGGTGCTGATGGCCAGCACCTATCCGGGCGAGGTGGCCGAAGCGGTCACCTGGTCGAAGGCTCACCCGGACGCCAAGGGCGATGATGCGGTCAAGCAGGTGGCCAGCCAGCCCTGGGACCCCAGCGTGCAGGCGCTGGTGGCCTTCCCCCAGGTGCTCGCCACGCTGGGCCAGGACCCGGTCTGGGTGCAGCGCCTGGGCGATGCGTTTCTGGCCCAGCCGGACGACCTGATGAACGGCGTACAGCGCCTGCGCCAGCAGGCCAAGGCCGCCGGCAACCTGCAGAGCAACCAGTACCAGAACGTCACCGTGCAGGCCGCGCCGGCCAGTCAGAGCGCCCCGGCCAGCAACCAGACCATCATCATCCAGCCCGCCGACCCGCAGACGGTCTACGTGCCCACCTACAACCCCACGACCACCTACGGCACCTGGGCCTACCCGGCCTCGCCGCCAGCCTACTATCCGCCGCCGCCGGCCTACTACCCGGGCCAGGCGCTGGTTGCCGGGCTGGCCTTCGGCACCGGGGTGGCGATCGTCGCCTCGCTGTGGGGCGACTGCGACTGGAACAACCATGACGTAGACATCGACGTGAATCGCTACAACAGCATCAACCGCAATAACCAGATCAACAACATCAGCAACAACAAGTGGCAGCACAACCCCGTGCACCGCGACGGCGTGCCGTACCGCGATGCCCGCAACCGCGAGCAATACGGCCGCCAGCTGGACGGCGCGCGCGACCGCGCCGCCTACCGTGGCGACGATGCGCAGCGTGCAAGGGCGCGGCAGAACGCGCTCAGTTCGATGGACCGCCACGGCATCGAGCGGCCCGCCAGCAACAATGTGCAGGCCCGCGAGCGCATGCGCGAGGCACAGGCCGAACGCAACAACAATCCGCGCCTGGCCGAACGCCGCCAGGACGCGCCACGCGCCAACCAGGGCGGGCAGCTCAACCAGCGCCGCCAGAACGAAGGCCAGGCCCGTCAGCAGATGGCGCAACGCCAGAACACCGGTCGTGCCCGCAACAATGCCTTCGATGGCGTGCGCTCGCCGTCGAGCAGCAGCGCCCAGGCCAGCCGCGGGCGCACCAGCCAGGCCTTCGCCCAGCGCGGCAGCGCGCCGCGCGCCAGCGGGCAGCAGGTTTCCCGCCCGAGCTTTTCCGGCGGGCGTCAACGGGGAGGAGGCCGCCGATGAACGTGCGCATCTTGAGTGCCTGCTGGCTGGCCGCCAGCCTGGCCTGGCCCAGCCTGACGACGGCCCAGGAAGTGTTCGCCACCCCGCAGGCGGCCGTCGACGCCTTCGTTGCCGCGCTGGGTACCCAGCCACCTGACGAAGCACGTTTCGGCAAGCTGCTCGGCGAGGACTGGCGCACCTACATACCGCGTGGCGGGGTGCAGCACCGCGACGTCGAGACCTTCCTCGAGCAGTACCGCGCCGAACACCGCATCGAACACACCGGCGAGCGTGGCGCGGTGCTGGCGGTGGGGCGCGACGGCTGGACCCTGCCGATCCCCCTGGCCAAGGGCGCCGAAGGTTGGCGCTTCGACCTCAAGGCAGGTAGCGCCGAGATCCGTGCCCGGCGCATCGGCCGCAACGAACTGGCGGCGTTGCAATCGATGCTGGCCTACCACGACGCGCAGATGGAGTACGCCAGCCAGGACCGCAACGGCAACGGCGCGCTGGAGTACGCCCGCAAGATCTTCAGCACGCCCGGCGAGCACGATGGCCTGTACTGGGCCGACGAAAGCGATGGCCAGATCAGCCCGCTGGGCCCGTTGTTTGGCCAGGAGGAAGCCGGCGATGACTGGCATGGCTACCACTTCCGCATCCTCGACGCCCAAGGGCCATCGGCACCCGGTGGCGCCTACGACTACTTGATCGGCGACCGCATGATCCGCGGCTTTGCCCTGGTCGCCTGGCCAGCCCGTTACGACGACAGCGGGGTGATGAGCTTCATGATCAGCCACGACGGCGAGGTGTTCGAAAAGGACTTGGGGCCCGACGGCGAAAAAGTGGCCCGGGCGATGAAAGAGTTCGACCCGGACAGCAGTTGGACGGCGGTGGCGGTGCAGGGCAAGTAGTGGGCTCCCGGTAAGGGTGATCATCCAGCCCGCATCGCCGGCAAACCGGGTTTTGGGGTTCAGGGGAGGGCACACATGCCAAATGACGGCAGCCTGTTGCAGGCGACGGTGGTTTTCCTGCTGGCGGTGGTGCTTCTGGTACCACTGGCCCAGCGCCTGAAACTGGGGGCGGTGCCGGGCTACCTGCTGGCCGGCATTCTCATCGGCCCGTCGGTGATGGGGCTGATCGACAACCCGCACAACGTCGCACGGCTGTCGGAGATGGGCGTGGTCATGCTGTTGTTCGTCATCGGCCTGGAACTCTCGCCACGGCGCTTGTGGACCATGCGTCGGGCGCTGTTCGGCATCGGTTCGTTGCAGGTGGGGCTGACCGCGCTGGTGCTCGGGCTGCTGGCCTGGCTGCTGTTCGGCCAGGCCCCGGCCACCGCCGTGGTGCTGGGCCTGGGCTTGGCGCTGTCGTCCACCGCCTTTGGCCTGCAAGTGCTGGCCGAGCGTAAAGAGCTGGGCAAGCCCCATGGCCGCCTCGCGGTGGCCATTCTGCTGTTCCAGGACATCGCGGCCATCCCCCTGATCGCCGTGGTGCCATTGCTCGGTGGTGGCGTCGGGACCGCCGACGAAGGCAGCTGGCCGCTGCTGGCGGTACTGTTGGGTATCGGGGTGGTGGTGATCGCCGGGCGCTACCTGCTGCGCCCGGTGTTCCGCTGGACGGTGGGCAGTGGCCTGCATGAGCTGTCGACCGCCACCGCGCTGCTGCTGGTGCTGGGGACGGCCTGGCTGATGGAGCATGTCGGCGTGTCGATGGCGTTGGGCGCGTTCCTCGCCGGGGTGCTGGTGGCCGAGTCGGAGTTCCGCCACGAGCTGGAGTCGCAGATCGAGCCGCTCAAGGGCCTGTTGCTGGGGTTGTTCTTCGTGGGTGTGGGCATGACCGCCGACCTGCGCCTGCTGGCCGGCATGCCGCTGCAGGTGCTGGGGTTGACCGTGCTGCTGGTGGCCCTCAAGCTGCCGCTGCTGTGGGGCATCGGTCGCCTTTTCGGCGGCCTCGACCGACCCCAGGCGCTGTGCCTGGCGGTGGTGCTGGCGTCCGGGGGCGAGTTCGCCTTCGTGGTGTTCAAGCTCGGCTTGCAGCACCAGGTGCTGGAGCAGCGGGTGCACGATCTGTTGGTGCTGGCCATCACCCTGTCGATGGCCCTGGTGCCGCTGGTGATGATGGCCCTGGCCCGGCAGTTGCGCCCGGCCGATCAGGCCGACCTGACGCAGGAACCGCCGCAACTGGAAGACGCCCCGCAGGTGGTGATCGCCGGCTTTGGCCGCCTGGGGCGTGCCATTGGGCGCATGCTGCATGCCGAAGGCATTCGCGTGGTAGCCCTGGACGCCACGGCTGAAGCCCTTGCGCGCAAGGCCCGGCCACGCGGCGATGGCCCCACGGTGTTCTACGGCGACCCGTCGCGCTCGGAAATCCTGCGCGCGGCGAAGGTCGACCAGGCCGCGCTGGTGATCGTCGCCGCAGATGACGCGCAGAGCAACCAGAAGACCGTCGACGTGCTCGTGCACCTGTACCCCAAGGCCCAGGTGATCGCCGCCGCACGCAATCACCGCGATGTGCTGCGCCTGCTCGACCTGGGGGTCAACCCGGTGCGCGAGACGTTCCATTCCAGCCTCGAGATGGCCCGTCGCGCCTTCATTGCGCTGGGCCGCAGCGAGGCGCAGGCGGCCGCCTGGGTGCAGCGTTATCAGCAGCAGGAGGCGCACTGGCTGCTCGAGCAGCATCGCCAGGGCACGGCGCTGGATGAGGATGGACCACCCGCCACCGACCGAGCCGAACCCCCGGCCGCCACCGTGATTCGACCAGGAGATGAAGGATGATGCCGAGTTTCAAGCTGGACAGCGAACTGTCGCGCGGGATGCTCGATGTGTTGATCAAGGCCGGGCTGGTGGCGGCGCTGGTGCTGTTCGCCTACCGGGTGTTCCAGCCGTTCCTCGACCTGATGCTCTGGGCGGTGATCCTGGCGGTCACCCTGTACCCGCTGCATGGCCGGATCAAACGCCTGACCGGGATGCGCGAGGGCTATGCCGCGACCCTGGTGGTGGTGTTGCTGCTGCTGGTGCTGCTGGTGCCGATCTATCTGGTGGTGGCGTCGATCATCGAGTCGATAGACAGCCTGACGAACCTGGTCAAGAGCGGCGCCTGGCAAGTACCCCCACCCCCGGACTCGGTGGCCGGCTGGCCGCTGATCGGGCCACGGCTGCACGACGTCTGGCTGGCGGCGTCGCAGAGCCTGAGCAGCGTGCTCGCCAACCAGACGTCCAACCTCAAGAGCGCCGCCCTCGCGGTGCTGGGCGCCGCCGCCAGCGCGGGTGGGGCTTTGCTGATGTTCATCGGCGCGATCATCATCGGCGGGGTGATCATGGCGTTCGGCGAGAACGGCCAGCGCGCCGCGCTACGCATCGCCATGCGCGTGTCCGGCGAGGAGCGCGGCAAGCCCATCGCCAGGTTGTGCACGTCGACCATCCGCGCGGTGGCCCAGGGGGTGATCGGCATCGCCTTCATTCAGATGCTGCTGATCGGCGTCGGTTTCGTGGTCAAGGGGGTGCCGGCCGCCGGCATGCTGGCGATCGTCATCCTCATACTGGGCATCGCCCAGGCCCCGGCGACGCTGGTCACCCTGCCGGTGATCGGCTACGTGCTCTACAGCGAGGGCTTCAGCCTGGTGACCATCGTGTTCGCCGTGTACACCTTCGTCGCCGGCCTGGCCGACAACGTGCTCAAGCCGCTGCTGCTGGGCCGTGGGGTAGACGTGCCGATGCCGGTGGTGCTGATCGGCGCCCTGGGCGGGATGGTGGTGCAGGGCATCATCGGCCTGTTCCTCGGCCCGGTGATCCTGGCGGTGACCTACAACCTGTTCTGGCAGTGGGTGGACCAGCAGGTCCCCGCCCGGCCCGACGAGCCTGCGGTGTGAGCGGGGGCCAGCCATGCCCGGGTCACCACGTCGTTGCGCCTTGAGCCTGCTGGTGCTGCTGGCGGGCTGTACCCAGGTCGGGCCGGACTTCAGCCCGCCGCAGGATCCCTGGCTGGACCGCTGGAGCACACCCTTGCTGAGCCAGGTCACCGCCCCTGGGGGCGACCTGCGCCAGTGGTGGCAACTGTTCGCCGACCCCACCCTCGACGCATTGATCGCCGAAGCCGAGGCGCACAACACCAACCTGCAGGTGGCCGGCCTGCGTATCGCCGAGGCCCGGGCCCAGCTGGCCATCGTGCAGACCGGGCGCTACCCGCAGTTGCAGCAACTGCGCGCGCAGAGCCTGTACCTCAAGCAGGATCAGTCCGGCACCTCGACCGCGCGCGACTCGGTGTTCTGGCAGTCGAGCCTGGGTTTCGACATCGCCTGGGAGATCGACTTCTGGGGGCGCTTCAGCCGCGCCGTCGAGTCGGCCGACGCGGTGTACTTCGCCTCCCAGGCCAACTACACGGACGCCCTGGTGCTGCTGCGCGCGCAGGTGGCCGACAGCTACTTCGCCCTGCGCACCACCGAGGCGCGGCTGGACATCGCCCGGGACAACGCGCGGCGCCAGGCACGCAGCCTCGAAATCACCGAGCGGCTGTTCCGCCATGGCGAGAACGACGAACTCGACTGGCAGCAGGCACGTACCCAGCTGCTGGCCACCGAGGCCACCATTCCGGAGTTCGAGAACCAGCTCAATGCCTTGCGCAACGTGCTCTGCTCGCTGCTGGGCCGCCCCCCGGGCCTGCTGCCGGAGCTGGACGCCAGGCACGCTCAGCTGCCGCTGCCGGACCGCGCCGTGTTGCAGGCCGTGCCGGCCGAGCTGCTGCGCCGGCGCCCGGACATCCGCGCCGCCGAGCAGGCCGTGGCGGCGCAGTCGGCGCTGGTGGGGGTGGCCGAGGCCGACCTGTACCCACAGTTGAGCCTGCTCGGCAGCATCGGCTGGAGCCTGGCTTCGGCCAGCCATGTGCCTGACAGTTTCGACATCGCCGCCGGCCCCGGGCTGATCTGGAACCCGTTCGACTATGGGCGGCGCAAGAATGCCGTGCGTGTCGAGGACGCCCGCCTGCAACAGCTGATCACCCTTTACCACCAGCAGGTGCGCGAGGCGGCGCGCGAGGCGGACGACGCTGCCAGCGCCCTGGTGCGGGCGTTGCAGAGCGCGGCCATCCGCGACCGCGCCTCGGCGGCGGCGAGCCGCTCGCTGGACCTGGCCAGCGCGCAGTATCGCGAGGGTTTCGCCGACTTTCAGCGGGTGCTCGACGCCCAGCAACTGCTGTTGCAGCAACAGGATGGCTACCTGGTCAGCCGTGGCAATGCGGTGGGCAGCCTGGTGGCGCTGTACAAGGCGCTCGGCGGTGGCTGGGAGCGCCGCGTGCCGACCATCGACGCGCCGACCCGGCGGCAGATGGAACAACGCACCGATTGGGGCGACCTGCTCGATGAACAAGGTGACGCGCAATGACTGACACCACCACGCCAGCCCCCGACCGCAGCCTGCGCTGGGTCCTGCTGCTGATCGTCATGAGCCTGGCCTGGTACCTGCTCGCCGACCGCTTCACCCCCTACACCCAGCAGGCTCGCCTGCAAGCCTACGTGGTGCCGGTGAGCGCCGAGGTGGCCGGGCAGGTGCGGCGGGTGGCTGTGGGCAACAACCAGGAGGTGCGCCGCGGCGAGCTGCTGTTCGAGCTGGACCCGGAGCAGTACCGCATCGCCCTGAGCCGGGCCCAGGCCGACTATGATGCGGCGCGGCGCCAGGTCGGCGCCCACACCGCCGGCATCGATTCGGCCCAGGCCTCGCTGGCCGCGGCCCAGGCCAACGAGCGCAAGGCGCGCCAGGACGCCGAGCGCCTGCGGCGCCTGTACGAGGAAGACCAGGGCACGGTGTCGGTGCGCCGCCTCGAAGGCGCCCAGGCCACCTACGAGCAGGCGCGCAGCCAGGTGGCCGCGGCCCGTGCCGAAGTCGAGCGGGCCAGGGAACAGGAAGGCGGCAGCGACGACGATAACGCCCAGTTGCGCAGTGCCGCCGCCAACCTGGAAAAGGCCCGGCTCGACCTGGCGCGCACCCAGGTGCGCGCCGACTCCGACGGGCGTATCACCGACCTCAAGGTGGACGTGGGGCACTACGTGGGGGCCGGCAGCCCACTGATGACCCTGATCGCCACCCACGACCTGTGGATCAGCGCCGACATGACCGAGAACAACCTTGGCCGCCTGCGCAGCGGCACACCCGTGCTAGTGGTGCTCGACAGCCTGCCGGGCGAGGTGCTGCACGGACGCATCCGCAGCATCGGCCAGGGGGTCAGCAGCGGCCAGGCGCCGCCGCCGGGGCAACTGCCGACGGTGCAGAACAGCCGCGAGTGGCTGCGCTCGGCGCAACGCTTCCCGGTGATCGTCGGGCTCGACCCGGACCAGCAGGTGGACCCCATGCAACTGCGCGTCGGCGGCCAAGCCGAGGTGATGGCGCTGCCCGGGGAGGGCAACCCGCTGAACCTGCTCGGGCGGCTGTTCATGTGGTGCATGAGTTGGCTGTCGTATGCCTATTGAACTGCGCCGCCGCCGCGCGCTGCGCCTGGCCTGGGGCGCGGCCATGAGCCTGGCGGCGAGTTTCGGCATCGGCTTGCCGGTGCCGGTACTGGCACCCGTGCTGTGCGTGCTGCTGCTGGCGATGCGCAACACCGCGCTACCGCTGCGCATGGCCCCGGTGCTGGCGCTGCTGGTGCTGCTCAGCTGCGGCAGCGGCCTGCTGCTGATCCCGCTGCTGCGCCACGCGCCGCTGAGCGGCGTGCTGCTGGTGGCGGTCGGCCTGCTGCTGGTGTTCCGCTGGGCGCTGCGCGGGGGCAATGGTTTGCTGGCTAACTTGCTGGTGATCGGCCTGACCATGATCGCCGCCGCCGGTACCAGCGATTTCACCCTGGCGCTGTCGGTGGTCGAGGCAATGGCCAAGGGCATGTTGCTGGCGGTGCTGTGCACCCTGGTGGCCCACTGGCTGTTCCCGGAGCCGGCCGATGCGCCCGCCGCACCCGTCAGGCCACGCCTCGACTCGCGCGAGGCCGGCTGGATCGCCCTGCGTGCCATGCTGATCGTGATGCCGGCGTTCCTGCTCGCACTGATCGCCCCGGACCGTTTCATGCCACTGATCATGAAGTCGGTGAGCCTGGGCCAGCAGGCCGGCGAGACCGACGCACGCCAGGCGGCCCGCGAGCTGGTGGGCTCGACCTTGCTGGCCGGGGTGCTGGCGATACTGGTGTGGGGCGCGTTGAGCCTGTTCGTGCACCTGTGGATGTTCTTTCTCTGGGTGCTGCTGGCCGCGCTGTGGCAGGCGCGGCGCCTGCAACGGCTGGTGGCGAGCCGGCATGCTCCGGCGTTCTGGGTCAGCTGCCTGACCACCATGCTGATCCTGCTTGGTCAGTCGGTGCAGGACAGTGTCGCCGGGCAGGACGTGTACCGGGCGTTTGCCGTGCGTCTGGCGCTGTTCCTGCTGGTATCGCTGTATGCCAGCGCCATGCTGGTGTGGATCGACCGGCGCCGGGCCGCGCTGTAGGCGCTACTCGACGATGGCGAGCCACGGCCAGCGCGCCCGGTAGCTTTCGGCCTTGGCGCGGAACATTTCCGGCTGGTGGTTGAGCGGATTGCTGCGCAGCAGGTCGTGCTGCAGGTCATCGAGGCCATGGGTGCTGTACAGCTCGCCACTGGCGATGCCCAGGCCCAGGCAGGTCGAGCTGACCAGGTAGCGGTCGATGCCGTCGGTGACTTTGGCAAGGCGCGGGTAGGGCACGCCGAAGCGCGTGGCGTACCACAGGTGCACCCGAGCCTGGTTGCGCGCCTCCAGGGTGACGCCGAGGTCGGCGCCCAGCGCCTGGACGGCTTGGATCACTCGGTCCTCGGCCTCCCAGGAGAGATCCTGGTCGAAGTAGATGATGTCGTAGTCCTTGACGCCCCAGCCCGGTTCGCGACCTGCGCGGTGGTTCCACAGGGCCTGGAACAGGCAGCCGGCGGTGAGCATCGCTTCGGGCAGGTCGAGTGCTGGCAGGCGCTCGAGCAGAATACGGTTGATCGGGTTTTCCAGCGCCAGCGCGATCACGCGCTCGTGGGTGAGTGGCGGCATCGTCCAGTCCTTGGCAATGGCAGGGGGCTGCGAGAATAACCGGTTCGGTTGGCGGTGTTAACCGCGTGCCGAGGTGGAGCGGGTGGCCGTTTCGGTCACCACTTGCTGCTGGTCCGCACGCAGCACGGCAAGCCTGCGTTGTTCGTATTGCTCCTGGCTGAGCCCTTGGCGTTGCAGCGCTTCGAGCTGTAGCTGGCGCGCTTCGCTGGCAGTGAAGGGGCGTAGTTCGGGGTGGTTGGCGCAACCGCTCAATACGGCGATGGCCAAGGCGGCGAGCAACAGGCGGGGGGTGTTCATCGGGCGCATTCCATGATCGGTGGATCGATGGAGCGAGCATAGGGCGCACGCCCGATGAGGAGAAATTGCCGCGCTCGATAGTGACTATCGAGCGCGGCAACAGGCGGTCAGAACTTGTAGTTCACGCTGGCTTCGAGGGTACGCGGTGCGCCCGGGGTGGCCAGGTCGACCGAACCGTGGGCCGAGGCATAGTAGTCGCGGTCGAA
Source organism: Pseudomonas sichuanensis (assembly GCF_024749065.1). Lineage (NCBI taxonomy): Bacteria > Pseudomonadati > Pseudomonadota > Gammaproteobacteria > Pseudomonadales > Pseudomonadaceae > Pseudomonas > Pseudomonas sichuanensis. The sequence continues at coordinate 3,714,026 of NZ_CP087185.1, read as the reverse complement.
GGCGTTCTTCAGGCGCAAGGCCGCATCCCAGTGCTGCACGCTGTACAGCAAGGCGGCGTCGAAGGTGGTGTAGGCCGGCATCACCACCTTGTTGTCCAGTGCGGTGTAGCGGTCGTCGACGTAGTTGGCGCCGGCGGCCACGCGCCACTCGGGGGTGAGGGTACGCACCAGCCAGACGTTGGCGCTGTTGCGTGGCGTCAGGGTGGGCACCTGGCCTTCGTTGGCCACGCCGTTGGTCTTGCTGTTGGACTTGGTGATCTCGGCGTCCAGGTAGGCGTAGCCGGCATACACCTGCCATTTGTCGCTGAGCTGGCCGCTGAGGGTCGCCTCGAAGCCGTCGGTGCGCTGTTCGCCGGCGAGGATGGTCAGGTTGGGGTTGGCCGGGTCGGCGGTCTTCATGTTGGTGCGCTCGAGGCGAAACACCGCCGCGGTCAGCGACAGGCGGCTGTCGAGCAGGTCCCACTTGGCGCCCACTTCATAGTTGGTGGTCTCTTCCGGCTCCAGGCCCGCGTTGGTCGGCGAGACCGCGAACACTTCGCCTGAGGGCTGGTAGCTGCGGCTGACCGACACGTAGTAGGACTGGATCTGGTCAGGCTGGAACACCAGGCCTGCACGTGGGCTCCAGGTCTTGTCGGTGCGGTCGAGGTCGACGTTCTGTACCCGGGCGTCGTTGTACTCCTGGCCGAAGATGTCGTAGCGCACGCCTAGCAGGGCCTTCCATTGCGAGGTCAGCTCGATCAGGTCCTGCACGTAGAAACCGCTGGTCTGCTGGTAGTTGGTGCCGTTGGACGTCAGGTTGGCGGCGTGGTCCGGCACGCCCACCAGAGCGTCGCGGTACACCGGCACGCGGGCCACGTTGTTCTGGCTGTAGACGCGCTGGTACTTGTCCTGGAAGCCGACTTCCACGCCGTACAGCAGGTTGTGCTGCATGCCGGCCAGTTGCGCCTGCTGCTTGAGCTCGGTCTGGTTGAACACACCGCTTTCATCGCGCGCGACGTTGCCGCGGTTGAGCTTGACCAGCAGTTCGCCGTTGGGCGCAGTGACGAAGCGGGTCGGGCTGCTGTCGGCCAGGGTGTTGTTGCGGTCCAGGTCGTAGCGGTAGTAACGGCTGGTGTTGGTCAGGGTGAAGTCGTCGTTGATGCGGTAGTCGAGGCTGGCGGTGAACGAGAACACCTCGCTGCGGGCATAGTCCTGCGAGGCGTTGCCCGAGCCGAAGCGCTTGTCGCGGTCGACGTTGGCCGGGCGGTTGCCCACGGCCGGGATGCCGAAGTCGATCAGGCGCTTGTCGTACAGGTAGGTGGCGCCGAGGTTCAGTTCCAGGTCGTCGGACAGTTTGAACCAGGCCGACGGGGCGATGGCCTTGCGGTCGGTGTAGCCGTCGTCGCGGAAGGTGTCGCTGTCTTCGAAGGCACCGGTGACGCGGTAGGCCTGGTTGCCCTCGGGGGCGGCCCAGCCGCTGTCGAACTGGGTGCGGCGCTTGCCCTCGGTGTCGAGGGTCATGCCCACTTCCTGCTTCGGCGCCAGGCCCGGCTTTTTGCTGATGCTGTTGATCAGGCCTCCGGACGAGCCACGGCCGTAGAGCACGGCGGCAGGGCCCTTGATCACTTCGACGCGCTCGACGTTGGAGAGGTCGCGAAAGTACAGGGCATCGTCGCGAATGCCGTCGACGTACATGTCGCCGATGGCGCTGAAGCCGCGAATGGTCACCTGGTCGCGTTGACCGTCGCCGTTCGACAGGCCAACGCCGGGCACGTTCTTGAGCACGTCTTCCATGGACTGGGCGCCCTGGTCCTTGATCACGCTTTCGGGCACCACGTTGACGGTCTGCGGGATATCGCGCAGCGGTGCATCGATTTTCAGCGCGCTCTTGCTCTCGCTGGCCTTGTAGCTCTGCTGCTCGTAGGCGCTGGTCACCGAGGTGGCCGGCAGGGCCAGCGGGTCCTGGGTCTGCGCGTGGACAGCAGGGGTGACCAGCAGGCCCAGCATCGACAGGGATACTGGAGCAACAGACTTTTTCGCCATGGTAATACGACTCGTTGTTGTTTGAGGTGGCGAATGGTAATGGTTCGCAAATGTAAAGCAAGTGTAAAGATGAAATATTCGGAAAAATATTTACCTTGTGGGTAGCTATCCGTTCGGGTGTTTTTCTGTGTCGCGATGGGGGTTCCGGGCCCTCATCGGATTTGGGTAATCAGGATTGGGTAATGGCCACCAGGTGCCTGGCGGGATTTTGAGTGAGGGCCACCAGGTGCCTGCCGGTGTTTTTGCAGCGCCTATGAGATCGAGCGCCGCCCGCGCGGCGCTTCGCGGGTAAATCGCAGCGGCGAACCGCCGCTCCCACAGTTTGTTTCGGGCCAATTATGCCTGTGAAAGTACCGGCGCCTGCCTTGATGCATGCCTTGAGTCATGTGGGGCGGCTGTAACGCCCACACTGAAACCGCGTCGTACCAACAAGGCGGACCAGGTAATGGCACAGGAGAGACTGGCCCGAAACAGACTGTGGGAGCGGGTTTACCCGCGAAGCGCCGCGCGGGCGGCGCTCGATCTTGAGAGCGCTGCAGATCTATCGCCATGCACCTGGTGCCCCACCTACGATCCCAAGGCACGCCGCCCCCTGCTACCCCCTCAACGCGGCATATACCCCAACTGCCACGCACGCGGAATAAACCGGCTCACCAAGGCCAGCACGCAGGCCAGACCACAGCTTGCAAACAACGCCAGCAACCCCAGCCTTTGCTCCAGCCAGGCGCCAATGGCTGCCCCCAGCAGCATCCCGCTCCAGGGCACCAACTGCACCCGCCAGCCATGCCGCCGCTCGCCCAGCAACCAGCGCCCCAGCCCGCGGCCAAACCGCGAAAGCGCGCCGGTGACATAGGTCAGGCCGATCGGCAGGCCATTCACCTGTTCGACCACGGCATTGAGCATGCCCATGGCCAGGATCGCCGCGACCAGCGCCGGGAAGCTCGTTGCCAGCGGCCAGGCGGCGGCAAAGGCAAGCAGGCCGGCGACCACCAGCAACAAGGGTGAGGCTCGCCGGCGAAAGTGCCGGGCCAGCAGCACCCCCAGCGCATTGCCCAGCACGAAACTGAAGACCGCCAGGGCCAGGCGCAGCACCAACGCCAGGTCGGCCTGGCTGATGGCCACCGCCAGGCGCGTGGTATTGCCGCTCATGAACGAGACGAAATCACCCAGCGCCAGCAGGCCGATGGCGTCGGTCATGCCCGCCAGCACCGACAGCCCGGCCACCAGCCCCAGGCCGACGCGGCCGCGCAGCACCTGGAGCCTGGCGCGGCGGGCACTGTGCAGGGAAGAGGCGGTGGGCAGCATGAGGGTATGTCTCCGGCAGTGGGGCCCCGATCTTATACCGGCGCCAAGGCCTTGCGCATGGGCACGCAGGGGAGTTCCAGGCCGAACGGCGAGTGATACACCGCCAGGCTGTCACCCACGTAGCCGCAGCGGCGGTAGAACGCGGCGGCGTTGAGGGTGGCATCGAGATGCACTTCACCGAGGCCTGCGCTAACGGTGAGTTGTTCCAGGTGCGCGACCATCGCCCGGGCGATGCCCTGTTGCAGATGATCGGGGTGGACGAACAGGGCGCCGAGTTCGCCGCTGTGTACATCCAGCATGCCGGTGGCGACGATCGTGTCGTCCAGGCAGGCCAGGTGGAATCGCTCCGCTACCAGTTCGGCATAGCCGTTTGTATACGGGACATTGGCCCAGGCCTGGGCCGCTGCTGCACCGTAGTGCTCGGTGCATTGGTCGAGAATCGCCAGGCGGCGGATGGCATAGGCCAGCTGCGCATCGTCATGGGTGGCGCGTCGGATCTTGAGCATCGGGTTCCTCCCTGGAACATGGTGACCAGCCGCGCCTGGAGGCAGGCACGGATGTAGACGGTACGCGGCGATTGCAATGGCGCCAAGGCAAACCGTGCAGTGTGCCTGTGCATTCTGCCGCTGCTGGCGATCCCCGGGCGGCAAGGCCATGCTGCGGCTTCCCCACGGCTGGCCGCGAGGCATGCGATGCAAAAGGAAACGCCGGTAGTCCTGATCAACGGCCTGATTGGCTGCCTGGATCATCCCGCACTTCACGACACCCTGCCTAACCAGGTGATCGCCCCCGACCTGCTTGGCTATGGCACCTTGCAGGACACCGCGCCGAAACTGATCGATATTGCCGCCCAGGTCGAGCACCTGCACCGCCAATTGCAGGCGCGCAACGTGGCGCGGGCACACCTGGTCGGGCATTCGGTGGGCGGGGTGGTGGCGTTGATGTTCGCCCACCGCTACCCGCTGCAAGTGGCCAGCGTGACCAGTGTCGAAGGCAACTTCACCCTGAACGATGCGTTCTGGTCGGCATCGGTGGCGCGCATGGACCGCGAAGCGGTGGAAGAGCTGCTGGCAGGCTATCGGGCTGATCCCGGCACTTGGCTGGCGCGGGCCGGGGTCGGGCCCGATGCGCGCCGGCTGGCCCTGGCACAGCGCTGGCTGGCCCACCAGCCGGCAGCCACGTTGCAGGCCATGGCCGCTTCGGTGGTCGCGGTCACAGGCGCGGCCCGCTACCCGCAGCAGTTGCAGGCGGTGTTTGGCGCAACGCCGGTGCACCTGGTGGCCGGCGAGCACTCACGGGCCGGCTGGGACGTGCCCCACTGGGCCGAGCGGGCGGCGGCAAGCTTTACCGAGCTTGCGGGTGTGGGCCACCTGATGATGCTCGAAGACCCGCAAGGCTTTGCCAGTGCCATCGCCCGCCTGCTCGGCTGACCACCACCCTCAGAACGAGCCGGTGTGGACTTCGCCACTGCGTACGTAATGGGCGAGCAGCACGCCCTTGGGAGTGGTGGCTGATTCCACCAGCTCGAAGGCAGCCGCTTGCGCGTCATCACCGAACAGCCTTTTGCCACGGCCGAGCAGCAGTGGGTGGATCAGCAGCCTCAGCTCATCCACCAGGCCTGCGGCCAGTAGCTGGCGCACCAGTTCGCCGCTGCCCTGGGTCAGGAGCACGTCGCCGTCCTGTTGCTTGAGCGCGCGAACCGCGCCGATCACATCCGCGCCCAGGCCATGGCTGTTGTGCCAGTGGAGTGAGCCGGGATGGTGGGTGGCAACGTGCTTGGGCACGCGATTGAACAGGTCGGCCAGCGAGCGATCGTCCGCTTGATGCTCAACGTGCGGCCAGTACCCGGCGAAGATGTCGTAGGTGCGCCGTCCCAATAGCAGCTCGAACGGCTGGCTGAACAGTGTCTGCATGGCCTGGCCGAAGGCTTCGTCGGCCAGCGGCGGGATCCAGCCGCCGTGGGTGAAGCCGCCGCTGGTGTCTTCCTGCGGGCCGCCGGGGGCCTGCATGACGCCGTCGAGGGTGATGAAGGCGGCGACGATAAGCTTGCGCATGGGGGTGTTCCTCTTCAGGTTGCTGTTCGAGGGGTAGTCGAACGGGGCTGGCTGAAATCGACAGGAACGAAACAACATGGGCGACGCGTTGGCAGGTTCAATCGCCGGCAAGCCGGCGATTGCGCTGGTGTGGGCGGGCCTGGTCTACAGCCAGTACGTCACCGCCCACCAGCCCAGCCCACCCATGACCACGGTGTAGGGTAGCGCCATCCACACCATGCGCCCGTACGACAGGCGAATCAGCGGCGCGATCGCTGAAGTCAGCAGGAACAGGAACGCCGCCTGCCCGTTGGGTGTCGCCACGCTGGGCAGGTTGGTGCCGGTGTTGATCGCCACTGCCAGGGTCTCGAAGTGCTCGCGGCTCATGGCGCCGCTGACGAACGCCTGCTTGACCTCGGTGATGTAGATGGTGGCAACGAACACGTTGTCGCTGATGGCCGAGAGCAAGCCGTTGGCCAGGTACAGCATGCCCGGCTGCTGCTCGGTCGGCAGCGCCAGCACCCAGGCGATCAGCGGGCTGAACAGCTGCTGCTGGTGAATCACCGCCACCACCGCGAAGAACACCACCAGCAGCGCGGTGAACGGCATGGCGTCCTGGAACGCGCGGCCCAGGCGGTGCTCGTCGGTGATGCCGGTGAACGCAGTGATCAGCACGATCACCAGCAGGCCGATCAACCCCACCTCGGCGATGTGCAGGCCCAGGCAGACGATCAGGATCAGCGCCGCCAGCCCCTGCACCACCAGGGCGATGCGTTGCGCCGGGGTGCGTGCGGCGTCGTCTTCGGCGGCGTAGGCGGCCAGTACCTGGCGCACGCGCTCGGGCATCAGGGTGCCGTAGCCGAACAGGCGCAGCTTCTCCAGCAGCACGCAGGTGACCAGCCCTGCGGCCAGTACCGGCATCGACACCGGCGCGACCTTGAAGAAGAAGTCGGCGAAGTGCCAGCCCATCTCATGGCCGATCAGCAGGTTCTGCGGCTCGCCCACCAGGGTGCACACGCCGCCCAGCGCGGTGCCCACCGCGCCATGCATCAGCAGGCTGCGCAGGAAGGCGCGGAACTGGTTGAGGTCGTCGCGGTGCAGCTGTTCGACCTGGTGGTCGCTGTCCAGTGCCGACTCTTCGCGGGGGTTGGTGCCGGAGGCGACACGGTGGTAGACCGCGTAGAAACCCACGGCGGCGCTGATGATCACCGCGGTCACGGTCAGCGCGTCGAGGAACGCCGAAAGGAACGCCGACAGCACGCAGAACAGCAGGGCCAGCACGGCCTTGCTACGCACCCCCAGCAGGATCCTGGAGAACAGGTACAGCAGCAGCTCTTTCATGAAGTGGATGCCGGCGACCATGAACATCAGCAGCAGGATCACCGGAAAGTTGTGCTGCAGCTCTTCATACAGCGCTTCGGGCGTGGCCATGCGCAGCAGCAGCGCTTCGACCAGCAACAGGCCGCCGGGCATCAGCGGGTAGCACTTGAGCGCCATGCCCAGGGTGAAAATGAACTGCAGCACCAGCGCCCACCCCGTGACCACCGGGCCGAGGGTTGCCAGCAGCAGCGGGTTGAGCAGCAGGAACAGGCAGATGACCGCCTTGTACCAGCGCGGCGACTGGCCCAGGAAACTGTGGGCGAGGGCGCTGGGCAGGGATTGCGACATGAATTTGTATCCTTTTGATTCAGCAGTGGCGCACGGTGCCGGATTGGGCCCCGGGGTGCAAGGCGTGCAGTCCCGCTTTTGGCACATGTGCGGCCTTATGGGTGCGCTAAGATCCTGCGCGTGAACCCTTTCCCCACAGGAGTGCCGTCCGTGACCGAATACACCGCATTCAAGGTTGAACTGACCGACAACATCGCCCATGTGCAGATCAACCGCCCGGACAAGATCAACGCGATGAATGCCGCCTTCTGGGAGGAGATCGTCGACATCTTCCAGTGGATCGACGACACCGACGCGGTGCGCGCCGTGGTGATCAGCGGCGCCGGCAAGCATTTCTCCTCGGGCATCGACCTGATGATGCTGGCCTCGCTGGCCGGCCAGCTGGGCAAGGATGTCGGCCGCAACGCCCGCCTGCTGCGCCGCACCATCCTGCGCCTGCAAAGCTCGTTCAATGCCGTGGACAACTGCCGCAAGCCGGTGCTGGCGGCGATCCAGGGTTACTGCATCGGTGGCGCCATCGACCTGGTCTCGGCCTGCGACATGCGCTATTGCGCCAGCGACGCGCAGTTCTCGATCAAGGAAATCGACATGGGCATGGCCGCCGATGTCGGCACCCTGCAACGTTTGCCGCGTATCATCGGCGACGGCATCATGCGCGAGCTGGCCTTTACCGGGCGGATGGTCGATGCCGAGGAGGCGCTGCGCATCGGCCTGGTCAACCGGGTTTATGCCGACCAGGCGGCATTGCTCGACGGAGTCTTTGCCATTGCCCGCGAGATTGCCGCAAAATCGCCGATCGCGGTGGCCGGCACCAAGGAGCTGATCAGCTACATGCGTGACCATCGCGTCGACGATGGCCTGGAGTACATTGCCACCTGGAACGCCGCCATGCTGCAGTCCGAAGACCTGCGCGTGGCGGTGGCCGCCCACATGAGCAAACAGCAACCGACGTTCGCCGACTGACCCCGTTGGCGGGCGCCTTCAAGGGACCGCAACGATGTCAGCACGCTGGACAACCGCAGTACTCGACCCGCAGATCACCGGGGGGCTGGCCGTCGCCCGCAGCCCGGAAGGGTTCCTGGTGGACGCCAACGGCGCGCTGTTCCCCCGTGAGTGGCTCAAGCGTCAGGCACTGGACGTGCTGTGCGAGCACGGCATCGGCCACTTCGACGGCCAGCCGGTGTTCCTGCTCGAACTGCGCGGCGCCGGCGAGGTGCCGGGCTGCACCTGGCAGGGCCTGCGCCGGTTCATGCTCGAAGGCGACTTCGACACCTACAAGGTGCTGGGTTATGCCGCGCAGATCGGCACCTGGGCCCGCGAACACCGTTTCTGCGGCAGTTGCGGCCAGGCGATGACGCAGATCCACTGGGAGCGGGCGATGTACTGCCAGCCCTGCGACCTGCGCAGCTACCCGCGCATTTCACCGAGCATGATCGTGCTGGTCACCCGTGGCGACGAGGTGCTGCTGGCGCGTTCGCCGCGTTTTGTGACGGGCGTTTACAGCACCCTGGCCGGTTTTGCCGAGCCAGGCGAGTCGGCCGAGGACTGCCTGGTGCGTGAGGTGCGCGAAGAGGTGGCGGTGGAAGTGAAGAACATCCAGTACGTCGGCAGCCAGTGCTGGCCGTTCCCGCATTCGATGATGCTGGGTTTCCATGCCGAGTACGCCGGTGGCGAGATCGTCATGCAGCCGGACGAGATCGAGGATGCCCAGTGGTTCAGCGTGCATGACTTGCCGCCGCTGCCGGCGGGGCGTTCCATCGCCCGCTACCTGATCGACTTGTATGTGGCGCGGCGCTTAGGCCTGGCCGAACCAGTGCTGCCACGCTAGGCGTACGGTCAACGCCAGCACCACGGCGATGAACACCGGGCGGATGAACTTGCTGCCGCCGCTGATCGCCGTGCGTGCGCCGAAGAACGCGCCGACCATCACCGACAGGCCCATGCACAGGCCGACGATGTAGTCCACCTGCCCGGAAATGATGAACACCGTCAGCGCCGCGATGTTGCTGACGAAGTTCATGCTGCGCGCCACGCCGCTGGCACGGACCAGGTCGATGGGGTAGAGCAGCAGCGTGCTGACGGTCCAGAACGCGCCGGTGCCGGGGCCGGCGACGCCGTCGTAGAAGCCCAGGGTGAAGCCCTGGGGGAACTGCCATTTCTTCTTGATCGGCGCATCGGCGTCCAGCGGCGCCTTGGGCGTGCCGCCGAACAGCAGGTAGACGCCGCAGGCGAAGACGATCACCGGCAGCATCTTGTTCAGCCATTCGGCCGGCATGTAATGGGCCACCACCGCACCCAGCAGCGCGCCCGCCAGGGTACCCGCTATCGCCTGGCGCCACTGCGCCGGGTGGAACAGCTTGCGCCGGTAGTAGGTGATGCTGGCCGTGGCCGCGCCGAAGGTGGAACTGAGCTTGTTGGTGCCCAGCACCAGGTGCGGTGGCATGCCGGCGGTGAGCAGCGCGGGGGTGGTCAGCAGGCCGCCGCCACCGGCGATGGCATCGATGAAACCGGCGACGAAGGCGACCAGGGCGAGGATCAGTAGGGTGAGCGGTTCTACGGTGAGTTCGAAGGGCATGGGGGTCGGCAGGCTGGAAGGCAGGGGGTGCGGCAAACTGCCGCGCTAGAGGGGTGACATGGTAAGCCGCCAAGTATGTGTTGTCAGCACTTACGCCATCGCGGGGCAAGCCCGCTCCCACAGGTGCGGGGCCTGTGGGAGCGGGCTTGCCCCGCGATTGTTTTTACAGGAACCAGCGATACTCCCGGGCACTCACCTCTTGCATGAACGCCAGATGGTCCTGGCGCTTGTTCTCGCAATACACCATCACGAACTCCGCCCCCAACCCCTCATTCACCGCCGGATGCCCGCGCATGGCTGCCACCGCGCCGAGCATGTCCTTGGGGAAATCGATGCCGCTGCTGCGGTCGTCGTTCAGCGGCGCAATCGGCTCCTGCCCGGCATCGAGCCCGTGCTCCATACCGCACAGGATTGCCGCCAGCACCAGGTAGGGGTTGGCATCCGCCCCCGCCAGGCGATGCTCGATACGCAGGTTGCGCGGGTCCGACTCGGGGATGCGGATGCACGCGTCGCGGTCTTCGAAGCCCCAGCTGGCGCGGCTGGCGGCATTGACCATGGCGCCGTAGCGGCGGAACGCGTTGTGGTTGGCGGCAAAGATCGGCATGCAGTGCGGCAGCAGCTCCAGGCAGCCGGCCACGGCATGGCGCAAGGGGCGTTGGTCGTTGGCCGCGAGCAGGTTGTTGCCTTGCGGGTCGTACAGGCTGACGTGCACATGCATGCCGCTGCCCGGCGCCTGCAGGTACGGCTTGCTCATGAACGAGGCGCGCAGCCCGTGCTTGAGGGCCACGCCGCGGGTGCTGCGGCAGAACAACGCCGCCCAGTCGGCGGCGCGCAGGCCGTCGTCGCAGTGGCCGAAGTTGATCTCGAACTGGCCCGGGCCCAGCTCGGCGGTGATGACGTTGGCGTCCACCCCTTGTGCGTTGGCGGTCTCGACCATGTCGCGCAGCACGTCGGAGAAACGCGAGAGGCGCTCGATATGCATATTCGGCTGGTCGTCGGCGTCTGCGCTGAACGGGTCGTGGGGGAACTGCGGCAGGCCTTCCTTGAGCGCCCGGTCGAACAGGTAGAACTCCAGCTCGAACGCCACCACCGGGCGGATGCCGCGACGCTCCAGGCGCTGCAGCACGCGGGCGAGCACTTCGCGCGGTTCGAATTCGATGGGGGCGGCGGTGCCGTCGGAGGTGATCAGCATCTGCCCCAGCGGCTCGCGCTCCCAGCTCACCGGCTTGAGGGTGCCGGGCACCAGGCGCCGTGCGGCGTCGGGGTCGCCGTCGTTGAAGCAGTAGTCGCCAATCGGGAACAGCCCGCCTTGCACGCCCAGCAGTACGCAGTTCTGCGGCAGCTTCAGCGGGCTGCCGGCGGCAACCTTTTCCAGCATGTCGATGGGGTAGCGCTTGCCGTAGAAGTGCCCGGGGATGTCCAGGCTGATCAGGTCGACGTAGCGCACCTGCGGGTGTTGGGCGCGGAAGGCGCGGACTTCGCTGAGCAGGTCGGGCATTGTTTTTGTAGTTGTCATGGTCATGCTCTTAACGGAAGACCCAGAGGACCCGGGTCGGCTCGGTGGTGAGGTTGGCGTAGCGGAATTGGCTGTGCGGCGGCAGCTGGAAGCTGTCGTTGGGGTACAGGGTGACGGCCTCGGCAACGCCTTCGAGCCACAGCGTCAGCTCGCCTTCGAGGACGAAGCCGCCCTGTTCCGAGCTGTCGTCCAGGTGCCCATCGCCACTGCTGGCGCCGGGCGCCAGGTGGCTTTCGAGCATGGCGAAGCGGCCATTGAGGGTGGGCGAGACCAGCACGTCGGTGACGCCGGCGGCGTAATACAGGGTGCGCCGCTCGCCGGGGCGGGTGACCCAGTCGATCTCCCGTGGCGGCACGGCTTGGTAGAAGTAGGTGGTCGGTACCTGCAGGGCTTCGCTGATGGCGGTGAGGTCGGCCACGGTCGGGCGCGACAGGCCGCGCTCCACTTGCGAGAGGAAGCCCAGCGAGCGGTTGACCCGCCCGGCCAGCTCGTCCAGCGTCAGGCCACGGTGCTTGCGCAGGTCGCGCACCAGCCGCGCCAGGGCTTGGCTGTCGTCGGTCAACTCAGACATGGTCGCGCATCCTGTACCAGGCCTTGGCCGCAGCCTCCAGTGGCGCAGCCAGGAGGTCGCCGCCGGGGAAGCGGCCGTTGTCGATGCCCTGGTACAGCGCCAGCAGATCGTCGTCGCCGAGGATCGCGTCGCTGACCGCCCGCGCCCCGGCCAGGGTCGGCAGCACGCCGTGCCCGGAGAAGCCTTGCAGCCAGTAGCGCTGGCCTTGGCGGCCGATGTCCGGGGTGCGCTGGATGCTGCAGTCGATGTGGCCGCCCCAGGCATGTTCGATGGCCACCCCGCGCAGTTGCGGGAACACCCGTTCCAGGTAGGGGCGGGTGGCGGCGGCGACATCCTTGGGGATGCCGCCCAGGTAGGTGCAGCCACCGCCGAACAGCAGGCGGTGGTCGGGGGTGAGGCGGAAGTAGTCGGGGACGAACTGGTTGTCGATCACGCAGCTGTTGCGCGGCAGCAGCGAGGCGGCGAAGTCGGCGTCCAGCGGCGCGGTGGCCACCTGGTAGGAGCCCACCGGCAGCAGGCGCCGCGCCAGATTGCGGTCGAGGCGGTCGATGTAGGCGTTGCAGGCCAGCACCAGCACACTGCTGCGCACTTCGCCCTTGTCGGTGCGGGCGACGAAGCCTTCGGCCGTTTCCTGATAATCGAGCACCTGGCTCTGTTCGAAGATGCGCCCGCCGGCCTGTTCAATCGTGGCGGCCAGGCCCTGGGCCAGTTTCAGCGGGTTGAGGTGGGCGCCGTTGGGGTCCAGCAGGGCGGCCTGGTAGCGTGGGCTGTCGATCCACTCGGGCAGCTCGTCGCGGCCGATCAGGCGCAGGCAGTCGTAGCCGAATTTCTGTGCCGCGTCGCGTTGCGCTTCCTCCAGCAGCTTTACCCGCCTCGGCAGCACTGCAGTCCACAGGCTGCCCAGGCGATAGTCGATGTCGAAGCCGTGGCGCGCCGGCAACTCGCTCATCTCGCGGGCGGCCCAGCACATGCTGTCCCACAGGCGCCGGCTGCGCTCCAGGCCCAGGGCCTTTTCCAGCGGTGGCATGTCGCAGGACCAGCCCGGCAGGGCCTGGCCGCCATTGCGCCCGGAGGCGGCCCAGGCGACGCGGCTGGCTTCGAGCAGGGTTACGCGTTTACCGGCCAGGGCCAGGCGCAGGGCGGTGTGCAGGCCGCTGAAACCGGCGCCGATGATGAGGATATCGGTGTCGTGCTGGCCTTGCAGGGTAGGGCGCAGGGGGATGGCGCTGGGGTAGGTCTGGGCGTAGTAGCTGGCGACGTGCTGGGCGGATTGCTTGAACATGCCGGTGCCTCGTGAAATTTGTTTTGATTATTTTCATGAAAAAATAGCAGATAAATTTCATTGCGCCAGCGGGGCGGTGTTGACGATATGATCCGGGGACCGCGTTGCGGTCCTTTCGTGGTACAGAGGAATGCGTATTCCTGTAGGAGCGGCCTTGTGCCGCGAAAGGGCTGCGCAGCAGCCCCAATGACAAATACAAGGCTTACGCCCATGCGCCGCCTGCCATCCCTCACCGCCCTGCGCACCTTCGAATGCGCCGCCCGCCATGGCCACTTCGGCCGCGCCGCCGCCGAGCTGTGCGTCACCGACAGCGCCGTCAGCCACCAGATCCGCCAACTGGAAGAACAACTCGGCGTCGCCCTGTTCGAGCGGGTCGGCCGTCAGGTGCGCCCGAGCGCCGAGGCCGAGCGCCTGCTGCACCACCTGCAGCAGGCCTTCGAATTGATCGGCAAGGCCTGCGACGAGCTGCGCGACCCGGCCTCCCAGGCCGTGCTGCGGGTGGCGGTAACGGCGGAGCTGGCGCAGAAATGGCTGGTGGCGCGGCTGGCCGACTTCAGCAGCCGCTACCCGCACATCACCCTGCACCTGCACGATCAGCCGATCGACGCCGGTGCCCCGGCGCTGGACGTCGACCTGGCCATCACCTACGGCACCAGCACCCTGGATGCCAGCACCCACTTCGTGAGGCCCTTGCCGCTGCTGCAGTTCTTCCCGGTGTGCAGCCCGGGCCTGTTCAACCAGGGCGGGCTCAAGCGCCCGCGCGACCTGGTGCGCCATTGCCTGTTGCACGACGATCAGGATGGCCGCACCTGGACCACCTGGCTGGCCACCCACGCCGAAGACGCCTTGCCCACCCGGCAGCTGTATTTCCCCCACGCCGCCCTGGCGCTGGAGGCGGCGTTGCTGGGGCAGGGCGTGGCCATGGGCGATAACCTGACCTGCCAGGCCGACCTGCAAAGTGGCCGCCTGGTGCGCCCGTTCAGCGCCAGCGTCACCGCCCAGGGGCAGTACGCGCTGGTGTGCGAGCGCCTGCGCCTGGAACGCGGCGCAGTGGCGCAATTCATCGAATGGTTCATCGAACAGTTGGGCGATAGCTGAATTAAATTCAGCTATCGCTGAGTTTTCATCGTTGGAAGGCAAAAGCGCCGCGGCGTAGCGTGCAGTCATCACTCACCGACACCGAGGTTGACCCATGGCACGTTCGCTCACCACCACCCCCAAGGCCGATGGTTTCCGCTTGCCCGGCGAATTCGAAGCCAAGGCCGGCTGCTGGCTCGGTTGGCCGGAGCGCCCGGATGTGTGGCGCAATGGCGGCAAACCGGCGCAGAAGGTCTGGGTCGAGATCGTCACCGCCATCGCCAGCAGCGAGCCGGTGACGGTCTGTGCCTCCGCCGCCCAGTACGCCAACGCCCGCAACCTGCTGCCGGCCCATGTGCGGGTGGTGGAGATGACGTGCAACGACACCTGGTTCCGCGACAGTGGGCCGTGTTTCGTGGTCAACGATCAAAGCGGCGAGGTGCGCGGCGTGGACTTCGAGTTCAATGCCTACGGCGGCCTCGACGGCGGCCTTTATTACCCTTGGGACAAGGATGACCAGATCGCCCGCAAGATCCTCGAGATCGAAAACCTCGACCGCTACCGCGCGCCTTTGATCGCCGAGCTGGGCGGTATCCAGAGCGATGGTGAAGGCAGCCTGCTGACCACCGAGCAGTGCCTGCTCAACCGCAACCGCAACGCCCACCTGGGCAAGGACGAGGTGACCCGACGGCTGCAGGACTACCTCGGCGCCGAGCAGGTGATCTGGCTGCCGCGCGGGTGCAAGTTCGACGAAACCGACGGCCATGTCGACGACCTGGCCTGCTTCGTGCGCCCCGGCGAAGTGGTGCTGCAATGGACCGACAACCGCGACGACCCGCAGTGGGAGATCTACCAGGAGGCCTATGACATCCTGCGCAGCACCCGCGACAGCCGTGGCCGCGCGCTCAAGGTGCACAAGCTGCCGCAGCCCGAAGTGCTGCGCTGGACGGCTGAAGAGGCGGCGGGCCTGGACCATGTGGAGGGTACCCATGTGCGCCAGGCGGGCACGCAGATCTGCGCTTCCTACATCAACTACTACGCCGGCAACTCGGCGATCGTCGTGCCGCTGTTCGGCGACCGCAACGACAGCATCGCCCAGGCCACCCTGGCCGAGCTGTTCCCAGGCCACCGCATCATCGGCATCGACAACAGCCGCGAGATCCTGCTCGGTGGCGGCAACGTCGCCTGCATCACCATGCCGCAATACGCCGGGGGCCGCCGCTGATGAGCCGCCTGGCCCTCGCACTCGCCTTGGGCTGCATGGTGTCGGCGGCCACGGCCGCCGATGCCGACAAGCCCACGGTCAACTTGTACATCTGGGGCGAGTACCTGGCCCCGGATACCTTGGCCAACTTCGAGAAGGAAACCGGCATCCGCGTGGTGGCCGACCATTTCGATTCGCTGGAAACCGCCGAGACCAAGCTGCTCACCGGCGGCAGCGGCTACGACCTGGTGCTCAGCGCCGGCCAGCACCTGAGCCGGGCCATCGCCAGCGGCGCGCTGCAGCCGCTGGACAAGTCGCGCTTGCCGCACCTGCAAGGGGTAGGGGAGGCGTTTCTTGAGCACATGGCGGTGTTCGACCCAGGTAACCGCTACGCCGGCACCTACGCCTGGGGCACCACCGGCGTGGGCTTCCAGCAGCAGGCAGTGGCCGCGCGGCTGGCCGACGTGCCCAAGGACAGCTGGGCGATGCTGTTCGACCCGCAGGTGGTGGCGAAATTCGCCGATTGCGGGGTCAGCCTGCTCAACGACCCCAACGAAGTGTTCGCCGCGGTGATGCGCTACATGGGCCTGGACATCAACCAGCAGCGGCTGGAGGACCTCAGGGCCGCCGAGGCGCAACTGCGCAAGGTGCGCCCGTACATCCGCTATTTCGACAACGACCGCAACATCAACGACCTGGCCAATGGCGAGACCTGCGTGGCGATGTCGTGGAACGGCAACGTGGCCATTGCCCAGGCCCAGGCGCAGCAGGCCGGCAAGCCGTTCGGCCTGGACTACAGCATCCCCCGCGAGGGCACGTTGATCTGGCTTGATGCCTTGGTGGTGCCCAAGGACGCACCGCATCCGCAAGCGGCCTGGGCCTTGATGGACTACCTGATGCGCCCGGAGGTGATTGCGCCGATCACCGATACCATCCACTACGCCAACGCCATCACGGCGGCCGACAACCTGGTGGATGCGCAGATCCGCAATGCCCCGGGTACCTACCCGCCGGCTGCGGTTCGGGCGCGGCTGTACAGCAAGAACGACAACGACAAGGCGTTCAACCGGGAGCTGACCCGGGCGTTCAGCCGTTTGAAGAGCGGCACCTGAACCTCAGTGCGCCCCCGCATGCCGCCGTGCACGGCGTGTTTGCTGGGGTTTGGCCAGGGGCGGCGTGGGCAGGTGGTGGGGATGGGAGTGCCGCCGCACGATGCGCAGCACGCCCCAGAGCATGGCCGCCGCAACGCTGAGCCACATGCCGACCAACATGAGGATTGCCATGGACAGGGTCATGAATGCCTCCTTCTTGATGACGGGCAGCGCGTCATCCCGGACACAGTTGATAGTCTAGCCCGGCGCTTGTGACGTTCCATTGACCGAAGGTCTAGTGCTTGGGCCGTTTGGTTCCAAGTACGGCCCGGGCTATACCCGGGCGCGGTGGCGGCCTATGATCGGTGGCCATGGCCGGGCGGCATCCGCCTGGCGTCGGAACAAGCGAGTGCCCCATGTTGCAAGACCTTCCCAAGTCCCGGGGTTCGAGCCCCCGTCGTCTGCTTGCCGCCTGCCTGGTGGCCGCTGCCTTGGCCGGCTGCTCCAGCACACCCCCGGCGGCGCTCAAGAGCCTGCCGCAGCGGGTCGAGATCAGCAGCGTGCCGTTCTACCGTGGCAATGCCAACCACAGCGGATCGATGGCCTTGGCGGCGGTGCTGTCGGCCAAAGGCGCGCCGATCACCCCGGGCTTGCTGGACAAGCCGCTGGGCCTGCCGGGGGCCGCCGAGTCGCTGGACAGCACGATCCCCAAGGTAGCGCGTGAATACGGCATGCTCGTGTACCCGCTGGACAAGCGGCTTGACGCCTTGCTGGCGCAAGTGGCCGCCGGTTACCCGGTGCTGCTGCGTTTTCAGGAAGGTTCGGCCTGGTGGAGCGAGCCACGCTACGCCGTGCTGATCGGTTATGACCGCTACAAGCAGCGGGTACTGCTGCGCGCAGGCATGCACCGGCGACAGTTGATGAGCTTCGACAGTTTCGAGTCGGCGTGGGCCAAGGAGGGCAGTTGGGCGGTGCTGGTGCAGTCGCCTCGGCAGTTGCCGGCCCAGGTGGATCGCCAGCGCTGGTTGCAGGCGGCGGATGAGCTGGCGCGCTCGGGGCAGGAGATTGCGGCGAAGCAGGCGGTGAATAGCCTGGGGCATTGAGGGGGAAAATCGCGGGGCAAGCCCGCTCCCACGTTGATGACGTGGGAGCGGGCTTGCCCCGCGATAGTTTGGTACTTTTGGTCTGTCAGAAGCCCAGACGGTCACGCAGGCTGTAGTACCAGGCGCCGAGGGCGCTGAACGGCACGCGCAGCATCTGGCCACCCGGGAACGGGTAGTGCGGCAGGCCGGCGAACGCGTCGAAGCGCTCGGCCTGGCCGCGCAGGGCCTCGGCCAGCACCTTGCCCGCCAGGTGGGTGTAGGTCACGCCGTGGCCCGAGCAGCCTTGCGAGTAGTAGATGTTGTCGCCAATGCGACCTACCTGCGGCAGACGCGACAGGGTCAGCAGGAAGTTGCCGGTCCAGGCGAAGTCGATCTTCACGTCCTTGAGCTGCGGGAAGGCCTTGAGCATTTTCGGGCGGATGATCGCCTCGATGTTGGCCGGGTCACGCGCGCCGTAGACCACGCCGCCGCCGAAAATCAGGCGCTTGTCGCCGGTCAGGCGATAGTAGTCGAGCAGGTAGTTGCAGTCCTCGACGCAGTAGTCCTGCGGCAGCAGGGTGCGGGCCAGTTCCTCGCCCAGCGGCTCGGTGGTGATCACCTGGGTGCCGCACGGCATGGACTTGGCGGCCAGTTCCGGCACCAGGTTGCCCAGGTAGGCGTTGCCGGCGACGATGATGAACTTGGCGCGGACCTTGCCCTGCGGGGTGTGCACCACCGGGTTGGCGCCACGCTCGATGCGAACGGCCGGGGTCTGCTCATAGATGATGCCGCCCAGCGACTCGACCGCCGCGGCTTCGCCCAGGGCCAGGTTGAGCGGGTGGATATGGCCGCCGCTCATGTCGAGCATGCCGCCGACATAGCTGTCGCAGGCCACCACTTCACGGATGCGCTTCTGGTCCATCAACTCCAGCTGGGTGTGGCCGAAGCGTTCCCACAGGCGTTTTTGCGATTCCAGGTGGCCCATCTGCTTGCTGGTCAACGCGGCGAACACGCCGCCGTCCTTCAGGTCGCACTGGATGTTGTACTTGGCCACGCGCTCACGGATGATGCGCCCGCCCTCGAAGGCCATCTTGCCCAGCAGTTGTGCTTCTTTAGGGCCGACGGTGCGTTCGATCACGTCGATGTCGCGGCTGTAGCTGTTGACGATCTGGCCGCCGTTGCGGCCCGAAGCGCCGAAACCGACCTTGGCGGCCTCGACGATGCTCACCTTGAAGCCGTTCTCCAGCAGGAACAGGGCGCTGGACAGGCCGGTGTAGCCGGCACCGATGATGCACACATCGGTTTCCACCTCACCCTGCAGCGCCGGACGTGGCGGCACCGGGTTAGCCGAGGCGGCGTAGTAGGACTGGGGGTAGGGGGTAGTGGCCATGCTCGAGGAACCTCGTGTTTTATATTTTTAACGAATGTACCGATGCTATCAATAATAATAAACACCCGCTAGTCGTCCGGTGAAAATCCTTTACGCCGACCCTGCCGGTATCCTTTTTCAAATATTTTTAAGATTCAGTAGCTTAGCGTGAAAAAAAGCGTTGACAGCGATTTTGTAACGCGTAGAATGCGCCCCACACGACAGGCACATAGCTCAGTTGGTTAGAGCACCACCTTGACATGGTGGGGGTCGTTGGTTCGAGTCCAATTGTGCCTACCAAACAAAGTCCCGGGTAACCGGGCATCGAAAAGGGCGATCCGAGAGGGTCGCCCTTTTTGCATTTTCAGGATTTTTTGCAGCCCTGCCACTAACGGGCAGCTCAAGTCGGCATTGTTAGCCATTGGATCGCGAAATCTGCGCGCACACCCCGAGGCGCTGATCGTGCCTGCCCATATCTGAGCGGCGGTGTACCTACATCCTTTATTGGTGCGGCAACGGCCAATTCATTACCGCGTTCCGAGCTAGCACCAGCCATCGGCCTTGGCTTGCTCTCCATCCTTCCTAGGATTAGATTGGTTATTGCCGAAAGCGGTAATATCTATCATCAGGGAGTTCGCCATGGCAGAGCCTGCAGAGGTCATCAAGATCAGCCGCTCCGTCGTGCTGTTCGATGAACTGGATCAGTATCACGGCCTCGAGGCGTTGGAAGGGGGCGCTGAAGTCCATCACATAGAAGAGCTGGAAGGGGAGACGCAATCCTTCCATATCGTCATAGCCGTAAACAGCAACTCGAAGACATCGGCGCAGGCGTATCTATATACCCTGGACATGGTGAACCAGCAGTTCCAGCGGCGTGCGCGTTCGGTGAGCTGTGAGTCCATACAACGCCTCGTGGAGGTCATGGTTCCCCTGGAGCCGATCTCCTCGACAAAGCTCCACCAAGCCCAGATGCTGATGAAGGCCAAGACCGCTGTTCTGGAAAGCGGTGATTGGGTCACGGCGTCCGAGATTGCGGGCCTGGCCAAGCTCAGCGCCAGCAATCCATCCTCGCAGCCAAGTAAATGGAAGCGGGAGAAGCGCATTTTTGCCATCACCCACAATGGCGCGGATTATTTCCCCCTGTACGGGCTGGATGAGGCGCGTAGCTACAGGCCCCTGTCTCAGCTGAAGGATGTGATCATGGTGCTTGAGTCAGCCAAGGACGCTTGGCAGATGGCCTACTGGTTCATGTCCGAAAACAGCTGGCTGGCCTCCAAGCGCCCGCAGGATCTGCTGCGCACTGACCCGGACCGTGTGCTCGAAGCCGCCCGGGAGGAAGTGTCGGAGATTTCGCATGGCTGATCAGTGCAAACCTGATAAGCCACCGACCACACTCCACGTATCCCGTTTCATCCTTCCCGCTGGCACCTTGCTGCACCGGGTACACCAAGGACGCTTCGGTGCGACTGAACACAACGCCACTGGGGGCGGCAATGCTCGATTCAGCCCGATCTCCACTGCCGCAGGAGCGATAGTCCCGACCCTCTACGCCGGCAGCACGTTCCATTGCGCGGTGATGGAGACGACATTCCATGACGTGAGCTACTCGGCTGGCCTGAAGACTTTTCAGCAGAAGCGACTCAATGGTCTGAAGCACTCTGTCATTTGTACCGCCCGGGACCTGACACTCGTCGACCTTTCGACCAAGGCACTCCGCCGGCTGGGCATCGAGCGCCAGCACCTGATAGATACGCCTGCATCGGAGTATGGCTACACGAGGTCCTGGGCGAAGGCGCTTCATCAGTTCATGCTCGAGGCGCAAGGATTGCGCTGGATTTCTCGCCAGGATGACCAAGCCGAGGCTTATGTCCTGTTTGGCGATCGTCTTGGTGAGGGGGCGCTCGTAGAGCACGATGTGGGGCGGGACCTGCAACACGACCCGGACACCTTCGGCCAGCTGCTGGCGCTGGCGGACATGATTGGCGTCCTGATACTCCCAGAGGAGGAGCCCTGACCGGGCTGCAAACCTGTAACCCGGCCTTCCCGCCGGGCTTCATAGCGCCGAACTCGGGAAGAGTCGTCCTTCTTGTTTTGCGCAAGATCCTTGGCTGGTCACTTCAGTACGGGGCGCCAGCCCCGCCGCTAACCCCTGCTGCCTTTACCGCCAGGCACATGCAGATAGGCCATCACGCTCTCGGTCAGTTCGGTCGCCAGTTTCACCGCCTCCTTGTTACGTGCCATCACCCCGGCCACCAACCCTTCGATCAACGCCAGCACGGCGATGTTGGAGCTGGTCAGCACCGGATGGTCGGCGGGCGCGAACAGCACATGGTGGGCAATGGCGGTCAGCGGCGAGGCCGGCGAGTCGGTGATCGCCAGCACCGTGGCGTTGCGCTCGCGGGCATAGCGCGACAGTTGCAGCGTGTCCTGGGAGTAGCGCGGCAGGGCAATCGCCAGCAGTACGTCCTGCTCGTCGATCACCGCCAGTCTATAAGCGGCGTTCTCGTTGCCACCTTCCATGCTGATGGCCAGGGCGTCGTTGCAGAACGGCACCAGCGTCGAGGCTGCCAGGCTGGCCAGGTAGGCGCTGTTGCCAAACCCCAGCACATAGACCTTGCGTGCCGCGAGCAGGCGCTTGACGAAGGTTTCGAAGGTGTCGGCCTGGTTGTTGCTGGCGGTGGTCGCCAGGTTGCTGCTGGCGCTCTGGATCTGCTCGTGCAGGCCAAAATCGCCATCGGGGCGCTGGGCCAGCTCGTTGCGCAGCTTGTCCACCGGCGAGACCATCTGCTGCAGGGTGGTCACCAGCTCTGCTTTCATGCCGCTGTAGCCGCCCAGGTCCAGGGCTTTGGCCAGGCGATTGACCGCCGCCGGCGAGGTCGCGGTGGCCTGGGCCATCTCTTCAATGGTCAGGGTCGCGGCCTTCAAGGGGTGGCGCAGAATGTAGTCGGCGACCTTGCGCAGCGAAGGCGGCAGCTCGGGCAGGCTTTCCGACAGTTTGCGCATGACCGGCGAGGCATACACGGTGGTGTTCTTCGAATGGCTCGGCATCCGGCGCGAAGCTCCCTGAAAAGTTGGGCCGTAGTGTATCCCAAGGCGCCCCGCGGCGGATGGCCGCAGAGCGCCGGGGGGCTTACTTGAGGCTGCCGGCAAGGAACTGGCGCAGCCGCTCGGACTGCGGCCGTGCCAGCACTTCGCGCGGGGCGCCGCGTTCTTCGGCAAGGCCCTGGTGGAGGAACAGCAGCTGGTTCGACACCTCGCGGGCAAAGCCCATCTCGTGGGTGACCACGACCATGGTGCGGCCCTCCTGGGCCAGGTCCTGCATCACCTTGAGCACTTCGCCGACCAGCTCCGGATCGAGCGCCGATGTGGGCTCGTCGAACAGCATCACCTCGGGCTCCATGGCCAGTGCCCGGGCGATAGCCACCCGTTGCTGTTCGCCACCGGACATGTGCGCAGGGTAAGCGTCGCGCCGGTGGCTGACGCCCACCTTGTTCAGGTAGTGCTCGGCCTTTTCGCGTGCCTCCTTGCGGTTGATGCCCAGCACCTGCACCGGCGCCTCCATCACGTTGTCCAGTGCGCTCATGTGCGACCACAGGTTGAAGTGCTGGAAGACCATGCTCAGCCGTGAACGCAGGCGCTGCAATTGCCGCGGATCGGCCGCCCGCAAACCGCCACGCGGGCATTCGCGCAACTTGAGTTGCTCGCCGTTGACCACGATCTGCCCGGCATTGGGTTGTTCGAGCAGGTTGATGCAGCGCAGGAAGGTGCTCTTGCCCGAGCCGCTGGAGCCAATGATGCTGATCACGTCGCCAGCGTTGGCCGCAAGCGACACGCCCTTGAGCACCTGGTGGCTGCCGTAGCTTTTATGCAGGTCCTGGATGTGCAGTTTGTTCATCGGTCGGTACTCGTAGGTATCAGTCGCTGAGCAAGCGACCCTGGCGGATGGGGGTATTGCCGGCGATCTTGGCCAGCCACAGGCCCGGTTGGGCAAAGCGCAGGCGTTCGCGGGCGTAGAGAATGCCGTCGGTGCTGGCCCGGACCACGCTGTGGCGGTCACTGAGCGGGTCGATCACTTCGAACAGCGGGTCGCCGACCCGCACCTGCGCCCCCAGGGGTTGCAGGTAGCTGACCACGCCGGGGTGCTCGGCGTAGGCGTACTGGGCGCCAGCGAATGGCGTGGCCTGGCAGCCAAGCGCCGGTGCGCTCGGCCAGTGGCCGCTGATCAGGCCTTGCTCGGCCAGGTAGCCGAGGATCTGCTCGGCGCTGGCCTGGCACTGCTCGCGGCCGGTGTCGGCCATGCCGCGCAGCTCGATGGTGGTGGCCACGCAGGCCAGGGGGATCTGGGCCTGGGGGAAGTGTGCGCGCAGTTGCAACCACGGCGCCGCACAGGCTTCATCGAACGCGTCGCCGCCGGCACCTTCGGCCAGCAGCACCGCTTCGGCGCCCAGGCGCGCGGCCAGCGAGCGCAGCTGCGGCCAGTGCTGTGGCATGGCGTAGAGCAGCATCACCGATTCGAAATCACAGTGCAGGTCCAGCACCAGGTCGGCGTCGCAGGCATGGCGCAAGAGCAGCCGGCGCAGGCCGTCCAGCTCCGACTGCGGCGGCGGCAGGGCGTCGATGAGCTCGACCATGGCCTGGCGAATCGTTGCCACGTTGCCGGCCTCGTCGTCGCCCAGGCGACCCTCCAGGCGCGTGGCCAGCGCCTGGGTCAGTGCCGGGAAGTCGCGGTTGAAATTCTTGCCGCTGTTGAATTCGAAACGGCCCTGATGGGTGGCCTGGAACATCTGGCCGATGCCGATCGGATTGGCCAGGGGCACCAGTTCGATGGTCCCGCTGAGCCGGCCTTGGGCCTCGAGCTCGAGCAGGCGCCGCTTGAGCTCGACGGCAACGCGCATGCCCGGCAGTTCGTCGGCGTGCAGCGCAGCCTGGATGTAGGCCTTGCGCGGCCCGCTGCCAAAACGCAACACGCGCAGGCTCCGCTGGGTGCCGCAGGCGCTCCAGGGCAAGGTATGGTCAATGTGCTGCATGCAGGCTCCTTAGTGCTTGCGTGGGGCCAGGTAGGCCAGCCAGTGGCGCTCGGCCAGTTTGAACAGGCGCACCAGCAGGAAGGTCAGGGCCAGGTAGATCAGCCCGGCGGTGATGAACGCCTCGAAGGGCAGGTAGTAGCGCGCGTTGAAGGTTTTTGCAGCGCCGGTGATGTCCACCAGGGTGACGATCGAGGCCAGGCTGGTGGTCTGCAGCATCATCAGCACCTCGTTGCTGTACTGCGGCAGGGCCCGGCGCAAGGCCGAGGGCAGCAGGATGCGCCGGTACAGGGTCAGGGGTGACATGCCCATGGCGCGGGCCGCTTCCAGCTCGCCGCGTGGGGTTGCCCGCAGGCTGCCGGCCAGCAGCTCGGCGCTGTAGGCACTGGTGTTGAGGGCGAATGCCAGGCAGGTGCAGAAGGTTGCGCTGGACAGGTACGGCCACAGCGGGCTTTGGCGCACGGCTTCGAACTGGGCCAGGCCGTAGTAGATCAGGAACAGCTGCACCAGCATCGGCGTGCCGCGGATCACGTAGGTGTAAAGCCAGGCGGGGTAGCGCAGCAGGCACCTGCGCGAAACCCGCATCAGCCCCAGGGGGATTGCCAGCGCCAGGCCGCAGGCCAATGAAATCAGCAGCACCTTGAGGGTCAGGGCAATGCCGTTCAGGTACAGCGGCAGGTTCTGCCAGATCAGCTGGTAGTCGAGCATCATCGCAGCGGCTCCCTTACAGCTCGGCGGCTTTGTAGCCGACCGAGTAACGTTGTCCCACGCCGCGCAGCAGCACCAGCGACACACTGGTCAGCAGCAGGTACAGCGCCGCCACGGCGAGGAAAAAGGTGAATGGCTGGTGAGTGGCGTCGGCCGCGTTCTTGGCCTTGAACATCATGTCCTGCAGGCCGATCACCGAGATCAGCGCGGTGGACTTGGTCAGCACCAGCCAGTTGTTGGTGAACCCCGGCAGCGCCAGGCGCACCATCTGCGGCAGGCTGATCCGCCAGAACACCTGCAGGCCGCTCATGCCATAGGCCGCGCCAGCCTCGGCCTGGCCCTTGGGGATGCCCAGGAAGGCGCCGCGGAAGGTTTCCGACAGGTACGCGCCGAAAATGAAGCCCATGGTGCAGACCCCGGCGATGAAGGGGTTGATGTCGATGTACTGTGAGTAACCCAGGGCCAGCGCCAGGCGGTTGACCAGGTCCTGGCCGCCGTAGAACACCAGCAGGATCAGCACCAGGTCAGGGATGCCGCGCACCACCGTGGTGTAGACCTCGCCCAGCGCCGCCAGCCACTTGAGGGGGGACAGCCGGCAGGCGGCGCCGAACAGGCCCAGGCCGATGGCCACTGCCATGGCCAGCAGGGCCAGTTCGATGCTCAGCCAGGCACCCTCGAGAATGCTCGATCCATAGCCGTGAAGCATGATGAAAACCCTCGCGAGCCAGCGTTACTGGCCGTAGATATCGAACGGGAAGTACTTGCTCTGCACCTGCTGGTAGGTGCCGTTGGCGCGGATCGCGGCGATGGCGGCGTTGAGCCGCGCCAGGTTGGCGGTGTCGCCTTTGCGCACGGCGATACCGGCGCCACGGCCGAAGTACTGAGGGTCGCTGATGTCCGGACCGACCAGGGCAAAGCCTTGGCCGGCGGGGGTCTTGATGAAGCTCTCCTCGGTGTTGACGATGTCGGCGAGGGTGGCATCCAGGCGCCCGGACACCAGGTCGAGGAAGGCTTCGTTCTGCGAGGCGTAGCGCACCACCTCGACGCCCGCAGGCTCCAGTTGCTCGGTGGCGAAACGGTCATAGGTGGAGGCGCGCTGCACACCCACCTTGCGGCCCTTCAGGTCCACGGCAGGTACGTTGAGCTGGCTGCCGGCCTTCATCGCGAACTTGCCCGGCGTGTGGTAGTAGCGGTCGGTGAAATCGACCGACTTGAGGCGGTCTTCGGTGATCGACATGGACGACAGCACGGCGTCGATCTTGCGCACCTTCAGCGACGGAATCATCCCGTCGAACTCCTGGATCACCCACTGGCACTTGACCTGCATCTGCGCGCACAGGGCATTGCCGATGTCGTAGTCGAAGCCGGCAAGCTCGCCTTCGGGCGTGCGGTAGGAGAAGGGCGGGTAGGCCGCCTCGATGCCGATCCGCAGGCTTGCTTCATCGGCGTGGGCGAGGGCGCTGCAGGCACAGAAGGCCAGTGCGCCAAGAAGTCCGGTCTTGTTCATTTTATCGACTCCGGTGGGTGGGCAATGCCGCCCGGCGCTGCATGGGCGAGGGGGCGGCGGAACTGAAATTGACACAATTAATTTCATAAATCAATGCAGTGAAAATAAACATGTCAAAAAGGCGATGCCCGGTTCACCCTGGCGGTCGAGCGGGCACCGGTACCCACCTCGACCCGAGGATGTATCGCTTTGTATCCGCCCCCGGCCTTTGCAACCTCGCTTACAAATACCGCTGCCGATGGATACGCCCCGGATACACGCCTGGGGCCAAATGCGTCAGCCCGAACGAAAAGCCTGCCGGCGATGTTCCGGGCCCTCATGGCACAACCCAACCGCTATCGGAGCAACACATGTCCAACACCAAGACTCGTATCGGCCTGCTCACCATCGCCCTGGTGGGCGGTATCAATCTCAGCGCCTCGGCCTTCGCCGTGGAGGCGTTGCCCCAGGGCTACCAGGTAGCCGCTGCCGGCAAGGCCGCGGAAGGCAAGTGTGGCGAGGGTAAATGCGGCGCGGGCGCAGCCCAGGCCAAGGGCGCCCAGACGGAAGGCAAGTGCGGTGAAGGCAAGTGCGGCGATGCCTCCTTCGCCCGCACCGACACCGACCACGATGGTCGTGTCTCGCGCGCCGAACTGCTGGCGGTGGCGCCCAAGGCCAATGCCGAGTTCGACGCCATCGACGCCAACCACGACGGCTACCTGTCGGAAGGCGAGGTGTACCAGTTCCGCAAGGGCCAGTTCGACGCCAATGGCAAGCCATTCCCGGCCGACCTGTACAGCAGGCTGAGCCAGGCCAAGAACTGAACCTCGGCAATACCCAAGGCACGGCGCCGGGCCATGGGCCCGGCCAAGCCTTCCCTTACCTTTGTGAAGGAGCAGCAGCATGACCCAGCAGACCACCATCCTCTACACCGCCCGCACCCACACCAGCGGTGGCCGCGACGGACGCGGCCAGGCCATCGACGGCGAGCTTGACCTGGCATTGAGCCCGCCCGGCTCCGGCCGCCCTGGTACCAACCCTGAACAGCTGCTGGCCATTGGCTGGTCGGCCTGCTTCATCGGCGCCTTGCGCCGGGCGGGGCAGAAGCTCGAATTACGCCTACCGGAAGGTGTGGCGGTGGATGCCGAAGTCTCCCTGGGCAACAGCGCCGACGGCGGTTTCATCCTGGCCGCCCAACTGACCGTGCACCTGCCAGGCCTGGCGCAAGTGGACAAGAAGAGCCTGGTGGACGAAGCCCATCAGATCTGCCCGTACTCCAAGGCGACGCGTGGGAACATCGAGGTGAACTTCGTCATTCCTTGAAGGGCACGCCCTGTGCACCTTGTCCGGGCGCGGGGTATCAATGCGCGTCGGCTGATGGCTGTGGCGGCGGCTGGACCTTGCGCATCAGGGGCACCAGCAGGGTGGCGACGGCAAAGCACAGCATGATCACCAGGAACGCATCGGCAAAGGTCAGCGTCTGCGCTTCGCGCCAGGTCAGGCCCCACAGCTGGTGCAACGCCGCCTGGCCGGCGTCGAGGCTGTTCTGGCCCAGTGCCTGGGCGTTGTCGCGCCATTGCTCGAGCCAGCGGTTCATGCCCTCGTTACTGGCGTTCAGGTGTTCGGCCAGGCGCAGGAAGTGCAGGTTGGTGCGATCGTTGAGCACGGTCGCACAGGCCGCGATGCCGATCGCGCCACCGAGGTTTCGCATCAGGTTGAACAGTCCCGAGGCCAGTTTCAGGCGCGCCGGCGACAGTGCGCCCAGGGTCAGGGTGACGGTCGGCGGCACCGCCATCTGCTGGGCGAACCCGCGTATGGCCTGGGGCAGCAGCAGTTCCTTGGCGCCCCAGTCATGGGTGATCGACGAGAAGTCCCACATCGAAATGCCGAACAGCGCCAACCCCAGCATCAGGATCCAGCGCAGGTCCACGCGGTTGGCCAGAAAGGCGTAGACCGGGATGGCCAGCAACTGGAACACCCCGGTGGAGAACACCGCCAGGCCGATATCCAGTGCGCCGTAGCCGCGAACCCGGCCGAGGAACAGTGGTGTGAGGTAGATCGTGGCGAAAATCCCGATCCCGGTAATGAAGGAAAACAGGCAGCCCAGGGCAAAGTTGCGCTCGCGCAGGGCGCGCAGATCAACAATGGGGTCGTCGATCTTCAGGCTGCGCCAGACGAACAACACACCGCAGATGGCGGCCACCCAGGCCGTGGTGGCGATGATGCTGTCACTGAACCAGTTCCAGCGCGGGCCTTCTTCCAGGGTGTATTCCAGGCAGCCCAGAAACAGCGCCATCAAGCCCATGCCCAGGTAGTCGGCGCCCTTGAGCAAGGCCAGGTTGGGGCGGTCGACCTTGACCAGAAGCGGCACGGCGACGGTGACGAACAGGCCGGGCACCAGGTTGATGTAGAACAGCCAGTGCCAGGACGAGATATCGGTGATCAAACCACCCACCGCCGGGCCCAGGGTGGGGGCAAGCGAAGCGATGGCGCCGATCACCGAGGCGGCGATCACCCGTTGCTTGCCACTGAAGTAGATGAACGCTGTGGTGAATACCAGCGGGATCATCGACCCGCCGAGAAACCCTTGCAGTGCGCGAAAGGCGATCATGCTCTGGATGTTCCAGGCCAATGCGCACAGCAGGCTGGTCAGGGTGAAGCCGGCGGCCGAGGCGGCGAACAGCCAGCGTGTGCTCATCACCCGCGACAGCCAGCCCGACAATGGGATGACGATGATCTCCGCGATCAAGTAGGCCGTCTGCACCCAGGCGGTGTCGTCGGCGCCGGCAGAGAGCCCGCCTCCGATGTCCTTCAGTGACGCCGAGACAATCTGGATATCGATCAGGGCAATGAACATCCCGACGCACATGCAGGCAAAGGCCGTGACCTTTTGCGCGGGGCTGAGGGCGGGCAGTTCGCTGATCACGGCCGGCCTGCCGACGCAACCTCAGGCTGCGGCAGGGGCTGGGGCCTGGTATCGACTTCGGCAACCACCGACAGGCCCGGGCGCAGCGCGCCGAATTCGGCATCGCTGCCTTGCAGGCGAACGCGTACCGGCACCCGTTGCACGATCTTGGTGAAGTTGCCCGTGGCGTTCTCGGCGGGCAGCACGCTGAACTGTGCGCCCGTAGCCGGCGCGATGCTCTCGACGTGGCCCTGGAAGGTGCGGCCCGGCAGGATGTCGGCGGTAACCTTGACGGCCTGGCCCACCTGCATGCGGGAGAGCTGATCCTCCTTGAAATTGGCGTCCACCCACAGGCCGTGGGCGGGTACCACCGAAATCAACTGGCTACCGGCGGCGGCATAAGCCCCCACCTTGGCCCGGCGGTTGCCCACATAACCGTCCACCGGAGCGCGCAGTTCGGTGTAGCCGATGTTCAGTTGCGCCTGCTGGCGGTCCGCTTCGGTTTGGGCCAGGGCCGCAAGGGCCTGCTCACGCTGGGTGCCGATCACCGCCAGTTGCTGGCGCGCCGCCAGTAACCCTGCATCGGCGTGGGCGCGGTCGGCCAGCGCGGTTTTCCAGGTGGCTTCGACCTGCTGGGCACTTTGCACCGAAACCGCCTGGCTGTTCACCAGGGTCTGGTAACGGGCGCGGTCGTGCTGGGCCCTTTGCGCCTCAGCGCTGCGCGCGTCGATCTGGGCCTTGGCCTGGCTGATGATGGCCTGCTGCAGCAGCTCGACTGCATCCAGGTTGGCCAGGCGAGCCCGTTGCGCGGCCACGGCGCCGTCGGCTTTGGCCAGTGCCGCCTGGTAGTCGCGCACATCGATGCGCGCCAGCAGGTCACCGGCTTTGACGAACTGGTTGTCCAGCACCGCGACTTCGCTGATATACCCCGGCACTTTGGCGCTGATCACGGTGACGTCGGCGCCCACGTAGGCATCGTCGGTGTCTTCGATGAAACGCGCGCTCGACCACCAGTGGCCGGCATAGCCCACGGCGCCGACCACCGCGAGTGCCAGCGCGGCCAGGCGCAAGGCCGCTTTTTTCCTGCCCGGCTTGTTAGTCGTGGGCGGGGCGGACTGCTCGGGGGTGGGGGCAACGTGAGCGTTCATGGCGTTCAGTCCTCTGCAGAGGCTTGGCTGGGGAGGGGGCTGGCCAGGGCATCGCCCTGGCGGTGGGCCCGCCCGGTTTCGGCGCGCCAATGGGTCAGCGGGTCGGCATCGGGCGAAATGCGCAGCCGGTGGTCGTCCGCAGTGATGGGGCGGCCGGTGTTGGTATCCACCAGCGCCAGGGCAACCGGCTCGCCGGTGTGCTCGTCGGCGAGGTAGACCTTCTTCGAGCCCTCGGCATGCTTCGCTCCCCAGGCCATCAGGGTCAGGATCACCGGGCGCAGGTCTCGGCCGGCCTCGGTGAGGTGGTATTCGAACCGGGGTGGGTTGTGCTGGTAGGGCTGGCGCACGAGCAGGTTTGATGCGGTCAGGTCGTTGAGCCGGCGGGTGAGGGTGTTGCTGGCGATGCCCAGGCTGTGCTGGAACTCATCGAAGCGGCGCAGGCCGTAGAAGGCGTCGCGCAGGATCAGCAGGCTCCAGCCGTCGCCGATGTGTTCGAGGGCGCGGGCCACCGGGCAGGGCATGGGTTGGAAGCTGGCTTTCTTCATGGTCTTGACCTTGGATGTCATGCCTTGGATGGAGTGACTATCCTCTAGTAACTTTCATTATGCAAGTTACTGTGTCGACCGTTGTACCTTCCACCCGACCGGACGCCACCGACAGCATGTCGCTGGTCTGCAGCAACCACAGGTTGGCCATTTGCCGGCCAATCTGGCTTGTTTCGCAAAGTTTTTGATTTTTTTGAAAAAAACGCTTTACAGGTAGGGCTTCGATCACTAATATGCGCACCACACGACAGGCACATAGCTCAGTTGGTTAGAGCACCACCTTGACATGGTGGGGGTCGTTGGTTCGAGTCCAATTGTGCCTACCAAACAAAGTCCCGGTTTACGGGCATCAAGAAGGGCGATCCGAAAGGGTCGCCCTTCTTGCTTTTGCGCGTCTGGTGCCCGGGCGGTCTGCCAGCATTACACCGGCAAGCTCTGGTACGGCTGCTCTTCCCCTGGGCTGCGGGCGAACTCGCGCTTGTACTCGCGGCTGAACTGCGAGGTGCTCTGGTAGCCGACCCGGTGCGCCGCCTGGGCCACACCCAGGCCTTCGCCGATCAGCATCTGCTGGGCCTTGAGCAGGCGCAGGCGCTTGAGGTACTGCATCGGCGCCAGGTCGGTGCTGCGCTTGAAGTGCTCGTGGAAGGTCGACACGCTCATGTTGGCCCGGCTGGCCAGCTCTTCCACGCTCAGGGCTTGGGCGTAATGCTCGCGCAGGAAGGCCAGGGCGGCGCCGATGCGGGCGAAGTGCCCCTGCTGTTCGACCAGCGCCCGCAGCACCCCGGCCTGTGGCCCGCGCAAGGCGCAATAGAGCACCTCGCGCACCCGTGCCGGGCCCAGCACCTTGGCGTCCAGTGGGTCCTGCAGGCACTGCAGCAGGCGTTCGACGCTGTCGCGCATGGCCGCGTCCAACGCCGCCGAGCTCATCGACTGCGGGGTTTGCACCTGCACCGCCGGATCCGGTGCCAGGTTCATGCTTTGCACCAGCTCACCCAGCTGCGCCCGGTCGATGTCCACCGCTACACCCAGTAGCGGCGCGTCCGGGGTGGCGAAGGTTTCGCACATGAAGGGGACCGACAGCGCCTGGATCAGGTAATGCCCGGCTCCGTACTCCAGGGTGCGCGGGCCCAGGCGCGCCAGTTTGCTGCCCTGGGCCAGGATGATCAGGCTGGGCTCGTAGATCTGCGGGCTGCTGGCCACGTAGTGGTCCCAGGTCAGCACCTTTACCTGAGACAGCATGGTTGGGACGAAGCCTGGGCGCGTGGCGAGGCCGCGGATCAATGAGCAAAGCGTGGCGTTGGCATCCACATGGCGGGTGAGGTGCATGGTCAACCTGGGCAGAGAATCGGACAGTGGCATCTTCGCAGAATCGCAGTTCAGCGCCAGAGGTGGCCTGGCGATTCCGGAGAATCAGGCATGCATGCCGGAGAATCGGCGATGGGCGAGGGCGGTTTGGGCGCCCAAAATGCGCCGCCTGAATCGTTTCACTCCTGCGAGGTTCCCCATGTACAACGCCATCGGCTACGCCGCCCAGACCCCTAGCAGCCCCCTGGCTCCCATGACCTTCCAGCGCCGCAGCCCGCGCGCCGATGACGTTGCCATCGAAATCCTCTACTGCGGCGTGTGCCACTCCGACATTCACCAGGCGCGCAACGAGTGGGGCATTGCCGTGTACCCGCTGATGCCGGGCCACGAGATCGTTGGCCGGGTCACGGCGGTGGGCGAAAAAGTCAGCCGCTATCAGGTCGGTGACCTGGTCGGCGTGGGCTGCATGGTCGACTCCTGCCGGCACTGCGAGGCCTGCCGTCAGGACGTCGAGCAGTACTGCCTGCAAGGCCCGACCATGACTTATGCCACCCCTGATCGTGTGGACGGCAGCAACACCATGGGCGGCTACTCCAACAGCATCGTGGTCAGCGAACACTTCGTGCTGCGCATTCCCCAGGGCCTGGACCTGGCCAGCGCAGCGCCGATTCTGTGCGCCGGCATCACCACCTACTCGCCACTCAAGCACCATGGCGTCGGCCCTGGCCACAAGGTCGGGGTGCTGGGCATGGGCGGCCTGGGCCACATGGGCATCAAGTTCGCCAAGGCGCTGGGCGCCGAAGTGACCCTGTTCACCCGCTCGGCGAGCAAGGCCGAAGAAGCCCGCCGCCAGGGCGCGGACCATGTGATCGTGTCCACCGATGCCGAGCAGATGCGCGCCGCTGCCGGGCGTTTCGATTTCCTGCTCGACACTATTCCGGTGCAGCATGACCTCAACCCTTACCTGGAAACCCTGGCGTTCGGTGGCGTGCATATTCTGGTCGGGCTGATCGAACCGGTCGATCCGCCGGTGCATGCCGCCAACCTGGTGATGAAGCGCCGGGTGCTGGCCGGTTCGTTGATCGGCGGAATTGCTGAAACCCAGGAGGTGCTTGAGTTCTGTGCCGAGCACGGGATCAGCTGTGATATCGAGATGCTCGATATCCGCAACATCAACCAGGCGTATGAGCGGATGATCGTCGGGGATGTGAAGTATCGGTTCGTGATCGACATGGCGACGTTGCAGGGCTGAAGGTTTGCCTGCTTTGAGGGTGCATGAGGGCGACCAGGTGCAGGGCGATAGAGGTGCAGCGCCCTCAAGATCGAGCGCCGCCCGCGCGGCGCATCGCTGGCAAGCCAGCTCCCACATTTGTTTCGGGCCAGTCACTCCTGTGACTGCATCGCTGTACGCCTTGTTGGCCCGACTCGATTTCGACGTGGGCGCTGAAGGCCCAGCGGCTGGCTTGAGACATGCACCAAGGCGGGCAGCGGTACCCTCACAGGCATAATTGGCCCGAAACAAATGTGGGAGCTGGCTTGCCAGCGATGCGCCGCGCGGGCGGCGCTCGATCTCACAGGCGCTGCAAAAACACCGGCGAACATCTGTTCGGTTGTGACACCCGGCCTCGATGCGTACCATGCCTGGCATCCTTCCAATAACAACACGTGCGTCAACGGCCCTGATCCCCGGCCGCCGGCGCGCGCCCTGTTGCCTTGCCCGCGGAGAATCACCCCTTCACATGAATGGCCCCGTACCTACCACAATGCCGCCCACCGCCGGCACCG
This sequence comes from Pseudomonas sichuanensis, assembly GCF_024749065.1. Taxonomy (NCBI): domain Bacteria; kingdom Pseudomonadati; phylum Pseudomonadota; class Gammaproteobacteria; order Pseudomonadales; family Pseudomonadaceae; genus Pseudomonas; species Pseudomonas sichuanensis. The sequence continues at coordinate 3,680,325 of NZ_CP087185.1, read as the reverse complement.
GCAGCTGGCTGAGCGTCATCGCCCTGGCGCTGGCGGCGTTCATCTTCAACACCACCGAGTTCGTCCCGGTGGCGCTGCTCAGCGACATCGGCCGCAGCTTTGACATGACCACCGCGCAGGTCGGTCTGATGCTGACCATCTACGCCTGGGTGGTGGCGCTGGCCTCGCTGCCGATGATGCTGATGACCCGCAACATCGAGCGCCGCCGCCTGCTGTTGCTGGTGTTCCTGGTGTTCATCGTCAGCCATGTGCTGTCGTGGCAGGCGCAAAGCTTCGCCATGCTGCTGGTCAGCCGCATCGGCATCGCCCTGGCCCACGCGGTGTTCTGGGCAATCACCGCGTCGCTGGCGGTGCGGGTGGCGCCGCCGGGGCAACAGGCCAAGGCGCTCGGGCTGCTGGCCACCGGCACCACCCTGGCCATGGTCATGGGCATTCCGCTGGGGCGGGTGGTGGGTGAGGCGCTGGGCTGGCGGGTGACCTTCCTGGGCATCGCCGGGGTGGCGCTGGCGACCATGCTCTGCCTGATGAAATCGCTGCCGCTGCTGCCCAGCCAGAACTCGGGCTCGCTGCGCAGCCTGCCGATCCTGTTCAAGCGCCCGGCGCTGGTGATCACCTATGTGCTGGTGACGCTGGTGATCACCGCGCAGTTCACGGCCTATAGCTACATCGAACCCTTCGCCCTGCACGTGGCGCAGATCGGCGGCGAGCGCACCACGCTGCTGCTGTTGCTGTTCGGTGGCGCGGGCGTGTTCGGTTCGCTGCTGTTCAGTCGCTACAGCGATCGCTTCCCCCATGGCTTCCTGGTCGGTTCGATCGGTGCGCTGGCGGCGTGCCTGCTGTTGCTGTTGCCGCTGTCGGGCAACTTCTACCTGTTCGCTGGCCTGAGCATGGTCTGGGGCATCGCGATCCTCAGTTTCAGCCTGTCGCTGCAATCCAAGACCCTCAAGCTCGCCTCGGACGCCACCGATGTGGCCATGGCGCTGTTCTCGGGCATCTACAACATCGGCATCGGCGGTGGTGCGCTGCTGGGCAGTATCGTCAGCAGCCAAACGGGTGTGGCGAATATCGGCATGGTTGGCGGGGGCGTGGCGGTGGTCGGGCTGCTGCTGGCTGCGGCCAGCACCCGGCGCTTCCGTGAGGCGCTGGGCGGGGCTTAGCCCCCCAGGTTCAGCGCGGCCTCTTTCAGCCAGACCCGCGCGCCCTCGCTGCCGGCCTTGAGTTCGACGGCCTGCCCCGCCGGCAGACGCATCCAGCTCCAGGTCGGCAGGCTGCCCGCCGAGCCGTGCAACTGGCCGGCCAGTACCAGCAGCTCCAGCCCACGGCCACTGTCCCAGCGGCATGTATCAGCGGGCTGCAGCACCTGCAGCCAGACCCGTTCATGGTCGTTTTCGAACAGCATCCCGCCCTGCGCGGGTAACTGCATCACCAGCGCCTGGCGATCCTGCGGATGGAACTGGCGCAGGCGCACGAAGATCACACAACCCTCGCTTGCGCCCGGGGCATGGGCGCTGCCCGGTGGGTTGCGCACGTAGCTGCCGACCGGGTAACGGCCGTGCTCATCCTCGAACACCCCTTCCAGCACCACGAACTCCTCGCCGGCACCGTGCACATGGGCACTGAAACGGCTGCCCGGCGCATAGCGCACCAGCGAGGTGGCCCGCGCCTGCTCGCCGCCGACCCGGTACAGCATGCGCCGCTCGACGCCCGGCAGTGGGCTGGGCAGCCACGGCAATGCGGCGCCGTGCACGGTCACGGGGCGGGACAGGTCGGCGTTCAGTTGCAGGTCGTGCATGCTGGCTCCCGTCAGCGCAGGAAGGGGTTGCGCAGACGCACCCAGACGATCGCCGGCAGGGCCATCAGCAACCATTTGAGGTAGCGGTTAACGTCGTACTGTTCGCAGGCCACGCCGATGACGGTGCACACCACCACCACCGCGAGGAACTCGATCATCTTGTGCATCGGTTGCTTTCCATCATTGGTGCAAAGGAGGGCGCGCACTTTACCAGTTGGCAGGCCAGCATAGCGCCGTTGCATATCGCCGTAACATTTTCACGCTTTACAGTTGAGCGTGCCCAGCTACTGTCCTGCCAGTTTCATCAGCCAAGGACGCGCCACCATGCCTACTCACAACGGCGGCTGCCTGTGCGGCCGTATCCGCTTCAGCGCTCGCGGGACGCCGCGGTTTCCCCACACCTGCTCCTGCCATATGTGCCAGCGCCACTCCGGCAGCCTTACCCTGTGCTGGGTGGAGTTCGACAAAGCCGACGTGTCGTGGACCGGGGAGGGCGGGGCGCCGAGCCTGTATCGCTCATCCGAAGGCTCCAGCCGCGCCTTCTGCCCGAACTGCGGCAGCTCCCTCGGCGCCATCGACGATGCGCCCACGGTGGCCTTGCTGCTGGGGTGTTTTGACGCGAAAGGGGCCGATGCCTTTCGGCCGACCGCGCATTCGTTCAGCACCTCGCGACCGCGTTGGTGGACGCCCGGCGCCCGCACTGACACCCTGTGAGCGGTTAGCCCAACCAACACGTCATGGAAGATCGCAATGCTCAAGCGCAACAGCCTGGTCCCCGAACTGATCGTCAGCGACCTCGAGGCCAGCCTCGGTTTCTGGGTTTCACTGCTGGGTTTCGACATCGCCTATCAGCGCCCGGAACAGCGTTTCGCCTACCTGGACCTGAACGGCTCGCAGGTCATGCTCGAACAGCTCGATCCCGATGACAACTGGCTTACCGGCCCGATGGAAAAACCCCTGGGGCGGGGCATGCACCTGCAGATCGACGTGGTGGCGGTCGAGCCACTGATCGAACGTCTTGAGCAGCAACGCTGGCCGCTGTTCAGGCCCTGCGAGGAGGTGTGGTACCGGGTGGCAGAGGCTGAAGTGGGGCTGCTCCAGTTCCTGGTGCAGGACCCCGACGGCTACCTGATCAGGCTGGCACAGTGGCTGGGTGAAAGGCCCGTTCAAGTGACGTCGTGCTGTTCCCATGAGTGACTGGGGCCGCCTTGCGGCCCTTCGCGGGCAAGCCCGCTCCCACAGGATGTGCGCATTGCTTGAGTCACGCGCTGTACCTGTGGGAGCGGGCTTGCCCGCGAAGGGCTGCAACGCAGCCCCAGTTGACGCGATGCCAGTGCCTGGCTTGCCGAGGTTATGAGGCCTGCGGCCAACCTCATGAAAGGCGCTATCCTTGCCCCATGACCAACCAACCTCCACTACGCCACCCATGCCCCCCGGGCGCCTGTGACTGCGGCCGCGAGCAGCTGCTCGACGGCCCGGCCGAAGGGCGGCGCATCCTGCTGCTTACCCGCGAGGAAGAAAAGCGCCTGGTCGAGCGCTTGGAAAACCTCAAGGACCTCGACGACCTCCACCATCTGCAAGGGCGTCTGTACCAGAACCTCGGCATCCGCGTGCACATCGCCCCCGGCTACAACGAGGTACGCACCATGCGCGGCATCGTCATCGAGCTGGAGGCGCTGCCCGGCCTTTGCCGCAAGACCCGTCAGGCGATCCCCGCCGCCATCCGCCGTGGCCTGGAGCGCAATCCGCAGGTGGCGTATCGCCTGCTGGATGCTCACGACTTGCTGGGCGGTGCCTAGCGCATCGCCGCCAGCTTGATCCCGAACCCTACCAGGCAGGCACCCGCCAACCGCTCCAGCAGGTTGCTGACCCGTGGGCTGGCACGCATGCGCTCGGCCAGGTGGTGGGTGAGCAGCACGGCCACCAGCCCGTAGAGCAGGGTCAGCGCTGCCACGGTCACTGCCATGAAGCCGAAGGTCAACATGCCCTGGTGTTTTACCGGGTCGATGAACAGTGGGAAGAACGCCATGTAGAACATGATCGCCTTGGGGTTGAGCAGGGTGATCATCATGGTCTGGCGCAGGTAGCGGCCGCCGGCCATGCCGCTGTCGCGCGGCGCCGCGCCGGGCTTGCTCAGTACCATGCGCAAACCGAGCCAGGCCAGGTAGGCGGCGCCGGCCCACTGCACCACGTGGAAGGCTGCCGGGTACGCGGCCAGCAGGGTGGCCACGCCGGCCACCGCCAGCCACATCAGCACCTGGTCACCAAGGATCACCCCGAAGGTGGCGGCCAGCCCGCCCTTGATGCCGCCCTTGCCGGTGGCGGTGATCAGGGCGAAGTTGCCGGGGCCGGGGATCGCCAGCAGGATCAGGAACGCAATCACGAAAGCGCCGTAGTCGGTCACGCCGAGCATGGGGGAGTTCTCCAGGTGCGGGGTTGGCGGGCAGAAGACGATATATGCCATCATCCGCGGCGCTTGCAAAGCCGCAACATCACAAGGAGGTGAGGATGGCGTTTTCAACCGATGAACGTGAGCAACTGCTGGCGGTCAAGGGCGTTGGCCCGACCGTGCTGCAGCGCCTGGAACAGCTCGGCTACAGCTCGCTGGCACAGCTGGCCCAGGCCGACGCCCGGCAGATTGTCGAAGCCGCCGCCAGCCTGGTCGGCTCCAGTTGCTGGAAGAACAGCCCCCAGGCCCGCAGCGCGATCCAGGCCGCCATTGCCCAGGCCAGGTCATCGACCGGCGTACCCGGCTAATTTTCCCCAGGCGCTTTTCGTTTCCTTGAGAGCCACGCTGCGCCCCGCGCATTCGGCCCTCATCATTCAAGGAGACAGGCAATGACTTCCGTTTTCGACCGCGACGACATCGTGTTCCAGGTAGTGATCAACCACGAAGAGCAATATTCCATCTGGCCCGACTACAAGGCCATCCCCAATGGCTGGCGCGCGGCCGGCAAAAGCGGCCTGAAGCAGGACTGCCTGGCCTGGATCGACGAAGTCTGGACCGACATGCGCCCGCTGAGCCTGCGCCAGCAGATGGCCGCAGCCGCCGCGCAGTGAGCACCGTGAACCTGCTGTGCCTGCCGTACTCCGGGGCCAGCGCCATGGTCTACAGCCGCTGGCGGCGCAAGCTGCCGGCCTGGCTGCAGGTGCGCCCGGTGGAGCTGCCGGGCCGCGGCGCGCGGCTGGGCGAGGCGCTGCACACCGACATGCAGGCCCTGGCCCGGCAACTGGCCAGCGAGCAACGCCTGGCGGCCAACACTCCCTACGCCTTGCTCGGGCACAGCCTGGGGGCGCTGGTGGCCTTCGAGCTGGCCCACGAGCTGCAGGCACTGGGCTGCCCGCCACCCTTGGCGCTGTTCGCCTGCGGCACGGCGGCCCCGACCCGGCGCGAGGACTACGACGGCGCGAACTGGCGCGAGCCGAAGAGCGACGAAGCGCTGCTGGCCGAGCTGCGCAAGCTGGGCGGCACGCCCGAGGAAGTGCTGGCCAACGAAGAGCTGATGAGCCTGACGCTGCCGGTGGTGCGCGCCGACTTCCTGCTGTGCGGCCGCTATGCCTACCGTCAGCGGGCGCCGTTGCACTGCCCGCTGCATGTGCTCGGCGGCGACACCGACCGCGCCAACGCCGAACAGCTGCAGGCCTGGCGCCGCGAATCTCAGGGCGAGTTCAGCCTCGAGATGTTCCCCGGCGGGCACTTCTTCATCCACGAACATGAAGACCGTGTGCTGGGTGCGCTCACCGGCGCACTCGAACCGTTGCGGCTCACCGCCTGATTGACGTTACCCCTTGACTGGGCGAGGCTTGTCGCCTGCGTGGCGTCACGGCCACGGTTTTCCAGGCAAGGGGCTGACAATGCTGATCGATTCAACACGCGCCACGCTGCTGGTGGTCGACATCCAGGAAAAACTCATCGGCGCCATGAGCGACCCCGCAGGCACAGAGGCCCGGGCGCGCTGGTTGCTGGCAGCCACCGCCGACCTGGAGCTGCCTACGGTGATTTCCGAGCAGTACCCAAAAGGCCTTGGCCACACCCTCGAATCCCTCAAGGCCGTTGCGCCAAGCGCCGTCATCGTCGAGAAGACCCACTTTTCCTGCGTCGCCGCCGACTGCCTGCCGGCCAGCCTGCTGGGCCGTGAGCAGGTGATCGTGTGCGGCATGGAAACCCACGTCTGCGTGCTGCAGACCGTGCTCGGCCTGCTCGCCCTGGGCAAACAGGTGTTCGTGGTAGAGGACGCCTGCGACAGCCGTACCGCCGCCAGCAAGGCCGCAGGCCTGGCACGCATGCGCGCCGCCGGGGCACAGATCGTCACCCGCGAGATGGTGCTGTTCGAACTGATGGGCAGCGCCAGCCACCCGCTGTTCCGCCATATCAGCAAGACCTACCTGGTGGGTGAACAGCCCTGACGGTTGCCCTCGGTACGACGCGGCCAAGAGCCCGCCGGCATAGCCCTCGTTGCAGGCGTTGTCGGTGGCGGCTGTTTGTCTGCTGATGATGTTTGTAAGAACTCCACTACAGCCAAATGGGAAAGCGCCCTCATTCCGCCGGGGTGGTTCCTGACTCCTTCAAGTGCCAGCGCCTGAGTATCGTCTCTCGCCTCGATTCAGGCTGACTGATGGCTGGCTCAACTGAGTAAACCGTTGCGTGCCCGGCGCGCCGGGCACCATGGCTGCGGCCTGGTATGCAACTTGTCTGTGCTGCGCAATCGATCTGCCTGGATGCCCTTGATGATCAGGTACCAGGAGCAGCGATTCCATGCCCGGAAGGTCTTGCGACACCCATGTGAAGCCCTGCGCCTTGCAGGTGGCGATCACACCACTCGCCGAAATCCAGGCCGAGGACGTCGGCCGTGGCGCCGCAGTGTTCGACACCTGGCTGCGGGAAGTCAGTGCCGGCCATGCCACCCTCGAGCGCCTCAAGACCGTCGCCGGCAATGTGCCAGTGGCGGGAAACAGCATCGCCCTGATCGAAGCACTGAGCGCTATCGTTACCCTGGCCCGCAGCCAGGTACCCGACCCACTCGACTGCGCCACCTTTGCCCTCAATCTGATCGCCTTGGTCACCTCGCCCGCCGGTGAGGCACCAGCGCGCATGAGCTTGCGGCCGATGCTGCTGTTCGTGCGCCAGGAGGGTAAGCAGGTGCTCGACGATGCCTCGGTCGAACTGCTGGCCGGCCACCTCAACGCCGATATCGTCGGCAGCCTCGATAATTTCGTCAGCCAGGCCACCGGCAAACTCAAGGGCATCCTCGCCGAGGCCGCCACCCTCGGCGAGCAGATCATCCTCGACATTGCCAGTGGCCTGGCCACCCTGGCCGAAGGCGCCGGCCCAAGACACGCCCGCCCGGCATCCACCCCAAGCAGCGCGCTGATGCACAACCCGCTGGCCACGCTCGACAACTACCTGGCCGGCGCCTTCAGCGCCTACAAGCACGCTGGCAAGGGTATGACCAGCGCCAACGTCAGCCCCACCTTCAGCCCTACGACCAAGGCCGAACTGCTGGCCCACAGCGCGCACCTGCGCACCTTGGCGCCTCTGGTGCGCGGCATGATCCTCAAGCTGGGCGATGCCAGCAGCCCCGGCTCCATCGAGGCCCTGAGTCAGACCCTGGCCAGCAGCGTCAAACAGTGGCGCCAACGCAACCCCCAGGTGGTGGTGGCCAACATCAAGCCAGGCGGCACCAGCAAGGCTCGCCACCAGCTGGCCGAAGGCAAGCTGGAAACCCAGAAAGAGCAGGCGCCCGCGTCCCAGGCCGCCAACCCGTGCAAGAACGGCGCCCCGGCCAACACCTGCAACAGCATCAACTTCGCCCTGGGCAGCGAGACCCTGCAGCACACCGATTTCAGCCTGCCCGGCCCGTTCCCCATCACCTGGACCCGCACCTACCACTCGCGCCTGGCCGCCCTCGACAGCGGCAGCCTCGGCGCCCGCTGGATCACCGCCTTCACCACCTGCATCGATGTGCAGGACGATGGCCTGCTGCTGCACGATATCGATGGCCGCAGCCACGCCTACCCACTGCCCAAGGTCGGCAAAACCCATTACGACGCGGTGGAGTACCGTGGCCTGACCCGCACCACCGACACCCAGCTCATCCTGTCGCGCGGGCAGGAGCGCCACGAGACCTACGAGCGCGTCGGCGAGCGCTTCCACCTGGTGCATATCGTCATGCGCAACGGCGTCGGCGCGATGCTGCACTACGAGCACAGCCACAACGGCCGCCCGGTGCTGTCGGACATCAACACCTACGCCGACAACGACCCGACCAAGGTGCACCTGCAACTGGGCACGCTGCTCGATGAGCACGGCCATATCCAGGGCCTGTGGCAGGTGGTCGACGGCAAGCCGCTGCGCCAATTGTGCGCCTACCACTACGACGACCAGGGCGACCTGATCGCCGCCCAGGACGAACACGGCGCCGCCTGGCGCTACCAGTACCAGCACCATCTGATCACCCGCTACACCGACCGCACCGAGCGCGGCCTCAACCTGGAATGGGACGGCAGCGGCCCCCACGCCCGGGCGATCCGCGAATGGGCCGACGATGGCAGCTTCGAAACCCGCCTGGCGTGGGATGAGCACATCCGCCTGACCACCGTGACCGACGCCCACGGCGGCCAGACCCGCCACTACTACGACGCCGAGGGCTACACCTACCGCATCCAGCACGCCGACGAGCGCTCGGAGTGGCTGTTCCGCGACGCCCGCAAGAACGTGATCCGCCACCTGCACGCCGACGGCAGCCAGGATCGCTACACCTACGATGAACGCAGCAACCGCCTGCAGCACATCCGTGCCGACCACAGCGTGGTGCACTACGCCTACGACGACAAGGACCAGCTGATCAAGATCAGCGATGCCGAAGACGGCCTGTGGCTGCGCGGCTACGACGATGCCGGCAACCTGGTCGAAACGGTCGACCCGCTGGGCAACAAGACCGAGTTCGCCTACACCCCGGCCGGGCTGGTCAAGGCGATCAAGGATGCGCTGGGCAACGAAAAGACACTCGCCTACAACGCCGCCGGGCAGTTGCTTGAGTACACCGACTGCTCGGGTAAGCGCAGCCAGTGGACATACAACGCCTTCGGCCAGCTGAGCGACTTCACCGATGCGGCCGGCCACACCACCGCCTACGAATACCAGGCCGGACAACTGGCGAAGGTCACCCATCGCGACAACACCGAGGAACGCTTCAACTACGACGCCGAAGGGCGTCTGCTGGCGCATGTCGATGCCCTCGACCGCTGCACCACCTGGGCCTACAGTGCCGCAGGCCTGCTGAGCGAACGCGTCGACGCCAATGAACATACCCTGCGTTATCGCTGGGACAAGCTTGGCCGTTTGATCGGCCTGGAAAACGAGAACGCGAGCAAGGCCACTTTCCTCTACGACCCGATGGGCCGGCTGCTGCAGGAGACTGGCTTCGATGGCCTGGTCACCCGTTACCAGTACGACCCGCACAACGGTCGCCTCGCCTCGACCCAGGTTGGCCAGCGCCGTATCGACTTGACCTTCGACCCCATGGGCCGATTGAGTGAGCGTACGGCCCGCCTGGGCAACCAGAGCCAGTGCGAAACCTTCGCCTACGACGGTAACGGCCAGTTGATCCAGGCCGTGAACGCCGCCAGCAAGCTGCAATGGTTCTTTGATGACGCCGGCAACCTGAGCCGCGAGCATCAGTACTACCAGGCCACCGGCACGCCGATGGTTGCGGTGTGGCAGCACCAGTACGACGCGCTCAACCAGCGCACCGCGACGATTCGCCCGGACGGCCACAAGGTCAGCTGGCTGACTTACGGCAGCGGCCACCTGCTCGGCATGACCCTCGACCAGCACGAAATGCTGGCCTACGAGCGCGATGACCTGCACCGCGAAGTCGTGCGGCATCAGGGCAATAAGTTGATGCAGACCCAGGCCTGGGACCCTGCAGGGCGTTTGCAGGAACAGCTGCTGGGCAGCCATGACGGCCAATCCACGTTGCTCAAGCGTCAGTACCGCTACGACGTCGCCGGCCAGCTGACCAACATCCACGACAGCCGTCGTGGTCCGTTGGAGTACCAGTACGACCCGGTGGGCCGCCTGCTTAAGGCCACCAGCCGCCTGGGCGTGGAAACCTTTGCCTTCGACCCGGCCGGTAACCTGCTGGACCAGAAGACTCAGGAGCTGAATCGCCCGCTGGAAGCCGATGCACGCCATAACAAACTGATGGACAACCTGCTGCGCGAGTACGCCGGGACCCACTACAAGTACGACGAACGCGGCAACCTGATCCACCGGTTGCACAACGGGTCCCATGCCCACTTCACCTGGGACCTGTTCGACCGGCTGGCCGGTTACAACGACGACAAGCTCAAGGTCGATTACAGCTACGACGCCCTGGGTCGTCGCCTGCACAAGCATTCGGTGGCGCACTTCTGGGATCGCCCCGAGGCGGGCACCGGCTGGAACCAGCTGCAACGGGCCAAACGCCAGCGCGAGTTGGGCTGCGGCTTTACCTTGTTCGGTTGGGATGGCGACACGCTGGCCTGGGAAAGCTCACCGCCTCTCGATGAAGGCGATTCCGGGCGTACGGTGCATTACCTGTATGAACCGGACAGCTTCGTGCCGGTGGCTCAGGCCCTGCGCAAGAGCCCGATCCGGCTGCACAAGGTGCCGGACTGGAGCCAGCGCGAGTACGACTTCGATCAGGATCCGCTGTGGCACACAGACGTGAAGCCCGTGCCGTTCGATGCCATGACCTGGTACCACTGCGATCACCTCGGCACACCGATGGAACTGACCGATGAGCAAGGCAATGTCGCTTGGGCCGGACAGTACAAGGCCTGGGGTGAGGTGCGCGAAGAGCGCTCGGCGTGGGCCAAGCAGCACGGCCTAGGCAACCCGATTCGCTTCCAGGGGCAGTACCATGACTATGAGAACGGACTGAGCTACAACCGGTTTAGATACCAGGACCCGAAGACCGGTCGATTTGTGTCGAGGGATCCTTCCGGACTGAAGGGGGGGCTTAATACTTATAGCTACGCTTCCTTGAATCCGTTGCGTTATGTCGACCCCTTGGGATTGAATCCAGTGGTCGGATGTGCAGCAGGTTCTTGGGCCGGACCACTTGGGTGTGGTGCAGGAGCATTGATAGGAACGCTTGCAGGTGCTGTTGCGGTCGGGGCAGTTCTTAGCACTTCTGGAGACACCGCCAAGTCAGAGGATGCAGACCGTGACCTGATTGGGCGCAAAATCAGCCCGTTGAGTATTGATATGCCACCACCAGGAAACTGTCAGCCTGGAGAGCATAGAAAACTGCAAGATGAGGTAAACGCTTCGTGCAAAGGAGGCAAGCGGAGTTGCAGGTCGGTTACTGATCCTGTTCTGGCGTCAGAGTTGCGAGAGGTCAATTTGCAGTGCGCGATGGCCCGTGAGGCTGTCAATAATCGTTGTTTCGCCGGTGGTGATGCGACACATAGAGAGCAAGCTATCAGGGCATGGGAGGGAGTAGCATTATGCGAGTCCAAGATACGTTAAATGCTAGACAGGGAAGTATCCGAAAAATGGTTGAGGCAGCTTTCAAGAAAGAGAATCCACCTGACGCAAGTGAAATTATATCCTCATTACATTTGGAACCTTTGCAAGTCAAGGATTACTTTGCCGGCAAAAGATGGTGGGATATTACTTTGCAAGGGCTTTTTGATGATTATATAGGTGATTCGTCTGCTTGCCTGACATTTATGACTTCAGCTGGTGTTGAATACTACCTGCCAGCCTACCTGCTGATGGCAGCTGAGCATTATTATGATGGAGGCATTGTTACGGAAGACTTTGCTTATGGGTTAAAGAGGTCGATAATGAGAGATGACTTATATCGTATGAGCCTTTATGGCACTGAAAAAAAGAAAGCAATTGTTGAGGTTTTGGTTTTTCTTTGGAAGGAGTACGGTGACGAGGAGGCGTTGGAAGCGATGAGGGCGATTGCTGTGCGCTGGGGGGATGAATATATAAACTCGGGTGGGCAAGAATAAGTAAGCTCCTACAAAGCCTAGCTCAGATTTTCAGCGGTATTTCTGAAGCACCACACTAGCGTAAGAAACAAGATGAACATTGGGATGCCCTGGCGCCAGCCCCGGTGGGACGCCGAGCGTACGCCGAAACAATTGCAGCGCGGTGACTTGGGATATCGTAATGAATCAATTAAGGCGTGGGAGGCGGCAGCTAGATGCGAGAGCATAATTCACTAAGTGATGCGCAATTAGAGGTCCGCTTTGACGTGGAGCATGCTTTCGGTAAGAAAAACCCACCAAGGTCTGACGAGATAATCAATACTGAATTTATTGAGCCTATAAGAATCAGGGATTTTTTAATGGTAGGGCTTGGTGGGATATTACACTCGAAATCCTGTGCTCTGACTATTCTGGGGACAGCTCAGCATGTCTTTCGTTTATGTCACCAAAAGGCAGAAACTATTATATCCCGCTGTATTTGTTGCTTGCTGTAGAGCGTTATTATGAGGGTGATGTTGTGACCTTGGAGTTTGCTTCAAGGTTGCTTATGTATGCTAAGGATGATCATTACTATAAAATCTCCACCTTGAGTGACGATGAGAAGAGAGCGGTTGCAAAAGTGCTGCGATTTCTGGCGTCTGAATTTGATGATGAAGATGCGCAAGAGGCCTTGAATTATATGTGGGCGGATTATTTGTAAAAGGTCTATGCACTGAAGTGAATATCTATAGGCCAGTTACCTGCTGGGCATCATGCTTGATCATCACGAAATGCTGGCCTACGAACGCGATAACCTGCACCGCAAAATCGTCCCCCACCAGGGGTAATCAGCTGAGACAGACCCAGAAGCCTGAGAAGGGGTCAATATGCGAGAAGAAGATTCGCTGAGCTCAAGAAAGAAAGCGATTAGGAATATGATTGAAGCTGCCTTTGGAAGGGAAGATGCGCCTAATGCAAGTAGTATAGTGGATTCCGTGTGCCCCGAGCCGTTACAGATCCGAGAGTATTTTTCGGGAAGGAGTTGGTGGGTTCTTACTTTAAAGGGCTTCCATGATGACTACGTAGGGGGCTCGTCGGCGTGTCTTACGTTTATGACGCCTCTTGGCATTGATTACTATCTTCCGGCGTATTTGCTAATGGCGACCGAGCGATACGAGGAAGGTGATGTTTTGACGCAGTCCCTGGCTTATAGATTAAGCTTATATATCAGCAAGGATGCTACATATAGGCTAAGCCTTTTGAGTGTTGAGAAGCAAAAAGCGATAGCAAGCGTCTTGCAGTTTTTGTGGGATGAGTACGAAGATGAAGGCGCGGCAGAAGCGATTGAGATTTTTTTGGGGAAATTTCTTGAGAACTAAATAATGACCATCTGCAACGAGAAGTCGTGCGCCCCCAAGGCAACAAGTTCATGCAGATGCAGCGCTGAGGCAGGTTAGGTGTTGATTTTTCTTTTGATGGTGCGGGTCGTGAGGCCAAGGGCGAAAGCTGAGTGCAACACCTGAGCTCAGTATTTTTCTACCTCCCTTCTTTTGGGGTTTGCAATGAGCCTATGCTTGCCAGCCACAGAACCGGAGAGCATGACCGATGACAAAACGGTTGCTACTGATGAGCGCATCCTTCCTGGTACTGCTTCAGGGCTGCGCCGGTCGCCCGGAGCAGGCCGCTGAAAGCGACCCGGCCAAGGTCCGTGCCCAGCTGCTGCGCCTGCTGCCGGCGCAGCTCAAGGACCGCCAGGGCTGGGCCGAGGACATCCAGGTGGCGTTCCAGGCCCAGGGTATCGCGCCGAGCAAGGGCAACCTGTGCGCCGTGCTGGCGGTGACCGAGCAGGAGTCGACCTTCAACGCCGACCCGCAGGTGCCCAACCTGGGCCGTATCGCCCGTGAGGAAATCGACCGCCGCGCCGCGCGCCTGCATATCCCCAAGCTGCTGGTCGACGGCGCGCTGCAAACAACCTCCAGCAACGGCAAGACCTACCAGCAGCGGCTGCTCGCCGTGCGCAGCGAAAAACAACTCAGCGCCCTGTATGACGAAGTGATCGGCCGCCTGCCCCTCGGCCGGACCCTGCTCGACGGCCTCAACCCGGTGCATACCGGTGGGCCGATGCAGGTCAGCATCGACTTTGCCGAGCAGCATGCCAAGGGCTACCCCTACGCCTATCAAGGCACGATTCGCCAGGAAGTGTTCAGCAGACGCGGCGGCATGTACTTCGGCATCGCCCACCTGCTGGGTTACCCCACCCACTACGAGCGCCCGCTGTACCGCTTCGCCGACTTCAACGCCGGCTGGTACGCCAGCCGCAACGCGGCGTTCCAGGCGGCGTTGGGCCGCGCCAGCGTGACCACCCTGGCACTGGACGGTGACCTGATCGCCCCCGGTGCAATCCTGCCCGGCAAGACCGAGCAGGCGGCGCGCAAGCTGGGGCCGAAACTCGGGCTGCGCAACCCGCAGATCCGTGCGCAGCTGGAGCAGGAGGGGGGCCTGGAGCTTGAAGAAACCGAGCTGTACCAGGGCGTGTTCCGGCTGGCCGAAGCCAAGGCAGGCAAGCCGTTGCCGCGCGCGGTGCTGCCGGGGATCGAGCTGAAAAGCCCGAAGATCACCCGCAAGCTGACCACGGCCTGGTTCGCTGGCCGGGTGGACGAGCGCTACCAGCGTTGCATGCAGCGCTAATGCCCCCGATTAAGGGCCTCAATTGGGTGATCTTCCCCGATTGCTAACCACTGACAATCTCAAGTTATTGAAATAAAAAGAGAATTTTAGTGGCATGAGCCTTGCTCACCTCCTCGCAGAGTCCTTGCGCCCCACGGAGGTGACCCATGACGACCCCTCGCAAAGGCCCCGCCCTGACCACCTTGGTGCTGGCCCTGCTGGGCTGGCAGGAAAGCGGCGAAGCGGCCGTGCAATGCCAGCGCACCCTGACCGCCAACGTGGTGGCCCTCGACCAGCCGCTGATGTACAACCGCCTCGGCGCGCAGAATGCCAACGGCATGCTGTTCGCCCTGCGCCAGGATGTGGTGGACGAGCATCTGGTGCCGCTGAGCAAAGGCGGCGCGGCCGTCCCCGGCAAGGTCACCCTGCGCCCGGACAAACGCCCGCGGCCGATCGTGCTGCGGGTGGCCGCCGGTGACTGCCTGACGGTCAACCTGACCAACCTGCTGGCCTACCAGGCCAACCCCAACAAGCACGGCATCGAACCCGAGGAGCCCGAAGGCGAGGAGGGTGAAGAAGTCGAGTTGCCGGACGCTGAAGGCGGCGAGCACTTCATCGCCGACGAGCAGGTCAGCGACCGTCACGTCGGCTTCCAGGTCAACGGCATGCAGGCGGTCACCAGCATCGCCGACATCGCCGCCAACACCGGGCGCAACGGCAACTTCCTGGTCGCCCCCGGTGGCACCCGCAGCTACACCCTGTACGCCGAGCGCGAAGGCGCCTTCGCCGTCACCAGCCAGGGCGCCACCTTCGGCGGCCAGGGCGGTGCCGGCAACGTCGCCAACGGTCTGTTTGGCCAAGTGGCGGTAGTGCCCAAAGGTGGGCGCACCTACCGCAACACCCTCACCGAAGAAGAAATGCGCCTGGCTACCACCGGCCGCACCGCCACCGGCCAGCCGGTGATCAACTACGAAGCACGCTACCCGCAGCTGGAACCCTGGATCGCCGAAGGCAAGGCCGGCAAACCGATCATCGCCATGGTCGACGGCAACGAGATCCTCAACAGCGAGACCGACGCCATCGTCATGGGCCCCAACCCCGACGGCAGCTTCCCCAAGAACACCTACCCGCTGGAAAGCGTCGGCAAGCGCAACCCGGCGCTGCCCAACCGGCTGGAAGCGTTCCGCGACTTCGCCGCGCAGTTCGCCGACGAAGTGGCCGGCACCCAGGCCTTCCCCGGCTACTGGGCAGACCCGGTGATGGGCCATGTGCTGGAGCCGACCCGCGACTCGTTCATGATCAACTACGGCTCCGGCGGCATGGGCGCCGAGGTGGTGGCCAACCGGCTTGGCGTAGGGCCGATGCATGACTGCCTGTCGTGCGCCTACGAGGAGTTCTTCCTCAGTGCCCATACGGTCGGCGATATCGGCACCCTGGTGGACATCCCGGCCAACGTCGGCCTGGAACGCATCCGCCCGGGCGAAGTACCGCCGGCCAGCGCCACCGGGGTCAAGGCCACCATGGCCCTGTACCCGGCGGAGCCGGCCAACGTGCACCACAGCTACATCGGTGACTTCACCAAGTTCCGCAACACCCACAATGGCCACGAGCAGCACATCTTCCACCTGCACGGGCACCAGTGGCTGTTCAACCCCAACGACGACAACTCCGACTACATCGACGCCCAGGGCATCGGCCCGGGCGTGGGCTACACCTACGAAATCGCCAACGGCGGTTCGGGCAACCGCAACCGGGTCGCGGGCGATGCCATCTACCACTGCCACTTCTACCCGCACTTCGCCCAGGGCATGTGGGCCATGTGGCGGGTGCACGATGTGTTCGAGCCAGGCACCCGGCTCGAGGTCAGCGGCGAGGGCGAGAACGGCTTCCACAGCACGCCGTTCGCCCTGCGCAGCGGCAAGCCGGCCAATGGCGCGCGGGCCTTGCCCGACGGCGAGATCATCGCCGGCACGCCGATCCCGGCCATCGTGCCGCTGCCGGGCAAGGCCATGGCGCCGATGCCGGGCAAGGTCACCGTGGTGCCCAAGCTCGGCGAGACGCAGGTAGCCCAGCATGACGACGATGACCAGGAGCAGGGCGACGACGATCATTCGAATCAGCCAGCCACCCCCCGCGCCGTGGGCTCCCTGGCCCTGGTCGATCGCAGCGAAAGCAACCGCAACGCCGACGGCAGCCTGAAAAACCCCGGCTATCCGTTCTGGATCGGCGGCATGGAAAGCAGCGTCGGCCAGCGCCCGCCAACTCCGCCGCTGGACATGCTCGACCCGGCCCTGGCGCGCCAGCTCAAGGACAGCGGCAAGGCACTGTGGGCCAACCTCGACGCCAACCAGGTCGATGGCTGGGACGGTGGCCTCGGTCGCCACGCCCTGGACGGCGTGTCCGCCGGTGGCGAGGCGGTCACCACCACCACCCGGCTGGACTTCTCCAAGGTGCTGCACAAGGCCAAGCCGATCTACCTGCCCGAAGAGGGCACCGAGGTCGAACAGGCGGCCATGCAGTTCCATGCCAAGGCCGAACACCCAAGCTTCGCCCTGGTCCCCGGCGGCACGCCGGTGGCCAAGGCGTTCCGCACCAACGGCGCCTTGCCCACCGCCGGCGCGCCGTTCTACGAGCCCTGCATGGATGACCGTGGCAAGCGCCTGACCCAGTCGTCCGGGGTGGGCGAGTTCAACAGTGGCGAGACCCTGACCGGCATGAGCTTCCGCGGCTCGTCCGCCTTCACCGCCGACCGCCCACGCATCTACAAGGCCGCCAACATCCAGTTCGACGCGGTATACAACAAGGTCGGCTACCACTTCCCGCAGGCGCGCATCCTCGCCCTGTGGGAGGACGCCTGGCCGGTGATCACCAAGCAACGCCCGCCGGAGCCGCTGGTGATGCGCATGAACACCTTCGACTGCACCCAGTACGTGCACACCAACCTGATCCCGTCGTTCTATGAAATGGACGACTACCAGGTGCGCACTCCCACGGACGTGATCGGCCAGCACATCCACCTGCCCAAGTGGGACCTGACCGCCGCCGACGGCTCGGCCAACGGCTGGAACTACGAGGACGGCATCCTCTCGCCCGGCAGCGTGGTCGAGCGCGTGCAGGCCATCCGCAGCTTCAACAACTGCACCGAGGGCGATGCCCGCGAAGGCACCGCCGCCTGCCCGAAAGCCAAGCAGCACCCGTTCTTCGGCCGCTTCGGCCGGGCCGACTGGTTGGGTGCGCGCACCGCCATGCAACGCTGGTTCGCCGACCCCCTGGTCAACGTGCATAACGTCGACCGTGGCCTGGGCACCATCTTCACCCACGACCACCTTGGCCCATCGACCCACCAGCAGCTTGGGCTGTACGCCACCGTGCTGGCGGAGCCTGCCGGGTCTACCTGGTACCACGCCGAAACCGGCGAGCAGCTGTACAACCCGGCGACTCGCCAGGACGGCGGGCCGACCTCGTGGCAGGCGGTGATCCAGACCGGCGACCACGACGGCGACGGCAAGAACGACAGCTACCGCGAGTTCTTCCTCGAATACAGCGACTTCCAGCACGCCTATGAAGCCGGTGTGTACGTGGGCGCCGGCCCCAACGGCATCCCCGACGGGCAGAGCTACCCGGCCACCGCCGACAGCTTCCGCTACGCCATCAACCCACCGGTGCGCCAGGCCGCCTCCAACCTGCTGGAGTCGGTGGTCGAGTCCCGTGGCGGGCTGAACCCCGGTTGCCCGAGCCGGCCATGCCCGCAGGCGATCTCGGTGGATGACCCCGGCATGTTCGTCGTCAACTACCGCAACGAGCCCCTGGCCCTGCGCGTGTTCGACCCGAACAAGGTCGGCCCGGACGGCAAGCGCGGCATGCAGGCCGACGGCCTCGGCGGCGACCTGGCCTACGCCCTGCAGTCACGCACCGACCGCGCCATCCCGGCGATGAACCTGGCGCCCTCGGCGATCACCCAGGCGGTCGGCCCCACCGGCGGCACCACGCAGTTCCCGCCGCACATCAACAAGGCCGGCAGCGAGCCGGGCGACCCGTTCACGCCGATGCTGCGCACCTACAGCGGCGACAACGTGCGCCTGCGCCTGCATGCCGGCGGCCATGAAGAGGAGCACAACGTCACCCTGCACGGCGTGAAGTGGCTGCAGAACGGCTCAGGCTTCGGCAACAGTTCCAACTCCGGGTGGAAGTCGTCGCAGATGATCGGTATCTCCGAGCAGATGGGCTTCATGGCGCCGGTGTCGATGATCTCCAGCTCCGCCGCCACCAACGGCGATTACCTGTACTCCATGGATGCCGCCCTGGAAGGCTACTGGAACGGTATCTGGGGCGTGATGCGCAACTACACCGCCCAGCGCGCCGACCTGTTCGCGCTGCCCAACAACCCGCAGCCGGTGGCCATGCGCAATACCGTCAACTTCGACGGCATCTGCCCGAAAACCACGGCCAACGCCAATGGCGTGGGTACCCGGCCGACGGTCAAGCGCAGCTACGAGATCGTTGCGGCCCTGGCCAACGACATCCTCGAGAACCGTCACGGCGTGAGCATCAACGACCCGGCCGGCATCGGCCAGCATGTCGGCGGCGCGCTCAAGGCCAACGGAGGCACCCTGGTGTTCAACAGCCGCCGTACCAGCATCCCGCTGGTCAGTGGGGTCGACCCTGAGGATGGCGAGCCCTTCACCATCGGCGGCCACAGCGCGCCGCTGCACGACCCGACCGCGGTGCTGTACGTGCGCAAGGCCGACCTCGACCCGGGCACCGGCAAGCTCAAGGCCGGGGTGCCGGTGGAGCCGCTGGTGCTGCGGGCCAACGCCGGCGACTGCATCAGCATCACCCTGGAGAACCGCCTGCCGCTGGTGATGCCCGACTTGCCGAGCACCGCCGTGATGCAGAACGTGGTCAAGCGCGACCGCTTCGACGGTGAAGGCTCCACCGCCTTCAACAACAACCTGATGCGCCCCTCCAGCCACGTGGGCCTGCACGCCCAGCTGCTGGCCTACGACATCACCAAGTCCGACGGCGCCAACGTCGGCGCCAACCCGGTGCAGACCGTACCGCCCCGGCCCGGCAACAGTGGTGCCTACCCAAGCCGGGTGTACCAGTACTACGCCGGGCACCTGGAGCGCGAAGGCAAACCCACCCTGCAGCTGGGGCGCACGGTGGACAACATCAACACCACCGCCATCGAGTTCGGCGGCCTCAACCTGGCCCCGGCGGACTTCATCAAGCAGCCGCAGAAGGGCCTGGTCGGTGCAATGAGCGTCCTGCCGCAGACCGCCACCTGGACCGAAGACGCGGCCAGCCGCGCCCAGGCCACGGTCAAGGTCAGCGGCCAGCCGGACTACCGCGACTTCGTCACGGTGTGGCAGCGCTCGCTGAACATGCGCTGGGCCGATGGCCGCCCGGTGGAGGGCATCGCCACCGAAGGCAACGGCGTGCCGGGGGATCCGAAGGACAACGGCAACATGGCCATGAACTACAAGACCGAGCCGCTGTGGTTGCGCTTCGGCCTGGCGCCGGACGCGCCGTTCGGTCATGCCGACGGCCTGGGCTTCGCCGACGTGCCCAACGCGCACATGGCCTACAGCAATGCCCTGGTTGGCGGCGACCCACAGACCCCGGTGCTGTACGCCAAGCCTGGGCAGCCGCTGCGCAAGCACGTGCTGATGCCCAGCGGTGGCAGCCGCGGTATTACCTACCAGCTCGACGGGCACCTGTGGCCGCTGCACAACTACCAGGCCGAGAAGAGCGATATCGACGGTTACCCCATGGGCTTGCCGGGCATTGGTTCGGTGCGCTTTGGCTACAACCCCATGGCGATGTATATCGGCGCGCAGGAGAGCGTGCTGCCGGCGGCGCACTTCAGCTTCATGCTGTCCAGCGCCGGGGGCGGGAATGCGGTGCCGGGGGATTACTTGTTCCGCGACTATGCGGCGTACGGGAACATGTCGGGCTTGTGGGGGATCTTGCGGGTGACCAATGAGCCACCGCCGGCGACGGCACCGGCGCAGTAAAGGGGGAGAGGTGTTGGAGGGCCGCCGCGGGGGATCGCGGTTGCCTTTTGTTTTTTGGGGGGGCTGGGGGCATGGCGGGAGATTGGGTGAGGGCCACCAGGTGGCTGCCGGTGTTTTTGCAGCGCCTATGAGATCGAGCGCCGCGCGGGCGGCGCTCGATCTTGAGAGCGCTGCAGATCTGTCGCCATGCACTTGGTAGCCCTCATGCGATTTCAAGACAGGCCCTTGGGCGTCACACCGCCGGCCCCGGCTTCGGGGAATCGCCTTGGGGGAACCTCCCCAATCCTCTCGGGTTGTCATCCCAACTAACTGATAAATAACAATATTATTCCTGGCATAGCGCTTGCTACAGCCTCCGCAGACCCTTGTCTTCCCTGGAGGTGCAGCATGGTTATCCCGCTTTTTGTCATAGCCCCGTGCGTGCACGCCTGCCTCTTGGTCGACAAGGGTACCTGCCCATGAACCGCAAACTGCGCCCCGCCTACATGGGGCTTGTGCTGGGCTGGGCGCTGATCGGCCTGGGCGTCGCCTACGAAAAACTCTGGTGCGACCCGCGCGAGCTGCTGCAGGAGCCCGCCGACCCGCAAGCCTTGCACCGCCTCAGCCGCGACGGGGTGACAGTGGAGTTCGAGGCGCGGCCATTGGCCGGCGCCCAGTTGCGCGAAGGCGACTTCGCCAATATCCGCTTCAAGGTCAGCGACCAGGCCAGCGGCCAACCGCTGTCGGGGATGGCCCCGGGGGCCTGGTTGGACCCGGCGCAGTCGGCGCCGGTGGGCGACCGTGACAGCAGCTGCAAGGCGCGGGTGGCGCTGTTCCTCAAGAGCAGCATCGGCGCCCGGCCATTGCTGGACCTGAACAGCTACTTCCTGCTGGTGCTGAACAAGGACGCCAGCCTCACGGTGATCGACCCGACGGTGTCGGTGGGCGGGGTGACCAGTACCCTGGCGCGCATCGACCTGCCGGGCCGGCCCATGGACTGGGTCGCCACCCGCGACGACCGCCATGTGTTCGTGTCCATGCCCGAACGCAACCAGGTGGCCTTGATCGACACCGAAACCTTCCGCCGCGTGGCCACCCTCGATGCCGGGGAACAGCCCCTGCGCGTGGCCCTGCAGCCGGACCAGCGCCTGCTGTGGGTGGGCAACAACAGCAGCGATCCGGGCAAGGGCGGGGTGACGGTGATCGACGTGCCCAGCCGCACCATGCTCAAGACCTTCATCACCGGCTCCGGCCACCACGAGATCGCCTTCAGCGCCGACTCGCGCTACGCCTTCGTCAGCAACCGTGACGGCGGCACCCTGAGCGTGATCGATACCGCCGCCATGCGCCTGGTGCAAACCCTCAAGGTGGGCCCGCACCCGCTGTCGGTGGCCTACTCGGCGCTGTCCCAGGCGGTGTACGTGGTCGATGGCCAGGAGGGCACGGTGCGGGTGATCGACGCCCGCAGCCACCATGTGCGCCACACGGTCCAGGCCGAACCGGGGCTGGGGCCGATGCGTTTCAGCACTGACGGGCGTTTTGGCGTGGTGCTCAACACCCTGGAGAACCAGGCGCTGGTGATCGACGCCAGCAACGACCAACTGATCCACCGCATCCCGGTGGCCGCCGAGCCCTACCAACTGACCTTCACCAAGGGCTATGCCTACGTGCGCGGCCTGGCCTCGCCGAAAGTCAGCATGATCAACCTGGCCAGCCTCGGCCAGGGCCGCACGCCGATCGTCCAGGGTTTCGAGGCCGGCCCCGCGGCGCCGCGACAGGCTGGCGACCTGCCGCTGGCCCAGGGGGTGAGCGTGTCGCGCGACGACAATTCGGTGTTCGTGGTCAACCCGGTGGACAACACCACCTACTTCTATGCCGAAGGCATGAACGCGCCGATGTCGGGCTACAACAACCGCGGCCACCAGGCCCGCGCGGCCATCGTCATCGACCGCAGCCTGCGCGAGGTGGCGCCGGGGGTGTACGGCTCCACGGTCAAGCTGCCGGCGGCCGGCACCTTCGATGTGGCCTTCCTGCTCAACCAGCCGCAGATCATCCACTGCTTCAGCACCGACGTGGCGGCCTTGCCGGACGCCGGCTTGCGCAAGGTGGTGCACGCCGAGTTCCTCGGCACCGAACAGCCCTTGCTGCAGCACAGCCCGTTCGTGGCCCAGGTGCGCATCCTCGGCGAGGACGGCAAGCCACGCCCGGGCCTGCGCGACCTGAGCCTGCGCTACTTCCTCGCGCCGTCGTCGCTGCCGCGCAGCCTGCCGCTGACCGAAGTGGGCGAGGGCGTCTACCAGGCCTCGCTGGAGCTGGCCGAAGCCGGCGCCTGGTACCTGCATGTGCAGTCGCCCAGCCTGGGGCGCAAGTTTGCCGAAGACAACTACACCAGCCTGCGCGTGCTGCCGGCCGCCACGGCGCCTACTGCTTCCCAAGGGGAACCCAGGAGTCTGCGATGAACCCTGTCGATGCCGGAAAACTGTTTGCCCTGAGCCTGCTGCTGGCCAGCGACCTGGCCCTGGCCCACGCCGGCCATGATCACGGCGGCGCGCCCCAGGCACCGCCCGCCGTCCACCAGGAAAAAGCCAGCGTGCGCTTTGCCGATGTCGCGCTGCTGGACCAGAACGGCATGCCGGTGCGCCTGGAAAAAGACCTGGTGGGCGACCACCTGGTGGTGATGGGCTTCATCTACACCAGCTGCACCACGGTGTGCCCGGTGGTCTCGTCGATCATGGGCAAGGTCCAGCAGCAGCTGGGCGGGCGGGTGGGCGAGGAAATCCGCCTGGTGTCGATCAGCGTCGACCCCCAGCGCGACGACGCCAAACGCCTGGCCGACTACGCCAAGGCGTTCCAGCGCGGCCCGGGCTGGAGCTGGCTGACCGGGTCACCCTACGCCATCACCGAGACGCTCAAAGGGCTGGGCAGTTTCAGCGCCAACCTCAGCGAGCACCCGCCACTGATCCTGGTGGGTGACGGGCGCAGCGGGCACTGGACGCGCTTCTACGGTTTCACCGACCCCAACGTGCTGATCACCGAGGTCAACCGCCTGAGCGCGCGGCGGGTACATGCCAAGAGCACGGCAATCGCCGGCAAAGAGGTGCAGCCATGAGCAGCTTGAGCACACGCCGCGCCAGCATGCGCGGCTTCGACTGGGTGGTGCTGGGGGCCTGCCTGTGGATCCTCGCTTCGGTGGCGTTCGCCCACGAGGGCCATGCGCCAGCGCCGGCGCCGCAGCCGGCACCGCAGGCCATGGCGAGCGGTGGCGGCACCCGTGATGCGCAGACCTGGTTCACCGACACCGTGCTCAAGGACCAGAACGGCCGCGAGCTGCGCTTCTACAGCGATGTGCTGAAGGACAAGGTGGTGATGCTCAACGTGATCTTCACCCACTGCAACGACGCCTGCCCGCTGATCACCCGCAAGCTGCGCGAAGTGCGCGAGGCCATGGGGCCCGAGTTGGCGGGGCAGGTGACCTTCGTTTCGGTCAGCAGCGACCCGCTCAACGACACCCCGCAAGTGCTCAAGGCCTTTGCCGAGAAGCAGGGAGTGGACGGGCCGAACTGGCTGTTTCTCACCGGTGACAAGGCCAGCGTCGACCTGGTGCTGGGGCGCCTGGGGCAGTTTTTGCCCAGCCCCGAGCAGCACTCCACGCAGCTGATCGCCGGTGACGTGGCCGGCAAGCGCTGGAGCAAGATCCGCCCCGACGCACCGCCCGCCGCCATCGCCCAGCGCATGCAGCTGCTGGCCCAACCGTTGGCGGGGCGGTGAACGCCATGTTCGGCGCAGGGGCGCTCTACTTGCACTGGCTTTGCTGGCCCTATCGCTGGCAAGCCAGCTCCCACAGATATAAGGCACCTCCTGTGGGAGCTGGCTTGCCAGCGATGGGGCCGGAACAGGTGAAGCAAATCTCTGCGCGAATCATGGGGCTGGCACTGTGGATGGCCCTGTGCACCCCAGCCCTGGCCCTGGACCTCAGCGAACACGAACAAGCCGGCAAACGCCTGTACCGCGAAGGCGTCTCCAGCAGCGACGCCCAGCTGCAGGCCCGAGTCGGCGCCAGCGACATCAGCGTGCCGGCCAGCGTGCTGCCCTGCGCCAGTTGCCACGGCAACGATGGCCGTGGCCGCGCCGAGGGCGGCGTGCGCCCGCCCAGCCTGGACTGGCAGCGCCTGGCCCTGGCGCAGGGTGAGCGCGAAACCAATAGCCGGCGTTACCCGGCCTACAGCGACGCCAGCCTGGCGCGGGTGATCCGCACCGGTATCGACCCGGCCGGCAATCGCCTGGACCCGGCCATGCCGCGCTTCGAGCTGAGCCTGGCCGACCAGCGCAACCTCACCGCGTACCTCAAGCGCCTGGCCGATGAACGCGACCCGGGCGTGGAGGAGGGCGTACTGCGTCTGGGCACCCTGCTGCCGGAAAGCGGGCCCCTGGCCGAGGCCGGGCGGGTGGTGCGGGCGGTGCTGGAGGATGGCATCGCGCAGCTCAACCAGCAGGGCGGCCTGCACGGCCGGCGCCTGCAATTGATAACGGCCGACCCCGGCTTTGACGCACCCGGCACTGCCCGGGCGCTGGATACACTGCTGGTACAAGAGCGGGTGTTCGCCCTGATCGCGCCGCTGGCGCCCTGGCTCGACAGCCGCGCGCTGGCGCAGGCCGGCGTGCCGCTGATCGGCGCCACGCCACGCGATGGCGGCAGCGCCCAGGTATTCGACCCATTGCCGGGCCTGCCCGAGCAGTTGCTCAGTGTGGCGTTGCATGCCCGCGAGGCCCTGGGCCTGGCGCCCGATGCGCTGCAGGTGGTGTATGCCGGCGACGATCAAGCCGCTGCCGCCACGGCCCTGCAGCAACGCCTGAGCCAGCTGGGCATGCAGCCACCGCCAGTACAGGCCTTCGATGGCCAGGCGGTGACGGGCGAGGGCATCCTCTACCTCGGCCGCGCCCAGGGCTTCAGTGAATTGGCCGCCGCGCTGCTGGCCCAAGGCCGCCAGCCCTATCTGCTGGCCGCCTCGGCCCAGGTGGCCGGCAGCCTGCCGGGCCTGCCGGCGCAATGGTCGCAACGGCTGTTGTTGGCCTATCCCTTCGTCCCCGGCGACTGGACCGCCGAGGGCCGCGCGGCCTTGACGGGTGTGCAGCAACGCCAGGGCCTGGATGCGCGTCAGGCCGCGTTGCAGGTCAACACGTTGTGCGCCTGGCGGCTGCTGGTCGAAGCGCTCAGGCAGGTGGGCCGCGATGCTAGTCGCGAGCAACTGGTCAACGCCCTGGAACAACTGCATGGCGTGAATACCGGCCTGACCCCGGCATTGGGTTTCGGCCCGGGGCGGCGCCAGGGCCTGGCCGGTGCCCATGTGGTGGCGGTAAGCCTGCCGGGCCCAGGCTTCAAAGAAGTGGCGGCGTACCGCGCCGTACCCGACACCCCTTGAACGGAGGTTGCCATGCGCGTGCTGATGATGTGGCTGCTGTTGCTGCTGGCCTCGACCAGCCAGGCCGATGCGCCGGCGGCGCGGGTCAATGGCGTGGAGATCGGTGTGTTGCGCCTGGAGCGTTACTTCAGCGAGTACCTGGTCGCCCACGGCCGGGCGGTGGCCAGCATCCGCAACCCCAACCTGTACCAGCGCCTGCGCGAGCAGGCGCTGGACGAGCTGATCGACAAAGAACTGCTGTGGCAGGAAGCGGGGCGCCTGGGTATCGTCATCGACGACCAGCAGGTAGACGCGCACATTGCCGGGCTGCAGGCGGCATTCGGCAGCCCGGCGCTGTTCGAGCGGCGCCTGCAGGAGGCCGGCTTCGATCGCCCAGGCTTCGCTGACTACACTCGACATGAACTGGCCGCCCAGCTGGCGTTCGCCCAGCTGACCGCGGTCGAGGAACCCACAGCTGCCGAAGTCGCGGCCTTCCACCAGGCCAATCGGCACTTGCTGCAAGGAATGCAGAACCAAAGTGATAATACGTCTGTCTTACCCGAACAAGACCAACGCCTGGCCAGGGACGCGCTCGTCGCGCAATTGCAGGCCCAGGCGCGGCAATCGGTGCGCCAACGTTTGCGCGAATCCGCTACAGTGGAGCGCCCCGACTGAGGCCGTGACGGGCAATTCCCCACTAGTGGGGGAACCCCGCAAGGCAAAGTGCCATCAGCGTCCCCGGTTGTGGGGAAGCGCCTGCACGCACGCCCCAACTACGTAAAAGATATTCAGCAAAATCAATGCTTTATTAGATTCGCGCAACAGCCCTTCATGCCTGGCACGAAGCCTGCTCAAGCCTCTACAAGGCCGCACTTCGCAGACCGGGAAACCGGGCAGTTCATGGGAGTGGACCTTGGTGAACAGAGTATTGGTAGTCGATGACGAACAGACCCTTGCGCAGAACCTGCAGGCGTATTTGCAGGCGCAAGGCCTGGAGGTCCATCTCGCCCATGACGGTACCAGTGGTATCGAACAGGCCGAGAAGCTGGCGCCGGATGTGATTGTGCTGGATTACCGCTTGCCCGACATGGAGGGGTTTCAGGTTCTGGAGACCGTGCGCAGCCACAGGCAATGCCACTTTGTGCTGATTACCGCCCACCCTACCGTCGAGGTACGTGAGCGGGCCGCCGAACTGGGTGTGAGCCATGTGCTGTTCAAGCCGTTCCCGCTGATGGAACTGGCCCGCGTGATCTTCGACCTGATGGGCATCGAGCGCCAGCGCAGGGCCACGGATTCTCCCGCCGAGGGGTTCGTCGAACGACGCCAGAACAGGAACGATGCGTTCCCCCTGCAGTTGTACGATGGCAGCTGGGTGCTGGCCGACCGCCGACGTAATGGCGCAAGGCCCCCTGAATCTGACGACGAGCAACTGCTGACCGGGGAATAGCGGCGCCCAAGGCCCACCCGCCTGCGGCGCCGCCCCTGAGCGGAGTTGCAGGCCATGTCCCAGGCATTCGATGTATGCAGTACCGGCCCCATCGCCGGCAAGCCGGCTCCCACAGGGAGCGTGGCGGACATGGCCTCTGTGGGAGCTGGCTTGCCAGCGATGAGGCCGGAACAGGCAACGCACACCACCCCATACCCCCGCGACCTGCTGGCCCAGGCCCGCACCCAGTCCGGCGAAGAGCGCCTGCTGGCCTGCCTGGAACGCCTGGCCGGCGATACCCCCGCCACCTTCACTCAACGCCTGGCCACCACCCTGCATTACCCGCTGCTGGGCACCCAGGCGCTGTTCGCCTGCACCCCGGCCTTCCAGCGGGTCAGCCTGGCCCAGTGCCTGAAACGCGAATTCGCCCTGGTCGAACACCAGGGTGAGTTGATCGGTGTCTTCGCCGACCCCTTCGACAGTGCCCGCCTGGCCTGGATCGATGACTGCCTGCAGGGCGCGCCGCTGTACCTGGTGCACGCCGCCGACTTGGCCGCATTCCTCGCCCGCCACGAAGAGAGCTTCCACGCCGTCGACTCGCTCGAGCACGAGGTCGAGGTCGGCGGCGAGGCCGACACCCTGCAACGGCTGTCGCTGACCAGCATCAGCGAGGACCAGAGCCGGGTGGTCAAGCTGGTCAACTCGACCCTCTACGATGCCCTCAAGCAGCATGCCAGCGACATTCACCTGGGCATGACCGGCCAGGGCCTGACCATCAAGTACCGCATCGACGGCGTGCTCAACGGCGCCGGCAAGGCCAGTGGCAATGCCTTCGCCGAGCAGGTGATTTCGCGCATCAAGGTGATGGCCGAGCTGGACATCGGCGAGAAGCGCGTGCCCCAGGACGGCCGCTTCAAGGTGGCCATCGGCGAGCGCCAGATCGACTTCCGGGTGTCGATCATGCCGAGCATCTTCGGTGAGGACGCGGTGCTGCGGGTGCTCGACAAGCAGGACCTGTCCGACAAGGTCAGTGGCGTGCAACTGCAGGCCCTGGGCTTCGAGGAGCACACCCTGCGCGCCCTGCGCCGGCTGGCCGCCGAGCCCTACGGGATGATCCTGGTCACCGGCCCCACCGGCAGCGGCAAGACCACCACGCTGTACGCCATGCTCAGCGAGATCAACCATGGCGTGGACAAGATCATCACCATCGAGGACCCGGTCGAGTACCAGCTGCCAGGGGTGCTGCAGATCCCGGTCAACGAGAAGAAAGGCCTGACCTTCGCCCGCGGCCTGCGCTCGATCCTGCGCCACGACCCGGACAAGATCCTGGTGGGCGAGATCCGCGACCCGGACACCGCGCAGATCGCCGTGCAGTCGGCGCTCACCGGCCACCTGGTGTTCACCACCATCCACGCCAACAACGTGTTCGACGTGATCGGCCGCTTCAGCCAGATGCAGGTCGACCCCTACAGCTTCGTCTCGGCGCTCAACGCAGTGCTGGCCCAGCGCCTGGTGCGCCTGGCCTGCACCCACTGCGCGGTGCCTTGCGAGGCCGACGACGAATTGCTCGCCGCCTCCGGGCTGAGCCGTGAAGGCGTGGCCGGCTGGCAGTTCGTTCGCGCCCAGGGCTGCGGCCAGTGCCGCGGCAGTGGCTACCGCGGGCGCAGCGCCATCGCTGAACTGCTGCACCTGGACGATGACCTGCGCCAGCTGATCGTCGAACGCCGCCCGCTCTCGCAGATCAAGCAGCTGGCCTGCCAGCGCGGCCTGCGCTTGCTGCGCGCTTCGGCCCTGGACCTGGTCCGCACTGGCCGTACCACCCTCGAGGAGATCAACCGTGTCACATTCGTCAGCTGATCGGTATTGCGCCGTGCTCGGCGCAGAAGGTGTCGGCCTGGGTTGCTGGCACGGTAATCAACAGCCTTGGCTGGGCAGTCGCGCCTTCAGCTGCGACGCCGCGCAGCCGGCCTGGGCCGCCGCGCTGCATGCGCTCGGCGAGCTGCTGGGCGAACACCAGGTGCGCAGTGCGCCGCTGCGGGTGCTGCTGTCGGCCCGCTTCAGCCGCTTCTGCCTGGTGCCCTGGAGCGCAGCCATCGGCAGCCCGCGCGAGCTGGACGCCTACGCCCGGGCGTGCTTCGAGAACCTCTACGGCCAGGTGCTGGATGACTGGCGCATCGTGCTGTCGCCCGAGCCTGCCGGTGCCGCGCGCATTGCCACGGCACTGCCCGAGGCGCTGCTGCAAGGCCTGCAGGACCTCGGCCGGGACTACCGCCTGAGCCTGCGCTCGGTGCAGCCGTACCTGATGGCCGCCTACAACCGCTGCTCGGCGCAACTGGCCCAGGGCGACTTCCTGTTCGTCCTCGCCGAACCGCGCCGCAGCGTGCTGCTGCTGGCCGCCGACGGTGCCTGGCAGCAGGTGCTGGCGCAAGGCTGCGCCGACACCGACCAGGCCTTGCAGGCGCTGATCGAGCGCACCTGCGAGCTGTATGGCGCGCAACCCCCCCAGGTGTACCTGCATGCGCCGGGGCGCCAGGTGGCCTCGACCCTCGCCGCGGTGCAGCTGTGCACGGTGGCCGGCGAGGCCGACCCGCTGTGCGCCATGTGGCGGGCGGTGGCCTGACATGCGCCGCCTCGAACTGGAATTCCAACCCCGCCACAGTGGCCCGCTGGCCTGGTCGCTGCTGGCCCTGGCCGGCGCCGTGCTGGCGCTACTGGTACTGGCCCAGCAGCAACTGGTGGGCGAACAGGCCGAACTGGAGGCTCGCGTGCACCAGCTGGAGCTCAAGCTCGGCCGCCGCCCGGCCACTGCCGCAGTGCAGAGCAGCGCGGTGATCCGCGAGCAGGCCGAGCGCCTGGCGCAGATGCGCAGCGTTTCGCAGCAACTGCAACGGCCCTGGCAGCAGCTGTTCGCCATGCTCGAGGCCATGCCCCAGGAAGACGTGGCGCTGCTCAGCCTCACCCCCGACGCCCGCAAGGGCCAGGTGCGCATCAGCGCCGAGGCTCGCAACCTCGAAGCCATGCTGCAGTACCACCAGCGCCTGGAGCGCAGCGACGAGCTGAGCGACGTGTCGTTGCTCAACCACGAAGTGGTGGCGGGGCAGGCCGAGCACCCGGTGCGTTTCAACCTCACTGCCACTTGGGAGACCGGCCATGCGCGTCCCTAGCCTGATCCTTCATGAAGCGGTGCTGCGCCTGGGCCGGGTCGGCATGGCGGCGGTCCTGGTGGCGGTGCTGGCGTTGGCTGTGGCCCTGGCGATTGTGCTGCCGCAGTGGCAAATGGTGCGCGAACTGCGCGCCAGCGAGGCCGACGCCAGCGTCCAGGTCAAACGCCTGGAGCGCGGCGAGCTGAAAGTGCAGGCCAAGCCCGAACAACAGGTGCTCGACGACCTGCGTCAGCAACTGCCCGGCCAACCCCAGGCCAGTGAGCTGATCGAGCGCCTGTATCACCTGGCCAGCGCCGAACGCATCAGCCTGGCACGCGGTGAGTACGCCCTGGGGGTGGACCCGAAAACCCAGCTGGCGCGCTACCAGATCGTCCTGCCGGTGCGCGGCAGCTACCCGCAGATCCGTGGCTTCCTCAAAGCGCTGCTGGCCCAGTTGCCGACCGTGGTGCTGGAAGACCTGGAGCTGCAACGCAAGCGTATCGGCGACCGTGAGCTCAACGGCCGGGTCCGCATGACCCTTTACCTGTCGAGGTCGTGATGAACATTCAGCGTGCGGTGATGTGGGCTGGGTTTCTGGGGCTTAGCGCCGCGCTGGCGTGGGCGCCGGGGCATTGGTTCGGCCAGGAGGCCGAGGTGGCCCCGATCGCCGGCAAGCCGGCTCCCACAGAGGGCGCGGCGGCTACACAACCCGTGGGAGCTGGCTTGCCAGCGATGGCGTCGGCACAGGCTTCCAGAGATCTGTTCCCGGCCCAGCAATGGACCGCCCCGCAAACCCTGGCCACCGTCACCGAACAACCCGTGGTCGCCACCCCCGTGGTGGTCGCCCCCAGCGCCCCGGAGCTGCCGTTCCAGTTCGTCGGCCGGCTGGGTGACCGCGACGACCTGCAGGTGTTCCTGCAGAACGGCGAGAAGCTCTACGTCGTGCGCCAGGGCGACGTGATCGAAGACACCTACCGCCTCGACCGGGTCTCGGCCACCGAGCTGAGCCTGGTCTACCTGCCACTGCACCAGCCACAGACCCTGTCTGTCGGGAGCGCACCATGAAGCCTTCGAAGTTGTGCAAGCCTGCTCCGTTCATGCTGCTGGCCCTGTGCGTGGCCATCGCTGGATGTGGCTCCAGTGCGGTGCGCAAGGACAGCGCCGAGCTGATGAAAGAGGGGCAGTACGAGGCCGGCATCGCCCGCCTGGAGGAGGCCCTGCGCGATGACCCGCGCGACACCGAGCTGAACATCGCCCTGGCCCATGGCCGCCAGGCGGCGGTCGAGGCGCTGCTGACCCAGGCCGACAGCGACCGCATCCGTCATGACTTCGCCAGCGCCCGCATGGGCTATGGCCGGGTGCTGACCATCGAGCCGAACAACCGCCGCGCCCAGGAAGGCATCCGCCAGCTGGAGCTGATCCGCACCCTCGACGAGCGCGTGGCCCTGGGCCAGGCCGCGCTGCGCCAGGGCGACCTGTTCGGCGCCGAGCGCTACATGCGCGAAGTGCTGCGCCTGGACCCGCAGAACCAGAAGGGCATGACCCTGCGCAGCGACATCGAGAATGTCCAGGCACGCACCGCCACGCCTTACCCGCAACTGCGCAGCAAGCTGGAGCGCCCGGTCACCCTGGAATTTCGCGATGCCAACCTGAAGACCATCTTCGAGGTGCTGGCCCAGGTGGCCGGGATCAACTTCATCTTCGACAAGGACCTGCCTCCTGGCATGAAGGCCACCATCTTTGTGCGCGACGTGCGCATCGAGGATGCCGTGGCCCTGCTGCTGGAGCAGAACCAGCTGCGCCAGAAGATCGTCAACGACAACACCTTGCTGCTGTACCCCGACTCGCCGCAGAAGACCAAGGATTACCAGGAACTGGTGATGCGCACCTTCTACCTCACCAGCATCGACGCCAACACCGCGCTGAACATGGTCAAGACCATGCTCAAGACCCGCGACGTGTTCGTCGATGAGCGCCTCAACACCCTGACCATGCGCGACACCTCGGATGCCATACGCATGGCCGAAAAACTGCTGCAGTCGCAGGATCAGTCCAACCCCGAGGTGGTGCTGGAAGTGGAGGTGATGGAAGTGGCTACCTCGCGCATCCTCGACCTCGGCCTGCAATGGCCCAATACCTTCGGCGTGCTGAGCAACGACGGCAAGCCGGTCAGCGTGCTCGACCAGCTCAAGGGCATCGACTCCAGCCGCATCAGCATCTCGCCGGCGCCGCAGGCCAAGATCAATGCCCAGGACAAGGACATCAACACCCTGGCCAGCCCGGTGATCCGGGTCAGCAACCGCGAGCAGGCGCGCATCCACATCGGCCAGCGGGTGCCGATCATCAGCGCCACCTCGGTGCCGTCCACCCAGGGCCCGGTGATCACCGAGAGCGTCACCTACCTCGATGTCGGCCTGAAGCTTGAAGTGCAGCCCACCGTGCACCTGAACAACGAGGTGGCGATCAAGGTGGCCCTGGAGGTGAGCAACGCGACCCCACTGGAGGCTACCCGCCAGGGCACCATCCCGGTCCAGGTCGACACCCGCAACGCCCAGACCAGCCTGCGCCTGCACGACGGCGAAACCCAGGTGCTGGCCGGCCTGGTGCGCAACGACCACAACGCCAGCGGCAACAAGATCCCCGGCCTTGGCGACATCCCTGGCCTGGGCCGGCTGTTCGGCAGCAACAAGGACGACATGAGCAAGTCCGAACTGGTGCTGGCGATCACCCCGCGCATCGTGCGCAACCTGCCGTACCAGAGCCCGTCGGACATGGAGTTCGGCACTGGCACCGAGTCCAGCCTGCAGGTGCGCCAGATGGCGCTGCCGGTACCGAGCGAGGCGCTGCCGACCGATACGGACGCCGAACCCGCCGCCCAGGGCCAGGTGGCCGTGGTCCCGGCCCGCGTGGTGCCACGGCCATGAAACGCCGCCAGCAGGGCTTCAGCCTGATCGAGGTGGTGCTGACCCTGGCGCTGCTCGGGCTGCTCGCCAGCATGGCCGCGCCATTGGCCGAAACCATGGTGCGCCGTGGCAAGGAGCAGCAACTGCGCGAGGCGCTGTACCAGATCCGCGACGCCATCGACGCCTACAAGCGTGCCTTCGACGCCGGCTACATCGAGAAGCGCCTGGATGGCAGCGGCTACCCGCCGAACCTGCAGGTGCTGGTGGAAGGCGTGCGCGATGTGCGCAGTGCCAAGGGCGCCAAGTTCTACTTCCTGCGGCGCATCCCGCACGACCCGCTGCTGGCGGCCAAGGCCGACGACGGCGGCGCCTGGGGCCTTCGCGCCTACGACAGCAGCGCGGACAACCCCCGGGAAGGCCAGGACGTCTTCGATGTGTACTCCAAGGCCCGCGGCAAAGGCCTCAACAACATCCCGTACGGGCAATGGTGACGCCGATGAAATCCAGCAAAGGCTTCACCCTGATCGAACTGCTGGTGGTGATGGCGATCATCGCCACCCTGATGACCATCGCCATGCCGCGCTATTTCAACAGCCTCGACGCCTCGCGCGAGGCCACCCTGCGCCAGAGCCTGGCGGTATTGCGCGAGGCCCTGGACCACTACTACGGCGACACCGGGCACTACCCCGACTCGCTCGACCAACTGGTGGAGCAGCGTTACCTGCGCAACACCCCGCTGGACCCGATCAGCGAACGCCGCGACAGCTGGCAGCTGGTGCCGCCGCCCGAAGGGGTGGCTGGCGGGGTGGCGGATATCAAGAGCGGGGCCACAGGGAGGGCGCGCGATGGCAGCCTCTATGCCGAATGGTGAAGCCGGCTTCACCTACCTGGGCGTGCTGTTGCTGATTGCCGTCAGCAGCATCGCCCTGGCCGCCACCGGCACCCTGTGGGCCACCAGTGCCCAACGCGAACGCGAGCGCCAGTTGCTGTGGGTGGGCGGGCAGTACGCCCAGGCCCTGCGCAGCTACTACCGTGCCTCGCCGGGGCTGGCCCAGTACCCGCAGGAACTGGCCGACCTGCTCGAAGACAATCGCTTCCCGTCAGCGCAGCGGCATATCCGCAGGCTCTACCCCGACCCGGTCGGTGGGGGCGAGGACTGGGGCCTGATGCGCTCTGTCGACGGGCGCATCACCGGGGTGTACAGCCGCTCCCAGGCCATGCCCCTCAAACGCAGCGGTTTCGATGCGCTGTGGAGTGCCTTCGAGGGGCTTGAGCACTACAGCGACTGGCAGTTCGTTGCCGAGCAGGCCTTTGCCGAAAGCGCCGCTGGCGCCCGTCAGCATGTCGGCCAGGGAGACGCGCCATGAACCGCGCGCTGCTGATGGTCGGCCTGTGCCTGGCGCTGCTGCAGGCGCCGGCCTGGGCCAACGAAGAAGACGAGATGAAGGGCTTCATCGTCGACAACACCATCTCGCACATCGGCCACGACTTTTACTACTACTTCGCCGACCGCCTGCGCGCCACCAGCCGCCTGGACTTCAACCTGGTGGTGCGCGAACGCCCGGATGCCCGCTGGGGCAGCCTGGTGACCGTGGAGTTCGAACGCGAAGTGGTGTACCGGCGCTTCCTGCCACCCAACACCACGCAACTCACCGAAGAGGCCAAAGAGGCCGCCGACCTGGTCAGGCAGCAGATTGTCCAGCGCAAATTGCAACGGCTGCTGCAGGACACCACCGATCTGGAGAGGGACGAGCTATGAGCAAGTACACATCGCAACGCGTCGCTGCCTGCCTGCTGGCCGCCGGCATCGGTTGCCAGGCGCTGGCCACGGAACTGGTGTACACCCCGGTCAACCCGGCCTTCGGTGGCAACCCGTTGAACGGCACCTGGCTGCTCAACAACGCCCAGGCGCAGAACGACTATGACGACCCGGACCTGAAGGAGCGCACCAACGCCTTCAACGGCACCTCGTCACTGGAGCGTTTCACCAACCAGCTGGAGTCGCGACTGCTTGGCCAGTTGCTGGACAACATCAGCAACGGCAACACCGGCAGCATGTCCACCAATGCCTTCCTGATCGACGTCATCGACAACGCCGGGGCCCTGAGCATCAGGGTCACCGACCGTGCCACTGGCGAAGTTTCGATCATCCAGGTGAGCGGCCTGAACCCCTGAGAGGGACGGGTCTTTATTGTGGGGAGAGCACAATCATGAAACGTCTGCTGAGCACGCTGCTGTTGATCACCGCTCTGTCTGGCCTGCAAGGCTGCGGCCTGCGCGAACCGATGCCGGCCGAACAGGATTCCGAAACCCCGACCCTGACCCCTCGGGCCTCGACCTACTACGACCTGGTCAACATGCCGCGCCCACGGGGGCGGTTGATGGCCGTGGTGTATGGCTTCCGTGACCAGACCGGGCAGTACAAGCCGACCCCGGCCAGCTCGTTCTCCACCAGCGTCACCCAGGGTGCCGCGAGCATGCTGATGGACGCGCTCAATGCCAGTGGCTGGTTCGTGGTGCTGGAGCGTGAAGGGCTGCAGAACCTGCTGACCGAACGCAAGATCATCCGTGCCTCGCAGAAGAAGGCCGACGTGCCGGAGAACATCCAGGCCGAGCTGCCGCCGTTGCAGGCGGCCAATCTGATGCTCGAGGGCGGCATCATCGCCTATGACACCAACGTGCGCAGTGGGGGCGAGGGGGCGCGGTACCTCGGTATCGATATCTCGCGTGAGTACCGGGTGGACCAGGTGACCGTGAACCTGCGGGCGGTGGATGTGCGTTCGGGGCAGGTGCTGGCGAACGTGATGACCAGCAAGACCATTTACTCGGTCGGGCGTAGTGCCGGGGTGTTCAAGTTCATCGAGTTCAAGAAGTTGCTGGAGGCGGAGGTGGGGTACACCACCAATGAGCCGGCGCAGTTGTGCGTGCTGTCGGCGATCGAGGCGGCGGTGGGGCACTTGCTGGCGCAGGGGATCGAGCGGCGGTTGTGGCAGGTAGCGGAGGCGGGGGATTCGGCGGTGGTGGATAAGTATCTGAGTCAGTATCAGCAGCCTTGAGGGGAGTTTGGTTTTTGCCTGCGGTATGTCTCTGTTGTCGTCGCCTGTATGAGTAGGTGTTGTTGGAATAGGTTGCTGCTTATGGAGGAGCGCCAGAAGTTAATGTGAGTTTCTGGCGTTTCTTGATTCTGGTGGTTTATGTGTAATTGTTTGTTGTTTGTTGTTTGTTGTTTGTTGTTTGTTGTTTGTTGTTTGTTGTTTGTTTTGAAGGTTGTATGCGCATTCATTTGTGATGTCGACGCGAAGTCACCTTTCCGCCCTTACGGCGGCCTACTTTGGTCTTGGCCAAAGTAGGCAAAGCCGCTCGCTCCCATCATACGGCCCCTACGCTGCGCTTCGGGGTCCCTTCGCTCCGGCGTCCTCCGGGCCCGCGCGGCCTCCGACTTGCTGCGCAAGTCTACATCTCGCGCCTTCGGCTAACGCCGAAGGGTGCTGCGCACCAGGGCCCTCCAGACGCCTACGCTCAGCCTCCTGAAGTCGCGAAGTTAGGGGCGGCGCCTGGGCTGGCGTTAGCTGTCGCTAGTTGGATTGGCTGGGAACTCAGGATTGCAATCGCTGGCAAGCCAGCTCCCACAGGTTAGAGCGAAACTTTCAGACTTGCACTGTACCTGTGGGAGCCGGCTTGCCGGCGATAGGGCCCGAACAAACAACAAATAAGAAACAGCCAAAACTAGATAGCCGCATTACTGCTCTTGATCTGCTCTTGATCTGCTCTTGATCTGCTCTTGATCTGCTCTTGATCTGTTTTTGCTCTTGCTTCTAAGCGCGCAATAGTCCAGGCAACACAAATTGCGACTTCAGGAGGCCGAGTGGAGGTGACTGGAGGGCCCTGGTGCGCAGCACCCTTCGGCGTAGCCGAAGGCGCGAGATGTAGACTTGCGCAGCAAGTCGTAGGCCGCGCGGGCCCGGAAGGCACCGGAGCGAGGGGACCCCGGAGCGCAGCGCAGGGGCCGTATGATGGGAGCGAGCGGCTTTGCCTACTTTGGCCAAGACCAAAGTAGGCCGCCGTAAGGGCGGAAAGGTGACTAAAAGTCGACATCGCCGCTGAATGCGCATACATCTACAAAAACCAACACCCTGAAACCCGAACCCGAACCCCACTCAACGAATGAAATGCACCTTCCCGCTATCATCATTCCCCATATAAATCCCATACACCCCCGCCTGCCGCTCAAGAATGTACCGCTCCAAGATCTGCCGAATCGCCGGGTAATAGATCTGGTCCCAAGGAATCTCGTCAGGCTCGAAGAACTTGTAGGCCAGAGTCTCAGCCCCATACTCCCCGGTCTCTTCAGTCGCAATGGCGCGGAAGATGATGTACACCTCGCTGATCTGCGGCACGCTGAAAATCGAGTAAGGCGAGACGATCTCGCCCCGCACGCCACTCTCTTCCCATACCTCGCGCAACGCCGCCTGCTCGGTGGTCTCGCCAGCCTCCATGAACCCGGCCGGCAAGGTCCAGGTCCCCGGCCGCGGCGCAATGGCCCGCTGGCACAGCAGGTACTTGCCATCACGCTCGATGATGCAGCCGGCAATGATCTTCGGGTTGATGTAGTGGATGTAGCCGCAGTTGCTGCAGTGCAGACGTTCGTGGGTGTCGCCGTTGGGGACGCCCCGGGCCAGTTCCGTGGTGCAGTGCGGGCAGTAGCGCGGGGCGGTGGGCATGGTCAGCGGCCTATGCGAGGGTCCTTGAGGGGCAGGGGAGCGACGATTTCGCGGACCTTGGCGTTGTCGTCCTGTTTCTGGCGCAGATAGTCCAGTGCCACTTTTGCGGCGGCGCGTACATGGTCGACCGAGGCCTGGTGCGCGACTTGCGGGTCGCCGCTCTTGATCGCCTCGACGATCTTTTCCATTTCACGGTTGCTGGCGCTGCGGCGGTTCTCTTGCGACACCGACGTGGCGCGCAGGTAGCTGATGCGCGCCTGCAACTGGCGCAACTGCTGGGCGGCCACCTGGTTGCCCGAACCTTCGAGCAGCACGTCGTAGAAACCTTGCACCGAGTCGAGCACCTGCTGCAGCTCGCCGTCTTCCAGCGCCTCGCGGTTGACTTCCAGGGCGCGCTCCAAGGCGCGGATGTCCTTGGTCTTGGCGTTGAGGGTGAACAACTGGACGATCAGGCCTTCGAGTACGCAACGCAGCTCGTAGATGTCGCGGGCGTCTTCCAGGGTGATGATGGCCACGCGCGGGCCCTTGGCGTCGGCGAACTCGACCAGGCCTTCGGATTCGAGGTGGCGCAGGGCTTCGCGGACCGAGGTGCGGCTGACGCCGAGGCGATCGCAGAGGTCGCGCTCGACCAGGCGATCGCCCGGCAGCAGGTGGAAGTTCATGATCGCGCTGCGCAGTTTGTCCAGCACGATTTCACGCAGGGTAACGGGGTTGCGGTTGACCTTGAAGCTGTCGTCGAGTGGCTGGCGTTTCATCAGGGGCGCTCTTTTATGAGGCTGTTGCGCCAACATCGCGAAGGGCCACGAACCGTGGCGCTCCTTGCAGTGGTTCGAAACAGCCCGTTGTTAACGGGTTGACTCTGCGTCGGCTTCGGCGAAGGCCTCGCGGGCCAGGCGGAAACTGTCCACCGCCGCAGGTACGCCGCAATAAATGCCGACTTGGAGCAGGATCTCGCGAATCTGTTCACGGCTCAGGCCATTGCGCAAGGCGCCACGGATGTGCAGCTTGAGCTCGTGGGGCCGGTTGAGCGCGGAAATCATGGCCAAGTTTATCATGCTGCGCTCTTTGAGCGACAAGCCATCGCGGCCCCAGACATGGCCCCAGCAGTACTCGGTAACCAGCTCCTGGAGCGGCTTGGTGAACTCGTCGGCGTTCTGGATCGAGCGGTTGACGTAGTCCTCGCCCAGTACCTGGGTGCGGATCTGCAGGCCTTTCTCGTACTTTTCGTTGCTCATCTGCCGAGGTCCTTGAACGTTGAATGAAAAGGGGGGCCGCAACCGAAGGTGAGGGGGTATGCGCGGCCCCCGGAAACTGTGGGGCAGCATCGCGGGGCAAGCCCGCTCCCACGCAGGCGAGTTCGTGGGAGCGGGCTTGCCCCGCGATGGGGTATCAGCCCAGCGGCGGCAAGGCGCCGAGCTTGCCCTTGTGGTACACCATCGGCGTCACCGGCTGCTCGGGCAGCACCAGGTTCTTCACGGCGCCGACGATGATCGCGTGGTCACC
The DNA here is from genome assembly GCF_024749065.1 of Pseudomonas sichuanensis. Lineage (NCBI taxonomy): Bacteria > Pseudomonadati > Pseudomonadota > Gammaproteobacteria > Pseudomonadales > Pseudomonadaceae > Pseudomonas > Pseudomonas sichuanensis. The sequence continues at coordinate 3,640,806 of NZ_CP087185.1, read as the reverse complement.
GCCGTCATACTCGCGCCACAGTTCGCACTCGATGATCGCCGTGGCCTTGGTGAGCAACGGGTTGCCCAGTTCGCTCAACTGCCAGTCGATGCCCTTGGCCTTGTCCTTGCCCTTGCCGGCGAAGGCATAGGCCTCGGCGGTCTGGTCGGCGGACAACAGGTGGATGGCGAACTGCTTGCTGTCGCGCAGGATCGGGTAGGTGTCCGAGGCGTAGTTGGGGCAGAACAGCACCAGCGCCGGCTCGATCGACAGCGCGCTGAAGGCGCTGGCGGTGATGCCGACGATGGCGCCGTCGGCATCCAGGGTAGTGACCACGGTGACACCGGACGGGAACGAGCCCATCACGTCTTTGTAGATGCCGGGTTCGATCATCTCGTGTTCCTCCTAGCGCATCACGAACGGGTCGGGCATGGGCGCGGTGGAGAGGTTGATCCACACCGTCTTCAGCTCGGTATAGGCAAGCACCGAATCGATGCCGCTCTCACGGCCATAGCCGCTGTTCTTGAAACCGCCGATGGGGGCCATGGCCGATACCGCGCGGTAGGTGTTGACCCAGATGATCCCGGAACGCACGTCGCGGGCCAGGCGATGGGCGCGGCCCAGGTCGCGGGTCCAGATGCCGGCGGCCAGGCCGAACTGCGAGTCGTTGGCCATCGCCAGGGCCTGTTCCTCGGTCTTGAAGCGGATCACCGCTGCGACCGGGCCGAACACTTCTTCCTGCATGATGGTCATCGAGTTGCTGTCGCACTCGAACAGAGTCGGCTCGTAGAACCAGCCGTCACCTTCGACCTCGGCACGCTTGCCACCCATGCGCAGCGTGGCGCCTTCGGCCTTGGCCGCGGCCACCAGGCCTTCGATCACGGCCAGTTGCTGGGCGGTGGCGATGGGGCCCATCTCGCTGCGTTCGTCCTGCGGGTTGCCGATGCGGATGCTTTTGGCGCGGGCGATCAGGCGTTCGACGAACTCGTCGAAGATCTCGTCCTGCACCAGCAGCCGCGAACCGGCCACGCAGCTTTGCCCGGAGGCGGCATAGATGCCGGCCACGGCGCCGTTGATGGCGCTGTCCAGGTCCGCGTCGGCGAAGATGATGTTCGGCGACTTGCCGCCCAGCTCCAGCGACAGCTTGGCGAAGTTCTCGGCGCTGCTGCGCACCACATGGCGGGCGGTGGCGGCGCCGCCGGTGAAGGCGATCTTGCGCACCAGCGGGTGGCGGGTGAGGGCGGCGCCGGTGCTTGGGCCGTAGCCGGTCACCACGTTGACCACGCCGGCCGGGAAGCCGGCTTCGAGGGCCAGGCGGGCCAGCTCGAGGATGGTCGCCGAGGCGTGCTCGGAGGGCTTGAGCACGATGGTGTTGCCGGCGGCCAGGGCCGGGGCCAGCTTGATCGCGGTCAGGTACAGCGGGCTGTTCCAGGGGATGATCCCGGCCACCACGCCAATCGGCTCGTGCACGGTGTAGGCGAACAGGTCCGGCTTATCCAGCGGCAGGGTGCCGCCTTCGAGCTTGTCGGCCAGCCCCGCGGTGTAGTGGAAGAACTCCGGCAGGTAGCCGACCTGGCCGCGGGTTTCGCGGATCAGCTTGCCGTTGTCACGGCTCTCGAGCTGGGCCAGGTGTTCCTTGTTCTCGGCGATCAGATCACCCAGGCGGCGCAGCAGTTTGCCCCGGGCGGTGGCGGTGAGGCCGCGCCAGGCAGAGCCTTCGAAGGCGCGCTGGGCGGCCTGCACGGCCAGCTCGACGTCGGCTTCGGCGGCGTCTGGCAGTTGCGCCCAGGCCTGGGCGGTGGCCGGGTCGAGGCTGTCGAAGGTCTTGCCGCTCTGGGCATCGAGCCACTGGCCGTCGATGCACATCTGGAAACGAACGAGGGTCATGCAACAATCCCCTTGGCGGATTCGGTGAGGGTGCGGGCTTGCTTGAGGAAGTCCAGCAGCATCTTGTTGACTTCGCGCGGCGCTTCCACCGGCATCATATGCCGTTGCTCGGCGAGGACCACGCTCTGCGCACCGGGGATACGCGCGGCGAGCTGGCGGGTCATGGCCGGGGTGGAGCCGCTGTCGAGTTCGCCGGTGGCGATCAGCGTCGGTACCTGGATGCTGCCCAGGTCGCCTTCGCGGTACATGTCCTGGGTGGCGAACAGCGAATAGGTGGTGTGGTAGCCCTGCGGGTCGTTGCTGGCCAGCACCTGGCGGATGGCGGCGACCTGGGCCGGGTTGGCGGCCTTGTATTCGCGGCTGAACCAGCGGTCGAGCGCTGCGTCGACGTTGGCGTCGGGGCCCTGTTCAAAGGCTTGCGCGGCACGGGCGATCACCCCGGCGCTCTGCTCGGGGGTGCGGTTGAACACGCTGTTGAGCACTACCAGTGCGGCCAGGCGCTGCGGGTAATTGAGCGCGAAGGCGCGGGCCACCAGGCCACCCATGGAGAAGCCGATCACGGTGGCCTGGGCGATCTGCAGGTGGTCGAGCAATTCGGCGAGCTGTTCGGCGTAGCCTTCGAGCGGCGTGTCGCTGGCGGGCACGCGGCTCTGGCCATGGCCGAGCATGTCGTAGGTGATGACGCGGTAGTCGTTGGCCAGGCCGACGATCTGCCCGCCCCACATTTCCTTGTTCAGGCCCACGCCGTGGATCAGTACCACGGGCTGGCCCTGGCCTAGATCCAGGTAACTGGTCCCGGCCGGTGTACGTTCAGCGACAGGCTGAATCATGGAGGGCGCTCCTTGAAGGTCGGGCGCGGCGGGTATGCTCGCCACGCCCAGGCCCGTCTTGGTTGTTGTTATTGAGCGTTGGCTTTTTCGGCAGCCAGTTCTTCCAGGTCGATGTAGCGGTTACCGATGCGTGGGTGCAGGCGGCCACCGTCGGCGGCGCCCAGCACCACGACGATTTCGTCGGCGCGCGGGGCGTCTTCGATCTGCATTTCCAGGGTGATGTAGTGCGAGCGCAGGCCTTCGTCGTCCTTCTGCATCATCGGGATCTGGATCGAGGTGCCCGGGCCGCCGCGCTTGTTGGTGAAGCTCAGGTAGCTTTTGGCCTGTACGGCTTCGCGGTAGTGGTTGCCGAAGCGCAGGGTGTGGATCACCGCCGAAGCGTGCTCGATTTCGCCGTCGGCGCCGACCACGGCGGCTTTGCCGTAAGCCTCGATCTTGTCGGCACCGCCGATGGCGGCGGTCAGGCGCTCGACCATCAGTGCGCCCAGCTCGGAGCAGTTGGCGCGGATCTCCGGCTTGAGGTCTTCAACGAAACCGCGGCCGGCCCATGGGTTCTTGATCACCACGGCCAGGCCGACCATGGTCACTGGCTTGTCGGTGGCCTTGCCGCCTTCGATGCGGGTTTCTTCGGAGTAGGTGACGATCTTGCGGATTTCGAAACTCATGGGGGCTCCTGGTGAGGGTTATCAGCTCTTGTTGTCTGATGGTATACCATAATATTTGATGTGCAAGAGGGGGCTGAAAATTTCGTTGGGAAGGGGACGAAAGGTCGGCTGATGCCTTGATATCTCTGCTGTCTGTACTGGCCTCTTCGCGGGTAAACCCGCTCCCACAGGTACCGCGCAATCTTCAAGGCAGCGCAAGTCGTGTGGGAGCGGGTTTACCCGCGAAGAGGCCAGATGCCGTTGCGAAAAAAAGCCCGCTCACGCAGGCCGCAAGGGCCCACGGGAGCGGGCATGTCCCGCAATGTTTCAGGCAAAGGGAATTCAGGCGAAGGCCGGCACCACTTCCTTGATGAACAGCTCCAGCGACTTTTTCTTTTCGGCATGGGGCAGGCTGTTGTCGCACCAGAAGCTGAACTCGTCGACGCCGAGTTCCTGGTAGTACTTGATGCGCGCAATGATCTCTTCGGGGGTGCCGATCATGGTGTTCTTGCGGATGTTGTTCAGCTCGAACGCTGGCACTTCGGCGAACTTCGATTCCGGGCTGGGCTCCAGGAAACCATTGACCGGGGTGGTCTTGTTGCCGAACCAGGCGTCGAAGGTGCGGTAGAAGCGCGAGATGGCCTGGGCGCCGATTTTCCAGCCTTCAGGCTCCGACGGGCTGTGCACGTGGGTGTGGCGCAGCACCATCAGTTGCGGGCGCGGCACATCCGGGTTGTTGTCCAGGGCGGCCTGGAACTTGTTCTTCAGGTCCAGCACTTCTTCGTCGCCCTTCATCAGCGGGGTGACCATGACATTGCAGCCATTGGCCACGGCGAAGTTGTGCGAGTCCGGGTCGCGGGCGGCGATCCACATCGGCGGCGTGGCGTTGAACGGCTTGGGTACGCTGGTGGAGGTGGGGAACTTGTAGACTTCGCCGTCATGGGCGTAGTCGCCTTCCCACAGTTTGCGCACCACCGGCACCATTTCGCGCAGGGCCTTGCCACCGTCGGTGGCCGGCATGCCGTTGGCCATGCGGTCGAATTCGAACTGGTAGGCGCCGCGGGCCAGGCCCACTTCCATGCGACCGTTGCTGATCACATCGAGCAGGGCGCATTCGCCGGCCACGCGGATCGGGTTCCAGAACGGCGCGATGATGGTGCCGGCGCCCAGGCGAATCTTCTCGGTGCGTGCGGCGAGGTAGGCCAGCAGCGGCATCGGGCTTGGCGAGATGGTGTATTCCATGGCGTGGTGTTCGCCGATCCACACGGTGCTGAAACCGCCGTCTTCGGCCATCAAGGTCAGTTCGGTCAGGTCTTCGAACAGCTGGCGGTGGCTGACCTGTTCATCCCAACGTTCCATGTGCACGAACAACGAAAATTTCATGGGGCTTTCCTCGGAGCTTGTTGTTGTCGCCTGCTGGGGCAGGTTTTCAGATGGGTTGCATCAGGCGAAGGCTGGCAGGCTGGCCATCTTGCCGCGGCAGTAGATCATCGGCCGTGGAGCCTCTTGCGGCACGATCAGGTTGTGCACCTTGCCGACCATGATGGCGTGGTCGCCACCTTCGTATTCGCGCCACAGTTCGCATTCGATGACGGCGGTGGCGCCGGCCAGGATCGGGTTGCCGAGGTCGCTCAGGGTCCATTCGATACCGCTGGCCTTGTCCTTGCCCTTTTTCGCGAATGCATAGGCCTCGGCTTGCTGTTCACCGGACAACAGGTGAATGGCGAAGCGCTTGTTCTTCATCAATACAGGGTAGGAGTCGGAGCTGTAGTTGGGGCAGAACAGCACCAGTGGCGGGTCCATCGACAGCGAGGAGAAGGCGCTGGCGGTGAGGCCGACGATCGAGCCGTCGTCGTCCAGGGTGGTGATGACGGTAACGCCGGACGGGAAGGAGCCCAGGACGTTCTTGTAGACAGTTGCGTCGATCATCTTGTGTACCTCGGAAGGGCTGCGGTGGTCCGCGGTTTTTATCGTTGATGTGTCTGATGGTATACCGTAATACCTATTTTGCAAGCGGAATTTTCTGGTGCGCGGATAACGCGATGAACGGTTAAGGCCCCGTATTCATTGGGTTTGGCAGTGAAAAGGCTGCGCCAAGGCGGGGCGCCAGGCAGATCAGATGCGCTGAAAAAGCGCGGCGCAGTGTTGTCAAAAGTTTGGAATACCATAATATGGTCCGCAGCTGAGAGGCCGCCTTGAGCGGTTTCCATACAAAGATAAAAAACGACCTTTCGAGCTGAAAACCTATGTCCCAACCGTCGTCGCAACACCAGTTTGTCGAAAATCACACGGTCGATTACGTTCCACCTGCCGAGCGCCATGGGAAGGCGCGCGACCTGTTCACCCTGTGGTTCAGCACCAACATCGCGCCACTGCCCATCGTCACCGGGGCCATGGTGGTGCAGGTGTTCCACCTGAACCTGTTGTGGGGCCTGATCGCCATCGCGCTGGGCCATCTGCTGGGCGGTGTGGTACTCGCCCTGGCCTCTGCGCAGGGACCGCAGCTGGGCATTCCGCAGATGGTGCAGAGCCGTGGCCAGTTCGGCCGCTACGGCGCGCTGCTGATCGTGTTCTTCACCGCGCTGATCTACGTCGGGTTCTTCATTTCCAACATCGTCCTGGCGGGCAAGTCGATCCACGGCATCGCCCCCAGCGTGCCGATGCCCAGCGCCATCGTCATCGGCGCCCTGAGCGCCACCGCCATCGGCGTGATCGGCTACCGCTTCATCCACATCCTCAACCGCATCGGTACCTGGGTGATGGGTTCGGCGCTGCTGGCCGGTTTCATCATGATGTTCGCCCAGGACCTGCCGGCTGACTTCTTCAGCCGGGGCGCGTTCAACCTGTCGGGCTTCATCGCCACGGTGTCGCTGGGTACCATCTGGCAGATCAGCTTCTCGCCATATACCTCCGACTACTCGCGTTACCTGCCGCGTGAGATCGGCATTGCCAAGCCGTTCTGGGCCACCTACTTCGGCGCCACCCTGGGCACCATCCTGTGCTTCAGCTTCGGCGCGGTGGCGGTGCTGTGCGTACCGCAAGGCACGGACGCCATGGCTGCGGTCAAGCAGGCCACCGGCTGGCTGGGGCCGATCCTGATGGTGCTGTTCCTGCTCAACATCATCAGCCACAACGCCCTCAACCTGTACGGCGCGGTGCTGTCGATCGTCACCGCGATCCAGACGTTCGCCGCCCAGTGGACGCCGAGCATCAAGGTGCGCGTGGTGCTGGCAACGGTGATCCTGGTGGCTTGCGGCATGGTCGCGCTGAACGCTTCGGCCGACTTCATCGGTGAGTTCATCGGCCTGATCCTGGCCCTGCTGCTGGTGCTGGTGCCGTGGGCGTCGATCAACCTGGTGGACTTCTACCTGATCAAGAAGGGCGAGTACGACATCGCCTCGATCTTCAGCGCCGACGGTGGCATTTACGGCCGCTTCAACCACCACGCGATCATTGCCTACGCCTGCGGCATCCTGGTACAGCTGCCGTTCGCCAACACCGCGCTGTATGTGGGGCCGTACTCGAACATCGTCGAAGGGGCTGACCTGTCGTGGCTGTTCGGCTTGATCGTGACCGTGCCGCTGTATTACTGCCTGGCGACGCGCAACACGCCGGTGAAGGCGGGCAGGGTGATTGGCGCGAACGACTGATTCATCGCGCAGATGCATCGCGGGGCAAGCCCGCTCCCACGCTGCCCCTGAGCAGGTAGCGTGGGAGCGGGCTTGCCCCGCGATGTTTTCACGCTATGTGCAGCTTTCGGATCAAACCTTGAATTGCGCCACCATGGCGTTCAATTCCACCGCCAGGCGCGACAGGTCTTGCGCCGCCGCGCTGGTCTGGTTGGCGCCGGCGGAAGTCTGCATGGCCAGGTCGCGAATGTTCACCAGGTTACGATCCACTTCCCGTGCCACCTGCGCCTGTTGCTCCGAGGCACTGGCGATCACCAGGTTGCGCTGGTTGATCGAGGCGATGGCCTCGGCGATCAGCTCCAGCGCCTGGCCGGCCGACTGCGCCACTTCCAGCGTACCGTTGGCGCGGCCCTGGCTGCTGTGCATGGCGCTGACCGCGCGCCCGGTGCCGTCCTGAATGCCGCCAATCATCTGCTCGATCTCGGCGGTGGACTGCTGGGTGCGGTGGGCCAGTGCCCGTACTTCGTCAGCGACCACTGCAAAGCCGCGCCCGGCCTCGCCGGCGCGGGCTGCCTCGATGGCCGCGTTGAGCGCCAGGAGGTTGGTCTGCCCGGCAATCGAACCGATCACGTCCAGGACCCGGCTGATTTCGTTGGCGCTGTTGGCCAGCTGTTCGATTTCCTGGGAGGTGCCGGTGACGTCGTCGACCAGATGCTGGATCGAGCTCAAGGCCTGGTTGACCTGGTCGCGGCCGTCGCGGGTGGTCTGGTCGGCGCCCTTCGACGCATCGGCGGTACTCACCGCGTTGTTGGCCACTTCCTCGACCGCCGCGGTCATCTGGTTGACTGCCGTGGCGGCCTGGTCGATTTCGGCGCTCTGCTGATGCAGGCCGCGGCTGGTGTCTTCGGTGACCGTGTGCAGTTCTTCGGAGGCCGAGGCCAGTTGGTCGGAGGAGGCGGCGATCTTGCGCAGGGTGTCGCGCAGGCTCTGTTGCATCTGGCTCAGGGCACGCAGCAGCAGTGCCGGTTCGTCACGACCGCTGACCTGAATGTCGCGGGTGAGGTCGCCGGTGGCCACACGCTCGGCCACGGCCACGGCGTCGGCCAGCGGGACGACGATGCTGCGGGTAAGCAGGATGGCGATGGCGATGAGGGCGATGATGATGACCAGCAGTGAGCTGACGATCACGCTGAAGGCTTCGTCGGCGACGTCGCTGCTGCGCTGCGAAGCATCTTCGGCGCCCTTGCCGTTGTAGGCGATCAGGGCCGCCATGGCCTTCATCATGCTGTCGGCATGTTGGGTGAGCGGGCCGCTGATCTTGCGTTTGGCATCGGCCGCGCGGCCGGCGTTGATGTCCTTCAGTACTTCCTGCTGCAGGCTGTAGTACTGCTGGTGGGCAGCGTTGAAGGCATTGAACAGGGCACGGTCATCGGCGGCGATGATGGTGTCTTCGTAGTCTTTGAGGGCGGCTTGCAACTGATCGTTGACGGTCTGGAGCAGGGCAGTGTTTCGGGCTCGCTCGTTGCTGTCGTCGTCCAGGGCGGTGCGCAGGGTGAGCGCGCGGACGCGGCCGAGGTTGCTGCCGATGTCGTTGAGGGCAACGACGGCGGGGATCCAGGTGATGCGAATTTCGTCGGTGGCGCTGTCCATTTGCCGGGTTTCGTAGAGAGAAAGCAGGCCCATTGCCAGGACCAGTGCACCTAAAAGTGCGAACACGCTGGCGGCGCGTTTGCCGATCTTCATATTCCGTAACTGCATGGCATGCTCCTTGACGTTGGCGTGCAGGCGTCAAGAGCATGGTTTGAGGGCCGTGATGGCGGGTGCCAGGCTCTCGATGCGCTGCGGGTTAGGTGTGTTCCTCACCTTCGTGATGTTTTTTTGGCGCCAATGATGCCATATGGCCATTATTATTGACCAGTCATTCAATGTAACAGCACGTACAGGCTGATCCGTCATAATCTGACGGATCAGTCAGTTTTAGTTCGCTTATACGATGGCAATCGCCGGGTCTGCGGCTGCCAGCGCCTGTTCACGGTCGGCTGCTGGTGGGTAGATCCACAGGGTGTTGATCTGGCGCTTGAGGTTCTTGCCTTCCTGGCCTTGCAGGACCAGTTCGCGTTCCCAGCCCTCGCTGTAGGCCGCGCCCCATTCGCCCAGGTCCAGGCAGGTGACGTACTTCGGCTGGCGGTACACCACGGGCGCCAGGCCCAGCAGGTCGGCCATGGCGTTGTTGCCCGAATGGCGGCCCATGGGGATGGCGTGCTGGCAGGTCATAAGCGCGTGGTTGCCGATGTCGTCCACCGCGGCCCAGGCGACGTCGCCGGTGGCGTAGATATGCTCCTGGCCGACAACTTTAAGGTGCGGGTCGACCCGCAGCCGGCCCAGGGCGTCACGCTCGCCTGCGACCTGCGCGGTCAGCGGGCTGGCCTTGACACCAGCAGTCCAGATCACGGTGTTGCTGGCGATGTGTTCGCCATTGTCGAGGGTCACGCCGCCTGCCTCCACGGCCACTACCGAAGCACCGGTCAGCCACTCGACACCGGCGTGTTCCGAGGCGGCGACGATGGCCGGGGTGATACCGGCGCCAAGGGCGGCACCGATGCTGTCGGCCCGGTCCACCAGCACCACGCGGACATTGCCTTCACCGAGGATGGCACGCAGACGGGGCGTCATTTCGGTGGCGGTCTCGATGCCGGTGAAGCCACCGCCGCACACCACCACGGTGTTGCGTGCCGGCGAGGCGGGCAGCTTGGCCAGGCCAACCAGGTGCCGCTCCAGGCGTACAGCCGATTCCATCTGGTCGACATCGAAGCTGTGCTCGGCCAGGCCTGGCACGGCGGGGCGAGCGACCTGGCTGCCGGCGGCGAGGATCAGGCGGTCGTAGCCCAGCTGCTGGCGCTGGCCGTTGGCGTCGATGTAGCCGACCTGGCGCGCGGTGCTGTCGATGCTTTCGGCGTTGCCGTGGATGAACTGCACGCCAACCACATCGAACAAGTCGCTCAGCGGGGCCTGCAAGGTGTGGGCGTCGGCTTCGTAGAAGCGTGGGCGGATGCGCAGCTCTGGCTGCGGAGCCAGCACGCTGATGCGCACGTCGCCGGCCTGGGCCTGGTCGAGCAGGCGAGCGGCGCTGAGGGCGCTCCATACACCGGCAAAGCCGGCACCGATGATCAGGATATGTGGGGTCATGTGAGTGCTCCGCTAGATGGGGAAAGGGCTTCGGTGGTGCGTTGGCTGCCTGCCGAATAACTGCGACTGTATTGATCGGAGTTTGTCTCGACAAGTATTTTTTTCAGCCAGCCCCCGTCCGGGCCTTCGCAAGTTCGGTCTAAACCTGCGGTTTTGCTGGTTTGCAGGGGCTTTTTGTGCTGATGGGCTGGCGACGGGCGGCAAGCTGAGGCTTTGCCAGTTGCCGTTGATGGGCGTAGTATTTGCGACAAATTCAGTCGGAGATTGACATGTCGCTCTACAGTGCCGGCGTCGAGTACGGTATCCATTGCCTGTTGTTCCTGGTGGACGAGCGTGGCGACAGCCGCGAGTCCAGCGTGCGCGACCTGGCCGAGTTGCAGGGTGTACCGCAGGAGTACCTGGCGAAGGTGTTCACCAAGCTCGCTCGGGCCGGGCTGGTTGCGGCCACCGAGGGGGTGCGGGGTGGTTTCCGTCTGGCGCGGCCGTCGGATGAAATAACGGTGCTGGATATCGTCACGGCCATCGATGGGCACAAGAAGATTTTCGACTGTCGCGAGATTCGTGAGCGTTGTGCGGTGTTCGAGGGCTCGGCACCGGCTTGGGCGGTCGAGGGGACGTGTGCGATCAATGCGGTGATGCTGGGGGCGCAAAAGCGCATGGAGGAGGCTTTGGCGCAGCAGACGATCCTGGACTTGGCGCGGCGGTTCGGGCGCAAGGCGCCGGCGGCGTTTGGGCAGCAGGTCAATGAGTGGATGGGGGAGCGGCGGGACGGGAAGGGGAGTGGTAGCGGGGATATACCGGTGGTGGCTGTTTAAGTTGTTCTAGGGCTGCTGTTTCTTTTCTTGATTTTATTCAGTGAGCGCGTTTTTGTTTTGATAGGTTTATACGCATTCATTTGCGATGTCGACGCATAGTCACCTTTCCGCCCTTACGGCGGGTTACTTTTTTTCTTGGAAAAAAGTAACCAAAAACCGCTCGCTCCATTCATACGGCCCTCCGCTGCGCTGCGGGTCCCTTCGCTCCGGCGTCTTCCGGGCCCGCGCGGCCTCCGACTTGCTGCGCAAGTCTACATCTCGCGCCTTCGGCTGCGCCGAAGGGTGCTGCGCACCAGGGCCCTCCAGACGCCTACGCTCAGCCTCCTGAAGTCGCGAAGTTAGGGGCGGCGCCTGGGCTGGCGTTAGCTGTCGCTAGTTGGGTTAGTTGGGAACTCAGGATTGCAATCGCTGGCAAGCCAGCTCCCACAGGTTAGTGCGAATTTTCAGACTTGCGCTGTACCTGTGGGAGCCGGCTTGCCGGCGATAGGGCCCGAAAAAAAATACATACACAACAGCCAAACCTAGATAACCGCATTACTGCTCTTGATCTGCCCCTGATCTGCTCTTGATCTGCTCTTGATCTGCTCTTGATCTGTTTTTGCTTTTGCTTCTAAGCGCGCGATAGTTCAGGCAACACAAATTGCGACTTCAGGAGGCCGAGTGGAGGTGACTGGAGGGCCCTGGTGCGCAGCACCCTTCGGCGTAAGCCGAAGGCGCGAGATGTAGACTTGCGCAGCAAGTCGTAGGCCGCGCGGGCCCGGAAGGCACCGGAGCGAGGGGACCCCGGAGCGCAGCGCAGGGGCCGTATGATGGGAGCAGGCGGTTTTGCCTACTTTTTCCAAGAAAAAAGTAGGCCGCCGTAAGGGCGGAAAGGTGACTAAAAGTCGCTATCGCCGCTGAATGCGCATACATCTATCAAAGCCAACACTTTGAAAGCCGAAGCCGAAGCCGAAGCCAAACACCAAAAAACCAAAAAACCTACCCCTCCCGCCCCTCATGCTGCTTGCGATAAGCCCCCGGCTGCACCCCCACCGCCTTGGCAAACGCCCGAGTAAACGCCGCCACCGACTGATACCCCACCCGCCCGCCAACCTGCTCGACCGTATTCCCCGCCTTGAGCAACTGACAAGCCTGACGCATGCGCAGCGCCAGCAGCACCTGCCCAGGCGACTGCCCAGCCAGTTCATTGAAACGCTTGAAGAACGCCGAGCGCGACAGCCCCGCACACCCCGCCATGCTCTCTAGCGTCCAAGCCTGCCCCGGCTCCTCTATCAGCCGCTCCAGCAGCCCGGCAAAAGCCGGCTGGCGGGCGAGGGCGACCAATCCACCCAGTGGCTGAGCCGTGTGCACCTGCTGGCGCAGCACATACAGGAACAGCAAGTGCGTGAGCCGCTCGAGCACCGTCTGCGACGGCTGCGGCGCCCGCCGACATTCCTCGAGAATCAAGCCAAACAACGCACGTGCCGCACTGCCGGCCGGATCATTGGCGCGCAGCAGGATCCAGTCCGCCAGCCCCTCGACGATCAGCGACGACAAGCCCGTCTGGAAATGAAAGAAGCCACAGACCAGCCCCACGCCATCGTCGGCCTGAAGGTCCAGCGCCTGCATGGCCCGGCGCGGCTGGGCGCAGGCGTCAGCGACGTCCTCGTCACCCGATAAGCGATACCCAAGGTCACGCAGCAGAAACACCGCATCACCACTCTCAAGCCGCACAGGCTCGGCATGGCCATCGACGTGCAGCCAGCAATGCCCCTGCACCACCAGGTGAAAGCTGGCCCGGCCCATGCCCTGGGTGCTGGCGTGCCAGCCACCGCAATAGCGCCCGACATGGAACAGGCTTGCGTCAAGCTCGAGGCCTTCTAATAACCAATCGACAAGGTGGCTGGATGAAATCATCTAATGCAAGGACTCAGGAGCAAGGAAAGGCGACTGATGAATATGGATGCTACTTCTTATAACCAACAGACTGTAGCGACCTACATCAAAGGAGACCACTCCATGTCCGCGCGCATCACTCTACACAGCCTGCAGACCGCCCCGGAAGCCGCACGTCCGTTCCTCGAAAACGCACAGAAGAACTCCGGTTTCATCCCCAACCTGCTGGGTGTGCTGGCCAATGCCCCAGCCGCGCTGGAAACCTACGTCACCGTCTCGGCGCTCAACGGCAAGGCCGAGCTGACCCTGGCCGAGCGCGAAGTGGTGCAGTTGATTGCCGCTACCCAGCACGGTTGCGACTTCTGCGTTGCCGGCCACACCGCCGTGGCGCTGAACAAGGCCAAGCTACCGCAGGCGGTGGTCGATGCCCTGCGCGCCCGTGGCGAGCTGCCCGACGCCCGTTACGAGACTCTGGCCGAGTTCGCCCGTGAAGTCATCGCCACCCGCGGCAATGTCAGCGACGCCACCTATCAGGCCTTCCGCGAGGCCGGTTTCACCGAGGGCAACGCCCTGGAAGTGATTCTGGGCGTGAGCCTCGCAACCCTGTGCAACTTTGCTAATGTGTTCGCCCAGACGCCGCTCAATGACGAGCTGAGCAAATACCGCTGGCAGCCTTCGGCCTAAACCGCCCGATGCCGGCGTGTCCGGCGCACCAAAGGAGTAGGGACATGCTTGATAGCGCTTTTCGCCAATGGCTGGATGCCAACGCCGAGACCATCGACCAGGGCCAGTGCGACCCGCACCTGGTACTGGCGCACATCGCCGAATCGCAACTGCTGCGCATAGGCGTCGACCCGGCCCTCGGCGGCGCGGGCGGTGATGTCACCGAGGCGGTCGAAGCCATTGCCGCCATCGCCAGCCGCTCACTGGCGGCGGCTTTCGTCTGCTGGGGTCAGCGCGCCTTCATTGAATACCTGCTGCAAAGCCCTAACCAGGGGTTGCGCGAACGCCTGCTGCCAGCGCTGCTCAAAGGTGAGCTGGCCGGCGCCACGGGGCTTTCCAATGCCATGAAGTTCCTCTCCGGCATTGAGGCACTGCAGGTGCGCGGGCGCCCCGCAGCCGATGGCTGGAACCTGGAAGGCCGGCTGCACTGGGTGACCAACCTGCGCAAGAGTGGTTTCGTGGTGGCTGCGGCCATCGAAGACGATGCCGGCGGCGCGCCGTTCGTGCTGGCCATCCCCTCCGATGCACCAGGGCTGGAGCGCTCCGACGACCTGCAGCTGATGGGCTTGCAGTCGAGCAACACCGCTGCGCTGGCCTTCCACCAGGTACCGCTGGCCCGCGACTGGCTGCTGCACGACAACGCCCGCGAGTTCCTGCCCAAGGTGCGCCCGGCCTTCCTCGCCCTGCAGTGCGGCATGGCCATCGGCCTGGCGCGGCGTGCCCTGGACGAAGTGCAGGAACACCTGCAAGGCCGTGCTTCGTTCCTCGAAGAGGCGCGCCAGGTGCTCAAGGAACGCCTGGAGAACACCGTGGGCGAACTCAAGCAGGGCCTGCTCGACGGCCGCTTCCTCAAGCAACCGGCCGCGTTGTTCAAACTGCGCATCACCCTCGCCGAAAGCGCTGCCGATGCCGTGCAACTGGAGCTGCAGGCCAGTGGTGGCAAGGCTTACCTCACCGCCTATGGCGAAAGCTTCGCGCGCCGCTGGCGCGAGTCGGCGTTCGTGCCGATCGTCACACCGAGCCTGGTGCAGCTGCGCGCCGAACTGCAACGCCAGGCGAGTGCGGCATGACCGACGTGCTACTCGACGCCCGTGACATCAGCCTGGGCTACCCCCGCGAGGGCGGCTGGCAGCCGGTGCTGGAGCAGTTCGACCTGGCGCTGGCGCCGGGCGAAGTGGTGACCATCCTCGGCCCCAGCGGGGTCGGTAAATCGAGCCTGCTGCGGGTGCTGGCCGGCCTGCAGCAGCCCCGTGGCGGCAGCGTGAGCTTGCATGGCGAGGCGCTGCAGGGCCCGCACCCGCGCCTGGCGGTGGCGTTCCAGGACCCCAGCCTGCTGCCCTGGCTGAGCCTGGAGAAGAACGTCGCCTTCGGCCTCGACTTCGCCCGCCAGCCCAAGCTGGCCGCCAGCGAGCGCCGCGCACGCATCGACCACGCCATCGCCGCGGTGGGCTTGAGCCATGCCCGCAGCCAGTACCCGGCGCAGTTGTCCGGCGGCATGGCCCAGCGCACCGCGCTGGCCCGCTGCCTGGCGCGGCAACCCGAAGTGCTGCTGCTGGACGAGCCGTTCGGCGCGCTGGACGAAGTGACCCGCGCCGACATGCAGCAACTGCTGCTGCAGCTGATCGCCACCCACAACACCGCTGCGGTACTGATCACCCACGACATCGACGAAGCTCTGCTGCTGTCCGATCGCGTGCTGCTACTGGGCAACCACCCGGCGCGCACCCTCGGCCAATGGCACATCGACCTGCCGCAACCCCGGGCGCAGCGGGTCGAAGAGCTGGGCGCGCTGCGCATCGAAATCCTCAAAACCCTACGGCGGGCAAGCCGCACAGCCGAACCCACCCCATCCCCCTTGCCCTCGGAGGCTGTCCATGTGCATGGATGACTGCTGCTCCACCACGTCCCGTCGCGATTTTCTCAAACTCAGCGCCATGCTCACCGCCGCTGGCGCCGTGCCGCTTTTGGCCAGCCTGCAGGCGCGCGCCGCCGCCGAGCCCGACGCGCCGGTGCGCATCGGCTACCTGCCGATCACCGACGCCACGCCTTTACTGGTGGCGCACAACAACGGCCTGTTCGAGGCCGAAGGCATCAAGGCCGAGCGCCCGGTGCTGCTGCGCAGCTGGGCGCAGGTGATCGAGGCGTTCATCTCCGGCCAGGTCAACGTGATCCACCTGCTGTCGCCAATGACCGTGTGGGCCCGCTATGGCAGCAAGGTGCCGGCCAAGGTGGTGGCCTGGAACCATGTCGGTGGCTCAGGCCTGACCGTGGCCCCGGACATCACCGAGATGAAGCAGCTCGGCGGCAAGACCGTGGCCATCCCGTTCTGGTACTCCATCCACAACGTGGTGCTGCAGCAGATGCTCAACGACAACGGCCTCACGCCGGTGTCGAAACCGGCCAACGCACAGCTGGCTGCAAACGAAGTCAACCTGCTGGTGCTGCCGCCGTCGGACATGCCGCCAGCCCTGGCCAGCAAGCGCATCGCCGGCTACATCGTCGCCGAGCCGTTCAACGCCCTGGCCGAGAACCTCAAGGTCGGCCGCGTGCAGCGCTTCACCGGTGACGTGTGGCGCAACCACGCCTGCTGCGTGGTGTTCATGCATGAACACGACCTCAACAACCGCCCGGAATGGTCGCAGAAGGTGGTCAACGCCATCGTCAAGGCCCAGCAATGGACCCGCGAGCACCGCGCCGAAGCGGCCGCGCTGCTGTCCAAGGCCGGCCCCAACAAGTACACCCCGCACGAGCCCGCGGTGCTGACCAAGGTGCTGGCGCCTGCCGCCGAGGACCGTGCCGGCTACATCGCCAGTGGCGCGATCCAGCACCAGCTTTGGGATGAAAAGCGCATCGACTTCCAGCCGTACCCGTACCCCAGCTACACCGAGGAACTGGTCAAGCGCCTCAAAGGCACCCTGATCGAAGGCGAGAACGGCTTCCTCGCCGGCCTCGACCCCGCGCACGTCGCCCGCGACCTGGTCGATGACCGCTTCGTGCGCAACGCCATCGCTGCGGTGGGCGGCCCGGCAACCTTCGGCATTGCCGAGAACTTCCAGCGCAGCGAGG
The DNA here is from genome assembly GCF_024749065.1 of Pseudomonas sichuanensis. Lineage (NCBI taxonomy): Bacteria > Pseudomonadati > Pseudomonadota > Gammaproteobacteria > Pseudomonadales > Pseudomonadaceae > Pseudomonas > Pseudomonas sichuanensis. Next base: position 3,624,172 of record NZ_CP087185.1, on the reverse strand, counting down.
AGTTCGCGGTCTGATGCAAAGGCATGTCGTACATGGCGCCCTGGGCCTTGCCGGCCTGGCGCTGCTGCTGTTGCTGTGGTGGGCGGGGGTGCAACTGTTCGGTGCGGCCGACGGCCTGTCGGCGCGCTTCTCGCCCCAGGCCACGATGGCGAGCCTGGTGGAGTTGCTGGGGCAGGGCGAGGTGTACGGGCATATCTGGGTGAGCCTCAAGCGCATCCTGATCGGCCTGTTGCTGGCGCTGTTGATCGGCGTGCCCTTGGGCTTGCTGGTGGGCAGCTACCGGCACCTTGAGGCGGCAACCACGCCGGCGTTCCAGTTTTTGCGGATGATCTCGCCGCTGTCGTGGATGCCGGTGGTGGTGATGCTGATGGGCGTGGGCGACCAGCCGATCTACTTCCTGCTGGCCTTCGCCGCGCTGTGGCCGATCCTGCTCAACACCGCCGCCGGGGTGCGCCAGCTCGATCCGCGCTGGTTGCAGCTCTCGCGCAGCCTCAGCGCCACGCGCTGGGAGACACTGTGCAAGGTGATCGTGCCGGGGGTGATTGGCCATGTACTGACCGGCGTGCGCCTGGCCATCGGCATCCTGTGGATCGTGCTGGTGCCGTGCGAGATGCTGGGGGTCAGTGCGGGGTTGGGGTATTTCATCCTCGATACCCGTGACCGGCTGGCGTATTCCGAGCTGATGGCGATGGTGCTGTTGATCGGGGTGCTGGGGTTCATGCTCGATGCGCTGGCCCGCGGGTTGCACCGGCGCTGGGTGCATGCCTGAAGATTGCCAGGGGCGCTTTGCGCCCCGTTCGCGACACAAGGCCGCTCCTACAGGGAAACGCGATCCCCTGTAGGAGCGGCCTTGTGTCGCGATAGGGCTGCAAGGCAGCCCCAGCGGTCTACATCAATGCCGCGTCAGCCGCTGCCTCACACACGCCTTGGCCTGCTCCGCCAATTCATCCAGGCGCTCATCGCGCGATTGCTCCGCCTCCATCATCACGTCTTCCCCGTTCTGATTGAGCAGGTAGGTATGGATCTGCATCACCTCGACCGTCTGGTAGATCGGCGCAATATCCAGCCGCCCGATCAGCGCCCCGCTGGCACGCCCGGTACTGCTCATCAGCACCTGTGGCCCGGCGCTGGCAATCACCTGCAAACCCATGGCCTCGAACCACGGCACCTGCTCGGCGAAGGCGCTCAGCTCGACGCAGGCGTAGCGGCTGCGCAAGTCATCCAGCAACGCGCGGGCGATGCCCTGGCGGCGATGGTCCTGATGCACGGCAAGGAACGCCAGGCTGCAGGCCTGCGCATCGTCCTGGGCCGGCAGCGCCAGGGCAAAGCCGAGCAACTGGTCCGGGGTGTCGGCATCCAGCGCCAGGGTCAGCTGCACGGCCAGGCCGCGGGTGCCGTCCAGGGCCATCAGGTACTGGTGCACCTCCATACCCACGCCGTACTGGTACAACGGGTACAGCTGGTTGGTCGGGCTGATGGCGACGCTGCTGAGCTGGCCGACATGGTCGATCACCAGCTGGCGGATCTGGTTCTGGAAGGATTCGGGCGGCACGCCGTCGAGGCGGCGGAGGATGAACATCGCAGGTAAGGCTCCGGGTGGGCTGAAACGCCCGCTTCGAACGAGGCGGGCGCCCAGTTTACCCGGTGTGGCTAGCGCAGCCCAGCCAGCAGCAGGTCGAGGTTCTGCACTGCAGCGCCCGAGGCCCCCTTGCCGAGGTTGTCGAACACCGCGGTCAGCAATACCTGGCCGTGCTCGGGGTTGGCGTACAGCGCCAGGCGCAGGTCATTGCTGTCGTTCAGCGCCTGCGGGTCAAGCGCCGGGGCCGGGCCTTGCTGATGCAAGGGCAGCACCTGCACATGGCGGGCGCCCTGGTAGTGCTGCTCCAGGCAGGCCTGCAGTTGTTGCGCGGTGACGCCGGGCAACAGCCGCAGTTGCAGGGGGATGCTTAGGACGATGCCCTGGCGATAGGCGCCGTAGCCGGGCACGAACAGCGGGCGGGCGCTGAGCCCGGCGTGCTGCTGGATTTCCGGCACATGCTTGTGCGCCAGCTCCAGGCCATACAGCTGCAAGGTCGGCAGATAGCCTTCGGCGGGCTGCTCATGGCGCTCGACCGCCGCCCGGCCACCGCCGCTGTAGCCGGAAATGGCATGGATGCTCAGCGGATAGTCCGCTGGCAGCAGCCCGGCCTTGACCAGCGGATGCAGCAGGGCGATGGCGCCGGTGGGGTAGCAGCCCGGGTTGCTGATGCGGCTGCTGGCGGCGATGCGCTCGGCCTGGTGCTGGTCGAGCTCCGGCAGGCCGTATACCCAGCCTGGCGCGGTACGGTGGGCGGAGCTGGCATCGATCACCCGCACCGCCGGGTTGCGGATGGTTGCCACGGCGTCACGGGCAGCGTCATCGGGCAGGCACAGCAGGGCGATGTTGGCGCTGTTGATCGCCTCGCTGCGCCGCGCTGGGTCCTTGCGTTCGGCCTCGGGCAGGGTGAGCAGGCGCAGGTCCTGGCGGCCTTGCAGGCGCGCGTGGATCTGCAGGCCAGTGGTGCCTTGGTCGCCGTCGATGAAAACGAGTGGCTGGTGCATGAGGAGTATCCGAATGAAAGGGGAGTGGGCCTATGCTCGCCTGCGGCTGGACGAAAGAAAATTTGAATATCATGATCGGTACGTTCATTAATTCTGAATCAGTTACCCAGCAGGCGACACTTCTCCTGTGGGAGCTGGCTTGCCAGCGATGAGGTCAGTCGCAACAGTGATGTCAGTCCAGACTGACGCTTTCGCTGGCAAGCCAGCTCCCACAGAAGGGCGATGTCGTCTGTAAATGCTCATCCACCTGTCAGAGTCCCCATGCGAGAAATCAGCCTCGACCGCCTGCGCACCCTGGTGGTGATTGCCGAACACGGCTCCTTCGCCGACGCCGCCCGCCAGCTCAACCTTGCGCCGCCGACCATCAGCCTGCACGTGGCCGAGCTTGAGGCGCGCATCGGCGCGCCCTTGCTCACCCGCACCCGGGGCCAGGTGCGCCCGACCCCTATCGGCGAGACCCTGCTGCTACGTGCACGGCGCTTGCTGGCCGATGCCGACCAGGCGCTGGACGAGGTGCGCCGGCAGGTCGAGGGCCTGACCGGCCGCGTGCGCTTGGGCGCTTCCACGGGCGCTATCGCCCATCTGTTGCCCCAGGCGCTCGACGCCCTGCGCGTGGACCACCCAGGTATCGATGTCCAGGTGCAGGTGCTGACCTCGCAGGCCTCACTGGCCCGTCTGCGCGAAGGCACCCTGGACATCGGCCTGGTGGCGTTGCCACAGGTGGCAGGCAAGGGGCTGAAACTGACGCCCTGGCGCCGCGACCCGATCCTGGCCTACGTGCCCGCCGACTGGCGCCCGCCGGCGCGGGTCACGCCGGCCTGGCTGGCCGGGCGAGCGTTGATCCTCAACGACAGCACCACGCAGTTGTCGCGGGTGACTTCGGAATGGTTCGCCGCCGCCGGGCTCTACCCCGAGCCACGCATCGAACTGAACTTCAACGACGCGATCAAGAGCCTGGTGGGCGCGGGGTACGGCGCGACCCTGTTGCCCCAGGAGGGTGAAGGCCCGCAGCACGATCCGCGTGTGCTCCGGCGGCCTTTGCGCCCGGGGCTGTGGCGCCAGCTCGGTATCGCCTGTCGCGAGGGCGAGCCGGAGCGCGCCATCGGACACGTGCTGGAGGCGCTGGAGCGCCTGCGCCAATGATGCCGCCGCCTCAGCGTGCGTAGATACGCTTGCCGGCGAACCAGGTCTGCAGCACCTGGGTATCGCGCAGCGCCTCCGGGGCTAGGCTCAGCACATCGCGGTCGAGCACGATCATGTCCGCCTGCTTGCCCACTTCCAGCGAGCCGACCTGCCGCTCCAGGCGCATGGCCCGGGCGGCGTTGAGGGTATAGGCCTGCAGCATGGTCTGCAGGTCGATGGCTTCGCCGGGGTTGAGCACGCCCTTGGGACCCTTGCGGGTGATGGCCTGGTAGATGGCCTTCCATGGCTCCGGGGTGCTGATCGGCCAGTCGCTGGCGCCGGCGATGGTTGCGCCGTTGTTCAGCAGCGAATGGGCCGGGAAGGTGTGCATGAAGGCCATTGCGCTGACGTAGGGCTTGACCAGGTCGAGGTTGGCCTCGTCGGCACTGGCCCAGTACAGCTGCATCGAGGCGATCACGTCGAGCTGGCGGAAACGCGCGTACTCCTTGGGGCTGACCATCTGCAGGTGGGTGATCGAATGGGCAATGCCGCTGTGACGCGCGCGCCGCGCCTGTTCGATGCCATCGAGCGCCACGCGCACCGCGCGGTCACCGATGGCGTGCACGTGCACCAGCCAGCCACGGGCATCGGCGGCGCTGACCAGCTCGCCGAAATGCGCCGGGTCCAGCAGCAGCTCGCCGCGTTGCCCGGAGTTGCGGTAGGGCTCGAGCATCGCCGCGCTCTGCGCCGGCATCTCGGCCACGCCGTCGGCGAACACCTTGATGCCCGGCAGGGTGAGGTTGGGTACGTCGATGAACTGCTGGCGCACCTTGTCCAGTTCGTCCAGGTCGGCGGGGCCGGCCTTGCTGTCGGCCATCAGCAGCGCGGCGACGTGGGCGGTGAGCTCGCCGTTTTCGGCCAGGGCCTTGTACACCGGCAGCACGCCCAGGGAATCGTTGTTCACGTCGGCGCCCGGCAGCTCGTTGGCCAGTGGGTCCATCCAGCCGGTTATACCCAGCTGCTTGTAGTAGTCCAGGGCCATGCGCCCGGCGGTCAGCAAAGTGTCCTGGCTCAGCGGTGGCAGCAGATCAGTGACCGGGTAGAGGCTGGCGTCGACCAGGAAACCATTGGGCGTGCCGTCCGGGTGACGGCCGATGGTATTGCGGGCGTCCTCGGGCAGGGCGGCGATGCTGGCGGCATTTACCCCGGCGCGCTGGAGCATGGCTTGGTTGGCCCAGCCGGTGTGCATGTCGTTGGCGGCTAACAGGATCGGTTGCGTGGCCCACTCGCCATGATTGAAGCGCTGTTCCAGGGCCGGTAGATCGTCCCAGTAGGTCGGTGGCAGGCCGCCGACGCTGAGGAACTCGCCACGCCGGGCCTTGCCGTCGTCGCGCCACTGGCGCAGGCGCCGCTCCAGCTCATCGAGGGGCAGTTGCTCGCCGGCCAGGTTGGCCAGCTCCAGTTGCAGGCCGCCCTTGATGGCGTGGGAATGGGAGTCGAGCATGCCCGGCATCAGCACCTTGCCGCCCAGGTCGATGACCTGCGTGCCGGCGGTTTTCAGGCGCAGCACGGCCTGGTCCGAGCCCACCGCGACGATCTTCTCGCCGTCCACCGCCACGGCCTGCTGCAACGGCTGACCGGGCGCGGCGGTGTAGACCTTGGCGTTGTGCAGGATCAGGTCCACGGCGGCGAGGCCGGGCAGGGCGGTGCAGGCCAGGCCTGCGCCGAGGGCGAGTGTGAGCAGCGGCTTCATCGGGTGCCTCGTTGTTGTTTTGATCAGGCCGCAGGCTAGCCAAGCTGGGGGATCGGTTAAACGCAGTCTTGGGCACAACTTTTTTTGCGTTGGGGAAAAAGTGTGAGTAGTGCCGCTACGCAGCTGCCTCGATATTTGCCGATGCCACGGATCTCAATGGATACTGACGCGCCCCCAGACTTGTGCCTCACAGGAACCAACCATGGACAAAATGACGGCCTTGACCATCTTCGTCGCCGCCGCCGAGCACGGCAGTTTCAGCCGCGCCGCCGAGCAGTTGGGCAAGACGCCGTCGGCGATCACCAAGGCCGTTGCCCACCTGGAGGCGGAGTTGGGTGTGCGCCTGTTCGAACGCACCACCCGGCGCATGGCCCTGACCGAGGCCGGCAGCCTGTACCTGGACGGCGCGCGCCAGGCCTTGATGCATCTGCAGCTGGTCACCGAGGAGGTCGAGCAGTTGCAGCATGAACTGCGCGGCACCCTACGCATCACCGCGCCACCCTCGTTCGGCCCGGCGTTTCTCAACCAGGTGTGCTGCCGCTTCATGGGCGAACACCCGCAGGTGCGCCTGGAGGTGAACCTCAACGACGCCAACGAGGACCTGATCGACGGCGGTTACGACCTGTCGCTGCGCGACGGCCCCACCGACCAGCCCGAGCTGATCGCTCAGCCGCTGATCGAGAACCGGGTGATCCTCTGTGCCAGCCCGGCCTACCTGCAGCGGCGCGGCGCGGACATCACCCTGGACAACTACGCCCAGCACGACTGGCTGCTGCTGCGCCACCCGTTGCTCAACCGCAGCTTCTGGTGGATCGAGCGCGACGGCCAGGCCCTGCGGGTACGCCAGCCCACCGCGCGATTGCTCAGTGACAACTTCGATTTCCTGCTGGCCTGTCTGCTCGACGGCCAGGGCCTGCAATTCGTGCCCACCTGGTGCGCGGCGCCGTACCTGGCCCGCGGCGAGCTGGTCGAGGTGCTGCCAGACTACTGGCGCGCCCTGAGCGCCTTCGGCCCCTGGGTGCACGTGCTGTACCTGCCGCACCGGCGCAATACGCGAAAGCTGCAGGCTTTCATCGCCCTGCTGCATGAGCACTTGCGTGAGCAAGGTTTGCACCCCTGAGTTTTTCCGCCTGGGCACAAAAGTTGTGCGGGGCAGGGCGATGATCGGCTGCGGCGGCGTGGTTAGGCTTGTCTGAACATCGAGCCTGCCGTACCAGGAGTTCCCCGCAGTGAAGATACACACCTTCGTCACCGACATCCGCGACCCGCTGGCACGCGGTGCGCAGCTCGGCGCGCTGTTCGCAGAGCAGATCCGCCACACCACCGAGCTGTACCTGGGCTTCTTCCCCAGGGTCGGCGTGAGCCTGGGCGAGGCCCAGCGCATCGGCGAAAACAGTCTGGCCGCGCTGGAGGCCTGGAGCCCGGAGGTGGCCGCCGAGGTGATCGGCATGGCCAAGGGCGTCGACCTGCCGCTGTGGCAACTGGCCGCCCTCAACGCCCGTACCGAAGTCCTGGCCGCCCGTACCCGCCACCACGAATGCTCGACCAGCGTGCACGCCCCGCGCGGTGCGCGAGCGCCGCAGACCCTGCAGACCTGGGACTGGCATGACAGCCTGTGCCCGCACGGCCTGATGCTCGGGCTGCACACAGCGCGCGGCATGCAGGTCAAGCTGTTCTGCGAGTTCGGCATGCTGGCCAAGCTGGGGGTGAACAGCGCAGGCCTAGGCCTGCATTTCAACATCCTCCACCACGCCAGCGACAACGCCAGCGGTGGCGTGCCGGTGCATGCCATCGCCCGGCGCCTGCTGGAAGACGCCCGCAGCGTCGACGAGGCCGTGGAGCTGGCGCGCTCGGCGCGGGTCAGTGCGTCTACCGTGCTCACCGTGTTTTCCCGCGAGGACCGCAGCCCGCGCGCGGTGAGCATCGAACTGAGCCCCGAGCGCACGGCGTTGGTGGTGCCCCGCGAGGATGGCTGGCTGCTGCACACCAACCATTTCCTCGACCCCCAGCTGAGCCAGGGCGAGCAGGTTGCCGACCGCGCCGACACCCTCGGCCGCCTGGGCCATCTGCAGCAGGCGATCGGCCAGATGACCGACACCGACCTGCGCGCCCGTGCCGAGGCGATGTGCGGCGCGGCCGGCGACAGCGCGCCGATCTGCTTCCATCCGGACATGGCCATGCCCGACACCGAGCGCTGGGAGACCCTGCTCAGCGTCGGCATCGACACCGAACATTGCGCGCTGGACTACGTGGCGGGCACCCCGCTGCAACTGGCCAAGGCCGGCTTCCAGCGCTTCTGAGCCCACCTGCATTCCGAGAATAAAAACAATGCATGCGCACACCGCTTCATCCCGCTCCGCCTTGCGGACCTTTTGCGTCTCCGGCCTGGGCACCGCGCTGGAGTTCTACGACTTCATCATCTACGGCACCGCCGCCGCGCTGGTCTTCCCCCAGGTGTTCTTCCCCGGGCTCGACCACCTGACGGCGACCCTGGTGGCGTTCAGCGCCTTCGGTGCCGGGTTCTTCGCCCGGCCTCTGGGCGGCTTGGTGTTCGGCCACTACGGCGACCGCATCGGCCGGCAGAAGGTGTTGGTCGCCACCTTGCTGCTGATGGGCCTGAGTACCTTCCTGATCGGCTGCCTGCCCAGCCACGCCAGCATCGGTGTGACCGCGCCGGTGCTGCTGGTGCTGTTGCGCCTGGTCCAGGGTTTCGCCGCCGGCGGCGAGTGGGGCGGCGCGGCGCTGTTCGGCATCGAGTCGGCGCCGCCCGGACGGCGCGGGCTGTGGGGCAGCTTCACGAGCATGGGCATCGGCGTCGGCGGGATTCTCGGCGCCGGGGTATTCGCCATCGTCAGCGCCGCGGCCAACGACAACCTGGTGGATTTCGCCTGGCGGATTCCGTTCTGGCTCGGCGGCAGCCTGGTGCTGATCGGCCTGTATGCGCGGCTCAAGACGCCCACGCCGCTTGCCGCGCCTGCGGCCAAGCCGGCGCAGGCACCGTTGGCCGAAGCGCTGCGCCAGCGGCCACGGCAACTGCTGCTGTGCACCGGCATCGCCTTCGGCTACTGCACCATCGCCTACATCGGCAGCACCTTCTTTCTCACCTATGCCACCCAGGCCGGGTTCGGCAGCACCCAGGCACTGATGTTCGATCTGACCCTGTCGGTGGCCATCGTCTTGTCGGCGCCGCTGTTCGGGCACCTGTCCGACCGCCTCGGGCGGCGCCCGGTGATGGTGTTCGGTGCCTTGGTGATGGCGCTGGGGTTGTTTGCCTTCTTTGCCTTGGTCGACATGAAGAGTTTTGCCATTGCGCTGTGCGCCTACAGCCTGGTCGGCCTGCTGATGGGCGCGACCCAGGGGCCGATCCCGGCGTTCCTCGGCGAGCAGTTCCCGCGTGAGATGCGTTATTCGGGGATTTCCGCCAGCTACCAGATCGGCGCGGCGTTGGGCGGGGGCACGGCATCCAGCGTTGCCACGGCGATCCTCATCCTCACCGACCACAACCCGTTGGGTGTGGCGTTGTACGGGGCAGCGGCGCTGGCGCTGGTGGCGGTGTGTTCGTTGATGCTCAGGGAGACGGCGTGGTTGAGCACGGCGCAGATCGACGAGGCGCCCGCGCCGGGCGCTGACGGGGCGGTGTTCGTCAGGCATTGATTGGGCGTCTGCGCCGACGCTTCGCCGGCAAGCCGGCTCCCACGACGACCGCGCCGAACTCCAGTCACGCGCTGCCCTTGTGGGAGCCGGCTTGCCGGCGAAAGGTCTTAACCCCGCTCGCGCTGGCGCAACGCCGTCACCGTCTCGCCGCCCACCCCCCAATTGTCGGTGGGCACCTCTTCGATCACCACGAACGTGCTGGCCGGTGGTTTGCCCAGCACCTCCTGCAACAGTCGCGTGGTGCCTTTGATCAACTGGCGCTTGTGCTCGGCGCTGACGCCTTCATCGGTGACGCGGATATGGACATAAGGCATGGTTCGATCCTCTGCTTGTTCAGTGCCAGGTGCCGGCGGTGCTGCCACCGTCGACGGGCAGGATGACGCCGCTGACGAAGCGTGCGTCGGTCAGGTACAGCACGGCGTCCACCACATCCTGCGGCTGGCCGGTACGGCCGCTCGGCGACAGCGCGCCCAGCCCTTCGGCCTGGCCGCCGTGCAGTGGGGTGTCGATGATCCCCGGGGCCACGGCGTTGACCTGCACGCCGCTGCCCGCCAGCTCCAGGGCCAGGCCCTTGACCGCCTGGTTCAGGCCGCCCTTGACCAGCACCGGCAGCAGCGCCGGTACCCGGGTATCGGGTTGCAGGGCGATCGAGGCCGTGATGGCGATGATGTGCCCGTGCCCCTGTTGCTGCATCACCTGCGCGGCGGCCTGGGCGGGGTAGAAGAAGCCCTTGAGGTTGGTACCGACCAACGCATCGACGTCGGCCTCGCTGTAGTCCACCACCGGTTTCGGGATGAAGATGCCGGCATTGTTGACCAGGATATCCACCCGGCCAAAGGTCTTGAGCGCGGTGGCGAACAGGCGCTCGGCGGTGGCTTTTTCGGCGATGTCGCCGGCCACGCCGACGAACCCGGCCGGGTTGCCCAACTGCGCGGCGGCGGCGTCCAGGCGCGCCTGGCTGCGGGCGTTGCCGACCACGTTGTCGCCGCGTTCGAGGAAGGCCTGGGCGAGGGCGAAGCCCAGGCCGCTGGATGCGCCGGTGATGATGACGGTGCGTGGGGTGCGCATGGGGATGATCTCCAGTGGATGAGCCTTGGCTCGGGGTGGAATCACTGTAAGTTGCAACGCTCGCTTGAAAAATGAGGCGCATGGCATTTCAATCGATACGCCGTGTAATTAATCGAGCCGCCATGACCCGCCATTTCGATGACCTGCAACTGGGCAGCCTGGAGCTGTTCTGCCTTGCCGCCGATGCCGGCAGCTTCACCGAGGCGGCCACCTTGGCCGGTGTCACGCCTGCCGCCGTGAGCCGGTCGGTGGCCCGCCTGGAAGAGCGCCTGGGCGTGCGCCTGTTCGTGCGTACCACCCGGCAGATGCGCCTGTCCGAGGCCGGGCAAGCCTACTACCAGCAATGCCGCCAGGCCTTGGGGCAACTGGTGGAGGCCGAGCGGCAGGTGACGGGCGGGCAGCTCGAGCCCAGCGGCCGGCTGCGCATCAGCGCGCCGACGCCCTATGCCCACCACCGCCTGCTGCCGTTGTTGCCGCGCTTTCGCGAACGCTATCCGCAGGTGTTGGTGGATGTGCACGTCAGCAACCGCAATGTCGATTTCGCCGAGGAGCAGTTCGACCTGGCCATCCGCGGCCGCGCCCCGGCTGACTCGCGGCTGGTGGCGCGGCGCCTGGAGGACGCCGAGCTGGTGATAGTCGCCACCCCGGGCTATCTGGCCCGGACGGGTGTGCCGCAGACACCGGATGACCTGGCCGGGCACGACTGCATCCAGTTCGAGATGCCCAGCAGTGGTCGCCGCCCGCCCTGGAGCTTCCAGCGCGACGGGCAACTGATCGAGCTGGAAACCCAGGGCGCCTTCACCTGTCTGGGCGACTTCCTCGCCACCAGCACGCTGGTGCGCCACGGTGGCGGCCTGATGCAGGCCTACCGATTCACCGTGCAGGACGCCCTGGACAGCGGTGAGCTGGTGGAGGTGCTGGCGGATTTTGGCGGCACCTCGCGGCCCTTCATGCTGGTTTACCCGCAGGCCAGGCACATGCCGTTGAAGGTGCGCGTGTTCATTGATTTCCTGCTCAGCGAACGGCCTCTGCCGTTTGGCTGAAGCCCGCGCAGGGCGTGTGCTGGAGCACTATTCTTGTCGCTGCGTCGGCGCGTTGTGCCGCCGACCTTTCAGCAGTCCGGCTATTTCCCAGGAGAACGCTCCATGAAATCCATGACACTGCTAGTGATTGCCTCGGTACTGAGTTTTGCCGCACAGGCCGAGGACAGCGCGGCGACCAACTGTGATGCCAAGATCAATGACCTGGAGTACATCAGCAAAACCGATGGCCAGGCGCTGCATGGCGGCATGGCGCACGACTACCATGAGCTGCTCAAGGAAGCCAAGGCCGCCAAGGCCAGCGGTGACATGGCCAAGTGTCAGGCCTCGGCCGACCGTGCCAAAACCATCTACAACAAAGCGCGCGGCAAGTAGCCAGGAGCCTTTGGGAGGGCGCGGGGTCTCGTGTAAGCTCGCTTGGGTCATCTCACGAGAGCTCTCCATGATCCCGTCCAGCCCGCGCCTCGACAGCCTGCTCACCGGTATCGCCCGGCCCTTCACCCGCCCAGGCTCGCACAGCGCTATCGACAAGCAGCCGCGCCAGGGTGCCTTGCAGGTGACCGCGCTCGGTATCGCGGGTGACGAACAAGGGGACCTACGCGTACACGGCGGGGTCGAGAAAGCCATCCATCACTACCCCCGTGAGCACTACGCCGCTTGGGCTGCCGAGCTGGGCGAGCACCCGCTGTTGGCGCAGCCCGGCGCTTTTGGCGAAAACTTCAGCAGCACCGGCTGGACCGAGGCCGATGTCTGCCTGGGCGACCGCATCCGGGTAGGCACCGCCTTGCTGGAGATCTCCCAGGGACGCATGCCGTGCTGGAAACTCAACGAGCGTTTCGACATGGCGCAGATGGCCCTGCGGGTGCAGCAGAGCGGGCGCACCGGCTGGTACTACCGGGTCGTGGAGGAGGGCGAGGTGCAGGCGGGCGACAGCCTGCAACTGGTCGAACGCCCCCATGGGGCGTGGTCGGTGGCGCGGTTGTCGGCGGTGCTGTTCGACAAATGCCTGGAGCCTGAACTGCTGCAGGAATGCCTGGCGCTGCCGCTGGTACCGAACTGGCGGCGAACCCTGGAAAAGCGCCTGGCGCAACGCCAGGTCGAAGACTGGTCGTCGCGCCTGCAGGGGCGCAGCGACACCTGAACATCTGCCCTACAAGACAAGGATCCCAGCATGCCCTTCGAACTGGACGACCGCCTGGTGATTGGCGTCGCGTCAAGCGCGGTGTTCGACCTCAGCGAAGCCGATGCGGTGTTCCGCCGCGACGGCGAGGCACAGTACCGCAAGTACCAGGAGCAGCACCTGGACGTGCCGCTGGGCAAGGGCATCGCCTACCCGTTCATCAAGCGCCTGCTGGCGCTCAATGACCTGCGCGAAGACCCGGAGGACCCGCTGGTGGAGGTGGTGCTGCTGTCGCAGAACGACCCCGACACCGGTTTGCGGGTGATGAAGACCATCGGCCATTACGGGCTGAACATGACCCGGGCGATCTTCACCCAGGGCCGCTCGCCTTATGAATACATTCCGGCATTGAACATCGCGCTGTTCCTGTCCGCCGACAAGCAGCATGTGGACGCGGCGATCCAGGCCGGTTACCCGGCCGGGCAGGTGCTCGACTCGCAGTTCGATGACGACGAAAGCGACGACAACCTGCGCATCGCCTTCGACTTCGATGGCGTGCTGGCCGGGGATGAGTCGGAGGCGGTGATGCAGTCCGGCGGACTGGGCAGCTTCCATGCCCACGAAGTGCTGAACAAGGCCCAGCCGCACAACCCCGGCCCGCTGAAGGAGTTCTTCGTGCGCATTGCGCGGATACAGGCGGCGGAGGAACAGTTCAAACTCGACCACCCCGGCTACGAGAACCGCCTGCGGGTGTCGATCGTCACCGCGCGCAACGCGCCATCCCACGAGCGGGCGTTGAACACCTTGAAGAGCTGGGGGGTGATGGCCAACGATGCGTTCTTCCTCGGCGGTATCGAGAAGCGCCGGGTGCTGCAGGTGCTCAAGCCGCACATCTTCTTCGACGACCAGTCCGGGCATTTGAAAAGCACCAGTACGGTGGTGCCGTCGGTGCATGTGCCGTTCGGGGTGACCAACCGTTCGGCGTGACATGATCGACCCTCATCGCGGGGCAAGCCCGCTCCCACGTGGGCTGAGTTCCAGCTCCTTGGGGCATGCAAATGCGTGGGAGCGGGCTTGCCCCGCGATGGGGCGTCAAGAAGATCGCCTCAGAACCACCGGTCGTTACGCTTTCGCCCCCGGGTCAGCGCCGGCAGGATCAACCCCAGCAGCAACCCGGCACCGGCAATGCTGCCGCCGTAGACCATGTAGCGCATCATCACCTGCTTGTTTTCATCCCCCAACCGCGCCTGGGTATCGCGCAGGTTCGACTGGGCCTCGGCGAGCTGCTCGTTGAGCGCCTTGTTGCGGGTTTCCAATTCGTCGATCAGCGCCTTGCGCGAGTCCAAGGTCTCCTGCATGCCTTGCACGCGGCTCTTCCAGCTGTCGTCGATGGTTTTCAACTGGCCGGACAGGTCGGCCACCTGCTGGTCGAGCTGCGGCAGGCGTTCGCTCTGGCCCGGCAGCGCCTGCAGGTCGCTGCTGAGGATCCACACCAGGTCGCCGCTCTGGCCGCGCACCTGGCTGTAGTTGCCCTGGCTGGTCACCAGGCTGACTTTCTGCCCCGATTTCAGTGAGCCGACGATCCGGTGGCCATCGGTGGGGCCACTGCGCACGTAGGTGCTCAGGCTGTCGCTGACCCAGCGCGCATCGCTGGCCGGCTCTTCGGCATGGGCCGGGGCGGCGAGGGCGATCAGGGCGGCGATCAGGCTGCCACGCAGGGCGGGGAGGGCGGAGTTGGCGGGCTGCTTGTCTGGCATGGTGGTCTTCGCTGAAACGGGGCAAATGAAGGCCCGATGACTGGGCCGGCGATCCGGTCGGGTGAATTGACCGTCAGCCAAAGACCGCTTTTTTGTAGGCAGGTTCACTGCTTAGTGCAGGAAATGCCTACAGAGTGTTGCCGGATGTACACATAAACGAAAACGGGGCAGGCCATCGCTGGCCTGCCCCGTTCATGTCAACGCGCCGGATCAGGCGACCTTGACGATCCAGCCCGCCGGTGCCTCGACGTCACCGCTCTGAATGCCGGTCAGCTCGTTGTAGAGCTTCTGGGTGACCGGGCCGACCTTTTCCAGGTCGTGGAACACGTGCAGCTTGCCGTTGTACTCGATGCCGCCGATCGGCGTGATCACCGCGGCAGTGCCGCAGGCGCCGGCTTCGATGAAGCGGTCGAGCTTGTTGATCTCGACATCGCCTTCGATCACGGTCAGGCCCAGACGCGATTGCGCCAGTTCCATCAGCGACAGGCGGGTGATACCCGGCAGTACCGAAGCCGATTTCGGGGTGACGAACTCGTTGTTGGCGGTGATGCCGAAGAAGTTGGCCGAGCCGACCTCTTCGATCTTGGTGTGGGTCAGCGGGTCCAGGTAGATGGCGTCGGCGAAGTTGGCTTTCTTCGCTTCGGCACCCGGCTGCAGGCTGGCGGCATAGTTGCCACCGACCTTGGCCGCGCCGGTGCCCTGGGGGGCGGCACGGTCGAAGCTGGAAATCTGGAAGTTGTGCGGCTTCATGCCGCCCTTGAAGTACGAACCTACCGGGATGGCGAAGATCGAGAAGATGAACTCGGGCGCGGTGCGCACGCCGATGTTGTCACCGGTGCCGATCACGAACGGGCGCAGGTACAGGGCACCCTTGCCGTGCGGCGGAACGAAGTGCTCGTTGGCCTTGACCACTTGCTTGCAGGCCTCGATGAACACGTCGGTGGGCACGTGCGGCATCAGCAGGCGGGCGCAGCTGCGCTGCATGCGCGCGGCGTTCTGGTCGGGGCGGAACAGGTTGATCGAGCCGTCCTTGCAACGGTAGGCCTTCAGGCCCTCGAAGCACTGCTGACCATAGTGCAGGGCGGTGGAGCCTTCACTGATGTGCAGCACGTTGTCGTCGGTCAGGGTGCCCTTGTCCCACTCGCCGTTACGCCATACGGACAGGTAACGCTTGTCGGTCTTGATGTAGTCGAAGCCCAGCTTGTCCCAGTTAATGCTTGCGTTGCTCATGACACCCTCATAGCTCAAAGCCCGAACACGGCGGGCTGCTGTTATATGCGCACCACGCCACCTTAATACATCCGGCGCGGATCGGAAACGGCCAGTCACGAATTGGCTGGGGGGCTGGGTTGTTGGTTGATTCAGGGTTTGAGTTGGACCATCGGGTGCATGGCGGGATATTGGGTGAGGGCCACTAGGTGCCTGCCGGTGTTTCTGCAGCGCCTGTGAGATCGAGCGCCGCGCGGGCGGCGCTCGATCTCATAGGCGCTGTAAAAACACCGACGATCACCTGGTGGCTTTCACTCTGTATCCCGGCGAGCACCTTCCAGCCCTCACACGATCCAAAATGGTCACAAACTCAGCGCAGCCGCCGATTCCAGTCCCCGCCATGATCGCGCCAGCACGCCTCTTCACTGTCATAGCGCACATGCCAGGCCACATGGTCCAGCTGCACACCGGCCTCATCCAGTGCCTGGCTGGTCAGCGCCAGTATCCGCGCCTTGGCCGCACCGGCCAGGGCATCGGCCTTGGCCGTGTCATCAGTGAACACCCAGGTGATGCGCAGGCTGGCGGGGAAGTCGTCGAGGTCGACCTGGTGGGTGAGCCAGGCAAAGCCGACGATCTCGGCCTGGGCAGTGGCGCAGGCCTCGGTGAGGCAGGCGACCATCTCCCGCTCCAGGCGCGCCAGTGCGCGTTTATTGCTGGCCATCGGGTTCGTCGATCTGCTGGCAGAAGCGCAGGCGGTTGCCGAACGGGTCGGCGATCTGCATTTCCAGGCCCCAGTCGACCTTCTCTGCGTGCGGGCGGGAGTAGCCGTACTGCTTGGCCTGCAGTTCCCCTTCCAGGGCCTTGAGGTCTTCGACCCGGGCGAAAATCGCCGACCCCGGAGTGGCATCGCCGTGGTGTTCGGACAGGTGCAGGATCAGCCCGTCGCGATGGACCTGCATATACAGCGGCAGGTCGGCGGCGAAACGGTGCTCCCAGTCGAGGGTGAAACCGAGGAAATCAAGGTAGAACTCCCGGGCCTTGTCGACCGAGAAGATCCGCAGGATGGGGATGGCAGCGGCGAATTGCATCGGAGTTCCTTGTGCTGTGCATTTTCCTGGGGCGTGAGTGTAACGCCGTCGGCACCGCTTGAGGGCGCGCTTTTGCCCCGCATTTGCGCAGTGCGAGGCCCGTGGCAGCGTCGATTGAATACATCGTAGGAAAATTCATTCGGATTCATCTGATTACTTGGCCTGCAACCTGCAACATCCCGTTCATGAATTTTGATCGATTGGTCAGGCAGCCCCGCTGGCATGGTATTCAAGACGCCACGCCAGAGCGGCCCAGGCCACGGATGACGGGGGTTTTGGATGTCCTTGCCGGAGCCGCACACGGCACACGATGAGCAGGCGGGCTGGAGCGCGCACCTGCAGCTGCGTTTCGTCCAGCGCGAGGGCGTGACCCGGCTTGGTGCGCGCCGCCATGTCGGACCTCTTTTGGTGCAGCGGCCGTTCTACCCCGAGGGCGCCCCATGCCACGTTTATGTGCTGCACCCGCCCGGCGGCATCGTCGCCGGTGACCGCCTGGAGCTGGACATTCACCTTGAAGCGGGCAGCCACGCGCTGCTGACCATGCCCGGCGCCAGCAAGTTCTACCGCAGTATCGGCCCGACCGCACGGTTGGCGCAGCGTTTCCACCTGGAGGCCGGCAGCACCCTGGAGTGGCTGCCCCAGGACAGCATCTTCTTCAATGGTGCCCGCGCCAGCCTCGACAGCCGTTTCACCCTGGCGCCCGGTGCCCGCCTGCTGGCCTGGGAAACCCTGTGCCTGGGCCGCCCGGTGATGAATGAACGGTTCGAGCAGGGCGCCCTCGACAGCCGCCTGTGCATCGAACTGCCCGACGACCCCGGCTTGCACGAGCGCCTGCGCATCGACGGCGGGCGCCTGGACAAGCTTGGCGGCCACCCATTGCTCGCCACCTTCTGTGCAGCGCCCGCGGACGCACAGGTGCTGGAGCAGGTGCGCGCACTGCTGGATGAACTGCCCACGCCGGCCGGCGCAACCCTGCTCGGGCCACTGCTGGTGATCCGCCTGCTCGACCACGACAACCAACACCTGCAACACCACCTGCAGCGCCTCTGGCACTTGCTGCGCCCGGCCGTGCTCGGCCTGGCGCCTTGCCCGCCGCGCATCTGGGCCACCTGAAGAGAGCCTCCATGGAGCTGACCCCAAGAGAGAAAGACAAACTGCTGCTGTTCACCGCCGCCTTGCTGGCCGAACGGCGCCTGGCCCGTGGCCTGAAGCTCAACTACCCGGAGGCCGTGGCGCTGATCAGCGCGGCGGTGCTCGAAGGCGCCCGCGATGGCCGCACGGTGGCCGAGCTGATGAGCCTGGGCCGCGAAGTGCTGGTGCGCGAGCAGGTGATGGACGGCGTGCCGGAGATGCTCCACGACGTCCAGGTCGAAGCCACATTCCCCGACGGCACCAAGCTGGTGACCGTGCATGACCCTATCGTCTGAGGTGCTGCCCATGATCCCCGGAGAAATCCAGGTCGCCGCCGGCGACATCGAACTCAACGTCGGCCGCGCCACGGTCAGCGTCAGTGTGGCCAACCATGGCGACCGGCCGGTGCAAGTCGGCTCGCACTACCACTTTTATGAAGTCAACGATTGCCTGGTGTTCGAGCGCGAGCCGGCCCTGGGCTTTCGCCTGGACATCCCGGCCGGCACCGCCGTGCGTTTCGAGCCGGGCCAGGCGCGCACCGTGCAGTTGGTGGCCTACGCCGGCAAGCGTGAAGTGTATGGCTTCCAGGGCAAGGTGATGGGCGCGCTGGAGAGCAAGGTATGAGCCGTATTTCCCGTCGGGCCTATGCCGACATGTTCGGCCCCACCGTCGGCGATCGCGTGCGCCTGGCCGACACCGCGCTGTGGGTGGAGGTGGAGAAAGACTTCACGGTCTATGGCGAAGAGGTCAAGTTCGGCGGCGGCAAGGTGATCCGCGACGGCATGGGCCAGGGCCAGATGCTGGCGGCCGAGGCCATGGACCTGGTGTTGACCAATGCGCTGATCATCGATCACTGGGGCATCGTCAAGGCCGACATCGGCGTCAAGCACGGGCGCATCGCCGCGATCGGCAAGGCCGGCAACCCCGACGTGCAACCCGGGGTGACCGTGGCGGTCGGGCCGGGCACCGAGGTGATCGCCGCCGAGGGCAAGATCGTCACCGCCGGTGGCATCGACTCGCACATTCATTTCATCTGCCCGCAGCAGGTCGAAGAAGCGCTGACCAGCGGCGTCACCACCTTCATCGGTGGCGGCACCGGGCCGGCCACCGGCACCAACGCCACCACCTGCACCCCCGGGCCCTGGTACCTGGCGCGCATGCTCCAGGCCGCCGACAGCCTGCCGATCAATATCGGCCTGCTGGGCAAGGGCAACGCCTCGCGCCCCGAGGCGCTGCGTGAGCAGATCGCCGCTGGTGCGGTGGGCCTCAAGCTGCACGAGGACTGGGGCTCGACCCCGGCGGCAATCGACTGCTGCCTGAGCGTGGCCGAAGAAATGGATATCCAGGTGGCGATCCACACCGACACCTTGAACGAGTCCGGTTGCATCGAAGACACCCTGGCCGCCATAGGCGACCGTACCATCCACACCTTCCACACCGAGGGTGCCGGCGGTGGCCATGCCCCGGACATCATCCGCGCGGCGGGGCAGGCCAACGTGCTGCCGTCATCGACCAACCCGACCCTGCCGTACACCGTCAACACGGTCGATGAGCACCTGGACATGCTGATGGTCTGCCACCACCTGGACCCGAGCATCGCCGAGGACGTGGCCTTCGCCGAGTCGCGCATCCGCCGCGAGACCATCGCCGCCGAGGACATCCTCCACGACATGGGCGCCTTCGCCATGACCTCGTCCGACTCCCAGGCCATGGGCCGGGTCGGCGAGGTGGTGCTGCGCACCTGGCAGGTGGCGCACCAGATGAAGCTGCGCCGCGGCCCGCTGGCGCCGGACAGCAGCTACAGCGACAACTTCCGGGTCAAGCGCTACATCGCCAAGTACACCATCAACCCGGCGCTGACCCATGGCATCGGCCACGAGGTTGGCTCGGTGGAAGTGGGCAAGCTGGCCGACCTGGTGCTGTGGGCACCGGCGTTCTTCGCGGTCAAGCCGGCGCTGGTGATCAAGGGCGGCATGATCGTCACCGCGCCCATGGGCGATATCAACGGCTCGATCCCCACGCCACAGCCGGTGCACTACCGTCCGATGTTCGGTGCCCTGGGCGCGGCGCGGCATGCCACGCGCATGACCTTCCTGTCCCAGGCCGCCATGGACCGTGGCCTGCCCGAGGAGCTGAAGCTGCAAAGCCTGATCGGCGTGGCCCGCGGCTGCCGACAGGTGCGCAAGGCAGACATGCTGCACAACACCCTGCAGCCAGTGATCGAGGTCGACTCACAGACCTACCAGGTACGTGCCGACGGCGAGCTGCTGGTGTGCGAGCCGGCCAGCGAACTGCCGCTTGCCCAGCGTTATTTCCTGTTTTGAATGGTTTGGCTGGACGGGTATCTGTGGGAGCGGGCTTGCCCCGCGATGGATGGCACCGCCGTTCCCACGTCCCCAGGCCCGCAAGACCGATTTGATTGAAAGGAGTGAACATGATCGTACTTACCCGCAGGGTCGCCGACGCCGAAACGGTGACCGGCAGCGTCACCCTGACTGTCGACAGCCGCATCAAGAGCCGCCTGCGCGTGACCCTGGACGACGGCCGTGATGCCGGCTTGATGCTCGAACGCGGCCACCTGCTGCGCGGTGGCGAGCTGCTCGCCGATGCCGAAGGCGGCCAGGTGATTCGTGTGCTCGCCGCGCCCGAAGCGGTATCCACCGTGCGTTGCAGCGACCCGCACCTGCTGGCGCGCGCCGCCTACCACCTGGGCAACCGCCATGTGCCGTTGCAGATCGAACCGGGCTTGCTGCGTTACCAGCACGACCATGTGCTCGACGACATGCTGCGTGGCCTGGGGCTGACGGTGGCGGCCGAACAGGCGCCGTTCGAGCCCGAGGCCGGCGCTTACCAGAGCGCACCGCACAGCCACAGCCATAGCCACGCTCACGACCATCCCTTCGTGCGCCTGCAAGCCCATTCCTGAACACCTCCTGGAGCCGACCATGAAAAAGACTTTCGCCCTGATGCTGCTGATGGTGGCCCTGCCGGCCTTCGCCCACCCCGGCCACGACACCAACCCCTTGCAGGATGGCCTGCTGCACCCGTTGACCGGCCTCGATCATTTGCTGATGCTGCTCGGCACCGGCGTGCTCGCCGCGCTGACCGGCCGCACCCTGGCCCTGCCGCTGGCCACCTTGGCGGCCATGTTCGGCGGCGCGGTGTGCGGCCATCTGTTCGGTGATGTGGTCGGCATGGAGCAGATGATCCTCGGCTCCCTGCTGGTGGCCGGCGCGGCCATGCTGCTGCCCAGCCGCCAACTGCTGCTGTCGCTGATCATGCCGGTGTTCGCCCTGTTCCATGGCTGGGCCCATGGCGTCGAGGCCACGCCAAGCGCGTTCTGGCAGTTCAGCGCCGGCTTCGTCACCGTCAGCGGCCTGCTGCTGGCCGCAGGCTTTGCCGTCGGTTGCCTGCTGCGCCGCCATGCCGGCCTGCAGAAGGCCTTCGGCGGCGGCCTGCTGGCCGGTGCCGCGCTGGTGCTGGCAGGCTGATGAACAGCGACCTGGCGCTGCTGCGCCTGCTGCAGCTGGCCAGCCCCGGCCTGCCGGTGGGGGGCTTTACCTACTCGCAGGGCCTGGAGTGGGCGGTCGAAGCCGGCTGGGTACGAGATACCGCCAGCTTCGCCGCCTGGCAGCGTGAACAACTGCACGACACCCTCGGCTACCTCGACTGGCCGCTGCTGGCGCGCCTGTACCGTGCCTGCCAGTCGGGCGACGCCCAAGCCTTTGCGCATTGGAGCCGCTTTCTGCTGGCCAACCGCGAAACCGCCGAGCTGCGCCTCGAAGAGCAGCAGCGCGGCAGCGCCCTGGCGCGCCTGCTCGATGGCTGGCAACTGGGCCAGGCGCCGGCCTGGCGGCCCAGCCTTGAACTCAGCCAGCTTGGCGGCATGGCCTGGCTTGGCGCGCACTGGTCGATCCCGCTGCGCCAGCTCGCCCTCGGCCTTGGCTTTGCCTGGCTGGAGGGGGCGGTGATGGCCGGGGTCAAGCTGGTGCCGTTCGGCCAGCAAGCGGCGCAGAGCCTGCTGCGTGATCTGGGCGATGAATTGCCCGCAGTACTCGATCAAGCCCTGGCGCTGGAAGACGACCAGCTCGGCGGTGGCCTGCCGCTGCTGGCCATCGCGTCGTCACGCCATGAAACCCAATACACCCGTTTGTTCCGTTCCTGAGGACTGCCTAGATGGAAAACTACCAGCAACCCCTGCGTGTCGGTGTCGGTGGACCGGTCGGCTCCGGTAAGACCGCGCTGCTCGAATGCCTGTGCAAGGCCATGCGTGATCACTATCACATCGCTGTGGTGACCAACGACATCTACACCAAGGAGGACCAGCGCATCCTCACCGAAGCCGGTGCCCTGGAGCCTGAGCGTATTGTCGGCGTGGAAACCGGTGGCTGCCCGCATACTGCGATCCGCGAGGATGCCTCGATGAACCTTGCGGCTGTGGAAGGGCTGGCGCGCAAGTTCGGTAACCTTGAAGTGATCTTTGTCGAGAGCGGCGGCGACAACCTCAGCGCCACCTTCAGCCCGGAGCTGGCCGACCTGACCATCTACGTGATCGACGTCGCCGAAGGCGAGAAGATCCCGCGCAAGGGCGGGCCAGGCATCACCAAATCGGACTTCCTGGTGATCAACAAGACAGACCTGGCGCCCTATGTGGGCGCCTCGCTGGAGGTGATGGAGCGCGATACCAATCGTATGCGCCCCGAGCGGCCCTGGACCTTCAGCAACCTGAAGAAGGGAGAAGGGTTGCAGGCCGTGATCGATTTCATCGTCGAGCGCGGCATGTTGGGGGGAAGTGCCAAGTTGCGCTGATTCCGGGCCTGTAGGTTGGTGAAAGGCTCACTCAAATTCGGCGATAGGCTCGCAGTCGTCACCAACCAGCTTGAAGCCTGGCTCGCATGGCAGGCCAGCCGAGGTCCCGACCGACATCGGCGGGCCATCGGTCTGCCCTGGCGTAAACAGGGCAAGTTGGTTGTGCAACCCGGCCTGTGCCAGGCAGGTGGTGGTTAGCAGGATAATCATCATCAGAGGTTTCAGCATGCAGATCTCCTTGGGTGAGCGCTGTTCGACGCACGAGGTGGCTTTTTGACGTTATTGGTCACAGACGCTTCTGCGACCGAGGCAAATCTATTCGGCCATGGCTTGATTGGGGATGAGGGGGTTCTTCTGGTGTCGTAGGAAAATGCACTGGTGTGGTCGACTGGGGCGGTGCTGTTGCAGGTGCCGATCTGCACTGCGAACAGGGTGTGGCCTGTGCTACGGACGCTGCGTTGTGGCTGACGCGCTTTTCCTACTGGGCGGCGGATGGTTTCCAGGAGGCGTGTAGGGTTTTACCTATCTTCACTGACTGGGCTGATGGGTAAAGTCTGCCGGGCTTTCGGCGGAGGGATTAAGACGATTCGCCCGCCGTAGGTAATTCCCGGTAATCCCATTCAAGGAAACAGGTATGAAGAAGATCGCTTTGATCGCCCTGTTGGCAGCGGTCGGCACGGCCCAGGCTGCGCACAGCAATGAGTCGACGCAAGTCGACTCACCGTTCGCTCAGGTTGAAACCACCAGCAGAACCGTTCAGTTGGCACTGTTTCGACCGCCACCACCAATTCCATGTCCGGAAGGAACGCACAGGACTCCGTTTGGGCACTGTCAACCTGAGTTTGATTTCGATTGACCTTGTCGATCGATTGCACTCACTCGCGGTGCAGTCACGTGGGCCAAGATGGACTTCGTACTGCCTCGGGAGACTTCGAAAACAATTCAAGGAAACTGCATGAGA
The DNA here is from genome assembly GCF_024749065.1 of Pseudomonas sichuanensis. Taxonomy (NCBI): domain Bacteria; kingdom Pseudomonadati; phylum Pseudomonadota; class Gammaproteobacteria; order Pseudomonadales; family Pseudomonadaceae; genus Pseudomonas; species Pseudomonas sichuanensis. The sequence goes on along the minus strand of NZ_CP087185.1, from coordinate 3,600,880 downwards.
AGAGCGGTATTGATCGGGCTAATGACTTGCGCAGGCATGGCGCAGGCCGCTGGCAACGACGGGACGCCTGACATGTGGCGGGTCGATGAGGTAAGCCGCTCGCCATTTGCCCAGCCGGACAGCCGAGTCGAAAGCAGTCAGCTGGCGCGAATTGGCCATTTGCCGAAGCTGCCATGCCCGGAAGGTACCAAGGAAGTGGGCGACGATTGCGAGCCGCTCGCTGAGTTCGAGTAACCCCTATCTGCTGAACCCATCCTGCCGCGCCTGCGGCGGGATGGCATGGGAAAATGTACTCAAGCCCCAGGCAAATCCTTGCCTGGCCGCCCCGCACACATATCCGCCGTCAAGGTAAGCTGACAGGAAAATTCCGCGCGCCCTCCACGGCGCCAAGAGAGGTGCCTGTGGCTTCCTACACCTTGCGTCAACTCAAGTATTTCGTCACCACCGTAGAGGCCGGCAGTGTCGCCGAGGCCTCACGCCAGCTGTACATCGCCCAACCGTCCATCTCCACGGCGATCAAGAGCCTGGAAGAAAGTTTTGGCGTGCAGCTGTTCATTCGCCATCACGCCCAAGGCGTGTCGCTGACCCCCAGCGGCAAGCGTTTCTACGCCAAGACCCGCGCCCTGCTGCAGATGGCCCACGAGTTCGAGCAGAACGCCCTGGCCGACAACGACACGGTGGCCGGGCATATCGATATCGGCTGTTTCGAGACCGTGGCGCCGCTGTACCTGCCACGGCTGATCGCCGGTTTTCGCGCACGTTACCCGGGGGTGGACATCCGCCTGCGCGACGGTGAGCAACAGGAGCTGATCCAGGGCCTGACCGCCGGTACCTTCGACCTGGCGTTCCTCTACGACCATGACCTGGACGGCACCATCGAAGCCGAGCCGCTGATGCCGCCGCAGAAGCCCTACGTGCTGTTGCCGGAGAAACACCGCTTTGCCGGCCAGGCCCAGGTGTCGCTGCGCGACCTGTGCCCGGAGCCGATGATCCTGCTCGATGTGGCGCCCAGCCGTACCTATTTCGTCAGCCTGTTCAACGAACTGGGGCTCACGCCGAATATCGTCTTCAGTTCGCCGTCAATCGAAATGGTGCGCGGGATGGTGGGGCAGGGCTTCGGCTTTTCGCTGCTGGTGACCCGGCCGCATACGGAGTTCACCTATGATGGCCAGCGCCTGGTGATGCTGGATATTGCCGAGCCGGTGACGCTGTCGGGGCTGGCCGCGGCGCACCTGAAACGGGTGCAGTTGACCAAGCCGGCACAGCTGTTCGTGGAGTTCTGTCGGGAAGAGTTGGCCAAGTTCTAAAAAGCATCGCGGGGCAAGCCCGCTCCCACGCCAGTCTCAGCGTGGGAGCGGGCTTGCCCCGCGATTGCATTCCATCGATTTACTGCTGATCCGGCACCACCGCGATCACATCGATTTCCATCAGCCATTCAGCCTGGGCCAGGCCCGCGACCACCAGCCCGGTGGAAATCGGGAACACGCCCTTGAGCCACTTGCCAACTTCCTTGTACACCGGCTCGCGGAAGCGTGGGTCGGTGATGTAGGTGGTGGTCTTGACGATATGCGACAGGTCGGAGCCGGCCTCTTCGAGCAGTTGCTTGACGTTCTTCATCGCCTGCTCGGCCTGGGCGCCCGGATCGCCCAGCCCCACCAGGCGACCTTCGAAGTCGGTACCGACCTGGCCGCGTACATAAATGGTGTTGCCGGCGCGGACCGCCTGGCACAGGTCATTGTCCAGGGCCTGGTTGGGGTAGGTGGCCTTGGTGTTGAACATGCGAATACGGGTATGGGTTGGCATCAGTGGGCTCCGAGGGTGCTGACGTTGCTGATCGAGGTGTTCTGCCCATCCGCGGTGCGTTGGTCGCGGTCGCGGTAGGCCAGGTAGGTGCGTTGGGTGGCGATATGGCCGGCGACGTGCTTGGCGTCGTGCCATACGCCCCAGATGAACGACGAGCCACGGCGCGACAGCCAGGGCAGGCCGAGGAAGTACACGCCCGGCTCTTTCGACACGCCGCGCTGGTGCTGTGGCTTGCCGTTGGCATCGAAGGCGTCGACCTGCAGCCAGCTGAAGTCCACGCCGTAACCGGTGGCCCAGATGATGCTGGTGACATTGGCCTTGGCCAGGTCCAGTTCGCGCAGCGGGTTGCTGACGCAGTCCGGGTCGGGCAGGCGCTTGCGCGCATCGGGTTCCGCCGGCAGGTCGAGGCCGTTGCGCTCAATGTAGGCGTCGGCGGCATCCAGCAGGGCCAGGTAGTTTTCGTCGCCACGCTGGATGTTGTCGGCCAGGTTGTCCTGGAACCGCGCCACGCCGCCTTCGAACGACTGGGTCAGGCCGACCAGGGTCATGCCCTGGTGGGCGAGGGCGCGGAAGTCCACGGTGTGGCCGCCGCGGGCGCCGGACACGGCGATGGTCACGTGTTCGCGGCCGGGCTTGGCGATTTCCGCGTCCCACTCACCGAGTACGCCCAGCCACCAGCAGAAGTCGCGGTTGCGGTAGCTGCGCGGTGGGCGGTCGTGGGCGCCCACCGACAGGTACACCTGGCGCCCGGCACGCATCAGCTCTTCGGCGATCTGCACGCCGGACGAGCCGGCGCCGACCACCAGCACCGCGCCTGCGGGCAGTTGCTCTGGGTTGAAGTAGGCGGCCGAGTGGATCTGGTGCAGGCGTTCATCTTTTGGCGCGATGGCCGGAATGACCGGCTTCTGGAACGGGCCGGTGGCGGCCACCACGCGGTTGGCGTGGATCACGCCCTGGTTTGTTTCGATGGTGAAGCCTGGGCGGTCGGGGTTGCGCGCCACTTTCTTCACTTCCACGCCGGTGCGCACCGGCAGGTTGTATTTGCGTACGTACTGTTCGAAGTAGTCGGCAACCTGGTCCTTGCCGGCGAAGGCATCGGCGTCCAGGTCGAATTCCAGGCCCGGGAAGCGGTCGTGCCAGACTGGCCCGTTGGCCACCAGCGAGTCCCAGCGGCCGGTGCGCCAGGCCTCGGCGATGCGGTTGCGCTCCAGTACCAGGTGCGGCACGCCGAGCTTGCTCAGGTGTTCGCTCATGGCCACGCCGGCCTGGCCGGCGCCGACCACGAGGGTGTCGATTTGGTAATTGTTCAGTGTCATGTCCGAGCCCTTGTTCAGGCGGTTGTTGTTGAGGTCGGTTGGGAGGACCGCCGTTGCCTGGGGCCAGACTAGGGATGGCTGGTAAATCGCGAAAATAGTATTTAGCTGGGGCTTGCCGATAAATTGGCGAAGGGGGTGTGTGCTGTGGGAGCGGGCTTGCCCCGCGATGCGGCAATCGCGGGGCAAGCCCGCTCCCACGGAGTTTTGCCAACAGGTCCATTAGTTTTTTCCTGTGCAATAGCCATGAAAATGCTCGTTTCGCACCTGCCAGGGCTTGCCGAGAATGCAGGCAAACCCAGACAGGAGCTGCACCCATGACCTTTTCCATCATCGGCCGCTGCCAGGACACCGGCCAGGTCGGCATCGCCATCAGTTCGTCGAGCATCGCCGTGGGCGCCCGCTGCCCCTGGGTGCGGGCCGGTGTGGGCGCAGTCGCGACCCAGAACATCACCTTGCCGGCGCTTGGCCCGCAGATCCTCGATGCCCTCGAACAGGGCCAGCTGCCGCCTGCCGCGGTGCTGGATCAGGTGCTCAGCGCCAACGGTTGGAGCGAGTACCGCCAGGTCACGGTGATCGACAGCCGTGGCCAGGTGGCGCTGTTCACCGGCAAGGAGGCCCTGGGCGTGCACAACGCGGTGGCCGGCGAGCAATGCGCGGCGGCGGGCAACCTGTTGTCGTCCCAGGCCGTGATCGAGGCGATGGTCGGCGCCTTTGAACAGGCCGGCGGCCACCTGGCCGATCGCCTGTTGGCAGCGATGCATGCAGCCATGGCCGCCGGCGGTGAGGCGGGGCCGGTGCATTCGGCGGCGTTGAAGATTGCCGGCGAGCTGACCTGGCCACTGGTTGACCTGCGCGTGGACTGGGCCGAGCAGGACCCGATCGGCGAGCTGGACCAGCTGTGGCAGGCCTATCGCCCGCAGATGCAGGACTACGTGACCCGTGCGCTCAACCCCACCGTCGCGCCGAGCTACGGAGTGCCGGGCGATGAGTGAGCTGTCCAGCCAGACGTTGCTGGCGCGGCTGGTGGGGTTTGCCACCGTCAGCCGTGATTCCAACCTGGAGCTGATCGGCTTCATCCGTGACTACCTGGCCGGGCTTGGGGTCGACAGCGAGCTGTTCCTCAATGAAGAGGGGACCAAGGCCAACTTGTTCGCCACCATCGGCCCGACCGATCGCGGCGGCGTGGTGTTGTCCGGGCACACCGACGTGGTGCCGGTGGACGGCCAGGCGTGGACCGTCGAGCCCTTTGCGCTGACAGAGCGTGATGGCCGGCTGTATGGTCGCGGCACTGCCGACATGAAGGGTTACATCGCCTCGGTGCTGGCAGCCGTGCCGGCGTTCCTGGCGCAACCCTTGAAGCTGCCGGTGCACCTGGCGTTCTCCTATGACGAGGAAGTCGGTTGCCTGGGCGTGCGCTCGATGCTCGAGGCACTGCAGCAGCGGCCACACAAACCAAGGCTGTGCCTGATCGGCGAGCCCTCCGAGCTCAAGCCGGTGCTTGGCCACAAGGGCAAGCTGGCCATGCGTTGCCAGGTGCATGGTGCGGCCTGCCATTCGGCGTATGCGCCCTATGGGGTCAACGCGATCGAGTATGCCGCACGGCTGATCGGCAAGCTGGGTGAGATCGGTGACGAGCTGGCGCGGCCCGAGCAGCATGACGAGCGCTTCGATCCGCCGTTCTCCACGGTACAGACCGGGGTGATCAAGGGCGGACGGGCGTTGAACATCGTGCCCGAGGAGTGCGAGTTCGATTTCGAGGTGCGGGCCTTGCCGGGGTTCGAGGCGCAGGCAGTGGCTGACCGTTTGCAGACCTATGCCGAGGCCGAGTTGCTTCCGCGCATGCGGGCGGTGAATGCCGGCAGTGACATCCGCCTGAAGCCGTTGAGCGCGTATCCGGGCTTGGCGACGCCGGCCGACAGTGAGGCGGCGCGGCTGGTGGCGCTGCTCAGTGGGTCTGATGACTTCGGCACGGTGGCGTTCGGCACCGAGGGTGGGCTGTTCGACCAGGCCGGTATCCCTACCGTGGTGTGTGGGCCAGGGAGCATGGACCAGGGGCACAAGCCGGATGAGTTTGTCAGCGTGGAGCAGTTGCGCGGGTGTGATGCGATGCTGATCAGGTTGGCGGAGTACCTGCGCACGGCTTGATGGACAGATCGCGGGGCAAGCCCGCTCCCACGGGTTGGGCTGCTCCCAAGGGTTGGATTGGTGTCCAACTTCTTGGGGCTGTCCAACCCGTGGGAGCGGGCTTGCCCCGCGAATGAGGCCTGGAAGTCAGAAGGTGGCCTTGACCTGCAGGCCCACCACCAGCGCGTTATCGATATCTTTCCCGGAAAACGCCCCCGGCTCGACGATGTACTGCACATCCGGGCGCAGGTTGAGCCAAGGCGTGGCCTGGTAGCCATAGCTCAGTTCGATCAACTGCTCGGCACTGTCCAGGTTGGGGAAGTCCTGCCCGGCATTGAACGCGGCGTCTTCCAGCACATCCCGGCTACGCGGGTTCGGCACCGCACGGCCATAGCCCAGCGCCACGGTGTCCCGCGGGCGGCCTTCGAACGGCTTGTACAACACCACGCCGGTGCCATACCACTTGGTGAACGGCGAGGCCGCCTTGCTCGATGCCGAGTACTGGCCGAAGGCATGCAGGCTGCGGCCCGGTGAAGTGGGGTCGTTCCATACCGCCTGGTCGATCAGCAGGTAATGGCCGCCGCGCCCGGACACCTCCTTGCTGCTGCCGATGCGTTTCACATCGGAGCTGTCGTAGTAGTAGCCCAGCTTGTACTCGCCCGGCAGTTCGCCCTGCAGCTTGTACACCAGCTCCACCGGCACCACCGTGCCCGTGGTGTGCTTGGGCCCGAGGTGCCAGGCGCGGCTGGAATTGCCGTTGCTCTCGGGGTCGACGTTGAACGCCGCCACCCGCAGCTGCCAGGCCGGCGAGAGGTCGTACTTGACCCGCGCACCCAGGTGGGCGTTGGGGTAGTTGGTCCAGCCGCTGCCGCCGGACATGTTCAGCGGGTGGCCGCAGAAACCGGCGTTCATGAAGTTGCACAGGATGCCGCTGTCCAGGCCGCCCAAGTCGTTGCCCATGGCCATGTAGCCGAGCTTGACGTTGAGCGCCGGGGTGAAATTGCGCTCGTAGCTCAGTTCGGTCAGGCGGGTGTACAGGCCACCGTAGTTTTCCTGGATGGGCAGGCGGTTGCCCACCAGGTCCTCCGAGGCGCTTTTGCCGCGGCGGTCGTTGATGGTCAGCTGGACTTTGCCGTCCAGGCTGTACAGCTTCGCCAGGTCGAATTGCACGCCGAGCTTGAGGTTCTGCGAGTAGCGCGCCGAACGGTGCAGGCCGCCGTGGGCGTTGTAGGCGGTTTCGCCGCTGTAGTCGCCGGTGAACTTGACGCCGTCTTCTTCCAGCTGGTGGCGCAGGCCGCCCCAGTCGCCGGTCAGGGTGTTGCGGGTGAGCAGGTCGCTGTCGGCGAGGGCCGAGGTGCTGGCGACTGCCAGAAGCAGCGCAGGGGTGATGCGAATTGCGGATGGCATTGCTGGGTCTCGGGTTGTATTTCAGGGCCTCATCGCCGGCAAGCCGGCTCCCACAGGTACATTGCTGACCCCTGTGGGAGCCGGCTTGCCGGCGATGGGGGCGACGCGGTTTATGGCAGTGCGTACGCCATCACATAGTCGCCACGGTCGGTCGACTGACGCGCGCCGCCAGCGGTGACCACCACGTACTGCTTGCCGGTCTTGGGCGAAACGTAGGTCATCGGGCCGCCCTGGCTGCCCACTGGCAGGCGGGCTTTCCAGACTTCGTTGCCGTTGCTGCTGTCATAGGCGCGCAGGTAGAAGTCCTGGGTGCCGGCAATGAACAGCAGGCCACCTTGAGTCGACAGGGTGCCGCCCAGGGTCGGCAGGCCGATCTTGATCGGCAGGTGCATGCGGATACCCAGGGGGCCGGTGTCCTCGACGGTGCCCACCGGCACTTGCCAGGCAATTTGCCGGGTCTTCATGTCGATGGCGGTCAGGGTGCCGAACGGCGGCGCCTGGCACGGGATGCCGGCTACCGACAGGAAGCGGTTCTTGTTCACCGCATACGGCGTGCCCTTGAGCGGCACGGCACCCATGCCGGTGTTCAGCGCTTCGCCACCGCCCGCGGCAGCGCCCTTGTTCTGCGAAGGGATCATCTGGATCCACAGGCCCAGGCGCATGTCGTTGACGAAGATGAAACCGTGCACCGGGTCAGTCGACAGGCTGCCCCAGTTCATGCCACCGAGCGAACCCGGGAAGCTCAGCGACAGGTCGGTGCCTGGCGCGGTGTACAGGCCGTCGTAGCGCATCTTCTTGAAGTCGATGCGGCACAGCAGCTGGTCGAACGGGGTGGCGCCCCACATGTCCGATTCGGTCAGGGTCTGCGCGCCGATCTGCGGCATGCCGACGGATTTCGGCTGGGTGGGCGAGTACGGCTCGTTGGGGATGTTGCTCGGCTTGACCGGTACTTCATCGACTTGGGTCAACGGCTTGCCGGTAGCGCGGTCGAGCACGAAGATCTGCCCGGCCTTGGTGCCGATCACCACTGCTGGCACGGTCTGGCCGTCGTCCTTGGTGAAATCGATCAGGCTCGGCTGCATCGGTAGGTCGAAGTCCCAGAGGTCGTTGTGCACGGTCTGGTACACCCATTTCTGGTCGCCAGTGGTGGCGTCCAGGGCCAGCACCGAAGCGCCGTAGGTGTGGTCCAGCTGGTTGCGCTCGACACCGTAGATGTCGGTGGACGAGGAACCCATCGGCAGGAACAGGGTGTTCATGGCCGGATCGTAAGACATCGGTGCCCAGCTGTTGGGGGTGCTGCGCACGTAGGTGCTGTCGCCTTCAGGGGCTTTACGGTCTTGCGGGTTGCCCGGGTCGAAGGCCCAGCGCATTTCCCCGGTGATCACGTCGAAGCCGCGGATCACGCCGCCGGGCATGTCGGTCTGGACGTTGTCGGCCACCCGACCGCCGACCACCACGGTGGTACCGGCCATCAAGGGGGCGGACGACAGCTGGTAGTACGAGTCGGGCACATTGCCCAGGCCCGTCATCAGGTTGACCTGGCCGTTGTTGCCGAAGCCTTGGCAGAACTCGCCGGTGTCGGCGTCCACGGCGATCAGGCGGCCGTCGATGGTGTTGGTGAGCAGGCGACGCTGGCAGTTGGCAGCGGCGGGCACGCTGGCGACCGTGATCGGCGAGCTGCCTGGCTGGGAAGGCTGGGCGATCGGCGCGCTGGCGTCGAAGTAGGCCATGCCACGGCAACGCTGCCAGACCTTGGACTGGGCGTTGATGGCGTTCTTCCACAGCTCCTTGCCGGTGTCTGCGTCGAGGGCGATCAGGTTGTTGTGCGGGGTGCAGATGAACACCTTGTTGCCAACCTGCAGCGGGGTGAGCTGGTCTTCGGCGCCGTTGCCGTCGCTGATGGCCACGTCACCGGTGTGGTAGGTCCAGGCCACTTGCAGTTTGTCGACGTTGCCACGGTTGATCTGGTCCAGGGCTGCGAAGCGGCTGCCGCCTTCGGTGTTGCCGTAGTGGGCCCAGTCCTTCTGCTCCTTGCCAGCTTCGACCGGGGTCAGGCCTGGGCCTTTGCCGGTGGGGGCGACGCTGGGGTGGGCGACGAACATGTTGCCGGCGGCAATCGCCAGCACCACGGCCAGCACACCGGCGATGCCATAGGCGCCACGGCCAGTGCTGCCGCCTTGGGCGCGTACCAGCAGCGGATAGACCAGTGCCACCAGCATGCCGATCGCGCCGAACATGAACAGGCGCGAGAACAGCGGCCAGAAGACCAGGCCGGCATCGGCCACGGCCCAGATCAGCGTACCGAACAGGAATACGGCGTACAGCCAGGCGCCGGCGGGTTTGCGGCGAGCGATGAGCAGGCCGGCGATGGCCATGGCCAGGCCACCGACCAGGAAGTACCAGGAGCCGCCGAGGCCGGCGAGCTTGATGCCGCCGGCGGCCAGCAGCAGGCCGAGCAGGGCGACGATCACGCCCAAGCCGACCAGGATGATTGTGGGGGCGCCAGTGGCGCGGGGGTTGTCTTTCATGCCAGGGATCTCGCAGGTGGAATGCGGCGCAGTTTAAGCCCTTAGCAAGCTAATTAACAAGTTAGTACATTTGTTGCTGGGGCTGATTGTCGCAGGGGTTGGAGCGGGAATGTGTGGCTAAAAGACTAGATCATGAAGGGAAAATAGGGCTGGGGTTCGAGATCTTCGGGGGGAATGTGGTGGTGCGACGATGGTCGTAGGGGATTTTGTGTATTGATGGGCATGGCTGTTATCGCGTTAGGGCTTACAGGTGTTCGTCGGTGTTTTTGCAGCGCCCTCAAGATCGAGCGCCGCCCGCGCGGCGCTTCGCGGGTAAACCCGCTCCCACAGTTTGTTTCGGGCCAGTCTTTCCTGTGCCATCACCTTGTCCGCCTTGTTGATACGACTCGGTTTCAGTGTGGGCGTTGCCGCCGCCCCACATGACTCAAGGCATGCACCAAGGCAGGCGCCGGTACTTTCACAGGAATAATTGGCCCGAAACAGACTGTGGGAGCGGGTTTACCCGCGAAGCGCCGCGCGGGCGGCGCTCGATCTCATAGGCGCTGCAAAAACACCGGCAGGCACCTGGTGGCCCTCACCCAGCCTCCCGCCATACACCTGGCAGCCCCAACTCACCCCTTCAACACTGCAACCCCTCCAGCAAACACCGCAGCGCCCCCTTGACCCGCTCCGCCGCCGCCTGCGGATCATCCTGGGCCACCACCCAGATACCGGTATCGCCCATTGCCCCATTGATCAGATGCGCCATGGCCACCGCGTCAAACGCCCGTAACCGCCCAGCCTCCTGCAACTCCACCAGCCCCTGGGCCATGGGCCCGATATAGCTGGCCTCTTCCAGCTCGCGCAAGCGCAGGCCCAGCACCCCCGGCGCATCCTGCAGCAGGATGCGTCGCAGGGCCGGGTCGCGCAGCAGGTCGTAGTAGTGCAGGCAGGTGTCGATGTACCCCTCCCAGGGGTCTTCATGGGTAGCGTAGCGCACATCCAGCGCCTGGTTGATCTCATCGAGCAAGCTCTGCACCACCGCGGTGAACAGCCCGGCCTTGCCACCGAAATGGTGATGCAGGGCACCACGGGTCAGGTCGGCTTCGGCGCACAGGTCGTCCATGACCACGGCACTGAAGCCTTTCTCGGTGAACTGGCGACGGGCAACGGCGATCAGCCGTTCGGTGGTGTCCGCGCTCATGGCGGCACGGCTACGGCGAGAGGTGGGCATGGCTGGCTCCAACTGAAAGCGATGCCGTGCAAATTAGCATACGTTGCGTATGTCAATAAATGGCATTAGCATACGCGGCGTATGTCAATTCGAGGTATTCACCGTGACTGCTTCTGTAAAGCACAGCGCCGTTTCCTGGCTTGCCGAGCTGCCAGGCTTGCTGCGCCTGGCCCTGCCATTGGTGCTGGGCCTGTCCGCTGCCGAGCTGATCAGCCTGACCGACACCGTGCTGCTGGCCTCGCTCGGCACCGTGGTGCTGGCCTGCGTGGCACTGACCAGCAGCGCCGGGCTGATTTTCCATGCGGGGCTCTATGGCATGCTCGCCACCCTCAGTGTGCGCGTCGGCCATGCCTTCGGCGCCGATGACCCGGCGACAGTGGCGCGCACCCTGCGCGCAGGCCTTGGCTACGGGTTGCTGATCGGTACCCTGGGCTGCCTGGCGATGCTGGCCGCCTTGCCGCTGCTGCAGTGGCTGGGCGTGCCTCTGCCGGACGTGGCGCTGCTGACCCCCTATTGGCAGGCCATGGCGGTGTTCCTGATCCCCTACTGCCTGATCGTGGTGTTCAAGGACGTGCTGGAAGCCATTGGCCGCCCGTGGGTGGCGGTATGGCTGGTGATGAGCGCGGTGTTGTTCAACATCCCGCTGAGCTACGGCCTGATCCATGGCCATTTCGGCCTGCCGACGCTGGGGCTGGTGGGGGCGGGGATCGCCGGGGTGCTCGCCGAGTCGCTGGCGCTGCTGCTGGCCCTGGCTTACTGGTGCCTGGCACCGTCGCTGGCGCGCTATCGCCAGCTGCCGCGCGGGCACAGCTTGCGCTGGCGCACGCTGTTCGGCGAGGGCTGGCCGTTGGGCATGGGTTACCTGGCCGAAGCCGGCGCGGTGGTGATCGCCGCCTGGATGCTCGGCTGGCTGGGCAACGCCGCACTGGCGGCCAACCAGGTGGTGCACTCGATCGGCGCGCTGCTGTACATGCTGCCACTGGGCATGGCGGCGGCAGTGAGCATCCGCATCAGCCAGGCCCAGGGCCGTGGTGAGAGCGCCCGCATCCGGGCTATTGGCAGCGCCACCTTCGTCAGCGTTAGCGCATGGATGCTGCTGGCCACCGTGCTGCTGGTGCTGTTCGGCCGGCGAATCGCCGAGGCCATGAGCGACGACCCGCAGGTGGTCGCCATCGCTGTGCCGATGTTCGTGGTGGTGGCCGCGATGCAGGTGGCCGACGGCCTGCAGTCCACCGCGCTGGGGGCCTTGCGCGGGCTGCAGGACTACCGCTGGCCGGTGGGGGTGACTATGGTCAGCTACTGGTTGCTGGCGCTGCCGCTCAGTTACTGGCTGGCCTTCCATTCCTCCTTGGGTGCGGTGGGGGTGTGGGTCGGTTTCGCCAGCGGCCTGGCCGTGGCCGCCGTGTTGCTGCCGTGGCGCTTCTATCGGCTGCAAGCCGCGCCAGCCCCGGTCGCCTTGGTTCAGCCGCGGTAGAACACCGCCAGCCACACGGTGGCCACGCCGGCCTCGGTCCATTCGACCCGGTGCCGGCAGTGCGGCGGGATATCCAGGTGGTCGCCCGGGCGCAATACACGGGGCTCGGTCTCGTGCTCAAGGCGCAGCCCGGCGCTGCCGCTGAGCACCACCACCCACTCGCCTTCGTCCTGGTCGTACCAGAAGCCCGGCGGGCTGGCCTGGCCGCTGGAGACGATGCGCTCGATGCGCAGGCCCGGGCGTTGCAGCAGGTCGTCGAACTGCTCGCTGGCCTGTGGGTCGAGTGCGGGCAGGGCGGTGAACAGGTTGTCCGGCATGAGGGGCGCGTCCGTGGTTGATTCCAGGGCCTGATTGTAGGAAGGTTCCTGGCTTTGCCCCAGGGAAAACTGCCATGGACAAGCTGCTGGCGCTCAAGGTGTTCATGGCGACCGTCGAGGCCCAGGGGTTTTCCGCCGCAGCACGCAGGCTTGGGGTGGCGACCTCGTCGGTGACGCGCCTGGTCGATGCGCTGGAAAGCGAACTGGGCGCCACCTTGCTCAACCGCTCGACCCGCCAGGTCAGCCTGACCGAGGCCGGTGCCGCCTACTACCAGCGTGCCCGTGACATTCTCGAAGCCCTGGCCGAGGCCGATGCCAGCGTCGCCGACCGTGGCGAGGAGCCCGTCGGCGTGCTGCGCCTGTGCCTGCCGGTGGAGTTCGGCCGGCGGGTGATCGCCCCGCACCTGGGCGCCTTCCTGGCCCGCCATCCAGGCCTGGAACTGGACATCGACCTCAGCGACCGCTTCGATGACCTGCTCGATGGCCGCTATGACCTGACCATCCGCCTCGGCGAACCCGCACCCAGCGACGAGCTGGTGTGCCGTCGGCTGGGCCAGTTCGAGCGCTGGCTGGTGGCCAGCCCGGCCTATGTGGCCCAAGGCCCCGCGCTGGACGACCCTCGGCAACTGAGCACCCGCGCCTGCCTGCGCTTTCGCTATGGCCAGTCGGCCCGGCCCTGGCGTCTGCAGCAAGGTGAACAGCGCCTGGAGCTGGACGTTACCGGCCCGTTGCGCAGCGCCAACGCCGACCTGCTGCGCGAGGCCGCCATCGCCGGCAGCGGCGTGGCGCTGCTGGCCGACTGGCTGGTGCGCGAGGATGTTGCGGCCGGGCGCCTGCAACGGCTGTTCGCCGACTGGCAGGTGAGCCCGGGCGCTGCCAGCGCCACCATCAACGCGCTATACCTGCCCAACCACCGCGGGTCGCGGCGGGTGAATGCGTTCGTTGCGTTCTGTGAGACATTGCTGGCGCCCTAGCCGTTGTACGCAAAGTAAGTTCATCCATCGTTGTGGGAGCGGGCTTGCCCCGCGATTTGCTGCAACGCGGCAGCGATGTCTCAAGTCCATACATATTGGGTAAAGGAGCGCTTCGCACTCCATCGCGGGGCAAGCCCGCTCCCACAAAACTGTTCGTACAGAGCCCAGCCGTTGCGCGGGGCGCAAAGCCTTGTTGCGTTGCCGACGGATTCTGCCGCGCGCTGCTTCCCGGCACCATGCCCGCACTTCTCCATCGCTTAGCGAGGCTACCCCCATGAATCTTTCCGTCGCTGCCGCCCAGCCGTCAGCGCCCGGCCTGAGCCGCGCCCTGGTGACGCTGCTGGCCTTCTGTTGCGGCGCCATCGTCGCCAACATCTACTACGCCCAGCCCATCGTCGGGCTGATCGCGCCTGACCTGGGCCTGTCCGCCGCGCACGCCAGCTGGATCGTCTCGCTGACCCAGCTGGGCTACGCCCTCGGGCTGCTGTTGCTGGTGCCGCTGGCTGACCTGGTGGAAAACCGCAAGCTGATGATCGCCACCGCAGTGCTGGCGACCGTCAGCCTGCTGCTGGCCGGCAACAGCGGCCATGGCCAGGGCCAGCTGTTCCTGGCCTATGCCTTGCTCATCGGCTTCAGTTCGGTGGCGGTGCAGATGCTGGTGCCGCTGGCCGCACACCTGGCGCCCGAGCACCAGCGCGGGCGGGTGGTGGGTAACATCATGGGTGGCCTGTTGCTGGGCATCCTGTTGGCCCGGCCGTTGTCGAGCCTGGTGGCCGATCATTTCGGCTGGCGCATGGTGTTCATCGGCGCGGCGGGTGTGATGCTGGCGATCATCCTGTTGCTGGCCCTGACCCTGCCGCGCCGGGAGCCCGAGCACAAGGCCAGCTATGCCGGGCTGATGGCCTCGCTGCTGGTACTGTTGCGCCGCTACCCGTTGTTGCGCCAGCGCTCGCTGTACCAGGCGCTGATGTTTGCCGCCTTCAGCTTGTACTGGACAGCGGTGCCGCTGGCCCTGGCCGCAGAGCATGGCCTGTCGCAAAGCCAGATCGCGTTGTTCGCCCTGGTTGGCGCCATAGGGGCGGTGGCCGCGCCGCTGGCCGGACGCCTGGCGGATGCCGGGCATGGCCGACAGGCTTCGTTGCTGGCAATGGGGCTGGCGCCGCTGGCCTTGCTGCTGGGCCTGACCACGCCGGGCATGAGCGTGATCGGCCTGGGGTTGACCGGGGTGCTGCTGGACTTTGCGGTGCAGATGAACATGGTGATCGGCCAGCGCGAGGTCTATGCGCTCGACCCCGCCAGCCGCGGGCGCCTCAATGCGCTGTACATGACCAGCATCTTCCTGGGCGGGGCTGTGGGTTCGGCGCTGGCCAGCGGGGTGTATGCGCACTTCGGCTGGGTGGGCGTGGCGTTGCTGGGCGCGGCTTTGCCGGTGCTGGGGCTGGGCGCCTTCCTGCTGGCGCGGCAGCGCTAGCACAGGCGGGCGGCGATCATCCCGGCCAGCCCCAGCAGGCAGCCCAGGCCAACGGCAAATGCCAGTGTGCGCCAGGGTTGCCAGGCCGCCAGGTAGGCCAGGGTATGGGCCAGCCGGGCAGCGGTGAACAATGCGCACAACATCATGGTCGGTAGCTCAGGTGTGTGCAGGGTGATTGCCAGGCCGCCGAGCACGAAGAACAGCGGGATGTTCTCCAGGTCATTGGCCCAGGCCTGGGCGGCGCGGCGTACTTCGGGGCGCTCCTGGGCCGCGGCCGTGCGGCCCAGCACGGCGGCATCCTCGGCGTTGACGAAGGTCAGGTGACGCAAGCGGTAATACCCCTGGTAGCAGGAGATCGCCAGCATCTTGAGGAACAGCAGCAACACACTGGCGGCGAACACCGTGATCATGGCCGATGGCCTCTGAACCCGTGCACGACCAGGTACAGCAGCGGGCCGATCGAAACGAACACCAGGGTCAGCAGGCAGTAGGGCAGCACACTGCGCCCCGGGCGCCCATGGCGCTGGGCATCGCGCCACATCCACAGGCAGGCCAGCGCCGCCATCAGGTACAGGTCGATGACCACCTGCAGAGTGTCCGGGCTGCTGATCAGTTGCAGCCCGAAGGCCAGCAACGATTGTTCGGCATGGGCCATGGTCCAGCAGGTGTAGAGGGTCAAGGCGATCAGGGTGGCGAGTGCCAGCCAGGGTTTGCGCATGGTGGGAGCTCCGAGGTGGTTTCGATGCCCGAACACTAGTGATAGGGTCCCAGCCCAGCAATGACCTCAGAGGTCATGGACGACTCACCTGAACATTCGCAGGCTCAGCCCATGGACAATTCCACCTTTCACCCCACCCGGCCAACGTCCACCGCAGGTTCGCCGTTGCGCCAGTTGCGCCGCCAGGCCGGGCTCAGCCAGATGCAGCTGGCCCTGCGTGCCGGCGTTTCGCAGCGTCATCTCAGTTGCATCGAAACCGGTCGGGCGCGGCCAGGCATTGCCACCCTGCATGCCCTGCTGAGCGCGCTGGATGCGCCACTGGAGCGCTGCAACGAGGTGTTCCTCGCCGCAGGCTTGGCGCCGCGCTACCAGGCCTCGCCGTTGGATGCCCCGGCGCTGGCGGCCGTGCGCGATGCCATGGAGCACCTGTTGCAGGCCAACAACCCCGCACCGGCAATCGTTATCGACGGTAACTGGGACGTGCTGGCGGCCAATAGTGCGACGGCCGCGCTGTTTGCCTTGCTTGGGCTGCCGCCGTCGCAGGTGGAGGGGTTGAACATGCTGGCCATGCTGTTTGCGCCCGGCGGGCTGGGTGACTATTTGCTCAATGCCGAAGAGATTCGTGCGGTGGGTTGGCACCGTGCCCGTCAGGAGTCGCTGAGCAATCCGGTATTGGCAAAGCGCCTGGCGCAGATGGCGCTGCCAGGCGAGCTTGAACCTGCGCAGGGCGTATTGCCGCCGCTGCTGTTGACGCGCCTGGCGTCGCCACAGGGCGAGCTGACCTTCATGTCGACTTTCACCACCTTTGGCATGCCCCAGGACATTACGGTCGAGTCATTGCGCATCGAGCACCTGGTGCCGGCGGATGCGCGCACCTGGCAAGTCATGCGCGAGGCCTGTTCAGCGTTTTCCTGAAGGCCCAATCGCCGGCAAGCCGGCTCCCACAGGGGGATTGAGATGCCAGTGTAAGCCGGCTCCCACAGGGGGATTGAGATACCTGTGGGAGCCGGCTTGCCGGCGATTGGGCCGCAGAGCGGCACCTTTGCAGGCGCAGGTCAGTGATGCGCGACCGGATCATCCTGCGACAGCAGCGCCCTGGCCAGTTCCTCGTCGCTGGCCTGCAGGCCAGGGTTGGCCTGGCGTGCCTGCGCCAACGCCGACTCCAGGTAAACGCCACGGATGGCACCGCCGCTGGCGATGAAGGCGGTCAGCTCGTCCTGGGCGGGGATGATCCGTTTGTCGTCCTTGAAGGTCGAGTAGAGCGACGCGGAGATCCCCGCGGAGGTGGCGACATCACCGGCATCGACCTTGGCCAGGGCGGCACCGGCAGGCAGAAGAAGCAGCAGCGAGGGAACAAGCAGTAAGTGGCGCATGGTGAATCCTCCGCGAAGGTAAAGCCCAGGGGTATTACTGCATGATGTTAAGAGCGCCAAGGGTGGGAGGAGTTCCGTTCACAGATCCAGCACGATGCGCGCCGATTTCGCCCGCGACACACACAGCATCATGGTCTGCTGCGCGGCCTTTTCCTCATCGCTCAGGTACTGGTCGAAGTGCTCGGCCTCGCCTTCGAGAATCGCCGTTTCACAGGTGCCGCACACACCTTCGCGGCACAGGCACTCGACCTTGGCGGCCTTGGACTTTTCGATGGCCTGGAGGATGGTCATGCCTTCCTCGACTTGCAACTCGGTCCCGGAGCGGGCCAGCACCACGGTGAAGGCGGCGCCTGCGGCCGGTGCTGCTGCGGCAAACTGTTCCCAGTGCACCCGTGACTCGGCGATGCCGGCGGCGGCGGCGGTGGCGATCACTGCGTCGATCAGCGGCTTGGGCCCGCATACGTAAAGGTGGGCATCGTCGGCAAGGCCGGCGCACAGGGCGGCCAGGTCGAGCTTGCGGTCGAGGCTGTCGATGTAGAACCGCGTGTTGTCGGCATGCGGGCCGCTTTGCAGGTCAGCCTGGAAGGCGCCGTGCTCGGGCGCGCGGAAGGCATAGTGCAGCTCGTAGGGGGTGCTGCTGCCTTCGAGCTCATGCAGCTGCGCCAGGAACGGCGTGATGCCGATGCCGCCGGCGATCAGCACATGGCGGCCGGCGCCGGGGTCGAGGGCGAACAGGTTGTTGGGGGTGGAGATGGTCAGCTCGCTGCCCACCTCGACCTGCTGGTGCATGAACGCCGAGCCGCCCTTGGACTGCTCTTCCAGGCGCACGCCAATCTGATAGCTGGACAGTGCGCGCGGGTCGCTCATCAGCGAATAGGCATTGCTGAACTGGCCGCCGCAGGCCGACTGCATCTGCACGATGACGTGGCTGCCGCCGGTGAAGGCGGGCAGGGCGGCACCGTCGCTGCGGGCCAGGGTAAAGCGCTTGATCTGCGGCGTGGCCTGTTCCACCTCGGTCACGCGCACCTTGAACATTTCGTATTGTTTGGCCATGGCATACCTCGACAACGAAGCCCCGCGCCAGGCCCTGGCGCGGGGCGGGACAGCTAACGGGGGTGGTTCAGTCGTCCAGGTGGGCGACGGCGATCAGGTTGTGGAAGTGGGCAATGCCGTGCTCGCTGACGCCGCTGCGCTGGGCATCGACCATGATCCGGCCCTGGCCACGGTAGCCGCGGGATTTCAGGCCCTTCTGCACGCTCTCGACCAGGCGCAGGTCTTCCGGGCGGAACACTTCGCGGTACCAGTCGATCAGCTTCTGCTGCTCTTCGGTGATGTCCTTGTTGAGGAAGTACACGTCGTAGTGCTGCAGGGTGGTTTCGGCATCGACCGGGAACTCGTAGATCACGGTCATGAAGTTGGCCCCTGGCGGCACGTTGAACATGGTGCACGGCCAGGCCCAGAAGCCGGCGAAGGAGGGGTCTTTGACCGATTCATCGAACTTGAACGACTGCTCCGAAGGTTTGGCCAGGCCGTACTGCAGGGTCCAGTTGCCGTGCAGGCTGTGGCTGTACTGGCCAACGTCCACCGAGTCGGAGAAACCAGGGTGGGCCGGGGCGCAGTGGTAGCACTCCAGGTAGTTGTCGACGATCGACTTCCAGTTGGCCGGGGTGTCGCTGACGAAGCGTGCCGCCAGGTGCAGGTCGTCGATCACCGCGCAGGCCTCGCGCATACGCTTTTGCAGGCCTGGCAGTTGGTCTTCCACGGGCGCGGCGTCGTTGTCCATGTTGATGAACAGGAAGCCTGCGTACTCTTCGACACGCAGCTGCACCAGGCTGGAGTTGTCCTTGTCGAAGCTGGCGACGTTCTCGCAGTTGCGGGCGTGGGCCAGCTCGCCGTCGAGCTTGAAGGCCCAGGCGTGGTACGGGCAGGTGATGACGTTCTTGGCCTTGCCGCTGCCTTCGAGCAACTGGTGGCCACGGTGCGGGCAGACGTTGTAGAACGCGCGCAGCACGTCGTCGCGGCCACGGACGATGATGATGCTTTCGCCGATCACCTGGCGGGTGATGTAGGCGTTCTTCTCGGCGACTTCGCTGCGGTGGCCGACGCAGATCCAGCTGCGGGCGAAGATCGCTTCCTTCTCGTGCTCGAACACCGCGGCCTGGGTGTAGAACTTGGCCGGCAAGGTGAAGGCCACTTCGGGGTTGGCACAGAAATCGGCGGGCAGGCGTTTGAAATCGTTCATGGCTCTATCTCGGTTCTTATTGGTTAACGCGTATCTATTGGTTAACAAGCTGGGCAAAAAAATTTGAATGGATCTGAATTCAAGGTTGTTGATTGTGGCCCTATCGCCGGCAAGCCGGCTCCCACAGGGTCATGTAGCGCTGCGGACATTGTGGGAGCCGGCTTGCCGGCGATAGGGCGACACAGGTTTTCGTTTCAGTGCACCGCCGCTGCGCTGCGTGGCGCTTGCTGTTGCGGCTCCTCACCCGCCAGGCGGGTGGCCTCTTCCTCGATGCGGTACGCCGGTACCTGGCCGTAGTCGGCCGCCAGCCACTTGAAGAAGCCGTAGATCTTCACCAGCAGGATCACCATGAACGGGATCGCGGTGAGCACCACGGCGGTCTTCATGGTCGACAGCGACGCCTTGGCGAACAGCATGGCCAGCGGCACCAGGGTCAGCACCACGCACCAGAACAGGCGCAGGGTGGGGCTCGGGTCTTCGCCTTCACGCAGGTTGCGGGTGCTGGTGGCGGCCACGGCGTAGGCGGCGGCGTCCATGTGCGAGGCGCAGAACACCGCCATGATGAACAGGTACGCCGCCAGGAACAGCGTGCCCCACGGCAGGGCCAGCAGCAGGTCAGTCACCGCCGCTTCACCACCGGCGGTGCTGAGCAGCTTGGGTACGTCGATCTGGCCGTTGATGAACTGGTGCATGCTGTAGCTTTCCAGCGCGCCGAAGAAGAACCAGCAACCGAAACTGCCGCCCAGCAGCAGGGCGAACACCACTTCCTTGATCAACCGGCCGCGCGACACGCGCGCGACGAACATGGCCACCCCCGGCGCGTAGGACACCCACCACAGCCAGTAGAACACCGTCCAGTTGCGGGTAAAGGCACCGTCGCCGGCCGGGTCGGTGAACAGGCTCATCTGCACGTAGTGCTGCAGCATCAGGCCGATGGAGTTGGCCGTGTTGTTCAGGGTGAACTGGGTCGGGCCGACCAGCAGCACCACGGCGGCGAACAGCAGGGCGCCGACGCAGACCATCTTCGACAGGCGCTGCAGGCCGCCGTCGATGCCGATGTACGAGCTCAGCGAGAACAGCAGCGCCACCGCGCCGATCACCAGCAGTTGCACGGTGAAGGTGTTGGGGGTGCCGGCCAGGTCCGCCAGGCCACGGGTCAGGGTCGAGGCGGTGAGCGCCAGGGATACGGTCAGCGCGCCCATCATGGTCAGCAGGAAGATCAGGTCGACAGCGCGGCCGACCGGGCCGGTGGCCTTGAAGCCGGTGACTGCTTCGATCACCGATGCCAGGTTAAGGCCGCTCTTCTTGCGCACATGGAAGTGGTAGGCCATGGCCAGCGAGGCCAGGGCGTAGATCGACCAGGCACTGATACCCCAGTGGAAGAACGAGTAGCTGACGCTGTATTCCAGCGCCTGGGCCGACATCGGCGCGATGTTCAGGCCGGGGGTCTGGTAGTAGTAGGCCCACTCCATCACGCCCCAGTACAGGGTCGAGGAACCCATGCCGGCGCAGATGAACATGAACACCCAGGTGGTGGTGGAGTATTCCGGCTTGCCGGCACCCAGGCGAATGTTGCCGTACTTGCTGAAGGCCAGATACAGCACCGCCAGCGAGCTGCCGAACACCAGGACCTGAACGCTGGTACCGAAGGTGCGGGTGGCCACTTCGAACAATTGGTTGGCGAGGCTTTCCGCTTGTGCGGGAAAGGCAGCAAGGCCGATCATGGTGAGCAGCACGGCAACCAGGCTCACGGCAATCAGGAACACATCAATCTTTTTATTGTTGGGGGACATCAATTGTCTCCAGGGGCATTTTTTTTTGTAGTTGGAGTCAGGCGTTGGGAAGTCCGTATCGGGTGTTGTTTTTCCTTTCTGTTAACTAATAGATAACAAATATCTTTTGGTTAACAGATTCTGCATTGAATCTGGGCGAGTGGCAATAGAATCGTCGGACAATCCGGATGATTGGTTTCGTCTGTTTCGCGGGTAAACCCGCTCCCACAAGGCCTGCACTAGACCTGTGGGAGCGGGTTTACCCGCGAAAGGGCCGACAGGTCAGGCGCCGAGCAACTCGGCAATCGCCTTGCCCACGTCCTGGGTCGAGCGGCTGCCGCCCATGTCACGGGTGGTGTCGCCATTGGCAATCACGGTTTCGATGGCCTTGAGGATGTCGTCGTGGGCGGCCTGGTAGCGGGCGTCGTCGCCGTCCTTGCCGAGGAACTCGAGCATCAGTGCACCCGACCAGATCATCGCGATCGGGTTGGCGATGTTCTGCCCGTAGATGTCCGGCGCCGAGCCATGCACCGGTTCGAACAGCGACGGGAACTTGCGCTCAGGGTTGAGGTTGGCCGACGGCGCGATGCCGATGGTGCCGGCGCAGGCCGGGCCCAGGTCGGAGAGGATGTCGCCGAACAGGTTGGAGGCCACCACCACGTCGAAGCGCTCCGGCTGCAGCACGAAGCGCGCGCAGAGGATGTCGATGTGTTGCTTGTCCCAGCTGATCTCGGGGTAGTGCGCGGCCATGGCGGCGGTGCGCTCGTCCCAGTAGGGCATGCTCACGGCCATGCCGTTGGACTTGGTGGCCGAGGTGACATGCTTGCGCTCGCGGGTCTGGGCGACTTCGAAGGCGTACTTGAGGATGCGGTCGACGCCACGGCGGGTGAACACCGACTCCTGCAGGACGAATTCATTTTCGGTGTTCTCGAACATGCGCCCACCCAGCGACGAGTATTCGCCTTCGGTGTTCTCGCGGATCACCACGAAGTCGATGTCGCCTGGCTGCTTGTTGGCCAACGGGCAGGGAACGCCGGGGAACAGGCGCACCGGGCGGATGTTGACGTACTGGTCGAAGTCGCGGCGGAACTTGAGCAGCGAGCCCCACAGCGAGATGTGGTCCGGGACCTTGTCCGGCCAGCCGACGGCGCCGAAATACAGGGCATCGAAGCCCTTGAGCTGCTCGAACCAGTCGTCCGGCATCATCTTGCCGTGGGCCAGGTAGTAGTCGCAGCTGGCCCACTCGAAGAATTCGATCTCAAGGTTCAGGCCGTGCTTGCGGGCGGCGGCCTCGACCACGCGGATGCCTTCCGGGAGGACTTCGTTGCCGATGCCGTCGCCGGGGATGGCGGCGATTTTGAAGGTCTTGGTCATGGGGGCGCATCTCGTGTTCAGGGAGGATGCACTCATGCTATAAGGGCGCGCTGCGGAGATAATCCGCTATTCGATCAATTCTTGGTGCACGAATCGTGAATAATCTGCCGAACCTCGACGACCTCGATATCTTCCTGCAGGTAGCGCGCCGCGCCAGCTTTGCCGCCGTGGCGGACGAGCGCGGCATGTCGGCGGCGTTCGTCAGCAAGCGCATCCGCCTGCTCGAAGAGAGCCTGGGGGTGCGCCTGCTGCACCGCACCACCCGGCGGGTGACGGTGAGCGAAGAGGGCGAGCGGGTCTACCAGTGGGCGCAGCAGATCTTCGAGACCCTGCAACGCATGGGCGACGACCTCAACGCCGGCCAGCGCGAGCCCGCCGGGCAATTGCGCATCGCCAGCAGCCTGGGCCTGGGCCGGCGCTTCGTGGCGCCGGCCTTGTCGGAGCTGGCGGCACGCTACCCACGGCTGGACATCCGCCTGGACGTGCACGACCGCCTGGTGGACCTGATCGCCGAAGGGGTGGACCTGGACATCCGCGTCGGCAACGTCATCGCCCCGCACCTGATCGCCAAGCCGCTGGCGCGCAACCGCCGGGTGCTGTGCGCAGCGCCCGGCTACCTGGCCGAGCGAGGGACGCCCAAGGTGTTGGCGGACCTGGCCAGCCATGACTGCCTGGTGATCAAGGAGCGCGACCACCCGTTCGGGCTGTGGCACCTTGAAGGCCCGCAAGGCGAGGAGAGCGTGCGGGTGACCGGCGCCCTGTCGAGCAACCATGGCGAGGTGGCGCACCAGTGGTGCCTGGACGGGCGGGGCATCCTGCTGCGCTCATGGTGGGATGTTCACGACAGCATCGAAGACGGGCGGCTGGTGCAGGTGCTGCCCGACTACCAGCAGGCGGCGGACATCTGGGCGGTGTACACCGCGCCGCTGGCCGGCTCGGCCAAGGTGCGGGTGGCGGTGGAGTTCTTCCGCCAGTACTTTGCCGAGCGCTATCGCTTGCCGGACTGAGGGCTGGTGAGGCTAGGCACTGTACGAAAAGTTTTGTGGGAGCGGGCTTGCCCCGCGATGGAGTGCGAAGCGCTCCTATACCCGATATCAAATAGTGTCAAAGACGCCGCGAATCCAGGTTTTGCTGCCGCGTTGCGGCAGATCGCGGGGCAAGCCCGCTCCCACAACGATGGATGACCATACTTTTCGTACAGAGCCTAGAGAGCTTTTTCATAGGTCTGGAGAACATTTTTACTAATTTTCCCGCCGTCCAGAGTGGCGCACCATCGGCTCACATTAATAACAACTGACCGCGAACGCGGTCGATGTGGGAGCGCAGCGTGTTCGACCTTTCCTTCTGGCAGCAGCGGGCCAACCGCCAAACATTCATCGACACCGCCCTGATTGGCGGCCACTCGGTGAAGGCCTCCTCGGGGGCGACTTTCGACGCCATCAACCCGGCCACCAACCAGTTGCTCGCCCGGGTGGCGGCCTGCGCTGAAGTCGAAGTCGACCTGGCCGTGCGCAGCGCCCGCCGCGCATTCGAGCATGGGCCCTGGGCACGCATGGCCCCCACCCAGCGCAAGAAAATCCTCATCAAGCTGGCTGACCTGCTGCTGGCGCACCGCGAAGAACTGGCGCTGCTGGACTCGCTGAACATGGGCAAGCCGGTGATGGATGCCTACAACATCGACGTGCCCGGCGCGGCCGGGGTGTTCGCCTGGTACGGCGAGGCGCTGGACAAGGTCTACGACCAGGTCGCGCCCACCGCCGCCAATGCGCTGGCCACCATCACCCGCGAACCCCTGGGCGTGATTGCCGCCGTGGTGCCGTGGAACTTCCCGCTGGACATGGCCGCCTGGAAGCTGGCGCCGGCCCTGGCCGCCGGCAACAGCGTGGTGCTCAAGCCCGCCGAGCAGTCGCCGTTCTCGGCCCTGCGCCTCGGCCAGTTGGCACTGGAGGCGGGCATCCCCGAGGGCGTGCTGAACGTGGTGCCGGGCTTGGGTGAGCAGGCCGGTAAGGCCCTGGGGCTGCACCCGGACGTCGATTGCCTGGTGTTTACCGGCTCCACCCAGGTGGGCAAGTACTTCATGCAGTACTCGGCCCAGTCGAACCTTAAGCAGGTGTGGCTGGAGTGCGGCGGCAAGAGCCCGAACCTGGTGTTCGCCGATTGCCAGAACCTTGACCTGGCCGCCGAGAAGGCCGCGTTCGGCATCTTCTTCAACCAGGGTGAGGTGTGCTCGGCCAACTCGCGGCTGTACGTGCAGCGCTCGATCCACGACGAGTTCGTTGAACGGGTAATCGCCAAGGCCCAGGCCTGGCTGCCGGGCGACCCGCTCGATCCGGCCAGTGCCGCCGGCGCGATCGTCGACAGCGAGCAGACCGCGCGCATTGTGCGGGCGATCGGCCAGGCGCATGAGGAGGGCGCGACGTTGCTCAGCGGTGGCGAGCAACTGACTTTCAATGGTTCGTCCAACTTCATCACGCCGACGATTTTCGGCAACGTCAGCAGTGATAGCCGCCTTGCCCGCGATGAAATTTTCGGGCCGGTGCTGGCCGTCAGCGCGTTCGACAGCGAAGAGCAGGCGGTGCAGTTGGCCAATGACAGCATCTACGGGCTGGCTGCGTCGGTGTGGAGCGACGATCTCAACCGCGCCCACCGTGTGGCCAAGGCGCTGAAGGCCGGTACGGTTTCGGTCAATACCATGGATGCGCTGGATACCACGGTGCCGTTTGGTGGCGGCAAGCAATCCGGGTTCGGCCGCGATCTGTCGCTGCACTCGTTCGACAAGTACACGCAGTTGAAGACCACCTGGTTCCAGTTGCGGTAAGGGGTTGGGGCTGGGAGGTGTTGGCCTTTGGATGTGTTGCGCCTGGAAGATCGAGCGCCGCCCGCGCGGCGCTCGATCTTGAAGGCGCCACCGCTGTCCAGCCATGCACCACGAACCACCCACAACAAGATATCCCCCGCAAGCCGCAAGGCACTGCGGGCTCGGGCCGACTGGCCCAACTGCCTCGATACACACAACCATAAATCGTGAGGGAGTTTCCATGCGTACCATCACCGCGTCACTCAGCCTTGCAGTGCTCGCCGCTGCCAGTCTTCCCGCCCTTGCCGGCACCTCCAGCCTCACCGTCATCTCCTTTGGCGGCGCCACCAAGGCCGCGCAGCAGGCCGCCTACTTCCAGCCCTTCGAGCAGAGTGGGGCAGGTAAGGTGGTGGCCGGCGAATACAACGGCGAACTTTCCAAGGTCAAGGCCATGGTCGATGTCGGCCATGTGTCCTGGGACGTGGTGGAGGTCGAAAGCCCCGAGCTGATCCGCGGCTGCGAGGCGGGCCTGTTCGAGCGCATCGACCCGGCCCTGCTGGGCGACCAGGCCAACTACCTGCCCGGTACCGTGAGCGAGTGCGGCGTGGCCAGTTATGTCTGGTCCATGGTGCTGGCCTACAACACCCAGAAGCTCGCCAATGGGCCGACCTCCTGGGCAGACTTCTGGGACACCCAGCGCTTCCCGGGCAAGCGCGGGCTGCGCAAGGGCGCCAAGTACACCCTCGAGGTCGCGCTGCTGGCCGATGGCGTTCCACGCCAGGACCTGTACACCGTGCTGGGCACGCCAGAGGGGGTCAACCGGGCCTTCAAAAAGCTCGACCAGATCAAGCAGAACATCCAGTGGTGGGAGGCCGGCGCGCAACCGCCGCAATGGCTGGTGGCCGGTGATGTGGTGATGTCCGCCGCCTACAACGGGCGCATCGCCTCGGCGCAGAAGGACGGCTCGAAGCTTGGCATCGTCTGGCAAGGCAGCCTGTACGATCCGGACCACTGGGCCATCGTGCGCGGCTCCAAGAGCAAGGAGCTGGCGCAGCAGTTCATCACCTTCGCAAGCCAAGCCGCCACGCAGAAAACCTTCTCCAGCCACATTCCCTACGGCCCGGTGCGTACCGATGCGGTCAATGCATTGCCGGCCGACATCCAGCAGCAACTGCCAACGGCCCCGGCCAACCTGGCCGAGGCTCAACTGGTGAACGCCGAGTTCTGGGTCGACCACGGCGAAGAGCTGGAAGAGCGCTTCAATGCCTGGGCGGCACGCTGACCCCCGCGTAACTGCACGCTGGTGAGCCCGCCCCGGGCATGGAAAGATGGGAAACGCCGTTGCAGCGATGCAACGGCTTTTTCCGATTCAAGAGGCAAGCAGATGAGCAGAGACCGCCTTCAATCCGCAGAGTGGTTCGAGCAGATCGCCCACGTGGTCGATTGCATCGGCACGTCGGCGTTCGTCGAGTCGCTGTTCGCCGCGCTGAACTACCTGGCGCCTTCCCACGCCATCACCGTGTTCCTGTTCCCCCATCAAGGGCTGCCTTCGGCCTTGTTCGAGCGGGACGAGGAGGGGCCGTGGATGCCCGAGGGCAGCATCGGCAAGTACCTGGAAGGCTTCTACCTGCTGTGCCCGTTCTACCGGGCCTGCATCGAGGGCATTGCCCCAGGCTGCTACCGACTGAGCGATGTGGCACCGGACCACTTCAAGCGCAGCGAATACTACGTGTCGTTCTACCAGCATGCGCGGCTCGAGGATGAGCTGAACTACATCGTGCCCCTGGGGCCCAAGCTGACCATCGCCGTGGCCTTGGCCAGCACCCGCCGCCTGGGCCGGCAGCAGGTCGACGAACTCAAGCGCATCGCCCCCTGGGTGCTGGCCGTGGTGCGCCGGCATTGGGGGGACCTGGATGCGGATGCGCTGGGAGGGCGCTTCGAAAGTGCGCTGGGGCGCCAGATCAACGCCGCGCTGACCCAGTTCGGCTCGTCGCTGTTGACCGAGCGCGAGTGCCTGGTGGCCCAGTACATGCTGCGCGGGCATTCCATCCGCTCGCTGGCCGAACGGCTGGGGATCAGCGAGGACACGGTCAAGACCCACCGCAAGCATGTGTACAGCAAGCTGGACATCGCCAAGCAGTCGGAGCTGTTCTCGCTGTTCATCGCCTCGGTGGCCCAGGCCCAGGAAGGGTTGAGCAAGGATCCGTTGGAGAGCTATCTGCGGCGCAGGCGGTGAGGTTCGCTGAGGTTCGCTGAGGTTCGCCGGTGTTTTTGCAGCGCCTATGAGATCGAGCGCCGCCCGCGCGGCGCTTCGCGGGTAAACCCGCTCCCACAGTTTGTTTCGGGCCAATTATTCCTGTGAAAGTACCGGCGCCTGCCTTGGTGCATGCCTTGAGTCATGTGGGGCGGCGGCAACGCCCACACTGAAACCGCGTCGTACCAACAAGGCGGACCAGGTAATGGCACAGGAAAGACTGGCCCGAAACAAACTGTGGGAGCGGGTTTACCCGCGAAGCGCCGCGCGGGCGGCGCTCGATCTTGAGGGCGCTGCACATCTGTCGCCCTGCACTTGGTGGCCCACATCCGGTCGTCAAAGGACCCTCAGAACCCCCCGCTGATCGGCCACTCCACCGCCACCCTAATCTGATCCCCATCCAGCTCCGCCTGCGCCGTATCCCCCCGGTGCACGTTATGCCGCAGCGAAACCGCCACCCCCTTGGCCGCCCCACTCTGCACCACATAGCGCGCCTCCAGGTCCCGCTCCCAGTGCTTGCCATCCTTGCCATACCCCAGATACGCATACCCCCCACGCGGATCGACATGGGTGCCATCGATATCGAACCCACGCACATACAAGGCCGTCAGGCTCAACCCCGGCACGCCATAGGCCCCCATGTTCAGGTCATACCTGGCCTGCCACGACTTCTCGTTCGGCGCATTGAAGTCCGACAACTGCACGGCGTTACCCAGGTAGATCGCCCCGCGGCTGACGTAGTCGAACGGCGTGTTGCCGTCCACCTGCTGCCAGCCCAGGCTGAACGCGTGCGGGCCCTGGGCGTAGCGCGAGACCAGGCTCCAGGTG
Source organism: Pseudomonas sichuanensis (assembly GCF_024749065.1). Taxonomy (NCBI): domain Bacteria; kingdom Pseudomonadati; phylum Pseudomonadota; class Gammaproteobacteria; order Pseudomonadales; family Pseudomonadaceae; genus Pseudomonas; species Pseudomonas sichuanensis. The sequence continues at coordinate 3,572,895 of NZ_CP087185.1, read as the reverse complement.
GTGTTGTCGATGCGCCCGGACAGGGCCTTGCCAGTGTCGGTGGTGCGGTACAGGTTGAGGTCAAGGCTCAGGCTGCGCTGGTCGTCGAAGGCGTGGCTGAGGGTGCTGCCGAGGTAGTGCTGGTTCCAGGTGTCCTGGTAGCGGGAACTGTACAGGCTGGCGCTGACGTTGGCGGTCGGGTTCCACACGGCGCCTGCCAGGTCGAAGCTGTTGCCCTGGCGGCCGTTGGAGTAGTTCACCACGAAGCCTTGATCGTGGCTGGAGGCATTGCGGTCGGTACCTTCGTTGAAGTGCCCGGCCACCAGCTTGAGCCGGTCGATCTCGTTGCTGGTGAGGAACCAGCCGGTGAAGGTCTCGGGCAACAGGCGGCTGTCTGATGAGCTGAACACCGGGGTCTTGACCCGTTGCTCGCCGTAGGCCAGCACGGTGTTGGAGGCGCGCAGCTTGACCGCCGCGCCACCCCGGCTGTATTCGCTCTTGGGGTGGCCGTCGTTGTCGATGGCCAGCAGGCGCGCCTTGCCGGCGCGGCCGCCGCCGCTGTCGAGCTGCACGCCAAGGTAGGCATGGGCATCGACGCCCACGCCGATGAGGCCTTGAGTGAAGCCGGAACTGAATGTACCCATCAGGCCGTAGGCCCATTCCTCGGCCTTGCCGCTGCGTTCGGCGCGGGGTTTGTAGGCGTTGCGCGCGGCACTGTTGCGCCCGCCGTTGCGGTAGTCGCGCTGGTCGTAGACGGTGCGGTTGAGCAGGCTCCAGCTGCTGTCTTCGACGATGCCATTGGCCTTGGACTGGGCAGATTCGCCCAGGGCCAGCGGGCTGAGGCCAAGCAGCGGCAGGGCGATGAACAGCGGTTTCATTGCGCGGCCTCCAGCTTTTGCAGCTGCGCGGCGAGGCGGCTGGCCGCGCGGGCGGGCAGGGCGCCTGGCAACTGCGCCGGCGTGGGTTCGCCCACCTGCACCAGCATCACCATGCCCATCGCCAGATGCGGGATGCACTGGATGCCATACAGCCCGGGCTGGCTGAAGGTGTATTCGTACGGCTGGTTGAGCTTGCTTTTGAACGCTTCGGCGCCTGCCGGCAGCAGGCCAGGAATGCTCGCCGCGTTGTGCCCGGCCTGGGTCGGCAGAAAGCGCACGGTGTCGCCCGGGGCAATGCGCAGGTGGTCCGGCTCGTAGACCATCGCCCCCTCGGCGCCGCGGTTGAGCATCTTCACTTCGAACACCTCGGCCTGGGTGGCGGTGGTGGTCAGCAAGGCGGCAAGCAGCAGGGCGGCGGAGCGGGGCGGCATGGGCGGAACTTCCTGGTTCAGGGGGCGCGAAAACGCAGGATGCGCGCGCCGTCGAAGGGATCGGTTAGGTAGTGGGCGTGTACGCCGAAAGTGCTCAGCAGGCGCTCTGGGGTGAGTACGGCTTCGGGCTTGCCGAGGGCCACCAGGCGGCCCTGGTCGAGCACGGCCAGGCGGTCGCAGGTGAGCGCCTGGTTGAGGTCGTGCAGGGCCACCAGGGTGGTCACCGGCAGCGCCTGGACCTGTTGCAGCAGGCTCAGCTGGTGCTGGATATCCAGGTGGTTGGTCGGCTCGTCGAGCAGCAGCAGTTGCGGGCGCTGGGCCAGGGCGCGGGCGATGTGCACGCGCTGGCGTTCGCCACCGGACAGCTCGCGCCAGATGCGCTGGCTGAGGTGGCTGGCGTCGACATCGGCCAGGGCTTGCTCGACGATGGCGCGGTCGGCCTTGCCGAAGGGCGCCAATGCCGAGAGCCAGGGTGTGCGGCCCAGTGCCACGGCTTCGAAGACACTGATGGCGTCCTGGGTGTCGGCCTGTTGCTCGACCAGTGCCAGCTGCTGGGCGATGCGCCGGCGTGGCAGTGTCGCCAAGGGTTCCCCGAGCAAGTGCACCTTGCCCGTGGTGGGCGTGCGCAGGCCGGCGAGCAGCTTGAGCAAGGTGGATTTGCCCGAGCCGTTGGGGCCGACGATACCGAGGGTTTCACCGGGGCGCACGGCCAGGTCGATACCTTGCAGCACCTCGCGGTCACCCAGGCGCAGGCTCAAACCTTGGCAGGCGAGCGGGGCGACTTCCAGCGAGTTCATCACGGTCATGGGCGCCCCCGGCGGCTGACCAGGATCAGCGCGAACACCGGTGCACCGATCAGCGCGGTGACCACGCCCACGGGGATCACCTGGCCGGCGATCAGGGTGCGCGAAAGGATGTCGGCGACGATCAGGAACAGCGCGCCCCCGAGGGCGCTGGCCGGCAGCAGGCGGCTGTGGCCGGGGCCGAGCAGCAGGCGCAGGGCGTGGGGGATGACCAGGCCGACGAAACCGATGGCGCCGACGATCGACACCATCACCGCGGTCACCAGCGCCGTGCAACTGATCAGCAGCAACTGGGTGCGGCGTACCGGCACGCCCAGCGAGGCGGCGGAATCGGCGCCGAAGGTGAAGGCGTCCAGTGCACGGCGGTGCCACAGGCACACCGCCAGGCCAAGCACGGCCACCGGCAGTGCCAGCCACACCGACGGCCAGCGCACGCCGCTGAGGTTGCCCAGCAGCCAGAACAGGATGCCGCGCGCCTGCTCGGCGGTGGCCGACTTGGTGATCAGGAAGGCGGTCAGGGCGTTGAACAGTTGCGACCCGGCAATGCCTGCCAGGATCACCTGGGCGTTGTTGTGGCTGCTGGCACTGGCGCGCGACAGCAAGAGCACCAGGCCGAACGCCGCCAGCGCGCCGATGAAGGCGCCGCCGGACAGCGACAGCGCTGCGCCGCCCAGGCCAAGCAGGCCGACCGCCACGGCGCCGGTCGAGGCGCCTGCGGACAGGCCCAGCAAGTAGGGCTCGGCCAGCGGGTTGCGCAGCAACGCCTGCAGCACCACGCCGCAAGTGGCCAGGCCCGCGCCGCAGGCGGCGGCGACCAGAGTGCGCGGCAGCCGGTAGTTCCAGACGATGCCGGCGTCGATCGGGTCGAGGGCGTGGCCGGCCTGCCACAGCTGGTTGGCCAGCACCTGCCAGACCAGGTCGATGCTCAGGCGGGTTTCGCCGATGGCGATGCCGGCGAGCATGGCCAGCAGCAGGGCGGCCAGCGCGGCAATGGCGAGGGGCAGCAGGCGGCTCATGGTTGTGGCGCTTGGCCGTTGGCGAAGGCTGCGGACAACCGCTCAAGGCCACGGAACAGGCGAATGCCGGCCTGCATGGCGTCGGCATCGAGGACTATGATGCGGCCGTTTTTCACGGCGTCCATGTTCTTGGTTACCGGGTCGCTGCGCAGGAATTCGAGCTTCTTCTGGAAGTCGTCGGCGGGGAAGCGGCGGCGGTCCATGCGGGCGATGATCAGCCAGGTGGGGTTGGCTTTGGCCAGGGTTTCCCAACCCACGGTGGGCCATTCTTCGCTGGACTCGACCACGTTGCGCACGCCCAGGGTCTGCAGCATGAAGTCGGCCACGCCCTGGCGGCCGGCGACGTAGGGGTCGATCTCAAGGTCGGCGCTGGAGAACCAGAACAGTGCGCTGGTGCCGGCAAGGTCCTTGCCGGCCAGTTGCTGTCTGGCATGCTCCAGCTGGCCCTTGAGTTGCGCGTTCAGCGCCGTGCCACGGTCCTGCACGTCGAAGATCTCGGCCAGCTGGCTGACGCTCTTGTAGATGGTCTCGACCTTGAACGGCTGCAGGCGGGTGCCGTCGGCGCCGACCAGGTTGTCCTTGCCTTCGCAGTCGGACGGCAGCAGGTAGGTGGGGATCTTCAGCTCGGCGAACTGCTCGCGGGTGCCGACCACGCCCTGGGCGCCGACCATCCATTCGAACTGTACGGCCACCAGTTGCGGGCGTTTGCCCACCACCGCTTCGAAGCTGGGGTCGTTGTCGGCCAGGCGCTCGACCTTGTCATTCTGCGTCTTGAACTCGGGCAGCACGTTGTTGAACCACAGCGAGGTGCCGGCCAGTTTGTCGCCCAGGCCCAGCGCATAGAGCATCTCGGTGCCGGCCTGGCCGATGGTCACGGCGCGCGCGGGCGCCTGGGCGAAGGTTTGCGGCACGCCGCAGTTTTCGACGGTGAGCGGGTAGTGCGTGGCGGCGGCCTGGGCCAGGCCGGTCAGCGACATGGCGGCGAGCAGGGTGGCGATACGGGGCAGCATGGTCGGGCGATCTCCTGTCGAAGGGTGCACGGAATGAGCACGGACAGGCATCGCCAGGCTTCGGGCAGGGCGCCCGAGGCAACTAACGGATGGCCATCCCGGACACCCCGCCGGTTGGTGAACATGTGCCGGCAGGTCTCCTGACTGGTGCGTCCTGGCCCTGCGCCAGCCTTCCCGGACACAAGGTCCAGTGGCATCGATGGCGCGGGCTCGGCACCTACAGTTGCGGGGGCAGTTCCCTTTGGCGCGCGTGTGGCGGCCTGGGGATTCCCTATTAATTCCGAGTGGAAACCGGCGGGCGGCATGGTAGACCATCACCCGCCGGGTGAAAACGCCTTTACAGGTATTTGAGCCAGGCGATGTCGCGCCGGCGTGCCTTAAGGCGGGCGAACCCACGCACCGGCAGGTACAGCGCCGCAGCCAGCAGCACGGCACTCAGCCACACCGCGGCAATGCCGTCGAAGCCGAAATAGTCGCCGTGGTTGAGGCCCAGCAGCGCCACGCAGGCCAGGTAAAGCAGCTTGAGCACGTACAGGTGCAGCAGGTAGAAGAACATCGGTGCGGCGCCGAACACCGCCAGCATGCTGATCCAGCGGGCGGACCCTGCGCGCTCGAAGCCGCGCAGCAGCAACAGGCCGGTGCCCAGGGTAAGGGCGAGGAACAGCAGTGACGGCGGGTATTTGGTGATGTTGAAGAAGCTCATCAGGGTTTGCGTGACACTTGGGTAGCTGTTCCACGGCGCTTCGCCGTAGCCGTTGAGCAGGCGCAGCACGGCGAAACCGAGCAGTGCGGCGGTGCCGGCCAACAGCAAACGGTTCTGGCGCTCGGCGGCATTGCTGGTGCGGGCGAACCACGGGCCCAGGCCATAACCCAGGGCGATCACGCCAATCCACGGCAGCACCGGGTAGGAGGTGCGCAGGCGCAGGCTGTCGGTCGCTTGCAGCCAGCCACGGTCATGCAGGATCGCCCAGGGCACGTGCAGCGCCGACTCCGGGCCGAAATGCAGGCCATCGAGCAGGTTGTGCCCGGCCACGATCAGCGCACCCAGCGCCAGCAGTGCCGGGCGCGGCAGCCACACCAGCAGCGACAGGGCGATCATGCTGATACCGATGGCCCAGATCACCTGCAGGTAGATCACGCTCGGCGGCAGTTGGAAGGTCCAGGCGAAGTTGACCAGGGTGAACTCCAGCGCCACCAGGAACAGCCCGCGCTTGAACAGGAATGCCGAGACGTCGCTGCGGCCTTGGTACTTCTCGCCGTACAGCCAGGCCGACAGCCCGGTCAACAGCACGAACACCGGCGCGCACAGGTGGGCCAGGGTGCGGCTGGCGAACAGGCTGGGGTCGGTGGCGTCGATGCTCATCGGGTCGCTGACCTGGCGATGCAGGAAAAAGGTTTCGCGCACGTGGTCGAGCAGCATGAACAGGATCACCAGGCCGCGCAGGGCATCGATGCTCTGCAGGCGCTGGGTGATCAGGGTGGGGGAGGCGGTGGCGCTGGTCATCGGCAAGGGGTCGCAGGCAGGAATGAATGTCAAATGAAACGTTATCTTATAACTATTTGGCTTGAGCTGAACAGAGGCTTGGGTGGGTAAATCTGCATGCCCGCCTGGAGCGAGTGCCATCTAGTGGCGATTGGCCTGCTCGAGACACTTGTGCTTTAGCGAGCATTGGTGGATACATGCAGGCCGCGTGATGCTGAATGTAATTTGCCGACAAGGACTGCCATGAAACCCACCCATCTGCTACTGGCCTCATTGCTGACGTTGCCGTGCGCCTCGGCCCTGGCCGACAGCTGCCGCAAGAACATCCAGGGCGGCGAGGATTGCCGCTACAGCGACGGCACTACCTCAACCAGCCGCGCCAATATCATGGGCGGCTTCGATACCACCTACAGCGACGGGCGCCGCTCCAGCAGCCGCTCGAATATTCAGGGTGGGTTGGATACGCGCTACAGCGACGGCAGTTCTTCCAGTAGTCGCTCGAACATCCAGGGTGGGCAGGACACGCGCTACAGCGATGGCCGCTCTTCCAGCAGCCGGGCGAATATTCAGGGTGGGCAGGATACGCGCTACAGCGATGGCAGCTCTTCCAGTAGTCGGTCGAATATTCAGGGCGGGCAGGACACGCGTTACAGCGGTGGTAGCGGTGAGCGTGATCAGGGGCGGCGGTGGTAGGGGCTGCTGTGTGTTCGGCTGGGTATCTTCAGCGCCTATGAGATCGAGCGCCGCCCGCGCGGCGCTTCGCGGGTAAACCCGCTCCCACAGTTTGTTTCGGGCCAGTCTTTCCTGTGCCATTACCTGGTCCGCCTTGTTGGTACGACGCGGTTTCAGTGTGGGCGTTGCCGCCGCCCCACATGACTCAAGGCATGCACCAAGGCAGGCACCGGTACTTTCACAGGAATAATTGGCCCGAAATAAACTGTGGGAGCGGGTTTACCCGCGAAGCGCCGCGCGGGCGGCGCTCGATCTTGAGAGCGCTGCAAAATTACCACCCTACGCCTGCCCGCCCACACGCGCGACTAAGTCGGCCACTTGAACCCCCACACCCCCCTCACGCCGCCCGCTCCAGCACATCCAGCAACTCGACAAACTCCTGCGCCAGCCTGTGGCGCGGCGCCAGGTGCACCAGGGGCACGGCCGCTTCATGGGACTCGCGCATCTTGATCGAGTTGCTCAGGTACACCGGCAGCACCGGCAGCCCTTCGCCGCGCAACTGGTCGACCAGGGTCTGGTGCAGGGCGGTGCGCCCGGCGAACTGGTTGACCACCACACCTTCAACCTGCAACGCGGCATTGTGGTCCTGGCGCAGTTCGTCGACCTCGGCCATAACGTTAAGCAGCGCCTGGCGCGAGAAGCTGTCGCAGTCGTAGGGGATCAGCAGGCGCTCGGCGGCCACCAGGGCGCTGAAGGTGTAGAAGTTCAGCGCCGGTGGCGTGTCGATGTAGATCCGCTCGTAGTCCGCCGACAGCTCCACCAGCAGCTTGCGCAGCTTGTTGATCTTGAACTTGCTCTCCAGCTTGCCTTGCAGGTCGGCTAGGTCGGGGCTGGCGGTGATCAGGTGCAGGTTGGCGTAGCGGGTTTCGGTGATGGCCACGCGGTGCTTCTTGCCGGTGGCCGGCGCGGGGGCAAGGGTCTGGCGGAAGAAATCGGCGATGCCCGCCGGGATGTCGTGGTTGACCAGGCCGGTCAGGTAAAAGGTGGCGTTGGCCTGAGGGTCGAGGTCCACCAGCAGGGTGCGATAGCCCTCGGCGGCACTGGCAGCGGCCAGGTTACAGGCAATGCTGGACTTGCCTACACCGCCTTTCTGGTTGAACACGACACGACGCATGGCTGAATCATCCTTGAGGGGAAATGGCAGATCGGGGTCAATCCTATGACCGAAAGGTGACAGTTTTAAGACAAGGCTTGTTACATGTCCCGCCTGCGTCGTGCATCAGGGCGTAAAGCGCCACTGTCATGGAGCGGCTTGCTGCAACGCCTGGAGTTCGTCCTCGACCTCTTGCATGCGCGCTTCGACCAAGGCCTGCACTTTCGGGTCCCTGGCGCTCTCGCGCATCAGCGCGGTCAGTTTTTCGCTCAGCCGCTTGCCTTCATCGGTTTCGCCCAGCGCCTTGGCCTTGGCCGGGTCGCGGGTGGCGGCGACGATGGTGTCGAATTCGCCATCGTCGAAGTTCTTTTCGCTGTAGAGCCGATACAGGTCCTGGCGCTGGTCCTCGACGGTCAGGTGCTTGCGCAGTACCGTCTTGATCTGTTCTTCGGGCAGCTTGGGGTGGGTTACGGCCAACAGCTGCGCCATGCGCCCGATGTTGTGCTCGTAGGCTTCCTGCAGGGGCAGGCTGGAGCGGATCTTTTCGTCGCGGCTGGGTGCCTGGTCGCAGGCGGCGAGGGCGGTGAGCAGCAGCAGGGGCAACAGCAGTCTTGGCAAGCGGGGCATGGGGCAGGGGCCTTGGGCGCAGTGAAGGTGCGAGTGTACTGCATGCGATCTGGACAGGTGCATTGGGATCAAAGCAAGGAAGACGTCTGCGGCAAACATAAAGTTGTTTGACGACTTTTACGTGGTCATCTAGTTATGTCCTTCGGAGATAACATTGGATGAAAGGACGAGGCCATGTACGACAGAGAAGTTATTGACTATGCCAAGGAGCAGGAAGCGCGGGTCGCGGTACTGGAATACCGCGTCCATGCTGTTGACCATGGACGTTCGACTGGGCGCCAGGCATTGATGCGAGATTATGCGCGAATCTTGTACTCATCCTCGTTCCGACGCCTGCAAGGCAAGATGCAGTTGTTGGGAATCGATGCGGGGCGCTTCAATCGCAATCGCCTGACCCACAGTCTTGAGGTAGCCCAAATTGCCCGCTCTATTGCCAGCGATCTGGACATGAAGGAAACCGTGGTCGTCGAGGCGGCTGCGCTGGCTCACGACATTGGCAATCCCCCGTTCGGCCATCATGGCGAGACCGTGCTCGACGAACTTTGCAGTGAGTGTGGAGGCTATGAGGGCAACGCTCAGGCGTTTCGCATCCTGCGCACCCTGGAGCGCAAGCACCATGCTTACGACGGCCTGAACTTGAACGTACGCACACTCATGGCGGTGACCAAGTATTTTCATTTGCGCCGGAGCAATCCGAAGAAATTCCTCTATGACGATGACTACGCGTTCCTCAGTGCCGAGTTGCAAGAGCACGACCTACAAATCGTGAAAAGCATCGACGCCGAAATCATGGACCTGGCCGACGAGATTGCCTACGCCGCTCACGACCTTGAGGATGCCTTGAGCTTCGGCCTGATCAGCCTTGGCGAGATTCTTCATGAATTCAAAATCAGCGAGCGTTTCTGCGAGGCCTACCCAGTTATCGAGACCTTGGCCAAGGAGGTTCAAACCGATGCCATGCAGGCTAAGCGATTAGGCACTTCGGAAGAGTACGCCATGGTGCTGAAAAAGGAGCTGACCTCCAAGATCGTTCACATCCTCTGTTCCGATATCGGACTGGTCGACGGCAAATTGGGCTACAAAGAACACGCCAAGTTGGCTGAGGGCCTGAAGAAACTGCTTTTCAAAGCAATTCTGCGAAAAAAGGATGTGCAGTTGTACGAAAAGAAGGGCGAGCAGGTAATCAGAAAGCTGTTCGAGGTCTACAGCGACCCGCAGTACAACAAGAACAACATGCTTCTGCCGCCGGAACTACGCACGATCAATGACAGCCAGCAACGCGTGGTGACCGACTACATTGCTGGAATGATGGACCTCTACGCGATCCAAGAGTACGAGCGGTACTTCGGCAAGGGCAGCCTTGATCGTTATTACTTTGATTGAAGTGAGTCAGGCCCTGGGGGCGCTACAGCAGCGCCGACCAGGTCGACACCAGCAACAACCCCGCCAGGCTCTGGTTGAACCGGCGCAATGCCCGGGGCGAATTCAGCCAGCGCGCGCTGCCAGCACCCAGCAGCGCCCAGGCGGTCATGCTCGGCAGGGCGATCAGCAGAAACACCAGGGTCAACCACCAAAGCGGCAGGGCCGGGGTGGCGAACAGGCTGATCATCGCCAGCGCCATCAGCCAGACCTTGGGGTTGACCAGCTGCAGGGTGGCCGCCTGCAATGGGCCGAAGCCTGCGTTGCCACCGGCCTGCAGCGGCGCACCGGCGCTACGCAGCATGCGCCAGGCCAGCCAGCTCAGCCACAGCGCGCCCGCCCAGCCGAGTAGCTGTTGCGCCAACGGGTGATCAAGCAGCAGTTCGCCCAGGCCCAGGCCAACCAGCAGCACCACCGCAGCCGCCGCGCCACAGGCCGCCACGGTGGGCGCCAGGCTGGCGCGCACGCCGTGCTGGGCACCCTGGGCGAGGATCAGCAGGTTGGTCGGCCCCGGGCTGATGCTCGAGGCCAGGGCGAAGAGGGCGAAGGGCAAGAGGCTGTTGGACATGGTCGAGGCTCCGGTTGATCGTGGCCTCATGTTCGCAACCGCCCTGGCTTCAGTCTGGAAGGTTTGAGCAGCGTTTGCGGTAGTCCGCCGGCGTGAGCCGGTAGGCGCGGCGGAACCAGCGGCCCAGGTGGCTCTGGTCGGCGAAACCGAGTGCCGTGGCGACCTCGGCTGGGCTCTGGCCACGGGCCAGCAGCTGCCGCGCACGGGCCAGGCGCAGTTGGATCAGGTAGGCATGCGGGGCCAGGCCGTAGGCGGCCTTGAAGGCGCGAGTCAGGCGGAATCGATCGACGCCGCAGACCCGCGCCAGGTCGTCCAGGCCGATGTCCTGGTCGAGGTGCGCATGCAGGTAGTCGCGGGCCACTTGCGCGGTCAGCGGCAGGCGCGGGTCAGGGTCGAGGCGCCGGCGCCACTGCAGGTGGCCGGTGAGGCAGGCCAGCAGGTCGTCGATGGCGGTCTGGCGGACGATGCGCAGGTCCTGCTGGTGCAAGGCGTTGAATGCGCGGCTGGTGGCGCCGGCCAGCCGCGTATCGCAGTGCAGGGTGGCGGCGAAGCTGGGGAGGGCGTCGCTGGGCGCCTGCTCGAACAGCGTGCGCAGTTGGTTTTCCAGCCAGTGGCTGTCGAGGTACAGGGTGGAGTAGGTGAAGCCTTCGGCGGTGGGCGCCAGGCCGTCATGCAGGTCGCCGGGTTCGAGCAGGAACACCTGGCCGGGTGTGCTCTGGTGGCGCACCCGGCGGCAGTTGAACTGCTGTACGCCCTGTTCGGTGACGCCGACCAGGAAGCTGTCGTGCCAGTGCGGGTCGTAGGCGTGGCCGGTGAAATGGGCGCGGACCGACTCGATGCCAGTGTCGGCGTCCTGTTTGAGGTCGATCCAGTGGCTCATGGTGAGGGCCGATCAAGTTGCAGCCTGTTCAAGGTGTTTTGAATGTGCATTCAGTCTGAGCCTGTTGGGGCCGCTGCGCGCCCCTATCGCGGCATGAGTCGGACGCGAATTCCAAACACCTGCAAAGGGCTGTGGTCAAGGAAGAAATCGCACCATAACGCAGAACCGGCCCTGGGGTTTAGAACGATTGTGCAGCGCTTAACGCTGGGCGAATGCCAGGTTGATGCCCAAGCCTGCGAACGAGGCGGCAAAGCCCCGGCGCAGCCAGGCCTGCACCTTGGGCGAGTCGATCACCGCGCGGCGGAACAGGTGGGCGAGCAGGCCATAGAGCACGAACACGACGAAGGTCATCAACATGAACACCGCGCTCAGGCCGAGCATCTGCACCACGGCGGAGCCGGCGTGGGGGTCGATGAACTGCGGCAGGAAGGCGAGGAAGAACAGGGTCAGCTTGGGGTTGAGGATGTTCAGCAGGCAGGCCTTGAGCACCAGTTGAGTGGCAGCGGCCGGCGGGGCCTTTTCATCCACGGCGAAGGCCGCGCGATCACGCCAGGTGGCGTAGGCCAGGTACAGCAGATATGCCACCCCGGCGAACTTCAGCCCCTGGAAGGCCAGGGCGCTGGCGTGCAGCAGCGCCGACAGGCCGAGCACCGAGGCCAGCAGGTGGGGCACGATCCCCAGGGTGCAGCCCAGGGCGGTCCACAAACAGGCGCGACGCCCGGCCACCAGGGCGCTGGAAACGGTGAGAATCACCCCGCTGCCGGGGATCAGCACGATGATCAGGGCGGTGAGCAGAAATTCCAGGCTCGGCATGGGTGACAGCTCCTTGCAGTCGGGGGAAGCGCCACTATACGCCGGGGCCGACCGGCTGCAATACACCCTCCGGGCGCAGCGTGGCGAAGCGGTCGCGCAGCCAGCCGTGCAGCTGCGCCACTGCGGGGGTGAGCTGCTTGCGGTGCGGGCATACCAGGGTGACCGGGGTCGGCTCGCCGGGGTGTTCGGGCAGCAGGATCTCCAGGGCGCCGGCGGCGATGTCGGCGCTGACGTCCAGCCACGACTTGTAGACGATGCCTTCGCCTTCCAGGGCCCAGCGCCGCACCACGTCGGCGTCGTCGCTGAACAGCGGCCCGCGTACCTGCACGGTGCGGTTGCCCAGGCGCCATTTGTCGTACACCCGGCTCTGTTGCGAGTACAAAAGGCAGTCGTGCTGTTGCAGTGCTTCGGGTGTCTGCGGCCGGCCGTGGCGGGCCAGGTAGGCGGGGGCGGCCACCACCACCCGGCGGTTCCACGGCGCCAGGGGCAGGGCGATGTAGTTGGCGTCTTCGTTGAGGCCGTAGCGGATGGCGACGTCCACCGGGTCGCGGTAGAAGTCTGCCATCTGGTCGGAGAGCAAAAAGCGCAGGCTCAAGCCCGGGTGCTCGCGGCGAAACGCACTGAGCCAGGGCCGTAGCAGGTTGCGCCCCAGGTCCGAGGGGGCGGCCACCTGCAGCACGCCACGCAGGCTGCTGTGGTTGCCGTGCAGGTCTTCGCGGCCCTGGCGCAGGGTGTCGAGCACGCGTTGGGCGGTGGGCAGGTACAGCTCGCCCTCGGCGGTGAGGCGCAGGCTGCGGGTGGTGCGGGCGAACAGGCGCACATCGAGCTCGCGCTCCAGGCGCTTGATCGCCGCCGCCACCTGGCCGGGCAGCAGGTCGGCCTCGTGGGCGGCGGCGGTGAAGCTGCCCAGGGCGCTGGCACGGGCGAACAGTTCCAGGTCGGTGATGCGCAGCATTTTCACTCCAGGGATGAAAGTGTTGCTGCATTGTGCTGGTTTTTCTTTGCAGCCGGGAAGATAAGATGCGCCTCAATCCCGATCATCCAAGGAGTCACCGTAGATGGACACCGTTGCCCTGGCCAAGCGCCGCTACACCACCAAAGCCTACGACGCCAGCCGTCGCATCCCCCAGGCCACCATCGATGCGCTGCTCGAGCAATTGCGCCACAGCCCGTCCTCGGTCAACTCGCAGCCTTGGCACTTCATCGTTGCCGACACCGACGAAGGCAAGGCGCGCCTGGCCAAGAGCACCGAGGTGGGCTTTGCCTACAACACGCCGAAGATCCTCAATGCCTCCCATGTGATCCTGTTCGCTACGCGCACCGACATGACCGAGGCGCACCTGCAGGCGGTGCTTGAGCAGGAAGGCAAGGACGGTCGTTTCCGCAGCGACGAGGCCAAGGCCGGGCAGGACCAGAGCCGCCGCTTCTATGTCAACCTGCACCGCCACGACAACAAGGACCTGCAGCACTGGATGGAGAAGCAGACCTACCTGGCACTGGGCACCGCGCTGCTGGGCGCCGCCGCCTACGGGCTGGATGCCACGCCGATCGAAGGGTTCGATCCGAAGGTGATGGATGCCGAGCTGGGCCTGCGCGAACGTGGCTTTACCAGCGTGGTGGTGTTGAGCCTGGGGTACCACAGCGAAGAAGACTTTAATGCCGGGTTGGGCAAGTCGCGGTTGCCGGCGGCCGAGGTGTTCACTTTCCTCTGAAGTAGAGGCGCCGCCGTGCGGCGCTTTCGCCGGCAAGCCGGCTCCCACGGGTTCAGCATCAGCCTTCAGGGCCGCGCGGTCGTTGTGGGAGCCGGCTTGCCGGCGAATGGGCCGCATCGCGGCCCCAGTGACGCCTTCTCGCTCGTCCTGTTCATTCCCCCTCCATATCATCGATCAGCGCCTTGGCCAGGGCGCTGAAGGCGTCCGGGTCGCAGACGCCTGGGCCTAATGCGATGACCCGGTGAAGCCATCCCTGAGGTTTTTCCCCGACAATGCAGCAACTTCCAGCAGGCGCGTGGGATCGTTCCTAGGCTGGCCGGGCTGAAGCAATTAGTTTCAAACTCGGACATGTCTTACGGATGCGGGGCGTTCACAGGCAAGACGGTTCTGAAAAAGTGCGGCTGCGGGCCGAAAGAATTGCAGGGTATGGTAAATACTCATGCCCTCACTGTTGGAGGATCTTTCCTTGTCCAACCCCACCGCCTCGCAGCTGATCGATGCCCGTATTGCCGCCTTGACCGACTGGCGAGGCCACCGCCTTGCGCAAGTGCGCGCCTTGATCCGTCGGGCCGACCCGATCGTGCGCGAGGAAGTGAAATGGCGCGGCACGCCCGTCTGGTTCCATGCCGGTGTCATCTGCACTGGCGAATGCTACAAGGACAAGCTGAAGCTGACATTCCTCAAAGGCGCGGAACTTGCGGACCCGACCGGATTGTTCAATGCCAGTTTCGAAGGCGGCACGCGACGCGCCATCGATCTGTTCGAAGGCGACCGCCTCAATGAGCGGGCGTTCATGGCGCTGATTCGGGCAGCGGTGTTATTCAATCTGGGCTGAATATTCACGCCGTCTCGGGTGTACAGCGGATCAATGAACAGTGTTCTGGCAATACGTCTGGGCAGGAGGTGGCTAAATCTGCTTCCTGACCAGCGCTATTTAAATTGAAGTTCTCACCATGCAGTATCGGTAGCCATAGAGCAGCCTAGGCTTTGTACGAAAAGTGCCTGCGCGACGATCATGCTGCGTTGAAAACAGGCTAGTGCGCCAGCCCGGTCTAAAATGCTCATTTACAACACGTAAATTCGAACGCGACCCCGGCCGTTCCTCGCCTGTTTTCGCCTTGCCTGTTCTCCGCTCGGCGACTTTTCGTACAAGCCCTAGTCCAGGCACTTAAAACATGAAATGACCTTCAGAAAGCTTGAATGTCAACATCTCGCCAGGGGAGGGGTTCTTCCCCCATTCCGCCATCAGGTCCTTGTTCTGGATCTTACTGAACTCGAGTTTGAAGGCGACCTCAATCATATAGATCTCAAGGTTTCCGGCGTTGTGACGAAACCCGACTTTCCCTGTTACTTCTTTGGATGGTAAGCCTTCATAAATGATACCCATGGCCACATCGCCAGCTGGCAAACTGGTCACAGGGTAGACGTTGTCTTTGCTGTCTTTGCGAATGGATACGACGACGCGATCAAGGGGGGCGTCAAGAATGGCGCCCGCCAGGACATAGTCCTTTAAGCTCTCACTGTCTTTCAGGTAGACGCTTACTGGTTTGAGGGTCACCATTCGCCCTGATGGCCAGATCATCTTGCCTTTGAATATTGCGCTTGCGCTGCTTTTTTGCGCTACCCCACCATACTCCGGGTTTTCCCGGATCAGGGTCTCCAAATCTGTCTTTGACATGTTGCACGCTCCGCTTGCAAGGGGATGTCGATACAGCTGCCGACAGGTTATGAGGCCCTCGAAACCCACGTCTACTGGCATTTTTATCAGGTCTTGGACAGCGCCTGTCTCGATAATCGCCGCATTGCACCAGGCAGACGATCAACGCCGTGTTCAGGTACATCGCCGCGAACTGGCTGAAAATCGGCCACCCGGGCTCGAGGAACTGCGGCAGGAAGGCGCAGAAGAACACCAGGGTCTTGGGGGGGCTGGCCAGCACCAGCAACGCGCCGCCCCCCATGGCTACGCAGCTGAACGGAAGCAGCTGCGTGGTGAGGTTGCCGAGTAGGCAGGCCTGCGAGAAGGTCAGCCAGAGGGGCAGCGCCATGGGGCACGTCCTGTGCGGGGCAAAGGTGTCGCGATGCCAGTTGGGCGCAGACCGCCGGCGGTGGCTGCGTGTGCCTGTTCGCCGGCTTGCCGGCGAACCGCGCTCACTGATTACCAGAGCGCCGCAGCGGCCGCCCCAATCACCCGCCCGAACACCGCGATCGCCTGGTCCACCTCGGCCTCGCTGGTGTAGCGGCCGATACTCAGGCGCACACTGTTGCGCGCCCGGCGCTCATCCAGCCCGAGGGCCAGCAGCACATGGGAGGCCGCATTGCTCGCCGAGTTGCACGCCGAGGTAGTGGACAGCGCAAGTTCGTTGGCCAGCAGGCGGCTGTTGAAGCCGCTGGCGTCGATACACAGGTTGAGGGTATGGGGAATGCGTTGTACGGCGCAGCCATTGAGCGACACGCCCGGCAGCGCCAGCAGACCGTCGCGCAGGCGCCGGGCCAGTTGCTCAAGGCGCTGGTGCTCGCTGTCCCCTGGCTGCCCGGCCAGGGCGAAGGCGCTGCCCATGCCGACGATCTGGTGGGTGGCCAGGGTGCCGGAGCGCAGCCCGCGCTCATGGCCACCGCCATGCATCTGCGCGCGCAGGCCATTGCGGGCGCGGGGGCCGACATAAAGCGCGCCGATGCCCTTGGGGCCATACACCTTGTGCGCCGAGAACGACATCAGGTCTACCGCTTGGTTGGCCAGGTCGATCAGCACCTTGCCCACCGCCTGGGCCGCGTCCACATGCAGCAGGGCGCCGTGTTCGCGTACCCGCGCGCCGATGGCGGCGAAGTCGGTGAGGGTGCCCAGTTCGTTGTTCACCGCCATCAGCGACACCAGCCGGGTGTCCGCCCGCAGCGCTGCCTGCACGGCGTCGGGCTGGATCAGGCCCTGGGCGTCAGGTGCCAGGCGGGTTACCGCCCAGCCCTGGCGCTCCAGCTCGGCCGCGGTGTCGAGCACGGCTTTGTGCTCCAGCTGGCTGGTGATCAGGTGCCCGGGCTGTGGGTAGCTTTGGGCGACGCCCTTGAGGGCAAGGTTGTTGGATTCGGTGGCGCCCGAGGTCCACACCAGGTCGTCGGGCTGTGCGCCGACCCGTTCGGCCACCTGGCGGCGGGCCTGCTCGACCACTTCGCGGGCGGCCTGGCCGAAGCTGTGGCCGCTGGAGGCGGGGTTGCCGAAGTTGGCGGCACGGCCCAGGCAACCAAGCATGGCCTCGATGACTCGGTCATCGACAGGGGTGGTGGCGGCGTAATCGAAATAGAGGGGGGCGTTGTGCATAGCGAGGGCTTGTCCGTGCGGGACGCCGCCAGTCGGCATCCATGTACGGCATGTTACGAGGCCTGATGGGCAAAGGTTTTTCCTAATGCTCGTCCGCTAGGTTGTTTCAGAATAATTCCTTCTACGCTTCGCAGTGTTGCGAGAAAAAAATTCTCCTCTTGTTGCTTATAGGGTCACAGCCATTGCCACGGTGCCTGTTTTTTCACCATTACCAGCACCATCAGGAACATCCCGGCGAATCCGATCACACCCATCCACATCCAGTAACGGTAGAGCCGGTGATAGCGCGGGCAAAGCGGGGAGTGCGCCTCGGCGGCCTGGGCGGCGAGGGCCTGCAGGCGGGTTTGCAACAACAGCACCGGCAGCCACAGCGCACCCACACCGAAGAAGATCGCCAGCGCGGCGCGCAGCCAGTCCATCGACCAGTCCATGCCAGCCATGCGCACCATGGCGTAGCCGGTCAGCAGTTGCAGGACGCCGGCCGGGGTGGTGATCCAGGCGTCAAAGCGCACCACCATCCTGGCCACGGCGGCGATCACCCGCGCATCGCCTGTGCGGTGGGCGGCGATCAGGTACAGGTAGGAGCCCATGCCGAAGCCGAACAGGAACACGGCGGCGATCACATGCAGGTATTTCAGCAGCAAGTAATCCATCTCAGTCGCGCCCCTGCTGGAAACTGACGCTGTAGCGGATCTTGTCCGGCGCGTCGATGGCTGCCAGGTACTGCGCAACGCTGATCTCGCCCACGCAGGGGCGGGCACCTGCTGCTGGTTGATAGCCTTCGGTCAGCCTGGCCATCAGCGCGACTGCGGCACAGCTGGGGATCTCGGGGCCTTTGTCATTGGTTGCGCTGACCTGGGCACGCAGGCGCAGGGGCTGGCCATTTTCGTCCAGGCCGCGCACGTCCAGGTACATCGCGCTCTTGCCATCGCCCCAGCGTTCGAAACGCAGGCCCAGCCGATGCAGGCGCCGCGCCCAGGGCAATGGGTCGCGTACCAGCCCGCACTTCACCAGCAGCGCCAGTGTCGCGTTGGCCAGGCCGCCGGCCATCAGCCCGGCACCGGCCTTGAACGCCAAGGTGCGCGCGCCGTAACGGCTGGCGAAGATGTCCATGTCCGGCACGTCGACATTGCTCAGCAAGCGCCAGCCCAGGCCTGGCAGGTGGCGCAGCTGCAGGCCGAGCCAGCCGTCGACCTCGCAGGGCTGGCCATCGCGCCACTGGCGGATCGGCCGCCCGGCATAGGCGAGCACGCCTTCGATGGTGGACAAGCCGGGCATCTTGGCAG
Source organism: Pseudomonas sichuanensis (assembly GCF_024749065.1). Classification (NCBI taxonomy): domain Bacteria; kingdom Pseudomonadati; phylum Pseudomonadota; class Gammaproteobacteria; order Pseudomonadales; family Pseudomonadaceae; genus Pseudomonas; species Pseudomonas sichuanensis. The sequence goes on along the minus strand of NZ_CP087185.1, from coordinate 3,554,855 downwards.
AGGAGGAAATGCCGTGCTCGATCGACTCGATGTGGCTGAAGCGCTGGCGTTGTTCGTCGAGGATCGCCGACGACAGGCTGGGCACCGAGCTGCAGCCACTGAGCAGCGCCACACCCGCCTGGCGGGCGCGGGCGTCGAGCTGGGCGATGCCGTTGACGAACAGCCGGCAGTCGGCCAGGTCGCAATAGCTGGCGCCGGCCTCGATGCAGGCCTCGGCGACGCGGTAAGGCTGGCCCTGGAATGGCCCGCCGGTGTGGATCACCCAGTCGATGCCCAGTTCGCGCAGGGCCTCGGCGAAACCGGGGGCCATGGCATCACCGCACCAGCTGCCGTGCAGCGATGCGCCAGTACTGCTCAGCTGTGCGTCGAGCTGGGCGAGCTGCCGAGCGTTGCGCCCGGCGATGACCAGTTGCACGCCCGGCATCTGGTTCAAGTGGCGGCTGATGATGCGCCCGAAGTTGCCGTAGGCGCCGATCACCAGGGTCCTGATAGCCATGCTGCGTTCCTTGTGCCGTGAATCTGGAATGCCCGGGGCAGGGCGGCGCAAGGTTTACCGAAAGGTCGGGGCATTGCAAGCGCGGCGGGGCCGTTGCCGCAGTGCTCAGGCGTTTTCCAGCGCCTTCTGCTCCTGGCTGGCGACCCGCTCGCACAGTTCGATGATCTGCTCGCGCATCCAGCGGTTGGCCGGGTCCTGGTCGGTGCTTTCGTGCCAGTACAGGTGGGTTTCCAGGGCCGGCACTTCCACCGGCAGCGGCTGGTGGCGCAACTGGTGACGGCGGGCGAAGCGCTCGGGCACGGTCATGACCATGTCGGTCTGCTGCAGCACCTGCGAAGCCATCAGGTAGTGTTGCGAACGCAGTGCCACGCGGCGCTGCACGCCCATCTTGCCCAGGGCCAGGTCAACGTAGCCCAGGCCGTTGCGGCGGCTGGAAATATGGATGTGGGTCATGCCCAGGTAACTGTCGAGGGTCAGCGCGCTGTCGGCCAGCGGGTGGCCGGGGCGCATGGCGCAGACGTAGCGGTCCTGCATCAGCTTGACGTGGCGCACCTGCGGGTCGGTGTTCAGCGGTGCGTCGACGGCGAAGTCAAGGCGCCCGGCGGCCAGCTCCTTGGTGGTTTCGCGGCGCTTGCACGGGAAACTCTCGATCACCAGCGCCGGGGCCAGGCGGCGCAGGCGCTGGAACAGCGGGGGCAAGATCACGGCCTCGGTGAGGTCGGTCATGCTGATGCGGAAGGTCTTGCTGGCCTGCAGCGGGTTGAAGATGCGGCTCTCTTGCACCGAGGTGCGCAGCAGCGACAGGGCGTTGCGCACCGGGCCGATGATGTTCTGCGCCATGGGCGTGGGCACCATGCCCTGGGCGGTGCGCACGAACAGCGGGTCGTTGAAGGTCTCGCGCAGGCGCGACAGGGCGTTGGACACCGCCGGCTGGGTGATGCCGACAATCTGCCCGGCGCGGGTCAGGTTGGCTTCGGTGTAGATGGCGTCGAAGACGATGAACAGGTTGAGGTCGACCTTGCTGAGGTTCATGGCGCCGCTCTTCATTGGAATTATCAGCCGATCATATATCGGTTATGAATGTTAATACACAGTGAAAATAGACTAGGTGGATGAAGGGCGGCTGTTCTAGGCTGCGTCCATGTTCTTCATTGACTGAAGGTAGCCCCGATGGATTTCGCCTATTCGCCCAAGGTCCAGGCACTGCGCGAGCGTGTCAGCGCATTCATGGACGCCTATGTGTACCCGGCCGAGCCGGTGTTCGAGCGCCAGGTTGCAGAAGGCGACCGCTGGCAGCCCACCGCGATCATGGAGGAACTCAAGGCCAAGGCCCGCGCCGAGGGCCTGTGGAACCTGTTCCTGCCCGAGTCGCAATACGGCGCGGGGCTGACCAACCTCGAATACGCGCCGCTGGCCGAGATCATGGGCCGCTCGCTGCTGGGGCCGGAGCCGTTCAACTGCTCGGCGCCGGACACCGGCAACATGGAAGTGCTGGTGCGCTACGCCAGCGAGGCGCAGAAGCGCCAGTGGCTGGAGCCGCTGCTGCGCGGAGAGATCCGTTCGGCGTTTGCCATGACCGAGCCGGACGTGGCCTCGTCGGATGCCACCAACATGGCCGCCACGGCCGTGCGCGACGGTGACGAGTGGGTGATCAACGGCCGCAAGTGGTGGACTTCCGGCGCCTGCGACCCGCGCTGCAAGGTGATGATCTTCATGGGCCTGTCCAACCCCGACGGCCCGCGCCATCAGCAGCACTCGCTGATCCTGGTGCCCACGGACGCGCCGGGGGTGAAGATCGTCCGCCCGCTGCCGGTGTTCGGCTACGACGACGCGCCCCACGGCCACGCCGAGGTGCTGTTCGAGAATGTGCGCGTGCCCTATGACAACGTGCTGCTCGGCGAGGGTCGTGGCTTCGAGATCGCCCAGGGCCGCCTTGGCCCAGGCCGTATCCACCACTGCATGCGTTCGATCGGCATGGCCGAGCGCGCCCTGGAGCTGATGTGCAAGCGCTCGGTCGAGCGCACAGCCTTTGGCAAGCCACTGGCGCGGCTGGGCGGCAACATCGACAAGATCGCCGACTCGCGGATGGAGATCGACATGGCCCGGCTGCTGACGCTCAAGGCCGCGTACATGATGGACACCGTGGGCAACAAGGTGGCGCGCAGCGAGATCGCGCAGATCAAGGTGGTGGCGCCGAACGTGGCGTTGAAGGTGATCGACCGGGCCATCCAGATCCACGGTGGCGCGGGGGTCAGTGGCGACTTCCCGCTGGCCTACATGTATGCGATGCAGCGCACGCTGCGCCTGGCCGATGGCCCGGATGAGGTACACCGGGCGGCGATCGGCAAGTATGAGGTTGGCAAGTACGTGCCCAAGGAGATGTTGCGTAGCGGGCATTGAGCCTGGCAGAAAACCCGCTTCGGCGGTTTTTTTGTTGTTCAGCATCTGGGTGAAAGTACGAATGCACCGCCTTTGGCGTAGGGCGTTTCCTGAGCTGCCTTTGCTGGCTCCAGCGCCACCGTTGAGCTGCTAGCGTTCGGCGTTTTCCGCGCACAAGGAAACGCCGCATGACAAGGAATAGCTTCAACGGCCGCGCATCGGGTGCCGGCCGATGACTCTGCGCATCGTTATCTTCGACAAGGCGCAAGGCCTCGATGGCGACCGTACCACCACGGGCGCCACCTGCATCGGCAAACGGGCGGCGGGCAACGTGAACGGGGGCGGTTGGTTGCTCGAAGGCGACTCGACCACGCCCTGCCCACGCTGCGGCCAGGTGGGCACACTCATCGATGGCGACCCTCGCTTCCTGCAGGACGGCGTACCCACCGTCGTCGACGGCGCGCGCGTGCGCTGTGGCTGTCCGCTGGGCAGCAATCGCCTGATCGCCCCATTGGAGGGGATGCCCAGCCAGGCGCGGGGGGTGTCGACGCCGGTACCCGGCGATCCCCGGGCTGCCCCGCGTGGTGTTGCCGAGCAGCCCATGCCCGCCACTCACGCCGCCACTACGGTACCCTCCGCACTGCAACCCGGGTTCTATATCGTGCCCCGCAGCATGACCGGCGAGCAGGTGCTGCAACAACTGGCCACGATGCAGGGCAGCCTGCCCATGTCGCTGGTGGGCCGCCTCAACCCCACCTTCGACCAAGGCTTCAAGGCCGGCGAGCTCTTCGTGCTCGGCGCCCCCGACAACAGCTTCGCCTGCACTCGCGAAGAGGCCGATTTGATGGCAGCGGCGCGCAGCGCCCGAGAGTCTCTGGCGATCCTCAGCGAGGAGGAAGCCGACTTCATGATGCAGCACATCGGCGAAGTCGCCGGGGTGCTCAGCGGCGCCAGTCTGTCCATGGGCGTAGGCAAGGACATGCTGGCCCGTGGGATAGGGCAGGTGGGGGACACACTCAAGGGGATCGAGCGGTTACACCAGCGGGAATTCGCCTTGCACCGGCATTTGAACAGCCAGCAGTTCTTTGCTGAGCGCAAGGTGTTGTATGCACAGTTGAACGCGCAGTTGCGCAGTGCGTTTCTTGGCAAGTACCTGGATTTAGGCAGGCATGAAAGTCTGCGCAAGGGGTTGGGGATCTCTACGAAAAGCCTGGTGCACCACTGGTCCAAGGCCGGTGCGCCGGGGGCGATACCGGGGTATGCGACGCATCTGGATGAAGTGGCGAAGATGACAAAGTACCTGAAATATGGAGGGCATGTGGCGGTGGGCCTGGGGGCGACATCTTCCTATATGAAAATCTACGAGGCTTGCCGTGCGGGAGAGACTGAAGAGTGTAAACGTGTCCGGTTTACCGAAACGGGTAGTTTTACAGGGGGGATCGCGGGAGGTATGGCCGGTGGAGCTGTCGGAAAGCTTGCCATCAAAGCAGTCTGTGGATTTGGACCATGGGGGCGGGCCACCTGCGCAATAGCAGTAATCGGCGCATCTTCCCTCGGTATTGGGAAGCTCGGTGAGTTCTTTGGGGAAGAGGTAGGCGAGATATTGTACGAGACTGCTTATGATTGATTTGAGCTGGTGGCCTGTAGAGTTGAGGATAGTGTTGTTACTCGCTCCGTTCGCTGTGGGGCTGGCTGGGCTTGCGATTGAGTTGCACATTGCAGCCTCGGGCCATTTCAAGGTGATGTGCGACGCGTTGCAGCGAAGCGAAGGTCTTCGCGAGGAGCTGAGAAACGGTGGTGCGCTGACGCTAAAGTTTCGAATGTTGACAGTTAGTGCCATGACGGCTGGGATGTTTTGGCCTGCGTTGGGCATTCGTCAAGGTTGGCTGAACCCGGAGGACAGTCGTGATTTCCCGGTCTATCTGAAAAAACGCATGAAGCTAAGTATGTATTGCATCTTTATCGGTGTTTTCTGGATGGCTTTTGTTGTACTTCTGGTGCAGTTCAAGCGCGTCTGATGCCTTGGTGTTTGGCCGCAGGAGACCCGCAATAGCGGGTCTTTTTGTTACGTGTCACCGGGGCAATCAGACCCCAGCAGCCAGCTTGGCATTCACCTGACTCCGACGATAAGCGCTGTCGCGGCTGGCCAGCCACCAGTACAGCGGCGTGGTCACCGCTAGGCCACTGGCGCGGCTAGGCGGCAACATCGACAAGATCGCCGACTCACGGATGGAGATCGACATGGCCCGGCTGCTGACGCTCAAGGCCGCGTACATGATGGACACCGTGGGCAACAAGGTGGCGCGCAGCGAGATCGCGCAGATCACGGTGGTGGCGCCGAACGTGGCGCTGAAGGTGATCGACCGGGCCATCCAGATCCATGGTGGCGCGGGTGTCAGTGGCGACTTCCCGCTGGCCTACATGTATGCGATGCAACGCACCCTGCGCCTGGCCGATGGGCCGGATGAGGTGCACCGGGCGGCGATTGGCAAGTATGAGATTGGCAAGTATGTGCCCAAGGGGATGTTGCGCAGCGGGCAGTGAAAATATCAGCCGTGTAGTTCGTTTTCGCATTATGTGTAGGGTATTTCCCAAGCGCCGGACTGCCCCCGTGTTTTCGCCCTGAGTGCTGCTAGTTTCCGCTGCTTTGCATCTGCAGAGGGAAACATGAACAGGGTCAATATCGGTGGTAAAGGGCAGGCGCTGGACGGGGATGTCACGACCACTGGGGCGATATGCATTGCTGATAATCCGAACCATCGTTGTGACGCATCCAGGTGCTGCGCAGAGGTGATGCCACCACCGAGTGCCCGGTTTGCGGCCAGCGCGGCACGGTAGTCGAAGGTATTTCGTGGTTCATGTCTAACGGTCGGGAGGTGGCGGTCGACGGTTCGCTGGTGGCGTGCGGATGCCCCAGTGGCAGTAACCGAGTGGTGGCGCCTTTGGGCATGGCGACGCGTGCACGCTCGGCGCCGGCTGGCGCTGGTGCTGCCCCAAGAGCCGACTCGGTCGCAGCATCGCGCTTCCAGCCACAGATGGCCACGGCATCGGCTACGCCGCGTGCGCTGCTGGAGCCGGGGTTTTATGTCGTACCCCGCAGCATGTCCGGGCCGCGGCTGTTGGCGCAGCTGCTGGAGCAGGATCGCACGCTGCCGATCGCTCGGGTTAAACGCCTGAATCCCACTTTCGATCAAGGTTTCAAGGCTGGCGAGATCTTCGTCCTCGGCGACCTCGATAACCACCATGCCTGCACCCGGCAAGAGGCCGAGCTGATGGCAGCGGCGCAATTGACGCGCGACGCCCTGGCCGAACTCGACGCACAGGAAGCCAACTTCATGATGGAGCACATCGGCGAGATCGCCGGGGTGCTCAGTGGCGCGAGCCTGTCGATGGGCGTGGGCAAGGACATGCTGTCGCGCGGGCTGGGGCAGGTGAGCGATACGCTCAAGGGGATCGAACAGTTGCATCAGCGGGAGTTCGGTTTGCATGGGCACTTGAAGAGCCCGCAGTTCTTTGCCTCACGCCAGGCTTTGTATCAGCAGCTGAATGCGCAATTGCGCAGTGCGTTTCTGGGTAAGTACCTGAACCTGGGCGGGCATGAAAGTCTGCGCAAGGGCTTGGGGATTTCGACCAGGAGCCTCGTGCATCACTGGTCCAAGGCCGGGGCGCCGGGTGCGATACCGGGGTATGCGACGCACCTGGATGAAGTGGCGAAGATGGCGAAGTTTTTGAAAACTGGCGCGTATGTAGCGATAGGGTTGGGGGCGACGTCGTCTTACCTGAAAGTACAGGAAGTTTGTCGGGCCGGCGAAACCGAGGCATGCAAGAAGATCCGATTTACTGAAACGGGTAGTTTTGTCGGAAGCGTTGCAGGCGGTGGCTTGGCAGGAGTAATGGGGAAAACGGCTGTGAAGGTTATCTGTAATTTGGGACCATGGGGCCGCGCTACTTGCGGTATTGCAACCATAGGCATCAGCTCTTTTGCGGGAACTAAGGTTGGCGAGTTTCTTGGCGCTGAGTCCGGAGAGATGTTGTATGAGGTCACATATGATTGATGTCAGCGAGTGGCCTTCCAGCATAAAGCTGGCCCTGCTTCTTGTACCTTTCGCTGTCGGTTTGACCGGGCTTGCGATCATGCTGCAAATCGCCGCAACGCGGCACTTCAATGTGATGTGCGAAGCGCTTCACAGAAGCAGCGGGCTCCACGAAGAGCTGAGGAACGGGGGAGCCTTTACCCTGAAACTCAGATTGTCGACCGTGAGTGCGATGACGGCGGGCATCATCTGGCCAAGATTGGGTATCCGTCAGGGGTGGTTGGATGCAGAGGACAGTCGCTTGTTCCCTCCCTATCTGAAAAAACGCATGAAACTTAGTTTTTACTGCATATCGGTCAGTCTGGCATGCATGGCCTTCCTGTATCTGTTCGTCAATTTCGACCGCGCATGAACTGACGGATTTGCTGTGGGCCAGATGCAGCACAATGGGCCGCCAGGCGGCCCATCGGGTTTCACGCGTTTACTGCAAGTGCACCTTCAACTCCCCAGCCGGCTGGCGCATCGCGGCCTTCACCGCCGGTATCTGGCTCAGCGGGTTGAGCAGCCCGTAGTCGTGGATCATGCCGTTGTAGCGCACCGCAGTCACCGTCACGCCAGCCGCAGGCAGTTTCACCGCCGCCGAGCGCCTTGGCCTGTCCAAACAGTTCGTCAGCCGGCGCCTGATGCAACTGGAAGAACGCCTGGGCGTGCGCCTGCTCAACCGCTCGACCTGGCGCCTGGATGCCACGCCCCTGGGCGAGCGCTACTACCAGAACGCCCTGCGCCTGCTCGATGAAGTGCAGTTGCTCGAGCAGGCCATCAGCGGGCAGACCGTCGAGCTGCGCGGCACTTTGCGCCTGAGCGCGCCGCTGTCGTTCGCCATCGCCCATCTGGGTTGCCGGTTGACCAAGTTCCTGCAACTGCACCCCCGGCGTGGATGTGGAGGTGGACCTGAGCGACCGCGCCGTGGACCTGATCGGCGAGGGCTACGACCTGGCCCTGCGCATCGGCATCCTGGAAGACTCAAGCCTGGTGGCCCGGCGTATCGGGGCGGTGGAGCGGGTGTACTGCGCCAGTCCCGCTTACCTGGCGGCACATGGCACGTCGCTGGCGCCGGAGCAGATGCGCGGGCACGACTGCCTGCCCTACGGGCATGCGCGGCAGGTGCAGTGGCAGTTCAAGGGGGAGGGCAAGGGCACCAGCATCGCCGTGAGCGGGCGCATGCGCGCCAACAATGGCGAGATGCTCAGGGATGCGGCGGTGGCGGGGATGGGCATCACCTACCTGCCGACCTTCATCGTCGGCAAGGCCCTGGATGACGGGCGCCTAGTGCAGGTGCTGGAGGACTGGACGCTGTCGGCGCTGCAGCTGTCGGCGGTGTACTCGCAGCGCCGGCAAGTGGCCCGGCCGGTGCAGGTGTTCGTGGAGTTTCTGCGGGAGCGGCTGGTGGCGTTGTAAGGATTGAAGCCAAGCCACCCTGTGCTGGCCTCATTGCAGGCTATCGCCAGCTCCCACAAGGCTGTGCATCGTGTGACCGAAATGCATTACCTGTGGGAGCTGGCGAAGCCTGCGATGGGCCCTCGCATGAAGCGCTGCCAATGACTTTGGTCAGGCCGCAGCCGCCAGCTTGGCGCTCGTCTGGCGACGACGGTAAGCGCTGTCGCGGCTGGCCAGCCACCCGTACAGCGGCGTGGTCACCGCCAGGCCCACCAGCCAGGACAGGTCGGCGCCGTTGATGTAGGCGGACACCTGGCCGACATACAGCGGGGTGTTCATGAACGGGATCTGCACCACGATGCCAATGGCGTAGGCCAGCAGCGCTTGCGGGTTATAGCGGCCGTAGATGCCACCATCGACCTTGAAGATCGACTGGATGTCGTAGTCGCCTTTATGGATGACATAGAAGTCGATCAGGTTGATCGCGGTCCACGGCACCAGCACCACCAGCAGCACCAGCACCATGTCGACGAAGTGGCCGATGAAGTCCGCCGAGGCGAACACCGCCACCACGCAGCAGGCGGCCAGTACCAGCAGCGACAGCACGGCGCGGCTCTTGGCGGTGGGGATCCAGCGGTGGGCGAAGGTCTGCACCAGGGTGATGATCGACAGCACCGCGCCATACAGGTTGAGGGCGTTGTGGCTGATCACGCTGAGCAGGAACAACACCAGCATCACCGGGCCGAGGGTGCCGGTGGCGAGCTTGACGGCGTCCATGGTGTCCATGCCCGCAGGGATCGCCAGCACGGCGACGGCGCCGAAGATGAACGACAGGCTCGAGCCCAGCGCCGAACCCAGGTAAGTGGTCCAGAAGGTCGACGACACTTTCACGTCGGCCGGCAGGTAGCGCGAGTAGTCCGACACATAGGGGGCGAAGGCGATCTGCCACAGCGCCGCCAGCGACACGGTGGCCAGCCAGCCGGCCAGGTTGAAGCCGCCGCGGGTGAGGAAGTCGTCGCTCTGCACATGGCTGAAGATGTAGCCGAAACCGACCACGATGCCGATGCCCAGCACCCAGGTGCCGATGCGGTTGAGCACGTGGATGAAGCGGTAGCCGATGATGCCGATGATGCCCGAGCCCAGCGCGCCGACGACGATGCCCACCGGTACCGGCACGCTGTCGACCACGCCGTGCAGCGACTTGCCGGCCAGGACGATGTTGGAGGCGAAGAAGCCGATGTACATCACCCCGGCGATCACCACCACCAGCAGCGCGCCGAGCGAACCGAACTGGGCACGGCTCTGGATCATCTGCGGGATGCCCATCTGCGGGCCCTGGGCCGAATGCAGCGCCATCAGCACGCCGCCAAGCAGGTGGCCGACCAGGATGGCGACGATGCCCCATACCAGGTTGAGGTGGAACAGCTGCACGCCCAAGGCGCCGGTGACGATCGGCAGCGGCGCGATGTTGCCGCCGAACCACAGTGTGAACAGATCCCTTACCTTTCCATGGCGGTCTTGCGGCGGCACGTAGCCGATCGTGTGTTTCTCGATGAGGGGTGCCGAATTGGCTGCACTGGTCATGAATGACTCCAAGGCAAGGAGGGCGCAACCGAAGTTGCCGGGCGCGTGCCGACAAGGGGCGACGCGTTCTTGTTGGAGCGATGATGGCGGCGGGGCAGGCAAGGGGAAATTAGTAAATTTGTGCTCATGAACCTTAAAAAAGCTAAGGCTGGCAAAAGGTTAAGCGGGGGACGGTAGCAAGGTGGGTGCCAAGTGGCGGGAGGCGGCGGGAGGCGGCGCGATAGGGTTGGTGACTGAGGCCGGCATGGCCGTTGTTGGTGCGGCATGCACATGAATGGAGCATGGATTTTGAGGGACAATGCCGGCCTCTTCGCGGGTAAACCCGCTCCCACAGTGATGGCGGTGCACCTGTGGGAGCGGCGGTTCGCCGCTGCGATTTACCCGCGAAGAGGCCGGCACAGGCAACCGAAAAACTGAAAAAACTACATCGGCAACAACCGATCCTGGATCACCTCTTTCATCACCAACGTCGAACTCAACCGCTTCACATTGGGAATGCTGGTCAGCTGCTCGTCATACAGCTTCTGGAACGCCGGCAGGTCCTTGGCCACCACATGCAGCAGGTAATCCGGGTCGCCGAACAGCCGCTGCGCCTCGACGATCTGCGGTATCTGCGAAACCGCCGCTTCGAAGTCCGCCACCGGCTGGCGGGTAACCTCGCGCAGGGTGACGAACACCAGCGCGGCGAAGTTCAGGCCCAGGGCGCTGGGGGCCAGGCGGGCGTGGTAGCCGAGGATGGCGCCGGACTCTTCCAGCGCCTTGAGCCGGCGGTGGCAGGGCGACAGGCTCAAGCCCACGCGTTCGGCCAGTTCGGTTACCGACAGGCGCCCGTCTTTTTGCAGTTCGGCAAGGATCTTTCGATCGGTTCGGTCCATGAGGGAAGAATCTTCCAGGTTGCTGGCTGGGATGGGGAATATACGAAAGAAAATCCCCGGGCGATATCCGTAATCTTGCTTCCAACGAAACCCCTGTGGAAGGAAGATTCAAAGTGGCCATGAGTGTATTGGCGGCGTTCTGGGCCGTGTCCTTGCTGTTCGTGATCACCCCCGGTGCCGACTGGGCCTATGCCATTTCCGCCGGGATGCGTGGGCGCTGGGTGATGCCGGCGGTGGCGGGGATGCTCTCGGGGCATTTTCTGGTGACGCTGGTCGTCGCGGCCGGGGTCGGTAGCCTTATCGCCGGGCACCCGCTGGCGCTGACCCTGCTGACCCTGGCGGGCTGCGTTTACCTGCTGTGGCTGGGCGGCAACCTGCTGCTGCGCCCGGCGGTGCCCGAGGCCGGGGAAGGTGGCGTGACGGATTCCGGGTCGCGCTGGGCGTTCAAGGGTTTCTGCGTGAGCGGCCTCAACCCCAAGGTGTTCCTGCTGTTCCTGGCGCTGTTGCCGCAGTTCACCGACCCGCAGGCGAGCTGGCCGGTGTGGTTGCAGATCCTGCTGCTGGGGCTGGTGCACCTGGCCAGTTCGCTGGTGGTGTACCTGATGGTGGGGTATGGCGCCAAGGCGGTGCTGCGGACCCGGCCGGCGGCGGCGCAGGTGGTCGGGCGGGTGTCGGGGATGGTAATGATCGTGATCGCGCTGGGGTTGATTGCGGGGCAGGTGCGCTGAACGCAAGGCGGTAGCACTTGCAGTGCTTGCCAGGTCGAGCGCCGCCCGCGCGGCGTTCGATCTGACAGTCACTGCAGCATCAGGCGATGCTACGCGCCATCACTTGGCTTTCAACACCTTCGGGTTCGAGTTGCCCCAAACCGTGTAGAGGTCGGCCAGCAACGCCCCATTGATGGTCTCAAGTTCTGCCTGGGTGATCTCGTCAGCCCCTTGCTTGCCGTACAGCACCACTTCATCGCCCGCCTTGACCCCTGGGATGTCGGTGACGTCGACCATCAGGGTATTCATGGTGACCTTGCCAATCACCGGCGCGCGCTTGCCATTGATCAGCACCGAAGCCTTGTTGGAGAAAGCGCGACGATAGCCGTCCGAATAGCCTGCGGGAATGTTGGCCACCCGCGAGTCACGGCTCAGGGTATAGGTGTGGTCGTAGCTGATGCCACTGCCGGCCGGGTAGCTGTTGACCGCTGCCACCTGCGACTTGAACTGCATGACACGCTCGAACTCCTTGTGGCCGCCCACGGGGTAGCCGTATAGCGCAGCGCCCGGGCGCACCATGTCCAACCAGCCTTCAGGCACCTCCAGGGTGGTGAAGGTGTTGGCGCAGTGCAGCAGCAGTCTGCTGCGATCGAGCTTGGCCTGGCGGATCAGCAGCGCCGACTGTTCCTTGAATCGGGCAAGGCCCTTGAGCACATCCTCACGCTCCTCCACTGGGAAGTGGGTCATGATGCCGACCACCTCCAGATGCCCGAGGGTAGCCATGGCAACCGCGTCCTTGAGCCCTTGGGGCGTACCCATTTCCACGCCGTTGCGGCCCATGCCGGCGGAGTTGAGTGCCAGGTGCACCTTCAGCCGCTGGCCACTGCGCTTGGCCAGGGCATCCAGTTGCTGCGCCACTTCCAGGTTGCCGACCAACTCGTCCATGGCATAGGGCAGCGCATCCTGCACCTCGCCCAGGCTGGCGATGCGCAGCCGCATGAGCCGCCCCTTGAAGCCTTTTTCGCGGACCACGCGTGCCTCTTCGTTGCTGGTAACGCCAATGCAGCTGACGCCCATGCGCATGGCCGCTGGCACCAGCAGCGCAATGCCGTTGCCATAGGCGTCGGCCTTCATGACGGCGCAGATCTGGCTTTTGCCGGCGACCAGTTTCTGGATACGCGCGATGTTGTGCTCGAAGGCAAGCGGGTCGATTTCCAGCCATGCGTTGCTGTGTGCCAGGGTCGCAGCAGCGGGTGCGTCGCTGCGGCCGGTGTCGAGCAAGGGGGCGGCGTGGGCGAAACTTGCGCCGCTGGCGAGCAGCAGGGCGATGGCGATGCGGCTAAGGGCGTGTCGAGTCATGTCGGGGTTTCCGTTCTTGTTGGTAGGGCGGGCTGGCGGCGCTCTCGGCACCGCAACCCGCCCTCGGAAGTGTCCCGGATAGGCCGCAATGAAACCTGTCGTGATGGGGCTGGGCTGCGACCGATCGAGTCGTTGCAGACGCAGTCACGACAGCTCGCGCTGGGCCCTATTGGCGAGGGGAAAGATGAATGCCCGCGATCATGCAGCGCACCGAGCCACCCGCCATTTCGATCGTCGGCACGTCCAGCGGTACCAGCCGCGCCGAGCGCTCTATGCGCTGGCGCTGCTCGGCCGTGAGGCTGTTGAATGCTCGGCGCGACAGTGCAAGAAGCCGCCCATCCCGCCCAGACAGCTCGATGGCGTTGCCCGCGAACTCGTTGATCTGTTGGTTGCTCAGGTCAATCACGTCTCGGCCGGATTCGACCAGGCGCATGCGTACCTCTTCGGCCCGTGCCTTGTTGGTGAAGGTGTCGAACCCCACCAGGGCGAACTCGGTCGCCACGCACATCAGCACGTTGGTGTGGTAGATCGGCGAACCATTTTCATCCGCCGTATCGAACACCATCGGCTCGAAATTGAAGTGGGTGCTGAACCGCTCGAGGGCTATCGGGTCGGCGCGGTTCGAGCGCGCGGTGTAGGCGACCCTGGACAAGTGGTCGAACACCATCGCACCTGTGCCCTCCAGGAACAGCTCGTCTTGCTCCAGGCCCGAGTAGTCGATCACGTCCTGCACCCGGTACTCGTGCTTGAGCATCTCGATGACATCGGCCCGGCGCTCGCGGCGACGGTTCTTCGAGTACATCGAGTAGATGGCGACATGGCCACCCGGGTGGGTGGAGAACCAGTTGTTGGGGAACACCGAGTCAGGGGTGTCGTGCTCGCCCAGGTCATCGAACAGGTGAACCCGCACACCCTCGGCCATGAGCCGCTGCGCCGCCTGGGTGACTTCGTCACGCGCCACTTCGGCGAGGGTTGCCATGGCGATGTCAGGGTTGGCGCTCTGGAAGGAATTGTCTGCTGCGGTTTCCGGGTTGGGGGTGAAGGCATGTGGCCGGACCATGACCACTGCCGCAGGTGCCTGAATCGAACGTATTGGAAATGCCATCTTGTTATTACCGGGGTTGAGTGCGTGCAGCAACATCGGCTGCGCGTCGGGTTTGTTTTAATGGAAATGCACCCAAGGCACGAATCAAGTCCGAGCGTGTCGGGGGTGTCAATTAAACAGTGCACTTGGCAAGCGCGTTTTAATCGCCGGGTGTGCAATATCAACTGCCGGAAAATTGTGATGAAAGAAGGCGTCAATATGAAGCGTGCAGGTTGCCAGTTTTGAAAGACTTCTACACAATCTGCGCCCCTCAAATGACAATCTGAACAGCCTGGTATTCAACATGGATAATATTGATCGGGCGCTGGTCGCGCTGCTGCGGGACAATGCGCGCACGCCAGTCCTGACGCTCGCGAAAAAACTGGGGGTCGCCAGGGCAACGGTGCAGAACAGGATCACCAAGCTGGAAGAACAGGGCGTGATTCTGGGCTACACCATCCGCCTGCGCGCGGATGCTCCCGAGCAGGGGGTAAGGGCCATCACCAGCATCGCCATCAGTGGCCACCATGCTGCCGAGGTCAAGCGTGCGTTGCGCGGGCACCCCAATGTGGTCGCCATCCACACCACCAACGGCCGCTGGGACCTGATGGCGGAACTGCGTGCCGACACGCTGGAAGGCTTTGATCGGGTGCTGAACTCCATTCGCTCGATCCCCCATATTGAGAACACCGAAACCAGCATTTTGCTGTCCACGTTCAAAATGTGATCACTCGGCCTGCAGGTTCCGGCCGTGCCACTGGACACTCTGTCAGCCGAGGCTGGCACTCTGTATGAAGCGGGGTGCGGTGTGCGCAGTTTGTTATGTTCCGCTTGGCCAGGTCGACTGGCAGAATAAGTCGGCTCAATAGTTCCGAGTTTCGAAAAGCTAGCCAGTCCGGTGAAATTACGTCACTGGATTTTTATTGTCGTCTGTGTGGTTTCCCATCCCTGTCTTGCAACTTTCAAGTACTCAAGAGAACTGTACGTGCGTGCCAGTTTTACAAGGGTGTGGTTAAAGACCAGGTTTTACCAAAAAGAATAAGAGGTTAATGATGCAACACACCTGTGACGCGCCTGACGCGACAGCAGAAGATGGCCGTGTGCTCAAGCGGCGGCTCGAAAATCGCCACATCCAACTCATCTCGATCAGTGGCGCCATAGGCACCGGCCTGTTCATGGGCTCAGGCAAGATCATCGCGCTGTCGGGCACCTCGATCATCCTGGTGTACGCGATCATCGGCTTCTTCGTTTTCTGCATCATGCGGGCGATGGGCGAGATGCTCCTCGCCAACCTCGAAATGGGCTCGTTCGCCGACCTCGTGCACCACTATCTGGGGCCACGCGCCGGGTACATTCTCAGCTGGTCCTACTGGCTCAGCTGGGTGGTGGCGGCCGTGGGTGATGTGGTTGTGGTGGCGGGCTTCATGCAGTACTGGTACCCCGATCTGCCCACCTGGCTGCCGGCCTTTGCCACGATGTTCCTGCTGTTGGGCCTCAACATGCTCGCGGTCAAGGCGTTCGGCGAGGTCGAGTTCTGGTTCGGGCTGATCAAGGTGGTTGCCATCGTGCTGTTGGTGATCACCGCGCTGGTAATGGTTGCCACTGCCTACACATCGCCAGCGGGCGTGACGGCGTCCTTCAGCCATCTGGTTGCGCCGGGCGTGGTCATGCCCCACGGCATCCTGGGCTTCCTGGCGGGCTTTCAGATCGCGATTTTTTCGTTCGTCGGCACTGAACTGGTCGGCACTGCCGCCGCCGAGGCGAAGAACCCGGAGAAAACCCTGCCCAAGGCCATCAACACCATCCCGGTGCGTATCCTGCTTTTCTATGTCGCGGCGCTGGCGTGCATCATCAGTGTGGTGTCATGGGCCAACGTCCCCGCCAATCGCAGCCCGTTCGTCGAGCTGTTCCTGCTGGGCGGGCTTCCGGCCGCTGCCGGCATCATCAACTTTGTCGTGCTCACGTCGGCGGCGTCATCGGCCAACAGTGGCGTGTATTCGGGATCGCGGATGCTCTACGGCCTGTCCCATCAGCGCCAGGCACCCTTGGCATTCGGGCGCCTGTCGGGCACGGGCACGCCCGTCCGTGCGCTGATGTTCTCGGGTGTATGCATGGCCCTGGCCTTGACGCTGCTGTTCGTGATCCCGGAAGTCATGACGGTGTTTACCTTGGTGTCGACCATTTCGGCAGTGATGATCATCGTCACCTGGTCACTGATCCTGATGGCTTACTTTGCCTACCGCCGGCAGAACCCGCAGGCGCACCAGCGATCCACCTTCAAGCTCCCGGGCGGCAAGGCCTGCGCAGCGCTGTCGCAGGTGTTTTTGTTGTTCGTCCTGTGTTTGCTGGCCCTGGAGCCGGATACCCGCACTGCGCTGTACGTCATGCCGTTCTGGTACGCCGGCTTGCTGCTGGCCTACCAGCGTCGCGAAAAAACCAATGCTCGCCAGATGGCGACCCACTAACGACGGCTATTGGCCGGGTGAACGTTGCGCGGGTTCAAGGGGGATGAATGAACATTAAGCACAAGCTGATGTGGACCTTTGCCGGGATCGCAGTGATACCGATAGGCCTGGTTGCCATGCTGGTTGTCCTCAATCTGCGCGGTGAGGCGCGAGAGAATTTCTTCGACAACAGCACGCGGGAAATTCGCCAGGTAGGCAATGCGATGAGCCTGTTCTTCCAGGGCATCGAGCAGAACGTCAACTACCTGGCCGCGCAACCTTTGGTCACGGCCACGGGCAGTGAGGTCAACAAGTACCTGGGCGCCAGCACCGGCAATGAGCTTGGCGCCCGGGACCAGCAGATTTTCCAGTTCATGACCCATCTGGCGGACGCCCACCCCAGCTATGCCTACGTGTCCTATGGGCTGGCCGACGGTGGTTACGTGGGGTGGCCCGCCGTGAAGGACTTCGCCGACTACGATCCGCGCCAGCGCCCCTGGTATCAGCTGGCGATCGCCAACCCCGGCAAGACCTTGCGCACGGCGCCCTATTACTGGGCCGCCGATGACACCGTGCAGGTCAGCATCGTGCGCGCCGTCGCCAACCCACTGGGCAACCCGGGCGGCGTGGTCAGCATCGACGTGTCGCTCAAAGGGCTGACCGAGATCCTCAAGCAGATCAAGCTGGGCGACAGTGGCTACGTGATGCTGGTGGAGAACAACGGCAACGTGATGGTCGACCCCCGTGATGCCAGCCACAACTTCAAACAGCTTGCCAGTTTCGGCGATGGCTACGCCGACCTGGCCAAGGCCGGCAAAGGCCTGCTTGAGGTCGAGATCAATGGCGAGCGCTTCATGGCCAACATCTACCCTGACGAGCAATTGGGCTGGACCTTCATCGGCCTGATCCGCCACGACGAAGTGATGCGCAGCACCTCGCGCCTGAGCTGGCTGATCGGCGCTATCGCGCTGCTGCTGGCTGCGCTGTTCGCCGTTGTCGGTACCGCGTTCGCCAACCTGATCGTGCGCCCGATCAACAATGTCAGCCGCGGCCTGGAGGACATCGCCCAGGGCGAGGGCGACCTGACCCGCAACCTGGACATCCGTGGCCGTGACGAAACGGCGCAACTGGCCAACTGGTTCAACCAGTTCCTCGGTGCCATCCGCAGCCTGATCCAGCACATCGGTGCGGCCGCCGGCAAAATCCTCAGCACCTCCGACAGCTCGACACGCGTTGCCCATGATATGGCCGAGGCTGCCGGGCGCCAGCGTGAAGCGGTGGACATGGTCTCCACCGCCTTCCATGAGATGGTCGCCACCGCCAATGAGGTCGCCCGCTCCTGCAGCCAGGCCGCGCAATCGGCCGACAGCGGCCAGCAGCAGGCCCGTGACGGCCAGCAGCAGATCGACGCCGCGGTGCACAGCGTCGATCGGTTGAGCCAGGAGATCGAGCAGTCGGCCCAGTCGATCCAGCAACTGGAGCGCGACAGCAATGCCATCCAGTCGATCCTCGGCACGATCCGTTCAATTGCCGAACAGACCAACCTGCTGGCCCTCAATGCGGCGATCGAAGCGGCCCGTGCCGGCGAGCAGGGCAGGGGCTTTGCGGTGGTTGCCGACGAAGTGCGGGCGCTGGCCAAGCGCACCGCCGACTCCACCGCAGAGATCGACGGCTTGCTGGGCAACCTGGCCAGCCGTACCGCGCAGGTCGCCGAGCAGATGCACGCCAGCCTGGAAGTCTCGCAGCAGTCGGTCAGCCGCATCGGCCTGGCCCGCGACAGCTTTGGCCAGATCCGCGAGTCGGTGGACGTCATCCGCGACATGAACACGCAAATTGCGACGGCGGCCGAAGAGCAGCACCAGGTGGCCGAGGACATCAACCGGCACATCAGCCAGATTCACGGCGATGCGCAGTTGGTGGCCGAGCTGGCCCAGGCGGCGCGGCAGGATTCGCAGAGCCTGGCGGGCTTGTCGAATGAGCTGGATACGCTGGTGCGACGGTTCCGCACCTGATTGACCGGTGGGGGGCAACGCAGCCCCCCGCCAGGCCTACTCCACGCTCTCGACCACCCCTTGGTCCTCGCCCAGGAACCCACCGCTCTGGTGCTGCCACAGCCGTGCATAGGTGCCGTTCTTGCCCAGCAGTTCGGCATGGGGGCCTTGCTCGACAATGCGCCCCTCGTCCATGACGATCAGCCGATCCATGGCCGCGATGGTGGACAGCCGATGGGCGATGGCGATGACGGTCTTGCCTTGCATCATCTCGTCGAGGCTTTCCTGGATGGCCACTTCGACCTCCGAATCCAGCGCGCTGGTGGCCTCGTCCAGCAGCAGGATCGGGGCGTTCTTGAGCATCACCCGGGCAATGGCCACGCGCTGGCGCTGGCCGCCGGACAGCTTGATGCCGCGCTCACCCACCAGGGTGTCGTAGCCGTTGTTGCCTTGCTTGTCGCTGAGCTGGCTGATGAAACCATCGGCCTGGGCATTGGCGGCGGCGCTGCGAATCTGCGCATCGGTGGCTTCGGGGCGGCCATAGGCGATGTTGTCGCGGATGGAGCGGTGCAGCAGCGAGGTGTCCTGGGTAACCATGCCGATGGCGCTGCGCAGGCTGTCCTGGGTGACCTCGGCAATGTCCTGCCCGTCGATGCGGATCGTGCCGCTGTTGACGTCGTAGAAGCGCAGCAGCAGGTTGATCAGCGTGGACTTGCCGGCACCCGAGCGGCCCACCAGCCCGACTTTTTCGCCGGGGCGAATGTGCAGGGTGAGGTCGTCGAGCACCTGGCGTTCGCCGCCATAGTTGAAGCTCACCTTGTCGAAGGTCACCGCGCCGCCGCGGGTCTGCAGTACGCCAGCGTTCGGCGCATCCTGCACCTTGGGGCCGCGGGTGAGGGTGGCCATGCCGTCCTGCACGGTGCCGATGTTCTCGAACAGCGAGGTCATCTGCCACATGATCCAGTGCGACATGCCATTGATGCGCAGCGCCATGGCGGTGATCGCCGCCACGGCGCCGGCGCCGACCTGGCCCTGGTGCCACAGCCACAGGGCATAGCCGCCGGCACCGAGAATCAGGGCGACCACCAGCGCCTGGTTGACGATCTCGAACTGGCTGACCAGGCGCATCTGGCGAAAACCGGTGAGCTTGAAGTCTTCCATGGCCGCGCGGGCGAAGTGCGCTTCGCGCTTGGAATGGGAGAACAGCTTCACGGTGGTGATGTTGGTGTAGGCATCGGAGATGCGCCCGGTCATCGACGAGCGCGCATGGGCCTGCTCCTGGCCGACTTTGCCCAGGCGCGGCACGAAGTACAGCATCGCCAGCCCGAACAGCACCAGCCAGGCCATGAACGGCAGCATCAGTTGCAGGGCGAAACCGCCGGCCAGGGCGATGATCGCGATGAAGTATACGCCGATGCCGGGAATGATCTCGATGAAGGTGAACAGCACTTCGCGCACCGCCAGCGCGGTCTGCATCACCTTGGTGGTGACCCGGCCCGAGAATTCATCGGAGAAGAACGACAGGCTCTGGCGCAGCATCAGGCGGTGGAAGTCCCAGCGCAGGCGCAACGGCAGGTTGATCGCCAGCACCTGGTGCTGCATCAGGGTGCGCAGCGCCACCAGCCCGATACTGGCCAGCAGCACCAGGCCGATGCCCCACAGCACGCGGCTTTCTTCACCGCTTGCGGCGGTGCCTGCCTGCCAGGCCGGGAGCAGGTCGACCACCTGGCCGAGGAAGGAAAACAACCAGGCTTCGTAGATCGATACGCCGGCACTGAACAGCGCAAGGGCGAGGATGTAGCCGCGGGCGCCGCGGGTGCAGGCCCACAGGAAACGCAGCAGCCCCACCGGTGGCGGCGGGACTTCATCGGGTGGGAAGGGGTCTAGCCATCGCTCGAACACACGCAGCATTCAGGTCTCCGTAAAGGTACGTCTGGTTTGTTTTTTGACGCCGGGGCTGCCATGCCGCCCTTGCTTGCATTGCTTGAGGTCAGCGTGGCCAGGTGGCGGCAACTGTCTTGCTCGCCACTCCAACAACTGCGCGATCCCTGTGGGAGCGGGTTCACCCGCGAACACGGGCGTAGCCCGTGCCAGGCACCGAGGTGTCATCTTCGCGGGTAAACCGCAGCGGCGAACCGCCGCTCCCACAGGCAGAGTGTAGGTCTTGAGTTCGGCGCGATCAGGTGGGAAGCCGGCTTGCCGGCGAAAGGGCCGCAAAGCGTTTGTGGTCATCCCTTGACCATCGCCCGCAGCGCCGCTTTCGCCTCGGGCGTCTGCAGGCGGGCGATGAACGCCAGGCCTTCACGCTCAACCGTCGCCGCCAGCTCCTGGCGATGGGCATCCTTGAGCAATTGCTTGCTGATGCGCAGGGCATCGCTGGGCAGGCGCTGCAGGCGTCGGGCCAGTTTCACGGCGGCGGCCTGGCATTGTGCGCCATCCTCCAGCAGCTCGGTCGCCAGCCCCCACTGCACGGCCTGCTCGCCACTGAGCAACTGGCTGCACAGCAACACCTGCGCGGCCCGCGCGTGCCCCAGCAGGCGTGGCAGCAACAGGCTGGCGCCGAACTCCGGGCATACGCCCAACGGCACGAACGGCGTGCGCAGCTTGGTATCGCGGGTGACCAACACCTGGTCGCAATGCAGCAGCAGGGTGGTACCGATGCCGATCGCAGGGCCCGCAACCGCTGCGATCAACGGCTTGTCCAGCGCCAGCACCGCCCACATCATGCGGAACACCGGGCTGTTCAGGTCGGTGGGCGGCTGGTCGAGAAAGTCCGGCAGGTCGTTGCCGGCGGTGAAGCACTCGGCGCTGCCAGTCAATACGATCACTTCGACCTGCGGGTCGTCATTGGCCGCCTCGAACAACTCGGCCAACCGGGTGTACATGGCGTTGGTCAGCGCATTGAGCTTGTCCGGGCGGTTCAGGCGCAGGGTCAGCAGGCCTTCGTCGAGTTCGTGCAGGATCAGATCGGTCATGGGGCGGCACCTTGTGTTGTTCTTGTGCTGGGCTCAGAAGGTCGGCGGGGTGATCACCCAGATCACCACCGCATCGACGTCGCCAGGGTTGCCGTAACGGTGCGGCTCCTGGCTGGAAAAACTGAAGCTGTCGCCTTCGCTCAGCTGGAAGTGACGTTCGCCTACCCAAAGCTCGAAGGTCCCGCACAGCAGGTAACCGGCCTCTTCGCCGTCATGGCTGTAGCTTTGCTCGCTGTAGGTGCCCGGGGGGAAGCGCGAATGCAGCATTTCCAGCTCGCGGCTGGGCTGCGGGGTGAGCAGCTGGTCGACGATGCCGTCTTCGTAATGCACGCTCAGCCGGCTGTTCCTGCGCACCACATAGCCCTCGTCTTCCGGGGCGGTGATCGCTTCGCTGGCAAAGAACCACTGGATGGTCACGCCCAGGGTGCGGGCGATGTTGAACAGCGCCGGGATCGACGGGTAGGACAGGTTGCGCTCCAGCTGGCTGATGTAGCCGGCGGTCAGCCCGCTCTGTTCGGCCAGCTCGGCCAGGGTCATGCCGCGGCGCTTGCGCAGGCCGCGGATGCGGGTGCCGAGAAACTGCGGCGCGGGGCTGCCGTCCTCGGCAGGTGGCGGCGCTTTGGCAATGTGGCGATTCATGGCGGTTTCCAGTCGGCCCTGCAAAGTCCCGGAGTATAAACAGGCTCACAAGGCGGCGGCGACCTTCAAGCCTTCATGGATCGCTTCCTCGGCGGTGCGCGGGGCCAGGCAGTCGCCGATGCGCTGCACCTGGGTGAGGTCCTTGATCTGCTCGGCCAGGGTGTCGACCGGCTGATGGCCCTGGCACAGCACCAGGGTGTCGATGCCTTCGAAGATCATCGCCTCGCCGCTGGCGGTGTGCTGCAGGTAGACACTGTTGTCGTCGCAGCCATACAAGCGGGCATAGGGCGTGATCGGGATGCCCAGCTTGTGCAGCTCGCCGGCCAGTTGGTCGCGCACATACAACGGCAGGCTCTCGCCGCAATGGGTGCCGTTGACCGCCAGCTGCACCTGGTGCCCGGCGCGCACCAGGCGCTCGGCGATACCGGGGCCGATCCAGTCGCAGCGCCAGTCCACCACCAGCACCGAACGGCCGAGCTTCACCTGGTCGCGCAGTACTTGCCAGGCATCGACCACCTGCAGCTCGCCGCCACGCTCGAACGCCGGCCAGTAGGGCTCGGCACCGGTGGCGACGATCACCGCGTCCGGGCGTTCGCGCTCGACCAGGGCGCGGTCGACGCGGGTATTGCGCACTACCTCGACCCCAGCCAGCTGCATCTCCCGTTGCAGGTTGGTGCTGGCGCCGCCGAACTCGCTGCGCCGGGGCAGCAACTGCGCCAGCAGCACCTGGCCGCCCAGTTGCGCGCTGGCCTCATACAGCGTCACCTGGTGCCCGCGTGCCGCCGCCACGGCGGCGGCCTTCATGCCGGCGGGGCCGCCACCGACCACCATGACCCGCTTGCGCACGCTGGCAGCGGGCAGGTTGCCGTACTGCTGTTCGCGCCCGGTTTCCGGGTGCTGGATGCAGGAAATCGGCAGCCCGCGATGGAAATGGCCGATGCAGGCCTGGTTGCAGGCGATGCAGGCGCGCACATCCTCGGCGCGGCCGCTGTCGGTCTTGTTCGGCATCTGCGGGTCGCAGATCAGCGCGCGGGTCATGCCGCATACATCGGCCTGGCCACGGGCGAGGATCAGTTCGGCTTCCTGGGGCTGGTTGATCCGGCCGGTGACGAACAGCGGTATCTGCAGGCGCGACTTGAAGGTACCGGCTTCGCGGGCCAGGTACGCCGCCTCGATGGCCATCGGCGGGACGATATGGATGGCGCCGCCCAGCGAGGCGGAGCTGCCGGCGACGATGTGCACGTAATCCAGGCTCGCTTGCAGGGCCTGCACGGCGGCCAGCGATTCGTCCTCGGTAAGGCCCTCGGCATCGCGTTCGTCGGCGCTGATGCGCAGGCCGACGATGAACTGCTCGTCGGTGGCGGCGCGTACGGCGGCAAGGATCTCGCGCAAAAAGCGCAGGCGCTGTTCCAGGCCGCCGTTGTAACCGTCGCTGCGGCGGTTGACCCGCGGGTTGATGAACTGCGCGGGCAGGTAGCCGTGGCTGGCGACCACTTCGACACCGTCGATGCCAGCCTGGTGCAGGCGCCGCGCCGCAGCCGCGTAGCCGGCGACGATCTCGTCGATCATCAACTGGTCGAGCTCGCGCGGCATCACCCGGAAGCGCTCGTTGGGCACGGCGGAGGCGCTATAGGCGACCGCCAGCAGGCCGTCGGCGGACTCCATGATTTCGCGGCCCGGGTGGAAGATCTGCGACAGCACCACGGTGCCCTGGGCGTGGCACACCTCGGCCAGGCGTCGGTAGCCGTCGATGCAGGCATCGTCGGTGGCCATCAGCACATGGGAGGTATAGCGGGCGCTGTCATGCACCCCGGCCACCTGCAGCACGATCAGTCCGACACCGCCCTCGGCACGGGCTTTGTGATAGGCGATCAGCCGCTCGTTGACCAAATTGTCGGTGGGCATGGAGGTGTCGTGGCCGCTGGACATGATGCGGTTTTTCAGGCGCTTGCCGCGGAGCTGCAGCGGTTCGAACAGGTGCGTGAAGGCGGTCGACATACGGGCAGGCTCCAGCGGGGGTGTTGTTGTTTTTTCTTATAAAAGTGTACCCATAGTAAAAAATCAACTTGTTTTTTTACTGGTCGTTGTCTAGTTTCGACAGCACCCCGCCTCAGGGGCGAACCTCACAAAAACAACAAAGAGGGTCCATCGATGAGCGCTTTTGCACGAAAACCCGGGTTGTACGCGGTGCTGTTGTGGCTTGGCCTGGGCAGCGCCCAGGCGGGGTCGGACATGGTCGTGGTGGGCTATGGCGGTGCCGGGCAGAAGGCCCAGGACGTGGCGTTGTTCCAGCCGTTCAGCGCCCAGGACAAGAGCAAGCTGATCCAGACCGAGTACAACGGCGAGATGGCGCGGATCAAAGTCATGGTCGACACCGGCAGTGTCGACTGGGACGTGGTGCAGATCGAAGGACCCGACCTGCTGCGCGGTTGTGATGAAGGCATGTACGAGCGGCTGGACTGGAACAAGCTGGGCCACAAGGACCAGCTGATTGCCGACGCCGCGCAGGAATGCGGTTCGGCGGCGCTGGTGTGGAGCGTGGCGATCGCCTACGACCGCGACAAGCTGGCCCAGGCGCCGACCTCCTGGGCCGACTTCTGGGATGTGAAGAAGTACCCGGGCAAGCGCGGCCTGCGCAAGCGCGCGGTGTACAACCTGGAGTTCGCCCTGCTGGCCGATGGGGTCAAGGTAGAGGACGTGTACAAGGTGCTGGCCACCCCGGCAGGCGTTGACCGCGCGTTCGCCAAGCTGAGCCAGCTCAAGCCCAGCATCCAGTGGTGGGAGGCGGGCGCCCAGCCGCCGCAATGGCTGACCGCCGGCGACGTGGTGATGACCTCGACCTACAGCGGCCGCATCGCCGCCGCCGCACAGAACGGCAGCCCGCTGGCGCTGGTGTGGCCCGGCAGTCTGTACGGCATGGACTATTGGGCGATCATCAAGGGCTCGAAACATGTGCAGCAGGCCGAGCGGCTGATCGC
Source organism: Pseudomonas sichuanensis (assembly GCF_024749065.1). Classification (NCBI taxonomy): domain Bacteria; kingdom Pseudomonadati; phylum Pseudomonadota; class Gammaproteobacteria; order Pseudomonadales; family Pseudomonadaceae; genus Pseudomonas; species Pseudomonas sichuanensis. Next base: position 3,529,873 of record NZ_CP087185.1, on the reverse strand, counting down.
CTACACCAACCAGCCCGAAGCGCAGGTGCGTTACGTCGAACAGATCCCCTACGGCCCGACCAACACCCAGGCGGCTGCCGCGCTGGCGCCGGAGCTGGCCAAGTGGGTGCCGACCTCGAAGCAGAACCTCGAGGGCGCCCTGGCCATGAACGTCGAGTTCTGGGTCGATCATGGCGAAGAGCTGGAGGAGCGCTTCAACGCCTGGGCGGCCAGCAAGTAACCCATCGCGGCTGGACAGTCTTCTACTCTCCAGCCACCCCTCATAAACCTGGAACCCGTGACCATGCCTACCGAACAACACCTGCGCGAGGAGCTGGCGGCCTGCTACCGGCTGATCGCGCACTTTCGCATGACCGACCTGATCTTCACCCATATCTCGGTGCGCCTGCCGGGCCCCGAACATCATTTCCTGATCAACCCCTACGGCTTGATGTTCGATGAAATCACCGCTTCCAACCTGGTGAAGATCGACCTGCACGGCCATGCCGTCGAGCCTTCGCCTTATCCGGTGAACCCGGCGGGTTTTGTGATCCACAGCGCCATCCATGGTGCCCGGGAAGATGCGCAGTGCGTGCTGCACACCCATACCCGCGCCGGTTGCGCGGTAGCGGCGCTGGAGTGCGGGTTGCTGCCGGTGAACCAGATCTCGATGGAGTTCTACGGCAAGGTCGCCTACCACGACTATGAGGGCGTGGCGCTGGACCTGAGCGAACAGCAGCGGCTGGTGGCCGACCTGGGGCAGCAGCCGGTGATGATCCTGCGCAACCACGGCCTGCTGACCGTAGGGCGCAGCGTGAGTGAGGCGTTCATGCGCATGTACTACCTGGAGAAAGCCTGCGAGATCCAGCTCGCCGCCCAGGCCAGCGGCAAGCTGGTGTTGCCGCCCCATGCGGTGTGCGCGCATACCGAGCGGCAGTTCAATGACCCCGGGCGGCCGTTGGAGGAGGGGCAGTTGACCGATCCGGACGCGATGCAGTTGGCCTGGGCGGCGTTGTTGCGCTTGCTGGACAAGGTGGCGCCTGGCTATCGCGATTGAAGGCATGGCGGGTGGACGTCGTTGTCAGGGCCGTCCTGATAAGCGCAAAAAATTGACGTCAACAAGTCGACTGGTAGAATCGCGCGCCCAATGATGTCGTAGTGACATCATGCGCACGTGACCATTAAATGTTTTCCAGGACGAACCACTTCTTACGAACCACAGGGATCCTTGGCGCCTTGTTGTTCCCAAGCACTGTATCGGCGGCGACCCCTGGCGATACGGATCTTATCCGCGAGCGCCAGGACCGCTTGCTCGAGGAGCAGAGCCGTCGCCTGGAGGATCTCAAGAACCTGCCGGGGCAGTCCGGCAACCCGGTAACCCCTTCAGCGTCCAACGATGAGCGTTGCTTCCCGATCAGTTCCATCGACCTGGAAGGGGCTGACAGTCTGTCGAGTGCCGAGCGCCAACGCCTGCTCACTCCCTTCACTGGCCAGTGCCTGGGGGTGGCGCAGCTCGATCTGTTGCTCAAGACAATCACCGATCATTACCTCGGCAAGGGGCTGGTCACCAGCCGTGCCTATCTGCCGCAACAGGATCTGTCCAGCGGCGCTTTGCAGGTGCTTGTCGTCGAGGGGCGCCTTGAGCGTGTTCGTAGCGCCGAGGACAGTGGGTTGTCCGAACGCGAATTGGCCATGAGCTTTCCCGGTAAGCCCGGTGACCTGCTGAACCTGCGCGAAATCGAGCAGATGGTTGACCAGCTCAATCGCCTGCCGTCGAACAACGCGAAGATGGAACTGGCGCCCGGCGAGCGTATTGGCGGCAGTGAGGTGCTGGTCAGGAATACCCGACAGAAACCATGGCGGGTGGGTTTGTCACGGCATAACGATGGGCAGGCGAGTACCGGTGAGCAGCAGTGGGGGGCCTCATTCGATTGGGACAGCCCCCTGGGCTTGTCCGATCAACTGCTGTTGCGCGGCGGACATGACGCGGTCAGCGATCGCCAGAAAACCTCGAACAACGCGATGCTTCGCTACAGTGTGCCGTTTGGTTGGTGGAACCTCAGTTACACGTACAGCCAAAGTGAATACCGCTCGCAGATTCAGGCCCTGGGTTTCGACTTCAAGCAGAGCGGTGAAAGCCAGAATCATCAGCTGTACCTGGAGCGGGTGATCTTTCGCGATGCTGTCAGCAAGACCTCGGTAAGCACAGGGCTTGCGCACCTGCGCACCAACAATTTCATCGAAGACAGCAAGCTCAGGAACAGCAGCAATCGCATCAGCGAGGCACAGTTCGGCATCAACCATGGCCGACGGGTCGGCAATGCCTATATCAACCTTGACCTGGGCATGCAGAACGGTATCGGCGCCCTGGACGCCCAGGGCAATCACGCCCCCCGCCCTGGACAACAAGATGCCCGCTATCGCAAGTACACCGCGACGTTGAGCTACCTGCAGCCCTTCCAGTTGTGGGGGGAGTCCTTCAGCCTGAGCAGCCTGGTGACCGGCCAGCGTAGCGAGGATGTGCTGTTCAGCCCGCAGCGTATGAGCCTGGGCGGCCAGTCGTCGATTCGTGGTTACAAGGACCAGAGCCTGTCAGGTGACAGTGGCAGCTACTGGCGCAGCGACCTGCGCTGGAATCGCCCGGTCAGCATCGACTGGCTGCGCCCGGTGCTGGCTGAGTACGGCATCGGCCTTGGCTACGACCAGGGTGTCATTCGCCATGACCGCTACAACGCCGAAATGCACGGACGTATGTCGAGTCACTCGCTGGAGTTGTTCGCCCGGGGGCAGAACATGGCCGCCAGCGTGACGTTCGCGCATTCACTGGAGCGGCCCGGGCCGATCGAAGCGCGGGAGACACCCACCTACTTCCGCCTCGATTTCTTCCTCTAGCCGTTGCGCTTTCTGTTTAGACCGATACGAGATTCTCGACCATGGACGTTCGCCAGTTCGCCTTCCTTGCACGCCAGCCTTCAGCTGCCCTGACACGCCGGGAACACTTCCTCGGCCTGCCCAAGCGTGGGTTGGCGTTCATTCTTGCGAATGCCATGTTCTGGCAACCGTTGCTGGTACAGGCCGAGGGGCTGGTAGTCAGCGCACCAGGGACGACGCTTGGACAGGCGGGTAATGGCGTACCCATTGTCAACATTGCCACGCCCAATGGCAGCGGGCTGTCACACAACCAGTTCCAGGACTACAACGTCGGCAGTCAGGGGCTGATTCTCAACAATGCCCCCAACCGAACCCAGCCCACCGAGTTGGGCGGGATCATCCTGGGCAACCCCAACCTGAAAGGCGGGGCTGCGTCGGTCATTCTCAACGAAGTCACCGGTAACAGCCCCAGCCAACTGCGTGGCTATACCGAAGTGGCGGGGCAGTCGGCGCATGTGATCGTCGCCAACCCTTATGGCATCACGTGCAACGGCTGCGGTTTCATCAACACCCCGCGGGTGACGCTCACTACGGGCAAGCCTGTGATCGAGAAAGGCCGTGTCGAGCGCTTCCAGGTCGACGGTGGCAGCGTCAACTTCGAGGGCACTGGGTTCCGGGCGGGCAAGGTCGAGCAGTTCGACGTGATTACCCGCAGCGCCCAGATCAACGCCGAGATCTACGCCAAGAAGCTGAACGTCATCACTGGGCGCAATGACGTCAAGGCCGATGACCTCACTGCTGTCGCCCGAGCCGCTGACGGCAGCCAGGCGCCGGAGCTGGCCATCGACAGCTCCGCATTGGGCGGGATGTATGCCGGCGCCATTCGCCTGGTGGGAACGGAAAAGGGTGTCGGCGTGCGTCTGGCGGGCAACATGGCCACCAGCGCCGGGGACATCCAGATCGATGCCAACGGCAAGCTCACAATGGCTCAGGTGGTTTCCAGCGGCGCGGTCAAGGTCAACGCCGATAGCGTTCAGCTCGATGGCCCGGTCTATGCGGGCCGCGACCTGACGATCAAGGCTCAGGGGGATCTCGACAGCCAAAAGAGCCTGGCGGCCCATGACAGCATTCGCCTCGAAAGCGGTGGCCGGTTGAACAACGGCGGTAGCATCGATGCCGGCGTCAACCTCGATGGCAGCCGCAATGCCGCCGGGGATGTAACGCTAACCGCTGATCAGGTGACCAACCGCGGCAGCGTGATTGCCAGCCGCAAGATCGGCGTCGGTGCCACACAAACCCTGGATAACCAGGGTGCCAGCCTAGTGGCCAGCGAAGTCGACGTTTCGGCCGCGCGCATCGACAACCGCAAGGGGGCAATCACTGCCAGCGGCGGTACCCCGAGCAGAAGAAACGCTTGCTGACGATGAACTCGCAGGTGATCGGGGTGCTCACGGCCGCTGCTCAAGGTGGAGACGAGGCGGCGCTGCAGACTGGGGCTTGGGTGGCGGGGACGGCTACGCAGTACAACTATCTGCTCCACGAGGAAGTGGAGGAGATGCTGAAGCGCCAGGACGAGTGCCTGGATCAGAAATGCAAAGAGGGTATCAGGGAGGAGTACGCTCAGCTCGATGAAGAGCGCAATAAGAGGTTGCGAGACACCTGCAGGCAATCGCCTGAGCTGTGTGACGTGTTGCTCACGAAATTGCTTGCAGACCAACCCTTGTTGCAGGAAAAAGTCAAAGCATTAAAGAAGGAGGGCAAGGTCGAGATCGCCGTTGTCATTGGTTTTGTCGTTGGACAGAGCAATGAAACTGCGATGCAGGAGATTGCGTCTGCATTGAGCCAAGAGTCCCAGTTTAAGCAAGGGCTCGGCCAGGTGTTGCTGGGTGTGGCGACGGGTGGTGGTGGGCGAACGCCGAAGCCTTCAGTCGGCCAGGGGGGGGGGAAAGACGGGGCCCACGGGGGGAGCAGGTGACGGGGGTGTGGTTGTTGGTGCAAAAGGTGGAAGTCCGGTAGCGGATGATTTCTTTGCAGGTGCGAAATATACAGATAAAGTGTTAGGTCAGATCAAGACTGGAGATCTTCATGGATTCCCGGAAAGCGTTACGACGTTCCAAAGTGCCGGACAGGTGACGAAGATTACAGGGGGAGATGGTGTGGTAAGAGATATGCTGAAAATCCCTGGTGAGTATCGTGGAAAACAAGGCGTTTTTGAGTTTATAAAAGAGCCGGATGGCTCAATTAATCATCGTCTATTCAGGCCGACGTCGGCGGAGTGATCCATGAGTACTATATGGTCGGAGCAAGTTGACCCTATTCTAAGTAGGGGCGTGTCGCTAGATGGTTTGGGGGTGCGGAATTGGGCCTTGGGTCGTGATGATGCTTTGCATGCTATTTATGAACTCGAAGCTCTTGGTGTCGCAATTCTTGGGGGAGATGTATATAAATTGGTTGGTGATAAAGCGGAGCTAACGTACGACAGTTGGTACTGCGATCAAGGTCCCGGTGAGTCGGATTCTGATTTTACTAAGCGTAGTTCAGGCAAAGCGGCTAGTTATATTCTTAGCTGTTTAATGCCTGATGGTCTTTTTTCGCTAGTGCCTAAAGTCTAATGGTGCAAAGGCACAGGTGCCCATTGTTAATGCAGAGAGAGGGAGATTAACGGAGGCATAACCGCCAGGGGCTTTCGTCGTCTGCTGATTTAGTTCGTCCAGAGTGTGCATGACGGGTCGAATGCCCATGTCGGGTCTGCTTTGGGTGGGCTTGGATCGAGCCGGGCGCAGACCGCGCCACATCTAGCGTTGCGCGCCTAGATAACGAAGAATCCTCTTACAGGGCCGTCGGGTAAGGCCGAAAACTTCAAGAGCACATTCATTCTCTTTGTCGTTGGACAGAGCAATGAAGCTGCAATGCAGGAGATTGTGTCTGCATTGAGCCAGGAGTCCGAGTTTAAGCAAGGGCTCGGCCAGGTGTTGCTGGGTGTGGCGACGGCGGATGGTGGGCGAACGCCGAAGCCCTCAGTCGGCCAGGGTGGTGGAAAGACGGGGCCCACGGGGGGAGCAGGTGACGGGGGTATGGTTGTTGGTGCAAAAGCACCTGGAAAAGATTACGTTGATATCCTTTCTCCTGAAGCAAAGCAGCATATTCTTTATGGAGATAAACCTGGAAGCGGCGGCCACATGTGGCCAGGACAGCAAGGGAAGACCGTTTTCCCTGAAAGTTGGTCAGGAGAGAAAATTGTTCATGCGGTCGGCGATATTACGACCTCTCCGAACACTAAGTGGTACGCACAGACAGGAATCGGGGGGCTTATACGGCTAAAGGGGACCCTGCCAAGTGGGTTGCTTATGAAGCTCGTGATGGAGTGCGTATGCGAGTTGTATACCAGCCAGCTACAGGGAAAGTGGTTACCGCATTTCCTGATGATGCTCCGGTTCCACCTTATAAGCCGATTAGGTAAATTTTATGTTTGCAGACCGTATTATTAAATTTGGGAATAAATTCTACGGCCGGTTGGACGCGGGTCTGCTCCAAGGGGCATTGGACTATGTCGCGTACAATGAGGAAAGTCTGGCCTTCGAGATATTATGCGATCATATTTGTGAGTTTGATATTTCTATCACGGACGAAGAATATCAGGAGGCAGTTCGATTAATTACGGATATGGGGCTTGATTTAGATGATGGACCATTTAAGCATCTGGTGGGGTTGCGGAAGTAAAAAGCTAGAAATAAGTTGGTGCAAAAGCGACTTCAGGAGTCGGCCCTCTTATCAGCTTGGCAAGTAATCAAAGGGTGCGGAATATTTTTCTGGAGGATGTTGCTGGCGGAAAATCTGAGTATTTCGTATGGGCAATTATGGTGTCTAGATTTGCCTCTATTTCGAGAAAAAAGTGGGCGGTAAGTGACCTAAGGGTGCAGGTAGACGGGTGGTGGTGGGCGAACGCCGAAGCCTTCAGTCAGCCAGGGTGGTGGAAAGACGGGGCCCGCGGGGGGAACAGGCGTTGGTAGTGGGGCGAAGTTTGCCGACCAAGCCAAGCTTGATGACCATTTTGCTCGTCATGGCAGCGACTTTGGAGCTAAAAGTTCGCTTGAATATCAAGCACAAGCTGATAAATTTTTAACAGCCTCTAAGTCCGCTGGCGTGCTTGAAAAAACACGACCTAATGGAGATATCGTACGCTACAACCCAGGCACCGATGAGTTTGGCGTCGTATCCAGTGGGGGAAGTATTATGACCTACTACAAACCTGATCCTGCAGTGCACGGCAAGGGTTCAAATTTGGATTATTTTAATGCCCAGTAATGATCAAATACATATTTGTCCAGTGTGCTTTTACCCTGGTCTCGATGAGCCAGCGTATGATGGTTTTGGATGCGCTTCGTATAATATCTGCCCGTGTTGCGGGACAGAGTTTGGGTACGATGATTCGACAGTCGCTCATTCTGAATTACGAGAAAAGTGGATTTTTGAGGGGATGCAATGGTGGAGTAAGCATCAGCTCAAACCTGATGGTTGGGATCCGGTAAAGCAGATAGAAAATAATTGAGATTTCAGGGGGAAGTTAAAGAATTAAAAGCGGATGGTAAGGTCCAGGTCGGAGCCGTCATTAGCTTTGTCGATGGACAGAGCAATGAAGATACAATGTAGGATGTTACGTCTGCATTGAGCCAAGAGTCCGAGTTTAAGCAAGGGCTCGGCCAGGTGTTGCTGGCTGTGGTGACGGCTGGTGGCGGGCGAACTCCGAAGCCTTCAGTCAGCCAGGGTGGTGGAAGGACAGTGCCTGCACCGGCTGGCGGATCAATTTACGCTGGGCGCCGAACACTAACGCGGCGAATTCACCCAGATAGTGGGCGTCGGCAGCCAGGTCAAGACGAGTGGTAATGTTTCGCTGACCAGTGGCGGTGACCAGCGTAATCAGGTAGCGCAGCCGAAAAGCGGCGGTTACCTGAGAAACCTGCCAGTTACTAAACTGAAGACGTCCATTCTATGCCGAGTATTGCAAGACCAGGGGGCAGCGAATCGTCGTAGGAAAAAGTGGCGAAATGTATTACACAGCCGATCACTACAAAACCTTCATTCATATAAAAAATTGAGGTCGGTCGAAAATGTTGCCATTCACGTTTGTGGATATCCCACCTTCATATGATGCGGCTGAGGTCTTTTATGTGCGGGTTGACCCTGCCATTGGGAATGCAGAGGAATTGATAAAGGCGCTGTATTATTTGCTTTGGTTGCCAGGGTGTTTTGGATTTAACTGGAATGCCTTATATGACTGCTTGAGAGATCTCGGCTGGATTCCATGCCAAAAAATCGTCTTTGTGCATGCGGCTCTTCCAGGATTGCCAAGAAAGGATCTCCAGGTATATCTTGAGGTTTTGCGTGACTCCGTACTTGATTGGAATGGTGACGAATGGCGCGAAATAGAAGTAGTCTTCAGGGAAGTCGACAAATTTATGGTCGAAGAACTGCTAAAAATAGCTTAGGCCGTCCATCGTGCACAACTATGCTGGGAGCCAGAGATGCGAAAAAAGTTCCGCAATCTCACTCGTCAGCTGCATCAATAGTATTTATAGGGCGGACTGTAGCTGCGGAAATCCTGAATATTTCGTTGAGGCAATTATGGTGTAGAGCCTTGCCTCTATTGCGAGAAAAAAGTGGGCAGTACGTGACGTCAGGGTACAGGTAGATGCGGACAAAAGCGGCTGGAGATTGCCTCCAGCCGTCTTGTGAAAGAAAGTGTAGTGAACCACCTGTGTTGGAATCGTCGATCCCTGGGCATTGATCGTCTCGATTCTCATCACCTGGCCATTCTCGTGGCTTTGGCCAGCAAACATGAGGCACGCATCCGCGCACAAGCGGAGCCCGGCTCATCGTTGGCGGGTCGCCGACAGGGGGAGAGTACCCATTGGGTAGCCTGATAGACCTCTGACAAGTGCATCGACCTCAGGCAGGTTGAGCAGTAGACGGTCAGCCAGACCATCTGTTCCACAGCGCAGACGGCACGAGGGAATTTCGTATCGACTCAGGATCTCTATCGGGAGCACATGCTCCAGGAGTTCCGCATGTGCATTTTGGAGTTAAAGACCCTGTGACTGGACGTTATGTATCTAACAATCATGTGCCCTACACGGAATAGGATGTAGATATGTCTGTAATTCGAGAGGGTGTTATTGTTGGTGGCGAGTATTCTGGCTGGAAAGTACTTATTGATGATGATCGCTGTGGCGATACCGGTGGATGCTATATGTATTTAAAAAAAAGTGACGATGAAGGATTCGATTATTGGTTTGAGTGTGAGGCGGGACTTGCAGCTCAACTAGCCGATTTTGACGTTGATTGGATGAGTTGATCAATCAGCGTCATTGTTAGTTATTCTTTGGTGCACAAGGCGCGTTGAACACATCTTTGCTTGATGAGTTAACTGCTAAGGATTCTCCGAACAAGCCAGCACAGGCCACTCGATCTGTGCTGAAATAGCCTTCCGTTCAACTACCGTAGCAAGCCTTGCCCATGAGCCAGATGAACTTCTCCGATTTCGAATGTGCCGGTAAGCGCAAGCAAACCGCCGTGAGCGTTTCCTATCAGGGAAGGAACAGGTCGATCCGCGGAGCGGATAGGTCGCGTTGATTGAGTCGCACTACCCGAAGGTCGGTGGCGATCGTAAGCCGTATCCCTTGGAAACGATGCTGCGCATTCACTTGCTGCAGAACTAGTTTTTCCAGAGAAAGGAAGGCTTTTCACTATTCGTGGTGGGGATGGAAAGTCGTACAACCTTACCGAGATGGAGGAGCTGTGGATGGAAAACAAGGGATATTTGAGTGGCTCGTCAACTCGAAGGGTGAGTTGACTCATCAGGGATTTATCCCGGCAGGAAGAATTACGGGTACGCCCAACCAAGTTCCATCTAGGTTGCCAAGGTAAGAGGTCAGGTATGCATATAGACTTAGATGGTGGGTTTTGCTTCTCAGAAGCGCCTTGGTTGAGCTGGGGGGAGATTAAGTGCGGATTGGATCGTGGTTATTTATCTCCGGCAGGGGTTGTTGAATATTCTCTCAAAAGGCTTTCTGCTGAGTCCTCTGCGGATCATTATGAGTTGGCTTGCCTGGCTGGTGACGAAGTTAGTAATATTCGGGAGTGCGTTATTCGTCTTGCGGCTAAGGATGTGCGAGATGACAGGGGCTTAGAGAAAGTCTGGGTGTTTCTGATTTTTTTGTGGGCCTTCATAAATAGAGATAAATATCAAGATCCATTGGGGGTTGTTGAAGAGATGTATGCGGATTTCGACTATCCGGAGTCTGTTGCTCCTATTGTCAGATATATGCCGGCGGCAGATCCTTCCTTAGAGGGCGAAGATCAGCTTTTGAGAAATTGGTCCAATATATTGGACTCGTATAGGCGAGAGCTTGAGGGCGGTCGCTCATAAAAAGTTGGTGTAAAGGCACAGGTGGAATTGCTGGTTCCGCAAAAAATCTCGATTGCTGAACCGGTATTCGCCAAGCTCAACGATCCTCGAATGGGTCACCTAGTAGGAAAGCTTGATGCCGATGCGTTGCAAACTAGTCAATAATCCAAGTGCTCCAGGTAGCTCATATATCCGGTTGATGCCTCCAGGTTCAACGCCTGTTCCCGGCTTGGAGAATGGTTACTGGATATTCGTGAAAAATGGACAACCTGTTAACCCAGCCACGGGTGGAGCGGGTACAAGGGGAGACACGCACGTTCCTCTGCCACCCAACACTGTACCGCCTAGGGGGTAAGAGGAAGTTATGATTGATGAATTAGATTTGAAAGAGCTGACCTCGGCCATGCTGGTCGGTGTAACTGTCGGCGTGGGCTCTCAGGTTCTGATTTTCGGGAATGGAGTGACCGTATTAATGCAGTGTCCTTTTAGGTGCAATAAGGGGGGTGAGCAATGGGGGCACGGTGAAGAACCTGCCACCGGTGCTCTGGTTTTTGATTTCTTGAATCATAAAATTGAGCGTGCCTGTTTTGAAGTGGAAGGTGAGTTAGCGCTTGATTTTGGGGAAGTAGGGTCTCTGGTGATTGTTCCTGATTCAAATGGCTTGGAGTCTTATGTTCTGACCACGAGATTCGGGATAACTCCAGTTTCAGTGATTTGAGGGTGATTTCTCATGGGCGCAATTGGGCTGGCTTATTGGTGTGTTGAGGTTTGCCTATGGCTTCACTCGGCCATACTCGTGGCTTTGGCCGGTAAGAAAAAGGCACACGGATACTCCTGTTAAATAGAGAGGTTTTATCTGTTGTGTCCAAGATGTGAGCAGGGAGATGTTGTCAAGGCTAGAGTTATAGATGTCGACACTTGTTTGTTCGTATGTCAAGAGTGCGAGGCCTCATGGCTTTTGTACGATAACATTGGGGTTAAGGCCTTTGTCGACGTTGAGGCCCATATGGAGAGCCTAGGGTTGAAGCCACTATGGAGTGAGTTGCAAATCATTCCTGAATAGGTGCAAAAGACACCGCTCAATCTTTAGGGGTTTGGCTGGGTTGAAAGTATGCCTGTAGCTATAGTTGTCCCTGGGAAGGGAGTGATATATACAGCCAAGACTGGCGTCGGACCTCGAATATTCCTTCGAGATTTTTCCACTTCCTCGCAGCAGACAGGGGCTTCTTGGACGATAGATGTTATGGATAGGTCCACTAATGGCGTAAGAATGGTGAGGGTAAATTTTAAATGATTGAGGTGCTCTATAAGTCGGTGTTGCGAAGCGCGTTTGGGCTCTCAATGGGCGTTATATGGCAGCATATGTCGGTTGAACTTTTCGGTTCGACTGTTGATTGCGCGCGCCGAGTCAGTCTGTTCTTCTCCCTGATGGAGCGTTTGATGTTGGAGGGGAACATAAGACTTGCGCATGATGGCCTTTTCCTTGTTGGTACCATCCAGGATCAGCTAGACGTGCTCAAGGAAGCGTGGCCTAAAGATCCCGGTGAAGACGATCTTGATGGCTTCGGACTTTGGTTTATCACAGAAGCCCCAGCTGGGGTTGTATGGATAGACTCGGATGGGAAGGAGTTTTGGGCGTAGTTCGTAAATTAAGATTGTTGCAAAAGATACGCTTAACAAATCTTTGCTTGGTGAGTTAACTGCTAATGCTGTGATGCTTATCCGAGAGAATGTAATTGTAATTACTCGCAATTCTAGAGGAAAGTTATATTCCGAGAGACAGGAAACCCAAAATCCGGGTTGCAGCACATTATTGAGGAGTATGGTAGCCAACTGACCGTAGGGCGCAGCGTGAGCGAGGCGTTCATGCGCATGTATTACCTGGAGAAAGCCTGCGAGATCCAGCTCGCCGCCCAGGCCAGCGGCAAGCTGGTGTTGCCGCCCCATGAGGTGTGCGCGCACACCGAGCGGCAGTTCAATGACCCCGGGCGGCCGTTGCGGGAGGGGCAGTTGGCCGATCCGGACGCGATGCAGTTGGCCTGGGCGGCGTTGTTGCGCTTGCTGGACAAGGTGGCGCCGGGCTATCGCGATTAACCAGAGCCTGCGCGATCCCCTGTAGGAGCGGCCTTGTGCCGCGAAAGGGCTGCGTAGCAGCCCCGGCAATCATAGGTCCTGGGGCCGCTTCGCGACCCTTTCGCGACACAAGGCCGCTCCTACAGTCAGCGTCAGGGTATCGCCAGTTGTCGGACTTGCTATACAGTCGTTCAACTGCACCCGCCACGAGACCCACCCATGTCCCAGGAAGCCCGCTTCAGCCGCATGCTGCCCGAACTGCGCAAGGCCAATCTGGTCGAGGCCACCCTGGCCTGCCTGAAACGCCATGGCTTCCAGGGCGCCTCGATCCGCAAGATCTCCGCCGAGGCCGGCGTGTCGGTCGGCCTGATCAGCCATCACTATTCCGGCAAGGACGAACTGGTCGCCGAAGCCTACATGGCCGTCACCGGCCGGGTGATGCAGCTGCTGCGCGAGGCCATGGACCAGGTCGCGCCCAACGCCCGCGAGCGCCTGTCGGCGTTCTTTCGTGGCTCGTTCAGCGCCGAACTGCTCGACCCGCAACTGCTCGACGCCTGGCTGGCGTTCTGGGGCGCGGTGAAAACCGCCGAGGCGATCAACCAGGTGCACGACCACTCCTACGGCGAATACCGCCGCGAACTGCGCAGCCTGCTCAGCGAACTGGCACGGGAGGAGGGGTGGGAGCGCTTCGACGCCGACCTCGCTGCCATCAGCCTGAGCGCGTTGCTCGACGGCCTGTGGCTGGAGTCGGGCCTGAACCCCGGCACCTTCACCCCGGCCCAGGGCGTGCAGATCTGCGAAGCCTGGGTCGACGGCCTGCAAGCCGGCGGTCGGCAACGCTTCACCCTGCCGGCCGAGGGCTGTTGATCGACCGTTCAGCAATCGCTAGTCTTGGCCCACTCTAATAAGAAACACGCCCACGGGCGACTCAGGACCAAACGCAATGACCTCTCGGGTACTGATCGTCGACGACGATCCGCTGATTCGTGATTTGCTCCAGGCCTACCTGTCCCAGGAAGGCTATACCGTCCACTGCGCCGCCACCGCGGAACAGGCCGAGGCGCTGCTGGCCGAGCAGCCGGTGGAGCTGGTGATGCTGGATATCCGCCTGCCCGGCAAGGACGGCCTGACCCTGACCCGCGAGCTGCGGGTGCGTTCGGAGGTGGGAATCATCCTGATCACCGGCCGCAACGACGACATCGACCGCATTGTCGGCTTGGAATGCGGCGCCGACGACTACGTGAGCAAGCCGCTCAACCCTCGCGAGCTGGTGTCGCGGGCCAAGAACCTGATCCGCCGCGTGCGCCACGCCCAGGGCACCCGGCCCGCCACCCAGGCGTCTGCCGCCCTCAAGCAGTTCGGGGAATGGGCGCTGGACTGCGACCGCCGCCGCCTGATCGATGCGCAAGGTGGCGAAACCCTGCTGACCCACGGTGAGTTCCAGCTGCTCAGCGTGTTCCTGCGCAACAGCGGCCACACCTTGAGCCGCGACCAGTTGATGGACCAGATCCGCAACCGCGAGTGGGTGCCCAACGACCGTTCCATCGACGTGCTGGTCGGGCGCCTGCGGCGCAAGCTGCACGACGACCCTGCCGAACCCGAGCTGATCATCACCATCCACGGCGCCGGCTACCTGTTCACCGCCAGCGTGGCCGCGTGATCCGGCGCCTGTTCGGCCTGCTGGCGTTGCTGCTGAGCGGCGCCTTGCAGGCCGCCGAAACCGTTCGCTACTGCGATTACCCGGTCTACCCGCCGGTGTCCTGGAGCGATGGCAAGCAACCGCGCGGCCTGGCGCCGACGGTGGTGCGCGAGCTGTTCGGGCGGCTGGGCTACCGGGTCGAGATGGTGGTGCTGGGCAACTGGCAGCGGTGCCTGCTGGACGCCGCCGAAGGGCGGGTGGATGTGGTGCTGGCTTACGCCTCGGAGCAACGCGCCCAGGCCATGCGCTTTTCCACGGTGCCGGTGCTGCGCGAAGAGGTGGCGGTGTTTGCCAATCGCCAGCGGCCGCTGAAGTTTGCAACCCTCGAAGACTTGGCCCGGTACCGTGGCGGGCTGTTGTTCGGCGAAAGCTACGGCGCCGACTTCGACCGTTTCGTGGCGCGGCACCAGAACATCGAGTGGGTGTCGGACAGCGGGCAGAACTTCGGCAAGCTGATCCGCGGGCGCATCGATTTCGTGATCCAGGAGCGGCGCACCGGCCAGCTGTTCGTCGAGCACCTGCCCGGTGCCCGGGACATCGTCGCGCTGGGGCCTGCGTTGAGTGTCGACTACCTGCGCGTGGCGGTGTCGCGCCACTCGCCCTTGAGTGAGCACATGAACGAGATCGACGTGCAGTTGCAGAAAATGACCGATGCCGGCGAGCTGGAGCGCTGGTTGCATGAAAGCGAGGTCACCTACCGCGACATGGTCAGGCAGCCATGACCCGCCTGCAACCGGGTGGCCTGCTGCGTCGGCTGCTGCTGTTCATCCTGCTGTTCAGCCTGTGCTTCACGGTGCTGGCCAGCAGTGTGCAACTGTACTTCGAGTACCGCCGCGAAATGCGCGACATCGATGGGCGCATGGAGCTGATTCGTGCCGGTTACCTGGCCAGCCTCGAGCGCAGCCTGTGGGACCTGAACCAAGAGCAGTTGAACGTGCAGTTGCGTGGGCTGGTGGACTTCTCCGATGTGGCGCGGGTGCGCCTGAACAGCGACGATTTCACCTTGCAGCAAGGGGATCCGGCGCCAACGGGGCCGCTGCGGGTCGAGCGCTTTGCCCTGGATTTCCAGCCGCCTTCCGGGCCGGTGCGCCATCTGGGCGAGCTTGAGGTGAGCATCGACCTTGGCGCGGTGCACCGCCGTCTGTTCGCCACCGGCCTGACCAGCCTGCTGTGGATGAGTGTGTTCCTGTGCGGGCTGGCGCTGGCGCTGTCGGGGCTGTTCTATCGCCTGGTGACCCGCCACTTGCAGGTGATGGCCGACTTCGCCCGACGCATCGGTGCCGGGCAGTGGCATGAACCGCTGCGCCTGAACAAGCGCCGCTCAGCGTACCCGGACGAGATCGACAGCGTGGCACTGGCACTGGACGACATGCGCCGGGCAATCCTCAGCGATATCGAGCGCCGCGAGACCGATCGCCTGGCCCTGCAGGACAACCGCGACGAACTGCAGAAGCAGGTCGAGCGCCGCACCGCCAGCCTGCTGCGCGCCAAGGACGACGCCGAGGCGGCCAACCTGGCCAAGTCGCGCTTCCTCGCCACCATGAGCCACGAATTGCGCACGCCGCTCAACGGCATCCTCGGCATGGCCGAACTGCTGCGCGACGCCGGGTTGGCGACGCAGGACCGCAAGCGCCTGGAGGCGCTGTACAAGGCCGGCGAAGGGCTGCTGGGCATCCTCAACGAAGTGCTCTATTTCGCCAGGCTCGAAGAAGGCGAAAGCCACCCGGAAACCGTCGGCTTCTCCCTGCGCCAGTTGTGCGACGAAGTACTGACGCTGCTCGAACCCCGAGCCCTGGCCAACGACAGCCTGGTACTGTGCCGCATCGACCCACGATTGGCCACGCACCAGCGCGGTGCCGAGCAGTACCTGCGCCAGGTGCTGAGCAACCTGCTGGCCAATGCGATCAAGTTCACCGAGGGCGGCGAGATCCTGGTCGAGGTGGAGGTGCTGCGGGAGGAGGCCGGGCGCCAGCACCTGCGACTGAGTGTCAGCGACGATGGCATCGGTATCTGCGAAGCGATGCAGCCGAAGATCTTCGACCGCTTCGTCCAGGCCAGCGAGGCGGTGGCGCGGCGTTATGGCGGCACGGGCCTGGGGCTGGCGATCAGCAAGCACCTGGTCGAACAGATGGGCGGGCAGATCGGCGTGCGTAGCCGCGAGGGGGAGGGCAGTTGCTTCTGGTTCGAGCTCGACCTTGAGGCCGTGCAGCAGGCCGAGGCGCTGCCGGCTGCCGTTGCAAGCACGGCGCCCCTGGACATTCTGGTGGTGGAGGACGTGGCGCTTAACCGTGAGGTGGTGCGCGGGTTGCTGGAGCGCGACGGCCACCGGGTGTGGCTGGCCGAGGATGCCGAGCAGGGGCTTGAACTGTGCGCACAGCGGCGCTTCGACCTGCTGCTGCTGGATGTGCACCTGCCGGGCATCAGCGGCGTGGCGCTGTGCCGACAGGTGCGTGCGGGCGATACCGCCAATCGGGACACGCGCATTCTGGCACTGACCGCCAGTGTCCAACCGGGGCTGGTGCGCGCTTACCTGGATGCCGGCATGCAGGGCGTGCTGGGCAAGCCGCTCAAGCTTGCCAACCTGCGCCAGGCGCTGGCAGGCCAGGACCAGCAACAGCAACCGGCACCGGCTACCTGGCTGGACCACGACTTGCTGGATACCCACCGCACCCTGCTCGGCGCGCAGAAGTTGCAAGGCCTGCTGGCCGGTCTGCGTGACGCGCTGCACCAGCAGCGCCAGGCACTGCTTGAAGCGGTCGCGGCGGGTGACTGTACCGAGGTGACTCACCTGGCCCATCGGCTGGCTGGCAGCAGTGATTCCTTGGGATTTTGCGGGCTGGCCGCCACGTTGCGCAGCCTCGAAACGCACGCCCTGGCGCGGGATAAAACCGCGGTGCAGGCCATGGCCGCGTCGCTGAGTGAGCAGCTGCTGCGCGCCGAACACAGCCTGGCGGAACTGTTGGCCGCCTGAGCGACAAAAAACTTACGACTTTTTACATCTTCGATCTTTACGGTCAATCGGGCCTTACATCGCTTTCCAATAATCGGGGCAGCCGCTGCACACGCGGCCCTCAAGGCTTATTGGAGATAACAATAATGAAAGGCCGTAAAGCTGAAGGTATCCAACTCACACGGGCATTGAAGAGCCGGCACATCTTCATGCTCTCGCTCGGTGGCGTGATCGGTACCGGGCTGTTCATGGGCTCGGGCGTGACCATCAACCAGGGCGGGCCGGTGGGCGCGATCCTGGCTTACCTGGTGGCCGGTTTGCTGATGTACCTGGTGATGGTCTGCCTGGGCGAGCTATCGGTGCAGATGCCGGTGTCCGGCTCGTTCCAGGCCCATGCGACGAAATTCATCGGCCCCGCCACCGGCTTCATGATCGGCTGGGTGTACTGGATGAGCTGGGCCACCACCGTGGGCCTGGAGTTCACCGCCGCCGGCATGCTGATGGAACGCTGGTTCCCGGGGGTGCCGATCTGGTACTGGTCGGCGCTGTTCGTGGCGGTGCTGTTCGGCATCAACGCGCTGGCGACCCGTGCCTTCGGCGAGGCGGAATACTGGTTTGCCGGCATCAAGGTGGCGGCGATTCTCGGTTTCATCGTCGTCGGGGTGCTGGTGATCTTCGGCGCCATCCCGCTGACCAGCGGGGCACCGGCGCCAATGATGAGCAACCTGATCGGTGAATCGCTGTTCCCCAACGGCCTGTCGGCGGTGTTCGCGGTGATGATGACCGTGGTCTACGCCTTCCAGGGCTGCGAGATCATGGGCGTGGCGGCGGGTGAAACCGACCAGCCGGAAAAGAGCATTCCGCGGGCGGTGCGCAACGTGGTGTTCCGCGTGCTGATCTTCTATGTGCTGGCCATCGTGGTGCTGTCGGCGATCGTGCCCTGGCAGCAGGCCGGGCTGATGGAAAGCCCGTTCGTGCAGGTGTTCGACATGGTCGGCATTCCCTATGCGGCGGACCTGATGAACTTCGTGATCCTCACCGCGATCCTGTCGGTGGGCAACTCGGGACTGTATGCCTCCACCCGTATCCTCTGGGCGATGTCCAAGACCGGCATGGCGCCCAAGAGCCTGTCGCCGCTGAGCAGCCGAGGTGTGCCGCTGCGCGCGCTGTTCATCACCCTGTGCTTCGCGCTGGTCTCGCTGATGACCAGCTTCGTCGCGGCGGACACCTTGTTCATGGTGCTGATGGCGGTAAGCGGCATGTCGGGGACGGTGACCTGGATCGTGATTGCCCTGGCGCAGTACCGCTTCCGCCAGCAGTTCCTGCGCGAGGGCGGGCAGGTGAGCGAGCTCAAGTACCGTGCGCCGCTGTACCCGCTGGTGCCGTTGCTGTGCATCACCTTGTGCAGTTCGCTGTTTGTGTTTTTGGCGATGGATGAGACCCAGCGGCCTTCGTTGTATTGGGGCTTTGGGTTTATTGCGCTGTGTTATGCGGCGTATTTCGTGGTGCAGCGCAGGCGCCAGGGGGTGGCGGTGGAAGTGCCGGTGGTTTGAGGGGGATTTGGTAGGTGTTTGCCGGGGAGTTGGGTGAGGGCCACCAGGTGTCCGCCGGTGATTTTGCAGCGCCCTCAAGATCGAGCGCCGCCCGCGCGGCGCATCGCTGGCAAGCCAGCTCCCACATTTGTTTCGGGCCAATTATGCCTGTGAAGGTACCGCTGCCCGCCTTGGTGCATGTCTCAAGTCAGGCGCAGGGCCTTCAGCGCCCACTTCGAAATCGAGTCGTACAAACAAGGCGGACAGTGATGAAGTCACAGGAGTGACTGGCCCGAAACAGATGTGGGAGCTGGCTTGCCAGCGATGCGCCGCGCGGGCGGCGCTCGATCTGATAGGCGCTGCAACCCTGTCGCCATGCACCTTCCAGCCCAATCGCGATCCCGCTCTTCCCCCAGATTCCCCACCACTTGTTCGAAGTTGTAACACCGCCTTCTCCCCCAATTGCCTCCTTGTTGAACACTCGTTTAGCATGAGCCTCAAGTCACCCACCCTCAGCACAATCACAACAATCCGAGGCCCGTCATGACTGCTCCGTCGTCCCTACTCATCCAGGTTGAAGCCGGCGTCGCCTGGATCACCTTGAACCGCCCCGACCAGCGCAACGCCCTGGACATCCCAACCCTCAAACACCTGCACGCCACCCTGGATGCCTGCAACAGCGACCCGGCCGTGCGCGTGGTGGTGCTGACCGGCACCGGCCGCAGCTTCTGCGCCGGTGCCGACCTTGCCGAATGGGCCGAGGCCGAAGCCCGCGGCGCACTGGAAACCTACGGCTGGACCGAAACCGCCCACGCCCTGATGCAGTGCCTGCACAGCCTCGATAAACCCACCATCGCCGCCATCAACGGCACCGCCGTTGGCGCCGGCATGGACCTGTCGCTGTGCTGCGACCTGCGCCTGGCCGCGCAATCGGCCCGCTTCAAGGCCGGCTACACCAGCATGGCCTACTCGCCGGACGCCGGCGCCAGCTGGCACCTGCCTCGGCTGATCGGCACCGAACAGGCCAAGCGCCTGCTGTTCCTCGACGAACTGTGGGGCGCCGAGCGTGCCCTGGCCGCCGGCCTGGTAGGTGAAGTGGTCGCCGACGAGCAACTGGCCACGGCCGCCGCCGAATTGGCTGCGCGCCTGGCCCAGGGTCCGACCTTCGCCCATGCCCAGACCAAGCGCCTGATCCGTGACGGCGCCCAGCGCAGCCTGGCCGAACAGCTCAGCGCAGAACTGGCCGCCGGCCTGCTCTGCGGGCGTAGCGAAGACGGTGCCGAGGCCTTGCGCGCCGCCAGCGAAAAACGCGCGCCACGCTTCATCGGCAAATAAGTACTCCCTCTTTCCCCCGGTTACCCAGGAACAGGCCATGAATTTCCAACTGACCCAAGAACAAGAAATGTTGGTGGATGCCGTACGCAGCTTCGTCGCCAAGGAGCTGCTGCCCCATGAAGAGGCCGTGGACCGCGCCGATGAAGTCTCCCCCGAACTCGCTGCGCAGATCCGCGGCAAGGCCATCGCCGCCGGCTTTTACGCCTTCAACATGCCCGAGGAAGTGGGCGGCGGCGGCCTCGACTACCTGTCCCAGGCGCTGATCGAGCGCGAGCTGTCGAAAGTCTCCTGGGCGCTGCACGTGTTCGTCGCCCGGCCCTCGAAGATCCTCATGGCCTGCACCGGCCAGCAGATCGACGACTACCTGCTGCCGTGCATCCAGGGCGAGAAGATCGACTGCTTCGCCCTGACCGAACCGGGCGCCGGCTCCGACGCCAACGCCATCAAGACCCGCGCCCTGCGCGAGGGCGACGACTTCGTGCTCAACGGCAGCAAGCACTTCATCAGCCATGCCGGGCACGCCGACTTCGCCATCGTCTTCGCCGTCACCGACACCTATGAGCACAACGGCCGCAAGCGCAACGCGGTGACCGCCTTCCTGGTCGACCGCGACACCCCGGGCATGACCATCCGCCGCGGCCCGAAATGCGTGAGCAACCGCGGCTACCACACCTTCGAGATGTTCTTCGACGACTGCCGGGTGCCGGCCAGCAAGGTGCTCGGTGAAGTCGGCAAGGGCTGGGAGGTGGCCAACGCCTGGCTGACCGCAGGCCGGGTGATGGTCGCCGCCAACTGCGTCGGCCAGGCCCAGCGTGCGCTGGATGCGTCGCTGCAATGGGCAGCCGACCGCAAACAGTTCGGCCAGGCGATCGGCAGCTACCAGGGGGTGTCGTTCAAGCTGGCCGACATGGCCACGCAGATCCGCGCCGCCGAGCTGTTGACCCTGCACACCGCCTGGAAGATGGACCAGGGCAGCATGACCGACGGCGAGGCCGGCATGGCCAAACTGTTCGCCAGCGAAGTGCTGGGCAAGGTGGCCGACGAGGCCGTGCAGATCTACGGCGGCATGGGCCTGATGGACGAAGGCCCGGTGGAGCGGATCTGGCGCAACGCGCGGATCGAACGGATCTGGGAAGGCACCTCGGAGATCCAGCGCCACATCATCTCCCGCGAACTGCTGCGCCCGCTGCTGCGCTGACCGGAGCCTCGCCATGTCCAACGCCATTCGTGACAACCTCAAGCGCCTGCTGGCGCCCCGGCACCTGGCCTTCATCGGCGGGCGCAGCATGGCCCGCGCACTCAAGCGCTGCGCCGACGGCGGCTACCAGGGCCAGCTGTGGCTGGTAAATCCGCAGCACGACAGCATCGACGGCGTGCCGTGCGTGCGCAGTGTGGCCGAGCTGCCCTGCGCGCCGGACGCAGTGTTCATCGCCACCAACCGCGAACTGACCCTGGCCTGCGTCGCCGAGCTGGCCGCCAAGGGCGCGGGTGGGGCGATCTGCTATGCCTCGGGCTTCGCCGAAAGCGGCGCCGAAGGCCTGGCCCTGCAACAGCAATTGCTGGCCGCCGCCGGCGACATGGCCCTGCTCGGGCCCAACTGCTACGGCCTGCTCGACTACCTGCACAGCGCCGCCCTGTGGCCCGTGGCCCACGGCGGCAAGGCGGTGGACAAGGGCGTGGCGGTGCTGACCCAGAGCGGCAACTTTGCCTACAACCTGTCCATGAGCGATCGTTCGCTGCCGGTGGCCTACATGGCCTCGGTGGGCAACCAGGCCCAGCTGGGCATCGCCGAACTGATGGACGTGCTGCTCGACGAGCCACGGGTCACGGCCATCGGCCTGCACCTGGAAGGCTTGAAGAACGTGCCGGGCTTTGCCCGCGCCGCGCACAAGGCGCTGGAGAAGGGCATCCCGATCATCGCGCTGAAGACCGGCGTGTCGCAGATCGGCGCCGAACTGGCGTTGAGTCATACCAGCTCGCTGTCCGGCTCCGACGCCCTGTACGACAGCTTGTTCGAGCGCCTTGGGGTGATCCGTGTCAGTGGCCCGGTGAGCTTCGTCGAAACCCTCAAGGCCGCCGCCTGCGGCAACCTGCCCAAGGGCGACAGCCTGATCGCCCTGGCCTGCTCAGGGGGGGACGCCGGGCTGATCGCCGACTACAGCGAAGGCAACCAACTGCGCCTGCCTGCCCTGGACAGCAGCCAGGTCGACGAGCTGGCCCAGGTGCTACCGGCCTACGCCAACCTGGTCAACCCGCTGGACTTCACCACGGCAATCTGGGGCGACGGCGAGGCCAAGCAGCGCATGCTCGACAGCGCCCTGCGCAGCGACGCCGACGCGGCCATGCTGGTGCTGGATTACCCCGCCGAGTTCACCGGCGAACGCAAGGAGTGCGACCTGCTGCTGGGGCTGTTCTGCGAGGCGCTGCAGCGCCATGGCAAGACCGGCTTCGTCACCTCGGCCTTCCCCGAACTGCTGCCGGCCAGCGCCCGCGAGCGATTGCACGCGGCCGGTGTACCGGCCCTGCAAGGGGTGGAAGACGGCCTGGCGGCCTGGGGGCGGGTGGCCCGCTATGGGCAAAAACGCGAGGCGCTGCTGGCCCTGGGCGAATCGGCGCTGGTGCCGCTGTGCCCACAGGCACTTGGCGGTGACAACCATCTGCTCAATGAGTGGGAGTCCAAGCAGGCCCTGCGTGGCTTTGGCTTGCCCGTGCCGAATGGCGTGTTGAGCAGCCCGCAGCAGGCGCTGGCCGATGCGCGCACGGTAGGCTTCCCGCTGGTGCTCAAGGCCGTCAGTGCGCAGTTGCCGCACAAGACCGAGGCCGGCGCCGTGGCGCTGAACCTGGGCGATGAAGCGGCCCTGAGCCGGGCGCTGGAACAAATGCGCGCACGCATCGCCGCCTACGCCCCCGGCGTCGTCTTCGACCAGGTGCTGCTCGAACCCATGGCCAGCGCACCGCTGGCCGAGTTGATCGTCGGCATCAAGCGCGAGCCGGACTTCGGCCTGGCGCTCGTCATCGGTGCCGGCGGCATCCTCGTCGAGCTGCTCAAGGACAGCAAGAGCCTGCTGTTGCCGACCACCGACGGCGCCATTCGCAACGCCGTGCTCGGCCTGCGCAGCGCCGCCTTGCTGCAGGGCTTTCGCGGTAAGCCCGCAGCGGACCTGGACGCGCTGGTCGCCGCCATCCGCGCGGTGGCCGACTACGCCTGCGAGAACGCCAGCCAGTTGCTGGAGCTGGATGTGAACCCATTGATGGTCGGTGCCACCGGCACCACCGCGGTCGATGCCTTGATCCGCCTCGGCCAGGTGTAAGGACATGAACATGACGAACAACACATTGACCGGTGGCCAGGCGCTGGTGCGCCTGCTGGCCAACTACGGCGTCGACACCGTCTTCGGCATCCCCGGCGTGCACACCCTGGAGCTGTACCGCGGCCTGCCCGGCAGCGGCATCCGCCATGTGCTCACCCGCCACGAGCAGGGCGCCGGCTTCATGGCCGACGGCTATGCGCGGGTCAGCGGCAAGCCGGGGGTGTGCTTCATCATCACCGGCCCCGGCGTGACCAATGCCGCCACCGCCATTGGCCAGGCTTACGCCGACTCGATACCGATGCTGGTGATCTCCAGCGTCAACCACACGGCCAGCCTGGGCAAAGGCTGGGGCTGCCTGCACGAGACCCAGGACCAGCGCGCCATGACCGCGCCGATCACCGCGTTCTCGGCGGTGGCCCTCAAGGTCGAGGACCTGCCGGAGCTGATCGCCCGCGCCTATGCGGTATTCGACAGCGAACGGCCGCGCCCGGTGCATATCTCGGTGCCGCTGGATGTGCTGGCGGCGCCCGTGGCGCGGGACTGGAGCAATGAGGTGGCGCGCCGCCCCGGGCGCGGCCCGGCGAATCTTGCAAGCGTGGAGCAGGCGGCCAGCAAACTGGCGGCGGCCAAACGCCCGATGATCATTGCCGGGGGGGGCGCGCTGGGCGCTGCGGCCGAGCTGCAACTGTTGAGCAAGCGCCTGGCCGCACCGTTCTTCACCAGCGTGGCCGGCAAGGGCCTGGCGCCATTGGACTCACCGCTCAACGCCGGCTCCAGCCTGTGCGTCGAGCCCGGTTGGGACTTGATCACCCAGGCCGACGTGGTGCTGGCGGTCGGTACCGAAATGGCCGACACCGACTTCTGGCGCGAGCGCCTGCCATTGAACGGCGAGCTGCTGCGGGTGGATATCGACCCGCGCAAGTTCAACGACTTCTACCCCTGCGCGGTAGCGCTGCACGGCGATGCCCGGCAGACCGTGGCTGCGCTGCTCGAGCAACTGCCGGACAGCGTGCGCGATGCCACAACGGCCAGCGCCTCGGTGGCCACGTTGCGCAGCGCGGTGCAGGCCAGCCACGGCCCGTTGCAGGCGCTGCACCAGTCCATCCTCGAGCGCATCGCCGCCGAGTTGCCGGACAACGCCTTCATCAGTACCGACATGACTCAGTTGGCCTACACCGGCAACTACGTGTTCAACAGCCGGGCGCCGCGCAGCTGGCTGCACCCGACCGGCTACGGCACCCTGGGCTACGGCCTGCCTGCGGGTATCGGCGGCATGTTCGGCAGCAGCGAGCGCCCAGGCCTGGTGTTGGTGGGTGACGGCGGCTTCCTCTATACCGCCCAGGAACTGGCCACTGCCGTCGAAGAGCTGGACCGCCCGCTGGTGGTGCTGCTGTGGAACAACGACGCGCTGGGGCAGATCCGTGACGACATGCTCAACCTGGACATCGAGCCCATCGGCGTGCTGCCGCGCAACCCGGACTTCGCAGGCCTGGCCCGCGCGTTCGGCTGCACGGTCGCCCAGCCGCAAAGCCTCGACGAACTGCAACGGGACCTGCGCGGCGGCTTCTCCCGCAACGGCGTGACCCTGATCGAGCTCAAGCACGCCTGCGCGCGCTGAGCCCATCCCGCACAACAGGATATTTGCCATGCGTTTTTCTTCCCTGACCCAACGGATCGCCGGTGACGGCGCTGCCGCCTGGGAGATCCACTACCGCGCCCTGGCCATGCTCGAACAGGGTCGCGACGTGCTGCTGCTGTCGGTGGGCGACCCGGATTTCGACACCCCGGCGCCTATCGTCCAGGCCGCGATGGACAGCCTGCAGGCCGGCAACACCCATTACGCCGACGTGCGTGGCAAGCGCAGCCTGCGCGAGGCCATCGCCCGGCGGCACCAGCAGCGCAGCGGCCAGGCGGTGACGGCCGACCAGGTGACGGTGCTGGCGGGGGCGCAGTGCGCGCTGTTCTGCGTGGCCCAGTGCGTGCTGGAGCCGGGCGATGAAGTGATCGTCGCCGAGCCGATGTATGTCACCTACGAAGCGGTCTTCGGCGCCTGTGGGGCGAAAGTGGTACCTGTGCCCGTACGCCCGGAGCATGGCTTCCGTGTGCAGCCCGAGGATGTGGCAGCGCGAATCACTCCGCGTACCCGCGCCCTGGCGCTGAACAGCCCGCACAACCCCTCCGGCGCCAGTTTGCCGCGCAGCACCTGGGAAGCCCTTGCCGAGCTGTGCATCGCCCACGACCTGTGGCTGATCAGCGATGAGGTGTACAGCGAGCTGCTGTTCGACGGCGAGCACATCAGCCCCGGCAGCCTGCCGGGCATGGCCGAACGTACGGCGACGCTCAACAGCCTGTCCAAGTCCCATGCCATGACCGGCTGGCGGATGGGCTGGGTGGTGGGTTCGCCGGCCCTGGCCGGGCACCTGGAGAACCTGGCGCTGTGCATGCTGTACGGCTCGCCGGACTTCATCCAGGACGCCGCGGTGGCTGCGCTCGAGCAGCCACTGCCGGAGCTCGAAGCGATGCGTGAAGCCTACCGCCAGCGCCGCGGCCTGGTCTGCGCGTGCCTGGCGGATTGCCCGGGTGTGCGCGCACTCAAGCCCGATGGCGGGATGTTCGTGATGGTCGATATCCGCGAAACCGGGCTCAGTGCGCAGGAATTTTCCAACCGCCTGCTCGATCTGCACGGGGTTTCGGTGTTGGCCGGCGAGGCCTTCGGCCCGAGCGCGGCCGGGCATATTCGCCTGGGCCTGGTGCTGGGGGCAGAGCCTTTGCGCGAAGCCTGCCGGCGTATCGTGCTGTGTGCCGGCGAGCTGATGGAGGCGCAACGCAATGCGTGAGTACAGCCGTTTGTTCATCGATGGCCGCTGGCAGCAGCCGCTGGGGCAGGGCATGGCCGAGGTGATAGACCCGGCCAGCGAAGCGGTCGCCGGCAAGGTGCCGCTGGGTAACGAAGCGGACGTGGAGCGGGCGGTGCAGGCGGCACGCCGGGCGTTTGCCGACTGGTCGCGAACGCCCTCCAGCGTGCGCGCCGGGTTCATTCGTGCCCTGGCCGACCAGCTCAAGGCCCGCGCCGACGAGATGGCTGCGGTGATCACCAGCGAGCTGGGCATGCCGGTGCAGTGGTGCCGGCCAGTGCAGGTGGACGGGCCGATCGTCGGGCTTGAGCAGTACATCGCGCTGGCCGGGTTGATGGACGAAGTGCGCGAGGTCGGCAACTCGCTGGTGTACCGCGAGGCAGTGGGCGTGTGCGCGTTCATCAACCCGTGGAACTACCCGCTGCACCAGCTGATCGGCAAGCTGGCGCCGGCTTTGGCGGCCGGTTGTACCGTGGTGGTCAAGCCCAGCCAGGAAACGCCGCTGCATGCCTTTGTGCTGGCCGAGATGATCGAGGCCATCGGCTTGCCGGCCGGGGTGTTCAACCTGGTCAGTGGGCCGGGGTCGAAAGTGGGAGAGGCCTTGGCCCGGCACCCGCAGGTGGACATGGTCTCGTTCACCGGCTCCACCGGCGCGGGTGTACGTGTCTCCCAGGCGGCGGCGCCGTCGGTGAAGCGGGTGTGCCTGGAGCTGGGCGGCAAGTCGCCGCTGCTGATCGGCGCCGATGCCGACCTGGACGCGGCCGTGCGTTATGGCGTGCAGGACGTGATGATCAACTCGGGACAGACCTGCACCGCGCTGACCCGCATGCTGTTGCCGGCGTCGCGCTATGCCGAGGCGTTGGACATCGCGGTGGACGAGGTGCGTGGGCTGGTGATGGGCGACCCGCAGGATCCGCGCAGCTTCCTTGGGCCGATGTGTTCGGCGGGGCAGCGGCGCACGGTGCAGGATTACATCCGTGTCGGGCAAGAGGAGGGCGCACGCCTGCTGTGCGGTGGTGAAACGGCGCCGGGCTTCGAGCGCGGGTTCTACGTGCCGCCGACGCTCTTTGCCGATGTCGACAACCGTATGCGCATCGCCCAGGAGGAGATCTTCGGGCCGGTGCTGTGCCTGATTCCCTATGCCGATGAGGCCGAGGCGATTGCCCTGGCCAATGATTCGCCGTTCGGGTTGTCCAGCGCGGTGTGGGCCGGCAGCCGGGACAAAGCGCTGCAACTGGCGCGGCAACTGCGCGCGGGACAGTGCTTCGTTAATGGTGGGGCATTCAATTACCAGGCGCCGTTTGGGGGGTACAAGCAGTCGGGCAATGGGCGCGAATGGGGGGAGGAGGGGTTGGCTGAGTTTGTCGAAGTGAAAGCGATCCAGCTTTGAGGGCCTGGGGCCGCTCTGCGGCCCTTCGCGGCACAAGGCCGCTCCTACAGAAGGCTGTGGCGGCCTCGATGATTCAACCAACCTGCTCCTGGGGCGTATCAAACGCCACGAACAACTGGTCCGCCGTGATCGCCCCCAGATCCAGGCGCATGTTCTGCTCCAGCATCGCAAACAACCGGGTGAACACCTCGAACACCTTGCAGTGATCCTCCAGCCCGGCGAACGGGTTGTCGATCTTCTCGGCGATCAGCGAGCTTTCCTGCACCGCGTCATACACCTCGCGCAGGGTGATCTGCTGCGGTGGGCGGGCCAGGGTCACGCCGCCCTGGGCGCCGCGGTACGAGGTGAGGATATCGGCCTTGACCATCTGCGACACCAGCCCGCGCACGCGGGTGGGGTGCACTTTCACCCACTTGGCGATGGTCTCGGTGCGCAGCTTCTGCGGGGCATTGGCCGCCACGAACGAGAGAATGTACGAAGCCGTGATCAGGCGGGTCGACTGGCTCATGGAGGAAGTGGCTCCCTGCGAAAACGCTCATGTTACACGATGAAAATTGCCCTGCTCGGGCCCTTTGGAAAACAGCTTGTCGTGCCGCTAATGTATTTGTTACGGTAACAATTACAAATAATACACAGCTTCTACGCACTCCGCTTTGACCGAACAACAATTCCTTGCGGTTCAACAGGGGCACATGCATGAGCGATAACAACAAGAACAGTCCTCAGGCCATTCTCGACGGCGGTTTGCCGCGCCGGGACTTCCTGAAATACAGCGCTGCCGCCGCGGCCATCGCCGGGGCATTTTCCCTCGGCCTGCCACTCGGCGGTCATGCTGCCGATGCCATGCCAAAACCCGGTGGCACCCTGCGCCTGGGCCTGGCGGGGGGCAGCACCACTGACTCCAAGGACCCGGGCTCCTGGGTCGACACCTTCACCTTCATCGGCTTCTCGGCGGTGTACAACACCCTCACCGAAATCGCCGTGGACGGCACTGCCATCCCTGAGCTGGCCGAGCGCTGGGTCTCGAGCCCGGACGCGAAAACCTGGACCTTCACCCTGCGCCAGGGCGTGACCTTCCACAATGGCAAGACCCTCACCGCCGACGACGTGGTCGCCTCGATCCAGCACCACCTGGGCGAGAAATCTACCTCCGCCGCCAAGACCGTACTGGGCGATGTCGCCCAGGTTCATGCCAGCGCCCCCGACACCGTGGTGTTCGAACTGCACTCGGGCAACGCCGACTTCGCCTACGTGGTCGCCGACTACCACCTGGTGATCATGCCCGCCAAGGACGGCCTGGCCGACTGGCAGGCCGGCATCGGCACCGGCGGCTACCGCATCAAGGGCTTCGAGCCGGGCGTGCGCATGGACCTGGAGCGCAGCCCCGACTACTGGAAGCCGGGCAGGGCGCACTTCGCCAGCGCCGAGCTGCTCGCCATCGCCGACGGCGCCGCGCGGGTCAACGCCCTGGTCACCGGCAAGGTCGATGTGATCAACAAGGTCGACCTCAAGACCGTGGCCCTGCTCAAGCGCAACCCGAAACTGGTGATCGAGGA
The DNA here is from genome assembly GCF_024749065.1 of Pseudomonas sichuanensis. NCBI lineage: Bacteria > Pseudomonadati > Pseudomonadota > Gammaproteobacteria > Pseudomonadales > Pseudomonadaceae > Pseudomonas > Pseudomonas sichuanensis. The sequence continues at coordinate 3,500,917 of NZ_CP087185.1, read as the reverse complement.
AACCAAGGGCGCCCAGCACTACACCTTCCCGATGCTCACCGACAGCGCACAGTTCAAGGACAACAACGTGCGCCTGGCCCTCAAGCACGCGGTCGACCGCGAGGCGCTGCTGGCCTCGGTGCTGTATGGCTACGGCCAGGTCGGCAATGACCATCCGCTGCAGCCGGCCAACCGCTTCATCAACCCGGCCCTGGAACAGCGCGCCTACGACCCGGACAAGGCGCGCTTCTATCTGCGCCAGGCCGGCATGGACAGCCTCAAGGTGCGCCTGCAGGCCTCCGATGCCGCCTACAGCGGCGCGGTGGATGCCTCGGTGCTGTTCAGGGAGCAGGCGCGCCAGGCCGGGATCGACATCGACGTGGTGCGCGAGCCGGCCGATGGTTTCTTCTCCAATGTCTGGATGAAACAACCTTTCACCACCTCGTTCTGGTACTCCAGCCTGACCGCCGACCGCATGTTCAGCATCGGCTACGCCAAGGGCGCGGCGTGGAACGAGACCCACTGGGACAACCCGCGCTTCAACCAGCTGCTCAACGCCGCCCGCGGCGAAATGAACGAGACGCTGCGCCGCGAGATGTACAACGAGATGCAGGCGCTGTGCCGCGACGATGGCGGGGCGATCGTGCCGCTGTTCGCCAGCTCCGTGGCCGCACGCTCGACCCGGGTGGTGCATGGCGGGCAGACCGCACCCTACGGCGAACTCGATGGCCTGCGGGTGATCGAGCGCTGGTGGCAGGCCTGAACTTCGCGTGCGTTGAAGGAGTGCAATGGTGAATACCCTTGGCAAGTTACTGATGCAGCGCCTGGCCCTGGGCCTGTTGTCGCTGTTCGCGGTGTCGGTGGTGATCTTCCTGGCCGTCGGCATGCTCCCGGGCGATATCGCCCAGGCCATGCTCGGCCAGTCGGCCACCCCGGAAACCGTGGCGGCGTTCCGCGCCCAACTGGGGCTCGACCTGTCGCCCGTGCAGCGCTTCGTGCAGTGGGCCTGGCGCCTGCTGCACGGCGACCTGGGCGTGTCCCTGGCCAACCAGCGGCCGATCGTCGAGCTGGTCGGCGCGCGGCTGGGCAACACCTTCAGCCTGGCCCTGCTGGCGGCGCTGTTTTCGGTGCCCACCGCGTTGCTGCTGGGCATGCTCGCGGCGCTTTACCGCAACAGCTGGTTCGACCGGCTGCTGAACACCGGTGCGCTGAGCGCGGTGTCGTTCCCCGAGTTCTTCGTCGCCTACATCCTGATCCTGGTGTTCGCGGTCAAGCTCGAATGGCTGCCGGGCATCTCCAGCCTGGCGCCGGGGGCGTCGCTGGGTGAGGTGCTGCAGGTGTCGCTGCTGCCGGTGGCGACCCTGAGCCTGGTGGTGATCGCGCAGATGATGCGCATGACCCGCGCCTCGTTGATCAACCTGCTGGCCAGCCCCTACATCGAGATGGCCCGGCTAAAGGGCGTGTCGCCTGCACGGATCATCTTCAGGCACGCCTTGCCCAACGCCCTGGCGCCGATCGTCAACGTGGTGGCGCTGAACCTGGCGTACCTGGTAGTGGGCGTGGTGGTGGTGGAGGTGGTGTTCGTCTACCCGGGCCTGGGCCAGTTGCTGGTGGACTCGGTGGCCAAGCGCGACATCCCGGTGGTGCAGGCCTGCAGCCTGATCTTCGCCGGCACCTACATCCTGCTCAATACCGGCGCCGACGTGCTGTCGATCGCCAGCAACCCACGCCTGATGCACCCGAAGGGGTAGACCATGAGCCTGATCACACCTTTACTGCGCGCGCCCCTGAGCGCCAAGTTCGGCCTGCTGGTGATAGTCGCCTACCTGCTGGTGGCGGTGTTCGCGCCACTGCTGGCGCCCTACGGCGAAACCCAGGTGGTGGGCGAGGGTTTCGCGCCCTGGGGCCCGGAGTTCCTGCTGGGCACCGATAACCTCGGCCGCGACATGTTCAGCCGCCTGCTGTATGGCGCCCGCAATACCTTGGGCATCGCCTTTTTGACCACCACCCTGGCGTTTCTGCTGGGTGGCCTGTGCGGGCTGGTCGCGGCCATCAAGGGCGGCTGGATCGACCAGGGCCTGTCACGGGTGGTGGACATCCTGATGGCCATCCCGCAACTGATCTTCGCCTTGCTGATCCTCAGCGTAGTCGGCACCACGGCCACCTCGCTGGTGCTGGTGATCGCGCTGCTGGACGCCACCCGGGTGTTCCGCCTGGCGCGGGCGGTGGCCATGAACGTGGTGGTGCAGGACTTCGTCGAGGCCGCGCGGTTGCGCGGGGAGGGGCTGTGGTGGTTGGTCAGCCGGGAAGTGCTGCCCAACGCCGCGGCGCCCTTGATCGCCGAGTTTGGCCTGCGCTTCTGCTTCGTCTTCCTGTTCATCAGCGCCTTGTCGTTCCTCGGCCTGGGTATCCAGCCGCCGACTGCCGACTGGGGCAGCATGGTGCGCGACAACGCGGTGCTGATCACCTTTGGTGACGTCAGCCCGCTGCTGCCGGCGCTGGCGGTGGCGTTGATCACCGTGAGCGTGAACTTTGTCGTCGACTGGGTGCTGCATCTGTCCAGTGGCCTGAAGGAGTGCTGAACATGAGCCAAGACACCTTGTTGACGATCCGTGACCTGCGTATCGAAGGCTACTACGAAAACGCCTGGCACCCGCTGATCAAAGGCATCGACCTGACCCTCAAGCGCGGTGAGGTACTGGGCCTTATCGGCGAGTCCGGGGCCGGCAAGTCCACGCTGGGCCTGGCCGCCATGGGCTATGTGCGCGACGGTTGCCGGATCACCGGCGGCAGCGTGTGCTTCGATGGCATCGAGTTGCTCCAGGCCAGCGCCGACACCCTGCGCAAGCTGCGCGGCCTGCGCATCGCCTACGTGGCGCAGAGCGCGGCGGCCTCGTTCAACCCGGCGCACCGGCTGATCGACCAGCATGTGGAAACCGCCGTGATCAACGGCAGCATCGACCGCGCCCAGGCCGAGGCCGAGGCGGTCGAGCTGTACCGCATCCTGCGCCTGCCCGACCCCGAGCGCATCGGCCAGCGCTACCCGCACCAGTTGTCCGGCGGCCAACTGCAGCGGGTGATGACGGCGATGGCCATGGCTTGCCACCCGGACCTGATCATTTTCGACGAGCCGACCACGGCGCTGGACGTCACCACCCAGATCGAGGTGCTGGCGGCGATCCGCGATGCGGTGAAGACCTTCGGCAGTGCCGCGCTGTACATCAGCCACGACCTGGCGGTGGTGGCGCAGATGGCCGACCGGATCATGGTGCTGCGCCATGGCAGCCTGGTGGAAGAGGCGCAGACCCGCATCATGCTCAGTGCGCCGCAGCAGGCCTACACCCAATCGCTGTGGGCGGTGCGCAATTTCCATACCTCTGCCAAGGCCTGCCCCAGCCATGAACAACCGTTGCTGGAAGTGCGCCAGGTCGATGCAAGCTATGGCCATCAGCCGGTGCTGCACGATGTCTCGCTGAAGCTGTATCGCGGCCAGACGCTGGCGGTGATCGGCGAGTCCGGCAGTGGCAAGAGCACCACGGCACGCTTGATCAGCGGCCTGCTGCAGCCGACCTCGGGCCAGGTGCTGTATGAGGGGCAAGCGCTGCCGGCGGACTATCGCCTGCGCAGCAAGGAGCAGCTGCGGCGTATCCAGATGATCTACCAGATCCCCGACACCGCACTCAATCCACGCCAGCGCATCGTCGACATCATTGGCCGGCCGCTGAGTTTCTATCTGGGTTTGAAGGGCAAGGCGCTGCGCGAGAGGGTCGCCGAGCTGCTGCGCATGATCGACCTGGAACCGGCCAAGTACATGGATCGCCTGCCGCGCGAATTGTCCGGCGGGCAGAAGCAGCGGATCTGCATCGCCCGGGCGCTGGCGGCCGAGCCGCAACTGATCATCTGCGACGAAGTGACCTCGGCCCTTGACCAGCTGGTGGCCGAGGGCGTGCTGAAGCTGCTCGACCGCATCCAGCGCGAGCTGGGCGTGGCCTACCTGTTCATTACCCACGACGTCGCCACCGTGCGCGCCATCGCCGACGAGGTGCTGGTGATGCAGCGGGGCAGGGTGGTCGACCACGGCAGCCGCGAAGCGATCTTCCGGCCGCCGTACCGCGACTACACCGGCTTGCTGTTCTCCTGCGAGCCGGAGATGGACCCCGACTGGCTCGACCGTTTGCTGGCGGCCCGCAAAACCGAATCCCCCCTGGAAACCGTTTAAGGAACATCCATGAAAGTACTGATCGTTCACGCTCATCCCGAGCCGCAATCCTTCACTGCCGCGCTGCGTGACCAGGCGGCCGAGACCTTCCGCGCCCAGGGCCATGAGGTGCAGGTGAGTGACCTGTACGCGATGGGCTGGAACCCGGTGGCCAGCGCCGAAGACTTCAGCCACCGGGAAAACCCGGAGTACCTGGTGTATGCGCTGGAGCAACGGCTGGGGGTGAAGAGCGGGTCCATCGCGGCGGATATCCAGCAGGAGCTGGACAAGCTGCTGTGGGCCGACCTGCTGGTGCTGAACTTCCCGATCTTCTGGTTCTCGGCGCCGGCGATGCTCAAGGGCTGGATCGACCGGGTGCTGGTGTCGGGGGTGTGCTACGGCGGCAAGCGTTTCTATGACCAGGGCGGGTTGGCGGGCAAGCGGGCGCTGGTCACCGTGACCCTGGGCGGGCGTGAGCACATGTTTGGCGAAGGGGCGATCCACGGGCCGCTGGAGGACATGCTGCGGCCGATTCTGCGCGGCACCTTGGCCTATGTCGGCTTCGAGGTGCTGGAGCCGTTCGTGGCGTGGCATGTGCCGTATATCAGCGATGAAGCGCGCAAGGATTTCCTGCGCAGTTACCAGCAGCGGCTGGAGCAGCTTTCGGATGATTTGCCGATGGTGTTCCCGCGCCTGGAGCAATTTGACGACGCGCTGTATCCACTGAAGCCGCAATAGCAGCGCGCACCGAGAAATTGCGCCATGCCAACAGGGCAGGCAGTGGTGAAACAACAGGAGTAATTGGCCCGAAACAAACTGTGGGAGCGGGTTTACCCGCGAAGCGCCGCGCGGGCGGCGCTCGATCTCATAGGCGCTGCAAGAACACCGGCGGACACCTGGTGGCCCTCACGCGATATCCCTCCATGCACTTGGAGGCCATCACCGAATCCTGGTTTTCCAAGATCGATGGTGTGACGCCCAACCGCCTGTCTTGAGATCGCATGAGGGCCGCCAGGTGCATGACGGCAGTCTTGCAGCGCTCTCAAGATCGAGCGCCGCCCGCGCGGCGCTTCGCGGGTAAACCCGCTCCCACAGTTTGTTTCGGGCCAGTCCTGCCTGTGGTATCTCCGCTGCCTGCCCTGTTGGCCCGACACAAAATCGCATCGCCCCCCACCCATTCGGGTTATAGCCCCCACCCGCAATCCCCCCGATAGTTACCCCATCCGCTCACCCGAGCCGATCCTGATCACATGATGGAGTTGCTATGCGCAAGGCATTCAAGGTGATTTCCAGTCTGTTGCTGTGCTGTACCGCCACCGCCACCCTGGCCGGCGAAGCGGACAACGGCAACACACTCAGGTTGTACAACTGGACCGACTACATCGGCGAAAACACCCTCGCCGATTTCGAGAAGCAAACCGGCATCAAGGTGATCTACGACACCTTCGACGGCTACGAAACGGTGCAGACCAAACTGCTCACCGGCCGCTCCGGCTACGACCTGGTGATGCTCAACGCCTCCCTGGTACCGCCGCTGATCAAGGCCAAGGTGTTCCAGCCGCTGGACAAGGCCAAGCTGCCCAGCTGGGCCAACCTCGACCCGCACGTGCTGCAGAGCATGCAAGCCTACGACCCCGGCATGGTCTATTCGGCGCCCTACACCTGGGGCAGCTCGGGCATCACCTACAACGTCGACAAGATCAAGCAGCGCATGCCCGACGCGCCCATCGGCTCGCTGGCCATGCTGTTCGACCCCAAGATCGTCTCGCGCTTTGCCGACTGCGGCGTGACCCTGATGGACGCCCCCAGCGAAGTCATTCCGCTGGCCCTCAAGTACCTCGGCAAAGACCCGAAAAGCGCCGCCCCCGCCGACCTCAAGGCGGCCCAGGACGTCCTGCTGGGCATCCGCCCGTTCATCAAGAAGTTCGACTCGGTGAACTACCTCACCAGCCTGCCCAACGGTGACGTGTGCATGGCCCTGACCTGGTCCGGCGACTACGCCACCGCCCAGGCCCGCGCGGTGGAAGCGAAGAAGGACATCAACCTGGCGTTCTTCATCCCCAAGGAAGGCTCGCTGATCTGGTTCGACAGCCTCTACCTGCCCAGCGATGCCCCGCATGCGGCCAATGCCCATCGCTTCATCGAATACCTGTTGCAACCCAAGACCATGGCCGAGGTGACCAACTACATCCACTACGCCAACAGCAATGCTGCCGCCACGCCCTTGGTGCAGGCCGATATCCGCAACGACCCGGCGATTTACCCGGACGACCAGACCCGCGAACGCCTGTTCACCCAGAAAGCCCAGGACCCGCAGGCCATGCGCGCCATCACCCGGGTCTGGAGCACGGTCAAGACCGGCATCTGACACCTTTCACCGTATCGCTTCGACAAGGAACCGCTCATGGCTACCCCCATTCGCAAGCTGGCCGCCACCGTTGACAACGACCGCCTGGTGCAGGCCGACAAGGCTCATTACATGCACGGCTACCATGTGTTCGACGAGCACGCCGAGCAGGGCGCGCTGAACATCCAGGCCGGCGAAGGCGCCTACATCCAGGACACCGAGGGCAACCGCTTCCTCGATGCCGTCGGCGGCATGTGGTGCACCAACATCGGCCTGGGCCGCGAGGAAATGGCCCTGGCCATCGCCGACCAGGTGCGCCAACTGGCCTATTCCAACCCGTTCTCCGACATGGCCAACCCCAAGGCCATTGAACTGTGCGAGAAACTTGCCAGCCTGGCGCCGGGCGACCTCAACCATGTGTTCCTCACCACCGGCGGTTCCACCGCGGTAGACACCGCCTACCGGCTGATCCAGTACTACCAGAACTGCCGCGGCAAGCCGCACAAGAAACACGTGATCGCTCGCTACAACGCCTACCACGGCTCCACCTGCCTGACCATGTCGATCGGCAACAAGGCCGCCGACCGGGTGCCGGAGTTCGACTACGCCCACGAGCTGATTCACCACGTGTCCAACCCCAACTTCTACCGGGCCGCCGACGACATGGACGAGGCCGAGTTCCTCGACTTCCTGGTGGCCGAGTTCGAGGACAAGATCCTCTCGCTGGGCGCCGACAACGTCGCCGCCTTCTTCGCCGAGCCGATCATGGGCTCGGGCGGGGTGATCATCCCGCCCGAAGGGTACTTCCAGCGCATGTGGCAGGTGTGCCAGACCTACGACATCCTGTTCGTCGCCGACGAAGTGGTGACCTCGTTCGGCCGGCTGGGTACTTTCTTCGCGTCCGAGGCCTTGTTCGGCGTCACGCCCGATATCATCACCACCGCCAAGGGCCTGACCTCGGCCTACCTGCCGCTGGGCGCCTGCATCTTCTCCGAGCGCCTGTGGAAGGTTATCGCCGAACCCGGCAAGGGCCGCTGCTTCACCCACGGTTTCACCTACAGCGGGCACCCGGTGTGCTGCGTGGCGGCGCTGAAGAACATCGAGATCATCGAGCGGGAAAACCTGCTGGCCCATGTAAACGATGTCGGCAGCTACCTGGAGCAGCAGTTGCAGACCCTGGCCGACCTGCCGCTGGTGGGCCAGGTGCGCTGCATGAAGCTGATGGCCTGTGTCGAGTTCGTGAGCAACAAGCAGACCAAGGCGCTGTTCCCCGATGCAGTGAACATCGGCGAGCGTATCCATGTGCGGGCCCAGGCCAAGGGCTTGCTGGTGCGGCCGATCATGCACCTGAACGTGATGTCGCCGCCGCTGATCATCACCCACGCCCAGGTGGACCAGATCGTCGACACCCTGCGCAGCTGCATCTTCGATGCCGCGCGGGAGCTGGCCGAACAGGGCCTGTACCACGGCCAATGACCCACCTGCCGCCACAGGTGCGCGCCCATGCCCCGGCCGGTAGACTGCGGGGCATGAGCCGAGCACACGAAAACACCACAATAAGCCTGCCGTTTCATGCCTTGCAGCAATGGCACGCAGCCTTGCAACAGGCCTTCGCCCACAGCGAGGGCCCGGATGCGTTGGCTTGGCTGGCGGCCGCCATCAGCCAGCTGGTGGGCGCCGAGTCGATGCTGATCAGCCTGGAGCGCAAGGCCCAGGCGCCGCAGCTGCTGTACCAGCAGGGTATTCCGGACCGTTACCACGAGGCGGTGCTGGAACGCTATTTCGCCGCCGGCTACCTGCTCGATCCCTTCTGCCTGGCGGTGCAGAAGGGCCTGGCCCAGGGGTTCTACCACCTTGAGGACATCGCCCCGGACAACTTCTTCGACAGTGACTACTACAAGGCCTACTACCTGGGCACCGGTTGCAGCGAGGACAGCTACTTCATCGTCGACCTGGAGAATGACAGCAAGATCTCCCTCAGCCTGTTCCAAGGTTGCAGCGGTGCCCGGCTGGGTATCGAGCAACTGCACCTGCTGCAGGCGGTCGAGCCGATGGTGCGTGAACTGCTGCTGCGTTTTGCGCGGCATGGGCTGGCGCAGCAGCCGGAGGGGAAGGGCAGTGTGCAGGCGGCGTTCGACAGCTTTGGTTGTGGGGTGCTGACCGAGCGCGAGCGGGAAGTGGCGCAGATGGTGTTGCAGGGGCATTCGGTGAAGTCCACCGCCCATGAACTGGGGATCTCACCGGAGACGGTGCGCATGCACCGCAAGAACCTGTATCTGAAGCTGGAGGTCAATTCGCAGTCGGAGTTGTTTGCGCAGTTTATCGAGTGGTTGCGGCGGGGGTGAGCGGCGCGCATTGACGTGGAATCTCGGCAGGCACCTCTGCCGCCCCACCTGACTCAAGCCTTGCGCCAAGGCTGGCGCCGGTACTTTCACAGGAATATTTGGCCCGAAACAAATGTGGGAGCTGCGGTTCGCCGCTGCGACTTGCCAGCGATGCGCCGCGCGGGCGGCGCTCGATTTTCTAGGCGCTGCAATTGTGTCGACGTACGCTTGGCGGCCTACTAGGCTCTGTGTGAAAAGCCTTGATACTCGGTGATGCTGCGTTGAAAACAGCCTCGGAATGCTCATTTACAACCCGTAAACTCCGCTTCCTCGGCTGTTTTCGCCTTGCCTGACCTTCGTCTCAAGACTTTTCACACAGACCCTAGGGCTGGCGTCAGGGCATCCAGTGTTACAGCCTTTAATTGCCGGCGTACCATCCAGAGATTCGACAGGGCAAATAGAGTGGTCAGTTGGACGAAGGGCTATTTCAGCACAGGTGAGATGGCCTGTGCTGACTTGATCGGAGAAACCCTAGATTTGACTTCAGCGGCTTCGCGCCAGGATCTAGCACTCCGCCCTCTCTTAACGATATCGATTAGACCACCTTAATCAATTAGACCCTTGCGAATAAATCTTACAAATGCGAACAAAGCCAACAATTCAACAAGCTGAACCCCCCCAATAATGAAGTCCATCGCGATGCGCGGAGACTGCGAAAAGAAAAACATGATACATCGTTATCAAAATGGCAAAAATAAACGATTTTACAATCGTAGCTGAAGTGCTCTTGAATATCACCAGTAGCCACGAGCAGAGAGGCACGAGCCCGGTAACAAGAATCACATGCCTTAATATTTGAAGCAAAGTGAGCTCTCCTCCCCGTGTCGCTAAATAACAGAAAAGCACATAAACCAGAATCGGCGGAATCGCAAGGAAAAACCTTAATGCCTTCAACACAACAAACCACCTTCAGAGATCTCTAGAAAATTATTTCTTAGCACAGCCTGGCGACTCTGAGTCACTAGCGCCAGGCATCAATCGTCGCAGATCATATTTGAGCTTACCGTCAGCATCAAAGAAATAGGGTTGGGAGGTACACCTTGAAACCATATATTCCTCCATAAACCGGGATGGACTGTTTTTCTCTACTCTAATTTCCGCCTACCCTGCTTCATCTGCACGATACATTTTCCGGTGATTCGCATAGGATCGCCCACGAAACGACTGTTGCAGGTCAGTTTTCTCGTTGGATGGCCTATCGAATCGTACTGAGCTCTTCAGCCGTCATCGCCTGAGTTTCGTGTCCCCTTCGGCTCCGCGCAGGCAGCAATTAGAGCGAAAAAAATGAATCTGTCCTTTTCTCTGTTCGCCCCCAAAAAGAGCACACAAATAAACCCACTAGGCACCATTAGTTATCGCCCCGCAAACACAAATAGGCGCCACCCTTTAATCAAACAAACCAACAACCACATAGCTGCCATTTCAGTAAGTTGAAGCCACCAATAAAGAAAATGCCCATGCGCACCAAAAACAGCAACAACGTAATGAAATGCAGTAATAGCAATAGAAAAATAAGTAGCCTTACAAAAGCAGTGCTGCTCGATGCAAAAATCAAAGCCAGCCACGAAATAAAAGGAATAAGCCCATTTATCAAAAACACATAAAACACGACATCAACAAAACTCGAAGGTCGCCCCCCACAAGCCCAACATAGCAAAGAAACATATAAGCCAACACAAATGGGATCGCCACAACCACCTTGACAACGCTAAGCAACCACATAATTTTCAATTCGGTCATTCAATTTTTCGAACAACCTACCGACTTACTTTCGCTTGTCTCAGACAACAGTCTGCGAGGATCAAAACGTAGCTTACCGTCTGGGTCAAACGGGACAGGGTTAGGTGCTATATTTTGTGGCCATATATTCCCACCATAGAACCCCGCGCCAATCCCTGCCGCATCAAATGCTTAATCATGGTATGTATCAATCATAGTCCCCGTTACGCCATTGGAGCCATGGGTGCTCGCCTTTGCTTTGTCACTAGCAATCAGACTATTCCTGATGACATCATACACATCGGCTTTTGATGCTGATGCAACTCCACGAATCCAGGCACTAGCAAGACCGACTGCAATAGCCCTATTAACAACAAAATCATTCCCGCGACAGATCTCTCTCACCCTCTTGTAATGCTCACATAAATCACCCTTAAATACTGAGCTCAGGTGTTTCGCTCAGCTTCCGCCCTCGCTCTCACGACTCGCACCATCAAAAGGAAAATCAACACCTCACCCAATTGAACACTCCAATAATAAAGCCCATCATAATGTGCCGATACCGCAAATAGGAAATAGTGGTATACCATCAACACTACAACAAAAATGACCAGCCTGATAAAAATCGGAGGAACTGCAAAAAAAATCAAAATCAGCCACGCAAGCAAAGGCACCAATCCAGTGACCAGCACTACATGCCGAATAAAGCTGAGAACATCAGCCCCGCCACCAACCTTCAGGGAGATATAGCAAAACAAAAAATAAATAAGAAGCAATAAGGCAAAAAAAGCCAACTTCAACAGCAACAAGCAATTGATCCATTTCATAAACTCAATCCTTTTAAATTCAATCCTTTAAACAACCCAAAGACTCACGGCTATCTCCAGCAGGAAGTAAACGCCGTGGATCGAACCTGAATTCCCCCTCCGAATCAAAAGGAACCGGGTTAGGTGAAATGCCTTGAAACCAGATATTACCTCCATAAAAACGAGTTCCCAGTCCCGCCTCACCGAATGCCTTGTCATGATAAGCATCGATGGCATTTCCTGTCACGCCATTTACCCCATGCACTGCCACCTCTGCTTTATCACTGGCTATCAAACTACGTCTGATCTTGTCGGAAATTTCAGCACTCGAATCCTGCCCACCCCAAATCCATGCATTTAATACACCTGCTCCTAGCACGAAATTCACATCTGTTCGTCCCCCACGGCATATCTTCGCAGCGGTTTGGTAGTAACTACTTAGATCACCTGTAGTCTCACAAGACCGAAAATCGTAATACGTGCATATGCTGGTGTCGCCATCCCCATTCAATTCCCACGGCGCCAGCCCCAACGGATCATTACCGCTTACGGGATCTCCACCGATATACTCGTATGCATTCAGTCCACCCATGAACCCGACCGGATCCTCCGATACGTAACGAGCACTCCTCGGATCGTAATAGCGGAACCGGTTGTAATGCAGCCCTGTCTCGTGATCTTGATACTGTCCCTGGAAGCGTATCGGGTTCCTCACTGCGCCAATAGCATCTTGACCATCCTGCAAATCGGCAAGATCTCCCCAAGCCGTGTAACGTGCCGCCCACACCACACGCCCTTCCTCATCCGTCAACTCCATCGGCGTACCCAGATGATCACATTGGTACCAGTACATGCTGTCGAACGTTTGAGGCTTCACTTCGGTGTGCCACAGAGGGTCTTGGTCAAAATCATATTCACGGCCATTCCAGTCTGGTTGCTTGTGCAGGCGAACCGGACCATTGCGCACCGCTTGGGCCACTGGCACAAAACTGCCTGGCAGATATAGGTAGTGCACCGTCCTGCCGGTATCACTGTCGTCACGTGGCGGGGAACTCTCCCAGGCAAGCGCGTTGCCATCCCAGCCGAACAGCGTGAAGCCGCATTTCAACTCGCGCTGTCGTTTGGCTCGCTGCATCTGGTTCCAGCCAGTACCGGCTTCAGGCCTATCCCAGTAATGGGCAACGGAATGCTTGTGCAACCTGCGCCCCAGCGCGTCATAGCTGTAGTCGACCTTGAGCCGGTCATCGTTGTAGTGCGTCAGGCGATCGAACAAGTCCCAGGTCAGATGAGCATGCTTGCCCTCATGCAGCCGGTGAATCAGGTTACCGCGCTCGTCGTATTTGAAATGGACACCGCCGTATTCGCGCAAGCGGTTGTCCATCAGCTTCCCATGCCTGGCCTTTTCTTCCAGAGGGCGATTGAGTTGTTGGGCTTCGTCAATGAGGTTGCCTGCGGGATCGAACGCGAAAGTTTCAACGCCTAGACGGCTGGCGGCCTGCAGCAGCCGGCCAAGCGGGTCGTATTGGTAAGCCAATTGCCCACGACGCGTATCGCGGATACCGGTCAGTTGGCCGACCGTGTCGTACTGATACTCCCGTTTGAGCAGGACAGATTCGCCATCGGCACCGCCAATCAATTGCTCTTGCGGCCTTCCCCGCGTAGTCCACTGCTGCTTGTGCATGAGTTTGTTGCCTTGGTGACGGACAATTTCGCGGTGCAAGTCGTCACGCTCGAAGGCGAGCATTTCGTGATGATCGAGCGTCATGCCGGCGACATGGCCGCTACCGTAAGTCAACCAACTGACCTTGTGGCCATCGGGCCGGATGGTTGCCACACGCTGGTTCAACGCATCGTACTCATGCTGCCAGACGGCAACCATGGGTGTGCCGATGCCCAGATAATGCTGGTGCTCGCGGACCATGTTGCCGGCTTCGTCATGGAACCATTGCAACATGCTGACGGCATTGCGGGCCTGGAGCAGTTGGCCATTGCCGTCGTAGGCATAATGCTCCGATTCCACCTGTTCACCCAGGCCGGCAGTACGTTCGATCAGTCGGCCCATACGATCGAAACGCATGGTTACGCGACGCTGGCCAACCTGCGTGAACGCCAGCCGCCCGGTATGCACGTCATACCGATAGTGCCTAGCCAAACCGTCGAAACCGGTTTCCTGCGACAAGCGTCCGACCAGGTCATAGCAGAATGTCGCTCTACTTCCGTTCTGGTTGTCCAGGCAGACCAACCGACCTAGCTTGTCCCAGTGGTAGCACAACGTGTACCCCGCTGCATCAACACGCTCACTTGGCAACCCAGCATGGGTATAGCTCCAGGTAGTAGACCGCTCCAGCGCATCGACATGGGCCAGCAACCGGCCCTCGGCATCGTAGTGGAAGCGTTCTTCGGTCAGGTCCGGATAGGTCACCTTCGCCAGTTGACCGGCCTCGTACATGAACTGAGTCTTCTCCCCCAGCGCATTGCTGGCCTGCACCAGACGCCCCAGTTCGTCGTACGCCCATTTACTGGTCTTGCCAGAGCAGTCGGTGTACTCGAGCACTTGCCCGGCGTCGTTGTACGCCATCTTCTTTTCGTTGCCGTTGGCGTCCTTGATCGCCTTCAACAGTCCCGTCGAGGTGTAGGCAAATTCAGTCTTGTTGCCCAGCGGGTCGACCGTTTCGACCAGGTTGCCGGCATCGTCGTAGCCGCGCAGCCACAGGCCGTCTTCGGCATCGCTGATCTTGATCAGCTGGTCCTTGTCGTCGTAGGCGTAGTGCACCACGCTGTGGTCGGCACGGATGTGCTGCAGGCGGTTGCTGCGTTCATCGTAGGTGTAGCGATCCTGGCTGCCGTCGGCGTGCAGGTGGCGGATCACGTTCTTGCGGGCGTCGCGGAACAGCCACTCCGAGCGCTCGTCGGCGTGCTGGATGCGGTAGGTGTAGCCCTCGGCGTCGTAGTAGTGGCGGGTCTGGCCGCCGTGGGCGTCGGTCACGGTGGTCAGGCGGATGTGCTCATCCCACGCCAGGCGGGTTTCGAAGCTGCCATCGTCGGCCCATTCGCGGATCGCCCGGGCGTGGGGGCCGCTGCCGTCCCATTCCAGGTTGAGGCCGCGCTCGGTGCGGTCGGTGTAGCGGGTGATCAGGTGGTGCTGGTACTGGTAGCGCCAGGCGGCGCCGTGTTCGTCCTGGGCGGCGATCAGGTCGCCCTGGTCGTCGTAGTGGTAGGCGCACAATTGGCGCAGCGGCTTGCCGTCGACCACCTGCCACAGGCCCTGGATATGGCCGTGCTCATCGAGCAGCGTGCCCAGTTGCAGGTGCACCTTGGTCGGGTCGTTGTCGGCGTAGGTGTTGATGTCCGACAGCACCGGGCGGCCGTTGTGGCTGTGCTCGTAGTGCAGCATCGCGCCGACGCCGTTGCGCATGACGATATGCACCAGGTGGAAGCGCTCGCCGACGCGCTCGTAGGTCTCGTGGCGCTCCTGCCCGCGCGACAGGATGAGCTGGGTGTCGGTGGTGCGGGTCAGGCCACGGTACTCCACCGCGTCGTAATGGGTTTTGCCGACCTTGGGCAGTGGGTAGGCGTGGCTGCGGCCATCGATATCGTGCAGCAGCAGGCCATCGTCCTGCACATCGATGCAGGTGGTGAAGGCGGTGATCCAGCGGGCGCCGAGGCTGCCGCTGTCGAGGGCGGCCAGGCGCGAGTGGTAGGTGCGGGTCCAGGTGATGGGGAACGGGCCGGGCAGGCTGAAATCGGTGTGCTGCAGGGTCTCGCTGCCCAGGGCGAAGTTGATGCTGTTGCAGGTGTTGGCCGGGGCGCCGTTCTTGCACGGGTTGGCGGCCTGGGACGCGGGCGCCTGCTCTTTCTGGGTTTCCAGCTTGCCTTCGGCCAGCTGGTGGCGAGCCTTGCTGGTGCCGCCTGGCTTGATGTTGGCCACCACCACCTGGGGGTTGCGTTGGCGCCACTGTTTGACGCTGCTGGCCAGGGTCTGACTCAGGGCCTCGATGGAGCCGGGGCTGCTGGCATCGCCCAGCTTGAGGATCATGCCGCGCACCAGAGGCGCCAAGGTGCGCAGGTGCGCGCTGTGGGCCAGCAGTTCGGCCTTGGTCGTAGGGCTGAAGGTGGGGCTGACGTTGGCGCTGGTCATACCCTTGCCAGCGCACTTGTAGGCACTGAAGGCACCGGCCAGGTAGTTGTCGAGCGTGGCCAGCGGGTTGTGCATCAGCGCGCTGCTTGGGGTGGATGCCGGGCGGGCGTGTCTTGGGCCGGCGCCTTCGGCCAGGGTGGCCAGGCCACTGGCAATGTCGAGGATGATCTGCTCGCCGAGGGTGGCGGCCTCGGCGAGGATGCCCTTGAGTTTGCCGGTGGCCTGGCTGACGAAATTATCGAGGCTGCCGACGATATCGGCGTTGAGGTGGCCGGCCAGCAGTTCGACCGAGGCATCGTCGAGCACCTGCTTACCCTCCTGGCGCACGAACAGCAGCATCGGCCGCAAGCTCATGCGCGCTGGTGCCTCACCGGCGGGCGAGGTGACCAAGGCGATCAGATTGAGGGCAAAGGTGGCGCAGTCGAGTGGGTCGGGTACCTGGCTGCGGGCCAGGGTAACGATAGCGCTCAGTGCTTCGATCAGGGCGATGCTGTTTCCCGCCACTGGCACATTGCCGGCGACGGTCTTGAGGCGCTCGAGGGTGGCATGGCCGGCACTGATTTCACGTAGCCAGGCGTCGAACACTGCGGCGCCACGGCCGACGTCCTTGGCCTGGATTTCGGCGAGTGGTGTGATCGCTACTTGTAAAATGCCCTTGCCTGAAGGGCTGGCCTTGCCGGGGGGGGTTGCCATTTGGTTTGGCGCTCCTTGCTGGAAAGGAGGTCGCCTGGTGGCTACGCATCGCGGGGCAAGCCCGCTCCCACAAGGTGGGTGGTGCAGTGCAATGGCCTCGGTCGGGCGACCTGAAAATGCAGGAGGGAAACCATACCGAGGCGGTATTCAGGAAGAAGTCAGAAGGTGTCTCGCATGCAGGAAGGAGCATTCCTGTTCGAGTGTGGAAAAACGGCTACACGCCCCTGGCGGGCATAAACACTCTGTAGTTAATGATTGTTTGAGGCTGTATTCATCGGCTTTCGGGAGCGCCCTCTGATCCTAGGGCATCACGCCCCAACTCCTGTCACATCCCCCAATATTTCAGCGCCCACAACACCCCCATCCCAACCCCCAGCGTCAACAGAGTACTGCGAGTGCGCCAGGCCACCACGCTCTTACCGCTGCCGGGATCAATGCAGCACCGCACGCAACGCACCGGTGACAACGATGGCGAACAGCACCACCGGCAGGATCGAGTAACGCGTGGCGGCCAACAGGGTCAGGGCCAGTGCGATCGAGTCGGCGGGGTCGCCGCTGACGAATTTGGGCGCGATCACCGCGATCAGCACACAGCCAGGTGCGGCGCTGAGCACTTGAGTGAATTGCGGCCCCATGACGCGATTGCGCAACAGCAAAAAGCCCAGTGCGCGTGTCAGGTAAGTGACCAGGGCCATGCCGAGGATCGTGGCCAGGGTAGTGATGTCGATCATGGCTTGGCCCACAGGTAGGCGCTGACCAGGCCTGCCACGGTGCCCGCGAGGACGTACCAGCCGCCGGGGATCAACAGGTGGAACAGCGCGGCGGTTACCAGGCTGAACAGCCAGGGCAGGGCGGCGTGCACGCCTTTCCACATGCCCTTGAGCAGTACCAGGAAAACGGCGGCGAAAGCCATGTCGAAGCCATAGCTGCGCAGGTCGCCCAGCAGCGGCCCGACCAGCGCCCCCAGGGTAGTGAAGGTTACCCAGGTGGCCCACAGGCACAGCGACACGCCCATGTAGTAGCGCAGGCTGAAGCCATTGCGCCGACGGGCATCGGCCAAGCCCATGGCCCAGCTCTCGTCACACATGAAAAACACGGCGCCAAGCGCTTGCTTCAGGGGCAGGTGGCGCAGGTAGGGCGCCAGGGTAGCGCCCATCAGCAGGTGGCGGCTGTTGACCAGCAGGGTCATGGCGACGATCACCAGTATCGCCGGGGGCGAGGTCCACAGTTCGATGGCGGCGAACTCCGAACCACCACCGAAGTTCAGGCCGGTCATCAACGCAACCTCACCAGCATTGAGCTGGTGTTGCGACGCCTGCGCACCGAGTACCAGGGCGAATGGGATGAAACCCAGCAGCATCGGCAGGGCGGCCACGGCGCCACGCCGCAGTTCGCTGTCGGGGGCGGTGGGATCGTTCAGGGTGGGTTCAAGGGTATTCATGGTCACCTCCAGTGGAGGAGAATTATTCCAATGTAAGGTTGAAATAGGCTTGCGTAATTGCAATGCCTCGCTGAGGATTTGGCATCTGCTACCAACAACACTCGATTTGAGGTTTTCAATGCCAATCAAGCTTGATGCCATCGACCGCCGTATACTGCGTGCCCTGCAGCGGGACGGGCGCCTGCAGAACCAGGAGCTGGCCAAGCAAGTGGGGTTGTCCCCGTCGCCGTGCCTGCGAAGGGTACGGCTGCTGGAGGACGCGGGGGTAATCGAGCGCTACGTGGCGCTGGTGGACCCGGCCAAGGTGGCATTGGGCCTGACCCTGTTCGTGCGGGTGTGGCTCAAGCGCCAGGACCAGGAAACCACCGATACCTTCATCAACGCGGTGCGCCAGCTGCCCGAGGTGGTGGAGTGCCATGTGATGGCGGGCGACTGCGACCTGTTGCTACGGGTGGTGGCGGCGGACCTGGAAGCCTACCGGCGGTTCCAGGTGGCCCATCTGACCAGCCTGGATGTGGTGCAGAACGTCAAGACCGAAGTGCCCATGGAGAAGGTCAAGCTGACGACCGAGTTACCGGTTTAGTGCGCGGCAAAGCAATCCCTGCGAGATGTCCTCGGATATAAATCTGGAATGGGACGTTGTTATTAAATAGAATCAATCGCATTAACTGATGTGCAGAGCCTCACGACATGGTTGAAGCCGCTACGCCACCCGATCACCGCCTGAGTGCCCTGTACCGCGACCATCGCAGCTGGCTGGAGCACTGGTTGCGCCGCCGTGTCGGCAATAGCTGGGATGCCGCCGACCTGAGCCAGGACACCTTCCTGCGGGTACTGTCCAGCGCGCAGAAGCTCGAGGAACTGCGTGAGCCACGTGCCTACCTGCTGACCGTGGGCAAGCGCCTGTTGAGCAATTTCTACAGCCGCCGCAGCCTGGAACAGGCCTATCTGGAGGCGTTGGCGCAGCTGCCGGAAGCGTGTGTGCCGTCGCCAGAGCAGCGCTGGCTGCTGTTGGAAACGCTGCAGGCACTGGATGAGCTGCTGGACGGGTTGCCTCGTCTGGTACGCCGGGCATTCCTGTGGAGCCAGTTGCACGGCCTGGGCTATCGCGAGATCGCCGAGCGCCTGGAGGTGTCGGAGCGCACGGTAAAACGCTACATGGCGCAGGCCTACGAGCATTGCCTGCTGGTGGACCTGTGATGCGTGCGGCGTCCAGCGGCGAGGCAATCGAGGTGGCACGCGCGGCGGCTCGGTGGCTGGCGTTGCTGGAGTCAGGCACGGCCACTGAACAAGACCATGCCCGCCTTGAACACTGGCGCAACAGCAGCATCAGCCATGAAGCCACCTGGCAGAAGGCGCAGCTGCTGCGCCAGCGCTTTTCCGGGCTGCCGCCAACCTTGGCGATGGCCTCGCTGGATCGTCCGGACCTGGCGCGGCGCACCGCCATCAAGCGCGCATTGGGCATTACCGCACTGTTGCCAGCTACCTGGCTGATCGGGCGGCAGTTGCCGGTGCAGGTGTGGATGGCCGATGTGTACACCGCCATCGGCGAGCAGAAAAAACTGCAACTGGCCGACGGCAGCCTGCTGCAGTTGAATACCGACAGCGCGGTCAATGTCGACCTGGGCAAGCGTGAGCTGACCCTGGTGCGCGGCGAGATGGCGCTCAAGGTGGCTGGCAGCGCAGGGCTGACCCTGCACCTGCCTTACGGTCGGGTGATTGTCAGCCGCAGTGAAGTTTGTGTGCGGCTCAATGACAGTGACTGCCAGATCGCAGTGGCCAGCGGTGCGGTGCAACTGCAACCGTTGCACGGCCCTGCGCTGCTCTTGCGCGAAGGTGAGCAGGTCCGTTTGAAGGTTGGCGGCGCAGGCCAGGTCGGCAGCTTCGACGCTTCGCTGCCGGGGTGGCGAGAGGGCGTTCTGATCGCCCAGAACCAACCGCTGGGCGATTTCCTGCGCGAGCTGCGGCGCTTCCGCCCGGGGTTGTTGCGCTGGGACCCGGTGCTGGAAAACCTGCGGGTAATGGGTAGCTTCCGCCTCGACGACACCGACCGCGTGCTGTCGCTGTTGGCGGCGAGCCTGCCGCTGGAGGTGCATTCGCGCACGCGGTATTGGGTCACCCTGGTGCCGCGCAATAATCAGGTGTGAGGCATGTCCCTTTTTTTCACCTCACCGGTCATTCCAGGCAAGTGAACTGAAAACGAGAGCTTGCCCCAATGTCCGTAGTAATGCCTTGCCGTTCAGGCCGTCAGTCTTTGCAGCGTGTAGGCCTGGTGCTGAGCCTGAGCGCCACCACGCTTTTTACCCCTGTCAGTTGGGCCGATGACGCCGCTCGGCGCAGCTATGCAGTCGCGGCCGGTAGCCTGGGCAGCACGTTGACGCGTTTCGCCACGCAGTCGGGCGTCAACCTGTCGGTGAGCCCTGCCTTGGTGAATGGCCGCGACAGTGCCGGGCTGTCGGGCACCTACAGTGTCGAGGAAGGCTTTGCCCGCCTGCTGCAGGGCAGCGGTTTGCGCCTGCAGTCGGCAGGCGCCGACGCCTACATCCTGGCGCCGGAAAGCCAGGGCTCCAGCGCCCTGGAAATTGCGCCAACCACCATCAACAGCGGGCACCTGGGGGACGATGGCGAGCCGTATGCCGGTGGCCAGGTCGCTCGCCGTGGCGCGCTAGGCCTGCTCGGTTCGCGTGACTTCATGGAAGCGCCGTTCAGCATGACCACCTACACCAGCCAGACGGTGAAGAACCTGCAGGCGCGAACCCTGAATGACCTGGTTGCCAGCGACCCTTCGGTGCGCGCCACCAACCCGGCAGGCGGGCGCTTCGAGCAGTTCACCATCCGTGGCCTGAGCCTGTTCAACAGCGATGTGTCCTATAACGGGCTGTATGGCGTGTTGCCGACCTATTCCATCGACATGGAAATGGCCGACCGCGTCGATATCCTCAAAGGGCCGAGCCAGCTGATTAACGGCATCTCACCGCGTGGCAGCGTGGGTGGCGGTATCAACGTGGTGCCCAAGCGCGCGGGCGACAAGCCGCTGACCGAGTTCACCGGTAGCTATGCCTCCGACAGCCAGGTGGGCGGTGCCGTGGATGTTGGCCGGCGCTTTGGTGAGGGCGACCAGTTCGGCCTGCGTTTCAACGCGGTGAAGCAGGCCGGCGACACCAACTGGGATCACCAGAGCGTCAAGCGCGAAATGGCCGTGCTGGGCCTGGATTTTCGCGGTGAGCGGCTGCGCCTGTCCACCGACATCGGCCACACCCAGCGCGACACCAATGCCCCCCAGGAGCGGGTGCTGATCGGCGCAAACGCCAAGGTGCCAGACGCCAAGGATGTGCGCCGTAACTATGCCCAGGCCTGGAGCAAGGCACGCACCGAGGACACCTTCGGCGCGGTGAACGCCGAGTACGACCTGAGCGATTCGCTGATGGCCTATGCCGCGTTCGGTGCACGCGAGAGCAACCATGATTTTCTGCGGCACAACGTGCCGGTCAGCAACGACGCCGGCGACTTCAGCGTCTTGCCCCGGGACTTTACCCGCGACGAGTCGGTGCGCACGGCCATGGCCGGGCTGCGTAACTGGTTCACCACCGGCCCGGTCAGCCATGAGCTGAACCTGTCGGCGAGTTACTTCTACATGGACTTCACCAACGGCGGGGCGCGCTACGCGGCAGCGCCCAGCAATCTGTACAACCCGGTAGCCACCCCCACGCCCGGCAGGCCAACGCGCCAGGATGCCGAGGTGTACACCGAGAACCGTTTCACCGGCGTGGCGCTGGCCGATACCCTGGGCTTTTTCGACGACCGCCTGCTGCTGACCCTGGGTGCACGCTGGCAACGGGTCAAGGTCGACGACTGGAGCAACGACGTCAAAGGCGTCACCGCCTACGACGAGGAAAAAGTCTCGCCCTCGGGTGGCGTGGTGTTCAAGGTCAGTGAGCAGTTCTCGCTCTACGCCAGCTACATGGAGGGCCTGAGCCAGGGCAAGATCGCGCCATCGACCTCGATCAACTCCGACCAGATCTTCGCACCCTTCATCAGCCGCCAGGTCGAGGTGGGCGCCAAGTACGACCTGGGCACCTTCGGGCTGACCGCCAGCGCCTTTCGCATCAAGCAACCAGCCTACGAAACCAATGCCGCCACGCGGGTGTTCGGGCCTAACGGCAAGCGTGAGAACAAGGGTATCGAGTTGAATGTGTTCGGCGAGCCGCTCAAAGGCGTGCGCCTGCTCGGTGGGGTTATGTTCATCGACAGCGAGCTGACCGGTACCGTGGGCGGCATTGCCGACGGCAACCGCGCCCCGGCCACGCCCGAATACAACGTCAGCCTGGGTGCTGAATGGGATGTGCCGAAGGTGCCGGGGCTGACCCTGACCACGCGAGGCATTCATTCCAGCTCGCAGTACCTGGACCAGGCCAACAGCAAGAAGATCGATGGCTGGGAGCGCTTCGACCTGGGCGCGCGTTATGCCTTCAAGGTCTCGGACAAGGACGTCACCCTGCGTGCCAGTGTCGAGAACGTGTTGGATGACCAGTATTGGATTTCGGCGGGGGCGTCCGATGACAGTGAGCCGGGGTTGAGCTTGTCTACGCCACGGACGTATCTGGTTTCGGCCACTGTCGGGTTTTGATCGCAGGCGTTTGTTGGCATTGCAACCGAGCAGCCGCATACGCGTTGCGAATGCTCGGTTTACGCGACCAGTTGCGACCGTCTCCATCGCTCATGGTAATGCGGGTACCTGGAGGTGGCTCGGCGAAAGCCACCGTCCGAGTTCGGTCATAGCATTATCGACGGCAGGACTGACCGGAGCCGTTCCATGGCCAGTGCGCTGCAGGGTTGCATGGGCTCACGAAGTTCATTGGCGATGAGCCCTTGAACAGAGAGCGCTGCCTTCACCATGGCGGGGTTCGGCTCCGCAAATGCCGATTGAATCCAGGGCAGAAGCCGATAGAAGACCGAGCGAGCTTTACCAACGTCGCCTTCGTCCATGTGGCGCACCAGTTGCACGTAGAGTTCAGCATGGATGTGAGCTGATGCCGAGATGGCGCCGGCACCTCCCAGGGCGAGATTGGTGAATATCTGGATATCCTCTCCGGTTAACACTTGAACATGGCCGTCGTTGATCAGTGCCATCGTTGTTTCGATATCGCCACCGCAGTCTTTCACCGCGGCAATGTTCGAGTGACGCACGATCCGTCGGAGTGTCTCGCGCTCGATCCTCACACCTGTCCGATACGGAATGTCGTAGACCACTACGGGCACTGACGATGCATCAGCCACGGCCTGGAAGAAGGATTCGATGCCTTGTTGTGATGGGCGGATGTAGTAGGGCGCAGGGACAAGCACGCCAGCGATGTCGCGGCGCTGGATTTTCTGCTGGAACGCCAGGACTTCCTGCAGGTTGTTGCCCGAGAGCCCCATGATCACTTGGCCTGGCCGGGCGACTTCAAGCACGGCATCCAGCGCCTCGAGCTGTTCATCCTTGCTCATCGCCGCAGCTTCACCCGTGGTACCGCATACCACCAAGCCTCTCACACCTTCATTGAGGAGCTTCTTGGCCAAGCCTTGAAGGGCGTCGAAATCGACCTGCCCCGAACGGAAAGGTGTGACCAGTGCAACCCAGATACCGCGCAAATTAGACATGCATTACTCCTCAGGCAGACCGATTAGTCGACGTCAGAGGAGGGGATGGGAATCAAGCGGGGGAGACCTGGCGCTATCTGTCCTGTCAGCTCATCTGACGGGACAGCGCCCCGGTCAAATGAGCGACTGTTTCTTGGATTTCTTGGCAACGGACACGCACGCGCATGCCTGGGCGTAGAGGCCCATGGCAGTCAGCATGTGGTCAGTGTTGGGAGTCATGGTTGATCCGTTGCCAAGAGGTGCATCGGGATAGTGCGCAAGGCGACTGTGTTTAGTCAACAGGCATTTGGGGTCGATGGGATTATTGGGCTAGTGATGCAGGCTCATGTGCAGCAAAGGGAAGGGGCGCCCCTCGCCATCCAGCGGCGAACGACCTGTTTGCGCAAACCCGTAATGCAAATAGAACCCTACCGCTTCGGGGTTCTGCTCGTTCACGTCAACACTCAGCTGATTGCGCGAATTGCGGGCATGATCCAGCAGCGCGCGGCCAATACCTTTGCCGCGCAGATCGGGTTCGATGAAGAGCATCTCTACGTGGTTTTCATTGAGCCCGATAAAGCCCAGTGAACAGTCCTCGGCATTTACCGCAACCCATAACTCAACGGCGGGCAGGTAGACATCCCGAAGCTGAGGTAGCAATGCCTCGATATCGGACGCTTGTAGGAAGTGATGAGTGGCGCGAACAGAGCGCAGCCAGAGGTTGAGCAGTTGTGGGTGGTCGGCATGGGTAGCCTGACGAATGATCATGGAATCAGCCTTTACACTTGATAGCGGAAATGAGGCGCGTTCGTTGATAGCGCCCGTATAAGTGTCGGCAACCTGTATGACCGCTTCGCGAGTTAACGCCTGGGCGGTGCACGGCAGATCTGGCCGCAAAGGAGGGAGGAAGGACTCTACCGAGAGGTATTCGGGGTATCAATAGAAAATTGCGGATGGACTTTGGCTGCGCTCGGGAACATTCATGACGCAGTGGCCATTTATTTTCGAGGTGAGATCATGGCGGCGCAAACCGACGTTCTTATTGTTGGGGCCGGCCCGACCGGGCTGGTGCTTGCTCTTTGGCTCACCAAGCAAGGCGTCGGCGTAACGATCGTCGACAAGAACAGTGGGCCCGGCGAAGCTTCTCGTGCCATGGCTGTTCAAGCCCGCACGCTAGAGCTTTATCGCCAGCTCGATATAGCCGATGCAGTGATAGATGCCGGCTATAAAACACCTGCCATGAACATGTGGGCCCGAGGCAGCCACAGAGCGCGCATTCCCTTGGTCGATGCCGGCAGAGCGGTTTCTGCATACCCCTTCGTGTTGATCTACCCCCAGGATCGCCATGAGCGCCTGCTGATGCAGCAACTCCATGCCCTCGGCGTGGACGTGCACTGGCAGACCGAACTGCTGCGCTTCGAAGAGGGTGAAAGCCACGTCACGGCCATGCTGAAACAGGCCGATGGGCAGGAAGTGGTCCTGACCGCGGCTTACCTGGCGGGCTGCGACGGCGCTCGGTCGCTCGTTCGACATCAGATCGGCAGCGCTTTCGAGGGCGGCACTTATAAGCAGCTTTTCTATGTCGCGGATGTCAGGGTAACGGGCATCGAGCCTGCGGGTGAGGCGCACATCGCTTTTGACCAGTCCGACTTTGTGCTGCTCCTGTGTTATGGCGAAAAGGACCAATACCGCCTGATTGGCACCGTGCGAGACGAGCGTGCCGAGCATCCCGAGCAACTGACGTTCGCGGACGTTGGCCACGATGCCATCAACGGCTTGAACCTCAAGATCAGCGAAGTGAACTGGTTTTCCAGCTACCGGGTTCATCATCGTGTCACGGACCATTTCCGCCGGGGCAGAGCGTTTCTGCTCGGCGATGCCGCGCATGTCCACAGCCCGGCAGGCGGGCAGGGCATGAACACCGGCATTCTGGATGCGATCAACCTGGCGTGGAAGCTGGCAGCGGTGGTCAAAGGCAAGGCGCCCGAGACCTTGCTCGACAGCTACCAGATCGAACGCCAGGCATTTGCCCGCACGCTGGTAGAGACCACTGACAAGCTGTTCACCGTCGTTACCGCCCAGGGCGGGTTGGCTGACTTTGTGCGCACGCGCATCGCACCGATCTTCGCCAGC
Source organism: Pseudomonas sichuanensis (assembly GCF_024749065.1). NCBI lineage: Bacteria > Pseudomonadati > Pseudomonadota > Gammaproteobacteria > Pseudomonadales > Pseudomonadaceae > Pseudomonas > Pseudomonas sichuanensis. The sequence goes on along the minus strand of NZ_CP087185.1, from coordinate 3,475,460 downwards.
GTTGCGTACAAGCGTGCGAGCGTGCGTGAGTACCTGTTCCGCGTGGTTTCGCAAACCACCCTTGATTACCGCGACAGCCCGCTGAGCCAAGGCAAGGCAGGCGAGGTCCAGGGGGGTGATCGCCTGCCTTGGCTGCCTGGGGGCACGGCGGACAACTACGATTCGTTGGCAGCCATCGAGTGGCAAGTGCATGTTTACGGTGAGGCCAAGGCAAACTTGGCCCAATGGTGCGCGCAGCACGGCATTGCATTGCATGTTTTCCCTTGGGGGCCGGCGTACGAGAAAGCCGGCGTTGCCAGAAATGCTGCTTATCTGTTGCGGCCTGACACCTATGTCGCGCTGGCTGATCCTGAGGCGGATGCGTCCACATTGAGCCGATATTTCGAAGCGCGCGGTGTTGTGCTGCCCGCTTGAGCAATGAGTTGCATTGCGGACGATCAGGCGATCGGCGAATCGGCACGGGTCAGCATATGGCGTTGCCCAGTGGTAGTGCTGGATCTCTTCTCACGCCAAATAAGTGTTAGCGCTCTCGATGTGCACTTTTTTCGGGCGCCCAATCTGGAACTACCGTGCTGTTTCAAGCCATTGATTTTGTCAATTTACACTTCCTGTGCAAACACCATTGAAGTGCTTAAACCAAGGGTTTAAGGGCTCGTCGGGATTTCTCTTAAAAGCAATGATGGCAAGTTGACTCTCCCCTTAAGGGGAGACTTTAGACTCCCGGCCCTCGACAGATTTGGCCTGAAAACAGCTTTTCTGGCCCGATGACTTCATTCATTCAATGCGGCTTTTGTAGGGAAACAGTCAATGAACAATCCATTGGAATTGGACAGCGTTATCAACAGTACACGGGAGATCCTTGCGCAGTTGTTGGTGATGGAAATGGGCGACGTGGCAGAGCACAGCAGTATCGTTGACGACCTCAGCGCCGACTCGCTGGACATCGTCGACCTGAGCTTCCAACTGGGCCGTCAGTACGGTTGCACCTTGCCGAAAACCAGCGTGCTGGATCACGCAGTAGCGGTGTTCGGCGACGCCACCCGGTTTGTCGAAAATTCACTTATCGAACAACACATCATGATGTTCGAGAACGGTGGTGGCACCGACTTGCAGAACGTGCTCAATGCCGATTAATCGAAGGCGGTGACGTTGTTCACCATGACGTCCTCCGTGGCGGGCGATTACCAGGCGATGCTCGACAAACTGGACGCCTGGCTGCTCATCAACAAACCGGCCAACCTGCAAGTCACCCATGCCGGCACGCCGTACATCTGGACCGGAGTGTTGCAGGAAATCACCCAGGGTCAGGTGTTGAGCTTCTCGCTGGCGTTGCTGGCGGTGACCTTGATGATGATGTTCTGGCTCAAGTCAGTCCGCCTGGGCATCCTCGGCATGCTGACGTTGCTGACCACGTCGGTGACGGTGTACGGCTGAGGGCGTGCCAGGCTAAATCGCCGGGGCGCCTGCGTGCTGCAAAGGGCACGGGGCGCCATGGCCGTTCAGGGGCGGCGGTGCGGATTCAGCGGGCTTTTTCCAGGTGCTCGAACTGGCATTGCATCTGCGCATCCTTGAGGCTCAGCTCAAACTCGACCAGGCCGTCATGCACTTGCTGCAAGGCCTGGATCTGCCCCATCAATTCCTGCTTTTTGTTATCGATGGCCTGCATGGCCAGATCCCAGGGCAGCTCCTGGCCGCGATGATCCTGCAGAATGGCCTGCATTTCCTTGAGTTTGAAACCGAGTTGCTGGGCGCATTTGATGAAGGTCAGCAGCTCGACGCTTTGCTGGCTGTAGATGCGGTATTTGCCTTCGCGTTGCGGGGGCGGCAACAGGCCGATTTCTTCGTAATGTCGAATGCTTTTGACGGTGGTGCCCGACAGCTGGGCGGCTTTGCCGATGTACATGAAAGTCCCTTTTTTGACGCATCAGAAGCGAAAAGATGTCGTGCGCTCGTACAGGCGCGCGACATCTTTGCACAAGCGTCAGGGGGCGGGAAGCGTGGTTGGACAAGGTGTCACAGGAGGAGACTTGGCTGGGCAGCGCAGGGGCACGGCCCAACCGGGGGCGATCAGCGGCTGGCGACCGCCTGGACTTGTTTGAGCCAGGCTTCACGCTGTTCCGGCTTGGAGCCCAGTACCGGACCGAAGGTCAAGGTTTTCAGCGGTTTTATGCCGCAGAACTCCAGGGTGGTCTTGCGCATTTGGTGCAGGCCCGGCATGCGATACACCCAGCGGTAGTACCACGGCGGCGTGTCCATGGTCACCAGAAGGTGAGCCGTGCGGCCCTTGAGCAGCTTGTCCGGGAAGGGCGAGCCCTTGCGGTACTTGAAGGCAAAACCGGGCAGAAACACGCGGTCGAAGAACCCCTTGAGCAACGCCGGAATGCCGCCCCACCAGATCGGGTACACCAATGTCAGGTGTTCGGCCCAGGTAATGTCGTTTTGTGCGTCGATCAAATCGGGCTCAAGCAACTGGATCTGGTTATAGCCATCGTGCAAGACCGGATCGAACTCCAGGGTGTCCAGGCGCAGCAGACGTACCTCATGGCCTGCTTGCGTGGCGGCCTCGACATAACGTTCGGTCACCGCTCCGCAAAAGCTGTCGTTCGAAGGGTGGCCGAGGATTACGAGCATGCGTTTGCTCTTCATGACGAACTCCAGACAATGAAGTGCCAAGGGTAAAGTCTGCCCCTAACGGTAGAGTCAAGCCTTGCCGGTTACCGGTGGAACTGCTGGTCACCCAAGAGTCGAGTTAGATCACCGGCGAAGTGTTCGGCGTGACCGGTGGCAACTCGTTGCCCTGAGTAATCCGGATAAACCTTCGCGGCGCCGTGCAGTCAGTTTCAATAAGGGCCTGGACGTCCCAGGGCCAGGGAGGTGGCTGATGAAACTTGTCTGCCTGCTGCGTGGCTGCCAGTGGCGCAGCCTGCTGGCGTGTGAAGTCGCCGGGCTTCACTGCCAGTGTTGCGATCGCTGTGGCGCGTTGCGCTACAGCCAGACCGGTCAACCCTTCGATACGTAGGAGCCGACCATGGCCCGGGCAATTTGGAAAGGCGCGATCAGCTTTGGCCTCGTGCACATCCCCGTCTCGCTCAACACCGCCGTGCGCAGCGAGCGTGTGGATTTCGACTGGCTGGACAAGCGCAGCATGGAGCCGGTCGGCTACAAGCGGGTGAACAAGATCACCGGCAAGGACATCGACAAAGACAACATCGTCAAGGGCGTGGAGTACGAAAAGGGCCGCTACGTGGTGATCAGCGAGGAGGAAATTCGCAAGGCCAGGCCCGAGGCGACCCAGACCATCGATATCTTTTCGTTCGTCGACGCCAGCGACATCCCGCTGCAGCAGTTCGACACGCCTTACTACCTGAGCCCCGACCGCCGTGGCGGCAAGGTCTATGCCTTGCTGCGCGAGACCCTGCACAGCACCGGCAAGGTGGCCCTGGCCACCGTGGTGCTGCACACCCGCCAGCACCTGGCGCTGCTGCGCCCGCTGGAAGATGCACTGGTGTTGATCACCCTGCGCTGGCCCGAGGAGGTGCGTGGGCTCCAGACGCTGGAGCTGGACAACAGCGTGACCCAAAGCAAGGTCGACAAGCGTGAGCTGGACATGGCCCGGCGCCTGGTGGAAGACATGAGCGGAGCCTGGACGCCTGACGAATACCATGATGCGTTTCGCCAGACCATCCTCGACCTGGTGGAGGAGAAGGCCAGCAAGGGCAAGATCGCGACCGTGGACAAAGGCGAGGGCACGACGGCCGAGAAGGGGGCGGACATCATCGACCTCACCGAGCTGCTCAAGCGCAGCCTCGGCGGCAAGACCAAGGCGAAGAAACCGGCGGCCAAGCGACCGCGCAAAGCGTCATAGCCAATTGCACAATCGCTACGGTAGCTGGCCTTCCAGTCCCCTCAGGTAATCACCGAAGCCCTGGCGTGCGCGGCTGTCCCGCCGGCTGCTGGTGGCCACGCTATGCGCCGCTGTCCAGACGATCTGCGCACCGCTGGCCTCGAGGGCCAGCACCAGCTGCACATCCTCGTGGGCCGGCAAGGGCTGGAAACCGCCGACGCGTTCATAGGCCTTGGCGCATACCCCCAGGTTGGCGCCGTGGATATGCCGGTGCCCATCCCGGGCCTGGTAACGGCTGAGGTAGAGCTGGCGCAAAGCGGTATTCTGCCAGGGCTGCCAGCGCTCGATATGCACCGTGCCGCATACCGCATCCGCATGCCATTGCAGCTGTGACACCAGCCAGTGCCCTGGCACACGGCTGTCGGCATCGGTGAAGGCCAGCCACTGGGCGCCGCGCTCGATCATCCATGCCGCGCCCAGGCGCCGGGCGATGCCGACGTTGCCGGCCTCCAACGCCAGGGTATGCACCCCATGGTGACGGGCGATGCGCGCACTGGCGTCGACGCAGCGATCGAGCACTACCAGCACCTCCACCTCCAGGCCCGCCGCCTCGGCCTGCACCACCGCCCGTTTGACGGCGGCCAGGCAGTGCCCAAGGCGACGGGCTTCGTTGTGGGCAGGAATGATGACGGCGATCATGGGCAGGTCTCGTCGAGGCTCACGACGCTGGGCTGACACGACCAGTATTCGAGCAGGAAGTCAGCCTCCTCGTGGCGCAGCAGCGGGTAAAGCGGCAGGTGCCTGGCCAGCAGGGCATGCACCTCGCGGCCATCCTGCGGGCAGCCGGCGATGGGATGACGCCAGTGACAGGCCAGCAGACCGCCGTCATGGGCCAGGCTGGCCACCGATTGTTCGATCACCTGCAGCCAGTCGGTGGGGCCAAGGTAGTAGCCGATCTCGCTGAGCACGATCAGGTCGAACTGACCACCCGGCCAGTCGCCTGGCAGGTGACCCTGTTCGACGCGGGCGTGGCCTACGCCCGCAAGACGCTGGCGGGCCAAGGCCACGGCCGTTGCGTCGAGGTCCTGGCACAGCAGGTCGGCACAGCGCTCGGCCAGCAGGACGCTCAGCTCGCCGTTGGCGCAGGCCGGCTCGAATACGCGTTCATAGCATTGCCGCGGCAGGCAGGCCAAGGCCAGGTCGCGCTTGCGGCGTTCGTACCAGCGGGTACGAAAGGCCCACGGGTCATCGCTGTCGGCATACAAGTCAGCGAAGTACTGTGCGTCGAGGCTCATGGCGACTCCATTGACAGGAAGACCAGTTCGAAGGGTTGCAGCAGGCAGGCTTGCAGCTGCTCGGGCACTACCGGCGGATGATCGCCATCGGGTTGCAACTGGCTGGCATGGGCGGCCAAGGCCTCGCGTTTGCGCGCCAGGCGCGCTTCGTCGAGCTGCAGGCGGTGTGCTTGGGGCCAGGGCAGGCGCGGATCGTCGGGTGCGGCCCAATGCCAGGCCCACACCGGTACCTCGGCCAGTTGCACACGGCGCGCTTGGGCCGCCCGGACACAGGCACGTCCTGCCGCCTCATGATCGCAGTGCCCGTCGCCGCGCCAGGTGGTCAGCAGCAGGTCGTCGGGCTGGAGCAATTGCGCCAGGTGGGTGACCAGGAAGGCTTCATCATGGGGCAGGGCGCCATCTTTGAGGTTGAGCCGTCGCCAATCGAGGCGGTTGAGGTCCAGGCCCAGCAGCTGCAAGGCATGCCGGCTTTCCAGCGGACGCTGATGACGCAGGCGACGCTCGGTCCACTGCGAGGAATGCGGATGGCTGCCCTCGCCATTGCTGGCAGAAATCAGCAGCACGTCCTGTTCACGGCCTTGGAAGCTGGCCAACAGGCCGCCGGCCATGAGGATCTCGTCGTCCGGATGCGGCGCCAGCAGCACCAGCCTTCTGCCGGGCGGGCATAGCCGGTCGGGCTTCAGCCAGGTTGCGCGGGCCAGCTGAGTGGACTGCTGCCAGGCGCTCCATGGCGTGCCGGTGGCGGCCTGTATCAGGTTCTGGCTCATAGTTGCCATACGCTTGCCGGCGAGCCGGTCAGTTGCTGGCCCAGCTCGGCCAGGTCGCGCTCTGCGTGGCTTTGGCGCAGGTATACCGGCAGGTCGGCACTGAGCCGGGCGAAATGGCTGCTGCGACAGAACGGTGTGGCGCCGAGCGCACGGCCGACATGCCGGATGACCTGCTCGACCGCTTGCTCGACCTGGGCGCGGGTGCGGCGCACTTGCAAGCTGGCGTCGTCGCGAGGGTGCTGGTCGATCCAGGCGGCGCATTCGCGCAGGGCGGCGCGGGCCCCGAACAACGCAGCATCGACCGCGCCCAGGTGGGCATCGGCGTGTGGGTCGGGCCGGGGCTTGCGACAGTGTTCGCGCAGGTATTGCGCCAGGGCTTGCGCTGCGCCATACCAACAGGCGGCGATGCCCGCGCCGCCCTGCCAGAATCCCGGGCGGGCCAGGTATTGGCCGGGCGTGCCGATGGCCAGCCCCGGCGAATTGTCGAACTCGAGGGTGACACTGGTGGTGCTGGCCATGCCAACGGCCTGCCAGTGATCGACCTGGATACGCTGGCTGAGATGGGACCGCTCGATGGCGACCAATTGCGGCTGGTCGCCTTCCCAGGCGGTCACGAGCGCGCGGTCGATCTGCAACGCCCCCGAACACCAGGCTTTGCGGCCTCGCAGGCGAACCCGCTCGCCGTCCTGGGCGACGATGTGGGTGCGGGCATCCGGTGGCTCCGCAGCCCACACGCCCCAGATCCCTTTGCCGGCATGATGAGCGGCACCGCACTCGGCGAGAATCGCCAAGGCGTCGGTATGGCCCTCATAAAGCTTGGCCAGGCTGAGATCGCAACCGGCGACCCGTGCCAGAGCCCGCCAGCGGTCGAGAGTCCGCCCCTGGCCCGGCAGGGGGAGCAGGTCGAGGTGATCGGCTTGCAGCGCATGCAGTAGCTCCAGCAGCAGGGTATCGAGGTCAATGGCCCGCGGTCGCCCGCTGAAACGGCACAACAGGTGATCGAGGTTGCTCAGGTCGAAGTCCTGGATGTTGCTCATGGGCTCGGCGCTCCTTGGGTGTTCTTCTTCCCGTCACGCAGGTTCGGCCATCGTTCCATCAGTCGATCCCCAGTTGCTTGCGCATACGTACGGTAATCGACTGACGGGTCCTGGCCATTTCGGCCCACGGATCGTCCACCTCGGCAAGCCGTGCCTGCAGGTTGCCGATGTGCCATTGGTTGGCGCCCTTGAGCTGGCTCAGCTCTTCGCGCCAGATCGGCACCGATACCGGCAGGCCCTCGCGGGCCCGCAGCGAGTAGGCGGCGACGGTGGTGGCACCCTTGCCGTTGCGCAGGTAGTCGATGAATATCCGTCCGATCCGGTTCTTCGGGCCGGACACCGCGCTGAGGCGATCGGGGAACAGCCCGGCCATGTGTTCGACCAGGGCATGGCTGAAGTCCTTCACCTCGTCCCACCCCGCGCGCCGGGTCAGTGGCACGACGAGGTGCATGCCCTTGCCGCCGCTGGTCTTGAGAAAGACCTTAAGGCCCAGCTCATCGAGCAGGGTAAGGGTCAGCTGGGTGGCCTCCAGCATGGCTTTCCAGGGCAGCGCGGGATCAGGGTCCAGGTCGAGGACGAAGCGGTCGGGCTTGTCGAAGTCCTTGGTGGTGGCATTCCAGGTGTGCAGTTCCAGCGTGTTCATCTGCACCGCGCCCAACAGGCTGTCGGCGCGGTTGAGCACCATGGCCGTCTGGCCGGCCTGGGCCTTGCTGTAGCTGAGCACGTGGGGGATATGCAGCTGGCCGGGGTTTTTCTGGAAGAACAGCTCGCCGGCCAGGCCATCCGGTGCCCGAACCAGGGCTACAGGCCGATCCTTCAGCTGTGGCAGCAGCCAGTCGGCGACCTGGGCGTAGTACTGTGCGACCTGGCGCTTGGTGGCGCCGGTGGTTGCGTCGACCACGCGGTCGGAGTGGGTCAGGCGCAGGGTACCCAGAGCCTCGGGTTTAGTTTGTGCTGCGCGCTTGGCGGGCATGGCCTGCTCCAGGTCGATGGCGGTGGCGGGTTTGTCGTCGCGCAGGCCGTGGAACACCGCGTGACGCACGATGCCTTCGCGGGTCATCTGGGCATAGGCGACTTCGGCCAGCAGCTGTGGCTTGAGCCAATGCACGGCGCGGGTTTCGGCGCCAGTGGGAGGGTTGGGCAGGGGTGGTTTGGCGGTCTGCAGCGGTTTCAGCCGGGCGAGGATGCTGTCCAGGGTGGCGGCGCTGAAGCCGGTGCCGACCTTGCCGGCGTAGCGCAACTGGCCGCTGTCGTGATCGTGCAGGGCCAGCAGCAGGGCGCCGAAGCCGTGGCGGCTGCCCTTGGGGTCGGTGTAGCCGACGATCACGAACTCCTGGCGCTGCTTGCACTTGAGTTTGATCCAGTCACTGCTGCGCCGACACCCATAAGGGCTGTCGGCACGCTTGCCAATCAGCCCCTCGAGTTCCAGCCGGCAAGCGCTGTCGAGCAGCGAGTCGACAGATTCCTTGAAATCGGCGGAATACCTCAGCAGCGGCGAAGCATTGCCTTCCAGCAGCTTGGCCAGGGTGGCGCGTCGCGCCTGTAGCGGTAAGTCGCGCAGGTCTTCGCTTCCCAGCCAGGGCAAGTCGAACAGGTAATAGGTGATGCGTTCGTCGTGCTCGGTGTCGAATGCGTTCTGCAGGGCCTGGAAGTCGGCCACACCGTTGTCGCCGGCCACCACCATCTCGCCGTCCAGCCATGCTGCGTCGAGCCCCAGGGCGCGGAGTGCCTCGATCTGACGGGGCATCTTGGTGCTCCAGTCGTGGCCATTGCGGGTGAACAGGCGTACGTCGTCACCGTCGATGCGCGCCAGAATCCGGTAGCCATCGAACTTGACTTCATAGTGCCAGTCGCCGCTGGGTGGGGAGTCGACCAAGGTAGCCAGTTGCGGCTGCAGCACTTTCGGCAGGGCTTTGCGGCCGGCCTTGGGCTTGCGTGTAGAGGTGCTCGCCTTGGCGGGGCGCCGCGGCGGCAGGGTGCGCTCGCTCAGCACGCTGTCTGGCAAGGCTTCGACGATGCTGTAGTCGGTTTCGCTGCGCGCCTGCCCGTCATGGGACTTGACCAGCATCCACTGCTCTTTCTTGCCGGCCAGGTGGGTGCGAAACAGATTCCACACCCCCGACAGCTTCTCGCCCTGCAGGCGAAAGCGCAGCTTGCCCTTGGCATAGGCTTCGCGCGGGTCGCCTTCGGGTTGCCAGACACCTCGGTCCCAGACAATCACGTCGCCCGCGCCGTAGTGCCCTTCGGGGATGCGTCCTTCGAAATCGGCGTAGTCCAACGGGTGATCTTCCACGTGCACCGCCAGGCGGCGGACCTTGGGGTCGAGGGAGGGCCCCTTGGGGATCGCCCAGCTCTTGAGGGTGCCGTCGAGCTCCAGGCGGAAGTCGTAGTGCAGGTGGCTGGCGTCGTGCTTCTGGATGCAGTACTGCAGCGCATGGGCCGGGCGGGGGCGGGCGCGTTGGCCCGCTGGCTCGGGTGTGGCGTCGAAGTCGCGCTTGCGCTGGTACTCCTGCAGGGGCTTGGCCATGACGTGCTCCGGGACGGTTCGCGGGTCTCAAGATTGGGAGATGGCGGCGCGGTGCGGAGTTCAAAAAAAGCGCGGGGCGGTGGCTTGGAAGAAACTCTGAATCATTTCTTCGTGGGGGCAGTCGACCGTGTGAAACCCACTGACGGAGAACGTTCATGTCTAGACCCGATGACCCAAGACCGCAGATTGAGATCGACGACACCGAGGACCGCATGGGTAGTGTCCACGAGCTGGATTTCAGCGAACGCATGACCGGAGGCGAGACCCTGAGCGGGAGCCTGCTCGAGGACAATGTCCGTCTTGATGACCTGGGCCCCGAGACGCTGTTTGATGAAACCGATGCCTGGGACGCGGATGAGCCCGGGACGGCAGGCGGCCCGGCAGATATGACCCTGCGCCAGGTGGAGGCCCACGAGATCGGTGGCGGCATCGGCCTGGACGAGGTCGAATTGGCCCGCTCCGCGCCGCTGGACGGCGAGCCGTGGAGTGATGACGTGGTGCCCGATGACGACAGGAGAGAACCCTGATGAACGAGCAACGCTGTTCTTGCAACCACTGTTCCTGCACTGTGGATGCCAATGCCGTGGTCCAGGATGGCAAGGCCTATTGCTGCGAGGCCTGCGCGAGGGGCCATCGTGATGGCGAGCCTTGTCGTATGGCCGACTGTAAATGTGGTGAGCTGACCCAGCCGAAGGAAAGTTCTGTTGATAATGCGCTGGATGAAACATTCCCGGCGAGTGATCCTATTTCACCGTAAGTTCCCTTTCTCTCCATGGCCCTTTCGCTGGTATCTTCGGCGAAGGGCCAATCAATATATCGCTGTGCCCACGGTTCAATAGCAACTCTGCTGATCTTGATCTTGATCTTGATCTTGATCTTGATCTTGATCTTGATCTGCTTTTGATCTTGCTTCTAAGCGCGCAATAGTCCAGGCAACACAAATTGCGACTTCAGGAGGCCGAGTGGAGGTGACTGTAGGGCCCTGGTGCGCAGCACCCTTCGGCGTAAGCCGAAGGCGCGAGATGTAGACTTGCGCAGCAAGTCGTAGGCCGCGCGGGCCCGGAAGGCACCGGAGCGAGGGGACCCCGGAGCGTAGCGCAGGGGCCGTATGATGGGAGCGGGCGGCTTTGGTTACTTTGGCCAAGATGTATGGACTTGAGACATCGTTGACACCTGTGCGGGGACATGGTGGACACATTATCGCTTACCGTCGGGGTTGTTGAAGTCGATGGTTCGCAGCTTGTGTTGGCAGAAGTAAACATCAAAATGGTCAGCTCCTTGATCGCTACGGCGGAGCGCTAACACATAGCCCGCTAGCGCCTTCGCTATCCGAAATGAGCGCTTCTTGAAGCGGAACTGACTGCTGTAGGGCTTCACCAGAATATCGTCGGGACCGTATTCAATGGTCGGTAGACGGCTTGGGAAAGCCCGCCTGCTCATCTGGTAGCGATCTGCCGGCACTTTGTAGTCCAGTTGCTGATGAGGACGCTTGTAGTTGTAGATGCCCCGCCAGAGGTCGAAAGCTTCCTGCGCTTCTCGCAGATCCCGAAAGCTGCGCCCTGTCAGTACCTCGGCCTTGAGCGTCCGATGGAATCGCTCATCCTTGCCATTGGTTTGTGGGTGGCCTGGCCTGCTGAAAGTCAGTCGAATTCCCAGGCGAACCAGCCAGATACCTAGCGGTGTGAGTTCTCCAGGATTTCTTGGTGCTCCCCAGGGCGAGCCATTATCCGCGTTGATCTGCGCAGGCAGTCCATACCGGCTGAATAGATCGGTCAGGTGCTCCATGACCAACCCTGTGCGCTGATGTGCGCAGGCCTGTATCACAAGGTTGAAGCGAGAGTGGTCATCAATCAGCGTCAGCGGATAACAAGGTCCCTGGGCCGTTTGGAAGAAGCCTTTAAAATCGATCTGCCACAGATCATTTGGGGCTTCGCGCTCAAAGCGTGTCCATGGTTTAGCAGCCTCAGAGGCCTCTGCGGTGATCAATCCATGCCGATGCAGGACATTGGTTACGGTGCTGGCACAGATTCGCTGATCAAGCAGATGACTGATCTTTCGGCCACCCCACGTGGAGTGCTCCTTACGGATGGCAATCACTTCCTCTTCTAGCCCAGGCTGAGTCTTGCGAGGGCTGACGGCCGGCTTTCGAGAGCGCTCCTGCAAGCCAGGCAGGCCGTCCTGTCGAAATCGGTTGAGCCATTTGTAACCCGTCTGAGGGCTAATGCCGAACCGGCGGCACAGCTCCCTCATGTTGGCGTCCGGGTGATTGGCCAGGTTAACGAACTCTTCTCTCAAGCTCATGGCATCTCTCGCGTTCCAAGGCATGGTCGTATTCCCGGCAGATTGCTTGCCGAAAAGTGTCCACCATGTCTCCGCACACGTGTCCACCATGTGTCCGGTCCATACACCAAGACCAAAGTAACCCGCCGTAAGGGCGGAAAGGTGACTCTGTGTCTTCATCGTAAATGAATGCGCATATAGTTTTCAAAACACACTCTCTCAAAGTCAAAGTCAAAGTCAAAGTCAAAGTCAAAGTCAAAGTCAAAGTCAAAGTCAAAGTCAAAGTCAAAGTCAAAGTCAAAGTCGGTCGGCGTCGGTTTTAATAGATTTAAGTGCATTCATTTGCGATGAAGACGCAGAGTCACCTTTCCGCCCTTACGGCGGGTTACTTTTTTTCTTGGAAAAAAGTAACCAAAAACCGCTCGCTCCATTCATACGGCCCTCCGCTGCGCTCCGGGTCCCTTCGCTCCGGCGTCCTCCGGGCCCGCGCGGCCTCCGACTTGCTGCGCAAGTCTACATCTCGCGCCTTCGGCTAACGCCGAAGGGTGCTGCGCACCAGGGCCCTCCAGACGCCTACGCTCAGCCTCCTGAAGTCGCGAAGTTAGGGGCGGCGCCTGGGCTGGCTTTAGCTGTCGCTAGCGGCTATGGCGCTAAACTCTTGATCGGCAACGGCAACGGCAACGGCAACGGCAACGGCAACGGCAACGGCAACGGCAACGGCAACGGCAACGGCAACGGCAAGGGCAACGGCAAGGGCAACGGCAAGGGCAAGGGCAAGGGCACAGCGCTGGGCTTGCCTCGTGTGGACGCTCGCAATCGCTACGCGCCTGGCTCAGGCTTGGGGTGTTGTAGTAGTAGGTGATGATCCGCGCATCCTTGGGCCCATCAGCGCTTGTCTAGGGCCGGCCCGGCCTGTCGGCGCAAGGCCTTGGCGCGCTTCTCGAGGACCAGGTACGTCACCACCGCCAACAACAGTGGGATCAGGTAGTACAACGTTCGATAGCCCAGCAGCGCGGCAACCAGCGTGCCCTGGCCGAGTTGGCCGTGGAGCAGTGCGAGGAACACGGCCTCGAGCACGCCGAGCCCTGCGGGAATATGGGCGACCACGCCCGCCACGCAACTGATCAGCAACACACCCAGCACCGAGGGATAGAACAGCTCCGGCGGCAGCAGCAGGTGGATCAAGGCCGCCATCAGCGCCCAGTTGCTTGCGCCCAGGGCCACCTGGCACAACGCCAGACGCAGGCTCGGCAGGGTGACTTCGTGCCCGCGCATGTCCCATGTGCGCCGCCTGGCGAAGGCGCAGGCGAACAGGTAGGCCAATGCGATCGCTACCATCAGCACGCCGATCAGGCGCAGGCCGCCGGCGCCCACCGCCCAGCTTTCCGGCAGCTTGACCATACCGAGGGCGAACACCGTGCCGGCCAGCAGCAGATAGCCCATCCAGTTGGTCAACAGACCCAGGGTCAGGATGCGGGTGATGGTCGGGGTATCCAGACCCAGCCTGCTGTACAGGCGATAACGCAGGGCCACGCCGCCGACCCAAGTAGTGAAGTTGAGGTTGAATGCGTAGCACACGAACGCCACCGGTAACACCTGGCGCGCTGGTAGTTGATGGCCTGTGTAGGCGCGGGCGAGCAGGTCGTAGCTGGCGAATACCAGGTAGCTGCACAGTGCCAGCAGCAACCCCATGGCCAGGGTCGAGAGGCGGTAGGCCAGCAGCGAGTGGCGGACTTCGTTCCAGTCCAGGTTACGTGCCAGGGTGAACAGCAGTATCGGGATCAACACCAGAAACAGCACGGTCAGCAGGCGTTTGCCCCAGGTCTTCCAGCGTGGCGTGGCCATCAGGTCTTGCCCCCGTGGTAGTCGGCCGAGGCCTCGCTGTCAGCTTGCAGCGACTGCAGGCGCTGCCGGTGCGCCGGGAACCAGCCGGCGATACGCGGGAAGTAGCGGGTGATGTGGAAACCCAGGAAGATCAAGGGTGCGCGCCACCAGTAGCCACGTACCATGCGCTCCAGCGTCACGACCTTGCAGTGCTCGCGGGTCAGTTCGCTCAAGTGCCGATAGAGCACATCGTTGAACGTACGGTCGCGAATCAGCAGGTTGGCCTCGAGATTGAACGACAGGCTCAGGGGATCGAGGTTGCTTGAGCCTACGGTGGACCAATGGTTGTCCACCAACGCCACCTTACCGTGCAGCGGGCGCTGGCAGTACTCGTGGATGCGCACGTCGTCGCGCAACAGGTAGTTGTAGAGCAGCCGCGAGAGCGTGCGCACCCAGCGCATGTCCGGTTGCCCCTGGAGGATCAGCGTCACCTCGACCCCGCGCCGGGCGGCGTTGCGCAGTTCGCGCAGCAGGCGGTAGCCGGGGAAGAAATAGGCGTTGGCGACGACGATGCGTTGCCTGGCCTCGCGAAACGCTTGCAGGTAACAGACCTCGATATCGTTACGATGGCGAAGGTTGTCGCGCTCCACCAGCAGCGCACTGGCCGAGCCGGCGGCGCTGCTCGGTTCGACCTGGTTGGCGTTTTCCAGCACCGGCGCGAGCATCCGGCAGGTGGAGGCGTGCACTTGGGCCACCACCGGGCCGACGACCTCCACGGCATAGTCCTGCTTGGCCTGCGGGCCGAAGTCGCCAAGGTGGTCGGCGCTGTAGTTGATGCCGCCGATGAAGGCGCGTTTTCCGTCGATCACCAGGATCTTGCGGTGCAAACGGCGGAACAGGTTGGTGCGCATGCCGGCCAGCCGTGGTTGTGGATCGAATGAATGGAAACGCACCCCGGCCTCGGTCATCGAGGAGATGAAATTCTCGGGCAGGTCGGCGGTGCCGTAGCCGTCCGCCACCACCTCGACCCGTACCCCGCGCCGCGCGGCGTCGATCAGGGCTTGGCGCAAGGGTTGGCCGACCTTGTCGTCGTAGATGATGAAGGTTTCCAGAAGGATCTCCTCGCATGCCTGGGCCATGGCCTCGAACACGCGCGGGTAGTACTGCTCGCCGTTTATCAGCAACTCGATGTGGTTGCCGTCGCACCAGGGCTGCTTCATAGCGTCACCTGCGCCACGAGTGGGGCATGGTCGGAGAGGTGTGACCAGGGGTATCTGGACAACACGCGTGCCTGGCAAGCGTGTGCATTACGCAGGTAGATGCGGTCCAGGCGCAGCAGCGGCAGGCGGGCGGGAAAGCTGCGTGCCGGCTTGCCGAAGGCCTCGAGCAGGTGGCCCGAAAGCCGCGCATCCGCTTTCAGACGCCAGTCGTTGAAATCGCCGGCGACGATGACCGGCTCGTCCGGCGGCAGGCTGTCAAGCAACGCCAGCAGCAGATCGACCTGCTGCTGGCGATGGCCTTCACGCAGGCCTAGGTGCACGCAGATTGCGTGCACCTGCTCATGGCCGGGTACTTCGAGCCGGCAGTGCAGCAGGCCACGCTCCTCGTTGCCACGGATCGTGACGTCGAGGTTGTCGTGGGCGCGGATCGGAAACTTGGACAGCAACGCGTTGCCATGGTCGCCATGGGGGTAGACCGCATTGCGACCGTAGGCGAACTGCGGCCACATGCTGTCGGCGAGGAACTCGTACTGAGGTGCAGTCGGCCAGGTCGGATGGCGCTCGGCATGCTGTTGGTGGCTGCCGTGCACCTCTTGCAGGAAGACCAGATCGGCCCCAGTAGTGCGGACCGCCTCGCGCAGCTCCGGCAGGATGAAACGGCGGTTGAACAGGGTGAAGCCCTTGTGCACATTGAGGGTCAGTACCGTCAGGTGATGTACGGCGGTCTCCTTGTCGATGATGCAGCGGGGGGCGGGCAGGGTTCCGTTCATAGCGGCACCTGCGGCTCGACCCCTGGCTCGGTCACCAACTCGTCGTCCTGGCGTAGCCCCTCGGGGTCGAAGTCCTTGCGCCAAGAGCCACAGCGCCAACCGGCAATACCAATACGGATCTCGCTCACCATAGCCCCCTGTGTTCAAGTACTCATCAGTAGCGACTGGCAGGGGAGCGAGAGGGTTCAGCAGGATTGACGAGTGGCGCTGGGGTGGGTTTTGTCATCCGTCGGATTGTTCCTCTGGTGGCACCTGGCCCTCCGGCCAGTCGGGTGCCTCTTGTTCTGGGGCAGGCGTGGTTAGTTGTTCGCCGGGATCGAGCGGCACCTCATCGACATAAGGATCTGGATGATTGGGGTCGATCATGTTCTGACACCTCGTAAAGGGCTTTAGCTGCCTTCCAATCCACCGGTACAGGGGCTGTTCAATGCGATCCCCAGGGCGAACGTTTGTCGCCCTGGTTGGACCGCTTCGGAATCAGCGCTCCTTGTCTATGCCCGGGCCTTGGTCGCGCTGCTGGCCACCGGCTTTTCCAGTGTCGGAAAGGTTTTCCCTTTCGTCAGGCTGCTCAACCGATTGCCCGCCTTGTCGCCCGGTATCCTGGGACTGCGTCCAATCCTTGTTGGTCTTGTCTTCAGGCCGCTGGCCGCCTTTCTGCCGGTCGGTCATGTCGCCAGCCGAGCCCTGTCCCCCTTGCTGACCTGCGTTGGTGTCGGTGCTACGGGTTTGATCGCCGCCCTTGTCTTGATTGTTAGCCATGATGGCTTACCTCTGGTCGAACACAGGAAGGTCTGTGTGCAGTTGTGACTGGGCAGGCACTCATCGCACTGCAAATATTCGCGGCTTTTCGGACCAGGTGCCTGAAGGGCCGCAGGACAAACATTTAGCGGGTGAACAACAGCAGGGCATGGGTGCGAGAAAAGCGGAACTTCGCCGGCGTTGCGGGCTTCCACCGCATGCGGGAGCGCCGAGGTGACATGGTTCGTTCGAGCAGGCTTGCACGTGATGGATCGCCATTGAGTGGCGTCAACCTGCTCTACTCGAATACGCCCATGTTGTCTTTACATGTTCTCGTCGCTGCCGAAAAACATTTGGACAGGGCTCTGGGGCAGTATTTGTGGTTTGCAGAAGCAGAAATGTACCCCCAGAAATACCCTTCGATACCCCCAGCAGGATGCGCGATCGAGAATGGCGATTCCTGACAGCTGTCGTGGTGGTGCACCCTGGACTTCAGAGTAGCTACATGGCGAGAGGGCCAGAAGCAGGGCGAGGCCGCGCCTTTAGGGGGCGCTTGCCTCGAGCGGCAGCTATATCCACCCTGACTGTGTGATAACGGCCCGAGCACATCAAATATGAGGGGAGGTGGATTAGCCCTGCGGATCCAGAAGATGAAGCGCGGATCATTTTTTTTCACTACCCCGGAGCAGGGCATCCTGGCTTGAAAAATACCCTGCTCGACGACGGCACCGGCCTTGACAGTGATAGTGGCAAAATGCAATTTTTCGGGCCGGGTTGGATCCAGCCAGCTTCAAGGGCGGATACAAAGGGATTGTCCGTTTTAGAGGTATCCGGGTGTGTTGCTAGATGCTTTTCTGACCGAGTACGACGAAAGCCTCGGTAATGAACTGAATATCGACCCCTTGGGGTTGCAGGTGATCTGGTCTGGGTTTGGCCAGCAGATTTTCCAGAACCGGATCAGTTCCATTTCCAACGATATCCGCAATTTCACCCTGAACCTGTTCAATCACTTCTTGATCAAGAGCCTGGTCGAGGACGACTCGATTGCGCTAGGCATCGGGTTGAGGAAGATCTACAACGGCAAACACGACCTCAAGTTCAAGCATGCCTGTTTGGTGTACTTGGAAAACCTCAACGTCTACAGCGTCATCGCCCATGAAAATACCGCGGGCCTCGAAACCACTGGCGTGCTGGGGATCAGCAAGGCGCGAAGAGTCTGGTTCGACAGTACAGGGAACCCTTCGCTCACCTTCAGCCATGTCCCCGAAGCGCAGGTGCTGGTTCGGCAAACCCTGCTGGGCGTGAGCGGCCGCTACAAGACGCCGTTGGTGGAAATGGGCTTCTTCGACCGTCACTATCGCTACAACCTGCCCACAGCCACGCTGCTGTGGAAAGACGTAGATGCGTTGATCAGCAAAACCCCAACGCTTTTTCGTCTCTACAACCTCCTGCGTCCTCACTTGAAAGACCTGCTGGCAAGCAGTCGCAGCCAGCCTAAGACTGCCTTCCAGGACATACCAGCAACGCTTCCCAAGGCTATGGTCGAGGCCTTTGCGTCATCGGCGGCGGTAGGTGCCAGAACATGCGATTTCTGGTTGTCCATCACAGGCCTGGATCGGGGTGCCCCGGGAGCCTTGTATAACGTGTTGAGTTCGCCCAAGCACGGCGACGGGTCTGCTGCGAATGTCTTCGAGGAGGCGATGAAGCAGCCGCTGGCGAAAGACGCACAGCGAAAGCTCGCGCATGTACGCTTGCTGGAACCGCTGCTCAGCGAGGTGGACCTGTTGTTCCACCTGATGCTGGCCGAGAAGTCCCAGCCCGTCAGAAGGGTCTGGCAGCGCTGGAAAGCCTTGGGGCGTAATACCTCGACCCTGGCCACCTGTGCGGCAGCCATCAATGCAGACACGTCCATGACGACGGTGCTTTCCACTACCGGGCAAGCACGTCTGCAAAGTTTGTTGAACGTGGCAGGGCAGGGCGGTGCCGACGCACAGATGGACGCATTGTTGAGCTATCACGCGCTCATCATGGAAAGTCGTGGCCAGTCGCCGTGGGTGACCCGGGCAGATGGTAACCAGCTAAAGATTCATGTGCGGCCCCGCAGTGAGCCGACCCCTGCCGAGCGACCGTTGGGTGGCTGGGTGCACCAGTACTACATTCCCCAGTTCCGGCACTTGCTTGCGGGCTTGCACGGGGTGGCCGCATGAAACTGATCGAGGCCTTCAAGCAGCAACTGAAGGAAATGGGCGAGCTCAAACGGGTCTGGCTGACCACCTTCAACCTCAATCTGGGTTTTGTCGAATCCCATCTGCTGCCGGCAGTGCTGAATATGGACCCGCCGCGCAACCGCCTGGACTTCGAAGGTTTCCAGACACACCTGGTTGAGAAAGACATCGACTTCCGGGTGTTCTGCGACAAGCGAATGATGGGGGCCGACCAGTACAAGCGCACGGCCATCAACGTTCACTGTGTGTCTGCTCGCGCCCTGAACACTTACCCTGGTTTTACCGAGCACACGTTGTTTCATCCCAAGCTCATCTTTCTGGAGAGTAAGAAAGGGGACATGGTGTTGGGTGCGGGCAGCGCGAACCTGAGCGTCGGCGGCTGGGGGCGCAATCAGGAGGTGTTCACCTTCCAGCGCGTCTGCAATAACGAGCAATACAGGCAGATTCAGAAGTTCTTCGATGCCTTGGCCGAGCCTCTGGAGCTTGAGCTCCGCTGGCGCACCCAGCCTCGTCTGGCCGAGGGGCGTGATTGGCAATTCGTGCACAGTTTCGACAAACGCACCTTCCTTGAGCATCTCATGGTGCAGGACCGCATCACCTCGCTGCAGGTCTGGTCCCCCTACCTGGCGGCCGACATGCCCGACTTGCTGGAGCGACTCCGGGCGCAAACAGGTAATCCTGATTTGAAGGTGGCTCTGGTCGCAGACCGCTTGGAGGGCCGGTACCTCCGGACGCCCTGGAGCGAAGCGTTGGCGGCCTGCATCAAGACGGACGCGCTCGCGTTCCACAAAAACCCGTCTGCGCCTGATCCGCTCACCGAAATCACCCATGCCAAGGCCTGGCTCTTTCACACCCATCAGGGGGGGCGCCTGGCGATCGGCTCGTGGAACTTCACCCATGCCGGGACCAGCAGTTTTGATCAGCGCAATATCGAAGCCGGTATCGTGCTGAACGTCAAACGCAACGCAGACATGCTGGGAGCGCGCATTGGCGTCACCGAGGCCGATTTTGCCAGCGACCAGTTGTTGGCGGAGGATCGCCTGGATGTGCCGCAAGAGCTGCCCTTCGACCTGCAGGTGCACTACGACTGGAAGCGTGCCTGTTTTTCGGTATCAGGCAATTGGTGGGTAGACAAACCCGGCAATCTTTATTGGCTGAAGTTGCCGGGTGTAAGCGAACCGATACCCCTGCAGTGGCGCACACGGCGCCAGCAGGGCAAGTGGTTGCTGATACCGATCGAGCAGGTGACGCCGGATAACGAGGCCATGCTCGCCGACCATAGCTACGCCATTCTTCTGCGCAAGAAGGGCCCAGCGGTGTTTAGGGGCATCATTGTCGAGAGCGACCAGTCGTTCCGGCGTGTACAAGGTTTCGAATCGCTGAAGGACCTGCTCGACAGCCTGGTGGCCGGGGTCGATCCGAACAGCGATAACAACACCGTGTTGCGTGCCTGCCTGCGCAATGGTGCCGGGCCGGATGAGGACCCAACGGCGCCTTCACCTGTCATCGAACAGGACGCGTTGTCTTACTTCCGGTTGTTCCAGGCAATCGAGCAGTATCGCGAGCGTTTGCGCGCAGCTTCCGATATCGAACAATGGGCATTCGTTCATCCGGGCTGCCTTCAGGAACTGGCGGCCAAGGCACGCCAGCAGATTAGCGGCAGCCAGCCCAGCGTGTTCAACTGGTTCCTGGCCCAGGAGGTCAATTCGCTTCACCAACTGGCCGCCGGGCTGTACCGCAAGGCCGGGCACCGTAAGCCTGGGGACGAACTGTGGTCGACACTGAAGGTGCAGACGCCGCGCTTGCCAAAGGAGCTGCAAAGAAAGCTGGCCTATGTTCGCCGCGTGCAGAAGGAGTGTGGCTATGCGTGAAATCGACTGGGGTGGTTTGAAGCCGGAACAGGTCGCGAACTGGATCAACTTCGACGCAGGCAATGACGCGTGGCAGTACTCGGGCCAGGACATCTCCATGC
This sequence comes from Pseudomonas sichuanensis, assembly GCF_024749065.1. Classification (NCBI taxonomy): domain Bacteria; kingdom Pseudomonadati; phylum Pseudomonadota; class Gammaproteobacteria; order Pseudomonadales; family Pseudomonadaceae; genus Pseudomonas; species Pseudomonas sichuanensis. The sequence goes on along the minus strand of NZ_CP087185.1, from coordinate 3,454,961 downwards.
CCGCCCGGCAAATCGAAGGTGTTGCCGGTTTGTGGAACAAGTTGTCCATGCACAATGTGGCATTGCTGGCCGATGAGGTCGGCATGGGCAAGACGTTCCAGGCATTGGGCATCATCGCGTTGCTGTGGAAGCTGAAGCCCAATGCCAAGGTGCTGGTCATGGCTCCCAGGGAAGACATCTGCCACCAGTGGGCGCGTGAGTATGCCGCGTTCCTGCGCGATCACTATAAAGGCGGTTCGCACCTGACCTGCAATGGGCCTGAGAAAAAGCCGTTGCACGAGGCGCAGATTTACAAGCGGCTTCGTGAACTGAGTGATGCGGTGAAGGAGGGCAGCGGGCAGTTTTACTTCACCACTATCCATTCCCTCAGCAACCTGGTTGAGTGGCAGGACAAGCAATCGGGTGATGTGGCCGGCAAAGCCCAGGTTGAGGCTGCCAGGATTCACCGTGAGCTCAAGTCATCGCTGGGAAACAAGGGTTTCGACCTGGTCGTTGTGGATGAGGCTCATTATTTCCGTAATGCCGATGGCGGTTCTCAACGTGCCAAGGCCGCACGAAAGTTCTTCGGGGAAGTGGGGGGGCGGCTCGCACAGAAAGTTTTGTTGCTTACCGCGACGCCCAGCCATTCCTCGCTTCGGGACATAGCCTCCATTCTCGGCTACTTCATCGACCCACCGGCTGACGGGTCGCAACCCGCTCCGGATAAGCTGCTGACCCAGTACGCATTGCGTCGTTTGCGCCTGATGCAGGGGGCTGAGGGTTACCGTAACAAATATAACTACCGTCATGAAAAAACGCTGCCAGCCAGTTTCCATAACAACCCCGAGGCCGAGATGTTTTTCGCGCTGTACCAGAAGAAGCTGGTGCAGCAACAAGGCCATAAGAGTGGCGGCCGCAGGTTCCTGTACGGCTATCTCGAAGGCTTCGAGTCCGTTGGTACCCAGCCAGGTAGCGCGGCCAGCGCGACCGCACCGCTGGAACAGGAACACTCCGCTCAGGCATTTTCCGGTGCTCCGGATACCGGGATCCTGACTCAGCTTACCCAGCTGCACCGTGAGTACTTCCAGAGCCACCCTGATCATCCCAAGTACGATACGCTGATGCATGAATGTCAGCCCGAGGATGTCTTCGACACGCGATTACCATTGCACGAGCACAAGCACCTGGTATTTGTGCGGCGGATCGCTTCGGTGCGGGAGATTACCCAGCGCATGAACGCGGACAGTGACCTGAAGCTGGCGCGGCGTATCGTCCAGGCCTGGCGTCCGGAAGACTCGGAAAGGCTGTTGAAGGGGTGGCAGAAGAAGAACTGGTCGCGGGCGTTTTTCAGCCGGTATGTCTGCCAGCAGACGGCCGAAGAATCGGACGACGAGGATCTTCTTCACGATGACGACCAGGCGCAAGCCATTGATGGCCTGGAGGGTGATGAAAAACTGGCCTCGCACATTGCTGACCTGTTCGTGGTCAAGAAACAGGGAAAGGACCGCAGTACGGATTGCTCGAACTTCAGCTTGCGCTTGCGCAAGCCGGACAGTCTGTTTTCGTTGTTGCTGGAGCCGGCAAGTGACTACCGCAAGGGCGGATACACCGGGTATGACCGCAAGCGCGTGGGCGAGCGTAATCGGGACGACTATGGCGGTGCGGCGCTGCGAGCGCGTCTTGTGCTGCACGGGGAACACGCGTCGCCAGCGGGTGAACAATACGAAGAAATGATGCCGACCTTGTGGGGCCTGATGTATGAAGGGTTGCCTGATGCCACACGCCGGCGGCTGGAGGCGTGGTTGGCGCTTGGGCCACACGGCCGAGCGATTGCAGAAAATTTCGCCAATTATGTAAAAGCGGGTTTTCTGTTTGCCAGCCCGGTCATCATTGAGCTCTACAGTTGGTTCACGGAGTTTCGTCGCCAGCATACGGGGGGCGATGTTCAACGTCGTTATCTGGATTTCATCGATTGGCTGAGCCCGCGCCTTCACGACTCGTTGATTCGGCAGTACTTCATTGCGGCCTTGGATTGCTTCGAGCAGATCTGTGGAAAGATCACGGCCCACGGACTGGCCGACTGGAAAAAGGACTGGCGCATTCTTACCAGCCTGCAAAGCCCTGCCTGGTACGCCAGTAGTCATTCCGGCGATCGCCGGCGCTTGATTCTCGGTTTTAACAGCCCGTTCTACCCCAACGTGCTGGTAGCGACTTCGGTCTTTCAGGAGGGTGTGAACCTGCATCTTCAATGCAGCAAGGTGCACCACTACGGAATTGCCTGGACACCCGGTGACAACGAGCAGCGTGTCGGGCGTGTGGACAGGTTGTTCGGCCGGGTGAACCGGCAATTGCAGGAGAAGGGCGAGGCTGAGCTGGCGATCCACTATCCCTATCTCGCGCAGTCGTTCGACCAGGAACAACTGGCTTCATTCGTGCTTCTCAAATACGCGGTCGAGGCGCGCATGGATGCCTGCCGACATACGTCGTTCGATGATGAAATCGACTTGCGCCATGTTGCCGATGACTGGAAGCGATACCTGCGAACGCCAGTGAAGGGGATGAATTCGGCGGACCCGTTCCCTGCGTGTTTTGGCACGGGGTCGGTTCCATTGGAGGCCTATAGTCCGAGTGAGTGAGGTTGGGAAGGAAGTTGCTGAGCTGGGCATACGGACACAGCATGCCCAGCAAGCGCGGCCTTCCCGTTACTCCCGCGTACGAAGCCTTCCAACGCCCATCGTCGACCACAACCTCACCAAACCCAGGCACCTTCGCCTGGGTTTGCGCTGATCATGCGTCCTGACTGTCGGAAATTCTGGTGATGTGGATCGCGTTCGCGCCATCGTCGCCGGTCAGATAAAGGCGCAGGGCAAAAAGCAGGTCCGGGGTATGATCACCTTCGGGTTTTTCGATATTGATCTGTACCCGGCAAGACAAAGCGACAGTCGATTGTGCAACGAGTTCGCTCACCCGCTCGACGCTGCGGGCCAAGGCCTTGGTGATCTGCTGATGAGGCTGGAGCAACATCCTCAGTTGCATATCCGCTGCATCTCGCGTTCGAAGCACACCCAGCAGGAGTTCAAGTAACTCGGTGGTTGTGCGCATCCAGTTGACAGCAGCTCTGTTGTCATCGGCACCTTTTATTCCCGGGCATGGATTGATCTGCCCCAACGCCAGGTTGAGAGACTTCAGCACCATTGTCATTTGGGTCGCTTCGAATTGTTCAACAAAGTGCCGGTCTCGCCAGATCGCACAAGCGAAGGTGCGCAGAACGCTTTCCGTGATGTTGCGCATGAGGCCCGAGAAAAGCGCCCGCTGCCAGGGTTGATCCAGGCGTCCCAGGGCGAAGCCAATGGCTTGTGGGTTGCGAATGCTGCCGTTCTCGAGCTGCCCGGACAGATGCTGGATGAAGCCACTTGGGACGTTCTTGTGCATGCAACACATCAGCACGAGAATTACACTTTTCACCGACGTTGGAAAATCGTTTTCCTGCAGCAGAGAAACGAGGTAGTCGATATTGCTGCGGGCTGCTTTGGCAAAAACACCGGGGCAGTCGATATCGTCGATGGAGCGACCATCGCGCCATATCTGGATGATGGGGTAATAGACAGATTTGCGGATCTGCATAACGAGATTCTTGCTGGTTGTTTCGTCGAACCGCTTGAGTCGTTCCACCTCCTCGTGATACTCGCCGGCAACCCGACGGCCAGAGCATTTGCCGCCCTGCTCATGGCGTTCGTATGAAATGGTGTCGCCAACGCCGAAGTCCGTGTACAGATGTCCGTCCAAGATATTTTTCTGATGGACGAACACTCGTTCCTGAGTGGCGCTGGTGGTAGCGAACGTGAAATAGCCTCCGTTCTTGTCAGGGCGCCACTCCTTGTTGATCACGGCCTTGGCCCTGGCCTTGGGACGGATGTAGATATCCTGGTCCAGTCGTGCGATCGCGCGGGTTATCCAGTTGAGCAAGTCAGTGGTTTCACTGCTGCCGGGTTTTGGCAAATGACGCAGATCGGCCCAGGCCATCGGAGCGGGGTACTCCGGAGCGGGGGCATCGCTGACGACCAGGTCCCTGGTACGCCGCCAGGTAGCCTGCACCTGTGCAAACGCGCCATTGCGCGGCATGAAGGTCAGCTGATAGGGGGCGTCCGCACCGTATTCGAACGTCAGGTGGAGCGCACAGTCGACACTTTCCTTGAGTGGAAACGCGCAGGAGTCCAGGCGGGCCGAGTAGCCCAAGTCTTCGCGGCTGTCGCCCAGGAAGAGGGGGAACTGGTAGAACGGCCTGTCCGCCGGGAGGGTGAAATCTTCCTTTACCTCTATGCTGACTGGCCTGCCACGGATCGGCGTGACCGTCGTGCCACGGGACACCAGTTGGAAGCGCTGAGGACGTCCGTCCTTGAACACCTTGATCGTCAGTTCAGGTATCTCGTCGCGCCACAGGGGGATATCTCCCGCACGTTGTTGCAGCGTATGAAAATGAAGGCCTCCGGATACCGGGCTTTGCGTCACGGTGATGGCGAAGGCGAAGCCGCCGATGCGCGGGTCCTGTTTCAGCACCGAGTTGTCGAGGACGGGAGGCCTGGCGGCGATAGCTGGCGGTTGCCATTGGTTCTGGCCATCGATAGACGTAATGGCGCAGCCGGGTTCCGACTCATCCGCTGGGGTGTCCGAAATGATCACCGAAGGATGCCGCTCCCAGTAGAAACCTCTCGTTTCCGGGAGTTTGTCCTTGAGGGCCGGCTCGAGCCTGGCGACCAGTTTCGTGACGCAGGTTTTGCCGCCGACATTGTCGATCACGACTATCGGATAGCCAGCGCTCACTTTCGAGTAGTCCACGTGTTGAATCGCGGCGGCAATACTGCGCGGCAGGGGCACTGCGCCCTGGAAGCGAGCATTGAGATTGCGTCGGGTGACGTCGAGTTCGAAATCATTGAGGACATCGGGCACGAGCCAGATCAGCGTGTCGTGCCTGAACATTTCCTGCAGCCTGCCGGTGAAGGCGTGTGCGGCGCGCTCCAAGTGCTCGTGCGCGGCTTGGGAGAAGAACAGGTCCGTCGGGAATAGGGTCGTCACCTGCGGGTGCCGATAGATCGCGTCGGAGGTAAACAGGTCGAGTGCTACCTCGGCATCCTCGCCTTGCCATAGTTGCCATGCAAAAGAACCAGGTAGGTGCCTGGCCATTTTGCCCGCAGCATAGCGTGGGAGTGAGGTCGCCAGATCGACGCACACCGGTGTATGGATTTCGATCCTGGCGCCGCGCTTGATCTTTTCCTGTACCGACTGCATCGCGACGCTGTTGAACCAGGGACGGATCTCGAAGGTATCGAAGTCGAAGAAAACCGGCATGTCCGCCAGGTAGTGGCGGCCCTCGCTCCATATACGGCTGTAGGTGATCCAGCGATGCCGGGTCTGGCGACGTGCGTGGACCTCGGACAGGTCGCGAGCAGTGTCATCCTCCAGGGACTGCAGCCAACGCCAGGCGTCCCATACCTGTCGGTAATCGCGATGTGACAAAAGCGTGTTGTTGGGCGGCAGGTTCTCCCAGCGGCCAATGTCCCGCGCTTCGCCGGAGCGCAGCCAGGACAGAATCGTCAACAACAGGTCGTTCTGGTGTTCATGGCGCTCGACGCACAGCTCCAGGTATTGCGCCAGACGCACCATGCATGCCTTGAACAGGCGGTTCTCCGGCAGGTCGACGGACTGGGAGCGCCGAACGCCTTGCAGATAGGGGTTGCCTGCCAGCTTTTCCCTCAGTGTGCGTCCCGGGCGATTGCTCAGCTTGATGAAACTGTTGGCATCGAGTTCGCGTACCGCATGGGCGGGCAGTAAAGCGTGTTCCCGGCGAGGAGCCTCGTTGAGGCAGTGGACAAGCCGATCCACCGCCGCGCTGCAATGTTCGGTGATGCGCCATAGGCGGTCGCGGTACGGGGACCCGGTCTCGGGCGGTGAGTACCCTTCGATCCTGGCCAGAAACACCGACAGCGATTGCGGCAGTGCCTGCCCGCTCCTGGGGTCGAAGTCGACGGCATGGCAGAACCAGTCCGACTGCTCGAGCACCTCGCTGATGGCGGTGCTGTCGTGCGCCTTGTTGCGGGGCACGGAGTCAAGGCTCGACAGGTGCTCACTGGTCATGGCCGGTGATTCCCCCTTTCCTGGCGTTCTCCTCCAACGTCTTGCGCAGTTCGTCTCGTTTCTCCGGGGACCTCAGGTTCCAAGCCCTACGGCGCTCGTCAGGATCAGTCAGGCCGATGTTGAACAGTGACGGCGGTTCTTCCTGGGTGTTCGAGGCTGTGGGGGCAGGGTGGTCGACCTGTGTCGGCGCTGTTGACGAACCAGGCGCGTTGAGATAGTTCGCCGATTGCCAGATGAACTGGCCGTAGCCCAGTTCGCAGGCAATATCGAAGTCCTCGGTGAGGTGGAAAGGACGGCCAGCGATGCCCCTGTCCAACTGGTGGCGGATCTTGTCGAGGCAGTCGGTCTTGCTCTTGCCGCGGGTGTCGATGCCGCGGAGCTTGGGCATGACCTTCTGTACCAGCTGGTCTTCGAACGCAGTATGCATCGCCTCGGCAAGTCGGGATGGGGAGTTGTCATTCTTCGCCGCCCGGACCTCCGGGTAGTTGGCCATGTAGTACTCGATGGATTGCCATACCCGATGGCCAAGTGCCCGGCCAGCCACGCAGAGTGCTCCATTCAACGCCTCTATGAAGGCCATGTACGGCTTGACTTCGTCTTCCGAGAAGCTGCTGCCCTCTGCCAGCCAGCTTTGCCAGACGGATTTGTGCAGCGCCGGGCCGCGATTGCGCTCATCGAGCGGCAGCAATTTCAGGCGGCGTTTCAATTCGGTCGGCCGCGGGAAATTGACGATGATGGAGCGGTCCAGCACCTTGTCGGAAAGAGACTTGGTGGTTTCATCCTGGTTCATCGTTCCAGTCCACAACACATTCCGGCCCAGCGGTAGTTTGTAGGCTGGCATGCCTGCGCCGACCTTCACCGGCAGCCAGGGCACGTCGCTGCCTTTCCTGCCACGGCGCAGTTCGAGCTTGCTCAGGAATTCGGCAAAGTACAGCTCCGGATGGGCAAGGTTCATCTCGTCGAGCAGGACCAGGCACATGGCCTCGGACAGGCCGGGGTAGTCCTCGCTCCAGGGCTTCTGGCTCTGTGCGAGGAAGTTCAGCACCGGTTGGGCGTCGAATTTGTTGTCGATTGAGTTGAAGAAGCCGAGCATGGACTCCTGCGAGTCCCAGTTTGGCTGCACCGACAGCGGCTCGAAGAAAATGCCGCCGAAGTGGGCGTACAGGCGCGGCAGTTCGGACTTGCCGGTACCGGAGACGCCCGAGAGCACGGTCAGGGGCGACCACTCTGCGGTCTTCAGGGCCGTGTGGAAGGCGTTGAGGATCCGTGGGTTGAAACTCAGGCCGTAGTGGCTGCACGCATTGCCGATACCTCTGAGCCAGGTCAGCTCGTCGATCTGCGCCTTCACCGGCAGCCTGGCTCGGTCCACGGCAAAATGTGGCCGTTCGATTTCCTTGTGCCGCGCCTCGACCTCGGCAGGGCGTTCATAAGCGGCCCGCAGCCGGTCGAGCTCGACTTGCGCTTCGTTTGCCGCGCCTTCGAAGATCGAAGCCTTTTGCATCAATGACTGGTTTTCCGCAGTGAGCTCGGAGTTCTTCCGGCGTAGCTGACCGACCTGTTCATACTCCGCTTCCCTGATCGCGATCTGTCGCTCAAGCTCATCCGCCCGGGCCTTGTGGGCCTTGGTTTCGCTTTCAAGCGCGCGGGCTCTGTCGCGCATCTCCTCGGTGGGCCGGTTGGCGAGCTCTTCGCGCAGGCGCTTCAGTTCATCGGTCTGGCTGTTCAGGTTTCGCAGGATCTCGGACGGGTCCGTGTCCCCGAGCTGGCGTTTCAGGAGCTCGAACAGGCCCAGCAGGTCGGCCTGTTTGGCAACGGTTTCACGTAGGCGCCGGTTGTCCTCGATGCAGGACTGCTTTTGCATTTCCAGCGACCGGCGCTCTTCCTCCAGGTTGCTCTCGAGTTCGTCCGCGAATTTTTCACTACGCCGCCTGGCGTGCTCCTCGAGCCGCTGCTCCTTGCGTTCCAGGTTGCGCTCGGCGGCTTCCAGCTCCATCGCTCGCCCATGCACTTCGCCTTGCAGGGCGGTCAATGCACCCTTCTGCCTTGCCAGTTCGGACACTTCTGCATCCAGTCGCGCGCGGGCCTCGTCCTGTTGCCTGGTCCAGGCCTCACGCTGCCTGCTGAGCTCTTCGCGGATGCGCTCGCGCTCGGCGTCGCCGGCGGCCGACACTTCCGACAGGCGTTTGCCCCGGAGATTGGCAAGTTCCTCTTCCAGCGCCGATAGCTGCTGCTCGCGGATTTCCGACATCTGGCGCTCGCCCTCGGCGCGCTTCTGGCGCAATTCCGTATTCAAGGCTACGCGCTCTTCGTCATGGCTCGCTGCGCGTTGCTGTTCGACGACCTTGAGCTGTTCTACCCGCTTGCTGAGTTCGGCGGCTTTTCTGGCGAGGGCCTCTTGCTGGGAAGTCAGCCGCTGCTCTTTTTCCTCCAGGGTTTGCTGGCCCTTGGCAATAGCTGCTTCGCGGAGCGCGATTTCGGCGTCACGCAGCAAGTGCGCGGCGGCATCCTGCTTCGCGACGTCTTCCCTCTTGTCGGAGTGCTCCATTTCCTATACCTCGATCAGTGTTTTGATGATTTTGTACGATGCCTCGCGCAGCTTCGCGACATCCGTGCTTGCCAGTGGCAGTGGTTCATTACCGTGCCCGCGTCTGGCGATGAGCGCGGCTACATCGTCGACAAAGGTCGGTTGGGTCGCCGCGATCGACTTTAGGGTCTGCTCGTCGGCCATCAGCAGGAAGGCGATCATGCAGGCCCCGAGCGACTGGCCGCTGCCTTGCAGCGTCTGGCGTACAACCGAAGCCCTCACGGTGTGCAGGCTTGACGGCAGTCGATGGCACAGGCCGGCCGCGATGGCCTTGTCTTGCGCTACCTCGATCAGCAGCGCATCTGCCATGTCCGGTGGCAGCCAATGGTTCAGCGACAGCTCGAGGACGGACTGCACAGCCGCATAGAGATCGCGGGCGAACGCCAGGGCATCGTCTCCCTCCTGCCAAGAGAGAAAGACCCGTTCCGCATGGACGAGCCGCTCTTTCACGTTCGCCCCGAGGCGATTGAATGCGCCGAAGCCAAACTCGTCCTGGATGCCAGCACGGGCATCCAGCAACACGTCCGCATAGGAGTCAGGGTTGCTGCTGGCGGTCGGCTCGCGGGAAAAGGCCACCTCCGGCACCATGGTCTCGATGATCTCGCGCACCAGCGGTTCTGCCAGCAACTCCGATTCCGGGGCGTCGGCACTGCCTTTCCCATGCCCCTTCTCGTCACGTGCCTTCTTGATTTCGAGCAGGTGGCTGATCAGTGCGGGATCGCGCGCGGCCAGATGTCGCAAAGGATGAGAGTCATCGTCCTGCGCGCGAAGGATGCTCAGGGCGAGCAGCGTTTCCAGCTCTGCCTTTCCCTCCTGGAAGTCCCGTAGCTTGCCCTCCCGGACAGGCCTGAAACCGGCTCCCGGTGGTAGCAGCCCAACCTTGCTGGCCGCGAGGCCAAGCAGTTGTGCGTGCTCCGCCTGCGGGGTGAATTTCAAGCGCTGAATATCACCTTCGAAGGGGCGCCTGGCACAGGCATGGAACAACGACCACTCCACGGCGGCATAGAGCTGGGCGATCGAGCGGAACGCGGCGTTCGGCAGCAGCCGCAAGTTGCTGAGGAGCTTGGGGTAGCGCAACTGGTTGGAAGGTGTGTCGAAGGGTTCTTTTGCACGCTGATCGGGGGATGGCGAGCGTGGCTGACGCAGCGCTGCCTTCCACTTGCCCAGCCAGTCCGCCGTACGCTCGTCCTGCTCTAGCAACTGTTCGAATGCCCGTTCAAGTATCAGTGAAAAACCGTTGCCGAAGGGGTCTGCGATGCGGAACTCGCCGTCGCGTCTCTGAATGGCGATAGGGCAGTCCAGGTAGTACTGTTCCGGCTTGTCCATGATCACGATCTTGTGCAGTGCCGGCAATTGCTGCCCCTTCCCGAAAACTGCGGATCTGCGCTGCATCGCTCGCGCCACCTTGATCACATCGCGCTGGGTGAGCGGTGCGGATCCGGTACTGATGGATCGGATCCTGTAGGCGGCCTGCTTCTGTTCCTGCTTGCACAACGGCTGGTTCTCCAGCAGTTGCATGAAGGGCAGGACCTGCCCGCTGACCCGTTCGCGAAACAGCAGCGCGGTCACGAATGCCGGGTTGTTGGCCTCGCTTGCCGTGTTGCTGTCGGACGCTTCGAGGACGCTGTTGAGATCGTCGATCAACCCTCTGTCCCGAAGGCGCAACAGAATGCTTTCGACCAGGTCGCGCGGAATGCACGTGTCCTCGGCCAGTGCCTGTGAGGTCATCCTCCCAAGGGAGAGCAGACTGAGGATGACCTGCTCGAACGGGTTGAGGCTCAGGCCGTCTTCGTCAGGCCTGGGCAGGGTGATCCGGTAGGCATCGACGGGCCAGGACAGATTGCGGCGTCGGCCGACAATTGCCCCGAAGGGATCAGGGGTGCCGTAATCCAGAAGTTTCAACATTCCAGCACGACTCCTTGTTCGCGGCAGAGCTTATGGAAATCAACGAGCCCGGGAATGAACTCGGCTGCAAGATCGCCATCCAGCAGGCTCGGGTCGCCGACCACCACCAGCAGTTTCTTCTGGCGGCTCATCGAGACATTCAGGCGGTTGTAGAGGCAAAGGTGACCGAACAGTGATTGCGCCTGTTTTTCGCGGTCATCGGTAGCGGGTTTCCACGACTGCGGCACGGTCCTCACCGTCGATAGGAACACCACGTCGAACTCCATGCCCTGGAACGAGTCAACCGTGCCGATACGCAGTCGCTTGTCATTGTCGCCGAGCGTGCCGAGCTGCTGCCTGATGTACTCGGCCTGCGCCTTGTAGAAGGAAATCACCCCGAAAGTCAGGTCTTTGCCTGCCTCGCAATTCATCCATGCGAGCAGTTGGTGCACGATCACCGTGGCCTCGATCGGGCGAATCCAGCTGGTCCCGCTGCGTCGGTGCTTGCCTTTTTCCACGGGTACCTCCAACCACGCGGCGGGTTTTCCGCCGGTATCGGGGAGGGCGTGGGCAAAATTGACTGCTGGCCTTCCTGAGCCGAACTTCTCGGAGGGGTCGAAGCGCTCGTAGAAGTTGCGGCTGATGAAGTCGCCCAGCAGCTCATGCATGCGGTACTGCCTGTCCAGCGTGACCCGGCGAGTGATGTTGTCGCCTTCCTCCAGGGTTTTCAGGCGTTCCGAGAACAGGTAGTGGAACATCGATTTCTTCAGCCAGTCGGTTTCCGACGGGCCGTTTTCGCCGTCTTCCATCCGGCGTGCGACCTCGTCATCGATAATATGCGGCAGCTGGCGGTGGTCGCCGACCAGGATGATGCGCCTGCCCTGTGCCATCGGCACCATCAGGTCACGTGGCGAGACGCGAGCGGCTTCGTCGACGATCACGTACTCGTATTCCAGGCGCTGCTGGTTCAGGTTGGTGTCGCCCCCCTTGATGCCTTTCTGGAATTGCATCCTGCGGTTGACACTTTGCTGACACGTCGCGGCGAAGGCGAAGCTGTAGTCGGATACAGCCTCCAGCATGGCGCGCGGATTGTTGTCGAGCTGGGCGAGAAACTCCGCCAGCGCGGCGGACTTCCTGTCCCGGCCCGAGTGTCCCTTGAGTTTGATCTGCTCGATTGCTACGTCTGCCAGGACGACGATCTCGTCGTTGGCTTTCTCGATGCGGAAAACCGGGGGGGCGCTGAAGCGGGTGAGCAGCGTCCTCTTCAGTGCCGCCAACCGCTGCAGGAACGGCGGAAGGCCATTTTCGTTACGCCACAGGCTGGCATCGTCGAGCAACGCAAGGTCCTCGCTGTCCAGCACCTCGCCGAGATCGACCAGCGCATCGGCGGCGCGCTCGGGGCCATCGTCGGCAAAGCTTTCCGGCCGGCAGCGAAGGCGACGCACAACGTCGAGCCATTGGTGGCTGGTGTCATTGAGCTTTTCTTCCAGGCCCATTTTCTTCTGCAGGTTCTCGGCCTGACGTACCCGCTCCTCGCCCAGGACCGCAATGCCGAGCGCTGCGATCCGGGAGGCCAGGCGGGCGCCGAGTACCCGTGTCGGCGTCTGGAGGTATTGCAGGTACAGGTGCCTGATCTCCGTTTCCTGTTCGATTTCGGCGATCTGCGGGTTGCGGTCACGCAATTCGGCGGCGAGCTTCCCACACCACTCATCGAGCCGCTCCTCGAATAGGCTGGCGTCATCCGTGGCTGCATTGGAGCGCTTGCCGAATTTCGGAACGGGAAGGCTATTGAGCGACAGGCGCTCGATCATGTTCTCGACCGCGTCGTGCTGAAACCCTGTCAGCAGCACCTGGCCCTTGATGGCGATGCCACGCTTGTCCGCCATTTCGTTCAAACGCTCGAGAATGGCCGCGATGACCGTAGTCTTGCCGGTTCCGGGAGGTCCCTGGATAAGGGCGATGTCTGGGGTTTCCAAGGCACAGCTGATGGCATCCAGCTGTTTTGGCGTGGGCGTGTTCTTGAAGACCTTGTCCAGGACGAACGCCGTCAGCGGCTTGACAGGTGACGGCCTGCGGGTCTGGGTAATGACGCCTTTTTCCTCGATCAGCAGGCCGAGCTGGGGATTGGCGGCCCGGCCTTCGAGAATCATCCGGCGCGCCACCAGGCGGCGCTTGATCTGGGCAACCTCGCCTGCCAGGGAGAGGATGAGCATGCCCGACTTTTCCGGCAGCCTTTCAGTCTTGAGCTTGAGAGTGTTCGATGCCTTGTCGAACTCGCTCACCCCGTAATGCCTATTTCTGACCTGTGTCTCTTCCTGGGGGGGCGTGGGTTCCCGTTCCGCCGTGTGCTCGATGCCGCTGGCGAAATCCTTGAAGCGCAGGGCGGGATCCAGCAGATAGTCCGGGAGTTCCTCTACCCACCGGAGTTCGCCGACCTGGCCCTTTTCCAGGGCCTTGAGTGCGGCCTCGGAGGCTTGGGTCACGCATACGGCCACGGTTCCGTCCCTGTTCTCGACGCTGCCGGCGACGTGCAATACCCCCACCAGGCGCGCCTTGTCCAGCAGCAGTTCACCTTCGAGATCGCCGAACTCATCCCATTTCCTCAAGTAACTGACGTGGTCCTGAGTCAAGGCTGTCATCTGCGCTTTGGCGAGGAGACGGATATGTCCGGTCCGGCTCCAGTCTGCGAAGTGAAGCTTGCCCTTGACCAGGCGTAGTGCACGGTCCGGATGCTTGCGGGCCTTGGTCAAGCGTGTGGTGAGGAAAATCGATTTGCCCTGGGGTAACGGCGTCTCTGTCGCTACGAAGCGCAATCCATTCCCGCTGATGCAGAACGAGTTGCTGCGGTTTGGTTGCTGGCTTCGAGCGGGCTGTACGGCACTGGGCGCTGCGTCCTGGCTAGCTTGCGATTCCGGATCCGGCACCAGGTCGTTAGCGTCTGCTGCTTCCTCTTCCTGGACGGGGTCGGGCTTGAGCATCTCGTCGATGGCCGGACCTGCGGTCAGGAAAAAGAAGTCGATGTCGCCTTGCCGAAAGCAGAAATGGCGCTCCAGCAGCTTGTAGAGTTGTTCACCCTTAGGACCGTTTCTGCGGCGCTCGAGGTCTGCAATTGCTCGTTCGGCATAGTCGTCCACGCCGATTTCCAGTTCACCCATCTCCAGGCACGGGCCGGAAAAAAAGGCGATCTGCAGTTCCATGCTGCCGTCGGCAGCACGATTGGCCAGTTGCGCGAGCAGTGCGCGGCCAATGGCGAGTTCGGCGTTCAGCCGCCGGTTATCGATAGATGTGACGGTCTGCACCGCGATCATTGCGTCCTTGAGACGCAGGTCGAACTCATTGGGGCGCGAGAGATCGTTCTCGATCGAATAGACGGCCTGGTCGCGCCACTCTACCGAGCCGTGGCCAACCGGTTGGATGCGGATGGTAAGGATATCGGCTGGTATGTCCTGGAACTTCATTGCACGCCCGCCTCGAAGGTGAAGGTCAAGCTATCGGGGAAAGCAGGGGTGCCTCGGACAGGACGTGCCGTCCTGGCGGCGAAGTCAAGGTCGACTTCGTACGCCTGCGTCTCGTTATGCTCGAATGAAAAAGGATGGAAAAGTCGGTGCGGCAGGGCGAAATGCTGGGTGGTGGAGGGAATCACGATCTCGCCCCGCGATGTCTGGGCGCGGGCAAACGGCGCACGGGGTGCATCGCAATAAGGGCAGTTGGTGTGTTCGTCGAACAGGTAGCTCATCGTGCAGGCATTGCAGTGCAGCGAGCGGTCGAACGCCTTTTTCAGCTCCATCGCCCAGAGCGCCATGGTGGGGCGGCGATGCGGCTGTAGTCGCCCGGCCCCGAATGTTTCCTGGAAGAGCCGGCGAAGCCCATGCGTAGCTACCAGCGCACGCGGCAGCCCGCCAACCCCAGAGTTGGAGTCATCCTTCGCGTCATCGATGAAGGGCAGATACCCCGCGTACGCCTGTTCATCCAGGTCGGCAGTCTGGCCGTCTTCATCTGGCTCGGAGTCCCAGCCACCGTCATCTTCCTCGGGCTCGAGCACTGCCTTGCCGATGAACGGATGGCAGAGTGCAAGGGTCTTGAAGGCCATGACGGCAAATGCCCAGCAATCCGAGCGTGGGCGCGCGGTATCGATGCCCCGCACCACTTCCGGTGCACCGTAAGCCGGCGTGTAGACCGAGATACCTCCGCTGGCCAATTCAAATCGCAGGTTGTCGGCATCGATGAGCCAGACATCGTTCGATTGCGCACCGATGAAGGCGTTGTTGCTGGAGATGTCGCCATAGACGATGCCCGCACAATGCAGGCGGGCGAGGATGGCGGCGCATTCCGACAGCGCGAACAAGCGGCGGCGGGTCGAGCCCGTACGAGCGTAATGGACGAGATGCAATGCCAAGTCCCTGTCAGGGACCTTCGCCAGCCATTCAGGAAGAATGAGCTGCTGTTCTTCGAGGACCTTTTTCGTCTTGCCGTCGAGATCGAAGACGCTGAAGGGCGTCATGTCGTTTAGCAGGCGCATCACGTACCCTGGCTGATCCCGCAGGATGGCCAGCGGTAACGACAGTGAAATGCGCGGTGGCAGGGGCAGCAGGCGGATATTCTTGAAGCGTTGAAGCAGGTCGCTGCTGGTGTCCGGCTCACCTTGGGGATTGAGCGGTTGCTTGATGGCCAGGTCCGCGTCCTTGGTGCGGAACACGACGCCTTGACCGCCCCTGGCGAGCTCATCGGCAAGCGTATGGTGATTACCGTATTCGTCGCACAGCGGCGGTGTTCCTTCAGTCTTGTCCATGGTGAATCTCCTCGCGACAGAGACAGGCGATGGTCTTGTCGTCGCTGTGCTTTGGGGTGGGCCATTTATCGAGCATCGCTTGAAGACGCCGGCTGGCGGTGACCGCGGCCAGCGAACGGTGCGCATCGATCAAGCCGGTCACGAAGCCGGGAATGTCCTCCAGGTCGTCCGCCACGCCGTCGGAGCAGAGCAGGATGGCCAGGCAATCCCGCTCCGGCAGCGAGGCGACCTGCCAGTCCCGCTCGGACACACGCTGGGAAAGTGCTGCCGTGATGTTGGAAAAGCCTTGCGACTTGTCGTCCGCCAGGGACATCACCGAACCATCCGACCTGATTGCGGCGACCAGGCCATCGCCCAGCATTCCCAGGTGGATCACGCCGTTTCCCGCCCGGAAGGCGAACAGGCACGTGGCGGCGCAATCACGGGGTTCGAGTGGTGCGACGAGAGACAGCCAGTTCGACGTAATGCGTTGTAGCAGGGGCGCCGGGTCGGCTTCGGTGCGGGAGCGGAAAGCCTGTGCTACAGCCTGGCAGGCTGCATTGCTGCCGAAACTGGAAAACGGCTTCGAACCGAGGCCGTCGGAAACCACGATGCCGTCTCCCCCGTCGCGGTGGAAGGCTGCCCATGCGTCCTGGTTGGGGAGGCCGGCAGCCAGGTGCGCGGGGCCTGGAACGCTGGCACCGAAGCTCTTCCACAGCGTCATGCCGAGGGCGCTTCCAGCCATTCGTCCAGCGCAGCGAACAGGTCCTCGGCTAGGAAAACGTCCGGACCCTTGAGCTGCGGATTGGCGTCCGCACCGATCTTGATGACGCGTACCGAGTCGTCGGGAAGCCGCGACCGCCACTGTTTCAGGTGTCGGGCATCGGTGCTGGACCAGAAACCGTCGGTCAGCAGCAGTATTTTTCTGTTCGGTGAATCACCCAGCAGACGGGTCAGGGCGGTCGCGCTGGAGGTGCCGCGGCACACCAGCATGTGTTCCGGGTAGTCGTCGGTCATGGTCCAGTCGTCGAAGACCGCTTCGGTACCCCAGGCACACAACCTGATCTGTTCCTTTCTACCCGCCAGAAGCATCCACTGGGCGATAGTCGTGACCACCGTCCTCGTGATGAATGGCTTGCCTCCCTCGCTCATACTGCCGGAGGTGTCGCACACCAGAAAGAGCGTCATGCCGGCTCCCTGGCCAGCCTGGCGCGTGCGGCAATCCCGCTCATCAAGCTATCGAGCTGTTCCAGGAAGGAGCCGCCGCAACAAAGTGCCAGCTTCGCGTCGCTGATTTTCTTGCGCACTGAGTCCGACCTTGGAGGGAAGCAGCAGGCGACGATGCCGCGACCTTCGACACCACCATAAAAGCGGACGAGGTTCTGCAGTTTCATCACTTGCTCCTGCGTGACCTTGCCCGCCTTGCACTCGACGATGTAGAGCGAATGCCCGTCGGTAAAGGTGACGTCGAGCTCGTTGTGTTGCACGTCGCGATGGAATGAACCGTCCTGGTTGAGTTGCAGGGTGAGGTTGATTCGCAGGTCCCGGATGACGCCGCGCTCCTCGTAGGTTTTACACTGCAGATAGACGAACTCTTCGAACCAGCCACCGGACATGTATTTGGCGAAGCCCGCCCAATGCTTGAAGTGCAGGTTCAGGCCGTTGCCGACAACCGATGCCTCGGCTTCCCGAGTGAAGGCGAATACGAACCCGTGGCATTCGATGCGAAACGGTATCAGTGGCTCACCTCTTTGCAGGCTTCTTTCGTGTTCGTTGTTGTACCTGCACAATTCGGGGTAGGCGTCAGCGACTTTGCTCCGGTATTTCCACAGTGTCTTGGTCAGGCGGCGTCGGTCCGGCGATAACTCGTCCTGGGGCTCGACGGTCGACACTTTCAGCCCATCGCCATTGAGCAGCAGGAAGGTTTCGATCGAGTCGATGGGCCGGATGGTCTCCCGACGCAGGCTATCGACATAGGTCACGCGCTGGTTGCGGCTGTCGAAGTAGAAGGGCACTGCACCCAGTGCGCGGGCTGCGGAGAGCGCGCCGGCGAACATCAGCTTGGTGCCGCCGGTAAGGTTCATGCCGATACGCGCGCCAGGCGGCAAGGTCCTGGCGTGGGCGATGATTCTTTCCTGCACGTCCATGGCGTCCCACGGGTTGACCGGGAGTTCGTCGAAGTCCGCTTCCTGGATGAACGCGCTCATGCAGGCCGCCGGGAAGTCCAGGGAGTTCACGAACACATGCCGGTCGGAGGCGAACTGGCGGATACCCAGCAGGGCTGGCATGCGTTGCTCGCCGAAGAGGTGATAGGTCACGGCGAACCCTTTGTGGGCATTGCCGATCGCGGCCTGGCTGGCACCGTGGCGCTCCAGCCATTCGGCGGGCAGGGCAATGGCTTCCGGCGGTTTGCCGACAACGGGCGAGACGATGAGGCGTTTCTTCAGGTGAGGATGAGCCAGGGCCGCCAGTGCCCACATGAACGCCATGACCGGCGTGCCAGGGCTCAGGTACAGCGTCACGAGTTTCTCGCCAGCGGCCTTGGCGACAAAATCCAGGGCGCGCATGGCACAGGCGTAGATGCCTTCGGAGTCGTTCAGCTCGCGGAGTGTTTCGCTCTTCAGCGAAATGCGTGCCTGCCTGGCAAACCGTGGCAGTTGCGCCTCCAGCCAGCGGGCGAAGTGCGCGTGGGCGGCAGGCGTATTGGCGAAATTGGAGACGAAATCGTTGGTAACGCCGCGATCCTGTTGCTGGTTGGCAGCATGGATCGCCGCCAGCCGTGTCGCCAGGTCCGCGCAGGTGGGTGCCGACACGTGATCCTGGAGGTCGTTTCGCGTGTAGCCAAGAATCACGATTTCGCTATAGTCCTCTGCCGCCAGCGCTGCGGCAATCGGACCTTCCGTGCTTTCGAATCCCAGCGACGCGCGAAAGTCCGTGATGCCATACCAGGTGAGCAAAAACTTCTTCATAGGGAACTCTTGGCGACGTAGGGGCGGAACCAGGTCGTTTCGCTGGTCATTCGGTTTACCAGAACGGCCCGGTTGGGCTTTTCGAGACCTTTGAACTTGCCGATGCCGGTGGAGACCAGCGAGCCGGCGTCATCTTCACTCATGCAATACCCCAGGCGCAGTTCGAAGTACGAAAGAAGCTCCTTGCAGGTCGATGCGCAGCGCTGCCAGCGCTCGACGAAGGCGAATACGAACACCCCCTGACGCGGGCCATCCTCGGCAATGCGCTTGAGCAGATCGCCAGGGCCGAGTGGTTCACCCGGCTTGGGGGGCCTGAACGCGGTCGGTGGGTGCAGCAGTCTTTCCGAATCGAGACCGTCGATGATCAAGGCGACGCGGCGACTGCCGATGGCATCGGCTATCGCTTGCAACGGGAGTGCCGCGATGTCGTCGAACACTTGCACGGGACCGCCGGGCGCGCGCGTCCCTGAGGTGAATTCGCCTTTCGCGGTGACGCCGCGGGCGTTGAAGAAGATGATCTCGTCGAAACGGCTGGATGCCACCAGGCTGGACAGCGTTGCGTTGAGCAAACCGTCGTGGATGGCATCGTTATAGCCGCTGAACAGGACATTGAAGGCCGTGCGCTGGATGAGCGGGACCGTGAGCATGTCGGCGTCGAACGTCAGCTGTTGCCCGAGGAGCAGGGCACCGTCCCCTGAACAGACGTTCTGGTAGGTAGTGGCGCAAGGCGGCTCAGGCAGGTGGGCACCATTGAAGATCCGGGTCTTGTCCGCCATGCCCTGACGCGAGGCATGTTGCGCCAGCGTGCTGATGTGTTCGCGGCAAGTGTCGCTGTCTGCTAGGGGTATCAGGAACTTGACGTTGCCGGACCTGGCCCCGTTGGCATTGTTGATGATGCCCTCGGGCGGGCTCTGCAGCTCCGCCGCGGCCCAGTTGTTCGCGCTCAGGATCATCGCCGAATCTTCCTGGCCGCAGGCCAGGGCGATGCGGCAGCCCAACTGGGTGATGATGCTCCCCAGGGACATGGCATTGATGCCCTTGAGAGTCTGCGTCGCGAGCAGGACATGAATGCCGAATGAGCGCCCCTGCTTCAACAGTTGCGACAGGAAGTGTTCTGCCGCCTCTGCCACTGAGCGTGTGCCGGCGAAGAGCACCTGGAACTCGTCGATGACCAGGAGGACTCTGGGTAGCTGCTCACCTGTGCTGGCGCGGAAACTAGCGAAGTCAGAGACCTTGTTTTCCTTGAACATGCGCCCGCGCCTCTGCAATTCATCCACCAGGTGGCGAAGGACTGTGATGCCGTATTCGGGATCGCTTTCCGTGGCGACCAGCCGGGCATGGGGAAGGGGCGGGTCGGCATAGACACTGAATTCCGTCGATTCCTTGTAATCCAGCAGATAAAGGTCGACTTCCGCCGGTGAATAGCGCTGACACAGGGAGTGGATCAGGACGTGCAGCAGGTTCGACTTGCCTGACCCGGTCTTGCCAGCGAGCAGTGCATGGTGTTCGGACGTTGTGGCACCGAGGACGAAGGAAGCGGGCGCGCCCGCGGTTGACCAGCCGATCGGGATGTCGAAGCCTGTGCAGGTCGTGGCGCCCTTGGAGAAACCGGACCAGAGATCCTTCATCGACCGGCTGAAGCGCGCCTGCCGGGCACACTCTTCGGCGAGCGCCGAAAGGTAGGGGCCTAGCTGTTCCTGCCTGGGCCATTGCTCGGTCTTGCAGCTCGATGAAAGGCCGTTGCGCGCGACGGACGACGTCGCGAACAGGGCGTCGAACGCTGCGACAGCCTGTGCTGCGGTTGCGCGGAATTTCTCGTAGCGCTGGTCCTGCAGGCGGTGCTCGTTGATCGCGATGATCGGCAGGACGCCGCAGCGCGGGCCGTTCTCGCACAATCGCTGGAGGAACCACAGACTTTTTTCGGACAGTTGCTCTGGCGCATCGAACAGCACCAGCACTTTGTACGCAAGACGGCAGTCGGGGTTCTTCGCATTGTACGCCGACCAGTTCGCGGACTCGTCATTGAAGCGATGCTGGAGCAGTTCCTCGATGTCATCCGTCAGCCGGCCGAGCGCAGTCTCGATCTCGTCCGCGCGCGTCAGCACCCGCTGTGCCGGTACCAGTTGCTCGACCTTGAGCAGGGGCAGGAACGGCTCGACTGATTGTCCCAGTCGCAGCGGATCGATGAACGTCAACTCCAGCTGCGCCGGGGGCAGGGCAGAAAGCAAGCGCAGCAGCAGGCCGGATATCCACTGAGCATGGCCCGTGTGGCCTTGGGAAAACGCCAAGGCGCTGGAGAACGGGAAGGGGATGGCGTTTGGCGTCGAACAGCAGAGGTCCTCGAAGCCCAGTTGCCGGGAGCCGAGGTACAGACGCGCAGGCATTTCTGTGACCGCCCATGATGTCGTAGGGACCAGATCCGTCAACGCTGGCTGTTCGCGGCGAAGCCGCTCACCCGAACGCATCGCGTCCGTGGCGATACCTTCCCATTGCCGCACGAACGCCGATCGCCAGGCCGTTGTCCGCTGCGCGCGGCTGGCGTTCGTCTGTCGTTCTTCATCTGCCAGCCGCCGCAAGGCCTCTTCCGTCGAGGCAGCCAGGGGCGTTTGCAAGTCTTTGCGCAGCCCCTGAAGGGTTTGCTCTCTTCTGCTCGCGGCGGCATTGAACTCACGGTCGATGCGGGCCAGGCCTTCCTGATAGTCGGCGATGGCTTGCATGACCCTGGAGACGATTTGGTCCGGATGCTCGGGCGATCCCTTCATACATCACGCTCCCCTCGTGAAGTTCCGACGTCTTGCGCTTCCTCGAGGATGCCGTCGATGGCCGTGACCTGACGCTGGTAGTCTTCGTTGAAACTCCGCAGGCAGGCGATGTTCTCCTGGATCGGGGAGAGCACTTCGTTGGCGATGGAGATGCCGAATCCATCCCGCACCCCGGTGTTGAACCTGTTTGCGCAGGCCGCCATCAGACCCATGACATCGTCAAACATCGACATCTCCCGACTCATCGTCCATGGGGATTTCCAGGACATGCGCATCGGTGGAGATGCCTGGAAACAACGACGTACAACGCTTGCCCGGCAGCAGGTAACGGGATTCGAAGTCCGGATCCTCGCGCCTGATCTCGCTCAGGAACCTCTGCCACCGCTCCTCGGACAGGTCGATCGAACGGCAGCCTGCGGTCAAGTTCAGCAAGTGCGCCGTGGCCTCGTCCACGTCATCCATGTCACCGGTATCGACCGCGCGTTGCAACTGTTCCACTCCTGCCCGGACCTGTTCAAGGATGGCAGGCTCCACTATGGCGAATCGCACTTTCATGGCTGTTCCTCCTGGCTCTGGCGGATGAAATCAAGACAGGACCGGTCTATCTCGTTCTTGCTCGGCAGCATGCCTATCAGAGGCGAGCCCGCCTCGCGCAAGGCATCGCGCAATTCTTTCTCTTTCTCGGGCGAAAGGTCCTTGATGTCCCGCGAGCAGAGCGTGCATTGCGCATCCGCTTGCTTGTGTCCTTCGGCCTGGAACACCATGTGGTCCTTCTGCGCGAAGAGGTACTGGGCTTTGCCGCATTTCACCTCCAACGCCAGCGAGCCGCCCACCGGTGCCCCCATGCCCGGCCCACGCCCCAGTACGACTGGGACACGCAGGTCGGTTATCAGCAGGTCGGTCTTGGTGTAGCGGCCGTTGTCGCCAACGAACGTCCGCCCTTGTGTCTCGATGCGACCACCCAGTGGCGCCAGGGCGTGGCGAGCCAGTTGCTCACCGAATTCGCCGCACAGCTCAATGCGGACCTTGCGCACGACCCCGTTGCGCTCGACATCGCCTTTCGCGGCAACCCATTGCTCGCGGAACCTGTCGACCTTCGCCCGATACTCGGGATTTCGTTCGTACAGGTACTCCTGGAGCATCTGCCGATGCTCCGCCGACAGGTTCATTCGATCCCGCAGTACATCTGGTGTGACGACGCCACCCTGTTTTACCGGGTCCCACTTCAGCCAGGAATGGAAGTCCGCAGCGACGGGATGGGTCGCCAGGTAGGCCTCCAGCGCTTGCTGGGCCGCAGAAAGGCGTGTAACACCGAGATCAATGGCCTGGCCGACGCCGAGAAGCCGTGCATTGCACTCCTGCTGCGCTTGCGCCAGTGCCTGCGCGGCCATCGAGGCCGCTTGCCTGGTCATTTCCAGGCGACGTTCCATGGCCATGCGGTTCTCCATGGCCCGTTCGTGATCGACCCGTGCCTGCTCCAGTGCGTTGCAGGCCTGGTCCACTTCGGCTCTGGCCTGCTCAGCGCAGTCTTGCTCCCAGGAGCAATCAGGATTCGACCCGTCTTCGGCGAGCGGTTGAGCGATGCAACTGGACAGCGAGCTCTCGGCAGCGTCGAGACTGGCGTATGCAGTGTCCACGGCCTGTCGGGCATCCTCGGAGGCCTGGCTGGCGTCCAGCTCCAGCTGTATGGCGTTGTCCAGCAAGCCCTCGCTGTGCTGTGAGGCGTTTCGAGCGTCTTCGTACTTGTGCTCTGCCAAGGCAACCTGTGCTCGGCAGGATAACTCCAGGGCCACATGGATGGCCTGCAGATCGCGTACGAGGTCTTCGAGATTTTCCACTTGCCCTATGGATACGAGTGCCATTGCCCTTGCGACGTCCTCAGCTCTGAAGGTAATCGCGCAGGCGTGACGCCAGGGCGATCAAGTAGGGCACCTGCTCAGTCGCATTCGCGTTGAACTGATGGAGTTGCTGGACGAGCATGTTGAACTCGTCTTCGAACTGCGAGCGCTTCTCGTCCTGCCAGGTGTCACCGAGCGACAGGAATGCGCCATCCAGAGCGCCAACACTGTCGTTCAGCGCGTCGGTGAATCTTTGCAGTGCATACGCAAAGCGCTCTAGTTCTTCCGGATCGCCAATTGCCTGTGCCATTACCAGTAGCCTCCATCATCTGCATCGGGTGCCGTCGGCACCGCTGACTCCTGTCGGGCGCCAATGGTCGTTGGCTGGACATTGATCGAGCTCGCTGGCGGTATGGCGTTAGGTGCCTGCGATTTGGTACGGAGGGTCACCGACATGGTCACAAACTTGAAGAAGTCTTTCATTTGCCGGGCATTTTCTGCGTAGAAAAGCGGGTTTTGCGTGCCCTCGATGAATGCTCCAAGAACCGCCTCGTCGGCATCGGCCCCGATGGCCATGGCCATACGATCGCATTTCGCGGAGCGTCCTTCGTTTACGAAGTCACGCAACGCGCCTTTCCAGCCATCGTTCGGTTGTCCGTCCGAGACCAGCACCACGGTCGGGCGATAAGCGCGCGATGGCACAACGTCCTTGTCTTCAATCATTGCCTTGGCCATTTCAAGCGCGACACCCAGCGGGGTCATGCCGCTGGCTGCAAGTGTCTGCCACTGAATGTTGTTGGCACTGGCCAGGGGTTGATGCAGTGTGACCTCTGAGCCGAACGTGATGATCGAGACCCAGATTTCGGTCTCGCTGGTCTCGTTGCCACGGAACACGTCGAGCATGTCGCGCACCGCTTCATTCATGTTGTCGATCTTTTCTCCGCCCATGCTGCCGCTGACATCAAGCAAAAGGATAACGGGCAGTGGCTTGGCTTTTGGAGCCGTAAATTTCGATGGGTCAAAGGGAGTGTTCATGCGCGATACTCCTTGGAAATGATGATGAATAGGCCGGTGTGCAGGCCGCGCTGGTCGCACGAGTTCATTGAAAAACGGAAAGTGCTAACGAAGAGTGGAAAGGACGCATAGGGGCTGATGGCAGCCAGTGATGCCGGGAAGGCTTAGAGAAAGGAGTAAGGGGGCTAAAGGAGGAGAAACAGTCCGGGCAGCGTGTGACCATCTGGCGCATAAGACTTCCTTGTTCTTAACCGTCGTCTATCGACATCAGGTTGCGGGAGATTAGGCCATGCTACCCATATAGATAGCAAAGCGCCACTTTTCTGCGGGGCACAAGCACGTGGTAGATAACGAGTCCTAGGCACTGTACGAAAAGAGGTGTCGTAAGCACCGCCGGCAGCAGGCCAATGTGACCATCGCTGCATAACTTGTTGCGAGTTTACAGTAGCGAGTCGCCAGGCGGCGGTGCTCCTTCGTAAGGTGTGTTCGCCGGCCCCTTACGGTTGAACATGGTGACATGGTCCATTGAAGAAGTGACGCCATGGTCAGTGGAGTTGATTTGACCCGAGCCTGTCTCAGTTTATTGTAAATGGCCGACGTGAGCCGGCCCTACATTACGGGGCTATCAGGTAACGGAAAGGAAAACCTGGGTGTTCTCATCGCTGGCAGCTACAACCCTGCACCGGATATGTTCCAGAATTTCCTCTCCAAGTTGATTCGTTGCGAAGTCGAATTTGAGCATATAGGACTTCTCGCTACGGTCGGCCTCCCAATACGAAAGTCCCTGATCAAGCTGGACCGTCAGTTTTTTGCCGGAGCGGAGTTGCAGGTGCAACTGGCGGAAGTGCGGCAAGGACGAAAGGCTGAGCACCTCGCCGCTAAGGCCGCAGTATTCCAATGCTTGGCAGATGGCATCGTCGCGCTCGCGAGATGAGTGCCAGTCATGCCGGCATTGCCATGGCGCCCGGTTGTCATCCTTTTGGTACTGGCGACCCTGGATGCGGATGGCGAAGTTGGTAGCACTGACTCGTCCAAGCTCATGAACAACGTTGACCAACTGGTTCACGACCAGCGGGCTGCATACATATCGATCACTGTAGACCAGCTCTGTAATAGGGTCATCGCCTGACAATGCCTCGTCTAGGATGCTACCTGCCTCATTTCTGAGATGTTCCCAGAAGCGTTTGGCAAAGCCGCTGAGCGAACCATCCAACTGACCTCCGATCTCAACCTTGATCAGGCCGGGGGTTGTGGTTGGCATCAGGTCAGGTGCATTCAGTATTCGATCTGATAGCAGCGCGGGTGGTGCTCCCCGAACAATCCGCGCACCGGCCGCAGCTAGATCCCAAGTATGGCCCGGGATAGTCAGGTGCACATTGTCGCTGGCCCAGGCGGTGTTGCATCGCGGCCCCTGCAGGGTGATGTTCAGCGCTAGAGCACCAAGATCCGGCATGGTCTCATGGAGGCAGATCTGGATGCCGCTGAAGGTGAGTCTTACAAGCCATTCCTTCTGGTCAGCTGGCAGGGCTGCATAGGTGCTATCCAGTATGTGCAATTGCACCTGATGCCCGGCTGCTTCCCAGCTTTGCAGTTGATGTCGCAGACGGCGTGCGACGGCCAGATCCCAGTCTTCGGCTGGAGCCGAGAGATAAACAGCAAGGGTCTTCGCAGTGTCGTCCTGGGTGAGAGCCTGCTCGACGGCTTCCTGTAGGGTGGAAATTTCCGCCCGGCTTTGCGGGCCGAAGACCGCGAGCTCGGTTGGCAGTGCCAGCCCGGCAAGCCAGGCCTGATTGATCCATGCCAGTGCGGCATGGCGATCGAGGCGATCAGCCTCAAAGCGAGTGTCGAAGCTGAGTAAGCAACGCTGGCAGGCATGCGTGCAGTTGCAGCTGTCGAGACGGCTGATAACCCGCTGCCACAGGCTGGACTCATTCAGTCGCTCTGCTGCCTGTGTGGTGTACCCACCGCTACGCAGGTCGAAGACCCGGATGGCACTGGCAGGATAGCCATCAACCCTGATCGGGCGGCAGTCACAACCCAACTCCTCAGTTTGCACGCCCAGTTCCGCTGCGATCGCTTCCCGAAGTGCTACCGCGATCGAATAGCCAGAGACATCATCGTACAAGAGCTCACCGCTGGAGGGATTGCGTAGTACCAACTCAAGCGCATCGGTGAGACTGTCATGGCCTAGGTGGATACCTTGCTTGATTTTCCAGTTGTTGTGGCTGCCGGGGCAGATATTCTCCCCATCGTCACTCTTGCCGCCGCGCAGGCGTTTGTGTTCCGCCTTCTGGCGGAAGATGGCTGGCAGATGTTGTTCGTTGGCTGGAGCAGCCGTATCGGGATGGCTTAGCATGGGCTCTGCTTTCCCGCACTCAAGACAGATGGCGAAGCCCTTCTGGCTGGCTCCTGAGGTGTAGTGGAACAGGTGGGCCTGCTGACTGAAGCGGAACTGACCGAATGCCGGGTTGGCCAGGCAGATCCAGTTAGCAGGTACATTCAGCCACGGAGCCTGGACAGGCACATATTGCAGCTGGCTAATGTCATTGTGCGGTTCGTCGAAGAAGTCCACGGCAAAGCCTGCAGGCACCAGATACTCCCGGATATCCTCCCGTCCGATAGGGGCACCGCATTCCTGGCAGTTGATTTCCAGTCCTGGGTTGATTGCGGCGTCGCTGGCCCCACAATGACGGCAGAACCAAGCTTTTTTGAAGAGCTGCAGCTCCTTAACGTTTTCGGCAGATGCCGGGGCGTGCCAGTTCAGTGTGATGCCGGATGATTTGTAGACCAGACCGTCCATGACCAGTTCGGCTCCTGGTGCATATTCGCGTAGCCCGGTGATACGGTCTCGAGATGCCAGCGAGCGATAGCGGGCGCGGTTGTCCTCGCGTTTGTCAGTTTCTTCCTGCTTCAGGGTCTGCATACAGCGATTGTCGAAGCTGACGATGTCCGTCGGGAAGCCATACCCCGGCAGGAAGCGCCGGTTAGCCAGCTCGCTGAGTAAGTATTCCTTCTCAATGCGACTGAGCTGGGCTTCCATGGCGCGGGAGGCTGCGGCTTTCTTGTCGTCAATCTGCTGCAGTTGCGCGTAGCTGGCCGAGTGCTCCTGTTGCCATGCCTGCGTGATTCCGCTCAGGTTGGTGCTGGTGCGCTTAAGCAGTGCAGGCTGCGGAGTTGAATCAAGAATGCTGCGACAAGTGATGTCTTTGAGGGCCTGAGCCACCAGTGGCTCCACTTTGCTTGCCTGATTGTTGCACCACAGACAGAAACGAGTCGCCAGCGACATGGGCATTTCGCCTTCGAGGAAGAACGTGCCAGCAGTCATCGACTTGATTTCCTGGGCTGTGACAACGTGCTTGAGCCAGTGCGAGAGCAACCAGGCATTGACGTGACGCTGGATCAGATCGGGGCTTTGCAGAGACACCTTGGGCATGCGCATGGGGGTGTTGAAGGGCCAGAGTGGGCTGTTGAACACGCTCTGGTCATGCGGGGTATTCTTGCAGACGGCCAAGGCCAGAGAGCGTCCTTCGCGGCGGCGGCCTGCACGGCCAGCCCGCTGCAGGTAGTTGGCTGGGTGCGGTGGGACGTTATTCATGGCCACCACGCTAATGCCGCCGATGTCTACCCCCATCTCCATTGTGGTCGAACAGCTAAGCAGGTTCAGCTTGCCTGTCTTGAACAGGGCTTCGTAGACATCCAGTTTGCTTTTGGATTGTTGGGCCGAGTGCTCGGCTGCACGGAAATAGTTTCCGCCCTCAATGACCAGATCCATAACGTCCGACCAGAGAGCAGCTTTACGAAGCTGCTGAATATCAGGGTGCTGATTTAGCCATTCGCGGATCGCCAGCAGTCCATCATCGCCGGAAATATGCAGAAGGGCTTCCGGTGGGCGGGGCAAGGTGTAGGGCAACACATTTATGACCATGTTACGGTCGGTACGGGGGGTGTAAGGGCTGAGCTGCTCAAACGGCGTGTCGATAAAGCGCCGAGATACAGGGCAGAGATAGACCTCGTTGGGCAGACGAAAGCTCACGTCCTTGAGATCAAGCTGATATCCGTCGCCGGACGAAATCAGCAGCTTCGTCTGCTGGGTAAGTGCATGCCAGGCTTCCCTCAGGATCGAGTCAATTTGATCCCTGTGTGTAGACGTGGAGTAGTTGAAAGCCTTGCAGAGCATCAGGATTGCGCGTGATTGAATGCCATTGACGGTATTGACTGCCGGCCAGCGCGTGTAACGCCGGGAAAGCTTGTCCGCCTTACCATCGAAAATAGGCTCTACCACCCACTTGGGACTGACTTTGGCGCCGATCAGCGATTGCCACCGCTTGTCGATATTCAGAGCGGTGTTTTCACGAACGAAGAAGTCCAACAGCACCTTCAGATAAGAGCGCCAGGACTCGACCGTCTGGTGCGCAGGCCAGGCCATGGGCTTGCTGCTGATGCTTGCCAGCTTGGGATAGCAAACCTGCACCAGTCCCAGTGTTTCCAAGCTATTGGCACGTTTTGGTCGGCGATAGAACTCGCGTGCGAGAAGCATACTGGCTAGGGCGATGCTGTCTTGCTTGCCAAAAGTCTTCGGGGCGAGGCTGTGATAATAGTCCAGCATGGCCATCTGCAGCTCCGGCGTGCCGGCCAGATGGTTGACCATATCGGTCCAGCTGATTTCTGCACCTTTGGCGTATTCAGCCTGCTTTTCCAGCAACTGTTGTAAGTACTTTTGCTCGAAGCGCCCCAATTTCTCCGCTGCCTCAAGTTCCAGCAGCTCATGCAGTTCGTGCTGTTCCTCCCCTGATAGAGTGCAGGCGGGCTGCGCTTGCAAAAGGCGGTGATAAACCAGTCCTCGAACTCTGTTGCGCTCGGAGTCCTGCTGCAGCTTGACCGCAATACGAGCGGTACCTTGGCGGCTGTCAGTGAAGGAGATCAGCTTGCGGCCCTGGAACGGCTTGCCTGTCGGCATCGAGTCTGACGTGCAGAACTCCAGCAGGGTTCCAATCACTGTGCTCAGGGTGAAGGGGGTGCCAATACGTGCGGGGCGCAATAGGCTGCGCCCTTGAATGGTTGCACCACAGCATGGGCATTCATTTTTGTTGCTGCTGAATAGCTGCAGCCCGATGTATCCGTCCTTGGGGCCGTCGAACATCAGCTTCTGGCTGGTAGGATCCAGAAACTCCGGGTAGCTGTAGTTGACTGGTCGGTTGGTTATCAGGGTTTGGGTTAGTGAGATGCGGTCTTCAGTCGGATCATTTGTATCGGCAGTTTCCTCGTCCAAGGAGAATTCATCGACCTGCTGTTGTGATGGGTCGATCAGTTTCCCATGGTTGGTAGCAACAGCCTGCAAGAAACTCTCGTTGCACTCTTCACAGGAAACTAGCGGCATGAGCGGCGCGCCGCAGTTGCAATGGGTTCGCTCCTCCGTATACACCATGCCAAATGGCCAGTCGGCATGGTTGAGTGCGGTGCTGGCCTTGTGTGTACAGTTACGGTCCACGCAGGCTCGGATCGCTGGGATCACGTTATGGAAGAGATGGGCACGTAATGGCAGGAAGGAAATGCCAGCGGCATTCTTGGTGCCTGACATCAAATCCAGCCAGGCCAGCAGTTGGACAGGACTTAGATCGGACTCCCGGGTCATCCCTTTTAGGCTTTGTGGTTTCACTTGTCCCGCAGGAATGAACAAGGAACGTAGACGCCTGGCTGTCGGGCTGGACTCGAGGCGCTGGTAGCGCGGAGCGGATTGTTCCTGCTCGGCATCGATGGCTGCAATGGCGGCAGGCTGGTCATGCTTGGCATCGGGCGTCACATCCAACAGGCCGGGGATATCCCTATGGCCCTGCACTACCTCTACCTGTTCCGGAGCAACTCCGCCTATGTCAGCGAGGAATTCGCGCAGGCTTTCGATGGTCTTTTCATCCGAGCCAAAAGTGGCCGAAGTCGCAACAAAACGCACATCCTTCGCTTCAACCTTGAAGGCAAGCATCACACGCCGTAGCAATAGTGCCATTTCGGCAGCCTGGGAGCCGATATGGGTGTGCGCCTCGTCAAGAATGATCCACCGCAGTTTGCCCGCAGATTTCTTCAGGATGGGCTCATCGTCTTTGCGTATGAGCATATATTCCAGCATGGTGGCATTGGTTACGAGCATCTGTGGCGGACGTTCGCGCAGGCTCTTACGGTCGATTACCTGACCTTTGTACTGCTGGTCCGAAGCCTTACGTTCATTTTCCAGGGCGCCGGTGTACAGACAGTGTCGAATCTGGCCGCCAAAACCATCGGTCCAGGCATCCAAGCGGTTTTGCTGCGAGTTGATCAGCGCGTTCAGCGGGTAGATAAACAGGGCGCGAACACCTTCTGGGTCTTCACCAGCCTCGATCTCTTTTGCCAAATGGTTGAGGACGGGCACCAGAAAGCATTCGGTCTTGCCCGAACCGGTGCCGCTGGTCACCACCAGAGATTTCCGCTCCGGACTGTTGAGGATTTTCCAGGCCGCCAATTGATGGGTGAATAGATGGCGGTCGCCGGGGAAGGAGTACTCCTGGGCAAGATCCTTGGGCGGGGAAGCCATGGCCTCGGCAAGTCGTCGGTGCAGCAAGCTGCCTCCTGCCAGAGAACTCATGGTTTCATCGCTTTCATCCCAGCCAAAGGTCGGCTCGAAAACCGGATCCGCAAGCCAGGCACCCGGAGTTCCGGGAGATGCGGTCAGCTGATCATGTAGGAACTGACGCAGATGGGGATTGCCAAGGCTGAGCAGGCCCTGAGCCGCACGTTCACTGCGGATGCTGAGGTTGGTGGTCAGGGCGGAAAAATAATTCTTTTGATAGAGCATGGGATTCATCACTTCTGGATCGAGTCGACTTGTGCCATGACTAGGCCTAGCTGATAGGCCAAATCAAACCAGACCGTATCGAACTGGCGAGCGTTTCTGAGACTGAACAGGCGCGTCGGGTCGGCTTGCCATTGTTGGCCATGACCGGCATGGGTATCGAAGGCAGCCATGAAAGGCAGCATCACTACGGCCAACTTGAAGTCGTTGGCAGGAAGCTTGCTGCGGCGGAGTAGCATTTGGCCGTGAGTAGTTTTCAAGAATGCCCCGATATCTGTATTCCCTGCGCCAGGATATTGATGGGTTTCAGCAGGATTACGGTGGAACATCTGCTGCATGGCAGATTTCTCTCCATCGTCAAAAAGTCGATCTAACCAAATTCCCGTGAGCATTGAGGGATTTCTCAGGAAGAATCCAACATCCGGACTTTCGAGATCGAAGTAGCGGTGAAAGCCCTGCTCGAAAATGAAGCGCAGCGCGGGTTGCCAGCGGGACAGGTACTGGCTCTTGCTCTGGATGTCGTTGCGAATGACCGACAAGAGGCGGGCATCGCTGGCGGCAAACTGCTTGCGAATTTTCGCGAAGGTGTCGAACCAGTGGTTTGGTGCGATAAGCAACCACTCGAAGGGCAACTCGGAGGGTAGGCGTTCAGCCAGGCGGGTGGAGAAACCGTCCAGCAGCAGTGTTGCCATGGCAAGAGCCTGCGGCTCACGTATCAGTGCCTGGCAAATATCCAAGCTGGCCAGCGGCAGGTGGTGCAATCGGTCCAACAGCAGCTCCAACCTTTGCCAATCCGCGGCCTGCGGATCAGCGGTCATCGAGTGTAGGGCCGATCTGAGCAGGAGCATGCGCTCTTTATCATCCGCCTCGCAGAGCGCCTGGGTCAGCGGGGTAAATGCCTTCGAAAGGTCGCTTGTGGTCGGAGGGACAACGGTCGGGCGACTGTGCAACAGTGAGTCGTCGGGGGTGTACAGCAGCCAGGGGCCTACTACATCTGTCGGCAGTCTAACTAGCCAGCTCCCGGTGAACACTTGCTCGGAGAAATGTAGTGGCAGTCTGACCGGCTCATGGTCTGGCTCCGCCAGTGGCAAACCCAGCATCAGGCCTTCGGCCTGGGTCTGTTCAAGCAGAAGATCGCGACCACCATCGCTCAGGGACGCCATCTCTCTTTGGCTGTGTAGGCGGATGCGTGTCGAATAGCGTCCTACTTGAAGGCGAGCACGTGTCTGGTGAGCATGCATAAGCTCCAACTGGACAGCATGATCGAGTCCTGGGCGACAGGAAAGCATCTGCTGGATCGCCGGGATCAGCTCGAACAGACGAATTTCGCGAATCCCGGTGTAGCGAATTTCCTGGGACAGAGTGGAGCGGGCGTCGATTCCACTGGACGTTAGGCGAACCTGCCAGTGTTCAGCGCCCTGTGACGACATCAGTACAGCGCGACAACCAATCAACTCCTCAATGGTCAAGGCCTGATTCGGCTTGAGAGGGGTACTGTTGCGCTGCAGAGTGATCCCATTGCCAGGGAATGGCAGCGTGATCCTTTGCTCGCCATCGGGCCATTGCAGGCATAGCGACACCGAGGTTTTGGGCCGGGCGCTCGAACTCTTTAGTATGAGAACCAAGTCTTTCCCATCATGGCGGCTTTTCAGCTCAATCTCTACGTTCTCGCAGCGTACGGGCAAGTCAGGCCAGTTGGTGAGACGAATACTTCCTTCAAGGGCGCAGGCACCTGGCACGTAGGTGACGGACGCGCCCTCTGGGAGGAGCACGGCACGGGTGTTTAGCAGGCGCTGGCCATTCCTGCGCCAAATTAGCCGACATAGCCCCGGTGACTGGGCCTGGGCGAGCGGTAACTCCTTGCCTTGCGTGCGAACAAACAGCTCATGGGCGGGTGCGAAGTTGGATAAGCCTGCACTTTGTTCTACTCGAAGGCGCGGTGTGCCGTGGTACAGCAGGCCCGGTATGGAGAGTGCCTCCAAGCTGTTGCCTTGCCAGTAGGCTTCGGGGTGGTGGGGAGCGTTGGCGCTTACGGTGACAATGAAAGGTTGTTTGCGGTAAGTGAGCCGGGTTGTGCCGGCCGGAAGTTCCAACAGCATTTGCTCATCGGAAAGGCAATCGTGAAGCTCGCGAACCTCGCCATCCTCTGTAAACACTATGGTTTTTGCCGGCATGACTGCCAGCGCCGATTCTCCCTTGACCAGCGCATCGCCTTGAGCGAGCAATCGAGCAAAGGGATAGGCATTCTCGAATATCAACGGCTCGTCTGGGCTCAGCGCTTCGCCTCCAGGCAGGTCGGCGATGTGCAGTGTCGCGCCCCAGCGACTGACGATCAATTGCGCGGCCTCATTTAGGTTGTGAATGGCCGGCAGCTGCCTGGCTATCAGCTGATACTCCTCATCCCTGAGCAGGGCTTCGCCGACCAGGTATTCCCGCTCGCCGATGCGCAGCAGCATCTGGAAGTGTGGTGGCAGTCGATCAGAAGCCAACCCCAGTGATGCGGCAACCTGATCTCGTTTGGCTTGTGCCTGCATTGCAAAGGTCAGCTCGTAGACGGGTTTGGAGCCGTCGGAGCTGAAGCGTAGGCCACGCTGAATCTGAAAGGGGGGACGTCTGGAATTGGGCGTGATGGTGACAATGCCCCGGACCAGACCCTTGATGAGGCTGGCTGCGGCCTGACTGTCGAGCGCGATGGGAAAGAGCTCTTCCCACTGAGGGCATTCCTCCTGCAGCTTTGCAATCGGATCATCGGCACCTTGCAGGGCATAGGTCCTGCGGATATGAAGCACCGCCTTAGCCAGATTGTCCAGCAACTCATAAACCGGCGCCTGCTGGTAGCAGACGGGCAAAAGCGCTGCCTGGGCCTCGATCGCCTGACGTAGTTGCTCATCGTGCAGGC
This sequence comes from Pseudomonas sichuanensis, assembly GCF_024749065.1. Lineage (NCBI taxonomy): Bacteria > Pseudomonadati > Pseudomonadota > Gammaproteobacteria > Pseudomonadales > Pseudomonadaceae > Pseudomonas > Pseudomonas sichuanensis. The sequence goes on along the minus strand of NZ_CP087185.1, from coordinate 3,421,312 downwards.
CGTAGCCCAGCGCCTGCTCGGTGACCATGCGCAGCAGGCCGGATAGCGCGCCCTGCGCCGATTCGACCAGGCGCATGGGCAAACCGCCATTCACCGCGACCAGGCCAATGAAGCGCTTACCTTCATCCTTTATGTCGGTCTGCAGACGCCATAAGCAGCGCCCATCAATGACCAGCTTGCGAGTCTTATCGTGGGTCATTCCCCGCTGGCCGGCGGCCTCGCACAGCGGCCCCCAGCGCCATGCGCCACCGGGATATTCTCGTTTCCACCACTCAGCGGCGAACAGCAGCCAAGCTTGAGGGTAGCAAGGATTGATGTTTTGCCCTGCGGGAAGCTTCTGCAGGAGTTGGCGGAGTACCTCAAACTCTTCAAAAGAAGTTTTGTAAGCGAAAAGGGGGCGTCCATCTGGCTCTTTCAGCCCACGCCCGGACAGAAAGTCCGAGATCCATTGATCAAGTGGCACGTAGAATTCCCTTTTCCGTGAGCAATGCACCACGGGTGCTTGCGCTGACAGGATTTTGATCAAGATTGATGATTGTGACTGTCCCACGAATCAGCGCCCACGCGCGTTCCTTAGATAGCACTTCACTATCCTCTTCCATGTCTGCAACTGATCCTTAGGTCATGAACCATTCTGATGGCTAAGGGCTGCCATCAAGCATAATCCGGGACCCAATCTGAAGGGAAGGTCGAGAACCAGAAACGGTCGTGGACGCTGCACGAACTGGCTGTTCGCTGGCGCGCTACGCAGGGCAAACGGGCAACAGCAATCATGAGTCTGATCTAGCGTACGTAGAAAAGGGACATGATCCAAATGACTGCCTGAAGGATATGCTGCAGTGGCTGCCGACGTAGCCGGCGAGTGAGATCGGCCAACTGGTGCGGCATCAGGGGGCTTGGCACCAGCAGCGCCCCAGGTGCTCCTGGCCACTATGGGGCTGATCGCCGATCGAGTGTGCGGTGACCATGCAGAAGGGGCGCTGGACGCATTGAATATTAGAGACCTGCTTTATGGTGCTTCGCGCGATGAGCTGATCCGCGATGATATTATCGGTAACGCACGAATCGCCCCTAGTTCCCTCGGCACTCTCACATTTATAGTCTCGACGTGCGGATCATAAGCTCTCAGGCAAGCCAAAGAACATTTGGACATCGATATAAATCAAAAGGTTATGAGTGGGAAATTGAATTTGTACCCCCAGAAGTACCCCTTTTTGCAGTGGTTACGAGTGGACGATAGTGGAAGCACTGAGGGGCGGTGCTGAAGGTTCTATCACTCGCCAAAGCGTGCCGCTTACGCTTTGGGGTTGTCCCAGTCGCTACGCGTCGCAGCAGTCAGCGCATCCCAGTCATCAGGAGGGTTGCCGCGGCCCAGCATCTTCTCGAATACGGCGTAGGGATCGGACTTGCTGCCTGCGGACCGTAGGGTGTTTTCGTCGTTGACCCATGCATAGACGATGACCTTGGATCTTGAGTCGTAGCGAAAGAAGAGCCGAAAGCGCCTGCCGATTTTTGCACGGCGCCAATGTCGGTAGGCGGTGCCCAGCGTATTGCCTTGGCGGAACTCATCACGGCCCGGGTCGGCAGGCACAGCCTCCATGATCAGATGGCTCAATGCCCGAAACAGCTTCACGTTGGCGTTGCTTTCAAAGCCTTGCGGGTCGTTCTGCTCGGCCCGGGCGGCGGCTTCTTGCAATTTGCGTAGCTGTAAAGTCACACCCTCATGGAACAACAGTGTCCAGCCATGTCGCACCATCAGAGCACGACCTCACCGTCGATATCTTCGTCCAGGTTTACGCAGTGATTTGCGTTGGCGAGCATGGTTTGCGCCAAGTCTTCCGGCAGGGTGGTGAGGTTGCGTCCGTTTCGGATATCAGCCTCCAGCAAACCCAGGAATGCACCGATGGCAGGGTCTTCGTGGATGGCGTCTACGCGGCTGACCACGATTTCACCGCCGCGTACGTCGAATGCAATCTTGCCACCAGTGTCAATGCCCAAAAGCTGGCGAACGGATTTGGGCAGTGTGACCTGTCCCTTCGAGGTCAATGTGGCGATTTCGTGGATGGCAGGCATGAGTGTTCTCCGGATCTATTGATTGAATGGTAAGGAATAATCCTTACGCGGTCAATCTTGGTTTTTTCTGATCAAGCATAGGCGGGGAGGACGCTCAATAGCGCCGCAGGATGAGTTACACCACTTCCTGGGACACGATCCAGCACGTTAATCCGTGATGCTGAACTCTATTTGCGGATGGTCTGAAAATGGTGGGGGCAATGACGATCATGAGACACTGGGCGAGATGGAGCCAAGCGCCGCTAGGCGCTCGCAGATCTCGTTAAGGTCGTCAAGGAAAGGACAGCGATGGAACAGTCATCGGTGGTTTTGGAGGCAAAAGAATTTTCCAGATTAGCCGTCAGCGCGTCTCTCATTTTCTTCGCTGATGCCGTGCAGCACCACGCGATGATCTTGCCTACCGCTGCAGTGGCAGGTGATCTGTCGGCTCTTCGATACAGGCTTTCGGCTGTACCGTCGCTCATGATTACAAACCCTGAACCTAGGCCACATTCTCCGCGGTAGAGCCGGAAGTGCTGCTCCACGGTTTTGTCAGTCATGAAAAAGGTTGTGTTGGTGTATTCGCCGTTTTCAGGGTGTGACAGAACGGCTATCTGCCCATCCTCTTGCTGATGTACAACGCAACCATCCCCCACATGACCGGCAAGGTATCGACCCTTGGAATGGGCGACGAATAACAAGGTGCTCGCTAGCTCCGAATACTCGCAGCACAACCTGATAGCTTGCCGTTCCAAAGCGCTCCGACAACCCGCTAGTAGTTCCGCGCACGCCTCGGCTGGATCGTCTTGAGACAGCGTCCACAGCTCCTCGAAGCGATCAGCCAATGCACGCATCACAGCTTTCACCACCGCACGTGCACCATCTGCTGAGTGGGTTTTCGAGCCAGCACCGTCGGCCAGAGCAATGCACGCGAAATCCTGCTGAGTGCGAGCCGCAGCGTAATCCTGACATGGCAATCCACTCAGGATGTGCGACCGTCCTGTGTGCTGCCCACATGATGTCCGATAGATGTAGCTGCGGCTCGTTTCAGACATATTTTACAGCTGCCCCCAAGCGGCGATGCCTGCCGTATCCAAAATCACTTTTTCACCAGGCGTTGATTGCGACGCACGTGAAACACTGCGGCTCAACCAGAGGAAGAACTCTTTGAAGTTAAGCGCTTTGAGTCGCAACGGAGGGCGTCCGGGAGACAGCATTCCCAGCGTTTCCAGATTCGCAGCCGCACCTATCGCAATCGGGAACACCGTCAGCTTCTTGCTCTCGCACAGGGCGCGCACACGCTGGCTTGCACGACTGATATCGTCCGTAGGTTCACCGTCAGTCATGATGACCATCCAGGGTTGGAAATAGTCGACGCCGGCGCGCTTGTAATCTTCTTTGCGCACTTCGAGCAGATCCAGAGCGAGGTTCACGCCTTGGCCCATGGCCGTCGTGCCTTCGGCAACTAGGGCAGGCACATCCTGACGGCCTATCGCCATGAATTCGACCGTTCGTTTCGCTTCACTGCCGAAAGTAACGATGCTGATCTCTGCAGCGTGCCGGGCAACCTCATCCTCCCGGATTGCCTCGTAAAACATCTGCACACCAGCTTGGAGCTCGCGAATAGGCTCGCCGGCCATAGAACCGCTCACATCCAATACCAGGCAGATGGGTACCCTCGCTGTCGGATTATCTACCAAGTCTTCTTGGCTGAGGATGAAGTCGTCGTCCACGATTGATCTCCTATCGGTGCTTCAGTTGGAAAAGAGGGCGCGCCATAGCTTGCCCAGAAAGACCGCTACTTTGGATTTGCGCCTACCTGTCAGGGACTGCGAGCGGACACTCTGGGGCGCCGGGCGTTGCGGCTGAGCAGGTGAATGGGGGCGATTGTTCTGCGTTGGGCTAGTTTGCTGGAGCTGAGGGCGAGGTGGTTGTGCCTGCACCGGACGGCTCTGCGCCGCTTGAGCTTGCGCCGTCGGCTGAGGTCGAGGTTGTGGCTGAGCGGGAACTGGACAAGGCGACACGACAGGCCGAGTGATCGGCGGCGGAGGTGTTGGGCGGCCTTGATTATTGCGCTCAGCTTGCTGACCCTTCTCGTAGCTTTCCCGAGCCATGCGCGTGAGTCTGTGTTTTTTGTGGCAGTCCTGGCAGCAGACCTTGTGACCTTTTAGCGCCTTCTTGTCGATGAGGTTTTTTGAGGCTGTGATCGTCTTGTTGCACCTGCCACAGGCGACCTGGATCGGATCCCGGATAAAATAAAACGAAGTCGGGAAGACTTCGTTCCCGAAGTACTTGCTCGCCACGTTGTGGCGATATCGGCTAAGTAGCTTGATCCATTCCTCTAGCGAGACGTGTTTCCTCTCGCGGAACGTATGCTGAAAAGCAACACGAACATCACGTTTCAAATGGTTCCAGATGGACTGCCAGATGCCTTCTGGAGCATTCTCCCCTGAGAAATTTTCCTTGTCGTCGAAATCGCGATACGGAAAATTTTTAGCCTTGATGTTGTCCGCCAGTGTCCCACCATTTTGCTGGGCATAGGGTGGCTTACCTGGAAACAGAATCATGAACAGCATCGTGGCCACGGCGAAAAGCTCATGCTCCTTGGTGCGCATGAACGTTTTGTAGTCGACGTTCTGAATTTCTGGGGCTGTAAACGTGACGGTACCGACAGGACACGGAAATCCTTCGATCTGAAAACTGTCCGTATCGACCATCCATAGCTTCTTGCTGTCCTGGGTGACCAACAAGTTGTGGGGGTTAATATCCCCCACGAGGATATTCATGCTGTGTAGGTAGCGAATGTGTTCGAGGAAGGCCAAGCACAGATTGAGCAGGTCAATCCGACCCCAACTTGGGAAATTGATCAAGAACTCAGGCTTGACGAAAACGCCTGAGAACAATGTTTTGCCCTGCGCCATGGGCATCAGATACCCCACGAACTCCGAGTGTTGATTGAACACCGCATCTGTCGGCCAGCAGATGCCTGGGCGCTCGATCCTCCTGGTAACCATCAGCTCGATCTTTTGACGCCTGAACACGGTGAGCTCTTCCGCGTGGTAAATCTTGCAGACCAGGCCAGGGTTTGAAGTTGCGTAAATAACGCCTTCGCCACCTTGGCTGATCTGCTTAGTCAGCTTCAGAGCCTTCCCGGCAGGTGTCGTTACCACTTCCCCAACGCCTGGCAGTGCTTTGCAGGGCAAGCGTTGCATTGCCACGCTCTTGGGAGTTCGGTGTAGGGTAAATGGCGTCAGCTCAACTGAGGGGGAAGCAGCAACAGGTTTCATCGTGGTCTGTCGAGCGGGCGTTGTGGATGGCCACTTGTGACAGGGCACACCGTTGGCTTTCGCTTGGGCCAACAAATGGTCGTCACATGTGACTAGCGTCATGCCGTATTGATTGGCCACCTCCAAGAGTCGACCCGCAGCGCTTTGGGCTGCGAATGTCTGGCGCTTGAGGATGTAGGCCGGGTCACCGTCAAAGATGAACTCAGCGAGCAAGTCGCCTTCGAAGATCGGTTCTTTGGTTGGGAACGCCTTCGCTTGCGAAGCATGGGTACCTTGGATCTGGCTCAGTACGCGCTCGGCATTGCGGCCCTGAGCGGAAGGCTGCGTCCGATAGTCAATCAGGATCGGTATCGCTTCCGCTAACAGAATCGGCACATTGTGTTTGTTACGGATGCTGGAGATGATGTCCGGGTGGTCAAGTAACACCCCTGCATCAATCAGCACTTTCTGGATTCTTGGTTCCGTCATAAAGCTTAGGCTTTGGCGTGATCTCGCTGGCGCACGCGGGGGTTGAGCATACCTCGATACCCTCGAGATAGAGCGTGTGGTCTGGGCACTTGATGTCAGAGGTGCTCAGCCCTCGCTGTTTTGTGACTCTTGTCACATTTTGAGCTTTGCGGGCCAGCTTCGCTTCGGCGCTCACGCCTTCTGCTCCATTTTTTCTTCACCATGAGTGGTAGGGCTGCGTCGCCCCTTCGACGTTAATTGTCTATTGTTGCGAGACGACCATAGTAATAGGACGTGGCCGGGTCTCGCTCTGGAAGGGACGACGGCAGGCTCAAAACCCTGAACTTTTCGAGTGCGTCCAATTCGGGTTTCTGATTGTCCCTGAGGCGCCAATAAAGTGAACTATATTTAAATAGTTGTAGCAGGTTGATGAAGTCATTGTTGCGCTCGAATGCCCCCCAAAGCACTCGGTGGCACTTTTCGTGTAGGTTGCTCAGGTTGTCATGGTGCAAGTGGTGGTAAATACTGATGAGGGCCGAGATTTCCTTAGATTCCAAAGAGCCTTTCACCTGGAGTAGCGTATCCGCATGGGCAAGAGTGGCGCGAATGTGGTTGTAAAGATCTTTGTGCTCATGGCAGTAATCAACGATAGCTTTTAAGGCATCGACCTTGGCCTGGCCTTCGGCCAATTCTTCCGCGCGATCCAATGCGATATTCGAATAGAGCGTGCTAGCTTTAGTTTTTGCTTTTGCCTGAATTTTCGAAATCTCGGCTTCTTTGGTGGCTAGATTGCTGTTCTTGAGCGCAATGTGCGCCGCTTGCATGGCAATGCTGCCCTTCGTCAGTTTTTCCGCTTGAGTGGCGTATTCCAAAGCATTCTTATGGTCTTTGCGAGCGGAGTAAATCATCGCAATATGCAGTTTTATGGAGCCTTCTAATTTAGGCTCTTTCAAATGTTCGAGGCAATCCAGCAGCATTTGCAATGCCTCGTCCTTGGCTGCCTTGGAGTCAAACATTCTTAATGACTGAGCGCACTGATAAATGAAATACCAATACAGATGCTTCTTTTCATTATCATCGAGCATGGGTTTCAATGAGATGTAGAGATCTTGTACGACCTTGTAATACGATTTCTTGCTCACGGTCGCGCAAAATTGAGAGGCTAGGTCAATGCCCACGGTACGCCACCGCGGATTTTTCGCGCCCTCAGCAACAATTTCAACAATAAAGTATTTTGCATTATTGATTTCCGATGATTTTTCGGTGATGTCACTGGCTTTGAAGATCAGGTGGAAGCTTGGCTTTTGCACCTCCCAGTCGTCGCCGAAATAGAGCTTGTACGCTTGGTTATTAATCTTGGCGACTTCTTTAGGCTTCGTTTCCTGAATGAGCCATTGCCGTACCGCGCGAGTGACGATCAGCCTTTTTTTGGATCCGCGGGTACCTGTGTGGCCAAGTTTGTCCTGATCCTCGACGTAGATGAAACCTTCGCGCTGGAGGATGACCACGTGGGCGATCGTATATTTCTTGGTTCTGTCAACGCGCTTGATGTTCTCCAGATACTCGCCGTATGGGAAAGCCGATAAGCTTTTCAGTAGGGAGAAGGCGTAGCGTTTTTCGATTTCCTGGGAAGTTGCCAGCGCTTTGATGGAATCGCTGAACCGGCCTGCTAAATTGACCCGCGATCCGCTGCGTTCACTGATAACGTCTTCCAGCGATGCTACCACCAGCTTACCTAGGGCTTCCTTGATCAGCTGGGGAACACCAGTGGTGTGCTCATGGAGCTGGGTAAAGTCATCGTTGCCCAGGCCGCCTTGATAGAGCGGGTGCAATTCAATGTACGCTCTGGTATCTGCGCCATCTAGTGAGGTCAATTCAACGGCTTCATGTCGCCAATCGGGCAACGTGCGACTGATTACGATGATCTTTAGGTTTGGGCAGTACGATGTCAGAATATCAGTGATACCCCGCAGTTCAGAATGCAGCTTGCCCTTGTCTGCGCTGGAGTCAAAAGGAGCATCTTTGAGAATAAGATAGGGATGCTCTACCAGCGCTAACGAACTGCAGAAGGAGGCAAAGGAGTCCCCGATCAGTTCCTCGATCTGACTGGTGAACGAGGATTTGTCGATGAAATTACCGATGTTTACTGCGTAGACTTTAGGTGGTTTAGTTGACGCACGCTGAATCAGTGCAGCTACGAACTCCTCTTCACCCATGCCCCAATCTGCGGCCAACCATAGGCGCCGATGGTTTTTTAGGAGCTGCTCTGCTTGATAGTTTTCCCCGTGCCTCACTCCTTCGGCTTGTGGCGACGGCGTCAGAGTGAAATGGATGGCATCCAGGCTTGCAGCTTTCTCTCCTTGCTCCATCCGTTGGATCGGATTGCTGCCGGTGAGGTCGGGGTACGTCGGAGGGCTTTGATCGAGCAGGTGCGCGAACAGACCGTGTAGAAAAGGGAGCAAGCTTGAATGCTCGGAACCAAAGCCGACGGGTTCCACTATATTTTTCCAGGCCGGATCTGCTTTACGCTTGTTTACCTCTGAGTTTTTTACGAGGGCAAACGTCGCCGGTTTGGTAGATTGGAGCTCCTCCCTGAGCCAGCCTAGTGTTTTGTCGAAATTTGGATCCTCGAAAGTACCGCCGCAGCCAACAAAGACCAGGTTTTGGAAGACGGTAAGATGCTGCTGGAAGAAATTGCGAGTGCTGCTTTTTATCGTATCCTGATAGTTCTGTTTACTAAGGATACACGAAGTAGGTTTCTTCCAGTGCCCATGCAGGTGCAGGATCCCCTTTCGGTCACCTTTGAACCACTCAATGACCTCATCCGAGTCGGACATGTAAACGGGCATGAGTGTGGTGACGTCCTCTAGAAGCGAGTCGTAATTGAGGGTGCAAATCTTAACACCAGCTTCGGACAAGGCTTTGATGGTTGCGGCCAACTCATTGTTGCGCACCTCGATTTCACCGAACTCTTTCTTGAGCCAGGCGGTGTAGTCAAAGGCGTCTCCTTCCGACAGGATATCCGACAGAAGTCCCGCCACGTGAAGTATCTCAGTTGTGCTGGGAGCACCTTCCAGAAGAGCGAGCCAGGTATCAGCTTTGGTTTGCGTGATCTTGTCGAGATCTACTGCATAGCTGAAGCCACTGCGAATCAATCCAATCCAGGACAATTGTTTGTAGTCACCGTTGGTCAGTGCCATGCTCAACCCTGTTCCGATCACAAGGATGGTGTCCTTAGTGGGTTTGATTCGCTTTATTGCCGCTTCCAACTCAACCGCAGGGTGATTCATGTCCATGTAAGAGATCCGAGAGAAAAAATTGAAGGAAATGAGTGAGCGTTCATGCAGGTCGCCGTTGCCCTAACGTTTCAAGGTGGCCGGCTAACGACTGGCCATAGGCGTGCTGTCCTTCTTCATAATGGGGCGGTGTCAGCGGTGGGCTTGGGTTTACGCCACACCATGACCAACTGAGCGTCGTCTGGAGCGGATGCATTCACAAAGCCTGCATGCTCTGCGGCTTTACGTGACGCGATGTTTGATTTTCGCATGTGGGCGAAGATGATGTCGTGCTGACTTTCCTGGCAGCACAGCTCATAGGCTGTTCGACCGATTTGCCGACCTTGACTGGGGCGGTTCAAAAAGACATGAAAAGAGGCGTGAAGGCCTCTTTGAGGGTCTTCGACCATATTGATGTAGGCTGTGCCTGCCCGTTTCCCTTCAGCCAGGATGATCCATGCCTCTCCGCCAGGCCCGCCACCATGATCGCGGGTTCCTGGGGTGCGAACGAAGTGGACATGTTCACGGGCAATCGGGCCGAGCTTGGATTTCGCGGGCACGGCGGGTGGCTTCGGCGTTTTGCGAGGCGTCGCCCGTGCTTTCGATTCTTTTACCGGTCTTGCCACGGTGCCTCTCCTAAACCCGACAGAAGACGGTCACAGCTTGGCTTCCAGAACTCGGCAGGGAAGAAGCCAGGCGAGAACGCGATCACGATATCTGCAAGTCGATCCAGAAGGTTGTGCCGGCGTAATGCATCGATCAGGTTGTCGATCATCAGTAATACGCAGGGTAGCGACACGTCCAGTGGGCCCGGCTGTTCAATGTGATCGCTGTCTCCATCGTAGCGATTGCAGAAGTAGTCCATATCTATGTGCAGCAGAATGGCGGCATCGCTTGCACTCAAGCCTTCAAGCCAAGCATCTAGGTCGGACGTAAAACGATAGCGCCCCTGGCCTGCACCGGGCGCGTCCTCCTCCAACGAAACAGCGAGCCTCCTCGCAGAAGGATCTAGCAGGGAATCGGCATCGGTTTTGAGCTTGATCACCGAATCAATCGTTCCGATGCACTTCGGTGCTTGGCAGAGGTGACGCACGTCAGTCAGGGGGTAGCTGTGGAGGAATGGTGTGAGGAAGCTTCCCATGCCTAATGCACCGCTATGGATGGCGCGAGTGATCGACTCGGGCTTCAGAAGGTCGATTTGCCGGTTATCAATGGGATCCAACCATGCGGCAGACTCCATGAATATCCGAGGCGCACCTAGATCCATATGGTCATCAACATGGAGCACGACGACTTCGCAAGATTTCGGCTGCTTTGCAAGCCATTCGCTCCAGCTCTCCAGTGTCCAGGTGTCATTGAGCGACAGCAGCACTTTGCCCCTGCGCTTACGTGCTGCCGACATGTCCTGGTACCGAAGTTGTCCACCCCACCAAGCAAGCCCCTCTTCAAGTCGAGGATCCACGTAGCGGTAGGGGTCGTCAGACCAATACAAACTCAATGACCATTGATCACCAACCTGCGTGGCCACTGCGTCCTTGTCGCAAAAGTAGTCGCGTAGTTGCCCGTGTCGGATCTGAGGATCAGTTGACAGTCTGGAGAGCGGAATGGTCAGGGTTCGACTCATACTGCTGATCACCTTCAAGAGCTGCTCGTTGGAGAACATCGACTAGGTTCTGCCCCATAACAGTCAAAGGGCAGCTTTGCAGTGTGACAAACGCTTGGCTGAGATGCAGATCAGTATCTGCGAGCTGGTTGACCGCCCGCGAATTAAGCTGAGCGGGCCCGTGATCTCTTACATGCAACCAGAACCGCCGAAGCTCAACGAATACGAACACAGCATGCAGTAAGCCAGAAGGTGGGCGCAGATCTTCTCGCCATGGCGAGACGACCTGGGCAGAGGTGCGTTCTACCGTCGGTGCAAAGCGCTCGAGCAGATACAGTTTTTGGTGGCGGTGTTCGTGGATCAACGAATCAGCCAGATCGTAGGGATCAATCAGTCGATCTCCCTGCGAGATGGACACATACAACGCGCCAGGGACTGAGTTATCGCTGAAAGAAACGATCTTGCGAGGATCCGCTGAAGGATCTCGTACGAACTGAACAGCGCTGCAGGCTTTTAGAATCTCCGCAGCCAACGCCGGTCGCCAGGCCCGGACAATCTCTAGCGCCTGGTTGACCAGCTCGACACCAGCCGGGGTCAACTCCTCACTTTCGAAATAGATGGATGTGCCAAAAGGGGCTCTGAGCCAGAGATCGTTTTTGGCTATGGCCAGTTCAGAACAAGGGGGAAGCTGCTCAGCATGTCGAACGAGATTGCTCAGATAAGCAGTGTTGATATCGATCGGCTGGCCGTCGACTGCAAACAAGGCGTGCCCGCGATGCTGCGCGAGGACGGCGCTGGCCCAAGCGATCGACCCGGGTAATGCGGCGATATGTTCAAAGCGAGTGCCGTCTAGAGACAGCAGTTGAACCGCGCAGTCGTCATCAGCGTAAAGTTGCAATGCGTCCCGCATGCGCTGCACGGCATCGACCACAGCACTGTCGTAGAGGTGCGACAGATGAGTGGCAGCGTTCTCAGCCAGTTCAAACTCATCCAGAACGAATGCATCCGGCAGAGGCTGCGTAGTTTCATCTTCTGAACAAAGCGCTAGGTGTTCGCTCAGACGTTGGCTGATATGCCTCACCAGGCGCTTCATTTCGTTGCAGTACACGGTTGGATTGACAAATCCGTTCTCAGCGAAGCGGTGGGGGAGGGATCCACCACCGCAAATGTCGACTATCTCGCAGGACTTGCAGGTGTCACACAATCCTTCTTTGCGCAAAAACCGACGATGCTGAGCTATTGCCGCAGAGTGTGCGACTTCGGAAATGGGCGTGTCCACAACGGTACCTACTAGGCGTGTTGCTCCGTCTTGGGTCACCTTTAGGACATCGAGATCGTGGTAACTGCCGTCCGTTTCGATCGACAGCAGGCTAACATCACCGAAGCCAAATGCGTCTGTCCCGGAGGGTAAGCCTGAACAGACATCTAGCAAGGCCTCGAACGTCCTCAACGGAATATGGGCATAGTGGTCAAACCACACATCAAAGGCGTTCACCAGCCACTGCTCATACAGCCCGGGATTCTGATTTCGACCGGGAGGTGGACGCAGCCAATGGGCATCAGGCAGCAGGAAGTCCAGGCGTGGGATGGTGAACTGGTTGAAATACTCGAACATTTCCGTCGCGCTTGTGGACGCATCCACGACGGCAATCACGCCTGCGAAAATGGATGGATACTGTTCAAGCCGCTTCAGGGCCTCCTCGGTAGCTTCAAAGCTGGAACGCCCTTTTCTCGTCAAACGATGTTTGTCGTTTGCGGCGCGCGGGCCATCCAGGCTCAGAGATACACCAATGTCTGCTGCTGCAAGGATGTCGAGCGCCTCTTGAGTCAGCAGCAATCCATTAGTTTGCATGCTGACATCAACCTGGATGGTGCATTGCTTGCGGAGCAGGGCTGCGAAGTCGGCCAGTATCTGCGCCCCGGCCAATAGCGGCTCCCCCCCATGGAGAATGACTGCGCAATGCTTGAGATCAGCGGCCTGGATGTATTCTGCGAGCCGGCGGGCAAATGCCTCGCGATGCTCGAGGCAGAGGAACTTGGGCATGGAGCGCCAACTCTGATCCGCGTGGTGGTAGACGTAGCAATAATCGCAATCGAGGTTGCATCGCGATGCCACCTTAACCAAAAACGACGAGAACTTAGCGGCGTCCATGCGGGTGACTCACGAACGGTTGTGACGGTGGTGCATGCGGTCGTAGCTGGTAATGACTTGGCCAACATCCGACTCGGTCAGTACGCGAGAGCGCAGGCGCTGGATTGCAGGGTTGGTGCTTTGGCCTTTGGACAAGCTTTGGCGGATAGTCGACGAGGTCGACTCGTCAATTTTCAGTGCTGCTGACGACATCATTGAGCTCCATTGCATGTTGATGTGCCAGCATGATCACCGACCCCCTCATGACAATTCAAGATGTGGATCCAATCAACGATAGGGGGGCGGGATCGCGTTTTTTACCGGTTTTTTCTAAGAAAATAATGCGCATTGAGCCGAATAAGACCGCAATCCAAGCTCAAAATGAGATTCTTTTAAAATTTGTAAGTGAATATTTCTTTAGTGAGTGGGCCTGATTTTGCCAATAGCTGGCTCGTTGGGCTTATCGGACCAAGGAGGGCGGGCTTTGGCATTGCATTGGTGCCTCACTCAGCTAACGTAGGCTCTGTACGAAATCCCGAGAATCCTAATCGTCGCTCCTCCAGCGCTGAGGTTTTGTAGAGTCACGCGCCATTAACGGAAAGGAATTCTGTGATGGCAAGGCGCTACGAACTCACGGACGAGGCCTGGGATGTGTCTCCGATCTCTTCATCGAAACCCATGGCCGAGGCCGGCCCCGACTAAGCAACCGCCTGATGCTCGATGGCGTGCTGTGGGTGCTTTACTCGGGTGCTGCATGGCGAGATATGCCTGAGCGCTTCGGCCCATGGTCAACGGCGTATCAACGGTTTCGGGGCTGGCGAAACCAAGGGACTTTCGAGCAGATGCTCAAACGTCTGCATCCGAGATTGAATGAGCAAGGCTTGATCGATCTGCAAACCTGGATGATCGACTCAACCGCAGTACACGCAACCCCAAGCCTCATCTGGCGCCGGGGAAAAAGGGGGGCTGACGAGCCTGCCGATCATGCTCTAGGTCGCAGTCACGGCTGCCTGACTACCAAAGTCCACATGCTTTGCGACGCCAACAGAACACCGCTGCGCTTTCTCCTCTCCGGCGGTCAAGCCAGTGACATCAGCTACGCACAACCACTGTTGGACGAGGTCAGCACTCCATCGAGCCAACGTGGCCGCCCGCGCAAGCGCTGCAAATGGCTGCTCGCCACTGCGACCGTCATCCCGTTGCGCTCGATGAAGCGCAAGCTCAAGCCTGGCTTACCAAGACTGTTTGACCGGCCCAAATACCGACAGCGCAATATCATCGAGCGCATGTTTGGCTGGCTGAAAGAGAACCGCCGAATAGTGACCCGCTTCAACAAGCTCGCGAAAAGTTATGCCGCGATGGCCTCACTGGCTTGCTCCATGGGTATTTGCGACATCTCTTTTCGTACAGGGCCTAACAAGCATGCACGAAGCCCCTAAAGACTGTCAGGGTCGCCAAAGAACATCTTGACATGGCTCTAGGGCGCCGTTTCAGGGTCGAAAAATTATAAATATACCCCAAAAATACCCGCGATACCCCCAGCAGGATGCGCGATCGAGAACGGCGATTTCTGACAGCTGACGAGGTGGTGCACGCTGGAATTCAGTGTACCTCCATGGCGGGATGGCCGGAAGGCGGTCGGGCCGTGTCGGTATCGGGGCGTTTTTCACGCACGGCAGCTACCAATCCAAATCAGTTGGTCGAGCTCCCAGACTGAACGGCCCCATCACCACGTTCTCCTGAGGTGACAGTCTGAAGATGCAAACCCTATCAACAATGAACGGGTGCACACACTGGAATCGCAGGCGCATTGATCTCTGATCACTGCGCGCAATAAATTCCTTGCCATCCCCACAGTCTTTCGCAAAAAATATAGAGAAGCATTCTCATATGCAGGCCGCCATGCACGCTCTCGATTCGACCCCTCTTCATCAGTTGTATCAGGCGCACAGCGGCTGGCTGAAAACTTGGTTGCGCACGCGGCTGGGCAATACCGCTGATGCCGCGGACCTAGCTCAGGATACTTTCCTGCGGGTACTGGCAGCGCGCAATGCCGAGGCGATTCGTGAGCCGCGGACCTACCTAAGCTCCATCGCTCGAGCGCTGATGATCGACCGCTTTCGCCGCCAGGCGGTAGAGCAGGCCTATCTGGATGTGCTGGCGCTGCGCCCCGAGCCGATGGACATTTCGCCGGAAACCCGCCTGCTTATCATTGAAACGCTGACTGAAGTTGACGCTATGCTCGACAATCTCGGCGAACGTACCCGCACGATCTTTCTTGCCGTGCAATTGGAAGGTCTGAGTTACGTAGCGGCGGGCGAGCGCTTTGGCGTGTCGGTGACCACCGTAAAAAAACACATGATTCGCGCCCTCACCAACTGCCTGTTGTTGGCTCAGGGTTGACGCTGTGCCAGATCGAAATATTCTTGAAGCGGCGGCCACCTGGTATGTGCAACTCAGCGCAGCGCCGGGTGATCAGCACGAATGGAGGGCCTGGCAGGCTTGGTTGGCGAAGGATGCCCGGCATGCCGAGGCATGGAGTCAAGTGGAAAAGCTGCAGCGCCGTTTGGCAATACTTTCACCAGAGATGGCCTTGCCTGCATTGGCTGGTGTTCGCGCCCGGCGCCGGGCGGTTTCGAAGATGCTCGCCGTACTTCTCACCGCAGGGGGGGCGGGCGTCGGTTTTTATGCGGTGGAGCCCTTTAATTCGCGTATGGCGCAGTATCGCACCGGCAAGGGCGAGCGCCGCGATGTACGGTTGAGTGACGGCACCCGGATGTTGGTCAACACCGACAGTGCAATTGATGCGGACTTCAACCACAGACTGAGGGAAATCTGCCTCTACCGGGGTGAAGTGTTGTTAGAGACCGCTAAAGACGCTTCTCGACGCCCGTTGGTAGTCCACACCTCTGAAGGTAGCGTGCGCGCCCTCGGTACTCGCTTCAGTGTCTACAGCCACGATGGTCGCAGCGACGTGCGGGTGTTCGAGCATGCCGTGGAGTTGCGCCCGGCGCAGGCGCTCAGCGCCAAGCTGCGCCTGGAGGCCGGGCAGCAATCGGGCTTCGATCAATCTCGATTCAACCCCGTCAGCACGTTGCCGCCGGCCAGCGATTCCTGGACGCAAGGCATGCTCATGGCGCTGGACTGGCGTTTGGGGGACGTGGTGCGTGAAATCAGTCGCTACCGCGCTGGTTATCTGACCTGTAGCGATGCGGTCTTCGGTTTGCGAGTGACGGGATCGTTCCGCCTGGATGACATCGATACCGTGCTGGAAAACCTCGCACACGCCTTGCCAATCCGCGTGCGTTATCTGACCCGTTACTGGGTGCGTATCGACGCCGTTTAAAAAATTCGCCTCAGGGGTTACCGATTTGCATTCTCATACGGCCAAGCATTGAAGCGGCGATCACTGCCGCGCTTTTGCCACGCCAACCGAAGGAAATCTGTATGTCCCGTCGTCTGCTGCAAGCGGCGAGCCCCCTGGCTCGCGCTATCCACTTGGCTTTGGGGTTCGCCGTCATCCCTTGTGTGGTCCTGCCAGGGGTTGCCATTGCCCAGCAACAGGTCGCGCGCTTCGACATCGCACCGGGACCACTGGGGTTGGTGCTGGGGCAATTCGCCAATCGGGCCGGTATAACGCTGTCGTTCGCCAGCGAACAGACCGAGGGTTTGACTTCACCAGGTCTGCGCGGTGAGTACACCCTGGAGGAAGGCCTGTCACGCTTGCTGGCAGATAGCGACTTGCAGGTGCGCCGCGAAAGCAACGGCGGTTACCTGCTGATGCCCAAGGCCGCAGTAGGCGACACCGCGGTAGAACTGACCGCACTGAGCATTTCCGGTAAGGCGCCTGGGTCCACCACCGAAGGTTCGGGGTCCTACACCACTGAGTCATCCAGTAGCTCGACTCGCCTGAACCTGTCGCTGAAGGAAACCCCCCAGTCGATCACCGTGTTGACGCGTCAGCGACTGGAAGACCAGAAGCTCGATAACCTCACCGACGCCCTCAATGCCACTCCGGGCGTGACGGTGATTCGTGAGAGCCTGGGTGCCGACAGCACAACCTACATGTCCCGAGGTTTCGCCATCCGCAACTTCGAGATCGACGGAGTACCAACTTCGGCAAACATGGACAACTACACCCAGAACACTGCCATGTATGACCGGGTGGAAGTGGTGCGCGGCGCCACAGGTCTGATCAGCGGACTGGGCAACCCGTCGGCGACCATCAACCTTATCCGCAAGCGGCCGACCACTGACCCGCAGGTTCTGCTGTCGGCCGAGGCAGGCAATTGGGATCGCTATGGCTTGAGTGTGGATGTGGGCGGTGCGTTGAACGATGCAGGCAATATTCGCGGGCGCTTCGTCGCAGACCACAAGGACCAGCATGCCTGGATCGACCGATTCAGCCAGGAACTGTCCACACTCTACGGTATTACCGAACTGGACCTGAGTGATTCGACATTGCTCACCGTGGGCTTCAACCACCAGGTAACCCACAGCAATGCTCCTATGCGCACGGGTTTTCCGCTGTTCACCACGACGGGTGAAAGGACTGACTTCAAGCGCTCGTTCAATACCTCCCCGGACTGGAGCTACTATGATCGCGAACAGAGCACCTTGTTTGCCTCTATCGAGCAACACTTTGCCAATGGCTGGAGCGGCAAGGTCGAGTACAGTCATTCGCGCAACGACTATGACTCAGTCATCGCTTACGTGGATGGCGAGATAGACCCCGTGACAGGTGGCGGCGCTACCATCATGCCGACACGTTGGCAGGCCGCGCCGACACAAGACAACCTCGATGCTTACGCCACCGGCTCTTTCTCGTTGTTGGGCAGGGAGAATGAGTTGATCACCGGCGCCACTCTGTCTCGCATCGAAGAGCGCGGTACGCCGAACTACGGGGGCTGGCAGGGTTCGTGGACCGGGTACGACGATGCCATCGACAACATCTTCACGTGGAACGGTCATTCGCCCAAACCAGTGTTCAACAAGGTAGGCGCCAGCGACATGACCGAAACCCAGTACGCCGCTTACCTCACCTCGCGCTGGCATCTGACCGATGCAGCCAGCCTGATACTGGGGGCGCGGGTGGTGGACTGGAAGCGTGAGAACAAAAGCTGGCTGTACAGCACTGACGCGACCACGAAAGTCGAGCGCACCGAGAGCGGTATTGTCATTCCCTACGCCGGTTTCGTCTACGACCTGGATGACACCTGGACCGCTTACGCCAGCTATACCCAGATTTTCAACCCGCAAGGCGATCGAATCCGCGACGTCAATGGCTCGCCGCTCGACCCGTTGGAAGGTACCGGTTATGAAGTCGGCCTTAAAGCAGCCTTTCTCGACAGCCGCTTGAACGCCAGCTTGGCGCTATTCCGCGTCGAGCAGGACAACTTGGCCGTGGCCGACGGTAACCGCCTGCAGCCTAACGGTTATCAGGCCTATCGGGCGGAGAGCGGCACCACCAGTGAAGGCGTCGAGTTGGAAGTCAATGGCGAGCTTGCTGAAGGATGGCAGGTCTCAGGTGGATACTCCTACAACGTCAGTTTCAATGACGACGACCAGCGCATCGTCACGGAAATCCCACGTAACAGTGTCAAACTTTTCACCACCTACCGCCTGCCAGGCGAACTGGACAAATGGACCGTGGGTGGGGGAGTGAACTGGCAGAGCGAGTCGGGTTATGCCTTGAGCTACGCCACCACCCAGAGCAGCTATGCCGTGACCAGTCTGATGGCGCGCTATCAGATTTTGCCAACGCTGTCGGCGACAGTGAACGTCAACAACCTGTTCGACAAGGAATACCTGACGACCACTGCGGGAGGGTTGTACGGGGCGCCACGTAACTTCATGACAACATTGCGTTACGCGTATTGATCCATCAGGCCGCGGTCTGCTCGGGCTCACAGGTGTTCGGCGTGCTCGTTGTGCATACGCTCAGAAAATGTACTTCACCGACAGCATCAGGTTGCGCGGATCACCATACACGCTGCTTGGTACCGCAACCGTGTTGCTGAAGGAGTTGTAATAAGATTTGTCGAACGCGTTGTGCAGGTTCAACTGGGCGTCAATGTGGCTGGTCGGTTTGAAACCAATCATGAAATCGACCAGCGCGTAGCCCTCCTGCTCGATGATGAACGTCTTCGTAGCATTGGTGCTGTAGATGCGGTTCTGCGCATACAGCGAGCTGCCCACACGCCACTTTTTCATTGCCCAGGCAGATGGTAGGTGGTGCTCATCTTGAACTGGTGACGCGGGATGTCGGTGTCGAACAATCGTCCTTCATTGGATAGGCTGTCTTTGACATACTTCGCCTCGGTGAACGTGTACCCCGCGCCCAACTCCCAGTTAGGTGTCAGCTGGCCCTGAACCTCCAGTTCGATGCCATTGCTGCGAACCTTGCCCGCCGATTCATAACACGCGGTGGTCGGATAGGTCGGGCACAGGTCGCGACCGGTCACGGAATTGGCGCGGTTTTCCTGGTCGATCTGGAAGATCGCCGCTGTCGCGTTCAAAGCACCATCGAAGTACTCACCTTTTATGCCCAGTTCATAGTTTTTGCCGGTAATGGGCGCGATGATCCCGTCGCTGACATCCATGAAACTCTGTGACTTGAAGATATCGGTGTAGCTCACGTAGACCGAGTGATGAGCGTCCAGGTCATAGATAAGTCCGGCGTACTTTGTCACGTGGCGAGTGACTTTCAAATGCGCCTCTGTATTGCGGTAGGGGTAGGTGGTTTCGTTGTCGTACCAATCCAGACGGCTTCCCACAATCAGCTTCAACGGGTCCGCCAGGCTTAGACGGGTGGCCGCGTATGCGCTGTTGAGCTTGGCGTTGGTGTTCTGCCAGCCGTACTTGGTCTGGCTCGGCACTTTCGGCGTGGCGCCAGAGTTCCAGTTGTGGATATCGATGTTGCCCTTGAGCAGGATGTTGTTTGGCACATCGCCATTGAGCACCAGTTCGTGTTCGCGGCCGGCGAAGTTGAAGGGCCCGTTGGCACGTGCATCCGGATTGCGTTTGAGGAGTGGATCCGGTTCGCTGACTTACAAGCCTTTGATGATGTCATTAGCCCCGACGAGGGCACTGAGAAGGGCTCGCATCGTTGATTCAAGGTTTCAAAAGCTCAGGCGTGTCAGACGACTGCCTTGCTCGATGGTCTGAGCCAAAACTATTTTGAACCCATCGACAACCTCAGGAGGATGCGCAATCGAGAATGGCGATTTTTTATATCTCTCTCAGTGGGGTCTGTTCAGCTAGCTCAGCATGAATTACGGCTCAACCTTTCGAATGAATTGGTCGATAGCAGCCGGTCACGATGGACCGCTATCGAACCCTATGGCATTGCATGGGGTGCAAGGGGTCGAGTGTTCGAATCACTCCGTCCCGACCAAATAACTCCAAAGAATCCAGTCACTTAATGGTGACTGGATTTTTTTATGTCTGTCCGCTTTCGTCTGGTTAGCAATTTTGCCCCACTTTTTTGCCCCACCGAATTTCAACAGCCGTTTGTCACGAATTCAGAAACGGCAGAGTCTCGGGCATTTGCATCCCTTCATGCGAAATGGCGATTAGGCGAGGGGGTGGGGCGCTGGAAGGTTCGAATCCCTACGCTTCCGCCATTAATTCTCATTAAAGCCCTGATTTATCAGGGCTTTTTTGTGCCTTAGCTTTTTTGGTCCCCCACCTGGTCCCCCATTTACAGTTAGGCTTTCTCTGGCCTGCTGCGGATTGTGATGGACGTGCTGATCTAATCCAAGGCGTACTGACTCGAGTCACGAGGGGTTGTTTTCGAGAGCGGCGCATGTAGAAGATATGCTTGTGTTACCGGTTAGTTTCGACCCATAAGTGCCGTTGTTGAAGGCGCTCACGTGGCTTCGCCAATAGCCTACAGGAGACGCAGCTTACCGCCAGTGACCTGTGTGAAGCACAGCTAGGTGACGCCGCTGTCCCCTAGAGTGATGCTAGAAGAGGCCAGAACTCGCTGCCTGGTGTCGAGAGGCATGGTCTACCTTTTCTGTGCGCGTGAACGCCAAGAAGGAAACAACGCGGCGGCGGATGTCGACACGTTGGGATTGCACACCGATGGCCAGCCTCGAGTACTACCGTCCTTTGGATTTCCATCGGTATTGCAGGTCTATCCACAGTATCCTACTCCTAAACCGTTGAGATAGTTGCTTGGAGCTTTATCTTCGGTATCTGAGGGCTGTACTAATGTACTCAATCAGGCTAAGTAAGCACTAAGAGTTAGCGCAATATAGCAAAAATCAACAGCGCGGCTAATGCAGTTATGATATAGGTATAGCTTGACGAAAAGACTATGGATACCATCCTTGCTATAGGGGCGGTGAGATCATTAAATACGGGGTCTGGGCGGCTATCGATAGTTTCAGGCGCCTGTCCGTTAATGATGGGAGACCAATGCTTACTGTAAAAATCATTCCCGTCTTCTATTTTGCTGAAGTATAAGCTGTGGCCTCCCTTGAAGTATCGGTTCATGAAGCTTGAAGTATGCTCTCTCTGAAAGCCTACCCGGCCGGCAAAGCCTAGCCCTGGCACGAAAAGTTTTGAAAGAATTAGTACGCTGTCGCTGGTTCCGCAGTCATTTACTGTTAGTTTTGAGCGGCTTACTATGTGGTCTATAGATGTCGACTCTAGAAGTGGAGAGCCACAAATTATAATGTTTTCAACTGTTGATGACGCCGAGATTTGCTTAAATGCTTCGCTCAATATTATTGATCCGAAGCTGTGGGCAACTATAGAAATTTGCTTGTCCTGATTTAGGTCGATAATACGAGCAACTCTTGCGCCGACCGCTCGAGCTTTCTTTTGTCTTGTTGCGGGGAAGAAAAAATAAAGGAGGTCTAGATATCCATACTTTTGCTCTGCGAACTCGAAAGATCGAGAGTATTTTTTAATGTCTTGTACTAAGTCGGCCTGCCATGAACCATGTGTTCGAATTCCATGGATAGTAATGAGTAAGTTGTCTTTCACCAGGCGAGCAGTTCGCTGGGCAGCTTCCACGTGAGCCTTTATTTGAGAGGTCAAAGTAGCAAGCCAATCCAGCTTGCTTAGGCTTCCTTCAAGAACAAGTGATGCGGTGGATAAAAACTTGCTCTGGTGCGCGGCTAATCTATCAATGTCGGCAGTTAGGCCTATTATCGTTCTGGGGCGAATAAAAGGCTTAGCCGTATTGTCTAAATCATCTAGCAGTGACGCGCTATGAGATGCTTGAGCTATTCCACCGTCCTTTTTGGGAATCAGTACGTCGAGTATGAGAATGTCTGCGGGCTCTAAAAGTTCAGAGCGCGCAGAGTCAGCGCTTTCACAAGCGATCAATGTAAAATGGTTGATAAGGCCAGACTCCCTTACGGCATTTTCAAACAAGGCTTGTCTGGGCTTAGAATCGTCAACAAATATCACTTTCAGCATTTTATTTCAACAATCCTTTTTTCAAGTTCATCCTGCCACGTAGAGTCGCTTGACTCAAATATTATACAGCCTTTATATGAGTCGCCAAGTGTGCCCAGTAAGTCGTGGATTTGATCTATGCTAAGGCTTTGCGTATCAATGCTGAAGTCTTTGTATCCAGTTAGTATGACGAAAGGAGGGAGGCGCTTCATTTTAGAAAGTTTGGTTGCGATTTCTTTTCCCCCGAGTGCCCTGAACCTACCACCCTGAGTGGATTCACTTCGATCAAACGTCGGCATGCTCATGTCGACGATGAGAAAGTCAAAGTTTATTTCATGTGCCAGTGTTAGTCCGGAGTTGTATGACGCGGCTTCTGAAACGATTAAGTCAGGATGAGTGCTGAGAAAGTCCATGACTTTTTGCCTTTTAAGCGGGTTGTCTTCTATCACTAAAACTTTCATTATTCAACTCCACTATTGCCGAAAAGGTATCATTGTCTCGGGTTATGTCAAATTCAAAGCCTATTGAGCAACTAGTTAAGATGCTGAAGATCTTGTAGAGGCCTGTTCCGCCTTCGCTTGTGTTGAGGCATAGGTTTTCTGGAGTCCACTTGAGTTTCTGCGCCGTAATTATATCGTCAAGCTCAGTTGCAAGTTGTATTGATACAGAATTAATGATTTTGATCGTGTTCCTGCTTTCTGTTACTTGGTGCTCCAGAATTATAGGCGAGCTATCCTTACTGTATTTCTGTGCGTTCTCAAGCGCTGTGAATATGGCAATGAAGAGAGAGCGGGATTCGCGGTAAGTCAATAGTAGATTGCTCTTGCTTTGACTAAATTGAAGGCTGTGGTGGCCGTGGCCATATATGGACTCAAAGGATGAGACCGAAGCTTCAATAACCACTCCCAGGCGCTCTAGACTGTCAGTGCTTTGATCTCCGACAAATTTGAACCAGTTAAGTACAACCTCGATTTCCTTCGTGAACATTGATCTGGCGGTTTTTATTTCTTGCGTCAGATCAAGCATGGCAGTATCAGCTTTAGCAGCCGCAATAGCATCCTCAAGGCCGTTTAGCAGGTCGTTGATATCGCCTGCTAGGTCGTTCGCTATTAGAAGCTGAGCTCGACGAGCACTCTCGCTGGCGATCTCCCACATATAGTCAATAAGCGCCTTGAAGAAATGCTCTGCGTTTTCGGAAGACTCGACAATCTCTGAAATACGTACCAATCGGTGATGGTAAGCTTTAAAATCGAATATGCCTTCTGAATTCTCTTGTCGTACATCTACTCTGAACTGTTCATTTGTGAGGGATAGTGTGTCATCTACCTTCTTGGAAAATTCACGCAGCACAGCATCAATGGAGCTGACTACCCAGGTATTGACATACTGATAATGCTTTTTCCAATGGGTATTCTCAGTGTAGACACCTTCTTTTTGAGGAGTGACCAAATGGGTTTTTTCAAAACATGATCGAAGTTGTGCTTCAAAAACAATATGGCGAATTTCAGCGCTCAGGTATTTGTCAAGGCCGTAGTTTTCATTCAGTGCAAAATCATCCACTGCAGTTACGAATATGGTGTAAAGGATCTCTGCTTTTTCGGTTGCCGCGATCGCGTTTGTGTCCGACAGCCTGAATAGATCTCTTGATCCTTCAAGCGAGTTAGTATCTGGTAAAGGACTCAGCGCAACGCCGCCGGGTATCGATTTAGCTTGATTAAATAGAGCCGCATATACATGTTTGCGTTGTGCTTCAATCTCTTGCACGTCAACGTAAAGTTTTCCAGACTCGATTTTTGCTCTTAGTTTTTCAACGAACAGACCTTCCAGCACGCTGTCGCGTTCTAGGCGCAGCTGTTTTTCAATTTGGGGTCTGGCCTTGATCAGAAGATCGATAATGGCAACTCTTTCATGAACTACTTCATCATTCGATTTGTATTGGAATAAGTTATCGAGCTGTGACGGTATGCAGATCTGATGCAAGAAGTAAACCTCATTAGGTGTTAGCTCCCTTGCACTAAATACTGAAGATAGTCGGTGTGTTTTTGCTGAAAAAATGTAGTCTTCAAACTTTTCCGATTTTAACTCTTCGAATCTGCTATTGAATTCTTTGTGATATATGTCAAGAGCTGCAAGGCATACTATTCTATCGTTGTCCGAATCTGGTTCAATATCGTTCATCTCATCGCAGATTCGCCCGAATGGCAGATGGTGAAAGCTAACATTGTTTTTTTGGTATTCTGCAACTGCGAAGTATGCTGCTTCTATTAGCGCTCCGGACTCCAGAAATGTATGTGCTTTTAATTTCAGATAATCGGATTTAACTGGGAAGGTTGACTCGGTTAGATCTCTACCAATTTCTTGGGGTGTAAAGTACTTAGCTGCTCGGTAGCTAGGCAGCATCGTTAGCAGTTCATGGTTTATTAGGTTGACAGCCGATTTGCCATGTAGAGCTTTTGGAGTGTTATAGTCGCCGAGAGCGACTGTTTCCAACCGGGCTAGCTCCAGGCTGTGTGGCTCCGTTGTCTCCTCAAGTATGGACAGTAGATGGAAAGATAGGGATTTCGCCCATGCTTCAGTTTTAAATTTTACCGTTAGCTTGCTTAGGTTCTCAATTTTTTCGACTGTGTTTTTTTCGCACTGAAGTATTGAGGAGAGGTCGCCAGCCAGCTGATCTAGAAATGTTTCTCTGGAATTGTTTGATTCGAGGTATATTTTTGATTTTGCATATATCTCAATTAATCCAAATATAGCTGGATTTTCGTTTTTGAGCATTTCTCCAATTGTTAGTACTACATTGCTATAGTTTCCAATAGTGTAGTCATTTACGACGCTTAAGGTTTGTTCTGAGGTTGAGTTTTTGGCTGTTATTGCATGTTTAAGTGGATGGTCGCCAAGTCGATCAGCTATCTTGTAAATCTTGTCTTTCAGATCTCTCGAAAGAGACCCATTTGCAATTTTTTCAAATACGACCTCTTTGAATGTTACAAACTGATCTATGATTGATTCGGCGACTTCAGATTTTAAGTGATAGAGTTCAACTCTTCTGTCTGGATCTAAATATTTTGGCAGGTGCGTGCAAGACTCAATACCGCCATGCTCTATAGCTTGTTGTATACCAGAGCTACGATATTCCGCGAGCCTGGAGCGAGTGTCATTCAGATAAACACCTATAGCGCTACCTTCTGACATTAGCTGCAATTTGATTATTGAATTTGATACATTCGCCTTTGGAAATAAGTCTTGCAGTGTAGATAAGAAGCTCTTAGTGTCTTCTTTTTTTATTTCTTTTGTGATGTGAGTCCTGGTATGGATGGACCACCAACTTTTGCTGAGGCTGTCAATTTCATCAAGTAGACTGAATGCGGCATCAGGTTCATTTTTCAATATTTTGAATGTAACTTTTTGTTGTAGTTCTAGGAACTCGCTTAAGGTTTTTTCATTTTTATAAAAGAGTCCAAGGGTCCAATGCATGAAGCCGTCGGCACTAAGTCGATTGCTGAAAATAAGTGCGTCGTAATGCTTTCTGTCGAATGCATATACTGGGTTTAACATTTCAGGTAGTTTGGGGTGGCTCGCCAGCTGAAATATTAAGTCGTATTCTTTTCCGCGATCAAGTTCGCACACCTGGTTTGCTACTCTATTTGCCGTTTGCTGCGCCTTTTCTTCACGCCGAGCAGATAGGATTGACAGGTCAACAGTATACTTTTTCCCTTTTATTTTTCGCGGAGTGTTCATAACGATGCTCATTGCATGATTGTAAAATGATGGCATTCTACCACCACTTGTCGGTACGGTAATCCCCATTTGAACGCTGCCGCGCAATCGGGCGTGCTACGTTCGTGCACCAACGCTGCCTCCGCAGCCACGGCGGTTACCGATTTTGACCGAAGACTCAGGAACTCCCTTTCGATGCGCTTGCGGCGACCGCTTCTCAATCCCTTAAGGTAAGATATGGGTTGTTCGGTAAAAGCTTAGCTCCAATGGATTCGCTTTCTTGCATCAAGTATCCATTGACCAGGCTGCTTTTACGAAGACCTTTGACTCCACATGTCCAGATGTTCCTGCCATCCGAACGCTTCAAATGAATGCCTAGTTTTTCAAAAACTCGTTGAATTCGTCGCCATTCATCGGACGGATTCTCTCCTTGAGCCTGCTCTGAATGTTCCAACACATAACGTTGGAATATACCTGGAGTGACTAGGAAAAACATTCCATTGACAGTATGGATCTTAGCCCTGCTCTCATTTACTAGTAATCGATGGTGCTGAATGCCCTCGCGCAGCCACTCTAGAAACGCAATCCCCTCCGCATCCTGGGGTGGCGCATTTGCAGACTGCTCGCTTCTAGTGCTTGAGTTGGTCTCAGGCTGACGCGGCTCCTCCAACATATCCATCAGATCGTCGAGGTAATCGAACTCCTGACTCTGGGGAGCGGCGGCCGGCCGCGTCTCATCCGCGGCAGTTTGCGGCCCAGCTATACTCGATTCGCTGGTTTCACTAGTTGGCAGGGGGGCGATCGTCATCGCTTCAATCGTGCCGCTAAAGTAGTCTGGTCGGAGCTCATCGGCCCAAATCAGGCTCGGCTGCAGGAGGAGGAAGGTGAAGCGGTGCTGCCAGTCACCGTCTGTGACAGTGGCGTTCCAAACCGCTTTGCCTTCCGGCGTCGCTTCCACCAATCCATGGGATTGCAGCTCATCGAACAAGGCGATGTTGGAGGAGGGGATACCGTCTACAGCCTGAGCCAGCAGATGTGCGCGCAGCTTGTCGGTTGTGGTCTTGCTGACCAGCCACAGGTGGTCTTTAGTTAGCCAGCCGGCTGCGCCGGGCTGGTTGAGCTTGAACTCGTTCTTCACCAGATGGCGCAGTCCCGTCAGCAGATGATGCTGCAGCGAGTGCTTGGGTGCCTGCAAAGCCTTCGCGGGATTGCCACCGATGTTTTGGGCGGTGGACACCCGGTCAGCCTGCAGCACCAATTCCCCGAGGGTCCCAGCGTGCTCGTAATGGTCTGCGAGCAGGAACAGCAATTGGCCCCACAACTCGGGGTAATCGCTGAGCCAGTCGAGCAGGGCGGGCGGTAGGATCTGCGTACAGAGCAACCCCGCCGCGGCGCCGTGCAGCTTGTAATCGCGGCCTGGGTGGTAGCGGAAACGGTAGGGCTGGTTCAGTGGGCCGTGCCAGGGGTGCCAGCGTTCGGCATTCCGATACTCGACCTGCAGGTCGACCGCGATTTTGCCGATGTCATGGAGCAGAGCGCCGTAGGCAATCGCAGCACTCCAGGCATCGGCCTGAGCAGCCTGGTCTTCTGGTGCCGCGTCATTGGGGAGGAGGTAGGACTGGCGCAGCTTCAAGCTGCAGGCCACCAGCTCCAACCCATGATCGAGCATGCCCCCGGGATAGGCGTGATGATGGCTTTCGCTCGCCGGGAGCTGCTGTACGTAACTGGCGTAACGGCGGATGGGCTCGAGGTAGAGCTGATCAAATTGTGCTTCGGAGAGGGCCGTGTACTGCCAGATGCGTTCGAGCAGCTTTCTCCGGTGATCGGCGGCGAGCAGAGATTCGGCCGACTGGGGGAGCATGAAGCCCTCGGCGATGAGCGTGGGGGTGGGCTCTGCCGCCTCACCTTTTTGAAATGTTAACCACCAGCGTTTCATCGCATGACCTGCTGTTCGTTCGGGAGGTCCTTTTGCCTTTTCGGATAGAGCTCTTACCTTTGCGCCCCCTTCCATTGCCGCCGTTACCCTTTACCGCCTTGGCCCTTTTTACGCGTGTGATAATTCGAAGCCAGGCGCATCGGGATCGGCGGCCGCTCGGAATAGCGGACCCTTTGTTCAGGGCGTAGACTGCCTAGCACGATTTCTAGAGCAGGGGCGCGGATGACGTTGAGTGATGCAGTGTTGGTCGTGTTATTGGCCGATCGGATTCATGGCACGGATGCGGCCATCCGATCTGCGGCCAAGCGCTGTGCGAAAAAGCTGCCGCGCAGCCAGCGCGATATCGTGTTCAAGATTGGAAACAGCGCAAATCCGCGGCAACTTGTGGCGCACCTGTGTCAGCACTTGTCTGATTGAGCGACCAAGCGAGGTCGTTTTAACCGGCACCTTGCAAGAGCGCGTGCGCTTTAAGTAAACCCTCGGCTAAATCCGCGGTCTCAGTTACTATCCCAGCACTTGTCCCACGCCTAGGAAGATTATTCATGTCCAAACTTGCCGAGTTCAAGGCACTGGAAGCGCAACTGGCCGCGCAGCTGCAACAGCTGGATGCCATGAAAAACGACTCCGGTTTGAAGCAGGAAATCGAGTTTGAACAGAAACTCAAAGCGTTGCTGGAAGAGTACGGCATGGGCCTGCGCCAGGTGATCAGCATTTTGGATCCGTCCAAGGGCCTGAGCGTACCGACCGCGAGTGCATCCAGCAGCAGCCAGCGCAAGCCTCGCGAGGTGAAGCGCTACAAGCATCCGCAGAGCGGTGAGGTTGTGGAAACCAAGGGCGGCAACCACAAGATCCTCAAGCAGTGGAAGCAGGAGCACGGCTCGGACACTGTCGAGAGCTGGCTGCAGTAATCACTGGCTTTATGACGGCGGCGGATGCCGCGCAGCAGATAAAACAAAGGCCCCGGATAGGGGCCTTTTTGCTGGATGTGTGGAATCACGCGGTGAGGCGTGCGGGTGTATCCGTGGCTTGGTCAGACTGCAAGGCCAACAGGTACTCAGAGGCTTCCCGGGCCTGACCACTGGCGCGGAAAATGGCTCGTTTGTCCTCCTTGAGTATCTTCAGCCAGGACGCCAGGTATTCCTCGTGCCGCAACTCACCCGTGGTACCGGTGAGTGCGCAGAGAAACGCGGCGCTCATTTCTGCGATCAGTTCCTCGAAGGCATACGCCGTGGAGCCGAATGCATGCCCGCCGGTGATACCCTCACGGTTCAGACGCGACCGGTGGCCCGACCAGTGTGTCAGCTCATGCAGAGCCGTTGCGTAGTAGCTGCCGACGTCCTCGAACTGCGCCTTGGTAGGCAGCTGAATCAGATCACGAATCGGCTGATAGAACGCATCATCGCCGTAGCGATGCTCGATGCGCGCCCCGCTGGCGACCAGCAGTTGCTCGGCCGGTTCATGATCGATGAAGGTCGCGGGCTCGGCGTGCTCAGCGGAGGCTGGCTCCTCGCCTGGTAAGCCTTCGGTCTGTTCGATGTTGAACAGGCAGTGCGTCCGAAGCAGCGCAAACTGCACCATCTTGATATTGCCCTGTTCATCACGAACGACTTGGCCGTCCTCGTCGTGCGCTTCCTTGCTTATCGGTTTGTACAGCACCGCGAGGGTGGATTGCTCGCCTTTGCGCACATGGCCTCCGGCTTTGCGCGCCTGGTTGTAGGTCAGCCAGCGATCTTGGGTGAAGCCTCGTAGTCGCGCCTCCGCCCACAGTAGCGGAATGTTGATGCCGGCGTAGGGACGCTTGGTAATGGCGTTGATGGGAAAAGGACCGTCAGCGCTTGAAGCTGTGGTGGTCCAGGGCTTGATCCAGGGGATCACGCCTTGGCTCAGGGCGCTGACGATTTTGTTGGTGACGTCCAGATAGATGTCGGACATGACGTTCTCCGATTGTGAAGGGGAACGCCACCCCATCCGGGAGGTGTTCCCGGTTGGGGTAAGGGCAGAGGAAGTGCTGGTGTGTCAGAGGACTTTGAGATCCACCGAATGCTCAGCTGGCAAGCGGATGTGCAGGAAAGAAGGGGCGCTACGTGGCGTGATGTGGGCCAACTGCAACAGCGAAAGTTGTTCGGCCGCAGATGGCACGCCGTCCTGTGGCAACTGAATGTGCAGATCAGTTGGACAGGGTGACGAATGAGTAGCAGCCGCCAGAGCACTGGTGAGCAGGATGGCCAGACGTTGTGCTACCTGATCTGCGGAGACGTTTCCTGGGCCAGGCTCCATGAGTTGCTGCCATACGCCAGGGCTGAGCACGACGGCCGTGGAGAGGCTGCAGTGGCTTGACATGAGTACCTCCAGAGTAGATCGCGCGAGCACCTCAGTCGAAGTGTGGCGGGGCTTAGTCGCTGTAAATATTGCCGCGAGCTGGGAGTGCCTAAGCAGTAAAAAACCTGTGTTGAGCGGTGGTCAATGGCCACTCAGGAACATCGCAAATACGCCTATCCAGAGCGTTCCAAGGAAGGAAGGGCGCTTTGGCTTTCTGATAAATGGCGACCTCGGATGGAACGGAAGGCACCCGGAAAGGCGCTTCCAGAGGTCCCGACAGCGAGCCCTCTGGAAGCGCCTGTGACTTAGGTCAGGTGGTCAAGATTTTCCCGTGGGCTCGACCTCGGCGGCCAAGTACAGGTGAGTGGAAGTGGCTTCAACCACCAAAGATCCTGCTGTCCCGCGAAGACTGGCCAGGACAGGATCTTCGATGTCGAAGTACTCAGCGAAATCGTCACCGCCGAATTCGTCTTTAGCGCGATTCCACCAGGTATCGAAGTCGTCGACCTCGGGGTTGCAGCCAATGGCATACGCCACTCGCTTGCGGCCGCTTCCATCGGGTTTGCTCTCGCCGATCTCCGCCATCAGGTAAACGCCGTGGTCCTTTACCAGCATCACTTTGCAGCCATTGATACCGGCTTCGGCCAACACCGCGTGAAGTTCAGAGCCTGTGAAGCGCAGCATGATGAAATCCTCCAAGAGGTGCGGAGGAATTCCACCCGTGCGGGAGAATTCCCAGCACTGGAATGTTGAGTAGGCGCGTCGAGGGTGCAGGCTTTGGGAGCCCGGGGATTTAGAGGGCGTTCATCACCGCGGGAGCGGTGACCATGCGAGCTGCCGAACGCTAATCGCACTTGGGACAACCATCACATGTGTGACGTAGCCTCGAAGGTCATGGCTACCTGGGATGCTGGATAACCAGCGATTGCACTTATTCAATATCAGGCAGGTTGGTTGTGGTCAATGGTGGGGCAGATGCAGATTCAGTCGTAGTGTCCGCATTGTTCCATGGCGGTGTTTCAGTCCGCTGCTGAACGATGAGCGGTGCTGTTCGTGGGCGGAAAGGAGTAGACTTGAATCTTGGATCCAACGGGCTATCTGCCTGTGGGAGGTACAAGATGCGTAGCCAAGTCCGTCCTCATTCATTTTCGGGCCGTATGGGTTCGAGCCTTGGAGCAGCCTGGCGAAATTTGGCCTCCAAGTTAGTTAGCTATCAGAGCCCGGCCCAAGCTCCATGTAGAAAGTTTTTGGTTATGGCAGCCAGCATGTCACTTTGCGTGTTTGGTCTTGTTGCTGTCGCTCTTTCTTTTATTTTGCTGATCGTCACCAGTCTGGCATTTGCTCTAGTTCGAAGCTGGTGGGAGAGCGCCGAACCTGTGGCGAGTCGAGAAGAATCAGTCCCAGACTCTCTGGGTGCTGATCTCTATATTGGCGATTATGATAGCAACGGCCATTACATAGGTGATTTTAAGTCACCTGATTGATTTCTTGCCGGCACTCGTCAATTGCGCTGTGCCTTTGCTTGCAGCGTCGGTTGCATTCTTGCCGCCACTTGCCAGCATGCTCTGGATCCCGTTACCCACGGCATAACCTGCCCAGCTCATGGTGCCCACGAACAACGCTGGCAAGACAATGAACATTGCGCCCATGACGTACTCGATCACCTGCGCGGTGACAGTCCCGTCCATGAATCCGGCCGTCGGCAACGACAACAGTGCCTGGTCTGTGACCGACACTTGGTTGTATAGCGTTTCCAGCATGCTCGAATCGACCCAGCGCGCAAGCTCCCACCAGAACGTCAGCATGTGCAGGGTGAACAGTGCAAACGTGATCGTCATGAGCGCCTTCAACTGGTAGGTGCTGATCAGTAGGACCAGTGGCAAGCTGATGATCGTGCCCATGATCAGGAAGGCCTGGACCATGGGTAAGGCTGCACGCAAGGCATTCATCGCCGGGAAATTGCTGAACGAACCCAAGGCCAGGCCGGTGTTGGTGGCGAGGTTGTTGAGCCCTTGCGTCAGTGAACCGCCCCGGGCACTGCTGCCGTAGTCCTGGAAGACCTGCCCAGGTGCCATGCTCAACGATTGCTGGCGTGGGCTTACCAATTCGCGAAGGGTGGCGTCTTCAATCTCAGTAGAAGTGCGCCCGGTCAGCCAGCCTCGCAACTGCGACATCAGCGACGGATCGACCTCGGCCACCAATCGATCGCGCAGTCCGACCGTGGCATCACCCCACCACTGCTTGCAGGTGGGGTAGCCGGCACCGTTGTCGAGCTGGGGTAGGGAGGTATCACGGGCCTCGTCGTATGGCCAATCGACCCTGGGCATTCGCGAGCGATCGGTATCGTAGTAACCCGGTGTATTGAGCAGGTAGGTCGAGCCGATCCAGGACGCGTCGTAGCTCTGCGATTCGTCCAGTTCGGGCCGATTGGTAAACAGCCGCGAGCGCGAAAAGCCGTAGCACTCCCGGGTGAAGTCGGCGACCTCCTGCAGCAGTACCTGGTCGTTGATCCGCGAGCTGTCGATCTCCATGCGTATCGCACGGATGTCAGGTGCGCAGGGGATCGACGCGGTCGCGGCGGCGGTGATGCCTTTGCTCATGGCATGCACCAGGAACCACCACACCGGCACGTTCGCTGACTTCTCGCCGATAGTGTTGAAGGTTGTGCCCCAAGCCGTATCCGCAGGTTTGGTCATGGACACGCCACACCGCTGACTCGCAGCATCGTCAAAGCTCACGGATGAAAGGTTCAGCGGGAAAAACGGCATGCAGCCAAACAATATGACCACGTAGCTCATCCACAGCCGGTTCTCGACGCGAGGGATCGACAACAGCCCCTTGTTGCCCTCGTCGGCACCCTGTTGGCGGGCCGACAGCCATTCCTGCAGGATGATCGCGCCGAACGGAGCGGCGAACAGCCCGGTGTCCGCCAGCGTGTTCCAGATGCCGTTATTGATGATCCAGGCCAGCAGCGACAGGTAGTACTCGAGATAGCTGTTGGTGCTCATGTTCATGGCTGCACCTCACACGCGAGACAGCTCGACCAGGATGATCGAGCTGAAGCCGATCAATCCCAGGCGCTTCAGCCGTTGTTGATCTGCATGCGTGGGCCGCCTGCGCAACGCTGCGGCCCAACCGGCAAAAATCAGGGTGTACATAAGCGCGCGCCAGCACGCGAAGTAGGGCGGTGTCCCTCGTGCAGGTTCGAGCCAATTCAACAGGGTCACGGACAGGTGCAGCGCCATCCAAGCAATCAGCAACATGCCCAGCATGGCGCCGAGGATCATCAGCACACGTGCGAGCGTGGACCTCACCGAAAACAAGATCATGGCGTGCTCCTCTCCTGTTCGGCCCGGCGCAGTCGGTCCGGCTCCGGATCGCGCTGATCGATGCTACGCGAGGCGTCGGCACCGCCGGCGTGGCGATCAAGGACCAGGCTGGCGGTGTTGGTGGCCAGCGCCTGGCGTACCTGCAGCTCGGTTTGCAGCAGGCGGATTTCGCGCTCCAGCGTTTCCACGTTGCCGTTGAGGGCGCTGGTGGCAGGATGCGCCGAAGCCACGTTGGGTTCGTGGCTGCCGGCAAATAGCGTGCGCTGCAGCAGCATCGCCTTGTAAATGACGCTCGATAGCGCGGTCTCGCTGGCCAGGCGTCGGGCCAGCAGGTTCTGGTCGGGGTCGTCGCGCAGCCCTTCGATGACACCGCGCGAGACCTGCAACAAGGGACTGGAGACCTTGCCCAGGTTCTCCGGTGTCGGCTGCTCGGCGCCTGAGACCATGCGATGCAAGCCTTCAAGGTTTTCCGTGTAGGTTTCCTGGATTAGCGGTGACAGGCCGGTACCGGCAGTCACGCGCAGCGTCTCGCAGTCGTCGCAGGTCTGCACCTCGGTTTCCCCAAGCACACGCGTCGCCCACTCGGAGGCCTCCTCGGGACTCGACCAGGCTTGGCAGATGGCGCCATTTTGGCAACCCGAACCCAGAGCAGAGGTATCCTCGACCGCCCGGTTGTGCAGCAGGTTGTAGCCGGCTTTGACGACGTCCGACGTCACCCGGATGGGTTGCTGGCCGTTGCCACCGGCTTTTTGCCCAGCGACCCAACTGACGCCGTTGTTGCCGTTATTGGATTCGGTGTCCTTCACTGCCGTCACGGCATCCCCGCCGGACTGCTCGAGGTTGTGCTGCATCTCCTGGTTCTGCGCCAGCGCGCCCCAGCCGGCCTGGTCGACCTTGTCGGCCATCTTCGCCGCCATTGCCTGGCAGGTGAGCTTGGAGCGGTCGAAGTCGATCCGTCCCTGCAGAACACCATTGCTCAGCAGCTCATACAGCCCGGGGTTGGCGCGCTGGATGATCATCGCCGGCAGCGACATCACTGCCTGTGTGGCGTTCTGGATCACGTTGCCCATGATCTGCTGGAAACCCTGCGTGGCGCCATTGAGCTGGTTCTGCAGGGTGTTCGAGAGGTTCATGTTTCCGCACATCATGTTGGCGCGCCATGACATGCCCACGCCAAGGCCATTGGGTCGGTAAAGCGAGGAGGGCGCTCCTGCCGCCGAACCACCGCCGATGGTGTACATCACCCGGTCATCCAGCACCGGAGCCTGGTCACCAAGGTGGTAGCCGTTCTCGGCGGCGTGGCCCACGGCACAGACGAGGAAGCACAGCAAACCGAGCGAGAGGGTCTTCATCATTGGCCTCCGTCAAAATCGATGCTGAACAGGAAGGTCTGTCCCATGCGCTGGCAGCAGCGGTAGGGCCGCCACAGCGACCAGGCATAGGCGCCGTCGGCGCTCTGGATCGTTGGGCTGGGGAAGATGGCGCAGGTGCTTTGGATCACCGGCGTGAGCAATTGCCAGCGGTGGTTGTTGACGTTGTTCTCCAGTACCGGCTGCGGTGGCCAGTAGCCGGGCGCGGGCATCGGCTGCAGCGGCCGATAGACGTGCGGCTGGCCAATGCGGGTGATGAAGTCACTGGCGCGCTGCGCCATTACGGCACCCGCCTTGAAGTCGTCGGGCTGCACCAGAAATCCGTGGCGTGGGTAGACGCTACCCCACATGTCGCCGAGTGCCTGGTTGCCGATCTCGCGCATTCCCGGCACCAGTGCTTGCGGGTAGACGGATTCGGGAATGGCCTGGCGCCACGCCAGCGGGTCGAGGGTACTGAGGTAGTAGGGCGCAAACGGCACGGCACCGCTTGGGCACGCATAGCCGAACGTGTGCGCCAAGGCCGTCAGGGCAGCCCCGCCGGGGTGCCCGATGCCGTCGACATTCTTGAACCGAGGCAGGTTATCGCGCTGCAGCGAAGGCGTGATGAGGTTGCCACCGCCTTGGGATGCTGACGTCGGCATCGACAGTGCGGACATCTCGCTCCAGGGGTTGCCCCCGGTGTCGGCGTAGCTCGACACCACTAGCTCGGGAATGAAATGACGGATCTTCGGCGAGGTGCGCACCGTGCAGCCGAACGGCGTGCACAGCAGCCAGTAGCAGATACCGACGACCCGGTATTCCAGGCACTCCAGCGAAGTGACGGAGGCGATGATGGTCGGGGTGGTCAGTGCCAGGCACTGCTCGGTGGCGATAAGCAGAACCGCCGCAGTGAACGCACGACTTCGGCCAGCCTTCTTGGGCATCGGTGATCTGCGGCGGGTAGAGACGGTCACGTTCATGGGCAACGCTCAGAAGGTGGCAGCGGTGTGCGTCCATGCGCCAAGTTTCAGCATCCCAGATCCGGCACTGGAGGAGGGGAGGCAAACTGAGCCCGGGTTTATCGATTTCTTCTGGCGGCAGATTTGGCAGAGCGAATCAGGCAAAATACCGAAAGAGTACAAATGTGCTCTTGTCGATTTTTTGCTGAACTAAGGGGGTGCGAACAGTCCTGGCGGTATCGGTCACAACATGTTGCGCAGGCGATCGATCTCCGCTGCGACCTGCAGGGCGGCCTCCAGCTCGGACTGCTGGTGCTCCTCCATCAATCGCCAGCGCTGGGCTTTTTCCTCGGGCTCGGTCATGGCCAGTGCGAGGTACAGGCTCGGGGGCACCGCACGGAACAGTGTTTCCAGGTTCTTCGACAAGACCACGCCCTCGGTGTACTTGCCCGAAGCCTTGCTCGCAGAGAGCAGCAGCGCCTTCTGCGCCGGTGTGAGTTTCTTGAAGCGGGCGATTTCCTCGATTTCCGCCGGCGGCATGTTCAGGCAGATCCACCATTCGATCATGTTGAGCATGGTCTGCGCCGCGTCGGGGAAGTCGGCCAGGTTCTGCGTCGCCAGCCAAAACCAGGCGCCCAGCTTGCGCCACATCTTCGTGCCCTTGACTACAAAGGGGGCGAGTAGCGGATTTTTGGTAATGATGTGGCCTTCGTCAGTGACCATGATGATCGGTCGCCCGAGGTACTGATCGCGCTCGGCGAGGTTGTTCACCGTGTTCATCAGGCTGATGTAGCTGATCGACATCTGCGCCTCATAACCCTCACGGGCGTAGGTGGCGAGGTCGACGATCGTCACATCGCTCTCCGGCCAGGGCGTGCCGGGCCGATCAAATAGAGCGCCCTCAAAACCCTGGCAGAACAGGTCGATGGACTCGGCCATCTCCTGGGCGCGTTCCCGGCGTTTGTCAGGCAAGCGGGCGTCGCTGGCGACCTGGCGCAGGGCATCGCGGACATGACGCGTGAGTACCTGTTGCTCGGTCGCGGCGCAGTGCTGGGCGGCATCGAGGATACACTCGCGGATCAGGCTGCGATCCGCGCGGGTCAGGCGTGCCTCTTCCTTGGCTTCACCACCGGTGACCATCAGCCGTGCGGTGATCTCCAATTCCCCCAGCACATCGCGTTGCTCATCACTGTCCGGCGCGTTTTCATCCAGGTCTTCGGTCGACAGGCTGGCCACCTGATCCGGGTGCTCGATCAGCCGCCGGGCATGGGCGAACGGTGCCAGGCTTACATCACTGCCTGGTTTGAGCTGCACCTTGTTGACGGACAAGCCGAGCGTGGCGAAGTAATCGCCTTGTAGGCCAAAGGAGTTGCCCGCTTCGACAATAAACAGCCTCGGCCGGTACACGGCCATGACCTGCATCAGGATTGAGACCAGGGTGGCCGACTTGCCGGCGCCGGTCGGCCCGAACAGCAGCAGGTGGCCATTCATGGAGCGGTCGAAACGTGACAACGGGTCAAACGACAGCGGTGCACCCCCACGGTTGAAGAATGTGATGCCCGGGTTGCCGGTACCGATGCTGCGCCCCCAGAGGGGTAGTAGGTTGGCGATGTGCTGGGCGAACAACAGGCGGGTGTACCAATTGCGTGCATCTCGGGCCGGGTTGTAGACCATCGGCAGCCAGCGCAGGTAGCTGTTGCAGGCGGCCACTTCGTCGCCCTCGCGCACCGGCTGCAGGCCAGCGCCGAGCAGCACGTTGGCGGCGTGAATCGAGCGCTGGCGCAGTTGCTGTTCATCGGCGCCACGCAGGTATAGCGCCAAGGTGCCGCGGTACAGCTTGTGCTGGCGCCCAATCAACGCGCGCGCTTCTTCCACGTCCTGACGGGTCTGGGTCGAGGCGAGGTTTTCGCCGATGGCTTTGCGCGCCAGACGGTTGAGCTGTTCCTCGAGTACATCCTGAGGCGTGATCACCAGGGTCAGGCTCATGACCGCCTGCTCGGGCAACTGATCGAACAAGGCGTTCAACGCCTCGCCTTTACGCGTTTCGCCGGTAAGCTGGCCGATATGCGGCGGCCTACGCAGCTTGTCGACCACCATCACCGCATGGGGCTGTTGATCGAAGTACCAGAGGCCCTGTTCGCTATCGGAGCGCGGCTCCTGGAAGAACAGCCGCTCCGCGAAATCGTGGTCGAACGGCAGCGGCAACTCCTCGCCGTCGTCCGTCTCCGGATAGGGCACGCGTCGATAGAACGCTGCGGGGGATTCGCCTGTGAGGGCTGGAGACGGGTTGAACCAGGGCAGCAACCAGGTGTAGAAGTCGCGGCCGGTCAATCGTCGAGGGTTGACCCCGCAGGCCTGCATCGAGGCCACCAGGCGGTCGCAGGTGCGGTTCAGCAACTGAGTCGGGCTCTGCCCGTCATCGTCACCCTGGTCCCCGAGCCAGCGATAGACTACCAGGCGAATCCGCCGATTGCTGCCGCGCCAGGGCAGGTGAGACACGACATGGTCGTCGAACAGCCCGCCCGGTTTAGCAATGGCGTCGAGGTGACGCTGCATCGAAGCGAGGAAGGCTTGGGTAAACGGTGTGCCGCGAGCCCTCGGCGCGATATAGCGCTCCAGGCGTTCGAGGTACGGGGCAAAGTCACTGTCGTCCTGGCAGAAAAACTGCACCACCCAAGGGGCCTGGTCCAGTTCGTCGAAACTGTCCTGCAGCGCATCCTCCAGGGCGTCGCGGGCCGCCATCAACCACTCGGGCTCACGGCCCTCGGTCCCTATCGGCTGCAGCTCGAACACCGCGCCCACCGAGCGGTTGTCGTCGAGCAGAAAGCACTGCTCGTCCTCAAGGTATTCGACCCAGGGCAGGTGATCAGCAAAGCTAGGATTGTGCGCATACTGGGCGGCCTCGTCGGCAAGCGTCGCGCGCCGGCGCTGCGCCGCACGCCAGGGCTTCCAGCGCGGGGGATCGCGACTTGCGTCATCGGCCATCACAGATCGTCCAGGCGTTCACCAGGCAGCGCGTACTGCACCTTCTCGTACAGCGGGAACACCGTCGAGTAACCTGGCACCGGGGTCTGCTGGGTACCGGCCAGGTGCGGGTACACGTACATGACCAAGTCCGGGTTGGGCAGACGCGGGAACTGGGTTCGGATCTCGTTGGCAGCGGTGCGCGTGTAAGCGCTTTGGTCGTCTATCAGGCGCTCAGGGTCGAGCACTGGACGGCGCAGTTCACCACGCGCTTCCTGCAACTGCTGCTGGGAACCGACGGAGCCACCGCCATTCCAGATGTCCAGCATGGTGTGATCGCCATGGGGCAGCATTTCCTCCTTGCTGGTGGAGCAGCCGCTCAGGTGCAGGGCGAGCAGCAGACTAATCCAGATCCAGTACCGAAACGGATGGGCTTTCATGGTTCACTCTCCGGCCTTTCGGCTCGTAGTCGATGCTGATCTCGTGATCCAGGTGCAAGGCCACCTTGGCCCCAGGCGGCACGTAAATGGCGGCAAAGGCTTCACCATAGAGCTTGTTGATCCACTCACGGATATCGCCAATGACACCGCTGATGACTGAGTTCAGCGCACTGTTGCCGCTGTTCTGGGTCAAGCCCAGGCTGCCGCCGGCCGAGTTGATGAACGAGGTGTTGGTCTGCTCACTGCCCAGGGCCGCGGCGAAGCCGGCCCCCGCTGCGGTGATCAGGCTCTGGCTGCCCAGGTATTGCTGGGCGTTGGAACGGCGCTCCCCGGAGATGCAGGGAATGCCATAGGGATCGGAGATGTAGCCCAGCCCGCCACGGATCTTCTCGGTGTCTGAGGTTTGGGTGCTGCTGCGATTGCGGCTGACGACCTTCTGCGGCTGTGGCACCGTGCGGACGGTCCCATCGCTGAAGACAAAGGTGATCGACTCGACCTGGCCGCGCACGCAGGACAACGTCCAGTCGCCGGCAGCGGTGCCGCTCATGACCGCGCCAACCACGTCCGGCAGGTCAATGCCATTGGCGGTGAGGTTGTCCGGGCCCACCAGTACCTTGAACGGATAAGGGTCGTTCACGGTGCCGTCCACTGGGACCCGGCCAATCAGCGCGGTCATGGCGATCGAGCCCATCAGTGTCGAGTTTTCCGGGAGGGTGTAAACGGGCCTGGCGCCCTCGGCGCGGTCCTGAGCGTTCTCCAGGTCACGCTCACCTTTGGCAACGGCACGCAAACGGTCCTGGCCGCGATCAATGGCGTTGTTGTCCAGGCCGTGCAGGTCCTTGAACGTCGACGTCAGCGATGACAGCGGGCCTTCAGCTTTGCTGGCGTCATCCTGGCCGACGCGGACATTTGACGGCTCGATCCACTGCATTGCATCAGGCGCTGATTGCGCACCCGAAAACTGTTGCTCGTCGCCGGGCTCAAGGCCAAAGCCTGCGGGGAGATCCGACTTCGCGGCCGGCTTGCTGGTTAGCTGGTCCTTGAGCCTGGACAGCAGGCCCTGGGTTTCGCGGTGCTGCTGCTCGGCCTTCTGCCGGGCATCGTTGGCTTGCTGGCGCTGCTCGGTGACCTGCTGAGTGACGCTGCTTAAGGTGCTTTGGATGCGTGTGTCGATATTACCTTCGCGCGAGCGCAGCCGGTTGTTTTCGGTCTGCAGCGCATCGTTGCCTTTCTTCAGTGTCTGCATCTCACTGCGCATCGCCTTGACCTGGCCAATCAGCGTGGCCACGGTGTCGCGCGGGGTGTCGCCCGCGATGCCCAGGGCCTTGGCTTGTTCCGCGCTAAGTGTGGTCTTGTCCGGATCGTGCGCGGTCTGGCTTTCCGGCGAGGCCATCCAGGATCTGCCGATGATCAGCACGATGCCCAGCAGGACCCCGGGCACCAACCACTTCAGCAGGCTGTTAGCTTTCATGACCGGCAGCCTCCGGTTTTGGTGGAGGCAACAGCAGCGCGTGCTTCAAGTCCCCGTCGCGGGTAACCAAGTAGGCGACGGTGGTGTCTTCAGGCGTACCAGCGAGGCCGAGGTCTGCGTGCTGGAACGTCGCAGCGTACAGCGTGGCCTGCAGGTGACGCGGGTCCAGCGCGACTTTGCCGGGGCCGCGGTTCACGATCTTCACCGCCGTTACCCAGTAATCGCCCAGCCGCCACGCTGCAAGCGCCTTGATCGAAACTCGCTCGGTCGGTAGCAAGGTGCTGAATGCGATGGAGTCGGTCAAAGGCACACGCCGCACACCGGGCAATGGCGCCACGGTACGCAGAGGCGCATAGAGGTTCTGCGCCGCATAACGAGTAAGCACCACCGGCACCGGAGTCGCTTCGGGTGCTGCATCTTTCTGGGGCTCCGTGTCCGGCGCCTGAGCCTGGGCCACGATCTTGACCGGTTCCAGCGACTCGCTGCCCTCGAGCGCTTCGATATCGATCAGGATGATGTCGCCCGACTTTACTGATTGCAGTTGGAGCCGGGTAGGGGGGAGTGCTTCGGCGGCGCGTAGATAAACTGTCCCGCCGACCGACTGTACGCGAAGCTTGCTGGCGATCGCACTGGGTAGCCCGATGCGAACGTCTTCGTCCAGCATCAAGACCCGCTCCTGGCCCACCGTGAGCGGAACGGCCAAGGGCAGGCGGTCCCAGTATTTGACCTCGACGGCGCCGACCGCTGAACACCAGCCGCTGGCCATCACCAGAATCAGGATCAAGACACGCATCATTACGCACCTCCCGGCAGCGTCAGCTTCTGCGGTGTGCCTTCGTAGCAGTCCAGCGCCAGGCCCCACTTGTTGCGTTCAGGGTCGACGTCGAAGCGCACCACCCGCAGCGGATAGCGCACTACCACGCGTTTTACCGGCTCGGCGGCGTAGTACTCGTCGGCGTTGAGGTCGAGCTTGACCAGCCAACTGTGCTTATCCAGCTGCTTCACCCGCAGGTCTGGGTCGTCGCTGTAGCCGCGGCCGAGCACCTCATACACCCCTCGCACCCGGCCACGCAGTTCGCCAGCAGCCTTGCGATAGTCGAAGTCACCGTCAAAAAACGTTTTACACGCGGGCGTCAGGTAGGGCTGCAGGGCAAAAATCGCGCGGTGGTAGTCGACTTCACCGTCGGTGGGCCAGCGGTTGAGTTGACCAAAGATGTACAGGGCGAAGGCGTAGATGTTCTCGGGCGGCACATCCCACCACTTGCGCGTGCTGCCGGAGCGCAGATCGGGCGGTACGTGAATGGTGAGTTCGGAGGGCGCTGCCTGCCAGCCGTACCACAGCCCGCAGCACAGCAGTGCCAGGATGGCCACGGCAAGGCGCAGGCTGAAAATATGCGCCTGCTGCGCATCCACCTTGTTGCGGAAGCGGCTCATGGGTTGGCCCTCCTATGCCGGCGCGTCCGACGCACGGTCCACGGCCCCGAATGCAGGATCAGTTGGTGCGAACTGATGCCCCAGTGCACCGCCAGGTGCCACTGCAGGCGCCGGTACAACCAGGTTTCCGGGCGGGCGCGCTTGGCCCGGCGCAGCAGCTTGCCGCCGCCGAGCAACACCAACGCCATGCAGACGAACATGCAGGTGGGGAGGGTGGCGATGGAGGCGGTAGCCACCGCCAGCGGCGCACCGAAGATCACACCAAGCCCGGCACCGACGATCAGGGATACCCACATCTCGTCGTTGGTGAGGCCGCGCAGGACCGCTGGGTCACGGTTAAGGCGCTCCGGCAGGAAGGTCAGCGTGCCGTCAGGCAGCGTGGCAGGGGTGTCGGACATGCGGACCTCACAGAATAGTCGCGGCTTTAGTGAGGAACCACAGGATCACCACCACCAGCAGCGCGCCGACCCCGACCACGGCTCCGAGGTCCTTCCAGGTCTTCCGCTGGTTCTGTACGTCGGCGTAAACCGTGAGCGAATGCCAGGCCACGCCAAGGAAGGCGAGGGTGGCGATCAACAGTCCGAGTAGGATCCCGCCGTCGTAGGCGTAGTTCTTGATGGTATCGATCAACCCCGAACCTTCACCCCGAGAGGGGGCCTCCATGGTCGGCAGGTCGGCCCTGGCAAATGTCGAGCTCAGCAAAACCAGGCCGCCGAACAGGACTTTCGAACAGAATTCCCGCAGCAGGAGAAGCGGGCGGTGGCGATGGTGGAAGAGTTTCATGGCAGGGCCTCCGGATTACGACAGCATGAAAAACATCAGCACGATCAGGGCGAGTGCTAGGCGCAGCGTGCTGCCGCCGAGTGCGCCAAAATTGAGGTTGCCGGCCGCCCAACCGCGGTAGCCGGTCCACAGCGCCCAGGTGCACCAGAGCAACGCGAGCACCAACACCGATGAGCGCCATAGCGCCGAGCTGAGTTGCGGCGTAAACCCGGCCACGGCAGAGAACGCGCTAAGTTGGGCATCACTCATGCTCATCGGAATTACTCGAATGAAGCGCATCGGCACGGTAATCGACGCTCAGCTCGACCAGGTCAGCTGGCTGCGCGCGGGAAGGCGACAGATAGTTGTTGATACCGTCCCGCACGCGCTCCAAGTCCGCAGTCAACCTGGGATAGTCGAAGCGATAACGAACTCGGTCAGCACCGGTAGCGCTGCTACGAGCTCGATCGGCCAACAGCTCGATGGCATCGATCTGCCGCTGCATCAAGCCAAAATCCGAATTTTCACGAATGTCTTGAGCGAAGGCGCCAAGTGGTACTGAGCATATGAGCAATAGGCAGGGAGGTCTCATGGCAAAATCCTTCTGGGGATCTGGTATTTACCTTGAGTTGGCAGACTGCTTTCAGACATGCGTTAAATGAAAAACGGTCCCTTCATTTTTAAATGTGATGATGGTGATAGGCGAGGCACAGGACTCGTCTAGGTGGTTGTATACGATGCAGGAGTGGCTAGAAGCGCCTTGCGCGGCAGCAGAGGTAGTGAGTATTTTACTCAATTGACATCAATTATCATTTGCGAATAACATCTCGCGCACAAATAGCTGGTCGGTTTTTATAAGGAAGTATGAGCGCCGATGGACAATCTTGATGAAGCGTTGTTTGCCCTCCTGCAAAGCGATGTCCAGGCGCAGCCAGACCCGCTCGTATCGCGCGCCCATGACGGTCCGCAGCTCCTTTCCTTCGCGCAGCAACGCCTGTGGTTCCTGCAGCGCATGGCGCCGCTTTCCACTGCCTACAACCTTGCCCGTGCCTTCCTGTTCAACGGCGAGCTGAACGTCCAGGCCCTGCGCCAGGCGTTCAGCGCCCTGGTCGAGCGGCATGGGGTGCTGCGCACGCGCTTCATCGAGGTCGATGGCGAGCCGCGCCAGGAGTTGCTGGCCGAGGCCGTGTTCGTCCTGCACGAGCGGGCCATGCCAGGTGTGGCTGAAGCCGAGCGGCGCGAACATCTGCAGGGCTTGCTGAGCATCGAGGATGGCATTGCCTTCGACTTGTCCCAGGCGCCGCTGCTCAAGGTCGAGCTGATC
The DNA here is from genome assembly GCF_024749065.1 of Pseudomonas sichuanensis. Classification (NCBI taxonomy): domain Bacteria; kingdom Pseudomonadati; phylum Pseudomonadota; class Gammaproteobacteria; order Pseudomonadales; family Pseudomonadaceae; genus Pseudomonas; species Pseudomonas sichuanensis. The sequence continues at coordinate 3,377,102 of NZ_CP087185.1, read as the reverse complement.
CGCTATGACGCCGCCTGTCACGGGCTGTTGCTGAAGATGCACCACATCGTCAGCGACGCCTGGTCCAACCCGATCCTCGTGGCCGACCTGGCCAGCGCCTATGCCCAGGCGCTGCGCGGCGACACCCCGCGCCTGCCGCCGCTGGCGGTGCAATACATCGATTACGCGCTGTGGCAGCGCGAGCGCCTGGGGGGCGCCGGGCCCCAGGCCGACCTTGACTACTGGAAACACTACCTGGGCAGCCAGGTACCGGTGCTCGAACTGCCCACCGATTTCCCTCGCCCCGCGCAGCAGGGCTTGCGCGGGCAGCGCCTGCGCTGGCAACTGCCAGAGGCGCAGGCCGAGCAGGTCCAGGCCTTCTGCCGCAGCAGCGGCAGCAGCGCCCTGGTGATCCTGCTGGCGGCCTGGCAACTGCTGCTGGCTCGCCATAGCGGCCAGCAGGCCTTCGCGGTGGGCGTGCCCCATGGCGGGCGCAACCGTGAAGAGCTCGACGAGCTGCTGGGCTTCTTCGTCAACACCCTGGTCTACCGCGTTGACCTGGGCCCGCGGTTGACCGGCCGCATGCTGTGCGAGCGGCTGCGCCAGGAGTCCCTCGACGCCCTGCAGCACGCCGAGATGCCGTTCGAGCTGCTGCTCGAACACCTCGACGTTGAGCGCGACGCCAGCCGTACCCCGGTGTTCCAGGCCATGTTCAACCTCAGCAGCGGCGCGGCGGTGAACTTCAGCTTGCCGGGGCTGCAGATCGAGCGTGTCCTGCCGGCGCAGGACAGCGCCAAGTTCGACCTGACCCTAGATGCCGCGGTACGCCCCGACGGCATCTTCTGTGAGCTGGAATACAGCCTGGAGCTGTTCGCCCCGGCGACCATCGAACGCCTCGCGGCCGGCTACAGCCTGCTGCTCGACGGCCTGATGAACCAGCCCGACACCTCGGTGTGGCAGTTGCCGCTGCTCGATCCGGCCCAGCGCACCCGCCAGCTCGACGGCTGGAACGCCAGCGAGCAGGCACTGGTACCGGGCGAGGACATGCTGGCGCTGTTCGAGCGCCAGGTCGCGGCCGCGCCGCAGCGCTGTGCGCTGATCTGCGGCGAGCAGACCCTGAGCTACGCCGACCTCGATGCCCGGGCCAACCGCCTGGCCCATTGGCTGGTGGCCAATGGGGTGGGTTGCGACGAGCGGGTGGGGATCTGCCTGGAGCGCGAGCCTGACCTGCTGGTGGCGCTGCTGGCAGTGCACAAGGCCGGTGGCGCCTACCTGCCGATCGACCCCGGCCAACCGGCCGCGCGCAACAGCGACATCATTGGCCAGGCCCGTCCTCGGCTGGTGCTGACCCGGGCGAACCTGCGGCAGGTGGTGGGCAGCACGGCCCGGGTGGTACTGCTGGAAACCCTGGACAGCGAGCTTGCACGGCTGCCCCAGAGCGGCCTCGGGCTGCCGGTACACCCTCGGCAACTGGCCTACACCCTGTATACCTCCGGCTCCACCGGGCGCCCCAAGGGCGTCGACATCGAGCGCGAGGCGTTCGTCAACTTCCTCCATGGCATCCAGGCCCATGTGCAACTGAGCGCCGCCGACCGGCTACTGGCGGTGACCACCCTGGGCTTCGACATCGCCGGGCTGGAGCTGTTCCTACCGCTGGTGCATGGCGCTGCCGTGGTGCTGGCCAGCCGCGCGGATAGCCTCGACCCGGGCGCATTGCTCGGCTTGATGCAGCGCCACGGCATCAATGTCATGCAGGCCACGCCAGCCACTTGGCAGATGCTGGTCGAGCACGACTCGCCGGCCTGGGCCGGGCTGCGCCTGCTGTGCGGCGGCGAAGCGCTCAAGGCCGAGCTGGCCGAGCGCCTGCTGGCCCGCCAGGTACGCCTGCTGAACGTCTATGGCCCGACCGAGACCACTGTGTGGTCGGCGGTACAGGCCGTCGAAGCCGTCACCCGCGCGATCCTGCCCATCGGCCGACCGCTGGCCAACAACCGCTTGTATGTGCTCGACGACTACCTCGAGCCGCAGCCGGTGGGTGTGGCGGGCGACCTGTACATCGGTGGCGCCGGCGTGGCCCGTGGCTACGCCGACCGTCCGCAGCTTACCGCCGCCGCCTTCGTGCCCAACCCCTTCGTCCAGCCGTTGGCGCCGGGGTGCGGGGCCGGCAGCCGCCTGTACCGCACCGGCGACCGGGCGTGCCTGCGCGAAGATGGCAGCCTGGAGTTTCTCGGGCGCAGCGACTTCCAGGTCAAGCTGCGCGGTTTCCGAATCGAACTGGGTGAGATCGAAAGCGCGCTGGTGGCCCTGCCGGGTGTCTCCCAGGCGGTGGTCACCCTGTGCCGGGCGCCGGCAGGCCAGGAACTGCTGGTGGCCTATCTGTGCCACGGCGCGGGCGCGTTCGACAGCGCCTGGGCGCAGCAGCAGCTGCGCGAGCGCCTGCCGGCCTACATGGTGCCGAGCGCGTTCGTGATCCTGGGCTGCCTGCCCCTGAATGCCAATGGCAAGGTTGACCGCAAGGCCTTGCCCGAGCCCGAGTGGGAGGGTGCCGGCGAAGCTGATGACGAAGCCTTGGCCGGTCCATGGCAGGAAGGCCTGGCGCATATCTGGCGCGAGGTGCTCGGTATCTGGCCCATCGCCCCGCGCGCCGAGCTGTTCCGCCTGGGGGCGCAGTCCCTGCAACTGGTGAGGATCCAGGCGCGCATCCGCCAGCACTTCGCCTGTGAGGTCGCCCTGGCCCAGTTGTTCGCCAATCCGGTGCTGGCCGACATGGCCACGGTGATCGAGCAGGCCTGCGCCACGCCGGTCGTCGATGAGCTGGCCGAGATCGAAAAGCTGCTGCTCGCCTTCGAGTGAACCATTTGGGCCATTGCACAGGCCACCCCGAGGATTTCGCATGACCCTGTTTCTATCACTACTCAAGCGTCATCGCGCCCTGCTCAGCCTGGGCTTGCTGGCCAGCCTGATCAGCGCGGCGGCCGGCATCGGCCTGATCAACGAGATCAACCGGCTGATCGCCGGCAGCGTCAGCATGAACCTGGCCCTGGGGGCCAAGTTCTTCGGCCTGTTGGTGCTGCTGTTCGGTTGCGGTTTCGGTTCCCAGGCATTGCTCACGGCCCTGGGCCACCGGGTGGTCTACGAACTGCGCCTGCAGATGGTCAAGCGCCTGCTGGACACCTCCATCGAGCAACTGGAAAAGATCGGCGAAGCCAGCCTGTACGCGACCCTGAGCAAGGACATCGTCAGTATTGGCCAGGCCTTCAACCGCATGCCGTTCGTGTTCTACAACCTGGTCCTGATGCTGGGGGGCTGCCTGTACATGGCCTGGCTGTCCTGGCAGTTGCTGCTGATCTGCGCGGTTGGCCTGGGCCTGGGCACCTGGCTGGCCCATGGCTGGTTCGCCAAGATGCGCCAACTGATGACGCGCGTGCGGGAAACCGACGATCGCCTGTATGCCGCTTACCAGGGTGCCATCGAGGGGCGATTCGAGCTGGCCCTCAATGCCCAGCGCAAGGAGCGCTTCTACACCCTCGACCTGCAACCGGCGGCCGAATACGCGCGGCGCAACGAGGTGCATGCCGACCGCTACTGGACCTTGAGCCTGAACTGGACCGTGGCGCTGATCCTCGCCCTGGCCGGCGGGCTGTTCGCCGCGGGCACCTGGCTGGGGGTGAGCAATGGGGTGATCGGCGCCTTCGTGCTGGTGCTGATGTTCCTGCGCATGCCGCTCAACGACCTGATCGGCAGCCTGCCGACCCTGGTGGTCGGCAACGTGTCCCTGGCCAAGATCCAGACCCTGGCCTTCGCCGACTACCGCGAGGCACCCTCGGCCAGCGGCGGCGAGGTCGATAGCGGCCAGCCGATGCTCGAGCTGCAGGCCCTGAGCTACGACTACCCGCACCAGGCCGACGAATATGGCTTCCGTCTGGGGCCGGTGAACCTGAGTATCGCCAAGGGCGAGATCCTGTTCATCGTCGGTGGCAACGGCAGCGGCAAGTCGACCTTGGCCAAGCTGCTCACCGGCCTCTACGAACCCAGTGCCGGCACCCTCAAGCTGCAAGGCGTGGCGATCACCCCGGCGTTGCGCGACTGGTACCGCGCGCATTTCTCCACGGTGTTCTCCACCTTCTACCTGTTCGAGCGCCTGGTCGGCCCCCAGGGCGATTTCGACCCGCAACTGGCCCAGGCCTGGCTTGAGCGCCTGCGCATGCAGCGCAAGGTCAGCATCGACGCCCAGGGCGGGTTGTCCACCACCCGCCTGTCCCAGGGCCAGCGCAAGCGCCTGGCCCTGCTGGTGGCGCTGGTCGAGGAGCGGCCGATCCTGCTGCTCGACGAGTGGGCCGCCGACCAGGACCCGGGCTTCCGGGCGTTCTTCTACCGCGAGCTGCTGCCCGAGCTCAAGGCGCAGGGCAAGACCATCATCGCCATCAGCCACGACGATCACTACTTCGCCATTGCCGACCGCGTGCTCAAGTGCGACGGCGGCCAGCTCCATCCCTATGACCCTGTTGCCCTCGGCAGCGGGGCAGGCGCGTCCAGCGAACTGCCGGCGCCGGTGTGACCGGCGCGCGATTTTCATAGCACAACACTTAAAAAAATAATGGCCCGAAAAAGGCCATGCACAGGAGCTTGCGATATGAGTCAAGTTGAAAAGGGGCGCCAGCCAGGCAAGGCTGGTAACTGGCTGCTGGTGCCGCTGGTGAGCAGCGGCATGCTGCTCGCCCCGGCGGTCTGGGCCGAGGAAAGCACCGAGGAAAAGGCGCCGCCGGCGTCCATCACACTGCCTGACCAGACCATCGTCGGCATGCAGACCGAAGCGCCGACGGTCTCGGTGGGCACCAAGGTGCCGCTGCGCCTGAAGGAAGTGCCGCAGACCATCAACGTCATCGGTCAGGAACGCATCCAGAAGCAGAACCTCTACACCCTCGAGGATGCCCTGGGCAAAGTGGGCGGTGTGACCGTGCAGCGCATCGACGCCAGCCGCCTGAGCTTCTTTTCGCGCGGTTTCGAGATCACCTCGCTGCAGTTGGACGGCACGCCGACCACCATGGACAACCGGATCTTCCTGTCGCCGGACCTGACCATGTACGACCGCGTCGAAGTGCTCAAGGGGCCGTCCGGCAGCCTGACCGGCGCCGGTGGTTCGGGTGGCAGCATCAACCTGGTGCGCAAGCGCCCGCAGGCTGACGCGGCGGTATCGGCAGAAATCAGCGCCGGCTCCTGGGACGCCTACCGTGGCATGGTCGATGTCACCGGGCCGTTGACCGAAGCCGGCAACATCCGTGGCCGCCTGGTGCTCAGCGAGAACAAGACAGCGTTCCCCTACGATGGCAGCGGCAAGCGTGAGACCAGCCAGGCCTACGGCATCGTCGACATCGACCTGACCCCGGACACCGTCTGGACCATCGGTGCCAGCAACCAGAACACCGACATCCGTGGCGCCCAGCGCTCGCTGCCGGCGTTCCGCTACACCAACGCCGCCGGCGAAGCGGCCATGTCGCTGCCGGACGTCTCGCGCAAGAATTTCTACGGCGCCAACTGGAACCGCGATTACTTCTGGAGCACCGCGGTGTTCACCGAGCTCGAGCATCAGCTCGGCGGCGACTGGAAGACCAAGCTGTCGGTGCGCCACGCCGACAACAACTACGACCTGACCCAGGCCTACGCCCGCAATGGCGGTGGCATCGACCCGGCCGACAACCTGGTGTCGATGAACTCGATCATGTTCGACTACCGCGAGAAACAGGACGAAGTCGACCTGTACGCCGACGGCCCGTTCAGCCTGTTCGGTCGTGAACACAAGCTGTTGGTGGGGACCAACTATTCGCGTTCGGAGTTCGCCTCCAACGGCGGCTACTTCTCCAGCTTCCTCGGTGACGTGGACCTCTACGACCCGCAGCCGAGCTTCGGCTACCCGGCGTTCCCGGATGCAGACCGCCTGCCGACCAACGTCGCCAACACCCGCTCCAAGGCGGTCTACGGCAACATGCGCATCAGCCTCGCCGACCCGCTGACCCTGGTCCTGGGCGGCCGTGTCACCTGGCTCGACATGCACCGCAGCCAGCACCAGCCAGAGGCCGGCTCGCCGTCGGAAAAGGCCAGCCAGAGCGAGTCGCAGAAGTTCACCCCGTTCTACGGGCTGATCTACGAGCTGAACGAAAACTACTCGCTGTACGCCAACTACGCCGAGGTGTTCAACCCGCAGCCGGTCAGCAACCTGGACATCAACAACAACATCATCGAGCCGATCGAAGGCAAGCAGCACGAGCTCGGCATCAAGGGTGAGTTCCTCGACGGCGCGGTGAATGCCTCGCTGGCGGCCTTCCAGATCGAGGAAGAGAACCGCGCCATCCCCGACATGAACGACCCGAACTCGCGGGCCGTGGTGGCCGGTGGCAAGGCGCGTACCCGTGGCTACGAGCTGGAAGTGACCGGGCAGATGACGCCTGACTGGTTCCTCACCGCCAACTTCACCCACACCTACAAGCGCTACGACAGCCCCAACGAGCAGTTGCAGACTTACCTGCCGAAAAACATGCTGCGGGTCTGGTCCCTGTACAAGCTGCCTGGCGAGCTCGAGAAGTGGAGCGTGCAGGGCGGCGTGAGCGTTGTCAGCGAAACCTACAACAAGCTGCACGTTCCCGGCATCGGCATGGAAGGCACCAAGCTGCAGCAGAGCGGCTACGCGTTGTACGACGCAGGTATCGGCTACCAGATCAACGAGAACCTGTCGGCTGACCTGCTCGGCACCAACCTGACCAACAAGAAGTACTACCAGCGCATCAACACCTTCCAGGATGGGAACATCTTCGGTGACCCTCGCGCGGTATCGCTGACCTTGCGCGCCAAGTTCTGACCCGCGACAGCAGCGGCGCCGCCCGGCATACTGCGTCGGCGCCGCTGCCGAGCATCAATGCTCGGCAAGCACGCCCCCGCCGGTGCCCAGCTGATCCAGCAGGGCACCGGCGGGGGCGTGTTTGTTGGGGCGTCGAAACACCGTGAAGCAACGAGGAGAACAGGGTGAAACGACCGGCGTCACACAAGGCAAGCGTCCGGGGCCGACAGCGCGGGTTGTGGCTGCTGCTGGCCTTGCTGCTGGCCTACCTGTTCATCTGGCCACTCAGCGCCCTGGCCGCGCTGGCCCTGGCCTGGCTTGGGCAAGCGCCCAGCGAGGCGGTGCTGAGCAGCTCTATCGCCGCCTTCGTGCTCTATCCGCCACTGGTGCTTTGGTTGTTGTGCGCGCGACGGCTGGTGCGCAACAGCCTGTGCCTGGCCGCTGTGTCGCTGGTGATGCTGGCGACGCTGCGCGCGCTGGCGGGGGCGAGCTGATGTTCGACAGTGTCCGCCAGGCCATGCTGTGGGCGCACCGGGTACTGGGCCTGGGGTTTTCCGCGCTGCTGCTGGTCGCGTTCTTCATGGGCAGCCTGGCGTTGTACGACCGCGAGCTGGACAGCTGGATGCTGCCGGCGCTGCGGGTGGCGCCGGCGCCCGCGCCGCTGTCGCTGGACCAGCAGGTGCTGCCACGGGTGGCTGCCCTGAGCGAGGGCAAGGCGCTGCTGCAGTGGTACGTCGAGTTGCCCGATGCGCGCCGCCCGCTGCTGCGCTTCCAGGCCTGGAGCGTCGAGCGCGAAGGCTTCAGCCGCTTCCTGCAGCCTGGCGGCGACGGCGTGCTGGCCGCCGCCGGTAGCCGTGGCGGCGACTTTTTCTACCGTCTTCATTACACCCTGAACATCCATGCCTGGAACCTCGGTGCCCGGCTGTTGGGCCTGGCCGCGATGGTCGGGCTGATCGCCCTGATCGCCGGCGTGTGCATCCATGCGCGGCTGTTCCAGGACTTGTTCACCTTGCGTGCCGACAAGGCTCCCCGCCGGTTGCTCGACCTGCACAACCTGACCGGCGTGTTCGCCTTGCCGTTTCATGCGCTGATCCTGCTGAGCGGCCTGCTGATCCTGTTCCCGCTGTACCTGCCGGCGGCCATCGATGCGCTGTATCCAGGCCAGGCCGGGCAGTTCGCGGTGCAGGCCAACGCCGCCTACAGCCGCCCGGCGACGGGCACCCCAGGGCCAATGGCCTCGCTCGACGGCATGCTGGCCCAGGCCCGCCAGCATTGGGGCGGTGGTGAGCCTGCGTTCGTCAGGGTCTGGCATCCCGGTGACGCCAATGCCTATGTCGAGGTCAGCCGCAGCCTGGCTGACCGCCTGAGCCTGGATGGGCAGACCCTGTACTTCGACGGCGCCAGCGCACGGTTGCTGCATGAATCGCGGCTGCCGCCAGCCGCCGCGACCCTGGATGTGCTGGCCGGGCTGCACGTGGCGCACTTCCACCAGCCCGCCTTGCGCGCCCTGTACTTCTTCGCAGGCCTGAGCGGTTGCGTGATGCTTGCCAGCGGCCTGCTGTACTGGCTGGCCAAGCGCCGCCTGCAGCAGCCTGCCCGGGAGCCGGGCGGGATGTCGGTGACCCTGTTGTGCAGCGTGCTGATCACCGGCATGCCCCTGGCCACCTTGGCCATGCTGGTGGCCAACCGCTGGCTGCCGTTGGCCTTGAGCGGGCGTGCCGAGTGGGAGGTGCGGGTGTTCTTCGCCGCCTGGCTGCTGGCCGGGCTGCACGCGCTGTGGGTGATTGGCCGTTGCGCGCAGGCCCGTGCGCCGTGGGCGACGCAGTGCATGGCGATCAGCGCGCTGGCGCTGCTGGCCGTGCTGTCGAACGCCTGGAGCACGGGTGATCATCCGTGGCGAGCGCTCAGCCAGGGCTTGTGGGCGGTGGCCGGTGTCGATCTGGCACTGCTGGCCTGCGCCCTGATTGCCGGCGGCCTGGGCTGGCGCCTGCGGCGGCGCGCCGCGGCTGTGCGCAGGTTGGCGGAGGTCAAGGATGCCTGAGTGGTTGGCGAGCGGGGTGGGGTTGGGTCTGCAGACGCTGGGCCTGGCGTTGCTGGCCCTGAGTCAGGCCGGCCATTGGCGGCAAGTGATGCAGCCGCAGGCGTTCCCCGGTACTCGGACGCTGCGCCTGTCAGCGTTGTTGGCATCGGGCCTGGCATGGCTGGTGGGGCAGGCCGGCCTGGGGCTGGCGATGGGGACGTTGTTCTGGGTGCTGGCCCTGGTGCCTTGTGGCCTGGGCGTGAGCCTGTTGTTGTGCTGGCGCAAGCCCTGGTTGCACCGGCTGGGCCGGTGCTTTTGCCGTTGAGCCCGCCCGCTGGCCCTGGCCAGCGGGCGGGTCAGGGTCAGGCGTGGCTGTAGCGGCTCAGCACGTTCAGCAGGTCGTCCAGGCGTGGGTTGAGGAACACCAGGTGGGCCGGTACCTGGGTGCCCCACAGTTGTTGCACGCGGGCACACAGCAGCACGGCCTTGAGTGAGCTGCCGCCTACCTCGAAGAAGTGCGCCTGCTCATCCAGCGTCTGCAGTTCCAGCACCTCGCGCACCAGCTGCGCCACTTGCTCCCGGGCCTCGGGCTGCTGCCCGGCGTGCGCCGCCGGCTGTGGCCGCAGGCGTTGCACCAGCGCTTCGAACGACGGCGCGGGTTGGCCGGGCAGGGCTTCGAGCAGGGCCTGCAGGTCCTCGCCAAGGGCCTCGATGCTGGCAGGTTCGAACAGGTCGGTGCTGTAGGTGAAGGTGGCGATCAGCCCTTGCTCACGCTCACTGACATCCAGCATCAGGTCGAACAGCGTGCTGCGCTTGCCGTGGTCTTCGCTCAGCGGCTCGATGCTCAGGTCGCCGAACGCCGACGAACGCAGGTTGCGCTCCTGGTGCAGGTCGAACATCACCTGGATCAGCGGCGCGCTGTGCTGCTGGGCGCCGGGCAGGGCCTGCAACAGTTGCTCGAACGGCAGGTCCTGGTTGGCGTGGGCGTGCAGCAGGTTGTCGCGCACCTGGTGCAAGACGCTGTCGAAACGCGGGTTGCCGGCCAGGTCGGTGCGCAGCGCCAGGGTGTTGACGAAGAAGCCGACCAGCCCCTCCAGCTCCTGGTGATGGCGGTTGGCGATGGGGATGCCGATGCGGATCGCCGATTGCTGGCTATGGCCTGCCAGCAGCACGTTGAATGCCGCCAGCAATGTCATGAACAGCGTGCAGCCCTGTTCGCGGCTGTAGGCGTGCAGGGCCTGGGCCAGTTGCGGGCCCAGCATCAGGCTGTGCTCGGCGCCACGATGGCTGGGCAGGGCCGGGCGCGGCAGCATGCATGGCAACTGCAGCAGGCTGCGGTCCTCACCCAGGTGGCCCAGCCAGAAGTCCAGCTGCGGCTTGAGCGCCGCCTGGCTCAGCTCACGGCGCTGCCATTGGGCGAAGTCGGCGTACTGCAACTGTGGCTCTGCCAGCGGCGAGTCCTGGCCGTGGCTGAAGGCGCTGTACAGGACGATCAGTTCGCGGGTGAAGACCCGCATCGACCAGCCATCGAAGGCGATGTGGTGCAGGGTCAGCCACAGCACGTGTTCGTCGTCCGCCAGGCGCACCAGGCCGGCACGCAACAGCGGCCCGTGCTCCAGGTCGAAACGGTGCGCGGCCTGGGCCTGGAGTTCCTGGCCCAGGCGCGCGCTGCGCTGCGCCTCGGGTAGCCGGCCCAGGTCGATCAGGCCCAGGGCGAAGTCCTCGGCCGCTCGCACCCGCTGCACCGGCAGGTCACCGTCCAGGGCGAAGGTGGTGCGCAGGCTTTCGTGGCGCTGCAGCAGCACGCTGAAGCAGCGCTCCAGGGCCGGCAGGTCGAGGGCACCGCGCAGGCGTACGGCCTCGGGCACGTTGTAGGTGGTGCTGCCTGGGTGCAGGCGGTCGAACAACCACAGGCGCTCCTGGGCATAGGACAGTGGCACTGGCGCTTCGCGGCGCTGCGCACGGATCGGTGGAAGTGTCGACGCCTCGGCCCGGGGCAGGGCCTGTTCGACGAACGCGCCCAGGGTCGGGTGCTGGAACAGCGCTCGCACCGGCACTTCAAGGCCCAGGCTGCTGCGCAGGCGCGAAACCAGGCGGGTGGCGGTCAGCGAGTGGCCGCCGAGCTCGAAGAAGTTGTCGTCCAGGCCCACCTGTTCAACGCCGAGTACCTCGGCCCACAGCGCCGCCAGCGTGGCTTCGCGCTCGGTAGCCGGTGCCCGGTAGCTGGCCCGGCGCTCACGCACCGGTGCCGGCAGGGCCTTGCGATCGAGCTTGCCGTTGGGGGTCAGGGGGAAGGCCGCCAGCATCACATAGGTTTTCGGCACCATGTGCTCCGGCATCTGCAGGCCCAGGTGCGCCTGCAGCGCGGTGGCGCCCGGGCAGGCATCGCGGGCGACCACGTAGGCGACCAGCTCGTTGTCACCGGTGTCGTTGGCGCGTGCCACCACGGCGGCCTCGCGCACGCCTGGGTGGTTGAGCAGGCGCGCCTCGATCTCGCCCAGCTCGATGCGGAAACCGCGGATCTTCACCTGGTCGTCGATGCGGCCGAGGAACTCGATGTCGCCCTGGGCGTTGACCCGGCCCAGGTCACCGCTGCGGTAAAGCAGGCTGCCGGCCGGGTTCAGCGGGTTGTCCAGGAAGCGCTCGGCGGTGAGGTCGGGGCGGCCCAGGTAGCCTTGGGTGATGCCGGCGCCGCTGAGGTAGATTTCGCCGCTGACGCCGGCGGCCACCGGGCGCAGCTGGGCGTCGAGCACATACATCTGCATGTTGGCGATCGCCTTGCCGATCGGCAGCACGCCCTGTTCGTCCCCCTGGGCGCGGTAGTAACTGCACCACACCGTGCCCTCGGTCGGCCCGTACTCGTTGTACAGCTGCGCCTGGGCGCACTGTTGGCGGTGCTGGCGGGCCAGGCTGGCCGGGCAGGCTTCACCGGCGACGATGGCGCAGCGCAGGCTGCCCAGCTGGTCGGCGGCCTGTTCCAGCACCTGCCCGTACAGCGACGGCAGCATCAGGGTGTGGCTGATCCGCCGGGCGCCGATCAGTCGGCCCAGGGCCAGGGCGTCCTGCACCTGGTCGTCCTGGGGCAGGCACAGTTCGCCGCCTTGGGCCAGGGTCCAGAACAGCCCGGCCACCGAGCTGTCGAAGGCCAGCCCCGACACCAGCAGGAAGGCTTGCAGCGGCTCCTGGTAGGCGAGCAGGCGTGCGGCGGTGGAGTGCACGGCATTGCGGTGCGACACCATCACGCCCTTGGGCCGGCCGGTGGAGCCGGAGGTGAAGATCAGGTAGGCCAGGCTGTCGCCGTCGTTCAGCGGTTGCGGACGCTGCGTGGGCAGGTCGTGCTCGGCGAGGCGGTCGAGCCACAGGGTGCGGTAGTCGCCCTTGGGCAGCTGTGTCTCCAGGCTGCTCAGGCTCAGCAGCAGGTTGGCGCGAGTCTGCTCGAGCACGTCGCTCAGGCGTTCGGCCGGGTAGCTTGGGTCCAGCGGCAGGTAGGCACCGCCGGCCTTGAGGATGCCGAGGATGCCGACGATCGCGTCGAGGCCGCGGCCCATGAACAGGCCCACGGCCTGCCCCGGCGCCAGGCCGGCGTCGCGCAGCTGGTGCGCCAGCTGGTTGGCCCGCGCCTCCAGTGCCTGGTAGCTCAGTTGCGCATCACCGTGGCGCACGGCAATGGCCTCTGGCCGGGCGGCGACCTGTTGTTCGAACAGCTGGTGCAGCAGCGCCGGGGTCTGTTGCCGCACCTCGGTGCGGTTCAGCGCCGCGAGCCAGTCCTGGTGCGCGGCACTGATGCCCGAGGCCTCGCCCAGTGCGCGCTGGCTGGCGGCGCTGGCCTGCAGGGCGAGGGTGAGGAACTGGTCGAGTAGCAGCCCGGCGGCGTCGGCGTCCAGGCGGGCGGCATCGTAGTGCAGGTGGAAGGCAAAGCCTTCGGGCTGTTCCAGGACTTCCAGCAACAGGGCATGGGCACAGGTTTCACCGTGCACCGCCAGCACCGGCCAGGCCGAGGCCAGCGGCTGGCGCAGGCGGAAGCCGAAGGGCGTGTCCTGGGCCTGGGCCGGCCATTCTTCCTGCCAGGTGCGGGCCTGTTCGAGCAGCTGGGTGAAGCCGGCGAGGGCGTTGGCCAGGGTGTCCTGGTCGTCCGGCTGCAGGTGCAGCGGCAGGCGTTTGCCGTAGGGGCCCTGGGCGTTCGTGGTGGCGCTGTTGCGACCATCGTGGGCCCAGCCCAGAAGCACCTGTGGTTGGCCCAGGTGGCGCTTGAGCAGCAGTGCCCAGCACCAGCCGAACAGCGCCTCGGCCGGAGCGTCGAGCCCGGCCAGGGCGCTGCCGATGTGGTCCTGGAAGGCCGCGTCCGGGGTGCGCGCAAGGCAGGCTGGCTGTGCCGGCAGCGCGGCCTCGCCGCGCTGTAACGGGTGCTGCACCAGGTACTGGTCGGCGGCGTCGGCCTGCTGGCGCTGCCAGAAGGCCCGCCCGGCGTCGCTGTCGCTGCTGCCCAGGTGCTCGAACTGCCATTCGGCGAAATCGGCGAACTGCACCGCTTCCTCGTCCGCTGGCAGGCCCTGGTAAAGCGCCTGCCATTGCTGCAACAGCAGCTGCAGGGTGGTGTGGTCGGCGTTGGCCGCCGGCAGCGCCAGGCAGGCCCGTGGCGGCGTTGCCTGGGTCAGCGCGACGGCCAGGCTGGCCTCGGCCAATGCCGCGCCCAGCAAGCTGTGCAGGGCGTGCTGGGGCAGGTCGTCGGCGACCTCGCGCCAGTCGATCAGCAGTTGCTCGGCGATGACCTGTACCGGCAGTTGCATGCCGGGGCTGGCCACCAGGCGGGTGCGCAGGATCTCGTGCTGCTCCAGCACCTGCTCTAGGGTCGTGCGCAGGCGGCTGGGGTCGGTGCCCTCAGGCAGGCTGAAGGTCAGGAACAGGGTGGCGTCGCGCCCGCTGGCATGGGACCAGTGAGCGTTTTGTTGCAGGGCGGGGCGAAAGCCCTCGATGGCGATGCTGGACATGATGTGGAGGCCTTGAATAGGGGGCAGAGTCGAAAACCGTGAACCGTGTGGGGGCGCGTCAGGGCTTGAGCGCCACGTCCGTGCTGTTCAGGGCTTCGGCCATCGACACCAGGATGCGTCGGGGGCTGTCGTATTCGTTGCGTGCGTGCACCGAGAGCATGTTGTCCAGCAGCAGCACGTCGCCGTGGCGCCAGGGGAACTCGGTCATGTGCTGCAGGTAGATACCGCGCAGGTGTTCCAGCACCTGCGGCTCGATCGGGCTGCCGTCGCCATAGAAGGTGTTCTGCGGCAGGTCGTCATCGGCGAAGTCGGCCTGCAGCGCATCGCGCACGCTGGCCGGCAGGGTGCTGACGTGGAAGAAGGTGGCGTGGTTGAACCACAGCGTCTCGCCGGTGCGCGGGTGGCGCACCAGGGCCGGGCCTACCTGGCGGGTGCGCAGGCGGCCGTCGGCTTTCCACTCGGTCTGGATGCCGACGCTGGCGCAGTAGGCATCCACCTGGGCGCGGTCCTCGGTCTGGAACACGGTCTGCCAGGGCAGGCCGAAGCCGTCGCCATAGTTGCGCACGTACATGATGCCCAGGCGGGCGAAGCGCTCGCGCACCTCGGGGTCGATGGCCTGGCTGATCGCCCGGGTGTCGCCGATCGGCGTTTCGCCGCGGGACAGCGGCGCGATATCGCACCACAGGAAGATCTTCAGCGGGAACACCGGCGAGTAGGAGTGTTCGTTGTGCGGGAAGATCCGCTGGTCCTTGGGGTAGTCGGTGGAGGTGTAGATGTTCAGGCGCGGGTCCACCTGGGTGCGCGGCGAGGCGCGGAACTTGTATTCCAGGGCGCCGCCGGACAGTGCGCTGATGCAGTTGTCGAAGGCTTCGGCGTTGTCCACCTGGAAGTTGCGAAACAGCAGCGCACCGTGTTCGAGCAGTTTGCGCTCGATCAGCTCACGGTTGGCCTCGGCCCAGGCCACCAGGCTGATGCCGGGGCCGGCCGGTTCGCACACCGCGGTGTAGGTGCTGCCCGGGTTGAGCGGGGTGAAATGGACCAGTGCGTCTTCATCCACACGGATGGTTTTGCGGCGCATGCCGCCGAGTTTGGCAATCGCGGGGCCGTTCATGTCTTATCCCTCCATAGAGTCGGTGCTGATGCGGGCGCGGCGACGGCTGCTGCCCAGGCGGGCCAGGCTCTGTTCGCTGCGTGCGCTCACGTGCTGCATGCGTTGTTCCTGAAGCTGCCGGCGCAGCGGTTCGACCACTGTCTGCACGGGTACTTCAGGGGCTGCGATCAGCTGTTCGAGCAGGCTCACGAAGGCTGCGGCAAACGCTTCGGCGCTGTGGGCCTCGAACAGGTCGGTGCTGTATTTCAGGGTGCAGGCCAGGCTGCCCTGGCTTTCTTCCACGCTCAGGTGCAGGTCCAGCTGCGACTGGCCATGCTCGATGCGTTCGGGCGCGATCGTCAGGCCCGGCAGCTCAAGGGCGCCGTCCGGGTGGTTCTGCAGCACCAGCTTGGCCTGGAACAGCGGGTTGCAGGCCAGGCTGCGCGGCGGGTTGAGCACCTCCACCAAGGTGTTGAACGGCAACGCCTGATGGCTGAAGGCTTCCAGCACCTGAGGCCGCAGGCGTTGCAGCAGGGCGTTGAAGCTGGGGTTGCCGCCGACATCGACGCGCAGCGCCAGCTGGTTGATGAAGAAGCCCACCAGGCCCTCGGTCTCGCTGTGCTCGCGGTTGGCCACGTCGGTGCCGATCACCGCCTGGGCGCGTTCGCTGTGCAGGTACAGGTTCAGTTGCAGCACCCCCAAGAGGCCCATGAACAAGGTCGCGCCATGGCCCAGGCACAGCTGTTTCAGTGCCTGGGCCGGGGCCGCGGCGACCTGGAACGACAACCGTGCGCCCTGGCCGCTGAGCACCTGCGGGCGCGGGCGATAGCTGAACAGTTCGAGCGGCGGCAGGGGCTCGCCCAGGGCCTGTTGCCAGTAGCCCAGGTGGGCTTGCTGGGTGCTGGCCAGCTGCTGGCGTTGCCAGGCGGCGTAGTCGCTGTACTGTATCGGCAGTGGCGCCAGGATCGTCGCGCTGCCGCTCAGGGCCGCGCTGTAGAGTTGGCTGAGCTCGCGCACCAGCACGCCCATCGACCAGCCGTCGGAGACGATGTGGTGCATCACCAGCAACAGCAGGTGCTGGCGCTCGTCCAGGCGGACCAGGTGCAGGCGCAGCAGCGGTGCCTGGCGCAGGTCGATGGGGCGCGTCGCCAGTTCGATCAGCAGGCGCTTGGCGCTGGCCTCGCGTTCGGCCTCGGGCACAGGGCCCAGATCATGCAGCTCGAACGGCAGTTCGAGGGTGTCCTGTACGCGCACATGCAGCGTACCGTCCTGTTCGTGGAAGCTGCTGCGCAACGCTTCGTGGCGCTGGCCGAGGTGCTGGAAGGCCTGGCGCAGGGCGGGCAGGTCGAGCTGGCCGAGCAGCCGCGCGGCACTGGGGATGTGATAGGCCGCGCTGTCCGGCTGCATCGCCTGTACCAGCCACATGCCCTGCTGGGCGTGGGACAGCACCCGGCGGCCATCGGCCGGCAGCGCGGCCACGGTGATCGGTGCCTGGCGGCTGGGCGCGGCGTTGTCCAGCAGCAACGCCAGCTGGGCGATGGTCGGCGCCTCGAACAGGCTGCGCAGGGGCAGTTCCAGGTTCAGCTCCAGGCGAATGCGCGCAACCAGTTGCGCGGCCAGCAGCGAGTGGCCACCAATGGCGAAGAAGTTGTCGTCCATGGCGATCGCCTGCTGCCCCAGCACGTTCTGCCAGAGCGCCAGCAACTGTTGCTCGCGCTCGCTCTGCGGCGCCCGCTGGCTGCTGCCCTGGGCGCTGTAGTCCGGTGCCGGCAGGGCGGCGCGGTTGAGCTTGCCACCGGGGGTCATGGGCATCTGCGCCAGGGTCACGAAGGCGGCGGGCACCATGTAGTCGGGCAACTGCGCGGCCAGATGCTGGCGCAGCTCGGCGGCTTGCGGGGCCTGCTCGTGGTACACCAGGTAAGCCACCAGGCGGCGGTCGCCGGGACGGTCCTCGCGTACCAGCGCCAGGGCCTGGCGCACCTGAGGGTGGCTGCGCAGGCGCGACTCGATCTCGCCCAGTTCGATACGGAAGCCGCGCAGCTTGACCTGCTGGTCGATGCGCCCGAGGTACTCGTAGGTGCCGTCGGCCAGGCGCCGGGCACGGTCGCCGGTGCGGTACATGCGGCTGCCGGGCGGGCCGTAGGGGTCGGGGCAGAAGCGCTCGGCGGTGAGGCCGGGCACGTCGTGGTAGCCGCGGGCGAGCAGCTCGCCGCCGACGCACAGCTCGCCAGGGACGCCCGGCGGGGTGAGGTTGTCGTCGCGGTCCAGCAGGTAGTAGGCGCGCCCGCGCAGCGGCGCACCAATCGGCAGTTGCAGTGGCAGTGGGTCGCGCTGCAGCAGCGCGTTGCAGTCCTGGATGCTGGAGACCACGGTGATTTCCGTGGGGCCGTAGATGTTCAGCAGGCGCACCGCGGCCAGGCCGGCCTTGCGCCAGGCATCCAGGCCGGCGCTGGGCATCGCTTCACCGCCGACGCTGACCAGGCGCAGCTCGCCGTAGGCCGCGTGCGGCTGCCGGGCGAAATCCTGGGCCAGCTGGAACCAGTATGCAGTGGTCAGGCAGGCTGCGACGGTGATCCGGTGGCGGTACAGGCGTGCATGGAACTCGGCGCTGTCCCACAGCTCCGGGCCGCGCACCACCAGGGCCGCGCCGCACACCAACGGCGGGAACAGCTGGTCGACGAAGCCGTCGAAGTTGAAGGTCGAGAACTGCAGCACCCGGTCGTCGGCAGCGACCCCGTAGTAGGCGCGCGCGACTTCGCTGTAGCCGGCCAGGGAGCGGTGGGTGACCGCCACGCCCTTGGGCTTGCCGGTGGAGCCGGACGTGTAGATGACATAGGCCAGTTGTTCGCGCTGCACCGGGCGTGTGCTCGGTACCCCGGCCAGTGCTGGCGCCGTGGCGTCCAGGGCGGTGACGTCCAGGCACGGGCGCTGGTAGGGCGCCATGACCGCCTGGGTCTCTGGGGTGACCAGCACCAGGCGGATATCGGCGTCGTCGATCATGTGCGCCAGGCGCTCGCCGGGGAACTGTGGGTCCAGTGGCACGAAGGTCAGCCCGGCATTGAGCGTGCCGAACACCGCGGCGACGATGTCCAGGCCGCGCGGCAGGCACAGGCCGATGCGCGCTTCGGCGGGCAGGCCCAGGGCCAGCAGGTGGCGGCTGATCAGCTGGACACGCTGTTGCAGGGTGGCGTAGCTCCAGGTGCTGTCGTCGTGGATCAGCGCGATGCGCTCGGGCTGCTCGGCCGCCTGCGCGGCCAGGCGCAGGTGCACCAGCTCCGGCAGTGGGCCGAGCGCCAGCGAAGCCTGGCAGTCGGCCAGCAGGCGCTGCTGTTGCTCGCCGTCGTACAGCGGCAATAGCGCGATACGAGCCGTGGGCGCCTGCACCAGGCTGTGCAGCAGGGTGGCATAGCTGTGGCCGTGGCCGACCAGGGTGGCGTGTTCGAACAGGTCGGCATTGCCGGTGAAGGTGACTTCCAGGGCGTCGCTGCGCTCGACGACGTTGAGCACCAGGTCGTAATGCGCGGTCAGCTGCTCGCGCTCGATCTCGTCGATCTCCAGGCCGGGCAGTTGCAGGCGGCGCGGGGTCTGGCCGTCGAGCAGGTTGAACATCACCTGGAACAGCGGCGAGTGCTGCAGCTGGCGCTCGGGTTCCAGGGCTTGGACCAGCCGCTCGAAGGGCAATTGCTGGTGGGCCAGGGCCTGGCGGCGGGTCTGCTCGATGCTGTCGAGCAGGGCGTTGAAGGGCTGGCGACCGTCGAGTTGGCAGCGCAGCACCAGGGTGTTGATGAAGCAGCCGATCAGGCCCTCGGTCTCGACCCGGGTACGGTTGGCCACAGGCACGCCGACGCGCAGGTCGGTCTGCCCGCTGAGGCGGTACAGCAGCACGTTAAAGGCGCCCAGCAGCACGCTGAACAAGGTGGTGCCACGGGCCTGGGCCAGCTCGCGCAGGGCCTGGCACAACGGCGCCTCGATGCGCAGTTGGTGACGCGTGCCGCGCCCGCTCGGCTGCCGGGGCCGTGGGTGGTCGGTGGGCAGCTCCAGGGTCGGCTGTTCGCTGCCCAGCTGCTCGCGCCAGTAGGCAAGGTCGGTCGCCAGCGCGCTGTCGCTCAGGCTGGTCTGCTGCCAGACCGCGTAGTCGTGGTACTGGATCGGCAAGCCCGGCAGGTCGCTGTCGCGGCCTTGCAGGGCGGCGCTGTAGAGGGCGGTCAGTTCTTTGACCAGGATGCCCAGCGACCAGCCGTCGGCGACGATGTGCTGGGCACACAGGATCAGCACGTGCTCATCGCTGTCCAGCCGCGCCAGCAGGCCGCGCAGCGGCGCCTGGCGCAGGTCGAAGGGGCGGTTGCTCTCGGCGTCGATCAGTTGTTGCAGGCGCACGGCCCGCTGCTCGGCGGGCAGCGCGCAAAAGTCCACCTGGGCCAGGGGCATCGGCAACTGCGGGTGGACGGTCTGGCGGGCCTGGCCGTCGACTTCGTCGAAGGTGCTGCGCAGGATCGCGTGGCGCTCGATCAGCTGGTCGAAGCTGCGTTGCAGCGCCGCGCTGTCCAGGTGACCGCGCAGGTGCAGGGCCGCCGGCATGTTGTAGGCACTGCTGGACGGCTCCAGGCGATGCAGGAACCACAGGCGCTGCTGCGCCCACGACAGTGGGTGCGGGCCAGGTTCGCTGGCCGCGACGATTGGCAGGCGGCTGAGGGCGAAGCCCTGGGCGGCCAGGGCCGCGGCGAAGGCCTGGCGTTTTTCCGGGGCGAGCCTGGCGATACGCTCGGCCAGTTGCTGGGGGTCGAGTTGCATGGCATCAGCTCCTTGGCGCAGCGGCGGATTGGGCGCGGGCCTGCAGGGCGGCGCGTTCCTCGGGCGACATCGCCGCCAGCATGCGACGCAGCTCGGCGATCTTCAGCAGCTTGCCTGGCTGGCTTTCCTGGGCGCGCAGGGCATCTGCCAGCGCCGCCACGCTGGGGTGGTCGAACACCAGCGCCGGGGCCACTTCCAGTTGCAGCAGGCTGCGCAGGCGGGTGCACAGCTTGATGACGATCAGCGAATGGCCGCCGAGGTCGAACAGGCTGTCGTCGATGCTCAGGGCCGCCCGTTCGAGCAGCTCCTTGTAGAGGTCGACGAGCAACGCATCGAGGGCGTCGCGCGGTGGCAGCTCGACCCGCTCGCTGGCCTGGCTGTCGGCGCTCGGCAGCGCGCCGAAGTCGACCTTGCCGTTGGCCAGGCGTGGCAGCTCGGCCAGGCACAGCAGTTGCGCCGGCACCAGGAAGTCGGGCAGCCGAGTGCGCAGTTCGCCGAGCAACGCGGCGCTGTCGCGCTGGCTGACGGCATAGGCCAGCAGCCTGGCGTTGTGGAACTGCACCACGGCCTGGCTGACCCCTTCGAGGGCGGCCAGGGCCGCTTCCAGTTCGCCGGGCTCGACGCGGAAACCGCGGATCTTGATCTGCTTGTCGCTGCGCCCGGCCAGTTGCAGCTGGCCACTGGCCGACAGGCGCGCCAGGTCGCCACTGCGGTACAGGCGCTGGCCGGGGTGCAGCGGGTCGTCGATGAAGGCATCGGAGCTGCGGTTCAGGTAGCCACGGCAGACCTGGGCGCCGCCGATGTACAGCTCGCCCAGGGCGCCGAGCGGGGCCGGTTGCAGGCCGGCCGGCGTGGCTTCGAGCAGGCGCACCCAGGTGTTGGCCAGGGCGTGTTCGAGGCCAAGCGGGGCGCGTGGGCTGTAGCCCTGGTCGAGGCTGTACAGCACGCCCACGGTGGTTTCGGTGGGGCCGTAGTGGTTGTGCACGCGGCTGCCCGGCGCCAGCTGTTCGATGCGCTGGCGCAGGCTGCCGGGGCAGGCCTCGCCGCCGAGGATCAGCACCTGGGGCAGGCTGCAGGCCTGCTGGCCTTCGAGCAGCGCCGCCAGGTGCGAAGGCACGATCTTCAGGCAGTCGACTTGCCCGGCTTCGAGATAGCGGGCGAAGGCGGCGGCATCGCGGCTGGCCTGGTCGTCGGCCAGCACCAGGCAACCACCGGTCCACAGCGCGGCGTAGAGGGTGGTGTTGCCAAGGTCGGCGGCCACCGAGGAAATCAGGGCGAAACGCCGGCACTGCGCCAGGCTGAGCGCTTCGCTGACCGCGGCAGTGTAGTTGAGCAGTTGGCCGTGCTCGATGAGCACGCCCTTGGGCTCGCCGCTGGTGCCGGAGGTGTACAGCAGGTAGGCGGCATCGGCCAGGCTGATGTCAGGGTCGGCCGGTGCGGCGGCGGGGGCTTGGAGCAGCTCGGCCAGGGCGTTGCCCTGCGGGCCGCCGATCAACAGCTGCGGCTGGGCGTCGGCGAGGATCCGCTCGACGCGCGCCTGTGGCCAGGCCGGGTCCAGTGGTACGTAGGCGGCGCCGGCGCGCAGCACGGCGAGCATGCCGAGCAGCAGCTCGGCCGAGCGTGGCAGCAGCAGCGCGACGTTGGCGCCGCGACCGATGCCGCGCGCCTGCAGCACCCCGGCAAGGTGCTCGACCTGCGCATGCAGCTGGGCATAGCTCAAGGTCTGCCCCGCGGCCATCAGCGCCGGGGCGTCGGGGCTGTGCTGCGCCCAGTGGGCCAGGCGCTCGATCAGCGGGCGGCTGCCGAAGTCGCGCTGTGGGCCGCGCAGGCTTTGCTGCAGGCGCTGATGCGCCGCCGGGCTCAGTGGCAGTTCGCCGATGGCGCGCTGGCGTGGCTGTTCGACCAGTGCTTCGAGTAGCTGTGCATACTGCTCCAGCAGGCAGCGCAGGTCGGCCTCGGGGTACTGCGCGGTGGGTGACTGCAGGCTCAGTGGCTGCAGCTGGCCCTGGGCGTCGAGGGTTACCTGCAGCGCCAGTTCGAAGCCCGAATCGGCGCCGGGCAGGGTATCGACCGACCAGCGCAGGCCGCCGCTGGCGAACGCCGCGCTGTGGCGCACCAGGTTGAAACCGACGGTGCGCTGCAGCGTCAGCGTGGTGTCGGCGACGTTCCAGTACTCCTGTTGCTGGGCATGGCTTTCGAGCTGTTCGGCCAGGCGTTGCAGCCAGGCGCTGAAGGGTTGGTCGAGCGCAGGTGCCAGGGCCAGGGGCAGGATCTTCTCGTAGACGCCGATGCCGTTGGCCAGGGTCTCATAGTCGAAGCGGCAGTCCTGTTGCCAGCCGGCGATGAACTCGGCGTTGCCGCCGATGCGCGCCAGCAGCGCCCACCAGGCTGCCTGCAGCACGGTATCCAGTGCTTGCCCGGCGCTTTCGGCCAGTTGTTGCAACTGTGCCTGCAGCGTTTCGGGCAGGGCCTGTTGCACGGCGTTGCCAGGGGCCTGCGGCGAGGCCTCGGCGAGGCTGCCCAGGCGTACCGGGGCCAGGTGTTCCAGGCGCAGGCCGGCCCAGTAGGCACGCCCGGCGGGGGCTTCCTCATCGGCGTCCAGGTCGTTGCGCCACTCGACGTACTGGCTGTACTGGAAGGCTTCCTCCAGTGGCGCATCGGGCTGGGCATACAGCGCGGCCAGCTCGCCGAGCAGGTTCTGCAGGCTCAGCCGGTCGCTGGCGCAGGTGGCGACGTACAGGTCCAGCCGCCACTGTTCGGGGCCCTGCTGGCGCAGGACAGCGCGCACCAGGGCACCCTGGTCGATGGCCAGCGGCTGGGCGGCCAGGGCCTGGGCCTCGGCGTGCTGCCCGGCGTCCAGCAGGTGCCAGTCGAGGGTGCTGGCGACCACGCTCTGGCGCAGGCTGCGGTAGAGGGTCGATGGGCGCAGCGCCACGCGCAGGCTGGTGTGGCGCTCGATCACCTGCAGCAAGGCTTCGTGCAGGCGGCCCGGCTGCAGGGGCCCGGCAAGGTTGACGCCCAGCTGCAGGGGCGCGCGACCGTGCTGCACGGCCAGGGCCTGTTCGGCGCTGAGGGGTAGGTCGTGGCTCAAATCCAGGGTGTGGTTCATTGCGCGGTCTGATCCTGCAGTTCCATTGCGGTGTGTCGGGCGGCCAGCTGGGCCGGTTCATGCATGTCGCCCATGGCGACGGCGATCTTGCGCGGGCCTTCGTACGGGTCGCGGGCGTGGGCGGCGATCAGGTTGTCGAGCATCACCACGTCGCCGCGCTGCCAGTCGAAACGCACCGCGCAGGCTTCGTACAGGCGACCGATCAGGGCCATGCTGGCGTCGTCGATCGGGCTGCCGTCACCGAAGTACACCTGGCGCGGCATACGCTCCTGGCCGACCATGTTGAGCAGGTCTTCGCGTACCTGGGGCTCCAGGCACAAGGTGTGGTGCAGCTGCAACTGGTTGAAGAAGCTGCGCTCGCCGCTCAGCGGGTGGCGGATCACCGCCGGGCAACGGGTACGGGTTTGCAGTTCGTCGTTGGCCAGCCAGCGGAACTCGGTGTTGCTGGCCCGGCACAGGTCCTCGACCTGCTCGCGGCTGTCGGTCTTGAAGAACTCCCGCCAATTGACGTCCAGGCGCTCGGTGAAGGTGCGCACGTACAGCAGGCCCTTGCGTTCGAAGGCTTCGGCCAGCTCCGGCGGCAGTTGCCGGTACAGCTCGCGGCAGTCGACGATCGGCGTGGCGCCGCCGACCGGCGACGGTTGCTCACAGTAGAACCACTGCTTGCGCGGCGAGCGGGGCAGGTGCGAGCTCTCGTTGTGGAACAGGATCATTTCCCGCTCCGGGTAAGGCGTGGAGCGGTAGATGTTGCGCCCACCTTCCTTCTTCGGCAGGTCGCCGTAGCCGCCGAACAGGCCGGGGTGAATGGCTTCGGCGAAGGCTTCGAAGGCTTTCGGGTCGTCCAGGGCGAAACCGCGGAACAGCAGGCCACCGTGTTGGCACAGCAGGGTGTCGATCAGGTCGCGGGAGCTCTGCGCCCAACCCACCGGGTCCAGGTCCGGGGCCACGGGCTCGATCAGCAGCGGGAACTCGCGGCCGGGTTGCAGCGCCGAGGTGCGGATCAGTGGCCGGGGCGCGGCGGCGCGGGCCGGGAGTTTCTTCAGTTTGTCGAGCTTGCTGGACGATGGGGCTGGTTTTGCCAAGGCCGGTGTCTCCACGGTGGGCAGCGTGACGGTGAAATGGGCAAGGGCGGCGTGGGGCTGGTCGACCACCTGTTGCAGCAGGTTCAGCCAGGCGTCGATCAGTGCGTCGATGCGCTCGCCCTTGAACAGGGCGCGGGCGTAAACCCAGTCGCCGCGCATGACCTCGCCGTGGCGCTCGAGGAACAGCGCCATGTCGAACTTGCTGGTGCGTTCGGCGGCAGGCCGCATGCGCACCTCGAGCCCTGGGATCGAGAAGTCGCCCTCGGGGGTGTTCTGCAGCACGAACAGCGCCTGCACCAGTGGGTTGCGGCTACGCTCGCGCGGGACCTGCAGCGCCTCGACGATGCGGTCGAACGGCAGCGCCTGGTGCTCCAGGGCCTGCAGGCAGGTGTCGCGGGTGCGGCCGAGGAACGCGCGCAGGCTTTCGCCGGCCAGCCGGCGCGAGCGCAGCGGCAGGACATTGACGAAGAAGCCGATCAGGCCTTCGAGGTTGGCCTCCTCGCGGCCGGCGACGTCGGTGCCCAGCAGCAGGTCGTCGGCACCGGTGACCGCGTGCAGCAGCAGCTCGAAGCTGGCCAGCAGGAGCATGTACAGGCTCACCCCTTCGGCCAGGGCCAGGGCTTCCAGGCGGGCCAGCAGTGGCGCGGGAATTTCCAGCGCCCTGGCGGCGCCGCGGGCGTCGGCCTGGGCCGGGCGCGGCCAGTCGCTGGGCAGGGCCAGCACCTGGGGCGCGTCGTGCAACTGGCCCTGCCAGAAGTCGACCTCGCGCTCCAGTGCGGCGCCTTGCAGGCATTGGCGCTGCCAGGCCGCGTAGTCGGCGTACTGCACCGGCAGCGCCGGCAACGGTGCCTGGCGCCCCTCGCGCAGGTTGGCATACAGCTGGCTGAACTCGTTGACCAGCACGCCCACCGACCAGCCGTCGGCGACCATGTGGTGCAGGGCCAGCAACAGCAGATGCTGTTGCTCACCGAGCTTGAGCACCCGGGCCCTGATCAGCGGGGCCTGGCGCAGGTCGAATGGCAGGCGCAGGTTGTCCAGGCTTTCCTGTTCGGCCACCTGCTGGCGCTGGGCGTCGTCCAGCGCGCTGAGATCGCGCAGGGTGACGTCCAGTTCCAGCTGTTCGGCGATCAGGGTGATCGGCTCGCCGTCGATGTCCTGGTAGCTGCTGCGCAGCACTTCGTGGCGCGCCAGCAGGGCATTGAAGGTGGCGCGCAGCGCGGGCATTTCCAGCGGCCCGTCCAGGGTCAGGCTGGCGGCCATGTTGTAGGCCGCCGACGGGCCGTGCAGGCGATCGACCATCCACAGCCGTTGCTGGCTGAGCGACAGCGGCATGTGCGCCTGGCGCGCTACCGGCAGCAGTTGCGGGCCCGCCGTGGCCTGGGCCGGCTCGGCGGCCAGGGCATCCAGGCGGGCGGCCAGTTGCCACAGCAGCGGTGCCTCGAACACGCTGCGCAGCGGCAGCTCCAGGGCGCAGCGCTGGCGAACCCGGGCGATCAGCCGGGTGGCCAGCAGCGAGTGGCCGCCGGCCTCGAAGAAGTGGCTGTTGCGCCCCAGTGGCTGGGCGGGCAGCAGCGTCGCCCACAGCTCGCCCAGCAATCGCTCGTTTTCGCTGGCCAGGGGTTCGACCTCGGCCTGTTGCAGCGACGGTGGCGGCAGGGCCTTGCGATCGACCTTGCCGTTGGCGTTGGTCGGCCAGGTGTCCATGGCGACCCACAGCGACGGCACCATGTACGCCGGCAGGCTGTCGCGCACGTGCTGGGCCAGCAGGTTGTCATCGAGCTGATGGCCGCTGCGTCCCTGCCAGTAGCCAACTAGCATGTCGCTGCCGCCCAAGTGTTGCAGGCTGACCATGGCGCGCAGCACATCCGGGTGGCGCTCCAGGTGCGCCTCGATCTCGCCGGGCTCGATACGGAAGCCCCGCAGCTTGAGCTGGAAGTCCTTGCGGCCCAGGTACTGCAGGACGCCGTCGGCGTCCCAGCGGGCCAGGTCGCCGCTCAGGTACAGGCGGCTGCCCGGCGCGCCGAACGGGTTGGGGATGAAGCTGGCGGCAGTACGTGCCGGGTCGGCCAGGTAGCCGCGGCTGACACCGATACCGCCGATGGCCAGTTCGCCGACCACGCCGTCGGCCACCGGTTGCAGGTCGTGGCCCAGCACGTACAGCTCGCTGTTGGCGGTGGGCCGGCCGATGGCCACGTTGGCGCCTTGGCCAGGGGCCTGGTACAGCGGCTGGAAGGCTACGTCATCGGAGCATTCGGCCGGGCCGTAGGCGTTCATCAACGGGATCTGCGGGTAATGACGGAACCATTCCTGAGCGGTGGCGACCGGCAGCGCCTCGCCGGTGGGCAGTACCCAGCGCAGGTGCGGCAGTGGCAGCGGCTGGCCATCGAGGCTTTCGAGCATCGCCTGCAGCAGCGCCGGCACCGGTTCGAGCAGGCTGACCCGGCGCTCGCGCACCAGCTGCAGCAGCGCCTGCGGGTCGCGGACCAGATGATCGCCGATGATCTCCACGCAGGCGCCGAACAGCGGTGCGGTGAGGGTCTGCCAGACCGAGATGTCGAAACAGGCCGGGGCGGTCTGGGCGATCACGTCGTCGGCGTTCAGGCCCAGGGGCCGCAGCTTGGCCAGCATGTTGTTGAGCATGCCGGCGCGAGGCACCATCACGCCTTTGGGTTGACCGGTGGAGCCGGAGGTGAACAGCACGTAGGCCAGCTGGTCGGCGCGCGCCGGCTCGCTCGGCAGCATGCCGGTGGCGCTCATCTCCAGCAGGTCGGCAGGCAGTGCGCGGTGGCCCTGGTAGACCGAGGCCAGGGGTTCGGCGTAGGCCTGGCTGCAGACCACCAGTGGCGCTTCCAGGCGCGCCAGTACCTGTTGCCAGCGTGCCGGCGGCTGCGAGGGCTCCAGCGGCAGCCAGGCGCAGCCGGCACGCAGGGTCGCGACCATCAGGCAGAACCATTCGATGCCGCGCTCGGCCAGCAGTGCCACCGGCTGGTCGGGCCGCGCGCCGAGGGCCTGCAGGCCGCGGGCCAGGCGTTCGGAGTGCTGCCACAGTTGCGCGTAGGTCAGCGACTGCTCGGCACAGCGGGCGACAATGCGCTCGGGGTGGGCCGCGACCTGGGCGGCCACCCGCGCTTCCCAGCTGTGTTCGAGGCTGTAGTCGGCCGGGTTGAGCCCCCAGTCCAGCAGGCGTCGATGCTGTGCCGGGCTGAGCGTGGTGAGCTGCTCGAGGCGGGTGTCCGGCGGGCAGTCCAGCGCCTGCAGCAGGTTCAGCAGGTCATCGCCCAGGCGCTCCAGCGCGACGGCGGGCAGGCGCTGGGCGTCGGCGCTGAACAGCACTTCCAGGCAACGGCCTGGCAGCACTTCGACGGTCAGGCCGTAGCTGGTCTGCTCAAGGTTGTCGAGGACCTTGAAGGTCAGTTCGCCAGCCTGCAACTGCCGTTCGCTGAGCGCCGGCAGGTTCTGGAACACCAGCAGGGTATCGAACAGACCGGCACCGCGAGGGTGCTGCTGGAGGATCTGCGCCAGTGGCGTCTGCTCGTGCTCACGCATGGCCACGCTGACCGCCTGCACCTGTTGCAGGTAGTCGCACAGGGCCATGTCGGGGGCCGTGCGCAGGCGCAGCGGCAGGGTATTGATGAACACCCCGAGCATTTGCCCGGCATCGGCCAGTGCGTCCGGGCGGCCGCTGCTGGTGACGCCGAACATGACCTCGGTGTGGTTGTTGCCGCGGGCCAGTAGCAGGCCCCAGGCGGCTTGCATCAAGGTGTTGAGGGTGACCCGGCAGGCCTTGCCAAGGTCATTCAGGCGGCGGCTGTGGGCCTCGCTCAGGCGCAGGCTGTGGCTGTGGTAGCGCGGGGTGACGGGCTCGGCCGGGTTCAGGGCCGGCAGGCTGCCGACGCCCTCGAAGTTCGCCAGGTGCTGCTGCCAGTACTGCAGGCTGTGCTCGGCCGGTTGCGCCGCGAGCCAGGCGATATAGTCGCGGTAGGGCGGGCGGGATGGCACGGCGAGGCCGTTGTAGCGGGCCAGGATTTCCTCCATCAGCATCACCGAGCTCCAGCCGTCGGCAATCAGGTGGTGGCGGCTCCAGATCAGCCAGCTGTGCTGCGCGTCGAGGTAGATCAGCGCCACCCGCTGCAGCGGTGGGCGCTGTGGGTCGAAGCCTTGTGCGCGGTCGGCCTGGCAGTAAGCGTCCAGGGCCTGCTGGCGCTGCGTCGCGTCGAGGGCGCTCCAGTCCAGGCGTTGCACCGGCAGGGTCAGTTCACTGCACACGCCTTGCATCGGTTCGTCCAGCCCTTGCCACAGAATCGCCGTGCGCATCAGCGGGTGCGCGGCGAAGGTGGCGTGCCAGGCGGCCAGGTAGCGCTCGGCGTCCAGTGGGCCTTGCAGCTCGGCCTGCAGCTGGTTCACGTACACCCCGCTGGCGCCTTCGAGCAGGCTGTGGAACAGCAGGCCTTTCTGCAACGGCGAGAGCGGGTAGGCGTCTTCCAGGGCTGTGCCGACCAGCGGTTGCAAGGCTTGGCGCTGGTCGGCGCCGAGCGACACCGAGACGCTGGCTGGTGTTGCCGGCGCTGGCGTGACGGGGGCGGGCTGTGTCGGCTGGCGCTGGCTGACCAGCAGGGCCAGGGCGTCGATGCGCGGGTGGGCGAACAGTTCCTTCGGGCTGAATTTCACGCCCAGCTTGCGGGCCTTGGCGATCACCTGCAGGGCGATGATGGAGTCGCCGCCAACGCCGAAGAAGTCATCCTCGCGGCCGATGTCCGGGCGCTCCAGCACCTCGCGCCAGACCGCCAGCAATTGCGCCTCCAGGGCCTTGAGCGGCGAGTCCAGGGTGGCCGCGAGGCGGGCGATGGTGGGGTGGGCGAAGAAATGCTTGGGGGTGAACTTGAGCTGGGCCTTGCTTGCCTTGGCGATCAGTTGCAGCGCCATGATCGAGTCGCCGCCCTGGGCGAAGAAATCGTCATGGATCGACAGTGTCGGCTTGTCCAGAATTTCGCGCCACAGTGTCAGCAACACTGCTTCGACCGGGTCGCGTGGGGCGTCTTGCTGCTGCGCGGCGGGTTGGCCCGGGGTCGGGAGTGGCAGGTTGTGGCGGTCGACCTTGCCGTTGCCCAGGCGGGGCAGGCGGTCGAGCTCCAGGTACAGGCTGGGCACCAGCGGCTCGGGCAGTTGTTCGGCCAGTTGCCGGCGCAGTCGATCATGGTCCAGCCCGGGCTCGGCCACCAGGTAGGCGATCAGCCGTGGTGCTTCGCCTTCGTTGAGGGCACGGGCGAGCACCGCCGCTTCGCGCACCCCGGCACAGGCGCGCAGGCAGGCCTCGACCTCGCCGGGTTCGACACGGAAACCGCGGATCTTGACCTGGTCGTCCATCCGGCCGAGGAATTCGATGGCGCCGCTGGCCAGCATGCGCACG
The DNA here is from genome assembly GCF_024749065.1 of Pseudomonas sichuanensis. Taxonomy (NCBI): domain Bacteria; kingdom Pseudomonadati; phylum Pseudomonadota; class Gammaproteobacteria; order Pseudomonadales; family Pseudomonadaceae; genus Pseudomonas; species Pseudomonas sichuanensis. Next base: position 3,347,804 of record NZ_CP087185.1, on the reverse strand, counting down.
CGATCGCCGGTGCGGTAGAGGCGCTGGCCCAAGCCTGAGAACGGGTCGGGAATGAACTGGCGGGCCGTCAGGCCCGGTTGTCCCAGGTAGCCGTCGGCCACCCCGGCGCCGCCGATGTACAGCTCGCCGATGCTGCCCAGCGGCAGCAGCGTGAGGTGCTGGTCGAGCACCTGGGCCTGGACGTTGTCCAGCGGCTGGCCGACCGGGGCGAACCCGGACAGGCTCGGGGCGTCGTCCTGCACGGCGTGGGTCAGGCAGCCGACCGTGCTTTCCGTGGGACCGTAGTGGTTGACGATCCGGCAGCCCGGGGCCAGGGCCTGGATGCGCCTGATCAGGGCCAGGTCCAGGCCTTCGCCGCCGAGTACCAGGCACTGGTGGGGCAGCAGGCGTTGCGGTTCGGCCACGGCGAGCAGGGCACCGAGGTGCGAGGGCACGATCTTCAGGCAGTCGACCGGGTTGCTCGCCAGGAACTGGGCCAGTTCCTCCGGGGCGCTGGCCAGCTCGTCGCTGATCAACTGCAGGGTGCGGCCGCTGAGCAGTGCGCCGAACCAGGCGGTGTAGCCCAGGTCGGCGGCGACGCTGGCCAGCGCGGTCAGGCTGGCGTCAGGGCTCAGGGCCAATGGCTTGAGCACGGCCTCGGCGTAGTGGATCAAGTTGCCCTGGGTCACCCGCACCGCCTTGGGCGTGCCGGTGGAGCCGGAGGTGTAGATCAGGTAGGCCAGTTGCAGCGGGTGCGCATCAGCGCTTGCGACGCTGGCGTTGCGGGCCAGGCCGTGCAGCGTGTGGGTGGGGTCGATCAGCACGCTGGCGGCGCTGTCTTCGAGCAATTGCCGCTGCCGTGCGGTGGGCAGGGTTGGGTCCAGGCACAGGTAGGCCGCGCCGAGTTTCCAGCTGGCCAGCATGGCGGTGATCAGTGCGCGGCTGCGGGGCAGGGTGATGGCGATGATCTGACCGGCGCCGGCGCCCGCTTCACGCAAGCGCTCGGCCAGCGCGCTGGCGGCCTGGTCCAGTTCGGCGTAGCTCAGGCTGCCGTCGGCATCGCGCAGGGCGGTGCGCTGGCCGTGGTTGCGGACCTGGTGATCGAAGGCGGCCGTGGCAGTGGCGAAGGCCGGCGGTTGGCAGGCACCGGCGCGACGCGCGCTGTTGGCCGGTGGCGCTGCGGGCAACTGGTGAACGGGGGCGTCCAGGTGCGCCAGGGCGTTGCCGGCGAACCAGGCGAAGTCTTCAGCCAGGCGGGCGATACGTTCGGCATCGAACAGGTCACTGCGATAGCGCCACTGCGCCAGCAATTGTACGCCGTCGTCCTGCCAGCGCAGGTTCAGTTCATTGGCGGCGCCACGCTGGGTGAACAGGTGCTCGCGTACGCTGTAGTCGGCGAAGGCATCGTCACGCCGGCTTGGCATGTAGGTCATCATGCAGTGGAACAGGGGGCCGCTGGCGACCTCCTGTTGCAGGAGCGCCGCCGGGTAGCGGCGATGGCGCAGGGCTTCGCGCAGTTGCTGGGCGGTGTCGCGCAGGCAGTCGGCCAGGCTCGGGGCATGGCCGAAACGGGCGCGCAGCGGCAGGCTGTTGAGGGTGAAACCGATCAGTTCCTTGTAGCGGGCCTTGTGGCGGTCCATGGTCGGCGTGCCGATCAGGAAATCGTCCTGGCCGGTGTAGCGGTGCATGAATACCTGGAACAGGGTCGCCAGCACCACGTACAGGCTGACGCCATGCGCCTCGGCCAACTGGCGCAGCTGGTCGCTGCGGGCCTGGTCCAGCAGTAATTCGACTTCGCCGCCGGCAAAGCCGGGCGTGCGTGGGCGAGGGCGGTCGGCGGCCAGGGTCAGCGCCGTCGGGTTGCCCGTGAGCTGCTCGCGCCAGTAGGCGGCGGCCGCGCCGAGCTTGTGCTCGGCCTGCAGTTCGCGTTGCTCGTCCAGCCAGTCGAAGTACAGCCCGGCCTGGGGCAGCACCAGCGGCTCGCCGGTGAGTTCGGCATGGTAGGCGGCGAAGGTCAGCTTGAGCATCCATTCGACGCTGAGGAAGTCGCCGCTGATATGGTGGGCGGCCATGCACAGGTACAGACGCCCCTGGCACTGCAGCAGGCGCAGTCGGCAGATGTCCGCCGCGGCCAGGTCGAACGGCTGGTCGGCGTGTTGTTCGATCCAGTCGGCGACGCCTTTGCTGTCCAGGCTATCGTTGTGCTCGACGCTGGCGTTCACCCGGACCTGCCCGGGGTGGTACATGAACACAACGCCGTTCTGCTCGCGGTAGCCGCAGTGCAGGGTTTCACAGTGCTCGACCACCCGTGCGAACGCCCGGCACAGGGTGGCGGGGTCGAGGTCGGCGCGCAGTTCGCGGGCGGCGACCATGTTGTATGCCGGGCTGGTTGGGTTGAGCTGGTGGTACTGCCACAGCGCCTGCTGGCCGGTGCTGGCGGCGTGCTGCGAATGGGAGGTCGTCATCCTGGGTCACTCCTGAGCCGGTTCGGCCATGGCCACGATCACTTGCCGTGGCCCTTTGAAGCTGGCGCGGCCATGGGCCACCAGCATGTTGTCGAGCATCAGCACATCGCCTTTTTCCCAGGGGAAGCGCACGGTGCATTGCTCCAGTACACCGCGGATTTCTGCCAGCGCGCTTTCCTCCAGCTCGCTGCCATCGCCGTAATACACATTGCGCGGCAGGTCGAGCGGGTCGTCGACCACGGCCAGCAGGCTTTCACGCACCGCTGGCGGCAGGTTGGAGACGTGGAACAGGTGGGCCTGGTTGAACCATACCCAGTCTTGCGTGACAGGGTGGCGAGCGGTGGCTTGGCACACCTGGCGGGTGCGCAGCTCGCCGTCGTCCTTCCATTCGAAGGCGATCTGGTTGGCCCGGCAGTAAGCCTCGGCGACGGCGCGGTCCTCGGTGTTGAAGGCCTGTTCCCAGGGCAGGTCGAGGCCATTGCCGTAGTTGCGCACGTACATCAGGCGCTTGTCGCTGAAACGTTGGCGCAGGGTGGGGTCGAGCTGCTGGTAGATCTGCCGGCTGTCGGCGATCGGTGTTTCGCCACCCTCTGCACTGGGCTGGACACAGTGGAACCAGATCTTCATCGGCCACTGCAAGGTATACGACTGCTCGTTGTGCAGCGGGATGACCTGGTGCGCGGGGTATTCGGTGGAGGTGTACACCCCCTGCTCGATTGCCTTGCGCGGGGTGGAGCCGAATTCGTAGTTGAGCAACGGGTGGCCAAAGCTGCGTACCAGTGCCTGGAACGACTGTTCACCCAGCACATCGAAACCCCGCAGCAAGAGGGCGCCACTTTCATGTAGGCACTCGTCGGCCAGTGCATGCAATGCCTCGATGCTCCATGCGCCGGGCTGCTCCGGCTTGACCAGCAGCGGCAGATTGCGGTCTGGCATGAGCGCTTGCACCGACAGGCCATTGTTCTGCCCGACACCTCGTCCCATGAGCTTGCTCCTTTGTTCTCTTAGTTGTCACAGCCAAATGCCATCGTGGGTAGACCACCGGGCGCCGGCGAAATATATACGAAAGATATGGCAAGTGTTAATGCTATTTATTAGCATTCGCACGTTTCGTAGCGCGCCTCGACTGGGCCTTAATCGGGCAGCCGGGATCCATGAAAAAACTCTTGTCCAAGGAATAGAAAATGAGTTGGGAAAAGGCTGAAAGCGGGTTCGTAGTGGTGGTCAATCATGAGGAGCAATATTCGATCTGGCCGGATTACAAGGCCCTGCCTGAAGGCTGGCGCGCGGTTGGCCAGCAGGGGGACAAGGCCCAGTGCCTGGCCTGGATCGAGCAGCACTGGACGGACATGCGTCCGCTGAGTCTGCGCGTTGCCCTTCAATCCGGCGGCCAGAGCTGATTACATGCAGACGAGGAGTTCATCCATGGAAGATGTTCAGTTCCCTCTGTTCAGCCTGGCGCATTTTCGCCAGCAACCCGCCCGCAGTTTCGAGGCTGAGCCAATGCTGGAGCGGCAGGCTGCGCGCGAGTCGAATGCTCGCTCCTACCCGCGTCGCATTCCGCTGGCGCTCAAGGAGGCGCACGGTCTCTATGTTCTCGACAGCCGTGGGCAACTGTTCATGGACTGCCTGGCGGGCGCTGGAACCCTGGCGCTTGGCCACAACCATCCGTGCACCCTGGCGGCGATGCGCGAGACCCTGGACAGCGGTGTGCCGCTGCACACCCTCGACCTGACCACCGCAGTCAAGGACGAGTTTGTCGAGACCCTGTTCAATGCCTTGCCGCCGGCCTTCGCCGCCCAGGCACGCATCCAGTTCTGTGGGCCGACCGGCGCTGACGGCATCGAGGCGGCGATTAAGCTGGCGAAGATCGCCACTGGCCGCAAGGGGATCTTCTGCTTCTCTGGCGGCTACCATGGGATGACCCACGGCGCCCTGAGCCTGATGGGCAACCTGGGGCCAAAGCAACTGCCGGGTTCGCTGATGCCTGATGTGCAGGTGCTGCCTTACCCCTATGACTATCGCTGCCCGTTCAGTATTGGCGGTGAGGCTGGGGTGGACGCCGGCCTCAGCTACATCGAGCAACTGCTGACCGATCCGGAGTCCGGCGTATCGCTGCCGGCGGCGGTGGTGGTGGAAGTGGTGCAGGGCGAGGGCGGCGTCATTCCGGCGCCGACGCGCTGGCTCCAGGGCCTGCGCAAGCTGACCCAGGCGCACGGTGTCGCGCTGATCATCGACGAGGTGCAGAGCGGCATCGGGCGCACCGGGCGGATGTTCGCCTTCGAGTACGCCGGCATCGAGCCGGACATCCTGGTGATTTCCAAGGCTGTCGGCGGCGGCCTGCCGTTGGCGGTAGTGGTTTACCGCGACAGCCTCGATGTGTGGAAACCAGGGGCCCACGCCGGAACGTTCCGCGGAAACCAGCTGGCGATGGCCGCCGGTACCGCGACCTTGCGTTACATCCAGGCGCAGGGCCTGGTGGCCAATGCCGAGCGCCTGGGCGAGCATCTGATGGCGCGACTGCGCGAGGTGCAGCGCGACTTTGCCTGCATGGGCGATGTCCGTGGGCGCGGTCTGATGGTCGGTGTGGAGCTCGTTTGCACGGCGCCGGGCCAGGCACGGGTGCCGGCTGGCGATGGCGCACTGGCCAAGGCCCTGCAGCAGCAGTGTTTGCGCGAGGGCGTCATCCTCGAACTGGGCGGGCGGCATGGTGCGGTGGTTCGGTTCCTGCCGCCATTGACGATCAGTGCCGAGGAAATCGACGTGTTGGTGGAGAAGTTCCAGCACTGTCTTTCTAGCGTTGTGGCCAGCACACACTGAAGTGTGTTTTGTTAACGCTGGAATAGTAGGTATGCAAAGCACGTCCCACATTGAATGGATCATCGAACAGTGAGGGGAAAAATCCGAATTTGTGGGATAGTGCGAGCTCTGATACTGCAGTCCATTTATCAGAGATATTTTTTGAAGGTAGCAGCTGTGATCGCCACCATGCAGCCGAGCAGTGCTGCACAAGGCACTAAGACCCAGATGGGGTTGAGTGTCCAAGGTAGGGAAAGGTAGATCACCCATGGGCTAACCATCAATGGAAATAATGTCCGCTTCGCTCGGTGGTAGACAAAACTGCTCTCGCGATCGGCGCTGAATTTGCGAAGGTCTCGGCGCATCAAGCCATCGACAGCGCCGGTGATCACGGCGAGCAGGAATAGCGGCGTGGCTAGGGTGAGGACGGCGAGGCGCACGACGAAGGTGAATACGGTGAATAGGGCGGCCAATAGGTAGTCCTGCAGCACAACGTACGCTTGAGCAAACTGACCCTGCACCGAGACTTCATGACTTAGGAGTTTCAGTTGAGTGTCTGAATGCGCCCAGCCGGTGCGGACCACGACCCAATCGCTCAAGTGCTGAAGCACTTTAGCGGTGGCTTGCGCGGGTTCCTCCACGAGCAGCGAGTTTTTGAAGTGATCGCTTAGCCATCCCAGCTCACTCAGCCACATGGCATGGCTGTGATGCCAGCCCTGCTCGGGCCAGAACCAGACCATGCCCACGAACTCCAGGATGATGGAGAAAATCAGCGAAGCGAACAGCAGACCGAGCAGCCGCAGACAAAGCTCAAGCGTGCCGAAGATCAGCCCCGGACGTTTTTGCGCAGGAGGTTGGCTGACTGGAGTGGTCGGCATAGGGGCTCCGCAGTACTTGGTCGCTTACGGCGCGTGCCTGCGCCCTGGTGGAGGCATCTCGGGATCGAAATCTGCCGTGGGTGCGCCTCCCGCGTTACTCCACCAACTCCCCGCATTGGCGTTATAGGACTCTCGCATACGCGCCGCCAGGGTCTGCAGGTCTTCTGGCATAGCATCATCGCTGGCCGGTTTCGGTAGCGGCATGCGCACCTTCCACAGTTGCCCGCCTTCCTGAAACGAGAACATCTGGCCCTTGGGCAGGGCGATAATGTGCGCCGGTTCGATCAGTGGTACGGCAGTGGTGGTGACCCGGTCCTGCGAAGAGGAGGTGAAGTCGGTACGGGCATCCGGATCGGCGGTGTCCGTCGCTCCGGAGACCAAAGTGCGTGTCTGCACGTTGACCTTGGGCAGCTGGTTGGTCAGTAGTTCAGCGGTGGCGGTTTCCCGTACGCGCAGCATCTGCAGGGTGTTGAAGTTGCCGATGACCTGGCCGGCCTTGGCCCGGTTGCCGATACGTGCCTCGATGTCGCTCAAGGTCTGGGTGTAGGCCGTGACCTGGATACCGGCACCGCCGCCCTTGTTGATCAGCGGGATGAACTCGTCGCCCATCAACTCGTTGAACTCGTCAGCGTGCAGGTTGATGGGCACCTTGTCCGCTGCGCTTGAGGAGCCGGGCAGGCCGTGATCGATGCCGTGTTTGTAGATGTGGCCGGCGACGGAGACCAGGTCGGCGAACATCGAGTTACCGACTGCGGCGGCCACTTCGGCATCCGATAACGCGTCCAGGCCGACGTAGACGATGCCGCGTTTGCGGATGACCTGTAGCCAGTCGAAGATCGGTCGCGGATCATCCAGGTCGGAGTAATTCGGGGCCAGCAGTTGTGCAGTCTTGCCACTGGTGAGTTTTTCCAACAGTGGCAGCAGCGACGCCACGATCTTGTCGAAGTAGGTGCGGTCGTAGCGCACGGCAGAGCGCAGGCCGTCCATTACCGGGTCGAAGATGCGCTTGGCGGTCAGGTACTGCTCGATGGCAACGACGCGCTTTTCCCGGCCAACCATATGCCGCGGAATGTTCTTCTCGTTCAAGCGGCCTTCGATCTGCACGATCGCTTCCCAGGCCAGCGGATCATGGCGGGCGAAGAAATGCTGGGCATACTCGATAAACAGCGCATCGATGTTCACCACATGGCGCTGGATCTGCAGGTAGTCCGGGCGGCGACCGAGCTCAATCAGCGCCCTCGCGATGATGTTGACGAAGCGCCAAGCAAACTCGCGAAAAGCCGCCGAGTTGCCTTCACCGCTCAACTGGCCGGCGATCCGGGTAGCGACTTCCGAAATGCGCCCGAAGCGGCCGATGGCGTTGTAGCGTGCGGAGATCTCCGGCCAGCCCAGGTGGAAGACATAGAACTCGTGCTCGCGGCCAGCGCGCCGCGCCTCGACGTACATGCGCTTGAGCAGGTCGGCGTCGCCCTTGGGGTCGAAGACGATGACCACTTCCCGGCTCGGTCGATGGATGTCCTGGGTGATATACACCTCGGCCAGGCGAGTCTTGCCCACCCGTGTGGTGCCCAGCACCAGGGTATGTCCAACGCGCTCGCTGAGCGGCAGACTGGCTTCCTGCTCCTTCGGTTCGACGCCGTGCAGCAATGGCGAGCCGCCCACCGGCGGTAATGGACGCACCGGATTGAACGGGCTGTCCCACGCGGTCAGGCGAGGCAGCAGTGATAGTACCGGTGGGGCTTTCTCCAGTAGCTGTTCCATGCGTCGCGCCCACTGGTGGGCAGTCGACTGGTTGACATAGCGGGCCAGCGCCGGGTCCTGAGCTTCGAGCAGGCGCTGCGTGTGCAGGCGGGTCCAGCGAAAGCCGCGGCCCATGAACAACCGCTTGCTGCTCACCGGAATCTGCCGGCTGGTCAGCGAATAGCGCGGCAGGCGGCGGATATTGCGCCGGTAGCGCAGGACGATCCGCGCTTCGTTGAGCCGCTTCAGACCGAACGCGGTGTAGGCCAGGGCCATGCCAGCCCCTACCTCAGGCGACAGGGCCACGGCCCAGGGTGAATGCAGGCACAGCGCACCGGCACCGGCGCAGAGACCCACGGTGTACAGTTCCACCGCCGGTCGCAGCAGGGATTCCATCGCATGCTCGCCCATGAAGTACCCTCACTGTTGCAGGTTGGTGGGCGTGATCAGCACCGGGTAGTGGTCCAGCTCCAACCGTTCGGCAATGTCGTCACCACTGACTGGCCAGATGTTCAGCCCGGGCGCTGCCGTCTGGATGCGACGCAGCGCCTGCACATTGTCTACTTCGACCGCCAGCCCGTTGGCGCCCAAGTCTTGTAGCGCCTGGGCGTGCCGCGACAGCCACTCCACGGAAGCAGGGTCCTGCCCAACCAGGAACAACGGCGTCATGCCGGGCAGTCTCAACGTCCTGGGCAGCACGGGACCTGGCGAGAGGCGAGCGCTGCGCACCGGCAGCACCCAATTCAACGTGGCTGGGTCGGGTGGGCTTTTGGACTCAGCGCTCGCGGCAAGTGACAGCCAGGGGCAGAGAGCTATGGCGACCAAGTGCAAACGTCTCATGGCAGGGACCGCCCTGGTGCCGTCGCGACGGGCTGGACGCGCTGCCAGTGACGGGTGAACTGACGGCGATAGTGCGCCGCAGGAGGACCACCGGCAGGCCGGTGATAGCGGCCGGCGGCGACAACCCAATCACCGGTATCGACAAAGTGCGCGCGCAACAGCTCGGCGGTGACAGCGAGGTTGGTGCGGGGATCGAGGGCATCGCAAGCGCTCGGGTAGCGGTCCGGGTGATAACCCAGGTTGGTTTGTCCCAGCCCGACATCAATGCGCTTGGGGTCGTGGCGACTGAGCGCTTCCCTCAGTGCGGCACAGGCCTGGCCGCGTCGGGCAAACCGCAGTGGTGAACCCGCCACATTCAGGGTCCACGGCCAGGGCATAAGCTGTCCGCGCAGCGGTGTACCACTTTCCTGCAGGGCGATGGCGAACAGCACCGAGGCGGGGATACCGGCACGCGCGGCCGCCAATTGATAGGCCGGCGGCGGCAGAGTATCTGCGTGAACGCTGGCCGCCCCGACCATCGCCAGGGCGAGAATCAGTCGACGCGCTGCCATTTTCCATCCACCTGCTGATAGCGGGCTGGCAGGGGCCGGCTGGCGCCCAGGGCAAACCAGCGGCCGCGGTCATGGTTCAAGGTGACCTGGCCGCCGCTGACCTGTGTGGCGGTAATACCTGCACCCTGCGCCCATTGGCGCAACCGCGTATCGTTGCCTTGGCTGCCGACCAGGTACACATCCAGCCGCGCCCCGGCCCGCAGCCATTGCTGGAGGCTGGTCACGCAGGCGGCGCATTTGTCTTCTACGAAAAGCGCCGTACGGCTGCTGTTCGAGGGTTCGGCATCGTCGCTCATGCCCTGCATGGGCTGCAGACCTGGAAACAGCCGTGCCCAGGCCGCGGAGTAGGCCTTCTGGTAGGCCAGTTCGCGCTCGGCACGCTTGGCTTCCAGACGGACCTGCAGCTCGGCGTAGCGCTGCCGCTCCTGATCCGAGTTGGCCTCGACACCCAGGGTGGTGAGCGGGTCAAGTTGCGGCGACCAGTAATGGCGGGGGCCGGTCTGCAGGCGCTCAAACGTGGCCCATTCGTCATCCGTCAGGCCCCAGGTCTTGGCCTGGTCTGCAGCAGACGCCTGTCGTGCCAGCGGCGACTGCTCACTGAACTGCACCTGAGCGTCGACATGCTTGGGGACACTCGAGCCCTGATCGGCGAACACGTAAGCCGGCAGTAGGATGAGCGCAAGCGCAGAGAACCTATGCACGTTCACCTCCTCATGGGATGGGCAGGGTGCGATCGCCATGGCCCGGAACGTAGAACACGGCCTGGCCCTCGCGAATCGCCCGCAGTTGCCAGCCGTTCAAGCTGTCACCAGGCTGAAGCAGGTGCACGGTGGACAGTGCATGGGTGCCGGCAGGCAACGCAGTCACGAACCTGATGGTGCCGCGCATCTCGATACCCTGCAGGGTGAAAGGCGGCTGCGGCGCCGTGGCTTTTGATTTTTCGCGGAAGGAGGCAGGTTGGGATGCGGCGGTAGCTGCTGGCACCTTAGGACCGGTCGAGAGCTTCTCGAGTGCCGCTTCTGCCTCCCTCATGCGTTGCGCCAGGGCGGTCAGATCGGCGCTGCTCGGTCCTGGCGGTGCCGCTTGCAGGACCCTGACGGAGGTCGCCAGCTCGTCGAGTTGCTGGCCGAGCGTTGCCTGCGCAGTGGTCTGCTGGTGTTGTGCGTCTTCCAGGGCCGCGACTTGTGGCGAAAGTGTGGCGAGTGTGGTGCGCAATTCCCCGATGTCGCGACGCAGTGACGGGCCAGGGTCAGCCGGCGCATTCCGTGCAGCAGTCTGCAGTTCTGACAGTTGCTGATGCTGGTTGTAGCTTTCAGCCGCGAGGACGGCAGCCCCCAGGCATAGCGCGCCGATCACCAAGGCCTGAAAATGGTGAACCTTCATGGTGCGGTCTCCAGTGTCGAGAAGGGCGGCTTGGGCGGGGGCAGGCGCAGGGCGTAGCACACGCTCCGCTCGACCGAATCAATGTCCAGTCGCCAAGCGGGGCCGCCGATGACGGTCAAGGCATCCAGTAGTGAAATCGGCCCGAGGTCGTGATGCACGGCAGGCAAGGGGCGGTGGAACAACCGCGCCACGGCAGGGTCATCGGGACAGAGGGAGTAGCCCGAGTGCTGCAGCACGTGGCGCAGCGCTTCACCGACCGTCGCGTGCAGCGCTGGAGCGATCTGGACGTTGATCAGCTGATACAGCGGTTGGCGCTGCTCCAGCGTTGGCCGGGTGCTGGCCAAGGTGTAGCGGTCCTGTCGGACCCAGGCGGGTACCGGGGATTTTGGCTTGGCCATTGCGGTCGGGGCCGGTGCAGGTGGCGTAGGGGTGGGCGCCGGTTGAGGCGTGCTGCAGCCCAGCAACGTGAGCATCAGTCCGAGTGTGAGGAGCGTGGGGGTATGCATGACCAGATCTCGACAAAAGATGCCGACACCTTGTCGAAAAGCCAGAGCGCGCCCCTACCGAAAAATCGAATCTCCCCGGCCGATTTACGCTGGCGCAACCATGAAAAAGGCGCCCGGAGGGCGCCTTGAGGTCAATCTTCGGTGAACAACGGCAGTTCGGGGAGCGGCCGCGCATCAGGGTCGAAGATCAGCAAACGGGTGTCTGCTTCACCGGCCATCAAGAGCAGGCGCAGCAGGACCGGTGGCACATGATCTGCGCGCAGACGTGCAGTCACTTCCTCAATGCGGCATTAGCTGCCGCTGGCGGCAATGTTTCTGAGCCAGGGCGTCGAGTACAGCTTGCAGCCCACCGCGTTGTTGCTAGTCAGCACGAAGCATTCGAAGAAGCTCGACGGTGAGCGACACCAGGCGCACATCTGCAGGAACTCGAACTCATCTGCTGGTAGGTGCGCACTGCTGATTTCCCAGCTGCGGCTGTAGTGCCCGTTGGTGAATGACAGCTGCTCAATCAAGTGCTGTGCGGCTTCCTCGTTGGGGAGATCGCTGACGTGTTTGCCGGCGGCCATGGTGCAGCCCTGTGACCTGGTAGAGCACCTGGCTCACGGTACCGTCGGCAGGGAACGGCATACGGACAAACTCGGGCACGCTTTTGCCGTCGGTGATCACCGCGAAGTCATCATCGAACAGGCACGGCTGGAAATTAATGCCGTCATCCGGCAGGTCATGCAGCGCAGGGTGAAGGGATCGGTAGCAGGGCGGGCAATCGTCGGCGTAGCTGATTTGCACCACACGTTCGAAGCTCAGGTCCTGAAAGCCGCGGAGGAAGGGATTGCGAGGGGAAGTGGACATGGGGTGCTCCAAGAATGCGAAGGGCACCCCGTACAGGCAGTGACCCTCCAAGTGGTGGGGGTGGTCAGATCCAGCCGTAATCGGCCAGCGACAGCGGCGTGCCTTCACCCACGATGATGTGGTCCAGCACACGTACCTCAACCAGGGCCAAGGCTTCGATCAGGCGGGTAGTGAGCACCCGATCGGCGCCGCTCGGCTCCGAGCAGCCAGAGGGGTGGTTGTGGCTGAACATCACCGCAGCGGCGTTGTGCTCGAGTGCCTTAACGACGACCTGGCGCGGGTACACGGAGGCACCGTCGATGCTGCCGGTGAAGAGGATGTCGAAGCTCAGCACGCGGTGGCGCGAATCCAGGCAGAGCAGGGCAAACACCTCATGGTGATAGGGTGCGAGCTGCAACTTCAGATAGGACGCTGCATCGCACGGTGTGATCAGTTGCTCGCCGCGCTGGAAGTAACGTTGATCCAGCAATTCCAGCGCTTCGGTCAGCAACGCATCCTCGCGGGCACGCTGGGCCAATGCAGGGTCAAGACGCTCGACTCGGTTCTGGGCAGTGTTCATGGGCAATTCCTCGTGGGAGACGGAGCGCCCCCAGGGGGAGAGCCCCAGGCTGGTGAGAGAGTGGTGAGTCACAGACGCGTAAAGCGATGTCGAGCTCCATGCAGTGGGCTGTGGCAGCCCTCACATGGTCGGGTGGAAAAGACCTCGATGCCGGTGCCAGTGCGGGGATCGAAATCAGCACTCAGTGGCAACAAGGTTTGCAGTTCGCTGCGCAGATGGGCGATGCGTTGGTCGACCTCAGCCTCGCTGTAGTAGAGCGACAGTGCACTGAAGTCGTCATACGCGACTGCCTGCAAGCAGTCCTCGCACAGCCAGAAGCTTTCCATGGCGGCCTCCGACGTAGATGAACCAAAGGCGTTCGGGAGAACGCCTATGGTTGCCGGTCAAGCTGCCTCAGGCAGGCTGGCGAGCGGCGGTGGATTTACGTGCAGCAGCCGGGGCAGGCTGACGCTGTTCGGCGTCAGTAACTGCCTCGTCCACTTCCGCTACAGCCTCAGGGGCAGCAGCGGACTCGGTGCGAGCGGGTGCACGGTAGCTGAATTGGCCATCGACCTTGATCCATTCGATGAAGATCAATCGGCCTTTGAGGCTCGCGCCGGGTTGCCCCTTGCGCTCGCCTTTCTCGTAAATGAAAGGATCAACCCAGAGGTCGCCAATGCGAAACGCGATGAGAACTTTGCGTTCCGCGCGGACGTCTTCCAGGTGCTCACGGATCAGCCGGTCGGCTTCACCGCTGGCAACCTTGCAGTCGAAGCGGGTGTACTCGACGTCGTCAGCGGCACCGTGCAAGGCGGCAATGTCACACGCCATGAACGCTTGCCCACGGCGAACCGGGACTTCGCGCACACGGTTCAGGTAACCGATGCCTTGGGTGTGCAGATTGAAGTAGGTGGTAGGGGCGTTGTTGCTTGCAGTAGTCATGATTGATCTCCTGGTGAGCAGAAACGCGGACAGCCACCGGCCCTGGCGGCTGGTGAATTCCGCAAGGGGACGTACACGAACGTGATCGTTTAGAGGGCGCTCATCACTGCCGGAGGCAGTAACCGTGCGAGCTACCGAACGCGGATCGCACTTGGGGAGAACCACCCGAAATGGGCGTAGCCTTGAAGGTTCTGGCTACCTGGACGCGGTCAACGACAGCGGTGTGCAGCCCATCTATACAACCCCGGGAAAGGCCCGTCAACTGCAGATTCGACGGGCTCTAGGCAAGCGGAAGTGGTTGGTGCTCAGTGGATTCTAAGCGGCGAAAAAATAGCCCGACGGTCGTCAGGCTAGGAGGAGATGGACCACGCTTGACCCGGCAATCGGATACCGGGGTTCGTCGCAAAACCACCGCTATCGATCCGCCTGAATCAACCGACCCTTGTCGTGGCCTGGGTCGGAATCAACTGGCACGCATCCGCGCACAAAAGGTGCCCAGTATTTCGCCGGCGGGCACCGGAGCTGAGCATCGTCGCCGAAGCGGATGACCTGTACGACCTGGCATAAGTCGTACAGGTCATCCGCCTGGGTAACTTGAAAACGCTGAGAAGCGATCCGAGGACGCTGAGTAGTGTGGCTCCGAACTCTACGAGTCCGACCGAGCTGCCCGGAGCGAATCGGTCTTTGGTCGCCAAGCGGCGAGGTGCCTGATCACTACACCAGCGGCGCTGTCCCGCGTCAAGTTATGCGTCCTTCGAGCGTTTGGACTTGGCCACCGGCTTGGTGCCCTTGCAATCCGGGTAGCGGGTGCACGACCAGAAGCTGCCGGTGCGGCCCTTGCGCTGGCGCATGGCGCTGCGGCAGACCGGGCAGTTCGGCCCTTTGACGGGAGGTGGGCGCAGGGCCAGCGAGGCGTGTGAGCGGACCAGGCGCGTCAACCACTCCGCCTGCTTGGCGAGAAAGGTGTCGACGCTCAATTGGCCCGCTTCAATGCGGTCCAGCGCCTGCTCCCACAGTGCCGTCAGCACCGGGTCAGCCACCTCCGGCGGCACTGCTTCAATCAAGGTGTGGGCTGCGGCCGATGCCGCCAGGCTGCGTTTCTTCTTGGTCAGATACCCGTGGTCGATCAGCCCCTGGATAATAGCCGCGCGGGTCGCTTCGGTACCCAGCCCGCAACTGTCTTTGAGCTTCTGCTTGAGGTGTGGGTCTGCCACCTGGTTGGCGATGGTTTTCATGGCCTTGACCAACGTGCCCTCCGTGTAAGCTTTGGGCGGCTGCGTACGCTGGGCCACGGCCGTGGCATCTTTCAACGCCACCACGGCGGATTCGCGTAGCGTGGGCAAACGCTGGGCCTGTTCGCCGACCTCGTCGCCGTGGTTTTCGTCGATCACCGCCTTCCAGCCACGCGCCAGGATCTGCTTGCCACGAGCCAGCAGAGCTTCGGTCCCGCTCTGCAGCAGCACCTGTGATTTCAAGTATTCGTGCTCCGGCAGAAACTGCGCCAGGTAGCGGGCGCGGATCAGCGCGTAGACCGCCTGCTCGCGCTCGGTGAGCTGGGCCAGGTCTAGGGAGACGGCAGTGGGGATTATGCCGTGGTGCGCGGTGATCTTGCTGCTGTTCCAGGCGCGAGAACGGCGGCAGGGGTCGACCTCTTGCAGTGCCTTACCCAGGGATGGGCTGGCGGCGGCCAAGGCTCGAAGGATTCGTGGCACCTCGTCGAGCATGCTCTCGGGCAGGTAACCGCAGTCGGTGCGCGGGTAGGTCGTTGCCTTGTGGGTCTCGTACAGGGCTTGTGCGGTGGCCAATGTTTCCTGGGCGCCCAGACCCAGTTTAGCGGAGGAGATCTCCTGCAAGGTGCCCAGGTCGAACGGTAGCGGCGGACCTTCGCGAACGTGCTCGACATCGATGCTCTGAACGCGCGCCGTCGCCTGCTGGTTCAGACGTCGAGCCGCTTGCTGCGCCGCGAGCTCTTCAGTGCAGTGGCCATCGGCGTCACAGGCTGTCTTCGGCGGCTGCCAACGCGCTTTGAAGGTGACGCCCTCAGTCTCCACTTGGGCATCGACAACCCAGAACGGCTGTGGCACAAAGCTCGCGATCGCCCGGTCTCGCTCCACCACCAAGCGCAGTGTCGGCGTCTGCACCCGCCCCACCGGCAGCAATCCCTCGAAGCCGGCGCGACGGCCGAGGAGGGTGAACAGCCGGCTCAGGTTGATGCCCACCAACCAATCGGCTCGAGAGCGGGCCAATGCGCAGTGGTACAGCGGCAATGTCTGCTCACCCGGGCGTAATGCGGCCAAGGCGCGGCGGATTGAGGCATCGTCGAGTGCGGACAGCCAAAGACGCGAGATCGATCCCTGGTACTGGCAGCGTTCGAGAATCTCACGGGCGATCATCTCGCCCTCGCGGTCTGCGTCTGTGGCAATGATCACCTCGCTGCAGGTGCGCAGCAGTTGGCTGATCACCTTGAGCTGGCTGGCGACCTTGGGTTTGACCACTACTTTCCAGCGCGCGGGGATGATGGGTAGATGCTCAAGCGACCAGCGTTTGTAATCGCCATAGGCTTCCGGTGGCGCGGTCTCCAGCAGATGCCCGACGCACCACGTCACGGTAATGCCTTGCCCCAGCAGGCAGCCGTCGCTGCGACGATTGGCCTGTAGGACGCGGGCAATGTCCCGGGCTTGGGATGGTTTCTCGCAAATAAACAGGCGCATGGCTTGGCCCTCTCGGTGAATACCGACAGGGTGGCGGGGTGACTAGGGACTACTAGCAAAAATACGATGGCGCCGCGCTCATATCGGCGGGGAAAGGGCTATTTGCGCTGTGCTAGGTGGCTGGCCAGCGTTTGCAGAAACTGCAGGGCAAACTGCTTATCCGCTTCGCTCAGTTCCTTGATGATCGAGGTGATCTGCTGACCCTGATCCTGCGGGCGCGGACTGATGGCCAACAGCAACTCATCGGCAGGGCAGCCATACAGGTCGGCCAATCGCAGCAGCTTACTGACTGAGAGCTCGACCTCGCCACGTTCGAGCCGCGACACGGCTTCACCGGAGATCCCCAGGGTGCTCGCCCACCTTCGCCTGGGTCAGATCGCGGGCGCGACGATACTTCGCCAGCTGGCGACCAATGTGATGTGGGCTAGGCTCTTTCACTGGCAATGGGGGCACTCTCCAATTCGACCCATATGGTCGACCAGCCACCCAAAGATATGAACGACCTGAAAGGTTGACTGCCAACCCTATGAGGCGTATCACCGAAAATACCTGTAAGACCCGCCCGTCACTACGGAGGCAAGCCCTTGCACGGATCAAACCAGAGTCAGACGGATGCGCTAGCGATCAAGGCCTACGAGTTATTCATGGCCACCCACCTGGAACCGGACAATGCCGAGGCGCGTGCCACGTTGATCGCCTGGGTTCAGGAGAGCCCGGAGCACTGGCAGGCGTTCCTTGCCCTGGACCAGTACCTGGCAGAGGTATCGCACGTGTTGCACGGCGATGGGGAAGGGAGGTCGCGACGGAACTGAACAGCGGCCGATAGCCGGGATTGCCCGCCGAGCAGGGCGTACGAACCCCAGTGGTATCGCGCGGCGGGCGCTTGCTCCAATGAGTACCACCTGATCAACCGGCCTTGCGTGGGGCTTTCTTGCCGCCCCCCTTGCGTCCGGAACCGGCGTTTTCCTGCGCTTTTTCACGCATGGACACCGACGCCAGGCGGTGCGGCAGGATGCCGATGCGCCGAGCCTCCACCTTGAAGGTCACCCGCGCGTTGTCCTCGCTGTCCTCCCATTCCTCCTTGACCGTGCGGCCCTCAACCAGGATCCGCATGCCTTTCTGGTACAAGGTGCTCCAGTGCTCGGCGTCGCGGTGCCACAACTCGACCGGGGCCCAGTAGCCGCCGCGGTCTTCGTAACCACCTTCACGCGGCACCGGGTTGTCGAAGTAGACGTTTAACCGCAGCAAGCGCCGCGGTTCATCCGGGTTGGTGTTGAACTCCTGAAATTCCGGCACGTTGCCGATGTTGCCTTCGCCAACAAATAACGTACTCATGGGGCTACTCCTCGGTGGGGGAACAGGAAAGGGCGTGTTCGGCGGCCTCGAGCTTGCAGACCCCGCTACTGGCTTGGCGATACAGCGATTGCAGGCTGCTCATCTGCAGGTTCAGCACCACGCGGTTGGTCTCCAGTTGATACAGCGCCTGCCGCAGCTCCGGGTGCAGGTGCGGATGAACCACTGCTGCCTGCCACACCTGCACGCCCATGCGCTGAAAGTCCGGACTGCGCCAGCGCAGGAAGTCGGTGCCCGTCGCGCTGTGCTGGATGACCAGTCGCAGGTCCAGCAAAACGAATGGCGGTTGCGCCATGATCGCCAGCATCACCCCCATCAGCTCGGCGACCTGGGTGCGCAGGCGCAGGATCGTGTCGGCGAACTGCTGCAGCTCCCCCTTACCCTTAAAAGGCTTTAAAAGGCCTTTTAGGGAGGCACCTTGTGCGAACTCGCGATAGGCATCCGTCGACAAGCGTCGGGCAATCGCCTCAGCCAAGGTCATGCCTCACCCCCTTCGTCGGAGACATCCGGTAGAGGTGGGGCCTCGGCCTCCAGCGATTCAGGCGGCTCAGTTAGAGAGCCCGCGCTGGTGCGCACAATCGGAGGCGCGAACTGGGAGCGGCGGGTGCCTTCCAGAATATCCAAGGGCGGCGTGCCAAACTTCTCGAGGGCTTCACGGGCCCGGGCGTTGTTGGCGGCCATATCACCCCGAGTGACGCCCGCCAGGCGGTAGTTCTGGGCCAGGCCGAGCAGGCTGCGTAGGTGATGGGCCCCGCCATCAATCCAGCTTTCCATGTCGACCCGGCCGATCAGCGCGGTGTGGTGGGCGAGCAGAACACGACGGACCAGGGTGTCGTAATCGGTGAGCAGGTAGACCGCGAGAAAACCGAGCTGGCTGCCGATGTACAGCGGCAGCGTCACCGGGTGGATATTGAGGTTGTCACCGACATCGACCTGGGTGGGCAGGTCGTGCTCCACCTGGCTGACCTGGTGGACCAAATTGCGCACCTCGGCCTTGGTCTGCAGCAGCTTTTCTTCCAGCTGCAGCATGAACCAGTCGGCGTAGGGGTCATCCTGGCTGCTGGCTTGCTTGAGCAGATTGGTGACGGCGATGTAGCCAGGCATGCCGAGGATGGGATGCACGCCCTCGCGCCGGGAGCGACCCTGCCACAGCCGCGCCGCATGATGGGTGTGCAGGGTCAGGGTGATGCTGCTACGCAGGGACCCCAGGTTGAGTTGGTAGTGATCGGCCATCGCCAGTACCTCGCCGTCGGAATGACGCCGACGATGGCCTAATCCGTGAAGGTCTACGAGCATCAACACGAAGATGATCAGGTCACATTTTTCCGGCTGTGGACGTCGCTGGAAATGATCGCATTGGCATTGATTCCACCGACGTCCAGCCTACGTCGGCGCACTGACCCCGCGACAGCGTTGCTTCAGCTCCTCGAGGCAGGAGAGGGCCAGGGGAGAGGCAGTACGCTGACCGCTGCGGCGAGGTGGTTCGCTGGATGGCTGCGACAAACGTTCGAACATCGCCGTCCGCGAAGAGGCGGGCGCCGAGGCCGACGCTTCAGCGCGGGCGGCCCACAAGGTGAATTCACCCTGACAAGCGCGTTTGATCAAACCCATCAGGTAGGCGACCGGTTTGCGGATCTCTCCGCGGGCACAGCGCACCGCTGCTTCGTTGATTACCGCTTGTTGCTGTTCCGGCTCGAGCTGACGCATCGCCTGGGAGGCCATGCGTCGCTCGGTCGGGTTTAGCGGTAAGTCTTCGGGCCATCGCGCTCGACCAAATTCCACTTGCCCCAGTACCGTACTTTTTTTGCTTTTGTCTTTCTGTACTGTACGGCCAGCGTCGGCATTCCGAACATCAGCTGAAACCGGTGCTTTGCCGCAGGGTTCGGAATCAGTTACTGCGGCGCCAAAATCCCGAACGGTGTGACGCTCGCCAGGTTCGGAATTTCCCATATCGCTACACGTCAGCGGCAGCGTCTGCTGTTGCACCGGCGGTTCAGCTGCTACTAGCCGATCCTTGTCGACCCGGGCCACCTGCGTATCGGCCTGGATTTCTTCAATGACGTGCTGTGTCACATCCCGCACGCCTTTGGTGGCGTGGCTGAGATTCTGCTGCAGCAGTGTCGCATAGCCGTTGTCGAGTTCGAGCTGCTCGGCCGGGGTCAACGGATCGCCGTGCAGCACGTAGACACAGCCACGCAGGCAGCCCTGGGCATCACGTGAGCGGTCGACCAGGCTAAGCCAGCGAGTGGTGCGCAAGACATTGAGTGCGCGGGCGATGGTCTCGCGTGAGGCTTGGGTGCCGCACGGACTGGTGGCTAGATACGGTTGCAGGTCTTGGTAGCGCGGGGTTCTGACCTTGCGCTCGGTGATGAGCCAGCGCAGCACCTGCCAGGTATTGCGTTCCAGGGGTGTCAGTCGACGATCCAGCAGCAGCGCCATCGGCAGCGGATTGTTGTCGCCGTAGTAGATGGTGCGCACCGCTGGCGTCTCATCGGCCTCGGCCAGCTTGGCCTGCGCCGCTTGCCATTCATTTCGCCGGCGCAGTGCGTCGTAGCACTGGCGCACCACGTCCTGCCAGTCGACTTCGTAGAAACTCAGCACGGTGCACCTCCGTACAGTTCGACCTGCTGCCAGACCAGGGTCAGCGTGATGTGTTGTTCCTCGGCCAGCATCATCATCGTGTCCAGAGGGTCATTGTCAGGGTCCTCCGCCCGCAGTTGGCTCCATCGGTTCCACACCGCATGCTCTTGGGCTTCGCTCAGCTGAACCGGTCGGCCGCGGTGGGTCTCGATCTTCAGCACGCGTCGGCGCAAGGCGGTTTCCGAGTGGTCCAGACCAAAGCAGCGGTACATGATGTTGGAGCTCGCTCCGAGCTTAAGCGCCCGGTTGATCAGCCGTTCGTTCTGCTCGTCACGTTCGGCCTGGGCGATCAGGCGACGCAGCACCGTGGTATCGACCTTTACTTCCACCCAGGCGATCGACGAATGCGCCAGGTGCGAAAGGGTGGTCGGCGGCAGAGACTGCAACACCTCGATGTCCTCATCGGCCAGCCCCAGGGCTTTGCAGCGCTGCAGCCGGCCATGGCGCAGCTCATGCAGCACCTGGTTCAACATGGCATGGTTCAACAGATTGAAGGTCGTGCTCATGAGGCAACTCCTCACGTTAACGAGTGGTCGACAGCGTCAGCTGAATGAGCTGCCGGGCGTGGCGAATCAGTGTGAACAGTTGCTCGAGTTGGGCGTCGGGGAGTCGCTCGAGACCCACCGTGAGCGCAGGTCGCTCGGCACAGGGGAGGTCATAGGCACCAATCAGCAGTTGTCCGAAGAGGGCGGAGGGTAACTGTTGGCGCTCTTTCCAGCTGACGTCTTCCTGCAGCCGTAGCAGCGCTGATAGCAGCAGTTGAATGCCGGTGTGACGGGCACTCATCTGTTCGCGGTGTTCGGGTGCCAGTGTGAAACCCAGGCCATCCGCATGTGGGCTGACCATGGCATGGGCATCGGCATACGCGGCTAGTTCGGAGGCCAGCGTGGCGCAGCGCTTACGCAAAGTGATAAGGTCATCCTCTGCCAAAGTCTGGAGTGGTGCCGAGTCAACCGGTACATGAACAAGTTCAGGTGCGTCTGACTTTTCACCCCGCGGCGGTTCGTCAATCAGTGCCTGGCGGATGTGGGGAAGACGTGGCGTTTGAAACGGGGGTGGGTCGCCGTCACTATCTTCCTTATCAGCGCTGGGAAATTCGGACGCTGGTTTGGGGACCTCTTCCATGAACAATGACTCTGGCGTTGCATCGGGGGGTAGGTCCTGGAGCAGGCGCGGGGCGGTACTCGACTGAAGCGGCGAGGGTTGGTGTTCCTGGTGCAACTCCAGGGCCAGCAGTCGAGGTGTCTGCTTGAGGATCTCCGACATCCTGGCCAGCAGTTCGTCCTGCAACTCGCCCGTATCCAGCTCTGGCTTATCACTGTCATACATCGACAGTACTTCGAGCCAGAGCTGCACGAACTGTAGGGCGTCGCCGAAGTGCTGGTTCCAGATTGATTCCGCCCGCCGTCTCAAGCTGATGAGCCGTGCGATGGTAGGTTTGCCGAGACCGGCGTACAGAATTTGAGGGATTGCAGGGAGCAGGTACTCAAGCGTGTCGAACATGCGGCTGATCTGCGATTGTGAGATCGGATAGCCGCCTTGGCTCAGGCGTAAAGAGAGCTCGCGTTGACTCAGTGATTCATCACTCCCCTGAAGCATGCCCTGCAGTTGCGCCACCGCCAGCGCCCGCTCAATGAAGGTGAGCTGTCCATGCAGATCGCTTTCGGCCAGGTGCCCGAGCAATGTATGCGCCTCGGACTGCCAAGGCCGGAACAGGCAGTGGATGCGGAAAAAACGTTCTTCGCGGGTTTCCTGCCAGAGTTCGCCAAGGATACTCAGGCGCGTATTGCCACCGTTACGGATGATGAAATGCGGTTCGCTAGGGCGGCGTGTGATGGACGGTGGCTGGTCCAGCCCACGTTCGCGGATCGAAGCCTTGATGTCGTCGTAAAGAGGGTTGCGCATCACGCGTGGGTTCAGCTCGTACGGGCGCAGTTGCTCAAGGCTGACCACCATCGGGGTATCAGCGATTGGTACGGACGAAACCTCGCGGCCGGGGTTTTGTGGAAAATGTGCCTGCTGCAGCTGACGCGTAATGTCTTCGGACGTTGGCGGTTTCATTACCCATCCTCCGTTTATCCGCGACGTACGAGGTCGTGCCCAGCAGACTTTTGGTTTGGCACGTGCACTTCCAAGGCCAGAAGATGTTCGGCCCTCTGAGGAAAGAGCTCGACTGCCAGTGCGCGCATTACCTGGGCAGCGCAAGGACTGCGGCTACCAGAAGTTGGCGTGGGTTCCACTCGGTGCACAGGAAGCCCCAGCGAGGCGGCATTTGTGTAGGCCACGCGGTCGGGAATCGTCGTGGTGCAAACGGTGACATGCGGATCCGCTTGAAAGGAAGCTTGCAGGCTCTGCATGATCAAGCGGGTGTCGCGGCGATTGGCATTGACCTGGTTGAGCAGCAGCTTTACTGACGGCAAGGCGACCCCCAGGTAGCGGTAGGGCTCCAATTCTTCGAACAGACCCAGCGTGCCGCGGCGCAGTTCGCGTGCAGCAAGCATTTCCGGTGGTACCGGGCACAGCGCGCAGTCGGTAGCAAGGATCACCATCTCGACCACGACGCTGCGTGCACCTTGGGTATCGATGATCAACACATCGTACTCATCCTCGAATGCGGACAGCAGGTTACGCAGCCGCAGGCGGCCATCGGCTGCGTGTAACAGCAGAGTGCTGATGTGCCCGGCGCGGTCGTTGGATACGATCAAGTCCAGGCGTGGAATGACGGTACTGGAAATCACCAAGTCTGCCGTCGTAAGCCCCTGTGCGATGAGTTCGTAGCTACCCGCTTCACGGGGTTCCCTCAAGCTGTAGTAACTGGACAGGGTGGGCTGGCTGTCCAAATCCAGCAGCAATACACGAAGGCCGGCATCGGCGAGCAATCCACCCAGGTTAGCGGCGACGGTGGTCTTGCCCGCCCCGCCCTTGGTTGAGATGAGCGAAAGGACGTCCATCATTCAGTTCCCGCTGGACAGCCGGTCTTGAACCCACTGCTCGATTTCCAGCGAATCCCAGCCTACGGCGCGGGTGCCTATGCGTCGACACTGCGGAAACTGGCCGGCCTTCATCAGGTTGTAGATGTGCGAACGTTTGAAGCCGGTTTTCTGCTCCACTTCATCGCGGCGCATGATGTGGCGGTCGGCATTGAGGGGGGAAGGGCAGGTCGGTTGCATGATGTCACTCCTTAGCGCCGGGTGGTGCGTGGTGGGATGTGACAGTCAGTGAAGGCTCATCGAGGCGAAAAAACATTGTCAGGCAATGGCGGGCATTGCCTGACAATGCTGCGTCATGCCCGGAAAGCCTGGGCGAAATGGCGGCGAGCCTCGGCAAATCTCCGATCAAGGGTACTTTTGCTCAGGCCGCTGACTCCCGGGAAACGGCGGGTGATCTCCTCGACCAAGGCTGCCTGGCTTGGATAGATGGACTGCACCTGGCCGCTGTTCGATTTGCCCAACGTGACTTCCAGTACGGCGCCCACGAGCGTGTTATGCATACACTCGGAGGTCTCAGAGGGTATGCCGCAGGCCTCCAACCGTTCTGACAGCTCTCTGTTGGCGCTCACAAGCGTTGCCATTTCTTCGGTAGTGGCTGCGAGCTCTTGGCGCAGCTTTTCAATGGTGCGCTGGGAAGCGTCAATTTCTGCTTCCTGCACCAAGTGAGCGTTCAAGCTGATGCATTCTGAATGATCCAGATTTGGAGGGAACAGGAATGCAGGTCTCTGATCAGGGAAATTACGTAGGAACCAGGCCACTAGGTCAGCACGCCGTACTGAGCAATACTCATGATGCACTTGGTGGTCAGAAGTGATCGGGCGCCCTAAATAAGTCGCGGGGAGCTCGCCACAGATGATCGCATCGCAGATGCACTCAAGGTGTCTTTGCAGCGACGGCCACTGCGGAAAATGCTTTCGTAGGCAACCCGGTTGGGACGCGTCGACGCGCAAGATCTCGTCTTGGTAGGCGGCAAGGCCACACCACAAAATTGCGGCATCAATCGGGTGGTAGGAGCTTCTGATTGAAATCATGGCACACAGCCTCCAGCTGCGTTCGTCCTAGAATCGCTGGCGGAGGCGTGCGTACAGGCCCCGTCGAGCGAGCCGGGTTCCAATTTACGTATCCAATGTTGGTGACAACGGTTCCAGTTGATGGTTCCGGTGTAAATACACGATAGCGACGGGTTTTGACGCGATCCCTCCTTGCATCATTACGCTTTGAAAACGCCCCTCCGATACCCAGAGCCATTGCGAGCAGTCTGGGTCATCGTATTCGGGGAGGTTATGTGAGCGTTGTGGAGCGATATGTGGTCTCGAGCATTCCGCCGATCAGCACGTTGTGGATGACGTCAGAGGCCTCGGATGTGATGTTGAGGAATCCAGTGGCGTTTTCAGCTTGTCGTTGAGCGTGGAGAGGTCTGCCACATCACCAGCGGTGGCAGTGTAAGATAGCTGCAATTACTCGAGCGCACTGAGGGCAAATTCGAGCTTGGCTTGTTTCGCCAGATGTCTTTCAAGCTGGAGTGAACGCCGGCAGTGCAGATGGTGGATGATCGCGGTAAAGCGGTATCCACTTGCGGGCCAGGTTCGCGTTAATGCCGTGACGTAAAGCGATGCTGGCAATCGATACGTCGGGCTGTAGGCATTCCTGAGCGACCTGGGCCTTGAACGATTTTGGATAAGAGTTGCGCTGGCGCTTGGTGATCCTTGCGATAAGGGCGATGGTGTCCACGTTTATGTGGCCACCATCGTCCTTAATGCCTGGATTCGGAAGTTGTGTTCGCCGGCCCCTTACTTTCGGATTGCCACATCTCAATTAGTAGCGATCAAAATAGCCTTGGACGATCCGAAAATCACGGGTTTTGCCCAAGGCAAGCATCAAAAGTATTCGCGCTTTCTGCGGGTTAAGGGAGTTCGCGGTAACGAGCCCAAGAGTCTCATCATCAGCCGAGCCTGTTACGATCCCGTCTCCAGCCCGGCTGGAACGTACAAATAGCACACCATTACGAACAGCCTCTTCAGCCCCCGCGCGAGCCGATGGTGAGAGGCTGCCATTGCCCGTCGCTGCCAAAACAATTCCCTGTGCCCCCGCAGCGATTGCAGAATGGTACAGATGCGCGCCGGCACCTTGGTGGTCATAAATGATATCGACTTGAGGCAAACTTTCGATCGCATCGAGGAAAAATTCGCTTTCCCCTGTGTGCGCATGCGTAGGACCACTGTAGAAATGCACGACATTTCCTACGATTTCTCCAAGATAGCCCTGCCCGACAGAACGAAACGCGTCGACGCCGGTAGTGCTCGCCTTGGTCATACTGCGTGCCGAGCCGATTCGGTCATTGAGCATTATAAGGACACCTTTGCCAGAAGCACACGGTGTAGTGACCAGACGAAATGCGTTATACAGATTAAGTGGGCCATCTGCGCTCAATGCGGTTGCGGGCCGCATTGCGCCGACCATGACCACGGGTTTCGTGCTCTTAAGCGTCAAGTTCAGGAAGTAAGCGGTTTCTTCCAGCGTGTCAGTACCGTGGGTAATCACCACTCCGTCGACGTCTGGCAATTTCAGCAGTTCGTCGACTCGTTTGGCAATGTGCAACAGTATCAGGTTATCGATCTGGTGGCTTTCAACATTGACCACCTGTTCGCAGCAGATTTTGGCCAAATCATTGACGTTTGGAACAGCAGCCAGTACCTCATCGATTGAGGCGGTCACCTTGTAACCCTGTAGTTCCGTAGCACTTCCCGCTGACGAAGCGATGGTGCCGCCTGTTCCGATCAGAACAATATTCGGCCTGTCGCATAGTGTCGAGGACGTCGACGTAATTGAAACGTTGCTCTGGGGGTTGGAGTTGGTAGTCATCGAAAGCATTACCCTGTTATCGCGAGTTTTAGGTCAATGTTCATAAAGTCCGCAAATGCTTTGACCAGCGGACTGCGTGGCGCGTTATGGCGCAAGATTAGGCTGAAGGGCGTCAACAATTTAACGACATCTGGGCGAATAGCCCGCAAACGCCCGTCTTTGACGAGTTGACTGGCATAATGGCATGGAAGAAAACCGATGAACCTGCCGGTCAGGATCAGCATCGCGACGGCTTCGACCTGCGTGGCAGACGTTGAACTTTCATCGTAGTCAAAGAACTCTCTTTTTGCTGCATGTATGGCATAGCGATGATTGACGAAGCTGTACTTTTTCAACTGTTCTAACTCAATTTCTTCATCCGCCTTCTCAAACAATTCATGCCCTACAGCGCAATACAGTGTCGACTTTTCTTCGTACATTTCAAAATAATCAAATTCCTCCCTTCGCTGGTAAACTGGAACGATACCCGAAACAAATCTCCCTCGACAACGCCCCGCTCCACTTCATCCAACTGCGAAACACTCAATCGCACCCTCACCTTGGGTGCCTCATCGGCCATCGTTCTGATCGCCGCAATCAGCGGAGAGCCTGAATCAAATATCGTGTTATCAATGACACCGATACTCAGGTCCCCAATCAATTCATTTTTCGTGGAACTTATCCTGTCTCGGAAGTTTTCCACCGAATTGAATAAGTCGATGGACGCCTGATAAACCACCTTGCCCTCGTCCGTCAGGCTGAAGCCCTCTCGACCGCGGCTGCACAGGCGCATTCCGATGCGAATTTCAAGGTCCGAAATCTGTTTACTGATCGCCGCGAGGCCCACATTCAGCTCGTTCTGGGCTGCACTAAAGCCCCGGCTTCTACAACAGCTTTGAAGACTTTCAGCAGTTTGAAATCTTGTCCGCTCAGCGCCATCGGCGCTCTGATTCCTGTCTTTCCGGGCAGGTTTCCGGGCGTGGAAAGTGAGGTTTCCATGATGATTATTTACCTCGTAGTCGGCATACAACAGGCTAGATCACCACAACAAGAAATCAGCCGGCCTAATCATCATGAACACATGCAGCGGCGCATTGCAACAAACTTCACATCAGCCGTTTATTTCACAAGCGACTGATTTAAATATGTTTTATCCTGCCCTATCGGCCAAAAAACTCTCGCCAAACACGTCTTGCTTCCACAGTAATTCCCAGGTATTTGCGCGCGCTGAATAGTACTTATCCGTATTAATCTCGCCCGTTCTATTTCAAAAAGTGAGGAACAATAATAATGACTCAACCTACTGATCGCCTTTGGGGTGCTCGTTTCAAGAGTGGTCCTTCGGAGGCGTTGGCAGCCCTCTCGCGTTGCCCTGAGCGCTACTTCCAGCTCGCCCCATACGACCTGGCAGGCTCTCGAGCACACACCCGCGAACTGCAACGTGCAGGGTTGCTGGACGAGACTGAAACCCAGCGCATGCTCGAAGCGCTCAATACCATCGAAGAAGAATTTCGCGGCGGCCGGCTCAGCCCTTCGCTGGATGACGAAGACGTGCACACCTTCCTCGAGCGCGTGCTAACTGAGCGCCTGGGGCCGCTTGGCGGCAAGATCCGCGCCGGTCGCTCTCGCAATGACCAAGCCTCCAATGATCTGCGGCTGTTCCTGCGTGACCACGCCCGCAAGTTGGCATCGCAGGTGCTGGACCTGCAAGACGCCTTGGTTGAGCAAGCTGAACAGCACGTCGAAACCATCTGCCCTGGCTTTACCCACCTCCAGCAGGCCCAGCCGATTACCTTTGCTCATCAGTTGCTGGCGCACGCTCAAGCCATGCTGCGTGACATCCAGCGCCTGGTCGACTGGGATGCGCGCACTGCGCTGTCGCCCCTGGGAGCAGCGGCCATGGCAGGTTCGGCGATCGCCCGTCAGCCTCAGCATTCCGCCGTTGAGATGGGGTTCACCGCGCCCTGTGAAAACTCCATCGATGCCGTGGCCAGCCGCGACCATGTCGCTGAATTCCTGTTCGTGACCGCTATGCTGGGCATCAACATTTCCCGAGTATCGGAAGAGTTTTGCCTGTGGTCCTCTCGCCAGTTCCGCTGGGTCGACCTGGATGACGCGTATGCCACCGGTAGCTCGATCATGCCGCAGAAGAAGAACCCGGATATCGCCGAGCTGTCCCGCGGCAAGGCTGGCCGTCTGATCGGCAACCTGACTGGGTTGCTCTCTACGCTGAAATCTCTGCCGCTTTCCTACAACCGGGACCTTGCCGAAGACAAGAACGAAGTCCTGGACACTGTCGAAACCCTGAGCCTGGTCCTGCCCGCCATGGCGGGTATGGTCCGCACCATGCGCGTACGCACAGACGAACTGCGCCGCCAGGCGCCGCTGGGCTTCACCTTGGCCACCGAGGTCGCCGACTGGCTGGCGGTACGCGGCGTGCCCTTCAAAGAAGCTCACGAGATCACCGGTGCTCTGGTACGAGCCTGTGAAGAGCAAGACATCGAGTTGTGGGAAGCCAGCCCGAGCATGTTGGCGGACATCGATGGGCGACTGACCCCCGATGTGAAGCAGAGCCTGACTCTGGAGGCTGCCATCGCCGCTCGCAGTGGCTGGGGCGGCACAGCGCCAGAGCGTGTCCGGGAGCAAATCACCCGGCTGAAATCGGCCTTGGAAGGTCAGCGCGAGTGGACGGCCAACTACGCCGGCCCACGCATCTGAGTTTTGCCCAAACGGAGCGCGACCCCAGGGTAGTGCTTTCCAGATCGACCGATTAGCCGCAGCCCTCCAGTGCTGCCTTCGGAGCAACACCATGAGTCAATTACAAGCACAACGTCTTGTCGCCGAGCGCAAGCAACAGGAAAACCAATTCGACATCGCCCATTACGAACACGTGCCACGCCGATACTACGGGCGCATGTTCTTCGCCACATTGCTCGTGGTCCTGTTAATCGGCCTTGGGAATGCCTTCGCCAAAGGTCAGATCGAATGGTCCTATGTCGGCCAGTTCCTGACGTCCAAAGCGATTCTGTTCGGCCTGATGAACACCATTCTGATGTCCCTGCTCGCCATGACGCTGGGGATCATCTTCGGGGTCATCACGGCGATCATGAGAATGTCGCAAAACCCCATTCTGCAGTACGTCGCCCTGGGTTACACCTGGCTGTTCCGCGGCACACCGCTGATTCTGCAGCTTTTACTCTGGTTCAACCTTGCGTTGATCTTCCCGGTCATCAGCATTCCCGGCGTCTTCCAGATCGACACTGTGAGTGTGATGACGCCATTTGTTGCGGCCCTGCTCGGCCTGAGCATCAACCAAGGCGCCTACACCGCCGAAGTGGTGCGCGCCGGCCTGCTCTCCGTCGACACCGGCCAGTATGAGGCTGCGAAGTCCATCGGCATGCCGCGCCTTCAGGCACTCAAACGGATCATTTTGCCGCAGGCCATGCGGATCATCATCCCGCCAGTGGGTAACGAGTTCATCGGCATGGTGAAGATGACCAGTCTGGCCAGTGTCATTCAGTACTCCGAACTGCTGCACAACGCCCAGAACATCTATTTCGCCAACGCGCGCGTAATGGAACTGCTGATCGTCGCGGGTATTTGGTACCTCGCCGTCGTCACTGTCCTGTCGTTTGGTCAGAGCCGCCTGGAACGTCACTTTGCCAAAGGCGCAGGTAAGCGCTCCTAACCGGCCACGCACAGAGAGATATCCCTATGAGAAGCATCGTCAAGGCCGTCGGCCTGAACAAACACTACGGCGATTTCCACGCCCTCAAAGACATCAACCTGGAAATCGAACAAGGTGAAGTGCTCTGTGTCATCGGCCCTTCTGGCTCGGGCAAGAGCAGCTTCTTGCGCTGCATCAACCAGTTGGAAAAAGTCGATAGTGGCGCACTTTGGGTCGATGACGAACTGGTGGGCTACCGCATGGTAGGCCGCAAGCTCTACGAGCTGAACGAGACCCAGATCGCCCGCCAACGCCTGGTTACCGGGATGGTCTTCCAGCGCTTCAACCTGTTTCCGCACCTGACCGTGCTGGAGAACATCATTGAAGGTCCGTGCCAGGTTTTGAAGCGCTCGCCCAAGGAGGCCACAGAGGGTGCCATTGAGTTGCTGGCGCGTGTCGGGCTGGCTGATAAACGCGATCACTACCCGATCCAGCTTTCCGGCGGTCAGCAGCAGCGGGTTGCCATCGCTCGGGCGCTGGCCATGCGGCCAAAGCTGATGTTGTTCGACGAGCCCACCTCCGCACTCGACCCGGAATTGGTCGGTGAGGTGCTCTCGGTCATGCGTGATCTCGCTAAAACGGGGATGACCATGGTTGTTGTAACCCACGAACTGGGTTTCGCCCGCGAGGTTTCCAATCGCGTGGTGTTCATGGATGCCGGCCAAGTCGTGGAGGTCGGAAGCCCAGAAGAGGTGCTG
The DNA here is from genome assembly GCF_024749065.1 of Pseudomonas sichuanensis. Classification (NCBI taxonomy): domain Bacteria; kingdom Pseudomonadati; phylum Pseudomonadota; class Gammaproteobacteria; order Pseudomonadales; family Pseudomonadaceae; genus Pseudomonas; species Pseudomonas sichuanensis. Next base: position 3,317,374 of record NZ_CP087185.1, on the reverse strand, counting down.
TTAACCCCACAAAATCCACGCACTCAAAACTTCATTTCTGCCGTTCGCGCCTAGGCGCCAATAATAATTCAAGAGAACGTCGTACATGAAAAAGCTGATCCTCTCCTCCGTACTGATGGGCATTGCCGTTTGTGCACAGGCAACCGCAGAACTCCCCGCAGCCATCAAAGCCAAAGGCGAAATCGTTGCAGCGATCAAGCCCAACTATCCGCCGATGGACTTCAGAGACCCGGCCACCAACGAGCTGACCGGTTTCGACTATGACCTGGGCACCGCACTGGCTGAGCGCCTTGGCGTGAAGATAAAGTGGCAGGAAACCTCGTTCGAACAGATGATCAGCGCGCTGACTACAAAACGTGTTGACATCATCCTGTCCGGCATGACCGACACCAAGGAGCGGCAAAAGGCGATCACGTTCGTTGACTACTTCGTCAGTGGACCACAGTTTTACACCCTGCAGAGCCGCACCGACCTCAACGAGACAACCGACTTGTGCGGGAAGAAAGTGGGGACGAGCCGAGCCACAACATGGCCAGACGAGATCGCTGAGTGGAGCAAAGCGAACTGCGAAGCAGCAGGAAAGCCCGCGGTTGTTGTGATGGGATCAGAAGGGAGCGCTGATGCTCGTACTCAACTTCGTCAACGTCGCATAGACGCCGCCATGCAGGGCAGTGAGACCTTGCCCTACATCATGTCCCTGGACAAAAACTCCCTTAAGACCCTGGGCCATGCCATTTCCACCCAGTTCACCGGGCTCGGCGTGAGCAATGCCAACCCTGAACTGACGAAAGCCGTGGCCGAGGCTTTGCAAAGCATGATCGCCGACGGCAGCTACCACGCCATCCTGAAGAAGTGGGACCTTGAGAAAGGCGCTGTCGAGCGCGTGACTATCAACGGCCAGTAACCAAGAGCCCACCCATGTCCTCTCCGACAACACTTCAGTGGCCCGGCGAAAGCAGGGCCTGCATGGCCCTGGCCTTCGACGTCGACGGTCCGACCGGCGATGCAATGCTCGACGGATCGATCTGGCGCAAGCCCGAATATTTCGGCTTTGGCAGTTACGGGCCCTATCGCGCCCTGCCACGTATCCTCGATCTGCTTGATGCCGTGCGCATACCGGCAACGTTCTTCGTGCCCGCATGGGTGGTGGAGAATTGGCCCAGACAGTGCCAAGCGATTGTCGAAAGGGGACATGAGGTGGCCTACCACGGCTACAGGCACGAATCCTTTTTTGCGCTGGAGCCGCAAGTACAACGCCAAGTGCTGGACAAGTGCCGGGAAGTTTTCTGGAACGTGCTGGGCGTGCGTGCAGAAGGGTTTCGTACCCCTTCCGGCGATTGGCACGCCCAAACCCCAGCAGTGCTCCTGGAGGCCGGCGTGACCTACTCCAGTAGTATGCGCGGCGATGATCGCCCCTATTTGATCAACGTTGCCGGCCACGCTCGCCCGCTGGTGGAAATCCCAGGCCACTGGGAGCTCGACGATTACGCCTCCCTGGCTTACACCAAGCGCCCAGACTTTCCCTGCGGTCTGGACCGGACGGCGAGCTATGAGCTGACCCTCGACAACTGGTGCCGCGAGTTCGACGGTGCCATGGATGAAGGTCTGTGCTTGACCACGCTGTTGCATCCGAAGATCACCGGAAAACCTGGCCGGCTTTTACTGTTGGAGCAGCTTTTCGAACATATGCGCCAACGTCAGGATGTCTGGTTCTCCACCTGCCGCGACGTTGCCCAATGGACGCTCAAGGAGCACGGAAATGACTGAGCTGCCAGTCTGGCCGGCACCCTACCGCTGCGCCGTAGTCGTGACCGTCGACTACAACGATACCCACGGCATTCTCACCCAAGCACCTGCTGTCGCAGGTCGGGACAAAACACTGTCAGTCTGGCGCTACGGCACCACACGTGGTGTGCCACGCCTGCTGCAGACCCTCGCCGATCTGCAGGTTCGTAGCTCTTGGTGCATTCCCGGCATCGTCGCCGAGCAGAACCCTGAGCGGATCGATGCGATTCTCGAAGGCGGGCATGAAATCGCCTGTTGCGGATACCGACATCAGGACTATGACTCGCTCAGCCTCTGCGAGCAGGCGTTCGAACTGGAGCGAGGCTGCAGCGTCTTGGCCAGCCTCTGCGGGCAAAAGCCGCGAGGTTTCCGTGTGCCTGCGGGCAATTGGGCTCCCGGTTTCCCCGAAGCCATGCGCCGCCAAGGAATACGTTGGTCGTCGTCCCTGCGTGGTGATGATCTGCCGTATGCGCACCTGCAGTCGGCGCCCGGCGGCGCGCCGTTAATTGAGTTACCCCTGCATTACGAACTGGAGGACGAGCCCTACTTCGCGTTCAACCTGAGCCCGGCAGTGCCGCCCGCTCAATCGCGCATCGCCTCCTACAGCCACACCCTGAAGAACCTGCAGATGGACTTCGCCGGGTTTCATCGCTATGGCCTCTGCTACGTGCTGCGCCTGCACCCGGAGATCATCGCAACACCGGGCCGCATCGGGCTCCTGCGCGAGTTGCTGGAAGGGATTCAGCAGCTTCCGGACGTCTGGTTCGCCACTGCCGAAGAAGTGGCGCAGTGGTGGGCGCAATCCGGCCCCGCGCTGCCCCTTGACCACCCTGCCGCTGTTTACGCACGCCATTATACGGAGCATCAACTGTGACTGAGCGCCTACAGAAACTGGCCCGTTTTGTAGTCGAGACCCTGTTCGACGATCTACCACCGCCCCTGGTAGAAAAAGCCAAACGCCATATCCTGGACACCTTCGGGGCGACTCTGGCGGGCGCCACCAGTGACATATTCAAGGCCTCCTGCCAGCTTTTCATTCAGCACGAAGCCTCAGGCAGTACCGTGCTCTGGGGCACCCACCACCGCGCCAGCCCACGCAATGCAGCTTTGTTGAATGGTATAGCGGCCCATGCTTTGGAACTGGACGATGCCGGTGGCTGTGATCATTCCGGCGCTGTTGTGTTGCCCGCCGTAATGGCTGCCTTGCAGGCCAGCAACAGGGCTGTCTCCGGCAAAGAGTTACTGGTGGCCGTGGTTATCGGCTATGAAGTCGGCCGACGTGTACTCGAGGCCTGCGGGAGCTACTCCGCACACAATGGTGCCGGTTGGCACTCCACGTCCACCTGCGGCGTTTTTGGTGCCGCAGCGGCTTGCGCGCGGATCTTCGGGTTGGATCAGGCGCAGACGCTCTGCGCACTGGGCATCGCTGGCAGTTTCAGCGGCGGACTGTGGGCGTTCATCCACGATGGCTCGCAAACCAAAAAGCTGCATACCGGCAGAGCAGCAGAAGGCGGTTTGCTGGCGGTCATGCTTGCCGAACAAGGCATCACTGGGCCGGCCTATTTGTTCGACGACGTGTGGGGAGGCTTCCTTAAAACCCTGGCTGGCGACGATGCCGAACCGCAAGCCTTGGACGAAACCCTGGGCAAGGTCTGGAAACTGGGGCGTTGCTCCATCAAACCCCATGCTTCCTGCCGTGGCACCCATGCTGCAATCGATGCTGTGGGTTTGCTCATGGAGCAACTGGAGATCACACCTCACGAGATCACTGAGGTGCGCGTGGAGATGTGCGCGATCCTCAAAGACATGTGTGGCCATACCCGTATAGAAACGCTGGCCAGCGCACAAATGAGCCTACCGTATGCGCTCGCGGCGAGGCTCACCTATGGCCACGCAGGGCTGGACGCTTACGAAGACAAGTGTCGCGAGCATTCGATGATTAGCCACTGGTTCGAGCGCATCCACCTGAGCGTGAACTCCGCACTGTCCGAAGACGGGGAACCTATCGTCACCCTTCGTACTCATGACGGTCGCGAGGCCAGCCTGTGTGTCGAGCTGGCGCTGGGCGCACCAGGCAACCCCATCAGCGATGTGGCGCTGTTGGACAAATTTTATAGCTTGGCTGTGCGCGTGCTCCCTTTGCCGAAGGCCACGCACTTAGCCAATCTTCTTTTGAGCCTCGAAGACCTGCACACCACCGAGCAGCTTCCTGAATTGCTTTCGGTCGGATAACACCGCGTTGTCTTGCCCCCACCCATGACCGCAAGGACGTGCATGATCTCTGTGACTACTTACCCGCTCGCCATTCGCCGCCTGATGGTGTGCTCGCTGACCATCGTTATCAGCCGCGCCGTCACAAGCCCTCTGCTGGCACTTTTCATCAGCACCCAGCTTGGGCTGAATCAGAATGACGTTGGTCTGCTGGTGGGCATTGCTGCGTTCATTGGTACGTTTCTGGGGCTGTATGGCGGCTACGTAGTGGATCGTTTGGAGAAACGTCGGCTTCTCATCCTGTCGATGCTTTCCGGCGCCATCGGATTCCTGCTGTTGACGTTCGCCAATGACCTGCATGTCGCGGCGCTGGCCTTGATCATCACCGAGTCAGCCTCAGCATTGTTCGTCATTGGCTCCAAGGCCATTCTCAGTGACAACCTGCCTGTGGAGCAGCGAGCGAAGGCCTTTTCCCTGCGTTACACCCTGACCAATATCGGTTATGCCACTGGCCCGATGCTTGGCGTAATCCTGGCTGGCGTTCAGCCGATGGCCCCCTTCTGGACAGCCAGTGCCATCGCCTTTCTCAGCATCTTCCTGATGAAGGGTGTTCCCACCAGCAAGCGTTCAGACGCAGCTGCCACCCTTCAGCCTCCCAGCTTCCTCGCCACGTTAGCCACCCTCAGAGGCGATCGCATCCTGATCCTGTTCACGCTGGGAAGCCTTCTCAATGCGGTGGTTCATGGCCGATTCACCATCTACCTGTCGCAGTATCTGCTGGTTGAATATTCGTCCGACGATGCCATGAGTATTCTCTCTGCGGTGCTGGCTTGTAACGCGATCACGGTGATCGTCTTGCAGTATCAGTTCGGTCGCCTGCTCAAGCGAGAGCACCTGGCATTCTGGATGGGCATCGGCTCGGTGCTTTTCATCAGTGGCCTACTGGGTTTCATGTACGCCGAGAACAGCGTCAGTTGGTGCATTGCAATGTTTGTATTCACGCTGGGTGAAATGATCGTGCTGCCGGGCGAATACCTGTTCATCGACACCATCGCCCCAGAGCATCTTCGTGGCAGCTATTACGGCGCCCAAAACCTCGCGGCCTTGGGTGGCGCTCTCAGCCCGATTCTGTGCGGGTTCTTCCTTACCTACTCTGCACCCACCAGCATGTTCCTTGTGCTAATGGCATTCTCAGCATTAGGCGGTTTGCTCTGCTTCGAGACCGTAAGACGAGGCACGCGCAGACTCAGCGCAGAGGTTGGAGTTGTGCGATGAGTCAGACCACTTTGAAGGCAATTAAATGAACAACAGCCAAGAATTCCAATTTATCAATGGGGCTCCCAAGCGGCTGCTCCTTATCATCGAGCCAACCTCCAGCGAGTTCTGGATTGAAAGCCGTGCCACCGTGAAAATCCTCCTTGAAGGTGCCAATGTGCCGGCCACCTTCGATGTGGAGTACCTGGCCGGCGGTATGGTGTTCTACGCTTCTGAGGGGAGTCGGGTGCGGGTTTTCAAGAATGGTTGCCAGCTTCCCCAAGGCAAGTGCTCTAGACGCATGGCATCGAGACTGACCCGCCAAGGACAACGATAGAGGCTGACGTAATCAGCTTGTTCATAGCAGGACTGCACTTTAGACCAGCCTACGGAGCGATGCTTAACCCGGCTTAACTAGTGAGAAGAGGAAAACGAAAAGGGGTATTCTTTACAGATCCAAAATGCTGCATTGACGACTATACACTCAAATATATTTTTTAAATGTGCTCGTTGTTATGGCAACTGTGCATCCCAACAAAATTGCGGAGGGAAGCAGTATCCAAACAGGATTGAAAGACGATGGAAAAGAGAGATAGATCATCGATGGGCTGATTATGAGGGGCAATAGGGCTCGCTTCGCTCGGTGGTAGACATAGCTGCTCTCGCGATCGGCGCTGAACTTGCGAAGGTCGCGGCGCATCAAGCCATCGACAGCGCCTGTGATTATGGCGAGCAGGAATAGTGGTGTGGCTAGGGTGAGGATGGTTAGACGCACGACCAAGGTGAAAATGGTGAACAGGGCGGCCAATAGGTAGTCCTGCAGCACGACATAGGCTTGAGCAAACTGACCCTGCACCGACACTTCCTGACTCAGGAGCCTCAGTTGAGTGTCAGAATGCGCCCAGCCAGAGCGGACCACGACCCATTCGTTCAGGTGCTGAAGGACTTTGGCGGTGGCTCGCGCGGGTTCCTTCACGAGCAGCGAATTTTTGAAGTGATCGCTGAGCCATCCCAGCTCAGTGAGCCACATGGCATGACTGTGATGCCAACCCTGTTCGGGCCAGAACCACAGCATGCCCACGAACTCCAGCACGACGGAGAACATCAGAGAAGCGAATAGCAGGCCCAGCAAGCTTAGGCACAGCTCGAACGTACCGAAGAGCAACCCCGGGCGCCTTGGTGTCGTTGGTAGGCTAGCGGGAGGAGTAGGCATAGATTCTCCACAGAATTCGGTTGCCGGAGGGGCTCTTATGGTGTGTGGTTACGACCCGGTGTCGGGACAGAGGGAGTAGCCCGAACGCTGGAGCACGTGGCGCAGTGCTTCCCCGACCGTCGCGTGCAGCGCGGGGGCGATCTGGACGTTGACTAACTGATAATCCCACGACACTGTCGTCCGCGTAGCGCACGACAATCACATCACCGCGAGCGTGGCGCTCGCGCCACTGCCTTGCCCATAAATCCAGCACGTAGTGAAGATAGATATTCGCCAGCAACGACGATATCACTGCGCCTTGGGGCGTACCCTTGGTCGCAGCCACCCTACGGCCATCCTCAATGACACCTGCTTTAAGCCACTTGCAGATATGCCCGAGCAAGCGCCGGTCTGCAATCCGGTACCCTAGAAACATCAGCATCCACTCATGATCGATCTCATCAAAGAACGACGTGATATCCGCATCAAGTATCCAGTTCACCTTTTGGCTGTTCAGCGCGACCGTTAACGCATCCAGCGCATCGTGCTGACTGCGGCCCGGTCGAAACCCATACGAGAACCCAAGAAAGTCTTCCTCATAGATCGCATTCAGAACGGTAACAACCGCCTGCTGTACGATCTTGTCCTCCAAAGAAGCAATACCCAACGGGCGTTGCCTGCCATCGGCTTTGGGAATGTAAAGCCGGAGCCCCTGACGGGTTCTACGGCTAGCGAAAGGTGGATGGTGGTGGAGTTCTGAAGTGCTACCGAACAGCGTATAGACACCTTAATTACTGCAACAGGTTGGCATCAGAAGGGCCATGGCATCGTCCTCAAAGCCGAATCATACGGTGCTTTGGTAGCTGCTCTGTCCCGGCTCCTGACGGCCCTGCGCGCACTCAGGATTCGGTCGATCTCCTTGGCGAGGCCATGTGTATGGACGCTGAAACTGCAAGCGTTCGCAAACGCAAAGCGCTCTCAATCCGCTCCTTGAGTGCGGACGTGCGGTGCTTTGCTTGCTAAAAATGGATAGTGACCACCTCTCTCGAAAATCATACTGATGCTACCGGCAAAGTGACTCAAGCGGTCGCTTATAGCGCTTCAGTAATTTCGTAGAGTGATAATTGTGAACGCAGAGCTTAATAAAAAAACTAGTCAGTATGATTACGTAATAGTTGGTTCAGGATCGGCAGGGGCGGTTGTTTCCTACCGACTAGCGGCTGCAGGTCATAAAGTGTTGGTTCTGGAGGCTGGTGGAAGTGACTGGGGGCCAATTCTCCAGATGCCTTCAGCCCTTCAAGTCTCGATGAGCATTAAGCGATATAACTGGGATTATTCTAGTGTTCCGCAAAAAAATCTTAAAAATCGTGTGCTTTTCTGTCCGCGCGGTAAGGTAATAGGTGGGTCTTCTTCAATTAATGGTATGGTCTATGTGCGTGGGCATGCGCGCGACTTTGACAGTTGGGAAGTGTTAGGCGCCCAAGGTTGGTCTTATAAAAATGTCCTTCCCTATTTCATGAGAATGGAAAAATCTCATGCCGGGGAAGAAGGATGGAGGGGTACAGATGGGCCAATGCATGTAACGAGAGGTACGCTGGAAAACCCTTTGTACAAAGCCTTCATCGATGCAGGAGTGGAAGCTGGATACAATCGAACCCAAGACTATAACGGTTCATGTGGTGAAGGTTTCGGCGCTATGGAGCGCACAGTTTATAATGGTCGTCGTTGGTCTACAGCTAGCGCGTATCTGCGACCAGCTCTTGAGACAGGAAACGTTACCTTAATTAAGCACGCGTTGGTAAATAAAGTTATTATCTCGGAAAAAACTGCTCGAGGTGTCGCTTACTCTAAGGGGGGCGATAGTTTCGAAGTTTTTGCGAATAAAGAAGTTATTCTCTGTGCAGGGTCGATCAATACACCGAAATTACTTGAGCTTTCCGGTGTTGGCAGAGCTGATGTATTGCTAAGAAACGGAATCGATCTAGTGCACGAATTGCCTGGCGTCGGAGAAAACATGCAGGATCATCCTGAGGTGATCATGCAATGGCATTGTAAAAAGCCAATCACTCTCAATAAACACAACAATGTTCTATCAAAGGCATTCATTGGCGCTCAATGGCTGCTCACCAAGGAAGGTCTAGGTGCTACGAATCATTTCGAAGCCTGTGCGTTTATTCGAGATAGAGCGGGTATTGAGTATCCTAATTTAGAGTTTCACTTCATGCCGGCTGCCATACAGTATGATGGTACTGCCATTGAGCAGAAACATGGTTTCCAAATTATGGTTGCTTCTGCTCGGCCTCTTTCCAGAGGATCAACTCACATTCAGTCGAGTGATCCCGATGTATCACCAAGCATTGATTATAATTTCTACGATCACCCAGATGATATTGTAGAAATTCGCAATGGTATTAGGCTCGCTAGGGAAGTGATTGGGATGCCGGCTATGAATCAATTTGCTGGAGAAGAGCTTTTGCCGGGAGCCGGTTATGAAACTGACGAGCAGATCGATCAGTTCATCCTCGAGCATACTGGTAGTGCGTATCACCCTTGTGGAACCTGTGTTATGGGCGATCCGGCTAATCCGATGACCGTGGTTGATCCTGAATGCAGGGTAGTAGGGCTAATGAATCTACGTGTCATAGACTCTTCCATTATTCCGCTTGTTCCAATGGGAAATATTAACGCTCCTTCTATCATGATAGGAGAAAAAGGCGCGGATCATGTGTTGGGCATTGCGCCTATCGCCCCGGCAACCCGGCAACCAATATTTGTCGAAAATTGGCAGTCGAAACAACGTTGATACAACAAGAGTGAATTATATGAAAACTGTGCTGAATTACATTAATGGTGCTCAGGTTGAAGGGGGCGGGAAGCTCTTTGATAAATTCTATCCGGCTAGCGGGGAGTTATTGCTCAAGGTTAGTTTCGCAGCAGAGCAGGATTGCGATAACGCTATTGCTGCGGCTAGCGAGGGTTTTAAAAAGTGGGCAGTTACTCCCCCGGGGCAGAGGGCGGCAGTGCTGCGTAAAGCGGCCCAGTTGATGCGTGAGCGATTAGACGTTCTTGCTGAAGTTGAAGTGCTTGATACTGGTAAACCGTTGCGTGAAGCAAGGGCCGATGACGTAGTATCGGCTATCGATTGCTTGGAGTACATGAGCGCGCAAGCGGCAACAGTACATGCCCAGCAGTATGATCTGGGGGCAAATATGGCTTACACGCGACACGAACCGCTTGGTGTATGCGTAGGTATTGGTGCGTGGAACTATCCAATCCAGCTCATAGCTTGGAAGGCGGCGCCGTGCCTGGCAGCAGGAAACTCAATGGTATTTAAGCCATCTGAGATGACGCCTTCTAATGCAGTCTTGTTCGCTGAGATACTGAGCGAAGCTGGTCTACCGCCAGGTGTATTCAATGTCGTACAAGGTGATGGTCAGGTTGGTCGATACCTGGCTGAGCATCCGCAAGTGGCTAAAGTTTCATTCACCGGGTCAGTCGCTAGCGGTCTAAAGGTAGCTGCTAGCACCGCCCAAATGATGAAGAAAACTACTCTAGAGCTTGGTGGGAAGTCACCGCTAATCATTTTTGCTGACGCTGAGATTGATGTTGCAGTGGAGGCGGCCCTGTGTTCAAACTTTTCATCACAAGGTGAAAACTGCTGTAATGGAACACGAGTGTTCGTCCAAGCTTCGATTTATGATGAGTTTTGCGAGAAGGTGGCTAAGGCTACAAAAGCGCTCAAGGTTGGCAATCCTATGGATTTGGAAACCGAGATCGGTTCGCTCATTTCTCCTCAGCATAGGGATTCGGTGTGTTCGTACATTGAGAGTGGTGTTCAGCAGGGCGCAACTTTACTTGTAGGTGGTGGTGTATACGTTGTTGAGGGGCTGGAGGGTGGTAGCTTTGTATTCCCAACAGTGTTCTGTGACTGCACTGACGAGATGGATATCGTCCGAGAGGAAATTTTCGGCCCTGTTATGTCGATCTTGAAATTTGAAACCGAGGAAGAGGTGCTTGCCCGTGCTAATGACACTCTTTTCGGATTGGCTGCTGGGGTATTCACCCAGGATATTAGTCGCGCATTACGTATGACGAAGAACCTTGAGGCCGGTGTTTGCTGGACAAATACGTACAATGTCGTGCCTGCTGAACTCCCTTTCGGTGGGTATAAAAATTCCGGATTAGGAAGGGAGAATGGTGCTTACGCTCTTAAAGAGTATACTCAAGTAAAGAGTGTCTACATTCAAGTGGAGCGGCCATCCTTTCCGTTCAAGTGTGTAAAGTAATAGATTTGCATAACAAAGTGTTTCCTTAAAGCTGCCAGTGCTAAAAAGTTTAAAATAATAACGTTATCTAACAGCTCTATATCCGATACATGCGTTCAGGACTGTTATCTAGCTGACGTAGTGCTTCGGTTGCAGGGTTAAAGGTGAAATATAATGGAAACTCAAAACAAGATGGCCGGTTTGCAAGGCAGCCTTGGTGTGATGGGCGTTGTATTGATGGTGCTAGCCCAAGCAGCTCCCTTGACGGTAATGGCTGGTACTGGGCCACTGATGATCGGGTTGGGTAACGGTATCGGTGTTCCGATGACTTCGGTGGTGGTTGGTTGTGCTTTGCTTCTGTTTGCATTTGGATTTGTGGCTATGTCCAAATATATTGAAGGGTCAGGCGCATTCTACGCTTATATTCTCAAGGGAATGGGGCCAGTTACAGGAATTGGCGGCGCAGCCGTTGCTGTGGTTTCATATACATTGGTATTGCTCGCACTTGAAGTGTTCTTATCTATTCTTGTAAAGGATGCAGTCGAGCGCTGGGTGGATGTGAATTTACACTGGAGTATATACACCAGTGCTATCATCCTAGTTATCGGTGTCCTTGGTTACAGAAATATTGAGGCGAGCGCCAAGGTTTTAGGTGTGGCACTGGTGGCGGAGATCGCTATCATAATTGTTGCGGATATTGTTGTTTTTTGGCAACACGGCTTAGCAGGCCTGGATCCCACTCCTCTACTACCCTCCAGCTTCATGTCTGGTAATCCTGGTATTGGCATCCTCTTCACCGTGCTGTGCTTTGTAGGTTTTGAGGCAACAGTCGTTTACCGAGAAGAGGTCAAAGATCCGAATCGGACGATACCTCTGGCTACCTACTACTCTATCATTATCATTGTCGTGCTTTACTGTGTGTCGTTTTATCTTACTATCATTGGTGTTGGTGTTGATGATGTAGTAAAGCAGGCGCTAAGTAATACAGAATATATGTATATTGATTTTGTAGGTCATTATATGGGGAAGGTTGCCCAAGATATAGCTAATATCCTGGTGATTACCAGCTTGTTCTCCGCTGCACTGGCAAATCACAATGTGATAGCTCGGTATAAATATGTTTTGGGCCGTTCATCTGTTATTAATCCAAGATTCTCTGACGTACACCATGTTCATGGGTCTCCACATCGAGCTTCGTTTACACAAACTCTAACGGCTTTGGCATTGGTTGTCGGTTCGGTTGTATTCAACCTCGACCCTATCAAAGAGGTATATACTTGGGGGTCTGCGGCAGGTACCCTGGGTTACATGCTCATCATTACCCTAACTGCTCTTTCAGTCATTCTGTTCTTCAGGAAGGATTCACGCGCAGTTCCGGTGTGGAACTCCAAAATTGCACCGTACCTCTCTTTGATCTGCCTTGTTGGTTTCCTGCACCTAGCTCTTGTGAATATTTCCGCCCTGACAGGAAGTCAAGGTTGGAATTTTGTAAATATTTCGATAGTTGCGGTGGTGGTAGGCACATTTGTGATTGGGGCAACACGCGGTTTGTATCTCAAATGTTTATCGCCGTTGCGGCTGGTTCAGGTGTGTGAGCGGGTTTGAATCTGTGTATTAAACTGGCTAAGAGGTTGTTAGGCTGGACTGGTTGCCAGCCTAACTTACCTATGTTTAGGTTTAGTATAAAGATTTTCGAGTTTTGCCTTTAGTGTTTGCGAAGGTAGTTCACCAAATAGCTTTTTGTATTCTCTGGAAAAATGGCTGAGGTGTAGAAAGCCCCAGTTAGTAGCAGCCGTAGTTACCGATTCTCCTGATGACATGTTTTTCAGGACTTGATTTAACCGGATTGCTCTCATGAACTCGGCGGCTTTCATACCTACCGTTTGATGAGTTGCGTTTTGAAGCGTTCCACGTGAAATGTGTAATTCATCAATCAGTTGCGATATAGAACGGATCTCATAAGGCTGGGAAATGATTATCGAGTAAGCCCTTTTTATGATTTCCCAGTAATGATTAACGATGTAGCTTTCGATGTGGGATTTAGTTGAGTTCGTTTGTTTGCGCCATTCATATAGCGAGTCGGTGAATACGTCTATCAAGTTGACTGATGTGGAGGCAGAGTGTGTGTTCGCATCGCTGGACAGATAGAATGAATTTTCGAGTCTTTTCAAGTTTGGTTCGCAGATTGTTGCCAACACTCTCGGTGACGATTCAAGATTTAAAAGCAAATCATTTGTTAAGTGTTTTTCGAGTTCTGATCCCTTACGGATGCTGATCATCAGTGCCTTCATGTTCTCCGCGCTTTTGAATTCGTATCCGCACCGTCCTGATATCAGTACCACGTCCCCTTGGCTTACTGATCTTCCGCAAGTTACCATCTGCTCATCACATTTGAGTGCAACGACGAGGCCGATTGAGTTGTCTGGTATACAGCCCTTCTGGTACGTGGCCTTATTCATTTGCTCAAAGTAAAAATCTGCCTGATCTAACGATAGGTCGATTCCGACACCCTTGAATACGCCACGAGAAATCTGCGCATATTGCTGCTGCCACTGCGATATAACTTGTGCCTGGGAGTGTACATCTCTAGAAAAACGTACTTTATGGTTCTCATCAAGGCCCATCGCTTTCCTCCTGTTTACCATGCTGGGTTGATTGTGCCTAATTTCCAGCAATTTTTATGCCAGCGCCATCCTCCCAGTACGTCTTTGAGCAACTTGGTATCGATTGTCAAATATTTAATGGGAAATCCGATATTCTGACAATTCCGTTATGTGGAAATGGAATAAAAATTTAAAGCCTGATTCTGCCGTGTCGAAGCGCTGAGCACATTGTCTCCACGAATTCTAGCGGTAGGGTCAACATAGCATGTTGCGATGTTTAGGTGATACTAAATGTAACGGCGCTGTTCAAGATCCAGGTCCATTAATTTTCGATAATATCTAGTTATATTATGCTGTTTCTGGTGCTTGTCGTGAGACTTAATTTTGTTAGATGCCCATGGCCCGGTTCGCTGAAAAGGCTTTCCAGTAACGCAAGATGTAGTCCGAGGAGTGGTTTCATAGGCTACTATGCTAAGGGCAGAAAATGTTTGATGTGATTGGCGTAGCTGTATGTGAGAACTGATCAGGTATGGTGCAGTAGTTTTACGGGCATTGCGCCGGAGAGCAGAGGTTGTCTATATTTCTCAAATGACATAAAAATGTGGGGTTGTAGTCTGGGTGGGAATATTTATGAGGGGTTAAATTAAACACCCCGGCAGGGAGCGAAGAGACACTTCGCTCCCTTTATGTGTTTACAAAGCAGGCGCCCCGAAAGCTACATCCTTTTTCCCATATCTACGGACTCGGATGTTGGCTTGCTCAGCGTGACCGACAAACCCTTCCATGAGGCACAGGCGAGAGCAGTATTCACCGATGAGGGCTGATGCTTCATCAGTGAGGACGCGCTGGTAAGTACAAGTTTTGATGTATTTACCAACCCATAGGCCGCCTGTGTAGCGAGCTGCTTTGTTAGTTGGCAGCGTGTGGTTGGTGCCAATTACCTTGTCGCCATAGGAGACGTTAGTGCGAGCACCCACAAACAGAGCGCCGTAATTCCGCAAGTTCTTAACAAAATAGTCGTCATCTCGAGTCATAATCTGAACGTGCTCAGAGGCGTACTCGTCCGAAAACTTGACCATCTCCTCATAGGACTCACAGAGAATGATTTCACCAAAGTTCTCCCAAGCCTCCCCGGCGATGGCAGAAGTTGGCAGTAACTCCAGAAGGCGTGCGATTTCCTTCAGCGTGTCTTCCGCCAACTCGCGGGAAGTCGTCAGCATGACGGCAGGAGAATCTTTACCGTGTTCTGCCTGGCCGAGCAAGTCAGTGGCACAAAGCTCGCCGTCCACGCTGTCATCAGTGATCAGCAGAGTCTCGGTGGGGCCGGCGAAGAGGTCGATGCCCACTCGACCGAAAAGCTGACGCTTGGCTTCAGCCACATAGGCATTACCTGGGCCGACGATGATATCCACCGGATCGATGCTCTGGGTGCCGATAGCCATCGCACCCACGGCCTGGATCCCTCCGAGGCAGTAAATCGAGTCTGCGCCTGCAAGGTATTGAGCTGCCACAATGTAAGGGGCGGGCTTGCCTTGGAAGGGAGGGGCTGCCGTGGTGATGTTTTGGACGCCCGCCGACTTAGCCGTGACGATGGACATGTGGGCCGAAGCCAGCAATGGGTATTTGCCGCCTGGAACATAGCAGCCGGCAGCGCTTACTGGGATGTGCTTATGACCTAGGATAACACCTGGAATGGTTTCGATTTCGCAATCCAGCATAGAGGCACGTTGAGCATCAGCGAAGCGACGTACCTGAGCTTGAGCAAACAGAATGTCATCACGCTCACGATCAGTCAGTTTATTCATGCACTCTTGGATTTCCGCAGGTGTCAGGCGGTAGTCAGTGCGATCCCAACCATCGAATTGAGTCGATAGCTCGCGGACGGCGGCATCACCGCGCTTCTCGATGTCCAGGAGAATACGGGAAACGTCCGATTTTACTTTCTCGTTCGAGGCTACTTGCTGCTCCGTAGGGTTCGCTTTTTTGATCCACTCAGCCATCTCATCACCTTTATTGTAAGTATCAGAACTCTAGCGTCTCGCCATGCTCCGACGCGTAGTTCTGAAATAAATAGTTTCAGGCAAAACGCCTTGTTTGTTTACATTGGTTGACCAAACCAAATGTGAGTCAATCGCTTCCGCTAGTTCGTGCGGATGCGGAGATCGACGCTCCCGGCAGAGCGGCTAAGCCTAACGACCAGAAGGCTTAATGCCCTGCCTAGTAAAGAAATTAATCGTTTATCTGAGTCGCCACAATTTCTCATAAGGACGAAAAGTGACGCACTGTGACGCAGGCTGGATTTGGAATGGGGAGGCTGGCAGCTGCGAGGTGATGATGAGCCTTAAGAAGAATTTTCTACGTCATATACGGGCAGAATCGATGAAGGAGTTATCACTGTCTAGGTAAGTAATGATTTCCTTGGGGATGGAAGGATCTGTGGGGGAAAGCACTGTTGCTCGCTTTATATGGGTTTTGCGTATTAAGCCTTTGCCCACAAATGCCATTGCGACCTTGGCTGCTACCGGTTGCCGCATCATTGAAGCGGCTATCCCGCTGGTGACTCCGAAGATAAATCTT
The DNA here is from genome assembly GCF_024749065.1 of Pseudomonas sichuanensis. NCBI lineage: Bacteria > Pseudomonadati > Pseudomonadota > Gammaproteobacteria > Pseudomonadales > Pseudomonadaceae > Pseudomonas > Pseudomonas sichuanensis. Next base: position 3,301,487 of record NZ_CP087185.1, on the reverse strand, counting down.
TTTGAGTTGCGGTTCACAGACGCCAGGTTGCTGAATGTCAGTTCATTGCGCTGAATCGTCTCAAAGTCTATTGCGAAAATTCGGCCTGCAACAGGGAAGCACAATCCATGATATTTAAAGTGGTAATCGTTTTTACCTGTGCCATCGGCGCTAGGAAATCGCTCAACATAGTAATGCCTTAGGGATCCCTCCGCTTCGTAAATACAGAAAATCGATCGAACGATCTGGCCGGTGTAAATTGACGAGTAGTGATAGCGTTCATAGACTCCAATTATACTGCTAGGTAAGGGGGTTGCGCTGGCAGTGATTTCGTCGATGAAGTTGATCATCTTGGGCGCTTGGATCAGACTTCGAAATAGATGAAAGTGGCTGCCGTCAATTATGGATCTAAAGTCACTAGGAGATGAAAAAAGAACTTCGGTTGATAAGCCAAAATGATTGGCAATAGCCCTAAGGTTGCTCTTGGAAGGCTCGTGAGTGCCAGCAAGATATTTGTTGAACTGTTGCCGGTTGAGACCAACTTTCCTGCAGAATTCTGTTACAGATCCCGACTTTTCGCACAGTGTTCGTAGGTTGGCGGATAGGTAATCAGATGAAGCCATGGACAAGACCTCCAGATAGAATTTCCATACAGGTGCGTAATCAAAAAGCCAAGCAACATTTCTACATGTTACCGCGTCAGATCGAAAAGGGTAGGGGTGATCAGACGTATTATTCTGCGACGCCGAATAGTAATCCTCAGAGAGCAGGTATCGTTAAGCCCCCTGACTGGTATTCATTTTCGCACATCCTAGCCATGGCTCCTTCGCGTTCAACGTGGCTCCAGTGAGCCTCTATGCATTGGCAGGAGGCGTAGATTATCGGGGTGGCTCCATTCTGTCACTCGTTCCCATTCAGATCTCCCAACCGCAAGCTCCGCTTGCCCTGGCGGTGAGATGCGGTCTACGACATCAGTTGAATTCAACTGCTCGAAGTTATCAACCGGAGCGGTGTCGTGGCTATAGATCAGCAGCGGGCTAAATGACATCGCTTCTGATACTGGAGCAGCTTACGGACACAACGGGCGCATCCATCTGGGTCAGAGACGGGCCAGTTCAGGGTCACGACTTGCTCACCGAAAGGCAACTCGACGGACACGGCACCGTAAGTTGGTTGTTTGGCTTTCGCCTTGGTCGGTATTGGGGCTTGCAAAGCTGCAGCAGACTGTTTGAGGAAAAGTGGCATCAATTTGTGAATGACTTCGGCGTTGATGTCATTGCTGGCACCTATGGATGGTCTGAAGTAGCCATGTATTTCTGGCTGACTTCAGCCCCCGCCGGTTTTGAAAGCGACGAATCGATCAAAAACGATCAGGTCACCCGCTCATTTCTGTGTTTTTAGCCGCCACGAGCACCTCGCGGCAGCCATATCCCGCATTACAGGCGCACCTCTCTCGTATTGCTCAGTAAGTGTCGGCGTGCCATCCACAGGTTCGACAGCGCAAACAGTGTCACCAGTTGCACGGTGTTCTTCGCTAGACCACGGAAGCGCGTCTTCACATAACCGAACTGCCGTTTGATCACCCGGAACGGGTGCTCGACCTTGGCGCGCACTTGGGCTTTGGCCTTCTCGATCTTGCGCTTGGCTTTGTACAAAGGGCTGCGCTTACCCAGCTTCTTGTATGTACTGCGGCGGGCGGCGATCTACCAGGTGACCTCTCGGCCTTCATGTTCAGGGCGTTTCTCGACGCCGGTGTAACCCGCGTCGGCGCCGACCATGTTTTCCTCGCCGTGCAGCAGTTTGTCGACTTGGGTGATATCCGCCACATTGGCCGCCGTGCCCACCACGCTGTGCACCAGACCCGACTCATCATCGACACCGATGTGCGCCTTCATGCCGAAGTAGTACTGGTTACCCTTCTTGGTCTGGTGCATTTCTGGGTCGCGTTTGCCGTCCTTGTTCTTGGTCGAACTCGGCGCATTGATCAGCGTGGCATCGACGATGGTGCCTTGGCGCAACGACAGGCCTCGATCACCCAGATAGCCATTTATCACGACCAGGATGCCAGCAGCCAGTTCGTGTTTCTCCAGCAGACGACGGAAGTTGAGGATCGTGGTTTCGTCGGGAATGCGCTCCAGCCTCAGTCCGGCGAACTGGCGCAGGGTGGTGGTCTCGTACAGCGCTTCCTCCATCGCTGGATCGCTGTAGCCAAACCAGTTCTGCATCAGATGTACGCGCAGCATCGCCATCAACGGGTAGGCCGGACGGCCACCATCACCTTTCGGGTAATGTGGCTCGATCAGGGCAATCAAACCCTGCCACGGCACCACCTGATTCGTCTCGATCAGGAACAACTCTTTGCGGGTCTGCTTACGCTTGCCGGCGTACTCGGCATCGGCGAAGGTCATTTGCTTCATCGGAAAACTCGGGGGTAGAGTCCGGACATTTTGCCAAAATCAGGAAGTCTTCTTCAGGATTTCCCTAGCTGGGGGGCGTTTTGCTGTGCCTGAAGCCTTCAGGCAAGGGCTGTCATGGCTGCTGCTTCGTCTTAGGGGCCGATCACCGTCGCAATTTCTCAGCGGGACGGTGGTTCATGGAGGTTTGTAGCGATAAGTCTTGTAAGAAATATACTGATATATTAGTGTTCTGCTTCGATTGGTTTTCTTGTAAGGCAAGCGCTGCCGTACCTCGGCATTGAGTCGTGCTCCATCAATGGGGCCTAAACCACAACTAATAGGTGAGTACATGAGCAGCAGTTCTACCCAGCACGAGACGTCCGGCCTTATCGGGCATTTCATCGATGGTGAGGTCGTTTCGTTCGAAGGCGAGCGCCAGGCCGATGTGTTCAACCCGGCGCTCGGCCAGGTCCAGGCGCAGGTCGCGCTGGCCTCGGCGATGACTGTCAACGAAGCTGTGGCTGCGGCCCGGGCGGCGTTCCCGGCCTGGTCGGAGCTGTCGCCGCTGCGTCGCTCGCGCATCCTGTTCCGTTTCAAGGAACTGCTCGACCAGCACCATGAGGAACTGGCCCGGCTGATTACCGCCGAACACGGCAAGGTGCTCTCCGACGCCATGGGCGAAGTGACCCGCGGCATCGAGATCGTCGAGTTTGCCTGCGGCGCGCCTTATCTGCTGAAAACCGCGTTCACCGACAATATCGGTGGCGGTATCGACAACTGGAACCTGCGCCAGGCCCTGGGCGTGTGCGCCGGCATCACGCCATTCAACTTCCCGGTGATGGTGCCACTGTGGATGATCCCGATGGCCCTGGCTACCGGTAATACCTTCGTCCTCAAGCCTTCCGAGCGCGATCCGTCGGCCAGTCTGCTGATGGCCCGCCTGCTCAAGGAAGCCGGCCTGCCGGAGGGCGTGTTCAACGTGGTCCAGGGCGACAAGGTGGCGGTCGACGCACTGCTCCAGCATGACGACGTCGAGGCGATTTCCTTCGTAGGTTCGACGCCGATCGCCGAGTACATCCACCGCGAGGCGACCTCTCGTGGCAAGCGGGTACAAGCCCTGGGCGGGGCGAAGAACCATATGATTGTCATGCCGGATGCCGACCTCGACCAGGCCGCGGACGCGCTGATCGGCGCGGCCTACGGCTCGGCCGGCGAGCGCTGCATGGCGATCTCCATCGCCGTAGCGGTAGGCGATGTTGCCGATGAGTTGATCGCCCGGCTGCTGCCGCGTATCGATGCCCTGCGGGTGCGCAACGGTGTCGACCCGCAGGCCGATATGGGCCCGTTGGTCACGGCACTGCACAAGGGCAAGGTGGAGGGCTATATCGACAGCGGGGTCACGGAAGGGGCGAAGTTGATCGTCGATGGTCGCGGCCTGCAGGTGCCGGGGGCGGAGCAGGGCTTCTTCGTCGGTGCGACCCTGTTCGACCAGGTCACCCCGGAAATGACTATCTACAAGGAAGAAATCTTCGGCCCGGTGCTGGGTATCGTCCGGGTGCCGGACTTCGCCAGTGCGGTGAAGCTGATCAACGCCCACGAGTTCGGCAACGGCGTGTCCTGCTTCACCCGCGACGGCGGCGTGGCCCGGGCCTTTGCCCGCAGCATCCAGGTCGGCATGGTCGGTATCAACGTGCCGATCCCGGTGCCCATGGCCTGGCATTCCTTCGGCGGCTGGAAGCGCTCGCTGTTCGGTGAACACCACGCCTACGGCGAAGAAGCACTGCGCTTCTACACCCGCTACAAGAGCGTCATGCAGCGCTGGCCAGACAGCATCGCCAAGGGCCCCGAGTTCAGCATGCCCACCGCCAAGTGATGACCCGGCACGCCGGCGGCTGTCGGCGTGCCTTCCAACAACAAGACAGCGAGCACTGCCATGAGCAAACCCAAGCTGCTGATTACCGGCGCAGCGGGCCGGGTCGGGACCCTGTTGCGTCCGATCCTGCTCGACGACTACGACCTGCGCCTGTGCGACCTGAATCCCATCGAGGGCCTACGCGACGGCGAGCAGGCCGTAGTCGGTGACCTGGCCGATCCGGCCATCGCCAATGCCGCCGTGCGCGGCACCGTAGGGGTAATCCACCTGGCCGCCGCAGTGGCGCCGGACATCGCCTTTGCCGCGACCCTGGCGCCCAATTACGTCGCCGTTCTCAACCTGTTGGAGGCCTGCCGCGAGTTCGCTGTGGGGCGCTTCATCTTTGCCAGCAGCCATCACGCGGTGGGGCTGCACCCGGTCAGGAACGAGCCCTGGACCGCCAGCGCCTCGATCGCCCCCGACGGTTTCTACGGCCTGAGCAAGGCTTTCGGCGAGGCGGCCTGCGCCCTGTACGCTCACCGCTTTGGTATCGAATGCCTGGCCATCCGCATCGGGAATGCCGACCCGCAGGTGGTGGACGGTCGCCGCGAACGCCTGTGGGTCAGCGCCGCCGACCTGGTACAGATGATTCGCCTCGGCCTGGAAGGCCAAGGCGAGCCGTTCCGGGTGGTCTACGGCATTTCCAACTGCCCGCAGCCGCTGCTGAAGAACGATGAAGCCTTCGAGCGCCGCTATCGCCCGGTAGACCACTCGCCGCGCAACCACAGCGCCACGTTCCGCCCGTTCACCTACCTGACCGAGGAGGAGGGCGCCGGTTTTGTCGGCGGCTTCTTCGCCAAGAGTTCGCTCCCTGATCCGAGGAAAAACTGATGAAGATCGTCAAGGCTGAAGTCTCCATCGTCGAGATTCCCTTCCATCTGCGTGGTACCGGGGTCGGGATCATGCCCACCGCCTGGAAGAGCCTGGAGTTCGCCCTGATCCGTCTCGAGGACGAACTGGGTAATGTCGGCTGGGGCGAAGGGTTCGGCTACTTCACCGTGGATGCCACCAAGGCGATCATCGACCGCCTGATCCTGCCCAGCCTGATCGGCAGCACCATCGACGACATCCCGGCGTGGAACCGGCAGATGCAGCGCTCGATCCACATGTTCGGGCGCTACGGCATCACCATCTTCGCCATCGGCGGGGTGGATATCGCCCTCTGGGACCTGGCCGCCAAGCGCGCCGGCAAACCGCTCTACCAACTGCTCGGCGAGGGCCGCCGAGAGCAGATCCCGTTCTACGCCAGCATGGTGCGCTACGGCACCGAGGAACTGGCGACCATGACCTGTCGAGAGGTGATCGCCGCCGGGTTCAACAGTATCAAACTGCACGAGATCGACCTCGACATCATCGAGGCCTGCCGCCGTGTCGCCGGGCCGGACAAGAATATTTGCGTCGACGTGAACTGCGCCTGGTCGGTGGAGTTCGTCGAGCGCAACCGGGAGCGTCTCGAAGCCCTCAACCTGACCTGGGTGGAGGAGCCGGTGTACCCGCCGGAGGACTTCGCCGCACTGTCCAGCCTGCGTGGTTCGCTGCCGATCGCCGCCGGGGAGAACTGGACCACTTCGTTCCAGTTCGCCCAGGCCTTCCGGGCGGGCGCGGTGGATATCGTGCAACCCAGCGTGACCAAGGTCGGCGGCATTTCCGAATTCCTTGCCATCATCGAGCAGGCGGGCAAGGCCGGCAGCCAGTTGATGCCCCACTCGCCGTATTTCGGCCCGGGCTTCTTCGCCAGCCTGCACCTGGCGGCGGCCAACGCCTCGGTCCAGGCCTTGGAATACAACTTCGTGCAACCCGACGCCTGGCTGGCGGATGTGGAAGGGCTGCGCAGCGGCGACCTGATCAAGGTGCCGCAGGTGCCGGGCCTGGGTTTCGAGCCCGACTGCGACGTGATGAACAAGTACCGCCGGGGCTGAGCTCGCGGCGCAACGAGAGGTACGGACTATGCAGCCCAACAAGATCAAGGCGCTCTGGCGCGACGGTCAGCCGGTGGTCAACGGTTTCCTGTCAATTCCCTGTGCGTTCGTCAGTGAACTGATGGCCGAGCAGGGCTATGACGCACTGACTATCGACCTGCAGCACGGTGTGGTGGACTATCAGACTGCCGTTGGCATGCTCCAGGCTTTGCGCGCCAGTGGCGTGACACCAATGGTGCGGGTGCCCTGGCTGGAGCCGGCGAGCATCATGAAAGCCCTGGATGCCGGGGCCTACGGAGTGGTTTGCCCGATGATCAACACGGCGGAACAGGCGGCGCGGCTGGTCTCCTACATGCGCTACCCGCCGGCCGGGGTGCGCAGTTTCGGGCCGACCCGGGCGAGCATTTCCGCCGGCGCCGACTATGGCCGCGAAGCCAATGACAACATGCTCTGCTTCGCCATGATCGAGACCCGCGAGGCGTTGGACAACCTCGCCGAAATCGCTGCGACCCCGGGCCTGGACGGGCTGTACATCGGCCCGGCGGACCTGACCATCGGCCTGACCGGCATGCGTTATCCCACCGGCTTCGACCGCGAGGAGCCGGAAATCCTCGAGGCCATCCAGCATATTCTCTCCACCGCCAATGCCCATGGCATCAAGGCTGCGCTGCATTGTGGTTCGCCGGCCTATGCGTTGCGGGCGCTGCAGTGGGGCTTCGATATGGTCACCCTGGCCAATGACGTGCGCATGTTGACCAACGCAGCCGGGGCTGCCCTGAAACAGGTGCGCAGCGGACTTGGCGATCTGGCCGGAACGGGACAGCAGGTCGGGAGCCAGTACTGATGAGCCTGCTGGAGACCGTGCACCAGTTCGGCCACGGGCCGCACAAGGTGATCGTGGTGCACGGCTGGATGGCCGGTGCTGCGCTGTTCGATCCGTTGCACGGCTGGCTTGACCCTGAGCGCTTCACCTATGCCTTCATGGATTGTCGCGGCTATGGCGCGCGGCGCGAGGCGCCAGGGCCATTCACCGTGGAGCAGATCGCCCGGGATATGCTGGACCTGGCCGACCTGCTGGACTGGTCGCACTTCAGCGTGGTCGGCCATTCCATGGCTGGCATGGCAGCGCAATGGCTGCAGGCCCATGCTGCCGAGCGTCTGGTGTCGGTGGTGCTGCTGGCCTCGGTACCCGCTAGTGGCGCGACGCTTTCCCCGGAGCGCAGGGCCTTGCTGGGCGAAGCTTTGCACGAGCCGCTGGCGCGTCAGTTGCTGATCTCGGCCAACGTCGGGCATTGCCAGGACGAGGAATGGCTGCGCGGCATGCTGCAACTGAGCCTGCGCACTACCTGGGTGGAAGCGATGAGCCGGTACCTTGAGTCCTGGAGCGGTGATGATTTCGCCGAGGCAGTGAAGGGGGTGAGGGTGCCCACGCTGGTACTGGTGGGCGAACGCGACCCGGGCTGCACCGTGGCCTCGATGAACGACACGCTGATGCGCTGGTTGCCGACGGCCCGGCTGGAGATTCTGCCGGCAGTCGGTCACTATCCGATGCGTGAGGCGCCTGCGGAGCTGGCGCGTGTCATCGAGACCTGGCTGTTGGCTCGCGCAGAAAGGTGCTGAAGGACGGAGCGGACACTGTGGGCTGGTTTATCCGCGATTACGAGAGAGGGCTCACTACCGCTATCGCTGGTAAACCCGCTCCCACAAGGTCCGCGTAAATCAAAGCGTCATGTCTTGTTCCAGGAACGTGTTCAGAGGGCCCTGTCACGGCATAAAACCGCTGTTCCCCATTCCAAAAAAGAAACCTGATACACCCTTGATAAGCTGCCAAATCCTGTTATCGTCATTCGCATACCAATATATTGGTATGCAGGAATACCGGAATTCGAGGAAAACCAACAATGAACAGCTCGAAATACCTCGCCTGTGTGGCTCTAGCATTGAGCACCCTGTTTGGTGCGGGTGCGCACGCTGAGCAGAAATCACTGCGCATCGCTACCGAGGGCACTTATCCTCCTTTCAGTTACCTGGAAAACGGTCAGTTGAGCGGTTTCGATGTCGACATCGCCAAGGCGCTCTGCGAACGGATCCAGGCGCGCTGCGAAATCGTTTCCCAAGGCTGGGATGGCATGATTCCAGGACTGATGTCCGGCAAGTACGACGCTGTCGTCGCGTCCATGGCCATTACCGAGGAGCGCAAGCAGAAAATCGATTTCACCGACAAGTACTACGCGACGCCGGCGCGCTTTATCGCCGAGAAAAATGCCGGTATCACCGACACCTCGGTAGCCGGCATGGCCGGCAAGGTCATCGGCGTGCAAGGCTCCACCACCCAGGGCAGCTACCTTGAGGACTTCTACAAGGACTCTGAGATCAAAGTCTACAAGACCGTGGACGACGCGGCGATGGACCTCTCCAACGGCCGCCTGGATGCGGTGTTTTCCGACTCGGCGATTCTCTACCCCTGGCTGCAGACCAGCATCGGCGCATGCTGCGATTTCGTCGGGCAGGAAGTGCGCGATGACAAGTACTTCGGTGTCGGCAAGGGCATCGGCGTACGCAAGGAAGATCAGGCCTTGCGGGTAGAGCTGGACACGGCGATCAAGTCGCTGTTGGCCGATGGCACCTACCAGCGCATCAACCAAAAGTATTTCCCCTTCGCTATCTATTAAGAACGCGGTGCTACCGCGCCTCTCAACCTGTTGATAGCCCCATGCGCTGCGCATGGGGATGGGCCTGATCATGAGTGAATACCTGCAACTCCTTTCTTTTTCACCCGAGGGCTGGGGCTCTGCATTGCTCTCCGGCGCTGCGCTCACCCTGCAGTTGGCCCTGGCGACCTTGCCCCTTGGCCTCGCGCTGGGCCTGACCCTGGCGTTGTGCATGGACAGCAAGCGTCGCGCCGTGAGCCGCTCGGCTACGGTGTTCGTCACCGTGTTCCGCGGCCTGCCGGAGCTGCTGACGATCTTCATCATCTATTACGGCGTCCAGTTGCTGGTCAAGGAGGCTTCCGAGGCTATGGGCTTCAAGGCCTTCCAGGTCAACGGCTTCTTCGCCGGCATGCTGGCGCTGGGTCTGGTCTTCGGTGCCTTCTCCAGCGAAGTCTTTCTGACCGCCATCAAGGCCATCGCCAAGGGCCAGCGCGAGGCGGCCTTTGCCCTGGGGCTGTCACGGGTCGACATGTTTCGCTTCGTCACTGCACCGCAGCTGTGGCGCATCGCCTTGCCTGGCCTTGGCAACCTCTGGCTGGTGTTGCTCAAGGAGACATCGCTGCTCTCGGTGATCGCCCTGACCGACCTGATGCGCCAGACCTACCTGGCCGTCAGCAACACCAAGGAACCGTTCTTCTTCTACGCCGTGGCCTGCAGCATCTACCTGCTGTTTTCCATCGTGTCCGGCCAGGTGCTGCACCTGATGGAGAAGCGCGCCAACCGATTCTACGTGCGGAGTTGAGCATGGAACTGGAACTGCTTTCGACCTACGGCCCGAGGATGCTCGCCGGCCTGGGCATGACCCTGAAGATCGTCCTGCTGTCGGTGGCGCTTGGTGCGGTCTTGTCGTTGCCGCTGGCGGCGGCGCGGATGAGCCGCATCGGCTGGTTGCGTCGCCTGGCGTTCTGCTACACCTATCTGTTTCGCGGCACGCCGCTGTTGGCACAGACCTTCCTGGTCTACTACGGCGCCGGCCAGTTGCGTCCCGAGTTGCAGGAACTGGGCGTGTGGTGGTTCTTCCGCGATGCCTACTGGTGCACCGTGCTGACCTTCACCCTCAACACCGCCGCCTACCAGGCCGAGATCTGGCGTGGTGCCGTGCAGGCGGTGCCCCGTGGACAATGGGAAGTCGCCCATGCGCTGGGACTGTCGCGGCTCTCCGGCATCAAGGACGTGATCGTACCGCAGGCCTTCGTCGTGGCCCTGCGTCCGCTGAGCAACGAGCTGATCCTGATGCTCAAGTCGTCGGCCATCGCCAGTGTCATCGCTGTACCTGAACTGATGGGCACGACCAGCCTGGCGTTCTCGCGCTCTTTCGACTTCCAGGTCTACCTCTGGGCGGCCGTGCTCTACCTGAGCCTGGTGGAAACTATCCGCCGGCTGTGTGGTTGGATCAGCGCCCGCATTACCCGACACATCATTCATTGAGGGCCGCGCGATGATGCGATCACTCCCTATCGACAATAACCCCAACAACCAAGCGGAGGCGCGAAGCATGGGCGCAGAACAACAGGTCGAGGCGGGCAGCACGCTCGCGAAGAAAGCGGCGACCGGGCAACCCGTGGTGGTGATGCGCGACCTGAAAAAGTGGTACGCCGACTTCGCCGTGCTCAACGGCATCGACCTGGAGGTGCGCAAGGGCGAGCGTATCGTCGTGTGCGGCCCGTCCGGCAGTGGCAAGTCGACCCTCATTCGCTGCATCAATGGCCTGGAGGAATACCAGGAGGGCAAGCTGATCGTGAATGGCACCGAGATCGGTACCAATGGCAGCGGCGTGGACACCGTGCGCAAGGAGACCGGCATGGTGTTCCAGGGCTTCCACCTGTTTCCCCATCTCACCGCGCTGGAAAACTGCATGCTGGCACCCATGCGGGTGCTGAAGAAGACCAAGGCCCAGGCTATGGAGCAGGCTCAAGCCCTGTTGGAGCGCGTAGGCATGGCGGCCAAGGCCGGGCATTACCCCAGCCAGCTGTCCGGTGGCCAGCAGCAGCGGGTGGCGATCGGCCGGGCGCTGTGCATGAACCCGCAGATCATGTTGCTGGATGAACCCACCTCGGCACTCGACCCGGAAATGGTCAAGGAAGTGCTGGACGTGGTGCTGGGGCTGGCGGAGAGCGGTATCACGCTGCTCTGCGTAACCCATGAGATGGGCTTCGCCCGTCAGGCAGCAGATCGGGTGATCTTCATGGACCGCGGGCAGATCGTCGAACAGGCGGCGCCGGACGAGTTCTTCCAGGCACCGAAGAGTGAGCGGGCGCGGCAGTTCCTCAGCCAGATCCTGCACTGATCGAGCGCAACGGCGTGCGGAGCGGGGCAGGGTATGCGAGGCATCTTTCATCAGGACATGATCGACCAGGGCAAGCCGAAGGCGGCCCAGGTCTATCACCTGCTGCGCGCGGCCATCATCGGCTTGCAGTACACGCCTGGCGACGTGCTCGGCGAAAAGGACATCTGTGAAGCATTGGGTGTGTCGCGCACACCGGTTCGCGAAGCGATCCTGCGTCTGGTTGGCGAGCAGATGCTGGTGGTGCGACCCAATGCGGGGACCTATGTCAGCGCGATCCGGCTGCGGGATGTGCTGGAAGGCCAACTGGTGCGTGAAACCCTGGAGGCTCGCTGCGTGCGACTGGCAGCGAGGTTCTTCAAGCCCCGCTACGAGGATGAATTCGAGACCCTGTTCCTGCGCAAGCAGAAGGCCTACGAGCGGATGGAGTGCAACGAGTTCTATGCCTTGGACGAGGCCTTCCATCGGCTGATCTGCGAGTGTGCCGGCTATGCGCACCTGTGGCAGGTGATGCAGGGCGCCATGGGGCCGCTGGACCGGGTCAGGCGCCTGGCGTTTCCGGTACAGGAGCATTTCGACGAGGTGATCGATGAACATCGCCAGCTGTATCAGGCGATACGCGCTCATGACGAGGAAAGCGCCGAGCGGCTGATGACCCTGCATGTCAACAGTATCTTCGAGTCGCTGGAACATCTGGTGAAGGATCAACGCGGGCTGTTCATCGAAGGCCTGGCCCAGGAGGGCACACAGGGACTGCAGCAACTCAGCAATCGCGTGCGTTGAGGCGCTTGTTTTTTTCGAGCAACTAATATATTAGTATTTCAAGAATGAGGATTTCCTCCATGAGCAATGAGCACAAGCCGGGCGACAGCCATGCCAGCCTGACCACCGAAGCGGGGGAGATCGGCAGCGAGCAGGCCAGACAGATCGCTGCCAGGTACTTCGGGGTCGAGGCCAGCGCGGTAAAACGGCTTATCAGCGAGCGTGACCACAACTTCCACCTGCAAGGCACCGACGGTGCCTATGTGCTGAAGATCGCCCACCCGGCGGAAGACCGGATGCTGGCCAATTTCCAGAGCGCGGCGCTACTGCATGTTGAGCAACGTGATCCCGGCCTGCATGTGCAGCGGGTGATTCGTGCGCTGGATGGCAGGAGCGAACTGGCGCTGGAGTTCGAGGGGCAGACCCGCATCGTGCGCATGGTCAGCTACCTGGAGGGCACCTTGCTGCGCCACGCTCCGGTGTCGCTGGAGCAGCAGTTCAACCTGGGGGTGGAGCTGGCTCGTCTGGGTGTGGCCCTGCGCGACTTCGAGCATCCGTCGGCTGATCACATGCTGCTCTGGGATATCCAGCACGCGGAACGCCTGCGGCCGATGTTCGACGTGTTCGAGCCGGTCCATCGGGCCTGGGTCGAAGAGGCGCTGGAGCGCTACGTGAGTCATGCCAAGCCGGTGCTGGCAGGCTTGCGTCGGCAGGTGGTGCACAACGACTTGAACTCCGACAACGCACTGGTCGATCCGCAGGACCCATCACGGGTGGCCGCACTCCTCGATTTCGGTGACATGGTCCGCACCGCGCTGGTCAACGATGTTGTGGTGGCGGTGGCCTATGCGCTGGGTGATGGCGAGCAACTGCTCGAAGCGCCGCGGGCCTTCATCGAGGGCTACCAGTCGGTCACGCCGCTCAGTGATGACGAACTGGCGATCTTCCATGACTTGCTGATGGTGCGCATGGCCCTGCGCCTGACCCTGACCGAATGGCGTGCCAGCCGTTTCCCGGAAAACCGCGACTACATCCTGCGCAACACCCCGCGTACCTGGACCCAGTTCGAGCAACTGCGGACCATGCCACGCCAACGAGTCGAGCAAATGCTGTTCGGCGAACGCGGGCTCGCCGCCAGCGCGATCGAATGGCGCGCCTGAAGCACCGCGCTTCGCATTACCCGGAATCCAGGCCGTCACGGCCCTATAACAAGTGTTTTTCTGGAGGTTGAGATGTCTGAGAACTATTCCGCCACTGCCGGTATGCAGAACGGCTTCGACCTGGCCCTGTTGCCGACCCTGAATGCCCACGAGCAAGCGGTGGTCGAGCGCCGCCAGCGTCTGCTGGGCCCGTGCTACAAACTGATGTACCAGCACCCGGTAGAGTTCGTGCGGGCCGAAGGCGCCTATATGTATGGCCCCAACGGCGAGCAGTACCTGGACTGCTACAACAACGTGCCGTCCGTAGGGCACTGTCATCCGCGGGTGGTAGAGGCGGTCTCCCGTCAGTTGGCAACCCTCAACACCCACACCCGCTACATGGACGAGAAGATCCTCGACTACACCGAGCAACTGGTGGACACCTTCGGCGGCGGCATCGGCAGTGTCATGTACACCTGCACCGGTTCCGAAGCGGTGGACCTGGCCCTGCGCATCGCCAAGTTCCATACCGGCGGGACCGGCATCATCGTCACCGACTTCGCCTACCACGGCATCACCACCACCGTGGCGGCCATCTCCACCACCATGGGCAAATATGTGCCGGTGGACCAGCATGTGCGCACCGTACGCGCCCCGGATGCCTACCATGCCGAGCCTGGAGTAGATGTAGGCGAACGCCTGGCGGCGGAGATCGAAGCCGCCATTGCCGACATGCAGCGCCATGGCATCCGCTTCGCCGGCTTCATCGCCGACAGCATCTTCTCCACCGATGGCCTCCTGCCCGGCACTCCCGGCATGCTGAAGAAAGCCATTGAGGTGGTGCACAAGCATGGCGGCCTGTACATCGCCGACGAAGTCCAGCCCGGCTTCGCCCGTACCGGCCTGAACTTCTGGGGCTATCAGCGCCACGGCATCCAGCCGGACCTGGTGGTCATGGGTAAACCCATGGGCAATGGCCTGCCGATCGCGGGCGTTGCGGTCAAGCCGGAACTCCTCGCTGATTTCGGGCCGAAAGTACGCTATTTCAACACTTTCGGCGGTAACGCAGTGTGCATCTCCGCGGCTCAGGCAGTGCTGGATGTGATTCGTGACGAAGGCCTGCAGCAGAACTGCCACGACCTGGGCAACTACCTGCTGGACGGTTTCAAGAGCATCGCTCGGGAATATCCGCAGATTGGCGATGTACGCGGTGCTGGCCTGTATCACGCGGTCGAGTTCGTTACCGATCCCGAGAGCAAGGCGCCGGATGCAGCACTGACCTCCCGGGTAGTCAGCGGCCTGCGCGAGCGCAAGGTGCTGATCAGCACCACCGGCGTGGGTGAGAACTCGCTGAAGATCCGTCCGCTGTTGTGCTTCAAGCAGGCACAGGCGGACCAGTTGCTGGAAACCTTCGCTCAGACCATGGCCGCGATCCAGGGTTAAGCAAGCCGGGCCGCGTTGCGGTCCTTCGCGAGCAAGCCCGCTTTCCGGATGGTTCCACGCAAAACTGTCCGGACCTGGGAGCGAGCTTGCTCGCGAAGGACCGTAACGCGGCCAGGATCTGCCACTTCGCGCTCAAGGAGCACACATTGAATATCTGCATGATCGGCCACGGCATGATGGGCACCTGGCATTCGCAGAGTCTGCGAGATGTCGACTGCGTGCTGCATAGCCTGGTCGGCCGCGAGCCCGACGCCACTGAAGCCTTCGCCCGTGAGTATGGTTATCGCCATTGGTACGTGGACTACCGCGAAGCGCTGCGCTCGCCGGAAATCGACATCGTCATCATCGCCGGGCCCAGCCAGAGCCACGCGGAAATGGCCCTGGCGGCGCTGGAGCAGGGCAAGCATGTGCTGGTGGAGATCCCGCTGGCGCTGAATCTGGACGATTGCGAACGCATCGTCGACACGGCCACGCGCCTGGGCCTGACTGTCGGCGTGGTCCACCCCATGCGTTTCCGGCGTGAGCACCGTCAGCTACTGGAGCGCCTGCAGTCCGGCGCAGAAACCGTGCTGCAAGTGCAGTCGCGGTTGTTCCTGCATCGCCGGGAAAACATCGGTTCCACCGGACTCAAGCGTTGCTGGACCGACAACCTGCTCTGGCATCACGGTGCGCATCTGGTGGATGTCGCCCTGTGGCTCACCGGCAACGGCGACCCCGCTGCCGCCGCTGCGCGGGTGACCAGCCTGAACGCATCGATGCCTGCCGCCGATCCGGTCACCGGAATTCCCATGGAGCTGGCCCTGCTGATGCACACGGACAGCCGCCAGGCAATGGTCTGCACCGGCTCCTACAACTCGACGCAGCGGATTTTCGACGTCTTCGTCGTCACCGATCGCGAGACCTATCGCCTGGACATCCTCGGCGCCACGCTGCAACAGGGAACTCAGCGACTGGAGGTGGACAGCGAACAGGACAACAACGCCCAGGTCGCCAGGGACTTCGTCGCCGCGGTGCGCGAGGGGCGGGAACCACTGGTCCCGGCACGTTCGGTATTGCCTGCGATGCGCCTGTTGCAGCGGATCGAACAGTACCCACTTCCTTAGTCATCATTCGAGGACAACCGCGATGGCCGAGCATCCTTCCCGCGACACCCGCGTCAGCATCCTGCGGGTCGTGCACCAGCGTCCCGCGATCACCATTCCGGCCGGGGCCTGTGACTGTCATGTCCATGTCTTCGGTCCCACCGAGCGCTTTCCATACTCGCCGTCACGACCCTATACGCCGGCGCCGGCATTGGTCGAGGACTTGATGGAGCATCAATGCATCCTCGGCCTGGAGCGCGTAGTGGTGGTGCAACCCAGCGTCTACGGAACCGACAACCGCTGCACCCTGGACGCCATCGCCCAGCTCGGCAGCGGCGCGCGGGGCGTGGCGGTGATCGACCCAAACACCTCGCTCGCTGAACTGGAAACCCTGGCACGTTCCGGCATTCGCGGTATTCGCCTGAACCTGGCGGCCGCTGCGGCGGATGCCCCGGCGGCACTGCGTGCACTCCGGCATGCCAACGAAGTGGCTGCCCAGTTCGATTGGCATATCCAGGTATTCGCACCCATCGAGGTGATCCAGAGCCTGCGTCGTGAGCTACGACAACTGGACGTGCCCCTGGTGCTCGATCATTTCGCCGGGGTGCATGCGAGTGCCGGGATCAAGAGCGAGGGCTTCAAGGCGTTGCTCGGACTGCTCGGCAGCGGTGATTGCCATGTGAAGGTATCGGCGCCCTATCTGGTTTCGGAGCAGCCATCGCTGGACGAGGTCGCGCCACTGCTACGCGGGCTGCTGGCGGCGGCGCCGGAGCGCTTGCTGTGGGGGTCGAACTGGCCGCACCCGTTGGGCGGCGTGGGCGATATCACTCGGGGGCCGGTGTCGATGTTCCGCGAGATCGACGACGGAGTGGCCCTGCAACGCCTGGCCCAGTGGCTGGAGGACGACGCACTGTTCGCCAGGATCCTGGTGGACAACCCGGCCGACCTTTACGGATTCAACAACCCGGCGTGAAGCCATGCGCCTGACGGACGACAACCATGAACAAGAAGAAAGCCGAAGACCTGAGAAGCGCACGCTGGTTCGCGCCCGATAACCTGCGCGGCTTCGGTCACCGCTCGCGGATCATGCAGATGGGCTATGCCCCCGCCGACTGGGCGGGGAAGCCCGTGATCGCCATTCTCAACACCTGGTCGGATATCAATCCGTGCCATGCCCACTTCAAGACGCGGGTCGATGACGTCAAGCGCGGCATCCTCCAGGCCGGGGGCTTTCCAGTGGAACTGCCGGCGCTGTCGCTGTCGGAGAACTTCGTCAAGCCGACCACCATGCTCTATCGCAACATGCTGGCCATGGAAGCTGAAGAACTGATCCGCTCCCATCCGGTGGATGGCGTGGTGCTGATGGGCGGCTGCGACAAGACCACTCCAGGCCTGCTGATGGGCGCCACCAGCGCGGGTCTGCCGGCGATCTACGTTCCTGCCGGGCCTATGCTGCGGGGTAACTGGAAAGGCAAGATTCTCGGTTCCGGCTCCGACGCCTGGAAATACTGGGATGAACGCCGTGCTGGCAATATCAGCGACAAGGACTGGCAGGACATCGAAGGCGGCATCGCCCGTAGTCATGGCCACTGCATGACCATGGGTACGGCTTCGACCATGACTGCGATCGCCGAGGCCATCGGCATGACGCTACCGGGGGCATCGTCGATTCCAGCGGCGGACGTCAACCATATCCGTATGTGTGCCGAAGCCGGGCGCCGTGCGGTGGAGATGGTCTGGGAGGACCTGGTCCCGGCGAGGGTGCAGAGCCGCGGAGCCTACGACAATGCGATTGCCGTGGCCATGGCCATGGGCTGCTCGACCAATGCCGTGATCCACTTGATCGCGATGGCACGCAGGGCAGGGCATGACCTCACCCTCGACGACCTGGATGCCGTCAGTCGTTACGTGCCGGTGATTGCCAATGTGCGCCCCAGTGGCGACCGATACCTGATGGAGGACTTCTTCTACGCAGGCGGTCTGCCGGCGCTGATGCGGGTCATCGGCACCTATTTGTCCCTCGATGAAATGACGGTCAACGGTCGTACAGTCGGGCAGAACATCGCCGAGGCCGAAGTCTACAACGACGATGTGATCCGTCCGCTGAACAACCCGATCTATGCCGAAGGCGCGCTGGCGGTGCTCAAGGGCAACCTGGCCAACGACGGCTGTGTGATCAAGCCATGTGCCATGGAGTCGCGCCTGCTCAAGCACACCGGGCCGGCGATTGTTTTCGATGACTATCCGGCTCTGAAGGCCGTGATCGACAGCGACGACTTCGAGGTGACTGCCGACCATGTCCTCATCCTGCGAAACGCCGGCCCGCAAGGCGGCCCAGGCATGCCGGAGTGGGGCATGCTGCCGATTCCCGGCAAGCTGGTGAAACAGGGCGTACGGGACATGGTGCGGATCTCCGACTCGCGCATGAGCGGGACCAGTTATGGTGCCTGCATCCTTCATGTCGCACCAGAAAGTTACGTGGGCGGCACCCTGGCGTTGGTGCGCAACGGCGATCTGATCAGCGTGGACGTGGAAAACCGCAGTATCGAGCTGCAGGTGAGCGACGTGGAGCTGGCGGCACGACGCGCGGCCCTGCCGCCACCGCCGCCGCGCTTCGGCCGTGGTTATGGCTGGATGTTCGCGCAGCATATCCTCCAGGCGGACAAGGGCTGTGACTTCGATTTCCTCGAGACAGGATTCGGGGAAGCCAGCGGTGAACCAGCGATTTTCTGAATTCCAACCACTGTTTTACGGGAGTAACGCCACAGCTGACCAACATTCGATCCATGGCCTGTATGTTGCAACAAAACCAATATATTAATGTACGGCAAATAAGGTGGTGTCTATGAAACTTGCTAAATGTGTTCTGTTCGTGGCCCTCGGCCTGGGTTCAAGCCTCATGGCGGGCCTGGCATCGGCGGAGGAGGCCAGGGAGATCCGTATCGCCACGGAGGGGACCTATCCACCCTTCAGTTACCTGGACAAGGGCAAGCTGACCGGCTTCGATGTGGATATCGCCACCGCCATGTGCGAGCGGATGAAGGTCAAGTGCGAGATCGTTTCCCAGGAGTGGGACGGCATGATTCCTGGTCTGATCGCCGGCAAGTACGACGCCATCGTCGCTTCGATGAACATCACCGAGGAGCGCAAGAAGAAGATCGATTTCAGCAACAAGTACTACGCCACCCCAGCACGCTTCATCACGGTCAAGGACGGCGGGGTGAGCGCCATCGGTGCGGCCGACCTGGCGGGCAAAAGCATTGGCGTGCAGGTCTCGACCACCCAGTCCAACTACCTGGAGGAGAACTACAAGGACTCCGATATCAAGCAGTACAAGACGGTCGATGATGCTGCGATGGACCTGGCCAACGGTCGAATCGATGCCGTGTTCTCGGATGCCGCGCTGCTCTATGTATGGATGAAGACCAAGGATGGCGCCTGCTGCGCCTTCGTCGGTGGTGACGTGGTCAACGAGAAATACTTCGGGGTCGGCAAGGGCGTCGGCGTGCGCCAGGGTGATGTTGCGCTACGCGAGCAGTTCAACAAGGCCATCGCCGAGCTGCGTGCCGATGGCACCTACGAGAAGATTAACCAGAAGTACTTCCCGTTCTCCATCTATTGATCTTGTGAAGACGCCAGCCGGTGCGAGCCGGCTGGTGTTCGCGCATCAGGCATAAAGGTACTTGAAGGCTTCGAGGGAGTCGCAATTGGTGATGGTCGCCGAGTCTTCGGCAAAGAAGTTCGGGTGCTTGACCGAGAGCACCTTGAGGGTTTCGTAGATGCTGTCGATATGCACGCGCATAGCCTCGACGGCAGCCTCTTCGTCGCTGGCGCGGATCGCGTCGGCGATGCGCTCGTGCTCCTCGATCACTTCGGCGAACTGGTTCTGTGCCGGGAACGCCATGCGTCGGACCCGGTCCAGCTGGCCTTTGGCGCCGTTGAGCAGGCGCCACAGGTTGGGATAGCCGGAGCATTCGCAGATGACCCGGTGGAACTCTTCGTCGAGTGCATAGAACTCGTCGACGCTACGATGTTCCGAGGCGAACTTCTGGCGCATCAGCAGGGTGGTGAAGGGGTCGATGCGGTCCTTCTCGTAGAAGCGTGCGGCCAGGCGCACGGTACGGTATTCGATGCTCTCGCGCACGATCTGCCCTTCGATGACGTCCTTGAGCTTGATCAGGCTGACGCTGGTGCTGGAGTTGGGTTTGATGGTGATCAGCTTCTGGTTGGCCAGCTGCAGCACCGCTTCACGCAAGGGTGTCCGGGAGATATCCAGCTGTGCACACAACTCCTTTTCGCTGATCACGTCCCCTGGTTGAAGGCGCAGGGAAATGATCGCCGAGCGCAGCAACTCATAGACCTGGGCTGTCTTGGGCAGGCGGTGGTCGAGTAACTCGGGATGGAAAACAGGGGCATTCAATGAGATGACTCCACGAGCGGGCGAGAAAGATGTACTCGTATATTAGCGAAAGCGTGTCGATACCGTGAGGGCAAGATGCAGCAGGTTTTCTTGGGTGTTCAATCAGTACCCAGCATTTCGCGGGAAATGCGCACACCCATATCAGCCTGTCCGCCCGATTCAACGGTGAGCATATCGTCCAGGACCCGGGTGGTTTCGATGCACAACATGCCTGGCCATGCCTGCGGATCGAATTGATCCAGGGACGCTGCCCGTTCTTCCCCCGGGTTCCAGAGCACTGCACTGTGGCTGTTACGCGGCTCCATGACGATCCGTCGCTGCCAGGCAACATCTTCTATCACCAGTCGTTTCCCCAGCCCCTGATACATCCGCTCGATCAGTCCGCTGATACGTGGCTCGCAGGTCTGCCGAAACACTGCACGGTCCAGCAGGTTGTCCTGATAATCCGCGCCGGCGAAGCCGTGCAGCATCACGTCGCGTACGTCGCTCACCGCGTAGTAGCTGTGCAGAGCTGCCGCCATGGTGATTGCCCGTGGTCCCGCGTTGCTGATTTCCAGGCGGAGTTCGAGTGCTGCTTGTTCCAGTGTGATGTGGAGGCGGGCGGTCAGCCCATGGGTGTCGACGGGGGCCCGGAGTGTGAGCCTGGCATTCCGGGCGGTGGTGTGCAGGTGTTCCGGTGACCAGTCGACCTGCCTGACCAGGCCGTGGAAAGGTTGGTTCGCTCCGGGCCAATCGTTCCGCACGGGTTGCGGATTGCTGTCCAGCGTCGTGAACCAGGGCCAGCAGATCGGCACCCCGCCGCGAATCGGTTGACCTCTGGTGAAGTTGGCGTGGGGGTTGTTCCAGATGATCGAAGGTTCGCCAGCAAAGCCGTATTCCAGCACTTGTGCCCCCTGGGCGCTGACCAAGGCGAATGCATGACCTGACTGAAGGCGCCAGGCGCGAAAGTCTTGCACGAAGGTGGGGGAAATTGTGGCCGTCGGCATGGATGGGCTCCTTGAGGGGTGTTGAATTCAATTGCAGGCTTAACCAATATATTAGTATAACAATGAATTGTGTAGAACCTTACGTGAGACTGGAGCGAATCGATGAAGCTGCTGCAATGGGGAGTTCAGGGAATGGAACGGCTGTCGTTCTCGCGCAAGTTCCAGGTCCTCCTGTTGGTTTTTCTGGTTCCTCTGGCATACGGACTTTGGGCATTGTGGGCCCGTTATCAAGATGAGCTGACCAGTATCGAAACCGAGCGCGGTGGTGTTGCGTTTCTGACGATGCTGGCCGACGAGCAGCGCCGGGCAGCCTTCGAACGCAACCTCGCGGCACGCTGGCGAGCGACCGATGTAGCGGCTCGTGGCGGTGATCTCTCGCAGTCGGATATGGACCAGTGGCTGCGCAGCCAGGACGAACGCTTGCAGAGTCTTGGAGCGCTCCTTGTTCAACTGCCCGGGGAGCCGGCCGGCGCTTTCTCCGACGCATTGAGTGCTGAAGTGAAACTTCTGGACACCGAACACCAGCGATTGGTCTCCGCTCGTCAGGATGCGCAGGCGCTCGCGAGCTGGTGGGCCGACGCACACAACGTCGCGACCCGTTCCCTGCAGGCCACGCGCAACCTGATCGAGGTTGTCTCTGCTACCAACGGCTTGCGTCGCGACCCATGGATGGACACCTCCGAACTGATCACTATCGTCACTGCTGATGCACCGGCACTGACGATGCAATTAACCGGTTTGGCGAGCGTAGGGCAGGGGATCATCGGTTCCGGCGGGTTCAATCTGCTGACGCGTGCGCAACTCAGGGATGCGCTTGCCGCTACCCAAGCAACGCTGGAGGCACTGAATCACAGGGCCTCCAACCCGGACATGGCCCTGGTCATTGGACAGCGCTGGCAGCAGTCCACGCTGAGCACACTGGCGCAACTTGATCGACAGGTGAAACAGCTGGAGCGCGATTTTTTCCGTGGGGATGTCAAGTCTTTGGAGCCATTGTCGATCAGCCAGCGGATGGCCGAGGCGCTTAGTCTATCCGTCGGTCTGCAGGCAGACGCCCTACGTCATCTTGACATTCGACTCCAGGCATACCACCAGCGTGCCTGGCAGGGCTCGATGGTTGCGGTGTCCCTATTCAGCCTGATGGCGCTCGCGGCGCTTTACGTGGTGCTCTGTGTTCAACTGTCCATCCGCCGTAACACCGCTGCCATTACCCAAGTCGCTCATGCCCTTAGTGCCGGTGATCTCCGCGCGCGGGTCAGCATCATGGGCAGAGACGAGTTGGCGGTGATTGGTAGTGCGCTAAATTTGGCGCAAGAGCAGTTGCGAACCTCACTACAAGCGATCGACCAACAGACCCAAGGTGTCACCGCTACCGTTTCGATTCTGGATGATCAGGCCGGAGCCTCCGTGAGCGCAGCAGACAGCCAGCGCCAGCAGGTAGCCTTGATCGCTGCCGCGGCAATCGAACTGGCAAGTACGGCTAGAGGTGTCGCGCAGACGTGCGGTGTGGCCGTCAAGCATTCCAGCAAGGCACGCACCCTGGCCGATGCAGGGTATCAGCGCAGCGCTCAGACAACCCAAGGTATCCAGCAGTTGGCTGAACGGCTGGACGAAGCGACCGCGGCGCTTGCAACCTTGAAGGAGAAAACCCAACGGATCGACATGGTGGTCACGGTAATCAAAAGCATTGCCGATCAGACCAATCTCCTCGCGCTCAACGCTAGTATCGAGGCCGCTCGCGCTGGAGAACATGGACGTGGATTTGCAGTGGTTGCCGACCAGGTCCGTGAGCTTTCAGCGAAAACCCAAGCCTCGACTGCAGAAATCGGTGATACCGTGGCCGACCTTCAGGAGGGTGTACGCGCTGCAGCGAGCTTCTTGCAAACAGCCTGCGAGCAATCCAAGGACGACGCTGCTGAGGTGGTGCGACTGGGAGAGCAGTTGCATCTGATCGCCGGGGCATCGCAGCAGGTAGGTGACATGCTTGAGCAGATTTCCGTCGCGGCAGATGAGCAGGCGGACACTGCAGAAGCCGTGAGCATGAACATTCTGCTGGTCGATGAAGCCTCGTCGCAGATACTGCTGAGTGCGACAGAAGTGAATGCCGTGGCACTGAGGTTGAAAGCAGGGTGTGAGGCCTTGAGGGAGAACACACAGTGCTTCCGTCTTACCGGTCCGGGCTGATCCCGAAGCTGTCGCCAAGTCAGGATATTTTCTTGATGAATTCGAGAACCTCTGAACGATCTAAGCCGGCGGTGGCGAGCCGACCGCGTACGCTGAGGCCCTTGAGCAACACGATCAGGGCTCGCGCGGTTTTCTCATCGAAATGTTTTTGAAGTGCCTTCACGGTTTTCTCGGACACCGCGTGGATGATCGCAACATGATCGTCATCCCAGAACCCGCCATTCAAAGGCAACGTCATGAACGCCACAAGCGATGTGCCTGTGTTCGTGGTGATCAGATCAGCCAGGAACTCGTGCATTTCCGTACGACTCGATGCTGCCTTCAGCGTATCGATACAGGATGCCTCGATAGTCTCAGCCAGTCTGGCCAAAGCTGCCGAAATGAGCTTGCACATGTCCTTGAAGTGTTAGGTCATCGTTCCTGGCGATATACCTACCTGACTAGCGACTCGCCGGTAGCTCAGACCAGCAACACCCTCTTTTGCGAGTAATGTCGAGGCTGCATCGACGATGGCGTCCTTGAGCGCAGACCGGGAGACGAGACGATTTGCACAGCGCGCCATTGTGAAAGCTCCGGTTGCGAGCCTGGCCCGCGAATGAAAGGAGGGGACAGGTGTTGTCAGCACCTTATTCCGATCTTGAATACGCTTGGCGCCGCGCCGAATCCCAGTACCGTCTCGGGTCTGGTCGCTAACGTGGTCATGTGCGGAAACCGGACATCAGCCGCTGCTGGTCGTTGGCGAGCGCATTGAGGCTGGCGCCGATGGTTGCGGCGTGCTCCGAATGGGTCGCCAACTCCTTCGTCACGTCCCTGATGGCGATTACCGTCTTGCTGACCTCTTCGGACACAGCGCTCTGTTCTTCAGCGGCACTCGCGATCTGCAGGTTCATGTCATTGATCACGGCCACCGCACCATTGATGTCATCCAGCACCTTGCTCGCCCGTCTCACCTCTTCGACACTGCTGGTGGCCTGGGCATGGCTGCGCTGCATAGCCTTGACCACCACCTGCGTGCCTGCTTGCAACTGTTCGATCACGACACGAATCTCGCTGACGGAGTCCTGGGTGCGCCGGGCCAGATGACGGACCTCGTCGGCCACCACGGCAAACCCCCGGCCGGATTCTCCTGCCCGCGCTGCCTCGATCGCCGCGTTGAGCGCCAGCAGGTTGGTCTGCTCGGCGATCGAGCGAATGACCTCCAGTACCCCGCCGATTTCATCGCTGCTGCTCGCCAGCCCCGAGACATCCTGTTGCGCCTGGTCGAGGTGCCGTGCGAGCTGGACGATCACGTCGCTGGTATGGCTGATGGCCCGCAGTCCCTCCTGGGTTGCTGCGTCCACATCCGCCACGGCGTTGGCGGCCTGGGCGGCACTTTGGGCCACTTCGTGGGACGTGGCGGTCATTTCCTGGGAGGCTGTCGCGACCAGGTCGATTTCCCTGAACTGCTGTTGCATGCCGGATAGACCCGAGGCCGCTACGGACGCGGCCTGGTCCGCGGTCGCCCGTGTGTCGTTCACCGAGCGGGTGACCGCTGCAATGACCGGTTGCAACTTGTCCAGGAAGCGGTTGAACGCAATCACAAGCCGGCCTATTTCATCGTTCTGGTGGTGTCTCAGCCTGTGGGTCAGGTCTCCGTCGCCGTCGGCGATCTCATCGAGTGCGAGTGCGACCCGCGTGATCGGTCGACTGATCGAATGGCCCAACCAGGCGATCAACAGCAATGCGGCCAGGGTGATGCAGCCACCGAGCAGCAGTTGGATCTGCATGCTGCGCGCGGAAACGTCGTCCAGTCGTTGCCCCAGCACCCGGGAGGGTTCCAGGAGGTGGCTTATGGGGACGGAGACAAGCGAGGTCCACCAGGTGCCGTCGGGCGCCTGGAAGGGAGCCACGGCAAAGATGCTGTCCGCCTGGCTGACGATCCTGGCCTTGTCTGCCTCATGCTCACCCTTCAGCAACGCGTCGACGCCGGCATCGATCGTTGCCAGGGGCTTGCCCAGGTGATCTGCGGAAAGGCTATCGGCGGCCACCTGGCCGTCCGGGCTGACCAGCAATACCCTGCCGTAGCCGCCTACAGCTGGCGAGATGCGGTTGTGACGTGGCTTTGCAGGCTGGCCAGGCTGATGTCGACGCTCATCACACCCTCGGCACGTCCGGTGGTGCGCAGCGGCACGGCGACAGTGGCCATCAAGGTGCTGACGCCCGAGGCATCCGTGTAGGTGTAGGGATTGGTAAGACAGACAGCAGAACGCTCGATGGCGCAGGTATACCAGTACGTCGCAGTCGTGCCGTCGTCGATGATCTCCTTTTCGGGGATGGTGTACCCAGGAATGTGGGTCGAGTGGTAAACCGCGAACCGGCCGCGTTCGTTTCCCTCGGCGCTTTTGTCGACGAAGGCCTTGTCCCCCTCGGCCGGTTGTAGCGCCACGCCCACGCCGAAGGGCAGGGGATTCGCTTTCACGTGCATGTCCAGGGCATGGCCGATATCGGCGCGGATCTGGCTCTCACTCGACTGCCTGGCCGTCTGGTTCTGGCGTTCAAGCATGAGCTGCTGGCTCAATGTCGTGCCGAACTCCGTCGCCTGGAGAAAGAATGCCTGGGTCTGCCTGGCCTGGGCGCGCCCGACCTCGCTCAGGTAGGTTTGTGCATCCTGCTGAAGCATTTGCTCACTGGCCTGCTTGACCATGAGTACCGAGCGATCGGACAGATACAAGGCGCTGCCGATCAAGGCGGCAACGGTGGCGGTGATGCAGAGACCGGCCAACAGACAGATGCGTGTTCTGATCGAAAGACTGCTGAAAACTTCCATGAGCGTGTTCCACTGAGCCCCCGCGGGCTCTGTTAGGGTGATGGCTGGCGAGCATGAAAAAGGCCGCGAACGCGGCCTTTTTCGTCAACGGTGGGAAATTACTGCGCTTTGCATTCGGCCCAGAGGAAGGGGGCGATGGCAGCCTGGTCGAGGGTGACCCCCAGACCAGGTTCGGCGGTGATGCCCAGCTTGCCGTCGGCAATACGATCTTCCGGGGCGTTGTTCAGGATCTGCACGTATTTCGGCGAGTCGCTGAAGTACGGGTAGATCTCCATGGTCATGAAGTTCGGCAGGGTCACGCCAACCTGCATGGTCGCGGCGGTGCACAGCGAGCTGCCGCTCCTGGGCGGGGCAGGTCGAGACGCGCAGGTTGCCGGCTTCCCGCCAGTCGACATCGTTATCGCAAGCGCTGGCGTAAGCCCGAAACGCATCCTGCGCCCGGCTTCCGAGATAAGCGAGGTCAAGGGCGGCATCTACGCCCAGCGTCTTGACGTTGGACGGTAGCGACTGCCAGTACCCGTGAACGATTCCGCCATTGCGGGTGCTTGCGCCATCTCCAACGCGGAAGGCTTCAAGAACCGCGACCTGCAACTGCGGCCTGCGCTGCTTGAGGGTCAACGCTGTCCAAAGGCCGGTGAAGCCACCGCCGATGACTACGACGTCATATCTGGCCCCTCCCTTAAACGCGGGGGAGGGCTGACCTCTCGCAGTCTCGATATCGTACTGCCACCACGCTTGCTGGGACTCCAGATTTGCAGGAATAGGGCGGGGTATTTCCATGGCAAAGCACCTTGGGGAGAAATGGTAATTCACCTTGCAGCAATACGGTTGCCAAAATTTATTCATTTATAAATCAGGTGCTTAGCGTTAGTTGTCTCAAAAGTAAGAGTGTTATCTGAGCACTCGAACGGCATTGCCAACAAGGCAGAGCTATTCGCCAACCGTTTAGTCGCGAATGGCTGCGTTGGCCGCAGATCAGGATTCTGCGGAATCTGATCATTGGTTAATATGATTTCTGCGACGTTGTGTCGATCTTCAAAAGGCCGACGTGACGAACCGTTCGTCCACAACTCAAGGGATTGCAAGCCTTGAAGAATGAGTCCAGAATCAAGGCCATCCCTGTTTCAGGGATAGCTGTAAACCCTTAGATTTCAAAAGCTCGCAGGCCCGATGCGAGTCTCGTTTCCCGCTCCGCTTTCATCGCTGCGGACGGTCCTTGCCGGACATGTGGACATTTGGCTTATTCCGTGTGCGCTAAAAGCGCGGCATTTTTGCGTAGCTGATCCAAGTAATTCGCCCATTGCTGTGCTGCCTCTCGGCGTTGTGGCAGCAGTTGGGCGCGCGCGTAAACCGCGCCCAGCGCGCCCGGCATTCGGTGAGACAACGACAACTCCAATACAATCGGATCAACGCCCAAATGCTCGTGGGCGATGGTGCGGTAGGTGGCGCGGAATCCGTGCGCGGTGATGGGGTAGTCCGGCCATATCCGCTGATAAGCCTTGGCCAGGGACGTGGCGTCAATTGGGTAGCCTGGATAGACTGGTGAGACGAAGACCCAGCCATTGCCTGCTTCATCCACTACCCGCCGTTCATGGAGTTCACGCAACAGCACAAGGGCCTGCTCCGGCAGTGGCACGATGTGTTTGCTCTTGTCCAGATGGCGGGTCTTCCCAACTATATAACGCCAATCGGCGCTGACCAGATCGACGTCTTCCCAGCGCATTTTCACCAGCTCGCCAGGGCGAACGGGCAGCATCACCAGCAAGCGCATCGCTGTGCTCACACTGCTTGGGCTGAGTTGATCCAGGCGCAGCAGAAAGTGACCCAAATCGGCTGGTCTTTCGATCGCGGGATTACTAGTCACCACATGGCGAACCTTGAGTTCTTCGGTGTTGCTCAGGGCCACGTTGCGTTCCACCCAGCCTCGACCCTCGGCGAAACCGAGCACGGCACGGATGATGGTCCGCACGCGCTTGGCCATGGCCAGTGTGCGTGCCCGGCGCAGGGTAGCGATGATCTCTACGATATGGTCCAGCTTGATCTCGCTGACGGGGATACTGCCGATCGTGGGCAGGATGTGATTGTTCAACGCGCCGCGAAAACCCGCGAGGGATTTGCTCACGAGGTCGTGCGATTTGAAGGCCAGCCACTGTTCGGCTACGTAACTGAAGGTGCGTTCCTCATTGAGTAACTGCTCGGCGATTTTCTTGCGTTTGGCCTTCAGCGGGGCGACGTGATGGGCTACGTTCTGGCGCGCGGCTCGGGCCAGGTCGCGCGCGTCTTTCAAGCCAATGTCGGGATAACGGCCGATCGCGTACACGTTTTCCTTACCATGCAGGCGATACCTCATCCGCCAGTATTTAGCAGCAGGCTTGTTCGACTTCTGCGAGGCCTGGACATGAAGATACAGACCGGGAACCTCGCCGTCAGCGTACTTGCCGGGTTCGGCAATGGCACGCAGGAAGGCATCGCTGAGTTTTCGCCGCAATCCAGGCGTAGAGAGGGAAGTCGTCATGTGCGGGTACTTTTTTTCGAAACAGGAAAAGTACCCAAAAATATACCCGCAGGTGCGTCGGAAATGAGTGGAATGCGACGGACGGCTTTGGATTAGATTAATAGGTAAGGTGCTGAATCTATTAGTATTTCTGGATCCCGGTGGAAGTCAGTCACAGGCTATCGGGATCCCCGAAGAACATCTGTATCCGCGACCTGAGCCAGCGCTCCGCCGGGTCATTGTCCTGCGCCCCGCGCCAAGCCATGTGCAACTCGAAACTGCGCACCTCCAGTGGCAGGTCCTCAGCCCGCAACCCGCCAGCGGCGGTAAGCGCATCAGCGGTGTAGTCCGGCACCGTGGCGACGATATCGGTCCCGGCCAGCAAACTCCCCAGCCCGTTGAACTGCGGTACCGCCAGCACCACATGGCGCTTGCGGCCGATTTCGTCCAGCGCTTCATCGATGAAGCCGGACAAGTCGCCGGCAAACGACACCAACGCATGGGGCCGGGCGCAGAAATCGTCGAGGCTGATGCTGCCGGGCATGCTGTCGGCGCGCAGCAACTTGGGCATGCTGCGGCGCAGCACCTTGCGCTTGGCGTTGGCGGGCAGGTCGCTGGTGTAGCTCACGCCCACCGAGATTTCACCCGATGCCAGCAGCGTTGGCATGAGCAGGTAATTGACCCTGCGAACAACCAGCACAATGCCGGGGGCCTCGGCGCGGATACGCTTGAGCAGTTGCGGCAGCAGGGCGAACTCAGCGTCGTCGGAAAGGCCGATGCGGAACACTGCATTGCTGGTGGCCGGGTCGAATTCGGCGGCGCGGCTGACTGCAGTGGAGATCGAGTCCAGGGCTGGCGAGAGCAGGGCGAAGATCTCGTGGGCGCGGGCCGACGGCTCCATGCTGCGGCCGGTGCGCACGAACAGCGGGTCGTCGAACAGGCTGCGCAGGCG
Organism: Pseudomonas sichuanensis; assembly: GCF_024749065.1. NCBI lineage: Bacteria > Pseudomonadati > Pseudomonadota > Gammaproteobacteria > Pseudomonadales > Pseudomonadaceae > Pseudomonas > Pseudomonas sichuanensis. The sequence continues at coordinate 3,272,018 of NZ_CP087185.1, read as the reverse complement.
CGACAGCGCGGCGCTGATGGCCGGCTGGCCGAGGAACAGCTTTTCGGCGGCGCGGGTCACGCTGCGTTCGTGCATCAGGGTTTCGAACACGATCAGCAGGTTGAGGTCTACGCGACGCAAGTCGTTACGATTCATTCGATGCGGCTCGCCAGTCAGTGGGGCAGGGGTGAATCTTAAGGCCAAAGGCTGTTACCCTGCACCGATTTGTGGGAGCCAATGCGCAGATTTGCCTGGGGCCCAATCAATGACAGGCATGTCGACTATTAACGGCCACTGATGGCCCAAAGCGCAAAGCCCGGATAAAGTCCGTGGTAATACGAGATTCACACAGGCGAGGTATGCGATGTCCCGCATGATCCGTTTCCACAAGTTCGGTCAGGCCGATGTGCTCCGTTGCGAGGAGCAGGCCGAACCGTCCCCGGCGGCCGGCGAGGTGCAGGTGCGCGTCGAGGCGATCGGCATCAGCTGGTACGACGTGCTCTGGCGGCAGAACCTGGCACCTTCCCAGGCACGTCTGCCTGCAGGCATCGGCCATGAAATGGCCGGTGTGGTCATGGCGGTTGGCGAAGGGGTGGACGACATTGCGGTGGGCGACCGGGTCGCCAGCTTCCCGGCCACCAGCCCCAATGATCACCCTGTCTATGGCGATGTGATCGTGCTGCCGCGCAGCGCCATCACCCGTTACCCCGATGTGCTGACCCCGATCGAAGCCAGCGTGCATTACACGCCGCTGCTGATCGCGTATTTCGCCTATGTCGATCTGGCCCGGGCCAAGGCCGGCCAGACTGCGCTGGTCACCGATGCCAGCCACTGTGCAGGGCCGGCTTTCGTGCAGTTGGGCAAGGCCCTGGGGCTGAAGGTGTTCGCCGCCACCAAGGAGCCGGAGCAGCGTGAATACCTGCTCGGCCTGGGCGCGGACAAGGTGATCGTTACCGAAGAGCAGGACCTGGTCCTGCAGGTCGGCAAGTACACCAACGGCCGTGGCGTGGACATGGTCCTCGATGGCATGGGCGGGCCGCAGATGTCGCTGCTCGGCGACGTGCTGGCGCCGCGCGGCAGCTTGGTGCTGTATGGCCTGCAGGGTGGCAACCAGACGCCGTTCCCGGCTTGCGCGGCGTTCCAGAAGAACATCCAGTTCCATGTGCACTGCATCGGCAACTTCACCGGCAAGCCGGAGCTGGGCATCGCCCAGGACCAGGTTGCCCTGCAGCGTGCGTTGCGTGACATCAACCAGTTCACCGCCGACCAACTGCTGACCCCGCAGATCATCAAGGTGTATCCGTTCGACCAGGTGGTCGCGGCCCATCGCCATATGGACGAATGTCCGTGTGGGGGGCGTGTGGTGTTGGACATGGCGGTGAGTTGATCGCCAGCGACTGTTGCCATCATGAAAAAGCCCGAGCAATGTCTCGGGCTTTTTTTCGGATGTATCCTACGGCGATTTAAGATTACTTGCTGAGGCTGTAGTGGAAATGTCTAGTTAACCCACTGCAACTTCAATAAATTGTTCTTTGCCCGGGCTATTCATCATTTTTATGTTTCGACTCTTCAGAATGTGTGTGCCAGGCCGATGAACGCCACCACGGGCGCAGTGGCGCTGGGTTGTAGCTTGTTCGGCGACAGTCACCGAAGTATTAATCCTCTTTTGTCTTTCTTGGTTTTGGGAAATTTCCTTCAAGATCGGGGTTTAATTCATCTGCCAAACTCTGCTTTTGGATCTGATCCGATCAGAAAGATGGAGTGACTACATGAACAATACCCATGACCAGGCCATGCACTATGTTTATCAACAAGTATTGCAACGAATCTTCGAACATCTGAACCAGGCGCAGCGCGCTTCCATTCAACTGTTGATGCAACGGTTGCTGGTGATCGCTGGCGGCCATGCGCAGATCGCTGATCTGCGTCTGGTGCTGTTGCACGGTGGCGACCAGCGCAGCGCCCATTTGCTCGCCTACCTGCGCGCGGCGCAATTGAGCATCGCCCTTCGCCATCATGCAACCTTCCGCCTGCGTGTGCTCATTGCCAGGTCGCCTGGGCTGGATCGCGCGACGCTGGCCAGCCATGAGCGCTGCTTCAGTGCCTTGTTCCTGCATGACGACCCACGGGTGGAACTGCTGCTCAGCGACGGTGAGAGACTGGAACCATTCATTGCCGGTGAAACCAGTGGCTGCGGGCAGCTGGGCGATGCCGGCAAGGCCTGGCTGCTGTTCGGCCATCTGAGTGGCGGGCAGCCTGATGCACTGCTCGGCGGGCAAGCTTATTTGATGCTGGCGGAGGGGCTGAGCCAGGCACTGGCCGGCGCGGACCCAGAGGGTGGCGTGGATGCCTTGGTCACGGTGGCGCCGGCCGTGCAGCGCCGTCGTCTGCTGGCTTGGGCCCGGCGCTGCCTGAGCCAGGCCTGCGATGCCGCACCACCGGCCTTGCCACAGTGTGTACGTGTATTGACGCAGCAACTGGCACAACTGCGCTACCGGCTGGACGACCCCGCGCCGTCAGTGCAGGTGGCACTGCCAGCCCAGGCTGCACGCCCCCTGCGTGTGGTCGCGGTGGATGACCTGCTGCAACTGGACGATGGGGCCTCGCTGGAACACATGCTGGGCCGCCGCGAGGTGCTGCCGTGTCAACTGCAGGGGCTGGCTGGGCTGTTTGACCCGCTGGCGCTGGCGCATCTGCATGGGTTGCATGGGCAGTACGTGAGCCTGCTTGGCTATCGCGAGGGCGTGCAGGGGTTGTTGCAGCGTCTGGGCCAGAGCCAGTTGGCCTGGCCGGAGGAATACAGCTTGCAGGCGCAAGCCAGCTTTGCGCAGGCCTATGGGGTGAGCGAAGAGCAACTGGTCTGCCTGCTGCTCACGCCGTTCGAGGCGCGGGGGCGCAACCTTGAGCGTTATGTGCAACGTTGTCACCCACGCATGCGGGTGGCGTTGCCTTACCTGCACCGGGCGTTGCAGGGGCGCCCTTGCCCGGCGTTGGTAAGCCAATGGCTGGTGGATGTCAGCGGGTTGGAGCTGGTGCACCTGCGGGCGCTGTACGCCGGTACGCTGCCTGCGCAGGTGAGCCTGCAGGCCCAGGTGCTGGCACGGCGTGACCTGTGGTTGCGGCTGCTGCCGCTTCCTGCGCAGGAGCAGGTTGACCCACAGCGCCTGCGTCGTGGCTGAACGCGGTGCTCAGGGCCTGGGTGAGAGCTTGTGCAGCATGAACTGATGGGCCGGCGAGAACAGTCGATTGAATGTCAGCAGTACCGCGCAAACCGTACCGAGCGCCGATGCCGCGGCGATCAGGAACATGATCACGATCTGGTAGCGCACGGCCTCGGCGGGGCTTTGCCCGGCGAGGATCTGGCCGGTCATCATGCCCGGGAGGCTGACGATGCCAACCACCGTCATCTGGTTCAGGGTTGGCATCATGCCGGCCTTCACCGCCTGTGCGGCGGCGGCCCGGGCTGCCTCCCAGCGGGTCCCGCCCAAGGCCAGGATCATCTCCACCACGGCGCGGGTGCTGCCGAGTTCACGGGTCATGCGGTCGATGCCCAGGGACACCGCTGTCAGGGTGTTGCCGAGGATCATGCCGAGGATCGGAATGGCGTACTGAGGTTCGTACCAGGGGCGGATCCGCAGCACCACGAACAGGCCGACAGCCGTGACCAGCCAGGAGCTCAGCCAGACCGAAACGACGCTGTCAGTGAGCAGGCCCTGATGGCGGTGTTTGCCTCGCCCGGCGGCCGCGTGCCCTGCGACCAGGGTCATGGCCAGGACCAAGGGCAGTACCACATACCACTGGGCAAAGTGAAATACCCAACCCAGCACGTAGCCAATGGCCAGGAGCTGGACCACGGTGCGCACGGCAGCCAGAAGCAACTGGCGCTCCAGCTGTAGCTTCAACAACAGCGACAGCACGCCGTTGATCAGTATCAGCGTCGAGGCGATCGCCAGATCGGCATAGGACAGGCTCTGGTAGTTCATGTGCGGTACTCGGCAAGCAGGGTGCCGTGCTGCAGGGTCAGCTGGCGGCTACTCATTCTTTGCGCCTGCGCGTGATCATGCGAGACCCAGACGTAGGCACGCTGCTGGTTCGCGGCATTGAACCAGTTCATCACCAAGGTTTCCACGGCCGCCGCCGACTGCGGATCGAGGGCTGACGTGGGTTCATCGAACAGGATGACTTGCGGCTGCAGGAGCAGCACGCGGATCAAGGCAACGATCTGCGCTTCTCCGCCCGACAGGTCGCTGGCCGCTTTGTCGACGAAAGCTTTCGGCTTGCCAGCCAGGCCCAGCAGCTGATTCGCCGCGTCAATGTCGAAGGTGCGCGGGCGCAGGGCTTTCAAGGTGAAAGGCAACTGCAGATTGTCCCTGACGCTGCCGTCCACCAAGGCAGGGCGTTGGGCGAGGTAGCACACGCATGAACGGTAGCGGGTGATCGCCTGGGCCGTGACGGGGCTGCCCATCCAGATGATCTCGCCGCTGCTGGGCGAGTCGAGCAGCGCCAGCAAGCGCAGGAATACGCTTTTGCCCGCGCCGGATTGGCCGCTGATCGCCACGCGGTCACCGGCGCACAGGCTGAAGTCGGCAGGTGCAAGCAAGGGCGCCTGCCCGCTGGCATTGGTTCGCCCCAGCTGCCTGGCTTCTACCAGCGCGGGCATGCGCTCGGAGGGGGATGGGCGTGACGACACCAGGCGGCCTCGCGAGAGTGTTGGGTGAGCGAGGCAGTGTGTCAGAGCCCGCTATCGACAACCAGCGTCGCTGCTCAGGCCCACCTAAGTTTTCATCCGTAAGGTCCCTCCCTGAAACCACAACCGGATCCGAGGAGGGAGCCGCGATGAACGCAACGAGCTCAAGTTGGCTCAACAAAGTCCCGGAAGTGCCCCTGTCCTTCTGGATCATCAAGATCTTCCAAGCGGGTTGCAAGGCAATGAGAGCCTTGTCGCTAATGCACTGATATGCGGCGCCAAGTGTAACTAAATGTATGTGGCTAAACTTATGTAACTTAATATGTGAAATATAAAGTTACTTGGCGTAAATTTTGTAAATGCACTTTGTTCAATAAATTATCGCAAATAGGATTGCGCATCATTTCATAGGTGATGGCAATCAAATGGCAAGCACTCCAACAACCCGCCGCGCGGAATCCCCACATCTTTACACGGCCCTCGGCCTGGCCCTGGCATCCTGTTCGACCGCGAGCCTGGCGCAAACCGCCGATGCCGGCAAAACCAAGCCGGGCTCGATCCTTGAACTGGAGGCGACCGATGTAAAAGGTGTTCATCAGGCCGAGACGTTCAAAGTGGATGAAATGTCTTCGCCGAAGTTCACCGCTCCGCTGCGCGAAGTGCCCAAGTCGATCACCATCATCAACGAAGCCTTGATCAAAGAGCGCGGCGCCACCTCGCTTACCGATGTATTGCGTACCACCCCAGGCATTACCCTGGGCGCAGGCGAGGGCGGCACGCCACTGGGCGACCGGCCGTTCATCCGCGGCTTCGAAGCCAGTACCGATATCCAGATCGACGGCCTGCGCGACCTTGGCCGCATGTCCCACGAGGCGTTCAACGTGGAGTCGGTCGAGATCGTCAAGGGGCCGGGTTCGGCCTACAACGGCCGGGGCTCCACGGGCGGCTCGATCAACCTCGTGAGCAAGGCTGCCAAGGCCGAGGACTTCATCGCCGGCAGCGTCACCATGGGTACCGACCAACTCTGGCGCAATACCCTGGACATCAACCAGTACCTGCCCGAGCAGGACCTGGCGTTTCGCCTGAACGCCATGAAGCACGAAGCCGATACCCCCGGCCGCGATGACGTCGAGGTCAAGCGCTGGGGCATCGCCCCGACCATTACCTGGGGCCTGCAGGGCCCGACGCGGGTGACGGCCAGCTACTACCACCTGGAAACCGATGACATTCCCGATCAGGGCCATCCGATCTCGTTGATCACCAACAAGCCTGCGGATGTCGACCGGGACAACTTCTACGGGCTGGTTGACCGAGATTTTCGCAAGACTTCCGCCGACCTGGCCACGCTGCTGATCGAACATGAGTTCACCCCGCAGCTGACCGTGCGCAACACCCTGCGCGGCGGGCGCAGCATGCAGAACTACGTGATGAGCCGCCCGGTGTTCGCCAACGTCGCGCAGGAGCAGAACGGCCTGGTAGGCCGGGGTTTCCGGCCACGCAACGTGGTCAACACCTCGGTGCTCAACCAGACCGATCTGTTCGGCACCTTCCACACCGGTGGCATCAAGCACAGCTATTCCGCCGGCCTGGAAGTCAGTCGCGAGACCATCACCGACAAGGACAAGCACGCTGGCAACAACGGTCGCCCGGGTAACCTGTACAACCCCAACCCGCACGACGGTGGCTGGACCTTGCTGCCGGGGACCGGGGAGGTCACCAGCAAGTACCAGACCGAGGTCAAGTCGCTGTACGCCTTCGACACCCTGGCGCTGCATGAACAGTGGGACCTGAACCTGGGGCTGCGCTACGACGACTACGACGTCAAGAACCGGGTCGAGGGCGGCGCCTCGTCGTCGAGCGAGCTGTGGAACTACCAGGTGGGCGTGGTGTTCAAGCCAATGCCCAACGGCAGCATCTACCTGTCCTACGGCACCTCGTCCAACCCCTCGGGCGAGAACACCCAGTCCGGCGGCGCCGACGGTGCCGGGGCAGGCAACCTCAATGGCAACAAGGCCAACCTCGACCCGGAAAAGTCACGCAGCGTCGAGCTGGGGACCAAGTGGGATGTGTTCAACGAACAGCTGTCGCTGACCGCCGCGGTGTTCCGCACCGAGAAAACCAATGCGCGGGTGACCGACCCGATCACCGGCCTGGTGGCCCTGGACGGCGACCAGCGCGTGACCGGCATCGAGTTCGGCGTCACCGGCCGCATCACCGACGCCTGGGCGGTCTGGGGCGGCTACACCTACCTGGATGCCGAAGTGGTGAAGTCGGGCGGCGATGGCAGCAACGACGGCAACCGCTCCAAGTTCATTGCGCCGAACAGCTTCAGCCTGTGGTCGTCCTATGACCTGACCGACCGCTGGACCGTGGGCGCGGGGGCCAACTACATGGACCAGCGTTACATGAACGATGCCAACACCGTCAGCATCGACGACTACTGGCGCTACGACGCGATGGTGGCCTACAAGGTCAACAAGAACCTCGACCTGCAGTTGAACGTGCTCAACCTGACCGACGAGACCATCTACGATGCCTCGCACGTCGGTCTGTTCGCCACGGTCGCACCGGGGCGCTCGGCGGAGCTGACGGCCAACTTCAGGTTCTGACCGCTGCTGCGTCGGTAGCTATCAGCCCAAGGCGCCCGGTTGCAATCAACCTGGCGCCTTTTGTTTAGGGGCCTTGCTTTGCGGTCGGGGTGTAACTTAGCATTGCTAACAATTCTCAGTTACACAAAAAGAATCGCCCCATGAGCGAAGCCCAGCCCGTGCAAACCCCTCGACTGTCTGCTGTCGAAGCGCTCTACAGCGACCATCACGGGTGGTTGTACAACCGCTTGCGGCGGCGCCTGGGCAATGCGATGGATGCGGCTGATCTGGCGCATGACACCTTCGCGCGCATCCTCGCGTCGAAGGTCACGGTGTTCAACGAGCCCCGTGCCTATCTGAATTGCGTCGCCGGTGGCATCCTCGCCAACTGGTGCAAGCGCAAGTCGCTTGAACGTGCCTACCTGGCGGCGCTGGAGCAGCTGCCAGCCCCCGAGGCGCCGTCGCCGGAAACGCGCCTGCTGATCCTCGAAACCCTGCATGAAATCGATGCGATGCTCGACAGCTTGCCGGCACTGGTCAGGCGGGCGTTCCTGCTGTCGCAGCTGGCCGGGATGAAGTACGAGGACATCGCCGAGCAGCTCGGCGTTTCGCTGATCACCGTCAAGCGCTACATGAAGCAGGCGTTTCTCCAGTGCCTGAAGCTGGTTGACTGAGTGAGCGTCGATCACCCCCACATCGAGCTTGACCCCGAAGCACTGGCGGAGGCCGCCGAGTGGCTGATGTGCTTGAGCGACAGCGAGGTCACGCCAGGGCAGCAGGCCCAATGGGCGGTCTGGCGCAACAGCAGCGCCGAGCGTGCCCAGGCCTGGGCGCGTGCCGAACTGCTGATGGGCAAGCTGGGGGGCTTGCCGCCGGCACTGTCGCTGTCGGCGCTGGATCGCCCCAGTGATCCGGGCCGGCGCCAGGCGATCACCCGCCTGGCAGTCCTGCTGGCCCTGGCTCCCGCAAGCTGGGCAGGTTGGCAGATGTACGGGCAAGGGTGGGCAGCGGACTATCGCTCGGCGGTTGGCCAGCGCCGCGATGTCACGCTTGCCGACGGTACCCAGCTGATCCTCAACACCGACACTGCGATTGACGTGCGCTTCGGTGCCAACGAGCGTTTCATCCGTCTGTACCGCGGCGAGATCCTGGTGCAGACCGCGCCGGATATCGTCGTCCCGGCGCGCCCACTGCGGGTAGGGACCGGGGAAGGGGTGATGCAGGCTCTGGGCACACGGTTCAGCGTGCGTGAACGGCAAGGGCGCACTTATCTTGCGGTGCTTGAAGGGGCTGTGCGGGTGCAGCCCGCCAGCGCCGGGCAGGCGCAGGGCCGGGTCGTGGCGGCTGGCGAGCAGGCCGATTTCGATGGCCAGGGCGTCGGCCCTAACCAGGCGCTGGACAGCGCCGGCACGCTCTGGACCCAAGGCATGCTGCTGGCGGACAACATGCGCTTGGACGAGCTGCTGGGTGAGTTGGCGCGCTACGAGCGTGGGTTCATTCGCTGTGACCGGCAGAGCGCAGGCTTGCGGGTGTCGGGGGCGTTTCCTATCAGCGACAGGCGCCGCACGTTGGGGATGTTGCAGGCGACTTATGGGCTGGCGGTCGAGGAGCGCATGGGTGGGTATTGGACGTTGGTTTCTGCGCGGTAGGGCGGTGGGGTTGCAAGGTGTTCGCCTTGAGATGTTCTGCGCCTAGGAGATCGAGCGCCGCCCGCGCGGCGCATCGCTGGCAAGCCAGCTCCCACATTTGTTTCGGGCCAGTCACTCCTGTGATTTCATCGCTGTCCGCCTTGTTTGTACGACTCGCTATTGAGGTGGGCACTACTGGCGCCTCACCCGACTTGAGACATGCACCAAGGCGTGCAGCGGTACCTTCACAGGAGTAATTGGCCCGAAACAGATGTGGGAGCTGGCTTGCCAGCGATGCGCCGCGCGGGCGGCGCTCGATCTTATAGGCGCTGCAAACCTCCGGTCATGCCCAGGGGCCTCCAACACACAAAGGAATGTGCTTCAAAACCACCCCGCAAAATTTATTCAACCCAAGCTGATACTTTTCCCCATCTCGATTGGCAACAGGAGTGAACCCTCTCCTTATCCGGTCACAAGGACCCTCCTGTCATGCCTGTTGCAAGCCGTCCCCACGGCGAGCGTGCGCTCGCCACCGCAGTCCGTAACGCCCTGATAAGCCTGGCCCTGGTGGCCGGCGTCGCAGGCACCCAGGTGGCACTCGCGGAACCTGAAAGCGTCGTGGCCACCCAGGCCTACGCCATCAGCCCCGGCCCGCTGGGCCGCGTGCTGTCCAGCTTTGCCGTGGCCTCGCAGATCGCCTTGTCGTTCGAGCCGGCGCTGACCGATGGCTTGCACAGCGCAGGCCTCAACGGCAGCTACTCGCTACAGGACGGTGCCGCCCGCTTGCTGGCCGGCAGCGGCCTTGAGCTGGTGGCCCTGGGCAACGGCAACTACACCCTGGTCAAGCTGGCGCAGCAAGGCGATGGCCTGACGCTCGCCGCCACCAACATCGAAGCCGACAGCCTGCGCCACGACAGCTTGCCGGAGGCCTTTGCCGGCGGCCAGGTGGCCCGCGGCGGGCGGCTGGGGATGCTGGGCAACAAGGACGTGATGGACACCCCCTTCAGCGTTACCAGCTACACCGCCAAGACCCTGGCCGACCTGCAGACGGTGACCGTGGCCGATGCGCTGGAGCGCGACCCGTCGGTGCGCTCCACCGGGCAGACCGGCGGCATTGTCGACTCGTTCTTCATCCGTGGCTTTCCGGTGGGCGAGGGCAACCTGGGTGAGCTGGCCTTTGATGGTGTCTACGGCGTTGCGCCCAACTACCGGGTATTCACCGAGTACGCCGAGCGCGTCGAGGTGCTCAAGGGGCCCGGCGCCCTGATGTATGGCATCTCGCCCAACAGCGGTGTCGGCGGCGTGATCAACATCGTGCCCAAGCGCGCCCTGGCCGAGGACCTGACGCGCGTCACCGCCAGCTACAGCTCGGACAGCCAGGCCGGTGGCCACCTCGACATCAGCCGCCGCTTCGGCGAGGACAAACAGTGGGGCGTGCGTTTCAACGGCAGCCTTGCCCAAGGCGACACCGCCATCGACAACCAGCAGCGCGCCCTGGATATCGGCGCCATTGCCCTGGACTACAAAGGCGAGCGCCTGCGCCTGAACCTCGATTTCATCAGCCAGAAAGAAAAATGGGATGCCGCCTCGCGGCCCTTCACCGTGGCACCGGGCATCGACGTACCGTCGGCCGCCAATGGCCGTACCAACCTGCCCCAGGACTGGGGCTGGTCCAACACCCGTGAGCAATCCGCATTGCTCGGCGGCGAGTATGACCTGAATGATTCCTTGACCGCGTTTGCCCATGCCGGCGGCGGCAAGGCCGATGTAAAACGCATGTCCGACCAGGTGCCGAGAATCCTCAATGCGGCCGGCGATACCAGCAATATCCCCGGTTACTACAAGTTCAACGTCGACCGCTCCACCGCTGATGTGGGCCTGCGCAGCCTGTTTGAAACGGGCCCGGTCAACCACACCGTGACGGTCATGGCCACCCGTTATCAGGACGAGATGTCCCGCGGCATCAACAACGGCACGGCGATCCTGTCGAACATCTACCACCCGGTCGATGTGCCCAAGCAGCACATCAATGCACCGAAGGTCTTGCGCATCTCCGAGTCCGAACTGAGCGGCCTGGCCGTGACCGACACCCTGGCCGTACTCGATGACCGGCTGCAGCTGACCCTGGGCGTGCGTCGGCAGGACATCGAATCACGCAATTACAACGCGGCCGGCGCGGTGTCGTCGCGCTACGACGACAGCGCCACCACGCCGGTGGTCGGGGTGGTGGTCAAGCCGTGGGACAACGTCTCGCTCTACTACAACTACGTCGAGGGGCTGAGCAAGGGTGACATCGCGCCGGCCACGGCCGCCAACGCCGGTGAAGCCTTCGCGCCCTACACCAGCAAGCAGCATGAGCTGGGCGTGAAGTTCGAACGCGACAGCTTCATGACCACCTTGGCGCTGTTCCAGATCGAGAAGCCCAGCGGCGAGCTGGGTGCCGGCAACCAGTTCTCGGTACAGGCAGAGCAGCGTAACCGTGGCGTCGAGCTGAGCATGTTCGGCGAAGTCAGCCCGGGCGTGCGCCTGATGGGCGGCGTGACCGCGATGGACGGCAAGCTGACCGACTCGGCCACTGCCGCCAACAAAGGCAACAAGCCGGTGGGCGTGCCTGAACTGCAGGCCAACCTGTGGGGCGAGTGGGATACACCGTGGCTGGCAGGCTTCACCCTGACCGGTGGCACCATCTACACCGCCAGCCAGTACATCAACCAGGCCAACACCCAGGAGCTCGACGCCTGGACCCGCTTCGATGTCGGTGGCCGCTACACCACCCATATCGACGGGCGCCCGACGACGTTCCGGGCGACGGTACAGAACGTGTTCGACCGTGAATACTGGTCTGGCGTCGCGTCCTATGGCGCGATCTCGCCCGGTTATCCGCGCACCCTGCAGCTATCCGCCACGGTGGATTTCTAACCCTGTTGTGGGCCGGTCTAGGGGCATGGCGCCCCAGGCAAATTGGTAGACCTGTTTGGGGGGGGCCGGCTGGCATTGGCCGGTATCGGCATCGGCCCCCACCACATACCACTCGGCGCGCGAGGTATCACCCAGCTTGCGCGCCTTGTCGGCGCTGAAACAGCGGCCCAGCTCGGTCGCCGGCAGCAGGGCGAACGCGGCGGGGTGCTGGCGCAACCAATAGACGGCCGTGTCCGCGGAGGAGTGGCTGCCGAAACCGAAGTGCACGATCGGCTGGCGGGCGAACAGCCAGTGCCCTTCGCGCCAGTTGACCAGCACCAGTTCGGCGCCGCCGGTGGCACGGGCGGCATCGACCATCAGGGTTTCGTGGGGGTTGCGGCCCTCCTTGATCGGCTCGACCAGGCCGCGCACGAACCACAGGCAGAACCACACCACGGCAACCAGAGTAAACACCTTGCGCCAGCCCGGCCGGCGCTGGAACCAGCGCTTGAGCAACCAGGGCAGCAATGGCGCGATGGCCAGCACCAGGCCGGGCAGCGCCGGGAAGATGTAGAGCTTGCGCTTGCCGCTGCTGAGGCTGAAGAACAACAGCACCAGTGCCACCCAGCCGAGCAGCACCAGCAAGCGCCCGTCATGCTTGAGCAGTTGCCGGCGCCAGGCCGGTACCAGCCAGGGCAGGGCCAGCACCAGCGGCAGCCAGTACTTGGGGATGACCTTGGCGAAGAAGTACCAGAACGGCTCGCGGTGGTCCCAGGCATTGGCATAGCGGTTGGCGGTCTGGCGCAGCAGGATCTCTTTCAGGTAAGCCAGCTCTGCCGCGCCGCCGCCATGGGCGATGGTCAGCAGCAGTGGCAGCAGCCACACCGCGCAACCGGCCAGCAGCCACAGCAGCCCCAGGCTCCAGCGCCAGCCCTGGCCAGGCATGGCCACCACGCCCCGCCAGCGCCGGTGCACGGCCCAGGCATAGGGCATCAGCATCAGCGCCGGGACAAAGCCCACACCTTTGCTGATGATGCCCAGGCCCATGGCCGCGCAGCCGGCATAGAACCAGCCCCAGGCCGGGCCCAGCAGCAGGTGGCGAAGCAAACCGTAGAAACCCAGCGCGACCCACAATGCGAGGAAACTGTCGATCTGCCCGGTGCGCAGGATGCTGTAGCTCTGGTAGGTCGCCAGGAACAGCAAGGCGGCGATGCAACCGATGCGCTTGTTCCACAGGCGCCGGCCCAGGTCGTACAGCACCGCAGTGGTGGTGGCTGCCGAGAGCAGGCCGGGGAGGTACAGGGCGACCTTGGGCAAGCCGGTCAAGGCGCTGAACAAGGCCACGGCCCACATGAACAAGGGTGGTTTGTCGCCGTAGATTTCACCGGCACGGTGCGGGATGAACCAGTTGCCGCTCTGCAGCATCTCCAGGGCGACACCGAGGAAGCGTTCTTCGTCGACGTTCATCGGCTGGCGCCAGCCGATGCCGGCACCGACCAGCAGCAACGCCAGGGCGACCAGCGCCAGGCATTGGGCGCTTGGGGTTGTGAACCTGGGCAAGGGCTATTCCTTCTGCTCTTTGAGCCGGGCGATCAACTGCAGGTTGCGCAGGTAGACCAGAAAACCGAAGGCCTGGCCGATGATGAACACCGGGTCCTGGCGGTAGATGGCATAGATCAGCAGCAAGGCGCTGCCGAGCATGCTCAGGTACCAGAAGCCCACCGGGATCACGCTGCGGCGTTTGTACTCGCTGTACAGCCACTGCAGCACGAAGCGGCCGGTGAACACGGCCTGGCCGGTGAAGCCGAGGATCAGCCAGAGGGTTTCGCGGGTCATCCTTCGAGCTCCTGCGGGTGGGTGCCCAGGCGGGTGCGACGGATCAGCCACCAGACCCCGAACAGGTCGAGAATGCCGACCAGGGCGCGGTCCAGGTTGCCGTACTTGGAGGTGCCGGCGTGACGTGGCCGGTGGTTCACCGGGTGCACCAGCATGCGGCCGTTGTGGCGCAGGATCAGCGCCGGGATGAAGCGGTGCATATGGTCGAAGTAGGGCAGACGCAGAAACGCCGCGCGCTCGACCAGCTTCAGCCCGCAACCGGTGTCCGGGGTGGCATCCTTGAGCAGGCGGCTGCGCAGGCCGTTGGCGAAGCGCGAAGCCCAGCGTTTGCTGGCGGTGTCGCGGCGGTTGACCCGGTGCCCGGCCACCAGCTTGATGCCACCGGCCAGGTCTTCGCTGGCACGCACCAGCGCGAGCATCCCAGGGATATCCGCCGGGTCGTTCTGGCCGTCGCCATCCAGGGTCGCCAGCCAGCGACCACGGGCCGCCTGGGCGGCGTGCCAGAGCGAAGTGCTCTGGCCCAGGGAGCGTTCATGGTGGAGGATGCGCAGTTGTTCAAAGCCCTGGGTACGCAGCTGTTGCAGCACGACCAGGGTCGGGTCGCTGCTGCCGTCATCCACCACCAGCACCTCGTAGCGCTCGCCTTGCAGCGCGTTGCGGATTTCCGCCAGCAACGCCGGCAGGTTTTCAGCTTCGTTCTTTGCCGGAATCAGTAGCGAAAGGTCGATCTGTTCAGTCATCGGGCCTACCTGTGTTCTTGTTGTGAATGCGGGGTTCAGATCCGGTAGAAGTCCCGGTACCAACTGACGAATTGGCCGACGCCGTGTTCCAGCGAGACCCTGGGGGTGTAGTCGATCCAGTGCGCCAGTGAGCTGATGTCCGCCCAGGTCTCCAGCACGTCGCCGTCCTGGAAGGGCAGGTAATCACGCGTTGCCGGGATGCCCAGGGCCTGTTCCAGGCACTCGACGAATTGCAGCAGCCTGACCGGCTGGCCGCGGCCGATGTTGAACAGCTGGCAGGGCGGTTGGCCTGCGGCCGGCTGTGGTGGTTTGCCGCGCAGGCGCTGGATGCTTTCGACGATGTCGTCGATGTAGGTGAAGTCCCGTGCCATCCGGCCGTGGTTGTAGACCTCTATGGGCCGGCCTTCGAGCATGGCCTGGGTGAACTTGAACAGCGCCATGTCCGGGCGGCCCCAGGGGCCGTAGACGGTGAAGAAGCGCAGGCCGGTGGCGGGGATACGGCACAGGTGCGCGTAGGTGTGCGCCATGAGCTCATTGGCGCGCTTGCTCGCGGCATACAGCGAGACCGGTTGTTCCACCGGGTCGTCGACGCTGAACGGCAGCTTGGCGTTGGCGCCATACACCGAACTGCTGGAGGCATAGATCAGGTGACTGGTGGGGTGTCGGCGGCAGGCTTCGAGGACGTTGAGAAAACCGATCAGGTTCGCCTGGCCATAGGCCCCTGGGTTGTCCAGCGAATAGCGCACCCCGGCCTGGGCCGCCAGGTGGATGACCTCACTGAAGGGCTGCCTGGCGAACAGCTGGAGCAGGGCGTCCGGCTCGGCGATGTCCAGCCGCTGGAAGCGGAAGTTCGGCCAGCGGGCCAGCTGTTGCAGGCGCGCCTGCTTGAGCTCGACGCTGTAATAGCTGTTGAGGTTGTCGATGCCGACCACCTCCAGGCCTTCCTGGCACAGGCGCTGGGCGAGGTGAAAGCCGATGAAGCCGGCGACGCCGGTGATCAGTACGGGCATGGCTGCGGCATCTGGCCACGGCCGATGCCGTAGTAAGTCAGGCCGGCGGCGGCCATGTGCTCGGGCTCGAACAGGTTGCGCCCATCGAACACCACCCGGTCGGCCAAAAGCTGCGGCACCTGGTCCAGGTTCAGCACCCGGTAGTCCTGCCACTCGGTGACGATCACCAGCGCATCGGCACCCTGCAGCGCATCGTCCTTGCACGGCACCAGCTGCAGGTCGGCACGCGCGCCGTAATGCCGCTGGATCTCCTCCATGGCCTGCGGGTCGTGGGCCTGCACCCGGGCGCCGGCAGCCCACAGAGCTTCGAGCAGGACCCGGCTGGAGGCCTCGCGAATGTCATTGGTATTGGGTTTGAACGACAGCCCCCACAGCGCGAAGACCTTGCCGCGCAGGCCATCGGGGTAGTGCCGGGCGATCTTGGCGTACAGCCGGTTCTTCTGGCGCGCGTTCACCGACTCGACCGCGCGCAGCAGTTGCGGTTCGAAGCCTTCGGCTTCGGCGCATTTGCTCAGGGCCTGCAGGTCTTTGGGGAAGCACGAGCCGCCAAAACCGCAGCCGGGGTAGATGAAGTCGTAGCCGATGCGCGGGTCCGAGCCGATGCCGCGGCGGACCATCTCGATATCCGCGCCCAGGTGCTCGGCCAGGTTGGCCATTTCATTGATGAAGGAGATCTTCGTCGCCAGCATGCAGTTGGCGGCGTACTTGGTCAGCTCGGCGCTGCGCGCATCCATGACCATGAGCTTTTCCCGGTTGCGGCTGAACGGCAGGTACAGTTCGCGCAGCAGCTCAAGCTCGGACGGCCCGGCGCCACCGATGATGATGCGCTCCGGGCGCATGCAATCGTCGACCGCCGAACCTTCCTTGAGAAATTCCGGGTTGCTGATCACCCGATAGTGCTCGGCATTGGCGACCGCCTGGCGGATGCGCGCCTTGATGCGGTCCACCGTGCCGACCGGCGCGGTGGACTTGTTGACGATGATCTTGGGGTGATCGGCATGTTCAAGAATATTGTCGACCACCGCGAACACGTGCTTGAGGTCGGCGCTGCCGTCGGCCTGGGGCGGGGTGCCGACCGCGATGAACAGCAACGGGGCGAAATGGGTCGCCCTGGCGGCGTCGGTGGTGAAACTCAGGCGGCCACAGGCCAGGTTCCGTTTCAACAGTGACGCAAGGCCCGGCTCGTAGAGCGGGCAATGGCCCTGGCTCAAGGTGGCGATCCGCTCGGCGTCAACGTCCATGCACAGCACTGAATGCCCCACCTGAGCCAGGCATGCCGCCTGGACGAGGCCCACATAACCCGTACCGAAAACCGTAACCTTCATCTCGCAGCTCCATGACCGAATCCGGGCAGGCCGTTACCCATGCCGAGGTACCTGGTAAGCAGGCTGAAAAAAAATGTCACAGTCTTGTTTAAGGTTTGTTACCGCATCCGGCGTACGGCGGGTTACCAAGCGCGCGACCCACGGCACTTGCTTAGCCTTGGGGTCTGTATGTATAACCAGTGTCCATTTCCCGCGCCCGATCCCGCACCGTGATTGCCCATTCCGTCGATGACCCGTTCTACTACCTGCACAACTTCCGCCAGGTGCTGAACTGGGTCGAACAGCGTTACGCCGACCTGCTCGATGCCCACGAGCACGGGTTCATCCGCGCTTTCGCCGGCTTGCCGGCGCCTGCCCAGGCCCTGTTGGTGCGCATGGTCATGCGCAAGGGCGAGCTGTTTCGCAGCGACAAACTCAATTACGACGAGATCGGCGATACCGACAGCGCCCTGGCTCCCTTGCTGGGCCTGGGCTGGGTCGATGCCGAGGCGCCGCTGACGCTGGAGCAGCTGTGGCCGCTGCTGCGCAAGGACGAGGCGCTGCACTGTTTTGCCGGGCAGCTCAGCCGGCCCAAGGCGGGCAAGGCCGAACTGCTGGCGCAGTTGCAGGCGCTGCAACTGGCGCCGCGTTCGCTCGCCGCGTGGTACCCCGATTGCCCCACACAGATCATCCACTGGCGCTTGCAGCCGCTGTGTGACCGCCTGCGCCTGCTGTTTTTCGGCAACCTCTACCAGGACTGGTCGGAGTTCGTCCTCGCCGACCTCGGGCTGTTGCGCTACGAGCAGGTGGCCTTCGCAGAAGATTCACGGGCCCTGCGTCAGCGCAGCGAGGTCGAGCTGGCCATGACCCTGCACCAGTGCGCCGAACGCCTGGAGCAGGGTGAGGCGCCCGCCATGCTGCTGGCGACGCTCGACGGGCTGGGCAGCGACAACCCCTGGCTCGCCCGGCGGCGTGCGCGGCTGCTGTTCAATCTCGGGCAGCACTGCGAGCGTTTGGGCGAATGGGACCTGGCACTGCAGGTGTATGGCGATTGCATCCATCCCGAGGCACGTATCCGCCAGGTGCGGGTGTTCGAGCGCAGTGAGCAGTGGCCCCAGGCGCACGCGCTGGCGGCCGACATGGCGGCGGCGCCGGCCAACCCGCTCGAGCGTCAGGCCCTGGAGCGCATGCTGCCGCGCCTGGCGCGCAAGCTTGGCGGGCCGGCGCAACCCCGTCGGCGCAGCGATGCGGTGCAGGTGATCGAGTTGGAGCTGCCGGCCGAGCTTGCGGTTTTCGGGGTGGAGGAGGCGGTACGCCGGCACCTGGAGCAGGACGGCGGCGTGGCCCACTACGTCGAGAACACCCTGTTCAACAGCCTGTTCGGCTTGCTCTGCTGGGACGCCATCTTCGCCCCGTTGCCAGGGGCGTTCTTCCACCCGTTCCAGAGCGGGCCGCAAGACCTGCACGATGGCGACTTCCAGCAGCGCCGCGCAGCGCTGTTCGAACAGTGCCTGGGGCGGCTCGACGATGGCAGCCATGGGCAGGCGATCCGCGCCTGCTTCAGCGCCAAGCAGGGCCTGCAGTCACCCTTCGTGTTCTGGCAGATGCTCGATGAACCGCTGCTCGAACAGGCCCTGGCGTGCCTGCCCGCCGCGCACTTGAAAGCGTGCTTTGTGCGCCTGTTGCAGGATATCCGCAACAACCGCGCCGGCATGCCCGACCTGATCCAGTTCTGGCCCGACGAGGGGCGCTATCGCATGGTCGAGGTCAAGGGGCCGGGTGACCGCCTGCAGGACAACCAACTGCGCTGGCTGGCGTTCTGCAAAGAGCACGGGCTGCCGGTGGTGGTCTGCCATGTGCGCTGGCAGTCGGCGCCATGAGCTATACGGTAGCGGTACGCGCCCTGTGCGAGTTCAGCGCCAAGGTGGGCGACCTCGACCTGCGCTTCACCCCGTCCCCGACCGCCCAGGAGGGCATCGCCGGCCATCGCCGGGTGGTGGCGCGGCGTGCTGCCGGCTACGAGGCCGAAGTGGCGCTGGAGGGCGAATACCAGGGCCTGCGTGTGCGCGGCCGTGCCGATGGCTATGACCCGGAGGGCAACCGCCTGGAGGAGATCAAGACCCACCGTGGCGACCTGGCCCGCCAGCCCGACAACCACCGCCAGCTGCACTGGGCTCAGGCCAAGGTGTATGGCTGGTTGCTGTGCCAGGCGCGGCAACTGACAGACATCGAGGTGGCGCTGGTGTATCTGGATATCGACAGCGACAGCCAGACGGTTATCAGCGAGCGCCACAGCGCCGCCGATCTGCAGCAGTTCTTCCATACCCAGTGCCAGCGCTTTCTCGCCTGGGCAAGGGCCCAGGAGCAGCGCCTGGCCGAGCGCGACCGAGGCTTGCAGGCATTGGCGTTCCCCTATCCAGCGCTGCGCCATGGCCAGCGCCAGTTGGCCGAAACCCTGTACAAGGCGGTGAGCACTGGCCGCTGCCTGATGGCCCAGGCCAGCACCGGCATCGGCAAGACCCTCGGCACCCTGTTCCCGCTGCTCAAGGCCGTGGTGCCCCAGCAGTTGGACAAGCTGTATTTCCTCACCGCCAAGACCCCGGGCCGTGCGCTGGCCCTGGATGCCTTGCGCCAGCTCACCCGTGACGGCACCCAGCCGGCCCTGCGCACCCTGGAGCTGATTGCCCGCGACAAGGCGTGCGAGTACCCCGAGAACGCTTGCCATGGTGAGTCCTGCCCGTTGGCCAAGGGGTTCTACGACCGCTTGCCGACGGCGCGTGAGGCGGCAGCGGCAGTGCCGTTGCTCGACCGTGCGGCCCTGCGCGAGGTGGCCTTGGCACACCAGGTATGCCCGTATTACCTCGGCCAGGAAATGGCGCGCTGGGTCGACCTGCTGGTGGCCGACTACAACTACTACTTCGACGCCCATGCCCTGTTGTTCGGCCTGGCCCAGGCCAACCAGTGGCGCACGGCCGTGCTGGTGGACGAGGCGCACAACCTGGTCGAGCGCGGCCGGCAGATGTACAGCGCCAGCCTCGACCAAGGCCAGTTGCAGGCGCTGCGCCAGGCCAAGCCGATGGGCCTTGGCAGTGCGCTGGACCGGCTGAACCGCCAGTGGAATGCGCTGTACAAGGCGCAGGTGGCGCCGTATCAGGCCGGCGAGCAGTTGCCCGAGGCGTTTCTGCGCGCGCTGGCGCAGTGCATCGGGCTGATCCAGGAGCGCATGAACCAGGCGCCCGCCGAAGTGGAGCCCAAGGTGCTGGAGTTCTTCTACCAGGCGTTGCAGTTCAGCCGTATCGCCGAGCTGTTCGATGAACACTTCCTGTTCGATATCAGCCAGCGCAATGGCTTACGCGGCCGGCGCCTGGCCACCCTGTGCCTGCGTAACGTGGTGCCGGCGCGCCTGCTCGGGCCACGGATGAGCGCCGCGCGCAGCGTCACGCTGTTCTCCGCCACGCTCAACCCCCGGCACTACTACAGCGACCTGCTGGGCATGCCGGCCGACACCGCCTGGCTGGAAGTGGCCGCACCCTTTCGGGCCGAGCAGTTGGAGGTGCGCATCGTCAGTGAAGTGTCCACCCGTTATCAGCAGCGTCAGGCCTCGCTGGCGCCGATCGTCGAGCTGATCGCCGCGCAGTATGCACGTCAACCCGGCAATTACCTGGCGTTCTTCAGCAGTTTCGAATACCTCGAGCAGGTCGCTCGGCTATTGGCCGAACGCCACCCCGGGCTGCCCCAGTGGCGCCAGGCGCCGGGCATGGACGAGGCCGGGCGCGAGGCCTTCCTGGCGCGGTTTGTGGCGGACGGGCAGGGCATCGGTTTCGCCGTGCTCGGCGGTGCCTTCGGCGAGGGCGTCGACCTGCCGGGTACACGGCTGATCGGCGCCTTCGTCGCCACCCTGGGCCTGCCCCAGGTCAACCCGGTCAACGAGCAGTTCAAGCAGCGCCTGGGGCGGCAGTTCGGTGCCGGTTTCGACTACGCCTACCTGTACCCGGGGGTACGCAAGGTGATCCAGGCCGCCGGCCGGGTGATCCGTGGCGACCAGGACCGTGGCGTGCTGCTGCTGATCGACGAGCGCTTCGCCGAACCCCGGGTGCGGCAGATGTTTCCCAGCTGGTGGCGATACGCCTGAACGCGCCCATCGCCTGGCGTTGAAACTCCCAGTACACTTCGCGTTCCAACCCCAACATTCGTTGCTTTCGAGGTTTCGCATGACGCTCAGTCCTTTGGCAGGCAAGCCGGCTCCGGCCAGCGTGCTGGTCGATATCCCCCGGCTGTTGACCGCCTACTACACCGGCCGCCCCGACGCCGCCGTGGCGGCCCAGCGCGTGGCCTTCGGCACCTCGGGGCACCGGGGCAGTTCGTTCGAGCTGAGCTTCAACGAGCATCACGTGCTGGCCATCACCCAGGCCATCTGCCTGTACCGCCAGGAAAAGGGCATCGACGGCCCGCTGTTCATCGGCGCCGACACCCACGCGCTGTCCGCCCCGGCCGCTGCCAGCGCGCTGGAAGTGCTGGCCGCCAACGGCGTTCAGGTGCGGTTGAGCAAGGACGACGAGTACACCCCCACGCCCGCGGTGTCCCACGCCATCCTCTGCCACAACCGTGGCCGTACAGCGCAACTGGCTGACGGCATCGTCATCACGCCGTCGCACAACCCGCCGCAGAGCGGCGGTTTCAAGTACAACCCACCCAATGGCGGCCCGGCCGACAGCGACGTGACCAAGTGGATCGAGGCCAAGGCCAACGAACTGCTGGCGGCCAACCTGGCCGGGGTCAAGCGCATGGATTACCAGCAGGCGCTCGAGGCTGCGACCACCCAGCGCCATGACTACGTCAACAGCTATGTCGCTGACCTGGAAAACGTCATCGACTTCGACGTGATCCGCGGCGCCAACCTGCGCCTGGGCGTCGACCCGCTGGGCGGCGCCGGGGTGCGCTACTGGTCGGCCATCGCCGAGCGCTACCAGCTGAACCTGGAAGTGGTGAACACCGAGGTCGACCCGACCTTCCGCTTCATGTGCGTCGACTGGGACGGCCAGATCCGCATGGACCCGTCCTCGCCGTACGCCATGCAGGGCCTGATCGGCCTGCGCGAGCGTTTCGACGTGGCCTTCGCCTGCGACCCGGACCACGACCGCCACGGCATCGTTACCGCCGACGGCCTGCTGCAACCGAACAACTACCTGGCCGTGGCCATCGACTACCTGTACCGCCACCGCCCGCAGTGGCGCAAAGACGCCGCCGTCGGCAAGACCGTGGTGTCCAGCGGCCTGATCGACCGCGTCACTGCCGCACTGGGCCGTGAGCTGTACGAAGTGCCGGTAGGCTTCAAGTTCTTTGCGCCGGGCCTGTTCGACGGCTCTTTGGGCTTCGGTGGCGAAGAAAGCGCCGGCGCCTCGTTCCTGCGCAAGGACGGCTCGGTCTGGGCCACCGACAAGGACGGCCTGATCCCGGCCCTGCTGGCCGCCGAGATGACCGCCCGTACCGGTCGTAACCCGAGCCAGATCTACGCCGATCTCACCGCCAAACTGGGCAAACCCTACGCGACCCGCGTCGAGGCCAAGGCCGACCTGCGGCAGAAGGCGGCGCTGAGCAAGCTGGCGCCGGAGCAGGTCAAGTCCACCGAGTTGGCCGGTGAGCCGATCGAGCAGATCCTCAGTCATGCCCCGGGCAACAACCAGGCCATCGGCGGCCTGAAAGTGATGACCGCCAACGGCTGGTTCGCCGCGCGGCCGTCCGGCACCGAGGACATCTACAAGATCTACGCCGAAAGCTTCATCGACGAGGCGCACCTCAAGCGCCTGGTAGAGGAAGCCCAGGTGCTGGTGGACGCGGCGATCGCCTGATCGGCAAAGCTGCTAGACCTAAACCAATGGGGCTGCTCCGCAGCCCTTCGCGGGTAAACCCGCTCTCACAGGATTTGCGTTCGCAGTACCTGTGGGAGCGGGTTTACCCGCGAAGGGCCGCAGAGCGGCCCCATTTGACTCATAGGTATTGCATCCAGCGGATCAGATCGCCGCGTCGCTCCACTGGCCATTGACCAGGCGGCGCAGCCCCAGCGGGTTGCCGTCGCGCAGTGCTGCCGGCAGCAGCGTCTGCGGGTAGTTCTGGTAGCACACCGGGCGCAGGAAGCGGTCGATGGCCAGGGTGCCGACCGAGGTGCCACGGGCATCGGAGGTGGCCGGGTAGGGGCCGCCGTGGACCATCGCATCGCACACCTCGACACCGGTCGGGTAACCGTTGACCAGGATGCGGCCGACTTTCTCCTCCAGCAGCGGCACCAGCCAGGCGAAGGCTTCGAAGTCCTCCGGCTCGCCAATCAGCGTGGCGGTGAGCTGGCCACGCAGGCCGAGCAGGGCGGCGCGCAGTTGCTCGTTGCCGGTGACTTCCACGGCCACGGTGGTCGGGCCGAACACTTCTTCCTGCAGCAACGGGTCGGACTCCACCAGCAGGCGGGCATCGGCCTTGAACAGCTGGGCGCGGGCCTGGTTGCCCTCCTGGGCCTGACCGGCCAGGTGCTGGATGCCGGCGTGGGCGTGCAGGTGCTCCAGGCCGCCAACGTAGCTGCGCAGGCCGCCCGCGTTGAGCAGGGTCTGGCCGGCTTGGGCATCAAGGTGCTGGCCGAGGTCAGCAAGCAGTTGGCTGAACTGCGGCGATTGCAGGCCGATGACCATGCCCGGGTTGGTGCAGAACTGCCCCGCGCCCATGCACACGGAACCAGCCAGTTCACGGGCGATGGCCTCGCCACGCTTGGCCAGCGCGCCCGGCAGGATGATCACCGGGTTAATGCTGGACATCTCGGCGAACACCGGGATTGGCTGCGGGCGCTCGGCGGCCATGCGGCACAGGGCATCACCGCCTTTGAGCGAGCCGGTGAAGCCAACGGCCTGGATCGCCGGGTGCTTGACCAGCCACTCGCCGACACCGCCACCGAAGACCATGTTGAACACGCCCTTGGGCATGCCAGTGCGGGTGGCGGCGCGCTCGATGGCGCAGCCGACCAGGTCGGCGGTGGCCATGTGGCCGCTGTGGGCCTTGAACACCACCGGGCAGCCGGCGGCCAGGGCGGCGGCGGTGTCGCCACCCGCGGTGGAGAACGCCAGCGGGAAGTTGCTGGCACCGAACACTGCCACCGGGCCGACGCCGATGCGCATCTGGCGCAGGTCCACCCGTGGCAGCGGCTGGCGCTCGGGCAGGGCCAGGTCGATGCGTGCGCCAAGGTAGTCGCCGCGGCGCAGCACCTGGGCGAACAGGCGCATCTGGCCGCTGGTACGGCCACGTTCGCCCTGGATGCGGGCAGCGGGCAGAGCGGTTTCACGGCAGACGATGGCGACGAAGCTGTCGTCCAGCTCGTCAAGTTCGGCGGCGATGGCGTCGAGGAACTCGGCGCGGCGTGCCGGGGGCAACTGGCGGAACTCGGCGAAAGCGGCGGCGGCGGCTTGGGCGGCCTGGTCGACTTCGCCTTCAGTGGCTTGGGCGAAGCTGTAGGGCAGGGCTTCGCCGGTGGTGGCGTCCAGGCTCTGCAGGCGCTGGGTGCCGGCGGCGCTGCGCTGGCCTGCGATGAAGTTGTGGCCGAGGATCTCAGGCATGGGGTGCTCCTGTAGTCGCTGAAGGAAGAATGCTATTTGGGCAGGTTCGCTTGGCCTCTGTGGGAGCGGGTTCACCCGCGAACACCGGCGAAGCCGGTGCCATGCACCGTGCCGCCTGTTTCGCGGGTAAACCCGCTCCCACAGGGATCGCGAGAGTCTGGGAAATCGAGTCAGCCCTTGGCATCAGGTAATGGGTGCCGGGTTGAACAGGGTGATGTCGTTGTGCAGCCCGTGCCGCTCGGCCCAGGTCTGCTTGCGGCCGCTGGCCACGTCCAGGTAATAGCGGAACAGCTCCCAGCCCAGCTCCTCGATGGTCGAGCGGCCGGTGGCGATGCGCCCGGCGTCGATGTCGATCAGGTCGGGCCAGCGCTGGGCCAGCTCGGTGCGGGTGCACACCTTGACCACCGGCGCCATGGCCAGGCCGTACGGCGTGCCGCGCCCGGTGGTGAACACATGCAGGTTCATGCCGGCGGCCAGTTGCAGGGTGCCGCAGACGAAATCGCTGGCCGGGGTGGCGCAGAAGATCAGGCCCTTGCGCGTCACCCGCTCGCCCGGGCCGAGCACGCCCTGGATGGCGCCGCTGCCGGACTTGACGATCGAGCCGAGGGACTTCTCGACGATGTTCGACAAGCCGCCTTTCTTGTTGCCTGGCGTGGTATTGGCGCTGCGGTCGGCGGCGCCCTGCTGCAGGTAGCGGTCGTACCAGTCCATCTCGCGCACCAGCGCTTCGGCCACCTCTGGCGTTTCGGCGCGGGAGGTGAGCATGTAGATGGCGTCACGCACTTCGGTGACTTCCGAGAACAGTACCGTGGCCCCGGCGCGCACCAAGAGGTCGGCGGCATAGCCCAGCGCCGGGTTGGCGGTGATGCCGGAAAACGCATCGCTGCCGCCGCACTGCATGCCGAGGATCAGCTCGCTGGCCGGTACGGTCTGGCGGCGGCGCTGGTCGAGTTTTTTCAGACAGGTTTCGGCCAGTTGCATGATCTGCTCGATCATCTCGACGAAGCCCAGCGAGGCATCCTGCAGGCGGTACAGCCATGGCTCGCTGAGGTCTACCGACGGGTCGCCGTCGTGCATCACCTGGCCGGCCTGGAGTTTTTCGCAGCCCAGGCTGATCACCAGCGCTTCGCCGCCCAGGTTGGGGTTGCGCGCCAGGTTGCGCACGGTGCGGATCGGGATATAGGCGTCGCGGGCGTTGATCGCCACGCCGCAGCCGTAGCTGTGGGTGAGGGCGACCACGTCATCGACGTTGGGGTACTTGGGCAGCAGTTCGGCGCGGATGCGCTTGACCGCGTGATCGAGCACGCCGGTCACGCACTGCACAGTGGTGGTGATGCCGAGGATGTTGCGGGTGCCGACGGTGCCGTCGGCGTTGCGGTAGCCTTCGAAGGTGAAGCCTTCGAGCGGCGGCAGGGCGGCGGGCACGGCGTCGCAGCGCGGCAGGCTGTCGAGCTCGGGCGCGGCCGGCATGTCCAGCTGATCTTCCTTGACCCAGCTGCCTTGTTGCAGCCGTTCGCGGGCATAGCCGATGACCTGGCCATAGCGGCGTACAGGGTCGCCGGGTTGGATATCGACGGTGGCCACCTTGTGGCTCTGCGGCACGCCTTCGACCAAGGTCAGGCCGTCGGCGAAACGGGCGCCTTCGCCCAGGCCGCCGTCGTTCACCACCACCACGACGTTGTCGTCATCGTGCAGGCGGACGTAGCGGGGCGACTCGGAATGTTCGATCAACTGCATGGTCAGGCCCTTCTGGTTATTTCTCTCAGGCGTTCATACGGCCGCCGGCGCCGCGTGCACGGGCGCCGGGGGCTTTCACTCAGTGGCGCGAACCTGCCAGTTCAGCGGTTGGCGCGGGTTCTTGCTTTGGGTCGTCCTTGAGCTCGATGCGCTTGATCGGGCCGACGATCACCAGGTAGCTGAACACCGCCACCAGGGCGTTGGCGCCGACGTACACCAGCGCCCACTTGAACGAACCGGTGGCACTGATGATGTAGCCGATGACGATCGGTGTGGTGATCGAAGCGATGTTGCCGAAGGTGTTGAACAAACCACCCGACAGTCCTGCGATCTGCTTGGGCGAGGTGTCGGCCACCACGGCCCAGCCCAGCGCACCGATGCCTTTGCCGAAGAAGGCCAGGGTCATGAAGCCTACTACCATCCATTCGGCGTCGACGTAGTTGCAGAACACCATGGTGGTCGACAGCAACAGGCCGCAGACGATCGGCAGCTTTCGCGAGAAGGTCAGCGAGTTGCCACGGCGTAGCAGCCAGTCCGACAGCACACCGCCGAGCACACCACCGATGAAGCCGCAGATCGCCGGCAACGAGGCGATGAAACCGGCCTTGAGGATGGTCATGCCGCGTTCCTGCACCAGGTACACCGGGAACCAGGTGAGGAAGAAGTAGGTGATGGCGTTGATGCAGTACTGGCCCAGGTAAACGCCCAGCAGCATGCGGCTGGTCAGCAGCTGCTTGATGTAGCCCCATTTCGGGCCGTCGTTGCCGCGTTTCTGGTCCATGTCCACCAGGCCGCCGTTCTGCTCGATGTGGTCGAGCTCGCTGGGGCTGATGCGCGGGTGCTGGCGCGGGTTGTAGATCGTCTTCATCCACACCCCGCTGAACACGATGCCCAGTACACCCATCACCACGAACACGTGCTCCCAGCCGAAGCTGAAGACGATCCAGCCCATGATCGGGGCGAACAGGGCAGTGGCAAAGTACTGCGCCGAGTTGAAGATTGCCGAGGCGGTGCCGCGCTCCTGGGTGGGGAACCAGGCCGCGACGATCCGGGCGTTGCCGGGGAACGACGGGGCTTCGGCGAAACCGACCAGAAAGCGCAGGGTGAACAGCGTGACCACGGCCCAGGCCACCGGCAGGCCACCGACGAAGCCCTGCAGCAGGGTGAACAGCGACCAGGTGAAGATGCTGAAGGCATAGACCTTCTTCGAACCGAAGCGGTCGAGCAGCCAGCCGCCGGGGATTTGCCCGGCCACGTAGGCCCAGCCGAAGGCGGAGAAGATGTAGCCGAGGGTGACTGCGTCGATGCCAAGGTCCTTCTGCAGGCTGGAGCCGGCAATGGCGATGGTGGCGCGGTCGGCGTAGTTGATGGTGGTCACCAGGAACAGCATCAACAGAATCAGGTAGCGCACATGCGTCTTTTTCGTCGCTTGCATGCTGCTTACTCCCACTAGTTATTTTTGTGCGGGCTATCAGATTGTCTTTTGGCGCCAGGGCAGGGCGCTGGACCGCGTTGCGGCCCATTGCCGGCAAGCCTGCTCCTGTGGGAACCGGCT
The DNA here is from genome assembly GCF_024749065.1 of Pseudomonas sichuanensis. Lineage (NCBI taxonomy): Bacteria > Pseudomonadati > Pseudomonadota > Gammaproteobacteria > Pseudomonadales > Pseudomonadaceae > Pseudomonas > Pseudomonas sichuanensis. The sequence continues at coordinate 3,244,464 of NZ_CP087185.1, read as the reverse complement.
TGCCGGCGATCGGGGCTTACAGTGTTTGTGGCCCCATCTTGTCCATCAGTGCGGCGAGCATCTCGTATTCCTGCGCGGTCAGGTCGGTCAGCGGCGTGCGCACCGGGCCTGCGTCGTAACCGGCGATACGCGCGCCGGCCTTGACGATGCTCACGGCGTAGCCGGCCTTGCGGTTGCGGATGTCCAGGTACGGCAGGAAGAAGTCGTCGATCAGCTTGCCGACGGTGGCGTGATCGTCACGGGCGATGGCGTGGTAGAAGTCCATCGCGGTCTTGGGCACGAAGTTGAACACCGCCGAGGAGTACACCGGCACACCGAGGGCTTTATACGCGGCAGCATACACCTCGGCGGTGGGCAGGCCACCCAGGTAGCTGAAACGATCACCCAGGCGGCGACGGATCGACACCATCAGCTCGATATCGCCCAGGCCATCTTTGTAGCCGATCAGGTTCGGGCAGCGCTCGGCGAGCTTTTCCAGCAGGTCGGCATTCAGGCGGCAGACGTTGCGGTTGTAGACCACAACACCGATGTTGACGGCCTTGCACACCGCCTCGACATGGGCGGCAACGCCGTCCTGGCTGGCTTCGGTGAGGTAGTGCGGCAGCAGCAGCAGGCCCTTGGCGCCCAGGCGCTCGGCTTCCTTGGCGTATTCGATGGCCTGGCGGGTCGAGCCGCCGACACCGGCGAGGATCGGTACCGAGGTGGCGCAGGTGTCGACTGCGGTCTTGATCACCTGGCTGTACTCGCTGGCGGCCAGGGAGAAGAACTCACCGGTGCCGCCGGCGGCGAACAGCGCGCTGGCGCCATAGGGGGCCAGCCATTCCAGACGCTTGACGTAGCCGGCAGGGTTGAAGTCGCCCTGGGCGTCGAAGTCGGTGACCGGGAAAGACAGCAGGCCGTGGGAGAGGATGGATTTCAGTTCTTGTGGAGTCATTGTTGTAGGCATCCTGTGGCGCTTGGGGTGAAGGGTGTTGTTCTGCGTTAGAGGTAAGTTATCGTACAACTTGTACGATGACTAGTCCCCTTGGGTAGATTTTTTGATTTGGGGTGTTCGCCGTCAGGTGTTTGTTGGCGGGGAGATCGAGCGCCGCCGGCGCGGCGCATCGCTGGCAAGCCAGCTCCCACATTTGTTTCGGGCCAATTATGCCTGTGAGGGTACCGCTGCCCGCCTTGGTGCATGCCTCAAGTCAGGCGAGGCGCCAGCAGTGCCCACCTCACTACCGCGTCGTACCAACAAGGCGGACAGCGATGAAGCCACAGGAGTGACTGGCCCGAAACAGATGTGGGAGCTGGCTTGCCAGCGATGCGCCGCGCGGGCGGCGCTCGATCTCACAGGCGCAGAAGATCTTACGACAACCACTTGGCGGTCATCGTATCTCTAGGCGGGGAGAAGGAAAAAAAGATCGCGGAGACAGGCACAAGCCCGCCGCCCGCTTCCACGGGAAGTGTTCTGGGACCAGCAGAGGGTGACCGTAGGAAACGGGGGCGACCTTGCGCCGCCCCGCGATCAAAGCTAACGAAGCTTTGCTGGATCAGGCTGCCTGATGGCGCTTGACCTGTGACTTGCGGACCTGGGCGCGGCAAGCGTCGCCGAAGGCCTGGAACATCTTGATCGAGTCAGGGTTCTTCGCCGCCTGCCATTCCGGGTGCCACTGCACCGCGAACAGGAAGGGCGAAATGCTCGGCGCGTGGATCGCCTCGACCAGGCCGTCTTCGGCATGGGCAATCGGCTCGATACCGGCGCCCAGCTTGCGCAGGCCCTGGCCGTGCAGCGAGTTGACGCGGATCTCGTCGGTGCCCAGGGTGTCGCGCAGCCAGCTACCCGGCTTGATCTTCACCCCATGCACCTGGGCGTATTGCACTTCGACCGGATCTTCCGGGTTTTCCCGGTGGTCGTTGAAGCCAGGCTCGGCGTAGACCTTCTGGTAGATGTCGCCGCCCAGGGCCACGTTGATTTCCTGCATGCCACGGCAGATGCCGAAGATCGGCAGGCCACGCTTGATCGCCGCCTTGACCAGCGGGATGTCGAACAGGTCGCGGTTCTGGTCCTGGCCCTTGCCGGGGGTCTGGTTCTCCTGGCCGTACAGGGCCGGGTCGATATTGCTGCCGGCACCGGTCAGGTACACGCCGTCGGCCATGTCCAGGTACGTCTCGAGGTCGTCGCTGCCGCAGCAGGTGGGGACCAGCACCGGGACGCAACCGGAGAACTCGACCAGCGGGGTGATGTATTTGTGGGTCATGACCTGATAGTCATGGCCTTTGCGCTCTTGGCTGCCCATGGTCATCAGGACGACGGGTTTGCGCAGGGAAGGTTGCTTGTTGCCAATGTTGCTGTTGGACATATGTCACCTTGGGACAGGTCTTGCCTGTCGTTGTTGTGCAGGCGCACGGCCGGGGCCATGGGTGCAGCCTGTAGCCCCGAGCACTGCCGGCTCGCTTCAGGGGCGATGCCGGTCGGGGCCTGACTGATAGCTTGCCAGAGCCGTTCGATATGTCAAACGAGTGGCAGGGGGCTGAGGCGCCGTTTTTCGGGGGCTTGAAGGTCTCGGAGCCTTGGGTGACAAGGGTTTGGCGGGGGTTTTGGTCAATAATATTTAACGACGCAGTTGGCTCTTTGCGTGGCTGCAATGATTATTCACTTTGCGTGGCGCGGCGGTAGGCGTTGGGCGTCTGGCCGCTCAAGCGCTTGAAGAAACGGGCGAAGTAGGTGGGGTCGCTGAACCCCAGGCTGTCGGACAGCTGGCCGATGCTCATGCGTGTGTATGACAGGTTGCGCCGGGCTTCGAGCAGCAGGCGCTGGTGCGCCACCTGCAGTGCGGTCTGGCTGGCCAGGGCGCGGCACAGCTGATTGAGCTGCAGGCTGCTGATGCCCAGGCGTGCCGCATAGGTTTCCACGGCCAGGTGCTCGCGGTAGTGGGTTTCGACCAGGCGCAGATAGCGGCCAAGCAATTGTTGGTCGCGCTCGCCGCGGGTGCGCGGGGCGCGGTCGTGCTGCTGGCGGCTGATCCACACCATCAGCGCGGTGACCAGTGCCTGCAGCAACGCCGCCCGTGCCGGGGCGTTGCCCTGATATTCCTGTTGCAACGTGTCGATCAGCGTGTGCAGGCGCATGCGGTCCTGGCCCAGCGGGTAGCAGCCGGGCGCGGCCAGTACGCTCAATGGCGCGCCCAGGCGTTGCTCGAGGTCGGCCACCAGCGCCGTGCCGAAGGTCAGCACATGGCCCTGGATATCGGCACTGAAACGAAAGCCATGCACGGTCAGCGGCGGCACCACCTGGATCGCCGCCTGGCGGATCACGCTGCGCGCGCCCTCGATCTCCACCTGCGCCTCGCCGCGCTGCACGTACAGCAGCTGGAACAGTTCGGCATGGCGGTGCGCCTTGATCTCCCAGTGGTGCAGGCGGCTGCGTGCCGGGATCGACTCGCAGTGCAGCAGGTCGGTGTCGGGCCAGGCGTGGTTTTCGCCGTAGAGCTGGAACAGCGGAATGCCGGAGAGGGGGCTGGGCATGGGGATGGCCTTGTCCGTTAATCGAACGTTTTTTGTAAAAGTGCAGTTTTTACAGTGGATAGCACACTTTTTCGGGCTGAATCGCTCGTAAAAATGCAGAGGAGAACCGTAACAGCACAAAGAGACAACAACAATGAAGACTCAGGTTGCAATCATCGGCGCAGGTCCGTCCGGCCTGCTGCTGGGCCAGTTGCTGCACAAGGCCGGCATCGACACGCTGATCGTCGAGCGCCAGACCCCCGACTACGTACTTGGGCGCATTCGCGCCGGGGTGCTCGAACAGGGCACCGTCGATCTGCTGCGCGAGGCCGGGGTTGGCGAGCGCATGGACCGCGAAGGGCTGGTCCACGAAGGCGTCGAGTTGCTGGTCGGTGGCCGCCGCCAGCGCCTGGACCTCAAGGCGCTGACCGGTGGCAAGACGGTGATGGTCTACGGCCAGACCGAGGTCACCCGCGACTTGATGCAGGCCCGTGAGCAGAGCGGGGCACCGATCATCTATTCAGCCAGCAAGGTACAGCCCCATGACATCGACGGCGCCCAGCCATACCTGACGTTCGAGAAGGATGGCCAGTTGCACCGCGTTGACTGCGATTACATCGCCGGCTGCGACGGCTTCCACGGGGTTGCCCGGCAAAGCATTCCCGACGGTGTACTCAAGGCCTACGAGCGGGTCTACCCGTTCGGCTGGTTGGGGCTACTGGCCGATACGCCGCCGGTGAACCACGAACTGATCTACGCCCACCACGAGCGCGGTTTCGTGCTGTGCAGCCAGCGTTCGCAGACCCGCAGCCGCTACTACCTGCAGGTGCCGCTGCAGGAGCGGGTGGAGGACTGGCCGGATGCGCGTTTCTGGGGTGAGCTCAAGGCTCGGCTGCCCGAGGAGGTGGGCGAACGGCTGGTCACCGGCCCGGCCCTGGAAAAGAGCATCGCGCCGCTGCGCAGCCTGGTGGTCGAGCCCATGCAGCATGGTCGGTTGTTCCTGGTCGGTGATGCCGCGCACATCGTCCCGCCCACGGGAGCCAAAGGTCTCAATCTCGCGGCCTCGGACGTGAACTACCTGTACCGGATCCTGCTCAAGGTGTACCGCGAAGGCCGTACCGACCTGCTGGCCCAATATTCACCCATGGCTTTGCGCCGGGTGTGGAAGGGCGAGCGCTTCAGCTGGTTCATGACCCAGTTGCTGCATGATTTTGGTGAGCATCACGATGACTGGGACCGCAAGATGCAGGAGGCTGATCGCGAGTACTTCCTCAGTTCGCAGGCGGGGTTGGTGAATATTGCCGAGAACTATGTGGGGTTGCCGTTCGAGGTGGTGGAGTAACGGGCCGGATCAGTGGGCGCAACGTTCTTTGTAGGAGCGGCCTTGTGTCGCGAAAGGGTCGCGCAGCGGCCCCAGGATTTCAGCGTGAAAGCAGACATCGCCGGGGGCTGCTCTGCAGCCCTTTCGCGACACAAGGCCGCTCCTACAGTGAACGTGTAAGTTTATTGGGCGATTGGGCTCTCGAACCAATCAACGCGCCAGCAGCGCCTCCATTTCTCCATACCCGCGCTGGCGCGCATGCTCCAGCGCCGTCACCCCGTCCTTGTCGGCAATCGCCGGGTCGGCCCCGGCCGCCAGCAGCCGGCGCACGATCTCCACATGGCGCGGCCCGCCATCGCCGAGGATCACCGCCTCCAGCAGCGCGGTCCAGTGCAGGCGGTTGAGGTGGTTCACATCGACCCCGGCATCGATCAGCAACTGCACGGTCTGCACATGCCCACGCTCGGCCGCCGGGATCAGTGCGGTACCGCCATAGCGATTAGTACTGCTCAGGTCGGCGCCATGGGCGAGGGTAAGGCGCAGTATCTCGTCGAGCCCACGGGCACCGGCGTACAGGTAAGGGCTGTCGTGGATGTTGTCCTTGGCGTTGACGTCGGCACCCGCTTCGATCAGTACCTGCGCAGCGGCGACCTGGTTGGCGTGGGTGGCCACCAGCAGCGCGGTCTGGCCTTGCTTGTCACGGGCGTCGAGGGTGGCGCCCTGGGCGAGCGCCTGGCGGATGGCGGGCAGGTCGCCGAGGCGGGCGGCATCGAACAGGCGGTTATTCATGGACAGGCTCTCGGCGTGGGCAGCAAGGCTGGTGAGCAGGGCCAGCAGCAGGGTGGCAATCGGCAGGCGCATGGTCTGGGGTTCCTGGCAGGGCGAGCGTTCATCCTAGGTAACTGCGCGCGGCGCCAGAAGTGAATTTTCTGGATGCCAGGCAGTGGTTTTGCGCATGGTTGCCGGGCGTGGAGGGGCGTGATAGAAGTCAACCTTGTCATTCAGAAGTCGAATACCAAGATGTCCATCAGCGTTAAATCGAATAGAGCCCTGTTCGACCTCGACCTGCTGCGCGCCATTGTCGTGGTGGCCGATTGCGGCAGTTTCACCACGGCGGCAGCACGCCTGCATTCCACCCAATCGACCATCAGCCAGAAGGTCCGCCGCCTCGAGGAGATGGTCGGCCACCGCCTGCTGGTGCGCGGTAACCGCGACGTGCTGCCTACCGACGCCGGCCAGACCCTGCTGGGTTACGCCCGGCACATGTTGGCGCTTAACGACCAGATGCTCGAAGCCTTGGCCGGGGCCATGGTAGGCATGACCGTGCGCCTGGGCGTGCCGGAGGACTTCGTTGGCGGGCGCACCACCAATGCGCTGTCGGCCTTCAGCCGGCGCCAGCCGCAGGTCAAGCTGGAAGTCACCAGCGGGCTGTGCCGCGACCTCAGCCAGGCCTACGACAACGGCGAGCTCGACCTGGTGCTGCTCAAGCAGCGGCGCAACAGCCGTGAAGGGGTGGCCTGCTGGCCCGAGCGCCTGCAATGGATCGACAGCGCGCGAATGCCAGCCTTCGAACTCGACCCGGTGCCGCTGGTGACCTTCCCGCCAAGGGGCCTGTACCGCGACGACATGATCAGCGCCATCGAGGGCATGGGCCGGCGCTGGCGCATCAGTTTCACCAGCTCCAGCCTCAGCGGCATCCAGGCGGCGGTGGCAGACGGCATGGGTATCAGCCTGCTGCCTCCGCGGGCGGCGACCCGCGAGCACCGGGTGCTGGGGGGGGAGCAGGGGCTGCCGGAGGTGGACAGCTACGAGATCGTGATCGTGCACCGGCCCACGGCCGATGTGATGGTCAAGGCGTTGGCCGAGGTGCTCACCGAGCTGCTGGCGGTGCAGGCGATCTGAAGGGGATGTTCAGCTGTTCCACTGTGGTGCGAAATCCGGGCTGACCAGGCGCCGGTCCTTCGCCAGCGCCGCGATCCGTGCGCGGTCCTCATCATCCAGGCGCAGGTCCAGCGCTGCCAGGTTGGCCAGTTGGTTTTCACGGCTGCTGGCTTTCGGGATCACTGCCACGGCGGATTGCTCCAGCAACCATGCCAAGGCCACTTGGCTGGGCAGCGCGCCGTGTTTGTCGGCGATGGTGCGTATGGCCGGTTGTTCGGCAGCCTGGCCGCGTGCCAGTGGGGTGTAGGCGGTGAAGGCCAGGCCATGCTGGCGAGCGAAGTCGAGCAGCGGCGTCTGGTCGAGCAGCACGTGGTACTCGACCTGGATCGCCGACAGCGGGGCGCCCAGTTGTTCGATCACCTGGCGCAGCAGCCCGAGCGGGAAGTTGGCCACGCCGATGCAGCGCGCCTTGCCTTCATCGCGCAGGGCCACCAGGGTTTCGATGCTGCGCGCCAGGTCCCAATCCTTGCCCGGCCAGTGGATATGGAACAGATCGACCTGTTCGGTGCCCAGGGCGCGTAGGCTGTCTTCCAGGGACTGGCGCATGGCCTGGGGGGCGAGGCGGTCCCACCAGACCTTGGTGGTCAGGTGAATGGCTTCGCGCGGCACGCTGCTGTCACGCAGGGCCTGGCCGACTGCGGCTTCGTTGTTGTAGGCGGTGGCAGTGTCGATATGCCGGTAGCCCAGCTCCAGCGCCTGGTGCACGGCGCGGGTGCAGTCGGCGCCGGTCATTGGCCAGGTGCCCAGGCCGATGGCAGGCATGTCGAGGCCGTGGCGGGTGGTGAGCCTGTGCATGGAGGTACTCCTTGTACGGATGGAAAGGTGGATGGACATGATCGGCCATCGGCAAATGGCTGGCAGTGGGCGCAGGGGGAAAGTGGTCGATCAGCGAACGAAATGTACCGGACAGTACAGATGCCTCGGCCCAGGCAATGTTCATCGCCGTGGATCTCTTCTAGAATCCGCGGATGCCCGGGCGCAAGGCCGGGGCCACCGCCCGAGAGCCCCATGAGTTCCAGTACGCCGCTGTCCGGAGTCAACCAGCCGCTGCGCGGTATCATCCTGGTGGTGTTGGCGACCTTCCTGTTCGCTGGCCACGACGCGTTGTCGAAATTCCTCGGTGGCATCTACCCGATCATCATGGTGGTGTGGGCCCGATACCTGGTGCACACCTTGCTGATGGCCGGGATCTTCCTGCCCAAGGCCGGCATGGCGGTGCTGCGTACCCGGCGCCCGTTGTTGCAAACCCTGCGCGCCTTGAGCCTGCTCAGCACCAGCCTGTTGTTCACTGCCGGCTTGCAGTATTTGCCGTTGGCCGAGGCGACGTCGGTCAACTTCCTGGCCCCGGTGCTGGTCACCGCTTTGTCGGTGCCGCTGCTCAAGGAGCGGGTCACGGCGGGGCAGTGGGCGGCGGTGGTGATGGGGTTTGTCGGGGTGCTGGTGGTGGTGCATCCCGGCGGGGCGATGTTTACCCCGGCGATCCTGTTTCCGCTGGGGTCGGCGCTGGGGTTCTGTTCTTACCAGTTGCTGACGCGGGTGCTGGCGGCCCATGACAGCCCGACCACCAGCAACTTCTATGCGGGGTTGTGCAATACCTTGGTGCTGACTGCGATGGTGCCGTTTTTCTGGCAGGTGCCGGAGTGGACGCATGCGTTGTTGATGCTGGCGCTGGGGGGGTGTGGGATGACGGCGCATCTGCTGCTGACGCAGGCGTTCAGGTATGCGGCGCCGGCTCTGTTGGCGCCCTTCAGTTATTGCCAGATTGTGTTTGCGGGGTTGTTGGGGTTGGTGATTTTTGGGCAGGTGCCGGATGGTATGAGTTTGCTTGGGATTTCGGTGATTTGTTTGAGTGGGTTGGGGGCGGCTTGGATGCAGCGGCGCAAGTAGGGGGTTGAGTTTGGAGGTTGTTGCAGTTATTGCTTAACGGTTTCAAGTTTCAAGTTTCAAGTTTCAAGTTTCAAGTTTCTTGGGTCTTGTTGTGTGTTGGTTTGATAGTTGTATGCGCATTCATTTGTGATGTCGACGCATAGTCACCTTTCCGCCCTTACGGCGGGTTACTTTGGTCTTGGCCAAAGTAACCAAAGCCGCTCGCTCCCATCATACGGCCCCTACGCTGCGCTTCGGGGTCCCTTCGCTCCGGCGTCTTCCGGGCCCGCGCGGCCTCCGACTTGCTGCGCAAGTCTACATCTCGCGCCTTCGGCTGCGCCGAAGGGTGCTGCGCACCAGGGCCCTCCAGACGCCTGCGCTCAGCCTCCTGAAGTCGCGAAGTTAGGGGCGGCGCCTGAGCTGGCGTTAGCTGTCGCTAGTTGGATTGGTTGGGAACTCAGGATTGCAATCGCTGGCAAGTCGCAGCGGCGAACCGCAGCTCCCACAAGTTAGAGCGAAACTTTCAGGCTTGCGCAGTACCTGTAGGAGCGGCCTTGTGTCGCGAAAGGGCCGCAAAGCGGCCCCAGCGTTATCGCATAGATTGCCGGGGCCGCTGCGCAGCCCTTTCGCGACACAAGGCCGCTCCTACAGTGAACGTGCAAGTTCAATGGGGTCGAGCAAACTACACATAAACAACAGCCAAATATATATAACCGTATTACTGCTCTTGCTCTTGCTCTTGCTCTTGCTCTTGCTCTTGTTCTTGCTTCTAAGCGCACGATAGTCCAGGCAACACAAATTGCGACTTCAGGAGGCCGAGTGGAGGTGACTGTAGGGCCCTGGTGCGCAGCACCCTTCGGCGTAAGCCGAAGGCGCGAGATGTAGACTTGCGCAGCAAGTCGTAGGCCGCGCGGGCCCGGAAGGCACCGGAGCGAGGGGACCCCGGAGCGCAGCGCAGGGGCCGTATGATGGGAGCGGGCGGCTTTGGTTACTTTGGCCAAGATGTATGGACTTGAGACATCGTTGACACCTGTGCGGGGACATGGTGGACACATTATCGCTTACCGTCGGGGTTGTTGAAGTCGATGGTTCGCAGCTTGTGTTGGCAGAAGTAAACATCAAAATGGTCAGCTCCTTGATCGCTACGGCGGAGCGCTAACACATAGCCCGCTAGCGCCTTCGCTATCCGAAATGAGCGCTTCTTGAAGCGGAACTGACTGCTGTAGGGCTTCACCAGAATATCGTCGGGACCGTATTCAATGGTCGGTAGACGGCTTGGGAAAGCCCGCCTGCTCATCTGGTAGCGATCTGCCGGCACTTTGTAGTCCAGTTGCTGATGAGGACGCTTGTAGTTGTAGATGCCCCGCCAGAGGTCGAAAGCTTCCTGCGCTTCTCGCAGATCCCGAAAGCTGCGCCCTGTCAGTACCTCGGCCTTGAGCGTCCGATGGAATCGCTCATCCTTGCCATTGGTTTGTGGGTGGCCTGGCCTGCTGAAAGTCAGTCGAATTCCCAGGCGAACCAGCCAGATACCTAGCGGTGTGAGTTCTCCAGGATTTCTTGGTGCTCCCCAGGGCGAGCCATTATCCGCGTTGATCTGCGCAGGCAGTCCATACCGGCTGAATAGATCGGTCAGGTGCTCCATGACCAACCCTGTGCGCTGATGTGCGCAGGCCTGTATCACAAGGTTGAAGCGAGAGTGGTCATCAATCAGCGTCAGCGGATAACAAGGTCCCTGGGCCGTTTGGAAGAAGCCTTTAAAATCGATCTGCCACAGATCATTTGGGGCTTCGCGCTCAAAGCGTGTCCATGGTTTAGCAGCCTCAGAGGCCTCTGCGGTGATCAATCCATGCCGATGCAGGACATTGGTTACGGTGCTGGCACAGATTCGCTGATCAAGCAGATGACTGATCTTTCGGCCACCCCACGTGGAGTGCTCCTTACGGATGGCAATCACTTCCTCTTCTAGCCCAGGCTGAGTCTTGCGAGGGCTGACGGCCGGCTTTCGAGAGCGCTCCTGCAAGCCAGGCAGGCCGTCCTGTCGAAATCGGTTGAGCCATTTGTAACCCGTCTGAGGGCTAATGCCGAACCGGCGGCACAGCTCCCTCATGTTGGCGTCCGGGTGATTGGCCAGGTTAACGAACTCTTCTCTCAAGCTCATGGCATCTCTCGCGTTCCAAGGCATGGTCGTATTCCCGGCAGATTGCTTGCCGAAAAGTGTCCACCATGTCTCCGCACACGTGTCCACCATGTGTCCGGTCCATACACCAAGACCAAAGTAACCCGCCGTAAGGGCGGAAAGGTGACTAAAAGTCGCCATCGCCGCTGAATGCGCATACATCTATCAAAACAAACACACTGAGTCCCGAACCCGAACCCGAACCCGAACCCGAACCCGAACCCGAACCCGAACCCGAACCCGAACCCGAACCCGAACCCTCACCCCAACTCAAGCCAAATCGGCGCATGATCCGAAGGCTTCTCCATCCCCCGCAACTCATAGTCAATCCCCGCCGCCTTGACCCGAGGCAGCAATCCCTGCGAAGCCATGATCAGGTCAATCCGCAGCCCACGCTTGGGCTCATCCTCGAACCCCCGGCTGCGATAGTCGAACCAGCTGAACTGATCAGCCACCTCCGGGTGCAGATGGCGGAACGTATCGACCAGCCCCCAGCCCTTGAGGCGCTCCATCCACTCGCGCTCTTCAGGCAGGAAGCTGCACTTGCCGGTCTTCAACCAGCGCTTGGCGTTGTCCGCCCCGATACCGATGTCGCAATCCTGCGGCGAAATGTTCACATCACCCATCACCAGCAGCGGCTGGTCATTCTTGAACTGGCTCTCCAGCAACACTTGCAGGTCGCTGTAGAAACGCTGTTTGGCCGGGAATTTGGTGGGGTGGTCGCGGCTCTCGCCCTGGGGGAAGTAGCCGTTCATCACCGTGATCGGCGTGCCGTTACGGTCGGCGAAGGTGCCCCAGATGAAGCGGCGCTGGGCATCCTCTTCATCACTGGCGAAACCCTTGGACAGCGACAGCGGCTTTTCCCGAGACAGCAGCGCCACGCCGTAGTGGCCTTTCTGGCCGTGGTAATGCACGTGGTAGCCGAGCGCCTCGACTTCAGCCAGCGGGAACTGTTCGTCGCTGACCTTGGTTTCCTGCAGGCCGATCACGTCCGGTTGGTGCTTGTCGATCAGCGCCGCCAGCTGGTGCGGGCGGGCGCGCAGGCCATTGATGTTGAACGAGACGACTTTCATGGAAAGACAATCCTGATAAAAGCCTCGAATGCTAGCCGACATCGCCGGCGGCGGCCAGCGTGGCGACCCAGGGTTGGCGCTGCTAACGTGCTGTGGGTGGTGAACGATACGCGGTGCAGTAACTCCAAGGCACTGCACGCCCATTCCAGGAGGACCGCCCGCGATGCCCGACGCCCCAGCCGCACCAGCCAGTATTTGCCTGCTCGACGAAGGCTACGCCCGCGAGGCTCGCTCGCTGCTGTACCACGCCTATCGCCATGAACCGACCTTTGCCTGGTTGTTCGAAGCCCAGCGCTCTGGCTATGAACAGCGTCTGCGGGTGCTGGTGCGCGAATGGCTGCGCCAGCACTTCTACCTACAGTTGCCGGCGATCGGTCTGCTGGTGGATGACCGCCTGGTCGGGATCGCACTGATCGTGCCGCCACAACGTCGACTGGGTGTGGCTGACAGCTGGGCATGGCGCCTGCGCATGATGCTCGGCACCGGTCTGCGCTGCACGCGACGCTACCTGGACTACCAGGCTGCGCTCGCGGGTTGCCTGCCGAGCGGGCAGGTGCATGTACTGCCGCTGCTGGGTGTGCACCCGCAGCTCCAGGGTAAGCACTACGGCGAACAGTTGCTGCAAGCGGTGCACGACTGGTGTGCTGATGACCCGGCCACCCAGGGCGTGGTGCTGGATACCGGCAATCCACACTACCTGGCCTTCTATGAGCGCCAGGGCTATCAAGAGATTGGTGAGGTCGCTGTAGGGCCAATCCGAGAAAGGGTGTTCTTTCATCCCAATCCGGCGTCGTCCAATGCGACAGTTGTGTGACCGGTATTGACAGGCGGCACCCTTGACCGGCTCGCTCTGGTAGCATGCGCCGCATGACGTATTCAGGAAGACTTTGCTGGGGCCTGCTGCTGCTGGCCGCCAGCTCCATGGCATGGGCGCAGAGCGAGTTGCTGGTCCGGGTGAAACCCGCCGACAAGCCGCTCAAGGCCAATATCGAAGGTTATATCGGCAGCCTCGGCGAGCGCGATGAAGAAGCGCTGCTGCGTTTCAGTCGCGGCGCCGAGGAGCAGACACGCAAGGCGGCGCAGGCGCTGGGTTATTACCAGGCGCGCATCGACAGCGAAGTGAAGGCGCCGAGTGACAAGGACAAACCCCCGCAACTGATCATCCGGGTCGAGCCGGGTGAGCCAGTGCGCCTGCGCAACGTGACGGTGCGCATCGAAGGGCCGGCCAGCGAAATGAAGGCATTTCGCATCCCCGACAGCAAGGCGCTGCGTCCCGGTGAGCAACTCAATCACGGGCATTACGAAGATGCCAAGCGCCTGATCCTCAACCAGGCGTCGCGCTATGGCTTTTTCAGTGGCCGCTTCACCCGCCAGCGCCTGGCAGTCGACCCCCAGGCCGGTGTCGCCGACATCGAACTGGTCTACCAGAGCGGCCCACGCTATCGCCTGGGTGCGGTGCACTTCGGCGGTGACACGCCCCTGGACCAGGACCTGCTGCAGCGCATGGTGCAGTTCCAGCCCGGCACCCCTTACGACTCGGAGTTGATCGCCGAGCTCAACAACGATCTGCAATCGAGCGGCTATTTCGAAGGCGTACGGGTGGATGCCGCGCCGACCGCCGCTGTGGGCGAAGATATTCCCGTCGAAGTTCGCCTCGACACCCGTAAACCACGCACCATGGGCCTGGGCCTGGGCTTTTCGACCGACGTCGGTCCGCGTGCCAAGGCCAACTGGACCCGCCACTGGGTCAACCCGCAAGGCCATAGCTACGGTTGGGAGACCGAACTGTCGGCGCCCCGGCAGAACGTCGGCCTGTGGTACGACATCCCGCTCGACCCACCGCTCACCGACAAGTTGCGCTTTGCCGGCGGCTACCAGAACGAGGATATCGCCGGCACCGATACGCTGAGCAAGCTGCTGACCGTCGGCCCGGAATGGCACAGCAAGCTGCCCAGCGGCTGGCAGCGGGTGATCTCGCTCAAGTACCAGCGCGAAGAGTACCGCCTGGGTGACGACTCGGGCCTGAGCAACCTGCTGATGCCGGGGATCAGTTTCGCCTACCTGCGCAGCGACAACCGGATCGATCCGCACCAGGGCTATCGGCTGCAGTTCGACCTGCAGGCGGCCAAGGAAGGGTTGGGTTCGGATACCAACCTGGTGCACGGCAACGTGCTGCTCAAAGGCCTGACCACCCTCGGCCACAACCACCGTTTCCTCGGCCGCGTGCAGTTCGGCGGCAGCGCCACCAACGGCTACCAGCAGAACATCCCACCGTCGCTGCGCTTCTTCGCCGGTGGCGACCAGAGCGTGCGAGGCTACGACTACCAGTCGTTGTCGCCAGAGAACAACAAGGGCGACCGTATCGGCGGTCGCTACCTGGTGGCCGGCAGTGCCGAATACCAGTACTCGATCGCCGAAAAATGGCGCCTGGCAACCTTCATCGACCAAGGCAACTCGTTCAACAGCCTGGAACTGCCTAGCCTCAAGACCGGTGTCGGCATCGGCGTGCGCTGGGTCTCGCCGGTAGGGCCGCTGCGCCTGGACCTGGCCCACGCGCTGGACGACGACGGTGGTTTTCGTTTGCACTTTTCCATGGGGCCCGAGCTGTGATGCGTGTGTTCAAATCCCTCTTGCTCGTTATTGGCGCCTTGTTGCTGCTGATCGCCTTGGCGCTGGGCCTGGTGCTGGGTAGCCAGGCGGGCAGCCGCTGGGTAATGGAGCTGGTGCCGGGGCTTGAGGTCAGCGACTTCGCAGGAAAGCTGGGTGGCAGTTGGCAAGCCAGCCAACTGCGCTGGGTTGACGGCCAGAGCCGGATCGAACTGCAAGCCCCGCAGCTGGACTGGTCCCCTGCCTGCCTGTTGCGCGCCACCCTGTGCATCGAGCGTCTGCAGGCCGAGCGTATCGACATGGCCTTCGCCCCGGGTGAAAGCGAGCCTGACAGCGGCCCGCTGCAACTGCCGGCGCTGAATCTGCCGCTGGCCATCGAACTGGGCGAGGTGAAGGTCGGCCAGCTGCGGCTTGATGGCAGTGAGCTGCTGGGTAATCTGCAGCTGGCTGCGCACTGGACCGCGGCCGGCCTGCGGATCGACAGCCTGCAACTGCAGCGCGACGACCTGCACCTTGACCTGCAGGGCGAGTTGCAACCGCAAGGCAACTGGCCGTTGCAACTGCAAGGCACCTTGCAACTGCCGGCCGTGGACGGCCAACCCTGGCAGTTGGCGTTGAGCGCCAAGGGCGATCTGCAACAGACACTGACGCTGGACGCCAGCAGCAGTGGCTACCTCGATGCCCGCTTGAACGGCGAGTTGCAGGCCCTGGCCGAGCACCTGCCGGCGAAACTGAGCCTGCGCGCCGAGGCGTTCAAGCCCGCCGCCAGCCTGCCCGACACCCTGCAACTCAACCAGCTCAGGCTCGACGCCCAGGGCGACCTGCTCAAGGGCTACCAGCTGTCCGGTGCGGCCACGCTGCCGGCGGAGCAGGGCCCGGTGGGCCTGGTGCTGGCCGGCAAGGTGGACGCCAAGGGCGCCCGGCTCGATGCCCTGGACCTCAATGCCAGTGATACCCAGCGGGTCAAGCTGCAGGCCAGTGCCGACTGGCAGCAGGGTTTGAGCGCCGATGCCAGCATCGACTGGCTTGATTTCCCCTGGTTGCGCCTGTACCCCCTCGAACAGCCACCGCAGGTGACCCTCAAACGCTTCAATGCGCAGGTGCAGTACCGCGATGGCAACTATAAGGGCGCGTTCAACGGTGACCTGGATGGCCCGGCAGGCGCTTTCACCGTCGCCAGCCCATTCGACGGTGACCTCGGCCAGGTGCGGCTGCCGCAATTGGCGCTGAGTGCAGGGCAGGGCAAGGCAGCCGGCAGCGTCGCCTTGCGCTTTGCCGACAGCCTGGCCTGGGATGTCGACCTGCAGCTGGCAGCGCTCGACCCGGCCTACTGGCTGGCCGAGCTGCCCGGTACCCTGGCCGGGCCATTGCGCAGCCAGGGCGAGCTGAAGAACCAGCAATTGCAGCTCAAGGCGCAGCTCGACCTCAAGGGTCGCCTGCGTGGCCAGCCAGCCGTGCTCAAGGTGGATGCCGACGGCAAGGGCGAGCATTGGACCCTGGGCAGCCTGGCGGTGCAGTTGGGCGACAACCGCATCAACGGCAGTGGCAGCCTGCAGCAGCGCCTGGCCGGGCGCGTTGACCTCGACCTGCCGCGCCTTGGCCAGCTCTGGCCGCAACTGCAGGGCCAGGTCAAGGGCCGCCTGGATCTGGCTGGCACCCTCGCTGCGCCCCAGGGCAGCCTCACGCTGCACGGCCAGCAACTGGCGCAGGCCGACAACCGTGTCCAGCGGCTGGACCTCGACGCGCGCCTGGACAATGCCCAGCGTGGGCAGCTCACGCTCAAGGCCGGCGCTATCCGCCTGGGCGATACCCCGTTGGGCAACCTGGATGTGCAGGGCAAGGGCGATATCCGCCAGCAGTCTGCCACCCTGGCGCTCGATGGCCCGCAGCTCAAGCTCGACCTGGCGCTCGACGGCACCCTCGGCAAGGGCGACTGGCGCGGTCGCCTGGCCAGCGGGCGTATCCAGGCCGGTGGCCAGGACTGGCAACTGCAAGCCCCGGCGCGCCTGCAGCGCCTGGCCACCGGCCAGCTGGACTTCGGTGCCCATTGCTGGCGTGCTGGCCTTGCCAGCCTGTGTGGCGAGGACCAGCGCCTGGCGCCAGAGCCGCGCCTGCGCTATCACCTCAAGCAGTTCCCGCTGGACAGCCTGGCGCAATGGCTGCCCAAGGACTTCGCCTGGCAGGGGCTGCTCAATGCCGACATCAACCTCGATATCCCGGCCAGCGGCCCAAAGGGCAGTATTCGTGTCGATGCCGGTGGCGGCACCCTGCGCGTGCGCGACAAGGGGCGCTGGGTTGATTTCCCCTATCAGGTGTTGCGCCTGGACAGCACCCTGGCACCACGTCGGGTGGACACCCGCCTGGACTTTCGTGGCGAGCGCCTGGGGGAGCTGACCCTCGATACCCGCCTTGACCCGCTTGGGCGCAACAAGCCGCTGACCGGTGAGTTCCGCCTGGCCGGCCTGGAGCTGTCGGTGGCCCGGCCGTTCCTGCCGATGGTCGAGCGCCTGGCCGGCCAGCTCAATGGCAGTGGGCGCTTGTCGGGGAGCCTGTTGGCACCGCAGGTCAACGGCAACCTGGCATTGAGCGGTGGTGAGGTCAGCGGCGCGGAATTGCCGGTGAGCCTGCAGGCTCTTTCACTGCAGGCGCTGATCGCCGGCGAGCAGGTGCAGCTCAAGGGCGACTGGCGCAGTGGCGAGGCTGGGCGTGGCGAGCTGGCCGGGCAGATGACCTGGGGCCAGGCGCTGGCCATGGAGCTGCGCCTGAGCGGCCAGCAGCTGCCCGTCACCGTCGAGCCCTACGCGGTGCTCGAGGTTGCGCCCGACCTGGTCATCCGCCTGGTCGACGACAAGCTGGCGGTGACCGGCAAGGTGCTGGTGCCCAAGGGCAAGATCACCGTGCGTGAACTGCCGCCGTCGACGGTGCAGGTATCCGACGACACGGTGATCGTTGGCCACCAGACGCAGGAGGGCAAACCGCCCATGGCGGTGGCGATGGACATTGACGTCGAGGTCGGCCGCGACAAGCTGTCGTTCAGTGGTTTCGGCCTCACTGCCAACCTGCTGGGCCACGTGCACATTGGTGACAACCTCGATACCCGCGGGGAACTGAGCCTTTCCGATGGTCGCTACCGTGCCTATGGCCAGCGCCTCACCATCCGCCGGGCGCGCCTGCTGTTCGCGGGCCCCATCGACCAGCCGTACCTGGATATCGAAGCGATTCGTCAGGTGGATGACGTGATTGCCGGTATTCGCCTGAGCGGCAGCGCCGAACAACCCACCACCAAGGTGTTTTCCGAGCCGGCGATGAGCCAGGAGCAGGCGTTGTCCTACCTGGTGCTGGGGCGGCCACTGGGTGCTTCAGGCGAAGACAGCAACATGTTGGCCGAGGCGGCGTTGGGCTTGGGTTTGGCGGGCAGTGCCGGGATCACTGGCAGCCTGGCGTCAAACCTGGGGATCGAAGATTTCCAGCTCGACACCGAGGGCTCGGGCACAAGCACCAGTGTGGTCGCCAGCGGCAACCTCAGCGAACGGCTGAGCCTGCGTTACGGTGTGGGGGTGTTCGAGCCTGCCAATACCATTGCCCTGCGCTACAAGCTGAGCAAGAAAGTCTACCTGGAGGCCGCCAGCGGCCTGTCCAGCTCGCTGGACATCTTCTACAAGCGCGACTTCTGACTGTTCGCGCTCGTCCGCGCCGGCTACCAGTGGCCGGGCGCGGACGCCTCTGGTCGTCTCATTCATCCGTTCAACGCTTAGCGAGCCTGGCAGTCCTGGCGCCGAATATTGCCGATCTGTCGCAGGCTAAGCCCGTATTTGTCGGCCAACAGGCTGCGTGACAGGCCGTTGGCGCTTTCCTTCTGAATCTGCTGGTTGCGCAGTTGGCGCTGAAAGTGGTCGGCTTTGGGGATCTCCAGTGCCAGGCCGGCAAAGCGCTTGATCAGCGCGTCGAGCGCTTCGGGTGGCAAGACATCTGCCAGTTTGGTACGTGAGCGGTGTTTGGGGATGTACTTGGGGCGCCCGCCGAACTCACAGGTGAGCCGATAGGCATTTTCGAGGCCGATGCATTCGATCAGCACCTGCAGCGACTGAGGCAGTTGGGTTACTTCGATGTTGTTCAGATCTGGCATGTCCACGCAAGGCATCCTTGAGCTGTGGGATCGTTTGACACGTGGCCTTTGCGTAGACCACGCGCCGAGGGTTGCCATGGCGCGGCTGGGCGCTTGGCTTGCCTCGATTTTCAAACAGCATCAGAAAGGGTCGCTAGGCGCGAATCGGACCGGCGCTTGTAGCCTTGTCGGCACGACGTTTGAAAGCAATCGCGATAATTGATGTATGAAAATTCTTCACCCTTACGCTACAGGCCCCAAAAGTCCTAGAGAAGACCTTCCATGGTGGCAATTTGGGTGTATCACCCCACGCAGTTGCAGGGGAACAATATTCCCAGGTATCCGGGCGTCGACCGGCTAAGTGATTTTGCGTCAGGCAAGCAGCGAATCTGATCCTGCAGGGAGGCGTGCGTCGTAGGTCGGCAGGAATATCAGCGTGGGAAATGGCAGCGAGGTATCATGGCGCCGGCTCCAAGGGAGCCTCATGTCCCCGATGTCGCAAGGAACTCCCGATGACACATGTGCAGCGCCTGAAATATTCGATCCTGATCATCCTGGTGGTATTGGGGATCATGCTCGGCCTGAGTCACCTGCAAAAGCAGGGCACCATCAGCGAGCAGACATTCCAGTTCATCGCCATCGCCGTTGCGGTGGTCGTGGTGGTGATCAACGGGATCCTGCGGCGCAAGGTCAAGCCCTGAGGCGGGCCGGCCGGCGGATCATGGCCGGCCGTACGCTCAACGCAAGGTGGGCTGCTCGAGTACGGCGCGGGCCTGGGGCTCGAGGCTGTAGCACTTGTCGTTGCCCAGGCTGATGACACCTTCGGTGCACAGCCGCTTGAGCACCTCGCGCACGCTGAGGAACGACAACGGAATGTCCAGCTGCTCTAGGTGCGCGTGAACACCACGCACGCCAATGCTGCGGCCGTTTCGATCGGCGCTGTGCAGGGCGTCGATGACTTTGAGGCGGATCAGGCTGGTACGCAGCCCGTAGACGCGCAGCAGCTCGCGAATCTGCTCGTTGCCGGTGCGCACTTCCTGTGCGCAGGGCGTGCCGACCGGGCTGCGCGCCGCCGGTAGCGAAGGTTGTGGGTTGTGCATGCGAATGCTCCTTTTCATCGACCGCAGCGGATTCATCGTTGTTGCCTCTCTCACCTATTAAGACGAACGAGAACGGCAAAACTGCAGTCCCTCGGTAAAAAAATCTGACCTGCCTTGTTGAAGACGTTGCAGCAGGCAAGAGGGCGTAAAATTTTCATCCGGCCATTCGTCTGATCGGGATAACCCCCCCGATTGCACGAGGAGTGCCTGTGATCCCTCTTTCGCGTCCTACCCTGCGCCTTGGCCTCGCCGCCGTCCTGGTTGCCTCCAGCCTGCTGGCGCAGGCGCGCGAGGCTAGCGGCGAAGCCTCTGCGCAGATCCGCCGCACCAGCTTTGGTGTGCCGCACATCCTGGCCAACGACGAGCGTGGCCTGGGCTATGGCATCGGCTATGCCTACGCCCAGGACAACCTGTGCCTGCTGGCCAACGAGGTGTTGACGGTCAACGGCGAACGCTCCCGCTACTTCGGTGGCGACGGCAAGACCGTGGAACAGCGCGACAACCTCGCCAGCGACCTGTTCTTCACCTGGCTCAACAACCCCGTCGCGGTCAGCGGCTTCCTGCAGGCCCAACCGGCAGCGGTGCGCGATCTGCTGGACGGCTATGCCCGCGGCTATAACCGCGCCCTGGGCGAGCGTCGGGCCCAGGGCCTGCCCGCCGAGTGCGGGGCGGGCGACTGGGTGCGGCCGATCACCAGCCTGGACCTGGTCAAGTTGACCCGACGCTTGTTGGCCGAAGGTGGCGTAGGCCAGTTCGCCGAGGCCGTGGTGGCGGCGACCCCGCCCAACCTTGCGGCGCAGCGGCCGACGGTCGACTACAGCGTGGCCCTGGCCCGGCAGCAGCAGTTCGCCATGAGCCGTGGCAGCAACGCCGTTGCGGTGGGTGCGCAGCGCTCGGCCAATGGTCGTGGCCTGTTGTTGGCCAACCCGCATTTCCCCTGGGTAGGCGGGATGCGCTTCTACCAGATGCAACTGACCATTCCCGGGCAACTGGATGTCATGGGGGCGGCGTTGCCGGGCCTGCCGGTGGTCAACATCGGTTTCAACAAGCACCTGGCCTGGACCCACACCGTAGACACGTCGAAGCACTTCACTGTTTACCGCCTGCAACTCGACCCGAAAGACCCGACCCGTTACCTGGTCGATGGGCAGTCGCTGCCGCTTGAGCAGCAGAAGGTCAGCGTCACGGTGAAAGGCGAGGGCGGCGCGCTGCAGCAGGTCGAACGGCCCATCTATCTGTCGAAGTTCGGCCCGGTGGTGCAATGGCCCGGCCGGCTGGACTGGGACAACAAGGCGGCCTATGCGCTGCGTGACGCCAACCTGGAAAACACCCGGGTGCTGCAACAGTGGTATCGGATCAACCGCGCCGACAGCCTGGGCGCGCTGCAAGCGTCGATTGCGCAGTTGCAGGGCATCCCCTGGGTCAACACCCTGGCGGTCGACGCAGCGGGGCAGGCGCTGTACCTGAATCAGTCAGTGGTGCCCTATGTCGATGAAGAGTTGCTGGCTCGTTGTGGCAACCCTGGCGTCACCGAGCCGGTGGTGGTGCTGGACGGCTCGCGCAGTGCCTGCCAGTGGAAGGTAGACGCCCAGGCCGCACAACCAGGGATCTTCCCGGCGCGCCTGCAACCGAGCCTGGTGCGCAGCGACTTTGTGCAGCATTCCAATGACTCGGCCTGGCTGGCCAACCCCGTTCAGCCATTGGCCGGTTTCTCGCCGCTGCAAAGCCGTGCCGAACAACCGCTGGGCATGCGCAGCCGCTTCGCCCTGCAGCGCCTGCAAGGTAGCGCCAAGCTGGACGGCGATGCCCTGAAGCGCATGGTGTTCGATGACGAGGTATACCTGGCCAGCCTGCTGTTGCCCGACCTGCTGCAATGGTGCAAAGGCGCGCCGACGGATGTCGCGGCGGTATGCGCCAGCCTGCAGGCCTGGAATGGCAAGGCTGATCTGGAGGCTGGGATCGGCCTGGTGCACTTCGAGAACATCGCCGGCGCGCTGGCCGAACATCGCGAAAGCTGGCGAGTGGCGTTCGATCCGGTCGACCCGCTGCATACGCCTCGTGGCCTGGCGGTGGAGCAGGCGGCGGTGGGCAAACTGTTGCACCAGGCTGCGCTGGCCTCGTTGGCCCAGGTTGGCAAAGCCGGCATCGCTGCCGAGCAGCGCTGGGGGCAGATCCAGCAGGCCAGCGACGGCACGCCGGTGCCTGGCGGTCCGCAGGAGTTGGGGGTGTATAACGCCATGCTCAGTGTGCCGGTCGCACCGGGCAAGCGCCTGGTGGTCAGCGGTTCCAGCTACCTGCAGGTGGTCAGTTTCACCGAGCAGGGGCCCCAGGCTCAGGGCTTGTTGGCGTTTTCACTGTCCAGCGAGGCGGCTTCGGCCCATGCCGGTGACCAGACCCGCGCCTTTGCCGCCAAGCAGCTGTCAGTGATCCCGTTCACCGAGGTGCAGATCAAGGCGGATCCGCAGTATCGGCAGTATGTGATCAGCGAGAAGGACAGGGCGGCGGTGGTGAGCGCTCAGTAGCTCGGTGAGTCTCATCACCGACCAGCTCCCACAGGATGGACGCTACTCTGTGGGAGCAACCGTTTTGCACTGTCTGGGCTGGCCTCATCGCCGGCAAGCCGGCTCCCACACCGACCGGATGAACGCAAGCCATACATCATCCCTGTGGGAGCCGGCTTGCCGGCGATAGGGGTTCAGGCGAAATCGAACGGGGCCAACTGAAAGCCCTGTTCATCCACCTGCAGCGTCCAGCCACGCCGATCCCAATCGCCCAGCACGATCCGCCGCGCCGGTTGCCCATCGACCACCAGCTTGTGGATCGCCGGGCGGTGCGTGTGGCCATGCACCAGGGTGCGTACGCCATGGGCGGCCATCACCTTGGGCACTTCCTCCGGGGTCACGTCGACGATCTCGGTGGCCTTCATACGTGTCTGCGAGCGGCTTTCACTACGCAGCTTGCGCGCCAGTTTGTGCCGCGTGGACAGCGGCAGGTGCCGCAGGATCCACAGCGTCAGCGGATTGCGCAGGTAGCGGCGCAGCTTCATGTATGCCAGGTCGCGGGTGCACAGGGTATCGCCATGCATCAGCAATACCTGCTCGCCACCCAGCTCGACCACGCTGGGGTCGGCCAGCAGGGTGCAGCCGGCGGCTTCGCAGAAAGCCTGGCCGATCAGGAAGTCGCGGTTGCCGTGCATCAGGTACACCGCCGTGCCGCTGTCGCTCAGTTGGCGCAGGGCCTGGCAGATCGACTGCTGGAACGGGGTCATGGCATCGTCGCCGATCCATGCCTCGAAGAAGTCGCCAAGGATGTACAGCGCCTTGGCGTGACGGGCGCGGCCGTCGAGCAGATCAAGAAACGCCCGGACAATGTCCGGGCGTTCTTCTTGCAGGTGCAGATCGGAGATCAGCAGAATCACTCAATGATCTCGGCTTTCTTGATGATCACGTCTTCTTTCGGTACGTCCTGGTGGCCCGATTTGGAACCGGTGGCGACTTTTTCGATGGCGTCGACAACCTCGGTGCCTTCGGTCACTTTACCGAACACGGCGTAGCCCCAGCCCTGGACATTCTTGCCGCTGTGGTTGAGGAAGTCGTTGTTGGAGGCGTTGATGAAGAACTGCGCGGAGGCCGAGTGCGGCTCCATGGTGCGGGCCATGGCGATGGTGTACTTGTCGTTCTTCAGGCCGTTGTCGGCTTCGTTCTGGATGCTGGCGCGGGTCTTCTTCTGGTTCATGCCAGGCTCGAAGCCACCGCCCTGGATCATGAAGCCCTTGATCACACGGTGGAACACGGTGTTTTCGAAGTGACCTTCTTTTACGTATTGAACGAAGTTCTCAACAGTTTTCGGGGCTTTTTCGGCGTTCAGCTCGATGACGATGTCGCCGTGGTTGGTGCTCAGTTTGACTTTGGACATGCTTAAGTTCGCTCTCAAGGCATCGGGAATAGGGGGCGCAGGGCGCTCGGGTTAGCTGACGCAGGATCAGCAGGCCGCGGCACATGCCACAAGGTGCGCGGCGGCCATTCTGCCGGTTTAGACCGGCGGCTGCGACAAATAGCTGCGCAAATCGCGTCAGTTTGTCTGCGCCCGGCTGTCAGCAGCTTGACTGCTTCGGCTATGATAGGCCCTTTGTTTCAATCGGCCTACCCAGGCCAGCTACCTGCATTCAAGGACACTATGAGCAAGCCCACTGCCGACAACGCGCCCAACGCCGCTGCCAAAGGCGCCCCCGCCGTCCCTGTGAACTTCCTGCGGCCGATCATCCAGGCCGACCTAGACGCGGGCAAGCACAGCAGCATCGTCACCCGTTTTCCGCCAGAGCCCAACGGCTACCTGCACATCGGTCATGCCAAGTCGATCTGTGTCAACTTCGGCCTGGCCAAGGAATTCGGCGGTGTCTGCCACCTGCGCTTCGACGACACCAACCCGGCCAAGGAAGACCAGGAATACATCGACGCCATCATGAGCGACGTGAAATGGCTGGGCTTCGACTGGGCCGGCGAGGTGCGCTATGCCTCCAACTACTTCGACCAGCTGCACGACTGGGCCGTTGAACTGATCAAGCGTGGCAAGGCCTATGTCTGCGACCTGACCCCTGATCAGGCCAAGGAATACCGTGGCAGCCTGACCGAGCCGGGCAAGAACAGCCCGTTCCGTGAGCGCAGCGTCGAAGAGAACCTCGACCTGTTCGCCCGTATGAAGGCCGGCGAGTTCAAGGACGGCGAGCGCGTGCTGCGGGCCAAGATCGACATGGCCTCGCCGAACATGAACCTGCGCGACCCGATCCTGTACCGCATCCGCCATGCCCACCATCACCAGACCGGTGACAAGTGGTGCATCTACCCGAACTACGACTTCACCCACGGGCAGTCCGATGCCATCGAAGGCATCACCCACTCGATCTGCACCCTGGAGTTCGAAGGCCACCGCCCGCTGTACGACTGGTTCCTCGACAACCTGCCGGTACCGGCGCACCCGCGCCAGTACGAGTTCAGCCGCCTGAACCTGAACTACACCATCACCTCCAAGCGCAAGCTCAAGCAGCTGGTCGACGAGCAGCACGTCAGCGCCTGGGATGACCCGCGCATGTCGACCCTGTCGGGCTTCCGCCGCCGTGGTTACACCCCGGCATCGATCCGCAACTTCTGCGAAATGATCGGCACCAACCGTTCCGACGGCGTGGTCGACATGGCGATGCTCGAGTTCAGCATCCGTGACGACCTCGACCGCACCGCGCCGCGCGCCATGTGCGTGCTGCGCCCGCTGAAAGTGGTCATCACCAACTATCCAGAGGGCCAGGTCGAGCAGCTCGAACTGCCGCGTCACCCCAAGGAAGACATGGGCGTACGCGTATTGCCGTTCGCCCGCGAACTGTACATCGACCGCGACGACTTCATGGAAGAGCCGCCGAAGGGCTACAAGCGCCTGGAGCCGGCCGGTGAAGTGCGCCTGCGCGGCAGCTACGTGATCCGCGCCGACGAGGCGATCAAGGACGCCGACGGCAACATCGTCGAGCTGCGCTGCTCGTACGATCCGGACACCCTGGGCAAGAACCCCGAAGGCCGCAAGGTCAAGGGCGTGATCCATTGGGTGCCGGCCGCTGGTAGCGTCGAGTGCGAAGTGCGCCTGTACGACCGCCTGTTCCGCTCCGCCAACCCGGAAAAGACCGAAGACGGCGGCAGCTTCCTCGACAACATCAACCCCGATTCGCTGCAGGTGCTGACCGGCTGCCGCGCCGAGCCATCGCTGGGCCAGGCTCAGCCTGAAGACCGCTTCCAGTTCGAACGCGAAGGCTACTTCTGCGCCGACCTGAAAGACAGCCAGCCGGGTCGCCCGGTGTTCAACCGCACCGTCACCCTGCGTGACTCCTGGGGTAGCTGAGGAACCGCCGTGCTCAACATCTACAACACGCTGACCAAGACCAAGGAAGCCTTCAAGCCGCTCGATGGCAACAAGGTGCGCATGTACGTGTGCGGCATGACCGTGTACGACTATTGCCACCTGGGCCACGGCCGCAGCATGGTGGCCTTCGACCTGGTCACCCGCTGGCTGCGCAAGAGCGGCTATGAGCTGACCTATGTGCGCAACATCACCGACATCGACGACAAGATCATCAACCGTGCCAACGAGAACGGCGAGTCGTTCGATGCCCTGACCGCGCGCATGATCGACGCGATGCACGAGGACGAGCGCCGCCTGAGCATCCTCAAGCCCGACCTGGAGCCCCGTGCCACCGACCATATCCCCGGCATGCACGCGATGATCCAGACCCTGATCGACAAGGGTTACGCCTACGCCCCAGGCAATGGCGACGTGTACTACCGCGTCGGCAAGTTCGTCGGCTACGGCAAGCTGTCGCGCAAGAAGATCGAAGACCTGCGCATCGGCGCACGCATCGAAGTCGACGAAGCCAAGCAGGACCCGCTGGACTTCGTGCTGTGGAAGGGCGTCAAGCCGGGCGAACCCTACTGGGATTCGCCCTGGGGCCCTGGCCGTCCGGGCTGGCATATCGAGTGCTCGGTGATGTCCACCTGCTGCCTGGGCGAGAGCTTCGACATCCACGGCGGCGGCAGCGACCTTGAGTTCCCGCACCACGAGAACGAGATCGCCCAGAGCGAGGCGGCCACCGGCAAGCAGTACGCCAACGCCTGGATGCACTGCGGCATGATCCGTATCAATGGCGAGAAGATGTCCAAGTCATTGAACAACTTCTTCACCATCCGCGACGTGCTCGACAAGTACCACCCGGAGGTGGTGCGTTACCTGCTGGTGGCCAGCCACTACCGCAGCGCGATCAACTACTCCGAAGACAGCCTGCGCGACTCCAAAGGCGCACTGGAGCGCTTCTACCACGCCCTGCGCGGTCTGCCGCGGGTGGCGGCCAAAGGCGGTGATGAGTTCGTCGAGCGCTTCAGCGCCGCGATGAACGACGACTTCGGCACACCCGAAGCCTGCGCCGTGCTGTTCGACCTGGTGCGCGAGATCAACCGTCTGCGTGAAAGCGACCCGGAGGCCGCTGCCGGCCTGGCTGGTCGTCTGCGTGAGCTGGGCGATGTGCTGGGTGTGCTGCAACTGGACGCCGACGACTTCCTGCGCGCAGGGGCCGAAGGCAAGGTCGACGCCGCCGAAGTGGAAGCCTTGATCCAGGCACGCCTGCAGGCGCGAGCCGACAAGAACTGGGCCGAGTCGGACCGCATCCGTGACCAGATCACTGCCATGGGTGTGGTGCTGGAAGACAGCAAAGGCGCCACTACCTGGCGTTTGGCTGACTGACCAACGGATCACCCCAAGGTCTGCTTCGTGACTGATCGCGGGGCAAGCCCGCTCCCACGCCAACATCAACGTTTGGCGTGGGAGCGGGCTTGCCCCGCGATGCTTTCATGGACCCTTGAATTGGTCCCGCGCTCAACGCTGCCGTTCGGCCACCGCACGCAACGTGCGCAGCGTCACCACTGGCGCATCCACCACGAATCGGTTGGCCAGCCAGCCCGGTACATCCCCGGCCGGATCAGCCTGCAGTTGATAGGTCACCTCGGTCCGCTTTGCACCCACCGGCTTCATGATCCATTCCCCGTTGATGCGCTTTACGCGGATCAGCCCCGGTTCTTCCGGCACCCTGCCAGGGTCGGCGCTGAGGTGGCGTACCAGCGTACCGTCGTCCAGCCGCTCGGTGCTGACCTTGAGCACCATGTCACGTGGCAGCGTGGGCCACGGCAGGTTGGTGGTGAGGTACACCCAGGTGCTGTCACCTTCCACGTCCAGCAGGCGCATCTGCTCGCACGCATACAGCCATTTGCACGCCACCCGCAGGTTTTCCTGCAGGTCGGTGAGTGTGCGCACGCTGGCATTCATGGTGCTGACACCACGGAACTGCTGGTAGGGGGAGCCGGCGACGCTGCTCAGGTAGACGCGGATACCTTCGCGGTCATAGGCCAGCTGCCAGTCGTCGGCGGCCAGCAGCGGGGCCGGTAGCGACAGCAGCAGGGCAAGCAGCAGGCGGGAGAGGGGCATGATCGGTGGCCGCAGCAAAGGCAAGCTGCAAGTATGGCCACAAAAACAAAGCCCGCCATTAAGGCGGGCTTTGCAAACATCAACCTGAACTCAACGCTGCGGGTTGAGGGTCAGGTGCACGTGGCGGTTGACGTCTTTGTACAGCAGGTAGCTGAACGGGCCCGGGCCGCCGGAGTAGCAGGCCTGCGGGCAGAAGGCGCGCAGCCACATGAAGTCGCCGGCCTCGACCTCGACCCAGTCCTGGTTCAGGCGGTACACCGCTTTACCTTCCAGGACATACAGGCCGTGTTCCATAACGTGGGTTTCAGCGAACGGGATCACGCCGCCCGGCTGGAAGGTCACGATGTTGACGTGCATGTCGTGGCGCATGTCGGCCATGTCGACGAAGCGGGTGGTCTTCCAGGCGCCTTCGGTGCCCGGCATCTCGATGACGGTGGCGTTGTCGCGATGGGTGACGAACGACTCCGGCACCGGCAGGCCTTCGACTTTCTGGTAGTGCTTGCGCAGCCAGTGGAAGGTGACGTTGGCCTGGCTGTTGTTGCGCAGGCTCCACTCGGCGCCCGGGGCCAGGAAGGCGTAGCCGCCTGGGACCAGGGTGTGGTGCTTGCCTTCGACGGTGATGTCGATCTGGCCTTCGACCACGAACAGTACCGCTTCGGCGTTCGGGTCCAGCTCAGGGCGCTCGCTGCCGCCTTCCGGGGCGACTTCGACGATGTACTGCGAGAAGGTTTCGGCAAAACCGGTCAGCGGGCGAGCGATGACCCACATGCGCATCTTGTCCCAGAACGGCAGGTGGCTGGTGACGATGTCACGCATCACGCCTTTGGGGATGACGGCATAGGCTTCGGTGAACATGGCACGGTCAGTCAGCAGCTCGGTCTGAGCCGGGTGCCCACCGTGGGGGGCGAAGTAGGATGGTTTCGACATGAACGGTCTCGACTTGTTGTTCTCTCCCCATGCCTTTGACCACACCGGCCGGTGCGTGCAGGGGATGCCGGGACAGCATAAGAGCCTGTCCGCGCCATCCACAAATTAAATGTTGAAATACCGGGTATTTGCTTACTGAATGCGTACCTGGCGGCCGACATGCTCCGCCGGCAAGCGGTCGCCGTTGCCGAACAGCTTGTGGCGCAAGGTGCCATCGTTGTAGGCGGTGGGGTAGCGGCCGCGGCGTTGCAGTTCGGGCACCAACAGCTCGACCACATGGGCCAGATCGTCCGGTTGCACCGCATAGGTGAGGTTGAAACCGTCGATGCCGGTCTGGTCCAGCCACTGCTCCAGCTGGTCGGCCACTTCGCTGGCGCTGCCCACCAGCACTGGGCCGCGCCCACCCAGGCCGACGAACTCAGCGGCTTCGCGCACGGTCCAGCGGCGGTTCGGGTCGGCGGCGGTGAACGCCGCCAGGGCGGCGCGGCCGGCGTCATTCTCTACATATTCAATGGGCGCGTCGGGGTCCAGGCCTGCGAAGTCGATGCCGGTCCAGCCCGACAGCAGCGCCAGGGCGGCGTCGAGGTCTACGTAGCGGCGGTATTCGGCGAAGCGCGCTTCGGCCTGCTCGCGGGTAGCGCCAACGATCAGCAGTGCCTGCGCATAGATCAGCACCTCGTCACGCCCGCGCCCGGCTACCTCGCTGGCCTGGCGAATGCCGTCGGCATAGCGGCGCAGCACTGCGGGCGTCGGGCCACTGATGAACACGCACTCGGCGTGCCGTGCGGCGAACTGCTGGCCGCGTGCCGAGGCGCCGGCCTGGAACAGCACCGGGGTGCGCTGTGGCGAAGGTTGGCACAGGTGCATGCCGGGCACCTGGAAGTGCTCGCCGTGGTGGTTGATCGGGTGTACCCGGCTGGGCTCGATATAGCGCCCGGTTTCGCGCTCCAGCAGCACCGCATCGTCTTCCCAGCTTTGCTCCCAGAGTTTGTACAGCACCTGCAGGTATTCTTCGGCCAGGTCATAGCGCTGGTCGTGGCCGAGCTGCCGGGGCAGGCCCAGGTTGCGCGCGGCGCTGTCGAGGTAGCCGGTGACGATGTTCCAGCCGACCCGGCCATTGCTCAGGTGATCGAGGGTAGACATGCGCCGGGCGAAGGGATACGGGTGCTCATAGGTCAACGAAAAGGTCACGCCGAAGCCCAGATGCTGCGTGACCCCGGCCATGGCCGGCACCAGCAGCAGCGGGTCATTGACCGGTACCTGCACGCCGCCGCGCAGGGCTGCCTCGGGGCCGCCCTGGTAGACGTCGTAGATGCCCAGCACGTCGGCGATGAACAGCGCGTCGAATAGGCCGCGCTCCAGCAGCCGGGCCAGGTCGGTCCAGTAGTCCAGGCGGTTGAACGCGACACTGGTGTTGTGTGGATGGCGCCAGAGGCCGGGCGATTGGTGGCTGGCGGCGTTCATGCTGAAGGCGTTGAAGCGGATCGGGCGGGGCATCGTTACCTCCTTGTCAGGGCCATGCCCTGCAAGGTCTTTGAATGAGATTGTGTGAGGGCTGCGAGGGTTCGGCGAAAGGGTTGCAGCGCCTGTGAGATCGAGCGCCGCCCGCGCGGCGCATCGCTGGCAAGTCGCAGCGGCGAACCGCAGCTCCCACATCTGTTTCGGGCCAGTTACTCCTGTAAGTTCTTCGCTATCCGCCTTGTTGGTACGACGCGGTTTCAGTGTGGGCGTTGCCGCCGCCCCATATGACTCAAGGCATGCACCAAAGCAGGCGCCGGTACTTTCACAGGCATAATTGGCCCGAAACAAACTGTGGGAGCTGGCTTGCCAGCGATGCGCCGCGCGGGCGGCGCTCGATCTCACAGGCGCAGAAAGCCTCTCGGCGAACACTTGGAGGTCCCACCCCAATCACCTCGCAAGGCATCCCTGTCAGGGCAGCACAGAGGCCGGATAAACCGCCTCGGCGACATTCAACTTGCGCGGGATCAGCCCCAGCCCCTGGAAGGTGTCGGCCAGCTTCTGCTGTTCGGCGACGATCTGCGGGGTGATGGCCACGGCGTTGTAGTTACGCCGCTCGCTGGCGGTCTTGAGCACGTCGGCACCGATCCCCAGTTGCGGCGCCAGCAGGCTGGCGACCTCGCCAGGCTGGGCGTTGGCCCATTGGCTGACCTTGGCCAGTTCGCCGAAGAAGGTCTTGAGCAGCGCGCGGTGCTGGTCGGCGAAGTCGGCGGTGGACAGGTAGAAGGTGCGATTGTTGGACAGCCCGCTGCCGTCGCGCAGGTTCTTCAGGCCCGGCTGCGCTTCGGCGGCAGCCAGGAACGGGTCCCACAGCGTCACGGCCTGCACGCTGCCCGACTGCAGCGCGGCGACGGCATCGGCGGCGTTGTTGACGTAGGCCGGGGTGATGTCCTGGTAGCTCAGGCCGGCCTGCTCCAGGGCCACGGCCAGCAGGTACTGGGCGTTCCAGCCGCGGCCAGTGGCCACGCGCTGGCCCTTGAGCTGGGCGACCGAGGTGATCTGGTCCTGCTCGCGCACCACCAGGCCGATGCCGCGCGGGTAGGGCTGCTCGGCGGCCAGGTAGACCACCGGCTTGCCGGCGGCCTGGGCGAACACCGAAGGCGCGTCGGCGGCGTGGCCCAGGTCGATGGCGCCGGTGCTCAGCGCTTCGAGCAGCTGTGGGCCGGCGGCGAACTCATGCCAGCTGACCTTCACCCCCTGGGGCGCCAGGGCTTTTTCCAGGGCACCGCTGCCCTTGAGAATGTTGATGCTGTTGAACTTCTGGTAGCCGATACGCAGGGTCTTGCCATCGTCGGCAACCGCGTTGGACCAAGGCAGGAGGGCGCTGGCAACGCTGGCCAGCAGGCCGCCGATCAGCAGGCGGCGCAGGGGGGAGAAGGCACGGGAAGGCACGGTGAGGGCTCCTTGAATAGGCGGAAAAGCGTGGCTCCAGCCTACGGAGCTGGCAGGGGCTATTTCAATTTGTTTATTCCATTCAGTTAGATTGTTTTGTTATTTTTATATCCATTTATTTTGTCGTGACCGACCGGTCACTGAGCCATGACATTTTTTTCACATCCCCTTGCTACGATCGCGCCACTTTCAGGAGCTCGATCAATGATGCATGTTCTGCGCAAGCGCAGTGCCCGCCTGGCCCTGGCCGTCGGTGCAGGGCTGGTGGCCAGCACCCTGGGTTTTTTCGCCTGGCAAAGTTTCTATCCGGTGCAGGCCGCTGATGGCTGGCGTGTGCAGTTGCTGCACGGCGAGGTCGACAAGGCTGCCTCGTTGTTGCCGCAGTTGGATGGCAGCCTGCTGGTGAGCCGTGAGCTCAACGGTGGCAAAGGCAGCATCATCAAGATCACCGCCGACGGCGACCGTGTGGTGCTGGTCGAAGGCTTGTCCAAACCCGATGGCATGGTCGCCGTGGAAGGCGGCTGGGTGTTCAGCCAGGAGGTGGGCGAGGCGCCGGTCAGCCTGTCGCGCAATGGCCAGGTCATGCCCTTGTTCCAAGGCAACAATGTGCAGGGCTTGTACAACGATGGCGAACACCTTTACGCGATCGAAGACCGCAAGGGTGATGGCCGGCTGATGCGCTACGACTGGCGCAGCGGCCAGTTGGATGTGCTGCGCTCGGGCCTGACCGAAACCGAAGGGCTGACCCGTTGCAACGACGGGCGCCTGCTCTACACCGAAAAGGCCAGCGGCAAGATTCGGGCGCTCAGCGACGATGGCCAGGACCCCGTGGTGGTCGAAGGCTTGCGCAACCCGACGTTCCTGCTCTGCGATGCACGCGGCCTGTGGATCAGCGAGGACTCCACCCACCGTGCCCGGCTGCTGCGCGTCGACGGCGATGGATCGCGCCATACCGTGCTCAGTTTTCTCAAGGCACCGCAGGCGATCGTGCCCGACGGCAGCGGCGGTTACCTGCTTGCCGAGGGTGGTCGCGACCGTGTGCTGCGTCTGACGCCGCCGCAAGACCCTGCCGTGCAGGCCGTTTCCGCCCGGGAGTAACCTGGCGGCCGAGTCAACTGGGCAGGCGTGGGCCCTTGCCGGGCAACAGGCCAAGCACCAGCATGCAGCCGAACATGATCACCAGGCCACCGAAGGCTTGCAGCCAGCTCAGCGCCTCGCCGAGGAACAGCGCCCCGACCAGCACGGCGACCAAGGTCACCACGAACTCGACGCTGATGGTGCGGGTGGCGCCGATGCGGGCCACCAGACCGAAATACAGCACGTAGGTGGTGGCGCTCATCACCGCGCCGCTAATGGCCAGGTAAAGCCAATCCGCGGCCTGCGGAACGCCCGGCACCGGGACCAGCACCAGCAACGGCAAGGTCAGCAGGCCGCCCGCGAGGAATGCGCCGCCAGTCACTGTCCACGGATCCTGGCCGCGCAGGTGCAGGCTGGCGTAGTTGCTGCCGAACGCCGCGCACAGGCAGCCGCCCAACGAGGCGATACAGCCGTGGACGAAGTCTTCGTTGACCTCCTGTGCCGGGAAGCCTACCAGCAGGATGATGCCGAGCAGGCCCAGCAGCAGCCCGGCCAGCCCTTGCAGGCTGATCTTCTCCAGCCCCCAGAGGCGGCCGATGATCATCGAGAACAGCGGAATGGTCGCGACGATAATCGCCGCCATGGCGGTGCCGATACGCGGTGTGGCATAGGACAGGCCGATCAGTTGCCCGGCCACGGTGGTAGCGCCCACCACCAGCAGCGGCCTGAGCAGTGGCCGCAGGCGCAGCGTACGGCCAAGCAGGGCGGCCAGCGCGGCCAGGGTGCCTGCGGCGATCAGTGCGCGCAGGCTGACCGCACCCACCCAGCCAAAGGCATGCACCACCTTGAGGATGACCAGGAAAGAAAAGCCCCAGGCGATGGCCAGGAACAGGTAGGCGGCAAGGTCGCGGGGTTGCATGGGCAGCAGGGTCCGTCCGGGGCAGGGCAGCGCAGGCTAGCGGCAGGCACGGGGGTGGAGCAAGACGCCGGGGCGCTTGCTGTCGCAAACGGAACGCCCTGGCGCCTTGTCAGGTGCGTTGCGCAACCAGCAGCAGCGACTGCGGCAGCCGCTGCTGCGGATGTTGCGGTTCCTGCAGTTCGAGCAGGCTGAAGCCGGCCATCTGCAGCGCCTTCAACCAGCTGGCCAGGGTACGGAAATACCAGGGCATCGGCTGCCAGTCGCCACTGAGCCCGCAGAACGTCTCTTCGCGCCAGCCATCCTGATAGTCGCTGGCGGCGGCTGTCCATGGATGCAGGGTCTGGATCACCAGCGTTCCCTGCGTTTGCAGCAGCCCGTGCAGGGCTGCCAGCAACGGGATGATGTCCTGGTGCAGCAGGGCGAAGTTGGCGCAGACCAGCGAGTAGTCGTGGCCGATGTCCACCTGCCTCGCGGCCAGTTGCTCGTAGGTGGCCAGGTGTACCGCGGGCGAACCCGCCGCATGCGCGGCAGCCACCAGGGTTGCGTCGCCATCCACCCCGACTGCTTCGACACCCCGGTTTTCCAGTGCCCGCAACAGCCAACCTTCGCCACAGCCCAGGTCGAGCACCCGCGCCGGCTGCCGGCCGAGCACGGCGAGGAGCATGGCCTGGTCGGTAACCTGGCGACGGGACTCGATGGCGCCGCCGCGCACGGCGTCGATCCAGGCCTGGGCGTTGTGCTGCCAACTGCGCAGCAGCGGGTCTTGTGGGGCTGGCATGCAAGGGCTCCGATGGGCGCGGGTGGCACAAGGATAGGCCAGATCCGCCTTGTGTCAGGGGGCCGTTGCTCGGCACACTGGCACGTCCTCGCTAAGGAGCATGGCATGGCACTTGCGAAAGCGGATTTCACCACGCGGTTGTTGCTCGACGCCGGAATCGGCCCTGGCATGCGTGTGCTGGATGTCGGTTGCGGCAGCGGCGATGTGAGCCTGCTGTTGGCCCGCCTGGTGGATGGCGATGGCGCGGTGGTGGGCGTTGACCAGGCGACCGGGGCGCTGGAGATCGCCCGGCAACGCGAGGTGCCGAAGGGCGCTGCGCCACCTGAGTTCATCCACGCCGATCTGCACGCGCTGCCTGCTTCGCTGGGGCTGTTCGACGCCATCGTCGGGCGCCGGGTGCTGATGTACCAGGCGGATGCGCTCAAGGCCGTGCGGGGGCTGGCCCGGCACCTGCTGCCAGGTGGCGTGATGGTGTTCCAGGAGCACGACGCCAGCCTGACGCCGGCCAGCCTCGAACCTTTCCCCTTGCACCGCAAGGCCCAGCAGTGGCTGCAGCGCATGCTGGCGCAAGAGGGCGCCGACCTGCACATCGGCTTCAACCTGCACCGTATCTTCAGCCAGGCCGGGCTTGCGGTGGAGGACCTGCGCGCCGAATGCCTGGTGCAGACGCCCGACAGCCGTTACGCCCTGGCTGATATCGTGCGCGCCTGCCTGCCGCGGATTATCGAACAGGGCGTGGCCAGTGCCCGCCAGGTAGGGATCGAAACCCTGCAGTCACGGCTGGATGCTGAGCGCCAGGCCAGTACCGGAATCTATATCGGCGACATGCTGTACGGCGTGGTGGCGCGCAAGCGCTGATCGCTCGGCCGTGGTCAGCGCCACTGCGGCGATCACCGGCACGCTCATTCGAGCGATTGCTGTTTCAAGTGCACGAATCATCTGCACCAGGCCTCATTGTTCGATCCATTGCAGCACTCTAGCCTGAGCCTGACTTTGCAATCACCCAAGGAAACGAACATGGCCAAGCGAATAGTCCTGCAGCAGACCGGCGGCACCGAAGTCCTGCACCTGCAGGACCTGCCGGTACAACAACCCGGCCCCGGCGAGGTATGGCTGGAACAGACCGCAATCGGGGTCAACCCGCTGGACGTCCTACAGCGCAAGGGCGGCGCGCCGTTGCCGCTGCCCTGCGGCCTGGGCCTGGAGGGCGCCGGGCGGGTGGCCGCAGTAGGCGCAGGCGTCACCAATGTGAAGGTGGGCGACTCTGTGGGCTATGCCACCGGCCCGCTTGGCGGCTACGCCAGCGCACGCTTGTACCCGGCCGAGCGGTTGGTGAAGCTGCCGGCGGGCCTGGGCGAGGAGGAGGCCGCCGCGACCCTGTTCAAGGGCATCACCGCCCAGTACCTGCTGACCAGCACCTACCCGGTCGGCCCCGGGACGCGGGTACTGATCTATGGCGCCGCCGGAGCGCTTGGCCAGTTGATGGTGCCTTGGGCCAAACACCTGGGGGCGACCGTCATTGGTGTGGTATCGCGGCCACAGAGCGTGGCCCGGGCCAAGGCCGCAGGGTGTGACCACGTGCTGCGGTTCAATGCCGCCACCCTGGCCGCCGAGGTGCGCGAGCTGACCGCCGGGGAGGGCGTGGACGTGGTCTACGACAGCGTTGGGCGCCTTTCGCTCGAAGCTTCGCTGGACAGCCTGCGCCCGCGCGGTCTGCTGGTGTCGTTCGGCGGCAGTTCCGGCGCGCCGGCAGCCATCGAGGTCGCCACGCTCAATGCCAAGGGCTCGTTGTTTGTCACCCGGCCGTCACTGGCCGCCCACACCCGCACCGCCGAGGAGTACCAGGCCCGCGCGGCAAGCGTGCTGGCTGCGCTGGCCGCGGGTATCATCCAGCCGCGGATCTGGCGCCGCTACCCGTTGGCCGATGTGGCCAGGGCCCATGAGGACCTGGAGCAGGGCCGGTCGGAGGGGGCGCTGATCCTTACCCCCTGACCCCGGATGAGCCTTGCCATGCACCCCTTCGACAGCCGTCGCGCCGACGAACTCGCCACCTTGCTGGCCCTGCACGAACAGGGTTCGTTCGCCGCCGCCGGGCGCCAGCTGGAGCGCCACCCTTCGGTGCTGTCCCGGCGCCTGGGTGCGCTGGAGCAGCGTCTGGGCATCCGCCTGGTGGAGCGCACCACCCGCCAGCTGCGTTTCACCGACGAAGGCGAGCGCCTGGTGGAGCGCCTGCGCCATGCCAGCCGCTTGATCGACGAGGCCGAGCAGGAGGCTGCACTGGGCGCCGCACAGGTGCGCGGCCGCCTGCGCCTGGCGCTGCCGGCGGCCATGGGCCGGCGCTGGTTGAGCGGGCTGCTGGCGGACTTCGTGCTGGCCCACCCGCAGGTCACGATTGATGCTGAGTACGCCGACCGTTTCGTCGACCTGGTGGGCGAGGGTTTCGATGCGGCCATCCGTATTGGCGAGCTGGCCGACAACCGCCTGGTGGCCAGCAAGCTGTGCGAGCACCTGCGCATCCTCTGCGCCGCGCCTGGCTACCTGGCGCGGCATGGCACGCCGCAGTTGCCGGCCGACCTGGCCAGCCACAACTGCCTGGGCTTCAGTGGGCTGCGTTCGTTCCCCGAATGGCACCTCACCGCCAGCGGTCGCCAGGCGAGCGTCAAGGTCGCTGGCAGCCTGCGCGGCAACGACAACGAGGCGCTGCTCGAGGCGGCGCGGCGGGGCGTGGGGATTATCGCCGGTGGCGACTGGTTGATGGTCGAGGACCTGCGGGCCGGCCGACTGGTGCGGGTACTGCCGGAGTGGCAACTGGATGTGGCCGCGGGGATCTACCTGGTGCGGCCTTCGGCGCGTCTGAACACGGCGGTGATGCGGGCGTTCAAGACGTGGCTTGAGGCCCGTTTCAAGGATGGCGCGCCATGGCGGCATGATTCTCGATATTAAATTACATTTGCTATGTAATCCGTTGATTTTAAAGGATTTATCCAGATTGGCGCTGGATGTGAAAAATCTGGATAAATCACTTCAAAATATCCTTATAACTCATTGATTTATAAGGATTTATCTCTTCGCAAGCGCATGCTGAGCACACTGCTCATAGTAGGTCTGCTTGATCGCCGCCGGCTTGAGTTGCGAACGGCTGTTGTAGGTCTGCTCGGTGATGCCGAAGGCGGTCATGCGCATCCAGGGTTTGGCGAACTTGCGGGCCTGCAGCTTCTTGCGCGTGGCGTACAAGGTGACTCCGGAAAGCTTGGCCTGCTGGGCCTCGGCGGCGATCTGCGCGCCCCAGCCGCATACCTGGCGATCGTTCTGGCTCAGTGCCCGGGCCTGGGCGCCGAAGGTGGCGACGGCCAACAGGCAGCCGGCTACGCTTGCTAGAAATACCCGCATGTTGCTGTCCTAAGCGTCTGAAGGAAAACGGAGTTTGCCCGTACTTCAAACGCCTGGGGGCCAGCAATTTGCCGTCAGACGATGGCCATGCGCAGTGGGTTGTGGCGGCTGGCTCGCAGCGACACCAGGGCCAGGGCCGCCAGCCACAGCAGCGAGACCCCGTAGTTCAGGCGCTGGTACAGACCGAACAGTTCCCCGCTCTCGGCCGCCCGCGCCATCAGCAGCACCGTGACCACCGCCAGCACGGCGCACAGCAATGACCACCAGGCCAGGCCGCGCGATCGGGCCAGGCGCTGGCCGAGGCCGATCCACAGCACGCAGGCCAGGGTCAGGGAGAGGAACATCAGCAAGCCGCTGAGGTTGTGCAGTTGTTGCGACAGCGAAGGTGCCACCGGCGCACAGCCCGCATCACAGGCAAACCAACCGGTGCCCAGGCTGCCCACGCCGTGCAGCAGGATCAGCAGCGCGCTCAGCTGCGCCAGCCTGGATTGTCGCCAACGTCGCGCCAGGCCCCAGGCAAACAGGGCGAACAGCAATGCCAGGGGGAAGTTGTTGATCCATGGCGAGAGCGTGTGGGTGGGGGCGTCCACCGCGCCGAGCTGGCTCATGGCCTGTTGCAGGTGGCTGTATCCGGGGTAGGCCTTGGCGGTCAGGGTGACGCCGATCAGCAGCCAGAACGGGATCAGCAAGCCGCTGGCGAGCAACAGGCGATCGAATGTCTTCATGCAGGTTCCTTCCTTGGTGGGCATGGGCAAACGCGCAGCCTAGCGCCATGGCAGGGCATTTCGCCAGCATTCGATAACATCCCATTGCTTACCAGCAGGTGATGAGAGGTGAAATCCCCAGTGGACGTATGTGATCGTACAACCGCATGCGCTATCATCACGCCTGTCTTTCACAACAAGATGTACAGGGCATGACAGAGCAGCAGGTACAGCCACGCACCCGGCGCAAGCCGCGCAGTCTCGCGCAGGAACTGGTCACGGTGCTGACCGAGCGCATTCGCAGTGGCCAGCTTAAACCCGGCGACAAGCTTCCCACCGAATCGCAGATCATGGTCGAGGAAGGCGTCAGCCGTACCGTGGTGCGTGAAGCCATTTCGCGGCTGCAGGCTGCCGGCCAGGTCGAGACCCGCCACGGCATTGGCACATTCGTCCTGGACGCGCCGACTGCCGGCGGTTTCCGTATCGATCCGGCCACCGTTGTCACCCTGCGCGAAGTGCTGGCGGTGCTGGAACTGCGTATCGCCCTGGAGATCGAGTCGGCCGGGCTTGCCGCGCAGCGGCGCAACGACGAGCAGCTGGCCGGCATGCGCGCCGCTCTCGACGAGCTCAACGAAGGCGCGGCCCACGCCTCGGACGCGGTCTCGGCGGACTTCCAGTTCCACCTGCGCATCGCCCAGGCCAGCGGCAATCACTACTTCGCCGATATCATCAATCACCTGGGCACCAGCATCATCCCGCGCACCCGCCTCAACTCCGCGCGCCTGGCCCATGACGACCAGGCCCATTACATGGGCCGGCTGATGCACGAGCACGAAGCCATCTACGAGGCCATTGCCCGGCGCGACAGCGAAGGCGCGAAAATGGCCATGCGCCTGCACCTGAGCAACAGTCGCGAGCGCTTGCGCCAGGCCCATGAGCAGGCCGAGGCACAGGGGGTCTGATACCTCTGCCGACTGTACCGGCCAGTTCGCCGGCGCGGTCGGATTGTTCCATTTGTAGAACGATGCATGCCAATTTGGCCGTCTAGTGAACGATTAACCTCATCTGTAAGGTGGTGTTCATCCACGAGAGGAGGTTTCTCATGAAAAAGATCCAGGGTATCCACCGCAGCCCCCACGCCCACTGGGTGGGTGACGGTTTCCCGGTACGCAGCCTGTTCACCTACGATCATCTGGCCCGGCATATCAGCCCGTTCCTGCTGCTGGACTACGCCGGTCCCCATGATTTCGCCCCCACCAGTGCCCGCCGTGGCGTCGGCCAGCACCCGCACCGCGGTTTCGAAACGGTGACCATCGTCTATCAGGGCGAGCTGGAGCACCGCGATTCCACCGGCGCCGGTGGCCTGATCGGCCCGGGTGACGTGCAGTGGATGACCGCCGCGGGCGGCATCATTCACGAGGAGTTCCACTCGCCGGCCTTTGCCAAGCGTGGCGGCACCCTGGAGATGGTGCAGTTGTGGGTCAACCTGCCGGCCAAGGACAAGCGCGCCGCCGCCGGCTACCAGACCCTGCTGGCCAGCGACATCCCGGTGGTGGCGCTGGAGGGCGAGGCGGGCAGCCTGCGGGTGATCGCCGGCCGCTACCTCGAGCACCAGGGCCCGGCCCGCACCTTCACCGACATGGATGTGTGGGACCTGCGCCTGAAGGCCGGCGCCAGCCTGCAGTTGCCGGTTGCCAGCGGGCGCAACGCGGCACTGGTGGTGTTGCGCGGCACGCTGCGGGTCAACGGCGAGCGCGAGGCCGGCCCGGCCAGCCTGGTGTTGTTCGAGCGTGACGGCGAAGGGCTGCGCATCGACGCGCTGGAGGACGTCAGCGTGCTGCTGCTCAGCGGCGAGCCGATCGACGAGCCGATCGTAGGTTACGGCCCGTTCGTGATGAACAGCCAGGCCCAGATCGCCGAGTCGTTCGACGACTTCCAGGCCGGGCGCTTCGGCCAGATGGGCGGGGTCGAAGCTGGTCCCGTCAGGTAACGTTTCATCGTCGGTGATGGGGCTGCTTTGCAGCCCTTCGCGGGTAAACCCGCTCCCACAGGTTTCGCGCCAGCTTGAGGCTTTGCGCAATCCAGTGGGAGCGGGTTTACCCGCGAAGGGCCGCAAAGCGGCCCCAATTGGCTTGACTGACCGGCATCAGGGCCCACGCTCACCGAGCGTGGGCCCTTTTTTGTGAGTTCAGGCCCGACGCCACAGCCAGTGGTCCAGGCTCAGGCGCCCCGAACCTTTGAGCAGCAACGGCAGCAGTGCCACCAGGTAGATCAGCGGCAACTTGAAGTTGCCATGCCCCTGGTCGCTG
Source organism: Pseudomonas sichuanensis (assembly GCF_024749065.1). NCBI lineage: Bacteria > Pseudomonadati > Pseudomonadota > Gammaproteobacteria > Pseudomonadales > Pseudomonadaceae > Pseudomonas > Pseudomonas sichuanensis. The sequence continues at coordinate 3,203,765 of NZ_CP087185.1, read as the reverse complement.
ATTGCATAGCCCTGGGCCAGCTCGGCAAGGCTTGACCACTCGGTCGGCCAATGCACGGCGGCAATCGCCACCAGCGTCACCACCGCCAGCACCGCGCTGGCCAGTCGCGTGCCCAGGCCCAACAGCAGAAGCAGCGGGCAAAGCAGCTCGGCCCACATCGACAATTGCCAGTTCAGGCTCGCCGGCAGCAGGTCGAAGGGGAACGGGAAGCTCCCTTGCAAGTCGGCGAACCAGTTGGCGCCGTTGAATTTTTCCAGCCCCGATTCGAAGAACTCCCAGGCCAGGAATAGCCGAAGCGGCACGTCGGCGCCCCAGCTGCCGATGCGATCGAGGGCGGTGAACGGGCGGGTCAGGGTGTGCGTCAACATGGCAGGACTCCTTGGGATCAGTGGGACGTGGCCGGGCGGCGCAGTGGCAGGGCTGCCTTGGCGATGAGCTTGAGGGGGACGGCGGCGAACATCAGGGCGAATGCCAGCGGCAAGGCTTTCATCGATGGGTTTCCCGGGGTGTGCGACGACGGCGGGGTGCCGTCGCTCTGTGGTGGCCGGGAGTGTGTGCGGGTGGGGTATCTGCAGTGTGTCGGCGGGTTGGGGGTTGTGTATCGGTTTGTAGATCCGCTTTGCCTTTATGGCCTCATCGCCGGCAAGCCGGCTCCCACGCCGACCGCATCAGCCCGCGCCATGCGTTAACCCTGTGGGAGCTGGCTTGCCAGCGATGAGGCCAGTGCAAGCAATCCAAGGTAGTTGTGCCCCGAGGCCGGGCGAACCGCTCAGCGCAGCTCGATCTGCGCGCACAGCCCGCCTTCTGCGCGGTTGCGCAAGGTCAGGCTGCCGCCCATGGCCTGGGTCAACTGATGGGCGATGGCCAGGCCCAGTCCGGTGCCGCCGGTGCTGCGATTGCGCGACCCCTCGACCCGGTAGAACGGCTTGAGCACTTCATCGAGCTCCGCCGCAGGGATGCCCGGGCCGTCGTCGAGTACCCGGATCAGCGTCACGCCGCCCTCATGGTCGACTTCAAGCTGGGCGGCACCGGCAAATTTCAGGGCGTTGTCCACCAGGTTGACCAGCACCCGGCGCAGGGCGTGGGGCCGCGCCTGCAGGGTGGTCTGGGTGCTGCCACGGCGCTCAACCCGGGCACCGCTGTCCTGGTAGTCGAACACCAGGCTGTCGAGGAAGGCATCGAGGTTGACCTTGCACGGTGCCTCAGTGCCGCTGTCCATGCTGCGGGCGTAGGCCACGCCTTCGCGCACCAGATGCTCCATGGCATCGAGGTCGTGCCACAATTTGTCCTTTTCCAGCCCGTCGTCCATCTGTTCGACCCGCAATTTCATGCGGGTGATCGGCGTTTGCAGGTCGTGGGAGATCGCCGCAAGCAGCTGCATGCGTTCCTTGAGGTAGGCCGCGATACGCGCCTGCAGGGCATTGAAGGCGACGGCGGCGTAGCGCACCTCGCGCGGGCCGCTTTCGTCCAGCAGCGGGCCGGGGTGGTTCGGGTCGAGGTTGTCCACCGCCTGCACCAGGCGGGTCAGCGGGCCGATGGCCAGGCGTACGGCCAGCCAGGTGCAGAGCAGCAGCACCAGCAGCTGGATCAGCAGCACCACCGGCAGCCAGGTGGCCACCGGCACCGGCGCCGGGGTCACGTCGATGGTCAATGGCGCGCCGTCGGCCAGGCGCAGGTGGGCCTGGAAGTGCGCGTTGGGGCCGGGGATCTCGAGGAAGGTCAACTGATAGCGATCACCGATGGCCTTGACGATCGACTCGGCGGCCATGGGCGCTTCGGCACTGGGCATGGCCTCGCCGGGCAGCCCGCCGTCGAGGCGGTAGCGGTAGGTGCGCCGCTCCAGGCGCGGCAACCAGGCCGGGCGCTCGGCGGCGGGCAGGCGGTCGAGGATGGCCACCGAGGTGGACACGTCCAGCTCCAGGTTGCTGAGCATCATCGAGCGGCTGCTGACGTAGCGCTCATACGCCTGCAGGCTGAACGACAGGCCGTAGGCCAGCACCAGCCCGGTGAAGAAGATCAGCGCCAGGCGCGAGGCGAGGGTGCGCGGCCATTTCATGCAGGCGACTCCAGCAGTTGCACCGGCAGCGAGAACACATAGCCCTCGCTGCGCACGGTCTTGATGCAGGTAGGCTCGCGGGCGTCGTCGCCGAGGCGCTGGCGCAGGCGGCTGACCAGCAGGTCGATGGAGCGGTCGAAGATGTCGGCCTCGCGGCCTTGGGTGAGGTTGAGCAGTTGTTCGCGGCTGAGCACCCGTTGCGGGTGGTCGAGGAATACCCGCAGCAGCCGGTATTCGGCGCCGGACAGCGCCACCAGGGTCCCTTCGGCGTCCAGCAGGTGACGCGAGGTGGTGTCCAGGCGCCAGGGGCCGAAGGCGATGAGTCGGCTGCTTTCGCTGATGGTCAGGTTGGGCGGCAGCATGCGCGTGCGGCGCAGCACGGCGTTGATCCGCGCCAGCAACTCGCGGGCGGAGAAGGGCTTGGTCAGGTAGTCGTCGGCGCCCATTTCCAGGCCGATGATGCGGTCGGTTTCGTCGTTGCGTGCGGTCAGCATAAGCACCGGCGTGTTGCGGTGCTTGCCGGCGCGCAGCTCGCGGCACAGCAGCAGGCCGTCGTCCCCGGGCATCATGATATCGAGGACGATCAGGTCGACGGCGTTGTTCTCCAGGAAGGCGCGCATCTGCCGGCCATCGGCGACGATACTGGTGCGCAGGCCGTTCTTCTTCAGGTAGTTGCCGACCAGTTCGCGGATCTCGCGGTCGTCGTCAACGACCAGGATGTGATCGACGTGTTCCATCGGAGGTGTCCTTGTCTTGGGTGTGGGCGCAGTGTACAGAGCGCGTTCGGCCTTGCCTGCGGCGGTTTGTATTGCAGTGTATCTGGCGCGGCTGCAGATACAGGCGCAGGCACTTCGGTGCCTCGCAGGACACAAGCGCGATACCTGGCAGCGTTGAAATGGCTCTCGACCGGGGAGCAACGCCTCCCCACCCAAGAAGCTGCACCAGGAGAGATGCCATGACCTTCAAGACTTTTACCAGCGCTGCCCTGTTCGCCATCCTTGGCCTGGGTGCCATCACCGCCCAGGCCAGCAGCAACTCGATGAACGACGCCAGCGTGATGCACTATCGCTACGGGGACCATCTGGACATCAAGAAAGTCCTGTCGGTAAAAGATGACCAGCGCACTGGCTGTGGCCTGGTCAACACCCGCATGGACTACCTCGATTCCAACGGCAAGCCGCAAAGCGTCGAGTACCGCACCTATGCCACCAGCAGCTGCCATGACAACTGATCCGCGCGGTAAAGGGAGCAAACGTCGCCTGCTCAAGGCCGGCGGCGTGGCCCTGGCCCTGGTCGGGCTGGGGCTGGCTGGCCACCTGCTGGCACGCGACAACTACGGCCCGATGCCGTCGCTGGCCGGCGCCGAGCAGTGGCTGAACTCACCACCGCTGGAGGGGCAACAGCTCAAGGGCAAGGTGGTGCTGGTGGATTTCTGGACCTACGACTGCATCAACTGCCGGCGCAGCCTGCCCCATGTCAACGACTGGGCGCGACGCTATGCCGACCAGGGGCTGGTGGTGGTCGGGGTGCACACGCCGGAGTACGACTACGAGCACGAAGTCGCCAGCCTGCGTGAGCAAGTCAAGCGGTTGGGTATCGGCTATCCGGTGGCGGTGGACAACGACTATCGGATCTGGAATGCCTGGGGTAACCAGTTCTGGCCAGCGCACTACTTTGTCGATCGCAAGGGGCAGGTGCGGCATGTGCATTTCGGCGAAGGCGATTACGACGGGCAGGAGCAGGTCATAAGGCAGTTGCTCGATGAGCGGGGGTAGCCGATTACTCGCCCAGGCGCTGCTCGCGTGACGGCGGGTAGCCGAAGTACGCCGCATAGCACTTGCTGAAGTGCGACACCGAGACAAACCCGCAAGCCACCGCCACTTCCATCACCGATAGGTCGGAATATTGCAGCAAGCGCCGGCTCTTGGTGATGCGCAGCTCCATGTAGTAGCGCCGTGGCGAGGTGCCGAGCTGGGCCTGGAACAACCGGTCGATCTGCCGCCGGGAGCGCCCGGAGTAGGCCGCCAGTTGGTCGAGGCTCAGGGTTTCCTCGAGGTTGTTTTCCATCAGCTCGACGATGGTGCGCAGGTGCAGGCTCATGGACTTTTTCGCCCCCGGGCCGACCTGGCGATAGCGCGCCCCGGAGAACGACAGGATCTCTTCCACGCCCTCGGCCAGGGCATCGCCGTACAGCCGGCGCACCAGGCCGAGCATCAGCTCCATGGCGCCGTTGGGGCTGGCGGCGCTGAGGCGGTCACGGTCGAGGGTGAAGCTGGCCGGGGTGATGCGGGTTTGCGGGCTGCATTCGCTGAGGCTGGCGCGCTGCTCGGGGTGAACACTGCAACCGTAGTCGTCGAGCACCCCGGCGCGGCCGAGGAACCAGGCGCCGTTCCACAGCCCGCCCAGGGTCATGCCGTGGGCGGCGCAGTCGCCGAGCAGGCGGTCGAGGGTCGGGTATTTGAGCGGGGTGCGCAGGCCGCCGCAGATCACCAGCAGGTCGAGGTCGTGCAGGTCGGTCGGTACCAGCGGGCTGGCCACCAGCTCCAGGCCCAGGTCGCTGAGCACCCGGTCACCGCCGCCCAGCGACAGGGGGGTGAAGGCAAAACTGTCGGCCCGCAGCAGGTTGGCGGTGACCAGCACGTCCATGGCCACGGTGAAGCTGGCCATGGAGAAATGTTCGAGCAGGACAAAGTCGACTCGGTAAGGCCGCTGGGCGCTGCCGTCGCTGGTCTTGAGCCGCAGCATGTTGCTGGTGCTGGTTTTCTTGCTGAACTGGCGTGGCGTGGGCACTGCGGACTCCGCTTCCTGGCTGGCGGCAGTGAGTGTGCGGGGTGTGGCGGGTAAAGACAACTGGGGGGGGCGCGGGGTGTATGCCATGGAATGGTGGGTGGGCAGCCAGGTGCATGTCTTGGAATGGTGTTTGGGCAGCCAGGTGTAAGGCGACAGGTTTGCAGCGCCTATCAGATCGAGCGCCGCCCGCGCGGCGCTTCGCGGGTGAACCCGCTCCCACAGTTTGTTTCGGGCCAATTATTCCTGTGAAAGTACCGGCGCCTGCCCTGGTGCCTGCCTCGAGTCATGCGGGGCGGCGGCAACGCCCACACTGAAACCGCGTCGTACCAACAAGGCAGACCAGGTGATGGCACAGGAAAGACTGGCCCGAAACAAACTGTGGGAGCGGGTTTACCCGCGAAGCGCCGCGCGGGCGGCGCTCGATCTCATAGGCGCTGCAAAACCTCCGCCGGACACCTCGCAGCCTTCACTGTCCATAAACAGAGTCGCGCCCCTGCTTGACCTCAACCAAACCTGAGGTCTGATACTCGCCCGCTCTTCCCACGATGGAGCGTGCCCATGCCCCAACCAAAGGCTTTTACCCTGTCCAACCCCGAAGGCCTCTACGACCCCAGCGCCAACGCCTATTCCCATGTCGCCGAAGTACGCGCCGGCAGTCGCCTGGTGTATGTGGCCGGGCAGGGCGGCGAGGGCCTGGATGGCGCGCTGTCGCCACAGTTCGACGCGCAGGTGCGTCAGGCGCTGATCAACCTGAAGATCGCCCTGGCCTCCAAAGGTGCCAGCCTGCAGGACGTGTTCAAACTCACCCTGCTGGTGGTGGACCACAGCGAAACCCGGTTGCAGCAATGGGTGGCCGCAGCGACCCGCGCCTGGGATGGCAGCATGACCCCGACCTGCACCTTGATCCCGGTACCGCGGCTGGCGCTGGACGGCATGCTGGTGGAAATCGATGCGGTGGCGGCGCTGAGTTAGTGGCTCACTGGCCTCATCGCCGGCAAGCCGGCTCCCACAGGTGCAGCGCTGGCCTTGAGGATGGCGCGATTGATGTGGGAGCCGGCTTGCCGGCGATGAGGCCGACGCGAGCAACACAAGAAAGTTGCTGCCACAGGGTACTGTGCAGTTGCCAGCTTGGCGCTAGAATCGCGCTTCCTCACTGCCCGAGCGCCCTTGATGCCCACCCCCATCGAACTGCTCCAGACCGGCCCCGAGCAGGCCGATCTGGTGCGCAACCTCTACCAGTTCTATGCCTACGAATCGTCCGATTGGGAGCAGGAGGATGTCGAGGTGGACGGGCGCTTCTACCTCCACGAACCGCACTTCGAGCGCTATTGGCAGTCCCCCGACTGGGCCGCCCACCTGGTCCTGGTGGATGGCTTCATCGCCGGCTTCGTGCTGGTCGAGCGCAGCGAGCTGCCGGGCATCGATGCACTGGAGCTGGCCGACCTGTTCATCCTCAAGCGCTATCGGCGCCAGGGCGTAGGCCGCGCCGTGGCCCTGCAGTTGCTGAGCGACGGCCGGGTCGACTGGCTGCTGCGTTGCTATGCCGGGGATGCCCCGGCCATGAGCTTCTGCCAGGCCGTGCTGGCCGACCTGTCGCGCCCGGTACGCGAGATCGCGTTGGACGATGACCCGCAGCTGCGCAATTTTCTGGTCACACCGTACCGCCATTGAATACGCGCGATTTTTTTGTGACGCACTTCACAAAAACCGTTCGTCTGGCGGCATAATGCCAGTAATTCGTATTTTCGGACTGGTCTGACGCGAAGTCCGGAAGCTTCCTTGCTCAGGTAAATCCCATGCCGCTAGCTGCAAGCCCAGAGACCCTGTCCCGCCTGTTGATCCAGAGCGTGGTCGACTACGCCATCTACCTGCTGACCCCCGAGGGTGTCGTCGCCAGTTGGAATCCGGGGGCGCAGCGGGCCAAGGGCTACCATGCCGAGGAAATCGTTGGCCAGCATTTCTCGGTGTTCTACACCGACGCCGACCGCGATGCCGGCCTGCCGGCCCTGAGCCTGGCAACCGCCCTGGAAGCCGGGCGCTTCCAGGCAGACGGCTTGCGCCAGCGCAAGGACGGTTCGCACTTCTGGACCAGCGTGGTGATCGAGCCGATCGTCGACGAAGGCAGCGGCCAGTTGATCGGTTTTGCCAAGATCACCCGCGATATGTCCGAGCGCCGCCAGCAGGAGCTGGAACTGCTCAAGGCCAAGGAGCTGGCCGAGCAATACAGCCAGGAGATGACCACCCTGTCGCAGTTCCTCGACTCGGTGATCGGCAATATCCCGGCCAGTGTCATCGTGCAGGACCTGGCAAGCGAGCAGATCCTGCTGGCCAACCCCCAGGCCGAGCGCCTGTTCGGTGGCCAGGGCGTCAGCCTGGTCGGCCAGTTGCCCGGGCAGGGCCTGGCCCCGGAGGCGGCGGAGTACCTGGAGCAGCAACTGGCCCGCGGCGCGCGCAGCAGCAAGGGTTATGTCGCCGAAACCCGCGTCGACACCGCCAGCGGCCCGCGTACCCTGCGCAGCCGCACCCTGCGCTGCGAGGGCCGCGCCGGGCAGGGCGACTACGTGCTGTACGTGGCCGAGGATGCCACCGAGGAACTGGCTGCCCACGCCCAGATTCACCACATGGCCCACCATGACGCGCTGACCGGGTTGCCCAACCGCACGCTGTTCCATGAACGGCTCAAGCAGGCCCTGGTGCGCGGCGAGGACAGCGGCAAGCTGACCGCCACCCTGTGCCTGGACCTGGACAACTTCAAGAACATCAACGACACCCTTGGCCACGCCTTCGGCGACAAGTTGCTGCGCGCCCTCGGCAAGCGCCTGCGCCGCGAGCTGCGCGAGCACGACACCCTGGCGCGCCTCGGCGGTGACGAGTTTGCCGTGGTGCTGGTCGGCCTGGATAGCCGCGAGGCCGCGCGCAACACCGCGCAGCGCCTGATCGATGCAATCAGCCCGCCGTTCCATATCGAGGGCCACCAGTTCAGCGTGGGGGTGAGCATCGGTGTGGCGATCGCGCCCGACGATCACGACAACGCCGAACAACTGCTCGGTTACGCCGACATGGCCCTGTACGAAGCCAAGCGCAACGGCCGCAACCGTTTCGAGAGCTTCCATGTCGAGCTGGACGTGGCTGCCCGCCAGCGCCGCCTGGTGGAAACCGACCTGCGCACGGCCCTGCACCTGGGCCAGTTGCAACTGCACTACCAGGCCGTGGTCGACCAGCAGAGCAACAGTGTCACCGGCTACGAGGCGCTGCTGCGCTGGGAGCACCCGGTGCGCGGCATGATCATGCCCATGGACTTCATTCCGATTGCCGAAGAGACCGGGTTGATCCACGAACTCGGTGTTCGCGCGCTCAACCTGGCCTGCCAGGAAGCGGCAAGCTGGGGCACCGAGCAGACGGTTTCGGTCAACCTGTCGCCGGTGCAGTTCAAGAATGCCAACCTGGTCCACACCGTGGCCCTGGCCCTGGCCGACTCGGGGCTGCCGGCCACGCGCCTGGAGCTGGAGATCACCGAGTCGGTGCTGCTGGGCAACAGCGAGGAAAACGTGCGCACCTTAAGGGCACTGAAGGACCTGGGGGTGTCGATCTCCCTCGACGACTTCGGCACCGGCTACTCGTCGCTGGGTTACCTGCGTTCGTTCCCGTTCGACCGGATCAAGATCGACAAGTCGTTCGTCCACGACATGTGCGACAGCCGCGAGGCGATGTCGATCATCCGCGCCATCACCGAGCTGTCCAACAGCCTGATGATCAAGACCACGGCCGAAGGGGTGGAGTCGGAGGAACAGATGCAGCGGCTGATGGCCGAAGGTTGCTCGCACTTCCAGGGCTACCTGTACGGGCGCCCGGCGCCGGCCAGCGAGCGCCTCAAACAGCTCACGCCGGCCGGCCAGTAAGCGGCGCGGGCTTGCCCCGCGCCAACGGGCTCAGTGCAGGATCTGCTTGAGGAACGCCTGCGCCCGGGCCGTGCGTGGCTGGCCGAAGAACAGCTCGGGCGGGCTGTCCTCGATGATCTGCCCGCCTTCAAGGAACAGCACGCGCTCGGCCACCTGGCGGGCGAAGCCCATTTCGTGGGTGACGCAGAGCATGGTCATGCCGGTGCCGGCCAGCTGCACCAGCACGTCCAGCACCTCGGCGACCATCTCTGGGTCGAGCGCCGAGGTGGGTTCGTCGAACAGCATGATCCGCGGCTTCATGCACAGCGCCCGGGCGATGGCCACGCGCTGTTGCTGGCCGCCGGAGAGCTGGCTGGGGTACTTGTGCGCCTGGTTTTCGATGCCGACCTTGGCCAGGTACATGCGCGCCCGTTCCTCGGCGTCCTTGCGCGACAGGCCGCGCACGCTGGTGGGCGCCAGCAGGCAGTTGTCGAGCACGCTCATGTGCGGGAACAGGTTGAAGTGCTGGAACACCATGCCGATTTCGCTGCGGATCTGGGTGGCTTTGCGGTCGGTGCCGGCCACGTCGATGCCGGCCACCTGGATACGGCCCTGCTGGGCGATCTCCAGGCGGTTGATGCAGCGGATCAGCGTCGATTTACCCGAGCCCGACGGGCCGCACAGCACGATGCGCTCGCCTTCGCGCACCGACAGGTCGATATCGTGCAGCACGTGAAACGCGCCGTAGTGCTTGTTCAATCCCTCGATGCGGATCAGCTCCGGGCGCAGGTCGGGCGTGGGTTGCGGGGTAGCAAGGCTGGCAAGACTGGAAGGTGCGGACATCGTTATTGTTCTCCCGCTCAGGGTTCAGTCGAAGCGTGCGGCGCTATAGGGCGCAGGGTCGGTGAAAGGGCGTTCGCCGGTCATCAGCTCGGCCAGCAGGCGGCCGCTGACCGGGCCCAGGGTGAGGCCGTGGTGGGCGTGGCCGAAGTTGAACCACAGGCCCTGGTGCCGAGGTGCCGGGCCGATCACCGGGCGCATGTCCGGCAGGCACGGGCGGCGGCCCAGCCAGGGCTTGTCGTCCAGGCGTTCACCCAGGGCCGGGAACAGTTTGCGCGCCAGGGCTTCGCAGCGGCGCAGCTGGATCTCGTTGCCGGGGGCGTCGCTGGCGGCGAACTCGATGCCGGTGGTCAGGCGCACGCCGCGGGCCATCGGCGCCAGTACGTAGCCGCCCTGGGTGTCGCAGACCGAATGCTGTAGTTCGGCGCCGTCGCGGGTGCCGTAGTGCATGTGGTAGCCGCGCTTGATCCCCAGCGGGAAGTGGTAACCCAGGCGCTCATAGAGCTCTGCGGATTGCGGGCCGAGGCAGGCCACGACTTCGTCGGCAGTGACCGCGCCGCGCTGGGTATCGACCTGCCAGCCGCCTTCGCTGCGTTGCAGGGTGCGGGCGTCGCCATGCAGGAACTGGCCGCCACGCTGGACGAACAGGGCGGCATAGCCACGGGTGAGGCCGCCGGGGTTGCTAACGGTCTTCGGGTCGAGCCAGTGGATGCCGCCGACCACGCCGCCGTCGAGCCCCTGCTCGCGGGCTTGCAGTTGCCCACGGTCGAGGAATTCGTATTTCAGGCCATAGCGCGCCAGGCCCAGCACATCCTGCTTGGCCTGCTCGAACAGCGCGCTGTCGCGGTATACCTCGATCCAGCCCTTGGCCTGCACCAGGCCTTGCAGCCCGGCGGTCTCGATCAGGGCGTCGTGTTCCTCGACGCAGCGTTGCACCAGCGGCAGCATGTCCGCCGCGGCTTCGGCCACGCGGCCCGGCGCCGATTGCTGCCAGTAGCGCAGCAGCCAGGGCGCGGCCTTGGGCAGGTGCAGCAGGCTGTAGCGCACGTCGGGCTGGCGATTGAGGCCGTAGCGCAGCAGCGCGCCGAACTGCCGGGGGAAGGCATAGGGGATCACGCTGGAGCGCTCGATCAGCCCGGCGTTGCCGTGGCTGGTGCCGCTGCCCGGCTCGTCGCGGTCGATGAGGATCACCTGGCGGCCGCGCGCCTGCAGGTGCAGCGCGGTGCTGACGCCGACGATACCGGCGCCCAGAACGATGGTTTGGCAATGCATGGAACGTATCCTTCAATCAGTTCAGGTGGCGGCCCAGGCGGGCCTCCAGGTGTTTCAGGGTGCGCCGGACGATCTCGACGATCAGCAGGTAGAGCACCGCCGCCCACAGGTAGATCTGGAAGTCGAAGCTGCGCGAGAAGGCCAGCTTGGTCACCCCCATCAGGTCGAAGATGGTCACCAGCGAGGCGATGGCGCTGGCCTTGATCATCATGATCAGCTCGTTGCCCAGCGGGCCGATGGCCACCAGCAGCGATTGCGGCAGGATCACCTTGAAGAAGGTGGTCGAGCGCTTGAGGTTGAGCGCCTTGGCCGCCTCGTACTGCCCCGGGGCGATGGCCAGCAGGCTGGCGCGGAAGATCTCCGCCTGGTAGGCCGCGGTGTTCAGGGTGAAGGCGAGCAGGGCGCAGTACCATGCCTCGCGGAAGAACCACCACAGCCCGACGTCCTGCCAGAAACCCTTGAGCGAGCCCAGCCCGTAGTACAGCAGGAACAGCTGGGCCAGCAGTGGCGAGCCGCGGAAGAAGTACACGTAGCCGGCGGCCAGGCGCTGCAGCACGAGGTTGCGCGACATCCGCGCCAGGGCCAGCAGCATACCCAGCAGTGCGCCCAGGGTGAACGAGATGGCCACCAGCTTGGCGGTGACCAGCAGGCCGTCGACGAAGCGAGGGCCGTAGCGCTCCAGCAGGTCTGGGTCGAGCACGTAGGCCAGCAGTTGTTCGAGGCTCATGTGCGGGCTCCTTGCAGGTGGCGGTTGCTGCGTTTTTCAAGCAAGGCGAAGACCCGGCCCGAGACTGCCGAGAACAGCAGGTAGATCAAGCAGGCCACGCCGTAGAAGAACATCGGCTCCTTGGTCACGCTGACCGCCAGGTTGGTCTGGCGCATCAGGTCGATCAGCGAGATGGTCGACACCAGCGAGGTGTCCTTGAGCAGGCTCAGCCAGTTGTTCGAAAGCCCCGGCAGGGCGATGCGCGTCAGCTGCGGCAGCACCACCTTGAAGAACCCGGTGCGCTTGCTCAGGCCCAGGGCCGAGCAGGCCTCCAGCTGGCCCTTGGGCAGGGTCTTGAAGGCCATCAGCCAGATTTCGCTGGAAAACGCGGCGAACACCAGGCTGAAGGCGACCATGGCGGCGAGGAAGGTGTCGATCAGCACCTCGCCCGGGTAGCCCAGGGCGGCGAGGATCTTCTGCGCGGCGATCTGGCAGCCGTAGTAGATGATCAGCAGGGTGAGCAGTTCGGGCAGGCCGCGGAACACCGTGGAGAAGGTGGTGGCCCAGGCCCGTGGCAGGCGTTTGCGCGAACGTGCGGCCAGGGCCACCAGCAGCCCCAGCGGCAGGCCGACGGGCAGGCAGGCGAGGGCCAGCGACACGGTCACCAGGGCGCCGGCCAGCAGCGCCTGACCCCAGCCGCCGCTGGCGAAGGACAGTAGAGACAGTTGATCGAGCATGGGTGGAGTCCCCAGTTCGGTTGGGTTTGGCTTGCGGGGCATCCTCGACTGTGGAGTTGCTCCGGCTGGCCCTATCGCTGGCAAGCCAGCTCCCACAGAGTGTGTGCTTATCCCTGTGGGAGCTGGCTTGCCAGCGATAGGGCCGGGGCAGTCAGCAGATGCATGAACCGCCCCAAGCTGCTCTCAACGCCACATCAGTTATAGATATCGAAGGCAAAGTACTTGCTGGCGATCTTCTGGTACGTGCCATTGGCCACGATCGCCGCCAGGGCCGCATTCAACCGTGTGCGCAGCGCCTCGTCGTCCTTGCGCACGGCAATTGCCGCATCGGCCTTGGTGTCCTTGACGTCGCCGAGGATCTTGCAGCAGTCCTGGCCGTTCTTGTCCAGCCACTCGTGCAGCGGGAACTTGTCGGCGATCACCCCGTCCAGGCGCCCGGCGGCAAGGTCGGCGTTGGCTTCGTCCATGGTCGGGTACAGCTTCACGTCGGCGCCGGCCTTGCCGTACACGTCTTCGGCGTAGATCGCCTGGGTGGAGGAGGACTGGGCGCCGACGGTGTAGCCGACGAAGTCGGTCTGCGCGTCGGTGATCTTGCTGTCCTTGGCCACGGCCACGGTCAGCGGGGTGCGGTAGTAGTGGTCGGTGAAGGCGATCTTCTTGCGTCGTTCTTCGGTGTCGATCATCGACGCCACCACGGCGTCGTACTTGCGTGCCATCAGGGCCGGGATGATGCCTTCCCAGTCCTGTGCCACCAGGGTGCACTCGACCTTCATCTGCTCGCACAGGGCGTGGGTGATGTCGATATCGAAGCCATGCAGCTTGTTATCGGCATCGACATAGTTGAAGGGCGGGTAGGCGCCTTCGGTGGCAAAGCGCAGGGTTTCGGCGCTGGCGGCGCCCGCCAGCAGCAGGGCGCACGCACCCACCACAGCCATGGATCTTTTCATCTCGCACCTCTGTACCAACACTCTTGCTATTGTTGTTTGCCCGCCGGCCACGAGGTGTAGCCGACGAACTCGTTATGTAGAGCGGCAGTTGCTTCCAAGCGTTTTTCAACATCCGGCCCGAGCTTCTTGCAGACCTCGTTGACCATCAGGTGCACCCACGACAGCATCGCCGCCGTGGAGTCCCAGAACAGATTGAATTCGGTGGGGATGCGGAACACCTCGTCGGCGTTGGCATCGGCCCAGTCACAGAAGGTGTCGGTGACCAGCGTCACTGGGATGCCAAGGGCGCGGGCCTTCTGGCACAACTGCAGGGCGTGGCGCGAGTAGCGGCGGGCTTCGAACACCACCAGGGTGAGGTCCTCGGGCTTGCCCAGCAGCACCTCGCCGAAGTGGCCGGCGCTGCCATCCACGCAGTGCACGCCATTGCGCAGGTACTGCAGCAGGTGGGTCATGCACAGGGCAATGCCGCGTTCGGTCTGGAAGCCGGCGATGAACACCTGGGGTTTATTGGCCAGGCGGCGGGCTACCTGGCGCCAGGCCTCGCTGCGGCTGTATTCGTGCACACGGACCAGGGCGGCCATTTCCAGCTCCAGGCTGCCGGCGTGTTCGCGGCCGTCTTCGGGTTGCTGGCGAAACTCCTGCAGGCGATCACCCACCAGCCAGGGGCCATCACCGAGGTCGTTCTGCAAGTCCTGCTTGAGCGCCTTGAGGTGGGCGTAGCCCAGCGCACGACAGAAGCGGCCGACACTCGATTCGCTGACGTCCAGCTTGGCGGCGATGCTCGCCGAAGTCTGGAACGGCAGCTCGTGCAGGTTGGCGAGCATGTAGCTGGCGATCTTGCGGCCAGAGGCGGCAGCGCTGTCGAGGCTGCTTTCCAGGCGTTGCTTGATCGATTGGCTCATGTAGCGCTCCGGCTGATTTCTGGCGTGGAGAAGAAAATGGCTGTTTTCTGTCATCAAGTCAATATTTGACAGATAGCTGTCATTCACGGGAAAGTCAGGGCGTTGCGCTGTAGCCATTCCAATACCAAGAAAGGAGCTTCAGATGTCCGCACCGTCCACCAGCCCTGCCGTGCGCGTGCCCTTTGCCGAGCTGCAGGCGCTGTTGCAAACGATCCTCCAACGCCATGGCTGCAGCGCAGCGGTGGCTGCCGTGCTGGCCCATAACTGCGCCAGCGCCCAGCGCGATGGCGCCCACAGCCATGGTGTGTTCCGTATTCCCGGTTACGTCTCGACCCTGGCCAGCGGCTGGGTGGATGGCACGGCCGTGCCGCAGGTGACCGACGTGGCGTCGGGCTATGTGCGGGTCGATGCCGGCGGCGGTTTTGCCCAGCCGGCCCTGGCGGCGGCGCGCGCGCTGCTGGTGGAGAAGGCCCGCAGCGCCGGTATCGCCGTGCTGGCGATCCACAATTCGCACCACTTCGCCGCCCTGTGGCCGGATGTCGAGCCGTTCGCCGATGAAGGCCTGGTGGCCCTGAGCGTGGTCAACAGCATGACCTGCGTGGTGCCCCACGGTGCGCGCAAGCCGTTGTTCGGCACTAACCCCATCGCTTTTGCCGCGCCGTGCGCCGGGCACGATCCGATCGTGTTCGACATGGCCACCAGCGCCATGGCCCACGGTGACGTGCAGATCGCCGCCCGTGCCGGCCAGCAATTGCCTGAAGGCATGGGCGTGGATGCCGGCGGGCAGCCCACCACCGATCCGAAGGCCATTCTCGAAGGTGGCGCGCTGCTGCCATTCGGCGGGCACAAGGGCTCGGCGCTGTCGATGATGGTCGAGTTGCTGGCGGCGGCGCTGACCGGCGGCCACTTCTCCTGGGAGTTCGACTGGTCCGGGCACCCGGGGGCGAAGACGCCGTGGACCGGGCAACTGATCATCGTGATCGACCCGAGCAAGGCCGAAGGGGAGCGTTTTGCCCAGCGAAGCCGTGAGCTGGTGGAGCAGATGCAGGCGGTGGGGCTGTCGCGCATGCCGGGGGAGCGTCGCTATCGCGAGCGTGAAGTGGCGGGCAGGGAAGGGGTGGCGTTGACCGAGCAGGAGTTGGCCGGTTTGAAGGAACTGGCTGGCTGAAACGGAATTTTCCAAGCTGGCGCGATCCCTGTGGGAGCGGGCTTGCCCGCGATCACGGGCGTAGCCCGTGCCATGCATCGCGGTGTCATCTTCGCGGGTAAACCCGCTCCCACAGGGGCCAGTGTGTGCAACGGCGCATCCAGCCCCTTGCACATCAGTGATGTTCCTGACGCCTGTCTGCGGGTATCCTCGCTGCAGCCTTTTCTGAACTGTCCTGATTTCCAAGGAGCTGCACGCTGTGTTCAAACATGTCGATGCCTATGCCGGCGACCCGATCCTCTCGCTGATGGAAACCTTCAAGGCCGACCCGCGCGCCGACAAGGTCAACCTGAGTATCGGCCTGTACTACGACGAAGCCGGCGTGGTGCCGCAGCTGGCGGCGGTGGCTGAAGTCGAGAAACGCCTGGCCGGCCAGCCCCATGAAGCGTCGCTGTACCTGCCGATGGAAGGTCTGGCTGCCTATCGCCAGGCGATCCAGGCGCTGCTGTTCGGCAGCGATCACCCGGCTGTGACCGATGGCCGTGTGGCCACCGTGCAGACCGTGGGCGGTTCCGGCGCGCTGAAAGTCGGCGCCGACTTCCTCAAGCGCTACTTCCCAGGCTCGGAAGTCTGGGTCAGCAACCCGACCTGGGACAACCACCGGGCGATCTTCGAAGGCGCGGGCTTCAAGGTGCATACCTACCCGTACTTCGATTCGGCCAGCCGTGGCGTCGACTTCGCCGGCATGCTGGCGACCCTGCAGACCCTGCCGGCCAACAGCGTGGTGCTGCTGCACCCGTGCTGCCACAACCCCACCGGCGTCGACCTGGACCAGCACCAGTGGCAGCAAGTGGTCGAAGTGGTCAAGGCACGCCAGCTGATCCCGTTCCTCGACATCGCCTACCAGGGCTTCGGCGAAGGCCTGGTCGAGGATGCCTACGCCATCCGCGAAATGGCCCGTGCCGGCGTGCCGTGCCTGGTCAGTAACTCGTTCTCGAAAATCTTCTCGCTGTACGGCGAGCGGGTAGGGGGCCTGTCGGTGGTCTGTGACGACGCCGCCACCGCGGTCAGCGTGCTCGGCCAGCTCAAGGCCACGGTGCGCCGCAACTACTCCAGCCCGCCTGCGTTCGGCGCCCAGCTGGTGGCCGGCGTGCTCGGCGATGACGCGCTCAATGCCCAGTGGGTGGCGGAAGTGGAAGTGATGCGCAAGCGTATCCTCGACATGCGCCAAGGCCTGGTCGACCTGCTCGGCAAGCTGCTGCCGGGCCAGGACTTCCAGTTCTTCCTGCGCCAGCGCGGCATGTTCAGCTACACCGGCTTCAGCGTCGAGCAGGTGCGTCGCCTGCGTGACGAGTTCGGCGTGTATCTGATCGACAGCGGTCGGGTGTGCATGTCCGGGCTGCGTCCGGCCAACCTGCGCCAGGTGGCTGAGGCGTTTGCGGCGGTGCACAAGGGCTGAGCGAATCGGCCTAATCGCGGGGCAAGCCCGCTCCCACGCCAAACCTCGTTGCATGGGGTGGCGTGGGAGCGGGCTTGCCCCGCGATGCTTTCACCCTCGCAAAACCGGGCCTCTTGTACAGACAAGTGCAACCGTCCCTCGGACGGGGCTTCCCCAAGTGCAACCTTTGCATGCACAATCGCGCCCCTCTTCCCCGGTTGAGTTGGGCGAAACGTCTATTTCGCCATTCTCAGCCTGTTGCAGTCTTGCGAGTGGAGCTTCACCCGGAATGAATGAGCAGGCCCCAAGCGTTGAACAACGCTTTGCAGAATCGACCCCCGCCACCCTTGGCAGCTGGTCGCGTCACGACACCACCTGGATGCTGGGCCTGTTCGGCACAGCCATCGGCGCCGGAACCCTGTTCTTGCCGATCAACGCCGGCCTCGGCGGCTTCTGGCCGCTGCTGATCCTCGCGGCGCTGGCGTTCCCCATGACTTACTTCGCCCACCGCGGCCTGACCCGTTTCGTGCTGTCCGGGCGTAGCGGCGGCGACATCACCCAGGTCGTGGAAGAGCACTTCGGCATCAAGGCCGGTGCGCTGATCACCGTGCTGTACTTCTTCGCCATCTTCCCGATCCTGCTGATCTACAGCGTGGCCCTGACCAACACCGTCAGCAGCTTCATGGAGCACCAGCTGCACATCGCGCCGCCGCCGCGGGCGATCCTGTCGTTCGTGCTGATCCTCGGCCTGCTGGCGATCGTGCGTTGCGGTGAACAGGCCACGGTCAAGGTCATGAGCCTGCTGGTCTACCCGTTCATCGTCGCCCTGGCGCTGCTGGCCCTGTACCTGGTGCCGCACTGGACCGGCGGTATCCTGGACACCGCGTCGCAAGTACCGTCGGGTTCTGCCTTCCTGCACACCGTGTGGCTGGCCATTCCGGTGATGGTGTTCTCGTTCAACCACTCGCCGATCATCTCGGCCTTCGCCGTCGACCAGAAGCGCCGCTACGGTGACCATGCCGACGAGCGCAGCGGCCAGATCCTGCGCCGCGCCCACCTGCTGATGGTGCTGATGGTGCTGTTCTTCGTGTTCAGCTGCGTGCTGACCCTGAGCAGCGCCCAGCTGGCCGAAGCCAAGGCGCAGAACCTGTCGATCCTGTCGTACCTGGCCAACCACTTCGACCAGCCGACCATCGCCTTTGCCGCGCCGCTGATCGCGTTCATCGCCATCGCCAAGTCGTTTCTGGGCCACTACATCGGTGCCAGCGAAGGCCTCAAGGGCATGATCGTCAAGACCGGCCTGCGCCCGGGCGCCAAGGCCCTGGACCGCATGGTCGCCGCTCTGATGCTGGTGGTGTGCTGGATCGTCGCCACCCTCAACCCGAGCATCCTCGGCATGATCGAGTCCCTCGGTGGCCCGATCATCGCCGTGCTGCTGTTCCTGATGCCGATGTACGCCATCCGTCGCGTGCCGTCGATGCGCAAGTACAGCGGCGCGCTGTCGAACCTGTTCGTGGTTGTCATCGGCCTGGTGGCCCTGACCTCGGTGGTGTATGGCCTGATGGGCTGATTCGACCGCCTGCAACAGAAGTGTCCGGGTTGGTTGTCGCCACCCGGACATTTTTTTGTCCACAGGAATTGTCTGGCAATAGAACAATTTCATGTTTGCTTATAGGCACTTGCGCAGCTTCATGCTTAACTCGGGGTCTTTTACCAACCCCGTACTAAGGATGATTTCCCCATGGCTCAAGTGACTCTCAAAGGCGGCCCGGTTCAGGTCAGCGGTAATCTGCCGCAAGTCGGCGCCCAGGCGCCTGCCTTCTCGCTGGTTGCCGGCAACCTGGCTGACACCTCGCTGAAAGACTTCGCCGGCAAGCGCAAGGTGCTGAATATCTTCCCAAGCGTCGACACCCCCACCTGCGCCACCTCGGTGCGCAAGTTCAACGCCCAGGCCAACGACGTGGCCAACACCGTGGTGCTGTGCATCTCCGCCGACCTGCCATTCGCCCAGGCACGCTTCTGCGGCGCCGAAGGCCTGGAGAACGTGAAGAACCTGTCGACCCTGCGTGGCCGCGAGTTCCTGGAAAACTACGGCGTGGCCATCGCCGACGGCCCGCTGGCCGGCCTGGCCGCCCGCGCCGTGGTGGTGCTGGATGAAAACGACAAGGTGCTGCACTCCGAGCTGGTTGGCGAGATCGCCGATGAGCCGAACTACGACGCGGCGCTGGCTGTTCTGAAGTAAGTGTCATTGGGGCTGCTGCGCAGCCCATCGCCGGCAAGCCGGCTTCCACAGGCGATCACCTAACCCTGTGGGAGCCGGCTTGCCGGCGAAAGGGCCGCAAAGCGGCCCCTGCGGGTTACACCCGGTAACGGCCTGGACAACGTTCCAGGCCGTTTTCATTTAAAGTGCACTCCCTGACCAACGTCAGCCGAAGGTAAAGCACCGGTAAAGCTCCTTTGCTAATCCGATGCCAGTGCTTATCGTTCACGCTCTTCCCGCCGTCATTCTCTGAACAAGGTTCGTTCGTCCCATGCAAGTGTCCAATTCCCGTTCCCCCCGTCGCTGGCTGTTCGGCCTGCTGATCCTGCTGCTGGTGGCCCTGCTGGCCTGGTGGCTGTGGCCTGCAGCGCCCGTCCACAAGGACGCGACGGGCGCTGGCCGGCCGGGCAAAGGCATGGGCATGGGCGGGCGCCCGGGCTTCGGCGCCTCGAGCGACCCGGTGCCGGTGCGCGTGGAGCCGGTGCGCGTCGGCGACTTCCCGCTGTATTACAAGGCGCTGGGTACCGTCACCGCGACCAACACCGTCAACGTGCGCAGCCGGGTGGCCGGCGAGCTGGTCAAGATCCACTTCCAGGAAGGCCAGCAGGTCAAGGCCGGCGACCTGCTCGCCGAGATCGACCCGCGCCCGTACCGCATTGCCCTGCAGCAGGCCGAAGGCACCCTGGCGCAGAACCAGGCGCAATTGAAGAACGCCCAGGTCGACCTGGCCCGCTATAAAGGCCTGTACGCCGAAGACAGCATCGCCAAGCAGACCCTCGACACTGCTGAAGCCCAGGTGGCGCAGTTCCAGGGGCTGGTCAAGACCAACCAGGCCGCTGTCAACGATGCCCGCCTGAACCTCGATTTCACCCAGATCCGTGCACCGATCAACGGCCGCCTGGGCCTGCGCCAACTGGACCTGGGCAACCTGGTCGCCGCCAACGACACCACCGCGCTGGTGGTGATCACCCAGACCGAGCCGATCAACGTCGCCTTCACCTTGCCGGAAACCGAACTGGACACCGTGCTGGCCCGCTACCGCAGCGGTGCCAGCCTGCCGGTCGAAGCCTGGGACCGTGGCGATCGCAAGCTCCAGGCCACCGGCGTGCTGGGCAGCCTCGACAACCAGATCGACACCACCACCGGCACCCTGAAGTTCAAGGGCACGTTCCAGAACAAGGACCACGCGCTGTTCCCCAACCAGTTCGTCAACGTGCGCCTGCTGGCCGACACCCTCAAACAGGTGGTGCTGGCCCCGGCCGCGGCGATCCAGTTCGGCAACGACGGCACCTTCGCCTACGTGGTCAACCAGGACAGCAAGGTCAATATCCGCAAGCTCAAGGTAGGGGCCAGCGATGGCCAGCACAGCGTGATCCTCGAAGGCCTGTCCGCCGGCGACCGCCTGGTGCTGGAAGGCACCGACCGCCTGCGCGAAGGCACCAAGGTCGATGTGGTCGAAGACAGCTCGCAAGTGCCCACCACCCCCGGCCAGCACCTGCAGGGCCAGGACGCCAAGGGCGCGGCACAGACCACCGGTAAATCGAGCTCCAAGGCGGGCGCATGAACCTTTCCCGCCTGTTCATCCTGCGGCCGGTCGCCACCACGCTGAGCATGCTGGCCATCGTCCTGGCCGGCCTGATCGCCTACAAAATGCTGCCGGTGGCGGCCTTGCCCCAGGTCGACTACCCGACCATCCGGGTCATGACCCTGTACCCCGGCGCCAGCCCGCAGGTGATGACCAGTGCCGTCACCGCACCGCTGGAGCGCCAGTTCGGGCAGATGCCGGGCCTGGAACAGATGGCCTCGACCAGCTCCGGTGGCGCTTCGGTCCTCACGCTGCGCTTCAACCTCGACATGAACATGGACGTTGCCGAGCAACAGGTGCAGGCCGCGATCAACGCCGCCAGCAACCTGCTGCCCAGCGACCTGCCGGCACCGCCGGTGTACAACAAGGTCAACCCGGCCGACACCCCGGTGCTGACCCTGGCGATTTCGTCGAAAACCATGCCGTTGCCCAAGCTCAACGACCTGGTCGACACCCGCGTTGCGCAGAAGATCGCCCAGATCAGCGGCGTGGGCATGGTCAGTATTGCCGGCGGCCAGCGCCAGGCCGTACGGATCAAGGTCAACGTCGATGCCCTGGCCGCCAACGGCCTGAACCTGGATGACGTGCGTACCTTGATCGGCGCTTCCAACGTCAACCAGCCCAAGGGCAACTTCGACGGCCCCACCCGGGTGTCGATGCTCGACGCCAACGACCAGCTGCGCTCGCCCGAGGAATACGCCAACCTCATCCTCAAGTACGCCAACGGTGCGCCGTTGCGCCTCAAGGACGTCGCCGAGATTGTCGATGGCGCCGAAAACGAACGCCTGGCCGCCTGGGCCAACCAGAACGAGGCGGTGCTGCTGAACATCCAGCGCCAGCCCGGGGCCAACGTCATCGAAGTGGTCGACCGGATCAAGGAACTGCTGCCGTCGATCACCGACAACCTGCCCGCCGGCCTCGACGTCATGGTGCTCACCGATCGCACCCAAACCATCCGCGCCGCCGTGCGCGACGTGCAGCACGAACTGCTGTTCGCCATCGCCCTGGTGGTGATGGTCACGTTCCTGTTCCTGCGCCGGGTCAGCGCCACGATCATTCCGTCCATCGCCGTGCCGCTGTCGCTGATCGGCACCTTCGGGGTGATGTACCTGGCCGGGTTCTCGGTCAACAACCTCACGCTGATGGCCCTGACCATCGCCACCGGTTTCGTGGTGGACGACGCCATCGTCATGCTGGAGAACATCTCTCGGCATATCGAAGAGGGCGAGACACCCTTCCAGGCTGCGCTCAAGGGCGCCAAACAGATCGGCTTCACCCTGATCTCGCTGACGTTTTCCTTGATCGCGGTATTGATCCCGTTGCTGTTCATGGCCGATGTGGTCGGGCGATTGTTCCGCGAGTTCGCCATCACCCTGGCGGTGGCGATCCTGATTTCCCTGGTGGTATCGCTGACCCTGACGCCGATGATGTGCGCGCGCCTGCTCAAGCGCGAGCCCAAGGAAGAAGAGCAGGGCCGCTTCTACCGTGCCAGCGGCGCGTGGATCGACTGGCTGATCAAGCACTACGGCAGCGCCCTGACCTGGGTGCTCAAGCATCAGCCACTGACGTTGCTGGTGGCGGTGGCCACCCTTGCGCTGACCGTGGTGCTTTACCTGGCGGTGCCCAAAGGCTTCTTCCCGGCCCAGGACACCGGCGTGATCCAGGGCATCTCCGAAGCCCCGCAATCCACCTCATTCGCCGCCATGAGCGAGCGCCAGCAGGCGCTGGCCGGCGTGATCCTCAAGGACCCGGCGGTGCAGAGCCTGTCCTCGTACATCGGCGTGGACGGCGATAACGCCACCCTCAACAGCGGCCGTCTGCTGATCAACCTCAAACCCCACGGCGAGCGCGACGTCACCGCCAGTCAGGTGATCAACCGTCTGCAGCCACAGCTCGACCGGCTGGTGGGGATCCGCCTGTTCATGCAGCCAGTGCAGGACTTGAGCATCGAGGACCGGGTCAGCCGCACCCAGTACCAGTTCAGCCTCAGTTCGCCCGACGCCGAGCTGCTCGCGCAGTGGAGCGGCAAGCTGGTGCAGGCCCTGCAGCAGCGCCCCGAATTGCAGGACGTGGCCAGCGACCTGCAGGACAAGGGCCTGCAGGTTTACCTGGTGATCGACCGTGACATGGCCAGCCGCCTGGGCATCAGCGTGTCGCAGATCACCAACGCCCTGTATGACGCCTTCGGCCAGCGGCAGATCTCGACCATCTACACCCAGGCCAGCCAGTACCGCGTGGTGCTGCAGTCGCAGGCCGCGGCCAGCCTTGGCCCGCAGGCCCTGGAGTCGATCCACGTCAAGGCCGCCGACGGCGGCCAGGTGCGCCTGTCGGCGCTGGCGCGCATCGAACAGCGCCAGGCCCAGCTGGCCATCTCGCACATCGGCCAGTTCCCGGCGGTGATGATGTCGTTCAACCTCGGCCATGGCGCGTCCCTGGGCGAGGCGGTGCAGGTGATCGAACAGGTGCAACAAGAGATCGGCATGCCGATCGGCGTGCAGACCCGCTTCCAGGGTGCCGCCGAGGCGTTCCAGGCTTCGTTGTCGAGCACCTTGCTGTTGATCCTGGCCGCGGTGGTGACCATGTACATCGTGCTGGGGGTGCTCTATGAGAGCTATATCCACCCGGTGACCATCCTCTCGACGCTGCCCTCGGCGGCGGTAGGCGCCTTGCTGGCATTGTTGCTCAGCGGCAATGACCTGGGGATGATCGCGATCATCGGCATCATCCTGTTGATCGGCATCGTCAAGAAGAACGCGATCATGATGATCGACTTCGCCCTGGAGGCCGAGCGCCACCAGGGCATGAGCCCGCGCGATGCGATCTACCAGGCGGCGTTGCTGCGTTTCCGGCCGATCCTGATGACCACCCTGGCCGCGCTGTTCGGCGCCGTGCCCTTGATGCTCGCCACCGGTTCCGGTGCCGAACTGCGCCAGCCGCTGGGCCTGGTGATGGTCGGCGGGCTGCTGGTGAGCCAGGTGCTGACCCTGTTCACCACCCCGGTCATCTACCTGTTCTTCGACCGCCTGGCCCGCCGTTGGCGCCCAGCGGCTGACGCACAGCAGGCCGACGCATGAACCTGTCCGGTCCTTTCATCCGCCGGCCAGTGGCGACCATGCTGCTGAGCCTGGCGATCATGCTGCTGGGTGGGGTGAGCTTCGGCCTGTTGCCGGTGTCGCCATTGCCGCAGATGGACTTCCCGGTGATCGTGGTCCAGGCCAGCCTGCCTGGTGCAAGCCCGGAGGTCATGGCGTCCACCGTGGCCACGCCGCTGGAGCGCAAGCTCGGTGCGATTGCCGGTGTCACCACCCTGACCAGCAGCTCCAACCAGGGCTCGACCCGGGTGATCATCGGCTTTGACCTGGGCCGTGACATCGACGGCGCCGCGCGTGAAGTGCAGGCGGCGATCAACGCCACCCGCAACCTGTTGCCCAGTGGCATGCGCAGCATGCCCACGTACAAGAAGATCAACCCTTCACAAGCGCCGATCATGGTGCTGTCGCTGACCTCCTCAGTGCTGTCCAAAGGGCAGTTGTACGACCTGGCCGACACCATCCTGTCCCAGAGCCTGTCCCAGGTCAGCGGGGTAGGGGAGGTGCAGATCGGCGGCAGTTCGCTGCCCGCCGTGCGCATCGAGCTGGAGCCACAGCTGCTCAACCAGTACAACCTGGCCCTGGACGATGTGCGCACCGCCGTGGCCAACGCCAACCAGCGCCGGCCCATGGGTTTTGTCGAGGACAAGGAACGCAACTGGCAGGTGCGCGCCAACGATCAGCTGGAGAAAGCCGAAGACTACAAACCGATCGTGATCCGCCAGCAGAACGGCGCGATCCTGCGCCTGTCCGACGTGGCCAAGGTCACCGATGGCGTGGAGAACCGCTACAACAGCGGCTTCTTCAACGACGAAAGCGCGGTGCTGCTGGTGGTCAACCGCCAGTCCGGCGCCAACATCATCCAGACCGTCGAGCAGATCAAGGCCGAGCTGCCGGCATTGCAGTCGCTGCTGCCGGCCAGCGTCAAGCTGGACGTGGCCATGGACCGCTCGCCGGTGATCAAGGCCACCCTCAAGGAGGCCGAGCACACCCTGCTGATCGCCGTGGCGCTGGTGATACTGGTGGTGTACCTGTTCCTCGGCAACTTCCGCGCCTCGCTGATTCCAAGCCTGGCCGTGCCGGTGTCGCTGGTGGGCACCTTTGCGGTGATGTACCTGTGCGGCTTCTCGCTGAACAACCTGTCGCTGATGGCGCTGATCCTGGCCACCGGCCTGGTGGTGGACGATGCCATCGTGGTGCTGGAGAACATCTCCCGGCATATCGAGAACGGTGAGAACCCCATGCGCGCCGCCTACAAGGGGGCGCAGGAGGTCGGCTTCACCCTGCTGTCGATGAACGTCTCGCTGGTGGCGGTGTTCGTGTCGATCCTGTTCATGGGCGGCATCGTGCGTGGCTTGTTCAAGGAGTTCTCGATTACCCTGGCGGCGGCGATCATCGTCTCGTTGGTGGTGTCGCTGACGCTTACGCCGATGCTCTGTTCGCGCTGGTTGAAGGTGCATGGCCCGCAGCAGCAGACCCGCCTGCAGCGCCTGAGCGACCGCATCCACCAGCGCATGGTCGCCGGTTACGATCGCAGCCTGGGCTGGGCGCTGCGCCACAAGCGCCTGACGCTGTTCAGCCTGCTGGCCACCATCGCCCTCAACGTTGCCTTGTATGTGGTGGTGCCCAAGACCCTGATGCCGCAACAGGACACCGGCCAGCTGCAGGGCTTCGTACGTGGCGACGACGGCCTGTCGTTCAGCGTGATGCAGCCGAAGATGGAGATCTACCGCCGGGCGCTGCTCAAGGACCCGGCCGTGGAGAGCGTCGCCGGCTTCATCGGTGGCAACAGCGGCACCAACAACGCCTTCATGCTGGTGCGGCTCAAGCCCATCACCCAGCGCAAGGAGAATGCGCAAAAGGTCATCGAGCGCCTGCGCAAGGAAATGCCCAAGGTGCCCGGCGGCCGCTTGTTCCTGATGGCCGACCAGGACTTGCAACTGGGCGGCGGTGGCCGCGACCAGAGTACTTCGCAGTACCTCTACACCCTGCAGAGCGGTGACCTGGCCGCCTTGCGCGAGTGGTTCCCGAAGGTGGCCGCCGAGCTGCGCAAGCTGCCCGAACTGACCGCCATCGATGCCCGCGACGGCGCCGGCACCCAGCAAGTGACCCTGGTGGTGGACCGTGACCAGGCCAAGCGCCTGGGCATCGACATGAACATGGTCACCTCGGTGCTCAACAACGCCTACAGCCAGCGGCAGATCTCGACCATCTACGACAGCCTCAACCAGTACCAGGTGGTGCTGGAGATCAACCCCAAATACGCCTGGGACCCGAGCACCCTGGAGCAGGTGCAGGTGATCACCGCCGACGGTGCCCGTGTGCCGCTATCGAGCTTCGCCCGTTACGAGAACAGCCTGGCCAACGACCGCGTCAGCCACGAAGGCCAGTTCGCCTCCGAAGACATCTCGTTCGATGTGGCCGAAGGCTACAGCACCGACCAGGCCCTGGCTGCGCTGGAACGCGCGGTGGCCAGGCTGGGTTTGCCGGAGTCGGTGATCGCCAAGCTGGGCGGTACTGCCAATGCCTTTACCAAGACCGCCGAAGGCCAGCCGCTGATGATCCTCGGCGCCCTGGTGCTGGTGTACCTGGTGCTGGGCATCCTCTATGAGAGCTACATCCACCCGCTGACCATTCTGTCCACGCTGCCTTCGGCCGGCGTCGGCGGGTTGCTCGCGTTGTACCTGACCGGCGGCGAGTTCAGCCTGATCTCGCTGCTGGGGCTGTTCCTGCTGATCGGCGTGGTGAAGAAGAACGCCATCCTGATGATCGACCTGGCCCTGCAACTGGAGCGCAACGAAGGCCTGTCGCCCGAAGAATCTATCCGCCGCGCCTGCCTGCTGCGCCTGCGGCCGATCCTGATGACCACCCTGGCCGCCATCCTCGGCGCGCTGCCGCTGCTGCTCAGCCAGGCCGAAGGCGCCGAAATGCGCCAGCCGCTGGGCCTGACCATCATCGGCGGCCTGGTCTTCAGCCAGATGCTCACCCTGTACACGACGCCTGTGGTCTACCTCTACCTCGACCGCCTGCGCCACCGTTTCAACCGTTGGCGCGGCGTGCGCACCGACGCTGCCCTGGATACTCCGCTATGAACTTTGCCCATACCCGCCTGCACCGTGCTCTCATGCGCCTGACCCAGGGGCGCGGCTCGCGCCTGGTTGGCGCGGGGCTGTGCGTGGCGATGCTCAGCGCCTGTACCCTGAGCCCCGACTACCATCGCCCTGAGTTGAGCACCCCGGCGCAGTTCAAGCAGGCCAAAGGCTGGACCCAGGCCAAACCGTCCGACGCCATCGCCCGCGGCGCCTGGTGGGAGATCTACGGCGACGCGCAGCTCAATACGCTGGTCGAGGAACTCAATCGCAGCAACCAGACCGTTGCGCAATCCGCGGCCCAGTACCGCCAGGCCCAGGCCCTGGTGCGCAGCAGCCGCGCTTCGCTGTTCCCCTCGCTGGACCTGTCCGTTGGCAAGACTCGCTCGGCCCAGGGCACCGGCAGCTCCAGTTCCAGCCTGTCGAACAACAGCAGTGGTATCCGCGACACCTATAACGCCCAGCTTGGTGTCAGCTGGGAGATCGACCTGTGGGGCAAGCTGCGCGAAACCCTGAATGCCAACGAGGCCAGCGCCCAGGCCAGCCTCGCCGACCTGGCCGCGATTCGCCTCAGCCAGCAGTCGGAGCTGGTGCAGAACTACCTGCAGTTGCGGGTGATCGATGCGCAGAAACGCCTGCTCGAAGCTACCGTCGCCGCCTATGAGCGTTCATTGAAGATGAACGAAAACCAGTACCGCGCTGGCGTGGTCGGGCCGGACGCCGTGGCCCAGGCCCGCACCCAGCTCAAGAGCACCCAGGCTGACCTGATCGACCTGGCCTGGCAGCGGGCCCAGTACGAGAACGCCATCGCGGTGCTGATGGGCAAGGCGCCGGCCGACTTTGCCCTGGCCGCGACCGAGGAAATTCCGGCATTGCCCGATATTCCGGTAGCGCTGCCGTCGCAGTTGCTGGAGCGCCGCCCGGACATCGCCTCGGCCGAGCGCAAGGTCATGGCTGCCAACTCGAACATCGGCGTGTCCCGCGCGGCCTACTTCCCCGACCTGTCGCTGAGCATGAGCGGTGGCTATTCCAGCAGCAGCTTCAACAACTGGATCGAATTGCCCAACCGCTACTGGTCCGTGGGGCCGCAGTTGGCGTTGACACTGTTTGATGCCGGCAAGCGCAGCGCCGAGGTGGACCGCACCGTGGCTGTCTATGACCAGACCGTGGCCCAGTACCGGCAGACCGTGTTGGATGGGTTCAAGGAGGTCGAGAATTTCCTGGTGCAGCTCAAGGTGTACGGCGACGAGGCCGTGGTGCGCCAGGAAGCACTGGATGCGGCACGTGAGTCGCTGCGCCTTACCGAGAACCAGTACAAGGCCGGGTTGATCGGCTACCTGGATGTGGTGAGCGTGCAGACTACGGCGCTGAGCAATGAGCGTAGCGTGCTGACGCTGCTGCAGGGGCGGTTGTTGGCGAGTGTGCAGTTGATTGCGGCGTTGGGTGGGGGCTGGGATGAGCAGCAGGCGCTGGCGGATCAAGGGGACTGAGCTGATCGCATTAAAGGGACTGCTTCCTGGTGCATGACGGGCGAGCGGCAGCGACTTCGAGATCGAGCGCCGCCCGCGCGGCGCTCGATCTCATAGGCGCCAAACCTCTAAAGGCGAACACCTCGCAGCCCCCCAGACCCACCAAATGCAGAAACCCCCGCCAATCCAAATGAGTGCGTGGCGATCTGCCATTTCTGGTGCACACTGTATCGGGCCCGTTTGACTTACTGCTACTGCAGTTTGGGCACTTTGACCAGGTCGGAGCATGGAGCGCCCCAGGCCATTTCTGTCAGGCACGCAGGAGCGAGAGGGTCGCGATGAGCGCACAGCGTCGGTACCGGTCGGTGTTATGGCTCGCCTTGGCCTTGCTGCCGACCCTCACCCTTGCACATGAGCCGTGCCGGCAACTGACCGCCACCGGCAACCCGGAATACCCACCTTACCTCTGGCGCGACCCACACAACCCCCAGCAACTGATCGGTGCCAATGCCGACCTGCTCAAGCACGTGGCCAGTGAGCTCGGGCTTGCGGTGCAGGTCCTCTACACCGGCCCCTGGTCGCGGGCCCAGGAAGAGCTGAACACCGGGCGTATCGACCTGATGGCCGGCTACTTTCATACCCAGGCCCGGGAGCAGTGGGTCGATTTCGTCAGCCCGCCGTTCCTGTTCAACTCCAGTGTGGTCTGGGTTCGCAAGGGCGAAGGCTTTGCCTATAGCGACTGGTCCGACCTGAAGGGGCGGCGCGGTGGGACCCTGGTCAACAACAGCCATGGCCAGGCCTTCGACGACTATGCCCGCGCGCAACTCAGCCTCGAAGCGGTGCCCAGCGCCACCCAGGCCTTCGAAAAGCTGCTGCGCAAACGCAATGACTACGTGATTTTCGAGCGCTATCCGGGCTTGGCCCTGGCCCGTACGCTGGACCAGGAGCAGCAGCTGGAGGTACTGGAGCCGCCGGTCTCCAGCGAAGGGCTGTACCTGGCGCTGTCGCACAAGTCCTCCTGCAACACGCCCGAACTGCGTGAGCAACTGGCGCTCAAGCTCAAAGCGCTGGTCGCAGGGCCGCTGCCCGAGCAACTGATGAGCGAGAACCTGGAACGCTGGAAGCGCCAGCAATCAGGGGAATGAAGCAGCGCTTTGGTCATGAGCAGGGCTGGCGCCTGCCACCTTTCATCTAAAGCGTGGCTGACGGTCGCCTATGCTGTTTCAGCGACATCCATGTCCCTCGATCACCCAGCGAAGAGGCAAGCCCATGAGCAAAAAGCCTACAGTCGTTCTCGTCCACGGTTTCTGGGGCGGCGCCGCCCATTGGGGCCGAGTGATCGTCGAACTGTCACGTAAAGGGATCAGTGAATTGCGGGCAGTGGAGCTGCCGTTGACCTCCCTGGCCGATGACGCCGAGCGCACGCGCAAGATGGTCGCGCAGGTACAGGGGCCGGTGCTGTTGGTGGGGCA
Source organism: Pseudomonas sichuanensis (assembly GCF_024749065.1). Taxonomy (NCBI): domain Bacteria; kingdom Pseudomonadati; phylum Pseudomonadota; class Gammaproteobacteria; order Pseudomonadales; family Pseudomonadaceae; genus Pseudomonas; species Pseudomonas sichuanensis. The sequence goes on along the minus strand of NZ_CP087185.1, from coordinate 3,174,088 downwards.
TTCCTACGGCGGCGCGGTGATTACCGAGGCGGGTAATGCGGCAAACGTGATGGGGCTGGTCTATATCGCAGCCTTCGCGCCCGATGCCGGGGAGAGCCCCGGCGGCCTGACGCAACAGCACCTGCCGGTGGCGGCGCCGAACCTTGAGCCGGACAGCGACGGCTACCTGTGGATCAAGGCCGACAAGTTCCACGAGAGCTTCTGCCAGGACCTGTCGGCTGACGATGCCCTGGTGATGGCGGTGACGCAGAAGGCGCCGCTGGCCAGTACCTTTGGCGACAACATCAGCGACCCGGCGTGGAAGCACAAGCCCTCGTGGTACCAGATTTCCAGCAAAGACCACATGATCGCACCGGCCAACCAGCAGATGATGTCGGCGCGGCTGAACGCGCGCAAAGTCATCACCCTGGACGCTAGCCATGCCTCGCTGGCGTCCCACGCACGGGAGGTGGCGGCACTGATCGAGGAAGCGCTCGGTTAGCTGTTCAGCTCTTGCACTTGGCCAGCACTACCTGGCAGGTCTTCGGTGCACCGCCGGAGCGGCCGGCATAGCGCATGCAGCTGTCCAGCGACTTGCGGCTGGCCGTGGCCAGGGTCGGGCCGAAGGCCAGGCCGCCTTCGCCGCTGCTGGGCATGGCCTTGGCGTAACAGTTGGAGCCTTGGGCGGCGTAGCGGGTACTGGCATGTTTGCTCGAGCAGCCGGCTGTGAGCGCCAGGCTCAGGGCGAGCAGGGGGAGGGCGAGCAAGGGCATGGGCCCGGACCGGGTGGCCATCGTGAGCTCCTGAAACAGTGGTAAAAGGTTGTGGCGGCTTGTACAGACTAGCTGGAGTCGCTTCGCTTGGCGCGTGAGGGTGCCCGACCAGCGCCGCCAAGTGCAAGCCCTGCAATGGCGGATGGCTTTGGCAGTGGTGCAACAGACGACAAGTGGCAATCTGCCTGTATCCGCTATCCCAGAGGCTCTAGCGCAGCTATTACGTCGCTTTCGGCTAGTCATTGGATCCATTCTCGCTCGCGAAAACCCCGTGCGTTTCGTCAAAGCTTGAGTACAATCATCGGCTTTTCCGGGCACCCCTTCGCCCCGCTCCTGGAAGTGCAAATGCTGATCGGTAGTTACTCCTCCTCGCTGGTGTTGATCTCGCTGTGCGTGGCCATTCTTGCCTCTTATACGGCCCTCGATCTGACCGGGCGCATCGCCACGGCCAAAGGGCGCGCGGTGCATCTGTGGATGGGGGGCGGGGCACTGGCCATGGGCATCGGCATCTGGTCGATGCACTTCATCGGCATGCTCGCCTTCAGCCTGCCGATCAGCCTGGGTTATGACACCACGCTGACGGCGCTGTCCCTGCTGATCGCGGTGCTGTCGTCGGGCTTTGCCCTGTGGCTGGTGAGCCAGCCGAAGCTGCCGTGGCTGCAGCTGGGCTTCGGTGCGCTGATCATGGGCACCGGCATCGCCTGCATGCACTACATGGGCATGGCCGCGCTGCGCATGCAGCCTGGGATCGACTATGACCCGACCCTGTTTGGCGCCTCCCTGGCCATCGCGGTAGGCGCATCGGCTGCGGCACTGTGGATCGCCTTCCGCCTACGCCAGCACACCCCGTATGTACGGCAGGTGCGTGGTGTGGCGGCGGTGGTGATGGGTATCGCCATCGTCGGCATGCACTACACCGGCATGGCGGCGGCGAACTTCCCCGAGGGCAGCTTCTGCGGCGCGCTGGCCGATGGCCTGGCCGGCGATGGCCTTGATTACCTGGTGCTGATCACCACCCTGGCGGTACTGGCCGTGGCACTGCTCACCTCGGTGCTGGATGCGCGCCTGGAAGCGCGCACGGCGGAGCTGGCGCGTTCGCTGACGCTGGCCAACCAGGAACTGACTCAACTGGCCCTGCATGACACCCTCACCGGGCTGCCCAACCGCACACTGCTGGCCGACCGCATCGAGCAGGCCATGGGCCGGGTGGCGGAGCAGGGCGGCTGCTTTGCCCTGATGTTCATCGACTTGGACGGTTTCAAGCCGGTCAACGATGCTTTTGGTCACCATATCGGCGACCTGCTGCTCAAGGCGGTGGCGGCGCGCTTGCGCGGCCACCTGCACAGCCAGGACACCCTGGCGCGTATCGGCGGTGACGAGTTCGTACTGTTGGTCGAGCTTGGCGAGCCGGACGATGCCATGAACGTCGCGGCCAAGCAGGTCAACCTGATGGCCAAGCCGTTCCGGGTGGCCGAGCATGACCTGATGCTGTCGGCCAGCCTGGGCATCGTGCTCTATCCGGGCAACGGCCTGGATCAGCATGAGCTGCTGCGCAACGCCGACGCGGCGATGTACCACGCCAAGAGCGCCGGCAAGAACGGCTACAGCTTCTTCGACGCGTCGATGAACAGCAACGCACGCCAGCAGCTGCAATTGCTGCAGGACCTGCGCACGGCGCTGGAGCATGGCCAGTTCCGCCTGCATTACCAGCCCAAGTTCGACGCCGTCGCGCGCCAACCCATCGGCGCCGAGGCGCTGCTGCGCTGGGAGCATCCGCAACATGGCCTGATGCTGCCGGACCGCTTCATCGGCCTTGCCGAGAAGACCGGGCTGATCATCCCCATCGGCGAGTGGGTGCTGGGCGAGGCCTGCCGGCAGATGCGCCAATGGCTGGGCGAGGGGCGGGAGGACTGGCGTATCGCGGTCAACCTGTCGGCGATCCAGTTCTGCCATGCCGGGCTGGTCGACAGCGTCGCCCAGGCCCTCGCCGATAACGGCCTGCCGGCCAACCGGCTGACCCTGGAGATCACCGAAACCACCGCCATGCGTGACGCCGATGCCAGCCTGATGGTGCTGCAGCGCCTGTCGGACATGGGTGTGGACCTGTCCATCGATGATTTCGGCACCGGCTATTCCAGCCTCATGTACCTCAAGCGCCTGCCGGCCAACGAGCTGAAGATCGACCGAGGTTTCGTCCGCGACCTGGAGCAGGACAGCGATGATGCGGCGATCGTCTCGGCCATCGTTGCGCTGGGCCAGGCACTGGGGCTACGGATCGTCGCCGAGGGGGTGGAAACGGACCGTCAGCAGGATTTCCTGACCCGGTTGGGCTGTGACTCGCTGCAGGGTTACCTGCTGGGCCAGCCGGTACCGCCCGAGCAGTTCATGAATGGGCTGGACGCACGGCGGGAGACGGTAGGCTAGACCGCGTCGCGTAGCGGGTTGACGCTCAGGTCGAAGGTCTCCATCTCGGCCTCTACCGCTTCGATGATGCGCTCGACATCGGTGGCGGCCATGATGGCCGCGCAGGGGATGCCAGCGATGGCCAGCAGGGTTTCACCGCTGGCACGGTCGAAAAGACGGGCGACCATGCTGCGTGGCGCATCCATGCTGGCTTCGAAACCCAGAGGATGGAAATGCCAGCGCATCACCTGGCAGGCGTTGGGGAACGTCATCTTGTTCATGCCAGCCTCCTTGTTCGTTGCTGAACGGGGTGATGTCGACGCTAGAGGTCAGACGAGCCTTACCTGGCCGTCGGAATCTAACCATAGCAGTCGCCACGGCAACCTTCCGCGCAAAACATGACAAATGTGTTAATGCATGACAGCCGTCACAGTGGCCTGTTGGCGACCGGCTGGCGGCCGCCTGCCTGGGCAAACGTTTTCCCGCGGGGGCGGGGGCTGACGCCGGTGCTTGCTCTGCTATGTTTACCGACAGCGCGTTTCGGACCAGCGGCGCTGCCGGGCAGACAGGGAGACAGTCATGCGTTACGCCACGCTCACCCAACGTATTGCCGGCGACGCGGCTGCCGCCTGGGACATCCACTACCAGGCCCAGGCCCTGCGCAAGCAAGGCCGTGAGGTTTTCCTGCTGTCAGTGGGCGACCCGGATTTCGATACCCCCGCAGCGGTGGTTGAAGCCGCCGTGAGCAGCCTGCGCCGGGGCGACACCCATTACAGCGATGTGCGCGGCAGCCTGGCCCTGCGCGAGGCGATCGTGCGCCAGCGCCGGCTGGCGCTGCACCCGGACCAGGTGGTGGTCACCGCTGGCGCCCAATGCGCCTTGTATGCAACCTTCCAGTGCCTGTTCGAGGCGGGTGACGAAGTGATTGTCGCCGAGCCCATGTATGTCACTTATCACGGCGTGCTCGGTGCCTGCGGGGCGCAGGCGGTGCAGGTGGCCGTGCAGCCGGAGCAGGGCTTTCGCCTCGATCCCGAAGCGGTGGCCCGAGCCATCACCCCGCGCACCCGCGGGCTGCTGCTCAACAGCCCGCACAACCCCACCGGTGCGGTTATCCCTCCGGCAGACCTGCGCCGTCTGGCGCAATTGTGCCGCAAGCATGACCTTTGGCTGGTGTGCGACGAGGTCTATCGGGGCCTGCTGTATGAAGGCGAGGCGACCAGCCCGCTGGGCCTGCCGGGCATGGCCGAGCGCTGCGTGGTGATCGACAGCCTGTCCAAGACCCATGCCATGAGCGGCTGGCGGATTGGCTGGGTGATCGGGCCGCCGGCGCTGGCCGAGCACCTGACCAACCTGGCGATGGCGATGCTGTTCGGCCTGCCGGAGTTCGTGATGCAGGCCGCCTGCGTGGCGCTGCAACAGCAACTGCCGGAAGTGGCGTGCATGCGCGAGGCTTACCGCCAGCGGCGCGATCGGGTGTGCGCGGTGCTCGAAGGCTGCCCTGGGGTGCAGGCCCACCGGCCGGCCGGGGGCATGTTCGTGATGCTGGACATTCGCGCCACCGGGCTCAGCGCCCAGGCCTTCGCCCAGCGCCTGCTCGACGAGCAAGGCGTGGCGCTGCTGCCGGGGGATGCCTTCGGGCCGAGCGCTGCCGGGCATGTACGCCTGGGCCTGGTGCTGGAAGCCGAGGTGCTGGAGCAGGTATGCCGACGGATCGCCGCCTGTGCGCGGCGCCTGCTAGGCGAGCAGGCCAGCGGCGATGTTGATGGTGAAACCGAGGATCGCCGTGTTGAACACGAAGCCTACCAGTGAGTGGGCCAGCACCACCCGGCGCATGGCGCGCCCGCCGACCCCCACGTCCGAGGTCTGCACGGCGACGCTGATGGTGAACGAGAAATAGTGGAAGTCCCAGTAGTCCGGGTCGCGCTCGCCATCGGCGAAGCGCAGCGGTGGTTCGTGGCGGTTGCCGGTGTAGAACAGCCGGGCGTAGTGCAGGCTGAAGATGCAGCCGATCATCAGCCACGAGCCGGCGACGGTGAGGCCGGTGTACAGGTAGTGCAGGGCCAGGGCGTTGCCCGCAAGGCCCCGGCTTGAAACCAGTTGCAGGGTCACCGCGGCGAGGCTGGCGATGGCGGCGACGCTCACGGTGATCAGCACCAGGCCGGCGTTTTCGTCCTCGATGCGGGCCACCCTGCGCACCCTGTCGGGCGTGGCCCGCAGGCTGAGCCAGAGGACCATCAGCAGGTACAGCCAGACCCCGAGGTTCCAGCCGGCGAGGATGTGCTGCACGATGTCGTCGGCCGGGATCAGCCAGGCGCCGGCAAGGCCGGCCAAGGTGGCGAGGGTGAGACGGGGGTGGGTGCGGGTCAGGTGGTGGAGGGCCATGCGGTCTCGTTGTTGAAGAAGAGTGCCGTTCAACTGTAGCCCAGTCTGCCTCCCTTCGCGGCGCTTCGGCGCTCCCACAGGAGGCGTATTTCCTGACCTGTACGCTGTACCTGTGGGAGCGGGCTTGCCCGCGAAGGGCTGCGAAGCAGCCCCGATCCGGCTTGACCAACCAGCAGCAGGACTAACCCGGCATCCCATCTACACGGGGCCGCATCAGAATCGGCAGGTAGTGCCAAACGAACAGCAGCAACGCCGCGCAGCCAAACATCACCGAAAGCCCCAGCCCCAGTGACGAGAAGGGCGTCACCAGCACCCGTGCAACCGCGGCCAGCTGGATCAGGGCAAACGCCCAGCCGATGCTTCGCGGCACCTGCAAAGGCCGCCCGGTATGCCCCAGGCTGACCCGCGCCATCATCGCCACGATCAGCCCGGTCATCGCCCCTACCGTCAGCGCGTGGGCTGGCAGGCTGGGGTTGAACGCAACGCCCGCATGCCACATGGCCAGGCCCAGGCAGGCCGGGATCAGCCAGGCATAGGCCAGGTGCAGCGACCACAACAGCGGCAGCCGCCACAGGCCACGGTCGTGCCACAGCACCAGGCGCACCGCGTGCAGCACGGCGAGGGCAGCGAACAGCACCGCCATGGCGGGTTGTGGGGTGTCGTTGAGGCCGAGCACATAACTGATCGGCAGGGCTACGCTGCCCAGCAGGCAGGCGCGGTCGAGCCGGGGCCGAGACGGGGCGGGGCTCATGTTGCCCAAGCCGCGACAGGTGAAGAACGGGATGACCCGCCCGCCGATCACGCTCATCATCGCCGCCACCAGCCACAACCCGGCGAGCACGCCACGCCGTTGCCACGCCTCGTCCTGGTTCAGCCAGCCGAGCAGGGTGATCCACTGGCAGCTGGCGAGCAGCAGCACCAGCGCCACGATCGGGTAGTTGTTGCGCAAACGCCGCTGGATGATCGGCCGCGCCAGGGCCAGCGCCACCAGCGGCAGGAATGCGCCATGCACGGCCACCAGCAGTGCTGGCGGCAGCGCCAGGAACCAACTGGCGCGCCCCAGCAGCCAGAGCAGGAACAGGCCCTGCAGCCAGCGCCCGCTGAGGCCAGGCAGGCCGCTCCAGTTCTGCACTGCCGTGAGCAGGAAGCCGGCGACGATCGCCACGGCAAAGCCGAACAGCATTTCGTGTCGGTGCCAGGCGAGCATGCCGCCAGGGGCGGTGGTGTGCAGGGCGCCACTGAGCACGCCGGCCCATAGCAACAGGGCGAGCAGGGCGAACAGGCTGCCGCCGAGGAAGAATGGTCGAAAACCCAGGGCCCAGAGGGCCTGGCGCGGACGGGCGGCAATCGGCTGGACAAGCATGGCAGGACCCTTGGTTCGATCACAGAGGTTGAATGGGGTAACATCACGAACCGTGCCAGCGCTCAAACCCTTGAATATCAAGGTGATGGCACATCACTGAGTCATATTGACCAGATTATTTTGTTGTCGTTTTGACATCTTCGTGTGTCATAACGACTCGCTTTACGCTTTGCTTCACCACGAGCAAGGCTTCGCTACAGGATCCCCGTTGTGATTGACCTCGCGCGCAACCCGCTGCTGCAGTACCTGGCCCGCCTGGCCCCGTCCAGTCAGCTGACCATGCGCTATATCCTCCAGGACGCTGCTGACCGCCTGGGTTTTGTCGATGCCGACATCGCCGATGTGCCGTGGCACCGCCTTGAGCCCGGCCATGTGATCGCCCTGGTTGCCGCCCTGCGTGCCGACGGCTATGCCCCAAACACCTCTTCGCTGTACGTCAATGCCGTGCGCGGGGTGATGAACGAGGCCTGGCGGCTGGGGCTGATCGAGCATGAACAACTGCTGAAGATCCGCGAGATCAAGCCAGCCAGCGGCAGCCGCCTGCCCCCGGGGCGCAACCTGCGGCGTAGCCTGATTCGTGAGCTGATGGAGGTTTGCGCCGCCGACCCGCGGCCCCAGGGCGTGCGCGATGCGGCGATCCTCGCGCTGCTGTATGGCACCGGCATGCGCAAGTCGGAGTCGGTGGACATCGACCTGGCCCAGGTGGACTTCCAGGAGCGCTGCGTGCAGGTGCTGGGCAAGGGCAACCGCCAGTTGCTCAAGTACGCCCCGGCCTGGGCCTTCGACAAGCTCTCGGCCTGGCTCGAGCTGCGCCGCCAGCACCTGCCGGCCGGCGAGCGTGACGACAGTTTCCTGTTCAACCGCATCCGCCGCGGCAGCCACATCACCCGCGCGCGCATCACCAAGCACGCCATCTACTACATCGCCCGCCAGCGCGGGGCGCAGGTGGGGGCGAAGATCATGCCCCACGACTTCCGTCGGGCGTTCATCACCCGGGTGATCGAGGAACATGACCTGTCGATCGCCCAGAAGCTGGCGCACCACGCCAATATCCAGACCACGGCGATTTATGACCGGCGCGATGACAACGAGCGGCGACGGGCGGTGGAGCGCTTCGACTATTGAGCAGTGCCGGTCGGCGCAACTGCTGGCCCCATCGCTGGCAAGCCAGCTCCCACCTGGACCGTGCTGACCACCCCTTATGCGCTCCTACAGTGGGCGTGCAAGTTGATTGTGTGGGAGCCGGCTTGCCGGCGATGAGGCCAGTGCAGGCAAGCCAAGACTGTCGCCTGCACAGGATCATCTTGCGCAGGGGGCGCTCAAGCCCCGGCGTATTGCAACACCCGGCTGCGCCCCTGTTGCTTGGCCGCATACAGCGCATGGTCGGCCATCGACAGCAGCCGTGACAGATCGCATTCCGGTGCCAGCCGGCTGACGATGCCGATGCTCACCCCCAGCCTCCCGCAGTCCAGCATCGGCAGCCCGGCAAACCCGGCGCAGATCCGTTGCGCCACGGCGACCAGCATCAGGGGCGGCAGGCTAAGCGGCACGTGGCGGGGCTCTGGGGATAAGCCGCGAATGCCAAGCCAGGTGTGTGGCCATTTGCTACTGCGCTCAGTGAATGCTCGAAGCCAGTTCGAAGATCGGCATGTACATCAGGATCACGATCAGGCCGATCAACAAGCCGATGAAGGTCATCAGCAGCGGCTCGAACAGCTTGACGAACCACTCGACCCAACGCCCGATCTCCTGGTCGTGGAAGTCGGCGCAGCGCTCCAGCATCTCGCCGAGGTTGCCCGACTGCTCGCCGGCCCGCAGCAGGCGCAGCGACACCGGTGTCACCAGTTGCCCGGCTTCCAGTGCATCGGACAGCGGCAAGCCTTCGGCCACGCGACGGCTGGCCTGTTCCAGGCCCTCGGCGGCGGCGCTGCCCAGCAGCCCCCGGGCCATGCCCAGGGCGGTGAGGATGGGGATACCACCCTGCAGCAGAATCCCCAGCGAGCGGTAGAAGCGCGCCAGTTCGTACATCACCAGGCGCTGGTGCAGGGCCGGGACACGGCGCAGCTGGCGACTGGCCCAGCGGCGCACGGCCGGGTGGCGGCGCAGGGTGACCAGCAGCGTGATGGCGCCCAGCGTACCGAGCCCCAGGGGCAGTTGCTGGGCGTGCAGGAACAAGCCGATCTGCATCAGCACCCGTGACAGCCATGGCAACTCGGTGCCCATGCCCTCGAACACCAGGCTGAAACGCGGCACCACGTAGCCGAGCAGGAACAGCACCACGCCACCGCCCACCAGCAACAGCAGCAGCGGGTAGACCGAGGCGCCCACCAGCTTCTGGCGCACCAGGTCCAGGCGCTGGCGGTAGCCGATGTAGCGCGTCAGCGCATCGCCCAGCGCCCCGGTGCGTTCACTGGACTGCACCAGCGCCACATACAGCGTGGGGAATACCCGTGGCTGCTGGGCCAGGGCCTGGGACAACGAGCGCCCTTCATAGAGCTGGCGCACCAGCTGTTCCAGGGTCTTGCGTGCGCCGCCTGCTGGCGATTTCTCGGCCAGGCTTTCCAGCGCGTCGATCAGCGGCAGGCCAGCATTGAGCAGGGTGGTCAGCTCCTGGCTGAACAGCACCAGGTCGAACGCTGGCGCGCGACGCCAGGGCAGGGCACGCAGGCCAAGGCCCATGCTGCGCGCGCTGAGTACCCGCAGGCCCTGGTCCTCGGCCTGGCGCCGCGCCTGTTCGAGGTCTTCGGCCTCCACCTGCAGTTGCACCACGCCCTGGCTGCCCAGGGCCTTGAGCTGATAGCGCATGGCCGGGCTCCTTATTGCCAGCTGGTGATCTCGGCGTTCTCGCCATCGCCGCCGGGCTGGCCGTCCTTGCCCATCGACAGCAGGTCGTACTCGCCGCCGTTCTCGCCGGGTTGCCGGTAGATGTAGGGGCGGCCCCAGGGGTCCTGGGGCACGGCTTTCTGCAGGTAGGGCCCGGACCAGCGCGCCTCGCCGCTGGGGGCTACGGTCAGCGCCTGCAGGCCCTGTTCGCTGCTGGGGTAATGGCCGACTTCCAGGCGGTACAGGTCCAGGGCCTTGCCCAGGCCCTCGATCTGCGCTCGCGCCACCTTGGCCTCGGAACGGCCGAGCTGGCTGAAGTACTTGGGCGCGACGATACCGGCCAGCAGGCCGAGTACCACCAGCACCACCAGCAGTTCGAGCAGGGTGAAACCCTGTTGGGCATGGATTCTGCGCTGCATGGGGAAACCCTCCGTTGCGTGTGCACAGCTGCCATGCAACAGCCGTGCACGTCTGCGCCGGGGCCTTGCGCCATGCGGGATGGCAAGCGGCACGCTGCTTGCGTCGTGCTCCGTACATCCGGGTTTTCCGGGGCATTTCCCCCACATCGGGGGCCACGGTGGGAGGCGAACGACATGCGTGGACTGAGTTTTCTTGGCCTGGCAGCAGGATTGATGTCGGCAGTGGTGATGCCGGAGGCAATAGCCGACGTGTACATCGCCAGCGACGGCAAGGGCGGCTTCATCCTGTCCAACGTGCACCGCCCAGGCCGGCAGTACGAGCGGGTGATCAGTGAGTCGACGGCGGACGGCGGGCCGGCCAACGCCCAACTGGTCACCGGCCGGCCCTACGCCGATCTGGTGGCCGCCGCCGCCCTGGCCAATGATGTGCCCCAGGCACTGCTGCATGCGCTGATCAAGGCCGAGTCGGGCTACAACCCCAAGGCGCGTTCGCCCAAGGGCGCGGCGGGGCTGATGCAGTTGATGCCGGATACGGCCAAGGAAATGGGGGTCAAGGACGTGCTCGACCCGAAATCCAATGTGCAGGGCGGGGCACGCTATCTCAAACGCATGCTGACCCTGTTCGACAACGACATCACCCTGGCCGTCGCCGCCTACAACGCCGGGCCCGAAGCGGTGCTCAGCCGCGGCAAGGTGGTGCCGCCGTTTGCCGAGACGCGGCGTTATGTGCCCAACGTGCTGCGTGATTACCGCCTGTTGCGGGGGTTGGCCGAAGATTCGCCGCTGTAGCCAGGTGGGCTGGCGGGTCCCTTGGTCGCGAAAGTACCGGGCAGTGGCGTAAAACCATCATGGTTTCCCCAACACTGGGCTATAACCTTCAAACAGGTGCCCAGCCGCGGAGCCCGCCATGGACCTCGCCCCCCGTCCCGACACACTCATGCCTGCCGCCGAGGCCAGCACGGCGCGCCGGCCATTCAACCTGCTGCGCTGGTATGCCTGGGTCAGCCTGGCATTCATCGTTTCGGTGGCCGTGGGGCTGGGGTTGATCTCCAGCCGCTACATCATCGACGAGAGCGTCCAGCGCGATGCGTTGCTGACCGCCCAGTTCATCACCTCGATAGCGGACGCAGAGGTGCGCCATGTGTCGATCCCCAATGTGCGCACCATGGGCGAGCTGCTCGACCCGCGTACCGATCACGGCATGCCGGATGTCGACCCCGAGGCCCGGCGTAGGGCCCGAGGCGAGTTTCTCGACCATATCGCCCACCTGCCGGACATGCTCCTGGCCAACATCTATGCCCCCGACCGCACGGTGATCTGGTCGAGCAACCCGGCGCTGGTGGGCAAGCTGATCGAGGGCGACGACGACCTCGACCGGGCCTTCGAGTACAAGATGCGGGTGTCGGCGAGTTACCACGACTTCGATAAAGCGCGCAGTGAACAGAAGTTCGTCACCCCGCCTGAACAGCTGTTCATCGAGAACTACATTCCGCTGTTCGATGCCGATAACGATCAAGTCACCGCCATGGTGGAGATCTACAAGGAGCCCCACGACCTGATCGTGCGCATCGAGCATGGCCTGCTGTTGATCTGGCTGGCCGTGGTGGTGGGCGCCGGGCTGGTCTATGCCGGGCTGTACGGCATCATGCGCCGGGCCGCGCGCTTGCTGGCCGTGCAGCAGAAGCGGCTGATCGGCAACGAGACCTTCGTTGCCCTGGGCGAGGTGTCTTCGGCGGTGGCCCACAGCCTGCGCAATCCGCTGGCCAGCATCCGCTCCAGCGCCGAGCTGGCCCAGGCCTTCGATGAGGGCCCGGCGCAAAAGCATGTGAACGACATCATCAACCAGGTCGACCGAATGTCGCACTGGGTGCGTGAGCTGTTGCAGTCGCTGCGCCCGTTGAGTGAAGAGGCGGTGCCGGTGGACCTGGGCCAGGCCCTGCAGACCAGCCTGCAAGCCTACGACACGGCGCTGCGGCGCAACAGCGTGCAGGTGCGCCTGGCCGAATTGCCAGCGGTGCAGGTGCTTGGGCAGCCGGTGTTGCTCGGGCAGATTTTCAACAGTTTGATCGCCAATGCCCTGGAGTCGATGGAGCAGGGCGGCGAGCTGCGGGTGGAGCTGGTGCGCCACGATCGACGCAGCCTGACGCTGCGCCTTTCGGACACCGGCCGGGGGATGAGCGAGCAGCAACAGCGCCTGGCCTTCCGGCCGTTCTTCTCCACCAAACAGGGAGGCCTGGGGGTGGGGTTGATGCTGGTCAAGCGGATCATGGAGCGCTTTGGCGGCTCGGTGCGGTTGAGCAGTTATGAAGGCGTCGGTACCCGGGTGTCGCTCAACTTCCGCCTGGCCCAGTCATGACATGGATACCGGTGGCATTGCGCAGGCACATGGTTTCATTGGGGTTGCAAATGATGGGTGAAGATTACCCAAATGTGGGGAACATTTCTCTAACTTACTTTATGAATATTCGCTAACTACCTGATTATCAATGAATATTTAAATGAGACAAGTGCTGGCCAAAATCTTGCTTTCCATCATCTAACCTTCGGCCAAGGCCGGCATCATGGTCGGCAGCCATCAATGTGCTACTGCGCGTAGCGCAGGCCATCCTCGGCAGTATCCAGGCGGGAATCAGGCGATGCAGACACTGCAGGACGAAGCCCCCGACAAATCCGCTGCGCCCTCGACCGGGCAGGCTGCGCCGCTACGCGACTTCAACCTGCTGCGCTGGTTTTCACTGGTCAGCCTGCTGATCATCGCTTCAGTGGCCATTGGCCTTGGCTATGCGTCGACACGCTTCGTGGTGCGTGACAGCGTCGAGCGCGATGCCATGCTCACCGCCCAGTTCATCCAGGCCATGGCCCAGGCCGAGGTACGCCATTCGCAATTGCCGCCGGGCGTCACCATGGGCGAGCTGCTCGACCCTCGGCTCGACCAGCAGCACCTGCAGTTCACTCCGCAACTCGCCGAGTCGACCCGGGTGGAGTTCCTCGACCATGTCGAGCACCTGCCCGACACGCTGTTGGCCAACGTCTATGCCCGTGACCGTACGGTGATCTGGTCGACCAATGTGCAACTGATCGGCAAGCGCATCGATGAAGATGACGACCTCGAGCATGCCTTCCGCTCGCGCAAATCGGTCTCGGCCAGTTACCACAAGGCAGACGAGGATCGCGAGGAGCAGAAGTTCGAGCACGAGCCGCGCCACCTGTTCATCGAGAACTACATTCCCTTGTTCGACAGCCAGGGCGAGCAAGTGCTTGCCATGGTCGAGATCTACAAGGAGCCTCAGGACCTGGTGCGACGCATCCAGCGTGGCTATGTGCTGATCTGGGGCTCGACCCTGGCAGGTGGTGGGCTGATCTACTTCGGGCTGTTCTGGATCGTGCGCCGGGCTGCGGGCATGCTGCACCACCAGCAGGATCGCCTGGTGGCGAGCGAAACCTATGCCGCCCTTGGCGAGATGTCCTCGGCGTTGGCCCACAGCCTGCGCAATCCGCTGGCCAACATACGCTCGAGCGCCGAGCTGGCCCAGGAGATCGCCAACCCGGCGGCGCAGAAGAATATCGGTGACATCGTTACCCAGGTCGACCGCATGTCACGTTGGGTACGCGACCTGCTGGTGTCGCTGCGCCCGGTCAGTGACGAGCCCGAGGCCGTCGACCTGGTCGCCGCCATCGAGGATGCGCGGCAGATGTTCACCCCACAGATCCAGCGTAACGCTGTGCGCTTCAGCTTCAGCGGGCCCGCCGAGCAGTGGGTGGCCAGCCAGCCGTTGCAGCTGACGCAGATCCTCAACAGCCTGTTCGCCAACGCGCTGGAAGCGATGCCCCAGGGCGGCGAGTTGCGTGCCGAGGTGCTGACGCTGGATGGGCAGCAGGCCCAGCTGTTGCTCAGCGACACCGGCAAAGGCATGACCGAGCAGCAGAAACGCATGGTGTTCAAACCCTTTTTCACCACCAAGCAGGGCGGCCTGGGTGTCGGCCTTGCGTTGGTCAAACGCATCATGGAGCGCTTTGGCGGTTCGGTCGAGCTGAGCAGCCGCGAAGAGGAAGGAACCCGCGTCAGCCTTACTTTCAATCTTGCAGCGGGAGGGGACCATGGATCACAGCATCCTGGTGGTAGAGGATGACGAAATCCTCGCCGACAACATTTGCACCTACCTGAAACTCAAAGGCTTCGAGGTGACGGTATGCCACAGCGCCGAGCTGGCCCTGGAGCAGATCAAGCGGGCCCAGCCTGACGCGGTCCTCACCGACAACTCGCTGCCCGGCATGAGTGGTCATGACCTGTTGCGCACCCTGGTGGCCCAGGCCCCGGAGCTCAAAGTGATCATGATGACCGGCTACGGCAACGTCGAGGACGCCGTGCTGGCCATGAAGGAGGGCGCCTTCCACTACCTCACCAAGCCGGTGGTGCTGGCCGAGCTCAAGCTGATGCTGGACAAGGCCCTGGCCACCGAGCGCATGGAACGTACGCTGTCGTTCTACCAGGAGCGCGAGGCACAAAAGTCCGGTTTGCAGGCGCTGATCGGCGAGTCACCCGTCATGCTCGAGCTCAAGCACACCCTGCGCCAGGTGCTCGATGCCGAACGGCGCATGGCCAGCGACGACCTACCGCCTGTGCTGGTTGAAGGCGAAACCGGCACCGGCAAGGAGCTGGTGGCGCGTGCCCTGCATTTCGACGGCAGCCGCGCCAAGGGGCCCTTTATCGAGTTCAACTGCGCGTCGATCCCGGCCAACTTGTTGGAAGCCGAACTGTTTGGCCATGAGAAGGGCGCCTTCACCGATGCCAAGGAGCGCCGTGTGGGCCTGGTCGAGGCGGCCGATGGCGGCACCCTGTTCCTCGACGAGATCGGCGAGATGGACCTGGTGCTGCAGGCCAAGCTGCTCAAGCTGCTCGAAGATCGCAGCATTCGCCGCATTGGCGCGGTGAAGGAGCGCAAGGTCGATTTGCGGGTGATCAGCGCCACCAACTGCAACCTCGAGCAGATGGTGCAGCAGGGCAAGTTCCGTCGCGACCTGTTCTTCCGCCTGCGCATCATCGCCCTCAAGGTGCCCCGGCTGTATGCCCGTGGCCAGGACATCCTGCGCCTGGCGCGGCACTTCCTCGCCCATCACGGGCGACGCTACGGCAAGCCTGGGCTGCGTTTCTCCGCCGAGGCCGAGGCGATGATGCTCGGCTACAGCTGGCCGGGCAATGTCCGCGAACTGCGCAACATGCTTGAACAGACCGTATTGCTGGCACCCAGCGAGGTGATTGGTGCGCACCAGTTGAACCTGTGCCTGACCCTGGTTGACGAACCCGTAGCCCAACCGGTGCCGGCGGCCATCTTCGAACTGCCTCGGCATGAACCGGAAACCGCTGGCAGCCTGCCGGACATGGAGCGCGACATGGTGTGCCGCACCCTCGACCGCACCGACTGGAATGTCACCAAGTCGGCACGCCTGCTGGGGCTGTCGCGGGACATGCTGCGCTACAAGATCGAAAAACTGGGGTTGACGCGGCCGGACAAGCGGCAGTGGTGAGGCGGCGCGCCTCAGGGCTTGCCGCTGGCGCCTTCACCTTGGCGCCCCATGCCCTCTGAGCCACTTTCCCCCAGCCCCGGCAGATCCTGATCAACATTCTGCCGGGCCGCAGGGCTGTCAGGGTCATAGCCCTTGATCCGCGGGTCGGTGTCCCGAGGCATGGGCTTCTCGATCGGGTTGAGGGTGCTGTCCACGCCCGGCTGTGGTGCCGGGTTGTGCGGATCGTCGGGGTAGGTGGCGCCGGTGCCGGCGGCGAACGCCAGGGGCGATGCAAGCAGGGCGGCGAACAGGAAGGATCGGTTCATCGGGCAAGCTCCTCGCGACAGAAAGAGATCGGCCCCGCTTGCGCGGGGCCGCTGTCTCACTTGGGCCACGTCCTCGTCAGCAAGTTGCCATGGCCCTGATCAACGGTCACACCACCTGGGCCAGCAACATGATGAAGATGATGCCGACCACCGACAGGATGGTCTCCATCATGCTCCAGGTCTTGAAGGTCTCGGCCACGGTCATGTTGAAGTACTGTTTGACCAGCCAGAAACCGGCGTCGTTGACGTGGGACAGGATCAGCGAACCCGCGCCGGTGGCCAGCACCAGCAGTTCGCGGTTGACGCCCGGCACCAGGTCGATCACCGGCGCGACGATGCCCGCGCCGGTGATGGTGGCGACTGTCGCTGAACCTGTGGCAATGCGGATCACCGCCGCCACCAGCCAGGCCAGCATGATCGGTGAAATCTCGGCCTGCACGGCCATTTGCCCGATCACGTTGCCCACGCCGGTATCCACCAGCATCTGTTTGAAGCCGCCGCCGGCGCCGACGATCAGCACGATCGCAGCAGTGGGGGCAAGGCTCTGGTCGAGCATCTTCATGATCTGCTGGCGGCTGAAACCGCGCGCCGAGCCGAAGGTATAGAAGGCCAGCAGCAGGGCGGCGAGCAGGGCGGTGATCGGGTGGCCGATCAGGTCCATCCACTGGCGCACGATGTGCTCGGCCGGCAGGACCACGTCGGCGAAGGTCTTGAGCAGCATCAGCACCACCGGCAGCAGCACGGTGATCAAGGTCACGCTGAAGCTGGGCAGGTTCTTCTGGTCGGACTCACGGGCGATCTGGTCCATCAGCTCCTGGGAAGGGTTGCCGGGGATGTAGCGCGAGATGAAGTTACCGAACAGTGGGCCGGCGATGACGGCGGTGGGCAGGGCCACCAGCAGGCCGTAAAAGATGGTCTTGCCGATGTCGGCATGGAAGATGCCGATCGCCAGCAATGGCCCTGGGTGCGGCGGCACCAGGCCGTGCACCACCGACAGGCCGGCCAGAAGCGGGATGCCGATCTTCACCAGCGACACCCCGGAGCGGCGGGCGACGATGAACACCAAGGGAATCAGCAGCACGAAGCCGATTTCAAAGAACAGCGGGATGCCCACCAGGAAGGCGGCGAACATCATTGCCCAGTGCACTTTCTGCTTGCCGAACGCGCGAATCAGCGTCTGGGCGATCTGGTCGGCACCGCCGGAGTCGGCCATCAACTTGCCGAGCATGGTGCCCAGCGCAAGGACGATGCCGACAAAGCCCAGCACGCCGCCAAAGCCGTCCTGGAACGATTTCATCACCTTGGCCACCGGCATGCCGGAGGTCAGGCCAAGAAAGCCTGCGGCCAGGGTGAGGGCAACGAAGGGGTGGACCTTGAAATGGGTGATCAGCAGGATGAGCCCGATGATGGTGACCATCGCGTCGAGCAACAGGAAGGTATCAGTAGCCAGTCCGAACATGGTTCGTATGCCTCGGTCTTGTCGTTGTTGTTTTGGCGTAGCTTGGTTTTGAGCGTTCGCCACTTTCAGGTGGCGAGATAGCGCTATCTTTGGTGAGCCGGAAAACCGCCGGGTCAGGCAGTCCGCGCCAGGGGCCGCTCACCGCAGGGCTTTAGCCAGTCATGCACGGTCTCGGCGAGGGTCTCGATCGGGCGGGTGGCATCCAGCGCCAGGGTGAGTGGCTCGCCCAGTGGTGATTCCAGGGCGGCGAACTGGCTGTCGATCAGGCTGGCCGGCATGAAGTGGCCGGGGCGGGCGAGTACGCGCTTTTCGGCTTCCTGCGGGGTCAGTTCGAGGAATACGAAGCCCAGCTCGGGCACGGCCTGGCGCAAGGTTTCGCGGTAGCGGCGCTTGAGTGCCGAGCAGGTGAGGATCGGGCGTTCGCCGGCTTTGATGATGGCCTGCAGCTCTTCGCCGAGGCGCACCAGCCAGCCGGCGCGGTCGTCATCGTCCAGGGGGATGCCGGCGCTCATCTTGGCAATGTTGCTGGCGGGGTGGAAAGCATCGCCTTCGACCAGGCGACCGCCGCTGCGCGCAGCGATGGCGGCGCCGATGCTGCTTTTGCCGCATCCAGCCACACCCATCACCACTATCGCGGACAGGGGAAAGTTCATCGGTACCTCCTGCTGGGTGAGATAGCGCTGTCTCGACCAGGGCGAAACGAGAGTGCAAGCGCCACCCTCCCGGGTGTTATTGATTTTGTCTTAGGCAGTATGGACGCTGCATGCATGGCTGCTACCAAGATTGCATTGCCTGCATCCAGAGACAGCGCTACCTTAGTGACCGTTCCCCATTCCTGCAAGTAGTAAAATTACAACATTCATGTCTCGCATCGGCTCGCGTACCACAGGTCGTCCCACTCTGGCGGAAGTCGCCAGGCTTTCCGGGGTATCCCCTATTACCGCTTCTCGCGCCTTGCGCGGGGTGAGCACTGTCGCCCCGGAATTGGTGGCCAAGGTCGTGGCGGCAGCAGGCAGCCTGGGCTACGTCGCCAACCCGGCGGCGCGGGCCTTGGCCTCGGCGCGCAGCCAATCGGTGGTGGTGCTGATTCCGTCATTGTCGAACCAGCTGTTCATCGACACCCTCGAAGCCATTCACGAGGTGATGCGCCCGCGTGGCCTGGAAGTGCTGATCGGCAACTATCACTACGATATTGCCGAGGAAGAGAACCTGATTCGCAACTATCTCGCCTATCAACCTTGCGGCATGTTGCTCACTGGTTTCGAGCGCAGTGAGGGGGCGCGGCAGTTGCTTGCGGCCAGCCATGTGCCCTGCGTGCACATGATGGAGCTGGGCGGTGATGCGGGGGCCTTGTCGGTGGGGTTCTCCCAGCACCAGGCCGGCCGTGCGGCGGCGCAGCATCTGATTGCGCGTGGGCGGCGGCGGCTGGGGTTCATCGCGGCGCAACTGGACCCGAGGGTGATGCAGCGTGCCGAGGGCTTCCGTCAGGCCCTGGCGGAGGCTGGGTTGCAGGCGCCGGAGCTGGAGATGCTTGACCCGCAGCCTTCGTCGATTGGTTTGGGCGGTGAGTTGTTCAGCCGTTTGCTGGCGCAGGCGCCGGATGTGGATGGGATTTTCTTCTGTAACGATGACCTGGCGCAGGGGGCGGTGCTGCAGGCGCTGCGTGAGGGGGTTGCGGTGCCTGGGCGGGTGGCGATGATCGGGTTCAACGATCTGCCGGCTTCGGCGCATATGGTGCCGCCGTTGACGTCGATTCGTACGCCGCGGGCGGCGGTTGGGCGGGGGGCGGCGCAGGCGTTGCTGGCGATGCTTGATGGTAAGCGGGTGGTGACTGAGCAGCAGGATCTGGGGTTTGAGTTGATGCAGCGGGAGAGTTCTTGATCGTTGGTGTGGTTTTGACTTGGGCCGAGAATATTGAATATTGAATATTGAATATTGAATTGTTTGTTTGGTAATTGGTTTGTTTTTATAAGGTATGCGCATTCATTAGATTTATCGACGCATAGTCACCTTTCCGCCCTTACGGCGGGTTACTTTTTTTCTTGGAAAAAAGTAACCAAAAACCGCTCGCTCCATTCATACGGCCCTCCGCTGCGCTCCGGGTCCCTTCGCTCCGGCGTCCTCCGGGCCCGCGCGGCCTCCGACTTGCTGCGCAAGTCTACATCTCGCGCCTTCGGCTACGCCGAAGGGTGCTGCGCACCAGGGCCCTCCAGACGCCTACGCTCAGCCTCCTGAAGTCGCGAAGTTAGGGGCGGCGCCTGGGCTGGCGTTAGCTGTCGCTAGTTGGATGGGTTGGGAGCTCAGGATTGCAATCGCTGGCAAGCCAGCTCCCACAGGTTAGTGCGAACTTTTAAACTTGCGCTGTACCTGTGGGAGCCGGCTTGCCGGCGATAGGGCCCGAATAAACAACACATAAACAACAGCCAAACCTAGATAGCCGCATTACTGCTCTTGATCTGCTCTTGATTTTGCTTCTAAGCGCGCGATAGTCCAGGCAACACAAATTGCGACTTCAGGAGGCCGAGTGGAGGTGACTGTAGGGCCCTGGTGCGCAGCACCCTTCGGCGTAAGCCGAAGGCGCGAGATGTAGACTTGCGCAGCAAGTCGTAGGCCGCGCGGGCCCGGAAGGCACCGGAGCGAGGGGACCCCGGAGCGCAGCGCAGGGGCCGTATGATGGGAGCAGGCGGCTTTGCCTACTTTGGCCAAGATGTATGGACTTGAGACATCGTTGACACCTGTGCGGGGACATGGTGGACACATTATCGCTTACCGTCGGGGTTGTTGAAGTCGATGGTTCGCAGCTTGTGTTGGCAGAAGTAAACATCAAAATGGTCAGCTCCTTGATCGCTACGGCGGAGCGCTAACACATAGCCCGCTAGCGCCTTCGCTATCCGAAATGAGCGCTTCTTGAAGCGGAACTGACTGCTGTAGGGCTTCACCAGAATATCGTCGGGACCGTATTCAATGGTCGGTAGACGGCTTGGGAAAGCCCGCCTGCTCATCTGGTAGCGATCTGCCGGCACTTTGTAGTCCAGTTGCTGATGAGGACGCTTGTAGTTGTAGATGCCCCGCCAGAGGTCGAAAGCTTCCTGCGCTTCTCGCAGATCCCGAAAGCTGCGCCCTGTCAGTACCTCGGCCTTGAGCGTCCGATGGAATCGCTCATCCTTGCCATTGGTTTGTGGGTGGCCTGGCCTGCTGAAAGTCAGTCGAATTCCCAGGCGAACCAGCCAGATACCTAGCGGTGTGAGTTCTCCAGGATTTCTTGGTGCTCCCCAGGGCGAGCCATTATCCGCGTTGATCTGCGCAGGCAGTCCATACCGGCTGAATAGATCGGTCAGGTGCTCCATGACCAACCCTGTGCGCTGATGTGCGCAGGCCTGTATCACAAGGTTGAAGCGAGAGTGGTCATCAATCAGCGTCAGCGGATAACAAGGTCCCTGGGCCGTTTGGAAGAAGCCTTTAAAATCGATCTGCCACAGATCATTTGGGGCTTCGCGCTCAAAGCGTGTCCATGGTTTAGCAGCCTCAGAGGCCTCTGCGGTGATCAATCCATGCCGATGCAGGACATTGGTTACGGTGCTGGCACAGATTCGCTGATCAAGCAGATGACTGATCTTTCGGCCACCCCACGTGGAGTGCTCCTTACGGATGGCAATCACTTCCTCTTCTAGCCCAGGCTGAGTCTTGCGAGGGCTGACGGCCGGCTTTCGAGAGCGCTCCTGCAAGCCAGGCAGGCCGTCCTGTCGAAATCGGTTGAGCCATTTGTAACCCGTCTGAGGGCTAATGCCGAACCGGCGGCACAGCTCCCTCATGTTGGCGTCCGGGTGATTGGCCAGGTTAACGAACTCTTCTCTCAAGCTCATGGCATCTCTCGCGTTCCAAGGCATGGTCGTATTCCCGGCAGATTGCTTGCCGAAAAGTGTCCACCATGTCTCCGCACACGTGTCCACCATGTGTCCGGTCCATACACCAAGACCAAAGTAGGCCGCCGTAAGGGCGGAAAGGTGACTAAGCGTCGACATCACAAATGAATGCGCCTACATCCATCAAAACAAACACACTGAGTCCCGAACCCGAACCCGAACCCGAACCCGAACCCGAACCCGAACCCGAACCCGAACCCGAACCCGACCAACGGCTCAAATACCTAATCCAAAAGTGATATCAAAGCGCTTGCACGCCGATAACGCCCATCTATGCTCAGGACATCCCGGGGGGCACAGGAGTCCCAGCGCATGTTCGAGTACCACCGCAAGTCCGACCTCGTCGAAATCCAGCGCTGCCGCCAGGCCCTGGCATCCATGGAAGCGAAGCTCGCCGCCATTAGCCGCTCCATGGCCATGATCGAGTTCGCCCCCGATGGCACCATCCTCGAAGCCAACGACCATTTCTGCACGACGATGGGCTACAGCGCTGACGAGATCCGCGGCAAGCACCATCGAATGTTCTGTGACCCCACCTACGCCAAAAGCGCCGAGTACCAGCAACTGTGGCGTGAGCTGGGGCAGGGCAAGGCCATCAGCGGCACCTTCGAACGCTTGGACAAGGCCGGCCGCGAAGTCTGGCTCGAAGCCAGCTACATGCCAGTGATCGACGACCGCCAACAGGTCACCAGCGTCATCAAGGTGGCATCCGACATCACCCGCCATGTGATCGAAGAACACGAGAGCGAGAGCCTGCTCAAGGCCATCGGCCGCTCCATGGCGGTGGTCGAGTTCACCCCGGCCGGCAGAGTGATCAAGGCCAACCAGAACTTCCTCGACACCATGGGTTATCGCCTGGAGGAAGTGGTGGGCCGCCACCACGGCCTGTTTTGCCTGGCCCACGAACGTGAATCGGCCCAGTACCGCGAGTTCTGGGCTTCGCTGAACCGCGGCGAATACCACTCGCACCGCTTCGAACGGGTCAACAAGCAAGGCCAGACCGTGTACCTGGAGGCCTCGTACAACCCGATCTTCGACAACAAGGGGCGATTGACCAAAGTGGTGAAGTTCGCCAGCGACATCACCAACCAGGTCAGCACCCAACAGACCGCTGCCGATGCTGCCCACGCAAGCTCGGTACAAACCGACGCCTGCGCGCGCAAGGGCACCCAGGTGGTGCAGCAGACGGTCGAGGTGATCGAGCAGATTTCTGCCGAGCTCAACCAGGCCGCGCTCAGCCTCGATGCGGTGAGCAAGCAGTCCGAGTTGATCGGCCAGATTGTCCTGACCATCCGTGGCATTGCCGATCAGACCAACCTGCTGGCACTCAACGCAGCGATCGAAGCCGCTCGGGCTGGCGAGCACGGGCGTGGCTTTGCCGTGGTCGCCGATGAAGTGCGCAGCCTGGCCGCGCGCACCAGCAAGGCAACGCTGGAAATCGTCGAAGTGGTGCGGCAGAACCATGACCTGTCATTGAATGCCGTGGCCAGCATGCAGTCGAGCCTGACCCGCACCGGGCTTGGGGTGGAGCTGGCCAATGAAGCAGGCACGGTGATCATGGAGATCCAGCAGGGCTCACGGCACGTGGTGGACGCGATCAGCCAGATCAGTTCGACCCTTCAATTGCATTGATACCCTGGCGCAGCTCTTGCTCCAGGCTCTGCAGGCTGGCCAGCAGGCGGGCAAGCAATTGCTCGGTTGGCTGGCCCAGGGCCATGGCCCGCTCAATGGCCTCGCAGTCCTTCACCACGCCCCGCACCTTGAGCATCTTGGCGCCGCCCTTGATGCGGTGAACGGCCATGGCGAGCGGATCAGGTGGCGGCGAGGCTCCCAGTTCGTGCAGCGCTTGCAGGTCCTCTCGAGTGCTCTCGGCCAGTTGCCGCAGCAGGCGCAGGGTCAGTTGCTCGTCATCCTGGGTGAGATGGCGCAATTGCTCCAGCGCAAAACCGCTGTGGCCAGGCAACTGCGTGGCAACCGTGGCGACAGCCGCCGGGAGCACGCTCGCCGACGCCAGGGCTGAACGCAGAGCTTGCAGGTCAATGGGCTTGAACAGGCACTCGTCCATGCCATCGTCCAGGCAGCGTTGACGTTCTTGCGCCTGGGCATTGGCGGTGACGCCGATGATCACGCAGGCGGGCAGGCCCTGGTCACGTTCCAGCGCGCGGATGCTTCGGGTCAGTTCGTGGCCGTCCATGATCGGCATGTTGCAATCGGTGATCAGCACATCGAAAGGGTGCTTTCGCCACAATGCCAACGCGTCCTGGCCCTGTTCGGCGAGCACTACCTTGTGGCCCAGCGTGCGCAACTGCTTGTCGAGCAGCAACAGGTTGGCAGGGTAGTCATCGACCACCAGCACTCTCAATGCGGGGCTGTCGGCCGGGGGCGCAGGAGGCTTGGGTGATTGGCCCGCGGGCGCAACGGCGACCGGCAGATCGAGGTGGACATCCACCTGGGTGCCCAGACCCTCGAGGCTTTGCAGGGTCAGGGTGCCGCCCATCAGCTCGCACAGGTCGCGGCAGATCACCAGGCCTAGCCCTGCGCCTTGGCGGGCCTGGCGTCCGTCCATCTGGGCAAAGGTGTGGAACAGTCGCGCCTGGTCAGCGCTGCTGATACCCACGCCGCTGTCCTTCACCTGCAGCATGACGCCCATCGATTGCTCGCCGTGCGCAGCCACTTCCAGTGCAACGTCTATCCGCCCCTCCTCAGTGAATTTGATCGCGTTGCTCAACAGATTGGACAACACCTGCTTGAGCCGCAGTGGGTCGCCCAGCACCCAGCAGTGTTCGGTGGGCAGCGCGGCACGCAGGTGAATGCCCTTGGTCCGGGCATTGCCCTCGAATACCCGCAGTGTGGCGCGCACCAGGCCGACCAGTTCGACGGCCACCGGTTGCAGGGTCATGTGCCCGGCTTCAATGCGCGAAATATCGAGAATGTCGCCAATCAGCTCTAGCAGTCCGGTTGCCGAACCATGAGCGGTTTCCAGCGCCTGGCCATCGATGCGGCCATGACGGCTGTCCTCCAGGGCCAGTTCGAGCAAGCCGATGACCGCGTTCATCGGCGTGCGGATTTCATGGCTCATGACCGCGAGAAACGTGCTTTTGGCCTGGTTGGCCTGCTCGGCATCCTCTTTCGCCTGGCGCAACTGCTCCAACAGCCCGCGGCTGAGCTGCAGTTGATCCTGCAGCGCATGCTGGGCCTCGGTGCGCTGACTGATGAGTTTGCGCAGGTAGCTGTTCCAGAACACCACGCCCGCCAGCAAGACGCTGGCCAGCACCAGCACCTGGAGTGCCAGGGTCCGGTAGTTGCGCCAGGGGCTGTCGCTGACCACCGCACTGGTACGCCAGCGATTGACCAGTTGTTCAAGCTCGTCAGGCGCAATGCTCAATAACGCCTTGTCGAGGATGGCTTGCAATTGAGGCTGTGCAGGGTCGACGGCGAAGGCCGCGAGCGCGGGCTCATCACCCAGTTGCGCCGCGACCCGCAGGTCGCCCTTGAACACCTGGCTGATGAAGTAGCTGGCGTTGATATAGGGGCTGAGCGCGACATCGGCATTGCGTTGGAGCACCGACTCCATCAGTTGCAGTGGATTGTCCACCTCGACCGGGCGCACTCGAGGTGCCTGCTGCAGGAGCCCGTCGAGCAGCGGAGAGCCGCGCAACAGCGCCACCCGCTGGTCGCTCAGCGGTTGTGCCGGGTCCAATGGCGGTGAGCTGGCGCGCATCACCAGAACCTGCGGGCTGGCCAGGTAGGGGCGGCTGTAACGCAAGCGAGTGGCCAGCCGCGGGTCATAGCCAATGGCGCCGAGCATGTCGACCTTGCCCTGCGTCGCGGCATCGACCATCTCGCCGAACGACTGTGCCCCGACCACGTCGAAACGCAAGCCGGTGCGCAGGCTGATCTGCTCCAGCACGTCCATGGTCAGGCCCCGTGGTTGCTGCTGGCTGTCGGTGAATGTCAGCGGTGCGAGGGCAGTATTGATCATCACCTTCACCGTGCGGTGCTGGGTGATCCAGGCGCGTTCTTCGGCGGTGAGGGCGTCCAGCCGGCGATCAAGCAGGATGCTGGTGCTGCCACTGGTCCAGCGCCGCAGGATGTTCAGCCGTTCGCTGTCGGCGATGCGCTCCAAGGCCCGGTCGATCAGTGCGCGCAGGCGCTGGTTGTCGCGGTCCAGGGCAAACGCGAAAGTGCCGGCCGGCAGTTTGACGAGGTGATCGATCTTGACTGCACCCTGGTAGCTTCTGCTGATCACGTAGTCGCTGCTGATGGCGTCGCCCAGGTAAGTATCTGCCTGGCCCAGCGCGACCGCCGCGACCCCAGCCAGGGTAGAGCGGTACAGGGTTATCTGGGCGTTGGGGTAGAGCTGCTGGACGGCCTGCAGGGGCAGGTAGTGATCGACCAGGGCCAGGCGCTGGCCGGCCAGGTCGCTGCCCTCCAGCAGGGCGCCGCCCTGTCGGCTGACGAGTACTGGCAGGTCATCGGCATAGGGCAGGCTCAGGGCGAGTTCGGCGTCGGCGGCTTCGAAAGCGTTGGAAGTGCCCAGCAGGTCGATCTCGCCTCGGTGCAGGGCCGCGATGGCCTGCGCGCGGGTAGGGTAACGCCGTACCTTGATGGGTATCCCCAGTTGCTCGGCGATCAGGCCGGCGTAATCGGCGCTCAGGCCCTCGTAGTCGTCCTGGCTGGTGTTGATATCGAAAGGCGGGTAGTCGGGGCGCGAGCCCCCCAAGGTCAGTACCTGGCGTTCGCGCAGCCATTGCCGGTCGTTGTCGTCAAGGGGCAGTGGCGCGGCGGCGCTCTGGGCGCGGGCCAGCAGGTGACGGTCCTCGCTGGTGGTCTGGGACAGTCCCTGCACGGGCACCAGCAAGGTCAGCACCAGGCACAGCAGTGTGCCCTTGCTCATGCTTCAGCCCGCGTTGTTGCGTTTGGCCAGGTCGACCATTTCCACCAGTGATTCGACCTTGAGCTTCTCCATGATCCGGCCGCGGTAGGTACTGATGGTCTTGGCGCTGAGGTGCATCTGCTCGCCGATCAGCTTGTTGCTCTGCCCCGCGCAGAGGCGGCGCAGCACCTCCATTTCACGGTTCGACAGGCTGCCCAGTCGGTCACCCTCGCTTTCCAGGGTGTTGCTGTTGACTGCCATCTGCGGGAAGGTCGAATAGCCTTTGACCAGTGCCTTGAGGGCAAAGACCAGGGCGTCGAGGTCTTCGTCCTTGTTGACGAAGGCCGAGATGCCGGCGTCCATGCACCGGCGTACGTACAAGTCGGCCGGCTGGCCGGTCAACGCCATGATCCTGGGGGAGGGGGTGAGCAGCTTGAGGCGTTTGATCACTTCCATGCCATCGAGGTCGGGCAGGCCGATATCGAGGATGACCACATCTGCCTTGGTCTGCTCGGCCAGGCGTGCGGCATCCTTGCCTTTACCGGTTTCGCCGACGACGGTGAAGCGCTCCCCCTCGAGCAGCATGCGTACAGCAAGGCGAACAATGTGATGGTCATCGACCAACAGCACGGATGTCATGTGAAACTCCTGTCGGATTGAGCCCATGTCCTGTCTTCCGTCGGGCTCACGCCTGCGGATCAATTGGGCAGCGCGCACATTACGGTGATTCCGAACCCTTGGTAATAGGCGAGTATAGGCGCGTTGAAAAGACAACAAGGAATTGTAGAAAAGGACTACAAAAGGGGCGCGGGAACGCCCCGGGACAGGTACTGAGGCAGGCGGGTCAGTTGCAGGCGGGATGTGCCTTGAGGATGCGCTCGCTGGAGGCGGGGTTGTTCTTCAGGGCCTGGCCCACCCGGGGCGGGCGGCTGAGTAGCGGGCCGCCACAGTTGGGGCAGCGGCCGTGCAAGTGCTGGTCATTGCAGCTGCGACAGAAGGTGCATTCGAACGAGCAGATCAAGGCGTCCGGGCTGTCGCCCGGCAGGTCGCTGTTGCAGCACTCGCAGTTGGGGCGTAGTTCGAGCATGGGCGTGGCTCCGTGACGTGGAAGGGCAGTGTGCGCCGTCGCCACGTCTGGCGGCAATCGCTTCAGTTGCCCGGGCGGTACAGGTGGGCGTGGCCGGCGCGGTACAGCGCCGATTCGGCGAACGGTGCATCACCCAGCACATGGCCGACCAGGATCAGCGCCGTGCGCCGGAAGCCCTTGCTGGCCACGCGCTCGACGATGTCCGCCAGGGTGCCCCTGGCCCAGTCCTGATCGGGCCAGGTGGCGCGATGGACCACGGCGATCGGGCAGTCGGCGCCGTAATGGGGCAGGAGTTCCTCGACGATCCGCGCCAGGTTCTTGATGCCCAGATGGATGGCCAGGGTGCTGCCATGCCGGGCCAAGTCGGCCAGTTGTTCGCCGGCCGGCATCGGTGAGCTGTCGCCGTAACGGGTCAGGATCACCGTTTGCGACACCTCTGGCAGGGTCAGCTCGCAACCCAGCAGCGCGGCGCTGGCGGCGGTGGCCGTCACGCCGGGGATGATCTGGTAGTCGATGCCCAGTTCGCGCAGTTGGCGGATCTGCTCACCGATGGCGCCATACAGGCTGGGGTCGCCGCTATGTACCCGGGCCACGTCCTGGCCGTTGGCGTGGGCCTGGCGCATGGCCTCGACGATCTGCTGCAGGTGCAGTTCGGCACTGTTGATCACTGTCTCGGCACGGTGCCCTTCGAGCACGGCAGCGGGTACCAGCGAGCCGGCATAGATGATCACCGGGCACTGGCGGATCAAACGCTGGCCCTTGACCGTGATCAGTTCCGGATCGCCGGGGCCGGCGCCGATGAAGTAGACCGTCATGGGGAGTCCTTGCAGGTAAAAGGGCGGATTATCCGCCGATGGCCAGCGCCAGGGTAGCGCCGCCGAGTCGCTGGCGCGGTACGCGCAGGCCAGGCTGCAGCGATTCGCGGCCAGCCAGGGCCAATGCGGCGCTTTCGGCCACACCCCAGCAGCCGGTCTGGGCGAAGGCGATGGCCGAGCGCTGGCTGAGCAGCGGCTCGAAGCCGAGCAGTTGCCCGGCATCGAAACAGATGAACGGCAGCCCGAGGCGCTCGGCCAAGGCCAGCAGGCCTGGCTCCCGGGCCTTTGGCGCGATGCTGGCGATGCCGCGCAGCGCGCTGAGCGGCAGGGCATGCTCGGCCAGGGTCTGGCGCAGCAGGACCGCCAGGGTCTCCACCGGGCAACCCCGGCGGCACCCAAAGCCGGCATACAGCGCCGGCGGCTTTGCAGATTCCAGCATCAGGCTTGACTGTAGCGACGGTACAGCCAGGCGCTGAGCAGGCCCAGGGCCACCCAGAAGGCGGCATTGGTCAGCCAGGAAGCGATCTTGAACTGGGTTTCCAGTGCCTCGGGTGCCAGGCTTTCATGCACCGCTGGCTGTGGCGCGCCGATCACGTGGGGCACAATCAGCAGCGCCGCGCCAAGTACCTTCAACAGCCAGTGGCGACCGAACACCAGCAATGCCAGGCCAGTGGCGGTGGCGGCGGCGGTGCCGATCCACCAGGTCTGGCGTTGGCCCAGGTCGGCAGCGGCGGTGCCCGGCAGCTCCGGCGGCAGGCCCAGGGTCGGCGCCAGGCAGAACACCGCAAAGCCGGCCAGGCCCCACAGCGCGCCGGTGCTGACCCGGCCCGGCTCGCGCAGGCTATACAGCGCGACGAGGATCAGCGCAAAGCCGACGGCTACCACCAGGTTGCCACCGGTGGTGGACAGCACGCGTTGCCAGCCGTCTTCCGGCGCCCAAGCTTCGGCGCTGTGCTCATGCTCGTGGGGGGCGGCGGCTTCGCCATGCTCATGGTGCTCGGCTGCCGGGGCGGCGCTTTCATAGGTCTCCGCCTGCAGAATCAGCGGTGCGACCCAGAAGCTTTGCAGCAGTGTCAGCAGCAGGGCGGCGAGCAGCCCACTGAAGCCCGCAGTGCGGGCAATACGGGTAATCATGCGGGGCTACTCAGTGGCAGGGGAAGGCGGCGCTGTGGCGGGTGTCGTGGGCAGCGTTGTGCACCGCCTCGATGTGCGAGAAGCCGGCGAAGTAAACCAGGCACAGGCCCAGCAGGCTGGCGCCGATGGCGATGACCATGCGCTGGCTGAGTGTGGCGGGGGTGGAGATGCTGTGTTTTGTGCTGGTAATCGGCATGACGCGTTCCTCTGCTGCTTTTATTGGGGCAACGGGCAGGCGCGGCGCTCCCGGGCAGGACAGCCCAGGGAATACGACAGCGCCCGCCCACCGCGGGGTGTTGATGTGGTGTCAGGCCGGTCTCCGGGCTGGCGAGGTGGAGCGGTGCTCCATCTATTGGCGTCACCTTCCCATGCCTGTTGAACCGGCACAGTGGTCAAGACGCTTCACTCGCTTACCGTTGCGGGGGCAGCACCGGCCTTGTCCGCTGTCTATTAAAGACGCTGGACGCACCGGTTTCCCGTTTCACCCCCAATGGGGGCACCTGAACGCAGTGCGCTAGCAAATCATGGGGCGTGGCTTGCGTCAATCGCCCCAGCGGTTGACCGGTGTCGGGCGGATGCGTAGCCTTGCCGCTTCGAGGTTCTCCGGCCCAGGCCGGAGCTAAGACGGGAACGCGGTCCAAGCCGCGGCTGCCCCCGCAACTGTAAGCACTCAAAAGGATCGGCACAGCCACTGCGCAAGCGCGGGAAGGCGCCATCCCCCCGGCACCGCTGCCGGAACAGTGCAAGCCAGGAGACCTGCCTCGCAACGTTTTCGACTATCAACCGGGCGGGGTGATCCGGTGGCGAACGCGCCCGGCCGGCAACGCCCGAGGCTGTCGTCCCGCATGCCCGCGCCATTGCTGCCAAGGGCATCGCGACATGAAAACACTGGCCAAGCTCCCCGTCACCATCGTCACCGGCTTCCTCGGCTCGGGCAAGACCACCTTACTGCGCCACATGCTCGACAACGCCCAGGGCCGCCGCATCGCGGTGATCGTCAACGAGTTCGGCGAGCTGGGCATCGATGGCGAAATCCTCAAGCAGTGCAGCATTGGTTGCACTGAAGAAGAAGCCAACGGCCGCGTCTACGAGCTGGCCAATGGCTGCCTGTGCTGCACCGTGCAGGAAGAGTTCTTCCCGGTGATGCGCGAACTGGTGGCGCGCCGCGGCGACCTCGACCACATCCTTATCGAAACCAGCGGCCTGGCCCTGCCCAAGCCCCTGGTGCAAGCCTTCCAGTGGCCAGAAATCCGCAACGCCTGCACCGTCGATGCGGTTATCACCGTGGTCGACAGCCCGGCAGTGGCCGCCGGCACCTTCGCCGCCTACCCGGACCAGGTCGACGCCCAGCGCAAGCTCGACCCCAACCTGGACCACGAGTCGCCGCTGCATGAACTGTTCGCCGACCAGCTGGCCAGCGCCGACCTGGTGGTGTTGAACAAGGCCGACCTGATCGACGCCGAAGGCCTGGCCAAGGTTCGTGCCGAAGTCGCCGAAGAGCTGCCGCCAGCGGTGAAAGTGATCGAAGCCAGCAGTGGCCGCCTGCCGCTGGAAGTGCTGCTGGGCGTCGGTGCCGAATCCGAGGCGCACATCGACGGCCGTCGCACCCACCACGATTCGCACCACGACGGCGATGACCACGACGATCACGACCATGACGCCTTCGACTCGATCTCCATCGACCTGCCAGAGGCCGACGAAAGCCTGCTGCTCGATGCCCTGACGCAACTGGTCACCGAGTTCGGCATCCTGCGCGCCAAAGGCTTCGCCGCCATTCCCGGCAAGCCGATGCGCCTGCTGATCCAGGGCGTGGGCACGCGCTTCGACAAGCACTTCGACCGCGCCTGGCGCACTGACGAGCCGCGCATCACCCGCCTGGTGCTGATCGGCCAGGACCTCGATGCCGTGCACCTGGAAGCGCGCCTGCGCCAGTCCCTGGGCGCCTGACCCATGCACCTGCTGAGGACCCAGCCCGGCGGCTTCGTGCCGGACGACAGCATTGCCGACCTCGGCCAGACTCCCGCCGAGCTGGTGATCCTCTGCAGCGGCGATTCGCACCTGGCGCTGCTCGCCGAAACCGCCGAGCAGTTGCCGGACGACTTCCCCAGCGTGCGCCTGGCCAACCCCATGCAGGTGCAGAACCACGCCTCGGTCGACCTGTATGTAGACGAGGTGCTGCGCCACGCCAAGGTGATCCTGGTGTCGCTGCACGGCGGCGTCGGTTACTGGCGCTATGGCGTCGAGCAACTGGTGGAACTCAGCCAGCGCGGCGTGCAACTGATCCTGGTGCCCGGCGATGACCGCCCCGACCCGGAACTGACCGACCTGGGCACGGTGCGTGGCGAGCAGGCCGAACGCCTCTGGCACTACCTGCGCCAGGGTGGCAAGGCCAACGCGGTCAGCCTGTTCAATTGCCTGGCCAGCCAGTGGTTGGGGCGTGACTACGCCTGGGATGAACCGCAGCCGTTGCCGCGTACTGCGGTTTACCACCCGGCCAAGGCCAGCGCCCAGTTGCAGGACTGGTACGCCGACTGGCATCCCGAGCAGCCGGTGGCGCCACTGTTGTTCTATCGCTCGCACCTGCAGGCGGCCAACACCGCCTTCATCGACGTGTTTTGCCAACGCCTGCAAGCCTGTGGCCTGAACCCGCTGCCCATTGCCGTGGCCAGCCTCAAGGAGCGCGCCTGCCTCGACCAGGTCGAGGCCTGGCTCGATGAAGTGCAGGCTGAAGTGGTGATCAACACCACCGGCTTTGCCTTGTCCAGCCCCGAACAGCCCAACCTGCGCCCATTGCGCCGCGATGTACCGGTGCTGCAGGCGATCTGCGCCCAGGACAACCAACCGGCCTGGGAGCAGAGCGAACAGGGCTTGGGCGCTCGCGACCTGGCCATGCACATCGCCTTGCCGGAACTGGACGGGCGCATCATCACCCGCCCCGTGAGCTTCAAGGACCTGGCCTGGCGCAGCGAGCGCAGCCAGTCCGACGTGGTCTGCTACCGGGCCCACCCTGAACGCATGGACTTCGTCGCCGAACTGGCGCGGCGCTGGGTCGAGCTGGCGCGCCTTGACAACCAGGCGAAGCGCGTGGCGCTGGTGCTGGCCAACTACCCGACCCGCGATGGACGCATCGGCAATGGCGTCGGCCTGGATACGCCCGGCGCCGCACTCAACATTCTCAAGGCCTTGCAGGCGCAGGGTTACCCGGTGGCCGGCCTGCCCGACAGTGGCACCGAACTGATCCACCAGTTGCTCGGCGGGGTGACCAACGACCTCGACCACCTCGACCAGCGCCCCTGTGCCCAGAGCCTGAGCCTGGCCGATTACCACAGCGCCTTCACCGCCTTGCCCGAAGCCAACCAGCGCGCCGTGCTGGAACGTTGGGGCCCGCCCGAACAGGACCCGATGTACCGCAGCGGGCGTTTGATGGTGGCCGGCCTGCGCTACGGCCTGACCTTCGTCGGCATCCAGCCCGCGCGCGGCTACCAGGTCGACCACAGCGCGGTGTACCACGACCCCGACCTGGTGCCGCCCCACGGCTACCTGGCGTTCCACTTCTGGCTGCGCAACGGCTATGCCGCCGATGCGCTGATTCACGTCGGCAAGCACGGCAACCTGGAGTGGCTGCCGGGCAAGGGGGTCGGGCTGTCCAATGAATGCTGGCCAGACGCCTTGCTCGGCCCGCTGCCGAACATCTACCCGTTCATCGTCAACGACCCGGGCGAGGGCGCCCAGGCCAAACGGCGCACCCAGGCGGTGATCATCGACCACCTGATGCCGCCGCTGACCCGTGCCGAAACCTATGGCCCGCTGCGCCAGCTGGAGCAGCTGGCTGACGAATACTACGAAGCGCAGCTGCTTGACCCGCGCCGTGCCCAGGAGCTGCAGCGCGACATCCTCGAACTGCTCAAGGCCAACCACATCGACCGCGACCTGCAGCTCGAAGGCCAGCTGGACGACGCGGCGGTGTGGCTGCCGCGGCTCGACACCTACCTGTGCGACCTCAAGGAATCGCAGATCCGCGATGGCCTGCATGTGTTCGGCCAGTCGCCCCAGGGCCGGCTGCGCAGCGACACGCTGTTGGCGCTGCTGCGGGTGGAACGCGGTGACGGCAAGGGCGGCAATGCCAGCCTGATCCGCGCCCTGGCCCGGGCGCTGGGGCTGGGCTTCGAC
The DNA here is from genome assembly GCF_024749065.1 of Pseudomonas sichuanensis. Lineage (NCBI taxonomy): Bacteria > Pseudomonadati > Pseudomonadota > Gammaproteobacteria > Pseudomonadales > Pseudomonadaceae > Pseudomonas > Pseudomonas sichuanensis. The sequence continues at coordinate 3,140,651 of NZ_CP087185.1, read as the reverse complement.
CCGCTCGATTGCGACCTCGGCCAGGCCTGGGAGGGTCCACGCCCGGCGCTGCTACAGCAGCTGGACGCGGCGCTGTGGCGCACGGCCGGGGATACCCGTGAACGGCTCGAACTGCTGGCGTTGACATTGATCGAACAGGCGCTGGAAGGCGACTGCCCACTTGATGGGCAGGCTGACTGGCAACCGGTGCGCGAGGTGCTGCAAGCGCTGGTCGAGCAGGTCGCCCCCAACCTGGACGCCTGCGGCGCTGCCGAAATCGACGGCCTGCTGGCGGCCCTGGCCGGGCGTTTCGTCCCCGCCGGGCCCAGCGGCGCGCCGAGCCGTGGCCGCCTGGACGTGCTGCCCACCGGGCGCAACTTCTATACCGTCGACGTACGCAACCTGCCCACCACCACCGCCTGGCGCCTGGGCTTCGCCTCGGCCAACCTGATTCTTGAACGCCACCTGCAGGACCACGGCGACCACCTGCGCCAGTTGGGCCTGTCGGTGTGGGGCACGGCCACCATGCGCACCGGCGGCGACGATATTGCCCAGGCCATGGCGCTGATGGGCGTACGCCCGGTATGGGCAACCGGCAGCCAGCGCGTCGACGACTTCGAGATCTTGCCGCTGAGCCTGCTCGATCGCCCACGGGTCGATGTCACGCTGCGGGTCTCGGGCTTCTTCCGCGATGCCTTCGGTAACCTGATTCGCCTGTTCGACGCGGCGGTGCAGGCGGTGGCCGCGCTCAACGAGCCGGATGACCTCAACCCGCTGGCCGCCCGCGTGCGTGCCGAGCGTCAGGCGCTGCTCGATGACGGCCTGGATGAAGAGCTGGCGGCACGCCAGGCCGGCTGGCGCGTGTTCGGCGCCAAGCCCGGCGCCTATGGCGCTGGGGTGCAGAACGCCATCGACGGTCGCCTGTGGCACAGCCGCGACGATTTGGCCGAGGTCTACCTCAACCACGGCGGCTACGCATACGGCGCCAGCGACGAAGGCACCCCGGCCCGCGCACGTTTCGCCCAGCGCCTGAGCCAGGTGCAGGCGGTGCTGCAGAACCAGGACAACCACGAGCACGACCTGCTCGATTCCAACGACTACTACCAGTTCCAGGGCGGCATGCTGGCCGCCGCCGAGACCCTGGCTGGCACCACCCGGGCCAGCTACCACGGTGACCACAGCCAGGCCGACCGGCCGCGTATCCGTACCTTGAAGGAAGAGCTCAACCGGGTGATCCGCGCCCGCGCGCTCAACCCCAAGTGGATCGACGGCGCCAAGCGCCATGGCTATAAAGGTGCCTTCGAGCTGGCGGCGACGGTCGATAACCTGTTTGCCTTCGACGCCACCACCGGGCTGATCGACGACCATCATTACCAAGGCCTGGCCGACGCCTACGTGCTCGACCCGGCGACCCGTGATTTCATGCGCGAGCACAACCCCGAAGCCCTGCGCGACCTCACCGAGCGCCTGCTGGAAGCCCAGCAGCGCGGCCTGTGGCAGGACCCGGGCGACTACCGCGAGAGCCTCGAGCAACAGTTGCTCGAAGGCGAGGAAGACTGCTGAACATGAACGAACCTGTGCAATTCCCCCTGGCCGCCGTGGTGGGGGCCGACGAACTGAAGCTGGCCCTGTGCCTGACCGCCATCGACCCGAAGATCGGCGGTGTGCTGATCGAAGGCCCGCGCGGCATGGCCAAGAGCACCCTGGCTCGAGGCCTGGCCGACCTGCTGGGCGATGGGCCGTTCGTCACCTTGCCGCTCGGCGCCACCGAGGAACGACTGGTTGGCACCCTCGACCTGGACGCCGCGCTGGGCCAGGGCCAGGCGCGCTTCGCCCCGGGCGTGCTGGCTCACGCCGATGGCGGCGTGCTGTATGTGGACGAGGTCAACCTGCTGCCCGACCCGTTGGTGGACTTGCTGCTGGATGTGGCCGCCAGCGGCACCAACCGCATCGAGCGCGATGGCATTTCCCATCGTCACGCCGCGCGTTTCGTGCTGATCGGCACCATGAACCCGGAGGAGGGCGAGCTGCGCCCGCAATTGCTCGACCGCTTTGGCCTGAACGTCGCCCTCGACGGCTTGCCGGCACCCGAGGCGCGCCAGCAGATCATTCGCCGGCGCCTGGCGTTCGACAGCGACCCTGAAGCCTTCTGCGCCCAGTGGGCCACTGCCCAGACAGAGTTGCGCGAGCGCTGCCGGGCCGCCCGCGAGCGCCTGGCGGCGATCGCCCTGGACGACCAGGCGCTGGCCTGGATCACCGAACGCTGTTTCGCCGCCGGGGTCGATGGTCTGCGCGCCGACTTGGTGTGGCTGCGCGCCGCCCGCGCCCATGCGGCCTGGCGTGGCCACACTGCCATCGAAGAGCAGGATGTGGATGCCGTCGCCGAATTTGCCCTGCGTCACCGTCGTCGGCAGGACTCTGCGCAGCCGCAGGCCACCCCGTCCGGTACCGCCGAGCAGTCGCAGGCCCAGGGGCAGGGGCAGGGCGACTGGGGCGCCTTGCCGCCGCAGCCAGTGGCCAGCGGTGCTCGGCGCGAGGTGCCGAACTGGGCAAAAAAGCCCTGAGCATCCGCCGCCACGACGCCCAGGCGGCAGATGCCAGACCCCGCGTCGGCCAATTGAACGGTGTTTCCCGTGGCCGCGCCCGGGCAGCCGAAGATGGCCGCATCGCCTGGCTGCCAACCCTGCTCAAAGGCCGCCCCCGCCAGCGCCGCGACCTGTGCTGGCAGCAGCGCAAGGCCCAGGCGCCAGAACTGTGGCTGGTGATCGTCGATGCCTCGGCCTCCACCCGTCGCCACCAGGCGCTGGCCCAGGCCAAGGGCCTGCTGGCCGGGGTGTTCGACCAGGCCTACCGGCAGCGTGCGCGGTTGGCGCTGTTGACCGCCAGTGGCAGCAAACCGCAGTGGCAACGCCACGGGCTCAAGGCTTCGCAGGCGCTCCAGCCCTGGCTGCAGCAGCTGGGTGCCGGCGGTGGCACACCGCTGCTGGCGGCCCTGGAAGAGGCACGGCACTGGTTGCTGGCGCGGGGCAAACGGCTGCCCCACGAGGTCCAGCGCTGCCTGTTGCTGACCGATGGTCGGCTGCAGGGGTGGCAAGCAGCGCAACCGCTACCGTGCAATACATTGCTGGTGGATATGGAATTGGCTGCGGTACGTGTGGGCCGCGCACGGCAACTTGCCGAACAACTTCATGCCGATTATCGGCATATCGAGCAGTTCGATACCGTCAATTGAATGGAATAACTGCGACGGGATGTCGCATGAAAGAAAGTTGTAGCGAGGGGAACTTTGAAGTTGCACCTGTGCGTGCCGGGCACGCACAGGAATCACCGTGCTTTGCTTATTCAGGCATCGACCAGGGTTGCAGGTCATAGCCCTTCTGGCACAGTTCGGCACGCACTTCCTCGATCAGGCTGGCCCACTGCGCAGGGTCCGAATAGACCCGCGAAGAGACTTGCTTGGCGCCGATGCGGGCGCTGGTCCGGTCGATCACTGCCAGGCTTAGTTCGCCAGTACCGTTGGGTGCATCCCAGGCGACGCACTGGAAGGGTTCGAAGGCGTGGTCGGCAATCAGCAGTGCTTCGTTGACACGGAGCGGGGCGTTCATGGGTTCGGTCTCTCTATGGTCCCAAACAGCGAAAAGTGTTTCCGCGGTGTTATTCCGGTACAGGTTACAGCGCGGTGTTAATCGTACTGATGCTCCAGGTCAGGGGATGAGTCACACAATCCAAGAATTTTTTTATCTGGACGCATTGCAAGGTATTTCTGCGTGCCGTCTGTGACGTCAATAAAATACGAAAATTCCCGGACGGCTCAAACACGGCCGTATCGGGCTGACCAACGGTAGTGGGGGCTGTCAAGTTCATTGCTACTGTTACTTTTGGCGTCGCAACTTACTGTTTATAGATAAAAAACCCTATTCCGGCGCCAAGGAATGGTCATGCTCGAGCCTGCCGCCCAACGTCGCTTGCTGATCGTCGACCCCTGCGACGATTGTCATCGATTGTTACCGGGCCTGCGCGGCGTCGGCTGGGATGTGCGTAGTTGCAGCCTGGACGTTGCCCTGGAGCACCCCTGCGATGTCGGCCTGCTGCGCCTGCAGGCCTCGCACCTGCGTCACCCCGACGCGGTCAAGGACATGATCAAACGCAGCAATACTGAATGGATCGCCGTGCTCAGCGCCGAAGAGCTGCGCATGCAGAATGTCGGCGATTTCGTTTGCGAATGGTTCTTCGACTTCCACACCTTGCCGTTCGACGTGTCGCGGGTGCAGGTCACCCTCGGCCGGGCCTTCGGCATGGCGCGCCTGCGTGGCCGCGGCGCGGTGCGCGATGGCGAGGCCGAGCCCGAGCACGAACTGCTGGGCGAGAGCCGGCCGATCCGCGAACTGCGCAAACTGCTCGGCAAACTGGCACCCACCGAATCGCCGGTGCTGATCCGTGGCGAGAGTGGTACCGGCAAGGAATTGGTGGCGCGCACCCTGCATCGCTTGTCGCAGCGCCATGACCAGCCGTTCGTCGCCATCAACTGCGGCGCGATTCCCGAACACCTGATCCAGTCCGAGCTGTTCGGCCACGAGAAGGGTGCATTCACCGGCGCCCACCAGCGCAAGGTCGGGCGTATCGAGGCGGCCAATGGCGGCACCCTTTTCCTCGACGAGATCGGCGACCTGCCGCTGGAGCTGCAGGCCAACCTGCTGCGCTTTCTGCAGGAACGGCACATCGAACGGGTGGGCAGCACCCAGCCGATCGGCGTGGATGTGCGGGTGCTGGCGGCGACCCACGTCGACCTGGAAAAGGCCATCGCCCTCGGCCGTTTCCGTGAAGACCTGTATTACCGGCTCAACGTGCTGCAGGTGGTGACCGCGCCGCTGCGCGACCGGCATGGCGACCTGTCGATGCTGGCCAGCCATTTCGCCCGTTTCTACAGCCTGGAGACCGGCCGCCGGCCGCGCTCCTTCAGCGACAGCGCGCTGGCGGCCATGGGCCGCCACGACTGGCCGGGCAACGTGCGTGAACTGGCCAACCGTGTGCGCCGGGGCCTGGTGCTGGCCGAAGGGCGGCAGATCGAAGCCCCGGACCTGGGCCTGCACGACCAGGTGGAACAGGAAGCGCTGTTGGGCACCTTGGAGGACTACAAGCACCGCGCCGAGCGCCAGGCCCTGTGCGACGTACTCAACCGGCACAGCGACAACCTCAGCATCGCGGCCAAGGTGCTGGGGATCTCCCGGCCGACCTTCTATCGGCTGCTGCACAAGCATCAGATCCGCTGAGGCCCGTTCCCGCGCCCCCATTGCCCTGGATCAACACCCGGTCACTGCTGCAGGCGGATGCTCAAGCCCTACCGACAGCTTGAGAGGACCCGGCCATGAGCAGCACCTTCTTCATCCCCGCCGTGAACATCATGGGCATCGACTGCCTGGACGAAGCCATGGCTGCCATCGCCGGCTACGGCCTGCGCAAGGCGCTGATCGTGACCGACCAGGGCCTGGCCCGCGCTGGCGTGGCCGAACGCATCGCCGGGCTGCTGGCCATGCGCGATATCGACTCGGTGGTGTTCGATGGCGCCAAGCCCAACCCGAGCATCGCCAACGTCGAGGCTGGCCTGGCCATACTGCAGCGCGAGCGTTGCGACTGTGTGGTCTCGCTCGGTGGTGGCTCGCCCCATGACTGCGCCAAGGGCATTGCGCTGTGCGCCACCAACGGCGGGCATATCAGTGACTACGAAGGGGTGGACCGCTCGAGCAAGCCGCAACTGCCGCTGATCGCCATCAACACCACCGCCGGCACCGCCAGCGAGATGACCCGTTTCTGCATCATCACCGACGAGGCGCGCCACGTGAAAATGGCCATCGTCGACCGCAACGTCACGCCTATCCTGTCGGTCAACGACCCGGCGCTGATGGTCGGCATGCCCAAGTCGCTGACCGCCGCCACCGGCATGGACGCGCTGACCCACGCCATCGAGGCCTATGTGTCGACTGCCGCCACGCCGATCACCGACGCCTGCGCGCTCAAGGCCATCAGCCTGATCAGCGACAACCTGCGCCAGGCGGTGGCCGACGGCAGCGACCTGCAGGCCCGGGAGAACATGGCTTACGCGCAGTTCCTTGCCGGCATGGCCTTCAACAACGCCTCCCTGGGGTACGTGCATGCCATGGCGCACCAGCTGGGCGGTTACTACGACCTGCCCCATGGGGTGTGCAACGCGGTGCTGCTGCCCCATGTGCAGCGCTTCAATGCCAAGGTCAGCGCCGCGCGCCTGCGCGATGTAGCCAAGGCCATGGGCGTGAAAGTGTGTGGGTTGGAGGCGGAGCAGGGGGCTGGTGCGGCGATTTCTGCCATCGAGCACCTGGCGGCGGCGATCGGCATCCCGGCCGGGCTCGCCGAGCTAGGGGCCAAGGTTGAGGATGTGCCGGTGTTGGCGGCCAATGCGCTGAAGGATGCCTGTGGGTTGACCAATCCGCGGGTGGCCAGCCAGGCGGAGATCGAGGCGATCTTCAAGGCGGCGTTTTAGGCGCAGGGGGGATCGCGTGAGGGCCACCAGGTGTTTGCCGGTGTTTTTGCAGCGCCTATCAGATCGAGCGCCGCCCGCGCGGCGCTTCGCGGGTAAACCCGCTCCCACAGTTTATTTCGGGCCAATTATTCCTGTGAAAGTACCGGCGCCTGCCTTGGTGCATGCCTTGAGCCATGTGGGGCGGCGGCAACGCCCGCACTGAAACCGCGTCGTACCAACAAGGCTGACCAGGTGATGGCACAGGAGAGACTGGCCCGAAACAAACTGTGGGAGCGGGTTTACCCGCGAAGCGCCGCGCGGGCGGCGCTCGATCTTGAGAGCGCTGCAAACCTGTCGCCCTGCACCTCGTGGCCCACATGCGATCCCCCTTGAGAGCGCCACAAACTAGCCGCCCCACACCCCTTTTTGCCTGCCCCCCTGATGACGGCTGACGAATTCTGACGCACACTGCCGAAAATTCCGATGCCCGATGCCCCGATCTAGCGGGGCACAGCTGGAGCACGCAATGGCGCGACAAACACTCACAACAAACGCCCATGACCCGCTGCAGCAATCCCGCCTGGTCCGCCTGAAGCTGGCCAACGAGGGCGAACTGCCCTCGGGGATGCTGCGCGACGAAATCGACGCCTCCTGGCGGCGCAGCCTCAGCCATGGCCTGGACTGCCTGCAGGGCGAGCAGGTAGGCCTGGGCATTCGTCACGGCCTCGACCTGCGCACGCTGCTTGAGCACAACCGGCTGCTGATCGACGCGGTCACCCCCGAGCTGGACTACCTGGTGCGCCGCCAGGGCCAGAGCGGCATCGTCATCCTTGGCGATGCCCAGGCCAACGTGCTGGCCATCGAAGGGCACAAGCATGCGCTGGAACGCGAGGGCCTGCGCGACCTGCACCCCGGCAGTTGCTGGAGCGAGGCGCTGCGCGGGACCAACGCCATCGGCACGGCCGTGGTCGAAGGCCAGCCCACCCTGATCAACTGCGGCGAGCATTACCTCGACCGCCTCAGCCCGTTTTCCTGTACCTCGGTACCGCTGCGCGACCCCCATGGCGAAGTGATCGGCGTGCTCGACGTGACCCGCGAAGGGGTCATGGCCCAGCCCCAGGACAGCCTCACCGCACTGATGCTGGCCGCCGGCAACATCGAGTGCCGCCTGTTCGGGCTGTGCCACCCCGAGCACCTGGTGCTGGCGTTTCACAGCCGCCCACAATACCTGGCCAGTGCCTGGCAGGGCCTGCTGGCCCTGAGCCTGGATGGCGAAGTGCTGGCCGCCAATGACAACGCCTGCCAATTGCTCCAGCTGAGCCGGCAAGCGCTGCTCGGCAGGCGCTGCAGCGACTTGCTCGGCGAACGTTCGCCAGCCTTCATCTCTCGCCTGTGGCAAGGCGGCGTCAGCAGCGTGCAGACCGCCAAGGGCGACTTCTTCTTCCGCGCCGTGCAGCTACCGCGCCACGCCAAGCTCAACGGCGCCACGGCGAACGCCAGGGCCGCAGAACCGGCCAGGGCCCAGGCCCTGGAAGCGCTGGCCGGCGCTGATGCGCGCCTGGCCCGTGGCCTGCGCATGGCCCGCCAGGGCCTGGCCAATGGCTTGCCGGTGCTGTTGCTGGGCGAAACCGGCACCGGCAAGGAAGTCATCGCCCGGGCTCTGCACCAGGCCAGCCCGCGTGGCGACAAAGCCTTCATCGCGGTCAACTGTGCGGCGATCCCCGAGGGGCTGATCGAGTCGGAGCTGTTCGGCTACCGCGAAGGCGCTTTCACAGGTTCGCGCCGTGGCGGCATGGTCGGGCGCCTGATGCAGGCTCACGGCGGCACGCTGTTCCTCGACGAGATCGGCGACATGCCGCTGGCCCTGCAGGCGCGCCTGTTGCGCGTGCTGCAGGAACGCCGGGTGGCGCCGTTGGGCGCGGGCGACGAGCAGGAGATCGACGTGGCGTTGATCTGCGCCACCCACCGCGACCTCAAGCGCCTGGTCAGCGAACAGCATTTTCGCGAAGACCTGTACTACCGGGTCAACGGCGTGTCCCTGCGCCTGCCGGCGCTGCGCGAGCGCGACGACCTGGCCAGCATCATCGAAACCCTGCTGGGCAAGTTCGGCGCCCGTGGCGTGAGCCTCGACCCGGCGCTGGCCGGCCTGCTCGAAGGCTTCGACTGGCCGGGCAACATCCGCCAGCTGGAAATGGTGCTGCGCACCGCCCTGGCCATGCGCGAGGACGGCGAGCAGGTGCTGACCCTCGATCACCTCACCGACTGCCTGCTCGACGAGCTGGCCAGCGGCACGACGCCCTCCGGCAGCCTGCGCGACAACGAACTGGAACTGATCCGCGGCGCCCTGGCACGTCACCAGGGCAATGTCTCGGCGGCGGCCGAGGCGCTGGGCATCAGCCGCGCCACCCTGTACCGCAAACTCAAACAGTTGCGCGGCTGAACCATGGGCGGACTGTTCTCACGCTTGATCGAATCGAGTGACCCGCTGCTGATGCGCCAGGCCCTGGCCTGGCTGTACGGTTTCGTGCGCCCGCAACGGCGCGCCATCGGCGTATTGCTGGGGTTGTCGCTGGGCGCTTCGTTGCTGGCCCTGGCGCAACCCTGGCTGGTCAAGACCCTGATCGACGAGGGCCTGCTGGCCAAGGATTACCAGACTCTCTGGCACATGGCCGCGATCATGATCGGCGCCGGCCTGCTCGGCACCGTGCTGGCGGGGGTGAACCGCTACCTGCACACGCGGCTGTCCGGGCGCATCCTGTTTGCCCTGCGCGATGACCTGTACCGGCATCTGCAGCAGCTGTCGCCGACCTTCTACGGGCGGAGGCGCACCGGCGATATCCTGTCGCGGCTGGACGGTGACGTCGCCGAGATCCAGCGCTTTGCCGTGGACTCGCTGTTCTCGGCGGTGTCGGCGGTGATCGGCCTGGTCGGCGCGCTGGCCCTGATGTTGCTGCTGTCTTGGCAACTGTCGTTGCTGCTGGCGCTGCTCATCCCGCTCGAAGTGCTGTGGCTGCGCTGGATGCGCCGCAAGGTGGAGCGCGAGGTGCGCAGCCTGCGCGAGCGCTCGGCGGACGTGTCGTCGTTCCTGGTCGAAACCCTGCCGGCGATGAAGTTCATCCAGGCCGCCGGCCAGCAGGGCCGCGAGGCCGAACGCCTGGAAGGCCTGGGGCAGGGCTACATGAGCCAGCTGCTGAAGGTACAGCTCACCGAATTCTTCACCCAGGCGGTGCCCGGCACCCTGACCTCGTGGTGCCGTGCCTGTGCCTTCCTGGTCGGCGGCTGGTGGGTGATCCAAGGCACCTGGCAGCTCGGCGCACTGATCGCGTTTTCCACTTACCTGGGCATGGCGGTCGGGCCAGTGCAGAGCCTGCTGGGGCTGTACGTGGCGGTGCAGCGCATGGCCGTGAGCCTGGGGCGGGTGATGGAACTCAAGCGTGAGCCGGTCGCGGTTCAGCCAGCCGAAGCGCCGCTGCCCATCGCCGACGGGCCCGGCGAATTGCGCCTGGAGGCGGTGCACTTTGCCCACGATGAGCGCCAGGGCGGCGTGCTGCGCGGCGTTGATGCCAGCCTGCCGGGCGGGCTCAAGGTCGCCATCAGCGGCGCCTCGGGCGTCGGCAAATCGACCCTGATCGACCTGCTGCAGCGGTTCTACGACCCCGATGTCGGGCGCATCCTGCTCGACGGCATCGACCTGCGCCAACTCGATTTGCAGGCCTTGCGCCGACGCATCGCGGTGGTCAGCCAGGACATCGTGCTGTTCCGTGGCACCCTGGCGCAGAACCTCGCCTACAGCACGCCCGAAGCGACCCGTGAACAGCTCGAAGCAGTGGTGCGCCTGACCCGCCTGGAAAGCTTGGTCGGCAATCTGCCGCTGGGCCTGGACGGGATGCTCGGCGAGCGTGGCCAGCAGTTGTCCGGTGGCCAGAAACAACGCATCGCCATCGCTCGGGCGCTGCTGCAGCAACCGGCGATCCTGGTGCTCGACGAAGCCACCTCGGCGGTGGACGAAGCCACCGAGCGCGAAGTGATCGCCGCCATCGACCAGCTGTTTGCCGGGCGCACGCGCATTTTGATCAGCCACCGCGCCTCGACCTTGGCCGATGCCGATGTGCACCTGCACTTGAGCGACGGGCTGCTGCGCAGCAAGGAGCCGGCCGGGCATGACCAGTGAACTGCGCGTTGGCCTGATCGACAGCGGCTGCTCGCCCGGGCAGGCCGCCATGCTGCTCGATGCCCGGCGCTTCTGGCTGGCCGACGGCGTGTTGCAGGAAGGCGAAGCGCTGCCCGATGCCCTTGGCCATGGCAGCGCCGTGCTCGAGCGTATTTGCGCTGAGGCCGGTGCCATGCCGCTGCTGCTGGCCCAGGTGTTCGACCGCCAATGGAGCACCAGCGCCCTGCAAGTGGCCGCCGCGCTGTTGTGGCTGGTGGAGCAGGGCGCCGCGGTGATCAACCTGAGCCTGGGCCTGCACCAGGACCGCCCGGTGCTGCGCCAGGCCTGCGCCGAAGCCCAGGCCGCCGGGGTGCTGCTGTGTGCCTCAAGCCCGGCGCGGGGCGAACCGGTGTATCCGGCAAGCTACCCAGGGGTGATTCGGGTAACGGGTGATGCCCGCTGCGCGCCGGGTGAATGGTCATGGCTGGGAACCGCCCAGGCCGATTTCGGCGCCCATGTCGGCACCACCGGCGGGGCGGGTGCCAGCCTTGCCTGTGGCGCGTTCAGCGGCCTGGTTGCTGGCGTATTGCGCAACCGGCCCGAGTTGGAACACCTGGCGTTGGTCCACTGGTTAAAGCACCACGCGGCGTTCACCGGCCCGGAGCGCAAGGGGCAGGCTGATGGCTGACGCGCGCATTGTGGTACTCGGCGCGGGCCCTGCCGGCGCCGCCACGGCCCTGGGGCTGCGACGCCTGGGTTATGCCGTGACCGTGGTCAGCGACTGGCGCCGCTTCGCCGCCATCGAAGGGGTTTCCCAGCGCGTGCTCGACGGGTTGCAGCATGCCGGGCTTGGGGCAGCACTCGCGCAGGCCACCACCCCCGCTGAACGGCAGGTGCACTGGAATGGTGAACAGCTGCGCTTGAACCAGGAGTGCTTGCTCGATCGCCAGCGTTTCGACCGGGCCTTGCGTGACGACCTGCGTCGGGCCGGGGTCGAGTTGATCGAAGGCCGGGTGCGCGAGGTGATGCGCGATGCCGGCCATCGGGTGCGCCTGGACGATGGCCAGGTGGTGCATGGCGACTTTCTGGTCGAGGCCCGTGGCCGCCAGGCGCCGCTGGCCGAAGGGCGCCTGCGCGGGCCGGAGACCGTCAGCCTGCTGAACCTCTGGCAGGGCACGCCAGGGGCAGCGGCCTCGGCCGTGGAGAGCCTGGACGATGGCTGGGCGTGGATGGCGCGGCTGGACGATGGCCGTTGCTACTGGCAAGTGACATTGGATGCTGGCACGGCCAGCCTGCCGGGCAAGGCACAGCTGGCGGCGTATTGCGCCGAACGCCGGCGTACTTCGGCGCAGGTACGGGCAATCTTCGATCAACAGGCCTTCGCCCCTGCCCAGGTTCATGCCCGCAGCAGCACGGCGATCCTGGCCGGCAGTTGCGCAGGCGACGATTGGCTGCGGGTGGGGGATGCGGCGATGGCGGTAGACCCGCTGTCGGGTAACGGGATTTTCCAGTCGTTGTCGTCGGCGTTGCAGGCGCCGGTGGTGATCAACACCTTGTTGCGGCGGCCTGAGAGCGCCGCGCTGGCGCAGCGTTTTCATCAGGAGCGTATCGAGCAGCTGTTCCTGCGCTTTGCCCGCATTGGCCGGGATTTCTACGCTCAGGAGCAGGCAAGGGCGTCGGGCGCGTTCTGGGCTGCGCGCCGCAGGTGGCCGGATGCGCAGCCGATCCATGCCCAGGCCGCCTGGAGCGCGGTGACGGTGGAGCGTCGGCCGGTGTTGCGTGATGGTTTCGTGGAGGAGGCCGAGGTGGTAGTGACGGCAGACCAGCCGTTGGGGGTGTGGCACCTGCAAGGGGTTGAGCTGGCGCCTGTGGTCCGCGGCCTGCAGGCGGGGCTCGCGCTGGAACAGGTGCTGGCCGGGGAGTCGCAGGCCATGGTGCGGCGGTGGCTGGGCGAGCAAGGTTATCGCGGATAACCAGGGGCCGCTTTGCGCCCCATCGCCGGCAAGCCGGCTCCCACCCCAACCGCATCGACCCAAGCCATGCGCAATCGTGGGAGCAACTGTCTTGTACCGCAGCGCTCACAGAGTTAACGCATGGCCCAGGACTCCGCGGTCGGGGTGGGAGCCGGCTTGCCGGCGATGGCGAGGGCATAGGCAACGCCGAAGTATCGTCAGAAGAAGGTTCCGACCACCAACTGCAGATAGGTCCCGGTATCCCGGCTGCCCAGTTGCACGCCGCCGTTGTCGGCATTGCGCTCAGGTTTGTAGAACCCCACCAACGGGCTGATCAGCCAGTGCTCGTTGACCATCCATTCCAGGTACAGGTCCAGCTCGCGCCCCCCAAGATTGCTCTTGTCGGTGCTCAGCGGGTCAAAGTCGAAATACAGCGCACCCACGGTCAGCCCCTCGCGGGGCGTGGCCTTGAGCGCCACATGGTGGACCTGGCTGTTGCTGTTGAACGGCCCGGCATAGTTGGCCGCCACTTCGCCCTGGAACCAGGTGCCGTAGCCGCGGCTCAGGCCATAGAACAACGGGTCGAAGTGTTCCGAGAAGCGGCTGTAGCGGTAGGTGGCGGTGGGTGACCAGGGCAGGCCGGAGAAGGTCCAGTTGCCCTCCAGGTACCACGCATCTTCACGCCCGCCGGTACGGTCCTGGGTGACATATTCCGCTGCCAGCTCCAGGTCCTTCACCCCCAGGTTGCCGCGCCCGCGCAGGCTCACCGTGTCCATGCCATCGCGGTGCTCGAGGCCGAGGATCTCGGCGTAGCGCCGGTCCACGTCCAGGCCGTGGATCCAGCTCAGGCCGACGGTGCCGGCGTCGGCCACATGCTCAAGGTTGGCCACGGCCATGGAACTGTCGGCCTGGAAGTGGTTGTCGGACTTGAGCCACATCAGGTCGCCGCGCCAGCCCTGCTTGCCGCCCAGGCGCAGCACGGCGGTGCGGTCGAAGGCCTTGCGCGCGGCCAGGTAGTAGGCGCCGCCCCGGTCGAAGTTGGCGCCCAGGTCGACGTTGCCGGCGTTGACCGGGTCGCCCTGGATCAGGAAACCATCGCCCAGGGTAACCAACTGGCGGCCGCCGGAGATATCGATGCCGTCTTCGCCCAGCGCCGGGAACAGGGTACCGGAGCGCCAGCCCAGGTACAGGTCTTCGACGGCGGTGCGGCGTTCGTCGCCCAGGGTGAAACCGGCGGCGTCGCCATCGCCCCAGGTGGCGGAACTGAGCAGGCTGAACGCGCCGTAGAGCGCGCCGCTGTCGGCGATGGCCTGGCTGCCACTGAGGCCGTACTTGACGTAGCCCTCGCGCCAGTTGCTGCTGCCGGGCTCGCGGTTGCCGAATTGGTTGTAGCTTTCGTCGCTGTGGAAGATGCCGAACAGCGCTTCGAGGTTGGCGTCGAGGGTGGTGCCGTTGTGGTTGTACAGCTCGTAGGCCTGGGTGGCGGGTGCGCTCAACAGCAGGGCCAATGTGCAGGCGAGTGTATGCCTCATGGTGTGCTCCATGTTTTTGTTGTTGTTTTTGGGGTGGCATGTGCCGGCCCTTTCGCGGGTGAACCCACTCCCACAAGGCCCCCAGGGTTTTCAGGCCTGTGGTGATCCTGTGGGAGCGGGTTTACCCGCGAAGAGGCCGGTACAGGCAAATGATCAGAGCTTGATCAGCACCGACTTGAGCTCGGTGTAATGCTCGATCGCCGCCGCGCCCATCTCGCGGCCAACGCCCGAGAGCTTGTAGCCGCCGAACGGCAGCGCCGGGTCCAGGGCGCTGTGGCAGTTGACCCAGACCGAGCCGGACTTGATGCGCGGGATCATCCGGTGCACCGCGGCCAGGTCGTTGGACCAGATGCTCGCGCCCAGCCCGTAGGGGTTGTCGTTGGCCATGTGCAGCACTTCATCGAGGTCATCGAACGGCATGGCCACCAGCACCGGGCCGAAGATTTCCTCCTGCACCAGGCGGTGGCGCTGGTCTACATCGACGATCACCGTCGGCTTGACGAAGTAGCCCGGGCCGAAGCCTTCGCCGCCGCAGGCGATGGTGGCGCCCAGTTCACGCCCCAGCTCGATGTAGCCGGTGACCCGGTCCTGCTGCTTGGCCGAGATCAATGGGCCCATCTGCACCGACGGGTCCAGGCCGTTGCCGAGCTTCATGCCATTGGCGATGCCGGCGATGTCGGCCACCACGTTGTCGAAATGCTTGCGGTGCACGTACAGCCGGGAGCCGGCGCAGCATACCTGGCCCTGGTTGAAGAAGATCGCCGTGGCAGCACCGGCGGCGGCCTCCTGCAGGTTGGCGTCGGGCAGCACGATGGTCGGCGATTTGCCGCCCAGCTCCAGGGTGACGCGGGTCATGTTGTCCATGGCCGCCTTGCCGATCAGCTTGCCGACCTCGGTGGAGCCGGTGAAGGTCAACTTGTCCACGCCCGGGTGGCGGCTAAGCGCGGCGCCGGCGTTCAGGCCGGTGCCGGTGACCACGTTGAATACCCCGGCCGGGTAGCCGGCTTCGTCCACCAGTTCGGCGAGCTTGAGCGCGGTCAGCGGGGTTTCGTCGGCGGGCTTCAATACCATGGTGCAGCCGGTGGCCAGGGCCGGGCCGAGCTTCCAGCAGGCCAGCAGCAGCGGGAAGTTCCAGGCGACGATGGCGCCGACCACGCCCACGGCTTCGCGGCGCACGAAGCCATGGAACTGGTCGTTGGGCATCAGCGGCAGTGAAGGCTCGACCGTGCTGCCTTCGATCTTGGTGGCCCAGCCGGCCATGTAGCGCAGGAAGTCGATGGCCAGTTGCACGTCCATCACCTGCGCCACGGCGGCGCTCTTGCCGTTGTTCAGGCATTCCAGTTCGGCCAACTGCTGGGCATCGCGCTGCATCAGGTCGGCCAGGCGCCACAGCAGGTTCTGCCGTTCACGCGGGCGTGTGCGGCTCCAGGCCGAATCGTCGAAGGCCTGGCGCGCGGCGCGCACGGCGCGGTCGACATCCTCCGGGTCGGCCGCGGGCACCTCGCCAAGGACTTCGCCGCTGGCCGGGTTGCGAAAGGTCAAGGTGCGACCGCTGACGGCGTCCTGCCAGTCGGCGCCGATGCGCATCCTGAGCTTGCGTGCGAGGAAATCGCGTGTGGCGGGGAGGATCGGCAGTTCGGAATGCATGGGGCGGTGCCTCTTGTCATGGTTGTGAGCAGGGCAGGGGCAATGGCCGTGCCAATGGACTCAGATGCTGGGTGAGGCCTAGCCAGCGGTGGCTTTTGCCTTATTGGGAGTTAAAGGAACCAGGGTTGATCTGTTGCATATTGAGATCGAGTGAGACGACATGTGACACAGATTCACGGGCGCTTGGGGTCGCTTTGCGGCCCCGGCATTGCCAGCCCCCGGCGGGTGTCTCAAGGTGAAACACCCAGTCGCGAAATGGGACGTTCACCTACAATTTCAATCGCTGGCCCATACTCGCAAAACCCAGGCAACTCACTGATCCAAAACATTTTTGCTGCAACTGGCACACTTCCTGTATCGCAACTGTCACATGCACACCGCAGTACCCAAGCGTGCAATAACGATAAGAACAACACCGTGGAGGTCTGACCTTGAAGACGACTCGACTCCGGCGGCAGGCGGGCACACTGGCGCTGGTCGCCACCGCACTGCTGTCCGCCCAGGCCATGGCGGCCGAGCAGGGCCCGAGCCTGTTGCAGAACAAGTGCATGGGGTGCCATATCCCCGAGGGCAACGACAGCTACAGCCGTATCAGCCACCAGCGCAAGACCCCCGAAGGCTGGCTGATGAGCATCGCCCGCATGCAGGTGATGCACGGCCTTTCGATCAGCGACGACGACCGCCGAACCCTGGTCAAGTACCTGGCCGACAAGCAGGGCCTGGCACCCAGCGAGACCGACGGCGTGCGCTACGCCATGGAGCGCAGGCTCAACACCGTCGAGCACTTCGACGATCAGCTCAGCCAGATGTGCGGGCGTTGCCACTCCGGTGCCCGGGTTGCGTTGCAGCGGCGCCCGGCCCAGGAATGGGAGCATCTGGTCAACTTCCACCTGAGCCAGTGGCCGTCCCTCGAATACCAGGCCCAGGCCCGCGACCGCGACTGGCTGGACATCGCCCTCAAGCAGATGGTGCCGGACCTGGCCAAGCGCTTCCCCCTCGACAACCCGGCCTGGGCCGAATGGCTCAAGGCCCGGCCCAAGGCCGACGCGCTGGTGGGGCAGTGGGCGTTCAGCGGGCATATGCTCGCCAAGGGCGATGTGCGCGGGGTGATGAGTGTCAGCGCAGGCGAGGGCGACACTTTCAAGGTCGAGGTCAAGGGGGCTTATGCCGACGGCACGCCGTTCAACGGCAGCGGTTCGGCGATCCTCTACAACGGCTACGAGTGGCGCGGCAACGTCAAGGTCGGCGAGGCCAACCTGCGCCAGGTGTTCGCCGCCATCGACGGGCAGATGAAGGGCCGCATGTTCGAGGCCGAACATGACGAGCGCGGTCTGGACTTCAGCGCCGCCAAGGCTGGCCAAGGGCGTTTGCTGGCGGTGCAGCCGGCCTTCATCAAGGCCGGCAGCGACAGCGAAATCACCCTGGTGGGCAGCGACCTGACCGGCAAGCCGGACCTGGGCGCGGGTGTGGCCGTGACCGAAGTGCTGGAGTCGACACCGACGCTGATCCGGGTCAAGGCGCGTGCCGCCAAGGATGCCGCCGCCGGCCAGCGCGAGGTGTCGGTGGGCGCGCTCAAGGGCCTGCAACTGGCGGTGTATGACAAGGTCGACGAGGTCAAGGTGGTGCCGGCGTTCTCCATCGCTCGCATCGGCGAAAACGGCGCTTCGGTGCCCAAGGTCCAGGGCCGTTTCGAGGCCGAGGCCTGGGGCAAGGACGCCAGCGGCCAGCCGCTGCGCATCGGCTACCTGCCGGCCACCTGGAAAGTCGAGCCGTTCAACGAACGGGCGGTCGAGGACGAAGACGTCAAGTTCGCCGGACAGATGCAGGCCGACGGCGTGTTCGTACCTGGCGGTGCAGGGCCCAACCCTGAACGCAAGATGATGACCAACAACGCCGGCAACTTGAAGGTTATCGCCACCCTGGCGGACGGCGGCCAGACCGGCGAGGGCCACATGATCGTCACCGTGCAGCGCTGGAACAACCCGCCGTTGCCTTGAGGGCAGGGGCACAGCGCGTAAACACCTGACGAATCGATTATCGGGAGGTCGCCATGGGCGCACTACTGAACCTGGTCGAACGCAACCTGCACGAAGTGCAGGTGGATGCCGACCGCATGCTGTTCCATATCCCCAGCAGTTCGCTGTTCGCCACCGATGCGGTGACCGGCGGCATCATCGACACCCTGCGCCGCCAAGGCTGCTCTGCCGAGGAGCTGATGCAGCAGCTCGGCCAGCAGTTCGACGGGCAGGACATCCAGGAAACCCTGCGCGAGCTGATCGCCCTGGAAGTGGTCAGCGACGGCTCGCCGCTGACCCTGGAAATCGCCCTCAAGCAGGTCGAGCGCACGGCGCTCAACACCGTGGTGCTCAACGTCAACACCGGTTGCAACCTCAGCTGCACCTATTGCTACAAGGAAGACCTCGACAAGCCTTCGGCCGGCAAGAAGATGAGCACCGCCACCGCCGAGGCGTCGGTGGAGATGCTGCTCAAGGAGTCGCCCGACGAAACCCGCTACAGCGTGGTGTTCTTCGGCGGCGAGCCGTTGTCCAACCGTCCGCTGATCGAACACATGGTGGCGTACTGCGAGCGGCGTTTCGCCGAGGCCGGCAAACAGGTGGAGTTCATCATGACCACCAACGCCACGCTGCTCACCGAAGAGATCGTCGACTGGCTCAACGCTCACCGTTTCGGGCTGTCCATCAGCATCGACGGGCCCAAGACCGTGCACGACCGCAACCGCATCACCGTGGGCGGGCAGGGCACCTACGACGTGGTGCGGCGCAAGGCCGACATGCTGCTGTCGCGCTATGACAGCCGACCGGTGGGGGCCCGCGTGACCTTGACCCGGGGCATCACCGATGTGGAGACCATCTGGAACCACCTGTTCAACGAGATGGGCTTTGCCGAGGTGGGCTTCGCCCCGGTGACCTCCGGTGACATGGCCGACTTCAACCTCAGCAGCGAAGAGCTGGTGCAGGTGTTCGCCAACATGAAGGCCCTCGGCCGGCGCTACCTGGAGGCGGCGCTGGAGCACCGCAACATCGGCTTCTCCAACTTGCACCAGTTGATCACCGACATCCACGAGGGCCACAAGAAGGCCCTGCCGTGCGGTGCCGGGCTGAAGATGCTGGCGGTGGACCACGAGGGCGAGCTGAACCTGTGCCACCGCTTCACCGGCTCCAGCCTGCCGACCTTCGGCAACGTGCACCAGGGCGTGAAGCAGGCACAGCTCAATGACTTCCTGTCGCAGCGCCTGGACCGCAGTGGCACCGGCTGCGACAGCTGCCGCATCCGCAACCTGTGCTCCGGCGGCTGCTACCACGAAAGCTACGCCCGCTACGGCGACCCGCAGCACCCGACCTACCACTATTGCGAGCTGATGCGCGACTGGGTCGACTTCGGCATCGAAGTCTACAGCCGCATCATGGCCGCCAACCCGGCCTTCATCGATCGCTACATCACTCCCAGGAAGGCGCACTGACATGAAGCACCTCAAACCGCTGAACAACAAGGCGCGCATCCTTGAACAGGCCGCCGCCGAGGACCGCGTCGAAGAAGTGCTGGCGATGAGCGCCGTGGCCGGCTGCACCGCCACCACCGACCCGGGCTGGGAGGTGGACGCCTTTGGTGGCGTCAGCTCGCTGTGCCAGCCGATGGAGGCCGACCTGTATGGCTGTTCCGACCCTTGCTGGTGGCCGGCCCAGGTGCCGGACATGATGAGCACCTACCAGGACTGGAACGCCCAGGCGACCAACTCCGCCGAAGACTGGCGCAACCTCGGCACCGTATTCCCGAAAGACAAATAGAACGACAAGGGGAAACCGCATGAAACCTGGATTCTGCGCGCAACTCGCGCTTAGCGTCGCCGCCACGGCCTGTGCCTGGGCGGCCCAGGCCGACGACGCAGGCAAAGCCCTGCAGGCCGGCCACGAATACCTGATCGCCACCAACTACCCGAACAACCTGCATGTGGTCGAGGTGGCCAGCGACACCCTGTACAAGACCTGCCGCATGCCCGATTCGTTTGGCCCGGGCACGGCAATGATGGCGCCGGACAACCGCACCGCCTACGTGCTCAACAACCACTTTGCCGATATCTATGGCATCGACCTGGACAGCTGCAAGACCACCTTCCACGCCAACCTGTCCAGCGTGCCGGGCGAGGTGGGCAAGGCCATGTACTCCTTCGCCATCAGCCCCGACGGCAAGGAAGTCTATGCCACGGTCAACCCCAGCCAGCGCCTGAACGACCATTACGTGGTCAAGCCGCCGCGCCTGGAGGTGTTCCGCACCGGCGACGGGCTGGACGCCAAGCCGGTGCGAACCTTCCCGATGCCGCGCCAGGTGTACCTGATGCGCGCCGCCGACGACGGCAGCCTGTACGTGGCCGGGCCGGACATCTACAAGATGGACGTGAAGACCGGCAAATACACCGTCGCCTTGCCGCTGCGCAACTGGAACCGCCCCGGCTACAGCGCACCCGACGTGCTGTACTTCTGGCCGCACCAGAGCTCGCGGCATGAGTTCTCGATGCTCTACACCATTGCCAAGTTCAAGGATGCCAAGCAGGACCCGGCCACCGCCGAGCCGTTGTACGGCTATCTGAGCATCGACCTGAAGACCGGCAAGGCCCACACCGAGGAGTTCGCCGAGCTGACCGAGCTGTACTTCACCGGCCTGCGCTCGCCGAAGGATGGCAACCAGATGTACGGCGTGCTCAACCGCCTGGCGCGCTACGACATCAAGCAGAAGAAACTGGTCAAGGCCGCGAATCTGGAACATACCTACTACTGCGTGACCTTCGACAAGGCGGGCGACAAGCTGTACCTGGGCGGCACCTTCAATGACCTGGCGGTGTTCGACCCGAATACCCTGGAGAAGGTGAAGAACATCAAGCTGCCAGGCGGTGACATGTCGACCACCACGCCGCAGGTGTTCGTCCGGTAGAGCGGTGTCGGCGCCATCGCCGGCAAGCCGGCTCCCACAGGTACGGCGCTGGCCTTGAGGTTGGCGCGATCCCTGTGGGAGCCGGCTTGCCGGCGATGGCGCCGGATCAACCACTACAAGAACAACAAGAGATACCCCATGACCCAGCCAAGTTACTCCCAGGGCGACCCGGCCAAATCTCTGCTGTCCCAGTGCATCGGCGACGCCTTCGACGCCACCGTCGCCCGTTTCCCTGACCGCGAGGCCCTGGTCGTCCGCCACCAGCAACTGCGCTACACCTGGCGGCAACTGGCCGCAGCGGTCGACCAGCACGCCCGGGCACTGATGGCCCTTGGCGTGCAGGCCGGCGACCGCCTGGGCATCTGGGCGCCCAACTGCGCCGAGTGGTGCATCACCCAATTCGCCAGCGCCAAGGTCGGCGCGATCCTGGTCAACATCAACCCGGCCTACCGCAGCAGCGAGCTGGACTACGCCCTGGGCCAGTCCGGTTGCCAGTGGGTGATCTGCGCCGATGCCTTCAAGACCTCCGATTACCACGCGATGCTGCTCGGGCTGGTGCCCGGCCTGGGCGAAAGCCAGCCTGGTGCTCTGGCCTGCGAGCGCTTGCCCGAGCTGCGTGGCGTGATCAGTCTGGCCAGCGCGCCGCCAGCAGGCTTCCTGCCGTGGCCGGCCTTGCAGGCCAGGGCCGGGGAGGTCGGCAGCGAGCAGCTGGCCGCCCGTCAGGCCAGCCTGCGCCCGGACGACGCCATCAACATCCAGTACACCTCCGGCACTACCGGCTTCCCCAAGGGCGCCACCCTCAGCCACCACAACATCCTCAACAACGGCTACATGGTCGGCGAAAGCCTCGGCCTCACCGAGCACGACCGCCTGGTGGTGCCGGTGCCGCTGTACCACTGCTTCGGCATGGTCATGGCCAACCTCGGCTGCATGACCCACGGCAGCACGCTGATCTACCCCAACGACGCCTTCGACCCGTTGTTGACGCTGCAGGCCGTGGCCGAGGAGCGCGCCACCGCGCTGTACGGCGTGCCGACCATGTTCATCGCCGAGCTGGATCACCCACGCCGGGGCGAGTTCGACCTGTCCAGCCTGCGCACCGGGATCATGGCCGGCGCCACCTGCCCGATCGAGGTGATGCGCCGGGTAATCGATGAGATGCACATGGGCGAAGTGCAGATTGCCTACGGCATGACCGAGACCAGCCCGGTGTCACTGCAGACCGGCGCCGATGATGACCTCGAGCGCCGGGTGACCAGTGTCGGCCGCACCCAGCCACGGCTGGAGAACAAGATCGTCGACGCTGAGGGCAACACGCTGCCGCGCGGCGAGATCGGCGAGCTGTGCACCCGTGGCTACAGCGTGATGCTCGGCTACTGGAACAACCCCAAGGCCAGTGCCGAAAGCATCGACGGCGAGGGCTGGATGCACACGGGTGATCTGGCGGTGATGGATGAGCAGGGCTATGTGCGCATCGTCGGGCGCAGCAAGGACATGATCATCAGGGGCGGCGAGAACATCTACCCGCGCGAGCTGGAGGAGTTCTTCTTTACTCACCCGGCGGTGGCTGATGTGCAGGTGATCGGTGTTCCGTGCAGCAAGTATGGCGAGGAGATCGTGGCCTGGGTTCGTTTCCACCCTGGGCACAGCGCCAGCGAGGAGGAACTGCGCGAGTGGGCGAGGGCGCGCATTGCGCATTTCAAGGTGCCAAGGCACTTCCGGTTTGTTGATGAGTTCCCGATGACGGTGACGGGGAAGGTGCAGAAGTTTCGGATGCGCGAGATCAGTATCGGGGAACTGTCCGGGCGTTGAGCATTGCTTTCATTGGCCTCTTCGCGGGTAAATCGCACCGGCGCACCGCCGCTCCCACAGGGGGCGGCGCTGTACCTGTGGGAGCGGGTTTACCCGCGAAGAGGCTGGCACTGGCAGCAGATGATTCAGTCCTGCAGCAGTTCCGGGCTGTTGAAGTTGCTCAGCCGCTGATCATCCTGCGCACACTCCAGCCCCTGCACAGCTTCAACCAACAGCGCCTTCTGCAAGCTCCGCTCACCCGCCGCCCAGGCCTGCTCCAGCACCGCCAGCACCCGCCGCGGCAGCACACTGAACATCGGCTGCCAATAGCCCCCCTGACGGACCATCGCCGCACTGTCGTGCTCTACAGCCAGCTTCAGCAGGTCCTCTATCAGCACCTGATCAACCAACGGCGCATCGCACGCCAGTAGTACCACCCACTCATGCCTAACCACCTGCAACCCGGCAACCACCCCGGCCAGCGGCCCAGGGAAGTCGGCCTCGGCATCGCCAACCAGTTGGTCGGCATAGGGCCGATACAGCTCCTGGTTGCGATTGCAGGAAATCACCACATCGTCGGACAACCCTCCCACCACACGCTGCACATGGGCCACCAGCGGCTCGCCGCGCCACGGCAGCAGGCCTTTGTCACGGCCGCCCATGCGCTGGCCACGGCCACCGGCGAGGATGAGGATCGAGCAGGGGGGCAGGGCAGCGGGCATGAAAAAGGGTTCCGGGCAGTCAATGCCGGGAACCCTCTCATTCAACCCAGGGGCTTGTCCAGTCAGCTTTCGCTGCTCACTGGCTTGCCCACCCTGGCCCGGTCACGCCCGGCCAGGCGCATAACCACCACGAAGAACACCGGCACGAACACCACGGCAAAGGTGGCGCTGAGCATGCCGCCGATCACCCCGGTGCCGATCGCCTGCTGGCTGGCCGAGCTGGCGCCGCTGGCGATGGCCAAGGGCACCACGCCGAGGATGAACGCCAACGAGGTCATCACGATCGGCCGCAGGCGCAGGCGGGCGGCCTGGATCGCGGCCTGGGTGGCATCGACGCCCTGATCGACCAGTTCCTTGGCGAACTCGATGATCAGGATGGCGTTCTTCGCCGACAGGCCGATCAGGGTGATCAGGCCGACCTTGAAGAACACGTCGTTGGGCAGGCCGCGCAGGGTCACCGCCAGTACTGCGCCGAGCACGCCCAGCGGCACCACCAGCAGCACCGCGGTGGGGATCGACCAGCTTTCGTACAGCGCCGCCAGGCACAGGAACACCACCAGCAGCGACAGCGCCATCAGCAGCGGTGCCTGGCTGCCGGACAGCCGCTCCTGCAGCGACAGGCCGGTCCACTCAAGGCCTGCGCCGGCAGGCAGTTGCGCCACCAGGCGCTCGATCTCGGCCATGGCGTCGCCCGAGCTGTAGCCAGGCGCCGGTTCACCGGAGATCGACACCGCCGGGTAGCCGTTGTAGCGGGTCAGCTGCACCGGGCCGCTCTGCCAGTGGGCGGTGACGAAGGCGCCCAAGGGCACCATCTTGTCGCTGTTGTTGCGCACATGGATCTTCAGCAGGTCCTCGACCTGGCTGCGCTGGTCGCCTTCGGCCTGCACCACCACCCGCTGCATGCGGCCCTGGTTGGGGAAGTCGTTGACGTAGTTGGAGCCCACTGCGGTGTTGAGTACCTCGCCGATGGCGGCGAACGATACGCCCAGCGCGTTGGCCTGGCGGCGGTCCACTTCCAGCGCCACCTGCGGGCTTTCGGCCAGCGAGGCTTCGCGCACGTTGACCAGCAGCTTGCTCTTGCGCGCCTGTTCCAGCAGCTGGTCGCGGGCCTGCATCAGTTCGCTGTAGCCCATGCCGCCGCGATCCTGCAGGCGGAACTCGAAGCCGCTCGACTCGCCCAGGCCGTCGACCGGCGGCGGCAGCACCGAGTAGGCGATGGCGTCCTTGAGCTGGGTGAAGGCCATGGTCGCGCGGTCGGCGATGGACTGAGCGCTGTCGTCGCTGCCGCGCTCGGACCAGTCCTTGAGCGTGGTGAAGGCCAGCGCCGCGTTCTGCCCGCTACCCGAAAAACTGAAGCCCAGGATCAGCGTGGTGTTGGCCACGCCCGGCTCTTCGGCGTTGTGCGCCTCGATCTGCCGCGCCACTTCGATGGTGCGTGCCTGGCTGGCGCCCGGCGGCAGTTGGATATCGGTGATGGTGTAGCCCTGGTCTTCGGTGGGCAGGAACGCGCTGGGCAACTGACTGAAGCCATACACCAGCACTCCCACCAGCGCGACATACACCAGCAGGTAGCGGGCGCTGCGCGCCAGGGCGTGGGTGACCCAGCGCTGGTAGCCGTTGCTCATGCCGTCGAAACGGCGGTTGAACCAGCCGAAGAAGCCTTTGCGTTGGTGATGCTCGCCTTTGCCGATGGGCTTGAGCAGGGTGGCGCAAAGCGCCGGGGTGAGGCTCAGGGCGAGGAACGCCGAGAACAGGATCGACACCGCCATCGACACCGAGAACTGCTGGTAGATGACCCCCACCGAGCCTTTCATGAAGGCCATCGGCAGGAACACCGCCACCAGCACCAGGGTGATGCCGACGATGGCGCCGCTGATCTGGCCCATGGCCTTGCGCGTGGCCTCCCTGGGCGGCAGGCCTTCCTCGGCCATGATCCGCTCGACGTTCTCCACCACCACGATGGCGTCGTCCACCAGGATGCCGATGGCCAGCACCATGCCGAACAGGGTCAGCACGTTGACCGAGAAGCCCAGTGCGTTCATCACCGCGAAGGTGCCCATCAGCGCCACTGGCACCACCAGTGTCGGGATCAGGGTGTAACGGAAGTTCTGCAGGAACAGGAACATCACCGCGAACACCAGCACCATGGCTTCGACCAGGGTGTTGATCACTTGCTTGATCGACACTTTGACGAACGGCGAGGTGTCGTAGGGGATGTCGTATTTCACCCCGGCCGGGAAGTAGCGCGACAGCTCATCGAGCTTCTGCTTGACCAGGGTGGCGGTTTCCATGGCGTTGGCGCCTGGCGCCAGCTTGACGCTGAAGGCGCTGGTGGCCTTGCCATTGAGGCGGGTGCCGTACTGGTATTCCTGGGCGCCGATCTCGACCCGGGCGACATCGCCGACGGTCACCGCCGAGCCATCGCGGTTGGCCCGCAGCACGATGGCGGCGAACTCTTCGGGGGTGCTCAGCTGGCCCTTGACCAGCACGTTGGCGGTGATTTCCTGGGTCGGCCGGGCGGGCAGGTCGCCGATGCTGCCCGGCGCCACCTGGGCGTTCTGCGCGGCAATGGCTTCGGCCACATCGTTGGGCGTGAGGCTGAAACCGACCAGCTTGGCCGGGTCGATCCAGATCCGCATGGCCCGTTCCGAGCCATACAGCTGCGCCTTGCCCACGCCCTTGACCCGGCGAATCTCGTTCATCACGTTGCGCGCGAGGATGTCCGACAGGGCGATCTCGTCGAGGCTGCCGTCCTCGGAGGTCAGGGTGGCCAGCAGCAGGAAACCGGTGGACACCTTTTCCACCTGCAGGCCCTGCTGGGTGACCGGGCGCGGCAGGCGCGACTCGATCACCTTGAGGCGGTTCTGCACGTCCACCTGGGCCAGGTCCGGGTTGGTGCCGGGCTGGAAGCTGGCGGTGATGGTGGCGCTGCCCAGGCTGCTTTGCGAGGCGAAATACAGCAGGTTGTCGGCGCCATTGAGCTCCTGCTCGATGATGCTGACCACGCTTTCGTCCATGGTCGCCGCTGAGGCGCCCGGGTACACGGCGTAGATTTCCACCTGCGGCGGCGCCACATCGGGGTACTGGGCTACCGGCAACTGCGGTAGGGCCAGGCCGCCGAGCAGCAGGATGAACAGCGCGACCACCCAGGCGAAGACCGGGCGGTCAATGAAGAACTGCGGCATGGATCAGGCCCTCACTGGCCGTTGTGCTGGACGATGGGGAGTGCGTCCGGTTGTTCGTCGACCTGCACCTGGTCACCGGCCTTGACGTGCTGCAGGCCTTCGACCACGACGCGTTCGCCCGGCTTGAGGCCGTCGTTGACGATCCAGCGGTCGCCCTGGGCGCTGCCCAGTTGCACCTGGCGCTCGCTGATACGGTCCTGTTGGTCGACCACCAGCACCTTGGGTACACCGGCGCTGTCACGCAGGATCGCCCGTTGCGGCACGCTGATGCCCTGGGGTTGCACGGCCTGGTCCAGGCGCACGCGCACGTAGCTGCCAGGCAACAGGTCGAGGTCGGGGTTGGGGAACTCGCTGCGCAGGGTGATCTGGTTGGTGCTTGGGTCCACGCTGAGGTCGGAGAACAGCAGCTTGCCGGGCAGCGGGTAGGCGCTGCTGTCGTCCTGGATCAAGGTGGCCTTGACCTGGCCCTGGCCGACCTGTTGCAGCTCGCCGGCCCGCAGCGCGCGGCGCAGGGCATTGAGCTCGCGGGTCGATTGGGTGACGTCGGCGTGGATCGGGTTCAGCTGCTGGATGGTCGCCAGTGGCGTGGTCTCGTTCTGGCCGACCAGTGCGCCTTCGGTCACCAGCGCCCGGCCAATGCGCCCGGAGATCGGCGCGGTGACGGTGGCGTAGCCGAGGTTGAGGCGGGCGCGCTCAAGGGCGGCCTTGGCTTCGGCCACCGCGGCGTCGGCCTGCAGGAAGCTGGCGCGGGCATTGTCGTACTCCTGGCGGCTGACCGCTTTGTCGTCGACCAACTGGCGATAGCGCTGCTCTTGCAGGCGGGCCTGGTAAACCGTGGCCTCGGCCTTGGCCAGGGTGGCGCGGGCACTGTCGAGGTCGGCCTTGAACGGCGCCGGGTCGATCAGGAACAGCACATCGCCCTGCTTGACGTCGCTGCCTTCGCGGTACACCCGCTTGAGCACCACCCCGGCTACCCGGGCGCGGACCTCGGCGGTGCGCGGGGCGAGGATGCGCCCGCTGAGTTCGCTGCTGATGGCCAGCGCCTGCAACTGCAGGGTTTCGACCCGCACCTGCGACACAGGCGCCTGGTCTTCCTGCTCGGCAGCGTCATCGCAACCGGCAAGCGAGAGGGTTAACAGCGCCAATAGCGCCAAGGGGCGCAGGCGCGAAGTGCTCAGAATGGACATACGGATCTTCCAGGGTTGATCGGGCCTATGCTAAGGCAAGCGTTCGCGGGGGCGCTGTTAAGCTCTGTAGGGGGTATGTGAAAAAGTGTGAAGCAGCGGCGGCACCCGGCGCAGGATTCGATATCCTGCCTCCCTTCACTCCTTCGTCAAAGCCCTTTATGCCGAACCTTCTCTTGGTCGAGGACGACAGCGCACTGTCCGAGCTGATCGCCAGCTACCTGCAACGCAACGACTTCCATGTCCGGGTGATCGCCCGTGGCGACCATGTGCTGGATGCGTTCCGCCAGCTCAAGCCGGACCTGGTGATCCTCGACCTGATGCTGCCGGGCCTCGACGGCTTGCAGGTGTGCCGCCTGCTGCGCCAGGAGTCGCAGAGCCTGCCGATCCTGATGCTGACCGCCCGCGACGACAGCCACGACCAGGTGCTGGGCCTGGAGATGGGCGCCGACGATTACGTGACAAAACCCTGCGAGCCCCGCGTGCTGCTGGCCCGGGTGCGCACCCTGCTGCGCCGCAGCAGCATCCACGAACCACGCCTGGACAGCGAGCAGATCCTCATCGGCGGCCTGCACATCGACCTGGCCGAGCGCACGGTCAGCTGGCGTGGCGAAGAGGTGGAGCTGTCCAGCGGCGAGTACAACCTGCTGGTGGTGCTGGCGCGCAACGCCGGCGAGGTGCTCAGCCGCGACCGCATCCTGCAGCAGCTGCGCGGTATCGAGTTCAACGGCACCGACCGATCGGTGGACGTGGCCATCTCCAAGCTGCGCCGCAAGTTCGACGACAGCGCTGGCGAAGCGCGCAAGATCAAGACCGTGTGGGGCAAGGGCTACCTGTTCAGCCGCGTCGAGTGGGAGTGCTGATACGCCATGCTGAAGATCCTGGTGCGCCTGTACCTGGTGATCATCGTCGCCTATGCCGGCGCCTTGCTGCTGATCCCCGATGCCATCGTCGGCGCCTTCCACGGGCGCTTCATGGCTTACAACCTGGACCAGACCAAGGGCGTGCAGTCGTTGATCGTGCGCCAGTTCCAGCAGGCGCCGCGCGAGCTGTGGCCAGCGGTGGAGCAGGAGCTGGCCAAAGCCTTTGCGCCGTTGGAGGTGCAGTTGCTGACGATGGACCAGGCCGACCTCGACCAGGAAGAGCGGGGCCGCCTGGAGCACGGCCAGCATGCGGTGCGGATCGCCGACTGGGGTTACTACGAAACGGTGCTGGCCCCCTTGGACAAACAGTGGCTGGTGCGCCTGCACTCACCGCCCGACCCGCTGGACATCAACGTGCTGTCGTGGGGCGTGACGGTGCTGATCGGCGCCGCCATGCTCGGTTGCCTGCTGCTGTGGGTATGGCCGCACTGGCGCGACCTGGAGCGGCTGAAGGAGACCGCGAGGCGCCTGGGCCAGGGTGACCTGGCCGAGCGCACGCACATCCCGCCGCGTTCGAACATCGGCGAGCTGGCCGGGGTGTTCGACACCATGGCCGGCGACCTGGAGCGCCACCT
The DNA here is from genome assembly GCF_024749065.1 of Pseudomonas sichuanensis. Taxonomy (NCBI): domain Bacteria; kingdom Pseudomonadati; phylum Pseudomonadota; class Gammaproteobacteria; order Pseudomonadales; family Pseudomonadaceae; genus Pseudomonas; species Pseudomonas sichuanensis. Next base: position 3,111,571 of record NZ_CP087185.1, on the reverse strand, counting down.
CAACCAGCAGCGCGAGCTGCTCAATGCCGTGTCCCATGAGTTGCGCACGCCGCTGACGCGGCTGGATTTCGGCCTGGTGCTGTTGTACGACGAAGTGCCGCCGGCCAGCCGCAAGCGCCTGCTGGAGCTGGTCGGCCATGTGCGCGAGCTGGATGAACTGGTGCTGGAACTGCTGTCCTACAGCCGCCTGGAGAATGCCAATCAGGCCCGCGAGCGGGTCGAGGTGTCGCTGCTGGAGCTGGTCGACAGCGTGCTCGGCAGTTTTGCCGAAGAGCTCGATGGCCGGGGTATCCAGTGGGAAGTGCGCAGCGAGGGCGACTTGCCGCGCTTCGTGCTCGACCCCAGGCTGACCGCCCGCGCGGTACAGAACCTGGTGCGCAATGCCATGCGCTACTGCGACGAGAGCCTGCTGCTGCGCCTGCGCCTGGAAGACGACGGCGCCTGCCTGCTGACGGTGGAGGATGACGGCATTGGCATCCCGGTGGAGGAGCGCGAGCGGATCTTCCAACCGTTCTACCGCCTGGACCGTAGTCGTGATCGCAATACCGGCGGGTTCGGGCTGGGGCTGGCGATCAGCCGGCGAGCCATCGAGGGGCAGGGCGGGACCTTGACCGTGGCGCAGTCGGCGCTGGGTGGGGCGCAGTTCAGGATTCGATTGCCGGCGGGGTGATGGGTTACCCGGACCGGCCCTATCGCCGGCAAGCCAGCTCTCACAAGGATCATTGTTTCCCTGTGGGAGCTGGCTTGCCAGCGATAGGGCCGGTACAGGTTGTCATTGCCCTGCCAAGGGCGCGCTCCACAATACGAACCTATCCTTGCCGCTGTGCTTGGCCGCGTACAACGCCTGGTCCGCGCGGATCAGCGCCATGGTCAGGGTGTCGCCACTGGCCACCGCGGTCAGGCCGATGCTGATGGTCACTGGGTACTCGGCGCTGTCTTCGCGCACCCGGCGGCACAGGCCGACCACCTGTTGCTCGGCGGCCTGCTGGTCCAGCCCCTGGAAGAAGATGGCGAATTCCTCGCCACCCAGGCGGGCGAACTCGAAGGCACCCATCGAGGCGCGGATATGCCTGGCCACGCGTTTGAGCACCTCGTCGCCGATGTCATGGCCGAACTGGTCGTTGACCTTCTTGAAGTTGTCGATGTCGATCATCGCCAGGTACTGCCCGGGGCCGGCCATTTGCAGCTGGCGTTCGGCCTTGGCCATGAACGAGCGGCGGTTGGGGATTTCGGTGAGCACATCCACATAGGCCTGGTCGAGCAGCACCTTGGACAGGTAGAAGTTGTGCAGCTTGGCCTGGCGGATGCGCAGGTAGCTGTAGATCACCAGGCCGCTGAGGCATACCGCGTAGCTCAGCAGCATGGCGCCTTCGAGCTCCAGGACCTGGATGTGGGTGTGGTAGAAGGGGTTGAGTATCAGCCAGGTGATGGCCATGGCGGTGAAGAACGACCAGCGCCGTATCGGCAGGATCGACACGGTATAGAGCACGGTGGCCACCACCAGGATCAGCCAGACCGGACGCAGGGCGATGGGGATGCCGTCGATCACCAGGCGCATGCCCAAGGTGAGCACGCCGAGAAACAGCAGGTGCAGCACGTCGAAATGGCGGCTCCGGCGGGTGAAGCCGAGCACCACGGTGAGGCTGCACAGCACGGCGATGAAGGCGCCGGAAATCCAGGTGAAGCCCTGGCCGCCGAGGTAGCTGATGATCAGGTCGAAGACCAGCCAGATGGCGATACCGACGCAGAAGATCAGCAGGCAGAAGCGGTGCATGGCCTCGTATTCGTGCTGGCGGAACTCGGCGCGCAGGGCGGCCGGGGCGACCTGCTGGCGGATGTGGGCTTCGAGGGTTTTGTACATGATGGCTCTTGGTTGGTTGTTACTTCCCGGGCCTCATCGCTGGCAAGCCAGCTCCCACAGGGTGTGCGCCTTAACCTGTGGGAGCTGGCTTGCCAGCGATGAGGCCGTAAAGGGCGTGTGGCTCAATTCGGTGACAGCACGCCTTTTGCCCACGGCCTGTAACGCAAGGCAAACACCGCTTCGGCATGGCATCCCCCGGTCAGCATGGGCTGCGCGGGCTCGGCGCGAAACGGCTGGCCCGGCGCACTGACCTGGCGGAAGGCCTCGCGCACGATACCTACCCGACAAGGCAGGGCCTGTTCGTACCCTTGGCGCACCAGTGACGGCAAGCGCCCGGTGCCGGCGCCATCCTGCCACCACACACTCAGTCCAAGGCCGGCGAGCTCCTCCAGCCAGGCGCCGTTGACCCCTGGCGACAACTGCCCGGCACTGAACGTGCTGATGTGCAGCGGCTTGTCCAGTTGCCGGTTGAATGCCTGCAGCTGAGCATGCAGCGCCGCGCGGCGCTCGGCATCGCGAAAGTGCAGGTCGTCCAGCTCCAGCGGCAGGTACCAGCCTTCCACAGGCAGCGCCCAGTCATTGCGCAGCTTCTGGTATTGGCTGAGCGAACGGCCCAGCTGGGCCTTGAAGTAGTTGTTCAGGCCCTCGTTGTCGAGCTCTTCCAGGCGCTGATAGTAGGCCGGGTCCATGTACAGGCCCAGCACCAGTTGCAGGCCCTGGGCCCGGGCTTCACGCAGGCTGTTGGCGAGCCAGCCGTCGGTGCCGCCGAAGTCGCTGTCGCCATAGGCGCTCCATTGCACGATCAGGGTCTTGCCGCCTTGGGCCACGGTGGCGTGCCACAGCTGCTGCCATTGGGCTGGCGTGACCGTGGCATCGCGGTTGAGCGGCTGGTAGAACAGGCGCTGGTCGGCCTGCGCGGGCAGGCACAGGGCAAGCAGGCAGGCCAGTAGCAGCGTACGCATCAGAAGTTCATCTCCACGCCCACCAGCACGCCATTGGCACGCTCATAGAGGTTGCCACCCAGCGCCTGCTGGTACTCGGCGCGTACTTTCAGCGAGCCCCGGTAGGCGTTGTAGCGGTCGTCGTCGAACCACCACTGCCAGCGCACGCCCACCCCGGCGCGAGCGTCCTGGCGCCAGTCGTTGCTTGGGTCCTGGCTGGAGAACTCGAAAAAGCCGTAGGGCATGATCGTCTGCGGCGACTGGCTGGGCAGTTTCCAGGCGTGGCCCTGTTGGAAGCGCGACAACCAGGCATGGTCGCCAGCACGGGTCCACCAGGCGGCGTCGAGGTAGAGGAAGCGCTCGTCCCAGTCGTCCTCGTCGATACGCCAGTCGTTGCGGTAGCGGCCCTGGTCGAGGAACGAGGCAGTGGCACGCAGCAGCAGGTCGTTGCTTGACTCGGCGTGGTGGCGCAGGTCGCCCCAGTTGCCGCCGACCTTGGCCGGGCTGATCAGCTCGCCCAGGCTCAGGCCGTTGTAGTGGTCGCTGTCGATCTGGCGCTGGTGATAGAGCTCGGCGTACAGGTTGAGGTTGGCCTGGCCGATGGGTTTGTAGCGCAGGCCCACGCCGGTGCCCATGCTTTGCGCGTAGTCGGTGCGGCTCTGGCCGCCGAACAGTACCCGGCCGTATACCGACAGGGTGCTGCCGTTGCGGCTGGGCTCCTCGCCCAGGGCGTGGTCCCACATGGCCAGTTGCACGTTCTGCGACTGGGCGCGACGCGAACTGCCGCTGCGCTGGCCGTTGTCGAGGAACTTGTCGTTGGTCGAGGTGCCGGCGGGCGACCAGGTACTGGCCAGGGTGATGCTGTCGCGCCGTGACAGGGTTTCGTGGGCGCGGCGCTGGCGGTACTTGCGCGCCTCCAGGCTGCCGTACTCGTCGTCGCCGTCGACCAGGTTCTGCTCGACGTCCAACACCCGGCGCAGTTCGCGGCGGGCCGAGGCGCTGTCCTCGGCTTCGTCGTAGCGCAGGGCCAGGGTTTCGCCCAGGCGGTAGTCCTCGGGGAAATCGCGGGTGGCGCGTTCCAGGTAGGGGATCGCCTGGCGGCGTTGTTGTTTGTCTGCGGAACCGGCCAGGCGCATGCCGTAGTCGGCGCGGTAGCGCGGTTGGTCCGGGGCCAGGCGCACGGCTTCGGCGAGCCAGGCGATGCTCTGGGCGTTGTCGCCGGCCTGCTGGGCAGTGTTGGCGGCGGCGTAGTAGTGGTCGGCGCGTGGCGCGTGGCGCAGGGCTTCGCGTTGCAACGCCAGCGCTTGCGAGGTGTCGCCCTGGCGCTGGGCGATGGCAGCACCCAGTGCCCAGTCGTCGGCGCTGTTGTGCGCTGCGGCGTCCCAATGGCGGCGTGCGGCGTTGGCGTCGCCGGCATTCAAGGCGCTGCGGGCGGCGGTGAGGCGGGCGTTGTCGGTCCAGGCACTGGCCGGCAGGCTGTTCCAGATCGCCAGGGCCGCCTGGGAATCCCCCGAGGCCTCCAGGGCGTAGGCCAGGGGCAGCCGGCTGCTGGTGTCGCCCAGGCGCTCGGCGGCCTGGTAGTAGACCACCGCTTCACCGGGCCGGTCGGGCATGGCGCAGCGGCCCAGGGCGCGGTACTGGCCGGCCTCGCTGGGGTTGGCCGGGATCGCCCGGCGCACGGCATCGCACTGGCCGTTCTCGGCCAGGCGGCCGAGCAGTTGCGCGCGTGTGGCGGCATCCACCCGTGGCACCAGGGCCAGCATGCGTTGGCTGTTCAGCGGGCCGTCGTTGCGGGCGTAGAGGTTGCCCAGGCGTTGCAGCAGTGCAGGTGTGAGGCGGCCCTGGCGGCGGTCGTAGGCCTGCTCGAGCAGTTGCCGGGCATGCTCGGCCTGGCCTTGTTCCAGCCACATGAAACTGGCTTGTTCCAGCGCGGCAAGGTCGCCGGTCTGGCGGTAACGCTGCTCCCATTGCGCAGGCGTGTGGGGTTGCGGTGGGCGGGGCGGGTCGCCATACAAGCGCTGCTTGAGGATGGCGTAAGCGCGTTCATCGTCATTGGCCTGGCATTGGCCCAGCTGCTCGCGGGCCAGCGCCGGGTCCTTGCGCGACAGCCAATCGACGGTTTCCAGGCAGGGGCGCTGCAACTGGTTGCTCAGGCTGCGTACCAGTGCGGCGTCGTTGCCTGCGCGGGCCAGCTCCCACAATTGCTGGCGCTGTTCGGGCTGCTGCAATTGTTCCGCGGGCAGGCTCTGCAACCAGCGCTGGGCTTGCTGGTTATGGCCCATGGCGATAGCTCGTTCGGCCATGGCCAGGCGTGCCTGGGTGGCAGCCTGGGGTGATGGGGCGCTGGCCAGCAGCTTGGTCAGGCCCTGTTCGTCGACCTGCTGGATGTAGGCATTGGCCAGCCGTTGCCAGTCTGCCGGTGGCAGTTGGCCCTTGGCGGCCAAGGGTTGCAACTGTTCGATGGTTTCCCCCCAGTTGCGCAACTGTTCGGCGAACGTGCCCCGGGCCAGGCGCAGCACTGCGCCGTCGTCCCGTGGCGGCAACTGGTTGAGCCAGTCCAGGGCCCGGCGTGCGCCACCGAACTTGGCCAGGCTCAGGCTGTAGGCCTGCCACAGGCGGATGCGCTGGTTGGCGTCGCTGCTGGCCAGCCAGCCCTCCACCTGGCTGGCGGGCGGCGGGTCCTGCTCGATCCAGGTCAGGCGCAGCTCCAGCAGGGCGTTGGCATGTTCGGGGTTGTCGTCGAGGTCATCGGCGATGGCCTCGGCTTCCTTGTAGCGGCGCTGGTGGGCGAGGGCCTCGGCCAGCAGGGCGCGGGCCTCGTTGTTGTTGGGCACGCGCTTGAGCACGTGGCGGGTAAGCCGCTCGACCTCGGCCCAGTTGTCCCGTTGCGCTTCACGGTAGCCACGCTCCATGAACGGGTAGCTGGTGAACCGCTGGAAGTCGCTCATGGGGGCCGTGGGGGCGGCCAGGGCAGAGGTGCACAGCAACAGGCTGGCCACACTCAGGGAAAAACGCGGCGTCATGCCACCTCCCGGGTCAGTTCATAGGCGGCCTGCTGTTCGCTGGCCTGTTCGTCGAGCGCCTGCTGCAACACCGCCTCGGTGATGATCCCGCGTTCGATCAGGTGCTCGCCAAGGCTCTGCCGCTCGGGGTCGAAGTCGATCAGTGCCTGGTTGAACAGGGTGGTTGGGACCATGCCACGTACTTGCAGCAGGGTGCCGAGCATGACCTGGTGGGTGCAGACCTTCTCGATCAGCTCGGCATCGTCCTGGTGGCGCTCCAGCACCTTGAGCATCTGGCGGGTCTCAGGCTGCTGCCAGGGGCTCGGGTAGTGGTAGCGCAGGCCGAGCGTGACCCGGCCCTGGGGGGCCAGGCGGGCACGCACCGGGCGCTTGAGTTGGCGGCTGATCACCCCCAGCGAGACCTGGCTGACCGGGCTTTCGCTGGCCAGCACCAGGGTGTCGCCGTCTTCCTCTACCGGTAACACGCCGTAGTGGGTGGCGAGCTTGCGCGGCAGCTTGTCGATCAGTTGCGGGTTGATCTTGAAGGGGTTGAGGGGCGCCCACGGCAGGTCGAGCTGCTCGGCCAGGGTCTCGACCAACTGTTCGCTGGTCAGCCAGCCGCGCAACAACAGTTCGCGGCCCAGGCGCCGGCGCACCGGGCTGGTAATCGCCTGCTCCAGCTGCTGTTCGGTGATCAGACCCTTTTCCATCAGGCGATGCCCCAGCGGCGTGCGTGCGGGGGTGGCGATGGCAGGGAACTCGTGGGTGGTCTTGTCCCAGGCCACGCGCCGCGAATCGCCCATCTCCATGACCTGGCGCAGGGCGCGCAGGTTGGCGAAGAAGTTGACGAAGTTGCTCCACATCATCCGTGGCGCCGACAGCAGCCCTTCGAAGATGCCGTAGTAGCGGGTGACGAACCAGAACCGCTGGAACAGCCGGTTGACCAGCAGCAGGCCATTGAGCCAAAGCAGCAGGCTGAGCAGCTTGCTGTCGCTGAGGATCGACATGAAACGCCACGCCTGCGGCGCGATCACCGTGACCAGCCACATGGCCAGCAGCACCAGCAGCAACAGGTTGACCAAAAAACTCAGCAGGTAGGCGAACAGCCCGCGGCGATCGCGCCAGAGGAAGTAGTTGAGCGCGCCGGTGCGGCTCCAGCCGAGGTTGCTGGTGCCCTGGAACACGATGCCGACGATCCACCGAGACTTCTGCCGGATGGCATGCTGCCAGTCGCGGGGAAAGTGCTCGCGCACGCAGATCACCTGGGCGAACGCGCGGCTCATGCCGGGGCGCCACTCCTGCTTGAGGGCCAGGGCCGGGTCGGTGATGGAGTAGCGGGCGAAGATGCATTTCATGCCCTTTTGCTTGAGCCGGAAACCGATGTCGTAGTCCTCGGTCAGCGATTGCACGTCGAAGGCGATGCCGTCGCCGTCTTCGAGCAGGGCGCTGATTGCCCGCCGGCTGAAGCAGGTGCCCACGCCGGCGCTGGGCACCTGGCCGGTGAGCGCCTCGCGCACGATCACGTCCTTGCCGTGGTTCTCGGCGAACTCGTCGACATAGTGCCCGGCGGTGAAGCCTTTCCATTCCGGGGCATAGGGGTACACCGGGATCTGGATCATGTCCTTGTTCGGCAGCAGGTAGTTGAACAGGCGCAGTTCCATGGGCGAGATGACGTCTTCGGCGTCATGCAGGATGAAGCCGGCGAACTCGATGCGCGCGTCCTGCTGGAAGCGCAGGATGGCGTCGATGATGTTGTTCAGGCAGTCGGCCTTGCTGGTGGGGCCGGGGCGGGCGCATACCACCTTGTGCACGTTGGGGTAGTGCAGGCACACGGCATCGACGTCGGCTTGGGTTTGCGGATCGTTGGGGTAGGTGCCGACGAAGATCTGGTAGTTCTCGTAGTCGATGGTCGACGCCGCCAGGCGGGCCATCTCGCCGACCACGCCGACTTCGTTCCACGCCGGGACCATGATCGCCAGGGGTTTCTCCGGCACCTCGAACAGGCGTTTTTCGTCGGCCTTGTCGTGCTTGTCGTAGATGCGAAAGCGCCGGATCAGCGTGCGGCCCCAGTAGCACAGGTCGATGAACAGGTCGTCCAGGCCCAGCAGGAACATCAGCGTGGCCAGGATGATGGCAACGATCTTCAGGCCGAACAGCACGTAGGTAAGGAAGTCGACGAAGGCCAGGCTCATGCGTTGTCCCGTGCGGCATGTTGTTCGGCGAACCAGCGGCTCAGGCGCTCGGCAATACGCTCGCTGGCATGGCCGTCACCGAACGGGGTGTAGACCCGGGCCATGCGCGCGTAGGCGTCGGGGTCGTCGAGCAGTTGGCTGGTTTCGTGGACGATGCGTTCGGTCAGGGTGCCGACCAGCTTCACCGTGCCGCCCTTGAGCACGGCGGGGCGCTCGGTGACCTTGCGCAGTACCAGCACCGGCTTGCCCAGGGCGGGGGCTTCTTCCTGCACACCGCCGGAGTCGGTAAGGATCAGGTGGGCGCGGTTCATCAGCCAGACGAAGTGCGGATAGTCCTGGGGGGCGACCAGGTGGATGTTCTCGCGGCCGGACAGCACGCTGTACACGGCATGCTGCACCTGCGGATTGAGGTGCACCGGGTACAGGAACTGTACGTCCGGGTAGCGCAGGGCGAGTTCGGCCAGTGCCAGGCAGATGCGCTCGAAACCGCTGCCGAAGTTTTCTCGACGATGGCCGGTGATCAGCACCATGCGCTGGTCATCGCGCAGCACGTTCAGCGGCGATTCGGCGGCCGGGCGCCAGTTTTGCTGCTGCAGTTTGTCGCGCATCCACAGCAGGGCGTCGATCACCGTGTTGCCGGTGACCTCGATGTGCTCCGGCGGCACGCCCTCACGGATCAGGTTGGCGTCGGAGTCGCGGGTGGGGGTGAAGTGCAGGTCGGCGAGCACTCCGGTCAGGCGCCGGTTGGCTTCCTCGGGCCAGGGTTGCTGCAGGTTGCCGGTGCGCAGGCCGGCCTCGACGTGGCCGATGGGGATGTGCCGGTGGAAGGCGGCCAGGGAGGCGATGAAACTGGTGGTGGTGTCGCCATGCACCAGCACGATGTCGGGCCTGGTCTGCTCATAGGCCCTGTCGAGCTTGTCCAGCAGGTCGCGGGCCAGGCCGTTGAGGGTCTGGTTCTGGGTCATCACCTTGAGGTCCTGGTCGACCCGCAGGCCGAAGGCGGTGAGCACTTGCTCGAGCATTTCGCGGTGCTGGCCGGTGGAGCAGATATGCAGGTCGACTTCGGGCCAGTTGCGCAGCACACGGGCCAGTGGGGCCATCTTGATTGCTTCAGGGCGGGTACCGAATACCATCATGACGGTGTAGGCCATGGTCTAACTCCTCGTTCGATTCCCTGGACGAAGTTGTAGGACAAAGCGCTCCTTGCGAATGATTGATAGAAGCAGCCGGACGCGTGGTTGTCCAATGGATGAGTGGGTGCAAGCGATCCAGGTCAATGCCATGGGTTTGCACGGCAACCTGTGGAGGCGTGCGGGCCGCAGAGGGTTCAAAATTTATTGCAGGCTTTTTCCAAGGCCCCCTATTTTGTTATGTTGTAGCTCTTTGATTTCGGGAGCGGCACATGCAAGGCAAGGCCCGCAAGATCGTCCAGGCCATCCTCTACGAGGCCATCGCCGTGGCCTGCGTGGCGCCGGCGCTGGAGCTGGCGTTCGGCGCCGGCATGGCCGAATCGGCGGTGTTGTCGATGCTCATGTCGGCGATCGCCATGAGCTGGAACATGGCCTTCAACTGGGCCTTCGAGCGCTGGGAAGCACGCCAGCCCCAGCGAAGCCGCACCTTCCTGCGCCGGCTGCTGCATGCCTTGGGTTTCGAGGGCGGGCTGGTACTGATCCTGCTGCCGCTGGTGGCGTACTGGCTGGGCATCAGCTTGTGGGCGGCGCTGGTCACCAACCTGGCGTTGTTCGCCTTCTTTTTTGTGTATGCCTTTGTCTTCCAGTGGGGGTTCGACAAGGTGTTCGATGTGCCGCTATCGGCGCAGGACGCCGCGAAAGGGTGTTGACTTGCGAGAACTGCGCAGGATAAGTTTCCGACCCATGAACACATTCCCGCACCTGCGCACCGCGAGCATTATTATTACCGCCATTATCGGATTGGCGGGCTAGCGCGTACGTGCACCGAACCCGCCCTGGAGGCGGGTTTCTTCTCTCTGACTCCTGGGCAACATCAAGAAAACCAGGAGTCATCGATGACCAATCTGAGCGTCAGCCCCCGTACCACGCCCCAGCAACTGCTGTCCGAGCAGGTGCGCCGCATTCTTGGCGCGCCGGTATACGACCTGGCCATCGAGACCCCGCTGCAACCGGCCCCGGCGCTGTCGGCCGCGCTTGGCAACTCGGTACTGCTCAAGCGTGAAGACCTGCAGCCGACGTTCTCGTTCAAGATCCGCGGCGCCTACACCCGCCTGTCACGCCTGACCGACGCCCAGCGTGCGCGCGGAGTGATCACCGCGTCAGCGGGCAACCACGCCCAGGGCGTGGCCATGGCGGCCTCGCACCTGGGCATCAAGGCCACCATCGTCATGCCCACCACCACGCCTTCGCTGAAGGTCGAGGGCGTGCGCTCGCGGGGCGGCCATGTGGTGCTGCACGGCGAAAGCTTCCCCCATGCACTGGCCCATGCGCTGGCCCTGGCCGACCAGGACGGCGCCACCTTCGTGCCGCCGTTCGACGACCCGGACGTGATCGCCGGGCAAGGCACCGTGGCCATGGAAATCCTGCGCCAGCACCCAGGCCCGTTGCACGCGATCTTCGTGCCGGTGGGCGGCGGCGGGCTGATCGCCGGCATTGCCGCCTATGTGAAGTACTTGCGCCCGGAGGTGAAGGTGATCGGTGTGGAACCGGCCGACTCCAACTGCCTGCAGGCCGCACTGGTGGCCGGTGAGCGGGTGATCTTGCCGCAGGTGGGGACCTTTGCCGACGGCGTCGCGGTGGCGCAGATCGGTGCCCACTGCTTCGAACTGTGCCGGCACTTCGTCGACGAGGTGGTGACGGTGGGCAACGATGAGCTGTGCGCGGCCATCAAGGACATCTACGACGATACCCGCTCGATCACCGAGCCCTCCGGTGCCCTGGCGGTCGCCGGGATCAAGAAATACGTGGCCCGCGAAGGGGTTCAGGGTCAGGTGCTGGTGGCCATCGACTCGGGTGCCAACGTCAATTTCGATCGTCTGCGCCATGTGGCCGAGCGGGCTGAGCTGGGTGAGCAGCGCGAGGCGGTGATCGCCGTGACCATCCCCGAGCAGCCAGGCAGTTTCCGGGCGTTCTGCCAGGCCCTGGGCAAGCGCCAGATCACCGAGTTCAACTACCGCTATTACCCGGGCAAGGAGGCGCGGCTGTTCGTTGGCGTACAGACCCACCCGCAACACGACCCGCGCGAGCAACTGCTGGCGAGCCTGGCCGGGCAGGGTTACCAGGTGCTCGATCTGACCGACAACGAACTGGCCAAGTTGCACGTGCGCCACACCGTTGGCGGGCATGCCGCGCCAGGGGTGAACGAGCGGGTGCTGCGCTTCGAGTTCCCCGAACGGCCGGGGGCGTTGCTGGGCTTCCTCGAGCGCCTGGGCAAGCGCTGGAACATCAGCCTGTTCCATTACCGCAATCACGGCGCGGCCGAAGCGCGGGTGTTTGCCGCGCTGGAGGTACCGGATGACGAGTTGCAGGGGCTGCCGGCGGCGCTCGACGCGATGGGCTACCGCTACTGGGACGAAACCGACAACCCGGCCTACCGCCTGTTCCTGGGGTAAGGCCCAGGCGGTTGCAGCTTAGCTGGAGTGGGCGATATGCCCTTCGACCAGTTCGTCCGCAGATTCCTCCTCACCCGGCAGGGCGGTGATGACACTGAAGTCGCTGACTTCGACTTCACCGCCGCCGTACCCCAGCAAGTGGAAGGAAAACGCCTTGCGCTGGGTCGGGTTGTCGAAGTCGAACTCCATCTCCAGCGGCTGGCCTGCGGTCACCAGCACTTCTTCAGGCAGGCCAAGCTGCACGTCCTGCTCGCTTTCCTTGGCCTTGAGGCGGATGTAGGCGTCGTGCTGCGGGTCGAGCGCGCGGACCTTGATACGCACCTTGGTGCGCGAACCCTCGGGCATCTCCAGGTATTGGGCGCCGATCAGGTTGTCGGCCCAGTCGTCGCGGATGCGCTCATGCAGGGCGATGGGCGCCGGCCCGCCAAACTGGTAGCGCAGGTTGAGCGGGGTTTGCAGCAGCGACTGGTCGAGGGTGGTTGCCAGCAGATTGATCTGCGGCCCGAGGCTGTCCTCGCCACGGCCAAGGAACCTGGCCTGCTCGGCGATGAAGCCTGCGCTGGCGTAACGCCGGCAGCGTTGCTGGAAGTCGCACTCGCTGAGGGTGCCCTGGCCATCGTGGTAACGCAGCACGCCGTTGGTGTAGGCGATCATCTCGCGGCCGGTGTCGTAGTCGCGGTACAGCGAGCGCCCGGCCAGGGCCGCGGGTATCGGCAGGGCATAGTAGTCGAGCAGCGAGGTGGCCAGGTCGATATGGCCGTAGGTGCCGCGCTTGAGCCGTGGCAGCTGTGCCTGTTCGGGGGCGAGGGTCAGGTTGAAGCCCCAGGATGACGCCAGGCGCACGCCATCGATGCCGTGGGACTCGTCCGAGGTGATCACCACCAGGGTGTCCTTGAGCACACCCTGGCGTTCCAGGTTGTCGAGGAAGCTGCCCAGGGCATCGTCGAGGTAGGCAACTGCGGCCTGCTTGGCGGTGTCGTAGCGTTGCAGGTAGTCCTCCGGCGCCGAATAAGGCTGGTGCGTGCCGACGGTGAGCAGGGTGAGCATCCAGGGTTGGCGTTGCTTGCGCAGTTCGCCGACATAACCCAGGGCCCCTTCGAAGAAGGCGCGGTCGTCCTTGCCCCAGGGGAATTCCAGGTAGTTGTCGTTCTTGAACCATTCCAGGCCGTGCACCGCGTCGAAGCCGATGTGCGGCATGATCCGGTCCTTGGCCATGAAACGCAGCCCGGCACCCTGCAGGTAGTGGGTGGAGAAGCCGGCCTGGCGCAGTTGGGCCGGCAGGCAGGCCTGGTTGCGCAGGTCCTGGGTCAGCAGCTCGACGCCTTTGGGCGTGCCGTTGGCCAGCTTGTCGTAGTCGCCGCAGAGCATGGCGTACAGGCCGCGAATGGTCTGGTGGGTGTGCAGCACGTAGTCCGGCGTGTTCATGCCGCGCTCGGCCCAGCGGCTGAGGTTGGGCATCAGGTCTTGGTCGAAGTGGCTGCCGATGGCCTCACGGTTGGCGCGGATGTAGGCGCCGGGGATGCCTTCCAGGGTGATGACCAGCAGGTTGCGGGCGCTGCCAGGGCCGGCCAGCAGCTTCTGGCCGTTGAGGTCGGCCTGGGTCAGCCCGGCGCTGGGCAGTGGCGTTACCGGGGTTTCGCCCATGGCCAGTACCCGTGCGCGATGCTGCAGGTTGCCAGTGGCAGCCGACAGCAACTGGTGCGGCAGGTTGTACTGGCGCCACTGATCGGCGTCGGAGGGGAACAGCTGCTCGCTGCCCCAATGGCTTGCCAGCAGCACCACGGGCAGCGCCCAGGCTGCCCGTGGCAGTGGCGTGCCGCGCTGGCCACGGCTGTACCAGCTGCTGGCCAACAGCACCAGCAGCGCACTGGCCAGCAGCCAGGGCAGCCAGGGGTGGGCGAGGGCGCCGCCGGTGGAGTTCTCCATGAACTGCGGGTCGAACAGGTAGTGCAGGTCGGTCTGGTTGGGCAGGCGGCCGACGGCGCTGACCAGCTCGGCCGAAGCGATCAGCAGGGCGCCCCAGGCCAGCAGTACGGGCAGGGCCAACCAGGTTGGCCAGCGGCGCAGCAACATCACCAGCAAGCTGCCGATGGCCAGGTCCGAGAGGTAGCCCAGGGGGTCGGACCAGCCCAGCAGGGCACGGACCGCCAGGGGGATGACCAGCACCAGTGTCACCAGGGCAAACAGCCGGGCGCGGGGGTGGCCGAGCAGGTTTCTCACGTAAGCGTTCCTCTTGCCATGAAACCGTCACACAAATGTGCGTGATGATATCAGGCCGGAGGTAGGAAGGTGCCGTAGGACAAGGCTGGTTACCAAAACGCGGGCTCGTCAGGCGAGCCCTGTTCTGCTGGCAAGCTCAGAAGTAGTACGGGAATTTCAGGCTGAACGAGAAGTCCGGCGCATCTTCGGTCAGGCCAATGGCCAGGTTCGGCACGATGGTCAGGTTGTCGGTGGCGGCGAAGGTCAGGCCGACGTTGAAGTTGGCCGCGTTGTAGTCGCTGTTGGAGATCGACTGCCAGTCGCCACCGTCGGGTCTGATCTTGCTTTTGCTGGCGAACTGGTCAGTGACCGAGAACGACATGCTCATACGCTCGTTCAGGGCGAAGGCGATACCGCCGCCGATTTGCCAGGAGTCGCCGAGTTTTACGTCACCTTTGACCTTGCTGTTGACCTGGGGGCTGATGTCACTGAACGAATCCTGCACGTTATAGGTGTAGGACAGGCTGCCGAACAGCACGGCCGGGTCGAAGGTCTTGACCAGCGAGATACCCGGGGTGATCGACCACACGCCATTGCCGGTCGGCAGGTCTTCGGGGATCGCCAGGTTGTCGTTGCCGGGGTCCTGCCGGAGCTTGATCCCGTAAGGGTCCTTGCCGGTCGGTGCCTTGATGCGCAGCGTGGCGACCGCGTCAGGCCAGTTTTCCGACTCATCGATAAACTTGTAGGCCACCCCGACGTTGACGTCGCCGAGGGTGGGGTCGCGCGTGACAGTGCCTTCGGAGTTTGCCGCGGCGGCCCCACCCGCGCCCCCGGAGGAATAGGTGGATTCGCGATACACGATGGGTGCGTTGATGTCGAACTGCCAACGCTGGTCGACGTTGTAGCGTGCCGTCAGGTCCAGGGTCCAGTTGTCCGCCTTGATGCGGTCGATGTTGATGTTGCCAAGGAAAATCGCGTCCAGCGCCAGAAAGCCGTTGAGGGTCAGCGCACGGGTATCGTAGTGGGTGTAGGTCAGGCCGGTTTCGACGCTGAACTTGCCGCCACCGAAGAAACCACTGGCTTCGTCGTACAGGTTGGAGACGCTTTGCGCGGGTTGGGAGTCGTCCTGCAGCGACTGGCCGTAGGAGCTCCCGGTCGTACCTGGCGCGCCAGTGGCCACGGTTTTAGCGCCCTTGACCCCTTCGGCGGGCGACTTGACCAGGCGTTTCGGAGCAGGTGCTGGCGGGGCTTCCTCGACTTGCCGCAGGCGTTGTTCCAGCACCATCAGGGCATTTTGTTGCGCTTCATAGCGTTGCTTCAGTTGGACCAGCTCCTGTTTCAGTGCTTCGACTTGTGGGTCCGATGCTGCCAGCAAGGTGGCCGGGGCCAAGGTACTCAAACAGACGATAGTTCTGAACGTCAACAAACGATGCATGGATTAGCCGTCCCTTCTGACTGCAAACGATGAGACTGAGCGTAGATCAGTATCCGAGATTGCGAAGGCCTTTGAGTTGGTCCAGGTTGGCGTTCATCGGCCCGGCCGTGGCGTTGTCGCGCAGCACCACATTGAGCGAGGTGATATTGCGCACCTGGTTGCTGGAGCCGAGCAGGGTGGTGCTCTGCATCAGCCCGCCCTGGCCCAGGCGCTGCAGGGTATTGCCCTGGTTGTTGCCGGCGATGATGTTCATCTGCACGCCGTTGCCGGCCGCAGAAACACTCAGCGAGCCTGCACCGTTGGCCCCGGTCAGCGGCGAGCCTGCAGCCAGCGCCTGGCCTTGCGGTTGGCTGGCCTGTGGCTGGTCGCCCCTGGCAACGGTGATCTGGACATCGTTGTAGGCGCTGTTGTAGTCGCCTGCCGCGCGTACCACTTGGGTTACCCCCTGGGTGGTATTGAGGCCAGCACCCCCGCTGACGGTACCGGTACCGGCGCTTTGGGCCTGCGACGAGCCAGTGCCTTTTTCATTGATGATCGACACATAGAACTGTGGCTTGATGGTCGATTGTTGAATCTGCATCGAGGAGGTGGCGCCGATCACTTCACCGTTGGCGTTCTGCCAGGTGCTGGACATGACGATGCCGAAACTGACGATCCGCCCCGGCATCACGTAACGCCCGCGTAGATTCGCCAGTTCCTGGTCCTTGAGTTCGATGGGTTTGAACGTTTCTGCCTGGGTTGGCAGGCTGGCGGCCAGGCAGGCCGCAATCAGCCAGATCGGAGTCTTCATGGGAGGTTCCCCTGGGCGTCATGCCCGATTTGTTAGAAGAAGTCGCTTCTGATGAAACCGAAATCCAGCAACTCCGCGTCCTTTACCGGGGTGAATTGGTTGAGGCGGTTCTTGGCGCTGAGCGGAAGGGGTGGCGCGAGCAGCGCATTGCCCTTGTCGTAGCCTTGGCCGATGACGGCGAAGATGATGCCGTTCCAGCCCTTGACGAAATCGTCGATCTTGAAGCGTTTGTGGCCCAGCACCGGGTCACCGATGTAGACCCAGCCCCTGTCGACCCGCTGCATGACCACGAAATGCTTGTAGCCACGGATATCCATCAGCACCACGACCGGGATGCGGATGTCATGCAGGGACTCGGGGGCTACCCGGTAGCCACGGGCACGCATGCCCAGGCTTTCCACGTAGCGCTTCATGTCGAGCATCGAGAAACCCTGGGTGCGGACCAGGTCCTGGTCGGCATTGGCCAGCATGCCCTCGATCACATGTTGTTCATCCACGTCCAGCCAATAGGCTTGGCGCAGGATGGTTGCCAGCGATGCGGCGCCGCAACTGAAGTCGGTCTTCTGCTGCACAAGGTCGGCGAACTTGCGTTCGCGGATGCTCTGGATCGGTTTGTAGATGACCGCGCCACCCGGCAGGACGGACAATGGCATCTGGGCGGCTTCGATCACACTGGCCAGGCACAGCAGTAACGCCAAGGCAAAAATTCGCATGTTCGATGCCCCCATCGGTCCAGTTCGAAGGAAGGCCCCCCGAAGGGGGCCTCCTGGCTACAGCGATCAGAACGAGGTGTTGGAGATGGCCAGCGAGTTGCTTTGCTGGTTGCCCACACCGGCGGCCACGTTGACGCCCAGGTTGCCACTGCCACCGTTCAACGAACCACTCATGGTGGCGTTGTTGGTTACAGGGTTGGCCCAGCCGGTCGGGGTCAGCACTTGGAAGGACACAGTGTTGCTCAGCGAGTACTCGCTAGCTTCGCTCCAGCTCTTCGAGATGCTGTCCGACGATTGCGAAGCTTTTTCGCCGGATTTCTCGTAGGCCGAGGCGTTGGCTTTTTCCCATGCCGACTCGTGTGCCTTCTCGTATGCGTTGTTGCGAGACTTGTCATACGACGAGTCATGGTTGCTGGCATACGCGGAGTCATACGCCTTCTCGAACGACGAGTTGCGCGTCTTGTCGAAGGCCGAGTCGCTGGACGAGCTGTGCGCCTTGTCGATCGACGCGTCGAGCGAGGCGGTCAGCGAAGCATCGAACTCACCACTGCTGGAGCGGGTGTGGTTGCCGAAGGTCTGCGACTGCGAGGCACTGCCCGCAGCGCTGGCATCCAGCGAAGCAGTCACCGAAGCGCTCGAGGTCGAGTTGTGGTTGCTGCTGGCGGTGCCGTTGACATTCGAGCTGTGGGAGCCGCTGGCATTCATGCTGTTGGAGCCGCTGGAGCTGTTGCTGTTCGAACCGCTGGCAGTCATGCTGCTCGAACCGCTCGAGCTGCTGCTGTTGGAGCCGCTGGCGCTGCTGCTTTGCGAGCCAGACGCGCTATAGCTGGAGCTGGAGCTCTTGTCGATGCTGGCATCGAACGAACCGCTGCTAGAGGACGAACCACTCTTGGTGGTGGTGAGCGTGATCGTATCGATGGTGTAGCTGCGATCGGCTCTGTTTTCGACGGTCAGGCCAGGTCCATTCTGGTTGGCCGAAGCAGTGGCGGTTGAATTGCCGACGGGCGCACTGTTGTTGGCAATGGCCATGGTGTTTTTCTGCTGGTTCAGATCGCCGGCCGCGACGTTGATACCCACGTTGCCGCTGGTGTTGTCAGCCGAGCCGCTCATGACTGCGGAGTTCTGGGTTGACCAGTTGTACACGCGGTTGCCGTTGCTGTACTGGTCGACCTTGGCGGTGGCGGTTGCGGTGCCGAACACGAAGTCGTTGTCGGACGCGGTGTTGGCGATGGCCGCTGCGTTGTCCTGCTGGTTGCCATTACCGGCCGCCACGTTGATGCCGACGTTACCGCTGGCGCCACCGGCGGAACTGCTCATCTCGGCATTGTTGATGGTGCCTTCGTTGAGGATCTTGTTACCAGTGCTTCTTTGCACATCGGTCGCTTTGGCCGTGGCGTTGGTGTAGACCGTTCTGTCGTGATTGTGACCACGCCGGTTGTTCTGATCCGCTTGTGCAGCAACAGCCATGACCGCAGCAATTGCGAAAACCAGAGGCTTGATTGCCATCGAGGGTTTCATGGTGTTTCTCCGTCTTTTTAGGTTAAGTGTTGTGCTTACCTTTTTGGGTCATTCCGCGACCCGGACGCTTAGGGTGTTGGCCATGCGGTTTCCCACCCCGGCGCTCTGATTCAACTGAATCACCCCACGGCTACCGGTGAATGCCTGGTCGCTGGTGTTGACCTGGCGATAGCCGGGTATGGAGTCAGTTGCATCGGAGGTGTTGCGCAGCGCCACGTTCTGTTGCAACAGGACGCTGTCATCGAGACTTTGCGGTTGGGCACTGATGCTGATGCGCAGTGCGTTGGCTTGCTGGGTACCGGCGCCGGCGCTCTGGTTCACGCCCAGTACGCCGCTGCCACGGCTGAAAGCATCGCCCTGGATACTGGCGCGGCTGTCCCTGGCAGGGTCGACCGTGGTCTGCAGGCGCTGGCGGATCTGCGTCGTCGCGTTGGCCGAATGGCCGTTGGCCAGGGCACGGGCGTTGGCTTGTTGCTGGAAGTCGCCGGCCGCCTGGTTGACCGCCATGTTGCCCAGGTACTGGCTGGCGGAACTGTCGATGATGGCAGTGTCGACTACTGGGGATTGGGCGAACGCCGGTGCACTGCAAAGGGTGGCCAGAATCAGCAGCGAATGCCTCATGTCATTGGCCTCGGGTTAGGGCTTGCAGAGGCGCAAGGCCGCGCTGCACGCTGGAGTTGACCATGTTGCCGATGCCGCTGCCGGAGCCGCTGCCACGCCCGGCGGAGAGGTTGGGCAACTGGCTCTGGGTACTGATGTTGCCGCCCATGTTGTTGGTCTGTTGGTTGACCAGGGATGAGATGCCCGCGCCACTGCTGATACTGGCGAAGTCACCATCACTGAGCTCATGGGTCTGTCTGATGATCTGTGCTGACGGGTTGGCATTGGCCGTGGTCGGGGACGGGTCTGGTATCACCGGGAGGCGCGTTGCGTTGCGCACCTGCACATCACGGGTGATGACGATGAGGCCGTTATCGGCTTGGGCCTCGAGGCTCAGGCTTGCCCCCAGGGTGAAACCGACCAGCAGCAGGCAAGACACGCCTCTGTCGAATTTCCTCACGATGGCTACTCCCTCAATCGGGCGCTGGTCGTTCAGCGTTGCGAGTACAGAGAGCAGAAGCTGTGCCGCTTTTTGTTTTCCTTTGTGAATCAGAGGCTTGCTCGAGCTAGCTCGAAAAGCACCACGAATACTGTGTCAGCGCTGAAACAGCGCCCTCTGCACAGGTGCCGCAGGCCGCGTAGTACGGGGGATGTGAAGAGATTGTCGGGCAGTGTCTCAGTGCTGACACACTTCCCTCACTTCTGGGCGGCGGCCCCCATTTGCGGGGGCTGCGGGGTGGTGGGGTGTATCAGTGCATTAACATTCGGTAGCACAGGCTGGCACCTGGCCATCGAGCAGCCGCGCCACGGCGGCGAGGGCGGCAGCACTGCGCTGGGGCCAATCGCCCTCGATCACTTGATAGGGTCGTTGCTGTGCCTGTAGCCAATCCAGGCTGTCGGCAAAGAACTGCTGGCGCTGGGCAAGCTCAGGCTGGCAGCGCATGCCATCGCCCACCCAGGCCACACCCTCGGGCCTCAGCAGCAGGTGCAGGTCGTAGTGGCGTGCGTTGAGCGCCTGCTCTATCCAGGGCGGGCAATCTGCGAACAGCGCGCGGCTCCAGAGGATGTTGCTGAGCAGGTGGGTGTCGAGAATCAGCAGGGACGGCGCCAGCTGGCGCGCCTGATCCTCCCACTGCAACTGGCCGCGGGCGATGGCGGGGATGTCGGCATAGCAGGTGTCGCGCTGCTCCTGCTCGATGAAATGGCGCACGTACTCACCCACCAGCACGCCACCGAAGTGCGCCTGGATCTCACCGCCGAGCCAACTCTTGCCGCTGGATTCCGGGCCACACAGCACCAGCGTCTTCATGCGGCCGCCAGTGCCGGGTCGCGGCGCCACTCAAGCCAGCCACGCACGGCAATCAGGGTGAACAGGGCGTACAGTGCGGCAGTGAGGTACAGGCCCTTGTACAGGAACAGGCCAACGAAGATTACGTCCAGCACCATCCACAGCACCCAGCATTGCAGGCGCTTCTGTGCCATCCACAGCTGCGCTACCAGGCTGAAGCCGGTGAGCGCCGCATCGAGCCAAGGCTGGGCAGCATCGGTGTAGTGGGCCATGGTCGCACCGAGCACAAGGCTGGCGACTAGGCCGGTGCCAAGGCCTTTGAGCATTGGCGCCAGGCCCAGACTCGACACCTGGCGCGCGTCTTCCACGCGGTCCGGACGGGTCCATTGCCACCAGCCGTAGAGTTGCAGGACCGCATAGACCAGTTGCAGCAGCATGTCCGAGTAGAGCTTCACTTCATAGAAGATCCAGCTGTACAGCACCACCATGACCAGGCCGATCGGCCAGCACCAGGGGTTCTGCCGGACAGTGAGCCAGACGGCGATGACGCCGAGCGCGGCGGCGAAGAGTTCGAGGCCGGACATCGGCGATCCTTGACGGGAATTGAAGGCGGCGATTGTAACCTGCAATAGGGGGGCAATTGGGAACGATGCAGCGACCTGTCATTTTTGCCAGTTTTCTGCACAGGTGGCGCACGCCAAGATGCAGTCACGCACCGGGCCAAGGTTGTGCCAGGCCAGGCGACAGACTTTCCTTGGAGCGACGATCATGCTTGGGCGTCCCATACTCGTTTTGACAACCCTTGTGCTCGCAGCCTTTGATTCTGCACAACCAGTGGCATTGGCTGCCACCTGCGAACAGACGGCAGAAAACCTGCAACGACGATATGCACAGACTCCAGCCTATTGCAGCAGTGATTCGGCGCCAGGCTTTCTCTGCTCGGGCGTGGTGCTCAGAGGCACGGAGCCCGCCGCCAGGGATGGTCTCTACAACACTTGGGACGCCGACGCACCCACACGCTTGAACGATGCGGTGTCATACGCATTCCTGCGCAGTGACGCCAACTTCAAGCGTTTGACCAAGGACCATCAGAGCGGCTACATCCTGTACCCGATCATGGAGCTCCAGGCACCCAAACATCGATACGAAGTGCTGTGCGCATACCCGGTCGACGGCGGCACGGCTGAGCGCAGCGAAGCGGGCTGCGGCACCTTCGCCCAGGCGGCGGACCCTTCGATTGGTCGGTCGTGCCATACACAAGGCATCCTGGATGGGCGTGCCTGGGTTACACACTATGAACAAAGCACCCAGGGCGATAATCGCAACGCCTGTGGGTTTGCCGTGAATGACGCCCTCAACCAGCAGGCGGTGAGCAACTTCAACGCCGCGCTCCAGGCCATGAGAAACAAGCGCAGCCTGTTCTTCCGTGAGAACGAACTGCGTATCAAGGATTGGAGTGCCTCGACCCCTGTGGCGCAGTTGCCCATCGAGTCGTTCTTCTACATTGCGGGTAACGAGCGAGGCCTGGCCAACGCCAGGCTCGAGCAACATCGCTACTTCAGGCAGAGCAATATCTGGGTGCCGATCATCGCCGTGACGCTGCCGCAGTCTCGCAGTGCCAAGGCCCAATTCGTTTGCCAAAGCAGCGACCAGGCCATCGCCGAGGGCACGCCGACTCCGATCAACGAGTACGTCCAGCTAGGTGAATGGATCAGGCGCAACGATGTCGGCAGTGAGGGTGTGGAGTGGTCCCTGTCGCTCGAACCGACGCCGTTGGGGCGGGAGCAGAGCACGCCGCAAGGGTACGCCAGGATGTATGCCGAAATACGCCGCAAATATGGCAACGATTACCAGTGGCTGCAGAATGATGGCGGCGGCATGTACCGCCAACTGGTCTGCCATTTGAACATCGCCAGAGACAAGGACCGCTACAACCTCGAACCGTTCAGGCACGATCTGAGCCAAGAGGACTCCGATAATGCGGGCTGCAATCCGGTACGGATCCTGGAGCAGGGCAAAGGCTAGGTTCTGTACGAAAAGAGATGTCGCAAACACCGCATGGAACAAGCCAGTGAGACCATTGCGGCATAGCTTTTCGCGAGCTTGTCGAAGCGTATCACGATGCGGCGGTTCTCTTTCAGCCAACCAAACATGCGCGCGATAATGTTGCGCTGTCGGTACTTGGGCCGGTCAAACAGTCTGGGTAAGCCAGGCTTGGGTTTGCGTTTCATTGAGCGCAATGGGATCACGGGTTGCATTCGGTACTGGTCGCAGTAGCGGCGCAGCGCTTCAGCGTCGTAGCCCTTGTCGGCGAGCAGCCACTTGCAGCGCTTGCGCGGGCGGCCACGTTGGCTCGATGGAATGCTGACTTCGTCCAGCAGTTGCGGCCTAGAGCGTGATCGGCAGGCTCGTCAGGCCCCCCTTTTTCCGAGCGCCGGATGAGGCTCGGGTTGCACGTACCGCGGTTGAGTCGATCATCCAAGTTTGCAGATCGATCAAGCCTTGCTCATTCAATCTCAGGTGTAAGCGTTTGAGCATCTGATCGAATGTCCCCTGATTTCGCCAGCCGCGAAACAGTTGATACACCGTTGACCATGGGCCGAAGCGGTCCGGCATATCTCGCCACGCAGCGCCCGAGCAGAGCACCCAGAGCACGCCATCGAGCATCAGGCGGTCGTTCAGGCGTGGCCGCCCTCGGCTTTGAGTTTCGATGAAGAGATCGGAGACAGCATCTCAGGCCTCGTCCGAGAGTTCGTAACGCTTTGCCATCACAGAATTCCTTTGCGTAGATGGCCGGGAACCCTACAGAATTTCAGCTTCTGAGGGGCGTCGATTCAGTTTCTCGGGATTTCGTACAAAGCCTAGCCAATCAGTGTGACCTGTTATTTTTGCCAGTATTGGACTCCAGTCTTCCAGCTTAAGCTCCTGATCGTGCGCGATGAAAAACTCGTGTTAACTATTCGGGAGTCTAACGATGAAAGCACTGCATATCCTGTTGTTGATGGTTTTGCTGGTGTCGGGCTGCACGCGTCATGTTGACGAGTCATCCCCACTGGTTAATCCTGGCATAGCGTCGACACTCAATAATCGCTACAACGATATTCGCCAGAACTGCGGTGATGATTCCAAACCGGCCTTTTTGTGCGCAGGCGTTGTACTGCGAGCCACGGGCGACAGTGCCGGCTTTGACTTCTGGAACCCGAGCCCCGGCTCAGTTTCAAGAGGAGGGGTGTCCTTCTCGTATCTGCGCAAGGATGCCAACTTCACGACAACGGTGACGGGAACGGTCAAAGGCTACATCGCTTACCCTGTCCTGCAGGCCCCCCCCGAAACCGCAAAGGGATTCGATTATCTGTGTGCCTTCCCGATAGATGGGGCAACCGCCAATCGGACGGATCGCGGCTGTGGACCCCATTCTTATTATCCGAGTCAGAGTCGATATTGCAGTGTGTTGGGGATAACGACAGCGGAAAAGTTTTATGCCCATTACATGCAGCAAACCAATCCCAGCCATCGAAAGTTCTATCAGTGCAGCTTCGATATTCGTGATGCTTCGAATGCGTTGGCCGGGCCGGCCTTCTATCAAATGATCAGGTCGATGAAGATGATTCCGCGCGAAGCATTGAACGATCAAAATGAGTTGGTGGTGAGAACCTGGGCACAGAATATTCCCAGTCAACTGCCCATTGAGGCGTTATTTTACCTGGAAGCCAATTCGGCAGGCTTGACGCAGGTGCGCCATGACCAAACGCGGTTCAAGGCGGCGACCGGTAAAGCGATACCTATTGTCAGGCTGAAATTACCTGCCAATCACCAAGGGGCGGCATTGTTTTCCTATGATCCTGCTGATCAGGTCGTTCGCTAGGTTTTGTACGAAAAGTATGGCCATCCAACTTTGTGGGAGCGGCGGTGTGCCGATGCGACTTACCCCGCGATCTGCCGCACGCGGCAGCAAAACCAGAATCCGCGGCGTCTTTGACACTATTTGATATTGGGTACAGGAGTGCTTCGCACTCCATCGCAGGCAAGCCCGCTCCCACAAAATTTTTCGTACAGAGCCTAGGCTCTGTACGAAAAGAGATGTCGCAAACACCGCATGGAACAAGCCAGTGAGACCATTGCGGCATAGCTTTTCGCGAGCTTGTCGAAGCGTGTCACGATGCGGCGGTTCTCTTTCAGCCAACCAAACATGCGCGCGATAATGTTGCGCTGTCGGTACTTGGGCCGGTCAAACAGTCTGGGTAAGCCAGGCTTGGGTTTGCGTTTCATTGAGCGCAATGGGATCACGGGTTGCATTCGGTACTGGTCGCAGTAGCGGCGCAGCGCTTCAGCGTCGTAGCCCTTGTCGGCGAGCAGCCACTTGCAGCGCTTGCGCGGGCGGCCACGTTGGCTCGATGGAATGCTGACTTCGTCCAGCAGTTGCGGCCTAGAGCGTGATCGGCAGGCTCGTCAGGCCCCCCTTTTTCCGAGCGCCGGATGAGGCTCGGGTTGCACGTACCGCGGTTGAGTCGATCATCCAAGTTTGCAGATCGATCAAGCCTTGCTCATTCAATCTCAGGTGTAAGCGTTTGAGCATCTGATCGAATGTCCCCTGATTTCGCCAGCCGCGAAACAGTTGATACACCGTTGACCATGGGCCGAAGCGGTCCGGCATATCTCGCCACGCAGCGCCCGAGCAGAGCACCCAGAGCACGCCATCGAGCATCAGGCGGTCGTTCAGGCGTGGCCGCCCTCGGCTTTGAGTTTCGATGAAGAGATCGGAGACAGCATCTCAGGCCTCGTCCGAGAGTTCGTAACGCTTTGCCATCACAGAATTCCTTTGCGTAGATGGCCGGGAACCCTACAGAATTTCAGCTTCTGAGGGGCGTCGATTCAGTTTCTCGGGATTTCGTACAGAGCCTAGGGTTCGTATGAAAAGTCGCCGAGCGGCGATCAGGCAAGGCGAAAACAGGCGAGGAACGGCCGGGGTCGCGCTCGACTTGACTGTAGTCAATGAGCATTCTGAGCCTGTTTTCAACGCAGCATGGTCGTCGCGCAGGCACTTTTCCTACAAAGCCTAGCGTGGGCGGGAGGGCCTCCCCGGGTAGGGAGGCCCTGGCGTGTTCAGACTCTGAACTGGCGCAGCAGTTGTTCCAGATCGCTGCTCAGGCGTGCCAGTGCGACGCCGGAATCGCTGGACTGGCGTGCCGCCTCGGCGGTCTGCTGGGACAGCCCGGCGGTTTCGGTGACGTTGCGGTTGATCTCTTCCACCACATGGGACTGCTGCAGGGTGGCGCTGGCGATCGAGGCGTTGAGTGCGCCCAGGTTGTTCAGTGCCTGGCTGATGGCATCCAGGCTGGTGCCCGCCTCGCGGGCCTGGTCGACGGTCTGGCGCGAGGCCTCGCTGCTGGTGTCGATGGCCCTGACCGCGGCCTCGGACTGCCCCTGCAGGTGCTCGATCATGGTCTGGATTTCGGCGGTCGACTGGGCGGTGCGTTGGGCCAGCAGGCGCACTTCGTCGGCGACCACGGCGAAACCACGGCCCTGCTCGCCGGCACGGGCGGCCTCGATGGCGGCGTTGAGGGCAAGCAGGTTGGTCTGCTCGGCGATGGCGCGGATCACTTCCAGCACGCCGCCGATCTTGGTGCTGTGGCTGGCCAGCTCGCGGATCACCTGGACCGCCTGCTCGATGGTCGCCGAGAGCCGGTCGATCTGCTGCAGGCTGCCGTGGATCGCCTGCTGGCCATGGCCGACCTGCTGCTGCGCGTCGCGCATCTCGCTGGCAGCCTGTTCGGCGTGCTTGGCCACGTCGTGCACGGCGTAGCTGACTTCGTTGATCGCCGTGGCCACCTGGTCCATCTGCAGCGACTGCTGGGTGCTGCGCGCCTGGGCGGCACCTGCGTTGTCGCCGACATGCCCCGCCGACTCGGCGAGGGCGTGGGCGGCGCCCTGCAATTGGCCGATCACGCCCTGCAGCTTGCCGTTGAAACGGTTGAAGTGCTCGCCCAGATGGGTGATCTCGTCGCGGCCGTGGGTGTCCAGGCGCCGGGTCAGGTCGCTTTCGCCGCTGGCGATGTTGCCCATGGCCTGCACCGCCTCCTGCAGCGGGCGGGCGATGCTGCGGGCAATCAGCATTACCACCAGGGCCATCAACAGGGCGATGCCCAGGCCAACCAGGGACGCGTCGCGCAGCTGGCGGGCGAATTCGGCCTGCACGTCGTCGATGTAGACGCCCGAGCCGATGACCCAGCCCCACGGCTCGAACAGTTGTATATAGGAGGTCTTGGCCACCGGCTCGCTGGCGCCGGGCTTGGGCCAGCGGTAGTCGACCGGGCCGGCGCCCTGGGCACGGGCCAGCTTGACCATTTCGTTGAACACGGCAAACCCGTCGGGATCGCGGATGGCCGAGAGGTCCTGGCCGTCGAGCTTGGGGTTGGCCGGGTGCATGATCATCTTCGGTTGCAGGTCGTTGATCCAGAAGTAGTCGCTCTGGTCGTAACGCAGCCCGCGCACCACTTGCAGGGCCTGCTGCTGGGCGGCTTCGCGGCTGAGTGTGCCGGCGGCCTCCAGGCCCTGGTAGTGCGCCAGCACCCCTGCGGCGGTCTGCACCACATGGCGGGTCTTCTCGGCCTTGGCCTGGTACAGGTCGCCATGGATCTGGCGCAGCATCAGCAACCCCAGCACCAACAGCATGGCCACGGCCACCAACAGGATCAGCCACAGGCGGCGGCTGATCGACATCGACCTCAGGGTCTTCATGATGCGTTACTCCGGTCTTGTTCTTTTTATCGAAAGCATCCAAGCATGCTTTGCCGCCAGGCCCCACACGACCAACGGCTAAGTGCGCAGTGCGCGCGATCCGTGTTGCAGGTAACGCAAGCCTTGAACCAAGGGCTCTGCTAGGATTTCGGCCGTGCCAGATGAAACCTTTAGGCCGCTGGGCATTTATGCTGGCGTTGCCACTGCTGTCGCTGTAAAACAGCCGCGCCGCGTGCGGCAACTACGTGCAAATCACTACAAGCGGCCCGCCAGGAGCGGTGCTGCATCGGGGGAATGATGGATTTTTGGAGTGCCTTGCAGGCAATCATCTTGGGCGTTGTCGAGGGCCTGACGGAGTTCTTGCCGATTTCAAGCACCGGGCACCAGATCATTGTCGCCGACCTGATCGGTTTTGGCGGTGAGCGGGCCATGGCGTTCAACATCATCATCCAGTTGGGCGCAATCCTTGCGGTGGTCTGGGAATTCCGGCGCAAGATCTTCGACGTGGTGCTGGGCCTGCCCACTCAAGCACCGGCGCGGCGCTTCACCGCCAACCTGCTGATCGCCTTCATGCCGGCGGTAGTGCTGGGGGTGCTGTTCGCCGACTTGATCCACGAGTACCTGTTCAACCCCATTACCGTGGCTGCGGCCCTGGTGGTCGGTGGGGTGATCATGCTCTGGGCCGAACGTCGCCAGCACCGCATCGAGGTGGACCATGTCGATGACATGAGCTGGCACCATGCCCTTAAGATCGGTTTCGTCCAGTGCCTGGCGATGATCCCAGGCACCTCGCGTTCCGGCTCGACCATCATCGGCGGCCTGCTGTTCGGCCTGTCGCGCAAGGCGGCCACCGAGTTCTCGTTCTTCCTGGCCATGCCGACCATGGTCGGTGCGGCGGTGTATTCGGGCTACAAGTACCGCGAGCTGTTCCAGCCCGGCGACCTGCCGGTGTTTGCCCTGGGCTTCGTGGTGTCGTTCATCTTCGCCATGATCGCGGTGCGCGCGCTGCTCAAGTTCATCGCCAATCACAGCTACGCCGCGTTCGCCTGGTACCGCATCGTCTTTGGTCTGCTGATCCTGGCCACCTGGGAGTTCGGCTGGGTCGACTGGTCGACGGCGCACGGCTGATGGCGCGCCCGCAAACCGCTGCCCGTGGCGAGGCCCAGGGCGTACGCAATCCACGCCTGAAGCTGCTCGCTCTGGCCATGCTTTGTTTGCTGCCGATATTGGGCGGCCTGCAGATGGGCTTGAGCGGGCAGTCGTGGCTGCCATTGGCACTGTACCCGCTGGTGAGCCTGGTGAGCCTGCTGCTGTACTGGCAGGACAAGCAGCAGGCGCGCAACCAGGCCTGGCGCACCCCGGAGAAAGTGCTGCATGCCAGCGAGCTGCTCGGTGGCTGGCCCGGGGCGCTGCTGGCCCAGCAGCTGTTTCGGCACAAGACCCGCAAGCTGTCCTACCAGCTGGTGTTCTGGGGCATCGTCGCGCTGCACCAGGTGTTCTGGTTCGATCACCTGCTGCGGGGTGGCCGCGGGCTGGGGCAGTTGCTGTAGGTAGCCATCGCTGCGACTTGCCCCGCGCTGCAGAATCAATCCAGCAACAACCCCACCTGCGTGCGCTTGGGCAAGCGCCGCACCACCAACTGGTGCGAGCGGCGCAGCAGGTCGCACAACTCGTCACGGCCCACGGGGTAGGGCGCAACCATGCTGACCCACTTCGCCCGTGCCAGATAAGGCGCCGGGCGAATGCCCGGGCGGTCGCAGTAGCCCAGGAACAGGTCGTCGGCCACCTTGAACGACAAGCCGGCACCGCCCAGGTCGGCGACGGCAAACATCTTGTTGCCGGCCACCGAAAACACCCGTATCCCGCCCCACTTGTAATCCTCGCGCGCGCCGGGCAATGCCAGGCAGAACTGCGCGATCTGTTCCTCTGTCATCCTTTTCTCAGACATAGCGCTCTCCACAGGCCTCGAACGAAATCGCCAGGTGATCGATCCACGCTCGCACCGCCGGCAGCAGGCCGCGTCGGTGCGGATACACCGCCTGAAGGAAGCCGCCGGGCAGCGACCAGTCCGGCAGCAGACGCACCAGTTCTCCACGTGCCAGCTCTTCCTCGCAGAACATGCTCGGCAGCGCGGTGAAGCCCATGCCGGCACGCACGGCGGCGTTGCGCACGACGAAGTCATCGATGGCCAGGCGTGGCTCCAGGGCCACCTCCTCCTGGCGGCCGTCCGGCCCGTGCAGGCGCAGGTGCACCAGCCGGTCCGCCTCGGCGGCGCCCAGCACTGGCAGGCTGGCAAGCTCGGCGGGCTCGCGGATATGGTCGGCAAAACCCGGTGCGGCCACCAATTGCATCTGCGCCTGGCGCAGGCGACGGGTGACCAGGGCCGGGTCTTCGTCACCCAGGTCACGCACACGCAAGGCCACGTCGATGCCTTCGGAAATCAGGTCGACCCGGCGGTTGAGCAGCACCATGTCCAGCTGCACCAGCGGGTACTGGGCCAGGAAACGGCTGATCACCTCGGGCAGGAAGGCATGGGCCAGGGCCACCGGGCAGGACACCCGCAGCCGCCCACGGGGTTCGCTGGACATGCTGGCCACCACTTCATCGGCCATCTCCGCCTCCAGCAGCATTGCCTGGCAATGGTGCAGGTAGCGTTCACCCACAGCGGTCAGCTTCAATTGCCGCGTGGTGCGTTGCAGCAGGCGGGTGCCCAGGCGTTCTTCCAGTTCGGCGATACGCCGTGACAGGCGCGACTTGGGGATGCCGAGCTGGCGACCGGCGGCGGCGAAACCGCCGGCTTCGACCACCTGGGCGAAATAGAAGAGGTCGTTGAGGTCTTGCATGGACATTCTCACTGTTCTACCAGTGGGACAAACTAACGCATTTTTACTGCCTTATCAGCCATTCGCTGGTTCGATAGGATTCTCCCCATCGTGATCGCCCACCACCGCGGTCTTCATTCACAGGAGAGTCCCATGAAACTGTTGCACATCGATTCGAGCATTCTGGGCGACAATTCCGCCTCCCGTCAGCTGAGCCGCGAAGTGGTCGACGCCTGGAAAGCCGCCGACCCGAGCATCGAAGTGGTCTACCGTGACCTGGCTGCCGACGCCATCAGCCACTTCTCCGCCGCCACCCTGGTGGCTGCCGGTACCCCGCAGGACCTGCGTGACGCCGCCCAGGCCCACGAAGCCCAACTGAGCGCCGAAACCCTGGAAGAATTCCTTGCCGCCGACGCGGTGGTGATCGGTGCGCCGATGTACAACTTCAGCGTGCCGACCCAGCTCAAAGCCTGGATCGACCGCATCGCCGTGGCTGGCAAGACCTTCCGCTACACCGAAGCTGGCCCTGAAGGCCTGTGCGGCGACAAGAAGGTGATCCTGGTGTCCACCGCCGGCGGCCTGCACCAGGGCCAGCCAACCGGTGTTGGCCATGAAGATTTCCTCAACGTCTTCCTTGGCTTCATCGGCATCACCGATGTCGAGACCGTCCGTGCCCACGGCCTGGCCTACGGCCCTGAGCACCGTGCCAAGGCCATCGATGCGGCCCAGGCGCAAATCGCCGGCGAGCTGTTCGCTGCCGCCTGATCAGCCGAGTCACGACAAAGCCGATCGTCGCCTTGAGCGCCGATCGGCTTTTTTTCATTCAGTTTTCATGTAGCTGTGCTTGGCCGGGTTCTATGCTGACGAAATACGTCTGCCCGGCCACGGGAGCGCCCCTGCATGACTCCGTTTCGTACCCTGTTGGCCATCGCCCTGTTCGCTGGCCTGCTGGCCCAGGCCAACGCGGCAACCTGGGTCGCCGGCCTGCACCGGCTCACCCTGGCCGACCCAGTGGACCGCAGGCCCATGCAGGCGCTGGTGTTCTACCCCTCCAACGGCGAGGCGCGGCCTGTGCGTATCGAGGGCTATCAGACCCGCGTTGCCCAGGACGCACCTGTGGCCATGGGGCGCTTCCCGTTGTTGGTGATCTCCCACGGTAATACCGGCAGCCCCATGGCCCTGCATGACCTGGCCAACGGCCTGGCACGCCAAGGCTTCGTGGTGGTGGCGGTCATCCACCCCGGCGACAACAGCCGCGATCGTAGCCGTCTCGGGACGCTCAGTAATCTCTATGGCCGGCCGCTGCAGGTCAGCGCTGCGATTACGGCCGCACGCGCCGATGCACTGGTCGGCCCCTATCTGAATGACGGCAAAGTCGGGGTGATCGGCTATTCGGCCGGCGGCGAGACAGCGTTGATCCTGTCTGGCGCGCAACCCGACCTTGATCGCCTGCGCCGTTATTGCCAGCAACGCCCCAACGACGCCGACGCCTGCAAGACCCATGGTGTGCTGATTGCCGACCACAGCGAACTGGAGCCACGGGCCGATGCGCGGGTAGGCGCGGTGATGCTGATGGCGCCCCTGAGCCTGATGTTCGGCCGCCACGCCCTGGCCGGGGTGCATGTGCCGGCGCTGATCTACAGCGGCGACTCAGACCAGTTGCTGGCCCTGGAGCACAATGCCGATGCCCTGGCGCGCAAGCTGCCGCTGACACCGGACTACCGGTTGCTGGCCGGGGCCGGGCATTTCGTATTCATGGCGCCGTGCGACGACGAGCAACACCTGCGCATGCCGGTGCTGTGCAAGGATGCCGACGGTGTCGACCGCCGGCATATCCACCGCTCGCTGCGCAGCGAAACCACGGCCTTCTTCAGCCAGGCACTGGGGGCGCCCGAGCCTGCAGAGCGATCAGCCGCGCTGGGCGCGTCGGGCCAGCAGCAGGGTCAGGCCAACCCCTGACAAGGCGAGCAGGGCGGCGACGGCGAAGATCGAGGCGTAGCCCAGTTGTATCGCCACCGCGCCCATCAGCGGGCCGGCAATGGCCAGCGCCAGGTCGAAGAACACCGCATAGGCACCCAGCCCGGCACCTCGGCTGCTGCTGGGCACCTGCCTGATCGCCTCGACGCCCAGCGCCGGGTACACCAGCGACAGGCCGAAGCCGGTCAGCCCTGCGCCGACCATCGCCCACAGCGGCGACGGCGCCTGCCACAGCAAGGCCAGCCCCAGCACCTCGGTGGCCATGCAGGCAATCGCCACGTTGTAGCCACCGAAGCGGTTGACCGCGTTGACGAACAGCAGCCGCGAAACGATGAAGCACAGGCCGAACGCGCTCAGGCACAACGCAGCACCCGTCCAGCCGCGCTCCAGGTAATAAAGGGTGACGAAGGTGGTCAGGGTGCCGTAGCCGATCGACGCCAGGGTCAAGCCCAGGCCGCAGGGCGCCACACGGCCGAACGCCGACCAGAAGGGCAGGCGCTCGCCGCGCACCACCACCACGTCCGGGCGCTTGCGCAGCGCCAGCAACGCGCTCAGTGCCAGCACCAGCAGCGCCGGCCCCAATATCCAGAACCCCTGCATATCCACCAGCAGCACACCGACCGGCGCACCGATGGCGATGGCGCCGTAGGAGGCGATGCCGTTCCACGAGATCACCCGCGCGGTATGCTCCGGCCCCACCTGGCCAATCCCCCAGCTCAAGGTCGCCACCCCGATCAAGCCTTGGGCGATGCCCAGCAGCAGGCGCCCGCCGAGCAACAACAGCAGGCTCAGCGAGGGCAGGGAGAGGGTCCAGGCCGAGAGCAGGGTGAGCACGCCGCAGCCGGCAATGCCATACAACCCGAAGCGAATCGCCCGCTTGCCGCCCAGGGTGTCGGCGACCCGCCCGGCAAAGGGCCGGCTGAGCAGGGTGGCGAGGTATTGCAGGCCGATGGTCAGGCCGGCGACCACTGCGCCGTAGCCAAGTTGGTCGTGGACATGGCTGGGCAGCACCGCGATCGGCAGGCCGATGCAGAGGAAGGCGATGAAGGTATAGAAGACGATGGCGAGGATTTGCAGGGTGATGCTTGAGGTGTCGCCGGGGGCGGGCTGTTGCGCGGTCATGGGCACGTTCGCGGGTAGGCGGTTGGGCGTACCGGCATCATGGCCGTTGTGCGGGGGAAAAGAAAGCAGGCTAACGAATTATTCGTTGAGCGATGCGCACAGGAACATCGCGGGGCAAGTCGCAGCGGCGCACCGCCGCTCCCACGTGCTACCAACGTGGGAGCGGCGGTGCGCCGCTGCGACTTGCCCCGCGATGATTCAGCTGACGGTGTTCAGCTCAGACCACCACTCCCTGGCTACGCAGGTAGTCGTCGTAGGTGCCGCTGAAGTCCACGGTACCTTCGGGCGTCAGCTCGATGATACGGGTGGCCAGCGACGACACGAACTCACGGTCGTGGCTGACGAACAGCAGGGTGCCCGGGTAGTTTTCCAGCGCCAGGTTCAGCGCCTCGATCGATTCCATGTCCAGGTGGTTGGTCGGCTCGTCCATCACCAGCACGTTGGGCTTTTGCAGGATCAGCTTGCCGAACAGCATGCGGCCCTGTTCACCACCGGAAATCACCTTCACCGACTTGAGGATCTCGTCGTTGGAGAACAGCATGCGGCCGAGGGTGCCGCGGATCACCTGTTCACCGCTGGTCCACTGGCCCATCCAGTCGAACAGGCTCACGTCCTCTTCGAAGTCGTGGGCGTGGTCCTGGGCGTAGTAGCCCACTTCGGCGCTGTCGGTCCACTTCACTTCGCCCTTGTCCGGGGTCAACTCACCGACCAGGGTGCGCAGCAGGGTGGTCTTGCCGATACCGTTGGGGCCGATGATCGCCACGCGCTCGCCGGCTTCGATGGTGAAGCTGAAGTCTTTGAACAGCACCTTGTCGTCGAAGGCCTTGGCCATTTTCTCGACGATCACCGCCTGGCGGTGCAGTTTCTTCGTTTGATCGAAGCGGATGAACGGGCTCACGCGGCTCGACGGCTTGACCTCGGCCAGCTGGATCTTGTCGATCTGCTTGGCCCGCGAGGTGGCCTGCTTGGCTTTCGAGGCGTTGGCCGAGAAGCGGCTGACGAAGCTCTGCAGTTCGGCGATCTGGGCTTTCTTCTTGGCGTTGTCCGACAGCAGCTGCTCGCGCGACTGAGTGGCGGCAGTCATGTACTCGTCGTAGTTGCCCGGGAACAGGCGCAGCTCACCGTAGTCCAGGTCGGCCATGTGGGTGCAGACGCTGTTGAGGAAGTGACGGTCGTGGGAAATGATGATCATGGTGCTGTTACGCGCCGTGAGGATCGTTTCCAGCCAGCGGATGGTGTTGATGTCCAGGTGGTTGGTC
Organism: Pseudomonas sichuanensis; assembly: GCF_024749065.1. Lineage (NCBI taxonomy): Bacteria > Pseudomonadati > Pseudomonadota > Gammaproteobacteria > Pseudomonadales > Pseudomonadaceae > Pseudomonas > Pseudomonas sichuanensis. The sequence goes on along the minus strand of NZ_CP087185.1, from coordinate 3,077,531 downwards.
GGTTCGTCCAGCAGCAGTACGTCCGGGTCCGAGAACAGCGCCTGGGCCAGCAGCACGCGCAGCTTCCAGCCCGGCGCCACTTCGCTCATCGGGCCGAAGTGCTGTTCCAGCGGGATACCCAGGCCCAGCAGCAGCTCGCCTGCGCGGGATTCGGCGGTGTAGCCGTCCATCTCGGCGAATTCGGTTTCCAGCTCGGCGACGGCCATGCCGTCCTCTTCGGTCATTTCTGCCAGCGAGTAGATGCGATCGCGCTCGGCCTTGACCTTCCACAGCTGCTCGTGGCCCATGATCACGGTGTCGATCACGGTGAATTCTTCGTAGGCGAACTGGTCCTGGCGCAGTTTACCCAGGCGGGTGTTCGGCTCGAGCATCACCTGGCCGCCGGACGGATCCAGGTCACCGCCGAGGATCTTCATGAAGGTCGACTTGCCGCAGCCGTTGGCGCCGATCAGGCCGTAGCGGTTGCCGTTGTTGAATTTGACCGAGACGTTTTCGAACAGCGGCTTGGCGCCGAATTGCATGGTGATGTTAGCGGTAGAAATCAAGTGCTTGTCCTGCGGGGGTTCCAGAGGTGTATTTAGGCCCTCTCGTCAGTTTTGGGCCAATCTTGGGCCAATTCGACTCGGGGCGGCAGCTTCTCCAGCTCCCTCCAGTCCGAGGAGGAGCTGAACCATTTCGCGTAGGTAGAGAGCAACATCTCGACGCTATGGCCGAGCTGGTTCGCGATGAACGCTTCGGTTCATCCCAGCCATCAGGCACATGGTTGCGTAGGTGTGGCGGGTGTCGTACTGCCGGCGTTCACGGATGTCCAGCGCCTTGAGCGCTGATTTGAAGTGGCGGATTGTAACACTTGGTTCGTTGATCCACAGCCCACCTTTGCTCGGCTGAAACACAAATGGGCTTGTAGGGTAGGCCGGCTTTGAAGCCATCCTCCTCAAGTCGGCCAGGCGCTGCGCCTGTCGTATGGCATTGAGCGCTCGATCATTCAGTAACACCACTCGGTGATATTTCGTCTTCGTCCGGTCTGCTGGTTGGCGGTCGGCAATGATGCGCTGGCGTCGTGTCTGGAGCGCTCGTAGCGTGATCCCCAGCAGTTCAGCCTTCCTTTCCTCCGTTACCTTGTCCATTTCCTGGGCAACGGCTTGTTCCTGCCCGGCGTGTTCATCGCCTGGCTTCTTCCTTTTTGAATTCCTGTTGGTCTCCACGCCGCCGGTCGCGGCAGGTTGGTGTCAGGGCTTGGCGATAGGGGCCCACGGCGTCCTCCAGGTTGGTCGCGTGTGAGGGGATGAGTGGAGCGGCAATGTTTGAACCTGCAATTTTTCGGAGGTCAAAACTATGCAAGGCCTGGCTTCGCCTGGCCGGAGACATTCAAATGAAACAAAAAGCTGCTTGGGTCTCAATACTGTCAGCGGTGGTGCTATTGAGCGGATGCTGGCCGTATTGGCACGATGGAAGGCATCACCGGCATTACTACGATGAGGATCGTGGTGGCCACGAGTATCGCCGGTACTAATCAAACGCCGTCATCACCACCGCAGAGCGCCCTGTGAACTATTTGCCCGAACGGATGGGGCGGGGCGCCCTGTGTAGGTGTTGAGTGCCTGTATTTTCCGGGGCAATCTCTGTTTCCTCGCTTTCCACAGCCGAGATAAGGAAATAAGGAATATTGCAGTGGCTCAGTTCATGGTGATTGCTAACTCGAAGCTCAGCCCTGCGCTGGGCTTCTTGCTATTTCAATCTCCGTCCCAGTGATCGGGCTCGGTTTTCTACTGGCACTGTCCCGCTGATTTCTATCAGCAAGGAGTAGCGCCGAACATTTTCCACCGGTCGCATTTAAGTGAAATGGATATCTATCTCTCTCTTTAGCGCGCCTACTGGAGTCATTAGAGGAGGTAAATATGAGATTTCGCGGCGAGAAATTCCGGGCCTGGGTAGACCCAGCGCTTCACCTTCGTCATCACGAGGAAACCCTTGATGACGGCAGGAGTATCGACGTGCAAACCCGACTTTCGCGGACAGGCAAAACACAGCTCTTTATCGGGGTGTACTCCAAAACCGGGGACCGAATTGTTGAAGAGAGCTATAGCTCCAGACCCAATGAATCAATGATTGGGGCATTGGTCTGGGGAGTGCTCCGGGCAAAAACGTTCGTTGCTGGCGGGCGGGGGTAGGTATGCCGCGCATACGATTTGGCTTTTGGAACCGTGATAACCCTACCGCCATCTGCTGGCAGCGACCCAGGTGAGGATATCGAGCTTCAAGTGCGAAGACGGAGTTGCCCTTGCATCGCGAGAATTGCTCCTTCCTCCGTCAACTGCTTCATCTCTGGCTTTGCAGCTGCAAGCACATGCATTTGCTACGCAGTCATATCACTTTCACCGCGCGGCCAATGAACTTGACCGGCCCCGTCGGTAACCCGGTAGGCGAGCCGCCGGCTTTTTCCAGGGTCAGCTCGAACAACTGGTTGGCCTCCAGCGGTGGCAGGCTCTGCAGCGGGACACGATAGGGTTCACCGGGTTTGACCAGGCCCAGCGAAACCGGTGCGCGCCACTGCTCGCCCTTGGTCCAGAACTGCAGGGCCATGCCTTCGGGGACCGCATCCTGGCCCAGCGGGATCAGCTCGATCATGCGGCTGTCACTGGCCTGCACCACCCAGCCGGCGGCCTGGCTGCTCGGCGCCACCAGCACCACCACGAATTGAGTGCTGGGCGCAGGTCTCGTCAACAAGGCAAACGCCAGCAGCACGCTTGCAGCAAGCCCCACGGCACTAAACCCCTGCCACAGGCCGAGGCGTTGCCAACCGCGGGCACGCTGTTGGGTGGAAGGGGGGGCCAGTTCGTTCAGGCTGCGCTGGATACGCCCCCACAGGCGGGCACTCGGCGGTTGTGGCTCAGCCAGCGCGGTCAGCTCCAGCAAGCGTGCCTCCCAGGCATCCACGGCGGCGCGCAAGGACGGATCGCGGCTCAAACGCTCGGTCATTGTGGCGTGTTGCGCCGGCGACAAGGTCCCTAGTACGAACTCGCCAGCAAGAGTGTCCAATTCTTCGGCAGTATCCGGCTTCATTCCAGGCACTCCCGCAACGCCTTGAGGCTGCGCTTGATCCAGGCCTTGACGGTACCCAATGGCGCACCCAACAGCCCGGCGATTTCGGCATGGCTGCAGCCGTCCACATAGGCGTGCAGGATGCAGCGCTGCGGTGCGGGCTGCAGTTGTTCGAGGCAATGGTAGATTTTCGCCGAGCCTGACCAGAGGTCAATGTCATCAAGGCCCCCATACGATGCAGGCGCCGCATCGATATCGGCTTCGTCCAGCACGGTTTCTCGGCGGGTATCGCGGATCGAATTCAGTGCCAGGTGGCGGGTGATGCTGTAGATCCAGCCCCGAGCCGAGCCGCGCGCCGGGTCGAAGCTGGCGGCGCGAGTCCAGATGCGAATCATCGCATCGTGGACGATGTCTTCGGCGCTGGCGTCGTCACGCGCGATGCGCCGGGCAACGCCCAGCAGGCGTGCGCCTTCGCAATCGTAGAGCGCCTGCAGGGCGCGGCGGTCGCCCTGTGCACAGGCCTCCAGGCAGCGGTGGAAGTCGAAGGGGGCGACAGGCGAGTTCAACGTGTGCGGCTTCCTTGTGTCATGCAAGGTACCCCGGCTATCCAGCCGGGGGCTTGCCAACGAGCGTAGATGAACGATTGCGAGGTGTCTGCTCAAGTGCGCTTTACTTGGCGGTCCAGAACACATAGTCGGCCTGGTACTGGACGACTTGCCTGGCACCTTTGTTCTGTGCCGTGCAGCCGCTTGCCGGCGCCACGCCACCGCGGGTGGCCAGGCGCTGGATATAGCTGACTCCCTGCATGGCGCCTTTGCCTTCGGCCGGGTTGGCCTTGACCAGTTGATAGGGCAGGGCGCCCTTATCCGCCGGCGCCACTGCCAGCTGGGTGCCGGTGACTTTCGAGCCATCCTTGGCCTGCCAGGTGGCGGGTGGGCCGAAGTAGTCGCCCACCGGTTTGCCGGCACGGTCATTGAGCATGGCCTTGGGGCCAACGAAGGTCCATTCGGTCTGGCCGGGGGGGGTGGCCTTGTCACGGCACTCGTAGGTGATCTCGCCGACGCCGACGGTCTCGAGCATGACGCTATGGCCATCGGGGACCTTAACCGCGTCTGGCAGTGCGGACTGGGCGTTTGCGGGCTGCAGCGCCAAGGCGAGGCCGCAGGCGAGCAGGCAGGCGGAGGATTTGAGGTTCATGGGCAGGGCTCCTGACAGGTCATTTGGCTGGGCAGTCAAAGGCCGCCCATTGAGCAATACCCGCCAGCGGCCGGATTGGATGCACTGATATGAAAAATAAAACTGCGCCGTGGCCACCCGCGCGACGGTGGCAAAGCAGGCTAGAGAGGTCGCAGACAGCATCCTCAGCGCCGAGGAGCGCGCCCAGGTCAGCAGTTCGGGCCAAGGGCCTGCATCCATTCATGGCGCCTGTTGGCGGCCCCCTCGAGCACGTCGATCAATGGCCACTGCAATACCCGCCAGCAGGATGGCCAGCGTGTAAGCGACAAGGCCCAGATTGACCCCCATGATCATCTTCTCGGAGCCGTCGCTGAGCACCATCGACCCGCCGTAGCCGTCCCGCAACCAATAGGCCAGCAGGAAACCGCCCGTGACGAACAGGGTCAGCAGGCTCGCCAGCTGCAGATCGTTCCTGCCCCAGACCAGCCACACGCTGAAGGCACCCAGCGCGGTATTGGTGAACAGCTGCCAGGTCTCGTGCAGCCGGGCGTGTGGCGCCCAGGCCTGGTTGAACACGTGGGTATCGTTGATTTCAAGGATCGGCACCACGACCGCGTAGAAGACGATACCCACCGTCACCAAAAGCTTCGACAACATAGGTAACCTCCTTGTCAGTGATCTGGCCGCTGCCAGCGTCCCGCACTGTAGCGGCCAGGTACCGGGGCATCCAGCTACGATCTGGCCAAAGTCGCGGTACGCAAGGTCATGACGCCGGTGTGCGGCGGCGTCCTCGGCTGAATTTCGGTGTCCAGGCTTGGCAACCATCGCGCGCATACGCTGACCGCAGGTGTAAAAGGGGTGGCTTCCAGTCCACTCGGCGGCAGGTGCACGTGCAGTTGATGACGGCGCTGCTGGATGAGCTTGTTGATGCGCTTCATGGCGGCACACCTCGATTGGCGTGTTCAACGTCGGGTGACAAGGCCCGAGCACCAGTAGGCGCCTGTTTGCGCACAGTGTGGTCCATGCCCGACCAGCGGGTTTAGCCGCGTCGGCGACATGCACGCAGCGTCTGGCGCCCATAGCAAACCGGCATAACAGCCCGGTAGGGGCGGGGCTAACCTTTCCAATCGTAAGCTGACTATTAAAAAGGGTGGTTGCTGTCCGTCACTGTCCAGGGTTTCCTGATGGGGTGATCGGAGGTTGTATGAAGCGCTCGATGAAACCGCTGGTGGCGCTGGCCGCCGGGTTGCTGCTGGCAGGTTGTGCCCATGACCCTGACCTGCGCGCCAGTCACGACAATACCTTTGGCTCGACCGCGAAAAGCCCGCCGGACTACCTGCGCTGCGTGAAATCCGAACTGCCCGACACGGCGAAAACCTATACGGTGCAGAACCAGGACGCCCTCGAGCTGTTCGTCGAGAGCACCGACCCGAGCAAGGCCGATGGCCTGGTCAAGGTCACAGGCTCCGGCGGGCAGCATCAATACTCCGCCTACCAGCGTGATGCCTGGTATGACCATGGGCGTTTGCTCGATGCCGCCCAGATGTGCGCGCGGACCTAGGACCGGGCTGGCCCAGGGGCATGGCAAGAAAGCGGATGCGCACAAGCGGTGCGCTGGGTAGAGTGCGCAGACTGTTACCTGACCGGAGCCTGCCATGCCCTGCGCCTTTACCTTGATGCACACGCCCGTCGGCACGCTGACGCTGGTGGCCCGTGGTGCGTGCCTGGCCGCAGTGCTGTGGGAGCAGGAACGGGCCAACCGGGTGCGCCTGGGCGAACTGCAGCGCGACGACCAGCACCCGGTGTTGCGCGAAACGGCCCGCCAGCTCGGTGAATACTTCGCAGGCAACCGCCGCACCTTCGACCTGGCGCTGGATTTTGCCGGCACCGAATTCCAGCGCCAGGTGTGGGCGGCGTTGCTGAGCATCCCCTTCGGCGAGACCCGCAGTTACAGCGATATCGCCCGGCAGATCGGCAACCCCGACGCAGTGCGGGCGGTGGGGGCGGCCAACGGGCGTAACCCGATCTCGATCATCGCCCCGTGCCATCGGGTAATTGGCGCTTCGGGGAGCCTGACTGGCTTCGCCGGGGGCTTGCCGGCCAAGCAGTACCTGTTGGCACTGGAAGGGCGCCAGAGCCTGGCGCTGGATTTCCAGTAACCGCCGTCAACTCAGCCAGGCACACAGCAACGCCAGCAACAGGGCCAACAGGCTGCCGCTGAACAGGGTGTAGTGGCGGTGGGCGCGCCGGGCATGCTGCTCGACTTCGCGCAGGTACTGGCCTGGCGGCGGTGCGTCCGGGCGATGACGCAGGTCTTCGGCGATGTTTGCCAGCCCGCCCTGGATCAGCAGCCCCACCAGGTAGTAGCTGGTGGCATAGCTGGCCAGCGTCAGTAACAGGTATTTCATGCCGCGGGTATTTCGGGCGTGGCGTAGGTGTTCACGAATGCATCCATCCTTGGCGTCGGTTCGGGCGCGCAGGATACTATCGGGCAGATCGCCTTCGCCAGCACGAAGGTGCTGATTCCAAGGACGGAAGACTCTGATGACTTACACCGCGACCATTCCAAGTGACTCGTTGATCAGCGCCCACGCCGCCCAGGCTGGGTTCCGCCATTGCCGGGCGATCAGCCTGGCGCAACCGGCACAACCAGCCATGGCGCTGTTCCTGCGGCTGATGGCCGGCATGCCCGGCTGGATCGATGCGCTGATGGTGCTGCGCAACCGCCTGGTGGCGCTGGTCGGCCTCAAGGACCTGGGCCGGCTCACGGCCATCGACCCCACACGCCCAGCCGCCAGCTACCAGCCCGGCGAGCGCGTGGGCATCTTCACCTTGCTGGCCAATACCGAGGACGAAGTGCTGCTGGTTGACCGCGACCGCCACCTGGATGTGTACATTGCGCTGAGCCGCCGCCCGGCCGCCGACGGTCAGTGCCAGGTGCTGGTGAGCACCGTAGTGCGCACCCACAACCTGCTGGGCCGGCTGTACATGTTGCCGGTGGCGCCGTTTCACCGGCTGATTGCACCGATCGCCCTGCGCCGCCTGCGCGGCTGAGGCTCAGGCGTGCGGCGGCGGGGCAAAGCGTTGGCGGAACCAGTCGCTGAGCATGGCCTTCTCGGCAAACAGGCGGTCGCTGCTGCCTTGGCGCCCCGGGCGGCTCAGGTACATCTTGTCGCTGAGGTGCTCCGCCGCCTGGCGTGCGGGCTGGCCGGGCTGGCTCAGGGTGTAGCTGAGGTCGATGCTCGGCCAGGTGATTTCCCGCATGAAGCGCACATCGTAGGCCTGGCTGTGCCAGGGCTCGTAACGCCCGGCCAGGTCGATGTCGCGGATGTCGATCACCAGTTGCTGGCCAGGTTGCAGGTAACGCTGGCCGAGCTTGCGCAAATGTTCGGTCAACGCCTTGATCACCTGCGGGTCGGCGCCACGCTCATAACCTTGGCTGTCGAGGCTTGCATCGCGGAAGTTTTCCGGGTGATCGAAACGCACCTCGACCTGGGCGGTCGGGGAGCCCTGTGCCATGCTGTCAAATGCCAGCACCATCAGTACGGCACAGGCCAGGGTGGTACGCATGATGCACCTCCGGGTGTGGGTAGCTTGCCTGACCATTTTACGCCGGTGCCGAGGCCGTAGCAGAGGAACGATGCAATGAGCCGCTTCAGGCGGATAGCCGTCAATACCCGCGGGCGCGACCTGGCCGTGGGTGATATCCACGGGCACTTCCAGCGCTTGCAACAGTGCCTGGATGGCGTCGGCTTCAACCCGGCGGTCGACCGCCTGTTCAGTGTCGGCGACCTGGTCGACCGCGGGCCGCACAGTGCGCAGGCACTCGACTGGCTGAGCCAGCCCTGGTTCCACGCGGTGCAGGGCAACCACGAAAGCCTGGCGATCAATCACCTGCGCGGTGGCCGGCTTGACCTGGACATGTACCGCGCGGCGGGCGGTGGCTGGTTCCTCGACTTGCCAGAGGATCAGCAGCGGCCTTTTGTCGATGCCTTCCTTGAAATGCCTATCGCCCTGGAAGTGCAGAGCCATGACGGACCGATCGGCCTGCTGCACGCCGACAGCCCCTTCGCGCACTGGGAAGATTTACGCGCGAGCCTGTTGGATGACGACGATCCGCGCATACGTGAAGTGTGCCAATGGTCACGGCGGCGCCTGAAGGAAGGCGACGACGCCAGGGTCGAAGGGCTGCGCGCGCTGCTGGTCGGGCATACGCCGGTGCTCAAGGTCAAGGTGCTGGGCAATGTCTGGCACCTGGATACCGGCGGTTGGAGCAGTGGCTGCTTCAGCTTGCTGGACCTCGCCACGCTTGAGGTGGTCAGCCCCACGCCAGATGAACCAGCACACCGACGGCAAGGGCCATCAGCATCACCCCAGAGGCCCGCTCCAGCCAGGGCAGGGCTTGGGCAAAGCGGCGCAGTACCCGACGATTGCCAATAGCCAGCGCCACCAGCAGGTCCCAGGCCAGCACCGCAGTGAACATCCAGCCGGCGTACAGCCCTTTCAGCACGACGCTGCTGCTGCCGATCATGCTCGCCAGGCTGGCGTAGAACAGCGCGTTCTTCGGGTTGAGGATGCCTGAGGCGAAGCCCATGCCCAAACTGCCCAGCCAACCCCTGGCCGCCTGCCCGGTGGTGGTTGCGGCAGGTGTCAAACTGCTGTGCCCGGCATGGCGCAAGAACAAAACACCTATGTACAGCAGGTAGGCGCAACCGGCCAGTTGCAGGGCCACGAACATCGCGCTGCCCGCGTGCAGCACCGCCACCCCGGCGAACGCTGCGCCGATGAACACGCCGTTGGCCAGGGCGACGCCCAGGCAGGCGCCACTGGCTACCCGCCAACCTGCGTTGGCCGAGGTGCGGGCCACCAGGAAAAAGTCCGGGCCAGGCGAGAGCAGGGCAAGAAAATGGGCGGTGGCGACGAGCAGGAACTGTTCCATCAAGCGGGTTTCCGTGTGGGAAAACCACAGTCTGTGCAGGTGCCGGCCGGGCGTATTGAAGATTATTGCAAGCCGCCGCGGTAGGCCCCGGGCGTCACCCCGGCGTGGGCCTTGAACACCCGCTGGAAGTGGCTCTGGTCGGCGAACCCCAGCCGATAGGCGACCTCCGCCAGCGCACAGCCCTGGCGCAGCAGCAACCGCGCCTGGTTGACCCGGGCATTGAGCAGGTAGCTGTGCGGGGTCATCCCGGTGGCCGCGGCGAACGCGCGGATCAGTTGATAGCGACCCAGCCCGGCCTGCCGGGCCAGGCGGTCGAGGCTGAGTTCGGCCAAACCCTGCTCGTCGAGGCAGGCGACCAGCTCACCCAGCTTCGAAGGGGCCAGCGCCGGAGCCGGTGGCAAGGTGGGCAGGGTGCTGAAGTCATGGTCACCGATGAATGCCACCAGCGCCGCTTCCTTCTCCAGTGGCGAAACCTTCGAGAACAGCAGGTCGTTCAACGCGCAGAACTGCCGGTACAGCGCTGGCGAGCGGGTGATGCGCGCCGGCGCCAGCGGCTCACCTGCCGCCACACCGGACTCCAGGCGCAGGCAGCGCAGCCAGTCGGCGTCCAGGTGCAGCATCTGGTAGCTCCAGGCCTTGCCGGGTTCGGGGTTGCAGGCATGCACCCGTTGCGCCGGCACCAGCACCAGAGTGCCGGGCGTCAGCCGCACCACACCTTGGCCGGCGCCGGTGAAGTGGCTGTAGCCGACATCCACCGCGCCGATGGAGAAGCTCGGGTGGCTGTGTGCTTTGTAACAGGCGCGGCTATGGCAGGCGCGACGGCTTTCGACGAAGGGCAGCGCCGGGTCATGCCAGATTTCACTGCGGGGGAAGGGCATGGCAGGCCACCTGGTTGTCACATGGAAGCAACTGTCTTGCGCAGCTTTTCTGTAGGAGCGGGCGTGCAAGTTCATTGTGTGGGAGCAGGCAGTCTACTCACTGCTGACTGTTCCGGCCATTCGCCGTATCACTGTGCTTGACGTGCGGGCAGGCCGGGCGCGACCCTGCTGCGGTCCTTGAAGGAGAACAAGAATGGACCTGTCGAGCCTGCTGCTGTTTATCCCCGCCTGTTTCGCCCTGAACATGGCGCCGGGGCCCAACAACCTGTTGTCTCTGCACAATGCCAGCCGCTATGGCCTGCGCATTGCCTGCGTGGCCGGGGCCGGCCGGCTGCTGGCGTTCAGCGGCATGATCGCGCTGGCGGCCATGGGCCTGGCGGTGGTGCTGCATACCAGTGAATACCTGTTCCTGGCGATCAAGGTGCTCGGCGCCGGTTACCTGTTCTATATCGCCTGGCAGCTTTGGCGCGCGCCGGTGGGCGAGGCGCGGGTGGCGGGCGAGCAGCCGCATGGCACCTGGAAGCTGGCGCGCCAGGAGTTTTGGGTGGCTGCCGGCAATCCTAAGGCGATTCTTATCTTCACCGCCTTCCTGCCGCAGTTCGTGACGGTGGGCGGCAACATGCCGGTCAGCGAGCAGTTCCTGCAGCTGGGTGTGCTGTTCCTGCTGCTTGAGTGGGCGGCCATCGCCATCTATGCCGGGCTCGGCGCTTACCTGCAGCGCTGGTTCGAACGCCCAGGGCCACGGCGCGTGTTCAACCGGGTCAGTGCTTCGCTGCTGGGTTGCGCGGGGCTTGGGTTGCTGGCGGCGCGGCGTTAGAACTGCCAGCGCAGGCCCAGGTTCACACCGCTGGCCTGCTGCTGGCGGCTGTCCAGGTTGGTGCTGTATTGCAGGCCTGCATGCAGGCTCAGCGCCGAACCCAGGCGTGCCGCCAGCCCGCCTTCGAGTTGTAGCGCGGTGTAGCGGTAGTCGGTGTCTATGCGGTCCACGCCGTTGAAGGTCAAGGTGTCGGCGCCGCCGTCGGCATGCCACAGGCTGACCTGGGCAAAGGGCTGCAGCAGCACCTTCTCGGTGGCAGGAAACATCCCCTCCAGGCGCAAGCCAAGGCGCCCGAGCCATTCCACCTGGGCGTCATGGCTGACCCGCGACGCCCGGTCGCGGGCGCTGTCCAGGCTCACCCGCTGGGCGATCAGCTGAGCTTGGGGCTCCAGGGTCCACTGCGCGGTCAGCGCCAAGGGGTAGCCGCCTTCTAGTGAGGCGGCCCAGGCGTGGCCATCGAGGTCGAGACTGTCGCCACGGTCGGAGCGGGCACGGCCATCGAAGTGGGTGTACTGCAGCACCACGTCCACATAGCCCTGGGCCGGCCCCACCCAGGTCAAGTAGGCGCCCAGGCTGTTGCCCTGCAGTTCAAGGTTGCCCACCGGGCTGTCTTCGCGGCCCAGGGCGAAACCGCGGACATCGCCGTCCAGGCGAGCATGGCCCAGGTACAGGCCGGCGTGCTGGCGGTGGCCGTCGTCCGTGGCCCGGGCATAGAGGTCCTGGCCCACCTTGAAGCCGTAAAGGTCAGCGTCCAGGGTCGGGCTCACAGTGCCGCTCCATTGCTGGCGAAGGGCGCTGCCGTAGGCCTGGCCCCAGCTCGCAGGCGGCGTGGCCGCGGCGTCGAGCCACCGCTGATCACCCTGGCGCTGATGGAAGGTGCCCAGGGCCTGGCGCACGATGATCGCGGCGCCGCGCGGTGCGGCTGCGTAAACCGCCACTTCCGGGCGGTACAGGGGGATGACCCGCCCGGCCACCGGGGCGGGCAACTCGGCCTGGCCAGGGGCGGGCGCGGCTACCGGCGGCGTGCTTAGCGGCTCCACGCCAGGCGCCGGGGCGGGGGGCGCGACCAGGGTCGAGCGCAGGTACCAGTTGTTCTCGCTGCCGGCGCTGATGCCGCCCTTGAACAGGCGATAGTCGTAGGCGCCGGCCGACAGGGTCTGGGTCTGGATGAAGGCATTGGCATTGCCGCTGGCGCCTTCGCGTGCCTCGATCACCTGGATGCCATTGCCCTGGGTGGCCGCGCCCGTGCCACCGAGGTTGCTGACCAAAAGCCCGGTCGAGCCACTGATGCCACCCTGGCTGATCACCAGCCGGTCCGAGGCGGCGCCGTCCTGGCCGAGCACGCTGTTCAGGCGCAGTACACCGTTGTCGCCGTTGTAGTCGCCGATCACCAGTAGCCGGCCTGCGCCGTCGTTGCCTGTGCTCAAGTCAATCGTGCCGGCGTTGTTCAGCCCCACGCGCTGGCTGCTGGCGAAGGCCGAGACCGTGCCTTGGCGCGAGGCCAGGGTGCTGCCGGCAGCAATTTGCAGGGTACCGGTGGCACTGCCGGCATCCCCGAGCAGCAGCGTGTCGTCGAGCTCGAGGCGGCTGCCGTCGGCAAGCTCGATCCGCTCCCAGTTGAGGTAGCGGGCGCCACCTTTGGCCTGGCTGGCGAGCAAGGTCAAGGTATCGCTGCCATTGCCGCCGTCGAGCGGGATGACCAGGGCGTCACTGGCCAGTCCCTGGAGCTGCGCCGTGTCGTTGCCAGGCCCCATGTCCACCCGCGTGCCGATCCGCCCGCCGGTCCAGCTGAACCGGTCGTTGCCGGTGCTCATCAGCACGCTGCCCGCAATCTGGCCGCCGTGGATCAGCACCTGGTCATCGCCCCCGCTGACGCTGATATTGCCGCCCACGCTGCCGCCGAAAACCTCCACATGGTCCTTGTCGAAGCCGGTGACGATATTCCGGTCGATGCTGCCAGCGCGCAGGATGAAGGTGTTCTCGTCCAGGCGCATGTTGACATTGCCGATACGCCCGCCGTCCATCTGGGCGAAGTCACCGCTGTCGAAACTGCCCTTGATCCAGCCGCCGGTCATCTGGAAGCGGTCCAGGCCATCGCCCTGATTGAGGTCGCCCTCGATGATGCCGCCGCTCATGGTGAAGGTATCGATGCCGGCGCCCTGATTGACGTCGCCGCCGATTACGCCCGAGGCCATGTCGATGGCGTCCTGGCCGGCACCGAAGGTCACGTTGCCGCTGATGGTGCCGCTGCCGCCGGCGGGTAGCAGCAGGCTGTTGTTGCCACCGGTGTCGAGCAGCGAAGCGGCGCTGCCGCTGTCGCAGACATAGCTGTCATTGCCTGGCCCAGGGTTGAAGCTGCAGGCTGCCTGGGCCTGGGCAAGCAGCAACAGGGGCAAGGGCGCCAGTGCCAGCAACAGCCGCATGTGCATCGCCTGGGCCTCCGTTGTGCACAGAGCCCGCACGGCGCAAGCGCGATGTGCGGGATTACCCGCGATGTACTGCGTTCAGGAGGAGGGACGCAACTGGCAAAACTGTCAGGTGGCCAAGGGCCGCCATCGGCTCAGTCGCGGTAGAACGTCTGCACCAGGTGGTAGCCGAACTTGCTTTTGATCGGCCCGTGCACCACCCGCAAGGGCTTCTTGAAGATCACCTGGTCGATGGCGCCGACCAGTTGCCCGGGGCGTATTTCGCCCAGATCGCCGCCACGCTTGCCGGAAGGGCAGGTGGAGAATTTTTTCGCAAGCACGTCGAAGGCTTCGCCATTGGCGATGCGCTGCTTGAGCTTCTCGGCTTCGTCAGCGGTCTTAACCAGGATATGGCGGGCTTGGGCTTTCATGGGGATACCTGTGCTTCGGGGCGAAAAAGGCCGCCATTATGCCTGATCGCGCAGTTCAGCGCGGTCACGGAACTGCGCCAGTGCCTCGGGGTTGGCCAGGGCATCGGTGTTGTTGACAGGCAGCCCATGCACCACATTGCGGATCGCCAGTTCCACCAGCTTGCCGCTGAGGGTACGCGGGATGTCGCTCACCTGGGCGATCACCGCCGGGACGTGGCGCGGGCTGGTGTACCGGCGGATGACCTCGCGGATGTGCTGGCGCAAGGCGTCGTCCAGCTGCAGGCCATCGCGCAGGCGCACGAACAGCACCACGCGCACATCGTTGTGCCAGTCCTGGCCGATGGCCACGCATTCCAGCACCTGCTCGACCTTGTCCACTTGCCGATAGATCTCGGCCGTGCCAATGCGCACGCCACCGGGGTTGAGCACCGCATCCGAGCGGCCGTGGATCACCAGGCCGCCGCCGGCGCGCTGCTCGGCGTAATCGCCCTGGCACCAGGCCCCGTCGAACTGGCTGAAGTAGGCGTCGTGGTAGCGGCTGCCATCGTCGTCACCCCAGAACCCCAGGGGCATCGACGGGAATGCCTGGGTACACACCAGCTCGCCTTTCTCGTCGATCACCGGCTGCCTCTGCGCATTCCACACCTGCACCGCCATGCCCAGGCCGGGACCGGCGATCAGGCCACGGCGTACCGGCAGCAGCGGGTTGCCGAGAACGAAGCAGGAGACGATGTCGGTGCCGCCGGACATCGAGGCCAGGCACACATCGGCCTTGAACTTGGCATAGACGAAGTCGTAACTGTGCGGCGACAGCGCCGAGCCGGTGGACAACAGGAGCCTCAGGGTATCGAGGCGGTGGCTTTTCATCGGCTCGACACCGGCCTGCTCCAGGGTTGCGAGGTACTTGGGGCTGGTGCCGAAGGCGTGGATGCCTTCACTGTCGATCAGGTCGAGCAGCCGCTCCGGGCCCGGGTGCAAGGGCGATCCGTCATACAGCACCAGAGTGGCGCCCACCGCGAGGCCCGAGACCAGCCAGTTCCACATCATCCAGCCACAGGTGGTGTAGTAGAACAGCACGTCGTCGGCTTTCAGGTCATTGTGCAGGCCGTGCTCCTTGAGGTGTTGCAGCAGTACGCCGCCGGCCCGGTGGACGATGCACTTGGGCACACCGGTGGTGCCGCTGGAGTAGAGGATGTACAGCGGGTGATCGAAGGGCAGGGCGACGAAGGTGGGGCTGCCGCCGGGCTGGAAGAAATCATCCCACAGGGTGACCTGGGGCCCGCTGAACTCTTCGCTGCGGGTCTGCGCCCGGGTGTAGGGCACCACCAGCAGGTGTTGAAGTTGCGGCAGTTGGGCGACGACCTGGTTGATCTTGTCGACCTGGTCCACGGTTTTGCCGGCGTAGGTATAGCCCGCGCAGGCAATCAGCAGTTTCGGCGCAATCTGCCCGAAGCGGTCGATGATGCCGTGGGTACCGAACTCCGGAGAGCAACTGGACCACACCGCCCCAAGGCTGCTGGCGGCGAGCATGGCTACAAGGGTTTCCCAGGTATTGGGCATCACCGCGCCAATGCGGTCGCCCGACACGATGCCGGCCTGGCGCAAGGCCCATTGCATCCCGGCCACCTGGGCGGCCAACTGGTTGTGGGTCAGGCTGTGGCGGCTGCCGTCCTCACGCACGGCGACCACGGCGGGGCGATCATCGCGGCGTTGCAACAGTTGTTCGGCGAAGTTCAGGGTAGCGCCGACGAACCAGCGGGCATCGCGCAGGTGCGGGCCCTCGATCAGCACCTGGCTTGCGGGTGTATGCCAGCGCACGTGGAAGTATTCACTGAGCGTCTGCCAGAACGCTGCGCGGTGCTCGATGCTCCAGCGGTGCAAGGCGGCATAGTCGTCGAGCTGGCGGTTGAAACGCAGGTTGACCCTGCGGCGAAAGGCCTCCATGCGGCTGGCTTCGATCTGCGAGGTGGAGGGGCGCCAGAGTATGTCGTTCATGCCGCAACCCTCGCTGCAGTGATGGCTTTGTCGTGGGGCAAGCCCGCCGCGAAAGCGGGCTTGCCGACGCTGGCGGTTACTCCACTTTAGCCGTTTGTACGTCCGGCGAGGCCGACCATACCCGGTAGCGCACTTCGACACCCTTGGGCACGTAGACCACCACCGGTAGCTTGCTGTTGTAGCGCAGCATGAAGCCTTCACCGACAACGGGTACGAAGGCGTCGGTTTTTTTGTTGTCCGGGCAGGCCATCAAGGTGCTGGCCGGGCCGCTGACCTTGTCCAGGCGGTAGTAGTTGTAGCCCCAGCCTTGCAGGGTGTGCTCTTCGAGCTTGCCGCCAAGGCGCTGGCGGTTGCAGTCCACCTTCAGCGTTTTGCCGGCGAGGATTTCCAGCTGGTAGGCCGATTCATCGGCCTGGGCCGGCAGGTGGATCACCTGCCGGGTAAAGCCTTTTTCCGCCTCGGGGTAGGGCGCGACGTCCTTCAGGCTGGCTGCCATCGCCGGGGCGGCGGCAGCCAGGGTCAGGGACAGTAACGCGGTGAGTCGAGCTTGGCGCATAAGGCCTCCTTGCAGATAAACGAATGCAAGACCGTGCCAGGCTCAACGCCCGCCCTCACTGGGCGAGCCAGCCGCCATCGACGTTCCAGGCGGCGCCGCGAACCTGGCTGCCGGCCTCGCTGCACAGGAACAATACCAGCTCACCAAGGTGACGGGGTGTGACGAAGGCCAGCGAAGGCTGTTTCTCGGCCAACAGATCGTGCTGCGCCTGCTGTGGATCGCCGCCATTGGCGGCACGCTCGTCGATCTGTTTCTGTACCAGCGGGGTCAGCACCCAGCCGGGGCAGATGGCATTGCAGGTGACGTTGCTGGTGGCGGTTTCCAGGCCGATCACCTTGGTCAGCCCGACCACGCCGTGCTTGGCGGCCACATAGGCGGCCTTGCCGGTGGAACCCACCAGGCCGTGCACCGAGGCAATGTTGATGATCCGCCCCCAACCCCGCGCGCGCATGCCCGGCAGCACCAGGCGGCTGCCATGGAACACCGCCGACAGGTTCAGCGCGATGATCTTGTCCCAGGCCTCGACCGGGAACTGCTCCACCGGCGCCACGTGCTGGATGCCGGCGTTGTTGACCAGGATGTCGAGCGCACCGAACTCGCGCTCGGCGAAGGCGAACATCTGCTCGATCTGTGCCACATCGGACAGGTCGGCCGGGTGGTGGGCAACCTTCACCCCGTGCTGCCTGATTTGGGCGATGGCCGCTGCCGGGTCGCCAAAGCCGTTGAGCAGGATATTCGCGCCGGCCTCTGCCAGTACCTGGGCGATGCCCAGCCCGATACCGCTGGTGGAGCCGGTGACCAGTGCGGTCTTGCCTTTGAGCGTCATGCAGTTCTCCTTAGACGATGCCGGTGGCGTAGAACGTGGCGATGACCACGAACACGGCCAGGGTCTTGATCAGGGTAATACCGAAAATGTCCTTGTACGCTTCGCGGTGGGTCAGCCCGGTCACCGCCAGCAGGGTGATCACCGCGCCGTTGTGCGGCAGGGTGTCCATGCCGCCGCTGGCCATGGCAGCCACCCGGTGCAGCACTTCCAGCGGGATATTGGCGGCGTTGGCGGCGGCGATGAAGCTGTCGCTCATGGCCGCCAGGGCGATGCTCATGCCACCCGACGCAGAGCCGGTGATGCCGGCCAGCAGGGTCACGGTGATGGCTTCGTTGACCAGCGGGTTGGGGATCCCGCGCAGGGCGTCGGCCAGCACCAAAAAGCCCGGCAGCGATGCGATCACCGCGCCAAAACCGTATTCCGAGGCGGTGTTCATGGCCGCCAGCAGGGCACCGCCGACCGCGCTTTTAGTGCCATCGGCCAGGCGTTGGCGAATGGTGCCGAAGGCGCACACCAGCACCATCAGGATGCCCACCAGCAAGGCCGCCTGCACGGCCCAGATCGCCGTGAGCTTGGCCACGTCGCTCTGCACCGGTGCGGCCATGCCCGGCAGTTGCAGGGTATGGCTGGCGCCGTACCACTGCGGGATCCAGTGGGTGAACAGCAGGTTCATCACCCCCACCAGCAGCAACGGCGACAACGCCAGCCACGGGTTGGGCAGGCTGATGTCGTCGGCGGTCTCCGGTTCGTTGCGCAGGTTGCTGCCATAGCCTTCACCCTTGCGCTGGGCCCTGTTGCGCTGGCGTTGCAGGTAGAGCATGCCGGCGCTGAACACGAACAGCGTGCCGATCAGGCCCAGCCATGGCGCGGCCCAGGCGGTGGTGTTGAAGAAGGTGCTGGGGATGATGTTCTGGATCTGCGGGGTGCCGGGCAGGGCGTCCATGGTGAACGAGAACGCACCCAGGGCAATGGTTGCCGGGATCAGTCGCTTGGGGATGTCGCTTTGCCTGAACATCTCGGCGGCGAACGGGTACACCGCGAACACCACCACGAACAGCGACACGCCGCCGTAGGTGAGCAGGGCGCAGACCAGCACGATCACCAGCATCGCCTGGCGCGTGCCGAGCAGGCGGATGGCAGCGGCGACGATCGAGCGCGAGAACCCTGACAGCTCGATCAGTTTGCCGAACACCGCGCCCAGCAGGAACACCGGGAAATACAGCTTGATGAAGCCGACCATCTTCTCCATGAACACTCCGGTGAAGGCGGGCGCCACGGCGGCAGGGTCGGTGAGCAGCACGGCGCCAAGGGCGGCGATGGGCGCGAACAGGATCACGCTGTAACCGCGATAGGCGGCCACCATCAGCAGGGCCAGGGCAGCGAGGGCGATGAGCACGGTCATCGTGGGGGGATCTCCAACTGTTGTTTTTATGGTTGGAAATGCGGATAGCGGGAATCGTGCCAGTTTATTAAGTCATTGATATATATGCAGAAAATTGAATGAATTAAATCGTCAGTCTCTATTTTGAGACGCGGTTGCGTGGGAGCGGGCTTGCCCCGCGATGGCCTTCGCAGGAACTTATTGATTCTATGCGGCTTGCGTCATCGCGGGGCAAGCCCGCTCCCACGATCTCTATGTTGAGATATTGGTCTCATTGTTGAGATTCTATACCCAGCGCCACCATCTTCTTGTACAAGGTAGACCGCCCCAACCCCAGAGCCCGCGCTGCCTCCGGCACATTCCAGGCGCTGCGGGCCAAGGCATCGACAATCAACCCGCGCTCGAACTGCGCGCACGCCTGGCGATAGTCCAGCACCGGCGCGGCCGTGGCCACCGGGCTCAACGGCCCCAACGCTCCGATCAAGTCCTGCACACTCAAGCGCGGCTGGTCCGCCAGCAAGGTTGCGCGTTCCAGCACGTTACGCAATTCACGAATGTTCCCCGGCCAGCCATGGCGCCCCAGCAGCGCCTGGGCCTCGGGCTCCAGCTCGTACTGGCTGCCCAGCTCGGCCAGGATCGCCTCGCACAGTGCCGGCAGGTCCTCCAGCCGCTCGCGCAACGGCGGCACCTCGATCGGCAGCACGTTCAGCCGGTAGTACAGGTCGGCACGGAATGCCCCACGGGCCATGGCCGCCTGCAGGTCGATGGAGGTGGCGGCGATGATGCGCACGTCGCTGCGCAGCATCTGGTTGGAGCCCACCGGCTCGTATTCCTTCTCTTGCAGTACCCGCAGCAGCTTGCTTTGCAGCGCCAGTGGCATGTCGCCGATTTCGTCGAGGAACAGCGTCCCGCCTTCGGCCAGTTGCAGCTTGCCGCTGCGGCCCTTGCGCTCGGCACCGGTGAAGGCGCCGGGGGCGGTGCCGAAGAACTCGGCCTCCAGCAGGGTCTCGGGGATGGCCGCGCTGTTGATGCTGACGAATGCCTTGTGCGCCCGCGCCGAGGCGGCGTGGATGGCGTGAGCCAGCAGCTCCTTGCCGGTGCCGGTTTCGCCCAGCAGCAGCACCGGCGAGTCACTGGTCGCGCCGCGCCGCCCGCGGCGCTTGGCCTCAAGGCACGCGGCGCTGCTGCCGACGAACTGGGCGAAGCTGTAGCGCGCCTGGCGCGCGCGCAGTTGCGAGCGGGTGCTGGCCAGCTCTTGCTGCATGCTCGAATAACGCTTGAGCAAGGGTGACAGGCTGCGCAACTCGTCGAACAGGGCAAAGCCGATGGCGCCGATCAGCGCGCCCTGGTCGTCGTGGATCGGCAGGCGCATCACCACCAGCGGCTCGTTGGGGGTGTCGAGCATGTCCAGCAGGATCGGCTTGCCGTTGCTCACCACCTCGCGCATCAAGCTGCCGGGGATCACCGCCTCGCAAGGCTGGCCGATGGCGCTGGCGGCGTCGGCCAGGCCGAAGCGCCGGGCATAGCGCTCGTTCATCCAGACGATGCGCGCCTGGCGGTCGACGATCACCGTGCCTTCGCTGGACTGCTCGATGATCTCGAACAGCGAACGGATGGCCAGTTGGCGGACCTGGGGGTAGTCCTTGAGGTTGTCGTGCATGTTTGCAGTATCCGCTTGAATCAGAAGGCCCTATCGCGGGGCAAGCCCGCTCCCACGTTGGAGCATCTTAAATACCTGGCGCTATCCCTGTGGGAGCGGGCTTGCCCCGCGATAGAGCTGGTACAGGCATATCTACCTGCGTGGATCGAACGCCTCGCGCAGCGCATCGCCGATGAACACCAGCAACGACAGGATCAGCGCCAGGGCAAAGAACGCGGTAAAGCCCAACCACGGCGCCTCCAGGTGCTGCTTGCCCTGGGTCACCAGCTCGCCCAGTGACGCACTGCCCGCGGGCATGCCAAAACCGAGGAAATCCAGCGCGGTAAGGGTAGTGATCGCCCCGGTGAGCATGAAGGGTACGTAGGTGAGGGTGGCGTTCATGGCGTTGGGCAGGATATGCCGCAGCATCACCTGGCTGTCCGGCAGCCCCAGCGCGCGGGCTGCCTTGACGTACTCCAGGTTGCGCCCGCGCAGGAACTCGGCGCGCACCACATCGACCAGCGCCAGCCACGAAAACAGCGCCATGATCCCCAGCAGCCACCAGAAGTCCGGCTCGACGAAACCCGAGAGGATGATCAGCAGGTAAAGCACCGGCAACCCCGACCACACCTCCAGCAAGCGCTGCCCGAGCAGGTCGACCCAGCCCCCGTGATACCCCTGCAAGGCGCCTGCAGTGACGCCGATCAGCACGCTGAGCACGGTCAGGGCAAAGGCGAACAGCAGCGACACCCGCGTGCCGTACAGCACCCGCGCCAGCACGTCGCGCCCTTGATCATCGGTGCCCAGCCAATTGACCGCGCTGGGCGGGCTGGGGGTGGGTACCTGCAGGTCGTAGTTAGGGGTGTCGGCGCTGAACGGGATGGGCGCGAACAGCATCCAGCCGCCTTGGCCCTCGATCAGTTGGCGCACGTACTGGCTGCGGTAGTCGGGCTGGAACGGCAACTGGCCGCCGAATTGCTGCTCGGTATAGCGCTTGAGCGCGGGGGTATACAGCTGGCCCTTGTAGGACAGCAGCAGTGGCTTGTCGTTGGCCACCAGCTCCGCGCCGAGGCTGAGTATCAACAGGCCGGCGAACAGCCACAGCGAGACCCAGCCTAGGCGGTTGGCGCGAAAGCGCTTCAGGCGGCGTCGAGCGATGGGCGAGAGCATCAGCGGCCCCTCGCGTCGAAGTCGATGCGCGGGTCGAGCGCCGTGTAGCAGAGGTCGCCGATCAAGCGGATCAGTAGCCCGGCCAGGGTGAAGATGAACAGCGTGCCGAACACCACCGGGTAGTCCCGCGACACCGCCGCCTCGTAGCTCATGCGGCCCAGGCCATCGAGGGAAAAGATCACCTCGATCAGCAGGGAGCCGGCGAAGAACACCGTGATCAGCGCCTGCGGCAGCCCGGCCACCACCAGCAGCATGGCGTTGCGCAGCACATGGCCGTACAGCACCCGGCGTTCGCTTAGGCCCTTGGCCCGGGCGGTGACCACGTACTGCCGGGAGATTTCGTCGAGGAAGGCGTTCTTGGTCAGCAGGGTCAAGGTGGCGAAACCGCCGATCACCAGGGCGCCGACCGGCAGCACCAGGTGCCAGAAGTAATCGGCCAGCTTGCCCAGCAGGCTGAGCTGGTCGAAGTCATCCGACACCAGCCCGCGCACCGGGAACCAGTTGAGCGAAGTGCCACCGGCAAACAGCACGATCAGCAGCAGGGCGAACAGGAACGAGGGCAGGGCATAGCCGACCACGATCAGCGCGCTGCTCCAGGCATCGAAGCGGCTGCCATGGCGCACCGCCTTGCGGATGCCCAGCGGGATCGACACCAGGTAGGTGATCAGCGTCGCCCAGAAACCCAGCGAGAGCGTCACCGGCAGTTTCTCCAGGATCAGGTCGGTGACCTTGGCGCCGCGGAAGAAGCTCTGGCCGAAGTCCAGCCGGGCGTACTGGCCGAGCATCAGCCACAGTCGTTCGGGGGCGGACTTGTCGAAGCCGTACTGGCGCTTGATCTCCTCGATCAGCTTGGGGTCCAGGCCACGGGTGGCGCGGGACTCGCCGTGCACTGCCTCGGCCCGTGCACCGGGGGCGCCGCCGCCGAGGCCCTGGAGTCGCGCCACGGCCTGCTCCACCGGGCCGCCGGGGGCGGCCTGGACGATGGCGAAGTTGACCAGCAGGATCGCCAGCAACGTGGGGATGATCAGCAGCAGGCGGCGCAGGATGTAGCTGGTCATGGCTGTTTCCCGAGCCGTTCGGCCATCTGTTCGCTGGTCAGCGCCGTCGGGCTGACCTCCCACCAGGTGTCCAGGCCTTCGTCATAGGTGGCTTGCACCTTGGGCAGGCCGAAGCGATTCCACCAGACCGTCGAGCTGCCCGGCGGGTAGTAGTTGGGGATCCAGTAGTAGTTCCATTGCAGCACCCGGTCCAGGGCATGGGCGTGGCGCAGCATGTCGGGCTGGCTGCTGGCGCGCACCAGCCCGTCGAGCAGGTGGTCCACCGCCGGGTCCTTGAGCACCATCAGGTTGTTCGAACCGGGGTCGTTGGCCGCGGCGGAGCCGAAATAGTTGTACAGCTCGCTGCCCGGCGACAGGGTCACCGGATAGCCGGTGACGACCATGTCGTAGTCGCGGGCCATCAGGCGGTTGACGTACTGCGCGGCGTCGACGTTGCGGATGTTCAGCTCGATGCCGATCTGCGCCAGGTTGCGCTTCCACGGCAGCAGCAGGCGCTCCATGCCCGACTGGCCGTTGAGGAAGGTGAAGCTCAGCGGTTCGCCCTGGGCGTTGACCAGGCGATCGCCTTCGGGGCGCCAGCCGGCGGCCTGGAGCAGGGCCAGGGCTTGCAACTGCTGCGGGCGGATGATCCCGGTGCCGTCGGTGACCGGGGCGCTGAACACCTGGCTGAACACTTCGTCGGGCACCTGGCCGCGCAGCGGCTCAAGCAGCTTGAGTTCGTCCGCGTCCGGCAGCGCGCGGGCTGCCAGCACGGTGTTGGAGAACAGGCTCTGCTGGCGGATGTACAGATTGCGCATCATCTGCCGGTTGCTCCACTCGAAGTCCCAGAGCATGCCCAGGGCCTGGCGCACCCGGCGATCCTGGAACTGCGGCCTGGCCAGGTTGAACACGAAACCCTGGGCCACTTGCGGCTTGGCCGGGCCCAGGTGGGCGCGTTGCAGGCGGCCGTCGTCGAGCTGGGCGCCGTTGTAGCCGAGGGTGAAGGCGGTGGCGGAGAACTCGCGGTTGTAGTCGTAGCCGCCGCCCTTGAGCACCTGGCGCGCCACCTCGGTGTCGCCGAAGTACTCGATGCGCAGGCGCTGGAAGTTGTACAGGCCACGGGCCACCGGCAGGTCTTTGGCCCACCAGTCGGCATTGCGTTCGAAGGTGATGCTGCGGCCGTTGTCGATCCGGCTGATGCGGTACGGGCCGCTGCCCACGGGCTTGTCGAAACCGGCACCATTGGCGAAGTCGCGCTGCTGCCAGTCATGTTCGGGCAGCACGGGCAGGCTGGCCAGGTCCAGCGCCAGGGTGCGTCCGTGCGGCTGCTTGAAGTCGAAGCGTATCTGCCGCGGGCCTTCGACTGTCACCCCGGCCACTTCGGCGAAACGCGTGCGGTAATTGAGGCTGCCCTTGCTCATCAGCAGATCGAAGGTGAAACGCACATCCTCGGCGCGCACCGGCTTGCCGTCGGCGAAGGTGGCGCGGGGGTCGAGGTACAGGCGCAGCCAGGCGTCGTCGGGGCCGCGCTCCAGGCGCTGGGCGATCAGGCCATAGACCGTGTAGGGCTCGTCGAAGGCGCGAATGGCCAGCGGCGCGTACAGCCAGCCTTCGACCTGGCTCACGCCAATGCCCTTGTCGATGAACGGCAGGATGTGGTCGAACTGGCCGATCTCCAGGGCCGAACGGCGCAGGCTGCCGCCTTTGGGGGCGTCCGGGTTTACGTAGGCGAAGTGCTGGAAACTGGCGGGGTAGCGGGGGGCTTCACCGTAGACGGTGAGGGCGTGGGTGGGGGCGGCCTGGGCGAAACAGGCCATGCACGCCAGGGCGATGCAACACAGTACCTGTGGGAGCGGGCTTGCCCGCGAATGCGTCAGTTCGAGCAACGTTGTTGTCTGGGCGGACGCATTCGCGGGCAAGCCCGCTCCCACAGGTTCAGCGCAGGGGCGGGCGATCAAGAACGCCTCAGTCCTGGCGGCTGGTCACTTCCAGCAGGTGGTAGCCGAACTGGGTCTTCACCGGGCCTTGCACGGTGTTGACCGGGGCGCTGAACACCACGGTGTCGAATTCCTTGACCATCTGGCCCGGGCCGAACGAGCCCAGGTCACCGCCCTGGCGGCTGGATGGGCAGGTGGAGTTGGCCTTGGCGATTTCGGCGAAGTCGGCGCCGGCTTCGATCTGTGCTTTGAGTTCGTTGCACTTGTCTTCAGAGGCAACCAGGATGTGACGGGCGGTGGCTCGGGCCATGGGGAACTGCTCCTAGGGGGGTGAAAGAGGGCAAGCCTAGCGCACTTGTCTAGGCCCTGTCTCGCAAGGCTTGCCGACTGATTCCTACAAACGTTTGGCCGCTTCGCGCAGCATGCTCTCGGTCGCGCTCCAGCCCAGGCAGCCGTCGGTGATCGATACGCCGTACTTCAGGGCACCAGCGCCCAAAGCCTGGCAACCGTCGAACAGATGGCCCTCGATCATCACCCCCACCAGCGAGCGGTCGCCGTTCAGGCGTTGCTGCAGCACATCTTCGAACACCGCGGGCTGACGCATTGGGTCCTTGCCGCTGTTGGCATGGCTGCAATCGACCATGATGCGTGGCGCCAGGCCCGCCTTGGCCAGGCCCTGGCGCGCCTGGGCCACGCTGTGGGCATCGTAGTTCGGGCCCTTGTGGCCACCGCGCAGCACCAGGTGGGTGTCCGGGTTGCCGAGGCTCTCGATGATCGCCGGGTAGCCCTGGGCGTCCATGCCGAAGTGGCGGTGCGGATGCGCGGCGCTGCGCATGGCGTCGCAGGCAATGGCGATGCCGCCATCGGTGCCGTTCTTGAAGCCCACCGGCAGCTCCAGGCCACTGACCATCTCACGGTGGATCTGCGACTCGGTGGTGCGCGCGCCAATGGCCGCCCAGCCCAGCAGGTCGTCGAAGTAGCCAGCGGCCATGGGTTGCAGCAGCTCGGTGGCGATCGGCATGCCGCGCTCGATCATGCTCAGCATCAAGCCACGGGACAGGGCGATGCCGGCGTGCATGTCGTCGCTGCCATCGAGGTGCGGATCGTAGGCCAGGCCTTTCCAGCCCACCGTGGTGCGGGGTTTTTCAACGTAGGCGCGCATCACCAGCAGCAGCTTGTCGCCGACTTCATGGTTGAGCGCCGCCAGGCGGTCGGCGTATTCCAGCGCCGCGCGCGGGTCATGGATCGAGCACGGGCCGACGATCACCAGCAGGCGTTCGTCGCGGCCTTCAAGGATGGCGCGGATCGCCTGGCGATGGGCATGGACTTGCTGGGTGAGTTCGGTCGACAGCGGCATTTGCTGCTTGAGCAGGTGCGGGCTGGGCAAGCGCTTGCTGACAGTGGCGTTGGCCGCTTGCGGTTGGGTCAGGGGCAGGGCGAGGTTCGAGGCGTGCATGGCTTTTTTTCCCTGGGCGGACGGCGGGTTCTGGCCCGCGCGGTCGGCCCTATAGAGGTGTTCGACTGGTCGTCAAATTAGATAGTTGTTCGGCATTGCCACCGGAAATCGACCGAACGGAGGCGGCAGGCTGGCCCGAACGGGATTGGCTAAATCGCCATGCATAGGTGCTTGGGTAGTAGTAAGTGGCGTAGTTCATGAATCTGTCCTCAAGATGAATCGATGTTTTTGAAAGCCCGGAAAAGCAAAACCCCCGGTCGGGAAGCCGACCGGGGGTTTGAGTATTCTCATGTTCGGCGGCCCCTCGAGAGTGGGCGCCGGGTGGGTTATCGGCGCCTGTCAGCTAAACCAATAACCAAAATAAAAGGGTGCAACGGCGTTACGACCGGCAACGGCCAGCACGCGGTGCGCAGGGCGACCGGTGTGGTTGGCGTGGTTGCAGGAATGTTTCGACATGTTGCTCTCCAGTGAATGAGCCCGAGCTTACTGCACCTTTGCCTAGCGATTCAATGGGTTTTCGCTATGGCGGTGATGAGCCCATGGATGCCCCCGACTACCGTTGGGTTGAGACTATCAATTTTGTCAGTTGTCGATGGCCGAGCGCGTTGTTGGAATGGAGGCAACCCCCCCCAGGAGATCGAACATGAAATGGACAGAACTTGCAGCGCTGAGGCCGACCCTAGATAGATTCAACGCTTACCTCGACGAGCGCTACCCCAATCAGGAGAACAGTGAACTGCGCCCCCCCTTCATCAAGGGCGCGCGTTTTCCCTACAAGGATGTCGACTTCGGCATCGATGACCAGTGGGCGATGGTCAATGGCGTCATGATGGTGGCCATTGTCCAGCCTTACAAAAACATGCGAGCAGGGGACCGTCTTCGGGTCAGGTGCAATGGGTTACCTGTGAATCACACGGTGACCGAAGACGAGATCGGGCAATGCATCGAATTCGAGGTCAGCGAGTCGTCCCTCGATAGCAAAGGCGGTCTGTTTGCGTCGCACTTGCAGCGCGTTGGCGAGGCAACGGAGCATCAATCGATTACCCTCAGAGCATCAGCTTGGCTCTCGCACCCGGGTGATGACGTATTCAAAGCCTATGTCGAAGATGGCAAGCGAATAACGCCCCACGCATTGGCCGCGCCGATCGTCAGTCTGCCTGCTGAGGGGGGCATCCGCCTCGAACAGGCCACCAGTAATGTGCAGGTGACCATCCCGGCTTGGGCCAATACCTCTCCGGGTGACAAAGTGTGCCTGTTCGTGGGTGTCCAGCGAATCGATGCGTTGGCAGAGGGCGGATGGTACATCCCAGAGATCAAGATAGGTGTGGATGCGCTGACGCTCATCGCTGCACAAGATGACGAGCTGAAGGTGTCTTACTGTGCGATCAATGGAATGGGCAATGTCTCTCGCGGTTTGTCACCTGTAGTGACGGTGCAGGTCAAGCTTGGCCTTGACCTACTGGTGGCGCCTGAGTTCGTCGACCCAGAGAATGACTTCAACGAAGGATGGGTTACGGTGCCGCGCGAAAAGCTGAAAGAGGGCGACAAAGTCAGTGTCATGTTGAAGGTCAACGGATTGGCGACCGACATGGTGGCAACCACCATCAGGTCCCTTGGATCCCAGACCGTGACAGCAGAGGCAGCGGAATTGACCTTCAGACTGGGCCCGGATTTGCGCAAGCCGCCGTCTGGTAGCCTGCTGCAGGCGATGTATATCATTGAACGCGATGGGGTAAAAACGTCTTATTCCGAAGTCGCCGAAAAGAGAATTTCTTATGAAATGGTAATGAAAGCGCCAATAGTGCATGAGGCACAATTTGAGCATCCTTCATTTGATACGTTGCTGCAGAAGAAAGCTGAGTTGGAGCAAAAGGTAGAAAACGTGACGGCGCTGCAGGGGACAGCTAAAAAACAATTAGAAGACTTGACCTCAGCCTGCAACCTCATCGAATGGAAAATCGCTTCAGATATCGACAGTTTGCATGTGACCATCCCGCCGGACCGAAGCCATCAACCCGGCGAAACAGTGTATGTGCTCTTGCATGCTCGCACGAAAGAAGGGAAAAAATTTAAAGATTGGCTTTGCCTACCCGGTCAAGTGGTCAATCCGGCAGAGCCAATGACATTTGTTTTTAACGATGAAGATAAAGAAATAGGGGAGAAGTTTAAGAATTTTGATGGTGGCTACTTGGATGTCAAGTTGAAATCCCACCACTATGACACAGAACAAGGTGGGGAAATTCGCCTGAATGTCGGCGAACGCCATCAGATCATTTCCGCTCCGACAGTGAGTCCACTCTCGAAGGATAACGTTGTTGATCTGCGTGGCAGTAACGCTACGCGTCAAGTCGTGATTACCCTCGACGAGCCCAAAGAGAAAGTCAAAGTAAAAGATAAAGATACAGGCAAAGACATAGACATAGTCATAGACATCGTGCGGCCTTACAGATACAAGGTAGAAGTCATCACTCCGAACGGCCCTCCCATGCTCTTTCATAAAGAAACAGTGGCCGACAAGGCTCCCGGGGATACGGCTGTGTGCATATCTGACCAGTTCAATAACTATCAGTTTCCGGCGACATTCACTGTCAGATACATCTATTATATAGATCATCGCCCTGGGAAAGCCTCCATGCCCTTGACATTCACCGTCATCAAATAGCCACTTCGTCATCACCCGGTATGGTTCCGATTGTTGAACTCCGCGGTCGCAAGCAGGACTGGCGACCGCGGAGCATTCGTAGACAACCTACAAAAAGCGAGCGTGAGTTCACTGGCCCGATGCGGCTCGACAAAAAAGGTACCCCGCAACAGGCTTTGCACAAAACGGATAGCATTTTGCACGATCTGGATATCTGCGCCCCCACCCAGGGCATAACCTGACCCGGCCTGAACAATAACAATGGAGGCCCTGGCCATGTCCCTGGGATTCGACTACCTCAATGCCATGCTCGAAGATGACCGGGAGAAGGGCGTCTATCGTTGCAAGCGTGAAATGTTCACCGACCCACGCCTGTTCGACCTGGAGATGAAGCACATCTTCGAGGGCAACTGGATCTACCTGGCCCACGAAAGCCAGATCCCTGAAAACAACGACTTCCTCACCCTGACCATGGGGCGCCAGCCGATCTTCATCGCGCGCAACAAGGACGGGGTGCTCAACGCCTTCCTCAATGCTTGCAGTCACCGCGGCGCCATGCTCTGCCGGCACAAGCGCGGTAACCGGTCCAGCTACACCTGCCCGTTCCACGGCTGGACCTTCAACAACAGCGGCAAGCTGCTCAAGGTCAAGGACCCGAGCAACGCCGGCTACCCCGACAACTTCAACTGCGACGGCTCCCACGACCTGACCAAGGTGGCGCGTTTCGAATCGTACCGCGGCTTCCTGTTCGGCAGCCTGAACGCCGACGTGAAACCCTTGGTCGAGCACCTGGGCGAGTCGGCGAAGATCATCGACATGATCGTCGACCAGTCCCCTGAGGGCCTGGAAGTGCTGCGCGGCGCCAGCTCCTACATCTACGAAGGCAACTGGAAGCTCACCGCCGAAAACGGCGCCGACGGCTACCACGTCAGCTCCGTGCACTGGAACTACGCCGCCACCCAGAACCAGCGCAAGCAGCGCGAAGCGGGCGACGAGATCAAGACCATGAGCGCCGGCGCCTGGGCCAAGCAGGGTGGCGGCTTCTACTCATTCGACCACGGCCACCTGCTGCTGTGGACCCGTTGGGCCAACCCCGAGGATCGCCCGGCTTACGAGCGCCGCGACCAGCTGGCCGCCGATTTCGGCCAGGCCCGCGCCGACTGGATGATCGAGAATTCGCGCAACCTGTGCCTGTACCCGAACGTGTACCTGATGGACCAGTTCAGCTCGCAGATCCGTATCGCCCGGCCAATTTCGGTGAACAAGACCGAGATCACCATCTACTGCATCGCGCCGAAGGGCGAGAGCGCCGATGCTCGGGCCAAGCGCATCCGCCAGTACGAGGACTTCTTCAACGTCAGTGGCATGGCCACCCCGGATGACCTGGAAGAGTTCCGCTCCTGCCAGACCGGCTACGGCGGCGGCACCGGCTGGAACGACATGTCGCGCGGCGCGCAGCACTGGGTCGAAGGTGCCGACGAAGCGGCGAAGGAGATCGAACTCAAACCGCTGCTGTCGGGTGTGCGCACCGAGGACGAAGGCTTGTTCGTACTGCAGCACAAGTACTGGCAGGACACCATGATCCAGGCGTTGAAAGACGAACAGCAACTGATCCCCGTGGAGGCCGTGCAATGAGCCTGCATGACACCGTGCGCGACTTCCTCTACCGCGAAGCGCGCTACCTGGACGATGCCCAGTGGGACCAATGGCTGGAGCTGTACAGCAGCGATGCGACGTTCTGGATGCCGTCCTGGGACGATGACGACAGCCTGACCGAAGACCCGCAGAGCGAGATCTCGCTGATCTGGTACGGCAACCGTGGCGGCCTCGAGGACCGGGTATTCCGCATCAAGACCGAGCGCTCCAGCGCCACCGTGCCGGACACCCGCACCTCGCACAACATCAGCAACATCGAGATCGTCGAGCAGGGCGAGGGCAACTGCCAGGTGCGCTTCAACTGGCACACCCTGAGCTTTCGCTACAAGACCACCGACAGCTACTTCGGCACCAGCTTCTACACCCTCGACCTGCGCGGCGAGCAGCCGCTGATCAGGCACAAGAAGGTGGTGCTGAAGAACGACTACGTCCGTCAGGTCATCGACATCTACCACATCTGATCCACCAGGCCGAGCCTGTCGGTGTGCCTCTCGGCGCGCCGCGGCCAGGCTCGCCCGTGAGGTGCACCATGAGCTACCAGATCGCACTGAATTTCGAAGACGGGGTCACCCGCTTCATCGAGGCCGACGGCCATGAGACCGTGGCCGATGCCGCCTACCGCCAGGGCATCAACATTCCGCTGGATTGCCGTGACGGCGCCTGCGGCACCTGTAAATGCAAGGCCGAATCGGGCCGTTACGACCTGGGCGACAACTTCATCGAGGACGCCCTGAGCGCGGAAGAAATCGCCCAGGGCTACGTGCTCACCTGCCAGATGCGCGCCGAAAGCGACTGCGTGGTGCGCATCCCGGCCTCGTCGCAGCTGTGCAAGACCGAGCAGGCCAGCTTCGAGGCGGCCATCAGCGCTGTGCGCCAGCTGTCGGCCAGCACCATCGCCTTGTCGATCAAGGGCGAGGCACTGAACCGCCTGGCGTTCCTGCCGGGGCAGTACGTCAACCTCAAGGTGCCGGGCAGCGAGCAGAGCCGCGCCTATTCGTTCAGCTCGCTGCCCAAGGACGGCGAAGTCAGCTTCCTGATCCGCAACGTGCCGGGCGGGCTGATGAGCAGCTTCCTCACCGGTTTGGCCAAGGCTGGCGACAGCATGAGCCTGGCCGGGCCGCTGGGTAGTTTCTACCTGCGGCCGATCCAGCGCCCCTTGCTGCTGCTGGCCGGCGGCACGGGCCTCGCGCCATTCACCGCCATGCTGGAGAAGATCGCCGAGCAGGGCAGCGAGCACCCACTGCACCTGATCTACGGCGTGACCAACGACTTCGACCTGGTCGAGCTGGACCGCCTGCAGGCCCTGGCCGCGCGCATCCCCAACTTCACCTACAGCGCCTGCGTGGCCAACCCCGACAGCCAGTACCCGCAGAAGGGCTACGTGACCCAGCACATCGAGCCACGCCACCTCAACGAAGGCGATGTGGATGTGTACCTGTGCGGCCCGCCGCCGATGGTCGAGGCGGTCAGCCAGTACATCCGCGAACAGGGCATTACCCCGGCCAACTTCTACTACGAGAAGTTCGCCGCGGCAGCCTGAGGCTTTTACGGGGCTGCCCGCATCGTGCGGGTGAGGGTGGCCTCTTTTTATTGCGATGGCGGGCAGAGCCGATGTGGGAGCTGGCTTGCCAGCGATCGAGGGCGAAGCCCTCGCCCAGCAATCTTGGCTGGCTGTTCCGGCCTCATCGCTGGCAAGCCAGCTCCCACAAGGAGATCGACATGAACAACCGATTCCACAACAAAGTCGCCCTGGTCACCGGCGCCGCCCAAGGCATCGGCCGCGCCGTGTGCTGGCGGCTCAAGGCCGAAGGCGCGCAGGTGGTGGCGGTGGACCGCTCCGAGCTGGTCCATGAGCTGGCCGGCGAGGGCATGCTGACCCTCACCGCGGACCTCGAGCAACACGCCGACTGTGCCACGGTCATGGCCCGCGCCGTGGAAACCTTCGGCCGCCTCGACATCCTCATCAACAACGTCGGCGGCACCATCTGGGCCAAGCCGTTCGAACACTACGAGGTGCAGCAGATCGAGGCCGAAGTGCGGCGCTCGCTGTTCCCCACCCTGTGGTGCTGCCACGCCGCCTTGCCCTACATGCTCGAACGCGGCAGCGGCGCCATCGTCAACGTTTCGTCCATCGCCACCCGTGGCGTCAACCGCGTGCCCTACGGCGCGGCCAAGGGCGGCGTCAACGCGCTCACCGCGTGCCTGGCCTTCGAAACCGCCGAGCGCGGCATCCGCGTCAATGCCACTGCCCCCGGCGGCACCGAGGCACCGCCCCGGCGCATCCCGCGCAACCAGGCCGAGCAGAGCACGCAGGAGAAAGGCTGGTACCAGCAGATCGTCGACCAGACCGTATCCAGCAGCTTGATGAAGCGCTACGGCAGCCTCGACGAACAGGTCGGCGCAATCCTCTTCCTGGCCTCTGACGAGGCCTCGTACATCACCGGCGTAACCCTGCCGGTGGGCGGTGGCGACCTCGGCTGACGGCCGCCCCGGCAAGGTTTTCTCTTCACACAACAAAAACAAAAGAGACAGATGCCATGCGAACACTCGACGTGCACCCGATCATCGACAACGCCCGCTTCAGCCCCTTCCACTGGATGGTCATGGCCTGGTGCGGCCTGCTGCTGATCTTCGACGGCTACGACCTGTTCATCTACGGCGTGGTCCTGCCGACCCTCATGAAAGAATGGGGCCTGACCCCGCTGCAGGCCGGCGCCCTGGGCAGCTACGCGCTGTTCGGCATGATGTTCGGCGCCTTGCTGTTTGGCAGCCTGGCCGACCGCATCGGGCGCAAGAAGGGCATCGCCATCTGCTTCGCGCTGTTCTCCGGGGCCACCATCCTCAACGGCTTCGCCAGCAGCCCCAGCGAGTTCGGCCTGTATCGCTTCTTTGCCGGGCTAGGTTGCGGTGGGCTGATGCCCAACGCCGTGGCGCTGATGAACGAATACGCCCCCAAGCGCCTGCGCAGCACCCTGGTGGCGATCATGTTCAGTGGCTACTCGCTGGGTGGCATGCTTTCGGCCGGGGTCGGCATCTTCCTGTTGCCGCGTTTCGGTTGGGAGTCGATGTTCTTCGCCGCCGCCGTGCCGCTGCTGTTGCTGCCGGTGATCCTCTACTACCTGCCCGAGTCCATCGGCTTCCTGGTGCGCCAGGGCCGCATGGCAGAGGCACGCAAACTGCTCAAACGCCTTGACCCGCAGTGCGACGTGCAAGCCGATGATCAACTGCAGGCCGTGGACAAGAAAGGGCAGGGCGCCTCGGTGCTGGAACTGTTCCGCAACGGCCTGGCCATCCGCACCCTGGCCCTGTGGCTGGCGTTCTTCTGCTGCCTGCTGATGGTCTACGCACTGAGCTCATGGCTGCCGAAACTCATGGCCAACGCCGGCTACAGCCTGGGTTCGAGCCTGTCGTTCCTGCTGGTGCTCAACTTCGGCGGCATGGCCGGGGCGATCCTCGGCGGCTGGCTGGGCGACCGCTACAACCTGGTCAAGGTCAAGGTGGCGTTCTTCATCGCCGCCGCGCTGTCGATCAGCCTGCTGGGGGTCAACAGCCCGATGCCGGTGCTGTACCTGCTGATCTTCATCGCCGGCGCCACCACCATCGGCACGCAGATCCTGCTGTACGCCGGCGCCGCCCAGTTGTACGGCCTGTCGGTGCGTTCCACCGGCCTGGGCTGGGCCTCCGGCATCGGCCGCAACGGCGCCATCGTCGGCCCGCTGCTCGGTGGCGCGCTGATGGGCATCAACCTGCCGCTGCAACTCAATTTCATCGCCTTCGCCATCCCCGGCGCGATCGCCGCCCTGGCCATGGCCGTGCACCTGGCCAGTGGCCGGCGCCAGGCCCTGGCGGCGACGGCCTGACCCTTTACTGACTGAACTGGAGCCTTGGCATGACAAGCCCGACCATCGACCGGCTGGAGGCGATCATCGTCGACCTGCCGACCATCCGCCCGCACAAGCTGGCCATGCACACCCTGCAGCAGCAGACCCTGGTGATCCTGCGCCTGCGCTGCAGCGACGGTGTGCAAGGCATCGGCGAAGCCACCACCATCGGTGGCCTGGCCTACGGCTACGAAAGCCCGGAAGGCATCAAGGCCAATATCGACGCCTACCTGGCGCCGGCGCTGGTCGGCATGGCCGCCGACAACATCAACGCGGCCATGCTCAAGCTGGACAAGCTGGCCAAGGGCAACACCTTCGCCAAGTCCGGTATCGAGAGCGCCTTGCTCGACGCTCAGGGCAAGCGCCTGGGCCTGCCGGTCAGCGAGCTGCTCGGTGGCCGCGTGCGCGACAGCCTGGAAGTGGCCTGGACCCTGGCCAGTGGCGACACCGCCCGCGATATCGCCGAGGCCGAGCACATGCTGGAAATTCGCCGGCACCGGGTGTTCAAGCTGAAGATCGGCGCCAACCCGCTGGCCCAGGACCTCAAGCACGTGGTGGCGATCAAGCGCGAGCTGGGCGAGCGCGCCAGCGTGCGTGTCGACGTCAACCAGTACTGGGACGAGTCCCAGGCCATCCGCGCCTGCCAGGTGCTGGGCGACAACGGCATCGACCTGATCGAACAGCCGATCTCGCGCATCAACCGTGGCGGGCAGGTCCGCCTGAACCAGCGCAGCCCGGCGCCGATCATGGCCGACGAGTCCATCGAAAGCGTCGAGGACGCCTTCAGCCTGGCCGCCGACGGCGCGGCGAGCATCTTCGCCCTGAAAATCGCCAAGAACGGTGGCCCGCGCGCCGTGCTGCGCACCGCGCAGATCGCCGAAGCGGCCGGTATCGCCCTGTACGGCGGGACCATGCTCGAAGGCAGCGTGGGCACCCTGGCCTCGGCCCATGCCTTCCTGACCATTCGCCAGCTGACCTGGGGCACCGAGTTGTTCGGTCCGCTGCTGCTGACCGAAGAGATCGTCAACCAGCCGCCGGTGTACCGCGACTTCCAGTTGCACGTCCCAAGCACCCCAGGCCTGGGCCTGACCCTGGACGAGGCGCAGCTCGCACGCTTCGCCCGCCGTAGCTGAAGCAACACCCAATCCCTGTGGGAGCGGGCTTGCCCCGCGAAGCAGGCACCGCGGTGGATGGCACGGGCTTCGCCCGTGTTCGCGGGGCAAGCCCGCTCCCACAGCAGCAACGACTGACGTAAGGAGAACACCATGCTGTTCCACGTAAAGATGACCGTAAAGCTGCCGGTCGACATGGACCCGGCCAAGGCCGCGCAACTCAAGGCCGACGAAAAGCAGCTGGCCCAGCGCCTGCAGCGCGACGGCACCTGGCGCCACCTGTGGCGCATCGCCGGGCACTACGCCAACTACAGCGTGTTCGACGTGCCCAGCGTCGAGGCGCTGCACGACACCCTGATGCAGCTGCCGCTGTTCCCCTACATGGACATCGAGGTCGCCGGCCTGTGCCGCCACCCCTCGTCGGTCCACAGCGACGACCGCTGAAACCCCCAACGACAAGAACAACACGAGGTACCTGAGCATGACCGTGAAGATCGCCCACACCCCTGATGTGCAGAAATTCTTCGAACAAGCCGCAGGCTTTGGCAATGACGAGGGCAGCCCGCGCCTCAAGCGCATCGTCCAGCGCGTGTTGCAGGACACCGCGCGGCTGATCGAGGACCTGGAGGTCAGCGAGGACGAATTCTGGCTCGCCGTCGACTACCTCAACCGCCTGGGCGGTCGCGGCGAAGCCGGGCTGCTGGTGGCCGGGCTTGGCATCGAGCACTTCCTCGACCTGCTGCAGGACGCCAAGGATGCCGAGGTCGGCCTGACCGGCGGCACCCCGCGCACCATCGAAGGCCCGCTGTACGTGGCCGGTGCACCGCTGGCCCAGGCCGTGGTGCGCATGGACGATGGCAGCGAGGAGGGCGAGGCCACGGTGATGTACCTCGAAGGCCAGGTGCGCGGCCCCGATGGCCAGCCGCTGGCCGGGGCCACGGTGGACCTGTGGCATGCCAACACCCGCGGCACCTATTCGTTCTTCGATCAGAGCCAGTCCGAATACAACCTGCGCCGACGCATCGTCACCGACGCCGAGGGCCGCTACCGCGCGCGCTCCATCGTGCCGTCCGGCTATGGCTGCGACCCCCAGGGGCCGACCCAGGAGTGCCTGGACCTGCTCGGCCGCCACGGCCAGCGCCCGGCGCACATCCACTTCTTCATCTCGGCGCCGGGCCATCGGCACCTGACCACGCAGATCAACCTGGCCGGCGACAAGTACCTGTGGGACGACTTCGCCTATGCCACCCGGGATGGGTTGGTGGGGGAGATCACCTTCCGCGAGGACGGGGCGCGGGGAGGGGCGGGGCGTTATGCCGAAATGCAGTTCGATTTCCAGCTGCAGAAGGCCCATGACAGCGACGCCGAACAGCGCAGCGGGCGGCCGCGGGCGTTGCAAGAGGGCTGAGGGCCAATCGCCGGCAAGCCGGCTCCCACAGGGGGCGCTGATCTCTGTGGGAGCTGGCTTGCCAGCGATCAAGGGCGAAGCCCTTGCCATCCGTTGCCGATGCGAGAGGTGTCATGAAAACCCTGTTCAAGGATTGCTCCCTGTCCGCCGTCGTGGCCGGCTGCATCGCCACGCTGATTTCCTATGCCGGCCCGCTGGTGATCATTTTCCACGCCGCCGAAGCCGCCGGCCTGTCCCACGGCCAGCTGTCCTCCTGGGTGTGGGCGGTATCCATGGGCAGCGCTGTGCTGGGCGGCCTGCTAAGCCTGCGCTACCGGGTACCGGTGGTGATCGCCTGGTCGATACCGGGCTCGGCGTTACTGGTCACCGCCTTGCCGCACATTGGCCTGGAGCAGGCGATCGGCGCCTACCTGATGGCCAATACGGTGCTGCTGCTGATCGGCATCAGTGGCGCCTTCGACCGCCTGATCGCCCGGCTGCCCGGTTCCATCGCCGCCGGCATGCAGGCCGGGATCCTGTTCAGCTTCGGCATCGAGGTGTTCCGCGCCTTGCCGGTGCAGCTGGTATTGCTGCTGGCGATGTTCGTCAGCTACGTGCTGATGCGCCGGGTGCAGCCGCGCTATGCGGTGGCGGCGGTCTTGACCGTGGGCGCCCTGGTAACCGTGGCCAGCGGCGAATTTCGCGGCAGCGAACTGGTGCTGGCCCTGGCCACGCCGCAATGGACCACGCCGCAATTCAGCCTGGCCGCGACCTTCAGCCTGGCGTTGCCGCTGGTACTGGTGGCGCTGACCGGGCAGTTCATGCCCGGCATGGCGGTGCTGCGCAATGCCGGCTACCGCACAGAGGCCAGCCCACTGATCAGTGCCAGTGCCCTGGGCGGCCTGCTGTTGGCGCCGTTCGGTTGCCACGGGCTGAACCTGGCGGCGGTCACCGCCAGCCTGTGCACCGGCCGCGAGGCCCACGAAGACCCGCGCAGACGCTACGTGGCGGCAGTGGCGGGCAGTGCGCTGTACCTGCTGCTGGGTATTGCCGGGGCCACCTTGATGTCGCTGTTCGCTGCGTTTCCCGCCGCGTTGATCGCCGTGCTTGCAGGCCTGGCCCTGTACGGCGCGATCAGCGAGGCCCTGGCGCGCAGCCTGGCCGAGCCCGGCGAGCGCGATGCCGGGCTGTTCACCTTCCTGGTCAGCGCTTCGGGCGTGACTTTCCTTGGGCTGTCGGCGGCGTTCTGGGGGCTGCTGTTCGGCCTGCTCGCCCACGCGCTGGTCAGCCTGCGCCGGCCACGGCTGCGCGCCGCCACTGCTGAACAGGAGTCCTGAGCCACCCATCACGTTCTGGTTCTGCGCTTTATCACATAACAACAAGATCAGAGAGCTTCGGAATGAACCACACCCCTTGCGTCGCCATCGGCCTGAGCCTGCTCAGCCAACCACTGTGGGCTGCCGACGGCGGCTTTTTCGAGGACGCCAAGGCCAGCCTCAGCGCCCGCAACTATTACTTCAGCCGTGATTACTCGGACATCGTCGGCGCCAACCCGCAGTCCAGGGCCGAGGAGTGGGCCCAAGGCTTCATCCTCGATTTCAAGTCCGGCTATACGCCGGGCACCGTCGGTTTTGGCGTGGATGCTCTGGGCCTGCTCGGCATCCGTCTGGACAGCAGCCCCGACCGGGTCAACACCGGCCTGCTGCCGGTGCACGACGATGGTCGCGCCGCCAGTGAGTACAGCCGCATCGCGCCCACGTTCAAGGCGCGGCTGTCAAAGACCGAACTGCGTGCAGGCGAACTGCAGCCCAACCTGCCGGTGCTGACCTTCAGCGATATCCGGCTGCTGCCGCCGACCTACCAGGGCCTGAGCCTGAGCTCCAGTGAAATCGACGGGTTGACCGTGCAGGCCGGCCACCTCAGTTCCACCCACCTGCGCAATGAAGCCGGCGACGGCAAGCTCAACGCCATGCTCGGCCATGTGCCCATGCGCCAGGCCGAGAGCGATGCGTTCAACTATGTCGGTGGCGACTACGCGTTCAATGCCAACCTGAGCAGCCTGAGCCTGTGGCACGGGCAGCTGGAAGATATCTACCAGCAGAGTTTCGTCGGCTTCA
Source organism: Pseudomonas sichuanensis (assembly GCF_024749065.1). Taxonomy (NCBI): domain Bacteria; kingdom Pseudomonadati; phylum Pseudomonadota; class Gammaproteobacteria; order Pseudomonadales; family Pseudomonadaceae; genus Pseudomonas; species Pseudomonas sichuanensis. The sequence continues at coordinate 3,039,052 of NZ_CP087185.1, read as the reverse complement.
AGCACAGCAAACCGGTGGGGGACTGGGTACTCAGTGCCAACCTGGGCTACTTCACGGCCCGCGAGGATGGCGATGCGCTGCTGGGTGATATCGACAACCAGGCATTCTTTTCGATGTTCACCGCCAAGCGTGGGGGGCATAGCTTCGGCGCCGGTTACCAGGCCATGTACGGCGACAGCCCGTTCCCGCGGGTGTTCGCCAACATCAGCCCGCTGGGCAACGAAGTGCCGACCTACGAGTTCGCCTATACCGACGAGCGCTCGTATCAGCTGCGCTACGACTACAACTTCGCGGCCATGGGTATCCCGGGGTTGACGGCCACGGTGCGCTATATCACCGGCGACAACGTCGATACTGGCAAGGGGTTCGAGGGGCGCGACCGCGAGCGGGATATCGACCTAGGGTATGCGGTGCAGAGCGGGGTGCTCAAGGGGTTGGGGATTAGGGTGCGCAATGCCATGGCGCGGTCCAACTATCGCAGTGATATCGATGAGAACCGGTTGATCCTGGTTTACACCTGGCAGTTGTTCTGAGATTGAGGGCGGCTAGGTGCATGGCGCTCGATCTCACCGGCGCTGCAAAACCATCGCCATGCACCTGGTGGCCATCACCCAATCCTGCTTGACCAGTCATCCGCCCAAACACCCACCCCCCACTTTTGTGCATCCGACAGAGGCCCCCCCATCACACAACTGTCAGCATGCGAGGCATCAGCACAGGAGTAGCCCCATGAAAGTCGTCATCGCCCCCGATTCGTTCAAGGACAGCCTCGACGCTGCCGGTGTCGCCCGCGCCATCGCCAGCGGCCTGGCCCAGGTGTGGCCGCAGGCTACCCTGGTCGAGTGCCCAATGGCGGATGGCGGCGAAGGCACCATGGAGGCCATCGTCGCCGCCAGCCATGGCGAACAGCGCCGCCAGCAGGTGCGTGGGCCATTGGGGGCGAGCGTGGAAGCTGCCTGGGGCTGGCTGCCCGAGAGCCGTACTGCCGTGATCGAGATGGCCCAGGCCAGCGGTATCCAGCTGATTCCCAGCGCCCAGCGCGATGCCTGCCGCAGCAGCACCTGGGGCACTGGCGAGCTGGTCGCCGCTGCCTTGGCGGCCGGCGCCCGGCGCATTGTCCTGGCCATCGGCGGCAGCGCCACCAACGACGGCGGCAGCGGCATGCTGCGCGCCCTTGGCCTGCGCCTGCTGGATGCACAAGGCCAACCGCTGGCCGAAGGCGGCCTGGCCCTGGCGCAACTGGCCCGCATCGACGCCAGCGGCCTCGACCCACGCCTGGCGCAAGTACAGGTAGAGGTCGCTGCCGATGTCGACAACCCGCTGTGCGGCGCCAATGGCGCTTCGGCGATCTTCGGCCCGCAGAAGGGCGCCAGCCCCGAACAGGTGCAGGTGCTGGACCAGGCACTGGGCCATTTCGCCGACCATTGCGCGCAGTTGCTGGGCAAGGATGTACGCGATCAGCCGGGCAGCGGCGCGGCCGGTGGCATGGGCTTTGCGGCCAAGGCCTTCATGGGCGCGCAGTTTCGCCCTGGGGTCGAGGTGGTGGCTGAGCTGGCACAGCTGGATACGCTGGTGCAGGGCGCCGACCTGGTGATCACCGGCGAGGGGCGTTTCGATGCGCAGACCCTGCGCGGCAAGACCCCCATGGGCGTCGCGCGGGTCGCCAAACGCCACGGCGTGCCCGTTGTGGTGCTGGCGGGTACTTTGGGCGCGGGCTATGAGCAACTGTATGCGCACGGCATCGACGCCGCGTTTGCCCTGGCCAGCGGGCCGATGAGCCTGGAGCAGGCCTGTGCCGACGCGGGCAATCTGCTCAAGGCACGGGCAGCGGACATTGCACGGCTGTGGCAAGTGGCGCGGCGCTGAGCCGCGCCACCCAGGCAGCACTCAGGCGCGCGGCAGGCGCCCGCTGACAAAGTGCGCCACATCGTTGAAGCCGGGCGTGGAGGCATGGCCCGGGGTTACCAGCGAGTCGATGAAGGCTTCGTCTTCGGCGGTGACCTTCACCTCCAGGGCACCGGCGTAGGTGTCCCACTGCGCCTCGGTGCGCGGGCCGACGATGGCCGAGCTGACCAGGCGGTTGTTCAGCACCCAGGCAATCGCGAACTCGACGATGCCCACGCCCTTGGCCTCGGTGTAGGCGTGGATCTTCTGCGCGATGCCCAGCGACTCCTGGCGCCATTCCACTTCCATGATCCGCTTGTCCTGGCGCCCGGCGCGGCTGCCGGCGTCCGGCACCGAGCCCGGGGCATACTTGCCGCTGAGCACGCCACGGGCCAGCGGACTGAACGGCACCACGCCCAGGCCATGGTAGGCCGCTGCGGTCAGCTGCTCAGGCTCGGCCTGGCGGTTGACGATGTTGTACAGCGGCTGGCTGACCACCGGCTTGGCCACGCCGAGCTGGTCGGCGACGTTGCAGATCTCGGCGATGCGCCAGCCGCGGAAGTTGGACACGCCCCAGTAGCGGATCTTGCCTTGCGCCAGCAGGTCGCCAATCGCCCGCACGGTCTCTTCCAATGGCACGCTGTGGTCTTCGCGGTGCAGGTAGTAGATGTCCAGGTAGTCGGTGCCCATGCGCGTGAGCGTGGCTTCGATGGCGTTGAACAGGTGCTTGCGCGACAGCCCGCTGCGGTTGGGCAGGCCATCCACCGGGCCGTAGCCGGCCTTGGAGGCGACGATCCACTCCTGGCGGTTGCGCGCCACCGCCTCGCCGACGATCTCCTCGGAACGCCCGCCGTTGTACACATCGGCGGTGTCGACGAAGTTGATGCCCTGGTCCCAGGCCTTGTCGATGATGCGCAGGGCGTCTTCGGTGCTGGTCTGCTCACCGAACATCATGCTGCCGAGGGTGAGGGCCGAGACTTGCAGGCCACTGTGGCCGAGGGGGCGGTAGATCATTGCCGGGAATCCTTTGCGTGCGATGAGGGTCAGGTGTTTTTACACAGAACCCGGGCACTTTGAAAGGTGCAGGTGCCAGCCTTGCCCTGGTGCGCCGGTTGATCGATGCTTGACCGTGCGCCAATCGATTACCAGGGAGCAGGCCCATGAAGTCGCAGCAGATCATCGCCATCGTCACCAGCCTCGCCATGCTCGGCACTTCGCCGCTGCTGCTGGCGGACCCCGGCAATGGCCAGGGCAAGGGCAACGCCCATGGCCAGCAGCACGATAAAGCAGGCAAGGGCAAGCCCGACAAAGCTGGCAATGCCTACCACGGCGGTCCCCAGGTGGATGTCGGCGGGGTGCGGATCACCCTTGACCGCTACCATGACTACTGGGCACCTGCGGCGCCTTTGCCGCCAGGCATCCAGAAAAACCTCGCCCGCGGCAAGCCGCTGCCCCCGGGCATAGCCAAGAAACTTGACGGCAGGCTGCTGGGCCAACTACCCCATTACGATGGCTATGACTGGCTCCAGGCGGGGACCGACCTGATCCTGGTGGCGGCTGCCACTGGCCTTATCTATGAGGTGCTGCACGGCGCGCTGGACTGAGTCAGTCTGGCCAGGCATCTATCAGCTCCCGCGCCTCGCGGCTGGACAACGGCCGTTTCATCCGTTGCGACAGCACCGCCATGGCCCGCGCATAGCCCTTGGCGATCACCGCCTCGACCTGGTCGTCGATGCATTGCAGGGCGATGAAATCGCCGTGCTCGGGCTCACCGACATACTCGATGCGGTTCCACTGGCGGCCATGCCCGAGCACCTCGAGGGTGCGCCCATGCTGGTAGGTCCAGAAGAACGGCACATCATCGTAGCGGCGCCGCTCGCCGAGCATGTTGGCGGCAGCGATCACCCCCTGTTGCTGGGCCAGGCGCCAGTGCTCGATGCGCACCGGGCGCCCGGCGAGGGGGAAGGTGGCGATATCGCCGGCCGCCCACAGGCCTTCGGCGGCCTGCAGATGGGCGTCGACCTGCACCGAGCGGTCTTCGCCCAGTTGCAGGCCCTGGAGGCACCCGGTAGCCGGCGTGATGCCCGTGCCCAGCAGCACCAGTGGTGTGGCCAGGCGCTCGCCGTTGGCGAGGAGCACTGCCTCGACCCGCTCACCGCCTTCGAAGGCGGCCACTTCGGTGGGGCCATGGAACACCACACCCTTGCGCTCGTGCAGCTCGCGCAGGCTGAGGCCAATGCGTTCGCCCAGCTGTTTCGCCAGCGGCACCGCATGGCGGGTCACCACATGCACCTGCAGGCCGTACTTGCGCAGTGCCGAAGCCGCTTCCAGGCCGATGAAGCCATCACCGACGATCACCACCGGCTGGCCGGGTTCGGCCAGGTCGAGCAGGCGCGCGGCGTCCTCGCGCGAGCGCAGCACGCAGATGCCAGGCAATTGCACGCCGGGCAGTTCGGGGCGCTTGGGCTTGCCGCCGGTGGCCAGCAGGGCCGCGTCGTACTTCAGGCGCTGGCCATCGGCGAGGACGATTTCACGGCCGGCCACGTTCAGGCTGCGCACCTTGGCGTGCAGGCGCTGCAACGGCTTCTGGCGCAGCACGTCGGGCTCCAGCAGCGTCGGTACCTCGTCCGGCGGCATCTGCCCGGCGATGACGAATTTGCTCAGGGCGGTGCGATCGTAGGCGCTGGGCTGTTCCTGATCGACCCAGACCAGGCGCCCGCCGAAGCCATGGTCGAGCAGAGTGGCCACGGCCGCTGAACCGGCAGCGCCGGCACCGACCACCACGAACACCCGTGCATCGCTGTGGCGGGGCGTTGCCGCCAGGGGCAGGGCTTGATCATCGACCCAGACCTGCTCGCCCTTGATCTGCACGGGGTAGCGGCGCAGGCCCGTCAGCGCGGGCGGTTCGCACACCGCGCCTTCATCCACGGCGAATGCAGCCTTGTGCCAAGGGCAAACCAGCAGGCCGCCGCATACCACGCCTTCATCGAGCGGCGCGCCTTCATGGGGGCAGTTGCCCTGGTAGGCGCGCACCTGGTCGCCATGGCGAACCAGGATCACCTCTTCGGCCCCGGCCTGAACGCGCAGGGGGCGCTGTTGATCGAGTTGGGCGAGGGTGGCCACGGGGTGCAGGGGCATGGGCGTTCTCCGCAGGGCTTGGTAATCATTTGACGCCTTGCTTGGGTGGGGTATGCGGCAAGCCGACGACCGGGCAGGTGCTTACAATTATTCACATGAATATCAAATGAGACTAAATTGACTCATTCAGTATGCCTGAGTACCATTCGCGCCGTTTTCAATCAAAAGCTCGGGTGATGTGATGAGCAACTTGCGTGCAATTGGGGTGGCCAGTTGGCTGGCGGTGGCCGTGGCGCTGGCCGGGTGTGACTCGGCGGGTGAACCGCAGGCCGCTGCGCCTGCAGCATTCCCGGTGGAACTGGTGACAGTGGCCAGCGAGCCGCTGAGCCTGGCTTCGACCCTGCCGGGCCGGGTCGAACCGATGCGGGTGGCGCAAGTGCGGGCCCGGGTGGCCGGTATCGTGCTGCACAAGCGATTCGAAGAGGGTGCCGACGTCAAGGCCGGCGATGTGCTGTTCCAGATTGACCCGGCGCCGTTCCAGGCTGCCCTGGCTCGCGCCAATGGCGATCTCGCGCGGGCCCAGGCGGTGCAGCAGGAAGCCCAGGCACGGGTCAAGCGCTATGAGCCGCTGGTGAAGATCGAAGCCGTCAGCCGCCAGGACTTCGACAGCGCCAACGCCACGTTGCGCAGCGCCCAAGCCGCGGTACGTTCAGCTCAGGCAGATGTCCAGACGGCGCGGCTGAACCTCGGCTATGCCACGGTCACGGCGCCGATCTCCGGCCGTATCGGTCGCGCACTGGCCACCGAAGGTGCGCTGGTGGGGCAGGGCGACGCCACGCTGATGGCGCGGATCCAGCAGCTCGACCCGATCTACGTCGACTTCACCCAGTCCGCCGCCGATGCCCTGCGCCTGCGCCAGGCACTGCAGGACGGCGCGCTGGCCGGTGGCGACGACACGGCGCTTATGGCCCAGGTCGAAGGCACCGACTACCAGCGCCAGGGCACCCTGATGTTCACCGACGTCGAAGTCGACCGGAGCACCGGCCAGGTCACCCTGCGCGGGCGCTTCGATAACGCCGACGGGACGCTCCTGCCAGGCATGTACGTGCGGGTGCGCACCCCACAGGGCACCGACCGGCAGGCCATCCTGGTGCCGCAACGCGCCGTGCAGCGCGGCAGCGACGGCGAAGCACGGGTGATGGTGGTGGGCACCGGCAACCTGGCCGAAGCCCGCGCCGTGCGCACCGGGGTGATGCAGGGCGCACGTTGGCAGATCACCGAAGGGTTGCGCGAAGGCGACCAGGTGATCGTCGGCAGCCCGGCAGGCCTGGCCCCTGGCATGCCGGTCAGCCCGGCCCAGGCACAGCAAGCCGCAGCGCATTGAGGCGAGGGTAGCGAAATGTCCAAGTTCTTCATCAATCGGCCGAACTTCGCCTGGGTCGTGGCGCTGTTCATCTCCCTGGCCGGGCTGCTGGTGATCCCGCTGTTGCCGGTGGCCCAGTACCCCAACGTCGCCCCGCCGCAGATCACGGTCACCGCCACCTATCCGGGCGCATCGGCCAAGGTGCTGGTGGAGTCGGTGACCAGCGTCATCGAAGAGTCCCTCAACGGTGCCAAGAACCTGTTGTACTTCGAGTCCACCAACAACTCCAACGGCGTGGCCGAGGTGGTGGTGACCTTCGAGCCTGGGACCAATCCCGAGCTGGCCCAGGTCGATGTGCAGAACCGCCTGAAGAAGGCCGAGGCACGTATGCCCCAGGCGGTGCTGACCCAAGGGCTGCAGGTGGAGCAGAGCAGCGCGGGCTTTCTGCTGATCTATGCGCTCAACTACCAGCAAGGCTTCGAAAAGGCCGACACCACCGCCCTGGGCGATTACGCCGCACGCAACATCAACAACGAACTGCGCCGGGTGCCGGGCGTGGGCAAGCTGCAGTTCTTCTCCTCGGAAGCGGCCATGCGCGTGTGGGTCGACCCACAGAAGCTGGTGGGCTACGGCCTGAGCATCGACGATGTCGGCAACGCCATCCGTGGCCAGAACGTGCAAGTGCCGGCCGGCAGCTTCGGCAGCGCGCCAGGCGCCAGCGAGCAGGAACTGACCGCGACCCTGGCCGTGCAAGGCACCTTGGACAACCCTGAGGCGTTCGGCCAGGTGGTTCTGCGCGCCAACCCAGACGGCTCGCTGGTGCGCCTGGCCGACGTGGCGCGCCTGGAAGTCGGCATGGAAAGCTACAACTTCGGTTCGCGCCTGGACGGCAAGCCGGCAGTGGCCGGCGCGGTGCAGCTGGCGCCGGGCGCCAACGCCCTGAAAACCGCCGAGCTGGTCAAGGCGCGGCTGGCCGAACTGTCCGCGTTCTTCCCTGAAGGCGTCGAGTACTCGGTGCCTTACGACACCTCGCGGTTCGTCGACGTGGCCATCGAGAAAGTCATCCATACCTTGATCGAAGCCATGGTGCTGGTGTTCCTGGTGATGTTCCTGTTCCTGCAGAACATCCGCTATACCCTGATCCCCTCGATCGTGGTGCCCGTGTGCCTGCTGGGCACGCTGATGGTGATGAAGCTGCTCGGCTTCTCGGTGAACATGATGACCATGTTCGGCATGGTGCTGGCCATCGGCATCCTGGTGGACGACGCCATCGTGGTGGTGGAGAACGTCGAGCGGTTGATGGCCGAAGAGGGGCTGTCGCCCGTGCAGGCGACCATCAAGGCCATGGGGCAGGTGTCCGGTGCGATCATCGGTATCACCCTGGTGCTGTCGGCAGTGTTCATGCCGCTGGCGTTCATGTCCGGCTCGGTGGGGGTGATCTACCAGCAGTTCTCGCTGTCGCTGGCGGTGTCGATCCTGTTCTCGGGCTTCCTGGCCCTGACCTTCACCCCGGCGCTGTGCGCCACGCTGCTCAAGCCGGTGCCCCAGGGCCACCATGAAAAACGCGGCTTCTTCGGCGCCTTCAACCGCAGCTTCGCGCGTCTTACCGATCGCTACTCGGCGCTGAACAGCGCGCTGGTTCAGCGTGCCGGGCGCTACATGCTGGTGTACGCCGGCATCCTGGCCATGCTCGGTTATTTTTACCTGCGCCTGCCGGAGTCCTTCGTGCCAGTCGAAGACCAAGGCTACGCCATCGTCGACGTGCAACTGCCGCCGGGCGCCAGCCGGGTACGTACGGATGCCACCGGCCAAGCCCTGGAGCAGTTCCTGATGTCCCGCGAGGCGGTGGCCTCGGCGTTCGTGGTCAGCGGTTTCAGCTTTTCGGGCATGGGGGACAATGCCGCACTGGCCTTCCCGACCTTCAAGGACTGGTCGTTGCGCGGCGCGGACCAATCCGCGGCGGCCGAGATCGACGCCATCAACGCGCGCTTCGCCGCCCATGGCGACGGCACCCTCACCGCCGTGAACCCACCGCCGATCGACGGCCTGGGCAATGCCGGTGGCTTCGCCCTGCGCCTGATGGACCGGGGCGGCCTGGGCCGCGAAGCGCTGCTGGCCGCCCGCGACCAGTTGCTGGCCGGTGCCAACGGCAACCCGGTGATTCTGTACGCGATGATGGAGGGCCTGGCGGAGTCGCCGCAGCTGCGGGTGCAGATCGACCGTGAGCAGGCCCGCGCCCTGGGCGTGAGCTTCGAGACCATCAACAGTACCCTGGCCACCGCCTTCGGTTCGGCGGTGATCAACGACTTCACCAATGCCGGGCGCCAGCAGCGCGTGGTGGTGCAGGCCGAACAAGGCGAGCGCATGACCCCGGAAAGCGTGCTGCGCCTGTATGCACCCAACGCCAGCGGTGAGCAGGTGCCGTTCAGCGCCTTCGTCACCACGCGCTGGGAAGAAGGACCGGTGCAACTGGTGCGCTACAACGGCTACCCATCGATCCGTATCGCCGGTGACGCGGCGCCGGGCCACAGCACCGGTCAGGCCATGGCTGAAATGGAGCGCTTGGTCAGTGAGCTGCCGCCCGGCATCGGCTATGCCTGGACGGGGCTTTCGTACCAGGAAAAAGTCTCCAGCGGCCAGGCCGGCAGCCTGTTCGCCCTGGCCATCCTGGTGGTGTTCCTGTTGCTGGTGGCGCTGTACGAAAGCTGGGCGATTCCGCTGACGGTGATGCTGATCGTGCCGATCGGCGCCCTCGGTGCGGTGCTGGCGGTGATGGTCACCGGCATGCCCAACGACGTGTACTTCAAGGTCGGCCTGATCACCATCATCGGCCTGGCGGCGAAGAACGCCATCCTCATCGTCGAGTTCGCCAAGGAGCTGTGGGAGAAAGGTTATAGCCTGCGTGACGCCGCCATCGAGGCCGCGCGCCTGCGTTTCCGCCCGATCGTGATGACCTCCATGGCTTTCATCCTCGGCGTGGTGCCGCTGGCCATCGCCACCGGTGCCGGTGCGGCCAGCCAGCGGGCCATTGGCACCGGGGTGATCGGCGGCATGCTCAGCGCGACGCTGCTGGGGGTGGTGTTCGTGCCGATCTGTTTCGTCTGGGTGCTGTCGTTGCTCAAGCGCAAGCCTGCGGCTGTGCCACAGGCTGTCGAGGTGGCCAAGTGATGTTCATGGGTACTCGTGTTCTTCCGTTGGTCCTGGCCTTGACCCTGGCGGGCTGCTCCCTGGCGCCGACCTATGAGCGCCCCGAGGCGCCGGTGCCGGCGCAGTGGGGCGACGCTGCCGGGCATCAAGGCCCGGTGGTGGATCAGCTTGAATGGCAGGCATTCATCGTCGACCCGGTGCTGCGTCAGCTGGTGGGCGCCGCGTTGGGCAACAACCGTTCGTTGCGTCAGACCCTGCTCGACATCGAGCAGGCCCGCGCGCAATACCGTATCCAGCGCGCCGACCGGGTGCCCGGCTTGAATGCCGCTGCATCGGGCAATCGCCAGCATCTGCCGGCGGGGCTGTCGAGCAATGGCCGTGAGGGCGTCAGCAGCACCTATCAGGTGGGGCTGGCGCTGCCGGAGTACGAGCTGGACCTGTTCGGCCGGGTCAAGAGCCTGAGCGATGCGGCGCTGGAGCAGTACCTGGCCAGCGAGGAGGTCGGCCGTGCCGCGCACATTGCCTTGATCGCCGAAGTCAGCCAGGCCTACCTGACCCTGGATGGTGCCGAGCGCAGCCTGGCGCTGACTCGCCAGACCCTCGCCAGCCGCGAGGATTCGCTGGCCCTGGTCGGCCAGCGCCGCAGCGCCGGCACCGCCACCGCGCTGGACCACCAGGAGGCATTGGGGCTGGTCGAGCAGTCCCGGGCCGACCTCGAAGCCACGCTGCGTCAGCAACGCCAGGCCTATAACGCCCTGGTGCTGCTGCTGGGCGACGCGCAGGCGGCCAAGCTGATCCCAGGTGAGCGCCCGAACCAGCCGATGGTGCTGCAGGACATCACCCCTGGCCTGCCGTCGGCGCTGATCGAGCGCCGCCCGGACATCCTCGCCGCCGAGCACCGCTTGCTTTCACGCAACGCCGATATCGGTGCGGCGCGGGCGGCGTTCTTCCCGCGCATCAGCCTGACCGGCAGCTTCGGCACCTCCAGCGCGCAGATGTCCGGGTTGTTCGACGGCGGTTCGCGCAGCTGGAGCTTCATGCCGCAGCTGTCGCTGCCATTGTTCGATGCCGGCCGCAACCGCGCCGGCCTGAGCCTGGCCGAGGCGCGCAAGGATTCGGCGGTGGCGGCCTACGAGGGCACGATCCAGGCCGCATTCCGTGAGGTGGCCGATGCACTGGCCGCCACCGACACGCTACGCCGCGAGGAAGCCGCGCGTCGGGCGCTGGTCGATACCAGCCGGGCGAGCGAGGCCTTGGCCAAGGCGCGTTATGAGGGTGGTGTGGATAACCATCTGCGCTACCTGGACGCGCAGCGTAACAACTTCGTCAACGAGGCGGCCTATATCCAGGCCAGCACCCAGCGCCAGCTGGCCCTGGTCGACCTGTTCCGCGCCCTCGGTGGCGGGTGGCCGATGAAGGGCTAGGCAATGACTCCTTTGGTTGGGTTATCCAACCCTCTGGCCCCTGGGACCCGTGCCCAGGGGCCTTTTTTTTGCAGTGGATGGGATGGCCCTTTCGCCGGCAAGCCGGCTCCCACAAGGCCCATCGCTCCCCTGTGGGAGCCGGCTTGCCGGCGATGAAGGCGTTGCGGTCTTCAGGCCGGCGCCTGGGCCCCGTGGATGAACAACTGCTCCAGGGTCAGCGCCGAGGTGGCACTGGCCGCCCGACCGCGGCGCTCGGCGTCGACCATGCTGAAGATCATGCTCAGGAACATCTCGGTGAACACCGCCGCGCTGATATCGATGCGCAGCGCCCCCAATTGCTGGGCGCGCAGGAAGAATGCGTCCATGGCCTGGGTATAGGCATGCCAGCGACGATCCTCGCTGTCGCCCAGCAAGGTATCGGGGCGGTACTGGAACATCAGGAAGGCCAGCATCTCGCGGTGCTTGAGGTGCTCGGCGATCAGGTGGCGCAGCCCAGGCAGCGGCTCGACCTGCGTGAGGTCGGCGTCGCGGATGACCTGGTTGAGCACCTGCTCGCCATGGTTCTCCAGCATCTCGATCAGGTTGTCGCGGGTGCCGCAGAAGCGGTGCAGGGTGGCCTTGCTGACGCCGGCGGTTTCGGCCAGCTCCTTAAGGGTCGCCCGGGGGTGGACCACCATGGCGTTGGCCAAGGCCTTGAGCAGGCGTTCGTCGTGAGGGGTGGGTTGCATCGGGTTGCCTCGCGTGGTTCGCATGCTTGGCATTGTGCAGAAAACAAAAGAAGGATCAAGAATAAAGGTCTCTTTTGAGACTTTTATGGATCTTTGCGACCACTTCGCGGAGAAACCCGCGAAGTGGTCGCAGCGCAGAACGATCAGTGCGGCGCGCGCGGGATGGTCTTGAGCAGGTCTTCCGGGCTGATGTGCCCGACCACCTGGGCCACGGCGCTGCCTGGGGTGGGCAGGTCGATGATATGGCTCTTCATCTTGCCGATCACATGCATCTCGCACGGCTTGCAGTCGAACTTCAGGGTGAGTACTTCATCGCCCTGAATCAGCTGCATCGGTGCGACCTTGGTACGCACGCCGGTGACGCCCTTGGCCTGCTTGGGGCACAGGTTGAAGGAGAAGCGCAGGCAGTGCTTGGTGATCATCACCGGCACTTCGCCGTGCTCTTCATGGGCCTCGTAGGCGGCGTCGATCAGTTGCACGCCATGGCGGTGGTAGAAGTCGCGGGCCTTCTGGTTGTAGACGTTGGCCAGGAACGACAGGTGCGACTCGGGGTACACCGGCGCTGGCGTGGTCTCGGCCTTGCGAGCGCCACGGGGGTGGGCCTTGACCCGCGCCTCGGTCAGCGCCTCGATGGCTTCGCGGCGCAGGGCCTTGAGCTGCGAGTTGGGTATGAAGTACGCCTGCGGCGCGTCCAGCTCGATGGCGTTGGCGTGGTACATGGTGGTGCCGAGCTGGCCGAGCAGGTCGTGCAACTGGTCAAGCGCCTGTTGCGGCTTGTTGGCGGCGCCGAACGGGCCATCCAGGGCCACCTGCACGCTCACGCCTTCCTCGCTGCTGAGGGTCAGCATCAGGCGCTGCTCGCGCAGCACCGCGTGCCACTCGACGCCCACCCGGCGCTCGGCCGAGGTGCGCTGCAGGGCTTGTTGCCAGTTGTGGTCGAGGTTGCGCGACAGCGGGTGGTTGGGGCGCAGCTTGTACAGGCCCTCGGGCATCTCGTTGGGCTCGACGCGGTAGCGGTAGCGCTTCTGGCCGTCGTCTTCGGACTCGCTCTTGAGTTCGGCGATGTTGGCGCGGAAACCCACCACCTCACGCTTGACCAGCACATTGAGGCCGTCGCCGTTGCTCAGGGGGACCTCGGTCACTACCTGCAAGTCGCGCTTGCCGACTTTCTCCACCACGCCCACCGGCAGGCCGGTGAAGGTCGGCGAGTCGAAGGCGCCGATGTCGATCTTGCGGTCGCTGACGAAGTAGTCGGTGCTGCCGCGGTGGAAGGTCTTGTCCGGGTCGGGCACGAAGAAGTGCTCGGTGCGCCCGCTGGAGGCGCGGGCCAGCTGCGGGCGGCCTTCGAGGATGGCGTCCAGCTCTTTGCGGTAGTGGGCGGTGATGTTCTTCACATAGCCCACGTCCTTGTAACGGCCCTCGATCTTGAACGAGCGCACGCCGGCATCCACCAGGTCGGCCAGGTTGGCGGTCTGGTTGTTGTCCTTCATCGACAGCAGGTGCTTCTCGAAGGCGACCACACGGCCCTGGTCGTCCTTGAGGGTGTACGGCAGGCGGCAGGCCTGGGAGCAGTCGCCACGGTTGGCGCTGCGCCCGGTCTGGGCGTGGGAGATGTTGCACTGGCCGGAGAAGGCCACGCACAGTGCGCCGTGGATGAAGAACTCGATGGCCGCGTCGGTTTCGGCGGCGATTGCGCGGATTTCCTGCAGGTTCAGCTCACGGGCCAGTACCAGCTGCGAGAAACCGGCCTGGTCGAGGAACTTGGCCCGGGCCAGGGTGCGGATGTCGGTCTGGGTGCTGGCGTGCAGCTCGATCGGCGGGATATCCAGCTCCATCACCCCCAGGTCCTGCACGATCAGCGCATCGACCCCGGCGTCATACAGCTGATGGATCAGCTTGCGCGCCGGCTCCAGCTCGTTGTCGTGGAGGATGGTGTTGATGGTGGTGAACACCCGCGCGTGGTAGCGCCGGGCGAACTCCACCAGGTCGGCGATCTCGCTGACCTCGTTGCAGGCGTTGTGGCGCGCGCCGAAGCTCGGGCCGCCGATATAGATGGCGTCAGCGCCGTGCAGAATCGCCTCGCGGGCGATGCTCACGTCACGGGCAGGGCTGAGCAGTTCCAGGTGGTGCTTTGGAAGGGACATGTCGTTATAGGTTCGGGCTGTCACGGTAAGGCGGGCATTGTAGCGGTGAAATGGGGTGGTGGCATCCCCGGGCTGCTGGATGGGGCGGGAAGGGTTGCTGCGCAGCCTCTCGCTCGCTGGGCTTGTACGTCCGTTGTAGGAGCGGCCTCGTGCCGCGAAAGGGCTGCGAAGCGGCCCCAGGATCTGAGTGACACCTCAAGATTGCCGGGGCTGCTGTGCAGCCCTTTCGCGACACAAGGCCGCTCCTACAAGGGGCGTGCGACAGGGCTCAGCCCTTTGCCGCCATCGCCGTCACTTCGACTTTCATGCCTTCTACCGCCAGCGAGGCCACGCCAACCGCCGCGCGCACCGGCCACGGCTTGCTGAAGAAGCGCTGGTACACCTCGTTGAACGCCGGGCGGTCGGCCATGTCGGTGAGGTAGATGGTCAGGTGCAGCACCCGGTCCATCGAGCTGCCGGCGCGCTCCAGGGCCACTTTAAGCGCCTGCAGGGTGCATTCGCTTTGAGTGGTGATGTCGCCCAGCTCAAGGCTGCCGTCGGCGCGGGTAGGGATCTGGGTGCTGACCAGCACGCCGTTGTACTCGGCCACGTCGGACGAGATGGAATCGGCGTCCGGGTCCGGGGTAAAGATGATGCCGTCGTTTACCATGGAGTGTTCTGCCTTGCACGGGTGGAAAGCCCGCAAGCCTACGCGAGCGCCAGGGGCGGGTCGAGCCGTGGCCGTGGTCGCGCCGATTTGATAAGCGCGGCGGCCCACGGCAGAATCGCGCCCCGACCCGGCCGCAGGCGCCGGGCCCTGGGTGATCAAAGAGGCAACCGTTGAATCAACACACTTTGTCCACGCGCCTCGAGCGGGTGGCGGCGCATATCCCGGCCGGGGCACGGCTGGCTGACATCGGCTCGGACCATGGCTACCTGCCGGTGGCGCTGCTGCGCCGTGGCGCGATTGCCGCGGCAGTGGCTGGCGAAGTGGCGCTGACGCCCTTCCAGGCCGCGCAGCGCACCGTGCGCGAAAACGGCCTGGAGGCACAGGCCACCGTGCGCCTGGCCAGCGGCCTGGCGGCCATCGAGCCGCAAGATGGGATCACTGCCGTGAGCATCTGCGGCATGGGCGGCGAGACCATCCGCGACATCCTCGAGACCGGCAAGCAACGCTTGAGCGGCAAGGAGCGCCTGGTGCTGCAGCCCAACGGCGGCGAGCAGCCGCTGCGCCAGTGGCTGATGGACAACGACTACCGCATCCATTGCGAAGAAGTGTTGCGGGAGAACCGCTTCGATTACGAAATCATCGTTGCCGAGCGCTGCGAGGGGGTCGCCTACAGCGCCGAACAGCTGTACTTCGGCCCGCTGCTGATGGAACAGCGCAGCCCGGCGTTCCTGTTCAAGTGGCAGCGCATGCTGCGCCAGAAGCAGCAGACGCTCGACAATTTCGAGCGTGCCCGCCAGCCGGTGCCCGAGGACAAGGTGCAGGACATCGCCCGTCAGGCCCGCTGGATCAGCGAGATGCTCGCCGCCGCCTAACGCGGGTTGGCCACGCTGGCCGGCACTTTAAGCACCAGCAGGCCCCCGAACACAATGGCCACCGCCAGCACTTGCAGCGCCAGGCCAGGGCTGTTGGCGGTGTCGCGCATCCAGCCGATCAGGTAGGGCGCGAGAAACGAGGCGATACTGCCGAACGAACTGATCATGGCGATCCCCGCCGCCTGGGTGCTGCCCGCCAGGAACGCCGGGGGCAGTTGCCAGAACATCGGCAGCGCGGCACTGGCGCCCATGCCGGCCACTACCAGGCCACTCATCACCAGCAACGCATTGCCCGGTGCCAACCCGGCCACGGCGATACCGGCGGCGGCCATCAGCAGCGGCACGCACAGGTGCCAGCGGCGCTCCCGATGGCGGTCCGACGAGCGCCCGCAACCGAGCATGAACAGACAGCCGGCCAGGTAAGGCACGGCGCTGAGCAGGCCGACCTGGCCATCGCTGCCGATCCCGGCGCCATGGATCAGGCTAGGCATCCAGAACGCCAGGGTGTTCACCGCCAGCATCACCGCAAAATACACGGCCACCAGCAGCCACACCTGGGCATTGCCCAGCAGGCCCGTCAGCGAACTGACCGGTTTGCGCTGTTCTTCGCCGTCCAGTTCTTCGCGCAGGGCGCGTTTCTGTTCGGCGCTGAGCCAGCTGACCTGCTCGAAGCTGTCCGGCAGCCACTTGAGCACCACCAGCCCCAGCAGCACCACGGGCAAACCTTCGATCAGGAACATCCACTGCCAGCCGCGCAGGCCGCCGTGGTCATGGAAGGCTTGCAGGATGCCGCCGGACAGCGGCCCGCCGACCACCCCGGCCAAGGGCACGGCGATGGCGAACAGCGCGGTCACCTGGGCCCGGCGCCTGGCCGGGTACCAGCGGTTGAGCACCACCAGGATACCGGGGAAGAAGCCCGCTTCGGCCACGCCGAGCAAAAAGCGCAAGGTATAGAAGCCGGCTGCGTCCTGCACCCACAGCATGCCGGTGGACAGCAGGCCCCAGACCACCATCAGCGTGGCGATCCAGCGGCGTGGGCCAACCCGGTCCAGGGCCAGGTTGCTGGGCACGCCGAACAGCGCGTAGGCCACGAAGAACAGGCCGGCGCCCAGGCCGTACACAGTGTCGGAAAAGCCCAGGTCGGCGCTCATCTGCATCTTGGCGAAGCCGATGTTGATGCGGTCGAGGTGGGCGAACAGGTAGCACACCAGCAGCAGCGGCATCAGCCGCCAGGTGATGCGTGCATGGGTGGCGGCCGGCGAATGGGCGGGCAGGGCAGCAGCGGTTTCGATCATGATCGGCTTCCGGAACGTTCTTGTAGTTGTTCCGGACGATCATGGGGCGGCAAGGCAGGTGGGCAAATGCACTTTGGGCAAGACGGCTGGTATTTTTCCCGGCCGTTTGCGCAGGCGTCACTGCTGCGAGCAATTGCCCATTTCGCGGTAGTCGACCTGGTGGGTCTGGCCCTGATGGTCGACGTAGACCATGTGCGCGGTGCCCACCTGGCAATCGGCGGCGTTGCTGGCCGGGGTGATCGAGATGACCTTGGCCACGTCCATCGGCATGCCGTATTCGTAGCTGCTGCTCACGGGCAGCTGGGTGGCGCTGTCGGCGAAGGCGCCGAACGAGGCGAGGGTGGCGGACAGGGCGACAACAGCGATCGAACGTTTCATGACAGGCTCCTCGTTTGCGGGATGTGTCCATGATCCATTCATTGGTGTTTCACAATAAATGGGTTAACCCGTGATAGATTCCTGCCTTTCATGTATGAATGAGAGCCCACCTCATGGACATGCTGCATGCGATGCGCACCTTTGCCCGGGTAGTGGAGTGCGGCAGTTTCGCTGCCGCCGCCAACGCCCTGGACATCTCGGCGGCGCAGGTGTCGCGGATTGTCGCGGAGCTGGAAAACCAGCTGCAGACCCGCCTGCTGCACCGCACCACCCGGCGCCTGCGCATGAGCGAGGCGGGCGAGCGTTTTCTCGAGCGCTCGCGGCAGATCATGCTGCTCACCGA
This sequence comes from Pseudomonas sichuanensis, assembly GCF_024749065.1. Taxonomy (NCBI): domain Bacteria; kingdom Pseudomonadati; phylum Pseudomonadota; class Gammaproteobacteria; order Pseudomonadales; family Pseudomonadaceae; genus Pseudomonas; species Pseudomonas sichuanensis. The sequence continues at coordinate 3,021,747 of NZ_CP087185.1, read as the reverse complement.
AGAGGCCATGGACGAGGCCCGTGGCGCCCACCTCACGCCCCGCGGCCGGCTGCGCTTGCACTGCACCCATGGCCTGGGCCTGTTGATGATGCCGCTGGTGGCGCGCTACAACGCCTCCTGCCCGGAAGTGGTGATGGAGTTGACCTTGTCGCAGCGCAACCCCGACCCGCTGGCCGAGGGGCACGATGTGGTGATCGCCATTGGCCAGGGCTTGCCCGATTCGCAGCTGATCGCCATCCCGCTGGGCAGCATCCACAGCATTCTCTGTGCCTCGCCGGATTACCTGGCCCGGCACGGCGTGCCCAAACAGCCGCAGGACTTGCACGCGCACACCTGCCTGCGCACCGTCGATCCGCTGTTCGAAGAGGACTGGACCTTCGGCAAGGCACCGGAAAGCTGCGTCATCGCGCCCCAGGACACCTTCCTCACCAATGTCGCCGACGCGATGGTCAAGGCCACCGAGCTGGGCATGGGGGTGGGGTTGCTGCCGTACTACTCGGCCAGCCAGGCCATGCAGGAAGGGCGCCTGTGCCGGTTGCTGGCGCCGTATCGGCTGCGCCAGCGTGAGATCTATGCGATCTACCCGTCGCGGCATTACCTGGATGCCAAGGTGCGGACCTGGATCGATTACCTCAAGGAGCAACTGCCATTGCTGTTCGCCGAGCACCAGCGGGTGGTGGATGAGGCGCAGTATTGGCGGTAGGCGGAGGGCCATCGCGGGGCAAGCCCGCTCCCACGCAATCCGTGGGAGCGGGCTTGCCCCGCGATGACTGCGTCAGATCAATGCCCGTAACGCCCCACCAGGCTCTGCGCCCCCAGCGCATGGCCTTGCAGCGCCTTCAGCAACCCTTGATGGTTCAGCTCCCCGGGCAGGCTGCCAGGGGCAAGATCAGTGGCGATCAGGGTCAGCACATAGTGATGGGGATTGTCGCCCGCCGGTGGGCAAGGCCCGCGATAGGCCATGGCACCACGGGAGTTGAGGCCCAGCGCGGCCACCGGGCTACTCTGGCCGCCAGCACCTTCCTCCAGGCCACCGGAGGCCGGGTCGATGTTGTAGGCCAGCCAGTGCACCACCCCCAGCCCCTTGCCACCATCGGGGTCGAACATCACCAGTACCAGCGAGCGGGTGCCCTGCGGCAGGTTGGTCCAGCTCACCTGCGGTGACTTTTCCTCGCCACTGCCACAGGCAGGGTCCGCGCCCACCTGCTGCAGCGCGATCACCCCACCGTCGGTGAACGACGCCGAACTGATGTCCAGGGCGGGGCTGTAGTTGACCGAGGCGGCGAATGCCCCCGTGGGCAGCAAGGCAAGCAGCAACCAGTACCTGAGGTTCATGCCAGGTCTCCAGGGCAGGGGCGTCGTTCAGCAGTGTAGCCAAGGCCCGTCAATGGCTGTCCTGGTCCTCGGCGGTGCCGCCGGTGTGCCCGGCACCGCTGCCGGTAGCCTCGCCGGTACTGTTCGAGCCACCGGCAGCACCGTCGGCCGCATCGGCGTTGGTACCGGTGTCGCTGCTGTCGTTGCCCTTGCCGCCACCGGGGTTGTTGACACTGCTGCCATCACCGGCGGTGGAGCCTCTGGGCTGATCGCCTGTGGAGTGCTCGACCTTCTGTGGCTCGGTTCCGCTGCCGTAGGTAGTGGAAGCGGCGAAACTGGAAGCAGAGGCGATCGCTAAACAAAAGGCCAGCATGAGAGTGAGCGAGCGAGTGCGAGCCATGGTGATTCTCCTATCGGCTAGGTTGTAGATGCTTTGGCTTTTTCGATTTCAAGAAGTGCATCGAGGTCGACGAACGGCCGTGTAACGGTCGCTCATCAGTCTCCGGCCATCATCGGGGTGAAAAGGGGCACCATCGAATTGACAGTTTTGTGAAATCGTAACTATATTATTTTTCCTTGCCATGATGCGAGCCACAGTGGCATGGTTCAGCAAGGAATATTAATTACAGGGAAAGAGGTGGTTATGAGTTTTGTTTACGGTCGAAAAAGCTTTGTCGAAGTTGCTGAAGATTTCGCTCGACTGCTTGACGAATTTCAGAGGCTGCTTGTCAAGCACGGGTCCAATACAAATGTGCGCAATACGAAGTTGGGTTTTTATGAGCGGCAGCTCAAAGAGATATCCAGCTTGCCAAACCAGGATGCAGCCATGCTGGCGTCCATTGTAACGCGCTATAATCTGTTAAATCGACTGTTTCCGCGGCCTGAAAATATAAAGATAAAGGATGCGGATCTGATGAAGTTGCTTGAAGGGGCAAGTGACCTTCAGGAGAAAGGACAAGAGTACAACGACACGTTCTTCGAGCTTTCAATGGCGCTTAGATTTTTGCCGTCCGAAAAGGCCACCGTAAACCTGGATATGACAACTATCTGCGACGTAATCGTTAATGAAGAACTAGCGGTGGAGTGTAAGTATCTGCATGGAATAAAAGGGTTGCGACCGAACTTGAGCAAAGGACTAAAGCAGCTCGATGAGCGTGTCGAAAAAAAGCTGGCATCCTACGGATTTGTTGCGCTTGATTTATCTGCCTTGGTGGACCATCAAAAGATTTGGAATTTTGCCCAGTCCGTATTTTCTGAATTTTTAGGGGTCTATGCAAAGCTGGAGGAGAGAAATAAGTTGGCTGCAGGTGGTATTTTGCAGCACGCAACTAAGGATAAGAACTTCGAGAAAATTATTTCTTCGTTTGTCTCATTGCAGATTGAGTCAGTCTTTTATGGCGAGCTGGGGGATCACGAAGTTGAAAAAATGTCGAAGCATTGCCTAGGGGTGTTATTTCAGTGCTCTGTCGATTTGGTATTTGAGCACGACGAAGAGCTGCTGCCTGTTTCGATCAGGGCGATGAATTACTTCATCAATCCGTCTATTCCTGCGTCGCAACATGACGAAATTCGCCACGCCATAAAAAATTTGGCTTCCGGTATCTGATGAGGGTCTAATGCTGAGATTGCATTGGTGTTATCACTGCAACAGTCACTAGACGCTCATCAGTGGCATAACACACTAAATCATCTCGGCGTTATCATTCTTCAATGGCGGGTGCTCCTGGGCGGCATGCATCAGGTCCTCGGTCACCCGCAGTTCGGCGCCGGTCGGCGAGAAGGTAGTGGCCGCCGTGAACGGCGCCGGGTGCTCAGGTTTCGGACGCTTGCCGCGGCGCCAGAGGAAGAAGCCGACCATCGCCAGGTTGATTGCGGCGAATGCCCAGAACAGCCCGACTTCGCCGTACGAGGTCATCATCGGCGAAATGGTCAGCGGCGCCATGGCCGAGCCCAGCGAGTTGATCAGCAGCAGGCCCTGGATCATCGGCACCAGGGCATCAGCCGGCGCGCGGTCGGCAGCGCTGCTGACCGCCACCGGGTAGAGCGCGAACACCCCGCCACCGAGCAGGAACAGCAGGGCGGGCAGCAGCACGGTGTCCACCGGCAGCACCACGATCAGCAGCGACAGCACGGTGCACATCGCCGCCAGGGCGATCAGCACATCCTGACGGTCCTTGCGGTCGGACCAGCGCCCCACCGGGTATTGCAGCAACATGGCGCCGAGAATCACCCAGGCCATCATTTCGCCGACCTCGCCCACGTCCAGCCCGACCCGCTGCAGGTACAGCGGCAGCAGGGCATAGATGCCGGCAATCGCCACGCCGGAGCCGAAGCAACCGACCAACCCGGTAGGCGCCACGCCCAGCAGCTGGCGTGGTTTGAGCGGCTCGACCTGGTCGAGCAACGGCGACACCCGCGGCAGGATCACGATCGGCAGCACCGACAGGGTGGCGAGCATGCCGGCCAGCATGAACGGCGCGGTGTCGCCCCAACTGGTGATCTCGCCCAGGGCCGCCTGGGCGATCACCCCGGCGCCATAGAAGGCGATCATGTACAGCGCCAGCAGGCGGCCACGGATCTTGGCGTCACCGGCCAGCAGCAGCCAGCTTTCGATCACCAGGAATACCCCCACCGCAGCCCAGCCGTTGAGCAGGCGCAGGATCGACCACCAGGTGGTGTCGTAGAACAGGCCCTGCAGCAGGATGGTCGCGCCGATCAGCGCGGCGAAGCTGCTGTAGGCGCGGATATGGCCGATGCGCAGGATCAACCGGTCGTTGACGATTGCGCCGAGGGTCAGGCCGATGAAGTAGGCCGAGGACACCACGCCAATGGTGGTCGCCGATTCGCCTGCGGCGTCCAGGCGCAGGGTGGTCAGGGAAGACATGAAGCCATTGCCCAGGGCAATGATGAACAGGCCGAGCAGGGGTGCCAGCGCCATCGCCAGCAAACGCGGAGACATACGTACCTCAAGGTTGGAATAAGCCAAGCTGCGCCTTTTGCGCTGCGTGCACGGAATGCGACCTGGGCAAGGGTCAACCGCTGGACCTCAAGGGGAGGCCGGGCGGGGGCGGTTGAGCCTGTGGCACATGCGCGATGTGGCGAGAGGCGCGGACGCTGTCCTTGCGGGCGGTTGCCACCGAATGGGCGACGGGCGAAAAGGAGGCGGGATTTTACGGGCTGTGGCGGATTTGCCAAGAGGGCGTTGGCTGCGACGAGAGGCCGCAGGCCGACGAGTATCTGCACAGTACCCGTCTGCCTCAGAAAACATATCGGACAATCAGCATTAATAACAATTGTTAAATATCTGAATCTAAACAAATATTTATTCTAGAATTTACTTTAACTATTGATGATCACGCTCAATTTTCGCCCCGACGATGAATTTAAGGCGAGCACCAGGAGGTGCTGATGCGATCTCCGGTGGACCCCGAGGCGTACGCCGGCAGGGCTGCAGCGCCTATGAGATCGAGCGCCGCCCGCGGCGCTTCGCGGGTAAACCCGCTCCCACATGAACCGCGCCGCATCGTACCTGTGGGAGCTGGCTTGCCAGCGATGAGGCCAGCACTGACAACATAAGACAGTTGCTCCCACACGAACCGGTCAGGCCAAGGTTGCCAGCCGTGGCGCACGGCGATGCCACTTGGAGGCATAAATACGCATAATGCGCGGCAGGTTTTCAGGGAGATCCTACACAATGCTGGCCTCGTTGTTCGCCGTCCTGGCCCCCGTGTTCATCGTCGCCGGTATCGGCTACACCTGGGCCCGCCGTGGGCTGGACTACCCGACCGAGTTCATTGCGCGGGTGGTCATGACCGTCGGCACGCCCGCGCTGGTGCTGTCCACGCTCAACCGCACCCAACTCGATCCCGCCGCCTTCACCAGCATGGCCCTGGCCTGCGTGCTGTGCATGCTGGGCATGGCGCTGACCGGCTACCTGGTATGCCGCCTCAGTGGCCGGCACTGGCGCGTGCTGATGCCGGCTTTCATGTTCCCCAACACCGGCAACATGGGCCTGCCGATCAGCCTGTACGCCTTCGGCGAGCACGGCCTGGCCCTGGCGGTGGCGTTCTTCCTCACCTTGTCGATCTTCCAGTTCACCCTGGGCATCGCCATTTCCGGTGGCGCCGCCTCGTTCAAGGCGCTGTTGCGCAACCCAATCGTGATCAGCCTGGCCGGCGCCATGCCGCTGATCTTCTTCGATGTCGAACTGCCGCGCTGGCTGGCCAACACCGCCGACCTGCTGGGCGGCATGACCATCCCGTTGATGCTGCTGACCCTCGGCGTTTCCCTGGCCAGCATTCGCCCGCAGCACATCGGCAGCGGCCTGGTGCTGGGTGGGTTGCGTATCGTGCTGGGGGCGGTAGTGGGCTGGGCGGTGGGTACCGCGCTGGGGCTTCAGAGCCTGGAGCGGGCGGTGCTGGTGGTGCAGTCGTCGATGCCGGTGGCGGTGTTCAACTACCTGTTGGCAGTGCGGGCCAACCGCGAACCCGAGCAGGTGGCCAACCTGGTGATGTGCTCGACGCTGTTGTCGTTCGTGTGGTTGCCTGCAGTGCTGGCCTGGTGGTTGTGAGGGCCGGGCATTGCCGGCCCTCGCGGGCATCAGCTGCAAGGCTTGCTATTGAGTGCATCGCCCTGGCGCGGCGCTTGCGCCTGCGACTGGACATGGGCATCGCGTTTGGCGACTGCCTCGGCCTGCTGCTGACGTTGTTGCGCCAACTGCTCGTTGCGCGCTTGCAGACGCTCGGCGCCGCCTTCGGCGAAGGCTGAAGTGGCCGAGGTCGCGGCCAGCAGGGCGAGGGCGAAAGACAGGGATTTCATGGTGTGACTCCATCGTTGAACCGGAAAACCGGCCGCGCAGCGGCCGGGGCGGGGCAAGGATGGCGACTGCGGATTTTCTCAGGATTAACACAAGGCTCAAGCGCGCGGCCGTTCGCGGCGGCCCTCAATTGGGCAACTGCTGTTGCACCCAGCCTTGCTCGGTCAAAGCCATGCTGGCAGTTGCCTCAAGCGGCTGGCGACTGCTGTTGAACGCCTTGCCCAGGCCTTTCACGCTGGCTTGCACCGACGCATCGCCAGCCCATTCAGGAAGCTCGCTGACCCTGTAGCGGTAGGTCACCCTCGATACCGTCCTGCCAGCCTGTTCGGTCGGCTCAGTGAACTGCTCGATGGTGGTGACCTGGGCCTTGCCGAAGCACAACCCGCCGATCTTGCTGTCACCTGCGTCGGCCTTGTAGTACTTGCGGCCTTCATCGGTCAGCGCGTAGGCGTAATAGATGTCGGTGCGTGCCGGTTGCCACAGGCGGGCAGGCACTTCAGTGCGGGCAATCTCTTTCTCGCTGACCACACCGACCTGAGCCAGGGCATGCAACGCTTTGTTGTTGCCGTCCACGTCGAAATCGCGGGTGCGGGTAGGGAAGCTGCTGATCACGAAACAATGCGGGTACTGGCTGTCGAGCCAGGTTTGCGCGGCCTGACGCAGGCTGGCCTCGGTGGCTTGCCGGTCGTCCGAGCAGCCGAGCAGGGTCGCCAGCAGGGCCAGCGGTACGAGCTTCCTGTCCATCGTGGGGGCTTCCTTGAATTGCCAAAATGCAGGTCTAGCGCCGGCCAGGGCCAGCGGCGACAGGATTAAAACCCGCGGGCCAGAGCGGCCGCAATCGTGGCAAGTGGACATGCCGGCAGCCCGCCCGGCAAATCGCCGAGGCTCATCCATACTGCTCTGATCCGCCACGGCAGCGCCGCGGCATTCAGCGGTTGGCACAGGGGAGCAGACGATGGCCAAGGTTGCGGGCAAGAAAAACAAAGGTAACGACACCGGGAAGCTCGGGCGCAAAGACTATGAGAGCGAACTGAAGAAGCTGCACGTGGAGCTGGTCAAACTGCAGCAGTGGGTGGTGGAGAAGGGCCTCAAGGTGTGCATCATCTTCGAAGGCCGCGATGGCGCCGGCAAGGGCGGCACCATCAAGGCCATCACCGAGCGCGTCAGCCCCCGGGTGTTCCGCGTAGTGGCGCTGCCGGCGCCGACCGAACGCGAGAAGACCCAGATCTACGCCCAGCGCTACCTCACCCATTTGCCGGCCGCCGGTGAAGTGGTGATCTTCGACCGCAGCTGGTACAACCGCGCCGGTGTCGAGCGGGTAATGGGCTTTTGCACGGATGAACAGTCACACAAGTTCCTGACCGTGGTGCCGATGTTCGAGCGGATGATGGTCGAGTCGGGGATCATCCTGCTCAAGTACTGGCTGGAGGTCAGCGCCGAAGAGCAGACCCGCCGCCTGCAGGACCGCATCGACGACGGGCGCAAGCTGTGGAAGCTGTCACCCATGGACCTCAAGTCGTACAACCGTTGGGACGAGTACACCCGCGCCCGCGACGACATGTTCGCCGCCTCCGACTCGTCCTGGGCACCGTGGTTCATGGCCCGCTCCGAGGACAAGCGCAAGGCGCGGCTGAACATCATCAGTCACCTGCTGCAGCAGGTCCCGTACAAGGACCTCAGCCACAAGCAGAAGATCGAGCTGCCCAAGCGCGGCAAGATCGGCAAGTACAAGTCGCAGCCTTACCCGTTCAAGATGGTCGGCGAGCGCTACTGAAGCAGGGGCCTGGGCTGGCCTCAGGCCTTGTCCAGCGCTTCGAGCCGGCCGTCACGCCCGAGGTGATAGCGCTGCAGGTCCTGCGCCAGGGTCAGGTGGCCGCTGTAATGCGCCATTGCTTCCTCGCGCACTTCGGCGATCGAGTTGCCACGGCCGTTGGCCGTGGGCTGGTAACGGGCACTGAAGTGGGTCAGCACCAGGTTCTTCACACCCGCGGCGTTGGCAAAACGCGCCACCTGCGCTGCGGTGCTGTGGCCGAAAGTGGTCTGGCTGCGCTCGACCACCGGCTGGGTGAAGGTGGCTTCGTGTACCAGCACATCGACGCCCTGGGCCAGTTCGGCAAGCAGTTCGGGGCGGTCGTTGTCACCGCAGACGATGATCCGTTGCGGGGCGCGCGTGGGTTGCAGGTAATCACGAGGCTCGAGGGTGCGGCCCTCATGGGTGACGGCCAGGCCATGGGCCAGTTGCCCCCAAAGCGGCCCGGCCGGGATACCGTCGGCCTTCAGGCGGGCGGTATCCAGCCGCGGTGCGGGGTCGCGCTCATCGAACACGTAGCCCCAGGAGGGCACGCGGTGCGACAGCTCGATCGTGCTCACCTCGACATTGCCGGCGCTGAAGCCTTTGAAGGTTTCCAGCGCCTGCAGCTGCAATTCGAACGGCAGGAAGGTCTCGCTCACCGCCAGGCTCTGGCGCACCCAGCCAAGCAGGGCGTCGGGCAGGACCAGCGGCAATGGCTCCTGGCGCCCGCTCATGCCGGCGCTGGCCAGCAGGCCGGGCAGGCCGAAGCAGTGGTCGCCATGCACGTGGGTGATGAAAATCCCGCGCAGGTCCCGCATGGAAAGCGGGCTGTGCAGCAACTGGTGCTGGGTACCCTCGCCGCAATCGACCAGATACCAACCGTGGCCGGTGGATTCGATGACAGCGGTGGCGCTGACGTTGCGGGCCTTGGTGGGCACACCGGAGGAGGTGCCCAGAAACTGCAGGTCCATTGCCTGACTCCTTGACATGACGGCTTTCCTTCCCCGCAGGCGCGGGGCGCGGGGAGGCTAGCATGCCAGGCTTGGCGGGAGAAGCCGCACAGGTGCCGGACAGACACCTGTGCGGAGAGTGCCAGGCGTCAGGTGCCGCCGCGGTCGTCACCGACATCGTGATTGGCGCCGTCGTCGGCACCGTGGCCGACACCGTGGGCTTCGCCGGCGTCATGGTTGGCCCCGTCGTCCGCGCCGTGGCCGACACCATGGGCTTCGCCGGCATCATGGTTGGCCCCGTCATCGGCACCGTGGCCGACACCATGCAGGCCTCCGGCATCGTGGTTACCGCCATCGTCGGCGCCATGGCCGCCTGCCGAGCCGCCATGGCCTGAGCCACCGCTGCCACCGCCACTACCGCTGCCGTGGCCACCGCCACTGCCGCCATGCCCACCGCCACCGCTACCCCCTCCGCCGTGGCCGCCTCCGCCTCCGCCTCCGCCACCTCCATGGCCTCCACCGCCACCACCCCCGCCATGGCCGCCACCACCTCCGCCTCCGCCTCCACCGTCCTTCGCCATGGCGCTGGAAAATGCGCCCAGGTTGTCCGGCAGCAGCACGGACGATGCCGAGAGCACGCCGCCGATGGCCAGCATCCACACGATTTTTTTCAACTGCATAGTGATCTCCGCTCAGCGTTGCCTGCGTTTGCTTGCAGGGAAGGCCACAGCCGGTGGACCTCGGCCGCCGGGGTGGCGGCCCGCCAGTCGTCTGGCAGGGTCCTGGAGCACGATCCTTCGAAGGCCGATGGCCCGTGGCGCGGCGATTGCCGCTTTGATAGTTGAGCGTAGTTTGTAATACGCAGTTACAAGTACCGGTTGTCAGGGATGGTGGTTCGAGGGTTTCTGACTGATACCGAGTGGGGGCCGGCAGGTGCTTGGCGACAGCTTTGCAGCGCTCTCAAGATCGAGCGCCGCCCGCGCGGCGCATCGCTGGCAAGCCAGCTCCCACATCTGTTTCGGGCCAGTTATGTCTGTGGAAGTACCGCTGCCCGCCTTGGTGCATGTCTCAAGTCGGGCGAGGCGCCAGCGGTGCCCACTTCTAATACCGAGTCGAACCAACAAGGCGGACAGTGGTGAAATCACAGGAGTGACTGGCCCGAAACAGATGTGGGAGCTGGCTTGCCAGCGATGCGCCGCGCGGGCGGCGCTCGATCTGATAGGCGCTGCAACTCTTGCGGCGGACACCTGCTCGCCCAACCGCAAAGCTCTTAGAAGGTGTAAGCAACCCCAGCCTGCACCGTGCGCGGCGCACCTGGATACGCATAGGTATTGAACGCCCCTTCGTCATACCCCTTGTTGAACACGTTCTTCACATCCAGGTTCAGGCGCACATGCTCGTTGACCTTGTAGTAGCTCAACAGGTCAACCACGCTGTACTGCTCCATGGTATAAGTCACCGCCTCGGTCTGGCCATTGCGGTCATCCACATACTTGAGCCCCACACCGAGCCCCAGTCCTTTGGCCAGTCCGTCCTGGAACTCGTAGGTATTGAGCAGGCTGAAACTGTTGCGCGGGATGTTGGCCAGGCGCGTGCCGCTGGGCAGGCGGTTGTCCTTGGTCACTTCGGCATCGACATAGGCATAACCGCCGATCACCCGCCACTCAGGGGTGATGTTGCCGGCCACGTTGAGGTCCAGGCCGCGGCTGCGCACTTCGCCGGCGGCCAGGCTGTAGTTGGGGTCGGCCGGGTCGCGGGTCAGCACGTTCTCCTTGACGATGTGGTAGATCGCCGCGTCGACGCTCAACTGGCGCTCCAATGCCTCCCACTTCATCCCCAGTTCGTACGACTTGCCTTTTTCCGGATCGAAGCCGTCGCCCTGGCGGCTGGCACCGGTATTGGGCTTGAACGAGCGCGCCGTGTTGGCGTAGACGGCAACCGTGTCGGTCAGGTCGTAGAGCAGGCCGAAACGCGGGGTGACGGCATTGTCGGCCGCCTGCCAGCCCTTGGCGCCCGGCAGGTAATTGTCGTAGTCATGCTCGAAGCGCTCCAGGCGCACACCCGCCAGTGCCTTCAGGCGCTCGGTCAGGGCCACCTGGTCCTGGACGAACCAGGCCCAGGTCTTGAGGTTTTCCTGGTCGTGGGTGGTGGTGCGGGTCAGGGCAGGGCGCGGCTGGCCCAGCACCGGGTGGTAGATATCGATCGGGTAGGTGCCGTCGGTGGCCGACGAGCGCTGGATGATCGAGCGGTAGTCATAGTCTTCGTACTCGATGCCGGTCAGCAGGGTGTGGCTGAACGCGCCGGTGTCGAAGTGGCCGGTGAGGTTGAGCTGGTAGTCACGGTCGGTCCACTCCAGCTTGCGGTAGTTGAAGTTGCGCTGCAGGGTGTGGCCGTCGGCCGGTGCCTTGTTGGCCTCCACGGCGTTGCCCTGCAGGGTGCCGTCGAGCCACTGCATGCCGCCGGCCAGGGTCCAGTTGTCGTTGAGCAGGTGCTCGAAGCGCAGTTGGGCCATGTTGTTGTCGTTGTGCAGCAGGTTGTCGCTGCCTTTTTCCCAGATGTAGGTGTCGCGCGAGGCGCTGCCGGTCTGGGTGCCGTAGCGGGTCAGGCCACGGTCGAGGGGGTGGTTGTTACGCATGAAATCGCCCTCGAAGACGATTTTGGTGCTGTCGTTGACCTGCCAGCTGAGTACCGGGGCGACGTCGTAACGCTCGCTCTGGACGTCGTCACGGAAGCTCTCGCCGCCCTCGCCAAGCACATTCAGGCGGTAGGCCAGGCTACCGTCCTGGCTCAACGGGCCGGTGGCGTCGAGGGTTGCGCGGTGCATGCCTTGGTCATCGAACTGGCTGCCCAGGGTGACCTTGGATTCGGGCAAGGGTTGCTTGCTGACCACGTTGAAGGTGCCGCCGGGGTCGCCACGGCCGTACAGGGCGGTGGCGGGGCCGCGCAGCACTTCCAGGCGCTCGACGGTGTTGGCGTCCGGGGCATTGGGGTAGCCGCGGTTGATCGGGAAGCCGTTGCGGTAGAACTCTCCTGTGGTGAAGCCGCGCACGGTGAAGGTGGTCAGGCCCTGACCGCCGAAGTTGTTGGCCCGGCCAATGCCGCCGGCGTAGTCGAGGGCGTCCTGCAGGCGGGTGGCGCCGGTGTCTTCCAGCACATCCTTGGGCACCACGCTGACCGACTGTGGGGTTTCGTGCAGGGCAGTGTCGGTGCGGGTGGCGCTGGCCGAACGGGTGGCGCGGTAACCTTCGACCGGGCCGTCGGCCCGCTCGTAGTCGGCGGCATCGGCATTGATGTTCACGGCTTCAAGCTGAATGCCGGTGCTGGTTTCGAGCGGCGCTGGCGCGGCCCAGCTGAACATCGGAGCGGCGTGGAGCAGGCACAGCGACACAATCCTGTAACGCATGGGTTCAGGTCCTGGAAAGGGGCACGGGAGGGGTGTTAAAGCGTCGCGATATTATCTGGTAACAATTCCCATTACCAGAAATTTTGGCATACCGAATGCCAGTTGTGACGAGCGTGCCAGGTCCATGGGCGTCGGCTGCAACAGCCGAGGCCTTCAGCGAAAACGTCACGTGACTGTCATGTGACGTTACCTAATATGACCCTCTCTGAATCGGGACTCGCCGAGGTCGCCCCGCCGCATGCTCCCCGCCAATCCGCAAAACCCCGAAACCGACCTGCACGGCTTGCTCTATGCGTACCTGTTCCGCCCGGGCCAGCCCGGCCGCGAGCTCGACTCGGCACAGGCCATGGCACATTTGCAGGCGCCAGCCGACGAGCAGTTCCTCTGGCTGCACCTGAACCTTGCCCACGCCGCCTGCGAGCGCTGGATGAAGAGCCACCTGGACCTGCCCGAAACCTTTTTCGAAACCCTGCGCGAAGGGTCGCGCTCCACGCGTATCGAGCACACCGACAGTGCCTTGCTGGCGGTGGTCAACGACCTGGTGTTCAGCTATGGCGTGATGTCGTCCGACGTTTCCACCTTGTGGGCCTGTGCACGCAGCCGCTTGCTGGTCAGCGCACGCTTGCAGCCGCTGCACTCGGTGGACGAGCTGCGCTCATCGGTAAAGCGCGGCGAGGGGTTCGGTTCGACGGTGGAGTTGCTGGTGCACCTGGTGCGCGATCAGGGCGACCTGCTGACCCGGGTGCTGCGCGAAACCACCTTGAAGATCGACCGCATCGAGGACCAGTTGCTGTCGCTGCGCCTGAGCGACAACCGCGCCGAGCTGGGCAGCCTGCGCCGCGTGCTGGTACGCCTGCAGCGCCTGCTGGCACTGGAGCCGGGCTCGCTGCTGCGGCTGCTGAACCGCCCGCCCGAATGGTTGCACGAAGAGGATATCCGCCAGTTGCGGGCCTCTACTGAAGAGTTTTCGGTGATCATCAGCGACCTCACCAGCCTGGTCGAGCGGATCAAGCTGCTGCAAGAAGAGATTGCCGCCAAGCTCACCGAAGAGAACAACCGCACCCTGTTCACCCTTACCGTGGTCACCGTGCTGGCACTGCCGATCAATATCATCGCCGGCTTTTTCGGCATGAACGTCGGGGGCGTGCCGCTGTCGGACGACCCCCACGGCTTCTGGGTACTGGTGGCGCTGGTGGTGACCTTTACGTTGATTGCAGGGCGCTGGGCGTTTCGCAAGCGGGGCGATTACTGAGCCTTGCCTGCGGCGCTGCCTGCAAGGCCGGGCGGCCATAGAACAGCAGCGCGGTGCTCCAACTGGTCAGCCAGACGAAAATGCCGGCCCAGAAGGTATGTGACATGTAGTGCCAGCCCTGCAGCACCCGGGTGGTGCCGTAGAACATGCCCACCAGCAGGATCGCCACCAGCAACTTGCGCGCATGCACCCAGCGATGGCGCAGGGCGATGAAGTACAGCGCCAGCAGGGTGAAGCCGCTGGAGGCGTGCCCGCCGGGCCAGCAACGGCCGGGGCCAGCGCGGTCCAGCCCGTTGAACTGGTCGAACCATTCGTAGCGCGCCTCGGTGCCGCCATACAGCGTGGTTTCCACCGGGCAGTACACCCCGGTGTGGCTCTTGAGGTAGTGGATGACCATGGTGCACAGGCCGAACGCGACCACCACGAACCACAGGTCGCGGCGATAGCGGGTGCTCCAGCGCATCACCGGGGCGATGCGCACCGCCTCCAGCAAGCCGGTGGCACGGGCCGAGCGCGAGGCCAGCGGCCACAGCAGCGACAGCAGCACCCCGATCACCGCCAGTTCACCCGTCCAGTCCGGCAGGATTCGCGGCCACTTGTGGGTGAGTTTCTCGAACAGCGCGTTGTGCGCGAAGACGAACTGCCCGTTGGCATCCAGCAGCAGGTTGCTGATCCAGCGGTCCAGCTCGGTCAGGTCGAACAGCACGAACACCAGCACCGCCAGCAACAGCGGGAAGGCCAGGTTGTTGAGGTAGAAGCGCGTGCGCATGGAAAGCTGCATGGTCACACCCCTTTGCCAGGGGCCAGGTTGCGCCACTGGGTGGCGTTCATCTGGCCAAGAAGCTGTGGTTTGCCGGCACTGTCGAGCGACAGGAACAAGGCACTTGCATAACCGCTGCTGCGTTCGCCGCCAGCTACGCCCAGTTGCCGCTCGAGCTGGTCGATGCAGCCACTGTGGGTCACCAGCACCAGGTTATGGCCGGGCCGCTTGTGGTCGAACACCGCGCTGGCGAAGGTCGCATCGCAACGAGCCAGCCAGTCCTGGGTGGTGATGTTCTTGCCGAACATGAAGCCTGCCGTCTGCCGGGTACGCACCTCGGGGCTGGCCAGGATATCGCTGTCCTGCAGCCCCAGCCGCTCGAGCCCAAGGCCCACACCGACAGCGGCGCGGCTGCCGTCCTCGGTGATGCCGGCGGGGTCGCTCAGGCAGGCGGCATGGGAGCGGTCGCAGCGTTCGGCGTGACGCACCAGGACGATGGTCGAGCCCTTGGCCCAGGCTGCATAGGTACCGCTGCGGCTCATTTGTCGCTCGCTGCCGAGGTCGCGTACCTGGGTGCGAGAGGCAAAAGACACGCCCGCAGTCAGGGTCAACGCCACGCACAGACCGGCAAGCAATGCCCTGGGGGAGAGCCGAAAGCGCCGGGGCGGCTTCAGGGATGAGGGTTTGACGAGGGTGCCTTGCAGCATGCAGTCACTCCGAGGGTGAGCAATGTTGGATGCAGCGGCACTGGGACACAGGCATCGCGAGTGGCGGCACTTTATGCAGGCGAATGTCGGGAGACGGTGAGGCGGATGTGAAAAAAATGCGAGGGGCGCTCTGCTCGATGAAATCGATGAAATATTTCCTCACAATTTTTTCACTGGCGTTGCTATAACATAACGAAATTAACCATGCCTTGAATCTGCCACAGCATGCCGGGCGGGTGACCACCTTGCGGCCATGCACCCTTGAGTCTTTGGAGTCTTCATGAGCGTCAACCTGGATAGCCCTGGCCTGGACCTGCAGGGGATTGCGCGCTTCCAGCAAGCACTCACGCAGGCACGCCGCCTGAGGCTGCTGGTTTACAGCGCGGCGGTGGCGGCTGTCTTGCTGGGCGGGCTGGCATTCTTCGTCGGGTTGTTCGCGCCCGCTTCATATTGGGCGCCCTTGCTGAGCATCAATGCCGCCGCCTGGTTGCTGGTGGCCGCCAGCAGCCAGGCGGCCTGGGACGTTGCCGGCTGGCGTGCCGCCGCCATCGGCCAGCCCTGCGCGCAGCTGGCGTTCTTGCGCAAAGCCGGCCAGGAGGAGGGCGACCCGGAACTGCTCAGCCCTTACGAGCGCTGGCTCGAGCGGCTGGGCGCGCTGTGCCTTAGGCAGTTGCAGCGCATTGGCGGCGACGCACTGTGGCTGTTCGGCCTGGCACTGCTGGCGTTGCTGCTGGTGCAGGCGCATTGGCGGTTCGATCTTCCGGCTGCCACCCTGGCCAGCCAGGCGAGCTGGGTGACGGTGGGTACATGGGCGTTGCTGGCTTTCGGGCTGGTAGTCGTCGAGCGCCATCTGGCCAGCAGCGACGGCAATGCATGGCCCGAAGCTGCGGCGCTGGCGGCACAGTTGCGGCTGCTGATCGCTGTGCTGGTGCTGTCTATTGCTTGCCTGGCGTTCGCCGACGGCGAGCGGCTGTGGCCGGCACGCCTGGCGGTGCTGATCGGCCTGCTGCCTGGCCTGCTGGCCATCGAGTTGATGTTGCGGGCCGTCCTGGCGGTGTTCAGCCCGCGCCATCCACGCCGCGAACCACAGTGGCTGGCGCGCAGTCTGGTGGCCGGAGCGTTGCAATGGCCGCCACGACCGCTGGCCTACCTGCAGGGCGAGTTGCACCAGCGCCTGGGCATCGACCTGCAGCAAATTTGGGCCTTCGGCTTCATGCGTCGCGCCTTGTTGCCGGTGCTGGCACTGGTCGGCCTGGCCGGCTGGCTGCTCACCGGGGTGGTCGAAGTGCCCATGGACGGGCGCGGCGTGTATGAACGCTTCGGCAACCCGGTGCAGGTCTATCAACCCGGGTTGCACCTGGGGCTGCCCTGGCCGCTCGGCAAGGTCGTGCGGGTGGACAACGGTACGCTGCACGAGTTGGCCAGCACCGGCGACGCTGCCGCCGCCGAGCCTCTGGCCGCTGCCGAGGGGCCTGCGCCCGTGGGCGCCAACCGCTTGTGGGATGCCACCCACCTCAGCGAGAACGCCCAGGTGATCGCGGGCAGCGATGGCGGCGCGCAGAGCTTCCAGATCGTCAACATGGACGTGCGCTTCATCTATCGCATCGGCCTGAGTGACGCTGCGGCGCTGGCCGCCACCTACCACAGCAGCGATATCGAGCAGTTGCTGCGCAGCGTCGCCAACCGGGTGCTGGTACACGACTTTGCCGGGCGCTCGCTCGACGGCGTGCTGGGCGAAGCGCGCGAAGCCCTGGGCCAGGATATCGGCAGGGCGGTGCAGGCCGATCTCGATCGGCTCGACAGCGGGGTGGAGATCCTGGCCACGGCGATCGAGGCGATCCATCCGCCTGCCGGTGCGGCCAATGCCTACCACGGCGTGCAGGCCGCGCAGATCAATGCCGATGCCTTGATCGCCCGTGATCGTGGCCAGGCCGCACAGCAGGCCAGCCTTGCCCGCCAAGCCGCCAGCCTGGCCGCCGACTCGGCCAGCGCCGGCGCCCATGAAACCCGGGCCAAGGCCCAGGCCGCGGCGCTGGTGTTCGATGCCGAACAGGCGGCCTGGGCCGGTGCTGGCCAGGCCTTCGTCCTGGAACAGTACTTGAGCCGACTGAGCCAAGGGCTGGCCGGTGCCCACAGCCTGATCATCGACCACCGCCTGGGCGCAGCCCAGGCGCCGACCCTGGACCTGCGCAGCTATGCACTGCCGGTGGACCCAGCGGTATCAACCTCCAGTAGCCGCAACCAGGAGCACGCCAAGTGAGCCAGAGCACCCATGCCGCCCACGACCACCATGGCTGCGACCATGACCATGACCATTCACCTGCTGACCAGGCGCCGGTCGGCCCCGTCCGGCGCCGAATGTTGATCGCCGCGCTGCTGGTGCTGCTGCTCGCCGCGACTGCCAGCCTGGTGCAGGTCCGGGTCGGCGAGGCCACCGTCATCACCCGTTTCGGCAACCCCTCGCGGGTGCTGCTGGAACCGGGCCTTGCCTGGCGCTGGCCGGTGCCGTTCGAAGCGGCGGTGCCGGTCGACCTGCGCCTGCGCACCACCTCCAGCGGCCTGCAGGACGTCGGTACCCGCGATGGCCTGCGGATCATCGTGCAGGCCTATATCGCCTGGCAGGTGGCGGCCGACCCGCAGAGCATCCAGCGCTTCATGCGCGCCGTGCAGAACCAGCCCGACGAAGCGGCGCGGCAGATCCGCACCCTGGTGGGCTCGGCACTGGAAACCAGTGCCAGTGGCTTCGAGCTGGCCGACCTGGTGAACGTGGACGCCAGCCGCGTACGTATCGATGCCTTCGAACAGCGTTTGCAGCAGCAGATCGCCGACCAACTGGCGCACACCTACGGCATCAAGGTGGTGCAGGTGGGCATCGAGCGGCTGACCCTGCCCAAGGTGACCCTCGAGGCCACCGTCGACCGCATGCGTGCCGAGCGCGAGACCATCGCCACCGAGCGCACCGCCGAAGGCAAGCGCAAGGCGGCCGAAATTCGCTCGGCGGCCGAGCGCGACGCCCGCATCCTCGAGGCCGACGCCAGCGTCAAGGCCGCGCAAATCCAGGCCCAGGCCCAGGTCGAGGCGGCACAGACCTACGCCAAGGCCTATGCCGGTGCCCCTGAGCTGTACCGGCTGCTGCGCTCGCTCGACACCCTCGGCACGTTGGTGACGCCCAACACTCGCCTGGTGCTGCGCACCGACGCGGCGCCGTTCCGCGTGCTGGTGGACGGCCCGGCACTGCCGGCGGGGCATGCCCATGACTAACCCGCGAGGTAGCGCCTGGCTGCAGGCCGGCGGCGTCGGTTTTATCGCACTGTATGCGGTCACCCTGCTGGCGGCGCTGGGCTGGCTGTTCGGCAATGTTCGCGAAATAGGCCCGGAGAACCGTGCGGTGGTGCTGCGCCTGGGCGCCGAGTCACGGGTCCAGAACGCCGGTTTGCTGCTGGCCTGGCCGCGGCCGTTCGAGCAGGTGCTGATGCTGCCGTCGGCCGACCGGATAAGCGAGCGCCGGATCGAGCTGCTGCTGCGCTCGGAGCTGGCGCGCAAGGCCGACCTGGACGGCAAGCTGGCCGGCGATGCCACGGCGGGCTCGGGCTACCTGCTCAGCGGTGACGCGGGCATGGTGCAACTGGACGTGCGGGTGTTCTACACAGTCAACGAGCCTTATGCCTTCACCCGTCAGGGCGAGCATGTGCTGCCAGCGCTGGAGCGCCTGGTCGAGCGCAGCGCGGTGCAGGTCTGCGCCTCTCGCGACATGGACGCGATCCTGGTGGCCCGCCCCGAACTGGTCGGCGCCGACAGCGGCGTTGCCGAGCGCCGTGAGCGCTTGCGGGGCGACCTGCAGCAGGGCATCAACCAGCGCCTGGCGGCGCTCAAGGCGGCCGGCGGCGAGCTGGGCATCGAGGTGGTGCGGGTGGATGTGCAGTCCTCACTGCCCTTGGCGGCTGTTAACGCCTTCAATGCCGTGCTCACCGCCAGCCAGCAGGCGGAGCAGGCGATCGCCAGCGCGCGCAACGACGCCGCGCGGCAGTTGCAGCAGGCCACCCAGGCTGCTGACCACACCCAGCAGGTGGCCGAGGCCGAGGGGCGTGAGCGCGTGTCCGGCGCCCAGGCCAGCACGGCGACCATCGTCGGCCTGGGCGGTCAGCAGAGCCCGGACCTGCTGCTGCGCCTGTACCGCGAGCGCGTTCCCGCCATTCTGTCCCACGCGGGCAGCGTGACCACCGTCGACCCCGGCGATGCCGGGCGCATGATCCTGGAAGGCCCGAAACCATGAGTACTCACCACCACGGCCATCACCATCACCACCACGGCCATGTACATCTAACGGCAGGGCTGTTGTCCAGCGACGAGCGTCGCCAGGCCGCCCGCCAGCTGACCCTGGCCATGCTCGCCCTCGGCCTGCTCGGGTTGGGCCTGGCCTGGCGTTGGCTGGCCCCGGCCCAGGAGACCGTGGCGCAGCTATTGCTGGGCTGCGCCTCGCTGCTGGTGGCGGTGCCGGTGCTGCGCTCGGCCTGGTTCAGCCTGCGCCAGCCGAGCCTGCATGGCATCACCGACCAACTGATCGGCCTGGCCATGCTCGGCGCCTGGGCCACCGGAGACCTAGCCACTGCCGCGCTGCTGCCGGTCATCATGATCTTCGGCCATGTGCTGGAAGAGCGCAGCGTGCTCGGCTCGCAAGAGGCGATCGAGGCCCTGGGGCGGCTGACCCGCAGCCAGGCGCGTCTGATCGGCGCCGATGGCCAGGTTCGCGAGGTCGACAATGCCAGCCTGGTGCCGGGCGATCAGGTCGAAGTGCGTGCCGGCGACAGGATACCGGCCGATGGCCGGGTGCTGGAGGGCCATGCCAGCCTGGACACCGCGCCGATCACCGGTGAGGGCGTCCCTCAGGATGTGCAGGCTGGCGCGGCGGTGCATGGTGGTGCGATCAACCTCGATGGCCTGTTGCGCATCGAAGTCACCCGCGTCGGCGACGATTCCACACTGGGCAAGGTCATCGCCCTGATGCAGCGCGCCGAGCAGGCCAAACCGCCAATCACCCGTTTGCTGGAACGTTATGCCGGGCGTTATCTGCTGCTGGTATTGCTGATCGCCGCTGCCACCTGGTTCATCACCGCCGATGCCCAGGCCATGCTCGCCGTTCTGGTGGCCGCCTGCCCCTGTGCGCTGGTGCTGTCGGCGCCGGCCACTGCCGTGGCCGGGATTGCCGTTGCCGCGCGGCACGGCATCCTGATCCGCGGCTCGGCGTTTCTTGAGGAGCTTGCCGACCTGACCTCGCTGGTGATCGACAAGACCGGCACGCTCACCCACGGCAGCCTGCATCTGCAGCGGATACTGTGCAGTGCATCGGCGTGGCCTGAGGATAAGGTCAAACGCCTGGCGGCGAGCCTCGGCACTGCCAGCAGCCACCCGGTCAGCCGCGCCTTGGCCGGGCTGGTCAGCCATGATCGGCTGCTGGCCCTGAGCGATCTGCGCGAACGCCAGGGGTTCGGCGTATTGGCCCGCACCGCTGATGGCGACGCCGCGTTGGGGCGCCCGGAGCTGTTCCAGCAACTGGGTATCGCCATGCCCGCAGTGCCGGCCCATGACGGGCCGATTGCCGGGTTGGCCCTGGATGGCCACTTCGTGGCCTGGCTGCTGCTGGCCGACAACCTGCGCGCCGAAGCCGCCGAGGCCATGACGCAACTGCGCGAGTTGGGGTTGGGGCGGCAACTGCTGCTGACCGGCGACCGGCAGAGTGTGGCCGATGCGGTCGCCGGGCAAACCGGGATCGGCAGTGTGGTTGCCCAGGCGTTGCCGCATGACAAGCTGCACCACGTCAACCAGGAGCTGCAGGCTGGTTTCCGGCCGCTGGTGGTGGGCGATGGCATCAACGATTCCCTGGCGCTGAAGGCGGGGGTGGTCGGTGTGGCCATGGGCGTGGGCGGCAGCGATATCGCCATGGCTGCGGCCGATATCGTGCTGATCAACCCCGACCTGCGCCGGCTGGGTACCTGTATTCGGCTGAGCCGCTTGTGCCGGCGTACCCTGCAATGGAATGTGCTGATCGGGCTGGGCTGGACCCTGGGGATCATCGCGGCGGCCGCGTTTGGGTTGTTGGGGGCGGCTGGGGCGATGATTGCGGCGGTGTTGCACAACT
The DNA here is from genome assembly GCF_024749065.1 of Pseudomonas sichuanensis. NCBI lineage: Bacteria > Pseudomonadati > Pseudomonadota > Gammaproteobacteria > Pseudomonadales > Pseudomonadaceae > Pseudomonas > Pseudomonas sichuanensis. The sequence continues at coordinate 3,000,617 of NZ_CP087185.1, read as the reverse complement.
TCAGTACTTTGTTGGTGCTGGGGAATGCTGGGCGGTTGTTGCGGTATGACGAGAGGGGGGTGGAGTGAAGATTGGGGGAAGGCCACCAGGTGCCTGGCGGGAGATTGGGTGAGGGCCACCAGGTGTTCACCGGTGATTTTGCAGCGCCCTCAAGATCGAGCGCCGCCCGCGCGGCGCTTCGCGGGTAAACCCGCTCCCACCGTTTGTTTCGGGCCAATTATTCCTGTGAAAGTACCGGCGCCTGCCTTGGTGCATGCCTTGAGTCATGTGGGGCGGCGGCAACGCCCACACTGAAACCGAGTCGTACCAACAAGGCGGACCAGGTGATGGCACAGGAAAGACTGGCCGGAAACAAACTGTGGGAGCGGGTTTACCCGCGAAGCGCCGCGCGGGCGGCGCTCGATCTTGAGGGCGCTGCAAAAACACCGCCAGGCACCTGGTGGCCTTCACCCAATCTCCCGCCAGGCACCTGGCAGCCTTCCCCCAACCCCAACCCCAACCCCAACCCCATAAAAAAGCCCGGAGCAGGTTCAACCCTGGCCCGGGCAAGCGCGTGTGACGGAGCAGAATGACGGGTTACTTGAAATCCGCCTGCATCTGGGTGGCAATGCTCACCCCATTGGACGACCTGACGCACACGTCCAGGTAATCAGTGAAGCGCGGCGGCACAGCGATGCCTTCTTCCAGCAACCGGCTGTTGTCGAACAGGTAGTTCAGATCAGCGAAACCGCTGTACAAGCGCAGCGCGCGCAGCACCAGGCGCGGGTTGGCCGGGCCGATACGCGTGGCGAAGCTGCCAGCCAGGGACTTGAGGTCATCCACATCGACCTTGCGATAACGCTCGCCAACCGGTTCGGCACCGTTGGCCTGGGCAAACGCCTGGTCGATCTCGGCGAAGGTGCAGGCCGAGCTGTGGCCGGCGGAGATGTGGTACAGGTCGTGGTTGAGCTGGGGCTTGCGTGCCAGGCCGATCAGCGCCTCGGCGCAGTAGTCCACCGGGACCACGTCGATCTGCTCGTCGAGCCCGCAGGTGAAACTCTCCAGCGCAAAGCCCATGCGGAACACCCAGAAGATGCTGCCCGACGCCTGGCAGCCGAGGCTGCTGTGGCCGACCACGATGGACGGGCGCGCCACCACCAGCGGCAGGCCTGGCAGTTCTTCGCGCATGCGCCGCTCGATCTCGGCCTTCGAGGCGGTGTAGTCCACCAGTTGCTGCTCGGCCTCGGGGAACTCCCACGACTCGCTGATCGGCGACTCGCGCTGCGGGCCGCAGCTCATCGCCGTGCCTACATGCAGGAAGCGTTTCAGGCGCGCGGAGCGGCTGAGCACGTCGGCGAAGGCGTAGGTGCCCTCGACATTGACCGGCCAGATGGTCGGGTTCTTCGAGAACGAGGCCACGGCGGCGCAGTTGATCACCCGGTCGAACTGCATCAGGCGCGGGGTTTGCCTGGCCAGCCAGGAGGTGTCGAGCAAGTCGCCACAAAGGATCTGCGATTCTTCCAGGGCCAGGCAGTCGGCCTGGCTGACGCCATGCTGGCGCAGGTTGGCGCGCAGGCGTTCGAGGCCTTGCGCGGGTGTGTCACCGCGTACCAGGAAGGCGAGGGTGGGGCCTTGGCCATCGGCAATCAGTTGGGCGGCGACCGACCCACCGAGGAAACCCGTGGCGCCGGTCAACAGGATGTGCTCGCCCGAATCGGCGGCGGTGAAGACTTCACCGTGGTTAAGTGCGTTCATGGTTTACCTCGGGGGATAGAGTGACGCGCATTTGAAGTGATGCAATGTCAACGTAATGTGAATACGGCGTAAGTAATAAGTTGGCGCGTCAGTTTGGCGGGCTGTTCGGTCAACTTTAAAAGCGGGCCTGAATAATCGGCGAAAAAAGAGCAGGCTGCCGAAAGTCTTGCAGGGCATGGCGCGCAGCGTGCTGGCGGCTATTGTCCATGCCGAGGTTTGACTTTTCAATCACGCAGATGAGAGTGATGTGCGTGTTTGTGTGAAACAATTTTAATAAGTGTGAAAGACCGTAAGCTTTCATGAATGAACATGTAATTTTGTTTAAGTTTGAAAGGCTTCAGGTTTTGTTCAGGTAGTTAATTTGTATATGTGCTAATGCAGTGGTCCGGGTATTGGCAGTTTGGCGAAATCGACGACCGCTCACGCGTAGGGAGTACAAATGTGCTCTGCGCGGGATGACGCCACACCGTGGCTGTTCAATCACGCAAACCCGCACAAGCGCATAGACGTCTTGACCCGCATCACAGCGCCAGCCATCGGTGACGATTTAAGGTAGGCTGCTGCGTTCCAGCACCACGTTACGAAAAGGACCTCACCATTTCCGCTCCCACCCTCAGCCGCCGCAGCCTGCTGTGCCTGCTGGCCACCGCACCCATCCTCGCCAGCCTGCCGGGCTGCACACGCTCCAGCGGCCTGCAGGGCAGCTTCCTGCAACTGTGGAAGAGCCACGCCGACCTCAACCCGCAGCAATGGCGCCAGCGCCTGGCGGCCATGGCCGACATGGGCTGCCGCACGGTGACGCTGCAGTGGGTCGGGCTGATCGGCGGGCAATCGCCGTGGATGATCCCCGAGGACATGCTGCGCAACGTCTTCGACATCGCCCATGACGAGGGCATGCAGGTACAAGTCGGGCTGCCGTTCGACAACGCCTGGTGGCAGGCGCTGTCGGCAGACGCGCAGGGGCAGGCGCAGTTCTTCGCCAAGGCCCTGGGCGAGGCGCAGGGCTACATGGCTGCTGCGCCCTGGCCGCAGCACCGCGCCTTTGCCGGCTGGTACATCCCCTACGAGCTGGAGCAGTACCACTGGGCCAGCGCCGACAGCCAGCAGCGCCTGGCCGGCTGGTTGGCTGCGATGTCTGCCAGCACCCGGCAGCACAGCGACCGTATCCCGTCGATTTCCACCTACCACAGCGTGCTGCCCACCGAGGGTTCGCTGCTGCAGCTATGGCGCACGCTGCTCGATACCACCGCGCTGCGGCCGGTGGTGCAGGATGGTGTCGGTGTGGCCGGCTGGGCCAACCTGCAGGCCATCGAGCCACTGCTGCTGGAGCTGCGCCGGCGCAAGGTGCCATTCGATGTGGTCGTGGAGTTGTTCGAGCAGTTGCCGTCGGAAAAGAACGACGGCACCGACTTCAAGGCCCGCTCGGCGGATTACGCCCGGGTACAGCGGCAGTTGGAGTGGGCCCGTACCACGGGCGCCGAGCAGGTCGTGGCGTTTGCCCTCGACCCGTGGGCGCTGGGGGATGACCCGCGCGCCCGCAGGCTGCGTGAGGATTGGCTGCGCGGCTGAATCAGAGGCTGCGCCCGATGATCTCGCGCATGATTTCGCTGGTGCCACCGAAGATCCGCAGCGCCCGGGCATCGGCCCAGGCACGGCCGATGCCGTACTCGCTGCTGTAGCCATAACCACCGTGCAGTTGCAGCAGCTGGTCGAGGATCTGCCCCTGGATTTCGCTGGCATTGAGCTTGGCCATGGCCGCCACCACCGGGTCCAGGCTGCCCTCGATCAGCTGCCGTGCGCAGTCGTCGAGGAACACCCGCAACATGGTCAGCCGCGAACGGGCATCGGCGAGGATGAAGCGGTTGTGCTGGTGGTCGCTGACCCGCTTGCCGAATACCTTGCGTTCGCGGGTGTAGGCCAGGGTCTGCTCGAGCATGCCCTCGGCATGGGCGGCGGCGCGCAGGGCAATGGCCAGGCGCTCGCGGGCAAGCTCGCGGCCCAGGTACTCGAAGCCTGCGTTTTCCTCGCCCAGCAGGCAGTCGGCGGGTACGCGCAGCTCGTCGAAGAACAGCTCGCAGGTGTCCTGGGCATGCTGGCCGATCTTGGCCATGGCCGGGCCCTTGCTCAGGCCAGCCAGGCCCGCCTCGACACAGAACAGCGACAGGCCGCGGGCGCCCAGGTCGGGCTCGGTGCTGGCGACCACGATGATCAGGCCGGCGTTGACGCCGTTGGTGATGAAGGTCTTCTGGCCATTGAGCACATAGTGCTCGCCGTCACGCCGGGCGCGACAGCGTATGGCCTTGAGGTCGCTGCCGGCGCCGGGTTCGGTCATGGCGATGGCGCCGATCAGTTCGCCGGCGGCCATGGCCGGCAACCAGCGGTCTTGCTGTGCCGGGGTGCCGAGGTTGTACAGGTAGGGCGCGACCATGTCGGAATGGATCGAAAAGCCGATACCCAGGCAGTTGGCCCGGGCCAGCTCCTCGATCACCACCACGGCATGGCCGAAGTCGCCACCGGCGCCATAGGGGTCGGGCAGCGCCGGGCACAGCAGGCCTTGGGCACCGGCGTCGCGCCAGAGCGCGGTGGGCGTTATGCCCTCACGTTCCCAGTCGGCGTAGTGGGGCAGTATGCGTTCCTCGACAAACCGCCGGACCTGGTCGCGAAACAGCAGGTGATCGTCACGAAAGAGTGGGCGCATGGCAATTTACCGGGTGTAGGGTGCGGTGCTGCTGAGCTCGCCGCGCAGCACCGGTTGTGCGGCGCTGCCGGTGAGGAACAGCGCGTAGTGGTCGCCTGGCTGCAGCTGCGGCAAGGGCAGAGGCTTGGCCTGGGCCGCGCCGCAGCCGGCGGTCAAGGTGGCGCTCACCGGGTTGATCGCCCGCGCCTGGCTGGTCTGCCGAGGCACGTCGGCGAACAGGGTAGGGCCGGCCTGCACCTGCAGCTGGCCGGCAGGGCAGTCGCTGGCCAGGTTGTAGAAGCGCAGCTCGGCCTTCAGGGCATCGTCGCTGGCGGCGCTGTCGTCCAGCACCAGCAGCTTGCCATCGTGCAGCACCAGGCTCTGGTAGCTGTCGGCGGCCACGCTGAGGGTGCCGGCGCTCTTGCCGGCAATCAGCACGGTGAACGGCTCGCCGCCCTTGACCACGTTGTAGCTGCTGGCCAGCTGGCCGGCCGCCAGTTGCTGCGCCGGGTTATGCCCGACTTGCACCTGCACGCCGCCAGCCGCGGGCTGCAGCACGCGAACGAACGCCGAGCCAGCCGGTGGACGCGGCGCATACAGCTGCGCCAGCTTGCCCTCGGCCTGGGCGACGGTGGGCAGTGCGCTGCTCAGCAGCAGGGCGCCTGTGAGCACGGCGAGGGCTTTCATACAGTCTCCTTGGGGCGTTTTACCCGGGCTTGCTGGTACAGCTCGGCCAGGCGCTTGCGGTCGACCTTGTCGGACAGGGTGCCGGGGAAGCGGCCGCAGGCCAGCAGTTCGGACGGGATCATATAGGGCGGCAGGCTGCCTGCCAGCCGCTGTTTCCAGTCGGCCAGGGCTTCGGGCAACGGGCCCAGGGTGGCCGCCGGCAGGTGCCCGGGGGTTTCGATGAAGCCAACCATGCGCACCAGCGCACCGTCGGGGCGGCGCAGGGCAATGGTGGCGGCGCTGTCGACCCCAGGCAGGCTGGCCAGCCCGGCGTCCACTTCGCCCAGCTCGATGCGGTAGCCATTGAGCTTGATCTGGTCGTCGCGCCGACCATGGAAGAACACCCGGCCTTGCGCGTCGATCTCGGCCAGGTCGCCGCTGCGGTAGGCGCGCTTGCCGTTGTGCTGGAACAGCACGGCCTCGCTCAGGTCCGAGCGATTGAGGTAGCCACGCATCACGTGGTCACCGGCAATGCACAGCTCGCCGTCGTCGAGGAACAGCTCGGCATAGGGCTTGGCCCGGCCGATGGACAGCGGCTGGCCAGTGTTTTCCAGCGGCGGCAGGATTTCGATCCAGGTGGTCGAGCAGGTGGCTTCGGTCGGCCCGTAGGAGTTGATGATCCGCGCCTCGGGGAAGCGCTCCCACAGCTGGTTGGCCAGGGTCGGGGTCAGCGACTCGGCACCGAACACGAACACCCGCAAGGCGGGCAGGTGGCAAGCGTCGAAGGCGTCGTTGAGCAACTGCTGACGGACGAAGGACGGCGTCGAGGCCCATACCTGTACCTGGCTGTCGGCCAGGTAGTCGACAAAACCCTCGGGGTCGCCGATCACCTCGCGCGGGCACAGCACGCACTGGCCACCCAGGGCCAACGCCCCGCACAGGTCGAACAGCGAGAAGTCGAAGCTGAACAGCATCTGGTTCATGAACCGCGGTCGTTCGCCCAGGGCCAGGCAGTCGCGGATCCAGCCGGCGAACAGCGCCAGGCTGTCGCGGCCGATCTGCACGCCCTTGGGGTCGCCGGTGCTGCCGGAGGTGAACATGACGTAGGCCAGGCCCGCCTCGGCCAGCGCTGTGGCGCAGGCAACGCCTGCGCGGAACTGGTCCTGTTCGGCGTCGTAGCAATAGCCGGCGCCCACCAGCTCGATGATGCGCTGCAAGCGTTGCGGCGGGTTGATGCTGTCCAGCGGCACATAGGTCACGCCCAGGCGCAGGCAGCCGAGCATGGCCACGACGAATTCGATCTGCTTGTGGCCGCTGAGGACCAGCGCGGTGCCGGGCAATACGCCCTGCGCGCGGGCACGCAGGGCCCAGGCCTCGACGGCCAGCTGCAGGCCGGCCCAGTCCAGTACCCGATGGGCGTCGCGCAGGGCAGGGGCGTCGGCGCCCTGGTGGCAGTCGGCGAACTCACAGCGGTCGAAATCGAAGTGCATCCGGCACTCTCCTGGGCAGTGGCCTGTGCAGGCTCAGCGGTTGTTCTGAACGAAGGCGGCGAGGGCGTCGAGCGACTCCAGGTGCTCGTCGATCTCGGTGGCCGGCACTTTGACGCCGAACGCATTCTTCACCGCCATGACGATGTCCACCGCGGTCATCGAATCGACCAGGCCGGACTCGATCAGCAGGTCGTCGTGGGCCACCGGGGTGCCGACCACGTTTTCGATGATTTCGGCCAGTTGTTGCTTGAGGGCTTGTTCGCTCATGTCAATCACTCCATGGATTCAGAATTGGAAGTACAGGAAGCGTGCTTCCTTGTGCAGGTTCATCAGGCACAGCGCCAGCAGCAGCGCCATGATCAGCAGCCATTTGAGGGTCGGCGCCCAGCGCAGCGCGGCCGGGCCGTCGAGCTGCGCGCGGGCCAGCGACGGCGAGAAGCCGCCCATGATCTGTTGCGAATTGGGCAGGAACCAGGCCACGGCCAGCACTGCCAGTACGTGCAGCGTCTCCAGGTGGCGGCCCACCAGTAGGCGCCAGGCGTCACCCCAGGCAATACCGGCCGGGTACAGGACCTCGGGCAGGCTGCCCAGGCCACGCAGGCCGAACATGCCCTCGATCAGCAGCACGGCATCATGGGTGGACTCGGCGCGGAAGAAAGCCTGGGCAACGATCACCGCAGCGAAGGTCAGCAGCACGTAGCCCGCCACTTTCAGCGGGTGCTGCGTGGCCTTGTTGTTGCGCCCGACCACGAAGATGCGCCAGGCATGGTTGATCGACAGATAGGCGGCATGCAGCAGGCCGAAGATCAAGAATTGCAGGCCGGCGCCGTGCCAGATGCCGGCCAGGCCCATGGTGAAGGTGGTCGGCAGGATGATCGCCGCGGCGAAGCCGCCTGGCGTTGCCGCGCCCTGGGTGCCGACCGGCAGCCCGCGCTTGCCGCGCCACTCCGACACCGCCATGGCCACCGGGTAATACAGGTAGGCGGTCAGGTAGCGGGTCAGGGTCATGTGCCAGCGGGCCCAGAAATCGATGATGTTGCTGGCTTTGTACGGCGAATTGAAGTTCAGCGGGAAGCGAATGCCGAACATCTTGGCCAGGCCCAGGGCCATGTCCGAATAGCCGGAGAAGTCGAAGTACAGCTGCAGTGCGTAGGCGATGCCGGTGCCCCACGCCGCCCAGAACCCGAGGCTGCCAGGGTCGGCGAAGCCGGCGTCGGCATAGGGGGCGATCGGGTCGGCCAGCAGCACCTTCTTGGCCAGACCGATGACGAACAGCATGCCGCCAACGCTCAAGTTTTCGGCGCGGAACCGGTAGTTATCCGGCTGGGCGAACTGCGGCATCATTTCCTTGTGGTGCAGGATCGGCCCGGCGATCAGGTGCGGGAAGAAGGTCACGAACAGCACGTAGCTGAGCAGGCTGCGTTCCTTGACGATGCCGGCGCGGCAGTCGAGCAAGAAGCCGATCTGGGTGAAGGTGAAGAACGAAATGCCCAGGGGCAGGATGATGTCGTCCAGGCGGGTGCCGGCCAGGCCCCAGTCCTGGGCGAAGTTCACCAGGGTGACGAAGTACTTGTAGTGGAACAGCAGCGCAATGTCGGCGCCGACCCCGGCCGTGGTGATCAGCAATTGCAGGCGTGAGCGCCCGGCCGTGCCGAGGATGGCCAGGCTGACCAGATAGTTGAAGGCGATCGAGCCGATCAGCAGCAGCACGAACTGCGGGTTCCACCAACCGTAGAACACGATCGAGGTCACGCACAGCCACAGCGCGGCGCCGCGCAGGCTGCGGGCGGCGATCAGGTAGTGGGCGGCCAGGGTCAGCGGCAGGAACAGCAGCAGGAACAGATAGGAGTTAAAGAGCATGGTCGGCCTGCGGTTCAGGTAGCGTTGCCAGCACGGCGCGCTCGTCGGCGGTCAATGGCAGCGACAGGGCGCTTTCGGAGAATTCCCAGATCACCAGCTTGAGGCTGGCCGGCCAGCGCTCGCGCTTGCCCAGCGCGGCCAGCAGCGCACCGCTGAACTGGCCGCCGTCCAGGCTCTGGTTCCACACCTGCTGGCCAAGGTTGCGGCCCAGGCGTTCGGCAAAGGCGCTGCGCCGGCCGTTGGAACTGCCCGCCAGCAGCACCTGCACCGGCGGGGTGTCGTCGAGCAGGCCGCCACTGCGCTGCACCTGGATCTGCTGCGGGTGTTCGTCTTCCACGGCCGGGCGCCAGGCGCTGGCGGCGTGCTCAAGGCCCGCCAGTACGATCAGGTCACCCATGCGCGGTTGCGCCGCGCCAACCTGGGAGCTGGTGAACAGCTGGTCGCGCTTGCCATCGAGCAGCGCCAGGGCGCTGGCGGCCACGGCATCGGCGGCGCGCTGGGCACCGTCGGCATTGAGATGCACATCGGTGCGGAAGAATTGTGGCGGGGTTTGCGGGCCGTGGGCCAAGGCCGCCCCGAGGTCGGCATAGGGCACGCCCTGGCTGGCCAGGCTGGCTTGCCACTGGCCCAGGCGCGCCTGCAGTTGCGGCGACTGTTGCAGGCCGCAGAGGGCCTGGCTTTCGATACGGGATTTGTCCGGCACGGCCACCAACAGCACCTGCAGGCCCTGGCTGCGCAGTTGCCCGACCCAGTGCTGCATCAGCCGCAGGCGCGCTTCATAGGCACCTTTTACACCGGCCTGGGCGCGCAGGCCGTCGCGGTAGAACAGCCAGCCCGGGCAACCCTGTACCACTTGGTCGCCCAGGTCGCCGAGCAGGCGATAGCGCACCGCCGCGCTCAGGGTGTCGGCGTTTTTTTGCAGTTCGGGTTGCAACGCATCACCCAGGGCCTTGCCGGCCTCGCCGTCGAACCAGGCCGCCGGCTGCAGCTGCGCGGCATCGAGCTTGCTGTTGAACAGCAGCCACAGGCCACAGGCCTGGGCCAGCAGCAACAGGCCGATCACCGCGGCGGTGTAGCCACGGTGGGAAGGGGTGACGGGGGTCGCCTGTTCAGCCATGGCTCACTTTCCGGCAGCGGCGCGCAGGCGCTGGCGCCAGCTCTCGGCGCTCATGATCGAGGCGTTGTCCCACAGGCCGCTGGCCTGGGGGCCCTGGGCGTAGGTGGGCTCGAACATCTGCCACACCAGAACTTGCGGCGGGTTGCGCTTGAAGTCGGCCGACTCCAGGTACTCCAGCAGCATGATCCACTGGCCGACGTTGCCGGGCTTCCAGTTCACCGACACTGGGCGGTCGATGCTGTTGGACAGTTTTTGCGGGAAGCCGAAGTACGGCTGCACCATGCTGTGGCCGGTCACGTGCAGCGGCGCCGGGGCGTCGTCGAGCAGGCCGTTGGCCGCGGCCTGACGGCGTACGGTGAAGGTTTCGCGGCCGGTCTGCTTGCGTTGCTCGAGGGTGAGGAAGCGCTCGGCCAGGTCGCCGTAGCGGCGCTCCTTGAACTCGCTGCCCAGCTGCATGCCACTGCCGGCAGTGCCCTTGAGCGCCGGCACATCGCGGCGGGCCTGCTCGGCGGTGGCTTGCGCCGTGGCGTCGGCGGCGGCCTGGGTCCAGTGCTGGTCGGTGCGGTAGAACACGTCCTTGCCGCCGTCCTTGAGCTGGCGCAGCACGGCCTCGTCGTCGATGGCGCTGATGCCGGCTTTGCGCAGGCTGGCCAGGATGGTCTGGTAGCGCTGCTGCACGGCAGGGCTCAGGGCTTTGCCGGCGGGCAGCTTGTCCTGGTAGAAGCGGGTCTTGTCGGGCAGCACCAGCACCTGCAACTGCACGCCGCGCGCGGCCAGGGCCTGCTGGGCGTCCTTGATCAGCGCGGTGGAGGCTTCGATGCCGCGGCTGTCGACCTCGGTGAGGCTGCCCCAGCCAGGGAACAGCCAGCCGTCGTTGCCACGCAGCACGATCGACGAGTCATCGGCCTGGGCGGCGGGCATGGCAAAGCCGATGCTTGCGGCCAGCAGGCTGGCGGCGAGGCCTTTGAAAGAGCGGGTGAGCACAGAAGACGGCAGCATGGCGGGGGTCCTCAATACGACAGAGTCAGGTTCATGAACAGGCCCTCGGCCCGATCGGAGGCACCGCCGCCGATGGCGAAGCGGTATTGGGCCGTCCAGTCCAGGTAGGAGCGGGGCGTATGGTAATGGTCTTCACGGAAGTAGTAGCGCAGGGCGACGCCAGGGCCGGCGGCCATGGACCAGGAGCTCTGGTCGCGGGTCATGGAGTATTTGCCGCTGTCGATATCGGCCAGCAGGCCGCTTTTGCCCTTGAGGTCGGTCACTTCGTCTTTCTGCCAGATCCAGTCGGCAGCGCCAACCACATGCGGGAAGAGCACCAGGTTTGGCGAAATTTCGGTCAGCCGGAAGCTGCGCCCCAGGCGAACCTCGTTGCTGAGGAACAGCTGTTTGCGCAGTAGTTGGCCATCGGCCGTGCCCAGTGCTCGGGTACGCGAGCCTTCGTTGTCAACGTCGTACAGCGTGTACTTCGCGGCGTTGTCTTCCAGCGAATAACCCAGTTGCGAATAAGCATCCACGGTCCACCAACTGCGCTCCATGCGCAGTTCGGTGCCACGGTAGAAACCGTAGGTTGCATAGGCTAGCCAGCCGCCGGCGCTGTCGTCCTTGAGTTTGTAAGTCATCAAGGCACCGTTGATACGTGCTGCCGGGTCCTGGTTCAGTGTGTTGGCTTCCTGAACGGTTTGTTGAAATTCACAGCGCACGCTGTTCTTGCCGGGGTTCGCTGTGCCTTCGCGGGTCGCCGAGCCGATCAGGAAGCGCCGTTCGAGGCCGAACGTGAAGCCGGTATCGGAAAGCGAATAACGCATGCCCAGGGACGCAATGGTGCTGGGGAAGCCACTGACCGACTTCGAATCGGTCGAGCCGTTGTCGTCCAGCGCCTGGTGGCTGCAAGGGTCGATTGCACCTGCCGATTTGAAGCGGCCACCTTCATCCCACAGGGTATTGCTCATCCGCCCATACAGCTCCAGCACGCCGTTCTGGTCATTGAACTGGCTGGGCCGCCAGTACAGTTCGGCGGTGCTGAAGATCGAGTCGCCGGCCGAGCTTTGCCCGGCGTTGGCGATGGTGGTGCTCGGGCGCGCGCCGCGGTAGCTGGCGGTCACGGTGGCACCCCATTCGCGGTCATAGGCGGTGATGGCGCTGCGGGTGTTGTGGCGCTGCTGTTCATCCAGCTGCAGGGTGCCGGCATCGTCCATGTCGATGGCGTGCTTGAGCTGGCGAACGGCGGCCGGTTTTTCACCCATGGCCGACAGCGCATAGGCCTCGTCGAGCACCACGGTCTTCGGCGCCTTGCCGGTGTCGCGGGCGGCGCGGAAGTCCTCACGGGCGCGGGCGGGCTGGGCCGTGCGCATGCGCAGGTAGCCGCGCTGCATCAGCAGCTCGGCGTCGCTTGGGGTACGGGCGATGGCGTCGCTCAGGCGCTGCTCGGCTTCGGCGGCCTGCTGCGGGTTGCCAGCGGCCAGGGCGGTGGTGAGCAGGCGCTGGAACTCGAGGTTGTCCGGGTCCTGTTCGACGGCCTTGCGCGCCTGCTCGATCGCTACCTGGTAGTCCTGGCGCGCATAGGCGGCGTAGGCCTCGCTGGCCGGGCCGGCGGCGCCGCCGGCATCGGCGGGCAGCAGTTCGCACTGGGTGCCGTAGGGGGTGTCCTGGCACGACTGGCGCGGCGCCGGGTAGGTGCTCAGGTTCAGCGCGGTGGCCGGGGTGCGCGCGTCGGCCAGGGTCTGCTGGCGTTTGGCTACGGCCTCGTCAGTGGCGTCCATGGGCGCCAGCAGGGCCGTGGCGCGGGCCTTGTCACCGCCGGCCAGGGCCGCGTCGATGGCGATCAGGCGCACGTTGCGCAGTTGTTCCTCGTCGAGCCAGTCCTGGGCCAGGGCGCTGTCGAAGTCGCTGTCGGCCGCCTGGGCGTTGCCCTGGTACTGGCGCAGGTAGCCGCGCATCACCAGCATCACGGTGCTTTCGTCATCGGCTTCGAGGGCTTGGTTGGCGGCCTGCTCGGCGGCGGCGGGCTGGTTGTCCAGCAGCAGCACGGTCACCAGCAGCAGGCGGTGGCTGGCGATGTCCGGCGCCAGGCGCACGGCTTCACGGGCCAGCGGCACGGCATCGCCGGGGCGGTTGGCGATCAGCGCCTGATAGGCCTGCTCGGCCGGGCGCACGGCCATGCGCCGGTTCAAGGTCTGGCGGCGGGCTTCCAGGTCGCTGGTGTTGGGTGCGCCCAGGCTGATCGCGGTGCCGGCGGCGGTGGCGGCCTCGGCCCAGCGTTGCTGCGCCTCCAGGCTGTCGAGCCAGAGCAGGGCCCAGGCACCTTGGCTTGGGTCGGTACGGAACGCCCGCTCGCCATCGCGCTCGGCGGCGGCCATGTCGCCGGCGTTGTAGGCCGCATAGGCCTTGGTCGCCAGCGGGAAGCCACGCTGGTAAGCCGCCGAAGGGGCCGGGCCGCTGGCGGCCGGGGCATTTTGTTGCAGGTTGGTCACCGCCGCCTGCAGGCCGGGGTCGCGCACGCCGCGCTTGAGCGCGCTTTGCGCCGCCTGGCGGGCTTCGTTACGGCGGCCGAGCTTCTGCAGGGTGTAGACCTTGAGCAGGTTCAGCCGAGCCACGTCCGGGCGCAGCTTGAGGGCGGCATCCACCTGTTGCAGGGCATCGCGGTAGCGCCCCGACTGGTAGCTGCGAAAGGCCTGGTCGGCCTGTTCCCAGGCCACGCCTTCAAGCGGCACCTCGGCGGCCAGGGCGGTGGGCAGGTTGGCGCAGGCAAGCCAGGCACCGAACAACAGGATGGCGGGGCGAGCAGGGGTCATGTCAGTGCGGCAGCCTGGGTCTTGTTCGCCGCCGTAGCGGGCTTGGTTTCGGGGAAGGACGCTGCGGGCTCGCCGTTTTCCTGTTGGAACAGGATGGCTTCGTTGAGCGTGTCCGCATCCAGGTAGCCGTGCTCGAGCAGGATCTGCCCCAGCGGCTTGTGTTCTTCGGCCTGGGCCTTGAGGGCCTGGGCCAGGATATCGTCGTCGATGGCGCGCCACGACAGCAGCAGCTCGCCAAGGCGCAGGCGCTGCTGGTGCAACTGGTCGGCCGAGGGGAAGTCGTGCATCGTCTTGTCCCAGACCAGCTTCTTGCCCAGGAACAGGTAGCCCAGGTACAGGCGCCAGGCGCGTGCCGCGGCCATGGCATTGATGAAGTTGCCGATGATCATCCGCGGCCCCGACAGCAGGGCGTGCTCCCAGCCATACAGGCGGCCGACGAAGTACGCGCGCTGCAGGATACGCAGGCTCAGGGCCAGGGTGTTGGCCCACATCAGGTCGAGCAGCAGGCTGTTGGGCGAGAACACCGACGGGAAGAACACCTTCCAGTGGCCTGTGGCGCTGATCCCCAGGAAGATCAGGTGCTGGAACAGCAACACGTAGGCGAGGATGGCGACGAACGAGGTGATCAGGCCCTTGCGGTCGCGGAACAGCAGGTACTTGGTCGCCAGCGAGCCTTCCCAGCCCACCTGGCTCCAGCCTTGCAGGCCGATGCCCAGGGTCCAGCGGGCCTTTTGCCGGTAGGCGGTGCGGAAGGTGTCGGGGAAATACTCACGCACGCCCAGGGGCATGTGCACGGCCACCAGCTTTTCCTTGCCGTTGCCGAACCAGGTGGTGCGCTTGGCCACGTAGTCCACCGGGAACTTGCCGAAGATCTGCTTCATGCCGCGCCGCGCCAGGCGTGCGCCGATGTCGTAGTCCTCGGTGAGGGTATCGGTGTTGAACGGCTGGTTGTTGGTCTCGGCCGACAGCTCCAGCAGCGCCTTGCGCGAGAAGCAGGTGCCGACACCGGCCGACGGCACCATGCGCGACATGCTCTCGCGCACCACCAGGTCCTTGGTGTGCCATTCGGCGAACTCGTCCATGTAGGTGCCGGCCACCAGTTCGTACCAGTCACGCTCCAGGGAGGTGACCGGCAACTGGATGAAGTCGATGCGCGGCAGCAGGTAGTTGAAGTAGTGCAGCTCCAGGCGGTGCAGCACGTCTTCGCTGTCGTGCAGGATCATCCCGGCGAAGGGCTCGGGCATGCGCGCGTCCTGGGCGAAGATCGCCTGGATGATCCAGTTCAGGCAGTCGGCCTTGCAGGTCGGGCCGTCATGGGGCACTTCGACCCGGATCAACTGCTTGTAACGCCGGCGCATGCGCTCCACCTCGTCGATGGTGCGCTGGTCGTTGCAGTAGGTGCCGACGAAGATGTAGTAGTTCTTGTAGTCCAGCGAGCCGACCATGTTCTCCAGCATCGGCGCGATCACGTCGTACTCCAGCCACGCCGGGATCATGATCGCCAGCGGCTGCTCGGGCTTGGCGCGCAGTTGCTCCACCGTCAGCGCCTGGTAGCGCTTGCGACGGATCAGCAGCTTGCGGTACGTCTGGCGCACCCAGTACCAGGTATCGATGAACAGGTCATCGAGGCTGGACAGCAGGATCAGCACACCGACGACGGCGGTGACGATCTCCAGCCCCCGGTAATACTCCGCCAGCAGGTACGGCCAATAGAGTGAGAACATGCGTGCTTACCCCGGCCTACTTGCCTTTGTGCTTCAGACGCAGCCGGCGGGCGATTACACCCAGCAGCACCAGCAAGAGGACGATGCCGGACAGGGTGGGCAACGCCCACACCAGTTGCTTGCGCCACTGGTGGAACGGCGTGCCGGCCAGGTTGAGTTCCGGGTCGGTGGTGTCGACCCAGGTCAACGGGCCTTGCTCGCCAATCACCACGGCATTGCCCTGGGTCAGCAGGAAGGGTACCTGCGGCACCATGGCCGGGTTGCCCAGGCTGTTCCAGAGCACGCCGTGCTGGCCGCTGGAGTCGACCACCGACAAGGTGCCCAGGCCTTGCGGCCCCTGCAGGTCGAGGGCCAGTTGCTGGTTGCCCTGGGCCTGCAGGCGCTGCAGCTCGGCGACGCCCAGCAGCGGCTTGGCGCCGGGCAGTTGCACGTCCACGGCCAGGAACGGCCGCGACGGCGCGACCTCTGCCTTGCCGTCGGCCAGCACCAGCTCGGCGTTGACCGGCGACAGCGAGGCAGCGCTGGCCAGACGGATCAGTTTGCCCAGGCTGGCCACCGGCGTTTGCAGGACGGTCTGGTCGACGATCACCTGGGGTTTGCCGGCCAGCAGCGGCAGCAGGCCGATGAAGGTCCCGTCGGGTTCGGCGTCGGCCGAGCTCAGGTAGCTGCTGGGCAGCACGTTGACCGGGTAGGCCTGTGGGATCTCGGCGCAATTTGGCGAGCTTGGCTGACGCTGGAAGCGCACCTGCACGGTGTTGGTGACGCCCAGGGCGTAGCCCGGGATGCGCGCCTTCAACCGCTCGGGGCTGCCATCGGCATCCAGTTGCGCGGCGTTGAGCAGCACGTTGTTCCAAATCACCGAGGCGACCGGCGGGGTAGGCGAGGCGCCCGGCGCGGCGGCGAGGTCGAGGTTGAGTTCCCCCGGCATGCGGCCGTTGGTCGACACGGCGCTGAGCGGGAAGGTGGCAGTCCACTCGCCACGGCTGACCACATCGAAGGTGCCGAAGTTACCGCCCAGGGCGCTCAGGCGCAGATGCCCGTGTTCGTTGCGCAGCGCGTCACCCACTTCCTTGACCTGCGCCTCGCGCGACACCAGCACATTGCGCCAGTTTGCGTCGAACACGCCGGCGGCCTTGGCGCCGCCATCGGCAGCCACGGCCACCAAGGCCTGGCGGCCCAGGCTGAGCAGTTGCAGTTGCTGGCTGGGCAGGGCGCCTGTGGCCAGGCTGGCCTTCTGCTTGCGCCATTGCGCCAGGGCGGCGAGGGCGGCCTGGTCGTCCTGCAGCTGTTGCGCCAGGGCGTCCAGGGCAGCGTTGAGCTGTGCCACCAGCGCGCTGTCAACGATGGCCAGGTCGGCGTGGATCGCCGGGGCATCGAGCAGCAGCAGGGCACCCAGCTCGGCCGGGCTGGCCAGGGTGTGGCTGGCCTGGCCGGTCAGGGCGGCGAAGGCCGGGACTTTAGCCAGGGCCGCTGGCACTTCGATGCCGGCCAGCGACAGGCTGTCGCCGACTTGCGGCAAGGCACGTACCTGGGCGCGGCGGGCGCTGCGCTCCAGGGCCACGCCCAGGCGCCAGGCGCTGTCGAAGCTGTTGCGTTCGAGCGCACCGCCCGCTACCAGAATCACAGGTTCACCCGGCAGGCTGCTCCAGGCTTCAGCCAGGCTGCCCAGGGCCGACATCGAGTAGCGGTAGCTCAGACGCGTCTGTGGCGACAAGGTCAGCACGTTGGCGGTGGCCCGTGGCGGGGCGCAGAAGTCCTCCGAAACCGGCGAGCTCCAGTCCAGGCTGAAATTGACGAAGCCACTGGCGTGCTTGCCGCTGTCCACTGCCAGGCTGCGGCTGAGGTCGCCTTCGGCGCGGTTGACGCGCTCGGCCACGCGGGGCTGACCATCGACGGCCAGGCGCAGGGTGGCTGGCTGCTCTTCACCCTTGATGAACTGGCCCTTGAGCTCGATCTGCGCATCGCTGATCGCCACGCCCTTGGGAACCGGCAGGAAGAACGCCTGGCGGTTGTCGGCCTGGTCGAGCACCACTGGGTTGGTGATGCCCAGGTCCTTGAGCGAAACGCTGCGGGACACCCAATCCTGGGCCATCAGCGCTTGCAAGGCATCGCTGGCAGGGGTGGCATGGGCGAGGATCGGGGAGGTAAGGGCAGTGCCCAGAACGGCGAACTGCAAGCGGCGAGTCGTGTTACTCAACGATCTAGTCCTTGAAGGTTCAGTGGCGTTGGCAGCGCACAGCGGGCGTGCAAACGTGTGCGCCGACAGGCGTTTTAAGGCGCAGGTCTTCGCGTGGCTATTCGGGTAATCAGTGACGATTGGGGAAGCGAACGCTGTCAAACGGTCGTTCGAGGGCGATGCCACTTCGTCAAGACATCGGGGTCGTACTCTCTAATATCAAAGTGCCCATGTCAATATTTTGATGCTTTTTTGTAAGAAATTTCGACCGGCGACGTCAGAGCAAATGACGTCGCCGTTTTATTGACGCTTATGCACCTTCAGCGCACCTGGAAGGGTGTGAACGGGCGCCCCAGCAGGGCATTGACGATGCGCTCGCTGGCGTTGCCGTCGCCATACGGGTTGACGCTGCGCGCTACCTGGGCATAGAGCGCGTGATCATCCAGCATGGCCTGCACCGCCTGGACGATCCGCGCACTGTCGGTGCCCACCAGCTTGACCGTGCCGGCGGCCACGGCTTCCGGGCGCTCGGTGGTGTTGCGCATGACCAGCACTGGCTTGCCCAGGTGTGGTGCCTCTTCCTGCACGCCGCCGGAGTCGGTCAGTACCAGGTGGGCGCGCTGCATGAACCAAACGAACTCCAGGTAGTCCAGCGGGTCGATCAACTGCACGTTGGGGTTGTCGCCCAACACCGTCATGACCACATCGCGCACCTGCGGGTTGAGATGCACTGGGTAGACGATCTGCACATCGTCGCGCTTGGCCAGCTCGCCCAGGGCCTGGCAGATCTGCCGGAAACCGTCGCCGAAGTTCTCCCGGCGGTGGCCGGTGACCAGGATCAGCCGGCGGCTGGCGTCGAGCCACGGGTAGCGGCTGGCGAAGCCTTCGCCGATCTCGGGTTCGCGGTCGAGCTTCTGCAGGATCAGGTCCAGCGCGTCGATCACGGTGTTGCCGGTAATGTGGATCTGCCCCTGCAGGTTCTCCTGCAACAGGTTGTTGCGCGAAGTGACGGTGGGGGCGAACAGCCAGCGGGCCATCACGTCCACCACGCGGCGGTTCATTTCCTCGGGGAAGGGTTGGGCCAGGTCGCCGGTGCGCAGGCCGGCCTCGACATGGCCGATGGCGATGCCGCGGTGGAACGCCGCCATGCTGCAGGCGGCGGCGGTGGTGGTGTCGCCGTGCACCAGCACGCAATCAGGCTTGAGTTCGTCGAGCAGGGCGTCGATGCGGGTCATCAGGCGGGCGAACAGGCCATTGAGGGTTTGCCCCGGGACCATCACATCGAGGTCGTGGTCGACCGGCACGGCAAACAGCTGCAGTACCTGGTCGAGCATCTGCCGGTGCTGGCCGGTGCTGCAGACGATGCTTTCGACACCCTCGGTCCGGGCCAGGACCTTGACCAAAGGCGCCATCTTGATGGCTTCTGGGCGGGTGCCGAACAACGTCAGAACTTTCATCACGCACGACTCCACTGTTAAACGAACGGTTGAATGGCGCGGATGATACCGGATTGATATTGCAGTGCATTGATCTGATGCCACGGGGCGCAATTTTTCCTTTGGCCTGTCGCCGTTTGCGACTTGCCGGTGCCGTACTAGGCTGCTGGATACCCGTGGCGGGCGTTGCCCCGCCACTGACCAGGAGGTGGCCGATGTTGCCTTTGCCTAACGAGCTCAAGCTGTCCCGGGCGTTGCTGGACGTGCTGATACGCGCAGGCCTGGTGGCTGCGCTGGTGGTCACCTGCTTCGCGGTGTTCCGTCCGTTCCTGAGCCTGATGCTCTGGGCGGTGATCCTGGCCATCACCTTCTACCCGCTGCATGGGCGTTTGCGCGCCAGGCTTGGCTTGAAAAGCGGGCATGCGGCCAGCCTGATCATCCTGGTCACGCTGCTGATCCTGATGGTGCCGATCTACCTGCTGGGCGACTCCATCGCAGCGTCGGTGTCCGCGGCGATGGAGCTGTTCAAGAGCGGGGCCTGGCATGTGCCGCAGGCCAACCCGGTGGTGGCCACCTGGCCGCTGGTGGGGCCGCCGCTGTACGGCTTCTGGCAACAGGCGGCCACCGATGCCACCAGCCTGATCCAGAGCGTCACCCCGCACCTCAAAGGCATCGGCATGGTGGTGCTGGGCAAGCTGGCCGGGGTCGGCACCGGCTTCTTGCTGTTCATCGGCGCGTTGATCCTGTCGGGCGTGGTCATGGCCTTTGGCGACAACGGTGAGCGCAGCGCGGTGCAAATCGCCACGCGCATCTCCGGCGCCGAACGCGGCCCGCTGATTGCCGAGCTGTGCACCGCGACCATTCGCGCGGTGGCCCAGGGCGTGGTCGGCATCGCCTTCATCCAGATGCTGCTGGTGGGGCTCGGTTTCGTGTTCATGGGCATCCCCGGCGCCGGCCTGCTGGCCATTCTGGTGCTGCTGCTGGGGATCATGCAGTTACCGGTGTTGCTGATCACGCTGCCGGTGGTGGCCTTTGTGTTCTTTACCGAAGGCGCCAGTGTCGGCGCCGTGGTGTTTGCCGTGTACAGCGTGCTGGCCGGCATGGTCGACAACGTGCTCAAGCCCCTGTTGCTGGGGCGCGGGGTCAATGTGCCGATGCCGGTGGTGCTGATCGGAGCGCTGGGGGGCATGGTCGCCGAAGGCATCATCGGCTTGTTCATCGGCCCGGTGATCCTGGCCATCGGCTACATGCTGTTCTGGCAGTGGGTGGAGCAGGGGCCGGCCGTTGGCAACGCGTGATCGAGCGAGGGAGCCCATGGCTAAGCGAATCGTCGCAGGGTGCTGCCTGCTCGCGCTGCTGCTCATCAGCCTGGCCAGCCTGGCCAGCCAGGCCAGCGAGCAGGCCAGCGTGGCGGCGGCCGAGCCTGCCGAACTCAAGGTCGCCAACCGCAGCATCATGGTGTTCCATGCCACCGTGCTCGGCGAAGCGCCTGCCGCTCGGGCCCGGCGTGCCGAGGCGGTGATCAATGAACGGCTGGATGAAGGCGTGGACAGTAGGGTCAGCCTGGACACCGTCCAGGACAGCTTCCTGGTGCTGCTGGGTGACCGCCGCGCCTTCATCGTCTCGCCCAGGGACCTGGTCGGCACCGACCTCGACACCCGGCAGGGCGCCGAGGCCGCCGCACAACGCCTGCGCCAGGTGGTCGACGAGGCGCAGCAGGCCCGCAGCCCGCGTTTTCTGCTGACCGCCGCCGGGCTCAGTGCCGCCGCCACGCTGGTGTACATCCTGCTGGTCAAGCTCTGCGCATGGCTGCACCACAAGGCCTTGTCCTGGCTGCCCAAGCGCGTGCGCAAACATGCCAGTGCCTTGCGCATCGGCCACACGCAGCTGGTCGATTCCAGCAACCTGTACCCGCTGTTGCGGCGCCTGCTGGCCCTGGTGCGCTGGACCCTGGTGCTGTTGCTGACCTACGAATGGCTGAGCTTCGTCCTGCAGCGTTTCCCCTACACCCGGCCCTGGGGCGAAAGCCTGAACCTGTACCTGCTGGGGCTGCTGCGGCATGTGCTGACCGGCATCATCGACGCCATCCCGGGGTTGCTGATCGCTTTGCTGATCTTCTTCATCGCCCGTGGCATCAGCGCCTTCAGCAAGCGCCTGCTCGAGCGCCTGGCCCGGCCGGGCTCGATCAGCTGGCTGACCCAGGAAACCCTGCAACCCACCACCCGCCTGACCTCGCTGGCGATCTGGCTGTTCGCCCTGGCCATGGCCTACCCGTACCTGCCGGGCGCCGACACCGAAGCGTTCAAGGGCTTGTCGGTGCTGATCGGCCTGATGATCTCGCTGGGCGCCACCAGTGTGGTCGGCCAGGCCGCTGCGGGGCTCATCCTCACCTATACCCGCACCCTGCGCCCCGGCGAGTACGTGCGCATTGGCGAGCACGAGGGCACGGTGACCGAGCTGGGCATGTTCACCACCACCATTCGCACTGGGCTGGGCGAGGTGCTGACACTGCCCAACTCGATGATTACCGGCGCGGTGACCAAGAACTACTCGCGAGTGGTGCAAGGGCAGGGCTATGTGGTCGATACCACGGTGACGATTGGCTACGACACGCCCTGGCGCCAGGTCGAGGCGATGCTGCTGGAGGCGGCGCGGCGCACCGAAGGGGTGCTCGACTCACCCCGCCCGCAAGTGTTCCAGACCGCTTTGTCGGACTTCTATCCCGAATACCGCCTGGTGGCCCAGGCTGTGCCCAGCGAGCCACGGCCGCGGGCCGAGCTGCTGACCCTGTTGCACGCCAATATCCAGGATGTGTTCAACGAGTTCGGCGTGCAGATCATGTCGCCGCACTACCTGGGGGACCCCGCGCAGGAGAAGGTGGTGCCCAAGGAGCAGTGGTACAGCGCGCCGGCGGCCAGGCCCAACGAGGCGAACGAGTGACGCAAGCGGTTTGCCGACGCCCGCAAAGGGTGACTGGACCTGATCATGGAGCTGGGCGATGGAATGGCTGGCAGAAGGACTGAGAAGGGGCGTGCTGATACTTGCACTGCTTGCCACAGGCAGCGCCGCAGGTGACCCGTTGCCGACAGCGGCCAAGGACCGCGAAGGCTACGCCAAGCCTGAGAGTTGCCAGGGCTGCCATGCCGAACAGGCCGGGCAGTGGCAGCATTCGGACCATGCCTGGGCGCTGCGCGAGGCCAAGGCGGGCAATGTACTGGGCAACTTCGACGACACGCGCTTCGACCAGGATGGCGTCAAAGCGCGGTTTTTCCGCAAGGGTGATGGCTATTACGTCAACATCGAGGGCGAGGACGGCAAGCCTGCGGACCTGCGCATCCTCTATACCTTTGGCCACCAGCCATTGCAGCAGTATCTGGTGGCGCTGTCCCGTGGGCGCTTGCAGGCCCTGACCATCGCCTGGGACAGCCGAACCCAGGCCCAGGGCGGGCAACGCTGGTTCTCCCTGTACCCCGGCCAGCGCTTCAGCCCCGACGACCCGCTGCACTGGACCGGCCGCTACCAGAACTGGAACGCCATGTGCGCCGACTGCCATTCCACCCGGCTGCTCAAGCACTACAACGACCAGCAGGACAGCTTCGCCAGCACCTGGCAGGAGCCGACCGTGGGCTGCCAGGGCTGCCATGGCCCCGGCCAGGCGCATGTCGACTGGGCCAGTGCAACGCCCGCCGGCAATCAGCCGGGTAAAGGGCTGGTGGTCGATTACAAGGCGCTCGGCAGCAAGGGCCAGGTCGAGCAGTGCGCGTTTTGCCACAGCCGTCGGCAAACCCTGGGCAACGGCCAGACGCCCGGCCATCCGCAGCTTGACCAGAGCCTGCCCGCCACCCTGCGCAGCGGCCTTTATCATGCAGACGGGCAGATCGACGGCGAGGTCTACGAGTTCGGCTCGTTCAGCCAAAGCCGGATGTACGCCGCCGGGGTCGGCTGTACCGATTGCCACAACCCGCACACCAGCAAAGTGCGCATAGAAGGCAACGGCCTGTGCCTGCAGTGCCACAACACCCAGCCCAACACCGCGCGCTTCGCCGGTTTGCAGGCCAAGGACTACGACAGCCCGGCGCACCACCATCACGCCGCAGGCTCGCCTGGCGCGCAGTGCGTGAGCTGCCATATGCCGAGCAAGACCTACATGGTGGTCGACCCGCGCCGCGACCACAGCCTGCGCATACCGCGCCCGGACCTCGCCGCCCAGACCGGCAGCCCGGACGCCTGCACGGCCTGCCACACGGACCGCGCGGCTGCCTGGGCCGCCAGCGCCATCGACCAGTGGTACGGCACGCCGCAACGACCGGCCCATTACGGGCAGGCGCTGCAAGGCGTGCGTGAAGACCCGGGCACAGCCATGAGCCGCCTGGGCTACCTGCTGGCCGACAAGGCCAACCCGGCCATCGTCCGCGCCACCGCCGCCGACCAGCTGGCGGACCTGGGGCCAGGCGCCGTCAGCAACCTGCGCTGGGCCCTGCAGGACGCCGACCCGTTGATCCGCGCCTATGCCGTGGCAGGGTTCAGCAGCCTGCCCGCCGAGGAGCGGCTCAAGCCTTTGCTGCCGTTACTGGCAGATCCGCGCCTGGCGGTGCGCGATGAAACCGTACGGGCCATGGCCGATATCGCGCCGGCGCAGTTGCCCGAGGCCCAGCAGGCCAGTTTCAAGGCCCAGCTTGGCGACTATGAGCAGCGCCTGCGCGGCAATGCCGACCTGCCGGGCGGGCGCTTGAACCTGGCGGTGCTGCTAGCGCGCCAGGGGCGTGACGAGGAGGCGATGGCGCACTACCGGCAAGCCCTGCGCATGGACCCGTATTTCGTCCCGGCGCGGGTCAACCTGGTGACCCTGGCCAGCGCTGCCAACCGCCCCGCAGAAGCCGAAGCGCTGCTACGCGAGGGTGCGGCATTGGACAAGATGCCGCCGACCGACCGTGGCAACCTGGCGTACATGCTGGCCCTGCTGCTGGTCGAGCATGGCCGCAACGAGGAGGGCCTGGAATGGATGGGCCAAGCCGCCACAGCGCTGCCGGGCAATGCGCGTATCCGCTACAACCAGGGCCTGCTGCTGTCGCGCCTGAACCGCCGCGACGAAGCCTTGCAGGCATTGCGCAGCGGCCTTACGCAGTCGCCGGACGACGCCGACCTGCTGTACTCGTTGATCTACCTGCATGCCCTGGCCGGCGAACGCGAAGCCGCCTTCGGCTACGTGCAGCGCATGCGCGAGGCGGCGCCGGACGATCCGCGCCTGCAGGCCATCGAGCCTTACTGGCGGCAAACGCAGTAAATGTTTCGGGATCTTGCGTCAACCGGCACGGCAACTACAGTTGCTTGACCGCAAACGAGGACAGGGAGCGGGCATGTGGACACTCATGAGCAGGTCAAAGCACTGCAAGCGTCGGTCGCCGAGCAGGTACTCGGCCAGGCCGACACCATTCACCAGGTGATCCTGGCGCTGCTCGCCAACGGCCATGTGCTGCTGGAAAGCCTGCCGGGGTTGGCCAAGACCCGTACGGTCAAGGCCCTGGCCAGCCACCTGGACGCGCAGATGCGGCGCATCCAGTTCACCCCCGACCTGCTGCCCTCGGACATCACCGGTGGCGAGATCCTGCAGCAGACCGCCGAGGGCAACCGCATCAGCTTCCAGCCGGGGCCGCTGTTCGGCAACGTGATCCTCGCCGACGAGATCAACCGTGCGCCGGCCAAGGTGCAGGCGGCGTTGCTAGAAGCCATGGAAGAGCGGCAGATCACCGTGGCCGGCCAGTGTTACCCGATGCCCGGCCTGTTCATGGTGCTGGCGACCCAGAACCCCATCGAGCAAGAGGGCACCTACCCCTTGCCCGAAGCGCAGATGGACCGCTTCCTGATGAAGCTGCAGCTCGATTACCCCGCGCCCGCCGACGAGGCCCAGGTGTTGCGGCTGGTGCGCGCCGAGGACCAGGCCAGTACGGGCGAACCGCTGCGCCTGGCCCAGGAGGTGATTTTCGCGGCGCGCCGCGAAGTGGCCAAGGTGCACGTGGCACCGGCGATCGACAACTACCTGGTCGCCCTGGTCAACGCCACGCGCCACCCGGCAGAACGCGATGCCGAACTGGGGCGCTGGATCAGCATCGGCGCCAGCCCCCGTGGCGGCATCAGCCTGGACCGGGTGGCGCGGGCACATGCCTGGCTCAACGGGCAGGATTTCGTCTCGCCGGACGATGTGCGCGCCGCCGTGCACCCGGTGTTGCGCCATCGCCTGCAACTGTCCTATGACGCCATCACCGATGGGGTAGGGGCCGACCAGGTGATCGACCGGCTGTTGGACAAGGTCGCCATACCGGCCTGAGGGTGCCGCCATGCCCACCGCCCGCCGCACGCCTGATGGCTTCGCCTACGCCTCGCTGGCCGAGTTGATGGCCCTGGAATCGCGTGCCCGGGGCCTGAGCTTCGTCGCCCGGCAGCCGCTGTCGAGCATCTTGTCCGGCAACCACGCCTCACGCCTGCGCGGGCGCGGGTTGAGCTTCGACGAGCTGCGCCACTACGTGCCCGGCGACGACCTGCGCCACCTCGACTGGCGCGCCTCGCTGCGCTACGGCAAACCTTTCGTGCGGACCTTCAGCGAGGAGCGCGATCGGCCGACCTTGTTGCTGGTGGACCAGCGCATGAGCATGTTCTTTGGCTCGCAGCGCTACTTCAAGTCGGTGACCGCCGCCCAGCTGGCGGCCGTGTGTGCGTGGATGGCGCTGCAGGCCGGCGACCGCGTCGGTGCCATGGTGCTCGGCGAGGCCGGTGTCGAACACCTGCGCCCGCTGCGCAGCCGCGCCCGGGTGCAGGCCTTGTGCGCGGCGGTGGTGCGGGCCAATCACCGGTTGTCGGCGCACGGCGCGGCGCTGGCGGATGACGGGCGCCTGGACGCGTTGCTGCGTACCTGCATCGGCGCCGCCGGGCACGATCACCTAGTGTGCGTGATCAGCGACTTTGCTGGGGTCGGCGAACAGACCCTGGCGCTGCTGCGCCAGTTACGCCAGCACAACGATGTGATCGCGCTGCAGGTGTATGACCCCATCGCCCTGCAACTGCCGGACAAGGGTCGGCTCACCGTGACCCAGGGCGCCATGCAGGTGGCTATGGACATAGGCCGCAGCCAGGTTCGCCGGCCACTGGGCGATTACCTGGCCGGGCGCCTGCGCGAGGTCGCCGAACTGTTACGCCGCAGCCAGGTGCCGTTGCTGATGATCAGCACTGGCGATGACAGCCTGGAGCAACTGCGCAAGGAGCTCGGGCGGCTGGCGGAGCGGGCGCGATGAGCGGGCCTGCGGTCGACCAGCTACAAGAGCTGGCGCCGGGCGCGCCGCCGTTCAGCTACCTACCGCAGACCTGGGGCTGGGGGCTGTTGCTGGGGCTGCTGCTGGCCGGCCTGCTGACCGGGGCGGTGCTGCGCTGCTGGCGCTGGCGACGTGATCGCTACCGGCGCGAGGCATTGCTGCGCCTGGACCAGTTGGCGGCGGCTGCGGCAGAGCAACGACTGATGGCCTTGCGCGAACTGCCCGAGCTGCTCAAACGGGTGGCCCTGTCGATGCCCGGGGCACCTGCCGTTGGCACGCTCGGCGGCCAGGCCTGGCAGCAATTTTTGGCCACTCACGCCCGGCAACCGCTGCCGGCGACCTTCGCGGCGCAACTGCAACTGCTGGCCTACGCCCCGGATGCACAGCTTGCCGCGCTGGACGACGCCAGCGTGCAACGCCTGTTTGATGTCACCCGGCAGTGGATCGAGGCGCACCATGTGGCGCTTTGACTACCCCTGGGTATTCCTGCTGTTGCCGCTGGCATGGCTGGCTTACCGCTGGCTCAGGCCCTACCACGAAGCCCGCAGCGCGCTGCGCGTGCCGTTCTTCACCGCCCTGCGCCAGGCCCTCGGCCAAGGCCCCGGCAGCAGCACAGTCAACGCCGGTGGCTGGCAACTGCTGCTCAATGAGCTGGCCTGGGTGTTGCTGCTGGTCGCCTGTGCGCGCCCGGTGCTGGTCGAGCAGCCGATCCGCCATGTGCAACCCAGCCGCGACCTGATGCTGGCCATCGATATCTCCCAATCCATGCAGGCCAAGGACTACAGCGGTGCAGATGGCCAGCGCAGTGACCGTTTGACTGCTGTGAAGGCGGTAGTGCGCGATTTCATCGCCCGGCGCGAGGGCGACCGCATCGGCCTGATCCTGTTCGGCAGCGGCGCCTACCCCCAGGCGCCGCTGACCCTCGACCACGCCAGCCTGCAGTTGTTGCTGGACGAGGCCGGGGTCGGCATGGCCGGGCCCAATACGGCCCTGGGCGACGCCATCGGCCTGACCATCAAGTTGCTGGAAGCGGCCAAGGAGCAGGAAAAGGTGCTGATCCTGCTTACCGACGGCAACGACACCGGCAGCGCCATCACCCCCGA
Organism: Pseudomonas sichuanensis; assembly: GCF_024749065.1. Lineage (NCBI taxonomy): Bacteria > Pseudomonadati > Pseudomonadota > Gammaproteobacteria > Pseudomonadales > Pseudomonadaceae > Pseudomonas > Pseudomonas sichuanensis. Next base: position 2,973,539 of record NZ_CP087185.1, on the reverse strand, counting down.
GCATGCCGCGCGGCTGGCCCGCGAGCACGGCATCGTGGTGCATGCCATCGGCATCGGCGACCCGGCGGCCACCGGCGAGGACAAGGTCGACCTGCATACCTTGCAGGTGATCGCGCAGACCACCGGCGGCCGGTTCTTCCGCGCCGATGACCGCACGGCGCTGCAGCAGGTGTATGCCACGCTCGACCAGATCACCCCGCATGACGTCACCACCCTCAGCCACCAACCGCGGCGCGACCTGTTCGTCTGGCCCCTGGGCGCAGCCCTGGCCGTGCTGCTGCTCGGCCAGGGCCTGGCGCTACTGGGCGCCCGAGCCGCCGCAGCCAAGGAGCCCTGAGCATGGACATCGACCTCGGCGCCTTGCACTTCTTGCGCCCCTGGTGGCTGTTGCTGGTGCTGCCAGGCCTCGGCCTGCCGCTGCTGTGGCGGCGTCGGCGCGACCTCAAGCGGCAACTGCGCGGCATCATCGCCCCGCACCTGGTCGAGCACCTGCTGATCCGCCCGCGCGACGACCGGCGCCTGCGCCCGGTGCACCTGCTGGCGGCGTTGCTGGTAGTCGGCGCGCTGGCGGCGGCCGGGCCCACCTGGCAGCAGGACATCCCGGCGTTTCTCGACAATCGCGCGCCGCTGATCCTGGCCGTGGACCTGTCGCCCTCGATGGACGCCGACGATGTGCCCCCCAGCCGCCTGGGCGCCGCGCGCCACACCTTGCATGATCTGGTGCAACGCCGGGCCGGGGCCCGGACCGCGCTGATCGCCTATGCCGGCAGCGCCCACCTGGTGCTGCCGGCCACCGACGACCCGGCCTTGCTCGACAGCTTCATCCAGGCCCTGGCCAGCGACCTGATCGCTAAGCCCGGCAAGGACGTGCTGGGTGTGGTGGACATCGCCCGAAGGCTGCTCGACGCCGAACGCAGCCCCGGCACCCTGGTGTTGTTCACCGATGGCGCCGACGCCGATCAGTTTGATGCGCTCGGCCAGCGCTTGGCCGACAGCGACCTACAGGTGCTAGTGCTGGCGGTGGGCAGCCAAGACACCGGGGTGCTGCACGATGCCAAGGGCATGCCACGCCTGGATGCCGGGGGCAATGCCGTGCAGGGCCGTTTCGACAAGCAGGGCCTGCAAGGCCTGGCCGAGGCCGCCGATGCGCCGCTGGGCAGCTTGACCTTGAACGACGACGACCTGGACTGGATCGAACTGCACGCCCGCCAGCACTACCAGGCCGTGACGGGCGACAGTGCCACGCTGCACTGGAAGGATGCCGGCTACTGGCTGTGCTGGCCGTTGCTGTTGCTGGCCCTGGGCGGCCTGCGCAAAGGGTGGCGGGTGAACTGGCTGGCCGGCCTTGCCGTGCTGTGTGTGTTGGGCGCCGCACCCGGGCAGGTGTGGGCGGGCGCACTGGCCGACGCCTTTTTCAGCGCTGACCAGCAGGGCCGCTGGGCCTATGAACAGGGGCACTATGCCCAGGCTGCCGAGCATTTCCATGACCCTTACTGGAAAGGTGTGGCGGCCTATGAAGCGTCGGACTACAAGGCTGCGCTGGCCAGCCTGGCGCCGCTGGACAGCGCGCCGGCGTACTTCTACCAGGGCAACAGCCATGTGCGGCTGTTCCAGTTTGCCCAGGCGATTGCCGCCTACCAGCAGGCGCTGCGGTTGCAACCGGCATTCCCCGAAGCGGCCGCCAACCTGGCGCTGGCCCAGGCCCTGCTCAAGGACTACCAGGACCAACAACAGAAGAGCACCGGCGCAAAGCCCGACAAGGTGATCGAAGACCAGACCCCGTTGCAGGGCGGCAAGGCGCAACAGCAGCACACCGCCAAGGCCGCCTCCGACCAGCTGTGGCTGGACAACCTGGCTACCTCGCCGGGGCGGTTCCTCAAGCGCAAGTTCCAGATCCAGCAGGCCGCGCGCCGGCCGGGCGAGGAGGGCACGCCATGAAGCTCCTGCTGACCCTGTGGCTACTGTATCTGCCAGCGCTGGCGGCCGACCCCGAGGTGCGCGTGGCGCAGCGCCTGGTGCCGGAGGGCGCGATCATGGTCGGCGGCACGGTCAGCCTGGAGATCGACCTGCTGGTCGATACCTGGTTCACCGATGCACCGGTACTGCCGGCGCTCGACCTGCCGGGCGCCGTGGTCAGCCCGCCCACTGGCGAGGCCCAGCACCTGAACCAGGACATCGACGGCAAGCGCTTCTTCGGCCTGCGCTACAGCTATCGCATCACCCCACAGGCGGCCCGGCACTTCGACATCCCGGCCCTGGCGTTCCAGGTGCAGCCCGGGCCAGCCAGCGGGCCGCTCACTGTCAGCAGCCAGCCACTGGCGTTCGAGGCCAAGGGCGGCAGTGGCAACCCCGACAGCGCACAGCCGGTGGCAGCGCAATTGACCTTCACCCAGCAGGTGGAGCGCTCGCATACGCCACTGCGGGCGGGCGACACTGTGACCCGGCGCTTGCGCATCGTTGCCCCGGGGGCGCAGGCGATGCTGTTGCACGCCCCTGAGCTGGCCGAGGTCGCCGGGCTCAAGCGCTACGTGCAGACGCCGGGGGTCAAGCCGTTGAGCGACGGCCGCGGCGGGACCTTGGGTGGCGAACGCGAGGATACGGTGACTTATGTGATCGGCGCCGCCGGGCGCTACCAGTTGCCTGAGATCACCTACCAGTGGCGCGATGCGACGAGCGGCGAGGTACACCAGACGCAGGTGCCGGCGGTAGCGTTGGAGGCCATCGCAGGCGCGTATCAGGCACCGTTCTCCATCAACGACGACCTGCGGGCCATGGGGCATCAGGCCCGGCTTCGGTTCGGTGGGCACTGGCTGCTGCTGGTGGCCGCGGTGCTTGGCGCAGGTGCTCTGGCATGGGGCCTGCGCGCCCGGTGGCAGGCGCTGTGGCAGCGCTTGCGGCGTTGGCAAGCCCGACGCCAGCAGGCCTGGCTCGACTCACCGGGCTATGCCTGGCGCCAGGCTCGCGCACAATGCGCGGCGCAGCCGCCGAAGCTGGATGCGCTGTATCTGTGGGTGCGCCGCAGCAGTGGCCAGCCCGGATTGCTGTGTGGTCGGGCGCAAATTCCCGACGCGATAAAGAATCGTTTGCTAGCCTCTTTCAGGTCCCGTTTCGGGGTGTCGGCGGCGCCTGAACAAGCGCCGATTGCCTTGCCGCGCACACCACCTGCGCAGCATCCGAGCGAACCACAGCGCAGCGGTCTGAAGCCTCTGAACCGCTGAACCGGACTCACCGCGTCATCCGCCCATGGCAAGGAGCCCCACATGCAGCCGCGCCCAGCCGCCCATGCCCTGCGCAGCGTGCTTTGCCTGTTGCTGTTGCTGCCATGCCTGGTGCTGGCGGCAGAGCCTTTGCCGTCCTGGCGCGACGGCCCCTCGCGCCAGGCCATCGTGGCGTTCGTCGAGGCCGTCACCGATCAAGGCAGCAAGGATTATGTGGCGCCCGCCGAGCGGATTGCCGTGTTCGACAATGACGGCACCCTCTGGAGTGAGCAACCGCTGTACTTCGAAGTGCTGTTCTCCATGGACGAAGTGCGACGCCTGGCGCCCGAGCATCCGCAATGGAAAACCCAGCAGCCGTTCAAGGCGGTGCTGGACAACGACCACAAGGCGCTGGCGGAGCAGGGCATGGACGGGCTGCTGAAGATTGTCGCGGCCACCCACTCGGGCATCAGCACCGAGCAATTCCTGGCCCGCAGCCGCAGCTGGCTGGCCAGTGCCAAACACCCCAAGACCGGCAAGCCTTATACCGAGATGGTGTTCCAGCCGATGCTGGAACTGCTCGGTTACCTGCGTGACAAAGGTTTTCGCACCTACATCGTCTCGGGCGGCGAAGTGGCGTTCATGCGCGCTTTCGCCGAAGAGGTCTACGGCATTCCCCCCGAACAGGTGATCGGCACCACCCTGGCCGCCGAGTACCAGGACAAGGACGGCCAACTCAGCATCCAGCGCCTGCCCAAGTTGCTGCATAACGACGATGGCCCGGGCAAGCCGGTGAGCATCGAGGCGGTGATCGGCCGGCGGCCGGTACTGGCCTTCGGCAACTCTGACGGCGACCTGCAGATGCTGCAATGGACCCTGGCCGGGCCGGGCCGGCGTTTTGCCGGGCTGGTGCACCATACCGACGCCAAACGCGAATGGGCGTATGACCGGCAAAGCAGTGTAGGGCGCCTGGACAAGGCGCTGGATATCGCCAACCGGCAGGGTTGGACCGTGGTGGACGTGGCCCGCGACTGGCGCCGTGTCTATCCCTTCGACAAGGAGTGAATGCCACACCGGAACCGCAGGGCACTGGGACCCAGCCAGCAGTCGGAATCCTTCGTGCACGCAGTCGCGGACTTGCGACAGCAACGTGAACGGAGAGCAACGTCATGAAGTCCAGTACAACCTGGTGGTCCGCTGTCGCCCTGGCGACGACAGCCACCTTGGCCGGGGCGGCGGAAAAGCCGAACATCCTGGTGATCTTCGGCGATGACATCGGCCAGACCAACATCAGTGCCTATTCCAAGGGCGTGGTCGGCTATCAGACGCCCAACATCGACCGCATCGCCAAGGAGGGCATGCTGTTCACCGACTACTACGCCGAGAACAGCTGCACCGCCGGGCGCTCGACCTTCATCACCGGGCAGGTGGCCAAGCGCACCGGCCTGTCCAAGGTGGGCATGCCGGGGGTGCCGGTGGGCCTGCAGGCGCGCGATGTGACCATCGCCCAGGCGCTCAAGGCGCAAGGCTACGCCACCGGCCAGTTCGGCAAGAACCACCTGGGCGATCGCGATGAGTACCTGCCCACCAACCATGGTTTCGACGAGTTCTTCGGTAACCTGTACCACCTCAACGCCGAAGAGGAGCCGGAACGGCCTTACTGGCCCAAGGACGACCCGGAATTCCTCAAGGCCACCACCCCGCGCGGGGTGATCAAGTCCAGTGCCGACGGCAAGATCGAGGACACCGGCGCGCTGACCAGCAAACGCATGGAGACCATCGACGACGAGACCACCCAGGCCGCGATCAATTTCATCGAGAAGCAGGCCAAGGCCGACAAGCCGTTCTTCGTGTGGATGAACACCACGCGCATGCATGCCTTTACCCATGTGCGCGAGTCGATGCGTAACCAGAGCGGCATGATCGGCAATGAATACGCCGACGGCATGCTCGAGCACGACGGCGATGTCGGCAAGCTGCTCAAGGCACTGGATGACCTGAAGATCGCCGACAACACCATTGTCGTCTACACCACCGACAACGGCCCGAACCAGTGGTCGTGGCCGGATGCGGCGACCACGCCGTTCCGCAACGAGAAGAACTCCAACTGGGAGGGCGCCTATCGTGTGCCGGCCATGGTGCGCTGGCCGGGCAAGATCAAGGCCGACTCGGTGAGCACCCAGATGTTCTCCGGGCTCGACTGGTTCCCGACCTTGCTGGCGGTTGCCGGTGACGTCGATATCAAGGACCGCCTGCTCAAGGGCGCCGACGTGGGCGGCAAGAACTTCAAGGTGCACCTGGACGGTTACAACCAGCTCGATTACCTGACCGGCAAGACCGACAAGAGCGCACGCACCGAGTTCTACTATTTCAACGACGACGCGCAACTGGTGGCCATGCGCTTCAACGACTGGAAGGTTGTCTACTGCGAGCAGCGCGCGCCGGGTGGTTTCCCGGTGTGGAGCGAGCCGTTCACCTGTTTGCGGGCGCCCAAGCTGTTCAACCTGCGCATGGACCCCTACGAGCGGGCCGATATCGTGTCTGACCAGTATTACGACTGGCTGACGAAGAACGACTACCTGTTCTTCCAGGGCACGCAGAAAGCCGCGCGGTTCCTGCAGACCTTCGTCGACTACCCGCCCAGCCAGCGCCCGGCGAGCTTCAGCATCGACCAGATCCAGGACGATGTGAACAAGAAGATCGAAGAGAAGATGAAAGGCAAATGACCCTGTGAACCGCGAGGCGCGACCTCGCTAAGGCAGCGATGATGGTTTCACCCGCAAGGCCAAGCCTGCCCACGGCTGGCTGCGATCGTGTGGCAGCGGTGGGTTTGGCCCTGCGTTTGCCTGCTGCCTTGTTGCTGCTGTCTGGCGGCGCGGCGCTGGTTTACCAGGTGCTATGGATCAAGCAGCTGTCACTGGTGGTCGGCGTGGAGGTGCACGCCGTGACCACCGGTATCAGCGCCTTTTTCGCAGGCTTGGCCCTGGGCGGCTGGTTGTTCGGGCGCTGGGCCGACCAGCTGGCCCGGCCGGTGCGCTTGTATGCGCTGCTGGAGGTGGCGGTCGCGGTGCTCGGGGTGGCCAGCACGCTGGCCCTTGGAGCTTCGGCCGGGTGGTTCGCTCGGATGGAAGCCAGTATCGGCTGGCTGGCCTGGTGGCTGCCGTTTGCCCTGGTGGGGGTGCCTGCACTGTTGATGGGCGGCACCCTGCCGGTACTGGTGCGCGCCATGGCCCCCGCGCCCGGCCAGCAGGCCCAGGCCAGCGGGCGGCTGTACGCCGCCAATACCGCCGGGGCCATTGCCGGTACCTTGCTTGGCGCCTTTGTATTGCTACCGCACCTCGGAGTGACCGGCAGTGCCCTGGCCGCAGCTTCGATGAACCTGTTGGCTGGGCTGGGCGCCTGGGTCCTTCGGCGCAATGACCAGCTGCCACGTAACGCTCAGGCCAACGAACAGGCGCCGCGAAGCGCCCAGGCGCGCCTGGCAATTGCGTTGTACTGCATCGCCGGCGGGGTGGCGCTGGGTTACGAGGTGGTGTGGAGCCAGTCGATCGTGCAGTTCATGAGTACCCGCGCCCATGCCTTTGCGCTGGTGCTGGCCACCTACCTGTGCGGCCTGGCGGCCGGCAGCGCGCTGTATGCCAGGCGGGCCGACCGTTTGCGCGACCCCTGGGGGCTGTTCGCGGTGCTGATCGCCAGTGCCGGGCTGCTGGCGCTGCTGCAGCTGGCCGGGCTCGGGCGCTGGCTGGTGCTGGTTCAGACCCAGGCTGAGCTGCTGGTGCTGCAGGCTACCGGCAATGAGCTGGCCGGCATGTGCGCACGCTTTGCGGTGGCGGCCATGAGTATGGTGCTGCTGCCCACCGTGCTGCTGGGCGCGGCGTTCCCGCTGGCGGTGCGCCTGGCGGTGGATGGCCGGCGGGTTGGCCGGGATGTCGGCACGGTGGTGGCGCTCAACACCCTGGGCGGCATCCTGGGCGTGGGCTTGACCGGCTTCGTGCTGATACCGGCTGTGGGCCTGGTGCGCACCCTGGCCCTGCTGGCCGGCCTCGCGGCGCTGGTGGGGTTGATTGCGGCATGGCGTGGCAACGCCGTGGGGCGGCCGGCCAAGGCCATGGTGCTGATGGTGGCCATTGCCTGCGTGGCGGTGGGCGTGCTGACGCCGGCGCAACGCCTGGCCGAGCTGCTGCCTGGTGCACGCAACGGCCAGCTGACTTTTTACCGCGAAGGCAAGGGCGGCACTGTCGCGGTGGTCAAGCAGACCCGCCAGGGGCAGGGCTTCAGCCGCCTGTACATCCAGGGCGTGTCCAATACCGGCGATGCCATGCCATCGCTGCGCTACATGCGCCTGCAGGCGCTGTTGCCGTTGCTGATTCACGCTGGCGAGCCGCGTTCGGCGCTGGTGATCGGCTTCGGCACCGGCATCACCGCCGGCGCGATGCTGCGTTACCCGGGGCTGGAACGACCGGTGGTGGCCGAACTATTGCCCGAAGTACTGGCCGCCGCCCCGTTGTTCAAGGGCAACTACGATGCCGTGCAGGACCCACGCCTGGACATCCGCCTGCGCGATGGCCGCCGCGAGTTGCTGCGCAGCAATGAACGCTACGACCTGGTCACCCTGGAACCGCCACCGCCTTCGGCGGCCGGTGTGGTCAACCTTTATTCGCGCGATTTCTACCAGTTGGCCGCCAGCCGCCTGCAACCCGGTGGATTGTTGGCGCAATGGCTGCCGCTGCCGACCCAGAACGATGAGGACACCCGCGCGCTGGTGCGCAGCTTCATCGAGGTGTTCCCCCACGCCTCGCTGTGGACCACGGAATTCCACGAAATGTTGCTGATCGGCTCGTTGCAGCCGCTGCAACTGGACGTGCCACGGATCATCCAGCGATTTTCCCTACCTTCCGTGGCCTCGACACTGGCCGAAGTCGGCATCGACTCGCCCCAGGCGCTGTTGGCCACCTGGATCACCGACCGGGCAGGGCTGGCCCGTTACGCCGGCGACGCAGCAGCGGTGACCGACGATCAGCCGCGTATCGAATATGCGCCGTGGGTACGGCCACGGGAGATCACCCGGGTGTTGCCGGCCTTGCTGGCGTTGCGCCAGGCACCGCCGCTGCAGGGTGCCGCCCCCGGCTTTGCCGGGGCGGTGAACGATCAGTGGCTGACCTTGCAACGCTTCTACAGCCTGAGCCTGCACGCCTACAACGGCAACCGTCAGGCCTGGGCGCGAGAGGCCGGGGCGCTGGTCCGCAGCGATGGCGCCAACCCCTATTTCCGTTGGTTCCTCGGCAGCCCGCAGCCTTGATCAGAAGCGCCAGGTGGCGCCACCGCCGACGATGTGCAGGGCGGCGTTGCGGTAGCTGCCGGAGAGACTGTCGCCCGAGCGGGCCTTGGTCTGCTCGACGTCCATGTCGCCCATCCAGATCAGGGTGTAGGCCAGGTGCAGGTCCAGGCCGTCGCGCAACTGGTAGTTGACGCCCGTGGCCAGGCGCCAGGTGGCGCCCATGGGGTTGTCGACGGTGCGGTCGCTGTCGTCCACCGCCGAGCTGTCGTAGCCGACCCCGGCGCTCCAGCGCAGGCGCGGGGTGGCCTGGTACTGGGTGCCGAGGGAGGCGTGCCAGGTGTCCTTGTATTTGCGATCGACGCTGCGGCTGACATTGCCGACGGCATCGCTGTCCACCTCCACGCCGATATCGCCGAATTCGCTCCAGTCCTGCCAGCCGAGGCTGGCCAACAGCTTCCACTGCGGGTCCAGGTCATGGGCGATGCTCAGCAGCACGGTCTGCGGCACGTTCATGTCCAGTTCCAGTTCGCTCACGTCGAGGCGGCGCAAGGCGATATTGAGCAAGGGGTTGCTGACGTCGGTCACGTGGGGCTTGTCCTTGAATTCGAGCTTCACCTTGCTGGTGTAGGCCAGGCCCAGCTGGGTAGCGGGGGAGAGCCGATAGTGCAGGCCCAGGTTCACGCCCACGCCGACGTCGGTGTCCTGGTATTCCAGCTGGCCGTCCGGCCGATCGGCCAGGCCCAGCAGATTGTTGTTGATGGCCATCTCGGTGCGGTAGTAGCCGTACAGGATGCGCGGGCCGATGCCCAGCGACAGGTCGTCGGTGAGCTTGTAGGCGAGGGTGGGCTGGAACGACACCCCGATCACCGCCGCTTCCTGGGTGAAATAGCGGCCGGCCCAGTCATCGTCATAGTCCAGCGCCAGGCCGAAGTTGCCGTACATGCCGAAGCCAAGGGTCGCGCGCTCGTCGAGCTGGTGGCTGACGAACAGGCTGGCGCCGGGCAGGTACTGCAGGGCGTTGCCGCCTTCGTTGCCGTCGAACTGGTTGGCGCTGTCACGGGAAAAACGGATATTGCCGAGGATGACCTGGGCATTGGCGCTGACCTGGGTGCCCTTGAGCTGGGTGAGGGCGGCGGGGTTGCTCATCAGCACACTGGGGTCGCTGGCCAGTGCGGCGGCGCCGGCGTTGGCCAAGCCGTTGCCTTCCTGGCCGGCTTCGTAAATGAGGATGCCACCGGCCAGGGCAGTGCCGGTGGTGGCGGTGGTGCAGCACAAGGTGAGCAGGGGCAGTAACCGACGTCGTCTCATGGTCGTGGTCCTGACAGGGCTGGGGACGGAGTCGAGGGCACTGCCTGCGCAACCTGGTTGACGCGGTTGCGCCCGCCCTGACGTATCCAGCCTAGACGGCGTTGGGGCGATCCGCCGATGCAATGTGTTCGGCGGTTGCGGTGTTACGCCGTGAAGCCGGGCTCTTGAGGCTCTTCTTGCGGGGTGTCCTGCTGGATGTTGTGGTAGACGGCAGCCGCGCAGAGGGCCAGTAGCCCGACGCTGGCGATCACGATATCGCCCAGCAGCGTGCCGGCGACCAGGATCAGCAAACTGAGGCGGCAGAACATCACCATGACAGCCCTCCATGGCGGTTGGGTTCGAATAGGGTCACCAACATAGCGTGCAAGACGCTTTGATGCAGCGGGCATATCTGCAAACAACGTCTGCAAAATGGCACTCATCGCAGCTACGGCACTTATGCCCATATTGTTTAGCCGCCACTGGCGATTGGCTTTAGTATCGGCGCAGCTGCGCCACCCCCTCCAATCAATCGTTATGTGAAGTATGAATCGTTCGCTATTTGTTTCTTTGGACGGGCCCAAGGGCACCGGCAAAACCACGCTGCTGGAGGCCATTACACAAGCGCTCAGGGCCGACGGCTACAAGGTGATCCGCCTTTGCGAGAAGAAAAGCGACCCCTTCAGGGGTGAAACGATGGCCTTGGTCAACAGGCTCGTCAGGCATCCCAGCCAGGAGTTGGAGTTGCAGGTTTGCGCGCGCCTGGCGGATAGCCGGGCCTGGATTTCGCAGCACGTGCTGCCCAAGCAGCCGCCGGGCAGCATCATCCTGATCGATCGCTGGTACCCCTCCGATGCCGCGTTTCGCCGGACAGTCCCGTTTGCCGAGATTCTGTGGTTGAACATGGAGCGCAACGTGCGTGTGCCGGACCTGCATGTCGGGGTTGTCACCGACCCCGAAGTTTCATGGGCGAGGGCGGCGGCACGCACACGTGGGCTGGGCAGTACGGTGATTCATAAACTGGAAGAGCAAGTTGCCTGTACCCAGGCGTTCGAGCGGGCGGTCGAAGAAAACGGCTGGGTGTTGTGCCGTAACGAAGGCACGATCGAAGCGGCGACGGCGCAGGTGGTTGCTGAAATTCGTAGCGTACTAGTACGCTAATTTATTACGTATCTGGCGGCTAGGTGCATGGCGATGGATGTTCAGCGCCTATGAGATCGAGCGCCGCCCGCGCGGCGCTTCGCGGGTAAATCGCAGCGGCGAACCGCCGCTCCCACAGTTTATTTCGGGCCAATTATTCCTGTGAGAGTACCAGGGCCTGTCTTGGTCCATGTCTTGAGTCATGTGGGGCAGCGGCAACGCCCACACTGAAACCGCGTCGTACCAACAAGGCGGACTAGGTAATGGCACAGAAGAGACTGGCCCGAAACAGATGTGGGAGCGGGTTCACCCGCGAAGCGCCGCGCGGGCGGCGCTCGATCTTGAGGGCGCTGCAAAACCATCGGCATGCTCCTGGTGGCCATTACCCAATTTGAATAATCAGCCAAACCACCACAGCACTTCGCGGTGGTTTCTGATGATGGTTATCAATTTATTACGTAATTGATATGAATGGCGGCAAGCGCGCTCATACCCGTAAACAGCGGCGCCAGACCCCTTTCAAGCTGACTGAAATGTAATCGCACGATCCTGGCGCCTGTGACATCGTGCACCTGCACTGTGACGCTGATTCAGCGCTTTCACGGACACGATATCCACTCCCTAAAAAACTCGAACTGACAGCGCTTGCTGTGAGGAGCCTTGCATGCCTTTCCATAAACCCATCGCTGCAACACTTGCGCTGACCGCCGGGTTGTTCCTGAGCGCCGTTGCCCAGGCGCACCCCAGGCTCCTTTCATCCACTCCGGCGGAAGGTGCGGATGGCGTGGCACCTTCGTCCATCGCGCTACATTTTTCCGAGCAACTTACGACTCAGTTCTCGGGGGCAAAACTGATCATGACCGACATGCCGGGAATGCCAAATTCACCCATGGGAGTACAGGCAGCCGTCGCCGGGGGCAGTGATCCGAAGACCATGATCATCACGCCTGCAGCGCCCTTGACCACGGGCACTTACAAGGTCGAATGGCGCGCTGTTTCTTCGGACACTCACCCGATTACCGGCAGTTTTTCCTTCAAAGTGAAATGATCCATGGGCGACTTGCTGACTGTCGCGATTCGTTTCGCGCTTTATCTCGACTTGATGATGCTATTTGGCTTGGCGCTTTTTGGCTTGTATGGCCTGAGGGGGAAGGAGAGGGCGTCGGGCACGGTCTTGCGCTTTGAGTCGCTGCTGTATTGCACGTCGCTCTTGGGTATAGCGCTATCCCTGGTCGCGCTGGGTGTTCTGGCGAAATCCATGAGCGGTGTGTCGGGCTTCATGGAGCTGCATCACCATTTTTTCCAGATGATTCTCATGGGCACCGATGTAGGCCTGAGCTGGCAGGTCCGCATTGCCGCACTGCTTGTCGCTATTGTCGGCATCTCGCAATACAAGCGCTTTGCGACCGCCAGCTTGTGGGTCGTCACTGTGGCCGGAGCCGTTGCACTGGCCAGCCTGGCGTGGACCGGCCATGGGGCGATGGGCGAGGGGAGTCGTGGCTATTGGCAGCTCATCGGCGATGTTCTCCATCTGCTGGCTGCGGGCGCCTGGCTAGGGGCGTTGGCGGCGTTCGCTTTGTTGCTTCGCTGCAAATCACTGAAAGGCGAACATGAGGCGCGGCTTCTTGCCCGGGTATTGACTGGCTTTGAATCGGTCGGCGCCGTGATCGTGGTTGTCATCGGGCTCACTGGAGCAATCAATTACCTCTTTATTGTTGGCCCACGTATCGATGGCGTCGTGCTCAGTACCTATGGTGCTTTGCTGTTTATGAAGGTCCTGTTGTTTGGCGCAATGATCGCGCTGGCTGCCCTCAATCGTTTTCATTTGAGCCCGCTGCTGGAGCGTTCGGTTCGAAATGGCGAGTATTCGGTTGCGGTGAGTGCCTTGCGTCGAAGCCTGGCATTCGAGCTTTCAATGGCCATCGTCATTGTTGCCCTGGTTGCATGGCTGGGCACTTTGAGCCCTGAGAATGAGCGCGGGATAGAAATGGCTGTAGGACGCTATGCTGATCATATGGCCCCTTGAGGTGCTGATCATGCGCAGGATGATCTTGCTCGTCGCAGCCAGTGTTATTGCGGGCTGCCAGACGCCGATGCCAACCGCCAACCCAGAGATGGCCTGGGTCGACTTGTCTATACCGTTTCCCAACGACAGAGTGTTACTGGCCGAGCGCCTGGACAAGCAACGCCTTGAAGACGGACGTTTTTTCCAGGTTACGCCCGGCAGCCACGAGCTGATGGTGAAGTTCGACTATGAAACCAGCGGCGGTGGCGGCATGAGCATGATGGGCGGGCCTTCGGTACGCGAATGCTACCTGACCATCAATTACGGCCATTTCACAGCGGGACAACGCTATGTGCTCGAGGCTCGCTCGATTGCCTTGAACCCGGAGGCACGGTTGTATGACGGCGCAGGGAAAGTCGTTGCAGAGGTCAGTGAGTTTTATTGCCTGATGTGAGCATGAGCCGTGGGTGCTGGGCATTGCTGGCGGAACCTTGTTGCAGCACACTCGGCCTGATCGTCAGCCAAAGGAACTGAAATCGGATGAAGGACCTATCCAGCGCTGTGCCCCTTGTGATCCTTGACGTACAAGATGCCATTGATCGCCCGAACTGGGACGGCAAAAGCAATCCTGGGTATCTGGCAGTGATCCAGCGACTGCTCGCGCTCTGGCGGTCAAAAGGCTGGCCTGTTGTGCACGTTAAGCACGACGAGCGGACGCCAACATCCAGCTATTACGTAAATGGCCCGTGGAATGGCATCAAGCAAGAGGTTGCTCCGATCGAGGGTGAAGCGGTCATTATCAAACAGGAAAACTGCGCATTCATCGGTACCGAGCTCGACGCCACGCTTGGCAAGATGCGGGTAAAGCGTTTGGTGCTGACGGGGGTTGTCATTCATAACAGCATGGACGCCACCGTCCGCGCGGGAAAAGCACTGGGGTACAGCATTATTCTTCCGTCAGACGCCACGACAGCCGTGCCCGTTGTCGGGCCGAATGGAAAGCGCTGGGACGCTACAACCGTTCATGAGCTGACTTTGGCGATACTCGGGGGGGAATATGCCGATGTGATGTCGTCGGATGAAGTGGTTGCGCAGTTCACGTTGTGAAACCTGACATCGGGTTGCATGGAAATCATATGTCAGCATTCCTTAAAAGGGATAATGCGTAACATACTGATTTTTCAGGTGTTTTTTTGTTGGCACGTCGCTCGCTGTGATCGGATTGCCGGGGCCGCTTTGCGGCCCTTTCGCGGCACGAGGCCGCTCCTACAGGGAGCGCGCCAGACTTCAAGTTGCCACACCGTTACAGCAAGAACGTCTCACGCCGCTCTTCGAACCCTTGCAGCTCGCCATGCTCGAGCAACTGCCTGATCCACGGCCCAAGCAAATCCTGGGGGCTGTCCAGCGGTGCCTGGCGCAGCGCCAGCGCGGTGAAGCGCTGGCGGTTGGCGCTGAGGTTTTCCAGAATCGCCCGGTCCTGCTTGAGGATCACCTTGAACAGCGCCTGCAGCACCCCGCGCTTGAGCCAGGCCGGGGCCCGCCCACGGGCGGTGGCGATGCGCGCGAACAGCCGCAGTTCGCCCTCGGCGGCGGGGCTCAGCCAGGCGCTGACCAGCAGGTTCAGACGCCCCTGGCGGTCGCGGTACTCGATTTCGGCCAGCCCCGGTAAACGGAAACGGCCCATGCTCAAGCCGCGCTCGCCTTCGAGCAGGCGCGAAATCAGCCCTGACTGGGTACTTTCATCGCTGTACTGCGCCTCGACGCCATCCTCCAGCCGGTGCACCCAGGTGCTGATGCGCTGACGTTTGCGGTCGTGGCGAATCCAGCCGGCATGCACGAACGGGGTGTGAAAGCCGTCGAGGAAGTTCTCGGCGGCGTCCTGCAAGGTGCAGCGCACCTGGTCGCTCATCCAGAACAGGTCCAGCGCCTGGGCCTGCTCGGCGGGCGCCACCGGCGCTGCTGCCGGGGGCTCGGCGTCAAGGCTCGCCCACACCAGCCCGTGGGCTTCACAGCTGTGCAGGGCTTGCAGCAACGGCTGGCTGCAGGCCTGCTGCTCACGCCCGGGCAGGTGGCTTAAGCGGCCTTGCGGGTCGAAGCGCCAACCGTGGTAGGGGCACTGGATCTGCCCGTCACACACGCGGCCGGCGCTCAGTGCGGCGAAGCGGTGCGGGCAGCGGTCGGGCAGCACCGCAGGGGCGCCGGTGGCGCCTCGAAACAGCACCAGCGGCACGCCATGCAGGGTGCAGGCCAGGGGCTGGCGGCGCAGTTGCCGGCTCAGGGCGACGGGCCACCAGCCTGCTTGAATGTTCACAGTTTGAGCTTCCTCATCAGGGGCACGCCGAGGCGTTGCAGCAGCACCGCCAGTACCCGCCACACCAGGCGCCGGCCGAACGGCAGGTGGGCCACGTACACCAGGCTGTACTCGATCTGCGGCTGGCCGCCACGCAGGCGTTTGAACGCCGCGGCGCCAGAGCTGAAGTTGAGCACCTGGCGGCGGTTAACCGCCTCTTGCAGGCACAGCCGGGTCAGCTGCCGGTACAGGCCGGCGCGCAGGGGCAGGGCGGTGTCGTAGCCGACGATCGGCGTGCTCAGCAGCGCGCTGTTGGCGAACCAGCCCAGGGCGCCGTCGATGCGCCCCTCGGGGCTGCGCAGGGCGCGCAGCTGCAACCAGCCTTCACGGTGCCCGCGTTGCAGCCAGGCTGCGCTGTAGTGCGGGTTGAGGGTGCTGTATTTTGCCAGGTACAGCAGGTTGTAAAGCTGCTCGATGCGCGTGAAGTCGGCGTCGGCCAAGGCTTCGCCCGGCACCACGGTATACGGGCTGCGGCGCAGCAAGGTGGCGTCCAGGCGGGTGTTGTGGTGGCGCAGGAAGGCCGACTGGTCGCCGGCCCGGCCGTCGAACAGGTACACCTGGCGGCTGGGGATGGCCAGGTAGCCCAGCTTTTGCAGGCGCAGGCGCAGGGCGGGGTTGCTGAAGTCGTTCAGCGAACGAAAGCCAAAGCCATGGTCGGGGAAGGTGCGCCGCAGCAGCGCGGTGATCGCCGGCAGGTCGGCGCCGTCCCAGTCCGGTGGGTACAGGTTGGTGGACAGCAGCCAGTTGTTCACCTGCACCAGCCGGTCTACCTTCGCCGCGCTCAGCAGCTTGTCGACAGCTTGGGTCAGGTATTTGAGCGGCCAGGCCAGCCACGGGCGGCGCAGGCGCTGCAGCTCTTCGCGGGCATAGCCGCTGTAGGCGGTCTGCGGCGACACCACGTAGCAGTTGCCTGCCGGGTCGTTGCCGTGGTTGATGCTCACCGGGAACTGCTGGCTGCCGGTATCGAGCAGCGCCAGGGCGGTGCTGACATTGCCGATCAATGCGCCACCGGCGCAGCTGCGCACGTACTGCCGGGCGCTGCTGTCGTCGGGCGTGGGCGGCTGTTGCGCCAATTGCTCAGGCATCAACAGCTTCATGGGCGCGGCGCCCCGAGCGGCTGGCCGTTCCACTCGATATCGGCGGTGGAGGCGGCCAGCAGGCCGCAGCGCCGGCTCGCGGCGCGGCCGATGATCTCGGCCAGGCTCAGCACCTGGGCCGTCAGCGGGCCACGGTCGGCGCCCTGCACGATCACATCCCGGGCCTGGCGGTAGTCGTGCCAGAAGCCAGGCTTGAGCGCCCGCCGCGGCGCAGCCAGCAGCAGCATCGCCAGGGCGATCATGCGCGGTTGCAGGGTGGCGTGCAGGGTTGGCGCCTGGGGTGCATCCAGCGCCGCCACCAGTTGCCGGCGCTGGTCGTCGAACAGGTGCACGCCGCTGGTGGCCCTGGGGTTGCATTCGAGCACATGGAAACGGCCTTGCTGGTCCTCGATGAAATCGAAGCCCACTTGCCCGGTGTAGCCGGTGGCCTGGCCGAACTGCTCGACGAAGGCGGCGATTGGCGCCGGTGCGCAGCTGTGAAAATAGATGCCCGACCCGCGCCCGACCCGGTAGCGCGGCTGGTAACTGGCGTGGGCGGTAAGCTTGCCGCCCACCAGCACGCTGAAGCTGCAGTATTCCTGCCCGGCGACGAACTGCTGGGCCACCCAGGGCGCCTGGGCGCTGGGCTTGAGCCGGGCCAGCTGCGCAGTGCCCGGGCGAATCAGCGTGTGCGAGGCGAAGCGCGAGTAGGCCGGCTTGAACACCAGGCTGTCGCGCTCGCCGGCCAGCGCCTGCAGTGCCTGGACGTCGTGCAGCACGCGGCTGGGCGGTGCGGCCACCGCCCAGCCCTGGGTCATGGCGGCGAAGTCGCCCTTGTGGTGCAGGCGGTGCAGCAGCGCGAAGTCGCTGGTGAACACCCGGCACAGCGGGCGCAGGCGCTCCAGGCCGTGGGCCAGGTAGAACACCTCTTCACAGGTGGGCAGCAACAGGTCGATGTGCCGCTTGTGCACCACATCGGCCAGCGCCTCAAGCCACGCCTCGGGGTCTTGGCGGGGCTCGGGCAGGCGCACGAAGTGCTCGACCGCGTGGCTGAAGCGGCTCAGTGGCTGGGCCAGCGAGTCTGCCACGTTGACCGACCAGCCGGCCTCGGCAAAGGCGCGGGCCCACTCCAGGCACGCCGGTGCGCGTGCCCCCAGAATCAATACACGCATGGCAAACCCTCGGGCAGTTGCAGCATCAGCAGGCGGCGGCGCTTGCTGTGAGGTGGGGGCGCCTGCCAGTGGCCGAAGCTCAGGCGTGGCGGCTGCAGGCCATGGGCCTGGCAAAGCTCGGCCAGGGCTGTGGCCAGGCGTTGGCAAAGCTGGGTGTGGTCGCCTGCGCCGAGCACATCCACCTGCCAGTCGAGCCCGTGCTGGCGAACCTGGTACTCCTCAAGCGCCGGCCCCAGCATCAGCAGGCTGCGGCGCAGCACATCGGGGTACAGCGGCGCCAGTTGCCGGCCGTCACTGCGCGGCAGCCAGAGCACCTCGTCGGCGCGGCCTTCCACGGCGGCGATGGCCCGCTCGGCGCGGCCACAACGGCAGGGTGCATTGGCAACCCGCAGGATGTCGTTGAGGCGGTAGCGCACGATCAGTTGGGTGCGCCGGGAGAAGTCGGTGATGATCGGCTGAAAGCGAGTGCGCGCAGCGTCCAGCCATTGCGGTTCGATGTGCAGGTGGCTTTCGTTCAGGTGCAGCGTGCCGGCCTCGCAGGTGTAGCCGAGAAAACCCTCGCTGGCCTGGTAGATCTGCTGTGGGCGCCGGCCGAAGGCTTGCTCGACCAGGTCGGCGTCGGGGCTTTCCAGCACTTCGGCCACCGACAGGATGTGCCCGGGGGCCAGCGCCAGGCGCCCGGCCAAGGCGGCCTGGGCCAGCCCGCGCAACACCGTGGCCGGCGCCACCAGCACGTCGGGGTTGTGTTGCGCCAGGCGCGCCAGCGAAGCCTCAAGGCCCAGGGTGAGGTCGTGGAAGGCGAAGTCGATGCGCCGGCTGGCCAGGGTGGTGTACAGGCGGCTGTTGGCGCGCAGGAAGAACGCCACCCGCAACGGTGCCAGCCACGGGCACAGTAGCCGTGGCAGCAATGCCCGCGGCAGGGTGCGGGCCAGAAGAATGCCGGCCCAGCGCTGGCGTTCCTCGCTGCTGATCAGAAACACCCCCTGCGCCCCCGAAGTGCCGCTGGAAAGGCCCACGGTGATATCGCCCAGGGTCGGGCTGAAGTCGCGCGAGCGTTCCGCTTCAAGGGCCACCGGCAGCACCTGCTCGAGGCTCAGGGCGCGGGTGTTGAACCCGGCGAAATCGCCCATCAGGGTGCTTTTGTCCATCAGCGGCAAGGCCTGCAGGTTGGCGTGGCGAACCCCCTCGAAGCGCTGGCTGCGGGGCATCACCCTGGCCATGAAGCCGGCCAGGCATCGGGCCTGCCAGGCTTCCAGCCGGTCACGCCGGCGAAAGCGCAGGGCATAGCGGCTGACGATGAAGGCGCCGAGGCTGCGCAAGGTGCCCATCAGGCGTTCACCGCTCATTAATGAAGGCCTCCCAGGCCTGGGTGCAATGGGACGGCAGCACCGCCAGCGCCGGTTCCCGGCACAGCAGTTGGCCCAAAGCGTGGTAGGTGCGGGTGTACTGCCGGCGCTCGGCGCTGGCGAACCACAGCGCCGGCGCCGCCGGCAGGCGCCCGGCGCGGCAGGCCGGGGCCGACCAGCAGGCATCGGCCACCAGGAACGCCGGCCGGCCCTGGGCGTCGGGGATGAACAACCCCAGCTGCCCGGCGCTGTGCCCCGGCAGCGGCACGCCGATCAGGCTGGCGTCACCGAACAGGTCCAGGCCGTGCTCGAACGGTGCCATCCAGCCCGGCAGCGTGCAGCGCGCACTGGCATCGGCCAGTTGCAGGCGGGCACTGAAATCCTCTGGCAGCAGCCCGGGCAGGTGGCCGCCCAGGGTGGCGCGCCAGCGCTGCCCGCGCAGGCCTTCGAGGTGCCGGTAGTCGGCCTCCAGGGCAATGAAGCGGGCATTGCTGAAGTCGCGCAGCCCGGCGATGTGGTCGGCGTGAAAATGCGAAATGATCACGTAGCGGATATCCGCAACACTCAGCCCCAAGGCATGCAACTGCGCCGAAAGCTGTTGCGCCGCTGGCAGTTGCACCGGCACTGCGCTGCGGTACAGGCGCTCGGGCAACTGGCGGGTAGCGTGGAAGAAATGCTCGGCGTAGCCGGTGTCGTAGAGAATCCAGCCGTGCTCGGGGTGGCGGATCAGCCCGCACAGCGCCGGGAACTGCGCCGGCGCCAGGCGCCCGCCGCGGTCGGCCATGCACGCCAGGTGCTGGCACCAGCCGGCGCGCAGAATGCGCAACTGCACGCTGCGGCTCATTGCGCGCCACCTTGCCGGGCCCGCCACCACTGGGCATAGCGGGCGATGCCCTCGGCCTGGCTGAGCACCTGGCGGTAACCCAGCTCGCGCTCGATGGCGCCGATGTCCAGAGTCTGGCTGAAGGCCAGTACCCCGGCGCCGTAGCGGGTGATCAACGGTTCGCGGCCATCGCCCAGGCGCGCCTTGAGCTCCAGCAGGTGGGCCACGCCGTGCACCAGCGGCCAGGGCAGCCTGCGGGTGCGCAGCGGCAGCTGGAACTGTTCGGCCATCTGTGCAAGCAGCGCGTTGAACGGCAGCGGCGTGCCGTTGCTCAGGTTGTACACGCACAGCGGGCGCGGCAGGGGGCGGGTGAGTGCCAGCCATACCGCATGCACCAGGTTGTCGACGCAAGTCAGGTCCAGTTGCGCCTGGCCGCCGCGCATCAGCGGTATCGCCCCGCGGCGCATCACCCGCAGCAGGCGCGGCATCAGCGTTGCGTCCCACGGCCCGAACACCGCCCGTGGCCGCAGGATCACGCATGCCGGCAGCTCGGCCAGGGCCAGCAGGGCCTCGGCCTGCGCCTTGGTGCGCGCATACTGGTTGACCGGCGCTGGCAACGGCTGGTCTTCGCGGATGCCCAGGCGGTCGCGGTAGTCGAAGTACAGGCTCGGCGTGGAAAGGTGCACCAGCCGGGCGATACCGTTGGCCTGGCAGGCCTGGATCACCTCGGCGGTTGCCTCGAGGTTGGCGTCGCGAAACGCTTGCGCCGAGCCCCACGGCGAGGACAGCGCCGCGCAGTGCACGATGGCGTCGCAGCCTTGGCTGGCCTCGGTCAGTTGGCCCGCCGTCTGGGCGCTGCCGTGGGCCAATGCCAGCCAGCTCACCTGCGCGGGGCTGTGGTCGATGACCTCGGCAGCGGCCTGGGCGTTGCGCCCGCTGAACAGCACCTGCCAACCCTGGGCGGCCAGGTGCCAGACCAGATGCCGGCCAATGAACCCGGTGCCACCGGTAACCAGGACTTTCATCAGAACTCCAGGATCGCACCGCCGAGGGACAAGCCCGCGCCGGTGCCGATCAGCATCAACCGTTGCCCGCGCTGGATGCGCCCGTCGCGCACGGCGATGTCCAGTGCAGTGGGCAGCGAGGCCGCCACCTGGTTGCCATGCCGGGCAAAGATATCGATGACTTTGCCCGGGGCCACCCCCAGGCGCCTGGCCGCATGCGTCATGGCCTGCTGGCTGGCCTGGTGGGGGATGACCCAGTCGATCTGCGCAAGGCCAAGCCCGGCCTGGGCCAGCAGGTCGTCCAGCAGCGCCGGCAGGTGCTGCGCAGCCAGGCGGAACACCCGCTTGCCGTGCATGCTGAAACTGGTCAGCGGCTCGAACGGCTGGTCGATGCGCCTTGGGTGAAAGCGCGAACCGCCGGCCGGTATCTGGCACAGCTCGGCGCCTTCGGCGTAGGTCTTCAGGCGTGAAGCAAGCACCTTGCCGCCGCCGTCCCCCGGGCCCAGCACCGCGGCCGCTGCGCCGTCGCCAAAGATGCCGCTGACCTCCACCTGCTGCCAGTCGAGCCCGCACGAGGCGATATCGGCGCACACCAGCAGCACCCGCCGGTACTGCCCGGCCTGGATCGGCCACGACAAGGTGTCGAGCGCGGCAATGAAACCCAGGCAACTGGCGTTGATGTCCAGCGCCGGTATGCCGCTGTGCCCCAGGCCCAGTTCACGCTGCAGCAAGGCGGCGTTGCACGGCATGCCCTGGTCCTGGGTGGCGTTGGCACAGACGATCAGGTCCAGCTCGTCCAGCCCTACGCCGGCTGCCTGCAGGGCCTGGTGCGCGGCACTCGCGCCCAGGCTTGCGGCGTTGTCGGCGGGGCCGGCGACATGGCGTTGGTGCACCCCGCTGATCCGCGCCACGCTGCCGGGCGCCAGGCCCAGCGGGGTGTCCAGTTCGGCACTGGTGAGCACCCGTGACGGCAGGCTGTGACCGGTGCCGAGAATGGCCAGTGCGCGGGCGGGGCGGGGGGAGGGAGCTGAAACGTGCATGGGTGTTCCGTCAGTGGTGCGTCGGGGGTGGGTGGAGCATTCAGCGGCTTGTCGGCGGCACCGGGCATTGGCTCAGAAACGCCTGCAAGCCTTGCTGGTAAAGCGCTTGCGGCATCAGCTCGCTGTGCCGGGCGATGTACAAGGCCTTGCCTTTGCGCTCCAGCCGGGCGCAGCTTACGGCGTAGAAGTCCGGGGTTTCGCGCAGGTGGGTGACCTGCCCCCAGGCCAGCTTGGCTTTGGCGCCCTTGGCGCGGCTCAAGCTCAAGCCCTGATCGTCGAAGGCCAGGCAGTAATCCCCTTCGCTGGCCTTGAGGGCCTGGCGCAATTGGAATGCGATCAGGCGGTGGTTCAAGCGTTGCAAGGGCTTGCGCGGTTCGCGTGGGGCCAACAGGCGCGCGAGGAACGGAAATAGCCGTCGAAGCCAGGCGCGCTGGCGGTTCTGCCAGGTCTCGACCCGCGCGATCAGCGCGTCATGCTTGCGCGTCTCCAGGGCCAGTTTTGCGGCCAGGCGGGTTTCGGTGTGGGCGGGGGTCACGCTGAAATGCAGTTCCATGGTGCAGGCTGGCCGATGTCCGTGTTCGGTGAGGGCGGCAGCATACCGGATTTGCCGCCCTGGCGAGCAGCACGGCGTTGTGTGGCGGTGCGCGGGGCTGGCCGGTCAAGCCCACGAAAGTAGTAGGTTCACTACCGCTGGTCGTGGTTTTTGCTCAAAACACTGAACAGGCGTTGAACGCGTCGCTCTTGCGTCACTAGTAACAGCCTGCGGGCATGCGCGTAGAACTACCGCAGACGTCACACTCATTTCTAATGATTACCGACGGCCACTCCCGGTCATAGCCAAGGTGCAGTAATTTTACGAAATTGGGAAGAAATTCCCGGTTTCAGCCAATTACAGTGTTCAGTTTCGCATTAAGACTTCCGGGTACTCAGGGAGCGGTTAACCGTTGGGCGGCAGCATTACAAATACACTATTTAACATAATATACATTATGCGCATCTTCGTATGGAGCTGCCGGGGCGTGGGTTTGTCAGGCCCCCGTAAAGATGCGCCTTTGCCTACCTAATTGTGCGCCTCTTACGAATCAATGGCTTGAGCATGCATTTGTTAGTGTCAGTCTCAAGATCGACAGCGCTTTTCCCAACCTGAACCAACGAATACCCAGCTAAAGATGCGCTTCTAGCCACGCGCGGTACCCATCTATAGATGCGCTTTTTTGGGGGTTCCCAAGCCTCCAATACGCTTTACGCACAAATTGCACGTCAACGAGTCACGCATTTTTTGGCTATCTTGCCCCATGGTGCCGTCTACAGGGAAATACGCTCTCCGGATCACGAGAGTGCTGATTCGCAAATTACGCTACCGCATGATGCTCTTAGCCATTCATGGTTTGCGTACAGTCTCTAGCTCACCATTGATGACCCGTAACCAATGAAATCTGCATAGATGCCATCCGTTGGCCACATCACCCGAGGTACCGATGAATTCATCGGCCTCGTTGCCCAGCCAGCGGTGCATCTGCTTGCCCATGGTGATTTCGCACGGCAGGCTGCCGCTAAGCTGTCCACGGGTGCGCCCGCTGGTGTTACAGCCGACACTAGTCTCCTAGTCGTTGGGTTATGCTGATGTGACTCCAATAGTACTGACTGTCACACAGGCTGCAATTTGAAATGGTGCGGTAAGAAATGCTAACGTGGTCTGAGGCAGTTCCGACGCTTTAGCAGGATCTGAAATGCCTATGCTGTGCACCGCAGAGATAATGCCTGAATCGCCCCTGGTTTCGTAGACACCTCCAAGCCTCATAATGAGGCCCAAATAGGAGGTGCCATGAGTCGTCAGCGTTACCCCGAAGAATTCAAGATCGAAGCGGTCAAGCAAGTGACCGAAAAAGGCAAACCTGTCGCCGAGGTCGCCCAGCGCCTGGGCATGTCCGTGCACAGCCTTTACGCTTGGATCAAGGTCTACAGCAAGCCCCAAGAGCAGCGTCAGCAAGACAATGATCAGCAGGCTGAACTGCGCAAGCTACGCGCTGAACTCAAGCGGGTGACAGAAGAGCGAGACATCTTAAAGAAGGCCGCCGCGTACTTTGCCAAGGAGTGCGGCTGAAGTACGCCTTCATCAACAAGCACTCGACGGATTACCCAGTGCGTCGCCTTTGCCAAACCCTCAAGGTGCATCCCAGCGGCTACTACGCTTGGTTGGCCGAGCCTCAATCTGCCCGAGCCAAAGAAGATCAGCGCCTGCTTGGCTTGATCAAGCGGGCCTGGTTAGAAAGCGGCGGCGTGTATGGCTATCGCAAGATTCACGATGACCTGCGAGAGCTAGGAGAGATCTGTGGGCGAAATCGAGTCGGTCGCTTGATGCAGGCAGAGGGGCTGCGTTCGCAAACGGGCTATCGCCGTCGTCCTGGGTTTTATGGCGGAAAACCAACAGTGGCATCGCCCAACCATCTGGCCCGGCAGTTCAAGGTCTGTGAGCCGAATAAGGTCTGGGTGACCGATATCACCTACATCCGCACCTATGAAGGGTGGCTGTACCTGGCGGTAGTGCTGGATCTGTTCTCTCGCCAAGTCATTGGTTGGTCAATGAAGCCCAGGATGAGCAGCGACCTAGCCATCGACGCCATGCTGATGGCCGTGTGGCGACGCAAGCCACAGCAGCAAGTGATGATTCACTCAGACCAAGGCAGTCAGTTCAGTAGCTCAGATTGGCAAAGCTTCCTGAAGGCCAACAATGTGATCAGCAGCATGAGCCGACGGGGAAACTGCCACGACAATGCCGTAGCCGAGAGCTTTTTCCAGCTTTTGAAGCGGGAGCGAATCCGACGAAAGATCTACGCAACGCGTGACGAAGCCCGAAGTGATATTTTCGATTACATCGAGATGTTCTATAACCCCAAGCGTCGACACAGCAGTGCTATGCAGCTGTCTCCAGTAGAGTATGAGAAACGCTATTTCCTGAGCTTGGAGAGTGTCTAGGAAACCAGGGGCGATTCAGAATTTATTTGGTTTATACAGCAGCCACCAGATTCATGGCTTTGTGAAAAATCTCCTTTGCGGTTCAGAAATGAGGTTTCTAATTTAGGGTTGAAGACCATCACTCCGAACCCAAAATGGCGACCATTTGCCAAGGGGCGTCTGCCCGCTGAGCCTTCGAGCCTCTACAAAACTCTAACTGAGTGTTCGGCCTTTTTTGCATATTTAGTCAAAGCATCCAATTCCCTGCGAAATCCATTTGCGGAGCTGATCTCTCAAGTCTCAAAGGCTGATGCGGATATTCCTCCAGTTGAATTAGCTATGGCATCCAGTCACTGGGCGGAAGTTTTATCTGCTGCTGAAAGGTTAGCAGTCGTGAATCCCGCAAGGCACGAGCGTACGGTATTTGTAGTCGCTGCGCAGGCTTATTTGAATGTTGCCTGCTCAGATTTTTTTGACTCTGAGGGATACGTCATCACTTTAGGTGACTTTGTCCGGCATGAACGCACCTGGCTACTAACGCTTGACTCAGGCGACATAACCATTCCGGACGGGTTCATGCAACGATATTTTTTGAGACTATGTGATTTCCAGGGAATAGATCCTCAGCTTCAAGCTTCACACCCAATAGTCTCAAATATGAGGGGCAGCGGTCAGGTAACTCGACGCACACTGGTGACAATCACAAGGAGTGCAGTTCGTGAGGCTCTACGTTACATGGAAACCAATGGTGTCTCGCGAGCAAAGGTGCAAAGTCTTCAAGATGCGTACAAGCTATGGCTGCATTCTGACGCGCCTCAGCCTAAAAGATCCCGACTTCCAGCGATTTCGGAATTGTCTCCTGATTTTGATGAGCTTCCAAGGCCCCTCTTCGCCGATTATCTCGAATTGATGCGCAGCGATGGGAACGTAGATGAACATCCCGATACCCTGGTTTATCTAGCTTCCTTTCCGGAGGCTGCTAAGCCGCGAGAGGCCTACCAGCACGCGAAAGAATACCTGTATGGTTTCAGGAATCGAAATACTTATGAAGCATATAGGAAATATATTGAACGACTTCTGCTTTGGACTTATATAATAAAATTCAAGCCGATATATGAACTTGATGAGATTGATCTTCATGAGTTTAATGAGTTTTGCAAGGCGCCACCGAAAGATTGGATCAGGACTTCCTATGAGCGACGCTTTATTAAAATTAGAGCAGGCTCTTGCAGTAGAGGCGGCGCTCTCACAACAACAAATTTGAATTGGCGTCCGTTTTGGATTCCCGGTGGCTGCAGAGAAAATCTGAAAGATTTTTCATATCACTCTTCAATTGAGAATTCAGCCGGACAATTTAGTGTTGCCCGTAGTTTTTTTGATTTTCTTTTGTCTAAGCAAGTCATTGATTGTAATCCTCTAATTAATCTTGACTCTTTTGTTCATTATAGCCACAGAAGGCAAGCAAGCCCTAAGCTTCAGCAAGGTGCAAGTGAAGCGGCATTCCAAATAGTAATTAATGGCGCTTTCATTCTGTTAAAAGGGCTTAAATTAACTAGAATGTTATTTGTAATATATACAATTAACGAGCTGCGACTGTCGCGATCTGATATAAAGCTGGCCGGAAACCTTCTCAGATTCGACTGCTTTTATGAAAGCAATGGTGCATGGAGTGCAT
Source organism: Pseudomonas sichuanensis (assembly GCF_024749065.1). Taxonomy (NCBI): domain Bacteria; kingdom Pseudomonadati; phylum Pseudomonadota; class Gammaproteobacteria; order Pseudomonadales; family Pseudomonadaceae; genus Pseudomonas; species Pseudomonas sichuanensis. Next base: position 2,947,191 of record NZ_CP087185.1, on the reverse strand, counting down.
GTCTGCCTGGTAAAAAAGGAACCCATAGACAACTCTCTGTTAGCTCCGGCTATGTACAGGAGGTATTGCTTCCTTACAAGCTGTATCTTCAGAAAAATAATGTGTCACCCATCGATGGATGCCCATTGTTTTCTGGCAGGGTAATTGGGGTGGCGGTTTCTGATAGCTGGGTCTCAAAATTGCTTGTTGAGGTCTGCCGAGCTGCAGCAGAGGACATGCAGTGCAGTGGTGAAAGCGCTCACTTTACAGCGACGGTACGCAGCATCACCATCAGAATTTTAGCGAACTCTTGTAAACCTTCGGAGTATCGATTCAAGGAAGCTTTACACTTCATGTAATCAGGTTCTCCCCCATTAACACAGGCGGTACCCTACGGGCAACTAGGGCAAGGTTTGAGGTCAGTTAGGACAAGGCGACGTGAGGAGTTCTGCATTTGGCCGGCGCCGCCGGCGCTCAGTACCTCTGTCGTCATCGGGGGGTGGGAATGGCCCCTGCTACTCAGCCTTGATCCCCTTACTCACTGAAGCCAACCTGCGCTTAACGCCAATTTTTGGATTCAAAGCCAGCGCCTCCTCTTAGACTTGAAGTGCTTCCGCGACCTAGACCTAACGGTCATTCGCGAAAGGCTGCTAACGCCCCATAGCTGCCCTTCGCGGATGAGAGCTATCGGCCGCAAGCGGTCTATCGAGTAAGCCCTGCACTAGAAACTAACCACCACGGTAGATTTCAAACAGCTCGCGAAAAAACCGATCGTATGCAGCATCGCGCGGGTCGCGGCGAGCCATCGCGCGCAGGTAGATCGCAGGTATCGAAGGCGAGCGTCGATATGGCCTGAGCGAGCCCTCAGCCCATACCTCACCGGTGACGGTCACTGACGGTGCCTGTCTAACCATGGGGATTTGGGAGTAACACCACAACTGCGCCCAGATGTTTGGCCATAGATTCGATGGGATAGACTGCCTGGATAGCTTAATCTCAACGATAAGCACATGGCCGGTCTGAGAGTTGCGAAAAAGCAAGTCCGGAGATGCTCTCAAGGGCTCTCCTCTAACTTTCAGTTCCCCCAGCTCAAAATAGGGAACATTTTTTTCGTTCAGATGGATGCCCTGATGCACTAGCTTCCAGCCGTCCGGGCGCCTGCTTAACATCAAGGGCGAAGCGATTGTCCATACTTCCTTAGGGCCTACATGACTGTTCTGACAGAACTCGAAAATTATTTTTTCGGATTCCAGCCCCCGTTTCAAAGCATCGTCATCCTCACCAGGTCGACCGTATAGGCTATACACCCAGTTTGCAAAAGCAGACACGTTTGCGTCCGGCTTTTCGGGCCTCATGGCTCTGGCTTTCGTGAGAAAAGCACTAGGCTTCAGATCGAATTTGCCGATTACCGGCGGGATCACTTGTTCCCAGCGAGATCGATGGCCATTCCCGGATATTTTTTTGAAGAAGCTGAACGTATCCTCCACTTCCACCTTATCAAATAAGACGCGCATTCGGTTTTCAACCAGCCTGCGCCGTACTTCTGTGCGGCCGAGATCTCCGCTTGTCACCACCACTCTCAATCGGTTGTCCGGAGTCTGTTCAATAGGCTCGACCCCGTCAGATTCGCCACCCTCAAAATCCATATTTCGTGAACTCTCCTCAAACCGGCTGAATCGACCCTGATGTAGCGCTCACTCACAGGCTTGGCGTAATCGCTCTGCGAAGAGTGGCAGGAAAAGCGCGGATTCAGCTACCTGCCACCAGACCTTGTTTTCATGCTCGTCGGTGGCTGCCAGGAGATCGTGGGCCAGAAACACTTCGAAGCCCGCCCGGGCGACCTTGTCCTCGGCGCTGAACTCGTAAAGCGCCGCTTGGACAAGCAGTTTTTTGACGATCAGGGGCAATAACCAAGTGGAGAAAATGAGGTGGTTATGGCGAGGCCAGATGCTTCCCTTCTCTCCATTTGCGGGGCCATGAGCTGCGGCGTTGCGAGCGGCACAGAAATCATGAACCCAGGCGTCGAGCGGGCGATTTACGTTTTTGTCCCAGTGCTCGCGCCACCAAGATTCGTCCAGACTCCCTTTATGCCAGATGGGCGGGTTCGGTACCTCATCGAAGTGTTCGTTGATGGCCCTGCGGAAGGCAGCTTTGTCATGTGGGACGTTGAGCAACGTGTCTATGGCAACCCTCATCAGGATCAGCTCGGATCGCTCATCCATGGATGGGGCATCGGTGTTGGCCCTGAGAAAGGACACGATCGCCTCGTCTATGCGTTCCTTTAGTTCCCCGTCAGTTAGCTTAAGCAGTGCTTCGAGCAGTGGCGTGTCGATCGAGATACCCGCGCGATTGTTGACGTGGTACGGCCGAATGAATTTGAGCCCTCCACTCCCCGCCAGCATGTTTTGCGTTCCACCGTCACGCCGGCGGGTGGTCATACAGGAGTGAGCCGGTGAGGCGATATCAAATCGCTGCGCGACGACCTGGAGTGTATCGGCGTTGTAGTACTCGAACGCTGAGCATAGCGATCGATCTGCCAACGCTGAGAACGCAAGATAGGAACTCTGCACCAAGCGCTGCTGGATCTGAGCGTCCGAAACCTCCATGCCAGGTGTGTCATCGTTCCAGATGACAAGTGCTGCCTGATGGACTGGATGAGAGGGCTGAGAACCGAATCCCCGGTCGCCGTAGTTGCCCAAGACACCGTCGAAAGCTGCCTGAGGGATGCCCAGAAGCTCGCCAGGCAGCCGCCCACGTTCGTAAGGCATCAAGCACATGTCAGCGATCCGCAGCTCTTCAGCAGCCGCTACCCAAGGCAGAAAGAACACGACTGCCATAACCATCCTCCCTTCACTTGGCCATGGGCTGAATGATCTTAGCCCACCGAGGAATGATCAACTGGGTCTGATGCCTTCCTCCGCACAGGGCGTCTCGTGATGCCTTGTCGAAGGCGAAGCAGAAGGGAATCCGCGGCTCTCGTAGTCGATCCGTTCACCTGTGTAGCCAGTGATCGCGAAAAGAATTTCGTAGAACAATTTTATGTTGGCAAAAGTGAGATCTGCCATTCGTTGCCAATCCTCACGCGCTTCGCCTGCAACCACCGCATGGGCCGTCTCGCTTCTGAGCTTGTTCCACTTTCCTCCAAGCTCAGGGCTGATTTTGCCGGACTTTGTCAGGGTACGAAGGGCGTTTTTGGGCTTGAAGTTGCCGGCGCCGCCAAGGCATGAACGGAGTAGGTCTTTTACCCGTTGATCTATTCCTAGCTCCATGACCGCAGGGATGGCGAGCTTGGTCAGTTCGGCAAAACCTTTGTCCGTCCCAAGCGCTCCGAAATAGGTCTTGAGGACACCCTCGATACAAACGCTCACGTTGAGTGCGGCCGACTCAATGCCTGCTTGCCAAGCCCTATTCAGCTTGTTCCAGTTGTCGTAGTACACCACCCCGTCTTGCTCAAGAAATTCGACAAGGAGATTGAAGATCTGCCCGAAAAAGTCCGAGGCGCATCTGAAGGGAATTTCAACCGGTGGAGGAAGCTGTTGGTTGCTTAACTGGACGTCCCTTGAATACAGCTGAACGGTGGAGACGCCCTGACAGATCTTCTCGGTAACGCCTAGCTGCAGGCGAACGCCGCTCAACACGTTCAGTGCCTTGCTGATTGCTCGGCAAAACTCGTCACTCAGATGGCCGTCCAGCACCGACACATCGCATCCTGATTCATCCCTGTTGATAGTGACCGTAGATTCCCCGCAGAGGAATTCCAGTCCAGGCGCAACATGCAGCTGGGGTGCTGGGAAGTGATGGTCGTGAAAATAGATCTGGTGAAGTGTATTCGGGGCGCTTCCGCTAAACGGGTGTTGAGAGCTGAGGAACTCTATAGAGCCTTCGACCACGCAGAATTCAGAACGGAAGTTGCCGCCAGAGGTATCAACCCCCTCGGCCGTCCAGATCTTGCCATTCAAATCCTGCCCTTCAAAATCGAAAAGAGAGTCCAGGTTGATCAGCTCCCCCGCCTGGCCCGACAAGCTCATTGCCATGTGTCGGTTTGCTTCATCACCGACACAGGTGTGGTAGACAACGTACCTTAGACGGCCCTTATCAAGGTGGACATGACCCGACCCTTTGAAAACGATGGGGTTGGCAGCGTGCCGTTGAGTCAAGGTGATACTGCGGAAATGCAGTACCATTTCCCCTCTTAGATATGCTTCAACGTCGACGCCATGAGCTTTGGTCATTCAGGAAGATCCTTCTCTACAGTCAAAATATGCGCCGGCCCGCTCTCGTCCACTGCGCTTGGGGGCTGGGTTTAGGCCAGCCCTCGCGAGCGTCATTTCAGCTAAATGGTTCAGCAAACCTTCGAGGATTGAGTATTAACGCAGCCCAAAGCCCATGCGCGCCAGCTGCCCCAGCAGCTCGTCACGCCCATGCAGGCTCGACACGCTCCGCAGCCTGCTGACCACTTGCTCTGCCCAGCCCGAAGCTTTCATCGCTTCGCGCTCATAGAACGCACCCAGGCGCTCATCGTAGTCCGCGAGAACCCCCTCCTCGTCGGCGGCCGAGTAGGTTTCGTGATGCAGCACTGCCTCCTGGGGCAGCCGCGGCTTAACCTTCGCAGGTCTGTCAGGGGATGGATAGCCGACGCACAGGCCGAAGACGGGATAGACTTGGGCCGGCAGCGCCAGCTCTTTGGCAACGCCTTCGATGTCGTTCCGGATGCCACCGATGTACACGCTCCCAAGTCCCAGCGATTCCAATGCAACGACGGCGTTCTGGGCGGCGAGCGCTGCGTCAATGGTGCCCAGCAGCAAGCTTTCCAGGTAAGGCAATGCTTCCAGTTCTATGTCCTGCTGTTCCGCGATACGCGAAACCCGAGACAGGTCTGCAAGCCAGACAAGGAAGAGCGGCGCTTGATGGATGTATGCCTGATTGCCGGCCAGGGCGGACAGGCGCTTTTTACGATCGCTATCTTGAACAGCGACGACACTCCACAACTGCAGGTTTGAGGACGTAGACGCAGACTGAGCAGCTGCGACCAAAGTCTCGATGGTACCCTCAGGCAGAGGCTGGTCTGTGAAAGCGCGGACGCTCCGGTGATCGAGGAGTTGCTCGACGATTTCATTGCATTGAGTGAGCGGTGAAATGTCAGGCGTGCCGTAGCGAGCGGTGAGCTTTGAGTGGGCTGTCATGATCGTCTTCCAAAAAGGCCGAAGGCTATCAAATCGATGCCGGTGTCACACGCCCAGAACGCCAGGTTTCATTTACCATGCTGCCGACCCAGGCCAGGTACGAGCAGGCCCAAAGCCCCAAAACACACAGGTAGCTTTCGTTTGGCACCAACACTACTAACAGACCGCGAAGCCCACCAAATCCTGTGGGACATCGCCTTGCTGCAGCCGGGTAAAAACTAAGCTATAGCTTAGATTCTCTAGCCAGCCGTGACAAAAACCGCAAAATCTAAAGTAAACCTTAGTTTTTAGATCCCGATCATAGGCAGTGGGTTGTTCAGCCGAATACGTACGAGGCTCGCTCCCCCAGAGCTCAACATTTGGGTTTTGAAGTGCGGCACCTCTGGCCCCCGCCCTGGCCACTGACGAACTTTCCAGGTAAAGGGCATTGTTTGGGGCAACTCACGCAACAAACCCATGCTCCAAGCGCCTGATAAACTCGATGACCATGTCTGTTTCCAGCCTGGTTGTGATCATGGCGGCAGGAGCTTTGCCGCCAAACGCTTGCAGCGGACGCGACATCCAGCGCGTGGCTGCATCAAAATCGCCGCTATACAGCCTTTTCGCTGCGTCGAGTATTTCCAGGTAGCGGTCGTGTTGATCGAGGGACAAGGTGCTCATCTTATGGCTCGCTCCGCTTTGGCGATATACAGGCCGGGTATCTTGCTGTGCCAAAGCCAAAAGGAGGTCAATGGCCTGGGCACGATCTCTTAAACTCTAGGCATCGTTGCTAAGCTAGCCTCCTGCTTTAAGGATTTCATAGAACCTAGCGCCACTCAACGCCAGCCCTATGCGTAAGCGTCCGCCCAACTCACCTTGCCTCATTCAGGCCAGCATCCACTGTTGTCGCAGCAGTTACACAACCTCATTCGCCTGCTGAAGCAGCTGCCGCTGCCTGGTGCGCCAAAAAAACCAAAAATTGATGAGAACAGCGGCTTGGACGGCGATTTCTACATGATCTCAACTCTGCAGAGCATCAATGCCCTCGTTTCCCGCCGCCGCTTCGACGCTGAGCGCTCGCCTGTGCTCGGCGCTCAGCGCGATTAGCAGGCCCATTAGACCGTTCGTAATCCTTCATCAGCCCATGCCCTGGAAATTCCTGCGCCGGATATGCGATTTCACTCATCGCGGAATCTTGCATTATGCCTATGCGATCACAATCCTCACGAGCAGAGGCCAGTTGTTCAGGAGTCGGTGGCCCAAGAAACTCCATGTAAAGAACATCCTGCGATGAGGCGTCAGACGTCATGGGTTCAATGGCGATGCCGATTACTTCCTTCGCATCAGGGTGCTTTAACCTTACGCCATGGCAATAGGCTTTAAGGACAAGTGCTCTGTTTTTCCGGTACTCCCCATAGTCGCTAGTTACGTCACGCCCCATGACGGTGAAAACGTAATGCCGATCAGGCACCGAGAGACTTCGAGCTCTGCGGGTAAACTGCGCACTCGCAACGACAGGATGATGTAGGACGCCGGTTAACGCCGCTGCCAGCATGCGTCGACCAAAGCGGGTTTCACTTGCCATGGCTCTGACAAGCTCTTCTTGCTGATCCACGGTGTAACCACCACCAAGCACCGCCACCGACTTAGCAGACCTGATGAAAGTCGACTGATACTCAATGATTTGATCCCACATGTAGCTTTGTTGGTTTGCAGCATTTCGTGAGGCACGCTGGGAGCTAGCATTGAAAGCCTCCCACTCCCCCTCCGGCAACATGATCATGCTCCGTCCAGACGGAACGTTCGAGACGTGCGGCAGCGCGTGCTTATTATTCCGCACAGTGGTCTGATAGAGCGCAATAAGCTCTTCTTCACCCGGCGCGCTGATGTACTTGGCGCTGTTGAAGAAACGCTCCTTTTCCGAAAAATAGGCGACTAGGTCAGCAATGGTGTCGAGCTCACCCAACAGCACGTCCAGGGTCAACTCATCCAGCACATGAACGAAACGATCTCTTCCGGCAGGCCAGCCAATTGTGAACGGCATCTTAAGGTGGTCGGCTTTGCCCTCAAGCACGGTGTTGATCACCAGACTACCGCTGCTCTTACCCTTCCAATTGGCGACACCCGCATCGTATGAGCCACGGGTCACCGCGATGCGGTGAATGGTCGCCTGTTTCATGTCCGGCAAACGGAACGGGAAAGGCACGTTGCACTGCTTGTCCAGGTAGAGTCGATCGGGGTGCTCACGAATGAATTTCTCAGCGCCCAGCAGCTGGCTCACCGATTTGTCTACCGCTCGCTTGTACCATCGGCCCCAAGCCACCAAAGGGTCAGCGTGGTCGGTGTACACGCACTCCTTGTCCGAGAAAATCAGGATGTGGTTTCCAAAAACCACGAGTAAATCACAGAGCTCCTTGCCATCGCCGGTTGGCGAGGTTTTTCCCTCGTCAGTATGAACATTGCTGTAGCACCAGAGGCTCAAGAACGCACGACGCGCAAGCTGGCTCAGGTAACGCTCAGAGTCGGTTTTCGGCTCAACCTCAATCGCAGCTTCCCACGGTGTTTTCCCGGGCATATCGGCACTCCTAGCACCTGAAGGACACATGAACCTGATGCTACGCCTCCCAAGCGGGTTTGGAGGGTAGGCGAAGCGGATCCAACAAGCGTAACCAGAAACTCCGAACAAGGTAAGCGTCCGGGAAGGCGCATGTCGATAGAGCGGCATCCATTTAGGTATGACGTTGGCATTGATGCCGGGGTTGATGGCGGCACTGGAAATGGATGCGCCAGGTTGCAGGCATTCCTGAACGATCTGGGCTTTGAACGGTTTCGGATAAGAGCTTCGTTGGCGCCTGGAAATCCTGGCAATAAGGGTGATCGCGTCCGCTTAAAAATACGCGGACACCATCGCCCTTAAAGCTGGAGTTCGGAAGGTGAGTTCGCCGGACGCTTACCCCTATGCCGCGAGCCAGTCCCGTCAGACGTCTCTATGGTCGGAACCGAAGACTAAGCCACCCTACCCTGCTCACGATTCTGATGATCATTTTTGAGTCGGAGTGACGCTGTACATTTCGACCCGATTCACCAGGCACAAACAGAATGTGCCAAGCCTATTCAGTTGAAGGCATACCGTTCGCCCCAAGCCATTGCTTCAAGGCTGGATAGAGCCTTGTATGCAGCGTGTCGTATGCCCACTCAGCAGAAGCAGTATCTGTCGTATGAGTTAGCTCAACCAGTGCAGTGATAATCCTGTTCAATAAATGCACGCAGCCGCTATCCGCAGCGATGTCGATCCAGGCGCCAGCTTGAAGCGATCTTCTGCTGAACATTAACAGCAATGCATAGGTCGCAGAATCAAGAAACCCCTGGCCAGGAAGCGTCAAGCTCACACCTGTCGGCGTTTCCAACGTTTGAATACCGAATGACGCGTAATCCAGGTTGGGCTTGCGAAGTGGAGCAGGTGCTTTGCAGACTTCAAGTAGCGTTGAATGTACTTCAGGCGCCTCAACCTCCTCATCGAGGGTGTGCATGTAATGGTACACAATTTGTGCCAGCACAATCCAAGCGTAGAGGTTGCTGTAAGTGCAACTGACTTCACTTGGATCAATACCTTTCAGTCGTCGAGTTTTTCCATCACGCGTAAGCATAACGCAACCGTCTTCGGATATCGTCAAAGTTCCATGCTTTCCATCCGGCATGATCATCGCGAACTTAACGCCCAATACCGGTACCTGCTGAATCGGATTTTGAAGTACGATGTCCACAATCTCGCCGATAATATCAGGTTTTTTAGTTGCCGCATCGAATATGGCTTGGGCGACGATAATATCTCCCATAGGCAACAGGCTTGCGTAAAACTCTATTTCGCCGAGGTAAAGTTTGGGCTGGTCAGGGTCTAACTCTGACAGCGAATCTGCGACCAACAACGCCAGCTCACTCGCCACTAGCTCCGGGAGTCTCACATAGAGCATTTGAACTCCCGTGGAGTGTCTGAACTCTCGGATAAATCCCAGTTGTATGAGTTTTTCTACGTCTAGATGGTGCATGATTTGAGTCAGTGTCTTACGACGCACCATGAACGTGTGGATCGATGACAGAAGTAGCGAGGGATCACGCGATGCGTCTCTCGCATCAGTCATTACTGCAGTCGCCATGCACTGGTAAAGCCTGGTCAACTCGGAGTTGAGGAAGCGCGACCTCGCATGATTAATCACATCAACGCCAACCATGGGCGGTATCTGCAAGTACTGCCCATCTTCAATGAGCTCAGTTTGCGAGCGATGGGCGGCTGCCATGCTTGCTAATGCTCGCAACACCCATGGCTCACGAAGCTCTGTGGAGTGCTTCGCACCTAGAGCGAATACCATGCCGATACCACGGAAAGCTTCTTGGGCAGATTCGAACTCTACATCGGCAAGCGCCCCCACTGTGACTGAAACAGCAGCGCGCCCAAGGGGAGACTGTGTGAGCCAGTTCTGGGAGGCTTGCATGGCCTCCGCCGCGTTTTCATGGAGAGCCAAGACGACTTGAACTCTCGCGCCGAAGTAGTTTGAAGTGAGGTCTTCTATTTCCTTGCGAAGCACATGATCTCCGCTGGGCACATTGTCGACAAGCACTACAAGATTTGCGCCTGGGCTCTCAGAGCGCTTGCGCAGCCAGCGACGTGTTTCATCACGACTTATCGACCAATCAAGGGATTTGTCCAGCGCGTCAGCGATGCGTTGAATTATCCCGCCGCCGTGATCTGCCTCGACAAAAAGTACCGCCATCGCGTATTCAGTCTCAACTTTTTGGCAAATTTCGCGCAGCACATTGCTCTTGCCACTGAGAGGGGCGCCAGATAGCACAACGAGTCGATGCCCTTTTTTCAGTAGGTCGAGGCACTCGTCTGTTGCTTGGCGCGAAATTAAGAATTCGCGCCCAAAAGGCAGTTGGGCGTCAGCAAGATCGCCAGTGAGCTCTGCAAGCTGTTCACGAGTTACAGCGTTGAGAGCGCTAACCCAAGCCTTTGAGTCCCCACCAAGCAATGTTGTCACTGCTTCCGTAACCTGAGAGGTCGCAATTTTTCCGACGTTGCTGAATAGGTTGGCAAGCGTCTTCTCGTCTGTGGTATCTGGAGCCCATGCTACGCCAGTGAGTGTATTCAGAACCCGAGTTTCATCACCGTTGCTGATCACCGTTAGAGGGGCAAATGGACTCATTAACTTGGCATAGCACAGCCCCTGCTCCTCATCTGCGGTTGAGAGGGCCACTCCGTTACGCTTCAGCTCCAAGACGGCCAAAGGACGGGTGTCGCTATAGAGGATGATGTCCGCCCGAGCCTCATTCGGTCGGGATTCAACGTCAACGCTTTTGCGTCCGAGGCGTACAGAGAATTTTGTCTGGTGCTTTATCGCGCCAGGTGCAAGCCAAGGAAATGCATGGCTAATCGCAACCCGGATACGCGCCTCGAAATCCGCCTCAGTAGGCTCTGTAGTCAGTTTCTTGATGCTCATTGCAGATTGGCATTCCTTTGATAGATAACCTTGCGTGTCAAAAAGCTTCATGGGTAAGACGCAAGGACGGCTTGTTGACAATAATACGGCTGATACGCGAGTCGCTGCTTGTTGGTCTGCCCCTAATCGCCCTAAAAGCACTGCGCACTGGCTTCCAGATGGTGCTCCTGATTTACCTAGCGTTCAAAACTATCAACCCCATCACCTCAATGCGTGGGTGCTTGGGATAGAATGGAATTCCGGTGACGCTGCGAGACGACCAAGGATGGCCAAGAGAACCCGCTACTACGCAGTCGTGTCCGGCAAGCCCGCTGGGATTTTTAGTACATGGGAAGGTGGTGCTGCACAAGCAACACAAGGCGGTTCAGGTGCTGAACACGAGTCTTTCGCGACCTTGGAGCTTGCCTTGGAGTGGTACCGGCAGAGGGTACCTGAAGGCGCACGTCACGCCTCCCCTGTCATTCATTTTGAAACAAACGACGTCGTGCCGGAGGCGATCCAGGCATCGCTAGAAGGCATTGCACCGGCTCAGCATATCGTCTTCACCATCTGCCACCCTGAGACCAATGAGCCCTTCTACGTCGGCGAAACTATAGACCTTGAGCGCCGTGAAGCCCACTACCTAGGTTCCGTCAGTCGAAAACGCAAAGGTGTCTGCGTGAAAATTGCTGAACTCCTGGCCCAAGGGATTAAGCCAGTGTTCCGGGTAGTTGAACGTGTCAACTCCAAAGAGGCTGCGTTGGACGCCAAGAGCAGGCTGTACAAGCTCTACGTCCAGAGGGGGCTAACACTGTACAACCGGACGCTGGAGCACCGAGAGATACACCAGCTGTACCATGCGCCGGCAGTCCCGTTGACGGCCCCCATTGGCGATGGCCCCTTCTATCTAGGCGCTCACCTTCTGCCGTCCCGTGAACATTTGAAGCGTCGCGTGAAGGATCACTTGAGCCTCAAAGCGCCAGGGCTGGTGTCGAATTCGCAAGTCAAGGAGTATCTAGCTCTCCTCTGGGCTGCCACCCATGCCGACTTCGAAGCTCTCAGCTTCTATGCGATAGCGACTGAAGAAGGCCCGCGACTGCAAGCCAACTTAGTCAGCGGCACCAGCATCGATTTCGATTACGCCACCGCGATCGATCGCCTGCCTTGACCATCAAATTGGTGGGGCGGAGTACTTCCTTCCTGATGGTGGCAAGCTCCGGCTGGCGCATCGTACGCCCAACCCTCACGGATAACCTCAACACCAAGGTCTGGCGCTCAAGATTGATGGCTTAGAGCCCACCACCTATACTCGACCGACAACATACAGGAGTGTCGAATGTCCAGACTCGCAGAATTCCGTGCCCTTGAGCAACAATTAGCAGCTCAGCTCGCCGAACTTGAGTCCCTCAAAAACGATGATGGTCTGAAGCGTGAAATCGAGTTTGAAAGAAAGCTTCGTGATCTGCTCAATGAGTACGGTTACAGCCTGCGCAATATCGTGGCCATTCTTGACCCGCAAGCCGCTACCCGACGTGCTCCAGCCGTTGCAGCTGAAAAGAGTACCCGCAAGCCGCGCCAGCTCAAGGTTTACAAAAACCCTCATTCGGGAGAATTCGTGGAGACCAAGGGTGGTAATCACAAGACTCTAAAAGAGTGGAAAAGCCAGTATGGTGCCGAGGAAGTCGAGAGCTGGTTGGCTCAGTAAATCCTCCTGATTTAAAGAAACGGGGCCCTTGCGAGGGCCCCTTTTTGTGGCTTCTAAAATGATCGATGGATGCCCCCAAGCGCTACTCAAGCCATCGACACTCACCGTACCAAAGCCCTGCCCGCTCTAAGGCCACCGCACCAATTCCAGCTCCTTGAGCCGGATGGCCATCGCCGAATCCGAGACACCGAATTGCTGGGCCAGTGACACCAGGTGCTGGTTGTTAAATCGGGTGCATCGCGCCAGCGCCAGCTCGCGCTCTCCCGACTCTTTCGGGGAGTAGAGAAGCCGATCCGGATTGTTGGGGTCGAGGTGATAGGCAATCACGTCGCTGAAGCGCAATTGGCCCTTGCAGCAGAACATGAACTCGAACCGTTCCCTCACCAGTTTTTGAGGCATGAGGAAGCAGGCGGCGAAGCGATCGGCTTGTCTCTCTGCAGGTGCACGTGGTGCTTGCAGAGGACTGCCGTCAAAAGCGCGGTCGCGGTGCATGACAGTGTCTTCGTGGAGCACAAGATGGCCTATCTCATGCGCGCCGGTGAAGAGCTGGACTTTGTCACCAAACTCACTCGCGACGGCGATCTTGTTCGATTGACGGTCGATCAGGCCCGCGATACGAGTACCGGTTGTGTGCCGATTGAACTGGGTGTCTCCCAGGGTGGGATGCTCATGGTAGTCGTAGCCGCAGACCATGGCAGCAATCCTAGGGCTGCGCATCATCATCGGCGGAATATGTTGATCCGGCCACAGGTAACGGCGATCACGGTAAATCTGCATGAGCAGATCGGTCGCTGCTTTCTCGATATGGGCTTCATTCATCGCAAAACACCAGATGTAGGCTCTCAAGCACAATCTAGCCCAATATGTAGTGCTTTCAATGTACGCTTAACCCAATATATAGGTTTTGCCGATGAGCGGTAGATAAGCCCAGGGTCTCAGATAACGGCGCGCTGTCATCGAACTCAGCGCGGTTGAGATCACCAAGAATGCTCCACTGGCAACGAAAGTTGTCTGGTAACCTTACAGCACACCGCTCGCTGTTGCCCTTGCCATGATAGCCAGGTGTGTCAACGCCCATCACTCCACCGTCGGCTTCTGCATTGTGCGGCAGCGCCTTGGCCAGCGGAGCACGCCAGAGCTTAGGTAAGCCTGTGGCGGCTATCGCTAGCGCTCAATGTGGCCCGACAATGTTCACTTGCAGTAAACAGTCCAAAGCTCATTCAGATTGGTGGTGAAACTCTGGCTCATCATCTCCCGCCGCATCCCCCAGCATGGATCGACAGGCACGCTCGCCAAGCGCATGGTGCCGCGCCCCCACCGGGCATTTACGGTATCCAAAACACCCATGAGCTTTTCGCTTACGGCAGGCTGGGAGGCTGCGAAGAGGTCACCTGTGATCTCCCCTCGCTGACTCAGGTCAAGTAGCAGCACCTTTGCTTTGCTGTACCGATAACCCTCACGATAAATCTGCTCTACGCCCTTCAGGGCCGCTTTGGTGAGCATCCGAGTGTCATCAGTAGGGTAAGGCAATTCAACCAAGACGCCACTCGCGTACTTGGCTTCGTCGGGGTTAAACATGCCGGTGCGAATACTGACCCGGATGCGCTTGCAAAGGGACTGCTGGGCCCTCAACTTTTCAGCCGCGCGTGAGGCGTATGTGGAGACCGCCTCTCGGATTGGCGCCAGGTCGGCCAGGCATTGGCCGAACATCCGACTGCAGCAGATTTCTTTCTTCGGCGGGCTTGGCTCGTCCAGCTCCAAGCAGGTGGTGCCTGCCAGTTCTCGGGCCGTTTTCTCCACTACTACGCTGAATTTTTTCCTGAGTATCCATGCATCGGTATGTGCCAGCTCCCAGGCAGTACGGATGCCCATCGCCTCAAGATGAACCGACATGCGCCTGCCAATCCCCCAGACATCAGGTGCATCGCATTTCTTCAGTACCCAGTCGCGTTTCGTTTGATCGCGCAGGTCGACGACGCCACCTGTATGACTCTGCCATTTTTTCGCAGCATGATTAGCGAGCTTCGCCAGGGTCTTCGTTGACGCGATGCCGACACCAACGGGAATGCCGGTGCGCCGGTACACCTCTGCCCGGATCTGTCTGCCAAGGAGTTCCAAATCACCGGGCATTCCTGTCAATTCGGCAAAGGCTTCGTCGATGCTATAGACCTCGGATGCCGGCACCATTGACTCAATGACAGTCATGACCCGTTCCGACATATCGCCATAGAGCTCGTAATTAGAGGAGCAGGCCACTATGCCGTGCTTCCGAAGCTTGTCCTTGATCTGAAAAAAGGGCTCACCCATTTTGATCCAGGGCTTGGCATCAGCAGACCGGGCGATCACGCAGCCGTCATTGTTGCTCAAGACGACGACGGGTTTGTGCCGTAGGTTGAGCTGAAACACACGCTCACAGCTGGCGTAAAAGCTGTTGCAGTCAATCAGCGCGAATATGCGATCACAGCTTGGCATGGCTGCGCACGCTGTAGGTCACGACGCCCCAGATCTCAATCTCTTCACCTTCAAGAAGATATCTGGAGGGGTAACGCGGGTTCTCTGAGCGCAACACGACCTGGCTACCTTCACGCGCGAGACGCTTGCAAAGAGGCTCACAGTTTACAGCTGCGATCACAATGTGACCCGGCTCAGGTGGTGCGGAGCGATCAACCAGAACAAGGTCGCCCGGGTAAATCCCGGCCCCAATCATCGAGTCCCCTTCCACGCGCACCAGGTAGATGTGAGGCGCACGCACGTCCAAAAGCTCGTCGAGAGAAATACGCTTTTCGACGTGATCAGCTGCCGGTGAAGGGAAACCGGCAGGCACCCTGAATGAATACAGGGAAAGCTCTGTGGGGCTGGGATCGAGGGAGCCGAGAATAGTAATCATGAAAAAAAGCGCCATACTGGATATATGTACAGTCAAGCGTTTTGCCAACCCTTGGTCAATCTATCTTGCTAGGACTAGATGATCGGATCACTACGGATGAGCCTCATGGCAATGCTGGATTTGGTAGCAGCAGCAGAGCTGGGCAAGCAGGTATTGGCCCGATTCCTTCAAGGCTGAGCCTTGCCTAGTCACCCACGCATTGCATGTCGTATCTTGTAGCGGCACGGTGCCACCTCCTCACCCCAGTTTTCGTGAGTCAGAGCGAACCATTAGGAGGAACCGAAAGGAATCACTACATGAAGCTTTGCAGTCTGCGGGTAAGCGGTTTTCAGTCATTTGGCCAGGAAGTTACGGAGATCACCTTCGAGGGCGTCACATACCTTTTAGGGCCCAATGGTGCAGGGAAGACGGCGACACTGCAGGCTTTGGCACGGATGTTTGGCTTCGAACCAGGTCTGCGTCGCCTCCGTCGAGCAGATTTCCATGTTCCGTTAACCGAGCAGGAGGTACCTGCTCAACGCTCGCTTTGGATCGAAGCGGATTTCACGTTCGACGAAACGCTGGATGATGAGGACGACGATACGGTACCGCCTTTCTTCTCGCAGATGACCCTGCAGACGGCTGATGGTGTTCCCCGCATTCGCTATCGCCTGGAAGGCGTTTTGCACCCTGATGGCGAGGTAGAAGAGCGTTTACTCTACGTGACCCGCATGGACGAGTATGGGCAACCCACTACGCTAAAACCAGTTGCGAAGCGTGAACGGGACGAGATACACGTGCACTATCTACCGGCACGCCGGGATCCCGCAGACCATGTTGCATATGGCGCCAGCGCCCTATTAGGCCGCCTCCTTCGTGCCGTCAATTGGAGTGATGACCGGGACTCAATCAAGCAACTCACTGAGCAAATCACAGAGTGCTTGTCGGAAAACGAGTCGATCAAAACCTTGAGCGCTAGCCTTAGCGGCGCATGGCAACGTCTTCACAAGGGCGACTTCTTCGCGAATCCATCCCTCACCTTCGCGAACTCTGAAATCGAGGCCATCCTGCGGCACCTTTCGATTTCCTTTACTCCTGGGCACGGTGAGAGCCACGTGGATTACGCAAGGCTGAGTGATGGCCAAAAGTCGATGCTATACCTCTCGCTGGTGCTTACGTCTCTCAGCATTGGCCGCGAGGTCAGATCAGGAAAGAACACCTCCTTTGATCCGCTCAAACTGAAGCCGTCCGCCTATACGATTCTGGCGGTTGAGGAACCCGAGAACAGCTTGTCTCCGCATTATCTCGGACGGATCGTGAGCTCCTTGAAATCCTCCGTTGGGGTAGACGCTCAAGCATTGATTGCGACTCAGGCCCCCTCGATGCTGAGGCGGGTGGAGCCTGACCAAATTAGGTACCTGCGTCTGAATGCCAAGCGAGAAACGAACGTATCCACCATTGTGCTGCCCGACAAGCGTAGTGACGCGTACAAGTTCGTTAGGGAGGCCGTACAGGCGTTTCCCGAACTCTATTTCGCCCGCCTGGTGGTGCTTGGTGAAGGCGACAGTGAAGAAATCGTGTTGCCTCGTATCCTTCAAGCCAAGGGGGCACCTGTCGACGAATACGCAGTTGCCATTGCTCCTCTGGGCGGTCGCCACGTAAATCATTTCTGGCGGCTATTGAACGCGCTAGGTACACCTCACATCACCCTGCTCGACCTTGATGTGGGTCGTCATCAAGGCGGCTGGGGGCGCGTAAACTATGTTCGTAAGCAGCTTGACCTATTCGATCCCGCACGTAGCATCCCTGATGGGTGGGCCTATCATTCCTGGGATGATGCTGAGCGGCCTGTAAGAACACACCACTGGTTCGACAATGGCAGCGAAACCCGAAGCAGCTTGTTCGAGGAGTTAGAGAACAGAGACGTCTTTTTCTCGGAGCCCCTAGACCTTGATTTCGCGATGCTCAAAGCATTTCCCGATGCCTTCGTTGCTGTGCTATCACCTCCGACACAGCACGATCATTTAGCTGTACTCGGCAAGTGTCACTTCAACCCAGGTCAGTATGCTCCTGATGAGCAGCAGCTTTTCTCGGCCTATCACAGTCTGTTCAAGCTAAGCAGTAAGCCAGCAGCTCATTTGGATGCCCTGGGCAAGCTCACTGACGCGGAGCTGTTGGCCTCGCTGCCACCGTCACTGAATCGGTTGGCGGACAGGGTCAAAGCCAAGCTTGAGGAATCGCCCGAGTGATTTCTCATGATCAATGGGTTCCGTCTCCCGGTGTGCGCCTGGAAAAAAATGCATGGAGCGTAGTTCGCGAGCTTGATCGGTCGATCCTTCTCACTGCGGGGCCTGGTGCTGGCAAGACCGAAGTGCTCGCGCAGCGTGCTGATTATCTTCTCCGAACCAATAGCTGCCGGTTCCCCAAGCGAATCCTGGCGGTGTCGTTCAAGACAGATGCCAGCCGTAACCTGCAAGAGAGGATTCAGCTTCGCTGTGGCTGGAGCTTCGCATCGCGATTCGACAGTGTGACATTCCATGGCTTCGCGAAACGGATCATCGATAAATTCCTCCCCGTTCTTGCAGAGGAAGGCTTGAGCCCGGATTACTCTATCGGTACCGAGGCCATCCCGGGCAAGCAGATCACTTTCAAGCAACTGCTGCCCCTCGCCATCAAGATCATTCACCGTAGCGAAGTCGCACGAAACGCAATTCGCAAAACCTATGCGCATGTTTTCCTGGACGAGTTCCAAGACTGCACTGCAGATCAATACGAACTCATCAAGCTGCTCTTTTTCGACAAAGGGATCTACCTCACCGCGGTCGGGGATCGTAAGCAAATGATCATGGGGTGGGCCGGAGCGCTGGAGGGTATCTTCAAAACATACGCGACTGAGTTCAATGCCCTTCCCCTCCACCTCTACGCGAACTTTCGATCAAAGCCCAATCTGCTGCGTGTTCAGAATGAAATCATCCGAGAAATTGATCCAGCGGCAGTAACGCCGGCGGAGCTGATCTCGGGCGATGAGGGAGAGATCTTGGCTGCTCATTTCCAGCACTCCTCTCAAGAAGCGAAGGTATTGGCTGACAGCATTCGCCATTGGATTAAAGCGGGAGTGCCACCACGTGAAATCGCGGTACTCATGCCGCGCCAGGTAGAGGACTATGGCTCGGCGCTGATGGCTGAACTCGGCAACCATGGGATCGCATCCAGGAACGACAGCGAGTTACAGGACTTGCTGAAAGAGCCGGCAGCGCGGCTGGTGATCGACTACCTCACCTGCCTTTATGGAAAAGGCCAATCGGATGCATGGGCACGTCTGATGGACTTGTTCACACCCTACGAAGAGGCCAGTCGTGACCACCTCCATAGGTTGTTTGAAACGACCTACCGCAGTCATGTACGTCAGGTTAGGGCCGCTTGCAAGACATCCTCCCCGTATGAGGACTGGTGGACACTGACAAGCAGCTTCCTGAGGGACGTAGGATATCCAACTCTGACTGCACTCTCAGGAGACTACGAGTCGAAGCCACGGTTGCATGAAGTCGTTCGCGACATCAGAAATCGGGTCGATGCGTTGCTCGCTACCGAGAAGACTATTCCCGGTGCACTCGCTCGGCTTTCTGACGACCAGGCGGTACGTTTTCTTACGATCCACAAGAGTAAAGGGCTTGAATTTCACACGGTCATCATTCTCGGCGTGGAGACCCAGGCGTTCTGGGGCAAGCTCGCGGAGGAGCGTTGCGTCTATTTCGTGGGTGTCTCACGAGCCAAGGCACGACTGTTGATCACAACGGCAGATTACCGACCTAAACCCAAGAACGCAGGTCGCTGGACGGAGAATCGCAGCCCGCATGCTGAGTTCGTTTCCCATGTGACAAGGCATCTCACTGGGCGACTACCGCATTCGCAAAACGAGCAGTGATGTACGTCATGGCTAAGATGCGCCGCCCTCAACTAAAAGGTGGATTCGGAATGGCGTACAGAGCGGTGTGGCTGACGCAAGGCAGTAAGCGTCCAGTGACCCCATCTTGATTGGCTTGTCCCCACCCGATGCTCGCCTCAGATCAGACCTACACGTGGACAACTTCCCCCTCGCCCTATGCCGTTGGCCCGCTGAAAAATCAGCATCGGCCCGCCTGGAGATTTAGATGTAGGCGACTTCCGGCTGGCGGCTACTACTCCATGCCAGCGTGCCCGCCTGGAGCGACCGAGCGCCCATGGCCTGATCGTGTTTTCGACAGAATTGTTGTCGATGGGTACAGCACCATGATGCATGTAGCGCGTCAGCGCCACCCAACGTTTTAAGCTGTAATCCAGTGCCTTGGCAGTGGCTGAGCCCCCGGGCACCAGCTCTCGCTGAGCCAGCATCCACTCGTGCAGTTTCTCTGCAACAGGCACCGCTAATTTCTGGCGCAGGTGCAGTAAGACCAGACATAGGCGCGGTGCATTTTCTTCTCGCCCGGCGCCCACCAAGGGCTGGAGCTGCACGCCGGTTGGCCCTACCCACTGAGCCATTGTTGAGCGCGGGATGGCGAAGCCTGATCGGCCAAAGATCTTTTCTTGCCGGTACAACGGCAAGTGGTCGGAGAACTTGGCCACCATCACATGTGCAAGCAGCCAGGCACTGGGTATGCCCTTATCGATCACTTAGGTGGGCACGCCTGGATCAGTGTTTCGCACTGGCGGCAGGCCCACCTTCCACGCACGTGCTGCTTTACGGTGAAAACGCCCGGCGTGTAATCCAGTTTCTCGCTGACGTCTTCGACAATGCGCTGGAGTTGGCAGCCGCATGCACATTCGGTGTTCTCCGGCTCGTGACGAATGACGGTACGTGGGAACTGGGGCGGCAACGGCGTCATCCACTTGTGAAAAAGGTGGGCATTGAGGCTGTAGCCCAAGCCGATATTTGCGATGGAGGCGCCAGGCTCGGCGCACTCCTGAATGGCCTGGGCTTTGAAGAGGTATGACGCTGAGGGGTCATGAGAAATCCGCTTGAAGGGCCAGAACTGGTGTCCACTTAGTTTAGGTGGACACCACGGCCTTCGGCAGTAGCTTCAGAAAGGTGTGGTTGCCGGACGCTTACTTTGGAGGCGCTTGAGGAGGCTTTGCAAGCGAGTTGAGCCTGCACAGCCCGCCTGCAAGGCGTCGCGTATAGCGTCCGAGGTTTTACTCAGACGGAAGGCTGAACCAATCAGGCACCAGCTTGGTGTCTCGCCATTCTTCGGTCGGAACTACTCCTGGAATCTTGCCCCAAACACCATCGTCAGCATGGTCGAGCACAATGATTTGCAACCGTCCTTCGGAAGAGTTGACAGCATCTGCGAAAGCTTTGAAAACCTTACGAACCGCGATCCGGTCTTCATCATTGAGCTCATGCTCTTCTTCGACCTGCGCGGCACGTTTTACCGGGAAGTAGACCTGACTGGGCTGGTCGAATACTAGGAAATGCGGGACTGGGTGCTCGACCGATTTCTTGGCCATGAATAGCTTCTGCAGCGCGAGGAGCATGGCCACATGGTAGGCGAGCCAGTTCGCACCACTACCAATCTCCCAAAGGAAGTCATCACGGCCATCATGGCGCACCTTGATGGCCAAGTCCGTGATCGACAGCCCAATCCTTGCGTCCTTCCACTCAGCATCAAGAGACGGGGTGATTTTCGCGCAATAAGCACTCAAGGAATCCAGGATTTTACGGGTGTTCGCTCTGATCAAATCCACGGATACGAGTGGCGCAAGCTCCGCCATACGCTTGTCCACCTTCTCCAACTCGCCGGCTAAGGTGCTATCGAATTGAGCCTCTTTGTAGTTTTTGACTGCCTCTTCAAGCCTTCCCAGGTATCGGTCAATGTCTGCTTCGCGTAACGCTTGTCCTTTGGCTTGCGCGTCGACCAACTCAATCGCTCTGATTTCTTTGCGGATGGCATCAAGTTCATCTGAGTCCTCGTTCATCGCGTTTCGGAGCCGTAGCATTTCGCTCTCGATCGATACGGGAACTACCGGTGCGACGCGCGCACTGTCTTCGATGCTGCTGAGGGCCTCGCATAGCGCGTCCAGCTCAACCGATGCCGACAGGGTTGGGGACACGAGTGCACCGATAGGTGTCACATTTTCTTTTTTCACCAAGCCCTTGAGCCATGTCGAGAGAGACAGGCGATCCTTCATGGTTTCTAGGGCAGAAACGTAGGCGTCAGCATCTTTCTGCAGTCCGCTCAGCTGATTTAGCTTCTGGCGACCTGCAAATAGATTCGCGGCAATAATTTCTTCCCTGGTCTTGAGCTCTCCAATCGTGGTGATCGAGGCCTGGATGGTCTCTAGTTTTGGTTGAGCATCCCTTGAGGTTTTCATCAAAATTGCGGCGAGCTGTTCGACGGCAACAGGCCATTCCTCGGAAAGCACCGAGTCGATGCCAACCAGGCCATATTCACGCGCTCGGAAGTACCAGCTATTGGCTTCTCCCCGGAGCCGAGCTGACGCGTCGGCCAGTGTCTTGATTTCCGACCGAAGCTGCTTTTGTCTGCGCTCCAGATCCTTCATTTCCCAAGACGCCAGCAGTGTCTGGGGCGTGACAGCACCTAGAATGAAGGGAAAGATGTCCTTCAGTTTTTCCCGGTGGCCGGTCGTGTCTGCCTTATAGAAAAGGACATCCGGATTGGCGACGATGTTCTGCGGCTGAAAGGTGAACGCCATCAAGTCTCGGAAGCTTGGCCGGTTCTTGAATCCGAATTTGACATCTTCACCGAAACCGATGTTCGGCAGGCCTGACAGTCGATTCAGGATCTCTTTAACGATGTTGCGGTTGGAGTTTTTTCGTTCGATCCTGGCTGGGATAGCAATGCTCTGCCCCTCTAGCACGAACATATCATCGGTGGAGCGCTGGCGGCCCGGCTCGGATCTCGCGAACAGCTTCATGCCCTCATCCGTGTCAACCAGCAGTCCAAACCATGCACAAGTGTTCCTGATCGTGCCCACAGGAATCGCACATTTCTCTGAAGCGAGGCAGTAGTCGATAATAGGAATGACCGCTGACTTGCCCGCCTTAGACGAGCCGCTGATGACGTTCACAGCACCTGGTGTAAATTTCACTTCACGGTACTGGCGACCATTTTTTGGCCACAAAATCAGTTTTTCAATTTGCAGTTTCATCAAAAACCTATCCGTAGGGCGGTCTGGACTTCCTGGATGGAAAGCGCTCCACACCAACCACCAAGCTTGTCTGCGTGTTTGCCTAGCTCTCTTACCGTGTCAGGGATGTTGGGCGGGTATCGCTTGGTGCTGTAATTGACGACTGCAGTGGTGCAGTCGAGAGTTAACAGGCCACTGTCCAGTGCGATGCTCACGCTGCTAAGCGATGTTCGTCTCAGCGCCAGCATGCGGCGCTGGATGGATAGCAATAACTCCTGCTCCTTGGAGAACTTGGCGGCGAAGAGCCGTAACCCTGAGGTTGAATTGGTCTTGCCAATGATCGTCCGTAGAGGCTCACTGAAGATGATCGGCAATACGAGAAACAGGAACGGTAGCGATGGGCCTGCGCCCGTGCATTGCCGTTTATACCCTTTGACGAACTCCCACATAAGAACCGCCCCAAGGGCAGGATTTTGCACCAAGTAAATCTCGTCGTTGATCCGAGGAGACATTTTGAATTCAGGGGTTTCCATCCTGGCCAACCTGTTTCAAAGCCAAGCCGCATGCCTCCAGATGGAGCCGGGCGGCCAGCGGTTATAGTATTTATTGACGGGTTCCAGAAGCTTTCATCAATCTTCGAGCAGATCCAGGTAGCGAGGATGCCAGCCAATCTTCTTCACGTTGGCGAACTCCTGATAGGTTCCGCGCACGAAGAACCTTGGGGATTCGGTGCCATCTAGAGGCTCGGATATATCCATGCACTCCATTTTCAACAGCTGTCCTTTATCCAGTTCTGAAGCGCTGGGATAGGTCATGTTTGTCTTCTTATTCAGAAGCTCCCATTTGTTGAATAGAGTTTTGCGGAATGCCTCGAAATCCTGGTCGCACACTAGGCCTTTCTCGCCCCATCGAACCTTGTTCGTTTTGGACTGCAAGAAATCTGATACTGCTTCGAACCCATCCCCTGCCTTGTCAATAAGGTCTAGCTGACGAAGCAATGTCAAAGCCAAGGGGCGGCACTCCTCGATTACGTCATCGGAAGGCGCAGGAACGGTATAGGTCTTCAGGAGGTTCAGGGTGCTTCGACTAACGAACGTCGACATGTAGTCTTTGAAAGTGTTTCGCGACAGCGCAGGGTACTGCCTTGCAGCGATTAGTGCATCGGAGTTGTTTTTGACCCAGCCAATGGCAACGTTGCAGGCGTCTTCAAGCCTGTCATCTGGAACGGTGAGCGCGAAGTGATTCGAAATCCTGCCAATCAGATCGTCATTTCCTGTTTCCAGCTCGAAGGCCATGACAAGGTCAGCCCGCTTCGCTTCATCGTAGGCGAGAAATTTTTCAATGTAGGGTTTGCACTGCTCGGGCTTTTCCGCCTCATAGGCATCGCGGATGTCCTGCACGACTCGATCAACTAGCCCCCTCGTGTGGGCGAAGTGGAGATGGTTGGCAAACTCGCCGTCTTTCTTCTGCAGGACGTACAGGCGGAAGCGGGTTTTGCTCAAGTCGATCAGGCCCGCCTCAATGACATCGATCCAATTGGCGAAGGTCTTCCATAAGTCGACAGAAAAATTGCTGATGGGGTTGGTAACCAAGCCGCTTTTGGCCTGCTCAAGTAAGCCAGAACCGTCGGCATGGTGGACATCCGTATCATCAAAGACCTCCAGTGCAACGTAAGAGCCCTGTGGGGCGTCGCACAGGTGCAGGCACATCCGGGTGGACTGCAGGGAGAATCCCAAGAAAGACCCCGGCCGGCTGGACTTAAGTTGAGGGGCCTGAGTTGGTACTGGGTTTGATTCCGAGCCAATCACATTCATTCATCCCTGCTCTGCTATTAGAGCTCGCACCGGCTGTACATAAGGTAAAGCTCGGCGGAACCTCTGTATGCGTGCACGCAGAATCCATGCGAGGGCGAGGCCGCCACAGAGATTCTATATTGCCATCATTGCGCAGGATGTTAACGCACTTGGGACGCTGGATAAACCGGCAATCTCAAGCGCATAGGGTTACTTGAAAGCAGGAGTACACTTGTACTCCATGGTCGCAGCCTCGCCCTCCACCATGAGGGTTAATGCTCCTTCAACCTGGATTAAGGTGCGGAGTGCTTCGAGACGGCGATTCAAGGCCCGGCGTTCTCTTATAGCTGCTGATCGCGGCGTCGAGCATGCGTCCAAGTTCAGCGCCATAGCGCTCGAAAGCCCGTGCCCACACAGCCGTTTCTACACTCGTGTTCAAACCTGTCCGCTCCTAACCGTCGGGCGAAAGCTGTGCTCGAAAGCAAGTCGCGGCGGGTAGTCATTTATACTGGCCGTAGCTGAAGTGGAAGCCTGGAGGATTTAGATGTTTATTGAGTTCGACCTGAACCGCAATGATTTTGATGCCTTGATGCGGCATTGCCAAACGTTCCAACCGGATACGGGTGATGCACGAGAAGATCAACGCCTGCTAGATGGCCTCGAAGCCCTCTTGGAGGCTATGCGGGAATCAGATCGCATGGCATCCGAAAGCTGATTGGCGTCACCCTCCCCTGGTTCCTCGCCGTCTATGGCTGGCCAGCGGGGCACTCATCTTGCGACCCAGCCCCAGGCGAACAGCATCACGGTTGAACTGTTCTCCAGCACTATCCGCTTGGCGGAAAATGGGCCTTACGGGGTGAATAGTGTGATCCGCGTCACGCTAGAAAAATAAAGTGCCACCCCTCCCCCTTGAAAAATCTTGAGCGAGACGGAGCTTTTAATATTTGAGAGCAAAAGAAAAAGCGGCGATCGAAGCCACCCTCTGGAATGACGTACTGACAGGGTTCTGGAGACGCCATATGCTTGTGTTTTTCGGTTTTGTTCTTGCTCTGGATGATGTCACGATGAGGTTGCAGGAACGGGGCCTGTAGGGAGATCGCCTTTTTGGCGGCTTCGCCGCCACCTTCGCTTTGCTTGCAAATACAACCCTGCACTCTAAAAATTTTTGTGCAGATGGCACCTGCGGTGGCGATGTGCAGGTACCCGTACGCCTGAAGTTTGAGAGTATGGCTGGCGCTGGTTTCGGACGGGTACCACTAGGCTCGGATCATGAGCTACGAAAAATCGAAGGAGTACAAATGTACTCACGTTGCACTAAAGGTTGAAGGCTATCAGTACTAAGCCTGTGAGCCATCCGCTTCGCTCGATGAACCCAACGCTGCGAGTTCTGCTTCTGCGCTGGCGAGCTTATGTACCAGACCCTCCTCCCTCAGCTTCGCGGCTGCAACCTCCGACTGAGCGTCACCGGCCTCTTTAGATTTGGCTTCCAACTGGCTAGCGAGCAGTTCCTTGGCTCCTTCCGCACGGGCAGTAGCTGCATTGGCAATGCCCAGGTCACCCCGTAGACGTTCGAGGGCCTCGCGATGGTACGAGTTCTCTTTGGCCTGTTGGCGACTCTCGGCAATGAAACGCTCGTTATCCCGGATCAATCGGGAGATTTCCTCCTGCTTGACCATGAGCGTTTGCTGAAGGACGGTCAGCTCCTGCTGCATTTGATAGACCTGGGACTCATGGCGGCTCAGATCCTGGTCTCGCTGCTCCTTGACCGAAGCGCGATAGTGTTCGAGGGCCTCCCGGGCATGCGCATGCTTTTGCTCCAAGGACTGGATCTGCGCATCCTTTTCACCAACTCGAACCTCTAGATCAATGCAGCTCTGGCTGAGCCTGGCGTTGCGTGTGAGCTCGGCCTGCAGCGAGGAGTGAGTCGTTTTGAGCTCTTCATCCTGCGCTTGCATAGCTGACTGCAGCGTGGCGATCTCGTCTTTCGCCTGGTCTAGCTGACTTTGAAGTGTACCGACCTCCTGCTTCATCGCTTGGCGCTCAAGATCAAAGGAGGCCCGTTCATGCGCCAGCGCCTCGTTACCTTCCTCCAACAAACGCTCCAGCATCTTGCCCACTAGCTCAGTCAGCTCATCGCTTAGCCTCGAAGGAGAAGCGGATGGCCGAGGGTCATGCGTCTCTATTTCCTTCAAATAGCGCTGAATTGTCGTCTTTGAGCCGGTATTTCCAAGTTCTATCCGAATCGCGTCGATGCTTGTATTCTGGCCTCGGGCAATCAGCGCTTCACGAGCTTTGCGCACAAGCGCCAAGTTAATACCGCCTCTAGCCATGATCCCTCCTACGATTTCGTACTGTTTTACGTTTCATGTAATTACGTGCCACTTTATCACGTAAAAAGCCATTGCCTACCTATAATATTGGCAAGACATAATCAAGAGTTATGGCTTGCCAGCTCTTAGAACGGGGGTAAAATGGCCTGGAAGGCGGTACAAATGGCCAGAGCTAGCCACCGAAGACTGAAAACGAGGAAATGACGTGGTGGATAAGGTCAGCAAGGCAGATAGGTACTTGGAGGCGAGCGTTCGCCAGAACACGTCGAAGAGCTATGCGGCCGCCCTTTCCCACTACGAAGTCACCTGGGGCGGCTTCCTGCCTACCACCACTGAGTCCGTTGTGCGCTATATCGCGGAGTACGCCGACCAGCTGGCGCTGAGCACGCTCAAGCAACGCCTGGCTGCGCTCGCGAACTGGCACCAAAGCAACGGCTTCCCCGACCCCACCAAAGCCCCCAAAGTCAGGCAGTTGCTGAAGGGCATCCGGGCGGTACACCCCGTGCAGCAAAAGCAAGCAGCTCCTCTGGCGTTATTGCACCTCGAAAAAGCAGTGGCGCACCTAGAGGATGAGGCTGTTCAGGCAAGAGCCGCCGGCAACATGGCGGCCCTTCTCAAGGCGACCCGCGACATCGCTTTGCTCACCATTGGCTTTTGGAGGGGATTCCGCGGGGACGAACTGGCTAGGCTCACGATCGAGAATACGCATGCGGAGCGATACGTAGGGATCAGGTTCTACCTGGGGTCTTCCAAAGGAGACCGACACAACACTGGCCGCGAGTACAAGACACCATCACTGAGCAAGCTGTGCCCGGTCGAGGCGTACTTGAACTGGATCGAAGCTGCTGGCCTCACTCGTGGCGGGGTGTTCAGGGGGATTGATCGCTGGGGCAACATCAGCAATCGCCCGATCGCGGCCCACAGCCTTATTCCTCTCCTCCGCGACACCTTGAATAGGTGTGGCTTGCCCTCCGAGATCTACAGTGCTCACTCGATCCGGCGAGGATTCGCTACCTGGGCAGCGAGTTCAGGGTGGGATATCAAGACTCTCATGGAGTACGTGGGCTGGAGCGATATGAAATCAGCGCTTCGCTATGTGGAGCCGGCCCAGCAATTCTGCGGACTCATCAGGAAGCTGGAGGGGTGAACAGCGGGTGGTTATGCAGACGCGCGTCTCACTGCACGCACCCGTTCTCCTCATTGATGCGCGTAGCCTTGGTCTGGCGATCACGCTCGTCAACCAGGGCTCAACCGCTGACCTGTTCCATGTTCGATGGTCATCAGTCGTGCATAGCGTAAAGTAACATTCGTATGCTCTCGCATAATTGACTCTGCCCTTCCTCCTTGGCCCAGCAACATGGCTTCCACGGCATCATGGCGCTGCATGTGCGCGAAATTGAATCTTCGATACTCCTGGTGCAGATTTTCACGGTCGACAACTAGGGCGCTCACCGACGCGAAAGGCATCTGTGAGTTCCTAGCGAGAGCCATCGCCACCGCCTCATTGCCGCTCGCGTCGATAATTGTCTGATGGAGTCGCCTGTTGATGTCGTGATACTCATAGATGGCTGGCATCTGGGGCAATGCTGTAGCCAGCTTGGATTGCTCGGTTGTTAGGGCTTCCCTCACCTGCTCTACGACGACGGCGAGCTTTTCGAATAAGCCGACGACAGACGGGATATAGGTGGCAGCGCTTTCAGCTGTCAGGTAGTGGCTCGCCTCGTCGCTGTCAAAAATGTCGATATTGCGCAGCGCTTCGATCAGGGGCTGGCCAACGTGCCATTCGTGCGCGCTTTGTTGGCCGTTCAGCTCAGAGGTGACCTGGCACCTACTCGCTGGAGGGGCCGTTTTAAAGACGTTGGTTTTGAGCTCAGCGGCTCTGGGTTTTCCTGAAAGCTTTTTCAGGATGCGGGTGTAGCTGGATTTTCCTGATCCGTTGTGACCATAGATAACAGAGAGATTGTGCGAGCCGAACTCCAGAGGCCTGCGAGGCTCTAGGTTCTAGATGCCCGCAACCCCGCCAATCTGGATGAGCCTCAGCTCATCCTGGACGGTATGGCGATGACTCAACTCGGTAAACTCGCGATGTGATGACGGCTTACTCCCGGCTGGTGTTTTGATCAGCGCGGTGAGATCCGCGACATCGAGTGCATCAATTTCGCCCTTCTTCAGCAGCCGGTCTGCTGCTTCCTTAAGCCAGTCATTTTGCTTAAGAAGCCATGAACGGATATCCACCTGCGCCTGCATCTTGCCCACTCCTGGACGTTGGTTGTGGCCAAAAGCTAGCAGAGGGTCATACGTCTCGCCAGGCAGCTACTCGGTATCAACTGGTATGTAACCGTATCTAAAAATGTACGCTCGCCATCACTAAGCTTAATCCTCATAGCTTCCCGTCCGCTGACGGTATCTCTGGCTAAACTCGGTGCACCATGTTATATATCCGCCGAATGTCAGTTCGACATGGAATTCTTTAGACTTACGGCCTTGAGGGATCGGAGTGTACACCTATTCATTTGCGGTTAAGTTGACCGATCACGCCCTAGACATTTCAACCCCTCAGGAGATATTCGAATCCTGCAGTAAACGCGTAACGGTTAAGCGAATGGCCAGTGATATATTTCTCATCTCGTCGGACGGCTACTCAGACGAGAAAGAGGCCGAGTTTGAATTGGTCGGGATGATGGTAAAGCTTAAAATTACCTTGTTAAAGCTAAAAGTCCCACATCAAGACTGGATTTCTTTCAATGATGACCAGCGAATGGCCACTCTGTCCATAGGTGATTTTTTTAGAAAGGCCAATTTTACACCAATCAGCTATCAGCCCCAAGTGTATGAGACGTCTAGGCGTACTCACTGGCCTGCGGCAGTGCCGGCGCCATTGGCACTCGATCTCAAAACACTGAGTGACATAACCCTTCCCGACTCTGAGTTCAACTTTGGTACCGTGCGCACACTAGAAGCACTGACAGTACTAGGCCTGGCTTTAGCCGCACCACATGCTAGATCGAAGCTGATTTTGTCGATGACCGCAGTAGAGATCCTCTGTACCAGAGGCGTTGTAGAGCAAAATGTTGTGGATGCTCTCGATGCTCTAGGTGGAAAAATTCAGGAGATAAAGTGCTCACTGGAACTCAGCGACATGCTGAAAAAATTATTGGACGATGCTAAGCGCGAATCGATTTCAAAGGCCTGCAAACGGCTGGTAAAAAAGTACTTGGGTAGTCGTAAAGCTCGCAAGTTTTACGAGCTCTATGATGTGCGCTCTCAGGTCGTTCATGGAAATCCTGCGCAGCTAACCATTGACCGCGATACTCATACGGCCATTGAGAAACTCGCGGAGGAAGGCTATGACCTGGCTCTGGAGTTGACCCTGGCTTTTGAAAGTGAGGTTGAGAATGCGGGCGCTAGCATTGGATAATGCCACTCCAAAGCCATATAATGCAGCGAGTATTGTCAAAGGCGCCTCTAACCCTGAATAACAATATATCCATGAGGTTGTAGCTGGCTTACTGCAATATGGGATAGGTAAGTTCAACCATGTGGCGCATTTGCGCCACAGCCCTCTTACCACTGCCTCAGAGCCTGCAATTCTAGAAATACTTCACGGCCTAGCGATCCGCCGGCCAGCCGGGTCGCACTATTCCGCCGTCACTCGAAACCGGCGCTTAGTTGTTGAATAGACCGTGTTGTAGTGCTCAATGGGTCACTCTGAACGAAACGGGAAACCCATTAGAGCTGCACTCTCTCTGCCCTGATTACTCTTCGGACGAAAGGAATCGATCAAGATCCAATGGATGATCCAGGCGCGAAGATATTGCCATAGACAGACAGTCTCTTAGATCTCGGTCGGCATCCACTACTCGACCATCTCGTGATAGTAGAGCGTCAAAGAACGATCCAACAAGGACGTAATCCAGATCCATCAAGTTATTTGTAATCCTCGCTGCTGGTTGGCTTTCTAATCCGCCCTCTCTAATCCACTCGATGTCCTGTTGTACTCGCAAAATATAAAATCGGTACAAAAGAGGCTTTTGACCAATAAACGCAAATGCTCGCTGCTTCGATAGGCCTTTCGCCAGAAGAAAATCATGAAAAAGCTTTTGGGCGATTTCGCAGATGATGGTAAGACGCGCATCCTCAGAGACCATACGATTGCGCAGCGCCTTTATGAGTTTGGCGCCAAGACTCTTTTTAATCAACGCATTTAGCTGGAGATATGTTTCATGGTTTTTTTCGTGATTTAGCTCGTCATTACGAAAATCTTTCTGAGCGCTTTCAATAGATACGGCGATGGAGTCGAGGCCCATTGGAGAGCTCTTGCCTTCGGCTACATCCATCAACAAGCTTTCCTTAAAGCTATCGAATTCCCCTGGTAACAATAGCCCCTCGATGCTATTAAAGGTAGCAAGCTCTTTTCGGAGCGCCTCACCAACACAGAGAGAGAGTTTTACTTTATTAGGGATTTTTGATATTTCAGCCAATGATGAGCGCATCACATGGCGCCAACTTTCACCTTTGCACATTTCTATCAGTGCCACATCTGGTAGAATAAATATTGCGTCAGGCTCAGCTACGATGAGATTAATCAAACCTTCAAAACGCAAATAGTTTTGATCGAGAACAAGATGGCGGGGCATATCTATTTGCCTGCAAATTAAAAATTTCAATTTTGGCAGTTACTGCTTAGAATATCAACCGCTATCCTCATCTAAACCGATGCAAAGCCGAACAAAACTGCAAGCGAGTCAATACAAAAATCCGAAATTTCTTGCTGGGGAGACGAACACTTCAGTTTCGAATTTTTCGATCTGCTCATGACAGATTCGTCGTTGCACTAAGCTGAAAAAGGTCTGCTGTACTACAGTTCAGTACCCAGGCTTCGCAGCAGCAGTACTCATTTCGAGCCGCAGCAGATCGGTCAGCGAATGCTGGCGCCAATCTATCAAAATCCCCTTTCGAGCAAGCCGCTGGCTGCTCGTAATCCTCGACTCTTCATCAATCATCTGCATCAACGTGCGCTGCTGCCAATCAACGTTGTGCCCAAGCGAACGCAAGCGGCGAGCGGCCAGGATGCGTGATTCAACGTCCAGCATCGTATTCAATGATGATGCTTTCCAGTTGGCGTCATACCCCAGAGCTTTCAGCCTTTGGGTAGTCCGTAGTCGACTCTCGACATCAAGAAGGTCGGAAAGCGACATCCCCTTGGGATCAACGGTATACCCGAGTGCGCGAATCCGATTGGCGATTTGCTGGGAGGCTTCGACTTGGTAATTTCCCAGCACTACTGGTTGCACATGAGTCCGAGATTTCGTTGATTCATGTGGTTTTGCAACGACCGTTCTACTGGAAGTACCGACGGATCCGGTTGTGCTGGAGTGTGAGCGTTCACTGCCCACTGTTGGAGAAACAGACGATTTGGGTGCAACTAGGGCATTCGTGGGAGCAGCGGATCGCACGGGACGAGTGGGTGATCGGTCGGTATCAGCAGGCACTTGCTCAGAGGCTTGCCCATTATGCGCAGGCGGAGCCGCCAGATGCCCAGCCTCACCTGTGTATGGATTCACGTTGCCCAACGTAGTCCAGTTGTTAGAAAACACACCGTCAGGCGCAGAGCGGTAATGAGGCTGCACGTAGGTGCCGTTGCTCCTGTAATAGCCCCTGACGTGAACATCGCCGCCCGCAACGGCGTGCCCTGACATAAGCAGTGACAGGCAGAGGGCTGGCCATCTCGTTTTCAAGCCCAACAAGACCACCATCCCCTTCACCCTATTACGTCCCTGTAGCATCTCAAAATCAGGTTTCTGAGCAACATCATTGCAGTGTCGGAGATGGCATACCCATCGCCCTCAGTTGGTAATCAGATACGGCCTGAAAAAGGGCCTCAGCTTCAGTTCGCAAACGCTCGATCTCCTCTGCTGGAAGTTCGGCTGTCATGGCCTCGTGATATCGCCTAAGGGCATCCACAGCTTGCTGAGATAGCGGTTGGCTGTCCACGTAGATCTTTAGAAAGTCTCGTTTCATGATCCGCTCCAGCTCTCTACTCCTGATGCCTGAACGGCGCCGGCAGCCAAATCTGCGGTTCGCCCGTCCAGGCCAATTTCAGGTTAGGCCATTTGGCTTCGTTTGTTGAAAACGACCGTACG
The DNA here is from genome assembly GCF_024749065.1 of Pseudomonas sichuanensis. Classification (NCBI taxonomy): domain Bacteria; kingdom Pseudomonadati; phylum Pseudomonadota; class Gammaproteobacteria; order Pseudomonadales; family Pseudomonadaceae; genus Pseudomonas; species Pseudomonas sichuanensis. The sequence continues at coordinate 2,914,614 of NZ_CP087185.1, read as the reverse complement.
CTTGGCCTCATACCTCACAACCCCTACAAACCCACGACGCTTCAGGGCCTCGACCAGCCGTCTTACGTCTGAGGACGGCGGAAGGTGTGCACGCTTCTTCCCAACGAGCTCGACATGCTCCTCTCCCAACAGAGGGAGCACCTGGGCCACGTCAGTCCAAGCACAATTCATCTGCAACGCCTGGATGACCATGTCTGTCCGCTGCGAAGGGCTCAACGAGACATCCGAAAGACAATGCCGGATCACAGGCAGGTAGCTGCCCGGGAATGTGGCTTGCTCCCTGTTTGCGCGAACGCAAGCGTTGGCCAGCTCTACAACCGAGCCCTCCCAACTGCTGAACATCTCTGCGGTGATGCCCTGCCACATCGTCATGGTGTCGACCAAAGATGCAACACCTGAGCGGCTGAGGGCTGTAACCAAGCCAATGGGCAAGCTAGAAAGGCTGAGCGTGTCACGTGCGTCCCGCCAATGGTAGGCAACATAACGCGCCTCCAAGGCGGGATCATTCTGGGCGAAAAGCTGCCTGATTTCTGAGCTGTATGGGACGAAGGAGGCGTTGGAGAAACAGTGCCACCGGCTCGTCGGGACGGTGCTCTTCAACATCACGGAAGGCGACAGGACGATCGGCGAGAACAGGGCCTTCAGGGTGTCATTGGTGACCTGCTCTTGCTGGATGATGAACGTTTGCAATTCCTCATCTCTGTCGCCGCTCCAAAGTTCTTTGGCCAGGCTTGCTGAATGGCGCGTGACGAAATCCAAGAAGCTCGGAACAGCAGACTGACCGAGATCTGGTCGCTCTGCCTGGGACGACGACGCGTTTCCAGTGCCTATGATGACGCTATTGAAGAATGTCCAAACCGCATCCCCGAGGTTGCACAGGCGCTCAGACTTCAGGGCCGGCAACCAAAGTGCATGAGGAAGCTTTTCAAGATCCGTGATCAAGCAGTCGGTGTGTTTGAAGACCGCTAGCTGAAGCGTCTCCATGTCTTTGGTACCGTCCACCAATGCAAACAGATCAACCAGTGAGCTCTCCGTTTCAGGTAGGGTGCCCTCCTGACTCAGCAGCTCATACACGTATTCGGAGGCAGATTGCCCGATGAGTTGATCGAAGCCCACGAGCTCTAACTGGGTAAGCTGATGATGCGAAACCATGACTGGTTCGGTGCCAGGCTCCAGGGTGCTGCATAGCAGCTCCAACATCCGCAATGTAGGCTTCAGGCACCCCCACTCCACCAGCGCTCTGAGCTCGTCAACGGTGCATGTTTCGCTGACATTCCAGAACTGCGCGGGCCTCGCTCTGAGCCAAGCCCACCCCATCTGATTCGAGGCCAATCCGGGAATCAGCTTCGAAACATCGCGCAGATCGTTGATGGTTTTGAAGAGCGTGTCGCTGCGCCCTTCAAGCTGTTTGACCTGGTCAGCCATCAGACTGTCCAACACGATGATCACCAAGTCTTCGCGCACCAGATTCGACTTGTCGTAGGCGACGAGCTCATTGATGACGTTGGGATGATGTTTGAACAGAGCCCTGATGAACCCAGTCTTCGCATCATCCGGCAGCAGTTCGACCACCTCTGCCAGGCGCGCCAAGTGCTGAAAGCTGCACTTGATTATTACCGAGAGCTTTTCTTCCCTGGACTGGGCGTCATCATGCCGGGGGCGAACAAGCTCGGCCACTAAATGCACCAACAGCCCTTTCCCCTTGTCGATCGAGTCGAAATCGAGCTTGCTCGCTACGCGCTCGGGGTTTCGGATAGGCGAACCAACGTCAAGCGTTTCGCCCCGAGCAAGGGCCATGGTGAGCATTTTGTCCGACTGGGTCAGTGAGCCTTCGTAGAAAAAGCCGAGGTAGTCAGTGTAATCGGTGTCCAGATTGCCTCGGCGAAGCAGGAAGGTGATCAGCTCATAGCCTTGAAGCCAGGTGCCAAATGACTCTCCATAGTTACCGCTGCACGCCTGCCGGAACGGCATGGTCTTAAGCCCGGTGATTTTTGCTTGGATGACGCTGATTTCGTCATCAATCTCGTCGAGGGATACCTCAAGGCCTTTGACACGCTCTGGATATGAAAGCTCCTGTACAACCGCCTTGGGGGTGAGCGGTTCACCTTTCTCATATCCTAACGATCTGGAATTCACGTAGGGATAGACGGATCGCTGACTGACTACGCGTTCAAAGACGCTGTCTGAGACAAAGTCCCTCAAGGAGATCTCTGTGCGGTCTTCCAGCCACAGGTTAGTGGCGTGGTGGAGGGATCCCTTGCGGATTAACTCAAACCAGACACATGCACGAAGGCTCGCAATGTCACTGGCGACTTCCGCCTCTCGCTCCTCTCGGCGTTGTTTCAACTCAGCGATGGCAGCCTGGTGACGCCGGATTTCAGCTTTGACCCATGCGGGATAGCCTTCTATGACTTGGTAGACCACACCTTTGCGCTTGAGTAGATCCGAGTACACATCTGGATGAAGATTCCTCAACGCCACCATCGCAAAGAGCTTGTTCGGATCAAGCGGCAAGCCGTCATTCGCGAGAATGTTTGCGTAGATGTCGAACTCGTTCACGATGTTCTTGATGAGCCGCATCTCGTCGATGTGATACCCCACGGTCTCGATCAGTTTGGGCGTGAGGCCTGCATTCAGCGGCTGACCACCCATATGTCGTTGGCCCAGCAGCTCGACCAGTTTTTCACGGGAGTTTTCCGAGTTCACCACAGGGATGATGGGAATGATCAGGTCGAAAAACTTTGTCTTGTCTGTGACGGTGAACATCTCATCCCGCAGCGCATAGATGAAATGGATAGGACGCTTGACCTGGGGAGACTGGCGGATGATGAAGTTGATCTCGCGCAGCCTGAAGAAGATCTCCTGGATGTCGAACCTATCCAGATCCTCGATCACCACGACGTCGATGTCGCTGCGCTCGAAGCAGTAAATGATTTCGTCGATGTTCTTGTGCAGTACCGAACCATGATGAGTTGCCTCAAGCTTACCCCCCTTGAGCGTCAGGCCATCGATGCTGAAGAGCGAGAGAAGCTTCAAGCCTGAATACAGGGCCCACACACCGCCTGCCACTACGACACCAAGGGCGATGAGTTCGGGCAGCCACATCAGCCCTTTCAATGCCCAATCCTTTGCTACCTCGGAGAGGGTCTGCAACTTCGGTACCGCCAGGCGCAATGCGGCGAATCCGATCACTGTGACGCACAGGGTACGCCAACAAACGCGCAGCGTTGACGCGTGAGAAATGCGCTTGAGCCGTGTCTTGGGTAGCTGCTTAGCTTGTACCGCGTAAAGGAGCTGCTGGACGATCGTCTCTTCGATCCGGTTGATCAGGTCGTCACTGGCTGTCGTATCGGAACCGCCCGCAACCGGTGCCGGCGAAGCTAATTCGGGCGTTGGAGACCCAGGCGCTTCATCAAGCGGCTTCACCGAAACAGCTGTAGGCGCGTTCGCCTTGGTGAACGTGGCCAGCGATACGAAAGTGTGTTTGAAGCTGCGATGGTGTTCGAAAAACGTCTTCAGGACGCTGCTCTTCCCTGCCCCATAGCCGCCGGTGATTGCGATGTTGAGCACTTCATCGTTCTGTAGCGCTCGCAAGAGTTCGCGCTCATACCGTGCCGCTCTGTCGTCTTCCACAAGCACCGGAGTCAACGGCTCGAAAAAGAGTCCATCCTCACTACGCCAAGCCGTGAAAGATCGCCGGGTTGCCCGTCCACCGGCGACGAGCGCCCACCAACAACGGCTGGCGCCGCGTACGATTTTCCCTAGCATGTCCTGATCCTGGTTCCTGGCCTGCCGTACAGCCTTGCCGCACTCGCTTTCATATTTATGCGACGTAGCCACAATGTGACCGCGGCGCACCTCAGTAGCGGCTATATGCCACATCTGAAGGCTTAGCGCTATCCAGGAGCAGGCCTGGTTGTTGCCTACACCTCAGCGCTATCGAGTGAATTTTTTCTGCAGGCTGCCTTGGCGCCTGGGCTTTTCGGGTTTGTATTTGCAACGAGGGAAGCCGGAGCAGGATTTGAAATCGCCGAACTGGCCGGTGCGCTGAAGCACGACACCATGTTGACAGGCCGGGCATCGTTCTTCCCGAATGGGTTCACCCTTGATGTCCGTAACCATCACCACACCGTCCTTCACCAGTTCGGTCAGGAACGGGGAGTTTCTGGCCGTCACGGTAAACATGGCGACTGACCTACGCGCTCGCGTCAACGCCACGTAGAAAAGTCGGCGTTCCTCGCCATACAGGTACGTGTCGCCTTCAGGCATGACCAGACCAAAGACCGGATCGTCACCTTTCAGGCTCGGGAACCCTCCAACCATCATCCCAGGAATCAGAACGTAGTCGGCCTGGTCACCTTTTGAGGTGTGGATGGTTTTGAATCTGATTTCGAGCTGGTTGCCATAGCGCTGCTCCCATCCTTCAGGGATGAACTGCGCATCTGACTTGTACCGTCCAAGCACGAAGACCGATATCAGCCGCCCACTGGCACCAGGAATCACACCGGTCGAGAGCTGCTTGTAAAGGCCATCCAGGTACTGTCGCAGGCCATCCCGAACCTGATCCCTGCTGGATAATTGAAATGCCTGAAAAGCTGGGCCTACAGGCTCCGTCACAGAAATCACCGTCTTCTGCAATTGAGCCGGATTTTTGACCACAAACTGACTGGACGCATCGCAGATGCCCTGAGGACATCTGTAAGTCTTCACTAATCGGAATACCTCACCGTGGCCGTACCAGTCGACGAACCCTGTCATGACACTGACATCAGCGCCGGCGAATCGGTTGATCGACTGCCAGTCATCACCTACAGCGAACAAGTGGCTGTGGGGCTCCTGAACCAAGGCCCGGCAGAGTCGCGCCCGCGCGCGTGATGCATCCTGGTACTCGTCGGCCATGACCAGGCGATACGGCGACTGGTACCCACGCTCAAGGCAGTCTGCAGCCATGTTGATCATGTCCTCAAAATCAATACCGCCATCTGCTTTCAAGGCGGCATCCCACCCTTCGATTACCGGGATCGCGAGCTCCAGGAACATCTTGTACCGGAACTTGAAGACGCTGAGCGGGAGAGCGTCATAGCGTTCTTGCAGGTTGTCCGCCGTCAGGCTGTTGCTCTTATAGTGCGAAATGAACGCTCGGAGCACCTTCACCAGGTCAATGTGATCCAGGGGCACCAAGCCGGAATCAGGGATCGGGCGGTCGGGGTTTGGATCTAGTACAACACCACGCGATGCCAGCTCTTGTGAGAGGTGCTCGAAGATCTCACCCGTTCGCAATTGATGGGAGGTCGATTCGATCAGCTGGGTGCCGTAGGTTGCATGTGTCTTCCGCTTCCAGTCGGCGCCTTCCGCATAATTCTCAAAATGTGCAGGCGCTTGGCCGTCTGCGTCGAAGGCGAAATGCTCGTGATAGAGATTTAGCTGTGGGTAGTAAAAGTCGGGCACGTACTGCCGGTGCTCGGCGGTTGCAGTATCGTGCTCGTAGGGACGCTCATAGACGTACTCCACGCCGTTGTAGAACAACCAGTTGGCAATCAATCGCTCCTCCTGGCTTGCGACATGCTCACCATTGAGCGTGATCAGTCGAGCCTCCCCTCCTCGGTCGAAAGCCTCCGCCACATCTCTTAATGGTGCGGTGGAGTGATCCCGCCCGAAGACCAGGCGGAAAAGATCCCACTTGGTGCGGAACTCATCTGAACTGTCCTTAAGCGTGTCGACGATCACCCCAAGCTTCTCCAGCGCAAGATCCGCCTTGATAGCCCACTTGGGAACACTAGGCTTCTTGCCCGTCGCGCCGCCGATGATTTTGAGGCCAAGGGAGTGGAACGTCAGTGCGTTGATCGTGACTCCGGCCATGCCAAGCCTTGCGAGTGACTGGGCGCCCCTTTCCTGCAGCTCCTGTGCGGCATCCTTGTTGAAAGCCAGCATGATGATCTCGGATGGGGCTACGAAACCGCGATGAACTGCGTAAATCGCCTTGGCAACCATCGTTGAGGTCTTGCCAGAGCCTGCGGAGGCAATAAGCTGAACCCGGTTGTCAAAGCAGACCACGGCTTTTGCTTGCTCATCATTGAGCTCCCGGGACTCGACGTGATCGAGCAGGTGCGAACATGCATCCAGCTCGCGGATCATGTGAACCTGGTTTCGAGCTTTCCATTGCTCAGGCCAATCCTGAGACCATTGCCGCAACCGCCCTTGCACTCGCGGCTTGTTATCCCCCATCGCCGCCTGGATGACAGGAGAATCGAACAAGGCTTTGAGCTTCGCAGCGTCGATCCCCAGGGCATCCCTTTTCGAAAGGAGCTCCTGCTGCATATCGTGCGTTAGCCATCGATGCTCGACATCTGCAGTTACTACGACCTGATCAACCTCTTTCAGCCAGGCCATGATCTGAATCGCCCCTGGTTTCCTAGACACTCTCCAAGCTCAGGAAATAGCGTTTCTCATACTCTACTGGAGACAGCTGCATAGCACTGCTGTGTCGACGCTTGGGGTTATAGAACATCTCGATGTAATCGAAAATATCACTTCGGGCTTCGTCACGCGTTGCGTAGATCTTTCGTCGGATTCGCTCCCGCTTCAAAAGCTGGAAAAAACTCTCGGCTACGGCATTGTCGTGGCAGTTTCCCCGTCGGCTCATGCTGCTGATCACATTGTTGGCCTTCAGGAAGCTTTGCCAATCTGAGCTACTGAACTGACTGCCTTGGTCTGAGTGAATCATCACTTGCTGCTGTGGCTTGCGTCGCCACACGGCCATCAGCATGGCGTCGATGGCTAGGTCGCTGCTCATCCTGGGCTTCATTGACCAACCAATGACTTGGCGAGAGAACAGATCCAGCACTACCGCCAGGTACAGCCACCCTTCATAGGTGCGGATGTAGGTGATATCGGTCACCCAGACCTTATTCGGCTCACTGACCTTGAACTGCCGGGCCAGATGGTTGGGCGATGCCACTGTTGGTTTTCCGCCATAAAACCCAGTACGACGGCGATAGCCCGTTTGCGAACGCAGCCCCTCTGCCTGCATCAAGCGACCGACTCGATTTCGCCCACAGATCTCTCCTAGCTCTCGCAGGTCATCGTGAATCTTGCGATAGCCATACACGCCGCCGCTTTCTAACCAGGCCTGCTTGATCAAGCCAAGCAGGCGTTGATCTTCTTTGGCTCGGGCAGATTGAGGCTCGGCCAACCAAGCGTAGTAGCCGCTGGGATGCACCTTGAGGGTTTGGCAAAGGCGACGCACTGGGTAATCCGTCGAGTGCTTGTTGATGAAGGCGTACTTCAGCCGCACTCCTTGGCAAAGTACGCGGCGGCCTTCTTTAAGATGTCTCGCTCTTCTGTCACCCGCTTGAGTTCAGCGCGTAGCTTGCGCAGTTCAGCCTGCTGATCATTGTCTTGCTGACGCTGCTCTTGGGGCTTGCTGTAGACCTTGATCCAAGCGTAAAGGCTGTGCACGGACATGCCCAGGCGCTGGGCGACCTCGGCGACAGGTTTGCCTTTTTCGGTCACTTGCTTGACCGCTTCGATCTTGAATTCTTCGGGGTAACGCTGACGACTCATGGCACCTCCTATTTGGGCCTCATTATGAGGCTTGGAGGTGTCTACGAAACCAGGGGCGATTCAACCAAGCAGATCTGAAACCAGTCACTGCACACTGCTCGGCGCCAAGGTTTTCACGGTGAAAATTCCACGGTGGAACTCCAGATCTCAGATCGCACTGCGATTTTCGCGGGCGCGAAAATTACGGTCGCTGTTGGCTCTTAGATCGGCGTACTGAACCGGCTTCGTACGGATACCGCGTGCCGACGAACAGATTCGAGGCAGTACTTATCCATTTTTCCAACTCGAAGCCAGGTGCCAGGCTCTGCAAAATGGCACGAAGCTGGCTGGCCAGCTCGGCAGGAATCGCGTTGTACAGATCAAACAGGCCGTGCCCATTACCAGGTGGCCTCAGGCGCAGTCGCAGATGCCCTTCAGGATCATATTCAGATCTGGGGTAACGAGGATCAGCCTCAACCAGGAGCGACTTGAGAAAAAGCTCACAAGCCAGCGCCGAATTCATGATGGCGGGCCAGTAAAGACTCGGGTCACGGTCACCCAGGTACTGGGCAGTGGTTCGTAATCCATCGGATAGCGCCTTTTAAGTGAGCCGCGCGTGGAGGTGTTGCTAGTAGCAACAGCGTCCGAATCGCATGGTAATGAAGAAATGAGCCTGGCACCCTGCCCTTATAATATGATTAAAAAGAATAACTATACTAAATATCCATTTAGTTGAGTTATATATATTTATTGCCAAGAAAGTTGCCTTGCTCCCTCAGTGTTAGATAGCGGCCAGACCTGAATTTTCATTATTTATTGCAGTGGGCAGATGGCGGCGAATAATCTCGAAGATGCGAAATCAGCGCTCGAAATTACTCTATATGGAGTTGTACAAGTCCAGACCGAAGACATCTGCCCCCTCTCCAACCCTCTCCCCGGGAAAATACTCCGCTGATAACTACTGTCTGGAGCATCTCTTCTAGCGCAGCCTTAATTCTTGACTTCAAGGCAAATAAATTTGGCTTCTACAGGGCTTAATTCGCAAATGTAAACGCCGCAAACTGCGAACCATTGCTTAGTCCACTGGACCGCATCATCCCCTTGCACTGTTCGCACTTGCCTTGACGGCCTTCGTCAACTGGAGAACCACGATGAAAACCTTTTCAAAATTCGCCCTGGCGGCCTTGCTACCACTTGCCATGCAGGCCGCCTCCGCAGCCGATTGGTACCCTTCTGCCTACGGCCCAAACGACGAGATCGGCGCTGCCAACTTGTTGACCCCGGACGTGGTCAAACAGGCGGTCGGTCTGGTCAAGACGGGCAAGACATACCCACTGGCCGTACCCGTGGACAAGAACCTTCCTGCATTCCGCCATCGCAGCTTCCGTCTGTACAACGTGCAGGTCGGGCAGCAAGCCGGCAAATCGCTGGGCCCGAACAAGTTCACCTTCAACGATGAACTGGTAAACGCCTGGACCGGCGTTGGCACCCAGCTCAACGGGATCGGCCACATCGGTATCGACAACCTGTACTACAACGGCAACAAAGCGGCCGACTTTGTGACTGTCGATGGCGTCACCAAGCTCGGGGTCGAGAAAGTGCCGCCGATCGTGACCCGTGGCGTGGTGCTGGACATGGCCGCTTATTACAACAAAGCCATCGTGCCCGGTGGCACCGAGTTCAGCGTGGCCGACATCCAGGCTGTGTTGAAGAAGCAAGGCCTTACCCTGCGCAAAGGCGATGTAGTGCTGTTCAACACCGGTTGGCTGGAACTGATCGGCAAGGACAACAAGCAGTTCCTGGAAGTGGAACCCGGCATCGGCATGGAAGCGGCGCAGTGGCTGGCAGACCAGGGCATCGTCGCTTTCGGCGGCGACACCTGGGCCTCAGAGGTTTATCCGAACCCGCATGGCCAGGACGAGTTCCCGGTCAACCAGTACATGCTCGCCAAGCGCGGCATCTACAACCTGGAACTGATCGACAGCCGTGCACTGGTGCACGACAAGGTTTGGGAGTTTCTGTTTGTGCTCGGCCAACCGCTTTATGTTGGCTCCACTCAAGTCAACATCAATCCGGTTGCGATTCACTGATCGCTCTACCACCAAGATCCCTGCCCGCTGCGGACTCTCTCGCTGCGGGCTTGCCTCTCTTGATCCGTGACTTCAAGTCAAAAGTGATTGGCGCAGTCATGACTTAATCCATCCGCACAAGGTGGAGATACTGCGCCCACTAAGCGATCCCACCACACGCCAGCCGGAGGCCATCCGATGAGCCTGCATGATCAGTCCCCATTACCCACCCATTCACAAACCTTCTTCACTGCCACCGCCCTCACCCGCCACCGGATGCAAGGCCCGCTGATAAAGCTCGCCGCACAGGAGTCCGCGCAATGAAACCCGGGCACGTCTTGACCGCCCTGGCGATCGGCGCCTTCGGCATCGGCACAACCGAGTTCACCCCCATGGGCCTGCTGCCGGTGATTGCCCAAGGCATGGACGTCAGCATCCCCAGCGCCGGCATGCTGGTGACGGCCTATGCCATTGGCGTGATGCTGGGCGCCCCGATCATGACCCTGCTGTTCAGCCGCTTCGGCAAGCGCGGTGCGCTGATCGCACTGATGGCCATCTTCACCCTCGGCAACCTGCTCTCGGCCCTGGCGCCGGGCTACGCCACCCTGCTCGCCTCGCGCCTGATCACCAGCCTCAACCACGGTGCCTTTTTCGGCCTGGGTGCGGTGGTGGCTGCCAGCGTGGTGCCACGTGAGAAACAGGCCAGCGCCATCGCCACCATGTTCATGGGCCTGACCATCGCCAACATCGGTGGCGTGCCCGCCGCCACCTGGATCGGCCAGCAGGTCGGCTGGCGCCTGGCCTTCGCCGGCACCGCGCTGCTCGGCATCCTCGCCATGGCCGCCTTGTGGTATGCCTTGCCCAAGGGCGAGCGTGGCAGCGTGCCCGATGTGCGCCGCGAACTCGCCGTGATCGCCCGGCCGAAGGTGCTGCTGGCAATGGCCACCACCGTGCTCGGCGCCGGTGCGATGTTTACCCTCTACACCTACGTAGCCCCCGTGCTGGCCGAACTGACCGGCGCCTCGGACAGCTTCATCACGCTCGGCCTTGTGCTGATCGGCGTAGGTTTCACGCTCGGCAACAGCCTTGGCGGTCGCCTGGCCGACTGGTCGCTGGACGGCTCGGCACGGATCTTCCTCGGCACTCTGGCCTTGATCATGCTGCTGATGCCGCTGGTACTGGGCAGCCACCTCGGCGCCGCCCTGGCCTTGCTGGTATGGGGCGTGTTCACCTTCGCCGTGGTGCCGCCACTGCAGATGCGCGTGATGACCGCCGCTGCCGAGGCGCCGGGCCTTGCTTCTTCGATCAACGTCGGCGCGTTCAACCTCGGCAACGCGGTGGGCGCGGCGCTGGGTGGTGGCGTCATCAGCCTGGACCTTGGCTATGCTGCAATACCGGTAGCCGGTGGCCTGCTGGCAGCGGGCGGGCTGATGCTGGTATGGCTTGGCGGGCGCGGCAAGGCCACTAACACCATCGGCGAGGCTGCGTAACATCACCTGGCGTGCACTGAGGCTGGCCAAATCGGGACCGCCCTCGTAAAACGTGGAGCAGTCCCCTGGAGGTTCCATGCAAGATCTACGTCAGTTGCGCTACTTCGTCGCCGTCGCCGAATGTGAAAACGTCGGCCGCGCGGCGGAGCAGCTTCATATTTCCCAATCCCCGCTGAGCCGGCAGATCGCCCAGCTCGAGGACCACCTCGGCCTGGCCCTGTTCGAGCGACGCAACCAAAGGCTGTTCCTCACCACTGACGGGCGTGCCTTCCTGGCCGAAGCCCGTGGCCTGCTCAAGCACGCAGAACGTCTGGAGTCGCTGGGTAAACGCCTGGGCCGCGGCGAGGAAGGCGGCCTGTGTATCGGCTACGTCAACCACGCCATCCATGCCGGCGTGCTGCCCGGCGCTGTGCGGGCCATCCGTGGCAGTCGCCCGCAGATCCACATCGCCCTCTACAACATGACACCGGGCGAGCAGTTCGAAGGCCTGCGTCAACGCAGCCTGGACATCGCCCTGGTCTGCGAGCCCGCGCCCGACAACGATCCCGATCTGCTTGCCCTGCCCGTGCTGGACGACCCCATGCTGCTGGCGATTCCCGCCGAGCACCCGCTGGCGACCCAGGCCGAACTCACCCCCGCCGACCTGCATGAACAGGAGTGGATCATCACCGGCGGCCAGCCCGACCAGGTCAACAAGCGCGATGACTTCATCGCCCGATGCGCCGACGCCGGCTTCACCCCACGCCTGTCGCTGGAGGCGACCGACCCGCTGAGCGTGCTCGGATTGGTGTCCGCAGGGCTGGGCCTGGCCATGGTGCAGAGCAGCCTGGCGGCCAGCGCGGGCCCTACCGTGGTGTTGCGCCAGCTTGACTGGTTCAGGCCCTACGTGCGGCTGTGGGCGGCCTGGCACCAGGTGGACCTGCGGCCGATCGTGGGAGTTTTCCGCGAGCAGGTGTTGGCACTGGCCGAACAGACCCAAAAGGTCTGAACCCAGTCGGATTATGTCTTTTACAGTCTTTTAGCGCCTCACTAGCATGGCCTCATCGATGCAACTCACCCACAGGAGCCATTCCATGAACATCGACCTCGGCGGACGCACCGCCATCATCAGCGGCTCGACCGGCGGTATTGGCCTGGCCATCGCTCGCGGCCTGGCCCGTGCCCATGCCGACGTCGTCATCGCCGGCCGTAGCCAGAAATCGGTGGAGGCCGCTCTCACCGAACTGCGCGCCCAAGGCGGGCGTGGTCAGGTCCACGGTGTCGTTGCTGACCTGGGCACCGCCGAAGGCGCCCAGACCCTGTTCGACGCCCATCCCAGTGCCGACATTCTGGTCAACAACCTGGGCATCTACGATGACGTCGACTTCTTCGAGGTAGCCGACAGCGAGTGGAGTCGCTTCTACGATACCAACGTGCTGTCCGGTGTGCGCCTGGCTCGACACTATGCACCGGCCATGGTCGAAAAAGGCTGGGGGCGGATCCTGTTCATCTCGTCCGAGTCCGGCATTGCCATCCCGGCCGACATGATCAATTACGGCGTGACAAAGGCCGCCAACCTCGCCGTCTCTCACGGCCTGGCCAAGCGTCTGGCAGGTACCGGCGTCACCGTCAACGCAGTACTGCCCGGGCCGACCCTGACCGACGGCGTCGCCAACCTGGTGGCCGACGCCGCCAAGGCCTCCGGCCGCAGCATCCGCGAAGAGGCTGACCATTTCGTGCGCAGCGCCCGTCCGAGCTCGATCATCCAGCGCGCCGCCGAGGTCGACGAAGTCGCCCACCTGGTGGTCTACCTTGCGTCCCCCTACTCCTCCGCCACTACCGGCGCCGCCCTGCGGGTCGACGGCGGTGTGGTCGACAGCCTCGCAATTTGAAGCCAGCTTGCTTGAACACAAGGGCCGCACAGCGGCCCTTTGTCATTGATGGCTACCCCTGCCCTCCTACTTTTACGAGGATTCCTTATGCGCAACACCTATCGAGCCTGGGGCTGGACCCCGGACGCCGGCCTGGACGGTTTGCAGCTCATCGACAAACTCCTGCCGCAACCCGGCCCAGGCCAAGTGCTGGTGGCCAACCGCGCCATCGCCCTCAACCCGGTGGACTGGAAAATCTGTGAATGGGGCCATGCCGACTGGCGCCAGGGCACCGTACCGGGCGTGGATGGCGTCGGCATCGTCGCCGCGGTCGGTGAAGGCGTCGACCTGCCACTGGGGACACGCCTCGCCTATCACCAGTCGCTGTCCCGCGATGGCAGCTTCGCCGAGTACTGCCTGCTCGACGCCGATCTGGTGATGCAGGTCCCGGGCAACCTCGAAGCCAGCGCCGCTGCCGCGGTGCCTTGCCCCGCGCTTACCGCCTGGCAAGCGCTGGCCAAGGTCGCCAACGGTGCATCCGGCGACGTACTGGTGGTCGGTGCGGGCGGCGCAGTGGGCTTCTACCTCGCCCAGCTCGCCGTCCAGCGCGGTCTGCGGGTGTGGGCCACTGCTGGCGAAAAACATCATGCCCGCCTCAAGCAAATTGGCGTGATCGAGGTATTCGACTATCGCGCCGGCGACTGGCAGGCACGCTTGCAGGCTGCCCTCGGCGAGCGCCCGCTGCACGCGCTGTTCGACACCGTCAGCGGTGTGCATGCCGCAAGCCTGGCCCACCTGTTGGGTTACAACGGCCACCTGGTGTGCATCCAGGACCGCCAGGAGACCGCGCCGCTGGCCGCCTTCAGCACAGCAATCTCACTGCATGAAGTAGCCCTCAACAGCATCCATGCCCATGGCCGGTTGCTCGATCGTCAGGCGTTGAAGGTCGCGGGGGAGCGTTTGCTGCAAATGGTCGCCGAGGGTCGGCTACTGGCGCCGGAGCGCCGGGACTTTGCCTTCGAAGCGCTGCCGCAGGCGTTGCGCCAGCTCAAGGACGGCAGCGCGTCCGGCAAGTGGGTGACGCGGCTGGATTGATCGCTTGCCGCGCACCCGGATGCTGTTGCTCAGAAGGTCCCTGGATAGGCCCCGCCATCGATCAGCAGGTTCTGCCCGGTGATATAGCCCCCATGGGCACTGCAGAGGAACGCACAATACGCCCCAAACTCTTCGGCATTGCCGAACCGCGCCGCCGGTATTGCCTGGCGGCGTGCCTGAATCGTCGCCTGCAGGTCACCGCTGGCCTGGCTCGCAGCCTGCAGGGTCTTGTGCAGGCGTGCCGTGTCGAATGCGCCTGGCAACAAGTTGTTCAAGGTCACATTGCGCCCGGCCAGGCGCTGCTGGCGGGCAAGCCCGGCGATGAAGCCGGTCAGGCCGCTACGTGCGCCATTGGACAGGCCCAGGATGTCGATCGGCGCCTTGACCGCGCCGGAGGTGATGTTCACCACCCGGCCAAAGCCACGCTCTGCCATGCCATCCACCACGGCCTTGATCAGTTCGATGGGCGTGAGCATATTGGCGTCCAGCGCCTTGAGCCAGTCATCCCGGCCCCAGTCACGGAAATCCCCCGGCGGCGGGCCGCCTGCATTGTTGACCAGGATATCGACCTGCGGGCAGGCACTGAGCAGCGCCTGGCGGACCGCAGGCTCGGCCACGTCACCGACGACCGTGCCCACCTCGATTGCCGGGAAGCGGCTACGCAACTCGGCAGCCGTCTGCTCCAGGGTAGTGGCGGTACGCGCATTGATCACCAGGTTGACGCCTTCGCCCGCCAGGGCCTCGGCGCAGCCCTTGCCCAGCCCTTGGCTGGCGGCGCAGACGATCGCCCAGCGGCCTTTGATACCTAGATCCATGATCGGCTCCTTAGTGAATGAATCGCGCATAGGTCACTGGCCCTGTCACAAGGACAGGGCCAGTGAAATTGCCCCGATGGTGCTACAACAGCTCGCGGCTGAACACCCCATCCACCAGGCGGTTGATACCCAATGGGTTGGCATTCTTCAATGCATCGGGCAGCAGTGCGTCGGGCAAGTTCTGGTAGCACACCGGCCGCAGGAAGCGGTCGATGGCCAGAGTACCCACCGAGGTGCCGCGGGCATCCGATGTGGCCGGGTACGGGCCGCCATGAACCATGGCATCACTGACCTCGACCCCAGTCGGGTAACCGTTGACCAGCACCCGTCCGACCTTCTCCTCCAGCCGTGCCAGCAGGTCGCCGGCTTCGAGCAGTTCGGCCGGTTCAGCAATCAAGGTAGCGGTCAGTTGCCCCCGCAGCCCGGCCAAGGCCCGGTGCAGTTCCTCACGGTCAGCTGCTTCCACCACTACAGTGGCCGGGCCGAACACCTCCTCCTGCAACAGCTCGTCACCTTCCAGCAACAACTGCACATCGGCCTTGAATAATTGCGCGCAGGCCTGAGGGCCGTCATGACTGGTGGCACTCAAGCGCTGAACCTGCGGGTGCGCTGCCAGGGCGCGCAAGCCTGCCGCGTAGCTGGCCAGGGTGCCGGGGTTGAGCATGGTCTGCGCCGGCTGGTCGTCCAATTGCAGGCGCAAGGCCTCGACGAACGCGCTGAATTCGGGGGAGCGCAGGCCAATCACAAGGCCAGGGTTGGTGCAGAACTGCCCTGCCCCTTGCACGACCGACGCGCTCAGCTCGCGGGCGATGGCCTCACCCCGCCGACGCAGCGCCTCGGGCAGCACCAGCACCGGGTTGATGCTGCTCATTTCGGCAAACACCGGGATCGGCTGGGGCCGCGCCGCCGCCAGGTCACACAAGGCCCGGCCGCCCTTGAGCGAGCCGGTAAAACCCACTGCCTGGATCGCCGGATGGCGCACCAGGCGCTCGCCCACGCCACTGCCGAAGATCATGTTGAACACACCCGCCGGCATCTGCGTACGACGGGCCGCGCGCTCGATGGCATCGGCCACCTGCTGGGCCGTGGCCATGTGGCCGCTGTGGGCCTTGACCACCACCGGGCAACCCGCGGCCAACGCGGCGGCGGTATCGCCGCCGGCGGTGGAGAACGCCAGCGGGAAATTACTGGCCCCGAACACCGCCACCGGGCCTACGCCCAGGCGGCACTGACGCAGGTCCGGGCGCGGCAGCGGCTGGCGCTGGGGCAAGGCGCGGTCGATACGCGCACCCAGGTAATCGCCCCTGCGCAGCACCTGGGCGAACAAGCGCAACTGCCCGCTGGTGCGCCCGCGCTCACCATTGATACGCGGTGCCGGCAAGGCGGTCTCGCACCCGACCAAGGCGATAAAGTCGCCCCCCAGGGCGTCCAGCTCGTCGGCGATGGCCTCCAGGAAGCACGCCCGGTGCTCCGGCGCCAGGGCGCGGTAAACCGGGTAAGCCGTGGCCGCCGCCTGTGCTGCGGCATCCACTTCCGTGTCAGTGGCCTGGTAGAAGAACCCGGGCAGGCGCTCGCCGCTGTGGGCATCGATGCTGCTCAGCAACACCGCGCCCAGGCCGCTGCGGCGCCCGCCGATGTAGTTGTATCCGTCGGACATGGAAAATTCGCTCGCAAGAAAAACAGGATCACTTGATCGGCGAGAACGCCGCCGGCATCAGCAGTTTGGACTCCATGCGGATCAGCATGGGGAAGGCCTTGGGGATGAAGCGCTCGAGCCAGTCGCGGTCCTCGTAGAGCGCGGCGCGGCGACGGATGCGGTCATCCAGGCTTTCATAGGCCCAGATGTGCACCACCTGGTTGAGCTCACCGATCTCGGTGTACCACCAGCCAACCAGCGTCGCGTAGCGCGAGATCACCGGCAAACCTTCTTTCTCGAAGTGTTCCAGGTACTCCTTCATCTTGCCGATGTGCAGGGTGTAGGTACGCATTTCATAGAACATGGATAGGGACTCCTGGGCAGGCGTTAGGTAATGGGGTTCAGAGGTTGCCGTGGTAGGCGTCGGTGATCAGTTGCTCGACATCGCGGGCCGTGGTCAGGCGCGGGTTGACCCGCACATTGCCGCTGCGCATGGAGTCGCTGACCATCTGCGCCAGGAACTCCAGGTCCACGCCCAGCTCACGGATGGTCGCGGGGATGCCGATGGCACGGTTCAGTGCCACCACGCGCTCCACCGTGCAGGCCGCAGCCTGCTCCAGGCTCAGGCCGGTGATGTCGGCGCCCATGGCGATGGCGATATCACGGAATCGTTCCGGGCAGGCCGGCAGGTTGAACTTGATCACATAGGGCAGCAGCGCCGCGTTGGCGATACCGTGGGGGATGTTGAACACGCCACCAAAGGTGTGGGAGATGGCGTGCACGTTGCCCAGTTTGGACTGGGAGAACGCCACGCCAGCCAGGAACGAACCCAGCAGCATCTGCTCCCGGGCGGCCATGTCGGTGCCGACGAAGTAGCACTTCTCCAGGCTGCCCGCGATCATGCGGATCGCCTGCAAGGCCATGGCCTGGCTGATCGGGTTGGCCTGGCGCGATACGTAGGACTCGATGGCATGGGTCAATGCGTCCATGCCGGTGGCGGCGGTGATCGAAGCCGGCAGGTTCAGCGTCAGTGCAGGGTCCAGGATGGCCAGGCGCGGGAACAGCCGCGGGCTGATGATCACGGTCTTGAACAACGTCTGCTTGTTGGTGAATACCGTCGAGGCGGTGCACTCGCTGCCGGTGCCAGCGGTGGTCGGGATGGCGAAGATCGGCAGCGGCGGGTTGACCAGTCGGTCGTAGCCTTCGTAGTCGAGGATGCTGCCCGGGTTGGTGGCCATCGCCGCCACGCCCTTGGCGGTATCGATGCTGCTGCCGCCACCCACGCCGATCACCGCCTTGCAATCATGCTCACGCAACAGGCGCACGGCAGCGTCGAGGACGTCGGTGCTGGGGTTGGCCTGCACCGCCGAGAACAGGTGGTAGTCGATGCCGGCCTGCTCCAGGGAGGCGAAGAAACCGCCCAGGATGCCAGCGTCGATCAGGCCCTGGTCGGTCACCACCAGCAAGGCGCCCTGCACATGGGGTTTAAGCAGCGCGCCGGCCTGGTTGGCCAAGCCTTCGCCGCACTGGGTGATGGTGGGGAAATGGAACTGGAAGTTGCTCATGAAAGATCCTCAGGCACGTGGAGCCGCGTTGTTCTTGTTGAACCCGCCGTGAGTGGCGGCGAGCCGTGCCTGGGCAATCTAGGGGCGATGCAAACGCGCCAGATAATGAAAAGAGCTGATCCAGGGATAACCAACGCTTATCGATAAGCAGGCGTTATCCCTGGATCAGCTCTTTTCATTACCCAGGGCTTGCCAGCGGCTCCAACAATCGGGGCGCACACGGCCTGCGCACAGGGTGCGCAGGACGTGCCTCCCGATAATCACAAGAATGAGCACTGCGATGAAGACGACCTCCTCCCCGGCTGCCCTGGCGCTGGACGCCAACGCTCCCATGACCACGGTGCGCTGGCGCATCTTCCTGATCCTGTTGCTGCTCACCGCGATCAACTACATCGACCGCGCCTCGCTGTCGGTGGCCCTGCCGTTGATCGCGCCGGAGTTCAACCTGACACCGGCCATGGAGGGGCTGATGCTCAGCGCGTTCTTCTGGTCGTATGCACTGATGCAGATCCCTGGCGGCCTGTTGCTGGACCGCTTCCACACCCGCGGCATCATCGGCGCCGCGACCATCGCCTGGGGCGCCTTCCAGGCCTTGGGCGCGGTCTCGCATCACTGGCTGGTGCTGCTGTTCACGCGTATCGGCCTGGGTGTGGCCGAATCGCCGATCATGCCCGCAGGCGCCAAGCTCAACGGCTCCTGGCTCACCCCGAACGAGCGCGGCCGCGGCGCGGTGCTGGTCGATGGCGGTGCTCCGCTGGGCAGCGCCCTGGGCGCGATTCTCATCTCCGGGCTGATCGCCTGGCTCGGCTCCTGGCGCCTGGCCTTCGTGGTCGCCGGGGTGGGCACCATCCTGGCCGGCATCCTGGCCTGGAAATACATCCGCAACCACCCCAGCGAGCACCCGGGCGTCAACGAAGCCGAACTGCGCCACATCACCGAAGGCAACGCCAGCGCCCATGCCGCGGCCAAGGCCGGCATTCCCCTGCGCGTGCTGCTCAAGGACCGCTCGATCTTTGCCATGTTCGCCGGCTACAGCTGCATCCTCGCGGTGTTCTACGGCCTGCTGACCTGGATGCCCAGCTACCTGCACAAGGCCCACGGCCTGGATATCTCGGCCATGGGCGGGGCGACCTTCCTGATCTTCATGTGCGGTTTCATCGGCGAGCTGGTCGGCGGCTGGATCGGTGACAAGTGGCGCGGCAGCGGCGCCTCGCCGAACCTGGTGATGCGCTCGATGTTCAGTGGCTCGGCACTGGTCGCGGCGGCGTGCATCCTCGCGGCGGCCTTCGTCGCCAGCACCGGCCCGGTGATCACCCTGCTGTGCGTGGCGATGTTCTTCATTCGTTGGTGCGGCATGTACTGGTGCCTGCCGGCGATCATCGGCGGCCCGTCGCGCACCGGCGTGCTGGGCGGGACCATGAACTTCTGCGGCAACATGGCGGGCGTGCTGGTGCCGATCATCATCGGCCTGATCGTGCAGTTCACCGGCGAGTACTTCTTCGCCTTGATCTTCTTCGTGGTCGCGGCGCTGCTGATTGCCCTGTTCTCGAGCCTGATCGACTACCGCGAGCGGCAGTTCTGACGGTGCCTGGGGCCGCTTTGCGGCCCCTCTGCACTCAGGGCGCGAGCAACTCTTCGACCAGCAGTTGCGCCGCATGGGACAGTGGCGAGCCCACCCGGTGTACCACCCCGAACGGCTCGCTCAACGCCCGCAAGCGCACCGCAAGCGACACCAGCAGGCCACGCTGCTCGGCAAAGGCCGCCACCGCGCTGGGAATCACCGCCACCAGGCTCGGGTCTTCCTCCAGCAACATGAAAGTTGCGAAGGTGGACGAAGTCTCCAGCGGATAGCGCGGCACTTCCACGCCAGCCTCGTTCAACTCGCGCTCCAGGGCCTGGCGCATGGGCATGTTGGCCGGGTAGACGATCCACCGGTAGTGGCTCAGGTCGCCGATTTCCAGGGCCTGCGCACTGGCCAACGGGTGCTGCGGGTGGGCCACCACCGCCAGCGGCTCCTGCGCCAACTCCATGAACACGTAGTCGGACGTATTACGCCCAACACCGGGACGGCAGATCGCCAGGTCCAGGCGCCCTTCGTCCAGTTGTTCGAGCAGGTTGGCGCTGGTGTTCTCGGCAATTTCCACCGACAACTGCGCCTGCTTGCGCCGCAACCGCCCCAGCGCCCCCACCAGCATCGGCATGGCCCCCATGATGCTGCCCACCGCCAGGTGCCCGCCCTGCCCCTGCACGATACCCAGCATCTCGTCGCGCAAATGCCCCAGATCGCTGTGGATCAACCGCGCATAGCGCACCATGCAGCGCCCGGCGTCGTTGGCCATCAGGCCGCTGGGCTGGCGCACGAACAACGGCACGCCGAGGATCTCCTCGACCTCACGCAAGGCCTTGGTCGCGCCAGGTTGGGAGATGGCCATGGCCTCGGCGGCCTTGTGCAGCGAGCCGCAGCGATCCAGCTCGATAAGCAGGCGCAACTGACGCAAACGCAGTCGGGCGAAAATACTGTCCAGGGAGGGAATCATAGGGTCCTCAGTACTCTGCGCCAGCCAATACGATCTGACGAAACTCGCCTACTATCGGTCGCAGGTCAACTCGGTGCCAGGCTGCCCAGAGGCCGATGCTTTGCTGTAACCACGGCAACTCGCGCAGCACCACCTCAGGGGTGCTGCCACCGCCGATGCTCTGCTGTATCAGCGCCAAGCCTAAGCCTGCGGACACCAGCCCCAGCGCACTCAGCGGTTCGGCGGCCTCCAGCCGGATCTGCGGGGTAAAGCCTGCTTCCACGCAACGGGCCATGAAGCGCTCGCGACGGTTGGGGGTCGCGTGCCCGTCGACCATGATCCAGTCCTGCTCATGAAGATCGGCTGGGTCGATCTGCGCCTTGTCTGCCAGTGGATGCCCAATAGGTAGCGCGAGATAGAGCGGGTCCTGGAATACCGGTATTGCCAGCAGGTCCAGATCCCCCGCCGGTATCGGCTCGCACACCAGTGCGATATCGAGGCTACGCTGGCGCAACCCCTCGAATTGCTCTTGGGCCGTCAGGTTGTACAGGGCGATATGGATGCCCGGCCGTTCCTCACGCACCTGGCGCAACGCCTTGGGCAATACCCCGGCATGGATGGCGTGGCTGACGTAGCCGATGCACAGCCCGCCCGTCTCGCCCCGGCCCAATCGGCGGCCGAGTGACTCCAGGCGTTCGGCGTGTTTGAGCAGGGCCTTGGCCTCGTACAGGAAGGTGCGACCGTCGGAGGTGATGCGCAGCCGTTGCTGGCTGCGTTCGAACAGCTGCAGCCCCAGGCGCTCCTCAAGCTGGGCAATCTGCCGACTGAGCGGCGACTGGGAGATGTGCAGTTGCTCCGCCGCCTTGCCCACGTGCTCCAACTCAGCCACGGCGACGAAATAACGGAGTTGCCTGAAGTCCAGCATATGAGTCTTCGAAAATGAGTAAGGTCGTGGAAACACGGCTCGGGGCGGGCTGCTCAGGCTTGGGGCCGCCTTGCGGCCCCAACAACCATCAACCTTTCAGTGCTTGCTTCAGTGCAGCCAGGCCATCCTGGTAGATAGTGGCGAACATCGCGCTCGCTTCGGCATCGCTGATACCGACCGGCACGAACGAGCCGGACCATTCCACGCGGGCCCCCTGGCCTGCCGAGACCACGCGCAGGGTCGACTGGTAGTCGCGAACCGGTGCCGGGCCTTGAAGGATGGTGTAGCTGTAGCTGCGCCCGGCTTCGTTGAAGTCCAGCAGACGCTCGATGATGGTGTCGCCGTCGATGCTCTTGAGCGTGCGCACGCGACCGCCTTCGCTCAGGGCGCTTTGCGGAATGAACGGCAGCCAGTCGGGCAGTGCGTCGAAGCCGCCAATCAGTTGCCAGACACGGTCGGCATTGATGTCAAGGTCGATGGACGATTGTGCAGTAGCCATGATGTTTCTCCTGGGGTTCAACCCCGATGATGCGTTAAGGACAGGGCCGCGACGCGGCCCCGCAAAGTCAGTTCAAACGGTTGGAACAGGCGCCAGGGCGTTGATCAGGCCTTGTTGACGCAGGTCATTCCAGAACGCGCTGGGGATTACAGCGCTCAAGGCTGTATGGTCTTCGTTGGCGTGCAGCGGACGGGTCGAACCCGGGATTGCCGCGACCACGGCCGGGTGGGCCAGGGCGAATTGCAGGGCGGCGGCCTTGACGTCGACACCGTGGGCACGGGCGACCGCACGAATGCGTTCGAGCTTCTCCAGCACCGCCTGGGTGGCCTTCTGGTATTCGAAGTGCTCGCCACCGGCAGTGACGCCAGAGCTGTATGGCCCGCCGACGACGATGCCAACGCCCTGCTCCACGGCTTGCGGCATGACACGTTGCAGGGCGCGATCGTGATCCAGCAGCGAGTAACGACCGGCGAGCAGGAAGCCGTCTGGACGCGGCTCGTCCAGGTCGAGGGTCAGCTCGATCGGCTCGACCCGGTTCACACCCAGGCCCCACGCCTTGATCACGCCTTCTTCACGCAGGCGGGTGAGGACTCGGAAAGCCCCTTTGCGTGCGGTTTCGAAACGCTCCAGCCACTCGTCACCATAGAAGTCCTGGGCGATGTCGTGGATCCAGACGATGTCCAGGCGGTCGGTCTTCAGGCGACGCAGGCTGTCCTCGATGGAGCGCAAGGTGGCGTCGGCGCTGTAGTCGTTGACGATGCGGTTGCGGTTGCCGTGTTCGAACAAGCCGCTCTTCTCGCCCAGCTCAAGGCTGGTAGGGTCTTCCAGTTCGTCGAGGATGATCCGGCCGACCTTGGTGCTGAGCACGTATTCGTCACGCGGACGACCGACCAGGGCGTTGCCCAGACGCGATTCGGAGAGGCCGGCACCGTAGAACGGCGCGGTGTCGAAGTAGCGCACACCGTTGTTCCAGGCGGCGTCGACAGTGGCTTGCACCTCGGCCTCTGGCACATTGCGGAACATGTTGCCCAGGGGTGCGGTGCCGAAGCCCAGTGGATTGGCGATAAGGGATTTGAGGTTCATCTGGATTTTCCTGATTAGGGGAGTTGGTTATGAACTCCGATGGCGGCAATCCTATTGCGCCCCTACCAAGATCGTCCAAGTCATAATTCGACAGACTTGAGACCTTTTGAGCAATGTGCTGTGTATGGCCTTGCGGGTGTCCAACGCGCCCGCTTTTCGGTTTAATAGCCCGCTGACCCCCTCTACTCTCGAGGTTTTTGCATGAAGCATGGTGTTTTACTGGTCGGTTTGCTGTTGCTCGCAGGCTGTGATGTCTCCATCAATACAAACGCTCCCGCGACGAATACGTCGGCGGTAGTGCTCTCCCAGCCTGGCTCTGCGCAACAGCAGAAACAGATAGCGGATACGGCGAACGAGTTCCTGCTGTTGCTGGACGCGGGAAGAGCCGACATGACCTGGACGTCGGCAGGCTCAGTCCTCAAGGCAGCTACGACCGAGCCAAACTGGGTCAAAGGCATCAGCGGATTACGCATGGGGCTTGGCGAGCTGCAGCAGCGTAATCAATACCAGGTGGCGTTCACCAAACAACTGCCGGATGCGCCGCCTGGTCATTACGCGGCCGTCCAGACCCAATCAACCTTTGCAAACATGACCGTCACCGAGGCCGTGCTGCTCAGCGAAGAAGCTGATCAATGGCGCGTTGTCGGCTACAACATCAGCAAAGCCGTCGAGGTTTCCGCAGGGATTCGGCTGTTCTAGTCAGCTCAACCCACCGAACCTTTTGTAATAGCTGCTGTTGGCATCCGGCAGCGGCCCGTCCGCGGTCTCCAGCGCAGTGGCAAGGTATTCCTCTGCCCTGCCCTGCACCAGCCGATACAGGTTGCGGCACAGTTGCCGAGCCGCTCGGCCTTCCCAGTCGCCCGGCAGCAACTCATCCGGCAGTTGCGGATCGCGCAGCAGCAGGCGGCGGTACTCGTGGATGAGCAAGGTGCGGGCCAGGAAGCAGTCTGCGGCATCGGGCGCCTCCAGCTCTTTCATCGCCTGCCACAAGGGGCGGAACAAGCGAATGAACTCGCTGTAATGCTGCCCGAGTTCATCGATGTTCCAGCTCTCGCGCACCTGGGCGCGCAGGGCCTTGGAGGCCAGCACTTCCTGGGCATGGGTCTCGAACACGATGCTGTCATCCTCGGCGTCCAGCTCACGCAGTGTCGCCGCAAGGTCGGCACGGTCGCTGCGTGGGCAGCCCAGCAGGTTCGGGCCCATGGCGCCGAAACCTTGCCACTCCAGCTCTTCACGCACGGCTTTGCGCTTGGCGGCATCGAGCTGCGACAGCAGCACCAGCGTCCACGCGCCGTTCCAGGCCGGCAAGTTGGCGCTGTAGACACGCTTGAAGGCTTTCTCGAATCGCCGACGGCCGGTGCCGGTCAGGCTGTAGTAGCTGCGCCGACCCACCTTCTCGGCGGTCAGCCAGCCTTCCTTGGTCAGGCGAAAGATCGAGGTACGGATCAGCCGCTCATTGATGCCCATCGGCTCCAGCAGGTTGATCAGGCTACCCAGCCAGACCGTGCCGCCATGGGGTTCGATGGCATCGCCATAAAGCGTAATGATCAGCGAGCTGGCGCGAATCGGCGTCTGCTCCTGGAAGCGGGTGATCAGGTGATTCAGGGGGGCAAGGCTGCTCATGAGGGGACGCGGCGCGGCTAAAGCCTCGACTATACCTGCCTGCCGTGGCCGTGCAAGGTTCATGCGCCGCCCTCGGCCTTGGGCCGGAAACCTGAATCACCCATGCGCGGGCGCTGCGCCTCTGCTTCGCTCAATGGCGGGCACTCCACCATCGAGGCCATGCAGCGTCGGGTCAGGGCGTGGTACTGGGCAGTGCCGCGTTGCTTCCAGGCCAGCTCCTGGTCGCTGAGCGAGCGCTTGACCTCAGCCGGCGCCCCCACCACCAGGCTCTGCTCCGGGCACTGGAAGCCGGCCTTGACGAAGGCCGTGGCGGCGACGATGCAGCGCGGCGCGATATGCGCCCCATCCATCACCACCGCATTCATCCCCACCAAGGCATCCTCGCCCACCCGGCAACCGTGCAACACCGCGCCGTGGCCGACGTGGCCATTGCGCTCCACCACCGTGTCGCCCCCGGGGAAGCCATGCATCACGCAGGTGTCCTGCAGATTGGCGCCATGCTCCAGGACGATACGCCCGAAATCGCCGCGCAATGAGGCCAGCGGGCCGACATAGCAATCGGGGCCGATGATCACGTCACCGATAAGGACTGCGCTGGGATGGACATAAGCACTGGGATGAACCACAGGGGTCAGGCCGTCGAGGCGGTAGCTGGGCATAGGTTGTTTCTCAATGTGATTCGGATGGCAAGCTGATCTTGTATCACTTCAATTGGTTCAGTCAATTCATCCAGGCGTGTATCGCTTTGATGGCTGCGATTCATTGCCGGCAAAGCAGCTTCCAAAAGGCCTAATCACCAGCTTTCAGGCTCTATTCTCTGTGAGGGCCGGCTTGTCGGCGATGCACCGAGCGAGCGAGGCCAAGAACATAATTAGATACATACATTCAATTTATATGTTGCATTACGGTATCGCTTTGAATCTATACTTGCCCCAGCACCGCCAACAACTCCAAGAAAAAGCCAGCTCAAGCTGGCGCCGAACGTGCAGCCTGAGGTACCACCATGCCAAGCAACCTCCTTGTGCAGCCCCCAGCGGACGGCGTCCGTCTGATCACGCTGCACCGCCCACAAGCCCTCAACGCCTTGAACACCGAGCTGCTGGCCGAGCTAGCCGCCGAACTCGACGCCGCAGAACGCGACGAACACACCCGCGCCGTGATCGTCACCGGCAGCCGCAAGGCCTTCGCCGCCGGCGCCGATGTCAACGAAATGGCCGAGCGTGACCTGGTCGGTATCCTCAACGACCCCCGCGTATCCCACTGGCAACGCATCGCCGCCTTCTCCAAACCACTGATCGCCGCCGTCAACGGCTACGCCCTGGGTGGCGGCTGCGAACTGGTGATGTGCGCCGATATCGTCATTGCCGGCAGCGATGCACGCTTCGGCCAACCCGAAATCAACCTCGGCATCATCCCCGGCGCCGGCGGTACCCAGCGCCTGCTGCGCGCAGTGGGCAAGCCGCTGGCCATGCAGATGGTGCTCAGCGGCGAGGCCATCGACGCCCGCCACGCCTTGCAGGCCGGCCTGGTCAGCGAAGTCACCGAGCCTGAACTGACGGTCGAGCGCGCCCTGCAGGTGGCCCGCGCCATCGCCGCCAAGGCGCCGCTGGCCGTGCGCCTGGCCAAGGAGGCGCTGCTCAAGGCCCAGGACACCGACCTGGCCACCGGCCTGCGCTTCGAGCGCCACGCTTTCACCCTGCTGGCCGGCACTGCCGACCGCAATGAAGGCATCCGCGCCTTCCAGGAAAAACGCCCGGCCCGCTTCCTCGGCCAGTGACCCCTCCCCTCCACCGACGGAGCGCTTCCAGCATGCCTTTCCAGCACATCCTGTTTTCCATCGACGACGACGGCGTCGCCCTGCTCAGCCTCAACCGGCCCGAGCAACTGAACAGCTTCAACAGCGCCATGCACCTGGAAGTGCGCGAAGCCCTCAAGCAAGTGCGCCAGAGCGAACACGCCCGGGTACTGCTGCTGACCGGAGAAGGCCGCGGCTTCTGCGCAGGCCAGGACCTGTCCGATCGCAATGTCGCCCCCGGCGCCGAGATGCCCGACCTGGGCGAATCCATCGAAAAGTTCTACAACCCCCTGGTGCGCAGCCTGCGCGACCTGCCGCTGCCGGTGATCTGTGCCGTCAATGGCGTGGCCGCCGGCGCCGGCGCCAACCTGCCGCTGGCCTGCGACCTGGTGCTGGCAGCGCGTTCGGCCAGCTTCATCCAGGCGTTCTGCAAGATCGGCCTGGTTCCCGACTCCGGCGGCACCTGGCTGCTGCCGCGCCTGGTCGGCATGGCCCGGGCCAAGGCGTTGGCATTGCTCGGCGAGCGCCTGAGCGCCGAACAGGCCGAACAGTGGGGGCTGATCTATCGGGTGGTCGACGATGCCGCCCTGCGTGACGAGGCCCTGACCCTGGCCCGCCAGCTGGCGACCCAGCCCACCTACGGCCTGGCCCTGATCAAGCGCGCACTGAACCAGAGCTACGACAACCGTTTTGACCAGCAGCTGGAGCTGGAGCGCGACCTGCAGCGCCTGGCCGGGCGCAGCGAGGACTACCGCGAAGGCGTCAGCGCCTTCATGAACAAGCGCGCCCCCGCGTTCAAGGGGCGTTGATCATGGCTGCACTCGACCGCAACACGCTGGTGGCAGTCATTGGTGCCGGTGCCATGGGCGCCGGGATTGCCCAGGTAGCCGCCCAGGCCGGCCACCCGGTTCGCCTCTACGACAACCGCCCAGGCGCAGCCGCGAAAGCCGTTGAGGGCATCGACCGGCAGCTCGGCCGCCTGGTGGAAAAAGGCAAGCTGCCAGCCGCCGAGCGCGCAGCCATCAGCGCCCGCCTGCAGCCTGTGGAAACCCTCGATGCGCTCGCACCCGCGCACCTGGTCATCGAAGCCATCGTCGAGCACCTGTCGATCAAACAAGGCCTGCTGCACCAGCTCGAAGCCGTGTGTGGCGAGGACTGCATCCTCGCCAGCAACACCTCGTCGCTGTCGATCACCAGCCTGGCCGCCGGCCTGAAGCGCCCACAGCAAGTGATCGGCATGCACTTCTTCAACCCGGCGCCGTTGATGGCCCTGGTGGAAATTGTCTCAGGCCTGGCCAGCGATCCCGCCGTTGCCGCCACCTTGTATGAAACGGCCAAAGCCTGGGGCAAGGAGCCGGTGCACGCGCAATCTACGCCGGGCTTCATCGTCAACCGCGTGGCACGCCCTTTCTATGCCGAAAGCCTGCGCCTGCTGCAGGAGGGCGCCGCCGACTGCACCACCCTCGACGCCCTGCTGCGCGAGGCCGGCGGTTTTCGCATGGGCGCTTTCGAGCTCACCGACCTGATCGGGCATGACGTCAACTACGCCGTGACCTGCTCAGTGTTCGAGGCCTTCTATGGCGACTTGCGCTTCCAGCCGTCGCTGGTGCAGAAGGCGCTGGTGGATGCCGGGCGCCTGGGGCGCAAGTCCGGGCAGGGCTTCTATAGCTATGCCGAGGGCGCCCAAAGGCCGCAACCGCTCACCCTGGCCAGCCAGGCGAATGTGGATTGCTGCGTGGCAGAGGGCGACCTTGGCGTGCTGCGCACCCTGGTGGAGCGCTTGCGCGGCGCAGGTATCAGCGTGACCGAACGCGCAGGCGCAGGCTTGCTGCGGGTCGGCGACGCCACCCTGGCGCTTTCCGACGGTCGCCTGGCCAGTCAGCGTGCCCGCGAGGACGGCCTGAGCAACCTGGTCCTGCTCGATCTGGCCCAGGACTATGCCAGCGCTACACGCCTTGCCATCAGTCACGCCGCCAACTGCACCGCCGAGGCTCGCGACCAGGCGATCGCCTTGCTGCGCAGCGCCGGGCTCGAGGTCAGCGCCGTTGCCGACCTGCCCGGCCTGGTGGTGCTGCGCACCGTCGCCATGCTCGCCAACGAAGCGGCCGACGCCGTGCTGCAAGGGGTTGGCACGCCGCAAGACATCGACCTGGCCATGCGCGCCGGGGTCAATTACCCCCGTGGCCCGCTGGCCTGGGCCGACAGCCTCGGTGTCGGCTACACCATGCGCGTGCTCGACAACCTGCAACGCAGCTACGGCGAGGAACGCTACCGCCCTTCTCTGCTGCTACGCCGCACCCACGCCCAAGGAGGCCGCCTGCATGCCTGATCTGTCCCCCCAAGCCCTGGCGCGTGCCTGCGCCGAGGCCATGTTCGCCCGCGACGCGGCCAGCCAAGGCCTGGGCATCGAGCTGCTCGACGCCGGCCCCGGCAGTGCGCGCCTGGCCATGACCGTGCGCGCCGACATGATCCAGGGCCACGGCACCTGCCATGGCGGCTTTCTGTTTGCCCTTGCCGACTCGGCCTTTGCCTTCGCCTGCAACAGCCATGACGAAGCCACCGTGGCCTTGGGTTGCAGCATCGACTACATCGCGCCGGCCAAACGTGGCGACCAGCTCGTCGCCAGCGTGACCGAACTGAGCCGCAAAGGCCGCACCGGCAACTACGACGTGCGCATCGAAAACCAGCATGGCGAGCTGATCGCCCTGTTCCACGGCAAATCCTACAAGGTGCGCGGCAGCGTGCTGGCACCGGAGAACACCCATGACTGACACCCGCCAGCCCTACGCATTGATCATCGATGCGGTGCGCACCCCCATTGGCCGCTACGGCGGCGCCCTGTCCAGCGTGCGCCCCGATGACCTAGCCGCGGTACCGCTCAAGGCACTGATGGCGCGCCACCCCGAACTGGACTGGAGCCAGGTCGACGATGTGATCCTCGGCTGCGCCAACCAGGCCGGCGAGGACAACCGCAACGTCGCGCGCATGGCCAGCCTGCTGGCCGGGTTGCCGATCAGCGTGCCCGGCACCACCCTCAACCGCCTGTGCGGCTCGGGCCTGGACGCCATCGGCAATGCCGCCCGCGCCCTGCGTTGCGGCGAAGCCGGGCTGATGCTGGCCGGCGGGGTCGAGTCGATGTCGCGGGCGCCGTTCGTGATGGGCAAATCCGAGCAGGCCTTCGGCCGCAGCGCCGAGCTGTACGACACCACCATCGGCTGGCGATTCGTCAACAAACTGATGCAAGCGCAATACGGCATCGACTCGATGCCCGAGACCGCCGAGAACGTTGCCGAGCAGTTCGGCATCAGCCGTGCAGACCAGGACGCCTTTGCCCTGCGCAGCCAGCACAAGGCCGCCGCCGCCCAGGCCAGCGGTCGCCTGGCCGAGGAGATCGTGCCGGTCGAGATCCCCCAGCGCAAAGGCCCGGCCAAATCCATCGAACACGACGAACACCCCCGTGGCGACACCACCCTCGAGCAACTGGCGCGCCTGGGTACGCCGTTCCGCGAGGGCGGCAGCGTCACCGCCGGCAATGCCTCCGGGGTCAACGACGGCGCCTGCGCGCTGCTGCTGGCCAGCCCCGAGGCCGCCCGCCGGCACAACCTCAAGGCCCGCGGCCGGGTACTGGGGCTGGCGGTGGCCGGGGTCGAACCGCGCATCATGGGCATCGGGCCAGTGCCGGCGACCCGCAAGGTGCTGGAGCTGACCGGGCTGGCGCTGGCCGACATGGACGTCATCGAACTCAACGAAGCCTTCGCCGCCCAGGGCCTGGCCGTGTTGCGCGAACTGGGCCTGGCCGACGACGACCCTCGGGTCAACCCCAATGGCGGCGCCATCGCCCTGGGCCACCCGCTGGGCATGAGCGGTGCGCGGCTGGTCACCACCGCTCTGCACCAGCTTGAACACAGCGGTGGCCGCTACGCCCTGTGCACCATGTGCATCGGCGTGGGCCAAGGCATCGCCCTGGTAATCGAGCGCCTCTGATCAGCCGCCCAGAGACGCAATGCAACGCGGGCAGTATGCTGCCCCCATGACACTCAGGGCCCCGGCCCACGACAAGAACAATTCGAGTGAAACCATGAACCACTACGCCAAAGCCGAACGCGCCCTGCTCGACCCGATGGAAACCGCCAGCCTCGACGCGCTGCGCCAGCACCAGCTGGAGCGCCTGCGTTGGAGCCTGCTGCACGCCTACCAGAACGTTCCTTTGTACCGCCAGCGTTTCGACGCCTGCGGCGCCCACCCGGACGACCTGCACACACTGGACGACCTGGCCAAGTTCCCCTTCACCGGCAAGAACGACCTGCGCGACAACTACCCCTACGGCATGTTCGCCGTGCCCCAGGACCAGGTGGTGCGCCTGCATGCGTCCAGCGGCACCACCGGCAAGCCGACCGTGGTCGGCTACACCCAGAACGACATCGACACCTGGGCCAACGTGGTGGCGCGCTCGATCCGCGCCGCCGGCGGGCGCAAAGGCGACAAGGTGCATGTCTCCTACGGCTACGGCCTGTTCACCGGCGGCCTCGGCGCCCACTACGGCGCCGAGCGCCTGGGCTGCACGGTGATCCCCATGTCTGGCGGCCAGACCGAAAAGCAGGTGCAGCTGATCCGCGACTTCCAGCCCGACATCATCATGGTCACGCCGTCGTACATGCTCAACCTGGCCGACGAGATCGAGCGCCAGGGCATTGCCCCCGACGACCTCAAGCTGCGCCTGGGCATCTTCGGCGCCGAGCCCTGGACCGATGAACTGCGCCGCTCCATCGAGCAGCGCCTGGGCATCGACGCCCTGGACATCTATGGCCTGTCGGAAATCATGGGCCCGGGCGTTGCCATGGAGTGCATCGAGACCAAGGACGGCCCGACCATCTGGGAAGACCACTTCTACCCCGAGATCATCGACCCGGTGACCGGCGCCGTGCTGCCGGACGGCCAGCTCGGCGAGCTGGTGTTCACCTCGTTGAGCAAGGAGGCGCTGCCGATGGTGCGCTACCGCACCCGCGACCTCACCCGCCTGCTGCCTGGCACCGCCCGGCCGATGCGGCGCATCGGCAAGATCACCGGGCGCAGCGACGACATGCTGATCATCCGCGGGGTCAACGTGTTCCCCACGCAGATCGAAGAGCAGGTGCTGAAAATAAAACAGCTTTCAGAGCTGTATGAGATTCATCTGTATCGCAACGGCAACCTCGACAGCGTCGAGGTGCATGTGGAATTGCGCGCTGACAGCCAGTACCTGGATGAAGGTCAGCGCAAGCAGGTGGTGGGTGAGCTGGCGAAACAGATCAAGACCTATATCGGCATCAGCACCCAGGTGCACCTGCAGCCGTGCGGGGCGCTGAAGCGTTCCGAGGGCAAGGCTTGCCACGTGTACGACAAGCGTTTGGCCAGCTGACTCGGCAGCTGTCCCTAGAGCCCCGGCATGGTCCGGGGCTTTTTTTCGCCATAAAAACGCCATCGCGGGGCAAGCCCGCTCCCACAGGTTTGGATTGGCATCCAGCTTCTTGGGGCAATCCATGGCGTGGGAGCGGGCTTGCCCCGCGATCTGATTCCAATGCGATACACAAATCTTATTTGATACATCAAATACTGTTTGATGTTGTGTTTTGTATCGCTTATAAATACCCCACGCCCCAAGCCGCCCACCACCGGGAGCCCGAACATGTACGCACAGCTCGTAGAAACCGGCGTCAAACGCCTCAAGTCGCTGGAAGAGATGTCGCCTGAAGAGCGCGCCTTCCAGGAAAAGATCGACGCCGAGATAAAGATCGAAGCCAAGAACTGGATGCCCGACGCCTACCGCCAGACCCTTATCCGCCAGATTTCCCAGCACGCCCACTCCGAGATCGTCGGCATGCTCCCCGAGGGCAATTGGGTCACCCGCGCCCCGTCGCTCAAGCGCAAGCTGCAGTTGATGGCCAAGATCCAGGACGAAGCCGGCCACGGCCTGTACCTGTACAGCGCCATGGAAACCCTCGGCGCCGACCGCGACGAAGAGATCGCCAAGCTGCACAGCGGCAAGGCCAAATACTCGAGCATCTTCAACTACCCCACCCTCAGCTGGGCCGACATGGGCGCGGTGGGCTGGCTGGTGGACGGCGCCGCGATCGTCAACCAGGTGGTGCTGCAGCGCACCTCCTACGGCCCCTACTCCCGCGCCATGGTGCGCATCTGCAAGGAAGAGAGCTTCCACCAGCGCCAGGGCTACGAGCTGCTGCTGACCATGATGCGCCACGGCACCCAGGCCCAGCGCGACATGGTCCAGGACGCCATCAATCGCTTGTGGTGGCCGGCACTGATGATGTTCGGCCCCAGCGACGAACACTCGCCCAACAGCGCCCAGTCGATGGCCTGGAAGATCAAGCGCCAGACCAACGACGAACTGCGCCAGCGCTTCATCGACCAGACCGTGCCGCAGCTGGAGCTGCTTGGCTGCACCGCCCCCGACCCTGAACTCAAGTGGAACGCCGAACGCGGTCACTACGACTTCGGTGAAATCCAGTGGGACGAGTTCTACGAAGTGATCAAGGGCAACGGCCCGTGC
Organism: Pseudomonas sichuanensis; assembly: GCF_024749065.1. Classification (NCBI taxonomy): domain Bacteria; kingdom Pseudomonadati; phylum Pseudomonadota; class Gammaproteobacteria; order Pseudomonadales; family Pseudomonadaceae; genus Pseudomonas; species Pseudomonas sichuanensis. The sequence goes on along the minus strand of NZ_CP087185.1, from coordinate 2,881,564 downwards.
AACCAGGAACGCGTCGCCACCCGCCGCAAGGCCATCGAAGACGGCGCCTGGGTACGCGAGGCCGCCGTGGCCTACGCACGCAAACAACAGAACAAGAACGCCGCCTGAAGCGGCCATCGATGCGGAGATCGAGCATGTCTGACTGGACCCTCTACGAAGTATTCGTGCGCAGCAAGCACGGCCTGAACCACAAGCACGTCGGCAGCGTGCATGCCGCCGACGCCGCCATGGCCATCGAGAACGCCCGCGAGCTGTACACCCGCCGCAGCGAGGGCGTGAGCCTGTGGGTGGTGCCCTCGGCGCTGATCACCGCCTCCTCGCCCGACGAGAAAGACCCGCTGTTCGCCCCGGCGGACGACAAGGTCTACCGCCACGCCAGCTTCTACGAGCTGCCCGCCGAAGTCGGACACATGTGAGGCCCGCCATGCACAAGCAAGCACTCATCCAATACCTGCTGCTGCTCGGCGACAGCGCCCTGGTCCAGGGCCAGCGCCTGTGCGAGTGGTGCGGCAAGGCCCCGGCGCTGGAAGAAGAACTGGCGCTGATGAACGTCGGCCTCGACCTGGTGGGCCAGGCGCGCAACTGGCTGGACTACGCCGCTGAACTAGCCGATGACGGCCGCGATGCCGATGCCCTGGCGTACCGCCGCGACGAGCGCGCCTATCGCAACCTGCTGCTGGTCGAGCAACCCAACGGCGACTACGCCGTCACTATGCTCAAGCAGTTCCTTTACGACGCCTGGCACCACGCCACCCTTGAAGGGCTGACGGCCTCCAGCGATGAACGCATCGCTGGCATCGCCGCCAAGGCCCTGAAAGAAGTCACCTATCACCTGCGCCGCTCCGGCGAATGGGTGCAACGCCTGGGTGGCGGCACTGAAGAGAGCCGCCGACGCATGCTCGAAGCCATACCGGCACTGTGGCGCTTCACGGTCGAATTGAGCGTCGCCAACGATGGCGAAGTCCAGCTGGCCCAGGCCGGTATCGCCGCCGACCCGACACACATCGCCCAGCACTGGCTGAACACCGTCACGACCATCTTCGCCTCGGTCGACCTGCCGCTGCCCAAGGCCGCCAGCCACTTCTACCTGGACGGGCGCAAGGGCCTGCACACCGAACACCTGGGCCTGCTGCTGGCCGAGATGCAATTCCTGCCGCGAGCCTACCCCGATGCAACCTGGTGAGCTGATCGCCGGCGATCGCGGCGCCCGGGCCCAGCAGCACGGTGACCTGGCCCATGCCTGGGCGGTGCTGGCCGAGGTGATGGACCCGGAAGTGCCGGTGGTCAGCGTGGTCGACCTGGGGATCGTGCGCGACCTCGACTGGCGCGCCGGCCACCTGCACCTGGTGGTCACCCCGACCTACTCCGGCTGCCCGGCCACCGAGGTGATCGAGGGCGACATCCGCCAGGCCCTGGAGCAGGCCGGCTTCGCCGAGCCCGCACTTGAGCGCCGGCTGATGCCGGCCTGGAGCACCGACTGGATCAGTGCGCAAGGCCGTGAGCGCCTGCGCGCCTATGGCATCGCCCCACCCGCGGGCAGCGCCAGCCTGCGCGGCAGCACGCCCAACGTGTGCTGCCCGCAGTGCGGCAGCGCCCATACCGAACTGCTCAGCCAGTTCGGCTCCACCGCCTGCAAGGCGCTGTACCGCTGCCGCGCGTGCCTGGAGCCGTTCGACTATTTCAAATGCCTTTGAGCCGTGGAGAACGCCATGAGCCCGTTTCACAGCCTGACCATCAAGCAAGTGCGCCAGGAAACCCGCGACGCGGTGTCCATCGCCTTCGACGTGCCCGCACATCTGCAGGAAGCGTTCCGTTTCACCCAGGGCCAGTACCTGGTCATGCGCACCCATCTCGATGACGAGGAAGTGCGCCGCTCCTATTCAATCTGCAGCGCCGTGCAGGATGGCGAGCTGCGCGTGGCGGTCAAGCGCGTGCCCGGCGGGCGCTTCTCGGCTTTCGCCAACGAAGTGCTCAAGGCGGGCCAGCAACTGGAGGTGATGCCGCCATCGGGCAACTTCTTCGTGCCGTTGGACCCATCGCGCCACGGTCATTACCTGGGCGTCGCCGCCGGCAGTGGCATCACCCCGATCCTCTCGCTGGTCGCCACCACGCTGGCCAGCGAGCCGCACAGCCGTTTCACCCTGCTGTACGGCAACCGCGCCAGCAACAGCGCGCTGTTCCGCGACCGCCTGGAAGACCTGAAGAACCAATACCTGGACCGCCTCAACCTGATCTTCGTGTTCAGCCGCGAGCAACAGGACGTCGATCTGTACAACGGCCGCATCGACGCCGACAAGTGCGGCCAGCTGTTCTCCCGCTGGCTGGATGTGAAGCAGCTCGACGCCGCGTTCATCTGCGGCCCCCAGGCCATGACCGAGACCGTGCGCGACAGCCTGCGGGCCAACGGCATGGACAACGCGCGCATCCACTACGAACTGTTCGCCGCCGCCGGCAGCGAAGCCCGTCGCGAAGCCCGCGAGGCGGCGCGTGAGCTGGATTCGGCGGTCAGCCATGTGACGGTGATCAGCGATGGCCGCGCCCTGGCCTTCGACCTGCCGCGCAACACCCGCAGCGTGCTCGATGCCGGCAACGCCATCGGCGCCGAGCTGCCCTACTCGTGCAAGGCCGGGGTGTGCTCGACCTGCAAGTGCAAGGTGATCGAGGGCGAGGTGGAGATGGACAGCAACCATGCCCTGGAAGACTACGAAGTGGCCGCCGGCTACGTGCTGTCGTGCCAGACCTACCCCTTGAGCGACAAGGTGGTGCTCGATTTCGACCAGCTTTGACACCGCGTTGCCTGCTTGGCGGGTAAACCCGCTCCCACAGGATTCGTGCTGACCCCGAAGGCACCGAAAGATCAGTGCTGAACCTGAAGGCACCGACAAACCTGTGGGAGCGGGTTTACCCGCGAAGAAGCCAACCCCGATACCCGCAACACCCGCGTGACCTGAAAAAACAATTACAACAACCAGAGAGAACGCCAGCCATGACCCCCGAACACCTCGAGAGCATCAACAACCATCCCGACTTCCAGCAGTTGATCAAGCGCAAGCGCCGCCTCAACGGCACGCTGACCTTGACCATGCTCGCCGCCTACTACGGCTTCGTCCTGCTGGTGGCCTTCGCCCCTGGCGTGCTCGGCCAGTCCCTCAGCGGCGGGGTGACCAGTGTCGGCATGCTGGTCGGGGTGCTGATGGTGCTGCTGTCATTCGCCCTCACCGGGATCTACACCCATCGCGCCAACACCGTGCTCGACCCACTCAACGACAAGGTCAAGCAGGAGTGCGCACGATGAACTGGACCGCCATCTCGATGTTCCTGGTGTTCGTCTGCTTCACCCTGCTGGTCACCCGCTGGGCGGCGCTGCGCACCCGCTCGGCCAGTGACTTCTACACCGCCGGCGGTGGCCTCAGCGGCATGCAGAACGGCCTGGCGATCGCCGGCGACATGATCAGCGCCGCGTCCTTCCTGGGCATCTCGGCGATGATGTTCATGAACGGCTACGACGGCCTGCTCTACGCCCTGGGCGTACTGGCCGGCTGGCCGATCATCCTGTTCCTGATCGCCGAGCGCCTGCGCAACCTGGGCAAGTACACCTTCGCCGACGTGGTCTCCTACCGCCTGGCCCAGGGCCCGGTGCGCATCACCTCGGCGTTCGGCACCCTGACCGTGGCGCTGCTGTACCTGGTGGCGCAGATGGTCGGCGCCGGCAAGCTGATCGAGCTGCTGTTCGGCATCAGCTACCTGTACGCAGTGATGCTGGTCGGCGTGCTGATGGTGCTGTACGTGACCTTCGGCGGCATGCTCGCCACCACCTGGGTGCAGATCATCAAGGCAGTGATGCTGCTGTCGGGCACCAGCTTCATGGCCTTCATGGTGCTCAAGCACTTCGGTTTCAGCACCGAGGCGATGTTCGCCAGCGCCGTGGCCGTACATGCCAAGGGCCAGGCGATCATGGCGCCGGGGGCGCTGCTGTCCAATCCGGTGGATGCGATTTCACTGGGCCTGGGGATGATGTTCGGCACTGCCGGGCTGCCGCATATCCTGATGCGCTTCTTCACCGTCAGCGACGCCAAGGAAGCGCGCAAGAGCGTGTTCTACGCCACCGGCTTCATCGGCTACTTCTACCTGCTGCTGATCGTCATCGGCTTTGGCGCCATCGTCATGGTCGGCACCGAACCGTCCTACCGCGATGCCGCAGGCGCGATCATCGGCGGCGGCAACATGGTCGCGGTGCACCTGGCGCAGGCGGTGGGCGGCAACCTGTTCCTCGGCTTCATCTCGGCAGTGGCCTTCGCCACCATCCTGGCCGTGGTTGCCGGCCTGGCATTGTCCGGTGCCTCGGCCGTGTCCCACGACCTGTATGCCTGCGTCATGCGCAAAGGCCAGGCCAGCGAGCAGCAGGAAATGCGCGTGTCGCGTATCGCCACCCTGGTGATCGGCCTGTTCGCGGTGCTGCTGGGCCTGATGTTCGAATCGCAGAACATCGCGTTCCTTTCCGGCCTGGTACTGGCGGTGGCCGCCTCGGTCAATTTCCCGGTGCTGCTGCTGTCGATGTTCTGGAAAGGCCTGACCACCCGCGGTGCGGTGGGCGGCAGCCTGGCCGGGCTGGTCTCGGCGATCGTGCTGGTGGTGCTGGGCCCGGCGGTGTGGGTCAACGTACTGCACAACGAGCACGCACTGTTCCCCTACAGCAACCCGGCGCTGTTCTCCATGTCGCTGGCGTTCCTCGGCGCCTGGGCCTTCTCGGTCACCGACAGCTCGCAACGCGCCGAGGACGAACGTGGCCGCTACCTGGCGCAGTTCATCCGCTCCATGACCGGTATCGGCGCCGCCGGCGCCAGCAAGCACTGACCACAAATAAAAATAAGAACGACGGGGACCACAACAATGAGCCGCACACGCCTCACCTCGGCCGCCTGGCTGGCCACACTCGCCCTGCCCTTGCCGGCCCTGGCGGACTTCATCGGCGACAGCCACGCGCGCGTCGAGCTGCGCAACCACTACATCAACCGCGACTTCCGCCAGGACAACGCGCCACAGAACAAGGCCGAGGAATGGGGCCAGGGTTTTACCGCTCGCTTCGAGTCGGGCTTTACCGACGGCCCGGTCGGCGTCGGGGTGGATGCCATGGGCCAACTGGGCATCAAGCTCGACTCCAGCCGCGACCGGCGCGGTACCGGCCTGCTGCCGTTCGGCCCCGACAGCAAGGAACCGGTGGACGACTACAGCGAGCTGGGCCTGACCGGCAAGCTGCGGGTGTCCAAGAGCACCCTGCGCCTGGGCACCCTGCAGCCGATCCTGCCGGTGGTGGTGTACAACGACACCCGCCTGCTGGCCTCGACTTTCCAGGGCGGCCTGCTGACCAGCCAGGAGCTGGACGGCCTGACCTTCAACGGCGGGCGCCTGACCAAGGCCAACCTGCGTGATTCCTCCGGGCGCGACGATATCGGCTATGGCGCCGCCACCAGCGATCACTTCGACTTTGGTGGCGGCAGCTACGCCTTCACCCCGCAGACCAGCGTCAGCTACTACTACGCCAAGCTCGAAGAGATCTACCGCCAGCAGTATGTCGGCCTGCTGCACACCCAACCGCTGGCCGAGGGTGTGAGCCTGCGCAGCGACCTGCGCTACTTCGACAGCCGCGGCGATGGCGCCGAGCGCGCCGGGCGCATCGACAACCGCAACTTCAACGCCATGTTCACCCTCGGCGTGAAAGCGCACAAATTCACCGCCACCTGGCAGCAGATGTCCGGCGACAGCGCGTTCCCGTTCCTCAACGGCGGCGATCCGTACACCGTCAACCTGGTCACCTACAACACCTTCACCCGTGCCGGGCTCGACTCCTGGCAGCTGCGCTACGACTACGACTTCGTGGCCATGGGCATCCCCGGGCTGAGCTTCATGACCCGCTACACCGACGGCCGCCATGCCGAGACCGCCACCGTCAGCAATGGCCGCGAGCGTGAACGCGACACCGACATCACCTACGTCATCCAGAGCGGCCCGCTCAAGGACGTCAGCCTGCGCTGGCGCAACGTTACCTTCCGTTCCGGCAATGGCCTGACCAATGCCGTGGACGAGAACCGCCTGATCATCGGCTACACCCTGGCGCTCTGGTAAGCGCGCCCTGTCTATCAGAACAGTATGGAGAACAGCATGTCCGCCGCCCCTACCCTGCAAAGCTTCATCGCCGGCCGCTGGATCGGCCAGCACGGCGCCCAGGCCTTGCGCAGCGCCCTCGACGGCCACGTCCTGGCCTACAGCCACGAAGAACGCCCGGACTTCGCTGAAGCGCTCGACTTCGCCCGTGCCCAGGGCCTGCAAACCCTGCTGGCCATGGACTTCCAGCAACGCGCCGCGCGCCTCAAAGCTCTGGCGCTGTACCTGGCCGAACGCAAGGAACAGCTCTACGCCTTGTCCCGCCACTCAGGCGCCACCCGCGCCGACAGCTGGATCGATATCGAGGGCGGCAATGCAACGCTGTTCGCCTATTCGAGCATGGGCCGCCGCGAGCTGCCGTCGGGCAACCTGGTGCATGAGGGCCCTGCGATCCCCCTGGGCAAGCAAGGCCACTTCGCCGGCAGCCATATCCTGGTGCCACGCACCGGCGTGGCCGTGCACATCAACGCCTTCAACTTCCCGATCTGGGGGATGCTGGAGAAGTTCGCCCCGACCTTCCTCGCCGGCATGCCGTGCATCGTCAAGCCGGCCACCTCCACCAGCTATCTGACCGAAGCCGTGGTGCGCCTGATGAACGAGTCCGGGCTGCTGCCGGCCGGCAGCCTGCAACTGGTGATCGGCAGCACCGGCGATCTGCTCGAACGCCTGCAGGGCCAGGACCTGGTGACCTTCACCGGCTCCGCCGACACCGCCGCCAAGCTGCGCGTCACGCCGAACCTGGTGCGCCATTCGGTGCCGTTCAACGCCGAAGCCGACTCGCTCAACTGCGCCATCCTCGGCCCGGACGTGAGCCCCGACAGCGAAGAATTCGAGCTGTTCATCAAGGAAGTGGCGCGGGAGATGACCACCAAGGCCGGGCAGAAATGCACGGCGATCCGCCGCGCCATCGTCCCCGCCAGGCACATCGATGCCGTGGCCACTCGTCTGCGCGAACGGCTGCGCAAAGTGGTGGTCGGTGATCCGTCGGTCGAAGGCGTGCGCATGGGCGCCCTGGCTTCCCACGAGCAGCAGCGCGATGTCGGTGAGCGCGTACGCATGCTGCTGGACAGCTGCGACCAGCTGCTGGGCGCCAGCGATGGCTTCACCCCGGTGGGTGACGGCGTGGCCGAAGGCGCGTTCTTCGCCCCGACCCTGTTGCTGGCACGCGCCCCGCACGCCGAGGGTGGCGCCCACGATATCGAAGCGTTCGGCCCGGTCAGCACGCTGATGGCCTACGACGACCTCGACGAAGCCCTGGCCCTGGCGGCCCGTGGCAAGGGCAGCCTGGTGGCGACTCTGGTAACCGCCGATCGCACGGTGGCCGCCAAGGCCATCCCGGCCGCTGCTGCCTGGCACGGGCGCCTGCTGGTGCTCGACAGCGAAGCGGCCAAGGAATCCACCGGCCACGGCTCGCCGCTGCCGCAGCTCAAGCACGGCGGCCCGGGCCGCGCGGGCGGCGGTGAAGAGCTGGGTGGCCTGCGCGCGGTCAAGCACTACCTGCAACGCGCCGCGGTACAGGGTTCGCCGAGCATGCTGATGGCGGTGACCGGCGAATACGTACGCGGCGCCGAGGTGATCGAAACCGAGGTGCACCCGTTCCGCCGCCACTTCGATGACCTGCGCATCGGTGAATCGTTGCTTACCCACCGCCGCACGGTGACCGAGGCCGACCTGGTCAACTTCGGCTGCCTGTCAGGTGATCATTTCTACATGCACTTCGACGAGATCGCGGCGAAGCAGTCGCAGTTCGGCAAGCGCATCGCCCACGGCTATTTCGTGCTGTCGGCGGCGGCCGGGCTGTTCGTTTCGCCAGGTGAAGGGCCGGTGCTGGCCAACTATGGCCTGGATACCCTGCGTTTCATTACGCCGGTGGGGATTGGCGACACCATCCAGGCGCGGTTGACCTGCAAGCGCAAGATCGACCAGGGCAAGACCAGCCCACAGGGGCAACCGCAAGGGGTGGTGGCTTGGGATGTGGAGGTGACCAACCAGGATGGGGAGCTGGTGGCGAGCTATGACATTTTGACGTTGGTGGTGAAGCGGGTGGGTTGCTTGGTTTGAGGGTGGGTGAAGGCCACCAGGTGTTCGCCGGTGGTTTTGCAGCGCCTATCAGATCGAGCGCCGCCCGCGCGGCGCTCGATCTTGAGGGCGCTGCAAACCTGTCGCCATGCACCTTATCCAGACAGACGCCAACTCACGCATGCACACTCCACTGCGTGCTGTCCGCTGCCATCGGCAAGTCGTCGATGGCCTGGATCAGCCCGCAGCGCAATGCTTCTTCCGGCCCCAGGATGCGTGGATAAGCCATCAGATAGCGCGGCACATCCAGTGCCTCGCTGGCGCCCTCGGTGCGCTCGACAACAATCTGCTCATACAGCCGCAGGTCGTAGTCCAGGCTCATGGCGTACTCGGCCATGCGCGCATGATCCACCGAGCCGTGCAAGGTCCAGTGGAACGGATGGAACAGGAACTTGCTCAGCGCACAGGCGGTACGGTGGCTGCCGGCAAGGAAGATGATGTTGCCCATCGACTCCACCGTGCCGAGGTTGTGGGTATGCACCGGCACCGGCAGGCTGCGCAGGAAGTTGTACAGGGTGAAGCCATAACTGCACTCCCCACCCATGGTGGCGATGTTCAACTGCAGCAGCTCGGCGCCTTGTTGCAGGGCGCGCGAGCAGGTGTTGATCAGGTTGCCGCAGGTGGACGAGTTGATGGGGCCGGTGTAATGGATGATGTGCCTGGCCATAGGGGGCTCCCGTGCTGGGTGGCTGATCCTGCGCGATGTCCTGCTAGCGGTGGAGGCTCAAGGCAGGGGCAAAGTTCCATGACCCTGCCGGTCAATTGCGCTAAACCCTTCGCGTTAGCTGCCGGTCGCTACGGTAGGTACTGGCGGGCTACGGCTGATCGGTATGCTGATGGCGGATGTCGCCCTCGCCTACCTGCTGGAATGAAGTGCTCCCGGCTGTAGAAGATCTGATTGCTCGCAGGTGAGATACCTTCAGCCTTAGCGTCCAGCATGAGGTGGGCGACCTGTTATTTTTGTCAGGTGCGCGGCCAAGCATCGACTCCTATGATCAGGTCACTCTTTGTTGAGATCCGGAGTAAGTCATGCGAGCACTTGTCAACGACCCTTCTCATTGGCTCAGTACCTTCAAGATAGAACTGGGTGCTGTCAGCGATGCCGCCTACAACAATGGCAACCAGCAAATAATGGTTGTTATGAGGGTGCAGGCCAGTGAGGGTGCTGTGATCACCGATGACGACCTGGAAACGCTGGTGCCCGTCGAACTACTGGGTGATGGCAGCTACCGCGTACTTCCAACGATGGATGACGATGTCACCTGGGGCTGGACAACAACCCTGGATGAACGATTCGATTTTCATGATGGGCAAACCCAACAGCGTACGAATGACCAAGGCAACGGCCTATCCAGTGTTACCAGCCAACCTTCGCCGTTGTTGAGCAAGACCATTTACATCCAGACCCGTGCCGCAGCCAATCGCGTGCTGGTCCTCCATGCCCAGATTACAGACAAGGACGGCAACCACTATCGCACTGAAAACAACTTCCTCTCCAGCGTCTCCTTGCGCTCGATCAGACGACCCGACTTCCAGTTCCCCGATGATTATCAGTGGAACCTGGCGGCGTCCGAAGGCAACTGGGAGGATGGTGCGCGCTATATAAATGAACATCGCCTCAGCCCAAGGCGAGGGTCGTTTGTCAGTGCCGATTTGTTGGACCCTATTGGCAACGTCACGCACACCGACGGGATGCTGAAGTGGCAGTCCGCCGATCAGGATGATGCCTTTGCCACGAACGTGGGTTTTGCACTGCCCAACAATCAGAGCGTGAAATATCATCCGTCCTTCGAGTTTTCGCAAAACTTCAGAATACGCAGAAGAGATAAAGCCATTACCTCCACGAATGGAGCAATCGTAGTGGTCGTGCAGGGCGACAACGACTTGAGCACTGCCAAACCGCACCATCAATACGACCGGCCCTGCAAGCTGCGCGCCCTCGACAACAACGGCAATGTGCACGAGATATCCGTGGCCTTCGAAGACGAAGGCCTCCCCGAGTACAGGCGCGCGCACCTGGCACTGACCATCCAGAATCAGCTCCCTGCCGACGCCTGGCTAGCCGGTTTCGATATTAGCGTCAGCTCCAGCAGCCGCCGTGCTTACAACAATGGCCTTCAGCAGATCGAAGTGACCCTGAGCGTCTTGGCCGCACAGGGTCAGACCATTACCCAGGCCCAGATGGACTCGACGGCGCTCGTGATCGAACAACCAGACGGCACCTGGACGCTATTGAGCTCAGAGGGCGATGCCAGCGACTGGTGGTATTCCACGGCGCGCGATGATCGCTTCCATTACCTGCCAGCCTGGGTGGAAGAACCCTCCGCCCCACGCCTGGCCAGCGGCCTCGTCAGCCGACAAAAGACTTACTACATCCAAACCACCGCCGAAGGTGCCACCACGCTGAACCTGTCGGGCAGCATTCAACAGTTCTCGGACGTGCCCGGATCGCAGTGCCTGACTGCAGGCAGTGTCAATCTGGAGGCGGTTGAACCTCCGCATTACAGCACATCGGACTACCACTGGCGCCTTGTGTGCTCAAAGAGCCACAGTGCAAACCCGCACCGCGTGCTCAATGAATATGAGCTACGCCTCGCGCATGTAGCGTTTTCCTACGCCACCTTCGACACCCCAGCCGATCAGGGCATGCTGCTGTTGGGCACCCATCCCAAACTGACCGCGCATGTCGGTGTTGCCCTCCCCGGCAGCAGGACAGTGCACCACAACGACAACATCGACCCAGGCCAGGGTTTCCGCGCGCGCAGGGTCGCCCAATTGGAACATTGCCCGGCCGGAACCATCGTGTTCGTGGTGCAAACGGACGATGAAATCCCCCGAAACCCAGGCAGCCAAAACACCGGCCCCTGCGCGCTGACTGCATTTGACCTCTACGGCAACCGTCATCAGCTAATGGTCGGTTTCAACAGCGACTATCAGTGCGCCGAACGGCTTCCTCGTCTGACGTTGCTAAGCAACAACCAGCAGCAACAGCCAAACAACCAGGCGGTCGCCAACATTACCCATTTCCAGGTCATGGGCGTAGGCCTTGGCCAGCATGACACCCCGTGTCGGCTATATAACAATGGTTATCAGCAAACCTATGTCGATATCAAAATCCAAGCCACCAATCAGCAGGGTTCCAATATCGACCTGGGTGAGCTGGCTAAACAGATCACGCTCGTCAGGTACGCGGATCTCGCCAACCTGAAAACCTTGGGCTATGACTACAGCCAGCAACGCAGCGAGGTCGATGAACTGTTTAGCTACTACCCTTCGACACTGGCGCCAGATACCAGTATCGGGCCTGCCGCGGACAACATTCGTTTCTGGATCAAAACCCAAAAAGCAGAAAACCTGCAAGTCGGTGCACGCCTGCAAATCGGCAATACTGTTTATCACACTTGTGACCCACAAGTTGCCGAAGGCGGGCGCACGGTGGCGGGAAAATCCAACAGCCGGGCAGTAATCATGCCCGCTCAAAAAAACTACCGAATTACCGACAGACAGATAGATGGGAAAAGAATAGACCTCGATGGCAGTAGCGACTGGGATGTGGATCTGTATGAATTCAAATTTAGCGATGCCGCTCACCCTTATTACATTGTCTACAGTACGCCCAACGACAACGTGTTTGTTTATGACTATATTGGCGACAGAAAAACGAACCGATCTACTTACTTTAAGCGCGACAAGGAAAGGTCTGTAAACTTTGGTGATAACGGTTTTTGGTTCTATTATGCGACGGTTAATAAAAAATCTGGTGTTATGTACGCCAGCCGAATGATAATGAAAGACCACAATGACCACGGCGCAGAATACACACGTTCCTTGGACATCAATCTTATTGACCAGTATGGAAATGTTCATCCCTTTACTATCGGCCCTGCAGGTTACAGCAACAGCGGTACCAATTCGATTTCTCTCAAGGGGCGTTAATCGTACTTCGCAGGGGTTGCCAATTCCGTGGCGCAGGTGCAATACGCCACCAATAAACCTGCCGCGCTTGTGCGCCCCCTCGAACATCCTGAGCGACGAGGGTCTGTATGCAAAGTTCTGAGACGTAGGTCAGGCAAGGCGAAAACAGCCGAGGAGTGGTCGGAGTCGCGCTCGACATTACGGGTTGTAAATGAGCATTCCGAGGCTGTTTTCAACGCAGCATCACCGAGTATCAAGGCTTTTCCTACAGAGCCTAACATTACCCATGACCCCACCGGCTGTTGGTACGATTGTAATGTGCCGGACGCCCTCAGCCCTGTATTGACTCGCGGGACCTTTCCACGCATGGTTTTTTGCCTACCTGGAGAGTGTGTGCCTGCCGCACCGAGCAGTCAGGCCGGATCACCAGGAAATTTTCCCATCTGTTTTATCCTGTAGGACCTTTTACCCTGTCTCTGGTTTATCAATCAGTGGAGACAGACCATGGGTATGCAACTTGAGAACGTCACAGACTGGCTAAGCGAATTCACGTTCGAAGTGATTTCGAGTAGCGATGGCGCCTACAACAGTGGCAATCAGCAAATCATGAACACTCTGACAGCCAAACCCAAAACGGGTGGGACAGTCACGCCCGAAGAGTTCGTAAGCTTGCTGCCTACAGTGCGACCGGCATGATGATGCATTCTAAGTGCTCGGCCTATTCGACGAAACCATGCCCTGGGACTGGAACACCGACCATGAACCGTGCTTCGTCTTTCTGAAGGACGTGGAGTCCAGTATTGCCTTACGGTCAACCCCACTTACACCTACCCAGTGGATTACGGCTTCTCCCGCACATTCGCATAGGTTGATCGAAGGAAATACTATGCACCTCCACTAGCCGTGCATTAAGTACTGGCAATCATTTCCATTATCTCAACGCACAGGCCCCGACCATTGAGTGGCTTGCACTTTGCCGCGCCTAACTATTTAGAGTTACGGAAACTACTTAATTTGATGCTCATGTCAACTCTGCAATACCTGCGGCTATTCACCCGGCCTCATCAGAAAGTCCCCACAGCGCCAAACCCTAAAAACCTAATATCGTTTAACTGCAGCGACAAATTAATGGATGCGACATTAAATTTATCGCGCAAGCAGCGTGCAGAGCGCGCAGCAGAAATGTTTAATCAATCAAATACAATAGGCACCAATAAGCAATAAAAACCCTTGCCTGCGGCAGCTGACTATAGAAGCCGCGGCATCATAACTTTAACCCTACATTCACTTTTAAAGGCGTGACTTATTGCGTGCCGCATCAGCGCGGCAGTGATTGCTCACACCCTTCGCTTTACAGAAGAGAGAAAATGTCTGACCCCATCAATGAAACGTCCCAAACAGCTGAAGTGCCCCTCAACACGGGCGGCATCCACACACAGGCCAGCAACTTCCTCTCGGCCATGCAATCAGCGGTCGACCCGCGAACGGGCCAGTTCAACCTGGTCTTCAACATCGAACTGGGTATCGCCAATAACCTTGGCGGCCCTTCCCTGCCCTTCACCCTGGCGTTCAGCAGCCTAGGTTCGCATCGCAACCAGGGCTTTGGCCTGGGCTGGTCGCTGCTGTGCAGCGAACTGTCACTGGCACAAGGCGCCCAGGCTCTGCGCCTCGGCACGGGCGAACAGTACGCAGTGCAAGCCGTCGTGGACGGCGAGGTGACGTTCCGCGACTACAAGCTGCAATCACTGCGGGCAGTACGTACTGACGATGGCAGTTATCGGATCACTCACAAGGACGGCCGTATCGAGATCCTCAAGCGGGTCAATAACAGCGGCGCCTATGTGCTGCATGAACTGCGCAGCGATGCAGGCCGCCGGCTGCACCTGAAGTGGAGCTCGGTCAACGGTGTCAACCACCTCAGGGAGATCACCGACGACAACCAATGGGTACTGGCTCGGATCGATCGCAGCGGTACTTCACCTAAGTTGCTGCTTGCACCGGGAACTGCCGATGAAGCGGTATACGTCTTCGGTCAAGCGAACAACCGCCTGGCGAGCTTGCACCTGCCTGAAATCGCAGCGCCCTTTACCTTCAGCTATGAGGCTATAGATGTCGGCAACGGCCAGTCGCTGCTATTCCCCAAGAATGTCAGCGGCCCGCTCGGAGCCACCGACACGCTGTTCTGGAGCAAAACCGCTGCGAGCTCGCATCGCTTGCCCAACGGCGCGCCGATCGGTTTCCTGCCACGTGTGCTGCGCTGGGAGCATACCGACAGTGAGGCGGCAGGCACGTTGTCGTATAGCTACACCTGGAATGGTGTCTACAACTACCTCGGCTATGGCAGCCAGCTGGGCTTCCAATGGGAGTCGGGCCGCGACAACCTCTACAGGCTGCGTGAGCGCTACGAGTATTCCGTCACCGAAACCCTGACCAACTCGAGTGGCTCGATCCAGCAGACCGTACAGCGTCACTGGGACCGCCACCACCTGCAAACCCTCGAGCGCCGCCGCTCGGGCGACCATGAAACCCGTGTCGACACCAGCTACCACGTCGACTACGACAAATCCTGGGAAGAGCAGGCAGCGTTCTGCCAGTGCCCGCGCCAGGTGACCACCACCTTCATCGAGTGGCAGGGCGATACCGTCAAACGTGAACGCAGCGAGATCGCCACTTCCACCTTCGACCGCTATGGCAACCCGCTCGAGTCGGTCCAGGCCAATGGCGTGATCGAGTTCAACGAGTACTACCCGATCGAAGGCGAGCGCGGCAGCGCGCCTGAAGATGCCCTGGGCATGGTGCGCCGCGTGAAACTGCGCAGGGTTACCCCACCCATATCGGCGCGCGGCGCTGCGCCGGTCATGGTCACCCGCTACACCTATGCTGCGTTGCCTTCGTTGATACCAGGCGACCCTGCTTTGCAACTGGTCGAGCGCGAGCAACTGGAAGACGAAACTGCCGGGACCGTGATCGAAAGCACCTGCAACACCTACATCGATACGGTTGGCCAGCACTACGCCCGCTTGGCCAGCGCCACCAAGACCGTGGCGGGGCAGCCGATCACCACTCGCCATAGCTACAGCATCGAGCCCGTGAATGGCGTGGCGACGCTGCTGACCACCACGGTTATCGAAGGTGACGAGACGGATCAAACCCAGCACATGCGCACCAGCACCGCCCGTTCATTGACCAGCGGCCAGACCCTGCGCGAGACCAGTGCCGCTGGCGTGCATACCGACCACGCCTACGACAGGCTCGGACGTGTGGTACGCAGCATTATTGCCAGCGGCACCGAGTATGAAGTGACCCGCACCGCCAGCTACCACCTCAGCGACACTTTCGTCATGCAGCATGCCCCGCGCATGCCGGGTAGCAACGGCTGCGTCTCTCTCAAGGCCAGCGTCGGCCTTGAAGAACGCGACGCCACAGGCCAGCGCAAGCGCAGCTGGCTCGACGGCGCCGGCCGTACGGTACGGGTAGAGCTCGAAGACCTCGATCACGTGGCTGCACCTTTTCGCTGCATGAGCAGCATCGAGCATGACGCCCTGGGGCGAGAAGTTTCACGCAGCGATACAGACTGGGCAACCGACGGCCAACCGCTGTTCAGCCCGTCCAGTACCACCACCTACGACCATTGGGGCAATGTCGCGCAGGTAACTGCGGGCAATGGGGTGACCACGCATACCCTGCACGACCCGATCGCCCAGACCGAGCAACGGTGGCAATCCGCCCAGGGCAAGGCAGGCAGCCTGGAGGTCGTGCACAAGAACCTCAGCGGCAGCCCAGTGAAGACCGAGCTCTTTGACGACGGTGATGGCGACCCCGGCAAGCGGCGATTGGTGCGGACAACCTATCAACTTCGCGATGGGTTGGACCGTGTCATCGAACAGAGCGTCGTACCCGCCGTCGGCATGGGGAGCAGCACCCACACCACTTACGACGCTTTCTCTCGTGTCGTCGAGCGCCTCGAAGTCGGCGATTCACAGGCCCGCAAGACCCTATGGACCTACGCCCCGCACAGCAACAGCGAGCACCCTGCATCGGTGGCCTTGCAAACCGTGGAGAACCCATGATGAACAACTATGCACAACCCGTGACCGTAGGTCGCCAGCAGTTCGATGGCCTCGGCCGCCCTCTGAACATCGAATGCGGTGGCCGCACCACTGAATATCACTATGCCGCCGGCCAGCTGCCGCCCACCCACAACATCCTGGCTGATGGCAAGCGTGTGGATTTCCGTTATCTCAAAGCGTTGGAGAACCTGGTCGAACAGATTATCCCTGCGGGTGAAAGCGCCCATGGCTTCAGCTATGACCACAAGCTGGGTACCACCAACTCGGCCAGTGGCCCGCTTGGCGTACAGCAGATGACCTTCACCGCTGCCGGCAAGCCGCAGACCGACACCTGGACGGTCGATGGCCAGGAACATGTCACCACCTGGCGCTACAGCCTCGGCGGCCTGCAGCTTGGCTTCGAAGACGCCGCCGGTGTGGACCACCAGCGTGCGTTCGACAGCGCCGGCCGTCTGCAACGGATCATCGTCGGCAGCGTCACCAGCGAGATCGGCTACGACGCCTTCTCCCGCCCGCACACCTACACCACCCGTGACACGGTCAGCGGTACCCGCCTGACCCAGACCCTGACCTATGATGGCCTTGGCCGTGAGCATACCCGTACTTATGACGCCGTGGTCGAGGGCCAGTCCAGCCGCAAGGTACAGACGCTGACCTACACCGACCTCGACCAGCTCAAGAGCCGCCGCTGGGACGACGGCTCGGTACAGGGTGAGGAGCGCTTCACCTATGATCGCCACGGCCGCTTGAACACCTACGAGGCCGACCCCGCGGTGGCGCCGAAGGATCCCTTCGGTAACCTGGTGGTCAAGCAGGTGTTCCGCCTGGATGCACTGGATTGCTATATCGACGTGGTCTCGACCTTCGCCGACAACAGCAGCGATACCGCGACCTTCGAGTACGAAAACAGCAGCGACCCAACCCAGGTCACCCGCATTGCTCATACCCATGCCAGCTGGCCCAGGCAGATCGACCTGGCCTATGACGCTCGCGGCCGCCTCGAGCGTGACAGCCTGGGCCGCGTGCTGACCTGGGATGGGCAAGACCGCCTGCAGAGCGTCAGCTACCAGGGCCAGACCTGCACCTACGGTTATGACCCGGCTGGCAACTTGTGCGACCGCCGGATCGATGGCCAGCTTACGCGCAGTTTCCACAGCGCCAACCGCCTCACCCACGAACTGCGCGGTGAAGAACAATTGCGCTTGATCGGCGATGCTGGCCAGTTGTTCGCGGTCGACCGATTGGCCGCTGGGGTTCACCGGGCCACTCTGCTCGGCTGCGATGCCCAGGGCAGTGTGCGGCTGGAGGCTGATGAGGAACTGCGCCAGTACCATTACACAGCCCACGGGGCCGATGCGGGCCCAGCGCAGAGCGCCGCCTGCACGTTTGGGTTTGCAGGCGAACGCCGTGAGCCGCTGACGGGCTGGTATATCGCGGCAGGTTACCGGCCCTATGACCCAGTGCTGATGATTTTCCTCGCTCCCGATAGCGCCAGCCCCTTCGGGCGCGGCGGGCTCAACCCCTACGGCTATTGCGCGGGTGACCCGGTCAATCGCTTCGACCCGGATGGGCACAGTTGGTTTAAATGGCTTGCCCTAGGGTTTGCAGTGGTCGCCGTGGCCATAGCACTTGCTCCCCTTGCGCCGGCAATCACTGCCGCTTTCGCCGCTGGTGCGGCGGCCACTGCGGCAGGTTTTGGCGTAGGCGGGACAGTTGCCGCTGCTGCTGTGGCCTTCGGCGTCACCGTGAAAATGACGGTAGGCATAATGGGAGCGATTTCTGCAGGAGCCAGTTTCATTAAATTAGGCACCCAGATAGCCGGCCTAGCAATTACGGCCAAGAATCCCGACTCAAAGGCCGCAAAAATCCTTGGATATGTGGAATTTGGCGTAGGTCTTGTTGGAACTGGCACCTCCTTTGCTAGTGCGGCGCCTAAGGCTTACGAGGCTTTCAAATCGTTCAAAGGCGTATATCAAACTCTTCACAACGCCGAGACCTGGCTCAAACCCTTGGGTGCCCCCGCTTCAGCTGTGACATCGACATTAACTACTGTGGAAAAGTGGGTAGCTTCACCTGCCAAGGAACCAGCCCAAGAAGATCCTGTCCAGACGGCACAACAAGGCCCTGTGGCTGCTACCAATAGCCAGTCCAGGCAGATCGGTCCTCGTGAGGAACAAGCGGCCCAAGCCAATCGGGCCTCACTGCCAGCCTCGCAGCGAGCCGAGACCGGGCCGTCGCAACGAATAACCGAGATCATCAGCCGATCTGGGGCTCCGTCCCTGTTCGAAAGACGCCGAAATGCTGGTGCTGGAGACAATCCACCGGTTAGCCGGCAGTTCCGCTGACCCAACGCGCCACGGCTTGATGTTGAGAGGCGTCAAGGCGTAGCGCTGCGGTTGAGTAGTGTTCAAAACGCAGTGCCAGGTCCCCTGGCACTGCTAGGCCTCACTCACGAGCGGCCGCCCTTGCGGCCCGACTCGCTACTCTGGCGGTTATCTCCACCGGTGCTTTGCCCTCCTTTACGCCCGGCTTCGCTAGCCTTATCGCGGTCATTGGCGAAGTTCCCTGGGTTCTTGCTACCGCCCTGGTGGCCCATCTTGTCGCTGTCCTTGCCCATCCGGTCATTGTCTTTGTTAGCCATGATCATCAACCTCGTTTGGCTTGGGGATGCACGGTTGCGTGCCGTACATGGTGTGGGAGTACGGCAATAACGGCGGATTCGGTTTATTGCGGATTCATCGGACCGGTGGCGCTAAACAAGCGACGGCGGTGTATTTGGTGCACAAGCAGTTTCAGCCAATCGCGGGGCAAGCCCGCTCCCACAAAACTTTTCGTGCAGAGCCTAGAGCGAGGGAACGCGTGCCTCGCGACACATCTGTTGACCCCTCCCATGAATATGCTTAACCTTTGCACAACCTACCGGTCGGTAGGTTTATTTTTGTCCAATGGATTTCGCTGTCATGCCCACCCACTCAAACCTGCGCTTCGCCGCCTCCCTCGCCCTGATCGGCGCCCTCGGCCCTTCGGCCATCGACATGTACCTGGCCAGCCTCCCGGAGATGGCTCGCGACTTCGCCACCGGCTATCCCCAGGTGCAACTGACCCTGACCGTGTTCCTGTTGGCCATGGGCGCCGGCCAGCTGCTGTTCGGCCCGCTGGTGGATGCGCTGGGCCGGCGCCGGCCGTTGCTGGTGGGGTTGCTGGTGTTCACGGTCACCTCGCTGGCTGCGGCGGCGGCCAACTCACTGGAGGCGCTGCTGCTGGCACGACTGATCCAGGGCCTGGCCAGCGCGCTGACCCTGGTGGTGATCATGAGCATGGTGCGCGACGTCGCCGAGGGTGCACGGGCGGCACAGATCTTCGCCCTGCTGATGACCATCGAAGGCCTGGCACCGATCCTCGCCCCGGCGCTGGGCGGCGTGGTGGATGCCGCCTGGGGCTGGCGGGCGATCATGCTGGTGCTCGCTGGGCTCGGCCTGTTGACCCTGCTCAACTCGGCCCTTGTGCTGGGTGAAACCTTGCCCGTGGCACAGCGTGTGCGCCTGGCGCCGCGTAGCGTGATGCGTACTTATGCGCGCATCGCTCGTGACGGTGCTTTCCTGCGCCCGGCACTGGCACTGTCGGCGGTGTTCTTTTTCCTGTTCGCCTACATCGCCGGCTCTGCCTACGTGTACCAGCAGCATTTCGGCCTCACCAGCACGCAGTTCGGCATGCTGTTCGGCGCCTGTGGCGTAGCCATTCTGCTGGGCGCTGCAGGGTCCGGCCTGTGGGTGAAGCGCCACGGCGTGGCCCGGGTGGCCTGGTGGGGCGCGCTGTGCATGGGTGCGGGTGCACTGCTGACGGTGGTGGGTGGCGGCTTGCCGGTGCTGCTGGGCGGCGTGGTGCTGGCGCTGTTCGGCCTGGGCATCTGCGAGGCCACGCTGATGGCCCTGGCGATGTCCTCGCAGCACCGCGATGTCGGCTCCACCGCCGCGCTGCTCGGTGCCCTGCAACTGGTGATCTCGTCCAGCGCCACACCCTTGGCCGGGCACCTGGCGACCCTCGGCCCGCAGGCCTGGGCCTGGCTGTTGGCCGCAGCCGCCGTGGTCATCCTGGGTTTGACCCGCACCGCCCTGGCAAAGACAATCAGCGCCTCGAACTGCAGCGTCAACCCGGAGTGACCGCCTTGAAAGCCCTGACCCCTTCCGCCGCGCGCATTTGCGACCACGCCGTCCTGCATTTTGCCGAACATGGCTACGACGGCTCGTCGCTGAACGAAATCGCGGCCCAGGCGGGCATGCGCAAAGCCTCGCTGTATGCGCATTTCGCCAACAAGGATGCGTTGTTCGTGTGTGCGTTCGAGCGTGCCCTGGCCGAGGAGACCGCCTATGTCGAAGCCGGGTTCGGCCATGAGGCCGCCGGCCGCGAGGCGCCGGGGCACTGGCATCCGCTGCACCTGGCCGAGAGGTATGCCGGCTCGGCCAATTTGCGCTTCGTGCTGCGCAGTGCGTTCCTGCCGCCGGCGCCGATACGCTCGATCGTGACCACCGGGTTCGAGGCATATCTGGAGCAGATTCGCCTGGGCTTCTGCCAGGCCCTGCGCGAGCGGCATGCCTGGGCGCGCAGCGATGGCAACAAGCTGGAGCTGTATGGGGATGCTTATCTGGGGATCATCGACAGCCTGCATGTAGAGCTGCTGTATGCGAACCCGGCGGTGTATGCGCGGCGGGCGGCGTCGTTGTTGAAGATTCTGGATGATTCGTTGGGGTTGGCGGGGTGAGGGGTGAGGGCCGCCAGGCGCCTGCCACAACCCTTGCAGCGCCTATGAGATCGAGCGCCGCCCGCGCGGCGCTTCGCGGGTAAACCCGCTCCCACAGTTTATTTCGGGCCAATTATTCCTGTGAAAGTACCGGCGCCTGCCTTGGTGCATGTCTTGAGCCATGTGGGGCGGCGGCAACGCACACGCTGAAACCGCGTCGTGCTAACAAGGCGGACCTGGTGATGGCACAGGAGAGACTGGCCCGAAACAGACTGTGGGAGCGGGTTTACCCGCGAAGCGCCGCGCGGGCGGCGCTCGATCTCATAAGCGCTGCAAGGGTTGTGGCGGGCACCTGGTGGCCCACATACAAACTCAAACCATGCCCCACCAACGCCCCCGCCACCTCAAGGCTCAATCTTCTTCAACTCATTGAGCAACCCCATCAATTGCTCCAGCTTGTCCGCCCCGAACTGGCGCTGGATCTCCTGGTAATTGCGCTCCATTTCCTCGCTCATCGCCAGGAACGCCTGCTGCCCGCGCACGGTCAGGCTGATGAAGATCCGCCGCTGATCCTCCGGCGACTTGCGCCGCCCCACCAGCCCATCACGCTCCAGGCGCTTGAGCACGCCGCTCATGCTCGGTTTGAGAATGCACGCCAGGTCCGCCAACTGGTGGCTCTCCAGCTCGCCCTGCTGGCGCAGGATGCGGATCACTCGCCATTGCTGTTCGGTCAGGTCATGGGCATTGAGGGCCGGGCGGAAGAACGCCATGGTCGCTTCACGGGCCTGCAGCAGGGTCAAGGTCAGGGAGGGTCTTGGGATGGTCATCGGGCTCGGCTGGTTTTATTAAGATATTAATGAAGTGAAATACATTTGCACCCGGCCTGTCCAGTCCCTGTGAAAAGTACCAGCGCTCCTGGCTAATGCCCATTCTCGCTGCAACCGGGTCATTGCACGATTGGCTTGACGCTCAAGGCATGGAGCAGGTCATTCGATGCACCTATCACCGCAACGCCATTTGCCGCTGGCGGTACTCCCCCGGCGTCATCTGCGCATGGCGCTGGAAGAACCGGCTGAAATACGCCGGGTCCTTGAAGCCCAACTGGTAGCAGATCTCGTTGGCCGAACCGCCCGTATACAGCAACAGGCGCCGCGCCTCCTGCATCAGGCGCTCGAACACCAGGCGCTTGGACGGCAGATCGGCGATGCGCCGGCACACGTCATTCAGGCGCGCTTCGGTCACGCCCAGCGCCGTGGCGTACGCCGGCAACGCCCAATGCTCCAGGTAATGGCGCTCGATCAGCTCGTTGAAGCGGTGAAACAGCTGCAAGTCCTCGTGCCGCGCCGGCATCGCCTCCAGCGAGTTGGCACACAGCCGCAGCAGGCTGATCATCACCAGCCGCGCCAGGTCCTGCAGGGCGGTGCCCTGCCCCGCCTGGCCCTGGCCGACCTCGCTGCCGAGCAGGTCGAACAACTGCTCCAGCCGATGCGCCTCTTCGCGCGCCTGCCCTTGCAAATGCCCCAGGGCAACGCACGCAGGTTGCAGGCGCGGCGCGCTGATCAGCCCGGGCTCGGCCTCCAGCAGTTGCCACACCAGCTGTTGGCGCACGGTCAGCACATGGCCATCGGCGTCGGCCTCGGTGACAAAGGCATGGGGGATGGTCGGCGGGGTGAGGAAGAACATCGGCCCGGCCTCGTGATAGCGCTGTTCATCGAGGTACACCCGCACGCTGCCGGTCTTCACGTAGTGCACCTGAAAGAAGCGGTCATGGCGGTGCACCGGCATGTTGCGACCGAAAAAGCCGGCCAGGTTACCGAGCCGGTCGTAGTGCACCTCGCTGTCGCTGTAGCGCTGGTCGTAGACCTGACCGATGTTGATGTTGGGGATCGGCTGTCGTTCTTTCATTGTTGTTCTCGTACCGGTGGAACAGGCCGGGCGATGCATCGTAGCACTGCCCGGCGAGCGGGGAATGCCTTGACGATTGTTAACATCTTAATTATAACGTTAACACATTAACAAAAACGCAAAGAAGCGTCCCCGGGCGCTTCGCCTTCCGCAGGAGAAAAGCATGAGCCGTGCCTTGCACGAGGTCGCCACCGGCAGCCTGTTCGGCGTCGCCCTGAACTACCAGGGCCTGCTGCAGCAGCACCTGGCGTCCTTCCATAAAGCGCCGTACCAGCAGCCGCCGGTCAAGCCGGTGCTGTTCATCAAGACCCCCAACACCCGTAATGGCCATGCCCAGGCAGTTACCTACCCTGCGGGAGTCGAACGCCTGCAGCCCGGCCCGGCGCTGGGCGTGGTAATCGGCAAGGATGCCAGCCGGGTAACCGTCGAGAACGCCCTCGAGCACGTGGCCGGCTACACCATCGTCAACGAGTTCAGCCTGCCCGAAGACAGCTATTACCGCCCCGCCGTCAAGGCCAAGTGCCGTGACGGCTTCTGCCCGCTGGGGCCGGAACTGGTACCGGCGGCGCAGGTGGGCAACCCCGACGCGCTGGGCATCCGCCTGTGGGTCAACGGCGAACTGCGCCAGCACAACAACACCGCCAACTGCGTGCGCAGCGTGGCCCGGCTGATCGCTGAAATCAGCGAGTTCATGACCCTGCATGCCGGCGACGTACTGATTACCGGCACCCCGGAAGGCCGCGTCGACGTGCTGCCCGGTGACCGCGTAAGCGTCGAGATCGACGGCCTCGGCCAGCTGACCAACCCCATCGTCGCCGAACAAGGACTCGCCCCATGAAGCACGCCCGTATCCAGTTCGACGACCAGGTCCACGCCGTCACGGTCGAAGACGACCACCTGCGCCTGGCCGATGGCCGCCTGGTGCATCAAGACCAGGTGACCTGGCTGCCACCGGCCACCGGCAGCATGTTCGCCCTGGGCCTGAACTACGCCGACCACGCCGCCGAGCTGGCCTTCACCCCGCCCACCGAGCCGCTGGCGTTCATCAAGTCGCCCGGCACCTACACCGGCCACGACCAGGTCACCTGGCGCCCGGACAACGTCAAGTACATGCACTACGAGTGCGAGCTGGTGGCGGTGATCGGCAAGCCGGCGCGCAACGTCAAGCGCGAGGACGCCCTCGCCTACCTGGCCGGCTATACGGTGTGCAACGACTACGCCATCCGCGACTACCTGGAGAACTACTACCGGCCCAACCTGCGGGTGAAGAACCGCGACGCCACCACCCCGGTCGGCCCGTGGATCGTCGATGCCAGCGATGTGCCAGACCCGTCGAACCTGAAGCTGCGCACCTGGATCAACGGCGAGCTGAAGCAGGAAGGCAGCACCGCCGACATGATCTTCGACATCCCCTACCTGATCGAATACTTCTCCAGCTTCATGACCCTGCAGCCCGGCGACATGATCGCCACCGGCACGCCGGAAGGCCTGGCCGACGTGGTGCCGGGCGATGAAGTGGTGGTGGAAGTGGAAGGCGTCGGCCGCCTGGTCAACCGTATCGTCAGCGAAGCCGAGTTCTTCGCCCGTAAAACCCAAGAGGCATGAACATGATCAAGCACTGGATCAACGGCCGCGAAGTCGAGAGCCGTGACACCTTCATCAACTACAACCCGGCCACCGGTGAAGCCATCGGCGAAGTTGCCAGCGGTGGCGCCGAGGAAGTCGCCCAGGCCGTGGCCGCGGCGAAAGAGGCCTTCCCGAAATGGGCCAACACCCCGACCAAGGAGCGCGCCCGGCTGATGCGCCGGCTCGGCGAGCTGATCGACCAGAACGTGCCGCAACTGGCCGAGCTGGAAACCCTCGACACCGGCCTGCCGATCCACCAGACCCGCAATGTGCTGATCCCCCGCGCCTCGCACAACTTCGACTTCTTCGCCGAAGTGTGCACGCGCATGGACGGCCACAGCTACCCGGTCGACGACCAGATGCTCAACTACACCCTGTACCAGCCGGTAGGCGTGTGCGGGCTGGTGTCGCCGTGGAATGTGCCGTTCATGACCGCCACCTGGAAGACAGCGCCATGCCTGGCGCTGGGCAACACGGCGGTGTTGAAGATGAGCGAGCTTTCGCCGCTGACCGCCAACGAGCTGGGCCGCCTGGCAGTCGAGGCCGGTATCCCCAACGGTGTGCTCAACGTGATCCAGGGCTACGGCGCCACCGCCGGCGATGCCCTGGTGCGCCACCCGGACGTGCGCGCCATCTCCTTCACCGGGGGCACCGCCACCGGCAAGAAGATCATGCAGACCGCGGGGCTTAAAAAGTACTCGATGGAACTGGGCGGCAAGTCGCCGGTGCTGATCTTTGAAGACGCCGACCTGGACCGTGCCCTGGACGCCGCGCTGTTCACCATCTTTTCGCTCAACGGCGAGCGCTGCACCGCCGGCAGCCGCATCTTCATCCAGGAGAGCGTGTATCCGCGCTTTGTCAGCGAGTTCGCTGCCCGTGCCCGGCGCCTGATCGTCGGCGACCCGACCGACCCGAAAACCCAGGTCGGCTCGATGATCACCCAGCAGCACTACGATAAGGTCAGCGGCTACATTCGCATCGGCATCGAGGAAGGTGCGCGCCTGGTGGCCGGTGGCCTGGAGCGCCCGGCGGGCCTGCCGACGCACCTGGCCAAGGGGCAGTTCATCCAGCCCACGGTGTTCGCCGATGTGAACAACCGCATGCGCATCGCCCAGGAGGAGATCTTCGGCCCGGTGGCGTGCCTGATCCCGTTCAAGGACGAGGCCGAGGCACTGCAGCTGGCCAACGACACCGAATACGGTCTGGCCTCGTATATCTGGACCCAGGACATCGGCAAGGCACATCGTCTGGCCCGGGGCATCGAGGCCGGTATGGTGTTCATCAACAGCCAGAACGTGCGCGACCTGCGTCAGCCGTTTGGTGGGGTGAAGGGTTCCGGGACTGGCCGCGAAGGGGGACAGTACAGCTTCGAGGTGTTTGCCGAGATCAAGAACGTGTGTATTTCCATGGGCAGCCACCACATTCCGCGCTGGGGGGTGTAACGCTTTAAAGCGCTGGGCTGCCTTGCAGCCCTTCGCGGGTAAACCCGCTCCCACAGGCACAGCGCTGGACCTGTGGGAGCGGGTTTACCCGCGAATCGAGGGCACAGCCCTCGCCATGGACACCTAGAACAACAACCTTCAGCAGGAGATTCCCATGGGCAAACTCGCTCTCGCCGCCAAGATCACCCACGTACCCTCGATGTACCTGTCTGAACTGCCCGGCCCGCGCCAAGGCTTTCGTCAGGCGGCCATCGACGGTCACCTGGAAATCGGCCGGCGCTGCCGGGCACTGGGCGTCGACACCCTGGTAGTGTTCGACACCCACTGGCTGGTCAACGCCAACTACCACATCAACTGCGCAGCGCACTTCGAAGGCCTGTACACCAGCAACGAGCTGCCGCACTTCATCGCCAACATGAACTACGGCTTCCCCGGCAACCCGGAACTCGGGCGCATCCTGGCCGAGGAATGCAACCGCCTGGGCGTGGAAACCATGGCCCACGACGCCACCACGCTCGCCCCGGAGTACGGCACCCTGGTGCCGATGCGCTACATGAACACCGACCAGCACTTCAAGGTGGTCTCGGTCTCGGCGCTGTGCACCTCGCATTACCTCAACGACAGCGCCCGTCTGGGCTGGGCGATGCGCAAGGCGGTCGAGGACCACTACGACGGCACCGTGGCCTTCCTCGCCAGCGGCTCGCTGTCCCACCGTTTCGCCCAGAACGGCCAGGCCCCGGACTTTGCCACCAAGGTGTGGAGCCCGTTCCTGGAAACCCTCGACCATCGCGTGGTGCAGATGTGGCAGGACGGCGACTGGGCCGACTTCTGCGCGATGCTGCCGGAGTACGCGGTCAAGGGCCACGGCGAAGGCTTCATGCACGACACCGCCATGCTGCTCGGCGCCCTGGGCTGGTCGAAGTACGACGGTAAAGCCGAAGTGGTCACGCCCTACTTCGGCTCGTCCGGCACCGGCCAGATCAACGCGATCTTCCCGGTCACCCCGCAGGATGGCAGCACCATCCCCGCCGCCCAGGCCTCCAACCCGGCCGCCGTCACCTCTACCAGCCGCCTGTAAGGAGCGCGCCATGCCCCATCTGGTCCTGCTCTACAGCCCGGACATTGAAGCCGACGCCGACATGCCCGGGCTGTGCCGCGCCCTGGCCGACTGCATGCTCGAACAACGCGACGAAAACGCCCGCCAGGTGTTCCCCACCGGCGGCACCCGGGTGCTGGCCTACCCCGCCGCCCACGCGGCGATCGCCGATGGCCAGGGTAGCTACGGCTTCGTCTACGCCAACCTGCGCATGGGCAGCGGGCGCAGCGCCACGGTGCACCAGCAGGTCGGCGACAACCTGCTGGCCGTGCTGCGCCACCACCTCGACCCGCTGCTGGCAAAACGCCCGGTCGGCGTGACCCTGCAGATCGACGAAAGCCAGGCCCAGGTGTACGACGCCAAGCACAGCAGCCTGCACCCCCTGTTCAACCGGAATTCCTGAGGTCTTCAATGCTCGACGCCCACATCATCCAGCAAGCCGCCGCCCGCCTCGACCAGGCTGAACGCAGCCGCGAACAGGTCGGTCAGTTTTCCCTGGAGCACCCCTCGATCAGCATCGAGGACGCCTACGCCATCCAGCGCGCCTGGGTCGCGCAAAAGATCGCCAGCGGTCGCAAGCTGGTCGGCCACAAGATCGGCCTGACCTCACGGGCCATGCAGGTCTCCTCGAACATCACCGAACCGGATTTCGGCGCGCTGCTCGATGACATGCTGTTCGACGAAGGCAGCGACATCCCCTTCGAGCGCTTCATCGTGCCGCGGGTCGAGGTGGAGCTGGCCTTCATCCTCGGCAAGCCGCTCAAGGGCCCCAACGTCAGCCTGTTCGATGTGCTCGACGCCACCGAGTGGGTGATCCCGGCACTGGAAATCATCGACGCACGGATCCAGCAGGTCGACCCGCACAGTGGCGCCACCCGCAAGGTGTTCGACACCATCTCCGACAACGCCGCCAATGCCGGCGTGGTCATGGGCGGGCGCGCCGTGCGGCCCGGCGACATCGACCTGCGCAAGGTGCCGGCGGTGCTCTATCGCAATGGCGTGATCGAGGAATCCGGGGTGTCTGCCGCCGTGCTCAACCATCCGGCCAAGGGCGTAGCCTGGCTGGCCAACAAACTGGCCGCCTATGACGTGGGCCTTGAGGCCGGGCAGATCATCCTTGGTGGCTCCTTCACCCGCCCGGTGGCTGCCCGCCCCGGCGACACCTTCCATGTCGACTACGACCAGCTCGGCTCGATTGCCTGCCGTTTCGTCTGAGGACCGCCCATGGACATGCCCATCAACACCTTCAAGCAACGCCTGCGCAGCGGCCAGGCGCAGATCGGCCTGTGGCTCGGCCTGGCCGACCCGTATTGCGCGGAACTGGCGGCCAACGCCGGTTTCGACTGGCTGCTGCTCGACGGCGAACACGCGCCCAACGACCTGCGCAGCCTGCTCGGCCAGTTGCAGGCCGTGGCGCCCTACCCCGGCCAGCCGGTGGTGCGGCCGGTGGTCGGCGATACCGCGCTGATCAAGCAGTTGCTCGATATCGGTGCCCAGACCTTGCTGGTGCCCATGGTCGAAAGCGCCGAGCAGGCTCGCCAGCTGGTGCGTGCGGTGCGCTACCCGCCGTACGGTGTGCGCGGTGTGGGCAGTGCGCTGGCCCGGGCTTCGCGCTGGAACAGCATCCCCGGTTACCTGGACCTGGCCGACGAGCAGGTGTGCCTGCTGGTGCAGATCGAGAACCGCGAGGGGTTGGCAAACCTGGACCAAATCTGCGCCGTTGATGGTGTGGATGGGGTGTTCATCGGGCCGGCGGACCTGAGCTCGGCCATGGGCCACCGGGGCAATCCGGGGCATCCCGAGGTGCAGGCGGCCATCGAAGACGCCATCGTGCGGATTGGCCGGGCCGGCAAGGCGGCGGGGATTCTCAGTGCCGACGAGACACTGGCGCGGCGCTATATCGAGCTGGGGGCCGCGTTTGTCGCTGTAGGGGTGGATACCACCGTGCTGATGCGCGGGTTGCAGCGGTTGGCAGGGGCATTCAAGGAAGGTGTGGTGAATACGACCTCCCAGGGCGGGGTTTACTGACGTTCGCAAGGGGTAGCCCAAAAGGGTTCGCCGATAGATGTTCTGCGCCTATCAGATCGAGCGCCGCCCGCGCGGCGCTCGATCTTGAGAGCGCTGCAACCCTTTCGGCATACACATTGCGGGCGACATACGGTCTCAAGCCCGCCACATCCCCCCGTCACACAGAATCAAATCCCTGGCACACTCAGGCAAGACACCTACCGCGCGTTAGGTGCCCAATAGCTGCCACAGCCAGCGCTTGTGCAAGCCCTGCTTCCTAACAATTCCAACTGTCCAGGCTGCGCCATGATCAACATCGAAACGCCCACCTATTACACCGCGACCAAAAAATACAACCTCAGCTTCCCCACCCTCGAAGCCGACATCGAAGCCGATGTGGTAGTGATCGGCGGCGGCTTCTCGGGCATCAACACGGCCCTGGAACTGGCCGAAAAAGGCATCACCAATGTCGTCGTGCTCGAAGCCCGCTACCTGGGCTTCGGCGGCACCGGGCGCAACGGCGGGCAGATCATGGCCGGCATCGGCCACGACCTGGAAAAGATCAAGAGCAGCGTCGGCGAACAGGGCCTGCGCGAGATCTTCGAGATCAGCGAGCTGGGCGCCGGCATCATCAAGGACCGCATCGCCCGCTACGCCATCGACGCCGACTTCTGCCACGGTTACGGCTACATGGGCTTCAACGCCCGCCAGGAAAAGACCCTGCGCGCCTGGGAGAAAGACTTCAAGGCGATCAACGGCAAGGACGAGATCCGCTTCCTGGGCGGCTCCGAGGTCAAGCAGATCATCGGCTCCGACGCCTACAGCAGCGCCCTGCTGCACATGGGCGGCGGCCACGTGCATTCGCTCAACCTGCTGCTCGGCGAAGCCCAGGCCCTGGTGGGCCATGGCGCACGGATCTTCGAGCACAGCCCGGCGCTGGAAGTGCACTACGGTGAGCGCATCACCGTGCGCACCGGCCGTGGCTCGGTCAAGGCCAGCAAACTGCTGTGGGCCTGCGACAGCTTCCTCAACAAGCTCGAACCCGAGCTGCACGCCCGCACCGTCAACACCTACGCCTTCCAGCTGATGACCGAACCGCTGTCGGATGAACTGATCCAGCGAATCAGCCCGATCCGCGGCGCCTACAGCGATATCCGCCCGGTGATCGACTACTACCGCGTCACTCGCGAGAACCGCCTGCTGTTCGGCGCCGCCACGCCTTTCGTGGAGCACATCCCGAAAGACCTCAAGGCGTGGAACCGCAACCTGATGCTGAAGATCTTCCCGTACCTCAAGGACGTGCGCATCGACCTCGCCTGGGGCGGCCCGATGGCCACCAGCGCCAACCTGTTCCCGCAGCTCGGCACCCTGAGCAACCGCCCCAACGCCTTCTACGTGCAGGGCTATTCGGGCTTTGGCGTCACCCCCAGCCACATCATTTGCAAGATCCTCGCCGAAGGCATGAGCGAAGGCTCCAGCCGCTACGACCTGATCAGCTCGGTCAAGCATGCGCGCATCCTCGGCAAGGACCACATTCGCCCACTGCTGCTGACCGCCGGCAAGACCGTGCATCAGCTGTCGGGCTTCTTCAACGGCCGCCGTTGAGCCTTTTTGAACTGACCAGGAGAACCACCATGACCCTTACCGCCGTCCGCCAGGGTGTGCAATTGTCCGAACTCGATGCCTGGGGCACCGTTGCCGACCTGGGCTCGACCATCCTCGAAGGCGAGGTCAAGTGCTACGGCAAGATGACCCACGGCGCGCCGACCGACCCGGTCAGCAGCGCTTACTTCGGTACCACCCAGGGCAAGTTCCGCATGGTCTACCCGTTCAGCGAACAGGCCGTGATCGTGACCGGGGAGATCCAGCTGACTGATGAATCCACCGGGCAGGTGACCCGTTACAAGGCAGGCGATGCCTGGTTCGTGACCAAGGGCACGCCGGTGTTGTGGGAAGTGTTGAGCGAGACCTTCGTCAAGCATTACCTCGCTGTCGCCTGATCCACCCTTGGGGCCGCCCTGCGGCCCAATCGCCGGCAAGCCGGCTCCCACAGGAATCGCATAACCCTGTGGGAGCCAGCTTGCCGGCGATGCTTTTAGCGCCCCGCCATCAGGGCCATCGCCCGAAAGTCCTTCGGCGACTGCTCGAACTGCTTCTTGAACGCCCGGCTGAAATGCGCCGAATCGGTGAACCCCCACTTGAACGCGATCGAGGTGATCGACTCGCGCTTGAGGAACGGGTTGGACAGGTCATCGGCACTACGCTTGAGCCGTGAACGCTGGATATAGCGGCAGACACTGTCGCCCTCCTCCTCGAACACCCGGTACAGATGCCGCACCGAGATGCTCAGGCGCTCGGCCAGGTTGGCCGGCGTCAGGCCGGGCTGGCCCAGCGACTCGTCGATGACCTTCTGCACATAACCGCGCAGGTTGCTGCCACTCACGCCGCCCAACGCGGCGGCATTGTGCTCGCCACGCTCGAAACCGGGCTCCAGCAGGGAAATGAATGCCGACTGCAGGGCATCGCCTTGCGCACCGCCTGCGTCTTCCTCTTCGCGGCACAGCTGGTCCATCAGCAAATGCAGCATGCGCCCGCAGGCGTTGGTCGAGGAGATCTTGCCGAAGGCGGCGCCTTGCCCGGTCACGTGCTTGCGCACCTGCTCGCGGGACAGCGACAGCGAGACATGCTCGATCAGCCCGAACGGCGTGATCTCGCACGGG
This sequence comes from Pseudomonas sichuanensis, assembly GCF_024749065.1. Classification (NCBI taxonomy): domain Bacteria; kingdom Pseudomonadati; phylum Pseudomonadota; class Gammaproteobacteria; order Pseudomonadales; family Pseudomonadaceae; genus Pseudomonas; species Pseudomonas sichuanensis. The sequence continues at coordinate 2,849,804 of NZ_CP087185.1, read as the reverse complement.
CCGACCGAGTCCATCAACAGCAGATCGCCGGGTGACAACTGCAAGCTCACACCGCCCTGGGTGATCCGCGAATAGCCCATGCGCTGGCTGACCAGGAAACAGTGCTGGTCGTCGTCACGGTCGGGGTTGTCGCCGAAACGGCGGATATTGCCGGCATTGGTGCGCAGGTTGGCCAGGGCCAGGCCTGCACGATTGAAGGTGGCGATTTCGCCGATGAACAGCGCTCGGTTGAACGCAAGTTCGGTCTGGAAACGGCCGCACACCTGCTGCATGGCGGCGGTCCAACGGTCCAGGCCGTCGGCTTCGGGCTGGGTGCTGCAGTGGGAAACGGGCTGGGGCATGGCAACCTCCACACGCGGGCATTGTTGTTATGGGTCAATTGTTAACATGTTATCCATTGACGCACAACTGTCATCTGTTGGCCGGTGTAGAGAGCAGGTTTTATGCCAAGGGGGTCTGGGGTTGCGCATGGGTTGCGATAGGGGCGCGTAGCGCCCCCACTTTCAAAACTCGCGAAGGATATGCTGCAGCGCCTCGAAGGCCTGCCAGAGATACCCGCGCTGATCAGCGCTGAGCGGGATATAGCGGCGGAACGCGGGCACCCGGTTGACCACTTCACTGGCCCCCATATGCTCCAGGGTGACCTGCCACTGGCCACCCTCGCAGCCAATGCTAAGGCGCTTGAAGTCCAGCGGCATCAGTGCTGCCTGCAAGGCACTATCGCCGCCGATACGCGCCTGCATAAGGTCGAACAACGCCTTGTCACCACCCCGCTGCCGACAGGCCAGGCCAGTGCGGCGCAATGCCCCGCGGTGATGCATGTCCAGCTGCACCGTGCCCTGCCCCGAGGCAGGCAGGCGCAGGCGGAACTCGCACATCACCAGGTGCATCAGCAGGTGGCTTTCGGTGCGTTCGCGCACCTCGACCACCGGGCCATCCTGCCGGTAGGTAAAGGTGAGCGGAGCTGCCCCGGATTGCAACTCCGCCAAACCGAGGTTGCGCTGCAGCCGCGCCAGGGTCGCCCCCGGCCGGTAGCCGGCCGGGGCGCGGGGGCCAGTCAGGCGTTCAAGCCAGCTTGCCGACATGCTGCACTTGCTCGCTGTGGAAGTGGCCAGGTTCGGCGCCGAACTCTTTCTCCAGCACATCCTCGACCCGCGCCGGCTGGAACGGGTTGACCTTCTGCACGCAGAGGGTCCAGAACAACGCGTAGGCCGCCGTAGCGCCCAGCATCACGGCAAACGGCACATACACATCGGCGGGGTTCATGCCCGGCGGGGTGATGAACCACATGCCCAGCAAGATGCCGATGCTGGAGACAATCTGCGGCAGCGGGAACAGCGGCGAGCGATAGGCGCGCGGCAGGTCCGGGCGGCGAATGCGCAGGATCACCACCGACAGCGTCACCAGCAGGTAGGCCGTGCTCCAGGCGCACACCGCCGCCAGCACCAGGTGCAGGATGTTGTCGGTGTTGCCGCCCAGGTACCAGGCGTGCAGGCACGGGATCAGCGCCACCACCAGGATGCACAGCAGCGGCGTCTTGAAGCGCGGGTGCAGGTAGGTGAACACCTTGGGCAGCGCCCCATCCACGGCCATGCCGTAGAGAATCCGCGGCACCCCGGCCATCAGTGTGTTGATGGTGGCCGCGCCGGCGAACAAGAAGCCGATGCCCAGCCACACCGGGCCGATATCGCCCATCACCTGCTCGGCGAAGCGCGGGATGGCCATGGGGGTGTCCAGCAGGTGCACGCCGCTGGCGGCGTCGAGCAGCACGTTCTCCACCTGGCGCTTCATCGCTGCGCCGTAGATGAACATGCAACTGGCCACGCCGAACAGGCCCAGGGCCATGGCCTTGGGCATCACCCAGGCCGAACGGCGCAGCTCCGGGGCCAACGGCGTGACGAACTCGCAGCCGACGAACATGAACATGGCCATGCCCACCAGCGAGAGGATGGTCATCAGGTCGGTGCCGACCATCGATACGCCGAACGGCCCTTCCAACTGCACCGCCGGCGCCGCCAGCAGGCCGAGTACGCCGAACACCATCAGCGTGGTCCACATGCCGAAGGTCAGCACCACCTCGGCGCGGCCGAAGGCGCTCACGCCAAAGGCGTTGAGCACGCCGAACGCCAGGACGAAGCCCACCCCCAGCAGCCAGGAGCCGCCGGCGGATTCGGCAAGGGTGTTGAGGTGCTCGAAGTTCACCAGCGCCATCACCCCCGAGAGGATGGTCTCGGCGGTGCCGGCGAACACATGCACGATCAGGTAGGCCGACAAGGTGCCGGTGATGGCGAAGAAGCGGCCCAGGCCGCAGTTGATGTAGTCGTAAACGGAGCCGGTGGTCGGCAGGATCGCCGCCGCTTCGGCGAAGGTGGTCGACTGCGCGAGCATCATCACTGCGGCAATCACCATGGCCACGGCGAAGGCGCTGCCGCCGATGCCGAAGCCCATGGTGGCGGTGAGGATCACGGGGCTTGCCATGATCAGGCCGACGGTGCTGGCCAGCGCGGTGGGGAAGCCGACGCTGCCGCGGTTGAGGTGCTCGGTGAGCTTATTGTTGATTGTCATGGGGTGGGCCCTGGCTGGACGAGGGAAAGATGACGGCTTGCCGGGCGCGCCGCAAGTGCTGGCGATCCGGCGGTGCAAGGCTTGCGACCACATCGCCGGCAAGCCGGCTCCCACAGAGGTCATGCAAAACACCTGTGGGAGCTGGCTTGCCAGCGATGCAGGCAACACCATGTTGCTGTTCTAGCGCGATCACTTTGACTTTCCCCGCCACAGCGGTCTTGCCACTGCCTGCCGCCCTGCTTGTTGCTGGCTGCCAGTTCAGCCCTGCAACATCGCCTGGATCTGCTGGGTGGCCTGGCGAGTACTTTCGGCGAGTTTCTTCACCTCGTCGGCCACCACCGAGAAACCACGCCCCACCTCTCCGGCCCTGGCGGCCTCTATGGCCGCGTTCAGGGCCAGCAGGTTGGTCTGTTCGGCAATACTGCGGATCACCCCCACGGCGGTGGCGATCCGGGCATAGGTGGCCTCGTTGTGCGCCTGCAACTGCTGGTGGCTGGCCTGGGCATTGCGCTCGTCGCTGATATCGCGCACAGCGCCCAGCACGCGTACCAGCACCCCTTGCGGGTCACGCACCGCACGGCCGCGCTCGCGGCACCAGATGTAGCCACGCTGCTTGTGGCGCATGCGGTACTCGAACACGTATTCCCCGCTGGCATGCACGCCCAGGATCTCGCGCTCGAAGATGGCCATGATCTGCGCCAGGTCGTCAGGGTGGGTAATGCCGACCTGGGCATCCCAACCATCGGCCAGCTCCTTCGGGCCGTAACCCATCACCGCGCGAAAGGCATCGGACAGGCGCATGCGGCTGTGCGGATGGTGCACGTCGCCCTGGGCGACCTCGATATCCCAGGTGCCCTCGGTCAAGGTGGTTTGCAGCAGGCTCCAGAAATGCGCCTGGCGCTGGTGCCCTTCGCTGGCCTGCAGCTGTTGATCCAGTTGTTCACGCAGCAGCGCGCATTCGCCCTGCAACTGCTGTTGTGCCGCTTGCTGCTGCGCGTGCAGCCGTTGCTGGCTGGCCAGCGTTTCGCCCAACAACTGCAGCTCTTGTGCCTGCGCTTGCAGCTCCCGCGCCTGGCCTTGGCGCTGCTGCTCCAGCGTTTGCAGGGCCTGCAACAAGGGCGGGTGGCGGCGCACCTGCACCAGGCTTTCGGCAATCTCGCCACGGCCAAAGCGGGTCAGCGCCTCGGCCAGCGTGGCCACCCAACGTTCATTGCGAAACAGCATTCACGCCCCCTTGAACCATCGAACAAAAGCGCGAGTTCAACCCAAGTCGGCGGCCGCCGTCTTGCGCCGGCCTGCCGCTGGCTTGACCTTGGCTGCCAGGGCTCAGCGGCTGATGATTGCCTTGAGCACGGTCTTGAAGGTCTGCAGCTGTTCCTCGCTGAACTGACCGAACACCTGGTCCTGCTGGGCCTTGGCAATGCTCCACAGCCCTTCGGTCTCGATGCGCCCGGCCTCGGTCAGGCACACCCGGCCGTTGTCGTCGGTGACCAGCCCCTTGCGGGTCAGGTTGGCGATGGCCTCGCTCACCTCGCGTTCGGGCATCGCCACTTCGCCCAGCAGTTCGGCCTGGGCCAGCCCGGCGTCGTGTTCCAGCACCATCAGCATGCGTGCCTCGCTGGTGCGCAGGCCGGTGGCCAGCTGGCGCGGCTGGTAGCTGGCCTGGTAGGCGCGCAGGGCCTGGGTCATCAGGTAGTACAGGTTGTGCTGCAAACGGCCCTGGAAGTGGCTGCTGGCCGGCGCGCCTTCTGCGCGGCGGGTCATCCGCGTGTGCGGCAGGACCATGGAATAGGCGCCCTGGTGGTACAGCAGCGGCGAGCGGCCGAGGTCGTCGAAGGCCAGCACCTTGCCGACCAGGATCCAGTGGTCGCCGCCATCCAGCTGCTGGAACTTCTGGCAGCGAAAGCGTGCCGCGCAGTCGGGCAGCAAGGGCGCACCGCCCTCGCCTGCCTGGTAATCGATACCGGCAAAGCGGTCGTCACTGGGGCGGGCGAAGGTATTGGACAGGTCGATCTGGTCAGCGGCCAGCACGTTGACGGCGAAGTGCTCGGCGGCGTCGAACACGGCGTGGCTGCTGGAGCGTTTGTCGATGCTCCAGAGAATCAGCGGCGGGTCGAGGGACACCGAGTTGAAGCTGTTGGCAGTGACGCCGACCTTGTTGCCGGAGGCGTCGGCGGCGGTGATCACGGTGACGCCGGTGGCGAAGTTGCCCAGGGCGCGGCGGAAGGCACGGGTATCGAAGGGGGTGGACATGCAAGGCTCCAGTTCTTGTTATTCGGCTGAGGGCCTCATCGCTGGCAAGCCAGCTCCCACAAGCTACAGCGCAACTCTGTGGGAGCCGGCTTGCCGGCGATGGGGGCGACGCGGTCGATCAGGTCATCGCCGGATCCGGCTCCAGCCCCATCAGCTCGCGGCCGAGGATCTGCGCGCAGACGTCGTAGTCGGTGTAGGCATGGGCACCGGTCATGTGCGCATCGCGGAACAGCCGCTGCATCTCGCTGCTGTCGAACCAGGCGCCGCCACCGGCAGCTTCCATCAGCCTGTCCACAGCCTGGATGCACAGCTTGACCGCATAGCCCTGGTTGGTGCGCCAGTAGGCCAGCTCGGTCCGGGTCGGGTATTGGTGGCGTGCGCTGAAGTCGGCGATCTGCTCCCAGCTCTTCTCCAGCAGCGCACGGGCCGCGGCGACCTGGTGGGTGGACTCGGCCAGGCGCATCAGCGCCGGGGTGGCCGCGCCAACCGCCGCGCCGGTGTAGGCCCGCACGCGGTTGCGGGTCTTGTCCTTGAACGCTTCGAGCATGCGCTCGGCGATGCCCAGGCTGACGGTGGAGAAGCCACTGGCGAAGTACGGGCGGTACGGGTTGAAGTAGATCGCGCTATCCGGGTACAGGCCAAAGCCCGCCGAAGTGCCCTCCATCATGTCCTTGGCCTTCTGGATGCGGTGCTCGGGCACGAAGGCGCGCTCGACCACCAGCGTGCGGCTGCCACTGGCACGCATGCCGGCGGCAAACCAGTCATCGCGGATCTGGTAGTCGCCGCGCGGCAGCACGGCGAAGCAGTAGTCCTGGCCGCCCTGCGGGTTGGCGCGGCGAAAGCCCATGATCGCCCACTCGGCATGATCACAGCCGCTGCTCCAGCCCATCTCGCCGCTGAACAGCACGCCGCCCTCGACCTCTTCGGTGCGGCCGAACGGGGCGATGCTGCTGCTGGCGGTGGCGTGCGGGTTGTCGCCCCAGACTTCGTCCTGCAGTTGCTTGGGGAACATCGCCAGTTGGTGGCTGTGGGTGCACAGCAGGCTCATGGCCCAGGCGGTGCTGGCGCAGGCGCCGGCCAGGGCGGCGATGCATTCGGCGAACTGCGGCAAGCTGATTTCCAGGCCGCCGTAGGGCTTGGGCAGGAAGGCCTGGTGCAGGCCGATGCCTTTGAGCAGGGCAATGTTTTCGGCGGGCACGGTACGCTCACGCTCGGCCTGGTCGGCGCGGGCGGCGATGGCCGGCAGCAGGGGCTTGAGGTCTTCGAGCAGGGAGTTTGGCTTTTTCATGGTCTGGCTCATTGTTATTGGACCCTGGCGAGCGCTGCCTGGTGATGGCAGCTCGCTGATGAATGCCGGGTCAGTATGGGAGCCTGGGGTGGACTGGAAAATGCAACTTCCGCACCTCGGATTGTATTTTTCATGGGGCGGCTTTGTGGCTGGCAGGCAGGGTCATGGGGGTGGCAGGGGTAGGCAAGAACACTGAGAACGCTGGCGTTAGGCTCGGGATATGAATACGTCCCCATCGCGGGGCAAGCCCGCTCCCACGCCATCTGCTCAGGTTGCAATCCAAGCTGTGTGGGAGCGGGCTTGCCCCGCGATTGAACACTGTCTTGCGGAGCCCAAAGCATGAGCGAAATCCCCCTCCTCCCCAGAGTTACTGCGTTCCTCGCACGCCACCACGGCCTGTACATCCACGGCCAGGCCATCGCCAGCCAGTCCAGCGCCAGGATCAAGGTGGTCAACCCGGCCAATGGCGAGGCCATCGCCGGAGTGGCCGACGCCTGCCAGGCCGATGTCGAGCTGGCAGTCGACTCCGCCCGCCAAGGCTTCAACGCCTGGTCGCGCACCAGCCCCGCCGCCCGCGCCGCGGTGCTGTTCAAGCTGGCTGATCTGCTCGAAGCCAACCGCGAAGAGCTGGCCCAGTTGGAAACCCTGCAATCGGGCAAGCTGATCAACATCGCCCGTGCCTTCGAGGTGGAACAGGCCGCGCACTTCTTGCGCTACTACGCCGGCTGGGCGACCAAGATCACCGGCCAGACCATCACCCCGTCGCTGCCTTCGTTCGCTGGCGAGCGCTACAGCGCCTTCACCCTGCGCGAGCCGGTCGGCGTGGTGGTGGGGATCGTGCCGTGGAACTTCGCCACCATGATCGCCATCTGGAAGCTCGCCTCGGCCCTGACCACCGGCTGCAGCATCGTGCTCAAGCCCAGCGAGTTCACCCCGCTGACCTTGCTGCGTATCGCTGAACTGGCTACAGATGCTGGCCTGCCAGCGGGCGCGCTCAACGTGCTGACCGGCGGCGGCCTGGTGGGCAAGGCGCTGGTCGAGCACCCGGGCACCGACAAGGTGTCGTTCACCGGTTCCGTGCCGACCGGCATCGCCGTCGGCCAGGCAGCCATGGGCGCCAAGCTGACCCGCGCAACCCTGGAGCTGGGCGGCAAGAACTCGGTGGCGTTCCTGCCCGATGTCGGCATCGACAAGGCGGTGGACGGCATCATCGAGGCGGGCTTCCTGCATTCCGGGCAGATCTGCGCAGCCGGCGAGCGCTTCTTTGTCCATCGCTCGCGGATCGAGCCAATGCTCGAAGCGCTGTCGCACCGTTTGGGGCAGCTGAAAACCGGCTCGCCGCTGGATGAGAGCACCCAGTTCGGCCCGGTCGCCAACAAGCCACACCAGCTCAAACTGGCCGAGCTGTTCGCCACCGCCCGCGCCGAAGGCAGCCAGGTCATCCACGGCGGGCGTATCGGCGACGGCCCAGGCTGCTTTGTCGAGCCTACGGTGATCCTCGCCAACAGTGCCGCCGACACCCTGCTCAACCAGGAAACCTTCGGCCCGGTGGCGACCTTCCTGCCGTACGACGACGAAGAGCAACTGCTGCACCTGATGAACGCCACGCCCTACGGCCTGTCCGCCAGCCTGTGGAGCAACGACCTGGGCAAGGCCATGCGCCTGATCCCGGAGATCCAGGCCGGCACGCTATGGGTGAACATGCACACCCTGCTCGACCCGGCGGTGCCCTTCGGCGGCATCAAGGCCTCCGGCATCGGCCGTGAGTTCGGCTCGGCGTTCATCGACGACTTCACCGAACTCAAGTCCGTGATGATCCGCTATTGAACCTGCACGACAACCTGGGCCGCTACTGCCTGCAGGCGTTCAGCCAGCAGGTGCCGGCGGCGCTGGCGGCGTTCTACCGCATCGATGCCAGGCAGCAGGCCTGCGATTTCCTGTTGCAGGACCTGCAGGCGCCCATGCATGCGCGCTACTTGCAGCACTACCGCGCCTACGACCCACTGCAACCGGCGCGCTGCCTGGCCATCGGCACGCCGGTGGTATCGCTGCGCCAGGGCCTGGCCCACCTGCCCGAAGCCCAGGGCAACACCTACCGGGGTTTTCTGGCCCGGCACCAGGTGGTGGATGTGGTGGAGATCATTGCCCAGGTCGGCGGCCGGCCGCTGGCCGGAGTGTCGCTGTTGCGCTGCGCAAGCCAGGGCGAGTTTCGCCCCGACGAACTGCAGCGCCTGCTGCCATTGCACGGGCTGATGCAACTGGCGGTGGCCAGCCAGCCCATGGCGCCAAGGCCGGCAGCGGTCGAACTCACCCCCCGCGAACGGCAGATCGCCGAACTGCTGCGCCAAGGCCACAGCAACAAGCTGATCGCCCGGGCGCTGGAGGTCGGCCTGCCCACCGTCAAGACTCACCTGATCAACCTGTTCCGCAAGCTCGGGGTGAGCAACCGCACCGAGCTGGTGGCGTTGCTGTTCCTGTGACTCAACCTTCCGGTTGATACCGGGCCGCCGCGCCGCGTTGCACCCTGTGGGCACCTAAACCCCAGGAGTCACGCACATGTCCAAACCCTCCGACTGGATCACCGTAGGCGCCCTTGCCGAGGGCTTCGCCCCGCAAGCCTTCATCCTGCCGCAACGCGCCGACCTGAGCGGGCGCAGCCTCACCCTGCACTTCGCCAATGGCTGGCTGATCGAGCACCGTTTCGACACCGATCAACTGCACTGGCACGCCGCCGACGGCCATAGCCAGGGCACGGCCAGCTACCGCGCCACCTCGGTGCGCGACGGCATCTACCTGGTGGATTTCATCAAGCACGAAGGCGGCCAGGCCTGGTCGGTATCGCTGGTGCTCGACACCCTCAGCCAATCCTTCACTGCCGTGCTTGGCCGCTTGCCGGGCCAGGCCCGCACCCAGCGTGGCCTGTACGACCTGGCCCTGGCCGGCGAGGCACTGACCGGCGTCGAGGCCACCTTCCTGCACGGCACCCTCGACCGCCCCTGGCAGGATGGTGCCTGCCCACACGCGCCGACCCGCGAGCTGGTGGGCCTGCGCAATCACTACCGCTACAGCCCGACCGAGGAGTACGAGCACATTTACCTCAACCCCGACTACTACAGCTGGCAGTGCCTGAAGGGTGTCGAGCAAGGGCTGTGCGACACCGACCGCGCCCACTACTACAAGATCGCCGAACAGCTGTACCTGTTCGTCTGGTGCGAGAAGATCGTGCCGACCCTGGGCCTGGTGATGATCGACCTGCAGCAGCACCGCAGCGACGGCAAGATCTTCGGCTACGAGGGCGGCAGCTTCGATGCCCTGGCCAACTTCCCCGTGTCGTCGTATTGCCGGGTGGTCAACCGCACGGAGTACCCGCAGTGAGCCGCAGCGTACTGATCACCGGGGCCGGCAGCGGCATCGGTGAAGCCTGCGCCCTGCGCCTGGCAGCCCAGGGCTGGCAGGTGGCGCTGGTGGGCCGTCGCCGCGAGGCGCTGGAGCGTGTCGCCCAGGCCACCGCAGGCCTGGTGTTGGCGGGTGATGCGGCCGACAGCGCCACCTGGCGCGGCTTCATCGAACAGGTGGATGCGCGTTTCGGCGGGCTGGACGCCGTGATCGCCTGCGCCGGCGGCCATGGCCTGGGTCGGGCCACCGAGACCAGTGATGAAGCCTGGCAGGCGGCACTGCGCAGCAACCTCGACAGCGCCTTCCAAACTGCTCGCGCCTGCCTGCCGCTGCTGATGCGGCGGCGCGGCAGCCTGGTGCTGCTGGGTTCCATCGCGTCGTTGGCCGCCGGGCCCGAGGTGTGCGGCTACACCACGGCCAAGCACGCACTGGTCGGCCTGAACCGTTCGCTGGCCCGCGACTACGGCCCGGCCGGCGTACGGGTGAACTGTGTATGCCCAGGCTGGGTGCGCACGCCCATGGCCGATGAGGAAATGCAGGTGCTGATGGCCCATCACCGGGAAGACCTCGACGCGGCCTATCGCAGGGTCACGGCCGACGTGCCGCTGCGTCGCCCGGCCAGCAGCGACGAGATCGCCGCCGTGTGCGAGTTCCTGGTCAGCCCGGCGGCGAGCATCGTCACCGGCGCGGTACTCACCGCCGACGGCGGCGCGACCGTGGTCGATGTGCCCACCCTGCCTTACACCCGCCTGGCGCCACAGCCATGAGCGCCCGCTTCGATTTTCAAGGGCGCACGGTGCTGGTGACCGGTGCTGCGGGTGGCATCGGCCAGGCCATCGTCGAAGGGTTTGCCCATGCTGGAGCGCGGGTGATTGCGATGGACCTCGACCCGGCGGCACTGCGCCAGGTGGTCAAGGTGCAGCTCGCCCTGGGCCATGAGGTCGAGGGGCTGGCCGTGGACCTCGCTGACGAGCAGGCAATCGCAACCCTGCTGGCCGGGCTGGAACGCCTGGACGTGCTGGTACACAACGCGGCGTATTTTCCGCTCACTCCCTTCACCGACATCACCCCGGCACTGCTGCAACGCACGCTGGCGGTCAACCTGGGCGCGCTGTTCTGGCTGACCCAGGCGGCGCTGGAGTTGTTCCGTCGCCAGGGCGGCGGCTGCGTGCTGGCCACCTCATCGGTGACCGGCCCGCGGGTGGCCTACCCAGGCCTGAGCCATTACGCCGCGTCCAAGGCCGGGGTCAATGGTTTCATCCGCAATGCCGCGCTGGAGCTGGCCCCCCTGAACGTGCGGGTCAACGGCGTCGAACCGGGCATGGTGCGCACCCCGGCCATGGGCAACCTCGGCGACCCGGCCCTCAATGCGCGGATCGCGGCCGGGGTGCCGCTCGGGCGCCTGGGCGAACCCAGCGATATCGCGGCGGCGATGCTGTTCCTCGCCTCGGACGCGGCGGCCTACATCACCGGCCAGACCCTGATCGTCGATGGCGGCGCCACCCTGCCCGAAACCCTGGCCAGCCCCTGAACCGCCCTGGCGGCGACGTGCAAGTGGGCTGGCAGCCACGGGCAAGACCCGCCCCGGCGATCCACGCGCTAATGGCCCGTCGCTTCAGACACCTCTGCCTCCACAACAACGCGGCACTCAAGACCGCACACAACAAACGAGGATCGATCCATGCGTCTCACTCCACGTCGCACCGCGCTGGCCACCGCCCTGGCGCTGCTGGTCAACGGCCAGGCCAGCTCGGCCTACGAACTGTATGCCGACGACGACACCCACCTGAACGCCGACATGCTGGCGGTGTGGGGCATGTTCAACAGCCGCCACAACTACGACGGCACCCCCGGCGGCTCGACCTGGCGCGAAGGGTTCATCAAGTACGGCCTGAGCGGCGACCAGGGCCTGGCCGGCAATGGCAGCCTGTATGGCGCGCTGAACTGGGTCAGTTCCGGTGCCTGGGGCGATGGCGATGCCGGCGGCAACCAGGATGGCAGCGAACGCACCACCAAGATCGAGGATGCCTACCTGGGCTGGCGCTCGGGCGACCTGTTCCCGCTGTTGGGCAAGGATGGCGTGGATGTCTCCGGCGGCCGCCAGGTGATCAAGCTGGGCAACGGTTTCCTGATCAACGATGACGGCCCCAACCTCGGCAAGGGCCCGGCCGATGGCCAGCTGAACCGCGGTGGTGGCTTCTACCTGGGTGCCCGTCACGCGTTCGATCGCACGGCCATGTTGCGCCTGGGCGGTAACGAGGGGCTGCACGGCAGTGTGTTGTGGTTGAAGTCCGATAACCGAGCGCAGGCCGAGACCGAGTTGGCTGCCGGGACCCTGGACTACACCAATGAGCTCGGCACCCTGGGTTTGACCTACATCCACGGGATCGACGTTGCCGACCAGTGGGCCAGCGAGTTCCAGAAGGCCCGCGAAGGCATGGACGTTTACAGCTTGCGTGGCGAAGGCAGTGCCGGGATTGAGAACACCCGGCTTGCCTTTGAGTACGCCTGGCAGGACAAGCGTGGCGGCCACGAAACGGCCTGGTACGCCGAGGCGGGCTACACCTTCGCCGAGGCGCCCTGGGCGCCGCAACTGACCTACCGCTACACGCGTTATTCAGCAGGCTGGGATTTGCTGTTTACCGGGCTTTCCAGTGGTTATGGCACCTGGATACAGGGTGAAGTGGCGGGCAACTATGCCGGGCCGTTCAATACCAATAGCGGGATTCACCATATCGGGCTCAAGGCCACGCCACGGGACAACGTCACGGTCGGGGCGTTGTTCTTTGACTTCAATACGGTGCGTACGCGGGACACGCTCGATCTCGATGCCCAGGAGCTGGATCTGTATGTGGAGTGGGCGGTGAATGAGCACCTGATCGTTACGCCGCTGGTGGGGTTGTTCAAGCCGCGCAAGGATGAGAGCAATGGGGGGAATCAGGTGGGGAGTGGGACCAATGTTTATAGCCAGTTGACGGTGGCGGTGCCGTTTTGAGGGTGTAGGTGGGTGCTTCGGCTTCGGCTTCGGCTTCGGCTTTCAGAGTGCTTGTTTTGATAGATGTATGCGCATTCAGCGGCGATGGCGACTTTTAGTCACCTTTCCGCCCTTACGGCGGCCTACTTTTTTCTTGGAAAAAGTAGGCAAAACCGCCTGCTCCCATCATACGGCCCCTGCGCTGCGCTCCGGGGTCCCCTCGCTCCGGTGCCTTCCGGGCCCGCGCGGCCTACGACTTGCTGCGCAAGTCTACATCTCGCGCCTTCGGCTTACGCCGAAGGGTGCTGCGCACCAGGGCCCTACAGTCACCTCCACTCGGCCTCCTGAAGTCGCAATTTGTGTTGCCTGGACTATTGCGCGCTTAGAAGCAAAATCAAGAGCAGATCAAGAGCAGTAATGCGGCTATCTAGATTTGGCTGTTGTTTATGTATTGCTTATTCGGGCCCTATCGCCGGCAAGCCGGCTCCCACAGGTACAGCGCAAGTCTGAAAGTTCGCTCTAACTTGTGGGAGCTGGCTTGCCAGCGATTGCAATCCAGAGTTCCCAGCCAATCCAACTAGCGGCAGCTAACGCCAGCCCAGGCGCCACCCCTAACTTCGCGACTTCAGGAGGCTGAGCGTAGGCGTCTGGAGGGCCCTGGTGCGCAGCACCCTTCGGCGTTAGCCGAAGGCGCGAGATGTAGACTTGCGCAGCAAGTCGGAGGCCGCGCGGGCCCGGAGGACGCCGGAGCGAAGGGACCCCGAAGCGCAGCGTAGGGGCCGTATGATGGGAGCGAGCGGCTTTGCCTACTTTGGCCAAGACCAAAGTAGGCCGCCGTAAGGGCGGAAAGGTGACTACGCGTCGACATCGCAAATGAATGCGCATACAACTTTCAAAACCAACAAACCAATGGCTAATGGCTAATGGCTAATGGCTAATGGCTAATGGCTAATGGCTAATGGCAACCAGAATCACCCCAACAAAACCCGCAAATCAGCCCCCGCCTCACCCATCGGCGGACACCAGTAATAACCCCCACTCAAAGGCCGGCTGAAGCGGTAAAGCCCATCAACCACCCCATCCTCCAGCCCACTCATACGCCGCAGTTGCACCTCGAACGCATCCAGCGAATAGCCCAGCGCAACAAACGCCAGCCCCGCCCCACGCTCATCGGCCCAAGCCACCGAACGCCGCACGACAAACGCCTCGGGTTCGAAGCTCTCCTGGGCCGTACGCTTGACGTGCGCCGACTCCGGCGCGTCATCGAGCTCCTCGTTGTCGCTAAGGCGCCGCCCGATGATGTTGTCCTGCTCTTCCTGCGGCAGCGCCTTGAAATAGTTCAGGTCATGCTTCCACAACTGGAACGCGGCAAAGCTGGAGCCCGCCAGGCCAGGTGCGTCACCTGGAACGATGGCGGCATCGACCGCGTCCTGGTCCACCGGGTTTTCCGTACCGTCCTCGTACCCGGTCAGGTCATGCCCGCCGCGGTGCAGGAAACCATCGACGCTATCGACCAGGCGCAGCGCCGGTGCCAGCATCGCTTGCAGCGCCTGGGCACGCAGGAACAGCTCACCACGCTCCTCGCCACGCAGCCACAACCACAGCGCGTGCTGGGTCGCCGGGTTCTCCACCACGGCGTCCAGTTGCGGGAAGCTGCGCAGGCCCGGCACTTCGCGGCCCAGGGCCTTGGCCAGCGGCGCGCCGACGCACAGGATCAGGCTCTGCCCATCGACTTCGGCGATCAGCTGGTCGAGCACGGATGGCAAGGCCTCATGGCAATCGAGGGCGAAGAACAGGTGGCGGGCATGGGCCGGCACCGGGGTGGCAAGCAGACCTTGCTGGAACGGCATGACAGGCTAATCCTTCGGCAAAACGCAGATGCTACTGCGCCAGGCGCAGCATCGCAACGCGACGCAGGGCCGCTGTGCCCGTGGCTTTGGTAATAAATGGTTACCAAGTATGGCCCTTTGCGATTAGCTATCGTTCAGCCGCCACCTAGACTGCTCGAGATCCTTCGTCCGAGAGACCACCCATGACTGCCTCGCCGCTGCTCACCGCAATCCTGCCCCTGGCCCTGGGCATCATCATGCTCGGCCTAGGGCTGTCGCTGACCCTGGCCGATTTTGCCCGGGTGGTGAAATACCCCAAACCCGTGGTCATCGGCCTGGCCTGCCAGATCCTGCTGCTACCCCTGGTGTGCTTCCTGATCGCCAACGGCTTTGGCCTGGAGTCGGCGCTCGCAGTGGGCCTGATGCTGCTGGCCGCCTCCCCTGGCGGTACCACCGCCAACCTGTTCAGCCACCTGGCCCATGGCGACGTGGCCCTGAACATCACCCTCACGGCCGTGAACTCGCTGATCGCCATCCTCACCATGCCGCTGCTGGTCAACCTGTCGCTGATCTGGTTCATGGAGTCGGACCAAGCCATCCCGCTGCAATTCGCCAAGGTAATGCAGGTGTTCGCCATTGTCCTGCTGCCGGTGGCGCTGGGCATGCTGATCCGCCACTGGGCACCGCGCTTTGCCGCGCGCATGGAAAAACCGATGAAGCTGGTGGCGGCGTTGTTCCTGGCCTTCACCATCGTCCTGGCGCTGGCCAAGGACTGGCAGACGGTGGTCGAGTACGCACCAATCGTGGGTGGTGCCGCGCTGCTGTTCAACGTGCTCAGCCTGGGGGTGGGTTACTGGCTGCCACGGCTGCTGAGCATCCCGAAACGCCAGGCGATCGCCATCGGCATGGAGATCGGCATCCACAACGGCACCCTGGCCATTGCCCTGGCACTGAGCCCTTCGCTGTTGAACAACGCGACCATGGCAGTGCCAGCGGCGATCTACAGCCTGATCATGTTCTTTACCGCAGGGGCCTTTGGCTGGTGGGTGAGCCGGGGCCATGGGGTGGAGAAGGCAGCTGGCCAACCTGCGAACTGAGCCCATCGCGGGGCAAGCCCGCTCCCACGCTCAAGTTCAGTGGCTGCAACGTGGGAGCGGGCTTGCCCCGCGATAAGTCAGCCCCGACGCCGTTTGAGCTGCTGTTTCAAAACCCGCAACGGCGGCGCATAGAAGAACCCGAACGACACACTGCCCTGGCGGCCTTTCACCGCATGGTGCAACTGGTGCGCCCGATGCAGGCGCTTGAGGTAACGGTTGACCGGCTTCGGCGCCCGTGGCCAGTGCCGGTGAAAAAAGCCGTCATGGGCCAGCACGTAGGCCACGCCATACCCCGCCACGCCGCCGCCCACCCACTGCAAAGGCGCGTGCCCGGCCTTGCCCAGTGCCACCAGCGCCGTGGCGATCAAGCCCAGGGCGACAAGATACAGGTCATTGGTTTCCAGCATGCCCAGCTGCGGTTCATGGTGCGAGCGGTGCAGCCACCAGCCCCAGCCATGCATGACGTACTTGTGGGCCAGCGTGCCGACGCCCTCCATGGCCACCAGGGTGCCGAACAGCACGGCGAGATTGAACAGCATGGGACGGTCCGGGGGTTGGCAACGAAAAGCGCAAGGGTACCATTGCCCAGCGCCGATGTTCCATGAAGGCCGCCCACCTGCACGCGCCCGCCGTAACACAATTGTCATGCGCCCAGCCTTGACCCTGCCAGGTTCAAGGCGTAAGGTCCGCCGCGCATTCAAGCATCCCCCGCAAAGGAGACCCCTGCATTGGACAGTAGCCCCAGTCGCTTGCGACAGGCCCACATGGCGAGCTAGTCCGGCAGTGTCCCTGCCACTGTCTCGCCGCACTCGGTAGACGGTGGTTTTCTCAGGTCTCAGACGGCCTACCCCTCCTCCTCTTCCCCGCCCCGCCACTTCGTTGGCGTGCCGGCCCGTGGTCCTGCGCATTCACCGTTTTCAACCGCGCCGCTGTGCAAGCGGCGCCTGCATGGGCCAAGGCCTGTGGAACGAGGTTCGCTATGGATTGGAAGATCTTTCTGCTGCGCGTGAGCGTGGCCCTGGTACTCGGCGCGCTGATCGGCGCCGAGCGGCAACTGCGTCAGCGCCTGACCGGCCTGCGCACCAACGCGCTGGTCAGCACCGGCGCCTGCCTGTTCGTGCTCATGACCCAGGCCGTGCCGGGCATGAGCCCCAGCGATGCCTCGCGCATCGCCGCCTATGTGGTGTCGGGCATCGGCTTTCTGGGCGGTGGCGTGATCATGCGCGACGGCTTCAACGTACGCGGCCTGAACACCGCCGCGACCCTCTGGTGCACCGCCGCGGTCGGGGTGCTGTGCAGCCTTGGCCTGTTGCTGGAGGCCGCGTTGGGCAGCCTGGTGGTGCTGTGCGCCAATATCCTGCTGCGTGACATCGCCCAACGCCTGGACCGCCAGGAGGTGGTGCCGGCCAGCGAGGTCGAGCAGCGTTTCGAAGTGCGCATCGTCTGCCGCGCCGAGGACGAGATCCAGGTGCGCAGCTTGATGCTGCACAGCCTCAGCGACCCAGGCCTGCGCCTGCAGTCGCTGCACAGTGAGGACCTGGCTGACCCGGCGCGCCTGGAAGTGCGTGCCGAACTGCTGGGCAACCCGCAGGCACCCGCCACGCTGGAACGCCTGGTCAGCCGGGTGAGCCTGGAGAAAGGCGTGAGCTCGGTGCGCTGGCAGTTGCAGGCCCTCGCGCTGAACAGCGATTAAGCGTCGTGGCGCAGATGCCGCTCCCGCAGCTCCTGGCGCTCCTTGGCCTCGATGCTCAGGCTGGCGGTGGGCCGCAGCAGCAGGCGGCGCAGGCCGATCGGCT
Source organism: Pseudomonas sichuanensis (assembly GCF_024749065.1). Classification (NCBI taxonomy): domain Bacteria; kingdom Pseudomonadati; phylum Pseudomonadota; class Gammaproteobacteria; order Pseudomonadales; family Pseudomonadaceae; genus Pseudomonas; species Pseudomonas sichuanensis. Next base: position 2,832,606 of record NZ_CP087185.1, on the reverse strand, counting down.
CGCCGGTTTCCTCGCACCAGCCGTACTCGCCACGGGCCAGGCGCTCCAGCGCCTGGTCGATCTTGTCCAGCAGCTTCTTTTCGCGTTCCAGCGAGCGCAGCTGCCAATGGCGTTCTTCCTCGGCGCTGCCGATATCGGCCGGGTCGCTGTGCACCTCCTGCTCGCGCAGGGCGCGGAATTCCTGGTCGATGCGGGCCTGCAGCGCGTCGCGTTCGGCCAGCAGCAGGTTGCGGAAGTATTGGCGTTGGGGTTCGTTCATGTAAGCGCTGACAGGCTGGCGCAGCAGTTCGTCTTCGGTCATTGGTGTACTCCTGTGAAATTTGGGGGGCGCTTTGCGCCCCAATCGCTGGCAAGCCAGCTCCCACACCGACCGCGCCGCCGGCGGTTGGGCTAGCGCTCGAACATCAATGGCAGCCCCTGGCAGCCGTCCTGCACCTGCCCTTCATGCCAAGCCAATTGCCCGGAGACCACCGTGCTGCGCACCACATGGTGAAAACTGCGCTGCGCAAACGGCGTCCAGCCGCAATGGGCCAGCACCGGATCGGCCGCCACCGGGCGCGGTGCAGCCAGGCGCTCTACCAGGGCAAAGTCGGCCCAATACCCTTCACGCAAGAAGCCCCGCTCACGAATGGCGAACAGCTCGGCCACTGCGTGGCTGGTCTTGCGCACCACCTGCGGCAAACTCAAGGCCCCCTCACTGACCAGCTCCAGCGCCGCCGGGAGCGCGTGCTGCACCAGCGGCAAGCCGGCCGGCGCGCGGCTGTAGGTGCGGCGCTTTTCCTCCAGCGTGTGCGGCGCATGGTCGGTGCCGATCACGTCGATGCGGTCCTCGGCCAGCGCCCGGCGCAGCGCCTCGCGGTCGCTGGCGGTCTTGATCGCCGGGTTGCACTTGATCAGGTGGCCGAGGCTGGCGTAGTCGCTGTCGTCGAAATGCAGGTGGTGCAGGCACACTTCGGCGGTGATGCGCTTGCCGGCCAGCGGGCCGGGCTCGAACAACGCCAGCTCCCGCGCGGTAGTGAGGTGCAGCACGTGCAGCCGGGTGCCAAAGCGCCTGGCCAGCTCGACGGCCAGGCTGGACGAGCGATAGCAGGCCTCGGCATCGCGAATCAGCGGATGCGCGGCCGGCGGGATGAATTCGCCGTGTCGGTCACGCCACCAGGCCTCGTTGTCGAGGATGCTGGGCGTGTGTTCGCAATGGGCAAGCACGATGGTCGGCGCATAGACGAACAGTTTCTCCAGCACCTGCGGGTCGTCCACCAGCAGGTTGCCGGTGGACGCCCCCATGAACACCTTGATCCCGGCCACCTCGCGTGGGTCGAGGGCGGCAATGGTGTCGAGGTTGTCGCGGCTGACGCCGAAGTGAAAGCCATAGTTGGCCTGCGACCCCGCCGCCGCCCGGCGCCGCTTGTCGGCCAGGGCCTCGCGGGTCAGGGTTGGCGGGCTGGTGTTGGGCATGTCCATGAAACTGGTGATGCCCCCGGCCACCGCCGCCCGCGACTCGCTGGCGATGCTGCCTTTGTGCGGCGCGCCCGGCTCGCGGAAATGCACCTGGTCGTCGATCATCCCCGGCAGCAGGAAGGCGCCCTTGGCGTCGATCTCCCGATCTGCGCGCACGTTGTCGATGCTTGCGTCGATCCGCTCGATGCGGCCGTGGCGCACCAGCAAATCGGCGTCGAACTCACGCCCCTCGTTGACCAGCCGGGCATTGCGTACCAGCAACGTGTCCATGCTCAGAACTCGTTGTGCAGGGCCTTGTAGCCCTGCACCAGGTCGATGTTGGTGCGCGCCACGTCCTCGGAGAACTCCGAGGCCGAAACGCTCACCGGTGGGTAGCTGGCAAGGTCGGTGTGCGGGCCGATGTGTTCGGTGGGCGGTACGTAGAAACGCGCCGGCAAGTCGCGGCCATCGACCACCGAGTTGTGCCGCACCACGCTGCCGTCACCCACCTTGCAGTTGAACAGCACGCTGTTGAAGCCGATGAACACCCGGTCGCCGACCTCGCACGGGCCGTGCACGATGGAGCGGTGGGCAATGGAGCTGAATTCGCCGATGCGCACCGCGGCGCCGGATTTGGAGTGGATCACCACGCCATCCTGGATATTGGAGTTGGCGCCGATGACGATGGGCTGCATGTCGCCGCTGGCATCCACCTCGTCGGCGCGGATCACCGCGTAGGGGCCGACGAACACGTTGTCGTGGATGATCACCTTGCCGCAGATGATCGCGGTGTGGTCGATGTAGGCCGAAGCGGCGATTTCGGGGAGATGGCCGGAAGGGTTTCTGCGGATCACGGAGGGAGACCTTGGTCGGTGAGAGCAGTAAATGTTACGTTATAACAATTACAATGCAAGCACTCTCGACAGGCCTCATCGCTGGCAAGCCAGCTCCCACACAACGAACTTGCACGGCCGCTCCTACAAATACAGCTGCTCCTACCTCGATCGCATAACCCTGTGGGAGCTGGCTTGCCAGCGATGAGGCCGGCCCAGGCCAGCATCGATCTTGATCACCTCTGGCTTTAGGGCACAATCCCACTACCCACCTCGAGCCCCTGCCATGACCGTTCGCCCCACCCTCGCCACCGACCTCCCCCTGCTGCCCGCCATCGAACGCTCCGCCGCCCAGGCGTTCAGGCAGTACCCGACTCTGGCCTGGCTGGCCGACAGCGAGGTCATGGATGAAGCAGCGCATGCCGAATTTTTCCTGGCGGGCACCAGCTGGGTGGCGGTGGATGCACAGGACCGGCCATTGGGTTTCCTGTGTGCCAAGCATGTCGACGCGGTGCTGCACATCGATGAGCTGTCGGTCCGCCAGGACGCCCAGGGCCAAGGCCTTGGCCGGCAGTTGCTGGATCGGGCGGTGGCAGCGGCGCACCAGCTCGGGCTGCAGGCGGTGACACTGACCACCTTTGGCGAAGTGCCGTGGAATGGGCCGTTCTACCAGCGTTATGGGTTCGAGCGGCTGGGGGATGCGGCGCTGGATCAGCGCCTCAAAACGATATTGGCAGGCGAACGGGCGCATGGGCTTGAAGATCGTTGCGCCATGCGGCTAGCCGTTTAGACGCTCAGGGCTGCACGCCGACCTCCACGCTGCCCGCCAGGCAAAACCTGTCCCTGCCCTGGTGCTTGGCCTGATACAGCGCCGCATCCGCCGCAGCCATCAGGTTTTCTGGTGTCACCGCCTCCAGGGTAGGCGCCCCCACGGCGATGCCGGCGCTGACCGACACCTGTCCCAGCGGGCTGCCAGCGTGTTCGATGGCCTGGCGGCGCAGCAGTTGCAGGACTTCCTGGACGATCTGGCTGGCGCCCTGGGCATCGGTATTGGGCAGCAACAGGGTGAACTCCTCGCCGCCATAGCGCACCGCCAGGTCGCCCGGGCGCTTGAGCACTTGCTTCAACAGCCCGCCGAAACGGCGCAGGCACTCATCGCCGGCCAGGTGCCCATAGCGGTCGTTGTAGGCTTTGAAATAGTCGAGGTCGAGCATCACCAGCGCCACCGCATAGCCCTGCCGACGCGCCCGACGCAGCTCCGGCTCCAGCACCGCGTCCAGCCGCCGGCGGTTGCCCAGCCCGGTCAAACTGTCGGTGAGGGCCAGCGCCTTGAGCGTCTGGTGTGCCTGGTGCAACGCCCGCTCGATGACGATGCGTTCGCGTAACTGACGCAGCACCACCCAGCCAAAGCCGGCCACCCCGACCAACAGCAAAACCAGCACCACCAGCGACTTGAGCATGTCGTGGCGCCACGGCGCGATGATCGACTCGCGGGACAACCCCGCCTCCACCACCAGCGGGTAGCTCGACAACGCGCGAAATCCATACAAGCGTGGCGTGCCATCGACCACCGCCACCGCCTCGGCCACGCCTTCGCTGGCATAGGGCAGGTATTTGCGGAAGATATCGCTGCCCGCCAGGCTGCGGCCGATCACCTGCTCGACGAATGGCCGGCGCACGAGGATGGTGCCATCGCGCTTGGCCAGCACCAGGGCGCCGCGCTCGTCGATCTTGAAGTCGCCGTAATAGCGCACGAACCAATCGACCTTGATGGTGCCCAGCAGCACCCCGGCAAAGCGGCCGTCAGGGTAGTCCAGGCGGCGCGAGATGGGGATGATCAGGTCATTCGTCGAGCGGCTGCGCACCACCTCGCCGATGCGTACCTGGCGGTCGGCGTGGGTGCGGTGGTAGATGAAATAGTCACGGTCGGCGTTGTTGGCATTGGCCGGCACCACGTCCTGGTCGGTGACCACCCAGCTGCCGTCCGGCGCGTAGACGAACAACCCGTGCAGTTGCGGCATGATCTGCGCCTGCTGCTTGAGCAGCGCATGCAGGCGCGGCCGGTCGATGTGCTCGAAGCCATCGCCCTCCAGGCGCTCGGCCAGCGCCGCGGTAATGGCGTCGACCTGGCGGATGGCATCCTCGGCGTGCTGGGCAGTGGCCCGGGCCAGGTTGGTCACCGCGTTCTCGGCGTTGAAAAAGGCCTGGCGGTAATCGCGCCAGATCCGCCAGCCCTCGATCAGCATGAAGGCCAACATCACCACGGCCATGAAACCCAGCACCAGGCGGAACAACGCCACGGCACGGCCCTCGCCGGTCACGGCAAAGGCGCCCTCCTCAGTCTGCTTCCTGGCTGCGCACATCTGGATCCCTTGTCATCCAACTCTCGACGGCAATGACTATAGCCTGCCCGGTGGCAGCTCAGGGGGGCGCAGCCCCCTGCTGGATGGCGCGCAGCTGGGCCAGTTGCTGGTCACGCTCGGCGCACTGACGGCGCAACTCTTCGCCGGCACCCTGGGCCTGGGCAAGGATCGCGCGCAAGCCCTGCACCTGGGCATCGCGTTGCTCCAGCTGGCCGTCAAGCAGCGTGCATTGCGCAACCGCCTGGCGCTGCTCGGCCAGCAGGCGTTCGTTGTCGCGGTGCAGGCGGGTCAGCTCTTCCTGACGGGCGATGCCACCCTGCTGCAGGGTTTGCAACTGGCCCTGCAACTGCCGCACCTGGGTGTCGACACGCCGCTGCTGGTCTTCAAGCGAGCGAATTTGCGCATCCTTGTCGGCCAGGCGCAACTGCAGCTCACCGAGCGCCTGATCAAGGCTGGCGCTGCGCAACAGTTCCGCCTGCAGGCTGGCCTGGGTGGTGGCCAGTTTGTCCGACGCGGCCTGCAAGGCACTGGCCTGAACCTGGTGCTGCTGATGGGCAGCGGCCAATGCGCGCTGGCTCAGTTGCAGTTGCAGCTGCAACTGCGCGCACTGTTCGTTGTGCTGCGCCTCGGCCGCGTCGATGCGCGCCTGCCCTTCTTTTTGCAGTTGCGCCGCCAGTTGCGCGACCAGCCGCGTCAGCGGCTCGCTCAGGCTGCTGCTATCAGCCAGCCCGACGGGCTGCTGCTCAAGGGATTTGAGGTGCCGGTGAATGGTGGTTTTAGAGCCGGTATTGCCGAGCTCGATACGTATTGCATCGATGGTGGGATGCTCGCCCCTGGCGATCAGCGATTGCTGAGCCTGCTGAACTTGCGCTTTGCTGATGCCGGCCCGGGCCATGCTGTCTCCGATACTTCGTAGCGTGGTACGTATTACGTAATTGGCGTGAATTCTGCACCCGCGCGGGGTTCATTACAAGACGAAAGGTCATAGGCAAACGCCGTTTGCTCCTACAGTTGTTCGACGGCCTGACAACTCAGGCTGCCTGCGCAGGCTCATCACATAGGAGAAGCGATCATGGGCTACGTCACGACGAAAGACGGCGTGGAAATCTTCTACAAAGACTGGGGGCCACGGGACGCCAAGGCCATTCACTTCCACCACGGCTGGCCGCTCAGCGCCGACGACTGGGATGCCCAACTGCTCTACTTCCTGGCACGCGGCTACCGAGTGATCGCCCATGACCGCCGTGGCCATGGCCGCTCAAGGCAAGTGTGGGATGGACACGACATGGACCACTACGCCGACGATGTGGCAGCCGTGGTCAACCACCTCGGTAGCCAGGGCGCCGTGCATGTCGGCCATTCCACCGGCGGTGGCGAGGTGGTCCGCTACCTCACCCGCCATCCCCAGGACAAGGTGCCCAAGGCCGTGCTGATCAGCGCCGTGCCACCGCTGATGGTCCAGACCGAGAGCAACCCCGGCGGCCTGCCGAAATCGGTGTTCGATGATTTCCAGGCCCAGGTCGCGGCCAACCGCGCGCAGTTCTTCCACGACGTGCCCGCCGGGCCGTTCTACGGCTACAACCGGCCCGGGGCGAAAGCGGACGAAGGGGTGGTCCTGAACTGGTGGCGCCAGGGCATGATGGGCAGCGCCAAGGCGCACCACGATGGCATCGTCGCCTTCTCCCAGACCGACTTCAGCGAAGACCTCAAGCGTATCGACATCCCGGTACTGGTGATGCATGGCGATGACGACCAGATCGTGCCCTATGAAAACGCCGGGGTGCGCTCGGCCGAGTTGCTGCGCAACGGCACGCTCAAGCTCTACCAGGGCTACCCCCATGGCATGCCGACCACTCATGCCGAGACCATCAACGCCGATCTGCTGGCGTTCGTGCGCAGCTGAACGGGTGCTTTCGTCAGCCAGCCGAAGGCATGGCGAAGGCACGCACCAGCGCCTCGATCACCACCCGCACCCGTGCGGTGTGGCGCAAGTCCTGATGGGTGACCAACCACACCTCATAGGGCTTGCGTCGCGCACGGGTCGGCCACAGCCGGCGCAGGCCGTCGCGCTCGCCGAGCTCGATGGGGATTTCGCCGACGCCCAAGCCGCTGGCGATCGCCCGCCGCAACATCAGGTTCGAGCCGACCGCCAGCGCCACCCGCGCCTGGCCTATCGGCTCATCCACCAAAGTCGGTGACGGGTTGCCGCGCCAGTACGGCTCGTAGACCACCAGCTCATGACCGCTGAAACCCTCGCCCTCGCCCGGCTCGCCACGGCGCTGCACATAGCTGTCGCTGGCGAACAGGCCCAGCGACCAGCTGGCCAGCTTGCGCAGGACCAGGTCCGGGTTGTCGGGGCGCAGGTTGCGGATGGCGATATCGGTTTCGCGCTGGGACAGGTTGACCAGCTCCGAGCCACTGGCAAGGATCACCCGGATCTGCGGATGGCTCTGCTGCAATTGCGCCAGGGCCGGCAAGACAAAATCGCAGGCCAGCGAATCGGTGGTCGCTATGCGCACCTCACCGGCCAGTTCGTTGTCGGTGCCCTGCAGCCGTGCGGCCAATTCCAGCGCCGCGCGCTCCATCTGCTGCGCCAGTTCCGCCGCCAGCTCGCCGCTGGCGGTCAATTGATAACCCGCGGGCGTACGCAGGAACAGGGTCGAGCCCAGGTCGGCCTCCAGCGCCGCCACCCGCCGCCCCACCGTGGCCTGATCGACCCGCAGCACCCGGGCCGCCCGGCGCAAGGTGCGTTCGCGGCTCAGTGCCAGCAGCATGCGTGCGTCATCCCAATTCATCAGCGCGTTCCTCGAAGAAAATCTGCAACGGTGCGCCGCAAAAACGCCGCGCGACCGCCGGGAGGTTGTTGCCTACCCTGTGCGGCACGTTGTTCAGAATGACAGAGGTCACCATGCGTCACATCCTCCCCCGCCACATGACTGCCATCGAGATTACCCAGCCCGGCGGCCCGCAGGTGCTGCAGCCGACCACCCGCGACACGCCACGGCCTGGCCCGCGCGAAGTTCTGATCGAGGTCCACGCCGCCGGCGTCAACGGCCCGGACCTGCTGCAACGCAAGGGCCTGTACGATCCGCCCGCGGGTGCCTCGGACATTCCCGGCCTGGAAATCGCAGGTAAGGTGGTGGCACTGGGCGAACAGGTCAGTCGCTTCGCCCTCGGCGATGCCGTGCTGGCCCTGGTAACCGGTGGCGGCTATGCCGAATACGCCGTGGCCGATGAGCGCACCACCGCGCACCTGCCCCAGGGGCTGAGCATGATCGAGGCGGCGGCGCTGCCGGAAACCTTCATGACCGTGTGGGTCAACCTGTTCCAGCGCGGCGGTTTCAAGGCCGGTGACAGCATCCTGATCCATGGCGGCGCCTCGGGCATCGGCACCACCGCCACCCAACTGGCCAAGGCCTTTGGCGCAACGCAAATCTTCACCACGGTCAAGGATGCTGCCCAGCAAGCCGCCAGCCTTGAACTGGGCGCCGATGTGGCCATCGACTACACCCGCGAAGACTTCGTCGAGCAGGTGATGCTGCACACCCAGGGCAAGGGCGTGGATGTGATCGTCGATATCATTGCCGGCGACTACGTGGCGCGGAACTTCCAGGCCGCCGCCATGGACGGGCGCATCGTGCAGATCGGCGTGATCAAAGGGCCGGCCAGCGAGGTGAACTTGTTCCCCATGCTGACCAAGCGCCTGACCCATATCGGCTCGACCCTACGCGCGCGCAGTGCCGACGACAAGGCGGCAATTCTCGCCGAGCTGCAGGCTCAGGTCTGGCACCACGTGCACAGTGGCGCGGTCAAGCCGCTGATCCACGCCACCCTGCCGCTGGCGGCGGCCAGCCAGGCCCATGCATTGATGGAATCGGGCCGGCATATCGGCAAGGTGGTGTTGAGCGTGGCGCACGAGGGCTGAACCGCCCAGAGCGCCACTGTGGTAGCAAGCGTGCCGATCACCCGCCGTTGGCAGCTTTGAGCAGCGCCGCGGCGGCCAGTTTGCCCAGCGCATTGCCCGCCAGCGGACTGTCGCCGGTGAGCAGCTTGCGGTCCTGGTGAACGGCGCCGGAAATACCGTCGTTGATGATTTCAACGCCACAGGCCTTGAGGCGCTCGCCGAACTTCCAGGTCAGGTGGCCGGGCATGTAGCCGATGTCCGGGGTCTTGGCATCCAGGTCATCGGGGAAGGCACACATCTTGTAGCCCTTGTAGAGGTGCCCGGCGGCCAGCAACGCGGCCGGGCCGTGGCACAGGCTGATGACGAACTTGTCGTGGTCGGCGGCCCATTGCAGCACTTGCCCGACTTCCTTGCTGTGCGGCAGGCCGATCAGCGCGCCGTGGCCACCGGGGATGAACACACCGATGTAGTCGGCCAGCGAGCCTTCAAGTACCTCGGCCAGCTTGCGTGGTTGCTTGAACGCCGTGCGGTAGCGCTCGAACAGGCCCAGCACCTCTTGGTCTTCACCGGGCATGGCCCAGTATTCGAACTTGACCGGGTTGCCCGACAGGGTGGCCACGTCGAAGGCGAAGCCGGCCTTGTCCAGGTGGTACATGGGCAGCAGGGTTTCCACCGGGTGGTTGCCGGTGGAGAACAGCGTGCCGTTGTCGGTGAGCAGGTAGCGCTCATCGGCGCCGATCAGCAGGATTTTCCAGCGCCCGCCTTTATAAGGGGCTGGGTAGTCGGCGCCGCTGAGGTCGGACTTGCTGGACGTGAACTGGCTGAGGGAATACGGCGACGGGAAGAAGGCGTTGTCTTCGGCCGGGTCTGGTTGTGGGCGTTTGTCGTCAGGTGAGGTAGTCATTGCTGTGCTCCTGTGCCTGGGGTGGGTAATTGGGTCCCTGCTAGGAGGCCACCGCAAAGGTGGCGTCGGTGAACGATGCTGCTTAACAGCCATCGCGGGGCAAGCCCGCTGCGTGGGAGCGGGCTTGCCCCGCGATGGGCCTTGAACGACCCGAAGCAGTCTAGTCGAGCGCGGCAGGTGTATCGACGTCGCGCAACACCCCACCGTCGTCCACGTCCAACACCCGTACGCGATCACGGTGCCGTTGCAGCACCGAGCGCGCCCCTTCATCACCGCACAGCGCGGCCAGCTCAGGCCAATAATCGCGGCCGAACAGCACCGGATGGCCGTTCTGGCCCTGGTAGCGCGGCACCACTATGGCTGCCGGATCCGCCGCCTCGACCAGGCGACGGTAGGTTTGCGGCAAGATCCAGGGCATGTCCCCCAGCACGATGGCCACCGCCTGAGCATCGCAGTCACTCAACGAAGCCGCACCGGCCGCCAGGCTGTGCCCCATGCCCAACCCCGCATCGGGGCTAGGGACGATGCAACAAGCGCCAGGCAACCCCAGCATGTTGGCACGCTCACCGTCGCGCAGTACCACCCGCACCTCGTCGAACACCGCCAGGGCCCGCTCGACGCTGTGCTGCAACAAGCTGCGGCCATCAGCGAGCACGGCGCGGCGCTTGTCGGCGCCAAAGCGCGAGCCCTGCCCCGCCGCCAGTACCAGCGCGACGACCGTCACAGTGCCTCGCGGCCAATGCCGCTGCGGGTACGCAGGATATCGGCGAGCACCGCCAGGGCGATTTCCGCCGGGGTCTTGCTGCCCAGGTTGAGGCCGATGGGCGCATGGATGCGGGCCATCTCGGCATCGCCGAGGCCGCCGATGCGGCGCAGGCGTTCACGGCGTTTTTCCGAGGTGGCGCGTGAGCCCATCACGCCTATATAGAAAGCTTCGGTCTGTACGGCTTCGAGCATGGCCAGGTCGTCGATCTTCGGGTCGTGGGTGAGCGCCACCACCGCCGTGTCGCGGTGGCAGCCACCGTTGGCGATGAACAGCGAGGGCAGTTCCCGGCGGATTTCTATCCCGTCGAGCACCACGTTGTCCATCACCTCGTCACGCGGATCACACAGCACTACCTCAAAGCCCAGGCCCTTGCCGAACTCGGCGCAGAAGTGCGCGACGCTCGAATACCCCGCCAGCAGCAGGCGCTGGGCGGCGCCAACGCGCAGGCGCACGCTGGCTTCGCCCTGCTCCACCCGCGGCCCCTGGCTTAGATCATCGTGCAGTTGCCGCGTACCGCTGCGCAGGTTCACCTCGCGCAACAACCGGCGCCGGCCCAGCAGCGCCGACTCCAGTTGCGCCAGGTGAGCCTGGGTGTCGCAATCGCCCGGCAGGTGCTCGACCAGCACATCGAGGATGCCGCCACAGGGCAGGCGGATGTTCGAACGCGTGTCGCTGCCGTCGCCATAGCGCACCACGCTGACGGCATCGACGAACTCGCCGGCGGCGACGCGTTCGAGGAAGTCCTCCTCGACGCAACCGCCGGACAGCGACCCCACCCAGTGCCCGCCCTCGCTCACGGCCAGCAGCGAGCCCGGCGCACGAGGCGCCGAGCCATAGGTGCAGAGCACGGTGCACAGCCATACGCGCAAGCCGTCACGCGACCACTGCGCCGCCTGTTGCACCACCTGCAGGTCGAGATGCTGCACGTCAGTCCGCCTTCAGCTGGGCCAGCTGTTGGGTGCTCAGGTCGCCCGGCAAACCGCCCCAGGCTTCACGCAGGTAGTTGACCATGTCGGTCAGTTGCTGGTCGTCGAGCTTGTCGGCGAAACCCGGCATCGGCTGCATGCGCTCGAAGCCGGTGAACTGCTGTTCGCGGATACCGTCGACGATGGCCTTGACCAGGTTTCGCGAGTCGGCCTGGCGCAGCACGGTGTTGCCCTGCATGGCCACGGCGATGTGTGGCTTGCCCTCGCCATCGACGCCGTGACAGCCGGCGCAGACGTTGAGGTACTGCTGGCGACCGCGCTTGGCGCTTTCGCCCAGGGTTTCATGGGCCACCGCCTGCACCACCTTGGCCGCCGGCGGCTGGTCGCCCAGCAGGTAGGTGGCCATGGCCGACAGGTCGCTGTCTTCCAGGTGCTGGGTGCTGTGGTGCACCACCGGGTACATCTCGTTGAACATGCTGCCCTGGGCACTCATGCCGTGCTTGAGGAAGGTGGCCAGGTCCGCCTGGTTCCAGCCGCGTTCGGCCAGGTCCTTGGCCAGCAGGCTCGGCGCCAGGTAGCCCAGCAGCAGGCCGCCGGTCAGGCGCTTGTCCTGCTGCAGCGCGCCAATCGGGTTGCGCGGGGTATGGCATTCGCCACAGTGGCCGAGCACTTCGACCATGTACTGGCCGCGCTTCCAGGCTTCGCTGTTGCCCTTGCCCTCTTCCAGTTGCACGCTCTTGCCATAGAGCATGTTCCAGCCCATCAGGCCGGTGCGCACATTGAACGGGAAGCTCAGGCTGGTTTCCGGCGCCGGGCGATTGATCGGTGCCACGGTCATCAGGTAAGCGTGGATGGCGTCCGAGTCCTCACGCTTGACCAGGTGGTACGAGGTGTAGGGCATGGCCGGGTACAGGTTGGCGCCATCCTTGCGCTTGCCCTCGGTCAGGGCAGCGAAGAATTCATCCGTGCTGTAGTTGCCGATGCCGTACTGCTTGTCCGGGGTGATGTTGGTGCCGTAGATGGTACCGAACGGCGAATGGATCGGCAGGCCGCCGGCATAGGGCGCGCCGCCTTCGGCCGTGTGGCAGGCCATGCAGTCGGCCGCGCGGGCGAGGTATTCGCCGCGCTTGACCAGTTGCTCATCCGCCGCCTGCGCGCCGCACGCCAGCACCAGGCCGACAGCCAGGGCCAGGCCATTGAAAACACGGGACATGCTCAGCCCTCCTTGACCAGGCCGAGGTCGCCCAGCACATCGCGGGTCGCCTCGTAGTAGCGCACGTAGCCGGTGCAGCGGCACACATGGTGGCCGAGGCTGGCTTCGATGGCGTCTTCCAGCTCGCTCTTTTTCAGCGGCTTGCGCTGGGCCTTCTCCACCAGCACGGTGGCGGCGTTGACGAAGCCCGGGGCGCAGTAGCTGCACTGGAAGGCGAAGCGGTCGACGAACTTCTGCTGGATCGGGTTCAGCTCGGTGAGGTTGCCGGCCTCGTCACGCTTGGCGTGGCCTTCGATGGTGCGCACCTTCTTGCCCTCGAAGTAATGCGCGCCGGTGATGCAGGTGCGCACTTCCTCGCTGGTGCCGTCGGGGTTGTCGACGATCACCACGCAGGCATGGCAGATGCCCTGGCCGCAGCCCAGGCGGGAGCCTGTGAGGTTCTGGTATTCGTGCAGATAGTCGAGCATCGCCAGGTCATCGGGGACCACTTCGGTGACGACAGGTTGACCGTTGAGGGTCAGTTGCAGCTTGCGGTCAGCCATTGAGGGCCTCCTTGACGCGGGCGGGGGTGATGGGCAGGTCGCGGACACGCTTGCCGATGGCATGGGCCACGGCGTTGCCGATGGCGCCGACCACCGGGATCATCACCACTTCGGCGATGCCCTTGGACGGGTCGGTGGGCGACAACGGCGGCAGGATTTCCGAGGTCTGCTGCCACACCGCCACATGCTTGGCCATCGGCAGGCGGTAGCGGTTGAAGTTCCAGTCGCCCTCGCCCGGGCCACCCTCGTACAAGGGCATTTCTTCCAGCAATGCGTGGCCGATACCCATGGCGATGCCGCCTTCGAGCTGGCCCTTGACCAGCTCGGGCACCAGCACCCGGCCGCACTCGACCCAGCTGTGGTGGTTGAGCACGCTCACTTCGCCACTGCCCTTGTTCACCTTCACCTCGACGATGGTCGCCACCGGGCTGTAGTAGGTGACCATGGCGTTGTTCAGTTGGGTGGCCGGGTACGCGGCGTTCTGCCGGTCGAGCAGGTGGAAACCGGCGCTGTTCATCTGCGCCTTCTTGGCGTTCACCGCGCCGTCGCCGTACTTGACCGCCAGGGCATCGAGCGGCAGGCGCTCGCGCACGCCGTCGATGACGAAGTCGGCCTCGGCCCAGCTCCAACGGTTGAAGCCGTGCACGCTGACGCCGGTGACCAGGCCCATTTCATGGGCCTTCCTGGCAAGGGTGGCGAACGGAATCGGTGCCAGGCCGTTGCCGGTCAGTTCACCATTGACCCACACCGCGTTCTCGCGGCGCACCACCAGCGGGTTGGCCTGGCCGCCATAAGGGCCCTGGCGCCACAGGGCCATGGCCGCCGGCCACAGGCCGTGGTTGAACAGCACGCGGGCCGCTTCGCGGGTGGCGTGGCTGAAGTAGAACGCCGAGTTGGTCGCCGACGACGGCGACGCCAGCTTGCCGACCCAGCGCGGGTTGCGCAGCGCGGCGTCCTGCTCGGCCTGGCTGATCAGGTAGGGGTTGCCGCTGGTGCTCAGTTGCAGCTCAGGCCATTCGGTCTGGGCGGTCTGCACCTGGTCGGCAACGCGGCCAAGGAAGTCACTGACGACCAGGGCCTGGGAGGTCGACATGCCGGTGCCCAGCTCGGTACCGATATGGCGCAGGGTGATCTGGCCGTCGGCCGTGAACTCCACCGCCGCCATCGGCGCTTCCGAGCCGGTGCCAAAGTCTTTCTGGGTGATGGCAAAGCCCACGCCATACCAGTTGTCGTGGTCCTTGGCGTCCATGGCTCGCTTGCGCTCATGGCGGTTTTTCCACCACTCATGGGCGCTGGCCTTGTCGAGGATCTCGTGCAGGCGCAGGGCACCGGCCGGGACCGCGCCCTGGGTGTTCTTCATGCCCGACTTGAGCGCGTTCTTGCGCCGCAGCTCGATGGCATCGACACCCAGGCGGTCGGCGATCTCATCGACCATCATCTCGGTGGCGGCCATGCTCTGCAGGGTGCCGTAGCCGCGCATGGAACCAGCCTCGACACCACGGGAGTGGTAGGCGGTGACGGACAAGTCGTTCTGCGGCATGTAGTAGATCGACTGCGCCGCGGTAGCACCCACCGCCGCCACCGACGGGCTGTAGTTGATGCGCCCGCCGCCGTCGACGCTCATGTCGGCGCGGAAGATCTTGAAGCTCAGGTCGTTCTTGTCCACCGCCAGTTGGTAGCGGATGTCGAACGGATGGCGCTTGATGCCGCTCTGGAACTGCTCATAGCGGTCGTTGGCCAGGCGGATCGGCACGCCCGCGCCGTACAAGGCAGCGACGGCGGCGTAGAACACGAAGATGTTGTTGTCCTTGGAGCCGTAGCCCACGGTGTAGCCGGGGTGCATGTTCAGGTTCTTCAGGCCGAAGCGCGACGGCTTGATCATGTGCACGCATTCCTGCGCCACTTCGAACGGGCACTGGGTGGCCACGACGAAATGCAGGGTGCCGGTGGCCGGGTCGTACCAGCCGTTGCCGTTGTCCGGCTCCAGCGCCGCCGGCTCGATCGACGGGGTCTTGTAGCGCTCGTCGAACAGCAGCCAGTTTTCCGGCGGCTGCTTGAGCTGCTCGTCGATGCGCTGGGCGTAGAACATCCCCTGCTCGGTGAGGTTGCCGTGCTGCTTGGGCTCGGCGGTCCACACCGGTTTGCGGGCGAGGATGGTGGGGAACAGCATGGTGTTCTTCAGGCTCGAGTATTCGTCCTCGTCGAACGGCGTGTTGCCGCCCACGCGCACGAAGCGGAAGCTGCCGTAAGGGTCGCGCTGGTACAACGGGGCCTGGGCGCCGTAGCGGATGGCCTGGTCGTTGAACTGCAGCTTGAGCTTGGCCTTGCGGAAGCGTTCGAAGTCGTTCCAGATGAGGATCGCCACCGGGTGGCCGATGAACATCGGCACCTGGCCGGGGGGCAGCAGCGGGTCCGGCGAGTGGGCTTCGGGCCAGGCAATGCCGTCCTTTTTCAGGTCGTCGGCGGTGACGATGCGGTCCGGCTGCAGCTCGGCGCCCAGCAGCGACAGGTCGTAGCCTGCGTAGATGCGGTCGGCCTTGGTGGCCTTGAGCAGCATGGCGTGGCCCTGCTGCTGCGGCCAGCCGGGCATGTCCTTGGCGCGGATGTCACGGGCGAACACCTTGTTGCCGCACACCTTGGACAGCGCGTCGTTACGGAAGCGCGCCTTGCCGTCGTGGTTCATCCACTTTTGCGGTGAGGTGGTGACGCGGTCTTCCATCAGGGCGGCGAAGGCCTGGCTGCCAAGCGGCGCCATGGTCACGCCGACACCGGCGATCAGCCCGCCTTGCAGGAACGAACGCCGGGAAATTTCACGGTTGGACATGGTTGATCCTCTGGGCAGTCAGGCGCTGCCCATGCTTTGTTCTGGTGCTTGTGAAGCGCGAAGGGCGCGCACGATCACAAAAATTGACTATCAAGTCAAGATACAACTCTTGTTACATCGCTTGAAGTCAAGCAGACAACTTGTCGCGGCACGCCCAGGGTCCGCAGTTTGTGTGTGTAGGAGCGGCCTTGTGTCGCGAAAGGGCTGCGCAGCAGCCCCAGCAAACTTGAGGTAAATCTACGATCCTGGGGGCGCTGCGCACCCCTTTCGCGACACAAGGCCGCTCCTACAGGGCCCCGTGGTTGCCATGAGGCAATGTGCCACCAGTCATTAGCCTGTCATCTTTCTGTCGTATTTTTCAGCGCTCACCCAGGGCAGGGGAAAACCAGCAGTGATCCGCCGTTCTCTCTCATCCGCAGGGCTGTTGCCGCTGCTGCTGTTGATGCTGTGCGCCGTCACCCTGACCTTCCTCTGGGGGCTGCACATCAACCAGAAAGCCGCCACGCGCCAGGATGCACTGTCGGCAAAAGCTGCCGAACATCTGAACCTGGCAAGTATCGTCGGCGAAAACCTGCGTCAGCTGGTGGACCGTGCCCAGGCCGTGGGCCGCGTCACCCAGGACGACATGAAGCGCCTGCGCCAGGGCAACCTGAGCCTGGCCCGGCTGCTGGCCGAAGACCCGGTGTTCAAGCGCATGAGCCTGTACGACCGCCATGGCCGGCTGCTCTCCTCCAGCCATGCCGACGAGCCCGAGCAACTGCCCGACGCCTGGCTCGACCAGCTCAAGCGCCATGTCGGGCAGTACGGCTTCAAGGCCTTCCTGCCCCGCGCCCTGCCGACGGGCAACAGTACCCTGCCCAACTGGCGCCTGCCGTTCCTGCTGCCGCTGACCGACCTGCCGGGCCGCGAGATCGACAACATCCTCGTGGTGCAGCTGGACATCGGCTACCTGGCGGTACTGTTCCAGCACATCGACCTGGGCCGCAGCGGCCTGGTGCGCCTGCTGCAGGACGACGGCCAGGAACGTCTGCGCATCGACAGCAGCGGCGTGGTGGTGGCCGGTCAGACCTTGGTACCCGGGCTGCCGGGCAGCGGCGAAGACGCCGGCCAGCTCACCCAGTACAGCCTCGACGGCGCCTTCCAGAGCCTGTACCGGCGCATGCCCGAGCGCGGTTTCAGCGTGATGGTCAGCCAGCGCCAGGACGAAATCCTCGCCCCGCCAGCCGCACCACCAATCGCCAGTTCTGGCTGAACCTGAGCATGACCCTGCTGATCCTCACCAGCCTGGCCTGGGGCCTGCGCCTGCTGCACAAGCGCCAGGAGGCCTTCACCGAGCTCGAGTACGCGCAGCAGGTCAACCAGCAACTGATCGGCCGCCTCGAAGACGAGCACCGGCGCAGCAGCCATGCCGCCGCCACCGACCACTTGAGCGGCCTGCACAATCGCCGCCAGTTCGTCGAGGTGGCCGCCCAGGCGCTCACTCGCCAACGCGGCAAGCGCCGCTTGCTGGCCATCCTGTTCATCGACATGGACCGCTTCAAGTCGATCAACGACTCCCTCGGGCACAAGATCGGCGACCTGCTGCTGCAGGCCGTGGCCGGGCGTATCCAGCGCCTGCTGGAGCCGGGCGACGAGGCCTCGCGCTTTGGCGGCGACGAGTTCGTGGTGCTGCTGGCCGGCGAGCGCAGCGAGGAGCAGATCGACGGCTGGGTGCGTGCCCTGGTGGAGAAACTTTCGGCCACCTACGCCCTCGACGGCCAGGAGGTCAACACCAGCCCCAGCGTGGGCGTGAGCATCTGCCCCCGCGACGGCCAGGACATCGACGCGCTGATCCGCTGCGCCGACGCCGCCATGTACTCGGCCAAGCAGGCCGGGCGTGCCCAGTACCGCTTCTTCGACCCGTCGCTGAATCTCTCCGACATCCAGGCGTTCACCCTCGAGCAGGCCTTTGGCAGCGCCTTGGGCGAGCGCCAGTTCGTCCTGCACTTTCAGCCGCAGATCCGCCTCGACACCTTGCAGGTGCTGGGCTACGAAGCGCTGGTGCGCTGGGATCATCCGCAGTTCGGCCTGCTCTACCCCGACCGTTTCATCGGCCTGGCCGAGCGCAGCGGGTTCATCGTCGAACTGGGCTGGGAGGTCCTGCGCCTGGCCTGCGAGGAGCTGGCACGCTGGGCTGCGCGCGATCAGACCGCGCACCTGGCGGTCAATGTGTCGGCGCTGCAACTGCGCCAGGGCGACTTCAGTGACCGGCTGTTGGCCGAGCTCGATTACTACGGCATCACCCCCCAGCGCCTGGAGCTGGAGATCACCGAAACCACCGTGCTCGAACCCCAGGGCACTGCGGTGGAGCACCTGCACCGCCTGCGCGCCGCCGGCATCGGTATCAGCCTGGACGACTTCGGCCGTGGCTATGCAGGGTTTGCCCATCTGCAGGCACTGCCGCTGTCCAGGCTGAAGATCGACCGCTCGCTGATCGCGCCGCTGTGCAACAGCTACGACGACAGCCCGATCGTGTCTTCGACCATCATCCTGGCCAAGCGCCTGGGCCTGGAAGTGGTGGCCGAGGGCGTCGAGACCCGCGAACAGCTGGTGTGCCTGAAACTCGCCGGCTGCGACATCGCCCAGGGCTACCATTTCAGCCGGCCGCTGTCGCCGGCCCAGTTGCACGAATACCCCCCCTTCATCGGCAACGAGGACAAGGCATGCGTGTACTGAAATCCCTCGGCGCCCTGGCGCTGGCGCAGTTGCTGGCGGGCCCCGCGCTGGCCAACTGCACGCCCCACAGCCTGCGCCTGGCGGTGATCCCGATCAAAAACGTCGAAGCCATGACCCGCGAGCACCAGCCGCTGGTCGAGCGCCTGAGCAAAGCTGCCGGCGTGCCGGTGGAACTGGTGATCAGTGCCTCCTACGAAAGCGTGGTGGATGCCATCGTCTCCGGCGGCGCCGACATCGCCCGGCTGGGCCCGGCGTCCTATATCCTTGCCCGCCAGCGTGACCGGCGCATCGAGCCGTTCGCCACCTACACCCTCGCCGCTGGCACCTATACCCCGGCGGGCAACCATTACCAGGCGCTGCTGCTGACCCGCGCCGACGGCCCGACCAGCCTCAACGCCGTGCGCGGCACGCGGGTTGCGCTGAGCGACCCGGCCAGCACTTCGGGCAGCCTGGTGCCCAGCGTCGAGTTCGCCGCCCTGGTCAGCACTCCACTGCCGCGTTACTTCGCGGCGCTGGTGTACGCCGGCAACCATGACAAGGCGCTCGATGCGCTGCTCGAAGGGCGGGTCGATGCCGCCTTTGTCGCCAGCGAGCGGGCGGACGCCTACCTGGCCAGCCACGCCCTCGACCCGGCAAAGCTGCGCGTGCTGTGGCGCTCGGCGCCAATCCGCTACGACCCCTACGTGTTCAGCGCCAGCCTGTGCCCGGCGCTGAAGCAACGCCTGCGCCGGGCGATGCTCGATGACCCCAAGGCACTGGCCGGGTTCGTGGCGTCCCAGGACGCCACCGGGCTGGTGCCGGTGGGGCACAAGGATTACGCGGGGCTTGAGCGAATGATGGCGCCGACACTGCATCCTTGATGCCTTTGCGAAGCATTGGGGAGCGCCATGCCGGGGTATCGGGAGCCCCTTTCCCCAATCACCTCGGTATCGTGCGCGCCATCGTCTAGCACTTCCGATGGAGCCCTCAATGAAACTGATCGAACCTCTCAAACTCGGCCCTCTGACCCTGCCCAACCGGGTCTTCATGGCCCCTCTCACCCGCCTGCGCAGCCTGGAGCCGGGCGACGTGCCGACCGCGATGATGGCCGAGTACTACGGCCAGCGGGCCAGCGCCGGGCTGATCATCAGCGAAGCCACGCAGATCTCGTTCCAGGCCAAGGGCTATTCCGGTTCGCCCGGCATCCACACCGCCGAGCAGATCGCCGGCTGGCGCCAGGTCAACGAGGCCATCCACCAGCGCGGCGGGCACAGCGCAGTGCAGGTGTGGCACACCGGGCGGGTGTCGCACACCTCGCTGCAACCAGGTGGCGAAGCGCCGGTGGCGCCTTCTGCCTTGCCGGCCAATGCGCGCACCACGCTGCGGGACGAGAAAAGCCAGCTCATCCGCGTCGACACCTCAACCCCACGCGCCTTGAGCGAAGCCGAGATCGCCGGCATCGTCGCCGACTTTGGCCAGGCAGCGGCCAATGCCCGCGAAGCCGGCTTCGATTTCATTGAGCTGCATGCGGCCCACGGTTACCTGCTGCACCAGTTCCTGACCCCCAGCGCCAACACCCGCGACGACCGTTACGGCGGCAGCGTGGAAAACCGTGCGCGCATCGTGCTCGAAGCGGTCGATGCCGCGATTGCCCAGTGGAGCGCCGAGCGCGTGGGTATCCGCGTCTTCCCGCTCGGTGGTTTCAATGGCATCGACAATGGTGAAGACCAGGAGGCCGCCGGTCTTTACCTGATCGGCGAACTGGCCAAGCGCAACCTGGCCTACCTGCACCTGTCCGAGCCGGACTGGGCCGGTGGCAAGCCGCTGCGCGATGAGTTCCGAGAGGCGATCCGCGCTGCCTATCCCGGGGTGATCGTCGCTGCGGGCGCCTACACCGCCGAGAAGGCAGAAGACTTGCTTGCACGCGGGTTGATCGATGCGGTGGCCTTTGGCCGGGCGTTCATTGCCAACCCGGATTTGGTCGAACGGCTGCAGCAGCAGGCGCCGCTGAATGCGCACCGGGCGCAGTTCGACTATGCCAATGGGGCTGAGGGGTATACGGACTATCCGTTCCTGCGCCAGGCATAGCCTGTTCGGGCCAAATCGCGGGGCAAGCCCGCTCCCACGCAGCGTTTGGATTGCCTCCAAACTTCGTGGGAGCGGGCTTGCCCCGCGATACGTTTGGCCGGTTGTGCAGCGCCTGGAGCAGACGCGGTGCTAGTTCAAGTACGGCTCATCTTCGATAACGATGTTGACGGCATACCAAAGGCCATCCGGCCCCTGGGCCAGATCGTAGCTGACCAGCTGGCCTTCACGGATTATCGCGGTGCCATCGCCCACCGCACTTTGCAAGAAAATAACCTCGCTTTCACTTGGCACAACTTGGCCCGTATCCACTTTTGCAACGGTAGTGGGGCCAGAATGCACAGCTTTTGTTGCCATGATCTTCACCTCCCATCGCAGCTGGTTGCGCAGAGCCATACATTGGCGAGTTACTCAGGCCTCACTTGTGCCGCCTGCATGCCCTTTTGCCCCCTCTCGGCAACAAAGGTGACTGGCTGCCCTTCTTTCAGGGATTTGAACCCATCCGACTCGATTGCCTTGAAATGCACGAACAGATCGTCCCCCCCGCCGGCTGGGGTAATGAATCCATATCCTTTCTCGTCGTTGAACCACTTAACAGTCCCGTTTTGTCTGTTGGACATGTTGTTCACCTTTGATGACTGCGTTCATGCCTGGTGCGCACAGAGCACCAAGTCGAGACTGATCATGGGCGCCACAAAGCAAAATCGCTACTGACATTTCTATCAGGTGTCAAAGGCCCGATAGCCGGGCCTTGCACTATTGCAAAGACGCCAACGCGCTGGCGGCAAGGGCATGCGAGCGCTGCCGCGCCAGCGGATCATGAATACGGCAATCGATCATCAATTCATCCGCCCCGGTCTGCTCGATCAGCGAGCGCAACCCTTCCCTCACCCGCTCCGGCCCACCGGCAATGGTGCAGGCCATCACCTGCTCCAGCACGGCCCGCTCATGGCCAGGCAGGCCTTCGACATACCCCTCCTGAGGTTTGGGCAACAGCCCGTAACGCCCCACATGCAGGTCAAGCATCCACTTGCGGTGCGAGCTGGCCAGGTAGTCGGCTTCGGCATCGCTACCAGCGGCGAAGATATTCACACCCACCATCACATAGGGCCTGGCCAGTTGCGCCGAGGGTTTGAAGTTGGCGCGGTAATGGGCGACGGCCTGCAGCAGGTAGCGCGGCGCGAAGTGCGAGGCGAAGGCGTAGGGCAAGCCGAGCCTGGCCGCAAGATCGGCGCCGAACAGGCTGGAGCCGAGGATCCAGATCGGTACGTCATGCTGCCCGGGCACACCGCGCACCGGGCGCTGGCCGTTGTCGGCGAGGTAGTCGCGCAGCTCGCCGATATCGGTTTCAAAGTCGCGCTCGGGCGCCGCGCCGCGCAAGGCGCGTATGGTCGGGCCGGAGGTACCGGGCGCACGGCCCAGGCCCAGGTCGATGCGCCCGGGGTGCAGGGTATCGAGGGTGCCGAACTGCTCGGCCACTACCAGCGGCGCATGGTTGGGCAGCATGATGCCGCCGGCACCGACGCGGATCTGCCGGGTGGCGTTGGCAACTTCGTTGATCACCAGCGACGTGGCGGCAGAACCGATGCCGGGCATGTCGTGGTGTTCGGCGATCCAGTAGCGGCGGTAGCCGTGCTGTTCGACGTGGCGGGCAAGCTGGCGGGTTTCTTCGATCGCGTCGGCGTAGGTCTTGCCTTCGCCGATCATGACCAGGTCCAGTACGGACAGGGCTGTCATGGGAGCTCCAGTGGGATTTTGCGTGACAGCAGAGTGTCCGGGGTGGGTGCGGGGAGATAAACCCGGTGGCCGGCCCGGGACTGGGGCCTTGGATTCCCCAAAAGGCAGGGTTTGCTTGAGGGGCCTCATCGCTGGCAAGCCAGCTCCCACAGGGAAACAATGATCCTTGTTGTGGGAGCTGGCTTGCCAGCGATGAGGCCAGTGGCCCAGATCAGGTCTCCCAGGGCACCCCGGCCTGCCAGCTTTCGACCAGCAGGTCGATGAAGCCGCGCACCCGCGGCGACAGGTGCCGCTTGCTGGGGTAGACGATGCGGATCGGGTCGGCCGGCGGGCGATAGTCGTGCAGCACTTCGACCAGCGTCCCGGTGCGCAGGTCATCGCCGGTGATGTAAGTGGGCAGGTGAATCAGCCCGAACCCGGCTCGCGCGCCATCGAGCATCGCCTCGGAGCTGTCGATGTTCAGCCGCCCCGGCTCCTCGCACAGGTGCAGCCCGGCGTCGGTGCGAAAACGCCACGGGCTGGACTTTTCACCGGCCAGGAAGGCGATCTTGTCATGCCCGTACAAATCAGCCGGCACCTGCGGCGTGCCGTGGCGCTGCAGGTAGTCGGGCGAGGCACAGGTGACGAACTGCTGCCAGGCCACGGTGCGCGTCAGCAGCTGCGAGTCCTCTTTCGGCGCGCCGATGCGCACCGCCACGTCGACGCCCTCCTCGACCAGGTCGACGAAGCGGTCGGTAAAGCGGATATCGGCGCGCAGCTCGGGCCACAGCTTGAGATAGCGGTCGAGGATCGGCAGCACATGGCGCTGGCCGAACGACAACGGCGCAGTCAGGCGCAAGGTGCCGGTGGGCTGGCCCCGGCGCTGGGCCATGGTCGACTCGACTTCATCGAGGTCGTCGAGGATCTGCCGCCAGCGCTCGAAGGCCACCAGCCCCTCGTCGGTCAGGCTCAGCTTGCGCGTGGTGCGGTTGAGCAGCCGCACCGCCATGCGTGCCTCCAGCCGGGCGATGCTCTTGCCCACCGCCGAACGAGTCAGGCCCAGGCTGGCGGCGGCAGCGGTGAAACTGCCGGCCTTCACGGCGCTGACGAAGGCGGCGATATCGCCGAAGCGGTTGGGTTCCATGCTGTATTCCCGAACAAGACAAGCCAGCTAAATGGGTGCGCAACCGCAGATTGCAAGGCCGCCGCCTTCAGCGCCCGGCCTCGGCGGCATGCCCCAGCGACTGGCTGGCCCAGGCTGCCAGCGGCAAGGGTGGCTGCTGGTCGAGGATGCGCCGCCAGATCAGGCTCAGCTTGGCGCCATCGAACAGCGAAGCCGCGCCGCCGCCGATCCAGCCCCTGGGCACAATCACCTGCCATTGGCCGGCAGCATCACGCTGGGCCATCTGGAAGCGGAAACTGTAGTTGCCCGGCACCCCCATGCGCAGATCGGTGACCACCAGCGCGTCACCGACCACGTCGTAACGCAGCCAGTCGCCAGTGAACCAGCGCAGGCGTTCGTGCAGCGGCACGCTGGCCAGCACCTTGCCGGCCTCGAGGTTGCGCGGCTGGCGCAGCATCTCGGGCGGCTCACGGTCGAACAGGCTACTGACGCCCTCGTAGTAATCGCCATCCGGGGTTTTCGCCAACATCCGCCAGACCAGGCTGTTGAAGGCCATCGGCACGGCGCGTACCTCGCTGGCAACGATGCCCTGCTGCGCCAATGCCTGGCTGAAGCGCTGCTCGGCGGCCATGCGCCCGGCCAGGCCAAAGCCCAGGTAAACCGTGCTGAACGCCAACGCCAGGGACAGCACGCCGACCGCCCTGCCCTGCAGCCCCTTGAACGCTGCATACAGCACCGCCAGCAGCAACGGCACGGTGTACACCGGGTCGATGATGAACACCGCTGCCCAGCTTTGCGGCGTGGGCTGCAAGGGCCAGAGCAACTGGGTGCCATACACCGTGAACGCATCGAGCAGCGGATGGGTGACCAGCACCAGCCAGAACGCCAGGAACAACCGCGGCCAGCGGTAGCCCTTGTGCGGCCAGTAGCGCTGCCCTAACCAGGCGACCGTCCAGGCCATCAACAGCGCAAGCCCGGTAAGGACGAACAGCGAATGGGAAAAGCCTCGGTGGAAGGTCATCTGCGACACCGGGTCGGCGTAGCGGATCAGCACGTCGAGGTCCGGCAAGGTGGCCAGGGCGGCGCCGTAAAACAGTGAACGGCGACCTTGAATACGGCCCAGCACAGCGCCTTGCAGGGCGGCGCCGAGTACAGCTTGCGTCAGTGAATCCAATGCACATCTCCATGAAAAACGCGGCGCAGCATTCAGTCTGCGGGTAACAATTGCAAGCCCAGGTACAGGCTGAGCATGCCTTCCAGACGCAGCGGATCGACTTCGCCCAGCTCGGCGATGCGTTCAAGCCGATAGCGCAGGCTGTTGCGGTGAATCCCCAAGGCATCGGCGCAGGCCTGGCTCTGCCCGTCATGGGAGCACCAGGCGCGCAGCGTGGCCAGCAGCTGGCCGCTGGCATCCTTGGCGCGCACGCGCAGCAAGGGTTCGAGCAGCTCGTCCAGGGCATCGTCGTTGCGGTGGCGCCAGAGCAGCGCCGGCAGGCGGTAGCGGGCCAGCGACAGCAGGCGCTCGCCTGGCAGCACTTCGCGCCCGTAGGCCAACAGGTCGCGCACCCGCCGGTAGCCGCGGCGCAGTTGCTCCAGGCTTTGCGCCGGGCTGCCCAGGGCCAGGCGTTCGGCCACCCAGCCATGGCGTTGCAGGCGCTCCAGCAAGCGCGGTTCGTCCAACGCCACGTTGGCCGGGCGGCACCATAGCAGCGATTGGCGCGCGGGGCTTACACACCAGCTGTCTGGATAGCGGCTCATCAGCCAGGCCGACAAGGCTTCGGCCGGGGGGCCGGCCTGCAGCTCGAACAGGCAGGGAATGCGTGGCAGGTTGGGTTTGAGCCCGAGCTGCTGGGCCTCATCGACCAGCCGGGGGGATTCACCGCTGCCGCCGAGCAGCAGGGCCAGCAGGTCGTCGCAACGCTGGCGGCGCCATTGCTGCTCCACCTGCAAATGGCGCTGGGCCAGGAGCATTTCGGCGGTCATGCGCACCAGCTCGGCGTAGGTGCGCAGTTGCTGCGGGTCGCCGGTCAGGCCGAGCACGCCGATCAGCCGGTCATCGAGCATCAGCGGCAGGTTGACCCCGGGCTGCACACCCTTCAGGCACTTCGCGGCGTCCACGTCGAGCTCGACGATCCGCCCGTTGGCCAGTACCAGCTGGGCGCCTTCGTGGCGGGTGTTGATACGCTCCGGCTCGCCGCTGCCGAGGATCAGCCCCTGGCTGTCCATCACGTTGACGTTGCACGGCAGGATGGCCATCGCCCGGTCGACGATGTCCTGGGCCAGGTCGTGGTCCAGTTCGAACATGAGCAGGTCCTTAAGGTTGCCTGGGGTTGGTCGGCGGCACAGCAGGCTTTGGCTGGGGCTGTGCAAAAGCACAAAGACAGTGGCGCTACACTCCCCGAGACTCGTCAGGGCGAGCGCCGAGACAGGCGACGCGGTGACAACCATAACAAAAGAGAACCCGATCATGGCACACAGCCCCGCCCCTGACCAAGGCAACGACGTCACCCGCAACGCGCTGTACCGGCGCATCACCCTGCGGCTGATTCCGTTCATTTTCATCTGCTACCTGTTCAACTACCTGGACCGCGTCAACGTCGGCTTCGCCAAGCTGCAGATGCTCGACGCGCTCAAATTCAGCGAAACCGTGTACG
The DNA here is from genome assembly GCF_024749065.1 of Pseudomonas sichuanensis. NCBI lineage: Bacteria > Pseudomonadati > Pseudomonadota > Gammaproteobacteria > Pseudomonadales > Pseudomonadaceae > Pseudomonas > Pseudomonas sichuanensis. Next base: position 2,806,622 of record NZ_CP087185.1, on the reverse strand, counting down.
GCCTTGGCGCCGGTATCTTCTTCATCGGCTACGTGCTGTGCGGCCTGCCCAGCAACCTGGCGCTCAACCGCTTCGGCCCGCGCCGCTGGATCGCGCTGATGATGATCGCCTGGGGCAGCCTGAGTACCTGCCTGCTGTTCGTCACCACCCCCACCGAGTTCTATGCCTTGCGCCTGCTCACCGGCGCCGCCGAGGCGGGCTTCTTCCCCGGCGTGGTGCTGTACCTTTCGCGCTGGTTCCCGGCGGCGCGCCGTGGCCGGATCATGGCCCTGTTCATGTCGGCGATCCCGGTGTCCGGCCTGCTGGGCGGGCCGTTCTCCGGCTGGATCCTGCAGCACTTCGCGGCAGGCCAGGGTGGCCTGGCCGGTTGGCAGTGGATGTTCCTGATCCAGGGCCTGCCGACCGTGGCTCTGGGTGCGCTGGCCATCGTGCTGCTTAGCGACGGCTACCAGAAAGCCCCTTGGCTGAGCCCGGCAGAACGCCAGCTGATCGAGGCAGACCTGACGGCCGATGCCGCGAGCAAACCGGCCACCAGCGGTGACGGCGTGCTCGCCGTGCTGACCAACCCGTTGATCTGGACCTTCGGCTTCGTCTACTTCTGCATCCAGAGCGGCGTGTATGCCATCAACTTCTGGCTGCCGTCGATCATCAAGAACATGGGCTTCGACAACCCGCTGCTGATCGGCTGGCTGAGCGCCATTCCGTACCTGCTGGCCGGGGTGTTCATGATTCTGGTGGGCCGCTCGGCAGACCTGCGTAACGAGCGGCGCTGGCATTTGGTCGTGCCGATGCTGATGGGCGCCCTGGGCCTGCTGATCGCGGTCAACTTCGCCGCCCAGCCGACCATTGCCATCCTCGGCCTGTCGATCGCCACCATGGGTGCGCTGACCGGCCTGCCGATGTTCTGGCCGATGCCGACCGCGCTGCTTAGCGCCGGTACCGCCGTGGCGGGGTTGGCGGTGATCAACTCGGTCGGGCAGATGGCGGGCTTTCTCAGCCCGTACCTGGTGGGGTTCATCAAGGACCAGACCGGGTCGACCGATGCGGCGCTGTATGCCCTGGCAGGATTGATCGTGGTCGGTAGCCTGGTGGCGCTGCGGGTTTCGCGTTCGGGTAATCCCGCGTTCGCTCGCGCTCGCTAGCAAAATCGATCGCGGGGCAAGCCCGCTCCCACGCTGGAGTCCTGGAGTCCTGAAGTCCCAGAATTCTGGAGCGTGGGAGCGGGCTTGCCCCGCGATGCTTTCAATGCTGGGACTGGGCTCTCCACCCTGCCTCATGCAAGGCAGTCAGCAATGTGTCGCCATCGAGCCCCGGCACCACCGCCCCGCCCTTACCGACCATCGCCCTCCCCGCCAGCAGCGCATTGACAATCGCCTCCTCCACCGCCTCCGCCGCCGCCATGAACAGCGCCGAGATATGGTCGTTGTTGAGCATGCGCACCTGCGTGCACTGGGCCAGCTCCTTGCGCCCGTAGTCAGCCGGCGGCAAGCCCTGATTACCGGTGGAGAACGCCAGGAAGATATCGCCACTGGAGTCCTCGGTACCGCCACCGGTGCGGGCAATCCCGATCGACGCCCGTTGCGCCAAGCGCTGGCATTGGTGCGGCAGCAACGGTGCGTCGGTGGCGATCACCACCACGATCGAGCCCATGCCCGGGGTGCCCTGTTCACGCTCGGCGAAGGGCGACGGCAGGTGCCCGAGCTGGCGGCCCACCGGGTAGCCATCGATGCGCAACTCCTGGCGCTGGCCGTGGTTGGCCTGCACCAACGCCCCCACCGTCCAGCCGCCCTGCTGCGCTGGCAACTGCCGCGAGGCAGTGCCGATACCGCCCTTGAACTCGTGGCAGATCATCCCGGTGCCGCCGCCCACCGGGCCTTCGGTAACCGCGCCGGGGGCAGCGTTGTCCAGCGCCTGGCGCACCTGCAACGGAGTCACGTGCTGGCCCCAGATATCGTTGAGCAGCCCGTCGTAGGTTTCCATCACCACCGGCATGCACCAGTACACGGCGTCATCCGCCAGGCGCTCACGCTCGGCAGCGATCAGTGCATCGCGCACCACGCCGACGCTGTGGGTGTTGGTAATGGCGATCGGCGTGGTCAAGAGCCCCGCCTCGCGGATCCACTCAAGGCCGGTAGCATCGCCATTGCCGTTGAGCACATGGCAGCCGGCAAAGCACGGTGCCAGGCGCGCGGCACCGGGGCGCGGCTCGATCACGGTCACCCCGGTGCGGATCGGCGCCGGGCGTTGTTCATCCAGCAGGGTGCTGTGGCCAACCCGCACGCCCGGCACATCGGTGATGGCATTGAACGGGCCCGGGGTGCCGTGGCCGAGGGTAATGCCCAATTGACGCGCACGCATGTCTACTCCTTGGATGCTCACAATTTCTGGAAGGTCGGGCTGAGCCGGCCGTGGGTGCTGTAGAGGATGACCGACACCGCCAGCAGCCCGAACAGGATCAGCAGGTCGCGCAGCGAGGCCTGTTGCAGCAGGGCCACCAGCAGCCAGCCGGCGCCGCTCACGGCCAGCAGCGCCGGCAAGGGCCACAGCGGCATGCGGTACGGGTGTTCGCGGTCGCGGCGCAGTACCCGGCTGCACAGGGCGCAAGCGGCCACTACCAGGTAGATCAGCAGCAGCAACAGCACGGTGAACGAGGTCAGCTCTTCGAGGCTGCCGGACAGGCTCAGCAAGGCCGAGGGGATGGCCAGGAACAGCGTGGCCAGCCACGGCGATTCCCAGCGCGGGTGGATCACGGTGAAGGCGCGGTTGAGGGCCGGTGTCCAGATGGCATCGCGGCCGCTGCTGTACACCACCCGGCCAACCTGGATGACGATGGCGACGATGGCATTGAACACCGACAGGAAGATCCCGGCGCTGACCAGCCGTGCGAGGGTTTCGTTGCCATGGGTGGTCAGCAGGTAGCCGATCGGGTCGCCGCTGGCCAGCATCGCGTCAAGCGACGGCGCACCGATCAGCAGTGCAGCCAGCGGGATGACTTCGATGGCCACCACCACGACCAGCGACCACAACACCGCCCGGTGCACGGTGCGCCCACCGTCCTTCATGTCTTCGGCCAGCAGCACCGCGCCGCCGTAGCCGTTGAAGGCGAACAACGCCATGCCTACCGCGCCCAGCACCAGCGCCCAGGGGGCAGCCACCAGGGCCCCTTGCTCCAGCACCTGCGGCTGCAGCAGGCTGGCCGCCGGTTGGCTGGCATTGCCAAAGCCCAGGGTGACGATCACCAGCAAGGCGGCCACCTCGCAGATCAGGAACAGCCCGGTGATCCAGGCATTGAGGCGGATATTGAGAATGCCCAGGGCATAGCTGGCGACCACGATCACCAGGGCCACGCTCTGGGTATCGAAGCCTGTGCCCAAGGCGTTATTGAGGTAGGTGGCGGCACCGGCCGCCAGCACCGGCGGGATGAACAGCATCGAGGCCAGCACGGTGAGGAAGGTGGCATAGCCTGCCAGCCCGCCGAACACCCGCTTGGCGTACACGTACTCACCGCCGGCGGTGCTGTGGGCACGGCCCAGCTCGGCGTAGCACCAGGCGAACATCAGTGCCAGCAGCGCCGCCATGAGAAAGGACAGGAACGCGCCGCTGCCGGCCTGCTGGATGGCGAACGGGGCGATGACGAACACGGAACTGGCCGGGGTGACCGCAGAAACGGTGATGGCGACGACATCGGGCATACCCAGGCGCTGCTTGAGTGCGCTCGCGGGCACTTCGCTGGAGCTCATGGCGTTTTTCCTCTGATTGTTATTGGTAGTGAGGGCAAAACCGTGGTCGGGCGGCCGCTGGACCTGGCTGGACTGTAGGCGGGTGGGCGCTGGGCGCCAATTACCCTATGGGGGTACGCCCCTTGACTGGATGACAGAAAAATTCCAAGACTGCGTGGCCCTTTTCGCGGGTGAACCCGCTCCCACAAGAGCCCTCGCATGCACAACCTGTTCACCGAAGCCAGCGCCCACGCGGGCCTGGCCCGTACCGTCGAGCAGCTAGGCCAGCCACGCTTCTGGCGCCAGTTGATGCTGCTGTTGCAGCACTGGGTGCCGTTCGACAATGCCCTGGCGATGTTCTACCCGCGCGCCGGCCTGCCGCGGGCGCTGGAGATCTTCGATGCCCGCGGCGAGGGCAACCCCGAGGCCATGGCCCTGTATCTGAGCGGGCTGTACCAGCTCGACCCCTTCTACCAGGCCTGCCAGGAGGGCATCGGCGATGGCCTGCACCGTCTGGAAGAAGTGGCGCCGGACCAGTTCCGCCAGAGCGAGTACTACCTCACCTACTTCCATGACCATGTGCTGGAAGACGAAATGCAGTTCATCGTGCAACTGGGCGACAGCGGCGCCCTGTCGCTGTCGCTGGGCAGCCGCCAGCGTTTCGAGACGGCGCAGCATGGCTTGCTGGTGATGGTCTGCCCGTGGGTGCTGGCGCTGCTCGGCCAGCACTGGCAACAGCAAAGCCAGCGCCCGGCCCCGGCAATGGCCAGCCAGGTGCGCGATGCCATGAGCCTGTTCGGCGCCAAGGTGCTGTCGGAGCGCGAGCTGGAGATCGCCCGGCTGGTGTTGCGGGGGTACTCGTCAAAGGCCATGGCCGAACGCCTGGCGATCTCGCCGGAGACGGTCAAGGTGCATCGGCGGCACCTGTACGCCAAGCTGGATATTTCCTCGCAGTCGGAGTTGTTTTCGTTGTTCCTGCAGTCGTTGGGGCATGATCCGCAGGATCCGTGAGGGCCAACGGGTTAAAGTGAAACCAGCCCGGCCAGAAGGCGCGCACCCAAGGTAAAAATGCAGCCTCACCCTGCAGATTTGCCAATTGTGCAAGGCAAATTCGCATGACAGGATCCTGCGACCCGCCCGCGCATTCCAGGCTTCACTTGGAAAATCAATAACAAAGCAGGGAGAACGCGATGACCGCGCACGCTCACACCTCGGCAACGGATCATGTACTGGCCGAGGTCCGTAACCATATCGGCCACCTCACCCTCAACCGCCCCGCCGGCCTCAATGCCCTCACCCTCGACATGGTCCGCAGCCTGCAAAAACACCTGCATCGCTGGGCCCAGGACGCCGACGTGCAGGCCGTGGTGCTGCGCGGCGAAGGGCCGAAGGGCTTCTGCGCCGGTGGCGATATCCGCTCACTGCATGACAGCTACAAGGCCGGCCAGCGCCTGCACCTGGACTTCTTCGAAGAGGAATACGCCCTCGACCTGTGCATCCACCGTTACCGCAAGCCGGTCATGGTGCTGATGGACGGCTTCACCCTGGGCGGTGGCATGGGCCTGGCCCAGGGCTGCGACCTGCGTATCGTCACCGAGCGCAGCCGCCTGGGGATGCCCGAAGTGGGCATCGGCTACTTCCCCGATGTCGGCGGCAGCTACTTCCTGCCGCGCGTGCCCGGCGAGCTGGGTATCTACCTGGGCGTCAGCGGCACCCAGGTCAAGGCCGCCGACGCCCTGTACTGCGGCCTCGCCGACTGGTACCTGGACAGCGGCAAACTGGCCGCGCTGGATGAGGGGCTCGACCACCTGGCATTCGGCGACCACCCGCTCAAGGACCTGCAAGGCCTGCTCGCACGGCTCGGCACCCAGACCCTGGGCGATGCACCGCTGGCCAAACTGCGCCCGGTGATCGACCACTTCTTCGCCCTGCCCGACCTGCCCAGCATCATCGAGCAGCTGCGCGCGGTGAGCATCGGTGACAGCCACCAATGGGCGCTGGACACCGCCGACCTGCTACAGACCCGCTCGCCGCTGGCCATGGCCGTGACCCTGGAGCTGTTGCGCCGCGGCCGCCACCTGGCGCTGGAAGACTGCTTCGCCATGGAGCTGCACATCGACCGCCAGTGGTTCGACCACGGCGACCTCATCGAGGGCGTGCGCGCCCTGATCATCGACAAGGACAAGCAACCGCGCTGGAACCCGCCGACCCTGGCGGCGCTCAATGCCCAGCGGGTCGACCAATTCTTCGAAGGCCTGTAAGGCCGGGAGTACGCAGATGCAAGACCTGGAACTGAGCGAAGAACAGATCATGATCCGCGACATGGCGCGGGATTTCGCCCGTGGCGAGATCGCGCCCCACGCCCAGGCCTGGGAAAAGGCCGGCTGGATCGATGACGAGGTGGTGCGCAAGATGGGCGAGCTGGGCCTGCTCGGCATGGTCGCACCAGAGCAGTTCGGCGGCAGCTACACCGACTACGTGGCCTACGCCCTGGCGGTGGAGGAAATCTCGGCCGGTGACGGCGCCATCGGGGCGCTGATGAGCATTCACAACTCGGTGGGCTGCGGCCCGCTGCTGGCCTACGGCAACCCTGAGCAACAACAGGCCTGGCTGCCGAAGCTGGCCAGCGGTGAAGTGATCGGCTGCTTCTGCCTGACCGAACCCCAGGCGGGTTCCGAAGCCCACAACCTGCGCACCCGCGCCGAGCTGGTCGATGGCCAGTGGGTGATCAACGGGGCCAAGCAGTTCGTCAGCAACGCCCGCCGCGCCAAGCTGGCCATCGTGTTCGCGGTGACCGACCCGGAGCTGGGCAAGAAAGGCCTGTCGGCGTTCCTGGTGCCCACCGACAACCCGGGGTTCAAGGTCGACCGCAGCGAACACAAGATGGGCATCCGCGCCTCCGACACCTGCGCGGTCACCCTGGACAACTGCCGTATCCCTGCCGCCAACCTGCTGGGTGAGCGTGGCAAGGGGCTGGCGATCGCCCTCTCCAACCTCGAAGGTGGGCGCATCGGCATCGCCGCCCAGGCCCTGGGCATCGCCCGTGCGGCGTTCGAGGCGGCGCTGCTGTATTCCCGTGACCGCATTCAGTTCGGCAAGCCGATCAACGAGCATCAGAGCATCGCCAACCTGCTGGCCGACATGCAGGTGCAGATCAACGCTGCGCGCTTGCTGATCCTGCATGCCGCGCGGCTGCGCACGGCCGGCAAGCCGTGTTTGTCGGAGGCCTCCCAGGCCAAGTTGTTCGCCTCGGAAATGGCTGAGCGGGTGTGCTCGATGGCGATCCAGGTGCATGGTGGGTACGGCTACCTGGAGGACTACCCGGTAGAGAAGTACTACCGCGATGCGCGGATTACCCAGATCTACGAAGGGTCGAGCGAGATCCAGCGCATGCTTATTGCGCGGGAGTTGAAGCACTATTCGATCTGATGCCATTGCATCCAGGTTGAAGTCACTGCCTTGTGTTGCTTGTTCTGGCCTCATCGCCGGCAAGCCGGCTCCCACAGTGACAGCGCTGAACTCAAGGAATGCGCTGTACCTGTGGGAGCCGGCTTGCCGGCGATGAGGCCGATACAAACAGTGCCAGGCAGTTGCTCCCACCTGCTCATCAACACAACGGCTAGACTAAACGCACTACACCCGCACCGCAGCGCACGGTCCGGGCCAAACCTGAACGGGGGGCTACCACACGTGGAGGTGTGCGATGAGCCAGTTCAAGCGTTTGTTCGTCATGCTCGGCCCGCAGATGCGCTACAGCCCTGCCCTGCAACGGGCCGCGGCACTGGCCGAGTCCAGCGGGGCCCTGCTGGACATCAATGTATTCGTCGACGACGTCGATACCTTCGGGCTGATGAGCGATGGCCGCGAGCGCGAACGGCTGCTCGCCGATAACCGGCAATGGCTGGCGGATGCGAAGGAGCAACTGGCCGACAACGGGCTGGATGTGTCGACCGAACTACTGCTGACCCGCGACCCGCTGGGCAGTGCCATCGAACAGATCGAACGCCTGGGCTGCGACCTGCTGGTCAAGGACGTGCAGCACGAACCGGTGCTCAAGCGCCTGCTGGTCACGCCACTGGACTGGCAACTGCTCAAGGACAGCCCCGTGGCCGTGCACCTGGTCAGCGATGTCCGCCTGCCCCTGCCCCGCCAGATCGCCGCAGCGGTCGACCTCAACCTGCATGGCGCCGGCGAGCACCTGGACGACCAGGTGTTCCGCAGCGCCCACGCCCTGGCCCTGCAGTGCAACGCCGAACTGCACCTGCTGCACGTGTGCGACGCGACAAAAACCCATATCGCCGACTTCGGCGCCGGCACCGTGACCATGCCCGGCTTCGAGGGCAGCGTACGCGCCGCCCAGCGCGCGGCGTTCAACCGCCTGGGCGATCACTATGAGATCGCCTTGGAGCGCAGGCATTTCCTCGAAGGGCCGGCGATCAAGGCGATCGCCCAGTACGTCAGCCACAGCCGCATCGACGTGATCGTCATGGGCACTCACCGGCATGATGCGCTGCACACCTTCCTCGGCGGGACGACGTCGCACGTGCTGGAGCACCCGCTGTGCAACGTGCTGGCGATCAAGGCGGTGCGCTGAGCGGGGGCAAATTGGCTTGCCCCGCGGTGGCTCAGAAGCCCTTGCTGTAGAACAGCGAGTACGACTCGATGCCGTCGTTGGGCTGTTTGATGCCGGCGTTGGAGTAATGCATGGCGCGGATGCCGATCTTCTGATCAGCCGGCAGTTTCAGGCCAAAGCCGATGCGGTCTTCGAAGTTGACCGCAGAGCCCAGGCGCTGGTCGCCGACCTTAGTCTTGGAGAACGCCGCCAGGCCGATGCCGGCCTCGATGAACGGGGTATAGGTGAAGCCGCTGAACTCATAGACGAACACCGGGCTGAATGACAGCGAATGGGCGCCGCTGTAGTCGCCACCTTCCCAGTAGGTGTAGGCCGCATCCCAATAACCCGTCAGGTGGCCCGCACTGCTTTCCAACCAACGCTTGTCCCAGTCGAACGACGCACCGAGACGGTAGGTCATGTCGCCCTGGCTGGTGGCGCCGACTGCACCGGACAGCTGTGCGGCCTGGGCCAGGTTGGCGCCGGCGAACGCCAGCACGAAAGCGGCCAGGGAACTGGCAAGACGGGTGTTCATCAATGACTACTCCTGAGGGTCTTCACGAACAGGCCCGGCCTGACGTGCGCAGGCCTGCGGCAAATGGGGGCTTGGGCCCCTCGTTATGCACCCGTGAGCTGGCGCATCCAACCAGGTCACAAGTGGTAATAGTTTTCGCGATTATTGTCTGAACACGCCACAGGTTGGAAGTACTTTGCCACTACTGGCCAACGCCTCGTTCAGTCATAGACCGATTCTTCATGCTCGCCCAGCAACCGCCGCTGGCGCGGCGTGGCCGCAGCGAGCACCTCGGGGTTGAAACGCCAGGTGAGATAGGGCGAGAACTTCTGCGCCACCATGCGGCGGCCGTAATGCACCTGCAGCATGTCGCGCACCCGCTCGGCACTGCGATTGGCGCCGCCGCTGTGCCAGACATCACTGCGCATCACCAGCGCGTCCCCCGCCTGGCACAGCACCGGGCGCAGGCCCTGCCCTTGCCAGTTGTCCTCGCCCGGCTGGGGGGCGCGACCTGCGCTGTGGCTACCGGGGATGATCAGGGTCGGCCCCACTTGCAGGTCGATATCGCACAGATACAGCTGCGCGGTGAGAATCTGCGCGGGCAGGCGCAAGCGACCGCGCAGCTCGGCCGGCAATGCCATGGGCAGATGGTCCAGGTGCAGGCCCATGCCCGGGTAGCCCGGGTGGCTGCGCCAGGCGGTCTGGCCGATGATGTGGCAGTCGCTGCCCAGCACCGCTTCGGCCAGTTCGATCAAAGGTGGCAGGTCGAGAAACGGCAGCCACAGCGGGTCGCGGTTGAACACACACTTGTAGTGTTCGAGCAGGCCCTGGTAGTCCCAATGCAGCGGTTGCAGGGCGTCGATGGCACTGCGCAGCAAAGCGACGCGCGCGGGGTCGAGCACGCTGGGTATCAGGGCGAAGCCCTGCTCGTGGAGGGACTCAAGCGGGTTCATCAGTGTCCCTCCACGGGCCATGAGCACATTTGTACTCTTGATTGCTCAGCGCCAGTTCAGGTCCACCCGTGCCGGCGACTTGCCGTCGACATTGACCTGCTGCTGCACGCTCTGGCCTTCGGCATTGCCCGTCACACGGTATTGCCCAGGTGGCAGCTGCACGAAGATCAGTGGTCCGACGTCTTGCAAGGCCAGCACCGACTTGCCTTGGGCAGACTGGATGTCCAGCGCCGCGCCACTCTGAAACTTGCCTTCGGCACCGGTCGACAGGGTGATGTGCAGGTCGTAGCCGGGAGTACGGCGCAAGGCGTTGGCCTCATCCTGGCCAATGCCGCCCTGCAGGTAGCGGATGCCGTTCTGCTCCTGCGGCTGCAGGTGCACGGCTTGTGGGTCGATGGGGGCGTTGAGGTCGGCGGCGGCGGCCAAGGTCCAGGGCATGGCCAGGGTTACCAGCAGTGCCGCGCAAAGCCCGTAGTGATGAGTACGCATGGTGCATTCCTCCCTTGGAGGGATGGTCTACACAGTTTTGATGCCTGGCTGCAGCGCGCGTTCGCGAGGTTTCAGACCGTTAGTCTGGGTATGGGCTGCGCCCGCTCCCACAGGTATAACGCCGCTGCTACAGATGTCGTGCAGTACATGTGGGAGCCGGCTTGTCGTGGCGACGAACCGCGGCGATGAGGCCAGCACAGGCATGCACTCAACCCGCCAGCGACTCGGCCCGGCGCTCCTCGAGCAATTTGATGAACATGCTCAGGCTGCGCGACACCGTGCCCCGGCGCCACACCAGCCAGGTCTTGAGGTAACGGAAGTCCTCGGCCATCGGCCAGGCGCTGACCGTGCTGCAACCGGGCATGTTGTCGAGCATGCTGCACGGCATCATCGCCAGGCCTGCACCTGCGCTGACGCAGGCGAGCATGCCGTGGTAGGACTCCATTTCGTGGATCTTGCCCGGCACGGCCTGGTCGTGAACGAACCAGCTCTCGAAATGATGGCGGTACGAGCAGTTGGCGCGGAACGCGTAGATGCTCGCACCGTTGACATCGCGAGCGCGGGTGACCGGCGCATGGTGCAGCGGTGCGATGACCATCATCTCCTCCTCGAACACCGGCATGCCTTCCAGCGTGGGGTGCAGCACCGGGCCATCGACGAAGGCGGCCACCAGGCGCCCGGACAGCACGCCTTCGAGCATGGTCCCCGACGGGCCGGTGGACAGGTCGAGGTCCACCTTGGGATAGCGCTGGTTGTAGGCCGCCAGCAACGCCGGGATGCGCACCGCCGCGGTACTCTCCAGCGAGCCCAGGGCGAAGGTGCCTTGCGGGTCCTCCCCCGCCACGGTCAGCCGCGCTTCGTGCACCAGGTCGAGGATGCGCCGGGTGTATTCGAGGAAGTTCCAGCCGGCCGGCGACAGGCGCAGGCGGCTCTTCTCGCGGATGAACAGTTCGACGCCGAGGTCTTCTTCGAGCTGCTTGATACGGGTGGTCAGGTTCGACGGCACCCGGTGGATATGCTGGGCGGCAGCGCTGATGCTGCCGTGCTCGGCCACCGCCTTGAAGATCTCCAGTTGCACCAGGTCCACAGGTCATTCTCCAAACGTGAATGTTTCGCTCATTATTATTCAGTTTTCATTAAAGCGCGCCACCACTAGTCTGGGCTCACCCCTTCAAAACAATGAGAGTCCTGCCATGAGCGAGATCAGCAGCCTGACCCACGCCATCTCCGTCGACCCCTACACCGGCGAGCAGATCGGCCACTATGCCTTCGACACCGACGCCGCACTGGAAGCGGCGCTGCAACGCGCCAAGGTTGGCTACAACCAGTGGCGCAAGGTGTCGCTGGGTCAGCGCAGCGAATACCTGATCGCCCTGGCCAACGCCCTGCAGGCCAACGCCGAAGCCTTCGCCCAGATGATCGCCCGCGAAATCGGCAAGCCGATCAGCCAGGCCCGTGGCGAAGTCGCCAAGTGCGTCGGCCTGTGCCAGTGGTACGCCGAACACGGCCCGGCCATGCTCGCCGCCGAGCCTACGCAGATCGAGAAAGCCCGTATCGAATACCGCCCGTTGGGCCCGATCCTCGCCGTGATGCCGTGGAACTTCCCGATCTGGCAGGTGCTGCGTGGCGCCGTGCCCGCCCTGCTGGCCGGCAACACCTACGTGCTCAAGCACGCCCCCAACGTAATGGGCAGCGCCTACCTGCTGGCCGACCTGTTCAAGCGTGCCGCCCTGCCTGAAGGCGTGTTCGAAGTGCTCAACGTCACCCCTGAGGGCGTGACCCGCGCCATCAACGACCCGCGCATCGCCGCCATCACCCTCACCGGCAGCGTGCGCGCCGGCATGGCCATCGGTGCACAGGCCGGTGCCGCGCTGAAGAAGTGCGTGCTGGAGCTGGGCGGCTCGGACCCGTTCATCGTGCTGGCCGACGCCGACCTGGACGCCGCCGTGAAGGCTGCCGTGATCGGTCGCTACCAGAACACCGGCCAGGTCTGCGCCGCGGCCAAGCGCCTGATCGTCGAAGAAAGCATCGTCGAGGCATTCACCGCCAAGTTCGTCGAGGCCACCCGTGCGCTCAAGGTAGGCAACCCGCTCCAGGACGACACCTATATCGGCCCAATGGCCCGCTATGACCTGCGCGACGAGCTCGACGGCCAAGTGCAGGCCACGCTGGCCGAAGGCGCCACCCTGCTGCTGGGCGGCCACAAGGTCGAAGGCGCGGCCAACTTCTACGCCCCGACCGTGTTCGCCAACGTCACCCCGGACATGACCGCGTTCAAGCAGGAGCTGTTCGGCCCGGTAGCGGCAATCATCACTGCCCGTGACGCCGACCATGCGGTGGAACTGGCCAACGACAGCGACTTTGGCCTGGCCGCGACCATCTACACCGCCGACTACGCCCTGGCCGAGCGCATGACCAGCGCACTGGACACCGGTGGCGTGTTCATCAACGGCTATTGCGCCTCCGACCCCCGTGTGGCCTTCGGCGGCGTGAAGAAGAGTGGTTTCGGCCGCGAGCTGTCGCACTTTGGTGTGCGTGAGTTCACCAATGCCCAGACCGTGTGGCTGGATCGCAACTGAGGCATCGGCTGGTGTGCAGACAAGCGCTGCACACCACCCTTCAGCGCCTCAGGCTGTAGCAGCACCTCTCATGTAAGGTTCGAATGCAATCGAGTTTTGCCCGCCAAATCCATAGGCCGGTCCGGAGTCCGCCTCTTGTGCCGATGAGAAAGTATCAACGGCACTTCGATAAACGTTCGCAGTGATTGCTTCGGTCTTGGCCTGTGCCAGCAAGCTGACCAAACGTGGCTGCTGAGTGGCGCGGCAATACAAACGCGCTTGCCAACCGGTCAGCACGTGATGCGTCTTCCCCGTCAGGACTTTCAGCAACCAGTCTTTTTCGACGATTGCGAAATCCCGCGTCACCAAGGCGCCTAGCGCATCATCCACGGTAGTCCGAGCTGCGCGCGCGAAGCCCTCGGCAACTTGCCCCGGCAACTGGCCGACCTTTCGTGTAGAGACGAAGGCCTGGCGTGCATAGCCAAGACCGAAACGCCTGAGGTTTTGCAGGTACCGCAGGCCTGCACGAGCGCCGCTGTGGATACGGCTCGCCAGGCTTGTCGCAAGTTTTGCCATCGAACGCAACAGCTTGGCGCCTTGCTTGAAGATGCCCGCAAAGTTACCTATCGAAGCAAGTCCTAATACGGCGCTGGCTATGCCTAGCCGCCTGGCCAGTTCCGGATTGCTGTCTTCCACCAGCACGGAAGCCACCTCCAGCGCCAGCGAGGCCACACTCAACGTAGTCAAGGCCGCGAACACCAGCATCGATGCTGTCCCTCCCGTCATGATCGATCCTGCAATCCCCACCACAGTCAACACTGCTGACAATGCGATCCCCCGCCAGCGGCTACCCACCGGCATCGGCTGGGTGTCGCGCAAGGTCTGTTGCAAGCTCGCCAGCATCCTGTCCTGCCCCCAGCGGCTCATCATGATCGCCCCGCTGGGGTCGTGGAAGTTCACCGGGTCCGGGCAGTGGGCGTAGTCGTTGATGCCGCCTTCGCCGAATGGGCTCAGCCAGTCGGGCTGGGCATAGCGGCACAGGCCAGGGTGGTAACAGCGGTAGCCATTGCCCGCCTGATAGCTACCCGTCACCGGGTCTTGGCGCAGGCCGTTGTAGCCACTGCCAATACCTTCCGCCACCGCCCCCTCGCCGAATGGCAGCAACGGTGTCAGCACCAACCCTTGCTCACCGAACTGCCCGGCGATGCCGACCTGCGGGTCGTCGATCAGCCAGCGCACGCCTGTCGCCTGGGTGTCGTACTCGGCCAGCCCGGGGTTGAGGCTGCGCCGAGCCGTCACGGCACCGTCCTTGTCGAACCAGGTTTCGCCGATCAGTGTGTCGCCGTCGTAACGCAGCTCGCGGGTGCTCTGGTCGCTGGCCAGGTACTGCGCGGCCACGCGCTGGTAGCCATCGTAGGCATAACGGGTGAGCAGCTGGTCGCTGTTGTCGCGCACTTCGTTCAACTGCCCACCGGCGTTGTACCTCAGCTTGCGCTCTGCCTCGTCGGTAACCAGGTAGCCGTTGCCGTTCCAGCTCAGTGCGGCCTTGGCACTGCCCGTGGTGACCGCAGTCAGCCGCGTCGGGTTGCTGGCGTCATAGGCGAGCGTCTGTTTGCGGGTCTTGCCGTCGGCGTAGGTGGTCACGCATTCGGTCAGGTTGCTCAAGGCGTCCCACTGGAACGTCTGCGCCTTGACCGCCTTGCCCTCGCCATCACGGGGACAATCTTCGGCAGTGCCGGCCGTGCAGGCATAGCTGGCCAGCCGATCGAGCTTGTCGTAGCTGAACGCCTCGCTACGTACGCGCTGCCCGTCCCGTTCGCTGTGCTTGGCCAGCAGTTTGCCGTCACCCCGCCACTCCAGGGCCTGGGCGAACACCGGGCGGCCGTTGTGACAGAAGGTGCGGCGGGTTTCCTGATCGAACACGTCGTACTCGCTCAGCACCTGCCAGAACGCCCCGGCCTGGCGGGCCTGCACCCGCCGCTCCACCAGGCGGTCCTGGTCGTCGTAGCGATACAGGATGTCTTCATGGTCGTGCCAGCTGCGCAACAGGCGCCCGGCGTGGTCGAAGAACTGCCGCTGCCAGTGGCCGTCGGCCCGCAGCGCGGCCACCGTCACCCCGCGCAGCGACTGCCAGTACTCACCGCTGGCCGTGCGCCGCGGCGTGTTCTCGGCCAGGCGCTGGCGCCCGGGCAGGTTGACGGCAGTCAGGCTGTGTTGCCAGCGGCCGGTCTTGAATGTACCGACCTCCACGGTTGCCTCGCTGGCGAGGGTGGTCACCGCCTCCGTGCGGCGGAGGCTCGACAGCAGCTCGCTGCCGGCCTTGTACTGCCCGTCGGCCGTCGTATCCAGCACGGTGTTGTCCGGCAGGGTCACCTGGTCGTCGGCGAATGTGTAGGCTCGAGTGCCCACCTTGCGGCCCTGGAGCGTCGAGATGTCCTTGACTGTCTGGGTGGCAATCACCTTGCCGGCCACCTTCAGTTCCTTGATGTGTTGACTCAGGCCGTGGTAGCTGCGGTTGATCACCGAACCGTCCGGGCGGGTCATGTCGTTCACCCGGCCCAGTGCGTCACGGGTCATCATGCAGGTGCTGGCCTGGTCGCCCAGCCGGCGGGTCATCGCCACCAACCGCCCGGCGGCGTCGTACTGGCGCTCGACCCCGGCGCGTTCCACGCCCGAGGTGCTGCACAGGGTCTCGCGGCTGTTGAAGCTGCCGTCCGCGTTGGCCTGCACGGCGCGGGTGCTGCGCAACAAGGTATGCGGGCCGACGCCCTGTTCGACAGTGCCTGCCTCATCGAGCAGGTCCTTGCTCCAGGGTTGCCAGCCCGGCAGTTGCACCGGCTGGCCCGGCTCGATGATCGCCTGCCCGCCTGGCAGGTAGTCCCACAGCTGGCTGGACACTTCGTCGTCATTGCCCAGGCCTTGCAACTGGCGCGTGCCCAGCGGGATGAACGGATCGCTGTCTCGGCGTCTCCACTGCATGCGGCAGACCCGTTGCAGGCCGTCGAGATACTCCCAGGTCTGGCTGCCGTCCTTGTGCGTCAGTTCGCGGCGGATGCCGTCATAGCTGACCTCATATTGGCTCTTCTGGCTATCGTCAGGCTTGGCATCTTCGGCCTTGGCGTTCTGCCCAGGCTTGAGCCGGTAGCGGGTTTGTTCGATCACACGGCCCAGGCCGTCGTGCTGCCAGTGCGTTTCCACACCGTCGCTGGTCTTCTGCAGGCAGCGACGGCTGTAGCGCGAGCGGCGTTCGCGGGTGACTTCCTGGGACGCCGACGTGGACGATTCGCTGGAGGACGTGGTGCAGGTGGTACGGATGTCGAGGCCGTCATAGACCGGGTTGTCCTCGAAGACCTGCTTCGTCTTCAGGGTCATGGTCTGCCCACCCAAGGTGGTGGATTGTTCAGAGGTGACCGTCCACTGCATCACCTTGCAGCCTGCGTTGCCAGTCTTAAGCTCCGGGGTTGAGGACTCTGTCCTGTTGACGCGGCACAGCACCTGGGCCTTGTCAGTAACGGTCAGTGCCCAGGTGGTCCTTTCATCCAGGCGATCGTCGACCAGCGTGGCCTTGATCCCTTCGACAGTGACGATGGTCGCGGTCTCCAACACCTCGCGGCCGTTGCGGGTTACCGAGCGGTAGCCATACAACGTCAGGCCCAGAGGGTTGCCATCCTTATCGCACTCGTATTCGGCCATAAGTGGCGCCGGTGCGTACTCGGAAACGCGAGGACAAAATAGCTCAGGAAAATTGTCGACCAGCGAGCCACATTTCATGGTGCTCCTCCCGACATTATCGTAGTAGCAACGATACCGGGAGACCCCATCGTCGTTAGTGCATTTTAAAATATCACATTTACTATTATACCTAATCAATTCACTATACAAATCAAAGCCCACCGATTGCCTGCACCTTTTCCTCTCAACGGTCTTCCGCAAAAAGCCAGCGTATTCAATAGAATTTTTTAGCCCAGCGCCCCCTTCCCCACCACACGCAATAAGCTGAAACACAGCAACTGCAACACACTTGGCCTCCTCATCTACCAACCGAAACCAACAATGCTCATCAAACATATTTTTCAGCCCAGAGAAAGACAAGGAGCTCCTGCGCCGTAGATAAACCATAAACAGCAAATAAGCAATGAGCACACTTACTTTAGGAACACCTTTTTTACGCGCCTCCTTCTCAGAATTCATTGAACTTCCAGCCCAACCAAGAAAACTGAAGGGACCACCTGAACCAGCTACAAGATAAATTTTTTTATGTTTTCTATGCAGCATAAAAAACATGCTCGCAGCCACAGCTGCCACTGCATCAGCCACTGTCGAATCATCGGCAACTCGCGAAAACAGCTCACCAATCCTACCTATTTCAGAACCAGTCAATTCCATCTCAGAAAGTGCACTATAAAAAATATCAAATAGCTCCCCAGCCGTAGTTCCCCCCTCCTCACATAGCCCACTCCTGAAAAACCTTGTACCTGATAATCTAACTCCACCAGCCTGATACTCGACCGAACCAATGACCGCGTGATCATTTCCGTAACAAATCATGCGCTTGCTTACCCCCTCTCCGATAACAACTCCGTAGCCACCGGCACTCGCAACATAACTACCCTTATAGGTGAAAGTTGTAGCATTGCTCCTCGTACAATTACCCACAATAAAAACATGAGATATGACTCGAGGCAATGCGGGGCGCCTATCCGAAAAGACAGCGGACCTGGTAGCGTACTCCACCCGCTCTACCGAACCATCGAGCTCTTCCAGGCGATACAACACCCGGTCCAAGGTCGGATCCTCGGTGTAGCCACAGCGCACTCGCTGCAGCAGTTGCGGCAAGCGGGTCTGAGTCCGCCGTAGCTCCGTCAACAGGTAGTTTTCCAGGGCCAAGGACACGGCATACGCTTCCGACTGGCCCGGCCAGATATCCATGGTCACTGCGGTGGCCGTGTAGTCGGCACGGAACAGCTCGGTCTCGCCACTCTTGACCTGCTTCAGCAGGAACTGGCCTTGCTGTCGCTTCCAGCTCAGCGCCAATGCCTCGCCGTAGGGCGAGACGATCTTTGAAGGCATCAACTGCACGAATGGCCGCCGATAATAGGCAATCCGTTCGTCGATCGCCTTGACGTTGCTTTCCCACTTCTTGACCGCCTCTGCATAATCGGCGGCGGCCGTCCCGCTGTAGGCTTGGACACACAGCACGGCCAATGCCCATTCGGTGGCGCTGGATGGCTTGACCGGGAACACCGGTTTGGACTTCGCCTTGATCGCTTGCAGCAGGCGAATGATTTCCTTGAGGAACTCGTCGTTGGGTTCGTCTTCGTCACTCTCCGGCGCCGCCGGCTTGCTCAGGATTTCTTGGCGCCCGCTGGGCAGGTCGAGGGTGAACTGGCTGTAGTCCGGGTTGCTTCGAACGAAGCACGCCTTGTTCTTCAGCACCTGGCCGTTCTTCAGCTGCGTCCACTCCTCGTCCGTGAACGAGAGCGTCACGCCGTCGGCAAGGCTCAGGCGCCGGTCGCGAACATCCAGGCTGCTGAAGCGCCAGGCCCAACCATCGCCCAGGCCTGCCTCGTTGCCCCGCAGCGGCGAGTAGTGCAGGGTCAGGTCGCACACCGGGCCAAGGCCGCGCAGGCCCTGCAACGTTGCTACGGGGTAATGGGCATGGAACAGCCCGGTGCGTGGGTCGACGCCGGTCTCGCTGTCGCCACCGGTGTCGAACACTTCCGAGCCCATAGTGTTGCCGTAGTCTTCGCACAGCGGGCTGCTGGCCCGATAAGCAGGCAGCGCCGCAGGCGGCGTGAACGGCACGACGGTCACCTTCTGCCACAAATAGTTGTCGTCCAGATAGCCGAAGTGACCTACGTCAAGCGTCTTTCCATCCCGTGCGCTTTCCGGGAAGTCGAACACCAGGCGGAATGCCGTTTTGCCACCTTTGCCGAAGATCACAGAGTCGCCCGTGAAGGCCTTCACGCTAATATCCATAGGTGGACGTTGTTTGGTAATTGCGCTTGTGTTTATTACATTGTCATCATTCGTCCAAATGCAGGTCGCGACTCGGTAGCCTTTATCTCGGGCCGCATCGCTCAGGCGAAACACCACCTCCCCCTTAGATCGGTTGATGACAATTGCACTGTGCTCTTGAAAATGAGATAGATCCGCTGCATCACAACGCTGCATCAATGTCAGCGTGCTCGCCGGTTTAATGGGGACGTCGTCAGTAGGCAGCAAGTAACGCGTCAGCCTCTCGGCCTCCCACACCTTGCCATCTCCCAGATTTTCCAGTTCGACCAAAAATCCGCCAAACCTTGGCAACCACAAGCGCCATGCTCCCTTCCCGTCGTTGCCCTGACCAAGCCAACCGCCCTCACCCTCGCGCTCCGCACGAACGTTCATCCATCCCTTGTCCCGTACACATTTTGCCAGTGCTGCCTCCCACGCAGCCTGGTCGTCCAGCGGTGATGGCTTGAACACGACATGATCCACCAGCTGCCGACTGTAAGGGTGCCGCACCGTCACCAGCACGACATCGTTAGCATTAGCCCAGGCCGAGTCGAAACGAGGTCCCGCCACCCAGTTTTCCCGATCCGGCAATGACGTGAAGATCCGCACCCCCTCCCCCCGCTGCCACAACGTCAATCGACTCGCCCCGGCAGTGTCTGTCGTATCTGCGCCTAAGCCGCTGCCACCCGCACACAACCAGCTGTTAAGCGAGGAAGCATTCAACGCCTTCGCCCAGGCTTCCAGCCACTTGCCCGCAGCACGCTGCGAGGCCTGCGGCGTCCAGCTGAAGCTGTCCATCAGGCGATGGGAGTAGGCATCATAGACCCAGGCTTCGATCGCCTGCCCCGCCACCAGTGCCTGCTGCGTCCCCTCCACTTCTCGGCTGGCCGACCAGGTCGCCTCGCCCAAGGTCACGCACAACTCGGCGCATTGCGGCACCCAGAACGCATTGCCCTTGTCCGCCGGCGTGACCTTGCAGGTGCTCTCGCTCAAGACTCCGGCCCGTACCAGCCGGCTGTCACGGTTGAGCTGCTCGCACAGGCCCTTGCTCCAGACCGCGCCCTTGGGGACGGTGAAAAAATGGTTCTCGTACAGGTGCTGGGTCTTCAGATCGCGCACCTGCAGGCACAGCACCTGCCCTTCGACCGGGGTGTGCTCGTCATTGCAGGCCAGCGCCTGGACCAGGTTGCCAGCAAATGGCGCGGTGCTGAAGGCGCGGTGGCCGTTCAGGCACCACAGGCGCAGGTCTGCACCTTCGTGGGTCAACTCACCGGTGGACGTCCAGCCACCGGCGCACAAGCCCTGCTGCTCACCTTGCTCACGCAGATGCCGGGCAAAGGCGGCCGGCCATTGACTGGCCTTGAGGTCCGCCTTGACCGCGGTGTAGTCGATCTGGAGCAATTCACCGTCACGCCCACGCACCCGGCAGGCGCTGAGCACCTCGCCTTCGACCAGGTCCCGGCCGGCGCGGATCGGGCACAGGCTGTGCCAGCCCCGCTTTGGTGAACCCAGATCCTGTTGCTCAAAGCCAGCCATGTCCGGCAGGTAGCCATCCAGGCGTGTTGTGAGGATGAACGGCACGCTGGTGGTTGCAGCGATGGCGTGAGAAACACTGACGGTGCTGGTAGCAGGCATGATGGCTTCCTTGATCGGGCAGGCGACAAGGACCGACAACCGGCAGTCTCAGCGAGGCCGCCCCGGTCCGGCGGATGCCCTATCAAAGCGCCACCTGGACAGTGCAACAACTGGCAAAAATATCAGCTGCACCAGTGTCGTGACCCTGTTCGCCATCTGAGCTGCAATCACGCGCTGATCTGTACCTTGTTTCACCTTCGCGCAAGCCAATAATCGGAAACCTCCCCAGCCCACGGAGGTATCGATGAGCCCCCACACCCCCAACCAACGCCTGACCCCACCCGAGCTGGCCGCCATGAAAGGCCGACAGAAGATCGTCGCCCTAACCGCCTACAGCACCCCCATCGCCCGCCTGATCGACCCGCTGGTGGACTTCATCCTGGTCGGCGACTCGACCGCCATGGTCGCTTATGGCCGACGCTCCACCCTCGCCATGCGCCTGGACGAGACCATCAGCCACACCCGCGCGGTGGTCGACTGCACCGAACACGCCTGCGTGATCGCCGACATGCCCTTTGGCAGCTATCAGGCCTCACCCGAGCAGGCCTTTCACAACTGTGCACAAGTCTTGGCCGAGACCGGCTGCGCCGCCGTGAAGCTGGAAAGCAATCGAGCTCTAGCCCCCACCGTGGCCTTTCTGGTCGAACGTGGTATCCCGGTGATGGCCCATGTCGGGCTGATGCCGCAGTTCGTCAATGTGATGGGCGGCTACAAGGCCCAAGGGATGACCCCGGCCAGCGCCGTGGCCATTGCCGACGATGCGCGAGCCAACCTGGCCGCAGGCGCCTTCAGTCTGTTGCTCGAAGGCGTGGCCGAGCCGTTGGCGCGAAAAATCAGCGAGCAGAGCAGCCAGCCGTGCATCGGCATTGGCGCCTCCCCCGCCTGCGACGGGCAGATCCTGGTCACCGAAGACCTGCTTGGCCTGGGCGGGCCGCGCAAGCCGCGCTTCGTCAAGCAGTACGCCGACCTGGCCGCGGTAATCCGGGTCGCTTGCGCGCGCTACGCCAACGAAGTGCGCCAGGGCGAATTCCCAGAGCTTGCGCACTGCTACGGCAGCTGAGGCGCCTGGCGAACGGCCTGGGCCAGGCGCACCAGCGCGCCTTCGATATCCTGGCGCCAATCGACGGTAACGCTCAGGCGCAGGTGGTCGCGCCAATGGCCGGCCTGGCTGAACAGCGAGCCGGGGGCGATGACAATGCCCTCGGCCAGCAGTTTTTCGCACACCGCGTCCATGTCCACCGGGCGCGTGGCGCGTAGCCAGAATGTGGCTCCGGCCAGGGGCATGGCGCCTTGCAGGCAGTCACCGGCATGTTGCCTGAGCAGCGCGGCCATGCGCCCCGCGCTGGCGGCGAGTTGTCGACCCAGCAACGTCCGCTGTCGGTCGATGCGCGCGCAGCCGTACAGCCCGGCGATGGCCCGCTGGCGATAGGTTGGCAGGCGAAAGCCACGGGCGAAGAACGCTTCGGCCAGGGGCGCCGTCGCGCTGCGGCATAACAGGTAGGCGAATGGGGCCTCGGCGCCGATGCATTTGTCGAAGCTGGCGAACACCAGCAGCCGCTGCGGGTCGGCGTGTTCCCGGTACGCCGGAAGGTCGGCGCACAAGCCTCCGTAGCTGTCATTCTCGAACAGCCATACCCGACGCCGGGCCAGCAAGTCGCACAGGCGTCGTTTGTCGGCTGCCGGCATCGCGTTGCCCTGTGGGGTGTTGACCCGGGATGACAGCACCGCCACGCGCACGGGCGTGGTCTCCAGCATCTGGGCCACGGCATCGAGGTCCATCCGGCCCTCCCCGTCCAGCGGCGCCTCGATGACCTGCAGGCCCGCCGCACGCAGCCGGCCCAGTATCAACCAGGAGCACGGCGACTCCACCAGCGCCACAGAACCTGCCGGGATCAACGCTTGCAGGGCGAGATCGAACACGCTGCGCAGGTCCGGGCCGATGAACACCTGGTCGGCCTGCCACGGCTCGGATGAGGCCTGGCTGTAATCGCGTGCCAGCGCCGCCCGCAGCTGCGGCTCGCCCAGCGGCTGGAACGGCGGCAGTTCAGCCGCTGGTGTGCGGCGCTGCAACTCGCGCTCGAGCAACAGCAGCGGGCCATCGAGGGCTCCCAGCATGGCCGGGGCATCGCTGCTCAAGGCCAGCATCCCCGGCTGCCGGGCGCTGGCGAAGACCCGATCGAGCAGGTTGGCCGTGGCTGGCAGCGGTACCGTGGACGCCTGGACGACGCTGAAATAGCCGACCTTGGGCCGCGCCTGGATGCGGCCCTGGGACTCGAGCAGGGCGAAGCCTTGCTTGCAGCTGGACAGCGACACCTGCAATTGCCGGGCGACCTCGCGCAGCGATGGCAAGCGGTGCGCTTGCCCCGGTGCTCGCGCATCGAGCCAGCGGCTGAGGTAGCGGTGGACTTTCTGGTAGGTGAAGCGTGGGGCTTGTTCGGTATCCATACCTGACCTGGACAAGGGCTGCGGTGGGCACCCTAGCAGTTTTTTACTGTCGTGGAAGATCATCTGGCTGCGGCACAGGACAGTACCCCCTGGGGGAGCGGCGGTTCGCCCGCGAACACGGGCATAGCCCGTGCCGGGCACCGAGGTGTCATCTTCGCGGCTAAAGCCGCTCCCACAGGTACTGTGCAATCCTGGGCAATGCACGGCCCCTGTGGGAGCGGCTTTAGCCGCGAAGCAGACGACACCGTGCATGGCACCGGCTTCGCCGATGTTCGCGGCTAAAGCCGCTCCTACAGCTCCAGGCGCTAGGCGCCGCGCGCGCGCTTTAGCGTTTCGCTCGGCAATTCGCGGAACAACTGCCGATAGCTTTCGGAGAATCGCCCCAGGTGCCAGAACGACCAGCGCATAGCCACCTCGGCCACGGTCGCATCCCCCGCCAGAAGGTCCCGCCGCGCCCCGTTCAAGCGGCGCAGGCGCAACCAGTGCGCCGGCGGCAGGTTGGTAAAACCCTTGAACGCCTGCTGCAACTGACGTACGGAAACACCGGCAACCTTGGCCAACTGCACCAGGTTGAGGGTCTCGTCGGGGCAATCGGCCGCCCATTCACTGACCCGGCGCATGATCGCCCGTTCCTCGTCGCGCCGACCCAGGGCATCGCCTTGCAGACGCTGCCCGGCGTTGTCGAGGATGAACAGGCAGTCCTCCAGCAACTGCTCCGCCAGCGCCCTGCCCTCCAGCGGGCAATCGGCCTGGCCCAGGCGGGTCAGGGTGGCGCTCAGCCAGTTGCCGAACAAGGCATTCTGCTGACAGCTCAGCGGCACCATGAACAGCCCGCGCAAGCGCTCCACATCCAACCCGTGGCTGGCCAGGAACGGCTGCTCGAACACCACCGCCACCTCTTGGTAGTTCTCCGGGGTGATCCAGATGTTGCGGCTGTCTTCATTGAGCAGGTACAGGCTGTTCTCGCTGCGGTCGAAACAGAACGCCAGGGCGCCGCTGGGGGCACGGAAGAACTGTTCGACACGGGTGTTCAGGCGCTCCTCGTAAACCTCCACGCCCTCGAGCCCCAGCCAACGCAGCTGGCCGTTGAAATGCCCGGGGGACATCTGCCGGTACTGCTGCTGCCAGCCGGGGGTGACGCGGGTCTGTTCGGTCACATCGGTGGTGCGGAAATCCTGAACCTGCAAGGCGATTGGCGTTGTCACGCGCTGTCCTAGTTGCACTCTTTTGGTGCATTCATTGACGAAGAAAGTGGATAGATCAGCCCGGGGGGCTGCGCCCAAGATAGTCCTCAGCGTCACCTGTGGGAAGTGCCCTACGCGATGAACGCCATGCTTCCCACCACAACTACCCAACCAAGAGGTTTGTATGAACGCCCCCTTCGATCAGCTATCCACCTGGCTGAAAGAACACCGGATCACCGAAGTCGAATGCGTGATCAGCGACCTGACCGGCATCGCCCGCGGCAAGATCGCCCCCACCGCCAAGTTCCTCCACGAGCGCGGCATGCGCCTGCCCGAGAGCGTGCTGCTGCAGACCGTGACCGGCGACTACGTCGACGATGACATCTACTACAGCCTGCTCGACGCAGCCGACATCGACATGGTCTGCCGCCCCGACCCCACCGCGGTGTACCAGATCCCGTGGGCCATCGAACCCACCGCGATCGTGATTCACGACACCTTCGACAAGCAGGGCAACCCCATCGAGCTGTCGCCGCGCAACGTGCTGAAAAAGGTGCTCAAGCTTTACGCCGACAAGGGCTGGCAACCAATCGTCGCGCCAGAGATGGAGTTCTACCTCACGCAGCGCTGTGAAGACCCGGACCTGCCACTGCAGGTGCCGCTGGGCCGCTCGGGCCGCGCCGAAAGTGGCCGGCAGTCGTTCTCCATCGACGCCGCCAACGAATTCGACCCGCTGTTCGAGGACGTCTACGACTGGTGCGAACTGCAAGGCCTGGACCTGGACACGCTGATCCACGAAGACGGCCCGGCGCAGATGGAGATCAACTTCCGCCATGGCGACGCACTGGACCTGGCCGACCAGATCACCGTGTTCAAACGCACCATGCGCGAGGCGGCGCTCAAGCACAACGTCACCGCCACCTTCATGGCCAAGCCGATCACCGACGAGCCGGGCAGTGCCATGCACCTGCACCAGAGCGTGGTCGACATCGCCACCGGCAAGCCGATCTTCGCCAACGAAGACGGCAGCATGAGCGAGCTGTTCCTGCACCATATCGGCGGCCTGCAGAAATACATCCCCAAGCTGCTGCCGATGTTCGCGCCCAACGTCAACTCGTTCCGCCGCTTCCTGCCCGACACTTCGGCGCCGGTGAACGTCGAGTGGGGCGAAGAGAACCGCACCGCCGGGCTGCGCGTACCGACCTCCAGCCCCGAGGCGATGCGCGTGGAAAACCGCCTGCCGGGTGCCGATGCCAACCCGTACCTGGCCATCGCCGCGAGCCTGCTGTGCGGCTATATCGGCATGGTCGAGAAGCTCGAGCCGAGTGCGCCGGTGCAGGGCCGCGCTTACGAAAGGCGCAACCTGCGCCTGCCGATCACCATCGAGGACGCGTTGCAGCACATGGAAGATTGTGAAGTGGTGCAGCAGTACCTGGGCCAGCAGTTCGTCCAGGGCTACGTGGCGGTCAAGCGCGCCGAGCACGAAAACTTCAAGCGGGTGATCAGTTCGTGGGAGCGTGAGTTCCTGTTGCTGAGCGTGTAATCCGCCCCGGGGGGCGCTGCGCGCCCCTTTTCGCTGGCAAGCCAGCTCCCACAGTGATTGCGTTTCCATTGTGGGAGCCGGCTTGCCGGCGATGGGCTGCGCAGCAGCCCCTACACCACCGAATTCGAAGAACAAGACCAACGAGGTGTCGACATGCGTCATCCGCAAGCCCTGATCCCCGCAACCTTTGCCCTGCTGTTCGGCGCTGCCGTCCAGGCCCAGCCGACGGTGAGCGTGTACAACTGGACCGATTACATCGGTGATACCACCCTGGCGGACTTTCAGGCCAGCAGCGGGATCAAGGTGGTCTATGACGTGTTCGACTCCAACGAAACCCTGGAAGGCAAGCTGCTGGCCGGACGCACCGGCTACGACGTGGTCGTGCCGTCCAACCATTTCCTCGCCCGCCAGGCCCAGGCCGGCGCGTTCCTGCCGCTGGACCGCAGCAAGCTGACAAACTGGCAGCACCTGGACCCGAAACTGCTCAAGCAGCTTGAGCAGAACGACCCGGGCAACCAGTACGCCGTGCCTTACCTGTGGGGCACCAACGGCATCGGCTACAACGTCGATAAAGTGAAGGCGGTGCTGGGCATCGACAGGATCGACTCCTGGGCCGTGCTGTTCGAGCCAGAGAATCTGAAGAAGCTCAAGCAATGCGGCGTGGCGTTCATGGATTCGCCCGACGAACTGTTCCCGGCCATCCTCAACTACATGGGCATGAACCCGCGCAGCGAGAAGGCCGACGACTATAAAAAGGCCGAGGCACGGCTGCTGGAGCTGCGCCCCTATATCACCTACTTCCACTCCTCCAAGTACGTATCCGACCTGGCCAACGGTGATGTCTGCGTGGCCTTCGGTTACTCCGGCGATGTGTTCCAGGCCGCCCACCGTGCCGAGGAGGCCGGCAACGGCGTCAAGGTCGCCTACAGCATCCCCAAGGAAGGCAGCAACCTGTGGTTCGACCTGCTGGCCATCCCCAAGGATGCCAAGAACCCCGAGCAAGCCCTGGCGTTCATCAACTACCTGCTCGACCCCAAGGTGATCGCCAAGGTCAGCGCCACGGTCGGCTATGCCAACGCCAACCCGGATGCCAAGGCCGACATGGACCCGGCGCTGGTGAACAACCCCGAGATCTACCCGCCTCAGGAGGTGTTGGACAAACTGTATGTCTCCACCATGCCGAGCCCGCCGATCCTGCGGCAGATGACCCGCTCCTGGAGCAAGATCAAGTCCAACCGATGAGTCGAGCACGCCCATGCCTCACATGACTGAACACACCGCTTCCTACTACGCCGCCACGGCGCGCAAGGCAGCCCCCTACCCTGTGCTCGACCAGGACCTGCAAGCCGACGTGTGCGTGGTCGGCGGCGGCCTGACCGGGGTCAACGCCGCCCTGGAGCTGGCCGAACGCGGCCTCACGGTGATCCTGCTGGAGGCCCGGCGCATCGGCTGGGGCGCCAGCGGGCGCAACGGCGGCCAGCTGATCCGCGGCATCGGCCATGACGTTTCGGGCTTTGCCCGGCACGTCGGCCAGGACGGCGTGCGCTACCTCAAGCAGGCCGGCATCGACTCGGTGGCGCTGGTGGCCCGGCGCATCGAGCAGTACGGCATCGACTGCGACCTGCGCTGGGGCTTCTGCGAGCTGGCCAACACCCCGGCGCAGTTTGCCGCCTTCGAAGACGAGCAGTGCGAACTTGCCGACCTCGGCTACCGCCACCAAACCCGGCTGGTTGGCGCCGACCGTATGCATGAGATCGTCGCCAGCGACCAGTATGCCGGTGGCCTGGTGGACATGGGCTCGGGCCACCTGCACCCGCTCGACCTGGTCCAGGGCGAAGCCCGCGCCGCCCATGGCCTGGGCGTGAAGATCTTCGAGCAGAGCCCGGTGCTGCGCATCGAACATGGCAGCACCGTGACCCTACACACCGCGCGCGGCAAGGTCCGCGCCCAGAGCCTGGTGCTGGGCTGCAACGCTCACCTCGACGAACTGGAACCGCGCCTGAGCGGCAAAGTGTTGCCTGCCGGCAGCTATGTAGTAGCCAGCGAACCGCTGCCCGAGCACGTTGCCCGGGCGCTGATCCCGCAGAACATGGCGCTGTGCGACCAGAAAGTCGGCCTGGACTATTACCGCCTCACTGCCGACAATCGGCTGCTGTTCGGCGGCGCATGCCACTACTCCGGGCGTGACCCGAAGGACATCGGCGCCTACATGCGGCCCAAGGTGCTCAAGGTGTTCCCGCAGTTGGCCGATGTGCGCCTGGACTACCAATGGGGCGGCATGATCGGCATCACCGCCAACCGCTTCCCGCAGGTCGGCAGGCTCAGCCAGCACCCCAATGTGTTCTATGCCCAGGGCTATTCCGGGCACGGCCTGAACACTACGCACTGGACCGCGAAACTGCTGGCCGAGGCCATCGCCACCCAGGCCAGTTACGGATTCGACGTATTCAGTTCGGTGCCCCACCTGACCTTCCCCGGCGGCAAGGCATTGCGCTCGCCGCTGCTGGCACTGGGGATGTTGTGGTACCGACTGCGCGAGGCGTTAGGCTGACGGGTTTTGCTCAAAGGATGGCTTGCAGGCCTTTGTCAGCGATGACATTGAGCAGTTTCAACGCAGGCCCCGCCGGACGTGTTTCGCCCTGCTCCCACTTGCGCACCGTGGAGGCGCTGGTATGCAGGTGCAGGGCGAACACCGGCTGGCTGAAATTGAGGGCTTCACGCAATTGCTTGATGTCTTGAGCGGTGAATGCCCGCACGGGCGCCGGGCAAATTGCTTCGAAATCCCGCAGCGTGACTTTGCCGACCGCGCCCGCCCGCTCCAGGGCACACAGGTCATCACGCAATGATTCAATGAGTTTGCTGGTCACAGTGGACCTCCATCAGTACACCGCAGCCCAAGCTGCCAACGAGCGAACGCCCTTCTTTTATAGACATCCATATCCAACGCTCCAAACCATACCCGTAAAGGGCATACTTTTCCAGCTTCCGTATTCAATGAAAGTCGGCTGCTTCGGGCATGGATGTCCGAAACGGCTATCAGAATCGAGCGGGATGCTGGCCTTCCGCCAAGCACCTGCTAGCGTTGTTCTGGCCAATTCACTCATGGACACCGCCATCATGATGCAACTGTCTCGCAGCACCCTGTTGTGCGCAGCCCTGCTTGCCCTGGTTGCCTGCTCCAGCAACCGCGTCGACCCCAAGGATTACTCTGGCTTTCTCAAGGACTACAGCCGCCTGAAGCCGGCTGAAAGTGTCTCTGGCGCGCCGGTGATGCGCTGGGTCGACCCGAACCTGAAAGCCAGCCAGTACACCAAGGTGTTCATCGAGCCGAGCCAGTTCTACCCCAAACCACAACCGACCAACGTGATCTCGGCGCAGACCCTGCAGGAGATCACCCGCTACTTCAACGAAGCCATGCGCCGCGAGCTGGGCAGTGTGCTGACGCTGGTCAAGGAGCCTGGGCCTAACACCATCGTGGTGCGCCCGGCGATCACCGCCGTGGCCACCAGCAACGAAGGCCTCAAGCCCTACGAAGTCATCCCCATCGCCCTGGTGGCAGCAGCGGTCAACACCGCCGCCGGTGGGCGTGACCAGGATGTGGACATCGCGGTAGAGGCGGCCTTCCTCGATGGCGCCAGCCAGAAAGTGCTGGCCCAGGTGGTGCGCAAAGGCAGTGGCAAGGAGCTGGAAAACGACACGCAGAAACTCACCCTGGCCGACGTCAAGCCGGTACTCGATGGCTGGGCCAGCGACATGCGCCGTAGTTTCGTGGCGCTGCAGCACAAGACCAAGTAGCCCGCTGCCGTCGCCAGATGCGACAAGGCCGCTGCCCGGCAGGAACAGCGGCCTTGTTGCATCTGGCGACGGAAGATCAGGCGACGAAGCTGTAGACGATCGCCGACAGCGTGATCAAGCCAATCAACACGACGAACACATTCGACAGTTTGCCCGAGTACTGACGCAGCGCCGGCACCTTGTGCACCGCATACATCGGCATCAGGAACAGCAGGCAGGCGATCACCGGGCCACCCAGGCCTTCGATCAGGCCAAGGATGCTCGGGTTGAGTGTGGCCACCGCCCAGCAGGTCACCACCATGAACAGCGCCGTGGCACGTTCCAGGCGTTTGGCCGGCCAGGTTTTGCCACGCCCGCGCAGACTCTTGACGATCATGCCCTGGAAGCCTTCGCTGGCGCCGATGTAGTGGCCCAGGAACGATTTGGTGATCGCCACCAGCGCGATCAGCGGCGCAACGAAGGCGATCACCGGGGTCTGGAAGTGGTTGGCCAGGTACGACAGGATCGAGATGTTCTGCGCCTTGGCCTCAGCCAGGTTCTCAGGGCTCAGGGCCAGCACGCAGCTGAAGCAGAAGAACATCACCGTCAGCACCATCATCACGTGGGCAGTGGCCAGGGTGCGGCCGCTCTTGCGGTCGGCGTCAACGCCGTAGCGATGTTTCTGGTCGACGGCAAAGGCCGAGATGATCGGTGAGTGGTTGAACGAGAACACCATCACCGGGATCGCCAACCACAGGGTGAGCATCAGGTTCGAGGCGCTGAGGCCCTCATTGGCCTGGGCGAAGAACGCACCGTTCCAGTTGGGGATCAGGCTCAGCGCCAGCAACAGCAGCGAAGCGACGAAGGGGTAGACCAGCAGGCTCATGGCCTTGACGATGAGCTGCTGGCCGCAGCGCACGATGATCATCAGGCCGCAAATCAGCAGCAGCGCCAGCAGTGCACGGGGCGGCGCGTTCAGGTGCAGCTGGTGTTCGAAGAAGCTGGTGAGGGTGTTGGTCAGCGCCACGCTGTACACCAGCAGGATCGGAAAGATGGCGAAGAAATACAGCAGGGTGATCAGCTTGCCGGCGCCAACGCCGAAGTGCTCTTCCACCACCTCGGTGATGTCTTCGCTGCCGCCCTTGCGCCCGGACAGCACGAAGCGGGTCAGCGCGCGGTGGGCGAAGAAGGTCATGGGAAACGCCAGCAGCGCCAGGATCAGCAGCGGCCAGAAGCCGCCGACGCCAGCGTTGATCGGCAGGAACAGGGTGCCGGCACCAATAGCGGTGCCATACAGGCCCAGGGCCCAGGTGGTGTCGTGGCGGTTCCAGGTGGTCGAGCCCGAGGCCGTAGCCGGGGCAGCCGAATCCGCACGAAGGGTCGTGGTGCTTTGTACATCAGTCATGGGTATCGCCTTGTAGTTGTTTTTGTCGCAGGTACAGCGGGTGTTGCAGGGTGGGGCCGGCTTGCCGGCCTCATGTGTTGCATAGCTTCTGTAGGAGCGGCCTTGTGCCGCGCGGGGTGGCACGGGCTTCGCCCGTGTTCGCGGGGCAAGCCCGCTCCCACAGGGATCGCGCTGGCTTTAGCAGTTGAGCGAGACAGTTGCTCCTACAGTGGTCAAGTGCATGCCTGGCGTGCTGTCAGCACTCGACGAACGCCACGGCCAGGCCGCCGCGTGAGGTTTCCTTGTAGTTGGCGTGCATGTCGGCACCGGTATCGCGCATGGTGCGGATCACCTGGTCTAGGGAAATGAAATGCTCACCATCGCCACGCAAGGCCATCTGCACGGCATTGATCGCCTTGACCGCCGCAATGGCGTTGCGCTCGATGCACGGTACCTGGACCAGCCCACCGACCGGGTCGCAGGTCAGCCCGAGGTTAT
This sequence comes from Pseudomonas sichuanensis, assembly GCF_024749065.1. Taxonomy (NCBI): domain Bacteria; kingdom Pseudomonadati; phylum Pseudomonadota; class Gammaproteobacteria; order Pseudomonadales; family Pseudomonadaceae; genus Pseudomonas; species Pseudomonas sichuanensis. Next base: position 2,775,317 of record NZ_CP087185.1, on the reverse strand, counting down.
GTTCCAGGGCAATCTCGGCGGCGTTTTCCAGCTGCGACGGCGTGGCGCCCAACACCTCGGCCAAGCCGGCGGCAGCCATCGAGCAGGCCGAACCGACCTCGCCCTGGCAGCCCACTTCGGCGCCGGAAATCGAGGCGTTCTTCTTGCACAGGATGCCCACCGCGGCCGCCGCCAGCAGGAAAGTCACCACGTCGTCGTCGCAGGCGCCGGGGTTGAATTTCATGTAGTAGTGCAGAACCGCCGGGATGATCCCCGCCGCACCGTTGGTGGGCGCGGTGACCATGCGTCCGCCAGCGGCGTTCTCTTCGTTGACCGCCAGGGCGAACAGGTTGACCCACTCCATGGCGCTGAGGGTCGAACCGATCACGTTGGGCTTGCCCAGCTCCTGCAGGCTGCGGTGCAGGCGCGCGGCGCGACGTTTGACCTTGAGCCCGCCGGGCAGGATGCCTTCATTGCGCAGGCCGTTGACCACGCACTCGCGCATGGCGGCCCAGATGTTCAGCAGGCCTTCGCGTATCTCGCTTTCCGAGCGCCAAGCGCGCTCGTTGGCCAGCATCAGCTGGCTGACACTCAGCCCATGTTGCTTGCACAGCGCCAGCAGCTCTTCTGCGCTGGAGAACTCATAAGGCAGCTCGACCTCGGCGCCGCCAACCTGGGGTGCGTCGATTTCGCTTTGCTCGACGATGAATCCGCCACCCACCGAATAGTAGGTCTGGCTGAACAGGCTGCCCTGGGCGCCGAAGCTTTCCAAGGTCATGGCGTTGGGGTGATAGGCCAGGCTCTCGTCGAGCAGGCGCATGTCACGGCTGTACTGGAACTCGATCGGATGGCTGGCATCGAGCATCAGGCACTGCTCCTGCATCAACTGGTCGATGCGTGGCTCGATGCTGTGCGGGTCGATGCGATCCGGCCATTGGCCCATCAGGCCCAACAGGCAGGCACGGTCGGTGGCATGGCCAACCCCGGTGGCCGACAGCGAGCCGTACAGACGGACCTCGACCCGGCTCACCTGGGCCAGCAGGCCGCGCTCGCGCAGGGCCAGGGCGAAGGTTGCCGCGGCGCGCATGGGGCCGACGGTGTGGGAGCTCGATGGGCCGATGCCAATCTTGAAAAGGTCGAAAACACTGATAGCCATGCTAATGCCTGACCGTGGCAGCCGTACAACGCACACCACGGATCTCTGGAAAAATTGAACGGTATTACAAAGTTGGGCGATACTGACGCGCCCAGGTCGGCATGACCAACGAAACTTCCTACACAAGCCTTTAGCAGGACTAAACAATGAAAGGTCCACTCAACGGCCAGGTGTACGTCTGGCTGCATGTGTTTGCCTGCGCGGCGCGGCACCTGTCATTCACCCGCTGTGCAGAAGAGCTGCACATCACCCCCGGCGCCGTCAGCCAGCAGATGCGCCAACTGGAAGAGCGCCTGGGCTATCGCCTGTTCCTGCGGCGCGCCCGCGGCGTCGAGCTGTCGGCCGAGGGGCAGCGCCTGGCGCAGACCGTGGCCGAGGCCTATGGCAGCATCGAGGCCGAGCTGCTGCGCCTGGATGCCGGCGAGATCCGTGGCACCTTGCGCCTGCGCTCGATCCCGTCGTTCCTGGCCAAATGGCTCACGCCGCGCCTGCCGCGCTTCCAACAGCGCTACCCCGACATCGAGCTGCGCCTGGTGGCCGAGGACAGCAACCAGGCCCTGCACCCGGATGACTTCGACCTGGCCATCGACCTCAACGACGGCAGCTACCCGGGCATGCTGTCCACCCCGTTGCTGGACGAACAGATCTTCCCGGTCTGCTCCCCTGCACTGCTGCGCGGCCGCCCGCCGCTGCACGGGCCGACGGACCTTGTGCACTATCCGCTGCTGCACGACATCACCGCCTGGCGCGGCAGCTCGGAATATGCCGAATGGGAGTTTTACCTGGACGGTATCGGCGCCGGCGGGCTGGACGTGCGTCGTGGTCACACCTTCAACCGCAACCACCTGACCATCGAGGCGGCGATTGCCGGTGTCGGCGTGGCCATCGCCCGGCGCACCCTGCTCAACGATGAGCTTGAGCGCGGTGCGCTGATCGTGCCGTTCGGCGTACCGATCGCCAACCACAAGCGCTACGTGCTGCACTACCCGCCCGGCGGGCTGACCCAGCCCGGCGCCCGGGCAGTGCATGACTGGCTGGTGGAAGAGGCGCAGGGATTCAGGGCGTTGCACCCGTTGTCACTGCCTGGTGCGTAAGGCCACCCGGGGTATCCACCACGGAGTTACGCCCTGTTACTTCGACGCCTGCCTTGTAACTTAAGCCCCTGCCCACCACGCGCCTACAGTGTGCCCCTCGGCCGGCGCGCCGCGCCGTGCCGAGGTTCAAACCACACAGGAGGTGTAACCATGCATTTCGTAACCGTAGAGAAAAACCAGGCCAGCGCGCCATCCGCGGAAGACCTCAAGAAAGCGATGATCCTGAGCAATGGCACGCCGGGCGAAGTCACAGGCAACAACAGCGCACGCACATTGACGTTCACCGGCGAGATCAGCCACACGACCTACGAAAACAAGCTCATCGAAGTGGCCAAGGGCAAGCGCACCAGTTGGAACTTCACCTGGGCCGACGCCAACGTGAAGAGCACTGCCTGAGCCTTGCTTGCGCATCTGCTCTTGGCTCTGTGCGAAAAGTTTGTGGGAGCGGGCTTGACCCGCGATGGAGTGCGAAGCGCTCCTTTACCCGATATCAAATGGTGTCAGAGATGCCGTAGGCTGCCGCGTTGCGGCAGATCGCGGGGCAAGCCCGCTCCCACAACGCAGGATGACCATACTTTTCGTACATAACCTAGCAACAAGGGCCGCATCGCGGCCCTTGTTCATTTGAGTGGGCGGCATGACCGCCGCTGCCTTGTAACACCGTGATACTTCGCCGGCCCTCCTGCCCCGCCTAGAGTGGCCTGGTCGACACGCCGGCACAGGCCGGAATTCGGCAATCATCACTCAACAAGGACAGAGGGACATCATGAGCAATTCGAATGCCGCAAGCAAACAACAGCTCGCCGTCGCCCAGCAGCGCCAGGAACAGGTGCAACAAGCGGTCAAGGCCCTGCTTGGCCGAACCCAGCCCCTGGAGCAGAGCCACTACGCCAATCTGTTCCGCACCATCACCGATGCCGTTACCAAATCGGTGAACATCCAGATTGCCGCCGATGACCTGCGTACGCTCAAGGACGGGAAGTACAAGCTGTGCTTCGCCAAGAAGGTCGGAGACGCTGCGTACAACGTGGTCTGGCAGTCCTACGACAAGTACCTGATGAACAACACTTTCAGCTGGACGCCCCAGTACCAGCTGTTTGGCACCAACACCTTCCAGGACAATGTCACGGTGACCACGGCCACCAATATCGTCACCATCGGCCTCGGGCAACAATCGATCCTCGACGATGCAGGCATACTCGGGGCGCCTTCCACCGGTGGACCGGAAACGGCGGTCACCTTGATCAACAAGTACGGCTCGATCCATCCGGGCGTCAACCAGCTGTCCACCGGCATCGACGGCAAGCAGGTGAGCACACCGATCTACGTGGCCACCAGTGCGGTCGTACAGGGCAGCACCAGCCTCACGCCGAAGGAAAGCATCCTGGTGTGGTTCCAACAGGACGTGCAGACCAGCACCATGTTCAGCAGCTCACGCTCCAATGCCCAGGAGATCGACCTGACCTTCGCCAACAGCGCCACCTACATGTACTCCGACCAGAAGTGGATCATCCCTTCCTGAGCCTTGGCCGCCGGGGTTCGCCCCGGCGGTATCACCCTGCGTGCCGGACGAACTGACCGATCACGCAGTGGCAGATGGCCTCGGCCAGCTCCTGCTCGGTTGCGATAAGCAATGGTCCGCCTCGGTCGAAACGGGCCGACCAGAGCAGGCTGCCCGCCCCCACGTCGAGCAGACGCACCGCCACCCGCACACGGTTGGCTTCGGCCCGCACACTGCCCTCAAGCAGGTAAGCATGCTCATGGGTGAGTTCGCCTGGCGTCGGAGCCCCCCGTGGTAAGCGCACGCGCACCGAGGCACGCTCGAAACCATGGAACAGCAAGTCGCACAACTCCTCGCCCAACCCCCGCGCGAACGCCCCACCCAGGCTGGTCAGGCAACTGAACGGCCGCACGCACAGTACCGCCGGCCGACCATCGGCCAACGGCGCGCCCCACCGTTCGCAGCACAGCCGATAACCTCCGGCAGGCACGCTCAGGCGCAACGGCTCATGAGCCCCATGCGTGGCGTAATAGTCCGCAAGCTTGCGCCGCAGGCGACCGATCTGCACCCGTACCACCGGGTCGTCGCCCGTGCAGTACACCGCAGGATCCCGGCGAAACACCGCGATGCCGATATCGTATTCGCTGGGGATGCCCTCGCCGCCCTGCTGGCTGCGCTGGGCGAGGTAACTGAGCAGGCTGCCCAGGCGCCGCGACTTGACGAACAGCGGGCTTGCCAGCAACCCTTCGACCGCTCCCTGGAGTTCATTGCCACTTTTCGACGGCTCACGGGCCATTGCTGGCACGCGAACCTTGCTCGTTCGCTTGATGACCATCGACCTGCGTCTCCTTGCAGGACACCGCCGGTCCGCGCTGCGGACCGACAGTGACTGGGTCTTTCATCCTTGAAGGGGCGACCAGGCCGATGCAGGCAGGTCGCCATCACCGGGCAAGTGTAGTGCTGCATGCCGGGATGTGTGACCGGCCGTCGGCCCGCCGGTCAGCTCGACACTTCTCAGTAGGCGTGTTTGCCGGTGAAGGCATTGAGCGTGCGCACCAGAATCACGAAGTCGAGCCACAGCGACCAGTTGTTGATGTATTCGATATCGGAATTGACGCGCTGGACCATCTGCGCGATGTCCTTGGTTTCGCCCCTGAAGCCACGTACCTGGGCCAGGCCAGTCATGCCGGGCTTGATGTTGTGGCGGGCAAAGTAGTCGACGATGTCCTGGGAGTACTGGGTGTCGTGCTGCAGCGCATGGGGGCGCGGGCCCACCAGCGACATCTCCCCGGTCAGCACGTTGAACAGCTGGGGCAGCTCATCCAGGCTGGTACGGCGGATGAAGGCGCCCACCCGGGTCAACCGCGGGTCGTTCTTCTGGGCCTGCTGGAGCACACCGGCTTCAGGCTGGTGCACATGCATGCTCCTGAACTTCCAGATACGGAACGATTCGCCGGTCCAGCCCATACGCTCCTGGCGGAAGAACACAGGCCCAGGGCTATCGAGCTTGATGACCAGGGCGACAACCAGCAGTACCGGCGAAATGCACAGCAGGATCAGCGCCGCCAGCACCCGGTCCTCGACATTCTTGAGGAACAGGCTCATGCCGGTCAAAGGTGTCTCGGACAAGGTCAATACCGGAATCCCGGCGATTTCGCGAACGCTGTGGTTGATCAGGCGCAGCGAAAAGATATCCGGCACCCAGTTCACGGCGATGCATTTTTCCAGCAGCTTCAAGTAGATATCGTTGATCACTTCGGAACCGCCGAGCGGCGTTACCAGGTACACCGTACGTATGGCGTGCTGCGCGACGATCTCATCGAGCGCGGATATATGCCCAAGCACGGGCGGCCCCTGCTGCCCCTCGGCCCGCGGCACTGCATCGGCTTCGTCGAACAACACACAACCCACCACCCGCTCGCCGAACCAGGGGTTGTTGCTGATCTTGCGATAAAGGAAATCGGCCAGTTCACCGTTGCCGATGATCAGCGCGTTTTCCATGCGGTACGCATGGGCCATGAAGCGCTTCTGCACTTCGCGCACGGCAATGTGCAGGAACAGCTGGACGAAATAGCCGATGACGAACAGCTCCCCGACCAGCAGCCGCGAATAGGATTCGCTCTGTTTGGTCAGGAACGCCATCACCACCAGGAAGCAGAACGTCGCCGACCAGGCCTTGAACAGCCTGAATGCCTTGACCGTCAAGCCGACGTTGGTGCGGTAGATGGCGTAGTGGTCGTAGATGACCGCCAACGCGCCGATCAGCAACAGCAGCATGATCACGTAGTCGGAGGTGATGTAGCCAAACTGTTCGTAGATCAGGTACCAGGCGACACCGGTCACCGCAATACCGTCAAGGCCCGCCTGCACCGCGTTGCTGACGTTGCTTCTGCGCTGGAGTACGGGACGACTGCTTCTGGGTTCCAAAACCATTGTCAGGCCTCATCAATGTGAGCGATCAATGTGAGCGTGGCGAACACCCTTGCATCAGGCTGAACACGATACAAAATCAACGGACGTCTTTGCCCAGGCAACCCTGGGCAGCGGCATGGCCACAGGCGATAGCGGTCGCACCCCGGCAAGCCTGCCGACGTTGTATTTCACTGCTGTGATTGAGGTGCCACGGATGGCGTAAACATGAGCGCGCATTATCGATCCCTGCATGCGGCAAGCCCCCCTGATTCAAGAGCCCGCCTGAGCGTCCGGCCACCAGGATGGCGTTCATTCAGGGGCTGATGCTTCGCCTGTTTATTGTTTTTGCTGTCTGGCGGCGATTGATATCACTGTAGCAGTACTGCGCCATCGCTGCGGCGCGCCACCATTAAGACGGATCAGGGCTCACTGCCCGGCACACTGGAACCGGCTGTGCCACGCGCCTTGCTGCAGGCCAGGGTGCGCAAAACAAACAAGGGGTTACCCAGTACATAACGGCCAAACAAGCGCCTGGGTTCCTTCAATAAGCGGTACAGCCACTCCATGCCCAGCCGTCGCACCCAGGCTGGGGCCCGCTCCACCCCTCCCCCCAGAAAGTCCAGGATCGCCCCGCCGCACACGACCAGGCATGGCCCGGCAACGGCCACCAGCCGGGCTGCAACCAGCTCCTGCCTGGGCATGCCCATGCCCAGCACGATTACCTCGGGTTGCAGTTCGCGGGCAAGGCTCAGATAGGTCTCCACGTCGGCGAAGCCATCGTGCACCGACACCGGCCGCACCCCGAAGCGGGCTTCGCAGTGCTGCGCCGCCTGGGCCAGGGCAGGCTCCCGGGTGCCCCACAGGGCAACCCGTCGGCCTTTGCAGGCCGCCAGCACACGGGGGATGAAATCGGTACCGTTCATGTTCACCCCTGGCGCAAGGCCCAGCCGGCGGTACAGCAGCCCCATGCCCGAACCGTCTCGCAGCAACACATCGGCGGCCACCAGCGCCTTGTAGAATTCACCGTTGCCCGCCATCAGGTTCATGGCGTGGGCATTGACGAATCCCAGCACAGTGGGTGCTTGCGGGGCCAACAAGGTGTCGAGCAGCCGTTGCTCATCAGCTGCGTCAGCCACCACCTGCAGTTTGTCGACGACAGTGGCCCAGCGCCGTTGCCATGTACGATCCGTCATCAGCTGTCATCCCGTTTCGAACGTACCCATTCCACCTGGCGTCGCACCAGAAACCCCAGGTACAACGGGATCTTCTTCGCCGCGTAACAAGGGGCATACAGCAACACCGAAAAGGGCATCTGCTCACGGCAGAAGCGCAGCCAGGCCAGCAGCACCGCGCTACCCAGCAGAACCATGGCCAGCGTGGCCAGCAATGCCGGCAACAACATGCCGAACAGCGCATACGCCAACCACGTGAGGCCCAGCAATGCCATCAATGTCAGCACCAGCAGGGCCAGCGGCGGCACCATCAGGTCGATGGCCATGGCCAACAGGCGCCCGTTGCGTCGAGTCAACGCGCTCAGCAGCAGCCGGGGGGCGTCAGCGAGCAGTACGCCGAGGTGGCCGTGTTCCCAGCGAGTACGCTGTATTGCCAGGCCTTCGTCACTGCTCGGAAACTGGCTGTAGACCTGCGCTTGCGGGCAGAACAGCGGTGGTTTGCCGTTGCGACACAGGTCCAGCCCCATCTTCAGGTCTTCAACGAGGTGGCCGTGCGCCAGGTCGATCAGTACAAGGTCGCGCCATGGCAACGCCATGCCCGAGCCCATCAGTTGGCAAGGCAGGCCCAACCACGCCCAACCGCGCGGGCGCACCAGGTTCTTCACCCGCCAGGCGAACTCGGCGATCTGTACCTTCAGCCCGGCACCTGCTGGCGCATGCATCAGGTAGAGGGCTTGCACGGGCCGCGCAGTCTCGCTGCAGCAACGCGTCAATCGCTCGATAGCGCCCGCGTCCGCCAGGCAGTCGGCGTCGATGACGATAAGCACCTGCGGTGGGTCGTCCGCCAGGTAGCGCACACCGAAATCCAGTGCGTAGCCCTTGCCCCGCAATCGATCATCCTGGCGCTCGACCACTTGCGCGCCCGCCTGCCGGGCAAGCGTGGCGGTGTCATCGCTGCAGTTGTCCGCCACCACCAACAGGCGGTCACCTGCGGCCAGTTGCGGAGTGATGCTGGCGAGGGTGGCAGCAATGACCGAGGCCTCGTCGTGCGCCGGCACCAGCACCGCCACCCGCGCCCGCTTGCCGGTGGCCATGGGCAGCGGCCGGGCGGGCAGGCAGCCCAGCAACACCTGGACGAACAGTACCAGCACCGGTAACAGGATCAGCAGCGCCGCGGCGCCCAACAGCCAGCTCAATAGGTTGATCATGCGGATGCCTTGAAGTAGCTGGCCAGCCGGGCCGCTTCGGTATCGATATCATGGCGTTGCAGCACGCGCTGGTACGCCGCCTCCCCCATGCGCTGCAGCACTTGCGCAGGTTGCGCCAGGCAATCGGCCATGGCCGTGGCCAGTTCCTCCACGGCCCCCGCCGGGAACAGCCAGCCGTTCTCGCCTGGGGTTACCAGCTCGGGGATACCCGCCACATAGGTGGTCAGCACCGGGCGGCGCAAGGCCATGGCTTCCATGATCACCACCGGCAAGCCCTCGGCGAAGCTTGGCAAGACCAGCGCACGGGCGGCGAGGATCTCCTCGCGTACCTGTGCGCTGCTGATCCAGCCGGTAATACGCACCTGCGACTGCAGGCGGTGCCGGGCGATCAGGGCTTCCAGCTGCTCGCGCATCTCGCCATCCCCAGCCAGCACCAGCTCGAATTCCACCGCCTGCGCCGCCAGCAGCCGTGCGGCCTCTAGCAACAGCAACTGGCCTTTCTGCTCGCACAACCGACCAACACACACCAGCCGCGGCGCGCTGGGTACAGCCACGGCGGGCACATCATGGAAGCTGCGCTCCAGGCCACAGTGCACCACCTTGACCTTGCCCCAGTGCTCGTGCGCCACCCAGCGGAACAGCTGGCTGCGCCCGTAAGAGCTGACCGCAGCGACGAATGCGGCGCGCCGCACCTTCTCGCCCATATGCAGGAACTGCGGCTTGTCGAACTCCTCGGGGCCATGCACGGTAAAGCTATAGGCCGGCCCCCCCAAGGCGCGGGCCAGCATCACCACCTCGGTCGAGTTGGTGCCGAAATGCGCATGTACATGCACCGCGCCCGACGCCTGCAGCCACTGCAGCACACGGCATGCCTCGGCCAGATAGATCAAGTGGTAGGGCCATGCCCGGTCAGCTCGCCGGCCCAGGCGCAGGGCCAGCCACAGGCTTGCGAAAAAGCGCCCGGGTTGCTGGCGCAACACCTGCAGCGCGGGCTTGAGCAGGGCTTTCACGCCGCCTTGCAGTACGTACTGGGTCTTGCCCTGCTCGCGCACATCCTCGTCGTCCTGCAGTTCGGCATCCCAGCCACGCAAGGCAATGCGCTGAATCTCGAAACCCTGGCGCTCCAACGCGAGGATTTCACGGCGAATGAAACTGTGGCTGACCTTGGGGTACTGATTGATGAAATAAGCAATGCGCATAGGAATCCGAGTCCATACCCGCGTGATGAATGAGCTGGGCCGCCCCCGGCGGCACCCGGCCCTCTACTTCAGGCTTTTCATGGCTGACGGCGCAGGGTCTGCCGTGGCAGTGCCCGCGATGACGTCCGCATAGATGCCCTGGAGCTCCAGGGCCTGGTCGCTGCACAGCGTGATGCTGCCCTTGAACGCGTTGTGTGGGTGCGCAAAGCGCTCCGGGTGCTCAAGCGCATCGGCCAGAGCCTCGCGCAGATACCGTGGGTCGGAGCTCAACGGAATGATGGTGCCGTTGACGCCATCGACGATGTCCTCGACCGTGCCCCCCGCGTCGGTGCTGATTACCCAGACGTCACGCACCAGCGCTTCGCGCACGGCAAGGCCGAAGGTCTCTTTCCACTGGGTCGGGAACAGCAACACGTCGATGCCGGAAAAGAACGCGTCGATGTCGTCCTGGGTGTAGCCGGGGATGATGCTGACGCTGCCCGGAATCTTCACGCTGTGCCGGTTGAACGAGCGGAAACCCAGGTGCAGCAGGTTGTCGACCACCTTGAGTTCGTAGTCCGAGCGGGGTAGCCCGGCAAACGCCTGGGTGATCAGGTTGATGCCCTTGATCGCTGTGTTGCCCCCGACGAAACCGAAGCGCAGCAATGCCCCCGGCTGCTTGTGGTAGCCCGCGCCGGGGGCGAGGATGCCGTTGCGGTTGATGCGGATCTTCGCCGCATCGAAGCCATTGGCCACGTACAGGTCGCGGGCGAAGTGGCTTGGCGCCAGCAGCAGGCTGGCCTTGCGCAGGGTGGTGGCCAAGGCCTGCTGACGGTAGGCGTTCAGCGGCGCATCCTCGACACAGGCGGCACACACTTCGGCGCGAATACGCGTTTGCCCGCAGTATTGCCCCTGGCCGTTGATCATGAACTGGCGCCCGCAGATCCACCACGCATCATGCAAGGTCACCACGAAGGGTATGCCCGCCCGCGCACAGCTTTCGGCCAGCAGCGCACCCAGCCCCTGGATCGAGTGCAGGTGCACAAGGTCCGGGGCGACGCGCTCGAGCACGGCGTCGAACAGCGGCAGGGTTGCGCGGTTTTCGAAGTCCTCAAGGGCCGAACGCTGGTCAGGCAGGCCGATGCCAAGCACCGCAGCCTGCTGCGCCTGGTACCGGAACAGGCTGTAGGCGGGCGTGTCGGTCGTCGGTAGCGATGTGAACACGAATTGCTGCCAGGGCGAAGTGGCCGCCAGCAACCGCGCCATCTGCTCGGCGACGACCGTGGCGCCACCGAAACTCCTGGGGGCGAAGAAGATGTTCGCCGACAGCAGCCTGCGTGGGCGAACGCCGGATAAGGCCGGGAAGACCTGGCCCAACTGCTGGCTGCACTCGACCACCGTGACTTGCCGGGCCCCCGCCTCTTGCATCGCCGCCGCCAGCACCGCACTCGACGCTATCGCGCACTCGCACGCCAATAGTGCCTGCCGGTGCAGGGCCACGGCCGCCATCAGCTTGCCCACGTCGGTGTCACGCAAGCCGTTCAGGTCGTTACCCTGGCGATACGCCTGCGGGTCGAAGATCAACTCGTCTGTATCCCAGCAAGAGGTGACCTTGAGGCGGCTGGCGTCTTCGAGCAGCCTCGACAACTGCGCGCAGTAAGGCAAACGGTGCAGGATGACCGCCGCACAGGTTTGCAGGGCATTCAGGCAGTCTTGCGGATTGCGCCAATCCGCCACCGTGCAGGTGTAGCCGAGCTCGACCAGCATTTGCCGCAGTTGCGCAGGGCGGCCATCGAGCGCTTGTACTGGGTCGCTCTCGCAAATCATCAGGACGTGCCCGGGGAACAGCGTACTGGCCGCCACGCCAGGGGCGTCCAGGGGCAGGTCGTGACGCTGCTCGGCGGGTGGTTTCCAGAGCAGCGCCGGGCCATGGCGCAACAGCTCCCGCCAGGTCTTTCTCAAGGTCGGATACAGCCCGGCCTTGCGTATGTACGCCACAAAACGCTGGTCGGCCCGGGGTTCGCGCAGGGCCTGACGGAACAACCCCGCAGCCTTTGCCAACCACGAATGCGCGGCTGTCGGCGCACTGGCCTCCTGCAACACCAGGGCATAGCCCAGCCGTTGCCGATGTACCTGCAGCGGGTCCGCGCCGGCCGCCAGCGCCGCTTCGAGTTGCGCGAACAACGCCTCGAGCAAGGCCTGGCGCCTGCGGTACATGGCGCGTTTCTTCGGCGCTATGTCCTCCGCCGCACGTTGCGCCGCCGCCAGCGGGAGGCTGAAGAAGTCTTCGCGCTCGCTGGGTACTGCGCCATGCTCCAGCCAGATGGCGTCGTAGTTGGCGGCCAGGTCCTGGGACTTTTCGGCGCCAAAGTAGGGATGGCGATGGTGCCGATAGGCGTCGCCCACCGCATACAGGCCGTCAGCCCCGACCGCCCTGGCCAGGCATTTGAGCGCCTCGAGCAGCAGGCTGCGCGGGCGCAGCCCTTCGAAGTCCTTGGTCAGGTCGCGGTAAATGGCCAGCGAGCGCTCGCTGTCGATACCCTTGTGGATGCCCTGCACCGCGCCGATGAACAAGCAAAGGCCCGCCGCCGTGCGCTGCAGGGTGAAGGCCAGTGACGCCACGCGCAGGTCGCCCTGGAACAGGTTCAGCACCAATTCGCCTTCGCGCTTGAACCAGATCGGCCGGTCCAGCACCAGGGTGCAGTCGGCAGAAATGCCTGACAGATCGCACAGTGTCCGCCGCTCGTCCCGGCCCAGCAGCAACAGGGTCGGGAACTGCGCCGTCACCACCTGGTAGTGCGAAGCCACGGCGTCGAGACGTTCCCGCACCGACCAGCACTTGCTGACATAGGGCCACTGCACCATGCCGATGCAATCGACACCGAGCTTGTCGAAGCCTTCCTTGCCCAGCGCAGCTTCCATGTGCCGCAGGAACGGCCGCAGGTCGGTCCACTGGGTGATGATCAGCACCAGCAATTTGAACTTGTTGTTCAACGCCCGCAATGAATAGCCGGGTTGCAAAGTGAGCACACTCTTGAGTAACGATCTGAACGCCATGGGCCTCTCACTTGTACTCGATCAACACCGTCTTGCCGGCAGTGAACCGGTTCAACAGAAACCGCACCTGCCCGAACATCTCCGGGAACTTTCCCAGCACCAGGAACACCGCCTGCAGCCAGTTCTCGCGAACCGAGCGGCCACCACGGCGCGCCAGGCGCACGGCCTGCAGCGGGTAGAGCAGCAACAGCAGCAGCCCCCAACCGCCCAGCAGTGCACACGCAGCCACGATCGCCAGCGGTATGCCCAGCCCCCACAGCCAGGCACGACGCGACTCACGCTGCCAATGCCGCTCAGGCGGCGCGCCATGCAGGAAGGCGCCCTCGGCGAACGCGTAGCCTGCGCGCAGGCTGCGCCGCCACCACTGGCTGAAACGGGTCATGGCGGCATCGTGCAGGGTCATTTCGGCGGGCAGGCGCCAGATCTTCCAGCCGCGACCGCGCAGGCGAATACAGAGTTCGGGCTCTTCCCCGGCGATCAGCCCCGCGCGAAAGCCGCCCACGGCCCTGAACGCATCGGCACGCATCAACGCATCACCGCCACAGGCCCGGGCCTCGCCCACCGGTGTGTCCCATTCCAGATCACACAGCAGGTTGTAGACCGAATGCTGCGGGAAACGCTCGCGGCGCCGACCGCACACCACCGCCACTTCCGGCCGTGCATCGAGAAATTCGCAGGCCTGCTGCAGCCAGCCGTCCATGACTTCGCAATCACCATCGACGAACTGCACGTAGCCTAGTGTCGGCAACAAAGATTGCAGGCAGGCGAAGCCTTCGTTACGTGCCCGTGCGGCGGTAAAGGGCCGGGTCATGTCCAGCGCCAGCACCTCGACGCCCAGGCCTTGGGCCAAGGCCTGCGAGCCGTCGGTCGAGCCCGAGTCGACATACACCACCTGCTGCGCGCAACCGGCCAGTGACGCCAGGCAGCGCTGCAGGCGCTGGCCTTCGTTGCGGCCGATCACTACAACGCCAATCCCTGTCAGCATGGCGCCCTCCTGCTGGCGCTGGGCAGTGTTGCCTGCCTCATGAGCACGGCTCTGCTTCGGCGGGCTTGCGCGCCTTGACGGTCGCAGGCACCCCGACCGCCAGGCAGTCGTCCGGCACGTCCACCAGCACCACGGCGTTGGAGCCGATCACTACGTTGTTGCCAATGCGGATGTTGCCCAGCACCTTGGCGCCGGCGCCGATATCGACGTTGTTGCCGAATACCGGCGCGGTCGGCTCGCTGACATTCTTCAACCCCACCACCACGCCGTTGCGGATCCGGCAATCGTCGCCGAAACGCGCATAGCCGCTGATGATGATGCCGCCGAAGTGGTCGATGACGAAGTTGCGGCCGATCTGCACCTCACAGGGCAGCTCGACGCCGGTCAGTATCTGCACCCACTTGAACAGCACTTTGTAGACCAGCGACAGCGGCTTGCGCAGCAACGCCGGGCGCACCCCGTAGCGCCAGCGCCCGAAACGATAGACCAGCAACACCCAGAAGCCCTGGGCGCCCCAGTCGCCCCCATGGGCCCGCAGATCGGCACGAATATTCTCGAACATGGCATCACCTACCTTGTGGGTTGGCTTGCGAAACGGGTATCGAACAACAGTGCCCAGGTGGCCCGACAATGCCGCCAACAAGCCGTGATGGCTGCCCGCCCCCGCCCTTTCAACAAAGCCTTAAGGGCCAGCACCAGATCACCGAGGGTCACCAGCGCCATATGCAGGGCCAACCCTGCCAACCCATGGTGCTTGCGGAAATACAGCAGTTCGCTTTCGATCTGGTAGGCCGATATCTGGCGGCTGGCCGCCTCAAGCTCAGCGACCGACTTGGAGCTTTCCCCGCCGATGTGCACCACCGTGGTGTGGGGATAGAACACCACCTTCCAGCCGGCCTGTTTGACCCGTTTGCAGTGGTCGACTTCCTCGTAGTAAAGGAAGTAGCGCGGGTCGAACAGGCCCACCTGGTCGAGCACCTCGCGCCGCACCAGGTAGAAGCAGCCAGGCAACCAGTCGCACTCGCGCACCGAGCCGTGGTCCCAGTTCATCTCGTCGACCATCTTCAACCCCGGGAAGAAGCGCCCGAGCCCGGTGCGTGCCACGAACACGTTCAAGGGGGTCGGGAAGTAGCGACAACTGGGTTGCAGGTCACCGTCGCGCCCCACCAGGCGTACGCCCAGCACCCCGCATTCCGGGTGCGCGTCCATGTACTCGAGGGTCTTGTCCAGGGAGTCCCTGGCGACGAACGCATCGGTATTGAGCAGCAACGCGTACTTGCCGTTCAGGTGCGCCAGCAGTTGGTTGTTGGCCCGGCCGAAACCGACGTTCTTCTGGTTGCTGACCACTACGGCCTCGGGGCAGACCTTGGCCAGGCGCTCGACCGAATCGTCGACCGAGGCGTTGTCCACCACCAGGTAACTCGCCAACTTGTCGCCGTCGGCCTGGCGCAGGGCGTCGAACATCGGCTGGAGCAAGCCGGCGGTATTGAAGTTGACCACCATCACATCGACAGGTTTGCTAGCCATTGCTGCCATCCCCAAAGAAGTACTGGCCCCGCGCAGCGGCGAGGGCCGGCTCCAATGCCGGGTCATAGGCACCCTGGCGCTGCTTGACCAGGTCTATCCAGGGGTAGGCGGCGCAGCGTTCCTCGACGCGCCGGATCAACGCCTCGGTGGTGCAGATGAACTTCGCCGGATTGCCACCGACCACGGTACCGGGCGGCACATCCTTGGTGACCACGGCCCCAGCGGCAACCACCGAGTCCGGGCCGATGGTCACGCGCGGCATCACGATTGCGCCGTGGCCGATAAAACAGTTGTCGCGGATGTCGATGAAACCGACTGAATCGAGTTGCTTGCCGTAACAGATCTCGATCAGCGCGACCACGCCGTCGTGGCCGATCAACGTGCAATCCGATAACCCGACGTTGCTGCCAAGGCGTACCAGGCGTGGGTCGGTGACGTTGCACCCGGGGTTGATATGGACGTTGCTGCCGACGGAATAGAACTGGCCCCAGCGGGTCAGGTAAGCGCCCCAGTCACGGGCATTCGGATTGCAGAACTTCTTGTAGGTCGCGCCGGCGCGCCCGGTCGAGTTGGCGTAGTTGGCCAATGCTTTGCGTATCCATCCATACATGCTGCTAGCCTCGCAAGTGAAGCGATCCTGGACTGTCCCTGAGGCGAATACGGTCTCGTTCTTGTTGATGCTGACCGCCCCGCGCTCACTCCCTTACCCACCCTGCTGTTGCCCTGACACCGCGCCGACTGCTCAGGTGAGCGCACCGCGCGCCGATTTCAGCCTTTCATCGAGGTGATCCGCCAACCGCAGGGCGAACTGCAACAGCGGCATGGTCGGGTTGGAGGCGCCGCCGGTGGCGAAGATGCTGCTGCCGGCGACATAAAGATTGTCGGTGCCAAATACCTTGCAGTCGCGGTCGACCACACCGTACTGCGCCGAGGCAGCCATCCGTGTGGTGCCCATATGGTGCGCGTGAGGCTCCATCTTCAGCGGTATCGCGGCGTCGTACACGTACTCGTTCAGCCTGACGAAACCAAGGCCTGTGTCGACGAACTGTTTGGCCAGCTCGCTGCCGATGCACTGGATGGTGTGGCGGTCGTTTGCGGTAAGCACCCAGTTGACGTTGGCCTTGGACACACCCAGTTCGTCCTTCTCTTCGAGCAGCGAGAGCCGGCTTTGCGCATTGGGGTACTGTTCGATCATGGTGCTGAGCACCCCTTCGCCCGGGCAGCTGAAATTGGCGATGAAGTTGACCTTGTGGGCAAGGTTCATCTCACAGAGCAGGTTTTCCAGGAAGTGCTTGACCTCGGCGGTCCGGCCGAAGGTGCGCACTTCATCGAGCACCGTGGCCGAGACATTGCCCTTGCCGGCCTTGTATTCGCTGACGAAGGCATCACTGGTGTAGTACTGGCGCGGCTCGCCAGTCTGGCCGTCCTCGAGGATGAAGGTGCCCATCTCGACGTTGAGGTGCTCCATCAGGCAGCGCCCCACCAGGCCATCCTGAGTGACCACGCCTGCCTTGCGCAGGGACGTGCTGTTGAGCAGTTGCCGGGCGTTCTCCAGTGCCCCCGTCGCCAGGATGAAGTGCTTGGCCACCAGCCGCTGGCGCTGCAGGTCATAGTCGGACACCACCGCTGCCGCCAGGCGTCCCGTGGCCTGCTCGAACTCGAGGTCGACGCAGTTGCAGTTGATGAAGACGTCCAGCCCGGCGGTATCGTTGAGCGCTGCAGCGTATTTCTGCGCAAAGCGCGTCGGCGGGCTGAGCAGGAACTTGTCCGGCTCGAAGTCGCCGCCCTTGAGCCCAGCGTTCTCTGCCTGGAATTGTGCGCCTTGCGGCAGGTCGACAATCTCCATGGCCGCTGCCAGGTATGGCTCCACCTCGGCATAGGCGATGGGCCAGCCAGGGAGATCGCCTGGGGGCGGGACCGCGAAATCGGAGGGCGTGAACGGACGGCAACGGCCTGCCCAGTGATTGGAGGTGCCGCCAAGGTAGCGCAGGCGGGTTTCATGGGGGTACAGCTCAAGGCCGGTCGAGGTGCACTGGTACAGGGCCTGCGAGCGCGGCGAATAGTCGTGCCCGCCCCCCTCGGCCAGCACCACTTTCCAGCCAGACTGCGCCAGGCGCAGCGCCAGCGTAATGCCGGCGGGCCCGGCACCGATGATGCAGACGTCATAGTCCTCGCGCAGGGTCTTCTGCGCCTGGTAGTCGCGGATCATGCCTGCCCGTCCCGAAAATAGCCCGAAGGCAGGACCCAGCCGTTGATGACCACGAACCCGCCCGGGGCACCGTTGCCGACAGGATCAGCGGGAGGGGTGACAGGCCCTTCGGCCACCGTCTTGCCGAACACCACTGCGCCGATACCCAGCACGGCACAGTTGCGCAAGAACACCCTGCGCCCCGACAGCTGCGTGAAAAACACAAGCTTGCCCATGATCCCCAGCCCCCACCATTGTTGTGCCAAAACCAGGTAAACCGCTGTCGCCGACGCCTGGGCACCGCGCGTTGTTACAAGGGGTTCAAAGCCAGTTGAAGAAACGCGTTGCCAACTCACCGAACAGTGCACCAACGGCGATCATCGGTAACACCATGAGCTCGCGCCTGATACTGAAGATACCGAGCTTGAGATTGACATACACAATCAGTACCAAGGTCGGGAACGTGTGCAGGGCAACCCCCCAGATAGCCCATTGCACGCCACCGATGGCCAGCAACAGCGGCAACCCCAGCCACAGCGCAACGAGGCGGATGATGTTGTCCATGGCCTGGTACTTGGTCAGCCCCTGGGCGATCCAGATCTGATGCGCCAGGGTGTAGCGCAGCGTAAAGAACGACAGCGACAGAATGCTGAGCATAGTGCCTGCGCCAGCATAGCGCTCGTCGTACATCCAGCCGATCAGCAGTGGGCTGGCGGTGATGAACACGCCACAGGTGAACAGCATGGCCAGGTCCACCAGCAACCTGAAACGGTAATACAGCGCTTTGAGCCGCTCATGGTCACCGGCCCTGGCGGCCTCGCTGAACGCCGGCAGCGCCACCGTGCCGACCAGTTTCAACAGGCCGGTCTGCAGCGAGCCCAGAATCAGCACGGCGATCGAATACACCCCAAGCTCGGCAGCGCTCATGCTGGCGCCGAACCACATACGGTCGCCGTACATGGCCAGCACGCCTACGATCGAGGACAACAGGATCCAGCGGCCGAACACCACCAGTTCGTTCAGTGCGCTGCGGTCCCATTGCAGGCGGTTCTTCGGGCCCTGAAACACCAGGTGGCCCAGCAACGTACCGGTCAGGGCGCCCGCCAGGCCGGCAATCACCAGCGACCAGATGGAGCGGGTGAAGTAGCCGATCACCAGCATCACGACCAGCCCGACGATCTGCGATGCCAGCTCCACCAGTACCACGCGCTTCTGCTGGAAAGTACGCACCGCCACATCTATGTTGGTTGACTGGAAGCCGTAGATCACCGCCGAAATACCGGTCACCGCCAGCACCACTGGCAGCTCGGGCGCAGCATAGGTGGAGTCTGCCGGCCACAGGTTGCCCAACTGGGCCAACCAGGACGCCAGGGCCAGCAGCAGGGTCAGCGCGAAGAGCACGAAACCACGGACGATCTGCACGCTCCAGGCGGTATTGAGAAACAGCGGGTCGTCGCCACGGTGGCTCTGGATGATGTTCTGCCGCAGGCCGACATCGGAGAGCAAGTGCAGGAGTACCGAAACGGTGGTGGCGATGACCATCACCCCGAACATTTCCGGTAACAGCAAACGGGCCATGATCAGGTTGCCGCCCAGGCGCATCACCTGCGACGCGATCAACGACACCAGGTTCCAGGCCCCGGCCCCTAATGCACGCTTGCGAAGACTCACCGATGCAGACACTTCAACAGACGGCATGGCTTCAATCCCTGACTGGATGTCTAAGAAGTCACTATAGTTTCAATTAGCCATGATGCTAGCTGTCCTCTACCAGCGGATAGGTGCCGTTGCCAATGCCTGAACATTTTCGTGCACTGATCGTCATTCTGTTCCTCGCCACCGTGGTGTTCGTGCTCGCACGCGGCCCCGCCAGCGACCTGATTCCCGAGCGCGATTTCAAGCGGCGGCGCAACCTGTGGTTCGCCCTGACGCTGCTGGCCTTCTTCTCGTACAGTTTCTGGGTTTACGCCGGGGCTGCGGCGGTCATCATGTACCTGGCAGGAAGGCGCGAGCGCAACATCATGGCGCTGTTCTTCATGCTGCTGTTCGTGATGCCCCCCGCCACGGTGCCGATACCTGGTTTCGGGGTGATCAACTACCTGTTCGACCTGAACCACGTCCGGCTGCTGACCCTGTGCGTGTTGCTGCCCGCAGCCCTGGCCCTGCGCAGGCAGGCCGACACACCTGGCTTCGGGCGCCTCTGGCCCGACCGCCTGCTGGCCGCCAGCATTGTCCTGATAGGCGCGCTGTACCTGCGCGAAACCACCCTTACCGACACCTTGCGCCAGGCGCTTTACCTGTATATCGACGTATTCCTGCCGTATTACGTGGCCAGCCGTGCCCTGCGCCAGCTCAGCGACTTCAAGGACGCCATGCTGGCCTTCGTGCTGGCCGGCTTCGTCCTGGCGCTGATCGGCGTGGCCGAGTTCGTCCGCCATTGGCTGCTGTACAACGCCCTGCTCGAGGCCATGGGCGTGCAGTGGAGCATGGCCAGCTACCTGAGCCGCGGCGGCTCGCTGCGCGCCAGCGTCACCACCGGCCAGGCCATCGCCCTGGGCTATGTCATCAGCGTTGCGATCGGCCTGTTCCTGTTCGTCCAGAGCTATGTGCGCAGCCCCTTGCAGCGTGCCATGGGCGCGCTGTTGCTGGCGGCCGGGCTGGTCGCACCTCTGTCGCGCGGCCCATGGATCGGCGCGGCGATCATCGTTGCCGTGTTCATTGCCACCGGCAAGGGCGCGGTCAAGCGCCTCAGCCTGCTGGCCGTCGCCGGCGTGCTGGCCATCCCGCTGCTGACCGTGGTGCCGGGGGGCGAGAAGGTGCTCGACATGCTGCCGTTCATCGGCAACCTGGAAAAAGAGAACATCACCTACCGCGAGCGCCTGCTGGACAACTCGTGGATCGTCATCCAGCGCAACCCGCTGTTCGGCTCGTTCGATTTTCGCAATACCCCGGAAATGCAGTCGATGATCCAGGGCGACGGCATCATCGACATCGTCAATACCTACCTCAACCTTGCGCTGAGGGTTGGCCTGGTGGGCCTGGGACTGTTCGTGGCCTTCTTCGTCTGCGTGCTGCGGGGGGTTCGCAAGGCCATGCTGGCATTCCCGGACAAGGATGACGAACAACGCCAACTGGGGCGGGCGCTGCTGGCCACCCTGGTGGGCATCCTGGTGATCATCTTCACGGTCAGCAGCATCACGGTGATCCCCGTGGTGTACTGGTCCGTTGCCGGGCTGAGCGTGGCCTACATGCAGATGGTCCGCAGGCTTCGTGCGGCCCAACCCGCAACCATTGCCCAACGCGGCCTCCAACCCAGGTAACGACAATGAAGTCATCTGCTCTGCGCCCGTTGCTGCGGGTTACGCTCCTTGCTGGCCTGATGATTCTTCCCTGTGCGGCACATGCTGCGGCCTGGACGGTCAAGGTGGAGGAACAGAACGGCTTGCCGACCGTGACCCGCGGCGGCGGGCCGGCGATGATCGCCAAGTTCGATTTCTGGGGCGCTGACTGGGACTGGACCGGATTCTACGCCGCGCTCAAGGTCAACGCGCCCTACCACTACACCCTGGAAGGCAAGAACAAGGACCTGGACTTCGACCTCAGGGCGGACATCAGCAGGCCCGGCGAACGCACCCTGGCCTGGAACTTCGACCTGGATGCCCATAGCCGAAAGTCCAAGGTGATGGGCGGTGGCATGGTCTTCCATTTCGACCCGGCACTGGTCGCCGGAGAGATGGGCGCCCCGCAATTGTTGCCCGGCAATCGCGGCTGGTCATGGGGCAATGATGCGCAGGGGCGTCGGCTGGAAATGCGCTTCGAGCCGGCGTTGGCCAGGGTGTATTTCGAACGCGGCAATCCCAGCGAAGTCCGGGCGTTCTTCTACAGCGAGGCGATCGAGCCCGGTCGCCAGCAGGTCAAGGCGCAACTGCAGGTGAGTGGCGACATCGCCATCGGCCCGACACCCACCGAGCGCTTCGGCATGGTCGACCCTGCCAGCTGGCCCGACGACCAACTCGACTGGCGCAAGTCACCGGTCGACTTGTCGTTTCTCAACGCGCCGGAAATACCGGCGGGCAAGCGTGGCTTCGTCAAGGCTGTAGGCGAGCAGTTGCAGTTTGCCGATGGCACGCCGGCACGCTTCTGGGGCACCAACCTGACGGCCTACGCCTTGTTCGGCACCCCGGACGAGGAGATCAAGGTGCAGGCCGAGCGCCTCTCGGCCCTGGGCTTCAACCTGGTGCGCCTGCATCATCACGACTCGCCCTGGGTCAGCCCGAACATCTTCGGCGACATGACCGCCCTGCGCGACACGCGCCAGCTCAATGCCGAGTCGCTGCGCAAGCTTGACCTGTGGATCAAGAGCCTGAAAGACCAAGGGATTTATGTGTGGCTGGACCTGCACGTGGAGCGCCCGATCACCCCGGCGGATGACATCTATGGCTTCGATGAGCTGCCCAAGACCCACGGCGCCGCAGGGCTCAAGGGCTACGCCTATGTCAACATCACCCTGCAGCAGGCCATGAAAGGTTTCGCCGAGCAGTACCTGACCCATGTCAACCCGTATACCGGCCTGGCCTACAAGGACGACCCGGCGGTCGCCGCGGTGCTGATCACCAACGAGAACGACATCACCCAGCACTTCGGCAATGCCCTGTTGAAAGACAAGAACGTGCCCAGGCACTACAAGTTGTTCGAGGACCAGGCCAAGGCCTTCGCCCAGCGCCAACACCTGAATGTCGACGAAATCCAGATGACCTGGCTGCCAGGCCCATCGAAGCTGTTCCTCAACGACCTGGAACACCGCTTCGACCTCGACATGATCCAGCACCTGCGCGGGCTTGGCGTAAAGGTGCCGATCGTCACCACCAGCACCTGGGGTGGCAATGGCCTGAGCGCGCTGCCGGCGCTGACCACGGGTGATGTGATCGACGCCCACAGCTATGGCGGCGGCGGGCAACTGGAGCGCAACCCATTGACCAGCGACGGCATGCTCGACTGGCTTGCGGCGGCCCAGGTGGTCGGCAAGCCCATGACGGTGACCGAATGGAACGCCGAACCCTTCCCCACCCCCGATCGCCACTCATTGCCGCTGTACATCGCCGGCACCGCCAGCCACCAGGGCTGGGACGGGCTGATGCAGTACGCCTACAGCCAGCAGAAATTCATCGAAGGTTGGCGCACCGCCGACAACTGGCACGCCTACAACGACCCGGCGCTGCTTGCCACCCTCCCCGCCGCTGCCCTGCTCTACCGACGCGGGGATGTGCGTAAGGCCACCACCCGCTACGTGTTCGCACCCACGCCCGAGACTCTCTATAACCGTGCCATCAGCCCAAACAACTCGGCCCTGCTGCGCACGGCCTGGGAGAAAGGCCGGCTGCAGATCGCCATGCCAGCCACACCCCAACTGCCGTGGTTGCAGCCCAGTGTGATCCCGGCTGATGCGAAAGTGCTGCATGACCCAGACCAGTCGCTGTTGCTCGCCACCGCCAGCGAGTCCAGCAGCGACACCGGCGAGCTCAGGCGCAACTGGCAAAAAGGGCTATACACCATCGATACCGCCCTGACCCAGGTCGCCACCGGTTGGCTGGGTGGCCAGTCAATCCAACTGAGCAACATCCAGGCCCAGCTACAGACCCCCTATGCCAGCGTTGCGGTGCAAAGCCTCGATGCCAAGCCATTGAGTCAGTCGCGGTCGTTGCTGATCTCGCTGGGCTCCCGCGCGGTGCCCCGCGAGGATGACAAGACACCCTTCCATGTCGAACCCCTCGCCGGCACCCTCAGCGTCAAGGCTTTGCCAGGCTTGAAACTGTTCGCGCGCAATGCCGATGGGGAAGAAACACAGTTGCCGGCGGACTACCAAAATGGGCGCTACAACATCCGCTTCGATGGCCAGCGCATGTCCAATTGGCTGTTCCTCAAATAGCCATCTAGAGTCTGCAAAGGCCTGTTGCGGCAACCGGCGCGCCCGGTTGCCGTAAAGGGACGTCCGTACGGGCAGCAGCTTCCAGGAGGTTTGCATGAAGTTCTTGGTGGTCGGTGGTGCAGGCTACATCGGTTCGCACATGGTCAAGCACTTGCTGGCCGAGGGGCATGACGTGGTGGTGGCTGACCTTGCGCCCACACGGCCCCAGGTCAAGTGGGTGGAACTCGACATCGCCGATGCAGCTGCACTGGATGCCCTGTTCGCCGAATACACCTTCGATGCGGTGTTCCATTTCGCCTCGTTCATCCAGGTGGGCGAGTCGGTCACAGAGCCTGGCAGGTACTATCAGAACAATGTGGCGGCGACCCTGGTGCTGTTGCAGGCCATGGTTCGCGCCGGGGTAAGGCGGCTGATCTTCTCTTCCACCGCCGCTGTTTATGGCGACCCGCAATATATCCCGATCGACGAGCAACACCCCAAGGCGCCGATCAACCCTTATGGCTGCAGCAAATGGATGGTGGAACAGGTGCTCCAGGACTTCGACCGCGCCTACGGGTTGCGCTCGGTGTGCCTGCGTTACTTCAATGCCGCCGGGGCGGACCCCGAGGGTGAATGTGGCGAGCGCCACGAGCCGGAAACCCACCTTATCCCTTTGATCCTGCAAGCGGCCGCAGGGCGTCGCCCCGCCATCACCGTGTTCGGCCGCGACTACGACACCCCGGACGGTACCTGCATTCGCGACTATATCCACGTGGCCGACCTGGCCTCGGCCCATGCGCTGGCAGTGAACTACCTGGTTGCCGGTGGCGCCAGCACCGCGCTCAACCTGGGTAACGGCTTCGGCTTCTCCGTGCAGCAGGTGATCGACACCGTACGCGATGTGACGGGGCGCGAGGTCCGCGTCGAGGACGCGCCGCGCCGCCCAGGCGACCCGCCGCGGCTGGTGGCCGATGCCGGCAAGGCCAGGCAGCTGCTCGGCTGGCAACCGGTCTACAGCTCGCTTGAGGCAATCGTGAGTCACGCCTGGAACTGGGAAAAAAAATACCCCTGGGTTTGACCCCAGGGGTACGTTTCACCCTTTTGCTCAGTAATAGTCGCGGGTCTCGGGCTCGGCCTTGTTCAACACGGCACCGATCATGTTGGCGGTAGCCAGGTGGTACAGGCAGTCTTCGATATCCTTCTTGCTGTTCACGCCATTGGCGACCACCAGCAGCACACAGTCGATCTTGGGCAGCACGGTGATCGCGTCATCCGAGCTGAGCAAAGGCGGCAGGTCGAAGATGCAGATGCGCGACTCGTAGCGATCGCGCAGGTCGTTGATCAGGTTGCCCACCTTGGCCGAGGACAACATCTCGGTGGACATCGGGATCGGTTCCCGGGTCGGCAACACCACGAAACGTGGCAACGTCGGGTTGACCAGCACCTCCTCAAGCCCCGCCTTGTCGGCCAGCAGGTCATTGAGCGCCCGATCCATAGGCAGGCCAAGGGTGCTGCCGACCCGTGGCCGGCGCAGGTCGAAATCGACCAGCAGTGCAGTCTTGTTGGTGTGGTGGGCGATGCTCATGGCCAGGTTGATCGCCAGCACCGTCTTGCCCGCCGCGGGCGTCGGCGAGGTGATTGCCAGGGTGCGCCAGCCGTTCTCTTCCATGGTCTGCAGCACCTGGGTGCGCAGCAGGTCGAACGCCCAGTTCATGTTCGAGTTCTTGTTGTAGGCCACGATCCGATGGCGCTCAAGGTGCTCCGCGCGCAGCGGCACCACCTTGGTTTGCACATAGTCGAACGGGCCAAGCACGTCGGTTCGCTGAACCAGCGGTGCCGGCAGTTTTTCGGTAGGTGGAACCTGATGAAGGCCTTTGCCTATTGCTGGCGTATTCCTGTCCATTGCTGCGCTCCCTAGCCAAACCGCGCCATAGTTTTAAACAGTAGTAGATCCAGCGGCATATAGAACAGATGCACAAGCAGCAGCAGGACCAACGCCATCACCAACGCGCCAATGATCCCCCACACTCGCAACTTCTTGCGTCTCGCCTGTTCAGCCTGGGTAGAGATGAATGGAACGGCCACCAGCACGCGCCGGCCAAGCACGCTCTCCAGGGCGCCGACACCACGCACCCGCTGATTGAGCAACTCAAGCAGCATCACCAACGCCCCGCCACCTGCAGGTGCGAGCACCAGGCCCAGTGCGACGATTTTCTTGCGGTTGGGCTTTACCGGTTTCTCCGGCATCAGCGGTGGCTCAAGCAACACGAAGCGCTCGGCCTTGTTTTCCTGCTCCAGGCTTTCGGTGATCTTCGCGCCCATTTCCTTGGCGCGGATCTCTTCGTATTTCTTGCGCGCGTTGTCATGGTCACGCATCAGGGTGACCAGGCCGCGCTCGACTTGCGGGGCCTGGAGAATCTCCGCTTCGTAACCTTCGATCTTGCTGCCCAGCTGGCGCTTCTGCTCGGCCAGCGAGGCAATCCGGTCCTGGGCCGCTACCAGCTTGGCCCGGGCCCGGGCAACGTCGAGGCTCACGCCCGAGGCGGCGTTGGCTTTGCTGCCGCTGGCCTGCAGCGCATCGATCTTGCGCTTGATCGCCAGCACATCCGGGTGCGCTGGGGTGTAGCGGGTCAGCAGCCGGGCGTACTCTGCCTTGAGACTGGGCAGGTCCTGCATCTGGTCGGGGGCACTCGAACGTGCGCCATCGGTCTTGGTCGCAAGCCCCGCATTCGCCGCCGACAGCTCCAGCTCCATGTAGCGCAGCTCTTCCTGGGCGCTCTTGTAGTCGCGATCGACTTCACGGTACTCAAGCTCCGAGCGCGACAGCATGCTCATGCGCAATGCCTGGTTCTCGGGCAAGGCATTGGCGTTGGCTTGTTTGAAATCGGCGAGCTGGTTCTCCAGGGTGGCCAGCTCGGCGCCGAGCTTGTTGGCTTCCTGGGTGAGGAACTCGGTGGTTTCACTGGCCCGCTCGGTGCGTTGCTTCATGTTCTCGTTGAGGAACAAGGTGACCAGTTCAGTGGCAACTTCCTTGGCCACTTCCGGGCGCTTGTGCTCGAACGAGACGTTGAACGCCACCGTGGTCTCGCCGCGCCCCTTGACGAAGGTGCTTAAGGTGGTGACGAGGATCGCGTTGCGCATCTGGTCGATCTTGTCCGACTCACTGAGCTGGTGGCCCTTGTCGTTGAACAAGCCGTACTTGTCCATGATCTGCAGCAGGTTCTCGCGGGTCATCACGCGCTGGCGAATGACCTCGATGCGCTCATCGGCAAAGCTGTTGTTGTTCGCCGAAACCAGCTCTGGCGAGATCTGCTGCGACTCCACCAGGATGGTGCCGGTCGACTGAAAGGTGGGCGGCACCGTCAGGGCAATCCCGACCGTCACCGCCAGGATGACGATCATGCTCAACCCCAGCAGCAGGGCCCGGTCCTTGATGATGGCGAGGTAATCTTTGACGGACATCTCGTATTCAGTCTTCATGGCGGGCCCACGCTGAAAGTCAAAGGTCAGGGAGTCTGTAGGTCAGGGTCAATCCGATGATCGTAGCTACTGCATCCGGCACGTTGTCCTGCTGACGTTCCTTGTACATCATCGACAGGCGCAGGTCCCAGAACGGCGAGAACTCATGGCTGGCCCAGGCGCTGTAGGTCTGCAGGGTGTTCGGCGTCTGGCCCTTGCTGTCCTGCCAGGACGCTTCAAGGCCCACACGGTTGGTTTCGCTCACGGCATAGCTCCACAGCCCGCGCACCATGTCGAGTTCGGCGAAACCACCCTCGGCGCTGGCGACGGTACTGCGCTCGGCGCTGAAGCTGGCATCGGCACGCTCACCGTTGTAGTTGAGCAACACCCCGCCTTCGCCACGGCGCCCGCCCCCGGATCCGGAGACCTGGTTGACGCCAGCGTGCACGGTGCCTTCAAGCCGGTCGGTCAGCTGGTACTTCACGCCGACTGTCGGGGTATAGCTGTTGGTGGCCCGCGCCGTGTCGGTCTGCTCGGGTTCGTAGCGGCGCACCAGCAGGCCGGTGAACACATCGGTGCGGGCGTTCCAGGCGTAGGTCAGGGTAGTGGCGTTGGCATACTCGTCGTAGCCCGTCAGCGTGGTGATGTCATAACGGGCGTGGGAGTAGGTGGTCTGGTTGTCCAGGGTGGTGCGATCGGTGAGGGCGTGGGTCCAGGTGCCCGTCAGCAGGGTCATCTTCTGGGTGCCGTCGGTGGTCACCACACCGGTGTCCAGGACGCTGCCGGACAGCGTCGAGCTTTCGACATACTGCGCCTTGAGCCCGAAGCGCCCCTTGTCGGTATCGCGTTGCCAGCCAAGGCTGACATCGGGGTCTTCACGGTTGCCCATCACATTGGTGTCGGACGAGCGCAGCACATGCACGCCGAGCCCCAGGTTCACCTGGTCGCGGCCGTAAGTGCCGACAAGGTTGTAAGTGGGCTCGATGAGTGTGCGCATAACACCCTTCTCGTCAGACGTCAGCAACAGCGGGTTGCTGTCGTACTCGACGGTCGTGGGAACCACGACCGAAGACTGCCAGTTGGCGGCCTGTACCAGGCCGGAAAACGGCATCATCATGATTGCCGTTGCAAAGCTTGTTGTTCGAATAATTGGCACTATGCGGTCTTAATATTGAGTCAGACAGATCAGGGAACGACCAGTGTGTCGCCCGCCTGGAGTTGGAAGTTGGTAGACAGGTCACGCCCGGAAACCAGATCCTTGTAACGCACCGGCAGAACCTTTTGTGTCGCGCCCGTACCGCGAATGACCTTGATGGCGCTTTCGTCGGCGAATTTGTCCAGGCCACCCGACATGCTCAGCGCCTGCAACACGGCGGTGGGGCCTGCCATGGGCACTGGGCCGGGCTTGATCACCTTGCCCTGCACATAGACGAGATTGCCGGCAGTACCGGTCACCACGACGCTGACATTAGGCTCGGCGAGGTATGCCTTTAAACCGGCGCTGATCTTTTGCGCGGCAGCGGTCGGGTCGAGCCCGGCCACATTGACCCGCCCCGCCAACGGGAAGGTGATGCTGCCATCAGGCAGGACAGTGGTTTCCTGGCGCAGGGTTTCTTCCTGCCAGACCGAGATCATCACCCGGTCGCCAGGGCTCAGCAGATAGGGGGTAGCGGATGGGTCAGCACGGCCGGCACCAGACCACAGCATCAGCACGCACAGCACAGCAGACATTAGACGTACCATGGGGTCCCTCCGGCCTGATGGCCTGCAAAGAGCACTGATTGAGAACAACGCACTACATCTCGCTCTGGTCGCGGCGACAACCACCGCCGCGATGGCCCCGATCATCCTGGAAGCCAGTACCGTCTTGCGCCTGAACGCTGACACCTCAGCGTCCGGCTCGCCGGCTACTGGAATATAGCAATGGTAGGAAAATTGACAAGCTTCTGTAGGATGCCAGGGCCGCCAACAACAGATTTCACCTGTCAATTTACTGGCTTATTACCAAAAAGCATTGCAACTTTTAAAACAACTACAGAGGGCACACGCAACTCATTGACACATTTCAAATTTTACTTCTGTTGGCAACAGCAACAAAACCGATCACCGCAAAAGCAAACAGCCAACCCGCCGTCGCCAAAGGAATAACGCTGGCATGGCTCATATAGGAATCGGCTGCCCGTGCGGCGCCGCTCAAAAGGACCAACAGAAAAATCGATTTAATGAAGAGTGTCGAGCGCATAATCCCCTCCTGCACAAGAGGATGAACGTTATTGTTGGGGAACAAAGACTGTATCGCTGTTGAATTTGAGCTTATGGGCACATTGATATTACGTCAACGATCCGACACCATAATAAATCTCAATCGAAGACCTCTGTGCATGTCAATTTCTCGCCAGATGAAATATGCAGAGATTTGGCATTGATACAGCCCAAGCGAATGGCTGCGAAAGGTGTTTAACTTCGGCTATTTTCGGATTACCACAAAAGTGTTTGAAGGGCCCATCAAGTCCCTGAAGCGACCAGGCAGCGGCTAAGGTGTTTCATCGATGAGAAGCCTAATGCTAATGGTTCGGCTTACAGTCAAAACATCAACGCCCCCGCTTGCATAGCCACCGGCATCAGCGCAGGGCCATGCTCACAATGGCATCAAGTCCAACGTGCGCTCCACTTCTGCCACATCGATCCGAAAGCCATCACCCTCTGGCAACCCGACCACAAAACCGAAATGCTGGTGATCGCGGTCAGTCAGGTACTTGTAGTAACTGACAAACCGGTTCGGCGGCTGCAAGGTCAGCACGCAGCCACCTGGTTGCAGCACGTTGACGCCATGCACCAGCTGGCTGCCCTCGACGCCGATCACCACCTGCGCCCCCGCGCAGGCGGCGACAATACTCGGCACATCGGCACGCAGCGGGTCGATGATGCGAAAGCCTCGGGTCTTGGCCAGGTGCTCGGCAACCGCGATTTCATTGCGCAACAAGCGCAAATCGCCATCGCCGCCACGCAGGATGAACACCCCTGGGTGGGGCGCTGCATCCACATGTGCCAGCAGTTTCTCGCCCATCGCGCGGTAGCGGGCATGCCGGCTGCGGTTGTTGCAGTGGTCGTCGAACAAAACCAGTTCGCGGAAAAACGCACTGTGCAGGCGCAGCGGTCGCATGTCCAGCCAGTCTTCATAGGCCGGGGCCTGGGTGAACAGCGGGAATCGCGCCGACGGCGCGGTGGTCACCGGCACCCCCTCGTCACAGGCCAGGGCATAAGTCACGCAGTCTTCCATCAGCCAGGTACCAAACCACGAATTGCCGTTCTGCGTGCAATAAACGGCGCCACGCTCGATCTCGTGGTCCACGCTGATCCGTGGAAAGGTGCTGGGTTTTCGCGACAACCAATGGCTGGCATTGCCCTTGTAGAGCGCACCGTCGACCAGCCAGGCGTCTTTGATCAGGTAGCCACGGGTTGCGCCCTGCTCGATGCACACCCCGCCCTCCATGGTCTGTGCGGGATGGACGTAAGGATAGAAACGCTTGCCCTCCCAGCCGGTCACCCGCTCCAGCTGGCCTGGCAGATAGAAGGCCGCTGGCGAAACCGTGGACTCCCCGGGGGCAATGTCCCAGCTTTTGTCCGCAATACTTTTAAGGTCGATGTCCGGCTTGCGCCCAAGGCGCTTCCTGGCCATGTTCTTGTACGCAGCCAACGTCCAGGTGTTATGTCGGGTGGGCGGTGCGCTGAAATTAGAAATACCACTTCCCATGATGTCCCCCCTGCTTGAGCACAGCGTCACTGGCTTGGCGCAACATGCGCGTGGAACCCTGAAACTTAACTGGACACGACACGCTCCATGGTCGGCGGTGTCTGCACGCTGGCGTAACGGCTGCGCAGGTTTTCCAGAAACTGCTCACCCGCGCCTTTTGCGCCATACAGGTAGATCTTGTGCAGGCCGCCGAACACCATTTCATGGTATCGACTGGCAACTTCCTCATCGCTTGGCCCGTCAGGCACACCCAGGTGCAGCGTCAGCTTGTTGCCCTCAACGGCAAACAAAGGTGTGTCCCAGAGAAACTGGGCAACCCCCGCCTTGGGCAGCCGGACAAACATGTACGCGTGGTTGTTCAGGCCATCGATATCCCCACCGCGCCGTCTTTTCCATTTCAGCAGCCCGTCATCCGGCCGCGCCACGCATAGGCCGATGTCGTAATAGTCGTAGCCCTGCTCCAGGGCCCATTCGAGGGCCATGTAGGTGGTGATCGAGTTGACCTCACGCAGGCGTTTCGCGTCCGCGAACACCGCTTCGCAATATCCGAAGCGCAGGGTGCTCCAGTAACGTTTGCCGCCACGGGTGATCTCGCACCCCAGGTGGCAGGCAACCACCTCGCCCTCCAGCGTGATCAGGTCGAGCCGGCCGACGCCCTTGGCCAGGCGGAACACATCGTCGGTGGGAAACTGCGCGGCATGAATACCCTGCCGTGCCGAGGCGTAAGGGCGCAGCAGATCGCGATCGGCCATGGCGATTTCGTCATCGTCCAGGGTCTGGCGCATCTGATAGAGCGGCCGGTTCTTGCGGATGCTGCGGCGCAACTCACTGTCGTAACGCGCGGTGATCTCCTCCAGCGGGCGCCCCAACGGCACCACGGCGCTCAGGTAATGCGGTACGTTCAAGGCGCCTGTGGTCGGCATCTCGCTCACCACCACCACGTGCCCCGAGGCTGCAGGCTGCACTGGCTCGTTGGCGGCGGGCGCATTGCCCTGCCCCTTGCCGCCAATGAGCAATTTGGCCATCTCCCGGCGCTGCTTGCGTCCGATGTACAGAATTTCGTAAGGGCTTTCCTGTTGCAGGCGAAACCTGGCTATTTCCCAGCGCCAAAAACAGGCGCGCCCGAGAAAATCGCGTAACTTGTTTGATACATTCCTGAGTTCATAACGCATGGAGGGCGATATGAATTTACGGGCAACAGCCGCCAAGTACTGTTTCATCGCGCGTCAACGTCCTTTGCTGTTGTCGGATGGACACACCTGAAGAGAACCGCTTAAGTGCTTGAAGCGCCAACCTAACTATCTGATATTCAACACTTATAAAGTCATTAACTGCATTCACATTCAGAAACAATTAAAGGTGCAAGAAAATCACTTTGCAAGCGGCACATTGATATCAAGGCCAGGTATTCCTTGGCGCCAATTTAATATCCAAGCACAGTGTCTTCAGGTCCGCCTGCCTATCGCCCCCGTCAGTAGCTATTTACCGCTTCCGCTGATTCTTTTCGGTGCCTGCTGTTCGCTCGATCGAACAGGAGTCAGCGCATGCCCTACCCGGATATCAACCCGCATCAACAGCTACTCGAACAACAGCTTCCTGGCTGGACCCAACCGCTACCAGACGAACATTGGCAAACCCTGCGCGGCGCACTGGAACCCGCCCAAGGCCTACCCGGGGCCGAGGCCGACTGGTTCAACAATGCCCCCCCCCCGACCTGCGCGAAACCCTGCTGGCCAGCCAGAGCCGCCTGACACGCTCGCAACAGGCCTTGTCCCGCGCTCTCAAGGGGCTGCAGCAAATAAGCGAATTCTGCGAGCCGCTGCTGCAGGCACAGCTTGCGCAAGACGGCATGTTTGCACCCGTACGTGACACCCAGCTGCTGCATGTGCAACGCCAGTGGTCCTGGCTCGGCAGCCGCTTCCTGTACAGCAGCGAACGGCACAGCCTGCTGCAGGCGGCATTGCTCAACTTTGCCGGCGATGAGTCGTTCGACAGCCACAGTGCCATTGCTGCCCCAGCCGACATCAGCGTGCAGCCGATCACCGTCGAAGGTTTCGCGCCAATCGGTTTCGATACCCCAGGTGCTGCGTTTCAGATGACATCCGAGGCCTATCAGGTCAACGCCCTGCCCCTCACGCCCCAGGCCTTTGCCAGCAGCTGCAGGCAACTTGACCTGGGCCAACGTTACCAGGAGCACCTGCAGCAGATCTTCGACGGCAGCGAACAGGCACGGTTACGTACCCTGGCCATTACGGTGCAGCGCGACCGTCTGCGGGTGGAGGCCGATGTCGGCTACCTGCGCCATGCCCTCAGCGGCAACGCCCGCGATGAAGTGGAGCGCCTGCTCAACGGTGACCCCGGCAACTGCTGGACGCTCACGCTGTTTGGCATCCCCTTGCATGAGGTGCTGCTGATCGACACTGGCAAGGCCGGCCTGCTGCTATACCTGCCGGGGCACAGCCCGGCATTGCAACCATGCAAGGATCAGCAAGCAGTGGAGGCCGCGCTGGCGCAACTATTGATCGAGCCACAAGCCCGCCGGCGCTTCCTGGCCTACCTGTCACTTGACCAGCACGCACAGTTCCTCGACCTGCTGCGCCAGAATCTCGACGCCAGCGGCCTCGGCCTCAGTGACCAGACCTGGGTCAGTGCCAGCCCGGCGAACCTGCACCTTACCCTCATTCCGGTGTCTGCCGAAGTATTCGGTTTCCTTCAGGATCGGCACCTGGCCCGGCTCAAGGCCGAAGCCCGCCTGCTGGCAGTCCCGACCGCCGATGCCGACGCGCAGGCGCGCAAGCGCCGTCTCGACGAGTGGCTGAGCCTTGGCATGGATGTACTGACCGTTGCCGGCTTTTTTGTCCCCGGGGTCGGCACCCTGATGCTTGCCGTCATCGCCTGCCAACTGCTGGACGAGGCCTACGAGGGTTATGAGGCATGGAACATCGGCGATCGCCAGCTGGCCATGCGTCACCTTGAGGCCGTCGGGCTCAACCTGGCCTTGATCGGTGGCCTGCATGTGGCCGGCAAGGTGTTGCCGAAGCTGTTCAACAGCCCGCTGATGGAAAGCCTCGATCAGGTGCGAGTGGCCGACGGCAGCCGACGGCTGTGGCGCCCGGAGCTTGCCCCCTACCGCAGCCCGATGGCCTTGCCCGAAACGCTGCAAGCCAACGCCAGCGGGCAGTTCGAACATGGCGGCAGGTACTTCATCCGCATCGACGGGCATCTGTATGAACAGCGCCTCGACCCACAGCTCAAGCGCTGGCGCATTGTCCACCCGGAGCGCAACGACGCCTATCAGCCACTGCTTGAGCACAATGGCGAAGGCGCCTGGCATGCCGAGCACGAACAGCCCCAGGACTGGGACCTGGTCTACCTGATACGGCGCCTGGGGCCGGAGTTCACTGGTTTCACTGATGATGAGCTGCGCCGGGCCACCCAGGTGTGCGGCCTGAGCGAAGACGCCCTGCGCCAGGTTCACCTGCGTTCCAGGCCCGCCCCGCCGCTGCTGGCCGATACCCTTGCACGCCTGCGTGCCGAGCAACAGGCCGTGGTCCGGATGGCGCAGGACGCCACCCTCACCCACGCGCCACTGTTCGAGGGTTACTACAACCCAACCAGCCCAGCTGACCCGCTGGTCGATCGACTGCTGATCGACCATCCACGCCTGACCCGGCCGCTGGCCATACGCCTGGTCGCCAGGCTGGCGGCCAGCGAGCGCAGCACCGGCCAACTGCCGGCCTGGCTCGACAATGCCGCCCGCCAGGTGGCAAGCGCCTTGCCCCTCACCCGTGCCCTGGAAGGCGTGTGGTTACCACGCCTGGCTTCAACCGACAGCGAGCGCCTGTTGTTCATGTGCGTCGAGCGGATGGCCGGCCGCTCGACGCTGCGCCTGGAACTGCGCGCTGGCAGCCCCCAAGGACCAGTACTGCGCACCATCGGCGACAGCCAGGCAAGCGAACGCTACACCCTGATCAAGTCCGCCGAAGGGTATGAGGCTTACCGCGGCGAGCGCCCGGTAGCCGGTACGATCGATCAAGACCTGTGCCGCGCACTGGTCGAGGTTTTTTCCAGCGCCCGGTTACAGGCGTTGGGGCTGCGCATCAAGGGCGCCGAAGGTTTGCGCGAGCAGGTGCTGGCGCTGGCCCAGGATGATCGGCAGGGCCTGGCCAGAAGGCTCTGGGGCGGCGCTCCCGCGCGGTGGCGACAGGGCGGGCTGCGCGGCGGCGATGCAGGCGGCGGCTACTCGCCGCCGTTGCTGCGTGGCGCCATCCGTGGACGCTACCGGCGTCTGTACCCCAGCAGCGATGACCAACAGTTCCATGCCGACCTGTCGCGCTGGCACCGCCAGGGCATTACCCCGGAAATCGCGCTAGGCAGGCTGGAAGCGCGCCTGCAACGGCTGCGCGACGACCTGGCCGAATGGTCGGCCGGCTCACCCCGGCGCCAGCGGGCCGTGCGCCTGATCATCGACGCCTGGCACCGCGACTCACCCAGCCCGATCGCCCCGCAGTTGGGCATCCAGGCGCTCGACCTGGCGGGCCTCGAACTGACCAACGAGGATATCGCCAGCCTCGCGCTACCGGATGACTTCAGGCACGTCGAGGAGCTCGAGCTCAGTGGCAACCCGCAGTTGAGCTGGCTGCACCCGGAGTTCCTCGAGCGCTTCCCACTGCTGGAGCGCCTGCACCTGCGGGACAACCGATTCGCGGCCTTGCCGGAGCTGGCCGTGCCACTGCGGCTAATTTCGCTCGACATGCAAGGCAACCGCATCACCTGGGACGACCTGGCCCAGGCGCGCCTGGAGCGCTCGCCCAACCTGCTGCACCTGGACCTCTCCGAGAACCCGCTGCTGCGCGCACCCGACATCGGCAACCTGCGTGGCCTGCAAGTGGTGAGCCTGGACAATGCCAGCCTCACCCAATTGCCACAGGGGCTGGACAACCTGTCAACGCCTACCGAAGAAAACGGCGGCATCGGCCTGTCAGTGCTGGACCTCTCCGACAACCAGTTCACGGCCCTGCCGCAGGGGGTGGTGTTCCCGGAGCACGTCGCCCGTGCGATGGAGCTGGAAAGCAATTGGCTGACGCCGACAGTGCAGGGCCAGATCGATGCGTACTACCAGGCGCATGGCATCGATCTGCTGGTGGCCGACTACCAGTACGAAGAACTTCTCGAGGGCACCAATGCCGCCCAACAGGCGATCTGGCAGCGGCTGCCCATTGCCTACCGACGCGGGCTGCGCGCCGTTCTTGTCAACGATACCTACATGAATGACCCGGATACTGCGCGACAGGAACTCTGGCGGCGCCTGCAGCGCATCGACGCCGAGCCGGTGATGCATGACTACGCGATGAGCCAGGCCGCCTGGCGAATTCTTGAGCTACCCATGTAGCGCAACCTGCAGCGGCGTCCCTCACTCCCTGGCCGGGCGCCGCCGGTCGCGGTGCTCGGCCAGCCAGTGCTGCAATGCCGGCGCCGGCATCGGCCGGCCAAGCAAGAAGCCCTGCCCCTGGTCGCAGCCGGCGTTGCGCAGAAAGTCGTACTGCTCCTGAGTCTCGATCCCTTCGGCGGTAATCCTGAAACCCAGGGCATGCCCCAGGTCGATGATCGCCCGGGCGATAGCCACCGCGTCGTCGTCGCCAGGCAGGTCCTTGATGAAGGCGCGGTCGATCTTCAAATGGTCGATCGGCAGCGCGCGCAGGTAGGCCAGCGACGAATAACCCGTGCCGAAGTCGTCCACCGCAGTGGCCACGCCCATCGCCTGCAACTGCGCCAGCACTGCGCAGGCCTGTTGCTGGCTCTCCATCAGCAGGCTCTCGGTGATCTCCACTTCCAGCAGGTTGGCCGGCAGCCCGTGCAGCTCCAGGGCACAGGCCAGGGCGCTGACATAGTCGCTGCGCTCGATCTGCAGCGCCGCCACGTTGATCGCCAGCGGCCCGGGCAGCAGGTCCTGTGCTCGCCACTGCGCCAACTGCGCGCAGGCCAGTTCCAACACCCGCTCGCCCAACGGAATGATCAACCCGGTGCGCTCGGCCAACGGAATGAATTCACCCGGAGACACTAGACCGTGTTGCGGGTCGCGCCAGCGCAACAACGCCTCGACCCCTTCCAGGCCACCACTGAACAGGTCGAGCTTGGGCTGGTACCACAGCTCGAACTCGTTGTATTCCAGGGCCCGGCGCAGGTTGCGCTCCAGCTCCAGGCGCTGCTGCAGGCGCTCGGTCATGTCCGGGTGGTACGGACGCCAGGCGTTGCGGCCGCTCTCCTTGGCCGCATACATGGCGGTGTCGGCGTGGCGCAGCAGGCTGTCGGCGTCCTCGCCATGCTGCGGGGACCAGGCCAGGCCAATACTGCCGGTGACCAGGCTGGCATTGCCGTTGAGGTCGAAAGGGCGCTGCAGGCAACGCAGCACGGCGCGGATCTGGTGGCTGACCTGGCCCTGAGTGCCCTGCAGCATGAACACGAACTCGTCGCCGCCCAGCCGGCAAACCCGGTCCTGCGTGTCCAGTTCCTGCAGGAAACGCGCGGTGGCCTGCTGCAGCAACAGGTCGCCCATGGGGTGGCCGAGGCTGTCGTTCACCTGCTTGAAACCGTCGATATCGAGCATCAGCACGGCCAGGCCATGGCCCTGTTCGATGGCCGCACTCAACTGCTGCAGGAACAGCACGCGGTTGGGCAGCCCAGTGATGGTGTCGTAGTGGGCCAGCCGCTCCAGCTGGGCCTGGTATTGACGCAGCTCGCGGTTACGCAGCGCCAGCAGGCGCTGCTTGCGGTTGAGCTGGGCGACGAACAGGCTGAACAGGCCGGTGGTGGTCAAGGCAAACAGGAACAGCGGCGAGGCAAACAGATTGAGCGCCGACCAGCCGCCACGCGGCGCGGCCACCAGTTGCCAGAGGCCGCCCGGCACGTCCACGCTGATCTTAACCTGGGGCGCCTCGAACAACTGCGCATCCCCCCAGATCACCTCGCCATCGGCGCCCTTGCCATCACTGCCACGCACTGCCAGTTCGAAGCCCGCCTCCGGGCGCAGGCCGGCGGTGAGCAGCAGGCGATCGATGTCGGCGACGACCGAGAGGTTGCCCCAGTACAACTTCACCCCGCGCTTGCCGGTGACGAAGATCGGCCGCCGGTAGATCAGCCCCCGGCCACCCTGCAGCAGTTGCAGCGGGCCTGCCAGCACCGGAGCCTGCCGGTCACGCGCCGACACCAGCAGCGGAAACTGCAGCGGCAAAAGCCGGTAATCGAGGCCAAGCAGCCGCTCGTTGCCCTCCAGCGGGTAGACATCGCTCACCACATCACCCGGCGCCAGGGCGATATGGCGCATGTAAGGCACCGAAGCCAAGGCATCCCGGGCCATGCCGTGAAAATGTTCGACACTGATGCTGCCGTCGGCGCTGATCAGTTGGGCGATGCCCTCGGCCTCGCTGAACGCCGCGCGCAACTGCGCCTCCAGCGCCCCGCGCACACCGGACAGGCGCGCGGCCAGGTTGGCCACCTGCTCGGCCTGCTCGCGCTGGGCATCAAGGTGGCCGAGCACCATGGACAGGCCGATCCCGACCACGGCGAAACCTACCGGCAGCATGCGATTGAGGGTGCGGCGCAGGGCGCCCTGTTCGGGCAAAGGGTCATCGAGTGCGGGGCGATTGTTGCTGGTCATAGGCCTGACATCGGAGTCGATTCATCCTGTATCGGCGCACCCCGGGCAATGTTGAGCCAGACTGGTTTTTTTCCTGCGCGGGGTGCATGCTCGCATGCTGAAGCGTTTCACCCAGCCAAATACAAGAGGTGCTAGCCCCATGGAACGTCTGCTCGACTCGCTGTTCCCCACCCCTGACGACATCCCCGCGCAATGGCGCCTGGGCGAGCCCCTGGAGCAACGCGACTACCTGGTGGCCGGTGAACTCAGGCACTGGGACGGCCCGCTGGCCACGGTGCGCAGCCCGGTGTGGCTCAAGCACAGTGACGGCGAGCGCCAGGTGATCCTCGGCAGCGCCCCTCTGCTCGACGCCGACACCGCCCTCACGGCACTGGACGCCGCGGTCCAGGCCTATGACAAGGGCCGCGGCGCCTGGCCGACGATGCGCGTGGCCGAGCGCATCCAGCATGTCGAAACCTTCCTGGCGCGCATGCGCGAACAGCGCACGGCAGTGGTCAAGCTGCTGATGTGGGAGATCGGCAAGAACCTCAAGGACTCCGAGAAAGAGTTCGACCGCACCTGCGACTACATCGTCGACACCATCAACGCCCTGAAAGACCTCGACCGCCGCTCCAGCCGCTTCGAGCTGGAACAAGGCACCCTCGGCCAGATCCGCCGCGCGCCATTGGGCGTG
The DNA here is from genome assembly GCF_024749065.1 of Pseudomonas sichuanensis. NCBI lineage: Bacteria > Pseudomonadati > Pseudomonadota > Gammaproteobacteria > Pseudomonadales > Pseudomonadaceae > Pseudomonas > Pseudomonas sichuanensis. The sequence continues at coordinate 2,736,412 of NZ_CP087185.1, read as the reverse complement.
GCGCTGTGCATGGGCCCCTACAACTACCCGCTCAACGAAACCTTCACCACCCTCATCCCGGCATTGATCATGGGCAACACCGTGGTGTTCAAGCCAGCCAAGTTCGGCGTGCTGCTGATCCGCCCGCTGCTCGAAGCCTTCCGCGACAGCTTCCCGGCCGGGGTGATCAACGTTATCTATGGCCGTGGCCGCGAAACCGTCAGCGCCCTGATGGCCAGCGGCAAGATCGACGTATTCGCCTTCATCGGCACCCACAAGGCTGCCGCCGACCTGAAAAAGCTGCACCCACGCCCGCACCGCCTGCGCGCAGCGCTGGGCCTGGATGCCAAGAACCCCGGCATCGTGCTGCCCCAGGTCGATCTGGACAATGCCGTCGAAGAGGCGGTCACCGGCGCGCTGTCGTTCAACGGCCAGCGCTGCACCGCGCTGAAGATCCTGTTCGTTCATGAAGACGTGGTCGAGCCGTTCCTCGACAAGTTCCAGCGCAAGCTCGCCGCGCTCAAGCCCGGCATGCCCTGGGAGCCGGGCGTGGCGCTGACGCCACTGCCCGAGCCGGGCAAGCTCGACTACCTCGACGGCCTGGTGGCCGATGCCACCGGCAAAGGCGCGCGGGTGCTCAATGAAGGCGGTGGCCTCAGCCGTGGTTCGTTCTTCTACCCCGCCCTGCTCTACCCGGTCAGCCAGGACATGCGTGTCTACCACGAGGAGCAGTTCGGCCCGCTGGTGCCGGTGGTGCCCTATCGTGACCTGCAGACCGTGATCGACTACGTGCTCGATTCGGACTACGGCCAGCAACTGAGCCTGTTCGGCAACGACCCCGCCACCATCGGCGCGCTGGTCGACACCTTCGCCAACCAGGTTGGCCGCATCAATATCAATGCCCAGTGCCAGCGCGGGCCGGACACCTACCCGTTCAATGGCCGCAAGAACAGCGCCGAGGGCACGCTGTCGGTGCATGACGCGCTGCGGGTGTTCTCCATCCGCACGCTGGTGGCGACCCGGTTCCAGGAGGCGAACAAGGAACTGATCAGCGAGATCATCCGCAATCGGCAGTCGAGTTTCCTCACCACCGACTACATCTTCTGATCGACGCCCCGCCCCCGCGTTTGCATAACGCGGGGGCGGCGCGTTTTTTATAGGCAATCGATCTAAACCTCAGGTCGATTTCCTGCCCGCCTGTACGACTCTAAGTCACCACCGTGGCGCAACGCGCACATGGCCCACCCAGGTGAAAGGAGAGTACGCAAATGGCAGTCAAGCCCATCCCCGAAGGCCAGCACAGCATCACCCCCTACCTCGGCATCAAGGACGCCGCCAAGGCCATCGAGTTCTACAAGAAGGCCTTCGGCGCGGTCGAGATGTTCCGCCTTGAAGACCCCCAGGGCCGCGTCGGCCATGCCGAACTGAAAATCGGCGATTCCTCGCTGATGCTCGGCGACCCCTGCGACATGCCGAACACCCTCAAGCCGAGCCAGACCATCGAGCATCCCGCCGTCGGCCTGCACCTGTACGTCGAGGACTGCGACAAGGTCTTCGCCCAGGCGATCGCCGCTGGCGCCCAGCAGTTGAGCGAGGTGAAGGACCAGTTTTACGGCGACCGCAGCGGCACCTTGAAGGATCCGTTCAACAACATGTGGTTCATCTCTACCCACAAGGAAGACCTGAGCGTCGAGGAAATCCGCGCCCGCGCGGCGAAAATGTTCGGCGGCAATTGAGCTGCAAGCCTCAAGCTGCACGCTTCAAGTTGAATCCCACGCGGCTTTGCTTGAAGCTTGCAGCTCGTAGCTTGGAGCTGCCCCTCAATGCGAATCATCGAAAAATCCGCCGCGCAAGTGCGCAGCCTGACCGCCGCCGAAGAAGAGCTGCTGGTCGGCTTCGTCAACGGCACCCTCGCCGGCCCCCGACTGCTGCAGGCCAACCAGTGGCTGATGAAAGTGCGCGGCGCCAACCAGTGGCTGGCCTGCGACTGCCGCAAGGATGCCTTGCCGGTGCTCAACATCTCGTTGAACGGCAGCACCGGCACGCTGTTCCTGCGCAACAACCCCGACACCCCCGAGCACGCCCCCGGCTGCCCGTTCAGCAAGGATGAACGCGAAGCCGCCGAGCGTAGCGAGGAAGCCAACCAACCTGCCGCCTGGTTGGCCCCGGATACGCCCCTGCGGCTGATCGGCGACTACCGCCGTGCCGATGAGCGCGAAGCGAGCCAAGCCAGCCCGCGCACACCCGGCGAGCGCCGTGAACAGCAGCGCCTGCTGTCGCTGCTGCTGACCTGGATCGAGGCCAGCGGCCTGAACGTCTACGCCACCCACCTGAAGAAGGACCTCACCGCCCAGTTCGCCGAGCTGCGTGGCGTGGCCGCTCGCTACCCGTTGCTGGAGCGGGTGCCGGCCAGCAACTACCTGGAAACGCGGCTGGACATGAAGCACATGATGATGCTCAAAGCCCGCCTGCGCGAAGCCACGGTGTTCGGCAACCACCGCCGCCATGGCCTGCTGCTCGACTGCGTGGAGCAGATCAAGGGGCGCAAGGTGATCAATGCGCGCAGCGAGGACGGCTTCGACTTCCAGGGCCACCATCAGTACTGGGGTGGCAACCGCACCAGCGGCCCACTGCTGGCCCTGGCGCTGTATTCGCCGGCCACTGCCGGCAGCCACTTCTACGAAATGATCCACGTGGCCAGCGTGCCGGTGCTGTCGCGCGCACAGCTGTTCCCGGTGTACCGCGACGAGGAGCGCGAACCGCTCAAGGCGCTGGTGTCGCTGATCGACTGGATGGCCGGCAAAGGCGTGAAGGTGCTGATGCGTCGCCCGGTAATCGGCGGCCAGGTAATGGATGAACTGGTGCTCACCTCGGACCATGACCGTGTGTTGTCGGTGTCGTTGCTGGAGCAGCCGGTCGGCCCGGAGCCGGACACCGAGCATTTCAAGCGCTACGCCGACTTCAAGAGCCTGGAGACCTTCCGCAAGTACGTGGCCGGGTTCTTCATGCGCGAGCGCTGAAAGGCGCAGTAACAGCGCCCACCTCGATGTAGCGCCATGCCAACAAGGCGGACAGCGATGAAGCCACAGAAGTAACTGGCCCGAAACAAATGTGGGAGCTGGCTTGCCAGCGATGCGCCGCGCGGGCGGCGCTCGATTTCATAGGCGCTGCAAAAATACCTGCGAGCACTTGGCAGCCATCAAGCGATATCCCGACAAGCACTTAGTGGTCATCACCGAATACTAATTTTCAGGGCCAACAGTGTGGCGCCCAGCGCCCGCCCTGGGATCAGATGTGGGCCACCAGGTGCATGGCGACACTCTTGCAGCGCCCTCAAGATCGAGCGCCGCCCGCGCGGCGCATCGCTGGCAAGCCAGCTCCCACATCTGTTTCGGGCGATGTAGTCCTGTGAAAGAGGCGGCGCCCGCCTTGGTGCATGTCTGAAGACCTGTGAAGCATCGCCAGTGCACGCCCCGATTCCCCAAAGCTGGGGCCAGCTGCCCACCCGAGTTTCCCAGCATGTTGATGGCCATACAGGCTGCAGGCCCTGCCGTTAAAGGCTTGCAGAGCATCTCGATCAACCTGGCACAACACTTGCCGACTCCTCCCCAGACGCCCCAACCCATGGGCCCGTTTGCAGGAGGAATCGACTCATGCACCGACCGACACCCCGTCCGCTGGCCATCGCGATCGTCGCCGGCCTGCTCCAGCTACCGGCCCAGGCTGCGTTGTATGCGGTCGACCCCGGTCCCTACCCACCCGCGCCCGCAAGCGGCTTCCCAGCCTGGTATCAGGACAGCCATGGCCGCACCCTCGACCTGTGCCTGACCAAGGCCGTGAGTTCTCGGGTTGCCGGTGCGCCCGGCGCGCCAGCCTACATGTGCACGCTGTTGCCCACCCCCGGCGTGTTCGATGACACCCAACCCATAGTGTTCCCCACCAATTTCCCCGACGAAGCCTTCTGGTTCACCGCCGATGCCGCGATCGTCGACGCCGCCCGCGGTATCGACCTGAGCTTTGGCACGGCCATCGAAGCGGCATTCGCCGCCGAAGAGCCGATCGCCGGCGACCAGGTCAGCTTCGCCCGGGTGCGCATTCGCGTCGATGTCCCGGTGGCAGGCACCTATACCGTCACCCACCCCTATGGCGTCGAAGTGTTCGACGTGCCGGCTGGCGGGCGCCGGGCAATCAACATGACCCGCGACATCGGTATCGCCGGTGCGGGCGACTTCAGTGGCGCACTCAAGGGCGATGTCGGGCCGTTCCTGCGTAGCGTCAACGGCCCGTATACCGAAGGCAACGAACGCTTCATCGGCGACCCCAACCTGGACGAGCCGGTCACTGGCAGCCCCTTCAACACCAACTTCGTGCGCATCGAAGGCCCCAACGGCATCGACCTGCGCACCACGGTCTTCAGCGTGTCCGGCAAGCTGTCCGAGGTCAACCGGCCAACCCCGCTGATCCCGCAGCGCAGCACCTACTCCCGGCATACCGAAAACGGCAACCTGCGCGCCCAGCAGGATGTGTTCGTCATGGCGCCGCCGGCGCCGGCCACCGTCACCCTCAGCAGCCAGACCCCGGCACTGGCCTTGGGCGAAGCCAACGGCACCGGCAGCTGGTATGCCCAGTCCGTGCTCAACCCCACCCTGCCAGTGACCCTGCAGGTCACCGCCGACAACAGCCTGGCTATCGCCACCAGCACCCCGACCACCACGCCGATGCCCTTGACCGACCTGGTGGTGATCAGCCGCGCCGAATACAGCCTGGGCAGCGGCCAGCTGACCCTGGTGGCCAGCAGCAGCGACGAGACCAGCCCTCCAGCCCTGACCGCGCATACCGGCAACGGCGCGCTGATCGGCAACCTCAGCGGCAGCGGCGCGGTGAAATCCCTGACCACCGGGCTGACGCCGATACCACCGGCCACGGTGCAAGTCAGCAGTAGCCATGGCGGCAGCGACAGCGAACCCGTGGTGCTGGTGCCATGAACAGACTTCCAGGAGGCAGCATGAATACTTGGTCACGCCGGGCGCTGTGCGCCGCCGGTTTCAGCCTCAGCGTGAGCAGCGCGGCCTGGGCCGTGCTGACCGAGGTCGACCCGGGCCCCTACACCTTCGCCACCGGGGGCTACCCCATGTGGTACAAGGACGCCACCAACCTGTCGCTGGAGCTGTGCCAGTCGCGTGCCACCAGTACCCGCTTCCCCGGTGCGCCAGGCGCCCCGGCCTACATGTGCACCCTGCTGCCGGAGCCTGGGGTCTATGACGACACCTTGCCGCTGGTGTTCCCCGACAACTGGCCGCCCGAGATGTTCTGGTTCCTCGCCGAGACCTCGATCCCTGCAGTAGGCAACAGTGGCTACGAGCTGGAAGTCTATGTGGCCGGCGTGGAGGCGGCCTTCGCCGCCGAAAACCCGGTCGACGGCGACCAGCAGAGCTTCGCCCGCATCCGCATCCGCGCCTCGATACCCACCGCAGGCACCTACACCATCACCCACCCCTATGGCGTGGAAACCGTCACCGTCGCCGCCAACCAGGTGGGCCGCCGCGCGGTCAACATCACCCGCGACATCGGCATCGGTGCCCCAGGCAACTTCAGTGGTGCGCTAAACGGCAACATCGGCCCGTTCCTGCGCGGTGTCGGCGGCCCGTACACCGAAGTCAATCCGGACACCGGCGCCACCGAAACCTTCGTCGGCGACCCCAACACCACCGAAGCGGTGACCGGCAGCCCGAACAACACCAACTTCGTGCGCATCCAAGGCCCGGCGGGCACGATCCAGACCAACGTCTTCACGGTCTCCGGCAAGGTCCTCGACCAACGCGCCCAGACCCCGGTCACCCTCGAGCGCGCCACCTATTCACGTAGCGGCGTCGGCACCCGCGTCGAAGTCTTCGCCAAGGCCCCGAACACCGCCAGCGTATGCATGCGCAATGGCCTGGCGCTGGTCGGCTCGCCACCCTCGCCCTGCCAGTTCAACCTGCTGCCAGACAACAACGGGCTGTTCTTCAGCCAGCAGTTGAGCCAGGCCGCGCCACCGCCGGTGGTGGTGGTCACCGCCAGCAGCAGCGGCGGCACCACCAAACCCACCGCCGTGTCGAGCAAGCTCAGCGACGTGGTACGGGTCACCAACGCCCGCTACGACTGGGTCACCAAGCGCCTGCTGGTCGAGGCCCGCTCCAGCGACGAGGTGGCAGTGCCAGACCTGGTGGTGCAGGGCTACGGGCGCATGTCCAAGGCCGGCGTGCTGCAAAGCCTGACGGTCAACGATCTGAACCAGCCACCCGCCAGCATCACCGTCAAGTCCGCCCATGGCGGCAGCGACGTCGAGCCGGTGGTGGTGGTCGGCAACGCGCCGATCTCGGCCGGCAACCAGCCGCCGCTGGCCCAGGCCGACAGCGGCAGCACCAGTGTCGGCGTCCCGGTCACCCTCAACCTGCTGGCCAACGACAGCGACCCGGACGGCAACCTGCCATTGACCATCAGCGACCTCACCCAACCCGGCACCGGCCTGGGCGGCGTGGTGATGAACGGCACCACTTCCGTTACCTACACACCACCGGCCGGCGCCACCAGCCCGCTGGTGGCGACCTTCAGCTACCGCGCCATGGATGCCAAGGGGCTGAAGTCGGACCCGGCCACGGTAACCGTCAACGTCGCGCCCAACCGGGCACCCACGGCAGTGGCCGACAGTGTCGCCACCCTGGGCGTTCCCCTGACCATCGACGCCCTGGCCAATGACACCGACCCGGAGGGCAACCTGCCGCTGACCATCGCCAGCGTCACCCAGCCGATCCCGGCCGGGCGCGGCACGGTGAGCACCAACGGCAGCACCATCACCTACACGCCCCCGGCCACGGTCACCGCAGCGTTCAGCACCACCTTCACCTACATCGCGCGTGACTCGATCGGCGCCCTGTCCACCCCTGGCACGGTCACCGTGCAGGTGTCGCCACGGCCACCCCAGGAGACCTTCGCGGTCACCGCGGCAACGGTCACGGCCCGCTCCAACAACCGCTACAACTGGGACATCAGCGGCACCTCATCGGTGACCACCGGCAACACCATCACCGTACGGGTGACCACCACCACCGGCGTGCAGACCCTGGGTACCACCACCGTGCCGGTCACCGGCCGCTGGCGCCTGGCCGTCAGCAACAGCACCACGGCGGTACCGACGGCGGCGCCTACGGCAACCGTGACCAGCAGCCAGGGCACCACGCGCACCGTCAACGTGGTGGTGCAGTAAGCCAAAGGAGCGCGCCATGAAACGCCTGTCCCCGCTGCTGCTGTGCCTGGCCCTGAGTGGCCAGGCCTGGGCCGACGATCTGATGGACAACGCCGACCTCGCGGCCGGCAACGACCTGGGCGAGCCGCTGGTGCTGCGGCTGCTGCCCAGCGCTGCCGGCCAGGTGGCGGTGATCGAGCAGCAGGGCAACGGCAACCGTGCCGCCCTCGACCAGAACGGTGTGGCCCTGCTGGGCCAGATCGTCCAGGCCGGGGGCGCGCAGGAGGCGTACATCCTGCAGCAAGGCAGTGACCTGATGGCCTCGATCAACCAACAGGGCTACGGCAACAACGCGTCGATCCGCCAGAACGGCAGCGGCAACACGGCCGCCATCGAGCAGATCGGCAACCACAACACCGCCACCATCGAGCAGAGCGGCACGGGGCTGACCAGCGCCGTGACCCAGGCCGGCAATGGCCAGCAAGTGCACATCACCCAATACCGTTAACGCCATCGAAACCGCAGGAGGCTTCACCATGTACAAGCTCGCCCCCCTGAGCGCCGCCATTGTCCTGGCGCTGGCCGGCCAGGTCATGGCCGACGACAGCACTTCCACCCAGTCCCAGCAAGGCAACAAGAACATCGCCGAAGTGAAACAGACCCAGGCCTCGTACGCCTCGGCCAGCCAGAGCCAGACCGGCCGCGACCACAACCACATGGCCGTGCAGGACAACAGCACCAGCGATATCCAGCAGATCGCCACCGGCTCGCTCAACGCCGGCTACGCCGAGCAGCTGTTCGAAAACGGCAGCCAGATCACCCAGATGTCCGGCGGCACCCTCAACGACGCCTTCGCCAGCCAGTCAGTGGGCGAGAACAACCAGGCTCTGCAGATGCAGGAAGGCACCGGCAACCGCTCGGTGATCTGGCAGGACACCCAACTCGGCAGCCAGGCCACCACCCAGCAATCGGGGCAGCGCAACGACGCCACCATCGAGCAACTGTTCGGCGGCAGCAACAACCGCAGCCTGATCAACCAGAGCGGCAACGACAACCAGGCCGCCGCCGAGCACCTCACCCACCAGGACGGCGACATCGCCATCTACCAGCAGGGCCGGGAAAACTGGGCCTACGGTGACCAGCGCAACGGCTTCGGCGGCACCATCGGCATCGACCAGTACGGCACCGGCCATTCCGTGGAGGTGTGGCAGGACAACCAGACCGCCAGCCAGGCCAGCGTCTACCAGACCGGCCAGCTCAACGAAGGCTACATCGACCAGAGTTTCGGCGAGGGCAACAGTGCCACCCTGAGCCAGAACGGCCGCGCCAACGCCAGCTGGTCGGACCAGTTCGAGACCAACCAGTCGGTGACCAGCATCACGCAGACCGGCAACAACAACCTGCACTTCACCTACCAGACCGGTGACAACCACAGCCTGACCATCACCACCCAGGGCAACGGCAACAAGATCCTGGCCAGCAACTGGAAGGGCGAGAAATCCGGTGGGCAGTTCGGCAACGACCAGCGCGCCGAGATTCGCCAGGTGGGCAATCAGAACAGCGTCAACCTCAACCAGAAGGACACCGGCCAGTTCGCCAAGCTGAGCCAGAACGGCAACCGCAACACCATGGAGACCAAACAGGCCGATACCAACAACGAGCTGTATTTCGAGCAGAACGGCAGCGACAACCTGCTGATTGCCGACCAGCGCGGTACCGCCAACTACGCCGAAGGCATTTCCGCCGGCAACGGTGGCATCGTCAACATCGACCAGTCCGGCAGCGGTAACCAGAGCTACACCTACCAGCTGTACGGCAGCGGCAACCAGGCCACCATCAAACAGACCGACGGCGTCAACGTCGCCTACGTGACCCAGGGCGGCAACGGCAACCAGGCCTTCGTCGACCAAGCCGGTGCCAGCCAGACCGCCAGCATCACCCAGTACGGCAACACCAACATGGCCACCGTCACCCAGCACTGACCCGCTCCCCCTTTGAACTGCGGTGTCCGCTCTCCCTGGCGCCGCGGTTCCTTTTTCCCTCACCTGGCAACAGCGCTACACTGGCCGCCTGTCCTGCCTGCTCGGCCGCCACCTGATGATCCAGTCCGACCTCGACCTGTTCGGCTCCCAGCCACAACGCCTGGCCAGCCATACCGTGCTGCTGCCCGACTTCGCCCTGGGCGAGGTCGAAGCCCTGCTCGATGCCTTGCGCCCGGTGCTGCGCGCCGCACCCTGGCGCCACATGCACACCCCCGGCGGCCAGCGCATGGCGGTGGCGCTGAGCAACTGCGGGGCGCTGGGCTGGGTCAGTGATGAGCGCGGCTACCGCTACAGCCCGCTCGATCCCTTAAGCGGCCAGCCCTGGCCGGCCCTGCCAGCGGTATTGCTGGCACTGGCCGGGCGCGCTGCCGCGCTGGCCGGGTTCGACGGCTTCGTGCCGGACGCCTGCCTGATCAACCACTACCTGCCCGGCACCCGGCTGAGCCTGCACCAGGACCGCGACGAGCGCGACTTCGGCCAACCGATCGTGTCGATTTCACTGGGGTTGCCCGCGGTATTCCTGTTCGGCGGGCTGCAACGCGCCGACCGCGCACAGCGAATCGCGCTGAAGCATGGTGATGTGCTGGTCTGGGGCGGCGAGGACCGCCTGCGCTTTCACGGCGTGCTGCCGATCAAGCCCGGCGTGCATCCTCGACTGGGGGAGCGGCGCATCAACCTGACTTTGCGCAAGGCCGGGTAAGGACTTTACGGCCCACGCTGGTCAAAGCGCAGCGACCGTCTTTACTTGCTGTAACACCCACCCACATCGGTGTGCGCCTATGAAGATCGTGGTCACCAGCATCCTCGTCGACGACCAGGCCAAGGCCTTGTCGTTCTACCACTACGTGCTCGGCTTCGAGCCCAAACACGATGTCCCCATGGGCAAGCATCGCTGGATCACCCTCACCTCCCCCAACGACCCCAACGGTGTCGAGCTGCTGCTCGAACCCGATGCCCATCCGGCAGCCAAGGCCTACAAGACCGCGCTGAAGCAGGATGGAATCCCGGCCACCTCGTTCGGCGTACGCGATATCCAGAGCGAATACACCCGGCTGTGCAAGGCTGGCGTGCAGTTCACCCAGCCCCCCACGGATGTGGGGCCGGTGACTGTGGCGGTATTCGACGATACCTGCGGCAACCTCATCCAGATCGCGCAACGTCACTGACCCCGACGCTATCGGGCAACGCCGCGGTGGCGTCGCCCTTGCTCGCTCCGCTACATTGCTCGATCCCGCTCAGCGCAGCCACAACAAGGAAAAACCATGCGCTATGAATTCAGCGAGGTCCTCAACGACCTGGTCGACTATTTCCTGCTCGGCGACATTCAACTGCTGGAGCACTTCAAGCACGAACACGATCTGCCCGATGACCTGGCGCGCGCCTTCACCACCGGAGACAGTGGCGACCTGGCGGTGCACGAGGGCGTGATCCTGCCTTTGGCCGGTATCGACAACCTGCCTTACCGCATCCTGTTCACCCTCGACCAGGGCACCCCGGCCCTGCTCGAACCGGGCAGCCGCCTCAAGCACCGCCGTAGCGGCCATGTGCTGCGGGTGGAGAACCGCGCACTGATGCTGTTCACCTGGCGCGTGCTGCAGCATTTCACCAACAAGACCCTCGGTGACCTGCTGGCCCGCTACCAGGAGCCAGGGCGACCGATCATCGAGCTGGCCAACGGCTTGTATGAAGTGGAGGTGCTGGCGGGGGCGCTGGTGCGCGATGGGCTGTACGAGCCGGCGTTCGAGTTCGTATTGAAGAAGACTTACAGCCACGCCGGCAACGCCGAGGTCGATACCGGCTATCGCTACAGCCTGCGCGGGTATTTCGACTGAGTGGATGCCATCGCGGGGCAAGTCGCATCGGCGCACCGCCGCTCCCACGTTTTATCCGGACTTGCGGGAAGTCCGCAACGTGGGAGCGGCGGTGCGCCGATGCGACTTGCCCCGCGATGATGTTGGCCCATCACGTGTGGGTGATATCCCGGCCCTTGGTTTCCGGCAGGAAGAAGGTGCCCAGCACCGCCGTCATCACCGCAATCACGATCGGGTACCAAAGCCCGTAGTAGATATCCCCGGTGGCCGCCACCATGGCGAAGGCCACGGTCGGCAGGAAGCCGCCGAACCAGCCATTGCCGATGTGGTACGGCAGCGACATCGAGGTGTAGCGGATGTGCGCCGGGAACAGCTCCACCAGCCAGGCGGCGATCGGCCCGTAGACCATGGTCACGTAGATCACCAGGATGGTCAGTAGCAGCAACACCATCGGGTAGTGGATCTTCGCAGGGTCGGCTTTTTCCGGGTAACCGGCCTCTTTCAACGCCGCGCCCAGGGTGCCGGTGAAGGCGTCGTTCTGCGCCTTGAAGTCCGCCGTCGCCAGGCTGCGGCCATCGAAGCTGGGCAACACCCGCTCGCCAATGCGCACCTGAGCCACGCTGCCGGGCTCGGCGGCCTGGTTTTCGTAGGGGATGGCGCGCTTGGCCAACAGGCTCTTGGCGATGTCGCACGAGCTGGTGAAACGGGCCTTGCCCACTGGGTCGAACTGGAACGAACACTGCGCAGGGTCGGCAACCACCACCACCGGGTTCTGCTCCTGGGCGACGAACACGTCCGGATTGCCGTACTCGGTCAGGCCTTTGAAGATCGGGAAGTAAGTCAATGCGGCCAGGATGCAGCCCGCCATGATGATCGGCTTGCGGCCGATGCGATCGGACAGGCTGCCGAACAGGATGAAGAACGGCGTGCCGATCAACAGCGACCCTGCGATCAGCAGGTTGGCGGTCTGCGGGTCGATCTTGAGCATCTGCAGCAAGAAGAACAGCGCGTAGAACTGCCCGGTGTACCACACCACCGCCTGCCCGGCGGTACCGCCGAGCAGCGACATGATCACCACCTTGAGATTGTCCCAACGGGCGAACGACTCGGTCAGCGGCGCCTTGCTCGCCTTGCCTTCGGCCTTGATCTTGAGGAACACCGGTGACTCGTTGAGCTGCAGGCGGATATACACCGAAATCGCCAGCAGCAGGATCGACAACAGGAACGGCACTCGCCAGCCCCAGTCCTCGAACACCTCGCTGCCCATGAGTGTGCGGCAGCTGAGGATCACCAGCAGCGACAGGAACAGCCCGAGGGTGGCGGTGGTCTGAATCCACGCGGTGAAGAAGCCGCGCCGTCCTTTCGGTGCATGTTCCGCCACATAGGTGGCCGCGCCGCCGTACTCACCGCCCAGCGCCAATCCCTGCAGCAGGCGCAGGGTGATCAGGATGACCGGCGCCGCCACGCCGATGGTGGCGTAGTTGGGCAGCAAACCGACGATCGCGGTGGACAGCCCCATGATCACGATGGTGATGAGGAACGTGTGCTTGCGCCCGATCATGTCACCCAGCCGGCCGAATACGATCGCGCCGAACGGCCGCACGGCAAAGCCGGCAGCGAACGCCAGCAAGGCGAAGATGAACGCAGTGGTTTCGTTTACCCCGGCAAAGAAGTGCTTGGCAATGATCGCCGCCAGCGAGCCATAGAGGTAGAAGTCGTACCATTCGAACACGGTGCCCAGCGAAGAGGCGAAGATGACCTTGCGCTCTTCCCGGGTGATGCCACGTTGGGGCGCGCTACTGCCCGTGGATGCGCTGTCGAGGACCGCCATGGGTCGCCTCCGTGAAGATCAGGTAGGCCAGGTTGCTCAACAGGTTGCAACGCGCGCACCCAGGCCATAGGGCTTACAGGTTGCGGCGAAGCACGACGGGGCGTTGCCCCGGATCGCGGCAAGGTAATCAAAAGCATAATCGGCTTTGCCGGGATATCCATTCGCCTGCAGGGTGCGTGGCTGAACGGGCCACGCAGACGGATAAGCATTGCGCTTGGGTGACGAGGTTCAGCCGAGAAAACGCAGCACTTCCTTGAGCACCTGGTCGGCCTGCTCGCGATGGGGCACATGCCCGCAATCAGCCAGCACCCGCATTCGGCTCGGGCCGCCTGCCAGGCGTGTAAAACGTTCAGGGTGGGCCAGGCTACCGAACTCGTCGTTGTCGCCGTGCAGGCTGAGCAGCGGGCAACGCAGCTGCGCGAGAAGGCCGTCGAGGTGCCAGTCGGCGAAGTCGGCCGACAACCAGTTGTCGACCCAGGCACGCAGCACCCATTCGGCCTTGTCGCCGTGGTAACGCGCCAGGCGTTCGAGCTGCCCTGGTTCGGCGAACTGGCGATCGGCGGCGCGGATACCATCGAGGGTACGGGCCTCAACGAAGGCCTGGGCCGATTCGGTCACCAGCCCCCGGCAATGCTCGGCGAAGGCCGCAGCGCAGCCGACCGCCATGCCACCGCCGACGCTGTGGCCGAAGACGATGAAGTCGTCGATGGCCAGTTGCCTGCGCAGCGCAGCAAAACCCTCGTGCGCCTCGGCCTCGACGAAACCCCGGCGCAACTGACCGGGGTGCGCGGCGGAACGCCCGAAGCCCAGGCGGTCATAGGCGATCACCCGGTGCCCGCTGGCCTGCGCCAGCTGCGCGGGGAAATCGCGCCAGAGCGCTACGCAGCCCAACGAGTCATGCAGCAGCACGATAGGCACGCCCTGCGCAGTCGCAGGCAACCAGCTTTCGGCATGCAGCGTGCCCGCAGGCGTGTCGATCGAATGTTGGGTGTGAGTGATGTCCGTCATCGTCCAGGTGCCAGGCTGTTCAGCGAAGCTGAGCATGCTAAGCCAGGTCTCGGCGTGGCGCGAGGGCGAAATCGGCTGAACGCCGGGCCATTCAGGCCGTCGCGGCCACGCACGGGCCCTTGAGCTCGACCCGGTTGCCGTCGGGGTCGAAACAGTACAACGACAACCCTTCGCCTTCGGCGCCATAACGTTTTTCGGCCGCTTCAACGCGCACCCCTGCCCCCTGCAGGTAATCACTGAGCGCCTGTTCATCGAAAGGTTCGACCCGCAGGCACAGGTGGTCCAGATTGTGCCCTTGACGGCCAGGTGCCGGGCCGCCCTTGAGCCCCAGAGGGCCATCGACCGCCACCAGGTCGATCATGCTGCTGCCGGCGGCCAGGTGGATCATCCCCAGCGACTCGCGCTCACGACTGACCGGGCAGCCAAGCACGTCACGATAGAAGGCCAGGCTGCGCGGCAGGTCGCTGACACGCAGCACGATGTGGTCGATATGCAGGATGCGCGAAGGCAACATGGCGGCACTCCATGAAAGGGCGTCTGTGCACCTTAGCAGGGCCAGCACTCATTCGTTGACCAAGCGCAGCAATCCGCCTTTTTCGTGCCGCGCCAGGGTGCGCAGGATCTGCTGCGCCAGCGCCTGGCCCGGCGCCTGCAGATGGAAGTGGTGCCCCCCTGGGTGCCAGGTCACCCGCGCCTGCCCAGGCAGCGCCGCCCGGCGCCGGTCGAAGCCATCGCCCGCGAAAGCGCCCTGCTGCCCCAACAGCAGATACAACGGGCAACGGATCTGCTGCAGAAGCTCGCAGGCCTCGCGCTCGGTCAGCGGCATGGGCTCGGGCAGGTCCAGGCGCGGATCGTGGCGCCAACAATAGCCGTCACCCACCTGCAACAGGTCGCGTTGCGCCATCAGCCGAGCGGCCGACGCGCAAAGCCCCCCCTGCCAGTTGCTGCGGCATTGCCCCAGGGCCTGCTCAAGGTTGTCGAAAAGCTGCGGCCGCGAGGCGGCAAAACCCTGCTGGCGACTGCGCAACAGCAGACGCTTGAGCCGCATGGCGCGCGCCATGTGCTCGACTCGCTCGCCTTCGGCCACGGTGAACGGTGCGCCCATGCCGTCGAGAAACTGCATGCTGGCGATGGCGCTGGTCAGCGCCGCGAGAATCGAGGCGATCCCCGTGCCCATGCCATGCGCCAGCACATGGAAACGCGACAGCCCCAGGCTGTCGACCACTGCCAGCAGGTCTTCGGCGTGCTCCCACAGGTAGTAGCCGCTGTCGTCGCGACGGTGGTCGCTGCGACCATGCCCAACCAGGTCGGGCGCCACCACGAAGCAGCCGTCGAGCAACGGCGCCAGGCGCTCGAACGAAGCGGCATTGTCCAGCCAGCCATGCACGGCCAATACCGGGATACCGTCCTCCGGCCCCCAGATGCGCACCGCAACCTCGATACCGTCGAGATCGAGCAGATGATCCTTGGCATTGGCGGACGTCCCCATCACTTCGCTCCCTGGCAGGGCCCGGGGCCATGCCCAGGGCCAGATCCTCCGGCACCGCAGGGTGCCCCACGCCCACCTTCGCGCACACCGAAGCTCAGGATTGGCCTGCTGACGACCGTGACGTGCGCGCCAACGACCGTATCTGCCCGACAACGACATACCGACCGTGTGAACTATGTACCGCCTGGCTTGCAGCCATGCGGTGTTGGATGGAACCCCCAAAAAAACTTCAGGAATGAACATGGAAACCCCAGCCACCCCTTACCACCAGCAACAAATCCTGAACGGCATACCGGACTGGACCCGTCAACTGCACCCAAAGCACATCAACCGCCTGATGCGCCACGCTCACAACGAGCACATCCAGGAAAACGGGCAACCCACCCCATGGTTCAGCACGGCATCAGCGGACCATCAATTGCAACTGCGCGAGGCCATCCGCCAGCGCACCGTCAGTCGTAAGCGCCTGGCGCAAGCGCTGAGCGAACTGCAGACATTGCCGCAGTTCTGCGAACCCCTGCTCAAGAATGCGCTGCACATCAATGTGCCGCTGACCGAGGCGCAGTATTGCTACCAGCCATTCGAGATGGTTCGCACAGGCGACCTGGAGAACGTGCCGGGATTGGAAGAGCTGGGTCTGCCAGGAGGCGCCTACCAACCGCAGTGGATCGCCGAACCAGTCGGCACCCCGGTCACGCGCAGCCTGCTCGAAGCAGCCATGCACAATTTCGAAGGCATGAGCGAAGTCGGCCCGTTCAGTACCTTGCAAGTCAGCCCCCGCGACCCTGCCAGCGTACCCGGCCTGAGCGTCATCAGTTTCGTCACGCGCTGCCGCAAGCTAGACCTGGGCAAGCGCTACCAGACGCATCTGGAGAGCGTGTTCGACGGCACGCGCAAGGGGCAGGTGCGAGCAGCATGGGTCAACGCACAGCGCGCCGAGCTGACCGTACAGGCACTGATCGCGCTCATCCGCAACCGCGTCACGCAGTTGGGCTACGAGGCGCTGCGCTACTTCTGTACCGAAGGCGCGACGCCCCGCTATGGCAGGCATCCCATCACCGTACGTAGCCTCAAGGTGCTCGGGATGCAGGTCAACGACGCAATGCTGCTCGGGCCGGCCACCTCGACCGATCAGAACGTGATCGCCTACCTGCCTTTCGACGATGACTGCCCGCTCCAGGAGTTCACCAGCCTGGAGAAACTGACCAACCACTTGATCGATCGTCTGCGCAACAACGACTATCGCCAGCGGTTTCTGGAACACATAGGGCAAGGTGATCGCCCCAAAATGGGCGTTGAGCTCGACAAGGCGTTGCTCAAAACTGCCGTCGTGGTTTCGCCGCCGCCGGGACGCTTGCCTACCGGCATTCGCCCCGTGAACCCACCGGACTTGGGTATTCGCGAGCGGCAAATCACCGCCCCGTACTGGGACAATCTGTACGACGCTCATGTTCTCGCTCTCAAGGACAATGCCCGGGCAATCGCGGTACCCACCGCCGATGCCGACGCCAAGGCCCGCCAGGCGCTCCTGGATTCGTGGGAAGAACTTGGGATGAACGTGCTCAATGTCGCCGCCCTGTTCGTGCCGGGGCTCGATGTCGTCATGCTGGGTGTGTTTGCCGTACAGCTGATGGGGAACATCTTTCATGCCTTCGAGGCCTGGCAAGAGGGCGACTACGCCGAGGCAGTGGCACAGGTCGAGTCATTGGCCCTCACCGCGGCCAGCGCCGTGGTGATCGGAACCGCCGCCAAGCTGATCAAATCCTCCGGCTTCGTCGACTGGCTGGAAACAATCACTATCGAGGGCAAGGAGAAGTTGTGGCACCCGCAACTGACCGCCTACCGTAGCCAGGTGGTGATACCTGCCGAACTGAAGCCGAACGATCAAGGCTTGTACAAGCTCGACGACCAGGACTTCGTCCGTCTCGACGGTGAAACCTTCGAAGTGCAAAAGAACACGAATGGGCATTGGGAATTGCTCCACCCGCAAGACCCGACCGCCTACCGGCCAGCCCTGCACGGCAATGGCAAGGGTGCCTGGCGCCTGGCGCACGAGCGCGTTACGGACTGGCCAACGCCGAAATTGCTGCGTCGCCTGGGGCCCTCCACCGACCTGTTGAGCGACGCCGACCTGCTCGCCGTGCTCGACTGTACAGGCCTCGACCGTGGAACACTGGAGTCCGTGCTCGCCGACGGTGAGCCGCTACCGACACTCCTTGAAGATGCCTTGCTGCGCCTGAGCAAGGATTTTGAGGCCGACGACATCATCGCCCGCACTCGGGATGGCCGGCCACTGGCCGCCTACAAGAGCTTTGCCGCATCCGCCCTCAGCAGCCTGGCTGGTTGGCCCGAAGACGTTCTGATCAAGGTGTACGATGGCCCCGAACCCTGGGGCAACGTCACCCGATATGGGCGTGACCGGTTGGGTGACCGGGAAATTCCGTTGACCCGCTCCGATCTGGACAGGGGCGACCTGGCGCGCATTGTCCTCGACCACCTCGACGAGGCCAGCCTTGCCAGGCTGCTGCCCGAGGGCACGACAGCCGGGCAACGCCAGCAGGCGCTACAGGACCTGTTGGCCGATCACCTCCTTGCCCAGCGTCAACATCTGTTCGACAGCCTCTACCTTGGCCTGCGTTCGCCACTGAGCCCGGCAGCCCAGGTATTGGGCAAGCAATTCCCAACGCTGCCGCAGAACACCCTCGAGGATATCGTCGGTGCAACCCGCAGCACAGAACGCGCCCGCTTGCTCGCCGAACGAGTGCCGCTGCGAGTCGCTGAACAGGCACGCGGCCTGCAGGCGCGCGTACGCATGGACCGTGCGCTGCTGGGCCTCCATCGGCCAACTCTGGAGAATGCCGATAGCAGGCTAATCCGCAAAAGCCTGCTGACCCAGCATCCCGAGTGGACCGCCAAGCAGGTGCTCAAAGCTGCGCTGGCCGACCGCTCCGGCATGTCGCGATTGCTTGGCCAGCAGGCCATCCGGGCGAATTTCCGCCCGCCCATGCGCCTGAGCGACGGACGCCTGGGTTACCCGCTGAGCCCGTGGGGCTCGGGCTCCAAGCTGAAAAACGAACTCAAAGGGCTTTTTCCGGCGCTGAACGATAGGCAAATGGGCGAGCTGCTGGCCACCCTGCGCAGCCGAGGGGACGTCCCCAGCCAGATAAAAGCCATGGCTCAGGAAATCACCACGCTGCGCACGCAACTGGCGCAATGGGTGGAGCAAACTGCTGAAAACGGGCAGCGAAATACCCAGCAAATAGCCCACGAACTGATTCGTTGCTGGCATCGCCTCGATGGCAATACGCTCGAGCTGGCCAACCTGGACGCCGCTATCATCGAGCTGCCCGCCATGTCCGCTCGCTTTGACCATATCACCACGTTCAGCCTGGACAACGTCAACCTCGCCAATATTCCCCGAGACTTACTACAGTCGTTCCCCTCGCTCGAGCGGTTGCATATCCAAAGCAGTCCAAACCTGCAAGCCTCGTCTCTATTCGAGGCCCTGCAACATGCCCCGAAGCTTCGCGAGCTGCATGTTGAAGGCTGCCTGCTATTGGAACTGCCAGGCTCCGCGCGAGAGGTGTTGCCAGAGCTCACCGAGCTCGAAGCGCTTTCGCTAAGGCGCAACGAGCTGACCCTGAGCGTCGCGGATCTGCTGGCATTGGCCAAGCTGCCGAAGCTCTCCAAACTGGACCTTTACCGCAACGACATCACCCTGGATGCCGCGAGGGCCCCCCTCTTCGCTGACATACGGCGGTTGCGCGAGCTGAACCTGGGTGGCAATCCGCTGCGGCTCAGCCCTGACCTGTCGAGAATGATCAGCTTGCAGACTCTGAACCTGGAACACTGCGAACTGAGCGCCTGGCCGACCGGGCTGAACAACTTGATGGAAAACGAAATCGGCGTGTTGCGCCAGGTAAACCTGAGCAACAACCGGATCGCGACTGTCCCCGATCCAGATGCGCTGCTGCGCACGCACTTCATGCGCAACCTGCGTTTCCACCTGGAGGGTCAACAACTGCTGCTCAACTACAACCCGCTGAACACTCGGTTGCGAGAGCGCTTGACCAGGGTTGGCGTTGCGGCAGAGGCAGATCTGGAGCAGGCCGACGCGCAACAGGTTAATTGGCGGGAAACCGCCAGCGCGCAGGAGCAGGAAACTTGGGACAACCTGTTCGGCGATGACCAATACCCCGACTTGCGCCAGGCCATCGAACTGGTGGGCATGTCCCGTGCTGCGCAGGAGAACACCTCGGCGCTTGCCGAACAGATCTGGCAACTGCTGGCGCGTGCAGCCGAAGATACGCAACTGCGCGAGCGCCTGAATGAGGTTGCCGGGACCTTTCCGGTCACCTGTGGCGATGCCGGCGCCGATGCCTTCGGTACCTTGCAGATCGAAGTCATGGCCTACGACCGGGCCGACGGCCAACCGAATGCGCCCCCAAAACTGTTCGACTTCTTCCGTAGCCTCTACCGACGGGACCAGGTCAACGAACTGGCCATGGACATCCGCAACGCGCGGGAGAACAGGCGCACCGGCCTGCTTGAGCGACGTCACTGGGAGGCACAGCCAGCTGCCGAGCGCGGCAAGGCGCCGACCCTGCCCGCACTGTATCGCTCCGACACCATCACCGATGCCATGCTGCTGGATGAGCTCGGGATTGGCCTGGACCTGATCGAGATCCGGCTGACCTTGCGCAGCGAACTGGCAAAGGAACTCGACTTCCCTGAGCTGCAGCCGAAAATGCTGTACCGCGACATAGCGAAAATCGATGGCCCCTTGTCCATCAGGGTGGAAGAAACCGTCCGCGAGCGCGACGCCGACCTACAAGGTCGCCGTCAGGCAGTATCGCGCCACTCCAGTTGGCGCAGGCTGCTGCGCGCACAGTATCAGGCACGTTTCGATGGGTTGCGAGAGCGCTGGGACGCAGGTTTGGATTACCTCGAATCGTGCTTGGACAACAGCGACCTGCAAGGCACTCTGGAGCAACCAGTGGTCGAGGCGCTGACCAGCGCCCTGGGCGAGAGCCCGCTCGATGCGCAAGAGCAGCCCAGGCGCCTGGCGATCGACGAAGGCCAGTATGTAACGGGCATGCAGCGCATGGCCCTGGGCTTGGAGAACGACGAGGACGGCCTGTACCTCGAGCTGACCACCCCCCTGGACAAAGGCAACTGACCCCTCACTGACCGCGCAGGTCCTCGAAGAAGGCCTGCCGCCCCTGCACCTGGCTCGACGCGCGAGGCTGATTCACAGCCTCGCCGTTGGGCTTTTCCACATGCCAGTAGCAGTGGCTGATGGCCCGCGTGACAGCCACGTAGGCCAGGCGCTGCACTTCTTCCTGCTGCGCCGTATCGAACGCCTGAGCGTCGCCCGGTTTGCCCAGCCCGGCCAGGCGGTACACCTGGTTTTTGTACGGCGAGCTGGTCAAGTATTGGCAGTCACCGAGCATGAACACCGCGTCGGCTTGCAGGCCTTTGGCGCTGTGGTAGGTCAGTTGCTTGAGCCGGCGCTGCCCGGAAGGCAAGCTAGAATCAGCTTTAAGTACTGGCAATAAATGCTGTTCCATCAATAGCTTATCGCTACTTTTTCGAAACAACATCATCACTGTTTCACCCTGTTCATAGTGCTCGATCAAGGTCTGCGCCAGCGCTGCCTCGTCACGCTCGAACACCCGTACAGGTGCCAATGGCAGTGCGGCCGCCTGCCCGCTGGCCTTGGCTTTCTTGCCGCTGATGGTCGGCGTCCCTTTTACCAGATGCTCGGCGGCGTCGATGATGGACTGCTGGCTGCGGTAGTTTTCCACCAGCATCACCCGGGTGTTGGCGGGTGACGGGAACACCTTGGTGAACTCCATGAAGTACTTGGGCGAACTGCCGCGCCAGCCGTAGATCGACTGCCAGTCGTCACCCACGCACATCAACGACGAATGCTGCGCCACCCGGCCATGGTTCATCGCTGGCCCACGTCGGCGGATTTCCCCAAGGCAGGCGCGCAGCCAGCTGACGATCTGCGGTGAGACGTCCTGGAACTCGTCGATCATCAGGTGTGCCAGCGGACGCAACAAGGGGTCGGGCAACAGTTGCAGGTTTTCCGGGTTGTTCTCGCCGAACAGGGCGAACATGCGGTTGTAGGTCATCACCGGCGGTGACTGGGCCATCAGGTGGGCTTCAAAAGCTTTCCAGTACAGGGCCAGCGCCTCGAAGAACGGCCCATCGCTGTCACCCGGCGGGAAGCTCATGGCGGCCACTGCGGCATTCACGTCGAGGCCCAGGTTTTCGATGAAACTGGCCGCGGTGACAAAGGCGTCGAGCAGCGGCGCCGGGGCCAGTTCACCCTTGACCTTGTATTCGAAGCCGGGCCCGGCCACGGCATCCCCTGCCAGCGAGGCCGCCAGGCGCCTGGCCGAGGCGTAGTTGTCCAGCCAGATCACCGGTTTGTCGCTGAACGCCTGGAACAGCGTGCGCTTGACCGCCCATTCCGCGCGCACCGCAAGCTTTGCTCCAGGGCGCTGGTACTGGGCGCTCTCGTTGGGGTCAAAGCCCAGTACCACCCAGGCATCCAGCCCCTCGAGGCGACCGTGCACATGGAAACGGCTGCCACGGATCTGCACCGTGTCGCGGCACGGCTCGATGCCTTTGATCGGCCAGGCACCCGCCGCGAACCACAGGTCCTCGATCACGTCGCACAGTTCTTCGTCGCGCTGCGCGGCCAGCTGGGTGACCTGCACACGCTTCTGTACATCCGGGTGATCCGGGTCCAGTGGCTTGAGCAACAGCGCCTCCTGCCGCAGCTGGCCGATCAAGGCGGCGAAACGCGGGCTCTCTGCCAGCAGGTCCCGGTAGGCCAGGTTCAACTGCTGACGCTGGGCGTCATTCAGGCGCAGGTCGAAGGGGTTGCTGTCGGCATTCGCTTCAAAGCCCGCAGGCATCTCGTTGCCGAGGGTTTCGAAGGCACGCACCTGAGCGAAACCCGGCAGGCTGCGAACCAGCGGCAGGATGCGCGAATGGAAGGTGCGTACCAGCTCACGGCCCTGTGCCGGCGACAACGGGACCTGCCACAACGCGAACACCTGCAGCAGGCGCTGGATGAAGTCCTTGCGTGACTCGCGGGTGAAGGTCACCACGGTCATGGCATCGAGCTCGAAGCCCAGGTAGTGGCGCAGCAACAGGATGCGCAGCACCAGCGAGGTCGACTTGCCGGCGCCGGCACCAGCGACCACGCAGGTCGACGGCGTGTCGCTGAGGATCAGCTTCCACTGCGCGGCGCTGGGCTGTGCCTCGGCCGACAGACGTTGGGCGACGTCGGCCTTGAAGCGCTTCTTCAGCTCGGCACTCAGCGGCAGGCGCCAGTCGTCGAACAGCTTGTCGTCCTGGCCAGGCACTGCGGCGGTGTCCGGGCGCGTATCACGAATCACCAGGACCTGACGCCCTGCTTCGTAGCCGTCCGAGCGCCCACGTTCGTACCCGTCACGCAAACCGTCGGCATGGCCGTTGCGCTGGCCGATGGCATGACCAAGGAACCACGAATCGCGGTGCTGCGCCTGCAGACGGCTTAGGCCACGGCCAAGCAGGCGCGCGGCCAGGCGGCGCAGCCAGGGCAATTGGGCGGGCGGGGTCAGGTTGGCCGGGGCCTGGGGCTGCTCGTGGGGCACGGTCACTCCATTGAAAATCGAAACAGCGGGCATGTTCGCCTCATCCGCCAAAAAGCGCCAGCGAATGCTTTTGTATCAGTGGATTAGGCGATGAATCGCATGTTGTATCGCATAATAAATATCTATTTAACTGATCTTAATTAGCCGATATTTACGCTTTTTTTCGATATTTAAAACGCAGATCATGGCCCCATTCCAGCGAATTCAGAGGAGCACCATCATGCTGCAACTGCGACCCTTCGAAAGCCTTGGCCACGCCAATCATGGCTGGCTTGACGCCCACCACCACTTCTCGTTCGCCGAGTACTACGACCCGGCGCGCATGCACTGGGGCAACCTGCGGGTCTGGAACGACGACCTGATCGCCGCCGGCAGCGGCTTCCCCTCGCACCCGCACCGTGACATGGAAATCATCACCTATGTCCGCGAAGGCGCGATCACTCATCAGGACAGCCTGGGCAACAAGGGCCGTACCGAAGCGGGCGACGTGCAGGTAATGAGTGCCGGCAGCGGCATCGTGCACAGCGAATACAACCAGGAGAAGGTCGATACGCGGATCTTCCAGATCTGGATCATTCCGGAAAAAGTCGGTGACGCGCCGTCCTGGGGCACCCGCCCGTTCCCCAAGGGTGAACGTGGCGAAGGTTTCGTGACCCTGGCCAGTGGCCGCGAAGGCGATGGCGACAGCCTGCAGATCCGCACCGACGCCCGCCTGGTGGCGGCCACCCTGCGCGCCGGGGAAAGCGCCGAGTACCGCTTCGACCAAGGCCGACGCGGCTACCTGGTGCCGGCCAAGGGCCGGGTCGAGGTCAACGGGTTGCAGGCCAAGGCCCGAGATGGCGTGGCCATCGAAGAGGAAACGGTGCTGACGGTGACGGCGCTGGAGGACAGCGAAATCGTCCTGGTTGACGTGGCGTGAACTGAAGATCGCAAGGGGCTGCTGTGCAGCCCTTTGCCTGTTCGGATCACGCCCGGCGCCTGAAGGTCTCCGACGGCAGCTCGCCAAACCGCTGCCGGTAACTCTCGGCAAACCGCCCCAGGTGCAGGAAACCGTAATCCAGTGCCAGTTCGGTCACGCTGCGTACCGTGCAGCGTGGATCGCTCAGGCAGGCGTTGACCCGTTCCAGCTTGCGCTGGCGGATGTACTGCTTGGGCGTGGTACCCAGCTGTCGGTCGAACAGGCCGTACAACGAACGCAGGCTCATGTTGGCCTGCTCGGCCAGGGTTTCAGCTGCCAACTCAAGTTTCAGGTTGCCCTCGATATGTTCAAGGATTCGCTCCAGGCTGGCCTGCGTGCCACCCAGGGTGTCCTTGCGCACATTGGTATTCATCAGCGTCAGCAGCTTGCTGGCGACGATCTGGCTGTAGTGACCCTGCACCCTGGGCAGCGAATCGCTGACCTCGGCTTCGTTGCAGACCATTCCCAGCAGACTCAGGAAACCGTCCAGTTCCTCCAGCCGGTAGTGGTTGCGTACAAAGCGCACGCCGCCGCTGGGACGCTGCCAGCGCTGCTCATCGCAGATCGAGTCGAGCAGGTGCACCGGCACCTTGAGAATGAACTTCTCGCAGTCATCGGAATAGGTGAGATCGACCGGGTCATCCGGGTTGATCAGCAGCAATTCGCCCGGCACCAGATGGTGCTCACGCTGGTGGCCGCGCCACAGGCAATTGCCGTTGAGCAGCACCTGCAGGTGGAAGATGGTTTCCAGCGCCGGCGAGGTAACCCGCACACTGCCGCCATAGCTGATGCGGCACAGGTCCAGTTCGGCGAACTTGCGATGGCTCAAGCTGGCCTGGGGATGGGTGGTGCGGGACAGGCCAATGTGGTGCTGGCCCACATGCTGGTTGACGTAGTCGGACACCGCGTAAGGGTCAGCGCGGTGGAACACGCAGCTTTGCTCGCTCAACAGGCGGCTTTCCATGGGCAAGGCACTCGCCATCATTATTGTTATGGGCGCCGCGGCCTACCGCCTTGTGGGCATGTGGCTGCGGTCGTTCACGGTCATTCTAACCAACCGTCATCGGGGTACTGGGGCAGGCGACGGTCGGATGCTGAGCGTCACACTAAGCAAAAAGCAGGATCGAGGGCAATGCGACCAAGGCAAACGGCGGGCGGACAGCGGACACTGGCACAGGCCCGGCGTTCGATTACCGCACAACTCACTGCACCGGGAGGAAGTTCAACAGCAGCAGGCTCTGCGCATAGTTGAGCCCGATGCGCCGGTAGCGCTCGTCGAGCATCTGCGCCAGCAGGTCGAGGCGCGCGACCACCTTGCCGAACTCCACGGCAAAGCTCAGGTTGCTGCCCTGCTCGGAGATCTCGTTAGAGAACAGCAGCAGCACGCCGTTGGCATCCTGGCGCTGGCTGAGCATCCAGGTGGCTTTCTCGATATTGCGCGCGGCGTTGTTGATGAACAGCGGGTCGAGGGTGTCGGTCATGTAGAACTCGGTACGTCCGCCGTGGGCGGTGACCAGCATGCTGCCGATGGCGTAGATGAAGGCACCGACCCGATCCCCCCTGAACTCCGGGCTCAGGGCATGGCTGAGGGCTGCCAGGTCACGCCGCTCACCGAGTTGCGCCAAGGGCTGGCGCTGCTCGATGGCGATGCGGATCTGCCGGGCGGCGGTGGTGGCGTCGAGATAGCCAGACTGCTTCCACTGGCTGGGATTGCGCAGGTACAGCTTGTCCATCAGCAGGTACAGGCTTTGCAGGTTGTCGCGCATGGACAGCGTGGCCATGCGGTCGACACTGGTCTGGAACAGCTCGTCGGGCTTGCCGTTGCCGATCTGCTTGAGCATGTCGCGGCCCTGCTGCTGGGTGCAGGCCCCCAGGCAGATCAGGGCGCCTGCCAGCAGCAGGCCGCGCGGGAGAATATCGAGTCGTTTTGCGGCCATCGGCACCGGGGTTGGTCAATGGCCGCACCGGGGGTCGGCGTAGCCTGGCCAAGCATAGAGCCCGCAAAAGCAAAAAAGTGCGATGGCCGGTGCCCGTCACATGGCGTGGCGCAGCATCTCCACCACCTGCGCATGCAGCGCCGGGTCGCCACAGGCCACCACGCAGCCGCCGTGCTGTGCGGTACTGCCATCCCAAGCTGTGATCACCCCGCCGGCGCCTTCGATGATCGGCATCAGCGCCTGCACATCGTAGGGTTGCAGGCTGGCCTCGACGATCACGTCGACAAACCCCGAAGCGAGCATGCAGTAGGCGTAGCAGTCGCCGCCATAACGCATCAGCCTGGCCTGGCCGGCCACGTGCTCGAAGGCGGCCTTGCGCGCGGCGCTGTCGAACATGTCTGGCGTGGTGCACATCAGCGTAGCCGCCGAAAGGTCGGCGCAGGCCCGGGTTTTCAGGGGCGTACCGCTGCGCCATGCACCTTCGGGGGTGCCGACGAAACGCTCACCGGTGAACGGCTGGTTCATCACCCCGATGACCGGGCGAGTGCCATCGTTGAGCGCAATCAGCGTGCCCCACAGCGGTAGGCCGGTGATGAAGGCGCGGGTGCCGTCGATCGGGTCGAGTACCCAGGTCAGCGGGCTGCTGCCAACGGCTGCGCCATGCTCCTCGCCGAGGATGCCATGTGCCGGGTATCGCGCCTGGATCAGCTCACGCATGGCATCTTCGGCGGCTTTGTCAGCCACGGTCACCGGGTCGTACAGGCGCCCGCCCTTGTCTTCGACGTCAAGGCTGGCACGAAAGTACGGCTGGATCGCCACGGCCGCGGCATCGGCCAGCTGCTCGGCGAAGGCGCGAAATTCGCCGGTCTGTTCAGCGCTCAGGGACATGGGTCAGGCCTCAATGCTTGGGAAAGGCACGCATCATACCCGACTCCTCGCCCGTTGCATTTACTGGCCGGCTGTCCCAAGCTCTGGCCTTCCCGCCGCCACGGACTGCCCGATGCCACGCCGCCCGCTTATCCTGATCGCCCTGTTGCTGCTGATCCTGGTGCCAGGCGTGCTCGCTTACCTGTGGCGGGCCCCGCAATCGGCCCCGCCGACGCTGCCGCCGCACAGTTATGCCAAGGCCCTGCGCCAGGCCCATGAAGGCCAGCCGGGCGCCGCGCGGGTGCTGTACCAGCAGCTGCAGCGTAACGACCTGCCGGCGATCCGCCGCGCCGCCCTGTACGCCGAGCTGCCCAACTATCCGTCACCCCAGGCGCTGAAACTGGCAAAGCAGGATCTGGAACAGAGCGACCCTCTGGTGCGTCGCGCCGCCATCGCCAGCATCCGCCGGCTGTTGCCGGCCGCCCAACGCAGCCTGGTGCTGGGGCCTTTGCTTGACGATGACGAGCAGAGCGTGCGCTTTGCCGCGGTGGACGCGTTGCTCGGCCTCGACCCGGACGCCATCGGCCTGTATTTCGGCCCGCTGCAGCAAGCACTGGAGCAGTACCAGCAAACCCTCGAACAACAACCCGAGGACGCCGACGCACAGGTTCACCTGGCGCGCCTGTACATGCACGAGCAGGCCTATGACGCCGCAGGCGCGGCGCTCGCCCGCGCCCTGGCGCTGGCCCCCGAAAACCTCGACGCCCTGGCGACCCAGGTGCGCCTGCTGGAACACCAGGGCCACCACGACACCTCTCGCGAGGTGCTGCGCAAGGCCTTGGCGCTCAGCCCGGATTCGGCCTTCCTGCAGTACCAGCTGGGTTTGTGGCTGACCCGCCACGACCAGCACGAATACGCCCTGCTGGCACTGTCGCGCGCGGTCGAGCTGGAGCCGGAGAACAGCGACTACCGCTACACCCTTGCCGTCACCCTGCACCAGTTGGAGCAGGTTCAGGCCGCGCAGCAACAACTGCAGACGCTGCTCAGCCGCCAGCCCGCCAACCGCCGGGCGCGGGTGTTGCTGATCGAGTAC
Source organism: Pseudomonas sichuanensis (assembly GCF_024749065.1). Taxonomy (NCBI): domain Bacteria; kingdom Pseudomonadati; phylum Pseudomonadota; class Gammaproteobacteria; order Pseudomonadales; family Pseudomonadaceae; genus Pseudomonas; species Pseudomonas sichuanensis. The sequence continues at coordinate 2,708,517 of NZ_CP087185.1, read as the reverse complement.
TGGAAGGAGACCGGGCAGTTGCAAAACGTCCAGGTACTGCTGGCCGAGCTCGAGCGGCAGAACCCGGACGACCCGTTGCTGCAACAAGGCCTGTGACACCTTCCACAATCCGGTTGAACCCCTGGCCCGCGACGAAGGTCCAGTGATAGGAGAAGGAAGGCGGTAACGCCATCACGGCGTGCCCATCGTCACAGGAGAGCACTCTTGGCCGCATGCCTGGCTGTGGAAGAACGCGCCCTGGTCCTGGCGCCTGCCCAGGTGGGGTCAAGCACCTGCCGATTACTCCGGCAAGCCGGTATCCATAGCCGGCGCACCGCCGATGTGCGGCGCCTTGGCCGCTGGCTCAGTGAGGGTGCCGGGCTGCTCGTGGTGATCGAGCAGGCGCTGCCGCGCAACCAGCGATCCCCCCTGCACCGCTACCTCGAACAGCAGCCTGGCTGGTCCGACCTGCCTGTGGTGCTGCTCACCAGCCGCGCCGAGGCCGACACCAGCGCAGTGCCAGGCAACCTGCTGCCGCTTGCCCCACCCTACCCTGACGAGCAACTGCTGAGCCTGGCCCTGTGGGCGCTGCGGGCTCGCCGCCGGCAATATCAGGCACGCGACCTGTGCGAACAGCTCGAAGCCCTGGCGCAGCAACAACAGGCCGACGACCAGGCACTGCAGCAAACACGCAAGATGGAAGCCATCGGCCAACTGGCCGGAGGAGTGGCCCATGACTTCAACAATCTGCTGACCAGCATCGGTGGCAGCCTGGAGCTGATCGACAAACGCCTGCGTCAAGGCCGCAGCGAGGGCCTGGAACCACCCTTGCGCCTGGGCCAGCAAGCCGTGGCCCGCGCTGCCCTGCTGACCCATCGTCTATTGGCGTTCTCCGCTCGCCAGTCATTGCAGTGCCAGGCAATCGACCTGCGCCCGCTGCTGGCACCCGATGCCCTGGCCGCCAAGCTGGGTACAGGCATCGAGCTGCAAGTGCGCCTGGCCACACAACTGTGGCAAGCCAGCGCCGATGGCGAGCAACTGCAAGCGGCCCTGGACAACCTCTTGCTCAACGCTTGTGAGGCCATGCCCAGCGGCGGATTGCTGAACGTCGAGGCGGACAACGTCCAGGTCACCAACGGGCAGTTCGCCAACGTCGGCCTGGCCCACGGTGACTATCTGTGCCTGAGCATTCGCGACAGTGGCCAGGGGATGTCGCAAGCCACCCTGGAGCATGCCATCGAGCCGTTCTTCACCACCAAGCCGACTGGCCAGGGTGTCGGGCTCGGGCTGTCGATGGTCTACGGCTTCTGCAGGCAGTCACGGGGTTACCTGGCGCTCGACAGCCAGATCGGCAAAGGGACCCGGGTGCGCCTGTATTTGCCACGCCATATTGACAGCCCGCCACCGCTCAAAGCCGCTGCAGTGAAAGCTGCCGGTGATTGCCAGGACATCCTGCTGGTGGAAGATGACCCGGATGTGCGCGAACTGGTCGAACGGACCCTGCTCGAAGAGGGCTACCCCTGTCGTGCGGCGCAAAATGCCAGTGAGGCGCTGCGCTGGCTGCATTCGCCGCAGCCGTTCGGCTTGCTGATCAGCGACGTCGGGCTACCGGGCATGAACGGCCGGCAACTGGCGGAAATCGCCCGTCGCCTGCGCCCCGGGCTGCCAGTGCTGTTCATCACCGGTTTTGCGCAAACCGCGATGGCTCGCGATGCGTTTCTGGCCACAGGGATGCAGTTGTTGCGCAAGCCTTTCGCCCTGGAACAGTTACGCAACCAGGTCGCGCGGATGCTGGTGGCGCCCTGAGCAGGATCAGGCCAGCAGCATGCGGTCGACTTGGATGACCAGGCTCTCCAGCGAGAACGGTTTGAGCAGCAAGGCAGTACCAGGCTCGTCGAGCAGTTGCTGCTCCACCGGATCCTCGGTGTAGCCGGTGATGAACAGGATTTTCTGTTCGGGATTGATCATGCGCATCGCCCTGGCCACCTGACGTCCGTTGAAGCCGCCCGGCAAGCCGATGTCGGTAATCACCAGATCGAATGGGCCGGCATGACGGTACTGCCCCAGCGCGCTGTTGGCATCGGTCACATCGCACACCTCGAAACCGCGGTCGACCAGTATCTCCTTGATCAACCCGCGCAGGTTGAGCTCGTCATCGATCAGCAGCACACGCTCGCCCTGCCTTGCCTCCCTCGTGATCGTCGGGGGTTCGGGTATCGGCTGGCTGCCCGAATAACGAGGAAACATCAGCACAATCTGAGTACCGTGCTGCAACCTCGACTCTATCCACACCTGGCCGCCGGACTGGCGCACGAAGCCATGGACCATGGGCAACCCCAGGCCCGAGCCCTGCCCGAGGGGCTTGGTGGTGAAAAACGGCTCGAATGCACGCGCCACATCTTCAGCTGACATGCCATGGCCATCGTCCTCGACCTGGACCATCACATAGTCGCCCGCCGGCAGTCCGGCGGTCGCGCCAGCCAGGCGCTCATTGCCGGTACGGATCGACAGGCTGCCCCGGCCAAGGCAGGCGTCGCGGGCGTTGGCACACAGGTGCAGCAAGGCGTTGCGCAGTTGGTCGGGGTCGAGCTGGACGGGCCAGGGCGCGATGTCCAGCTCCCAGTGCAGGTGCATCTCGGCGCCGGCGCACTGCTCGAGCATCGGCTGCGCCTCGCGTATCAGCTGGTTGATGTCCAGTGGATTGGGCGACAGCGGCTGGCTGCGGGCGAAAGCCAGCAAGTTCTGGGTCAGGCCGATGGCCCGCTGGGCGCATTCGCGGGCCACCTGCACGTAGCTGTCCAAGCGCTCAAGGCGCCCTTGGGTCAGGCGCCGTTCAAGCAGTTCCAGGCTGCTGCCGACCCCGGACAGCACGTTGTTCATTTCATGGGCCAGGCCGCCCGCCACCTTGATCACCGACTCCATGCGCTGGCTCTCGCGCACCGCTGCCTCGGCCATGCGCTGGACGGACTGGCGCTCCTCGGTGATGTTGCGGCCAATCAGGATCGGCAGCGCCTGGCCCGCCACAGCATGCCAGCGTAGCCAGCAATAATGCCCTTCACCCTGGCGCACGCGGGCCTCGAAGGCCGGGGTGTCATGCCCCTGCATCAGCGCCATCAGGGCCAGCCTGGTTTCGGTACGCTCGGCTGGGTGGATCAGCTCCAGCAGCGGGACCGGCGTTTGCTGCTCATCCGTACAACCCGACAACCGAAGCCAGGCCGGATTGGCCAAGCGCACGCGCAACTCGGTGTCGAGCATCAACATCACGTCGGGCGACAACTGCCAGGTATGCTCACTCTCGGCCATATAGCGCGAGAGTTGTGCCTCGAAAGATTGCGCCAGTTCGCGCCATTCGCGGGTGCGCTCGACACTGGCGGTGGTTTCGATCAGCGCGTGCAGGAAACCCACCACCGCGCCTTGGTCGTCGCGGATAGGTGAATAGCTGCAGGTGAACCAGGCTTGGACGGGGCGCCCGTCGCGGTTGACCGTCAGCAGGCTGTTCTCGGCCAGGCTGCCCTGCCCTTCCAGCGCCTGGAAAACAGCAGCCCCCATGTCGTCCCAGGCCGTTGCCCAGAGCGCGTCGAAACTGTCGCCCTGGGCATGGGAGCGCTCACCCTGGGGGATGGGATAGGCCTCGTTGTGAATCACCGTCAGCGCCGAGCCCCAGACCAGGGCACAGGGGTAGGCGGAAAGCAGCAGCATGTCGACGGCGATGCGCAAGGCTGGGGGCCATCGTGTCAGGGGGCCCAATGGCGTTGCCCCCCAGTTGAAGCTACTGATCTGGGCGCTTGCCACGTTCTCAGCGCTCGAAATAGGCGCCAGGTGAATCATCTGCGCGGCTCCTTGCACAGAGTGGTCAGCGGCCAATGTCTTCATTCCACAGTTGCGGCTTGGCCTCGATGAAATCACGCATCATCTTTTTGCAGTCCTCGTCGTGGCGCACGTCAAGACCTACGCCTCGGCTGGCCAGCAACTGTTCTTCACCAAGGAACGTGGTGTTTTCGCCGATGATCACCTGTTTTATGCCATATAGCAGGATCGCGCCGCTGCACATGGCACAGGGCGACAGGGTGGTATAGAGCGTGGCTTCCTTATAGACACTGGCAGGCTGTCGACCGGCATTTTCCAGAGCATCCATTTCACCATGCAGGATGGCGCTGCCTTGTTGTACCCGGCGGTTGTGGCCACGGCCAATGATCTTGCCGTCGTGTACCAGCACCGAGCCGATTGGAATGCCGCCTTCCGCCAGCCCCTTGCGGGCTTCGTCGATGGCCGCTTGCATGAACTTGTCCGTTGTCATGGTGACTTCCTGGCTGCACATGAATGGCTCGAGACTAGCACAACGCCAGCCGGTCATGGCGCCACGCCCAGTGACGGCTATGCTCAGAGGGTTTTTCCCTCCGCCGGGCAACCGGCCCCCTTGGGTTGGATGGGCATGCGCACATGAACAAGAAGATCCTGGTCGTGCTGACCAATACCGCCAAGTACCCCAACATCAAACGCGCCACAGGCCTGTGGCTGGGTGAAGCCGTGCATTTCGTCGACCCCGTGCAGCGGGCTGGCTTCACGGTCGACTATGTCAGCCCGGCGGGCGGCTACGTACCGATCGACCCGCACAGCCTGCAAATGGCCCCGGATCTGGACTGGCAGTGGTACGACGACAAGGCCTTCATGAAGCGCCTGGGCGCCACCCTCAGCCCCGGCGAGGTCAAGGCCGAGCAGTACAGCGCCATCTATTACACCGGTGGCCATGGCGTGATGTGGGACTTCCCCGAAAACCAGCCGCTGCAGGACCTGGCGCGGCGCATTCACGAACGTGGCGGGGTTGTGGCATCGGTCTGCCACGGTGCCGTGGGGCTGCTGAATGTGAAACTCAGCGACAACACCCTGTTGCTCAGAGGTCGGGCGGTGACCGGTTTCTCCAATATCGAAGAGAAACTGGCAGAGCTGGACAAGGAAGTGCCCTTCCTTACCGAGAACGAACTCGGCGCACGGGGTGGTGAGTACCAGAAAGCGGAGGACCCGTGGGCACCCTTCGTGGTTCAAGACAAAGGCCTGATCACCGGGCAGAACCCGGCGTCCACTGCCGGCGTGGCCCAGGCGACGCTCAAGTTCCTGGCCAAGGCAAAGATTGGCTGAAAGCATCGCGGGGCAAGTCACATCGGCGCACCGATGCGACTTGCCCCGCGATGGATAGCGTTGAGTCGATTATTCGACGTTCAGCACGCCACGACGAACCTGGTCACGCTCGATCGACTCGAACAGTGCCTTGAAGTTGCCTTCACCAAAGCCATCGTCACCCTTGCGCTGGATGAACTCGAAGAACACCGGGCCCAGCAGGGTTTCCGAGAAGATCTGCAGCAGCAGGCGCTTGTCGCCCGCCTCGGAAGCACCGTCCAGCAGAATGCCACGCGACTGCAGCTGGTCGACCGGCTCGCCGTGACCCGGCAGACGCTCTTCGAGCATTTCGTAGTAGGTCTGTGGCGGCGCGGTCATGAAACGCATGCCGAAGCCTTTGAGGGCATCCCAGGTCTTGAGCAGGTCGTCGGTGAGGAAGGCCACGTGCTGGATGCCCTCGCCATTGAACTGCATCAGGAACTCCTCGATCTGCCCCGCGCCCTTGGACGACTCTTCGTTGAGCGGGATGCGGATCATGCCGTCCGGCGCGGTCATGGCCTTGGAGGTCAGCCCGGTGTACTCGCCCTTGATGTCGAAGTAGCGGATCTCGCGGAAGTTGAACAGCTTCTCGTAGAAGCCGGCCCAGTAGGCCATGCGCCCGCGATAGACGTTATGGGTGAGGTGGTCGATGATCTTCAGGCCAGCGCCGACCGGGTTGCGGTCGACACCGTCGATGAACTTGAAGTCGATGTCGTAAATCGAGCTGCCTTCTTCGTAACGGTCGATCAAGTACAGCGGCGCGCCACCGATACCTTTGATCGCCGGCAGGCGCAGCTCCATCGGGCCGGTCTCGATTTCCACCGGCTGGGCGCCCAGCTCCAGGGCGCGGGCATAGGCTTCATGGGCGTTGCGCACGCGGAAAGCCATGCCGCACACCGACGGGCCGTGCTCGGCGGCGAAGTACGAGGCGGCGCTTTTCGGTTCGTTGTTGAGGATCAGGTTGATGCCACCTTGGCGGTACAGGTGCACATTCTTGGAGCGGTGGGTCGCCACCTTGGTGAAACCGAGGATCTGGAAGACCGGCTCCAGCACGCCAGGGGTCGGCGAGGCGAGCTCGATGAATTCAAAGCCTTCAAGGCCCATCGGGTTTTCGAAGATATCTGCCATGTTCGTGTCCTCATCTGCAGCAAAAAACGGTTGGATTACTGGCTTGCGATGGCGAACGGAACAGGAGGCGAACAGGGGATGCCGCGCACGCTGCGGGCCAGATAGGCACCAATGATCAGCTTGAATGCAGGGTTTTTCATGGGGACCCATTCTCGGCGGGCTTGATTCTCCGGTTGGCGGAGAACCTTATTGTTGTATTCGTAACGCAATTCTACATTGCGTAAATTTGTTTGTCGCGTTTTAGTTCGTAGGCTTCACCGACAAACGGCTATCCTTGCCGCTGACACACCCGTCCGCCATTGGATACACCTACGCATGCCCCTGACCACCAAACGCCCTGCCCGCTGGAGCTGGCGCACCTTGCTGCCCTGGGCCGTCGGGGTGCTGCCGCTGGTCTGCGGGCTGGCCGTGACCCGCTGGCAGACCGAGCGCGAACTGCAGGCCAACAGCCAGGCCACCGCACGCGAAGTGGTCGGGCACATCGAGATGATTCTAGACAGCCTGTCCAGCGCCGCGAACCACCTGCTGCCCAAGGCCGGCCAGCCCTGCGAAGACGTGCAGTTGGCACTGCGCATAGAAGTCACGCGCAATGCGTTCGTGCGCTCCACCAGCCTGTTCGACCGCGACAACCTGTATTGCACTTCGCTGTTCGGCAATTTCGACGAGCCGGTGGATGCGCGCGACTACACCGACGGGCAGCTCTGGCTGATGGACGGCAACTCCGTCACGCCGGGCCATCCACTGCTGGTTTACCGGGTCAGCGAGGGTGATCGCGGGGCAATCGCCACGGTGGACGGCAGCCACCTGCTGACGGCCCTGCGCCTGATCGCCCAGGATGATGAGCTGCTGGTGCGGGTGGGCAACCACTGGATGGGCCAGCAAGGCCTGGTGCACCAAGGCACACCGCCAGTCGCGGCCAGCGCCCCCGCCAGCGTCTCCTCGACACGCTACCCGTTCAGCGTGCAGGGCGGCTACGCCGCGGGCAAGCTGGGCGAGTTGATGCGCTCGCGCTACCCGGCCCTGCTCAGCCTGCTGCTGGTACTCGGCGTGGTGGCCGGTAGCGTCTGCCGGTGGCAGATACGCCGCGCTACCTCTCCCCGCGCCGAACTCGACCGTGCGCTCGAAGCCGGCGAGTTCCTGCCGTACTTCCAGCCCGTGGTGCGCAGAGGCGACTATCACTGGGCAGGGGTCGAAGTGCTGATGCGCTGGCAGCATCCGCGCGAGGGCCTGGTACGCCCGGACCTGTTCATCCCCTACGCCGAACACAGCGGGCAGATCGTCGCCATGACCCGCGCCCTGATGCTCAACACCGCACAAACCCTGGCACCCCATGTAGCGCTGCTGGACGATGGCTTTCACGTCGGGATCAACATCACCGCCGATCATTGCCGCAACCTTGGCCTGCTCGACGATTGCCGCACCTTCCTCCAGCACTTCCCGCCCGGGCGTGTGGTACTCACCCTCGAGCTGACCGAACGCAAACTGATCGAACCCACCCCGGTGACCCTGGAGCTGTTCGAAAAACTGCACGAGATGGGTGTCATGATCGCCCTCGACGACTTCGGAACGGGCCAGTCCAGCCTCAACTACCTGCGTCAGTTCAAGATCGATTACCTGAAAATCGACCAGAGCTTCGTCGCCATGATCGGTGGCGATGCGCTTTCGCAGCATATCCTCGACACCATCATCGAACTCTCGGCCAAGCTTGGGCTGGGCATCGTCGCCGAAGGGGTCGAGACCGCGGTGCAGCGCGACTATCTGGAGCGCCACGGGGTGGACTTCCAGCAAGGTTATCTGTACGCACGGCCAATGCCCGCCAGCGAACTGCTCATGGCATTGGCCACGCGCCCGGGCAGGCTGCGGTTGCCGCAAGGCGCGCCCCCTGAGATCATGCGCGGCTGATCCGCCCGCTCACCCTTCCCGTTCTTCGAGGCATTCGTGTCAAAAGGCATCGTTTCATCGGTCATGGCGTCCTGTCTGTTCGCCGTGATGTATTTCTATACCTCCCTCCTCGCACCGCTCGACGGCGAGGAAATCTTCGGTTGGCGCACCCTGCTGACGCTGCCCTGCCTGACGCTGTTCATGTTGATTTCCAAGGACTGGAAGCGGGTAGGCGAACTGTTGGCGCGGGTACGCCGCACGCCCCTGCTGCTGCTGGGCATGGTCGGCACCTCATGGCTGATGGGGGTGCAATTGTGGCTGTTCCTCTGGGCGCCGCTGCACGGGCGCAGCCTGGAGGTGTCGATGGGCTATTTCCTGCTGCCACTGGCGATGGTGCTGACCGGCCGCCTGGTCTACGGCGAGCGCCTGTCGCGCCTGCAAAAGGTAGCGGTCAGCTGCGCAGCCCTGGGCGTGGGCCACGAGCTGTACCAGAACGGCAGCTTCGCCTGGGAGACGCTGCTGGTGACGATCGGCTACCCGATCTATTTCGTCTTGCGCCGTCGCTGCCGCACCGATCACCTGGGCGGCCTGTGGTGCGACATGTGCCTGCTGCTGCCGTGGGCCCTGTACTTCGTGGTCCAGGGCCCGTTGTCAGCCGAGGACCTGGCGCAACACCAGAACCTCTACTGGCTGATCCCGCTGCTCGGGGCGATCAGCGCCAGCGCCCTGATCGCCTACGTGCTGGCCAGCCGCATGCTGCCGTTCAGCCTGTTCGGCCTGCTCAGCTACGTCGAGCCGGTGCTGCTGGTGGGCGTCGCCCTGCTGCTGGGCGAAACCATCGGCCCGGACCAGTGGCTGACCTATCTACCGATCTGGGCCGCAGTGCTGGTGCTGGTGCTCGAAGGCATCAAGCACCTGCTGCGTCAGCGTCGGCGCTCGGTGTAAGGCGCACCTGGCGCACGCGCCGCTCCTCCACCGCCACCACGGTCATGCTCCAACCGTTCCACTGCAGGCGGTCACCGACCACCGGCAGGCGGTCGAGCAAGCTCATCACCAGGCCCGCAAGGGTCTGGTAGTCCTCGGTGGCACGGGCCACGAAGCCGGTACGCGCCTGCACCTGGGCCAGGTTCAGGGCGCCGCTGACGACGAAGCCACCCGCCTCTTCCACCACACCCGGCCCTTCGACCTCGCTGGCGTCCGGCAGCTCGCCGGCGATCGATTCGAGGATGTCGGTCATGGTCAGCACACCGGTGAAATCACCGAACTCGTTGACCACGAAGGCAATGTGCGTCGACTGCCCACGCATCTGCTCCAGGGCGTTGAGGATGCTGAAGCTCTCCAGCAGGTTCAGCGGCGCCCGGGCCAGGGCCTCGAGGTCTGGCTGGTTGCCGGCCAGCAGCTCCTTGAGCAGTTCCTTCTTGTGCACGAAGCCCAGCGGTTCCTCGATGCGACCGCCGCGGATCAGCGGCAGGCGCGAGTACGAGGAGTTGATCAACGCCTGGGTGATCACCTCGGCCGGTTGCGCCAGGTCGATGGCATCGACCTTGGCGCGCACCGTCATCACCGTGCGGATCGGCCGCTCGGCCAGGTTCAGCACGCCACTGATCATCACCCGCTCGCGACGGTCGAAGACCACTTGCTCGCTACCATCCTCAACCAGGTCGGCGATCTCCTCACCCACCTCGTCAGCTTCCACCCGGCGTCCGCCCATCAGGCGCAGCACGGCATGGGCGGTACGCTCACGCAGCGGTCGGTGCTGTTGCACGCTGCGCTTGCGGCGGGCGCGGGCCAGCTGGTTGAACAGCTCGATCAGCAGCGAGAAACCAATGGCCGCGTACAGGTAGCCTTTGGGGATATGGAAGCCCAGGCCTTCGGCGGTCAGGCTGAAGCCGATCATCATCAAAAAGCCCAGGCACAGCATGATCACTGTCGGGTGGGCGTTGACGAAGCGAGTCAGCGGCTTGCTGGCGACGATCATGATGCCGATCGAGAAGATCACCGCGATCATCATCACCGACAGATGCTCGACCATGCCCACCGCGGTAATCACCGCATCCAGCGAGAACACCGCATCGAGCACCACGATCTGCGCGACGATCGGCCAGAACGCCGCATGCCGCGTCACGCCACCCGACTGGGCGACATGGCCCTCCAGCCTTTCGTGCAGCTCCATGGTGGCCTTGAACAACAGGAACACACCACCGAACAGCATGATCAGGTCACGGCCGGAGAAGGTCTTGCCGAACACCTCGATCAGCGGGGCGGTCAGGGTGACCATCCACGAGATGCTGGCCAGAAGGCCAAGGCGCATGATCAGCGCCAACGACAGGCCGATAACCCGCGCGCGGTCGCGCTGATGGGGCGGCAATTTGTCGGCGAGGATGGCGATGAACACCAGGTTGTCGATACCCAGCACCAGCTCGAGGACGATAAGCGTCAGCAGGCCCAGCCAGGCCGTGGGGTCGGCTAGCCATTCCATTAGCGGGTACTCACAAGGGCGGCGTCACGAGGACGGAGGAAGGATGGCCGGGACGGCCAGAAACTGGGGGGCTCCGCGAAGGTGCTCATATAGACCTTGATCAGAAAAAGGGATGACGATCCTACAATCGAAGCAGCTTTTTCCCACAGCGCGAAACTATTACAAAATCTGTAACAGCGGCCTTGAGCATTTTTGTTCAATACCTGCGCCGGACCTGTCGTCGATCATGACGGCACTCCATCATTGCAAGGAATCTGCGCATGAGCTTGTCCCTGTCGATGGCCGCCTTCGCCTTGGCGGCCTCCATCTCCCCAGGCCCGGTCAATATCGTGGCGCTGGGCAGCGGCGCCCGTCACGGCCTGCGCGCCAGCCTCGGGCACGCCGCCGGCGCCACCCTGGGTTTCTGCCTGCTGCTGGTGCTCACCGGCCTGGGCCTGCATGAGCTGCTGCTGCGCTGGCCGTGGCTGCAGCACCTGTTGCTGTGGGGTGGCGTGCTCTTTTTGCTGTACATGGCCTGGAAACTGGCCAGTGACGATGGCCAATTGCAGGCCGACGCCGAACAACGGGCGCCCACTGCCTGGCACGGCGCGGCCATGCAGTGGCTGAGCCCCAAGGCCTGGTTGGCGGCGGTGGCCGGGGTGGGTGCCTATACCGCTGGCGAGCAGCAACTGTTGTGGCTGTTCACCTGGATCTATGGGCCAATCTGTTTTGTTTCGGTGGCCAGTTGGGCGTGGGCCGGGAGTGTGATTCGGCAGTATCTGGGGGAGCCAAGGCGGTTGCGCTTGTTCAATCGCGGGTTGGCGCTGTTGTTGGTGGCGAGTGCGGGGTATCTGCTGGCGGGTTGAATTTCCGTCACGACCGCATCGCGGGGCAAGCCCGCTCCCACGCAAGACCGCAGAGTGGGGGGCGGGCTTGCGTGGGAGCGGGCTTGCCCCGCGATTGGGTTGCCATTGAGCGCCCTGCCTCAACCTGCCCGGTAATGCCCCGGCGTCGCCGCCAGGTGCCGCTTGAACGCCCGTTGCAGATGCGCCTGGTCGGCAAACCCGGCCTCCAGCGCCACCTCGGCAATCGGCCGGCCCAGGCGCAGTTGGGCGCGGGCGTGCTGCACCCGCTGGTCAAGCAAATAGCCGTGGGGTGTCAGCCCGAAACACTTGCCGAAAGCGCGAATCAGGTAGGCACGGGAAAGCCCCGCCGCGCTGCAGATGTCTTCGAGGGTCAGCGGATCCAGACGATGGGCGCGGATGAACGCGGCAGCCATTTCCAGCCGCGGATGCTCCGCCCTGCGCTGGCCCATTCGCTCATCGCAATAGCCAGGCAGCGCTGCGAAGAATGCAACCAGCAGCGCCTCCTTGGCAGAGGCCGGTTGGTCGTCGAACAGGCCGGCAAACACTTCAAGCAACCGACCGTATAACCCCGACGAGGTGCTGAGCGTCACCTCCGGCAGGGTAAAGCCATGCTGCTGCAGCCACGGCAGGTCGACAAACAGCATCAGGTACGACCAGGGCTCCCCCTGGATCGGGTTGCAGGTATGAACCACGCCAGGGTTCATCAACACGGTGCTGCCAGCGCTGATCTCATGCCGGGCATCCCCCGTGAGATAACTACTGCGCCCGCCCGTGATCACACCGATCGAAAAGCTCTCATGGGAATGCGCGGCATAGCACACCTGGCGCCCATCCCCCACGCGCCGGGCCTCGACAAACGGCAAGGCAGGGTCACGCCAAAACCGCGAGGCCTCGATCATCGCCCTGCCCTCATCCTTCCCCGCCCTGCACCACCACCAACAACTGGGCCTGGCGTTCGCCCACGGAGCGCAGGCGGTGTGGGGTCTGGGCGTTGAAATGCAGGGCGTCGCCCGCCTCCAGCAGCACCCGCTCGCTCATGAAGTCCACCTCCACCTGGCCCTCGTGGACGAACAGGAACTCCTCGCCCTCGTGCTCCTTGAAGGTCGGATCAGTGAACTCGGTGGGGGGCTGGATCAAGAACGGCAACAGGCTGCGCTGGCCAACCTGGGAGGTGAGCACCGCGTAACCCGGCCCCTGGCCGTTGCCGACCAGCGCCTGGCGCTCGCCGCGACGTACCAGGCTATAGCGCGCCTGGCCTTCCTGCTCGCCGTCGAACAGCTCCTCGACATTGACGTTCAGCGCCCGCGCCAGCTTCAGCGCGGCGGCGATCGACGGCGTATTCAGGCCACGCTCGACCTTGGACAGGTAGCTCTTGGTCATGCCGGATTTTTCAGCCAGCACCTCAAGGGTGATCCCCAGTTTCTTGCGCAGCAATTTCAGTCGGATAGACATGTGAAGCGGCTTTCCCGGACAAACGCACTTGCTAATGACACTTTGTGTCATATAGGATTATTTGTGTCATCTGATGGACCGCCCCTCCACCGTCGAAAGCAAGGGGGCGGGCCAGCCGAGACATCCACCATCACGCCACAGAGGATCACTCCCCATGGCCAACACCCTGACACACAGCAAAGACCAACTGGTGCAAAAGGCACTGACGCAGATGCAAGGCTCGCTCGCGGATAATACGTGGACTGTGCGCGAAAAGCTGGCCCTGACCTGCCGAATTCTGTTCGACAATGGTCACGACTCGGGCCTGGCCGGGCAGATCAGCGCCCGTGGCCCGCAACCGGGCACCTTCTACACCCAGCAGCTGGGGCTGGGCTTCGACGAGATCACCGCCAGCAACCTGCTGCTGGTCAACGAAGACCTCGAGGTGCTGGAAGGCCAGGGCATGCCCAACCCGGCCAACCGCTTCCACAGCTGGGTGTACCGCGCCCGCCCAGATGTGAACTGCATCATCCACACCCACCCCACCCACGTCGCCGCGCTGTCGATGCTCGAAGTGCCGTTGGTGGTGTCGCACATGGACCTGTGCCCGTTGTACGAAAACTGCGCGTTCCTCGAAGCCTGGCCCGGCGTGCCGGTGGGCAACGAAGAAGGCGAAATCATCAGCGCCGCCCTGGGCGACAAGCGCGCCATCCTGCTCTCGCACCACGGCCAGTTGTCCACCGGCGCCAGCATCGAGCAGGCCTGTGTCTACGCCCAGCTGATCGAACGCGCCGCGCGCCTGCAACTGCTGGCCATGGCCGCCGGCACCATCAAACCGATCGCCCCCGAGCTTGGCCGCGACGCCCACGACTGGATCGACCGGCCCAAGCGCCATGGCGCCGCGTTCAACTACTACGCCCGGCAGGCCCTGCGCCAGCACGCCGATTGCCTCGCCTGACCCTACCCTGCCTTGCTTGCGGAGCTATTTAAAAATGACCACTCAATTCCACGGCATCATCGGCTACACCATCACCCCCTTCAGCCACGACGGCGAGCAACTCGACCTGCCCGCCCTGGGCCAATCCATCGACCGCCTGATCGACGGCGACGTACAAGTGATCGCCCCGCTGGGCAGCACCGGCGAAGGTGCCTACCTCAGTGACAGCGAATGGCAACAGGTCGCCCAGTACAGCCTGGAGCGCATCGGCAAGCGCGTGCCGAGCATCGTCAGCGTCTCTGACCTGACCACCGCCGGTGCCGTGCGCCGTGCGCGCTTCGCCCAGCAACACGGCGCCGATGCGGTGATGGTGCTGCCGGCGGCGTACTGGAAGCTCAGCGAAGCCGAGATCCTCCAGCACTACCGCGCCATCGGCGCGGCCATCGATATCCCGATCATGCTCTACAACAACCCCGCCACCAGCGGCACCGACATGCCGGTGGAGCTGATCCTGCGCATCGTGCGCGAGGTGGACAACGTCACCATGGTCAAGGAGAGCACCGGCGACATCCAGCGCATGCACAAGCTGCAGCTGCTCGGCGAGGGCCAGGTGCCGTTCTACAACGGCTGCAACCCGTTGGCGCTGGAGGCCTTCGTTGCCGGGGCCAAGGGCTGGTGCACGGCCGCGGCCAACCTGATCCCCACGCTGAACCAGCAGCTGTACCAGGCGGTGCTGGCGGGCGACCTCGCCCAGGCGCAGGCGCTGTTCTACCGCCAGTTGCCGTTGCTGGATTTCATCCTCAAGGGTGGCTTGCCGGCGACCATCAAGGCCGGGTTGGCCATGACCGGGCTGCCGGTGGGCGAGCCACGGCGGCCGGTGTTCGGGTTGGATGAACCGAACCGGGTGAAACTGCAAGGGTTGCTGGATGAGCTGCGACAGCTGAAATGATCATGGCCGGGTGCGCTCCACACATGCGGTGAAGCGTACCCCGCTCCTGCGCGCATCAGCTCGACGCAGGCTTCAGTCGCACAGTTTTCTCGGCGGGGCGCTGCTTGTCAGCGGCACCGGCATCATCATTTCACCCTGGCCGATCGAGGTCAGCTCGCGCACATCGAAGCGGCAGGCCAGGCGGGCATTGTCGCCCTGGCCGATGGTGCCCATGCCGATGGTCACCTCGTAGTCGCGCCCGGCCTGCAGGTTGTAGACCCTGGCTTCTTCGTCACAGTAGATCCCCCTGCCCAACGGCGTACCCGCACCGGCCCCCAAGGTCGCAAGCTGGAACGGCGCCGAGGTTGGCACCCGGTACTCGGCCACCACTTCTTCAAGCCGGCCTTCGGCCATGCGCACGGTCGGCGTCAGGCTGAGCAACGGCGGCGACAGCCGCTTGGGCATACCCAGCTGGGCCGGAGCCTTTGGAAACTGCGGATAGTTTTCCAGTGCTCGCCCCGCCGAGAAGCGCCCGGCCTGGACCATCTGGTGGCGCAAGTTGGGTGCACAGCGGCCGGTAACGCTGTCACCGAAGACATCCGAGTTGCTGATCACCCGCATGCGTGCGGTAGGCACCAAGCCCGACGGCTCCTGATAGGGCTGCGAAGGGATGCCGGAGCAGCCCGCCAACAAGAGCACGACCAGAGAGCCCAGGCACGCCGAAACCTTGTTCATTGAAGCTCCTTCATTGCCGAATCCCACTAGCGCCGATTGCTCGGTGAGCAAATAGTAGAAGGTCAAAGCGCTCGATGCTGGAAATACAACATGCCGGATCACCCTCGTATCAATAGAAAGCTGACACGCAAGGTAAAGCCCACGTACTAGAGCTTCCAGTCCAGGCTGACCATCATCGTTCGCGGCTCGCCGTGATACACCCCGTTATAGAAGCCCAGGTTGTTGTAGTAATGCTCGTCGAACAGGTTCTTCACGTTCAGCGAAGCCGACAGGTGCTCATCAAACTGATACCGCGCCATCAGCCCCACCACCGAGAAGGCCTTCTGGCTGATCTCATCGCGCACCGTGACGATCGAACCGTTCGCCGCCCGTACTGGCCGGTTGGCCTGCTTGTGGGTATCGCTCTGCCAGTCCAGGGTGCCGCCCACGGTCAACGCCGGTGTCAGCTTGTAGGTGGTAGAGAAGCGCACCAGGTTCAGCGGTTGCTCGGGGCTCTTGCGCTGCTTGTCGGCGTTGGCCGCGTGGGTGTAGCTGTAGCCCAGGCTCATTTGCCAGTCGGGGCGCACTTCGCCGGCAATCTCGGCCTCGAAGCCTTCGACGACGTTGCCCTTGCCGCCGGATTTGTAGAACACCTCGTTGCCGTTGGGCGGCACCGAATCGTCCTGCTCGGCGACGTTGTCCTGTTTACTGCGGTACACCGCGCTGCTGAGGTTGAGTCGGTCGTCCATCAGGCTGCCTTTGACGCCCACTTCGTAGACCTTGCCGACGATGGGTTCGAGGTACTGGCGGTTTTTGTCGCGTACCGACTGCGGGTTGAAGATGTCGGTGTAGCTGGCATAGACGGTGTACTGCTCGGTGAGGTCGTAGAGCACCCCGGCATAGGGCGTCCACTGGTCGTTCTGGGTCTGCTTGCTGGGCGTCAGTTCGGTGCCATTCTGCGCCTCGTCGTACGCCCATTCGCGGCTTTCTGTCTGCCAGCTGCCATAGCGGCTGCCGAGCACGAAGTGCAGGCGGTCAGTGGGGTTGAGCCGGGTGGCGATGTAGCCGGCCTTCTGTTTGGTGGAGTCACGCGATTCATCGAGCCCGGTATCGATGTCCTGGAACTTGGCGATGCTGCTCATGTACTTCCAGTCCGGGATCTTCTGGTAACCGTCGGGCAGTGGCCCTCTGATGAAGTAGGGCGACGTGTTGCGCCGCTCGGATTCACCATAACCGACCATGAAGTCGTGGCTGCGCCCGAACAGCTGGTAAGGGCCTGCCAGGTTGAAGTCGATGGCGTCCATCTGCTCTTCGCCGCTGAAATGCTGATACCAGGCATTCATGCCGCTACGGTCGGCGGCGGGGAAACCGTTGCCGCCGTAGTACACCTTGCCATCGCTGTCGGACTCGCGATGGGTATAGGCAAGCTTGAGCAGCCAGTCGTTGGCCAGGCGTTGGTCGAGGGTGGCGAACACTGTCTGGTCTTTCAGTGGCCAGGACGACCAGGGCGCGGCCAGGTTGGTCGAGCGCGGCAGGTCGGCCTTGCCGCCAGTGGCGTTCCAGTACGGCACGGTGCCCCAGGAGGCCCCTTGTACGTGCTTGTTCTGGTAGTCGTAGCCCACTGCAAGCACGGTGCTGTCAGTCAGGTCGGCCTCTAGGATGCCGTAGGCCACCTCACGCTGGCTGGCGTATTTGTCCATGAACGACTGGCTGTCACGGTAGGCCAGCACAGTGCGCCCGCGCAGGCGCCCTTCCAGGCCCAATGGGCCGCCAACGTCGAGGTAGCCGTGGTAGTTGTCGTAGCTGCCGGCACTGGCGCCAGTGCTGATCGCCAGCTGCGAGGTCGGGCGCTTGCGCACCATGGCGATGGTCCCGGACGGGTCGCCCGCCCCAGTGGTCAAGCCGGTGGCGCCACGCACCACCTCGATACGGTCGTAGATGATGGTGTCCGAATCGGACTTCAGGCTCGAGAAGGTGTTGAGCATCCCATCGATCTGGAAGTTGTTGATCGAATAGCCCCGCGAATAATACGTCGGCCGCTCGGAGTCGTTGCGCTGCACGGTGACGCCGGTGACATGGGCCATGGCCTCGGAGAGCGTATTTAGCTGGAAGTCGTCGAGCTGCTGACGGGTCAGCACCGAGACCGATTGCGGGGTTTCCTTTATCGACAGGTTCAGGCGCGTCGCTGCGCTCATGCTGCCGGTGGTGTAGGAGCCGCTGTGCTCGGTGGTGCTGCCCAGGCCCTGGGCGAGAATCTCGGTGGTGCCGAGTTCCAGCACGTTGTCGTCGGACCGCGGTTCGGTCTCTTCTGCCTGCGCAAACGGGCTGACGGCGGTGGCACACAGGCCCAGGGTAAGGGCCATGGAACGGCTGATGGGCGCGAACATCGCTGCCTGTCTCCTTGTTCGTTTCGATGAAAGTCCTTGGCTGCCGACCGGGCGGCATTCACATGAAAACGAATCGCACATGCGAATCATTATCGATATGTTATCGAAACGTAAAAAAGGGCGGTGCCTGACCGCCCTTCCCTGGCACTACCCGAGCCTTACGGCATCACGGGCGGCACGTACTGCAAGGTCGTACCCAGCGCCCACAGCAGCACCAGCACCAGCGGCACATGCACCAGCAACTGGACGAACGAGAAGCCGATCAGGTCGCGCGCTTTCAGGCCCAGCACGCCCAGCAGCGGCAGCATGTAGAACGGGTTGATCAGGTTCGGCAGCGCCTCGGCGGCGTTGTAGATCTGCACCGCCCAGCCCAGGTGGTACTGCAGGTCGTTGGCCACCAGCATCACGTAGGGCGCCTCGATGATCCACTTGCCACCGCCGGACGGGATGAAGAAGCCCAGCACCGCCGAGTACACCCCCATCAACAGCGCGTAGGTGTCATGGGTGGCGATCTGGGTGAAGAACACCGAGATGTGGTGGGCCAGGGTCGCACCGTCGACACCCTTGACCTGGGTGAGGATGGCGGCGATCGAACCGTACAGCGGGAACTGGATCAGCACCCCGGTGGTGGTCGGCACCGCGCGGGCCACGGCATCGAGGAAGCTGCGCGGGCGCCAGTGCAGCAAGGCGCCGAGCATGATGAACAGCAGGTTGTAGGTGTTCAGCCCGGAAATCGCCATGATCGCAGGCTTGGTGGCGAACTCCTGGTACAGCCAGCCGCCGGCCAGGGCCACCAGCAGCAGGATCAGGATCGGGCTGTACTCCAGCCACTCGCCCGGGCGCGTGCGCTGCGGCGCGGGTGGTGCGCTGAAGCTGGGGTCAACGCCGCAGTCTTGCGCACTGCGCGCGCTGTTCGGCCCCGGCGCGGTGGCATAGGCGATCACCAGCGAGACGATCACCAACGCCGCCAGCATGACCCCGGACTGCCAGAGGAAGATGGTTTCGGTGAACGGGATCACCCCAGTGATGGACAGGATCGACGGCGGCAGGCTGGCCGGGTTGGCCTGCAACTGCGCCGCCGACGACGACAGCCCCAGTGCCCATACCGCGCCGAGCCCCAGGTAGGCAGCGGCACCAGCGGCGCGATAGTCCATCTTCAAGTCGGTGCGACGGGCCAGGGCGCGCACCAGCAGGCCGCCGAACACCAGCGACAGGCCCCAGTTGAGCAACGAGGCGAGCATCGAGATCAGCGCCACCCAGCACACGGCCGAACGGCCGTTTTTCGGCAGGCGCGCCAGGCGGTCGATCAGCCGCGCGGCGGGTGGCGAGCTGGCCACCACATAACCGCCGATGACCACGAAGGCCATCTGCATGGTGAACGGGATCAGGCTCCAGAAGCCATCGCCGAAGGCCTTGGCGGTGTCGGTGGGTTTGCCGCCCATCACCAGCGCGCCCAGGCACACCAGCATCACGGCCAGGGCGGCGAACACCCAGGAGTCGGGGAACCAGCGTTCGGCCCAGTTGGAGCAGCGCAGGGCAAAGCGGGCGGAGCGGCTGTCTTGGATATCAGCGGCCACGGGGTTTTCCATTTATTTGTTTTTTTGATTTTCAACACTGAAACAACGCAAAAGCCCTGTGGGAGCGAAGTCGTGGGAGCGGGCTTGCCCCGCGATAGCGCCCTACCAGGCGATCGTGGCACCTGGTCTGACGCTATCGCGGGGCAAGCCCGCTCCCACGGGTCCGCACCCACAGGGCGGGTGATGCTTGATTAGAAAGTCATTTCCTTCACATCGTCCGGCACGATCAGCTTGCCGGCGGTTTTCTCGATGATCTCTTCGACGCTCACCCCTGGCGCAGTCTCGCGCAGGATGAAGGCACCGTTTTCGATTTCCAGGTAGGCCAGGTCGGTCAGCACCTTGCGGATGCAACCGGCGCCGGTCAGCGGCAGGCTGCACTTGGGCAGCAGCTTGGACTCGCCATCCTTGGAGGCGTGGGTCATGGTGACGATGATGTTGTCGGCACCGGCCACCAGGTCCATGGCGCCGCCCATGCCCTTGACCAGCTTGCCGGGGATCATCCACGAGGCGATGTTGCCTTCCACGTCCACTTCAAAGGCGCCGAGCACGGTGAGGTCTACGTGGCCGCCACGGATCATGGCGAAGGATTGCGCCGAGTCGAAGATCGACGCGCCGCGGCGGGCAGTGACAGTCTGCTTGCCGGCATTGATCATGTCGGCGTCGAGGGTGGCCTCGGTGGGGAATTCGCCCATGCCCAGCAGGCCGTTTTCCGACTGCAGCATCACGTCCATGTCGGCAGGCACGTAGTTGGCCACCAGGGTGGGGATGCCGATACCGAGGTTGACGTAGTAGCCGTCTTTGAGTTCACGGGCGACGCGTTGGGCCATTTGTTCGCGGGTCAGTGCCATGGTCAGGATCTCTTTGTTGTTCTTGAGGATGGCGCTCAGGCCTTGACGGTGCGCTTTTCGATGCGCTTCTCGAAGGTGCCGACGATGACCCGGTCGACGTAGATGCCCGGGGTGTGGATCTCACTGGGCAGCAGCACGCCGGGCTCGACGATCTCTTCGACCTCGACCACGGTGATCTTGCCGGCGGTGGCGGCCAGCGGGTTGAAGTTCTGCGCGGTGTTGCGATACACCACGTTGCCGTAGTGGTCGGCTTTCCAGCCCTTGACGATGGCGAAGTCGCCGGTGATCGACTCTTCGAGGATGTACTTGCGGCCTTTGAACTCGCGGACTTCCTTGCCGTCGGCGACCGGGGTGCCGTAGCCGGTGGCAGTATAGAAGGCGGGAATGCCGGCGCCGCCTGCGCGCATCTTCTCGGCCAGGGTGCCTTGCGGGGTGAGCTCCACTTCCAGTTCGCCGCTGAGCAGCTGGCGTTCGAATTCGGCGTTCTCGCCCACGTAGGAGGCGATCATCTTGCGGATCTGCCGGTCTTCCAGCAGCACGCCCAGGCCGAAGCCATCAACGCCGCAGTTGTTGGAGACCACGGTCAGGCCCTTGACGCCCAGGCGCTTGATCTGGGCAATCAGGTTTTCCGGGATGCCGCACAGGCCGAAGCCGCCGGCCAGTACCGTCATGTTGTCGGTCAGGCCTGCCAGGGCCTCTTCGTAGGTTGCTACACGCTTGTCCAGTCCGGCCATGCTCAGTCGCCTTTTGTAGTTGTTGGAACCGTGCGGTCATCTTCACTGTAGTCGACTGATTTGTTAATTTTGTTTTCGTCATCGATTGATAACTTTTGCAAAACAAAGGGCAAGCCAGCCATGAACGTCAAGCAACTGCGCGCCTTCGTCACCGTGGCCAAGTACCAAAGCTTCGCCCAGGCCGGCGAGCACCTGCATGTATCGCAACCGGCCCTGAGCCTGACCATCAAGGCGCTGGAGGACAACCTCGGCGGCGCCCTGCTCACCCGCACCACCCGCAGCGTCAGCCTTACCCCCGAGGGCGAGGTGCTGCTGCCCCTGGCCCGGCGCCTGCTGGCCGACTGGGACGACACAGAAGAGATGCTGCGCCAGCGCTTCACCCTGCAACTGGGCAGGGTGTCGGTGGCGGCCATGCCGTCCTTCGCCGGCAACTTGCTGCCGCAGTCGCTGAAAGTGTTCCGCCAGCGCTACCCGAAAGTGAACGTCACCGTGCACGACGTGATCAACGAACAGGTGCTGGAACTGGTGCGCCACCGCCGCGTCGAGCTGGGCATCGGTTTCGAGCCCGACGGCAACGAAGCGCTACGCTTCCACCCGCTGTACATGGACCGTTTCGTCGCCGTGGTGCCCGCCGACTCGCCCCTCGCCCGCCAACCCCAGGTGCGCTGGCAGGAGCTGTTGGCAGAAGACTTCATCGCCCTGCAACGGCCGTCGGCAGTGCGCCTGTTACTCGAACAGCACCTGGTGGCCGGGCACGGCAAGCTGACGGTGGCGTTCGAGAGCCACCAGTTGTCGACCATCGGCCGCATGGTCGCCAGCGGCCTGGGCGTGAGCGCCGTGCCGGCCCTGTGCATCGGCCAGATGCAAGAGCTCGGCGCACGCTGCGTGCCGCTGGTCGAACCCACCGTGGAGCGGCGCATCGGCGTGATCGCCCTGGCCGACCACAAACTGTCACGGGCCGCCGAGGCGCTGCTCGACGTGCTGCTGACCCATACCCATCCACAGGAGGTGACATGCGTTACGTGAATCTGGCGGGAACCCGCGTGCCGACCATTGGCCAGGGCACCTGGTACATGGGCGAAGACCCAGGGAGCAAGGCGGCCGAAGTGGCGGCGCTGCAACAAGGCATCGACCTGGGCCTGAGCCTGATCGATACCGCCGAAATGTACGCTGAGGGCGGCGCCGAACAGGTGGTCGGCCAGGCTATCGCCGGGCGTCGCGACCAGGTGTTCCTGGTCAGCAAGGTCTACCCGCACAACGCCAGCCGGCGCGGCTTGCCGACGGCGTGCGAACGCAGCCTCAAGCGGCTGGGTACCGAGTGCATCGACCTGTACCTGCTGCATTGGCGCGGGCAGTACCCGCTCGAGGAGACCGTCGAGGCCTTCGAACGCTTGATCGAACAGGGCAAGATCCGCCGCTGGGGTGTGTCCAACTTCGACCTGGATGACCTGCAGGAACTGGACAACCCGGCCTGCGCCACCAACCAGGTGCTGTACAACCCGGCCGAGCGTGGCATCGAGTTCGACCTGCTGCCTTGGAGCCGCCAGCAGCAGCTGCCGACCATGGCTTACTGCCCACTGGCCCAGGCCGGGCGACTGCTGCATCACCCGGTACTGGCTGAAATTGCTGCGCGCCATGCTGCGACGCCAGCGCAGGTGAGCCTGGCCTGGGTCACGCGTGGCGAAGGGGTGATTGCGATTCCCAAGGCGGTGAGCCCGGCGCATGTGCGCTTGAATGCAGCGGCACAAGACCTGGTGCTGACCGAGGCGGACTTGCAGGCGATTGACCAGGCGTTTGCGGCGCCGACGCGCAAGCAGCGATTGGCGATGGTGTGAGAGATGGGGCCGCTTCGCGCCCCAATCGCCGGCAAGCCGGCTCCCACAAAGTTTGGCGCTCTCCTGTGGGAGCTGGCTTGCCAGCGATCGGGCTGCAGGCCTAATGAAAATCGCGGCTACGCACATCCAGCCCCAGCAGCAAGGGGCTGATGTCCTCCAACCGCCGGGCGATCAGATGGCGCACGCCCTTCTCGTGTTCCAGCCTCCCGCTCACCTTGAGCAACCGCGCGCCCACCAGCGCCTGTCGCTGCCGTTCGGCCAGCGCCCGCCAGACCACCACATTGACCATGCCATGCTCGTCCTCAAGGGTGACGAAGGTCACGCCGCTGGCCGTTTGCGGGCGCTGGCGCCCAACCACCAGGCCAGCCACGGCAATGCTGTCACCCTGCTCGACTTCGGCCAGCTGCGCTGAACTGCGACAGCCCAAGGCGCGCAGGCGCGGGCGCAGCAAGGCCAGCGGATGCGGGCCGAGCGTGGTGCCGAGGGTGTCGTAATCGGCCAGCAGATCCTCGGCCACGCTGGGTACGGGCAGCTCAACCGGGGTTTCTGGCGCTGCCTCGACCTGGGCGAACAGCGGTAGCTGCGCCTGCACTGCCGCCACCTGCCAGCGCGCCTGGTGCCGGTCGCGGGCCAGCGCCCGCAGCGCACCGGCATCGGCGAGCCGGGCACAGGCGCGGCTGTCGAGCCCGGCGCGCAGGCACAGGTCCTCGACATCGCGCCAGGGCCGTTGTGCCCGCGCCTGCTCCAGGCGCCGGGCATCGCCTTCGCCGAAACCGCGGATCTGCCGCAAGCCCAGGCGGATGGCCAACGCGCCCTCGCCCTCCGGCTCCAGGGTGCAGTCCCATTGGCTGTGCTCGACATCCACCGGGCGAACCGCAATGCCCTGCCGACGCGCTTCCTGCAACAGCTGGTCGGGGCTGTAGAAACCCATGGGCCAGCTATTGATCAAGGCACAGGTGAAGATCGCCGGTTCGTGGCATTTCAGCCAACTGCTGGCATAGCACAGCAGGGCGAAACTGGCGGCGTGGGACTCGGGAAAACCATAGCTGCCGAAACCCTTGATCTGCTCGAAGATGCGCTCGGCAAAAGACAGCTCGTAACCATTGCGCAGCATGCCCTCGATCAGCCTGACCCGGTGGGGCTCAAGGCCGCCGTGGCGCTTCCAGGCCGCCATGCTGCGGCGCAGCTGGTCGGCCTCGCCGGGGCTGTAGTCAGCAGCGACCATGGCCAGCTCCATCACCTGCTCCTGGAACAGGGGCACGCCCAAGGTACGGTGGAACACTTCGCGCAGTTTTTCCGAGGGGTAGCTGACCGGTTCCTGGCCCAGCCGGCGGCGCAGGTAGGGGTGGACCATATCGCCCTGGATCGGCCCCGGCCGCACGATCGCCACTTCGATCACCAGGTCGTAGAAGGTATTGGGTTTGAGCCTGGGCAACATGGCCATCTGCGCCCGCGATTCGATCTGGAACACGCCCATGGTTTCGGCACGGCTGATCATGGCGTAAGTGGCCGGGTCTTCTCCGGGGATGCTGGCCAGGGTCAGCTCACGCCCACGGTGCAGGGCGATCAGGTCAAAGCAGCGGCGCAACGCGCTGAGCATGCCCAGCGCCAGCACATCGACCTTGAGCAGGCCGACCATGTCCAGGTCGTCCTTGTCCCACTGGATCACCGTGCGCTCTTCCATCGCCGCGTTTTCCACCGGCACCAGTTCGTGCAGGGGCTGCTGGGAAATGACGAAACCGCCCGGATGCTGCGACAGGTGCCGGGGGAAACCGATCAGCTCGCCGGCCAGTACCAGGATGCGCCGCAGCGAGGGGCTCTGTGCATCGAAACCGGCCTCGGCCAGGCGTTCGGCATCGGGAATGCGGTCGCTCCAGCGCCCACAACACTTGGCCAGGGCATCCACCTGATCGGCTGGCAACCCCAGCGCACGTGCCACATCGCGTACCGCCCCAGCGGCGTGGTAACTGCTGACCACTGCGGTGAGCGCGGCCCGGTGCCGGCCATAGCGGCGGAACACATACTGGATCACTTCTTCGCGGCGATCGTGCTCGAAGTCCACGTCGATATCAGGCGGTTCGTTGCGCTCGCGTGACAGAAAGCGCTCGAACAACAGGCGGTGCACCGTGGGATCGAGCTCGGTGATGCCCAGCACATAGCACACCACCGAGTTGGCCGCCGAACCGCGGCCCTGGCAGAGGATGTGCTGGCTGCGGGCGAAGGCGACGATGTCGTGCACGGTGAGGAAGTAGCTTTCATAACCGAGTGCCTCGATCAGCGCGAGCTCCTTGTCCAGCAGGCCGCGTACTTTGTCGGTTACCCCGTTGGGCCAACGCCTGGGCAGACCCTGCTCGCACAGTTGGCGCAACCAGCTGGCGGGCGTATGAGCCTCAGGGACCAGCTCGCGCGGGTACTGATATTTGAGCTCCGAAAGATCGAAGTTGCAGCGCTCGGCGATAACCAGGGTTTCGGCCAGCAGGTGCGGTGGATAGAGTTCGTGCAGCTGATCGAGCGGGCGCAGGTGGCGCTCGCCATTGGCGAACAGCAAACGCCCCGCCTCGGCCACCGGGCAATGGGCGCGGATCGCGGTGATGCAGTCCTGCAGTGCGCGACGCCCGCGCACGTGCATGTGCACATCGCCGCAGGCCACCAGCGGCACGGCCAGTTGTGCGCCCAAGGCGTGCAGCTGTGCCAGGCGTGCGCCATCGTCGGCTGCGCGATGCAGATGCACGGCCAGCCACAGGCGCTCGCCGAACAGTGCATGCAGTTGCTGCCCGACACTGACTGGCGCATCGGCTTCAGGCACCCACAACGCCAGCAACCCCTGATGATGGGCCGCAAGGTCCTCGGCCAGCAGCCGATAGCTGCCCTTTGGTGCCCGGCGCCGTGCCAGTGTGATCAGCGCACACAGGTTCTGGTAACCGCCAAGGTCCTGCACCAGCAGCACCAGTTTGGGCCCCTGCTCCACCCGCACTTCACTGCCAACGATCAGCTTGAGGCCATGCTCACGGGCGGCCTGCCAGGCCCGGACGATGCCCGCCAGGGTGCACTCGTCAGTGATCGCCAGGGCCTGGTAGCCCTGCTCACGGGCACGGCGAAACAGTTCGTCGGCACTGGAGGCGCCGCGCTGGAAGCTGAAGTTCGACAGGCAATGCAGCTCTGCGTAGCCCTGGCAGTTCACGCGAACCAGCCCTGCAACCAAAGCGGTCCGGGGGCCGCGAGGTCACGGAAGGCCCAACCGCGCAGGCCATCGCGGGTTTCGATACGGTAGTAATCACGCCGCACATCACCGCCGTCCCACCAACCGGACTCGATGCGTTCGGCGTGCCCCAGCAGTTGCACGCCAGCCTCGGACAGCGCTTGGGGTTCAGGCAGCAGCCAGCCGGGGCGGCTGCCCGGCGCCATGACCAACTGCCCCGGCGCGCCCTGCTCCGCGCCCTGCCAGGCACATTCGGGACGATGATCGGCTTCGGCGCGCAGGCCCTTGACGGCTTCATCGCCAAGGCGTGCCCGCAGGCGTTCGCGCAGTTGCTCCCAGGGTTGTGCCTGCTGGGCGCGTGGGTCGAACAATGCCTGGTGCTGGGGCACGAACGGCGGCAGATCGGCCGCCACCAGGCGCAGGTTGCGCACCGGAGCCGGAATGCGCAGCGGCTCCAGGCGCCCTCGCGCCAGCTCGAAGAGCATTGCACCATCACGCTCGGCAGCCAGCAGGCCAACCTTGAGCACGGTATCCGGGCCCTCGGCGTGCTCCAGGAACAGCTCGAACCGCTGCACGCCGCAATCGCGCCCGGCGAGGAACGCCGCCAGGTCGTTGAGCAGCCGGCGCAAGGGAAACAACAGGGCCTGGTGCGACTCGACATCGAAGTTCAGCTCCAGCCGTGCTTCGAAGCGCTCGGGCGGTTGGTAGAACGCCAGCCCCAGCGAGCGCTGGCCGAACAGTTGATCCAGGTGCAATTGCACCTGGCTGCTGAAGCGCCGGGCCAGGGCATCACGGGGCAGCGCCACGACCTGGCCCAGCCGGTGCAGGCCCATGCGTGCGAAGGCCACGCTGGCCTCAGGTGGCAGGCCGGCCCGTTCGATGGGCAGGTCGAGCAAGGCTGCCCGGGTCTGGTCGGGGCTGGTCACCGCCAGCCCATCGTGAGCATTGGCGAGCATCCGCGCCGCCACCGGGTTGCTGGCCAGCACAATGCGCTGGCGCAGGCCCAGCCCGGCCAGCTCTTCACGCAGGCGCGCCTCGAACAGGGGCCAGGGCCCGAACAGTTGCAGGCTCGACCCCACCTCCAGCAGCAGCGCACGCGGATAATGCAGGCTGACCTGGGCGCTGAAGCGGTAGGCCCAGGTGGCCAGCAGCTGTTGCAACTGCTCGATGCACGCGGGCTCGACTTCAACGCAGGTGAAACCATCGGCCAGGGCGCGGGCAGCGGTCAGCGGCTGCCCGGCGCGCAACCCCAGCCTGGCGGCGGCCGGGCTGACCGCTTGCAGCACACGGCGCTGGCCAGGCCCACCCAGCAGCACCAGAGGAGTGTCAGGGTCGTCGCGTTGGCGCAGGACGCTGTCCAGCGCCAACTGCGGGAACAGGATGCAGGCCCAGAGCATGATGCTTCAGCCCCGAGCAATAGGGCTGGCGGGGGGCAGGCCGCCCCGGCACTTGAGCACCCGCCACTGGGGTGGGCGGGTGTCGATGGCGATCCGCAGCGCGGCGGGCGACGGGTTAAGCGCGGCCTGCTGCGGGCGGCAGGCGAACGCCAGTGCGTTACCGGTTTCCGCCGCCACCTGCAGGCGACGCAAGGCCTTGTCATCGGCGCGCTCCGGCCAGCACAGCACCGCCGCGCAACTGCCCGAGCGCAGGCATTGCTCGGCGGCCCACAGGGCATCGTCACGTTCGCTGTCGACCTGCACCAGCCAGCGCAGGTCGACACCCGCTGCCTGCCAGGCCGGGGCATAGGGAATAAAGGGTGGGGCCACCAGCACGACCCGCTCACTGGCGGCGGTCAGCCGTGCCAGCGTCGGCCAGAGCAACTGCAGCTCACCCACGCCCGGGCTGGCCAGTAACAATTCGCTCAATGCCGCCGCCGGCCAGCCGCCCTCTGGCAGGCGTGCATCGAGCGCGGCATGCCCGCTGGGCTGCAAGCCAATCGGCCGGGCCTGGGCCTGCCGGCCGCGCCACACCTGGCGCTGGTCGAGCAGCCGGTCGAGGTCGACCACCGCGCCCATCAGTCACGCCTCAGCAAGCCGCAGAACACGCCTTCGATGAAGAACTCGTGTTCGGGGCCTACGTCGATGGGTTGGTAGTGCGGGTTGCGTGGCAACAGGCGGTAGCCGTCGCGGGTGTGTTGCAGGCGTTTGATGGTGACCTCGCCGTCGAGCCGGGCGACCACGATCTGGCCGTCGCGCGCCTCGCCCTGCTGGCGGATGCCGACCAGGTCGCCATCGAAGATGCCGTCGTCGACCATCGAGTCGCCACGCACCTTGAGCAGGTAGTCGGGGGTACGGCGGAACAGGCTGGGGTCGAGCAGCAGTTGCTCATGAATGTCGAGATCGGGGCCGATAGGCGCGCCTGCGGCGACCTGGCCGAGCACCGGCAGTTCGAGAATCTCCGGCCGGCGCAGCGGCTCGGCCAGGCGGATACCACGCGCCTGGTTGGGGGTGACGTCGATGAAGCCGCCCTGGCACAGGGCGGTGATGTGCTTGCGCGCAACGCTGCGCGAGGCAAACCCGAAGCGCTCGGCGATATCGGCCAGCGAGGGCGGCTGGCCATGTTCGGTGATGCGCTCACGAATGAAGTCGAGAATGGCGCGGCGTTTGGGGGTCAGATTGTCCATGGAGCACATTTGTACTCTTTTTGTGAAACACTGAACAGCCCCCTTCGTCGTCGGCTTTGGCTATGATGCTGCTGAATTGATTCTTCAACGCCAGGATGCCCGATGCTCACCGCCTTGCTGTTCGACCTCGATGGGACGCTCACCGACACCGACACCCTGCACCTGCAGGCCTTCCGCCAGCTCCTGCACGATTACGATGGCCGCGAACTGACCCAGGAGCAATTCGACCTGCAGGTGAGCGGCCGCTCCAACGGTTTGCTGTTCGCCGACCTGTTCCCTCAGGCCGATGCGGCCCAGCGCCAGGCCCTGGCCGAGCGCAAGGAGGCGCTGTTCCGCGAACTGTCACCGAGCCTCGAACCCCTGCCCGGTCTGCTGCGCCTGCTCGACCATGCCCAACAACATGCGGTGGGCGTGTGTGTAGTGACCAATGCGCCACGCCTGAACGCCGAACACATGCTTGCGGCCATGGGGCTGAGTGGGCGTTTCGAACATGTGCTGGTGGCCGATGAGCTGGCCAGGCCCAAGCCGGACCCGCTGCCCTACCTGACCGGGCTGCAGCGCTTGCAGGCTGAAGCCGGGCAGGCGCTGGCTTTTGAGGATTCGTTGCCGGGGGTCAAGGCGGCCAGCGATGCCGGTATCTATACGGTGGGTCTGGCTACCACGCAGACGGCCGAGCGCCTGCATGAGGCTGGGGCGCGGCTGGTGATCGACGATTTCAATGACCCGCGGCTGTGGGCTTTGATTGAGCGGATGCAGGGATAGGGTTGAGATTGTATGTGGGCTTGCAGGTGTTCGCCTTAATATCTCCAGCGCCTATGAGATCGAGCGCCGCGAGGGTGTCAGAAATTTTGTGTTCGGGCATACCATGAGTAAGAGGTGCATGCATGCCAACCAAAAAGAAACCGCTTCGAGAGTTACCGAAGGTCCCGAAAGAGCTGCTTGAACAGTTTTCCGCAACCCCACTGATGACCGCAGAGGCTATCGAAGAGGCTTCTGCCGCCTTCAAGAAAGCGTTGATCGAGCGGGCCCTGAACGCCGAACTTGGCCATCACCTGGGCTATCCTCCGGGCGCGCAGCGCCCAGAGGATGAGACCAACCAGCGCAATGGCACGAGTGGCAAGACAGTGCTGACAGGCGATGGCCCGCTACGGCTGGATATCCCTCGGGACCGTGACGGCAGCTTCTCGCCCATTCTGATCCCCAAGCATGAGCGCCGTTACACCGGATTCGATGACAAAATCATCGCCATGTACGCCCGTGGAATGACGGTCAGAGAGATCCGGGCCTTCCTGTCCGAGCAGTATGGAACCGACGTTTCACCCGATTTCATCAGCTCTGTGACAGACGAGGTCATGGAAGAGATTGGCGCGTGGCAACAGCGGCCACTGGAGCCGATGTACCCGGTCATTTTCTTCGATGCGCTGCGGGTGAAGATCCGCGAAGAAGGTCTGGTTCGCAACAAGGCCATTTACTTGGCCCTGGGCGTTCTCCCCGACGGGACGCGCGATATCCTGGGCATCTGGATCGAGAACACCGAGGGTGCGAAGTTCTGGATGAAGGTCTTTAACGACCTCAAGAAGCGTGGCGTCGAAGATGTGCTGATTGCCGTGACCGATGGCCTCAAAGGCATGCCAGAGGCCCTCAGCGCAGTGTTTCCAGAAACGACGCTGCAGACGTGCATCGTGCACCTGATCCGCAACAGCCTCGACTACGCGGCCTGGGACAAGCGGCGGGCTCTGGCCAAGGAGCTGAAGCCGATTTACCAAGCCATCAATGCCGAAGCGGCTGAGCAAGCACTCGATGAGTTTGAGAACGGGCCGTGGGGCGAGAAATATCCGACGGTGGTGGCTGCTTGGCGACGGGCTTGGGATCGCGTGATTCCATTCTTTGTTTTCCCGCCCGCCATCCGAAAGGTGATCTATACCACCAACGCCATCGAGAGCATCAATGCCCAGCTACGCAAGGTCATCAAGACTCGCGGACATTTCCCGAATGATGATGCAGCGACCAAACTGATTTGGCTGGGATTGCGCAACATCACAGCCAATTGGGGAAAACCGGCCCATGACTGGAAAAGCGCGATGAATCAATTTGCGATTCTGTATGGAGATCGGTTCATCAGGCCAACCTGGTGAGAATCAGGGCCTGCCTAGCGGCAGGCCATTACCGGCCCGCACACAAAAAATCTGACAGTCCCAGCGCCGCCCGCGCGGCGCTTCGCGGGTAAACCCGCTCCCACAGTTTGTTTCGGGCCAATTATTTCTGTGAAAGTACCGGCGCCTGCCTTGGTGCATGCCTTGAGTCATGTGGGGCGGCGGCAACGCCCACACTGAAACCGCGTCGTACCAACAAGGCGGACCAGGTGATGGCGCAGGAGAGACTGGCCCGAAACAAACTGTGGGAGCGGGTTTACCCGCGAAGCGCCGCGCGGGCGGCGCTCGATCTCATAGGCGCTGCAAAATCATCGGCGAACTCCTGGTGGCCTCATAAGCGCTGCAAATCCTCCGGCAGGCACCTACCAGCCCACACACTTTCCCAAGCCATAACCCCCCCACCCCACCACTCGTCGCCCCCGCCCGCTCCCCGTCGATTCCTCCCCCCTCCATTCGACCACTCAATGAATCCCCCCAGCGCGGAGCGCGCCTCATGAACACGCCCGACAACAATCACCCCGTGGTAACCCGCAGCCAATGGCTCGCCGCCCGCCGGCAACTCTGGCTGCATGAAAAAGCCCTCACCCACCAGCGCGACGAACTCGCCGCCGCCCGCCGTGCCCTGCCCTGGGTACGGGTCGAGGAAAACTACCGCTTCCACGGCCCCGACGGCGAGCTGGCCCTGGCCGACCTGTTCGCCGGGCGCAGCCAGCTGCTGGTCTACCACTTCATGTTCGCCGAGGGCTGGAACGAAGGCTGCCCAGGCTGCTCCTTCCTCGCCGACCATTTCGACGGCGCCAACCTGCACCTGGCTCACCACGACGTGTCGCTGGTGGCGGTGTCACGGGCAGCCTATGGCGAATTCCAGGCGTTCCGCCAGCGCATGGGCTGGCGCTTTCCCTGGTATTCCTCCCACGGCAGCCGTTTCAACCAGGACTTTGGCGTGAGCGTGGCCACCGATGGCAGCGCCGAGTACAACTACGCGCCCTACTCCGGCAACGAGGCGGAGCTTCCGGGCTTGAGCGCGTTCATTCGCGACCGCGACGGCAGCATCTATCACACCTACTCCACCTACGCTCGCGGGCTGGACATCCTGGTCAATACCTACAACTTCCTCGACCTGGCCCCGCTGGGGCGCAACGAGGGCGGGACGATGGACTGGGTGCGCCACCACGACCGCTATGAAAGCGCCCCTGGCAAGCCGCACTGCTGCGGGGAATGACGGGCTCGGTTCATTCGCCCTGGTCGATCACCAGCGGCTCGCCAATGGCATAGAAGTGCCCGCCCGCCACGTAATGCAGGCTGCGCCAGTCGGGGTCGGCATGCTCATAGGCCCAGTGCCCGTCGCGGAACACCCGGTCATCGGCCCAGGCCGCGACCACTTCGCCGATGAACAGGTCGTAGGTTTGCTGGTTGTGCGGCTCGTCGATCACCCGGCACATCAGCCAGGCCGAACAGCCGTTGACCAGCGGCGCCTCGAACCCGGCGACGCGGGCCAGCTCGACACCGATACGCGCCAGCTTGTCGGGCTGGTCGAACAGGCTCTGGTTGCCCACCTGGTGGGTAAGCCGTGCCTGGGCGGCGTTGGGCACCTGCAGCACGAACCAGCCACTGCCCTCCACCAACTGGCGGGTACGGGCGCTCTTGTCGAGGACCACGGTCACCTTGGGCGGGTCGAAGTCCAGGGCACAGGCCCAGGCGGCAGCCATCACATTGTCGACCCCGGCATGGCTGGCCGAGACCAGCACGGTGGGGCCGTGGTTGAGCAGGCGATAGGCCTTGGTCAGGTCGACGGGCTGGAAGTGGCTGTGCATGGCAAACCTCGGTGCTACGCAGGGGGACAGGTCGGCCATTGTGCCGCAGCGGGCATACCGGCGACAGCGATGATCCTGATCAAGGCAAGGCGCGGGGTACTCGCATAATTTATGACTCTTCCTACAATTCAGTCGGAAGCAGCCCGCTTTCCGTCTTACGCCTGCAAAAACATGATCGGACCTGGATGTCGTCATGCCCGCCCTGCGCGGCCAGCCCACCCGACGAGGCCCCACCATGCCCGAGCACACCCGCCACACCGAAGCCCTGCAACACACCCTGCGCCAGCTGCTGGCCCATGAGGTCAGCAACCCCGATGACAACCCGCACCTGTCCGGCGTGCGCTTTTTCTGCGCCACCGACGAGCACACCCGCCAACTGATCGAGCGCGTCGAGCTGCTGGCCAGCGAAGCCTTCTTCGACAAACAGGGGCGCGCCATCCCGGCGCACATGCAGGCTGCGGCCGTCGATGGCATCAGCATCCGGCAGAAACGCAAGGCACCGCAGGACGAAACAGTGATCCGCATCGCCCTGCCCGACAAAGGTTACATAACCATCAGCACCGCCCGCCTTTGATGCGTTGAGCAAGGGCCGCCCGTTCGGCCCTCTTGCAGCTTGCCGCGCGAACCCCGAAGCTTTGACACCCTTGCACTTCGGACACAGCCCTCGATGGAACTGCACATCCGCCTCGAAGGCCGCAAAGGCCTTGCCGACCAGCTCTACCAGCAATTGCGCGCCGGCATCGACAGCGGCCACCTGGCTGCCGGCACCCAGCTGCCGCCAACGCGCCTGCTGGCCGAGCAACTGGGCGTATCGCGCAAGACCGTGGCCGAAGCCTACTCGCGCCTGACCTACGACAACCTGCTCAGCGGCGTGGTCGGCCGCGGCACCTTCATCACTACTCGCCAACCCATACAAGCCGACGCCGCCGAGGCCATCCCACTGGCCGCTGCCGACGCCCTGGAGCGCTGGCGCCTGCGCGCCACGGTGCTGGGGCGGCGCGCGCTGGATGCCCCCTCGCGCTATGACTTCATCGGCGGCGCCTCAAGTAAGGCGCAGTTCCCCTACGACCAGTGGCGCAGCTGCCTGCAATACGCCCTGCGGCGCAGCCAGCGGCACACCGATCGGCAGTTCTCGCCGCAGGGCTTGCCTGAGTTGCGCGAAGCCATCGCCCACCACATCGCGTTCGCCCGGGGCGTGCACTGCAGCGCCGCCGATGTGCTGGTGTGCAATGGTGCCCAGCAGGCCCTGGACCTGATCGCCCGGGTGCTGGTCGAGCCGGGCTGCAAGGTGGCCATGGAGGACCCCGGCTACCCACCGGCGCGGCAGCTGTTCCTGGCCCTCGGCGCACAGGTGCAGTCGGTGCCCGTGGACGATGAGGGGCTGTGCGTGGAACAGATCGAGGCCGATACCCGGCTGATCTACGTCACCCCCTCGCACCAGTTCCCGCTGGGCATGCCCATGGGCGCACGGCGGCGCCAGGCGTTGCTGGCCCGGGCCGCCGCGCTGGGTGCGCTGATCATCGAGGACGACTACGACTGCGAGTTCCGCTACCAGGGGCCGGCCGCCGAGGCCCTGCAGCGCCTGGACCGCCATGGGCTGGTGGCCTACGTCGGGACGTTCTCCAAGACCTTGCTGCCCGAGTTGCGCCTGGGCTATGCGGTGCTGCCGCCGGCGGTGCTGCAGGCCGCCTGCGTGGCCAAGCACCTGACCGACTGGCACAGCCCGAGCCTGCAGCAATGGGCCCTGGCGCGCTTCATTGGCGAAGGCCACCTGAGCAAGCACATCCGTCGCTGCCACGAGGTCTACAGCGCCCGCCGCGAACGGATCCTGACGCGCCTTGGCGGCGACCTGGCGCCCTGGTTCGAGGCCGTGCCGGCCAGTGCCGGCTTCCACCTGAGCGCCCTGGCCAAGCCGGGGGTCGATGTAGAGCTGTTGATCAACCTGGCGCGCAAAGTCGAGGTGGGGCTCTATTCGTTGGCGCCGTTCTTCAGCGAGGCCCCGGTACGCCCGGGGTTGCTGCTGGGCTTCGGCGCCATCGAACTGCTGGATATCGACCCGGCGCTGGACCGGGTCCGCGATACCCTGCAGCGTCTCAGCTGAGCGCAGCAGCGCCTGCCTGCCCTGGCCGGGCGATGGCCCGGGCATAGCCACCCGGGGCGAAGCGCGCGGTGACCAGCAGCATGGCCAGCACGGTGCAGGTCAACAGGGCCCAGGATGCCTGGAAGTCGCCGCTGGCATCGCGCAGCCAGCCGGTGATGTACGGCACGATACCGGTGACGATGAACCCCACACCCTGGACGAAGCCCGCCAGGCTGCCGGCTTCGGCCGGCGTGCGCAGGTGTTCGAGGGTCAGTGTCAGGCTGAGGCTGAAGCACGCGCCCAGGCCCAGGCCGATCATCGCCACCCACAGGCCCATGGCGCTGGCCGGCGCCAGCAGCAGGCCAAGGAAGCCGCCCAGCTGGATCAGCAACGCCAACCACAAGCCAGGCCGACGATCTACCAGGCGGCGCAGCAACAGCGGCAAGCCGAGGGCGCCGGTCACCTGGAAGATGGTCATCAACCCCACCAGCTCACCACCGCCCTGGGCCGTGCCGCCATGCTCCAGGTGATAGGCCGGTAGCCAGGCGACCATGCTGGTGTAGCCGCCATTGATCAGGCCGAAGTACAGCGCCAGCAACCAGGCGCGGCGATTGCCGAACCAGTGCCCGCCAGCCGTGCCTGCCAAAGCGGGGGTGGCCTGGCGTGACCGCAGGGCAATCCAGGCGACCACGGCCAGCAACGCGGGCAAGGCCCAGACGCCCAGCCCCGCCTGCCAATGGCCAAAGTGCGCGGTGATCGAGGGGCCCAGCACCGCTGCAAGGCCGCCACCGGTCATCAGGGCTGCCGAATACAAGCCCATGGTCGCCGCCAGCCGCGTGGGGAACCAGCGGTTGACCAGCCCCGGCATCATGCCCTGCACCAGCGCCACCCCCAGCCCGGCGACCACCGCACTGGCGATCAGTGCCCAGGCGCTGTCCAGTTGCAGTCGCCACAGGCAGGCCAGGGCAATCGCCGCCAACCCGGCGAGCATGCCGCCATGCTCGCTCAGCCAACGCCGCAGCCACGGCTGCAACAGCGGCACCAGCCCCATGCACAGCACCGGCAGCGCCGTCAGCAATGCCGCCTGCTGGTACCCCAGGCCGGTGCTCTGGCGCATGGGCTCGAGCAGTGGCCCGATGCTGGTGAGGATCGGCCGCAGGTTGAGTGCCAGCAACACCACCAGCAACAGGTTCAGCGCGCCCCTCATGCTTGGCTGGCCTGCTGCCATTGGGCATACAGGCCCGCTTCGCCAGCGGGCTTGAGCGGGCGCAACGGCAAGCTTTGCTGCTGCGGCGGGCGGGCCATCTGCGCGTAAACCGCGGCGGTGGACAGCCCGTAGGGCTCGCCCTCGTCGTTGCCATAGGCGAACCATGCGCGTTCCACACCGCACAGGTGCATGGCCGCCAGGCACATCGGGCACGGGTGGCCACTGGCATAGATCTCGGCACCGTCCAGGCGTGCCCGGCCCAGAGCCTGTGCGGCCTGGCGGATGGCCTGCATCTCGGCGTGGCTGGTCGGGTCCTGGGTGCTGTGGATCTCGTTGACGGCGCGGGCGATCACCTGGCCCTGGTACACCAGCACGGCACCAAACGGGCGGCCGCCGGCCTGGATATTGGCGCGGGCCAGGTCGAGGGCCTCGCGCATGAAGTGTTCTCGGGACATGAATCGGTACTCCGCAATTGACCCGGCCATTATCCCGGCTTGGCCGCAGCGGTAGAAATGAAGAGATTGGATGCACCTCAGTGGCCAGGCGAATGCCGGATTGGCCTCCTGGCAAAGCGTTGGATTGGCTATTCGGCACGCTGCCGGGCGGCGTTAAGGTGGCTGCACACCTGATCACCTTCCCGGAGAACCACCATGCACGAACGTATCGAATGGGCCAAAGCCGCCCCAGAAGCCTACAAAGCCATGGTTGGCCTCGAGCAAGCCCTGATCCAATCGGGGCTGGAGCATTCGCTGCTCGAACTGATCCGCCTGCGCGCCTCGCAGATCAATGGCTGCGCCTACTGCGTCAACCTGCACGCCAACGATGCGCGCAAGGCCGGCGAGACCGAAGCCCGCCTGCAGACCTTGAGCGTATGGCGTGAAACCCGCTATTTCACCCCGCGCGAGCGAGCCGCCCTGGCCTGGGTCGAGAGCCTGACCCGCCTGCCCGAGCATGGCGCGCCACAGGGTGAATACGAAGCGTTGCAGGAGCACTTCGAGCCCAAGGAAGTCGCCAACCTGACCCTGGCCATCGCCACCATCAATGCCTGGAATCGCTTTGGCGTGGGCTTTGCGATGGTGCCGGCCTGAGACTTAGCCGTAACTGGGGCCGCTGCGCGCCCCAGCAGGCTCGAATCAAACACAAATTCATGACATTTCAGCAGAGATGGCTCTAGACCACTCTAAGCCTGGCCCGGTAACTGCCGGGGCTCTGCCCGGTCCACTTCTTGAACGCCCGGTGAAACGCGCTGGGCTCCTGGAAACCGGTCTGCTCTGCAATCTCGGCAATGCTCAGGCAACCCTCGCGCAACAGCTCGAAGGCCATCGCCCGACGCACTTCGTCCTTGATCTGCTGGTACGAACGCCCTTCGCGCTCCAACTGGCGGCGGAAGCTGCTGGCACTGAGCCGTTGCCCCTCGGCCATGGCATTCAGGGTTGGCCACTGCCCATAGTGGCGGGCGCGCAAGTGCCGGTACACCTCCGCCACCAGGCCGTTCTGATTGCGAAAGCGGATCACCAGCCCTTGGGGCGCACTGCGTAAAAAAGTCTTCAGGGCAGGCAGATCCTGCATCACCGGCAAACGCAGCCAGGCGCTGTCGAACTCCACCTCGGTGCGGCCGCTGCCCAGGCGCAGATCCGGCCCCCACAGCAAGGCGTCGTCCTCCTGGGCCGGGCGCGTCAACGCAAGTTCGGTACGGTCGATGGCGATGCGCCGCCCGGCCAGCCAGCACA
This sequence comes from Pseudomonas sichuanensis, assembly GCF_024749065.1. NCBI lineage: Bacteria > Pseudomonadati > Pseudomonadota > Gammaproteobacteria > Pseudomonadales > Pseudomonadaceae > Pseudomonas > Pseudomonas sichuanensis. The sequence goes on along the minus strand of NZ_CP087185.1, from coordinate 2,670,854 downwards.
GCAGGCCGACCACCAGCACCAGGTAGGTTTCCTCGGCATACACTCGGGTCAGTGGGTCTTCGATGCTCGACTGCACGCTGATCACCGCACGCGCACCGCGCACCGTGACAGTGCCGCGCAGATCACGCAAAAACAGCGCGAAACTGCTCAGGCACTGGCGCAAGGCCTTGTCCAGGTTGGGCTCCTGGATCAACCCACGGCAGATCAGGGCGAAGCTGCCCAGCGGCATACCGTGGCTGTCGAGATGAAAGAACTCATCGTTGAGCTCGTCGATCAACGCCAGCCACAACTGGGCAAAGGCCTTGGCCGGTACCCGCGCCTGGGGCTGCGCCAACAACCCAGGCTCGATGCCTACCGCGCGCAGGTGGGCATCACGCGCCTGCGGGCGCTCGCGCAAGGCGTGGAGCATGGCGTTGAGAAAGTACACCGCGACCGTATCGCTATCGCGCATGGCTGAAGTTCGCTGTCTATGCTGAGTGGCAAAAAATGCCAGGTTGACTGAACAGATCCGGCATAGGCCGCCTTGAGGCCTTTGCCTAGACTCGATCCACCCTGAGGCGGCGCCATTCTCGCAGAGCCGGCCCCCGCCCCGCCATGTCTTTGCAAACGGAGCCTTTATGAGCAGCACAGAAATCTACGTCGTCAGCGCGGTGCGTTCGGCCATCGGCAGTTTTGGCGGTTCGCTCAAGGACCTGCCGCTGGCCGACCTGGCCACCCAGGTAACCCGCGCCGCCATTGAGCGCTCGGGCGTGAGCGCCGAGCAGATCGGCCACGTGGTGATGGGCACCGTGATCCCCACCGAACCCCGCGACGCCTACCTGAGCCGCCTGGCCTCGGTGAATGCCGGCGTGCCCAAGGAAACCCCTGCCTTCAACGTCAACCGCCTGTGCGGCTCGGGCCTGCAGGCCATCGTCTCGGCCGCCCAGGGCCTGTTGCTGGGTGAAAGCGACATCGCCCTGGCCGCCGGCGCCGAATCCATGAGCCGCGGCCCGTACCTGCTGCCTCAAGCCCGTTGGGGCGCGCGCATGGGTGACTTGCAGGGTATCGACTACATGGTCGGCATCCTCCAGGACCCGTTCGAGCACTTCCACATGGGGATCACCGCCGAGAACGTCGCAGCGGCCCACGGCATCACCCGCGAAATGCAGGACGAAGTGGCCCTGACCAGCCAGCGCCGCGCCGCCCGCGCCATTGCCGAAGGCCGCTTCGACAGCCAGATCGTGCCGATCGAGATCAAGACCCGCAAAGGCAGCGTGCAGTTCAGCGTCGACGAAAACGTGCGTGGCGAAGCCAGTGCCGAGCAACTGGCCGGCATGAAGCCTGCGTTCAAGAAAGACGGCAGCGTCACCGCCGGCAACGCCAGCAGCATCAACGACGGCGCCGCCGCCCTGGTGCTGGCCACCGGTGACGCCGTGCAGCGCCTGGGCCTGAAGCCGTTGGCACGCCTGGTGGCCTACGCCCATGCCGGCGTAGAGCCCGAGCTGATGGGCCTGGGCCCGATCCCGGCGACAAGGAAAGTGCTGGAAAAGGCCGGCCTGAACGTCGCCGACCTGGACGTGATCGAGTCCAACGAAGCCTTCGCTTCCCAAGCCTGCGCCGTATCCCGCGCCCTGGGCTTCGACCCGGAAAAGGTCAACCCCAACGGCTCGGGCATTTCCCTGGGCCACCCGGTAGGCGCCACCGGCGCGATCATCGCCACCAAGGCGATCCATGAACTGCAGCGTGTGCAGGGCCGCTACGCCCTGGCCACCATGTGCATCGGCGGCGGCCAGGGCATCGCCGTCGTCTTCGAACGCGTGTAAGGAGCCGGCAACATGACTATCGAACATATCGCCGTAATCGGCGCCGGCACCATGGGCAACGGCATCGCGCAGGTGTGCGCGGTGGCCGGCTACCAGGTGCTGCTGGTGGATGTGTCCGACGCTGCGCTGGAGCGTGGCGTGGCCACCCTGGGCAAGAACCTCGAGCGCCAGGTCAACAAGGGCACCCTGGATGCAGGCACCGCAGCGGCGGCGAAAACCCGCATCCGCACCAGCACCGACTACGCCCAGCTGGCCAGCGCGCAGCTGGTGATCGAGGCGGCCACCGAGAACCTGCAGCTCAAGCAACGCATCCTGCAGCAGGTGGCGGTCAATGTCGGCAACGACTGCCTGATCGCCACCAACACCTCGTCACTGTCGGTCACCCAACTGGCCGCCAGCATCGAGCACCCCGAGCGTTTCATCGGCGTGCACTTCTTCAACCCGGTGCCGATGATGGCCCTGGTCGAGATCATCCGCGGCCTGCAGACCAGCGACAGCACCTACGCCCAGGCGCTGCTGGTCACCGAAAAGCTCGGCAAGACCCCGATCACCGCCGGCAACCGTCCGGGCTTCGTGGTCAACCGCATCCTGGTGCCGATGATCAACGAGGCCATCTTCGTGCGCCAGGAAGGCCTGGCCAGTGCCGAGGACATCGACACCGGCATGCGCCTGGGCTGCAACCAGCCGATCGGCCCGCTGGCCCTGGCCGACCTGGTGGGCCTGGACACCTTGCTGGCGATCATGGAGGCCTTCCATGAGGGCTTCAACGACAGCAAGTACCGCCCTGCCCCGCTGCTCAAGGAAATGGTTGCCGCCGGCTATCTGGGCCGCAAGAGCGGTCGCGGCTTCTTCACCTACTAAGGAGCAGGCCATGCCCCCGGTCAACGCGGCGATGCGCTGCGCCAACTTCGAAGAGCGGCGTGACAGGGCCATGGCGCTGTTCGCCGAAAAGGGCTTCGGCCAGGTCAGCATGCGTGAGCTGGCGGCGCACGTGGGGCTGACCGCGGGCTCGCTGTACCACCACTTCCCCAGCAAGCAGGACCTGCTCTACGACCTGATCGAGGAGCTCTACGAAGAGCTCCAGGCCACCCTCGACCAAGGCCGCAGGGCCTTGGCCAAGGGCAAGCCGGTGCTGGCCTGCCTGATTGCCGCGCACTGGCAGTTGCATGGCGAACGTCCGTTGCAGTTCCGCCTGGCCGAGCGCGACTTCTGTTGCCTCAGCGAGGCACAGCAGGCGCGCCTGCTGCTGTTGCGCGAGCGTTATGAGGCCGGCCTGCTGCGCCTGATCGCCCCGCAAGCACGGCTCGAAGGCGCCGCCCTGGCTGCCACCGGGCATGTGCTGGCGACCCTGCTCAACCAGCTGCCAGGCTGGCTGCGCGAGCGCGACCTGGGCGAAGCGCAAGGCCTGGCGCTGATGGAGAGCCTGGTACTGGGCGGCATCGAGCGTACCCTCGGCTAGCCCGCGGTCGCCGCCTCACCTGCGGTGTCCCGCGCGGCATAACGCTGCGCCAGCACCGCGCAGACCATCAGCTGGATCTGGTGGAACAGCATCAATGGCAGGATCATCGCCCCGATACCACTGCCCACGAACAGCACCTGGGCCATGGGCACGCCGGTGGCCAGGCTTTTCTTGGAACCCGCGAACAGGATGGTGATGCGGTCTTCCACGCTGAACCCCAGCACCCGCCCGAGCACGCGGGTGCCCAACAGCACCACCGCCAGCAGGATCCCGCACACGGCGAACAGCCCGGCCAGGTGTTGCGGCGACACCGTGTGCCACAGACCAGTGACCACCGCTTCGCTGAACGCGGTGTAGACCACCAGCAGAATCGAGCCCTGGTCGACCAGCTTCAGCCAGCGCGCATTACGCTTGACCCAGTCACCGATCCAGCGCCGAGCAATCTGCCCGGCCACGAACGGCACCAGCAGTTGCAGGGTGATCTTCAGCACCGCATCCAGCCCCGAGCCGGTATCGCCGGAGGCACCAAGCAGCATCATCACCAGCAACGGCGTGAGGAAGATCCCCAGCAGGCTCGACGCCGCCGCGCTGCAGATTGCCGCTGGCACGTTGCCGCGAGCCAGCGAGGTGAAGGCGATGGCCGATTGCACCGTGGCCGGCAACGCGCACAGATAGAGCACGCCCAAGTACAACTCGTTGCCCACCAGCGGCACGAACAATGGCTTGAATGCCATGCCCAAGAGTGGGAACAGTACGAAGGTGCAGGAGAACACCAGCAGGTGCAGGCGCCAGTGCCCGGCACCGGCGATGATCGCCTCCCGCGACAGCTTGGCGCCGTGCAGGAAGAACAGCAGGCCGATGGCCAGGTTGGTCAGCCAGCCGAACATCAGCGCGCCCTCGCCGGAGCAGGGCAGCACGGTGGCAATCAGCACCACCCCGAGCAAGGCCAGGGTGAAATTGTCGAACAGCATGCGCAAGTGCTTCATCACAGGTTCCGTCTTGTCATTGTGCAAGGCCAGACGATAAGGTTTCGGGCCTTGCGCCGCTAACGCTGGAACCCCTGCCAGTGTCGCGCAACGGACACCACCGCCCCGCCCCTGACAAGGACAGCCCCTTTCGATGATCCGCACCCACCACGCACTGCTTACCGCCGCCCTGACGCTCGTGGCGCCACCACTGCTGGCCGATGACCTGCAAAGCCAGGTCGATGGCATCATCCAGCCGCTGATGCGCGAACAAGGCATCGCCGGCATGGCCGTGGCGGTCTACGCCAATGGCCAGTCGCATTACTTCAGCTATGGCTGGGCCAACAAGGCCGACAAGCAGGCCGTGACCCGCGACACCCTGTTCGAGATCGGCTCGCTGAGCAAAACCTTCACCGCCACCCTCGCCGCCCTGGCCAGCGCCGAAGGCAAGCTTGACCTCAACGCCCCCGCCAGCCGCTACCAGCCGGCCCTGGTCAATGCGCCAATCGGCAGCGCCAGCGTGCTGGAACTGGGCGCCTACAGCGGCGATTGCCTGCCGCTGCAGTTCCCGGACGAGGTGCAAACGCCCGAGCAGACCCTGGCCTGGTTGAAAAATTGGAAACGCGTTGCCGAGCACGGCACCCAGCGCTGCTATTCGAACCCGAGCCTGGGCCTGTTCGGTGACCTCGCCGCCCGTTCGCAGCAGCGCCCTTTCGCCGAACTGATGACCCAGGACCTGCTGCCACGCCTGGGCCTCAAGCACACCTATCTTGAGGTTCCGAGCAAGGAGCGCGGGCTCTACGCCCAGGGCTACGATGCTGCCGACAAACCGGTGCGGGTGAATCCGGGCCCTTATGCCGACCAGGCCTACGGCATCAAGACCAGCGCCAGCGACCTGCTGCGCTACGTGCAGTTGCAGGTGCAGCCCGCCGAGCTCGACCCGGCCCTGCGCAAGGCCATCGCCATCACCCAGGGCGGCTACTTCCAGGTCGGCGCAATGACCCAGGGCCTGGGCTGGGAGCGCTACCCCTATCCGGTCACGCTCGACACCCTGCTGGCCGGCAACGGCGCGAAGATGATCCGCGAGCCCCAGGCCACCCGTGCCTTGAACCCATCAGCGCCTGCCGAACCTGCAGCCTGGTACAACAAGACCGGCGCTACCGGCGGCTTCGGTGCCTACGCGGCCTTCGTGCCCGCCAAGCAGATGGGCATCGTCCTGCTCGCCAACCGCAACTACCCCAACGAGGAGCGTGTGCGCGCCGCGCAACGCATCCTCTCCAGCCTGGAGCAATGAGCATGTTGAAGATCCTTGGCAAGGCTTCGTCGATCAACGTTCGCAAGGTGCTGTGGACCTGCGCCGAACTCAACCTGCCGTACCAGCGCGAAGACTGGGGCAGCGGCTTCCAGGCCACCGACACGCCCGCGTTCCTGGCCCTTAACCCCAACGCCATGGTGCCCGTGATCGTCGATGGCGATTTCGTGCTGTGGGAGTCCAACAGCATCCTGCGCTACCTGGTCAACCAGTACGACGGCGGCCACCTGTACCCGTCGGCGCCACGCGCCCGGGCCGCCGTGGACCAGTGGCTGGACTGGCAGGCCACCGATCTCAACGACGCCTGGCGCTACCCGTTCATGTCGCTGGTGCGCCAGTCGCCAGCCCACCAGGACCCGGCACAGCTGGCCGCCAGCAGCGCGTTGTGGAACGCCCGGATGGGCCTGTTGGAGCAACGCCTGCAGGTCACCGGCGCCTACATCGCCGGTAGCGATTTCAGCCTGGCCGACGTGGTCATCGGCCTGTCGCTCAACCGCTGGCGCCGTACCCCGCTGGAGCACCCACAGCTGCCGGCGCTGGAGGCCTACCATGCCCGGCTGCGGCAACGCCCGGGCTTCCTTGAGCACGGCGATAACGGTTTGGTCTGACAGCAAATGCAGGATTGTCGGACAACATGTAGTGACTAAAAATATTCACTACAAACCTATTGACGCCCTTCCCGGGCCTTGGGCATGATGAGGCCGTCTCCCTGATCGGGAGCGGTGGCAAGGGTGTTCCAGACGGCTTGCGCGGTAACGCAGGCCGTCCGTGGAGAGGGAAACTGCCCAGAAGGCAGCGTGAGAAAGCCCCTGTTGCGATGCTGCTGTAGCAGCTTTGGTTAGTGCGCTACATGTTGTGGCGCCGAATGTGAACTTCACAACGAACTTCACCCAACGAATAGGGTAATGGGGGCTTTATGATGAACTTGAACAACAATCCAACCATCGACCAATTGGCCCAGCTGTTCGCCGCGCGCAAGGACAGCCTCGACGACCATCTGCTGTGGGTCAGCCAGTCCGGCGAAGTACGCCTGGACCGCCTGCCGCCGAACACGGTCGAAAACGAATTCGAATCGCACATGCCCAGCATGCGCGCCCGCTTCAAGGTCTACCGCCGTGGCCAGGGCTACGTCGGCAAGAAGGCCGCCGCCGACACCGGTTTCGTCGGCCGCGTGCTGCAGACCCTGCAACAAGAATGGCCCGGCGCCCGCGAGCACCAGGCAGTCAAGGTGATCGACACGCTGAACTGACACACCCCGTCGTCCACCACAGCTTGAGCCCGGCCCCATAAGGCCGGGCTTTTTCATGCCTGCTAGGGTCTGTGTGAAAAGTCTTGAGACGAAGGTCAGGCAAGGCGAAAACAGCCGAGGAAGCGGAGTTTACGGGTTGTAAATGAGCATTCCGAGGCTGTTTTCAACGCAGCATCACCGAGTATCAAGGCTTTTCACACAGAGCCTAGAATGGCCGCTTCTGTGCAGCGGAGCATCAAATGATCACCCCCACCTACGGCACCGACGATGCCTCCTACCAGGCCGCTGGCGGCATCGATGGCCTGCGCCGGCTGGTCGACGATTTCTATCGGTTGATGGATGAGCGGCCGGATGCCGCGCCCCTGCGGCGCATGCACCCGCACGACCTGTCTGCTTCGCGCGACAAGCTGGCGTGCTTTCTCAGTGGCTGGCTGGGCGGGCCGAGCCTGTACAGCGAGCGCTATGGCTCGATCGCCATTCCGTCGTTTCACGCGCAATGGCCAATCGACGAAAGCCACAGCGCGCAGTGGCTGGACTGCATGGCCCGGGCCATTGCCCTGCAACCCTGGCCCGTGGACTTTGCCGAATACCTGTTGCGCCAGCTACGGGTGCCCGCCGAACGCATCGTCCAGGCCAGCCGCAACCGCCACCCTCAGGCCTGAAGCCGGCGCGGCGCCTGCACGGGCAGCGGCAAGGCGCCCGTGGCCAGGGCGCGGGCCCGGTCCACGCCCCACACCAGCGCGCGGGTCATGGTCTCGCCGGGGCGCGCCGGGTAGTACTCCTCCACCAGCGCCCTGCCCCCCTGGGCATACACCCCCAGGAACATCTGCGTGGCACCCAGGCGCGACAGACGCACCTGCACCTCGATGCAGGTGCCGTCGCTCAGCGCCTCGTCGTGGCTGCGGCTGTGCAACTGTGGGTCGGCCCACTGCCAGTAGGTTTCTTCCCTGATACGCATTGAATCGGTACTCCCTGAGTGAATCGCGCAAGCAAACCACAGCGGCGGGCCTGCGACGAGCACGACCCTGCGTTGCCATGCGCAGGATCAATGAATGCAAAAAAAACCCCGCCGTTGGGCGGGGTGTTGGTTGCGCAGGTTCACTTTTTCGGCGGTAGCCGCGGGGTGAAGCGACCCTTCTTGGCGCGCTGCAGGTGCGCCGGTTGAAGCTGCTCCGACTCGTCCAGGGTCATGTTGGCGAAACCCAGCCGGAACGCCGACTGGCCGCACCACACCTGATTGTTGATCGGAAATGAATCGTTCAAGTCTTCGACGTAGGATTCGTTCATGCCCGTGACTCCCTCCAATGCTGACCGCGCCGGCAAACAGCGTGTTTGCCCAAGTGAAGCGGCGGCCTGATGAAGTGAGACTAGCCGGTCATTTGCAGACCAGTCGGACAAAATCCCCTGGTCCGACCAATGGCATTTTGCTATTTCAGGCGCACCGCCGTGCCGGTGGCGAACACCACGACCATGCCGCCCTGCACCGACGGCATGCTGATCTCGAAGTCCACACCCAGCACTGCATCGGCTTGCAACTGCCGTGCCCGCGCCTGCAGCTCCTCGGTGGCCTGCTCGCGGGCCAGCTTCAGTGCGCCTTCCAGGGTCTGCGAACGGCCGCCGAAGACGTCGCGAAAGCGTGCGAAGAAATCGCGCACGAAGTTGATCCCTTGCACCGATTCGGCGCTGACCACGCCGAGGTACTCGGCAACCGGGCGGCCTTCGAGTTGGCTGGTGGTAGAGATGATCATGGGCTGCTCCGTTGACATGGCAAAAGAGGCCGAGTCTAACAGAGGGTGTGCGGCATCGCCGGCAAGCCGGCTCCCACAGGGACAGCGCCTGGTTTGAGGCTCGTGCGGTCGGTGTGGGAGCCGGCTTGCCGGCGATGAGGCCAGAACAAGCAATACAAGACAGTTGCTACCGCACCAACCCCGCAATACCGACCTATGCCCCCTGAAGCCCTACGCGCTGGCCGCCTTCAAGCGCTGCCCCAGCCGTGGCCCGAACACATTGATCAGCAGCCCCAGCATCACCAGCAAGCCACCCCAGACCTGCATCTGGCTCAAGCGCTCGCCCAGCAGCAACGCCGAGGAACTCAGGCCGATCACCGGCACCAGCAAGGAAAACGGCGCCACCTTGCCCGCCGGATGGCGCGAAAGCAGCGTGCTCCACAGGCTATAGCCGATCATGGTGGCGACGAACGCCAGGTAGGCCAGGGCCAGCACCGAGCTCCAACTGATGTTGAGCAGTGCACGGGCGATCAGCTCCGGCCCTTCCAGCCACCACGACAGCGCCAGAAACGGCAGCGGCGGGATCAGCCCGCCCCAGATCACCAGCGCCACCAGGTCGACCTTGCCGAAGCGCCGGGTGATGATGTTGCCCATGCCCCACATGGCGCCGCCGCACAGGGTCAGCAGCAAGGCGATCAGCGGCACGTGGCTGCTGTGCTCGCTGCCGATCACCGCCAGCCCCCCGGCCGCCACCAGCAGCCCGAGCACACTGGCCAGGCGCAGCCGCTCACCGAGGAACAGCGCGGCGAAACCGAGGGTAAAGAACGCCTGCGATTGCAACACCAGCGACGCCAGCCCCGGCGGCATGCCGCTGTACATGGCCTGGAACAGGAAGGCGAACTGCCCCAGGGATATGGTCGCACCGTAGGCGATCAGCCAGCGCCACGGCAAATTCGGGCGCCGTACCAGCAACACCGCCGGAAACGCCACCAGCAGAAAGCGCAAGGCACCCAGCAGCATCGGCGGCAGGCCGTCGAGGCCGACCTTGATGACCACGAAATTGACGCCCCAGGCGATGATCACCACCAGGGCGATCAGCAGGTCCTTGAGTGGCATGGCACGCTTTCCTTCTTCAGGCTTGTTCTAGACATATTTCGTTACAGCATAAGGCGGTTGCAGGCCCAGGGACCAGCACAGTTGTGTGCCGACCTTGCGTAACAGTGCGCTGTATCGGCTCCATGGCAGTAGGAAAAATCGGCCGCAAGCTTCACTTGACCGGACTTGTATAGACATGCTCAGATCAAGCCTCGGCCATCTGCCCTGCGTCCTGCCGATAGCCGCCGCCTTTCACAAAAACAACGAAGCGGAGCCCTCCCCGATGTCCAGCAAACCTGTGATCGAGCGGCGCTCGATCGACTACATCCCCGAAACCGAACGCCATGGACGCGTCTACAGCCAGTTCACCCTGTGGCTGGGTGCCAACCTGCAGATTACCGCCATCGTCACCGGCGCCCTGGCCGTGGTGCTCGGCGGCGATGTGTTCTGGTCGCTGATCGGCCTGTTCATCGGCCAGCTGATCGGCGGCGCGGTGATGGCCCTGCATGCCGCCCAGGGCCCGCGCCTGGGGCTGCCGCAGATGATCTCCAGCCGCGTGCAGTTCGGGGTCTACGGCGCCGCCATCCCCATGGTGCTGGTGTGCCTGATGTACATGGGCTTCACCGCCACCGGCACGGTGCTGTCCGGCCAGGCCATCGGCCAATTGCTCAGCGTCAGCGACAGCACCGGCATCCTGCTGTTCGCCGGGGTGATCGTGCTGGCGACCCTGGCCGGCTACCGGGTGATTCACTGGATCGGCCGCGTGGCCAGCGTGCTGGGGATCATCGCCTTCGTCTATCTGTTCAGCCGCATCCTGATGCTGGCCGACATCAGCGAGCTGCTCGCCAACCGTCATTTCAGCTGGGCGACTTTCTTGCTCGCGGTCTCCCTGGCGGCGTCCTGGCAGATCGCCTTCGGCCCCTATGTGGCCGACTATTCGCGCTACCTGCCCAGCAACACCTCGCCCCTCAAGACGTTCCTCGCCGCCGGCCTGGGTTCGGTGCTCGGCGCCCAGGCGTCGATGGTCCTGGGGGTGTTCGCCGTCGCCATCGCCGGCGGGCAGTTCTCCGGGCGTGAAGTGGCCTATATCGTCGGCCTGGGCGGCGCCGGCACCACGGCGGCGCTGCTGTACTTCTGCATCGCGTTCGGCAAGGTGACCATCTCTACGCTCAACAGCTACGGCAGCTTCATGTGCATCGCCACGATCATCAGCGGTTTTCGTGGCCACCTGTCGATCAGCCGCGCCCAGCGCCTGGTGTTCGTGCTGGCCATCGTCGGCGCCGCCACGCTGGTCGCCCTGCTCGGCCAGCACTCGTTCCTCACGGCGTTCAAGTCGTTCATCCTGTTCCTGCTGACCTTCTTCGTGCCCTGGAGCGCGGTGAACCTTGTGGATTACTACTTCATCACCAAGGAACGCTACGACATCCCGGCACTGGCCGACCCCAACGGCCGCTATGGCCGCTGGAACTGGCCGGGGATCGGCGTGTACACCTTCGGTGTGCTGGTGCAGATGCCGTTTATCGACACCAAGCTGTATACCGGGCCGATGGTCGCGCACCTGGGTGGCGTGGATGTGTCCTGGCTGATCGGGCTGGTGGTGCCGAGTGTGCTGTATTACTGCGTTGCCCGGCGGCGGGCCAGCGAGGTGCCGTCGCACATCATCGTGCCTGAGGCGCGTTGATTTGGCGGGAAGCTTGGTGAGGGCCACCAGGGGCTCGCCGATATTTTTGCAGCGCCTATGAAATCGAGCGCCGCGCGGGCGGCGCTCGATCTTGAGGTCGATGCAAACCTGTCGCCATGCACCTGAAGGCATCAAAACGCCTGTCATCCAACAGTCACGCCCCTGTCGTAATCTGCGGCGCAACTCTGTGCCAAAGGTCCCCGGCATGCACCGCCTGTTCACCCTTCTGCTCTGCCTGATCCCCGCGCTGGCCGTGGCTGAACCTGTGCAACTGCGCATCCAGGGCTCCAACACCATCGGCGCCGCACTGGGCCCGGCGCTGGTGCGCGGGCTGCTGCAGGCGCAAGGCGCCAGTGCGATCGACAGCCAGCCCGGCGCAGCAGCCAACGAGACCCTGATCCGCGCCCAGAGCCGCAACGGCCAGCCGCTGCGCATCGACATCGCCGCCCACGGTTCGAGCACCGGCTTCGCCGCCCTGGCCCGGGGCGATGCCGACTTGGCCGCCGCCTCGCGGCCGATCAGCGACCGCGAAGCACAGCAACTGCAAGCCTTGGGCGACCTGCGCGGGGCCGGTTCGGAACAGGTGATCGGCCTGGATGGTGTGGCGGTTATCGTCCACCCCGACAACCCGCTGGCGCAGTTGACCACCGTGCAACTGGCGCAGATCTTCTCCGGCCAGCTCTCACGCTGGGAGCAGTTGGGTGTGCCCGGCGGCGCTATCCACCTGTACGCCCGCGACGACCGCTCGGGCACCTTCGAAACCTTCAAGGCGCTGGTGCTCGACCCACGCCACGGCGAACTGTCGGCCCAGGCCCGGCGCTTCGAAGCCGCCGACGCCTTGGCCGAACAGGTCAAGGCCGACCGCCAGGCCATCGGTTTCAGCGGCCTGGCCACGGTGCACGGGGCCAAGGTACTGGCGGTGGCCGACGGTGACGCCGCCGCCCTGCCACCCAGCCGCGCGCTGGTGGCCAGCGAAGACTACCCGCTGTCGCGGCGCCTGTTCTTCTACCTGCCGGCCAACGCGATCCCCCAGGCCCGGGCCCTGGCCGAATTCGCCCAGAGCCTCGCCGGCCAGGCCATCGTCGCCGAGCAGGGCTTCGTCTCGCAGCAGATCAAGGCGCTGCCGGTGCCGGCGCAAGCGGACATGCCCGTGCGCTACCTGAGCCTTGCCCGCGAAGCCAACCGCCTGACAGTCAACTTCCGATTCCAGGAGGGCAGCGCCGGCCTCGACAACAAGGCCCTGCGCGATGTGCAGCGGGTCGGCGACTACCTGCGCCAGGCCGGCAAGTTACAGCGCAAGGCGGTCCTGGTGGGCTTTGGCGACCCCAAGGAAACCCCAGGGCGCGCCGCCCTGCTCTCGCGCCTGCGGGCCATGGCGGTACGCCGTGAACTGGCGCGCCAGGGCGTGGAGGTCAAGGAGGTGACCGGCATGGGCGACGAGCTGCCGGTCGCGGGCAACGAGCTGGAACAGGGGCGCTTGCGCAACCGCCGGGTCGAGGTCTGGGTGTACTGAGCCTCAGCGGTAGTCTGGCAGCTCGATCCGTGCCACCAGCCCCGGGCCCCGGCGGTTGTGCAAGGTCAGCTCGCCACCCTGCTCGCGTACCATTGCCCGCGCCGCCGACAAGCCGAGGCCGACGCCGCCGGTATGCCGGTTGCGTGAGCCCTCCAGGCGGAAGAACGGCTCGAACACCTGCTGCAATGCCGCTTCGGGAATGCCCGGCCCCTCGTCGCTGACCTCGATCAGCACCCGATGGGCCTCACGGCTCAAGGCAATGCGCGGGGCACGCGCATACTTGATCGCGTTCTCCAGCAGGTTGACCACCACCCGCTTGAGCGCCAACGGCCGCCCCCAATGCACCAGGTGTGCGGGGCCGCTGAAGTCGACATCGATGTGCTGGTCGCAGTAGTCGTCGAGGATGGTCTGCAGCAGCTCGGACAAGTCGAACACCGTCGCCTGCTCCAGTTGCGTGCCTTCGCGGAAGAACGCCAGGGCCGCGTTGATCATCGATTGCATCTCGTCGACATCGCGCACCAGCTTGCGCTGGTGCTCCAAGTCCTCCATGAACTCGCTGCGCAGGCGCAGGCGTGTCAGTGGTGCACGCAGGTCATGGGAGATGGCCGCGAGCATCTGCGTGCGTTCGCGGACGAAATGCTGGATCTGCGCCTGCATGGTGTTGAACGCCACGATGGCCTGGCGGATCTCCTGCGGCCCCTCGATATCGATGGGCGGGGCCTGCAGGTCGCCGCCGAAGCGGCGCGCCGCGCTGGCAAAACGCTGCAGCGGGTTGGCCAGTTGCCGCGTGGCCAGCCAGGCCACCAGCAGCGTGGCGATCAGCCCCAGGCCGAGGATCACCGCAATCCGTGCCGGCGCGCTGAGCCCCCAGCTGCGCTCGGGCGGGACGAACGACAGCCAGCTGCCATCGGCCAGACGCACCAGTGCGCCGTAATGCGCCTGGGCGCTGCCCGCTGGCCAATCCGAGGGGTTGAACGCCTCGATCGTCCTGCCCTGCCCCAGCAATGGCCGCAAGGCCGGGATCCGCTCGGCCTCCACCGCCATGCCCGCAGCAGGCAGCCCGAGTGCGTCACGCTGGCTGCTCCAGATCACCTGCAAGCCCGGGTTGCTCGCCGCCTGCGCCAGTTGCCCGCGCAACGGTACCGGCGCCGCCTCCAGCAGGCGCGTGGTCACGGCGATCTGTTCGAGCAGGCCGGTGCGTTCGATCGGCGGGCGCGCCCAGGTGCCGGCCACCTGGACGAACAGCGCATTGAGCGCCAGCGACGCCAGCATGGCGGCGAAGATGGTCAGGGCGATCCGCCAGCGCAGGGTGTCGCGTCGCAACAACCGGCCGATCATGAGCGGGTGACCTTGGCAGTGAACAGGTAGCCGCCGTTGCGCACGGTGCGGATCAAGTCCGGCCGCTTGCTGTCCGGCTCGATCTTGCGCCGCAGCCGGCTGACCTGCACATCGATGCTGCGGTCGAAGGCGTCATGCCCCTGGCCACGGGTCAGATCAATCAATTGTTCGCGGGTGAGGATGCGCTGCGGGTGCTCGAGGAACACCACCAGCAGGTCGAACTCGGCGCCGGACAACGGGATCATCACCTGCTCGGGCGAGCGCAGCTCGCGACAGGTGACATCCAACTGCCAACCGGCGAAGCCGATCAGCGGCCGCACGGCCTCGGCACGGGGCAACTGGCCACCGGCCCGGCGCTGCACGGCGCGCAGGCGGGCCAGCAGCTCACGCGGGTCGAAGGGTTTGGTCAGGTAGTCGTCGGCGCCCAGTTCCAGGCCGACGATACGGTCGCTCAGTTCGGCCATGGCGGTGAGCATGACGATCGGTATGCCGGCCTGGGCACGGACCTTCTGGCACAGGCTCAGGCCGCCCTCGCCCGGCAGCATCAGGTCGAGGATGATGATGTCCGGGGCTTGCCGGGCAATGGCCGCCCACATGGCCTGGCCGTCGGCGGCCAACTCGACCTCGTAGGCATGCTGCATGAAGAACTGCTTCAGCAGGGCCAGGATTTCCACGTCGTCGTCGACGATCAGCAGTCTGCTCACGGTCACTGGGTCCAGAAAAAGGACGTATCTAAAACCATTGCGCGGCTGCGGTCATTTATTTCAACCGCGTAACATTTCTACAGTGTGGACATCACGCCGACATTCGCCGGCAAACAACCTGGGGCACCCTGCAGGCCTTCGATCACAGGGGGCACCGATGAACGTCTCGCACCGCAGCACCAGCACCGAGGGCCCTGCCCTGATCCTCAACCAGCGCACCAGCACCCGTGGCGACGGCGCAGCCCTGACCATCCAGCAGGCGAGCCTTGAACTGGGCGAGCACAATGGCCAGATCGTCCTGCGGCGCTACTTCGAACATTACAGCCCGGCGCACGGCGAATGGGTGGAATACAGCCATACGGTGACGGCGAACGAACTCATCCACTGGATGATGGCCAAGGGGCAACTGCACATCGAGCATTCGCCACAGGACCCGGCGGCCGTCGCAGCCGGGGGCCAGCCATGAAGCGCATGCCTGCCCGTGCCGTGCTGCTGACCTGCGTATTGGGCGTGTCTGCGTGCAGCAGCAAGACGCCGCCGCCTGCCGGCTACCTGCCGGACTACAGCGTGCTCAGCCCACACCCGACGCCTTCGGGCGGCACCGCCCTGACCTGGGTCGACCCTAAACTGCCGCGCGGCCGCTATATCCAGGTGTACCTCGCACCAAGCCAGCTCTACCCTGCGCCCACGCCGACCGCTCGCATCCCACAGAGCACGCTGGCCAGCATCACCGGCTACTACGACGCGGCGCTGCGCAACGAGCTGGGCAAGGTCATGACCGTGGTCGAGCGCCCAGGGCCGAACACCCTGGTGATCAGGCCGGTCATCAGCCGAGTCGACGCCCATACCCAAGGTTTGCGCTTCTATGAATGGCTGCCGGTCACCCTGGTTGCGGCCGGGGTGAGCAGCGCAGCAGGCTGGCGAGACCTGGACAGTGAAATTGCCAGCGAGCTGCGTTTCGAGGCGGGCACCAGCGGCAGGCTGATCGGCGCGGCGGTACTCACCGGTACTGGCGTGCCGCTGGAAAACGACCGCCAGCAGATGACCGCCGACAACGTCAAGGCCGTGCTCGACGGCTGGGCCAGCGATGTGCGCCAGACGTATGCCGTCAAGCATCGGTAATTGACTGCGCACGCAAGGGGCAATCCCGGTACGTGCGCAACAGGCGAGCTCAGGCTCAGAAGGCGTAGCGAGTGGTCAGCATGAAGTTGCGCGGATCACCGTAGAAGCCGCCGTTATAGAAGCCCAGGTTGTTGAAGTACTTCTTGTCGGTGAGGTTGTTGCCGTTGAGGGTCACCGACAGCTGCTCGGTCACCTGGTAGCGGGCCATGGCGTCGAGAATCAGGTAGTCCGACTGGGTGTAGCGAATGGTCTGGTCAGCCGCCACCGGGCTGTCGAGGTCCTTCCACACCTTGCTCTGCCAGTTGGCCGAGCCACCCACGGTCAGCTTGTTCCATACCCCGGGCAGGCGGTAGCTGGTGGACAGGCGCAGCAGGTTCTCCGGTTCGATGGTGGAGATCTTGTCGTGCTCGCCATCGCGGGTGATGCGGTGGGTGAAACCGCCTTGCACCTGCCAGTTCGGCGTCAACTCACCCGCCAGCTCAAGCTCGAAGCCTCGGGTCTTGGCGCCCTGGATCGAGCGGTAGATGCCGCGGTTGGTGGTCGGGTCAGTACGGTCGAGCTCCGCCAGGTTGTCCTTCTGCACTTCGAACACGGCAAGGCTGGCGTTCAGGCGGCCATCGAAGAACTCGCCCTTCAGGCCCAGCTCGTAGGCATCGCCCTCCTCCGGCTCGATCATCTTGCCGCTGGCGTCCTGCTCGCTTTCGTGCGGTTTGAAGATGCTGGTGTAGCTGCCGTACACCGACCAGGTGTCGTCCAGGTCGTAGACCAGGCCGGCATAGGGCACCACCACGCCGTTCTCTTCCAGGTCCTGGGTCTTGCTGCGCTCGCCGCTGGTGGTGTCCAGACGGGTGCTGTCGAGCTGCCAGTTGGACAGGCGCCCGCCGAGGATGATCGAGAGCCGGTCGGTGGGTTTGAAGCGACCGGTCAGGTAGGCGGCATCTTCGCGCAGACGGGTGTCGACCTTCGACAACGGGCGGCCCCAATCCTGTTCGGGGTAGTCGCCGTTCCATTGGTAGATGTTGGCGCTGCCGAACAGGAACGGCCAGCTCTCTTCATGGGCCCGGGTGTCGCGGTGGGAGATCCCGGCCACCAGCTCGTGCTCACGGCCGAGCATCTGGAACGGCCCGCTGGCATACAGGTCGTAAGCGTTCTGGTCGGTCTGGTAGCGGTAGCGCCCCAGCCACACGCCCATGCCGGCACCGGTGGCCGAATCCGGATAACCACTGGCAGCAGAGCCCAGGGTGATTGGTGAATCGGTCTCGCTGCGGGTGGCCGAGGCCTTGAGGGTCCAATCGTTGGCCAGGCGCTGCTCAAGGGTGACGAACAGGTTGTCGGCGGTGTTGTCCCAGGCGCTCCACTTGGCCCCCGGGTTGAACGAGCGCGACATGCCGAAGGCATTGCCCTTGTTGTCCAGCAGGGGCGTCGATGGCCCCCAGGAGGAACCCTCCGGGCGGTTGGTCTGACGGCTCAGGCCAACGCTGAGCAGGGTATCTTCGCTCAGGTCGGTTTCGACGATGCCGTACATCACCTGTTTCTTCTCGGACAGGTTGTCCATGAACGACTGGCCGTCTTCATAGGCCGTGACGAAGCGCCCACGCACATTGCCTTCGGGGGTCAGCGCGCCACCGATGTCGAATTCACCGCGGTAGGTGTCCCAACTGCCGGCACCCAGCGACACATAGCCCGACAGCTCGCGAGTAGGCCGCTTGCGCACCAGGTTGACGGTCGCCGAGGGGCTGCCGAAGCCACTGAGCAGGCCCGTGGCGCCACGCAGCACCTCTACCCGGTCGTAGATGACCATGTCGGTCTGGTCGATGCCGTTGCCGAAACGGAATGCCGCCGGGATGCCATCGACCTGGAAGTTGTCGATGTCGAAGCCACGGGCCTTGAAGCTGGCGCGGTTGCTGTCGAGCTTGTTGACGGTGACGCCCGGGGTCTTGCCCAGCACATCGCTGATACTGGTGAGGTTCTGGTCATCCATCTGCTGGCGGGTGATCACGCTCACCGACTGCGGCGTCTCGCGCGGCGACAGCGCCATGCGCGTGGCGGTGCGGGTGGCGCCAGTGGTGTAGGAGCCGCTGCCTTCGGTGGTTTCACCCAACGACGAGTCGGTGATGGAGGTGGCGCCCAGCTCCAGGGGGCCCGTGCCGCCGGCCTGCTCGGCCCAGGCCATGCCGACCGGCGTGGCGAGGGTGGCGGCGAGAATGGCCAGGGCCAGTGGATGGCGCTGGCGGACGGTGGTGGCGTTCCCTGCCCCTTGAACCGTGTTCAGAGAGTGCTGCTGTTGCACGCTTGTCGACCCCTAGTGTGTTGTGAAGCTCGGTACGTAAGGGGCTAATCACTGACATTTTTTATGCTTGTACATGCGCAACGCTATGTGGCGCGCCCGTTCTGCGACGGCTGCGGCGCATCCTAGGGTTTTTACGAATTTTTTACAATTGCTAATGATTCGTAATAAATGCCCCGTCGGAAAAGAAATGTAACAGCCCTGCCATCGGCATCCCCGGCATTCAGGGCTAGCCTCAAGGCCATGTGATGCCGGGCCCCTCTGACGGTTTGCGCCGCCATGTCGGAATCACTGTTGCCTGGCAACATCGACAATCAAGGAGGGGCTCATGACAGCTCTGCATGCATTTCTCGTTAACCCATTCCTCGGTACCAGCACCTGGTTGTGGCTGGTGTTCATCGCAATCGTCATCGCCTTGCTCGTGCTTGACCTGGGTGTGCTGCACCGCCAGGAACGCGAGATCGAAATGCGCGAAAGCCTGCTGCTGTATTCCGGCTACTTCAGTGTCGGCGTGCTGTTTGGCGTGTGGGTCTGGCACGAGCTGGGCGCGCAGTCGGCGCTGGAGTTCTACACCGGGTTCCTGGTGGAGCAATCGCTGTCGATGGACAACGTGTTCGTCATGGCGATGATCTTCAGCTTCTTCGCCATCCCCCGCCGCTACCAGCACCGCGTGCTGTTCTGGGGCATCCTCGGGGTGGTGGTGTTGCGGGCGATCATGATCGGCGTGGGCGCGGCACTGGTGCAGCACTTTGCCTGGGTGCTGTACATCTTCGGCGCCTTCCTGCTGTTCACCGGGGTGAAGATGGCGCTGTCGAAGGACGACAGCCACCCTGACCTGGCCAACAACCCGGTGCTGCGCTTCGTGCGCCGGCACATGCGGGTTACCGAGCAGATCCACGGCCCGCGCTTCTTCGTGCGGCTCACCCCGCCCGGGGAGCAACAGGCCCTGCGCTACGCCACACCGCTGTTCCTCGCCCTGGTTTTGATCGAGCTGGCCGACCTGGTGTTTGCCGTCGACAGCGTGCCGGCGATCTTCGCCATCACCCAGGACCCGTTCATCGTCTACACCTCGAACATCTTCGCCATCCTCGGCCTGCGCTCGCTGTACTTTGCCCTGGCGGCGTTGATGCACCGCTTCGTCTACCTCAAGTACGCACTGGCGATGGTGCTGATCTTCATCGGCTGCAAGATCTTCTGGCACGGGCTGGTGGGCAAGGTGCCGGCGGGGGTGTCGCTGGGGGTGACGTTCGGGCTGTTGCTGGGTGGGGTGCTGCTGTCGCTGCTGCGTACCCGCGGGCAGGCGAAAGAAGACGTGTGAATGGGGCCCTTCGCGGCACAAGGCCGCTCCTACAGAGGATCGCGGACTCCTGTAGGAGCGGCCTTGTGCCGCGAAAGGGCTGCAAAGCAGCCCCAACCAAACAGATACCCACTCAGGGCTCAACCCCCTCGACAATGATCACCTCCGCCTTCGCCACCCCCTGGCGGTGGCGGCAAGCCTCCTGATACAGGTCCGAGCGATAGCACGCCAGCGCCTGCTCATACGAATCGAACTCGATCACCACGCTACGCTGGGGAGTGGGCCGCCCCTCCATCGCCTCGCTGCGCCCGCCCCGGGCAAGAAAGCGCCCACCGAAGGCAACGAACGCCGCCGGGGCGCGCTGGGTGTACTGCTGGTACTGCTCGGGGTCGCTGACGTCCACATGGGCGATCCAGTAGGCCTTCATCCGTCGTACTCCTGCTTCAGGGATATTTATGTATGATGGTATACCATAATAATCACCCCATCACCGTGAGCGTGCAACATGGCATTCAACAGCATCGAAGAACTCCTCGAGGACTACCGGCAGGGCAAGATGGTCCTGCTGGTGGATGACGAAGACCGCGAAAACGAGGGCGACCTGCTGATAGCCGCCGAGCGTTGCGACGCCCAGGCCATCAACTTCATGGCCCGCGAGGCCCGTGGCCTGATCTGCCTGACCCTCACCGACGAACACTGCCAGCGCCTGGGCCTCGAGCAGATGGTGCCGGCCAACGGCAGCGTGTTCAGCACCGCTTTCACCGTGTCGATCGAGGCCGCCAGCGGCGTCACCACCGGCATCTCCGCCGCCGACCGGGCCCGTACCGTGGCCGCCGCCATGGCCGCCGATGCCCGCCCGGAAGACCTGGTACAACCCGGCCACATCTTCCCCCTGCGTGCCCGTGAAGGCGGCGTGCTGACCCGCGCCGGCCATACCGAGGCCGGCTGCGACCTGGCCCGCCTGGCCGGCTTCACCCCGGCCTCGGTGATCGTCGAAGTGCTCAACGACGACGGCACCATGGCCCGGCGCCCGGACCTGGAAGTGTTCGCCGCCCGGCACGGGATCAAGATCGGCACCATCGCCGACCTGATCCACTACCGCCTGAGCACCGAGCAGACCATCAAGCGCATCGGTGAGCGCGAACTGCCCACCGTGCACGGCACATTCCGCCTGGTCACCTATGAAGACCGTATCGAGGGCGGTGTGCACATGGCCATGGTCATGGGTGACATCCGCCGCGAGCAGCCGACGCTGGTGCGCGTACACGTGATCGACCCGCTGCGTGACCTGGTCGGCGCCGAGTATGCAGGGCCCGCCAACTGGACCCTGTGGGCGGCGCTGCAGAAGGTAGCCGCGGAAGGCGCCGGGGTGGTGGTGATTCTCGCCAACCATGAGTCTTCCCAGGCGCTGCTGGAGCGTGTACCGCAGCTGACGCAGCCGCTGCGCCCCTACCAGCGCGGCCAGTCGAAGGTGTATTCGGAAGTCGGTACCGGTGCGCAGATCCTGCAGGACCTGGGCGTGGGCAAGCTGCGCCACCTGGGGCCGCCGCTGAAGTATGCGGGGTTGGCGGGGTATGAGCTGGAGGTGGTGCAGAGCATTCCGTTCGAGCCTGGGATGGTTGGCTGAAGCACGCCCTCGCAATGAACCAACCCGTGGGAGCGGGCTTGCCCCGCGATTGCGCCCGGCGTCATGAGGATGCCGCCTGGGCCGGCGCAATCGCGGGGCAAGCCCGCTCCCACGGGTTTTTCGTTCAGGAATGCGATTGAGTGATGGCCGGTCGCCCATCCCTCTTGCGAAAAGTTTGGAATACCATAATATGATATCCCGTAGACCTTGAATTCTTCGGCCGTACCTACAATCACAAGACGGCCACGCGACACACAGTGAAAGCAGCTCCCCGAACACTATTGGCGGGCGCACCACCGGCCCCGCCTCGAATAACAAAAGCAACGAGGGCGTAACCATGCTGTTGAGCAAACGAGTAACCGCAGTGCTGTCCGCCAGCCTGCTGACCCTGGCCTGCCAGGCCACCCAGGCGGCCGACAGCCTGAACTTCGTCAGCTGGGGCGGCACCACCCAGGATGCGCAGAAAGCGGCATGGGCCGAACCTTTCAGCAAAGCGTCCGGGATCAAGGTCGTGCAGGACGGCCCCACCGACTACGGCAAGCTCAAGGCCATGGTCGAAAGCGGCAACGTGCAGTGGGACGTGGTCGACGTCGAAGCCGACTTTGCCCTGCGCGCCGCCAGCGAAGGCCTGCTCGAACCCCTCGATTTCAACCAGATCAAGCGCGACAAGATTGACCCGCGCTTCGTCTCCGACCATGGCGTCGGCTCGTTCTTCTTCTCCTTCGTGCTCGGCTACAACGAGGGCAAGCTCGGCGCCAACAAGCCGGTGGACTGGTCGGCCCTGTTCGACACCAAGACCTACCCCGGTAAACGCGCCCTGTACAAATGGCCCAGCCCCGGCGTGCTCGAACTGGCCCTGCTGGCCGATGGCGTAGCTCCCGACAAGCTCTACCCGCTGGACCTGGACCGCGCCTTCAAGAAGCTCGACACCATCAAGCAGGACATCGTCTGGTGGGGCGGCGGCGCCCAGTCTCAGCAACTGCTGGCCTCGGGTGAAGCTTCGCTCGGGCAGTTCTGGAACGGCCGCGTGTATGCCCTGCAGCAGGACGGCGCGCCGGTCGGCGTGAGCTGGAAGCAAAACCTGGTCATGGCCGATTTCCTGGTCATCCCCAAAGGCGCCAAGAACAAGGACGCGGCCATGAAGTTCCTGGCCAACGCCAGCAGTGCCGAAGGCCAGGCCGAGTTCGCCAACAAGACTGCCTATGCACCGGTGAACGTCGACAGCGTTGCCAAGCTCGACAAAGACCTCGCCAAGAACCTGCCGACCGCCTACGCCCAGGACCAGGTGACCCTGGACTTCGCCTACTGGGCCAAGAACGGCCAGGCCATCGCGGCCCGCTGGAATGAGTGGCTGGTCAAATGAAAGTCGCCATCAATGCCCTGCACAACGCGCAAGGTGCCCCCAGCGGCACCGGCGCGCCACGGGCGGACGACCGCCGCCCGCCCCTGAGCCAACGCTGGCGCGGCAGCCGCAACCTGCTGCCGGCCCTGCTGTTTCTTGGCCTGTTCTTCTTCGCCCCGCTGATCGGCCTGTTGCTGCGCGGTGTACTGGAGCCGGTGCCGGGGCTGGGCAACTACGAGCAGTTGTTCGCCAACTCGGCCTACGCCCGGGTGCTGTTCAACACCTTCTCGGTAGCGGGCCTGGTGACCCTGATCAGCGTGCTGCTGGGTTTCCCGCTGGCCTGGGCGATCACCCTGGTGCCCAAGGGCTGGGGCCGCTGGCTGCTGAACATCGTGCTGCTGTCGATGTGGACCAGCCTGCTGGCGCGCACCTACTCCTGGCTGGTGCTGCTGCAGAGTTCGGGGGTGATCAACAAGGTGTTGATGGCGCTGGGCATCATTGATGCGCCGCTGGAGATGGTGCACAACCTCACCGGCGTGGTGATCGGCATGAGCTACATCATGATCCCGTTCATCGTGCTGCCGCTGCAGGCGACCATGCACGCCATCGACCCGATGGTGCTGCAGGCCGGTTCCATCTGCGGCGCCAGCCCCTGGACCAACTTCTGGAAGGTGTTCCTGCCGCTGTGCCGCTCGGGGCTGTTCTCCGGCGCGCTGATGGTGTTCGTCATGTCCCTCGGTTACTACGTGACGCCGGCCCTGCTGGGCGGCGCGCAGAACATGATGCTGCCCGAGTTCATCATCCAGCAGGTGCAATCGTTCCTGAACTGGGGCCTGGCCAGTGCCGCTGCAGCCCTGTTGGTGCTGATCACCCTAGTGCTCTTCTACCTGTACCTGAAACTGCAGCCGGAATCCCCGGTCGGTAACGCGAGGTAATCCGCCATGCTGCTGTCACCCAATGCCATGAGCCGCCCGTTGCGCACGGGCCTGTACCTGACCACCGGGGTCATCGCCGCGTTCCTGCTGCTGCCGGTGGTGTTCATCATCCTGCTGTCGTTCGGCTCGTCCCAATGGCTGGTGTTCCCGCCGCCGGGCTGGACCGTGAAATGGTACGTGCAGTTCTTCTCCAACCCCGAGTGGATGGACGCCGCGCTGGCCAGCCTCAAGGTCGCCGTACTGACCACCTTCGCCGCCGTGGCCCTCGGCCTGCCCACCGCGTTCGCCCTGGTGCGCGGCCGCTTCCCGGGCCGTGAGCTGCTGTACGGCCTGTTCACCATGCCGATGATCGTACCGCTGGTGATCATCGCCGTGGCGGTGTACGCGCTGTTTCTCAAGCTGGGCTACACCGGCACGCTGTTCGCCTTCGTGGTCAGCCACGTGATCGTCGCCCTGCCCTTCACCATCATCTCGATCATCAACTCGCTGAAGCTGTTCGACCAGTCGATCGAGGATGCCGCGGTGATCTGCGGCGCCTCGCGCCTGCAGGCGATCGTCAAGGTGACCTTCCCGGCGATCCGCCCGGGGATGATCGCCGGCGGCCTGTTCGCCTTCCTGGTGTCGTGGGACGAGGTGGTGCTGAGCGTGATGATGGCCAGCCCCGACCTGCAGACCCTGCCGGTAAAAATGTGGACCACCCTGCGCCAGGACCTCAGCCCGGTGATCGCCGTCGCCTCGACGCTGCTGATCGGCCTGTCGCTGCTGGTCATGGTCATTGCCGCCGCCTTGCGCCGGCGCACCGAAAACAACGCCTGAGCGCCCGGAGAAAACAACAATGAGTGCAGTGATCAAAGACGACGCGCCGAACAAGACCCTGGTCAGCCTGCGCGGCTTGAACAAGCATTACGGCGACTTCACCGCCGTGGACAACCTTGACCTGGAGATCCAGGACGGCGAGTTCCTCACCTTCCTCGGCTCCAGCGGCTCGGGCAAGTCCACCACCCTGTCGATGCTGGCCGGGTTCGAGACCCCCAGCAGCGGCGAGATCCTGGTGGACGGCCAGTCGCTGGTCAACGTGCCGCCGCACAAGCGTGACATCGGCATGGTGTTCCAGCGCTACTCGTTGTTCCCGCACCTGAACGTGCGCGACAACATTGCCTTCCCCCTGGCCATCCGCAAGCTCGGCGCGGCCGAGACCAACAAGCGCGTGGACGCCATGCTCAAGCTGGTACAACTGGAGAAGTTCGCCCATCGCAAGCCCTCGCAGATGTCCGGCGGGCAGCAGCAGCGGGTGGCGATCGCCCGGGCGCTGGTGTACGAGCCGCGCATCCTGCTGATGGACGAACCGCTCGGCGCACTGGACAAGAAACTGCGTGAAGACCTGCAGGACGAGCTGCGTCAGTTGCACCGTCGGCTGGGGATCACCATCGTCTACGTGACCCACGACCAGGAAGAGGCGATGCGCCTGTCCCAGCGCATCGCCATCTTCAGCCACGGCAAGATCGTCGGGCTGGGCACTGGGTATGACCTGTATCAGAACCCACCGAACGCGTTTGTCGCTTCGTTCCTGGGCAATTCCAACTTCCTGCGGATCAAGGCCAGCAGCCATGGGGCTGGGGCTTTCGAGGGACAGCAGCTGGCGATTCGCCTGACCCCGGGGCTGGCCGCCGAGCAGGATGCGCTGATCATGGTGCGGCCGGAGAAGGCCCTGGCTTTGACTGTCGAGCAGGCGGCGCGCGAGCCGTTGCCGGCGGGGTGGAACGAGGTGGGTGCCACGGTGGGTGAGGTGCTGTTCCTGGGTGAAAGCCAGACCTGCCATGTGGTGACCCAGGGGGGCACGGAGATGACGGTCAAGGCGCTGTCGGCGGCGGGGATGCCGATGCGGGCGGGGGATAAGGTCAAGGTGCGGTGGGCGGTGGCGGATGCCTGTGTTTATACCGAATGGGCGGAGAGTGATTTGAGTAAGGGGGCTGGGGGGCATTGATTTTAGCTTCGGCTTCGGCTTCGGCTTCGGCTTCGGCTTCGGCTTCGGCTTCGGCTTCGGCTTCGGCTTCGGCTTTCAGAGTGCTTGTTTTGATAGATGTATGCGCATTCAGCGGCGATGGCGACTTTTAGTCACCTTTCCGCCCTTACGGCGGCCTACTTTGGTCTTGGCCAAAGTAGGCAAAGCCGCTCGCTCCCATCATACGGCCCCTACGCTTCGCTTCGGGGTCCCCTCGCTCCGGTGCCTTACGGGCCCGCGCGGCCTACGACTTGCTGCGCAAGTCTACATCTCGCGCCTTCGGCTTACGCCGAAGGGTGCTGCGCACCAGGGCCCTACAGTCACCTCCACTCGGCCTCCTGAAGTCGCAATTTGTGTTGCCTGGACTATTGCGCGCTTAGAAGCAAGATCAAGAGCAGATCAAGAGCAGATCAAGAGCAGATCAAGAGCAGATCAAGAGCAGATCAAGAGCAGATCAAGAGCAGTGATACGGCGATCTAGGTTTGGCAGTTGTTTATGTAATGTTTATTCGGGCCTTATCGCCGGCAAGCCGGCTCCCACAGGTGTAGCGCAAGTCTGAAAGTTTCGCTCTAACCTGTGGGAGCTGGCTTGCCTGCGATTGCAATCCTGAGTTCCCAACCAATCCAACTAGCGACAGCTAACGCCAGCCCAGGCGCCGCCCCTAACTTCGCGACTTCAGGAGGCTGAGCGCAGGCGTCTGGAGGGCCCTGGTGCGCAGCACCCTTCGGCGCAGCCGAAGGCGCGAGATGTAGACTTGCGCAGCAAGTCGGAGGCCGCGCGGGCCCGGAGGACGCCGGAGCGAAGGGACCCGCAGCGCAGCGGAGGGCCGTATGAATGGAGCGAGCGGTTTTTGGTTACTTTTTTCCAAGAAAAAAAGTAACCCGCCGTAAGGGCGGAAAGGTGACTACGCGTCGACATCAAAAATGAATGCGCATATAAAACTCAAAACCAACACCCAACAACTAACAACTAACAACTAACAACTAACTTACAAACTTAGATTCAAAGCCCGCCGCAAAGCCTCCCCCCGACTATCATCCACCGCACTGACCAACGCAAAATTGTAGTCCCCATGGGACCAGTACCGCGCCTCCAGCCCCCCATCGGTACGCTGCCCACTGGGCATCCGCTCGAACCGCTCACCAGGCGAGCGCAAGAACAGACTGATCCGCTGCCCCTGGCCATCCTCGAACACCAGCAGCGCCGCCGGCCCCACCTCGTTGCTCAACAGCCGCGCCCCCACCGGCTGAAAGCCGTACCCACTCAGATCAGGCAACTGCCCCACCCGATTGAAATGCCGCCCCAGCCAAGCCTGCAGCCGCCCCGGATCACTCGCCTGAATATCCAGCGTGGACGCCTCGGCAAACATCCGGTGCGCCTGCACCGCATCGGCCATGGGCAATCCAGCGACTACCAAGGTCGCCTCCCGCGCCTTCCAGCCCCCGAGCCCACCCAATCCCACCGCCAGCACCAAAACCGCCGCCGAGGCCAGCCGCCGCTGCCGACGCTGACGCAGGCGACGGCGCAGCGGGGCAAGATCCAGTTCAGGGTCCACAGGGCGCTCGGCAAACCCCGCCAGAGCCGCCCGCAGCCGCCGAGCATCGTTGCGCCAAGCCTCGATCCGCGCTGCCTCCTGCGGGTTGGCTGCCAGCCAGGCCGCCACTTCCGCCCGGCGCTCAGGCGTCAGGCGTTCGTCAATGTAGGCATGAAGTTCATGCTCGGTGGGGATCAGACGGGTCATTTGAGTCTCCGCAGGGACGTTGGCGCCGGGTTGCCCTCGGTCAGTTCACGCAAGGCGGCGCGGGCGCGCGACAGGCGCGACATCACCGTGCCGATGGGGATACCCAGGGTTTCGGCGGCCTCCTTGTAGCTCAAACCCTCGACGCTGACCAGCAACAGCAGCGCCCGCTGCTCGGCCGACAGCCGCGCGAACGCCTGCAGGTCGGCCTGGGCCAGCACGATGCTCTCGGTATCACCGCCCAGCGACTCCTCGGCCTGGCTGCGGCCGAACCAGGCCAGCCAGCGCGCATGCAGGCGTTCGCGGCGTTTGCCGTCGAGAAACAACCGGTAAAGGATGGTGAACAGCCAGGGCCGCAGGCTGTCCATCTCGCGCTGCTGGCCACGCCGGCTGAGGGCGCGTTCAACCGTGGCCTGGACCAGGTCGTCGGCGCTGCTGGCTTCGCGGGTCAGCCACAGGGCGAAGCGGCGCAGGCGTTGCAGCAGCTCGCGCCATTGATGGTCGTCCAGGTCGTGCATGGTCGGGTTCCAGGCCCCAATGGGCAGTCAGTGTAAGTGGCAGACGGCGCAAGCGAAAATCTATTCCCTGATCTGGAATAAAAGAGTGGGCCATCCGTCGTACCGGCTCATTCACCGCCACCGGATCGCCCCATGAACACCCCCTTGCACGGCCCCGCCAAAGCCCTGCGCCTGGCCGCCATCGGCGTCACCCTCGCCGCCCTCGGCGCGGGCTTCGCCTATGCCGCTGGCTGGATCGGCGCCGCCAGGCTCACGCCCCAGCGCATCATCGACACCTTTGAAGCCCAGGCCGGCCATCACCCCGGCTACCGGAAAAAACCACGCCAAGGGCCTGTGCGTCAGCGGTTACTTCCAAAGCAGCGGCCAGGCCGCGCCGTTTTCCACGGCCCGGGTGTTCAGCCAGCAGAAGGTGCCGGTGATCGGCCGCTTCGCCATCGGCGGCGCCAACCCGTTCGCCCCGGACACCGCGGTGCCGGTGCGCAGCCTGGCCATCGAGCTCAGCAGCGATGACGGCCAGGTCTGGCGTACTGGCATGAACAACCCGCCGGTGCTGGCAGTCAGCACGCCCGAAGCCTTCTATGACCAGGTGCTGGCCAGCACCCCGGTTCCTGCCACCGGCAAGCCCGACCCGGCCAGGCTCCAGGCGTTCTTTGCCGCCCACCCGGAAAGCGCAGCATTCCGCCAATGGGCGGCGGCCTACAAACCCAGCGACAGCTTTGCCAGTACCGCCTACAACAGCATCAATGCCTTCCGCCTGATCGACGCCCGCGGCAACAAACACCCGGTGCGCTGGACGCTGGAGCCACAGACGCCGTTCGCCGCCTTGCCCGCCCAGGTCGATGACAAGCAGTTCCTCCAGCACGACCTCGCCCAGCGCCTGGCACAAGGCCCGTTGCGCTGGACCCTGCGCCTGACCCTGGCCGAGCCTGACGACCCGGTGGACGACCCGGCCCGCCCCTGGCCCAGCGAGCGCAGCAGCATCGACGCCGGCACCCTGGTGCTGGAGCGGGTGGACGGCCCCGAACAGGGTGCCTGCCGCGACCTCAACTTCGACCCATTGATCCTGCCCCACGGCATCGAAGCGTCCGACGACCCGATCCTCGCCGCCCGCTCGGCGGCCTACTCAGTGTCGTTCAACCGCCGCAGCCATGAAGCCCTGAGCGAAGGAGCCCACCCATGACCCCCGCCGCTTTCCACCCCCTGGCCCGCCTGGTGCACTGGCTGATGGCGGTGCTGATCCTGGCCATGTTGTTCATCGGCGTGAGCATGGTCAGCAACCTGTCCACCCACCATCCAGTGATGGTCGAACTGCACAAGGCCACCGGCCTGGCCCTGCTGGTGCTGGTGCTACTGCGTATCTGCCTGCGCCTGAGCCTGCCGCACCCGCCGCTGCCGCGCGACCTGCCCGCCATTCAACGCCTGGCCGCCGGCGCCTCGCACCTGCTGTTGTACGCCCTGATGCTGGCCATGCCGCTGCTGGGCTGGGCGATGCTTTCGGCGGGCGGCTATCCACGCCCGCTGCAGTTACCAGCCATCGCCCCCCACGACCTGCAACTGTACGCGGTGCTGCGCCAGGCCCACGGTTGGGCCGGCTACCTGTTGTTCGTCACCGTGCTGGTGCACCTGGGCGCGGCTCTGATGCATGCCCTGGTGCGCCGCGACGGCGTGTTGCGTAGCATGTGGCCCGGCCCGTTGCGCCGAGGTGAATGAACACCGGCGGCCGCGCGGGATCGACAGATGTAAATAATTATTACTAACATCGGTGCTTATTCTGCCGAACTGCCACGGACTGCCCATGAACCTCGCAAAGGACCCTGCCACCCTCACCCCGGCCAGCACGCTCGACCTGCGCCCGCTGCTGCTGGTCAACATGGCCTGCACCCTGTCGATGATGGCCTTCGTTGCCCTGATCGGCCCGATCGCACGCCTGCTGGGCATGGCCACCTGGCAGGCCGGTGCGGCGGTCACCGTGGCCGGCGTGGTCTGGGTGCTGCTGGCCCGGCCCTGGGGCCGCGCCGCCGATCGCCTCGGCCGGCGCCGGGTGCTGCTGTTGGGCAGCGCCGGGTTCACCCTGGCCTACTGGCTGCTGTGCCTGTTCATCGACGGCGCCCTGCGCTGGTTGCCCGGAGCCACCCTGGCGTTCATCGGCCTGATGCTGACCCGTGGCCTGATCGGCGCCTTCTACGCGGCGCTGCCAGTGGCCGGCAATGCCCTGATCGCCGACCATGTCGAACCGCAGCGCAGGGCCCGGGCCATGGCCTCGCTGGGTGCCGCCAACGCCGTCGGCCTGGTGCTCGGCCCGGCCTTGGCGGCACTGCTTTCGCGCTACAGCCTGAGCCTGCCGTTCTACGTGCTGTCGGTGCTGCCGGCCACGGCGTTCGTGGTGCTGCTGTTCAAGCTCAAGCCACAGCCGCTGCCCCAGCGCCATGCGCCAAGCCCGGTGCGGCTGTCCGACTCACGCCTGCGCCGGCCGCTGCTGGTGGCCTTCAGCGCCATGCTCAGCGTGACCGTGTCGCAGATCACCGTTGGCTTCTTCGCCCTCGACCGCCTGCAACTGGCCGCAAGCGAGGCCGCCCAGGCGGCCGGTGTGGCGCTGACCAGCGTGGGCGTTGCACTGATGCTGGCGCAGGTGCTGCTGCGTCAGCTCGAATGGCCACCGCTGAAGATGATCCGCGTGGGTGCCAGCGTTTCCGCGCTGGGCTTTGCCGCCGCATCCTTTGCCGCCAGTGCGCCCTGGCTGTGGGCGGCGTTCTTCATTTCCGCATTCGGCATGGGCTTCGTATTCCCGGCCTTCTCGGCCATGGCGGCCAATGCCATGCACGCCTCGGAACAGGGTGCTACCGCCGGCTCCGTCGGCGCCGCCCAGGGCATGGGCGCGGTGATCGGGCCCTTGGCCGGCACGTTGGTGTATGCCGTCGATCCGCGCTTGCCGTTCCTGGCCGTGGCCGCCTTGTTGTTGCTGGTCGGGCTATGGCCCACACCAGCCGACAATCGCCACTGACACGCACAGCGCGCAAGCAGGCAGAGTGTGTTTTAATGCGTCGCCCATTATTTTTTACACCTCTGCAAACAAGGCGGCTATGGACACGGGGACACGACTCAAACTGGTGCGTGAACGCAACAACCTCTCGCAACGGGAACTGGCCCGTCGCAGCGGCCTGACCAACTCGACGATCTCGCAGATCGAACAGAACCGCGTCAGCCCCTCGGTCAGTTCCCTGAAAAAACTGCTCGAAGGCATCCCGATGTCCCTGGCGGAATTTTTCAGTTTCGACGAGCCGGTGCGCGAAGAACGCTTCGTGTTCCGCGGCGGCGAACAGCCCGACCTGGGCCGTAACGGCCTGCGCATGCTGCTGGTCGGCGCCAGCGTCGAAGGCCGGCAGATGCGCATGCTGCGCGAGCTGTATGCCCCCGGTGCCGACTCCGGCGAGCCGATCGTGCATGCCGAAGGCGAAGAGTGCGGCCTGGTCACCCGCGGCACCATGGAACTGTGGGTCGACGGCCAGGTGAGCATCCTCAACGCGGGCGACGGCTACTACATCCCCACCACCCTCGCCCACAGTTTCAAGAATATCGGCCCGGACGAGGCCGAGATCATCAGCGCCAACACCCCGGCGAACTTCTGATTACGCGATGCCCCTGGTCAGCAGCCGTGAAGCCTACCAGTGCCTGCGCGACGCCGCCCTCGGCGTTGCGCCGCTGGAGATCATCGCCCGCGACGCGGAGGTGGCCGTGTGCATCGAGGGCTGGCGTTTGAGCCTGGCCCTGGACGACGAAGGCCTGGCCCATTGCAGCCAGTGCGCAAGCCCCGACGGGCGCCAGGGCGCGCTCGAGGATTGGCACCGTTACGGCACCAACCCCGTCGACCACCTGAGCCTATGGGAACGCCAGCGCATCGAACAGCTGCTGGCCTAACGCGCCAAGGCCTCCTCGACAAAGTCCAGACGGTCCTGGCCAAAGAACATCTGCTCCCCGACAAAACAGGTCGGCGCGCCAAACACACCGCGTGCCACGGCTTGCCCGGTGGCGTCTTTCAACGCTTGCTTGACCTCGTCCTGCACAGCCAGCCCCAACAGCACCTCGGGATCGAACCCCCCTTCCTTCAGCGTTGCTTCGAGCACTGCCGCATCCGACAGGTTGCGCTGCTGCCTCCACATTCCCTCGAACAACACCTTCAACAACGCCTCGAAACGTTCCGGCGCCCGCAATTGCGTGCCAATGACCCCACGCATCAGGTTCAAGGTGTTGGCCGGAAACCCCGGCGGCAGCCCAAACGGCACGCCATAGCGGTCGGCAAAACGCTTGAGGTCGATGAACATGTAGCGCCCTTTGGCCGGCACCATCGCCGGCGAAGCGTTGCCGGTGGCCTGGAACACCCCGCCCAGCAGCATTGGCCGGTACAGCAGCTGCGCATCGTAACGCGCGCACAGTGCGGGGAGCTGGGTCCAGGCCAGGTAACTGGCCGGGCTGCCCAGGTCGAAATAGAACTCAACGGTCTTGCTCATACGGCAGTCCTTTCTTCAGGGAGGGGTTACCAGCGCTCGATCCACGGCCGCAGGTCCAGCTCGAAGGTCCAGGCATCACGCGGCTGGGCGTGCAGGAACCAGTAGCTGTCGGCGATATGCGCAGGGTCGAGGATGCCGTCCTGGTCCTTCAGCGCATAACGTTCAGGGAAGCTGTCGCGGATGAAGGCCGTGTCGATGGCACCATCGACTACTACATGGGCAACATGGATGTTCCGTGGCCCTAGCTCCCGCGCCATGCTCTGGGCCAGGGCGCGCAGGCCATGCTTGGCCCCGGCGAAGGCCGCGAAGCCGGCGGCGCCACGGGTGCCGGCAGTGGCACCGGTAAACAGGATGGTGCCCCGCTCACGCTGGACCATGCGCCGTGCCACCGCTTGCGCGGTAAGGAAGCCGGCGAAGCAGGCCATCTCCCAGATCTTGAAGTACTTGCGCGGTGTCTCATCGAGGATGCTGCAAGGCACATTGGCGCCGATATTGAAGACAAACGCCTCGATCGGGCCGATATCGCGCTCGATGGTCTCGATCAATTCGGCCACTTCTTCTTCCTTGCGCGCATCTGAGCCAAAGCCATGGGCCTGCCCGCCTGCGGCGCGGATCTCGTCCAGCAACGGCTGCAGCTTCTCGGCCTGGCGCCGGGTCACGCAGGCGGTGTAGCCCTCACGGGCGAAGCGCTTGGCAATTTCGCCGCCGGTGGCATCCCCCGCACCGATCACCAGCACGACCTTTTGTTGTTCTGCCATGGACCTCTCCATTGATGAATGATCGTTTAGTAAACGAACGCTATGCTACGATCACGCCATCGTCAAGCCAGCGCAACGAGGTCCTGTGCATGCGCTACTCCACCGAACACAAGCAACAGACTCGCGAGAAACTGCTGGCCAGCAGCGGCGCGCTGGCCAAGCGCGGCGGCTTCGCCAGCACCGGCGTGGCCGGGTTGATGAAGGCCATCGGCCTGACCGGCGGCGCGTTCTACAACCATTTCCCGTCCAAGGACGACCTGTTCACCGAGGTGGTCCGCCGCGAGCTGTGCAACAGCCCCCTGGCGCGCCAGGCCAACCGCAGCCCCGACCGCGCCCGGCTCAAGCGCCTGCTCGAGCAGTACCTGACCCTCGCCCACCTGCACAACGCCGAAGGTGGCTGCCCACTGCCGCCACTGGGCGTGGAGATCGCCCGTGCCGAACGCCCGGTGCGCGAGGAGGCCGAGCACTGGCTGGTGGAACTGCACCAGGCCTGGAGCGACACCCTTAAGGACCCGCAACTGGCCTGGGCACTGCTCAGCCAGTGCGTCGGGGCGCTGGTGGTCGGGCGCATGCTCGCCAGCGAACAGGTGCAGGCACAGGTGCTGGAGGCCAGTCGCGCGCTGGTCGGCAAGGTGTTCGATGAAGTTTGCTAGCACCCTGCTCGGCCTGCTGCTTGCACTCCCCGCCGCCGCCCAGCAAAGCTGCCCCACAGGGCAATACCAGGTGTGCCTGGTGGTGTGCTTCTGCGCCCCGCTCGACCCCAACCAGGGCGGGCAGGTGCTGCAGGATGTCGAGCGCATGGCCACCGCCAGCCTGGTGTTTGCCCTGCGCCAGGCCCGCGATGACGCCACCAACAAAGGCACCCAGCCGATCCCGCTGCATATCCGTGCCCAGCTCGAAACCTGGTACGACTTCGCCGTGCTCGATACGGTGCGCTATCGGGTAGGCGATGAGCAGCAGGTCAGCGCCGCCAACGCCATGCTGCAGAACCCCGATGTGAACGCCGTGACCCTGATCGACACGGTGATCTTCCGCAACGCAGCCGATGCCGAGGACAACGTGGCGCTGTGGGCCCACGAGCTCAAGCACGTGCAGCAGTACCAGGAGCTGGGGGTGGAGGAATTCGCCCGGCGCTATACCCGCAATTACGATGACCTGGAGGGGCCGGCCTACGCCATCGAGGCGCAAGTGGCCAAGGCATTGCGCGAGCGCGGGGCGGGTGGTGCGCGTTAGCCTGTTCGTACAGTCAAACCGCTGCCACATACATGTCTCACGCCATGCACCAAGGCGGGCAACCATGGCCTCACAGGCATAATTGGCCCGAAACAAACTGTGGGAGCGGGTTTACCCGCGAAGCGCCGCGCGGGCGGCGCTCGATCTTGAGAGCGCTGAAGATCTGTCGCCCTACACCTGGTGGCCCACATGCGGTTTCAAGACAGGCCCTTGGGCACCACACCGTGGCCCTGAGTAATCAGGATTCGGTAATGGCCGCCAGGTGCATGGCGGGAGACTGAGTGAAGGCCGCCAGGTGCCTGCCGGTGTTTTTGCAGCGCCTATGAGATCGAGCGCCGCCCGCGCGGCGCTTCGCGGGTAAACCCGCTCCCACAGTTTGTTTCGGGCCAATTATTCCTGTGCAAGTACCGGTGCCTGCCTTGGTGCATGCCTTGATTAATCAGTGGCTAATCCGACGCGCGACTGCTGCGCAATGCCGACGCCGTACAACCAAAGCGCCGCCTCACCCACTTGCCCAGGTAACTCCCATCCCCCAGCCCCACCTCCTCGGCAATCTGCGCCAGGCTGTGGCTGCCGTTGACCAACCGCCAGCGCGCCTGCTGCAGCCGCAATTCCAGCCACCAGGCCTTGGCACTCATGCCTTGGCTGGCCTGGAACTGGCGGTCGAGCTGGCGCCGGCTGATGCCCAGCTGCGCCGCCAGTTGCTCGATCGAAAGCCCCGATGCCAGGTGATGGCGCATCAACGCAGTGGCCCGCTGCACCTGGCGACCGTGCCCCAGCCCTGCTTCCAGCGAGCGCAGGGCATGACGGCTGTCGCGACTCTCATCCACCAGCATGTCGGCCAGGCCCTTGAGCGCCCGGGCCCGGCCACTGGCGCGGGCGATCAGCTCCACTGCCAGGTCAATGGCTGAAGTCCCTCCCGCGCAGGTGATACGGCTGCCGTCCATGCAATACAGCTGCTCGGTCAGTACCTGCACCCTGGGGAACGCAGCACGAAACTCGGCCTCGTGGCGCCAGTGCACCACCACCTTGTGCCCGTCCAGCACACCGCAGGCGGCCAGCAGAAACACCCCATTGTCGACGCCCACCAGCTTCACCCCGGCCTTCACCGCCTGTTTCAACAGGGCCCGGTAACGCGGGGCAAGCGCAACCGTGGCCCCCGCACTGCGCCCGCCAAACAGCACCAGATAGTCGTAATCGCGCCAAACCACCTGTTCGGCACTGGCTTCGACCTGCACCACCGCACCACTGCTGGATGCCACGGGTGCCGCGTCCAGCCCCAGCACGGTCCAGCTGCAATAGCGCTGGCGGCTGTAGTCCTCGTCGTCGGCGGAGAAGCGCAGCTTGTCGAGAAAGGCGCCAAACGGCAGCAAGGCGAACTCCGGCACAGGCAGGATCAGCAGGCGCAAGTCAGGGGTCATGCAGAATGTCCAGATATTACCGTCAGATGTCCGGATCATACCCCTAAACGCCACCCGCCCAGCCCTACACTGGCGCCCTGCAAACCCACAAGGCATACCCCATGGCACTCGACACCTGGCTCATCTACCTGCTCGCCAGCATCGGCCTGTCGCTGACCCCAGGCCCCAACAGCCTGCTGGCGCTGACCCACGGCGCGTTATATGGCGCGCGGCGCACACTGTTCACCATCGTCGGCGGGGTGTTCGGCTTCAGTGCCCTGATCGCCCTGGCCATGTTCGGCCTGAGCGCCCTGCTGCAGGCCTCGGCCCAGGTGCTGACGGTGCTCAAATGGGTCGGCGGCGCCTACCTGGTGTGGCTGGGCATCCAACTGTGGCGCACCCCGGCGCTGCACCTGGAGCTCAACGCGGGCAGCGCCCGACTGGGCAATGCCGGGTTGTTCCGCCAGGGCTTCCTGTCGGCCATGGCCAACCCCAAGGTGCTGCTGTTCTATGGCGCCTTCCTGCCGCAGTTCATCGACCCGCAACGCGGCCTGGCGCTGCAGTTCGTGGTGATGGCGGCGACCTTCGCCAGTGTCGAGTTTGTGGTCGAATACCTGCTGGCGCGGCTGGCTTATCGCATCCGGCCGTGGCTGAGCAAGGGCGGCAAGGGCTTCAACAGGTGCTGCGGCGGGTTGTTCGCACTGATCGGTGTGGCGCTGCCGTTGGGGCGCTGAAGCAAGCAGCAACTACGCGTTGAGAGCCGCCTCTCAACGCGCAGTTGCCCGTCAGGGATTGCGCCGTTTCACTAGGCGCTCTGGTTTTCTACCTGCTCGGCTTGCGCGGCATGGCGGCTGAAATCGCGCAGGTAAGTAATGAATTCCTGCAACAGGCGATCCCACAACTGCAGGTGGTTGAGCAAGTGCCTGGCAGTGACCCCGTCGCTGACCAGCACATCAAGCTCCATCACCAGGAACTCGCCCTGCCGATACAGGCGGGCGAAACGCCGTGACGTGCTCCAGTGCTCCACAACACCCTCGGGCAGTTCACCCTGGATGCGCAAAGCACAGCTGAAGGTGAAGTCGAGGAACTGCCCTTCGATCGCCCCTGGGTTGCCCAGGCGCAAGGCAAAGCCGATCCCCTGGCTGGCACTGAGCAGTTGCACCAGCCCGTTCTGCTCGCTGCGGTTTACGCGCAGGCCGGCGTCCTGCAGCAGGCTGGTGAGGGTTTCGACGTTCACGCTTTCGATCAGGGCTTGTTCAGTCATGGTCTTGCTCCTTGTGGTGTCGATAAATCATTGCCAGGCGCGTACTTGCGCCGCATCGAACTGTGTCTGGTATAGCTGAACGCCTGGGATTTGCGTGATTTCTTCGAATTTCGCCCCCATCAGCCGCTACGCTTGCTGCTTGATCCCAAACGTGCCGGACAACAACAAGAACCCGCCGAGTGAGCCGCATGAACATCCTTTACGACGAGCGCATCGATGGCCCGCTGCCGGCCGTGGACAAAGCCGCGCTGCTACAAGCCCTGCGCGACGCCCTGCCCGACCTTGAGGTCCTGCACCGCAGCGAAGACCTCAAGCCCTACGAATGCGACGGCCTGTCGGCCTACCGCACGGTGCCACTGCTGGTGGTGCTGCCCGAGCGCCTGGAGCAGGTGCAAGCCCTGCTGCAACTGTGCCACCAGCGTGGCGTGCCGGTAGTGGCGCGCGGCGCCGGCACCGGGCTGTCCGGCGGTGCGCTGCCGTTGAGCCAGGGCATCCTGCTGGTGATGGCGCGTTTCAACCGCATCCTTGAAGTCAACCCGCAAGGGCGCTTCGCCCGGGTCCAGCCCGGGGTGCGCAACCTGGCGATCTCGCAGGCGGCGGCGCCCTTCGGGCTGTACTACGCGCCCGACCCGTCCTCGCAGATTGCCTGCACCATCGGCGGCAACGTCGCCGAAAACGCCGGTGGCGTGCACTGCCTCAAGTACGGCCTGACCGTGCACAACCTGCTCAAGGTGGACATTCTCACGGTCGAGGGCGAGCGCCTGGTACTGGGCAGCGATGCCCTCGACAGCCCGGGTTTCGACCTGCTGGCGCTGTTCACCGGCTCCGAGGGCATGCTCGGCATCGTCACCGAGGTGACCGTCAAGCTGCTGCCCAAGCCCCAGGTGGCGCGGGTGCTGCTGGCCAGCTTCGACTCGGTCGAGGACGCCGGCCGCGCGGTGGCCGACATCATCGCCGCCGGCATCATCCCCGGCGGCCTCGAGATGATGGACAACCTGGCAATCCGCGCCGCCGAGGACTTCATCCACGCCGGCTACCCGGTGGACGCGGCAGCCATCCTGCTGTGCGAACTCGACGGCGTAGAGGCCGACGTGCAGGACGATTGCGCGCGGGTCGATGCCTTGCTGCGCACGGCCGGCGCCCGTGAAGTGCGCCTGGCCTGCGACGAAGCTGAGCGGGTGCGCTTCTGGGCCGGGCGCAAGAATGCCTTCCCGGCGGTGGGGCGCATTTCGCCGGACTACTACTGCATGGACGGCACCATCCCCCGCCGCGAGCTGCCCCGGGTGCTCAAGGGCATCAGCGAGTTGTCGGCGCAGTACGGCCTGCGGGTGGCCAACGTGTTCCACGCCGGCGACGGCAACATGCACCCGCTGATCCTGTTCGACGCCAACCTGCCCGGCGAGCTGGAGCGGGCCGAGGCCATCGGCGGCAAGATCCTCGAACTGTGCGTGGCGGTGGGCGGCAGCATCACCGGCGAGCACGGGGTAGGCCGCGAGAAGATCAACCAGATGTGCGCCCAGTTCAACAGCGACGAAATCACCTTGTTCCATGGGGTGAAAGCCGCCTTCGACCCGCAAGGCCTGCTCAACCCCGGCAAGAACATCCCCACCCTGCAGCGCTGCGCCGAATTCGGCGCGCTGCACGTGCACCACGGCCAACTGCCCTTCCCTGACCTGGAGCGTTTCTGATGGGCCGCGACATCAGCCAGGACCTGCTGGAACAGGTCAACCAGGCGCTGAGCCTGGGCACACCACTGCGTATCCAGGGCGGCAACAGCAAGGCCATGCTCGGGCGCCCGGTGGCCGGGGAAATCGTCGACACCCGAGGCCACCACGGCATCGTCAGCTACGACCCGACCGAGCTGGTGCTCAGTGCCCGCGCCGGCACGCCGCTCTGCGAAATCGAAGCCGCACTGGATCAGGCCGGGCAGATGCTGCCCTGCGAGCCGCCGCACCTGGGCCCTGAGGCCACGCTCGGCGGCATGGTCGCGGCGGGGCTGTCCGGGCCACGGCGGCCCTGGGCCGGGGCGGTGCGCGATTACGTGCTTGGCACGCGGCTGATTACCGGCCACGGCAAGCTGCTGCGCTTTGGCGGCGAGGTGATGAAGAACGTCGCCGGCTACGATGTGTCGCGCTTGCTGGCCGGCAGCTTCGGCTGCCTGGGGCTGCTCACCGAAGTGTCGCTGAAGGTACTGCCCCGGCCGCGCCAATGCCTGAGCCTGTGTTTGCCGATGGACAGCCGGCAGGCCTTGGCCGCACTGGCCGAGTGGGGCCAGCAGCCGCTGCCGATCAGTGCTGCCTGCCATGACGGTGAAGCGCTGTACCTGCGCCTGGAGGGTGGCGAAGGCTCGGTGCGTTCGGCCCGTGAGCGGCTGGGCGGTGACGCGGTCGACAACCGGCTGTGGAGCGACCTGCGCGAACAGCGCCTGCCGTTCTTCGACGACCCGGCGCCGCTGTGGCGCCTGTCGGTGCCCAACACCTGCGGCCTGCTCGACCTGCCGGGGCGGCAATTGATCGACTGGGGCGGCGCGCAGCGCTGGCTCACCTCCAGTGCGCCGGCGCAGGTGATCCGTGAGCAGGTGGCCAAGGTCGGCGGCCATGCCACCGCCTATGCCCCCGGCGATGACAGCACCGCGCCGTTGCCGGCGGCGCTGATGCGCTACCACCAGGCACTGAAACGGCAACTCGACCCCCAGGGCATCTTCAACCCTGGCCGCCTGTACCCGGACCTGTGAGGCCACGCCATGCAAACCCACCTGAGCGATGCCGCCAAGCAGTTGCCCCGCGCTGAAGAGGCCGAGAGCATCCTGCGGTCCTGCGTGCACTGCGGCTTCTGCACGGCCACCTGCCCCACCTATCAATTGCTCGGCGACGAGCTGGACGGGCCACGCGGGCGGATCTACCTGATCAAGCAGGTGCTCGAAGGCGAGCCGGTGACCGCCAGCACCCAACTGCACCTGGACCGCTGCCTGAGCTGCCGCAATTGCGAGAGCACCTGCCCTTCCGGGGTCAAGTATCACGACCTGCTCGATATCGGCCGCGCCGTGGTCGAACAACAGGTGCCGCGCCCGCTGGGGCAGCGGCTGTTGCGCGAAGG
This sequence comes from Pseudomonas sichuanensis, assembly GCF_024749065.1. Classification (NCBI taxonomy): domain Bacteria; kingdom Pseudomonadati; phylum Pseudomonadota; class Gammaproteobacteria; order Pseudomonadales; family Pseudomonadaceae; genus Pseudomonas; species Pseudomonas sichuanensis. Next base: position 2,630,885 of record NZ_CP087185.1, on the reverse strand, counting down.
TTTGCGCGCCGTGGTGCCGCACCCGGCCGCGTTCAAGGCCCTGGCCAAGGTCGGGCAAACCCTCAGGCCGCTGCTGCCGAACGGCCTCAAGGCCAAGTTGCCTGCCCAGGTGCACCACGCCGGCCAGCGCCCGGCGCCCCGCCACCCACGCCGCGTGCTGCTGCTCGAAGGCTGCGTGCAGCAAGCACTGTCGCCCAACACCAACGCCGCCGCCGCGCGCCTGCTGGACCGCCTGGGCATCAGCGTCGAGCCGGCCCGTGAGGCTGGCTGCTGCGGCGCCGTGGACTATCACCTGGATGCCCAGGCGCAAGGCCTGCAACGCGCCCGGCACAACATCGACGCCTGGTGGCCGGCCATCGAAGCCGGCGCCGAAGCCATCGTGCAAACCGCCAGCGGCTGCGGTGCCTTCGTGCGCGACTATGGCCACCTGCTCAAGGACGATGCGCGCTATGCCGCAAAAGCAGCCCGGGTCAGCGCCCTGGCCCGCGACCTGGTGCAGCTGCTGCAGGCCGAGCCGCTGGAGCAGTTGGGCCTGTGTACCGAACAGCGCCTGGCCTTCCATTGCCCCTGCACCTTGCAGCACGCCCTCAAACTCGGCGGTGCCGTGGAAAGCCTGCTGACCCGCCTGGGTTTCCACCTCACCAGCGTGCCCGACGGCCACCTGTGCTGCGGCTCGGCGGGCACCTACTCGCTGACCCAGCCGGCGCTGTCGCGCCAGCTGCGTGACAACCGCCTGGCGGCCCTGGAAAGTGGAAAACCTGCGATCATCGCCACCGCCAATATCGGCTGCCAGCTCCACCTCGACGGCGCCGGTCGCACACCGGTACGGCACTGGATCGAAATTGTCGAAGACGCCCTGGAGGCACCCCATGCATAGCAAACCCGTACTCGACCAGGCGGACGTCGCCCGGCTGCTCGCCGCCGCCCGCCAGCACGCCCAGACCCAACAGTGGCCGGTGACCATCGCCGTGGTCGACGACGGCGGCCACCCGCTGGCCCTGGAGCGCCTGGACGGCTGCGCCCCGGTCAGCGCCTACATCGCCATGGAGAAAGCTCGCACCGCGGCGCTGGGCCGCCGGGAGTCGCGCGACTACGAGCAGATGGTCAACGACGGGCGCACCGCCTTCGTCACCGCGCCGCTACTGACCAGCCTGGAAGGCGGCGTGCCACTGCGGGTGGAGGGCCAGGTGGTCGGCGCGATCGGCGTGTCGGGGGTCAAGTCCGGGCAGGATGCCGAAGTGGCCAAGGCTGGGGCACAGGCGCTGTGATGCCCTTGCCCCGGCCCTGGCGGCTCAATGCCCCGCCGACGCCGGCCCAGCCTTGGCGGTGAAGGGTGGCTTGGCCAGCCACACCAGCAGGATCAAGCCGGCGAACACCCAGGTCAGCAAGGTGAAGTAGTCCACCGTCGACATCATGTAGGCCTGGCCGTTGAGCATCTGCTCCAGCTGCGCATAGCTCTGCGGGCTGGCCCCGCCCAACTGCTCGAGGGTGTGGCGGGTGGCCGGGTCGAAGGTACTGAGGTGTTCGCTCAGGTAGGCGTGGTGCTGGTCGGCGCGGCGGATCCAGATCCAGGTCGTCAGCGACGCGGCAAAACTGCCGCCCAGGGTGCGCAGAAACGTGGCCAGGCCTGAGCCATCGGCGATCTGATGCGGCGGCAGGTCCGACAGCAGGATGCTCAAGGTCGGCATGAAGAACAGCGCCACGCCGATGCCCATGAACAACTGCACCAGGGCGATATGGGTGAAATCCACTTCGTTGGTAAAGCCGGCGCGCATGTAGCAACTGGTGCCGATGGCCAGGAAGGCGATGCCGGCCAGCAGACGCAGGTCGAAGCGGTGCGCGTACTTGCCCACGAAGGGCGACATGAGCACCGGCAGCAAGCCGATCGGCGCCACCGCCAGGCCCGCCCAGGTGGCGGTATAGCCCATCTGCGTCTGCAGCCACTGCGGCAGGATCAGGTTGATGCCGAAAAAGGCCGAATAGCCGCCCACCAGCACGATGGTGCCGATGCGGAAGTTGCGGTGCACGAACAGCCGCAGGTTGACCACCGGGTGACGGTCGGTGAGCTCCCAGATGATGAAGATCGCCAGGAACACCACCGATATCAGCGTGCCGATGACGATGAACGAGGACTCGAACCAGTCCAGGTCATTGCCCTTGTCCAGCACCACCTGCAACGCGCCAACCCCGACGATCAGGGTCAGCAGGCCGATGTAGTCCATCGGCTGGCGGCTGGTGACCACCGGCCGCGCGCGCATCTGCTGGCGCACCACTGCGGCGGCGAACAGGCCGATCGGGACGTTGATGAAGAAGATCCAGGGCCAGCTGTAGCTGTCGGTGATCCAGCCGCCGAGTATCGGCCCGGCTATCGGCGCCACCACCGTGACCATCGCCAGCAGCGCCAGGGCCATGCCGCGCTTGGCCGGCGGGTAAACGGCAATCAGCAAGGTCTGGGTCATCGGGTACAAGGGCCCGGCGACCACGCCCTGCAACACGCGGAACCCGACCAGCTCGGGCATCGACTGGGCGACGCCGCAGAGGAACGATGCCAGCACGAACAGCAAGGTGGCCCAGATGAACAGCTTGACCTCACCGAAGCGCCGGCTCAGCCAGCCGGTGAGCGGCAAGGCGATGGCGTTGCTCACCGCGAACGAGGTGATCACCCAGGTGCCCTGCTCGTAACTCACGCCGAGGTTGCCGGAGATGGTCGGCAGCGCCACGTTGGCAATGGTGGTGTCGAGCACCTGCATGAAGGTCGCCAGCGACAGGCCGATGGTGGTCAGCAGCAGGCTCGGCGGGGTGAACTGCGCGGGGGCTGCCTGGCTCATCGCTGCGCTGTCTTGCCGCTGGCGCTGTTGTCGTGGATCAACCGGGCGATCAGGTTGTCGGCCTCAGCCAACTGGCGGTCATACACCTGGGTGCTGTAGCTGGCCTGCTGCGGTGGCTGCTGGGCCAGGGCCGGGCCGCTCTGGTCGTGCAGGTCGACTTCCACGACCGTGGACAAGCCGATGCGCAGCGGGTGGTCTTTCAACTGCTCGGGGTTCAGGTGGATACGTACCGGCACCCGCTGGACGATCTTGATCCAGTTGCCGGTGGCGTTCTGCGCTGGCAGCAGGGCGAAGGCGCTGCCGGTACCGGCGCCCAGGCTGTCGACGGTACCGCTGTACTTGACGTCGCTGCCGTACAGATCGGCAGTGATCTGCACCGGCTGACCGATGCGCATGTCGCGCAGTTGGGTTTCCTTGAAGTTGGCGTCGATCCACACCTCGTCCAGCGGGATCACCGCCATGGTCGCGGTGCCCGGCTGCAGGCGCTGGCCCAGTTGCACGGTGCGCTTGGCCACATGGCCGGTGACCGGCGCCACCAGGGTGGTGCGGGCGTGGTCGAGGTAGGCCTGGCGCAGATCGGCGGCGGCGGCCATGACTTCGGGGTGCGACGAGACCACGGTGTCGTCGACCAACGCCGTGCTGGTGTTGAGCTGCTGGCGCGCGCTGTTGACGGCAGCCTGGGCCACGGTCAGGTCGTCACGGGCATGGGCGATCTCTTCCTGGGCGATGGCGCCGCTGTCGGCCAGTACCTTGCGGCGGTTGTAGTTTTGCTGAGCCTTCTGCAACTCGGCCTGACGGGTTTCCACCTGCGCCTTGAGCGCGTCGACGTTGCTGTACAGGCCGCGCACCTGGCGCACGCTGCGCGCCAGTTTGGCCTCGGCGGACTGCAGGGCCACTTCGCTGTCGGCCGGGTCGAACTGCAGCAGTACTTGCCCTGCCTGCACCAGGTCGCCGTCATCGGCGCCGATGCTGGTGACGGTGCCGGTAACCAGGGGGGTGATTTCAACGACGTTGCCGCTTACATAGGCATCGTCGGTGCTTTCCTGCCAGCGCCCGACCAGGCTGTACCAGGCCCAGGTGGCGGCCCCGGCGAGGATCAGAAGCAGTAGCAGGCCGAGCAGCCAGGCCTTGCGTTTACGCGTGTTGTCGGGCGCGGCAGCTGGGGTGGAGGTGTCAGCGGGAGTGGCCATGACAATACCTTGGAGAATGCGTGACAGGGATCAACGATCGCCGAAGCGGCGGATCGTCAGGGGGTCGCCGGCGCTGAGCAGGACTTTGGCGAGCAGGCTTTCGAGGGTTTTCAGCTCCTCGGGCTGCAGCACGCCGACCAGTTCGTTCATCGCCGCCGCGCCGACCTGGGGCAGGCGGTCGGCCAGGCGTTGGCCGTCGGCGCTGAGTGCCAGGCGCACCTGGCGGCGGTCTTCGGGGCAGCGGTTGCGCAGGATCAGGCCTTTCTGCTCGAGGCGGTCGAGCATGCGGGTCATCGAGCCGCTGTCCAGGCCCAGGTAGCGGCACAGCTCGGCCGGGGTGTCGACCTGGTACTGGGTGACGATGATCAGCACCTTGAATTGTGCGGCGGTGACGCCGTGGGCTTCGAGGTGCCAGTCGAGGATGCGGTCTTTGAGGATCGCGGCGCGACCGAGCAGCATGCCGATGGCGCAGGTCTGGAAGTTTTCCGGGGTGAAATGGGACATCGGGGGTTGCTCGGGTAATTGTGTGTAAATATTACTGCCTAGGCAGGGAATGTCAAAGCATTGATTAGGGTGCTAAGTACAATTCCATTTTGGGGGTCGGGGTCGGGATCGGATTTCAGGGTGGTGGTTTTGATAGATGTATGCGCATTCAGCGGCGATGGCGACTTTTAGTCACCTTTCCGCCCTTACGGCGGCCTACTTTGGTCTTGGCCAAAGTAGGCAAAGCCGCCCGCTCCCATCATACGGCCCCTGCGCTGCGCTCCGGGGTCCCCTCGCTCCGGTGCCTTCCGGGCCCGCGCGGCCTACGACTTGCTGCGCAAGTCTACATCTCGCGCCTTCGGCTTACGCCGAAGGGTGCTGCGCACCAGGGCCCTACAGTCACCTCCACTCGGCCTCCTGAAGTCGCAATTTGTGTTGCCTGGGCTATTGCGCGCTTAGAAGCAAAAGCAAAAACAGATCAAGAGCAGATCAAGAGCAGATCAAGAGCAGATCAAGAGCAGATCAAGAGCAGATCAAGAGCAGTAATACGGCTATCTAGGCTTGGCTGTTGTTTATGTGTTGTATGTTCGGGCCCTATCGCCGGCAAGCCGGCTCCCACAGGTACAGCGCAAGTTTGAAAGTTCGCTCTAACTTGTGGGAGCTGGCTTGCCAGCGATTGCAATCCTGAGTTCCCAGCCAATCCAACTAGCGACAGCTAACGCCAGCCCAGGCGCCGCCCCTAACTTCGCGACTTCAGGAGGCTGAGCGTAGGCGTCTGGAGGGCCCTGGTGCGCAGCACCCTTCGGCGTAGCCGAAGGCGCGAGATGTAGACTTGCGCAGCAAGTCGGAGGCCGCGCGGGCCCGGAGGACGCCGGAGCGAAGGGACCCCGAAGCGCAGCGTAGGGGCCGTATGATGGGAGCGAGCGGCTTTGCCTACTTTGGCCAAGACCAAAGTAGGCCGCCGTAAGGGCGGAAAGGTGACTAAGCGTCGACATCGCAAATGAATGCGCATACAACTTCCAAAACCAACAACCAACAACCAACAACCAACAACCAATAATTAATGACTTTTAAGTGCATAGCCGAAGCTATAACTTGAAACTTGAAACTTGAAACTTGAAACTTGAAACCAACGACAGCCCAGTTCAAACCTCCCGTAACCCCAACGCCCCCACCACCCCACAAGCAATCGCCATCCCCACCAACTCCGCCAAACTCCCCGCCTGCATCCGCTTCATCACCCGCCCCCGATAAAGGTCAATGGTCTTGACACTGACCCCCAACCGCTCGGCAATCTCCCGATTCCCCAACCCCTGCACCAACGGAATGAACACATCCCGCTCCCGCGGCGTCAGGCTGTCGATCCGCCCCTGCACCTCCTCCACCGCCCCATTCCCCCCCTGGGCACGCCCAAGCGCCGCCTGCACACTGTCCAGCAGCAACTGATCGTTATACGGCTTCTCGATGAAATCACAGGCCCCCGCCTTGAACGCCCGCACCACGATCGGCACATCGGCATGCCCGCTGACAAAGATCAACGGCATGTCCACCCCCCGCTGCTGCAACGCCTGCTGCACCGCCAGCCCGCCCATCCCCGGCATGCGCACATCCAGCAACACACAAGCCGGGCCACTACCGTCGCAGGCCTCCAGAAACGCCTGGCCACTGGTAAACGGCAAAGCCTGCAAGCCCACCGACTCAAGCAACCACACCGTCGAATCGAGCATCCCCGGGTCGTCGTCCACCACATACACCTTCGCTTGCACCACCGCCCCCTCCTTCATGTCCGGTTCACCGCCAGCCGGCAACACAACACCAAACCGCCGCCCTCACCCAGCCGTGCCCACAGGCTGCCACCCAAGCCTTCGACAATGCTGCGGCTCATGCTCAACCCCAGGCCCAGGCCATCGGCCTTGCTGGTAGTGAACGGGGTAAAGATCGCCTCCAACTGCTCAGGCGCCACGCCAGGCCCCTGGTCGGCCACCTCCACCAGCAGCCCGTCATCCTGGCGCCAGGCGCCCAGCAGAATACGCGACGGAAGGCCTGCGTGCTGCTCACGGTTGGCGTCGATGGCATTGCGCAGCAGGTTGAGCAACACCTGCTCCAGCAACACCCGATCGGCGTACACCGTCGGCAGTTGCGGCCCCAGCCGCTGTTCGATGCGCACCTGCGCCGCACCCGCCTCCCAGGCGCAAAGCCTGAGCGCTTCCCCGGCAACCTGGGCGATATCCAGCGCCTGCAGCTGGCGCGGGCCCTTGCGCAGGAAGGCGCGCAGGCGGCGGATCACCTCGGCGGCATGGGTGGCCTGCTGGTTGATCCGTTGCAGGCCCTGGGCAACCCGCTCGCGGGCCTGGGGGTCGTGCTCCAGGTTGTTCAGGTAGCGCAGGCTGGCATTGCTGTAGTTAAGCACCGCGGCCAGCGGCTGGTTGATCTCGTGGGCGATGCCCGAAGCCAGTTCGCCCAGCGTTGCGACCCGAGCGCTATGGGCCAGGTTTTCCTGAGCCTCGATGCGCAGGGTGATATCGCGGGACACGGCGACGATCTCTACCACCGCACCGGTATAGGTTTCGCGGATCGCCCGGCAGGCGATCTCGAACCAACGGTAACGGCCATCGGCATGGCGCACGCGGCAGGTCATGGTGTGGTAACCGTCCGCCTCCAACGCCGCACCGGCCTGCAACAGCGCCTGGCGGCGCTCGCGCGGGTGCAGCAGGCTGCGTGCCGGGCTGCCGCGCAATTGCTCCGGCCATACCCCGAGCAGGCGGAAGGCCGCAGGCGTGGCATCGAGAAAACGCCCGTCCGGGCTGTGCCGGGAAATCAGGTCGGTGGTGTTTTCGGTGATCAGCCGGTACAGCCGCCGTGCCCGGCTGGCCTCGCGCTCACCCTGGCGCTCGCCGCTGGCATCGCGGCAGCGGGCCAGCACCTGTTGGCCCGCGTGATCGGGGATGAAGGTCCACAGCAAGATGCGCTCGCCTACCTGAGCCTCGACCTCGCTTATTGCCCGCCCCTGGCGCAGGCAGGCGCGCACCAGCGCGGCATGGTTGCCCGGTAGCCAACTGGCCAGCGGCGGCCCTTCGGCAATCAGTGCCTGCAAGGCGGCGTTGAGCTGCAAGGGGCCGGCATCGGCCGCCAGCAGCAGGCTCGGTTGCGGGTCCAGGGCGAGCAAGGGGGAGCAGTCAGGCTTCACGGGAAAAGGCCCTTGTTATAGTAGTTTTACTATATTGCTATAGTCGATCTTCCAGATACCATAGCGGCTCGCGTAAAAAAGCGACAGGGAGGCACGCCCCTCCCACACCCTGATCAGAGCTAACAATCAGCCACCGGGGGTCTAGCGCACGGAGTGCGCCTGCCTCCCCTACAGGAACCGCGCATGTCGATCTTCTCCCAGGGCCTGATGCCCGCACCTGTCAACCACGTCGCCCTCACCCCGCTGAGCTTCATCGAACGCACCGCCGCGGTGTATGGCCAGTACCCCGCCGTGATCCATGGTGCCATCCGCCGTGACTGGCGCGAAACCTATGCCCGCTGCCGACGCCTGGCCAGCGCCCTGCAGGGCCGTGGCGTCGGCCGTGGCGACACGGTGGCGGTGATGCTGCCGAACATCCCGGCCATGCTCGAAGCGCACTTCGGCGTACCGATGATCGGCGCGGTGCTCAACACCCTTAACGTGCGCCTGGACGCCGAGGCCATCGCCTTCATGCTGCGCCATGGCGAGGCCAAGGTGCTGATCGGCGACCGTGAGTTCCACGGCGTGATCCGCGATGCCCTGGCTCTGCTCGAACACCCGCCGCTGGTAATCGACGTGGACGATCCGGAATACGGCGAGGGCCAGCCGGTCAGCGACCTGGACTACGAGGCCCTGCTCGCCGAGGGCGACCCGGACTTCGCCTGGGAGTGGCCGGAGGACGAATGGCAGGCGATCTCGCTCAACTACACCTCCGGCACCACCGGCAACCCCAAGGGCGTGGTCTATCACCACCGCGGCGCCTACCTCAACGCCCTGGGCAACCAGATGACCTGGGCCATGGGCCACCGCCCGGTGTACCTGTGGACCCTGCCGATGTTCCATTGCAACGGCTGGTGCTACCCCTGGACCGTGACCGCGCTGGCCGGCACCCACGTGTTCCTGCGCCGGGTCGACCCGCAGAAGATCCTCACGCTGATCCGCGAACACCGGGTCAGCCACCTGTGCGGCGCGCCGATCGTGCTCAACGCCCTGGTCAACATGCCCGACGCCGCCAAGGCCGCCATCGAACACCCGGTGCAGGCGATGGTCGCCGGCGCCGCACCGCCGGCCAAGGTGATCGGTGCGGTGGAAGAAATGGGCATCCACATCACCCACACCTACGGCCTGACCGAGGTCTACGGCCCAGTGACCGTATGTGCCTGGCATGAGGAGTGGGACGCGCTGACCCTGGATGAACGGGCGCGGATCAAGTCGCGCCAGGGCGTGCGCTACCCGACCCTGGACGGTCTGATGGTCGCCGACCCGCAAACCCTCGAACCGGTACCGTGCGACGGCAATACCCTGGGTGAGATCTTCATGCGCGGCAACACCGTGATGAAGGGCTACCTGAAGAACCCCGAGGCCACCGCCGAGGCCTTCCGCGGCGGCTGGTTCCACACCGGCGACCTGGCGGTGTGGCATGCCGACGGCTATGTCGAGATCAAGGACCGGCTCAAGGACATCATCATTTCCGGCGGCGAGAACATCTCCACCATCGAGGTCGAGGACGCCCTGTACCGCCACCCGGCCGTGCTCGAAGCCGCCGTGGTGGCGCGCCCCGACGAAAAATGGGGCGAGACGCCTTGCGCCTTCGTCGCCCTCAAGACCGGCCACGGCGGTACCCGCGAAAGCGAAATCGTCGCCTGGTGCCGCGAGCATCTGGCCGGGTTCAAGGTGCCGAAGACCGTGGTGTTCGGCGAATTGCCCAAGACCAGCACCGGCAAGATCCAGAAGTACGTACTGCGCGACCGTGCCCGGGCGCTCTGAGCATCCGTTGCGCCCCAATCGCCGGCAAGCCGGCTCCCACACAAAAGCACCGGCCTCTGTGGGAGCTGGCTTGCCAGCGATGGGGCCGGTACTGACATCCCAGACCTGATTGCCCATCGTGAGCCCCAGATGACCGACTACACCGCCCCTCTGCGCGACATGCACTTCGTCCTCCACGAGGTGTTCCAAGGCCCTGCCCTGTGGGCACGCCTTCCCGCTCTGGCCGAGCGGCTCGATGCCGACACCGCCGACGCCATCCTCGAAGAAGCCGCCCGCCTCACCAGCCAGCTGATCGCCCCGCTCAGCCGTAACGGCGACGAACAGGGCGTGCAGTTCGCCAACGGCGAAGTGCGCACCCCGGACGGTTTCCGGGAAGCCTGGCGCACCTACCGCGAGGGCGGCTGGGTCGGCCTGGGCGGTAACCCCGAGCACGGCGGCATGGGTATGCCGAAAATGCTCGGGGTGCTGTTCGAGGAAATGCTGTACGCCGCCGACAGCAGCTTCAGCCTGTATTCCGCGCTCACCGCCGGCAGTTGCCTGGCCATCGACGCCCACGCCAGCGAACAGCTCAAGGCCACTTACCTGCCAGCGCTGTACCAAGGCCGCTGGGCCGGCACCATGTGCCTGACCGAGCCCCACGCCGGCACCGACCTGGGGCTGATCCGCACCCGCGCCGAACCCCAGGCCGATGGCAGCTATCAACTGAGCGGCAGCAAGATCTTCATCACCGGTGGCGAACAGGACCTCACCGAGAACATCGTCCATCTGGTGCTGGCGCGCCTGCCCGACGCACCGGCCGGCGCCAAGGGCATCTCGCTGTTCCTGGTGCCCAAATACCGGGTCGCAGCCGATGGCAGCCTGGGCGCGCGCAACGGCGCCCACTGCGGGTCGATCGAACACAAGATGGGCATCAAGGCCTCGGCCACCTGCGTGATGAACTTCGACCAGGCCGAGGGTTATCTGGTTGGCGAGGCGAACAAAGGCCTGGCGGCGATGTTCACCATGATGAACTACGAGCGGCTGTCCATCGGCCTGCAGGGCATCGGTTGCGCCGAGGCCTCGTACCAGGCCGCCGCACGTTACGCCAACGAGCGCCTGCAAAGCCGCGCAGCCACAGGCAGCGACGCCCCCACGCGCAGCGCCGACCCGATCATCGTGCACGGCGATGTGCGGCGCATGCTGCTGACCATGCGCACCCTTACCGAGGGCGGCCGCGCCTTCGCCGTGTACGTCGGGCAACAGCTGGACATCGCCCGTTACGCCGAGGATGCCGGCGAGCGCGAGCGTGCCCAGCGCCAGGTGACCCTGCTGACGCCAGTGGGCAAGGCATTCTTCACCGACAACGGCCTGGAAAGCTGTGTGCTGGGCCAGCAAGTGTTTGGCGGCCACGGCTACATCCGCGAATGGGGCCAGGAGCAGCGCGTGCGCGACGTGCGTATCGCGCAAATCTATGAGGGCACCAACGGTATCCAGGCCCTTGACCTGCTCGGGCGCAAGGTACTGGGCGACGGTGGCCAGGCCCTGGCTGGCCTGGTGGCCGAGATCCGCGCCTTTTGCGTGGACGCCGCGCTGCATCGCGAGGCGCTGCTGGAGGCACTGGTGCGCCTGGAGCGCGTCAGCCAGTGGCTGCAGGCGCAGGCCGGCACGGATGCCAACCTGGTCAGCGCCTCGGCGGTGGAGTACCTGCACCTGTTCGGCTTGACCGCCTATGCCTATATGTGGGCGCGCATGGCCAACGTGGCACAGGCCCGGCAGGCGCAGGACCCGACCTTCCATGGCGCCAAGCTCGACTGCGCGGCGTTCTACTTCCAGCGCGTGTTGCCACGTGGCCTGGCCCTGGAAGCCAGCATTCGAGCCGGCAGCGCCAGCCTGTATGGGATGGCTGCAGAGCAGTTCTGAAACCTCGGCCCATCGCGGAACTGCCCCGCGATGGGCTGAAAGCAGATACGAGCCATGCGCAACTACTACGAAATCTCCTACAATTGATAGTCATTCGCCATTAACACGTTCTCGGAAGCCCCCACCCAAGGGTAGAATGCCCGCAAAACCGGGAGCCGTAATGAACCAGGACCGCCTCACCCCCAGCGAAGACGATGCCATCACCGACGCCGCCGCGCATTGGTGCATGCGCCTGCACGCCGAAGACTGCACGGTGGCGGAACGGGCGGCGTTCAGCCAGTGGCTGGCGGCCGACCTGCGGCACGCGCAGGAGTACCAGGCGATGCTGGAGATCTGGCAGACCGCCGACCTGCTGCCGCGCAGCGCCCAGGTGGTGGAGCTCAAACCCCGGCAGGCCGCGGCCCGCAATTGGCGGCCATTGGCCTCGGCGGCGGCCATTGCCCTGCTCGCCCTGCCCCTGGCCGGCTGGGTGGGCTGGGAACAAGGCTGGCTGCCCAACGGCTACCAGCATGTCGAAACCACAGACCAGTTGCGCCAGGTACGCCTGAGCGACGGCAGCAGCGTCGAACTCAACCTGCACAGCGAGCTGCGCTACCTGAACTACAAGGACGAACGCCGCGTCACCCTGATCAAGGGCGAGGCGTTCTTCAAGGTCGTGCACGACAGCAGCCACCCCTTCATCGTCCGTGCCGGCAACGGCCAGACCCGGGTCACCGGCACCCAGTTCAACGTGTGGAAATATGAAGACCAGGTCAAGGTGACGCTGGTGGAGGGCTCGGTGCTGGTCAGCAACGATGGCAACGCCGGAGGCTACCGCCTCGGCCCGGGCATGCAGGCCAGCTACCACACCGGAGATTTCGAACCGCAGTTGAGCCAGAGCGACGACTCGGGCAACAGCCTGGCCTGGCGCAGTGGCAAGCTGGTGCTGGACAACCTGAGCCTGGCCCAGGCCTTGCCGGTGATCAACCGCTACCTCGACAAGCCACTGCGCCTGGCCGATGACAGCACTGCCAGGATCCGCATCAGCGGTGTCTACAACACCCGCGAAGTGGCACGCCTGGTCGACACCCTGCCCAAGGTACTGCCGGTGTACCTCACCCGCAGCAAGGACGGCAGCACCGTCCTCAACCGCATCACCCCGCCGCCAAGCCGCAGCTGACGGAGCCGTCTAACCCGGCTCCTTGAACATCCGCGATTGCTGGGGGGCCGGCTTGCCGGCGATGCAGGCACCGCGATTCTGGCCACCGCCTACGCCGGTGATCGCCGGCAAGCCGGCTCCCACAGGTACAGCACAAGGCTCAAGTTCGACGCGGTGGAAGTGAGAGCAGGCTACGCCGGCGAAAGGGCCGCAGAGCGGCCCCCCAGATCAAACGCACGTCAAAGCGTCATCGCCGCCAACCAGCCAAACGCCAGCAACGGCAGGTTGTAATGGATGAACGTCGGCACCACGGTGTCCCAGATATGGTGGTGCTGGCCATCCACGTTCAGCCCCGAGGTCGGCCCCAAGGTTGAATCCGAAGCTGGCGAACCGGCATCGCCCAAGGCACCGGCGGTACCGACGATGCACACCGTGGCCACCGGGTCGAAGCCCAGTTGCACGCACAGCGGCACGAAGATCGCTGCCAGGATCGGCACGGTGGAGAACGACGAGCCGATGCCCATGGTCACCAGCAACCCCACCAACAGCATCAGTAACGCGCCGATACCCTTGCTGTGGTCGATCCACTGCGCCGAGGTCTCGACCAGGGTCTTCACTTCACCGGTGGCCTTCATCACATCGGCAAAGCCCGAGGCGGCGATCATGATGAAGCCGATCATCGCCATCATCTTCATGCCCTCGGTGAACAGGTCGTCAGTGTCCTTCCAGCGCACGATGCCCGACAGCGAGAAGATCAAAAAACCCACCATCGCGCCGATGATCATCGAGTCCAGCCACAGCTGGATGATGAACGCCGCACCGATGGCCACACCGGCGACCACCAGGGTCAGCGGGTTGTATTGCACGCTGACCTGCTCGACCTCTTCGATGCGCGCCAGGTCGTAGTCGCGCTTCTTGCGATAGCTGACGAACACGGCCAGCAGCAGGCCAGCGAGCATGCCGGCCGCCGGGATGGCCATGGCGTGGGTGACATTGACCCCGCTCACGTCCACGCCCGCGCGGGCGACGTTGGCCAGCAGGATCTCGTTGAGGAAGATGTTGCCAAAGCCCACCGGCAGGAACATGTACGGGGTGATCAGGCCGAAGGTGATCACACAGGCGATCAGCCGGCGGTCGATGCGCAGGCGCGTCAGTACATATAAAAGCGGTGGCACCAGCAACGGAATGAAGGCGATGTGGATCGGCAGGATGTTCTGCGACGAAACCGCCACCACCAGCATCAGGCCGATCAGCAGCCATTTGACCTTGCCGCCATCGGCATGCCCCTGACGGTCGATCATCGCCAGGGCGCGGTCGGCCAGGGCATGGGCCAGGCCCGATTTGGCGATGGCCACCGCGAAGGCGCCAAGCAGCGCATACGACAACGCCACCGTGGCACCGCCACCCAGGCCACCGTTGAAGGCCTTGAGCGTGCCCTCGATACCCAGGCCTCCGACCAGGCCACCGGCCAGGGCGCCGATGATCAGCGCGATGACCACATGCACGCGGGACAGGCTCAGGATCAGCATGAGCCCGACCGCGGCAATCACTGCATTCATGGTGTGCAAACCTCTTTACGACAGACAAAAAGCGAGCGTTCCGGCGACAGCTGCGCGCAGGCAGTGGCCGGACCAGGGGATGTTGTTATGAAGGGCGCACACTCTGAAGCACAGGCCAGCAGAAGTCAAAAGCGTCTGCGCCGCGCGTCCTTGTAGGACATAGACGAAAGTAGCGGGTTTAAATTGAACGTTTGAATAAAGAAAAATCCTGTAGCGCCGATACAGCATGCAGCATCAAACCTATTACAAGGGATTTGCCCCAATGCCTGCGCTGCGACAACTCTCCATCCAATGGAAGATCACCCTGCTGGCCGGCCTGTGCCTGGCCAGTATCGTCACCTTGCTGGTCGGCCTTTCGCTGTACCGCATGGACCACAGTTCCGACCTGGTCAAGGCCAGCAGCATGCACATGCTCAGCGAAGCGGCGCAGTCGCGCATCGAATCGCAAGGTGAAGTGCAGGCCCTGAACATCCGCCGTCAGTTCATGGACGCCTACCAATACGGCGCTGGTTTTTCCCGCCAGGTACTGTTCCTGCGTGAACAGGCGGAAAAACGCTTCCTCGACGCCTACGACCTGCGCCAGGACATGACCGCCCAGGTGCGTGCCGCGCTGCAGGCCAACCCTGACCTGCTCGGCCTGTCGCTGGTATTCGAGCCCGGCGCACTGGACGGCAAGGACAAGCTGTTCACCGGCCAGGCGGAACTGGGCAGCAACGAGACTGGCCGCTTCGCCCTGTACTGGTCGCAACCGCGCGCCGGCCAGTTGACCTCGATGGCACTGCCCGAGCACGACATGGCCAACACCGAAGTCGGCCCCAGCGGCCAGCCGGCCAACACCTGGTGGGTGTGCCCACGCAGCACCGGCACGGTGTGCGTGGTCGAGCCGTACTTCTACGACATCGACGGCCAGCGCGTGCTGATGACCAGCATCGTGTTCCCGCTCAAGAGCAACGGCAAGGTGATCGCCACCCTGTCCATCGACATCAACCTCAACAGCCTGCAGGCCCTGAGCGAGTCGGCCAGCCGTGGCCTGTACGAAGGCCGCACCACGGTCGGCATCCTCAGCCCGGTCGGCTTGCTGGCCGGCTACAGCGCCGATGCCGGCAAGCTGGCCCAGCGCCTGGACCAGGTCGACACCGCGCAAGGCGCGGAGCTGGTGCGCAAGCTGACCGAAGGCAAGTTGCAGATCCTGCATGGTGCGCAGCGCCTGAAAGTGCTGGCCGCCTTCGAGCCGATCCCCGGCGGCAAGCCGTGGGGCGTGCTGCTGGACGTACCGGAAAGCGCCCTGACCGGCCCGGCCGAAACGCTCAAGCAGGAACTCGACGCCCTCAATACCAGCGGCACCCTGCTGGAACTGGGCCTGGGCCTGGCCGCCGCCATCGCCGGCCTGCTGCTGGTGTGGCTGATGGCCCGCACCGTGACCAGGCCGATCCTCGGCGTGGCCGCCATGCTCAAGGACATCGCCAGCGGCGAAGGCGACCTGACCCGCCGCCTGCAATACGACAAGCGCGACGAGCTGGGCGAACTGGCCGGCTGGTTCAACCGCTTCCTCGACAAGCTGCAGCCGACCATCGCCGAAGTGAAGCGTTCGGTGCAGGCCGCCCGTGGCACCGCCGACCAGTCCGCGGCCATCGCCACCCAGACCAGCGCCGGCATGGAGCAGCAGTACCGCCAGGTGGACCAGGTGGCCACCGCCTCCCACGAAATGAGCGCCACCGCCCAGGACGTCGCCCGCAGCGCGGCCCAGGCCGCACAGGCCGCCCGCGACGCCGATCAGGCCACCCGCGAAGGCCTGGCGGTGATCGACCGCACCACCACCAGCATCGACACCCTGGCCGCCGACATGAGCAGCGCCATGGCCGAGGTCGAAGGCCTGGCGCAGAACAGTGAGAAGATCGGCTCGGTACTGGAAGTGATCCGCTCGATCGCCGAGCAGACCAACCTGCTGGCGCTCAACGCCGCCATCGAAGCGGCCCGTGCCGGTGAAGCCGGGCGCGGTTTTGCGGTGGTCGCCGATGAAGTGCGCAACCTCGCCCGCCGTACCCAGGAGTCGGTGGAAGAGACCCGCCAGGTGATCGAGGCGCTGCAGGCCGGTACCCGCGATGTGGTCGGCGCCATGAACAGCAGCCACCGCCAGGCCCAGGGCGGTGTCGAGCAGGTCGGCCAGGCGGCCACCGCGTTGCAGCGCATTGGCCAGGCAGTGACGGTGATCACCGACATGAACCTGCAGATCGCCAGCGCTGCCGAAGAGCAGAGCGCGGTGGCCGAAGAGATCAACAGCAACGTCGCCACCATCCGCGACGTCACCGAGTCGCTGTCGGGCCAGGCCAACGAATCGGCGCGGGTCAGCCAGTCGCTGAACAGCCTGGCCAACCAGCAACAAGGTTTGATGGACCAGTTCCGCGTCTGAATCCGTCGCGCCAAGGATGGCGCCTCTCTCATAAACGGCCGCTGCCGGCTCGCACGCCCGCCTTCAGGACATTGTTGTCCCCCGCCTGCCAGCGTCTGACCACCTCCGGCGCTGTCTCGCTGCGCACGATGCACTTCCACTGCACATCCTGATCCGCCGGCAGACTGACACGCCCCTGCCACAGGGGGTACTGGCTGACATCCTTCAGGCGCAATGCATTGGCGGGCTTCCACCCGCCCAGCACGACACTGTCACCCACCACATAGACGCTGTCGCCAGGGTTCGTCGTACCGTTTTCGCAGCTCAGCACCACCTCGACCCAAGGACGCCGGTCGGTGGCTCGCCAGAGCCTGATATTCGGTTTTCCGGGCCCGTTGTCGTGGGCCAGGACGACCGGTTCGAAGCCGCCGGGCGCCGCACCGAGGTCTGAGTCCAGCGCCAGCAGCAGGCTGCCCTGATCGCCCTGGGTCAGGCTGACCAAACCGGCGTGGTTTTCCATCAAGGCGAAGGAAATGGTCGAGTCTGCACGGATGCCAACAGCTCGCCGTGCAGCGATGAGCTGGCGCAGCAGGCCACCGCGCGGCCAGTCGTACATGTCTGGCCAGTAGACGCTGGGCGTGCCCGGGCTGGTGAGTACATAGGCATAGGCCTGGTCACGACGCTCCTCGGGCAATGCCCAATGATGCTGGCCACCATTGGCGCCTGGCGAATAACCGGTGTCATGATTGTCGACGAACGTCACCGCCGCGGCGCGCCAGCTCGCGTCGGGGTTGGCGTTCAGACCATAGCGCCATTCGCGCAAGCTGCCGTTCTGCATGCGCTCCTTGAGCGCAAAGTCGAACACACTGCAATGGGCTCGATCAGACCAGTCCTTCAGGATGTCCTGCCAGCCCGCGCTCCTGCGCCAGTCGTCCTGCGGGAACTCACCGGGGGCCTTCCACAGCTCGCCGACACAGTACAGACGGTCGCCGAACCGCTTCATCCAGCCGTCGACCCTCTCTGGCGCATAGCCTTTGACAAAATCGAAGCGCAGCCCCTCAGCAGCATAACGATCGCGCAGGTTGGCGAACTCGACGCGGAACAGGCTATCGACCGAAGGGTCGGCCGTGTCCAGGTCGGCATCGCCACTCATAAAGGCGTCACCCTCGTCGCGCGTCAATCCACGTGCGCACTTGCCGGCAGCTACAGCCTCCTTGTCCATCGGCAGGCCGTTGCACACACCGTCCTTGTGATTGGGCACCACATCGAAAATGACTTTGACCCCCGCGCCTTTCAAAGCCTCGGCCGCTGCCTGCAATTGGGCGTCCGACCCATAACGGCCATTCTTGTCGAAGTCCCGCCAGAAGTAGCCCTCACCTCCGCCAAAGGTGTGCTGCTGGTCGTCCTGCCAATGCGACTCATCACGCCAGGGCGGCGGCATCCAGATGGCGGTGAAACCATCAGCGGCGATTTGCGCGGACTTCTTCGTCAGTGTCTGGTACCAGGTTTGATCAGCCTGCCGGCTGGAGTTCCAGTGGAATCCCTGCAACAGGATCTCGCCGCCTGATCCGTTACGTACGCCCGCCTGCGTCGCATCGGTGGCCATTGACAAGCCCGGTGCGTACACACCAAGGCAGATCACCAAGCATGCAGCAATCCTGTTGCGATCCATGGGGTACCTCTGGGCGCTTGCCCAGGCTGGGAGGATTGCTTGAGAGCGTATGGCAAGGGCGTTGCCCCCTCTACTGGCAAAAATGCCAGGTGTCTCCCAACGCACAGCCAACCCTGTGGAAGGCCTCGATACCCCGTCGTCTACGCTTTTGCCCGCCCCCCGAAAGCGAGGCTGCAATGAAAAGATTTCCTGCCCTGCTGGCCGGCCTGCTGCTCTGCTTCGGCCTGGCCACCACCGACGCAGAAATGACAGGTCAGCGGCCTTCAGGCTTTGCGCGGCTCACAGCTCCTCCCTTGGAGAGTGGAACCGGCCACCGCCGAGCAGGCGATCGAGCAGCAACAGCGCGCCATGCACGTCCGGCCGATGCCCCATGGGCAGCACATCGCTATCCGGCAGGGTCGCGTCCTGATAACCCGAGGCGCAGACCAGCAGGTGCATCTGGTCGCCGTCCAGGTAGACATGATGCTGTTCGATCGCATACGACTGGATCAGTGCCAGGGCACCGGCCACCAGAGGCGTCGCGCTGGACGTCCCGGCATAGGTGTCGGTGTAGTCCCGATCATGGCCGGACTTGTCCTGGAGCTTGCCATAGCCCAGGGTGACCACGCTGTCCCCCCAGGCGTTGAGCATGCGGTGGCGATAATTGAAATTGGAGTACTGGTGCGGCTTGCCATCCCAGGAGTGACATGCACCGACCAGAATGCAACCTGCGTCGCCATGATCGTCGAAGAAGCGCCACTGCGAGAGGTCGACGCCGTAGCCACGCACCGTCCCTTTGTCCTCGAGCGACGCCGAGCTGCCGTTGGCGGCGGCGTTGAGCACCACCGCACCACGCTGGCTGAGCGACTGCATCACATCCCACCAAGGGCGCTCATGCAGCGACGGCAGAACGGTCGTCAGCACGGCCGGGTTGGCGGCCTGCCGATTGATGCCGACGATGTCGCCCGGCTGCACCTGCAACAGCAGATTCTTCAGCGTCTGGGTGGCACCTGCGACATCGCTGGCGCGGTTGTCGTGCACAAAGAGTTCGCTGCCATGGGCGATGCCGGTCACGCCCAGGCCGTTGCGTGCGGCCACCATGATTCCAAGCGACGCAGTGCCATGCTCGGGATCATCATTGGGCTTGGCGGACACGATCTGCAGTTTCGGATTGCCGCGCAGTTCTTCATGGTTGGGGAAAAGGCCGCCATCGCTGAAGTGGATTCGCGCGCCCTTGCCTGTCACCTGTTCGGCCCAGACCTTGCGGATATTCAGGCCCTGCCAGCGTGCCCCAGGCTCGTCAAGGTAGTACTGACGCGCTTCGAAATCTGCTGTTGGCTGCGCATCGTCATACGCCCTGTTGCCCAGCACCAGCGCGCCGCCTGTCAACAGCGTCGCCAGCAACGCCGCGCCTCCCAGCAACAACAGTGGGGTCGCGCTCGTGGCTGGGGCAGGCAGCAACGAGTCCACGTACTCCAGCGCCGCGAATGTTCTGAGCAACGCGTGATAGGTCTCGACTGACATGGCGCCGGGCTGTTCCATCCAGCAGTAAGGGCGCAAGGCAGCGAGCCGTGGGTCCTCGCGCTCCGCTGGCTCGAGCACCGGCCGCAGGACGAGCTGAGCCCCCAGGTTCGGCCACCAACGGGCCAGCGGCGCGTTCGAGCCGGGTCGCAGATCTTGGCGCAATTGTGCCAGGCCATCCTCACGGAACTTGATCAGCAGCGGCGCACAGCGACCGTCCGGGCCAACCGCAGGCAGCGGCGCCAAACGCTGGCCATAGGGGTCGTCGACAAACCTGTCGTCCTCCTTGCGGACAACGGCATGCCGGCGCTGTCGGCGTCCGTTGGCCAGGGGCACCTTGTCGAGAATGCGCCTGTCCAGGTCCTCTTCGACGATATCAATGGCCAGCGCAGGCAGATCGATCACCCCTTGCGCCCCGACGGGGTGATTCATTGCCCGGGCCTCCTTCTCCAACAGGATGACCCTCGGCGTGATCCGGTACTGCCCTGCTCGCGCCGAAGTGAGCAGGCTGGCCGGGCACCCGTGGTCGGCCAGCGAGCCGGTGCGGGCAAAGGAGCGCGCAGAAACACCGGCCAGCTGCTCCGTGCCTGCCGCGGTAACCCGCTGCAGCTCGTAGCGGATACGGGCAACCTTGGCCAGATCGTCGCCCTGGCAGCGGACATGAAACCTGCCGTCGAAACGGAAGTTGCGGTAGTAGACAAAATCAAGAGCCAAGTTCATCGATCGCTCCTTCGAAAGGGGTGGGGGGGCGCGTGGATCGCCATTGTCGACACTGGCAACCGCCTTACCCAGCCTGCACGCCTTCCTCCATGCCTGGGGCTGCCGACTGCGACCGTCGTCTACACTTCCCCCACCTGGCCCCCCGTAGAGGTGTCGATGAAACAGATCCAAAGCCTGCTTGCCAGCCTGCTCCTGGTGTGTGGCCTGGGCACCTTCGCTCCCGCCGTAGCCACACAACCACCCCCGATCCACTTCGGCGACATCACCTGGGAAAGCGGCGCACTGACCACCGAGATCCTGCGCCTGATCGTCGAGCGCGGTTACGGCTACCCTACCGACACCCTGCCCGGCACCTCGGTGAGCATGGAAGTGGCGCTCGCACGCAACGACCTGCAGGTGATCGCCGAGGAATGGGCCGGGCGCAGCCCCGCCTGGGTCAAGGCCGAACAGGCCGGCCAGGTGTTCGCCCTGGGCGACACGGTAAAAAATGCCGAGGAAGGCTGGTGGGTGCCGGCCTACGTGATCAAAGGCGACCCCTCACGTGGCCTGAAGCCATTGGCCCCGGACCTTAAAAATGTCGCCGACCTCAAGCGCTACCCGCAGGTGTTCCGCGACCCTGAGGTGCCAGACAAAGGCCGTTTCCTCAACAGCCCCAGCGGCTGGACCTCCGAGACAGTCAACAGCCAGAAGCTCAAGGCCTATGGCCTGGACACCCTGTACAACAACTTCCGCAGCGGCACCGGCGCAGCCCTCGACGCCGAGATCACCTCGGCGATCCGCCGCGGCCAGCCGGTGCTGTTCTATTACTGGAGCCCGACCCCGCTGATGGGGCGTCATGAACTCGTGCGCCTGGAAGAACCGGCGTTCGACGCGGCGGCCTGGGCCACCCTTACCGATGCCAACAACCCCAACCCACAAGGCAGCAGCTCGCTGCCGGCCAAGTTGTCGATCGGCGTCTCCAAGGCCTTCCATGACCAGTACCCCGACCTGATGGCCGTGTTCGAAAAAGTCGACCTGCCCATCGACACCCTGAACAGAACCCTCGCCCACATGAGCGAAACCCGCCAGAAACCACGTGAGGCAGCCCTCGCCTTCCTGCGCGAACACCCCGAGGTATGGAAGGCCTGGCTGCCTGCCGACAAGGCCGCCAAGGTCGGGGCCGGCCTATGAGCGGCGGCTTCCCCGAAGCCCTGCAATACTCCTTCGCGCCCTCGGTCAACCGCCTGGTCGACTGGCTGGTGCTGCACTACGGCGACCAGTTGCGCGGCGTCTCCGAGCAGTTGCTGCAACTGCTGGTCGCCCTGGAAAGCCTGCTGCGCCTGCTGCCCTGGTGGCTGCTGTTGCTGCTGGTCGGGCTGCTGGCCTGGCACGCCAGCCGCAGCTTGCTGCGCGCCGTGGCCCTGACCGGGCTGCTGGCGCTGATCGGGGTGCTGGGGCTGTGGGACAAGCTGCTGCAGACCCTCGCCCTGGTACTGGTGAGCACCGGCCTGTGCGTGCTGATCGGCGTGCCGCTGGGCATCCTGCTGGCCACCCGCCCGCTGGCCCGGCGCCTGCTGCTGCCGGTGCTCGACGTCATGCAGACCCTACCCGCCTTCGTCTACCTGATCCCGGTATTGATGCTGTTCGGCCTGGGCAAGGTGCCGGCGGTGTTCGCCACCCTGATCTACGCCCTGCCGCCGCTGGTGCGCCTGACCCAGCTGGGCCTGGCACAGATCGACCCGTCATTGCTGCAGGCCGCTCACGGCCTGGGCGCCGGCCGCTGGCAGCGCTTGCGGCGCATTGCCCTGCCGCTGGCGCTGCCGAGCATCATGGCCGGGCTCAACCAGTCGGTGATGATGGCCCTGTCGATGGTGGTGGTAGCCTCGATGATCGGCGCCCGCGGGCTGGGCGAGGACGTGCTGGCCGGCATCCAGACGCTGAACGTCGGCCAGGGCGTCGAGGCGGGGCTGGCGATCGTCGCCCTGGCGATGGTGATCGACCGGATCAGCCAGGCGTACGGGCGCGCTGGGCGCTGAGGCCGCTATTGCAGTATCGTGCCCTCTGCTCATTGCCCAGCACCCCCGGAGTTCCCGCGTGTCCCTCAAAGCCCTGCGCACCCTGGTGACCATCGCCCGCCACGGCACCTTCGCCCGCGCCGCCGACCTGCTCAGCCTCACGCCCTCGGCGGTGAGCCTGCACATCAAGACCCTGGAAGACGAACTGCAGGTCACCCTGTTCGACCGCAGCCGCCGGCAAGTGGTGCTGACCGAGGCCGGGCAACTGGCCGTGGCCCGTGCCGAGAGCATCCTCGGCGCCTATGACGAACTGGCCGACACCCTCGCCAGCGGCCCCAGCCTGCGTGGCCGGCTGCGCATCGGCGCGATCCACACCGTGCTGGCGCGGCGCCTGCCACGAGCCTTGGTGTGGATCAAGGCACACCATCCGCAGCTGCATATCAGCGTGGTCTCGGGCATGTCGGCGGAGCTGGCCCGGCGTGTCGAGGACGGCGAACTGGATGCGGCGATCACCACCGAGCCGGTCAGCCCTTACCCGCAGAACCTGCAATTCACCCCGTTGTTCGAGGACCGCTTCTGGGCCATCGCCAGCCCCGAGCTTGCCGGGCAAAGCGTGCCGGCGCTGCTCGCCAGCCAGCCGTTCCTGCGCTTCGACAAGCGCGCCTGGGCCGGCCGGCAGATCGAACAGGAGCTGCGGCGCCAGCGCCTGCAGGTCAGCGAGCAGATGGAACTGGACAGCCAGGAGGCCCTGGCACGCATGGCGGCCATGGGCCTGGGGGTGGCGGTCATCCCCATGAGCGACGACGACCTCGAACGCCTCCCGCCGGCCAGCGTGCAGCCGTTCGGCGAACCGCAACTGACCCGGCGCGTGGTGTTGCTGGAGCATGAGAAGAGCCAGCGGCGGCATTTGAGTGCGGTGTTGAAGACAGCCCTGGAGGTTTGATCGAGGCGGATTGCACAGTACCTGTGGGAGCGGCGGTTCGCCGCCGCGATTTACCCGCGAAGACGACACCTCGCTGCCTGGCACGGGCTATGCCCGTGTTCGCGGGTGAACCCGCTCCCACAGGGATCGCGCAGCTGTTCGAATGTCGAGCAAGACAGTTGCTCCCACGCCGCGCTGCCTTGATGCATTTTTTCTCAACAGTCACTGCAGAAAACAACGTTTTTTTCTGTTCACTCCCCTCCGCTACCCTGTGCCGGTACCCGACCACGGATTGCCGACCATGCTCCACCTGCTGCTGACCACCCTCGTCCCGATCATCCTGCTCATCGCCCTGGGCACCTGGCTGCGGGTGCGCGGTTTTCTCGCCGAAACCTTCTGGCCCGGCGCCGAGCGCCTGAGCTACTACGTGCTGCTGCCGTCGCTGTTCCTGCACGGCCTGGCCACCGCCAACCTCGACGGCGTGCCAATACTGGGCATGGTCGGCGTACTGATGCTCTCGACCCTGCTCGGCGCCCTGCTACTGGTGCTGTACCAGGGTGCAGCCAGCCATGACGGCGCCGACTTCACCTCGGTATTCCAGGGCGGCGTGCGCTTCAACAACTACATCGGCGCCACACTGGCCGCCGGGATCTACGGCAGTGCCGGGATCGCCCTGGCGGCGGTGGCCAACGCCGCCATCGTGCCGCTGGTCAACCTGCTCTGCGTGCTGGTGTTTGCTCGGTTCAGCGCCCGCCATAGCTCGCCGGCCACGGTGCTCAAGGCAATCTTCGCCAACCCCTTGATCATCGGCTGCGCCGGTGGCCTGCTGCTGCGGGTGAGTGGCCTGGGTTTGCCGGCGGGGCTGGAGCCGACCGTCAAGGCGCTCGGCCAGGCCGCCCTGCCGCTGGGCCTTTTGTGCGTCGGCGCGGCCCTGGGTGGCGCACGCCTGGGCCAGCAGGTGAAGCCTTTGCTGGCGGCCTCGCTGTTCAAGTTCCTGGTCATGCCGCTGACCACCTGGGGCCTGTGCCGGCTGCTCGGCCTCGGCGGCCAGGCGGCGGTGGTGGCCGTGCTGTTCCAGGCCCTGCCGACCGCCTCGTCGTCCTATGTGATGGCCCGGCAGATGGGCGGCAACGCACCGCTGATGGCCACCATCATCGCCCTGCAGACCATGGCCGCCGCCCTTACCCTGCCGCTGGTGCTGAGCCTGACGCTGAGTTGAATCCGCCCGGCTAGACTGTGATCAGCCCCACTACTCGGAACCTCGACCATGCGCCTTTCGTGGATGCTGTTCGGCTTGTCGCTAACCCTGCTTGCAGGCCCGCTCACCGCCGCCGACAGCCAGAAGGCCGCCGTCGCCGAAGACAAGGCGCAAGTGCTGGAGGAAAAGGTGGTGGAGGACGCGCCGCCACCGAAAAAAGCCGAAACCATCACCCCCACCGAAGTGCAGGCGGTCGACCCGGCCGGCCAGGCACCGATGGACGACAGCATCACCTGCCTGGCCCGCACCATCTACTGGGAAGCCAAGGGCGCCGACAGCGAGGACATGAGCGCGGTGGCCAGCGTGGTGCTCAACCGCCTGGGCCATGACGGTTTCCCCAACACCATCTGCGGCGTGGTCAAGCAAGGGGTGGAGAGCAAGAGCTGCCAGTTCTCCTGGTGGTGCGACGGGCGCCCCGACCAGGTGGAAGAGGAGGAACGCTACGCGGTGGCCAAGGAGATCGCGCGCAAGGCCCTGAACCAGCAGCTCAAGGACCCTACGGACGGTGCGCTGTACTTCCATGACCGCACCGTCCACCCCGACTGGGCCAAGACTTACCGCCAGACGGCACAAACCACCCATTTCCTGTTCTACAAGCCGAACCAGGCGCTGGCGCGTTAAGGGTACGGCGCTGGGTGTAGCATGGATTGCACTTTTGCGCCGGCAGGCGGTCTACCCACCCCTACACCGCATCACAACGAATGACCAAGGGTTCACAGCCCTGCACATCGCTGGGCCAAAAGCCCTGTGCTTGTGTAGGATGGGCAGCGCACAAGCAGACGCTGCCAGTACAGGGAGATCCACATGCGCGTCCCATCCGTTGCCTGCTTCTTCGGCCTGTCGCTGGGCCTGCTCGCCTCGACCGGTGCCCAGGCCATCAGCGGCGAAGAAGCGCAACTGATCGATACGATCAACGTCTACCGCAGCCAGTCCCAGCACTGTGGCGGCGGGGCCTCGCTGGAGTTGCCGCCGCTCAACAGCGACACCCGCCTGGCGCTGTCGCCCGAAGGCACCCGTGACCTGCAGCAGGCCATGAGCCGCGCCGCCTACCCCATGGTCAACGTGCAGGCCATCAGCCTGTCCGGGCCGCGCGATGCGAAAGCGGCGATGAAGGCCATCGAAGAGAGCTTCTGCCAGGTGGTGCTCGACCCGCAGTTCATCGACATCGGCGTCAGCCAGGAGGGCCGCGACTGGCGCATCGTGCTCGCCCGGCCGCTGCTCAGCGGGCGCCTGGGCGACTGGCAGGCCGAGGGGCAGAAGCTGCTGCAGGAAATCAACGCTGCCCGCGGCGTGCCACGCCAGTGCGGTGGCCAGCCCTTCCCCGCCGCCAAGCCGCTGAGCTGGAACAGCGTGCTGGCCGGCGTCGCCGCCAACCACTCGCGCAACATGGCCAACCAGAATTTCTTCGATCACATCGACCGCGACGGTCGCACCCCGGATGACCGCGCCGACCTGGCCGACTACAACTACCAGCAGCTTGGCGAAAACATCGCCGCCGGCAGCGATACCGCACGCAAGGTGGTCGATGGCTGGCTGGCCAGCCCCGGGCATTGCGCCACCCTGATGAACCCGGACTACCGCGACCTCGGCGCCGCCTACGCGACAGACCCGAAAAGCGACGCAGGGATCTACTGGACCGGGATGTTCGGTACGCCTCGCTAGGGCAATGACAGGTGGCGGCGCCTGTCAGGGCAGAAGAAACGCCACCACCTGCTCCGCCGCCGCTGCCGGATCTTCCTGCATGAAGCAATGCCCACCCGCCACCTGCTGCGCACTCACCTGGCTGTTCAGCCTGGCCAGGCGCTGTACCGAGTGGGGCACGAACGGATAAGTGTGCTCACCGTAGAGGATGCGCGTGGGTGTGGAGATGGCCAGCAGTTGCTGCCACATGCGCGCAGGGAACGAACTGAAGATTTCCACTTCGCGGCTGGGCCGGCACTTGAGCACCACGGCTTCGCCGCAATCGCCGATGGCATGCTCCACATAGGCGTGCAGCGCGGTTTCGCTCCAGCCCTTGAAGATACCGCGCCCCTGCAGCGCAGCCAGCGCTGCCTGGCGATCCGGCCAGTGGCTGCGGCGGGTCGCGGCCTTGCGAGCGAGGGCGTGGCGCCGGTGCAGGCCGACCAGAGCGGCAGCGCCCATCACCCCCAGCATGCGCCGGCTGAACAGTACAGGGTCGAGCAGCACCGCGCGCTGGAACAGTTGCGGGTGGCCGGCCAGGATCAGGCCGGTGAGCACCCCGCCGAAACTGTGGCCGACCGCAAAGCGAGGCACGTCGCCGTACTCGCCACGCCCCGCCTCGAAAGCTTCCACCGCCAGCGCCGCCGTGCGGTTCCAACCAACGAAGTTGCCGCCGTGATCACTGTCGCCATGGCCCTGCACATCGCTCAGCCACAGGTCGAAGTGCTCCGCCAGGCGCAGCAGCATGGGCTGGTAGGCCAGGCAGCAGAAACCGTTGCCGTGCAGGAAATGCAGCAATGGCCGGCCACTGGGCGGCATGCGCCAGCCACGCAGGGTGAAGCCTTCGGCGCATTCATAGGACCAGGGAATCAACTCCATCTGTTTACTGCACTCGTCGGTTCTAGGAAAACGACGATTCTACAAACAACAGCGGATACAGCGAAATCACCAGCAGCACGGCCATCAGGACATTGAACAGCACCACCGCACGCGGATTGCGCAACAGGTTGCGCAAGGCGCTGCCGAACATCACCCAGACCCCGACGCTGGGCAGGTTGACCAGGCCGAACACGGCGGCGATCACGATCACATTGAACACATAGCCTTGGGCCGGGGTGTAGGTGGTGATCGCCCCCACCGCCATCACCCAGGCCTTGGGGTTGACCCACTGGAAGGCCGCCGCGCCCCAGAACCCCAGCGGCTTGCGGCTGCCGGCGGTGTCACCGGACATCGGCCCGGAGGTGGCGATCTTCCATGCCAGGTACAGCAGATAGGCGGCGCCGGCATAGCGCAGGATGCTGTACAGCGGCGGCCAGGCCTTGAACACCTCGCCCAGCCCCAGGCCCACCGCCAGTACCATCAGCATGAAGCCGATGCTGATGCCCAGCGCATGGGGGATGCTGCGGCGCACCCCGAAGTTGACCCCCGAGGCCAGCAACATGGTGTTGTTGGGGCCGGGGGTGATGGAGGATACGAAGGCGAACAGCACGAAGGCGCTGAGCAGATCGAGCGAGGCAAGCATGGCGGCAGTCTTCCGGGTTTCTCGTTATGTGTTGCCACACAGTAACGGAGCCGTACGGCGGTCGACCGGTACAGTTAAGCAAAATTGCATGAATACACTCTACTGAACTGGTCATATCGCTTCTGCGCTGCCGGACCAGTACGATGGCGCCAGCCCCAATACAAGGAAGCCCGACCATGAGCCTGACCATTCGCCCTGCCGTACGCAGCGACGCCGCGCAAATCCTCGCCTTCATCACCGAACTGGCCGACTACGAACGCGCCCGTCACGAAGTGGTGGCCAGCCTCGCCAATATCGAGCACAGCCTGTTCGACCCAGGCAGCACCGTGCACAGCCTGATCTGCGAGCGCGACGGCCAGGCCATCGGGTTTGCCGTGTACTTCTACAGCTACTCCACCTGGCTGGGGCGCAACGGCATCTACCTCGAAGACCTGTACGTAACCCCGCAGCAGCGCGGTGATGGCGCCGGGCGCACGCTGCTGCGCCATATCGCCCGGGAAGCGCTGGCCAACAACTGCGGGCGCCTTGAGTGGAGCGTGCTGGACTGGAACGAGCCAGCGATTGGTTTTTACCAGTCGCTGGGCGCCGAGCCGCAGGATGAGTGGATTCGCTATCGCCTGGACGGCGAGCGCCTTCGCCATTTCGCCGAGGGCTGACGGCTGACGGCTGACGCGCAGCCTGTAGGAGCGGCCTTGCCGGGGCGCTCCTACAGGGCGATCAACAACGGCAAAATTTCCCTCGAAACGGTTTGAACATCGCCCCGTTTCTGGCCTCCAACGTTTGATGCCTTGCCATCTTTCGCCAGGAGCCCTGCCATGTTCACTCGCTCCCCCGCAGCGCCATGAAGATGCCCTGCCGCGCACCCAATGCCTGTCTGCAACTGGATTACGTCCGCGACACCCTGTTCGGCCCGGTGGCGTCGAGCGTCGAATGCCAGGCACAACTCGCTGCCCTCACCCTGCAAGGCCGCCCCGCACTACGCCTGCATATCTGCCCGCCGCTGCCGGACAAGGTCGAGCGCGCCCACAGCGTGGCGTTTACCTGGGATGGCCGCAGCTACCACGGCGTGGTCCGAGAGCAGGGCAAATGCGGCGACGGTGGCTTGAACCTGCTGCTCGAACTGCAATAAGGCGATCAACGGCAGCGAACTGAGCTGAACCCGCCGCGATCCCGACGCCTCCATTGAAAGAGGATGCGCGCTACTGCGCCGCCCCTGGAGGAGAACGCCATGAACAGCCCGCTACTCAAGCTCTTCACCGACCCAACCGACGCCTGGATCGAAATCCGCCGCGCCGAGGAAGACCATCCCCAGCAATACCTGCCGCGCCTGCTGCTGCTGCTCGCGCTGATCCCCGCCCTGTGCCTGTTGGTCGGTACCACCACCTACGGTTGGAGCCTGGCAGGTGAGGACCGTGTGCGCCTGAGCCTGGCCAGCGCCGCGCAACTGGCCGGGCTGCTGTACGCCACCACGGTAGGCGGGGTGATGCTGATGGGGGTGATGATCCGCTGGATGTCGCGCGGTTTCGATGTGCAGCCCAACCTCAACCAGTGCATCGGCTTCGCCGCCTACTGCGCGACACCCTGGTTCGTCGCCGGGGTGGTCGGCCTGCTGCCGATGCGCTGGCTGGCGTTACTGGCGCTGCTGGCAGCCAGCGCTTACGCCAGCGTGCTGCTGTATGGCGGTTTGCAGACATTTTTGCGCCTGCGCAAAGAGCAGGCAATGCTGTTCGCGACCTGTGTATGGGGGGTGGGCCTGTTGCTGCTGGTGACCATCCTGGTGGCGATGATCCTGTTCTGGTCCAACGGCCTGATGCCGGAATACGTGCGCCCGGCCAGTCTCGGCTGACCGGGCACCTCGCGCTCAGGCAATGGCCTTGAGCGGCTGCGCCTGCGCGTGGTGGTGCTGTTTGAGCTGCGCCACCAACGCCACAAGGTCACGGCAACTGTTGAGGCTGGCCACCGACACTTCGGTGGTGAAGCACTCTCCCAGGTTGTCGCCCTGGCTCAGGCGGATGGTGAGGTGCTCGCCGTCCGGGCAACTCACCTCGCAGTGATCGGGCAGGCAGCCCTGTTCGATCATCTGCCGCATCTCAAGCATCGAAACGCCTATCAACGACATGGTACGACCCTCTCTATACTGGATGGCCTGTTGTGTGGTTACGCCGTAACCCGGCGCAGTGCCAATTGATATTGCCCATGCCCTGGGGGTGGTCCATTCGCCCGGGCAATGATGACGCGCAAGATCCTCTAGCACCTTAGTGGAAGAACACGCCCCTGCAGCCAGGGTTCGATCAATGACGGCAACTTGGCGACAGATGGCAGGCACATGACCGTTCGTCCCCCGTCACCCGCATCGGGTAAAACTTTTCCGCCCAGGCGCGGCTCCCACAATCAGGCATGGACCCGCTTGACCAAAGGAACCCCGATGATCGACGCCAAACTCTACGTGATCGACTACGCACTGCACGGCCAGCACAAGACGTTCATCATCCGCGCCGAGCGGATGGACAACGCCGAAGCCTGGCACTGGGCCAGTTGCGATGCCGGTGTGGGCCGTATCGGTCGCTATGACCGCGAGAAGATCCGCAAAGTCAGCCGGCCCATGGCCGAGCGCTACGGCATCAGCGAAGTCAGCTGGCGCCAATCGGGCCAGTGACCGCCAAAGACGCCCACAGGTGCTGCGCCGCATAAGCGCGCCATGGCCGCCAGGCCAAGGCCCGCTCGGCCAGCAGCACCTGCGGCCCCTCCAGCAGGCGCAGGGCCTTGACCAGCGCCACATCGCCCAACGGCAAGGCATCCCTGGCCCCCACCTGGCGCAGGGCCAGGTAGTGGGCACTCCACGGGCCGATGCCCTTCAAGCTGCACAAGCGTGCGAGCACCGCGTCCAGGGTTTGCCCAGGCTGCAGCAGGTTCGGCTGCTCAAGCAGCGCCCTGGCCAGGGTGCCGAGGGTTGCCGCCCGCGCCCGTGGCATACCCAGCCCTTCGAGTTCAGCCGCCGCCACCGCCATGGCCGAGGGGAATACATGGCTCAGCGCGGCCGCCTCCACCTGCAGCAACGCCCCATGCCGCGCCACCAAGCGCCCGGCCAGGGTCATCGCCCCGGCCACGCTGATCTGCTGGCCGAGCACCGTGCGCATGGCCTGTTCGAAAGCATCCCAGCCCTGGGGTACACGCAAACCGGGGCGCGCAGCGAGCAGCCGCGCCATGAGCGCGTCGCCGGCCAGCCCGGCGGCAATCTGTGCCGGGCGCGCATCCAGGTCGTATACCCGGCGCAGGCGTGCGATCAGCCCCGGCAACAGCGCCGGCGCCACTTCATGCAGACGCACCTGCAGCCAGGGGCCTGCTACCGGGTTCGCTTCCAGCACGCCGTGCCGGCCGGCATGGACGAAGCTGCGCCGGTACACGCCATCGGCGAAGGTTTCGATACCGGGGATGCAGCGCGCAGCCAGGAAGGCCTGGGTCGAGGGCCAGTGATAGGGCGGCTGGTAGCGCAGCCAGAGCAGGTGCACGCCCCCCGGGCGCAGGGCGCGGCGGACGGCGTGAAGGGAAGAAAGACGGGTCATGGAGTAATGCCAGTCAGTTAAGCCAATTGGGGTCGCTACGCGACCCTTCGCGGGTAAACCCGCTCCCACAAGTACAGCGCTCGATTCAGACTTTGCGCGATCCTGTGGGAGCGGCGGTTCGCCGCTGCGATTTACCCGCGAAGGGCTGCAAAGCAGCCCCAATAAGTGCCATGAAGCGTTAACTGACTGGCATTAGGGCATGGGGGCATCATGCGCGTTGCCAGAGGCAATGGCGAGTGCCCCGGCCACGGTTACTGCGCCGCTGGCGGCACCACCTCCTCATCCCGCCGATGCGCCCACTGATACAACGCCGGCAACACCAGCAAGGTCAGCGCGGTGGACGACAGGATGCCGCCAATCACCACGGTCGCCAGCGGCCGTTGCACCTCGGCGCCGGTGCCGGTGGCCAGGGCCATGGGGATGAAGCCCAGCGACGCCACCAATGCGGTCATCAGCACCGGGCGCAGGCGGGTCAGCGCGCCCTCCTCGACCGCCGCACGCAGCCCGCGGCCCTCTTCGCGCAGGTTGCGGAT
Source organism: Pseudomonas sichuanensis (assembly GCF_024749065.1). Lineage (NCBI taxonomy): Bacteria > Pseudomonadati > Pseudomonadota > Gammaproteobacteria > Pseudomonadales > Pseudomonadaceae > Pseudomonas > Pseudomonas sichuanensis. Next base: position 2,599,042 of record NZ_CP087185.1, on the reverse strand, counting down.
AAAGGCAATCATCACCAGGCCGTTGAGCACTGCCACCCCCGACAGCGCGATGAACCCCACCCCCGCCGAGATCGACAGCGGAATATCCCGCAGCCACAGCGCCAGCACACCGCCAGTCAGGGCAAACGGAATACCGGTGAACACCAGCAGGCCGTCCTTGAGGTTGTTGAACATCATCAGCAGCAGCGCCATCACCAGCAGCAACGACACCGGTACCACCACCCGCAGGCGCTCGGCGGCCGACTGCAGCTGCTCGAACTGGCCGCCCCAGCGGGTCCAGTAGCCGGGCGGGATCTGCACCTTGTCGATCAGCGCCTGCGACGCCTCTTCGACGAACGAGCCGAGGTCACGCCCGCGCACGTTGGCGCTGACCACCACCACCCGCTTGCCGTCCTCGCGGCTGATCTGGTTGGGGCCCAGTTGCAGGTTCAACGTGGCCACCTGGGACAACGGGATGAAGCCGATCTGCGTGGCGCCGCTGGCGGCACTGGCGGGCACCGGGATCAACAGGCTGGACAACCCGTCCACATCGGTGCGCAGGGTTTCGGGCAGGCGCACCACCATGTCGAAGCGGCGGTCGCCCTCGTACAGGGTGCCGGCGCTGCGCCCGCCCACGGCGATGGCGATGGCGTCCTGCACATCACCCACGTTCAAGCCGTAACGTGCGGCCTTGTCACGGTCGATGTCGATGGTCAGCACCGGCAGGCCGGTGGTCTGCTCGACCTTCACTTCCGACGCCCCCGGCACCTGCTGCAGGCCGGCGGCGATCTGCGCGGCGGTGCGGTTGAGCACCTCCATGTCGTCACCGAACACCTTCACCGCGACATCGCTGCGCACCCCGGAGATCAGCTCGTTGAAACGCAGCTGGATCGGCTGCGACAGCTCGTAGTTACTGCCCGGCACGCTGGCTGCAGCGCGTTGCACTTCAGCGATCAGCTCATCCCGCGGTTTGCCCGGGTCTTGCCATTGCTCACGGGGCTTGAGCATCACGTAGGCATCGGAGATGTTCGGCGGCATCGGGTCGGAGGCGATTTCCGCCGTGCCGGTACGGGCGAACACCCGCTCCACTTCCGGCACCCGCTCGATGATGGTCTTTTCCAGACGCTGCTGCATGTCCACCGACTGCGACAGGCTGGTGCCCGGCACACGCAAGGCCTGCAGGGCGAAGTCGCCCTCGCTGAGGCTGGGGATGAACTCGCTGCCCATGCGGTTGGCCAGCACCCCCGACAGCAGCACCAGGGTAGCGGCGCCGGCAAAGGCCAGGTTGCGCCGGCCCAGCACCCAGGCCAGCACCGGGGCGTAACGGCGGCGCGCGGCGCGCATCACCACGCCCTCCTCTTCCTTGACCTTGCCGGTGACGAACAGCGCGATGGCCGCCGGCACGAAGGTCACCGAGAGGATCATCGCCCCCAGCAGCGCCAGCACCACGGTGAAAGCCATGGGGTGGAACATCTTGCCCTCGACCCCGGTCAGGGCAAAGATCGGCAGGTACACCACCATGATGATCAGCTGCCCGTAGATCAGCGGCCGGCGCGCCTCGCGGGCGGCGGCGAACACTTCATGGAAGCGCTCGGCACGGGTGAGGATGCGGCCATGGCGCTGCTGGGCGTGGGCCAGGCGGCGAATGGCGTTCTCGACGATCACCACCGCGCCGTCGACGATGATGCCGAAGTCCAGGGCGCCGAGGCTCATCAGGTTGGCGCTGACCTTGTTGCTGAACATGCCGGTAAAGGTGAACAGCATCGACAGCGGGATCACCATGGCGGTGATCAGCGCGGCGCGGATGTTGCCCAGGAACAGGAACAGCACGGCGATCACCAGGATCGCGCCTTCGATCAGGTTCTTCTTCACCGTGGCGATGGCTTTTTCGACCAGGTTGGTGCGGTCGTACACGGTGACCGCCACCACGCCCTTGGGCAGGCTGCGGTTGACCTCTTCCAGCTTGGCGGCCACGGCCTGGGACACTGTGCGGCTGTTCTCGCCGATCAGCATGAACACCGTGCCCAAGACCACCTCACGGCCGTTCTCGGTGGCCGCGCCCGAGCGCAGCTCCTGGCCCAGGCCCACCTCGGCCACATGGCTGACGCGGATCGGCGTGCCATCGACACTGGAAATGACGATGTTGGCGATGTCCTCGGCGGAAGCCACCTGGCCCGGCGCACGGATCAGCAGCTGTTCGCCGTTGCGCTCGATGTAGCCGGCGCCGACGTTGGCGTTGTTGCGCTCCAGGGCGCCGATCAGATCGTTGAGGGTGAGCTTGTAGGCCGCCAGACGCTTGGGCTCCGGCGCGATCAGGTACTGCTTGGCATGGCCGCCGATGCTGTTCACCTCGGCCACGCCCGGCACGTTGCGCAACTGCGGCTTGATGATCCAGTCCTGAATCACCCGCAGGTCGGTGGCGGTATAAGGCGTGCCGTCGTCCTTCAGCGCGCCGTCCCTGGCCTCCACGGTCCACAAAAAGATCTCGCCCAGGCCAGTGGAGATCGGCCCCATGGCCGCCTCGATGCCTTCGGGCAACTGCTCGCGAGCCACCTGCAGGCGCTCGTTGACCAACTGGCGGGCGAAGAAGATATCGGTGCTGTCATCGAAGATCACCGTCACCTGCGACAACCCCGAGCGCGACAGCGAGCGGGTCTGCTTGAGGCCCGGCAGGCCGGCCATGGCGGTTTCGATGGCAAAGGTGATGCGCTGCTCGGTCTCCAGCGGTGAATAACCGGGCGCGGCGGTGTTGATCTGCACCTGGACGTTGGTGATGTCGGGCACCGCGTCGATGGGCAGTTTCTGGTAGCTGTGGATGCCCACGGCGGCCATCAGCACCACGGCGAGCATCACCACCAGGCGTTGCTCGATGGCGAACTGGATCAGGCGTTCGAACATGTCAGGCGTTCCCGGTCAGTGGCTGTGTTCGGCCGAGCCTTTGCCCAGCTCGGACTTGAGGACGAAGCTGCCGGCGGCAGCCACCTGGGTACCGGCGGCGAGCCCCTCGTGGATCTCCACCTGGCCGCCATCGCGGCGGCCTGGTTTCACCGGGCGTGCCTCGAAGCCTTCTTCGGTGCGGGCGAACACCACGGTCTGCTCTTCCCAGGTTTGCAGGGCCGCTTCGGGCACCACCACGGCCGCGTCGAAACGCTCGACGGTGACGGCGATGTTGACGAACAGCCCCGGGCGCCAGGCGCCATTGGGGTTGGCCAGGGTAGCGCGGACGGTGGCGGCGCGGTTCTGCTCGCCCAGCAGGCTGCCGACGTAGTTGACCTTGCCTTGCACCTGCGCGCCGAGGTCCGGTGCGCTGACGGTCACGCCACGGCCGCTGACCACCTTGTCCAGGTCGCGCGGGGCCACGGCGAAGGTGGCCCAGACCCGGCTCAGGTCAGACAGGGTGAAGGCGTTGCTGGTCTCGTCCACCACCTCGCCCACGGTCAGGTGTTTCTCCACCACCACCGCATCGAACGGCGCGCGCAGCTCATAGCGGTTGCCCTTGCCGGCCGGCGCCACGGCGGCGACCTTCTGCCCGGCGTTGGCCGCGGCGATTTCGGCCTCCTGCAGGGCCTGGCGGGCCTGCAGGTAGTCCTGCTCGGCGCTGATGCGCTCCTGCCACAACTGCTTTTCGCGCTCGAAGGTCAGGCGTGCCAGTTCCAGACGGCGCTGGGCCGCCTGCTGCTCGCTGCGCAGTTCGGAGATCTGCTGGCTGGCGATCACCGCCAGCACCTGGCCGCGCTTGACTGCCTGGCCGAGGTCGGCGTGCACCGACTCGACCACGCCGGGCACCCGGGGCACGACGTGGGCGGTGCGGTCTTCGTCGAAACGGATCTCGCCGGGGAAGCTGATGGCGGTGCCCAGGGTTTGCGGGCCAGCGGTGACCAACTGCACGCCGGCGGCCTGGATCTGTTCGGCGGTGAGGTGCAGTTGGCCCTCTTCTTCGGCGTGGTCTTCACCTTCGGACGCAGCATGGCCGTGGCCATCGTCCTTTTCTTCGGCATGGCCGTGGTCTTCTTCGCCATGGTCATCGTGCTGGGCCTGGCCACTGGAGGCCTGGCCGAGGGTGCCGGTCCAGGCCAGGCCACCGAGGCCGAGGGCGGCCAGGGCAGCGGCGAGGATCGCGAGTTTGCGGGGGTTGGTCATGGAGGCTCCTGCTGGGGAAATCGTCAGTTGCAATTCGGGCCCCATCGCGGGGCAAGCCCGCTCCCACAAGGGCAAAGCCAAGACTCGTGGGAGCGGGCTTGCCCCGCGATGGGCTGCGGCTCAGAGCTCGCCGTAGATGCGTTCCACCTGCGCCCGGGCATCGGTGGCCGAGGCCAGCGCCTCGAGGTACATCCCACGCGCCTCGATCAAGGTGCGTTGGGCATCGAGCACATCGAGGAACGCGAACTTGCCCATTTCGAAGCCGCGGGTCGCGGTGTCCACCGCCTGCTGCGCCGCCGGCAGGATGGTGCGGTCATAGGCCTGCACCTCGCCCATGGCCGTGGCCCACTGGTCGAGGGCACTGCGGGTATCGCTGCGCAGGCGCAACTCCACGGCATTGCGCAGGTCGCGGGCCTGATCGGCGCGGCGCGAAGCGGCCAGCACGTTGCCCTGGTTGCGGTCGAACAGCGGCAGCGGCATCGACAGCCCCACTACATTGACTCGCTCACGGTCCTCGCGGCTGTACTGGCTGCCGACGCTGACGGTCAGGTCGGGGATGCGCTTGGCCTTCTCCGAGCCCAGGCTGGCCTCGCCACGCTCGATCTGCGCCGCGGCCAGGCGCCAGTCGGCGGTTTGCTCGACCTTGCCCAGCAACTGCTCGGCCTGGGGTGCCGGGCCAGGTGACAGGTTGCTGCCGTCGAGGCTGTCGAAGCCGGCCTGGGCGCTGCCGGTCAGCCGCGCCAGGGCCTGCCAGGCCACGCTGCGCTGGGTACGGGCACGGCGCACCGCCGCCTCGGCCTGGGCCAGCTGCACCTGGGCGCGGGTCGCCTCGACCGGTGACGACTGGCCGGCCTTGACCCGCCCTTGCACCACCCGCAGACCGCGCTCGGTCAGGGCCTGGGACTGCTGCGCCAGCTCCAGCGCGGTCTGTGCGCGCAGGGCGGCGTGGAAGGCCTGGATCACATCGGCGCGCAGGCCGTTGCGCTGGCGCTCCAGTTCCAGTTGGGCGACCGCCTGGCCGGCCTCGGCCAGGTCGATGCGCGCACCGCGCTTGCCGCCCAGTTCCAGCGGTTGGCTGAGGGTGACGGTGGTGGTGCTGGTATCGCGGCGGGTGTCCTCGACCTCCCAGGACAGCTCGGGGTTGGGGATCAGCCCGGCCTGGCGGCGCTCGCCCTCGGCAATGCCGATCTCGCGGCCGGCGGCGGCGAGTTCGGGGTTTTCGGCGAAGGCGGCGGCGAGCGCCTGGTCCAGGCTCAGGCCCTGGGCGCTGGCGGGGCCGGCCAGCAACAGGCAGAGCAAGGCGATCTTGCGGGGGATGGGCACGGCTTGGGTCCTCGTCGACGCGCGGCGGAATGCGTTGGCGAGGGACTGTAGGGAGGGCTGGTTATCGGGGCGGTGGCGTGAGGATTACAATTTTGTAATTTCGGCATGGGCCTGGCCTGGATCGTGTGCGGGCCACCAGGTGTAGGGCGACAGCCATGCAGCGCTCTCAAGATCGAGCGCCGCGCGGGCGGCGCTCGATCTCATAGGCGCCGCAAAAACACCGGCGAACCCATGCCAGCCCTCCCCCAGTCCGATAATCGCCCATTTTCCAGGCCGACCATTTGACGAAACTAACCGGGTAGTACAAAACTCACGACATCCAAAAACAACAAAGCGATACCCCGCCATGACACCCCGAATCCTCGTGCTCAACGGCCCCAACCTCAACCTGCTGGGCACCCGCGAACCGGCCCAGTACGGCCACGAAACCCTCGCCGACCTGGCCAACCTGTGCGCCACCAGTGCCGCTGAACTGGGCCTGGAGCTGGAATTTCGCCAGACCAACCACGAAGGCGAACTGCTCGACTGGATCCACGCCGCCCGTGGCCGCTGCCACGGCATCCTGATCAACCCCGCCGCCTGGACCCACACCTCGGTCGCCATCCGCGACGCGCTGATCGCCAGCGAGCTGCCGGTGATCGAAGTGCACCTGTCCAACGTGCACAAGCGCGAACCCTTCCGTCACCTGTCGTTCGTCTCCAGCATCGCCGTCGGCGTGATCTGTGGGCTCGGCAGCCAAGGCTACGAGATGGCCCTGGCGTACTTCGCCGAGCACTTCAAGGAGCAGGCATGAGCACTCCAGGCATCCTCGCCGGCCTGATCGGCCGTGGCATCCAGGCCTCGCGCACCCCGGCGCTGCATGAGCACGAAGGCGATGCCCAGGCGTTGCGCTACCTGTACCGGCTGATCGACGCCGACCAACTGGGCGTGGACGACAGCGCCCTGGCGCAACTGCTCGATGCGGCCGAGCGCACCGGTTTCACCGGGCTGAACATCACCTTCCCGTTCAAGCAGGCGATCCTGCCCTTGCTCGACGAACTGTCGGATGAGGCGCGGGGTATCGGCGCGGTGAACACCGTGGTACTGCGTGGCGGCAAACGGGTCGGCCACAACACCGACTGCCTGGGCTTCGCCGAAGGCCTGCGGCGTGGCTTGCCGGACGTGGCCAGGCGTCAGGTGGTGCAACTGGGCGCCGGTGGTGCGGGCTCGGCGGTGGCCCATGCGCTGCTGGCCGAAGGGGTCGAGCGGCTGGTGCTGTTCGAGGTGGACGCGGCCCGTGGCCAGGCGCTGGTGGACAATCTTACCCAGCACTTCGGTGTCGGCCGCGCAATGCTCGGCAGCGACTTGGCCGGCGCAGTGGCCGAGGCCGATGGCCTGGTCAACACCACGCCGGTGGGCATGACCAAGCTGCCGGGCATGCCCCTGCCGGCAGCGCTGTTGCATGCCCGGCTGTGGGTGGCGGAGATCATCTATTTCCCGTTGGAGACCGAACTGCTGCGCCATGCCCGGGCCTTGGGCTGCCGCACGCTGGATGGCGGCACCATGGCGGTGTTCCAGGCGGTGAAGGCGTTCGAGCTGTTCAGCGGGCGCACCGCCGATGCCGAGCGCATGCAGGCGCATTTCGCCAGTTTTGACTGAGGAAGACGCCGCCCCTGTAGGAGCGGCCTTGTGCCGCTCCTACAGAGGCCGTGGTTCAAGCCTTGATGTAACGCATCACCGCCTCGCAGATCACCTGCTTGTGGCGCTGCTTGACCTGCTCGTCCGACAGGTCGATCTGGAAGATATCGCCAAAGGTGTGGCGGTTGGACACCCGGTAGAAGCAGAACGAACTCATCAGCATGTGCAGGTCGATCACCTCGATCCCCGGGCGGAACACGCCTTCGCGCTCGCCACGGGCGAGGATCTTGCCCAGTGCATCAAGCACCATGCTGCTCATCTCGCGGATCACCGGCGACTGCTTGACGTACTCGCCGTAGTGAATGTTCTCGGTGCAGACGATGCGCACGAAATCGACGTTGTTGGCATGGTGGTCGAAGGTGAACTCCACCAGGCGCTGAATCGCCTGCTCGGGGGCCAGTGATTCGAGGTCGAGGCTGTGCTCGGTCTTGCGGATATCGCCGTAGAGCTTGACCAGGCACTCGACGTACAGCTGCTCCTTGCTGCCGAAGTAGTAGTAGATCATGCGCTTGGAGGTGGCGGTGCGCTCGGCGATGGCGTCCACCCGCGCGCCGGCCAGGCCCTGCTGGACGAACTCGGTGATGGCGGCCTGGAGAATGTTCTCGCGGGTCTTCTCCGGGTTGTTCTTGCGGGTTTTGCGCACCCCTTCGGCTTCTGGCTGGACTACCGAATCACTCATACCGACTCACAGGCTCATTGTAGGAATCCGCAGGATTATCCGTGAGCCGGGCGGCGCAGGGAAGCGCGCTGTTGGTCGGGTGGTCAGGTTTGCCATCAACGAACAGGCTTGTGATGCACCTGTACTGGCCTCATCGCCGGCAAGCCGGCTCCCACAGATTTGCGCGACCTTCAAGACCAACGACTTACCTGTGGGAGCTGGCTTGCCAGCGATGAGGCCCGTTCAGACCACCGATGAATTTCACAGCACCGGTTTACGCCCTGCCCCGCTACGCGCCTTGGCCATCGCGGCCAGGCGCACCGCCACGTTGGCCGCGCCGTATCCGGCATAGCCACCCTTGCGCTGCAGGATCTCGAAGAAGAACCGCCCTTCGAACGGCTCGGTGTACACGTGGAACAGCTCGCCGCCCTGGGCATCGCGGTCGTACAGCACGTTGTAGTAGGCCAGCTCACTCAAGAACTCATCGTCGAAATCGAAGCGCGCCGCCAGGTCGTCGTAGTAGTTCAGCGGGATCTCCAGCAACGGCACCCCTGCCTCCTTGGCCCGTGCCACTTCGCGGAAGATGTCGTCGCAGTCGAAGGCAATATGGTGCACGCCCGAACCGCGATAGCTGTTCAGGGCATGGGCAATGGCGGTATTGCGGTTCTCGGAGATGTTCAGCGGCACCCGCAAGGTGCCGCAGTGGCTGCGCAGGGCGCGGCTCTTGACCAGGCCGTAGGGGTCGGGCAGCACCACCTCGTCGTCGGCGGTGAAATCGAACACGCTCTTGTAGAACAGCACCCAGCTGTCCAGCGCCTCGGCGGGCAGCGCCAGGGCCATATGGTCGATGCGCTGCAAGCCGCCGCTGGCGCTGGCGCCCTGCTCCAGGCGGAAGTCGGTGTCGTAGATGCTCTGGCCTGCGCCTTCGGGCTCGACCAGGTACAGCAGGCTGCCATCAGGCGCGCGCACGGCTGGGATCTCCCGCTCGTTGGGGCCGACCAAGCCACGGAACGGCTGGCCGCGGTAGGCGGTGGCGCGCTGCAGCGCCGCCGGGCCGTCCTTCACCCGCAAGGCGGTGGCGCACAGTGATGGGCCGTGGGCCTCGAAGAAATTGTGGGCAAACGAATAGGGTTCGGCGTTGAGCACGATGTTGATATCGCCCTGGCGCAGCAGGCGCACGGCCTTGCTGCGGTGCGCGCCGGCCTCGGCGAAGCCCAGGCGCTTGAGCCACACGCCCAGGCGCGCGCCGACGGCCTCGTCGACTGCGAACTCAAGAAACTCCACGCCGTCGTAGGCGCTGGCGGCAGGCGGCGCAAACAGCACGCTCGGCTCCACGGCCCGGGCCTCGCGTTCCAGCTGCAGGCGAGTTTTCTCTTCCAGGTACAACAGCGAGCGCAGGCCATCGGCGGCATTCTGCCGAGGGGGCGCGGCGCGGAAGCCGTCGTTGAACACCTCCAGCGACAACGGCCCGCGGTAACCCGTGGCCAGGATCGGCGCGAGGAAACCGGCCAGGTCCATCTCGCCCTGCCCCGGGAAGCAACGGAAATGCCGGCTCCACTCCAGCACGTCCATGGCCAGGATCGGCGCATCGGCCATCTGCACGAAGAAGATCTTGTCGCCCGGGATATCGCGGATGGCGCTCGGGTCACCCTTGAGCGACAGGGTGTGGAAACTGTCGAGGATCACCCCCAGCGCCGCGTGGTCGGCCTGGCGCACCAGGTTCCACACCTGCTGGTAGGTGTTGACGTGGCGGCCCCAGGCCAGCGCCTCGTAGCCGATGCGCAGGCCACGACGGCCTGCGTGCTCGGCGAGCAGGCGCAGGTCGTCCACCAGCAGTTGCTCATCGCCCAGGGCATCGGGCTGCACGTTGCTGCACACCAGCACCAGGTCGGTGCCCAGCTCCTGCATCAGGTCGAACTTGCGCTCGGCGCGGTCGAGGTTCTTGTGCAGGCGCTCGCGCCGGCAGCCCTCGAAGTCGCGAAACGGCTGGAACAGGGTGATGGCCAGCCCCAGATCGGCGCACATCTGGCGGATCTCGCGGGGGCTGCCGGCGTAATACAGCAGGTCGTTTTCGAAGATCTCGACGCCGTCGAAGCCCGCGGCGGCGATGGCTTCGAGTTTCTCTGGCAGGGTGCCGCTGAGGGACACGGTGGCGATCGAACGCTGCATGGCGGGTGTTCCTTGTTATTGGCGGGTGATGCGGTTGCTTGTGCCGGCCTCGTCGCCGGCAAGCCGGCTCGCACAACTTCAGGCCAGCGCAGCCCCTGTGGGAGCTGGCTTGCCAGCGATGAGGCCGGCGCTGCAACAACCGTTGGCACGATCGATTATTCGCAGGTAAAGTCGCCCCGGCAATGCACTTTGTACGAAACAGTTAGTTTTTGTTCGATTACCGAACAAAACCCGTTTCGACGAATTGATTCACCCCGCCCCGTGAACAACCATGATCACCAGTCGCAGGCCCGTCGGCCTTTCTTGCTGCCACGCCGGTCGTTCGGCGGAACCTGCGCTGTACAGCCCAACGTCACCACATAATAAGTTCAATAAAACGGGTACCGACCTATGCACAGCTTCCTCGCCCTGCGACCCGCATCGCCTCGTTCGTCTTCTCCCCATAGCCCCGTTGCCGTGCCCCGCGCGCGCTGACCACCGGCCCCTGACAAGAACAACGGAGACAACATGGCCCACTCAAGTTCCCAAGCCAAGAAAGCCACCGCCAGCGGATGGATCGGCTCTGCCCTCGAGTACTACGACTTCTTCATCTATGCCCAGGCCGCGGCGCTGATCTTCCCGCAGATCTTCTTCCCCAACACCGACCCGAAGATGGCCATCATCGCCTCGCTGGCCACCTATGGCGTGGGTTACCTGGCGCGCCCGGTGGGTGCCTTCGTGCTCGGCCACTGGGGTGATACCCGTGGGCGCAAGAACGTGCTGCTGCTGTGCATGTTCCTGATGGGCCTGTCGACCATGGCCGTGGGCCTGCTGCCCACCTACCACGACATCGGCCTGCTCGCCCCGGCGTTGCTGGTGGTGCTGCGCCTGGTGCAGGGCTTCGCCGTGGCCGGCGAGATCTCCGGGGCCAGCTCGATGATCATGGAGCACGCCCCCTTCGGCCGCCGCGGCTACTACGCAAGCTTCACCCTGCAGGGCGTGCAGGCCGGCCAGGTGATGGCGGCGGCGGTGTTCCTGCCGCTGGCCTACTTCATGCCCAGCGAAGCGTTCAACGAGTGGGGCTGGCGCATTCCGTTCCTGATGAGCGCCGTGGTGCTGATCGCCGGTTTCATCATCCGCAAAGAAGTGCATGAGACCCCGGCCTTCGTCCAGGAAGAAAAACAGGACAAGGTGGCCAAGTCGCCGATCAGCGAAGCCTTCCGCCACAGCTGGAAGCACATGGTGCTGGTGATGTTCATGGCCCTGATGAACGTGATCCCGGTGGTCGCCACCATCTTCGGCGCGGCCTACGCGGTGCAGCCGGCCTACGGCATCGGCTTCGACAAGAGCGTGTACCTGTGGATCCCGGTGGTGGGCAACATCGTCGCGGTGCTGGTGATCCCCTTCGTCGGCAACCTTTCCGACAAGATCGGCCGCCGCCCGACCATGATCGCCGGTTGCCTGGGCTCAGGCCTGCTGGCCTTCGTCTACCTGTACGCGATCAGCATCCAGAACGTGCCGCTGGCGTTCGTCGCCTCGATCGTCATGTGGGGCATGGTCTACCAGGGCTACAACGCGGTGTTCCCAAGCTTCTACCCAGAGCTGTTCCAGACCCGCTACCGGGTTTCGGCCATGGCCATCGCGCAGAACATCGGCACCATGCTCACCGCCATGCTGCCGGCCCTGTTCGCCATGGTGGCGCCACCGGGTTCGGACAACATCCCAATGGTGGTCGGTGGCCTGGCGTTCTTCATCACCTGCGTGTGCGCCTTTGCCGCGTACCTCGCGCCGGAGACGCACCGCCTGGCCATGGAAGACCTGGGCAATCCGCAGGCCCAGCCCATGGAGCGCGAAGCCTATGAGGCCAGCCGCAAGGGCAGCTTGAAGGCGTTCACTCACTAACCAACCAAGGGCCGCTCAGCGGCCCTTTTGCTATCTGGCACATGCCTTTTGGAAGACGCGCCACTCACCAAAACGGGTGATTTCGGCGATTGCGCGGGTGTGGGAGCATTTCTCCAACCCCAGGGCCCAGGACCGGCGCCCGTTCAAGCAGAGGACCTGCCCCCGATTGCATCCCCCTTGCGCGACTTCCAAGAAAGAGAAAAAGCCATGAATGCTCCCTTCGCACCGCAACGCCAGACCCAGGACTACCAACAAGCCGACGCCGCCCACCACATCCATGCGTTCCTGGATCAGAAGGCCCTGAACGCCGAAGGGCCGCGGGTGATGGTGCGCGGTGAGCGCCTGAACCTGTGGGACAACGACGGCAACCGCTACCTCGATGGCATGTCTGGCCTGTGGTGCACCCAGCTCGGCTATGGCCGCCGCGACCTGACCGCCGCCGCCGCTGCGCAGATGGACCAGCTGGCCTACTACAACATGTTCTTCCACACCACCCACCCGGCGGTGATCGAGCTGTCCGAGCTGCTGTTCAGCCTGCTGCCGGGCCACTACAGCCACGCCATCTACACCAACTCCGGCTCCGAGGCCAACGAGGTGCTGATCCGCACCGTGCGCCGTTACTGGCAGGTGGTCGGCCAGCCACAGAAAAAGATCATGATCGGCCGCTGGAACGGCTACCACGGCTCGACCCTGGCGGCCACCGCCCTGGGCGGCATGAAGTTCATGCACGAGATGGGCGGGCTGATCCCCGACATCGCCCACATCGACGAGCCCTACTGGTACGCCGCCGGCGGCGAGCTGACCCCGGCCGAGTTCGGCAAGCGCTGCGCCCTGCAACTGGAAGAGAAGATTCTCGAACTGGGTGCCGAGAACGTCGCCGGCTTCATCGCCGAGCCGTTCCAGGGCGCTGGCGGCATGATCTTCCCGCCCGAGAGCTACTGGCCGGAAATCCAGCGCATCTGCCGCCAGTACGACGTGCTGCTGTGCGCCGACGAAGTCATCGGCGGCTTCGGCCGCACCGGCGAATGGTTCGCCCACGAATACTTCGGCTTCCAGCCCGACACCCTGTCCATCGCCAAGGGCCTGACCAGCGGCTACGTGCCCATGGGCGGCCTGGTGCTGAGCAAGCGCATCGCCGAGGCCCTGGTGGAGCGCGGCGGTGTGTTCGCCCACGGCCTGACCTACTCCGGTCACCCGGTGGCCGCTGCGGTGGCGGTGGCCAACCTCAAGGCCCTGCGCGACGAAAACATCGTCGCCACGGTGAAGGACGACACCGGCCCCTACCTGCAGCAGTTGCTGCGCGAAACCTTCAGCGATCACCCGCTGATCGGCGACATCCAGGGCACCGGCCTGCTGGGCGCCCTGCAGTTCGCCGAAGACAAGGCCAGCCGCAAGCGCTTCGCCAACGAGAACGACCTGGCCTGGCAGTGCCGCACCTTCGGTTTCGAAGAAGGCGTGATCATCCGCTCCACCCTTGGCCGCATGATCATGGCCCCGGCCCTGATCGCCACCCGCAGCGAACTCGACGAGCTGGTGGAAAAGACCCGCATCGCCGTCGACCGCACCGCACGCCTGGTCGGCAAGCTCTGACCTGAAGCCGCCGCCCACCCCTGCCAGGGTGGGCGGCCTGCGTGCACGGCCCCGGCCGCCCCCGCCCAAAGTGAAGCTCTCCAGACGGTACGCGCCCCGCGTGTACCGCGGCGTCCTGTCGTCAATTTCCAGGAGTTCGCAATGCATACAACAACAAATACAGCCGATGCTCACGCCCATCCGTCCACGTCGCAGGCCGGCGCAAGCGGCCGCTTCCGGCAAACCATGGGCCTTACCGCGCTGGTGCTGTTCGGCCTGGCGTACATGGTGCCGCTGGCGGTGTTCACCACCTACGGCCTGGTCACCCAGATGACCAAGGGCCACCTGCCCACCGCCTACCTGCTGACCCTCGCCGCCATGCTGCTGACCGCCTACAGCTACGGCCGCATGGTCCAGGCCCACCCGTTCTCCGGCTCGGTGTACACCTACACCCGCAAGGCTTTCGGCAGCTACTTCGGCTTCATGGCCGGCTGGACCTTGCTGCTCGACTACATCTTCCTGCCGTTGCTCAGCTACCTGCTGATCGGCATCTACATGGCCGAGTACTTCCCCGCCGTGCACGCCTGGGTGTGGGTGCTCGGCTCCATCGCCCTGGTGACCTTCCTCAACCTGATCGGCATCGAATCCATCACCCGGGTCAACTGCGTGCTGGTGGTGGCCCAACTGGTGTTCATCGTGGTCTTCGTCGGCTTGTCGATCCACAACATGGGCGCCCAGGCCGAGCCGGTTTCGCTGCTCAAGCCGTTCCACCACGAAGGCTTCGACATGCCGCTGATCATGACCGGCGCGGCGGTGCTGTGCCTGTCGTTCCTGGGCTTCGACGCGGTGTCGACCATGGCCGAGGAAACCGCCAACCCCAAGTTCCGCATCCCCCTGGCGATCATGGCGGTGACCCTGTTCGGCGGCCTGCTGTTCTTGATCGTGTCGTGGTGTGCGCAGATGGTGTTCCCCGAGTGGGCCATCTTCAAAGACCCGGACTCCGCCTCGCTGGACGTGATGCGCCGGGTGGGCGGCGAGCTGATGGTCACCGCCTTCACCGCCACTTACGTCGCCGGCTGCTTCGCCTCGGCGATGGTGTCCCAGGCCAGTGTGTCGCGGGTGCTGTTTGCCATGGGCCGCGACGGCGCACTGCCGAAGGTGTTCGGCCGCCTGGTGACCAAAAAGCGCGTGCCCGCCACCGCGATCATGCTGGTCAGCCTGCTATCGCTGATTGCCCTGTTCATCACCCTCGACACCGTCGCCAACATGATCAGCTTCGGCGCGCTGTTCGCCTTCTCGGCGGTGAACCTGGCGGTGGTCAAGCATTACCTGGTGGACCAGAAACTGCGCGGGGGCCGCAACTGGCTGCTGTATGGCGCGATTCCGGCGCTGGGCTTTTTGACCACCATCTGGTTGTGGACCAGCCTGTCGAGCATGTCGTTCATGATCGGCTTGAGCTGGATGGCGTTGGGGTTCCTGTGTCTGCTGGGGATTACCAAGGCGTTTCGGGTCAAGTTGCCGGCGTTGCAGATGGCGGAGTGAGGGGTTGAGTGGGTGAAAACGACAAGGAGCACATTTGTGCTCCTTTTCGCTTTATGGCAGTTACCAGCTTGCGATCCTGAGCGGCCATCATTTGCCAATAGCTGCGAATGGCCGTAGGTTGCTTCACCCCCTGACTCAAGGACCGAGCCGTGACTGCTTCCCCCGAAAAGATTCTTTTCCTCCCCGGTGCCTCCGGCAACACCCAGTTCTGGTACCCCGTCGCCGAAGCCCTCGAAACGTCGATTGCCGTGCAGCACATGGGCTGGCCCGGTTTTGGCAATACGCCAGCCAACCCGAATGTCACCTGCCTTGAGCACCTTGCCGCGCTCGCGATCGCAGAGATCGACAGGCCCACAGCCTTGGTGGCGCAATCCATGGGCGGGGTTGTCGCTGTACATATCGCACTCGAGCGCCCCGACCTGATCACTCACCTGGTTCTCGCCGTCACTTCGGGCGGCTTGAACCTCCCCGCTCTGGGGGCCGAGGACTGGCGCACGGCGTTCGAATCAGATAACCCGAACCTGCCACGCTGGTTCCTGGATGACCGTACCGACCTGTCTGCCCGCTTGCAGGAACTGCAGCTGCCGGTACTGCTGTTGTGGGGTGGCATGGACCCGATCAGTCCGGTCGCGGTTGGCCAGCGGTTGGCGCAACTGATACCGGATGCCAGGCTGCAAGTGTTCCCCGAGGCTGGCCATGACCTTGGACATACGCATGCCAAGGCTGTCGCGCAACTCATCGACAGGCACCTTGTAACGATTGCGGGAACGATCTGACGGGACTATAAGAGCTCAACTTAACTTGAGGCCAATAGCCGTGGCAGCGAAAAAAACCACCGACAGCACACGGATGCTTAGCGTGGGTGAAGTCACCCGACGCAGCGGCGTACCGGTGTCAACGCTGCACTTCTACGAGGCCAAGGGGCTGATCGCCAGCACCCGCACGGCGGGCAACCAGCGGCGCTTCCCGGCACTGGTGCTGCGCACCATCGCGATCATCAAGGTGGCCCAGCGCACGGGCATTCCCCTTGAGGAAATCAAGCGTGCCTTGGGCCGCTACCCTCCCAACAGCAAGCTCACCGCCGCCCAGTGGGGGGAGATGTCATCGGCCTGGCGAGAGGACCTGAACGCGCGTATTCGCACGCTGGAAGCCCTGCGCGATAGCCTCGACAATTGCATTGGTTGCGGTTGCCTGTCGCTGGAGGATTGTCCATTGCGCAACCCGGGTGATGTGCTGGGGCAGGAAGGTGCGGGGCCGAGGATTCTCGAGAAGGGTGGCCACTCGGCTGGCGAGCCTTGATGGCGAGGCACAAGGCCGCTTGGTGTCCTTCAGGAGATTGCATCGAGGCCACCAGGTGCTCGGCGGTGTTTTTGCAGCGCCTATGAGATCGAGCGCCGCCCGCGCGGCGCTTCGCGGGTAAACCCGCTCCCACAGTCTGTTTCGGGCCAGTCTCTCCTGTGCCATCACCTGGTCCGCCTTGTTGGTACGACGCGGTTTCAGCGTGGGCGTTGCCGCCGCCCCACATGACTCAAGGCATGCACCAAGGCAGGCGCCGGTACTTTCACAGGAATAATTGGCCCGAAACAAACTGTGGGAGCGGGTTTACCCGCGAAGCGCCGCGCGGGCGGCGCTCGATCTTGAGGGCGCTACAAAAACACCGGCGAGCACCTAGTGGCCCACATGCGATTGCAAGGCAGGCACCTGGAATCCACCCTCACCCCCCCAGCCGCTGCTCAGCAAACAGAACCTGCACCGAATCCAGAAAATGATGCAGCTCCGGCACCTTGGTATTCAGGCTGCGCGCCCCATCATCCTCCACCCTGATCGCCACATTGCCAGTCTCGAATTGCTCGACCAGCCACGCCACAAAGGCCTCCAATGAACTGGCCACCACGAATTTCTCTTCTTCATCGCGGCCAAAATTGATGACCTGCCCCACGCTGCCCTGCTCCGCAGGGGCCAGGTCCACCCCCAGGTGATTGCCGCCATAGTCGTAGGCAAACGGAATCCAGTTACGGTTGGCATAGAGCGGCTTGATGGCACCCGGTGGTACCGAGCTGCAGAAGTCACTGGCCGCCGCCATATCTTCGTCAGACCACTCCTCGACCAGGTCCTTCCACGACGCCCAGTGTTTAAGGGCCTCCGCCAAAGACAGGAAAGTCAGTCCAAAGAACGGCCCAGTGCTCGCCTCGCCTTTTTGCCCGTCATGCCACCGGTAGAGTGCTTTCAAGCTCTCAGGAAAGTGCTGCCCAACCAGCTCTTCGAACTCGGCCAGCGCGGCCTCCGAGCAGCCTGGCGCCAGGTCTGCATGTACTTCGTCCAGGTTGGTTTCCAACCACGTATCCAGTCGCTCTAATACTGCTTTCATCACAAACCCCCTATGGACGAAGGCTTGAGCATAGAGCAGGACCAGGCACAGCGCCTCACCCCTGGCCGGCCGCCTGGGCTGAAGGCTTCAGCTCGCCGATCAACTCCAGCCGCGCACGCACGATATTGCGGCTGATGTTGAGCAGCCGCCCGGTCTGCAGCTGGTTGCCGTGGCAATAGCGGTAGGCCGTGCGGAAGATGGTGGCCTCGATGTGCTCGTACAGGTTGTCCAGGTTCTGTTCGTACAGTGCATTGAGCGCTGCCTCCAGGCTCACCTCCAAGGGCGCGGCGTAGCCGGCGGCGGCCGCTGCCGGCAAGTTGGGCCGCAGGTCGGCCAGGTTCAGGTCGCTCGGCTGCACGCGCTGGTGGCGGCACACCAGCAGCGCATGGTGCAGGGCGTTTTCCAGCTCGCGGATATTGCCCGGCCACGGATGGGTGAGCAGCTTGCGCTCGGCCTCCTCGCTCAGGCACGCACGCTGGTAGCCCAGGCGCTGGCAGTGCTCCTCAAGGAAGAACTCGGCCAGCGGCAGGATGTCCCCTGGCCGCTCGCGCAGCGGCGGCAGGCGGATGGTCGCCACGTGCAGGCGGTAGAACAGGTCTTCGCGAAAGTGTCCGGCCACCACTGCGTCGGCCAGGTTGACGTTGGTCGCGGCCACCAGCCGCACATTGATCGGGATCGGCGTGCGTGACCCCAGGCGCACCACTTCGCGCTCCTGCAACACCCGCAGCAGCTTGACCTGCATGCCCAGCGGCAAGTCACCGATCTCATCGAGGAACAAGGTGCCGCCGTTGGCCGCCTCGAACCAGCCGGCCTTGCTGCTGGTGGCGCCGGTAAAGGCGCCTTTCTCGTGGCCGAACAGCTCGCTTTCCACCAGGGTCTCGGGGAAGGCGCCGCAGTTCACCGCCACGAACGGCGCCTGGCTGCGCCGGCTCAGGTGGTGCACATGGCGAGCGACCAGCTCCTTGCCGGTACCGGTTTCGCCAATGATCAACGCATTGGCTTCACTGGGCGCCAGCCGCTCGATGCGGCTGAGCAGCTCCTGGGAGCGCGGGTCCTTGAAAACCAGCACGGTGGCGCGGACCGACTTGGTCAGTTCACGGGCGTGTGGGTGGGTCAGCTGGGTCATGATCGTTTCCTTACAACGGCGGCGATGGGCGTGCCATGGCGCATCATGCCCCAAACCCTGTTAGGCCAAATAATTATAAATTCGTCTTTGCATATTCCTTTTTACACATACCCACCCCACTGCTGCTACAGCAGCAGTGCAGCAGCAACAGCTGCCCCCGAACCAGCAGCCGTGCAGCCTGCAGCCCACTAAAACCAGCGAAAAACCCCTGGCATGCATCTTGCCGACGCCTTGGCATTGCACTCGTCCAAGGATCGCGCCCATGCTCACCTTCTGCCGTAACGGCCTGCTCGCCCTCGCCTCACTGATCTGCGCCTGGCCCCTCCAGGCCGAGCCGTTGGTGCCGGTCAGGATCGCCATCGTTTCCTTCACCCAGGGCGGCCAACCGGTGTTCGGCGGCATCGCCGGGCGGGTCGTGGAAGAAGGCTGGCTGCAACAGGCCCTGCGCGAGCGCGGCGCCGAGCTGCAATGGCAAGCCCTGCCCCACGCCAACGCCGGCCCGCAGATCAACGAAGGCTTCGCCAACGGCAGCCTGGACTTCGCCGTGCGCGGCGACCTGCCCTCGGTGATCGCCCTGGCCGGCGGCGTGCCGGGCAAGCTGGTGGTGCCCGGCGGCAACGGCGACAACGTCTACCTGGTGGTGCCGGCCCACTCCAGCGCCACCACTGTCGAAGACCTCAAGGGCAAACGCCTGGCCCTGCACCGTGGCCGCCCCTGGGAGTTCGCCTTCAGCCAGTTCCTCGCCAGCAAAGGCCTGAGCCTGGCCGATTTCAAGATCAGCAACCTCAACCCCCAGGTGGGCGCCGCCGCCGTGTCCGCCGGCAAGGTCGATGCCGCCGTGCTGCTCAGCGAAAGCTACCTGCTCGAAGACAAGCAGGTGGCCAAGGTGATCTGGTCGACCAAGCAAGGCAGCAACGACTGGCGCCTGGTCTCCGACCTGTGGGCCACCGACCGCTTCGTCAACGACCACGCCGACCTCACCCAGCTGGTCGCCAACGCCTGGGTGCGCGCCGCCGGCTGGATCGCCCAGGAACAGAACGCCGACGCCTTCTACCGCTACGCCTCGCGCGCCGGCACCCCAGAGAGCGTGCTGCGCCGGGAAAGCCAGGGCGACCCGGTGCCGTGGGCGCAGCGCTGGGCACCGAAAACCGACGCCCAGCTGCAGGCCCACTACAACGCCCTGAGCCAGTACGCCCTGGACAACAAGCTGGTTCGCGCCAAGGTCGACATCGCCCCGGCGCTGGCCACCCATTTCACCCGCCAGGCCCTGCTCGAACAGAACCTGCAGCACACCTGGCCGGCCCTCGACACTGCCCAGAACGCCACCGGAGTTACCCCATGAGCATCGACTTCTTCACCCGCCTGCCGCTGCATGGCGAAACCCTTCACCTGCCCGGCGACCCACGCAACCGCGGCGACTGGCAGGCACCGGCCAGCGAAGGCGGCGCGGTCTCCGACTTTGCCGTGGGCGACGACTTCACCTACATCGACTACCTCGGCCAGATCGCCCGCGCCGCCGAAATCAACGGCTTCGGCGGCGTGCTGATGGTCAACGCCCCCGGCGGCGAAGAGCCGTGGACGGTGTGCTCGCTGCTGGCCCGGGAAACCCGCAGGCTCAAGTTCGTCACCGCCTTCCAGCCCTTCCACTTCTCGCCCTTCGCCGCCGCGCAGATGGCCGCCACCTACCAGCGCGCCAGCGGCAATCGCCTGGTGTGGAACATCATCAACGGCGGCTCGGAGGTGATCCAGCGCCAGGTCGGCGACTTCACCGACCACGACGACCGCTACCGCCGCGCCAGCGAATTCCTCGACGTGGTCAAGGGCTACTGGCACAACGAGCAGTTCCACTACCAGGGCACCTACTACCAGGCGGACGGCGGCGGCCTGCGCGGCCCGCAGAAAAAAGCCGAGCTGCCGCTGATCTGCACCGCCGGCTCCTCCGAGGCGGCCCGCGAGCTGGCCGCCAGGCACGCTGATTACTACCTGATGCGCGCCGAACGCCCCGAGGATATCCGCGCCCTGATCGACGATGTGCGCCAACGCGCCATCGCCCACGGCAACCCCGGGATCCGCTTCGGCCTGTCGATCGACGTGATCACCCGCCCCAGCGATGAGGAAGCCTTCGCCGAAGCCAAGCGCTATTTCGACGAAGGCATCGCCAAGGGCGTGGTCAAGGCCCTGGCCGCCCATGCCGGGTTGCGCTCGGCGCGTAAGCTGAGCTTCGAGCACGAATACGGCGACAAGCACGCAGGCGTGGCCTTCGATGACTTCTTCATCCACCCCAACGTCTGGTCGGGCTTCGGCTACATCGGCCTGCCGCCGGGCATCGCCCTGGTGGGCAGCTACGCGAACGTGGTGGCGCGCATCCGCGAGTACCACGCGGTGGGCATCGACCTGTTCTTCCTCGCCGGCTACCCGCACCTGGAAGAGAGCTACCGCATCGGCGAGCACATCCTGCCGCACTTCCGTCAGCAGCGCCGCCCCGCCGGCCGCCCGGCAGCGGCCAACAACCCGGGGGTGCCGGCATGATCGAGCGCCCACCTTTCGGCCGGCGTCGCTTCATCGGCGCCAGCCTGGCCCTGGGCGGCCTGGCGCTGGGCGCCGGGCTGCTCGGCGGCTGCGACCAAGCCCCGCGCCCTGCCACCAGCAGCACCGGCGACAGCGGCCCACGCCATGGCGGGCGCCTGCGCCTGGGCATCATCGACGGCGGCCCCGGCGGCGACCTGGATGCCCACAAGCCCATGGGCGGCGGCATCGTCCGCGGCTTCGCCCTGTACAGCAAGCTGTGGGAGTGGGACGAAAACATGCTGCCGCGCCTGGCCCTGGCCGAAGAGGCCGAGGTCAGCGCCGACGGCAAGGTGTGGACCCTGCGCCTGCGCCAGGGCCTGGAGTTCCACCACGGCAAGACCATCGACGCCGACGACCTGATCTTCTCGGTGCGCCGCCTCACCGACCCGCAACTGGCCTCGCCCTACGCCGCGCTGTTGCACTGGATCGACCGCGACAACCTGCAAAAGCTCGACAACCGCACCATCCGCGTACGCTTCGTCGACGGCGCCGGCTTCGTGCCGCTGCCGGAAACCTGGGTCAACTTCGGCGGCATCGTGCCGGTGGACTACCACCCGCAAACCAACCCGGTGGGCGCCGGCCCCTACAAGCTGAAAAGCTTCACCCCCGGCCAGCGCTCGCTGTTCACCCGCTTCGAGAACTACTACAAGCCCAACCAGCCCTACGCCGACGAGCTGGAGATCATCGACTTCAAGGACCAGAACGCCCGCCTGGCCGCACTGCAGGCCGAGCAGATCGACCTGGCCAACGCCCTGGCCGGCGAGCACCTGCGCCTGTTGCAAGGCGTGCCCAACGTGCACACCCTCAGCTCGGTGACCAGCAACTGGCTGAGCTTCGACATGAACACGCAAAAAGCGCCGTTCGATGACGTGCGGGTGCGCCAGGCCTTCCGCCTGCTGGCCGACCGCGAAGAGCTGGTGGCCCGCGCGCTGAACGGCCAAGGCCGGGTGGCCAACGACCTGTACGCGCCCCACGACCCGACCTTCGACCACAGCATTGCCCCGCGCCCCCACGACGTGGCGCAGGCCAGGGCGCTGCTGCGCGAGGCCGGCCACGAGCAGCTCAGCGTCGAACTGGTGGCCGAGCAGGACGGCGCCGCCGTGACCTCGGCGCTGGTGTTCGCCGAACAGGCCAAGCGCGCCGGCGTCGACGTCCAGGTGCGCCAGGTCGACAGCGCCACCTTCAACGGCCCCCAGCACACCGAATGGGCCTTCAGCACCGGCGGCAGCATCGGTGCGCCGTTCCTCACCTGCGCCCTGCACGCCGACGCGCCGGTGTCGGTGGCCAACAAGACCCATTTCAACGACCCGCAGTTCGCCGAGCTGTTCCTCAAGGCCCTGGCCGAGCCGGACCTGGCCAAACGCACCCCGCTGGTCCACGCGGCGCAGCGTATCCAGTACGAGCGCGGCGGCCTGCTGGTATGGGGCTACGCCAACCTGCTGGACGGCGTCTCCAGCCGGGTGGGCGGCGCGCACGCCGAGAAGACCCTGTTCCCCACCTGGCGCTTCGACCAGTTGTGGCTCAAGGAGCACGCCTGATGCGGCCCTTGCGCTGGCTCACGCTGCGCCTGGGCGCCGGCCTGCTGGGGGTGCTGAGCATCAGCCTGCTGGTGTTCCTCGCCATCCGCCTGCTGCCCTCGGACCCGGCACGGGTGATCCTCGGCCCCGGCGCGCCGGCTTCGAGCGTGCAGGCCCTGCGGCACCAACTGGGCATGGACCGGCCCCTGGCCAGCCAATACCTGGACTGGCTGGGCAGCGCCCTGCGCGGTGACTTCGGCCAGTCGCTGGATTCCCACGTCGCCGTGGTGCCGCTGCTGGCCGAGCGCCTTGGCGCCTCGCTGGCCCTGCTCGGCGCCTTCGCGCTGCCGGCGCTGCTGCTGGCGCTGGCCCTGGGCAGCCTGCTGGCGCTGCGCCAGGGCGGCCGGCTCGACCGCCTGTGCCTGCCGCTGCTGGCGCTGTTCAAGTCGCTGCCGGTGTTCGTCGTCGCGGTGCTGTTGATCATGCTGCTGGCCACCAGCGTGTTCACCTGGCTGCCGGCCATGTCGCTGCTCGACAGCGAGCGTTCGCCCTGGGCCCAGCCCCGCTACTTGGCCCTGCCGGCGCTGACCCTGTTGCTGTCGGCCGCCCCCTACCTGGTGCGCCTGCAACGGGCGGCCATGATCGAGGCCTGGAACAGCGACTACCTCGACGCCGCCCGCCTGCGCGGCATCGCGCCCTGGCGCCTGCTGCTGCGCCACGCCCTGCCCAATGCCCTGCTGCCGCTGGTGCAGGGCATGGCCCTGGTGCTCAGCGTGTTCTTCAGCAGCGTGTTGCTGGTGGAAATCGCCTTCAACTACCCGGGGCTGGGCAATCTGCTCAACGACGCCTTGCGCCGCCGCGACGTGCCGCTGATCCAGGCCGGCATCAGCCTGGTCGCGGCCTTCGTGGTGCTGGTCAATCTGCTCGCCGATGCGCTGACGGTACTGCTCACCCCACGGCTGCGCACGGCGGTTTGAGCAACGCCGGCGCAAGGTCCGTCGGGCGCTCCAGCAGCCGCCCGGCGTCGAAGGTCAGCACCCGGTTGGCCAGGCTGCGCACCACCTGCGGGTCATGGGTGACGAACAGCACGGCCAGGCCCTCGGCCTGCAAGCCTTGCAGCAGGTCGAGGATTGCCACCTGGGTGGCAGCGTCCAGCGCCGAGGTGATCTCATCGCACACCAACACTTTCGGCCTGCACGCCAGGGCGCGGGCGATGGCGACCCGCTGGCGTTCACCCCCGGACAACTCGCCGGGGTACTTGCGCAGCACCTCCAGCGGCAACGCCACCTTGGCCAGCGCCTCGGCCAAGGCCGCCTGCAATGCCGCACCGGCCAGGCCAAAGCAGTGGCGCAGCGGCGTAGCCAGGCTCTGGGCAATGCGCAAGCGAGGGTTCAGCGCCCGGTAGGCATTCTGGAACACGTACTGCACCGCACGCCGCTGCCGGGCATCGCGCCTTTCCAGGGGCAAGGGCAGCGGCGCACCCTCCAGCAGCAACTGCCCGCTCACCTCCTCACCCAGGCCGACCAACGCCCGGGCCAGGCTGGTCTTGCCGCAACCGGAGGCGCCGACCAGGGCCAGGCATTCGCCCGCGTGCAAGGTAAAGGCCGCCGCACTCAGCAATGCTCGCCCGCCTTGGCGGATCGACAGCCCGCTCACGCTCAGCAGCGCGTCGGCACCCGGCGCACGGGGCCTGCGCGTCGAACGTTGCGGCATGGCGGCCAGCAACTGCTGGCCATAAGCATGGCGGGGCTGGCGGAAGAACGCCGTGGCCGTGGCGCTCTCCAGCAACTCACCGTCACGCATCAACAGCACCCGGTCGGCCAGCGCCTCGACCAGCCCCAGGTCGTGGGACACATACAGCGCCGCCACCCCGCGCTGCCGGCACAGCCCGCGCAAGGTCTCGAGCACATGGGCCTGGGTGGTGACATCGAGCGCCGTGGTCGGCTCGTCCAGCACGATCAGCCGCGGCTGCAGCACGAACGCCAAGGCCAGCAGCAGGCGCTGTTGCTGGCCGCCGGAAAGCTGATGGGCATAACGGCGCAGGAACCCGGCATCGTCGGGCAGGCCGACATCGACCAGGGTCTGGCGCAGCCGCGCCTGTTCGGCGGGGCCCGCCAGGCGCTGATGCGCGCGCAAGGTTTCCAGCAGCAGGCTGCCGATGCGCCGTGCCGGGTTGAGGGCCATGGCCGGGTCCTGCGGCACATAGCCCACCAGAGCGCCACGGGCCTGGCGCAGGGCTTCGCCCTGCAAGCCCAGCAGCGCCTGGCCGGCCACCAGCACCTGCCCCGCGCTGACCCTGGCGCCGCGCCTGGCGTGGGCCAATAGCGCCAGGGCCAGGGTCGACTTGCCCGCGCCAGACTCGCCCACCAGGGCAACGATCTCCCCGGCGGCAATGTTCAACGAGATCCCCTTGAGCACCTCGCGCCCCGAGGCCAGGGCCACCCGCAGGCCATTGACAGTGAGTAGGTATTCAGACATGGCTACCTTCCTGGAAACAACGGGAAACGCCTTCGGCCAGCAGGTCGCAGGCATAGGCAAACGAAGCGATCAACAACACCGGCAATAGCACCGGCCACGGCTGCAGGCGCAGCCCCATCTGGTTTTCCTGGATCATCAGGCCCCAGTCGGCCGCCGGCGGCGCCACCCCGTAGCCCAGAAAGCTCAAGCCCGAGAGGATGCCGACCGCCCAGGTCAGCAGGTTGCCGTAGTGCACCAGCAGCGGCCCGAGCATGTTCGGCAGGATTTCGCCGAGCAGGATCCGCCAGCGCGGCACGCCCAGCAGCCGCACCGCCTCGACGAACTCCTGCCCGGCCAGGGCCAGGGCACTGCTCCTGGCCAGGCGCAAGGTGCCCGGCAAGAAGGCGAACGCCACGCTCGCCACGATCAGCCACGGCTCACGGCCGAGCAACGACACCACCAGCAGCACCAGGATCAAATCCGGAAAGGCCAGCGACAGGTCGGCCAACCACTGCAACAGGCGGTCCGCCCAACCGCGGCTGAACCCCGCCAGCAGGCCCAGTACGGTGCCCACCAACAAGGCCAGGGTGGCGGCGGCCAGGCTCATCAGCACCAGCGAACGACCGCCGGCCAGCACCCGCGACAGCACATCGCGCCCCAGGTAGTCGAAGCCCAGCGGCGCCCCGCCTAGCGCCGGGCCATACACCTCGCCGCGCAAGGCGGTGAGGTCATGGGGTGCCAGCCAAGGGCCGCACAAGGCCAGCAGCAGGATCGCCGCGAACCACAACAGGCCACGGCGCAACAGCTGCTTTGCCGAACCCTGGGCAACCTGGCGCATGGCTCAGCCCTCCTGGCGATGGGAGCCGTTGAGCGGGGTCACGGCGAAACCGTGGTCCAGCTCCAGCAGCGGGAACAGCAGGTCGGCCACCCGCTGCGCCTCGTCCACCAGCGGGAAGCCCGACAGGATGAACGCCGAAACACCCTCTGCCTGGTACTCGCGCAGGCGCTCGGCGACCTGTTCGGCGCTGCCGACCAGGTAGGTGCCCGCCGCCGGGCGCAGGATGTCGAAGCCGAACAGGCTGGGGCCGGTCCAAACGTTGGGGTATACCTCCAGGTCACGCAGCGCCGGCAAGCGCCCGGCCTTCAGGGCCTCCAGGCAACGCTGCACGCGCGGGTCTTCGCTGCGGTAGCTGTGCAGCGTCTCGCCCGCCGGCAACTGGCTGGCGACCGCGTCCAGTGCGGTCTGCAACGACGTGCGCTGCAGCAGGTGCTCGGCATGCGCCCAGGCTTGCGCCTCGGTTTCCCGCACGATGATCTGCAGCCGCGTGCCGTAGCTCAGGGTGCGCCCAAGCTTGGCCGCCTCGGCAGCGACCCGGCGGAACTTGTCGCCCAGCTTGCGCGGGGTGTCGGCAAAGCTCAGGTAAACGTCCAGCAGCTCCACCGAATGGGCCACCCCGGCCGGCGAGCTGCCCGCCCCCCAGAACGGCACGCCGGGCAATTGCCGTGGGGCGTTCCAGCCACCCAGCGGGTGCTCGGCGTCCTCGGGCGCACGCGCGGCAAGCTTGACGTAGGGGCTGTCGAACGCCTCGGTACGGCCGGCATACACATGCTGGAACGCACGCCAGTAATCGCGGCTGAACTGGTAGCGCTCGGCGTGGGGGAAATGCACGCCAAGCGACGCCAGCCCGTCATCGTTGCCGTTGACCAGGTTGAGCAGCAGGCGCCCGCCCGAGTACTTGTCGAACGTCAGCGCGTAATGGGCCAACACCGCGGGCGAGAGTTCGCCGGGGTACTGGGCCACCAGAAAGCGCAGGCGTTCGGTGGCGTCGATCAGCGAGGTCGCCGTCACCAGGTTGGCGTTGGGCCCGGTGCCCAGCAGCGCGCCGTAATAGCCCAGGCGATCGGCCGCCACGGCCACTTGCTTGAGGTGGTTGAAACCGGTTCGCCAGCGGCCCTCGGCCTCCCACGGGTAAGGGCCGTCGGGGGCGGTGAGGTACCAGAGCAGTTTGATCGCCATCAGGGTTGTTCCTTGAAAAGAGGTTCGTCGGGTGCACGCGACGGCTCGGGTGCCAAGGCGGGGTCTGTCCCCCGCTCGGTCAGAAGTTGGTGGTGAGCGACAGCCCGTAGGTGCGCCGGTCGCCACGGGCATCCCAGGCGATGTCGAACGGCAACGGCACGCTGTCGGTCTTGTACTGCTTGTCGGTCAGGTTGTTGACGTAGGCGCTGACATCCAGGTCCAGCGCGCCGCCGAAGTGGTAGGTGGCGCTGGCGTTGCCCAGGGTGTAGCCGCCCTGGGACACGCTGTGGTCCTCCTGGGAGGTGGGCAGGAAGTAGATGCGGCCCTGGTAGCGCCAGGTGTTTTCCAGGGTCACGGCATCGCCGCCGGCCAGCGGGATGCGGTAGCGGGCGCCCAGCGACAGGGTGCGCGCCGGCGAGCGGGCGATGCGGTTGCCGGAGTAGTCCACGCCGCCGGAGACGAAGTCCTGCAGTTCGGTGTGCAGCAGGCCGACCGAGGCGTTCAGGTGCAGGTTGTCCAGCGGCAGCGCCTGCAGTTCGAACTCGGCGCCACGGATCACGCCCTGGGCGGCGTTGGTCAGCAGCGACACCACCTGGCCGTCACGCACCGACACCGCGTTGACCTGGATGTCCGAGTAGTCGTAGTAGAAGACGTTGGCATTGGCCACCAGGCGCTCGTCCAGCCATTCGCTCTTGATCCCCAGCTCGTAGGCA
The DNA here is from genome assembly GCF_024749065.1 of Pseudomonas sichuanensis. Lineage (NCBI taxonomy): Bacteria > Pseudomonadati > Pseudomonadota > Gammaproteobacteria > Pseudomonadales > Pseudomonadaceae > Pseudomonas > Pseudomonas sichuanensis. Next base: position 2,571,338 of record NZ_CP087185.1, on the reverse strand, counting down.
TCGACGGTCTCCGGCGACACCACCGAGGTTTCCGCCTGCACCGTGGCGCCGCCATTGAAGCCACCGGAACGGAAGCCCTTGGCATAACGGAAGTACACCCGCGCGTTGTCGTTCAGTTGGTACTCGGGGGTGAAGTCATAGGTCAGCTTGTTCCAGGTGCGCTTGTCGTCCTGCTGCGCGGCGGTCACCAGCGCGCCGTTGTAGCTGCGCCACCAGTCGGCATTGCTGCCCACCGACACGCTGGCGGCGTCGGGTGCGACCACGCGGTCGAGGTCGATGTCCTTGGTCTCGCGGGTCCAGCGCAGGCCAAGGGTCAGGCGCAGGTCGTCAGTGGCCTGCCAGGTACTGCTGCCGAACAGCGCGTAGCTGGTGGTGCTCTGCTCAAGGTCGGTACGGCCATAGCTGGCGACGTCGAACGCCTGGTTGTAGGCCGCCGGCAGAATGGCACTGCTGCTGGCGCTGTCGAGGCTTTCGTGGAACAGGTGGGTGCCGACGATCCAGCTCACGGTCTGATCACGCGGCGACGACAGGCGCAGCTCCTGGGACACCTGCTTCCAGTGGTCGTCGCCATAGGAGCGGCCGAACTCGTAGATGCTCATGTTCGGGCCCTGGGCCTTCTCGGTGACATCGTCGAAGGCGGTGATCGAGTCCAGTTGCAGCTCGCCCAGTTGCCATTTCAGGCCCAGTTGCACGCCGTTGTGGCGAATGCGGTCTTCGGCCTTGCCGGTGAACGCGGCTTCGTCGGTGTCCAGCATCGGGGTCGGGCCGAACAGCGTGGTGTAGCCGGGGCCACTGCCCCAGGCACGGGTGGCGATGCCCTGGCCGAGGTAGTCGCGGGCATGCAGCTGCAGGGTCGCTTGCAGGTCTTCGGTGATTTGCGCGAGCAGTTGCGCGCGCACCGCCTGGTCATGGATATCGCCGACCGTGTGGCCGTCCACCAGGTTCTTCAACTGGCCATCGCGGCTTTGCTCGCTGAAGGCTACCCGCGCCGCCAGGCGGTCCTGCACCAGGCTGCCGCCATAGGCACCTTCGTACAGCCGTGAGGCGTAGTTGCCGGCATCGACCTTGAAGTAGCCATTGGCGGGCTCGGCAAAGCTCGGCTTGCGCGACACAAAGTTGATCGCCCCGCCAGTGGTGTTCTTGCCCCACAGGGTGCCCTGGGGCCCGCGCAGGATTTCCACCCGCTCCAGGTCGTACAGGGGGAAGCCCGTGGCCACGTGGGGGCTGATATAGACATCGTCGGTGTAGATGCCCACCGGGTACACCGTGGTCGAGGCCATGTCACCCGAGCCCATGCCACGGATGTACCAGCGCGGCCGCTGGTGGCCGGCGAACTCCGGGGCGATGGCGTTCGGCACATCCTGCAGCGCCTTGCCGGCGGTGAAGCCGCCACCGGTGTTGCGGATCTGCTCGGCGGACACCGCCGAGATGGCCGCCGGCACATCCTGCAGCGACTCTTCGCGTTTCTGCGCGGTGACGGTGACCGTGGTCAGGGTCTGCGGGTCGGCTTGCGGCGCCACGCTGTCGGCGGCCAGGGCCTGGCCAGCCCCCAGGGCGATCAGCAAGGCCAGGCGCTGCAACTGGAAAGGCGGTTTCATGCGGGTGTCACTCCAAGCCGGGCGCCATGACGGCGGGCGATCAGTTCGTGGGCCGCCTGCAGCGGGCGTGGGTCGGCCCAGCCGGCCAGCTCGAAGTCGCGTTCGAGAAAGCCATGGCGGTAGAGGAAGTGCTTTTGCAGGGCCAGGTATTCCAGGCGCTCGGCAGACAGGTCCGGGTGCAGCGAGGCGTGGAAGTCGCCCCGGTAGGCCTGCTCGATGCCCGCCTGCTCGGAAGCGGTCTCTTCGGCGAGGATGGCGCGCAGCGGGCCAAGGTTGTCCCGAGCCCAGTCGGCCGCCAGCAGGGTCTGGGCGAGAAAGCGCACCACCAGGTCGAAGTGCTCGTCGAGCAGCCGTTGGTGAACGGTGATCGGCCGCGGCGTGCCGTTGTTGATGCGGTAGCGCGGCGCGGCGATCAGGTCGAGGTCGATACCCACCACCAGGCCCAGGCGCCGCGCCGCGTCCGCCGCGGCGCCGCCCTTGACGTAGACCGCATCGACTTCACCGCGCACCAGGTAATCCAGGCCGCTCCACAGCCGTTGCAGGTGGTCGATGCGGGCCGGCCCCGGCCCGTCGTCGAGGCTGGCCAGCGGCACTTCGACCAGCTGCACGTCGTCGAAGTCCAGCCCGCCGAGCTTCAAGGCACTGCTATAGCCGTGCAGGCTCATGGCGCGGACGAAACTGCCCGGGCGCCCGGCCTCGCTCCAGGCCGGCAAGGCCAGGCGCTTGCCCTTGAGGTCGGCCGGGCGGCTGATGCCCGCATCGCGGCGAACCAGGATGGTCTGCCACTCCTCGATCCAGGTCAGGCCGATCAGCCGGGTGGGCGAGCCCGCCGCGCGCGCCGCCAGGGCCGGCACGTTGCCGCCCTCGCGGATCAGCCCGGGCAGCTCGTGGTCGTAGTGATGGCGGCCCAGTTCACGGGCGTCCTGCAAGGTGTCGACGCGGATGCCGTCGGCGGCGAACTCTTGTTGCAGCCAGCCCAGTTTGTAGGCCAGCCCGGAGGCGGTGGGGACCGGGCAACGGGTGAACCACAGGCGGTCCAGAGGCGGGGGCGGCGACGCAGGCGCGCTGGCAGCGTTTGGCATGAAGTACTCCAGGATTGAGAGGGCCGACTAGGCCGTTTGCCGAGCACATCGCAATGCCCATGCCAACCGCTGCAGCCCAGGTATTCCGGTACTTCCAGCTCATCTGAAGGGGTTACTGCTGCCTCAGCAGCAGTTGGCCAGCAGTGCGCTGCTGCTGGCTGCGCAAACGCCCCGTTCATAGCCCCTGCCCCGCCGCTGCCAGGCCCGTGCCCAGGGTGTTTGCGGGCGCTGGCGCAGAACTTGCTCCTGCCCCTGCCTCGCTTAACCGACCCAGGAGCCACCATGAGCCACACCCCCCACACAAGAACCCTGCACAGCGAGGCCGAGGCCATCGCCGTGGCCCGCGAAGTGGCCACCGAAATCAGCCAACTGGCCAGCGACCCGCACAGCGAACAGCAACTGCCCATCCGCCAGGCCGAGCTGCTCAGCGCCAGCGGCCTCACCGCCATCGGCGTACCACGCCAGTACGGCGGCCTTGGCGCCTCGGTGGCGACCATCGTCGAGGTGGTGCGCCTGATCGCCAGCGCCGATGGCGGCGTCGGCCAGATCCTGCAGATCCACAACGTGATGCTGCGCGGCATTATCGAGGGCTACAGCGCCACCGCCCGCGCCCGGATTCTCGCCGACGTGCTGGCCGGCAAGCGCCTGGCCAACGCCCTGGCGGAAGTCGGCGGCAAGAACAAGTTCGCCATCAAGACCCAGCTGGCGCGTGGCGCCGACGGCCGCCTGCTGCTCAACGGCAGCAAGTTCTACTGCACCGGCGCCTACCTGGCCGACTGGATCTGGCTCACCGCCAGCTACGGCGAAGGCGCCGCAGGCGTATGGATCAACCGCGCGGCGCCCGGCCTTGAGTTGATCGACGACTGGCGCGCCTTCGGCCAGCGCCACTCGGTCAGCGGCACGGTCAACTTCCACGACATCGAGGTGGACGACGACTTCTTCGTCGCCAGCGAAGGGCCGATGAAACGCACCGGCCTGACCTTCCCGCAGATCCTCCACGCGGCTATCGACACTGGTATCGCCGCCGGCGCCCTGCAGGCCGGCAGCGAGTACCTGCGCAGCCGCGCCCGGCCCTGGGTGGAAAGCGGTGTGGAGCATGCCTGGGAGGAGCCACACATCATCCGCCAGGTCGGCGAGTACGCCGTGGCCCTGCGCGGCGCCGAAGCCGTGCTGCGCGAGGCCGCCCGCTTGTTCGACCAGCACCTGCAGGACGAGGACGACAAGCCGTTGCAGGACGAACTGATCCTGGCGGTGGCCACCGCCCGTGCCCATGCCGATGCCGCCGCGTTGAAGATTGCCAGCGACATCTTCTCGCTGCTGGGTGCCAGCGCGATCCTCAGCAAATGGAACCTCGATCGCTTCTGGCGCGATGCCCGGGCCCACACCACCCACGACCCGATCCGCTGGCGCCTGCATCACATCGGCAACTACTACCTCAACGGCGTCGATCCTGGCGAGTACACCGCCATCCTGGCCAAGGGTGAAAAGGGCCTGCGCGCCAAGCAAGGCTGAGCCAGCACCGCAGCGCCCCGGGCGCTGCGGCAACCCGCGGCTAGACCTCGGCGATCAGCGCCCGGCCCTGCTCCCACAGCCCGCTCATGCGCCATTGCTGCTCGAGCACGCCGGGCCCGAACGGCTTGCCACCGCCCACCGCCTCGGCCAGCGTCTGGAAGTAGGCGCCCTCCTCGAACAGCAGGATCCACTTGGCCGACTTGAGGATGCCCTCGCCCCAGAACGTCGCCCCGCCATTGGCTTCAAGAATCGCCGGGGTGTGCGGATTGGCCTCGATCACCTGCACGATGAACGCCGACTCCGGCTGGCGGCGGTCGATGTACACCGGCAGCTCGCGGGCCAGGGTGACGCGCTGGGCGGCGGCGTAGTCCAGCGGCAATGCCCGGTGGGCGCCGGCCCAGCCGCCCAGGTACGGCGTGTGCACGTGGATCACTACATTGACCTCGGGGCGCTGTTGCAGCACCGCGGCGTAGCGCTTGCCCGCGCCGCCCTGGCGGCTTTCGCCGAGCGCCACGCCCGGGGCCAGGTATTCATCGAGGTGGACCACGCCGTCGTAGCTGGCGACCACGGCGCGGATGCTCTGGTCGTCGTCCCACGGGCTGGGGGTGGCCAGGGCGATCACCAAGTCCGTGCCGGGCACCCGCAGGTGCGCCTGGAAGGTGTTGGTGGCGGTCAGCGTGCGGCTGTCCTTGAGCACCCGGAATACCTTGGCGGTATCACGCTTGGCCTGCTCGACCTGGGCCAGAATGGCGGCGTCGAGAAGTGGGGAAATCTGGCTCATGTTGACTCCTGGCAAGGGTAAGCGCCGTAGATGGCTGCCTGGCCTGTCAGCAGAACCTGTGCCAGGTGGGCCAAGCCGCGCCCGCGCTGGCCTGTGTCGCACGCGGGCGGCGCGCCGCTGCTGACACCCCAGCAGCCGTTGCTGACGCAGTGCTGCTCCAGCAGCAGCGCCCACCGGCAAGCCCTCGCCAGGCCGCGGCCAGGGGCGTGGCATGGGCATTGCTATCCCTTGTCACCCCTACCTTTGGTTCAGGAACGCGAATCCATGAGCAGTGAATTCTTCTGGCGCCTGCCGCTGGGCAGCGATGGCCACCAGCTGAGCACCGACCTGCACGACCGTGGCAGTTTCTCGGCCCGGCCCGGCCATATCGCCCCCGGCCGCACGGCCAGCGGCAGCGCCGACGGTTTCACCTACATCGACTACATCGCCCAGGTGGCCAAGGCCGCCGAACTGGCAGGCTTCGAGGGCGCCCTGCTGCCCACCGGCCCCGAGCCGTGGATCGCCGCCGCGGCCCTGGCCCGGGAAACCCGGCGCCTGCGTTTTCTGGTGGCGTTCCAGGCCGCCTGGACGCTGCCGGCCTATGTGGCGCAGCAGGCCGCGATCCTCCAGCACCTGAGCCACGGCCGCCTGGACTGGAACATCATCACTGGCGGCAACCCCGCCAGCCAGCGGGCCCACGGTGACTTCCTCGACCACGACCAGCGCTACCGGCGCACCGACGAGTTCCTCGACATCATCGACGGCCTGTGGCGCCACCCGCAGTTCAGCTACGAGGGCGAGGTCTACCGCCTGGAGCACGCCAGCCTGCCCGAAGAGCTGCGCCACGAGCGCAAGCCGGCGGTGTATTTCTCGGGCTTCTCCGACCCGGCCCTGGACGTTGCCGCCCGGCATGCCGACGTCTATCTGAACTGGGCGGAGCCGGTGGCGGCGCTCAAGCCGCACCTGGAGCGTGTGCGCGAGCTGGCCGACAAACAGGGCCGCCAGGTGCGCTTCGGCCTGCGCGTGGACCTGTTCGCCCGCGAGACCGAAGACGCCGCCTGGCGTGACCTGCGCCGGCAGTTCGAGGCCATCGGCAACCGCCCCAGCCGAGTCAGCCAGGACTTCACCCGCGGCTCCGACTCGGTCGGCGCCGCCCGCCAGACGGCTTATCACCAACACCTGGAGCGCTTCGACGACCTGATGATCGGGCCGAACCTGTGGGCCGGTTTCGCCAAGGCCAAGCCCGGCCCGGCCGTGGGCCTGGTGGGCAGCCACCAGAACATCGCCGAACGCCTGGCCGAGTACCAGGAGGCTGGTTTCTCGACCTTCATCCTGGCCGGCAACCCGCACCTCGAAGAAGCCCTGCGCATCGGCCAGGAAGTCCTGCCGCTGCTGCGCAACACCCCCGACCAGCCACGCAAGGACCTGCGATGAGCACCCAACTGGATACCCTCTGGTACACCCACAGCCCGGTACCGACCGGGCTCGGCCTGGCTGTCGAGTCCGGGCGCCTGGCCGAGGCCCTGCGCCCCCACGGCACCAATATCCAGGCGCTGCGCGAGTCGGCGCTGCGCGATGTGCGCGAAGCCCACTACGACCACCACCTGCCCAACTCGGTGCGCCATGGCGGCAACATCCCGGCGATCTGGGCCTACGCCAGCGGGCGCGACACGCGCCTGCTCGGCTTGTCGTGGAGCGACGAGGTGCAGTTGATCCTGACCACCGCAGACAGCGGCGTGAAGAGCGTGCGCGACCTGCGTCACCGGCGCTTCGGCCTGCCCAAGTGGGCCAATGTGCAGATCGATTTCACCCGTGCCCAGGCCCTGCGCGGCCTGGAAAACGCCCTCAAGCTCGAAGGGCTGAGCGTCAGTGACGTGGAGCTGGTGGACTACCCGTACGGCGGCACCCACAGCGACGAGCAGATCCGCCGCGTGCACGGCACCACGGTGGCCTACGCCAGCAACGGGCCGATCTTGCGCAACAACGAACTGATCGGTCTGTTGCGCGGCGACATCGATGCGATCTTCCTCAAGGGTGCCCATGCGGTGAGCCTGGCCAACGAGTTCGGGCTGCATGTGGTCATCGACACGGGGTCGCACCCTGACCCGTTGATCCGCTCGAACAACGGCACGCCGCGGACCCTGACCATGGATGGCCACCTGCTGCAGCATCATCCTGAGGCGGCGCGGCTGATCGTCGATAGTGTGTTGCGGGCTGAGCAGTGGGCTTGGGCGCACCCGGAGGAAACTCGGCAGTTTTTGGCCCGTGAGCTGAACACCAGTGAGCATTGGGTGGCCACGGCCTATGGGGAGGATGCGCATCGGCGCTTGCGGACCATGCTTGATGAGCAGTCGATTGTGGGGTTGCAGGATTTCACCGATTTTTTACACCGGTGGGGGTTTATTCCGCGGCGGTTCGATGTGCGGGAGTGGATTGACTTTAGTGTGCTTGAGGCGGTGTTGCGGTCGACTTCGCGGTTGGCGGTTTGAGTTCAAAGTGTTGGTTTTTGTAGATGTATGCGCATTCAGCGGGGGACTGTCAGATTTTTTGTGTGCGGGCCGGTAATGGCCTGCCGCTAGGCAGGCCCTGATTCTCACCAGGTTGGCCTGATGAACCGATCTCCATACAGAATCGCAAATTGATTCATCGCGCTTTTCCAGTCATGGGCCGGTTTTCCCCAATTGGCTGTGATGTTGCGCAATCCCAGCCAAATCAGTTTGGTCGCTGCATCATCATTCGGGAAATGTCCGCGAGTCTTGATGACCTTGCGTAGCTGGGCATTGATGCTCTCGATGGCGTTGGTGGTATAGATCACCTTTCGGATGGCGGGCGGGAAAACAAAGAATGGAATCACGCGATCCCAAGCCCGTCGCCAAGCAGCCACCACCGTCGGATATTTCTCGCCCCACGGCCCGTTCTCAAACTCATCGAGTGCTTGCTCAGCCGCTTCGGCATTGATGGCTTGGTAAATCGGCTTCAGCTCCTTGGCCAGAGCCCGCCGCTTGTCCCAGGCCGCGTAGTCGAGGCTGTTGCGGATCAGGTGCACGATGCACGTCTGCAGCGTCGTTTCTGGAAACACTGCGCTGAGGGCCTCTGGCATGCCTTTGAGGCCATCGGTCACGGCAATCAGCACATCTTCAACACCGCGCGTCTTGAGATCGTTAAAGACCTTCATCCAAAACTTCGCACCCTCGGTGTTCTCGATCCAGATGCCCAGGATATCGCGCGTCCCGTCGGGGAGAACGCCCAATGCCAAGTAAATGGCCTTGTTGCGCACCAAGCCTTCTTCGCGAATCTTCACTCGCAGTGCATCAAAGAAAATGACCGGGTACATCGGCTCCAGTGGCCGCTGTTGCCACGCGCCAATCTCTTCCATGACCTCGTCTGTCACCGAGCTGATGAAATCGGGTGAAACGTCGGTTCCATACTGCTCGGACAGGAAGGCCCGGATCTCTCTGACCGTCATTCCACGGGCGTACATGGCGATGATTTTGTCATCGAATCCGGTGTAACGGCGCTCATGCTTGGGGATCAGGATGGGCGAAAAACTGCCGTCACGGTCCCGAGGGATATCCAGCCGTAGCGGGCCATCGCCTGTCAGTACAGTCTTGCCACTCGTGCCATTGCGCTGGTTGGTCTCATCCTCTGGGCGCTGCGCGCCCGGTGGATAGCCCAGGTGATGACCCAGTTCGGCGTTCAGGGCTCGCTCGATCAGTGCTTTCTTGAAGGCGGCAGAGGCCTCTTCGATAGCCTCTGCGGTCATCAGTGGGGTCGCGGAAAACTGTTCAAGCAGCTCTTTCGGGACCTTCGGTAACTCTCGAAGCGGTTTCTTTTTGGTTGGCATACATGCACCTCTTACTCATGGTATGCCCGAACACAAAATTTCTGACACCCTCTTCAGCGGCGATGGCGACTTTTAGTCACCTTTCCGCCCTTACGGCGGGTTACTTTGGTCTTGGCCAAAGTAACCAAAGCCGCCCGCTCCCATCATACGGCCCCTGCGCTGCGCTCCGGGGTCCCCTCGCTCCGGTGCCTTCCGGGCCCGCGCGGCCTACGACTTGCTGCGCAAGTCTACATCTCGCGCCTTCGGCTTACGCCGAAGGGTGCTGCGCACCAGGGCCCTCCAGTCACCTCCACTCGGCCTCCTGAAGTCGCAATTTGTGTTGCCTGGACTATTGCGCGCTTAGAAGCAAGAGCAAAAACAGATCAAGAGCAGATCAAGAGCAGTAATGCGGCTATCTAGGCTTGGCTGTTGTTTATGTGTTGTTTGTTCGGGCCTTATCGCCGGCAAGCCGGCTCCCACAGGTGCAGCGCAAGTCTGAAAGTTTCGCTCTAACTTGTGGGAGCTGGCTTGCCAGCGATTGCAATCCTGAGTTCCCAACCAATCCAACTAGCGACAGCTAACGCCAGCCCAGGCGCCGCCCCTAACTTCGCGACTTCAGGAGGCTGAGCGCAGGCGTCTGGAGGGCCCTGGTGCGCAGCACCCTTCGGCGTTAGCCGAAGGCGCGAGATGTAGACTTGCGCAGCAAGTCGGAGGCCGCGCGGGCCCGGAGGACGCCGGAGCGAAGGGACCCCGAAGCGCAGCGTAGGGGCCGTATGATGGGAGCGAGCGGCTTTGCCTACTTTGGCCAAGACCAAAGTAGGCCGCCGTAAGGGCGGAAAGGTGACTACGCGTCGACATCACAAATGAATGCGCATACAACTTCCAAAACCAACACCCAACACCCAACACCCAACACCGAGCAACTTACAGACCAACGCCCCGCGTAAACCTGCCCCCCCAAGATCCCGCCCCCGTCACTGCTGCCAGATCAGCACCCCATGAGCAATCAACTGCCCGCCGCTCAACATACCTCACCCTAAAAAACAAATAATCGTTATAAATCAACAAGTTAGAAAACGCAAAAAGCTGGCACAAGGTCTGCTATGGCCTAGTACGCCGCGTGGCGCCCTCATAAATATTCTGCCAGTGACAACGGAGCCACCATGCCCATCCGCACCCCCATCAACCCCATCACCCGCGCCCTGTGGCACGCCAGCCTGCTGACCGGCGCCCTGGCCAGCCCCCAACTGTTCGCCGCCGAACCCACCGCCGAGGACACCCCGGCAACCACCACAGCCAGCCCAGCCCTGAAGACCGTCACAGTCACCGCCCAGCGCCGCGAAGAAAGCGTGCAAGACATCGCCAACGCCGTCACCGCGGTAAGCGGCGAGAACCTCGGCCAGACCGCCACCGACTACGTCGGCAAGACCCTGACCTTCGTGCCCAACGCCCAGGCCAAGAACCCCGACGGCGATGACCGCCCACGCTGGTACATCCGCGGCGTCGGCACCGGCGACGTCGGCGCCGCGACGGTGTTCCCGGTGGGCATCTACGCCGACGACGTCTACCTCAACGCACCGCTGGCCGGTGGCGACCCGCTGTTCGACATCGACCGCATCGAAGTGCTGCGCGGCCCGCAAGGCACCCTGTACGGCAAGAACACCACCGGCGGCGCGGTCAACGTGATCAGCAAGCGGCCCACCTTCGACACCGACGGCTACGGCACCCTCGCCTACGGCAGCAAGAACGAGCAGATCGTCAACGGCGCCATCGGCGGCGCCCTGGTCGAAGACCGCCTGGCCGCACGGGTGTCGATCTACTCCAAGGAGCGCGACGGTTTCGTCAGCAACACCAATATCGGCGGCGACAACGACGCCATCGACCGCAAGGCCTTCCGCCTGCAGTTCCTGGCCAAGCTCAACCCCGACCTGGAGGCGCTGTGGAACATCCACAACAGCGAGTCGCGCGGCAACGCCAACGGCCTGTTGCCGGTGGGCCGCTTCCCCTGGCTGAACGGCTACACCCGGCAGGACCCGCACCGCCGCTACATCGAAAGCAACGTCGAGAACAAATCCAAGGTCCAGCACGACGGCACCTCCCTGACCCTCAACTACGACCTGGGCGACTACCGCCTGACCTCGATCACCGCCTACGACCAGACCCGCCAGCGCGCCACCAACGACGACGACCTGACCCCGGTCGAAGGCGGCCACGCCTACACCAACAACCGCTGGCGCCAGTACTCCCAGGAGCTGCGCCTGGCCTCGCCGACCAGCGAAACCCTGCGCTGGATCGTCGGCGCCCACGCCTTCCACGAAGCCTTGATCAGCAAACAGGCGACCTCGGTGCTGGACAGCGATGCCGCCTACACCGGCATCGATTTCGACCACAACAGCACCAGCTACGCGCTGTTCGGCAACCTCGCCTACGACTTCACCGATGCTTTCACCCTGACCGGCGGCCTGCGCTGGACCCAGGAGAAAAAGGACATCGACCTGGACCTGCTGCAGTACACCGGCAGCGGTTTCACCGGCGGTGACGGCGGCGACTGGTGGGACTTCGGCAACCTGCAAGACCCGCAAGCCATCGCCGGCGCAGGGGCCAACGGCAACGCCCGGCGCAACAAGACCTGGCGCGCGGTCACCTATGACCTGACCCCGGAATACCGCCTCACCGACAACCTGCGGGTGTATGCCCGCTACGCCAAGGGCTTCCGCTCCGGGGCGTTCAACACCGGTTTGTCGAGCAGCCTGGAGCAACTGAGCACGGTCAACCCGGAAACCCTGCACTCCTATGAGCTGGGCCTGAAGTCGGAATGGTTCAACGGGCGCCTGAACGCCAACGCCAACATCTTCTACTACGACTACGACGACATGCAGGTGAGCGCGACCACCACCACTGCCAGCGGCAGCATCGTCTCGCTGCTGGCCAACGACGCCCAGGGCAAGGCCAGGGGCGCCGAGCTGGAAATCCAGGCACGCCCGATCGACGACCTGCTGGTGCAGTTCAGCGCCTCCTACCTGGACACCGAGTTCACCGGCGACCTGTGGAAAGGCAACAGCTTCGTGCGCTCGCCCAAGCACGTCTACGCCCTGGGCCTGGACTACCGCTTGCCGCTGGACATCCCGGGCAAGATCAATATCGGGGGCGATGTGCGCTACCAGAGCAAGGAGTACTTCACCTCGGCCTTCCAGCGTTCGGACTGGAACTGGCTGGACCAGGACGGCTACGCCCTGGCCAACGTGCACCTGACCTATGCCACTGCCGACGACAAGTACAGCGTCACCGGCTACGTCAACAACGTCACCGACAAGCAGTACCAGGTCCACGGGCTGTCGCTGAACCGCGGCAGCTCGCCGTACTGGGCAGCCTACGGCGATCCGCGTACTGCGGGTGTGAGCGTTACTGCCAAGTTCTGAGCCACGGGGTAGAAGCAACGGCCTTGCACTGCTGATACGGGCCTCATCGCTGGCAAACCTGTGAGAACTGACTTGCCAGCTCCCACAACGACGCTGGAAAACCTGTGGGAGCTGGCTTGCCAGCGATGAGGCCTGAACAGGCAATAAAAGGCAGTTGCTCCCACCGCTGCTGCTGGAGCAACACCCCGGCGCCCAACCCCTGCTGCCCCAGCAGCAACCCCGCACCAACGCCATCCCTGCCCAACGCCACAGCCCAGCAACGGCGCGGCTTTGCCCGCGCCCACAGGGCCTGGCATGCAACCTGCTATCTCAGCCTCAAGACATTCCCGGAAAGCCCGCCATGACCCCGACTACCGTGCGCACCACCCTCAGTGCCCTCGCCCTGGCGTTGGCCAGCCTTTCCAGCCAGGCAGCCGACACTGTCAAGGTCGGCCTCGGCCCGGCGCCGAACGTGGTCAGCCTGGCGCCCTTCGCCGCCGCCCAGGCCCTGGGCCTGTTCAAGGACGCCAACCTCGACGTCGAAGCCTTCGAAATCACCGACACCCTGCCCGCCCTGACCAGCAAACGGGTGACCCTGGCAGTGGGCCTGCCCGAGCCGATCCTCAACTATTACCAGCAGAACCCCGGCAAGACGCTACCCATCGCCTTCTTCTACAACCTGCTGCCGCAGACCTTCGAGTTCGCCGTCGCCGCTGACTCGAACATCCAGCGCCTGGAAGACCTCAAGGGCAAGCGGGTCGGCACCGGGGCGCTGAACTGGCCGCAGGTCGACACCACCCGCGCGGTGCTCAAGTCGGTGGGCATCGGCGAACGGGACTTCACCTTCTCCGCCGTCGGCGTGCTCGGCGCGGGCTTCCACGCCCTGCGCAGCCAGCGCATCGACGCGCTTAATTTCAACGACAGCTGGAACGACATGTTCGAGCTGACCGGCTTCAAGCTGCGCCGCCTGCACTACCCGGACGCCTTCCGTGGCCTGGGCGCCGGGGTGTTCATCACCCATGCCGACACCCTGCGCGAGCAGCCCGAGCTGCTGGCCCGCTTCGGCCGCGCTTACAACCAAGGGCAGCGGGCCTGCGTGGCCAACCCGGCGTTCTGCGTACGTGCGGTGTGGCAGCAGTACCCGCAAACCCGGCCGAGCCAGGGCGCGCTGATCAACAACGAGGCTGACGCGGTCACCCTGCTGAGCCGGCGCCTGCAGTTGATCGAAGCCGACCCGGCCGCCAGCCAGGGCCGCTTCGACCACGCGCGCATCACCGGTTACCTGGCGGCCATGCAGGGCCAAGGCTACTTCAAGGGCATCGAACTGGACCTGCCGGCGCTGTTCTCCAACCAGTTGGCCGCGTCCTTCACCGACTATGACCGCGCAGCCCTCGACGCCCGCGCCAAGGCGGCCCAATGAACCAGGCCATCTTCCCCCACCTGGCCGACAGCGTGCTCAGCGCCCGCGACGTCGGCGTGCGCTACGCCAGCCGGCGCGGCCCGATCGACGCCCTGGCCGGGGTGGACCTGCGCATCGGCCGCGGCGAATTCGTCTCCATCCTCGGCCCCTCGGGCTGCGGTAAATCGACCCTGCTCAAACTGGCCGCCGGCCTGCTGCCGGCCAGCCAGGGCGAGCTGCTGCTCGACGGCACACCCATCAGCGCGCCACGCCGGGAGACCGGCGTGGTGTTCCAGAAACCCAACCTGCTGCCGTGGAAAAGCGTGCGCGCCAACGTGCTGCTGCCGGCCCAGACCCTCGGCCTGCCGAAGGCCCAGGCCGCCGCGCGGGCCGAGCAGGTGCTGGAGCTGGTCGGGCTGGCGGTGTTCGCCGACAACTACCCGTTCGAGCTGTCCGGCGGCATGCAGCAGCGGGTCGGCATCGCCCGCATGCTGCTGCACGACCCGCAGCTGCTGCTGATGGACGAACCCTTCGCCGCCCTCGACGCCATGACCCGCGAACACCTGATGCTGGAGCTGCAACGCATCTGGCAGGCCCAGGCCAAGTCGGTGCTGTTCATCACCCACAGCATCGCCGAAGCGGTGTTCCTCTCCGACCGGGTGCTGGTGATGTCGGCGCGCCCCGGGCGCATCGTCGAGAACCTCGCCATCGACCTGCCGCGCCCGCGCACCCTCGACACCCTGGCCGCGCCGCGCTTCATCGAACTCAGCCAACACCTGCGCAGGTACTTCAGCCCATGAGCCGCCTTCCCGCTTTCGCCTACCCCTTGATCTCGACCCTGCTGCTGTTGCTCGCCTGGCAGCTGGCGATCAGCCTGTTCGGCGTGCCCGACTACATCCTCGCCTCGCCCCGCGACGTGCTGCTGGCCCTGTGGCAGGGCGTGCACCAGGGCGACCTGCTCAAGCATGTGTGGATCACCCTCGGCGAGGTGCTCGGCGGTTTTCTGTGCGGCTCGGCGCTGGCCTTGCTGCTGGGCGCCCTGCTTTCGGAGTCGACGCTGTTCGAACGCTTCTGCTACCCCTTGCTGCTGGCCCTGCAATCGGCGCCCAAGGTGGCGCTGGCGCCGCTGATCCTGGTGTGGTTCGGCTTCGAGCACACCTCGAAACTGATCATCGTCGCCCTCACCTGCTTCTTCCCGCTGTTCGTCAATACCTTCTCCGGCATCCGCCGCGCCGACCCGGACCTGCTCGACGCCTGCCGGGCGTTCTCCGCTTCGCGCAGCTACCTGTTCTTCCACGTCAAGCTGCCGGCCGCCGCCGGCGACATCTTCGCCGGCCTGCAGATCGCCGTGTCGCTGGCGCTGATCGGTGCGGTGGTGGCCGAGTTCCTCGCCGCCCAAGGCGGCCTTGGCTTTCTGGTCCAGGCCGCCTCGGTAAACATGAACATGCCGCTGATGTTCGCCGCCGTGCTGCTGCTCGCCCTGCTCGGGGTGGCCGGTTCGCAACTGGTGCGCTGGCTTGAGCGGCGGGTGATTTTCTGGACCCGCGGCAGCCATGCCACCACCGACTCGGGAGACCGCTGATGAGCGCCCTGTACCTGGATATCGCCGGGCTGACCCGGGCCTATCGCCAGCTTGAACTGTCGCCGCTGGCGGTGATCGAGCAGGTGTTCGCCCGCATCGACCGGCTCGACCCGACGCTGCGCCTGTTCACCTGGCTCGACCGCGAGCACGCCCTGGCCCAGGCCCGCCAGGCCACCGCCGACTACCGCGAGGGCCGTAGCGTCGGCCCGCTGCACGGGGTGCCGGTGTCGATCAAGGACAACCTCGGTGTGGCGGGTGCGCCGCAGACCTTCGGTTCGCGGCTGTACCAAGACCATCACGCCGGCGAAGACAACGTCGCCGTCCAGCGCCTGCGCGCTGCGGGGGCGATCGTGGTCGGTATCACCACCATGCCGGAGTTCGGCACCAAGGCCACCACCGACAGCCCCCTGCATGGCGTCAGCCGCAACCCTTGGGACCCCACGCGCACCCCGGGCGGCTCCAGCGGCGGTTCGGCCGGCGCGGTGGCGGCCGGCATCGGCCCGCTGGCGCTGGGCACCGACGTGGCGGGCTCGGTGCGCATCCCGGCGTCCTGCTGCCACCTGGTCGGGCTTAAACCCACCCTCGGGGTGATCCCGGTGGTGGAAGCCGTCGATGGCTTCGCCCAGCTGGCCCACATCGGGCCGCTGACCCGCACGGTCGCCGACAACGCCCTGGCCCTGGAGCTGCTGGCCGGCGCCGACCCGCGCGATCCATGGTCGCTGGGCCTTGTGAGCCAGGACTATGCCCGCCAGGCGCAACCCGACGGGCGCCTGGATGGGGTGCGCATCGCCTGGCTCGACCTGCCCATCCCGGACGTCGATCCGCAGGTCATCGCCATTGGCCTGCAGGCTCTGGAGCGGTTGCGTGCCCTCGGCGCCCAGGTCACCCGCATCGACTTCGACCTGCACGGCGATGCCGAGCGCTTCGGCATTCTGGTTTCCAGCCAGCACCACGCCCGCTACGCCCCGCGCCTGGCCGCAGACGCCGCGCTGTTCGACCCGGTGTACCGCCAGCGCCTGGAGCGCAGCGCCGACATCGACTGGCAAGCCCTGGGCGACGCCGGCGAAGCGCGCAACCGGGTGTTCGGCCGGGTCCAGGCGCTGTTCGCAGACTTCGACTTCCTCGCCAGCCCTACCCTGACCCGGCCGCCCATCGCCGCCGAAGCGGGCCTGGCCGGCAACAGCGAAGGCGCGCAACAGGCGCGCCATTACATCGACTACCTGTACCCGTTCAACCTCAGCGGCCACCCGGCCTTGAGCCTGCCCGCCGGTTTCAGCGCCGATGGCCTGCCGGTGGGCCTGCAACTGGTCGCGCCCTGGTACGCCGACGGCCCGCTGCTGAAAGTGGCGGCCGAACTGGAAGCCCTGCTCGCGCTCACCGACCGCCACCCCGACCTGGAGCCTTTCGATGCCTGACCCGACCCTGCTGCCCGTCGCCGAACAGGTCAGCCTTTTGCGCAGTGGTGCGCTGTCACCGGTCGAGCTGATCGACCAGAGTTTCGCCCGCATCGACGCCATCGACCCGCACCTGCGCCTGTTCACCTGGCAGGACCGCGAACGCGCCCGGGCCTCGGCCTTGGAGGCCGAGCGCCGCTACCGCGCCGGCGGTGAGCTGCCGGTGCTGCTGGGCGTGCCGTTCACGGTCAAGGAGCAGATCCCGGTGGCCGGCGCGCCACAGACCTTCGGCTCGGCGCTCTACCGCGACCACGTCGCCAGCGCCGACGACCCCAGCGTGCAGCGCCTGCGCAACGCCGGGGGCATCCTGCTGGGCACCACCACCATGCCGGAGTTCGGCGCCAAGGCCAGCACCGACAGCCGCCTGTTCGGCATCACCCGCAACCCCTGGGACCCCAGCCGCACCAGCGGCGGCTCCAGCGGTGGCGCGGCGGCAGCGGTGGCGGTGGGCGCCGGGGCGATTGCCGTGGGTACCGACATTGCCGGCTCCGTGCGCATCCCCGCCAGCTGCTGCGGCGTGCTCGGCATCAAGCCGACCCTCGGGGCGATTCCCCAGGTGCATGCCCTGGACCTGTTCAACGCCCTTGGCCATCAGGGCACCCTGACCCGCAGCGTGGCGGATGCCGCACTGGCACTGGAGGTATTGATCGGCCCCGACCCAAGGGACCCTTGGTCGTTGCGCGTTCCCCGGCGGGCACTGCACGACGCCGCCCGGGCCGACGGCGACCTGCGCGGCCTGCGGGTCGCCTGGTTGCCGGAGGTCGGCAAAGGCCCGGCCGATGCCCAGGTGCTGCAGGCCGGCGAGCGCGTGGCCAACGCCCTGCGCGAGGCCGGCGCCACGGTGGCGCAGCATCGCCTGGACCTGAGCGATAGCGGCGCTGCCTTCGAGCCCACGGTGCTGGCCCTCAAGCGCCGCTTCCTCGGCGAGCGCTACCCGGCCCAGGCCGATCAGCTGGACCCAGGCTTTCGCGGCTGGCTGGACGCCCGCCTGCCGCAGCTGAGCGCCGACGAACTGCAGCACGCGCAGTTCGCCCGGACCCGCCTGCTGCGGCGTATCCAGGGGCTGTTCGCAGAGGTCGACGTGCTGCTCACGCCGGCCCTGTCGGCGCCGCCACTGGCCGCCGACGGCACGGACGGCGACTTCGACTGGATTCACTACCTGCACCCGTTCAACCTCAGCGGCCACCCGGCCCTGAGCCTGCCCGCCGGGCTCAGCCGCGAGGGCTGGCCGCTGGGGGTGCAGCTGGTTGGCCCGTGGTACGCCGAGGACCGCCTGCTACGGGTTACCGCGCACCTGCAACAGCGCCTGCCCTGGGGCACGCCGGAGCTGGGGCGCTGGCTGCAATGAGTCACCCTGCAAGCGGTTTTCTGCCGCGCTTCCTGCTGCTGGCGCTGGTCAGCGGCGCCACCGTGGGCATGGCCAAGATCGTCATCACCCTGTACGCCCTGGCGCTGGGCGCCGACGCCTGGCAGATCGGCGTCATCGCGGCGATGGAGGCCCTGGGCATGCTGTTCCTGACCCTGCCTGCCGGCTTCGTCATCGCCCGTTTCGGCGCGCGCCAGGTGTACGCCCTGTCCAGCCTCGGGCCGATGCTGGTCAACCTGGCGATCCCGCTGTATGCCGCCTGGTGGTGGCTGGCCCTGGGGCAGCTGCTGATCGGCTTGTTCATCCCGTTTCGCATCGTCGCCATGAACGGCAGCTTCCTGCGCCAGCTCAAGCACCTGGGCACCGACAAGGCCGGCTGGTATCGCGGCGCCCTGACCCTGGGCCTGGGCCTGCTCGGCCCGCTGCTGGGCAACGCCTTCAGCGAGCGCGGCGCGTTCTCCCTGGCCTTCATGCTGATTGCCGCCAGCTTCGCCGGCATGGCGCTGTACAGCCTGCGTTTCTGGGAGGGCGCCGGCGACGCCAGCCCAAGCGGCACGGCCCCGGCCAGCGGCATGCTGGCCCAGGTTCGCCAGCTGCTGGGCGAGCGCAGCATCCGCCAGAGCTGCACCGTGGAGCTGAGCAACAGCGCCACCACCAGCCTGTTCACCACCTTCATCATCCTCCTGGCTCTGGAAGGCGGCGTGCCTCAGGGCCATGCGGTGAGCCTGGTGATGATCGAAGCGCTGTTCGCGGTGCTTGCCCTGTTCGGCCTCGGCCGGGTGTTGCGCTCGACCAGCCCGGGCCGCGCCTATGCCCTGGGCCTGGCGCTGGCGATCACCGCCCTGCTGGTGTGCGGCCTGGGCCATGGCTACGGCTGGCTGGTGCTGGCGGCGGTGCTGGTGAGCCTGGCCACGGCGACGGTGCACCTGGTCAACATGGCTCGCCTGAGCCAGCGCCGCGAGGACAGCAGCAAGCTCTCCGGCCTGTTCAACCTGGCATCGATGGCCGGCAGCTTCGGCGGCGCCCTGCTGGGTGGCGCGATCAGCCACTTCACCGGCCTGGCCAACCTGTTCCTGTGCTGGATCCCGCTGTTGCTGCTGGTGGCCTGGTGCTGCCGGCAGCCACGCCAGCAGGTACAGGAGGTGGTGGCATGAAGCGTATCGGCTACCGCCTGAACGGCCTGGCTTCACCGCTGTTGCTGTTGCTGGCCTGGCACTGGGCAGCCAGCGCCGGGCTGTTCCCGGCCAACCTGCTGATCGCGCCGGCAGCGGTCTGGCAGACCTTCATTGAACTGTGCGCCAGTGGTGAGCTGCCCGAACACCTGGCGTTCAGCCTGCTGCGCCTGGCCCAGGGCTTCGCCTTTGGCAGCGCGGCGGGCCTGGGCTTCGGCCTGGCGCTGGCATTGTCAGCGCGGGTCGAGGCCTATTGCGCGCCGCTGTTCCATACCCTGCGCCAGCTCCCCAGCCTGGCGCTGATCCCGATGTTCGTGCTGCTGTTCGGCATCGAAGAGCTGTTCAAGGTCGCGATTGTCGCCCTGACCGTGTTCTTCCCGGTGGCCCTGGCCACCGCCGAGGCGGTGCGCCACATCCCCCAACGCTACCTGGAAGTGGCCCGGGTGTATCGCCTGCCCTGGTACAGCCTGCTGCTGAGCGTGGCCCTGCCCGCCGCCACGCCGGGCATCGTCACCGGCCTGCGCATTGCCCTGACCCGCGCCTGGGTGGTGCTGGTGGCCTGCGAGTTGCTGGCCGCCGACAGCGGCCTGGGGCAGATGATCGAGATGGGCCGGCAGATGCTGCGCATCGATGTGGTGATGGTCGGGGTGGTGGTCACCGGGGTGATCGGTTTCACCCTGGATGTCGGCCTGCGCCGGGTCGAACGACGCTTGTCCGGCTGGCAAAGCCGCTAAGGAGCTGTTGATGAAACTGAACGCACTGCGTGGCCTGCTGCTGCCGTTACTGCTGCTGGCCGCCTGGGAATATGCCTCGCGCCAGAGCACTGCCGGCGCCTACGCTTTCGTACCCCTGGCCCAGGTGGGCGCGGCCCTGGCCGAACTGCTGGGCAATGGCGAACTGCTGGTCAACCTGTGGGCGAGCCTGCTGCGCACCTGCATAGGCCTGGCCGTGGGCATCGTCGCCGGCACCGCACTGGGTGCGCTGATGGCGCTGTCCGGCCTGGCCAACCGCCTGATCGCACCCTTGTTCCACGCCCTGCGCCAGGTGCCGATGCTTGGCTGGATCCCGTTGATCGCCCTGTGGCTGGGCAACGGTGAAAGCGCCAAGCTGCTGATCGTCAGCCTCGCGGCGTTGTACCCGATGGTGCTCAACACCTTCGAAAGCCTGCGTCAGGTCGAGGGCCAGCACCGCGAGGCGGCCCGGGTGCTGATGCTCAGCCGCAGCCAGCAGCTGCGCCTGATCCTGCTGCCGGCCGCCTTGCCGGGCATTGCCGCCGGCGTGTTGCAGGCCCTGGCCTTCGCCTGGGTGACGGCGGTGGGCAGCGAGCTGTTCCTGGCCTCCGGCGCCGGCCTGGGCAGCCTGATGATGAACGCCGAGGCCGGCGCGCGCATGGAGATCATCCTGGTCTGCGTGCTGTGCATCGGCCTGTGCGGCTATGTGATGTCCTGGCTCTGCACCCTCCTCGCCCGCCGCCTGCTGCGCGGCCACCCGACCCCTTGAAAGGCCCGACCATGAACGCCATCGCTCCCAAGCTTGACCCCAGCACCGCCACCGGCGCGCTGTCCATCCGCGGCCTGAGCAAGTGCTACCCGCTCAAGGGTAAACAGGTGCCGGTGCTTGAAAGCATCGACCTGGACATCCGCCCCGGCGAGTTCGTCAGCATTCTCGGCGCCAGTGGCTGCGGCAAGTCCACCCTGCTGCGGCTGGTCGTCGGCCTCGACCAGGACTATCAAGGGCAGATCCTGCTCGACCAGCAGCCGGTGCGCGGCCCGGGCCTGGAGCGCGGCATCGTGTTCCAGGACCATCGCTTGTTCCCGTGGATGACCTTGCAGCAGAACATCGCCCTGGCCCTGAAGAACCACGCCCTGCCCGTCACCGAAAAAAACCGCCTGGTGGCCGAGCACATCGACCTGGTGGGCCTCACCGGCTTTGAGAGCGCCTACCCGCACCAGCTCTCCGGTGGCATGGCCCAACGTGCCGCGATTGCCCGGGCACTGGTGAACAAGCCCAAGGTGCTGCTGCTCGACGAGCCCCTCGGCGCCCTCGATGCCCTGACCCGGGTGCGGCTGCAACAGGAGCTGCAACGGATCTGGGTACAGGAGCGCTGCACGGTGATCATGGTCACCCACGACATCGAGGAGGCGCTGTACCTGGGCGACCGGGTGATCGTGCTGGATGCCCACCCGGGGCGCATCCGCGAGGACCTGCGCATCGACCTGCCGCACCCACGGCAGCGCGACAGTGCGCTGCTGCAGGGCTTCAAGCAACGGTTGCTGGGGGAGTTGGTCGGGCACTGAACAGGGCCCGATGTGCTTACATCTCGACCTGGGTGCCGAGCTCGATCACCCGGTTCAGCGGCAACTGGAAGTACTTGAGGTTGCTGTTGGCATTCTTGAGCAGGAACGCGAACAGGTGTTCACGCCACCTGGCCATGCCCATGCGCTTGCTGGCGATGACGGTTTCCCGGCTGAGGAAATAGGTGGTGCGCATGGCGGCGAACTCCAGATCGTCGCGCTGGCAGCGGCTCAGGGCCAGCGGCACGTTGGGCTCTTCCATGAAACCGAAATGCAGGCTTACGCGGAAGAAGCCCTCACCGAAGGCTTCGACCTCGAAACGCTTGCCCACGCTGACCCGCGGTTCGTCCTCGAACACCACCGTCAGCAGCACCACCTGCTCGTGCAAGACCTGGTTGTGCAACAGGTTGTGCAACAGCGCGTGCGGCACCGCTTCGGGCCTGGCGCTGAGGAACACCGCCGTGCCCGTGACCCGGTGGGGTGGCTGGTACTGCAGGCTGGCGATGAACAGGTCGAGCGGCAGCGCGCCTTCGTCAAGGCGCTCGACGATCAGCCGGCGCCCGCGCTTCCAGGTGGTCATCAGCACGAACAGGGCAACCCCGGCGATCACCGGGAACGCACCGCCCTGCAAGATCTTCGGGGCGTTGGCGGCAAAGTACAGGCTGTCTACCAGCAGGAAGCCCAGCAACAGCGGGATCGCCAACCAGCGTGGCGTCTTCCACAGCAACAGCACCACCGCCGAGGCCAGCAAGGTGGTGATCAGCATGGTGCCGGTCACCGCTACGCCATAGGCGGCGGCCAGTGCACTGGACGACTCGAAGCCCACCACCAGCAGTACCACGCCGACCATCAACGCCCAGTTGACCATGCCGATGTAGATCTGCCCCTGCTCTTCGCTGGAGGTGTGCTGGATGAACATGCGCGGCACATAACCGAGCTGAATGGCCTGGCGGGTCAGGGAGAAGGCGCCGGAAATCACCGCCTGGGAGGCAATGATGGTGGCCAGCGTGGCGAGCCCGACCATGGGCAGCAGGGCCCACTCGGGGGCGAGCAGATAGAACGGGTTGCGCACCGCGTCCGGGTTGCCGAGGATCAACGCGCCCTGGCCGAAGTAGTTGAGCACCAGGCCCGGCAGCACCAGCAGGAACCAGGCCCTGGCGATGGGCTTGCGGCCGAAGTGCCCCATGTCGGCATACAGCGCTTCGGCGCCGGTCAACGCCAGCACCACGGCGCCGAGGATGGCCACGCCCATGCCAGGGTGGGCGACGAAGAACTGCACCGCCCAGGCCGGATTGAGCGCCTGCAGCACCTCGGGGCGCTGGGCGATGCCATGCACGCCAAGCGCCCCGAGCACGACGAACCACAGCACCATGATTGGCCCGAACAGGATGCCGATGCGCGCGGTGCCGTGCTTCTGGATGACGAACAGCGCCACCAGCACCACCACCGACAACGGCACCACCCAGTGCTCGATGCCGTCGAAGGCCAGTTGCAGGCCTTCCACCGCCGAGAGCACCGATATCGCCGGGGTGATCATGCTGTCGCCGTAGAACAAGGCGGCGCCGAACAGCCCCAGCAGCACCAGCCCCTTGCCCAGGCGCGCATAGGGCGCCGCGGCCCGGTGCGCCAGTGCGGTCAGGGCCATGATGCCGCCTTCGCCCTGGTTGCTGGCGCGCAGAATGAACAGCACGTACTTGAGCGACACCACCCAGATCAACGACCAGAACACCAGCGACAATACGCCGAGCACGCCGACGGTATTGGCCTGGACGCCGTAGTGGCCGGCGAAGACTTCCTTGAGGGTGTACAGCGGGCTGGTGCCGATGTCGCCATACACCACGCCGACCGCGGCAACGAGGGTGCCGATAGCGGTGGACTTGCCGGGGAGGGTTGGGGTTGCAGCGGTAACGCTCTGGCTCACGGATGACGTCTCTGGGCTGGCGGGTGGAAAGCGCCTGCCCTCCCTGTGCATGACGACCTCGCGTGGCGCCCGCTCCGCCCCCGGCTACCTGCCTGAGGCCCTGCGGACCGGGCAGCAGAGGCGGCCAGTATCCTTGCAAGCGATCTGGCCGGCCGTAAAAAGAGCGTAAAAAAGCACGGTATCCGCGCCCCCAGGCCAATCGCAGCGGCCGGTGCTGCTGGGATGTGGGTCGGGCAGCGAAACCAGGCTTTCGACTTCGAGCGAATATCGATTAATGTCCTGCGCAACCCCACCGACTGCGGCGCCGCTCGGCAGCCGAAGGTGGGTGACTCCTGCTGACGGTTTTGCCACACGAGGGCATCGACAATGAGTGAAGGCAGCACCCCGGTCAGCGAACAACCACGGGCGGCCAGGCAACCGATAAGCCTGGCCGAAGCCCTGCGCTTCTGGCTCAAACTGGGCTTCATCAGCTTTGGCGGGCCCGCCGGGCAGATCGCGATCATGCACCAGGAACTGGTGGAGCGCCGACGCTGGATCAGTGAAAAACGCTTCCTGCACGCACTTAACTACTGCATGTTGCTGCCCGGCCCCGAGGCCCAGCAGTTGGCCACCTACATCGGCTGGCTGATGCACCGCGCCTGGGGCGGCGTGATTGCCGGCGCCCTGTTCGTGCTGCCGTCGCTGTTCATCCTGATCGGCTTGTCGTGGGTTTACCTGGCCTTTGGCGAAGTGCCGGTGGTGGCCGGCATCTTTTACGGCATCAAGCCTGCGGTGACCGCGATCGTGTTGCATGCGGCCCACCGCATCGGCTCGCGCGCGCTGAAGAACGGCTGGTTGTGGGCCATCGCCGGCGCGTCGTTCGTGGCCATTTTCGCCCTGAATGTGCCGTTCCCGCTGATCGTGCTGGTGGCCGCTATCGTCGGCTATGCGGGCGGGCGACTGGCGCCCGGCACCTTCGTCATCGGTGGCGGCCATGGCGCCGCCCGCCAGCACTACGGGCCGGCGCTGATCGATGACGATACGCCCCCACCCGAACATGCGCGCTTTCGTTGGCGACACCTGCTGCGCCTGGTGGTGATCGGCGCCGCGCTATGGCTGCTGCCCATGGGGCTGCTGACCCTGGCATTCGGCTGGGGCGGCACCCTGACGCAAATGGGCTGGTTCTTTACCAAGGCCGCCCTGTTGACCTTCGGCGGTGCCTACGCGGTGTTGCCCTACGTGTACCAGGGGGCAGTCGGCCATTACGGCTGGCTGTCGCCCACGCAGATGATCGACGGCCTGGCGTTGGGGGAAACCACGCCAGGGCCTCTGATCATGGTGGTGGCATTCGTCGGCTTCGTCGGTGGCTACCTGCAACCGATGTTCGGTGCCGAGCATCCGTTGCTTGCCGGGGCGGTCGCGGCGAGTTTGGTCACCTGGTTCACCTTCCTGCCGTCGTTCCTGTTCATCCTTGCCGGCGGCCCATTGGTGGAATCCACCCACGACGAAATGAGGTTCACGGCGCCGTTGACCGCGATCACGGCTGCCGTCGTAGGCGTGATCCTCAACCTGGCGCTGTTCTTCGGTTACCACGTGCTGTGGCCCAACGGCTTCGCTGGGGCATTCGACTGGCCTTCGGCGCTGATTGCCGCGGGCGCGGCGCTGGCATTGTTCCGCTGGCGCCGTGGGGTGATTCAAGTGTTGCTCGCCTGTGCCTTGGCGGGCCTGGCAGTGCACATGTTGCGGGGCTGAGCGCGCAGGCCGGCCGACAGTGTCGGCCGGCCCATGCAGCGCGGGATCTACCCCACCGCCTGCGCCGCCTGTTGCTCGGCATGGTAGGACGAGCGCACCAGCGGCCCCGACGCCACGTTCCTGAAGCCCATCGCCACGGCCTGCTCGGCAAACCAGGCGAAGGTGTCCGGTGCACGAAACGCTGCACCGGCAGGTGGCTGCGCGACGGTTGCAGGTAATGCCCCAGGGTCAGCATGTCGACCTGGTGCTCGCGCAAGCGCTGCATCACCTCGAGCACCACCCAGCGCTTCGTCTCGCGCGGGCACGATGCCCACCTGCACATCTACATCGGCGCCCCGGCGGAGCTGGAAGAGCGGGTGCTGGACAGCCGTCTGCACCTGGCCATCGGCCATTTCCCCCTGCGGGTGCCGGGGCTGTCCTACCTGCCGCTGTATGACGAAGCCCTGGGCTTGTACTGCGGCCGGCGCCACCCGTTGTATGGGAGCAAGGCAAGCAATGGCCGCCTGCTGGAAGAAGTGCGCGGCTGCCATATCGTCGTGCGCGGCTACATGCAGCAGTACGACCTGGAGCAACTGGGCGTGAGCAAGGCCGCCGCTACCGTGGAGAACATCGAGGCGGCGGCGATCCTGATCATTTCCGGCGCCTACATCGGCTTCTTGCCGGTGCACTTCGCCGAGCCCAGCAGCCTGGACCTGACCTCGCCGTTCGACGTCATCACCCGCCGCGGGGTATCGCCACCGCCGATCCTGCAGGCGTTTCTTGAAGACCTGAACGCCTGCATGCATCAGCCTGGGTTGGGCTGACCATTTTCTGCTGGCCCATTGATGATCAGAGGCCATTTATCTGCCTCTGCTGCTTGTAGGAATTATCCAGCCGCCACGCAGGAATCGTCCCTCAACTCTTCAAGAAATACCTGACGCCCTCCCTGTGAACCGCCTCGGTATCTTTTCCAGCCCCGTTTCGACCTGGCTGGATCCCGCCGGGCGACCGCGTTCACGCATGGAGAGCTGCACATGGCAACACGCGCCAAGATGGCCGTCACCCCTGGAAAACAGGCCAAGCGCCCGCTGGGCAGCGAGGCGCTGGCATGAGCGGCGAAACCAAGCAGCGCGAACCGCAGGTCGCCGTCGCCCCGCTCAACACCATTGATGTCAAGGACGTCGGCCGTGGCGCCGCCGCCTTTGACGCCTGGCTGCAATCGGTCAGTGGCGGCTACGTCACCCTTGAACGGATCAAGTCCGTGGCCGGCGCCCTGCCGGTGGTCGGCAACATCATGGCCCTGGTCGACGCCCTGGGCGACGTGGTGACCCTGGTCAAGAGCAAGAACCGCCAGTTGCTCGACTGGGTGAGCCTGGGCATCAACCTGATCGGCGTGCTGCCGACGCCGCCGACCATGGCCGCGGCGCGCATGAGCCTGCGGCCAACGCTGTTCCTGGTGCGCCAGGAGCTGCGCAACAGCGCCAAGATGCTGCTGGGCGATTCGCTGATCACGGTATTGAGCGGGCACCTCAACGCCACCATCGCCGGCACCATCGACGACTTCGTCAAACAGGCCCAACCGAAGATTGCCGAGATCCTCGCCGACGCCGGTGCGCTCGGCACCAAGGTGACCGGCGAGATCGCCGATGGCCTGGAGAAGGTGGTGCTCGGCCAGCTTGATGCCAAAGGCGACAAAGCGGCGGCGAGCCAGCAGATGGCGGCGGCGAGCGATCAGTTGCTCTACGACCCCAAGACGGCGATCAGCAATTTCTTCGGTGCGGTACACAGCGCCTACAAGGCTGCCGGCAAGGGCCTGGCCAACAGCGCGACGAGCAAGCTGCTGCCGGACGAAATCAAGACCAAGGTGCTGGCCAACACCGGCCAGTTGCGCGCCCTGGGCCCGGAGATGACCCAGCAGTTGAACAAGCTGGCCGACCCTGGCACGCAGATGAGCATCGGCTGGATGCTCAACGTGTTGGACGGCGCGGTAAAGGGCTTTCGCAAGCGCAACAGGAACGGCCAGCCGGGGGTGGTCAAGCCGGATACCGTGACCCAGGTGGAGCGCGAGCAAAGCAAGGGGCAGTTGGCGGTCAGTGGCAGGCAGGCACCGGCTGAGCAGACGCCGAGCCCCAAGCGTCCCCCTTGCCCACCCGAGCCGAAGGCCCGTACCGGCCATAGCATCAGTTTCTCGCTGGGTTCCGAGTTCATCCTGCATACCGATTTCAGTTTGCCTGGCCCCTTCCCCATCGAATGGCAGCGGACCTATCACTCGCGCCTGGCCGAATATGACCAGGGCAGCCTCGGGGCGCGCTGGGTCACCGAATTCACTACCCGAATCGACGTGGTGGGCAAGGGCCTGGTGTTCCATGACCACGACGCTCGCAGCCATGCCTTCGACCTGCCCAAGGTCGGCAAGGCGCTGTTCAACGCCATCGAAGACCTGCTGCTGGTGCGCAGCAGCGAAGAGGAGCTGGTGATCTGCCGTGGTTTCGTGCGCAAGGAGTATTACCTGCGCGTGGGCGATCGCTATTACCTGCGCAAGATCCTGCTGGGGAACGACGCCGGCTGCATGCTGCACTACGAGCATCGCCACGAAGGCCGCCCGGTGCTGTCCGACATCATCACCTTCCAGGGCGACGCGCAGGATGTGCTGCGCCACCTCGGCACCCTGATCGACGAACGCGGCCATATCACCGGCCTGTGGGAAATGCGCGACGGCCAGCCGCTGCGTCAGTTGTGCGCCTACCACTACGATGACCAAGGCGATCTGACTGCCGCCCAGGACGAGAACGGCGCGGCCTGGCACTACCAGTACCAGCACCATTTGGTGACCCGCTACACCGACCGCACCGGTCGCGGCATGAACCTGCAATGGGATGGCAGTGCCTTCGATGCCAAGGCCTTCCGTGAATGGGCTGACGATGGCAGCTTCGACACGAAGCTCGAGTGGGACGAGAACATTCGCCTTACCTACGTCACCGACGCCCACGGCCAGGAGACTTGGTACTACTACGACATCCAGGGGCATCTTTATCGCATCCGCTACCCCGACGAGCGCTCGGAGTGGTTGTTCCGCGATGACCGCAAAAAACTCGTGCGTCATGTTCACCCGGACGGCAGCGAAGACCGCTACGACTACGATGATCAAGGCAGCGTCATCCGCCATATCCGTGCCGACCATAGCAAGGTCCACATTGCCTATGACGACCGTCGCCATCCGATCAAGATCCGCGATGCCGAAGGTGGCCTGTGGCTGCGTGGTTACGATCTCAAGGGCAACCTGATTGAAGCCACTGACCCGCTGGGCAACAGGACCGAATACACCTACACGCCCTCGGGCCTGATCAAGGCAATCAAGGATGCAGCGGGCAACGAAAAGAAGCTGGCTTACAACGCAGCCGATCAGTTGGTCGAGTTCACCGACTGCTCAGGCAAGACCAGCCAGTGGGCATACGACGATCTCGGCCGCCTAGCGCTGTTCACCGATGCCGCCGGCAGCAAGACCGCCTATGAATACAACGCCGGCCAGCTGGCGAAAGTCATTCATCCGGACAACACCGAAGAGCGCTTCGAACGTGATGCCGAAGGCCGCCTGCTGGCCCACGCCGATGCCCTGGACCGCTGCACCACTTGGTCTTACAACACGGCGGGGCTGCTTGCTGAACGCGTGGATGCTGCCGAGCACACGGTGCGTTACCGCTGGGACAAGCTGGGCCGCTTGATCGGGCTGGAGAACGAGAACGAGAGCAAGGCCACCTTCCTCCACGACCCGGTGGGTCGTTTGCTGGAAGAAAAGGGCTTCGATGGCCTGGTGACGCGCTACCGGTACGACCCGGACAGCGGCCGGCTGGCCAGCACGCAGGTCGGCCAACGCCGGATCGATATCACCTTCGATGCCGTGGGGCGCCTGGCCTCGCGGGTGGCGAGCCTGGGCGACCAGCGCCAGGAAGAAACCTTTGCCTACGACGGTAACGGCAAGCTGGTCCAGGCCGTCAACGCCGACAGCAAGCTGCAGTGGTTCTTTGATGAAGCCGGCAACCTGACCCGCGAGCACCAGTACTACTTCAAGACTGACGTGCCGATGGTCGCGGTGTGGCAGCACGCGTACGACGCCCTCAATCATCGTGTTTCGACGATTCGCCCGGACGGGCACAAGGTCAGCGTGCTCACCTACGGCAGCGGCCATGTGTTGGGCATGACCCTCGACCAGCACGAACTGTTGGCCTACGAGCGTGACGACCTGCACCGCGAAGTGGTCCGCCATCAAGGCAACCAGTTGATGCAGACCCAGGCCTGGGACCCGGCAGGCCGTTTACAGGAACAACTGCTGGGCAGCCATGACGGCAAGTCCACTCTGCTCAAGCGCCAGTATCAATACGATGCAGTCGGCCAACTGACCGATATCCACGACACCCGCCGTGGCCATCTGGCCTATCAATACGATCCGGTGGGACGGTTGCTGCAAGCTGCCAGCCGCCTGGGCGTCGAGACCTTTGCCTTCGACCCGGCCGGCAACCTGCTGGACGACAACGCCCAGCAGCTCAACCGCCCGCTGGAAAGCGACCCGCGCCGCAACAAGCGGATGGACAACCTGCTGCGCGAGTACGCCGGTACCCACTATCAGTACGACGAGCGCGGCAACCTCGTCCACCGCCTGCATAACGGCGACAAGGCGCGCCTGACCTGGGACCTGTTCGACCGCCTGACTCGCTTTGACGACAGCAAGCTCAGCGTGGTCTACAGCTACGACGCCCTGGGCCGCCGCCTGCATAAACACTCGAGCGCACGCTATCAGGACGATCCCCGTTCGGGCAGCGGCTGGAACCGGATGCAGCGGGCCAAACGCCAGCGTGAACTGGGGTGTGGCTACACCCTGTATGGTTGGGATGGCGACACCCTCGCCTGGGAGAGCTCGCCGCCGCAAGACGAAGGCGAGACCGGGCGCACCGTGCACTACCTGTACGAGCCGGGCAGTTTCGTGCCGGTGGTCCAGGCACAACGAAATACCCCGATCCGCTTGCTGCGCCAGCCCGACTGGTGCGGCCGGGAATACGATTTCGATCAGGATCCGTTGTGGCACACCGAGGTCAAGGCGCAGCCATTCGAGGCGATTGCCTGGTATCAGTGCGATCACCTGGGCACGCCGATGGAGCTAACCGATCACAACGGTGAGGTGGCGTGGGCCGGACAATACAAGGCTTGGGGTGAAGTACGCGAGGCGCGTTCGGAGTGGGCCAGGCAGATTGGCCTGAGCAACCCGATTCGCTTCCAGGGGCAGTACCACGATCACGAGACCGGGCTGCATTACAACCGTTATAGATACTATGATCCGAAGGCTGGGCGGTTCATCAACCAAGATCCGATCAGCTACTTTGGTGGGTTGAACCT
This sequence comes from Pseudomonas sichuanensis, assembly GCF_024749065.1. Taxonomy (NCBI): domain Bacteria; kingdom Pseudomonadati; phylum Pseudomonadota; class Gammaproteobacteria; order Pseudomonadales; family Pseudomonadaceae; genus Pseudomonas; species Pseudomonas sichuanensis. The sequence continues at coordinate 2,540,879 of NZ_CP087185.1, read as the reverse complement.
CTTTGCGTATACGCCGAACCCTATTGACTGGATAGACCCGCTTGGGTTGGCGAAGCGGGGGCCGAAAACTAATGGTGAGGGGCCGCATAACCAGGTAATTGCGGCGTGGGGGCGAGAGGTGCAGGCTTCTGGTGGTACGGTAATTGCCGGTGGAGGGGTGTTGAGTGAACGAAAAATCTTTACACCAGGTGGCCACAAAAATGGACGGCGCCCCGATATTATTTATGTCGACGAAAATGGTAAGAGGGTATACGGGAATGTTGGCAAGGTAAAAGCAGATGGTGAAACGCCTATAGCGCGTGAACAGAAGGCGATGGAAGATCTAAGAACTAAGGCCTCCCAAGAGGATGCCTCTGATGAAGTACAGTTCCGTGCATATAATAAGCCCTGCCCTTGAGGTGTATTGTGGAAAAAAATGTCTTCATGAGCTTTGATGAGTACTTGGTTTTGCTTGAGCAGCTAAAGAATGAGTCCGGCTATGATGTGTTCATGTCGACCAATTATTCTGAGCCATTTACTCTGATTGAAGAAATTTCCTCGATAACCAAGAAACACTTTGAAGACTCTATTCAGATGATGGTGCTGATCGGGGATAAAAAAGATTTTGGCTTTGCAGGCGTGCGGCAAGGTGCAGTGAATCGCCAAGATAAGGTGGGTTTTGTCAGGGTTGTTTATGGTGGTGAGGATGAACATGCGATAGGAGCATCAGTACTCGCAGGCGACAGATCCGAAGCGGAACAGAAAATTAGTAGAATCACAAACAAATTGCTCAAGAAAATAGCGCATAAAGGTGTTATGAGCTCTGCGGGGGATGGGAAGCATGTAAATGATAGGTATCACTGGACGGACGGGGCATTGAGTTCGGGGAAAAACTGGCATTTGTTTTTCAATACAGGGGTTAGGAAACCTCTAAATGCCAGTCCGGGGTACGTGCCGAAATTATTGCCCTGATATATAAAATAAGCCCGCGAAGCTACTGTCGCTACGTGTTCGGCCCCGGAATGAGGTGGTGCACCTTTATTTGGTGCGCCAAGAGGTGCGCAACAGCTTCAAGATACTGCTGAACTATAAGTGCGATGAACTGTACCGCGAAGTGGTCCGCCATCATGCTTGGGGCCCGGCAGGTCGGTTGCAAGAACAATTGCTGGGTAGCCATGACGGCAAGTCCACACTGCTCAAGCGCCAGTATCAATACGATGCGGTTGGCCAGCTGACCGATATCCAGGACAGTCGCCGTGGCCATCTGACCTATCGGTACGACCCGATCGGGCGCCTGTTGCAAGCCACCAGCCGCCTGGGCGTCGAGACCTTTGCCTTCGACCCGGCCGGCAACCTGCTGGACGACAACGCCCAGCAGCTCAACCGCCCGCTGGAACGCGCCCCCCGCCGCAACAAGCGGATGGACAACCTGCTGCGCGAGTACGCCGGCACCCACTATCAGTACGACGAGCGCGGCAACCTCGTCCACCGCCTGCATAACGGCGACAAGGCGCGCCTGACCTGGGACCTGTTCGACCGCCTGACCCGCTTTGACGACAGCAAGTTAAGCGTGGTCTACAGCTACGACGCCCTGGGCCGCCGCCTGCATAAACACTCGAGTGCACGCTATCAGGACGATCCCCGTTCGGGCAGCGGCTAGAACCGGATGCAGCGGGCCAAACGCCAACGTGAACTGGGGTGTGGCTACACCCTGTATGGCTGGGATGGCGACACCCACGCCTGGGAAAGCTCGCCGCCGCAGGATGACGGCGAGACCGGACGGACCGTGCACTACCTGTACGAGCCGGGCAGTTTTGTGCCGGTGGTCCAGGCACAACGAAACAACCCGATCCGCTTGCTGCGCCAGCCGGACTGGAGCGGCCGGGAATACGATTTCGATCAGGACCCGTTATGGCACACCGAGGTCAAGGCGCAGCCGTTCGATTTGATTGCTTGGTACCAGTGCGATCACCTCGGTACACCGATGGAACTCACCGACCACAACGGTGAGGTGGCGTGGACGGCGCAGTACAAGGCTTGGGGTGAAGCACGCGAGGCGCGTTCGGAGTGGGCCAGGCAGGTCGGGATGACTAACCCGATTCGATTCCAGGGCCAGTACCACGATCACGAGACGGGGCTGCATTACAACCGCTATCGGTACTATGATCCGAGGGTTGGGCGGTTCGTTAGCCAGGACCCGATCAGTTATTGGGGCGGTTTAAACCTTTATAAGTATGTACCGAACCCGGTTGACTGGATTGATCCATGGGGGCTGGCCAGGATAAAAAATGCGGTTGATGGGGATCGTCGTCATCAGCAATTCAATCAGATAATTACCAAAAAACACCCTGACGCCACTATTCAGAGCGAGTGTTACCTTCGAGATGAAAAAGGCAATTCCGTTAGAGATCCTGTAACTGATGAGCGCCGCCGTGTTGATACTGCTGTGATAGAGAGTGGTCAGGCCACAACTTACGAGATCACTAGCTTGACGGCGGATAAGACTGAGCAAATACAGAAAGAGCAAAATATTAGGCGTGAAGGTGGTACTTATATCAGGGACAGGAGCACCAAGAAGCTTATTCCTGTTGTCGGTGTGTCAGAGGTAGTGAGGTTGCCATGACGAAAGTGAATAACCATGTTGTTTGGGGCGCGCCTGGAGAGCTAGTTTCTGCTTACAAGCTGTTGGATGAAAATGGGGATCTAGTACCTGACTTGGAGTCCCAAACAGTCGCAAAGAGAGCTCAGGTTGCAAAGTACGATTTTTTCTTCCGAAAGGGCCTCTTGTTAGTGAATCCATTCGATCAGAACGGAGAACTAATTGAAAGGGAGTATCGAGTAAATGATTTTTCTGAAGTGGGATACGAGTTGTGTAGAAAAAAAATTCCCGCATGGTTGAGAGGGAAAGGGTCGAAAAAAAACCCACCTGACATGTCTCTTTTGGAGAAAGCTCTAGTGGAAATGGCTAAGCAGTAAAGAGTTTTGGAAACCGTGCAATGAGCCGTCTATTGGCTCATTGCATTTGTCGTGTGGCTGCCATCACCAATCCGATATGAGTGGTCCGCCATCAAGGCAACCAACTGATGCAGACCCAGGCGTGGGACCCGGCAGGCCATTTGCAGGAGCAACTGCTGGGCAGCCATGACGGCAAGTCCACGCTTCTCAAGCGCCAGTATCAATACGATGCGGTTGCCTGGTACCGATGCGATCACCTCGGTACACCGATGGAACTCACCGACCACAACGGTGAGATGGCGTGGACGGCGCAGTACAGAGCCTGGGGTGAGGACCGGACCACAGGTGATCTAGTGCCAGTTATTGGTGTTTCTAAAATTGTGAGGAGACCTTGAAATGGACGATTATACTCTTTGGGATGTGGATGAGATTGTTAGTGCGTACTCAGAGATACCGGAGTGGCAAGTGCGCACAGAAGAAGGCTTTCGATATCTATTTAAATTTTTGCAAGACAACGGCTTGGTCTCCTGCGACCTGGTTAATGATGAATTGTCTTTTATCAAAAGGACCATCAAAATCAGTGAAGTGACTGATGAAGGGCGAAAGTTGGTGAGCGGCGCGAAGAGCCCCTATCTTCGCTGGATAAAGTCTAAAGCGAGGGATAGCGTCCCGCCGAACATGAAAATTCTAGAGAAGGCATTGATGGAAATCAGATCAACCAACTAATGATAAGGCGGAGTCATAACTCAATTGAGATGCGGCGCACTTCCAGAGAATGTCGGAATCAGGGCCGCATTAAAGACCATTGGTGCTAGCCATTTAGGATTGCGAACAATATTTTTAGTTATTCACTTACACCTCCATCTAGCAGGCTGATCTTGAAACAAAGAAATTTTCTAAAATGTGATCTTTGCAGCAAGACTTATCGCACAGAGACTTGATCTAAAATTTTTTCAAATAGCGACAAGAATTACTTGCCAAGAATTTGCCAGGATCCTCTAGTCCGCTTCGACACAGCAAGCTCAGCGCGAATAGCAATGTCTGTGTAGTTGGCGAAGGGTTGTGTCAGTCGCAGACACTCTGAAAAGCCTCCTTGCAGTTATGTTGGCTCTGGCTTTCTGGATTGCGCCCACACCCTGTACGGCTGGGATGGCGACACCCTCGCCAGGGAAAGCTCGCCGCCGCAGGATGAAGGCGAGACCGGGCGCACCGTGCACTACCTGTACGAACCGGGCAGTTTCGCGCCGGTGGTCCAGGCACAACGAAATTACCCGATCCGCTTGCTGCGCCAGCCGGACTGAAGCGGTCGGGAATATGAGTTCGATCAGGACCCGTTATGGCACACCGAGGTCAAGGCGCAGCCAATCGATGCGATTGCCTATCTGGCCTATCAATACGACCCGGTGGGGCGGTTGCTGCAAACTACCAGCCGCCTGGGCGTCAAGACCTTTGCCTTCGGCCCGGCCGACAACCTGCTGCGCGAGTACGCCGGCACCCACTATCAGTACGATGAGCGCGGCAACCTCGTCCACCGCCTGCTTAACGGCGACCCAGTCCCTGACAAGAGCAAGGCCAAAGCTCGCTAAGTAAGCTCATCGCCCGCTATTAGAAAATGCCAGTTCAGCCCTCCCCCACTGCCGGATGCCAGTCAGATAAGGTTTCATCGCCACTAATGGGGCTGCTTTGCAGCCCTTCGCGGGTAAACCCGCTCCCACAGAACTTCTCGTATAAACCCTAGCCCGAGGATGCGCTACCACAGGGCGATGTCGTAGGTCAGGTAAATGCGGTTGCTGTCCCGGCCACGGGCGAAGTCCGCCCGGTACACATAGTTGCGCAGCTTCACCCCCAGGCCTTTGAAGCTGCCCGACTGCACCACGTACGCCAGCTCCATGTCGCGTTCCCACTCGCTCAAGCCCGCCGTGCCGGAGCGGCCATTGTCGCCGCTCAGGTAACGGGTCATGAACGTCAGCCCCGGCACGCCGGCAGCGGCGAAGTTGTAGGCATAGCTGGCCATCCAGGTTTTCTCTTCTTCCTCGATGAACTTGCCGATGCCGACGTTGCTGAACGAATACACCGTCGCCCCGCTGACATAAGGCAGCCCTGCCTCGCCATCGAGCACCTGGTAGCCCGCGCCCAGGGTGTGGCCGCTGTGGGTGTAGGCCAGCTGGCCGCTGAACATGTCGTTGTCGATGCGGCCACCGTAGGCCGCGCCGCTGTCATGGCTCTTGAAATAGCGCAGGTCGGTGGTCAGCACGCCGCCCGCCAGCGGCAGGTCATGCTGGACCCCACCGAAGTCCTGGCGATAGAAGTGTTCCAGCTCGCCATGGAAGTAGCTCAAGCGCAGTTGCTTGCTGACCGCGTACTCGGCGCCGGCGTAGGTGAAGTCACCCGATTCGCGACCGCCGTAGCCGTCGGCATACAGCCCGGTGCTGTCGGAAGAGTCGCGCTGCTTGAAGCGGTCGAGGTGGCCGGCGCTCAGGGTCAGGCCGCTGATGTCGGTGCTGACCAGCTGGGTACCCTGGTAGGTCTGCGGCAGCAGGCGAGCATCGTTGTAGACCAGCACCGGGGTCTTGGGCAGCAAGCTGCCGTGCTTGACCACGGTGGCGCCCAGCCGGGCCTTGGCGGTTACCCCGGCACTGGCGAATTCGTCCGCCGCGCGGCCATCGTCATGCACCGGCAGCAGGCCGGTGCCACTGCGCCCGCGCCCCGAATCGAGCTTCACCCCGACCAGTGCCAGGGCATCCACCCCCAGGCCGAGCGGGCCTTGGGTGAAACCAGACTGGTAGTCCAGCAGGAAACCCTGCGCCCATTCCACCCGCTCGCTCTTGGCGTTGGCGGCGGCGCGGGCACTCAGGCCCTGCTCGTCGCGAAAGTTCTCGTTGAAGTACACATTGCGCAGCTGCAGCTTGAGGCTGGCGTCATCGACGAAACCGGCCGCCTGGGCCGCAGGCAAGGTGCAGAACAGCAGGCCGCAAGCGGCCCCACGCTGAAGGGCTCGTGTCATGTTCGGGGACTCTTTTATTGTTATTGGCGCGTTACCGGGCGGCCGCTCGGCCACCCGTCAGGGAGGGTCAGACGAAGAAGGACAGGGCCCCGGTCAGCAGGGCCAGCGCGGTGATCACCAGCGAAGTCAGCACCGCCCACTTCACCGTGGCTTTCTGGAACTCGCCGATGTCGCGGTCGACCATGCCGACCAACAGCAAGGTGGACGCCACCAGCGGGCTCATCAGGTGCACCGGCTGCCCAAGCACCGAGGCGCGGGCGATCTCCACCGGGTCGATGCCATAGGCGGCGGCCGCGTTGGCCAGGATCGGCACCACACCGAAGTAGTAGGCATCGTTGGACAGCACGAAGGTCAGCGGCATGCTGGTGATCGCCACCACCAGCGGGAACCAGTGGCCCCATGCTTCAGGGATCCAGTCGACCAGGGTCTGCGCCAGCGCATCGACCATCTTGGTGCCGGAGAAGATGCCGGCGAAAATACCGGCGGCGAACACCAGCAGCACCACGGTCATGGCGTTGCCGGAGTGAGCGAGGATGCGTTCCTTCTGCAGCTCGAGCTGCGGGTAGTTGATCATCAAGGCCGCGACGAAGCCGATCATGAACAGGATCGCCGCATGCATCAGGCCCATCACCAGCGCGACCATCACTGCGATCACCAGCACCAGGTTGACGTAGGCCAGGCGCGGGCGCTTGTGCGGAGTGTCTTCCAGGATCGCCTTGATGTAGCAGTTGCCGCCGCCGGATTCGAGCTTGATGTTGCCGATGCGCTTGCGCTCGGCGCGGCCCAGCAGGAAGGCGGTGAACACTACCCAGGCAGCGCCGCCGACCATGGTCGGCAGCATCGGGATGAAGTACTCGCTGGCATCCAGGCCCAGGGCGGCGATGGCCCGGGTGGCCGGCCCGCCCCACGGGCTCAGGCCGCTCATGATGCTCAGCGACAGCATGGCGATGGTCGCCAGGATCATAGGGTTCATGCCGATGCGCTTGTACAGCGGCAGCATGGCGGCGCAGGTGATCATGTAGGTGGTGGTGCCGTCGCCGTCGAGGGCCACCAGCAGCGACAGCAACGCGGTGCCCATGGCGATCTTGATCGGGTCGCCATTGACCCGTTTGAGGATCTTGCGGATCAACGGGTCGAACAGCCCAGCATCGATCATCAGGCCGAAGAACAGGATGGCGAACAGCAGCAGGGCGGCGGACGGTGCGACCGTTTTCAGGCCGTCGAGCATCATCTTGCCAAGGTCCGGGGCAAAGCCACCGATCACGGCGAAGACAATGGGCACTACGGTGAGCGCGACGATCGGCGACAGGCGTTTGCTCATGATCAGGTAGGTGAAGGTCACCACCATGACCAGGCCAAGCAATGCAAGCATGGGAATATTCTCTTGTTTTTATTGGGAGTGGCCGCGGCGAGCGCGAACGGCCCTTGCCCCACCCGCGCCTCGCGGCGCTGGGTGGAAGTTTATGTCATTCAGTGCTTGTAAGCGGGCGGTCTAGCTGTGCCGGTGTGGCTCACCGGCCGGCCAGTGGGCTAGGCTGTCTGTGCTGGCGGCGGGTTGCGGGCCATCGGCCAGGGTGCGCATCAGCGTCTGCCGGTCACAGGCGTTTTCCGACAGCGAGATGACCACCGTGGCTACCGCGTTGCTGGCAAGGCTAGTCAGCGCCCGCGCCTCGGACATGAAGCGGTCGACACCGATCAGCAGCGCCAGCCCCGCCAGCGGGATGTCGTGAATCACGGTCAGGGTCGAGGCCAGCGCAACGAAGCCGCTACCAGTGACCCCCGCCGCGCCCTTGGACGACAGCAGCATGATCGCCAGCATGGTCAGGGTCTGGCCCAGGGTCAGGTCGATGTTGCAGGCCTGGGCGATGAACACTGCGGCCAGCGACAGGTAGATGGCCGTGCCGTCGAGGTTGAACGAATAGCCGGTGGGCAGCACCAGCCCTACCACGCCCTTCTTGCAGCCCAGGGCTTCGAGCTTCTGCAGCATGCGCGGCAGCACCGGCTCGGTGGAGGAAGTACCGAGCACCACCAGAAACTCTTCGCGCAGGTAGCGCAGCAGCTTCCACAGGCTGAAGCCATTGGCCCGGCACACCCCGCCAAGCACCACCAGCACGAAGAAGGCGCAGGCGATGTACAGGGTCATGACCAGCTTGGCCAGCGCGCCGAGCGAGCTGATGCCGTACTGCCCCACGGTGAACGCCAGGGCGCCGAAGGCACCCACCGGGGCGAAGCGCATCAGGTAGCCGAAGATCTTGAACACCATCTGCGAGGCCGACTCCAGCACCGTGAGCACCGGCTGGCCGCGCTCGCCCATGGCCGACAGGGCAAAGCCGCACAGCACGGCGAGGAACAGCACCGGCAATACTTCGCCTTTGTTGAACGCGCCGATGAAGGTGTCGGGGATGATGTGCATGAAGAAGTCGACCACACCCAGCTTGGCCGCCGAGTCGGTGTACTGGCTCAGCCCTTGGGTGCTGAGGGTCGACGGGTCGATATTCATGCCCTCGCCCGGGCGGAAGATATGCACCGCGGCCAGGCCGATCGCCAGGCTGATCACGGTCAGCACCAGGAACAGCAACAGCGTCTTGCTCATCAGCCGGCCCAGCGAGCGCCGATCGCTCATGCCGGCGATGCCGGTGACGATGGTGCAGAACACCACCGGTGCGATCATCATCTTGATCAGCTTGATGAAGGCATCGCCCAGCGGTTTCAGGGCCACAGCCTGTTGCGCCCAGAAGTGCCCGACCACCACGCCCAGCAGGACGGCGCAGAGGATCTGGAAGTACAGCGATTTGACCAGTTTCATGAGGCATCACCCATTGTTGGATTTGTGCGGATGCGCTGTGTCGTCCGTGGGTACAGCGGCTCAGCCAGCCAGCCGCCGTGCCGTTGGCGCGTAGACGAAACCTGAGAACAGCCGGCGGGCGGTACGCACCACGGACGCCTGGATCGTCTTGCCGTCCGGCCCGCTGCGCGAAAGCGCCACATCAATGCCGCCGCTGGGGTGCTCGAGGCGCACTTCCTGCAGGCCTTGGGCCGCATCGCCAAGCAGGTTCATGGTGACGGTGCCGGGGCTGACGCAGGCAGTTGCCAGCCCGATTGCTCCGGTGATGGCCAGCGCCCGGTGGCAGTTGTGCGGCATGAAGTAGCGCACCTGCAGCGTGCCGCCGAACTTCGCCGGGCTGACCAGCACCGGCTTGGGGATGACCATGCCGCTGACATCGCCCAGGCCCATGGCCCGCCCGGCTTTGAGGCGCAGCGCTTCCAGGCGCTTGAGCAGGCGGCTGTCGGCATCCAGCTCGGCGGGGCTTTCGCCGCCGTCCAGGCCCAGCTGGCTGGCCTCGACGATCATCATCGGCATGGCCATGTCGATGCAGGTCACCGGCACGCCGTCGATCACATCGCAGGCTTGGCCGGTGGGGAACAGCTGCCCGGTCTTGCTGCCGACCGCGTCGAGGAAGGTCAGGTGGATCGGCGCCGCCGTGCCCGGCACGCCATCGATGGCCGTGCGGCCTTCGTAACGGACGATGCCGTTGGGCGTCTCGACCAGGGAATTGACGAAGGTGTTGGTGTTGAGATTGCGGATGCGCACCAGGGTCTTGCCCTCGACGGCCTTGACCAGGCCTTGCTCGATGGCGAACGGGCCCACGGCGCAGAGCATGTTGCCGCAGTTGGGCGCGGTGTCCACGCGGCGCTGGGCCACCATCACCTGGACGAACAGGTAATCGACATCGGCGTCGGCGTGCAGCGACGGGCTGACGATCGCCACCTTGCTGGTCTGCGGGCTGCCGCCACCGATGCCGTCGATTTCCAGCTCGTGGCCGGAGCCCATCAGGCGCAGCAGCACTTCATCGCGCTCGACCACATTGGTGGGCAGATCCCAGGCATGGAAGATGGGGCCTTTGGAGGTGCCGCCGCGCATGAGCACACAGGGGATTCGTTGCATGTCTAGTGACTCTTGTTGATCAATCGGCTGAATTGATGTTGTGATCGAAAGAGTGACAGGCATGGATAAATCAATCCAATGCAAAGATCGTAGCTATTATTGCGTTTGGCAAATCAATCAAACGTGGATGTTGATCACGTGTGGAACCCATGTTTTGTGTGGCAGGCACTGGCCTCATCGCCGGCAAGCCGGCTCCCACAGGGTTAGCGCATTGACTGAGCTGGCGCGATCCATGTGGGAGCCGGCTTGCCGGCGATGGGCTGCAAGGCAGCCCTGATCGCTATATCAAGGACTAAACCGAGAGTCGCCATGGAATACGAGCTCCAAGACATCAGATCTTTCGTGAAAATCGCCGAACTGGGCAGCTTCCACGAAGCGGCAGAGGTGCTGCACCTGTCGCAGCCGGCGCTGAGCAGGCGTATCAAGAAGCTCGAAGAGGGCCTGGGCACGCCGCTGCTCGAACGCACCACCCGGCGCGTCAGCCTGACCAGCGTCGGCCGGGATTTTTTGCCCAAGGCACGCCGCCTGCTCGATGATTTCGAGGACTCGATCCTGAGCATCCGCGAGTTGGCCGAGCGCCAGAGCGGCCAGGTCACCCTCGCCTGCATCCCCACGGCGGCCTTCTACTTCCTGCCCTCGGTGATCCGCCTGTACAACCAGCAGTACCCGAAGATCCGCATCCGCCTGCTCGACCTCAGCGCCAACGACGGCCTGGAGGCAGTGCTGCGCGGCGAAGCGGACTTCGGCATCAACATGATGAGCGGCCAGCACTCGGACATCGAGTTCGTCTCGCTGGTGCAGGAGCCGTTCGTCCTGGCCTGCCGGCGCGACCATGAACTGGCATCGCGCAAAGCGGTGACCTGGTCGGAACTGGCCGACTATCGGCTGATCGGCGTTGGCCGCCTGAGCGGCAACCGCATGCTGCTGGACCACGCCTTGAGCGGGCTGAGCCTGAGGCCCAAATGGTTCTACGAGGTGCAGCACCTGTCCACATCCCTGGGGATGGTCGAGGCCGGGCTGGGGGTTTCGGCAATGCCCAGCCTGGCGATGCCTGGGCCCGACCACCCGACCCTGGTCAGCGTCCCGCTCACCGAGCCGGAGGTCACCCGCACCCTGGGCCTTGTGTACCGGCGTGGCGCCTCGCTGTCGCCTGCGGCGGAAAAGTTCGTGGCGATACTGCTGGAGAAGTGGCGCAGCGGCTGAGCCTTTACAGCTCCAGTGCGCCCCTGAGCAAGGCCGCAAGCTTGGGCCCGGCCTCGACGCCCTGCCCCTCCAGCAGCGCCAACGGGATGCCCTGCAACAGCGAGGCAAACTCGGCCAGGCCGTCGCCCAGCAACGCCATCGGGCAGGCGATTTCCATCTGCAGGGTGCGCAACCGCGTGGCCAGGGCCGGGCTGATCGGGCCCTGCACCCTGATCACCAGTGCCGCCGGGCGCATGGCCACGCACAGCAGCGGCAGCTCGTCCAGCGGCTGGGTGTTGCCGAGCACCTCGACACGCTGCTGTTCCCCACCCAGCATCAGGGCGCTGCACAGCAGCTCCAACTCGCTGACGCCACCGACTGCGCACAACAGCACGCGCGGGGCGGCGGCTTGGTTCAGTTGCAGGCGCAGCAACAGCCGGGCGCGCAGGAAGGTATCGAGGAACAGCCATTGGCTGCGTTGGCCGAACGCCGTGCCAGCGGCCAACTGGCGCCACACCGGCATCAGCACTTCGCGCAGCGCGACGGTTTTGGGGAACAAAGTGAACACCTGACCATGCAGCGCTTCGAGCGCCTGCCCATCGAAGGCCTGGGTGGCACGCAGCACGGCAGCGCGCCAGTCGTCGAAGGCATCGCTGCCCTGCTCGACCGCCCGGCCCCCTTGCTCGTGCTGACGGGCCAGCAACTCGCCGACCTTGCTGATCGGCAGGCCACTGCCCGTCCAGTGCAGGATGTCGCGGATGCGCTGTACATCCTCGGGCGTGTACAGGCGATGGCCGCCTTCGGTGCGCTGGGGGCTGATCAGCCCGTGGCGGCGCTCCCAGGCGCGCAGGGTCACCGGGTTGATGCCGGTCAGGCTCACCACTTCGCGCATGGGCAGCAAATCAGGGGAAATCGCTTCGGTCATCGGGCACGTGGGGTCTAGGGGCCGGGGACGCCATTCTAAACCCATCCCCGCCTTTTGCGCCGAGCGTTCGTGCGTCATCATGGCGGCCAGCGCGCACGCCACCATTACCCGAGGCTCACATGATCGACGCAAAGCTGCTGCAACTGATGGTCGAAACCTCCAACGACGGCATCGTCGTCGCCGAACAGGAAGGCAGCGACAGCATCCTGATCTACGCCAACCCGGCATTCGAACGCCTGACCGGCTATGCCGTCGACGACATCCTCTACCAGGACTGCCGCTTCCTGCAGGGCCAGGACCATGACCAGCCGGGGCTTGCGAACATCCGCGAGGCGATCCGCGACGGCCGCCCTTGCCGCGAAGTGCTGCGCAACTACCGCAAGGACGGCAGCCTGTTCTGGAACGAGCTGTCGATCACCCCGGTGCACAATGAGGCCGACCAGCTGACCTATTTCATCGGCATTCAGCGTGACGTCAGTGCACAGGTATCCGCCGAGCAGAAAGTCCGCGAGCTGCAAGCCGAGGTGGCGCAGTTGCGCCAGCAACTGGCCACCAGCAACCACTGATGTACACGCCTGTGGGAGCGGGCCCTTCTAAAAATGTACAAGCAGGTTGACTTGTACAGTTTTAGACATAGGCTTCAGGTATACCTGTACAAAAATCGTTCCGTGTACAGGATTGCCTGGAGCCGCGCATGTCCGACTACCTGCAAACCTTCGCCGAACGCTTTGCCGGCTTGAACGCTGGCAACCTGCAGCGGCTCGACGAGCTGTACAGCGAAACGGTGACCTTCCGCGACCCCCTGCACCAGATCGACGGCCTGCCTGCCCTGCGTGCCTACTTCGCCACGCTGTACGCCAACGTGCAGGTCATCCGCTACGACTTCCACGGCGCCGACCAGGTACAGCCGGGCCACGGCTACTTGCGTTGGACCCTGCATTTTTGCCACCCGCGCCTGGCCGGCGGCAGGCCGATCAGCCTTGACGGCTGCAGCCACCTGCGCTGGCGCGAGCAAGTCGAGTTTCACCAGGACTACTTCGATGCCGGCGCGCTGCTGTACGAGCACGTGCCCGTGGTCGGTGGGCTGATCGGCTGGCTCAAGGGCCGGCTGGCATGAGCCGCTGCTGGTTGACCGGCGCCAGCAGCGGCATCGGCGCTGCCCTGGCGCTGTGCTTGCTGGAACAAGGCCATCAGGTCGCGCTGGGTGGCCGCCAGGCCAGCAGCTTGCAAGCGCTGGCCGAGCGCTTTGCAGGCCAGACGCTAATGGCCGTAGGTGATATCAGCGAGGCGCCGCAAGTAGCGCAGATCGCCGCGAGTATCGAGCAGCACTGGGGCGCCCTCGACCTGGTGATCCTCAACGCCGGCACCTGCGAGTACCTGGAGCCCGGCCACTTCGACCCGGCCCTGGTCGAACGGGTAATGCGCACCAACCTGCTGGGCCTGTGCCACTGCATCCAGGCCGCCCTGCCCCTGCTTCGGCGCGGCCAGCGACCACATCTGGTGGTGATGGGCAGTTCGGTGAGCTGGCTGGCGCTGCCACGGGCCGGTGCCTACGGCGCATCCAAGGCCGCAGTGCGCTACCTGGTCGAGTCGCTGCGCGTCGACCTGATCACCGAAGGCATCGATGTCACCCTGGTCAGCCCCGGCTTCGTCGATACGCCGCTGACCCGGCGCAACGACTTCGCCATGCCGCAAATGTGGAGTGCCGAGCGCGCCGCCCGGCATATCGCCGCACGCCTGGCGCAGCGGCCACTGGAGATCAACTTCCCCGGCCTGTTCACCTGCGTGTTGCGCCTGCTAGGCGCGCTGCCGGTGCGCTGGCGCCTGAAGCTGGGCCAGCGCATGGCCCGCCGTGAACAGGGGTAGCCGAACATGCGGATCGCCATCATCGGCAGCGGCATCGCCGGCCTCACCTGCGCCCACCTACTCTCGCGCCGGCACCAAGTCACGGTGTTCGAGGCCGCCGACTGGATCGGTGGCCACACCCACACGGTCGATGTGCAGTGGCGCGGCCAGCACTATGCCGTGGACACCGGCTTCATCGTGTTCAACGACTGGACCTACCCCAGCTTCATCCGCCTGCTGGGCTACCTGGGGGTGGCCTCGCGGCCCACGCAGATGAGCTTTTCAGTGCACGACCCGCGCACCGGCTGCGAGTACAACGGCCACACCCTCGACAGCCTTTTCGCCCAACGTCGCAATCTGCTGTCACCGGGCTTCTGGGGCATGCTGCGGGACATTTTGCGCTTCAACCGCCAGGCCCTCGCCGACCTGGACAACCAGCGCATCGAAGCCACCACCACCCTTGGCGACTACCTGCGCACGCAGCGCTACGGCCAGCGTTTCATCGACCACTACATCGTGCCCATGGGGTCGGCGATCTGGTCGATGTCACGCAGCGACATGCTGCGCTTCCCGCTGCAGTTCTTCGTGCGCTTTTGCCGCAACCACGGCTTGCTGTCGGTCAGCCACCGCCCGCAATGGCGGGTGGTCGAAGGCGGTTCGCGCAGTTACCTGGCGCCGCTGTGCCGGCCGTTCGCAGAGCGCATTCGCCTGAACTGCGCGGTCAGCCGGGTCTGCCGTGACGATGGCGGCGTAACGCTGAACAGCACGGCCGGCAGCGAACGGTTCGACAGGGTGGTGTTCGCCTGCCACAGCGACCAGGCCCTGGCGCTGCTGGAGGCCCCCAGCGCCGAGGAACGCGCGGTGCTCGGCGCCATTCGCTACGCCAGCAACGATGTGCTGCTGCACACCGACACCCGCCTGCTGCCAAGGCGGCGCAAGGCCTGGGCCAGCTGGAACTACCGCCTGGGTGGCAGCGAACAGGCGCCCGCCGCGCTGACCTACGACATGAACATCCTGCAGGGCATCGAGGCTCCGGTGACGTTCTGCGTCAGCCTGAACCAGACCGCCCTGGTGGACCCAGCGCAGATCCTCGCCCGCTACCAGTACGCCCACCCGCAATACAGCCTGGCGGCGCTGGCCGCCCAAGCCCGCCAAGGCGAGTTGCAGGGGCGCCAGCACAGCTATTACTGCGGTGCCTACTGGGCCAACGGCTTTCACGAGGACGGCGTGGTCAGCGCGCTGCAAGTGGCCGAACACTTTGGAGAGCGCCTGTGAACAGCAGCCTGTGCCGCGGCTGGGTCAGCCATCGGCGCCTGACACCGCGCCTGCATGCCTTTCGCTACCGCATCGGCATGCTCTACCTGGACCTGGCCGAACAGCCCTGGCTGCTTGGCCTGTCACGCTGGCTCGGGCACTCGCGCCTGGCCCCGCTTTGCTGGCGTGAAAGCGACTACCTGCCGGCCCTTACCCGCAGCGGCATGCCGCTGGCCCAGGCCGCCCGCCAACTGGTCGGCCAGGCTACCGGGCAGGTCCCCGAGGGCGCCGTGCACCTGCTCACCCAGCCACGCTGCTGGGGGCTGTCGTTCAACCCGGTGAGTTTCTACTTCTGCCATGACCGCGAGGGCCAGCTCGCGGCGATCCTGCTGGAAGTGCGCAACACCCCTTGGCGCGAACGCTTCCACTACGTGCTGCCGGTGCAGCCAGGCCAGCCCCGGCAGTTCTGCGTGGCCAAGGCCTTCCATGTGTCGCCGTTCATGCCGCTGGACATGGAGTACCGCCTGCGTTTTTTCCTCGATGCCCAGCGGCTGCGCATCCACATGGAAAACCACCGCGAAGGGCAGGCAGTGTTCGCCGCCGACCTGGCCCTTGAGCGCCGGGTGCTGAACCGCAGCAGCTTGCACCAGCACCTGCTGGCCTTCCCGTGGATGAGCCTGCGCACGCTGTCGGCCATCTACTGGCAAGCCCTGCGCCTGCTGTTCAAGCGCACGCCCATCCACGATCACCGCGCAAGCCAGGGCAACCTGCGCCTTGGCCAGACCACCTGTGAGGAGCCCAAACATGCCCGAACCCACGTTGAGCGTTAGCAAATCGGCGGGCCTGACACCGCTGCTCGGTGGCCTGGTCAGGAACGCCGTGCTGGCCCAGCTACGCCGGATCAGCCGCGGCCAGCTACGGCTGATCGGCAACGACCAGCAATGGACCTTCGGTGAAACCGACAGCGCGCTATACGCCGAAGTCGAGATCCTGGACGAGGCCGCCTGGGGCATGGTTGCCGGCAATGGCTCGATTGGCGCCGGCGAGGCCTATATCCACGGTTACTGGCGCAGCCCTGACCTTGCGGCAGTGACCCGTCTGTTCGTCGCCAACCTCGACGTGCTCGATGCCATGGAACGCGGCCTGGCGCGCTTCGGCCGCCCGGCCCTGCGCCTGTTGCACAGCCTCAATCGCAACAGCCGGCGCGGCGCGCGGCGCAATATCCTGGCCCATTACGACTTGGGCAATGCCCTGTTCGAACGCTTGCTCGACCCGACCATGATGTATTCCGCGGCGCAGTTCGACAGCGCCGAGCAAAGCCTGGAACAGGCGCAGTTGAACAAGCTCGAACGTATCTGTCAGAAGCTCGAGCTCAAGCCCCACGACCACTTGCTGGAGATCGGCAGCGGCTGGGGCAGCCTGGCCATCCACGCCGCCACCCGCCATGGCTGCCGGGTCACTACCACCACACTGTCCCAGGCGCAATACAGCCATACCCTGCAGCGGGTCAAGGCGCTGGGCCTGGAGCGGCGCATCAGCGTGTTGTGCGAGGACTACCGCGACCTGCGCGGGCGCTTCGACAAGCTGGTGTCGATCGAGATGATCGAGGCCGTGGGCCATCGCTACCTGCCAACCTATTTTCGCCAGTGCGCGGCGTTGCTCAAGGACGACGGCCTGATGCTGCTGCAGGCCATCACCATCCGCGACCAGCGCTACGCCCAGGCGCGCCGCTCGGTGGACTTCATCCAGCGCTACATCTTCCCCGGCGGCGCCTTGCCCTCGCTCAGCGTGCTGCTCGACACCGCCAGCCGGCAGACCGCGTTGAACCTGCTGCACATGGAGGACTTCGGCCAGGACTATGCACGCACCCTGCGCCACTGGCGCGACAACCTGCGCCTGGCGCGCGGGGCGCTCAGCGAAATGGGTTACGACGACACCTTCCAGCGGCTGTGGGAGTTCTACTTGTGCTACTGCCAGGGCGGCTTCGAGGAGCGGGTCATCGGTGTGGCGCAATTGCTCTGGGCCACACCCCAGGCACGCCGGGCACCGCTGCCGGGCGCCTGAGCATGCCGCGCGCCTGGCTGCTGGCCAATGCGCTGTGGCTGCAGGCTGGCTGGTGGGCCTGCGTGCTCGGCGCAACACGGCCCTGGCTGTTGCTGCTGGTGGCTGCCGGGCTGGCGCTGCACCTGCGCTATTGCCGCGACCGCGTGGGCGAGGCACGGGCTCTGTTGCGCGTGACGCTTGCCGGTTGCCTGCTCGACAGCCTGCTGGGCGCACTGGGGGTCTTCAGCTTTGCGCAATGGCCGCTACCCGGCTGGCTGGCCTTGCTGTGGCTGGTGCTGGCCAGCGGCTTGCGCCACAGCCTGGCCTGGGCCGCGAGACCGGCCTGGCGCGGGGTGCTGCTGGGTTTGCTGGGCGGTCCGCTGGCCTATCTGGCCGGTGCGCAGCTTGCGGGCGTGGGGCTGCCGCTGGGCTCACTCGCCACGGCCCTGCTGCTGGCGCCGTTATGGGCGCTGGCCTTGCCGCTGGCCTTGCGCCTGGCCGCGTGGCGCTGAGCGACGGCAGCGCTCGGAGCAGTAGCGCACCTGCTGCCAACAACGCGCCCAGCGCTTGCGCCAGCTGAACGGCCGGCCACAGGCCACGCAGACTTTGCTCGGCAACAGGCTTTTGTTCATCCGCCGGCCTGGGGCAAACGCCGGAAAAACAAGGTGATCTGGCCGATCTCCACGCCGAACTTGCGCATGCTCGAGCGGTTGATCAGGGTGTCTTCATCCATCAGGTACATCCAGTCGTCGAGGTCCACCTGCCAGTGGCTGCCATCCACCGGCAGATCCAGGCGGTACTGCCAGCGCAGCGCATTGCCCGCTACCTCGCCACGGGCCTCGCCGATCACGTCCCCTGCCCGCCCCCGCCAGCGGCCGGGGCCGTCCGGGGTGAGCGTCCAGGTGCGCTGCTGGCGGGTGCCGTCGCTGTAGACAAAGTGCTCGTCGAGGATCAGCCGCTCGCCTTCACGGCGGCTGTCGATGCGCACGTGGAAGCGCTTGACCACTTCGCCGTTGCGTTTCTGGAACATGCCCCAGGCTTCTACCGGGGTGGCAAAGAACGCCACCAGGTCCAGGCCCGGTTGCTGCCCGCGATAGTGTTCGACGCCGACATTGCCGCAACTGCCGAGCAGCAGGCAGGCGAGCACAAGTACGAGGTTACGCATGGTCAGCCTCCGCGATCTTCTTTGGCCAGCCCGAGCAGGCGTTGGCGCAACTGTGGGTCTCGGGCTCTCGGGTCCAGCCAGATGGCGAAGAACGCCTGGGCGAAGGCCGGGTCGGCGACCTCGGCGCGCAGTTGGCCATCGACATAGAAGCGGCAGCCCTGCCCGGGCAGGTACAGCCCGGTGATGCGCATGCCCGGGCGCACGTCGACGAACGCGGCGCGCATGTTGTTTGCCCAGCGCTCGAGGGTTTGCGGGCTGGGCGGCTGCGCGGCCAGACGGCGCATTTCGGTGAGGCTGGCGTCGACCAGGGTGTCGCGGGACAGTGCCCGGTGGTAGCGCAGTTCGAGGGCGAAGGGTTCATCCCAGCTTTGCGGCGAACCGGCACTGAACAGGCGGGCGCTGTACAGGCGCAGGCCGAACCAGCTGAAGTCGCCGCTGCCGGTCAGGTGGGCCTGTGGCAGGGTGGTGCGCCAGTCTGCGCAGGCGGGCTGGGATAGGGCCATAGCCATGGCCAGGAGGATGGCCAGGGTAATCAGCGTTTGCCTTGCGGGGTTGTGGGCCATTTAGCGAACACCCGGGCGTATGCGAATACTGTACAAGTATATTTTCTTGTACAGATATTGGTGGCTGAAATCTTGATTTTGTATAGATTTTTTAGGGTGGGGTTTGGGGCTTAGTGTTTTGGTTTTGGTAGATGTATGCGCATTCAGCGGTGATGTCGACTTTTAGTCACCTTTCCGCCCTTACGGCGGGTTACTTTGGTCTTGGCCAAAGTAACCAAAGCCGTTCGCTCCCATCATACGGCCCCTGCGCTGCGCTCCGGGGTCCCCTCGCTCCGGTGCCTTCCGGGCCCGCGCGGCCTACGACTTGCTGCGCAAGTCTACATCTCGCACCTTCGGCTACGCCGAAGGGTGCTGCGCACCAGGGCCCTCCAGTCACCTCCACTCGGCCTCCTGAAGTCGCAATTTGTGTTGCCTGGACTATTGCGCGCTTAGAAGCAAGAGCAAGAGCAAGAGCAAGAGCAAGAGCAGTAATACGGCTATCTATATTTGGCTGTTGTTTATGTGTTGTTTGTTCGAACCCATTGAACTTGCACGTTCACTGTAGGAGCGGCCTTGTGCCGCGAAAGGGCTGCGCAGCGGCCCCGGCAATCTATGTGGTAACGCTGGGGCCGCTTTGCGGCCCTTTCGCGGCACAAGGCCGCTCCTACAAGTGCAGTGCATTGCAATCCTGAGCTCCCAACCATTCCAACTAGCGACAGCTAACGCCAGCCCAGGCGCCGCCCCTAACTTCGCGACTTCAGGAGGCTGAGCGTAGGCGTCTGGAGGGCCCTGGTGCGCAGCACCCTTCGGCGCAGCCGAAGGCGCGAGATGTAGACTTGCGCAGCAAGTCGGAGGCCGCGCGGGCCCGGAAGACGCCGGAGCGAAGGGACCCGCAGCGCAGCGGAGGGCCGTATGAATGGAGCGAGCGGTTTTTGGTTACTTTTTTCCAAGAAAAAAAGTAACCCGCCGTAAGGGCGGAAAGGTGACTTCGCGTCGACATCACAAATGAATGCACATACAACTACACAAACCCACTCACCCCAAACAACTAGCAACTAGCAACTAGCAACTAGCAACAACATTACGCAATAGCAACTCAAGCCCATTGCCCCCACGCGATCCACAACGCGAAGCCCAACAACCCGCGGCGAGGTGCTTGAAGCCCCGCTGTCCCAGGCAGCCTAACCGCATGCATCGCGCCCCCAAACATCCCAGCCCAAGACATGAACGAATCTTCATCTTCGCTGTGCGCCCCTGCCAGCAGGGCTCCACGCCCCTCCCCGGCGCTGCACGCCAGCCCCCACCTTGAGCCCCGCCGCACGCCCGCGTAGCATCGCCGCCCCGCACGCATCGCCCTGACCGACCCGCCACTGCCCATGCCACAACCCATCCCCCTCAAGGACCACGAAACAGAAAAGCACCTGGTCAACCGCCGGTTGCTGGCCTGTGCCCTGCTGGTGTTCAGCCTGGTGGCGGTGCTGGTGGGCCGGCTCTATGTGCTGCAGGTGGTGCAGCATGACCAGCAGACCGCAGTGTCGGAAAACAACCGCGTGCACGTGCTGCCGATCCCGCCCGAGCGCGGGCTGATCTATGACCGCAATGGCGTGGTCCTGGCCGACAACAAGCCCAGCTTCAACCTGACCATGACCCGCGAGCGGGCCGGTGATTCGGCCAAGGTGCTCGACGCCCTGGCGCAGGTTCTCAACCTCGGCGAGGACGAGCGCCACCAGTTCGACAAGGACCTGCGCCGTGGCCGCAAGCCCTTCGAGCCGGTCACGCTGATGGTTGGCCTGAGCGAGGAACAGATTGCCCTGATCGCCGTCAACCAGTTCCGCCTGCCGGGGCTGGAGGTGGAGCCGCAGTTCATCCGCGAATACCCACTGGCCGAGCACTTCGCCCATTCGGTGGGCTATGTCGGGCGCATCAACGAGAAAGAAGCCAAGTCCCTCGACAGCACCGAATACCGGGGCACCCAGTCGATCGGCAAGACCGGCGTCGAGCGCTTCTACGAACATGAACTGCACGGCCAGGTGGGTTACGAAGAGGTCGAGACCAACGCCCAGGGCCGGGTGATGCGCGTGCTGCGCCACCACGACCCGGTGCCGGGCAAGTCCATCGTGCTGAGCCTGGACGCCCACCTGCAGCAGGCCGCGGAAAAGGCCCTGGGTGACCGACGTGGCGCAGTGGTGGTGCTGGACCCGGCCAACGGCGACGTGCTGGCGATGGTCAGTAACCCCAGCTTCGACCCCAACCTGTTCGTCAAGGGCATCAGCTCCAGGCAGTACTCGGCACTGCGCGACTCGATCGACCGGCCATTGTTCAACCGCGTGCTGCGCGGCCTGTATGCCCCAGGCTCGACGGTCAAGCCGGAAGTGGCCATTGCCGGCCTCGACAGCGGCGTGATCACCCCCGGTAGCCGGGTGTTCGACCCCGGTTACTACGAACTGCCCAACTACGACCACAAGTACCGCAACTGGAACCACAGCGGCGATGGCTGGGTAGACATGTACACCGCGATCATGCGCTCCAACGACACCTACTTCTACGACCTGGCGCACAAGCTGGGCATCGACCGGCTGCATGACTACATGGCCGAATTCGGCCTGGGCCAGAAGGTCTCGCTGGACATGTTCGAGGAAGCCCCCGGGCTGATGCCGTCGCAAGCCTGGAAACGCGCCACCCGCCGCCAGGCCTGGTTCCCCGGCGAAACGCTGATCCTTGGCATCGGCCAGGGCTACATGCAGGTCACCCCGCTGCAACTGGCCCAGGCCACCAGCCTGCTGGCCAGCAAGGGCGCCTGGCACCGCCCGCACCTGGCGATGACCGTCGGCGGCCAGGCCCCCATCGACCCCAACCCTATGCCGGACATCGTGCTGCACGACAAGCGCGCCTGGGACCAAGTCAACCAGGGCATGCAAATGGTCATGCACGATGCCCGCGGCATCGCCCGCGCCGCCGCCGCCGGGGCCCAGTACCGCATCGCCGGCAAGAGCGGCACCGCGCAGGTGGTGGCGATCAAGCAGGGCGAGCGCTACAACCGTAACAAGACCCTGGAACGCCACCGCGACAATGCCCTGTTCGTCGGCTTCGCCCCGGCCGACCACCCGGCCGTGGTGGTGGCAGTGATGATCGAGAACGGCGAGGCCGGTGGACGGGTGGCGGGGCCGGTGGTGCGCGAGGTGATGGATGCCTATCTGCTGGATGAGCAGGGGCATCTGAAAGGGCAATATGCCGGCAATGGCACACCTGCCATACCGCACACTTAGCGTCCTGCCTCAGGAGCAAGCTGCTCGCTTCTGGCGGTGGCTTGGTTTGACAGCCAAGCCACCGCCAAAAGAAAACGTTTTGCCGAGACAGGGCACTGGCGCGATGATGGCGAATAACAGCCAGGCAATCAGCCTTGAGCAGCGCGGCTCTCAAGCTCGGCGCGGTAGCTGCGCAACGACGCGATGCGCTGGGCGCTGGCAGCCTCGCGCTCCTCGACGATCACTTTGAGCTGGTGCGACGCCTGCACCAGGTAAGCCTCCAGCGCATCGCCGGTGATATAGGTGCCCGACAGTTTGTTCAGCTTGCTCCAGCCATCGTTGAACACCTGCACGAAATCCTCCGAAACCGCACTCACCGCCAGCCACTCCGCGGCCTGGGTAACGAAGAACTGATCGGTGGCCAGCACCAGCTGCGCCAGGCGATTACGTCGCAGCGATTCACTGCTGCCCGCACGCTCGTAGTCCTCCACCCGCTCCAACGCCTCGTCGATGATCAACTGCATGAAATCGGTGAACGATTTGAAGAAGAAGGCGATTTCCTCGACGATCTCCTTGCTGCGCTTGAGCGCCGCCACGCTGAGGTTCAGCGACTTGACCGCCAGTTCGATGCTGCTCTGCTCACTGCGCGCGCCGTCGAGCAGCACGGTAATGCGCACCAATTCCGCCGCCTGCTCGCGCTTGACGCCTTCGTAGCGCTCGACGTTGTCGAGCATCTGCCGCTCCAACTGGCGCAACGACAATGCTTGATCTCTAAGCTGCCCCCCCACGTCACTCGCGGCATTTGCCAGTTCGCGCAGTAGTGCGCCCAACTGCTGCTCGGTGCCACCGAGCAACGCTTGCGCCTCGCGCAACTCGCCACGCACGCGCTCCAGGCGCTTGTCCAGTTCCTCAACCGCCAGCTCACTGGCGGCCGCTTCGCGCTGCGCCTCGAGCTCGGCAAGGGTGCGCTGCAGATCGGTAACGACCTTGCCCTGGGCGACTCGCTTGGTTTCCAGGTTGGCCTTCTCCACCAGCTTGGTCGGGTCGGCATTAGCGCTGTACTGGTTGGCGAGCGCTCCGACACTGGCCGCGCCCAGCAGCGCCGAGCTGCCACCGGTAGCCCCCATGGCCGCGATCGGGAGCACGGCCGACAGGACCTGGGTGACGCCGCTGATCAGCGACGCCCAGAACGCCTTCTGTTCCGCGCCCTTGGCTTGCTGCCCGTACTCACGCGCCAACTTGTCGAAACGGTTGACCTGCTCCTGCAGCGCCATGACCAAGCTGTCCAGTTCGTCACGCCGGGCCGTGGCCTCGAGGATCTCCTGCTTGATCTTGCGATTGGCTTCGAGGGTCTCGCTCAGGGCGATCTCGCTGCTGGCCATGACCGCTTCGATATCACGCAGGATCTGCTCATAGGTATCGACGATGGTCGCCAGGTTACCGCGAACCCCCGCCGCAGCCTGGGCAATGTGCCGGGCCATTTCCAGCAACTCACCACCGACATACTGGCGGATTTCTTCGGCATCGTTGTCTTCTTTCACATCCAGCCAGTCCGGCAGCACCGTGCGCAACCGGGTGCCGAGGCTCCTGGCGACCCGCACAGCGCCCTTGATGCTGCGTTCGCTCTGCTGCTGGGCCTGGATCAGCCGATTCATGATATTGGCGATCCGTACCCGGATCGCGCCCTGGGCCTGGGGCGTGGTGTTGTAGGCGATGTACAGCAGCTCGATGGCATGGTCGGTGTCGGTCTTGGCGCGATCGATCTGGTAATTGCCTTCGATCTTCTTCTTGAAACTGGCCACCAGCGGCGATTCAGCGCCGGGCAGTTGCAGTGGCTGAGCACTGACGATGCTCTGTACCTGCTCGGTTATCTGACTCTCCAGCAGGACATTTCGATTGGTAAAAGAGACGATTTCAGACATGTAATACATCCTTTCAGTAGGTTGGTAACGGCCGCTGCGACGATGGCGCAGTGCGTGGCAGGCATGCCTGGCCTTAGCCACCATTCATGGCGGCGCCAGCAAAGCCAGGCAGAACCAATGTGCGCGCTTTGCCCATGCCCGCTTAAGCAGGAAATAACCCCATCACGGGTAGGTAGTGGCCTGCTCGCAAAGTGGGACACGGCTAATCGATCAGTCAGAACCAGGTAAAGGGATGCAGTCATTTTCCCAATCGCTGGGGTAACGCACGTCTTCTGCGCGCAACGGCGGCCAGGCGTCGTAGAGCAGCCGGTGGCTGGCGCCCAAGGCATCGCGCAAGGGCTTGCGCAAAGGTTGCAGCGCCTGGGCATGGCAAGTGGCCTGATCACCTGTCCGGTGGGCACACGCCTCAAGCGCGTAATCGAAGTCGTCGAGCAAGATGAAGTTGGCCTGTTTACGCGTGCGCGTGGTGCTCAGGAAAGGTTTGATGATCTCGATGCCTTGCTCGGCGCGACGGGCGATCGCGAGGCTGCCTTGAACGGTGCTGTGCGCGTTTTCCAGACCCTGGAAGTACAGGCGATGTTCAGGCCTGGTGGGCGGGTAGCCATAGCGTGCCTTGGCGTCTTCCAACTCGCGCAGTGCCTCGCGTGCCAGTTGCTCCAGTTGCGGGCGCCGACGCAATTCATCGCCAAAGGCGCGTTCCACCCAGGCGATACGCTCGATCAACAGTTGCTCCAAACTGCCCAGGCGGTCCTGGCACAGGGACATGCGTTGTTGCAGCGCGTGCTCCGATGATGTGAGCGGGACAGCCCCGGCCAGGGCACTGGTCGATGCCAGCCCAGCCCAGAGCAACAGGGGAAGAGCGCGGGACACAAGGAAAGGGTGCTTGGTGCTGTTCATGGCGAATCTCCGATAAAGGGGGTGCATTGCACCTGCCATGCGCAAACTGCAACAAGCTGGAACCCTTGCCCTGCAAGGGCTTTCACAAGGTATGCAGGACGCTTCAGACGCAAACATCTGCCACGGACAACCTTTCAACAGCAGCCGAACAGGTAAGAAATCGTGCGTATAATCGCGGCTTTTTCCGACTGCGATTTACCCCTTCATGAAAAGACTGTTGTACGCAGCATCCCTGTGCCTCGCCCTCATCCCCCACGCCTTCGCCACCCCGCCGGCGACCTTCACCGAAGCCAAGGTCATCGCCAAGCAGAAGATCTACCTCGACCAGGCCAACAGCGCCCAGGGCGACCTGTACTGTGGCTGCAAATGGACCTGGGTCGGCAAGTCGGGCGGGCGCGTCGACCCGGCCTCCTGCGGTTATGAAACCCGCAAGCAGCAGAGCCGCGCCGAACGCACCGAGTGGGAACACATCGTCCCGGCCTGGACCTTCGGCCACCAGCGCCAGTGCTGGCAGAACGGCGGCCGCGAAGCCTGCGTCGACAAGGACCCGGTGTTTCGCGCCATGGAAGCCGACCTGTTCAACCTCTACCCGGCCGTGGGCGAAGTGAACGGTGACCGCAGCAACTTCAACTACGGCATGGCCGCAGGCGTTGCCCCGCAGTACGGCCAGTGCACGACGAAAATCGACTTCCAGCAGAAAGCCGCCGAACCGCGCAACGAAGTCAAAGGCCTGGTGGCGCGCACCACCTTCTACATGTTCGATCGCTACCAGCTGAGCATGTCGCGCCAACAACAGCAGTTGCTGATGGCGTGGGACAAGCAGTACCCGGTTACCCCCTGGGAGAAGGAACGCGACCGTCGCATCGCGGCGGTGATGGGGCATTCCAATCCGTTCGTGACCGGTGAGCGCAGCTGGACGCCGGGTTACAAACCAGCGGGTGCCGCCCCGGTGGTGACCGCCGCCGCGCAACCTGCCAAGCCCAGCCCGGCCAACACGGCGCCGCACGGTGTCGTGCTGGGCAACCGCAACAGCCAGGTCTACCACCTGGCCAGCGGCTGCCCGGGTTATGCCCAGGTGGCGGCGAAGAACCAGGTGGCATTCGACTCCGAAGCCGCGGCGCAGGCGGCCGGCTACCGCAAAGCCGGTAACTGCAAGTAGCACCTGCGCGGGCTCCCGGCACATCGACCGCCGGGAGCCTGCAGCGGTTTCAGCTTGACGTTTACGTCAAGCTCACTTTAGGTTAACGCTGATCCCACCCCCCGAGCATCAGCATGACCAGCCAGACCTACAGCATCTCCGACCTGTCCCGCGAGCTGGACATCACCACCCGCGCCATCCGCTTCTACGAGGAGCAGGGCCTGCTCAGCCCCGAGCGCCGCGGCCTGGAGCGCATCTACTCGGCCCGCGACAAGGTCACCCTCAAGCTGATCCTGCGCGGCAAGCGCATCGGCTTCTCGCTGGCCGAGTGCCGCGAGCTGATCGAGCTGTACGACCCCACGGGCGGCAACCTCAAACAGCTCAACAGCATGCTCGGCAAGATCGCCGAACGCCGTGCCCAGCTGGAGCAGCAGATGCTCGACATCCAGCAGATGCACCTGGAGCTGGACACCGCCCAGGAACGCTGCGAGCAGGCCCTGGCCGCCACCTTGAACCAGCAGCCCCACAACCGTTGACCTGCCACAGGAAGCCCGCCATGTCATTGCCCAAGAACGTCCGCCTGGTCGAAGTCGGCCCCCGCGACGGCCTGCAGAACGAAGCCCAGCCTATCAGTGTCGCCGACAAGGTGCGGCTGGTGGACGACCTTACCGACGCTGGCCTCGCCTACATCGAGGTGGGCAGCTTCGTCTCGCCCAAGTGGGTGCCGCAGATGGCCGGCTCCGCCGAGGTGTTCGCCGGTATCCAGCAACGTGCCGGCGTGACCTACGCTGCGCTGGCGCCCAACCTGCGTGGTTTCGAGGATGCCCTGGCGGCGGGGGTGAAGGAGGTGGCGGTGTTTGCGGCGGCGTCCGAGGCCTTCTCCCAGCGCAATATCAACTGCTCGATCAGCGACAGCCTCAAGCGCTTCGAGCCGATCATGGACGCAGCGCGCAGCCATGGCGTGCGGGTGCGCGGCTATGTCTCGTGCGTGCTGGGCTGCCCGTACGAAGGTTTCGTGCAGGCCGAGCAGGTTGCCCCAGTGGCCCGCGCCTTGCACCAGATGGGCTGCTATGAAGTATCGCTGGGCGACACCATCGGCACCGGTACGGCGGGCGACACCCGCAGGTTGTTCGAGGTAGTGGGCAAGGATGTGCCACGCGAGCAATTGGCCGGGCACTTCCACGACACCTACGGCCAAGCGTTGGCCAACGTGTATGCCAGCCTGCTCGAAGGCATCGCGGTATTCGACAGCTCGGTCGCAGGCCTGGGTGGCTGCCCCTACGCCAAGGGCGCCACTGGCAACGTTGCCACCGAAGACGTGCTGTACCTGCTGCAGGGCCTGGGCATTGAAACCGGCATAGACCTCGACCGCCTGATCGCCGCAGGCCTGCGTATCAGTGAGGTACTGGGCCGCGCTACCGGTTCGCGGGTGGCACGGGCACGCAGCGCGGGCTGAGTCACACCGGTGTCACATAAGTGTGGGTGGAGTGTTACCGCCCACACCTCTGGCAGCAAAAAATCGGGTAACAGGGAAACAAATCGACAAAATTTCAGGTGCCAGGTTTTTTCGAAAATCCTTAAATCATTGATTTTAAAGGGATTTAAAAAGTTGGCACGGCACCTGCTATATCTCTGGCACAACAAGAACAAAAAAAAGCGACATCTAATAAAAACAACATGAAACGGTTCTGACATAACAAGAACAACACGGCAGAAGCGTAGCAAGCAGATTTTTTTGGAGTCGACGTGCTTTCCAGGGAAGCTTTCGCAGAAAAGCCCCGCAGCCTGACACAGAACAATAAAACTACCTGAAGGTAGCGACAGTCACGGTTGGATCACACACGTTGCATGAACGCAGGTCAGCGCTCAAAAAAATACGTTTGCTCTTGGCCCCGGGTAGGGGCCCCGCAGTACCGAGACAAAAGCCGACAAAAACAACAACAGGCCAGTCTCCAATAATAAAAAAAGAGCAGGCAACAACGCTTATGAGGGGAGCTTCGGCTCCCCTCAGTGCTTCCTGCCCTCCTCCTCGCTATTCTCCTCGCTCCCGCCCTCCACCTTGTCCACCAGCAGCGGCATCGTGCCCAGCACCAACAGCGCCAGCACCGTGCTGAGCAACGCCGTGGCCTCGCGCCCCATGCCTGCGGCCGTGCCGATGGCAGCGGTCATCCACAGCCCGGCGGCGGTGGTCAGGCCCTTCACATGGCTGGTGTCCTGGCCGTGGCCCTTGAGGATGGTGCCTGCACCGAGAAAGCCGATGCCCGCGACAATGCCCTGGATCACCCGGCTCAGCGCCTGTTCGTCGGCCCCGGCCATGCTCGGGGCCAGCACGAACAGCGCCGCCCCCAGGGATACCAGCATATGCGTGCGCACCCCGGCCGCCTTGCCTTTGCTTTCGCGTTCGAAGCCCAGCACCGCGCCCAGCAGCGCCGCCATCAGCAGGCGTACGAGGATGCGGGTGATCTCCTGTTCGTCTGTGATGTCGGCGAATTCAGACTGAATGGTCGAGAGGATCGTTTCCATCGGATGTACTCCTGCACTTGCCTCATCGCGGGGCAAGCCCGCTCCCACATGTATTGCGCGAGCGCTGTAGGGCGGCCTTGCCCCGCGATGAGGCCCTTACTGAAGCTGACCGCACCCTCCCCCAGGAGTGCCACCGAGCATAAAGTTGCAGCATCCACGCCCGGCCTGTGGTCACACCCTGTAACCGCCCCAGGAGGACCCCGCCATGCCCATCGAAGTCGACGAAACCACCCGCCACTGCACCCTGATCGGCGACCACATCCGCCTGGAAGGCACCGGCCCCGAGATCGAGATCGTCACCGACGCACAGCTGCGCATGTCGGTGGCCATCCTGGCCGGCGAACGCGTGCCCATCACCGAAGCCGAGGCCGACGCACTCACCGTCGCAGGTGCGGTGGATAGCCGCAGGCATCTGAAGGCCAGCGTCCCAGGCTCGGTAATCTAGGGCCTCGGGGCTTCGGAAGAGAATCTGATACGGTTTTTATCGCGCTATGTGAGTCTGTGCTGCAAACAGATCGAGGGCCATAGTGCCCAGGCCTGATCGAGGCCTGATGAGCGATGAACCATGAGTGACAGAATCCCCTTCCGAGTCATCGAGATTGCCCCCGCCGCCGTCAACAAGAGCAAAAGCCAGCCGGACGGCGGCATCCACACCCGCAGCTTCAGCGGCTTCTACCGCAACCTGCGGATTACCTTCGCCGGCGCGCTGTTCCTGCTGTTCTTCGGCACCGCCTGGCTGCAGTGGGACGACCGCCAAGCGGTGTTGTGGGACCTGGCCGACAGCAAGTTCCACATCTTTGGCGCGACGTTCTGGCCGCAGGATTTCATCCTGCTCTCGGCGCTGCTGATCATCTGCGCCTTCGGCCTGTTCGCCATCACCGTGTTCGCCGGCCGTGTGTGGTGTGGCTACAGCTGCCCGCAGAGCACCTGGACCTGGCTGTACATGTGGTGCGAAAAAGTCTGTGAAGGCGACCGCAACCAGCGCATCAAGCTGGCCGCCGCGCCCTGGGGTATCAACAAGCTCGCCCGACGCAGCCTGAAGCACACATTGTGGCTGGCCATCGGCCTGCTCACCGGGCTGACCTTCGTCGGCTACTTCACCCCGATCCGCCCGCTGGCCGCCGAACTGTTCAGCCTGGAACTGGGCGGCGTCGCGCTGTTCTGGGTGCTGTTCTTCACTGGCGCCACTTACATAAATGCCGGCTGGCTGCGCGAGGCGGTGTGCATGCACATGTGCCCCTATGCGCGCTTCCAGGGTGTGATGTTCGACAAGGACACCCTGGCGGTGGCCTACGACCCCAGCCGCGGTGAAGCCCGTGGCCCGCGCAAGAAAGGCAACATCCCCGGCGAGCAGGGCCTGGGCGACTGCATCGACTGCACCCTGTGCGTGCAGGTCTGCCCCACCGGCATCGATATCCGCGACGGCCTGCAGATGGGCTGCATCGGCTGCGCGGCGTGTATCGACGCCTGTGACGGGGTAATGGACAAGATGGGCTATGCCCGCGGCCTGATCGGCTACAAGTCCGAGCACAACCTGCAAGGCGGCACCACCCAATGGCTGCGCCCGCGCCTGCTGGGCTACGCCGCGGCGCTGGTGGTGATGATCGGCGCGCTGGTCGTGGCCCTGCAACTGCGCCCCATGGTGTCGATGGACGTGATCAAGGACCGCGGCCTGTTCCGCGAGAACGCCCAGGGCCAGATCGAGAACATTTACCTGCTCAAGATCATCAACAAGACCAGCGAGCCGCAGCACTATCGCCTGCGCCTGGTCGACGCCGACGGTTTCGAGTTGCACGGGCGCACCGAGTTCAGCATCGCCGCCGGCGAGATGAGCGAGCTGCCCGTGTCGGTGGCACTACTGGCCGACCGCCCGAGCAGCAGCTCGCAGGAGCTGACCTTCGAGCTCCAGGACAGCGACCAGCCTGGGGTGCGCAGCATCGCCCACAGCCGCTTCGTCGCGCCGATGAACCGCTGATCCCTTACACTGCCCATGACCTTGCCCGTGCAGAACACCATGAAACGCTATGAACGCTTCGCCGACGACATTGCCGAACTGATCCGCACCGGGGTGCTTGGCCCCGGCCAGCGGGTGCCCTCGGTACGCTATGCCAGCCAGACCCACGGGGTCAGCCCGTCCACGGTGTTCCAGGCCTACTACCTGCTGGAACGCCGCGGCCTGATCCGCGCCCGACCGCGCTCGGGCTACTTCGTCAATGCCCACGCCCCGCGCCCGTTCAATGAACCACAGGTGCAGGCGCAGGCCACCGAGTCCACCGATGTGGACGTCAGTGGCCTGGTGTTCTCGATCCTCGACTCAATCAAGGACCCGCACACCGTGCCGTTCGGCTCGGCCTTCCCCAGCCCCGCGCTGTTCCCCCTGCAACGCCTGTCCCGCTCCCTGGCCAGCGCCAGCCGAGCCATGGACCCGCGCATGGTGGTCACCGACCTGTCGCCGGGCAACCCGCAACTGCGCCGGCAGATCGCCCTGCGCTACATGGTCGGCGGGCTGATGCTGCCGATGGAAGAGCTGCTGATCACCAATGGCGCGCTGGAGGCACTCAACCTGTGCCTGCAGGCCGTGACCCAGCCGGGTGATCTGGTGGCCATCGAGGCACCGGCTTTCTATGCCTGCCTGCAGGTGCTCGAACGCCTCAAGCTCAAGGCCGTGGAAATCCCGGTACACCCGCGCGAAGGCATGGATCTGGCGGTGCTTGCGCAAACCCTGGACAAGCACCCGGTGAAAGCCGTGTGGTGCATGACCAACTTCCAGAACCCGGTGGGCGCGAGCATGCCCGAGGCGAAGAAGCAGGAGCTGGTCGAACTGCTGCGCCGCCACCAGGTGCCGCTGATCGAAGACGACGTCTACGCCGAGCTGTACTACGCGCAGCAGGCGCCCAAACCGGCCAAGGCCTTCGACACCGAGGGCCTGGTGATGCACTGCGGCTCGTTCGCCAAGAGCCTGGCGCCGGGCTACCGCATCGGCTGGGTGGCCGCCGGGCGCTTCGCGCAGAAGATCGAGCGGCTCAAGCTGATGACCTCGCTGTGCGCCTCGATGCCGGCCCAGGCGGCGATCGCCGATTACCTGCAACACGGCGGCTACGACCGCCACCTGCGCAAGTTGCGTTACGCCCTGGAAGGCCAGCAGGTCAACATGCTGGCGGCCATCGCCCGGCACTTCCCGGCGCAGACCCAGGTCAGCCACCCCTGTGGCGGCTACTTCCTGTGGCTGGAACTGCCCGAGCAGATGGACGCGCTCAAGCTGTTCCACATGGCGCTGGCGCAAGGCATCAGCATCGCCCCGGGGCCGATCTTCTCGCCGACCCGGCGCTTTGGTAACTGCATCCGCCTCAATTACGGCAGCCCCTGGGGCGACGGCGCCGAGCAGGCCATGGAGACCCTCGGGCGCATCGTGCGCTCGTTCTAGCGGCGCGCGGGCCGTCAGGCTACAGTGGCGCCAAGCCCGACGCTGGACACCTGCATGCCCGACCGCAACCTGCCCGCCCTGCTGCAAGAGCTGCAGGCGCTGCGCCAACGCAACGCCGAACTCGAGGCGCGCCTTGAGCAGCAGGCGCACGCCGATGACGATTTGTACCGCTTCCTGTTCGACACCATGGACGAAGGCTTTTGCGTCATCGAATTCTTCGATGGCCCGCACGGCCCGCTCAGCGACTACGTGCATGTCCTCGCCAACGCCGCCTACGCCCGCCACGCCGGCATCCCCAACGTGGTCGGGCAGAAGCTGCGCGAAATGGTGCCGGACGAAGCCGATGGCTGGGTCGCCCGCTACGGCGAGGTGCTGCGCACCGGCCAACCCTTGCAGTTCGAGCAGGAACTGGTGGCCACCGGGCATGTGCTGTCGGTGACCACATTCCGCATCGAACCCGCCGAGAAACGTCAGGTGGCAGTGCTGTTCAAGGACGTGACCGAGCGCCGCCGCGCCGAGGATGCCTTGCAGCAGCTCAATGAACATCTCGAACAACGTGTCAGCGCGGCCCTGGCCGAGCGCGGGCTGTTCGCCGAACTGGTCGAGCGCAGCGTGGCCAACGTGCATGTACTTGATACCGACCTGCGCTGGCTAGCCATCAACCAGCAGGCCCAGCGGGACTTTCACCGCCTGTTCGGCAGCACGCCGAAGGTAGGTGACAGCCTGGCGGACTTGATGCGCGAGCACCCCGATAGCCTGGCCGAAAACCTGCGCCTTTGGCAACGCGCCCTGGCCGGGGAAACCTACGTGCAAACCACCGCCTTTCCCGAGGGCGCGAAGACAAGCTATTTCGAGCTGCACTTCAGCCCAATCCACGCCCCCTCGGGCAGCATCATCGGTGCCCACCTGTTCGCCTACAACGTCACTGAGCGGGTATCCGAACAGCAGCGACTGCTCAAGGCCGAGGAGGCCCTGCGCCAGGCACAGAAAATGGAAGCGGTGGGCCAGCTCACCGGCGGTATCGCCCACGACTTCAACAACCTGCTGGGCGGCATCCTCGGCGCCCAGGAGCTGGTGCGCCAGCGCCTGGAACAATCGCGCCCGGATGAAATCCCCGACCTGCTCGACACCGCCAGCAATTCGGCCCGCAGCGCCGCGGCGCTGGTCCATCGCCTGCTGGCGTTCTCGCGACGCCAGACCCTGTTGCCCCAGGCGACTGCGGTGGGTGCCCTGGTGCAGACGATGGAAGAACTGATCCGCCGCAGCGTCGGCCCGGCCATCCAGCTCAGCGTCCACTGTACCGATGACCTGTGGCCCACCTTCATCGACCCGCCACAGCTGGAAAGCGCGCTGCTCAACCTGTGCATCAACGCCCGCGACGCCTTGCCCGCCGGCGGCCTGATCGACATCCACTGTGCCAACCAGCTACTCGACGAGGACCGTGCCGCCCTGCTCGACCTCCCCGCCGGCGATTACCTGTGCCTGAGCGTGCGCGACAACGGCCGCGGCATGCTCCCGGAGGTGGCGGAGCGCGCCATCGACCCGTTCTTCACCACCAAACCACTGGGCCAGGGCTCCGGGCTCGGGTTGTCCATGGCTTACGGTTTCGTGCGCCAGTCTGGTGGCCAGTTGCTGATCCACTCGCAACCGGGGGCGGGCACGCAGGTCGAACTCCTCCTGCCGCGGCATTTCGAAGCACCCGTGGCGAGCCAGCAGCCAGCGAGGCCCGACGACAGGGCTCACCACCAGGGTGCGCAGATCCTGCTGGTCGAGGACCAGGCCGCCTTGCGCCTGGTGATAGGCGAAGTGCTCGAAGAGTTCGGCCATCGGGTGCACAGCGTGGAGAACGGCGCGCAAGCCCTCGAGGCCATGGCGCGTGGGCTCTTGCCGAACTTGCTGATCAGCGACATCGGCCTGCCCGGAAGCCTCAATGGCCGGCAGGTGGCCGAGGCGTGTCGAGCCCGGCATGCGGATCTGCCGGTATTGTTCATCACCGGTTACGACGAAAGCGCGGCGCACAGCGACGGCGTGCTGCCGCCGCGTACGGCGGTGCTGCTCAAACCGTTCGAACTGGGCGACATCGCCGACAAAGTGGCCGAACTGCTCGCACTCGGCTGACTCAGCGCCCACCGCCCAGGTCGATGAAGCTGCCGGTGGAGTAGGACGCCTTGTCCGACAGCAGCCACAGGATCGCCTCGGCGACTTCCTCTGGGCGGCCACCTCGCCCCATCGGCAGGCCGGGCTCGAGCTTGGCGACCCGGTCCGGGTCACCGCTCAGGGCGTGGAAACCGGTGTGGATGTAACCGGGGCGCACGCCGTTGACCCGCACACCCTCGCCGGCCACCTCCTTGGCCAGGCCGACCGTGAAGGTGTCCAGCGCGCCCTTGGACGCGGCGTAATCGACGTATTCGTTGGGCGACCCCAGGCGCGCGGCCACCGACGATACATTGACGATAGCCCCGCCCTGCCCGCCGTGACGGCGCGACATGCGCAGCAGCGCGTGCTTGGCGCACAGCATCGGCCCGACCACGTTGGTTTTCATGATCTTGAGCAGGCGGAACTCGGACATGCCCTCGACCCGGCTCTGCTGGCCGATGGTGCCGGCGTTATTGACCAGTGCAGTGACCGGGCCGAGTTCATGGTCGACGCGCAGGAACAGCTGCGCCACTTCGTCCTCGACACTGGCATCGGCGCGCACCGCAATGGCGCTGGCGCCAAGCTCGCGAACCTGCGCCAGCACCGCTTCGGCGGCCTGGTCGTCGGCGTGGTAGTTGATGCAGATACGGTAACCCTGCTGCGCCGCCAGCAATGCGGTGGCGGCGCCGATGCCCCGGCTGGCGCCGGTGATGACGATGACCTTGTCCATGAATCGGTCCGGATGACTGGAAAAGGCCTACGAGATTAGGGGAAAAGCGTTGAGCGGAGCAATGGTGATGGCGTAGGGGCGGCCAGGTGCATGGCGATGAATTTGCAGCGCCCTTAAGATCGAGTGCCGCGCGGGCGGCGCTCGATCTTAAGGGCAGCACAAAACTCCCGCCATGCACCCAATGCCCATTCACCAGGCCAGCTTTTTCAAAGGCCCCCTCGTTACCCTGCACATTTGCTTGTATGGTGTTGTCCAAGAAGGATGTTTTACCCGCACAGGAACGACTTAGATGCCCCAACGCAATGTCATCAACGCCTCCGTCAGCCCCAAAGGCAGCCTGGAGACCCTGTCGCAACGTGAAGTCCAGCAACTGAGCGAAGTCGGTACCGGCAGTCTCTACACCCTGTTCCGCCAGTGCGCCCTGGCAATCCTCAATACCGGCGCCCATGTCGACAATGCCAAGACCATTCTCGAAGCCTACAAGGACTTCGAGGTGCGCATTCATCAACAGGACCGCGGCGTGCGCCTCGAGCTGCTCAACGCCCCGGCCGATGCCTTCGTCGATGGCGAGATGATCGCCAGCACCCGCGAAATGCTGTTCAGCGCCCTGCGCGACATCGTCTACACCGAAAGCGAGCTGGCCAGCCAGCGCATCGACCTGGAGAGCTCGCAAGGCCTCACCGACTACGTCTTCCACCTGCTGCGCAACGCGCGCACCCTGCGCCCGGGCGTCGAGCCGAAAATGGTCGTGTGCTGGGGCGGCCACTCGATCAGCAGCGAGGAATACCAGTACACCAAGAAGGTCGGCCACGAGTTGGGCCTGCGCAAGCTGGACGTCTGCACCGGCTGCGGCCCGGGCGTGATGAAAGGCCCGATGAAGGGCGCCACCATCGCCCACGCCAAGCAGCGCATGCACGGCAGCCGTTACCTGGGCCTGACCGAACCGGGCATCATCGCCGCCGAGGCGCCCAACCCGATCGTCAACGAGCTGGTGATCCTGCCGGACATCGAGAAGCGTCTCGAAGCCTTCGTCCGCGTCGGCCACGGCATCATCATCTTCCCCGGCGGCGCCGGCACCGCCGAGGAATTCCTCTACCTGCTCGGCATCCTCATGCACCCGGACAACCACGAGCTGCCCTTCCCGGTCATCCTCACCGGGCCGCGCAGCGCCGAGGCGTTCCTGTTGCAACTGCACGCCTTCGTCGGCGCCACCCTTGGCGAAGCCGCGCAACGCCACTACCAGATCATCATCGACGACCCGGCCGAGGTGGCCCGGCAGATGGTCGAAGGGCTCAAGGCGGTCAAGCAGTTCCGCCGCGAGCGCAACGATGCGTTCCACTTCAACTGGCTGCTGAAGATCGCCGAAGGCTTCCAGCACCCGTTCGACCCCACCCATGAAAACATGGCCAACCTGGCCCTGCGCCGCGACCTGCCGCCCCATGAACTGGCCGCCAACCTGCGCCGGGCCTTCTCCGGCATCGTCGCCGGCAACGTCAAGGACAAAGGCATCCGCCTGATCGAAGAACACGGGCCGTACCAGATCCGCGGCGACGCGGCGATCCTCGACCCGCTGGGCCGCCTGCTGCAGGCGTTCGTCGACCAGCACCGGATGAAACTGCCGGGCGGCGCGGCCTATGTGCCGTGCTACCAGGTGGTGAGCTGAACAACCCCGGGGCCGCGCAAGCGGCCCCGACTGCATTCAGGCCAGGTTCCCTGGCGCAGATGAATTTTTCTTAAATCGCCGTTTGTCTATTCTTTGGCACAATCAGTCATCCCCTTTGCGCCCAGGAACCCGCATGCCACGCGTACTGACCATTGAAGACGACGCCGTCACCGGCCAGGAAATCGTCGCCGAACTCTCCAGCCACGGCCTTGACGTGGACTGGGCCGACAATGGCCGCGAGGGCCTGGCCAAAGCCATTGCCGGCGGCTACGACCTGATCACCCTGGACCGCATGCTGCCGGAGGTGGACGGCCTGACCATCGTCACCACCCTGCGCAACCTGAAGATCGCCACCCCGATCCTGATGATCAGTGCCCTGTCCGATGTCGACGAACGGGTGCGCGGCCTGCGTGCCGGCGGCGACGACTACCTGACCAAACCCTTCGCCTCCGACGAGATGGCCGCCCGGGTCGAAGTGCTGCTGCGCCGCAACAGCACGCCCATGACCCAGACCCGCCTGACGGTGGCCGACCTGGAGCTGGACCTGATCAGCCATGAAGCGCGCCGCGGCGAGCAGGCGCTGAACCTGCTGCCCACCGAATACAAGCTGCTGGAATACCTGATGCGCCACGCCGGCCAGGTGATCACCCGGATGATGATCTTCGAGGAAGTCTGGGGTTACCACTTCGACCCGGGCACCAACCTGATCGACGTGCACATCGGCCGCTTGCGCAAGAAGATCGACTCCCCCGGCCAGACCCCGCTGATCCGTACCGTGCGGGGTTCCGGCTATGCCATTGCCGAACCCGTCTAAGGGCTGGAGCTCGTCGACCAGCCGCCTGCTGGCGCTGTACAGCTTCCTCTTCGTGGCCTGGAGCAGCATCCTCATGGGGGTGCTGTACTTCGAGGTCTCCAGCTACCTGAACAAACTCACCCGCCACTCGATGATGCAGCGCCAGCACTTGTTCGCCCACATGAGCGGCAAGCAGCTGGACGACGCGCTGATCGCAAGCCAGGCCTTCGAGGAACGCAGCTTCGACGCCTACGGCCTGTTCGACCCGCAACTCAACCCGATTGGTGGGCGCATCCGCAGCATCCCGCCGGAACTGGGCCTGGACGGCAAGATCCATGAGCTCAAGCGCTGCCTCGACGCCGATGACCCACACCTGCCGCGCGACAGCTGCGACGCCGTGGCGATCCGCGTGCAGGACAGCCGCTGGCTGGTGCTGGTGCGCGACAACGGCTCGCTGTTCGTGGTCACCCGGATCATCCTGCATGCGCTGCTGTGGGGCATCTCGCTGACCCTGATCCCGGGCTTTGCCGGCTGGTACCTGCTGCGCCGCCGCCCGCTCAAGCGTATCCGCGCGATCCAGGCCCAGGCCGACCTGATCGTGGCCGGCGACCTGACCCACCGCCTGCCCCTGTCAGCCCGCCGCGACGAGCTGGACATGCTGGCCGCCATCGTCAACGCCATGCTCGATCGCATCGAGCGCTTGATGCATGAAGTGAAAGGCGTGTGCGACAACATCGCCCACGATTTGCGCACCCCGCTGACGCGCCTGCGCGCCCAGCTCTATCGCATCCGCCAGCAGAGCGGCGCCGGCTCGCCCGAGGGGGAAGCGCTGGACCAGGCGATCGGTGAGACCGACACCCTGATGGCGCGCTTTCGCGGCTTGCTGCGCATCAGCGAACTGGAAGACCGCCAGCGCCGCGCCGGCTTCGTCCAGCTCGACCCGCACGCGCTGCTGGTGGAGCTGCACGATTTCTATCTACCGCTGGCCGAAGACGGCGGCATTCGCCTGAGCCTTGAGCAACCCGCGCAGCTGGCCGCGCTGCATGGCGACCGCGAATTGCTGTTCGAGGCCCTGGCCAATCTGGTGGGCAATGCCATCAAGTTCACCCCTGAAAGCGGCGCGGTGCGCATTGCTGCGAGCCAGGATGAACAGGGTGTGCATATCGCCGTCGAGGACAGTGGCCCCGGCATCCCTGCGGATGAGCGCGAGGCTGTGCTCAAACGCTTCTACCGCAGCGAGGAAGGCCACCGCCACGCGGGCTTCGGCCTGGGGCTGTCGATTGTCGCGGCGATCGTCGATCTGCATGGGTTTGGGTTGCAGGTGGATGCCAGTCCCTTGGGCGGTGCCAGGTTGGTGCTGCATTGCCCATTGGTGGGGGCTGCGAAATAGAGCCGGCGCTCAGCGTGACCTGACTTTTGACTTCAGACCGGGTCGGGATCGGATTCAGGCTCTCGGGATTCCCTGGAGAGCCTAGAACTCCACCTTGCCCCGACCCGCCTTGACAGTGCTGCGCCTGGCTTTTCCGTCGAGGCGGCGGGTCTTCGAGCCGAGGGTCGGCTTGGTGGGACGGCGCTTCTTCTCGGTCTTGCCGGCAGCGATGATCAACTCGGCAAGGCGCGTCAGTGCGTCAGCGCGGTTCTGCTCCTGGGTGCGGTACTGTTGGGCCTTGATGATCAACACGCCGTCGCCGGTGATGCGGCTGTCACGCAGCGCCAGCAGCCGTTCCTTGTAAAACTCGGGCAGCGACGAGGCGGGAATGTCGAAGCGCAGGTGCACGGCGCTGGACACCTTGTTGACATTCTGCCCACCTGCGCCTTGCGCGCGGATGTACGTCAGTTCGATGTCGGCATCTGGTAGATGCACGTTATTGGAGATGGTCAGCATGGCATGGCCCTAGTGATTGCCCCCCATTATCACAGCCTTCGCCCCTCGCCCACAGGACAAAAAACGTCTGACCTCAACCACACTGATCGAAACGCCCTGCTCCGCCATTGCCAATTCTGCGACTCGGGGCGTGATCGGCAAACTCGTCAGGCACTTCGCCCATCAAGCAGCCCGCCGCACCCACCGAAACACCTGCCCTACCAGCAACAGGTTCACCAGCGCCAGGGCGATCAGACTGTACAGCACCCCATACGCCCCCAGGTGCTCGAACAGATACCCACCCACCAACGGCGTCAACGCCTGGCCAATCAGCGCCGGCCGCGACATGCGCCCCATCAGCAGCACATATTGCGCAGGCGGCAGCATGGCCAACGGCAACAACCCCCGCACGATGGCGCGCAGGCCATTGCCACAGCCGAAGACCAACAGGCCAATCGCCGTCGCCGCCGGGGCCAGCGTCACCAGCAGCAACCCCACCAGTACCAGGCCGGTCCACGCCAGCGCGGTCCACACAGGGTGCCGCCGGCCAATCAGGATCTGCAGCAGCCGTGACGCCACCTGGCTCGGCCCGAGCATCGCCGCCAGGCCGATGGCTGCTGCCAGCGAATGCCCCATGCCCTGGAGCACCGAAACCAACTGCACGGCAATCGCCGTCATGATGATCGCGCCGATGGCGAAGATCGTCGTCAGCAGCAGGTACAAGCGCCGGTCGATGCCCTCGCCCGCCTCACCGGCCTGAGCCTTGCGCTCAACCAACTGGCCACCGGGCGGCAGCACTTTCCAGTACAGCGGCGCCACCACCAGCAACAGCACCACGGCATACAGCACACAGGCCTGGCGCCAGCCTAGCTGTTCGATCATCAGCGCCACGGTGGGCCAGGACAACGTCGAGGCAAAGCCTGCGATCAGCGTCACCCCGGTGATCGCACGGCCCGCGCCCTCGGCATACAGCGCCCCAAGGGTGGCGAACAGCGCCTCGTACAAACCCATGGCCATGCCCACGCCGATCACCGCCCAGGCGAGCAGAAACCACGCCAGGCTGTGACTGGCGGCCATCAGCAGCAGCCCCAGCGCCACCACCGCGCCGCTGGCAGCCAACTGTGGGCGCCCGCCGTAACGGGCGATCAGGCGGCTGGACAGCGGCGCCAACAGCGCCGAGACCAGCAGGCTCAGCGACAGCGCGCCGTACACCCACTGGCTGGGCCAGCCGGTATCGCGGCTGATCGGTGCGGCCATCACCGCCATCAGGAAGAACGAGCCTCCCCAGACCAGGATTTGCAGTACACCGAGCCAGACGATGGCGAGGTTGGAGGGGGATTTGACGGTGGAATTCACGGTGTTGCCTGTGTTGAAACAGTGATGTTTGGCGCCCATCGCGGGGTACGGGAGTGGTATTGCACCGCGGTGGGGCTGGCGCTGGCAACGTATTCTAAATGTATTTGCCCCACCGCCGGGCAATCGCTTCGAACGGCCTTGGCTTCACCTCGGTAGCCACAACGGATACTGCTCGAAGTCGTACTCGCGCTGACTCCAGTCCGGCACCTTGTGCAGCCGGATCGGGCTTTTGCACAATGTCAGGGCGACCGGGACGAAGCTAAGTGGCTAGGGTCGCGCGTCCTGATAAGCAGGGTCACTCAGCCATTTAGCAGCCGTTTCCAGAAGCTCTTGTAGATTTAGTGAGCCGCCATATGCTTGAAATGCTGTGTCGTCTGCGTTGATTACTATCCAGTCCGTGTCGCTTCTTTCAATATTGATATTTAGGTTGCTTTTGCTATTTGCGCCAGTGATTTTGATTTTCCAGCCTGGGTTGTCAATGTTGGAGATCTCAATGCCGAATGAATGTTCCCAAACATCATTGCATTGACTGCTGTACCAGCTTTGTAGTTTTTCGATCAGGTTTTTCAACCGCAAAATCCTTGCCGCCATGAGAGTTCTCTGCAGCAGCCGAAACTTGCCGGCAGCATCAGTCTTTAAACCACACCTCGGATGCGATGACATATTGTGGTGTCACGCGCCCAGATTGACCACTCAGAGCTATCGGCCGCCTCGATAAATATTTCGACATTACTGAGATTTTTAGCTTCTATTTCTTCGCGACAGAGGATTGCTCCAGCTTTTGCTGCAATCAGTTGCAGGTCTATTGTCTGCTCCAATGAACGTGCAAAAATCCTCAGCTCAGGCCATGTCATGGAAATGCCATTATTCGAAGATCGGATGTTCTCTTCAAACGAGTCCATTGAGCTTCCTGATGGAGGGCAACCCATCCCGTAAAAATCGAATATATACCAACTCCATGAATTATCAGGAATGAACCCTAGCACATCTTCAAGTGAGATCTTCGAGCCACTCGGACTATACATAGGAAATGAGAGCATTTGCATCATGGCATCTCCATAGGGATTGCGGGGCCGTGCTGCCGTGTTCCCCCTGTCGGGTTCGGGAGCCAGTTATGCTGATGTGGGCACGGGTGGTTTTGAGGACGGCCATGATCAGTAAAATCAATGTCACGGATGGGAACAAGGT
The DNA here is from genome assembly GCF_024749065.1 of Pseudomonas sichuanensis. Lineage (NCBI taxonomy): Bacteria > Pseudomonadati > Pseudomonadota > Gammaproteobacteria > Pseudomonadales > Pseudomonadaceae > Pseudomonas > Pseudomonas sichuanensis. Next base: position 2,499,160 of record NZ_CP087185.1, on the reverse strand, counting down.
TTCCGTTCTCATATCCCCATTCACGGGCCTGATTATAAGCACCTCTGCGTCCATCTCTCCTACCCAACTGCGTGTGTGGTGCATCTACATCGGGCTAGGGGGGGGGATTTATTTTCTCTACATGAGGCCATTAAAAAAATAAAGCCATTCCCCGTTACTCAATTATTTATATGGCATATACGCAGAAGCTCCTCAATGTCGTCGTCATTGTGTGAGTGGTAGTGCTTTCCAAGCAGCTCAATCTCCATCTCCTCTATTGAAGATAAATAGTTCTGAATTCTCCAGGCATCGAGCTTTCCCGGGCTTTTTTCCATGTCGTCATGGGCATCTATTAGTTCGCCTGTAGAGCACTTTGTAAAGCATATTCCTGCTCCGTGCTTTTTGAACTCCCAAGACTCCTGATTAATTTTTATAACTCCATGTTTCGGCCAGTTTTTTCCATTCTTTGCCAGTACCAGGTAGGCGCACACTAATTGCTGCTGAATATCCGAAAAGTCTTTGGTTATCTCAATGAATTCTTTTTTTGTAATTTTTTTCATGAGCACCTCGACTCATACATATCATTCTCAAGTTTCTTTGCGACCTCTGGATCAACTTCATGCACTATAACTGGAGCCTTGGGCATACCTGCTTTGCTCGCAGCCTGAGCCCTATGATGCCCGTCGATTATTATTATCTGACCATTGACCTCTGCTACATCCACCGGGTGATCATGATCGTAGCCGTTCTTTCGCATCCTTGAAGCAAGTTTGTCAACTTTATTTCGCGACATTTCTGCGCGACTCTGCCTGGACCTTAGGTTTCTTGGGTCAATTTCTTTCGGTTTGTCTGGGCAGATCTCACAGCTGCATACTGTGTCACCCATTTTTTTAGATAGACCTAGCGGGTCGATCCAGGAAATAGGATTGGGGGAGTAGACAAATAAATTTAAGCCGCCAGAATATTTTATAGGGTCGCTGCTTATAAACCTGCCAAGTTGGAAGTCAAAATATCGATAGCGATTGTAGTGCAGCCCCGTCTCATGGTCGTGGTACTGCCCCTGGAAACGCAGCGGGTTGCCCAGGCCTTGCTGTTTGGCCCACGCCGAGCGCTCCTCACGCACTTCGCCCCAGGCCTTGTATTCCCCCGTCCAGATGACATTGCCCTGCTCATCGGTGAACTCCATCGGCGTGCCGAGGTGGTCGCAGTGGTACCAGGCGATCGCCTCGAACGGCTGTGGCTTTATCTCGGTGTGCCACAGCGGATCCTGATCGAAGTCATACTCGCGCTGACTCCAGTCCGGCACCTTGTGCAGGCGGATCGGGCTCTTGCGTAGCGCCTGGGCAACCGGCACGAAGCTGTCCGGTTCATACAGGTAATGCACCGTGCGCCCGGTGTCGCCCTCGTCACGCGGCGGTGAGCTCTGCCAAACAGAGTGTCGTTTGAATTGGTCCGGGCTTTCTACGATTGTGGTGCGGAGACTATTTGCAAGTTTCGCGGCCCTAATATGGCTGCCACAAGAGTTGATCTTTAGATCTTGATTGATACCTTGCCTTATGCACCGCACTGCCAGAAGGTTATTGAGGGACCATAATCGCCACTATTATTTTCGATAGTTATACTGAACAGCTTTTCAGGGAATCTGTCACGCAAAACCAAACCCCAGGAGTACTTCAGCAGCGCCGACAGCCTTACGAACACTTCATCTGAGAGATTGCTCGAACATCCATCGTACATATCATATAGCAATGTATGATTCATGCTTCTCTCCATGCTTGAAGTGCATTCTCCTTTTTCTTTCAGCGAACGATATGTGGACTCATTGAATGAGAACTCTAGAAATACACCGCCATCGACGCACAGCATGTCGGGCAATAGCAACTTACTTACGATCAAAGTATCTTCAGGGTGACACTCACTACGGAGGTATGAGAAAAGGTTGAGATCTAATGGGTTTTCCCATTGCTCTCGCCATGACTCATACTTCTCCAGTTTTCCCAAGCCCGGAGTGGAATGAAGTTTATTCATGGTATTTCCTCTGCAGTTGCTGGGCGCGGCGGCAATTTTGAGGATGGTGAGTTTACTCTGACTACCCCATTTGGAAAAGTATTCCTACCATACTCTAGTACGTGGGGCGTTGGCATGCGACCGTGGGCAGAACCGGTAACATCTACACGTTTCAGAATGCGGCCGTGCTCATCATAGGTTACATAACTTGTTATATTAGCCTGATTGTCGAATCTGTATATGAAATGCATCTGCACTCGCCCATATTTCGTTGAAACGGGGATTCGCAATGCGAATGTACCCCATTACAATCCGCCTCCCGCTTCGCCTTGCCCGGCCTTCACGCAGACACATCTCATACAGACCCTAGTGAACTTCACCGGCAGGGTATCCTAGCCAGATGAAGACACTTTCAAAAAAGATACTTGAGCTTGACTATAAGTTGGTCAAATACTTCAAAACGCCCGGATACTCGGATGAAAAATCTTCCGACTTAAGAAATGAGATGGCAGTTTCTCTTTCACTGTCAGGTGATTTTTTTATGTACTCAAGCAATAATTCAAAGTCACCATAATCAAGCTCAATACCGACCAAGGTTATTGCCCACTCCTTATTCGGGGCTCGTTTAATTATGCCACCAAGCTCTGCGATCAAAGCCGGGTAGATGATACTGCGGTCAGCTGCTTCAAGTATATTTCGGGTGCGCTCTTGAATGCCGAAGTCATCGGCATCAGAGAATGTCTGAAGAAGCGCCAATGCTACTTCGCAGCTCATATTCTCTTCTACTTCACTTAAGAGAGTCAGGAATTTTTCATGATCCCCCTCGCGTTCGAATTTCTCACACGCATGCAAGCTTGTAAGCCAGCAATCAAAATTGAAAGTCATTGCCATTTCATATTCTCACTTTGTCAACATTTCCTGGCACTTCGCATATGCAAGCATCTCTCGTACTGCAATATTGTACCGGCGCGGGTCTCCAGAGTTACGTGCTACCCGACGAACGTCATGAATTTCCGTAGCCATCGCGCTCCGATAGTTTCCCGACGCAATCATCTCTGAAACCCTGTCTCGATATTGCCTGGCTTCAGTAGAATTTTTATAGCTAGAGGTTTGTGCATGATCTTTAGGATCCATAGCGATTGCTGGGCCACTTCTATAGCCCAAGTATCCATCTTGTGATTTTGTGACTGCATCGGCAGGCATGTGATGCCCTTCTATTCCTGGGCGGGATACTCCTCCTTTTGATCCTCCACGGTATGGCCCAGCGCCTTCAGGGTTCCCTTTCTTAAAGCAATCACAGGGGCAACGAGCCAATCCAAGTGGATCAATCCAACCTGTTGGGTTTGGCGCGTACTGATATAGATTGAGCCCACCTACAAACTTGATCGGATCTTGCCCAGTAAAACGCCCAGATCTTGGATCGTAGTACCGATACCGATTGTAATGCAGCCCCGTCTCATGGTCGTGGTACTGCCCTTGGAAGCGGAGCGGGTTGCCCAGGCCATGCTGCTTGGCCCACGCCGAACGTTCTTCGCGCACTTCGCCCCAAGCCTTGTACTGTCCCGTCCAAGCGACATTGCCCTGCTCGTCGGTCAGCTCCATCGGCGTGCCGAGGTGATCGCAGTGGTACCAGGCAATCGCCTCGAACGCCTGCGGCTTCACCTCGGTATGCCACAGCGGATCCTGATCGAAGTCGTACTCGCGCTGACTCCAGTCCGGCACCTTGTGCAGCCGGATCGGGCTCTTGCGCAGGGCCTGAGCCACCGGCACGAAGCTGTCCGGTTCGTACAGGTAATGCACGGTGCGCCCAGTGTCGCCTTCGTCGCGTGGCGGTGAGCTCTCCCAGGCCAGCGTGTCGCCGTCCCAGCCAAACAGGGTGAAACCGCAATCGAGCTCACGTTGGCGTTTGGCCCGTTGCAACTGGTTCCAGCCGGTGCCGGCTTCAGGGCGATCCCAGAAGTGCGCTACCGAATGCTTGTGCAGGCGCCGGCCCAGGGCGTCGTAGCTGTAATCGACCTTGAGCTTGTCGTCGTTGTAACCGGCCAGCCGGTCGAACAGGTCCCAGGTGAAGTGGGCATGGGACCCGTTGTGCAACCGGTGGATCAGGTTGCCGCGTTCGTCGTATTTGTAGTGGCTCCCGGCATACTCACGCAGCAGGTTGTCCATCAGCTTGTTACGGCGTGGATCGGCTTCCAGCGGGCGATTCAGTTCCTGAGCCTTCTGGTCCAGCAGGTTGCCGGCCGGGTCGAAGGCAAAGGTTTCCACGCCCAGGCGACTGGTGGCCTTGAGCAGGCGGCCCACCGGGTCGTACTGGTACTCCAACGGACCACGACGGCTGTCGTGGATATTGGTCAACTGGCTGGCGGCGTCATAACGGTACTGACGCTTGAGCAGCGTGGATTGGCCGTCATGGCTACCCAGCAGCTGTTCCTGCAAACGCCCGGCCGGGTCCCAGGCCTGGGTCTGCATCAACTTATTGCCCTGGTGCCGCACGATTTCGCGGTGCAGGTCATCGCGCTCGTAGGCCAGCATCTCGTGCTGGTCGAGGGTCATGCCGAGCAGGTGGCCGCTGCCGTAGGTCAACCAGCTGACCTTGTGGCCGTCCGGGCGAATCGTCGCGGTGCGCTGGTTGAGCGTGTCGTACTGGTGCTGCCACACCGCAACCATCGGCGTGCCGGTGGCCAGGTAGTACTGGTGCTCACGGGTCAGGTTGCCGGCTTCATCAAAGAACCATTGCAGCTTGCTGGCGGCGTTCACTGCCTGGATCAGTTGGCCGTTGCCGTCGTAGGCGAAGGTTTCGCTCTGGCTCTGGTTGCCCAGGCGGGCCGTACGCTCACTCAATCGGCCCATGGGGTCGAAGGTCAAGTCGATACGGCGCTGGCCAACCTGGGTCGAGGCGAGGCGACCGCTGTGCGGGTCGTACTGGTAACGGGTGACCAGGCCATCGAAGCCGGTCTCTTGCAGCAGCCGGCCCACCGGGTCGTAGAGGAAAGTGGCCTTGCTCGCGTTTTCGTTTTCCAGGCCGATCAAACGGCCAAGCTTGTCCCAGCGATAACGCAGGGTGTGTTCGTTGGCGTCGACGCGTTCGCTCAGCAGGCCTGCGGCGCTGTAGGACCAGGTGGTGCAGCGGTCGAGGGCATCGACATGCGCCAGCAGGCGGCCTTCGGCGTCATAGTTGAAGCGCTCTTCGGTCTGGTCCGGGTGGGTGACCTTGGCCAACTGGCCGGCCTGGTACTCGTAGGCGGTCGTGTGGCCCGCCGCATCGGTGAAGTCGGTCAGCTGGCCAAGGGTGTTGTAGGCCCAGGCACTGCTCTTTCCGGAGCAGTCGGTGTACTCAAGCAACTGCCCGGCGTCGTTGTAGGCGAGTGTCTTTTCGTTGCCCAGTGCATCCTTGATCGCCTTGACCAACCCAGCCGGGGTGTAGGCGTACTCGGTCTTGTTGCCCAGCGGGTCGACGCTTTCGACCAGGTTGCCGCGCTCGTCATAGTCGCGTAGCCACAGCCCATCCTCGGCATCGCGCAGCTTGATCGGCTGGTCATGATCGTCGTAGGCGTAGTGCACCGTGCTGTGGTCGGCGCGGATGTGCTGCAGCAGGTTGCTGCGCTCATCGTAGGTGTAGCGGTCCTGGCTGCCGTCGGGGTGAACGTGGCGGATGACGTTCTTGCGCGGGTCGCGGAACAGCCACTCCTCGCGGCCGTCCGGGTGGATCAGGCGGTAGGTGTAGCCCAGGGCGTCGTAGTAGTGCCAGGTCTGCTGGCCGTGGGCGTCCGTGACATAAGTCAGGCGGATGTTCGGGTCCCACACCAGGCGGGTTTCGAAGCTACCGTCATCGGCCCATTCGTGGATGGCCTTGGCGTGCGGGCCGCTGCCGTCCCATTCGAGGTTGATGCCGCGCCCGGTGCGGTCGGTGTAGCGGGTCAGCAAATGATGCTGGTACTGGTAGTGCCAAGCAGCGCCGTGCTCGTCCTGGGCGGCGATCAGGTCGCCGTGGGTGTCGTAGTGGTAGCCGCACAGTTGACGCAGCGGCGTGCCATCGACCACCTGCCACAGGCCCTGAATATGCCCATGGTCGTCGAGCAGAGTGCCCAATTGCAGATGGAGCTTTTCGGGATCGTTGTCGGAGTAGGTGTTGATATCCGACAGCACCGGCCGGCCGTTGAACTGGTGCTCGTAGTGCAGCATTGCCCCGGCGCCGCTGCGCAGCTGGATATGCGTCAGGTAGAAGCGGTCACCCTGGCGGGCATAGGTTTCGCGGCGGTCCAGGCCACGCAGCAACACCAGTTGCTGCTCGGCGGTGCGCACCAGGGTGAAGTACTCGATCGGGTCATGGTGCGGCTTGCCGACCTTGGGCAGCGGGTAGTCGTGGCTGCGGCCGTCGCTGTCGTGGAACACCACGCCCTTTTCCACGACATCGATGCAGGTGGTGAACTCGGTGATCCAGCGGGCGCCGAGGCTGCCGTCATCCAGCTTGGCCAGCCGCGAGTTGTACACCCGTGTCCAATTGACCGGGAACGGCCCGGGCAGACTGAAATCCTGGTGGGCCAGCGTCTCGTCACCGAGTACATGGCCAATGCTGAACCCGGTGCAGGCGCAGGGGCCGTTCTTCTCAGGCTTGGGCTGCTTGTTGGCGCGGCCCTGGCGGCGGGTAGCTTCGGTCGGCCCTTCGCTGCGAATCAGCCTGGCTTGCGCAGTGGCATTGGGTTTGAGGTTGATCGCCACTCGCCGGCTTGGCGGATGGGCCTGCACAGTCTGCAGCAGCTGAGTCAACAACCAGGCGATGCTGTGCGGCCGTTCGGCCTGGCCGAGGGCAGCAAGCTGCTTGGGCACCGCTTCGGCCAAGCTTTCAAGGGTGGCGATCAGCGGCTTGAACAAGGCCTCGAGCTCGCCGCTGAAATGCCCGGCGACGCTGTTGTAGGCCTGTTTGAAGGTGCCTTCGGCGGCGTTGCCCAACGCCGCCAGGGCCAGCAACCAGGCATCCGCTTCCAGCGCCGAGTCGTACAGGGCCACCTCGGCCAGTTGCTGGCGCGCCGTGCGCCGACTGGCCTGGGCGTCCAGCCGGCCCTTGGCGAGGTCGTCGAGGGCGCGGGCCAACTGGCGAAGCAGCGCCTGGGCGAGCTCACTGGCGTGGGCGAGCATTTCTGGCAAGTGCTGCAGCGCCCCGCTGATGTAGTTATCCAGCTCGCCGCGGATGCTGGCGTGCAGGTGGCCTTCGAGGATTTCCAGCAGCACCGCGTCAAGGCGCGCGCCAGGGCGGCGGCGCAGGGTCTGGCGGGTCAGTTGCAGCACCGGGCGCAACACCCGGCGGGGGATGGCCATGCCCGGCGGAAGGGCACCACGCCGATCAGGTTGATACCCAGGCTGGCCCACAGCAGCGGGTCGCTGCCAGGGTGTTCGACCAACTCGATGAGGTCAGCCAGCACATCCACGGCGGCCAGGGCGTTGGCAACAACAGGGGTGTTTTCACCGAGGTTGCGCAGGGTCTGCAAGTCGAGGAAGCCGCCACTGATGCCATGCAGCCAGTCGTTGACAGCAGCAGCGGCGAGGCCCAGGTCCTCGCTGAGCAGGGTTTCGAGGGGGGCAATGGCGAGCTCGACGTCGTGCTGGGTGAGGGTGGTCATGGGGCTAGCCTTCCTGGCCATGGCTTGGGAAGGCGAAATGATGGTGAGCAGATGCCGCTCTGTATGTCGGAACGCGTCGCGGCATCGACAGGAAAGGGATGAGCTAGCGGTGCGGTAAGTCTTGCGAAATGACCAGTTGCTCAAACAGGATGTTCATCACCGCAAGAACCATCGGTTATCCGGCACTTCGGCATGACCTGAGTCGAGGGCTCGATGCTCCTGACCATGCGTCATCATCGATAACGCCATCGCTCATATCATTGCCCGTGATAATAACCTTCGCTGCGTTCGATTCGTGCGTCGCGCGCAACACACTCACACTCCGCCCACTACTAATACATTGGCGGAGTACTCCATGGATCTCTCACTCAAACCCTTGCGCTTCCCCCTCGCTGCCCTGGCAGTGGTGGTGCTCAGCGCCTGTGGCCGCGCACCAGACGCCATGCAGGCTCCCGCCGCACCCAAGGTCAGCGTCGCCAAGGTGATCGAGCAGCCGATCAACGAATGGGACGAGTTCACCGGCCGCCTGGAAGCGCCGGAAACCGTCGAGGTGCGCCCACGGGTCTCGGGCCAGATCGACCTGGTGGCCTTCACCGAAGGCGCCCAGGTGAAAAAAGGCGACCTGCTGTTCCAGATCGACCCACGCCCGTTCCAGGCTGAAGTCCGCCGCCTCGAAGCCCAGGTGCAGCAGGCCAAGGCCACCGCCATCCGCAGCGCCAACGAGGCCCGCCGTGGCGAACGCCTGCGCGACAGCAACGCGATCTCCGCCGAGCTTGCCGAGTCGCGCACCAGCGCCGCCGCCGAAGCCCGTGCCGGGGTCGATGCCATCCAGGCACAGCTGGACCTGGCCCGCCTGAACCTGAGTTTCACCCGGGTCACCGCGCCGATCAGCGGCCGCGTCAGCCGCGCCCAGTTCACTGCCGGCAACATCGTCAGCGCCGACGTCACGCCGCTGACCAGCGTGGTTTCCACCGACAAGGTGTACGCCTACTTCGACGCCGACGAGCGCGTGTACCTCAAGTACACCCAGCTGGCGCGTGAAGGCCAGCGCGGCCAGAGCACCCCGGTGTACCTGGGCCTGACCAACGAAACCGGCAACCCGCACCTGGGCCAGATGAACTTCGTCGACAACCAGGTCAACCCGCGCACCGGCACCATCCGTGGCCGCGCCGTGTTCGACAACCGCGACGGCCAGTTCACCCCGGGGCTGTACGCACGCCTGAAGCTGGTCGGCAGCGCCCAGTACGACGCCGTGCTGATCAACGACGAAGCGGTCGGCACCGACCTTGGCAAGAAGTTCGTGCTGGTCATGGACAAGGACAACAAGGCCGCCTACCGCGCCGTGGAACTGGGGCCGAAGCTCGAAGGCCTACGCATCGTGCGCAGTGGCCTGGGCAAGGACGACCGCATCGTGGTCAAGGGCCTGCAGCGCGTGCGCCCTGGCTCGCCAGTCACCCCGGAGGAAACCCAGATGGCCAGCGAACAGACCCTCGCCGCCCTCGCCCAGCAGCGCCAGGCCCTCGAAGCCAGCAACCCGGCGCCGAAAGTCGCGGGTGCCAACGTCAAAGTCGCCAGCGCCCAAGCGCCACGCGGTTAAGGGACAACACCGATGAACTTCTCGAAATTCTTCATTACCCGGCCGATCTTCGCTGCGGTGCTGTCGCTGGTGCTGCTGATCGCGGGCTCGATCTCGCTGTTCCAGCTGCCGATCAGCGAATACCCCGAAGTGGTTCCGCCCACCGTGGTGGTGCGCGCCAACTTCCCCGGCGCCAACCCCAAGGTCATCGGCGAAACCGTCGCCGCGCCGCTGGAACAGGCCATCACCGGTGTCGAGAACATGCTGTACATGTCCTCGCAGTCCACCGCCGACGGCAAGCTCACCCTGACCATCACCTTCGCCCTGGGCACCGACCTGGACAACGCCCAAGTACAGGTGCAGAACCGGGTGACCCGTACCCAGCCCAAGCTGCCGGAAGAAGTGACGCGTATCGGTATCACCGTCGACAAGGCCTCGCCCGACCTGACCATGGTCGTGCACCTGACCTCGCCGGATAACCGCTACGACATGCTCTACCTGTCCAACTACGCCATCCTCAACATCAAGGACGAGCTCGCTCGCCTGGGTGGCGTGGGCGACGTGCAACTGTTCGGCATGGGCGACTACTCGCTGCGGGTATGGCTCGACCCGAACAAGACCGCTTCGCGCAACCTGACCGCCAGCGATGTGGTGGCCGCGATCCGCGAACAGAACCGCCAGGTCGCCGCCGGCCAGCTGGGCGCCCCGCCCGCCCCCGGCTCCACCAGCTTCCAGCTGTCGATCAACACCCAGGGCCGCCTGGTCAACGAGGAAGAGTTCGAGAACATCATCATCCGTGCCGGTGCCGATGGCGAAATCACCCGCCTGAAGGACATCGCCCGGGTCGAACTCGGCTCCAGCCAGTACGCCCTGCGCTCGCTGCTGAACAACCAGCCGGCGGTGGCCATCCCGATCTTCCAGCGCCCAGGCTCCAACGCCATCGAGATCTCCGACGAAGTGCGGGCGAAGATGGCCGAGCTGAAGAAGGACTTCCCCGAGGGCATGGACTACAGCATCGTCTATGACCCGACCGTGTTCGTCCGTGGCTCCATCGAGGCCGTGGTGCACACCCTGTTCGAAGCACTGATCCTGGTGGTACTGGTCGTCATCCTGTTCCTGCAGACCTGGCGCGCCTCGATCATCCCGTTGCTGGCCGTGCCGGTGTCGCTGATCGGTACCTTCGCGGTGATGCACCTGTTCGGCTTCTCGCTCAACGCCCTGTCGCTGTTCGGCCTGGTGCTGGCCATCGGTATCGTGGTGGACGACGCCATCGTGGTGGTGGAGAACGTCGAACGCAACATCGGGCTGGGCCTGAAACCGCTGGAGGCCACGCAAAAGGCCATGAGCGAAGTGACCGGGCCGATCATCGCCACGGCGCTGGTGCTGTGCGCCGTGTTCGTGCCGGCGGCGTTCATCTCTGGCCTTACCGGGCAGTTCTACAAGCAGTTCGCCCTGACCATCGCCATCTCCACCGTGATCTCGGCGTTCAACTCGCTGACCCTGTCGCCGGCCCTGGCCGCCGTGCTGCTCAAGGACCACCACGCACCCAAGGACCGTTTCTCGCGGTTCCTGGAAAAACTACTGGGCAGCTGGCTGTTCGCCCCGTTCAACCGCTTCTTCGACCGCGCCAGCCATGGCTACGTCGGTGGCGTGCGCCGGGTCATCCGCTCCAGCGGCATCGCCCTGTTCGTCTACGCCGGCCTCATGGGCCTGACCTACCTGGGCTTCTCGACCACTCCGACCGGCTTCGTCCCGGCCCAGGACAAGCAGTACCTGGTGGCCTTCGCCCAATTGCCGGACGCGGCCAGCCTCGACCGCACCGAGGCGGTGATCAAGCGCATGAGCGAGATCGCCCTCAAGCAACCGGGCGTGGCCGATTCGGTGGCCTTCCCGGGCCTGTCGATCAACGGTTTCACCAACAGCCCCAACAGCGGCATCGTGTTCACCCCGCTCAAGCCGTTTGACGAGCGCAAGGACCCGAGCCAGTCGGCGGCGGCCATCGCGGCAGCCTTGAACGCCCAGTTCGCCGATATCCAGGACGCCTACATCGCGATCTTCCCGCCACCGCCGGTACAAGGCCTTGGCACCATCGGCGGCTTCCGCCTGCAGATCGAGGACCGTGGCAACCTGGGCTACGAAGCGCTGTACAAAGAGACCCAGAACATCATCGCCAAGAGCCACAACGTGCCGGAGCTGGCGGGCCTGTTCACCAGCTACCAGGTCAACGTGCCCCAGGTCGATGCCGCCATCGACCGGGAAAAGGCCAAGACCCACGGCGTGGCGATCACCGACATCTTCGACACCCTGCAGGTCTACCTGGGCTCGCTGTACACCAACGACTTCAACCGCTTTGGCCGCACCTACCAGGTCAACGTCCAGGCCGAACAGCAGTTCCGCCTCGACGCCGAGCAGATCGGCCAGTTGAAGGTGCGCAACAACCAGGGCGAGATGATCCCGCTGGCGACCTTCCTCAAGGTCAGCGATACCTCGGGGCCTGACCGCGTCATGCACTACAACGGCTTCATCACCGCCGAGATCAACGGCGCCGCAGCCCCTGGCTACAGCTCCGGCCAGGCCGAGGCAGCGATCGAGAAGCTGCTCAAAGAAGAGCTGCCCAACGGCATGACCTTCGAGTGGACCGACCTGACCTACCAGCAGATCCTCTCGGGCAACACCGCGCTGTTCGTGTTCCCGCTGTGCGTGCTGCTGGCGTTCCTGGTGCTGGCGGCCCAGTACGAAAGCTGGAGCCTGCCGCTGGCGGTGATCCTGATCGTGCCGATGACCCTGCTGTCCGCCATCACTGGCGTGATCATCTCGGGTGGCGACAACAACATCTTCACCCAGATCGGTTTGATCGTACTGGTGGGCCTGGCGTGCAAGAACGCGATCCTGATCGTCGAGTTCGCCAAGGATGAACAGGCCAAGGGCCTCGACCCACTGGCTGCGGTACTGGAAGCCTGCCGCCTGCGCCTGCGGCCGATCCTGATGACCTCGATCGCCTTCATCATGGGTGTGGTGCCGCTGGTGTTCAGCTCCGGCGCCGGCTCGGAAATGCGTCACGCCATGGGTGTGGCGGTGTTCTCGGGGATGATCGGGGTGACCGTGTTCGGTCTGTTCCTGACCCCGGTGTTCTTCTTCCTGATCCGCCGCTTCGTCGAGCGTCGCCAGGCCCGCAAGGCCGAGCGCGCACTGCCGCTGGAGAACCATGCATGAATCTGCTCAAACCCCTGACCCCGAGCCTGCTGGCGCTGGCCCTGGCGGCCTGCGCCGTGGGCCCGGACTACAAGGCCCCGGCCACGGAGCCGGCCAGGCTCGACAGCGGCCTTGAAGCCAAGGCCTTCGACCGCAGCCGCTTCGAGAGCGTTTGGTGGAAGCAGTTCGACGACCCGGTGCTGAACCAGCTGGTGCAAGCCTCGCTGGATGGCAACCGCGATCTGCGCATCGCCTTCGCCCGCCTGAAAGCGGCGCGGGCGATCCGCGACGACGCCGCCAACGACCAGCTACCGGTGGTCAACAGCCGCGCCAGCAGCGACCTGGGCAAGGGCCAGATCCCCGGCCAGACCGAGCGCCGGGTCAACAGCGAGCGTTACGACCTGGGCCTGGACATGGCCTGGGAGCTCGACCTGTTCGGCCGTATCCAGCGCCAGATCGAAGCCAGCGAAGCGCAGGAAGCGGCTGCCGAGGCCGACCTGCAGCAGCTGCAGGTCAGCCTGATCGCCGAGCTGGTGGATGCCTACGGTCAATTGCGCGGCGCCCAGCTGCGCGAACAGATCGCCGTGGCCAACCTCAAGACCCAGCAGCAATCGCGCGACATTACCGTCACCCTGCGTGACACCGGGGTCGGCAACGAGCTCGATGTGGTGCGCGCCGACGCCCGCCTGGCCGGTGTCGAAGCCACCGTGCCGCAGTTGCAGGCGGTTCAGGTGCGGGCGAAGAACCGCATCGCCACCCTGCTCGGCCAACGCCCGGACGCCCTGACCGTGGACCTGTCGCCCAAGGCCCTGCCGGCCATCGCCAAGGCCCTGCCGGTGGGCGACCCCGGCGAGCTGCTGCGCCGCCGCCCGGACATCCGCAGCGCCGAACGCCAGCTGGCCGCGGCCACCGCCAATGTGGGCGTGGCCACCGCCGATTTGTTCCCACGGGTGAGCCTCAGCGGTTTCCTCGGCTTCACCGCCGCGCGTGGCTCGCAGATCGGCTCGGCCGCCTCCAACGCCTGGGCGCTGGGCCCGAGCATCACTTGGGCGGCATTCGACCTGGGCAGCGTGCGTGCGCGCCTGCGTGGCGCCAAGGCCGATGCCGACGGCGCACTGGCCAACTATGAGCAGCAGGTGCTGCTGGCCCTGGAAGAGTCGGCCAATGCCTTCAGTGACTACGGCAAGCGCCAGCAGCGCTTGCTGGCGCTGATGCGCCAGAGCGATGCCAGCCGCAAGGCCGCCGAGCTGGCCTCGGTGCGCTACCGCGAAGGGACGGTGGATTACCTGGTGCTGCTCGATGCCGAGCGCGAACGCCTGAGCGCCGAAGACGCCCAGGCCCAGGGCGAGGTCGAGTTGTACAGCGGCATCGTGGCGATCTACAAGGCCCTGGGTGGTGGCTGGCAGCCGGAGGTGGTGGCCAGTACGCGCTGAGTGACCTGTTGAATTGAAAGCTCCTTTGGTTGGATCCTCCCCCAACCGTTTGCCCCGATGGCCTTGGTTGTCGGGGCTTTTTTATGGCGGTTTACAAATGCCACCGAATGAACGCGATCGTTTGTAGGAGCGGCCTTGTGTCGCGAAAGTGCCGCAAAGCGGCCCCGACGATCTTCACCTGATCCAGATAGCCGGGGCTGCTGCGCAGCCCTATCGCGACACAAGGCCGCTCCTACAGGGATAGCGCTGTATTAGCCGACACTCCCAATAAAATTCGCCAACTCCGCCGTCTTCGGTGCATCGAACAAACGCTTCGGGTCGCCAACCTCATGCACCTTGCCCTGGTGCATGAACACCAGCTTGTCCCCCACCTCCCGGGCAAAGCGCATTTCATGGGTGACCATCACCAACGTCATGCCCTCCTTGGCCAACCCCCTCACCACGCCGAGCACTTCACTCACCAGCTCCGGGTCGAGCGCCGAGGTGATCTCGTCGCACAGCAGCACCTTGGGCGACATCGCCAGCGCCCGGGCAATCGCCACGCGCTGTTGCTGGCCACCGGACAGCTGATCGGGGTAGGCATCGAACTTGGCTTCCAGCCCTACCCGCTCCAGCATCCTGCGCGCCAGTTGCCGGGCCTCGGCCTTGGGCGTCTTCTTCACCAACTGCGGCGCCAGCATCACGTTTTCGCCCACGCTCAGGTGCGGGAACAAGTTGAACTGCTGAAAGATCATCCCGACCTTCTGGCGCAAGCTGCGCAAGTCGGCGCGTGCCGCGTCCAGGTATTCGCCGTCGACTTCGATCACACCGTCATTGATCGACTCCAGCCCGTTCAAGGTACGCAGCAAGGTGCTTTTGCCCGAGCCGCTTCGGCCGATGATCGCCACCACTTCGCCTTCCTCGATGCTCAGGTCGACGCCCTTGAGCACGTGGTTGTCCCCGTAGTACTTGTGCAACGCAGAAACGCTAACCAGCGGCATGCAGCCTCCTCTCCAGGTGGCGGGCACCCAGCGACAGTGGAAAACACAGGATGAAGTAGCCCAGCGACACCAGGCCGTAGATCAGGAAAGGTTCGAAGGTGGCGTTGGCCAGCATGCCGCCGGTCTTGGTCAGTTCGGTGAAACCGATGATCGAGGTCACTGCCGTGCCCTTGACCACCTGCACCGAAAAGCCCACGGTCGGCGCCACGGCCAGGCGCAGCGCCTGGGGCAGCACCACATGGCGCAACTGCTCGCCACGGCGAAGCGCCAGGCTGGCGCTGGCCTCCCACTGCCCGCGCGGGATCGACTCCACGCAGCCGCGCCAGATTTCGGCGAGGAACGCACTGGTGAACAGCGTCAATGCCACCGCCGCCGCCGCCCAGGCCGACACGTCGATGCCGAACAGGGCGATGCCGAAGAACACGATGAACAGCTGCATCAGCAGCGGCGTGCCCTGGAACAGCTCGATGTAGCCACGGGCCAACACCCGCAGGCAGCCGTTGTCGCTGATCCGCGCCAGCAGCATCAGCAAGCCCATGGCGCCGCCGCAGACGAACGCCACCAGCGACAGCAGCAAGGTCCATTGCAAGCCGGTGAGCAGGTTGCGCACGATATCCCACAAGGTGAAATCCATCAGCGTCTCCCCACGATCACGCGCCGGCCAAACAGGTTCAGCAATTGCCGCACGCCAATGGCCATGGCCAGGTACAGCAAGGTGGTGAACAGGTAGGTTTCAAACGCGCGGAAGTTACGCGACTGGATGAAGTTGGCGGCGAACGACAGCTCTTCGGTGGCGATCTGCGAACACACCGCCGACCCCAGCATGACGATGACGATCTGGCTCGACAGCGCCGGCCACACCTTGGCCAGGGCCGGCCGCAGGATCACGTGGCGGAACGTCTCGAAACGCGTCATCGCCAGCGCCGAGGCGGCTTCCAGCTGCCCACGCGGGATGGCCTGGATGCCGGCGCGGATGATCTCGGTGGAATAGGCGCCAAGGTTGATCACCATCGCCAGCACCGCCGCTTGCCATTCGCTCATGCGCACGCCAAGGGCCGGCAAGCCGAAGAAGATGAAGAACAGCTGGACGATGAACGGCGTGTTGCGGATCAGCTCCACATACACCCCGAACAGCCAGTTGAACGGCCGTAGCTGCCAGGCCCGCACCAGCGCGCCGACGATGCCCAGGGCAACGCCTGCGAGGGTGCCGATCGCGGTCAGTTCCAGGGTGAACAGCGCGCCCTTGAGCAGCAGGTCGCCCTGTTGCAATGCGGCGGCGAAATCGAATTGATAGGCCATCGTTCAAGCTCACTCGAAATCGGCGGGCAACGGTTGCTTGAGCCACTTCTCGGCATTGCGCCCAAGGCTGCCGTCGGCCTTGGCCTGCACCAGGATTTCATCGACCTTGGCGCGCAGCGCCGGCTGCTCCTTGGCCATGCCCACGTACACCGGCGAGTCCTTGAGTTTGAGCTTGAGCACCGGCACCTTGGCCGGGTTCTTCGCAGCAATGGCCGACATCACCACGCTGCCGCTGGCGATCAGGTCGACCTGCCCGGACAGGTAGGCGGCGATGGTCGAGTTGTTGTCTTCGAAACGCTTGATGGTCGCGCCTTGCGGGGCCACCGCGCTCAGCTCCATGTCTTCGATGGCGCCACGGGTGACGCTGATGGTCTTGCCGTTGAGCGCATCGAGGCTGTCGATGCTGCTGGCTTCGGGGCCGAACACGCCGAGGTAGAACGGCGCGTAGGGTTTGGAGAAGTCCACCACCTTCTCGCGCTCCGGGTTCTTGCCCAGGCTCGAGATCACCAGGTCGACCTTGCCGGTGGTCAGGAACGGGATGCGGTTGGTGCTGTTGACCGGGGTAAGGGCCAGCTTTACCCCGAGCTTGTCGGCCAACAGTTGCGCCGTGTCGATGTCCAGGCCGCGCGGTTTCAGGTCGGGGCCGACCGAGCCGAACGGCGGGAAGTCCTGGGGCACGGCAACCTTCAGCACACCGCGCTGGCTGATGTCGCTGAGGGTATCGGCGTGGGCGATCGACTGCATCAGGGCACTGCCACACAGCAGTGTGGCCAGCAGGCATTTGCGCATAGTGTTCATGGTCAAGACCTCGGGTGGTGATGGGCAGCTGTTTGCTGAACCCTTGCAGCCGACGTGCCATGACGCTGCAAAACACCGGGAAATCGCCCGCAGGCCTCGTGCTTGGCGGTATTACTGGTCTGAACAGTTGATACCCTGGGGCCCGGCATCCTGCCGATAAATCCCCGTTAAATGGCAGCGACCGCGCCGTTGCACCAGCACAGGGCCAAACTTGCGTGCACGGTGAAGAACGTCGTAAAACGGCAGCTTCTTTGATTGGATGGGTCTGTACCGATGCTCGACACCCCCCTTCGCGGCGCCGTTCCCGAACTCGCTTTGCAGGCCATCCAGCGCCTGATCGACGAGGGCGAATACCAGCCGGGCGACGCCCTGCCCGCGCAACGCGAACTGGCGCAGAACCTGGGGGTCAGCCGTGCGTCACTGCGTGAGGCCCTCTCATCCTTGAGTGCCATGGGCGTGGTCAGCGTGCAGCCGGGCAAAGGGGTGTTCGTCAAAGCGCAGAAAGCTGAACAGCCAGCCTCTGCTTCAGGATTTGCCTGGCCGTTTGCAGCCCAGGTATCGGCCGCCGATACCTTCCAGTTGCGCTATGTACTCGAAGGCTTTGCCGCTGGCCAGGCTGCCAATGGCCTGACCACCGAGGCCCTCGATGCACTGGCGGAAAATGTCGAAGCCATGGGCATCGAGTTGAAGGCGCGCAACTTCGAAGCGGCGGCGCGCCTGGACTTCGCCTTTCATCGGGGCATTCTCGAGGCCAGTGGCAACCTGGCGATGCTGCAGATAGTCATGGCCAGCGAGGCCATTTACATAGAGAGCCAGAAGTTGCCATTCATTCGCCCGGAACGGGCCATGGAAACCTGGAAAGAGCATAAGAAGATCCTCAACGCGCTGGCCAGGCATTCGGCCCCTGCCGCGCAGAAAGCCATGCAGGAACATATCCGCAGTGCCGCCTTGCGTACCGGGATCGTATTCTCGGCCTAAGCGGCCGCCCTCCCCGTATTGGTTCAAAAACACCAACGCCGGCCTGCCACGCCCCGTTTTGGCGCGGGCTCGCCTGGCAGGCCGTCAACACGCAAACAAACCCACCCCGCCTCCCCCAGCCAAAAGCGTCGCTTTATTGAATAAATAAAGCGCGCCAGCGATTGTTTTTAAAAATAATCAGCTGATTCGCGGCTTATTGGATTTCCGGCACTTCCATTGCAAAGACTTTGTTTACCTGCGCAACGCATCGCCCGCTCGATGCGCAGCAGGAAGTTGTCAACGCACACTGAGGTGCCGATAAAAACCAGAACTCATTTTTGCTCGCAGGATCTCGCATCGTGAAATAGCCAAGTTGCAGGAAAATGCCGTGGGTTTGTGCGGCAAGGAGTGCGGTATGTCCCGAGCTTTTTTCAATGAAATGTATGACGCCGACGGTGCCTGCCGTCCCCACTACCAGCCGTTTGCGCGCTGGCTGGCAGACACACCGCCCGAGTTGCTGGCGCAGCGCCGACGCGAAGCGGACTTGCTGTTCCACCGCGCCGGCATCACCTTCACCCTGTATGGCGACGAACAGGGCACCGAGCGCCTGATCCCCTTCGACATCATCCCCCGCAGCATCAAGGCCAGCGAATGGCAGAAAGTCGAGCGTGGCTGCATCCAGCGGGTGCAGGCGTTGAATCTGTTCCTGGCCGACGTCTACCACGACCAGCACATCCTCAAGCAAGGCATCATCCCGGCCGAGCAGGTGCTGGCCAACGAGGGCTACCAGATCGCCATGCAAGGCCTGAACTTGCACCGCGACCTCTACGCCCACATCGCCGGCGTCGACCTGGTGCGCGACGGCGATGGCAGCTATTACGTGCTCGAAGACAACCTGCGCACGCCCAGCGGTGTGAGCTACATGCTCGAAGACCGCAAGATGATGATGCGCCTGTTCCCCGAGCTGTTCGCCAGCCAGCGGGTGGCGCCCATCGACCACTACCCCAACCTGCTGCTCGATACCCTCAAGAGCGCCAGCCCGCTGGAAAACCCCACCGCCGTGGTGCTGACCCCGGGCCGCTTCAACAGCGCCTACTTCGAACATGCCTTCCTGGCCCGTGAAATGGGTGTGGAACTGGTGGAAGGCGCCGACCTGTTCGTGCGCGACGACCATGTGTTCATGCGCACCACCGCAGGCCCCAGGCAGGTGGACGTGATCTACCGGCGCCTCGACGATGCCTACCTCGACCCGCTGTCGTTCAACCCCGACTCGATGCTGGGGGTGCCCGGCCTGATCGCGGCCTACCGCTCGGGCAACGTGGTGCTGGCCAATGCCATAGGTACCGGGCTTGCCGATGACAAATCGATCTACCCCTATGTCGACGCGATGATCCGCTTCTACCTCGACGAGGAGCCGATCCTCAACAACGTGCCGACCTGGCAGTGCCGCAACCCCAAGGAGCTGTCCCACGTGCTGGCCCACCTGCCGGAGTTGGTGGTCAAGGAAACCCAGGGCTCCGGCGGCTACGGCATGCTGGTCGGGCCGGCGGCCACGGCGGCAGAAATCGAAGACTTCCGCGCGCGCCTCAAAGCCCGCCCCGAAGCCTACATCGCCCAACCCACCCTGAGCCTGTCGACCTGCCCGACCTTTGTCGAGAACGGCATCGCCCCGCGCCATATCGACCTGCGGCCCTTCGTCCTGTCGGGCAGCGAAACCCGCCTGGTACCCGGCGGCCTGACCCGGGTGGCGCTGCGTGAAGGCTCGCTGGTGGTGAACTCGTCCCAGGGTGGCGGCACCAAGGACACCTGGGTAGTGGAGGACTGACACATGCTTTCAAGAACCGCTTCGGACCTCTACTGGATGTCCCGTTACCTGGAGCGCGCCGAGAACCTGGCGCGCATGCTCGAAGTCAGCTATTCGCTGTCGCTGATGCCCCAGGCCGGGCGCAGCGACGGCCGCGCCGAACTGGCCATGTCGTTGCTGGCGGCCGGCACCCTGGATGACTACAACCAGCGCCACGCCGAGCTCGACACCGCGCGCATGCTGCATTTCTTCGCCTTCGACGAGACCAACCCCGGCAGCATCTACTGCTGCCTGCAGGCGGCGCGCACCAATGCCCATGCGGTACGCGGGCGGATCACCGGCGACATGTGGGAGAACATCAACGCCACTTGGCTGGAGATGCGCAACATCGCCAGCAACGGCCTGGCACGCTATGGCATGAGCCAGTTCTGTGACTGGGTCAAGGAGCGCTCGCACCTGTTCCGCGGCGCCACGGCGGGCACCATCATGCGCAACGACGCCTACTGCTTCATTCGCCTGGGCACCTTCCTGGAGCGGGCGGACAACACCCTGCGCCTGCTGGATGTGCGCTACGAAATGTTCGGCGAGGCATCGGAAGAGGTCAGCGACCACTCGGCCCGTGGCTACTACCAGTGGAGCGCCCTGCTGCGCGCGCTGTCATCGTTCGAGGCGTTCAACGAGATCTACCGCAACGCGCCCAGCGCCCGCCAGGTGTCGGAGCTGCTGCTGTTGCGCGCCGATGTGCCGCGCTCGCTGCATGCCTGCATCGAGGAGCTGGACCATATCCTCGCCGGCCTGCCCAGCACCAGTGGCCGCGCCTCGCAGCGCATGGCCGCCGAGCTCAATGCGCGGCTGCGCTACACCGGCATCGACGAAATCCTCGAAGCCGGCCTGCACCCATGGCTGACCGACTTCATCGAGCGCATTCGCCAGCTCAGCCAGACCGTTCACCACTCCTACCTGGAGGTCGTATGAAGCTCGCCATCCACCATGACACCCGCTACACCTACGCCAACCAGGTGAGCGCCAGCATCCAGTTCCTGCGCCTGACCCCGCAGAGCAACGCCCGCCAGCAGATCCTCGCCTGGCAGGTGCAGATGCCCAAGCAGGTGCGCAGCCAGCTCGACCCCTACGGCAACGTGCTGCACGTATTGACCCTGGAAGAGCCGCACAGCGCCCTGGCGCTGAGTGCCCAGGGCCAGGTCGAGATCGACCCCACGCTCGAGGTCGAGCACGACAGCCAGTCGCCCTTGCCGTTCCTGCGCACCAGCCGCCTGACCCAGGCCGACGCAGCCCTGATCGACTTTGCCAGGCAACACTGCGGCAGCCGCCGCGACCGGGCCGCGCTGGTCATGCTGATGGAGGGGCTGGCCGAGCGCATGCCGTACAGCCCAGGGTCGACGGCGGTCGACAGCACCGCTGCCGAGGCCTTCGCCGCCGGGGTGGGCGTGTGCCAGGACCACACCCATGCCTTCCTCGCCTGCGCCCGCAGCCTGGGCATCCCGGCGCGTTACGTGTCCGGCTACCTGTGCACCGAGGATGCCAGCCACCTGGCCAGCCACGCCTGGGCCGAGGCCTGGCTGGGCGATGGCTGGTACAGCTTCGATGTAACCAATCGTCTGGCCAGGCCCGATCGCCACCTGAAACTGGCGGTGGGCCTGGACTACCTCGACGCCTGTCCGGTCCGCGGCATGCGCCGGGGCGGCGGCGCCGAGTCGATGCTGGCGCAGGTCCAGGTCCGGTCGCTGCTGCAGGGGCAGCAACAGTAAGCCAAGCCCCCACCGACCCCGTCGTTGCAGTGACGCCGGGGTCATTCAACCTACACAGGTAAACCACATGACGTACTGCGTGGCCATGCACCTGGCCGACGGGCTGGTGTTTGTCTCCGATTCGCGCACCAACGCCGGGATCGACCAGATCTCGACCTTTCGCAAACTGTTCATTTTCAGCACCCCCGGCGAGCGGTTGATCGTCCTGCAGAGCGCGGGCAACCTGGCCACCTCGCAATCGGTGGTCAACCTGCTGCGCCAGCGCTGCAACGGCACGGGCAGCCATCTGCTGAACGTGCGCACGCTGTACGACGCGACCGTGCTGGTGGCCGCGACCATTCGCGAGGTGGTCACCCGCGACCGCAGCAAGCTGGCGAGCAAGGTCGACCTGAGCTGCTCGTTGCTGGTGGGCGGGCAAATTGCCGGTGGGCCCATGGGGGTCTACAGCGTGTATCCGCAAGGCAACTTCATTCAGGCCACAGAGGACACACCGTTCCTGCAACTGGGCGAAAGCAAGTACGGCAAGCCGATCCTCGACCGCAACCTGACCTACCGCACGTCACTGGACGAGGCATTGCGCTGTGGGTTGATCTCGTTCGACTCGACCATCCGCAGCAACCTGTCGGTGGGCATGCCGCTGGATTTGCTGGTGTATCGCAAGGATGCGTTCGGGCCGACCCAGAGTTATCGCATTACCCAGGATGATCCTTACTACAGCCAGATTCGCAGCCAGTGGTGTGCGGGGTTGCGGGATTTGCTGGGCGAATTGCCGGCGCCGCCTGGGGAGTACATGGGGTGACCGTTCGCAGGTTTCGGTGAACGGCTGCTAATGCTGGGGGGGCGCTTTGCGCCCCTATCGCGACACAAGGCCGCTCCTACAGGGGATCGCGGTCGCCTGTAGGAGCGGCCTTGTGTCGCGATAGGGCTGCGCAGCAGCCCCGGCAATCACAAGCCAAATGCAAAACCTATCCCTAACGCAACAACACCTGAATCTGCTCATGCAGCGTATCCAGGTCGAACGGCTTGGCCAGGATCGGCGCCTTGCGCGCGATCGGGCTGCCCGACTCGAGGATCTCCGCCGGGTAGCCACTGATGAAGATAACCTTCAGCTCAGGCCGCAACTTCACCGCAGGCTCGGCAATCTCCACCCCGGTGATGCCGCCCGGCAGGCGAAAGTCGGTGACCATCAGGTCCAGGTGCGGTTTGCTGGCCAGGATCGCGAACGCCTGTTCGCCGTCTTCGGCCACCAGCACGTGGTAGCCCTCGCCCGCCAGGTAATCGCGCAGGATCATGCGGATCGCCGGTTCGTCCTCGACGATCAATACGACATCTTGTGCATCTTCGCTCATGACAACGCCTTCACATTCAACTCAGTTGGCAATCAGACCCCAGCACTACGCCGAGGTTGCCTGTGTGTGGTCGCTTTGCTGCTGCACCCTTGGCAACGGCAGGTAGACGCTGAAGGTGGCACCGCTGCCCTCGCTGCTGTCGACCTGGATCCGCCCGCCATGGGCCAGTACGATCTGCTCGGAAATATACAGCCCCAGGCCCAGCCCGCCGCTGGCCTGCTGGGCGGCGACGCGCTCGAACTGCTGGAAGATCCGCTGCTGGTTCTGCGCACTGATGCCGATGCCTGAATCCTGCACCTGCACGCAGGCCATGGCGCCATCCTCGAACAAACGCACCTGCACCGGCTTGCGCTCGCCATAGCGCAAGGCATTGGACAGCAGGTTGGCCAGCACTTGCTCAATGCGAAACTCGTCCCACTCGCCGTGCAGGGTCTGGCAACGCTGCAGTTCGATATGGGTTTCAAGAGCTCCGGCCTGGGCGCTGAAGTTCTGCACCAGGCCTTGCACCAGCTGGCCGAGGTCGAAGGCCTTGGGCCGGATCGACAGCTTGCCGGTGCGGATGCGCGACACGTCGAGCATGTCCTCGACCAGGCGGATCAGGCTGTTGATCTGCCGTTCGTCACGCTCGACCATGGCCTTGAGCTTGTCTTCGCTGAACGCCGCCAGGTTGCCGCGCGACAGGTGCATGCGGCGCAGCTGGGTTTCCAGGATCAGGCCGTTGAGCGGGGTACGCACTTCGTGGGAGACGATCGACATGAAGTCGTCGCGCATGCGCACCGCCCGTTCCAGCTCGCCGCGCGCCACCTGCAACTGCGCCAGCAGTTGCTCCTGTTCGGCGCGGCTGTGTTCCAGTGCCTGCAACTGCCGGTCGAGGGCCTTGCGCTGGCGGAACAGGTCGATGAACACCGACACCTTGCTCTTCACCGCGACTGTATCCAGCGGCTTGTGCAGGAAGTCCACCGCGCCGCTTTCATAACCCTTGAAGGCGTAATTCATTTCGCGCCCGGCAGCCGTGACGAAGACGATGGGCACGTTGCGGGTCTTCTCCATGCCGCGCATCAGCTCGGCCAGTTCGAAGCCGTTCATGCCGGGCATCTGCACGTCGAGGATGGCCAGGGCGAACTCGTGGTCGAGCAGCAGCGACAACGCCTGTTCCGCCGACTGGGCCTGGTGGACCTCGCGGTCCTCGCCCTGGATCAGGGCACCGAGGGCCAGCAGGTTTTCCGGCAGGTCGTCGACGATCAGCAGTTTGGCAGTGATGTTGCTTAACATGCGTGGGGTTCCAAGGTGGCGAGCAACTGCCCGATACCGCTCAGGGAAAGGATATGGTCGGGGCGGTGCAGGGCCAGGGCGGCCTCCGGCATCAGCGCGACCTGCGCATCGCGAGGGTCCTGGACCACGGTCCGGCCGCCCCTTTGTTTGATCTGTAACAGCCCACGGGCGCCGTCTTCGTTGGCACCGGTCAGCAGTATACCGAGCAGGCCCGGGCCATAGGCATCCGCCGCCGAGGCGAACAGGTAGTCGATGGCCGGCCGGGAAAAATGCACCGGCTCTTCCTGGCTGAGGGACAACGTCAGGTCCTGCTCCACCGACAGGTGGTAACGGGGCCCGGCGACGTAGATCAGCCCCGCTTCGATCTGTGCCTTGTCGCAGGCTTCGCGTACCGGGCGGTGCAGGCGGCGCTGCAGCACTTCGGCCAGCTGGCTGTGGCGGTTGTCCGGCAAGTGCAGCACGCAGATCACCGGGATGGCGAAACCTTGCGGCAACGCGCCGAGCACGCTGAACAGCGCGCTGACGCCGCCCGCCGAGGCGCCGATGACCACCGCACGCACGCCGTTCATGATTTGCGGTAGATCCGTTCAGGCCGCACCAGCGGCTCGAAACCGTCGCTGTAGGCCGAGAAATCCACCGATTCCTTGCTGCCCAGCACCAGGAAGCCGCGGTGGCACAGCGACTCGTGGAACAGCCCCAGGGCGCGGTCCTGCAGGGTCTTGTTGAAATAGATCAGCACGTTGCGGCACGACACCAGTTGGGTCTCGGAAAACACGCTGTCGGTGGCCAGGCTGTGGTCGGCGAAGGTCACGTTGTCGCGCAGGCTGCTGTCCATGATGGCGTTGCCATAGGCGGCGGTGTAGTACTCGGCGAAGTCGCGCCGGCCACCGGCCTTGCGGTAGTTCTCTTCGTACTCGCGCATGCTCTGCAGCGAATAGATGCCCTGCTTGGCGCGCTCCAGCGAGTGCGGGTTGATGTCGGTGGCGTACAGGATGGTGCGCTCCAGCAAGCCCTCCTCACGCAGCAGGATGGCCATGGAATAGACCTCCTCGCCCGTGCTGCAACCGGCGATCCAGATCTTGATCGAGGGCCAGGTACGCAGCAGCGGCACCACTTCGTTGCGCAGCGCCAGGAAGTGGCCGGGGTCGCGGAACATCTCGCTGACCGGGATCGTCAGGTACTGCAGCAGCTCCATGAACATGCCTGGGTCGTGCAGCACGCGCTCCTGCAGCGCGGTCACCGTGCGGCAGTCGAACTGGCGCAGGGCGTGCAGGATCCGGCGCTTGATCGAAGCGCCGGAGTAGTCGCGAAAATCGTAGCTGTACTTGAGGTAGATCGCCTCGATCAGCAGCCGGATTTCAATGTCGGTGTTGCGTTCACTGGTCAAGATTTCAGATTCGCTCCAATTGCGGCAGCCACACGCGGATCAGCGAGAACAGACGGTCCAGGTCGATCGGTTTGGCCAGGTAATCGTTGGCGCCGGCCTGCAGGCAGCGCTGCTGGTCGTCCTTCATCGCCTTGGCGGTCACGGCGATGATCGGCAGCTTGCGCCAGCGCGGCTGCTGGCGGATCAGGCGGGTGGCTTCGTAGCCGTCCATCTCCGGCATCATCACGTCCATCAGCACCAGGTCGATGTCGTCGTTGGCCTCGAGCACCTCGATGGCCTCACGCCCGTTGCGGCCGATCTCGACGATGGCGCCCTTGTGCTCCAGGGCGCTGGTGAGGGCGAAGATGTTGCGCACATCGTCGTCCACCAGCAGGATCTTGCGCCCCTCGAACACCTTGTCACGGCTGCGCGCGGTCTTGAGCATGCGCTGGCGCTCGTTGGACAGCTGCGACTCGACCTTGTGCAGGAACAGCGTGACTTCGTCGAGCAGGCGCTCCGGCGAGCGTGCGCCCTTGATGATGATCGAGCGCGAGTATTTGAGCAGGTCGGCCTCTTCCTCGCGGGTGAGGTTGCGCCCGGTGTAGACGATCACCGGCGGGAAGCTGCGGATGTCCTCGGCGGTCATGCGCTTGAGCAGCTCGTTGCCGAGCATGTCGGGCAGCTTGAGGTCGATGATCATGCAGTCGTAGATGTTCTCGCGCAGCAGCGCCAGGGCGTCCTGGGCCAGGGCCACGGCGGTGATCTGGATGTCGTCGTCGCCGATCAGGCGGGCGATGCTCTCGCGCTGCAGGTCGTCGTCTTCCACCAGCAGGATGTGCTTGAGCTTCTGGGTAAGCTTGGCCTCCAGGCGAGCGAACACCGCCTTGAGCTCGTCGCGGCTGGTGGGTTTTACCGCGTAGCCCACCGCGCCCATGTGCATGGCCGCCTCGACGCGGTCTTCCACCGAAATGATGTGCACCGGGATATGCCGAGTGCCGGCCTGCTCCTTGAGGCGCTGCAGCACGGTGAGCCCGGAATGGTCGGGCAGGCGCATGTCCAGCAGGATGGCGTCGGGCAGGTACTGAGCGGCCAGTTCGAAGCCTTCGTCGGCGCTCTGCGCCACCAGGCAGCTGTAGCCCAGTTCGTGGGCCAGGTCGTAGAGGATGCGGGCGAAGTTCGGTTCGTCCTCGACCACCAGGATGCAGCGGTTGCTGAACGGCGCCAGTTCGCGGTCGTCGGTGAACGCAGGTTTCGGCCGTTCGGCACGCGCCGGCACCACCACCTGCGGCGCCGGGGGCAGTTCATCGACCGCCGGGCGCAGGCTGTGCACGGCTTTCTGCTCGCCCGAGGGCTCGTAGCGCTCGGGCAGGATCAGGTTGAACACACTGCCCTGCCCCGGGCTGCTGTCGACGCTGATCTGCCCACCGAGCAGGTGGGCCAGGTCGCGCGAGATCGACAGGCCCAGCCCGGTGCCGCCATAGCGGCGGTTGCTGGTGCCGTCGACCTGGTGGAAGGCGCCGAAGATCGCCTGCTGTTGGTCGGCGGCAATGCCGATGCCGGTGTCGCGCACGGCGAACACGATGCCCATGCCCACCTGGTGGCTGATGCGCAGGCTCACCTGGCCGCGCTCGGTGAACTTGACGGCGTTGGACAGCAAATTCTTGAGGATCTGCTCCAGGCGCTGGCGGTCGGTGAACAGCGTCGCCGGCAGGGGTTGTTCGAGCTGTACCTCGAAGTCCAGGCCCTTGTCCTGGGCGAGCGGCCGGAACATGCTCTGCAGGCCTTCGACCAGGCGCTCCAGCGGGGTGGTTTCGGCGCGCACTTCAAGCTTGCCGGCCTCGACCTTGGCGATGTCGAGGATGTCGTTGATCAGGTTGAGCAGGTCGTTGCCGGCCGAGTAGATCGACTCGGCGAACTTGACCTGCTCCTGGCTGAGGTTGCCCTCGCCGTTCTCGGCCAGCAGCTTGGCCAGGATCAGCGAGCTGTTGAGCGGCGTGCGCAGCTCGTGGGACATGTTGGCGAGGAATTCCGACTTGTACTTGCTCGACCGCTGCAGGTCGTCGGCGCGCGCCTGCAACTCCACCTGGGCCTGGTTCAGCTCGCTGTTCTTGCGGTCCAGGGCGTCGGTGCGCTCGGCCAGTTGTTCGTTGGTCTGCTCAAGCTCTGCTTGTTGCGTCTCCAGGTAGGCCTGGGACTCCTTGAGCACCCGCGACTGTTCTTCCAGCTCTTCGTTGGCCGACTTGAGCTCCTCCTGCTGGACCTGCAGTTCCTCGTTGAGCTGTTGGGTTTCGGCCAGCACTTCCTGCAGGCGCTGGCGGTAGCGGGCGCTTTCGATGGAGATGCCGATGTTCTCGGCCACACGTTCCAGCATCTCGACATCGCGATCATGCAACGGGCGCAGGAAGCCGATTTCCACGACCCCATTGATGCGGCCATCATCCCGCGCCGGCATCAGCAGGCCGCTGCGTGGCAAACCACGGCCAAGGCCGGAGCTGAGCTGGTAATAATCCTCGGGCAGGTCATCCAGGCGGATCAGCCGCCCCTGCATCACGGCCTGGGCCAGCAGGCCGCCATGCTCCCCCAGCACCTGCTCTTTGCCTTGCTGCTCGGCATCCAGGCCGTAGCTGGCCACCCGCACCAGGTGCCCGTGCTCGTCACGCACATAAAGTGCACCGACCACGCTCCCCAGGTAGCCGGCGAAACAGCGCAGGATGTTGTCGCCGAGCATGGGCAGCGTCAGTTGCCCCATCATCTGTTCGCCCAGTTGGGTCTGCCCGGCGCGCAGCCAGGCCTGGTGCTCCAGGCCCTCGGCAGAGCGCTGCTGCGCCTGCAGGTTGTCGGCGTAGCTTGCCGAAAGCGCCAGCAGGTCGCGCCGCCCAAGGAAGGCGAGCAACCCGCTCAGGGCGACGATGAACAGCACGAAAGCCGAGATGGCGGTGACCGTGACCGCACTGACCTTCTCGTTGCGTGCCATGCGCAGTTGCTGTTCGGTGCTGATGAAGCTGTCGAATTCCTTGCGGATCTCGTCGGTGATGCGCTTGCCACGACCGGAGCCGATCGGCAGCTGATAGTCACCTTTGTTCCGGCGCAGATTGATCATCTCGCCGCCGAAGTTGTTCCACTCGCGCTGCAGAGCGATCAGCCGCTCGATCCGCTCGACCTGTTGCGGGTTGTCCGCCACCATCCCCTTGAGGCTGTCCAGGCTGCTGAAAATGCGTGGCTTGGCCACCTCGTAGGGGTCAAGAAAACGCTCTTCGCCGGTCAGCAGGTAACCGCGCATGCCGGTTTCCATGTCGATCGACAGCTTGACCGTTTCGTTGGCATTGCCGATCACCCGATCGGTGTGTTCGACCCATTGCATGGCCGAGAGCAGGTAGTTGATCACCGCCACAAACGCCACGGCGCCCAGCAGCCCTACGCCCAGCGGCAGGCCGACGTTGCGGGCGAGTAGCTTGCGAAAGCTGCGTTGATCCATCGAGGCTGTTTGCATCATGTGATAAGGCCCGAGCGAAAAAAGTCCATTGAACAGTGCTGGCGGCTACATCCTGCAAGTGTAAGACCCTGCGCCACACCGACCGGGAATACAGCGAGTCTAACCAGCTTTAGCGGTTCTGGCAGGGCATTTAGCCAGTATTTGAAGGCGCTGTGCGCCAATCGTTCCATCTGATTGCACACGCCGTTAAGCTGGGGAACTTCTACCCCGCCACGGGCACAGAGTAGATACCCTTTACGCGAAACAGGATCCGTACCATGCACCTTCTGGTAGTCGAGGACGACGACATCGTTCGTATGTTGATAGTCGATGTGCTCGACGAACTGGGCTACAAAACCGTCGAGGCGGAAAATGCCGCTGCTGCACTGAAGGTTCTCGAAGATGCCGGGCAGTCGTTGGCGTTGATGATGACCGATGTCGGTTTGCCGGATATGCGCGGTGAAGAGCTGGCGGGCAAGGCCCGTGAGTTGCGGCCCCTGCTGCCTGTGCTGTTTGCCAGTGGCTATGCCGAGAACATGAGTGTGCCTGAAGGCATGTACATGATTGCCAAGCCGTTCAGCATTGATCGGTTGCGGGACATGGTGCGGGAGATTCTTGGGGGGGGTTGAGGTGGGGCTGCGAGGCGCTCGATCTCACAGGCGCTGGAAATGCCCAGTCATGCCCATGGCAGCCCACCCCATCCCCATATGCTTAAATAGCGCCCTTTGCCCCAAGGCCCTCCCCCATGCCCCATCTCCTGGTCCTCAGCCTCCGGTGGCCCGAACAACAGGCCTGCAGCGCCGGCCAGCACCTGCAGCAGATTCTCCAAACCTTCCTGGCCGGCGGCTGGCAGGTTACCTTCGCCAGCTCGGCCCAACCCTGCGAGCGCAAGGCCGACCTGGCGGCACTTGGCGTGATCGAGCAACACATCAGCACCGATAACCAGGACTTCTTGGCCAGCCAGGCCGCAGACGTGGTGCTGTTCGACAGTTTCACCAGCGAAGAGCGCTACACCAGCCAGGTCACCCAACACATCCCTCAAGCCCTGCGCGTGCTGCTCACCGGCGGCCTGCAAAGCCTAAGCGAGACGCGCCAGCAACTGCTGCGCCGCCGCCTGATCGAAGGCCTCGACCCTAACGACTTCCGCGCCCTGTTCGCCACCAGCGGCCCGGACCTGTATCGACACATGGCGCCCTCCGAGTTGACCCAACGCGAACTGGCGGCCATCTGGCGCTGCGACCTGACGCTACTCACCTCGCAAGCCGAGTTCGACCTGCTGGTCAACGGCTTCGGTGTGCCGGATTACCTGCTGCATTACTGCCCGCCAATGGTCGAGCCCGCCGCTACCGCGCGCCCGTTCGCCGAGCGCCAGCACTTCGTGTGCCTGGGCGACTTCGCCTCGCCGGCCCAGCATGATGCGCTGCTGTGGCTCAGGCACAACCTCTGGCCGGTGCTGCGCCGCCAGTCGCCCGAAGCGCAGCTATACCTCCACGGCGCCAACCCGTCAGCCAGGAGCATGGCCTTGCATGCCCCGGAGCAGGGTTTGCATGTGATGGGCGAGCCGCCATGCGTCGAGACACTGCTGGGCAGCGCCCGTGTGTACCTGGCGCCACTACGCTCCGGCTCGGGCATCGACGGCCCGCTGCTCGATGCGCTTCGCCAGGGCACGCCCTGCGTGACCACACCGGTGGCTGCCGAGGGTATACAAGGGGCGCACCCCTGGCCGGGCAGCATTGCCGACACCGCCGAAGGGCTGGCCAAGGCGGCCGCGCAGCTATACGGCGACGCGGCACGGTGGCAACGGGCGCATGACGCCTGCGAGCCGCTGCTCAAGGCACGCTTCGACCGCCAGCGGCATTCCACCGTGCTGCTCGGGCGTATCGAACACAGCCTCGTGCATATGCACGAACAGCGGCTGTACAACTTCGTCGGGGCCATGTTGCGGCGCGAACGCCGGTAACCGGCTGCCTGACGACGCGGCAGCACGGCCTCAGGGTTCGCGGCGCAACAGGTAGGTGTCCATGATCCAGCCCTTGCGCCGCCGGGCCTGCTCGCGAGCGTCGAGAATCTGCGCCTTGACCTGTTGCAGCGGCCCGGCGATCAACAGCTCATCGACCGTGCCCAGGTAGGCGCCCCAGTAGATGGTCAGTTGCGGGTCCTCCAGTGCGGCAAACATGCACTGGCCATCGAGCATCACCAGCGCATTGTCGATCCGCGCCTGCCCAGCCAGGCGACGGCCCGGCAGCACGATCAACGGCTCGCCGATGCGATTGAGGGGAACCTGATGCCTGGCCGCCAGGGCCTGGATACTGCTGATGCCGGGAATCACCTGAAGCGCCAGCGCAAGGCCACGCTGACGCACGAGCTCGAGGATGCGCAAGGTGCTGTCATACAACCCCGGCTCACCCCAGAGCAGGAAAGCGCCGACATCATCGGCACCGAGCTCGTCCTCGATCAGCCGGGCATACAGCGCGGCGCGCTGCACGTGCCAGTCGTGCACGGCCGCAACGTAGTCCGCTGCCTGGGCATCGCGCCGTGGGTCGGCGACCTGTACCAGGCGGTAGCCGCCATCAGGCAGGTAGCGTTCGAGGATGGTTTTGCGCAGGCCCACCAGTTCGTCCTTCTCCTGCCCCTTGTCGAGCACGAAGAACACCGTGGCACGGCGCATGGCCTCGACGGCCTCATAGGTGACCTGGCGCGGATCGCCCGGGCCGATACCAATCAACAGAAGTTGCTTCATCACCTGCCCTGCCTGGTTACCGGCGGTCATTCTCGGATGGCCACCGGTATTTGGCAAAGGGGCTTAGAACACCGAGAAGTTGTAGCTGACGATCACCCGCGTTTCGTCCATGTCCCGCGCCCACTTTTCATAGTTGCTGCGGTAGGTGGAGTTGCGCAGGCGCACGCTGACGTCCTTGAACGTGCCGCTTTGCACCTGGTACTTGAGCTCGGTGTCGCGCTCCCACTCTTTGCCTTCGGCAGTGCTGCCCGGCACCTTGATGTTGTCGCCGTTGATATAGCGGGTGAAGAACGTCAGGCCGGGAACGCCAATGGCCTTGAAGTCGTAGTCGTAACGCAGCTGCCAGGAACGTTCCTGGGCGGCGGCGAAGTCGTTGACCTGGGCGTAGTTGACCAGGTACGGGTTGGTGCCGTCGAGGTACGGCATGGCGCTTTCGCCATACATGCGCTGCCAGCCGGCGCTGAGCTTGTGGCCGCCCAGGCTGTAGCCGAGCATGCCGCTGAAGGCGCGGTGGTCGATGTTGCCGGCGCGAGCGTTGCCGATGTCATCGCTCTTGATCAGGCGCAGGTCGGCCGACAGCGTACCCACCTGCAGCGGCTGGCTGGCAACCAGGCCGAGGAAGTGCTGGCGGTAGATATTCTCGAGTTTGGACACCTGGTACTGGGCACTGACACGCTCGTTGAAGCGGTAATCGATGCCGCCCAGGTCGAAGTGGTCGGCCTCGATATCGCAGGCGTAGCGCTTGTTCTTGCAGTGCACGCGGATGTCCTGGCGGTCGGTGGAGTCCCGCGCGGTGTACTGATTCAGGCGCGCCAGGGTGAACTTGAGGTCACGCACTTCTTCGGAGGTGAGCCAGGCACCGTGGAACATGGTCGGCAACAAACGGCCATCGTTGTACTTGAGCAGGGGTACGTCCGGCATCATCGAACCGTACTTGAGCATGGTCTCGGAGACCTTCACCTTGCCGGCAATTCCCATCTTGGCGTACTGGTCGGCGGAGTGGCGCGGGTCATGCCCGGACGACGGCAGCAGCCCGCTGTTACTGTCAGCAGGGCTGGAGTCCAGTTTGAAACCGACCATCCCCAAGGCATCCACCCCGAAGCCTACCGGGCCTTGGGTATAACCGGACTGGACATTGAGGATGAACCCTTGCGCCCACTCTTCGCGCTTCGACGCGCCCTGGCTGGAACTGCTGTGACCATCACGGAAGTCGCGGTTGAAATAGACATTGCGGGCTTCGATCTTGGCACTGCTGTCTTCAACAAAACCGGCAGCCTGGGCACTGACACCGGCGCACAGCAAGAACAAGCCGGCAACACTGCGCCCGGGGGCGAGAGGAAAAGGGGCAAACATGCGAGGGAACATCCAGAGAAAGGCAAAAAACAATCCGGGCAGCCACCTGCACCGGCACTACGGGATGAACGAACAGATTTCGACCATCATCGCCAATTTTGCCCCGAAGGCTCTGGAATGAGCCATTGGACCATGGTCTAGCGCAGCCGAGAGCAGCCAATGAAGCAGTTTCAAAGCGGTTACGAAAAACCGGCAAAGTTCCCGGATAATCAATTGAAAGTTTACTGTTTACCCCCCTGCCCGCGACTACTACACTCACTAACAGCGAACAGCAATACCCACCCGCGTGGCCGGCGTCTAGTGTGACTTCCATGTTCGTTACGCCATGCCACGGCAGACTTACAGGAGTGATGACAGTGTCCAGACTTGCAGAGTTTCGTGCTGCCGAAAAAGCGCTACAGGAACAGATGGCACAACTGGAAGCGCTGAAAAAGGATGCCGGCCTCAAACGCGAAATCGAATTCGAGCAGAAACTAGTCGGCCTGATGAAAAGCTATGACAAGAGCCTGCGCGACATCATCGCCATTCTCGACCCCAAAGCGACCGCGCGGGGCCCGGCAGTTGCCGCCAAACAGCAACGCCGCCCGCGTGTGGTGAAGGTGTACGAGAACCCCCACACCGGCGAGCTGATCGAGACCAAAGGCGGCAACCACCGTGGGCTGAAGGCCTGGAAAGAACAGTACGGGGCGCAGACCGTGGAAAGCTGGGTTCGCTGATGAAATATCAACACCGGCTTCACACATTTTTCACAAGCGCTGTAACAGTATCGAACCAGCTAAAGGACTAGCGACCCCATCACGCGCCCGCACATGCGGGCCTCTAATTCCGGCGCCCTGCACTCGTGCAGGGCGCTTTCGTTTGCGCTCGAGGCTGACTGCCGTATCATGCCCTCCTGTATTTAGGCTTTGTACGAAAAGTGCCTGCGCGACGATCATGCTGCGTTGAAAACAGGCTCGGAATGCTCATTGACAACCAGTCAACTCCGCTTCCTCGCCTGTTTTCGCCTTGCCTGATCGCCGCTCGGCGACTTTTCGTACAAACCCTAGGCCCTGATTCTGGAGTCCCCATGAGCCTGCATGATCTGAACACCCTGCCCGGCGTCACCGCCCAGCCAGACACCGCCACCGCCCAATTCGTATTCAACCACACCATGCTGCGGGTCAAGGACATCGAGAAATCGCTGGACTTCTACACCCGCGTGCTGGGTTTCCGCCTGGTGGACAAGCGCGACTTCCCAGAAGCGGCCTTCAGCCTGTATTTCCTGGCCCTGGTCGACCCGGCGCAGATCCCTGCCGACGACGCCGAGCGCCACCAGTGGATGAAATCGATCCCTGGCGTGCTGGAACTGACCCACAACCACGGCACCGAGAACGACCCTGAGTTCGCCTACCACAACGGCAACACCGACCCGCGCGGCTTTGGCCACATCTGCATTTCGGTGCCGGACGTACGCGAAGCCTGCGCGCGTTTCGAGGCGCTGGACGTGCCCTTCCAGAAGCGCCTGGCCGATGGCCGCATGAACCACCTGGCCTTCGTCAAGGACCCGGATGGTTACTGGGTCGAAGTCATCCAACCGACCGCGCTGAAAGACTGACAGACGGCGCTCGCGCTCGTCGGGCCGGGAACTACCGGCCCCTTGCCGTGGTATATGGAAGTAACCCTTCCATAGCCACAGCGAGGTAAGGACGATGCAAACCCTTCACTGTGAATACCGCGAGCACACCATCACCGCCAGTGTGATGCCCCACCCCGATTCCCCCCTGCCCTATGCCGCCGGCTGCCTGATTACCGACCCAGGCGGGCATACCAGCAAGCGCCTGTCGTTGCCGATGAAATTCTTCGCCGACCTGGAAAACGCCCAGCATGTGTCCCTGGCCCATGGCCGGGCGCTGGTCGATCATCAGTTGGATGACGGGCACAAGGTGTTTTGAGCCCAGCGTATGCACGCCCACTGTAGGAGCGGCCTTGTGTCGCGATAGG
Organism: Pseudomonas sichuanensis; assembly: GCF_024749065.1. Lineage (NCBI taxonomy): Bacteria > Pseudomonadati > Pseudomonadota > Gammaproteobacteria > Pseudomonadales > Pseudomonadaceae > Pseudomonas > Pseudomonas sichuanensis. The sequence goes on along the minus strand of NZ_CP087185.1, from coordinate 2,464,216 downwards.
GCCGCAAAGCGGCCCCAGGGTTTCAGCGTGAAAGCAGAAATCGCCGGGGCTGCTCCGCAGCCCTTTCGCGACACAAGGCCGCTCCTACACCGACCGCGCTGGCTTCAAACCATGCGTAATCCTGCATTCAGCCGCCTTGGGCAAAGGCCACCGCCGCCGCCACCTGCTCGTCCGACGGCCGCACCCCGGTATACAGCACGAACTGCTCCAGTGCCTGCAGGGCGATCACCTCAAGCCCGGTGATCACCGGTACGCCCAGCGTTTCCGCCCGCAGGATCAGCGGTGTGCGCGCTGGCATCGCCACCACGTCGAACACCCGCTCGGCCGCGGCGATCGCATTTTCCGAAAACGCCAGCTGATCGGCCTCCGGCCCGCCAGCCATGCCGATCGGCGTGACATTGACCAGCATCGGCGGGCACAGGTCGCCCAGCTCGGGCAACCAACCATAGCCACAGACATCCGCCAGGTGCCGCCCGGCCTGTTCGTTGCGGGCAACGATGGTGCCGTTGGCGAAGCCCGCATCACGCAGCGCACTGGCCACCGCCTTGGCCATACCGCCGCTGCCGCGCAAGGCAAAGGCGGTGCCAGGGTCGACCTGGTGGCGCTGCAGCAGCTGACGTACCGCCAGGTAGTCGGTGTTGTAGGCCTTGAGGTGACCGTCGGTGTTGACCAGCGTGTTGACCGACTCGATCGCCAGCGCAGACGGATCAACCTCATCCACCAGCGCCATGCAGGCCTCTTTGTACGGCATCGACACACCGCAGCCGCGAATGCCCAGGGCGCGAATACCGGCCACCGCGGCAGGCAGGTCCTGGGTGGTCATGGCCTTGTAGTAGTAATCCAGCCCGAGCTGCTGGTAGAGGTGATTGTGAAAACGCACGCCGAAGGTACCGGGGCGTCCGGCCAGGGAAATGCACAACACGGTGGCGCTGCTGGGGGATAGGATCATTGCCGCTCCTGTCGAGGCTGCTGAAACGATTGACTAAGCGTAACAGAGGCTGCCGCCTGTCGCCCCTTACACAACCTTTACCCTTCCCCTGCGCTCACTTGACCCTGACTGCGGTCATAGTAATCAGGCCCCAAGCGTGGGGTTGTCTTGCGAGGATTGACCATGAAGCGTTTCATCCCCGGAATCGCCCTGCTGGTCGGCGCGCTGGCCGTCAGCGGGCAGGCGTCCGCCCACGGTGGCGGCTGGTATGGCCCGGGGCCGGTGATCGGCGCGGCAGTGGTGGGCGCGGTGGTCGGGGCAGCCGTCAGCGGTGGGCATGACCGTACCGTCTACGTCGAGCGCCAACCCGCCTATTACCCACCGCCACCGGTTTATGTGCAAGCACCGCCGCCGCCCGTGTACTACCAGCCCTACGTGGTCGAACAGTATGTGCCGGCACCGCCGCCACCGGTGTATCGCCGCTACTATGGCCCGCCGCCGGTCTACTACGGCCCGCCTCGCTGGTAGTCGGCACAGTTGATGAAATCAATGACCACTATCGAAGCCATCGATTTCAAACCTTCACGGCGTCTGCGTAATGTGGGGCCATGTTTCACAGGAGATCCCCCATGGCCCCCATCCAGATCATGTCCGTCATCGGCAGCGCCGTACCGGCCAGCCTGCGTGCCCAAGGCCAGCTGGCGTGCTGGTACCTGATGCGCAACGGCGAAGCCATCAGCGGCCCGTTGACCACCCGCTCCTCGGCCGAGACCCTGGCCGGGCAGTTACTCGACAGCTGCCTTATTGCCTGAACCGAATCTGTTGTTGTGTGTTGCTCCCCAAGCGTCCCCTCGCCCGCCTTCATGGCGGGCTTTTTTTTGCCCGACGCACGTGGTCCGGACAACGCAAAGGCGCCAAAACTGGCCTCAAAACAACATGATGATGCAAGCAAACACCGCGACCCCAACGCCTGATACCCAGTTTCTTTCGGCGGTCTCACTTCGCCAATCGCCCTGTGGGCGCCGGCCCAGGCTGGCGATCTTCACGACTGGCCAGCCGAGCCAGTAAAAGAAGAACCAGAAAATGATCTCCAGAAAGAGACTAGTGAACGCCTTCCCCAAGAACGCGAGAACTTCGGCCATGTCGGCGTCCTCAATACAACACGCTCACAGTGTAGGTGTTTGATCGACATTCATTTTGCACCGCCAGCGCAGAGCGCCCCGCCCCATCCGTTCGAGGAAACTGTTCACAGGGCGCTCTGCGGTGATGATGACGGTGTTTGGTTAATACCGGCGATACTCATGGCCACCACGATCCTCATCGTAGTAATGCCGGTGATGCCTTCCATCGTGCCAATACGGCCAGCAACCGCTCAACACCACCACCGCTGACAGTATTGCGACCCAAGCAGCTTTTCGTTTCATTTGAGTGTCTCCGGCCAGGCGAAGCCAGGCCTTGCATAGTTTGGACCTCGGTAAAATTGCAGGTTCAAACAATGCCGCTCCACTCATCCCTTCACATGCAACTGCATTAGCAGACGTCAGGCGACCTTAAGGCAGAATGTTGTAAGCCAGCGTAAATCGCCTGACCCTCTCTGCCCGACAGCGCCTCAAGAGCCTTCGCCCTTTACCTGGCAAATGCCATTGGCTCGGTTCTTACCGGTATAGGAAACGCTCGCAGAGCCGTCCGGGTTGATCGACAGCGAGATCGTCACACCGCTGCCCTTGGCTTCGAAATAGTTGTCGTTGAACCTCTTCAGCTTGCCTTCCTTGCCATTGATGTAGATAGGGCCACCCTTGTCGGCGTGCACCTCGATGTTGCCTGGGCACGTGGCGTTCACTAGCGGAATTCCAGCCTGAGCAGCGCCCGACGCAACCAGCATGACACCCAGCAGTAGTCGCCTCATCTCACATTCCTTGAGTGGATTGATCGAGACGGAAGCAGTAGTCCAATTTGGCTCTGGCCGCCAGCGCTTTGCACCAACGACCGGGCCAAAAATCGCCAAGCCGGAAGAGAAGGTAATGGGTACAGAATCGGTACAGGATTAAATTTCGTTCACCTTGCGCCCTTTGGATATAAGGCATTCGACAGCCTTTAAGCCATACTCCACAATGCATCGGTTTTTGGGGGAAAACCCTTGCACAGCCAACGACATACCAACATTTAGTGAGCCTCAACGTGAAAACTTCCCTGTCCATCCTCAGCCTGCTGCTGTTGCTCACAGGTACTGCGACCCTCCCGTCGACCGCTGCTGCACAACCCCCGGCCCAGGCCCAACGTGACCCCAGCAAGTTGCACCTGGCCTCCGGCAGCGCCCTGCTGATCGACCTCAACACCAACCAGGAGCTGTACGCCAGCCACGCCGATCGCGTGCGCCCCATCGCCTCGGTCACCAAGCTGATGACCGCGATGGTCGTGCTCGACGCCAAGCTGCCCATGGACGAAATGCTCAGCATGACCATCGCCAACAACCCGGAGATGAAAGGCGTGTATTCGCGGGTGCGCCTGGGTAGCGAGCTGAACCGTCGCGAGACGCTGCTGATTACCCTGATGTCGTCGGAGAACCGCGCCGCCACCACCCTGGCCAACCACTACCCTGGTGGCTACGGCGCGTTCATCAAGGCCATGAATGCCAAGGCCCGCGCACTGGGCATGAGCCATACCCGCTACGTCGAGCCGACCGGCCTGTCGACGCTGAACGTGTCCACCGCCCAGGACCTGGCCAAACTGCTGATGGCCTCGCGCAAGTACCCGATGCTCGGCGAACTCTCGACCACCCGGGAAAAGACCGTGGCGTTCCGCAAACCCAACTACACCCTGGGCTTCCGTAACACCGACCACCTGGTCAACAAGAGCAACTGGGACATCAAGCTGACCAAGACCGGCTTCACCAACGAGGCGGGCCACTGCCTGGTGCTGCTGACCCGGATGGACAACCGCCCGGTGGCCATGGTGATTCTCGACGCCTACGGCAAGTACACCCACTTCGCCGATGCCAGCCGCATGCGCCAGTGGCTGGAAACAGGCAGCGCCAAGGCGGCGCCGTCGGTGGCCATGCAGTACAAGAGCGAGCGCCAGGCCCGCCCGCGCCTGGTTCAGGACTGAAACCCCGTACCGCCCCGCAGGACGCGGGGCACGCCTTCAGCGGCGGCCTTCGGCCAGCATGCGCACGGCCAGCCCCGCCAGCACGGTCCCCATCAGCCAACGCTGAACCTGCTGCCACACCGGCCGCCCGGCGAGAAACACGGCGATGGAGCCAGCCATCACCGCGATCAACGCATTCACCGACACACTGATCATGATCTGTGTGCAGCCCAGCACCAGCGACTGGGCCAGCACACTGCCGTGGCCCGGTTCGATGAACTGTGGCATCAGCGACAGGTACATCACCGCGATCTTGGGGTTGAGCAGGCTGGTCAACAGGCCCATGCCGAACAACCGGCGCGGGCTGTCCGCCGGCAGGTCGCGCACCTGGAACGGCGAGCGGCCACCCGGACGCAGCGCCTGCCAGGCCAGGTACAGCAAGTACAAGGCGCCGCCGATGCGCAGCGCGTCGTAGGCCAGCGGCACGGCCATCACCAGCGCGGTGATGCCCAGTGCCGCGCACAGCATGTAGATGACGAAGCCCAGGGCCACGCCGCCCAACGAAATCAGCCCGGCCGCACGGCCCTGGCAGATCGAGCGGGAGATCAGGTAGATCATGTTCGGGCCGGGGGTGAGGACCATGCCCAGGCAGATCAGGGCGAAGGCCAGCAGGCTGGTGAGTTCAGGCATCGTGCACGTCCTTGTGGTGGTGTGTGGGCGAAGTGTATCCGCAGATGATCCCGCCTTGAAACGCTGATCCATGCTTGGGATCGCACCAGGCCGCCCAGATCCAATCCCAAGCCAGGCCTCCATCCCTCACACCACCCTCTGCATATGCGTAGTCCGCCAAACCGGGTCCCCTTCCACATCCACAATGGCAAACCCCTGCCCCTCCCAGAACCGAATCGCCCCCGGCAAAAACGGATGGGTATGCAGGTACAACCACTGAACCCCCGCCTCCCGCGCCCTCTCGCGCAGCGCCGCAAACAGCGCCCCGGCTAGCCCACAACGGCGGTATTCGGGCACAACAAACAACCGCACCACTTCCACGGTACGGCGAGCGCGGTAATCGAGCTGGTCAAAGCGATGGTCATACGGCAGGTAGCCGATGCATGCCACCAACCGCCCCTGGTCATGGGCGACCAGGAACAACCCCTCCCCCTCGAGGTAGCTTTCCTCGAAACAGGCAAGGTCCCTGGGCATCGGTGAATCGGCGAGCATCGGGAAAAGCCCACGGCGGGCGGTATCGATGAAATCGACGACCTCGCGGGCATTGCGGTGGGTGGCGGTGCTCAGCGTCCAGGTCGGCATCGGCGTTGCGGCGGCTCGTTCATCACGGGCCGCCAGCATACCCAATCAGCCCGGCGAAGGTCAGGCCACGGTGTCGACCGAACCACCGGCACTGCTGCTGCCAAGCTTGTTCAGGGTCTCCAGCAACTGCGCGGTAGCCGCCGAGATCTGCCCGATCAGGGTGGTGATACTGGCCTGCTTGGCAGCAATCGCCGCCTGGCTCGCCGGGTCGTCGTGCTGCTTCGCCATCATCGCGGCCAGCTGTTTCTGCTCTTCGGCCAGCTGCTTCTGCAGCCGCTCGATCATCTCGCGCAGCTCTTTGACCTCGGGCGGATCGGAGCTTTCGTCGGTCTCGATGCTGGGCCCGGCGTCGGCATCAGCCTTGAACAGCTTGGGGTCGATCTTCAGCGGCGCTGCTTCCTGAGTGCCGCTGCCAGCCTGGGCCGCGCCGCTCTGAGCAGCATTGTTGAGGGCAGGCGCGGCGCCGGCGATGTTGATGAGCGTGAAATTAACCATGTCCCTATTCCTCTGCCAGGGTCCTTCCGATGACTGCATATCGGCAGGCCACAGCGAAACATGAACGCCAACGCGTGGATAAATTTACCCCCCCGCCATTCGTCCACCTGATACCCGAACCCTGCCCGGGCGCCCGTGCGCCACCGGCAGGCACCCGATCAGCCCTGCAACGAGATGGCAATGACCAAGACCCGTTCCCGCAAAGCCCTGTACATCGGCCTGCCCCTGGCCCTGGCGGTCGCCCTGGGCAGCGCCGCCGGCTACTTCTACTGGCAAGGCCGGGAGGCCGGATACCCGCGCCAGATCGTCGAACAGGCCAACGCCCTGCACGAACACATGCTCTCCTTCGACAGCCACGTCACCGTGCCGCTGGACCTGGGCAGCGCCGGCAACGAACTGGACAAGGACGGCCCGACCCAGTTCGACCTGGTCAAGGCCAACCGCGGGCGCCTGTCGGGCGCCGCGCTGACCATTTTCGGCTGGCCGGAAATCTGGAACGGCCCCAACGCGCCGCACCGCCCCACCCCCGGCTTCGTCGACGCCGCGCGCCACGAGCAAGAGGTGCGCTACAAGATCATCAGCGGCATGGTCCGCGACTTCCCCAACCAGGTCGGCATCGCCTACACCCCCGCCGACTTCCGCCGCCTCAACGGCGAGGGCAAGTTCGCCATCTTCATCAGCATGCTCAACGCCTACCCGTTGGGCCATGACGTCGCCCAACTGGACCTGTGGGCCGCACGCGGCATGCGCATGTTCGGCTTCAGCTACACCGGCAACAACGACTGGGCCGACTCCTCGCGCCCGCTGCCGTTCTTCAACGACACCGCCGACGCCCTCGGCGGCCTGTCGCCGCTGGGCGAGCAAGCGGTCAAGCGCCTCAACGACCTGGGCGTGATCATCGACGTGTCGCAGATGTCGACGAAGGCCCTGGAAGACGTCGCCCGCCTGTCGCGCGCACCGATGGTCGCCTCGCACTCGGCGCCCCGGGCGCTGGTGGACATCCCACGCAACCTCTCCGACCACGAGATGCAGCTGATCAAGGCCAGCGGCGGGGTGATCCAGGTGGTCGGTTTCGGCCAATACCTCAAGCCGCTGGGCAAGCCGGTGCTGGACAAGCTCGACGCCCTGCGCGCGCGCTTCGACCTGCAACCGCTGCAAGGCCTGGCCAACGCCCTGATGCCGGGCGACGCGGTGATCGCCATCTGGCCCGAGTCGCGCTTCGGCGAATACGCAAGTTCGCTGTACGGCATCCTCGAAGAAGAACCCAAGGCCACCCTCAAGCAGTACGTCGACGCCATCGACTACACGGTGAAAAAGGTAGGCATCGACCATGTCGGCATCAGTTCCGACTTCAACGACGGCGGCGGCCTGGACGGCTGGAAGGACGTGAGCGAAATCCGCAACGTCACCGCCGAGCTACTGACCCGCGGCTACAGCGAGACGGACATCGCGAAACTCTGGGCGGGCAACTTCCTGCGCGCCTGGGAACAGGTACAGAAATCCGCACAACCCGTCGCCACCCGCTGAGCAAGGCCCAACCCTTCATGACCAACCGTCGCAGTTTCCTCAAGCAAGCCGGCGTCCTAGCCGCCGGCCTGCCCCTGCTCGCCCACGCCCAGGCACCGGCCGGCAGCGCCAAGCCGCTGGCCGGCGCCGACAAATGGCGCAACCTGCGCGAGCTGTTCCCGCTCGACCCGCAGACCCTGCACTTCGCCAACTTCCTGATCACCGCCCACGCCCGCCCCGTGCAGGCGGCCATCGACCGCCACCGCGCCGACCTCGACCGCAACCCCGCCGCCCTGATGGACTGGAACAGCCAGTACGAATGGCAGCGCGAGGACGAAGTACGCGAATGGGCCGGTCGCTACCTGGAAGTCGGGCCCCGCCAGATCGCCCTGACCGGCAGCACCACCGAAGGCCTGGCGATGATCTACAGCGGCCTGCAGGTAGGCCCGAAACAGGAAATCCTGATCACCGAGCACGAGCACTACTCGGCCTACAAAGCCCTGGAGTTCCGCAGCCGCCGTCAAGGCACCCAGGTCCGCAAGATCCGCCTGTTCGACAAACCCTGGAACGTCTCCACCGACCAGGTGCTGAGCACCATCGACCAGAGCATCCGCCCCGAAACCCGGGTACTCGGCATGACCTGGGTGCACTCCAGCAGCGGCGTCAAACTGCCGGTGGGCGAGATCGGCGAACTGCTGCGCCGGCACAACCGCAACCGCAGCGAAGCCGAGCGCATCCTCTACGTGGTCGACGGCGTGCACGGCTTCGGCGTGGAGAACGCGCGCTTCGCCGACTTCAACTGCGACTACTTCATCGCCGGCACCCATAAGTGGATGTTCGGCCCCCGCGGCACCGGCCTGATCTGCGCCGCGTCCACCGGCATGGAGCACCTCACCCCCAGCGTCGCCACCTTCTCCCGCGACGAAGACTTCGCCACCATCATGACCCCCGGCGGCTACCACGCCTTCGAGCACCGCTGGGCCACCAGCGAGGCCTTCAAGCTGCACCTGCAGTTGGGCAAGGCCGACGTCCAGGCGCGCATCCACCAGCTCAACAGCCTGCTCAAGGAGCGCCTGGCCGAACACCGCCAGATCGAACTGGTGACGCCACGCAGCCCCGAGTTCTCCGCCGGTTTCACCTTCTTCCGCGTGCCCGGCAAGGACCCCGACGCCTTCGCCGCGCAGCTGATCGCCAACAAGGTCATGTGCGATGCGGTGTACCGCGAAGTCGGCCCGGTCATTCGCCTGGCCCCGGGGCTGCTCAATGACGAGCAGCAGATTGACCGGGTCATGGCCCTGGTCACCCAGCAACTCTAGAAAAGGATCTTTCATGCACACTGCCTTGCCTCGCCTCACCCTTGCCGCCCTGCTCGCCGCCTGCAGCCTGCCGGCCCTGGCCACCACCACCCCGGCGCCCGCGCCCGGCACGGTGTTCCGTGACTGCACCGGCGCCTGCCCGGAGATGGTCGTGCTACCGGCCGGCAGCTTCATGATGGGCACCCCCGACGACGAACAGGGCCGCCAGGACGACGAAGGCCCGATGCACAAGGTGACCTTCGCCAAGTCGTTCGCCATGAGCCGCTTCCAGGTCACCGCCGAGGAGTGGGACACCTACATCAAGCAGAGCGGCGCCGTGATCCATGACGGCGACGTACGCCCCGGGCGCAAGTGCACCGCCAGCAAGCCGACCTACAAGCAGGGCCCGCGGCAGCCGGCGGTGTGCATGACCTACTACGACGTGCAGGACTACGTGGAGTGGCTGTCGAAGAAGACCGGCAAGACCTACCGCATGGTCAGCGAAGCGGAACGTGAATACGCCGCCCGCGCCGGCAGTACCGGCCCGTTCCCCTTCCCCCTCGACCCAGGCGCCGACTACGAAATCAGCCAGCACGCCAACGTCTACGGGCCCAAGGACGGCTACAGCTTCACCTCACCGGTGGGCAGCTTCCCGCCCAACGCCTTCGGCATGTACGACATGCACGGCAATGTCTACGAATGGGTCGCCGATTGCCTGCACGACAACTATGTCGGCGCCCCCACCGACGGTAGCGCCTGGGGTCATTCCACCCGCAGCGCGGACAGTTGCGAACTGGTGCAGGTGCGCGGCAACGACTGGGGCGAAGCACCAATCTTCTCCCGTTCCGGCAACCGCAACGTGATGGTCCCCCGGCGGCCCGGCGACTGGCTGGGTTTCAGGGTCGTACGCGAACTCTGAGGGCCTGGCCCACGCTAAATTGTCCCCACCGCTTCTCGTTCTATCGATGTACTCCCGCAGCCCGGGGTGAGCGCCAAAGGCCTCCCCCGCCACCTCAAGGAACCGATAGCATGAGCCAGCCCCATTCCCCCCAGCAGGTCCACGACCTCATCGGCGTGGGCTTCGGCCCTTCCAACCTGGCCCTGGCCATTGCCCTGGAAGAACTCGCCGAAACCCACGGCCACGCCCTCGATGCACTATTCATCGACAAACAGAGCGACTACCGCTGGCACGGCAACACCCTGGCCACCCAGAGCGAGCTGCAGATCTCCTTCCTCAAGGACCTGGTGTCGCTGCGCAACCCCACCAGCCCCTACAGTTTCGTCAACTACCTGCACCAGAAGCAGCGCCTGGCCGACTTCATCAACCTGGGCACCTTTTACCCCTGCCGCCTGGAGTACAACGATTACCTGCGCTGGGCCGCCGAGCACTTCGCCACCCAGGCCCAGTACGGTGAAGAAGTGACCCGCATCGAGCCAGTGCTGGACGCCGGCAAAGTGCGCCAGCTGCGGGTTATCTCGCGTGACGCCCAGGGTCGCGAACACGCCCGCCTGAGCCGCGCGGTTGTAGTCGGCAGCGGCGGCACGCCCAAGGTCCCGGACAGTTTCCGCGCCTTCAAGGATGACCCACGGGTGTTCCACCACTCCACCTACCTGAGCAGCCTGGCCACCCTGCCCTGCAACCAGGGCAAGCCGATGCGCATCGCCATCGTCGGCTCCGGGCAGAGCGCCGCCGAGGCCTTCATCGACCTCAACGACAGCTTCCCCTCGGTCAAGGTCGACATGATCGTGCGCTCCAGCGCCCTCAAGCCCGCCGACGACAGCCCGTTCGTCAACGAGATCTTCGCCCCGGACTACACCGACCTGGTGTTCAACCAGGAACAGGCCGACCGCCAGAAGCTGATCGCCGAGTACCACAACACCAACTACTCGGTGGTCGACATCGACCTGCTCGAACGCATCTACGGCATCCTCTACCGCCAGAAGGTCGCCCACCAGTACCGCCACGCCGTGCTCTGCCGCCGCCAGGTGCAGGCCGCCACCGCCACCGCCGAAGGCATCGAGCTGACCCTGCAGGACCTGGCCACCCAGCAGTCGCAGACCCACCGCTACGACGCGGTGATCCTCGCCACCGGCTACGAGCGCCGTTCGCACCGTGACCTGCTGGCCCCGCTGCAAGGCTACCTGCAGGACTTCAGCGTCGAGCGCGACTACCGCGCCCTGAGCAACGCCGAGCTGCAGGCGCCGGTGTACCTGCAAGGCTTCTGCGAAACCAGCCACGGCCTGAGCGACACCTTGCTGTCGGTGCTGCCAAGCCGCGCGGCGGAAATCGGCGAATCGCTGTACAAGGCGCTGGCGCAGCACGCCGAGGCCGTGCCCCTGCACGCAGCCGCCATTGCCCTCACCCGCGCCTGACAGGAAGCCTCCATGAGTCCTCAACCTCCCGGGGCGCTGCGCCAACTGCTGGGGCTGCTGCGCCCGTTCTGGCCGACGGTGACCATCGCCACCCTGCTGGGCATGCTCGGCGGCCTGAGCATCACCGCGCTGCTTGCCACCATCAACAATGGCCTGCACAGCGACGGCGGCTTGCAGCAAGGCGTGGTGCTGGCCTTCATCGGCCTGTGCGTGGTGGCGCTGGTCAGCAGCATCTGCTCGGACATCGGCACCAACTATGTGGGCCAGCATGTGATCGCCGCGCTGCGCAAGCAGCTGGGCGAGAAAGTGCTGGCCGCGCCGATCGAGCAGATCGAGCAGTACCGCAGCCATCGGCTGATCCCGGTGCTCACCCATGACGTCGACACGGTCAGCGACTTCGCCTACGTGTTCGCCCCGCTGGCCATCTCCCTGACCGTGACCCTGGGCTGCCTGGGCTACCTGGCCTACCTGTCGCTGCCGATGTTCCTGCTGGTGCTGCTGGCCGTGGGTGTCGGCAGCGTCATCCAGTACGCCGCACGGGCCCGCGGCATCCGCGGCTTCGTCGCCGCCCGCGACGCCGAGGACCAGTTGCAGAAGCACTACCAGGCCATCGCCGAGGGCGCCAAGGAGCTGCGCATCCACCGCACCCGTCGCCAGCGCATGCTCAACCACGGCATCCGCGAGACCGCCGACGGCATCCGCGATACCCAGGTGCGCTCGATCAACACCTTCGTGATCGCCAAGAGCCTGGGCTCGATGCTGTTCTTCCTGGTCATCGGCCTGGCCTTGACCCTGCAGTCGCTGTGGCCGGCCAACGACAAGTCGGTGATCAGCGGCTTCGTCCTGGTGCTGCTGTACATGAAAGGCCCGCTGGAGCACCTGATCACCACCTTGCCGATCATCAGCAAGGCACAGATCGCCCTGCGCCGCATCGCCGAGCTGTCGCAGCGGTTCAGTTCGCCCGAGCCGCACCTGCTGCTGGAAAACGCCCCCCAGGCCAACGACAAGGCACTGCACAGCCTGGAACTGGTCGACGTCACCTACACCTACCCGACCAACCCCGGCGTCGAGCCGTTCACGGTCGGGCCGGTGAGCTTCAAGGTCAAACCCGGCGAAATCCTGTTCATCGTCGGCGGCAACGGCTGTGGCAAGACCACCCTGATCAAGCTGCTGCTGGGGCTCTACGAACCCCACCAAGGGCATGTCGCGGTCAATGGCCAGCCCGTGGTGGCCAGCAACCGTGACGATTACCGCCAGCTGTTCACCACGGTGTTCGCCGACTACTACCTGTTCGACGAAGTCATCGGCGGTGCACAGGCCACCCCGGACGATGCGCAGAAGTACCTGGCACGCCTGCAACTGGCGCACAAGGTGCAACTGCTCGACGGCGCCTTCAGCACCACCGACCTGTCCACCGGCCAGCGCAAGCGCCTGGCCCTGCTCAACGCCTGGCTGGAAGGGCGCCCGGTGCTGGTGTTCGACGAGTGGGCCGCCGACCAGGATCCGACCTTCCGGCAGGTGTTCTACACCGAGCTGCTGCCCGACCTCAAACGCCTGGGCAAGACCATCATCGTCATCTCCCACGACGACCGTTACTTCCCGGTGGCCGACCAGTTGCTGCGCCTGGAGCGCGGCAAAGTGCTCGCCGACGCACAAACCGCCTGACCCCCGCAGGCCTTCTCCCGGGGCTGCCTGGCAGCCCCACCTCCCCCTTGCAACCACTGCGCTAGACCGCTTGCCGGCGAACACCGGCGCCGTCACGCCACCCTCATTTCGGCTCTTTTCATTTTTTTTTCACAAATCCATCCGGTTTTTCATCGCTCGTTCGTTTCATTGAAAGCTAATAAAAACTATTCCCACTTAACATACCGGAGCATCCACACGTGCAGTCCCGCCCTACCCTTTCACCGCTTGCCCGCGCCTTGTACCTCCGACGCTCCCTGTCCCTGGGTCTGCCTGCCGCTGTGATGGTCTCGGCACTCGGGACCTCGCTGGCAGCCCAGGCACAGAGCCAGACCTACGAATTCAGCATCGGCGCACAGTCCCTGGCCAGCGCGCTGATGCAACTGGCCGACCAGACCGGCCTGCAGGTGCTGTACAGCCCCGACACCCTCGGCAACCTCAGCACCCCGGGCGTACGTGGCCGGCTCAGCGTGGACCAGGCCGTTCGCCAACTACTGGGCGGCACCCAACTGCATTACACCCTCGACGGCAGCACCCTGACGGTGCTCGGCCAGGACAACGCCGGCGCCATGACCCTGGACGCCAGCGTGGTGTCCTCCACCCGCGTCGACGACTCGCCGTGGGGTGAAACCAAGGGCTACGTCGCCCGCCGCACCGCCACCGGCACCAAGACCGACACCTCGATGCTGGAAAACCCCCAGGCCATCTCGGTGGTGACCCGCGAGCGCATGGACGACATGGGCGTGCAGCGCCTGGACGAGGCACTGCGCTACACCTCCGGCGTGCGTTCCGACTCCGGCGGCGCCAACAACGCCGCCGACAACATCTACCTGCGCGGCTACGCCATTTCCTTCACCTACCGCGATGGCCTGCGCCTGCGCCCGCTGGGCTTCTTCGGCATGTTCAGCGAAGAGCCGTACGGCATGGAGCGCGTCGAAGTGCTCAAAGGCCCGACCTCGATCCTGTACGGCCAGGCCGATCCCGGCGGCATGGTCAACTCGATCTCCAAGCGCCCCACCGACTATGACCGTGGCGAGTTCGGCCTTTCCGCCGGCACCGGCCACCGCCGCCAGGCCAAGTTCGATGTCAGCGGCGCCCTGAACGACGAAAAGACCATGATGTACCGCCTGGTCGGCCTGGGCCGCGAGGCCGATGGCCTGTACGACCACACCGACGACGATCGCGGCTACATCGCCCCCAGCTTCACCTGGCGCCCCAACGACCAGACCAGCCTGACCGTGCTGGCGTCGTACCAGAAGAACAAGGCCCTGGCCCCGACCACCATCCCCTGGGCCGCCGTCAACGGTTCCAGCCCGTACGGCAAGGTGCCCATGGACCGCTTCGTCGGCGAGCCGAGCTTCGACTTCGAGGAAGTCGAAAGCACCTCGCTGGGCTACGAGTTCAGCCATGAGTTCAACGACACCTGGACCGTGCGCCAGAACGTGCGCTGGAGCGACTTCGACAACCAGGAAAACTACCTGGCGCGCGCCTTCGGCCTGAGCTCGACCGGCCTGATCACCGGCCCCGATGGCGTGCCCGGTGCATCGATCAACCGCCAGTGGCAGATCCGCCACGCCTACGGCAGCCACCTGGCACTGGACAACCAGTTGCAGGCCAGCTTCGACACCGGCCCGATCTCCCACACCGCCCTGTTCGGCATCGACTACAGCTGGAGCAAGTCGGTGCGTAACGAGCGCTGGGGCAATGCCACCCCGATCAACGTGTTCGACCCGACCTACGGCAGCCCGGTGGACACCTCGGTCAACGCCAGCTGGGTCAACAACCTGCAGCGCAGCACCCAGGTCGGCTACTACTTCCAGGACCAGCTCAAGTGGGACCGCTGGGTGCTGACCGTGGGCGGCCGCGAAGACCGCGCACGCACCCAGACCGAAGACCGCTTCACCGACATCGAGACGGCCGACCAGCACTGGCGGGACTTCACCGGCCGCGCCGGCCTGGTCTACCTGTTCGATAACGGCTTTGCGCCGTACGTCAGCTACAGCGAGTCGTTCAACCCGGTCGTAGGCACCACCGGCCCTGCCCGCGGCAGCAAGCCATTCGAACCGGAAACCGCCAAGCAGTACGAAGTGGGTGTGCGCTACCAGCCACCAGGCACCGACACCCAGATCACCTTGTCGGTCTACGACCTGACCAAGCAGAACGCGGTCACCACCGACCCGCAAGACCTGTTCAACAGCATCCAGACCGGCGAGATCCGCTCCAAGGGTGTGGAACTGGAAGCCATCACCACCGTGATGGACGACCTGAAGTTGACCGGCTCGCTGTCCTACAGCGACGTGAAAGTCACCAAGAGCAACGACGGCAACGAAGACAAGCGCCCGTTCAAGGCACCCGCCAAGCTGGCCTCGCTGTGGGCTGACTACGCCATCCCGTTCGACCCGCTGCAGGGCCTGAGCGTCGGTGCCGGCGTGCGCTACACCGGCTGGACCTTCGGCGACAGCATGAACACCTTCAAGGTGCCGTCCTACACCCTGTATGACGCTGCCGTGCGTTACGACCTGGGCAAGCTCGACCCAAGCCTGCGCGGGGCCCAGGCCGCCGTCAACGTCAACAACCTGACCAACAAGTACTACGTGGCCTCCTGCTTCTTCTACCAGGCGTGCAACCTGGGTGAAGGCCGCAGCGTGGTCGCCGAACTGACTTACAAGTGGTAAATCCCCCGCGTCACCGGTCCCCTGCCTGAGGCAGGGGGCTTCCTTACCCAGTGCTCGCCGATGTTTTAGCGGCGCCTATCAGATCGAGCGCCGCCCGTGCGGCGCATCGCTGGCAAGCCAGCTCCCACCCCGACCGCGCTGACCTCAAGCCATACGCAATCCTGTGGGAGCTGGCTTGCCAGCGATGGGGCGCGTAGCGCCCCCACCTGACTCACATCAGTTGCATCCCCCGGATACCATCAGGCCACCACCCCTTCGAGTATCACCATACAAGCGGCCTTGTGCCGCGATGGGCTGCAAAGCAGCCCCACGATCTGAAAAGCTGCGCTATCCCTCAAGCCACCCTGGCCGACGCCCACTCCAGCAGCCCGGCATAAATCGCCCCAACCTCTTCCACCATGCCCGACATCCGCAAAAAGTCGTGAGTCAGCCCTTCGGCCACCTGCAGCGTCAATGCATTGCCCTGCTCACGCAGCGCCTGGGCGTACGCCAAACCCTCATCAAACAGCGGATCGTACTCGGCCACCGCCAGGTAGGCCGGCGCCAGGCCGCTCAGGTCGGCCTGCAACAACGGCGACACCCGCCAGTCATCGGCACGCCCCACAGTCCCCAGGTACTGCTGGTAGAACCAGCGCAGGGTCTCGGTCTCCAACAGATAGCCCTCGGCATACTGCTGATGCGAAGCACGTTCACGGCTGATATCGGTCACCGGGTACAGCAGCAGCTGCCCCTTGGGCTGCAGTTGCAGGCGCTCGGGCTCGCGTGCCGCGATGATCGCCAGCACCGTGGCCAGGCTGGCGCCGACACTGTCGCCGGCAAAGATCACCCGCCCAGCGTCCAGTTGCAGGGCCTGGGCCTGCCCGGCCAGCCAGTTGGCCGCACCGCGCACGTCGTCCAGCGGCCCCGGGAACGGGTGCTCCGGGGCACGCCGATAGGCCGGCGCGAACACCGCAAAGCGCCCACCGGCAGCCAAGCGACGGCAGATCGAGTCATGGGAATCGAGGCTGCCGACCACGTAACCGCCACCGTGCAGGTAGAAGATCACCGGCAGCGCCCCTTGAGCGCCCTGTGGCCGGTACAGCCGCGCAGCGAGCACCTGGCCATCGTCCAGCAGCACTTCGTGGGCGGTCACCTGCAGGTCGCCCGGCGGGGTCGGGTCGAGAATGTCCGAGGCCTGCTCGAACACCTCGCGCGCCTGGTCTACAGGCAGTTCGTGCAAAGCACGGGTGGCGCCGCTCAGGCGGCCCAGTTCGGCCAGTTCGAGGAACACGGCCAGGTCAGGATGCACAGGCATCATTCAATCCTTCAACGATGAAAAGAACCGGGCCCTGTAAACAGGGCCCGGGGGTATCAGCCGGCGATGGTCTCGAGGCTGCCAAGGTACTCATGCACAGCCCTCATCAGGGCCGCATGGCGTGGGATGGCGAAGTGCGTGGTGTTCAGCCAGTGACGTTGCGCCACCTGGCCAAGCCCGGCCTCGAACGCCGCCACCGCCGCCTGGCTGGCCGCGTCACCGGCCCACCAGCAGTGGATTGGCACATCCAGCGTAGGCAAGTCGCCCTGCTGTTCGCTGAGCGCTTTCAGGCGCATGGCCACCACGAAGCCCTGGGCCAGGTCCTGGGCATCGAAGCCCGTGGCGCTGGCCAGCTGTGCCTGCACCTGGCCGATCGTCTCGGCCAGTGGCGTCACCTGCAACGGCTGCGGGCAAACCACGGCCGGCAACTGTTCGGCGTCGCACTGCAGGGTCACGGCCAGGAAACTGCGCAGTTCCTCGTCATCACTGACCAGGCTGGCGCCCTGCCCCGGGATGAAGCTGTCGACCAGGCCGACGAAGCCGACCTCCTGGCCCTGGCGCCGCAGCTCTTCGGCCACCAGCACCGCGAGCGTGCCACCCAGCGACCAGCCCAGCAGCAGGTACGGGCCATCGGCCTGCTTCTGGCGGATGTACTGGGCATAGTCGATGGCCATGCCCTGCAGCGAATCATCCTGCCAGTCACGGTCCAGCAGCATGCGGCACTGCAACCCATAGACGCTGTGGCGCCCCTCCAGCTGGCGAGCCAGCGGCTCGTAGTCGAACACCGTGCCGAAGCCAGCGTGCAGGCAGAACAGCGCCGGGCGCGCCGGGCTTGGGCTGTTGAGCAACAGCAGCGGGTCCAGCACGGCCTCCTGCTGCTCGTCATAGCCACTGAGCTGGGCAATGGTCGGTCGGGTCATCAGGTCGCGCAGCTTCAGTTCCAGGCCCAGGTCGCTGCGCCCGCGCAGCTTGCCGAGCACCTTGAGGATGCGCAGCGAGTCGCCGCCCAGCTCGAAGAAGTTGTCGGTCACGCCAACCCGCTCGACCCCCAGCACCTCTTGCCAGACCTCCGCCAACGCCTGTTCGGCGAGGTTGCGCGGCGCCTGATAATGGCGTTCGCTGGCGCCCGGCTGTGGCAGGGCCTTGCGATCGACCTTGCCATTGGGGTTCAGCGGCAAGGCGTCGAGCACGATGATCCGGCTCGGCACCATGTAGTCCGGCAGCTGCGCCTGCAACGCTTCACGCAGGGCCTGCTCCGCCGGGCCATCTGCTGCGGTCACCACGTAGCCCAGCAACTGGTCGCCGCTGTCCTCGCGACGGGCGATCACCACCGCGTCACGCACCCCCGCTTGCTGGCGCAGGCGCGCTTCGATCTCGCCCAGCTCGATGCGGAAGCCGCGCACCTTGACCTGGTTGTCCAGGCGGCCGAGGTAGTCGAACACCCCGTCGGCCCGCTGGCGCACCAGGTCACCGGTGCGGTACAGGCGCCCACCGGCGCTGAACGGGTCGGCCACGAAACGCTCGGCGGTCAGCCCCGGGCGGGCGTGATAACCCCGCGCCACGCCCTCGCCACCGATGTACAGCTCACCGGCCACGCCGGTCGGCAGCGGGTTGAGGTGGGTGTCGAGCACATACAGCGTACGCTCGCCGACCCGGGTGCCGATCGGCGCATAGGCAGCCTCGCAACGGGCGTCGGCAGCGACCTTCCACAGCAGCGGCGTGACCACCGTTTCGGTCGGGCCGTAGCCGTTGGTCAGGCAGCGCGGGCGCAGATTGCGCCGCACCAGGTCGAAGTTGGCCTGGGCCACCGCGTCACCGCCAAAGCAGTAGATGTCCACCGCCGGCGGCTGGCGGCCTTCGGCGAACTCGGCCAGCTGCTGCAGGTAGGCCGGCGGGAAGCAGGCGATGGTGATGGCCTGCTCGTGCAGCACCTGCCAGGTCTGCTCGGCGGTCCACAGCTGGTTGTCGCGCAGCACCAGGCAGCCACCGCGCAGCAGGGTCGACAGCCAACGCTCCTGGGCACCGTCGAAGGCGAACGACATGAACAGCAGCTCACGGGTGTGCGGGCCCATCTCGTAACGCTCGGCGATCGCCGCGCAATGCATGGCGATACCACCCTGGGACACCGCCACGCCCTTGGGCTTGCCAGTGGAACCCGAGGTGTAGATGAGGTAGGCCAGGTTGCCCGGGCGTGCGCTCGACACCACCGCCTGCGCGGCGCTCGGCAGCGACACGGTGTCCAGCTCGATGCACAGCGCCACCGCCGTGTCGCCCAGGCGGGCACTGACGCGGCTCTCGGTAATGAGCACACTCATCGCCGAGTCCTCGATGATCCAGTCCAGGCGCTCACGGGGGTAGTCGATGTCCAGCGGCACATAGGCCGCACCGGTCTTCATCACCGCATAGAAGGCCACGATCATCTGCACCGAGCGCTCCAGCGCCACACCCACGCGGGTCTCCGGCCCGACGCCGGCGGCCAGCAGGCGTGTGGCCAGTGCCGCAGCGCGTTGCTCGAGCTGCCCATAGGTGAGGCTCTGGCCTGCGCAGGTCACGGCTTCGGCATCAGGGCGCAGGGCGGCCTGGCGGGCAATGGCATGCACCAGCAGCGGCTCAGGTTCGCCGGCGGCCAGCACGTTACCGCGCTGCAACCCATCACAGGCCTGGGCATCGAGCACGCCCAGGCTGCCCAGGGTCGCCTGGGCATCGTCGAGCATGGCCAGCAGCAGCACTTCGAAGCTGCTCATCACCTGGGCGCAGGCCGCTTCGGTGAAGCGCTCGCGCAGGTAGAGGAACTCGATGGACAGCGTGCTGCCCAGGCTGACCGCCAGGTCCATGGCGTAGTTGGTCACGTCGCGGCCCTTGACCTCGCCGAAGCGCAACTGATCGTCACCGGCATCGGCCAGGCGCTCGTCGATCGGGTAGTTCTCGAACACCACGATGCTGTCGAACAGCGCCTGCCCGCCCTGCCCTGACCAGCGCTGGACATCCGCCAGCGACGCGTGCTCGTGATCGCGGGCCTCCAGGTTGTAGGCCTGCAATTGCGTCAGCCACTCGCCCACCGACAATTGCGGGTCGAGGGTCTGGGCGATCGGCAAGGTGTTGATGAACAGGCCAAGCATTTCGTCGGCCCCCGCCAGGCTGGCCGGACGGCCCGCCACCACAGCGCCGAAGCACACGCTCGACTGCCCGCTGTAGCGCTGCAACAGCAGCAGCCAGGTGGCCTGGATCAGCGTGTTGCTGGTCACCCGCAAGCGCTGGGCCTGGGCCTTGAGGCGCGCCGTGGCGGCCGCGTCCCAGTTCAGGTACAGCGCGCCATGGCCGCTTTCGCCCGGTGCCGGCTGTGGCGCCAGGGTGCCGGCCAGCAGGGTCGGCCCGTCCAGGTCGGCCAGGCGTGCACGCCAGAACTGCTCGTCGGCCTCGGCCGACTGGCGCTGCAGCCAGTCGATGTAATCGCGGTAGCGCCCCTGGCGCTCCGGCAGTGCCTGCCCGGCGTAGGCCTGGAACACTTCGCCCAGCAGGCGCGAGGTGCTCCAGCCGTCCATCAGGATATGGTGGCTGGTCCAGATCAGCTGGTAGGCGTCCTCGGCGGTGCGCACCAGGGTGATCCGGGTCAGCGGCGCCTGCAGCAGGTCGAAGCCCTTGGCACATTCAGCCGCTGCCACGGCTTGCAGCGCCTCCGGGTCGGCCTCGCGGTCGCGCCAGTCGATCACCTGCAACGCCAGCCTGGCCTCGCGGCGCACCAGCTGCAACGGCTGGGCGAGGGTCGCGGCGGCGCAGAAACCGGTGCGCAGGATCTCGTGACGGGCGATCACCTGGTTCCAGGCCGCCTCGAAGCGCGGCAGGTCGAGCCCTTGCACCGGCACGCTGATCTGGTTGATGTACAGGTCGGCGCCACTGCTTTCCTGGGTGTGGAACAGCATGCCCTGCTGCATCGGCGACAGCGGGTAGATGTCTTCGATCTGCGCCAGGGGCACCGGCAGGCTGTCCAGCCCGGCCATGTCCAGGCCGGCCAGCGGGAAGTCCGACGGCGTCGCCGAGCGTTCCTGCAAGGTGCAGCAGTGCTCCACCAGGGCTTCCAGCTCGCGACCGTAGTCATCCGCCAGGCGCTGCACGGTGGCTTCGTCGAACATCTGCGTGCTGAAGCGCCAACCCATGCTGAACTCGCCACCGTACACCTGGCCATTGAGCGTCAGCCAGTTGCCCAGTGCCGCCAACGGGCTCTGGTCCGGGCCCACGGCCTCGCCGGCCGGCACGAACAGCGCGCCGTCCTCGGCCGCAAAACTGCCGTCGAACTGGCCCAGGTAGTTGAAGGTGATGCGCGGCACCGGCAACGCTGCCAGCTCGGCCTGCACGGCATCCTCGCCCAGGTAGCGCAGCGCGCCCCAGCCCAGGCCCTTGTCCGGGATCGCTCGCAGTTGCTCCTTGACCAGGCGCAGATTGCTGCCCAGCGCCTCGCAGCGGCCCAAACGCACCGGGAACAGGCTGGTGAACCAACCCACGGTGCGGGTCAGGTCGAGGGCGTCGAACAACGCCTCGCGGCCGTGCCCTTCCAATTGGATCAGCGTGTCGTCACGCCCGCTCCAACGCCCGATGACCCGGGCCAGGGCGCACAGCAGCAGATCGTTGACCTGGGTGCGGTAGGCCGCCGGGGCCTCTTGCAGCAGCTTGCGGGTGGTTTCCCGCGACAGCTGAGTGGCCACCGAACGGCCGTGCTGGTTGGCCAGGCTGCCGTCAGGGCGTGCGCACGGCAGGTCGGTGTCGGCACCCTGCAGTTGCGCTTGCCAGTAATCCAGTTGCGGTGCTGCGTCGCCTCGGGCGTAGTCCTGCAGTTGCCCCGCCCAGTCGCGGACGCTGTTGGTACGTGTTGGTAGTTGGGTTTGCGCGCCTTGCTCGTAGGCCTGTTGCAGGTCCTCGAAGAGGATCCGCCAGGACACACCGTCCACCGCCAGGTGATGGATCACCAGCAGCAGCCGCTGTTCGCCTTGGTACTCGGCCAGCACCGCCCGCAGCAGCGGGCCGCTGGCCAGGTCCAGGCTGGCCTGGGCTTCACGGCCCAATGCCTCCAGCGCGGCGGCATCGGCCACCTCGCGGCGCCACAGCACGCTGTGGGCCGGCACGCCATGGTAGGTCGCCTGCCACTGGCCCTGCGCCTCGACAAAGCCCAAACGCAGCGCATCGTGGTGTTCCAGTACTACCGCCAGCGCCTGTTCCAAGCGATCGGCATCCAACGGCTGCTGCGGCTTGAGCAGCACCGACTGGTTCCAGTGATGGCGCTCGACCTGCACCTCGTCGAAGAACACCCGATGGATCGGCAGCAGCGCCGTCGGCCCTTCGACCCGGCCCTGCGCTACTTGCAGGCCGCTGCCGTCGAGGCTGGCCACTGCGGCCAGGCCCTGCACGGTCTGGTGCTGGAACAGCTGCTTGGGCGTGAAGTGAATCCCCGCCTGACGCGCCCGGCTCACCACCTGCAACGAGATGATCGAGTCGCCGCCCAGCTCGAAGAAGTTGTCCCGCGCACCGATGCGCTCCAGCTTGAGCACGTCCTGCCAGATCGCCGCGATGCGTTGTTCAAGGTCAGTGGCCGGGGCCTGGTAGTCGGCCTGCGCCGCCTCCAGGTCCGGCAGCGGCAGGGCCTTGCGGTCCAGCTTGCCGTTGGGGGTCAGCGGCAGCGCCGGCAGTTGCAGCAGATGCGCTGGCACCATGTATTCAGGCAGCTGTTCGCGCAGCGCGGCTTTCACCTGCTCGCTGTCCAGCGTGGCATTGGCCACCAGATAGCCGACCAGCTGATGACCGCTGGCACCTTCCACCGCCAGCACCACCGCCTCGCGCACGCCGGCCTGCTGTTGCAGGCGGGTTTCGATCTCGCCCAGCTCGATACGGAAACCACGCACTTTCACCTGGTGGTCAACCCGGCCGATGTATTCCAGCTGGCCGTCCTCGCGGTAGCGGGTCAGGTCGCCGGTGCGGTACATGCGCTCGCCAGCAGCGCCCGATGGGTTGGGCACGAACTTCTCGGCGGTCAGCCCCGGGCGCAGCAGGTAGCCACGGGCCAGGCCGTCACCGGCCAGGTACAGCTCGGCGGCAACGCCCACGGGGGCGGCCTGCAGTTGGTCGTCCAGCAGCAGCGCGCTGCTGTTGCACATCGGCTGGCCGATGCTCGGCACCCCGCCCTGCAGGCGGCGGCTGAAGGTGGAGTAGACGGTGTCTTCCGACGGGCCGTACAGGTCGTACACGTGGTCCAGGGTGCCCAGCGCGTACAGGCTGTCGACCAGCCCTTGCTTGAGCGGCTCGCCACACAGGTTGACGATGTCCACCTCGGCCGGCACGTCGCCGGCACGCAGCAGCGCGGCGATGGCCGAGGGCACGGTGTTGATCAGGCGCACCTCGGCCCGCGCCGGCAGGTTGCCCAGCTCCAGGGCATTGCGCGCCAGGATCAGGTAACCGCCGTTGGCCAGGGTGACGAACAGCTCCCATACCGACAGGTCGAAGCACACCGAAGTCGAGGCCAGCACGCCCTGGATCTGGTCATGGCTGTACATGCCGGCGGACCAGTGCGCCAGGGCCACGATGTTGCGGTGGGTGATGGCCACGCCCTTGGGCCTGCCGGTGGAACCGGAGGTATAGATCACGTAGGCAAGGTTCTGCGCAGTCACCCGGGTGACCGGCGCGCTCGCCGGATAGTGCGCCAACGGCGCGTCGTCCTCGGCCACCAGCACCGTGGTCAGGCCATCCAGGGAAATGCCTTCGAGCACACCCGGCTGGGTCAGCAGCACCCGCGCCTGGCTGTCTTCGAGCATGTAGGCCAGGCGGTCGAGCGGGTAGTCCGGGTCCAGCGGCACATAGGTGCCACCGGCCTTGAGCACCGCCAGCAGCGCCACCAGCAGTTCGGCGTTGCGCGGCATGGCCACGCCCACCCGCACCTCGGGGCCGACCCCCAGCGCCACCAGGTGGTGGGCCAGGCGGTTGGCGCGGGCCTGCAGCCAGGCGTGGTCCAGGCGCCGCTCGCCATCGATCAGGGCCAGCGCCTGGGGCGTCTGGGCCGCCTGGCGCTCGATCAGCTGATGGATGCACTGCTCGCTTGCATAGGTTTCACGGGCCGGGTTGAAGCCGGCCAGGCGCGCCTGCTCAGCCGCCTCCAGGCTCGGCAGTTCGGCCAAGGGCAGGTGGAACTGTGCCGGCAACCGGGCCAGCAGGCCGCTGAGCTGCTCGCCGAGCCGGCGCATGCCTTGCTCGGGGAAGCTGCGACTGTCGAAGCTCAGGTGCAGCACCAGCTCTTCGGCATGCACCACCATCAGGGTCAACGGGAAGTTGGTCTGCTCGTGGTTGTGCACCTCACCAAAGCGCAGGCTGTCCGGCGCGGCCTGCTGCAGGGCTTCGGAGATCGGGAAGTTCTCGAACACCAGCAAGGTATCGAACAGGTTGTCGCCCAACTGCGCCCAGCGCTGTACATCGAACAACGCGGTGTGTTCGTGCTCACGCAAGGCCAGGTTGCGCAGTTGCAACTGCGCCAGCCACTCGCCCAGCGGCTGCTGCGACTCGACGTCGACCACCACCGGCAGGGTGTTGATGAACAGGCCCAGTTGCTGCTCGATGCCGACCAGCTCGGCCGGTCGGCCAGCCACGGTGGCACCGAAGGCCACGTGCTGCTGGCCGGTGTAACGCGACAGCAGCAAGGCCCAGGCACCCTGCACCAGGGTGTTCATGGTCAGCTTGTGCTGGCGGGCAAATTCGCTCAGGGCTTGGGTTTGCTGGGCATCCAGGCCGGTGTACAGCTCGACCTGGCCACCCTCGCCTTGCGGCAGGTCGCCAAATACCCGTGCCAGCCGGGTCGGCACTTGCAACCCCGCCACTTGCCCGCGCCAGAAGTGCTCGGTGGCCGCCGGGTCCTGGGCACCCAGCCAGGCGATGTAGTCGCGGTAACGCCCCGCCTGGGCCGGCACGGCCTGGCCACGGTAGCGTTGCAGCACCTCGCCCATCAGGCGCGAGTTGCTCCAGCCGTCCATGAGGATGTGGTGGCTGGTGTAGATCAGGTGGTGGCGCTGCTCGCCCAGGCGCACCAGCAACAGGCGCAGCAAGGGCGGTTCGGCCGGGTCGAAACCCTGGGCACGCTCGTCGGCGGCCAGTTGGTCGAGCGCGGCCGTGTCGGCGGCGCGGTCGCGCCAGTCGAGCTCGCGCAGGTTCAGGCGCACAGACTTGCGGATGACCTGCAGCGGGCGCTCCAGGCCCTGCCAGAGGAAGCTGCTGCGCAGTACGTCATGGTCATCGACACAGGCCTGCCAGGCCGCCGCGAAGCGCGCAGGCTCCAGGCCTTCGACCTCCAGGCGCATCTGGTTGATGTAGTCGCCGCTGTGCTCGTAGACGGTGTGGAACAGCATGCCCTGCTGCATCGGCGACAGCGGGTAGATGTCTTCGATCTGCGCCAGGGGCACCGGCAGGCTGTCCAGCCCGGCCATGTCCAGGCCGGCCAACGGGAAGTCCGACGGCGTCGCCGAGCGCTCCTGCAAGGTGCAGCAGTGCTCCACCAGGGCTTCCAGTTCGCGACCATAGTCATCCGCCAGGCGCTGCACCGTGGCTTCGTCGAACATCTGCGTGCTGAAGCGCCAGCCCATGCTGAACTCGCCGCCGTACACCTGGCCATTGAGCGTCAGCCAGTTACCCAGTGCCGCCAACGGGCTCTGGTCCGGGCCCACGGCCTCGCCGGCCGGCACGAACAGAGCGCCGTCCTCGGCCGCAAAACTGCCGTCGAACTGGCCCAGGTAGTTGAAGGTGAT
The DNA here is from genome assembly GCF_024749065.1 of Pseudomonas sichuanensis. Taxonomy (NCBI): domain Bacteria; kingdom Pseudomonadati; phylum Pseudomonadota; class Gammaproteobacteria; order Pseudomonadales; family Pseudomonadaceae; genus Pseudomonas; species Pseudomonas sichuanensis. Next base: position 2,438,801 of record NZ_CP087185.1, on the reverse strand, counting down.
GCGCGGCACCGGCAGAGCTGCCAGGTTGGCCTGCACGCTGTCGTCGCCCAGGTAGCGCAGTGCGCCCCAGCCCAGGCCCTTGTCCGGGATCGCTCGCAGTTGCTCCTTGACCAGGCGCAGGTTGCTGCCCAGTGCCTCGCAGCGGCCCAGACGAACCGGGAACAGGCTGGTGAACCAACCTACCGTACGAGTCAGGTCCAGCGCGTCGAACAACGCCTCGCGGCCGTGCCCTTCCAGTTGAATCAGCGTGTCGTCACGCCCGCTCCAACGCCCGATAACCCGGGCCAGGGCGCACAGCAGCAGGTCATTGACCTGGGTGCGGTAGGCCGCCGGGGCCTCTTGCAGCAGCTTGCGGGTGGTTTCCCGCGACAGCTGGGTGGCCACCGAACGGCCGTGCTGGTTGGCCAGGCTGCCGTCAGGGCGTTCGCACGGCAGGTCGGTGTCGGCACCTTGCAGTTGCGCTTGCCAGTAATCCAGTTGCGGTGCTGCGTCGCCTCGGGCGTAGTCCTGCAGTTGCCCCGCCCAGTCGCGGACGCTGTTGGTACGTGTTGGTAGTTGGGTTTGCGCGCCTTGCTCGTAGGCCTGTTGCAGGTCCTCGAAGAGGATCCGCCAGGACACACCGTCCACCGCCAGGTGATGGATCACCAGCAGCAGCCGCTGTTCGCCTTGGTACTCGGCCAGCACCGCCCGCAGCAGCGGGCCGCTGGCCAGGTCCAGGCTGGCCTGGGCTTCACGGCCCAATGCCTCCAGCGCGGCGGCATCGGCCACCTCGCGGCGCCACAGCACGCTGCCTTCAGGCAGGCCGTGGTAGGTCGCCTGCCACTGGCCCTGCGCCTCGACAAAGCCCAAACGCAGCGCATCGTGGTGTTCCAGTACTACCGCCAGCGCCTGTTCCAAGCGATCGGCATCCAACGGCTGCTGCGGCTTGAGCAGCACCGATTGGTTCCAGTGATGGCGCTCGACCTGCACCTCGTCGAAGAACACCCGATGGATCGGCAGCAGCGCCGTCGGCCCTTCGACCCGGCCCTGCGCTACTTGCAGGCCGCTGCCGTCGAGGCTGGCCACTGCGGCCAGGCCCTGCACGGTCTGGTGCTGGAACAGCTGCTTGGGCGTGAAGTGAATCCCCGCCTGGCGTGCCCGGCTCACCACCTGCAACGAGATGATCGAGTCGCCGCCCAGCTCGAAGAAGTTGTCCCTTGCACCGATGCGCTCCAGCTTGAGCACGTCTTGCCAGATCGCCGCGATGCGTTGTTCAAGGTCAGTGGCCGGGGCCTGGTAGTCGGCCTGCGCCGCCTCCAGGTCCGGCAGCGGCAGGGCCTTGCGGTCCAGCTTGCCGTTGGGGGTCAGCGGCAGCGCCGGCAGTTGCAGCAGGTGCGCAGGCACCATGTATTCAGGCAGCTGTTCGCGCAGCGCGGCTTTCACCTGCTCGCTGTCCAGCGTGGCATTGGCCACCAGATAGCCGACCAGCTGATGACCGCTGGCACCTTCCACCGCCAGCACCACCGCCTCGCGCACGCCGGCCTGCTGTTGCAGGCGGGTTTCGATCTCGCCCAGCTCGATACGGAAACCACGCACTTTCACCTGGTGGTCAACCCGGCCGATGTATTCCAGCTGGCCGTCCTCGCGGTAGCGGGTCAGGTCGCCGGTGCGGTACATCCGCTCACCAGCAGCGCCCGATGGGTTGGGCACGAACTTCTCAGCAGTCAGCCCCGGGCGCAGCAGGTAGCCACGAGTCACCCCGTCACCGGCCAGGTACAGCTCGGCAGCGACACCGACCGGTACCGGATGCAGTTGATCATCCAGCAGGTAGCCCTGGCTGTTGCACAGCGGCCGGCCGATGCTGGCCTGCCCACCGGCCTCGCGGCGGCAGTAAGTCGAATAGGTGGTGTCTTCCGATGGCCCGTACAGGTCGTACACATGGTCCAGGCTGCCCAGCGCGTACAGGCTGTCGACCAGCTCCTGCTTGAGCGGCTCGCCCGCCAGGTTGACGATCTTGACCCCCGCCGGAATGTCACCGGCACGCAGCAGCGCGGCAATGGCCGAGGGCACGGTGTTGACCAGGCGCACCTCGGCGCGTGCCGGCAGGCTGCCCAGCTCCAGGGCGTTGCGCGCCAGGATCAGGTGGCCACCGTTGGCCAGGGTGACGAACAGCTCCCACACCGACAGGTCGAAGCACACCGACGTCGAGGCCAACACGCCACGGATCGCCTCGCGCGGGTAGACCCCGGCCGACCAGTGCACCAGCGCGGCCACGTTGCGGTGGGCAATCGCCACGCCCTTGGGCTTGCCGGTGGAACCGGAGGTGTAGATCACATAGGCCAGGTTGTCGGGCCGCACCGCCACCACGGGCGCGGTGTCCGGGTAGGCGGCCAGGGCAGCGTCATCTTCACCGACCAGCACCGTGGCCAGCCCTTCCAGCGGCACGCCATCCAGCGCCCCGGCCTGGGTCAGCAGCACGCGGGCCTGACTGTCTTCGAGCATGTAGGCCAGGCGGTCACGGGGGTAGTCCGGGTCCAGCGGCACATAGGTGCCACCGGCCTTGAGCACCGCCAGCAGGGCCACCAGCAGCTCGGCGTTGCGCGGCATGGCCACGCCCACCCGCACTTCCGGGCCGACCCCCAGCGCTACCAGGTGGTGGGCCAGGCGGTTGGCGCGGGCCTGCAGCCAGGCGTGGTCCAGGCGCCGTTCGCCATCGATCAGGGCCAGCGCCTGGGGCGCCTCGGCCGCCTGGCGGTCGATCAGTTGATGGATGCACAGTTCGCTTGCATAGGCCTCACGGGCCGGGTTGAAGCTGGCCAGGCGCGCCTGTTCGGCGGCGTCCAGCAGGCGCAGCTCGCCCAGGGCGGCCTCGGGCCGCTCGACGATCTGCGCCAGCAGGCCCAGCCAGTGGCCGGCCAGGCGCTGCACGCTCGCCGCCTCGAACAGGTCGGTGGCGTAGGTGAACGAGGCCGCCAGTTGCCCGGGGCTTTCGTGGGTGCTCAAGGTCAGGTCGAACTGGGCGTCGTCACCCGACCAGCCCAGGCTGCGCACCTCAAGGCCGGCCAGGGCACGTGGCGCCTGGGCGGCGCCGGCATGTTCGGCCTGGTGGTTGAACATCACCTGGAACAGCGGGCTGTAGCTCAGGCTGCGCTCGGGCTGCAAGGCATCGACCAGTTGCTCGAACGGCAGGTCCTGGTGGTCCTGGGCCGCCAGCGTGGCCTGGCGCACCTGCGCCAGCAGGTCGAGGAAACTGTCCTCGCCGCGCAGGTCGGCCTGCAGCACCTGGGTGTTGACGAAGAAGCCGATCAGGCGCTCGGTTTCCAGGCGGTTGCGGTTGGCGATCGGCACGCCGACGCGGATGCGCGGCTGGCCGCTGCTGCGGAACAGCAGGGTCTGGTAGGCCGCCAGCAGCAGCATGAACAGGGTGCTGCCCTGCTGCTCGGCCAGCGCCTTGAGGCGCTGGTGCAGCGCCGCATCCACCGGCACTTCCAGGCGCGCACCGCGCAGGCTCTGCTGCACCGGGCGCACATGGTCGGTAGGCAGCTCGAGCACCACGGGCGCTGTGCCCAGGTGGGTTTTCCAGTAGTCCAGCTGGCGCTCACGCTCGCCAGCGTCCATCCACTGGCGCTGCCAGGCGGCGTAGTCGGCGTACTGGATCGCCAGCGCCGGCAACTGCACCGGCTGCCCGGCGCGGGCGGCACCGTAGCAGTGCAGCAACTCGTCGATCATCACCTGCATCGACCAGCCATCGGAGACGATGTGGTGCTGGGTGACCACCAGCACATGGCGCTGCGGCGCCAGTTGCAGCAGTGCGGCGCGCATCAGCAGGTCGCCGCGCAGGTCGAACGGCCGGCCGACCTGTTCGCCGACGAAGGCCGCGATGGCCGCCTGCTCCTCGGCACCGGCAGGCAAGTGCTGCACAGGCAGCGGGAACCGCACGCCGTCATGGAACACCTGGACGCACTGGCCGTCCTGCTCCTGGAAGCAGGTGCGCAAGCTTTCATGGTGCTCGAACAGCGCCTGGAACGCCTGGCCCAGTGCGGCCACGTCCAGTTCGCCCTGCAGTTGCAGGACCATCGGGATCACATAAGCGGTGCTGTGCGGCTCCAACTGCCAGAGGAACCACTGGCGCTCCTGGGCATAGGACAGCGCCAGCCCGGTATCCCGTGGCAATGCCGGGATGGCATCCACCTCGCGGCGCTCGCCTTGCGCCAATGCGCCGACAAAGGCCTGCAACTGGCTGTGTTCGAACAGCACCCGCAGCGGTACATCGATAGCCAGCGCCTGACGCACGCGGGAGACCAACTGGGTCGCCAGCAGCGAATGCCCGCCCAGGGTAAAGAAGTCGTCATCCAGGCCCACCTGCTCGCAGCCCAGCAGCTGCTGCCAGATGGCCGCCACGCTGCGCTCGCGCTCGGTTTGCGGCGCGCGGTACAGCGCTTGCACCTGACGCTGGTCGAAAGCCGGCAGCGCCTTGCGGTCGAGCTTGCCGTTGGGCGACAGCGGCATGCTTGGCAGCAGGATCATGTGCGCCGGCACCATGTAGTCGGGCATGCTCTGCCCCAGCGCCGCCTTGAGCTGGTCGACCAGTGCGCGCTGCACCGCCGCCTCGGCGCCGGCCATGGCCGGGTCGCTGGGCACCACGTAGGCCAGCAACTGCACGCCGGCAGCGCCCTGCCCGGCAATCGCCACGCATTCGGACACCTGCGCCTGCTCTTGCAGACGCGCCTCGATTTCACCCAGTTCGATGCGCAGGCCGCGGATCTTGACCTGATGGTCGATGCGCCCGGCGTACTCGATCACCCCGTCGGCGCGATAACGCGCCAGGTCACCGGTGCGATACAGGCGCTGGCCGGCACCGAACGGGCTGGCGACGAAACGCTCGGCGGTCAGGCCTGGGCGCTGGTGGTAACCCCGCGCCAAGCCTTCCCCGCCCAGATACAGCTCGCCGACCACACCGGCCGCCACCGGGTTGAGGCCGGCGTCAAGGATGTGGGTGGACAGGTTGGCGATCGGCTCACCGATCGGCACGCTGTGCTGGTGCTGCTCGCGGCAGGTCCAGTGGGTAACGTCGATGGCGGCCTCGGTCGGGCCGTACAGGTTGTACAGGCCGGCCTGGCCAAGCTGGGCCAGCACCTGCTGCTGGGTGTCCAGCGCCAGCGCCTCGCCGCTGCAGATGATGCGCTTGAGCCCCTGGCAGCTGCCGGCCTGGGGGTCGAGCATGAACGCCTGGAGCATCGACGGCACGAAGTGCAGCGTGGTGATGCCATGGTCGTTGATCAGGCGCACCAGGCGCGCCGGGTCGCGGTGCTCGCCCGGGCGGGCCAGCACCAGCCGCGCGCCCGTCATCAGCGGCCAGAAGAACTCCCACACCGAAACGTCGAAGCTGAACGGGGTCTTCTGCAACACCGCGTCGCTGGCATCCAGGCCATAGGCCTGCTGCATCCAGCACAGGCGGTTGGTCAGGGCCCGGTGGCGGTTGGCCGCGCCCTTGGGGCGGCCGGTGGAGCCGGAGGTGTAGATCATGTAGGCGAGGTTTTCGCCTTGCACCGCCACGCCCAGGTCGTCCTCGGCCAGGTGGCCGAGGGCCAGGGTATCCAGGCTCAGGCAACTCACCCCCGCCGGCACCGGCAGGCGCTCCAGCAGCGCGGCACTGGTCAGCAGCAGTTGCACGCCGCTGTCCTCGATCATGTAGGCCAGGCGGTCGGTGGGGTACTCCGGGTCCAGCGGCACGTAGGCGCCACCGGCCTTGAGCACTGCCAGCAGGCCGACGACCATCTCCACGCTGCGCTCCAGGGCGATGCCCACCAGGCAGTCCGGACCGACGCCCAGGTGCACCAGGTGGCGCGCCAGCTGGTTGGCCCGGGCGTTGAGCTGGGCGTAGCTGAGCACCTCTTCACCCAGTTGCAGGGCCGGGGCATCCGGGGTACGCGACACTTGGGCTTCGATCAGGCGCTGCACGGGCTGATCGAGCGGGAAGCTGGCATCGGCGGTGGCGTTCCACTGCCCGACGATACGCTCACGCTCGTCGGCGCCGAGCATCGCCAACTCACCCAGCTTGCCCTGCGGCGCCGCAACCACGGCGCGCAGCAGGTTGACCCAGTGCCGGGCCATGCGCTCGGCGCTGGCGGCATCGAACAGGTCGGTGGCGTAGGTAAGGCTGGCGGCCAGGCCCTGGGCATGCTCTTCGGTGGCCAGGGTGAGGTCGACCTGGGCGGTGCAGCCCTCGCGCTCGATCACCTCGGCCGTGAGGCCCAGGCCGCCGCCGGCGGGGGCCTGCGCGGCACTGCTGCCCTGGTGGTTGAACATGGCCTGGAACAGCGGGTTGTGGCTCAGGGTGCGCTCAGGCGCCAAGGCTTCGACCAACTGCTCGAACGGCAGGTCCTGGTGCGATTGCGCGCCCAGCACCCGGGCCTTGACCTGGCCCAGCAGGTCGGCAAAGCCGTCGCAGGCATCGAACCTGGCGGCCAGCACCTGGGTGTTGGCGAAGAAACCCACCAGCCCTTCCACTTCCACCCGGGTACGGTTGGCCACCGGCACGCCGACACGGATATCGGTTTGCCCGCTGTAGCGGTGCAGCAGGGTCTGGAAGCTGGCCAGCAGCAGCATGAACAGGGTCACGTTGCTGCGCTGGGCCAGTTGCTTGAGGCCTTCGGCCAGCCCGGCATCAATCTGGATGTCCAGGCGCGCGCCGCGGAACGACTGGCGCAGCGGCCGTGGGCGGTCGGTGGGTAATTCCAGCACCAGCGCCTCGCGGCCCAGTTGCTCGACCCAGTAGGCCAGCTGGCGCTCGCGCTCGCCGGCCTCCATCCACTCGCGCTGCCACGCGGCATAGTCGGCGTAGTCGATGGCCAACGGCGCCAATACCGGCTGCTCGCCGCGGCTGAAGGCTGCGTAGCACTGCATCAGCTCGCGCACGATCAGCTGCATCGACCAGCCGTCGGAGACGATGTGGTGCATGGCCAGGGCCAGCACGTGCTCGCGCTCGCCGGTGCGCAGCAACGCGGCGCGCAGCAGCGGCTCGCGGCGCAGGTCGAACGGCTGGTTCAGGCACTGGCCGAGCAGCTGCTCGATACGCGCCTGGGGCGCCTCAAAGGGTTGCAGGGTTTGCAGCGGCAAGGCGAACGGCTGCGGCTCGCGGATGAACTGCAGCACCTGGTCCTGTTCCTCGACGAAGCCGGTGCGCAAGGCGCCATGGCGCGCCAGCAAGGCATCGAACGCCGCTTGCAAGGCGCCATGATCGAGTTCGCCCTGCAAGCGCAGGGCGGTGGGAATGTTGTAGGCAGCGCTATGTGGGTCCAGTTGCCAGAGGAACCACTGGCGCTGCTGGGCGTAAGACAAACGTAAAGGCGCCTGCGGGTCGCGCTTGAACACCGGTGCGACAGCAAAGAGGTCGATCCCCTTTTCCTTGAGCATCCTGGCCAGGGCCTTCCGTTCCTTGGCCGACAACGCTCCAACCGCACCGATCAACTCTTGCACGTCCCGCACTCCTTTAAGAAATCAGCTTTTCAAGCTCTGCGCTTGATAAACGTTTGAGTGCCTCCAAAGATTTAGCCAATTCGTCTTCGACGGGCTGCGCCACGTCGCGCAGGCCGCGCACGTGGGCGCAGAACGCCTCCAGGTTGCTCGCCATGAACAGGTTTTCCAGGCTGACTTCCACCCCCAGCTGCCCGCGCAGGCGGACGATGACCTGGGTGGCCAGCAGCGAGTGCCCGCCCAGTTCGAAGAAGTTGTCGTCCAGCCCTACCCGCTCCACCTCCAGCACCTGCTGCCAGATCGCCGCGACCTGCTGCGCAAGCTCGTCGCCCGGCGCGCGGTGCGGGCCGCTCACGGCCGCTTCCGGCGCCGGCAGCGCGCGGCGGTCGATCTTGCCGGCGGGGCTCAGCGGCATATGCTCCAGGCGCACCACGCGGGCCGGCACCATGTACCCCGGCAGCGTGGCGGCGACCCAGGCCTTGAGCGCGGCATCGTCGACCGCTGCCGCCAGCACCAGGTAGGCGACCAGCTGCGCGCCTGCGGCGGCCTGGTGCACCTGCACCAGCGCTTCACGCACCAGCCCGTGCTCGCGCAGGCGGGCCTCGATCTCCGCCGGCTCCACCCGGAAGCCGCGGATCTTCACCTGCTCGTCGCCACGGCCCAGGTACCACAGCACCTGCTCGGCATCGCGCCAGGCCAGGTCGCCGGTGCGGTAGCGGCGACTGCCCGGCGTACCGTCCGGGTCGGGCACGAAGCGTTCGGCGGTAAGCCCCGGCCGCCCGTGGTAGCCACGGGCGAGCAGCTCGCCACCGATGCACAGCTCACCGGCGCCATGCTGGGCGGCGGCGCCACCCTGGCCGTCGTCCAGGTACAGCGCACGGCCCGCCAGCGCCTGACCGATCGGCAGCACCGCCGGCACTGCCTGCGGGTTGGCCAGCCACGGCGTGCAGTCCTGCAGCGTGGCGGTCACGGTGGCCTCGGTCGGGCCATAGGCATTGAGCAAGTTCACCGTGCGCCCCAGCGCACGCGCCCAGTCCTGCACGGCGCTGCCCGGCATCGCCTCGCCGCCGCACAGCACCAGGCGCAGGCTCGCCAGGGCATGGGGCCCGCTGTCGGCGAGGTCGCGGGCGATGGTCGCCCAGTACGCGGTGCTCAGGTCGGCCACCGTGATGCCCTGGGTATCGACCGCGTCGCGGAACTGGCTGCTGCTCCACACCGGCTGGCCGCGCATGACCAGCGTGGCCCCTACCGCCAGGGTGGCGAACAGCTGCTCGACGAAGGGATCGAAGTTGAAGGTGGCGAACTGCAGCACCTTGTCGCTCGCCATCAGCCCCAGGGCCTGGATCGCCGCCTCGGTGTGCCGGGCCAGCGCCCGGTGGGTCAAGGCCACGCCCTTGGGCCGGCCGGTGGAGCCGGAGGTGAAGATCACATAAGCCAGGCTGTCCACCAGGCCCGACCAGGCCGGGTCGTCATCCTGCCCGGCAAGCTGGGCCAACGGCTGGTCCAGCGCCAGGGTGGCCACCCCGGCGTCGGCGTGAGCGCGCAGCAGCGCGGCTTCACCGAGCAACAGGCTGATACCACTGTCCTCGACCATGGCCTGCAGGCGCTCCTGGGGGTAGTCCGGGTCCAGCGGCACGTAGCCGGCGCCGGCCTTGAGCACGGCCAGCACCGCCACCGGCAGCTCGACGCTGCGGCCCATGCAGATCCCCACCAGGTGCTCGGGGCCTACGCCGCGCCCGCGCAAGGCATGGGCCAGGCGGTTGGCGCGCCGGTTCAGCTCGGCGTAGCTCAGCTGTTGCCCGTCGCACACCACCGCGCAGGCCTGGGGTTGCGCCAACGCCTGGGCCTGCAGGCGCAGGTGCACCGGCACCAAGGCGGCGCAGTCGTCCACCCGGGCGCGCTCATGGCGCAGCCGTGCTTCGTTCTGCACCAGGCCCAGCACGGGCAGTTCGGCCACCGCGCAGTCGGCTGCCGCCGGCATGGCCAACAGCAGGTTGCACAGCTGTTCGGCCAGGCCCTCGACCACGGCCGCAGGCAGCACCGCCAGGTCGTGGCTCATTTGCAGTTGCAGGGTCTGGCCAACGCCGGCGGCGATGGTCAGCGGGTAGCTGGTGCGCTCGTGCTGGTGAACCTCACCGAAACTCAAGGCGCCACCGGCCTCTTGCAGGGCCTCGGCCATGGGGAAGTTCTCGAACACCAGGATGTGGTCGAACAACGCCTCGCCGCCCTGCCCCACCCAGCGCTGGATGTCATACAGCGGGGTGTGCTCGTACTCGCGCATGGCCAGGTTGCCGGCCTGCAAGGTCCGCAGCCATTCGCCCAGGGCCTGCCCGGGCGCCGGGCTTGCGAGCATCGGCAGGGTGTTGATGAACAGCCCGATCTGCTGCTCGATGCCCGGCAACTGTGCCGGCCGCCCAGACACGGTGACGCCGAAGCACACCGCCTGCTGCCCGGCCAGGCGTTGCAGCAACAATGCCCAGGCGCCCTGCACCAGGGTGTTGAGCGTCACCCGCTGGGCGCGGGCAAAGGCTTCCAGGCGTTGCGTCTGGGCAACGTCCAGGGTGCGGTCGACGTTGGCCATGCCGCCTTGCCCGGCCTGCGCGCCCGGCAGGCAGTCCAGCAGGCGGGTCGGCGCCGGCAGCCCGGCCAACTGCTCGCGCCAGAAGGCTTCGGCACTGGCCGGATCCTGGGCTTGCAACCAGCGAATGTAGTCACGCAGCGGCTGTGGCGCCTGGGCCGGCAGCGCACCGTGGTAGCGCTGCATCACCTCGCCCATTACCTGGGCGCTGCTCCAGCCGTCCATGAGGATGTGGTGGTGGGTGTACACCATCACATGGCGCTCCGCTGCCACCTGTACCAGACACACCCGCAGCAGCGGCGCACGCCCGAGGTCGAACGGCGTGCTGCGCTGCTCGGCGTACAGCGCCTGGAGGGCGGCCGGCAGGTCGGATTTCGCCCGCCAGTCGATTTCCTGCAGCGGCGACGGCACCTGGCGCTGCACCACCTGCAACGGCTCGGTCTGCTCATCGCCCCAGAGGAAAGCACTGCGCAGGATGTCGTGGGCCTGCACGGTCTGCTCCCAAGCCATGCGCAGGCGCGCGACATCCAGCCCGCCGATCTCGACGTGCAGCTGGTTGATATAGGCGCCGGCCTCGGCCTGGTACAGCGAATGGAACAACATGCCTTGCTGCATCGGCGACAACGGATACAGGTCCGCCACCTCCCGTGCAGTCAGCGCCAGGCCGTCGAGGGCGGCCTGGTCAAGCCCGGCCAACGGCACATCCGACGGCGTCAGCGCACCGGCCGAAGGCGCCAGGCAATGCTCCACCAACTCACCCAGCTCGACGGCGTAGGCATCGGCCAGGCGCTGGATGGTCTCGGGCTGGAACATTTGCCCGCTGAAGCTCCATTCCAGGGCCAGCACGCCCTGATACACCTGGCCACTGAGGGTCAGCCAGTTACCCAGCAGCGCCTCGGGGCTGCGCTCGTCGCCCTTGCCCTCAGGGGCCGGGCGCAGCAGCGCCTGTTCGTTGAAGGTGGCGTCCACCTGCCCCAGGTAGTTGAAGGTGATGCGCGGCAGCGGCAGGCCCTGCAGGCGCGCGCGGTCTTCGGCGGCCCCCAGGTACTTGAGGGCGGCGAAGCCCAGGCCACGGTCGGGCACCGCACGCAGTTGCTCCTTGACCTGCTTGATGGTCGCCGCCGGGTCGGCGGCGGGTTGCAGGCGCACCGGGAACAGGCTGGTGAACCAGCCCAGGGTGCGCGACAGGTCCAGGTCAGCGCCAAGGTCCTCGCGGCCATGGCCTTCGAGCTGCACGCTGACCGACGCTTCGCCGGTCCAGCGGCACAGCACCCGGGCCAGGGCGGCCAGCAGCAGGTCGTTGACCTGGGTGCGGTAGGCCGCCGAAGCGCCCTGCAACAGCCCACTGGTCAGGCGCGCATCCAGGCGCGTGACGGCGACCTGGCGGTCGGCGCTGCGCGCAGGTTCGCGGCTGAGCATCTGCGGCAGGTCCTGGTCGTGCTGCGGCAACTGCGCCGCCCAGTAATCCAAGGTGGCGCGCTGCGGCTCGGCTTGCGCCCAGTCGGCCAGTGCCTGGCCCCAGCGCTGCACCGAACTGCTGCGTGCCGGCAGGCGTGGCTGCGCACCGGCCTGCAAGGCGTCATGGCAGGCCTGCAGGTCTTCCAGCAGGATGCGCCAGGACACCCCGTCCACCACTAGGTGGTGGGCGGTCAGCAGCAGCCGCTGGCTGCCGTCGGGCAGGGTTGCCAGCACACCGCGCAGCACATCGCCACGGGCCAGGTCGAAGCTGCGCTGGGCCTGGTTCAGCAGCGGTTCCAGCGCCTCGAGCGTGGCGCAGTGGCGCTGCCACAGCAGCGCGGCCGGCGGTTCATCGGCGGCCGGGATATGCGCCTGCCAGCCCTGCGCGCCCTGGCTGAAGCAACTGCGCAGCACGTCATGGTGGCGCCACAGCTGCAGCAGCGCCTGCTCCAGCACGGCAGCGTCCAGTGGCTGGCGCGGCTGCAACAGCAACGACTGGTTCCAGTGATGGCGCTCGACCGGGTCGGCGGCAAAGAACGCCTGCTGGATCGGCAGCAGCAGGCACGGCCCCTCGGCGGCGGGCTGCTCGACCAGCGCTTGCTGCTGGTCGAACCCGGCACGGGCCGCCAGGCTGCGCACGGTCTGGTGTTCGAACACATCCCTGGCGCTGAAGGCAATGCCGGCAGCGCGCGCGCGGCTGACCAGCTGGATGGCGACGATGGAGTCGCCGCCCAGCTCGAAGAAGTTGTCGTCCAGGCCGATCTGCGGGCTGCGCAGCACCTCGCGCCACAGCGCGGCGATGCGTTGCTGGCGCTCGTCGCCCTGGGTTGCGGGCGTGCTGCCCGCCTGCGCCTGCGGTTGCGGCAGGGCCCGGCGATCAAGCTTGCCGTTGGCGGTCAACGGCAATGCCGCCAGCGCCAGCACATGGGCCGGCACCTGGTGGGCCGAGAGCCGTTCGCGCAGGTAAGCCTTGAGGCTGTCGGCCTGCAGCGTCGCGTCGGCCGCCAGCACCACGTACGCCACCAGTTGGGTGCCATTGGCACCGGGTTGGCCGCTGACCACGCACTCGTTCACCTCGCCATGGGCCAGCAGTTGCTGTTCGATTTCTCCGGGCTCGACCCGGTAACCACGAATCTTCAACTGCTGGTCGCCACGGCCCAGGTACTGCAACTGGTCATCGGCGCGCTGGCGCACGCAGTCGCCGGTGCGGTACAGGCGCTGGCCGTCGCCGAACGGGTCGGGGACAAAGCGCTCGGCGGTCAGCCCGGGCTGGCCCAGATAGCCACGGGCCAGGCCCGCGCCGCCCAGGTACAACTCGCCCTGGCTGCCCAGCGGCGCCTGCTGCAAGGCACCATCGAGCACCTGCGCGCGCAGGTTGGGCAGCGGCGCGCCGAGCGGTGCGGCGCTGCCCAGGTCATCGAGCAGGCAGGTGAACACGCCCACCGTGGTTTCGGTCGGCCCATAGTGGTTGACCAGGGCGCAGCCCGGCGCCAGGGCGCGAATGCGTTGCAGCAAGGCCGGCGGGCTGGCTTCGCCGCCCAGCACCAGGCAACGGCGCGGCAGCACGCCATGGTTGTCGCTGCCCAGCAGCGCGCCCAGGTGCGACGGCACGATCTTCAGCGCATCGACGCCATGCTGCTGCATGTAGGCGGCAAAGGCCTGGCCATCGACCGCGGTGTCGGGATCGATCAGGTGCAGGGTGCGGCCGCCGGCCAAGGCGCCGAACAGCACGGTATGGCCAAGGTCGGCAGCCAGGGTGGAGACCAGCGCCATGCTCTGCACCTGGCCCAGGGGCAGGCGCTGTTCGATGCCGTCCAGGTAGTTGGCCAGCGCCGCCTGGCTGACACCGACGGCCTTGGGCTTGCCGGTGGAGCCGGAGGTGAAGATCACATAAGCCAGGTCGCCGCCCAATATGTTCAAGGTCGGCGCGGCGCACAGGGCGTCGAGCGGGCCGCTGGCATCGTCCAGCAGGTGCAGCGTCACGTCGGTGAAGCCGCTGAAGCGTTCGGCCTGGTCGCTGGGCGCCAGGAGGTGAGCGGCGCCACTGTCGGCGAGCATCTGCTCCAGCCGTTGGCGCGGGTACTGCGGGTCGAGGGCAACGTAGCAGGCACCGGCCTTGAGCACGGCCAGCAGGCCCACCAGGGTTTCCAGGCGGCGCTCGGCGCACAGGGCCACCTGCGTGCGCGGGGCCACGCCGCTGTCGATCAGGCGGCGGGCCAGCTGGTTGGCTTTGGCCTCGAGGGCGGCGTAAGTCAGCGAACGCGCACCTTCAACCAGGGCAATACGCTGCGGATGCGCGGCGGCCTGGGCTGCGAAGCGCTGGTGCAGCCACGGGCCGCGTACTGTCGCATCTGCCTCGCTGGCTTGGGCAAGCGGCCCCAGCGGCAGGGTTTCGATGGCCCGCGCAGGCTCCGCCAGTGCGGCGCCCAGCAGCTGCGCCCAGTGCTGGCCGAGGCGCTCGATGGTGCGGGCCTCGAACAGGTCGGTGGCATACAGCAGCGAGGCGCTGAGCCGGTCGCCCTGCTCTTCGGTGTTCAGCGCCAGGTCGAAGCGCGCGGATTCGCGGGTGATTTCCAGCGGCGCCAGCTCGACGCCCGGCAATTGCCAGCGGTTGCCCTGGCGGGTCGCGACCTGGTGATTGAACAGCACCTGGAACAGCGGGGTGCGGTCCAGGCTGCGCTGGGGTTGCAGGGCATCGACCAGGTGCTCGAACGGCAGGTCCTGGTTGGCCTGGGCTTCGAGCACGCGCTGGCGCACCTGGGCCAGCACCTCGACGAAGCTGTGGCGGCCATCGAGCTCCACCTGCAACACCTGGGTGTTGACGAAGAAGCCGATCAGCCCCTCGACCTCGGCGCGGGTACGGTTGGCGATCGGCGTGCCGACGCGGATCACCTCGCTGGCGCTGTAACGCATCAGCAGCACCTGCAAGGTCGCCAGCAGCACCATGAACGGCGTGCAGCCGTTGGCCGCGGCCAGCTGCCGGACCGCCTCGCCCTGCCCCGCCGGCAATTCGATGGCCAGCCGCGCGCCACGGCCGCTGCGCCGCGCCGGGCGCGGATGGTCGGCGGGCAGTTCGAGGCTGTCTTCGGCCACGCCCAGGCGCTCGCGCCAGTAGCCGAGCTGGCGCTCGGCCTCGCCCGCCTCCAGCCACAGGCGCTGCCAGCGGGCGTGGTCGGCGTACTGGATCGGCAAGGCCGGCGCCGGCGCCTGCTCTTGGTAATGGCGCAGCACTTCTTCGATCAGGATCGGCATCGACCAGGCGTCGGTGACGATGTGGTGGGTGCAGAACACCAGCACCCACTGCTGCTCGCCGGTGTGCAGCAATGTGGCGCGCAGCAGCAGGTCGTGTTCGAGGTCGAACGGCTGCGCGGCCAGCGCCTCGGCCACCTGCTCCAGCTGCGCCTGGCTGCTACCGCGCAGGTCCTGGTGCTGCAAGCTGAATGCGCGGTGGCTGTGCAGCACTTGCAGGACCTGTTGCTCGTCCTGGCGGAAGTTGGTGCGCAGCGCCTCATGGCGCTGCACCAGGGCCTGCAGGCTGCGCTCCAGGCGCTGGGCGTCGAACGCCCCGCGCACGCTGAGCAGCGCCGGCTGGTTGTAGGCCGTGGACTGCGGGTCGAGCTGCCACAGCAACCACAGGCGTTGCTGGGAGAACGAGGCCTGCACCGGTTGGTCGAGGTTGTCCCGGGGTGGAATGGGCAGCAGATCGAAGGCCAGGCCCTGCTCGCGCATGCGCCCTTGCAACACCTGGCGCTCTTCGGCTGGCAACGCGGCGAAGCGCTTGGCCAGCCCCTGCATGCGGTCGGACAGCGCGGTCATACGTCCTCCACCGCATCGAACAGGGCTTCGAGGGCGTCGGCCTTGTCCTCGCTGACGCCCGAGCCGCGATGTCGCTCGACCTGCTCGGCCAGCAAGGCCACGGTTTCACCTTCGAAGAACACCCGCAGCGGCAGGTCGAGGTTCAGGCGTTCCTGCACCTGGGAGCGGATGCGCGTGGCCAGCAGCGAGTGGCCGCCCAGGGCGAAGAAGTTGTCATGCACGCCCACCTGTTCCAGCTGCAAGGCCTCCTGCCAGATCTGCGCCAGGGTCTGCTCCAGCTCGTTGCGCGGCGCCTGGTAGGCGCTGCCCTGGGCTTGCAGGGCGGCGAGCGCGGTGCGGTCGAGCTTGCCATTGGGGGTCAGCGGCAAGCGGTCGAGCACGCGCAGGAAGGCCGGCACCATGTACTCGGGCATCTGCTCGCGCAGGCGCTCCAGCAGGCGGTTTTCCAGGCCGCTGGCGCTGGCCGGGTCACGCAGGGTGGCGAAGGCCGCCAGCTGCGCGCCGGCGCCCGTCTCGCGCACCACCACGGCGGCTTCGCGCACCTCGGGCTGCTGGGCGAGGCGCGCTTCGATTTCGCCCAGTTCCACGCGGAAGCCGCGCAGCTTGAGCTGGAAGTCCAGGCGCCCGAGGTAGTCCAGGGTACCTTCGACGCCGGGGCTGACCCGGTCGCCGGTGCGGTACAGGCGCTGGCCGGGCGCTGTGGCAAACGGGTCGGGCACGAAGCGGCTGGCGGTCAGGCCAGGGCGCTGCAGGTAACCACGGGCCAGGCCCGGGCCACCCACGTAAAGCTCGCCCTCACGGCCGAAGCCGACCAGTTCGCCTTGTTCATCGAGTACCCGCAGGCGGGTGCCGGCAATGGCGCCACCGATCGACACCCGCTCATACGCTGGCAGGGCTTGCACGGCATGCGCCGAGCACCACACCGAGCTCTCCGACGGGCCGTACTCGTTGACCAGCAGGGTCTGCGGCAGGCGTTCGGTATGCCGCGCCTGCAGCTCCAGCGGGCAGGCTTCGCCGGCGACAATCACACAGGCCAGCGCGGGCTGCTGCAGGTGTTCGAGGATCTGCGCGTAGAACGACGGCAGGGCCAGGAAATGGCTGATGCCCTGTTCGGCGATCAACTGCGCCAGACGCGCCGGGTCCTTGTGCGCCTGCTCTTCGGGCAGGTACAGGGTGCCGCCCTGGCCGAGGGTCCAGAAGATCCCCGCCACCGAGCTGTCGAACGAGAACGACGACAGCATCAGGAAGCGCCGCAGCGGGGCACGGTAGAACTCGCCACGGGCGCGGGTCGAGGCACAGGCGTTGGCATGGCTGATCATCACGCCCTTGGGCTTGCCGGTGGAGCCGGAGGTGTAGATCACGTAAGCCAGGTTGCCGGGGGCGAGCGCCACGGCCGGGGCCTGTGCCTGGGCGGCCGGCAGGCCCTGTTCGAGGGCCAGGCGGGCAACGCCGTCGGGCACCTCGATGCCGTCGGCCAGGGGGCGCAGGGTGATCAGGCACTGGGCGCGGGCGTCGTGCAGCATGAACGCCAGGCGCTCGGCCGGGTAGCTGGGGTCCAGCGGCAGGTAGGCGCCACCGGCCTTGAGAATGGCCAGCAGGGTCACAACGATTTCCACCGAACGCTCGCCGTACACCGCCACGACGCTGTCGGGGCCGACACCGCGCTCGCGCAGGGCCTGGGCCAGGCCGTTGGCGCGCTGGTCGAGGCTGGCGTAGTCCAGCGCCTGTGCGCCGACTTGCAGGGCGGTATGCCCTGGGGTGGCCTTGGCGGCCTGCTCGAACAGCCCGTGCAGGGTTTCACCAGGCACCTCTACCTGCTCGGCGCTGCGGTCGAAGCGTTGCAGCAACTGCTCGGCCTGGGCGCTATCGACACCGTTCAACTGGCTCAGCGGCTGGTCGAGGTTGGCGGCCACCTGCACGGCAAACTGGGCGAACTGCGCCAGCCACGCCTGCAACTGGGCGGCATCGAATACCCGCGCCGGGCTGACCAGGCGCAGATCCAGGCCTTGCCCGCGCTGTTCGGCGCGCAACAGCAGCTTCTGCCCCAGCGGCCAGTCCTGCTCCAGCTGCGCGGCCTCGGCGCGATAGCCACAGGCGAAGGCCGGCAGCAGGGCTTCGCCCAGGTCGGTTTCGTCCAGGCAGTCGAGCCAGGACAGGCCCTGGCGCAACTGGCCGAGCAACCCCGGCAGTTGCTCGCGCAGGCCTCGGCTGCTGTCGATCGTCAGCACCAGCGGCAGTTGGCGGGCGAAGTGGCCGACGGTCTGTTCGAGCTGTTCGTTGCGCCCGCTGACCTCCAGCCCCAGCACCACGCTGGCGGGCTGCCCCAGCTCAACCAGGAACGCGGCCCACAGTACCGCCAGGGCTTCGTCGGTGCTGATCTGCCCCACCTCCGCCACCTTGGCCAAGGCGTCAGCCACGGGGTTGGCCAGTTGCTCGACGCACGGCGTCTCGGCCAGTGCCACGCGGCGCTCGAACGGCAAGGCAACGGGGCGCGCCTGCTCGGCCAGCAGGCCGCGCCAGAACGCACGCCCTTGCTGGCCGATGCTTTCCTGGGCCAGGTCGCCTTGCCAGGCGGCGTAGTCGGCGTATTGCAGGGCATCGAACTCGGCCAGCGCTTCACCGCGCAGCAAGGCTTGCAGCTCATCACCCAGCAGGCGCAAGGCGGCCGGGTCGGCACTGGCCAGTGCCACGCCCAGCAGCAGGTTGCGGCCCTCGAGGCTTGCGGCCAGCGGGGCCTGGCCGAGGTCTTCGGCCACCTGCAGGCGGGCCTGCTCGGCCGAGGCGGCGTGACGCACGCGCAGGTTCACCTGAGTGTGGATTTCCTGCGCTGGGTGTTTCAGGCCCGGCACCTGCACGTAGCGGGTGCGCAGGATTTCGTGACGCTCGCACAGCTGGGCCAGGGCCTGCTGCAGCGCCTCGAGAGAGGGCTCGGCGTCCAGTTGCAGCCACAGCCGCGCAGCCAGCGCCTGGCCGCCACTGGCCTGGAGCAGATGCGCCTGTTGCGCCGAGGTCTGGAAAATTTCTGCGTTGCTTGCGGTCATGCTTGAACTCCTTGGCCCAGTGCCACTTCGCTGCTTTTCAGGGGAATGGCCATGGCCGTGAGGATCTTTCGCGGGCCGGTGTAACCGTTGCGCGCGTGGATGGTGAGGATGTTGTCGAGGATCACCACGTCGCCCTTCTGCCAGGGGAACTCGACCATGACGTCGCGGTAGATCTGCTGCAGGTGGCGGATGTGATCCTCGGGGATAGGGCTGCCGTCGCCGTAGAAGGTGTTCTGCGGCAGTTCGTCGTCGGCGAACTCGGCGCGCAGGCTGTCGCGGATGCTCTCAGGCAGGGTCAGGGCATTGAAGAAGGTGGCATGGTTGAACCACACGGTTTCACCGGTGCGCGGGTGGCGGACCATGGCCGGGCCTTTCTGGCGGGTGCGCAGGCGGTTGCCGGATTTCCACTCGGGCTCCACGCCGATCTTCGCGCAGTAGGCCTCGACCTCGGCGCGGTTTTCGGTCTGGAACACGGTTTGCCAGGGCAGGCCCATGCCGTCGCCGTAGTTGCGCACGTACAGCACGCCGCCCTTGCGCACGAAGGCATCGCGCACCTCGGCGTCGATGCGCGGCAGGATCAGCCGGGTATCGCCGAACGGGGTTTCACCGCCGGTGGGCGACGGCAGGTCGCAGTAGAAATACAGGTGCAGCGGGAACACCGGCGAATAGGAGTGCTCGTTGTGCGGGAAGATCTTCTCTACCGCCGGGTAGTCGGTCGAGCTGTAGACATTGTGCTTGCGGGTGATCTGGGTGCGCGGCGAGGCGCGGAACAGGTACTCCAGGGCGCCGCCGGAAATCGCATCGACGCACTGGTTGAACTCGCCGATGTCCTGCACGGCGAAGCCGCGGAACAGGATGGTGGCGTGCTGGTCCAGCTTGCTTTCGATCAGCGCACGATTCTGCCCGGCCCATTCGGCCAGGTTGATGCCCGCCACCTTGGGCGTGCACAGCAACGGCAGGCTGTGGCCTTCGAACATTGGCGAAAAGGCCACGAGGCTGTCGTGGTCCATGCTCAAACTCTTGCGCCGCCCCTTGGCCAATACCGGAATGGCTTGCGCCTCGCTGTTGGACATTTCCATCTCCCGTTCGGTAAAGCCGGCGGCCCAGCGGCCACCGGCATGACAATCACTACTGCAGCTCGACCCCACGGGCGCGCCGGCGGATCGGGTGCTGCGCCTTGAGCTGCGCCTGGCGCGCCTCGGCCGCCGCCTGTTCGGCACTGGCCTGCAGCTGCGCGGCATGGGCCAGCAACTGCGCCAGGGGCGCTTCGGGCGCTTCGAGCAAGCGCTCGAACACCCCTTGCAACTGCACGAACAGCCCTTGCATGTCGGCCGCCGTGTACAGGCTGGCGTCGCATTTGAAGGCGGCGGTCAGGCGCTCGGCGTTGACGAACTCGGCGATCAGGTCCAGCTCGGTGGCGCCCTGCCCCGCCTCCTGCGGGGTCACCTGCAGGCCGTGCGGCGCCTGCATCGGCAGGCTGCCTTCCTGGTAGATGAACTTGATCGCGAACAGCGGTGAACGGCCGGCCTGACGCGGCAGGCGCAGGGCCTCGACCAAGCGGTCGAACGGCAGGTCCTGGTGATCGGAAGCACCGACCACCACGTCGCGGCAGCGCTCCAGCCACTGTTCGCCACTGAGGCTGTCGTCCAGCGTCAGCTGCAGTACCAACTGGTTAACGAAGAAGCCGACCATTTCTTCAACCCCCGCATGGTTGCGGTTGGCAACGTCGGTACCCAGGCGCACCCGACGGCTGTCGCAACGCTGCGCCACCACCAGCGAGAAGCCGGCCAGCAACAGCATGTACAGGGTCAGGCCACGGGCCTTGGCGGTGGCGCGCAGGGCCTCGGCCAGCACTGGCGGGAAATCGAAGGCGTGTACCTGGCAGGTGCCGGCACTCACGCCGGCCTGCGGGCTGCCCGGCAGGCGGCTGAGGCGATGGTCGTCGCCCAGGGTGCGCTGCCAGTAATCGAGCTGGCGCTGCATCTGCCCGGCCGCCAGCCATTGGCGCTGCCACACGGCGAAGTCCAGGTAGGCCAGGCCCGGCGCCGGCAGCGATGCCGGGGCGCGCCGCACGGCGGCGTCGTAGAGGGCGACGAATTCGCGCAGCAGGATGCCGAACGACCAGTGGTCGGCGACGATGTGGTGCAAGGTCACCAGCAGCAGGTGCTGCTGTTCGGCCAGGCGCAGCACCGCCACCCGCAGCACCGGGCCGTTGACCAGGTCGAACGGCGCCTGCGCCTGCTCGGCCAGGGCTTGCGCGATCGCCACCTCGCGGGTGGCGGCCGGGGCCTGGCGCAGATCGACGACGGCCAACGGCAAGGCCATGTGCGCATGCACCTGTTGCCAGCTGTCGCCGCCTTCCTGGGCGTAGGTGGTACGCAACACCGAATGGCGTTGCAGCAAGCCCTCGAAGGCCGTGCGCACGGCGTCGATGTCCAGCTCGCCGTCGAGCTGCAGGGCGCGCGGGATGTTGTACATCGAGCTGTGTGGCTCCAGTTGCCAGAGGAACCACAGGCGTTGCTGGGCGAACGACAGCGGCTGGCGCTGCGCGGAGTCCAGCGCTTGCAACTGCGGCACCGCCAGCACGGCCGGGGCCGCCACGCAGGCATCGACCGTGGCGGCGAACGCCTCCAGGTCACGGGCTTCGAACAGGCTGCGCAAGGGCAGCTCGACGCCCCGGGCATGGCGCACCCGGCTGATCACCTGGGTGGCCAGCAGCGAATGGCCGCCGAGGTCGAAGAAGTTGTCGCGCAGGCCTACCCGCTCGACGCCCAGCAGTTCGCCCCACAGCGCCGCGAGCTCGCCTTGCAGGGCGCTGCGTGGCGCTTCGAAGGCCTGTGCCAGCAGGCTGGCGTCCGGCGCTGGCAGGGCCTTGCGGTCGAGCTTGCCGTTGGGGGTCAGTGGCAGTTGCGCCATGACCTGCCAGTGGGCCGGCTGCATGTAGTCCGGCAGCGCTACGCCGAGTGCTGCGCGCAACCCTTCGCAGAGTGCGGCCTGGGCCTCGCGGTCAGCCTCGGCCAGCGCCTGTCGCGGCACCACGTAGGCCACCAGTTGCTGGCCGACCGGGCCCGGCACGGCCACCACGGCCGCCTCGGCGACAGCCGCCTGGGCCAGCAGGCAGGCCTCGATTTCACCGGTCTCGACGCGGAAACCGCGGATCTTCACCTGATGGTCGACCCGGCCGATGTATTCCATCTGCCCGTCCGGCAGGCGCCGGACCAGGTCGCCGCTGCGGTACAGCCGCGCACCGGGGGTGCTGGCGAACGGGTCGGGGACGAAACGTTCGGCAGTCAGCGATGGCTGCGCATGGTAGCCGCGTGCCAGGGCCTCGCCACCGATATACAGCTCACCGACCACGCCATCGGCCTGCAAGGCCAGGCCTTCGGCCAGCAGGTAGGCGCTGCGCCCGGCCACCGGTCGCCCGATAGGTGCATAGGCGCTGGTGAAACGGGTGGTGGCATCGGCTTCCCAGAGGAAGGGGGTGATGACCGTTTCGGTCGGGCCGTAGCCGTTGACGATGTGCTGCGGGCGCAGTTGCCCCTGGATCTGTTCGAAACCTTCGCGCGGGAAGGCCTCGCCCGCCACGTTGAACGAGCGCACCGACGCCGCACGGCCGTGGGCCGCGGCCCAGGCCGCCAGCTGGCAGGCGTACTGGGTGGGGAAATAGACCAGGCTGGCCTGCTCGC
The DNA here is from genome assembly GCF_024749065.1 of Pseudomonas sichuanensis. NCBI lineage: Bacteria > Pseudomonadati > Pseudomonadota > Gammaproteobacteria > Pseudomonadales > Pseudomonadaceae > Pseudomonas > Pseudomonas sichuanensis. Next base: position 2,416,767 of record NZ_CP087185.1, on the reverse strand, counting down.
GCTCGATCACCTCCAGCGCTTCTTCAGCGCTCCACAGGCCTTCGCCGCGCAGCACGCAGCGGGCGCCGCTGATCAGCGGCAGCAGCCACTGCTCGGTGCCCCAGTCGAAGTTCAGCGAGGCGAAATGCAGGAAGCGGTCGCTGCTGTCGATGCGGTAGAAGCGCTGCATGGTCAGCAGGTGGCGCAACAAGGCGCCCTGCTCCAGGGCCACGCCCTTGGGCCGGCCGGTGGAACCGGAGGTGTACAGCAGGCACAGCAGGTTGTTGCTGGCGAGGGTTGGCGACGGGGACTCGACGCCCTGGGTGGCCAGCACCAGCTCATCGACCCGCAGCAGGCGCGCGGCGCTGCCGGCCAGCAACGCCGCACTGCGGGCATCCCCCAGCACCAGTTGCACACCGCTGTCTGCCAGCATGTAGCCCAGGCGCTCGGCGGGGTATTCCGGGTCCAGCGGCACATAGGCGCCGCCGGCCTTGAGGATGGCCAGCAGGCCGATGATCAGGCGTTCGCCACGGGGCAGCGAGATGCCCACCAGCACCTCCGGGCCGACACCCTCGGCGACCAGCCGCTGGGCCAGGTCGCTGGCCTGGCTGTCGAGGCTGGCGTAGCTCAGCGCCCGACCCTCGGCGACCAGGGCAATGGCCTCCGGCGTGCGCCGGGCCTGGGCCTCGATCAACTGGTGCAGCCACACCGGCGCGGCCTGCGCCGGCAAGGCGGCGGGCATTGCCAGCAGCGCCTGGCGGGCAGCCGGGGGCACACTGTCGAGGGTCGCCAGCACTTGGCCTGCGCCGTCGACGAACTGCCCCAGCAGGCATTCCAGCTGCGCCGCGAGGGCCTGCACCGTACCGGCGTCGAGCGCCGCGCACAGGTAGCTGTAGTGCACCTGCAGGCGCTCGCCGAGGGTCACGGCCAGAGTCAGCGGGTAGTTGGTGCGCTCCAGGTTGGCGACTTCGCCAAAGCGCACGCCGGCCTGGCCGGACTCGGCCAGCGCCGCCGACAGCGGATAGTTCTCGAACACCAGCAAGGTGTCGAACAGCGCATCGCTGCCCTGCCCCGACCAGCGCTGGATCTCGAACAGTGGCGTGTGTTCGTGCTCACGCAGCGCCAGGTTGAGCGCCTGCACCTGTTGCAGCCAGTCGCCCAGGGTTTGCTGCAGGGCCGGGCGGGCGATCACCGGCAAGGTGTTGATGAACAGGCCGATCTGCGCCTCGATGCCCGGCAGTTGCGCCGGGCGCCCGGCCACGGTGGCGCCGAAGGCCACGCAGTCCTGGCCGGTGCAGCGTTGCAGCAGCAACAGCCAGGCCGCCTGGACCAGGGTGTTGACGGTGACTTTCTGCTGCCGGGCGAAGGCGCCCAGGCGCTCGCCCAAGGCCGCATCGATGGTCTGGTAGAAGTCGCCGTGGCTGGCCTGTGCGGCCGCTTGCGGCGGCGTGGGCAGCGCGTGGGCCAGGCGCGTCGGGGTTTCCAGCGCGGTGAGCTGGTCGCGCCAGAACGCCTCGCTGGCCGCCATGTCCTGCTGACCGAGCCATTGGATGTAGTCACGGTACAGCCCGACCGGAGGCGCCACTTGCTGCCCGGCGTAGCGTTGCAGTACTTCGCCGAGCAGGCGCGAGTTGCTCCAGCCGTCCAGCAGCAGGTGGTGGCAGGTCTGGATCAGGTGGTGGCGGGCCTCGCCGGTGCGCACCAGGGTCAGGCGCAGCAAGGGCGCCTGGGCCAGGTCGAAGCCGTGCTCGCGGTCCTCCTGGGCCAGGGCGGCGAGCGCCTGCGGCAGGTCGGCGCGGTCGCGCCAGTCCAGTTCGCGCCAGGGCAGTTCGACCTGGCGCATGACCATTTGCAGCGGCTTGCCCTGCTCGCCTTGCCAGGCAAAGCCGGTGCGCAGGATGGCATGGGCGTCCAGCGCCTGCTGCCAGGCGTCGCGCAGGCGTGCGGGGTGCAGGCCCTCGACATCCAGGCGCATCTGGTTGACGTAATCGCTGCCGGCTTGTTCATAGAGGCTGTGGAACAGCATGCCCTGCTGCATCGGCGACAGCGGGTAGAGGTCTTCGAGCTGCCGTGCGGCCACCGGCAGTTGCGCCAGCGCCGCGCCATCGAGCCCGGCCAGCGGGAAGTCCGAGGCGGTCACCTGCCCGGGGGCCTGGACGCAGTGGGCGACCAATGCGCGCAGTTCCTCGGCGAAAGCATCGACCAGGGCCTGGATGCGTTCGGCCGCGAACATCTGCTGGCTGAAGCCCCACTGCAAGGCCAGCTCGCCGCCGTACACCTGGCCTTCGACGGTGAGCCAGTTGGCCAGTGGCGCGTCCGGGTCCTGGCCTTGGCCTGCGCCATGGCTGGCGGGCACCAGCAACGCCTGCTCATCGAACTGGCGGTCGAACTGGCCAAGGTAGTTGAAGGTCACTCGCGGGCGCGGCAGGGCCGCCAGTTCCGCACGGGTGGCGGCATCACCGAGGTAACGCAGCAGGCCGTGGCCGATGCCCTTGTCGGGCACGCCGCGCAATTGCTCCTTGACCGCCACCAGCGAAGCGCCCAGCTCGGCCTCGGGTACCAGCAGCACCGGTTGCAGGCTGGTGAACCAGCCGACGCTGCGCGACAGGTCGAGGCCGCTGAACAGGTCTTCGCGGCCATGCCCTTCCAGCTCGATCAGCGCGCCCGGTGCCGCCGTCCAGCGGCACAGCACCCGCGCCAGGGCGGTGAGCAGCAGGTCGTTGACCTGGGTGCGGTAGGCCGCTGGCGCAACCTGCAGCAGCTGGCGGGTGAGTTCGGCGTCGAAGCGGCATTCGATCTTGTGTTCATGACGGTTGTGCAGCGCGCCGTCGCGGTTGTCGCACGGCAGTTCGGCGACTGCCGCGCGCCCCAGGTGTTCGCGCCACCAGGGCAACTGCGCCTGGTAGCCGGGCAAGGCCTGCTGCAGGCGCAGTGCCCAATCCTGATATGCGCTGGTGCGCGCCGGCAGGCGTGGCGGCTGGCCGGCCAGCACTTGGCGGTAAGCCTGCTCGAGGTCTTCGAGCAGCACCCTCCAGGACACCCCGTCCACCACCAGGTGGTGCAGCACCAGCAGCAGTTGCTGGCGGCCCTCGGGCAGCTCGATCAGCAGTACCCGCAGCAACGGCCCGTCGGCCAGACCCAGGCTGCGCTGGGCAGCCTCGCACAGGGCCAGCGCGGCTTCGGCATCGGCCGCCGTGCAGCGCTGGAACACCTCGCCGGCGCTTTCGCCATAGCGCTGTTGCCAGGTTCCGCCGTGCTGCTCGAAGCGCAGGCGCAGGCTGTCGTGGTGCTCGACCAGTTGCTGCACGGCCTGGGCCAGCGCCTCGCCCTGCAGCGGTGCGCGGGCATCGAGCAGCAGGGCCTGGTTCCAGTGCTGGCGGTTGGGGATGGCCTGGTCGAAGAACCAGTGCTGGATAGGCGTCAGTGGCACTTCGCCGCTGGCCGGCCCACGCACCACAGCCTGGCTCGCCTGCCCGGCCACCTGGGCCAGGCCGCGAATGGTCTGGTGCTGGAAGATGTCCTTGGGGGTCAGCGCCAGCCCGGCCTCGCGGGCACGGCTGACCACCTGCATGGAGACGATCGAGTCACCGCCGAGCTCGAAGAAGTTGTCCAGCACGCCGACCTGCTCGAGGCCCAGCAAGGCTTGCCAGATCTGCGCCAGGGCCTGCTCGCGGGCATCGCCGGGCGCCACATGCTCGCGCTGCGCCTGCAACGCGTCGGGCGCCGGCAGCGCCTTGCGGTCGAGCTTGCCGTTGGGGGTCAGCGGCAGCGCGGCCAGCATCGGCATGGCGGCGGGCACCATGTAGTCGGGCAGGTGCTCGCCCAGCGCTGCGCGCAGTTGCTCGCGCAGTTTGCCCTGGGCCGCCGGATCGTCGAGCAAGGCGGCATCGGCCGGCACCACATAGGCCACCAGCTGGCGGCCGCTCGGGCCTTCCGGCGCCAGCACCGCCACTTCGCTGACCTGCGCCTGCGCTTGCAGCCGCGCCTCGATCTCGCCCAGCTCGATGCGGAAACCGCGCACCTTGACCTGATGGTCGATGCGGCCGATGTACTCGAGCTCGCCTTGGTCGCGGTAGCGCAGCAGGTCGCCAGTGCGGTACAGGCGCCCGCCGTCGGCGGCGAATGGGTCTGGCACAAAGCGTTCGGCGGTCAGCCCCGGGCGCCCGAGGTAGCCACGGGTAATGCCGGCGCCGGCCAGGTACAGCTCGGCGGCGCAACCTTGCGGCACCGGCTGCAGGGCGGCGTCGAGCAGGTAGGCGGCGGTGTGCGGCAGCGGCCGGCCGATGCTGGCACGGCCACCGGCCTGGCGGCGGGTCCAGGTTGAGTAGGTGGTGTCTTCCGAGGGGCCGTAGAGGTCGTACACGTGCGCCAGCCCCGGTTGGCGGTAGAGCTCGTCCACCACCCGCTGCTTGAGCGGCTCGCCGGCGAGGTTGACGATACGCACGCCGGCGGGCAACTGGCCGTCGCGCAGCAGCGCGGTGATGGCCGAGGGCACGGTGTTGACCAGGCGCACCTGGTCACGCGCCGGCAGTTGCGGCAACTCCAGGGCATTGCGCGCCAGCACGATGGAGCCGCCCGCGGCCAGGGTCACGAACAGCTCCCACACCGACAGGTCGAAGCAGATCGAGGTCGATGCCAGCACACCCTGGATGTCTTCACGGCCATACACCTGGCGCGACCAGTGCAGCAGCGCCATGACGTTGCGATGGGTAATGGCCACGCCTTTCGGGCGGCCGGTGGAGCCTGAGGTGTAGATCACGTAGGCGAGGTTCTGCGCCACGGCGTGATTGGCCGGCGGCACGCCCGGCCAGGCGGCCAGGCTCTGCTCGTCGGCGTCCACCAGCAGCACCTCGGCGCAGTCGGCCAGGGCCAGGCGCTGGGCCACTTCAGGGTCGCTGAGCACTAGGTGCGCGGCGCTGTCTTCGAGCATGTAGGCCACGCGCTCCGCCGGGTAGTCCGGGTCCAGCGGCACGTAGGCGCCGCCGGCCTTGAACACCGCCAGCAGCGACACCAGCAGTTGCGGGGTACGCGGCAGGGCCACGCCGACCCGGGTCTCGGGGCCGACACCGGCCGCCACCAGCCGCTGGGCCAGGCGGTTGGCCCAGCGGTCGAGCTGGCCATAGCTGTACTGCTCAAGGCCGAAGGTAAGGGCCAGCGCCTCGGGCTGTTCGGCGGCCTGGCGGGCGATGCTCTGGTCGATGCGCGACCCCTGGTCAAAGCCGTCACCCGGCGGGTTCCAGGCGTGCAACAGCTGTTGCTGTTCATCGGTGCCCAGCATCGGCAGGCGCGCCACCGCTTGATTGGTGTCGGCGACCATGGCGCGCAGCAGGTTGAGCCAGTGGCCGGCCATGCGCGCGATGGTCGGCGCGTCGAACAGCTCGTCGGCGTAGGTCAGTGCGGCGTACAGCTGCCCGCCCTTCTCCCAGGTGTCCAGGCTCAGATCGAACTGGGTGGTGCGGCCCTTCCACTCGATCAGGTCGAAACGAATGCCCGAGGCGGTCTGCAGCGCGCTGAGGTCGGTGACCAGCGGCTGGTGGTTATACATCACCTGGAACAGCGGGTTGAGCGCCAGGCTGCGTTCGAGCTTGAGCGCTTCGACCAGGCGCTCGAACGGCAACTCCTGGTGCGCCTGGGCGCCGAGGGCGGTGTCGCGCACCTGGGCAATTAGCCCGGCCACCGTGAGGTGCTCGTCGATGCGACAGTTGAGCACCTGGGTGTTGACGAAAAAGCCGATCAGCCCTTCGACTTCGGCGCGGTTGCGGTTGGCGATGGGCACCCCCACGCGCAACTCGGCCTGGCCGCTGTAGCGGTAGAGCAAGGCATCGAAGGCCGCCAGCAGCACCATGAACAGGCTGGCCTGCTGCTGCTGGGCCAGGGCGCGCAACTGCAGGGCCAGCTCGGCATCGACCGCGAAGTTGAAGCGGGTGCCGCGATGGCTGGGGGTGGCTGGGCGCGGGTGGTCGGTGGGCAGTTCCAGCACCGGGTGCTCGTCACCCAGCACCTGTTGCCAGTAGGCCAGCTGGCGCTCCTGCTCGCCGGCCTCCAGCCAGGCGCGCTGCCACAGGGCGTAGTCGGCGTACTGGATCGGCAGCGCCGCCAGCGGCATGGGCTGGCCCTGGCTGAAGGCGTCGTAGCAGCGGATGAACTCGTCGATCAGCACGTTCATCGACCAGCCATCGGAGACGATGTGGTGCAAGGTCAGCAGCAGCACATGGCGCTCGGCGCCCAGCTTGAGCAGGCGCACCCGCCACAGTGGGCCCTGCTCCAGGTCGAACGGGCGCTGGGCCTGGGCTTGCGCGCGCTCCTGCACCGCCTGTTCGCGGGCGGCGGCATCCAGTGCGCTGAGGTCTTCGAAATCGACGGTCACCGCCTGGGCCGCGGCGACCTGGCGCAGCCCGTGTTCACCCTCCTGGCGCAAGGCGCTGCGCAGGGTTTCATGACGCTCGGCCAGCGCCTCCAGGGCCTGGGCCAGCGCATCACGGTCCAGCGGCCCGTCCAGGCCAACGGCGCCCGGGAGGTTGTAGGCCGCGCCCTGGGGATCGAGCTGCCAGAGGAACCACATGCGCTGCTGGGCATATGAGGGCATGCCGCGCTCGGCGGCCTGCACCCCGGCAGGGATGGCGAACTGGGCGAAGTCGACCTGCTCCCGGGCCAGCGCCTGCAAGAAGATCCTGCGTTTTTGCGCCGGCAACTCGAGGAATCGGCGGGCAAGGTTGCGGGCATCTTGAGCATTCATTGGCGTTCATCCGTAAAGAGGGGCAACGAGCGGGGCAGCTCGGTCGTGCATGGAAAACGGATGAACGGAGGGGAAAATTAACGGACGGCGCGGGCCGCCGCCGGTCGCCTTGAAACATTTACTTTCATTTACCTTGGCAGGTTTCTCATTCTCATTCGTCCTATTAAGTGCAGCCTTCACGGTTGAGCCGAGCCTCGACCGCACTTTTTATGCAGAAGACCGACCGATGGCCCGACAACCGAAGAAGAAATCCGCCTCCAAGCTGTGGTTCCTGGTGCACAGCTGGCTCGCCCTGCCGATCTGGTTCTTTGTCCTGATCGTGTGTTTCACCGGCATGCTCGCCGTGGTCAGCCAGGAGATCGTCTGGCTGGCCAACCCGGATGTGCGCGCCAGCAAGCCGCTCGATGCGCCCGACGCCGAGCGCCTGAGCTTCCAACAGGTGCTTACCGCCATGCACGCAGCCGAGCCGGAGCTGGCAGTGCGCTTTCTCAGCCAGCCGGACGGCTCGCACTTCGCCCTCAACGCCTCGGTGACCCGCCCTGACGGCACCACCGCGCTGCTCTACGTCAACCCGTACTCCGGGGCGATCCAGGGCCAGCGGCCGAACTTCGACTTCGAAGCCTTCACCCGCGCCCTGCACGGCTGGTGGCTGGTGCCGTTCACCAACGGCTACAGCTGGGGCTGGTACCTGGTGTCGCTGCTGGGCCTGCCGATGCTGGCTTCGCTGGTCACGGGGCTTGTGGTGTACAAGAAGTTCTGGCGCGGCTTCTTCAAGCCGGTGCGTACCGGCCACGGCTCGCGGATCTTCTGGGGCGATGTGCACCGCCTGGCCGGGGTGTGGTCGATCTGGTTCATCGCGGTGATTTCCATCACCGGCACCTGGTTCCTGATCCAGGCGATCCTCGGCGACAACCACGTGACCATTTCCACCGAACCGGTGGTGCCAGTGATCGCCCGCGAGCAGGTGCCGCAGACTCCCGACGGCACGCCGGCGCCGCGCATCGACCTGGACGAGGCCGCGCGCATCGCCACCGAACGCATCCCGGGCCTGGACGTGAGCTTCATCTCCCTGCCGCTGACCGCCTACAGCCACTACAGCATGGGCGGCCGCGGCTGGTACCCGCTGATGTTCCAGACCGCCGAAGTGAACCCCTACACGCGCAACGTCGACGCCCAGTTCCTGCTCGGCGACCGCTCGACCCTGGAGTTCGTCACCGAGTCGATGCGCCCGCTGCACACCGGCGACTTCGGCGGCCTGGCGATCAAGCTGATCTGGTTCTTCTTCGGCCTGGTGCTGACCCTGATGGTGCTCAGCGGCCTGTTGATCTGGACCAAGCGCACCGCCCAGGCCACCGCCGCCGCGCTCAAGCGCAGCGAGCGCCCGGCACGGGCCAGGCAACCCCGTGAAACCCCTGTGGAGGCCCAGCCATGAGCCAGGCGAACAGTGTGCCGCAGGGCGGCTTCAAGCAGTGGTGGCTAAAATGGCGCTTCCACCTGAACATCCTGCTGATCCTCATCCCGCTGGGTTTCATGCCCAAGTACTTCGCCGACGCCAGCCTGCTGCGCGGCGACAGTGGCCTGGGCGCCAACGTGATCCGCGACATCCAGATCGACCGCTGGAGCCTCGACCTGGCCGAGCTGCGTGACGAAGCACCGCGCGCCGACGGCCCCGCCGGCGACTTCAAGGCGTTCAACGCCGCCCTGTGCAAGACCTGCACCGAGGGCGTCAAGGCCATCTACCTGCGCGTCGGCAAGCCGCGCAGCCTGCGCGCCGCCGGCACCATCTTCTTCGGCTCGCAGCACCGCATGAGCACCAACCTGCCGATCCCGCCCCGCACCCGCGCCGATGCCGACCTGTGGGTCACCATCGAAGGCTGGGACGGCAAGATGTACCAGGCCTCGGTGCCGCTGGCCAAGGCATCGCCGGCCACCGTGGCCTGGCTCGAGAAACAAGGAGGCAAGAAATGACACCACCGTTGCTGCGCAGGCTCGCCCTGCCCTTTTTGCTGCTGGCCGCCACCCCGGCGCTGGCGCACAACCCGATGTGCGATTGCACCGAAAACGCCGGGCAGATCACCTGCAAGGGCGGTTTCAGCGACGGCAGCGGCGCGCCGGGGGTAACCCTGGACGTGATCGGCTACGACGAACAGGTGCTGGTGGCCAGCAAGCTGGGGGATGACTCCACCCTCACCTTCAAGCGCCCCGACGGCGAGTTCTACGTGCTGTTCGATGCCGGCCCCGGCCATGTGGTGGAAGTGGACCACGCCGATATCGGTGCGCCATGAGCCGCGCCCAGGTGGTACGCCCGGCGGGTGCCGGGCACGAAACCCTCTATGTGTTGCTGGCCGCCGCGCTGATCCTGCTGCTGGCCGCCAGCGTGGTGGCCCTGCGCGGCGAGCGCGAGGACGAGCAGACCGTGGCCGCCCACCAGCTCGACGCCCGGCGTGACCTGAACGCCGCCGAACAGGGCCTGCACACCGACTTGTGGGTGGCGGTCGAGGAGATCCGTGCGCTGCGCGAGGAAACTGGCAGCGCGCCGCAGGTTACCGAGCTTGCCGAAGCGGGCCTGCCGCCCTTCGTGGCCGATGCCAGCAGCCAGAGCCGCGGCAGCCTGCAGTGGGCGCTGCTGGACAACGGCGCCTACCTGGGCCGCAGCCAGGCCCCTGAAGTGGCTGGCAGCCTGCTGCTGATCCTGCCGCAGACGGCCGACGCCCAGCCCGATGTGTGGCTGCGCCGCGACAGCAGCGCGATGGCCCCGGACGCCCTGGACAGCGCCACGCTGATCGCCGCCGGCTGGCGGCAGATCGTCACCCACTACGACGCCGGGGTTACCCGCCAACACCGTCATTAAGGATTTGCCCATGTTCCGCTCCGCCCGCCGCACCCTGGCGCTGCTTTTGGCCTGCGCCCTGCCTGCCCTGGCCGCCGCCGACACTGGCAAGCCGCTGCGCATCGGCATCACCCTGCACCCTTACTACAGCTATGTGAGCAATATCGTCGGCGACAAGGCCGAGGTGGTGCCGCTGATCCCGGCCGGCTTCAACCCCCATGCCTACGAGCCGCGCGCCGAAGACATCAAGCGCATCGGCAGCCTGGATGTGGTGGTGCTCAATGGCGTGGGCCATGACGACTTCGCCGACCGCATGATCGCCGCCAGCGAAAAGCCCGCTATCAAGACCATCGAGGCCAACGCCAACGTGCCGCTGCTGGCGGCCACCGGTATCGCCGCCCGTGGCGCCGGCAAGGTGGTCAACCCTCACACCTTCCTGTCGATCAGCGCGACCATCGCCCAGGTCAACAACATCGCCCGCGAACTGGGCAAGCTCGACCCGGACAACGCCAAGTTCTATACCCAGAACGCCCGTGCCTATGCCAAGCGCCTGCGGGCCCTGCGCGCCGAAGCGCTGGCCCAGGTGACCCAGGCGCCGGATGCGACCTTCCGCGTGGCGACCATCCACGCCGCCTACGACTACCTGGTACGTGACTTCGGCCTGGAAGTGACCGCCGTGGTGGAACCTGCCCACGGTATCGAGCCGAGCCCGGCGCAACTGAAGAAGACCATCGACCAGCTCAAGGCGCTGGACGTGAAGGTGATCTTCTCGGAAATGGACTTCCCTTCCGCTTACGTCGAGACCATCCAGCGTGAATCGGGCGTGCATCTGTACCCGCTCACGCATATCTCCTATGGCGAATACACCAAGGAAAAGTACGAAGTGGAGATGAAGCGCAACCTCGACACCGTGGTCCGCGCCATCCAGGAGAACCGCGCGTGACCGCCGCCGCCCACCTCAGCGCCGTTGGCGGGCCGCGCATCGACTTCGATGGCATCGACCTGACCCTGGGCCGCACCCGCATCCTTGAAGGCGTGCGCTTCAATGTCGCCCCTGGCAGCGTGCACGCCATCGTCGGGCCCAATGGCGGCGGCAAGAGCTCGCTGATCAAGACCCTGCTCGGGCAGATGCCGCACCAGGGCCAGCTGACCCTGCACTGGCCGGGCGAGCAGGAAGTGATCGGCTATGTGCCCCAGGCGCTGGAGTTCGACCGCGGCCTGCCGATGACCGTCGACGACTTCATGGCCGCCATGTGCCAGCGCCGCCCGGCGTTCCTTGGTTTATCGCGGCGGGTGCGCCCGGCCATCGACGCGGCGCTGGCCAGGGTTGGCATGCTCGACAAGCGCAAGCGGCGCATGGGCGCGCTGTCCGGTGGCGAACGCCAGCGGGTGCTGCTGGCCCAGGGGCTGATCCCCGAGCCGCAACTGCTGGTGCTCGACGAGCCGATGTCGGCGCTCGATGAAGCCGGCATCCAGGTGTTCGAGCAACTGCTGCACGGCTGGCGCCAGGCCGGCACCACCGTGCTGTGGATCGAGCACGACCTGCAGGCGGTGCTGCGCCTGGCCGACCGGGTCACCGGCCTGAACCGCCAGGTGCTGTTCGACGCCCCGCCGGCTGAAGCGCTCACGCCTGAGCGCCTGCTCAGCCTGTTCTCCGTCCACCCTCGCAGCGAGAGCCGTTCATGAGTTTCGAAGCGTTCCGCCAACTGGTCCAGGAATGGGCCGGCGCGGGTTATCTGCCGGAGGCGCTGGCCTACGGTTTCGTGGTCAACGCGCTGCTGGCGGGCCTGATGATCGGCCCGGTGCTGGGCGGGCTGGGCACCCTGGTGGTGGTCAAGCGCTTTGCCTTCTTCTCCGAGGCGGTCGGCCACGCCGCGCTGACGGGCGTGGCCATCGGCATCTTGCTGGGCGAACCCTACACCGGCCCCTATGGCAGCCTGTTCGGCTACTGCCTGCTGTTCGGCATTTTGCTCAACTTCCTGCGCAACCGTACCGGGCTGTCGCCGGACACGCTGATCGGGGTGTTCCTCTCGGTGTCGCTGGCGCTGGGCGCGAGCCTGCTGCTGATGCTGGCCGGCAAGATCAACGTGCATATCCTGGAAAACGTGCTGTTCGGCTCGGTACTCACCGTCAGCGCCCACGACCTGCTGGTGCTGGGTATCGTCGCGCTGCTGGTACTGGCGTTGGCGCTGCCGCTGTACAACCGCATCATGCTGGCCAGCTTCAACCCGCAGCTGGCGGCAGTGCGCGGGGTGGCGGTGAAGACCCTGGACTACCTGTTCGTGGTGCTGGTGACGCTGGTGACCGTGGCCTCGGTGAAGGTGATCGGGGCGATCCTGGTGGGCGCCCTGCTGGTGATCCCGGCAGCGGCCGCGCGGCTGGTCAGCCAGTCGCTCAAGGGCTTCTTCTTTATCTCGGTGCTGATCGCCACCGTCAGCACCCTGCTGGGCATCCTGCTGCCGATCACGCTCGACCTGCCGGTGCCGTCGGGCGCGGCGATCATCCTGGTGGCCGGCCTGTGCTTCGCCCTCTGTGCCCTGGCCCGCGCCCTCGTCCCCCGCCTGCAAGGAAACCCGGCATGACCCTGAAGAAACTCACCCTGGCCCTGGCCTTGAGCGGCCTGCCGCTGCTGGCCAACGCCACGCAAGTGCTGACCACCCTGCCGGTGACCCACAGCCTGGCGGCCGCCCTGCTCGATGGCACCTCGGTGCAGCTCAAGAGCGCCGTCCCGGCCAACCTGCCGGCCAGCCGCCAACCGTCGTACTTCGAGGGCCGTGGCGGCGCCAGCCTGCAGAAGGCCGCGCAGCAGGCCGACGCGGTGATCGGCGTGCGCTCGATCTGGCGTGACGACCCGCTCTACCCCATGGCCCGGCGCAGCAATATTCGCATCGTCGAAATCGACGCCGCGCGCCCGGTGGACGGCGCCCTGCCGGGCATCGCGGTGAATGGCGAGCAAGCGTTTTCTGCGTATCCGTGGCTCAACCCGACCAATCTGGGGCGCATGGCCGATGTGGTGGCCAACGACCTGGAGCGCTTGTCGCCGGCGGACAAGGCGAAGATCCAAGGCAACCTGGCCGGGCTCAAGCGCCAGATGCTGGAGCTCACTGCCAGCAGCCAGGCGCAGCTGGCCGAGGTTGATAACCTCAGCGTGGTCAGCCTGTCCGAACGGCTTGGGTATCTGGCCAGCGGGCTCAACCTGGATGTGGTCGAACAGCCGCTGCACGCCGACGAGCAGTGGGACGAGGCCGCGCTCAAGGCCCTGAGCGACAACCTCAGGCACCAAGACGTGGCGTTGGTGCTGCACCATCGCCAACCGGATGCCAAGGTGGTTGCGGCGATCGAGGCCGGTGGCGCGAAGTTGCTGGTGGTCGACAGCGACCCGCAGGATGCGGTGGCCGGGCTCAAGGCCAGTGTCGAGCAGGTGCTGAAGGCGCTGGGCAGCAGCTGAGTTTCAAGGCCCTCTCGCCGGCAAGCCGGCTCCCACAGGTACAGCGCTGAACCAAGAGTTGCGCCATGCCTGTGGGAGCCGGCTTGCCGGCGATAGGGCCGGTACAGGAAACGACACCGCCTGCGACAATCCACCACACCAAGCCGAAACCCGGTGAAACCCTCCAAATGGTAGATTCGCCGCCATGAAAACCACTCGTCGGACACGCTCGCTGACCGCATGGACGCTCTACGCCAGCGTCCTGTTCAGCCTGTTGCTGTGTGGTTTGCACCATGGCCAGATGACCGGCCTGCGCCTGTCCGGCCTGGAAGGCGGTTACTGCAGCATGGACAGCGGCCATGGCCCGGCCATCGACCTGGACGGCGGCAGTGGCGACCAGCATATGGCGCAGCTCGACTGCCCGGTGTGCTCCTCGTTCGCCATGGCCGTGCCACTGAGCAGCGCCGGCTGGACCTTCTCCGCCACCCATGGCCAGGCCCCGGCGCCGATCGTCACCCGCAGCTGGGGGCAACCGCCGCCACGCTACCTGCGCCACGCCATCAACCCCCGCGCCTCCCCTGCCCCGTTCCCCGCAGCAGAACACTTCGCCTGACCCTGGCAGGCGCGCCCGTGCGCGCGTCTGAGGGCCGGGCCTGCCAAGACCTTTGCGTGGAACCCTTACAACATGATCCGCAACACCTCTTTGGTGCTCGTGCTGAGCGCCACCTGCCACTGTGCCTGGGCGCAAGGCGCGCCTGTCGAACTGTCCGCCACCACTGTCGATGGCGAGCGTGAAGCGCCCAGCGGCGTGCAACTGGACACTCCGATCGCCACGGGCTCGCGCCTGGGCCTGACGGCGCGGGAAACCCCAGCCTCGGTGAGCGTCTCGGACCGCCGGGTGATCGAGCAGCGCGACGCCCGCGACACCCAGGAAGTGATCAACGCCATGACCGGCGTGAACGCCTCGGCCAACCCCGGCTACGGCGGCTTCGTCACCTACCGCGGCTTCACCCAGAACCAGGTGACCCAGCTCTACAACGGCATCAACCTGGGCTACAGCAGCGCCACCCGGCCGGTGGACGCCTGGGTGATCGACCGTGTCGAACTGCTCGGCGGGCCGTCGTCGTTCCTGCATGGCGCCGGCGCCGTGGGCGGCTCGATCAACTACATCAGCAAGCTGGCCAGCCGCGACCAGCAAATCGTCGACGGGCGTATCCGCTACGGCAGCTACGACGCCGCCGAATACGCCTTCGGCATCAACCAGGCGCTGGCCGACAACCCGGCCGACGCCCGCCACTTCGCCCGACTGGATTTCAGCCGCAGCCAGGGCAATGGCTATATCGATCGCAATGAGCGGCAGACCGACAGCCTGGCCTTTTCGCTACTCAGCGACCTGACCCCCGACCTGACTCACACCCTGGCGCTGGAGTACCAGGAGGACAAGGAAGACAGCCCCTACTGGGGCTCGCCGATCCTGCCGGGGCGCAGCACCATGAAGATCGACAAGAGCCGGCGCTTCGAGAACTACAACGTCGCCGACGGCCGTTACGAGCAGCGGGTGCGCTGGCTGCGTTCGATGCTCGACTACCAGGTCAGCGACAGCACCAGCCTGCATAACACCCTGTACCAGTACGAGGCCCAGCGCGACTACCGCAACCTGGAGCGCTACCGCTACAACAACGCGGGCAATGTGACGCGCTCCAGCCCCTACCTGCAGCGCCACCAGCAGAGCGTGCGGGGCAACCGCCTCGAGCTGCGCCACGACAACAGCCTGTTCGGCCTGGCCAGCCAGTGGTCGGCGGGGCTGGACTGGTCGCAGATGCGCCAGAGCCTGTACCCGAAATCGGGCAGCTGGAGCGACACGGTCAACCCGGACCACTTCGACCCCGGCAGCTTCTACGCCATCCCCGGCGTGAATACCGGGCTGAGCAAGCAACGCCGGCACGAAACCACCAACCGCGCGCTGTTCGCCGAGAACCGCCTGCAACTGACTGACCGCCTGGCACTGCTGACCGCCCTGCGGTATGACTACCTGGACATGCAGGTGACCAACTACGGCGCCGTCACGCCCACCGCGCCGGCCTACTTCGAACGCCGCTGGGAGCCGCTGTCCGGGCGGGCCGGCCTGACCTATGCGCTGACCCCGGCGGCCAGCGTCTATGTGCAGTACAGCACCGCCGCCGATTTGCCGGCAGGCTCCCTGGCGGCGGCGACCTACTCCAATGTCGGCCTGTTCGATTTGTCCAAGGGCGAGCAATGGGAAGCCGGCAGCAAGTTCGACTTCCTCGATGGGCGGGGTGCCGCGACGGTGGCGGTGTACCAGATCGTGCGCAAGGACTTTGCCGTGACCGATTCGAGCAACCCCAACCAGTCGGTGCAAGCCGGCCAGCAGACTTCGCGCGGCATCGAGCTGTCCGGGCGTTTGCAGGTCACGCCGAAGCTGTTGGCCGAGGCCAACTATGCCTACGTGCATGCGCGGTATGACGAGTTCAACGAGGCGGTGGCCGGCAAGTCGGTGTCCCGCGAGGGCAATGCGCCGGTCAACGTGCCGGCCAACGTTGGCAACCTGTGGCTGACCTACAGCTTCACCCCGGACTGGTCGGCGGGGGTGGATGCACGTTATGTCGATTCGGTGTATGCCGACAATGCCAACAGCCTGGAAGCGCCTGCCTATACCCTGTTCGGCGCCTTCGCCCGCTACCGGGTGGACGCGCATACCACGCTGACCGCGCGGGTGCGTAACTTGACCGATGAGGTGTATGCCAAGCAGGCGTACAACACCCAGTACTACATGGGGGATCCGAGGACGTTTGAGGTGGCGATGGATGTGCGGTTCTAGGTGTTCGGTCCCAGAGAGTCATGGTGCGCTGGCAACGATCACTTCAGGGAGGCATCACGATGACGACACGAAAACCACCGTCGGCAAGACCAAGTTCTACCAAGGCGAAGGGATGACCGACCCGCTGTTCTGTATCGAACCCGGCATCCCTTGCCAGCATGCCCGTGACCAGGCATCGGAGCTAATGGGCTGCGTACGCGACCTGACCATCACCGGGATCATGGAAGAGAAACCCCAACTGCTTTGGGCGTCGTATTACCTGAGCGCGCTGGCCAAGGCGTTGATGGATGATGCTGAGTTGGGGGTGAAGCACTGAGCGGGGCTGTGCCAGGGCGTCGGCGTGGTGGCGCCCTGGCAATTGCGTTGGGCGCTGCTCGCACCAAAAATGCCTGGGCTCGCCTCTGATCACTTGATACAGATGTCTCTAGGCACTGCACGAAAAGTAATGTCGTAAACACCGTCGCCAGCAAGCCAGCGTGACCATCGCAGCGAAGCTTTCCGCTAGCTTGCAATAGCGTGTACCCAAGCGGCGGTGCTCCTTCAACCAACCAAATAGCCGTTCGATAGCGTTCCGCTGCCGATACTTTGGCTTGTCAAACAGGCGCGGTAAGCCCGGCTTCGGCTTGCGCTTCATGTCACGCAGCGGAATCACCGGCTGCATCCGATAGCGGTCGCAGTATTGCCGCAAGGATTCTGCATCATAGCCTTTGTCGGCCAGGAGCCAGCGGCAGCGGCAGCGCTTGCGTGGCCTACCACGATTCGAAGGGATGTGGACACCGTCCAGCAGTTGCTGAGCATGGGAGATGTCGCTGGCGTTACCACCTGAGAGCGTGAAGTGGAGCGGGATGCCGCGGGCGTCACTGACCATGTGAATTTTCGTCGTCAACCCGCCCCGGCTTCGTCCAAGTGCGTGGTCCGTTGGTTCTTCAGCCCCCCTTTTTTGCCTGCTCCGGCAGAGGCACGGGTAGCCCTCACGGCTGTTGAGTCGATGCACCAGGTGGTCAAGTCAATCTGGCCCTGTGCATTGAGTTTGAGGTGTAACCGCTTGAGCATCTTGTTGAAGGTTCCTTGGTTTCGCCAGTCTCGAAATCGTTGATAGACCGTCGACCAAGGCCCGAATCGTTCAGGCATGTCCCGCCAGGTTGCACCAGAGCACAGCACCCACAACACGCCGTTGAGCATCAAGCGATCATCGACTCTTGGGCGTCCTGTACGTCGATGTGCGGTGAAGAGGTCCGCGACTATTTCCCATTCTGCGTCGGAAAGTTCGTATCGCTTGGACATGGCAGAATCCTTCGCCTAAAAAGCGAGAACTCTACGGAAAATCAGGCCTCCAGAGGCTCCGGTGAGGTTTCAAAGGTTTTCATACAGAACCTAGTTCTCCTAAAGCCTGACTTCTCTCCCAGCTTCGCCTGCTCGATGCTTTTCGAAAATTCGTTCAGAGCAGCAAAATAAATCTACTCCAGTAGCTTCGTTACCTTAACCCACCAACATATAACTCTTCGAAAACAACATTATCATCCAAATCAGAGAAATGATTAAAATCGTCAATGTTATCTGGCATGCCGTAGTAAATCAGATAATTTCGATCCACAACCAAATAGCCATTTACCAACTCCTGCCTTTTGGAGACACTTTTTAGCTCCCCAGCAGTTATTCCTGGAAAAAGCCGCCCATCAAAGTTTCCGCTATATGGAGGCTTGCACCACAAGGAAGATATTTTTCCGTCATCCTTGGCTACAAATGAAACTACCCCTCCACTTACTTCATAGTGCACGAACCTAACACCAAAATTCTCAAATTCGAAAATTCTCACATCAAAGGTATCAGCGATGCAATAAAAAACCTCTTCTGCACAATCACCTAAGGAAACCCCACCAATCGACCTGCCAGGAACTATATCGGAGTCCAAACTAAATACATTATTCTTTTTCATTGTCCACGAACTGACTATTGCCCATCAGTCTCCTCGTTAGATCGCCTATTGAGTAGGAATGCGCTCTTCAGTCGATATCGCCTAAGCTCCGTGGCCCTTCGGCCCCGTCTAAGCAGAGATTAGAGTGAACAAATAAATGCGCCCCTGCCCCTCTCCAAATCTTCTATTTAACCTCCAACACCTCGACAGCCTTGCCAATAACATAGCAATCGCTACGCCGTCTAATGGCATCCAGCGTTATCGGAATATCCAAAAAATCACAACCAAACGCTATGCAGTAGCCTCCTACTCCAGTGGGCGAATACATGACCTTTTCGGCGATCTCATTACTGCGCCCGCCCAAAAAATCTGATCGAACCTCCAAAGCATCGAAGATCTTTAATTCAACCCTGCACTTTCCAGCCAAGCCGTTTAAAAATTGACTTTCCAAGCCAATTATAATATTCAACTTACCAGAACTTTGGCTCTCATATCTAAAAGACCTTATGCGTCCTCCCTGAAAACCGTGGCACCCATCAAAAAAACTCAAAACATCTTTGAACAACATATCACCCCCAAACCTCTCCACACTACCTCACACCACTCATACACACTCCACAACTTCAACCGACCGCCCAACCACATAGCAAAAACTGTACCTCCGAATATTTTCAATAGACATCGAGTCAAGACCAAAATCTCCACTCACCTCCAGACACAACTCCTCTCCAAGGTCTACAAGTTTAACTTTCGAATTAACAACAACCGGAATTACTGTCGAACGCACTTCGCTCACACCCCGAACCCATATTTCTACACCCCTCCAAACATTACCTTCCAAATTATAATTTCGCGCATACAACTCAAGCCTTATAGAACAGGCGCCATCATCCGAAAAAACATACTCAAACGCTTTCAACACCCCATCATCAAAGCCATAGTACTCATCAAAAACTTTCTGCACGTCATTTGAAGCCATACCTAATCCATAATTTTTTCGATGGCTGCGTGCCCGGTGGAGTTACGCAAAAAAAGGCGACAAAGAAAGTGGACGGATTTATTACCACCAATCAAAATAGGTAAAATAAATCCGCCCCCATTTTACTAAACACCTAAAGTACAAGCTCAACCAAAAACACATCAATCGGCCGCTATCGCACCATCTGTATACTCAATGACATACCAGTTAACTGCTATAAGAAAGTCACCATCTTCATTTGACACAAAGTACTCCATTCCATAACTATCCTCCATCAACCTTGATATATCCCTAACATCATCAACCACCACAACAACATTTTTATTTGATGCATTTTGTTCAAAAAATATCCAGCCCGCCCCAGGTTTAACTGATGAGAAAAATACAAACTCGTTTTCGTCAGTCGGCAACTTAGCGGTGCCCTCACCAATACTCAAGTGCCCAGCCCTCTTCCAGGGCTTGTATTTTTCCAACACAAACGATGTGTATTTTTCTGCTATAACCTCGTCAACTAGGTGCGCTTTAACCCCTAATCGACCTGCAGCACTCAATAGTTCATCAGCATGACAAAACTTATGAGTCGTCATCTTTGAAGTCACATTGCCGACACCTTAGAAAAGGGGACAAATATATTTTTCCCACTCTAATTTCAAGCCGCCCTGCTTCGCCTGCCCGATAAATTTCCCGGCAACTCGATTAGAGCAAAAACAAACCTGTTCCACTTTATCGTTCAGGCCTGCTCAAACTCATCTTTTTTCAGTTGCCGTCGCGTAAAACTCACCACCCTCAAAATTCTCATCAACACTGAAATTGATACAAGACCACCCAAACACTACTCATCTCGATTCCGCCCGAATAGAGAACAAACCCAAAAGCCCCCACCCCATCAACTAGCCAACAGTAGCCCCCTTAATATATTTTTTGCGCGCAACTCAATTCCACCTTATATCAATGTATGGAGTCACCCCCTCTACACTCACGTACTCAGATTCGCAACAAATCGACGCATCAAGTTCCTCAATAGAAATAGAGGCACTGCCAGGTGAACTATTAATTTTTGGAGTGCAGCAAAAATTTACCCTGACCAAATTCGACCTAAACTTTTTCACCCCTCCAAAATTCAACGTAACACTCATAGCATTATACCCTTGACCCTTCCACTTATCGGGGCACTTATCTGGAATCCCTTTAATCAAGAACGAGAAATACACCGAAGAGCTGTCATGAAATTTAAACCCAACCAGCTCGGCACCCTCCATATTTAAAACACCACCGAACATATGATCAACTTTAACTTTATTCAACGAATGCTTTAGCCACATAAATATACCTTAAGAAAAATATAGCACCCATGAAATCCTCGCACATACCCAGCATTTAGAATCTCTCCTCTTTCATAAGCCGGCCGCATATTGAAATGATCGTAGTTGTAATCGCTTGGATCAGCTTACCGTTCCAGGATAGGGAGGACTGGGTCTCGCTCCCTCGACCAAGCGGGTAGCGCACTCAGCCGTCACCACGGAGAACTTGCTCAATCATTTTCTTTGATTTCGTGCTTTTATCCTGTCGCCCAAGAATTTCTAATCCAAGCGCAATACCCTCTCGCCCCTGAGCAGTAGAGGTGTGGAATAAATTTTTAAAAAAATCAAATGCTTTTTGTGTTTCGTAGCAGCGAGCAACCAAGTCCCCAACATGCCAGCAGGTCTCTAAATTATTGTAATTCGAATAGTGAGCCACTATGGCGTGCAACGCACCTTCCTTTTGATTATCAGATATTGCATACATACAAACTTGAAAATTCAGAAAAAATATATGCATACCCTGCTTATTATAAAGCTCGGAATCAGAAAAAATGTCGAGCCAAAGACCAAAACAGGAATCTGGAATGTTTTCATAATGAGAAATCAAGTCATCGAATTTTTTCGCCTCGTCCAATATTTTTTTAGCGCCACCTTTTCCTGATATTTTGAAAAGTTCGCTCTTAATGGACGCCAAATCTCTTGATGCCTTCATAGAAACCTCTTAAAAAACCGAGGCATGCATGACTGGGGAATTAGCGAATTTCAATGCTTTAGACCTTTAATTCATGCAAGTAGGACTCTAACATTTGAACCAGCTCGCTCTGAGAATAGTAAAACTCCTCTCCTGCACTCATACCTTGCATAAGATCTATTATTTCGTCCAATTTTAGATCACCATACCTGTAGGCCTGATAATCCAAAGCACTTTTAAACGCCCAATCAGCACAACGCTCAGGACTGTAAGGGTTTTCTCTTGCGACCAATAGCAACTGCTCAACAAATGCAATTTTGTTCTCAAGAACATTCATTAGCGCTACCTAAAACTCGATCTAATTTCCTTGCAATCTAGGGTAGCCAATCCCTTACCATTATCCGACTTAGCTGATGAATAATGAGGGGCATTTACAACATCACCATCGAGCATCTTGGGTTCAACCTCATTGAGTCCACCTTGATGATCATAGGTCTCCTCTGAAACTCGTACCTGACCTGTACTGGGATTGTATTCTGCAACATGCGAGCGCCTCGGATTGGCCCTTGTGTTCCTGCCAGTGCTTCTTCTTTATTTTCTGAGTTCAACAATCCATCTATCCAGATCCTCTTCAGTATACAGATACTCCCGTTCATTGGCGGGCAGATCGACTGCCCCTAATATCTTCAGATACTCGATCACGGAGTCACTTATCTTTAGATGATCATCATCAAAGATCTCAAAAGCCCACTCCGCAACTTCTCTTCTTTGCACCACTCCGGTAAGTAGACTTAAAATTTTCTCAATAACCTCAGTACGTGTCGGTTCAGCTCTCACCTTTACTTCCTAGCTAAATATTTTCCATTCTTGCCAAAAAAAAGCCTATTGAATCGGACTGCGCTCTTCAGCCCATATCGCCCAAGCTCCGTGGCCCTTTGGCCCCGCCTAAGCAGAGATTAGAGTAAAAATCCGTTTCCTGTCCCTTCCCAAATTTTTCTATTTAACCTCCAACACCTCAACAGCCTTGCCAATAACATAGCAATCACTACGCCGTCTAATGGCATCCAGCGTCATTGGAATGTCCAAAAAATCACAACCAAACGCTATGCAGTAGCCTCCTACTCCGGAGGGCGAAAAAATGACCTTTTCGGCGATATCATTACTGCGCCCGCCCAAAAAATCTGATCGAACCTCCAAAGCATCGAAGATTTTTAATTCAACCCTACACTTTCCAGGCAAGCCGTTTAAAAATTGGCTTTCCAATCCAATTATAATATTCAACCTACCAGAGCTTTGGCTCTCATATCTAAAAGATCTTATGCGTCCTCCCTGAAAACCGTGGCATCCATCAAAAAAACTCACAACATCTTTGAACAACATATCACCCTCAAACCTTTCCACACTACTTCAGACCACTTATACACACTCCACAACTTCAACCGACCGCCCAATTACATAGCAAAAACTGTACCTCCGAATATTTTCAATAGACATCGAGTCAAGACCAAAATCTCCATTCACCTCCAGACACAATTCCCCTCCAAGGTCTACAAGTTTAACTTTCGAATTAACAACAACCGGAATCACTGTCGCACGCACTTCACTCACGCCCCGAACCAATATTTTTACATTTCTCCAAACATCATTTTCTAAACTATAATTTCGCGCATACAACTCAAGCCTTACAGAACAGGTGTCATCATCCGAGAAAATATACTCAAACGCCTTCAATACCCCGTAATCAAAGCCATAGTATTCATCAAGAACCTTCTGCACGTCATTTGAAGCCATTCCTACTCCATAATTTTTCGATGGCTACGTGCCCGTTGGAGTTACGCTAAAAAAGGTGCCCAAGAAGGGGGATAGATTTATTTCCCATACTCTAATTTCAAGCCACACTGGTTCGTATGCTCGATGCATTTCTTGGGAACTCGATCAGACCATGAACAATAAATATTTCCCCTTTACCCCTCAGCAATAGGCTATCCCCGGTAATTAACCCCGAGACAGGCTTTATCTCATAGCGATGAATTTTCAATTCATCAGAAATCCATTGTAACCAACCACAACTTCTCAGTAAGGATTATGATCAACTGATCATTCATATAGTGATTTCCGACATCGCCCAGTGCACCCACCAAGGCGATGATATTGCCGGCCACAGCCTTGGAATGTTCGAGGGTCACGAAACAGGCGCTGGTTGTCCGCAGCTTGATCTCGAACTCCTCCGCGCCTCGGCTAACATTCTCGCTCTGGACCTCAGCGCGGGTGACGTAAATGACTCGCCTAAACTCAGTGAGTCGCGCTAGTCAGCGTAGAGAGAGCAAAACATTCAAGAACTCTGCTCGAATCTATTCCCAGGTGCTGCAAACAAGCATCTTCATAAGAAATGAACTCATCATCCGCAATACTATTGAGATACTTATCAATAATCCTAAAGTCCACCTCGGGAGGAATATCAACAGGGAATAGTGAAAACTCCGAGCTAACAGAGCATACCCCTCCCCGCTCGGCTATCGCCTGGACAACTTCTAATTTACGGCGTTTTTCTTCTACATAAACCCTGAGAGTAGAGTGCCCGCCCTGTATGACCACCTCACTTACCACATACTCACCGCTTATATTCTCAACCTTGACCACATCCCCTTTACTTACACCATAAACATAATAAGGAACGTTATCCACCTTATATTGATTTACCCCAACTCTCTCACCCCAAATGGCCTCCGTGGAGACAGGAGGATAACCGTCCTCATCCGGGATCAGTTTAAAAATTAGCTTTTCATACGCATTCATTTGACACCCCAAATTTTAGCGCTGCACGCCCATTCTGTTCATTAATTTGAAATTATCTTTTGGCGTATCCGAAAAATCGCGATTGCACTTCCTGCACAGAATTTGAACATTACCTTCGCCATTATCACCACCTTTGGAGTCCGGTTCGATATGATCGAACTGCCTTTCATTGGTAGGTGGGGTCACTCCTCGCTGGCTCTTTTTACCTGGAACAACATCTGTTAAGCAATGCTCGCAC
This sequence comes from Pseudomonas sichuanensis, assembly GCF_024749065.1. NCBI lineage: Bacteria > Pseudomonadati > Pseudomonadota > Gammaproteobacteria > Pseudomonadales > Pseudomonadaceae > Pseudomonas > Pseudomonas sichuanensis. The sequence goes on along the minus strand of NZ_CP087185.1, from coordinate 2,393,036 downwards.
TTCTCCGTGCCATGGTGCTGACGGTTCTCATTGGCAACCTTAGTCTTGACACCTTTGCTGATCCTAGCCAAACCGAGCGGGTCATACCACTCAATCGGATTAGAAGCGTAGATATAGAGATTCAATCCTCCCGCATAGCTGATAGGATCTTTGCTGATGAAACGTCCCGCAACCGGTTCATAGTAGCGATATCGGTTGTAATGCAATCCCGTCTCGTGATCGTGGTATTGCCCCTGGAAACGGAACGGATTGCCCAAGCCGTGCTGTTTGGCCCAGTCCGAGCGCTCTTCCCGGACTTCACCCCACACCTTGTACTGCCCCGCCCAAGCGATGTTGCCCTGCTCATCGGTCAGTTCCATGGGTGTACCGAGATGGTCGCATTGGTACCAAGCGATCGCTTCGAACGGCTGCGGCTTCACCTCGGTGTGCCACAACGTATCCTGATCGAAGTCATACTCGCGCTGGCTCCAGTCCGGTTGCTTGTGCAGGCGGATCGGGCTCTTGCGCAGGGCTTGGGCGACCGGAACAAAGCTGCCCGGCTCGTACAGATAGTGCACGGTGCGACCAGTATCGCCTTCATCTCGCGGCGGTGAGCTTTCCCATGCCAGGGTGTCGCCATCCCAACCGAACAAGGTAAAGCCGCAGCCCAACTCGCGTTGGCGTTTGGCCCTTTCCAACTGGTTCCAGCCAGTACCCGCTTCCGGTCGATCCCAGAAATGCGCCACCGAATGCTTGTGCAGGCGCCTGCCCAGGGCGTCATAGCTGTAGTCGACCTTGAGCTTGTCGTCGTTGTAGCTGGCCAGACGGTCGAACAGGTCCCAGGTGAAGTGGGCGTGGGCGCCGTTGTGCAGTCGGTGGATCAGGTTGCCGCGTTCGTCGTAGCGGTAATGGGTCCCGGCATACTCGCGCAGCAAGTTGTCCATCAGCTTGTTGCGACGCGGGTCCGCTTCAAGCGGGCGGTTCAGTTCCTGGGTTTTCTGATCCAGCAGGTTACCGGCCGGGTCAAAGGCGAAGGTTTCCACGCCGAGGCGGCTGGTCGCTTGCAACAGGCGACCGACTGGATCGTATTGATACTCCAACTGACCACGACGAGTGTCATGGATATTGGTCAACTGCCCCGCAGCGTCATAACGGTACTGACGCTTGAGCAACGTGGACTGGCCGTCATGGCTGCCCAGCAGTTGCTCTTGCAAACGCCCGGCCGGATCCCAGGCCTGGGTCTGCATCAGCTTATTACCCTGGTGCCGCACCACTTCGCGGTGCAATTCATCGCGCTCGTAGGCCAGCATCTCGTGTTGGTCGAGGGTCATGCCGAGCAGGTGGCCGCTGCCGTAAGTCAGCCAGCTGACCTTGTGACCGTCCGGGCGGATGGTGGCGGTGCGCTGGTTGAGCGCGTCGTACTCGTGCTGCCACACCGCGACCATCGGCGTGCCGGTGGCCAAGTAGTGTTGGTGCTCGCGGGTCAGGTTGCCCGCCTCGTCGAAGAACCATTGCAGCTTGCTGGCAGCGTTCACCGCCTGAACCAGTTGACCATTGCCGTCGTAGGCGAAGGTTTCGCGCTGGCTTTGATCGCCCAGGCGGGCGGTACGCTCGCGCAATCGGCCCATGCGGTCGAAGGTCAGGTCGATACGACGTTGACCGACCTGGGTGCTCGCCAACCGACCACTGTACGGGTCGTACTGGTAGCGGGTGACCAGACCATCGAAACCGGTCTCTTGCAGCAGCCGGCCGACTGGGTCGTAGAGGAAGTTGGCCTTGCTTACGTTTTCGTTTTCCAGCCCGATCAAGCGACCGAGCTTGTCCCAGCGGTAGCGCAAGGTATGTTCTGCGGCATCGACGCGCTCGGCCAGCAGGCCGGCAGCGTTGTAGGCCCAGGTGGTGCAGCGGTCGAGGGCATCGACATGCGCCAACAGGCGGCCTTCAGCGTCACGCTCGAAGCGATCTTCGGTCTTGTCCGGGTGGGTAACCTTGACCAGTTGCCCGGTTTGGTATTCGTAGACGGTCTTGTTACCCGCTGCATCGGCGAACTCGGTCAACTGGCCAAAGGCGTTATACGTCCACTGGCTCGTCTTGCCGGAGCAGTCGGTGTATTCGAGCAACTGCCCGGCATCGTTGTAGGCAACCTTCTTCTCGTTACCGAGCGCGTCCTTGATCGCCTTGACCAACCCGGCCGAGGTGTAGGCGAACTCGGTCTTGTTGCCCAGCGGATCGACTGCTTCGACCAGGTTGCCGCGCTCGTCATAGCCGCGTAGCCAAAGCCCCCCTTCGGCGTCGCTGATCTTGGTCAACTGGTTCTGATCGTCGTAGGCGTAATGCTCGACGCTGTGATCCGGACGGATGTGCTTGAGCAGGTTGCTGCGCTCATCGTAGACGTAGCGGTCCTGGCTGCCATCTGGGTGAACGTGGCGGATGACATTCTTACGCACGTCACGGAACAGCCATTCATCCCGACCGTCCGGGTACTTGATGCGGTAGGTGTAACCCTGCTGGTCGTAGTAGTGCCAGGTCTCCTGGCCATGGGCGTCGGTGACATAGGTCAGGCGGATGCGCTCATCCCATTCCAGACGCGTCTCATAGCTGCCGTCGTCGGCCCACTCGCGGATGGCCTTGGCGTGTGGGCCGCTGCCATCCCATTCGAGGTTGATGCCACGATTGGTGCGGTCGGTGTAGCGGGTGACCAAGTGGTGCTGGTACTGATAGCGCCAAGCGGCACCGTGTTCATCCTGTGCAGCGATCAGGTCGCCCTGGTCATCGTAATGGTAGGCGCACAGTTGACGTAAAGGCTTGCCATCGACTACCTGCCACAGTCCCTGGAGGTGGCCATGGTCATCGAGCAAGGTGCCCAATTGCAGGTGCACCTTGGTCGGGTCGTCGTCCTGATAGGTGTTGATGTCCGACAGCACCGGCCGGTCGTGATGGCGGTGCTCGTAGTGCAGCATCGCCCCCGCGCCACTGCGCAACTGGATGTGCGTCAGGTAGAAGCGGTCACCATGGCGGGCGTAGGTCTCGCGACGGTCCAAGCCACGCAGCAGCACCAATTGCTGCTCAGCGGTACGCACCAGGGTGAAGTATTCGACTGCATCATGGTGTGGCTTGCCCTGCTTAGGCAGCGGGTAGTCATGGCTACGGCCATCGTAGTCGTGGAACACCACACCTTGGTCGAGCACGTCGATGCAGGTGGTGAACTCGGTGAGCCAGCGGGCGCCGAGGCTGCCGTCATCCAGCTTGTCCAATCGTGAGTTGTAGGTCCGCGTCCACTCGACCGGGAACGGACCGGGCAAGCTGAAGTCGGTGTGCGATAGCGTTTCGCTGCCGAGGGCGAAGTTAATCTGCAGCTGCGTGCCAGCTGGCGCCTTGTTCTTGCAGCAACTCGGCGCGCCGGTTGCAGGCACTTGCGTAGTAATCGACTCGGTACGCCCTTCGGCCCCCTGCACCTTCGCTTCAGTGGTCTTGTTCTGCTTGACCACCGTGTCCTTGCCCTTGGGATTGCGCGCATGCCAGATCACACTGCTGTTGTGCAGGATGCGCCGCATGTTCTCGATCGAGTTCGGGTTGGCCGCACTGGACAGGCTCAGCAGCTTGCCGCTCATCTGCGGCCCAAGGGTGCGGAACTGCTTGGTGTAGGTGAGCACTTCCTGCTGCACCCGAGTGGGCACGGCGTTGCTCATCAGCGTATTGGCCGCGCCCTTGCCCATCGCCGCATAGGCATTGCTCAGCGCGCCAAAGGCGTTTTCGAAGGCCACCGATGGGTCGGACTTCCAGGTTTCGCTGACCTTCTGCGCCAGTTGCGCGGCCTTGTCGAGGTCGCCCTTGCTGTCGAGCTTGCCGAGGATGATCGCGTCGATGGCGTCGGCGGTGTTGTTGATCAGCTTTTCGCCGGTCTTGGCAGCTTCGGTGAGGATCGGGGTGAGCTGGCCTTCGGCGTCGGCGAGGAACTTGTCCAGCTCGCCGAGCAGGTCGGCGTTAAGGTGGCCGACGATGATCTCGACCAGCGCGTCGCCGAGGATCTCTTTGCGCTCTTGGCGGGCCAGGGTCAGCATCGGCCGCAGCCCTTTGCGCGCGGCAGCCATGGTCGGCGGGGCGGGGATCACGCCAATCAGGTTGATGCCTAGGCTCACCCAATCCCACGGGTCGGGCTCCTTGGCCGAGGCCAGGTTGACGATATCGCCCACCGCATCCACCAGGGCGATGATGTTGCCGATCACCGGCAGCACCTCGGCGGTGTCCTTGAGCCGTTCGAGGTTGACGTACCCGCCGCTGATCTCGCGCAGCCAGGCATCGAACACGGCGGCGCCGCGGCTGACGTCGGCCATGCCGATCTGGTCGAGGGGGACGACCGCCGCCTGGGCTGGACGTGATTTTTCAGAGGTATCGGCGGTCATGACATCAGTTCACTTGGCAGAAGATCGGTGACGGTGTTCAGGCTCGGGGCCTTGAAAGCGGGGAGCTTGGGCAGTGCCGGCAGCTTGGGCAGGCTTGGCAGGCTGGCCATGGCGCTGGAGGCGGCCGGCAGCGCCGAGCTGGCGGTGCTGGCCAGCTGCGGCAGGCCGGCGACGCCGCCTTTCAATGCGCCCTGTACCTGTTGCGTGGTCTGCATGGCGCCCTGGCCGGTCTTGAGCAGGCTCATGCCGCTCTTGGCCGCGTCCATGCCGCTGCCGGCCAGTTGCTTGGCCTTGTCGAACAGGCCGCCCTCGCCCTTGGGCAGCGGCAGCTTCTCGACCAGCGACTCCAGCTGGCTCGACAGGCTGTTGGGGTCTGGGGCCTGAACCGGCCACTCGACCTCGCCGATGTAGCTGCTCGGCGCCCAGGGTGGCGAGGGATCGCGGCCGAAGTTGACCCAGGCGGGCCCCGGCGCGGCACCGGACACGGCCTTGAACCCCTGCCCGTCCAGCGTGCCCTTGAGCACCGTGCCCAGGGCATCGGTGACTTCGTAGTCGCCAGCCTTGATGCCTTTGGTGTTGGCGTACAGGTTGAACAGCTCCAGCGCGCCCTTGCCCGGCTTGGGTGGTTCGGGGAAGGTGCCGGCCATGCTCGCCGCGCCGATATGGGCGAACTGCGCGGCCTTGGCGGTGTAGTTGGCGCTGGTGACGTGGGTGATGCCACCGGCGTTGTAAGTAGTGGCGCTGCCGCCGCCCTGCACCACCAGCTCGGTCTTGGCCTTGAGCAGGATGCGGTCGGCGTTGACGGTGATGTCGAGCTTGGCCAGCAGGTTGATGCTGTCCTTCAGGGCGCGGATGTCGATGTCGCCGGAGGCCGTGACCAGCTTCCAGCCCAGGCTCTGCACGAAGAAACGCATGCCCTGGCTGGCGCTGGCCAGCAGGCGTTTGCCGACGGACATGCTGGTATGGCCGGTGCTGCTCAGGGCCAGGTGGCTGCCGCTGGTGAGGTGGTTGGGGCCGGGGGTGGTCAGGGCGATGCCGGCGGGGCTCGACACCACCAGGTGCGGTTGGGTGAATTCGGCGAATTCGTTTTTCGTCAGGTCTCCCGGGCCGCTGCCGAGGATGCCTTGGTGCTGCTTGTGCAGGTCCTTGGCCACGGTGTCCTGGTCGCCCGGTTCCTGGGCCTGCATCTGCTTGGCCAGTTCGGCGAGGCTGTCCTGCTGGTCGCTGGCGGTAGCCAGGCGTTCGGCGGTTTCGGGCAGGTCCTTGTGGTGCTTGGCTTCGTTGGCGCGGGGCTCGGTGGTGAGCAGCAGGCCGCCGGCAGCGCGGATGGCGCCATGGCGGTCGGTGCGCAGTTCGAAACCTTCACCACGCGGGGCGCCGCCGGAGGGGCGCGGGTGGGTGAGGTAACCGAGGTTCAGCGCACTGGCGCCGTGGTCGCTGCGCAGGGCGATGCTGATTTCGCTGGTGGTGTCGTCGATGCGCAGTTCGTTGCCGCGGCTGCCCTTGTATTCCTTGCTCTTGATGGTGGCCAGGGTTTTCAGATCGGGCAGCTTGTAGTGCGGCATGTTCACGCCGTGGTACAGGCAGCCGGTCACCAGCGGTTGGTCGGGGTCGCCTTCGAGGAAGCTGACCAATACCTCCATGCCCACTCGCGGCAATTGCAGCCCGGCGATGCCCTGCCCGGCCCAACTGCTGGCCACGCGCATCCACACGCTGGACTTGTCGTCAGCCTGGCCTTCGCGGTCCCAGAAGAACTGCACCTTGATGCGGCCGTACTCGTCGCAGTAGATCTCTTCGCCGGCCGGGCCGCTGACCACGGCGCGCTGGGTGCCGAGCACCTTGGGCTTGGGATGCAGCAGCGGCGGGCGGAACGGTTGCTGCCACGGGGTCACCACGAAGAAGTTGCGGTAGCCCTGCTGGAAACCGTCGTACTTGGCATCGACGTCGCTGGTGATGGCTTCTTCCAGTACCTGCGGTTGGCGGCCCTGGTGGCGCACGTCGGTGAGCAGCCACAGGTCATTCCACTGGGCGTTGGGGTGGCTGGCCAGGGTCAGGAAGTGCCCGCTGGCGAGCAGCGGCTGGTCGCTGTCGCCGCTGGCCTGCTGGTAGTCGCTGCGGTGGCGTTCCAGGGCGCGGTTGGCCAGGTGCTTGCCGCGCGGACGGTCGAGGAAGCGGCCGGGGTAGTCGTAGTCTTCCAGGGCCGGTTCGTCGAGGCTGTCGGCGGCGCCTTCGAGCTGGATCAGCGGCTTCTTGAAGTCGTAATCGCGGCGGGTGACGCTGCTGGTGCGGGTTTCCACGCGCAGGCCGAAGCGCTTGATCATCGGCGTGTCGGCCACCAGCCCGGCATCCTGCTGGTAGGCCACCGGGGCCAGCTTGCGGAACACGGTCTGGTCGTCACCGAACACCAGTTGGTGGCCCTCGGCGCTGTGGCGGAAGTGGTAGTGGATGCCTTCTTCTTCACACAACCGCTGGATGAACTGCAGGTTGGACTCGTCGTACTGCACGCAGTACTCGCGCTCGGGGTACGTCGCGCCCAACTGGAATTGGTAGGCGTTGGCGAGGATGCCATGCTCCTCGAGCACCTGGGCGATGATTGCCTGCACGGTCTTGTGCTGGAACATGCGCTGGTTGATGCGGTGGGCCAGGTACGCCAGCTGCGGGCGCAGCGTGACCTGGTAGCGGGTCAGGCGCTTGCCTGCCTCGCCTTGCGCGGCGCGGTAGATCAGGCCATGCAGGCCTCGACCATCGTCGCCGAGCTGAAGGAACGCGGGCTTGTGCAGCAGGCTCTCCAGGTTCAGCGAGGGGTGCTCGCTGACCAGCTCCAGGTCGATGGCGTAGGGTTGGCTGATGGCTTCCGTGCCGTCGAAGGCGAGGACCTGGAAGTCATGCTCCAGGCCATCGATGTGCAAGCTGAAGTGGGTCTGGTTCGCGGCGGCAAACATCCTTGTCCCTCATGTTGCGAAAATTCGGTGGCAAAACGACCGCAGCCCGCTGCGCGAACGCGGCGGGCTGCGGTGGGTCCAGGCTTAGCCTGCGACCGGCGCGCGCCAGTCGTCGGAACCGGAAGTACCGGACACTTCGTGGGTCCAGGTGATCTTGCGGTAGGTGAAGTGCACGTCTTCCAGGTGGGTGAAGTGAGCGTTGCTCGGGTCCTGGCAGTTGTGCATGTAGTCCTTGATGTCGACGATGATCGCGTCTTCCAGGACGGTGGTGTAGTAGTGCTCCTGAGTGCCCTGGGCCGAGGTGCGGTACCACTTGATCTCGATCTTGGTCATGCGCTCGCCCGAGGTCAGGGCAGCCAGCAGCAGCGGCGAAGCCTTGTCGAAGACCTTGGTGATTTTGACTGGTTTGTGCACGCGCTGACCGGTCGGCTGGCCGGACTGCGGGTCACGCGGGATGATCACTTCGTGCTCGAAGCCCTGGACCATCACCTGGTCTTCGTGGCCTTCCTGGTAGGTGTTGCCCACCGAGTCGGCGGTGAACGCGCCAGCGGTGATCAGGCCTTGTTTTTCGCCAGTGACGGACATGTAGGCGGGAGTTGCCATGCGTGTTGCTCTCCATGCGTTGAGAAAGTCACCCGATGGCAGAAAGTTGCCGAACGGGGGATGCGCATCCATACAAAATCTGCGCCAGTGAATTTTTATTTATATAAATCAATGTTTTACATGACAATGCCATTCGTTTGGATGGGTTTTTCAGCGATCGACATTCAAAAGTTGCGCAACTTCTTGCGCAGTGCTGGCAAAAAGTTGCGCACTTGGCTGAAGAGCCCGTGCCGTAAGGGCTGCAGCGCTTCAGATGGCATTTTTTGACTGACCAAGTGCGCAACTTCTTGCGCAGTTGAACCTGAGGTCAAATATGCCGAGTCGCCGAGGGAGAAACGATACCGAAGCGGTACTAGAGGAAGGAGTCAGGCGCTTCCCAGTCAAAAAGAAGGATTGTTCTGACAACGAAGCTGCAAAAAACCTACAAATGACAGGGCCGAATAAACACCGCAATGGCCCCCATGCAATCCCAACCCAGGTTCACGGCAGGCAATCGAACCGCCGCCCCCAGGCACTGCGGTCAAAACAGATATCCCAATGTCGCCCTCAAAGCAGCACCCCGTGCACACCCCTTGTCTACTGGCCTGACAACAACGACGGCGCACCCGACTGCGCCGCATTAGCCCAGGCTGCCAAGACCATCGGAGAGCACATCCATGTCCATCCCCCATGAGGTCCCGCCCGCCACCCTGCGCCGGGTGATCGCCGCCTCGGCCATCGGCAACTTCGTCGAATGGTTCGACTTCGCCGTGTACGGGTTTCTCGCCACACTGATCGCCACCCAGTTCTTCGCCAGCCAAGACCCCAGCATCGCCCTGCTCAAGACCTTCGCCGTGTTCGCCGTGGCCTTCGCCCTGCGCCCGCTGGGCGGCATCGTGTTCGGGGCCCTCGGCGATCGCCTGGGGCGCAAACGCATCCTGTCGCTGACCATCCTGCTGATGGCCGGCTCCACCACCCTGATCGGGTTGTTGCCGACCTACGCCAGCATCGGCGTGTTGGCTCCGGCCCTGCTCACGCTTGCTCGCTGCCTGCAGGGCTTCTCCGCCGGGGGCGAATACGCAGGCGCCTGCGCATACCTGATGGAACACTCGCCGCAGGACAAGCGAGCGTTCTACGGCAGTTTCGTGCCAGTCTCGACCTTCTCCGCCTTTGCCTGCGCGGCGCTGATCGCCTATGGCCTGGAGGCCAGCCTGTCGGCCGAGGCGATGAACAGCTGGGGTTGGCGGGTGCCCTTCCTGATTGCCGCGCCGTTGGGGCTGGTGGGCTTGTACCTGCGCTGGCGCATGGAGGAAACCCCGGCATTCCGCCAGGCCATGGCCGAGGGCAAGCAACACAGTCACTCGCCGCTGGGCGACACCCTGCGCCACCATGGCCGCACCATCCGCAACCTGGGTGCGTTCATCTCGCTGACGGCGCTGTCGTTCTACATGTTCACCACCTACTTCGCCACTTACCTGCAGACCGTCGGCCAGCTCAGCCGTGCCCAGGCGCTGCTGGTGACTACCGTTGCCCTGCTGTTCGCCGCCGTCGGCTGCCCGCTGGCCGGGGCTTTCTGTGACCGGGTCGGGCGCCGGCGTACCATCGGCTTTACCTGCATCTGGGTGATGGTGGCCGTGTTTCCGGCCTACTGGCTGGCCAGTTCCGGCTCGATGTCGGGGGCCTTGCTGGGGGTGATCCTGCTCGCCGTGGGCGCGCTGATGAGCGGCGTGGTTACCGCTGCGCTGCTGTCCGAATGCTTCCCCACCCGCAGCCGCTACACCGCCTCGGCGATCACCTACAACGTCGCCTACACCTTGTTCGGCGGCACGGCGCCGCTGGTGGCGACCTGGTTGATCGAGCAGAGTGGCAGTCGCTTGGCGCCAGCCTTCTATCTGGTGGCGATTGCAATGTTGGCGTTGATCGGTGGGTCGGCGCTGCCGGAGACGTCGCGCATCTCGCTGCATGACCCACAAGAGTCGCCAACGCCCTCTGCGCATGACCATCAAGCCACGCTCTGAAACCAAGCCCTGGTGAGCTGGAGGACAGGGCTACCTGGCGTCATTCGAAGATGGTGTCGATCAAGGCCCTTGAGATAGGATCCAATCTTTCCGATATCCAGGTGCCACCATGTACGACGTGCTTCATCCGTTGCGCAATGAAATGATCAACCATCATGAGTATGTCCAGCTCGCGGCCGACCAGGGCTACCAGCGCCCCAACGATTACCTGGGTGGCAGGTGCCCTGTGTGCAAGGGGCGGATGGATGCGCGGGCCGGGCATAACCATGCCGATGGGCATTTCTATCATGTCGCCGATCAGAACTGCCCGACCAAACAACCCAACGCCCGTCCCTACTTGGGCAAGCCTCCCTCGCGAGTCGACCCCGAGCAGGTACGCCTCAATCGCGAGTTTGCACAGACCCATTTGGACCATTACTGGAACAAGCTCACCGAGTTGGTGCCTTTTCTGGACTTTGCCGAATTCATAACCGTACTCGAAGAAGCCAAACGGCTGAATGTCTATGCCTACGTCGGCCTGGACCCGAAGCTGCTGCCGTATGTGTACGCCACACTCATCAACTATCTCCCCAGTAAAAGTTACAACAAAGCCCGCAAACTGAAGTTCTGTTTCTTCTTCGATGCCCGAATCCAGCACTTCGAGGACCTCTGGATCAACCGAGGGCATGACCGTTGGCTCTCACGTGTGTCCTACGACGGCTCCCAGACCCGCAGGGTGAACCGCTTCGAGTTGACCGACGATTATCTGCAACAGGTTGCCCCGCCACTGTCCCCAGCTCGCAAGAAATGGGCGTTGGCGGTTTGCTGAACGATCTGCGTGGCATTCAGCCCGAGCGGCTGGCAACTTTCATCTGAACCAAGGGAGTACAGCAATGCCCCAGGAACTGCATGGCATACCCGACGCTTTGCGCATCGAGCTGGACGACTTCATCCACAACAATGATTTCCCAGCGTTATACGTGGCTTACAACTGGGGTAGTGATAACTTTTCCAGCGGTTTCCCCGAGATTCTCGCGCTCGAACTCGACTTTGCCCCAGTCGCGTTCAACCAGTTGTCCATCAATCAAGTGCGCCGTGTTGCGCAATGGGGCTCACTGCCCGGCTGGAGGAATGTGAGCGGCGAAATCAGCAGCACCGGAGGCGCCGCGCTGACCAAGGACAGTCCCGCCGAAATGCTGATTGCCTGCATGAAGCCATTGAAAGGCATAGGCCCCACCTACCAGAGCAAACTACTGCGATTCGCTTACCCTGACCGATTCGGTGCCATTGATACCCGCATCGTACGAGTATTCGGCGAAGGCGATTGCGCTTCAAAACAGCATGCCTGGTTGAGCCTGCGCGCCGACAACCTGAACAACCGCTGGGGGATACCAGCACAACAGAAACACTGGCCCTCGGATTTCACACTGTGGACGGCAATACTTCGTTATATCGCCAACCGCATCCTTGAGGCATGCCCCCACCCTCAGACATTCATCGATGCAGGTCTTCGCAAGGCCGGTACCTGGACATGTGCCGATGTGGAGATGGCGCTATTCAGCTTCGCCAGCCAGCACATAGCTGGGCACTTTCCTGCCAATGGACCTCAGAAAGTGACGCCATGCAGATCCTTGGAGACCTAATAACATTGAGACACAATGGATGAGTTGATCCGCAACGGGGGCGCCAAGCGCCCCCGAGCATTGAAGTGTCACTTCAAATCAAAACGATCCAGTTCCATCACCTTGGACCAGGCCGCGACGAAGTCCCTGACGAACTTGTCCTGGCCATCGCTGCTGCCATACACCTCGCTCAAGGCGCGCAGCTGGGCGTGGGAACCGAACACCAGGTCAACCCGGCTACCGGTCCACTTCACCTGGCCGGTCTTGCGATCACGGCCTTCGAAGCGCTCGTTGTCCGCCGAGGTCGGCTTCCACTCCACGCCCATGTCCAGCAGGTTGCGGAAGAAGTCGTTGCTCAGCACCCCGGGCTTGTCGGTGAACACCCCGTCCTTGCTGCCGCCATGGTTGGCGCCGAGCACGCGCAGGCCGCCAATCAGCACGGTCAGTTCGGGCGCGGTGAGGGTCAGCAGCTGGGCCTTGTCCAGCAGCAGTTTCTCGGCCTTGACGCTGTAGCGGTCCTTGCTGAAGTTACGGAAGCCATCGGCCAGCGGTTCGAGTACGGCGAACGACTCGACGTCGGTCTGCTCCTGCGAGGCATCCACACGCCCTGGGCGGAACGGCACGCTGATGCCGGAGGCTTTCTCCACGGCCGCATTGCCGGCCAGCACGATCAGGTCGGCCAGGGAGATCTTGTTGCCGCCCTCGCTGCGGATTTTCTCCAGCGCCGTCAGCACCTTGTCCAGGCCCTGGTTGGCCTTCCAGTCCTTCTGCGGTGCCAGGCGCAGGCGCGCACCGTTGGCGCCACCGCGCTTGTCCGAGCCACGGAAGGTCGACGCCGAGGCCCAGGCAGCGGACACCAACTCGCCAACGCTCAGCCCCGAGGCCAGCACCTTGGCCTTGAGCGCGGCGATATCAGCGTTGCTGGGCTGAGGGCCGGCCTTGGGCAGCGGGTCTTGCCACAGCAGCTCTTCGTTGGGCATCTCCGGGCCGAGGTAGCGCGCCAGCGGGCCCATGTCGCGGTGGATCAGTTTGTACCAGGCGCGGGCGAAGGCGTCGGCGAGCTGATCGGGGTTGTCCTTGAAGCGCCGGGCGATGGGTTCGTAGATCGGGTCGAAGCGCAACGCCAGGTCGGAGGTGAGCATCGAGGGGGCGCGCCGTTTGGCGGGGTCGTGGGCATCCGGCACGGTGTTGGCGCCCTTGCCATCCTTCGGTCGCCATTGGTGGGCGCCGGCCGGGCTCTTGGTCAGTTCCCAGTCGAAGTTGAACAGGTTGTTCAGGTATTCGTTGCTCCACTGGGTCGGGGTGGAGGTCCAGGTCACTTCCAGGCCGCTGGTGATGGTGTCGCCGCCCTTGCCGGTGCCGAACTTGTTGCTCCAGCCCAGGCCTTGCAGCTCCAGCCCGGCGGCTTCCGGTTCAGGCCCGACATTGTCGGCAGGGCCGGCGCCGTGGGTTTTGCCGAAGGCGTGGCCGCCGGCGATCAGCGCCACGGTCTCTTCGTCATTCATGGCCATGCGGCCGAAGGTCTCGCGGATATCCTTGCCCGAAGCGACCGGGTCGGGGTTGCCTTCCGGGCCTTCCGGGTTGACGTAGATCAGGCCCATCTGCACAGCCGCCAGCGGGTTTTCCAGGTTGCGCTCGGCCGACAGGTCGCGATTCTGCTCCTCGCCATGCTTGGCCGGCTCCGCCACCAGGTCGCCCTGCCCTGGCGGCTGGGCCTTGACCTGCTCCTTGCCATAGCGGGTATCGCCCCCCAGCCAGACCTTTTCCGAACCCCAGTACACGTCTTCGTCCGGCTCCCACACATCGGCGCGCCCGCCGGAGAAGCCGAAGGTTTTAAAGCCCATGGATTCCAGGGCGACGTTGCCGGTGAGCACGATCAGGTCGGCCCAGGAGATCTTGTTGCCGTACTTCTGCTTGATCGGCCACAGCAGGCGCCGGGCCTTGTCCAGGCTGACGTTGTCCGGCCAGCTGTTGAGCGGGGCGAAGCGTTGCTGGCCGGAGCCGGCGCCACCGCGGCCATCGCCGATGCGGTAGGTGCCGGCGCTGTGCCAGGCCATGCGGATGAACAGCGGGCCATAGTGGCCGAAGTCGGCGGGCCACCAGTCCTGGGAGTCGGTCATCAAGGCGGTCAGGTCCCTTTTCAGGGCCTGGAAGTCGAGGCTCTTGAACGCCTTGGCGTAGTCGAAGTCCGGGTCGGGGCTGGACTTGGACGAGTGTTGATGGAGGATCCTGAGATTGAGCTGGTCAGGCCACCAGTCTCGGTTGCTGGTGCCGCCACCAGCGGTTTGATGGAACGGGCATTTCGATTCGTTCGACATCTGCTTCTACCTTTGGGTCGGGTCGTTTCAGATTCCGGGCGCGTTTCCAGACGCAATGCCAGGTGTTCGATCAGCCGAGCCAAGGGCTCGTGCCTACCCCTCATCAGGTGTGGTCGGTCTGCGCCGACATGGGCTCGCGGGGTGGCGTGACGGCGCTGGCAAGGGGGTTGCCGGCGGCCACGCGGGCACCCGCCGCGACGGCTTTTCGCGGGGCCACGGGAAAGACTAGCCGAGCTTGGGCAGAGGTCTAATAGAAGCGCTATTGAGGGCTGATAGCGTGGCTCTGTCAGGGCCGATGGCGGGGCAAATCGGCGCATGCCAAGCGGCACGAACTGTGCTTGAATCTGCCATTTCCCCGCGCCCAAGGCCCTCCGAATGAATCGCAACGACCTGCGCCGCGTCGACATGAACCTGTTGGTGGTGTTCGAGGCATTGATGATCGAACGCAACCTCACCCGCGTCGGCGAAAAGCTGTTCATCACCCAGCCCACCGTCAGCGCCGCCCTCGCTCGCCTGCGCGACCTGTTCGACGATCAATTGCTGATTCGCAATGGCCGAGCCATGGAGCCCACGCCACGGGCCATGCAGATCTTCAATGAACTGGGCCCGGCGATGGACGTGATCTCGGCGGCGATCAGCCGTGCCAAGGCGTTCGACCCGGCCAACAGCTGCAACGTGTTCCGTCTGGGGCTGTCGGACGACGCCGAGTTCGGCCTGTTCCCGGCCTTGCTCGAAGCGCTGCGCGAGGAGGCGCCGCAGATCAGCGTGGTGGTGCGCCGGGCCAACTTCCTGCTGATGCCGGGCCTGCTGGCCTCGGGCGAGATTTCGGTGGGGGTCAGCTACACCACCGACCTGCCGGCCAACGCCAAGCGCCGCAAACTGCGCGATATCGGCGTGCGGGTGCTGCGTGCCGACGATCGCCCCGGCCCCCTGACCTTGGACGAATATTGCGCGCGCCCCCATGTGATGGTGTCGTTCTCCGGCGACATGAGCGGCAACATCGACCTGGACCTGGCGCGCATCGGCCGCTGCCGCAAGGTGGTGCTGGCGGTACCGCAGTTCGGCAGCCTGCGCGCGCTGCTGCGCAACACCGAGATGATCGCCACGGTGCCTGACTACGCGGCCTGCGCCCTGGCCGACGACGGCAGGCTGCGCGCCGACCCGGCGCCGTTCGAGATCAGCGAGGCCGAACTGTCGATGGCCTGGAGCAGCGCCCACGACAACGACCCGGCCGAGCGCTGGCTGCGTGAGCGGATCCTGCAGTTCATGGGCCGCCCAGGCTGAACCATCAACTTCGTCGATAGCCACCATGCTTGCCATCAAGTTCCGCTGATGGCAGGCCGCCGGGAGAATGGCCCCATTCGCACATCGACAAGGCCTCTCCCATGAAAACCGGCATGATCGCAGCCCTGCTCGCCCTGCTCGCCACCCTCACCGGTTGTGCCAGCCCAGCCAACCAGCCCGGCGCGCAACCCTATGGGCATTTTTATTCAGCCACCGAGCTGTCCAGCGTCACCCTTGGCCACGGCCAGCACGTGGCCGTCCTGCTCGGGCGCAACGCCGCCGCAACGCTCGACTACCTGCAACGCCACCGCGACCAGGCCACCCCCGGCACTGCCAGGAGCACGCCGGTGGCGACCCTGGGCGGCAACCAGGCTTATGCATGGTTGGCGCAGTCCTTGGCCCAGGAATTTGCCGAAGTCACCTTTTATGAGGACCTCGATACCCTGCTGGCCGATCGCCCGGATGTGATCGTGCTGCTGGAGGCCCGCAGCAAGCTGGCAAGTGCGGGGGACGAGGCAATCCAGGCCAGCGTGGCGGCACGTTTTTTCGATGGTCAGCTGACTTATATCGGCCGTGCCGAAGGGGTGGCACGCAAGCCGGTCGAGGGGGTCGAGCTGGTGCGTCAGCTGGATGAGGAACAGACGGTGCAGGCCGATGCGTTGCGCCAATTCCATGCATCGCTCAAGGTGTTGTTGCGCGGGGCGGTGTGATCTGGTCAGCCACTACCCGTCTCAAGCCATGCGCCAGGGCGGACAGCGGTACTTTCACAGTCATAATTGGCCCGAAACAGATGTGGGAGCTGGCTTGCCAGCGATGCGCCGCGCGGGCGGCGCTCGATCTTGAGGGCGCTGCAGATCTGTCGCCCTGCACCTGGTAGCCCACATGCGATTTCAAGACAGGCCCTTGGGCACCACACCGCTGGCCCTGAGTAATCAGGATTCGGTAATGGCCACCAAGTGCATGACGGGAGACTGGGTGAGGGCTACCAGGTGCCTGCCGGTGTTTTTGCAGCGCCTATAAGATCGAGCGCCGCCCGCGCGGCGCTTCGCGGGTAAACCCGCTCCCACAGTTTGTTTCGGGCCAGTCTCTCCTGTGCCATCACCGGAGCCGCCTTGTTGGCTCGACACAATTTCAGCGTGGGCGTTGCCGGCCTCATTGTCGGCCCTAACACAGAAAACTGACAGTCCCATACCCGCGTTAAGTTGTCATGATTGCTTTCGCTCACTCCATCAGCACGACCACCAACATGAACCACGAGAATCCAACGATAAGCAGGGTTGAAGCTATATTCAGACGTTTCTTGAGCCGCCGCGGAAACTTTTCATAGTCGGTGATATCCAGCGCTCCTTTTCTGATGCAGTGATCAGGGCAGAAAATCATGCCAGCTATGCCACACACTAACGACATACGAGAATAAAATCCGTTGCGCCCCCATAAGTTTACTAGCCATGGAACTCCGGGACTTTTCTCCAGCGATCTAAGGAGTGTCTGGAAATCACGCGAACATGCCAACTGGGCATGCAGGGCCGCGCCCGAGAGCCCAATCAAAAGCGGTGTGATCATGAGCGCCATACCCCAACCGCTACGCCAAAACTCACTCATTCTTCTATGTACTCGTAGATAACCTCACCAAGCATCTCCCCTCCTTTCATTCCACCCATGCTACCTGCCAGCGAGCCGGCGCCAACCATCACGAGACTGCACGCAGTGGCACTGACTGGCCCTAAGCCCAGGCAGACTAACAGAGCACCACCCTTTCCGAGCATTCCGCCCAACACCCCTCCGCTGAGGCCGACCGCAAAACTCCCCGCCTCAGTAAAACGAATTTTTTTGCAGGCCTCTGTCTCATTCGCACGACAGGCCTCCTTGATTTTCAGAAAAGATGATGCTCCGCCAATCACAATACCCGCACGCCCTCCATTTTTCAGGTAATGAGACAGTCTCGCCAGTTTATCCAGGTGCGTGGCGTACCCTGGAATAGCCCCTGGCGCACCCGCTTTGTTCCAGTGATGAATCAGGCTTTTGCTGGATATGCCCAAGCCTCGCCGCAGGGTTTCATGGCTGCCCAAATCCATATGTTTGTTAAGGAAGCTCATCTTCAGCTGCGCGTCCAGTTGCTGGAAGAGTTTTTTGCGCTGATTGAAAAACTCCGGACTTTTCAAATGGCCGTGAGCGAGAAACTGCTGTTGATGCAGCTTTTCTATGTAACGCAAGGTGACTTGCAATTCTTCAAGCGACTTGGTCATCATCGCTTGAGCAACGCCCATCGATAGGCTCACATCACTGAGCAAGCTTGCGATCTCAGCATGATTGCGCATCATGAAGTTCGCTTGGTCATGGCCCACATCGGCCAATGCCTCCCGTGCCCGCTCGGCCGCTGCCATCAAATGGGCCTCTTCGCGGGTACAGGCATGCCCGTTACTCGGGTCGCCGATCACGAATATCTCGCCCGCTTTGAAACCTTGATTGAAGGTCGGATTCAACCGCTGCAGACGGGCCACGGGCACTGACCCATGCTTGTCGAACAGCTTCATGAGCAATTGAGGGAACGAAGTGCCGTGCTGCACGATATGAAAGCCGGGCTCCAGCCCATCAGGAACCGTTGAGACAGCATGGGCCGCCACGTTACTCAGGGGGTGTCGAGGCTGGTACGCGGACGCCATGTACGGGCTGGCTGCAACGGTTTGTGGTGACGGGGCTGTATGTGCAGCAACCCTTTGGTTCAAGGGGGCGAGGACATGATTACTGCCTGGCGTACACCCACATTCCACTGGGGTGCCGTCGACTGCGGCGGGGATGCCATCCTGACACCAGCGTGATTCGCCGTCGATGATCTTGCCTTCCTTGCCGCACCGTGGGCAGGGGGTAGTTTTGTCGCCTTCGAGCAGCCAACGGCGACCATAGGTGGTGCCCCGGGCTTGGGTGGCAAGGCAAGTGGCGCCGGTGCTGGTGAGGTCTCCATCCAGCCCCTGGCCTTTGCCGAAGATGTTCATGCGCTGACTCATGGTGCTGCTTCCTTGGGAATGAAAGCCCGCACGCTAGCAACATGAAGTGGTCTATTCTCGGCCGCCGATTAGCTTGAGAAAGGTCCTACGAAACTTAGAGACTTGGATGGCAAATATCACTGGATGCGATCTCAAGTAGTGCATACCAGCAGCTTAGGGGCCTGCTCATTCAAACCGCTGACGACTCGGTATTGATCTGAGGTCTAGGCCCCTGGCCTATCGAATCTTGCTCTTGTCAGCGCATCACAACAGCCTGCAAACCTGCCCACAAGCGCTGCACATGCTCGCGCTCGGTCGGCAGCGCGCCCACCGAAACCCGCACCATCCAGCGGCCGTTCAGGGTGGCCGGGGTGACATAGGCATCGCCCGATGCGTTCAACCGGTCCGCCCAGCCACGGGTATGCGCATCCAGTGCATCGCCCGCCAGCCCCGCCGGGCAGTGGCGGATGCACAGGGTCTGCAGTTGCACCGGCGCCAGCAGTTCCCACTCAGCCGAGGCTTCGACCTGTTCCGCCAGCCAGCGGGCATTGTCCAGGTCGCGGCGCAGGCGTTGCTGCAGGGCCTCGACGCCTTCGCTGCGCAGCATGAACCACAGCTTCAGCGCGCGGAACCGGCGGCCCAACGGGATGCCCCAGTCGCGCAGGTTCTTCACCTCGCCATCGACCGCCGACTGCAGGTAGCTGGGGTTGGTGCTCATCACTCGGATCAGGTGCTGCGGGTCACGGACATAGTAAATGGAGCAGTCGAAGGCCACGCCCAGCCACTTGTGCGCGTTGACCACCACCGAGTCGGCCAGCTCGATGCCGTCCCACATCCAACGGCATTCGGGGAGGATCATCGCCGAGCCAGCCATGGCCGAGTCGACATGCAGCCACAGGCCATGGGCCTGGGCGATCTCGCCGATCGGGCGCAGCGGGTCGAGCGCGGTGGTGGTGGTGGTGCCGGTGGTGGCGACCACGGCACAGGGCTGGTTGCCGGCGGCGATGTCTTGTTCGATGGCCTCGCGCAGCGCCTCCGGGCGCATGGCGAACTGCTCGTCGGTGGCGATCAGGCGAATGTTGTCGCGGCCGAAACCGGCCAGCAGCGCGGCCTTGTCCACCGAACTGTGGGCGTGGGCGCTGACGTAGACGATCAGCGGTTTGGCCTGGGCCTGCAGGCCGCCGCGCACCTGGGCATGGTCGGTGGCGCGCTCGCGGGCGCAGATCAACGCCACCAGGGTGCTGGTGGAGGCGGTGTCCTGGATCACCCCGCTCCACTGGCTGGACAGCCCCAGCAGCTGGCGCAACCAGTCCAGGGTGGTCTCTTCCAGCTCGCTCAGGGCCGGGCTGGACTGCCAGGACAGGCCGAGCACGCCCAGGCCGGTACTGAGGAAGTCACCCAGCACCGACGACAGGGTGCCGTTGGAGGGGAAGTAGCCGTAGAAGTCCGGGTGCTGCCAATGGGACAGGCCGGGCATCAGCAGTTGGTCAACGTCCTTGAGGATGGCGGCGAAGGGCTCGGCCTGCTGCGGTGCGGTGGCCGGCAAGGCGGCTTTGAGGTAGCCGGGCTCGACCTGGGCCATTACCGGGCGTTCGGCGACGGTCTGGCGGTAGTCGGCGATCAGGTCGATCAGTTGGTGGCCGTGTTGGCGGAATTGTTCGGGGGTCACAGGCGGGCTCCTTGGCTGCTGGCTTTGGCTGCCTGTTCCGGCCTCATCGCTGGCAAGCCAGCTCCCACAGGTATTGGCTCGAGCCTGGTGGGAGCTGGCTTGCCAGCGATGAGGCCGGCGCAGACAACACAATGCCGACCAGTCTAGGCCGCCATGGCCTCACGAATAACCCCGCTTCGCGCATAGCTCCTATGGCAAAGGCGCATGCCCGCCCTGCACGCCGAACTGCGACTGGCGCCAGAGCTCGAACACCCGGTTGCGCAGCCAGCGGTGCTCGGCCGAGGCCTGCAGGCGCTGGTGCCACACCACCCAGTAGCGCTGGGTATGCTCGACGAAGCCCAAGGGCCGCCAGGCCAGGCCATGCAGGCGGGCCAGCTGGCGGGCGATATGCTCGGGCACCGTGGCCAGCGCCTGGCCGTTGCCGATCACCGGCACCATGGCACTGAAGAACGGCACCTCCAGGCTGATCCGCCGCTGCAAGCCCTGGGCCCGCAGGTGGCGGTCGATGAAGCTGTCCTTGTCGCCGCCGCCGGAGACCCGCACGTGCTTGCAGGCCAGGTAGTCGTCCTGGCTCAGTGCGGCCTGCGCGGTGAGCGGGTGATCATGGCGCATCAGGCACACCGCGCGGTCTTCGCCAAGCAGGCGGCCGTGAAGGTTGGGCGGCGATTCGTCGAACAGCGTGGTGGCCAGGTCGATCTCGCCACTGGCGAGCAAGGCGTATTGCCCGGCCTGCCAGGTGCGGTACTCCAGCGACACCCCCGGCGCCTCCTGCTCAAGCGCCGCCACCAACTGCGGCAGCATGTGTTCGGCCACGTAGTCTGAGGCCGCCAGGCAGAAGCGTCGCTCGCAGCGGGCCGGGTCGAAGGCCGCCGGTTGGCGCAGGGCATTGAGTTCTTCGAGCACCTGGCGCAGCGGCTGCACCAGCGCCTCGGCGTGCTCGCTGAGCACGTAGCCACGGCCCTGGCGCACCAGCAGCGGGTCGTCGAAGGCTTCGCGCAGGTGCGCCAACTGGCGGCTCAGTGCGGGCTGGCTGCAGCCCAGGCGCTCGGCGGCATGGCTGAGGTTTTTCAGCTGCAAGAGGCAGTCGAGGGTGCGCAGGTGGGCGAGGCTGAGGGAGGTGAAGGTGGGGTGCATGCAGGTGGCCTGTTGTTGAATGCGCTGGCCCAATTGCCGGCAAGCCGGCTCCCACAGGGACTTGCGCATTCCTGTGGGAGCCGGCTTGCCGGCGATTGGGCCGCAACGCGGCCCCAGAGTTACTCGGTCAGGCCGACATAGACGTTCTGCACGTCTTCGTTCTCGTCGATCGCTTCGAGGAACGCTTCGACCTCGGCCAGCGCTTCAGCGCTCAGGCTGGCGGCGCTTACCGGGTTCTTCGGGGTGTAGCCGATCTTCGCCGAAGTGACGGTGAAACCGTGCTCAGGCAGGGCCTTTTGCACGGCGTCGAGGTCGGTGGTGTCGGTGATGAACAGGGTCGAACCCTCTTCCTCGCCGTCCTCGAAGTCCTGGGCACCGGCTTCGATGGCCGCCATTTCCGGGTCGGCGTCGCCTTCCGGGGTGGCCTCGATCAGGCCGACGTGGTTGAAGTCCCAGGCCACCGAGCCGCTGGCACCGAGTTGGCCCTTGCGGAACAGCACGCGGATCTGGGCCACGGTACGGTTGACGTTGTCTGTCAGGCACTCGACGATCAACGGCACCTGGTGCGGGGCGAAGCCTTCGTAGCTGACCGCATGGTACTGCACGGCCTCGCCGTCGAGGCCTGCGCCTTTCTTGATCGCGCGCTCCAGGGTCTCACGGGTCATCGAGGCTTTCTTGGCCTGGACGATGGCCAGGCGCAGGCGCGGGTTCATGTCCGGGTCGGCGCCGGATTTGGCGGCGATCTGGATCTCCTTGGCCAGCTTGCCCATGATCTTGCCCTTGGCGTTGGCCGCGGTCTCTCTATGCTTGGCTTTCCACTGTGCGCCCATTTCAACTCTCTTGTTTCAAGGGCCGGTTCAGGAAGCGACCGGCCAAAAGTGGGGAGAGTTTATACGCCCAAACGCTGTGGATCGACAAGAAATCGCATCTGCTTCTTCGCGGGTAAACCCGCTCCCACAGTACCTGCGAAAGGCCCTAATCTGCATTAGCCTTTGTCGGCCTTGCCCGCCGCCGCCGCGAATTTGGCCAGCCGCACATCCAGCCGCCGCGGCCTGGCGCCGCGGTCTTCGGCGTGCTCCTTGCGCCGGATGGCATTGCGCACCATCAGCGAGCCCAGGTAGCGAATCGGTTCCGGCGGGAACTGCCCCAGCGGCCCCTTGATCAACGGCGAGCGGGTCCAGGGGTTGTCCAGGCCCAGGGCCAGGGACGACAGAATTTGCCCGCCCATGTGGCACGGCCCTACCCCGCTGCCCGAATAGCCGAAGCCATAGAACACGTTGCCCTGCCCATCGAGCCGGCCAAAGAACGGCAGGCCGGTGACAGAGCGGTCGGAAGGCCCGTTCCAGCTCGCCGCCAGCGGCACCTCGGCCAGGGCCGGGAAGAAATCGGCCAGGCTCTCGCGCAACAGCGGCTGATACGGCGATGGTTGGTCGAACACCGGCAACATGCGCCCGCCATAGGCGAAGGTATTGCCGCCCTTGCCGAGCATCAGCCGACCATCGGACGTGTTGTGGTAGTAGTGCACGAAGATTCGCGAGTCGAGCACGCTGACGCCGCTGTCCAGGCCGATCTGGCGCAACAGTTCCGGGCACGGCTCGGTGATGACCATGTCGCTGGAAACGATCGCCACGCTGCGCTCGAACTGTGGGAAGGCCCGCGCCATCCAGGCGTTGAGGCCCAGTACCACGCGGTCGGCGCGAATGGTGCCGGTGCGAGTACGCACCTGCGCCGGGGCCCCGTGCTCCAGCCCGGTCATCGCCGTGCCCTCGTGGATGCGCACGCCGCGCTGCAGGGCAACCCGGCGCAAGCCGCGCACCAGCCGCCCGGGCTGCACGGTGGCGGCGGCCGGTGAGTACCAGCCCTCCAGGTGGCGCTCGGAGCCCGCCAGGCGCTGCAACTGCGCAAGCTCAAGGCGCTGGAACGAGTTGATACCGCGCCGCTCCAGCGCCGCGATCACCGCATCGGTGCCACCGACCTGGGCCGGGTTGGTGGCGGTGTACAGGGTGCCGTCCATGCGGAAATCGCAGCGGATGCCGTTGTCGGCGCAGAACGCGCCGATGGCGGCGATGCTGCGTTCCGACTCGCTGACCAGGCGCACCGCCTCCTGCACCCCGAACAGACGCTCCAGGGTGAAGTACTTGGCTGACCAGGACAGCGCACAACCACCATTGCGCCCGCTGGCCCCGGCACCGCAGA
This sequence comes from Pseudomonas sichuanensis, assembly GCF_024749065.1. Taxonomy (NCBI): domain Bacteria; kingdom Pseudomonadati; phylum Pseudomonadota; class Gammaproteobacteria; order Pseudomonadales; family Pseudomonadaceae; genus Pseudomonas; species Pseudomonas sichuanensis. The sequence continues at coordinate 2,369,926 of NZ_CP087185.1, read as the reverse complement.
TATCCGCCTCGATCAGCAGCACATCCAGCTGCGGCGCTTGTTCCTTGATCATCAACGCGGTCCACAGCCCGGTGTAGCCGCCGCCGACGATGCACACATCGCAGCGTGCGTCGCCCTGCAAGGGGGGGCATGGGGCCTCGTTTTCCTGGTCCAGCGCCTGTTGCAGCCAGAACGGTCTCATCGCTTTGCTTTCCTTCAAGTACGCAGTGGCTTGATCGCCATGCTGGTGTTGGGGGCCACGTCATTGGCCGCAGTGGTGCTGGCCGGGCGGCTGTTCCAGTGCGGGATCAGCACCAGGGCGGAGAACAGCGCGGTGCCGGCGAAGACGATGAACACCGTGACACTGTCGAAATACCCCGGCAGCAGGCCGCCGAGCACCGCGCCCACCGAACCGCAGCCGTTGACGAAGCCAGCTGCGGTGGCGCCGGCCTTGGCCGTACCGAAGTCGATGGCCGCCGCGCCGCTGATCATCGAGTCGGGGCCATACAGGGTCAGGCCCATGACGAACAGCAAGGCCACCACCAGCACCACGCTGCCGCTGTGCATGGCCGCCATGAAGCCGGCCAGGGCCATGGTCAGCAGCAGCAGGCTGATCACGCAGGCCGGCATGCGCCGGGCACCGAACAACTTGTCCGAGGCCAGGCCGATGATGATCGGGCCAAGCAACCCGGCCAGCTCGAAGGCGGTGGGGATGATCGCCGCGCCGACCTTGCCCACCGAGGGCATCTGTTCGAAGACGATCACCGGGCCCCACAGCAGGATGGCGTAGCGCGCCGGCTTCAACATGAAGTAGGCCAGGCCCAAGGTGAGCACCGTGCGGTTGCGCAGGATCTCGCGCAGCGGCGTCCAGACGCTGCACAGGCTGCCCCCCGGCGCCATGCTTTGCGGCTCTGGCTCAACCGCCGGCAGGCCGACGTCTTCGGGCTTGTTGCGCTGGAAGATGAAGAACAGCACGGCAACCAGGGCCACCACCACGGCGCTGGAGAAGAATGCCGCGTGCCAGGTACCGACCAGGGTGTAGGCCCACCAGCCGGCGAACGGCGAAGCCACCAGGCCGCCGAAGGCGTAGCACGAGCTCCACAACCCCAGCACCCGCCCGCGCTGGGAGGCCGGGAAGAAGCTGCCGATGTTCTTGCACAGCCCGGCCCAGCCGGTGGACTGGGCCAGGCCCTGGATCAGCATGCAGGTGGCGAAGATCGGGAAGGTCGCGTAGCTGCCCATCACCACCGCCGCGGCTGCCGAGATCAGCAGCCCGCCGAGCACCACCACGCGCGGGCCGAAACGGTCGGCGAGCATGCCCCAGGTGAACTGGCCCACGGCGTAGGCAGCCAGGTAGATGGCGTCGAGGTTGGCCATGGCGGCCTTGTCGAGCATGAAAGTCGGGTCTTCGCCGATGCCGAGCTTGGCCACCGAGAAGGCTTTGCGGGTGAAGTAGAAGGCGGCGTAAGCCAGCCAGGTGATCGCGAAGATCTGCATGCGCCAACGCTTGATGGCGCCCAGGGATTGATTCATTTGACTCTGACCTCTTGCGTGAGTGTGCCGGCAGAATGTGAAGAAACGCCTGTCTTGTTGTTGTGGTGCGCACTGCGTGACGGAGGGACGTCACTTGGTCAGATGGCGGCAGCGGTCTGGCGTGACCGGGGCGAGGCCATGGCCCGGCGCCACCGCTTGTGGCGATGGCGTCGGGTTGAAACACATGGAAACAGCTGCTGACTGATAAATAAAATCGATTTATCGTATTTCACTCATAAGCCCAGCTTGTAAGCGGAGTGCTCGATGTCGGTTTCCCACGCTCAACTCAAAGCCTTTCATGCGGTCGCCGAACAAGGCAGCTTCACCCGCGCGGCGCAGAAGCTGTTCCTGACCCAGCCGGCGGTGTCCGACCAGGTGCGCAAGCTGGAGGAGCGTTACGGTGTGCTGCTGTTCCAGCGCAACAAGCGTTCGGTGCAGTTGACCGACCTGGGCGAGCGCCTGCTGGGGGTGACCCAGCGGCTGTTCGCCTGCGAGGCCGAGGCCGTCGAGTTGCTGCAGGACTCGCGCGCCCTGCACACCGGCAGCTTGACGCTGGCGGTGGATGCGCCGGTGCATGTGCTGCCGCAGATAGCCCGGTTCTGCCAGCGCTACCCGGGGATTCAGGTGAAGATCGAGACGGGCAATACCGACGAGTCGCTGGCCCGGCTGTTCAGCTACCAGGCTGACCTGGCCCTGTTGGGGCGCGATGTCGACGATGAACGTCTGTTTTGCGTGCCGATGCGACGTGACCCGATGGTGGCGTTCGTGTCGCACCAGCATCCATGGGCCAGCCGGGGGTCGATCAGCCTGGCGGACCTGGATGACACGCCGTTGGTGCTGCGTGAGCCTGGGTCGGTGACGCGGCAGACGCTGGAGGAGGAAATGCAGCGGGCGGGGTTGCGGATTCGTTCGGCGATCCAGGTGGAGGGGCGTGAGGCGGCGCGGGAGGCGGTGGTGGTGGGGATTGGGGTTGGGGTGGTTTCGGCGGCGGAGTTTGGGGCTGATGCGCGGGTGTGTGCGTTGCCGATTGTCGATTGTCAGCGGCATTTGACGGAGACGTTGGTGTGTTTGAGCGAGCAGCGGACGCGGCGGGTGGTGGCGACGTTTTTGGAGATGGTGCGGGAGGGGGGGTGAGGTTTTTGGGTTCGGTTTCGGGTTCGGCCTTCAGAGTGTGTGTTTTGATAGATGCATGCGCATTCGGCGGCGATGGAGGGTGTCAGAAATTTTGTGTTCGGGCATACCATGAGTAAGAGGTGCATGTATGCCAACCAAAAAGAAACCGCTTCGAGAGTTACCGAAGGTCCCGAAAGAGCTGCTTGAACAGTTTTCCGCGACCCCACTGATGACCGCAGAGGCTATCGAAGAGGCCTCTGCCGCCTTCAAGAAAGCACTGATCGAGCGAGCCCTGAACGCCGAACTTGGTCATCACCTGGGCTATCCGCCGGGCGCGCAGCGCCCAGAGGATGAGACCAACCAGCGCAATGGCACGAGTGGCAAGACTGTACTGACAGGCGATGGCCCGCTACGGCTGGATATCCCTCGGGACCGTGACGGCAGTTTTTCGCCCATTCTGATCCCCAAGCATGAGCGCCGTTACACCGGATTCGATGACAAAATCATCGCCATGTACGCCCGTGGAATGACGGTCAGAGAGATCCGGGCCTTCCTGTCCGAGCAGTATGGAACCGACGTTTCACCCGATTTCATCAGCTCTGTGACAGACGAGGTCATGGAAGAGATTGGCGCGTGGCAACAGCGGCCACTGGAGCCGATGTACCCGGTCATTTTCTTCGATGCGCTGCGGGTGAAGATCCGCGAAGAAGGTCTGGTTCGCAACAAGGCCATTTACTTGGCCCTGGGCGTTCTCCCCGACGGGACGCGCGATATCCTGGGCATCTGGATCGAGAACACCGAGGGTGCGAAGTTCTGGATGAAGGTCTTTAACGACCTCAAGAAGCGTGGCGTCGAAGATGTGCTGATTGCCGTGACCGATGGCCTCAAAGGCATGCCAGAGGCCCTCAGCGCAGTGTTTCCAGAAACGACGCTGCAGACGTGCATCGTGCACCTGATCCGCAACAGCCTCGACTACGCGGCCTGGGACAAGCGGCGGGCTCTGGCCAAGGAGCTGAAGCCGATTTACCAAGCCATCAATGCTGAAGCGGCAGAGCAAGCACTCGATGAGTTTGAGAACGGGCCGTGGGGCGAGAAATATCCGACGGTGGTGGCTGCTTGGCGACGGGCTTGGGATCGCGTGATTCCATTCTTTGTTTTCCCGCCCGCCATCCGAAAGGTGATCTATACCACCAACGCCATCGAGAGCATCAATGCCCAGCTACGCAAGGTCATCAAGACTCGCGGGCATTTCCCGAATGATGATGCAGCGACCAAACTGATTTGGCTGGGATTGCGCAACATCACAGCCAATTGGGGAAAACCGGCCCATGACTGGAAAAGCGCGATGAATCAATTTGCGATTTTGTACGGAGATCGGTTCATCAGGCCGACCTGGTGAAAATCAGGGCCTGCCTAGCGGCAGGCCATTACCGGCCCGAACACAAAAAAACTGACAGTCCCCGGCGATGTCGACTTTTAGTCACCTTTCCGCCCTTACGGCGGCCTACTTTTTTCTTGGAAAAAGTGGGCAAAACCGCCTGCTCCCATCATACGGCCCCTGCGCTGCGCTCCGGGGTCCCCTCGCTCCGGTGCCTTACGGGCCCGCGCGGCCTCCGACTTGCTGCGCAAGTCTACATCTCGCGCCTTCGGCTTACGCCGAAGGGTGCTGCGCACCAGGGCCCTCCAGTCACCTCCACTCGGCCTCCTGAAGTCGCAATTTGTGTTGCCTGGACTATTGCGCGCTTAGAAGCAAAATCAAGAGCAGATCAAGAGCAGTAATGCGGCTATCTAGATTTGGCTGTTGTTTATGTATTGCTTATTCGGGCCCTATCGCCGGCAAGCCGGCTCCCACAGGTACAGCGCAAGTCTGAAAGTTCGCTCTAACTTGTGGGAGCTGGCTTGCCAGCGATTGCAATCCAGAGTTCCCAGCCAATCCAACTAGCGGCAGCTAACGCCAGCCCAGGCGCCGCCCCTAACTTCGCGACTTCAGGAGGCTGAGCGTAGGCGTCTGGAGGGCCCTGGTGCGCAGCACCCTTCGGCGTAGCCGAAGGCGCGAGATGTAGACTTGCGCAGCAAGTCGGAGGCCGCGCGGGCCCGGAGGACGCCGGAGCGAAGGGACCCCGAAGCGCAGCGTAGGGGCCGTATGATGGGAGCGAGCGGCTTTGCCTACTTTGGCCAAGACCAAAGTAGGCCGCCGTAAGGGCGGAAAGGTGACTATGCGTCGACATCGCAAATGAATGCACATACAAATATAAAAACAGCCAGCCAACCAACCAAACAACAGAACAACAGAACAACAGAACAACAGAACAACAGAACAACAGAGCAACCAGTAAACTGACTAACTGACTAACTGATTAACTGATTAACTGATTAACTGATTAACAACCTAACCGCAAAATATCTAACGGCAAAATCCCGCCATCAAACCGAACGCCGCCCCTGCATCCCATCACCAATTACCCCCTTCCCGCCAGCCCCATCTACCTCCCCAAGAAACCCCGCAATCTCCCGCCGCCCCCGCAAATGAACCACAGGCACCCCAGGCCCAATCGCCACCCGCATCGCCTCGATCCCCCGCCGGTAGGCCCCATCGAACCCCCAGACAAACTTCAGGAACTCCACAAACTCCCAGTTCAACCGCTCACTGCAACCAGCCGGCAAGTCAGCTCGCGGCCGCCGGCTCAACGACCGCAGGACCACCCGCTTCAGGCAAACCCAGCGCGGCGTATCCAGCCAGATGATCAAGTCCGCCCGCGGCAACCGCAGGTCGAACGTACGCCGCGCATAGTTGCCCTCGCACACCCACGCATCCTGCGCCAGCGCCGAGCGCACCTGATCACGGAACACCTCGGCCTCCGGCTCCACCCAGCCCGGCGACCAGAACAACCGGTCCAGGTGCACCACCGGCAACCCCAAGCGCTCGCCGATGGCCCGTGCCAAGGTCGATTTGCCGCTACCGGAATTGCCCAGTATCACGATGCGCTGCATATGCATTCCCTCGCTGCAAAAAAGCCGAAGAGTGTAACGCCGGGGCATGCCGTCGCACAGCGGCTGCCACAAGCCGTTGCTCGCGAAATGCCAGGTGAAGCCACAGGGTTTTGCCACAGGACAGGATCAGCATAGAAGCCTTCAGCGCTGATCGCGGCGCGACGTTATACTCCTCGCCCCTGCAACCCGGACCGGACCCATTCATGCGGCAAGCCCTGCTCATCGTCGACGTGCAATCCACCTTCAGCCCTTCGGAAAAGCTGGTGGACGGCATCCGCGCGCTGTCGGCACACATCCCCACCGTCGCCTCGATCGAACTGCACGACGAACAGGCCACGCCGTTCCAGCGCCAGCTCGGCTGGCACCCGGCCAGCGAGGACGTGGCACTGGTCGAGGCCGACAAGGTGTTCGTCAAGCACGGCTACGGGCAAACCGCCGAAACCCTCGAGTACCTCAAGGGCCTGGGTGTCGAGCGCGTGCTGGTGTGCGGCCTGCAGACCGAAACCTGCGTGCTGGCCGCAGGCTTCGCCCTGTTCGATGCGGGGCTGTGCCCGACCCTGATCACCGACCTCACCATGGGCTCTTCGCTGGACCGCTCGGGGCAGCTGGGCATCAGCCTGTGGCAACACCACTTTGGCCAGGTCACCACCGCCGCCGAAGTGATCGCCGGGCTCAAGGGCTGACCTGATACCCCCGCCCCTGCAGGCAACCACTATAGGCACTCGCCTGGGCCTCGCCCTGGCCGCGGCGGTCCTGACGACGCTCCTGGCGTTGACGCATGCCACCCACCGCGGCACCGGCGGCAGCCGTTTCGCCGGCACGATTCTGCCGGTACTGCTGCTTGGCGTCGTCGCCCATGCGGTCGTATACCTCGTCGTGCTGGTTGCCGCGCATCTGGGCACCCGCAGCGCCCGCCACCGCCCCGGCGGCGGCGCCCTTGACCCGGCCACCGACATGCGCACTGTCAGTCGCCGAACTGCTGGCGACGCTGTTGCAATCGGCCATGTCCTGCTGCATCTGCTGGCTGCTCTGGCCCTTGAGCGGCGTGACGGTCTGGGCCTGGGCCGCTGCCGTCAGCAGCAACAACAGGCAGCCCCATGTGACTGTTCGCATGTTCCACCTCCACTCGATTGAAGTGCCGACTGAAAGGATAGGCCCGCCAGCACCTTGCAAGGCCCCGAGCATCGACCTCTCGTCACTCTGAAATAAATTTAAATTGAATTTAAATTTAGACCCGCGCAAGCTCCGGCCACCACCCACCCTCGGAGCCCGACCATGGCCACAGCCCCCCGCGAACCGCGCAAGGACGGTGAAGCCACCCGCACGCGCATTCTCGAAGCCGCCGGCGAGCTGTTTGCCGCCCAGGGTTTCGCCGAGTCCAGCAACAAGGCGGTGGCCGCCAAGGCCGAAGTCGACCTGGCCTCGATCAACTACCACTTCGGCAGCCGCAACGGCCTGTACCAGGCGGTGCTCGAGGAAGCGCGTCGGCGCTTCCTCGATATCAGCAACCTGCAGCGCATCCTCCAGGCACCTCAGCCGGCCACGGACAAACTGCGCGCACTGATCGAGCAGGTGGTGCACAAGGCCAGTTCAGGCCAGAGCAGCTGGCACCTGCGGGTGCTTGCCGCCGAACTGCTCACCCCCAGCAGCCATGGCCAGGCCTTGCAGGGCACGGCGCCGCAAAAGCTCATGCTGCTCAAGGGGCTGTTCAGCGAGATCAGCGGCCTCGCCCTCGACGCCCCGGCGCTGACCCGCTGCATCCTCTGCGTCACCGCCCCCTGGGCGATGCTGCTGATCGGTCCGCGTGGCGGCTCCGGGGCCGTGCAGGAAATCCTCGGCATGCCCGCCGCCGAAGTCTGCGAGCAGCTGTACCGCTTCGCCCTCGCCGGCCTGCGCGACGCCGGCCAAGGTCGCTGACCCCTTGCCCATGCCACTCTCCCCTCGCCCAGGCCAACCCATGACAACCCCATCCACTGCCCTCGAACACGATGCCCACCCGCCGATTCCCTTGCTGCTCGGCGCCCTGCTGCTGGTGATGTTCCTCGCCGCACTGGACCAGACCATCGTCTCCACCGCCCTGCCCACAATCGTCAGCGAACTGGGCGGGCTGCGCTGGTTGTCCTGGGTGGTCACCGCCTACCTGCTGGCCTCCACCGTGGTGGTGCCGCTGTACGGCAAGTTCGGCGACCTGTATGGCCGCAAGCGCGTGTTGCAGGTGGCCATCGTGCTGTTTCTGGCGGGCTCGGCACTGTGCGGCGTGGCCCAGAACATGACCGAGCTGGTGCTGCTGCGCGCCTTGCAAGGGTTGGGCGGTGGCGGGCTGATGGTAGTGGCGATGGCCGCCATCGGCGATGTGATCCCACCCGCCGAGCGGGGTCGCTACCAGGGCCTGTTCGGCGGCGTGTTCGGCCTGGCCACGGTGGTCGGGCCGCTGATCGGTGGCTTTCTGGTCGAGCAGCTGTCGTGGCGCTGGATCTTCTACATCAACCTGCCCCTGGGCCTGCTGGCGCTGCTGGTGATCGGCAGCGTGTTCCGCCCGCACGTGGCGCGGGTGAAGCATGTGATCGACTACCTTGGCGCGTGCTTCCTCACCCTGACCCTGGCCTGCGTGGTGCTGATCACCAGCCTTGGCGGCAACCTGCTGGCGTGGGGCTCCCTCGACATCCTGTGCCTGTCGCTGTTCGCGCTGATCGGCCTGGTGGGCTTCATCCATGAACAGCGCCGTGCCGCCGAGCCGATCATGCCACTGCACCTGTTCCGTCACCGCACCTTCGCCCTGGCCGGGCTGATCGGCTTCATCGTCGGCATGTCGCTGTTCGGCTCGGTGACCTTCCTGCCGCTGTACCTGCAGGTGGTGAAAAACGCAACGCCGACCAGTGCCGGGCTGCAGATGCTGCCGCTGATGGGCGGACTGCTGGTGGTGTCGGCCATCACCGGGCGGCTGATCAGCCGCTGGGGGCGCTACCGGATGTTCCCGATCCTCGGCACCTTGCTGCAGGCGATTGCCCTGGCCTTGCTCAGCCGGCTCGACGAGCACACGCCGATGGCGGTGATGAACCTGTACATGGGCTTGCTCGGCGCGGGCCTGGGGATGGTCATGCAAGTGCTGGTGCTGGCCGTGCAGAACAGCGTCGAGCCGCGCCATATGGGCGTGGCCACCTCGGGGGCGACGCTGTTCCGCTCGATCGGCGGCGCCATCGGCGTGTCAGTGTTCGGCGCGCTGTTCTCCCATGCGCTGCTCGAACGCCTGGCACAGGCGTTCCCGGCCGACACCCCGGCGCCGACCAGCCTGTCACCCGAGCAGGTGCATGCCCTGGCCGCGCCCCTGCAACAGGCCTACCTCGTCGCCTTCTCCGGGGCGATGCATGGGGTGTTCCTCGTGGCCTGCCTGATCACCTGCCTGGCGTTCGCGCTGAGCTGGCTGCTGCGTGAAGTGCCGTTGCGCAAGGCACTGGCTTGACCACCGCGACACATGACACCCGGTCATGCATGGCCTGACGATCGATCGTTTGTCCGGCCCCGTGGCGCTACGCTCTAATGCGCGAAAACAACGACACCTCGCACGGAACAACCCAGGAACTACTCATGATTCTCGGAAAAACGCTTGAAGCCTGGTGCCAGAGCCACCCCCTGATCCGCGAACTGGTGGCCTTGCAGCCGACCCGCTGGTTCAACCCCGGCATCGCCCCGGCCGCCCAGGCGCTGCACGATGTCGGCCTGGACGCCGCCGACGTTGCCGCCGCCAGCGCCCGGCTCGCGCGCTTCGCGCCCTACCTGGCCACGGTGTTCCCGGACACGGCGGCCAGCGGCGGCATCATCGAGTCGCCGATCCGGCCGCTGCCCAACCTGCAGCGCGCCCTGCAGCAGGAGGCCGGCCTGCCGCCCAGCGGCGCATTGTGGCTCAAGGCCGACAGCGAGCTGCCGATCTCCGGCTCGATCAAGGCTCGCGGCGGTATCCACGAAGTGCTCAAGCATGCCGAGGACCTGGCGCTGGCTGCCGGGCTGATCACCCTGGACAGCGACTACCGGGCGCTGGCCAGTGACCAGGCGCGGGCGTTCTTCGGGCAGTACAAGGTGGCCGTCGGCTCCACCGGCAACCTGGGCCTGTCCATCGGCATCATGAGCGCCCGGCTGGGCTTCCAGGCGACCGTGCATATGTCGGCCGATGCCCGTCAGTGGAAGAAGGACAAGCTGCGCAGCCATGGCGTGACGGTGATCGAATACGCCTCGGACTACAGCGTGGCGGTGGAGCAAGGGCGCCAACAAGCCGAAGCTGACCCGGCCTGCTACTTCGTCGACGACGAGAACTCGCCGCACCTGTTCCTTGGCTACGCCGTGGCCGCCGAGCGCCTGGCCAGGCAGTTCGCACTAGCGCAAATCTGCGTGGATGCCGAACACCCGCTGTTCGTCTACCTGCCCTGCGGCGTGGGCGGCGGGCCTGGCGGCGTGGCATTCGGCTTGAAGCTGGTATTCGGTGACCATGTGCATTGCCTGTTCGCCGAACCGACCCATTCGCCGTGCATGCTGCTGGGGGTGTACACCGGGCTGCACGACGCGGTCAGCGTGCAGGACTTCGGCATCGACAACCTCACCGCCGCCGATGGCCTGGCGGTGGGCCGGCCTTCCGGGTTCGTCGGCAAGGCCATGCAGCGGCTGATCGATGGCTACTTCACCGTCACCGATGAAGAACTGTATCGCCTGCTGGCCCTGGCCCACGACCTTGAGCAGGCGCGCCTGGAACCCTCGGCGCTGGCCGGCGTGCCGGGGCTGCTACAGGTGCTGGGCGCAGCGGATTACCTGGAGCGCAACGGCTTGACGCCTGCGCGCATGGCCAGGGCCACGCACCTGGTATGGGGCACCGGCGGCAGCATGGTGCCTGCCGACGAATATGCCGCTTACCTCGCCAAAGCGCGAAGCTGAACAGGAGCGCCCATGCCCGCCCCCGCCCACCTGCTCGCGCCGAAACTCAATGGCGCGCACCTGGCCAACCTGCACACCTTTCTGGTTGCGGCCCGGCACCTGAGTTTTGCCCGGGCGGCCGACGAGCTGTGCCTGACCGCCAGCGCGGTGAGCCATCGGATCGGCCGGCTGGAGCAGCAGCTGGCGCTCAAGCTGTTCCACCGTTTGCCGCGCAGGGTCACGCTTACCGAGGACGGTGAGCGCGTGTTCCAGATCATGCAGCGCACCATGGATGCGCTGTCTGAAGCCGTACGCGAGCGTGCCCATGGCCAGGTGGCAGGGCAACTGACCTTGTATGTGCGGCCCTCGGTGGCGCAGTGCTGGCTGGTGCCGCGGCTGGCCGAGTTCACGATGCAGTACCCGGATATCCAGCTGGACATCCGCGTCGGCAACGAGAGCATCGACTACCGCACCCGCAAGGTCGACCTGGCGCTGTGCTATTCGGACGGGCATTACCCGGGGTTGGTCAGCACGCCGCTGATGGCGGAGCGGATCGCGCCGGTGTGCTCGCCCGAATACGCCCGGCGCCATGGGCTGCAGGGCGGCATCCAGGGGTTGGGCGGCTGTACCTTGCTGCACGATGTCGCGGCCTGGGACAACGCGGCGCACGATGCCGAATGGCGCGCGTGGTTGCAGCGCATGGCGCTGGATGTACCGCTGCCGGCGCGCTTCCTCACCTTCGACCGCTCCGACCTGTGCAGCCTGGCTGCGGTGAACCATGCCGGCATCGCCATTGGCCGTGAACAGTTGGTCAAGGCACGTATCGCCAACGGCGACCTGATATTGCCGTTTGGCGACTTCGTAGCGGCGGATCGCTGCGGCTATTACCTGGTGCACCCGCCCCACGAGCCGATGCCACGGCGGTTGCAGGTGCTGATCGAGTGGTTGCAGCAAACGGCCATGGGAAGCGGCTGATCGCTCGCAGGCATTGCATGTTCTTTGTAGGAGCAACTGTCTTACTCAACTGCTAAAGCTAGCGCGATCCCTGTGGGAGCGGGCTTGCCCCGCGAACACGGGCGAAGCCCGTGCCACCCTACGCGGGCGCGCTCAGGCCTGTGCTTCGAACGCCGGGTGATAGCTCACCTGGCCGCTGGGTATCGGCCCGGCCAGGGTGAGGGCCTGGAAGTACTCCGCCGGCACACCCGGCAGCACCAGCGCCGGCTCGGCCTTGAAGCCGAAACGCCCGTAGTAGGCCGGATCACCCAGCACCACACAGCCCTGGCCACCCTGGCGCCGCAGCTCGGCCAACGCGGCCTGCATCAACGCCGTGCCAATGCCCTGGCCCTGGCGCGACGGCGCCACGGAAATCGGCCCCAGGCCGAACCAACCGTTGGCGCCGGATGTAATCGTCACCGGGGAAATGGCGACATGGCCGACCAGCGCCCCACCCTCCTCGGCAACCAGCGACACCGTGAGCTGCCCGGCCTTGCGTAGCGCCGTGACGATGAACTGCTCGGTGTGGCTGCTATGTTCGGCGTTGGCGAAAGCCGCCTCGGTCAGCCGGCTGATGGCGTCGATATCGCCGGGCTGCTCGTCACGGATGTTGAGGTTCGAGTGCAGGTTGCTGCGGGTGTCGGCGTCGATCAGCTGGCGCAGCGCCGCGAACAGCGGGGTGGCCGCTGTGTAGTGCTTGCCGTAGCTCAGGTTGAAGGCGTAGTCGAAATCCGGCGGGTTGCGGCCCTGGTTGTGCTGCAGCAGGGTTTCGAGTTTGTCCAGCGCCTTCACCGCCTGGGCTTCCGGCGAGGCCGCGGCTTCGTAGTCTTCCCACAGCGCCAGCAGCTCGGCCTGCAGCGGCGCGTCCAGGCTGGACAGCAGCGTCTTCAGGTCGGTGCGTTCCTGCTCGCTCTTGTCGGGGAACGCATGCTTGCTGATGGCCGGGACATCACCATGGATGGCTTCGCCCAGGTCATGGATGACACACATCCTGAGCACCTTGAGCAGGTCCAGGCCGGCCAGTTCGTCGGCGAAGGTCATGGCCATCAGGCACAGGCGCCAGGTGTGCTCGGCGGTGCTCTCGGCCCGCCCGGACGAAGTGTGCGCGCTTCTGAGCACGCTTTTGAGCTGCTCCGCCTGGCGCAGGAACTCCAGGCGGCCGTGCAGTTTGTCGATGTCCATGTCGTTACCCTCCAGATTGCAGCCTGGCACCATAAACCATGCGCGCCCGGGCAGGTAGAGGGTGTTGCCGGCTCAGTGGCTCGGTGCCTTGCGCCAGGCGCAGAATACCGTGGCCAGCACGATCAGCGCCGCGCCCGCCGCCATGCGCAGCGACGGCTGTTCGCCGAACAGCCACCAGGCGCAGGCGATGGCGTACACCGGCTCCAGGGCGATGATCATGCCCGCGGTGCGCGCCTGGAGCCCGTCCAGGCTCTTGACGAACAGGAACTGCGAAAGCCCGGTGCAGAACACCCCCAGCAGCGCCAGGTTGATCCAGTCCGAGGCGCTCAGGCTGCTGGTGGCCAGGTGGCTGAAGGCAAGCGGCGCCACGACGATCGCCACCACCAGGTTCTGCCAGAACGACACCTGCAGGGCGTTCATGCCCGCCGGGCGACGGCGGTTGGCCACTGCCAGCCCGTGGTGCAGGGTTGACCGATGGATCAATTATTCGGTTTTGCCGGTGGCGGGAGCAGATTGGCAAAGACGCGTGCTTGTCTGAATGCGACGTGCGCGGTGGCGGGGAGCGACATAGCCCTTGGCCAGATAAACGCCCCCTCTGGTAGGAGCGGCCTTGTGTCGCGATAGGGGCGCGCAGCGGCCCCAGGATTTGTGGCTGGCGCAAGATTGCTGAGGCTTGTTCGGCCACGGCCAATCACCCGTAGCATCCAAGCTCAATAAACAAAGCGCTCTGCAAAGGCCGGATATTTCAGAAGCGTCCGGCATACACGCCGTGAGCGTTTTCGTAGGCTGCGATCCTTTCCCCACAAGGAGTGCAGCCCATGGCTTTCAACGGATACATGAGCATCACCGGCAAGCGGCAAGGTTTGATTTCGTCAGGCTGCAATACCCAGGCGTCCATCGGCAACAGGTGCCAGATCGCGCACCAGGACGAGATCATGGTGATGTCGTTCAGCCACGGCATTTCCAACCCGGACAACACCCAGCGCGGCATCCACCACCCCGTTGAGGTCACCAAGCTCATCGACAAGTCCACGCCCTTGCTGGCCCAGGCCGTGGACAGCCGGGAAGTGCTCGACTGCGATATCCAGCTGTACCGCATTCATCCGGCAGGCCATCGGGAGAAGTACTTCTCCGTGAGGCTTGAGGGCGCGGTGATCGTCGGACAGGAGCTGGATGTGCCGCATGCGGTGCTCTTGACCGACCAGGACGCCGAGGAGCGGCTGCTTATCAGCTATCGGGCCATCAGCTGGATTCATCACGCCGCCGGTACCACCGGGTACGCCAGCTGGGGTGAGGAGTTATGAGCCAGCGTGACGAAGAATATGGTGAGCGGCTGGATGAGGCGTATTGGGAGGTGAATGCGGCGGCGTCTCGGTTGATCAGCTATGGCTGTGGGATTAGTGCTAAACACCTGAGCGATCGGCGGTTGCGGATGCAGTTCAATCGTGAACTGGCTTATTACGCGCGGCGGGTGATGGACGATGTGTACGAGCGACGCATCACCCCGGAGCAAGGGCTTGAGCGGATTCAGGCCGAGAAGAAGAGTCTCCATTCGCAAGCGTTGCGGATATTTACCCAGTTGGGAGGCATGGCTGGCGGCGCCTCGCAATTTGCTGAGGGGTTAGGGAACTGCATAGGGAGTCTTGGTTCCACATGCGTGATTCACGGGGCTCCGTTGATCATGCATGGAGGTAACAACCTTTACGAAAATGCCCGGGGTCTCTACGAAGGTCGAACCGATGTGGTCGGGCCTGTGAGGGAGCTCTATCAGGATGCAGCCAAGAGCCTGGGGTATAGCGAGCAGGAAGGCAATCTCGCGTACTACACGGCGGATCTTTTCCTTTCGGGGCGGGCGTTGTGGCGAAAGGTTCCAAGACGAGATGCATGGCGGCTATATCGATACATGGATGCTGACAAAGAACGAAAACTAAGACAATTAGGTAAGGGAGGGCTTTTATTCGAGTTCCTCACATCCGGCCTGACAATTAATCAATGGGTGGATGAGTACAGAAAGTGAACTTACTTCTTCTTGGGCTTTTTGCAATATGTGATGTCGCAATCAGCTTGCTGCTGAATAAATTTGTTTTCAAGAACCCGGATAGATTTTTGCAATTTTTAGGCTCGCTATTTTTCAATGCATTTATGGGGGGTGTTTATATTGAACTAATGGGTGGAGATGGGCTCATCCGTTTCTCCCACAACTCGATAACTGATTTCGGTTTCTGGTTTGTGGTTGTCCTTACTGCGGCAATGGTCTTGTTCCACATTTGGGCTTTTACTTCGCGAAGGGTTGATTGATCCCAAGTTTTGCCAAGGCTGAATAGCAGGAGCTATGGTGGCGTTTCATGGGAATGCAAGATGGTTCCATGAAGGATGAGATGCATGGAGGGACCGACCAGGAAAGGCTATCGTGAAGTTTAAAAAAATTTAGGGCATACCGATGTAGCACTGTCGGCAGGGGCGTTGCTTCGGTGCCCTTAAGGAACAGAAAAGGGCTGCGAAGCAGCCCCATTCCTACAATGCAAAACTCACGGGCACTGGCAGGTAGATGGCCCGAATACCGGCCCTGCACACGGATCCTTACCCGGCCCGAACACCGGGCACGAGGCCTGGGCGGTCAGCGAGAAGCCCAGGGAAAACAGCACAGCCAACAGCACCTTCTTCATTTTCGACCTCCTGGTCTTTTTCGAACATTCCTTGTTTGCCTCAGGGGCAGACGCACTCGGTGGGGCCGAGCACAGGCCCCGCGCAAGGGTCCGGTTGCGGCCCCAGCACCGCGCAATCGGCGTACGCCGTCATCGAGCACATCCACAGCAGCAGCGATGCCGCCAGCAATTTGCCTTTCAACATGACCTCCTTGGTCCTAGTCTGTCCTTCGGGATGCCGGCGCATGAACCGCCGGCCCCGGGACAGCTAAGACCAAACCCGGCGATCGCGCCAGCTTTCGCTGATCAGCCCTGCAACCCAGCCGCCTTCGCCCGCGCCGCATGCAGCTTCTTGTAGCTCTCCACCAGGCGCAGGTGGCGGTCCAGGCCTTCGAGCTTCATGCTGGTCGGGGTCAGGCCGTGGAAACGCACGCTGCCATCCACCGAGCCCAGCACCGCGTCCATGCGCTCGTTGCCGAACATGCGACGGAAGTTGTGCTCGTAATCTTCCATCTGCAACTCGTCGTCCAGCACCACCTCCAGCACCACGTTCAGCGCCTGGTAGAACAGCCCGCGCTCAACGGTGTTGTCGTTGAACTGCAGGAACATTTCCACCAGTTCCTTGGCCTCTTCGAAGCGCTGCACCGCCAGCTGGATCAGCAGCTTCAGCTCGAGGATGGTCAGCTGGCCCCACACCGTGTTGTCGTCGAACTCCACGCCGATCAGCGTGGTGATGGTGGTGTAGTCATCCACCTCGGCATTGTCCAGGCGCTTGAGCAGCAGCTTCAGCGAGCGGTTGTCTAGGCTGTGCAGGTTGAGGATGTCGGCGCGGAAACCCAGCGCGCGGTTGGTGTTGTCCCAGATCAGGTCCTCGACCGGGTAGATCTCCGAGTAGCCGGGCACCAGAATGCGGCAGGCGGTGGCGCCGAGGTTGTCGTAGACGGCCATGTACACTTCCTTGCCCATGTCCTGGAGGATGCCGAACAAGGTGTCGGCCTCTTGTACGTTGGAGTCCTCGCCATGGCCGCTGAAGTCCCACTCGACGAATTCGTAGTCGGGCTTGGCGCCGAAGAAGCGCCACGACACCACGCCACTGGAGTCGATGAAGTGCTCGACGAAGTTGTTCGGCTCGGTCACTGCCAGGCTGTCGAAGGTCGGCTGCGGCAGGTCGTTAAGGCCTTCGAAGCTGCGGCCCTGCAGCAGTTCGGTGAGGCTGCGCTCCAGCGCCACTTCGAAGCTTGGGTGGGCGCCGAACGAGGCGAACACGCCGCCGGTGCGCGGGTTCATCAGGGTCACGCACATCACCGGGAATTCACCGCCCAGCGAGGCGTCCTTGACCAGCACCGGGAAGCCCTGCTCTTCCAGCCCCTGGATACCGGCGACGATACCCGGGTACTTGGCCAGCACCTCCTGCGGCACGTCCGGCAGGCACAGCTCGTCTTCGAGGATCTCGCGCTTGACCGCCCGCTCGAAGATCTCCGACAGGCACTGCACCTGGGCTTCGGCCAGGGTGTTGCCGGCGCTCATACCGTTGCTCAGGTACAGGTTTTCGATCAGGTTGGACGGGAAGTACACCGTCTCAGCGTCGGACTGGCGCACGAACGGCAGCGAGCAGATGCCGCGTTCCTTGTTGCCCGAGTTGGTGTCGTACAGGTGCGAGCCGCGCAGCTCGCCGTCGGGGTTGAAGATCGCCAGGCAGTGCTGGTCGAGGATTTCTTCTGGCAGCGCGTCCTTGGGCCCGGGCTTGAACCACTGCTCGTTGGGGTAGTGCACGAACGGCGCGTTGGCGATGTCCTCGCCCCAGAACTGGTCGTTGTAGAAGAAGTTGCAGTTCAGGCGCTCGATGAACTCGCCCAGCGCCGAAGCCAGCGCGGCTTCCTTGGTGGCGCCCTTGCCGTTGGTGAAGCACATCGGCGACTGCGCGTCGCGCACGTGCAGCGACCACACGTTAGGCACGATGTTGCGCCACGAAGCGATCTCGATCTTCATCCCCAGGTTGGCGAGGATCGCCGACATGTTGGCGATGGTCTGCTCCAGCGGCAGGTCCTTGCCGGGGATGTAGGTGGTGCTGTCCGACACCGGCATCAGCAGCGCCTGGGCGTCGGCGTCGAGGTTGTCGACCTGTTCGATGATGAACTCGGGGCCGGTCTGCACCACTTTCTTCACGGTGCAGCGGTCGATGGAGCGCAGGATGCCCTGGCGGTCCTTGTCGCTGATGTCTTCGGGCAGCTCGACCTGGATCTTGAAGATCTGGTTGTAGCGGTTCTCCGGGTCGACGATGTTGTTCTGCGACAGGCGGATGTTCTCGGTGGGGATGTCGCGGGTCTGGCAGTACAGCTTGACGAAGTACGCCGCGCACAGCGCCGAGGACGCCAGGAAATAGTCGAACGGCCCCGGGGCCGAGCCATCGCCTTTGTAGCGGATCGGCTGGTCGGCGATCACCGTGAAGTCGTCGAACTTGGCTTCGAGACGGAGGTTGTCGAGAAAATTGACCTTGATTTCCATGCGAGGGGGTACCAGGAAGCGGGGCGGAAAATGGCGGGTATTATCCGGGATTCGGCAGCGAATGTCTTGGCATGCCGCCGGGCGACCGGTAACGGGCCCCCCGGCCGTCCGCTCATGGGGCTTTGCGCATGCCCATGTGTGCGTCATCCATCAGGGCCTTGGCCAGGTCGCCGAGAAAATACCCGGCCCAGACCAGCACCGGGTCGTTGTCCATCACGCCGATGAATGACGCCCGGCGGGCGCTGTCCAGCAGTTCGCTGGCTTGCTCCAGGGCGTGGTCGGCGCAGTTGCCGGGCTCTACGCGAAACAGCCGCTTGCCCTCGCCCACGCCCGCGATGCAAGTGGCCGAGCCGACGGTGTAGCCGAGTTTGCCGATGCCTTCGGGTAAGTCGTTTTTCATGTGAATGCCTCGATTGGGGGTTGAGTGCAGGCGCTCAGTGCAAGCTGTGCTCGCTGGGCTGTGCCCTGCGCTGCAACTGGGCCAGCGCGCAATCCATCAGGGTGCGCAGGGCTTCGAGTTCGTGCATCACGGTCATCAGCATGATGGTGGCCGGTGATCGGGGCAGGTAGGTGAGGGATTGATGGGCCACGGCCAGGCCGCACAGGGCGTGCTCCATGGCTTCGACCAGGGTGTCTTCGAGGTATTGGGGGATATCGGGGGAATGGGGTGGGTCGGGGACGATTTTGAGCATGGCGACAGTCTCTAGTTGCGCTTATCGGACCGCCACCGATCACTTGCAGGTGAAGAGGTGGCGGCTACGTACGGGCCTGCAAGACCGGGGCAACTAGAGAAAGCCCGGCTGACCCGAAGGTCACCCGCACGCAGCCACCATAAAGCACAGTCAGGTGCCAGAAGCCGAAGACTGATGGTGTTGCTGATCTAGTTGTCCCGCACGGGCTTGCAGACCCGGCCGCTGAATTTGCAGCGGCTGGGCGAGACTAGACCTCAGTTCGATGGCGCAAAAGCCTTGGAAGCATGCTTCGGAAAGGACCTACGCAGAAGAGGGAAAATCCGATTCATTCATGTAGGACATGGGGCCGTCAGCGCGCACCGCGATTCCGCGTCGTACCAACAAGGCGGACCAGGTAATGGCACAGGAAAGACTGGCCCGAAACAAACTGTGGGAGCGGGTTTACCCGCGAAGCGCCGCGCGGGCGGAGCTCGATCTTGAGAACGCTGCAGATCTTTCGGCTTGCACATGGTGGCCCACATGCGATCCCACGGCGGGCGACCGGACATCACAGCACTGGGCCTGATTAATGAGGACTCGGTTATGGCTACCAAGTGCATGTCGGAATATTGGGTGAGGGCCACAAGGTGCCTGCCGGTGTTTTTGCAGCGCCTATGAGATCGAGCGCCGCCCGCGCGGCGCTTCGCGGGTAAACCCGCTCCCACAGTTTGTTTCGGGCCAGTCTTTCCTGTGCCATCACCTGGTCCGCCTTGTTGGTTCACCTCGATTCAGAGGTGCGCGCTGATGACGCTGCGCCAGACTCAAGACTTACTCCGCCCGAAAACTCCACACAATCTCAACCACTCGCGAAGCCAGCACCAGATAAAGCACGCACAAGATCACCTGCAACACCGTGTGATAAGGCAATTTGGCCAACCGATGCAAGGTATCGCTGACATTGAGCAGCAACAACAACGCCGACACCAGGATCAACCCCCACCCGGTAAAGCTGGAAACCCACAGCCCCAGCAAAACCTGCTGATTGCCATGAATAGCCTCGGTCCCCGCCGCAAACAGCAACGCGCACACCAGCAAGTTCTTGAAGTTGTCGAAGACTTTGGTGCTCAGGTCGGCCTCAAGCAGGTCGAGGTACTTTCGCCACAGCCTGCGCATGGTCCGCGCTCCCGATTCAGCGGTTATAGCGAATGACGATGCCCTTCAACTTGCGCCCCTCGATGGAGCGAATATCGCGGTCCCACAACGGCCCGCTGACATAAGCCGCTACCGGCTGGATGCGGTCATACACCACCACAACGGCATCGCCACCAATGCTTGCAGCCTCGCTGCGCAACTTCTGCTCGATTTCGCTGACCGAAGCCGCCCCATCGGTACCGGCATCGACCACGATCTCGCCCAAGCGCACATGGGGCCGGGTCGGCTCGCTGCGCAGGATCTCCACGTTGCCCGGCAGGGTTGGCGCCGGGTGCGGCGCACCGACGTATTCGGTGGTGCGGGCGTCGATGCTGCTGCACGCCGTGAGGGCCAGGGCCAATGCGCCCAGCAGCATGGCGGGGACGAAGCGATGCTTGAACATCCGTGAATCTCCTTGGGCAGCGTGGGAGGCGCCAGGAAGAAGGATGGTCGAGAAATGCCTGATGGCAAGTGCAACACTCTATCGCGGGGCAAGCCCGCTCCCACGAGACCATTAGCGTCAGCGAAGATTCAAGCCGCCCTCGCCCGCCGCCCCTCGCGCACCACCTGCGCCAGGCGTCGCAACCCTTCCTCCAACTGCCCCGGCGCCACATGGCTGAAGTTCAGCCGCAAATGCCCATGATGCTGGTCCGGCTCTGGGAAGAACGGCTCGCCCGGCATGAACGCCACATCCACCGCCAATGCAGCCGCCAGCAAGGTGCGGGTATCCAGCGGCTGCTTGAGGGTCAGCCAGAAGAACAGCCCGCCCTCGGGCTGCTGCCAGTCGGCAAGGTCGGCAAAGTGCGTTTGCAGCGCGGCCTGGAACGCATCGCGGCGCTCGCGGTAGTAGTCACGCAGGGTCCCCAGGTGCTGCCGATGCTGCTCGCTGCCCAACCACTGCAGCACCTGCCACTGGCCGACACGGTTGGTGTGCAGGTCGGCGGCCTGTTTGAGCCGTAGCAGGTACGGGAACAGATCAGGGCTGGCAATCAAGTAGCCGACCCGCAACCCCGGCAGCAGGGTTTTCGACACGGTGCCGGTGTAGATCCAGCTGGCCTTGCGCAGGCGGCTGACGATGGGTGAGGCGCTGCCACCGTCGAAACTCAGTTCGCGGTAAGGCTCGTCTTCGATCAAGGTGACGCCGAACTCGTCCAGCAATGCTGCCACGGCGTCGCGCTTGGCCTCGCTGTAGCGCAGGCCGGACGGGTTCTGGAAAGTCGGGATCAGGTAGATGAACGCCGGGCGATGCTGTTGCAGACGCTGGCGCAAGGCGGCCAGGTCCGGCCCGTCGGCTTGCATCGGCACGGCCAGGCAATCGGCGCCGAAGAGCTGGAAGATCTGCAGCGCGGCCAGGTAGGTCGGGGCTTCCAGCAGCACTTCGGTGCCCTTGTCCAGGTACAGCTTGGCCGCCAGGTCCAGCGCCTGCTGCGAGCCGCTGACCACCAGCACCTGGCTGGCCTGGCAATCGATACCCAACGCCCGCGCCTCGGCCGCCAAGGCCTCGCGCAGGGCCGGCTCGCCCTCGCTCATGCCGTACTGGCCCATGGCGACCGGCATTTCATCCCACACCACCTTGGGCAACATGGCCTCGGCCGGCAGGCCGCCGGCGAACGACATCACCTCCGGGCGCTGGGCCGCGGCTAGGATTTCACGGATCAGGGAACTCTTTAAGCGCGTGACACGTTCAGAAAAGGCCATGGGATCACCGGTAGCGGGGCGTGGAGGAAATAAGTCAAACTGCTTGACCGAAATTACGACGACCTTCACGGATAAGTCAACATGATTGACCTTAAGAACCCAACTTCACAGCAACAAGCCATGGAGGCGTTCTTCTTCGGCTACCAGGCGTTCACCGCCAAGGCTGACGAAATGCTCGAACGCCGGGGCCTGGGCCGGGTGCACCAGCGGATCGTGTTTTTCATCGCCCGTTACCCGAACCTGAGCGTCAAGGAACTGCTGGCCGTGCTCGGGGTGAGCAAGCAGGCGTTGAACATGCCGCTGCGCCAGCTGATGGAAATGCGTTTGGTGGACAGCCTGCCGTCCGAGGCCGACAAGCGCATGCGCCTGTTGCAGTTGACCGAAGAAGGCGCGCGCCTGGAGCATGCCCTGCGCCGTGAGCAGGTGAAGCTGCTGGAGCGGGTGTTTGCCGAGGCCGGGGAAGCGGCGGTCAATGGCTGGCTGGCGGTCAACCAGGCACTGGCCGGGAACCCGCTGTCGACTGATTGAGAGATGACCGCGACTTCATGCCATGCCAACAAGGCGGACAGCGGTGATGGCCCAGGCATAACTGGCCCGAAACAAACTGTGGGAGCGGCGGTTCGCCGCTCCCACAGTTTGTTTCGGGCCAATTATTCCTGTGAAAGTACCGGCGCCTGCCTTGGTGCATGGTAGTGGCTATGCTCTGTTGAGCCCGTCAATGGAGCGCACAGGACACAGAATGGGACTTTTCGACCGTTTGTTCGGCGGCCGTTTCACCCAGCCGCCACCGGATGAGCCGACGCTCAGCGACGCGGCGATCATGCGCGAGCTGCACCCCTACCGCCCAGGCCTCAAGGCCTTCACCCAAGCCCTGCTGGCGCACCTGCCCGAGCAGGAGCGCGCCCGGCTGGTCAGGCGGGTGCTACGCATTTACGGCCAGGGCGAGGAGCCGGCCAGCGCGCTGAGCCTGGCCCTGCTGGCCCCGGACAAGGCCTTGCCGCTTGAACAGCGGGCGCTGCTGGCCGTGGACTGGAACGGTTTCGACAGTTTCGAGTACTTGGCCCCTCACCTGGTCAAGGCCAGCGGTATCACCGAGGACTATGTCTATGAACACAACGGCACTCAGACCATGGCCCAGGTACTAAGCGGCTTTGACCATTGGCTGGCCGGCCAGGGCAAACGCTTCCTGCAACTGGACACCGGCGGCGACGAGTACGTGGGCTGCATCGTCGCGGCCGACCAGGTCGACAGCATGATCGAACTGGCGCAGCAGGCCGGCATCGAGGCGGGCCTGGAAAGCTTCTGAACGCGGCGCTATTCGTTTGCCTGGCGTTTAGCGTTTTTCTTGACGATGGCCTTCATCCGGGTGGCGGCGCGCTGCACCGTCGCCATCTTCTCCGGGCGCTTCATGCCGCGCCATTTGCGGATTTCTTCGCGGGTGCGGCCACAGCTTACGCACAGCTCGCTGTTGAGCTGGCACAGCGAGACGCAGGGGTTGTCGATGTCTTTGGCCATGGGCTGCTCCGGTTGCGGGCGCGGATGATACGCCAGAAGCGCCGGCCTGCCACCTGCCCTGGCCCAGGCCGACAGCCTGTTGCGTACAGCGGGGAGCCCCCGGGCACCAGTTGACGGCAAGACCGGCTCGCCTACGCTGAGAAGACGCATGACTGCTCCCTGACCAGTGGAGGAGTAAAAGTGCCTACAGGACACACACCAACACGAAGCGGCATAGCCCGTTCGTTTGCCATGGCAGTGCTCTATGCATTTCTCTGCATCCCTATTGGCCACGCTTCCAGTTTCGGCACAGAAGCGTTCGCTTCGCTCTATCCGTTGCTGGCTCAATTGTCAGACCAGAACAGCGCGGACAACGACGCGCTTCAGGCCGAAATCGACAAGACCTCAAGCGCCTTTGACGCGATCGTCAAAGAGTTCAATGGCCGTGAGGCCCCCCTTCCCACAGCGTTCAATGCATCGATAGAGGCCTATCGAGAGCAGCTTTCCCGTGCGCTTGGTGCCCACGACCGCAAAGACGCCATTGAAGTCATGAGCGCGGTCCGACAGGACGCCGAGCTGAAACGCCAGTTCCTGTTCAGCACCTCCGGCTTCTCCCCCTTCGACAGGCCGATGCTGGTAACGGTCAGCGTCGTCACCATTCGCGGCGACAAAGATGAGCCGGGTTACACAGTGACCTGCAACCCCTTTCGCGACGCCACGCAGAAAAGCCATGCGCGCTTCCCTTTTGCCTCGGAAACCAACCAGGCGACCCTACCCATGCCGCCCGGGCGCTATCGGCTGCAACTGTACAAGGGGAAAACACTCCTGCTTAGCCGAGACCTCCTGATCGGTCTGTCGTCCAAACCCACCGAGGAGGTGAGAATAGATGTCTCGAACTTCTGACCCCTCGCCGCCGGATGTAAAAGCGCTGTGGAAGCCGATTCTGGCCGTATCAACCTGGATTGCCGTTACCTTCTGCGCGAACTTCAGCTTCGCCATCAAGCTCTCATCCGTCTCCGACCTCGACAGCACGGTGCTGGCCTGCGCCAATGTATTGGTCGCCCTGATCACCGGGTTCATCACCCTGTTCGCCTACCGGGCGAGCGAGCGCAAAGCCAGGCCGTTCTGGACTCGCCTGGCCCTTGTCAGTGGCGGGCTGTTCCTGCTGGCCTTCTTCTCGTTCATGATCCTGCGCTCGCTTTGGACCTGCCAATACACCCAGGAAGTACGCCTGGTGATCGGCCTGTCACCGACAGCAGACTTGTTGAGCTACCTGGCGACATTCGACGCGTCGCAGACACCCACATGCTCCGAGCTGCTGGCCGATTATGCCGGGGTCACCGAGCGCATGTACGCCCCCACTGCGCTGATCGCCCGCTTTGCTTCGCTGGTCGTCATATTCCTGGTCATTTGGTGCGCCCTGGCCTGCGCCGTCATCTCCATTGCCTATGGCCTGGCCGCGCCAACACGCCCTGGGGAGAGGTTGAGCCATGCGCCTTGAAAGACCATTCGCGCTCGTCCAGTGCATTTGCCTGCTCTGCGCACTGGCTGTATCGACTAGCGCGCGCAGCGAGCCCATCGACGCTGTGTTCGACGAAATGAAGCAGCTGGCCGAGCAGCGCTGGCACATCCCGGCGACGTCACTGCAAAAGGTCGAGGGCAACCAGATAGCCACGGGGGTCGATGGCAACATCCTGGTCGGCAAGGACTTCCTTGCACACTTCACCCGCGACCTGCCAGAGAACCAGGTCCAGTCCGCACTGCGCTTCGTGATGCTCCACGAACTGGTTCATGTTGCGCAAAGCCACGACATCCCCGACGTTTCCCCTGCCGACCCGTCCCGCAAGGCCTTTGAATGCCAGGCAGATATGCTGTCGGCCACGGCGACGCTTGAAACCCAGATCATGGGGGTCTCGCTGTCTGACAAGACGGGCGCGGGTGGGAAAGAGCTACTGGCGACGGCGCGTCTGTTCAAGCAGCTTGGCGCCCATGCCGAACAGCAGGATGTTGCCTCGAAGACCTTGTCCGGGCACCTCGACAAGCGCGAGCGAGCACTGGCCGTGCAGTTCGGCCTGATACGTGCCATGCACACCTGGATTACCGCCTCCGATCAACAGGGCGAACGCGCCGAACAGGCACGGGCCGCCGTGCTGAAACTGCTGGGCCCGAACGATATCAGCGATGAACGGGCCTGGAGTATGACACTTTGCAACGCGATCACCCGTACGACACAGACGGCGGTCAACGCAATCGCGATGAACACCAGGATGGATGTGAGCGATGACACCATAGAAACCGATGAGAACTTTCGCATCCACAAGAAGTACAACTACACCATTACCAATACCGCACCGTACACCGTGGCCATCAACTTGATTGTGCTCTCCGGCAGCTACCCCAAAGGTGCAGACGATCGTTATGAGGACTACGTCATATCGGATGCCGCTTACAGTTCGGTTGAGATTCCACCCCGTTCGAAAGGCGTCCTTTCAGGGACCTATACGTTCGCCTCCTACGACCCGAACCAGCGTTCAGGCTTTTCCTGGGAGATTCCTTTCGACAAGAATGCACTGGTATCCGCCAGCTACCTTGGCACTAAAGTAGCCATGCCAAACTGCAATAACAATTGGAACAACCTTGGTTCGAGTGCACCTGAACAGATGGCTTCGGCATTGGTGCGAATCGGTATGGCCGCGAAGAAAAACTTCGCTGACATCGCGGCGGCCCCTGTAAACCCAGGGTTCAACGACAACGTGTTCCATTCGACGATCGCCGTCCCCGGGGCTGCGGATGTAACCCTGTACCAGCAGGCAACCAACCCATTCGCGGCTGTCACGCTCTACTCGGGCGACAGCCTTCAAGAAGCGATCAAGGTGTACGAGGCCACTGCTGGTGATTTTAAAAAGCTGTGTGACGCCAAGGGCGTCAAGATCACCTCGGATGAAAAACCCGATCCTCCCAAGCGCCGCTTGACGTTCGAAAACCTGACCGGTTACAGCGAAGCGAGCTTGTCGCTCAGTTCGAGGAAAAAAGACAAGACCGCTACCGCCCCCCTTGAATACAGCGTTTCCTGGAACATTTATCCCACCGACTGAGGGCCCTTGCGCCGCCCTCTCTCGCGCTGGCGGCCCTCGCTCTTCCATGATCCTTCGCAAGGAGCCCACCATGCCTCTGGTCCGTATCGATATCAAAAGGCACCCCGACCGCAACCATGTGCGCAAAATCGGCGAGGTCGTTTATGCCAGCATGAAGCGCACCATCAACGTCCCCGACCACGATAATTTCCAGGTCCTGACCGAGCATGACCATGACCGCCTGGTGAACGACCCGCAATACCTGGGCATCCAGCGCTCGGACTGCCAGGTGTTCATCCAAATCACCCTCAGTGAAGGCCGCACCGTCGAGCAGAAGCAGGCGCTGTACCTGGCCATTGCCGAAGGGCTCAACCAGCAGGCGGGGGTGCGCATGGAGGATGTGTTCATCAACCTGGTCGAGGTGCGCAAGGAGAACTGGTCGTTCGGCCATGGGGTCGCGCAGTACGCCGTATGACCAAGTCGAGCTTTGCGCTCACCGAGGCAGAGCCCTGCATCATCACCCGGCAATCCAGACCATTGTCTGCACCTTGATCTGCGGATGACTCTCCAGCGCTTCCCATTCGTCGAGGAAGACAAAGCCCTGCCTCAAATAGAACCCCACCGCCCGGGCATTCTCCGGCGCGACATCGAGAAAGACACGGTCATGACCACGTTCCAGGGCACGGGCCTTGACCGCCTCGACCAGGCGGGCCGCAGCGCCACTGCCCCGTGCCGTAGGCTCGATCCACATGCCAATCAGGTTGAAGCGCCCGGCGTCACTGACCGCAGCCCCGACCATCCCCAGCGGCGCCTCGCCAAGGACGGCCAACCAGAACGCCGTGCCCGTCGATGAGGCACGTTGCTGCCACTGTTCATCGCTGTAGCGGGCGACAGTCTGGTAACTCACGCCAAAGGCTGTTGGGCTATCCAGAAGCGCGGCAAGCCGCACCTGCTTCAAGCGCTGCCAATCCTGCGTCGTCGTCAGGCGAATCTCCATTCCCACCCCGCCCTCCACGCGACGCTTCTCATAGCGCACATCCCGGTCATCGACCGCCTCGACGCAGGTCCACCCCAATCGCCGGTAGAAGCCATTCGCCCGAATGACTTCATTGCCGTCGGTAGTCAGGTGGATCCGCTCGTGGCGCTGGAACAGCGCTTGTTCCGCCCGCTGCAACAGCAAGCGCCCCAAGCCCTTGCCTTCGTGCTGGGGGCGCACGAACAGGGCGAACACCTCCCCTTCATCGTGATCGACCATGGCAAATCCGGCAGGCTCCCGGCACCATTCGGCAACCCAGGCGCAGGGGCCACTGCCGATGGCGTCAGCGAGTGTGGCCGCCGTGATGCCCATGGCATGCAGTTGTTCACGGGAGAGGTGATTCTGTTTCACGCTGGTGCGGATATCGAACAGCAGCTCGATATCACCAGGCGAAGCCTGACGCAGGGTTGCGGTCATCTCCAAACGTCCTTGTCGTTGCCGATGAGGCCGGCAGCATAGCAACTCATTGCCCGGTCGCGTACGGCGTCCCGGCGTGTCTTATCGATTGCACTGATGATTACTATCGAAGGCCCCGCCTGTCGGCTTGCCGAAACCGACTCTTATAATCGCCTCCCAATTGCCTCCCCGCTTCCCGCGCCTGCCTTCAGGCGACCTTCCCTCTTGGAACCCAACACCATGCCAAGCGCCAGCCAGGCCCCTCAGGGCCTTCCCGAACATGATCAACAGAGCGTCAGCCAGCAGTGGCTGGCGATTCTCTCGGTCGCCGTGGGCGCCTTCGCCCTGGTGACCAGCGAGTTTCTCCCGGTGGGCGTACTCAACGATGTCGCCAGCGACCTCGGCATCAGCGCCGGCCAGGCCGGATTGATGGTGACCCTGCCGGGGATCATGGCCGCCCTCGCCGCCCCCTTGCTGTCGGTGGGCATCGGCGCCCTGGACCGCCGCTACCTGCTGATCGGCCTGACCCTGGTCATGATCATCGCCAACGCCGTCGTGGCCTACGCCAGCGACTTCAGCCTGCTGCTGTTCGGCCGCGTGTTGCTGGGCATCAGCATCGGTGGCTTCTGGGCCACTGCCATTGCCCTCAGCGGCCGCCTTGCGCCCAAGGGCGTGGGCGTGGCCCAGGCCACCTCGATCATCATGGTCGGTGTGACCCTGGCCACCGTGCTGGGCGTGCCCGTCGGTACCTGGCTGAGCGGCCTGATGGGCTGGCGCATGACCTTCCTGGCCACCGCGCTGGTGGGCGTGCCGGTGCTGCTGGCGCAGGTCTTCCTGCTGCCGCGGCTCAACCCGGACCGCGCCATCCGCATCAGCGACCTGCCGGCCCTGTTCATCAACCCACAGGCACGGGTGGGCTTGATCGCGGTACTGCTGATTGGCCTGGCGCACTTTGCCGCGTACACCTATGTCGCGCCGTTCTTCAAACAGAGTGCCGGCTTCGATGGGCCGACCATTGGCTCGTTGCTGCTGCTCTATGGCGTGGCCGGAGTGCTGGGCAACCTGTTCGCCGGCTTCGCCGCCAACCGCAGCGTACGCCATACGCTGATGCTGGTGGCACTGATGATCGCCATCAGCACCGCGCTGTTCCCCTACTTCGCCACCGGCATGACCGGCGCGGCAATGCTGATCGCGCTCTGGGGCTTCGCCTTCGGCGCTTTCCCGGCCTGCGCCAGCATCTGGATGTTCGTGGTGGCGCCCAAGGATGTCGAACGCGGCATGCCGCTGTTCGTCGCCATGTTCCAGGTGATCATCGCGCTGGGCTCGTTCTTTGGCGGGCGGATCGTCGACCAGTTGGGCAGCTCGGTGCTGTTGAGCCTGGCCACGGCGCTGGTGGGCTGCGGACTCGTCACGGTGCTGGTGCTGGGGCGTAATGTCAGCAACAGCCTGGCGGCCCAGCCCGGCTGACCGTACCAATACCAACGGACACGTAGCCTCGTCTGGTCGTCTGTACGGGGCTACTCTCGGCTCACCTGAACGCACTCGATTCAAGCCGTGTTATTTCAATTGAATCAGTTGACCCTGTGACCCGCTCACCTAACCTCTTAAGTTGGTAGCGCTCTGCACTGACCTCCCGACAAGGAACACATTCAGTCCTTGACCTTACTGCGTCGAGCACTTGAGCGCAGATCGCAACGCCACGCTGAAACGAGCAACAGGGTTGGAGAGGGTCATGAATATCAGGCTTGCGTGGTGGAAAGACTTTTGGCTCCCCCCCCAGTGTCCCCGCCGCCGGCCATTGCTACACATCGCTTTATTTATCGCCTGTGGCGCATGCCTCTCGCTCGACGTTTCTGCACAAGATTCAGCATGCAAAAACCCGTTGCTGGTAGAAGAGCCCGGCACCTTGGGCGGGCACCTTGCCATTTCAACAGACAGCACCCTGCTGGCCACCGACGCTGACGACGGTTATGGCGCGGTCATGGATATTACTGTGAGAGACCTGGCCACAGGTGACGCTGTTCGGCGCTGGTCGTTCCCGCAGGAGCGCCTGCAGCAATTGTGTTTCATCGATAAGAGCCGGCTTCTGGTGGCGGGCAGCGACTCAGGCACACTGCGGCTGCTCAATCCGGACACGGGCGAAGTCGTGACCAAACCTGGCGCAGCCGGGCTCTCTCCGATACTGGGCTTCGACTGCCCCGTCAATGGCGGCGCCGCGCTGACCCAGTTTGCCGTGCCGCGCGGAACGATAGAATGGTTTTCGAAAAATCTGGAACCCTCCGGTAAGTTTGAAACCCTGTCCGGGACAACACTGATAGCCTCGGCCACACTGCACAACCAGGCGTTGGTCCTCACAAAAACCATGATTGCAGAGCAGCCCCCAGGCGTGGAGGACGTACTGAGCGGTAATGAAGTAACCACCACGAACTACGCCCTGCTCATGGTGAGCGCACAAGACAATGCTGTGTTGTGGCGCACCGAATTGAGTGTCACGCCGCAGGATTCCGTGATACTGGACCGGTCAGGCAGTGTCGGCGCATGGATGGATGAAGCGGGCTATCTTCACATCGTCAATGCACGCAGCGGTGAAGAAACCCATCGCGTAAAACTTGCCCCCTTTGCATTCCCACGCTTCACGCTCAGTGAGCAGGGGCGATTCCTCGTCATTTCGCAATTGGGTGAGTTGCATTCGTTTGTCGTTGATGTTCAGGCCGGCAAAGTCATCAATGAAACACTATCGAAAGAAATCCTTGCCCTTGGAGAAGATGGTAGCCCTCGCCTGCTGCGGATGCCGGGAAATGAGGGACTCGAGATCGCCTCGGTGAGTAAAGACGGCGCCGTTGCACAGCGCGTCCAGGGCCGCCTGCAGATTCCTTCGCTTGTTCCCCAGCCACCGGGCCGGCTCTTCCTGAGTGGCCAGAAATTCGATTACTCACTCAGCATCAAAGAACGCAAGATCACCCCGTTCAGCAAGCCCGTCGACGTAGTTGCGACCCATGCGGCGTGGATGGCACCCGATACCACCCTGCGTATTTACGAACGGTCTGACGGGAACTGGTCTTTCGGAAACCAAAACGGCACGGATGAACCAGTGCGTCTACCCGCGAACAGCAAAGGCTTGTCAGTCGCGACCTTGGGCGAAAGCTCAGGATTGCTGATGGCGTCTGTCACAGAAGAGGACCTTGAGCGAATCAAAACGGCCGTGGAGGCGTGGTCCGACACTATCGGGGAAAATGCAACCGCGTCCGAACTGAACAGCGTTCTGCTTTCCACCAACACCACGCTCTACGAAGTGGATTTCACAGGTGCCGCCAAGAAGACGCTGTCATTGCGCGGCGCTGTTTCAGCCATGGCAATCAGCGCAGATCAACAATCCATTGCTCGATTCCAGCCACCTGATTTGCAGGTTTTCGATGCCCGCACCGGAAAAAGCACCTTCAAGACAGTCATTCCCGACGTCACGACCATGATTGAATTTTCCCCGACTCATCCATGGATCGCCTTCACCCGCGACCCGAACATTGAAGTCTGGGACTGGCGTAAAAACAGGTTGGTAAAAACAATCACACGTGAAAGAGCACTGGGCGATGGCTTCGCCTTTTCCGCCGATGGGCAGTCGCTCATTTATGCCGATGGCGCGACGGTGCACGTGACGTCACTACCAACGCCTCACGCCGCAAAAGTGGCTTTGCCAGCCCACGCCCACATCGATTACAAGGCGGACGGCGCAGTCGGAACCATCACAGCGCTCAACGATAACTTGTTCGCCGGGCTTTCCAGTTCAGGCGCAGTGAATATCTGGAAAATCGGGCAAGCTGCGCCCGTGGCTCGGTTGATCTTCGAGAAAAGCGGCGCATGGACGGTGATCGACGATAAAGGCCGCTTCGACACCTCCGCCATTGAAACCAATAATGCGGTGCACCTTTACAGTGCCGGGAATACCGCACACCGTCTGAGTCTTCAAACGTGCCGGGACGTCAGCTGGATTCCAGGCTTGTTGAACGAAGTACTCGCAGAAACAGTCACTGCACCCTAGGCTCTGTGTGAAAAGCCTTGATACTCGGTGATGCTGCGTTGAAAACAGCCTCGGAATGCTCATTTACAACCCGTAAACTCCGCTTCCTCGGCTGTTTTCGCCTTGCCTGACCTTCGTCTCAAGACTTTTCACACAGACCCTAGATCGATGAGAGGGCTCTGGGCTTTAATGCCCATCCTGGGTGCCCATGGAAGGTGAAAGCGCCCGACACCAGGCCCAAGTGCCACGCACACGTCCAATCAAGGAAGAGAAGACATTGAAAGCAGCTATCAGCGCATTGTTGTTGGCTTGGCTGACGACCAGTGCATTGGCCGACGAGCATTCCGTCGGCTGGAGATCGTCCACGCTGGCGGATCCGCACAATGCCCGCCCACTGGAGATGGTTGTCTGGTACCCAAGCACAGCGACCACCGCCACGCAACTGATCGGCGACAATCCGGTGTTTGTCGGTGCGTCTGCCATGCCTGACGCGCCGCCTGCTGCCGGTAAACATCCGTTGGTGGTGTTGTCCCATGGCTACCAGGGCAACTGGCGCAATCAGGTCTGGCTGGCCAGTGCCCTGGCTCGCAAAGGCTATATCGTCGCCGCAGTCAATCACCCTGGCAGCACGACCCATGACCGCAGCCCGCAGGCAGCGGCGCAGTTATGGCAGCGCCCTCTTGATCTGGGTCGGGCCATCGATGCAGTCGTCGCTCAACCTGAACAATTCGGTGCGGTCGCCGATGGCCGAATTGCAGCCGTGGGCCACTCGCTCGGCGGCTGGACCGCCCTGGAGATCGCCGGGGCGCGCTTCGACCCAGAGCGCTTCGAACAGGACTGCAACACCCATCCAGAGTTAGCCAGTTGCACCGTTTACGCAAAGATGAAACCTGCAGGCTCCACAGAGTCCAAGGCTGCGTTGGGCGCCGATTGGCGCGACCAACGCGTCACGGCCGTGGTCACTCTGGACCTGGGCCTCTCCCGGGGGCTGACCGATAAAAGCCTGGCCGCCCTGCCGATACCCGCCCTGGTGATCGCAGCGGGCGTACCGTCGCGTGAACTTCCCGCTGAACTGGAGTCGGCCAACCTGGCCAAACGCCTGCCTGCGGCGTCCAGTCGTTACGTCGAGATCAGCGACGCCAGCCATTTCACCTTCATGTCGATCTGCAAACCAGGCGCGCAGTCAGTGCTCGAGGCAGAAGTACCGGGGGATGGCGTCATTTGCCGGGATGGCGAGAACGGCCGTGCGCGGGATGCTATTCAGCAGCACGTTGCGTCGCTGATCACGGCTTTTCTTGAACAATCACCTGGCTACAAGAAAGACAGCCTGGTGATTCGCGCCCCCACAGGAATCTGAGCTGCCAGACTGCTAACTTGAACGTCCAGCACTAATCAATCTTGTCATTTGCCAGGGCTTGGTACCGGGTCCATACCAATGACATCTCTGGTAAAGGAGTCACCGCATGTCGAAGCTTTATCCCAGTGTTGATCCTCAGGGGCTGGTCGAGTACTCGGTGGTCTATACCGACCGCTCGCTCAATCACATGTCGCAGACGTTTCAAGGGGTGATGAGGAACATCTCCAAGACCCTGAAGCAGGTCTATAACGCCCAGGCTGTTGCGATAGTGCCGGGCAGCGGTACCTTCGGCATGGAATCGGTAGCGCGGCAGTTCGCCACCGGCCAGCAATGCCTGGTGATCCGCAACGGCTGGTTCAGTTATCGCTGGAGCCAGATCCTTGAAATGGGCAACATCCCGGCGGCCACCACGGTGCTCAAAGCCCGGCCGGTCGACACGGGCCGCCAGGCTGCCTACGCGCCCCCACCGCTGGACGAAGTGCTGGCGGCCATCGAGACGCACAAGCCGCAGATTGTCTTTGCCCCCCACGTTGAAACCTCATCCGGGATCATCCTGCCCGACGATTATCTGCGGGCCGTCGGCGACGCCGTGCATGCGGTGGGCGGCCTGTTCGTGCTGGACTGCATCGCCTCAGGCACGCTTTGGGTCGATATGCACAAGTGCGCCGTCGACCTGCTGATCAGCGCACCGCAGAAAGGCTGGAGCGCCTCCCCGTGCTGCGCCCTGGTGATGCTCAGTGCTTTGGCCCTCGAGCGCATCGAGCACACGCAAAGCAGCAGCTTTGCCTGCGACCTGAAAAAGTGGCTGCAGATCATGCAGGCCTACGAACAGGGCGGGCATGCCTACCATGCGACCATGCCCAGCGATGCGCTGGCGCGATTCAACGAGGTGATGAACGAGATGCAAGCCAGCGGTTTCGACAAGCTCCGCGACGAACAGTGGGCACTGGGCGATCGGGTACGTGCCATGTTGACCGGCAAAGGCATCAAAAGCGTGGCTGCGGCCGGGTTTCAGGCCCCGGGTGTGGTGGTGAGCTACACCGATGATGCCGATATCAAGAGCGGTAAGAAGTTTGCTGCGCACGGCCTGCAGATAGCTGCCGGCGTGCCGTTGCAATGTGACGAACCGGCCGACTTCCAGACCTTCCGTATCGGCCTGTTCGGGCTCGAAAAACTGAATAATATCGAGCGCACGGTCAGCACTCTTGAGCAGGCGCTGGGTGAAGTGATGGGGGACTAAGCCCTGCTCTGGGCTGCTGCACGGCTGAGGGTGAGGGTGAGGGTGAGGGTGAAGCTGGCAGTGATTCTGTGGGAGCGGGCTTGCCCCGCGAAGAGGCCGGCCCATGAAAAGGAGCAGCCTGGCACGGGCTACGCCCGTGTTCGCGGGGCAAGCCCGCGCCCACGAAAACTACTGTTGGGCTCACCGGCAGCTTTGGGTCGTTGGCTGCCGGTCGTGAATGGCTGCATTCGACCCAAAGCTGCCATTGCGATGGTGCTGCTCATGCTCATTTTTCGAGGCTGGCGCGAACCTTGTGGGAGCGGGTTTACCCGCGAAGCAGGCGACGCGGAGGGTGGCACAGGCTTCGCCCGTGTTCGCGGCGGTTCGACGCCTCGATAAACCCGCTCCCACAGAGATCACCTCTGGCATGACTGTCAGCTACGGGTCGGAGGTAGACACTCGTCACGGGCTGCCTTCGACCCAAAGCTGCCTTTCGCCCAGGACAGCAAAGGGTAAAAACAAGACACAGCGAAATATCATTGCTACCGGCATTCTATGCAGACTTGTTGAAACCATGCAGAGAATGAAGGCCAATGCTCATCTGTGCTTCCATTATGCGACCAGTATCGAACAGCGCCAGATTCTGAAATTAGAAAGTAGTCACCATTGTCTTCAATGAAAGGTAGCCAATCACGTGGTACACCTGCGTGGTCCCAAGCAAACGCTGAGATTTCGAATATATCCAAGTAGCTACAGCCTCTCACTATCAACGCTGCATCCAGCACGGCATTTTCGACGTTACTACCTTCCTTCAAGAAGCGGACATATTGATCTGGAAAGCGAAACTTGAGTACGCGTTCAGCTTCTGCGATATCGGCGTCTGTAGGTATACGGAAAGGGTCTACTGACATTTATTTGATCCACGTCCTAATGGGTGGCGTTTAAGCCTGCTGACTCAAGCACCCTAACTCATTTCGGACCGAAAGACGCAGATTGGCTCACAGGAACAATGCACTCGATTAAGCCTGTGCTATCGGCCATTCACAGTCGAAAGCAGCCAATCGCAAACCCACCTGAACGACCCTTGCAAGCCCGAACTTCATCCTTCCCGCACTGTCTATAAGGTCTCTGTATCCAACCGGTCAGACAGCCCAGTCTGCCTGCCCAGTCCCTACCCCAACCGGCAGCCTGCCCCTTGTTTAGACCATCCCTGATGCCAAGCCCCCGCACGCTGTCGACCTTGCTGCTATTGCTCAGTGCAACAACATCGCCCTACACCCTGGCCAGCGACCGCTCCGCCACCGCCAGAAGCAACAACGCCTCTACCCAACTGATCGAAACCGCCTCGCAGCAGTACGCCGATGGCCATCCGGATCAGGCGGCAGCAACCCTGGAGCGTGCCCTGCAAATCCAGCCGAACAATCCCGCCACCCTGCACTACCTCGGGGTATTACGTCTCCAACAGGGCCAGTTCCAGCAGGCCGAAACCCTGGCGGCCCGCTCCAACCTGCGGGTAGGCGCCAACCAGGCGTTGCGCAACCGCAACCTGCAATTGATCGCAGCGGCACAGACCGCCCAGCGCACAGGCGTTGTGCCAACCAGGGCGGTGACGGTTCCCGTGCAGGACGCTATCGCCGCGAGGCCACCCGCGCCACCGCTGCAACCTGTTGCCGCTCTGGGCAGCGAGCCGAACGAGATACCGCGAGGTTTTCGCCCACCTCCCGGCAAATGCCGCATCTGGTTCCCCGACCGCCCGCCAGGCCATCAACCCGCACCGGTGAAATGCAAGAAACTCAAAGGCCGGGTGCCATTGGGCGCGTACCTGGTCCGCCATTGAACCCATAGGCTGGGTTATGCTCCACCCCCTCAGCCAGGGGAGTGTCACGATGCAACTCACGTTCAGCCACGTGGATGTACTGGTCAACCAGCTCGAACCAGCCTGCGCCTACTATCAGCAAATCCTCGGCGCCGAGATTTCCACCACCCAGGTGTGGGAACGCGGCGGCCTGCACGTGCGCTACGCCATCGCCCGCATGGGCCAGGAGCGGTTCATGCTGGTGCAACCGCTGGCGGGCAACCTCAAGGTGCTGCTGGACGAGCACGTCGAAGGCATGATCTACCGCCATTGCTACTCGACGCCGGACATCGAAGTGGCCTACGACCAGTTGCTGGCCAACGGCGTACAGCCAGAGAACGAAAACGGCCAGCCGCTGGCACGCAGTGACCTGCAATCGCCGGCCGGGGCGCGGATCATCTGGTTGCCCAAGCGCTTTGGGCATTTTTCCATCGAGATCATCGAGGCGCAGGCGTTGGAGGCGTTCATCGAAGGGGCGTTTGCCTGATACCACAACCTGCAGTAGGGCCGCCGTGCGGCCCATCGCCGGCAAGCCGGCTCCCACAAGCGCCGATCTCAAGACATGCGCTGTACCTGTGGGAGCCGGCTTGCCGGCGATGGGCTGCGCAGCAGCCCAAGTCGTTCAGGAGTACATCCCTGTTCTCCCGCGCCTTCTCACGTCAGCAGGAAGTCCGCCGCCGTCACACTGGTCGCATCCCCTACCCCCACCAGGCGGATGGTGTCGGTGGCACCGGCGAAGCTGACCAGGGTATCGGCCCCCACATCGGCGATGGTCACGTTGGCGGCAAAGGTCGCCGCCGTGATGTTCATCGCCGAGATGTCCAGCCGGTCCTGGCCGCCTGCCGGGGCGGCATCGAAGCCGAACACCTGGTCGGTGCCGAAGCCTGCGGCGAACACGAAGACATCGTTGCCGTCGAGCGCCACCAGCGAGTCGTTGCCGGCCCCGCCGGTGACCGTGTCGTTGCCCGCGCCGCCATCGATGAAGTCATCGCCGGCCCCGCCCAGCAAGGTGTCGTTACCGCCACCACCGAGCACGGTGTCGTTGCCGTCACCGCCCTCCAGCCGGTCGACACCCACGCCGCCATCGAGGTTGTCGTTGCCCACCCCACCCAGCAAGGTGTCATCGCCATTGCCGCCGTTTAGCGCATCGTCGCCGGCACCGCCATCGAGGGTGTCATTGTTGCCACCGCCGTTGAGGGTGTCGTTGCCGAGGCCGCCGAACAGCTGGTCGTTGCCGGCGTCGCCATTGAGCGTGTCGTTGCCGGCGTTGCCGTTGAGGGTATCGTCGCCACCGGCACCAGTGAGGGTGTCGTTGCCGGCACCGCCGCTGATGACGTTGGCGAGGTCGTTGCCCAAGCCTATGAAGTTGCCCACGCCGGTGTAGGTCAGGTTCTCGACGTTGGCGGTCAGCGCGTAGCTGGCCAGCGAGGTGCGCACGGTATCGATACCACCGCCGGCGGCCTCGACCACCACATCGTTGCCGGCATCGATCACGTAGGTATCGTTGCCGGCGCCGCCCACCAGCCGGTCATCACCCGCACCGCCATTGAGCGTGTCGTTGCCGCTGCCGCCAGTGATGGTGTTGGCCTGCGCGTTGCCGGTACCGGTGAAGTTGGCGCTGCCGGTGTAGGTCAGGTTCTCGATCTCGTTGCCCAACAGGTAGCTGGCCAGGCTGGTCTGCACCAGGTCGACACCGCCGCCGGCCGCTTCGGTGACGCTGTCGCCGAGGTTGTCGACCACGAAGGTGTCGTTGCCGGCACCGCCGTTCATGGTGTCGGCGCCAAGCCCGCCGTTGAGGACATCGTTGCCGTCCTCGCCATTGAGCACGTCGTCACCGTCGCCGCCGTTAAGCGTATCGTTACCGACACCGCCGAACAACTGGTCGAACCCGGCCAGGCCATTGAGCGTGTCGTTGCCGCCCAGGCCCAGCAGCACATCGTTGCCCACCGTGCCGTTGAGGGTGTTGGCCGCGTTGGTGCCTTGCAGCACGATGCCCGGTATCACCGCCACCGCTGCCGTGGCCGCCGAGGTCACCACCTCCTGTTTGCCGAAGCCGTCGGTGTAGCGCACGATCACCCGCAGTTGCTGATTGCCCTGGGCCAGGCCCGGGGTGAAGCTGGCCGTCGTGGCGCCGGCGATGTCGTTGAAGTTGCCGCCCAGCCCCTGCTGCCACTGGAAGCTGAAGGCGCCCAGGCCGTCGAGGTCGGCGATGCTGCCGGTCAGCGCGGTCAGGGTCTGGCCCTGGTCCGGCGTGGTGTCGCTGATCAGCACCGCGCCGGTTGGCGCGTCGTTGACGTTGAGCACCGGCAGCGTCGGGTCGGAGGTCGCCACCTCGGCCACGCCGAAGTCATCCACGTAATGCACCAGCACGCGTATCTGCTGGCCGACCTGGGCCTGGCCAAGGGTGAAGCTGGTGCCGGTGGCGCCGGCGATGTTCACCCAGCCCACGCCCACGTTCGACTGCCACTGCACGCTGAACTGCGGGTTGCTCAGGCCATCGGCGTCGACGATGGCCGCAAGGTTCGCGGTGAGCACCTGATTCTGCGCCGCCAGCCCGGTCACGGTCGGCCCTGCGCTGGGGGCGCTGTTGGCCGAGGAGTCGACGATTTCCAGCGTGCCCTTGGCGTCCTGGTACACCGCCCGCACGCGGATGTTCAGCCCCGCCACATCGTCCGCCACCCGGTAGGTGCTGCCGGTCGCCCGCGACACTTCGCCGGCGGCGACAAAGGTGATGTCTTCATAGACACCGGTGCCGGGGATGGTCTCGACCTGCCAGTAGTAGGCCACCGGCCCAGTCACCGCGCCGCTGGCGTTGCCTGCGCCGACGTTGTCGGCGTCGTGCACGCCACGGTTGCTCACCCGCAGCAACTGGCCGGCCACCGGCGCATCGGCCCGCGCGCCGCTGGCGTCATCGAGGATCGCCAGGTGGCCCGCAGGGCCATTGTTGACGGCGGTCCCCACACCCGAGGCCTGGGCGCTGTCGGCAAACTGCAGGCGTTCGATGCCGGTCAGGCGGTCCACGCCGTCACGGCCCACCACGGTATCGGTGACGATGACCGTGTCGCCCTCGATGCTGATGCGGTAGTCGGTGGCGATGCCGCTGAACACCGCGGTGTCGTAGCTGTTGTCGCCACTGAGGATCTCCCGCACGATCACCAGCTGCCCGGGGTTGTAGGTGCCGTTGAGCATCAGCGGCACCATCGGCTCCATGCTGTCGAAGGTGGCGATTTCCGGGCCGGTTCCGTCGTGGTTGGCGCGCACGCTGATGCGTACGTTCAGCCACTTGTCACCGTCGAGGATGTCGTCGCCGCCGCGACCCTCGATCAGGTCGCTGCCGCTGCCGCCCAGGATGATGTTGCCGCCATCATAGAAGGTCGCGCCGGCCGCCAGCAGGTCGACCAGGCCGTTGATCAGGCCGATGTTGGTCAGCACGCTGCCGGTGGCCCCGGCGGTGGGCAGCGAGGTGGCATCCTCGTTGTCGCCGCGCAGGAAGTCGCCATGGACCGAGCCCGACAGGCCTTCCATGATGTCGAAGCGCACCAGCGCCGAAGCGCCCGAGCCCGGCACCAGCGGCACATCGAAGAAGCGGTCGCTGTAGTCGATGGAAACGCCCTGAGCCAGGTCCTTGAAGGTCGCCCAGTCATAGCCTGAGCCGCCGATGTAGCGGTCGCCGAAGCCAAGGCTGCCAACCATGATGTCGTCGCCGCCTTCACCGTTGAACTTGTCGTTCTCGTTGCCGCCGATGAACACGTCGTTGCCGATGATCGGGTCGTTGCCGAGCGGGTCGAAGTTGTCGCCGGGCGCCCCGTCCGAGGTGCCCTTCTCGATCCAGTCGTCGCCTTCGTTGCCCATGTCCTGCTCGTTGGCCTTGCTGCCCAGGATGAAGTCGTTGCCCTGGCCGCCGATGGCTTCACTGGCATCCTCGCCGGTGACGATGAAGTCGTTGCCGAAGCCGCCGATGATCAGGTTGATGCCGTTGCCGCCGTGCAGCACATCGTTGCCGTCGCCGCCCTGGATGTTATCGTCGCCGCCGGTGTCGCTGATGATGTCGTCACCGGCACCACCGCGCAGCTGGTCGTTGCCGTCGCCACCGTCGATCCGGTCGTTGCCGGCATCGCCCCACACCGTGTCGTCGCCCTCGCTGGCGATGAGGATGTCATCGCCGTTGGTGCCGCCGAGCACGATGTGCTCGTCACCGGTGTAGCGGATGTAGTTGCCGTCGGGGCCGGCGGTCAGCGGGTTGTCGCGGAACACCACCTGATGGCCGTTATCGTCCAGCGGGTCGGCGTTGCCCAGGCCGTCGTTGTACTGCTTGGAGCGGTCCACTTCCAGGTAGAAGCCAGGGTCGGAGAACACCAGGCCCGGCAGGTGAGTAGCCGAGGTGTTGGCCATGATCAGCTTGGCGAACGAGTTGCTTTCCAGCTCGGCGTTCATCGACAGGCCGGCGGTGCGTTCCAGGTAATAGAAGCGGTCACCGTCCTGCAGTTTCTCCAGCTGGTTCTCGAACACGAAGTTGAAGGTGCTGCCGAGCATGCCGCCGAACGGCGTCTTCGCTTCGGCCAGGCCGCCGATCCACAGGTCGATGGCATCCACCCCGGTGATGGTCACCCCCTTGAGGTCGTCGGCGGTGCCCAGCACGCCATCCTTGCCGGCCTTGGTCACGTTGGCCCAGTCACCGCTGCCGTTGAGGAAGTCCAGGCGGTCGCTGGGCGCACCACTGCCACCGAACACCAGGGCCATGGCGGCGTCACGCTTGCCCTCGAGGGTGGTGGCTGCGGTGATGCTGGCGTGGGTGCCATAGGCGGCGATGAAGTTGATCAGCGATTCCGGGTGCTTGAGGTGCTGCACCAGGTCGACCCAGCTGGTGTACGGCTTGAGCTGAGTGTCACCGGTCTGGCCATAGATGTCGCGGCGCAGGGCGTTGAGCGACGGGATGCCGACATCGCGGCCCCGGGCGATGTTGATCGCCGGCAGGTCCAGCGGCAGGCCCAGCAGGTTGTTGCGCAGCGCCTCGGTGACGAACTCGTCGATCTCGTTGCCGGCCTGGCGGGTCACCCCGCGCACGATGGCACTGGTCGCCTCTTCGGGTGTCACGCCACTGGCGGCATAGGCCAGCGGGTTGAGGAACGCCGCGATCAGGCCCATCTGCTGGTCGGGGTTGGCGCTGGCCGGGTCGCCGATCACCTTGAAGTCGACGTCGAAGCGGTCGACCGTTTCGGTCAGCATCGAGTGGCCGAAGCGGTACACGGTGTGCGCGAACTCGGCGACGATCGAGGCATCGAGGTCGACGTCATACACCTGGGTCGGGGCGAAGAACAGGTCGACCCGCGGCTGGATGGTGCGGGCGAACTCCTCGAACACCAGGTGCTGGTACTGCATCTCGGTGCCGAACTTGGCGGCCTGGAACAGCCGCTCGCCGTTCCATACCAGCGCGTCGATCTCGGCCTGGGTGGCAGGCAACGCCGCCACCGGGTCGAGCAGCCACTCGTTGATGAAGGCCACATCGTGGGAGTCGAGCACGGTGTCCTTGGTCTGCGCCACCAGCCGGTTGTGCTCGGCGTGGAAGATCGCATGCACGGCGGTCAGGCCGATGTTCTCGTTGACCCGGCCGTCACCGGCGATGTAGTGGGCGTCGAGCAGTTCGTTGTCGTAGGCGGTGTTGGCACCGGTCTGCGGGTTGAACGGCACGGCGTTGCCAATCGCATCGCCGGCATCCGGCGCCAGCACGCCGCCGCTGAACACCGGCACGGCGCTGTGGGCGATGTCGGCAAGGAACTGGTGGCCGGTGCGCACGGCATTGCTCAGGTCGATCGGTGCCAGCGGGTTGCCTTCGACCAGCACGTCGTCGGCGGTGCCGCCCAGGCCGTCACTCCCCTTCATCACCACCATCGGGTAGCCGTTGGGCCCTTTGATGAAATTGCCGTAGGCGTCGGTGGCCAGCAACGGCACGTTGTCCACGTCGGCGTCGGTGAGGTGGATGCCCAGCACATCGTTGGCCTGGGCCTTGACCACTTTCCAGGTGGCCATGCCGCCAATCTCGCTGTCGTCGCCGGTGCCGTACTTGCCGTCGGCGCCCAGGTCACGGTTGGTGATCAAGCGGCCGGTGGCGATCGGGCCATCGTCGGTCAGCTGGTAGCCGCGCAGGAACACCTGGTGCGACGGGTGCGAGCTGTAGGTCTGGTTCTGGTCGACGAACGGCGTGGTGGTGTTGGTGTGTTCGTGGATATCGTCGGCGGTGCCCAGCACGCCGTCGGCGCCGGGCAGGTTGGTGGCGCGGGTCAGCACCATGAAGTTGGAATGCCCGCCCGGCACGTACAGCGGGTCGTCCGCCTGCAGCGGGATGAAGATGGTGCCCGAACCGCCCTTGGTCACCAGGTCGAGGCCGTGGTCGAAGAACTGCCCGAAGAAGGTCATCCAGGCGTTGAACGGCGCGGACAGGCCGGCATCCGGCGCGGTGTTCTCGAACAGATACACGTCGTGGTCGTCATTGGTGCCGAACTGGCCATCCAGGCCGGGGCTGGCGACGATGCGCACGCCATCCTTGAGCACGTCGTCACTGCCCGGCGCGCCAAAGTCGAGGTGGCCGTTGGCACCGGGGTCATAGGCGGTGGCGTAGGCGGCCGGGTTGTTCGAGGTCTGGTCGACGATCAGGTTGCTGATGGTGCGCGGCTGCGAGTCGAATACGTTGCCGCTGGTCTGCTGGTACGAGGTCGCAGGGCTGGCCGGGGAATTTGGACCAAAGAAGCCGGCCGGGGCGCCTTCGGCCGAATTGAACACCGGGTCGCTCAGGCGTGGGAACACATTGTCGGCGGCACCGTATTCGGTGTGGTTGTTGCCGTTGAGGTTCATCAGGTTGTTGTTCGAGCCATCGACCGCACGCAGGCCCAGCGGCGCGCGGATGTTGGGGATCAGCGAGAGGATGTCCTGCCCGGCCGCGTCGGCCTCGGCGATCTTGATCTGCGCGAGGATGAAGTTGAGGTCCGAGCGCACCATGTGCAGGCCGGCGCCGCCGTCGGCGGCATCCACCACCGGGGTTGGCGCCGTGGGCACGACCGGCGCGCCGGGCTCCACCACTGTGGTGGGCTGGGAGAACAGGATTTCGGTGGTGCCGTGGCCATCCTGGTAGATCGCCTTGACCCGCAGCGACAGCCCGGCAAGGTCCGGCGAGACCTTGAACGCCGTGCCGTCGGCGCTCTGGAATGCCAGGTCGCCGGCCGGCAGCAGGATGATGTCCTGGAACACGCCACTGCCCGGGTCGGCCTCGAACTGCCAGTAGTACGAGACCGAGCTGTTGGCCAAGGTACCCAGCGGG
Source organism: Pseudomonas sichuanensis (assembly GCF_024749065.1). NCBI lineage: Bacteria > Pseudomonadati > Pseudomonadota > Gammaproteobacteria > Pseudomonadales > Pseudomonadaceae > Pseudomonas > Pseudomonas sichuanensis. Next base: position 2,326,768 of record NZ_CP087185.1, on the reverse strand, counting down.
TTGCCGGCGCCGATGTTGTTGGCATCGCGCACCCCGGCCACGCTCACGGTGAGAGTGTCGCCCACGGTGATCGCGCCACCGTTGCCGTCGGTGATGGTCGGGCTGCCGGTCGGTTGCGCATTCGCCCCCGGCACCAGCACGCGCTGGCCGTCGGCGAACTGCAGGCGCTCGATGTGCAGCAGGGTGTCGGTGCCGTCGCGGCCGGCCACGCTGTCGGCCACGGTCCATACGTCATCCGCCGTGTCGGCGGTGCCACGGTCGTTCTGGGTGACCTGGTACTCGCTCTGCAGCCCGGAGAAGATCGCCGTGTCGAAGGCCGCGCCACCGCTGGAGGTGCCGGGCAGGATCTCACGCACCGCCTTGAGCTGGCCGGGGTTGTAGGTGCGGTCGAGCATGAACGGGATCATGTCGACCATGCTGTCGAAGCTGGCGATCTCGGGGCCGGTGTGGTTGACGTCGCCCGGGGCATACACCGCGATGCGCACGTTGATCCACTTGTCGCCGTCGATCAGGTCATCGCCGCCACGGCCTTCGATCAGGTCACTGCCGTTACCGCCAAGGATGATGTTGCCGGTGGCAAACCCGGTGGTCGGCAGCCCGGCATCGGCCAGGAACTGCTGCAGCCCACGGATCAGCTGGACGTTGGTCAATGCACCGCCGGTGGCGCCGCCGTGGTTGAGGATGGTCACCGCATCCACGTCATCGCCCTTGAGCACGTCGGCGAACTTCGAACCGGACAACCCCTCCACTTCGGCGAAGCGGTCGAGGATCGAGGCCGGCGAGGCGCCGACCGGGTTGAACACCCCGGCGTTCTGGTTCGGCGCGTTGCCATGGGGCTGGGCCAGCGCGGCCAGGCTCAGGTCGGCGGTGACGCCCACCTGGTCGTTCTTGTAGGTGATCCAGTCGAAACCGGACATGCCGTCCATCTTGTCCTGGGCATCGCTGCCGACAAAGATGTCGTCGCCGCCCTCGCCGATCATTTCATCGAAGCCGCCACCGCCGACGAAGATGTCGTTGCCAACCACATCATCGGTGAGCAGGGGCGCGAAGTTGTCGCCCGGCGCGCCGTCCTGGGTGCCCTTCTCGATCCAGTCGTCGCCTTCGTTGCCGGTGGGCGGCAGGTTGGTCTTGGCGCCGAGGATGAAGTCGTCGCCCTGGCCGCCGAAGGTGGTGGTGATGTCTTCGGTGGTGACGATGAAGTCCTGGCCGTCGCCGCCGAGGATCAGGTTGCCGGCGGCCAGCATGCTGCCGGCAATGATCACGTCGTTGCCGGCGTTGCCTTCCAGGCGGTTGTCGCCGAACGAGTCGGTGATGATGTCGTCGCCCGCGCCACCCAGCACCGCATCGTTGCCGGCACCGCCCTCAAGGCGGTCGTTGCCGCCGTCGCCATACAGGGTGTCGTCGCCTTCGCCGGAAATGATGATGTCGTCGCCCGCGGTGCCGCCGAGCACCACATGGTCCTCACCGGTGTAGTGCAGGAAGTTGCTGTCGCCGCCCACGGTGTCGGGGTTGTCGCGGATCACCAGCGGCACGATCTCGACGCCGTTGATCATCAGCCCGCCGGTGGGGTCGGCACGGCCGTCTGCGCCAAGGCCGGTGTACTGGTTGGCCTGGTTGACCTCCAGGGTGAAGGTCGGGGTGAGGAACACCGTGTTGGACAGGTGGGTGACATCGGTGTTGAGCATGATCAGCTTGGCGAACGAGTTGTTCTCCAGCTCAGTGCCGAAGTTCAGGCCCGCGGTGCGCGACAGGTAATAGAAGCGGTCGCCGTTCTGCAGCGCTTCGAGCTGGGTTTCGAAGACGAAGTTGAAGCTTGAGCCGAGCATGCCGCCGAAGGGCATTTTCTGCTCGGCCAGGCCACCGACCCAGAAGTCGATGCTGTCGACGCCGGTGATGGTCACGCCACTGACGTCGTCGGCGCTGTTCATCACGCCGTCCTTGCCGGCCAGGGTGACGTTGGCCCAGGCCCCGGTGCCGTTGAGGAAGTCCAGGCGGTCGCCCGGTGCACCAGTGCCGCCGAACACCAGCGCCAGGGCGGCGGCGCGTTTGTCTTCCAGGGTGGTCGCCGAGGTGATGCTGCTGTGGCTGCCATAGGCGGCGATGAAGTTGACCAGCGAGGCCGGGTGCTTGAGGTGCTCGGCGAAGTCGACCCAGCTGATGTACGGCTTGAGCTGGCTATCGCCGGTGGAATGGTAGAACTCGCGGCGCGCCTGGTTGAGGCTGGGGATGCCGGTGTCACGGCCACGGGCCAGGTTCAGCGCCGGCAGGTCCAGCGGCAAGCCCAGCAGGTTGTTGCGCAGCGCCTCGGTGACGAATTCGTCGATCTCGTTGCCCAGTTGGCGGGTCACGCCGCGGATGATCGCCCCGGCCGCTTCGTCGGCGGTGGCGCCGCTGCCGGCGAAGGCCAGCGGGTTGAGGAAGGCGGCAATCAGGCCCAGTTGCTGGTCGGGATTGTTCGGGTCGCTGAGCACCGGGTTGAACGCGGGGTCGAAGCGGTCGACGGTCTCGGTCAGCATCGAGTGGCCGAAGCGGTACACCACGTGGGCGAACTCGGCGAGGATCGCCGGGTTGATCGAGGTGTCGTAACCGTTGGGGGCGAGGAACTCGTCCACCTGCGGCTGGATGGTGCGGGCGAACTCCTCGAACACCAGGTGCTGGTATTGCATCTCGGTGCCGAACTTGGCGGCCTGGAACAGCCGCTCGCCATCCCATACCAGGGCGGCCACCTGGGCCGGCGTGGTCGGCAGTGCGGCCACATCGTCCACCAGCCATTGGTTGAGGAAGGCCAGGTCGCCCGAGGCGAGGATGGTGTCCTTCGACTGCTGCACCAGGCGGTTATGCTCGGAGTGGAACACATGGTGCACGGCGGTCAGGCCGATGTTCTCGTTGGCGCGGCCGTCGCCGGCGATGTAGTGGGCGTCGAGCAGTTCGTTGTCGTAGGTCAGGTTGCTGCCGCCCGGGCCTGGGGTCTGGGCGTTGCCGATGCTGTTGTCGGTATCGGCCTGCAGCACGCCACCGATCGAGACCGGCTCGGCGTTGTGGGCGATGTCGTCGAGGAAGCCATGGCCGGTGCTCACCGCATTGGCCAGGCTGATCGGCGCGGCGCGGTTGCCTTCGACCAGCTGGGTCAGGTCATCGGCGGTACCCGCGATGCCGTCGGCGCCATTGCCGATGCGGATCACCACCTGCGGCATGCCGTTGGGGCCCTTGATGAAGTTGCCATAGGCATCGGTGGCCAGCAGCGGCACGTTGTGCACGTTGGCGTCGGTCAGGTTGATGCCAAGGATGTCGCGGGCCTGGGCCTTGACCACCGCCCAGGTGGCCATGCCGCCGTTCTCGCCACTGCCATCGTCGGCGGTGCCGAACTTGCCGTCGGCGCCCAGGTCGCGGTTGGTGATCAAGCGGCCGGTGGCCACCGGGTCGCCGCCGGCATCGAGGGTGTATTCGCGCAGGAACACCTGGTGCGAGGGGTGCGAACTGTAGGTCTGGCTCTGGTCGACGAACGGCGAGGTGGTGTTGAGCTGGCCATCGTCTGCGGTGCCGAGCACGCCATCGGCGCCGGCAGTGTGTACCGCGCGCGGCAGCACCATGAAGTTGGTCTGCCCGCCCGGCACGTACAACGGGTCGTCCGGCTGCAGCGGAATGAACACGATGGCGCTGCTGGTCTTGGTGACCAGGTCCAGGCCGTGGTCGAAGAACTGGCCGAAGAACGTCATCCAGGAGTTGAAGCCAGCGGTCAGGCCGGCATCCGGTGACTCGTTGGGGATGAAGAACACTTCTTTATCGTCGGCAGTGCCGAATACGCCGTCCACGCCGGGGCTGATCACCGGTGCGGCGCCGCCATTGGCCTCGACCGCCGCCGGGTTGTGCGCGGTCTGGTCGACGATCAGGTTGCTGATGGTGCGCGGCTGCGAGTCGACCACCGTGCCGCTGGCGGCGTAGGCCGCGCGGTACTGGGCATCGAGCAGGCGCAGGAACGAATTGTCGGCGGCGCCGAACTCGCTCTGCCCAGCCACCAGGTTGTTGTAGCTGCCGTCGACGGTGCGCAGGCCGAACGGCACCTGGCTGTTGGGCAGCAACTCGATAAGGCTGGCGCCCTTGGCATGGGCTTCGGCGATGAAGATCTGCTTGAGGATGAACTCCAGGTCGGACTTGCTGAAATTGGCCATTTTCGGTTGACCTCGATCGGTATGGGGGGCGAGCGCGGGGCGCAGGCGCCCGTCGCGCCCGTTCATAGGCGTGCACGGTTTGCAGCGTTTTCTTGGCGCGAAACAGGGCGCGCAAAACCGTTACCCGCCTGGCGGGCTACGTGCCTGGAGTTCGCACAGGTTCAGGTTCGTCGGGCGCTCAGGCGCGACGGACCCAGGCCCTGGGTGGGCCGTGACTACGAGAGGTGGGGGATAACGTCCTGTAGAGCCCATTCACTCGGTACAAGAACAGAGGGCTGGTCATGTTCTGCTCCCACAGGAATGTCAGCGGGGGCTCGCGGGGCCGTGGCGACAACAGGGCTTCGGGCAAAGTTCCGACGAACTGAATAAGACTAAAGTTGTAGGCAAAAAAATTGTCAATATTACGTCGATAAAAAAGATTGGATCCCGCTAATCATTCTCAACTGGCTGTTTTTAATGAGATTTGCGAGGAATCTATAGAGCAAAAACGTATTACAAAATATTTCTCACAACCTACGCTCCTGCTTGTGGGGCACTGCAGCGTGTTCGGATTACCCGCCAAAAGAGCGACCAGCCTGCGTGCCAATCTGCTTCCACACCTACTGCTACCTGGGCTGCCGCAAGAGCACCCGGTTTTCTGGAGGGAGGCCTCATGCCCAAGCACACATCCACCCGCTCCGAGCTCGCCGACGCACTGTTTCAATTGCGACGCAGTTTCTATGCCCTGGCAGGGTTCAGTGGGGTGATTAACGTCATGATGTTGACACCTGCCGTGTACATGCTGCAGGTCTACGACCGCGCACTGGTCAGCCGCAACGTCACCACCCTGGCCATGCTGACGGTGCTGGTGGTGGGCCTGTTCCTGCTGATGTCCACCCTGGAGATGCTGCGCACCCGGGTGCTGATCCGGGTGGGCAACTGCCTGGACATGGCGCTCAACCGGCGCACCTTCAGCGCCGCCTTCGAGCGCAACCTCAGCCGCGCCGGCGGCAGCCCCGGCCAGGCCCTGCAGGACCTGGCGCAACTGCGTCAGTTCCTCACCGGCAATGGCCTGTTCGCCTTCTTCGACGCCCCCTGGACGCCGATCTACCTGCTGGTCGCCTACCTGATCCACCCGCTGCTGGGGCTGGTCACGCTGATCGGCTCGATGATCCTGGTAGGCCTGGCCTGGCTCACCGAAAAGGCCACCCACCAGCCGCTGGCCGAAGCCAACCAGGCGGCGCTGTCGTCGGCCAACTACGCCAACAACAACCTGCGCAACGCCGAGGTGATCGAGGCCATGGGCATGCTGCCGGCCATCAGCCAGCGCTGGTTCAAGGGCCACCTGCGCATCCTGCAGATGCAGACCCTGGCCTCCGACCGTGCCGCGCTGATCAGCAGCACCGGGCGCTTCGTGCGCATCACCCTGCAGTCGCTGATCCTCGGCAGCGGCGCGCTGCTGGCGATCGAAGGCAAGATCACCCCGGGGATGATGATCGCCTGCTCGATCCTCACCGGCCGCGCCTTGGCCCCGGTGGAACAGGTGATCGCCTCGTGGAAGCAACTGCTCGCCTGCCGCCTGGCCTGGGGCCGGCTCAACGCGCTGTTGCACGACTACCCAAAGCGGCCACCGAGCATGTCGCTGCAGCGCCCGCAGGGCATGCTCGCGGTGGAGAATGTGTTTGCCGGCGCCCCCGGCACCGGCAACACCATCCTGCGTGGGGTGAGCTTCAGCCTTACGCCGGGCGAAAGCCTCGGCATCATCGGCCCATCCGCCTCGGGCAAGTCCACCCTCGCCCGCCTGCTGGTCGGCGTATGGCCTACCCAGGCCGGCAAGGTGCGCCTGGACGGCGCCGACCTGTTCACCTGGAACAAGGCCGAGCTGGGCCCCTGGCTCGGCTACCTGCCCCAGGACGTGGAGCTGTTCGAAGGCAGCATCGCCGACAACATCGCGCGGTTTGGCGATGTGGACAGTGACGCGGTGATCCGCGCCGCCAAAATCAGCGGCGTACACGAGATGATCCTGCGCCTGCCCCAGGGCTACGACACCCGCCTGGGCAACGACGGCAGCCCGCTGTCTGGTGGCCAGAAGCAACGCATCGCCCTGGCCCGCGCGCTGTATGGCGAGCCCAGCCTGATCGTGCTGGACGAGCCCAACGCCAACCTCGACGACCTCGGCGAAAAAGCCCTGGTGGACGCCATGGCCGAGCTCAAGGCCCGCGGTGCGACGGTGATCCTGGTTTCGCACCGGCCCAATGTGCTGTGCGCCGTCGACAAGGTGCTGATGCTGCGCGACGGCACCGTGCAGATGCTCGGCAGCCGCGACGAAGTGTTCGCCGCGCTGCGCAAGGCCAGCGTGATGCCGGCAGGCGCGGCGGCACCGACCCCACTGGCCTCGGTCAAGGCACGGGAGTGACAGATCATGCAGATGAACATGCCCACTGAAACCACCCGTAACGCCCCCGACCACGGCATCGACCTGGACGTCACTCGCCCCGCCCGCTGCGGCCTGTGGCTGATGCTCGCCGGCTTCGGCGGTTTTCTGATGTGGTCGTGGCTGGCGCCGCTGGATGCCGGCGTGGTGGCCACCGGCACGGTCAAGGTCACCAGTAACCGCAAGGCGGTACAGCACCTGACCGGCGGCACCGTCGAAGCGATCCTGGTGCGCGAAGGCGACCTGGTGAAGAAAGGCCAGGAAGTGGTGCGCCTGGATGCCTTGCGCGCCGTGTCCGAACAAGGCGCGGTCAGCGCCCAGTACATCGTCAGCAAGACCGTGGAGAACCGCCTGGAGGCCGAGCGTGACGGCGAGGACAGGGTCACCTACGACCCCGACCTGCTTGCCCGCTTCGCCGGCGACCACCGCCTGCTGGCCGCGATGGACTTGCAGGAGCACCTGCTCGATACCCGCCGCGCGGGGCTGGCCGGCGAGATCGACATCCTCGAAGAGAACCTCACGGCCTCGGCGGTGCAGCTCAAGGGCCTGCAGCAGGTGTATGGCGCGCGCGCCTCGCAGATCGGCTTCCTCGACCAGGAACTGCACGGCACCCGCACCCTCGCCGCCGAAGGCTATGTGCCGCGCAACCGCCTGCTGGAACTGGAACGCAGCCATGCCGACCTGTCCGCCGGCCAGGCCGAGAACCTCAACAACATCGCCCGGGTGCGCAGCCAGACCAGCGAGATCCGCCTGCGCATCCTGCAGCGCCAGCACGACTACCGCAAAGAGGTGCAATCGCAGCTGACCGACATCGCCAAGGAAAGCACCACCCTGGCCGACCGCCTGCGCGCGCTGGATTATGAAGTGGCGCACACGGTGATCCGCTCGCCGATCGACGGCATGGTCCAGGCCCTGAGCATCGCCACGGTGGGCGGGATCATCCAGCCCGGCGCCAAGATCATGGAGGTGGTACCGCTCGACGAGCCGCTGCAGGTGGACGCGATGATCCCGGTGCAGGCCATCGACAAGATGGTCCCGGGGCTTGCGGTGGACCTGTCGTTCCCGGCGTTCAACCACGCCCAGACCCCGAACATCCCCGGGCGGGTCAAGACCGTCTCGGCCGACCGGCTGCTGGACGAAGAGAGCAAGCAGCCGTTCTACCTGGCCCAGGTCGAGGTGACCCAGGACGGCATGGCCCTGCTGGGCAGCAACCATATCCGCCCCGGCATGCCGGCCAGCGTCACCATCAAGACCGGCGAACGCAACCTGCTGAGCTACCTGCTCAAGCCGATGATCGAGCGCGTCGACAGCGCCTTCAAGGAGCAATGATATGAACCGTCATTGCCTGTGCCTGTGCCTGCTGGGCCTGGCCTTGCCCGCCGGCGCCATGGACCTCAAGCAAGCCTGGGACCTGCTGCAGTACCAGGGCCCGGTGTACCGCGCCGCCGTGCATGAACAAGAGGCAGGCATGGAAAACCGTGCCATCGGCCGAGCAGGCCTGCTGCCGCAGATCAACGCCTCGGCCTATACCAACAAGGTCAACGGCAACCAGCGCCAGAACGGCATCAACAACGACCTCGATTACGACTCCACGGGCGCCAACCTGCGCCTGCGCCAACCGCTGTTCAACAAGCAGAAGATGGCCGAGTACCGCCAGGGCCAGCAACGTGCCGACTACAGCGTGGCGGTGTTCGACGCCAAGAGCCAGGACGCTGCGGTACGCCTGGCCGAGAGTTACTTCAACGTGCTGCTGGCCAGCGAGACCATCAGCCTGGCCCACGCCAAGCTGAGCGCCTTCGAAGAGCAACTGGCCTCGGCGAAACGGCGCATGGAACTGGGCGACGGCACCATCACCGACATCGACGAGTCGGCCGCGCGCCGCGACCTTGCCGAGGCCGAGCTGATCGAGGCGCAGGACAACCTGGTCAACGCCCGCCGCCAGCTCGCCGAGTACATCGGTGAAACCCCTGAATCGCTGACCACCCTGCAACCGGGCTTCGCCACCCCGCCGCTGCTGCCCAGCAACTTGCAGGATTGGCTGGTCAAGGCCCAGGCCGACAGCCCGCTGATCCATGCACGCCGCCACAGCCAGGAGATCGCCGAAGAAGAAGTGAAACGGGCCAAGGCCGGCCACTGGCCGACCCTGGACTTCGTCGCCGGCTATACCGCCGGCGAAAGCCAGTCGCTGTCGGAGCTGAACCAGCGCAACCACTACAGCTCGATCGGCCTGGAAATCAACATCCCGTTGTACAGCGGCGGCGGTGTCAGCGCCCTCAGCCGCCAGGCCAGCGCCAACAGCGCCAAGGCCCAGGACGAACTCGACGCCACCCGCCAGGAAGTCATCACCGGCACCACCCGCGAGTTTCGCGGCGTGCAGAGCGGCGCCCTGCGCATCCGCGCGCTGGAGAAGGCCGTGGTGTCCAACGAGCGCTCATTGCTGTCGACCCGCAAGGGCTTCAAGGAGGGGGGCATCAGCACCAACTCGGATGTGCTCAATGCCGAGGAGCTGCTGTTCGTGGCCAGGCATGACCTGTTCGAGGCCAAGTTGCGCTACTTGATGTCGCGCCTGCGCCTGGCCTCGTCGGTGGGGAGCCTGGGGGATGATGATATCGACCAGATCAACGATTACCTGGGGCCGGAGTTGTTGGTGAGCAAGTGAGGGGGATTGCTGGCTAACCAGGGATTGCGCATGGTTTGAGGTCGATATGATCGGAGTGGGAGTGACTGGCTGGAATTGCCTGTGCCGGCCCGAATCGGTCTTTTAATTGTCAACTCACTCCCTACTTAGTTTTAAAGGACACCCTTCACTGCCACCCCAATGGTTAAGGGCTAGCGCCACCAGCCATAGCAGCATGTTCCCATACATGACAAGCAAAACCAGCGCCGATAATTTTTTATATTTAAACGAGAAAACCAAGCGATACACTTCAAGCAATCCAAAAATTGAATTGAAATCAATTCCGCGACTCTTGGCAAATCGAGACATGTAAACCACCGCAATAAAAATCGTAATCATTGCGAAATAAAACACGAATTCCTTGTAGTAATAAATAGCATCGCACATAGATGGCCTTAAAATCGAACGTTGATACTTTGGTTCATCGGCGCCTTGATTTCCGGCCCAATGCTAGGCCAGATACCCATATGAATATCTGGCCATGACGATGTTTGTGTAATTTCTATATTCAAGAATCCCAGTCCTAATGCTATCCCGCCCGCAACTGGCCGCGCCTCACCTGATGAGGGAAATTTCAGACCGCAACTTAAACTTGCCCGTACAGCCATGGCAGACGTTTGAAAACTACCCCATTTAGACATACCTGACTCTTCGTTAATAGCTACATGCCGGCCCCTGCTGCTAATGCCCCCGACGCCTTACACTCGCCTGTCGCAATCGGCTTGGGCGGTGGTGGTGCCATCGCTCTGGAAATTGCTTCCGGTGACTCGCCATTACCAATCATATGGGCGCCCAACGAAGCACGCTCCTGCACGCCCGGCATGTTGGCAAATGCTGCATCCCACAGTCCCAATGGGCCCGCGCGCATGACAGGCGCGTTACTCACGTAGCTGTAAACGTTCATCCCACCCTGCATCCCAATCGGGTCCCTGGACACATACCGCGCCATTAAATGATCAACTAAAACCAACCCGCATATCTACCACACACCCTTGCGACCTAGCATAAAAAACCAAAAATATCATAAAAACCCCAATAATCGCCCCTCCATAAACAGTCAAAAGAACTATCCAAGAAAGCCTTTTGTTCTCAAACCTAAAGACCCGACGATACATCTCAAAAAGACCTGGAAACGCGCTCATATTTATTCCGTTTTTCTTGCAATAGGCGTTCGCGTAAAAAACCGTGAAGAATAACGTAAAAAATGCGCCCCAAAAAAACACTTGAATCACAGCATTCAGCCAAACACACATAACGCATCCTTACTTATTAAGTGAAATAGAGATATTGGGGTGCACAGGAATTTTCAACTCTGGCCCAGCACCTAGTCCAATACCAAAGTAAATCTCCGGCCATGTAGACGTCTGCCCGACCTCTACTGAAATGACTCCAAAACTCATACCTACTCCGGCACCGGCCTTAAGCGGCTTAGCGTCAGGATCTGCGATTTTCAAACCACAACTCGCAGCCGCGCGCAACGCAACCGTTGACACGGGAACACTGAGCTGCGAGCCAAATCCAGAACCTTCATTCTCGCTTACCCCCACGGAGAGTCCTGCTCCCACCGCGGCGGTACCAGCTGCACGGCACTCGCCTGTCGCTATGGGTTTGGGGGGCGGTGGCGCCATCGCTTTAGCAATCGCTTCGGGCATCTCGCCATTTTTCATCATATGAGTGCCAAGCGAAGTACGCTCCTGCACACCCGGCATGTTGGTAAATGGTGCATCCCACAGTCCCAATGGGTCCGCGCGCATAACAGGCGCGTTATTCACATAGCTATAGACGTTCATCCCACCCTGCATCCCAATCGGGTCCCTGGACACATACCGCGCCATTTTCGGCTCGTAATAGCGATAGCGGTTGTAGTGCAGTGCCGTTTCCAAGTCCTGATACTGCCCCTAGAACCGAATCGGATTGCTCTCCCCCTGCAGTCTGGCTCGCTCCGTCAGCGGCTTCGCGCCAGGATCTAGCACCCCGCCCTCTCTTAACGATATCGATTAGACCACCTTAATCAATTAGACCCCTTGCGGATAAACCTTACAAATGCGAACAAAGCCAACAACTCAACAAGCTGGACCCCCCAATACATGAATCCATCGTAATGCGCCGAAACCGCGAACAAATAATAGTGGTAAGCCGTCAAGCCCAGTGCTGCCATAATCGCCTTAGGCAGGATTTTATCTTCAGCAAAAAACATCACTCCCAACCACGCACACAACGGCGCCAGCCCACCAACGAGAATGGCATGGCGAATAAATCCAATTGGGGAGGTCGCTCCAGCATGAACGGCCGCCCAAATAAAAAACACATAAACCAAAAATAATGGCAGCGCCAGTATCACCTTAAATAAAAGACCCACTTCCATCTCCGCTTAGCCCAAGGCCATTAATTTTTTGAGCACCCCAAAGATTGCGTAGAGTCCCCGGTCGGTAACATCCTCCGAGGATCAAAACCAAATTTTTCATCCCGATCAAAGGGTACTGGATTTGGTGAGATGCCTTGGAACCATATATTGCCACCGTAAAATCTCGTCGCCAGTCCTGCGCCATCGAACGCTTTATCATGATAAGCATCAATAGCATTTCCAGTTACCCCATTGACACCATGCACAGCCACTTCAGCCTTATCACTCGATATCAAGCTTTGCCTAATGGAATCATAAACCCCTGACTCAGATTCAGATGTATATTTATAAATCCAAGCATTAGTAATTCCAGCCGTCAGCACAACATTAACGTCCCCCCGCTGGCCGCGACAAATTTTTCCCGCCGCCTTATAATAACTACTTAAATCCCCCGTGGTCTCGCAAGTTCGATAATCATAATATGCACACACTGAGGTATCACCAATTCCATTCCAGTCCCAGCGAGCCAAGCCCATGGGGTCAACATGAGTCACCGGGCTCGCACCTACGTAACTATAAGCATGCAGTCCTCCCTCATAACCAATTGAATCCTCCGATATATAGCGCCCCATACCAGGATCATAATAGCGAAATCTATTGTAATGCAATCCACTTTCAGGGTCATGATACTGCCCTTGAAAACGAAACGGATTTATAATTCCGAAAGATTCCTTCGAGGCAAAACACACGCCAAAAGCTTTGTATTTAGCAGACCAGACGATACTGCCATCTTCGCCAGTCATTTCCATCGGCGTCCCAAAATGATCGCAGTGATACCAAAAAATATTGTCGAACCCCATCGGCTTCACCTCCGTATGCCATAACGGGTCCTGCTCGAAGTCATATTCCCGCCCACTCCAATCAGGTTGTTTATGCAGGCGAACCGGACCATTGCGCACCGCTTGGGCCACTGGCACAAAACTGCCTGGCAGATATAGGTAGTGCACCGTTCTGCCGGTATCACTGTCGTCACGTGGCGGGGAACTCTCCCAGGCAAGCGCGTTGCCATCCCAGCCGAACAGCGTGAAGCCGCATTTCAACTCGCGCTGTCGTTTGGCTCGCTGCATCTGGTTCCAGCCAGTACCGGCTTCAGGCCTATCCCAGTAATGGGCAACGGAATGCTTGTGCAACCTGCGCCCCAGCGCGTCATAGCTGTAGTCGACCTTGAGCTTGTCATCGTTGTAATGCGTCAGGCGATCGAACAAGTCCCAGGTCAGATGAGCATGCTTGCCCTCTTGCAGCCGGTGAACCAGGTTGCCGCGCTCGTCATATTTGAAATGGACACCGCCGTATTCGCGCAAGCGGTTGTCCATCAGCTTCCCATGGCTGGCCTTTTCTTCCAGAGGGCGATTGAGTTGTTGGGCTTCGTCAATGAGGTTGCCCGCGGGATCGAACGCGAAAGTTTCAACGCCTAAACGGCTGGCGGCCTGCAGCAGCCGGCCAAGTGGGTCGTATTGGTAAGCCAATTGCCCACGACGCGTATCGCGGATACCGGTCAGTTGGCCGACCGTGTCGTACTGATACTCCCGTTTGAGCAGGACAGATTCGCCATCGGCACCGCCAATCAATTGCTCTTGCGGCCTTCCCCGCAGAGTCCACTGCTGTTTGTGCATGAGTTTGTTGCCTTGGTGACGGACAATTTCGCGGTGCAAGTCGTCACGCTCGAAGGCGAGCATTTCGTGATGATCGAGCGTCATGCCAGCGACATGGCCGCTACCGTAAGTCAACCAACTGACCTTGTGGCCATCGGGCCGGATGGTTGCCACACGCTGGTTCAACGCATCGTATTCATGCTGCCAGACGGCAACCATGGGTGTGCCGATACCCAGATAATGCTGGTGCTCGCGGACCATGTTGCCGGCTTCGTCATGGAACCATTGCAACATGCTGACGGCATTGCGGGCCTGGAGCAGTTGGCCATTGCCGTCGTAGGCATAATGCTCCGATTCCACCTGTTCACCCAGGCCGGCAGTACGTTCGATCAGTCGGCCCATACGATCGAAACGCATGGTTACGCGACGCTGGCCAACCTGCGTGAACGCCAGCCGCCCGGTATGCACGTCATACCGATAGTGCCTAGCCAAACCGTCGAAACCGGTTTCCTGCGACAAGCGTCCGACCAGGTCATAGCAGAATGTCGCTCTACTTCCGTTCTGGTTGTCCAGGCAGACCAATCGACCTAGCTTGTCCCAGTGGTAGCGCAACGTGTACCCCGCTGCATCAACACGCTCACTTGGCAACCCAGCATGGGTATAGCTCCAGGTAGTAGACCGGTCCAGCGCATCGACATGGGCCAGCAGCCGGCCCTCGGCATCGTAGTGGAAGCGTTCTTCGGTCAGGTCCGGATAGGTCACCTTCGCCAGTTGACCGGCCTCGTACATGAACTGAGTCTTCTCACCCAGCGCATTACTGGCCTGCACCAGGCGCCCCAGTTCGTCGTACTCCCATTTACTGGTCTTGCCGGAGCAGTCGGTGTATTCGAGCAGTTGCCCGGCGTCGTTGTACGCCAGCTTCTTCTCGTTGCCGTTGGCGTCCTTGACCGCCTTGAGCTGCCCAGTGGAGGTATAGGCGAACTCGGTCTTGTTGCCCAGCGGGTCGACCGTTTCGACCAGGTTGCCGGCATCGTCGTAGCCGCGCAGCCACAGGCCGTCTTCGGCATCGCTGATCTTGATCAGCTGGTCCTTGTCGTCGTAGGCGTAGTGCACCACGCTGTGGTCGGCACGGATGTGCTGCAGGCGGTTGCTGCGTTCATCGTAGGTGTAGCGATCCTGGCTGCCGTCGGCGTGCAGGTGGCGGATCACGTTCTTGCGGGCGTCGCGGAACAGCCACTCCGAGCGCTCGTCGGCGTGCTGGATGCGGTAGGTGTAGCCCTCGGCGTCGTAGTAGTGGCGAGTCTGGCCGCCATGGGCGTCGGTCACGGTGGTCAGGCGGATGTGCTCGTCCCACGCCAGGCGGGTTTCGAAGCTGCCATCGTCGGCCCATTCGCGGATCGCCCGGGCGTGCGGGCCGCTGCCGTCCCATTCCAGGTTGAGGCCGCGCTCGGTGCGGTCGGTGTAGCGGGTGATCAGGTGGTGCTGGTACTGGTAGCGCCAGGCGGCGCCGTGTTCGTCCTGGGCGGCGATCAGGTCGCCCTGGTCGTCGTAGTGGTAGGCGCACAGCTGGCGCAGCGGTTTGCCGTCGACCACTTGCCACAGGCCCTGGATATGGCCGTGCTCATCGAGCAGCGTGCCCAGTTGCAGGTGCACCTTGCTCAGGTCGTTGTCGGCGTAGGTGTTGATGTCCGACAACACCGGGCGGCCGTTGTGGCTGTGCTCGTAGTGCAGCATCGCGCCGACGCCGTTGCGCATGACGATATGCACCAGGTGGAAGCGCTCGCCGACGCGCTCGTAGGTCTCGTGGCGCTCCTGCCCGCGCGACAGGATGAGCTGGGTGTCGGTGGTGCGGGTCAGGCCACGGTACTCGCCCGCGTCGTAATGGGTTTTGCCGACCTTGGGCAGCGGGTAGGCGTGGCTGCGGCCGTCGATATCGTGCAGCAGCAGGCCATCGTCCTGCACATCGATGCAGGTGGTGAAGGCGGTGATCCAGCGGGCGCCGAGGCTGCCGCTGTCGAGGGCGAAAAGGCGCGAGTGGTAGGTGCGGGTCCAGGTGATCGGGAACGGGCCGGGCAGGCTGAAATCGGTGTGCTGCAGGGTCTCGCTGCCCAGGGCGAAGTTGATGCTGTTGCAGGTGTTGGCCGGGGCGCCGTTCTTGCACGGGTTGGCGGCCTGGGACGCGGGCGCCTGCTCTTTTTGGGTTTCCAGCTTGCCTTCGGCCAGCTGGTGGCGAGCCTTGCTGGTGCCGCCGGGCTTGATGTTGGCCGCCACCACCTGGGGGTTGCGTTGGCGCCACTGCTTGACGCTGCTGGCCAGGGTCAGGCGCAGGGCCTCGATGGAGCCGGGGCTGCCGGCATCGCCCAGCTTGAGGATCTCGCCGCGTATCAATAGGGCCAAGCTGCGCAGGTGCGCGCTGTGGGCTAGCAGTTCGGCCTTAGCCGCGGCGCTGAGGGTGGGGCTGATGTTGGCGCTGGTCATACCCTTGCCAGCGTGCTTGTAGGCACTGAAGGCACCGGCCAGGTAGTTGTCGAGCGTGGCCAGCGGGTTGTGCATCAGCGCGCTGCTCGTGCCGGATGCCGGGCGGGCGTGTCTTGGGCCGGCGCCTTCGGCCAGGGTGGCCAGGCCACTGGCAATGTCGAGAATGATCTGCTCGCCGAGGGTGGCGGCCTCGGCGAGGATGCCCTTGAGTTTGCCGGCGGCCTGGCTGACGAAATTATCGAGGCTGCCGACGATATCGGCGTTGAGGTGGCCGGCCAGCAGTTCGACCGAGGCATCGCCGAGCACCTGCTTGCCCTCCTGGCGCACGAACAACAGCATCGGCCGCAAGCTCATGCGTGCCGGCGCCTCACCGGCGGGCGAGGTGACCAAGGCGATCAGATTGAGGGCAAAGGTGGCGCCGTCGAGCGGGTCGGGCAGCTTGCTGCGGGCCAGGGTAGCGATAGCGCCCAGTGCTTCGATCAGGGCGATGCTGTTGCCCGCCACTGGCACATTGCCGGCGACGGTCTTGAGGCGCTCGAGGGTGGCATGGCCGGCACTGACTTCCCGCAGCCAGGCGTCGAACACGGCGGCGCCACGGCCGACGTCCTTGGCCTGGATTTCGGCGAGTGGTGTGATCGCTACTTGAAAAATGCCCTTGCCTGAAGGGCTGGCCTTGCCGGGGGTGGTTGCCATTTGGTTTGGCGCTCCTTGCTGGAAAGGAGGTCGCCTGGTGGCTACGCATCGCGGGGCAAGCCCGCTCCCACAAGGTGGGTGGTGCAGTGCAATGGCCTCGGTCGGGCGACCTGAAAATGCAGGAGGGAAACCATACCGAGGCGGTATTCAGGAAGAAGTCAGAAGGTGTCTCGCATGCAGGACGGAGCATTCCTGTTCGGGTGTGGAAAAACGGCTACACGCCCCTGGCGGGCATAAACACTCTGTGATCACTGAAGGGTCGGCGCGCCAAGCAATTCTTCACAACGTCGTCGGCACCCCACGCTGATCAAGCTCGAACACCTTGCTGCGCCGCAGGCACTCGCGGAGCCAGCGCTCGGCCTAATCCGGCCGGCAGGGCAGCGCCAAACGCTGTTTCCGGAGGGCAAGCACCTGCAAAAGGCGGCCCATGGCCATCATTCACCAATCGCTGTAGGATTGGCCGCCTTTGAACAGCCGCCCAGCGTAAGGATTCGCCAGCGATGAGCAAGAACAACGCCGTAGCGGTCAGGGTCATCCCTTTCGAGGCATTGCTTGCCTCGCAACGGATGCCACTGGCCCTGGATACCTACCAGCGTCCCTATGTCTGGGACAAGGACAAGGTTCAGCAATTGCTCAAGGACCTTCGAGAGTTCCAATTGGAGCGGGACAGTGGGCTCGACTACTACATGGGCGCGTTGCTGATCCACAAGGACAGCGCACAGCACAGGCAATTCGTCATTGACGGCCAGCAGCGGCTGACCACGCTGTGCATTCTCTACCACGTGCTCCATGGCACGCTGCCCAGCGGGGCCGACTTTGCCTACCGGTCACCAGCGTCGGTCAATAACATCCAGCAGGCCCAGCGAATCATCGAAGCCGAAGGCTTGGCGGATGACTGCAAAGCGCTATTCCGGCACATCGTTTTCACCGTGATCACGGTGCCCAACGAAGACTTGGCGTTCACCTTCTTCGATAACCAGAACAGCCGCGGCGTGCCGCTGGGCGCCGCCGACCTGCTCAAGGCCTTCCACCTGCGCGCCATCGAGGGCGGGCACCGGGACAAGCTGCGTGCCCTGTTCGCCGAGCGCTGGGAAAATTGGCAGGAACATAACCAGTGCATGGGCATCGCAGGTGATTTCGACGCGCTGCTGTTCGGCAAATTGCTCTGGCGCGGGCGGCGCTGGCGTGGCCAGAAGACGCTTGGCGAGGAGTGCCGGGACGGCATCATCGACGAATTCCAGGCACGCACCCTGCGCCCCGAGCAGGGGCACCGACTGGGCATATCGCCTGCGCCGGTCGCCTATGCCTCGGCACAATTGCTGGTTTCCCAGGCAGGCAACGTCAAGTTGAGCCACGGGGCCTTGCCCGAGCCGGACGACATCGCAACCCTGCCCTTCTCGCTGCGCCAACCCATCCAGCGCGGGCTGGGCTTTTTCCTGTATGTCGAAAAGTACGCAGCACTGGTCAATCAGCTGTTCGGTGCAAAGACGCAGGAGCGGGCCTTCCGGCAGTTCTACACCGAGGTGACCCTGCGCCTATCACCTTACCTGCGCGAGCTGTTCTGCCTGGCGGTGCTGATGTTCGTCGACCGTTTCGGCACCCGCGACCTGCTGCGCTTTGCGCTCAGCCTGGATTACGTCATCGGCGCGATCCGAATTGAAAAGAGCTACATCTTTGCCGCCGCTATCCCTGTCTACCTGCGCGACGCACCGCTGAACCTGCTGGATGTGATCGCCCAAGCCTACACCCCAGACGAAGTGATGGCGTTCCTGATGTCCGACTCACGCTCTGCGGCCATCTATGCAGCGGAAGACATCGAGCCCGACTCAACCGTGCAAGGGCGCTACAAAGCTGCAGTGCTGGCGTTCTATGGCAAGGAAGGCACGCTGGACGGGCGTGAAGCCTGGATCGAGGAGCAATGCGCATGACCATTCAATCACACGACATCACCCTGCAGCAGATCGTCAAGCAAGGCATATTCTTCCAGATTCCGGTCTATCAGCGTCTGTATGTGTGGAGCGATGAGCAGGTGCGCACCCTGCTGGACGACCTGTGGGCCGCATTCGAAGACCAACGCCCCATCGCCTACCTGGGCGGCATCCTGGTGGTGACCCGGCATCAGGATCGCTCGACGGTCGAGTACGACTTGATCGATGGCCAACAGCGCTTCACCACCTTGTGGCTGCTGGCACTGTCCCTGGGGCAGGAACTCAAGCCATTCCTCGCCGGCGAACACAACGATGGACTTCGTCCGCGCCTGGGCTTCCCCATCCGGCCGGATATCGAGAAAGCGTTCAAGGCCAGCTGTGTCTCCGGCAAGGCGCCGTCCATCGAGCATGACAAGATCGACACCGCGCTGGGGGTCATCCAGCGCTTCAAGCACGAGCGCGAGGAAGCCAGGCTGACCGCTTTCACCGAGTACGTGCTGAACAAAGTAACCGTGGTCATGACCCACTTCCCGGCAACCATGGACCTCAACAAGATCTTCGAGGTGATCAACAACCGGGGCGTGCAGCTCCAGCAACATGAAATTCTCAAGGCCAGGCTGCTCCAGCACATCGGCAACACCGCCGAGCGAGAACGCTATGCAGCGCTGTGGGAGTCCTGCGCCTATATGGACGACTATGTTGAACGCAATCTGCGCAGCATCGCCAGGTTCGATGTGCACCCGCTGTTCTCCAATCCAGCAGCGCGGCGCGATGACGAGCAACTGGCCTGGTCAGCCTGTGTTCTGGAAGCGCTGAGTGACAAATATTCGGCCAACCGCAATTCAAGCTCGCTGTCCCTGGCCGATATCCTAGCTGGCAGGACGAGAGCACTCCCCGAGCAGGGCAGCGAACCGCCAGAAGTATTCCAGGGCACGCGCAAGGTACGCAGCATCATCACTTTTTCGATGCTGCTGCAGCATGCATTGCGCATCTGGCTGAATGAACAAGGTGAGCCGGACATTCCCAGGATCAACGACAAGGAGCTGCTGTCGCTGTTCGACACGCATTTCCTGAAAGCGCCCCGCAGTGGCGCCAAGGCGAAGAAGTTCATCGCCTTGCTGTGGGAAGTACGCTACTGCTTCGACAAGCATGTCATCAAGTGGGTGGAAGTCGATGGCGAGGAACACCACCTCATCCACGACCTGCGCAAGCGCACAACCGAGGCCGCCTCCGGCAAGCCATACACGACCCTGGTCCGCGAAGAAGCCAGCGATCACGCATTCGCGCTGCTGCAGAGCATGCTGTACCACTCGCAACAGATCACCACCCAGTACTGGCTAACTCCGTTGCTGGCGTACATACGCGCCAATCGAACCGGCCGGGCCAGCTACCTTCGACAGCTCAAACACCTCGATAACCACCTGCTGTGCAGCGACGACCCCAGGCCCCTGATCGCACGCAGCCATGTGTTCCTGGAAGATGCCTCGGCCACCATGCCGTTGGTAGACCCCGCCAAGGTGTTGAACGAGGCTTCGGGCCTGAGTTTCGCGCATTACTGGTTCTACAAGCTGGAGTACGTGCTCTGGAGCACCAACGCCGCTCAGTTGAATGCCCAGCAACGCACCCAGTTCCGGATGACCGCAAAGAACTCGATCGAGCATATTTCGCCGCAGACGGCGCAGGACGTCGACCTTGATACCGTTTCCGGCGAGGTGCTGGATACTTTCGGCAACCTGGCACTGGTATCGCGGGGCATCAACTCGGAGTACGGCAACAAGCCGTTCAACGAGAAGCGCAAGCATTTCGAGAACCGCAACAGGGAACGCATCGACTCGCTGAAGATGAAACTGATCTATGCCCACAAGCGATGGGGTGACGCACAGGCGAGGCAACATCAGCAGGACATGATTGACTTGCTGGCCGGGTATCTTGGCCAATCAAACGCTGAATAGCAGATGCCTTGTCAGCCAACGCACAGCTGAACCAAGACACTGCAATACAAAAATCCATTAGCGCTCAATGTGAACATAGGACTTGGAAGCATGGCCACTCCTACCGATACGCCCAAGTTGCCCGCACGCTTAGGCATCGCCGCAGACCTTTGTTTTTCCACGCCTGACAACGTTGGCTACCTGGCGGACTGCTTGCTGGTACACGAAGAGGTTGTGATTCCACTGGAAGCAACCGTGCTGAACCGACTGGAGGCTGCATTTGAAACAGAGCAACTCCGGCTTCTCTTGCGAGAAAAAAGAATTCGCTTCTGCCCCGCCTATTCCTTGGAGCACGCAAACAGCACCACGCCGGAAGCCTATGCGCGTGATCGATTCATTGAACGTGTTCGTAAACTAGACATGCATCAGCATGCGAGTGATCGCAACGCACTGTTCGCTGAAATAGAAGAGACGTTCATCGACCCCATTGCACCTGACTACACAGCCTGGTTACCCGCCAAAGGCAAGGTTGATGACGCGTTTGGCTATTACGCAGGACGCCCAGATTACGAGTTCCTGTTTCCCTCTGAACGTTACTACTATCAAACTGGCGCCGTCACGGGCATCGCCCGCATGAATGATCTTCTGGCCGCCGGCGTGTCAGAGATGGAGATGGACCACGAGTTGCCACAATTGCTTGAGCTCTGTTTCCCGATTCGAAGGGCAGAAGGCGCCACGCCTGGCGCCGAAGTCTTTCACGCCAGAAAGATAATTAATGACCTGCATAAAATTGAAAACCTTCCAAGCTTCGAGAAAACAGGATTTCCTCTGGTCTTTCGTGACCGCGAAGACATTAACAAGATCATCACTACCCTTGTGAGTGACGAGGCACAGGATTTGAGGATGTGGCTCTCAAAGCACCTCGCCCCCGACCTGGACGTACGAGCGAGTTACGCCGCATCTGAGAAGCTTCTCCCCTCGAAGAAAAAATGGACCCAATGGATGAGATTCGGCGCCGCGACAGGTGTCAGTACCGCGATCGGGATGTGTCTGGCAGGCCCCCTGGGCGCTGCAGCGGGTGCAGCGGTCGGTGCAATTGATCTTGCCAAGGGTGAAAAAACAACCGCTCTGCTTGATGGTTACCACCCTAAACGTTGGCTCTCACATATCCAGCGTAACGGACTGCTGAACCCCGAGTGATGCCCCTGCTTCCCTCTGGCCGCAACGCATGCGAGCTTGCCCAGCATCTCTGTTGAGTTGGTGTTTCAGCCCTGTCGTTGCGGCACATGGGTTTCAACGAGCGCCAGGTACCCGGGCGGTCCCGCTTCGAGTGCAACCGACAGCTGAACCACCTGTTAGCGGATGCCCCCTGGGCCGTCGCACCCCAGTGGAGCGCAACGGCCACTCAAGTCACTCGCCGCTGACCAGTTGCCGCGCCAGCTGGTTATGACGCTCCAGCACCAGGGGCAGATCCACGGTGGTGATATGCCCGTCCTTCACCACCACCCGGCCATTGATCACACTGGTGTCAACGTGGGTCGGGGTGCAGAACACCAGGGCCGCCAGCGGGTCGTGCAAGGCGCCTGCGTAGGCCACGTGGCCCAGGCTGAAGGCGACGAAGTCGGCGACCATGCCGGGGGCCAGGGCGCCGATGTCGTTACGGTTAAGCACCTTGGCACCGCCCAGGGTGGCGATCTCCAGGGCCTCGCGCGCGGTCATGGCATCGGGGCCGAAACCGACCCGCTGCAACAGCAGCGCCTGGCGCACTTCGCCGATCATGCTGGCGCCATCGTTGGAGGCCGAGCCGTCCACCCCCAGGCCCACCGGCACGCCGTGGTCGCGCATCTTGCGGATCGGCGCGATGCCCGAGGCCAGGCGCATGTTCGAGCAGGGGCAGTGGGCCACACCGGTGCCGGTGCGGGCGAACAGTTCGATGCCGTGCTGGTCGAGCTGCACACAGTGGGCGTGCCAGACATCGTGGCCGACCCAGCCGAGGTCTTCGGCGTACTCGGCAGGGGTCATGCCGAACTTCTCGCGGCTGTAGGCAATGTCGTTGACGTTTTCGGCCAGGTGGGTGTGCAGCGACACCCCGTACTCGCGCGCCAGCACCGCGGCTTCGCGCATCAGGTCGCGGCTCACCGAGAACGGCGAGCACGGCGCCACCACCACGCGGCGCATCGAACCATGGCTGGCGTCGTGGTAGTCCTCGATCAGGCGCTGGGACTCCTTGAGGATGTCGCTCTCCTTCTCTACCACCGAATCCGGCGGCAGGCCGCCCTGGCTGCGGCCAACGCTCATGCTGCCGCGCGCGGCGTGGAAGCGCATGCCGATTTCCTCGGCAGCGTGGATGCTGTCGTCGAGCTTGCAGCCGTTGGGGTAGATGTACAGGTGATCGCTGGAGGTGGTGCAACCCGACAGGATCAGCTCGGCCATGGCGGTCTGGGTCGAAACCGCGATCATTTCCGGTGTCAGCCGCGCCCAGATCGGGTACAGGTTGGTCAGCCAGTTGAACAGCTCGCCGTCCTGGGCGGCCGGCACCACGCGGGTGAGGCTCTGGTACATGTGGTGGTGGGTGTTGACCAGGCCGGGAATGACCACCTTGCCGGCCATGTCCAGCACCACATCGGCGGTTTGCGGCAGGCTGTCGCTAGGGCCGACCTGCTTGATGATGTTGTCTTCGATGTACAGGCCGCCGCGCTTGATTTCCCGGCGTTCGCCGTCCATCGTCACCAGCAGTTCGGCGTTCTTGACCAGCATTGTCTTGGGCATGGGTGTTCCTCTCCCGCAAGGGGTCGCATTCAACAGGATGTTTGCACAGGCCGCCGTCGGGTGACCCGTATGGAGCGTTCAGTGCAACTGCGCAGGCAGTGCGCAGATGAACGGCAGGCGATACCGTGCCGCGGCTGAATCCGCACGTGCCAAGGCATGAGCCAAGGGCCCTGACAGGCATGGACGGGTTTCAGGCGTGAAGGGTATGGCAGCGAGTCCGTCGCTCGTGGGAGCGCTGAAGCATGCATCAGCGTTGAACGGGATTCGCGCAAGAGGCTCGTAGGGTTCGAGCAGCGTTGGGTGTTGCATGATGGGTAACCGTCGCAATACGCAGCGGCGATTGCCGCTGTCGTAGGCGCCGGCCAATGTAAGCAGAACTAAAGGTTTTTGTATACAAGAAGCTCTCACCGCCGCCGCTATGCTGGAAACTACATAACGAAATCCTGACACTGCAGTCAGATTTTTCATCTTCAAGGAGAATGTCATGAAAGTCAGTGCCCGCAACGTGTTCAAAGGAAAGGTCCGTGACGTGCGCCCCGGCGCCGTCAACAGCGAGGTCACCCTCGAACTGGCAGGCGGTGAAACGCTGGTGGCGGTGGTCACCGTCGAGAGCGTCAACAGCCTGGGGCTCAAGCCAGGCGCCGAGGCCATCGCCCTGATCAAGGCACCCTGGGTGATGCTGATGACCGAGGCCAGCGACATTCGCCTGTCCGCCCGCAACTGCCTGAATGGCAAGGTGGTGAAAGTCACCGACGGTTCGGTCAACGCCGAAGTGACCCTCGAACTCGCCGGCGGCACCCAGGTCCACGCCATCGTCACCCGCGATGCCGTGCAGGAGCTGGGCCTGGCCCCAGGCGTCAATGCGACCGCCGTCATCAAGGCCTCGCACATCATCCTCGGCGTACCGGCCTGATGATCCCGGCCAGGGCTCCGCTCGGCGCCCTGGCCTGCCCATGAACGACAGGTGCCACTGCGCGCCCGTCCATTTCGTCCGCCGCCACTGGTGACAGCCGCCCGCCACTGTGTATGCTGGCCGGCGCCGCGAACCGTTGCCTGGCCCTGCCCCGCTGCCGACCGGGCCACTCGCCGCCGCCCTTCGCGATCAGGCCACGATCGAGCCCACCGTAGCGGACTCCCAGCCCCATGCCCGTTGACCTGCAAGCGCTGTACCCCAAGCTGATCCACCTGATGCTGGACACCGTGTTCGTGGTCGACCGGGACAACACCATCGTGTTCGTCAGCAACGCCTGCGAAGCGCTGCTGGGCTACCGTGCCGACGAACTCACCGGCACCCCGATCACCCGCTACATGCACCCGGACGACCTGGAGGCGACCCGCGCCTCGATCATCCGCATCATGAACGGCCAAGCCCATTTCGATTTCCGTAACCGTTACATCCGCAAGGATGGTGCGGTGGTGCACATCTTGTGGGCGGCGTTCTGGTCCGACGAGGTGGGTGCGCGGATCGGCGTGGCGCGCAACGTGACCGCCCTGACCCAGGCCGAGCAGGAGCTGCGCTTCCTCGCCCATCACGACCCGCTGACCCGACTGTGCAACCGTTCGCTGTTCAACGACCGCCTGGCTGCGGCGCTGCACAACGCACGGCACCAGCAGCGTCCACTGGCGTTACTGTTCCTGGATATCAACGACTTCAAGGGCATCAACGATGTACACGGGCATGCGGCGGGCGACCGCGTGCTGTGCACCATTGCCCGACGCCTGGAAGCCTGCGTGGCGGCCACCGACACGGTGGCGCGCATGGGCGGCGACGAGTTCACCGTATTGCTGCCGGATATCTCGTCGCCCGCTGCGGTTGCCGAGCAGATCGCCCAGATCCTCGCCGTCATGGCCGAGCCACTGGGCCCTGAGTTCGGCGATATCGGCATGCCCAGCTGTAGCATCGGCGTAGCCTGCTACCCCGATGACGGTGAGGACGCCGACACCCTGCTCAGCCGCGCCGACGACGACATGTACCAGCAGAAACGGCGGCGCCGGGCGGCGGGTTGAGGGTCAGAAGTCGTAACGCAGGTTCATCATCACGTTGCGTGGCGCGCCGTAATGCCCCCAGCTGCCGGAGAAGCCGGTGTAGTACTTCTCGTCGAACAGGTTGTTGAGGTTCAGCGTGCTGCTCAGGTGCTCGTTGAAGCGGTAGCGAGCCATCAGGTTGACCACGGCGTAGTCGTCCTGGGTGATGCGGGTGCGATAACGGGAGAAATACACCGAGTTGCTGGAGTTCCAGTTGACCCCACCGCCCAGGGTCAGGCGCTGCCAGTCGCCCTGTAGCTGGTAGGTGTTCCACAGCCGGAAAGTGTCCATCGGCAACTGGGCAGTCAGCCGCTGGCCATCGGCGTCCTCGGTGCGCGAATGGCTGTAGCCGGCCTGCACGTTCCAGCCCGTGGCCAACTCGCCGGCCAGCTCCATGTCGATGCCCTTGGTCTTGGCGCCGCTAACGGCGCGGTAGGCGTCTTCCTGGTCGCGAGTGCCCGGCACCTTGGCGCCGCCATCAAGCTCGGCGACGTTGTCGCGCTCGACCAGGTAAAGCGACACACTGCTGTTCAGGCGCCCATCGTAGAACTCACCCTTCCAACCCGTCTCGTAGTTTTTCCCCACCACCGGCTCCAGGTACTTGCCGTCGCGGTCACGGGCCGACTGCGGCTTGAAGATGTCGGTGTAGCTGACGTACACCGACTGCTCGGGGGTGAGGTCGTAGACCAGCCCGGCGTAGGGCGTGACCACGCCGCGCTCGGTCATGCCGTAGGTATTCGGGGCGCCGTCGGGCAGGCTGCGCAGGTAGTAGTGATAGCGGTAGTTGCTGGCCCGGGCGCCGAGGATCAGGTGCAGGCTGTCGCTCAGGTTGAAACGCGCGGCAGTGAAGTAGCCGCTCTGACGGGTGTCGACATCGTAGTCCAGCACCGGCGTGAAGGTGTCGCTGTTCGGCTTGGGCAGTTCGTTGCCCCAAGTGTCGAAGTCGACGATCGCGTCATCGGTGCCGTCGGAGTGATGGCGATTGACGTAGTCGAAGTAGTTGGCGCCGAAGATCAGTTCGTGGGTCTGCCCGAACAGTTCGAACGGCCCTTGCAAGGTGGCATCGATCGCGCGCTGGCGCTGGGTGGCGGTGGCGTCGCTCTGGTCGATCTTGGCACTGCCGTCAGGGCTGATGTTGGAGTTGTTCGATGAGCTGTAATAGGCACCCGACAACGCGTAGCGGTCGACATCCATGTAGGTGGTGCCGAGTTTCAGCTGCCAGTCGCCAGCCAGTTGCTGCTCGAGGCCGATGGTGTAGTTGGTGGTCTCGAAGCGGTCCAGGTTCCACCGCGCCCCGGAGCTGGTGGAGCGGGAGAAGTCGGTCGGCGTGCCGTTGTTGTAGATCAGCGGCACACCCTGGCCGCCGGTGGGACGATAGCGCTGGTGGTCGATGCTGACCCGCAGCAGGGTGGTGTCGGTGAGGTCGGCTTCCAGCGCGCCGTAGGCGATGTCCTTGTCCTGCTTATACCAGTCCATGAAGGTGTGGTTGGTCTGCTTGGCCGCTACCAGGCGCCCGCGCAGGTTGCCTTCGGGGGTCAGCGGGCCGGACACATCGGCCTCCAGGCGCCGATAGTTCCACGAGCCCAGGCCACCCTGCACATAGGCCTGGAAATCCCGGGTCGGGCGCTTGCGCACCACGTTGACCACACCGCTGGGGTCGCCCGCGCCGGTCATAAGGCCAGTGGCGCCGCGCACCACCTCGACCCGGTCGTAGATCGCCATGTCCAGCAGGGTACTGGGCATGGTGCGGGTCTGGTTTTCCTGGTAGGTGGTGATGCCGTCGAACTGGTAGGTGTTCAGGCCACTGCCGCGCGAATAGATGTTGAAGCGCTCGCCGCCATCCTGGGACATGGTGATGCCCGGGGTCTGCTTGAGCACGTCGGACATGCTGGTGAGCTGCTGGTCGTCCATGAACTGGCGGGTGATCACGCTGATGCTCTGCGGGGTCTCGCGGATCGACAGGTTCATCTTGGTGGCGGTGCTGGTCACCCCGGTGGTGTAGGAACCGGTGCCCTCGGTGGTCGCGCCGAGCCCGGTGGCGTTGACGCTGGTGGCGCCCAGTTCCATGACGCCGTTGTCGGCTGCCTGGGGGATCAGCCGATAACGGTCGCTGCTGACCTGCACCGGCTGCAGCCCGGTGCCGACCAGCAGCATGGCCAGGCCCTGCTCAACCGCGAACTGACCGCGCAGGCCGGGGCTGTGCACGCCCCGGGAGGCCTGAGAGTCTACGGCGACCATCACCCCGGCCTGCTGGCCGAACTGCCCGAGCACACTGTCGAGGGTGCCAGGGGCGATATCGAAACGGCGCTCTTCGGCCTGGGCAGGAAGGTGCCACGCGGCCACGGCCAGGCCGAGCAACAGCGGGCTTGCGAGAGGGGTAAGGCGACACAGCATCGAGACAATCCTTGGCAGACAGGCGTGGGCGAGGCGCTGCAGATTCAGCGCGTTTGCCTGTACTGATGCGCGAGAAATGAAAACCTGCCGGGCATGGGCAAGTTTTTTTGCGCGGTGAAATTCAGGCCGGCACTACCGTGGCCCAGTAACCCAGCACCCGTTGCACCCGCACCGGCAACACCTCGGCCAGCAGGTCCAGGCTGGCCTCCGGCTGGTCCAGCGAGAAGGTGCCGCTGACTTGCAACCCGGCCACCCGCGGATCGCAGCGCAATACCCCTTTGCGATAGCGGTCCAGGTCGGCCAACACACTGCCCAGCGCCATGCGCTCGGCCACCAGTTGCCCCTGGGTCCAGGCCGCTGCGCCCACCGGCAATGGCGTCACGCTGCCAGCGCCCGTTGCCGCGAACAGCTGCTGCCAGCCGCCTTCCAGCCCCGCACGCACACCCTGCCCGTCTTCCACCAGCACCCTGCCGTCGAGCACCTGCACCAGGGTGGCGGCCACCTGCTGCTGAACCACCAGCCGTGCCCCCACGCCCGGCAGGATCCGCGCCTGCCCCGCACGCACACTGATGCCGGCGCCCTGCCCTGTTTCCACCAGCACGCGCCCACGGTTGAGCGTCAGCACCTGCTGACCGGCCACCTGATCGCCATCCAGTGCACTACCCGTATCAAGCTGTACCGTCAGCCCCGTGGCCAGGCGCCAGCTGCGCCGCTCGCCGGTGGCGGTGCCGTAGTCGCTGAGCAGCGTCGGCAGCACGCTGCGCTGATGCACGCCATAGCCGCTGGCAAGCAGCACCCCGGCCCCGGCCAGCCCGCCGAGCAAGGCCCGCCGCGACACCCGGCTGCGCGCCTGCAGCAGGCTGCGCGCCGCCGGCACGCCGTGCGTACCGTTACGCAGGCCTTGGCCCAGGCCATCCAGGCGCTGCCAGGCCAGTTCGTGGGCCGAGCTCGCCTGGCGCCAGCGCTGGCAGGCCAGCCGCTCGGCCTCGCTGCTGGCCCCCGACTGCAGGCGCACCATCCACAGCATGGCCTGCTCGACCACGGCCGGGTCCAGCCGTTGCGCATCTGCCGGTTGCGGCCTCATTCGCCGTACACCGACGCGTAGCAGTGCCGATAGGCCTTGAGCATGGCTTTCTGCACCACATTGACGGTCAAACCTTGGCGCTCGGCGATCTGCGCGTAGGTCAGGCCGTCGAGTTGCGACAGCAGGAACACCTCGCGCACGCGGCTGCCCAGGCCATCGAGCACCTGCCCCACCGCATCCAGCGCTTCGAGCACCAGCAGGCGGGTTTCCTCCGAGGGCTGATGCTGCGGTTCCAGCAGCGCCAGGCTGTCCAGGTAGGCGCGCTCCAGCGCCTGGCGGCGAAAGTGCTGCAGGCACAGGCGTCCGGCGATGGTCGCCAGGTAGGCGCGTGGCTCACGCAACTGCGTCGGCAGCTCGCTGCGCAACAGCCTGACGAAGGTGTCCTGGGCCAGGTCCAGCGCCTGCTCGCGGTTACCCAACCGGTTGCGCAGCATGCTCACTACCCAGCTGTGGTGCCGCAGGTAGAGATCGCCGACGACATGGCGGTTGGCTGGGTTCATGGCGCGAATCTCCGGCGGCAAATGAATGAAAGTCGCACATGGTAATACTTATCATTCATTTGCATCCAGACGCGTGTTTCACACGCTGCGGGTCAAACCACCATCGACCTTGATGTTCTGCCCGGTGATGTAGGCCGCGCCGTCACTGGCCAGGAAGGCGATGGTGGCGGCGATTTCCTCGCTGGTGCCGTAGCGCTTCATCGGCACCATGTCGCGGCGCTGCTCGGTTTTCGGCAGGCTGTCGATCCAGCCAGGCAGCACGTTGTTGATGCGCACGTTGTCGGCTGCGTAGGTGTCGGCGAAGACCTTGCTGAACGCCGCCAGCCCCGAGCGGAACACCGCCGAGGTGGGGAACATGTCGCTGGGTTCGAAGGCCCAGGCGGTGGAGATGTTGATGATCACCCCGCCCTGCTGGCGCTGCATGATCGGCGTCACCAGCCGCGCCGGGCGGATCACGTTGAGCAGGTACACTTCCATGCCCTTGTGCCAGTCTTCGTCGCTGATTTCCAGGATCGGCGCGCGGGGGCCGTGGCCGGCGCTGTTGACCAGTACATCCACCCGGCCCCACTTGGCCATGACCGCGTCGACCAGGCGTTGCAGGTCTTCGACCGACTGGTTGCTGCCGGTCACGCCGATACCGCCCAGTTCATTGGCCAGCGCCTCGCCCTTGCCCGACGACGACAGGATGCCGACCTTGAAGCCGTCGGCGGCCAGGCGCCGGGCCGCGGCCGCGCCCATGCCGCTGCCGCCGGCGGTGATGATTGCTACTTTCTGTACTGACATGCTGCCTCCTGGGGAAGATGAACCCTGCCTTGCAGGTTCATTCACCCTAGCAGCCAAGCAGCCGTCGAGGGAGACAGCCGGGCTTTCGCGAGCCAGTAGCTCAGCTATCGCCTACTTGCTCTTTCAGCCAAGCCTTGACCACTGTCAGTGCAGCAGGCTGCTGCGCCTTGCGCGGCCACACCAGGAAGAACGCCTTGTCCAGCTTTAGCTGCTGGGGGAACACCTGGACCAGCCTGCCGGCGGCAATATCGCCCTTGACGAAGGCGTGGCTGGCCAGCGCGATGCCCTGCCCGCCCGCGGCCGCGTCGATCGCCAGTGAGGTCTGGTTGAAACGCAGGTTGCGCGCCGCCCCCGGCCCCTGCCCTGGGAACAGCGCCGCCGTGAACATCGGCCAGAAGTCATGGGCGTCATGCAGCGCGACAAACCCCTGCAGCGCCGCAAAGGTTGCCGGTGCGCCTTTTTCCGCCAGCAACTGCGGGCTGGCCACCGCCACCAACCTCTGCTCCATCAACAGCTCGGCATTGAGCCCCGCACCGAACGGTGGCTGGCCATAGCGCACGGCCAGGTCGACGCCATCGGTCTGGAAGTGCGACAGCCGGTCGCTGGCCAACAGGCGCAGGTCGATGTCCGGATGGCTTTCGGCGAAATCGCCGAGCCTTGGGATCAGCCATTTCGCCGCAAAACTCGGTGTCGCGCTGACCGTGAGCTGCGAAGGCTGAGGCCGCAGCAACCGGGTCGCCTCGTCGATCATCGCCAATGCGCCGCGCACGCTGGAGCTGTAGGCGCGCCCGGCGTCAGTCAGGCCCAGCCCACGGGGCAGGCGCTCGAACAGGCGGATGTTCAGGCTGGCCTCCAGGCCACGAATCTGCTGGGCCACGGCCGCCTGGGTGACACCCAGCTCCTCGGCGGCGAGGCGAAAGTTCAGGTGGCGGGCGACCACCTCGAACATGCGCAGGGCGTTGAGTGAGGGCAGCGAGGGGAATGCGGCTGACATGGCGGTAGGAATTCTATTGGCTGCAGAATGCGGTCCAGTGTGCCAAGGGTTTTCAGCCATGGCTATAAAAGCGGCAGGCCCCAGAACTTTTTCCTTTTTGCCGGTCTATCTGCACAAGCCCGAAGCGAAACGCTGACGCGGACGGCTGGCCACACCTTCAACTGTCTTTCAGAGGCTGTCTTCACCCATGAAACTACCTACCCCACGCATGCTGCTTGGCCTGTTCGCCCTTGTGGCAGTGGGCTCGGCGAACGCTTCGCCGATGAAGACGCCCAGCCCCGTGCATGCCGCCGAAGTGGCGGCGCCCCAGGCCCTAGCTCCCGCCAACCCTTGGCCGAGCCTGGCCAGCACAGTCGCCGAGCAGCCCGCAACGCTGCTGGCCCATGACGACCGTTACTACCGTGATGACCGCTGGCATGACCGCCGCGAAGACTGGCGCCGCGAGCAATGGCGCAAAGAGCAGTGGCGCCGTGAGCAATACCGCCGCGAAATGGAACGGCGGCACAACTGGGAGCGTTATCACGACCGCGCCCGGCAGGATCGCTACTACGATGACCGTCGCTACTATCGCCGCTGACCGGCCTGCCCCAGCCCAGCCAAAGGCGCGGGCAGGTGCAGTACCACCTGCGCCTCCTTGACCACATCCAACCGCACCAGGGTCGATGCCCCCAGCCCGTCGAGCAACTGGCTCAACGGGCCGCCATGGCGTACCAGTTTCACGCCCCGAGGCAGCAGGCGCTGGGCAAAGGACAGCGGATTGGCCAGCACCTGGGTCTGCTGCCATTGGCCGTCGACCTGATGGACCATGGTCGTCGTGCCCATCCTCGATTGCGATGCCAGCGTGCGCAGCACGGGCAACGGCGCCTGCAAGCTCAGGTCCGGCCTGCCGTCGGCGGCGGCGATCCGCGCCTGCACGCTGGTGCCGATATCCACCTCGATCGGCGTGCGCCACTTGGGCAACTGATAGCCCAGCACCCCACGCACCCGGGCGATCTCGGTGTTGACCGGCAGCGCCAGCACATGGGCGAAGAAACTGCGCCGCCGCATCGCATCCAGCAACTCCAGCGCGTGGGGCCCTCGGGCACCAGGGCGGCGGATGACGATGGCCACGGACACCTCGTCGTAGGGATCGTTGTCGCACACCCCATAGGAAAAGAAATTCAGCGCCACCAAGCCGTACCCCGGCAACGGGCTCAAGGGTT
The DNA here is from genome assembly GCF_024749065.1 of Pseudomonas sichuanensis. Classification (NCBI taxonomy): domain Bacteria; kingdom Pseudomonadati; phylum Pseudomonadota; class Gammaproteobacteria; order Pseudomonadales; family Pseudomonadaceae; genus Pseudomonas; species Pseudomonas sichuanensis. Next base: position 2,294,732 of record NZ_CP087185.1, on the reverse strand, counting down.
CCAGGGCCGCCGGCAGGCTCGCCCGCAGGCGCCCGAGGGGGGCCAGGTACAACAGCTGGATGCAGGCAGAGCGGTAATAGAAATTCGGCGCCCAGACCGGCCCGACCCGGGACTGCACCAGCTGCTTGGGGATGCTCCGGAAGAATGTGATGTCTCCGGCGGCCGGGTCGCGCGCGACCTGGTCGAGGTCGGGGTTCATCCGGAAGCGGTCGTAGTACCCCCCTTCCAGCACCTCGACCTGCTGCGTGCCGAACTCGACCTTGGTGTATCGCCTGTCCATATCTGCTTGACCTTTCTCGAAGATTGACCCGCCGGGCAGCCGAGGGGGCGTGCCGATGATCAGCCCGCGTCAATCACTCTAAGGTTCAACTCAACTTCAAGGTCAAGCGTTCATCCAAGGCTCACTCCACAACCCGATGAGCCTTGGCCGCCCCTGCGCTTTCCTCGCGCAGGCGCTCCAGCACCCGCTGGGTGTTGTCGTCGCAGGGCATGCCCTCGGGCCGGTTCTCAATGCTGTCGATGGCAATCAGCAACTGCGCCCTGCTCTGCGCCAGGCGCTGCTGCATGGCTTCGATCTCGGCCACCTTGCGCTTGAGGCCGTCGAGCAGGCCGTCCTTGCGCCAGGCATTGGGCCCCACCGGCAGCAGGTGGCGAATCTCTTCCAGCGAAAAGCCAGCGCGCTGGGCACCGGTGATGATCTCCAGGATCCACACCGCCTCTGGCCCATAGTCGCGGTAGCCATTGGCCCGGCGCTCGACCGCCTTGATCAGCCCGCTGGCCTCGTAGAAGCGGATACGCGACGCCGCCAGGCCGCTGCGCTTGGCCAGTTCACCGATTTTCATCATTCACCTCGCTGAATGCGTTCACTGGACGATGGCATCGCCCAAGGCGCGTTATCCCACAAAAACTGTTGACCTTAAAGTTGCCTTTAAGCTTAAGGTCGAGCCACTCCCCCTCGAGGCCGTTGCCATGAATGTGTTCGCTGCGCTCACCCTGCCCAATGGTTCGCTTGTGCCGAACCGTATCGCCAAGGCCGCCATGGAAGAGAACATGGCGCAGACCGACCAGGCTCCCTCCGAGCGCCTGATGCGCCTGTACCAGGCCTGGGCCGACGGTGGCGCCGGCCTGCTGATCACCGGCAACGTGATGATCGACAGCCGCGCCATGACTGGCCCGGGCGGCGTGGTGCTGGAGCACGATGCGCAACTGGAGCCGTTCAAACGCTGGGCGCGGGTCGGCCGCTCGCGGGGCGCGCAGTTCTGGATGCAGATCAACCACCCCGGCCGGCAGATGCAGGCCAACCTCGGCCAGCAGACCTGGGCCCCCTCGGCCGTGCCGTTGGAACTGGGCAGCATGTCCAAGCACTTCGGCACCCCACGGGCGATGACCGCCCCCATCATCGACGAGGTGATCGCCCGCTTCGCCCGGACCGCCCAGCTGGCAGAGCAGGCCGGTTTCACCGGCGTCGAAATTCACGCCGCCCACGGCTATCTGCTCAGCCAGTTCCTCTCCCCGCTGAGCAACACCCGCACCGATGAATGGGGCGGCCCGCTGGAAAACCGCGCCCGCCTGTTGCTGGAGGTGGTGAAAGCAGTGCGCAAGGTGGTTTCACCCGGCTTTGCGGTGGCGGTCAAGCTCAACTCCGCCGACTTCCAGCGCGGCGGCTTCAGCGCCGACGACGCCCGCCAGGTGGTAGCGCTGCTCAACGGCCAGGGCGTCGACCTGATCGAACTGTCCGGCGGCAGCTACGAAGCCCCGGCCATGCAAGGCGAAGCCCGCGACGGTCGCACCCTCGCCCGCGAGGCCTACTTCCTCGACTTCGCCCGCGACATCCGCCAGGTCGCGCAGATGCCGCTGATGGTCACCGGCGGCATACGCCGCCTGCCGGTCGCCCAACAGGTAGTAGCCAGTGGCGTGGATATGGTCGGCATCGGCTCGGCCCTGGCCATCGCCCCAAGCCTGCCCAACGACTGGCAGCGTGGCGTCGACCCGGCGCCGCAGTTACGGCCGATCACCTGGAAGAACAAGGCGCTGGCCTCGCTGGCCAACATGGCGGCGGTCAAGTTCCAGCTGCGTCGGCTGAGCCTTGGGCGAGCGCCGGATCCGCAGGTGTCGCCGTTGCGGGCATTGGTGTTGCAGCAATTGGCCAATGCGCTGCGCACGCGGCAGTATCGGCGGTGGATGCGGGAGGTGGGCAAGCGTGGGGGTTGCTCGGGTGCGGTTTGAGTCCTGGACCGAGGCTGGCTCCTCACGCGCAGAGCGCGCACGAGCCAAAAGGTCGGCGTTGTACTAATCGATCAGCTCGACGTAATTGGACTCACCCCCTCCAGTGGCGCCAGATAACCAACCCCAGACAAAGTGCAGGGTCGTGCGGCCTGCTTGATCAACGCCCACCGTACCTCGGGACCAGCCGGCAAGAAGCTCGCCCTCGGTGGTCAAGCACTGGAAAAGCAGCTCGATGGTATCGGGGCCTGTCACGCGGCCTACCTGGTTACCTGTACGGATCCGTCCGCCTTGGTAAGTGCTGTTGATGGCACCATCGTCGACTGAATAATGGAAGACCGTGCCGGCACCCGATAACCCTTGGGTGTTACTGGCTACCGAGAATCGACGGTTGTTCAGCCGTGCTGCGATCTGGGGAAAATCAGTTTCCGACTGTCGTGAGTCTTTCATGGCGAAATCCATTTTAGAAACGGCCACATTACCCGAGGCGGCGATGAGTCTTCTACCTGAAGGGTTGGGGCATGTGCAGGCTTTGAATGGCAGCAATCGACCCGTAGCTGACAGTCATGCCAGAGGTGATCTCTGTGGGAGCGGGTTTATCGAGGCGTCGAACCGCCGCGAACACGGGCGAAGCCCGTGCCACTCTCCGCGTCGCCTGCTTCGCGGGTAAACCCGCTCCCACAAGGTTCGCGCCAGCCTGGAAAAATGAGCAAGAGCAGCACCATCGCAATGGCAGTTCTGGGTCGATAGCGGTCGTTCGCAAGTGGCCGCCCTTCGCCACCCCAAATAGGCCTTCACAGTCGTTCGCTATCGGCCCAAGGAAAACAGATCGAACCGGATCTGATCGGGGCGTGATAGTTTGAAAGCAATGGTGCTCAAGCTCCGCCAAATAAATAACTCATCATATTTGGGCATATGAATCGAATTTACTTTCTTTTGGATTTCTCTGTTGAATCGGATCACTGCAATGCACCAGGCTTCGATATTTAGTTTAGCTTGCCACTCCTGCCCTCTATTCTCGCCCCAGAGAACATAGATTCCATTCCAGTATTCTGGAGCGTCATCAGAGTTGCTGGTATTGGATCCCCGCATACAGGCTGGACCACGACGACCGTGGCGAGCGCTTTGCGCAGTGCGTGGACTACTTGCGCCGGCTGCTGGCCGAGCAACCCGGGCCGATCGACTCGCCGCTGGGGCAACTCGGCACTGCAAGGCCGCTGCCCAGGTATGTTGCTAGGCGTATCCCGCTGGTGGTGACAGGCTCGTCGCGCCAGAGCCTGCAATGGCTGGTCGAGCATGCCGATGGCTGCCCATCTCCGACAGCGCTGCCCTCTGACTCAGATCCCTCGGGGCACAGCCATTAAAAAAAACGCTACTGAGCCCCCAGATACATCGTTTTTCAGTTCCAGGCCCTCCCCCTATAGTCCCCACGAAACGCCCCGGCATCGGGGTGGTCATCACAGTCGTGCAGGAACTGGATATGAACAAGAACGAAGCGGTTGCAGGCATTGCTGGTGCGGGCGTCGGCACACGGGTGGTGTGGAGTGGCGAGCAAGGCCAGCACCCCTACAACGCGACGCAGACCCCGATCGTGGTCAGTGCCGCGTATGGCTATCAGGACATCGACGCCTGGTACGACGTGGCACAGGGCAAGCTGCCGGGCTACATCTACAGCCGCATGAGCAACCCGACCGTCGCCACGCTGGAGGCCAAGCTTTGCGGGCTGGAGCAGTCCGAGTCGGCCGTGGCCTTCAGCAGTGGTATGGCCGCAATCAGCGCGGTGCTGCACACCTTTCTGGCGAACGGAAAACGGGTGGTGTCGACCCGCGACAGCTACGGCGGTACGAACAAGATCTTCGAGGAATTCCTGCCGCGCATGGGCGTGCAGGTGTGCCTGTGCGACACCCTGGATACCGCAGCCCTGGAGCGCGAAATCGCTGCCGGCTGCGATCTGCTGTACCTGGAAACGCCCACCAACCCGACGCTCAAGGTGCTGGATATTCGCCGCCTGAGCGCTGCTGCGCACAAAGTAGGTGCCCTGGTGGTGGCCGACAACACCTTTGCTACACCGCTGAACCAGAACCCGCTGGCTCTGGGCGTGGATGTGGTGGTGCACAGTGCCACCAAGTTCCTGTCCGGCCATGGCGACGTGCTGGGTGGTGTGGTCTGTGGTGCCGAGCACCTGATGGCGCAGGTGCGGCATTACCGGGAAATCAACGGTGCATCATTGGACCCGTTCTCGGCCTACCTGATCATCCGTGGCATCAAGACCTTGGCCCTTCGACTGCGTCAGCAACAGGCCAGTGCCCAGGCCTTGGCCGAGTACCTGTGCAACGAGCCGCTGGTGGAAACGGTGAACTACCCCGGCTTGCCACAGCATGCCGGCCACGCCATCGCCAAGGCGCAGATGCGCGGTTTCGCCGCCATCGTGAGCTTTGTGCTCAAAGGCGGCATGGACACCGTGGCCCGCCTGTTGCCACGCCTCGAGTACGCCCATCGGGCCGGCAACCTCGGGGCGGTGGAAACCATCTACGGCCCGGCGCGCACCACCAGCCACGTCGAAAATACCCTGGAAGAGCGCCAGGCGCTGGGGATTTCAGAGGGCCTGGTGCGTATTTCCGTGGGTATCGAGGACACCGACGACTTGCTGGCCGACTTGGCCCAAGCCTGCGCCGCGGTACGCGCGGAACTCGCGCGGCAGGCTGACCCGCACTGTGGCGCCGAGGAGGCCGGCCGCCCGATCCAGCAGCAGGCCTGAAGCCTGCCCCAAGGCACTCGCCCGCCGCGGCGGGTGCCTCTTCATGAAGTCGAACAATAACAACATGCAAGGCATTTCGATTCGCGCTGCCAAGACGAGGTCGTAGCACGCCCTTGCCCGCCAACTTTCATGAGACTCCAACAATGTCCGTGCAGATAACCACAAACAAAAATGCCCCGGCGCATGCCTTCAAACAGGATATGCAAACCCGCCACATCGTCATGCTGGCACTGGGTGGCGTCATCGGCACCGGCCTGTTCCTGACCTCTGGCTATACCGTCAACCAGGCGGGACCGCTAGGCGCGGTGATTGCCTACATCATCGGTGCGGTAATGGTTTACCTGGTGATGATGTGCCTGGGTGAACTGGCCGTGCAGATGCCGGAAGTCGGCTCTTTCAGCAGTTACGCAACCCGCTACCTCGGGCCTGGCACCGGCTACATGGTGGCCTGGATGTACTGGCTGACCTGGACGGTCGCCATCGGTTCGGAATTCACCGCCGCCGGCATACTCATGGTGCGCTGGTTCCCGGACACACCGGTATGGGTGTGGAGCGCGCTGTTTGGCGCGGCGGTGTTCATCACCAACATCATTTCCGTGCGGGCATTCGCCGAGACGGAATTCTGGTTGTCGTTGGTCAAGGTGCTTGCGGTCGTCGCCTTCCTGGTCATCGGTGGCGGCGCCATCCTGGGCGTGTTCGACATCAAGCAGGCGCACAGTGTCGGGTTGGGCAACTTCACCCGTGAAGGGCTGTTCCCCACCGGCTTCTGGTCCATCGCCATGACCTTGCTGGCCGTGTCCTTCGCCTTCTCCGGCACCGAGCTGATCGGCATTGCCGCCGGCGAAACCCGGGACCCTGAAAAGAACGTGCCCAAGGCCATCCGCACCACGGTGCTGCGCCTGGCGCTGTTCTTCATCGGCACCATTTTCGTGTTGGCCACCCTGTTGCCCCGCGAGCAGGCCGGGCTTGTGGAAAGCCCGTTCGTGATGGTGTTCGAGATGATCGGTATTCCCTACGCCGCCGACATCATGAACTTCGTCATCATCACCGCGCTGCTGTCTGCCGCTAACTCCGGGCTGTATGCCGCCGCGCGGATGCTCTGGACCCTCAGCGACCAAGGCAACATGCCGCGCAAGTTCGCTGCACTGTCACGCCGCGGCACGCCGTTCAACGCCATCGTTTTGAGCATGGCGGGCGGCATGGCTTCGCTGCTCAGCGGCGTGTTCGCCCCCGACACCATTTACCTTGCCCTGGTGTCGATCTCCGGGCTGGCGGTGGTGGTGGTGTGGATGAGCATCGCGGCCAGCCAGATCGCCTTCCGCCGGCACTACATCGCCACGGGCGGCAAGCTCGAAGACCTCAAGTTCCGCGTGCGCGGCTACCCCTTCGTGCCGCTGGCCGCGCTGTTCTGCTGCCTGCTGGCCTGCGTGGGCATCGCCTTCGACCCCGCTCAGCGTGTGGCGTTGTACTTCGGCTTGCCGTTCATTGCCTGGTGCTACTTCATGTACTGGCTGACCTGCAAATATCGCCAGCGTCGCCAGGTGGCGCAGCACATGGCCGAGACGGCTACCGAGGCCGCCTGAGCAAGGTGATACTGGGCCACTGAACCAGTCGTCATGAGGAGCTTCCATTGAGCCAGAAAACCTTGCCCCCCTTGAACTGGCTACGGGCCTTCGAAGTGTCGGCGCGCTACCTGAACTTCACCCATGCCGCCGAGGAGCTGCACCTCACCCAGGGGGCGGTGAGCCAACAAATCCGTCACCTGGAGAGCCAGCTGGGGGTGGCGCTGTTCAAGCGCCTGCCCCGGGGGCTGGGGTTGACCGAAGAGGGGCAGTCCTACCTGCCGGTGGTGCAGGACGCCATCAGCCGCCTGGCGGTAGGCACCAACGAGATCTTCGGGCAACGCCAGCGACGGCCCTTGAAGGTGCGCGGCAGCCTGTCGTTCCTGCACTTCTGGTTGGCACCGCGGCTGGCTGACTTTCGCCGGGCGCATCCGCAGGTGGATATCCGCTACATCAGCAACCTGTGGGTCAAGGAGCTCGATGCCGAGGATGACCTGGAGATTCGCTGGGGCAATGGCGAATGGCCTGGCGTCGAGGCGCAGCGCCTGACCCGGGACCTGCTGGTGCCGGTCTGCTCGCCCGCCCTGATCGCCAGCTGCCCGCTGCGCGAGCCCCGCGACCTGGCAGGCCTGCCACTGCTGCATGTGCTGGGTTACGAGGAAGGCTGGGGGTACTGGTTGGAGAGGGTCGGCGCCGAGGGCGTCGATTCTTCGAGCGGCCTGCAGTTCGACACCTTGGTGTCCACCTTGCGCATGGCGGAGCTGGGGCTGGGGGTGGCCCTGGCACGCTCGTCCCTGGCCGAGGACCTGTTACAGGAAGGGCGCCTGGTAGCGCCGTTCGCCCAGCGCATCGAAGCCAGCGAGTCGTTCTACCTGGTGCGCGGCCTGGGTGAGGCGCTGCCCGCAGACGCCCAGGCCTTCAGCCACTGGCTGGTGGCCATGGCGCAACGCTAATCACGAGTCATTTGGAGCAACGATGCAGTACACAACCACGCGTGGTAGCGAGACACGAGTTGACTTTCGCACGGCGCTGCTTTCAGGGCTGGCAGAGGATGGCGGGTTGTTCGTGCCCGCGTCGCTGCCGCAATTCAGCCCTCAGGAAATTGCCAGCTGGTCCTGGCTGCCGTTCGACGAACTGGCCTGGCGGGTCATTGCACCTTTTGTAGGGGATACCCTCGATGAGCCGACGTTACGGGCGCTGGTCAGCGACAGCTACCGTGGCTTCGCGCACCGTGCGATCGCCCCGCTGCAGCAGATCGGCCACAACGAGTGGATCATGCAGCTGTTCCACGGGCCAACCCGATCCTCCAAGGACTTTGCCGCGCAGTTGCAGGCACGGCTCATCAGGCACTTCCTGGGCCAGAACTGTGAGCGTGTGATCTGGGTGGGCGCCAGCAATGGCGACACGGCCGTGGCCGCGATCGATGCCTTGCGCCACTGCCCTACGGCCCGCCTGCTGGCGCTGTATCCGCAAGCCGGCACCCCGGCGGACCGCGCGGCGGTGATGCGCGGCGCCGACTCGGGCAGCGTCAGTTGCGTGGCGGTGAACGGCAGCTTCGACGATTGCCAGTCGCTGGTCACCCGGTTGCTGCGCGAATGGCCCTGCCCGGCGCTGATACCGATCAGTTTCAATTCGACCAACTGGGTCGGAGTACTGGCACAGATAGTTTTCTATTTCCATGCTGCGCTGCAGCTGGGCGGGGGCACACGCCCGGTGGGCTTCAGTATCCCCACGGCCAGTTTTGCCGAGATTTACGCAGGTTTCATCGCGCAGAAGATGGGGCTGCCGATCAATCAGATCATCGTCTCCACCAACCGCAATGACGCCCTGCACAGGTTCATCCATTGCAACCGCTACAGCCGGGTCTCGACCAGCCGGACCTTGTCGCCCGCCATGGACTTTTCGCTGTTCTCCAACCTCGAACGCTTCGTCTGGGAGTTGTACGAGCGCGACGGCGAGGCGACGCGGGCGCTGATGGAGCACTTCGAGGCCTGTGGCGAATTGAGCATCGGCAACCGCCAGTGGTTGCAGGCCCGCATGCTGTTCGACTCCTATGCGGTGGACGATGCCTCGATCCGCGAAGAAATCACCACGCTGTTCCAGCAAACCGGCAGTGCGGTAGACCCGCATACCGCCACGGGTGCCTTCGCCGGGCGCCTGCACCGGCGCAATATCGGCGCCCCGATCGTGACCCTGGGGCAGTTCGCCCCTGAAAAATCGGCGCCGCTGCTGGCCGAATTGGGTGCCTGGCAAGGGGCGATGCCAGCGTACGCGGTGGCAACCCCGGACGGTCCGCTGCTGGCCCAGGATGACCTGACGGGCTTGCACGGGGTATTGACCGCGTTGCAGGCCGCTCGATGAAGCGCATCCTCGACCCCTTGGACGAGCGCATCCTCGCCGAGCTCACGGCCAATGCACGTATCGCCCACGCCGAGCTGGGGCAGAAGGTCAACCTGTCGCGCAATGCGGTGCGCCAACGCATCGAGCGCCTGGAGCGCGACGGTGCCATCCAGGGTTACACCTTGCGCATCGGCGAGGGGCGCCGGCCCGCGTCGCTGATCAATGCGCTAGTGTTCGTCTACCGCTACGACCGCATGCGCGGTGACGCTGTGCTCGACGCGCTGCGGCAGATTCCGGAAGTGGTGCAGTGCCAGGTGCTGAGCGGCGAGTTCGATCTGCTGCTGCGCATCGAGGCCGCAAGCCCGGAACGGGTGCACCACGTCTGGCGGGAAATTGCCGCGATGCCGGGGGTGGAGAACACAGTGACCTCGTTCGTGTTGTCGAGCGTGATCTGAGCTGACCGTAAGCGCCCTCCCTCTTGCCACCACCACGCCGCCTGGGCCCGAGCCCCGGCGGCGTGGTCGTTTTTGCAGGCGCGAATGCGCGCCTCCGGCACTGGCCAGATTGGCCAATAAATACAGCGCATTGCCATATTCAACTGGCATGGCCGGGCTCTTAGGCTGTCCCCATCAACCAACGCCTGAGAAGGACAACAACCCATGACCGAATACAAAATTGCACTCGTAGGCTTTGGCGGTGTTAACCGTGCCCTGGCCCAATTGATCGCCGAGCGCAACCTGCGCTGGCAGCAGGAACTGGGCTTTGGCCTGAAGATCGTCGGTGTGACCGACCTGTTCCTCGGTTCGGTGATCGACCGCAACGGCCTGGATGCAGCCACCCTGGCCGCGCTACCAACCAGCAAAGGCGCCCTGGCGCAGCTTCCTCAAGGCTCGGCAGAGGCGTTCAACGAGTCGGTGATCAAGCAGTCGGGGGCCGACATCATCGCCGAAGCCACCTTCACCAACCCGAAAGACGGTGAGCCCGCGGCCACCTTCTGCCGCTGGGCACTGGAAGCGGGGAAGCACGTGGTCACCACCAACAAGGGGCCGATCGCCCTGCATGCCCAGGCACTCAAGGCGCTGGCCAAGGCCAATGGCGTGTCGTTCGAGTACGAAGGCTCAGTGATGAGCGGCACGCCGGTGCTGCGCATGGCCCGGCAGACCTTGGCAGGCTCGGGCCTAGTGGGTTTCGAAGGCATCCTCAATGGCACTTCCAACTACGTCCTGACCCGCATGGGAGAAGGCCTGGGCTTTGCCGAAGCCGTGGCCAAGGCGCAAGAACTGGGTTACGCCGAAGCGGACCCGACCGCCGACGTGGAAGGCCATGACGTGCGCCTTAAAGTGGTCATTCTCGCCAATGAGTTGCTGGGTGCGTGCCTTCAGGTCAGCGATGTCGCCTGCAGCGGTATCAGCGCGATCACCCGCGAGGATATCGAGCGGGCCAAGGCGTCGGGCGAGCACTGGAAGCTGATCGGCGCCGCTCGCCGCGAAGTGGACGGTTCGGTGCGAGCCAGTGTGCAGGCCCGCTTGCTGCCGGGCAGCCATCCCCTGGCGGGGATTACCGGCGCTACCAACGCCATCGCCTTCGAAACCGAGTTGCTGGGTGCGGTGACGGTATCCGGCCCTGGTGCGGGGCGCATTGAGACGGCTTTTGCCCTGCTGTCGGACATCCTCGCCATCCACACTTCCAGCCACTCGGCCTGAGGAGCGACGCTCATGAACCTGACTTCCGTGCAGCGCGCGCCCCTCCAGACGCTTGGCCTGATCGACGTGTTCAGCCCCTACGACGGCAGCCTGGTTGGCAGCGTTGCCAACCTGGGCGAGCACGCAGTGCCCGGCCTGCTCGCCCGCGCCCGCCAAGGCGTCAAAGACAGCGCCGCCCTGCCCCGACACCGCCGAGCCGGCATCCTTGAACAGGCCGCCCGGCTGATCGAGCGCGATGCGCCAGACTTCGCGGGCCTGATCGTCGACGAGGCAGGCAAGACCCTGCGCCAGGCCGAAAAAGAGGTGAAGCGCTGCATCAACACCCTCCGGTTGTCGGCCGAAGAAGCCCGACGCAACGCGGGCGAGGTGGTGCCTTTCGATGCCTACGAAGGCTCGGAGTCGCGCCAGGGCTGGTTCACCCGTGAGCCCTTGGGGCTGATCCTGGCCATCACGCCTTACAACGACCCACTCAACCTCGTGGCGCACAAGCTGGGGCCCGCGATTGCCGGGGGCAACGGGGTGATCCTCAAACCATCGGAGCTGACCCCGCTTTCTGCGCTCAAGCTGGTGCAGTATCTGGTCGATGCCGGCTTGCCGGAGGCTGTGGTGACCGTAGCCACGGGCGGGGCCGAGCTGGGCAAGGCGTTGGTCGCCCTGCGTGATGTGCGCATGATCTCCTTCACCGGCGGCTTTGCCACCGGCGAGCAGATTGCCCGCGGTGCTGGCCTGAAGAAGCTCGCCATGGACCTGGGCGGCAACGCCCCGGTGCTGGTGCTCGAAGACTGCGACCTGGATGCGACGGTGGAATCCTGCGTATCCGGTGCGTTCTGGGCAGCTGGGCAGAACTGCATCGGCACCCAGCGCATCCTGGTCCACGCCTCGATCTATGCGGCCTTCCGTGATCGCTTCGTCGAGCTCACCCGTGCGATGGTGCTGGGCAATCCGGGCCGGCGCGAAACCGACATGGGGCCGATGATCAACGAAGCATCTGCGCGGCGGGTTGAAGAATGCGTGAACCAGGCGCTGCAAGAGGGTGCGCAGCTGCTCTGTGGCCATCAGCGCCAAGGCGCCACCTACGCGCCAACGGTCCTGGAACAGGTTGACCACGGCAGCCGGCTGTGGCGTGAAGAGGCGTTCGCGCCGGTGGTAATGCTGGCGCCCTTCGACGACATCGACCAGGCGGTTGCGTGGGCGAATGCGCCGGAGTACAGCTTGCATGCCGGCGTCTTCACCCGGGACCTGGCCAAGGCACTGCACCTGGCGCGGCGGATAGAGGCTGGTGGCGTGATGATCAACGACTCCTCCGACTATCGGTTCGATGCCATGCCCTTCGGCGGCTCCAAATACGGCAGCCTGGGCCGCGAGGGGGTGCGCTTTGCCTATGAAGACATGACCCAGCCCAAAGTGGTGTGCATCAACCAGCTCGGTTGATGCTCAGCACACCATCATTCACCTCGGTGGCCTTGACCGGGTAGGCGCGCTCACAGCACTACCCGGTGCTATGCCGCTGGCAAAGGAGCGAAACACCTGTGATCACACGTTTAGCGTCCGGGGACAGAATGTCCCTGGCAGTCAGTTACCGGGGCGTGTTCGAGACCGCCGGAGTGGCAGCAGACAACAGGCTTGAGGATGTTCAGGGGCAACTGCGGCAAGTGCTGGCCACCATCGATGCGCTTATGGCTGAGGCCAACGTCGGCAAGGAGCAGTTGACCCGCGTGCAGATCTGGCTGGCCGATTACCGTCATTTCGAAAAGGTCAACGAGGTTTACGACGCCTGGCTGCTGGGCTATCCGAAGCCAGTGCGTGCTTGCGTCGGGGCCGATCTGGGAGAGGGATACCTGGTTGAAGTTCAGGTTTTTGCAGTAGACCACTCGACATCCATTTATCCGGATGCCTCGCGGTAACAGGGGCGCATGCCTTGTAGGGTAACGGACGCCGACCGCGGGCATGCCGGCCGCATCGGCATCAGTGGTGCGACATCGGAGCTTGACGCTCATTTGTCCGAACAGTACTTGATCACGATGCCTGCACTGCAGGGTTTCACCGTGTGCGCCACCATGTGGCACCGACCGCAATTCATGTGGCGCATTTTGCATTATATGGACCGCCCCCTATGACTAAACTGGCCTGAAACGCCTTCCCTGGCGTATCAGCGACTCATAGAACGGTTTCGATCAATGGCACGCAATCTCACTTTCTCCTTGGACATTGGCTGGCGGACGCTTCTGAAAGATGTTGGCTTGCAGCCTGAACACGTGCTGCGCAAAGCCGGCTTGCCAGACGACCTCTTTTCCCGTGAGGGCTACGGGCTGCTAACCGATGAATACTTCCGTTTCTGGCGTGCCCTTGAGTCGGAGGCAGATGATCCGATGTTTCCGCTACGCTTGGTGGAAACCGTCTCGGCCGAGGTCTTCGACCCACCGCTATTCGCCGCCTTGTGCAGTACCAACCTCATGCAGGCCGTGCAGCGTCTGGCAAAGTACAAACAACTCGTCGCCCCGATGAGCCTGGACGTTGAGGTGGGCAAAAACGGAGAAATGACGGTTTCGCCACGCTGGCTGTCTGTACAAACGCAGGTGCCCTATTCGTTGCAAGTGGCCGAAATCGCATTCTTTCTGCGGCTGGCCAACCTTGCCACGCGCGAGCGCATCAAAGCCTTGCGCGTGGCGCTTGCGCAACTGCCGTCGAGCACTTACGCCCGCCGCTACGAAGTGTTTTTCGGTACCCCCGTGCAGCGGGGTGAGACACCGAGCATTACCTTTGCCGCCGCCGACGCCCTGCGCCCCTTCCTGACCGTCAATCAGAGTATGTGGCGCGTGTTCGAACCCGACCTGCGTCGTCGGCTCAGCGAACTGGATGCGGCAGCGACGATGGCCGAGCGTGTACGTGCCGTCCTGCTCGAACTGTTGCCCAGCAACACGGCCACGATCGAGAAGGCTGCGCAACGCTTGGGGCTCAGCAAACGCACCCTGCAACGTCGGCTGGAGGATGAGGGCGAGAACTTCCGTGCCTTGGTCAATACCACGCGTGAGAGCCTGGCCCGCCACTACCTTGGCAGCACGAGCCTATCTGGCGGGGAAATCGCCTTCCTGCTCGGTTTTGAAGACCCGAATTCCTTCTATCGCGCATTTCTGGACTGGACCGGGCAAACCCCCGATACCGCACGCCACACCATGCGCCTGAACTGAGATACATACCCGATGCCTGTCCAAGAGAAACAACGCCACGTCCTGCTGACCGGTGCTACCGGACTGGTGGGTGGCCAGATGTTACAGGCCTTGCTGAGCGATCCATCGGTTGCGCAGGTGCACGCACTGAGCCGCCGCCCTTTGGCCGTCAGCCACCCCAAGCTTCAGGTTCACCTTGCGGACTTCAACCACTTGCCCGCGCTACCGCAAACCGATGAGGTTTATCTGGCACTGGGCACCACGATCAAGGTTGCCGGCAGCCAGGCGGCCTTCCGTGCGGTGGATCACGACGCTAACCTGGCCGTTGCCCGGGCAGCCGTCGCGGCCGGTGCACGACGTGTAGGGCTGGTCAGCGCGGCTGCCGCCAATGCACGCTCTTCAATGTTCTACAACCGCGTCAAGGGTGAACTGGAAGATGCTCTCAAAGCCATGGGCCTGACGGCCCTGGTCATTGCCCAGCCCTCTTTGCTGCTGGATCACCGTAACGGTTTGGGGCAGCCGCCGCGCATCGGCGAGATCCTCTCGATACCTATTGCCAGGTTGCTGGCACCGCTGCTGCCTGGCACCTATCGTCCGGTGCATGCACGTGCCGTGGCCCTGGCACTGGTTCAGACCGTACCGACGGCCCACGGCGTGGTCGTACTGGCCTCTGACACGATGGCCAAGATCGGACAGGCACACTGAGCGAAATCGCAATGAGAAATCACCAGGACAGGGCACGTCGCTTCCTGGCAGCACTGCTGGGCGCATGCGCAGGCGCCCCATGCGCGCATTGCCACCGAGATGGCGCACTCTGCAGGTCCGCTGGCGTATTGTGCGAGATACGACCCTCTCTAGTTTTGCCAGACTGGCCACATCAAAACGCATGAGGTTCGCCATGTTCAGCAAAGAAAAGAAAACAGCCCTGGTCACCGGTGCATCGTCGGGGATGGGCAAAGCGATTGCCAAGCAGTTGATTAAGGACGGTTATCAGGTCTACGTGGCCGCACGTAGCGTCGACAAGATGGCTGACCTGAAAGAGCTTGGCGCTCAGGCGCTGCGCATGGATGTGTCCAAGGACGAGGAAATCGTCAGTGGCGTTCAGACCATCCTGACCCAAACGGGCGGCGTGGACGTCCTGGTCAACAATGCAGGCTTCGGTCTCTATGGCCCTGTGGAAGAGATCAGTCTCGACGAAGCCCGTTACCAGTTCGAGGTCAATCTGTTCGGTGCAGCACGGCTTACACAGTTGCTACTGCCCTCAATGCGCGCGAAGCGTGCCGGGCACATAGTTAACATCACCTCTATGGGCGGCAAGATGTACAGCGCCCTCGGCGCCTGGTATCACGCCACCAAACATGCCCTGGAGGGGTGGTCGGACTGTCTACGCCTGGAGGTGGCCGAGTTCGGTATCAAGGTCGTGATCGTCGAACCAGGCGTGATTGAAACCGGCTTCGGCGACGGCGCCACCGAGTCCATCGTCAAACGATCTGCCAGCGGACCCTATGGGCGGATGGTTCAAATGGTGACCAAGTCGATTAAGAACACCTACGGGCATAACACGGGCAGTGACCCACAAGTGATCGCAGACGTGGTTTCCAAGGCAGTGGTCAGCCGTAACCCCAGCACACGCTACGCCGTCGGTAAATTCGCCAAGATGCTGATTCGCATGCGCGTATGGCTCGGCGACCGTCTGTTTGATCGCATCATACTCAGCCAAACCCGTTGAGCGGCAAATTGCTTTTCCGCATGCAGAGAGTAGTTGTTGGCTTGTGTATCAGGCGTCCTGCGCCAAGATCGAAGCGAGGTGCCTGAACTTGGCAGTCATGCGGTATGACAATGCCCTGCCGATTGCTGCCAAGCGCGACGAGATCAAGGTTGCGCTAGAAAGACATCAAGTGCCGGTGATCGCCAGTAAAACTGGTGCGGGAAAGACCAGGCTGCTGCCGAAGATCTGCCTGGAGATTGGCCGTGGCCCTTATGGACTGATCGGCGATACCCAACCCCGACGGCTGGCGGTGCGAAAAAAGGCGACAGATCTATTTATTGGTCAGTCTGCTGCTGGCCGACAGCAGTCCAAAGTGGCCCTTGGTGGAGGGCAACAAATGGCGAGCAGGAGCCATTCAGCATTAACGCTTGAAGCATAAAAATGCATATTTGGAGTTCCCACCTCGCTCGCTACATCCACCTTTAGCGGCACTCCATCTCTTCTGCGAGGGCACGATACGGCACTGGGATCTTGAAGCCGGGCGCGTCGACGTGGTTATAACTGTACGACACGTTTGCGGAACTCATCCGGAGTCGACCCGATCATTCGATGGAACATCGCAATGAAAGCGGACGAAGTGCTGTAGCCCAACTCCAGCGCGACGGTCTGCACTGGGGCGCCGTCTTCCAGCATCGAGAGTGCTCTCACCAGCCGCAGACGCTGTCGCCACTCCACAAATGACATTCCCAGGTCACGCTGGCAACGCCGCGAGAGCGTGCGCTCGGTGCTATGTACGACACTGGCCCATGCTTCCAGGGGACGATTATCACCTGGCTCCAGATGCAGTGCTTCGAGCACCTGACTGAGTGCCCGGTCTGTAGAGATCGGTAAATACGTATCTCGACGCGGCGCCAGGCTTATCTGGTCTACCAGCACCTGCATCAACCGTACATCGTCATCGTTTCGAGGGTAATCAACCTGGCGCTCGACCAAATCCGCAAGGATTGCCTTGGTAATGGGGCCGACCGCCAGCGTGCAGACCTCGGTGGGCAGCCTGACACAGCGTTCCGGGGCAATGTCCAGCACGCAGTAACACACGTGGGGCCGAGTACTGGCGCCATGCTCCGCTCGGGGCGGAAGCCACAAGCCGTAATGCGGCGGTGTCAGGTACTCACGGTTGTCCACAGTCAACTCGATCACGCCGCTGAACGAGTAGACGAATTCGCCCCAGTCATGGCGCTCGGTCGGGTAGGACGTTACTTCCGTCAGACGCATGGTCCTTAACAGAACGGAATGCGGTAGCGGCGAGCTAATGGCAGGTGAGACAGGTGCAGCGGCCATGTTGTCGGGAACCTTGTATGCGTTGTCTGGTTTTCGTTATTTCAGCATATAGCGCCAACCTCATACTTGCACCGTCGACAGGAAGTATGGGCTTGGGTCGGGCGGCTCCTCCTCAGGCCGTTCTCCTGTTACGTACGATGCTCATCACGAGGATAACCCCGATGAATGCTCTCGATACACTTGAAAAACTACCTCGGCTGAATCTGCGGGGCTTCACTTCACCGGTGCAATACCTGAAGCGGTTCAGTGCTGAAATTGGCGTCGAGGTCTGGTGCAAGCGCGACGATATCGGAACGGTCGGTCTTGCCGGTAACAAGGTGCGCAAGCTCGAAGTAGAACTGGCTTATGCGATCGCCCAGGGCGCCAAGCATCTGGTTGCCGAAGGCTCACGTCTTTCCAATGCCGCGCGGGCGGTGGCGGCGGCAGCGGCGCAGACAGGGCTGAAATGCACCCTGGTACTCTGCCATGACGCGCCACGGGAGCCGGTTGGCAACCTGCTATTGGACGGACTCTTTGGCGCCAACTTGCGCTTAGTGGGCAATGCAACCTGGGCTGAACTCGCCGATCATGCTCAGGCCGTGGTCAATGAGCTGGAAAATAATGGGGAGCGTGTCTATCGACTACCCATCGGCTGTGCCTCCGAGAGGAGCTCGCTCGGGTTTGCCCTGGCCTACTCCGAGCTTCACGGACAGATGGCCGCGCATGAGCGTTCGATCGGCACCATTGTGCATGCCAGCTCATCGGGAGGCACTCACTCCGGACTGGTGCTGGGCAATACCTTGCACGGTTCGCCAAGCAACATCCGCGGTATCGTCGTTGCCGAGGATGTCTATGATGACGTACCCGGCCAGTACCTCGCTTATGCCCAAGGTGGTGCCCACCTCATCGGCGCAGAAGTGGAACTGACACGCAACGACATCAACCTCACCGAGGACTATCTGGGCGACGGCTACGGCCTGCCTGCACCGGGCGTGATAGAAGCGATCGACCTGCTTGCCACCACCGAAGGGATACTCGTAGACCCCGTCTATAGCGCCAAGGCAGTCGCGGCGCTGATCGATCTCGCGAAAAAGGGGGAGTTGGAAGGCCCAGTGGTCTTCTGGCACACGGGGGGCTATCACTCACTCTTCGATCCTCACTACGCGCAACGCACTTGGTCCGAAATCAAGCGGCTTTCCACTGTGCAGCTGTAGGCCTCGCGAACTGGCTTTCATTGACGATGAAAACGCCGGTCCTATTCCCGCAGATTACTTGACCACTACAGGTGCCGATGGCCGGCCTGGGGACTTGTCTGGCCTGAAAACCAGACGCCCGCGCGACGCCTCGGCATTCAAACAAAAATAATGTGGAGACTACCTGGAATGAGCGATAACGCACCTTCCATGCGGCGAGGCCTGAGTGCTCGCCATATTCGCTTCATGGCGCTCGGTTCTGCTATTGGCACCGGATTGTTCTATGGGTCCGCCTCAGCAATCAAGCTGGCTGGCCCCTCGGTACTGCTGGCCTACATCATCGGTGGCATGGCCATCTACATGATGATGCGTGCCTTGGGTGAAATGGCCGTGCGCAATCCTGTATCGGGTTCTTTTGCCCACTACGCAACCCAGTACTTGGGGAGCTTTCCAGGTTTTCTGACTGGCTGGAGCTACGCATTTTCCATGCTGGTGGTATGTCTGGCAGATGTGACCGCCTTTGGTGTTTACATGAGTTACTGGTTTCCCGACACACCACGATGGATCTGGGTCCTGGGCATCGTATTTTTCATCGGGGCTCTGAACCTGTGCAGCGTCAAGGTATTTGGCGAGTTGGAGTTCTGGTTGTCGTTGCTGAAAGTCACGGCTATTGCGTCGATGATCGTTGCCGGGTTGGCAGTTCTAGTTTTCGGTATTAAGTTGGGCTCTGCCAATGAAGTAACGAGCGGCTTAAGCAATTTGTGGCAGCACGGTGGCTTTTTCCCCAATGGCGTGAGTGGAATGATCGCCTCTTTCGCCGTCGTAATGTTTGCCTTTGGCGGAATCGAAATGATTGGTATCACTGCGGGAGAAGCCAAAAACCCGCAACAGGTCCTGCCACGCGCGATCAACTCCGTGCCACTGCGAATATTGATGTTCTACGTGCTTACACTATTCGTTCTGATGGCCATCTATCCCTGGCCCAAGATTGGCAGTGAGGGCAGCCCTTTCGTACAGATATTCAGCGGCTTAGGTATAAAGTCGGCTGCTACAGTGCTGAACATCGTCGTCATTTCTGCCGCACTATCGGCCATTAACAGCGATATTTTCGCCGCAGGGAGAATCATGTACGGCATGGCTCAGAGCGGCCAGGCACCCGCCAGTTTTTCCCGCCTGTCCCGATTCGGTGTACCTTGGATGACTGTAATCGTTATGGCGACGGCCCTGCTTTTGGGTGTTCTGCTTAATTACCTGTTCCCGGACAATCTCTTCATGATTTTGGCGTCGGTGGTGACGTTTTCGATTGTATGGGTGTGGCTGATGATTCTTTTGTCCCAAGTCGCCATGCGCCGGCACATGACTCGAACTGAGGTTGAGGCCCTGCATTTCCCCGTGCCTTTCTGGCCTGTAGGCCCCGCCTGCGCAATTGTTTTCATGCTGTTCATTTTCTGCGTACTGGGTTGGTACTCAGAAACTCGCATGGCGCTCTATGTAGGTATCGGGTGGCTGGCATTGCTGTCGGTAGGCTATAAATTATGGATAGTCCGCCAGAAAGCAACGCTGTTTGAATCGTTCAAACTAAAGCGTTCTTGAGCCCTACGAGCCAGTAACTTGAATGCTCAGATACCAGTCATTAATGTCCAGAGTCTGAGCTTTTCTGCTTATTATCGGGATGGGTTGTGAGGTAATAGTGGGCCGCCCCGCCTTGAGGTGCCGCGCCAGGCGGGGAGCTATGGGTCGTTAGTCGCTGGTCGTGAATGGCTGCTTTCGACCCGAAGCGGACGCTGAGCCCATCAGCAATTTTTGTGGGAGCGGGTTTTTCGAGGCGTCGAACTGCCGCGAACACCGGCACCGCCGGTGCCATCCATTGCGGCGCTTGCTTCGCGGGTGAACCCGCTCCCACAGGATGCGCGTCGCGCTCACGAAGCCAGTTAACTTTCAGCGGCTGCTATGGGTCGCAAGCGCTCGCTCTCACACGCATGCCTTGAGCCATCACAAATGGCCTGCCTCAGTGGAGAAAGTGATCCTTGACGTAGCGCACCGTCTTTTCCAGAGCCCGCGCCATATCGGGATGTGTTAACTGATACTTCAGCTGTAATTGCTCGCTATTACTCATATCGAAGCGCTGCGTCTGGATGAAATCCAATGACTCGGCGCTGATCGCAAATCGTGCTGCCAGCCCGGGAATCATCAAAAGCCACCTGAGCAACCTTATCGGTACATGCCGACGGGGCGCCTTGACCTCCAGCGGTTTTGCGATCTGCTCAAGCATGCCCTGCAGGCTCGATGTGTGCTCATAGAGCGCCAGAACCTGCCGGTTGGCCATCGAGGGATCGAAGGCCACACAGGTCATCATCGCTACCAGGTAGTCGACGCTGACTAATGGCAACCAGTGCCTGGGGGAACCGGGGACCGCTTTGAACCGACCTTGTGCCAAATTTCGAATGAGTTCGGCCAGAGGCTGTCCTTCCAGGATGTGGCCACTCTCGCTGTGGCCACACACCGTAGCAGGATGAATGATGGTGTAGTCCGCGCCCGCATCCTGCATATAACGGATGACGGCAAAATGGGACTCGATCTTGCTGCCTTCGTAGCCACCTACACGGCGGTAGACTGCGGGCCAGTTTGTGTTTGCAGGGCACTCATCATCAACGCCGATACTGGCCAGGTGGTTGAGGTTTTGCAGCATGAAGCCGCCCACCATCAGCAATCGGATGCGTTGGCGCGCCGCAAGCTTGGCGACCCTCAGCGCCCCTTGCACATTGACTGCTCGGGCGCGCTCCATTGACAGCCCCCAGGAAAACTCCGCCGCGAGATGGAAGATCACAGAGGCCGAAGACACGCACTGTATGTCCGCCTCGCTGAGCCCGAGCCCCTCTCTGCTGATATCGCCCTCAACGGCATGGATATACGCAGGATTACCGCCCAGTTGACCTACCTGTTTTCTGAGACGCTCAATGTTGCCTGGGGTACGCATAAGCACCCAGGTTTTGTACCCTGTCGCAGTAAGTCGGGCCAGTAAGTGTTGGCCCACAAATCCACTGCCGCCGGTGACGAAGCATTCCACGCTCATGCCTGATTCCTGGTTTGGATAATGGGTGCAGGCTAAGGTGTAGAGTGCGCTCTACAGTCAAGGAGTTTTTAGTGTGAACGTTGGAGAGTTGGAGCGCCGCAGTGGCGTCGGCCGGCATGCATTGCGCTATTACGAACAGCTCGGGCTTATCGTGGCACAACGACAAGCCAACAATTACCGCAGCTACAGCGATCAGACGGTTGTTGATCTGGCCTTTATTCAGAGCGCCCAGAGTGGCGGTTTTTCCCTCGCTGAGATTGGAGAAATTCTTGCAGCCAAGCGAGGCAACAAGATCGATTGCGCGCAAGGCGCAGCCTTGGTCGCCAGCAAGATGGCCGAAATTCAAGCGAAGATCACCACGCTGCAAGCTGCTTATGTCCTGCTGAGCACGGAGCATGCGAAGCTTGAAGCCAGTGCCATTGCCAATGGCCTGATCACTCCCCACTCACCTGCACTCCTGCATACCTTGACGCCATAGCGTCCCGGCATGGCCCTTAGCGTGGCCTAGTGAACAGGGCCGAAGTCGAAGGGTTGGTTCGAGTAGCCTTCCCACAAGCGACCGTCCCATACATGGACTTGCTTGATTACGAAATTTCCAAAATGGCCTCAAAACGCGACTGACCTACGATGCTCAGCCGTTGCCACCACCTTGCCGCGCTTGAGCACCATCAACCGTGTCGGCAAGTCGAGAATGACATCGGCCACAGCACGGCAATCGACCAGCACCAGGTCGGCATCATTGCCCACCGCCAATCCGTGGTGTTTCAACCCCAAGGCTTTGGCAGGGTTTGTCGTGAGCATCGACAACACGGTGGCCTGATCATCCGCGCCGCCCAGGTGGCACGCTGGAATGGCCAGCTGTGCAATGTGCAACAGGTCGCCAGTGCCATAGGGTGTGAATGCATTGCGGATGTTGTTGGTGGCCAGGCAAACCGTGACACCGCCGTCGCGCAGGGCACGCACAGGTGTCAGGGTGCGTCTTACATTGTGACTGTCACCCCGAGCCCCCAGGTGCAGGTCGGTGGCGGGCAGGCACATCACGCTGATGTCGGCCTCACGTAGCAACGCGATGACCTGTGCCTGCCGCGCTGGCGAGACGGCCGCCAGGCTGGTCAGGTGCCCAACGCAGACCCGCCCTTGGTAGCCTTCGGCAATGGTTCGACGTGCCACGTACTCGATGGTCATGTGCTCGGCGTCATCGGCGAAGTCCTGGTGCAAGTCGATGTCTTTGCCATAGCGCTTGGCCAAGTCAAAGACGAAATCAATGTGCTCCTGCGGCGACACATCGTTGTAGGGAATGCCGCCCACCACATCAGCCCCCATCTCCATTGCCTGGGCCATCATGGCCTGCATGCCAGGCAGCTTGAGAATGCCTTCTTGCGGAAAGGCCACGACCTGGATGTCGATCACCTCGCGAAACTGCTCGCGCAACTCCAGCACCACTTCAAGCCCGGTAAAGCCTTGGGCGGGGTCGAACTCGGCATGGGCGCGGACATGCGTGGTACCGGCTTGTACCAATGCGCGCAGCACCTGGATCGAACGTTCGCGGATATCCTCACGGGTCAGTGTGGGCTTCAGTTCGGCGGTGACGGCGATCGCTTCCTTCAAGGTGCCGGAACGATTGGCCTTGCGCTGCATGACGTTGGCTTTTTCCAGGTGCAGGTGGCCTTCGACAAACCCAGCAACAAGCACATTGCCGTCGCCTTGGATTTCGTGCTCTGCCGTGGTGGCGATGTGTGGCGCGATCTCGGCGATTTTGCCTGCTTGCACAGCCACATCTACCCGTGGCTGGGCGTCGTCAATGCGTACATTTCGAAAGACAAGGTCCATCAACTTCAGTCCTCATAAAGAGCGCTGTAGCGCTGCGAAGGCCGGGCTCAGTTATTCGAGCAACCATTGCCCATCACGCGGTACTCAAGCACATGCTCATTGCCTTGGGAGTCTTCGTACGTCATGCGAGCGGGCACGACCTGACAGACATTGGGGACCTCGCTCATGGAAATGACACGGGCAATATCGAGGTGCTGGGAGTAGCTGTACTGTTCAACCGGTGTCTGCTCGACCTGTTGCTCAACGTCAGCAGCCATCGTCACGTTGCACAGCGCGCCGAGTATCAATGCGAACAATGCTTTCAATTTTGATCACCTTCAGGTTGTGGCTGGGCCACGAAGTTGCGGCCCAGCCCATGTGTTGCAGCCAAATCAGAACGGTTTGGTGGGCAGGTATTTGCCATCCAGGGTGATCACTGCGCGCGAGCCGCCCTCGGGGTCTTCGACTTTCTTGATGTCCAGCTTGAAATTGATGGCACTGATGATGCCGTCGCCGAACTTTTCATGAACCAGCGCCTTCAAGGTGGTGCCGTACACCTGCAACATCTCGTAAAAGCGGTAGATGGTCGGGTCGGTCGGGATACCATTTTGAATGCTGCCGCGCAGTGGCACGGTCTGCAGCAGTGCGATGCCGTCCGCGTCGAGGCCGAGCTTGTCACCCACCACCTGGGCGGCGCTCGCCGGCAACGGGTGCTGGCCCAGCAGTGCCGCGGTGACGAACGCTTCGGACAGACCGGTGCCTTCGGTGATCTGCGAGAACGAGAGGTCTTTGCGTGCTTTGGCCAGAAGGATGACTTCGCTCAGGGCAAGGCGGGCGTTCTGGCTGATTTGCGATTGGATCATGGTGTTTCTCCTTGGTTGAAAGATGTTCAGGCAACGCGCTTGGGTTGATGGGAAACGGCGTGCACTTCGGGGTTGTGGGCGAGGGACACGAATGTGCCGGTGCTGCCATCGAAGGCCTCGATCAGCCCGCTTTCGATGTCGTAGATCCAGCCATGCAAGGTCACGCGGCCCTCTTCCAGGGCCAGGCGCACCGAGGGGTGGGTCTGGATGTTGGCAAGCTGGGCGATCACGTTTTCGCGCACCATGGCTTCGACCTTGGCCTGGGGGCCGAAATGGTTGCGGGCTTCGTTAACCACTCGGGCGGAATCGGCGTAGCGCAGCCAGCCGGCCACTGCGGGCATGTGGTCCAGGCATTTGCAGGTGGCGATGGCCGTCATGGCGCCGCAATCGGAGTGGCCGCAGATGACGATGTCGGAAACCTGCAAGGCCGCCACGGCATATTCGACCGAGGCCGATACGCCTCCAGGCTCGGGCCCGTAGGACGGCACGATGTTGCCTGCATTGCGAATGACGAACAGGTCTCCGGGTTCGCGCTGGGTGACCAGCTCCGGCACCAGGCGGCTGTCGGAGCATGAGATGAACAGGGCACGTGGGCTCTGCTGGCTGGCCAGATCCTTGAACAGTTTGACGCGCTCGGGATAGGCGTCTTTCTGGAACTTCAGAAACCCGTCGATGATGTCTTTCATGGCTGACTCCTTGAGTGACGCGATGTGTTGAAGCAAAGGTTACGCAGCACCTTCAATAAGGTAAAAGTCTGATTTATGATCAGGTGAATCAGATAATCTTATAGGTGCACCCATGCTTGCCCGGCACATCCAGTACTTCATCGCAGTGGCAAACCACCTCAGTTTCACGCGCGCCGCAGCGGCCTTGCATGTGTCTCAACCGGCCTTGTCGCAGCAGGTCCGCCAACTGGAAGAGAGTCTCGGCACTCCGTTGTT
Source organism: Pseudomonas sichuanensis (assembly GCF_024749065.1). Taxonomy (NCBI): domain Bacteria; kingdom Pseudomonadati; phylum Pseudomonadota; class Gammaproteobacteria; order Pseudomonadales; family Pseudomonadaceae; genus Pseudomonas; species Pseudomonas sichuanensis. Next base: position 2,270,072 of record NZ_CP087185.1, on the reverse strand, counting down.
CGATCGTTCCGGCCGGACCACGCGATTGACCGATGCCGGCGAGGTGTACCTGCGCTATGCCAAGCGAGCCGCGCAGGAACTGCAGGAGGCAAAACGAGCCATTGATGACCTCAGCGATCTGAGCCGCGGATCACTTCGGGTGGGGGTAACACCGACATTCACCAGCTACCTCGTTGGCCCGCTGGTTGAGGCGTTCCATAGCCGCTACCCGAACATCACGCTGGTGCTGCGAGAGATCGCTCAAGAGGCGCTGGAAGAGCTGTTGTTGGCCGACGAGGTAGATGTGGGCATTGCGTTCGACAACGGCCATCATCTGGACCTTGAGGCCCAGGCGCTACTGGTCGAAACCCTCGCCCTGGTAGTCGGCAAGCATCATCCTCTCGCCACCACGGGCAGTATTGGCCTGGAGGCGTTGAACTCAGAATCGTTGATACTCTTGAGCGCCGAATTCGCCACGCGTGAGCAGATCGACAACTACTGCCGCCAACACAACATTCGCCCTCACGTACAAGTGGAAGCCAATACCATCAGTGCGCTTATCGAGGTGGTCAGCAGAACCACGCTCGCGACCTTGTTGCCGGCCAACATCGCCCTGGCTCACGAGCAGTTGGTTGCTATCGAGTTGGACCAGCAGCGCTTGCAACGCACTGCTGTTCTGATGCAACGGAAAGGGGTTTACCAAACGGCTGCAGCGAGGGCCTTCGTTGAACTGGCAATGAAAGTGGCCAAGCAACTCGAGGAGCCAGGCTGCTCCGATCGGCTGATTTAGAAGGGAGCCAAAATCATCAGGCCAGTTCAACCCCTAGTTCGCGGGCAAGAGGATCACAAAGTTCTTTTTCATGTCTTCCAGCACGGTCCATTTGCCCTTGGCGCCCGGTTCGATAATGAACGTGTCGCCAGCGGCCAGTGTGATGGGGGCGCAACCCTCAAGTTCGATGACGCAGCATCCACTCAGGACATGGCAGAACTCCCAAACTTTGTAGTCGATGCGCCACGCTCCGGTGCTGGCTTGCCATTCTCCGGAAATGCGGCCTTGCTGCTCATCGTGATAGTACTTGGACGTCAGCGTATGGGGGGTGCCTTGCAAGACCTCTTCAAAAAATGGAAGGTCGCGCACCGGTTGGATATCCAGTTCGCGGAACACGGTCAGTTTATTGTTCATGGCTTTTCTCGAGCACGTTGTGGGTAGGGCGATACATCAAATAGGCTTCACCGGTCACGCCCAGCATCGGGTGCGGAACGATCTGGCAGGCTTTAACAATTTGAAAACCGTGACGTTCGTAGAAGCGGCGTGCACCGTGGTTTTCTGCATAATCGATCAGGCATAGCCCATCCAGGCCAGAGTCCTCAGCGCGCTGCTGGGCGTGGCGAAGAAACTCGACACCCAGCCCCTGACTGCGCCAGGCCTCATCCAGGGCCAGGCTGGATATGTACAAGGTGTCGGGTATTTCCATGTCGGCGTAAGGCGCGAGGACCGGGTCTGTCTCGACAGGCCTGTCAGGGGCCTCGCGCAAGGCATAGCTATGCATCATGCCGATGACGCGCCCTTCGAAAGTGGCCATAAGGCAGTTCTTGTAGGAGAAGTCGCCCTGCTCCCTGGCATAGCGAGACGCACCGACACTCAGCAACGCTTCTCCAGGTGCGGCAAGCTTGCTCCATATGTAATCGGCCATGCCCTCCGATGTCAGTTGAAAGAAGCGCGCAATATCATGCGCGTCCGAGGCTTGGGCGGGTCTGAAGTCGATAGACATGAACAGTGTTCCCATGGGATCGGGTGGTTGGCTTTCAAGGATTACGCCCTTGGCATGGTGGCAGGGTAGGCAGGTTGAACGGTTCCCATCATGCTCTGGGCGAACACCGTCAGCACGGCGTGCGACGCGGCCCCATGCTCAAAGGCGCGTGGCCGTCCAATGGCTCAGGCCTGGGGAGTCGATCGTGCAACTGCCGGAGGTAGTGAGACGAGAAGCGGAGCGACCTGTACTTCCATGGCGGGATGGCCGGAATCAGAGCAGGGTTACCTGCGTAGGGAATCGTATTTCACGAAAGGCAGCTACCGCCCCGTAGCTGACAGTCATGCCAGAGGTGATCTCTGTGGGAGCGGGTTTATCGAGGCGTCGAACCGCCGCGAACACGGGCGAAGCCCGTGCCACCCTCCGCGTCGCCTGCTTCGCGGGTAAACCCGCTCCCACAAGGTTCGCGCCAGCCTCGAAAAATGAGCAAGAGCAGCACTATCGCAATGGCAGCTTTGGGTCGAAAGCTGCCATTCGAGCCATTCAGACCTGGTCTAGCCCGGCTGGCGTAAGGTGAATTGGGCAGGGAATCGCATAAGCGACACTAATCGGTAATGAGCAGTATTGATTAAACTAATGCCTCACTGAAATGCACACTGCCGTCTTTCAAACGGGAGTAACCCTATGTCAGGTGAAAAATCGATCTCAGCTCTGCTCCGTGGCATGAGCCCAGTCCTCAATGAAGGCGACTTTGTGTTCTGCACAGTGGCGCACGCTACCGCGCTCCAGGGTACCGATGTGCTGGGTACATTCCGCGAAAAAGAAGGCCTCACTGCAATCATTGAGCGCGAACGCGCTGATGCACTGGGCCTTGAGTACAGTTTTGTGGCAGCTTGGATCACACTCACAATCCACTCCGCTCTTGATGCAGTGGGTTTGACGGCCGCATTCGCGACCGCGCTCGGCAAGGCTGGCATCAGTTGCAACGTGATCGCAGCCTTCTACCATGACCACATTTTCGTAGCCAAGGATGATGCCGCTAAAGCCATGGATGTCCTCCAAGCCTTATCTCGCGCAGGTGAATCCAGTTAGCGCCCGGCCATGATGCTTGCGGTTTACCTATTGGCAATCGCTGGCTATGGTAAGACCTCCGCAAACAAGGCTTTTGTGTCGGCAGGGCGAGGTAGCCCGTATCACCGTGGCAGCATGCGCCTGAGGGTGTTGTCCTTGATCAAGTAGTGATGTGCCAGGCCTGCGCAAGCATGAAGTCCAATCAGCGCGTAACCAGCGTTACCTACCAGCTCATGCCAGTCCTTCAGTGTCTTGGCCAAAGCAGGGTCGACAGGAATAGGCGAAGGCAGAGTGATGCCCCAGTACGGCAACGGCTTACCCGCAGCGCTCAGCATCAGCCAGGCCAACAACGGAGTAACGATCATCAAACCGTACAAGGCCAGGTGCGTGATGCTGGCCATCACCGCCTGCCTGGTAGGTGGCGTGGGCAGGATGGGAGGACGTGGTCTCAGCCGACCAATCAGGCGTACCCATACCAACGCGAATACGGCGATACCCATCAGCGCATGGAATCCCAGCAGTGGGCTCTTCAGTGTGCTGCCTCTTGGCAATGCCCCGCGCAGCTCGATGCCGGCATAAATGCCGATGAACAAGACGACCATGCTCCAGTGCATGATGATGGACAGGCGACCGTAGCGGTCGATAGTTGAATTACGCGTCATATCCATGGCCTCGAAAATGAGAGAAAGATCCGTTGCCACCAGGTGCGATGCAGGAGCGATTCCCAGCAACCGGACAGTGTCAGGTTGCTGGCTCAAGCTTAAGGAAGTCTGAAGTGACCAGCGTCAGATGCCAGGCGTATCGTTGGCAGCGACTCTGCTGGGGTATTCAACTCACTGGAAACAGCAAGGTGGCGGCTAGCCCGCCGCCTGCTCGATTACGCAAACGCACCTGCCCGCCCATCCGGTCAACGATGGTCGCCACGATGGAAAGCCCAAGGCCTGCACCATTGGGGCTGTTACGGCTGTAGAAACGCTCGAATACGCGCGACAGACTCGCCTCATCGATACCCGGCCCCTCGTCCTCGACGACCAGTTCGAAGTGATTGTCCAGGTGCCTGAGTGACACCGTGATGCGGCCAGCGGGCGGTGAGTGCTCCACCGCGTTGGACACCAGGTTCTGCAGCGCGATGCCCAGGGCGCCGGCATCGATTGCCAGGTGGTGGTCGCCTTCGCCGATGTCCAACGAGGGCTCCAGGCCGCGGTCCAGTATCCACGGGGTCAGGTCAGCCAAGGTCTCGGTGACCACTTCGGCCAGGTCGATCCGAGTGCTGGCTCGCTGCCCCAGCCTTGGCTCGACACGGGCCAGGGTGAGTAACTGGTTGACAACCCGGGTGAGTCGATCGACCCCACCCATCAGAAAGCCCAGCGCTTTGTGCCGCTCGGCCTCGTTGCTGGCCTCCAGCGCGTTCTGCGCGTGCAGGCGCAGAACGGCCAGGGGGGTGCGCATTTCGTGGGCGGCATCGGCAATGAACCGATGCTCACGCCGCAGCAGGTCCTCGATCTGCGCCAACAGGCGGTTGATGGCGGCCTGCATGGGCTCCAGCTCCGAGGGCAGCGGTACCAACTGCAGCGGCTCCAGCGAATCGGCGTGACGCCCACGGATGATGTTGGCCATGTTCTGCAACGGCCGCAGTCCCCAGCCGATAGCGGCCCAAACCAACAGTGCCAACACCAGGCTGCCGAGCAGGAACGGGAACAGGGTGTGGCGAACGATGCGGTCGATCAAGTCGTAGCGCACATCGTCACGCTCGCCCACCCAGATCACCCAGTGTCGTTCCGGCACCGGCAGCACGAAACCGCGCCATTGCTCGCCACCACTGGAAAAGTCGTAGAAACCGGGGACCGTCGGTGGCGGGTCGATGGTCGGCGCACTGGGTGTGTGCACCAGCAGGCCGGCGCCGTCCTGCCAGACCTGGAATGCCAGCTTGCTCTCGTAGGGGTGGCCTACCCGATGGTGACCCGCCTGGGCCAATGCCTCGTTGAATGCCTGGTACATCGCTTCACGCGAGCCGCTTTGCACCGGCAGGCTCATGACGCCCTGCAGCAAGCGAGCGTTCTGGGCCAGGTGCGCGTCGTACACCTCGTTAATCTCATGGCGGCTGTCGTGATAGTTATAGAGCGCCAGCAGGCCGGTCCCCAGCAACAGCAACAACATCACCCGCCACAGGGTGCGTTGGCGCAGCGAGCTCATGCCTTGGCCTCGACCAGATAGCCAATGCCGCGCACCGTACGGATCAGCCCGTTGAACAGCTTCTTGCGAAGGTGGTAGATGTTCACCTCCAGCGTATTGCTCTCGGGCTCCTCATCCCAGCCATACAGCAACTGGGTCAGGCGTTCGCGGGTGAAGACCTTGCCTGGATGGGCCAGCAACTCGTGCAGCAGCATGTATTCCTTGGGGGTCAGCACCACTTCGACGCCGTTGTAATGAACTTGCTGGGTAGCGGGGTCGAGGCTGACTCCGGCATGCTCGATCATGACCTGGGCGCGTCCGGCGCTGCGCCTGAGCAACGCGCGCAAGCGCGCCTTCAGCTCATTGAGGTCGAACGGTTTGACCAAGTAATCGTCGGCGCCGGCATCGAGGCCGGTGATGCGATCATCGAGGGCATCCCGTGCGGTGAGGATCAGCACCGGCAGGCTGTCGCCGCCGGCACGTACCCGCCGCAGGAGTTCAATGCCATCCAGGCGGGGCAATCCAAGGTCCAGGATCACCAGGTCGAAGGTCTCGTGCTGCAACGCATGCAAGCCACTGACACCGTCACGCAACCAGTCGAGGGTGTAGCCCTCCTGGCGCAAACCGTCGCAGATCCCCTCTCCCAGCGCGATGTCGTCCTCAACCAGCAAAAGCCGCATGTTCAGTCCTGTTTGTCCTTGATCGCCTTGAGTAAAGCATCAATATCCGCGCGACGGCCCTGATCAGCCAGCTCTCGCCCCGGCCGTGGGGGTGCCTGCAAGGCTTTGTGCAGGGCTGCGGTGGCCTCCGGGTAGCGCTTTTGCCGATACAGATGGTCAGCCCAGAAATAGTTGCTGTCGATACCGCTGGGGTTGATCTGCAAGGCTTTGCGCAGCATCTTGTCGGCCATCTCGGCATCACCGAAACCAATCGGCCATCCGGGCACTTGATCGTACAGCGTGCCCAGGCTGGTATAGGCCGAGCCCTGCAGGGCGTTGGGGTCCAGTTTCATGGCCTGTTCAAGGCTAGCTTTCGCCGCCTTGACCTTGCCTAGTGCGCCAAGGCCACCGATGGCCCCCGCCCAGCTGCTGTTGATAATGCCCTCCCAAATCAATGGCTCTGGTGTACCGGGGTACTGATGAACGAAGGCCGTCGCGTCACCCGCCAGCTTTTCGAAGGCGTCAGCACGTTTGTCCTTGGGTAACTGGTACTGGATCTGTGCCCAGCGCTGCTGCAGGTCACTCAGGTGCTGCGTGCCTGTCTGATCCAGTGCCCAGATGGAGGGGGCGAATGCCAGCAAGCTGGCGATGAACAGTCGCTTCATTTGATCGACTCCTTGGAGTGGCTACCGAGGTAGCGGCGAATGACAGGCAATTGCTTGCGTAACGCGCGGTCGACTATTCCCGGCAACATGCCGTTAATGCGCACGAAGAGCTTTTCCGGCCAGCCCAGGTAAAGCTCGCTGCGCTCAGACTGCACCGCCTCAAGCACTGCACGGGCGACATCCGCCGGGTCGTCCATGCCGACTTTCAACGCCTGATTGAGCGCTGTCGCCGCGCTGCTGTTCATGGCGGTGCGGGTTGCCCTGGGCGCGGCATACAAGACGTTTACCGTGGTGTCCGCCAGCTCGCGCCGCAGCGCTTCGGAGAATCCCCTCAGGGCGAACTTGCTGGCGCAATAGGTGGCGTAACCGGGATAGCCGATCGAGCCATAGGTGGACCCGACATTGACCACCAACGCCTTTGGCTGCGCACGCAGCAAGGGCAGGCAGGCACGCGTCAGTTGCAGCGGGGCCTTCAGATTGATGTCCAGCAGCTCGTCGAGTGCGTGTTCGTCCAACTGATCGAGCAAGGCAAAGCGATTCACCCCGGCGGCGTTGATCAGAACGTTGACATTGCCCATCTTGCGGGCTCGGTCGACCACTTGTTCGCGCCCTGCGTGGCTGCGTAGGTCAGCTTCTTGCCAACGCAAGCGGTCCGGATACCGATTCATCAGGCCAGCCAGCTTGCCCATGTGCCGGCTGACCGCCAGCACCTGGGCCCCGGCAGCGCACAGCTGCTCGGCCAGCTCCAAGCCAATACCCCCACTGGCGCCGGTGAGGACCACCACGGACTCAGGCAAGCGCATGACGCACCTCGTGCTGCCCGGCGCGCGGCAATCCCTGGAACATCTCGGTATACAAGCGATAGACGACCTTTGCAGCGTGGATCACAGCCTGCTGGTCGCCCTCTTCATCAAGGCGGTCCATCAACTGCTTGTAGGTCACCATGTGGTCCTGGTCGAGCGCACCGTGGGAGCTGAGGTAGCTGAACGCCTGGCCAGGCAAGCCCAACGTGCTCTGGATGGTGCCCGCCGCCTGCGTGGCCAGGGCGATGCTGGTGCCTTCGAGCACATTGACCATGCCGAACAGCCCGACAGGGTTGCCGCGTGCAATCAGGTCGTAGAGGTAGGCGACCATCAGCTCGATTGGCAGCGCTGGCCGACCATCACGCACGGCCTCCCAGTCGCCGCCGCAAGCCTTGATGTCGTTGAGGATCCACTGTTCGTGGCCGTACTCCTCTTCGATGTATTCGCACACCGCCCCGCGCAGCCATTCCAGGCGCGACGGCAAACGCGCGCCACAAGCCATCATCAGTGGCACCGTATGGCGGACATGGTGGTAGGCCTGGGTCAGGAAGGCGAGGTAGCTGTCCAGGCTGACCTGCCCGGCCAACGCGTCCCGGATTACCGGCACTGCGAACAACACCTGACGCTCCTCGGCAGTTTGTATTTGCAAAGTATCGAAAAAAGACATGGTTAACCTCACAACGAGATGTCGGATAACAGGGCGTGGTAACGCTGCAAGATCGCCTCGCGCCGTGGGCGGCCGTTGGCAGTCAGGGTTTCATCAATGGGGCTTAGCGGGGCCGGTAAACGACGCCAGGTATGCACCTGGGCGTAATCGGGCAGTTGCGCGTTGCAGCGCTGCACGGCCTGCTCGATAGCCTCGTCGCTGGCAGTGGGGTCCAGCGGCCAGAGCAGTGCCAGGTTGTGCGGCAAGGCTTCGCCATGCACGAATGCCTGTGCAATCACGCCGCCCTGAGTCAGCTCCGACTCCACCCACTCCGGGTTGACGTTACGACCGAAGCTGGTGATGAACTGGTGCTTTCTGCGCCCGTCAAGGTACAGGTAGCCCTCTTCGTCGAGGTGGCCGAGGTCGCCCGTCGCCCACCACTCGCCGGTGACCGGCGCCTCTTCCAGGTAGCCCAGCAAGGTCGAGCCAGCCACCAGCACCTCACCATCCTCAGCAATGCGCACCTGAACATGGGGCAAGGGCTTACCGACGCTGCCAGGGCGAACGACCCCCGGTCGGTTCAGCGCCACCACCGAGGCACATTCGGACAAGCCATAGCCTTCGAACACCGGCAAGCCGACCGCATCGGCCCGAGCCAACAGCTTCGCTGATACCCGGGCGCCGCCCACTGCCACGAAGCGCAGTGGGCCGACGCGCATGAGCCCGCGCTCGATGGCGGTGACCAGCCCCATCAGCAGTTGCGGCACGAGGATCAGGCTGTGTGCACCGCTCAGGGCAATCGCAGCGAGCAAGCGCTTGAAATCCACCTGGCTTGCGCCGCCCATGCCCAACTGCTGCTGCGGGTAGAGCTGGACGCAGGCGCCTGCCATGAGCGCGGCATATACGCCGAGGTTCTCGAGCAATACACCCAGTGGCAGTACCGCCAGGTATCGCTGCGGCTCGGTTGGTCGGCTTGCAGCCTCCAGTTCCCGCGCAACACGCAGCATGGCTTCGGCGCCCAGGCATACGCCCTTGGGCCTCCCGGTACTGCCGGAGGTATAGGTGATCTTTGCGGTGCCCGTCGGCAATTCAGGCGCGACAACGTCACGCGCCAGGAAACCTTCTGCCGGCTGCTGGGTAAAACCTTGCTCAAGGAGTTGGGCAGTCCACTGCGTCTCGCACAGCACGCTCGTGGCACCGCTCTGCTGCAGACAGTGTCGCAACTGAGCCGCGCTGAAGAACGGCGGTACGATCACACAAGTGCGCTCGGCGAAAAGAGCCGCCAGATCCCAGAAAAGCAATTCGGGCCCGTTATCCAGCACCATGACGAACGTGCCCGCTGGTTGGCTCAGCAAGCGGGCTACGCGCAATTCGACCTCGTCGAGCAATTGCCGGTAGGTGAAACGCCGAACCGGGCCCTGAACAGCTACAGCATCAGATTTTTGCTGGGCATGCTGGCGCAACAACGCCTGAAAGAGCTGCAGCTCATGCGGCATGGCCGGTCTCCTGGGCCAGCTTGGGAAATCCAAGGCGCTGGAACACCCCCGCCCGGCTCAGGGCATCGAAGCCATAGCCGATGTTGCCGGCGAACACCTGTGGCCGTTGGTCGTAGTACGTCCCCCAATGATTCGCCAGCCCCTGCAAGCGCCCAGGATCGGCGGCAGCCAAAACGGTAGGCATCAGGCCCAGCCGTTGAAAGCTGTTGATCAGCGTCGCCGCGCCGGTGAATGCAACCCACTCCAGGCCACGCGAGGCCAACAACCAGGTCACGGCAATGATCATGATTCGAGCGCTGCCAGCGCTGAGTGAAGCCAGGTTGCCCACTTCGACCAGGCAGGTACGGTCAAGGTCAATGCCAGCAACCTGGGAAACGGCGGCCTCCAATGGCGCGTCCAGATATCGCTCGAGAAACAGAGGTCCGTCGCTGGCTGGTCGCATGCCGGCCGCTGCGATCAACCGTCCATGGCTGTCATGCAATGCCAGCAGCTCTGGCAGGTAATGCTGCACATCCGCCTGGTGCACGGTGGCAAAGCACTGGTGGATGAAGTGCTCCAGATCCCCGCGTGAAGCGTCGCCTGCCAGATGAAGCGACAGCCGCGCGTGATGGTCGGCATGACTGCCTATAGGAAGCGGGAGCAGACTGCTCCATTGAGATTCGTTCATGAAACTCCCCCGATTGGGTTCGGCTCAGGGAATTATCAGGGTCGAATCTGAATGGAATCTGAAGTCAAACAGCACAAAGCGTCCGAGCGCATGCCAAGTCGCAGGAGCTCGAGCACTCGGCCACAGCAAGGTCAGCGCCCTCGCCCTCTCATGTTTCCCACCTTCCCCGCCGTGCCATTGCATACACGCCGGGAGATGCCATAGGCTGCCACTTCATCAATCAATGCCACTGACACTGGATAAACGATGATCGAACTACAAGGATGTACAGCGTTTTCCGGTCTGGAGTGCCGGCCCGTCGGCCCCTCTGACGCAGAAATGATCTGCGCCCATCGCCAGGACATGTTCCTTGAGGCAGGCGGGGATCCTGAACAACTACGGATCATGACCCAGCACTTTCGCCCCTGGCTGGAAGAGCGGCTCGGTGACGGTCGGTATTACGGGTTCAAACTCCTGGATGGCGAGCAACCGGTCGCAGCCATTGGCCTGATGAGCATCGATTGGCCGCCCCATCCCTCCCACCCAACCCTGGATAAGCGTGGCTACGTGCTGAATGTGTACGTCCAGCCGGCCTACCGTCGCCGCGGCCTGGCCTCGGCCCTGATGCAAGCGGCCGAAGCCGAGTTCGCTCGCCGAGGCATCAGCTTCGCAGTCCTGCACGCCACCGCGACGGGCAAACCGGTCTATGAGCAGATCGGTTGGGCTGGCACGTCGGAAATGGCCAAAGCCATTACTGGGTAGTGATTGCCCTCGACCCAATCCCGCCCTTGGCGGTACCTGCACCTGTCACAACAGCTCGGGGAAGGCAGCGCCAAGCAGGCCGGGGTCCTTCAGGATCGATGCACTGCTGGCGATATCCGGGGCCAGCCAACGGTCCTGGGCATAGGCCGGGACCCGTTCGCGCAGCAACCGCCAGGCAACCTGGGTACCTGCGCCAAAGCGCTGCTCCTTGAGGAACTCGAATGCCTGGGCCGCCAACAGGTATTCGATGGCAAGGATCTGCGTACAGTTCTCCAGGGCACGGTGCAGCTTCAACCCGGCATTGGTGCCCATGCTCAGATGATCCTCCTGCAGGCCGGAGGTGACGTAGTTGTCGATGACGGCCGGTTGGGCCAACTGACGGTTTTCGGCACAGAGTGAAGCGGCCACGTACTGGACAATCATCATGCCCGAGTTCACACCCGGTTGACTGACCAGGAAGGCCGGCAAGCCGCTGACCAACGGGTTGATCAGGCGATCGAGACGGCGCTCGGCAATCGCCCCGATCTCGGCCACCGCAATGGCCAGCAAGTCGGCCGCCATGGCCACGGACTGGCCGTGGGGATTGGCCTGGGAAACCACCCGATAGGACTCGGGCGTACCCAGCAACATCGGGTTGTCGGTGGTGGAGTTGAGTTCGGTTTCGATCTGCCTTGCGGCGTGTTCCAACTGATCGCGCGCGGCGCCATGAACCTGCGGGATCGAGCGAATGCTCAAGGCGTCCTGGGTGCGAATGCCATGGCTGCTGGCAATGATTTCGCTACCCTCGAGCAGGCGCCGCAAATTGCGGCCCACGCGCTGCATCCCGGGGTGGGGTTTGAGCGCGATGATTTCAGGGTCGAAGGCATCGAGTTGGCCGCGCAGGGCTTCGAAACTCATGGCGCCGATAACGTCCGCCCATTGGCTCAAGCGCGTGGCGTCATCCAGAGACAGGCAGCTCAGGCCGGTCATGCACGGGGTACCGTTGACCAGGCACAGACCATCCTTGGCCCCCAGTTTGACCGGTGCCAGGCCGACCTCGGCCAAGGCCTGCTGCGCCGGCACGATCTGGCCGCGATAGCTGACCTGGCCGACGCCCAGCAAGCTGATGCTGATATGGGCCATGTGGGTCAGGTACCCCACCGACCCCTGCTTCGGCACCTGCGGGGTGATGTGCTGGTTGAGCAGGGTCAGCAGCGCCTCGACCACCTTGCGCTGCAGGCCGGAACGGCCCTGGCAGAAGTTGATGATCGCCGCGCACATGATCGCTCGGGTCTGTTCGTCCGACAGCGCGCTACCCACGCCACAGGCATGGCTGAGCAAGGTGTTGTGCGACAGCTGGCTGAGCTGTTCGTCCTGCAATGAGACATTGCACAAGGCGCCAAGCCCGGTGTTGACGCCATAGGCGCGGTCACCGCTGGAAACGATGCGCTGGACAATCGCCTGGGCGTTGTCGATCCGCGCCCAGGCCGATGGGGCCAGCTCAAGCTGCGCTCCATGCCGGGCCACAGCCACCACGTCCTGCCAGCGAACGGGCGCCTCGGCAATGATGATTTTTTTGGCAAACGACATACACGCGGTTCCTTAAAGCGAAGCTACGCGACGCTGCACGAAACGATCTACGTATTCGTCCGCAGGCTGGTAGAGGATTTCCTTCGGCGTGCCGACCTGGATCAGGCGACCGTCCTTGAGAATGGCAATTCGGTTGCCGATGCGCACCGCTTCGTCCAGGTCATGGGTGATGAAGACGATGGTCTTGTGCAGGGTCTTTTGCAGTTCCAGCAACTGGTCCTGCATTTCGGCGCGAATCAACGGGTCGAGCGCACTGAAGGCTTCGTCCATCAGGATGATGTCGGTGTCGGCAGCCAACGCACGGGCCAGGCCCACGCGCTGGCGCATGCCGCCCGACAACTGGTGCGGGTACGAGCGTTCGTAACCCTTGAGGCCCACGGTGTTGATCCAGTGCAGGGCACGCTCGGTGCACAGGGCTTTGCTTTCGCCACGGACCTTAAGGCCGTAGGCGACGTTGTCCAGCACGGTGCGGTGCGGCAACAGGCCGAAGCTCTGGAACACCATGCTGATCTTGCGCCGGCGGAATTCGCGCAGGGCTTGCATGTCGTACTGCAGAATGTCTTCGCCGTCGACCAGGATCTGGCCGCTGGTGGGGTCGATCAGGCGGTTGAAGTGACGCACCAGGGTCGACTTGCCCGAGCCCGACAGCCCCATGATCACGAAGATCTCACCGCTGCCGATGGACAACGACAGATCGTTGACCCCGACCACGCAGCCGGTATCGGCCAGCACCTGTTCTTTGCTCTTGTTCTGGCGGATCAGTTTCAGCGCATCTTCGGCACGCGCACCGAAGATCTTGAAGACCTGTTTGACTTCGATCTTGTTCATCGTCTGCTTGGCGCTCATTTGCCCACCCCATGCCGTGGCCGGCCATAGGCCTGAGTAATGCGGTCGATCACAACCGCCAGGATCACAATGGCCAGGCCCGCTTCGAGACCACGGCCCACATTGAGGGTCTGGATGCCGACAAGCACGTCTTCACCCAAGCCACGGGCACCGATCATCGAGGCGATGACCACCATCGACAGGGCCATCATGGTGGTCTGGTTGATGCCGGCCATGATGCTCGGCAACGCCAGTGGCAACTGCACGCCGAACAGTTGTTGCAGGCGATTGGCACCGAAAGCGTTGATTGCCTCCATGACCTCGCCATCCACCTGGCGAATGCCCAGGTCGGTCAGGCGAATCAGCGGCGGGGCGGCATAGATGACGGTGGCAAAGATCGCCGGCACCTTGCCCAGGCCGAACAGCATCAATACCGGGATCAGGTACACGAAGCTGGGCATGGTTTGCATGATGTCGAGCAGCGGCATCAACACCGCCCGCAAGCGATCGTTGCGCGCCGACAGGATACCCAGCGGAATGCCGACCAGGACCGAGATCAGCGTTGCCACCAGCATCAGCGCCAGGGTCTGCATCAGCTTGTCCCAGAGGCCGACCGCACCGACCAGGAACAGCAAGCCGACGATCACCGCCGTGGGCACGATTCTACGGGTGGCGTGCCAGGCAATAGCGCCGACGATGGCCAGCATCAGCCACCAGGGTGTTGCGCGCAGCAGGCCTTCGAGGTTGACGATGGCCCACAGCAGGGTGTCGGAAATGTGCCGGAACACGTCACCGTAATTGGTGACCAGCGCATCGACCCAGCCATTGACCCAATCGGCAATGGAAAACGTGAAGTTTTTGGGAAACATGGATTTATCTCGAGCAAGTGCTTGAAGCGGACTGCTATGTGGCATGCCCGGCAGGCGCCGGACCGGCACACACCCTCAGAGTGCCGCGTCTACCTTTTTGGCTGCGTCTTCGCTGACCCAGCTGTGCCAAACTTCGGGGTGCTCCTTGAGGAACGACTTGGCCAATTCCGCCGACTCGATACGGTCTCTGGTCATGCGCGCCAGGTTCTGGTTCAGCAGATCGATCGGCAGATTGACCTTTTCCAGCACAGCCACCAGTTCCGGCGCCTGTTCGTGGAAGGTCTTCGACACGCCCACCTTGATGGTCACGGATTTATCCACGCCTGGCTTTTCGTCCAGCTTGACCAGGTCGGCCTGGCCCATCAGCGGGGTGGGCGACCAGTAATAGAAGAGGATCGGCTCGCCACGCTTGTAGCTCGACAGCACGGCGGCATCCAGTGCCGGGCCGGTGCCCGGGCGGAAGTTGGTGTAGGTGTTTTCCAGGCCATAGCTCTTGAGCATTTGGCTGTTGTCCAGCTCACAGGTCCAGCCGGCCGGGCAGTTGTAGAAGCGCCCCTTGTCCGGTTCTTCCGGGTCCTTGAATACCTGGGCGTATTGCCCCAGATCGGCGATGCTCTTGAGGTTCGGTGCCTTGGCTTCGAGTTTGCGCTTGGCATCGCCTTCGATCACATAACGCGGCACATACCAGCCTTCGACCGCGCCGACCACCGGCGAGCCGACGCCGACGACCTTGCCGGCGGCCGCAGCCTTGTTCCAGACCTCGCTGCGCCCTACCCACTCCTCGGCGAACACCTGGATATCGTTGCTACTCAGGGCGTTCTCCATGGAGATGGAGTTGCCCGGCAGGCTGTCGGTGTCACAGCCATAGCCATTTTTCAGCACAAACTGCATCACCTCAGTGAGCAGCATCCCGCTTTCCCAGTTCAAACCGGCGAACTTGACCGGCTTGCCGGACTCACACCAACCGGCCGCCTGGCTGGCGCCAGCGCACGCCAGGAGCCCTAAAGAAAGTGTCGTGGTCAGCAGAGCCTTTGTAATTGTCATTGTGACGCTCCCAAACAAGATGATCACTGCGCAGGAGAAATATTTCACAACATAAAAAAAGGATAAAATAATAACTCCTGATGCATCACCACGGAAAAACCTATGAAGTTCACACTCAGGCAGCTTCGCTACGCGCTCGCAGCGGCCAAGCACGGCAACCTCACCACTGCCGCCATGGAGCTTCATGTTTCACAACCTTCCATCTCGGCGGCCATCACCGAACTGGAGGAGGTGCTGGGCCAAGCAATCTTCATACGCCAACGTGGCCTCGGGATATCGCTGACCCCATTCGGGCGTACCGTCATGGTCCAGGCCCGTCGCGTGCTGACAGAAGCCCAGACCTTTGCCGAAATCCATGCCAATGCCGGCGAGTGTGTCGGCGAACTGGTGGTCGGCTGTTTCGAAGATCTGGCGCCCTATTGCCTGCCACAAATCGTGCGACGGATGCAGGAGTCCTGCCCAAGGGTCACGGTCGATATGCGCGATGGCAGCTTCGATTATGTTGGCAAGCGGCTCAGTGAGGGCGCGATAGAACTGGCCATCACCTATGACTTGGGTTTACCGCCGAACACGCATTGCACGCAGTTGTGCCAGCTGACCGCCCAGGTGCTGCTGTCGGCCGATCATCCGTTGGCCAAGCAGTCACGCGTCAGTCTCAAAGCGCTAGCCGAATACACCCTGGTAGTCACCGATCAGGTTCACAGTTGGCAGCATGTGCTGGATCTGTTCAGCTTTTACGACCTCTCCCCCGCCGTTGTGCACCGTGTGCGCACCTTCGAGTTGCAGCGCAGCCTCGTCGCCAATGGCTTTGGCGTGGCGCTGATCTATACCCGGCCATTCGGTGACCGTAGTTATGATGGCCAAGCGCTGGTCTGTCGGCCGACTCAGGAGAAACTGCCAACCCATAGCATCGTGCTGGCGCATGATCAGCGCTATCCACTGACGCCTTCGGCCGAGGCTTTCAAGGCGCTGGCGGTGGCATGGTTCGCGGAGCGACCGTCGTTTGCATCCGAATGAACAACGGGTGGGGCGAATGTCACATGACGACTGCTGGCGGGTAGATGAGACGCCCGGCGAGCTCGGTCTACCGGCCACGCAAGTACTCACTTAGGCTCTGTACGAAGAGTTTTGTGGGAGCGGCGGTGCGCCGCTCCCACAACGATGGATGACCATACGTTTCGTGCAATACCCAGCTGTCGAGACATTCAAACGACGAGTTTTAGCACCTTCTCCAACAACTCTTTAAACTCAGCGCGATCTCTATAGTTTTTCCGTGCGCAGACCGGCGGAGAGCTTCGTCATTTACCGATACCTTCCAGCAGCAAAGGACGCTTGATGAGAACCCCGCTACTCGCCCTGACCCTCGCATCTCTATTGAGCGCCTGTGCCATCCCTTACGAGACCCCCGAAGCCCGCGCCAATATTGAACGCGATCTAAAGCTCAATGCAGACGAAATCGTCACAGTCACCGAAACCAACTGGTGCATATTTCCCTATGGTGACTTGCAAGTGTGCAGACCCAAGCAAGGCCTGGGTGTGCTGACCAAGAGCAAGCTAGTGCTGGCCCTTTATCAGGGCGGTGCCTACCAGCAAGCTGAAGTCATCAAAGCAAGCGATGTGCAGTGTGCCCACCTGCAAAGTGGCAGAGCCGCAGCCGATACCTTCTACTTATTCAGTGAACGTTGGGCCGCCATGCTGGCGCCCATTACCGTGGGCGGTGCCTTGGCACTCGACAAGAAAGCCCAGTTCCTGAGCGTGCTAGTGCCGCCAAATACTGAGAGTTTCACGGCTGCGCAAGGAAATTTCATTCAGGTCACCGATCGTAAGAATTACTCGGCTGTGGCGGTCCCAGGCACCCAAACCTATGTAGGAACCAGCGAGAGTATTCGCCAGATTTTTAATCCGTGTACGCAGGGAAAGAATCGCTCAGCCGCCTTCTAAGCCCCGGCTTTTCGAATGAAACAGTCCCAGCTGCAATTGAAGCGCAAGTAATTCAATGCAAGCTCGATGCGCCGGGCCTGTCGAGAGCCGCAGGTCGCGAAGGGCGGCTCTCGATCTTGAGTGCGCAAGCACTGAGATTTCGCGGTTCGCCTATGGCGCGACTGACAGATTGCCTGCGGCGTCAACGTATAGACTGCCGGATCTGCCCCCCTGTCCAATAGCAACTGACATGCCAGTATTGAGCGGTGCATATCTGACTGATAGCATCTAGCCATCAACCTCAATGCTCATTCAGGAAGGGATCCATGTCAAAGAAAGCACTTGCAACAGCGCTGGGCGTTATGGGGATGTTAACCGGCATGCAGAATGCGGTGGCTGAAGACAACCTGTTCAAAAAATATGCTTATGACACGCCGATTGCCAAATATACCGAGGCAGCAGGCTACTACGACTGTTCAACTGAGATAGGCGCTACTGCACGATGCCTGGACGATGTGGATTTTCTGGATCAGAAGTTCACAGCCGCCCTGCTATTCAGTGGTGACAAACTGATGATGGTTTCGCTGTTTGCACCCTATGATCGTGACCTGTTCGGTCGCGCCATTGGCGCTCTTGCAAAAACATTTACTCTGGTGTCGCTCGCCGACGGGAAATCCGTGCTGGATATCATTGAGTTCGCGGGTAAAGCAAAAAACAAGGATGAATACACAGCCAAGCTCACGAACTACGAGAATGTTGCGTTGGCCGCCAATGAGCTGACCTACTCCTTTGTTGAAGGGCTCACCCCCGACAAGAGGGCCGCCAACGTCCATAGCTTGATGAAGTCGGCACCTGCCAACATTAGGGGCGCTGATTTGATCGTCTCTGGCGAGGGTGACGAGTCCAGCATCATCATTAAGTTTTCTTTTCCGAAACTGGACGAAAACAAGCTTGTTCAACAAGCCAAGAAGCCAGTCGAGTCGTTCTGACCGCGTGCTTCCATTTGTGTTGAGCCCCGCGATAGCGGGGCTTTGGGTTTTTGGAGGACTGTATCCAGACACCAGCATCTCGAGTGACCAAGGCAGCTGAATCCCCTAGATTTTGATAACGGCGAATGACCGCTATTGGCCGTTAGCCGCCTTTAACGAACAGCAGCCATGGGGCGTGGGCAGCCGTCTGCGACTGACCGCTAACGACCCGTAGCTGCCATTGCGATGGTGCTGCTCTTGCTCATTTTTCGAGGCTGGCGCGAACCTTGTGGGAGCGGGTTTACCCGCGAAGCAGGCGACGCGGAGGGTGGTACGGGCTTCGCCCGTGTTCGCGGCGGTTCGACGCCTCGATAAACCCGCTCCCACAGAGATCACCTCTGGCATGACTGTCAGCTACGGGTCGAAAGCGCTCGTCCGCGACCAGCTGCCATCGACCTATTGCTGTCATTGGATTGGTTCGCTGGCGCACAGCTCAAACCGCCAGCCTGGCCAGAGGCGTTACTTGACCTTCACCACGTCATCCGGTTTCCATGTCTGGTCGTAGAAGGCGTCTTCGCTGCCGTACAAGCGCAGTGCAACCAGGAAGTTGCGGCCTGGGATTGTCTGGATGAACGCTGCATCGGCAACATCCGCCGGTTTCTCGGGGCCGAACCAGATTTCGATAGAGCCATCCTGCTGTTTGGGGATGTCGTAGTAGCCATTGGTGGATGGCAACAGCTGTTTAGTCTCGGGCATGGTGCCGTCTGTGATGTTGTAAGCGGTCACCGCCCAGAACAGCGCAGCGGGTGGATTCGCCGGCAGGCGCAGCTTGTAGGTACCCCCGCCCTCGAGGAACTTGCCATCCTTGTCACGCCCTGTGAACGGGTACTTCGAACCAGCCCCTGTGGTGTGCATCACCATCGCCGGTGCCGAGGAATAGGCGAACTGGAAGAAGTTGGCGCGTTGGTTTACGTCCAAGTAGCTTTCTTGCATCCAGTCATTGGTGCCGCCGGCCCAGGTGTTCTCGTACTGACGGTCCTGATAGTAGAGATTGCGTTTGTCTTCGCGCCCCAGTTGGCGGTTGGCGAGGATCATTTTCGGTGCAGTTTCCACCGCCTTCCTCAGTAGTTCTTGCTGCTTGTCCGTAGGCTTGAACGGCATGCCCTTGATGATGCCGATGGACGCCAGCACGCCGCGCAGTTCGGGATCAATGGCTTCGACCGGCTCATAGTCGACGAAGGCCTTGAGCTTGGCCCAGTAGTTGTTGTCTACCGGGTACATCATGTTCAGCGCCTTGCCACTGGCGTCGGGGAACTCCATGGGCTTCACGTCTTTCTCCACCGTGAACAGCGGATAGACGCGGGTCAGTTCGGCGTTCTTGACCGCCGGGGCCGGGTCCGGCTTGCCTTCACCTTTGGCCATGACCGTGCGGAAGAACAGGAAAACGTTGTAGGTCCGCGACTTGACCGCGAAGTAGCCACCAGGCACCGGCCCGTTGTAGTCCGGCGGCAACAGCAGGTAAAGACCGCCACGCGCACGGTCTGGCCCCACGGCCCCCACGTCGGTGAGTGTTCTCTGGAAGAAATCGGTAAACATGCCGATGACATTCGCCGGCGCCTTCACCACCAACGGCCCCGTCTGCTTGAGATCCAGATAGCTCATGGAATAGATCACGTCGGCGTTGGGCGTGGGCACCATGGTCCGTGCGTCCATGCGTTGCTTCCAGATCGGCAGCACGTTGTAGCCGGCGCCGAATGCTTGCTCCGAGCCATCCTTCATGCCGATGGTGTTGAGCGCCGGCAGCATCGTCATGTAGGCGAAGACCGCACGCTGGTAATACAGCTCATCGCGAAGGCTCTCGGCTTCCTTGGGATCAAGCCAATTGCCGTTGTTGATCTGCTTGATCAGCGGCGAAGCCGGCGCCTGGTCGGCCGCCTGCACCATCGGCAGGGCCGTCAGCGAAGCAGCCAGTGCAGAAAGTGCGAACATGCGTTGCA
Organism: Pseudomonas sichuanensis; assembly: GCF_024749065.1. NCBI lineage: Bacteria > Pseudomonadati > Pseudomonadota > Gammaproteobacteria > Pseudomonadales > Pseudomonadaceae > Pseudomonas > Pseudomonas sichuanensis. The sequence continues at coordinate 2,250,230 of NZ_CP087185.1, read as the reverse complement.
TCGAACCCATGAAAGTAATCTCCAGAACAAGGCGCGGCGGCGTCCGATACGTCGTCACCGACAGGCCTATTTATCGGCTCAGTGGCTTACTTGATCTTCTTGATCACCGGCGGTTGCCAAGTGCCATCGAGGATCGGCTCTTTGCCCCAGTAAGCGCGGATGTACAAGGAGACCGGCTCCTTCGGTGAAGGCAGCCAGTTGCTCTCCTTGCCCTTACCGGGTGAGGTGGGAGCGATATAAAGCGTGAGCGAGCCGTCGGCGTTGCGCTTGAGGTCCTTGTTCTTGGTGCCCAGGGAATAGCGGTTGAGCTGGTTACTGCTGAACAGGTGTTTTTCGTTGTACAGCGTCAGCGACCAGAAACCGTTCACCGGCGGCTCCTGGCCGGCGGCAAAGTTCACTTCATAGCTGTGCGCGCCGTTGAGCGGGGCGCCGGCATTATCGAAGTCGGTATAGAAGTACTGGGTTTCATTCGGGCGGTTGTCGAACATGTTCGACTTGGCGGTACCGGTACGGTTGAAGTAGTCGATGCCGAACTGGGCGTTGTTGGTGGAACGGTTCCAGCCGTTGCCGGCCGGACGCCCGTTGTGCTTCCACTCGAAGAACGGCTTGATGATGTCCTTTTCGCTTTCCACTGCGGTCTGCACCAGCAGTTTCTTGAGCGCCGGATCCTTGGCTGCACTCTCCATCAGCAAGCGGAACTGACCGTAGAGCGCCTCTTCACCCGGCAGTGGCGGCACCATGTCCAGCACTTTGGGCAGTTGCTCGAAGAACTTCTCGGGAATCACCCATCTGGTTTCCCCGCCGCTGGCTTTGGCGGCGTTCGGATTGGGAATGTCCGGGGTGTTCTTCCAGTCGATGCTCTTCATCTTCCCGTCGAAATCCTTCAGCGGGTAGAAGGCAACCTGGTTGAGTTTCTCCTGGATCGCGGCCCGATCTGCGGCAGTGTCATCCAGGAAGATGCGCGGAATGGCGTTAGCCAACGCAGTGGGGCTGCGGATGATCGCTTCCACCCCTTCGGGTTTTTCGCCTTTCCAGTTCGGCCCCACCAACAGGTAGAAGCCCGGTTTGCTGCCATAAGGCTTGCCTAATTCGCCCACCTGGTCGGTGCGTTGGTCATAGATCGAATAGACCCAGAAGCGCTCCCCGAAGTCCGGTACCTGGGCAATCACCGGTTGGTCATCAAGGGAGAAGAAGCCCAGCCCATACACCACGTCCTGGTTCGGGCAGGTGACGAAGGTTTCGGCCGGGGTGATGTAGTCATGCAGCATGCCCAGCTGGCCTTGCGGCGCCACTGGCAGGATGCCGCCCAGCAGGCCAGGATGCGGAGCCCTGGTGATGGTGTCGTTGCGATTGAGCATGTTCACCATCGGCCATCCCCAGATGTAAGCCATACGCGCTATCGCCTTTGCGTACTCTGGGTGTATCAGTACCCCAGTGGCTGGTTGGGTGATTGGCGATGCAGGGGTGGGCGCCTGCTCGGCAGCGTGAAGCACTGGCGCGCCCAAGGGAATGAACAAGACAGCGGCGCAAAGCAATTTCATCGAATGAGGCATCGTCGACATCCTTGCGTTGGGAATTTGCTAAGGAAGCGAACTTGCGAACTACGGTGGGCAGTCGTTAAACGCACACGCTCAACATTCCGGCTCCGTGACCTTGCCAGTCTAGATTGCATCGGCGGCTACGCAACGAAGCGCGCTCGATAGCCAGTGGTGATAGCTGGCGGGCCTGACGAGCGGCTAACCCTCTGTGCCTCTATCGTGGATCAAGCTGCGTGGGCCATGGCTGAGACAGACCCTATGAGCGTCAGCTTGGGGTCGATAGAGCTCATCCACTACGGTCAGCTTTCGACCCAAAGCTGCCATTGCGATGGTGCTGCTCTTGCTCATTTTTCGAGGCTGGCGCGAACCTTGTGGGAGCGGGTTTACCCGCGAAGCAGGCGACGCGGAGAGTGGCACGGGCTTCGCCCGTGTTCGCGGCGGTTCGACGCCTCGATAAACCCGCTCCGACAGAGATCACCTCTGGCATGACTGTCAGCTACGGGTCGATATCTGCCGTTCCCGACATCACGCCATCAACCCGTTGCAGCCGTTCACAGCAATCCAGGTTTCCCTGAATCTGGCATTCCGGAGTCAATGATCTTGGCGCACCAACTGGCAGCACCCCTTCAATCCACGATGAACAACTTGGCCCCGATCAAGGTGGATGAGCGATGCGCCTCGGCATTGTCGGCAACCTGATAGCTCATGCCGGCCTTCAACGTGAAGCGCCGGCCATCGTCCAGCTCGGTGTCCAGCTGGCCCTCCAGACACAGCAGGATATGGCCCTTGCTGCACCAATGGTCGGCGACGTAGCCGGCGCTGTACTCCACCTGTCGCACACGGATGCTGCCGAACTGGCAGGTGCGCCAGTACGCGGTGCCCTCATCGCCGGGGTGCGCGACAGGCTCGATCTGCGACCAGTCGGTAGTGCCGAAGGGAATGGCGGTCAGTTGCATGTTCGACTCCTGTGAATGAGGGCCTCGAACTTACCGCTGCGCAGCACTCATCGATAGATACAGACCGGCTGCATTTGTTTCATACAGCACCCCATACGCGTGCCTTCAACGCGTGTCCTTCTCCAGCGACTTCCACAGGTCCAGCATCGTCTGGTTGGTATTGCCGATGGAGCGAAACGACCAGATCTCCAGCTGCGCAGACCATTCAGGCCCGCCTGCGCGCACCAGTTTGCCTGCGGCAATTTCCTCTTCCACCGCCGATTCGGGGACCCAGGTGATGCCGTAGCCCTCGCGTGCCATGCGCAACAGGTGCATGGCCATGTCGGCTTCGTAAAAACGGTTGAGTTCGGGCTGGCGTTGTTCAGCCTGGATAATCACATCGACCACCCGCCCGAGGAACGACGTTGCGGTGTATGCCAGGTAGGGAATGGGCTGCTCGGGGATCCCTGGCAGTTCGAACAACGGTCGGCCTTCGGCGTCGGGGGCCGAGACCGGAAAGAACGCATCAAGGCCCAGGCGCAAGCCGATGAACTTGTCCGGGTCGAGCACGATCGGCGCGCGTGGGTGGCTGTAGCCGATCATCAGGTCGCAGCCCCCCTCCGCCAGGGCAATCACCGCTTCCTGCACATTGGCCGCCAGCACCCGGGCATTGAAATAGCCATAGCGGCGCTGAAAGCCGGCGAACCATTTCGGCACGAAGGTCATCGACAGGGTATGGCCGGCGATCACCTGGATCGACCGCCCGGGCATGCGCTCGCCGCGGCGCAAGGACGAGCGCAGGTCCATGAAGGCCGACAGGGCTTCGCGCCCTTCGCTGCAGAAGATCTGGCCAGCCTTGGTCAATTGCACAGGATAAGTACCGCGATCGACGAGATCGACGCCCACCCACTCCTCGAGCGATTTGATCCGCCGTGACAACGCGGACTGGGTGATGCAGCGGATCTCGGCGGCACGGGAGAAGTTCTTGGTTTCGGCGACCGCTAGCAGGTCATCTATCCACTTGGTTTGCATGGCAGGCTCGGGCAAATGTTCGGCGCTGACTCGATCAGCAACAGCATGTCCCTGAAAGCTTTGCACTGTTCAAGGCGCCACTCCAGGCCAGCGTTAAATAGCGAGGCAGAACCAAGCCAGGAGATAAACAATCTTAACTGCTTGATGCAATGATTTAGACGACATTGGCCGCACTTAACCAACTATGAAATTAACGCATCAAACTATCGCGCTTCCTCATCAACTCATCAAAGCACTGGGCGTAATCTGAGCGCGTTGGCTGGAACGAAGCAGCCATGAACACCCTTCGCAGCCCTTTGGATTGTCGGTTTCAGTATCCGCTGGCCGCCGCCAAAGACTGCCCGATCGCAAACCGCTGACTGACCCGACACCTGGCCCGCCGCTGTAGCTACAGCGCCGGACGAGCTTCGACGCGCCGCAAAAACAATGAGGTCGAGATGAACAACAAGAAACTACCCAAATACATCGCCGTGGCAATCATGCTTGGCATCGTCGTCGGTTGGGGTTGCAACACATTTGCGCCCACCCCTGATTCGGCAAAGGAGATTGCCGGCTACTTCAGCCTGGTCACCGATATCTTCCTGCGCATGATCAAGATGATCATCGCCCCCTTGGTGTTCGCCACCCTGGTGGCCGGCATCAGCAGCCTGGGTAACTCCGGCTCGGTAGGCCGCATTGGTCTGCGCTCGATGATCTGGTTCGTCAGTGCCTCGCTATTCTCGCTGGCCCTGGGCATGTTGCTGGTCAATGTCTTCCAGCCCGGGGCTGACCTTAACCTGAGTATCCAGCAGGCCCAGGCGGGCAGCGCGTTGACCGTCAACGCCGGTGATTTCAGCCTCAAGACGTTCATCAGCCATGTCTTCCCGCGCAGCATTGCAGAAGCCATGGCCAACAACGAGATCCTGCAGATCGTGGTGTTCTCGCTGTTCTTCGGCCTGGCACTGGCCTACGTGAAGAAACAGGGCAACGAGAAAATCGGCGACCTGGTCGACGACCTGGCCAAGGTGATGTTCCGTATTACTGACTACGTGATGATGTTTGCCCCCGTCGGTGTGTTTGCCGCCCTCGCCGCCGCGGTGACCACCCAAGGCATTGGCCTGCTGTTCGATTACGGCAAGCTGATCGGCCAGTTCTACATCGGCATCCTGCTGCTCTGGGTGGTGCTGTTCGCGGTCGGCTACGGCTTCCTCGGCCGCCCGGTGTTCACGCTCGGCAAGCTGATCCGTGAACCGGTGTTGCTGGCGTTTTCCACCGCCAGCAGTGAGTCGGCCTACCCCAAGACCATCGATGCGCTGGAGAAATTCGGTGCTCCCAAGCGCGTATCCAGCTTCGTCCTGCCCCTGGGGTATTCCTTCAACCTGGACGGTTCGATGATGTACCAGGCCTTCGCGATCATGTTCATCGCCCAGGCCTACAACGTCGATCTGTCGTTTACCCAGCAACTGCTCATCCTGCTGACCCTGATGATCACCAGCAAAGGCATGGCCGGCGTTGCCCGTGCTTCGGTGGTGGTGGTCGCAGCTACCCTGCCCATGTTCCATCTGCCGGAAGCGGGCCTGCTGTTGATCCTGGCGATCGATCAGTTCCTGGACATGGGCCGCACCGCCACCAACGTAGTGGGTAACAGCATTGCCACGGCAGTGATTGCCAACCTGGAGAGCAAGCACGGCGACACCCCTCAAGCGCACAGCGCCGGCAGCCGCCCACAGAACGCCTGATCCACCACCCCGCCCACTCCCCTTACTGCCTGGATGAACCGAACATGAAACCGTCGAGAAAAAATCACTCTACCCGCACGCTCGGCATCATCGGCGGCCTGGGTTCGCTGGCGGGCGGGGACTTGTTCCTGAAGTTGCTCAAGAGTGAGCCGGTGCTGGCGGACCAGGGGCGCTACCACCTGCTGTTTGAGCAACATCCTTTCAAGGACCTGTCGCTGCCACTGAGCACCGACGCCAGCATGACCTCCCGCAAGCTGTATGTTTTTCAGGTCTGCCAGGGCTATACCGACAGCGAGGTGGATGCCGTACTGATTCCGTGCTTCGCCAGCCAGACGTTCATGGATGAGCTGAAAGCGGAACTGGACATCCCGATTGTCGACCTGATGGCTGCGCTGAAGCAGCACCTGGCCCAGGTAGCCGAACCAGGTGCACGCCTCGGTGTGCTGGCCTCGGACTACGTCCGCGCTGCCGGTTTGTTCGAGCAGCACTTCGGCGCCGACTTTGCGCTGGTGTATCCGTCGCCTGCCAATCAGGCGGCGCTGATGGAGGCTGTATACGGTCCAGCGGGCATCAAGGCCGGCCACCTCGACGGGGTTGCGCTGGAGCGGCTTCACCAGGCCTGCCTGGACCTCAACAGCCAAGGGGCACACCTGCTGCTGCCGGGCATGACGGAGATTTCCCTGGTGGCAGCCGACCTGCAACGACGCGGCATCCGCTGCATCGATGTGAACCAGGTGTATGCCGACTACGCCGCATCCAGTGAATCCATGCGAACCGCCGCGCCGTTCAAACTGGGCATTGTTGGCGGGGTCGGCCCGGCGGCGACCGTCGACTTCATGGGCAAGGTGGTCAAGAACACGCCAGCCGGCAGGGACCAGGACCACATCAGGATGGTGGTCGAGCACAACCCGCAGATTCCCGACCGAACGGCCAATCTGCTGCGCCAGGAGATGGACCCGACAGTGGCCATGTACGCGACCTGCAAGCGCCTGGAATGCGAAGGCGCCAAGGCCATCGCCATTCCCTGCAACACCGCGCATGCCTATGTCGAGCGCATCCAGAGGCATCTGCACATCCCGATCATCAACATGCTGACGCAAACCATCGAGTTCATTGGGCAGGCGTATGGCAACACCTGCAAGGTCGGCTTGCTGGCAACCTCCGGCACCCTGCAAAGCCGGGTTTACCACGCGGCTGCAGAACGGGTCGGCTTGAACCTGATGGTGCCTGATGAGGCCGCGCAGGCGCTGGTCATGCGCGCCATCTACGGTGAGCAAGGCGTCAAGGCGGGACACACCACTGGCCAGTGCAAGGACGACCTGCTCACGGCTGCAGCACAGCTGGTGGAGCAAGGTGCGACCGTTTTGATCCTTGGCTGTACCGAGCTGCCGCTGATCCTGCCAATGGCCGATGATTTTCCCATCGGCACGGCCCGGGTAGCCCTGGTCGACCCCACGAATGTGCTCGCGCAACGCTGCGTCGCACTGGCCCAGGGGGACCTCACCAGCCTGGCCTGACCGCCTGGCCTTTGCGGCCAGTCACTTGCATTGGGACTTGCGGTTGATGCGCAACTGACAGCCGGGCTTCCCGGCCGTTCTTGCCACTTTCAGCTTGCCCCGGTTGCAAGCTGGCCCTCGATCCAGTCTATGAAAGCCCGCACCTGCGGGCGTTTCAGGGTCTCCTTGCGCGCGACCAGATAGTAGGCAAAGCGTGATGGCCATGGCCGGTCAACGGCCACCACCAGCCTGCCGCTGCGCAGGTCATCTTCGGCGAGCTGCGCCTGCACCAGGGCGATGCCCTGGCCGCTGGCGGCGGCGCGCAGCAACAGCAGGTCTTCGTCAAAGCTCGGCCCGCGGCGGCTGCGGTGGTCGGGCTCGATGCCGTGGGCCTGCAACCACAGCGCCCAGTCGGCGCGCTCGGCATCCTGCAACAGCGGGTACTGCAGGCAATCTTCAGGGGCGTGCAGTGCCGGCCCGCTGGCGAGCAAAGCGGGGCTGGCAACTGGCAGTAACGCGGGCGACAGCAGTGTTTTCGACACAAGCCCTGGGTAATCGCCCAAACCATGGCGCAGGGCGATGTCGATGCGTTCGCGCTGCAGGTCGACCAGCCGCGCCGTCGCCTCCACGCGCACCTCGATGCCGGGGTGCTGCACGCTGAAACTGGCCAGGCGTGGCACCAGCCAACTGGCGGCGAACGAGGGCTGCGTGCTGATGGTCAGGGTGTTGGCATTGGTCTGGATCTCGAGATCGAGCAGCGCACGCTCGATCTGGCCGAAACCGCGTGAAAGGCCGGGGTACAGGCTCGCTCCGGCTTCGGTGAGCTGCAGGCCATGGCGGCTGCGGGTCAGCAGGGTGACGCCGAGGCGGTCCTCCAGCTGGCGGATTTGCTGGCTGATGGCCCCGGGGGTGACGCCCATGTGCTCGGCGGCAGCTTTCAGGCTGCCCAGGCGGGTGGCTTCGGTGAAGGAGCGCAAAGCGAGCAGTGGCAGAACGGCCCCCATGGAATTCCTCGATTTAGAAAAACTAATGCTAGTTGCTAAAGCTATCGTTTCTGTATTCAAGCCAGCATGCATAGGATAGCGCTCAGGCCAAACAACTTACGTTAGTTTCCCTGAGGTATCCAGCATGCACGACCCCACCCTCGTCCTCTACACCGACAGCTCGCCCAACGGTTTCAAGATAACCATCGCCCTCGAAGAAATGGGCCTGCCCTACCGTCTGGAGCACGTCAACATCGAGCACGGCGAGCACCTGCAACCGGCCTTTCTCGCGCTCAACCCGGCAGGCCGTATCCCGGTGTTGGTCGACGGCAGCGCCAATATCGTGCTGTTCGAGTCTGCCGCCATTCTGCTGTACCTGGCGCAGCTCAGTGGCCAGTTGCTCGCCCCACAGTCGCAGCCACGCTGGGCGGCGATCACCTGGCTGATGTACCACAGCGCCAGCATGGGGCCTCTGCTTGGCCAGCGCGTGCACTTCGAATGCTTCGAGGCCACGCCCTGCCCTGTGGCAATCCAGCGCTATCGCCACCTTACCGAGAGCACCTTCGCCACGCTCGACCAGCACCTTGCCAGCCGACCGTGGCTGGCTGGCGAAGCCTATTCGATCGCCGACATCGCCACCTTCGCCTGGCTGCATATCGCAGCGTTGGTGGGCTTCGATTTCAGCAGCCACACGCACCTCAACCGCTGGTACCGGCAAGTCGACCAGCGCCCCGCCGTGCAGCGCGGCCTGCGCTTGCCCGCCCCGGCCACCGGCCCATAAAACTCCTCAACCAAGGAACGGTCATGCACACCACCCCCTGCGGCGCGAATGCCGCCGCCTTCGCCCATCACCCCGGCTACCGGCGCATGTTCGCCCCCGACCAGTTGACCCTGGGCATCTTCCTGCCGCTGCGCTTCTATGACGGCGACATGGCTGTGCTCCAAGGGCAGGCGCAGTTGCTCAGCGAGATCGACCGGCTGGGCTTCGCCGCAGCCTGGGTGCGCGACGTGCCGTTGTTCGACCCAGCTTTCGGCGACGCCGGGCAGGTGTTCGACCCCTTCACCTACCTGGCCTACCTGGCCGCCCACACCCGGCGCATCGCCTTGGTGACCGGCAGCGCGATCTTCACCTTGCGCCACCCCATCGACCTGGCAAAGGCCGCCGCCACGCTCGACTGCCTTTCAGGCGGGCGCCTGGTGCTGGGCATCGCCTCGGGTGACCGACCGGTAGAGTTCCCCGCGTACGGGATTGACCATCGCAGCCGTGGCGAACGCTTCGCGCAGAGCGTGGACTACTTCCGCCGGCTGCTGGCCGAGCACCCCGGGCCGATCGACTCACCGCTGGGGCAACTCAGCGCTGCCCGGCTGCTGCCCAGGCCCGTCAGCGGGCGCATCCCACTGGTGGTGACCGGCTCGTCGCGTCAGAGCTTGCAATGGCTGGGCGAGCATGCCGACGGCTGGCTCACCTACCCCGACGCTACCCACAACAGCCTCGGCCCACGCCGCCTGGCCGAAAAGATCCGCGCCTGGCGCGCGGCGATCCCCGGCGGCGGCTTCCGCCCGCACATGACCAATGAGTGGATCGACCTGGACGACGACCCGCACTACCCGCGTACGCCGCAGCAAGGCGGCTATGTGCTGCGCACCGGGCGCCACGGGCTGGTCGATTTGCTGGGGGAATGGCGCGAGGCCGGGGTCAACCATGCGGCACTGGGCGTGCAGATGGCCCGGCGCCCGGCGCAGGAGGTGATTCAGGAGCTGGCCGAAGAGGTGCTGCCGCTGTTTCCGGCATTGGCGGGGCCAGGGCCGCATGCGCAAGGCTGGTAGTTTCTGAGTTTGTAACAGCGTCCTGACGCTATTAAAATCGCGTCCTTTCAACTCACCAGGAATCTCCAAGCAATGGACATGCGTCGCCTTTTATCCTTCTCCTGCAGTAAAGCGGTCCTGCCCCTTTTCCTCGCAATGTGTTCCGGTAATGCACTGGCCAGCGGCCTCAGCGAAAGCCTGGTCTCGTGTGAGCCGTCATTCTTCAAGCACCTGTACGCTCAGCGCGCCGACCTGGGCAAGACCGTCAAGCTGGCCCGCGACGATCAGCGCGGCCTGGCCTGGCTGCCGGTGCCGGACCGCCGCGACTTCGACACCGCGTTCCAGCACTTCACCCCCGCTGTCGACGACCAGGGCCTGCGCCTGACCAGCTACTACGACCGGGTCATGGACCTGGGCAAGCAAGGCACTTACTACTTCTGGGGCTTCGAAATCGATGCCAGCCGCGAGCAAGTCATGGCCAAGTTGCCGCAGGCCAACTGGCAGGAGGCCGGCGAGTACTTCATTTCCAGGCCACGGATCAAGCTGAACGCCAATTCCGCCTGGCAGGACAATACCTCCGCTGCCGAGGGCATCGCTCCGGCGGCGGGCTCTGCGGAAAAGCTGCTGATGCTCAGCGTCGAGGACGGCAAGACCCGCTTGCTCTGTTCGTTGCAGGGCAGCGTCGATGAGCGTCTGTTGCAGCAGGAACGCCCGGATGTGGCGCAAGGAACCACACGATGAAGCGCCTGCCATGCCTGGCTGCGGTCGTGCTGCTGGGCGGATGCGCCCACGGCACTGTGCCGCACAAAACCGTGACCGAAGCACCGGCCACGGCCCCTAAAGGCATGTTCAAACTGCTGGAGAACGCCGAACTGGCAACCTACTTCGACGCCCATTCCGTCGCCCTGTACAAGGGCAATCGGCATTTGCGCCAGTTCTACCTGATCAACAACTACCTCGCACCCGCCCCCAGCGATAAACCTCCAGTAATCCGCAGTTCGCGGGCGACCCGGGTGATCAACTGCGAGCGGGATGAAATGGCGGAGTTCGGCCGGGTGTATTTCTCCCAGTCCTTCGCCCTGGGGGATGAAGTGGCACGCAAGAGCGATATTGCACAATGGGAGCCGTTGGAGCGGCAGTCATTGATTGGGATATTGCGCGATGCGGTGTGCAAGGTCGATGCGGCGCAGCTTCGGGCGGGTAATCCGGGTTAGCTGGATCTGTGAAACGGGGTTGATAACATTTGCCGGCGAACTGCCATCATTGGTTGGGCATAATGCAGCTATTTTTTAGCCTCTTGGATCAGTCGCTGCCCGATGATTACCTTGTTCGTCATCCTGCTCGCCACCCTGCCCAGCCTGGCACTGCTATGGCTGCTGCAGCGCCAGCGCCAGCAGCACCGCACCCTGCTGGCAGGGTTGGACGTGGGCATGGTGCAGCTGGGCCGTGATGGCCGGGTGTGCTGGCACAACCCGGCCGCGGCCGAACTGCTTGGCTGCGCCAACACGCCGCTGCTGGGCCTGCGCCTGCAAGAACGTCTACCGCAGTTGGCCACGCCAGCCGGCTCGGTGCAGGTCACGGGAGACGATGGCCAGCCGCGCGCGCTTTACATCAGCCAGCAAGGCACGGCCAATGCCAGGCAATGGCTGCTGATCCGTCCGATCCTGGCCGAGGCCGAACGCTTCCAGCGCAGCCAGTATTTCGCCCGTATCGGCACCTGGGACTGGGACATCGACACCAACCACCTGTACTGGTCCGACGCCATCTACGGCATGTTCGGCTATGCGGTCGACGAAGTGACACCAAGCTACGAACTGTTCTGCAACGCGGTTCACCCGGACGATCGCGCCCATGTGCGCGCCGGCGAATTGCGCTGCATCGAAACCGGCGAGAACCACGACGAGGAATACCGGGTGGTCTGGCCGGACGGTACGCTGCACTGGCTGCGCGAGACCGGCAACGTGGTCAAGGACGAACGTGGCACGCCCATAAAGATGATGGGCGTGGTGCGTGATATCACCGAGGAGAAAGCCTGGGCCAACCAGTTGCACCGCCTGGCACACCATGACCCGCTGACCGGCCTGCCCAACCGCCTGGTGTTCGAGGAGCGCCTGGAGGGTGCCCTGGCGTCGGCCCGGCGCAGCCACGGCCGCGTTGCACTGGTGTTCATTGACCTCAACGGCTTCAAGGCGATCAACGACAACCTTGGCCACGCAGCGGGCGATCAGGTGCTGCAGGCCACCGCAGCCCGCCTGCACGAAGCACTGCGCAACTCGGACAGCGTGGCGCGCCTGGGTGGCGACGAGTTCGTCACCGTGCTGGAAGGCCTATCGGCCGAGCGCGCCCCCGAGGAAGAGGCTCGGGTGATCGCGCAGCGGTTGCTGTTGCCGCTGGAGGCCCCCATCCGCCTGGGCGACAGGTCGCAGCGGGTCGGCGTCAGCCTGGGCATCGCCCTGTTCCCCGATCACGGGCAGACCCGCGACCAACTGATCCATGTTGCCGATCTGGCGATGTACGAAGCCAAGCGCAGCGGCGACAACCAGTACCGCCTGGGCCAGGCGCAGGCGCTGCGCGCCCGTAATGGCTGAAAAACAATGCAGCACCCTTGCGCTGCATTTTCTATCATGGCGGCCTCTGATTCTTTACCCGAGACCGCCATGCCCCTCCCCGCCTTCCGCACCGCCACCCCTGCCGACGTCGACCGTTGCTTCGAAATCGAAATCAGCGCCTATGAAGGCGACGAAGCCGCCACCCGCGAGAAGATCGCCACGCGCATCGCCCAGTACCCACAAGGCTTCCTGATCATGGAACTGGCGGGGCAAGTGATCGGCTTCATCAACTGTGGCTGCGCCCACCAGGTGGTGATGTCCGACGAGGCATTCAAGGAGCTGGTGGGCCATGACAGCGCGGCGCCCAACGCCGTGATCATGTCGGTGGTGATCGACCCGGCCCACCAGGGCAAAGGCTACGCCAGCCTGATGATGCGCACCTTCGTTGAGCGCATGCAGGCGATGGGCAAGCGCACCCTTCACCTGATGTGCAAGGAGCGCCATGTCGAGCTGTATGCGCGCATGGGCTACCGCTACGTCAAGCCTTCGGCTTCCGACCATGGCGGCATGGCCTGGCACGAGATGGTGATGGTGCTGCCGGGCTGAGGCCCATCAGCGGGCCTGCGTCAACCGGATGATCTGCCGCGCAATGAGTGCGCGCAGGGGCAGGATCAGCTTTCGGCGCTGGTATCTGCCAGGGCGCCGGCTTCGGCAGCCAGCTTCGCCCGGTCGGCCTTGCAGATGTATTTGGGCTTGCGCGGCGCCAACTTGGCACTGGCCTTTTTCGCGTGGGCTTTAAGGAGCTGCTTGATCTTTTTCTGGCGGTTCATTGGGTTGTCCGGGTAGGTCGGGCTTGATGCACAGGCGCCATCATACCGGCCTGCAGCACCGTCGGCGACGGCAAGCGCTGCACGGCATTGCTGCTTGTTGGTCGGCAACGCGATACCCTCGCCCACCACACAGAAGTCTTGAAGACTCGATGCCAGGAGTATGGGATGCAAAAGCTGTTGTTACCGATCGCCATTTTCGTGAGCGTGATTGCCGTGGGCAAAGTGTGCGAACACTACGCCATGGACCCGACGCTGAAAATCGGCCTGCTGTGCCTGGTGGCAGCAGCGATACAGATCGGCTTTAACCGATATCAACGTTCGCGTCAGCGCAAGTCCACCTGAGCATTACCCCTGCTTTCCCATCGGTCAGGCGGTCATGGCAGATCGCCTTGAGAGGGCTATCGTTGCTGTCTGGGCAACCACTACCAACCGAGGGCGGCGCCATGAACACCAGTGATCTGCTCGAGCAGTTACTCCGGGCCGGGCAAAGCTCGCGAGCGCAACAAGGGAGCGCCGGCAGTTCAGCGCAAGACAGCCTGGGCGGTTTGGGTGGCTTGCTTGGCGGCCTGCTTGGCGGCGGCGGCAGTTCGGCTGGCGGCGGCCTGGGTGGTTTGCTGGGCGGCCTGTTGGGTGGCGGCGGCAGCGCTGGCCAGGGGCGCTCCGCGGGTGGCCCCAATTACGCGGCCCTGGCGTCGTTGGGCATGATGGCGTTCCAGGCCTATCAAAGCTGGCAGCGCAGCCAGGCGGCAGCCCCGCAACAGGCGCTGCGTACTGTCGATCAATTGTCCGGCCCCGAGGCCGAGGACCACAGCCATGCCATCCTGCGCGCGCTGATTGCGGCCGCCAAGGCGGACGGCCGCATCGACGAACAGGAAGAGCAGTTGATCTACGCCGAAATCAAACGTCAGACCAGCGACCCGCAACTTCAGCAATGGCTGGATGAAGAAGTCAGCAGGCCGCTCGATGCCGTGCAAGTGGCTCAGTCCGCCCGGGACCCGGCCATGGCCGCAGAGATGTACCTGGCCAGCGTGATGCTGGTGGATGACCAGCAGGACGCAGAGCGGGCCTACCTCGACGAACTGGCCAGCGCACTGCAAATCGATCCGACCTTGCAGTTGCACCTTGAACAGCAGGCCAAGGGAGGCGCCTGAGCGGGCTGCGATGCGCTCACCTGCTTACATCGCTTTCATCTCTGCGATGTCACGCATCACCTGGTCGGCTGAATGATCGAACATCGCCTGCTCCTGCGCATCCAGGGGCAGCTCGATCACACGCTTGATCCCTGCCTCTGCCAGCACACAGGGCACACCCATCGCGATATCCTTTCGCCCGTACTCGCCGTCGAGGATCGCCACCGTCGGCAATATGCGGTTGCGCCCATTGGCGATGGCATCGACCATCTGCGCGATGGCCACACCGGGTGCATCGCAGGCGCTTCCCAGCTTCTTCAAGCCCAGAATCTCGCCGCCACCCTGGCGAGTGCGCTGCACGATCCGCTCGATCTGCTCGGTTGACAGGAACTGGGACAAAGGCACCGAGCCGACCGCGCAGTAGCGCATCAACGGCACCATGCTATCGCCATGGCCGCCGAGCACCAGCGCCGTGATGTCGCGGGCGGAAAATCCGGTTTGCTCGGCAATGAAACACTTCATGCGCGCGGTATCCAGCACCCCCGCCTGGCCGAACACCTTGTCGCGCCCCAGCCCACTGCGGGACCAGGCCCTATAGGTCAGCACATCCACCGGGTTCGACACCACCAGCAACGTCGCCGCCGGTGCATGGTGCCTGATATCCAGCAGGATGCTGTCGAGAATGGGCAGATTGATGCTCAGCACATCCTGACGCGATTGCCCTGGCTTGCGCGGCACGCCCGCGGTAATCACCACCAGGTCGGAACCTTGCAGCATCTCGGCATCGGCCCCGCCAAGCACCCGGGTATCGGACCCCGACTCGATGGCCGCCTGCCACACATCCAGCGCCTTGCCCTGCGCCAACTCGCCCTGCACATCGATCAACATCAACTCGCGGCACAACTCTTCCCGGGCGATGACCTGGGCCGCCGCCTCGCCCACCATGCCGGCACCTACAATCGATAACTTGTTCATCTACCACCTCCCGCAGTGCGCGAAACCCGCAGCGCGCACGCCTGTACAGAGAAGTATCGACCCCTGGCGCCAGAAGGCCACTCGAAGCTGCGTTATCGACCCAAAGCCGCCTTTCATTGCATCGCCCCATGCTGCTCCGCCTTGCTGGTCGCATTGAGCAGCGCAGCGGTCATGAGCGTGACTAAAGGGCTTGTGAAATCAATTCAGTTCCACTCGCTCAGTACCGCCACATAAAATACATACCAATTGCAGTATCTATGAATATTTGAGTGGGACCCCGATCATGGTGAAAACGGACTTTGAATTTTCTATCAAGCGCATTCGCTTCGACGAAAATTATCAGCCCTCCGAAAATACCCGCCTCACGACCAATTTCGCCAACTTGGCGAGAGGTGCGAGTCGCCGGCAGAACTTGCGCAACACCCTGCGGATGATTGACAACCGCTTCAATGCCTTGGCGCACTGGGACAATCCACACGGGGATCGTTACAGCGTCGAGCTTGAAATCATTTCCGTCGAAATGAACATCGATGTCGCAAGCGCCGAAAACGGCCTGCCGCTGATCGAACTATTGAAAACACAAATAGTCGATCGAAAAACCGGCGAACGCACGGCCGGCATGGTGGGGAACAACTTTTCGTCTTACGTGCGCGATTACGACTTTAGCGTGCTACTCCTGGGGCACAATAAAAACCAGCCAGCGTTCAGCACGCCAGAGCACTTTGGAGAACTGCACGGAAAGTTATTCAAGCACTTCGTCAGCTCAACAACCTATAAAGAACACTTTGCCAAACAACCTGTCATCTGCCTGAGTATTTCCAGCAGCAAGACCTACCGTCGCACTGAAAACCAGCACCCGGTACTGGGTTATGAATATCAGCAAGATGAACACTCGTTGACCGATGACTACTTCGCCAAAATGGGCATGAAGGTGCGTTACTTCATGCCGCCGAACAGTGTGGCACCATTGGCCTTCTATTTCTCCGGCGACCTGCTCGGTGACTACAGCAACCTTGAGCTGATCAGCACCATCAGCACCATGGATACCTTCCAGAAGATCTACCGCCCCGAAATCTACAATGCCAATTCTGCGGCAGGGAAATCCTACCAGCCCAGCCTGAAGCATGAAGATTATTCGCTGACGCGCATTGTCTACGACCGAGAGGAACGTAGCCGCCTGGCTATCGAGCAGGGGCGCTTCGTCGAGGAACACTTCATCAAACCTTATCACTCGATACTTGAGCAGTGGTCCGCCAACTACGCTGCCTGATCCATTGGAAATACAAGGCCATCTTCATGAAAAAGCTGTTACCCACGTCGACGGCAGGTAGTTTGCCCAAGCCCTCCTGGCTGGCACAACCCGAGACACTCTGGTCACCCTGGAAGCTGCAAGATCAGGCATTGATCGAAGGTAAACAGGATGCCTTACGCCTGTCATTGCAGGAGCAGCAACACGCCGGCATTGATATCGTCAGTGACGGCGAGCAAACCCGCCAGCACTTTGTAACCACCTTCATCGAGCACCTGAGCGGCGTTGATTTCGAGAAGCGTGAAACCGTGCGCATCCGTGATCGCTATGACGCCAGCGTACCGACAGTGGTGGGCGCTGTAGCGCGGCAAAAACCGGTGTTTGTCGAAGATGCCAAGTTCCTGCGTCAGCAAACCGGGCAGCCGATCAAATGGGCGCTGCCAGGCCCCATGACCATGATCGATACGCTGTATGACAACCACTACAAAAGCCGCGAAAAACTGGCCTGGGAATTCGCCAGGATCCTCAACCAGGAAGCCAGGGAGCTGGAAGCTGCCGGTGTCGACATCATCCAGTTCGATGAACCGGCATTCAATGTGTTCTTCGACGAAGTCAATGACTGGGGGGTTGCCACCCTGGAACGGGCCATTGAAGGCCTCAAGTGTGAAACCGCCGTCCATATTTGCTACGGCTATGGCATCAAAGCCAACACCGACTGGAAAAAGACCCTGGGGTCGGAGTGGCGGCAATATGAAGAGGCCTTCCCCAAGCTGCAAAAATCCAGCATCGATATCATCTCGCTGGAATGCCACAACTCTCATGTCCCCATGGAGCTGATCGAGCTTATCCGCGGCAAGAAAGTGATGGTCGGCGCCATTGACGTGGCGAACCACGCCGTTGAAACACCCGAGGAAGTGGCCAATACCCTGCGCAAGGCACTGCAGTTCGTCGATGCCGACAAGCTCTACCCTTGCACCAACTGTGGCATGGCCCCCCTGCCCCGTCAGGTCGCCCGCGGCAAGCTGAGTGCCTTGAGTGCAGGCGCAGAAATCGTCCGCAGAGAACTCCTGGCCAATTAAGGGCAGGTAAACATCAGGTCCCTCCATGTCACTTTCCACCACTGCCATCGAGCCCTCGCGCTTTCGCGAAGCGCTCGGGCACTACGCCTCCGGCATCACGGTCATCACCTCGCTCATCGATGGCGAGCCGCTCGGCTTCACCTGCCAGTCGTTCTATAGCGTGTCGATGAGCCCGCCGCTGGTGTCATTCAGCGTGATGGCCAGCTCGGCCAGCTATCCCGGCATGCGCCAGGCGGGTCGCTTTGCGGTGAACATCCTGTCGGGTGAGCAGGTCGGGATTTCCAACCAGTTCGCCCGCAAAGGCACAAACAAGTGGCATGGCGTCCAATGGCAGGCCTCGCCTTTGGGCAACCCGGTCATCGCCGGCAGCCTGCACTGGCTTGATTGCCAGATTCACGCCGAACACGCAGCCGGGGATCACCTGATCGTCATCGGCGAAGTGAAAGCGTTAAAGCTGCATGAAGCCTCGGCTACGCAACCCCTGCTGTATTTCAAAGGAAACTATTGCAACCTCGCCGCGCCTGACGCGGCTTGAGGCTTTGCCTTCTGCTCATGATCGACTTGAGACACCTTCGTACACTGCATGCCTTGCGCGAAACGGACAGCCTGCCCGACGCCGCCGAGCGCCTGCACCTCACGCAGTCGGCGCTGTCGCACCAGTTCCGCGAGCTGGAAAACCGCCTCGGCATGCCCGTGTTCGTGCGCAAGTCCAAGCCGGTGCGCTTTACCACCGCCGGCCTCAAGCTGCTGCAACTGGCCGACCAGGTACTGCCCCTGATCCGCACGACGGAACGCAACCTGGGCAAACTGGCTGGCGGCACAGCCGACCGGCTGCATATCGCGATCGAATGCCACAGCTGCTACCAATGGCTGATGCCCTCGCTGGACGAATTCCGCAGCGCCTGGCCAGACGTCGAACTGGACCTGGCATCGGGGTTGTCGTTCGCGCCGCTGCCGGCCCTGGAACGCGGGGACCTCGACCTCGTGGTGACCTCCGACCCCATCCCCCTGCCCGGCATTACCTACGTGCCGCTATTCGGCTACGAAGCCATGCTGGCCATCGACAAGCACCATGCCCTGCGTGAAAAGCCCTATGTGGAACCTGCCGATATCGCCAGCCAAACCCTGATCACCTACCCGATCGAGCGCAACCGCCTGGATATCTTCACCCGCTTCATCGAACCGGCCGAGATCGAGCCGGCACAGGTGCGCACCGCAGAAATGACGATCATGATGATGCAGTTGGTGGCCAGCGGCCGTGGGGTTTGCTGCCTGCCAAACTGGGCGGTGCATGAGTACAGCTTGCGCGGTTATGTGATTGCCAAGCGCCTGGGCGAGCAAGGCCTGCACGCCACGCTGTACGCAGCGGTTCGCAGCGACATGCTCGAAGTACCCTACATGAGTGATTTCCTGCTCACGGCAAAGGACATTTCCTTTGCCACGCTGGAGGGCGTCAATACGGTGTCGACGCCCGTGGCCTGAGCGTTACACCCCTTGCCGGCGCATGGTCAAAATCGCCGCGCCAAAACCAATGAAGGTGGTCCCCACCACTCGGCTCACCCAACGCGACAGCGCCGGCCGGGTCAGCACGCCCTTGGCCCGGGTGGCGAGCGCGGCATACAGGCTCAGCGACGCCAGCGACAACGCCATGAAGATGCTGGTGAGGATCAGGAACTGCGGCAGCAGCGCGGCGCCCTGGTCGATGAACTGCGGGAACAGCGCAGTGAAGAACATGGTCGCCTTGGGGTTGGTCACCGCCGTGAGGAATGCCGACTTGTAGAGTTTCCGCGGCGTGGGGCTGGCCTTCTTCGCGCCGTCCTCGAGGCCGTCCACCAGCATCGGGCTTTTCTTCAGCAACTGCTTGGCGCCCAGGTAGAACAGGTAGCCGGCACCGAGGATCTTCACCGCGTTGAACAGCCATTCGGAGCTGGCCAGCAATGCGCCGAGGCCCAGCATCGCCGCCGCCGACAGGCAGAACAGCCCACTGGCGTTGCCCAGCGACGACCACACCGCGCTGCGTTGCCCGTGAGCCAGGCTGTTATTGATCGCCATCAGCGTTGCGGGGCCAGGGCTGGCAATGGCGATCGCGGCGACCAGGGTGAAGGCAAGAATCGAGTGGGCATCCATTTTCAAGGACTCTGCGGAGGGTGGAGCCAGCAGCTTACAGAAGCTTGCTGATAAACGCTCGCCCCCGTACTAGAGCGGGCCAGTGCACCGTGCGCATGCGCTTGAGCACAGGCTTGCGGACGCGGATGCTCAGGGCAAGTGAGCGCAATGGCAGGCTACCGCGGCCCCACCCGCCGCACGAACTGCTGCTCGATGACCTTCGCGCCCCACTGATCACCGGGCGCCTCGTGGGTAAGCTCGAAGCCGAACGACTCATACAGGCGCCGCGCCGCGTCCAGCCCCTTGAATGTCCAGAGCTCGATGGCCGAGAACCCCTGCCGGTCGCAGAACGTCATGGCCTCGTGAAGCAAGCGGCGGCCCGCGCCAGCACCTCGGCAGCCGTCGTCCAGAATGAACCAGCGCAGATGGGCGGTGCTGTCTCCATGGCCCTGCCCATCAATGGCCACCGAGCCAACGATGCGCTCCCCTTGGCTGGCCACCCAGATAGCATTGCGCGGATCGTCCAGGCGCCCGATGAACTCGGCCACGCCAGTGGCGACCTTGCGCTCGAAGTACGACCCGAAGCCTGAGTGCCGGGCGTAGTACACCCCATGCATTTCGGCAATACGGCCGATCAGACCGGGGCGGTAACCGGAACTGATCTGGATCGCGCTGGCTGGCTTTGTCTCGGTGCCCAGGCGATGAGCCTGCAGCGCCTGGGCATAGGCTTGCAGCCCTTGCGCCACGCCCTGCTGTTGCGCGGTATCAAGTACGGCAAGCGCGCTGCTGACCTGGGCCTGGCCAAAGGCATGGATCGCCTCGACCGTGCGCTGGCCCTTGGCGGTCAGGGTGAGGCGTTTGGTACGGCCGTCTGCTTCGCCAGCGGCTTCTTCGACCTCGTCGGCATCGATCAACCTGGCGACCATGCGGCTGACGCTGGACTTCTCCAGGCCCAGCAGCTGCACCAACTGCGCCGCCGTCAACGCGCCACAGTTGCCCAGTTCCAGCAACGCATGCACCGCCGAGGGCGAATGGGCAGTGCCCGCCAGGGTGTTGCCCATGAAGCCCAGCTCGCGAACCATGGTGCGTGAAGCGCTACGGATCTGCTCCACCAGGGAAGGATCGATGTTCATCTGTCAGCCTCGCCAGTAATTAGTTGCAACATACAACCATATACCGAAAATGCTGTCCAGCTCGCCTGCGTCAGGCACAGGCCTGCTGGTTGCGCCCGGCGCCCTTGGCGCCATAAAGCGCCTGGTCAGCCCCGTCGATCAAGGCCTGGCCGCTGTGCAGTTGCGCCCCCGGCACCGAGGCAATGCCGACGCTCACGGTAACCTGCCCAAAGGGGCTGGTGCGATGCTCGATGCTTCGCTGGCTCAGCCGCTCGAGCACATGCCGTGCCACCGCCTCTGCCCCATCGCGCTCGGTGTTGGGCAGGATGACGCCAATTTCCTCACCGCCATAGCGCGCCACCAGGTCACCGGCGCGCCGGACACAGGCCTGCAGCACGTGGCTGACTTCGCGCAGGCAGGCGTCGCCGGCAACATGCCCGTAGGTGTCGTTGTACAGTTTGAAGTAATCGATATCGATCATCAGCAACGCCAGGCTCGTGCCCTGGCGCTGGGCGCGCTGCACTTCCAGCGCCAGGGTTTCATCGAAACAGCGGCGGTTGGCCAGGCCCGTCAGGGCATCGTTCATCGCCAGGCGTTCGAGCTGCTGGTTGGAGTCAAGCAACTGTTGCTGGGTGACCCGCAGTTCACCCTCCACGGCGGTCCTGCGGCGGATATCGCGGATCAGCATCCAGCCGATGACGCCCGTCAGGCCCAGCAGGCCGGCCACCACCAACAGCGACACCAGCGCTTCGAGCTTCCATGCCGCCAGCACTTCGTGCTTGCCCACCGCGACCGTGGTCACCAGCCCCAGCCGGTCGTTCTTGCGAAAGGCATACAACCGCTCGACGCCATCAAGGCTTGAGGTGAACGACGCAGTCCCCACGGATTGCTCCACCAGGTACTTGGCATAGATCGGCGACTTGGCGAAGTTGCGCCCCATGTCCTGCTCACGGAAGGGATAGCGCACCAGCATCGAGCCGTCGGTATAGGACAGGCCGATCGCGCCTTCCTGCCCGACATCGATCTGGCCGAACAGGCTCAGGAAGTTCTGCACCCCCAGCGTCACGGCCACCACCCCGGCAAACGCGCCATCGGCGTCATTGAAACGGCGGCTGATGGTGATCACCCACTCCTGGTTGGAGCGGCTGCGGATCGGCAGGCCGATGAAGGGCTCGCGCGAAGGATCGTCGCGGTGATGGATGAAATAGGCCCGGTCGCTGCTGTTGGCACCCGACGGGATCGGCCGGTTGGACGACATCAGCCAGCGGCCTTGGTTGTCGTAGATGGTGACGCCGCTGAGCTGCGGCATCAGCGGCTGCTGACGGCTCACCAGGGTTCTGAGCCGCTCGATCTGCGCCGGGCCGCTGCCTTCGGTCTCCAGACGCTCGACCAAACCAAGCAGCAGCAACGAGCTCTGGCGCACGATGCCTTCGGAATAGGTCGACAGGGCCTGGGTCAGGTTCAGCCCGTGGACGTTCACCTCCTCCAGCGCACGCTCCCGGGAAGCCATGACTTTCCACAGGGTCAGCGATGCCAGCGAACAACCAATAACCAGTAGCAAGAGCACAACGAGGTGGATGTCACGCTTCACGTCAGTACCTGATGGAGATTCCGAATTCTCAAGCTGGCTGCCATTACCTGCAGGCAACGGCACAAGGCGCATTCCTGGCCATGGGCAAGGATACAAGGAGTCGCGTAGCAGCGCAGTAACCACAACCGCTGCAAGGGGAAAACGTTTGCTATGCGCGACGCATTTTGCCGCGGTGTCGACGCTTGAAAAGCGACGACACGCGGCGTTGCGAACTCAGGTGTTCATTGCTGCCACACCTGCCCTGCCTCATTCACTACCCAGGGCGCCTGGCCAGCAGCGATCCGCACCCCGCCCACCCAACGCTCGGCCGGCTGTTGGTCAAGCCAGTTGGCCTGCCTGCCCAGCACCTGCTCACCCAGCGCCGTAAGGCGTAACTGACGTTGTTGCCAGCTGTCGCCCTCGCCTTCGAGCAGCAATGGCCGTGGGCTGTCGATCAACGGGCGCAGCAGCACGCCGAACATCATGTCGCCCAGGTATGGCAGTGGCTCCTCATTCGCCATCAGTTCGGCGAACACCCGCGCCGCCGGCTGCTCGCCCAGGCGCGCGAGGATGCGCAGGGTCAAGCGCTCGGTCAGGCTCAGGCCATCCTCGGCGCCGGGCAGTTCCTGCAGCTGGCGCGCCAGCGCACCCTGCAGCAGCGGCAGGGCCGAATGCGGGCGGCTGGCAAGCTGCGCCCAGGCGCGCGGGTCTGGTGCGGTGTAGGCGGCCCAGGCCTGCCGCGCCAGGGTCAAGGCGTCCTCGCCGAGGGCGCGGCGTTGTGGCCACAGCCAGGCCAGTACATCAGGGGCCAGTTGGCCGATACCGATAAAGCGCTGCACGCCGGGAACCTGGCGAGTTTCGATCAGTTCCAGGCGGCGCGGAAGGCACGGCAAGCTGGCCAGTACGCGAATCAGGAACAATTGGTCGTAGGCGTCCGCCTCGCACCAGAGGACCATTTCGCTGTCGCTGTTCAACTGCGCCAATGCTGCGCGCTGCCTGGCATGGCGCTGTTCGATATCCTGCGCCGGGAGCTTGAACGCCCGCAGTACATACTCGGTACGTACCTGCCAGTACGCAGCCTCCGGCAACGCCGGCACCGGCCCCATGACCATGGGGTCGTCGAACATGTGGAAGGCACCGGTAAACCCGGCGATGCGCAGGCTGTGCTCGATATCGTTGCCGCAGCGCCAATGCTGCACCTGCGCTTCGCCGTCGCTGGCAAAACCGGGGTGGCGGGCGGCGAAATCGACGGCATCGGCATGGGCCTTGAGCTTTGGCCAACTGGGGAAACCGGCTTCGCGGGCGACCAGCCACTGGGTGTCGGCCAGCCGATACTCGGGCCCGGGCAAGCCAAGGGCGCGCAGTTGGGCGCAGGTTTCGTCGTCCAGGGTTTTCAGCAGGCGCTTGGCGCGCTTGCGCAAGGCGGGCAGGTCAATCAGGCCGTGATGGCGGGATGCATGAATGGCGGGCATGCCAACTCCTTGTGGGGCTCGGTCCGCCGACAAGCCGGGAGCTGGAATGTAAAGAAATCGTGCTGTGCCTGGGCAACCCCTTCGCGCGGACCGCGGGCGCAGCGAACGCCTGGGGCGAGACTCTAGCGGCTGGCAGCGCTTGATGCAATCGATGTGCTCCGAAGCCGCTGGCCTGCGTCTATCAGGACTTCCCGCAAGCGCTGCCCTTTCGCCCCAGGTCCCCCGATGCAAGCACTTCTGCAAGAGATCCTCGACCACGTCCGCCCCCTGCTCGAACAAGGCCAGGTGGCTCAATACATCCCCGCCCTCGCCCAGGTCGAACCGCGCCAGCTGGGCATCGCCGTGCAGGGCCTGGACGGCCAGTTGCACTGCGCGGGTGACGCGCAAACGCCGTTCTCGATCCAGAGCATCTCCAAGGTGTTCAGCCTGGTCCAGGCGATCAACCACAGCGGCGAAGGCATCTGGTCGCGGCTGGGCTACGAGCCGTCGGGGCAGGCGTTCAACTCGCTGGTGCAGCTGGAGGTGGAAAAAGGCCGCCCGCGCAACCCGTTCATCAACGCCGGCGCCCTGGTGATCTGCGACATCAACCAGTCACGCTACGCCACCCCGACCCTGTCGATGCGCGACTTCGTCCGCCGCCTGGCGGCCAACCCGAAGATCGTCAGCGACAGCGTGGTGGCCGAGTCGGAATACCAGCACCGCGCGCGCAACGCGGCCATGGCCTACCTGATGCAGGCCTTCGGCAACTTCCACAACGATGTCGACGCGGTGCTGCGCAGTTACTTCCACCACTGCGCGCTGTCGATGAGCTGCGTCGACGTGGCGCGTGGGTTCGCCTTCCTGGCCAACAACGGCTATTGCCCCAACAGCGGCGAGCAGGTGCTGAGCGCGCGCCAGGCGCAGCAGGTGAACGCGATCATGGCCACCAGCGGGCTGTATGACGAGGCCGGCAATTTTGCCTACCGGGTGGGTTTGCCCGGCAAGAGCGGCGTGGGCGGCGGCATCGTCGCGGTGGTGCCGGGGCGCTACAGCATCTGCGTGTGGTCACCGGCGCTCAATGCCGCGGGCAATTCGCTGGCGGGGCTGCGGGCACTGGAGCTGTTGAGCGAGCGGATTACCGGGTCGGTATTTGCGGCGCTGTCGTAAGATCCGGCGCCGAAGCAAACACGCCCTCTTCCTCCAGTTTGCCAACCAACCATTGCGGCCATACGGTGTCGGTGGTCGCCCGCAGCTCCTCGGCCGACCACCAGCGATGGTCGGCAATCACCGCGCATTCGTTTGCAGTCCACTCGGCGTTGGACAGCGCGCGTTGCACCACCTGCACGATGAAATAGCGCTCCACCGACAGCACCTCTTCGCCGCTGGGCAGCACCAGCGGGAAGCGGCGCTCGGCGATGGACTCAGCCACCGCATCGATGACGATGCCGGTCTCTTCACGCAACTCGCGAATGGCCGCGGCCTCGAAGCTCTCGCCCGCCTCCAGCCCGCCGCCCGGCGTAGCCCAGTAATCGTCACCGGCCAACGCACCTTGCGTGTGCACGAACCTGAACAACAGCACCCGTCGCTGCGGGTTGATGACCAGCAGTCGTGCCGATTTGCGCTCGCGCATTTACGTGTCCTTACTCGCGTGGGTTAACAGGCCTGGCAATGGCGCCCGGGCCAAAAAGTGCGCCATCATACGCGAGCGCCCCAGCGCCGGTACCCCTGGCCTGCAACAAGGCCTCACTTGAAAGGAATGCCCATGCTCCGCCTGGATTGGCTCGAAAACCACATGCAGCACAGCGACACCCTGGCGCTATGGCTGCACCAGCAGTTCCACTACGAATTCGCCGACCTGCCCCTGCCCGACTGGCAAAAGGCATTCTCCGATGGCCAATACAATGGCCAGTGGCGCTGCCTGATCGCCCTCGACGGCGACCAGCTGCTGGGCAGCGCCGCGCTGGCCACTGACGACCTGCCCGAGCGCCCCGACCTCGGCCCTTGGCTGGCCTGCGTGTTCGTCACCCCGCAGGCGCGTGGCCAGGGCCTGGCCGAGCAACTGATCGACGGCATCTGCGAACAGGCGCGCACAACTGGCATCACGACCCTTTACCTGCATACCCACGATCAGCAGGCGTATTACCAAAAGCGCGGTTGGCGCCTGCTGGAGCGCTTCGAGGCCTGGGGCGAGGAACATTGGTTGATGTCACGCGAGCTTGGCTGAAACGCCAAGGCGCTGGCCCGCGTGATCCCACAGGGAATTTTTTGCCACATCAGGGGATCGGATGTCGCAGACACTTTTTTGCAGGTGCAGGTGTTGCGCTGATCCCCGCAAGGTCGGGGCGCAGCGGCTAATCTGAACATTCGATCATCAGGCGCGCGCACCTGAGGAGCCCGCCAGGCGCACGAGACTTCAGGACCATTACACATGCCCAACAGCCGACCAGAACCCCCGGCAGTCCCCACATTGGGCCGCGCGCTGCTGGACAGCGAGCTGCGCTTGCGCTTGCTGGCGACCGCGAGCAGCACCGCGATCTATCGCATGAGCCCTGACTGGCAGGCCATGCATCAACTCAGCGGCGAGGGGTTTCTGCAAGACGCCACACAACCCGACCCGCAGTGGATCGAAACCTACATACCTGCGCAAGACCGGCCCAAAGTGCTCGCCGCCATCGCCAAGGCGATAGCCGAGCGGGCCATCTTCGAACTGGAACACCGCGTATGGCTGCCAGACGGCCGCTTCGGCTGGACCTTGTCGCGGGCCGTGCCGATCTTCGACGACCACGGCGAGATCAGCGAATGGTTCGGCGCTGCGGTGGACGTGACCCAGCAGCACGAAATGATGGCCCGCCTGCGCGAGAGCGAATCGGCATTCAAGACCATCGCCGACACCGTGCCGCAGTTGGTCTGGGTGGCCGACCAGAACGGGCGCTTCGAATTCTTCAACCAGCGCTGGCACGACTATTTCGGCGAAACCGGCCAGCAAGAGGCTTTCCACTGGTATGCCGAAACCTGCGTGCACCCCGACGACATCGCCGCCGCCGAGCAAGGTTTTGCCCAGGCCCGCGCCAGCGGCCAGGTGTTCGAGAGCGAACACCGCCTGCGCCACCACGATGGCAGCTACCGCTGGTTCATGGTGCGCGCCCAGCCCTACCGCGACCCTGAGAGCGGCGCCCTGCTGCGCTGGTACGGCACCGCGGTGGACGTGCACGACCGCCATGACGCCGAGCAGCAACTGCGCACCTTCAACCAAGCACTGGAAGTCCAGGTGCAAACCGGCTCTCGCGACCTGCAGGCGGCCGAAGCGCAGATGCGCCAGATGCAGAAGCTCGAAGCCATCGGCCTGCTCACCGGCGGGGTGGCCCACGACTTCAACAACCTGCTGACGGTGATCCGCAACGCCGCAGAGCTGATGCGCCGCAAGCCGCTGCCCGCAGAGCGCCAGCAGCGTTACCTGGACGCCATCCTCGACACCACCGACCGTGCCGCCAAGCTCACCAGCCAACTGCTGGCCTTCGCCCGCCGCCAGGCACTGCGCCCGGAAGTGTTCGCGGTGCTGCATCAGGTCGAACAGATCGCCGAAATGCTGCGCAGCATCGTCGGCGCGCACATGCAGGTGCTGGTGCAGGGCCCCGCGCAGCCCTGCTACATCGAGGCGGACCTGAACCAATTCGAAACCGCCCTGGTCAACCTGGTGGTCAATGCCCGCGATGCCATGCAGGGGCAAGGCACCATCACCCTCACCCTCGAAGCCACCGATGACCAGGTCACCATCGCCGTGACCGACGACGGCCATGGCATCGCCGCCGCCGATCTGGAGCGGATCTTCGACCCGTTCTACACCACCAAGGAAGTCGGCAAGGGCACCGGGCTGGGGCTGTCCCAGGTGTACGGGTTCGTCCATCAATCCGGTGGTGCGATCAGCGTGCAGAGCACTCCCGGCCAGGGCACCACCTTCACCGTGTCGTTGCCCGCGGTGGCCGCCCCCGCCCCCGACCTGGCAGCGACGCCCGAGGCCACCCTGGCCAAGCCCAAGGGCCGCATCCTGGTGGTCGAGGACAACCTGCAGGTACGTGAATTCACCGCCAACCTGCTGGCCGACATGGGTTATGCCACCAGCCTGGCCCACGACAGCATCAGCGCCCTGGCGCTGCTGGAAGCCGGCCAGCCGCGCATCGACCTGGTGCTGTCGGATGTGGTCATGCCCGGGGTCAGCGGCATGGAACTGGCCCGCACCATCAAGCGCCGCTGGCCCGACATCGCGCTGGTGCTGACCAGCGGCTACAGCCAGGTGCTGGCCGACGATGCGCAGCCTGGCGTGGAGCTGTTGAACAAGCCGTACTCGGCCGAGCAGTTGTTGCGTGCGTTCGAGGCTGCGACCAAGCGGTCCTGAACGGGGGCTGCCTGCACCGGCCTCATCGCCGGCAAGCCGGCTCCCACAGGGTTCACGCCAGTCTCTGTGGGAGCCGGCTTGCCGGCGATGAGGCCCGCCACGCGCCATTGCCCTGGCGCACTAGCGCAATCCGCTGGAATGCTTGCCTGATCCTCTGAACCTGCAGGCCCATGGATGGGAAACCCGGCGCCCCAGGACTAAAGTTCGCTCAGGTTCGACAACTGTTGCCACCAGAGGCGGCGCCTCGCTGCGCCACCCTGCCCATAACGATCCGACATCAACCGATGATCAGCACGATGAGCCATGGAGCCCACCATCATGGAACTACGAATCAACCAGAAGACCTACCAGGTTGACGCCGAAGCCGACACCCCGCTGCTGTGGGTGATCCGTGACGATCTCGGCCTGACCGGCACTAAGTACGGCTGCGGCCTGGCCCAGTGCGGCGCCTGTTCGGTGCTGGTGGACGGCAATGTGGTGCGCGCCTGCGTGACGCCGGTGGCCGGGGTGGTGGGCCGCGAGGTGACCACCATCGAGGCGATCGAGGCCGACGCCATCGGCAAGCGGGTGGTCGCGGCCTGGGTCGAGCACCAGGTGGCGCAGTGCGGTTATTGCCAGTCCGGCCAGGTGATGGCGGCCACCGCGCTGCTCAAGCACACCGCCAAACCCAGCGATGCGCAAATCGACGCGGCGATGGTCAACCTGTGCCGCTGCGGCACCTACAACGCCATCCATGCTGCCGTGCATGCGCTGGCCCAAGGGGAGAACGCCTGATGAGCATGCGCATCGACACCCCCGAAGACTTGCTCAAGCTGCCCGTGGGCGAAACCGTCAATCTGTCGCGCCGCCGCTTCCTCGCCGGCACAGCCGTGGGTGCCCTGGTGCTCGGCTTCGGCCTGCCACTGGGCGCGCCACGGGTACAGGCTGCGGCGGCAACTACCGAGCGCGGCACCCAGGTGCCGGCGTTCCTGGAAATCCGCCCGGACGGCAGCATTCGCCTGCTCAGCCCGTTCATGGAAGGCGGCCAGGGCACCTTCACCGCCATGGCGCAGATCGTCGGCGAAGAACTGGACGCCGACCCCGCCAGCTTCGTGGTCGACAGCGCCCCGCCCGGCGAGGCCTATGTGGTGATGGAAAACGGCATGCGCATTACCGGCGGCAGCATGTCGGTGCGCATGAGCTACCCGACCATGCGCCGCCTCGGGGCGCTGGCCCGGGCCATGCTGCTGCAAGCCGCCGCCGAGCAGTGGGGTGTGCCGGTGAGCGAACTCGGCACCGAGCCGGGCAAGGTGATCCATGCCGCCTCGGGCCGGTCGCTGGGCTACGGCGAACTGGCCAGCCGCGCCATGGACCTGCCGGTGCCGGACCCGGCCAGCATCACCCTGCGCGACCCCAGCCAGTTCCGCTGGATCGGCAAGCCGGTGCGGCGCCTGGATGCCTACGACAAGTCCACCGGCAAGGCCGTCTACAGCATCGACGTCAAGCTCGATGGCATGCTCCACGCCGCCGTGCAACATGCGCCGCGCCTGGGCATGACGGTGGCCAGCCTGCGCAACGAAGACCAGGTCAAGGCCATGAAGGGCGTGCACTCGGTGCATCAGTTGCCCGGTGCGGTGGCGGTGGTCGCCGAACGCTGGTGGCATGCCAAACGGGCGGTCGAAGCCTTGCAGGTGGACTGGCAGACGCCTGGCGCCGACAGCAAGGTGCGGCCGATGCCGGCGGACTTTTCCAGCGCCGCCTGGCTTGAACACCTGGCCAGCCAGCCCGGCACGCCCCGCGACGACGAAAACGAAGGCGATGTGGCCGCCGCCCTGGCCAGCGCCAAGACCACGGTCGAGGCCAGTTACCACAACCAGTACCTCAACCACGCCCAGCTCGAGCCACCGTCCGCCACCGCGCGGTTCAACCCCGACGGCACCCTGGAGGTGTGGCTGCCCAACCAGGCGCCGGACATGTTCCGCGACGATATCGCCAAACGTACCGGCCTCGACGCTGCGCAGATCACCCTGCACTCGCCGTTGCTGGGCGGTTTCTTCGGCCGGCACTTCCTCTACGACTCGGCCAACCCCTACCCCCAGGCCATTGCCCTGGCCAAGGCGGTCGGGCGCCCGGTGAAGCTGATCTGGACCCGTGAGGAAGAATTCCTGCGCGACGTGCTGCGCCCGGTGGCTGCGGTCAAGTTCCGCGCCGGGCTGGACGCCGAAGGCTTGCCGGTAGCCATCGAGGCCGTCAGCGCCACCGAAGGCCCCACCGAAGCCCTGGCCGGCCAGCAGGGCGAAAAACTCGACCCCACCGCCCTCGAAGGGTTGTCGGGCAAGGCCTACGCCATCGCCAACAAGCGCATTGCGCAGGTGTATGTGAAAGGCCCGGCCATGCTCGGTTACTGGCGCTCGGTGGGCAATTCGTTGAACGACTTCTTCTATGAAGCCTTCCTCGACGAACTGGCCGACAAGGGCGGCCACGACCCGTTCGAACTGCGCCTGCACCTGCTGCGCGACAACCCGCGCCTGACCCATCTGCTGCAAGCGGTGGGCGAACTGTCCGGCGGTTGGAAGCGCGGGCCGTTCACCGCCGAAGACGGCACCAAGCGCGCCCGGGGCGTGGCCATGGCCTCGCCGTTCGGCTCGGAGGCAGCGGTGATCGCCGAGGTGTCGATCGACGGCGGCCAGGTGAAGGTGCATGACATCTGGCAGGCCATCGACCCGGGCAGCATCGTCAACCCGGCGATCATCGAGGCCCAGGTCAATGGCGCGGTAGCCCTGGGGCTGTCGCAGGCGCTGGTGGAGGAAGCGGTGTGGCTCGACGGCATGCCGAGGGCGCGCAACTACGACCTGTACCCGATCCTGCCGCCTTCGCGCATGGCCCGGGTGCATGTGCGCATCGTCGAGAGCGGCGCGAAGATGGGCGGCATAGGCGAACCGCCACTGCCGGCGGTAGCGCCTGCGGTGGCCAACGCGGTGGCGCGGTTGACTGGCCAGCGCATCCGCAGCCTGCCCCTTAGCCGCTACAGCTTCAGCTGACCCGACAGGAACGCCCATGAACAACCGTCGCTTCGCAACAACTGCGGGCTGGCTGGCCCTGCCGTGCCTGGTCGCGGCAGGCCTGCTGGCCTGGTACGTCACCCGCGAGCCTGCCTCGCCCTTCACAACCGATACGCCAGTGGACGCGGCGCTGGTCAGCCGTGGCGAGTACGTCGCCCGGCTCAGCGATTGCGTGGCCTGCCACAGCCTGCCCGGCCAGGCGCCGTTCGCCGGCGGGCTGGAGATGGCAACGCCCTTGGGGGCGATCCATGCCACCAACATCACCCCCGATCGCCAGCACGGCATCGGCGGCTACAGCCTGGCCGACTTCGACCGCGCCGTGCGCCACGGCGTCGCACCGGGCGGGCGCCGGCTGTACCCGGCCATGCCCTACCCGTCCTACGCCAAACTCAGTGACGACGACGTACGCGCGCTGTATGCCTTCTTCATGCAGGGCGTGCAGCCGGCCAACCAGGCCAACATCCCCAGCAGCATCCCCTGGCCGCTCAACCTGCGTTGGCCGATCGCCCTGTGGAACGGCCTGTTCGCGCCGAACACGCCCTATGCACAGAAACCCGGGCAGGATGCGCTGTGGAACCGTGGCGCCTATATCGTCCAGGGCCCCGGCCACTGCGGCAGTTGCCACACCCCGCGCGGCCTGGCGTTCAACGAGAAGGCGCTGGACGAGGCCGGTGTGCCCTTCCTCGCCGGCGCCCTGCTCGACGGCTGGTACGCGCCGAGCCTGCGCCAGGACCCCAACACCGGGCTGGGCCGCTGGAGCGAGGCGCAGATCGTGCAGTTCCTCAAGACCGGGCGCAACCAGCACGCCGTGGTGTACGGCTCGATGACCGAGGCATTCAACAACTCCACGCAGTTCATGGCCGACGATGACCTGGCCGCCATCGCCCGCTACCTGAAATCGTTGCCGGGCGACCCGCAGCGCGACGGCGCGCCCTGGCAGTACCAGGCCGTGTCCGCCGCCAGCCGCCTGGAGGCGCCCGGCGCGCACACCTACGTGACCCGCTGCGCCAGCTGCCATGGCCTGGATGGCCAGGGCCAGGCCGAGTGGATGCCGCCGCTGGCGGGCGCCACCTCGATGCTGGCCAGCGAAAACGCCTCGGCGATCAACATCACCCTCAACGGCTCGCAGCGCATCGTCGCCGCCGGGGTGCCGGATGCCTACCGCATGCCGGCGTTTCGTGAGCAGCTCAATGACCGGGAGATTGCCGAGGTGCTGAGTTTTGCCCGCGCGACCTGGGGCAACCAGGGCGGCGCCGTGGACGCCAAGGCGGTCGGCAAGCTGCGTGAACATACCGACCCGGCCAGCAGCAGCCCGATCATTTTGCATATGCGTTAAGCCAACGCTGTCCTGTAGGAGCGGCCTTGTGTCGCGAAAGGGGCGCGAAGCGGCCCCAGATTTCTGCGCCGAGATGAAGATTGCCGGGGGCTGCTTCGCAGCCCTTTCGCGACACAAGGCCGCTCCTACAGATAGCCCTGCAACACGTCAGCACGATTCAGAGGACACCATGGAAAGCATCGATCTGCTGGTCCTGCGCACCGCCCACGACTGGCTCAAGGCCAATCACCGCGTGCTGCTCGCCACTGTGGCCCGTACCTGGGGCTCGTCGCCGCGCCCGGTGGGCTCGATGATGGCCTTGCGCGATGATGGCCGGGTGGTTGGCAGCGTCTCCGGCGGCTGCATCGAAGACGACCTGATCCAGCGCTACACCAGCGCCCACGGTGGCCCCGGGCTGCCTGTCGGCGCCCCCGAGGTGGTCCGCTATGGCATCAGCGCCGACGAGGCGCACCGCTTCGGCCTGCCGTGCGGCGGCACGCTGGAACTGATCCTCGAGTTCAACCCCGAGCCCCAGCTGTTGCAGCGCTTGCTCGAGCAGCTCGACAGCGGCCAGCTGGTATGCCGCGACCTTGCCCTGCAAGACGGCAGCGTCACCCTCCAGGCCAGCGCCACCCCGGCACAGTTCAGCTTCGACGGCCAGCACATGCGCAACACCCTCGGCCCCGGCTACCGCATGCTGTTGATCGGCGCCGGCGCGCTGGCCGAATACCTGGCGACCATGGCCCTGTTCAACGGCTTTCGCGTGGCGGTGTGCGACCCGCGCCCGGAGTACCTGGCCAGCTGGGCACTGGCCGGCGTCGAGCACCTCGCGGGCATGCCGGACGACGTGGTGCGCGCCTTCCGGGCCGACCTGCGCAGCTGCGTCATCGCCGTCAGCCACGACCCCAGGCTCGACGACCTGGCCCTGCTCGAAGCCCTGCACAGCCCGGCGTTCTACGTCGGCGCCATCGGTTCGCGGCGCAACAGCCAGCTGCGACGCGAACGGCTGATCGAGCATTTTGGCGAGACCGAGCAATCGCTTGAGCGCCTGCACGGGCCGATCGGCGTCCATATCGGCAGCAAGACCCCGGCGGAGATCGCGGTCAGCGTGATGGCCGAGGTGCTGGCGGCGAAGAATGCGGTGCCGGTCCCCACGGTATCCCAGGGCAAGTCGCAGCAGCGAACCGCCGCTCACACGCTGGCCTGAGACCACAGCGACACCAGGTCGCTCACACACTGGCCAACCTGTGACTATGCTTGAACCTCGCATGCCACTCACCGGTATCGATCACAAGGAAGACAGGCCAATGAATCCAACCCGTTCCCTCGCCCGCGCCATTGCGCTCGCCTCGTTAGTGTCCGCCGCCAGCTTCACCGCCCACGCCGCCCAACTGCCGATCGCCAGCGAAGCACTGGAAAGCCATGTCAGCACGCAAGTTACCGCCATCGACCAGGCCAACCGCCAGGTCACCGTCAAGGGCCCCCATGACAAGGACGTGACCTTCCAGCTCACGGAACAAGCCAAGGCCCTGCCCAACCTCAAGGTTGGCGACAATGTCGACATCTACGTGACCCGTGCCGTCGCCTACGTGCTGAACACCAACGTCGGCGGCGCACCTAAAGCCTCGGAAGAGGCCGGCACCATCCGTGCCACCAAGGACAACTCCAACCCCGGTGGCGAAGCCTTCCGTCAGGTGAAGGTCACCTCGCAGATCAAGAAGATCGACCTCAAGACCCACGAAGTCAGCCTGCTGCCGCCGGAAGGCAAGCTGCAGGTGGTCAAGGTCGAAGACCCCGAGCTGCAAAAGCGCATGAAGAACCTCAAGGTCGACCAGACCGTGGACGCCATCTACACCGAAGTGCTGCGCATAGAAACTTCGCGTTGATCCGGTAAAACCTTTTGCCCGGCCTGCGCATCGAACATCAGGTGACCCTTCACTTTGCCAGGAGGTACCCATGACGATGCGCACGGCTTTGCTGCTGTCCTGCCTGACCCTCGCAGTGGCCGGTTGCTCCAGCTCAGCGCAGCAGCTGCCGCCCCCCACCACCCAGCAAGTCGACCTGCAACGCTACCAGGGCACCTGGTACGAGCTGGCACGGCTGCCGATGTTCTTCCAGCGCAATTGCGTGCAGTCCGAAGCGCGCTATAGGGTGCGCGCGGATGGCAGAATCGACGTCGACAATCGCTGCAAGGAACAGGACGGCCAGTGGAACACCGCCCACGGCATCGCCCAGGCGCAAGTGCCCGGGCGCACCGACAAGCTGTGGGTGCGCTTCGACAACTGGTTCAGCCGCCTTGCGCCCGACCTGACCAAGGGCGAGTACTGGGTGCTGTACCACGACCCGGACTACCGCGTGGCGTTGGTCGGCCACCCCAACCGCGAGTACCTGTGGCTGCTGTCGCGCAGCCCGACGGTCAGCAGCCAGACCCGCGAGCAGTTGCTGCAACGGGTACGCGAGCAGGGCTATCCCACCGAGAAGCTGATCTGGCGCCAGGCGGACACGCCGTAACACCCATCGACGCCCGCCGCCGCCCCCTGTAAGGTGAGCCTCCCCGGCTCACCCAAAGGATTGCGTGCAATGATCACCTGCCACCTCAAGTACATCATCGACCCGTATCAGATCCCTGCTTTCGAGGCTTACGGCAAGCTGTGGATTGGCCTGGTCAACCGCATGGGCGGCACTCACCACGGCTACTTCCTGCCCAGCGAAGGCGCCAACAACGTCGCCTACGCCCTGTTCAGCTTCCCCAGCCTGGCCGCCTACGAGCAGTACCGCACGGCGTCGGAAACCGACCCCGAGTGCATCGCCGCCTTTGCCCTGGCCACCGAGCAGCGCTTCATCCTCAGCTACGAACGCAGCTTCCTGCGGCCCGTGCACGGCTGAGCCTTGGCAAATACCCTTTCCAAAGCAAGGAACGCAACGTGAAGAATCTCGCAAGAACACTGGGTATGGCTGGCCTTGGGCTGTTGCTTAGCTGCACGCCGGGCCAACGCTTGCCGTTCGATGTGCCATACGGTCACTACGAGAACTTTCTGCGTGAATACGTGGGCGACCGCGGTCAACTGACCTGCCAGGTGAGCATCGAGGAAAACCACACCGGCGACAAATGGGTGCCCTCGGTGATCCTCGCCGCCGCCCAGGACGAGCGCGAGGACTACACCCTGTTCCTGTCCAGTTCACCGCAGAGCAACGGCAGCGATCAGCGCACGTTCCACCTGCGCACCTTCGTCAACGCCACTGCCGTCATCAGCGATCACTTCCTCAACGCGCCCAATCGCAACGACCAGTACGGCCTGCGCCTGGCCTGGCATGC
The DNA here is from genome assembly GCF_024749065.1 of Pseudomonas sichuanensis. Taxonomy (NCBI): domain Bacteria; kingdom Pseudomonadati; phylum Pseudomonadota; class Gammaproteobacteria; order Pseudomonadales; family Pseudomonadaceae; genus Pseudomonas; species Pseudomonas sichuanensis. The sequence continues at coordinate 2,214,606 of NZ_CP087185.1, read as the reverse complement.
CGACGGCTCGATCAGCTACCAGGTCGACAACGGCGATGGCTGGACGCCCAAGGCCACGGTGCAGAGCCCTGGGTTCAAGGTGCGCCATGTGAGCGCCCACGCCAGTGGTGTCAAAGGCGTCGCGCACTGCGTGGTCAGTGACAGCGATGTGTAAAGAGGGCTGCCCGGTCAGGCGTCGGGCTGCTGCCCTGCCCGCAGTGCCGCGATGAATACGTCCAGCGGTACACGCACAGCAGGCCGGTCCTTTTCGTCATGGCGCTCGATCAGCACCTGCTCGTCTTCGAACGTCACCCGATAATCATCGCTGCTGTAGGGGGCCACCAGCCTGTTGTTACGGGTAGCCAGGGCCTCAACCAGGATGTGTTGGCGCTCGGTGGCAGTGAATGCTTCGCCGATCCAGCGCAGCAGACCGGCGTCATGGGATTGGGGATTGGCGGCGTGGCGGGGCATGGCAGGCTCCTTCTGTCATCAAAAAGGCAAAAGGGCCTGCACGGCCCTTTTCCCTGGCCTCGGGATCAGTAGGCAGGATAGGCCGTTTTGATCACCTTGCCACCCGTTCGGATATCTTCTGATCGCGGCGCTTCAGGCAGCCTGGTGCAGCCGCGTGATCACTGGTTGCTGGCGCTGCCGCGCCTGCCAGATGTCGTAGTCGACCTGGATGGTCAGCCACAGCCGCGCGGTGCTGATGCCGGCCATCTCCAGGCGCACGGCAAGGTCAGGAGAGACGGCCGCCCGGCCATGCAGTACACGGGACAGCGCTTCGCGGGAGAAGCCCAGGTGCGCAGCGAAGGCCTTCACCGTCAGGCCCAGCGCGGGTAACACGTCCTCGCGCAGGGTTTCACCGGGGTGAGGCGGGTTGAACATAGCCATGGAAAGCCTCCTGATCAGTGATAGTCGAGGTAATCGACCAATTCGACATCAAAACCCGCAAAACGAAACACCACCCGCCAGTTGCCTGACACGCTGACTGACCAGAAGCCGGCCAACTCACCCTTGAGTGGGTGCAACTGCCAGCCCGGCACACTCATGTCGTCGGCGACGAGAGCGCTGTCGAGAAACTGCAGTTGGCGCTTCAAGCGCTGGGCGTGGGCAGCCTGGATGCCGCGGGTGTTGCCCGTTTCGTGGAAAAGCCGCAGTCCTTTGTGGCGAAAGCTGATGATCATGGGGCGCGCCGTATCCATTCAGTGCGAGAGGCGCGAGTGTGACCCCATGAGTCACAGGCAGCAAAGTATCATGTGTGACTCGATGCGTCACATATATTCCTGCTACCCGGCATCAGCCTGGAACGCCACCCCCAACCCCACCTTGACCTTGTCCAGCACGATCAGCGTGCGGTAGGTCTGGATATCGTCGTTGTCGGCAAAGTGTTGCCTGACCAGCTTTTCGAAATGCGCGACGTTGCGCGCCAGCATGACGATGATGAACGACACCCCGCCACTGACGAAGTAGCACTGCTGTACCTCCGGTACTCCAGCGAAGTAGCGCTTGGCACGATCCATCACCAGCGAGCGGTCGTCGCACAGGCGCGACTCGACGATGGCGGTAAGCTCCTGGCCCAGTGCTTCCGGGGCGATGACGGCGGTATTGGCAAGAATCACCCCACTGGCTTCGAGCTGGGTGATGCGCCGTTGCACGGCGGGGGTCGACAAGCCGATGGCCTCGGCGATCACCCGCTGCGAGGTCTTGTTGTCCTGTTGCAGCATGCGCAGGATCGCCTGGTCAAAGCTGTCGAGCGGGCGCTTGGGCAAATCATTCATGTTCAGGGTCCGAAAAAAGCAATTCACTCATCCTGCGGCGCGTTATACAGCCAACGCTTCGGGGCCGGCGCAGTAGAATCCTGCCACGAATCTGCGTGGAGGTCGTTGTGCGCCAAGCCAACCCGGGGGCATTCACCCCCATCCTTGCCGCCCTGCTGGGGCTGGTGTCAGTGCAATCGGGCGCCGCCGTCGGCAAGGCCATCTTCCCACTGGTGGGGCCGGAAGGCGTGGCTGCGCTGCGCCTGGGCCTCTCGGCGCTGATTCTACTGGTAGTGCTGCGCCCGTGGCGTATCTGGCGCCAGGCCAACCTGCGCGACCTGGTCGGCTACGGGCTGATGATGGGCTTGATGAACCTGCTGATCTACCGGGCGTTCCTGTACATCCCGGTGGGTATCGCGGTTTCGATCGAAGTGATCGGCCCACTGGGCGTTGCATTGTTGAGCTCGCGGCGGCGCATCGACCTGTTGTGGATCACCTTGTCGGCGTTCGGCCTGGTGCTGTTGCCCTGGGGGGCCGGTGCAGACGGGCTGGACCTGCGCGGCGTGGCCTTTGCCCTGGCCGCCGCGCTGGCCTGGGGGCTGTACGTGACCTTGGGCACGCGAGTGGCAGTGCATGGCCGCCAGGCGGTGGCCAGCGGCATGCTGGTGGCGGCGATGCTCGGCGTACCGCTGGGCGCGTTGCAGGCCGGTAGCCAGCTGCTGCAACCCACGGTGCTGGCCGTGGGGCTGGCAGTGGCATTGCTGTCCAGCACGCTACCCTTCCTGCTGGACATGTTCGCCATGCGCCACCTGCCGCCGAGCGTGTTCGGCGTACTGCTCAGCGCCTCGCCGGCCGCCGGGGCGATTGCCGGCTGGCTGGTGCTGGGAGAGACGTTGAGCTTGCTGCAGTGTGTGGGGATTTTGGCGATTGCGGTGGCTTGTGCGGGGGCTGCTTTGGTGAGGCGGGCAAGGTAGCGGGGGCGCTTTGCAGTTGTCTGCCTCTTAGCGATCTGGCGTCCGTCCGGGGATCGAGTGTGGGCCACCAGGTGCCTGGCGACGAGGGTGTCAGAAATTTTGTGTTCGGGCATACCATGAGTAAGAGGTGCATGCATGCCAACCAAAAAGAAACCGCTTCGAGAGTTACCGAAGGTCCCGAAAGAGCTGCTTGAACAGTTTTCCGCAACCCCACTGATGACCGCAGAGGCTATCGAAGAGGCTTCTGCCGCCTTCAAGAAAGCGTTGATCGAGCGGGCCCTGAACGCCGAACTTGGCCATCACCTGGGCTATCCTCCGGGCGCGCAGCGCCCAGAGGATGAGACCAACCAGCGCAATGGCACGAGTGGCAAGACAGTGCTGACAGGCGATGGCCCGCTACGGCTGGATATCCCTCGGGACCGTGACGGCAGCTTCTCGCCCATTCTGATCCCCAAGCATGAGCGCCGTTACACCGGATTCGATGACAAAATCATCGCCATGTACGCCCGTGGAATGACGGTCAGAGAGATCCGGGCCTTCCTGTCCGAGCAGTATGGAACCGACGTTTCACCCGATTTCATCAGCTCTGTGACAGACGAGGTCATGGAAGAGATTGGCGCGTGGCAACAGCGGCCACTGGAGCCGATGTACCCGGTCATTTTCTTCGATGCGCTGCGGGTGAAGATCCGCGAAGAAGGTCTGGTTCGCAACAAGGCCATTTACTTGGCCCTGGGCGTTCTCCCCGACGGGACGCGCGATATCCTGGGCATCTGGATCGAGAACACCGAGGGTGCGAAGTTCTGGATGAAGGTCTTTAACGACCTCAAGAAGCGTGGCGTCGAAGATGTGCTGATTGCCGTGACCGATGGCCTCAAAGGCATGCCAGAGGCCCTCAGCGCAGTGTTTCCAGAAACGACGCTGCAGACGTGCATCGTGCACCTGATCCGCAACAGCCTCGACTACGCGGCCTGGGACAAGCGGCGGGCTCTGGCCAAGGAGCTGAAGCCGATTTACCAAGCCATCAATGCCGAAGCGGCTGAGCAAGCACTCGATGAGTTTGAGAACGGGCCGTGGGGCGAGAAATATCCGACGGTGGTGGCTGCTTGGCGACGGGCTTGGGATCGCGTGATTCCATTCTTTGTTTTCCCGCCCGCCATCCGAAAGGTGATCTATACCACCAACGCCATCGAGAGCATCAATGCCCAGCTACGCAAGGTCATCAAGACTCGCGGACATTTCCCGAATGATGATGCAGCGACCAAACTGATTTGGCTGGGATTGCGCAACATCACAGCCAATTGGGGAAAACCGGCCCATGACTGGAAAAGCGCGATGAATCAATTTGCGATTCTGTATGGAGATCGGTTCATCAGGCCAACCTGGTGAGAATCAGGGCCTGCCTAGCGGCAGGCCATTACCGGCCCGCACACAAAAAATCTGACAGTCCCCTGGCGACAGGTCTGCAGCGCCTATGAGATCGAGCGCCGCCCGCGCGGCGCATCGCTGGCAAGCCAGCTCCCACAACTGTTTCGGGCCAGTTACTCCTGTGACTACATCGCTGTACGCCTTTTTGGCCCGACTCGATTTCGAAGTGGGCGCTGAAGGCCCTGCGCCTGACTTGAGACATGCACCAAGGCGGGCAGCAGTACCCTCACAGGCATAATTGGCCCAAAACAAATGTGGGAGCTGCGGTTCGCCGCTGCGACTTGCCAGCGATGCGCCGCTCGGGCGGCGCTCGATCTTGAGAGCGCTGCAAAAACACCGCCAGGCACCTGGTGGCCTTCACCTATTCTCCCGCCAGGCACCTGGCAGCCCTCACCCACTCTCCCGATCAGCCACTTGCGCCCTATCCAACACCGGGCACCGCGCCCGGTGCAGATTCAACGCCGTATTGATAATCCCGATATGGCTGAACGCCTGCGGGATATTCCCCAGTGTCGCGAAAGGGCTGCGCAGGCCGTGGTTACAGCAATGACTTACGCATGAATACCCGCTCAAACCCATCCTGCGCAGCCCGATGCGTCTCGTGATAGCCCAACCGGGCATAGATCTCGATGTTTTCGGTCATCCGCTCATGGGTATAGAGCCGGATGGTTTCACACCCGGCGGCGCAGGCATGTGCCTCGCAGAAGTCCATCAGCATCCGCCCGATGCCCTGCCCTTTGCACGCGGGCAAAACCGCGACGTTCACCAACAGCAGCTCACGCTCTTCCCGGCGCATGACCAGTAGCCCGACGATGCGCGAGGCCAGCGTGGCAACAAACACATCGTCCTCGTGCACGACCTGCTGGTAATCGTCGAGCATCGGTGCCGGTTCGCGACCAATTCTGGCGATGTAAGGGCTGTAGGCTTCGCTGACCAGCGCCGCGATGGCGTCGGCATCCTCTACTACGGCCTGTCGCAGGGTGATGGCGTTCATTCTTCCACCGTTGGCCAGAGCACCGCCTGGGCGGCAATCACGTGGCCCAGGTTGGCATCGAAGGTGACGCTGGGCGAACCATGCAGCTTGTAGCCCAAGGCGAGCAGCTGCGAAATGCGCTGGCAGAAGCTGGCGTCGTCCTTGCCGGTGATCAGGCGGTAGACCGGCAGGCCGTCGGGGGGCGATGAAGTCATTGGGCAGTCCTCTTCGATGCGGGTGTCGATGTGCACGGGGGCGGCCATCATGTCATAGCGATCTGGCGCTCGTCTTCGGATTGAGTCTGGGCTACCTGATGCCTGGCGATAGATCTTCAGCGCCCTCGAGATCGAGCGCCGCCCGCGCGGCGCATCGCTGGCAAGTCGCAGCGGCGAACCGCAGCTCCCACATCTGTTTCGGGCCAATTACTCCTGCATGTTCATCACTGTCCGCCTTGTTGGTACGACGCGGTTTCAGTGTGGGCATTGCCGCCGCCCCACATGTTTCAAGGCATGCACCAAGGCAGGCGCCGGTACTTCCACAGGAGTAACTGGCCCGAAACAAACTGTGGGAGCTGGCTTGCCAGCGATGCGCCGCGCGGGCGGCGCTCGATCTCATAGGCGCTGCAAAAACAACGGCAGGCACCTGGTAGCCCTCACCCACTATCCCGACCCTCCCTATGCGCCCTATCCCGCACCGGACACCGCGCCCGGTGCAGATTCAACGCCGTATTGATAATCCCGATATGGCTGAACGCCTGCGGAAAATTCCCCAGCATCCGCTTACCCACCGGGTCGTACTGCTCGGCCAGCAGCCCGACGTCATTGCACAACCCAGTCAACCGCTCAAACAGCATTTGCGCATCCTGCTGGCGCCCGAGCAGCACATACACATCCGCCAGCCAGAACGAACACACCAGGAACGTGCCCTCCCCCGGCGTCAGGCCATCGCTGCAGCTGTCGCTGTCGTAGCGCAGCAGCAGGCCGTTGCGCAGCAGGCGCTGTTCGACCTGCTCAAGGGTGCGCAGAAAGCGCGGATCATCCGCCGGCAAAAAACCGGTCAGGGCAATCTGCAGCAGGCTGGCGTCCAGCTCGGTCGAGCCATAGGCCTGCACGAAGTGCTGCCCGCCGGGGTCCAGGCCACGCACGCAGACCTCAGCGCGGATCTGCTCGGCAACGCGTCGGTAATGCCTGCCTCGCTCGCGGTCTTCCTCGGTGGTCTCGGCCAGGCTGGCGGCGCGGTCGAAGGCGACCCAGGCCATGACCTTGGAATGCACGAAATGCTGACGGCCGCCGCGCACCTCCCACAGCCCTTCGTCAGGCTCGCGCCAGATGCTTTCCACGTAGGGCAGGATCAGCCTGGCGATGGCGGAGCTGCGCGGATGGCGTGGCAGGCCGCCCTTGATGGCCTGGGTCATGGCGTCGGCGAGTTCGCCGTAGATATCGAGCTGCAACTGCTCGGAGGCGGCATTGCCGACGCGCACCGGCCGGGAGTGCTCGTAGCCCGCCAGCCAGGGCAAGCTGAACTCGGGTAGGTCACGCTCCCCCGCCAGGCCGTACATGATCTGCATCTGCTCGGGGTTGCCGGCCACCGAACGCAGCAACCATTCGCGCCAGGCCTGGGCTTCGTCGAAGTAACCGAGGTTCATCAGGGCCAGCAAGGTCATGGTGGCGTCACGCAGCCAGCAGTAGCGGTAGTCCCAATTGCGCTCGCCCCCCACGCGCTCGGGCAGCGAGGTGGTGACGGCGGCGACCATGCCGCCGGTGGGCGCATAGGTCATGGCCTTGAGCGTCAGCAGCGAGCGGCGCACCAGATGGGTGTAGGGGCCGACGTCCGGGCAGCGGGCGGCGAAGGCCTGCCATTGGGCGATGGTCTGTTGCAGATCATGATCGACATCGCACCCGGGCTGCACGGCCAGGTGCGAGGGCTGGTGGCAAAGGCTGAACACCTGACGCTCGCCAGTGCCCACGCGAAAACGCGCAACGCTGTGATGGTCCTGGCCATGGGCTTCGACGCTGCTGCGCAATATCAGACGGTCGGGGCCGGCCACCGCGCTGAGGGTCAGCGGGTCGAGCTTTTCCACCCAGGGCACGCTGCGGCCGTAGTCGAAGCGCAGCACCAGGTCCATCTCGAACGCGGCTTCGCCCGCCAGGCCTTCGACGATGCGCACGATGGTGTTGCTGTCACCCAGGGGCATGCAGTCGAGCACTCGGGCACGGCCGCTGGCGGTGGTCCAGTGGGTTTCCAGCACCAGGGTGTCGTCGAGGTAGCGGCGTGTGCAGTGTTCCACCGGGTCACTGGGGGCGATGCGCCAGCGGCCGTTTTCTTCGTTGCCCAGCAATGCCGCGAACACGGCCGGGGCGTCGAAGCGTGGCAGGCACAGCCAGTCGATGGCACCGTCGCGGCTGACCAGCGCGGCGCTGCGGCAGTTGCCGATGAGGGCGTAGTCTTCGATGAGGGCAGGCATCGGGGCTCCTTTGGCGGGTGGGCCTGAGGTTGGATGCCTGGTGGGCGCTAGTCGTTCCGCCTAAGTCGGCCTCATCGCGGGGCAAGCCCGCTCCCACGCTTTGGACCACCCCCAAGGCTTAAATTGGTGTCCAACTTCTTGGGGGCAGCCCACTTTCGTGGGAGCGGGCTTGCCCCGCGATGAGGCCAGTGCAGGCAACCATCAACCCAAGTTGTGCCACTCGCGCTTGTCGCGGGTCAGCAGCTCGTTGCCTGCCTCCGGGCCATCCTCCCCGGCCGCATAGCCATGCACCTCACCCGCCTCGTTGGCCCAGGCATCGAGAAACGGCTGCACCGCGCGCCAGCCGTTCTCGATGTTGTCGGCACGCTGGAACAGGGTCTGGTCACCCGTCAGGCAGTCGTAGATCAAGGTCTCGTAACCGGTCGCCGGGGTCATCTTGAAGAAGTCCTTGTAGGCAAACCCCAGCTCGACGTTTTCCATGACCAGCTCCGGACCGGGCCGCTTGGCCTGCAGGTCGAACCACATGCCTTCGTTGGGCTGGATCTGGATCTTCAGGTAGTTGGGCTTGGGCCGCTCCAGCTCGCTTTCGCGGAACTGCGCATAAGGCGCGGGCTTGAAGCAGATGGCGATCTCGGTGTCGCGCACACTCATGCGCTTGCCGGTGCGCAGGTAGAACGGCACGCCGGCCCAGCGCCAGTTGTCGATCATCACTTTAAGGGCGACGTAGGTCTCGGTCTGGCTGTCTTTGCCAACATTGGGCTCGTCGCGGTAACCGGCCAGCGGCTTGCGCCCCTGTTTGCCGCTGGTGTACTGGCCACGCACCGAATTTTTCAGTGCCATCTTCGTCGTCCACGGGCGGATGGCGCCGATCACCTTGGCCTTCTCGCCACGCACCGCATCGGCGCCAAAGGCGGCCGGCGGCTCCATGGCGACCATCGCCAGCAGCTGGAACAGGTGGTTGGGCACCATGTCGCGCAGGGCGCCGGTGCTGTCATAGAAGGCGCCGCGGGTCTCGACGCCGACAGTCTCGGCCGCTGTGATCTGCACGTGGTCGATGTAATGGTTGTTCCAGAACGACTCGAACAGGCCATTGGAAAAACGGCTGACCAGGATGTTCTGCACCGTCTCCTTGCCCAGGTAATGGTCGATGCGGTAGATCTGCCGCTCGCTCATCACCTTCAGCAGGCGAGCGTTCAGCGCTTCGGCGCTGGCCAGGTCGGTGCCGAAGGGCTTCTCCACCACCACCCGGCGGAAGCCCCCGGCAGACTCGTCGAGCAGGCCGGCATCGCCCAGGCGCTGGGCCACTTCCGGGAAGAAGCGCGGCGAGGTGGCCAGGTAGAAGATGGCATTGCCGTGGCTGGTCTTGTCGATGCGTTTGGCCAAGGCCTGGTAAGTCGCCGGGTCGAGGAAGTCGCCGGTCTGGTAGTCCAGGCGCTTGGCCAGGCGCGCCCAGAGCTTGTCGTCCAGGCAGCGCTCGCTGCCTTCGCGGCCTTGGTCACGCTCCAGCATGAAGGCATGCAGGCGCTCGGCGAACGCTTCGGCGGTGGCCGCATTGTGATCGACCCCGACGATGCGCAGGTTGCGGTCCAGCAGGCCATCTCGGCTCAGGTTGTACAGCGCCGGCATCAGCAGGCGCTTGACCAAGTCGCCGTTGGCGCCGAACAGGAACAGGGTGCAGGGTGGAGCGGCAGGGATGTTTGGTTTGGTCATTCGCCTTTCTTCTCGACGTGGCCACCGAAGCCCAGGCGCATGGCCGAGAGGATCTTGTCACCGTAAGTACCCTGCTGCTGGCGCGAGCGGAAGCGGGCGAACAGCGCGCTGGACAGCACCGGCACCGGCACTGCCTGCTCCACGGCGGCATCGATGGTCCAACGCCCTTCGCCACTGTCAGACACCGAACCGCTGAACGCGGACAACTGTGGGTCGGCGACCAGGGCGTCGGCGGTCAGGTCCAGCAGCCAGGAGGTGACCACGCTGCCACGGCGCCACACTTCGGCGATCTCGGTCAGGTTGAGGTCGAAGCGCTGGTCTTCGGGCAGTTCGTCGCCGCCCTTGCTGCGCAGCAGGTCGAAGCCTTCGGCGTAGGCCTGCATAAGGCCGTACTCGATGCCGTTGTGCACCATCTTCACGTAGTGGCCGGCGCCCGGTGGGCCGGCGTGGATGTAGCCATGCTCGGCGCGCTCGTGCTCACCGCTGCGCCCGTGAGTGCGGGGGATGTCGCCGACGCCGGGGGCCAGGGCCTTGAACAGCGGTTCCAGGCGCTCGAACACCTCCTTCTCGCCACCGATCATCATGCAGTAGCCGCGGTCCAGGCCCCACACGCCACCGGAGGTGCCCACGTCCAGGTAATGCAGGCCACGCTTGGCCAGCTCGGCCGCGCGGTGCATGTCGTCTTTATAGAACGTGTTGCCGCCGTCGATGATCGCATCGCCCGGCTCCAGCAGTTCGGCCAGTTGGGCGATGGTCTGCTCGGTGGGCTCGCCCGCCGGCAGCATGACCCACACCGCGCGCGGCGCCTTGAGCTTCTGCACCAGCGCACCAAGGTCGTGAGCCCCTTGCGCGCCCTCGCCCTCAAGCCCAGTGATCGCTTCACGGTTGCGGTCATGCACCACGGTGCGGTGGCCGGCGCGCATCAGCCGCCTTGCGATATTGCCGCCCATGCGGCCCAGCCCGACGATTCCCAGTTGCATGTGGTGACGCTCCCGTTAGAAATGGATTACAGCCGTTAAGGATTTCAGATTAGTCCAGCGTACCCGCAGAGGGTTCACCGACGAACGGCGAGACCACGATAAACAAAAAAGTTCCCATGGCCAGGGAAAGAATTCAGAATGCGCGCCGCGTGAAGCGACTACGCTTTGATTTGTCACCAGCCAGCCCTGCGAGGTGTGCTCATGGGTACCCTGATGCCTGCTACTCCCACCCAGACCCTCTACGTGTCCGTACGCCGTGATGAACTGCGCCAGCTGAAGGACGAACGTGACCAGCTGCGCCAGCAAGTGGCGCACTTGAACCAACTGCTAGAACAGGCCCGCCTGCAAGGCAAGCCCGCCAGCCTCTGAGTCACCGCCCCTGCGCAGGGAGCCAAGCGGCTCCCCGCCCTGCCCGTTTTCACCTCCCGCCCTACCCGCCGACCAGGCACCTCCCTACCTGTACAAATTTTGTAACACCCGCCAACGTTTGCGGGGACGAACGGTCATCATAAAAATGACCAGCAAGTCACAAGAATGTCGTTTCGTCCCCTACACTCCAGATTCGGCCCGCGTTTTGCTCGGAAAAAGTGACGTAAAAAAGTCGAACTTTCCGAAATGCGGGCAGGTCAGGAGCTAAGTAGGCCAACGCAAAGGGACTTCCTCACGCCAGGCCCACCCACCCCCACCCGCCTACACGCTTTTCGGCCGGATTGCCGAGCGTGCCGTGCCTGCGCGCACCGATATCGGGCAAGGACCGCACTACGAAGATGCACTACCGATCAGAGAGAACCAGCACGAAATAACGCAACGGGTGCCCGCACCCGCAAAAACAAGGGACGGAGAGAAGTATGATCAGTGCCGCTGTCGAACCTCACGTAGATGCATTCAAATCGGATAGCCGCGAGCCGCTGCCACCCAGCCTCGCCCCGACAGTCAAGGCACCCGGCGCCCAGCGCCAGCACAACCCCAACAAGCGCAAGGTCCTGTTCGTCACCTCGGAAATCGCCGACCTGGTCAAGACCGGCGGCCTGGGCGACGTGTCCGCCGCCCTGCCACGGGCTCTGGCCCACCTGCACGATGTGCGGGTGCTGATCCCCGGCTACCCCCAGGTGATGGAGAGCGACAACCCCATCCATATCGTCGGTGAACTGGGCGGCCACGCGGCACTGCCACCGTGCAAGATCGGCCGCATGGACCTGGCCGACGGCCTGGTGATCTATGTGCTGATCTGCCCCGAGCTGTACCAGCGCGAAGGCACTCCCTACGGCGCCAACAACGGCCGCGACTGGCCGGACAACCATATTCGCTTCGCCCGCCTGGGCCTGGCCGCCGCAGAAATTGCCGCCGGTGAAGGCATGGCCCACTGGCGCCCCGACCTGGTGCACGCCCACGACTGGCCGGCCGGCCTGGCCCCGGCCTACATGCACTGGCGTGGGCTGAGCACCCCGACCCTGTTCACCATCCACAACCTGGCCTACCAGGGCGTTTACAGCCGCGCCTGCAGCCCGGAGTTGGCGATCCCCGACCACGCCATGCAACAGGAAGGCATGGAGTTCTACGGCAAGCTGTCGTTCCTCAAGGCGGGCCTGGCCTACTCCAGCCACATCACCACGGTGAGCGCCACCTACGCCCGGGAAATCACCACCCCCGAGTTCGGCTGCGGCCTCGACGGATTCCTTGCCAGCAAGGCCCAGCAAGGCTTGCTCGGCGGCATCCCCAACGGCATCGACGAGAGCTGGGATTCGGCCACCGACGGGCACCTGGTGCACAACTTCAGCCTCAATGACTGGGACGGCAAGGCGCGCAACACCCAGCAGGTACGCGAGCTGTTCGGCCTGGACGCGTCCAAGGGGCCGCTGTTCGCCGTGGTCTCGCGGCTGGTCTACCAGAAAGGCCTGGACCTGACCCTGGGCGTGGCCGACTACATCGTCGAGCAAGGCGGCCAGATCGCCATCATCGGCCGTGGCGAGCCCGAGGAAGAACAGGCCATGCGCGAGCTGGCACTGCGTCACCCGGGCCGCATCGGCGTGCGCATCGGCTTCAACGAAACTGATGCCCGACGGATGTTCGCCGGCAGCGATTTTCTGCTGATGCCATCGCGCTATGAGCCGTGCGGCCTGAGCCAGATGTACGCGCAACGCTTCGGTTCGCTGCCGGTGGCGCGCAATACCGGCGGGCTGGCCGACACCATCGAGAACGGCGTCACCGGGTTCCTGTTCGACGACTCGACCCTGGACAGCTACCGCGAAGCGCTGAGCCGCGCCTTCTACGTGTATGGCAAGAAGCACCTGCTCAACGCCATGCGCTGCCTGTCGATGACCCAGCCCTTCAACTGGTGCCAGGCGGTGGAACCCTACGCGCGGCTGTATGAGGACCTGGTCAAGCAGACCCAGATCGCCCACTACTGAGCGGAGAGCGGACGATGCACAGGCATGGCGCGCAGGTAGTGGACGCCACGTCGGCGCGCTTTGCCCTCTGGGCGCCGGATGCGCGCAGCGTGAGCGTGGAAGTCGAGCGGCAGCCCGCCGTTGAGCTGTCGCCCGTTGATGACGGTTGGTACGTCGGCGTTGCCCCGTGCCAGGCAGGTGAGCGGTATCAATTGCTTATCGACCGGCAGCTCAAGGTGGCCGACCCGGCTTCGCGCTATCAGCCCGAGGGCGTGCAGGGGCCGAGCGAGCTGGTGGACCTTGCCGGCTATCCGTGGCAACACCCCTGGCAGGGCCGCCCGTGGCACGAGGCGGTGATCCAGGAGTTGCACGTGGGCCTGCTCGGCGGTTACCGCGGCGTGGCCGAGGCGCTACCACGCCTGGCCACGCTGGGCATCAGCGCCATCGAGCTGATGCCGCTGGGCCAGTTCCCCGGTGAACGTAACTGGGGCTATGACGGCGTGCTGCCGTTCGCCCCACAGCACAGCTACGGCACGCCGCAGGAGCTGTGCGCACTGATCGACCAAGCCCACGGCCACCGCCTGATGGTGCTGGTGGACGTGGTCTACAACCACTTCGGCCCGGACGGCAACTACCTGCACCAGTACGCCAGCCCGTTCTTTCGCCAGGACCGGCAGACACCCTGGGGCGCGGCCATCGACTTTCGCAGGCCAGCGGTGCGCGAGTACTTCATCCAGAACGCGCTGATGTGGCTGTGCGACTACCGCTGCGACGGCCTGCGCCTGGATGCGGTGCACGCCATCGACCAGCCGGATTTCCTCGTCGAACTGGCGCAGCGGGTGCGCGCGGCGGTAGCGCCGGGCCGGCAGATCTGGCTGGTGCTGGAAAACGAACACAACCAGGCCGCGCTGTTGGAGCAGGGCTTCGACGCCCAGTGGAACGACGACGGCCACAACGCCTTGCACGTACTGCTGACGGGCGAAACCGAGGGCTACTACGCCGACTACCAGCAGCGGCCGATCGAGCAGCTGGCACGCTGCCTGGCCGAAGGCTTCGTGTTCCAGGGCCAGGCCAACCGCCATGGCACGCCACGGGGCGAACCCAGCGGCCACCTTGCGCCCAGCGCGTTCGTGCTGTTTTTGCAGAACCACGACCAGGTCGGCAACCGCGCACTGGGCGAGCGCCTTACCCGCCTTTGCCCGCCGCAGGCCCTGCGCGCGGCCACCGGGCTGTTGCTGCTGGCGCCGATGATCCCGCTGCTGTTCATGGGCGACGACGACGGCAGCTGCAAGCCGTTCCTGTTTTTCACCGACTTCCACGACGCGCTGGCCGATGCCGTGCGCGAGGGCCGGCGTGGTGAGTTCGCCCACTTCGACGCCTTCGCCGACCCCGCCAGGCGCGCACAGATCCCCGACCCCAACGCCGAAACCACCTTCGAACGTTCCCGGCCGCAGCCAAAGGACGTGCTGGCCGGCTGGCACGGCCTTTATCAGCAGCTGCTCGACCTGCGTAAACGCCACCTCATCCCGCACCTGCCCGGCACCCGCGCACTCGGCACCGAGGTGCTGGGCGACAAGGCGCTCACTGCGCGCTGGCGCCTGGGCAACGGCCAGCAGCTGCGTATCGACCTCAACCTCGGCGCCCAGCCCCAGGCCGCGCAACTGCCGCCCCAAGCGCTGCGCCTGTACGACAGCAGCGACAACGCCCACCCCGACTCGACACTCGCCGCGTACAGCTGCGTGGTCAGCCTGCTGCCCCCCGAACCGGAGACGCCATGAGCGAACAGCCCCTGCACCGCCTGGCCGCCCGCGTCGGCCTTGCCCGCGACTGGATCGACGCCAACAACCGCCCGCAGCAGGTCAGCGACGAGGTGCTGCGCCGTGTATTGCAAGCCCTTGGCCACCCCGCTGACAACGACCAGGCCATCGCCAGCAGCCTGCGCCTGGTCGAACAGGCCGAAGACAGCGAACACCTGCCGCCGCTGCTGACCGTCGATGTCGACCAGCCCCTCGGCCTGCAACGCTGGTTCAGCGCCGGCAGCCACGTGCACTGCACCTTGGAGGACGCCAGCCAGCGCACACTGGTGCTGGACACCCAGGCACGCCTGCAGGGCGGGCTGCCGACCGGCTATCACCGGTTGGCCATCGATGGCCGCACCTTCACCCTCGCCGTGGCGCCGCAGCGCTGCCAGGCGCTCGAAGATGCCATCGGCGAACCGCCACCGCGCTGCTGGGGCCTGGCGGTGCAGTTGTACAGCCTGCGCCGCCCCGACGATGGCGGCTATGGCGACTGCCTGGCGCTGGAACAGCTGGCGCGCAGTGCCGCCGAGCGCGGCGCCGATGCCCTGGCGATCAGCCCGATGCACGCGCTGTCGGCCTTCGACCAACAGCACTTCAGCCCCTATTCACCGTCCAGCCGGCTGTTGCTCAACGCACTGTACGCCAGCCCCGCAGCCCTGCTGGGCGAACGCGCCGTGCGCATGGCGATCGAGGCCTGCGGGCTTGCGCAGACACTGGAAGACCTGCAGCAACAGCCGCTGGTGGACTGGCCACGCGCCGCCAAGGCCCAACAGCGTTTGCTGGAAGCGCTATACCAGGATTTCAGCCAGGGCGACCACCCGCTGCGCGCAGACTTCGCCAGTTTCCGCGAGGCCGGCGGCGAACGGCTCGAACACCATTGCCGTTTCGAAGTGCTGCAAAGCGAGGCGGTGGACCAGGGCCTGGGCGCCGATTGGCGCAACTGGCCAAAAGCCTGGCACGACCCCTATCACCCGGAAGTCGAAGCCTTCGCCGCCGCCTACCCGGCCCGTGTCGAATTCCACGCGTTCTGCCAGTGGCTCAGCGAACGCAGCCTGCAACGCGCCCAGGACGCGGCACGCAGCAACGGCATGGCGATCGGCCTGATCGCCGACCTGGCGGTGGGCGCCGACGGCGCCGGCAGCCAGGCCTGGAGCCGCCAGGACGAGCTGCTGGCCGACCTCAAGGTCGGCGCGCCGCCCGACATCCTCAACCGTGCGGGGCAGGACTGGGGCATCTGCGCCTTCTCCCCCGAAGGGCTCAAGCGCAACGGCTACCGCGCCTTCATCGAGATGCTGCGAGCCAACCTGGCCCACGCCGGCGGCCTGCGTATCGACCATGTGATGGGCCTGCGCCGGCTGTGGCTGATCCCCCGTGGCGCCACTGCCCGCGAGGGCGCCTACCTCAACTACCCGCTCGACGACCTGCTGCGCCTGCTGGCCCTGGAATCGGTACGGCACCGGGCGATCATCCTTGGCGAGGACCTGGGCACCGTGCCCGAAGGCCTGCGCGAGCGCCTGGCGGCCAAGGCCGTGCTGGGCATGCGCGTGCTGCCCTTCGAGCAGGATGCGCCCGGGCACTTCAAGCCGATCCTCGACTGGCCGGACAACGCCCTGGCCACCACCGGCACCCATGACCTGGCGCCGCTGGCCGGCTGGCTGCAAGCCCGTGACATCGACTGGCACAACCGCCTGCAACTGATCGACGCCACCACCGAAGGGCACTGGCGCGATAGCCGGGCGCTGGAGCGCGACGGCCTGCGCCGCACCCTGGAGCACAACTACGGCCCGTTGGCGGACGACAGCGCATTGATTGACGCGGCGATCCGTTACGTCGGCCACACCCGCGCCCCCTTGGTGCTGGTGCCACTGGAAGACCTGCTGGGCTGCGACGAGCAACCCAACCTGCCCGGCACCACCGCTGGCCACCCCAACTGGCGGCGCCGCTTCAAGGCCACCGCCCTCGGGCTGCTCGACGACGAGGACGCAGCGCGGCGCCTGGAGCTGTTGGCCCAGGCCCGCGAACAAGCCTGGGAGCGTGATCGATGAAGGCGCTGACCGCCACCCTGCGCCTGCAGCTGCACAGCGACTTCACCCTGGATGACGCGACGCCGTTGGTGCCCTACTTCGCCCAGCTCGGCATTAGCCACGTGTACGCCTCGCCGATCCTCACTGCCCGTGCAGGCTCGCGCCACGGCTACGACGTGGTCGACCCGACCCGGGTCAACCCCGAGCTGGGCGGCGAGGCCGCGCTGGAGCGCCTGGTGGCCGCCTTGCGCCAGCACGGCATGGGCCTGATCCTCGACACGGTGTCCAACCACATGGCCGTGGGCGGCGCCGACAACCCCTGGTGGCAGAGCCTGCTGGCCTGGGGCCGGCGCAGCCCCTATGCAGAGTTCTTCGATATCCAGTGGCACTCCAGCGACCCGCTGCTGGCCGGGCAACTGCTGTTGCCGTTCCTCGGCAGCGACTATGGCGTGGCGCTGCTCAACGGTGACATGCCCCTGACCTTCGACGCCGAGCATGGCCGGTTCGAGGTCGCCCATCACGAGCATCGTTTCCCGATCTGCCCGCTGGACTACGAGCGCATTCTCGGCCGTGCCGAAGACCCACGGTTGCAGGCCCTGGCGCAACACTTCAGTGCTCTGCAGGAGGCCGCCGAACCGCTGGCCGACGCCGTGGCGCTGCACCGCGACCTGGCCCTGGTGGTCAGCGCCGGGGCCAGCCTCGAAGCCGCCCTGGCCGCCTTCGACAGCCGCACCGAAGCCGGCTTCAAGCGCCTGCACCAGTTGCTGGAGCGCCAGACCTATCGCCTGGCCAACTGGCGCACCGCCGCCGACGACATCAACTGGCGCCGCTTTTTCGACATCAATGAACTAGGCGGCCTGCGGGTGGAGCGTGCGGTGGTGTTCGAAGCCACCCACGCCAAGCTGTTCGAGCTGATCGAGCGCGGGCTGGTGGATGGCTTGCGCATCGACCATATCGACGGCCTGGCCGACCCGCGCCGTTACTGCCGCAACCTGCGCCGGCGGGTCGACGGGTTGCTGGCGCGCCGGCCGCTGCAGGCGGGCGTGGAGCACTTCCCGATCTACGTCGAGAAAATCCTCGGCGCCGATGAACACCTGCACCGCGACTGGCTCACCGATGGCACCACCGGCTACGAGTTCATGAACCAGGTCTCGCTGCTGCAACACGACCCGGCGGGCGAAGCACCGCTGACCGAGCTGTGGAGCACCGTCAGCGAACGGCCGGCATTTGCCGAGGAAGTGCGCCAGGCTCGCCACCTGGTGCTCAACGCCGGCCTGGCCGGCGACTGCGAGTCGGTGGCCCTGGCCTTGCTGCAGGTGGCCCGCGACGACCTGATGACCCGTGACCTCACCCTCGGTGCCATCCGCCGCGCGCTGCAGGCGCTGGCCGAGCACTACCCGGTGTACCGCACCTACATAAACGCCTGTGGCCGCCCGGCCGAGGACGAGGGGTTCTTCCAGCAAGCCCTCGCTGACGCCCGCCAGTCACTGGGCGAGGCCGACTGGCCGCTGCTCGAGCACCTGGCGCAGTGGCTCGGCGGCCAGCCCTGGCGGCGCCTGCCCCCGGGCCGACCACGCAAGCACCTGCGTCACGCCTGCGTGCGCTTCCAGCAGCTGACCGCGCCAACCGCCGCCAAGGCCGTGGAAGACACCGCCTTCTACCGCAGCGCCCGGCTGTTGTCGCGCAACGATGTGGGCTTCGAGGCCGAGCGTTTCAGTGCCGCCCCTGAATGGTTTCACACGCAAGCCCAGCGCCGCCTGCGCGACTTCCCCGACAACCTGCTGGCCACCGCCACCCACGATCACAAGCGTGGCGAAGACTGCCGGGCGCGCCTGGCGGTGCTCAGCGAGCGCGGGGCCTGGCTGGCCAGCCGGGTGGAGCACTGGCGCGAACTGGCAGCGCCGCTGCGCGAGGCATTGGAGGATGGCGCCGCGCCCGGCCCGGGCGATGAGCTGCTGCTGTGGCAGACCCTGCTCGGCAGCTGGCCGCTGGCGCTCGACCTGCATGACGCCAACGCACTGCGCCACTACGCCGAGCGCATCGGCGGTTGGCAACAGAAGGCCCTGCGCGAGGCCAAGCTGCGCAGCAGCTGGGCGGCGCCGAACGAGGCTTATGAACAGGCCTGCGCCGCCTATGTGAACGGCCTGCTGCTGGACGCGCAGAACCAGCAGCTGCGCCAGTCGCTGCACGAGGCGGCGCGGCAGATCGCCTGCCCCGGCGCGCTGAACAGCCTGGTGCAATGCCTGCTGCGCATGACCACGCCGGGCGTGCCCGACCTGTACCAGGGCAACGAGTACTGGGACTTCAGCCTGGTCGACCCGGACAATCGGCGCCCGGTGGACTACGCTGCAAGGCGTGCCAGCCTGGACGCCAGCACGCCCCTGGCCGAACTGCTCGGCCACTGGCAGGACGGGCGCATCAAGCAGGCACTGATCGCCCGGCTGCTGGACTGTCGCATGAGCCATCCCGAACTGTTCCGGGGTGGCGCCTACCTGCCGCTGAACGTGCAGGGGCGCCACGCCGACAAGGTGCTGGCCTTCGCCCGACTGGGCGAGGAGCAGCGCGCCATCGTTGTCGCACCACGGCTTGCCAGCAGCTTGCTGGGTAACGCCACAACCCCATTGATCCCGGCACAGAACTGGGACGATACGCGGCTGATCCTGCCGTTTGCCTTGTCGCCTGCCAACTGCTCGGGACTTTTCGGTGGCGGTGCTGTCAGCCCTTCAAAGGAGCTGAAGTTGAGCACCGTACTGATGGAGTTCCCGGTCAATGTGTTGATTGATCATGCCTAACTGCATTCAGGAGCGTCGTGATGAGTGTCGAAGAAAAACGTGTTCGCGAATTCGCCTATCAAATCTGGGAATCGGAGGGCAAGCCGGAGGGCCAGGAAATCCGCCACTGGGAGATGGCCCGCAAGCTGGCCGAGGCTGAAGCGTTAGCGCCCAAGGCCGCGCCGCGCAAGAAGGCGGCGGCCAAGCCGAAGGCGGCGGTGGCTGCAGAAAAGCCAGTGGCGGCGAAGAAGCCAAAGGCAGTGAAAAAGCCTGCTGCAGGCTGAGTGCTGTGCCGGCCTCTTCGCGGGTAAACCCGCTCCCACAGGATCATCATTAGCCTTGGGTGTGCTTGGGTGTGTTGGAGAACCTGTGCTCCAACAGGATCACCATTAGCCTTGGGTGAGATGGAGAACCTGTGGGAGCGGGTTTACCCGCGAAAGAGCCGGCACCGATCCTCTGATGGATCCCCCTCCCCCGCACCACGAGGACTGCCATGAGCCCCCGCACCCCGAAGAAAACCCGCTCCGTCGCCCCATCGCGCATCCGCGAAGGCATGCCCTTCCCACTGGGCGCCACCTGGGACGGCCTGGGGGTCAACTTCGCCCTGTTCTCGGCCAACGCCAGCAAAGTCGAACTGTGCCTGTTCGATTCAACCGGCGAACAGGAGCTCGAGCGCATCGAGCTGCCCGAGTACACCGACGAGATCTACCACGGCTACCTGCCCGATGCACACCCTGGCCTGGTCTACGGCTACCGCGTGCATGGCCCGTATGAACCGCAGAACGGCCACCGTTTCAATCCCAACAAACTGCTGATCGACCCCTATGCCAAGCAACTGGTTGGCACACTGAAATGGTCCGAGGCCCTGTTCGGCTACACCATCGGCCACCCCGACGACGACCTGTCGTTCGACGAGCGCGACAGCGCGCCTTTCGTGCCCAAATGCAAGGTCATCGACCCAGCGTTCACCTGGGGCCGCGACCAACGTGTGCAGATCCCCTGGGAGCGCACCATCATCTACGAGGCGCACGCCCGCGGCATCAGCATGCGCCACCCGGCGGTGCCCGAGGCGCTGCGCGGCACCTTCGCGGGCCTGGCCAACGACGAACTGCTCGGGCACATCAAGGCGCTTGGGGTATCGAGCATCGAGCTGCTGCCGATCCATGCCTTCGTCAACGACCAGCACCTGCTCGACAAGGGCCTGAACAACTACTGGGGCTACAACAGCATCGCCTTCTTCGCCCCGCACCCGCGCTACCTGGCCAGCGGCAAGATCGCCGAGTTCAAGGAGATGGTCGCGCACCTGCACGACGCCGGGCTGGAAGTGATTCTGGACGTGGTCTACAACCACACCGCCGAGGGCAACGAGCGCGGCCCGACCCTGTCGATGCGCGGCATCGACAACGCCTCGTACTACCGCCTCATGCCCGACGACAAGCGCTTCTACATCAACGATTCCGGCACCGGCAACACCCTCGACCTGAGCCATCCGTGCGTGCTGCAACTGGTCACCGACTCGCTGCGCTACTGGGCGGGCGAGATGCACGTGGACGGTTTTCGCTTTGATCTTGCGACCATCCTCGGCCGCTACCACGATGGCTACAGCGAACGCCACGGCTTCCTCGTGGCCTGCCGCCAGGACCCGATGCTCAGCCAGGTCAAGCTGATCGCCGAACCCTGGGATTGTGGCCCCGGCGGCTACCAGGTGGGCAACTTCGCCCCCGGCTGGGCGGAGTGGAACGACCGTTTCCGCGACACCGTGCGCAGTTTCTGGAAAGGCGACGAAGGCATGCTCGCCGACTTCGCCGCGCGCATCACAGCCTCCGGCGACCTGTTCAACAACCGTGGCCGGCGGCCCTACGCCTCGGTCAACTTCGTCACCGCCCACGACGGCTTCACCCTGCGCGACCTGGTGTCGTACAACGACAAGCACAACGAGGACAACGACGAGAACAACCAGGACGGCACCAACAACAACCTGTCGTGGAACTGCGGCGTCGAAGGCCCGACCGACGACCCGGCGATCAATGCCCTGCGCATGCGCCAGATGCGCAACTACTTCGCCACCCTGCTGCTGGCCCAGGGCACGCCGATGATTGTCGCTGGCGACGAGTTCAGCCGCACCCAGCATGGCAACAACAACGCTTATTGCCAGGACAGCGAGATCGGCTGGGTCAACTGGGAGCTGGACGAGGACGGCAAGGCCTTGCTGGCCTTCGTCAAACGCCTGACCCGCCTGCGCCTGGCCTACCCGATCCTGCGCCGCTCGCGCTTTCTGGTGGGTGACTACAACGAGGCGATCGGGGTCAAGGACGTCACTTGGCTGGCCCCGGACGGCAGCGAGATGACCGTGGAGCAGTGGGAAGACCCGCACGGGCGTTGCCTGGGCATGCTGATGGACGGCCGCGCCCAGGTCAGCGGCATTGCCCGGCCCGGGGCCGAGGCGACCTTGCTGCTGATCGTCAACGCCTACCACGACGTGGTGCCGTTCAAGCTGCCGGCGGTGCCGCAGGGCGAATACTGGAGCTGCCTGGTCGACACCGATCGACCGGAGCTGCGCAAGCCGCAGCATCTGCAGTTCGACACGGTGTTCGAGGTGCAGGGGCGTTCGTTGCTGTTGATGGCGTTGCAGCGGGAAGAGGACTGAACCTGGCAACGGACGGGCGGTCCTAATCCGTAGCCATGATCACCAAAATACCTGTGGGAGCGGGTTTACCCGCGAAGACCACACTACGGTGCATGGCACGGGCTACGCCCGTGTTCGCGGCGGTTCGACGGCTCGATAAACCCGCTCCCACAAGAATCGTGTAAATCGCTACAGGAGTTCCTGTGAACCCCGAAGCCGGCAGTCCAGGTTTCGCCAGCGTCAGCCAGGCCCCGGCCGTGCACCGGGTCAAGGTGCTGACGGTCAACACCCACAAGGGTTTCACCGCCTTCAACCGGCGCTTCATCCTGCCGGAGCTGCGCGAGGCGGTGCGCAGCACCCAGGCCGATATCGTGTTCCTGCAGGAAGTGCTGGGCAGCCACGATCGCCACGCCAGCCGCTACCCCGGCTGGCCGCAGACCTCGCAGTACGAATTCCTCGCCGACAGCATGTGGAGCGATTTCGCCTACGGGCGCAACGCGGTGTACCCGGACGGCCACCACGGCAACGCTCTGCTGTCCAAGTACCCGATCATCGAACACCGCAACCTCGACGTGTCGATCACCGGCCCCGAACGGCGCGGCCTGCTGCACTGTGTGCTCGACGTGCCCGGGCAAGCACCGGTGCATGCCATTTGCGTGCACCTGTCGCTGCTGGAAAGCCATCGGCAAAAACAGCTGCAACTGTTGAGCAAGCTGCTCGATGCACTGCCCGCCGACGCCCCGGTGATCATCGCCGGTGACTTCAACGACTGGCAGTTGCACGGCAACCGCACCCTGGGCCGGCAACAGGGCCTGCACGAAGCCTTCGAACGCCATCACGGCCTGCTCGCCCGCACTTATCCCGCACGCCTGCCGCTGCTGCGCCTGGACCGTATCTACCTGCGCAACGCCGACAGCCATGGGCCGATGATCCTCGGCCACAAGCCCTGGACACACCTGTCCGATCATCTGCCGCTGGCTGTGGAAGTGCGCCTGTAGCAACGATTCGGCATAGCCGCCCGGCGAGCAATCACCATTGACGATATGGCCTCGCCAATTCTGTACAAATTCAATGGCTTGAATTACTCAACGAACCCTTGCCAAAGCCTTCACACATTCTTGACGCAAGCCCTGTCCTCTCCTTAGCTGAACAGAACCAACAGACGTAAAAATTCGTGCCGGGCCTCTAGCTCGCGCCTTTGTGCGCGCTCAAGCAGGCTGGCGCGCTGGCTTGGGTCGCCCCTGTTTTTGTCGTACAGCCCGTGACATCAGGCCAGATTGCCCGGCTGTTCAACGTGCTGTCCAACACACAACAACAGGAGATCCGCCATGAAAAGCACCTCGAACCCCCTGCGTTTCGAAGCTTTTTGCTGCGCGGTTTCCACGTCGCTGCTCTTGGCAACCCCGGTGGAAACCTTCGCCTTCGAACTGCAGGAGGGCGAACCCTTCGCCCGGTTCCTGGAACAGCCCGAGGTCCCCCAACTCTCACTCGACCCGCTGAGCGTCAATGGCCTCAACCAGGGCATGCTCTCGGCATTCTCCACGCAGATGAGCGAGCGCCACGGCCCACTGGCCAGCGACATGATCGCCAGCCAGTGGGCGCAGTTCTTCCCCGGCACACCAAGGCCAGCAGCCCAGGCGCCGGCGCAGCTGGAGGCGCCCAGCCAGCAGTTGATGATCGGCCCCGACCTGTTCGTGCGCGAAACCAGCGCAGGCAACGTTCACCGTGCCGGGATCTTCGTCGGCCACAACAACCTGCAGAGCAGCTTCAACGGCATGCGCCCCTTGCTCGGTGACAAACAACGCAATGCGGTGAACCTCAGCGGCGAGAGCCTGGGCGTGTACTGGAGCATGACCCATGAGCAGGGCTGGCACGTGGACGCCGTGGCCATGGGTACGCGCATCGACGTCAATGGCCGCTCCCAGGCCGGCCAGCGAGTGGACGACAGTGGCCATGCGATGACCTTTTCGGTGGAGGGCGGTTTCCCCATCGGCCTGGGGGGCGGCTGGGTGATCGAGCCCCAGGCGCAGTTGATCAACCAGCAGTTCTTCCCTGGCAGCCAGGTGCAGGAGGAAACCTTGCAGGCGTTCGACAGCCAGCCAAGCTGGAGCGGCCGGGTCGGTGCCAAGCTGTCGGCGCGCTATGAAGTGAAAGGCATGCCCATCGAGCCCTATGTGCGCACCAACGTCTGGTACGACTTCAGCAACAGCGACTCGGTGAAGCTGGACCAGGTCGACAAGATCTCCAGCTCGCGCAGTTCGACCTCGGTGGACCTGGGGTTGGGGCTGGTGGCGCGGGTCACGCCGAACGTGGCGCTGTTCGTCAGTGCCGATTACAGCAGCGACGTGGATGACAACGATCTGAATGGGCTGATTGGCAGCCTCGGGGTGAGGATGCGCTGGTAGACAAGCGAACGCACCCATTGCCCAGGCACACTGGAACTCTGGCTTGCGGGTTATTCACGACGCTGGATATCAGCCACGCGAGGTGAAAACAGATAGAGCCATGCTCGAATTTGCAAAACGCGGTAGCAGATTCCGACAGGCTCACTTGAATGCCGACATCAATACTTGCAAGCATCGCGCACTCTGTTTCCGGACACTGCCTGGCGGCCTGAATAGCCATGATAAAGCCGCCAGCGCTATGTCGCACCTGACATTTTTATCAGTTGCCGTGCTCTATCAACCGGCGAAAAATCTCTGCAGGTCGATCAATTGCCACTGCGAAAAAATCCACTTGGAAATTGATATCGACCCCAGGTAGCCACCCAGCCTAACTGAAGCATAGATTTGAGGGAAAACATCATGACAACCGAACCCTTGGCGGACGAAGAACAAAGCAAAAAATACATCGAACAATTAAACAATATATACGCCATCAATGACCCGAACAAACTGAAACAGGCATACAAGCTCCTCGATCTGATTCATCCTGTAATCGCCGCCCTGGCTACGCAACGCGCGCCAGAAGATCTCACCAAAAACCATCACCCGTTATTGATGAATGCTGCCATCCGGCGCGCCTTGGAAGAACCAAGCGATGCAACTAAAGCAGACCTTGAACGAGCCGAAGTTAAAGTAACACAGCCTGTGACAAGCACTCACTTCAAGAGGACATTCGCCGAATTTTCAAATCCATTTAATGACACCTCGCTTAGCAATAGATATTTGTATAATAGCGAATTCCTGAAAGCATACAACAATAGCATTTCAAACTTACTCGAAACAGAGGACCTACCAGATAGCACGTTGACTCCGATACCAGAAACCGATCATTACGAATTCATAGAGGCGTTGAAGATCTTCGCAGCCAGCAAAGCCGAATCATTCCTAGAAGAATATCGCAGTTTTTTATACCTAGCATCCCCAGGCCCCTTTGCAGGGATGGAGATCTACGGGATTAATGGCATACCTGGACATTACGCCACCATGTTCACCGACGCTGTACATTGCGCCGAATTATTGCACGCTTCAAATAAAGACATCGGATTCCAGATCAATCGCAGCACTGAAAGTCCAGACTACAGCGGGACCTATATATTCTCAATTTCAGTGACACCAATTGACCTACCATCGACTCTAAAATCCAAATCCTTCAACGAGTTAATAGACAACATACAAAATGAAGCAACCAGCACTAGGGAAGGCGTGGTCTCCAATGGTCAAGTCGCATTGCAAGTCATCGTTAAACGGGAATTTATCGAAGATAATACGCGCCGGGGCTAGCCGCTTTTCTTCAACGCTGTAGCTCAGGCAACTTCTTGGCGGGAGACCCCGCCAAGAAGTCATTACCGGGAGCTAACCAGCCGGCTTCATCACCAACACCCCCAACGGCGGCAGGTTCAGCGCCAGCGACAATGGCTGCCCATGGCTGGCAATCTCATCACTGGCCACCGCCCCCAGGTTGCCCACGTTCGACCCTGCATACAGCCCGGCATCGCTGTTGAGCAACTCTTGCCAACGTTCGCCGAACGGCACGCCGATCCGGTAGCCCTCGCGCGGCACCGGGGTGAAGTTGGCCACCACCAGCAAGGGTTCGCCCTGGCTGCTCCAGCGCAGCCAGGCGTACACGCTGTTGTGCGCATCGTCGCCGATCAGCCACTGGAAGCCCTGGGGCTGGCAGTCCTGTTCATGCAGTGCCGGTTGCTCGCGGTACAGCCGGTTGAGGTCGCCGACCAGGCGCTGTACTCCTTGGTGCTCGGGGTATTGCAGCAGGTACCAGTCCAGTTGGCTGTCGTGGTTCCACTCACGCCACTGGCCGAACTCGCAGCCCATGAACAGTAGCTTCTTGCCTGGGTGGGCCCACATGAACGCGAGGTAGGCGCGCAGGTTGGCAAACTTCTGCCAGCGATCGCCGGGCATCTTGTCGATCAGCGAGTGCTTGCCGTGCACCACCTCGTCGTGGGAGATGGGCAGGATGAAGTGCTCGGAGTAGGCATAGATCAGCCCGAAGCTCATCTCGTTGTGGTGGTAGGTGCGGTGGATCGGGTCGTTCTGGATGTAATGCAGGGTGTCGTGCATCCAGCCCATGTTCCACTTGTAGGCAAAGCCCAGGCCGCCCTGTTGCGTGGGCTGGCTGACGCCGGGCCAGGCGGTGGATTCCTCGGCGATGATCAATGCGCCCGGTGCCTCGTGGGCCGCGACGCCGTTGAGGTGGCGGATGAAGTCGATGGCTTCGAGGTTCTCGCGCCCGCCATGGCGGTTGGGCACCCACTCGCCGGCCTTGCGCGAGTAATCGCGGTAGAGCATCGACGCCACGGCATCGACGCGCAGGCCGTCGATGTGGAAATGCTTGAGCCAGTGCAGCGCCGAGGCCAGCATGAAGCCGCGCACCTCGTTGCGGCCGAGGTTGTAGATCAGCGTGTTCCAGTCCTGGTGGAAGCCTTCCAGCGGATTGTCGTACTCGTACAGCGCGGTGCCGTCGAAGCGCGCCAGGCCGTGTTCGTCGGTGGGGAAATGCGCCGGTACCCAGTCGAGGATCACGCCGATGCCGCCCTGATGGCAGGCGTCGATGAAGAAGGCGAAATCTTCCGCCGTGCCGTAGCGTGAGGTCGGGGCGAACAAAGACAGCGGCTGATAGCCCCAGGACCCGCCGAACGGGTGCTCCATGATCGGCATCAGCTCGATATGGGTGAAGCCCAGTTCCTGCACGTAAGGCACCAGGCGTTCGGCCAGTTCGCGCCAGTTGTAGAAGCGCGCGACCTCGCCGGTATCGTCCAGCTCGCAGCGCCAGGAGCCGGCGTGCAGCTCGTAGATCGACAGCGGTGCGTTGTAGGCGTGGCGCTGGGCGCGCTGCGCCATCCATTGCTCATCGTGCCAGTCGTGGGCCAGGGCGCCGGCCACCTTCGAGGCGGTACTCGGTGGCAGCTCGGTGGCGCGGGCCAGCGGGTCGGCCTTGAGTGGCAGCACGCCGTCGGCGCCGAGCACTTCGAACTTGTAGGTTTCGCCGACACCCAGGCGCGGCACGAACAATTCCCACACCCCGGCGCTGTGGCGCAGGCGCATGGGGTGGCGGCGGCCGTCCCAGTTGTTGAAGTCGCCCACCACCGAAACCCGCCTGGCGTTGGGCGCCCACACCGAGAAGCACACGCCGTCGATGCCGTCGGCCTGGGTCGGTTGCGCACCGAAGCGGCCGGACAGGTCGCGGTGGTTGCCTTCGGAGAACAGGTACATGTCCATGTCGCCCAGTTGCGGGCCAAAGCTGTAAGGGTCTTCGGTGACCTGCTCGCCCCCGGCCCAGCCGATCTGCAGCAGATACGGTTGTGCATCGTCGATGTGCGCGGTGAACAACCCTGGCAGGCGCTGTTGCTGCATTTCAGCGAGCACGTGCCCGCCATCGCGGGCCAGCACGCGCACATTCAGGGCGTTGGGCAGGAAGGCCCGGATAAACTGACCGCCTGCACCATCGGGGTGCGGGCCGAGCACGGCGAACGGGTCGGCGTGCGTGGCGCTGGCAAGGGCGTCCAGGTCCCGTTGCCGAAGGCTGCCGTTGTCACGCGTGGTTGCATTCATCTCACTGCCCCTTTCCATGTATTCACAAGATTGCTTGACGACCTTTGGGGCGTGGGAGCGAGCTTGCCTCGCGATGAGGGTAGCGGCCCCATCGCGGGGCAAGTCGCATCGGCGCACCGCCGCTCCCACGAAACTACGAAACTCATGACTCCCCCCAGGTGCTGATCAACCCATGCAGGCCATGCAAAGGCACGGCCAGCCAGCTCGGCCGGTTCTCGGCTTCGTAGCTGATTTCATAGGCGGCTTTTTCCAGGCAGAACAGTTCCAGTGCGGCGCGCTCGCCCTCGGCCTGCTGCCAGGCATGGGGCATGGCGGCGGTGGCCAGGCCATAGGCTTCGACGAAGGCGTGACGCGACTGGTGCAGGTACTGCCGGGCAACCCGCTGACGGGCCTGGCGCGCCGCGTCGGAGAGGTCTACCGCCGAGGCGCTGCGCAGGATCATGGCAGCAGCATAGTCGAAGGATCGCAATACGCCGCTGACATCCTTGTATGGGCTGTGTCTGGCCCGGCGCTCGTCCAGCGGACGCGCCGGTTCGCCCTCGAAATCGATCAGGTAGGCATCGCCCTGCACCACCAGCACCTGGCCCAGGTGCAGGTCGCCGTGCACACGCATCAACAAGCCGCCTTGGGCCTGGCGGGCCAGGTTGTCGATGTGCTGGCGCAAGCCTTGGCGTTGTTGCTGCAGGTCGTCGACCAGAGCCTGGCTGTCACCGTCCAGGCTGTTGCGGTGCTGGGCCAGCAGGTCCAGGGCATGCTCGAGCTCGGTGCTGATCTGCCGGCTCCAGCGCTCGCTGTCGCGGGCATCGCTCGGCCGCGGCTGGAACGCTTGATCACCGGTGGGCGCCGCCAGCAGCAGGTGCATCTCGCCCAGGCGCTGGCCCAGCAAGGCGGCGAAGCCGGTGAGTTCGGCCAGGGCGTCGGTGTGCGCTTCCTGCTCGTTGCGGGTCGGTTCCATCTCGTCGCGGATCGCCCGTTCCAGGGTGTTCTGGGTCCAGTCCCAGGCATCGCCCTGGTTGCTCAGGTAGCCCTGGGCGATCATCAGCAGGGTTGATTGATCGCTATCGTCGACGCGGCTGACCCAGGCCAGCAAGGGTGAAATATTGGCGAAACCGGCAGCAGTGAGGTAGGCGCTCATCTCCAGCTCCGGGTGGATCCCCGGGTTGACCCGGCGGATCAGCTTGAGCACCAGGCTGCCGCCCACCACCACCGAGCTGTTGGACTGCTCCGCGCCCAGGTAGCGCACCTCGCTCTGCTCATCGAGCGCCAGCGCCGCCAGCTGCTTGGTGCACTGGAAGCGCAGTTCGCCCATGCCGTTGCCACAGGGCAGGCGCAGGCCGTCCTGGCAACCGCGCAGCAGCGCACGGATGAAGGGCTCGAGGACGAAGGCATCGGTGATAAGCCCCACCTGACGACCACGGCGCACCCGCGACAGCGCCAGTTGCTGGGGCAGCGCGGCGTTGATCTGCTCCTCCGGCAACAACCCGAACGGCAGTTGGTAGTGGGTCACCACCCCGTTGCTGTGCACCTCCAGCTCGCCGAGCAATGCCGGCAAGGTCGCGGTGGCGAAGCGTACGCCGTACCGCAGGTGCACCTGGTCGATCGGCCCTTCCTTGCCGGCGAACCAGCGCCGCTTGGGCAGGTACTGGGGCAGGATCGCGCTTTCCAGGGCGCCCCGGGACGGTGCTTCGAGCAGCTCTTCCATGCGCTTGCGCAGCACCAGGGTGGTCAGCTCGGGCAGGCCTTCGGTGGGCTGCACATGCCAACTGGGCATGCGGTCGTGGGCGGCCAGCAGGAACCAGTAGAAGCCGTATGGCGCCAGGGTAAGCAGGAACGGCAACTGGCCGATGGGCGGGAACGCGCTGCCACCGAGCATCTCCACCGGCACCCGTTCGGCGTACTGCGAAAGCTCCAGCTCCGCGGCCTGGGCGGCGCGTGAAACGTTGGCCACGCACAGCACCACTTCACTGTTGCCCTCGGCATCGGTGTACTCGCGGATATAGGCGAGGATGCGCCGGTTGCTCGGGGTGAGCATTTTCAAGGTGCCACGGCCAAAGGCCTTCTGCTGGTTGCGCACCGACAGCAGGCGGCGGTTCCAGTTGAGCAGCGAGTGCGGGTCGTGGGCCTGGGCCTCGACGTTGATGGTCTGGTAGCCGTACAGCGGGTCCATGATCGGGGGCAGCACCAGGCGCTGCGGCTCGGCCTTGGAGAAACCGCCGTTACGGTCCGGCGACCACTGCATGGGGGTGCGCACGCCGTCGCGGTCGCCCAGGTAGATGTTGTCGCCCATGCCCAGTTCGTCGCCGTAGTACAGCGTGGGCGTGCCGGGCATCGACAGCAGCAGGCTGGTCAGCAGCTCGATGCGCCGCCGGTCGCGCTGCAGCAAGGGCGCCAGGCGTCGGCGGATGCCTAGGTTGATGCGCGCGCGACGGTCTTCGGCGTAGTAGTTCCACAGGTAGTCGCGCTCGCGGTCGGTGACCATCTCCAGGGTCAGCTCATCGTGGTTGCGCAGGAAGATCGCCCATTGGCAGTTGGCAGGGATCTCTGGGGTCTGGCGCAGGATATCGGTGATCGGGAAGCGGTCTTCCATGGCCAGGGCCATGTACATGCGCGGCATCAGCGGGAAGTGGAAGGCCATGTGGCATTCGTCGCCTTCACCTTCGCCGAAGTACGGCCGGGTGTCCTCCGGCCACTGGTTGGCCTCGGCCAGCAGCATGCGGTCGGGGTAGTTGGCGTCGATCTCGGCGCGGATCGCCTTGAGCACTGTATGGGTCTCAGGCAGGTTCTCGTTGTTGGTGCCGTCGCGCTCGATCAGGTAGGGGATGGCGTCCAGGCGCAGGCCATCGACGCCGATGTCGAGCCAGAAGCGCATCACCCCGATCACGGCCTTGAGCACCTGCGGGTTGTCAAAGTTCAGGTCCGGCTGATGCGAGTAGAAGCGGTGCCAGAAGTACTGGCCGGCCACTGGGTCCCAGGTCCAGTTGGACTTTTCGGTGTCGAGGAAGATGATCCGGGTGCCGTCGTACTTCTGGTCATCGTCCGACCACACGTAGAAATCCCGAGCCTTGCTGCCGCGCTTGGCGTGGCGGGCGCGCTGGAACCAGGGGTGCTGGTCGGAGGTGTGGTTGATGACCAGTTCGGTGATCACCCGCAGGCCGCGCTTGTGGGCCTCGGCGATGAAACGTTTGGCGTCGGCCATGCCGCCGTAGTCCGGGTGCACAGCTTTGTATTCGCCGATGTCGTAGCCGTCGTCGCGCCGTGGCGAGGGGTAGAACGGCAGCAGCCAGAGGGTGTTGACGCCAAGTTCGGCGATGTAGTCGAGCTTGCTGATCAAGCCGGCGAAATCGCCGATGCCGTCGTTGTTCGCGTCGAAGAACGATTTCACGTGCAGCTGGTAGATCACCGCGTCCTTGTACCAGAGGGGATCGTCGATGAAGGCTGCCGGGCGGGAACGCTTGGCCATGTGCGACTCCTTTCGGTTCTCGGTTTGACGCGCCCCCTGTGGGAGCGGGTTTACCCGCGAAACAGACTCCGCGGTGTGTGGCACCGGCGTTGCCGGTGTTCGCGGGTAAACCCGCTCCCACAAAATCGCTTACCCCATCCGTTCAATGCGCCAGATGCCGAACGGCTGGTGCCAGGGCTCTATGCGCATCCACTGGGTCTTGCCGTGCCAGGTCCAGCGGTGGCCGGTCATCAGGTCCTCGCCCTGGGTGTCGGCGTTGTCATCCAGGCCCAGCTCCCACAGTGGCAGCTCGAAGCTGGCTTCCTGGGCGTTGTGCGGGTCGAGGCTGATGGCGACGAGGATGTAGTTGTCACGCTCGGCGGTGCGCTTGGCGAAGAACAGGATCTGCTCGTTCCAGCAGTTGAGGAAGAGCACGCCCAGGTGGGTCTGCAGGGCCCGGTTGTGCCGGCGGATGCGGTTGAGCTGGGCGATTTCGGCGACGATATTGCCGGGCTGGTTGAAGTCGCGCGGGCGGATCTGGTACTTCTCCGAGTCCAGGTACTCCTCCTTGCCGGGCAGCGGCGTGCCTTCGCACAGTTCGAAACCCGAATACATGCCCCACAGCCCTGAGCCCATGGTCGCCAGCGCAGCGCGGATCAGAAAGCCTGCCCGGCCAGAGGTGTGCAGGAAGAACGGGTTGATGTCCGGCGTGTTGACGAAGAAGTTCGGCCGATAACACAAGCTCCACGGCGGCTGGTTGAGTTCTTCGAAGTACTCGCGCAGCTCTTGCTTGCTGTTGCGCCAGGTGAAGTAGGTGTAGCTCTGGGCGTACCCCACCTTGCCCAGCCGCGCCATCATCGCCGGGCGGGTGAAGGCTTCGGCGAGGAAGATCACCTCGGGGTGCTGGCTGCGCACATTGGCGATCAGCCATTGCCAGAACGGCAGCGGCTTGGTGTGCGGGTTGTCGACGCGGAAGGTCTTGACCCCCTCCTCGACCCAGCCGACCACCACGTCGCGCAGGGCCAGCCACAGGCTGGGCACCGCCTCGGCGGCGTAGAAATCGACGTTGACGATGTCCTGGTACTTTTTCGGCGGGTTCTCGGCATAGCGGATGGTGCCGTCGGGGCGCCAGCTGAACCATCCGGGGTGCTCCTTCAACCAGGGGTGGTCCTGGGAGCACTGGATGGCGAAGTCCAGGGCGATCTCCAGGCCGTGTTCGGCGGCAGCCGCCACCAACCGGCGGAAGTCATCACGGCTGCCCAATTGCGGGTGGATGGCATCGTGGCCGCCTTCGGGGCTGCCGATGGCGTAGGGGCTGCCGGGGTCGCCGGGCTCGGCCTGCAAAGCGTTGTTGCGGCCCTTGCGGTGTTGCAGGCCGATGGGGTGAATGGGCGGGAAGTACAGCACGTCGAAGCCCATGTCGCGGATCATCGGCAGGCGCTGGTGCACGTCGTTGAAGGTGCCGTGGCGCTCGGGGTCGTCGGTGACCGAACGTGGGAACAGCTCGTACCAGCTGGCGAACAACGCGGCTTCGCGGTCCACGTCCAGGGGGAACTCGGGGCTGCGGGTGAGGTAGCTGAGGTGCTCGGTCTCGCTCATCAACCGGGTGACATCGGGGTGCAGCAGCTGCGCCACCTGGTCATCCACCGACAACTCCGGCAGGCGCTGCTGCAAGGCTTGCAACTGCTCGCGCAACAGGCCTTCGCTGCGCTGGATGCCCTGCCCCAGCAGCACACGGCCCTCTTGCAGTTCTAGCTGTACGTCCTGGCCTGCGGCGTACTTCTTCTCCAGGTCGTGGCAATAGGTGGCGAACGGGTCGATCCAGGCTTCGATGCTGAACAGGTGCAGGCCCAGCTCGCCGGGTGTGAAGTCGGCCAGCCACAGGTCGTTGCCCGGCGAGTGCATGGCCACACCGTGCCAGCGACGGCTGTGGGCCTGGCGCCAGTACAGCATCACCGCCAGGCGGTCGTGGCCGTCGGCGTACACCTTGGCGCTGACGTCGACCTTGTGCCCGCGCACTGCCTTGGCGGCAAAGGTACCGCCGTCTATCACGGGCGTCGCGTCCTCAATCACGATGCGTGGCGCCAGCAACGCCTGGGAAAGGCTGATGGCCTGGTCCGGGTGGTCACCTGCCATGGGTACGCTTTCGAAGGGCTCACTACCTGTCATCGCACTCGCTCCGTGGGGATTGTGGCGGTAAGGGTTCAGAGCCGTGCCCGAGGGTGGGGTTCAATAAAATTGAGCGAATGGTGCCAGGCGTGGGTCGAAGCCTGCGACACCTCTTCATTCATCCCGCGAGGTCAGGCCCATGAGTATTCCCATTCCACCGGAGACACCCGACCCGAACATCGACGACCCGACATTACCGCCGCCGGTGCCCGAGGAAGATCCGGACGAAGCGCCGATCAAGCCGAGCGTGCCGCCCACAGTGGGCGACCCGCCGAGCGAGGAGCCGCCGGTGAGAGCTTGAGGATAGACAAGGCTGGGGGTGAGGCTGGCGGGGCACCTGATATTTTTGCCAGTAGCGCAGGCGGGCGAAGCTGGTTAAACAGAGCACTCACCCCCTGACGCCAGCCGCCCTCATGCCCGCCGACGACCGTGTCACCTCGATCCTGCTGTGGATCATCGACGACTTCCTTGAACTCAATGGCAGGCACAAGGCGCTCAGGGCTGGCTATGGCATGGGCGAACTGGGCGCCGACAGCTTCGACATGGTCGAGTTGCAGGCACGGATCGAGGAAGAGCTGCACATCCTGATCGAAACGGAGATTTCCGTCGACGTCACCTTCGATCAATTGCTCAAGCTGGTGCGCCAGGCGATTGATGCCCAGCCGCGGCGCCTAGCTCCTCGACACTGATCTCGCGCATCCTGAACTTCTGCACCTTCCCCGTCACCGTCATCGGGAACTCATCGACGAAGCGGAAATGCCGTGGCGCCTTGAAATGCGCCAGCCGCGCCTTGCACCACTGCTGCAATTCATCAGCCGTGGCGCTGTGCCCAGGGTGCAGGCGAACCCAGGCCACCACCTCCTCGCCATATTTGCTGCACGGAATCCCCACCACCTGCGCCTCGGCTACCGCTGGGTGGGTATGGAAGAACTCCTCCAGCTCACGCGGATAGATGTTCTCGCCGCCGCGAATGATCATGTCCTTGTTGCGCCCGACGATGCGCACGTAACCCTGCTCGTCCATCACTGCCAGATCGCCGGTGCGCATCCAGCGGGCCGGATCGATGGCGTCATGGGTGGCCTGCAGGTTGTCCCAGTAGCCAAGCATCACGCTGTAGCCGCGGGTGCACAGTTCACCGATCTCGCCACGCGGGACGATGCAACCGTCGGCGTCCACCAGCTTGGTTTCCAGCTGCGGCTGGGTGCGGCCGACCGTGGTCACGCGCAGCTCCAGCTCATCATCCGGGCCGGTCTGCAGCGACACCGGGCTGGTTTCGGTCATGCCGTAGGCGATCTGCACCTCGGCCATGTGCATCTGCTCGATGACCTTGCGCATCACCTCGATCGGGCAGGTGGCGCCGGCCATGATGCCGCTGCGCAGGGTCGAGAGGTCCAGCTGCGGGCGCGACGGATGGTCGAGCATGGCGATGAACATGGTCGGCACGCCATAGAGGATGCTGGCGCGCTCTTCGGCCACGGCGCGCAGGGTGAGCTCGGCGTCGAAGGCGTCGTTGGGGTAGACCATGGTGCTGCCGTGAGTGATGCAACCGAGGTTGGCCATGACCATGCCGAAGCAGTGGTACAGCGGCACCGGGATCACCATGCGGTCGTGTTCGGTAAGGCCAAGGCTTTCGCCGACCATGTAGCCGTTGTTGAGGATGTTGTAGTGGCTCAGGGTCGCGCCTTTGGGCGCGCCGGTGGTGCCGGAGGTGTACTGGATGTTCACTGGCT
The DNA here is from genome assembly GCF_024749065.1 of Pseudomonas sichuanensis. Classification (NCBI taxonomy): domain Bacteria; kingdom Pseudomonadati; phylum Pseudomonadota; class Gammaproteobacteria; order Pseudomonadales; family Pseudomonadaceae; genus Pseudomonas; species Pseudomonas sichuanensis. The sequence continues at coordinate 2,179,388 of NZ_CP087185.1, read as the reverse complement.
GGTCGAACTGCAGGCTGTTTTGTCGCTGCTCGAAGGTGGCGGGGTCGGTCTCCCCTGCCCGCCCAGCCAGCGCAGCCCAGGGCAGGAAGCCTGCGGGCGGCTCGGCGGCCAGGCTGATCACCCCGCGCAGGTCGGGCAGTCGTTCGCTGCTCAACTGGCCGACGGGATGCTCGGCCAGCTGCGGCACCAGCGCCTGCACCATGGCGTGGTAGTCGGAGGTCTTGAACGCATCGGCGCACACCAGCCAACGGCAGCCAGACTGGCGTAGCACATACTCAAGCTCGCCCACCCGATAGGCCGGGTTGATGTTGACCAGGATCGCGCCAACCTTGGCCGTGGCCAGCTGCAGGATGCACCACTGGGCGCAGTTGGGTGCCCAGATGCCCACCCGCTCGCCGCCGGCCACGCCCAGCGCCATCAGCGCCCGGGCGTGCAGCTCGACCTGTACGGCCAGTTCGCGCCAGCTGTAGCGCAGGCCCTGGTGCCGCACCACCAGCGCCTCGCGCTCGGCATGGCGGGCCACGGTGGCGTCGAAGGCCTGGCCGATGGTCAGGGTCAGTAAAGGATGGTCCTGGCGGCCGCGGGTATAGCTTGGTTGAGGCATGGTTGTCCCTTCTTGTGGTTGTTCTGGGCATGACTGAAGCAGGCGGCAATTACTCTGGCGCAGATTTACGTTTACGTAAAGGTGATGATCTGATTGACAGTGCCGGAAGGCAGGTTTACGTTAACGTCAACCACGCATCACGGCGGCCGGACGGGAACGAGGTTGTGGGAGCGGGCTTGCCCCGCGATGAGGCCGGACCAGGCAACACAGCTGGCCGTTCTGACGGGCATCGCGGGGCAAGTCGCATCGGCGCACCGCCGCTCCCACAACCCCGTTTCCACAAGGTCGCCGTGGTACCCGAATATCAAGAACAAGAAGGTGCCCACATGCATTACCCCACCCTCAACTTCGCCCTGGGCGAAACCATCGACATGCTCCGCGACCAGGTGCGCACCTTCGTCGCCGCCGAGCTGGCCCCGCGCGCCGCACAGATCGACCACGACAACCTGTTCCCCGCCGACATGTGGCGCAAGTTCGGCGACATGGGCCTGTTGGGCATCACGGTTTCGGAGGAGTACGGCGGCGCCGGCCTGGGCTACCTGGCCCACGTGGTATCGATGGAAGAGATCAGCCGCGGGTCGGCCTCGGTGGCCCTGTCCTACGGCGCCCACTCCAACCTGTGCGTCAACCAGATCAACCGCAACGGCACCCACGAGCAGAAACTCAAGTACCTGCCCAAGCTGATCAGCGGCGAGCACATCGGCGCCCTGGCCATGAGCGAACCCAACGCCGGCTCCGACGTGGTGTCGATGAAGCTGCGCGCCGAAAAACGCGGCGACCGCTATGTGCTCAACGGCAGCAAGACCTGGATCACCAACGGCCCCGACGCCAACACCTATGTGATCTACGCCAAGACCGACCTGGACAAGGGCCCCCACGGCATCACCGCGTTCATCGTCGAGCGCGACTGGAAGGGTTTCAGCCGCAGCAACAAGTTCGACAAGCTGGGCATGCGCGGCTCCAACACCTGCGAACTGTTCTTCGATGACGTGGAAGTACCGGAAGAGAACATCCTCGGCCAGCTCAACGGCGGCGTGCGGGTGCTGATGAGCGGCCTGGACTACGAGCGCGTGGTGCTCTCGGGCGGCCCGACCGGCATCATGCAGAGCTGCATGGACCTGGTGGTGCCCTACATTCACGACCGCAAGCAGTTCGGCCAGAGCATCGGCGAGTTCCAGCTGATCCAGGGCAAGATCGCCGACATGTACACCCAGCTCAACGCCAGCCGCGCCTACCTGTACGCCGTGGCCCAGGCATGCGACCGCGGCGAGACCACTCGCAAGGACGCCGCCGGGGTGATCCTGTACACCGCCGAGCGCGCCACGCAGATGGCCCTGGAGGCGATCCAGATCCTCGGCGGCAACGGCTACATCAATGAGTTCCCGGCCGGCCGCCTGTTGCGCGATGCCAAGCTGTACGAAATCGGCGCCGGCACCAGCGAGATCCGCCGGATGCTGATCGGTCGCGAACTGTTCAACGAAACCCGCTGAAGAAGCTTCAAGCAGCAAGCTACAAGCGGCAAGTAACAGCCCTGCACGCTTGTAGCCACAACACTGAACCATCTTGCAGCTTGAAGCTTGAAGCTTGATTCTGCGCGAGGAGTCATGATGATCCTGAAGTCACAGTTGAACGTTAAGTCACCAGAGTTCGCGCAGAGCCGGGCCGCCATGGCGGCGCAGGTCCAGGCCCTGCGCGGCCTGCTCGCCCAAGTCAGTCAAGGCGGCGGGCCCAAGGCCCAGCAGCGGCATACCTCACGGGGCAAGCTGCTGCCGCGCGAGCGGATCGACCGCCTGCTCGACCCGGGTTCGGCGTTCCTCGAGATTGGCCAGCTGGCCGCCCATGAGGTGTACGGCGAGGACGTACCCGCCGCTGGCGTGATCGCCGGTATCGGCCGCGTCGAGGGCGTGGAGTGCATGATCGTGGCCAACGACGCCACGGTCAAAGGCGGCTCCTACTACCCGCTGACGGTGAAGAAGCACCTGCGCGCCCAGACCATCGCCCTGCAGAACCGCCTGCCGTGCATCTACCTGGTGGACTCCGGCGGCGCCAACCTGCCACGCCAGGACGAAGTGTTCCCCGACCGCGAGCACTTCGGGCGGATCTTCTTCAACCAGGCCAACATGAGCGCGCTGGGCATCCCGCAGATCGCCGTGGTGATGGGCTCGTGCACCGCCGGTGGCGCCTATGTGCCGGCCATGGCCGACGAGGCGATCATGGTGCGCCAGCAGGCGACCATCTTCCTGGCCGGCCCGCCCTTGGTGAAAGCGGCGACCGGTGAGGTGGTCAGCGCCGAGGACCTCGGCGGCGCCGACGTGCACTGTCGCACCAGCGGCGTGGCCGACCACTATGCCGACAACGATGAACACGCCCTGGCCATCGCCCGGCGCAGCGTGGCCAACCTCAACTGGCACAAGCTCGGCAAGCTGCAATGCCAGGCACCGATTGCACCGCTGTATGGCGCCGAAGAGTTGTATGGCGTGGTACCGGCCGATGCCAAGCAACCATTCGATGTGCGCGAGGTGATTGCGCGCCTGGTCGATGGTTCGGTGTTCGATGAGTTCAAGGCGCTGTTCGGCACCACCCTGGTCTGTGGTTTTGCCCACCTGCACGGCTACCCGGTGGCGATCCTGGCCAACAACGGCATCCTGTTCGCCGAAGCCGCGCAAAAAGGCGCGCACTTCATCGAGCTGGCCTGCCAGCGCGGCATCCCGCTGCTGTTCCTGCAGAACATCACCGGCTTCATGGTCGGCAAGAAATACGAAGAAGGCGGCATCGCCAAGCACGGCGCCAAACTGGTAACCGCAGTGGCCTGCGCCCAGGTGCCGAAGTTCACGGTGATCATCGGCGGCAGCTTCGGTGCCGGCAACTACGGCATGTGCGGCCGCGCCTACGACCCGCGCTTTTTGTGGATGTGGCCCAATGCGCGGATCGGCGTGATGGGTGCCGAACAGGCGGCCGGCGTGCTGGCCCAGGTCAAGCGCGAGCAGAGCGAGCGCAGCGGCGAAGTGTTCAGCCTGGAAGACGAGAAGAAGCTCAAGCAGCCGATCCTCGACCAGTACGAGCACCAGGGGCACCCCTACTACTCCAGCGCCCGGCTGTGGGACGACGGCGTCATCGACCCGGCGCAGACCCGCGACGTGCTCGGCCTGGCGCTGTCTGCCGCGCTGAACGCCCCGATCGAACAGAGCCGCTTCGGCATTTTCCGGATGTGACCCATGACCGATTTCGCCACTATCGAGCTGGAACACGACCCCCGCGGCTTCACCACCCTGTGGCTGAGCCGGGAAGACAAGAACAACGCCTTCAACGCCCAGATGATCCGCGAGCTGATCGTCGCGCTGGACCGGCTGGCCGAAGACGGCAGCCTGCGCTTCCTGCTGCTGCGTGGCCGTGGCCGGCATTTCAGCGCCGGCGCCGACCTGGCCTGGATGCAGCAGTCGGCGCAACTGGACTTCAATACCAACCTCGATGACGCCCATGAGCTGGGCGAGCTGATGTATGCCCTGCACCGCCTCAAGGCCCCGACCCTGGCCGTGGTGCAAGGCGCGGCCTTTGGTGGCGCGCTGGGCTTGATCAGTTGCTGCGATATGGCCATCGGCACCGAAGACGCGCAGCTGTGCCTGTCGGAAGTGCGCATCGGCCTTGCCCCGGCGGTGATCAGCCCGTTCGTGGTCAAGGCCATCGGCGAGCGCGCCGCGCGCCGCTATGCCCTCACCGCCGAGCGCTTCAGCGGTGTACGTGCCCGTGAATTGGGCCTGCTGGCCGAGGTGTACCCGGCCGGCGAACTGGACGCCCAGGTCGAAGCCTGGGTGGACAACCTGCTGCACAACAGCCCCCAGGCCCTGCGCGCCACCAAGGACCTGTTGCGCGAAGTGGACGACGGCGAGCTGAGCCCGGCCCTGCGCCGCTACTGCGAAAACACCATCGCCCGTATCCGCGTAAGCGCCGAAGGCCAGGAGGGCCTGCGCGCCTTCCTGGAAAAACGCCGCCCCGCCTGGCAAACCGAACAGAAGAAGGAACCGCGCCCATGAGCCGTCCCACGTTGACCACCCTGCTGGTCGCCAACCGCGGCGAGATCGCCTGCCGGGTGATGCGCACCGCCAAGGCCCTGGGCCTGACCACCGTGGCCGTGCACAGCGCCACCGACCGTGACGCCCGCCACAGCCGCGAAGCCGACATCCGCGTCGACCTGGGCGGCAGCAAGGCCGCCGACAGCTACCTGGTGATCGACAAGCTGATCGCCGCGGCCAAGGCCAGCGGCGCCCAGGCCATCCACCCCGGCTATGGTTTTTTATCGGAGAACGCCGGCTTCGCCCGCGCCATCGAACAGGCCGGGCTGATCTTCCTCGGCCCACCGGCCAGCGCCATCGACGCCATGGGCAGCAAGTCGGCGGCCAAGGCGCTGATGGAGGCTGCCGGCGTGCCGCTGGTACCGGGTTACCACGGTGAAGCGCAGGATATCGACACCTTCCGCGCCGCCGCCGAACGCATTGGCTATCCGGTGCTGCTCAAGGCCAGCGCCGGCGGTGGTGGCAAGGGCATGAAGGTGGTCGAGGAGGAAAGCCAGCTGGCCGACGCCCTGGCCTCGGCCCAGCGTGAGGCACAGTCGTCGTTCGGCGATGCGCGCATGCTGGTGGAAAAATACGTGCTCAAGCCGCGCCACGTGGAGATCCAGGTGTTCGCCGACCAGCACGGCAATTGCCTGTACCTGAACGAGCGCGACTGCTCGATCCAGCGTCGCCACCAGAAGGTCGTGGAGGAAGCGCCAGCCCCGGGCCTGTCCCCGCAACTGCGCCAGGCCATGGGCCAGGCGGCGGTGCGCGCGGCCCAGGCCATCGGCTACGTGGGTGCCGGTACCGTGGAGTTCCTGCTCGACGCCCGTGGCGAGTTCTTCTTCATGGAGATGAACACCCGCCTGCAGGTGGAGCACCCGGTCACCGAGGCCATCACCGGCCTGGATCTGGTGGCCTGGCAGATTCGCGTCGCCTGTGGCGAAGCGCTGCCGATCACCCAGGAGCAGGTACCGCTGCTCGGCCATGCGATCGAAGTGCGGCTGTACGCCGAGGATCCGGCCAACGAATTCCTGCCGGCCACCGGCACCCTGGCGCTGTACCGCGAGTCGGCGCCGGGTGAAGGGCGGCGGGTGGACAGCGGGGTCAGCGAGGGCGATGTGGTGTCGCCGTTCTACGACCCGATGCTGGGCAAGCTGATTGCCTGGGGCCAGGACCGCGAGCAAGCGCGCCTGCGGCTGCTGGCGATGCTCGATGAGTTCGCCATCGGTGGCCTGAAGACCAACATCGCCTTCCTGCGCCGCATCCTCGCCCACCCGGCGTTTGCCGCGGCGGAGCTGGACACAGGGTTTATCCCACGTCACCAGGACGTCCTGCTGCCAGCGGTCGAAGCCCTGCCCGCGCCGTTCTGGGAAGCTGCCGCCGAAGCCTGGCTACAAAGCGCGCCGGCCCTGCAACGCGAGGACGACCCGGCCTCGCCGTGGGCCGCCCACGAGGGGCTGCGCCTGGGTCTGCCAGCGCGTAGCAGCCTGCATTTGCAGTGTGAGGGGCATGAGCAGGCGGTCACCCTGGAGCGCACTGCGCCGTCTGCCTACCAGCTCGTTGGCGAACAGCTGTGCCACGACCAGGACGGCATCCGTCGTCGCCATCTGGCCGTGCGCCGGGGCGGCACCCTGTACCTGCAATGGCACGGCGAGCTGCATGCGGTCAGCGTGCATGACCCGATTGCCGCTGCTGAAGCCAGCCATGGTCATCAGGGTGGCCTGGGTGCGCCAATGAACGGCAGCATCGTGCGTGTGCTGGTCGAGCCGGGGCAGGTGGTGGAGGCCGGCACCGCGCTGGTGGTGCTTGAAGCCATGAAGATGGAGCACAGCATTCGCGCGCCCCATGGCGGGACGGTGAAGGCGTTGTTCTGCCAGGAAGGGGATATGGTCAGCGAGGGGACAGTGCTGGTGGAGTTGGAGGGGGCGTAACGGCGGCAATGTGCTCGCCGAGAGAGCTTTAGCGCCTATGAGATCGAGCGCCGCCCGCGCGGCGCATCGCGGGGCAAGCCCGCTCCCACATCTGTTTCGGGCCAGTCTTTCCTGTGCCACTACCTGATCCGCCTTGTTGGTATGACGCGGTTCTGGCGTGGTCGCTGACGCTGCTTCACATGACTCAAGACATGCACCAAGGCGGGCAGCGGTACTTTCACAGGACTAATTGGCCCGAAACAAATGTGGGAGCGGGCTTGCCCCGCGATGCGCCGCGCGGGCGGCGCTCGATCTCAAGAGCGCTGCAAGGCTACCGCCTGGCACCTCGCAGCCCCAACGCGGTCCCCGAGCAAACCTAGAGCACCCCGTGCATCCGCACCACAACACCCAAAAACTCGCACCCCTCCTCGCACAGCACGGTGGGATACAAGGTATTCAGCGGCCTGAGCATCCGCTGCCCGCCCTCCTCGATCAACTCCCGCAGCACCGCCGGCTTGCCCGGTTGCCGGGCCACCACCAGCCTGCCTGGCGCAACCTCGATCCCGGCATCCACCAAAACCAGCACCCCCTGCGGCAAGCTCCTGCCACGGGTGGCGTTCATCGAGTCATTCTCCACCGGTAACCAGAACGCATTGCCGGCAGGCATATAGCCAGTCAGTTCCTGGGTTTCACTGGACTCGGGCAATGGCCCCTGCAGCTCGGCCCAGCTCAACACCGGGAAGCGGAAACTGGCATGGCGCAGTGCGTTCACCGGCAACGGCCGGTCCACCGCATAAACGCCTCGGCTTTCGCGGGTGATACTCCGTTCGACCACCATCACCCTGGCCTCCAGAGACACCAGCCCAAGCTGCTCCAGCTTCTCGTTGACGGTCTCCAGGGTCGGCCGGCGCGTGCCACGCAACCAATGGCCGAGACCGCCCTGGGTCATCCCTAAGCGTTCGGCCAGTTGATATTGCTTGAGGTTGTGCTCGCGCTTGTAGCGCGAGAGAAATTCGATCCAGTTTTCCATGGTTGTGAACGATACGGACTGGATGAATGGCTTCAATACACATCCTGAATTATCTTAACAGATATCAATAATACAGAATGACCTAACATCATTCGCTCATTGTCCTGGAACGGATTTCATAGGTGCAGTCATGAGCAATTCGAAAAAAGAAGAAACAGATCTCGACGAAGAGGCCGCCCGCCGCGCCCTCGACTTCTACCTCAACCCCACCCCTACCCCGTCGGAACTGCAGCGCCCACTGTGGACCCTGCGCGAAGGCGTCACCGGCGAGCAAGCAAACGAACACGCCATGGCCCTGCTGCGCTGCGCGGCAGCCACCGCACAGGAAACGGGCGCCCATCTGCAGGGCACGACACGGGATGTGGTATTTGCCCTGATGCACATGGTCAACATGGCGCGGGCCCTGCTGGAACAGCGCAAAACCACGGAACAAGGGGCGATATAGAAGGGAGAACGTGACAGCCGACGAACGGCAAAAGCCCCGATTGCCGGGGACGAGGAGCGCGTCAGGAAGATTTTTTTACCGATAGCTGGAAAAATCATTTGACTGGCAAATGATAACCATTATTATTGCGCTCAGCAGGTCGCGAGACCCGCTGGATAACCTGCAACGTCCTCAGGTCGGACGCTCAGATTATCTCCTCATCAGGCTAATCACGGTTTTTGACCCGGCTTTTTGCCGGGTCATTTTTTTTGGCTCTTCAGGCTAATGAAGATCGTTAATGCCGGCGATGATAGCAAAACTGTGTCAGGACGTGAACGCTCATTACAAATCTTTGCCGAATCAGCACTTGAGAATCAATCTCGTTAAGCTTAAGCTGATCTCGCGTCAAGGAAGATGCCCCCCACCCCCTCCCCCAATGAGCAAGGAGCTGTTCATGACCCGCTTGCTACTGCCCCTTGAGCATGACCCTCAAATCGCCAAGCAGCATGATCAGGACAACCTGATGCATGCGCTCAAGCGCCTGCCGCGCCGGGTGCAGCAAGTCTTTCTGCTCAACCGTCTCGACCAGCTGGGCTTCGCCGCCATCGCCGAACGCCTCGACCTGCCCTTGATCAGCATCGAGCGCCACATGAACCAGGCCCTGCAGACCACCCGCGCACAAGGCGATGCCGTGGCCAGCCTTGCCGGGCAATGGTATGTGCGCCTGCAAAGCCCTGAAGTGACCGCCAGCGAACGCATCGACTTCCGCCGCTGGCTGGATGCGGCCCCCGAACATCTGCACGCCTTCCAGCAAACCGAACTGCGCTGGCGCAGCCTGCTCGCGCCGGCACGCCAACTGGGTGACGACGGCTGGTATCGGCAAGGGCGCGCCGCATTGTCGTTGGGTGGGTGTTCGATTGCCGTCGGGCTGGGTGTCGCCGCACTGGTGGCACTGGGTTTGTGGGCCTGAAGGCTTCGCGATCCTAAAGGGATCGCTCAGCCCGTGAGAGCATTCGCTGCACAATGCCGCCACCATGCGGTGTACAGTACCGTCACAACAACGCCAAGACAGGAGCCTGGCAATGACCGTGACGCTGTCCCCGCTGCAGATCGACTGCGACTTCGACTCCGGCAACATCCTGGTGCTGGACGCCAGCAACCCCGCGCAGGTCCGCCTGAACATTCGCCCGGACACCAACAGTGGCCACTTCCAGTGGTTCCACTTCAAGGTCAGCGGCCTCACCCCTGGCCAGGTCCATCGCTTCAGCCTGGATAACGCTGCCGAGTCCTCCTACAAGAATGCCTGGACCGGTTACCACGCCGTGGCCTCCTACGACCAGCAGACCTGGTTCCGCGTACCAAGCCAGTTTGACGGCAAGGCACTGAGCTTCGAATTGAAGGCCGAGCAAAGTCAGGTGTGGTTCGCCTACTTCGAACCCTACACCCGCGCCCGCCACAACCAACTGATCGAACGTGCCCAGCAGATCCCCGGCGTAACGCTGCTGGCCAACGGGCGCAGCGTGCAGGGCCGTGACATCCCGCTGCTGCGTGCAGGCGACGGCGCCGTCGGCAAGCGCAAGCTGTGGATCATCGCCCAACAGCACCCGGGCGAGCACATGGCCGAATGGTTCATGGAAGGCGTGATCGATCGCCTGCAGGCCAACGATGAAGTCATCCAGCAATTGCTGACCAAGGCCGACCTGTACCTGATCCCCAACATGAACCCGGACGGCGCCTTCCTCGGCCACCTGCGCACCAACTTCAAGGGCAAAGACCTCAACCGCGCCTGGCAGGACGCCAGTGTCGAACTGAGCCCCGAGGTGTTCTTCGCCCAGAGCCAGATGAAACTGCATGGCGTGGACGCCTTCGTCGATGCCCATGGCGACGAGGAAATCCCCCACGTATTCACCGCTGCCTGCGAGGGCAACCCGGGTTACACGCCGCGTATCGCCAAGCTGGAAGAGCAGTTCCGCAGCACGCTGTGCAGCCTGACGCCAGACTTCCAAACCAAGTACGGCTACACCCGCGACGAACCCGGCCAGGCCAACATGACCTTGGCTTGCAACGCCGTGGGCCAAGCCTATGACTGCCTGTCGCTGACCCTGGAGATGCCGTTCAAGGACCACGACGATGCGCCGAATCCGCGTACCGGCTGGTCCGGCGAGCGGTCGAAGGCACTGGCGGGCGCGGTGCTGGAGACGCTACTGAAGATGGTCGACGATCTGCGCTGAACCACCGTGGGAGCGGGCTTGCCCCGCGATTGGCGCCAGGTCAGGCAACGATGCCAGGTATTCTGACGCCAATCGCGGGGCAAGTCGCAGCGGCGCACCGCCGCTCCCACGATCCCCCGGCCGGCTTAGAACTGCACATCCAGGATCACATTGTCGAGATAGCTCCCCGCCGGCGGCGTGGCCTGGTCGGTATACACCTTGGCGTTGTAGTTGAACGTCTGGCTGCCCGTGCCGGTGCCATTGCCGGGATTCACATCGGCATCGCTGCTTGAGCGCCGCGCCGACGACAGCACCCCCCAGCGCACGCTGCCACCACTTTTGAAGATGTCGTAGGCCAGGTAGTTGCCGGCGCTGGATTTCATCCGCCGTCGCCCGCCCGCCACGTTCTGCCCGTCATCCAGCCCCACCGTGTAGCTGCTGCCCTTGGTGCACGACAGGCTGATGTTCTGGTTCACCGTACCGAACCCGGCCACCACCGGCGCGCTGGCGAAGCTGATGTTGGGGCTGGTGATCTGGCAGTCGTTGCTGACCGTGAGGGTGACGGTGAGGGTCTGGTTGCCGCTGCCGATATCCCGCCCCAGCACACAGGCGCCCAAGGCGCCGACGCCCGCGCAGTAGTTCCAGCTCCAGGCGATGTTCAGCGTTTCCTGGTACAAGCCTGCCGCCACGTTGGCGCCGATCACGGTCTTGAGGTACAGCGGCACGCTCTTGGGCGTGGTGCCATTGAGCAGCCCCAAGGCGTCGATGATGCCGTTACGGGCGAAATCGAACTGCACACCACGGCTGATCGGGTAGCTCGTGGTGGCGTTGGCGTACAGCGTGTAGGGGATCACGTCGCCCGTCGGCCCTACCAGCCCGCTGGTGCTGGAGGTGATGGTGGCATAGAAGTGATCGTTGGTAGCCAGCAGCGACAGCAACGAGCCGGTGCACTGCAACCCAGCGTTGCTGGATGAAGCGCTCTGTATCGTGGTGCGCACCAGGGTCGAATTGATCGTGCCGAATGCCGCCGGCGCCGTCGCCACCGAGGAGCACAGGGCCCAGGCCGCGCCCGGCAGCATCCAACCGGCCAGCAACCACAGGCAACGCGCCGCCGCCCTCACTGGCACACCAGCGGGCCGATCAGCGGGATCGGCCCCTCCCCGTCGGGCAGTTCGAACGCGACCTGGCATTGCCCGCCATCGGCCTTGCTCACCTGCAGATGATTGCTCGGCGACAGGTTCTCCAGGTACACCAGGCCATCCCAGCCCACCACCGCTTCGGCGCCACTTTCCCGGTGCAACACCCGGCTGCCCAGCTTGAGTTCCTGCTGGTTGCCGTCGACCAGCACCAGGCTCGCCGCCAGCACGCGCTTGAGCGGGAACTCCAGCAGGTAGCCGCTGCCGCGGCGCACCGCCACGCGTTGCTCCACCTCCGGCGCCAGCACATCGGCTGGCAGCTCCATCGGGTCGATCTCGTATTTACCGCGGTAGTAGCCGCTGCTGTAAGGCACCAGCAAGTGACCGTTGCGGTCGGTTCGGCCAATTTCCTGGTTTTCGTAACGCACCGGCACATCGGCATAACCGTTGGTGCTGACCACCACGAATGCGTCGTCGATGCGGTTGGCGGCGAACAGCCCGGCATCCATCAGCACCACCGAGCCGCTGGCGTCAGCCCAACGGGTCATCTGCTCGGGGTTGCCATACAGCCCGGCCTGCAACTGCACCGACTGCAGCCGCCAAGTCAGGTCGGCCTGACGATAGTCACCGCTGGTACCGCCCGTGGCATAGCCCAGGTTGTAGCCGACGCCACCGCCCACCGGCACCGCGCGGCTGTAGTTGACCCGTTGCAGGTCCTGGCCGTCCTTGCTGCGCTCGGCGCTGAAGGCCAGGGTGCCGTGCAGGTCGAAGGGGATCACCAGTTGCGCCTGCACCGCCCACTGGCTGTCGCCGACATCGCGGTTGGCCGACAGGTAGAGGCTGCTGTTACCCCACAACGGCTTGCTCCAGCTCAGGTTGATCAGCCGGGTGCGCGTGCCATCACCGGCACGTATGTCGAAATAGCCGGCGCCCAGGCTGCCGTAGCTGTCCAGGTTGAGGCTCACGGTGGCCTGTTCGCTGCGTCGGCTCAGCCGGGTGTAGGGGTTGTCCACCAGCGACAGGTCGGCATAGTCGCCATGGCGCTCGATGCGCTGGTAGTTGAAGCCCAGCCGGCGGCTGTTGTACTGGTAGCCCAGCGCCACCTGCTGGCCAGTGTCGCCGTCGAAACGGCTCTGGGCCACGGCGGCGTTGAGTACCCCGAAGGTGCCCAGTTGCAGGTTGCCGCCCAGGCCGCCAAGCATCATCGACGCGGCGGTTTCGGCATGGGTCTCGACGGTGAAGTAGTCAGACAGGCCATGGCGCAGGCTCGCCGAGGCGACGCCCGGCCCATAGGCAAAATCGCGGACGGCGTAATCGCGGCGCAGGCTGCCGGCGGCCACCGAATAATCGGTCAGGCCTTTGGCCAACAGGCTGCTGGTGACATAGAACGGCAAGGTGGTCGATACCTGCCGGCCCAGGGCATCGGTGGTCACCACCACCGCCTCGCCGGCGCCGTTGATGAACGGCACATTGGTCAGGGTGTAAGGGCCCGGCTGCAGCTCGGTGGTACTGCTCTTGTAGCCGTTGATGAACAGGTCCAGCGAGGTGGGCACCGCCGCCTCACCGGCAAAGGCCGGCAGCGGGTAGGTGACCAGGTCGGGACGCGCCCCGAAGTCGCGGGACAGCTGCAAGCCACCGATACGCACCGAGGTACTCCAGGGCAAGGCGCCGGTGACCAGGTCGCCGGCTTCATAGGTCAGCAGCCGCTGCTCGTCGGTGTAACGGAAGGTGGTGTCGTAGCGCAAAAAGCCCTGGCGGGTATCGCTTTGCGCACCGTTGAAGGCCTGGCGCCACTGCCCGGTGGTGGACAACGTGCCCCAATCGTCGAACAGGCGCAGCTCGTTCCAGGCGGCCAGATAAGTGCCACCGTCATCGGTGTCGTTGAGGTAGGCGTCGTAGTTGAACAAGGCACCGAAGCTGGTGCGGGTATCGCTGGCCGGGTACAGGCTGCGCCCGCCCACCTGCTGGTCGGGCAGCCAGGCCGCTGGCACTTGCAGCAGCAGGCGCTGGTTCTGGCTGTCGTAGTCGGTGTGCAAGCCGGCAATGGCGTCCAGCGCCACCTCGCCCTGGGGCTCGCCGGGCAGCTTGATGCCGGCCGCGCGCAACACCTCGCTGTCCAGGTACAGGCGCCCGGCGCGCTGCTGCACCGGCACCAGCTCAGCCTTGCCCACCTGGTTCACCAACAGGTCGAGGTACAGCGTGGCATCGGTGATGGCGGCCTGCTCGGTGGGTGGCGGCGGCAATTCGTCGGCCACGCCCACACCGGGCACCAGTACCGCCAGGCCCAGCCACACACGGTGCGCTGCCACCCGCACCCAACTCACGCACGATGTCCAACCATTGTCGGGTCCTCCCTGGCCCCTGTCGTTCGTTCAATGCCGCGTCACTGCCCTTGCCGGATGGCTTGCGCAACCTCCTGACCGTTGACCCGCCCCTTGAGCACACTGGCCGCACCGGGTGCGGCCGGCACCGGCCAGCGCATGCTCGCACCCGGCAGCACATACCCCAGCAGCCCCTCGACCAGGGGTTTGTCCTGCCCGCCTTGCTGCAACACCACATCGGTGAGCCGGGCGTGCACCGGGCCGGTGTTGCGCAGTTCGACATAGGGCTTGCCCTGCACCGTCACCGCGCGCCAGCTCAGTTGCGGCTTGCCCACGCCCTCGGCACTGCGCTTGCCGTCCGGGTCGGGCTTGCCCCACAGCCCTTCGCCATAGACGAACAACGGCACCGAATAGCGCATCTGCAGGCGGATTGCCGCCTTCGGCCCGTCGCTGGCGGTGTCGGCCGGCATCGGCGACGGGATTTCGTCGATGATGATGCGGTAGGCCTGCTCCTGGCCGACCGGCGAACTGCCGGTGCGGGTCAGGCGAATCAGTTGCTTCTGCCCCGGCGCAATGTTGGCCACCGGCGGGCTGCCGATGATTTCGCGCTGGGCCTGGAACTGCTCCTGGTACTCCCCCTGGCGCCAGGCGAATACCCGGACCTGCAGGCTGGCCGGCGCCGTGCCACGGTTTTCCAGCCACAGCGCGCCAGCCTTCTGCTCGGCCTCCAGCACCGGGTCGATCGGCCAGATCAGCACCGACGTCGCCGCCATGGCCTGGGTACCGGCCAGCAGCATCCCGAATAGCGTTTGCGCCAGTTTCGCGCTTGCCCCCATGCCCCTCTCCTTCTGCATCCAATGGTTCACGGCGCCGGCTTCACCAGCTCACCGTCACTTGCACCACGTCGGTATAGGTCCCCGCCGGCAGGGTGCCGGGCAAGGTGGTACGGCCGTAGACCGGTAACTTGATCGCCGTCGGGTCGCTGTAGCTCACGGTGACGCTGCTGCCGATGGCCAGGCTCTGGCTGAAGGCGGCGTCGCGGAACAGCTGGTAGGCCAGCAGCTGGCTGCCGCCGCTGCGCTTGAGGTTGCGGGTGCCGCTGGCGCTGTTCTGGCCGCCGTCCAGGCTCATGCTCATGGCCACCCCGGGGGTGCACTGGAAGGTCACCGTGGTGCCGCCGAGCGAAGTGCTCAAGGTGGCCGTGGACAATGCCGAACTGGTGCCGAAGTCCAGCACGCCATAGGTAGTCACCCCGCCAACCACCAGGCAGCCGGCAACGATCTGCGCGCTCACCTGAAAGGTGCTGCCGGTCGCGGCCAGCGCGCCTTGCGCCAGCAGCAGGCCCAGCCCGACAACCGGCAGCCGCCATGCGCCTGGCATGGCTCAGAAGCTCAGCTCGACCGCCACCGTGTCGGTGTATACCCCAGCCGGCAGGCCCGCCTTGCCGCGTGCCTGGCCATACAGGTTGACGGTCTGCGCCACGCCAGTGCTGGTCGGCAGGGTGATGGTGCCGTCGATGGCCAGCGGGGTCGTGTGCCCGGCGTCGGTGTAGAAGTCATAGGGCACGAAGTTGCCGGAGCCATCGGCCAGCGCGCGGGTACCACCGGCTGACTGCCCGTCATGGGAGCCGCCGCGCACCTTGATCACCGGTATGGTGCCCGAAGAGCAGAGGATGCTCATGGCGCCACCGCCGCCACCGAGCACTTGCCCGTTGGCTGTGGTGAACAGCGAATCCTGGGTGCCGAAATTGAGGTTGCCGAAGTTCAGCCCCGAAGTGCCGCCGGTGCCGTTGACCTGGCAGGCAGCGGTCAGCGTCAGGGTCGAGTTGATGGTGCCGGTAACCGTGGCCGCCTGGGCCTGGGCTGTCAGCGCCAGGCCAAGGCCGACGAGGATGCAGCGGGTCATGTGCTTGGGCATGAGGGTCTCCTTGCGTGTTACCAGTCCAGTGTCACCCTGAGGGTGTCGCGATACAGCCCGGCAGGCAGCGCGCGCGGTTGCGCGACCACCACGCCGTAGATAGGCACGGGCACCTGCTGCGTGCCGCTGATGGTGAAGGTACGGGCCTGCCCGACCACATAGCGGCCGTTGCCGCTTGGGTCGACCGCCAGTTGGTAGGGGATCAGTTCACGGCCATTGCTCAGCCGGCGCACGCCGTCGCTGCCATTGAGCCCGCCATTGATCCGCACGCTGAAGGCACGCACCTGCGGCGAGCAACTGATCTGCAGGCTGCCCTCGCCGCCCGCCTCGTCCACCCGGCTGGTCAGCGCCTGGTCCCAGGTCGGGCCGCGGGCGCCGAAGTCGATCAGCCCGGGGTTACCCAGCGACGCCGGCTGCTGGCCGCTGTCGATCTGGCAGGCCGCACTGATCACCAGGCGGGCCTGGATGAAGCCGGTGCTGGTGCCATGGGCGGCGCCACTGGGCAGCAACAGCGGGCCGAGGGTGAGCAGCAGTAGCGAAGTGCGTTGCAGCGCGTCCTTGTGCATGGTGGCGTGGCTCCTCACCAGGTGACCGTGACTTTGAGCAGGTCGGCGTACAGGCCTGCGCGCGGCACCCAGGCCAGGGTGTCGATCCGCGCAAACAGGGGCAACTCCACCGAGCCGCTGCCCGGCACCCGCGCCGACTGCGCCACCCCCACCTCGAGCGGCTCGCGCCAGGCGGCGTCGCGGAACAAGCGATAAGGGATCGGCTTGGCCTGGCGGTCGTCGCTGGCCAGGTAACGCAGCGCACCGGTACCGCCATGCTGGCCGCCATCGACGCGCACTTGATAAGGGGTGTCAGGATTGCACTCCAGCCGCGGCGGGCGCTGACTGAACAATGCGCCACTCAAGGGCGCGCCCGGCCCGTCCAGCCGGGCCGCGCTACCCAGGTCGATCACCCCGAGGACCTGGGCACCTGCCTCGCGCTGCTGGCCGACCAGCATGCAGCCGCGTTGCACGCGCACCTGCACGTCCACGAGAAACTCTGCAGCCACGGCACTGCCGCTCAACCACAGGCCCAACAGCGCGGCCATAAAGCGTTGCATCAGCGGTCGATCCTTGTCTGGAAGGGTTGAGCTTGAGCGTAGCAGCGCGATCGGATCCGAACAGCCGTGGGATCCCTCTCTTTGGCATTAATGAAAAGGGCTGGCAACGCGCGGGAAACACGCAACAACCTCTGCGGAAATTCACCTTGACCGCAGGGGGCATCAATACATCCCACACCCCAAAACACCTTGTTCCGACAAAAACAGCCAGCCTTCTGTTACCGTCATGCCTCATGCATGGACGGAACCAGCAGGAGATAACTTTGAGCACTACCGCCAACCCGCTCGACCAAGCCATCGAGCGTTGCGCCGAGGAGCCGATCCAGGTGCCTGGCAGCATCCAGCCCCAGGGTTTTCTGCTGGTACTGGACGAACATGACCTGCGCATCCTGCAGGCCAGCGAAAACATCGACCAATGGCTGGGCATGTCAGCCAGCGAACTGCTTGGCCAGGCCCTGCCCGCGCTGCTCGACAGTACCTTCGACCTGCGTGGCCAGCTGGGCCGCCTGCCCGTCGACGAGGTCTTCCCCTTTCATGTCGGTGACGTGCGCCTGCACGCGCAAGCGCCCTGCCAGGCCACACTGCGGATACTGGCCCACCGCCACGACCAGGTACTCATCCTCGAATTCGAAACCTGTCGCGAAACGGATGCCCAGCAAGGCGACTACTACCCGCTGGTACGTGCCTTCATCAGCACCCTGCACCAGGCCACCAGCATCGAAGAACTGCTGCAGCGATCGGCGCGGCAGATCAAGCGCATCACCGGCTTCGGCCGGGTCAAGGCCTACCGTTTCGATGCCCAGGGCATCGGCACGGTGCTCGCCGAAGACGCCGACCCCGGCTACCCGCGCTATCTGGGCCTGTGCTTCCCGGCCTCGGACATCCCCCGCCAGGCCCGCGAGCTGTACCGCATCAACCGCATCCGGGTGATCGAGGACGCCGACTACCAGCCCTCCCCGCTGCTGCCTGCCGCCAACCCGCGCACCGGCAGGGCCCTGGACATGAGCTTCGCGGCATTGCGCAGCGTCTCGCCGGTGCACCTGCAGTACATGCGCAACATGGGCACCCAGGCCTCGATGTCGCTGTCGATCGTGGTCGATGGCCAGCTCTGGGGCCTGATCTCCTGCCACCACGACCAACCCCGCGCAGTAGGCTTCCAGACCCGCACCGCCTGCGAGCTGCTGGCCAATGTGCTGTCGCTGCAGATCGAAGCCCACGAAAAGCATGCCAGCACGCGTCGGCTGCTCGACCTGCGCCAGCACATCGTGCGCATGCTTGCGTCGATGGCCGACCACGACAGCGTCAGCGCAGGCTTGCTGGCCCTGCCCGAGGTGATGCTGCAGTTTGCCGGGGCCTCGGGGGCGGCGATCATCAGCGCCGAGCGCTGCGACCTGATTGGCAAAACGCCGCCGGCGGCGCAGGTCAATGCCCTGGTGCGCTGGCTGGCCGAGCGTGGCGACGAGACGCTGTTCCACACCGACAACGCACGCCGCGACGTCGAGGGGCTACCAGAGCTGGCCGAGCATGCCGCCGGCGTGCTGGCGGTGGCCATCTCGCAGCTGCATTCGCACTACCTGCTGTGGTTCCGCCCCGAACAGGCACACACGGTGAACTGGGCCGGGCGCCCGGATAAACAGGCAGGCCCGCTGGGCAACCTCAACCCGCGGCACAGTTTCGACTGCTGGCAGCAGGAGGTCCGTGACTTCAGTGCCGCCTGGGACCCACTGATCATCGAAGGCGTGACCGAACTGCGCGGCGCGGTGCTGGGTATTGTCCTGCGCAAGGCCGAGGAGCTGGCGCAACTGGCAGGCGAGCTGAAGCGTTCGAACCAGGAACTCGAGGCGTTCTCCTACAGCGTGTCCCATGACTTGCGCGCACCGCTGCGGCATATCGCCGGCTACAGCGAGTTGTTGGGCGAGATCGAAGGCGGTCAGTTGACCGAGCGTGGCAAGCGCTTCCTCAGCCATATCGAGGAAGCCGCGCAATTTGCCGGCACCCTGGTCGACAACCTGCTCAACTTCTCGCAGATGGGCCGCTCGGCGCTGCGTCTGTGCGATGTCGACTTGAATGCGCTGGTCGAGATAATCCGCACGGAGTTGGCACCGGACTACGCCGGGCGGACGATCACCTGGGCGGTGGCACCGCTGCCCAAGGTGATCGCCGACCCGGCGTTCATCAACATGGTCCTGCACAACCTGATCGCCAACGCCATCAAGTACAGCCGTGGCCGCGAATCCGCCCATATCGAGATCGGCGCCGTGCGCCACCGCCACGAAACCGAGGTGTACGTGCGCGATAACGGGGTAGGCTTCGACATGGCCTACGTCGACAAGCTGTTCGGCGTGTTCCAGCGCCTGCACCGCATGGAGGAGTTCGAAGGCACCGGGATCGGCCTGGCCAGCGTGCGGCGAATCATCGAGCGCCACGATGGCCGGGTGTGGGCCAACGGCCAGCCCGACCAGGGCGCCAGCTTCCACTTCACCCTGCCCCACCAACCGACGACTGCCTGAGGCCGCTGACGATCATGCTCAAGCCCATCCTGCTGGTCGAAGACAACCCCAGGGACCTGGAGCTGACCCTGCTGGCACTGGAGCGCAGCCAGCTGGCCAACGAGGTGATCGTGCTGCGCGACGGTGCCGATGCCTTGGACTACCTGTTGCGGCGCAACACTTACGCCGGGCGTGCCGAGGGCAACCCGGCCGCGATGCTGCTCGACCTCAAACTGCCCAAGGTCGATGGCCTGCAGGTGCTGGCGCAGGTGCGCGCCCACCCACTGTTGCGCAGCATTGCGATCGTCATGCTGACCTCGTCCCAGGAGCAGCCCGATCTGCAGCGCGCCCATGAACTGGGCGTCAGCGCTTATCTGGTCAAGCCCGTGGAGTTCAAGGACTTCGTCAGCGCGATCGCCGGCCTCGAGGTGTTCCGGGCACTGCTCGACGAACCCGCGCCCGGCGCGAAGCACCTGGACCACTGAGGCCGGCACGATGCAACAAACACCGTTGAAACTGCTGATGGTCGAAGACAGCAGCATGGATGCCGAGCTGATCCTGATACGCCTGGAGCGCAGCGGGCTGCAGGTGCAGCCAACGCAGGTGTTCGAGCATGTCGGTGCCGAGCAGGCTCTGCGTGAGGGCCGCTTCGACCTGATCCTCTGCGACTGCGTGCTGCCGGGTTCGTCCGGCGCCGACGTGCTGGCCACGGCCCAGCGCCTGGCACCGGACGTACCGTTCATCTTCCTGTCCGGAATCTACGGCGAAGAACACGCGGTAGAGATGATCCGCCTGGGCGCCACCGACTATGTGCTGAAAAAGAACCTGACACTGCTGCCCAAGGCCGTGCGCCGGGCCTTGGGCGAAGTGCAGGAGCGTCAGCGCCGGCGCCAGGCCGAACAAGCCCTGGCGGATGTCGAGGCGCGCGCGCGTATCGCCATCGATGCCGCTGGCATGGGTACCTGGGACTATCACCCGCAAGATGGCCTGATGCGCTGGGATGAACGCTGCAAGTTGCTGTTCGGCCTGCCGCTCGACGCCACAATGAGCCTTGACCTGTTCTATGCCGGCATTTACCCCGATGACCTGCCGCGGGTGCGTGAGGCGGTCGAGCAAGCCATGCACCCGGACAGTGATGGCAGCTACCGGGTGGAGTTCCGCATTGCCCAGGCCGGCAGCCCGGAGCCACGCTGGCTGCTGTCCAGCGGCCAGACCCAGTTCAGCGAGGGCCGCTGCGTGCGGTTTTCCGGGGTGCTGCAGGACATCCACAGCCAGCGCCAGGCCACCCGTGCCCTGGAGCAACTCAATGAAATGCTCGGTGAGCGCGTCGAGCGCCGCACCCGCGAACGCGACCGCGCCTGGGAGCTGTCCCAGGACTTGCTGGCGGTACTGAACAAGGACCTCACCCCCGTGGCGCTGAATCCGGCCTGGGAGGCCTGCCTGGGCTTCAGCCGTGAACGCCTGGGGCAGATCTCGCTGCTGCAGTTGCTGCCCGAGGATGATCAGGACGCCTTGCTCACGCAGCTCGCCGCCTTGTCGCTCGGCCACAGCAGCGCACGTTTCATCGGCCGCATTCTGCACGCCAGCGGCCAGCAGCGCTGGCTGTCCTGGGTGGTGGTGGCGGACGACACGCTGTTGCACGTGGTAGCCCGCGACATCAGCAGCGAGCGCGAAGCCGCCCTGGACCTGGCCAAGGCCAACGAACGCCTGCGTGAGCAAATCGCCGAGCGTGAGCGCGTCGAAGCCGCGCTGCAACAGATGCAACGGCTGGAGGCGGTTGGCCAGCTCACCGCCGGGGTGGCCCACGACTTCAACAACCTGCTGACGGTGATTCTCACGGGCGCCAGTTTCCTCCAGAACGAGCTGGACAACGGCCGGTTGGACAAGGCCGCCAAGCGCCTGCAGAACATTCGCGAGGCCGGCGAGCGCGGCGCCAAGCTGACCGCGCAACTGCTGGCCTTCTCGCGCAAGCAGCGCCTGGAGCCCGTGCCGTTGAACCTCAACCGGACCCTGTCCGGACTCGAGGAGTTGCTGCGGCGCACCCTGGGCGGCAGCGTCTCGGTACGCCTGGAGCTGGACACCCAGCTGTGGCAAGCGCTGACCGACCCGACCCAGACCGAGATGACCATCCTCAACCTGGCGATCAACGCCCGCGATGCCATGCCCGGCGGCGGCCAACTGACCCTGGCCACCCGCAACACCCGTATCAGCGCCTCGCCGCGCAACCCGCAAGACCCAGAGCCCGGTGAGTACGTGATGCTGAGCATTCGCGACACCGGTTGCGGCATGAGCGAAGAGGTCGCGGCCAAGGTGTTCGAGCCATTCTTTACCACCAAGGGCGTCGGCAAGGGCTCGGGGCTGGGCCTGGCCCAGGTGTTTGGCTTCGCCAAGCAATCCGGAGGCGGCGTGAGCCTGCAGACTACACCCGGGCGCGGCACTCAGGTCAGCGTGTACCTGCCCGCCGTCCGGGCACAGGCCAGCGCCACGCTACCAGCCCCGCCCAGGGTTGGCAGCCAGCTGGCCGACGGCGGCAACCACCACATCCTGCTGGTGGATGACGACCATCTGGTACGTGAACTGATCGGCGACCTGTTGCGCCGCCTGGGCTACCAGGTACGCGAGGCGCACAGCGGCGAACAGGCCCTGGCCCAGCTCGACGAACGCACCGACCTGCTGCTCACCGACTTCGCCATGCCCGAATTCAATGGCGCGCAACTGGCCCTGGCGGCCCGCGAGCATTTCCCGCAACTGCCGGTGGTGTTCCTCACCGGCTACGCCGAGCTGGACAACATGGAGCTGCCGAACAGCCTGTTGATCCAGAAACCGGTGCACGAGCACGTGCTGGCCCTGGCACTGGCCGAGCTGCTGAAAAACCGGGGAACAGAAACGAAAAAATCGCCCTGAGGCGATGGCGAGATACTGCTTAGAGATAGAGAAAATGGCAGGGGCGGCTGGATTCGAACCAACGCATGGCAGGATCAAAACCTGCTGCCTTACCGCTTGGCGACGCCCCTGTATCGGATATGACAAGTGACTGATGCACTGTCGATCTGATCATTCACCGTTCAGATTGTTTCTGTTCGGGAATGGCCGGCACTTTACCAGCGAAGTTTTCGGTTGGGAAGCTTTTTTTGAAAAAAATCTCTGGAAAACAGCAGGTTACTCAAGCTCACCGATTTGTCACTGGTTTGCACGTAGGCGCGGGATGGCTCGCGAGGTGGCGCAAAGCGGCTGTCCGTCGTTTTTCTCCCGCCTCGCTTCAGCACAACATGATCGAGCGACAACTGGAGCGCAAAGGTTGAAAGCATGGACTGTCCGCCCTGGGCGCTCTTGTCGTGATCGGTCTACAGCGCGGCCACTGGCCTGATGTTGGGGATGCAATGCATGGCGTGCATGGGCACACGTATAGCACCCAGAATTTGCCTGGCAACTGATAACTTTGCCAGGTGACGGTTTTGCATAGCTGCCGCTAACTGTGCACTCACTTAGCAGGAGCACCCAGAGATGGCTACCGACAAACAAGCGTGGACTCGCATCGACCTGCCACTTCCACCGGATCAACCCAATGAGATCATCAGCCGGCCTCCTTACTTTGTGGGCGGTTTTTTCTATAGTTCGATCGCAGCCGTGGACGATACGGGACAACATTCTATGGTCATCACCAAGCACACCCCCGCCGGTCACATCGTTACCGGATTTGGCCTGCAAGGGACCGTCCGTATCACCATGCCAGGCGAACGAGGTGACTGGCTATGCTTCGTCGAAAACGGTGATGTCCTAACTTGTGGGGTTGCACTTCGCACCAATGAACACTTTGCCATTTTCCAACTGGACAAAGGCACGGGCGTGCAGGACGTAAATTTTGGTCACCGTGGTTTCAAGCTCAGCGCTTACCCTGAAGAGCCAGGTCTCCCGAGCATTGCACAGCACAATGACAGCGCTGCAGGATATGCCGGTAGCGTACCCCAGTTCCCCGATGGCAAGTTGCGTCAAGCAGTAAACTCCGGCCTTGCTCAGTTCGATCTGGATGGCAACCTTGACACTACGTTCAACGAAGTAGGCATGCGCAGATTCTTCGTAAAGGACGGTCGTTTGCTGTCGACACTCTCAGTGGTCGCTCGGTTTAATAGCGCCGAACATACTGGTTTCTATTACTGTGGAATGTACCGCTACCTTGGCGACGATGTGCAAGGGTGGGTTGGCGCGACGGACAAAAACGGTAATGTGATTTCCGATTTTGGTGATCAGGGTGTATGGATGGCAACGCGCCTGCCGGGCCATCCCGACAAGGCTCATATCGTCGTCCACTCCGCAGTTCAGGCCCACGATGCAATCTACATCGTAGGAAGTATTGCAGACAGCGGGTTCTTGCTCCGTCTGAACCTGAACGGCACCGTCGATCAAACGTTCAACGGCGGTAATGCGAGACTGTTCGACCATTCTGAGTTTGACCGTGCGGTCGCGTTCGCAGTCACGCCCGACAACCAAGGAGTGCTGGTAGGTGTTCAGCATTCGTCTCCTGTACAAGATGCACCCACCGTCATCATTCGATTGGATGCGAACGGACAGATTGATACCGCATTTGGAAGCGGCGGCAGCTTGCTGACTCCCCCCATGCCCAACTGCAAGACGCTGTTGACACTGGATTACAACATGCAGCCCGTCATCGAACTGAGAGGCCGTGGGTTGATTGCCCGTCACCCTCACACATCATAGTGTCATTGGCATCTGCCTGAGTTCGAACAGTTTCTCCGGTTTCTACTCAGGCAGCTTTACAACGTTCACATTACGCCAGATGCTCTTCTCCAACAGGGTGCAAATTCATCATCGCGATTGTCTGTTATCCCCGCTCTCGTGCAAGCTGCTTGCCGATCTTCACTCCCCAAGGAACTTGACCATTGCCCAGCTGGCTTCCCACACCCATGCGGCAGCTGAACCAGTACCTGCGCGCCGCCAAGCGTCAGTCCAGCGCATTGATGACCCACTTTCAGGACAAGGCCGCCGAGCGCGGCTACACCCTGAGCGACGGCCAGTGCCGGGTGATCGAGGCCATGGCCACGCAGTTGACGGCCCAGGGCGACGGACAGCCGCGCAGCCTGTACCTGCATGGCTCGGTTGGCCGCGGCAAGAGCTGGCTGCTCGACAATTTCTTCGCGGCGGTGCCGGTGGCGCAGAAGCGGCGCCTGCACTTTCACGACTTCTTCGCCCGCCTGCACCAGGGCATGCACCGCCATCGGGCACTGGACGATGCCATGGGGGCGACCCTCGACGAATTGCTGGGTGACGTGCAGGTACTGTGCTTCGATGAATTCCACGTGCACGACATCGGCGACGCCATGCTGCTGACCCGGCTGTTCAACGCCCTGTTCGAACGCGGCATCTTCCTGCTGGTGACCTCCAACTACGCGCCCGAGGGGCTGCTGCCCAACCCGCTGTACCACGAACGCTTCCTGCCGGTGATTCGCCTGATCAATAGCCGCATGCAGGTGCTGGAAGTGGGTGGCAATACCGATTTTCGCAGCCTGCCGGCCAACCGCGAGCATCAGTGCTTCACCCAGGGGCGTTACGTCTGGCCAGGGAATGCGGAGCAACGTCTGGGCCTAGACCTGCCCGCCCGGCAGCCGACCACGCTGCAGGTCAACAACCGGCCATTGCGTGCGCTGGCGGTGGATGGCCGGCGGGTGATGTTCAGCTTCAACGGGTTGTGCGAGCAGCCCACCGCAGTGATCGACTACCTGGCGCTGGCCGAGCAGTACGATCAATGGATCATCGACGGCCTGGACGACCTGGCCGAATGCTCGCTGGCGGCGCAGCAACGCTTCGTCAACCTGGTGGATGTGCTGTATGACCAGGACCGCCAACTGACGGTGATCGGCCAGCGGGCCTTGCAGGAAAGCCTGGGTGGCGCGATTGCCGACCTGATGCGTACTCGCAGCCGGCTGGGGCAGTTGCATCAGGTGGGGCCGCCAGACAGCGCATCCTGAAACGGCGTCATCGCTGGCAAGCCAGCTCCCACAAAATCAGGCAATTGCACGCCACAGTGTGGGAGCCGGCTTGCCGGCGATGGCGTCACCCCGCCCTTGGCAAATCCGCCAATACCCCCTCGATCTCCCCCAGCACCGCCGGATCATCCAGGGTCGAAGGCGGCACATAGTCCTGCCCATCGGCAATCTTGCGCAGCACCGCACGCAGGATCTTGCCCGAGCGGGTCTTGGGCAGGCGCTTGACCAGGCGCACCCGGTTGAAACAGGCCAGCGCACCGATATGCTCGCGCACACTGGCCACCAGTTCGCCCTGCAACTGCAGCTCGCCGATGCCCTGCCCGTCCTTGAGCACCACCAGCGCCAGCGGTACCTGGCCCTTGATCTCGTCGTGCACACCGATCACGGCGCATTCGGCCACCGCCGGGTGGCGGGCCACTAGGTCCTCCATCTCGCCGGTCGACAGGCGATGGCCCGAGACGTTAATCACATCGTCGGTGCGGCCCATGATGTAGACGAAACCGTCGTCATCCAGGTAGCCACCGTCACCGGTGTGGTAATACCCCGGGTAGTTGTGCAAGTAGGCCTGCAGGTAGCGCTCGTGGTCGCCCCACAGCGTCTGGCTGCAGCCAGGCGGCAATGGCAAGGCGATGACGATGGCGCCCTGCTGGTTCGGCCCCAGTAGCTTGCCGTCGTCGTCCAGCACCTGCACGTGGTAACCCGGCACCGCGCGGTTGCTCGAGCCTGGCCGGGCCGCACTGCCCTCAAGGCCCACGCAGGGGGCGGTGACCGGCCAACCGGTCTCGGTCTGCCACCAGTGGTCATGCACCGGTTTGCCACTGACCCGCTCCAGCCATTCATGGGTGCTGGAATCGAGCTTTTCGCCCGCCAGGAACAGTTGCCGCAACGAGC
This sequence comes from Pseudomonas sichuanensis, assembly GCF_024749065.1. Lineage (NCBI taxonomy): Bacteria > Pseudomonadati > Pseudomonadota > Gammaproteobacteria > Pseudomonadales > Pseudomonadaceae > Pseudomonas > Pseudomonas sichuanensis. The sequence continues at coordinate 2,153,297 of NZ_CP087185.1, read as the reverse complement.
CCAGGTCGTGACGGCGGATCAGCTCGCCCTCCGGATCCTCCTTGCGAATCGCGCGCATGGCGGTAGGTGCGCAGAACAGTGCATTGACCTTGTACTGCTCGACGATGCGCCAGTATGCCGAGGCATCGGGCGTGCGGATCGGCTTGCCCTCGTAGAACACCGTGGTGCAGCCACTCATCAAGGGCCCGTAGACGATCAGCGAATGGCCAACCACCCACCCCACATCGGAAATCCCCCACCACACATCGCCCGCCTGCATGCCATAGATGTGGCGCATGGCGTAGCACAGGGCCACGGCGTTGCCGCCGTTTTCCCGGACGATGCCCTTGGGTTTGCCGGTGGTGCCGGAGGTATACATGATGTACAGCGGATCGCCTGCGTCCAGCTCGACCGGGGCCACCGGCTCTGCGCCGGCCAGCGCTTGCTGCCAGTCCAGGTCGCGCCCTGGCTGCAGCTCGGCACGCGCCTGCTGGCGCTGCAGCACCAGCACCTGCTTGGGCTGGTGCTTGGCCAGTTGCAGGGCACGGTCGACCAGCGGCTTGTATTCGATCACCCGGTCGAACTCCAGCCCGCAGGAAGCGGTGAGCAACAGCACCGGCCGGGCATCATCGATACGCAGCGCCAGTTCGTTGGCGGCAAAGCCGCCGAACACCACCGAATGCACCGCGCCAATGCGTGCGCAGGCGAGCATGGCCATGGCCGCCTGCGGCACCATCGGCATGTAGATGATCACCCCGTCGCCCTTACCCACCCCAAGCGTGCGCAGCAGGCCGGCCAGGCGCGCCACTTCGTCGCGCAGTTGCAGGTAGGTGTAGGTCTGCTGCACGCCGGTCACCGGCGAGTCGTAGATCAGCGCCAACTGCTCGCCCCGGCCCAGCTCGATCTGATGGTCGAGGGCCAGATGGCAGCTGTTCAGGCGGCCGTCGGCGAACCAGCGGTGGGTACCGTCGGGGTTCTGCTGCAGGGTCAGGGTTGGCTTGCGCTGCCAGGCCAGCTGGTCGGCCTGGGCCTGCCAGAAGGCCGCGGGGTCGGCGATGGAGTGGGCGTAACTGTGCTGATAGGTCATTGGTTCGCAACCCGGTACTTGTTGTTATTGAAGGGCGAACCTTGAGTATGGACCGGCGCCACGTGCCCGCCACCGGACTAAAGTCGCAACCCTTATGCAGATTTGCAGCAGGCTACGCCGGCACGTGGCGCCAGGGTTCAGAGGGTTGACTGGGCGGCTGGCAGGCCCTGCCCGCGCCCGGCCAGGCGCCGGTAGGCGATGGCCAGGCCGGCGAACCACAGCGGCATCGCGTACAGCGCCATGCGGGTGTCCGGCTGCAGTGCCAGCAGCACCAGCACGAACAGCAAAAACGCCAGGCTCAGCCAGGCCATCGGCACCCCGCCGGGCAGGCGGAAGCTGGCCCGGGCGTGGCGCTCGGGGTGGCGCCGGCGGTAGCCCAGGTAGGCCACCAGGATGGTCGACCAGGTGTAGATCACCAGCACCGCCGACAGGCTCGACACCAGGGTGAACACCGTCATCACCTCGGGGAAGATGAACAGCAGCAGCACCCCCAGCAGCATCAACAGGCACGAGAAGCCCAGGCTGGCCAGCGGCACGCTGTTGCCCGACAGGCGCCGAAACACACCGGGCGCCTGGCTGCGTTCGGCCAGGCCGAACAGCATGCGGCTGGTGGAAAACACGCCGCTGTTGGCCGACGAGGCGGCCGAGGTCAGCACCACGAAATTGACGATGCCCGCCGCCGCCGGGAAGCCGGCCAGCAGGAACAGCTCGACGAACGGGCTGCGGTTGGGCGCGACCTTGGCCCACGAGGTCACGGCAATGATGCAGGCCAGGGCCACCACATAGAACAGGATGATGCGCACCGGGATCGCGTTGATCGCCTTGGGCAGGCTGCGCCGCGGGTCGCGGGTTTCGGCGGCGGTGGTGCCGATCAGCTCCGTGCCGGCGAACGAGAAGATGGCGATCTGGAAGCCCGCGAAGAAGCCACTGAGCCCATGGGGAAACGCCGCTTCCGGCTGCACCAGGTGCGACAGCGAAGCGGTCACCCCGGTGGGCGACACGAACGCCGTGGCAATCAGCACCAGGCTCACGGCGATCAGTGCCAGCACGGCAATGATCTTGATGATCGCGAACCAGAACTCGACCTCGCCGAAGGCTTTCACCGTCAGCACATTGAGGGTGAACAGGGTGACCAGCATCGCCAGTGCAGGCGCCCAGGCCGGCGCCCCGGGGAACCAGTACTGGAAGAAGCCACCGACCACCACCGCATCGCCGACCACTGCCACGCTCCAGCTGAGCCAGTACGACCAGCCGAGGAAAAACGCCGCGCGCGGGCCGATGTAGGCGCCGGCGAAGTCGGCGAACGACTTGAAGTTGAGGTCTGACAGCAGCAGCTCGCCCATGGCGCGCATGACGAAGAACAGGAAGAAACCGATGATCATGTAGACCAGCAGGATCGAGGTGCCGGACAAGGCGATGACCTTGCCCGAACCCATGAACAGGCCGGTGCCGATAGCGCCACCGAGGGCGATCAGCTGGATATGGCGGTTGCTCAGGGTGCGTTGCAGGTGGCGGCCGCTTGGGGCTGCCGAGGAATCAGGCTGCATGGGGAAACCTCTGGGTTTGTTGTTGGTGTTTTCGAGGCAGGATTTTTTGTGTCTTCAACGCCCTCATCGCGGGGCAAGCCCGCTCCCACGTTCACACCGTGGGAGCGGGCTTGCCCCGCGATGGGGCCTTTGGATCAGCCGCGGGCTTCTTCGAACCCGATCAGCACGTTCACCGCATTGATGCCGATCTCATCGACCATGTAGCCGCCCTCCATGACGAACAGGGTCGGCACGCCCACGGCGGCGATCATCCGGCCCATGGCCAGGTAGTCCGGGCTGTCGAGCTGGAAGTGGCTGATCGGGTCGTCCTTGAAGGTGTCCACGCCCAGCGATACCACCAGCACCTCAGGCGCATGGCGGCGCAGGCGCGCACAGGCCTGCTCCAGGGCCTGCTGGTAAGCCGCCCAGCGCGTGCCCTTGGGCAGCGGCAGATTGAGGTTGAAGCCCTCGCCCGCGCCGGCGCCAAGCTCGTCGGCGTAGCCGCTGAAGTAGGGGTAGGAGTCCGCCGGCTCGCCGTGCAGCGAGACGAACAGCACGTCCGGGCGGTCGTAGAAGATGGTCTGGGTGCCGTTGCCGTGGTGGAAGTCGACGTCCAGTACCGCCACCTTGGCCGCCCCACGGGTCAAGGCATGCTCGGCGGCAATGGCGGCGTTGTTCAGGTAGCAGTAACCGCCCATGTACTCGCGGGCGGCGTGATGCCCCGGCGGGCGGCACAGGGCGAAGGCGGCCTGCTGGCCCTGGTCGAGCAGTTCAAGCCCCGTCAGGGCCAGGTCGGCGCTGGTCTTCACCGCCTGCCAGGTGGTGGCGGTGATCGGCGCGCCGGCGTCCATGGCGAAGAAGCCGAGCTGGCCATCGATATGCCGAGGCACCCGCTCGCCGGCCAGGTCGCGTACCGGCCACACCAATGGCAACGCGTCGTGGCTGCGGCCCAGGGCGGTCCACTGCTGCCAGGCCGTTTCCAGGAAGTGCACGTAACGCTCGCTGTGGGCCTTGACGTAGCAGGCGCGGTCGAACGCCTGTGGCGAGACGATATCGCCCAGGCCGACCGTGCGCACCCGGTCGTACACGGTGTCGGCGCGGCTGGGTTGTTCGAACGATGGCTTGAGCACGCCATCCTTGAGTTCGGTGCCATGGTGCAGGCGGTGGTTGGCGCTGAAGACGGTCAACATGCTGGCGAAGCCTGTGTGGTGGTTGATTGACCACTAGGCTATTGCGTCATCGCTGGGTGTTCTTTGCTTTATCGACTCGTAATGCTAGCTTTTCGAGTCTGTTATTTCAGGACTGGCACCCATGGCGAAAAAATTATCCAAGCACGTGGCCCTCGACGATACCGACCGTGCCCTGCTCGCCCTGTTGCAGGCCGACGCCAGCCTGTCCAACGCCGAGCTGAGCGAGCGCCTGTCGCTCAGCGTCACGCCCTGCTGGCGCAGGCGCCGACGCCTGGAAGAAGAAGGCGTGATCCGCGACTACCAGGCCAACCTCGACCGCCGCCTGCTGGGCCTGGAGATCCTTGCCTTCGTCCAGGTACGTTTCGCCAGCCACGGCGACAAGGCGCCGGACGACTTCGAGGCGGTGGTGCGCGCGCTGCCCGAGGTGGTCGCCTGCCACAAGATCACTGGTGATGCCGATTACCTGCTGCAAGTGCTGGCCGAGGACCTGGACAGCTACAGTGAATTCATCGAACAGGTGCTGCGCCGGCAGTTGGGGATCGCCTCTATCCAGTCGAGCCTGGCGCTGCGCGAGGTGAAGGCCAGCACGCGGGTGGCGATTCCCGAAGGCTGATGTTACTCGCCGGGCCCTATAACGCCCTATTTCGGTGCAAAGCCTCTAGACTAGGCGCCCTTTCCGCCACAGAGCAGCAACATGGACATCGATCAGGCCCGAACCTTCCTGGAAATCGTGCGTTGCGGCAGCCTGGTCGCCGCCGCCGAGCGCCTGTTCGTTTCGCAGACGGCCATCACCGCGCGCGTGCAACGGCTGGAACGGCTACTGGGCTGCCAGTTGTTCGTGCGCAGCCGCAACGGCGCCAGCCTGACCAGTGACGGCGAGGCCTTCGTCAGCTATGCCAACCAGCTGGTGCAGACCTGGGAAGCCGCGCGCCGCGACCTGCCGCTGCCCCAGGGCTGCCAGCAGGTGCTGCATGTGGGCGGCGAGGTGAGCCTGGGCAACCCGATGATGCTCGACTGGGTCAGCGCGCTGCACCGCGAACTGCAAGGCCACGCAATCCGCAGCGAAGTCAGCGACGGTGAGTCGCTGTTGCGCAAGGTGGAGATGGGCCTGCTGGACGCCGCGCTGGTGTACCAGCCGACCTACGGCCCAGGCCTGCAGGTGGAGCAGTTGATGGAGGAGAAACTGATCCGCGTACGCCGGGTGGACCGGCCCGAGCCGTACATCTACATCGACTGGGGCGAGGCCTTCCGCCGCCAGCACGACGCCGCCCTGCCCGAGCTGTCACGCCCGGCGCTGAGCTTCAACCTTGGGCCGCTGGCCCTGCAGTTCATCCTCGACCAGGGCGGCAGCGGCTACTTCCGCACCCGGGTGGTGCAGGCCTACCTGCAAAGCGGGGTGTTCGAGCGGGTGCCCGAAGCGCCGGAGTTCACCTACCCGACCTTCCTGGTGTACGCCCGCGAACGCGACAGCGAGGCCCTGCAGCAGTCCTTCGCGGTGTTGCGCCGGCTGGTGGCCGCCGGCGAAAGCGACTGGTCACAGCGCTGGGACCCGCTGATCTGAGCCCTGGGCGGCCGCCGTCAGCAGGTGCCGCTTGAGGCCGGCGATCAGGTCGGTCTGGGTGATGACCCCCACCAGGCTGTCGCCGTCGAGCACCGGCAGGCAGTGCAGGCCCTGCTCGCCGAGCAGTGGTAACAGGCGCTCCAACGGGTGCTGACTGCTCACACTGACCACTCGCCGGCTCATTACCTGCTCCAGGCGCACCGTGTTGCGGCGGAACATGCGACGCCAACTGAAACGCCCGCGCGCCATGGCCGGGCCGACCAGGTCGCTGAGGCTGACGATGCCCACCAGGCGGCCGTTGTCCAGCACCGGCAAGGTTTTCAGGTGGTGGCTGGCGAGCATCTTCCAGGCCTGTTCGAGGCTGGTGCGCGGCGTGGCCGACTGCACATCGCGGGACATCACCGAGCCTGCGGTGACACCGCCAAGGCTGCGTTGCAAGGCATGCTGCTCGGTGGCCAGGATGATCCGCTCCAGCTCGTCGCGGGTCACGTCGACGAACTCGCCGATGCCTTCCAGGGCCTGGTCCAGGTCGTCGGCGTTGATGCCTACGCGCGCGCTGGGCAGCGGGTCATGGGTGTGGTGCAGGTCTTTGCGCGGCGCGGCGCCCTTGGGGTATCGCACGCCGGTGAGGCGGTTGTAGAGCACCGCGACAGCGACCAGGACCAGCGCATTGAGCAGCACCGGTTCGAGCAGGTGGTCGCCCATCGCCACCAGCCCCGGGTCGGCCAGCACGGCACTGACTGCCACGCCGCCACCCGGCGGGTGCAGGCAGCGCAGCAGGCACATCACCAGGGTGGCAACCGCCAGCGCGGCTGCCGCCACCCACAACCCGTCGCCGAAGCCGTGGCGCATGGCCAGGCCCACGGCGCCGGCCAGCGCGTAGCTGCCCAGCACTGGCCACGGCTGGGCCAGCGGTCCGGAATGCACGGCGAACACCAGCACCGCCGAGGCCGCCAACGGGCCAAGCAGGTGCAAGGCAATCGACGGACCGTAGGCCAGGCTGCACAGGTAGCCGGCGAGGAACAGGCCGAGCAGCGCGCCAAGGCCTGCGCGCAGCCATTCTTTGGGGGGGATGTTCAGGGGCGCCGGGAGCAGGCGCCGCAGACGGGTTTCGGGGCGAGAGGCAGGCATCGAAGTAGTGGCGTCGTGTTTTTTTGATTGGAAAAGAAAGCCCAGCGCAAACGCACCTGGGCCCGGTATTGCAAAGGCAATAACGCAAGGGGCTCCGTCCGTGGAGAGATGGAAACCGGAGGGTTTCGTGGGGGGATTGTGCCGGGAGGGCAGGTAAGCCTGCCAATTCAAAAAACTGCGGCTGTACTGCAATTTTTTTGCAGGGTTGATCTGGTCCTCATCGCGGGGCAAGCCCGCTCCCACGCCTATCGCGGGACACCCCGCGATGGCGATCAACGACTTTTGCGCGGCAACTCGATACTCACCCGCAACCCGCCCTGCGGGCTTTGCAGCAAGGCGATGCGCCCGCCCCAGGCGTCGACGATATCGCGCACGATACCCAGCCCCAGGCCGTGCCCATCGACCTGCTCGTCCAACCGCGAGCCGCGCTCGAGCACTTGCAGGCGCTGCGACTCGGGAATGCCGGGGCCATCGTCGTCGACCCACAACTGATAACCCTCTTCGGTCGCCGCCATGCCCACGCGCACCTCGCTGTCAGCCCATTTGCAGGCGTTGTCCAGCAAGTTGCCGAGCAGCTCAAGCAGGTCTTCGCGATCCCACGGCAACAACAGCCCGGGCGGTACGTCGCGTTCCAGCAACAGCCCTTCGCCATGGATCATCGCCAAGGTAGCCAGCAACCCCGGCAGCTCGGCATCGCAGTCGAACTGCGCGCCGGGCAGCGCATCCCCGGCCAGGCGCGCACGGTTGAGCTCCCGGGCCAGGCGCTGCTGGATCTGCTGCAGTTGCTCGCGCATCTGCGCGCGCACCTCGGGCAGTGCCTGCAGGCGCTCGCTGGCGGCCAGGCTGAGCAGCACCGCCAGCGGCGTCTTCAGCGCATGCCCCAGGTTGCCCAGGGCATTGCGCGAGCGGCGCAGGCTGTCTTCGGTGTGATTGAGCAGGTGGTTGATCTGATCCACCAAGGGCTGCAATTCGCTGGGCACCTGGGCATCCAGCTGCGAGCGCTGGCCCTGCTGCAACTGGGCGATCTGCTGGCGGGCGCGCTCCAGCGGACGCAGCGAGCGGGTCACGGTGATGCGCTGCAACACCAGCACCAGCAACAACGCCACCAGGCCCATGCCCAGGCCGATCTGCTGCATGCGGCGAAAACCCTCGCGCACTGGCGAATAGTCCTGGGCCACACTGATCGAGATGTCCTGGCCCAGGCGCCGGTAGTCGCCGCGATAGGCCAGCAGTTGCTGGCCCTCGGGGCCCAGTTCATGGCCGTCGTCCAGCCCGGGCCTGGCCGGCTTGGGCATGTCCAGGTCCCAGAGCGAGCGCGAGCGCCAGGTGCCCTGGTCGAAATCGATACGGAAGTAGTAGCCCGAGAAGGGGCGCTGGTAGGCCGCCGATATGCGCCGCTCGTCCAGTTGCAGGCCGGACGGCCCACGCACCAGCGCCACCAGCAGGTTCTCGCTTTCTTTGCGCAGGCCGGTTTCCAGATAACGCTGCAGGCCGGCCTCGAACAGCCACAGCGTGAGTTGCGCAAACGCCAGGCCCACCACCACCAGCACCGCCACCAGCCCCAGGCTCAAGCGCCCCTGGATCGACTTCACGCGCCACTCCCGGCGTACACATAACCCTGGCCGCGGCGGGTCTCGATCACGCTGCGCCCGAGCTTGCGGCGCAAGTGGTTGACGTGCACTTCAAGGACGTTGGAGTCACGCTCGGTCTCGCCATCGTAGAGGTGCTCGGCCAGGTGGCTCTTGGACAGCACCTGGCCCGGGTGCAGCATGAAATAGCGCAGCAGGCGGAACTCGGCGGCGGTCAGCTGGACGTCGACACCTTCGCGGCTGACGCACTGGCGCGATTCATCCAGGTGCAGGCCGGCGGCTTCCAGCTTCGGCTGGTTGGCCAGGCCCTTGGCGCGGCGCAGCAGCGCCTGGATGCGCAGTTGCAGCTCCTCGGGATGGAAGGGTTTGCTCAGATAGTCGTCGGCACCGGCCTTGAGGCCTTCGATTCGCTCGGCCCAGGAGCCGCGCGCCGTGAGGATCAGCACCGGGGTGGCGAGGTTGGCCCCGCGCCATTGCGCCAGCACGTCAAGCCCAGGCAACCCCGGCAAGCCGAGGTCAAGGATGATCAGGTCGTAGGGCTCGCTCTGACCCTGGTACACCGCGTCGCGGCCATCGGCCAGCCAGTCCACCGCATAACCCTGGCGCTGCAGGGCGGCAATCAGTTCATCGGCCAGGGGCACGTTGTCTTCGACCAGCAACAGGCGCATTCAGTCATCTTCCTCGTCTTTGAGCAGCTCGCCGGAGCGGGCATCGAGCTTGATCTCGCGCACCACGCCCTGGGGGGTCAGCAACTCGACTTCGTATTCGTAGCGGCCGTGCTTCTCTTCCAGCTCCGCCTCCAGCAGACGCGCCCCGGGGTAACGCCCCAGGGCGGTCTCGAGCAATCGCTCGAAAGGCAGGATGATGCCCTGCTGGCGCAGCGCCAGGGCCTCGTCCTGATCCAGGTCGCGGGCGGCGGCCAGCGAGCACATGCCGAGCAAGGCCAGGGCCAGGCAGCGCGCCGCCTGCGGTAATGCGTTCATCAATTGTCCCGCGCGTCCTTCAGCACTTCACCGGTCTTGGCGTCCAGGTCGACGTCCCATTCGACGTTCTGCGCATCACGCAGTTCGACCTTGTAGATGTAGCGGCCGTATTCGTCTTCGAGCTCGGAGTCGGTGACGGTGGCGCCGGGGTGCTTGGCCACGGCGGCGGCCTTGAGTTCGTCCAGCGACTTGATGGTCTTGGCGTTCACCAGCTTGACCACTTCATCGGGCTGCACGTCCTTGGCGAAGGCGGCGTTGGCACCCAATGCAAGGGCGGCGGCGGTGAACAGGGCAGTCAGGGTTTTCATGGGGGTCTCTCCTTGGGATGAGCAAGTTGTCTACGCAAACAAGACTAACCGGGGGTCCTTAATCCAACCTGAAAACAGCTGGCCGCATGATAGCGCAGATGGGAAGGCAGCCTGTACCGGCCCCATCGCGGGCAAGCCCGCTCCCACGTCACTGCGCGTGGGAGCGGGCTTGCCCCGCGATGGGGCCATCTGCCTTTATACTGCCTGGCCTGCGCTACCCAAAGGGCCCACCATGACCGCCATCCACATCAAGTACCCCGCCCTGACCTTCAAGGCCGGCCAACGCGCCCTGCGGCAGATCCGCGAACGCGGCCTGCAGGCGGCCGATGTCGGTGTGCTGCCCGGCGCCGCCGGCGGGCCCAAGCCTTTGGGCATCCAGGGCCTGGACCTGGCGCTGTTCGGTGAATGGCTACCTACCGCCCCGCGCCAGCGCGCACTGATCGGTGCCTCGATCGGTTCCTGGCGCTTCGCCAGCGCCTGCCTCGACGACCCGGTGGCCGGCATCCGCCGCCTGGGCGAGCTGTACACCGAGCAGGACTTCGCCAAAGGCGTCACCCCCAGGCAGATCAGCCAGAGCAGCCAGCGCATGCTCGACGACCTGCTGCTGGGCCGCGACGAGCAGATTCTCGGCAACCCGCACTACCGCCTGAACATCCTGGTGGTGAAGAGCCACGGCCAACTCGCCCACGACCACCGTGGCCGCCTGGGCCTGGGGTTGTCTTCGGTGATCGCCAGCAACCTGCTGGGGCGCGCACGCCTGGGCCGGCATTTCGAACGAGTGATTCTGCACGACCAGCGCGCCGCGCCACCGCTGGACGCACTCACCGACTTCCCTTCGCGCTGCCTGCCGCTGAACCTGGCCAACTTGCGCCAGGCCCTGCTCGCCTCGGGCTCGATCCCCATGGTCATGGAGGGCGTGCGCGACATCCCCGGTGCCGGCACCGGCACCTACCGCGACGGCGGCCTGCTCGACTATCACCTGGACCTGCCCTACCAGGGCGACGACCTGGTGCTCTACCCGCACTTCACCGACAAGGTGGTGCCCGGCTGGTTCGACAAGGCCCTGCCGTGGCGCAAGGGTGACGCCACGCGCCTGCAGAACGTGCTGCTGATAACCCCGTCGCCGCAGTACCTGGCCGCCCTGCCCTACGGCAAGCTGCCCGACCGCAACGACTTCAAGCGCTTCATGGGTGATGCGCCGACGCGCAAGCGTTACTGGTACACCGCCATCGCCGAAAGCCAGCGGCTGGGGGATGAGCTGCTGGAGCTGATCGCCACCGGGCAGTTGCAGGATCGGTTGCAAGCCTTGTAGCGGGCATGCTGGTAGACTGCGCCCATCATTGATACACACAGAGTCCTGACATCTTGGAAATCTTCAAGGAATTTACTTTCGAATCGGCCCACCGCCTGCCCAACGTTCCCGCCGGGCACAAATGCGGCCGCCTGCATGGCCACTCGTTCAAGGTCGGCCTGCACCTGACCGGCCCGCTCGACCCGCACACCGGCTGGATCCGCGATTTTTCCGAGATCAAGGCGATCTTCAAGCCGATCTACGAACAGTTGGACCACAACTACCTGAACGACATTCCCGGCCTGGAAAACCCCACCAGCGAAGTGCTCGCCAAGTGGATCTGGGAGCAGGTCAAGCCACTGCTGCCGGAGTTGTCGAAAGTGCGTATTCACGAGACCTGCACCAGCGGCTGCGAGTACACCGGCGACTGATCCGCAATCTTCACCAGCCCCTTCGCGGGTAAACCCGCTCCCACAGGTTCGACACAGATTTCAAAGACTGTGGTGCATCTGTGGGAGCGGGTTTACCCGCGAAGAGGCCAGCAGCATCACCCGAGAGCTTTAGCCCTGACCGCGATCCAGGGCATCACGCAGAAAACTCGGCGCGATGTAGCGCTGGTAATGCGCCTCGGACAGCAAGAAGAACTCGCGATCGATGGCATCGCGCAGTTGCGGCAAGTCCCAATCGCGGAACTCCGGCAACAACACCATTCCATACGCCTCGAGATCGCGGATCATCCGCGCGCCCCGGGCGATCAGCTGGTAAGCCCAGCAATATTCCGACTGCTGCACGACAAAGCGGATCGAGCGCTGCTCCAGTTGCTGGCGCAGCAGGCCTTTGTCGAACACTTCCAGCTTGGCCATCATCACCTGCACCAGCAGTTGCTCCAGGCGCAGCCACACGGCGCGTTTCTGCTCGTCGTCGTAGCCGTTCCAGTGGATCACTTCGTGGTGGAAACGCTTGCAGCCACGGCATACCAGATCTCCATACACCGTGGAGCAGAGGCCGACGCAAGGGGTCTTGATGGACTGGTTGGTCATTGGAAAACAACAGCTTGAGGGCGGAACACCGGCTCATGTTAGCCCTTTGTCTAACCAGGGTCACTGGTTAAAGTCATCTTTGCCGCCTTACCTTCGGGCATTTTTTGCCGTAGAATCACTCCGCCTTTTCAAGGCAACAATGTCCGTTGGAAGCTGTTTTCAAAGCGTCACGAGCACAGTTGATCCGGTAGAACGGCGTTGGCCCGGGCCATGCACCCCTCGCATGCCCGTGCCAGCCCTCATCAGCCTCCCGTTCTACAGGCGTAAAACTTTGAAAGCAGCTTCTGTAAGGATTCTTTGCGACCCTGGCGGTGCGACTCAAAAAGTCGGCGCTGCGCATGGGTGCATTGAATGCTGGATGAGCGTCCCGGACTCCCTTTAGGGACCACTGATGAGGGTAATAACTGTGCTTGAAGCCTACCGCAAACACATCGAAGAGCGTGCCGCTCTGGGTATCGTGCCCCAGCCGCTGAACGCCGAACAAACCGCAGGCCTGGTCGAGCTGCTGAAAAACCCGCCGGCCGGCGAAGAAGCCTTCCTCGTAGACCTGATCACCAACCGCGTTCCGCCAGGGGTGGACGAAGCCGCCTACGTCAAGGCCGCTTTCCTCTCCGCCATCGCCAAGGGCGAAGCCAAGTCGCCACTGCTCGACCGCAAGCGCGCTGTCGAGCTGCTGGGCACCATGCAGGGCGGCTACAACATCGAAACGCTGGTAGCGCTGCTGGATGACGCCGAACTGGGCGCCGTCGCGGCCGAACAGCTCAAGCACACCCTGCTGATGTTCGACGCCTTCCACGACGTGGCCGAAAAAGCCAAGGCGGGCAACGTCCACGCCAAGGCCGTGCTGGAATCCTGGGCTGCCGGCGAGTGGTTCACCTCGCGTCCGGCCATCGCCGACAAGTACACCCTGACCGTGTTCAAGGTGCCTGGCGAAACCAACACCGATGACCTGTCCCCTGCCCCGGACGCCTGGTCGCGCCCTGACATCCCGCTGCACGCCCTGGCCATGCTGAAGATGGCCCGCGACGGCATCGAGCCCAAGCAGCCTGGTTCGGTCGGCCCGCTGGCCCAGATCGAAGCGGTCAAGGCCAAAGGCCACCCGGTTGCCTACGTCGGTGACGTGGTCGGTACCGGTTCCTCGCGTAAATCCGCCACCAACTCGGTGCTGTGGTTCTTCGGCGACGACATCCCGTACGTTCCGAACAAGCGCGCTGGCGGCTTCTGCTTCGGCACCAAGATCGCCCCGATCTTCTACAACACCATGGAAGACGCCGGCGCCCTGCCGATCGAATTCGACTGCACCAACCTGGCCATGGGCGACGTCATCGACGTCTACCCGTTCAAGGGCGAAGTGCGCCGCAACGGCAGCGACGAGCTGGTCACCAGCTTCGAGCTGAAAACCGAAGTGCTGCTCGATGAAGTCCGCGCTGGCGGCCGTATCCCGCTGATCGTCGGCCGTGGCCTGACCGAGAAAGCCCGCGCCGAACTGGGCCTGGGTGCTTCCGACCTGTTCAAGAAGCCAGAGCAACCTGCCGCTTCGACCAAGGGCTTCACCCTGGCGCAGAAGATGGTCGGCCGTGCCTGCGGTCTGCCGGAAGGCCAGGGCGTGCGCCCAGGTGCCTACTGCGAGCCGAAGATGACCACCGTCGGTTCCCAGGACACCACTGGCCCGATGACCCGCGACGAGCTGAAAGACCTGGCGTGCCTGGGCTTCTCCGCCGACCTGGTCATGCAGTCGTTCTGCCACACCGCTGCGTATCCGAAGCCGATCGACGTCACCACCCACCACACCCTGCCAGACTTCATCCGCACCCGTGGCGGCGTGTCGCTGCGCCCAGGCGACGGCATCATCCACAGCTGGCTGAACCGCATGCTGATGCCTGACACCGTCGGCACCGGTGGCGACTCGCACACCCGCTTCCCGATCGGCATCTCGTTCCCGGCCGGTTCCGGCCTGGTGGCCTTCGCCGCCGCCACCGGCGTCATGCCGCTGGACATGCCAGAGTCGATCCTGGTGCGCTTCAAGGGCAAGCTGCAGCCTGGCATCACCCTGCGTGACCTGGTCCATGCCATCCCTTACTACGCCATCCAGAAAGGCCTGCTGACCGTCGAGAAGAAGGGCAAGAAAAACGCCTTCTCCGGCCGCATCCTGGAAATCGAAGGCCTGGACGAACTGACCGTCGAGCAAGCGTTCGAACTGTCCGACGCCTCGGCCGAGCGTTCCGCTGCCGGCTGCACCATCAAGCTGCCAGAGAAGGCCGTTGCCGAGTACCTGCAGTCCAACATCACCCTGCTGCGCTGGATGATCGGCGAAGGCTACGGCGATGCCCGCACCCTGGAGCGTCGCGCCCAGGCCATGGAAGCCTGGCTGGCCAAGCCTGAGCTGCTGTCGGCTGACAAAGACGCAGAGTACGCCGAGATCATCGAGATCGACCTGGCCGACGTCAAAGAGCCTGTGCTCTGCGCGCCGAACGACCCGGACGATGCCCGCCTGCTGTCTTCGGTACAGGGCGAGAAGATCGACGAAGTGTTCATCGGTTCGTGCATGACCAACATCGGTCACTTCCGCGCTGCCGGCAAGCTGCTGGACAAGGTCAAGGGCGGTATCCCTACCCGTCTGTGGCTGGCTCCGCCAACCAAGATGGACGCTCACCAGCTGACCGAAGAAGGCTACTACGGCATCTACGGCAAGGCCGGTGCGCGCATGGAAATGCCAGGCTGCTCGCTGTGCATGGGTAACCAGGCACGTGTGCAGACCGGTTCGACCGTGGTCTCCACCTCGACCCGCAACTTCCCGAACCGTCTGGGCGACGCCACCAACGTGTACCTGGCATCGGCCGAGCTGGCTGCTGTCGCTTCGATCATCGGCAAGCTGCCGACCGTCGAAGAGTACATGCAGTACGCCAAGGACATCGACAGCATGGCTGCCGACGTCTACCGCTACCTGAGCTTCGACCAGATCGCCGAGTTCCGCGAAGCGGCCGCCAACGCCAAGATCCCGGTGGTTCAGGCGTAAGCAGCTGCAAGTGGTAAGTTACAAGCGGTAAGAAGAAGCCCCGGCAGCGATGCCGGGGCTTTTTTGTTGGAGCAACTGCCCTCATCGCGGGGCAAGCCCGCTCCCACGATGCCAACGCCAGCGCATTGACGTGGGAGCGGGCTTGCCCCGCGATGAGGCCAGTACAGGCAACATCAAATCACGAACAGATCGACAAACCTGTGCACGGGCATGGCCTCCAGCCTCACCTGGTCCTTGCACAACGCCACAATCTCCTCACAGCGCTGACGCACGAACCGCGTCGCCAGGTTGGCCCTGAACTTGGCCTCCAGCAACGGCAACCCCTCCTCCCGCCGGCGCCGATGGCCGATCGGGTACTCCACCACCACCTGCTCGGTGTGGGTGCCGTCCTTGAAGAACACCTGCACGGCATTGGCGATCGAGCGCTTGTCCGCCTCCAGGTACTCGCGGCTGAAACGCGGCTCCTCGACCACCTCCATCTTCTCGCGCAAGCGGTCGATGCTCGGGTGGGCGGCGTGGAAGCTGTCTTCATAGTGCTCGGCCACCAGGTCGCCGAAGATCAGCGGCACAGCGGTCATGTATTGCAGGCAATGGTCACGATCGGCGGCGTTGGCCAGCGGGCCTTCCTTGGAAATGATGCGGATCGCCGACTCGTTGGTGGCGATGACGATGCGGTCGACTTCGTGCAGGCGGTTGCGCACCTGCCGATGCAGCATCACCGCCGCCTCGCAGGCAGTCTGGGCATGGAACTCGGCGGGGAAGCTGACCTTGAACAGGATATTTTCCATGACGTAACTGCCAAAGGGCTGCGGCAGGCGCAATTCGCGCTGGGCCTCTTGCTTGAGGGCCAGGTCCTTGTTGCTGTGGCTGAACGAAACATCATAAAAGCCCCACTGCGCAGCACTGAGCACACCGGGAATGCCCATTTCACCGCGCAGGGCGATATCGGCCAGTCGCACGCCCCGACTGGAGGCATCCCCCGCCGCCCACGACTTGCGCGAGCCGGCGTTAGGCGCATGGCGGTAAGTGCGCAGGGCCTGACCATCGACGAAGGCATGGGACAAGGCCGACAGCAGTTGATCGCGGTTGGCGCCCATCAGCTTGGCGCACACTGCCGTCGAGGCGACCTTGACCAGCAGCACATGATCCAGGCCGACCCGGTTGAAGGCGTTTTCCAGCGCCAGCACGCCCTGGATCTCGTGGGCCATGACCATGGCCTCGAGTACCTCGCGCATGGTCAGCGGTGCTTCGCCACCGGCCACGCGCTTCTGCGACAGATGATCGGTGACCGCGAGAATGCCGCCCAGGTTGTCCGAGGGATGGGCCCATTCGGCGGCCAGCCAGGTGTCGTTGTAGTCCAGCCAGCGGACAATGCAGCCAATGTCCCAGGCGGCTTTGACCGGGTCGAGGCGGTAGGCGGTGCCGGGCACGCGGGCGCCATTGGGCACCACCGTGCCTTCGACCAGCGGGCCGAGCAGCTTGGTGCATTCGGGGAAACGCAGCGCCAGCAGGCCGCAGCCAAGGGTGTCCATCAGGCAGTGGCGGGCGGTATCCAGGGCTTCGGGGGATTCGACGCGGTAACCGAGCACGTAGTCGGCGAGGGTCTGCAGGACCTGGTCGTAGTCGGGGCGGGTGTTCAGATCAGCGTTGGCGCTCATTTGCGGCTCCTTTGGAACTGGGGCTGCTTTGCAGCCCATCGCCGGCAAGCCGGCTCCCACAAGGAGAATTCAGTCTCTGTGGGAGCCGGCTTGCCGGCGATGGGCCGCAACGCGGCCCCGCTCAACGAAAGCCGAGCGCCATTGGTGCGTTAGAAGCTGTCGCCAGGCACGCGCACCCAGCCCTCCATCAGCACCCGAGCACTGCGGCTCATGATTGCTTTGGTCACGGTCCATTGCCCGTCCACCTGGCGGGCTTGTGCTCCCACGCGCAATGTCCCGGACGGATGACCGAAGCGCACCGCACTTCGTTCGCCACCGCCTGCGGCAAGGTTGACCAGGGTCCCGGGGATCGCCGCTGCCGTGCCAATGGCAACCGCCGCGGTGCCCATCATGGCGTGGTGCAACTTGCCCATGGACAGGGCGCGCACCAGCAAATCGACATCGCCCGCATTGACCACTTTGCCGCTGGAAGCAGTGTAGGTGGTTGGCGGCGCGACGAACGCGACCTTGGGGGTGTGCTGACGCCCGGCAGCCTGGTCGATATGCTCGATCAGCCCCATGCGCACCGCGCCGTGGGCGCGAATGGTCTCGAACCGCGCCAGTGCAGCGACGTCACCGTTGATCGCGTCCTGAAGTTCGGTGCCGGTGTAATCGAGGTCGGCGGCATTGATGAAGATGGTCGGGATGCCGGCGTTGATCAGGGTTGCCTTGAAGGTGCCGACACCCGGTACTTCAAGGTCGTCGACCAGATTGCCGGTGGGGAACATCGCCCCGCCGTCACCGTCCTCGTCGGCGGCCGGGTCGAGGAACTCCAGCTGCACCTCGGCGGCCGGGAAGGTCACGCCGTCGAGTTCGAAATCGCCGGTTTCCTGTACCTCACCCTCGGTGATCGGCACATGGGCGATGATGGTCTTGCCGATGTTGGCCTGCCAGATGCGCACGGTGGCGACACCGTTGCGTGGCACCCGCGCGGGGTCGACCAGGCCGCCGCTGATGGCGAACGAACCGACCGCAGCCGAGAGGTTGCCGCAGTTGCCGCTCCAGTCGACGAAGGCCTTGTCGATCGACACCTGGCCGAACAGGTAGTCGACATCATGGCCGGGCTTGATGCTTTTCGACAGGATCACGCTCTTGCTGGTGCTGGACGTCGCGCCGCCCATGCCGTCGATCTGCTTGCCGTAGGGGTCGGGGCTGCCGATCACCCGCAGCAGCAGGGCATCGCGGGCGGGGCCTGGGATCTGCGCCTGTTCGGGCAGGTCCTGCAGGCGGAAGAACACGCCTTTGCTGGTGCCGCCACGGATGTAGGTGGCGGGGATTCTGATTTGCGGTACATGTGTCATGGTCAATTCCTGTCTTGCACGACACCCTGTGGGAGCGGGTTTACCCGCGAAGGCGTTTGATCAAGCAATGATGTTGATCCTGCCGACGCATTCGCGGGTAAACCCGCTCCCACAGGGGCCATGCTGCTCCTGTTAGGCCGTGCCTTCCAGGAAGTCCTGGGCAAAGCGCTGCAGCACCCCGCCCGCCTCGTAGATCGACACTTCTTCGGCGGTATCCAGGCGGCAGGTCACCGGCACCTCGACACGCTCACCATTGCGCCGCGTGACCACCAGGGTCAGCGTGGCGCGTGGCTTGCGCTCACCGAGCACGTCATAGACCTCGCTACCATCGAGCCCCAGGGTCTTGCGGTCGGTGCCTGGCTTGAACTCCAACGGCAGCACACCCATGCCCACCAGGTTGGTGCGGTGGATACGCTCGAAGCCTTCGGCGACGATCGCCTCGACCCCCGCCAGGCGCACGCCCTTGGCCGCCCAGTCACGGGACGAACCCTGGCCGTAGTCGGCACCGGCGACGATGATCAACGGCTGCTTGCGCTGCATGTAGGTTTCGATGGCTTCCCACATACGGGTCACCTTGCCTTCCGGCTCGATGCGCGCCAGCGAACCCTGCTTCACGCTGCCGTCGTCCTTGCGCACCATCTCGTTGAATAGCTTGGGGTTGGCGAAGGTGGCGCGCTGGGCGGTCAGGTGGTCGCCACGGTGGGTGGCGTAGGAGTTGAAGTCTTCTTCCGGCAGGCCCATCTTCGCCAGGTACTCACCCGCGGCGCTGTCGAGCATGATGGCGTTGGACGGCGACAGGTGGTCGGTGGTGATGTTGTCCGGCAGCACCGCCAGCGGGCGCATGCCGCGCAGGGTGCGCTCACCGGCCAGGGCGCCTTCCCAGTAAGGCGGGCGGCGAATGTAGGTGCTCATCGGGCGCCAGTCGTACAGCGGCGCGACCTTCGGCCCCTTGTCCTCCTCGATGGTGAACATCGGGATGTACACCTGGCGGAACTGCTCCGGCTTGACCGAAGCACGTACTACGGCGTCGATTTCCTCGTCGCTCGGCCAGATGTCCTTCAGGCGGATTTCCTTGCCGTCCACCACGCCCAGCACATCCTTCTCGATATCGAAGCGGATGGTGCCGGCGATGGCATAGGCCACCACCAGCGGCGGCGAGGCGAGGAAAGCCTGCTTGGCGTACGGGTGGATACGCCCGTCGAAGTTGCGGTTGCCCGACAGCACGGCGGTGGCGTACAGGTCGCGGTCGATGATCTCCTGCTGGATCACCGGGTCCAGTGCACCGGACATGCCGTTGCAGGTGGTGCAGGCGAAGGCGACGACACCAAAGCCCAGCTGCTCCAGCTCCTGCTCGAGACCGGCCTCCTTGAGGTACAGCTGCACGGTCTTGGAGCCCGGCGCCAGCGACGACTTGACCCATGGTTTGCGGGCCAGGCCGAGCTTGTTGGCGTTGCGCGCCAGCAGGCCCGCGGCGATCACGTTGCGCGGGTTGCTGGTGTTGGTGCAGCTGGTGATGGCGGCGATGATCACCGCGCCGTCCGGCATCTGCCCTGGCACCTCCTGCCACTGCCCGGCAATGCCCTTGGCCGCCAGGTCGCTGGTGGCTACCCGGGCGTGCGGGTTGGACGGGCCGGCCATGTTGCGCACCACGCTCGACAGGTCGAAGCTCAGGGTGCGCTCGTACTCGGCCTTGGCCAGGCTGTCGGCCCACAGGCCGGCGGCCTTGGCGTAGGTTTCGACCAACTGCACCTGCTGCTCATCGCGGCCGGTGAGCTTGAGGTAGTCGATGGTCTGCTGGTCGATGGCGAACATCGCCGCGGTGGCGCCGTATTCCGGGGCCATGTTGGAGATGGTGGCACGGTCGCCCAGGGTCAGCGCGCTGGCACCCACACCATGGAACTCGAGGTAGGCACCCACCACCTTCTGCTTGCGCAGGAACTCGGTCAGCGCCAGCACCAGGTCGGTGGCAGTGATATTCGGCGCCAGGCGACCGGTCAGCTCGACGCCGACGATTTCCGGCAGGCGCATCCACGAGGCGCGGCCGAGCATCACGTTCTCGGCCTCCAGGCCACCTACGCCGATGGCGATCACGCCCAGGGCGTCGACGTGCGGGGTGTGGCTGTCGGTGCCGACGCAGGTGTCCGGGTAGGCCACGCCACGTTCGCTGTGGATCACCGGCGACATCTTCTCCAGGTTGATCTGGTGCATGATGCCGTTGCCCGGCTGGATCACGTCGACGTTCTTGAACGCCTTCTTGGTCCAGTTGATGAAGTGGAAGCGGTCTTCGTTGCGACGGTCTTCGATGGCGCGGTTCTTCTCGAAGGCCTGCGGGTCGAAGCCGCCGCACTCCACCGCCAGCGAGTGGTCGACGATCAGCTGTACCGGCACCACCGGGTTGACTGCGGCGGGGTCGCCGCCCTTGTCGGCGATGGCGTCGCGCAGGCCGGCCAGGTCCACCAGCGCGGTCTGGCCGAGGATGTCGTGGCACACCACGCGGGCCGGGAACCAGGGGAAGTCGAGGTCGCGCTTGCGTTCGATCAGCTGCTCGAGCGACGCATCGAGGGTGGCCGGATCGCAGCGGCGCACGAGGTTTTCGGCCAGTACGCGGGAGGTATACGGCAGGCCGTCGTAGGCACCTGGCTTGATTGCCTCGACCGCGGCGCGGGCGTCGTAGTAGTCCAGGGCGGTGCCTGGCAGGTTCTTGCGGAATGCGCTGTTCATATCGTTATCTGGCTCGGTCACGGTTTACCTGGGCAGACGGCGATCCCGTGGGAGCGGCGGTTCGCCGCTGCGACTTGCCCCGCTCCCACAAGAGCTCGTTACCTGCTTATCAACGCTGTTCGATCGGCACGAACTGGCGCTGCTCGACGCCGGTGTATTCGGCGCTCGGGCGGATGATGCGGTTATTGGCGCGCTGCTCGAACACGTGCGCGGCCCAGCCGGTCAGGCGCGAGCAGACGAAGATCGGGGTGAACAGCTTGGTCGGGATGCCCATGAAGTGGTACGCCGAGGCATGGTAGAAGTCGGCGTTGGGGAACAGGCGCTTCTGCTCCCACATGGTCTTGTCGATCGCTTCGGACACCGGGTACAGCACCGTGTCACCCACTTCGTCGGCCAACTGCTTCGACCAGCCCTTGATCACCTCATTGCGCGGGTCGGACTCTTTGTAGATGGCGTGGCCGAAGCCCATGATCTTGTCCTTGCGCTCGAGCATGCGCAGCAGCTCGGCGGTAGCTTCCTGCGGGCTCTGGAAGCGCTCGATCAGCTCCATTGCCGCTTCGTTGGCGCCACCGTGCAGCGGGCCACGCAGCGAGCCGATGGCGGCAGTGATGCAGGAATACAGGTCCGACAGGGTCGAGGCACAGACCCGGGCGGTGAAGGTCGAGGCGTTGAACTCGTGCTCGGCGTACAGGATCAGCGAGACGTTCATCACCTTGACGTGCAGCGCGCTTGGCTTCTTGCCGTGCAGCAGGTGCAGGAAGTGGCCGCCAATGGTGTCTTCGTCGCTGCTGCAGTCGATGCGCACACCGTGATGGGTGAAGCGGTACCAGTAGCACATCACTGCCGGGAACAGCGCCAGCAGGCGGTCGGTCTTGTCGTGCTGGGCGTCGAAGGTCAGCTCCGGCTCCAGGGTACCGAGCAGCGAGCAGCCGGTGCGCATCACGTCCATCGGGTGGGCGTCGCGCGGAATGCGTTCGAGCACTTCCTTGAGCGCCTGTGGCAGGTCGCGCAGGCCCTTGAGCTTGCGCTTGTAGTCGGCCAGTTCGGCTTTGCTCGGCAGCTCGCCGTACAGCAGCAGGTAGGCGACTTCCTCGAACTCGGCGCCGGCGGCCAGGTCGCGCACGTCATAGCCGCGGTAGGTCAGGCCGGCGCCGGCCTGGCCGACGGTCGACAGGGCGGTCTGCCCGGCCACCTGACCACGCAGGCCTGCGCCACTGAGTACTTTTGCTTCGGCCATGGTGTTTCTCCTTTCTTGAATTTGTTATCGAGGTCTTTCTGGCTAATCAGGTGTGGCGCTGAACCTGCGCTTTCGCGGGGCAAGCCCGCTCCTACAGGTACAGCGCCATGTCTGAAACGTGAGCCTCACCGTGGGAGCGGGCTTGCCCCGCGAGAGGCCCGCACAGGTTCAAGCCTTTTTCTGGGCGAACAACGCATCGAGGCTCTGCTCGAAGGCGTGGTAGCCGATGGCATCGTAGAGCTCCATGCGGGTCTGCATGGTGTCGACCACGTTCTTCTGCGTACCGTCGCGGCGCAGGGCGGTGTAGACGTTCTCGGCAGCCTTGTTCATGGCACGGAAGGCCGACAGCGGGTACAGCACCAGCGACACGTCCACCGAGGCCAGCTCTTCGGTGGTGTACAACGGCGTCGCGCCGAATTCGGTGATGTTGGCCAGGATCGGGGCTTTCACTCGGTCGGCGAAGGTCTTGTACATCGACAGTTCAGTGATGGCTTCCGGGAAGATCATGTCGGCGCCGGCCTCGATGCAGGCGGCGGCACGGTCCAGGGCGGCGTTCAGGCCTTCCACCGCCAGGGCGTCGGTACGCGCCATGATCACGAAGCTGTCATCGGTGCGCGCATCCACCGCGGCCTTGATGCGGTCGACCATCTCCTGCTGGGAGACGATCTCCTTGTTCGGGCGGTGGCCGCAGCGCTTGGCGCCGACCTGGTCTTCGATATGGATGGCGGCGGCGCCGAACTTGCTCATCGACTTGACGGTGCGGGCAACGTTGAAGGCCGAGGCACCGAAACCGGTGTCGACATCCACCAGCAGCGGCAGGTCGCACACGTCGGTGATGCGACGCACGTCGGTGAGCACATCGTCCAGGTTGCTGATGCCCAGGTCCGGCAGGCCCAGGGACCCGGCGGCGACACCGCCACCGGACAGGTAGATGGCCTTGAAGCCGGCGCGCTTGGCCAGCAGAGCGTGGTTGGCGTTGATGGTCCCGACCACCTGCAGCGGATGTTCGGCGGCAACCGCGTCACGGAAACGCTGACCGGGCGTGCTCTTCACTGTCATGACTCACCTCGTGGGCTATTGTTGTCGGCGCCTTGGTAGTGACGCTCGATATTGCGTTTGGACGCGCCAATGTGGCGACGCATCAGGAGTTCTGCGAGTTCGCCGTCGCGGGCTTCGATGGCGTCGAGAATGCGGTGGTGCTCGGCAAAGGCCTGGCGTGGCCGATTGGGCGTGGTCGAGAACTGCAGGCGGTACATGCGCACCAGTTGATAGAGCTCGCCGCAGAGCATCTTGTAGAGGGTCTGGTTGCCGCTGCCCTGGATGATCCGGTAGTGGAAGTCGTGATCGCCTTCCTGCTGGTAGTAGCCCTGCCCGGCCTGAAACGCGGCGTCGCGCTCATGGGTGTCGAGCACTTCGCGTAGTTCGTCGATCGCGGCCTGGCTCATGCGCTCGGCGGCCAGCCGGCAGGCCATGCCTTCGAGCGACTCGCGGATTTCGTAGAGTTCGATCAGCTCGGCATGCCCGAGCGACACCACCCGCGCACCGACGTGCGGCACCCGCACCAGCAGGCGTTGGCCCTCCAGCCGGTGAATCGCCTCGCGCAGCGGGCCGCGGCTGATGCCATAGGTGCGCGCCAGTTCTGGCTCGGAGATCTTGCTGCCGGGGGCGATTTCGCCTTTGACGATGGCCGCCTGGATGCGCCGGAAGACGTTTTCCGAGAGGGTCTCGGTCTCGTCCTGCAGGATTGGGGTGGCTTGGGCTGTGTCCAGCATGATTGTCGACACCTTCGCATTCAATGACGGCAAAACTAGCTAAACAGACCAGAAGAGTCAAAGACAAAAAGAACATTGTCGACAATTGTCTAATAACGAACTTACCGCACCGCGGTGGGGTCTGATCGCGGTGCGCTGGCGTCAACACATCGGCGTGATAGAATGCCGCGCTCCTTCGGGAGCATGGATACGCTGCCTGTCATCATTTCATGCTGATGGCAGGCCAATAGGGACGCTTGGCCAGTCGCCTTGCCCTGAACCCCGCACAGCACCGCGCCAGGATTATGAGACCCATACCCGCTTTATTGCTGCTCTGCCTGACTCTGCTGCCGGCCCTTGCGCCTGCGGCGGAGAAAACCGTCTATGGCCTGAACGAATACGCGCGCCTGGGCGACCTCGACCTGGAAGTGGCGGCCAAACTCGACACCGGCGCCAAGACCGCCTCGCTCAGCGCCCGCGACATCAAGCGTTTCAAGCGCAACGGCGAGAGCTGGGTGCGCTTCTACCTGGCAATCGACGCCGCCCACAAGCACCCCATCGAACGCCCCCTGGCCCGCGTCAGCAAGATCAAGCGCCGCGCCGGGGACTATGACGCCGAGTCCGGCAAGGCCTACACGGCCCGCCCGGTCATCGAGCTCGATATCTGCATGGGCCAGACCCAACGCACCATCGAGGTCAACCTCACCGACCGCAGCGCGTTCCAGTTCCCGCTGCTGATCGGTTCCGAGGCCCTCAAGCACCTCGATGCGCTGGTCGACCCAAGCCTTAAATACGCGGCCGGCAAACCTGCCTGTGCCACCGAAGTTACCAAAGCAGAGTAATTCCGATGCGCTCTCTTACCCTCCACCTGAAAGTCCTGATCACCGTCCTGGTGTTGTTGGGCGTTGCGGTCACGGCCTACCAGATCTTCTTCCTCGGCATCCCGGTGACCGAAGACGAGACCGACGACCTGTGGAACATCGACGCCAAGGTCGAATTCGTCGCCAGCACCAAGGACCCGGTCAAGGTGCAGATGTTCGTGCCCCCGCTCAACCGTGACTATGTCAGCCTCAACGAGAGCTTCATCTCCAACAACTACGGGGTGAGCGTCAACCGGGTCGATGGCAACCGCAAGGTGACCTGGTCGGCACGCCGCGCCAGCGGCAACCAGACGCTGTACTACCGCCTGGTACTGACCAAGCGCTACAGCGCCGAGAAGACCAAGATCAAAGGCCCGACCTTCCGTGACAGCCTGGCCATCGAAGGCCCTGAGAAGCTGGCCGCCGAGGCGCTGATGGCGCCGATCCGCCAGCACTCGGCCGACGTCGAGACCTTCGTCGGCGAGACCATCAAACGTGTCAACAATCTCAACGACGACAACGTCAAGCTGCTGCTGGCCGGCGACACCTCGACGATGAAAAAGGCGCAGATCATCGACCTGCTGCTGTCCATCGCCCATGTGCCGCTGGAGAAAGTGCACACCATCCGTCTGGTGGCCGATACCCCGCAAACCCCTGAACTGTGGCTGCGCAGCTTCAACGGCAACGACTGGCTTTACTTCAACCCGGACACCGGCGAACAGGGCCTGCCCAGCGACCGCCTGCTGTGGTGGACCGGTGACGACAACCTGATCACCGTCGATGGCGGCAAGAAGGCCAACGTCACCTTCAGCATGAACAATAGCGAGATGAACGCCATCCGCCTGGCCAAGCTGACCGACGAGAATACCGACGCCGACTTCCTCGAGTACTCGCTGTACGGCCTGCCGCTGCAGACCCAGCAGACCTTCATGATCATGGTGATGATCCCGATCGGTGTGCTGGTGATCCTGGTGCTGCGCAACCTGATCGGCATCCAGACCCTGGGCACCTTCACGCCGGTGCTGATCGCCCTGGCCTTCCGCGAAACACAGCTGGGCTTCGGCATCATGCTGTTCACGGTGATCACCGCCCTGGGCCTGTCGCTGCGCTCCTATCTTGAACACCTGAAGCTGCAGATGCTGCCGCGCCTGTCGGTGGTGCTGACCTTCGTCGTGGTGCTGATCGCCGCCATCAGCCTGTTCAGCCACAAGCTGGGCCTGGAGCGCGGCCTGTCGGTAGCGCTGTTCCCGATGGTGATCCTGACCATGACCATCGAGCGCCTGTCGATCACCTGGGAAGAGCGCGGCGGCGGCCATGCCATGAAAGTGGCCATCGGCACCCTGTTCGCCGCCTCCCTGGCGCACTTGCTGATGACCGTGCCGGAGCTGACCTACTTCGTCTTCACCTTCCCGGCGGTACTGCTGATCCTGGTGGGCTTCATGCTGGCGATGGGTCGCTACCGCGGCTACCGCCTGACCGAGCTCGTGCGTTTCAAGGCTTTCCTGAAGAAGGCTGACGCCTGATGTTCGGCCTGATCAAGACGTGGAAAGCCCTGGAGGCCCGGGGCATCATGGGTATCAACCGGCGTAACGCGGACTACGTACTCAAGTACAACAAGCGCAGCCTGTACCCGATCGTCGACGACAAGATCATCACCAAGGAGCGCGCGCTGGCGGCCGGCATCCATGTGCCGGAGATGTACGGCATCATCGAGACCGAGAAGCAGATCGAGAAGCTCCACGAGATCATCGGCGAGCGCACCGACTTCGTCATCAAGCCGGCGCAGGGTGCCGGCGGTGACGGTATCCTGGTGATCGCCGACCGCTTCGAGGAACGCTACCGCACGGTTTCCGGCAAGATCATCAGCCACGAAGAGATCGAGCATCAGATCTCCAGCATCCTCACCGGGCTGTACTCGTTGGGTGGGCACCGTGACCGCGCGCTGATCGAGTACCGGGTCACCCCGGACCAGATCTTCAAGAGCATCAGCTACGAGGGCGTGCCGGACATCCGCATCATCGTGCTGATGGGCTACCCGGTGATGGCCATGCTGCGTCTGCCCACCCGCCAGTCCGGCGGCAAGGCCAACCTGCACCAGGGCGCCATCGGCGTGGGCGTCGACCTGACCACGGGGATGACGCTGCGCGGCACCTGGCTGAACAAGATCATCAGCAAGCACCCGGACACCACCAACGCGGTTGACGGTGTGCAGCTGCCGAACTGGGACGGTTTCATGAAGCTTGCCGCCAGCTGCTACGAGCTGTGCGGCCTGGGCTACATCGGCGTGGACATGGTGCTGGACCAGGACAAGGGCCCGCTGATCCTCGAGCTCAACGCCCGCCCTGGCCTGAACATCCAGATCGCCAACGACTGCGGCCTCACCCAGCGCACCCATGCCATCGAGGCGCACATCGAGGCGTTGGCCAAGGAAGGCCGCACCGAGACCGCCGAAGAACGGGTAAAAGTGGCGCAAGGCCTGTTCGGGCACGTGCACACAGGTTGAACCGTGGGAGCGGGCTTGCCCCGCGCTAGCACAGCCAGGCAAGCCCCAATCGCGGGGCAAGCCCGCTCCCACGATGCCATCCAACGCCTCTGCACAACATGTGAATGTCGCCAGCAGTGCTAGGCGCATTTCCTACACAGGTCTACAATCGCCCTCCTCGCTTTTTCATCGCCGTCCATTCTGATGCCGACCTGTACACTCCATCCCCTGCCCTACCAGCCCGACCCCGCGCACTATTTCGCACGCCTGCGCGCAGCACCCGGCGCGATCTTGCTCGACAGCGCCCGCCCCAACGCCGAACGTGGGCGCTTCGACCTGCTCAGCGCCTGGCCGCTGGAGCAACTGCAAGCGCAAACGGCAGAGTCGGGCCAGATGTACCTGCAGCGGCTACGCAGTGCCTTGGCGGAACTGGGAACGGCGCAATTGCCCGAAGGCGTGGAACTGCCCTTCGCCGGCGGCCTGATCGGCTACCTGAGCTACGATTTCGGCCGCCGCCTGGAGCAACTGCCCACGCTTGCGATCGACGACCTGGGGCTGCTGGAAGCGCAGCTCGGCCTGTATGCCTGGGCACTGGTCAGCGACCATCATGCGCGCACCAGCCAACTGGTGTTTCACCCCAGCCTGCAAGCCGCTGAACGCCAGCGCCTGGTCCAGCTGTTCGAAGCACCCGACCAGGCCGACAGCGGCGAATTCAAGCTGCTCGCGCCCATGGCAGGTGACCTGTCACCTGGGCAATACCGCTCGGCCTTCGACAAGGTCCAGCAGTACATCCAGGCGGGCGACTGCTACCAGATCAACTTGACCCAACGCTTCCGCGCCCCCTGCCAGGGCGACCCGTGGCACGCCTACCAGGCCCTTCGCGCCGCCTGCCCGACACCGTTTTCCGGCTATCAGCAGCTGGACGCCGGCACGGCGCTGCTGAGCTTTTCTCCGGAGCGCTTCGTACGCGTCAGCCAGGGTGATGTCGAAACCCGCCCGATCAAGGGCACCCGGCCGCGCAACGCCGACCCGCTGGCAGATGCGCGCAACGCTGCCGAATTGCTGGCCAGCCCCAAGGATCGCTCAGAGAACCTGATGATCGTCGATCTGCTGCGCAACGATATCGGCCGCACCTGCCAGATCGGCTCGGTGAGGGTGCCGGAGCTGTTCAGCCTGGAGAGCTACCCCAATGTCCATCACCTGGTCAGCAGCGTCACCGGGCGCCTGGCACCCGGCAAGGACGCACTCGACCTGATTGGCGGCAGCTTCCCGGGCGGCTCGATCACCGGCGCGCCGAAAATCCGGGCGATGCAGATCATCGATGAGCTGGAGCCCGCCCGCCGGGCGCTGTATTGCGGCTCGCTGCTGTACATCGACGTGCGCGGCGAGATGGACAGTTCCATCGCCATTCGCAGCCTGCTGGTCAAGGACGGCCAGGTCAGTTGCTGGGGTGGCGGCGCGGTGGTGGCCGACTCCGACTGGCAGGCCGAGTACGAAGAGTCGATCGCCAAGGTGCGGGTGCTGATGGAGACCTTGCAGGGCCTGTAAAGCATCGCGGGGCGACAGGTCTACCCCGCCATTTTTTGTTACCATCCGCTTACTACGAGCGCACAGCGCCACTCACACGATGGAAACCGCCTGATGAGCCAACCCTTCGACGTCGCCGCCCTGGCCGCGACCTATGCCAGCAAGTCCCCGCAGGAGATCCTCAAGCTCGCCTTCGAACACTTCGGCGACGACCTGTGGATCTCGTTCAGCGGCGCCGAAGACGTGGTGCTGGTGGACATGGCCTGGAAACTGAACAAGCAGGTCAAGGTATTCAGCCTCGACACCGGGCGCCTGCACCCGGAAACCTACCGCTTCATCGACCAGGTGCGCGAGCACTACAACCTGCCGATCGAAATCCTCAGCCCGGACCGCGACAAGCTCGACCCCTTCGTCAAGCAAAAGGGCCTGTTCAGCTTCTACAAGGACGGCCACGGCGAATGCTGCGGTATCCGCAAGATCGAGCCGCTGCGCCGCAAGCTGGCCACGGTCAGCGCCTGGGCCACCGGCCAGCGCCGCGACCAGAGCCCGGGCACCCGCAGCCAGGTGGCAGCCCTGGAGATCGACGGCGCCTTCTCCACCCCGGAACGCACGCTGTACAAGTTCAACCCGCTGGCGCAGATGAGCAGCGAGGAAGTCTGGGGCTATATCCGCATGCTCGAGCTGCCGTACAACAGCCTGCATGAGCGCGGCTTCATCAGCATCGGCTGCGAGCCGTGCACCCGCCCCGTACTGCCCAACCAGCACGAGCGCGAAGGGCGTTGGTGGTGGGAAGAGTCGACGCAGAAAGAATGCGGGCTGCACGCAGGCAACCTGATCAGCAAGGCTTGAAAAGAGCGGCAAGTCTCAAGCTGCAAGCGACAAGAAAAAAGAGCAGACCGCGTACGGACTGCTCTTTCTTGTAGCTTGCAGCTTGAAGCTTCCGGCTGCTGTCAGTGCACTGGCAGCTCAACGCCCTCGAACAGCTCTTCGAGTTCCTGCTTGTTGTGGCACTGGATGGCCTTGGCCATGACTTCGCGGGTCAGGTGCGGGGCGAACTTCTCGATGAAGTCGCACATGAAGCCGCGCAGGAACGTGCCGCGGCGGAAGCCGATCTTGGTAATGCTGGCTTCGAACAGTTCGCTGGCATCCAGACACACCAGGTCGCTGTCGAGCTTGGGATCGACCGCCATCTTGGCCACGATACCTACGCCCAGACCCAGGCGCACGTATGTCTTGATCACGTCGGCGTCGGCGGCTGTGAACACCACTTTGGGCGTGAGGCCGCGGTGGTTGAAGGCTTCGTCGAGCTTGGAGCGGCCAGTGAAACCGAACACATAGGTAACGATCGGATACTCGGCCACCGCTTCCAGGGTGAGCTTCGGCAATTTGGTCAGCGGGTGCCCCTGAGGCACCACCACACAGCGGTTCCACTTGTAGCACGGCATCATGATCAGGTCGCCGAACAGCTCAAGCGCCTCAGTGGCTATGGCGAAATCGACGGTGCCGTCGGCAGCCATCTCGGCGATCTGCATCGGCGAGCCCTGGTGCATGTGCAGGGCAACTTCAGGGTACTGCTTGATGAAATTGCTGATCACCGGCGGCAGCGCATAACGCGCTTGCGTGTGGGTAGTGGCGATCGACAGGGTGCCCTTCTTCTCGTTGGAAAATTCCTGGGCGATCTGCTTGATGCTCTCGACCTTGCGCAGGATTTCGCCGGCGGTATTGATGATGCGTTCACCGGCCGGCGTGACACGGGTCAGGTGCTTGCCGCTGCGGGCGAAGACTTCGACACCCAACTCGTCCTCGAGCAGGCGGATCTGTTTGCTGATACCGGGCTGGGAGGTGTACAGGCTTTGCGCCGTCGCGGAAACGTTGAGGTCATGGTGCGCCACTTCCCAGATGTAGCGCAGTTGTTGAAGCTTCATAGATATCCCTCAAAGACGGTAGGCCACCGGCGCACTGGCAGCGACGAGTTATAACTATATTAGTGGCTTGGGAAATAAATCTAGAACTATTTTGTTACTTTTGCCCGAAACTACCTACTCTCTACCTTCCGTTTTCCTACGTCCAAGGTGCTGTGCCAGCGGCACCATGTACACGGGCACCGACGACAACTGCAGCAGGCGTACTGCCGTGCGACCAATCGGCACCCCAACGCCCGCCCCGGCGCTGTGGCTGCCAAAAATCAGCAGGTCGACACTCAGGCGATGCGCCTGTTCAAGGATGACCTGCGCCGGGTCACCCTGGCGTACCCGCACCGCCTTTATCAGGGCCAGGTCGGCCTCCTCGCCAAGCTCATCACGAAAATTCTCCAGCACCCGCTGCTCGATAGTAGCCATCACCGTGTTGACCCCTTCGCTGTGCAGCGCGTCCAGGGTTTGCTCATCGAGGTAACTCTGTAGCAGGGATTCGGCAAACTGGCCCATGGGCTCGACTGCGTGGATCACGTACAGCTCTGCGTTGAAGGTGCGCGCCAGGGCCAGGGCGTGCTGCATGACGAAAGGTGCGTACACACCGAGGTCGGTGGCGTACAGCATGGTGCGGATCATTCGGCCTCCTCGACTGCCGCTACGGCAGAGCAAGGTTGAGCTTAGCAGCGCCACCGGGCGCCGCTTTGCCGTCCGGCGCGGGCCGCAGGGGTGCTCAAGCTAGCCGGTTGCGTCGGTCGATGAAGGCCAGCGCCTGATGCAATGCCTCGATCCGCGGCAGTCGGCAACCGGCGGCATGCGCCCTTGCCAGCGGCTCGGCATAGATAGCCTGCAACTCCAGCGGCCGCTGTGCGGCGTGGTCGTGATACATGCTCGGCCAGTAGTCCGGCATCTGCTCGGTGACCCGGAACAGGTGCTCGGCGTAGCCGTCCGGCAACACCTGCCCGCACGCCCGAGCACCTTCGACCACTTCGGCCATCAAGGCCTGGATCAACACCCGACTGTCAGGATCGCTCATCAGCGGTGTGGTGCTGGCCTTGAGCAGCACCGAGAGACCGTTGTACGGCACGTTCCACACCAGCTTCTGCCAGCGCGCCTGGTTGAGGTCGAGCATGGCCTGCGAGTCGATCCCGGCTGCGCGGAACAGCTCGGCACCCTCTTCCACCACCGCCAACCCGGCATCTTGCGCCGGCCCACTGTGGTAGCCGAGATTGACCGCACCCAGAGCCTGATGACGGATTACCCCTGGGCGTTCGCGATTCACGCAGATGAAGCACAGGCCGCCTAGCAAGTGCATGTCCGGGCGCAGTGCCGGGCGCAGCTGCTCTTCCACCCCCAGGCCGTTCTGCAGCAATACCACCTTGGCGCCGGGCGCCGCCGCCTGCACGATCGACGGCGCCAGCTCAGCATTGCTGGTGGCCTTGGCGCCCACCAGCAGCCAATCGCACGGCGGCATGTCGGCAGCACTGGCGTAGGCCTGGACCTGCTGATGCAACTGGCCGTGCAGCGCGCTGTCAAGTGTCAGCCCGTGCTCGCGCACCGTGGCGTACTCGCTGCGCAGCAAGAAATGCACATCGAAGCCGGCACGGGCCAGCATCAGGCCATAAAAGCCACCAATGGCCCCGCTGCCAATGATGCCGATGCGAGTATTGCGAAGCTGCATGCCTGCTCTCCTTCGTGTGTGTTCGTCGGTTTTTAGCACGTAAATCAGCCGGTTTTCGATCCCTCACTATACTGGGGCAAAGAAGGTCAAATAATCGACACGGAGTCGAGCATGTGCGGATACCTGCCTCATCCGGATGACATCCCGGTCGAACTCACCCTTCGCCCCACATCCAGCCTGTTTCGTCGCCACCTCTACACTCAGGGCCTCGGCGGCATCGCCTGCAACCAGCCACGCGCTTACCGTCGCGGCACCGCCGTCGAGGTGCTGATCCCGTCACTGGGACTGGATGCACATTACCCCGGCTATGTCGCCTGGTGCCAACGGCTTGATCAGGGCTATCGAGTGGGCGTGGCCTTCACCGACAGCCAGGCGCTGTTCGGTGCACGCATGGGCGAGCAGGCCTGCCAGATCCAGCACTATTGCCTGGAGCACGCCCAGGCCGACCTTGACAGCAGCGCGGCGCAACAATTGGCCGCGCAGTGGATCAGCCTGCATGCCGAGGCCTTTTCCGAGGCCAGCCTGGGCGCCACATCCCCCTGAATCACCGTTCCACCCGCAAAAACCCAGTATCGACGGGCCCCAGCCCATTGTCCCGCCCCCGCTAACGCGTTAAGGTTCGGCCTCCCCGCTGCGAACAATCTGCTGCTGGGCCGCACGGGGATTGCTGGCGGCCGGCACCCGTGACCTGACGAGTAACACGATGGCTGATTTACCGATCGATGACTTGAACGTTGCCTCCAACGAGACCTTGATCACCCCTGATCAGCTCAAGAAGGAAATCCCTCTCAGCGCCAAAGCCCTGCAGACCGTGACTGCCGGCCGCGAAGTGGTGCGCAATATCCTCGACGGCAAGGACCACCGCCTGTTCGTAGTGGTAGGCCCGTGCTCCATCCATGACATCAAGGCTGCCCATGAATATGCCGAGCGCCTGAAAGTACTGGCCGAGGAAGTCTCGGACACCCTGTACCTGGTGATGCGCGTGTACTTCGAGAAGCCGCGCACCACCGTAGGCTGGAAAGGCCTGATCAACGACCCGTACCTGGACGACTCGTTCAAGATCCAGGACGGCCTGCACATCGGCCGCAAGCTGCTGCTCGATCTCGCCGAAATGGGCCTGCCCACCGCCACCGAAGCACTGGACCCGATCTCCCCGCAGTACCTGCAGGACCTGATCAGCTGGTCGGCTATCGGCGCACGCACCACCGAATCGCAGACTCACCGCGAAATGGCTTCGGGCCTGTCTTCGGCGGTCGGCTTCAAGAACGGCACCGACGGCGGCCTGACCGTGGCGATCAACGCCTTGCAGTCGGTCTCCAAGCCGCACCGCTTCCTGGGGATCAACCAGGAGGGTGGCGTGTCGATCGTCACCACCAAAGGCAACGCCTATGGCCACGTGGTACTGCGCGGCGGCAACGGCAAGCCCAACTACGATTCGGTCAGCGTCGCCCTGTGCGAGCAGGACCTGGCCAAGGCGAAGATCAAGGCCAACATCATGGTCGACTGCAGCCACGCCAACTCCAACAAGGACCCGGCCCTGCAGCCGCTGGTCATGGAGAACGTGGCCAACCAGATCCTCGAAGGCAACCAGTCGATCATCGGCCTGATGGTCGAGAGCCACCTGAACTGGGGCTGCCAGGCTATTCCGAAGAACCTGGACGAGCTGCAGTATGGCGTTTCCGTGACCGACGCCTGCATTGACTGGGCGGCTACCGAAAAAACCCTGCGCAGCATGCACGCCAAGCTCAAGGATGTGCTGCCGCAGCGCCAGCGCGGCTAAACCTTGCGCACATGAAAACGCCGGGCAATGCCCGGCGTTTTCATGTGTACGGTGAGGTTTTCAGGCCTTGCTCGAGTGACGCTGCTGACGCTCCATGTAACGCTCGACGTACGAACAGGACGGGATGACGGTGTAACCCATCTGCTCGGCGTACTCCAGTGCCTTTTCGGTCAAGGCGGCGGCGATGCCGCGCCCGCGCAGGGCGTTGGGCACGAAGGTGCGGTAGATGTCCAGCGTCTGCTTGCCCAGGTCCATGTACGTGAGGTACGCCCGGTGACCGTCCACATTGGTCTCGAATTGATGACCCGCCTGGTCATGGTGGATGGTCAGCGTCTCGCTCATCACTACTCCTCGCAGGTCTTGTCGGCAGACCCATACCTTACCGATGTGTTTGTTTCCGGCGGGGAACCTCTGCGCCACCTCTGGCCTCTTGGACAGTTGCACGACCTTGATCGTTCTGACCCTGGGCACCTACAAATAGTAGGCGGCACATGCGGGGTTGCTCAAGCGGCCGGACTGAAAATCCAACAGCGCGGTTTTGCCACAATGGCCTGGTAGCATGATACGCGCCGAATGCTCTTTGGGCTAAGACGCTCACCGACAGTTGAAGTCACCCTTAGTTCAACAAAAAAGTTCCCGCCCTACAATCGCTTGCGTGCGTCTCACACAATTTTCACAGATGGCCTGCAGAACCCGTCACTGCTGCCCGCTCGCGACATTTTTTTTGCAGTTCTTGCGCTCTGTCAGTTTACTTACTACAAGTAATGGGTACTATGTACGCCGGCCAGTTTCTCTTTTCCGAGAGATGGCTATTTAAATAGAAAGTCCTTGAAGGGGAACACGATGAACAACGTTCTGAAATTCTCTGCTCTGGCCCTGGCCGCAGTTCTGGCTACCGGTTGCAGCAGCGTCTCCAAAGAAACTGAAGCTCGCCTGACCGCTACCGAAGACGCAGCAGCTCGCGCCCAGGCTCGTGCAGACGAAGCCTACCGCAAAGCTGACGACGCTCTGGCAGCTGCTCAGAAGGCTCAGCAAACCGCTGACGAAGCCAACGAGCGCGCTCTGCGTATGCTGGACAAAGCCAGCCGCAAGTAATAATCCTCACGGATTGTTAAGAAGCCGACCCACTTGTGGGTCGGCTTTTTTATTGCCTGATGAAAGGCACTGCGCACAAACGAAAAGGCCTGCACTAAGGCAGGCCTCTACACGAGTCGCGAATGGCTTACTGCAGTTCGGCTGGAATGCTCGAGACCACCGGTGCGGCACCACCATTGACCGGTACGGCGATTTCAACCGGCATGCCATCTTCGGCGGCAACCACATCACGCACCATGTCCCAGTTCATGCGCAAGTTGTTGGCCAGGTCCTCACGCTTGAGCAGCGCATTGATGACTGCAGTGTGCTTGTCGACCACCGACGGGTTGCCTTGGTCATCCAGCGGCGTGTGCGCCTCGAGATAGACTTTGCCGCCACTGACGCCGAACTTGTAAGGCTCGTTGATGATGCGAACCGACGTGTTTACCGGGACCATCTTCGACAGTGTCAACACGTTGTTATTGAGCATGCGGAAGCAACCGTGACTGGTGCGCATGCCAATACCGAACTTCTTGTTCGAACCGTGGATCAGGTAGCCCGGCACGCCCAAGGTGAACTTGAACGGCCCCAGCGGGTTGTCCGGGCCGGCCGGGACCACTGCGGGCAGGATATCGCCATCGGCAGCGTGCTCCTTGCGAATGGAGGCAGGTGGCGTCCAGGTCGGATTAGGAGTCTTGGCGGTGATGCGGGTATTGGCAATCGGCGAACCCCAACCTTCGCGGCCGATACCCAGCGGGAAGGTGTGCACCACGTTTTGCCCTTTCGGGTAGTAGTAGAGGCGGTACTCGGCGAGGTTGATGACAATGCCTTCACGCGGCCCGGGCGGCAGGATGTAGCGCGTGGGCAGGATGATCTCGGTACCGGCGCCCGGCAACCAGGGGTCGACGCCCGGGTTGGCGGCGATCATTTCGAGGTAGCCCAGGTCGTTGGCAGTACCGATGTCGGCGAAGGTGTCTTCGTACTTGGCCTTGATCACCCGAACCTGGCCGACGACGTCTTCACCAGGAGGGGGCAACGGCAGTTCCAACGCAACGGCGGGGCCGGCTACCAGCAGGGCGGCCAGGGACAGGCTACGGGTGACGGCGGGAAAGCGCGGCAACATCCGGTAAATCCTTCGAAAGGTCAGTCAAGGGAGTCGATTGTACACCTGTGCACCGGCCAGCGGGAGGCACTGGCGGCGGGCAAGCGTTTCAGATGATGAAAGGTGCTCAGAGTTCCGGCCAGACCGGACGCATGCCGTGGCGCTGGGCATCAAGGATGGCCTTGCACAGCGCGCACAGGCGCTCGTCGCGGTAGATGGCGCGTTCCACCACCGACCAGCGTGGTTGCGCCGGCAACAATCCGCCGCACAGGGTACGGTCGGCCGGCACACCCAGCTCCAGCTGGCGGGCCGCCAGGTGCACGCGGATCTCCTGGCAGGCGAACAGGTCGAGCTGCTCGTCAGGCTCGATCAGTTGATAGGCGTACAGGGACCAGGCGGGGCGGGGCATCGGGGACACTCGAATCGGGGGGCGCAACATTAGCCGAAAGCGGCCCCCGATAAAAGCGTCACAGCAAGGGTTTTATCGTCGGCCAGGCATTTTCCAGCAACCGCTGCTGGGCCCCCTGGGCGGGATGAATACCATCGGCCTGCATCATCTCAGGCACCCCACCGATACCCTCGAGGAAGAACGGTACCAGCGCCACGTTTTTCTCGCCGGCCAGTTTCTCGTACACCTGGGCGAAGGCCGTCGTGTAGCGCACGCCATAATTGGGCGGCAGGCGCATGCCCAGCAATACGACCTTTGCACCCGCCTCACGGGCATCATCGATCATCGAGGCAAGATTTTGTTGCAATTGCTGGGGAGGCTGCCCGCGCAGGCCGTCATTACCCCCCAGCTCCAGCACCACCAGCCCCGGCTTGTGCGCTGCAAGCAGCGCCGGCAGCCGCGCCTGGC
The DNA here is from genome assembly GCF_024749065.1 of Pseudomonas sichuanensis. Classification (NCBI taxonomy): domain Bacteria; kingdom Pseudomonadati; phylum Pseudomonadota; class Gammaproteobacteria; order Pseudomonadales; family Pseudomonadaceae; genus Pseudomonas; species Pseudomonas sichuanensis. The sequence continues at coordinate 2,116,617 of NZ_CP087185.1, read as the reverse complement.
CACCGGCACTGGTGTCGCCGCTGATCGAAGCATTGACCACCTGATCGTCAAAACCCTCGTGCTGCAGACGCTGCTGCAGGAGTGCGACCCACCCCTGGCGGGTATCCAGGCCAAAACCGGCGCTGATACTATCGCCGACGACCAGCACCGTTCCCGCCACCGCGCCCTGGGCCAGGCAACACAGGGCCAGGCCGGCACTCAACCACCACATTCGCATCGGATTCTCCATGGGCCCCAGCATTCTCGTTGCGCAGAACCTTAGCAAAGTGGTCCCCAGCGCGGAAGGCGACCTGACCATCCTCCACGCACTCTCCCTCGACCTTGCCCAAGGCGACAGCCTGGCCATCGTCGGCGCTTCCGGCTCCGGCAAATCCACCCTCCTCGGCCTGCTCGCCGGGCTCGATCGCCCCAGCGCCGGCAAGGTCATCCTGGCCGGCCACGACCTCGGCCCGCTCGATGAAGACCAGCGCGCCCGGGTACGCGCCGAACAGGTCGGCTTTGTCTTTCAGTCATTCCAGTTGCTCGACAGCCTCAATGCCCTGGAGAACGTGATGCTGCCGCTGGAGCTCGATGGCCGTCGCGATGCCCGCGAGCACGCCCGCAGCCTGCTCGAGCGGGTCGGCCTGGGCAAACGCTTGAGCCACACCCCACGCCAGCTTTCCGGCGGCGAACAGCAACGGGTGGCGATCGCCCGCGCGTTCGCCGCGCAACCTGCGGTGCTGTTTGCCGATGAACCCACCGGCAACCTCGACAGCCACACCGGCGAGCGCATCAGCGACCTGCTGTTCGAACTGAACCAGGAGCGCGGCACCACGCTGGTACTGGTCACCCACGACGAGCGGCTGGCCAGCCGCTGCCGCCGCCTGATCCGCCTGGATGCCGGCCGCTTGGTCGCGCCCCTGGAGCCCTGATGACCCGCCTGCCCTTGCTGCGCCTATGTGCGCTCTCGCTGCGCCAGTTGCTACGCGATGCCCGCGCCAGCGAAGTGCGCGTGCTGTTCTTCGCCTTGCTGGTGGCAGTGGCGGCGAGTACCGCCATCGGCTACTTCGGCAGCCGCCTCAATGGCGCGATGCAGTTGCGAGCCAGTGAATTCCTCGGCGCCGACCTGGTGCTGCAAGGCAGCGCGCCGGCAACGGCTCAGCAAATAGCCGATGGCACCGTACTGGGCCTGCGCCACGCCCAGGTGGTGGAGTTCACCAGCGTGGTCGGCGGCGACAACGGCATTCAGCTGTCGAGCATCAAGGCCGCCGACGCCGCCTACCCCTTGCGCGGCCAGTTGCGCAGCGCCGCCGCACCCTATGCCACAGAAACGCCCGGTGGTGGCCCGGCACCCGGCGAAGCCTGGGTCGAGCCACGCCTGCTGGCGGCGCTCGGGCTGTCGGTGGGCGACAGCATCGATGTGGGCATGAAGACCCTGCGCATGAGCCGCGTACTGACCTACGAGCCAGACCGCGCCAACAACTTCTATAGCCTCACCCCGCGGGTGCTGATGAACCTTGCCGACCTCGAGGCCACCGGAGTGATCCAGCCTGGCAGCCGGGTCAGCTACCGGGAGCTGTGGCGAGGCGACATCGATGCCCTGGCCCAGTACCGCAAAACCGCCGAAGCCAGCCTGGCAGCCAATCAGCGCCTGCTCGACACCCGTGATGGCAACCGTCAGATCGGCGGGGCGCTGGGCAAGGCCGAGCGCTACCTGAACATGGCCAGCCTGGTGGCCGTGCTGCTGGCCGGTGTCGCCGTGGCCCTGTCGGCCAGCCGTTACGCCGCCCGGCGCCTGGACGCCAGCGCATTGCTGCGCTGCCTCGGTCTGTCGCGGCACCAGGCACTGGGGCTGTACAGCCTGCAGCTGGCCATGCTCGGCACAGTCGCGGCCCTCGGCGGCGCCCTGCTCGGCTGGCTCGCCCAACTGGGCCTGTTCCGCCTGCTCGAAGGCCTGCTGCCCAGCCAACTGCCCCCCGGCGGCCTCGCGCCCGCGCTGGCCGGGATCGGCACCGGGCTGGTGGCGCTGGCCGGTTTCGCCCTGCCACCACTGGCCGCCCTCGGCCGCGTGCCGCCCTTGCGGGTGCTGCGCCGCGACCTGCTGCCCACGCCAACCAGTAGCTGGCTGGTGTATGGCGCAGCCCTGCTCGCCCTGGGCCTGATCATGTGGCGCCTGAGCCTCGACCTGCTGCTCACCTTCGCCCTGCTGGGGGGCGGTTTGATCGCCGCACTGCTGCTCGGCGGCCTGCTGCTGCTCGGTTTGCGCAGCCTGCGCCAGCTCTTGGCCGGTGCGCCGCTGGCCTGGCGCCTGGGGCTGGGCCAGCTGTTGCGTCATCCACTGGCAGCTGCCGGCCAGGCCCTGGCCTTCGGCCTGATCCTGCTGGCCATGGGCCTGGTGGCGCTGCTGCGCGCGGAGCTGCTCGACAACTGGCAGGCACAACTGCCCAAGGATGCCCCCAACCATTTCGCCCTGAACATCCTGCCTGATGAACGCCAGCCATTCATTGAGCGTCTGGCGCAGATCAACGCGACCTCCGCACCGCTGTATCCGGTAATCCCCGGCCGCCTCACCCACATCAACGAGCAGCCGGTACGCCAGTTGGTGAGCAAGGAGTCCACCGGCGAGCGGGCGATCCAGCGCGACCTCAGCCTGACATGGGCTGCCGAGCTGCCGCAGGGCAACGCGCTGAGCGCCGGCAACTGGTGGCAACAGGCGCCGCAAGACGCTGCCATACCTGGCGTTTCGGTAGAGGCGGAGCTGGCGCAGAGCCTCAACCTGCAACTGGGCGACCTGCTGACCTTCGACATCGGTGGCCAGCAGCGTCAGGCCAGGGTCAGCAGCCTGCGCACGGTGCACTGGGACAGTTTTCAGCCCAACTTCTACATGATCTTCCAGCCCGGGACACTGCAGGGCTTGCCCGCCACTTACCTGACCAGCTTCTACCTTGCCCCAGGCCATGATCAGGAAATCGTCGCGCTGTCACGGGCATTCCCGGCAGCGACCATCCTCCAGGTCGACGCCCTGCTCGGCCAGCTGCGCAGCATCCTCGCCCAGGTGACGCTGGCGGTGGAGTATGTGCTGTTGTTCGTGCTGGCAGCGGGGCTGGCGGTGCTGTTCGCAGGCCTGCAGGCAACCCTCGACGAACGCATCCGCCAGGGCGCCCTGCTACGCGCCCTGGGGGCGGCAAGACCGCTGCTGGTCAAGGCCCGGCGTATCGAGTTCGGATTGCTGGGTGCCGTCAGCGGCCTGCTCGCCGCAGTGGGTTGCGAGCTGATCACCTGGGCGCTGTACCGCTATGCCTTCGATCTGCACTGGGCGCCGCACCTTTGGCTGCTGGGGCTGCCACTGGCAGGCGCGGTGCTGGTGGGGGGCGCCGGGGTGATCGGCACGCGGCGTGCGCTCAACGCCAGCCCGCTGGCGGTACTGCGGGAAGGCTGAATGCTCTGAGGGGCCTGGGGCCTGCCACGCAGCCCCCGGCTTCTGATGAGACGGCTACGGCCTGTAGCTGATGCGATTGATGTACCAGGTCGCCTCGCCGGTAGGCGTCTGCACCAGCACCTCGTCACCTTCCTGCTTCTTGAGCAGGGCGCGGGCCATGGGCGAGTCAATGGAGATGTAGTCGTTACGCCCATGGATCTCGTCATAGCCGACGACACGGAAGGTCAACTGCTCGCTGTCGTCGTTCTCGATCTCCACCCAGGCACCGAAGAACACCTTGCCTTCCTGCTCGGGTGAATAGGCCACGACCTTGACGTCTTCCAGGCGCTTGCGCAGGTAGCGCACGCGCCGATCGATCTCGCGCAGCAGCTTCTTGTTGTACTGGTAGTCGGCGTTCTCGCTGCGATCGCCCAGCGACGCCGCCCAGGCGACCTTCTGGGTAATCTCCGGGCGATAGACCCGCCACAGATGATCAAGCTCCTGCTTCAGGGCGGCATGACCTTCGGTGGTGATGATGTTGGTACTCAAGCGGCTGTCTCCTCAGTGCATCTGCAGCGGGCGCCAGGCGCCCACCGAGTGACCGAGCTTAGCGAAAAACCTGCGGGTTTTGCACGCCGATCAGGCGCGCGTGATCAGCCCCTGGCGGGCGATGCGCGTGAGCTGGCCGATAACCTCGGCGGCATCCTCGGCGGCCGGCGCCTGGATCACGGCCAGATCGAAACGGTCGTTGGCGTACTCGCCAAGCTGGGTGCAGGTTTCGAAGAACTGGATGAGGAAAGCCCGGGCCTGGCCCTTGCGACGGGAAAAACCGTCAAGGTTGCGCAGGAGCGTAGGCTGATGCTGGCCACCGAGCAGAATGCGCGGGGTGCGGGACGCCTGGTCTTTGGCCAGGGGGGTCAAACAAACACTGGTACGTGGACAACTCATGGAGTTTTTCTCCGCCTCGCTGATCCCGCTGGGCAGCGGTGGGAGGCGTCACCGAACCAGCGCTTTAGCGGTATTTCGGATGACCTGGGAGGGTTGTCCTGCGCCCCGCAAGTAGCTGTTTAAATCGGCGCAGTCGGTATGCTAGAGGGATGAGCTCCAAGTTTCAAGCCGCAAGGTGCAAGTTGATGAATGCGATCAACTTGCACCTTGCGGCTGGGAGCTTGCAGCTTGAGTCAACGTGCGATCAGACGATCCAGCGAGAAGCGACCCGCACCTTCGATCAGCACCGCCACACTGCCTGCCAGCAGCGCCAGGGCGAACTCATAGCCGTTGTTGGACATGAACAGGCCGTTGTTGATGTGCACCGAGAAGATCGCCACCACCAGGGTCACACTCAGCGCTAGTGCCGCCGGGCGGGCCAGCAGGCCGACCACCAGGGCCAGGCCGCCGAAGAACTCGGCGCTGCCCGACAGCAAGGCCATCAGGTAGCCAGGCGCCAGGCCGATGCTCTCCATCCACTGGCCGGTGCCTTCGAGGCCGTAGCCACCAAACAGACCGAACAGTTTCTGTGCGCCATGGGCCATGAAGATGACGCCGACCAGGATGCGCACGACGCTCAGGCCGAAGCCGGCACGGGTAACGAACAGGGCTTTGAGGGTGTTGTTCATGTTGTTGCTTCCTTGTTTAAGCGGGTAGGTGTTGGATGAGCGCCATCTTAATCGATTGATCGAATAAAAAAATCGCAATAATCGTGTAATAACTATCGATTATTTAGATTTGTCAGCGCCTGGCCAGCCGCTCCAGGGAAGCGCGTTCACGATTGAACGCCAGGTAGTACTTGTTGACACTGTTGACGAAGTTCACCGGCCCCATCCCCACTTGTTCCATGGCGATGCGCTCGGTCTGGAAGAACCACTGATTGCCGTTGAGCCCGCGCCGCCGCGCTTCGGCGCGCATGGCCTGAACCCGCTCCGGGCCGAGGTTGTAGGCCGCCAGGATGAACGCCATGCGCTCGCGCTCGTTGAGTTGCGGGCTGGCGAAGAACTTGCGGCGGATCAACGCCAGATAGCGGGCACTGGCCTGGACATTGCCATCAACCGTGGCGGTGTTACTCACCCCCACCCGCTGCGCCGCCGACGGAGTGATCTGCATCAACCCATGGGCCCCGCCCGTGCCACGCGCCTTGGGGTCGAGGGTGGACTCCTTGAATGCCAGGGCCGCCAGGTTCAGCCAGTCGAACTGCTGGTCACCGGCATGCTTCTGCAGGACCGGGCGCAACGACTCCAGGCGTTGCCGGTCCTGGCGCGCCAGCGGATTGTGGACCCGGTACTGGCGCCGGTAGATGCGTTCGAAGGCGGCATCCTGGTTGTCCGGGGCACGGTAAGTGGCGAGGAAGCGATCCACTGCCGCCCGCAGCATCGGCGCATCAGGGCGCACATACCAGCGCAGTGCTTGCGGTTGGGCCAGCTGCAGCTTGCTGTCCAGGCGCAGGCGCGGCATCACCCGCGCCCAGCGTTGGGCGATGGGCCGCTCCACCACGGTCAGCGGATAAATACCGGCCTGGACCATCTCCAGCACATCCTCCACCGCCAGGGTCGGGTCAACCCACTCCACCTTGATCGGGGCTTGCTTGCGCAGCGCCAGGCGTTGGTTGATCGCCTCGATCGCGGCCCCGGCAGCGCTGGCACTGGTCAGGGCGATGGTACGCCCGGACAACTGCTCGGCCCGGCTGTAGCTGCGCTCGCCCTTGCGCCCGACCAGCAGCAGCGGCACCTGGTCAAGCACCGGGGCACTCGCCTCGACGCCACGCACCCCGGCAGGATCGAGCAGCTCGCCTGGCGCGGCCAGGTCGCCTTCACCCCGCTGCAAGGCACCGAGCAATTGCTCCTTGGCCCGCGGGATGATTTTCAAGGTGACTTGCTGATTGTCGGCGACCCGGGCATTGAGCGCGTGCTCGAGGGCGCGCAGCCGGTAGTACTCGACGCCCACCGGTTCGCCCTTGACCTCGCCGGAGCTGTTGCGGCTCTGGTTGACCAGCACCCGCAGCACCTGGCTGGAGCGGATCTGCGCCAAGTCGCGGGCCTGGCCGGCGGGCACATGCTGCTGGGGCCCCGGCTCGCGCGCAGTGGCCGGCCCGGCGGCCAGCAGCCCGAACATCATCAAGGTCGTCAGCAGGGTTCGCAGCATGGAGGAAGAGGTCCGAGGGCGGTTGGCGGGCACCATGTGCAATGATCGATCCGTGATGACTGACGGCAAAAGACCACGGCAAACGTTTGAAGTTCTTGGTTTTTTCGTGATTTCCCGGTTTTTGCTATGCTGGCCGCCCCGCGGCACGAGGTAGCACCATGCAATTGATCGATATCGGCGTCAACCTGACCAACAGCAGTTTCCATGACCAGCAGGCGGCTGTGGTCGAGCGCGCCGTGCAGGCCGGCGTGGCGCAGATGGTGCTGACCGGCACCAGCCTGAGCGTCAGTGAAGAAGCCCTTGAACTGTGCCAGCGCCTGGATGAGCAAGGCCAGCGCCTGTTCAGCACCGCCGGTGTACACCCCCATGATGCCAAGAGCTGGACCAGCGACAGCGAGCGCCAGTTGCGCCACTTGCTCGAACAACCGCGGGTGCGCGCCGTCGGCGAATGCGGGCTGGACTTCAACCGCGACTTCTCCCCTCGCCCGGAGCAGGAAAAAGCCCTGGAAGCCCAACTGGCCCTGGCCGTCGAGCTGCGCCTGCCGGTGTTCCTCCACGAACGCGACGCCAGCGAGCGCCTGCTGGCAATCCTCAAGGGCTACCGCGACCAACTGAGCGCCGCCGTGGTGCATTGTTTTACCGGCGAGCGCGAGGCGCTGTTCGCCTACCTCGACCTCGACCTGCACATCGGCATCACTGGCTGGATCTGCGACGAGCGCCGCGGTACTCATCTGCATCCGCTGGTCGGCAACATCCCGACAGGCCGCCTGATGCTGGAGAGCGACGCGCCCTACCTGCTGCCGCGCAGCCTGCGGCCAAAACCGAAAAACGGCCGCAACGAGCCGGCGTATCTACCCGAAGTACTGCGCGAGGTGGCTCTGCATCGCGGCGAAACCGTCGAGTCCACCGCAGCCCACACCACCGCCTGCGCGCAGGCGTTCTTCGGGCTGCCTGTGGTTTCTTGACGCATATCAAGGAGGGTCCTGGCCTTGGCGGGCACAATGATGGCACCTTGCCAACAATGTTTCCGCCAACTCAGAGAAGACCTACCATGGGTGCCTGGCTTAGCAATATTTCCCTGAAGTACAAGTTCTGGGCCGTCAACGCAGTGGCCTTCGTCACCACCCTGCTGCTGGTGCTGTATGCAGTGTCACTGGAGCAGCAGGCGCGCGCTTCGGGCGCGCAGGCCCTGGCCCAGCGCCAGGCCGAATTGCTGGCCGCCTGGCCCGCCGAAAAAGACCTTCCGGACCAGCCTGGGCTGATTACCTGGGGCAGCGGACAGACTCCTGAATTTGCAGGCGAACCCCTCGAAGCCTTGCGTGATGCCCAGGGCTGGGTCGAGCTGCCCGGCGCCTGGATCGCAGGTAACAACCCTGTGCTGGGGGCCCAGGTGTTGCGCCAGGGCGATCGACACCTGGCCGTGCTGGCCCAGGCGCCTAGCCTGCGCCAGGTGTTCTTCGACCGTTTCGGCAACTATGCGGTGTGCGTGCTGGTGCTGATGCTGGCCATGCTCTGCGCTTCGCAGTTGTTGATCCGCTTCCTGCTCAGCCAGCTCAATACGTTGAAGGACGTGATGCTGCACGTGGAAAAAACTGGCGACCTCTCGGCCCGGGTGCCGCTGGCCTGTGGCGACGAAGTCGGGCAGATGGCCGGCGCGTTCAACGCCATGCAGGCCACCTACCACCGCGTGGTCAGCACTGTCGCGCGCACCGCTGCGCAGCTCGACTCGGGTGCTGCGCGCCTGGCCGGGAGCATGGACGAAGTGCGCCACGGCATGATCGGCCAGCAGAGCGAGACCGACCAGGCCGCCACGGCGATCAACGAGATGACCGCCACCGTGCACCACATCGCCGAGCATGCCGGTGCCACCCGCGACTTGTCGCAGAGCGCCGACGGCCTCGCCGGCAGCGGCCAGGCCGTGGTCAGCCGGGTCCAGGACTCGATTGCCGGGCTGTCCAGCGGTGTGCAGCAGACCGCCGAGATGATCCGCCAACTGGCCGATGACAGCCAGAAGATCAACGGGGTGGTCGGGGTGATCCACAGCATCGCCGAACAGACCAACCTGCTCGCCCTCAATGCCGCCATCGAGGCCGCCCGTGCCGGCGACCTGGGCCGCGGCTTCGCGGTGGTCGCCGACGAAGTGCGCAATCTGGCCAAGCGCGTGCAAACCTCCACCGACGAGATCACCACCATGGTCGCCGACCTGCAGGCCGGCACCCGTGATGCCGTGGACTTCATGCAGGAGAGTTCGTACAAGGCCGACGACTGCGTCAAGCAGGCCCAGGAAGCTGGCGAGGCCCTCGCCGAGATCACCCGTGCCGTGGCGCAGATGCGCGAGAACAATACCCAGATCGCGGTGGCTGCCGAGCAACAGAGCCAAGTGGCCGAAGAAATGAACCGCGCGGTGGTAAGCATCCGTGACGTCACCGAGCAGACCGTGCAGCAAACCGTGGGCTCAGCTACCACCAGCAGCGAGCTGGCGACCCTGGCTGGCGAATTGAGCAAGGCCATCGGCCAGCTCAAGCTCTAGCTCTAGCTATTGCCAGCATAGCCAGGCTCGATTGGCCCCCTCCCGGGGGCCGCACTAGACTTTGGGCATCTCCATGAGGAACTGCCCATGAGCAAGCGACTGCCCAACCTGCCCGCCTGGCAATGGCGCGGCTACCACCATAATCACCGCCACCCCGCCAACCTGGTGCTGCACCTGATTGCCGTGCCGCTGTTCATCCTGGGTGCGCTTCTGGTGCTCTCGGGGCTGTTCGCCCTGGACCTGTCGCAGATCGCCGTCGGCATCATCGCCCTGATCGCCGGCCTTGGTCTGCAACGCCAGGGGCATCGACTGGAGGCCGAACAACCGGAACCCTTCGCCAACCGCAAGGACGCCGTGCAACGCCTGCTCACCGAGCAGTTCATCACCTTCCCGCGGTTCGTGCTGAGCGGCGCCTGGTGGCGCGCCTGGCGTGAGCGGCACAAGCATCGAGATTGAGCGCACACATCAGGCACCCAGCAGCCTCAAGCGAACACGGTCACCGTCTGCCGACTCAATGCCAACAGCTCGCCGTCAGCCGTCCACAGGCGGGCTGCAGCATGCCCATAACCATCCCGCGCATACTCGGTCTCCACGCAATAGCCACACCAGTCCTGCGTCGAAAGCCGTGGCGTGGGTTGGACGAATTCGATGGTCCAGGTCAAGGTGCTACCTGCGGCTGGCTGCTTCAGGAACGGCATCAGGCTGGGCGGCCAGGCATCGACCAGGGCCAACAGATGCGCCACCTCAAGGGGAGCATCGGGCACGTCACGCAGACGCACCCAGCCGCCCATGTGGCGTGAATCGTTGCCGCTGAACGGCAGCCCACCGATAGCCCAACGCAGCGCCACGTGACGCATGAATTCCGGGGTCATCCCTTTGATGTACGGCAACTCTGGCGCTGCCTGCTGCAACGGTTTGATCGCCGTCGGGGGTTGCGCATCGACCGCGACCACCGAAGGCCTGCCAGCGCCGAAACTGCCCTGCACCAGCGTCACCACCTGGCCGCCCTGCACGGCACGACCAAGCAGGGTACAGACGGCCTTGCCCTCGCGCAGCACCTCCACTTCCAGGCTGATCGGTACATCCGGCGCCGCCGGCCCGACAAAGGTGATGGCCAGCGAACGCACCGGGCGGTCGTCAGCCAGTTTCTGCCGCATAGCCTCGTGCACCATCGCGGCCATAAGGCCGCCAAACACCGCCCGCCCCTGCGCCCAGCTGGGCGGCACACTGACCGCTTCAGGGTGCAGGCGTGCTGCCGCCAACAATTCGGTGAAGTTCATGTGCCCTGGCTCCTGCGCAAAAGTCCCGATCTTAACCAGCCTCCGCAGGTGCGGCAGCCCGTATATCGGTCATTTGCCGGGCTATCGGCGCGCCACGGCCTTGCGCAACACCTCGAGGGTGATATCAGAGGTGCGTTCGGCGGCATGCAGTTCGTGCTCCCAGGCCACCTTGCAGCCTGCCAGGTCGCTGTGCTCGCGCACTTGCAGCAACCATTGAAAACGGTCATGCCAGTCGCCCAGGTCGCCCTGGGCTTTCTTCAACAGCCTTTGCAGCTGCTTGCCGGCGTGATCGAGCTGCGGGTAAGCCTCGTCACCGTAGCGCACGCGCTTGATCAACAAGCGCAAGCGATGCCGGTCGTGGGCCGGATCTTCCAGCGCCTGCGCCAAGGTACGCCACTGCTTGACCAGGCGCCTGTCGACACGCCGCTCCAGCCGCGGCACCAACCCTTCACGGTCGGCCGCACGCAGGAACAGCGGGAACACGTCGAGAATCGCCAGTACGCGCGCAAGCTGGGGGCTACGCGCCACGCTGGCGAACGTACGCGCCCTGCCCTCCAGGCGGCGCTGACCGGCCTGCAGGTGCCCGCGCTGGATGAGCTGCGCCGCCAGCACCTCGCGGTCACGCAGCGGCGTGGTCAAGGTTCCCAGCGCCTGCGCCGCGCCCTCCAGTTGCTCCACCCCCGGCAAGCCACGCAGCGGACGCATGAGGCTGCGCAGACGCCGCAAGGCGATACGCAGGTCATGCAGCGCCTCGCTGTCGGTATCGGCAGCCAGCCGCTCACGGCAGGCCAGCAACCTTACCTGCAGCGTCAGCACCTGGAAAACCACATGGTCGAGCATGGCGGACATGGCGTGTTCCTCGGTCAACGCCCGGCGCGGGATTCACGAATATAGAAGCGCGCCTTCTCGGCTTTGCGGGTACAGCCTTCGAACGCTTCGAACTGCTGCTGGGTCTTGGCCCCGGTCAGCAGTGACAGTGCCTTGGAATAGCTGACAGTACCGGCGAAGCCTTCGGCCTTGGCCAGGTCGAGTTCCTTCCACGCAGCATCGAGCTGGGTCCCGCAACTGTCGCGATAGGCCGTCTTGCCCGCGCAACCGGCCAAGGCCAGGACAATCAGAGGAAGGGTGATCCAGGCTTTCATCGGTGTTACCTCAAAGGTGAAAAAGTGGTCGTTCGACGGCACGGCGAGCAGAAAGTTGCCTGCTCAGCGTAGCCCAGTGCGGGCTACATTGAAGCACAGGCCACATTGGGTGCATTGTTGGGCCGTGGTTGCACAATACGCAGGGGGAAGACCATGAGCAAACGCGTGGCATTGGTGCTCGGCTCGGGCGGTGCCCGGGGGTACGCGCACATCGGCGTGATCGAAGAAATCGAGCGTCGCGGCTATGAAATCGCCTGTATTGCAGGGTGCTCCATGGGTGCGGTGATCGGGGGCATCTACGCCGCCGGCAAACTCGACGAATACCGCAGCTGGATCGAAAGCCTGGACTACCTGGACGTGCTGCGGCTGGTGGATGTCAGCTTTCGCCTGGGGGCAATCCGTGGCGACAAGGTGTTCGGGCAGATCCGCAAGATCGTTGGCGAAATCAACATCGAGCAACTGCGCATCCCCTACACGGCAGTGGCCACCGACCTTACCAACCAGCAAGAAATCTGGTTCCAGGAAGGCTGCCTGCATCAGGCGATGCGCGCCTCGGCGGCGATCCCCAGCCTATTCACCCCGGTCATGCAAGGCAATCGCATGCTGGTCGATGGCGGCATCCTCAACCCGCTGCCGATCGTGCCGGTGGTGTCCAGCCACTGCGACCTGATCATTGCGGTCAACCTCAACGCCACCAACCAGAAGCAGTACCAGTTGCCGGTGATCGAACGCCCGGCGGCCTTCAAGATGCGCTTCGACTCACTGATCAGCTCGCTCGGCTCGCACCTGCCGTTTCGCCGCAAACCCGCTGAGGAGCTGATGCGCATCGAACAGGAAATCACCGCCGACGGCCTGACCCCGCCCAACCCCTGGCTGGGCGAAAGCGCCGGACCACAGGGCCAGCAGCCCGCCGCGGCGCCCGAGACCGAAGGCGCGCCAAAGTCCGCGACCGGCTCGTTCATCATCGATAACGTCGGCCCTGCTTCACTGCTCGACCTGATCAACCAGAGCTTCGAGGTGATGCAGACCTCACTGGCGCAGTACAAGATCGCCGGTTACCCGCCGGATGTGCTGATCAACGTGCCCAAGCGGGTATGCCGGTTCTTCGAGTTCTACAAGGCGCCTGAACTGATCGCACTGGGGCGCGAGATTGCCCGGGATACGCTGGACAGCCATGAAGGGGTGCACCGTTAGAGGCCCCCGCAGCAGAAACGAAACAGGCCGCATACGCGGCCTGTTTCGTCATTGCTGCATCACTCAGTAGCGGGTGATGTCGGCGCTGCTTTCCAGCCATTTACGGTAGGCCGCGAAGTCCTGCGAACCGGCACGCGAAGCGAGGTAGCGACGGATCTGCGCCTTCTCCTCGTCGGTGGCGGCAGCGCCCTCGTTGACACCCTTGAGCTGCAACACCACCAGGCTACCGTCGCCCAGCACCACGCTGCCGTACACCGGCTGGTCCTTGGACGCCGGCTTGCCCAGGCGGAACACCGCCTGCAGCTCGGCAGGGTCGATGCCGTCCTGGCCACGGGTAGCGGCTTCCTGGACCTTCCAGCTCTGGCTTGCTGCCTTGATCGAACCGTCACGCAGGCCGGCAATCAGCTTGTCAGCCTTGCCCTTGAGCTCGGCAGTCGCCTTCTCCTTGGCCAGATGCTCGCTGATGTTCTTGGCCACGGCTTCGAGCGGCAATTGCTCGGGCTTGCGATGTTCTTTGACGCGCAGTACGACCACGGTCTCCGGGTCCAGTTCGATGCCGTTGCTGTTGGCGCCCTCCTCCAGCACTTCTTCACTGAAGGCGGCCTGGATTACCGCACGATTGGCGGTAATGCCCTGGCCGCCCTCACGGCCGAATGCCGCAGAGGTCTGCACTTTCAGGCCAAGGTCCTGAGCCGGCTGCCCCAGGTCGGAGGCTTCGAACGCGGCATCCTCAAGCTGCTTGGTGGCCTCGACGAAGCGCTGCTCCACTTGCTGGGTTTTCAGCTCGTGGGTCAGCTTGTCCTTCAGGCTGGCGAAGCTAGGTACATCCGGCGCTTCGACGCCGAGCAGCTTGATCAGGTGGTAACCGAACTCGGTACGCACCGGGGCGGAAACCTGATCCTTGTTCAGCTTGTACAGCGCGTCCTCGAAGGCCGGGTCATACACGCCCGGGCCTGCAAAGCCAAGGTCACCGCCGGTGTTGGCAGAGCCTGGGTCCTGAGAGAACTCCTTGGCCAGCTTGGCAAAATCCTCGCCCTTGTTCAGGCGCTGCTGGATTTCTTCGATGCGGGCCTTGGCCTGGGCATCGTTGGCCTTGTCGTTGACTTCGATGAGGATGTGCGCAGCATGGCGCTGCTCGCCCAGGTTGGCGATTTCCTTGTCGTACAACGCCTTGAGTTCGTCGTCGTTGACCTTGACCTGGTCGAAGAAGGCCGACTTCTTCAGCTCGATGTAATCAATGACCACCTGGTCGGGGGTCATGAATTCCTTGGCGTGCTGGTCGTAGTGGGCCTTCACCTCGTCGTCGCTGACCTTGACCGCAGCCGGGTCGGCCTTGAAGGTCAGGGCGGCGAAATCACGGGTCTGCTTCTCCAGGCGGGCGAACGCTTCAACTTGCTTGTCGGTGACGAAGCTGCTGCCGGCAAGGCCGGTGCGCAACTGGCCGATGAGCATTTCCTGAGCGAGCATCTCGCGGAACTGCATGCGGCCGTAGCCCATCTGGCGGATGACCGAATCGAAACGCTCGGCACTGAACTTGCCGTCGACCTGGAACTCAGGCGTCTGCAGGATCAGTTGGTCCAGTGCAGCTTCGGAGAAAGCGAACTTGGCATCCTCGGCGCCCTGCAACAGCAGTTTGCGATCGATCAGCCCCTTGAGCGCAGCCTCGCGCAGCATCTTTTCATCCAGCAGCGCAGGGTCGAAGTCCTTGCCCAGCTGTTGCATCAGCTGGCGGCGCTGCATGTCCACGGCCTGGCTCAGCTCGTTCTGGCTGATGGTCTGGCCGTTTACCTTGGCGGCGTCCTGGCTGTGGGTTGCGGCCTGGAAGATGGCCTCGAAACCGGTCAATGCCATCAGCACGACGATGAGGCCGATAATGGTCTTGGCAATCCAACCTTGTGAATTGTCCCTGATATTCTGCAGCATGCGTCCCCCAGAAACGGCTGTACCACTGCGTCGACAACCGCGGAGCGTGGGTAGAATCCTGATAGAAAAAAGGCGCATCCAGTGGATGCGCCCTTTTCGAAGCTTGCGTACCAGCGGGAACGTTTGCGAACCCGCCCGTCACGCGGTCGACCCTGGCCGAAACCTGGGCCGGCTGAAAGAGACGACTTAGTTGACGGCGTCTTTCAGGCCTTTACCAGCCTTGAAACCTGGAACCTTGGCGGCAGCGATCTTGATCGCCTTGCCGGTTTGCGGGTTGCGGCCGGTGCGCTCGGCGCGCTCTTTGACCGAGAAGGTACCGAAGCCAACCAGAACGACGTCGTCGCCTGCTTTCAGGGCACCGGTCACGGAGTCAATTACTGCGTCCAGCGCACGGCCGGCAACAGCTTTCGGGATGTCAGCGGATGCGGCGATAGCGTCAATCAGTTCCGACTTGTTCACTCTAAGTCCCCTTATTTCTCTATTGAGTTTGTTTCTAAGTATGTAATGAAAAGCGTGTGTAACGAGCGCTGGGTGGCCTGTTGAAAATGGCGTGCCGCTTTATAGCAAGGGCCCGAAAAAGCTGTCAACCAAAGCCCCCCAGCGAAATACTTACTAATGCGTGCTGATTCTTTCCTTAGCATCGCTGTCGCGCTTGTCATCTTTGGCGACAATCTCCGGAGCCACATCTGGCAAGGGCTCCGGGGCGTATTGCAGCGCAATTTGGAGGACTTCGTCAATCCATTTGACCGGTTTGATCTGAAGATCCTGTTTGATATTTTCTGGAATTTCCTTCAAGTCGCGAACATTCTCCTCGGGAATGATCACCGTCTTGATCCCGCCACGGTGTGCCGCCAGCAGTTTTTCCTTGAGGCCACCAATGGCCAGAACCTGACCACGCAGGGTGATCTCGCCGGTCATCGCGACATCTGCGCGCACGGGGATCTGGGTCAACGCCGAGACCAATGCGGTGCACATGCCGATGCCTGCGCTCGGGCCATCCTTGGGTGTAGCACCTTCAGGCATATGGATGTGAACGTCGCGCTTTTCATGGAAGTCTGCAGCGATCCCCAGGCTTGCGGCACGGCTTCGCACCACGGTTTGCGCAGCGGTGATCGACTCGACCATGACGTCGCCCAGCGAGCCGGTCTTGATCAGCTGGCCCTTGCCGGGAATGACCACAGCTTCGATGGTCAGCAGCTCACCACCCACCTGGGTCCAGGCAAGGCCGGTGACCTGGCCGATCTGGTCCTGCTGCTCGGCGAGGCCGTAGCGGAATTTCTTCACGCCCAGCAGTTGCTCAAGCTGCTCGCCAGTAACCTTGACCTTGAACTGCTTCTGCCCAGTGTGCTCCTTGACCACCTTGCGGCACACCTTGGCGATCTGCCGCTCCAGGCCTCGCACACCAGCTTCGCGGGTGTAGTAGCGAATGATGTCACGGATCGCCGAAACATCGACCTCCAGCTCATCCTTCTTCAGGCCGTTGGCCTTGACCTGCTTGGGCACCAGGTACTTGACCGCGATGTTGATCTTCTCGTCCTCGGTGTAACCCGGCAGACGGATGACTTCCATGCGGTCGAGCAGCGCCGGCGGGATGTTCATCGAGTTCGAGGTGCACAGGAACATCACGTCCGACAGGTCGTAGTCGACCTCCAGGTAGTGATCGTTGAAGTTGTGGTTCTGCTCCGGGTCGAGCACCTCCAGCAGCGCCGACGCCGGGTCGCCACGCATGTCGCTGCCCATCTTGTCGATTTCGTCGAGCAGGAACAGCGGGTTGCGGACGCCCACCTTGGTCATTTTCTGGATCAGGCGGCCCGGCATCGAACCAATGTAGGTACGACGGTGACCGCGGATTTCTGCTTCGTCACGCACGCCACCGAGGGCCATGCGCACGAACTTGCGATTGGTGGCAGCGGCAATCGACTCGGCCAGCGAGGTCTTGCCCACGCCAGGCGGGCCGACCAGGCACAGCACCGGGCCGCGAATCTTCTTCACCCGCTTCTGCACGGCGAGGTATTCGAGAATGCGTTCCTTGACCTCTTCCAGGCCATAGTGGTCGGCATCGAGGATCTCTTCGGCCTTGGCCAGGTCCAGGCGCACCTTGCTCTGAGCCTTCCACGGCACCTGCACCAGCCAGTCCAGGTACGAACGCACCACGGTGGCCTCAGCGGACATCGGCGACATCTGCTTGAGCTTGTTGAGCTCAGCCTGGGCCTTGGTCAGGGCGTCTTTCGGCAGGCCGGCAGCTTCGATGCGCTTCTTGAGCTCTTCGACTTCGTTGTGACCTTCGTCGCCATCGCCGAGTTCTTTCTGAATGGCCTTCATCTGCTCATTCAGGTAGTACTCGCGCTGGCTGCGCTCCATCTGCTTCTTGACCCGGCCACGGATGCGCTTCTCGACCTGCAACAGGTCGATCTCGGCATCCAGCAGCGCCAGCACGTGCTCGACACGGGCCTGCAGCTCGACAATCTCGAGGATTTCCTGCTTCTGCTCGATCTTCAAGGCCATGTGCGCGGCCATGGTATCGACCAGGCGGCCCGGCTCTTCGATGCTGTTCAGTGAAGACAGCACTTCGGCCGGGACCTTCTTGCCCAGCTGCACATACTGTTCGAACTGCGACAGCAAAGTGCGCACGAAGACTTCGGACTCGCGCTCGGCGGCCTCCACTTCGTCGATCAGGCTGACTTCGGCACGGATGTGGCCGTCGATTTCATTGAAACGTTCGACCGAGCCGCGCTGCTCGCCCTCGACCAGCACCTTGACGGTGCCATCGGGCAGCTTGAGCAGTTGCAGGACGGTGGCGACGGTACCGACGCGGTACAGGGCATCCTCACCCGGATCATCGTCGGCAGGGTTTTTCTGGGCCAGCAGGAGGATCTGCTTTTCGCCCGTCATCGCCGCCTCGAGGGCTTCGATGGACTTCTCACGCCCCACGAACAGTGGGATGACCATGTGCGGATAGACGACAACGTCGCGCAATGGCAAAAGAGGCAAGTCGAGGGTGGTCTTCATGATTTCGCCTCTACAGCGGCCTTGTGGCCGGAAACCGTTGGAAATGGTGCTTGGAGCTAATGTGGGGGCAGCCCTTTGAAATTACAAGCGTCGATACCAGGAAATGCAAAAAGGGGCCCGAAGGCCCCTTTCTGCATGCTGCCCCTTGCCCGATCAGGCGTCGGGGGCGGCTTTGGCTTGCGGCTCGCTGTTTTCGTAGATCAGCAGCGGCTTCGAAGTACCCTCGATGACGCTCTCGTCGATCACCACCTTGCTGACTTCCTTCTGCGAAGGAATCTCGTACATGGTGTCGAGCAGCACGCCTTCCAGGATCGAACGCAGGCCACGGGCACCGGTCTTGCGATCCAGCGCCTTGCGGGCAACGGCCTTGAGCGCATCGCTGCGGAACTCGAGGTCGACGCTTTCCATTTCGAACAGCTTGGCGTACTGCTTGGTCAGCGCGTTCTTCGGCTCGGTCAGAATCTGCATCAGTGCAGCCTCGTCCAGCTCGTCCAGCGTCGCCAGTACCGGCAGACGACCGACGAACTCGGGGATGAGACCAAACTTGACCAGATCGTCCGGCTCGACCTCACGCAGAGACTCGCCGACTTTCTTGCCTTCTTCCTTGCTGCGCACTTCTGCACTGAAACCGATACCACCCTTGGTGGAACGGTTCTGGATGACCTTTTCCAGGCCAGAGAAGGCGCCACCGCAGATGAACAGGATATTGCGGGTATCAACCTGCAGGAATTCCTGTTGCGGGTGCTTGCGACCACCTTGCGGCGGCACGGAAGCGACGGTGCCTTCGATCAGTTTCAGCAGTGCCTGCTGCACGCCCTCACCCGAAACATCGCGGGTAATGGACGGGTTGTCCGACTTGCGCGAGATCTTGTCGATCTCGTCGATGTAGACGATGCCCATCTGGGCCTTTTCCACGTCGTAGTCGCACTTTTGCAGCAGTTTCTGAATGATGTTCTCGACGTCCTCACCCACATAACCGGCTTCGGTCAGGGTGGTGGCGTCAGCAATGGTGAACGGTACGTTCAGCAGGCGCGCGAGGGTTTCGGCGAGCAGCGTCTTGCCCGAGCCGGTTGGCCCGATCAGCAGGATGTTGCTTTTGCCGAGTTCGACTTCGTCGCCCTTCTTGTCACGCTGGTTCAGGCGCTTGTAGTGGTTGTACACCGCTACGGCAAGCACCTTCTTGGCGCGCTCCTGACCAATGACATACTGGTCCAGGATGCCGCTGATTTCTTTCGGCGAGGGTAACTTGTGCGCGTTGCTCTCGGCCTGGGCTTCCTGCACCTCCTCACGGATGATGTCGTTGCACAGGTCGACGCACTCGTCGCAGATAAATACCGAGGGGCCGGCAATCAACTTGCGCACTTCGTGCTGGCTTTTGCCGCAGAAGGAGCAATAGAGCAATTTGCCGTTGTCCTCGCCGTTACGGGTGTCAGTCATTCGATCGATCCAATCCGGTAGGCTTGAAACACAAGATGAAGGCAATCGCAGGCTTTTTCAAGTCCGCGGGTGGGCGCTTTCCACGCCCGCCCGCTCTGGCGCATTGCTTCAGGATGCCAGTTGCCGCTTGTCGTAGACCGAGTCGATCAGGCCGTACTCGGCCGCGCGCGCAGCGCTCATGAAGTTGTCACGCTCGGTATCGCGCTTGATGGTCTCGAGCGGCTGGCCGGTGTGATGGGCCAGCAGCTCGTTCAGGCGCGCCTTGATGTTGAGGATTTCCTGGGCGTGGATCTCGATGTCGGTCGCCTGACCCTGGAAGCCGCCGAGCGGCTGGTGAATCATCACGCGCGAGTTCGGCAGGCAGTGGCGCTTGCCAGCGGCACCGGCCGCCAGCAGGAAGGCGCCCATGCTGCAGGCCTGGCCGATGCAGATGGTCGAGACGTCCGGCTTGATGAACTGCATGGTGTCGTAGATCGACATACCGGCAGTCACCGAACCGCCCGGCGAGTTGATGTACAGATGGATATCCTTGTCCGGGTTTTCCGCTTCCAGGAACAGCAGCTGCGCCACCACCAGGTTGGCCATGTAGTCTTCTACGGGGCCGACCAGGAAGATCACCCGCTCCTTCAAGAGGCGCGAGTAGATGTCATAGGCGCGTTCGCCACGGGCGGACTGCTCGATAACCATCGGGACCAGGCCGCCTGCGGCCTGGATGTCAGAGCTCTGCTGAATATAAGAATTGCGGGACATGTCCTGCACTCACTCCCAAATAGTCATGGCTTGAATACGCACAAGCCAGCGCGAAGGCTGGCTTGTGGGGGTTTCCTACGAGAGTAGCCTGTTACTCAGCGTCGGCTTGAGCCTGTGCTGGCTTTACAGCTTCTTCGTACGAGACCGATTTGTCGGTCACAGTCGCTTTCTGCAGGACAGTATCTACAACTTGTTCTTCCAGTACAACCGAACGCACTTCGTTCAGTTGCTGGTCGTTCTTGTAGTACCAGGCGATAACCTGCTCTGGCTCCTGGTAGGCCGAAGCCATTTCTTCGATCATTTCACGCACTTTGGCGTCGTCCGGCTTCAGCTCGAACTGCTTGACCACTTCGGCGACGATCAGGCCCAGCACCACGCGGCGCTTGGCTTGCTCTTCGAACAGCTCGGCCGGCAGTTGGTCAGGCTTGATGTTGCCACCGAACTGCTGGACAGCCTGCACGCGCAGACGGTTGACTTCGTTTTCCAGCAGGGCTTTTGGCACTTCGATCGGGTTGGCGGCCAGCAGACCGTCCATGACCTGGTTCTTGACCTTGGTCTTGGTGGCCTGACGCAGTTCGCGCTCCATGTTCTTGCGAACTTCGGTGCGGAAGCCTTCCAGGGTCGACTCTTTGATACCGAATTGAGCGAAGAACTCTTCGTTCAGTTCTGGCAGCTGTGGTGCCGAAACGCTGTTGACGGTGATGGTGAACTCGGCGGCTTTGCCAGCCAGGTCGAGGTTCTGGTAGTCCTCTGGGAAGGTCACGTTGACAACGCGCTCTTCACCGGCCTTGGCGCCGACCAGACCTTCTTCGAAGCCTGGGATCATGCGGCCGGAACCCAGCACCAGCTGAGTGCCCTTGGCCGAACCACCGGCGAAGGCTTCACCGTCGATCTTGCCAACGAAGTCGATGTTGACTTGATCGTCGTTCTGCGCAGCGCGCTCGACAGCTTCGAAACGGGTGTTCTGCTTGCGCAGCACGTCCAGCATCTTGTCCAGGTCGGCATCGGCCACTTCGGCGCTCAGGCGCTCGACGCTGATCGATTCCAGGCCCGAAACGGTGAACTCAGGGAAGACTTCGAAGATGGCGACGAACTCGAGGTCCTTGCCCTTTTCGAACGACTTCGGCTCAACGGCAGGGGCGCCGGCCGGGTTCAGCTTCTGCTCGACGATGGCTTCGTAGAAGGAGGCCTGGACCAGGTCACCGAAAGCTTCCTGACGGGCATCGGCTTCGAAACGCTGGCGAATGACGCTCATCGGCACCTTGCCAGGACGGAAGCCTGCAACCTTGGCGCGACGGGCAGTCTGCTGCAGACGCTTGTTGACTTCGTTCTCGACGCGCTCGGCCGGAACGGCGATGGTCATGCGGCGCTCGAGAGCGGAAGTGTTTTCAACAGAAACTTGCATGGATATTCCTCGTTGCACAGACGTTAGCCGGCGATAGCCCGACTCCAGAATCAAGGGCAAGCATTCTAGTGACTCATGCAGCAGAAGTCACCCCACCCGGATTGTCGGCAGACCACGCCGGTCGATTTCCTTGAAAGGCCCAAGCGCCGTGGCGTCGAGCCTGTTTAAGCGTTGCCCGCGCAGGCCGTCATGGGCCGCGCGATTGTAAAACCTTGTCAAACAAACCCCGCCCAACCCGAACGCACCTTTTATTGCGGCTCGATCTCGTTGAACTGGCAGTATTCTTCCCACTCCATCCCCAGCGCCTCAGCCACCTCGCGGTGGGTTTCCAGGCGCATCGCCTGCAGCTGCTCCGGCGTTTGCGCGATCAATTGCAGGGCCAATTCCCAGGGCTGGATACCCTGCTCATCGGCGGCATCCTCGAACGCCCATTCGATCTGCTGCGCCTGCTCGCGGGCATCCAGCTCGCGAATCTCCTCGAGCAGTTGCGGATTGGCTTCGACGAAACGTTGCAGCGCCAGGGCCTGGCGCGCTTCTTTTGCGATCATTTGCGGTATTCCTCTGCCAGCATCTTGGCCGGACGGTCAACCGGCTGAAATCTAACAGCTTTTATTGGGGCATCAATAGAGGATTGCAAGGGGTGAGCCGAGCAATGATTGCAGCCCCCTCAGCCCGGACTCTGCAGCGGCCGCTGGCTCGAGCACCGCAAACCATGCAATGCAAAAACAACAAAGGCGCCCGATCTTTCGATCAAGGCGCCTTCATAAAATATGGGGTGGACGATGGGAATCGAACCCACGACAACCGGAATCACAATCCGGCGCTCTACCAACTGAGCTACGCCCACCATAATGCAGTGTTGCGGTACAGCCTTACAGAAACATGGTGCGGACGAAGAGACTCGAACTCTTACAGCTTGCGCCGCTGGAACCTAAATCCAGTGTGTCTACCAATTTCACCACGTCCGCATGAAGCGCTTAAAACAAAGGCGCCTGATCATTCAATCCTGGCGCCTTTGCCGAATCTGGGGTGGACGATGGGAATCGAACCCACGACAACCGGAATCACAATCCGGCGCTCTACCAACTGAGCTACGCCCACCATATTGCGTTACTGCTTACTTGCCCAGGCCTAATGGCGCACCCGGCAGGACTCGAACCTGCGACCATCCGCTTAGAAGGCGGATGCTCTATCCAGCTGAGCTACGGGCGCTTAAGCTTTCAGTCCGACTCAACAAGCCAACAAACCGCTTATTCCGTCCAACTTTGCCAACCCGTGCCAGGCAGTGCCCGACAAGTGCGGCGAATCTTATAGCCGACCCTCAAAGTCGTCAACATGTTTCTGAAAAAAATTTAAATTATTGAAGGGGTTAGGGGATTTGCCCGACCACCCGCCTTTGCCCTTGCGCCGTGTCGTGCGAGAATGCGCGCTTCTTCATGTTTCCTTCTCGATGGTTAATCACGCGTCTATGACTGCACACCTTATCGATGGCAAGGCGATCGCCGCCAACCTGCGCAAGCAGATCGCGCAACGTGTCGCGGAGCGCCGCCAGCAGGGCCTGCGTACGCCAGGCCTGGCAGTGATCCTGGTCGGTACCGACCCGGCCTCCCAAGTCTATGTCTCGCACAAGCGCAAGGACTGCGAAGAAGTCGGCTTCATCTCGCAGGCCTTCGACCTGCCCAGCGAAACCACCCAGCAGGCCCTGACCGAGCTGATCGACCGCCTCAACGACGACCCGGCCGTCGATGGCATCCTGCTGCAGTTGCCGCTGCCCGCGCACCTGGACGCCTCGCTGCTGCTCGAGCGCATCCGCCCGGACAAGGACGTCGACGGCTTCCACCCGTACAACATCGGCCGCCTCGCGCAACGCATCCCGCTGCTGCGCCCGTGCACCCCAAAGGGCATCATCACCCTGCTGGAAAGCACCGGCCAGGACCTGTACGGCATGAACGCGGTCATCGTCGGCGCTTCCAACATCGTCGGTCGCCCGATGGCCATGGAACTGCTGCTGGCCGGCTGCACCGTCACCGTCTGCCACCGCTTCACCAAGGACCTGGCCGGCCACGTTGGCCGTGCCGACCTGCTGGTGGTCGCCGCCGGCAAGCCGGGCCTGGTCAAGGGTGAGTGGGTCAAGGAAGGTGCGATCGTCATCGACGTCGGCATCAACCGCCAGGAAGACGGCAAGCTGGTCGGCGACGTGGTCTACGAGACCGCCCTGCCCCGCGCTGGCTGGATCACCCCGGTACCCGGCGGCGTTGGCCCGATGACCCGCGCCTGCCTGCTGGAAAATACGCTGTATGCCGCTGAAGAGCTGCACAAGTAAGTTGGCGTGAAGCGAAAACGGCACCTCTGGCAGGTGCCGTTTTTTTTGCCTGGCGTTTTTGCAAAAGCCCTATCGCGGGGCAAGCCCGCTCCCACGCTACATGGCGCTGCATAGCGTGGGAGCGGGCTTGCCCCGTGATGAGGCCCTTGAAGCTAACCGATCACTTGCGCGCCGCCTCCCACGACTTCAGCAATTCGTTGTAGCTGACCGTTTCGCCCTTTGGCTTCTCGTTGGCCAGCTTCGGCTTCGGCGCCCCCGGCTGGTCGAACCAGTACTGGGCATCCTTCTCGGGGTTGAGCTTGGGCGCACAGGTGGCCTGCGCGTTGGAGCGCTGCAGCCGCTCCATCATCCGGTCCTGATCCCGCGCCAGCCCGTCCAGCGCCTCTTGCGGCGTCTTCTCGCCACTGGCCACCTCGGCGATATGGCTCCACCACAGCTGCGCCAGGCGCGGATAATCCGGCACGTTGGTGCCGGTCGGCGTCCACTGCACCCGCGCCGGGCTTCTGTAGAACTCCACCAGCCCGCCCAGCTTGGGCGCCAGGTCGGTCATGGCCTGGGAGTTGATGTCCGACTCGCGGATCGGCGTCAGGCCGACGACGGTCTTCTTCAGCGACACGGTCTTGGAGGTGACGAACTGGGCATACAGCCAGGCCGCCAGACGCTGTTTCTCAGGGGTGGATTTGAAGAAGGTCCAGGAGCCGGTGTCCTGATAACCGAGCTTCATCCCCTCCTCCCAGTACGGTCCCTTGGGCGAGGGCGCCATGCGCCACTTCGGCGTGCCGTCGGCGTTGACCACCGGCAGCCCGGGCTTGGTCATGTCGGCGGTGAAGGCGGTGTACCAGAAGATCTGCTGGGCGATGTTGCCCTGCGCCGGCACCGGGCCCGCCTCGGAGAAAGTCATGCCCTGGGCTTCCTTGGGGGCGTAGGCGCGCATCCAGTCCACGTACTTCTGCGTGGCGAACACCGCCGCCGGGCCATTGGTGTCGCCGCCGCGGGTCACACTGGAGCCCACCGGGTGGCAGTCCTCCACGCGAATGCCCCACTCGTCCACCGGCAGGCCGTTGGGCAGCCCCTTGTCGCCACCGCCGGCCATGGAAAACCAGGCATCGGTGAAACGCCAGCCCAGCGAAGGGTCCTTCTTGCCATAGTCCATGTGGCCATAGACCCGCTTGCCGTCGATCTCCTTGACGTCCTCGCTGAAGAACTTGGCGATGTCCTCGTAGGCCGACCAGTTCACCGGCACGCCCAACTCGTAGCCGTACTTCTCCTTGAACTTGGCTTTCAGGTCCGGGCGCTCGAACCAGTCGGCGCGGAACCAGTAGAGGTTGGCGAACTGCTGGTCAGGCAACTGGTAGATCTTGCCGTCCGGCGCAGTGGTGAAGGAAATGCCGATGAAGTCCTTCAGGTCCAGGGTTGGCGAGGTGTAGTTCTTGCCCTCATTGGCCATCAGGTCGGTGATCGACTCCACCTTGCCATAGCGAAAGTGCGTGCCGATCAAATCGGAATCGTTGACCCAGCCGTCATAGATGTTCTTGTCCGACTGCATCTGGGTCTGCAGTTTTTCCACCACATCGCCTTCCTGCAGCAGGTCGTGGGTCAACTGGATGCCGGTGATCTCGGTGAAGGCCTTGGCCAGCACCTTGGACTCGTATTCGTGGGTGGTGATGGTTTCCGACACCACGTTGATCTTCATCCCACGGAACGGCTCGGCGGCCTTGATGAACCACTTGAGCTCTTCGAGTTGCTGCTCCGGGGTCAGGGTCGACGGCTTGAACTCGCTGCCGATCCATTTTTTCGCCGCGTCTTCGTACTGGTCGGCCCAGGCCGTGCCGTGCAGGCCGGCCAGCACCAGCAGTGCGGCCAGGGTCAAATGTCGCCGTTTGTTGTCGTTATCGAACATTGTGATCTCCAGATTGCAGAAGGATCCTTGCCCCAGGCTCAACCCCAGCGCAGCACCACCACCAGCCACGCCAGCGACAGCAGCGAGGCCACCCACAACGGCCAGTCGCTCACCCCCACCACCAGCAGATGCAGGTAGGCGCTGACCAACAAGCCGATGAACAGCCGGTCGCCACGGGTCGTGGCAATCGGCAGAAAACCGCGACGTTCCAGGCACGGGCGGCGCAGTTCGAACAGGGTCATGCACATCAACAACAGGCCGATCGCCGAGAAGAACAGCGCGGTCGGCAGGGTCCAGGCCATCCACTCCATCATCCGCCCTCCTCACACCCGGCCCAGGGCAAAGCCCTTGGCCACATGGTTGCGCACGAACCAGATCACCAGCATGCCCGGCAAAATGGTCAGCACCCCGGCCGCCGCCAGCACGCCCCAGTCGATACCCGAGGCGGACACCGTGCGGGTCATCACCGCCGCGATCGGCTTGGCGTTCACTGAAGTGAGGGTGCGTGCCAGCAGCAGCTCGACCCAAGAGAACATGAAGCAGAAGAAGGCCGTCACGCCGATCCCCGAACCGATCAGCGGGATGAAGATCTTCACGAAGAACCGCGGGAAGCTGTACCCATCGATGTAGGCGGTTTCATCGATCTCCTTCGGCACCCCGCTCATGAAGCCCTCCAGAATCCACACCGCCAGCGGCACGTTGAACAGGCAGTGGGCCAGGGCCACGGCAATGTGCGTATCGAACAGGCCGATCGACGAATACAGCTGGAAGAACGGCAGCAGGAACACCGCCGGCGGCGCCATGCGGTTGGTCAGCAGCCAGAAGAACAGGTGCCGGTCGCCAAGAAAGCGATAGCGCGAAAAGGCATAGGCCGCCGGCAAGGCCACCGTCAGCGAGATGACCGTGTTCAGGCACACGTAGTACAGCGAGTTGATATAGCCGCTGTACCAGCTGGCGTCGGTGAAGATCACCCGGTAGTTGTCGAAGGTAAACACCTGCGGCCACAACGTCAGCCCACCGAGGATCTCGCTGTTGCTCTTGAACGACATGTTCAGCAGCCAGTAGATCGGCACCAACAGGAAGAAGAAGTACAACAGCAGGGCCAGCGTTTTGCGCTTGCTCATGGCCTACTCCTTGTCGGCGTGGGTCATGGCTGTGTAGAACAGCCACGACACCAGCAGGATGATCAGGAAGTACACCAGCGAGAACGCCGCCGCCGGCCCCAGGTCGAACTGCCCGACCGCCATGCGCGTGAGGGTCTGGCTGAGGAACGTGGTGGCATTGCCCGGCCCGCCGCCTGTGAGCACGAACGGCTCGGTGTAGATCATGAAGCTGTCCATGAACCGCAGCATCACCGCGATCAGCAGCACATTCTTGAGCTTCGGCAGCTGGATATGGCGAAACACCGCCCAGCCCGATGCCCGGTCGATGCGCGCGGCCTGGTAGTACACGTCGGGGATGGCGCGCAAACCCGAGTAGCACAGCAGCGCCACCAGCGAAGTCCAGTGCCACACGTCCATCACCAACACGGTGACCCAGGCGTCAAGCGGGTCGCCGGCATAGTTGTAGTTGACCCCAAGCTTGGCCAGCGTCGCGCCGAGCAGACCGATGTCGGCGCGGCCGAAGATCTGCCAGATGGTGCCCACCACGTTCCACGGGATCAGCAAGGGGATGGCCATGAGGATCAGGCACACCGACGCCATGCGCCCACGGGTCGGCATGGTCAGGGCGATGGCGATACCCAGCGGGATTTCGATGGCCAGCACGCACCCGGAATAGATGAACTGGCGCAGCAGCGCATCATGCAGCGCCGGGTCGCGTAGCACCTGGCGGTACCAGTCGGCACCGACGAAGTAACGGTTGGAGGCATCGAAGATGTCCTGCACCGAGTAGTTGACCACGGTCATCATCGGGATCACGGCGCTGAACGCCACCAGCAGGAACACCGGCAGCACCAGCCACCAGGCCTTGTTGTTCGGCACCTTGTTCATGCCTCGGCCTCCACCAGCAGATCGTCCAGGTAGAGCATCAGCCATTGCGGCGGCAGGCTCACCCAGGCCCGGCCATGGGGCACCACCCGGTCCTCGCCCAGGCGCGCCTTGAGGGTCACCCCCGCCAGCACCAGCGTGAGGATGCGGTAGGTACCCAGGTCCTCCACGTCCACCACGCGCGTCTCGAAAGCGTTGTCGAAGGGGTGCTCCCACACCTGCACGAACTCCGGGCGGATGCCCACCTGCAAACGCCCGCCTTCAGAGGTTGCCAGGCGCTCACGCACCCCCTCGTGCAACACCAGATGGACATCGCCAAAGCTCACGCCGTCGGCCTCGGCGCGCACATCGATCAGGTTCATCCCGGGGCTGCCGATGAAATAGCCGACGAAGGTATGCCGGGGCCGTTCGAACAGCTCGCGTGGGGTGCCGAACTGGACGATGCGCCCGGCGTGCATCACCGCGATCTTGTCGGCGAAGGTCGAGGCCTCCAGCTGATCGTGGGTGACGTAGATCATGGTGATGTTGAACTGCTCGTGGATCTGCTTGAGCTTGCGCCGCAGCTTCCATTTCAGGTGCGGATCGATCACCGTCAGCGGCTCATCGAAGAGGATCGCCGACACGTCGTCGCGCACCAGCCCGCGGCCCATGGAGACCTTCTGCTTTTCGTCGGCGCTGAGGTTGCGCGCGCGCTTGTGCAGCACCGCGGTCAGCTCCAGCACCTCGGCGATTTCCTCGACCCGCGCACGCACCCGCGCCTCGTCCAAGCCCTGGTTGCGCAGGGGGAAGGCCAAGTTGTCGAACACCGTCATGGTGTCGTACACCACCGGGAACTGGAACACCTGAGCGATGTTGCGCTGCTGCGGGGTCAAGGCGTTGACCACCTTGCCGTCGAACAACACCTCGCCATGGGAGGGCGCCAGCAGGCCAGAGATGATGTTGAGCAAGGTCGACTTGCCGCAGCCGGACGGCCCGAGCAAGGCATAGGCACCGCCCTGAGCCCACACATGCTCCAGCTCATGCAAGGCGTAGTCGTCGGCGCTTGCGGGCGAGCGGCTGTAACTGTGGGCCAGCTGGTGCAGGCGGATCTCGGCCATCAGGCGCTCCTCGCGTCGCGCAGGCGCGGCGCCTGCACCAGGGTGTTGGCGCTGTCGAAGATGAACAGCTTGTGGGTGGGGACGAACACACGGATCGGCGTGTCCACCTGATATTCGTGCACGCCCGGCAGATGCAGGGTCATGCGCCAGTGCTCGTTGCGCACATGCAGGAAGGTTTCCGAGCCGCTGATCTCGGCCAGCTCCACCAGCACCGCCAGCTCCAGGTCATCGTCGCGCGACGGCACCAGGGTCAGGTGGCCGGGGCGGATGCCGAAACGATACTCGCCGTCCGCCAGTTCACGCAGGTCGGCCGTGCGGGCAAAGTGCACGGCACCGGCCAGGCTCACCTCGTTGCCGACGATGCGCCCGGGCACCAGGTTGATCGGCGGCTCGCAGAACAGCTCGGCGGCCAGCACGCTGGCGGGCCGTTGATACACCTCGGTGGTGCGGCCGCTCTGGATCACCCGGCCCTCGTGCAGCAAGGTGGTTGTGCCACCCAAGGCCAGCGCCTCGTTGGGCTCGGTGGTGGCATACACGGCGATGCAGTTGCGCTCGGCGAACAGGCCGCGCAGCTCCTGGCGCAAGCCCTCGCGCAGCTTGTAGTCGAGGTTGACCAAGGGCTCGTCGAACAGGATCAGCGAGGCGTCCTTGACCAATGCCCGGGCCATGGCGGTGCGCTGCTGCTGGCCACCCGACAATTCCAGCGGCAGGCGCCCGAGAAAGGGCTCGATGCGCAACATCTCGGCGGTTTCGCGCACCCGCCGCTGGATGTCCGGTTCGGCCATGCGCGCCTGGCGCAACGGCGAGGCGATGTTCTCGAACACCGTGAGGGTGGGGTAGTTGATGAACTGTTGATAGACCATCGATACGTTGCGGCTGCGCACCGGCCGCCCGGTGACATCCTCGCCATCCATCAGCACCCGGCCGCTGTCCGGGCGGTCGAGGCCGGCCATCAGGCGCATCAGGCTGGTCTTGCCGGCCAGGGTGCGGCCCAGCAGCACGTTGAACGAGCCGGGCTCGAAGCGCAGGCTGGCGTCGTCGATCCACAGCTGGTTGTCGACACTGCGGCGTACCTGCTCCAGCACCAGGGACATGGCGTGGCCTTCTTGTAATGGTTGTCCAGCCCACTCAGCCAGTTCCGTGCCAGCCCGGCACAACCGCTCTATACCAGCATCTTGCGCCCGGGCACGGCACTCGGCCTGTACAGATGTGAACAGTTTCGCTGAACAACTGAACACCCTCGGGTTTGACATTGAACAGCACTGAACGACACTCAATCGCGGTCGCCAATAAAAACAACACCCCACAGGACAGGCCCATGGCCCAATCCGTTTCGACCCACGCCCAACTGATCCAGGCCTCCTGGGCGCGCTGCCGCGAGCACGGCCTGCAGCCCCAGCAAGCGCCCGACTTCGATTGCCTGACCGGTGCCGAGCTCGATGCCCTGCTCGAACGCAACCAAGTGCTCCTGCGCCTCACCCATGACGACGTGCTGCCGCAATACGCGCACCTGCTGGGCAACGCCAGCCACCTGGTGATGCTTGGCGACGCCAGCGGCTGCCTGCTCGGCGCCTGGGGTACCCGGCGCTTCGTCGACCCGCGCCAGCAGCACGCCTTCACCCCCGGCGCACGCTGGCGCGAACAAGGCGTCGGCACCAACGCGCTGGGCACGGCATTGGTGTGCGGCGAGGCCATCCATGTCGGCCAGGACGAGCACTACCTGAGACAGAACCGCTACATGGCCAGCGCTGCCGCACCGCTGTTCGACGCCGAGCGGCGCCTGGTCGGCGTACTCGACGTGGCCAGCGACGGCTACCTGCCCGCCGCCCAGACCCTGGGCCTGGTACGCATGCTCAGCCAGAGCCTGGAGAACCGGCTGATCCTCGCCGGGCCCGGCGAGCAGCATTGGCAGCTGCTGTTCAACACCGGCGCCGACAACCTCGACAGCCCCTGGGCCGGCCTGCTGTTGTTCGACGAGCGCGGCGAGGTGCGTGCGGCCAACCACCGCGCAGGCAGCCTGTTGGGCGCCGACCCGCGCCACCTGAACCTGGCGCAGCTGTTCCAGGTGCCGTTGCGGCAGATCCTCGAACACACCGAAGGGCGCCCCTTCGCCCTGCTCGCCCATGGCCGCCAGCGCCTGCATTGCCAGTGGCAGGGGCCTCGCCGGCCACCCGCGCGCCGTGTGCCAAACGCCACGGATGCGCGTGTGAGCAAGGCGCTGGCCCAGGCCGGTGTGCTACTGGAGAAGGACATCCCGCTGCTGGTGCAGGGCGAGACCGGGGTAGGCAAGGAGGTGTTCGTCAACGCCCTGCACCAGGCCAGCAGCCGGGCGCGCCAGCCGCTGATCGCGGTCAACTGCGCGGCGATCCCGGCGGAACTGGTGGAGTCGGAGCTGTTCGGCTACGAAAAAGGCGCCTTCACCGGCGCCCACCATAAAGGCAACCCCGGGCTGATCCGCAAGGCCGACGGCGGCGTGCTGTTCCTCGACGAAATCGGCGACATGCCGCTGGCCACCCAGGCCCGCCTGCTGCGTGTACTGCAGGCCCGCAGCATCCAGCCGCTGGGCAGCGGCGAGCCGGTGGCGCTGGACATACGCGTGGTGTCGGCGAGCAACCGCGACCTCGCCGCCGAGGTGCGTGTCGGGCGTTTTCGCCAAGACCTTTATTACCGCATCGCCGGGTTGACCCTGGTGCTGCCGGCGCTGCGCGAACGCAGCGACCGCCGCGCGCTGATCGAAGAGGTGCATGGGCGCCATCGCGAGCCCGGCCAGCCCGAGCGCCTGGCGGATGATGTGCTGACGATGCTGGAGCGGCATCCCTGGCCGGGCAATCTGCGTGAGCTGGTCAGTGTGATGCAGGTGGCGCTGGCATTGGCTGGTGATCAACCGGTCGGGGTGGAGCATCTGCCGGACAGCTTTCTGGCTGAAGCCGAGTGCCACGTGGCAAACGCAACACTCGAACACACCCCGAACGACCTGGGCAAACTGCTGCAGCGTGCCAATGGCAATCTCTCTTCTGTAGCCAGAGCATTGGGGATTAGCCGCACGACCCTTTACAAGCGTTTGCGCGAACAGGGCCTGGTGGTTTCCAGCGAGTAATGCAGTACCTGTACCGGCCTCATCGCTGGCAAGCCAGCTCCCACAAAGATCCTGCAATAGCGCGCCACCCTGTGGGATCTGGCTTGCCAGCGATGAGGTCAGCACGGGCACAACAGATTCCGCTGCCCAACCCGCTATTTCAGCTGAACCCGCCGCCCACCCCACGCGCTTCAGCCGGGATTTCGCCCTGATCCGCCCGACAATGGTCACACAGCCCACCCGTGGATGCGTGCCCAATGCAAACAACAAATACCGTCCTCATGATTCGCCCGGCGCGGTTCGCCTTCAACCCGGACACCGCCGTCAACAACCGCTTCCAGCAGGCCCCACTGGACCCTGATACCGCCAGTGCCAAGGCCCTGGAAGAGTTCGACGGCTACGTCGCCAGCCTGCGCCAGCACGGCGTCGAGGTGCTGGTGGTGCAGGACACCCCCGAGCCGCACACGCCCGACTCGATCTTCCCCAACAACTGGTGGAGCAGCCATGCCGACGGCAGCCTGGTGCTCTATCCGATGGAAGGCCAGAACCGCCGCCTGGAGCGCAGCAAGGGCGTGCTGCGGGCACTGGACGGGCGTTTCAGCATCAAACAGACCGTCGATCTGAGCCCGCTGGAACAGCAGAATCTGTTCCTCGAAGGCACCGGCAGCATGGTCCTGGACCGCGAACACCGCATCAGCTATGCCTGCCACTCCGGCCGCACCCACGAACAGGCCCTGCGCCAGTTCGCCGAGCAGCTCGACTACCGCCTGTGCCTGTTCCACGCCGTCGACCGCCAGCACGCGCCGATCTACCACAGCAACGTGATGATGAACGTCGGTCGCCAGCTCGCCGTGGTGTGCCTCGACGCCCTGCCCCACGCCAGCGAGCGCCAGGCCCTGGAACACTCGCTGCGCGACACCGGCAAACAAGTGCTAGCGCTCAATCACGACCAGCTGGAGAACTTCGCCGGCAACATGCTCGAAGTGCACGACCGCGACGGTCGCTCGCTGCTGGTGATGTCGCGCAGCGCCTGGCGCTCGCTGGACGCCGGCCAGCGCAGCCAGGTCGAGCGCCACAGCCACCCGCTGGTGGTGAACATCGACCATATCGAACGCATCGGCGGCGGCAGCGCGCGCTGCATGCTCGCCGAAGTCCACCTGCCCTCGCGCCACTGAATTCAAAGGAGAATCACCATGACCCGCTATATCGACGTGCAAGACCTCGCCCGCCTGGTCAATCGCAAGGGCCTGCCCACCTGCCTGGCAGAAATGGCCGAGTACATCCGCCAGGACTACCTGCGCTGGCACGACTTCGAAAAATGCCCACGCCTGGCCAACCACTCGCCGGACGGGGTGATCGAGCTGATGCCGGTGTCCGATGCCAGCCTGTACGCCTTCAAGTACGTCAACGGCCACCCCAAGAACACCCACAACGGCCTGCTCACGGTGATGGCCTTCGGCGCCCTGGGCGACGTCGATACCGGCGCGCCGGTGCTGCTCAGCGAGATGACCCTGACCACCGCGATCCGCACCGCCGCCACCTCCGCCCTGGCCGCCCGCTACCTGGCGCGCAAGGACAGCAAGCGCATGGCGCTGATCGGCAACGGCTCGCAAAGCGAGTTCCAGGCCATCGCCTTCCACACCCTGCTGGGCATCGAGGAGATTCGCCTGTTCGACATCGACCGTGCGGCCTCGGAAAAACTCGCGGCCAACCTGGCCGGCTACCCGCAGCTGAAACTGACCATCGCCGCCAGCGTGGCCGATGCGGTGCGCGGCAGCGACATCGTCACCACGGTCACCGCCGACAAGGCCTACGCCACCATCCTCACCCCCGAAATGATCGAGCCCGGCATGCACCTGAACGCCGTGGGCGGTGACTGCCCGGGCAAGACCGAGCTGCACCGCGAGATCGTCGAGCGGGCCCGAGTGATCGTCGAGTACGAACCACAGAGCCGTATCGAAGGCGAGATCCAGCAGATGCCGGCCGATTCGCCGACCACCGAGTTCTGGCAGGTGGTCGAAGGCATCGCGGCCGGGCGCGAGAGTGCCGAGCAGGTGACGCTGTTCGACTCGGTCGGTTTCGCCATCGAGGACTACTCGGCGCTGCGCTATGTGCTGGATGTGGCCAAGGCGCTGGACATTGGCCATGACATCAACCTGGTGCCGGAGCTGGCCAATCCGAAGGATCTGTTCGCCCTGCTGCAGCCGACGGCGGTTGAACGCAAGGCCAGCGCTGCCTGATCGATGGCCTGGGGCTGCGCTGCAGCCCATCGCCGGCAAGCCGGCTCCCACCTCGTTCGCGCTGGTTTCAAGACCTTCACCGCACCTGTGGGAGCCGGCTTGCCGGCGATGGGCCGCAAAGCGGCCCCGGCATCGGAGCCAGACAGAAACCGCTGTCGCACTTCCATAAATCCTTGTCGCAACAGCCGATTCGGCTGCAACAAGCAACTCAACAGCCGAATCCGGCCCCGCGCGCGCAGGCAAACGACACAAAAAACCGCTCTACCTCGCGCATTCTGACCGCGACCAACGAGTCACCCACAAGAACAGTTACAGAGCCACACGCTTGCACTGCCCCTACTTCCAATAACAACACCCAGGGACCTACACCTATGCTCACCCTACGAAAACGCCTCGGCGTGCTGCTGTTCTCGTTGTGCGCCACCACCGTTGCCCAGGCCAAGGAATGGACCGAAATCCGCTTTGGCGTCTACCCCGAATACCCGCCCTTCGAATCCGTCGCCGCCGATGGCAGCCTGCAAGGCTTCGACATCGAACTGGGCAACGCCATCTGCGAAAAGCTCCAGGTCAAGTGCACCTGGGTGCACAACGAATTCGACGGCATGATCCCCGCCCTGCGGGCGCGCAAGTTCGACGCCATCATGTCGTCGATGGCCGTCACCCCGGCCCGCCAGAAACAGATCGATTTCACCAACCGCCTGTTCCTCAGCCCCACCTCGGTGATCGTGCGCAAGTCCGCAGGCTTCGGCGACACCGTCGAATCGCTCAAGGGCAAGCAGGTCGGCGTGCTGCAAGGCTCGCTGCAGGAAGCCTATGCCCGCGCCGTGCTGGCACCGCTGGGCGCCCAGGTCAAGGCCTACCAGGCCCAGGACCAGAACTACGCCGACCTGATGAACGGCCGCCTCGACGCCACCGTCACCGACAAGCTCGAAGCCCAGCTCAACTTCCTCTCCAAGCCCGAGGGCGCCGACTTCAAGAGCGGCCCGGCGATCAAGGACCCGACCTTGCCGCTGGACATCGCCATGGGCCTGCGCAAGACCGACCCGGAGCTCAAGGCCCTGCTCGATAAAGGCATCGCCATGATCCACGCCGATGGCACCTACGCCGCGATCCAGAAGAAGTACGTCGGCGAGCTGGACATCTACAACGAGTGACCTACAGCGCTGATCGCGGGGCAAGCCCGCTCCCACGGGCTCACTACAACGTGGGAGCGGGCTTGCCCCGCGATGGCCTCCCCGCGAGATCCCTGTCATGAACGACTTCCTCTCCCACGGCCTGCAGGGCTTCGGCCCGTTGCTGGCCCAGGGCACCTGGATGACCCTCAAGCTGGCCCTGCTGTCGCTGGCCGTCAGCCTGCTGCTGGGCCTGATCGGTGCCAGCGCCAAGCTGTCGCGCTCCAAGCTGCTGCGCATCCCGGCCACCCTCTACACCACGCTGATCCGCAGCGTCCCTGACCTGGTGCTGATCCTGCTGATCTTCTACAGCATGCAGATCTGGCTTAACGACCTGACCGAGGCGCTGGGCTGGGACTACGTGGAGATCGACCCGTTCGGCGCCGGGGTGATCACCCTGGGCTTCATCTATGGTGCGTACTTCACCGAGAACTTCCGCGGCGCCATCCTCAGCGTGCCGGCCGGCCAGCTGGAAGCCGCCACCGCCTATGGCCTGAGCCGCGCGCAGCGGTTTCGGCTGGTGCTGTTCCCACAACTGATGCGCTTTGCTCTGCCGGGGCTGGGCAACAACTGGTTGGTGCTGCTCAAGTCCACCGCGCTGGTGTCGATCATCGGCCTGGCCGACCTGGTCAAGGCCGCGCAGAACGCCGGCAAGACCACCAACGACGTGCTGTTCTTCCTGTGCATCGCCGGGCTGGTCTACCTGGTCATCACCACCTTGTCCAACCAGCTGCTCAAACGCCTTGAGCGACGCTACAACATCGGCATCAGGGAGCTGGCGCGATGATCGAACTCCTTCAGCAATACGGCCCGGCCTACCTGTACAACGATGGCAACGGGTTTTCCGGGCTGACCATGACCCTGTGGCTGTTCGTGGTCAGCATGGTGCTGGGCCTGCTGCTCTCGCTGCCGCTGGCCCTGGCGCGTACCTCGCGGCATGTCTGGCTGCGCCTGCCGGTGCAGCTGTACACCTTCGTGTTCCGCGGCACGCCGCTCTATATCCAGCTGCTGATCTGCTACACAGGCCTCTACAGCCTGCAGGTGGTGCGCGAGCACATGCTGCTCGACCAGTTTTTCCGTAACGCGCTCAACTGCACGCTGCTGGCCTTCGTGCTCAACACCTGCGCCTACACCGTGGAAATCTTCGCTGGGGCCATCCGCAACCTGCCCGCCGGCGAGCTGGAAGCGGCCCAGGCCTATGGTTTGCGTGGTTGGAAACTCAACTTGTTCCTGGTGCTGCCGGCGGCCCTGCGCCGTTCACTGCCGGCCTACAGCAACGAACTGATCCTGATGCTGCACGCCACCTCCCTGGCCTTCACCGCCACCGTCGCCGACATCCTCAAGGTGGCCCGCGACGCCAACGCCGCGACATTCCTGACCTTCCAGGCCTTCGGCGTGGCCGCCCTGCTGTACATGCTGCTGTCCTTCGCCCTGGTCGGCCTGTTCCGACTGGCCGAGCGCCGCTGGATGCGCTTCCTTGACCCTGCCCGAGGCTGACCTGATGACCGCTACCGCACTGCCACTCACCCACTTCGCCCAGGCCCCGAGCAGCCATGCTCAGGCCGGCGCCATCAAGCTCAGCGTCGACGGCCTGCACAAGCACTACGGCGAGCACCAGGTGCTCAAGGGCGTATCGCTGCAAGCCCGCAAGGGCGACGTGATCAGCCTGATCGGCGCCAGCGGCTCGGGCAAGAGCACCTTCCTGCGCTGCATCAATTTCCTCGAAAAGCCCAACGCCGGCAGCATCACCCTCGACGGCCAGACCCTCGACCTGAGCAAGGGCACCCCGCCAGCGGCCCAGCTGCAGAACCTGCGCACACGCCTGGCCATGGTGTTCCAGCACTTCAACCTGTGGAGCCACCTGACGGTGCTGGAGAACATCTGCCTGGCGCCGCGCAAGGTGCTGGGCATCAGCGCCAGCGAAGCCGAGGCACGGGCGCGCAAGTACCTGGACAAGGTCGGCCTGCCGGCACGCGCCGCAGAGCAATACCCGGCGTTTCTGTCCGGTGGCCAACAGCAGCGCGTGGCCATCGCCCGCGCCTTGGCCATGGAGCCGGAAATCATCCTGTTCGACGAGCCCACCTCGGCGCTCGACCCCGAGCTGGTCGGCGAAGTGCTCAAGGTGATACAGACGCTCGCCGAGGAAGGACGTACCATGCTCATGGTCACCCACGAAATGGGCTTCGCCCGCCAGGTCTCGAGCCAGGTGCTGTTCCTGCACCAGGGCCTGGTCGAAGAGCACGGCAGCGCCGAAATCCTCGACCAGCCACAGAGCGAGCGCCTGCGGCAGTTCCTCTCCAATCGCCTGAAGTGAAGTCACGCCGTATATGGATACCAAGGCCACCACACCTGCCGCCGCACCGCTGGACCGCATCGATGAAGCCATCATCGACGTGCTGCGCCACCACGGACGGATCACCTACGAGAAACTCTCCACCCTCGTGCACCTGACCCCCAGGCCCTGCCTGGAACGGGTGCGCAAGCTGGAGCGGCGCGGGGTGATCCGCGGCTACGGGGCGATCATCGACCTGCAGCAGGTCTCCCCGGGCCTGTCGCTGCTGGTGCTGGTGGCCTTGTCCAACCAGAGCGGGCGCTCGGCCCAGCGCGCTTTCGAAGCCACCGTGCGGGCCTGCCCGCAGGTGTACGAATGCCAGCTGATCAGCGGCCACTTCGACTACAGCCTGCGCATGCGCTGCCGCGACATGGAGCATTACCGGGTGCTGACCGAGACCTGGATGAACAACGACGAGCTGCACATCGACAAGCTGGTCGCCCACCCGGAACTGGCGGCGGTCAAGAGCACCACACCGCAGCTGTAACCCGTAGCCGACGGCCAGGTAGCAACTATGTAACCCGGCCGATCGGCTTGCACTCACTACCCTCGCTGCTCCCTCAAGACTGGAGCAGCACCGATGACCCACTCCCCCCTCTCACCTCACCTCGCCTTCATCCATCACCGCCTGCCGCAGTGGATGGCAGGCGCCACCGCGGCCGAGCGCAAACAGCTCGAACGGCGCGTTCGCGCCAGCCACGCGGCGATGCGCCGTGTGCACCAAGCCCTGTCACCCGTGCAAGGCATCGAGGCATTCTGCCGTCCTTTGCTCGAAGAGGCGCTGTCACGCTGGTTCCCCGGGCGCGACTTGCCGAGCGTAGAGCAGGGCTGGGTCGGCCTGGGCAACCGTACATCGTCCTGGATGGAAGCGGCCCTGCAGAACTTCGATGCGAACACCCCCATCGAGCTGTACGCGTCCACCTCTAGCCTCAAGCGCTTCGGCAGGGACAACAACACCGTAACCAGCGACGCCCACACTTTCGTCAGCGGCGTGCGAAATCTCGACCTGGGCCAACGCTACCGCTATCACCTGCAAGACCACATCGACACCGCTGACTTTCGCGAGATACTGCGCCAGCACGACCGTGCTGCCTTCGCCGCCGAGCTGACTCAGGCGTCGCTGCAGGGGCATCTGCAGCCACACGCCGCGCTCATGGGCGAGACTGTCTACGCCGGCCTGGCAGACTCAGCCCGTCTTCAACTTCAGTGTGGATACCTGAGCGTGTTCGGCATTCCCTTGAACGGGCCGATGCTGATCCGTGACCAACCCAAGGACAAGATCGAAGCCTGCCTGCTGTACCTGCCGGGCCACCCCCACCATCCCCTGCGCCAATACCCTTCGCTGCAGGCTGCAGGCACCGCGCTCACGCAGTTGCTGCGCCAGCAGGACGAACGCGCCTTCTTCAGCCGCTACGTCAGCCATGTCGAACAGCCCCGTTTCGCTGCCCGCCTGCGCGCCACCCTCTATCCGCGCTACCCGTACGCCGAACTGCATCCGACACCCCCAGTGCTGGAGAAGGGCAAGCATTTCAGCTGGATCAAGCGCGCCTTCCCCGCCCCCACCGATCTATGGCAGGAAACCCTGGACCTCAACGCGCGCCTGGAACTGAGCTTCACCCCCTGGACCAAGGATGCGTTCGTCGAACGTGCCCGCACACAGGTCGAACAGCGCCTGGCCGACGCCGCGGCCATTGCCGTACCCGTGGCGCAGCGCGATGCCGCGGCCCAGCTGGCCCGCGTCGAGCAGTGGCTGGGCGTCGGGCTGAACGTGCTCAATGTCGCTGGCTTTTTCGTGCCTGCACTGGGCGAGCTGCTGCTGGTCATCGGCGGCGCCCAGATCGTCGATGAGTTTCTCGAAGGCGTGCACGCCGCCAACGAGGGCGATGCGGACGCCGCCATCGGTCATCTGTTCAGTGTGCTGGAAAACCTCGCGTTGTTCGCCGCCCTGGGCGCCGCCGGCCATTTCGCCGAACCTCACGGCGCACTGCACGACTGGTCCCGGATCGGCACGGGCGAGGCACAGAAGTTATGGCCTGGGGAGCTGACCCCCTTCGCTCGACCACGCCCCTGGCCGCAGGAGCAGGTAGCGGACAGCCGTGGCCTGTATCACTGGCAAGAGCACCTCTGGCTGGCGCGCGACGACATGGCAATCCCGCTTGAGCAGGCGAAAGACGGCAGCCTGAGGCTGGCGCCAGTCAAGGGGCTGCGTCACCCACCCAAACTGCTGGGCAACGGCCAGGGCACATGGCTACTTGAACATGATCGGCCGCTGGCGTGGCCAGACGAAACCTTGCTGGGCCGCCTGGGCCCCGCAACGGAAAAACTGGATGCCACCCGGCTCGAACAGGCTTTGCGCTGCAGCGGCTATGACAGCGCGACATTGCGTCGGACGTTGGTGGATCACCGGCCGATACCGGCGCTGCTGCTCGACAGCCTCGAAGCACTGGGCGGGCGCCCAGCCCTCGCCCCGGCCAAGCCATCACCAATGGCCCGCGTGGTGGCACGCGACTTCCCAGGGCTGAGCCACAACGCCCGCACAGAGATCGTCGCCCAGGCCAGCCCCACCGACCTGAAGCTGTTCCAACACACCGAACGGCTGCCGCTGACAGTGGCCGAGACTGCCCGTTTGTATCTGCGCGAAAGCCGAATCGGCAGAGCCCTGGCCCGCTTCCATCAAGACAGCGGCCCAGTCAATGATCGCGATACCCTGGTGTTCGCCATGCTCCCGCGCCTGCCCGGCTGGACCGGCAACCTGCGCATGGAGCTGCGCGCCGCCCTGCCCCAAGGTGACCTGATCGCAGCCGCCGGTGAGCCTGGCCACGCCACCAAGGTGCTGGTAAGAACCGAGCAAGGCTACAAACCCTACGACGAGCAGGGCAACGAACTGGCGGGCTACGAGGACCTGCACCGCGCCCTGCTGCACGCCATGCCCGACAGTGAGCGCAATGCGCTCGGCCTGCACATCCATGAAGGGCCCTCGCTGCGTGACCGGCTGTTCGAGCTGGCCACCAGCGACAGACGCCGAGCCGCCCTCGACCTTGGCATGACACCGGTACGCCCGCAGTACCGCCTGCCGAGCCGACTGCCGGGTGAACGGCGCATCGGCTACCGGCTCAGCGGTCGGGGCCGGGGCTGGTTGAACGAGGATGAGCTGTTCGACCAGCTCTACCCCGCTACGCCCGAGGGTGACCGGGAAATGCTGCGCCAACGCCTGCGTTATCAGGCGGGGCCACTACCAGGTGCGTTCGGGCGCCTGCTGGACCGCTTGCTGATGGAATATCGCCAGCTCGATACCGCGCTCCAGCGCTGGGTAGACGCCCCCGAGGGCTCGCCGGTCGGTGCGTTCGAGCAGCAGCGGGCGCTACGCGAAGCTGCTGCCCAGCGCATTCGCAGCGCATGGCGCCGGGAAAGCGCGCAAGGCCCCCACGACAACATCGATGACATCAACCTGGTGATCGATGGCACCGGGCTCACGAGCCTGCCCTCCCTCCCGGTACGCCTGCACTCAGTCCGCCTGCTGAACCTCAATGGCCTTGGCTCCGTGGACATGGCCGGCTTGAATACCTTCCTCGGCGCGTTTCCTCGCCTGCAACTCCTGGACCTGGCGGAAAACACCCTCGAGCAGTTACCCCAGGCCCTGGCCGAGATGGGTGAGCTGCAGGCACTGGATGTGTCGGAAAACAACATCGACCTGGACGCTGAGGCCAACCTGGCGCTGCTCGCCGGCATGGGGAACCTGCAACGCCTCAACCTTACCGACGGCATTCGCGGCCTGTCGGTGGCCACGCTTGAGCGCTTATCGGCGTTGCCATCATTGTCCTGGTTCCAGGCCGACCTCAACGAACTGGTGATGACCGCCGAACACTTTCAGGCCCTGCAGCGTTGGCCAGCCTTGCGCGGGCTGAGCCTGGGGCAGAACGCGATCGTGCTCGACGAGGCCGGACGCACCGCGCTTGCTGGCCTCGATCACCTGCAGATGCTGGTGCTCTATGAAAATCCCCTGGGCCTGGCCCCCGATCTCACTGGCTGGACGCAGCTGCAACAGTTGGACCTGGAATTGACCAATATCAGCCAATGGCCAATGGGGCTCGAAGCTCTGATGAACCAGGAGCCGCTGGAGCTGCGCCACCTGGACCTGAGCGCCAACGAACTGATCGATGCACCTGACCTACTGCACACGGCCTACGCTCGCGCGGTACGCGAAAGCCATCCGGGCATCGCCTACGCCTTAAATGGCAACCCCTTCAGCGACGTGGCCCTTGGCAACCTCGTCGACGCAGGCTTCAACGTTACCGCGCCAATCGGCCAGGGCCACCTATGGGCGGCCGACTGGCCCGAAGAACTTCAGTCGCATATCAACAGCACCGCCCAGGACCCGCAGTGGCAGCCACTCTACGAACTGCTGCAACGGCTGCCCGACACCCTGGACTTCCAGAACGCGCCCGTCGCCATGACCCAGCGCATGCAGCGTGTGTTGCAACTGCTGGCGACGGACGAAGCCGGCGCCGTGGAGGGCGGCTGGGGACGGGCGCAGGTCCAGCAGCAGATCATCGACCTGCTCAATGACGCCACCGAGGAGTGCGTGGACCAGGCCATCGTGCTGTTCCAGCAGGTCGAGACCGAGGTGACGGTGTGGCAGACCGTCAGCCATGCCACGGCGACCGATGCCGATGAACAGGTAGCGGTACGCAGCACCCAGGCACTGTTGCGCCAACGCCTGCTGGACGAGCGTATCGGTGCCCTCTATCAGGCTCGGCTGGCTCGGCGCCGCGCCATCAGGGCGGACGACTACCAACCAACGCAAAACCCCGCCCCGGCCTTGCACGGCGACGATGACATCGACGATGCCGAACTGACCAGCGACCATCCCGACGAACTGGAAATGGCCCTGATGGCGCGCATCCAGTTACGGCAAAGGCTGCACCTGCCGCCGCAACCGCAGACCATGCGTTTCCCGCAGATGGCCCACCTCAGCGAGGCGACCCTGCAGCGGCTGGCTGATGCCGTGCGGGCCGGCAGCGACTCGACGACGCTGGTCGAGTGGTCGGTCAGCCAGCCGTTCTGGCAGCGATGGGTACGGCGCCTGCGTCCGCAAGCCTTCGAAGCGCTCGCCGAACACTGGGCGGGGGCTGGCGAATACTTCGACAGCCTCAGCGAGCCCGCCCCCGACGCCGGCGCCTACACCGGGCCAGCGGTGCCCTCGCGCTACATCGATGCACTGGAAAACCAACCGGGCCATGTCCAGGGGCCCACCTGGCGCCGCGATGGCGTGGTGCAGCGCGTCGACCTGGTATCGGGCCATTACCAAAACGAAAGCGCGCTGTACCATCGCGCGGCCGAACTGCTGCTCGACACCCGCAAGGCCGACGAGGCGGCATTGCTG
The DNA here is from genome assembly GCF_024749065.1 of Pseudomonas sichuanensis. Lineage (NCBI taxonomy): Bacteria > Pseudomonadati > Pseudomonadota > Gammaproteobacteria > Pseudomonadales > Pseudomonadaceae > Pseudomonas > Pseudomonas sichuanensis. Next base: position 2,073,904 of record NZ_CP087185.1, on the reverse strand, counting down.
CGCGAGCTGACCGAAGTCATGGTCAACACCTACTCCGACTGACCCTTACCGGCACGGCGGATCGCATTGCGCCTGCTGGCCGTCGTCGGCCGCCCACTGGGGCGGCTGACGATAGCCCGACACCCATCCCGTTACGGCGTCCCCCGGCATGGGCCGGGCGATGCCGTAGCCCTGGGCCAGCTCGCAACCCAGCGCCATCAGCGCACATCCGTGCTCCACACTTTCCACACCCTCGGCCACCACCTCGCGGCCAAAGGCCCGGGCCAGACCGATCACCGCAGTGGTCAGCGCCAGGTCGTCATGATCATGGAGGATGTCGCGTACGAAGGACCTGTCGATCTTGATGGTCTGCGCCGGCAGGCGCTTGAGGTAGCTCAGCGAGGAAAAGCCGGTACCGAAGTCATCCAGTGAAAAGCTCACCCCGAGCGCGCGGCAGGCGTCAAGGCAGCGGCCCACGCGGGCCAGGTTGTCGATCGCCACCGACTCGACGATTTCCAGGTCCAGCCGCGCAGGCGGTACCCCCGGATGACGCGCCAGCAACTGGGCCAGGCGTTCGGTAAAGTCACCGCGCTGCAACTGCCGGGCGGCGATATTGACGCTGACGGACCAGTCACATCCGCTCAAGCGCCACTGCTGCAATTGACTCAAGGCCTGGTCGATGACCCATTCGCCCAACTCGACGATCAGGTCGGTCTGCTCCACCAGCGGCAGGAAATCCCCTGGGGGCACCGGCCCTTTGGAGGGATGCAGCCAGCGCAGCAGCGCCTCGAAACCCATCACCTGGCCACTGCGCATGTTCACCTTGGGCTGGTAGTACAAGCACAACTCACCTTCACGCAGGGCCCGACGCACCCGCGCCACGGTCTGGTGAGTGGCCTTGAGCTCTTGCTCCTGGGACACGTCGAACAGGTGATAGCGGTTGCGCCCGCGCTGCTTGGCCACATACATGGCCTGGTCGGCATGACGCACCAGGGTGTCGGTGTCTTCGTCGTCCTGGGGGTACAGGGTCACGCCGATGCTGGCGCTGAGGCTCAGCGAGTGCTCACGGACCGCATAGGGCGCGGCCAGCGCCTTCAGCACCCGCTGCAAGGCCGCCTGCAACTGCTGAGGCCCCTCGACATAACGCAGGATCAGCACGAATTCGTCACCGGACAGCCGCGCCACCGCATCGCCGCCCCGCAGGATGCCCTGCAGGCGCTTGGCGACCTGCACCAGCAGCAGGTCGCCGACGGCATGGCCGTAACCATCGTTGACCGCCTTGAAACCGTCCAGGTCGAGCATGCATACCGCCAGCGGCACATCCTCGCGCCGGGAAAACGCCAACGCCTGGTTGAGCAGGTCGGAAAGGTAGGCGCGGTTCGGCAGGCCGGTCAGTACGTCATGCCCGACCCGCCACTGCAGCGTGTGCAGCAACTGGCGCTTCTCGGTGACGTCGAAGCGGATCGACACGTACTTGCGGACCTTGCCGGTGTGCGGGTCGATCAGCGGCACCATGGTGCTGTCGACCCAGTACAGCGATCCGTCCTTGGCCCGGTTGCAGATTTCGCCCTTCCACACCCGGCCGGCCGCCAGGGCCCGCCACATGTCGAGGAAGAAGCTCGGCTCATGCAGGCCGGAATTGAGGATGCGGTGGTTGGCCCCCAGCAGTTCCTCGCGGCTGTAGCCGGAAATGCTGCAGAACTGCTGGTTGACGTAAGTGATCCGACCCTGCAGGTCGGTCTCGGAAAAGATCGCAGCCGCATCCACGGCTGCGCGATAGTTGTCGTCCATAACCTTGGCAACCTAGCGGTTGAAGCGCTCCACCAGGGCGCGCAATCCGGCGCACACCTGTTCCAGTTCGGCACCGCGCGAAGCGGCGGCGTTGGCGTGACGAGCACTTTGCTGAACTGTGCCGGCCACCCCGTTGATCTGCCGCGAGACATCCTCGGCCACTGCCGACTGCTCCTGTGAAGCCGCCGCCATCTGCTGGCTCATATCACTGATGCGCGATACGGCCTGGCGGATACCCTGCAAGGCCTGTTGGGCCTGGGCGACCTGGGTCACGCCCTGGCCTGCGCCGTCGATGCCCAGGCTGGCGATGCTCACCGCCTGCTCGGCACCGCTGCGCAGGGTGTCGATGATCGTCTGGATATGCAGGGTGGACTGGCGGGTCTTGTCGGCCAGCGCGCGCACCTCGTCGGCCACCACCGCAAAGCCACGCCCCTGTTCGCCGGCGCGGGCCGCCTCGATGGCGGCATTGAGCGCCAGCAGGTTGGTCTGCTCGGCGATGGCGCGGATCATCCCGGCGGCCTCGGCGATGGCACCGGTCTGACCGGCCAGGTCATTGACCGCCTGGTTGATCTGCCCGACCGTGTCGGCCAACCCGCGAATTGCGGCGCCCGTGGCATCGGCGACCTGGCTGCCCTGCTCGGCCAACAGGTGCGCGGTGTGCGCCTCTTGCGCCGTCAGTTGCACATGGCCGGCCACTTCGCCAATGGAGGCGGCCATCTCGGTCATGGCCGTGGCAGTGAGGTCGGTTTCGGCGCGCTGTTCGAGCAGCGCCGACTCGGTACCGCGCGACAACCGCCCGGCATCCTGCGCGGCGTCGGCCATCTGCGTGGCAAGGTCGCTGAGGCGGGTAAGCGCGGTTTTCAGGCGCGCCTCTTCGCTGATCAGGATCAGCTCCAGCTGCCCGGCGGCACCGGCCTGGTCGCTGTAGGTCAGCGCCACCAACGGGTCGCTGAAGGTGTTGCCGGCGCCCTCGGCGATCCCCCGCAGATAGCGGCGCATGCGGCTTTGGGCCCAGACGCCGACACCGGCGAACAACGCCAGGGTCAGTGCCTGGGCCGGCAGGCCCGGCCACAGCTGGTTGGCACCGATGGCCAGCGCGCCGGCGAGCAATGGCACGGCCATGGCACGCTGCAGCAACGCCAGGCGCCGTGCGGGCGACAAGGCAGCCTTGCCCGCCCGCAACCGGGCATACAGCGCCTCGGCCCGGGCTACCTGCTCACGGCTGGGGCGCACGCGCACCGATTCGTAGCCGATCACCTGGCCGTTCTCCAGAATCGGCGTGACATAGGCACTGACCCAGTAGAAATTGCCGTTCTTGCAGCGGTTCTTGACGATACCCATCCAGCTCTGGCCGGCCTTGAGGTATTGCCACATCAGCTCGAACACCGCCTCGGGCATGTCGGGGTGGCGCACCAGGTTGTGCGGGCTGCCGATCAGCTCGGCCTGGCTATAGCCGCTGATGGCGGCGAACTCGGCGTTGCAGTAAGTGATCAGGCTGGCCGTGTCGGTGGCCGAAATGAGCCGCTGGTGTTCGGGGAAGCTTTGCTCGACCGGGTTGACCGGGAGGTTCAGACGCACGATGCAACTCCATTCGCGAACGGCCCGACGAGCGACCAGACGGGATGTCGGGGCATCGGAACGGTTCATCCTGGATCAGCTCAAAGTACCCAACAGCAGCGTGTCGCGGTCCGAAAGGGCCCGTTTCCCCCTGGAGGGATACTTGAATGACTGATCAGTCAAAGCTGGCGATTCTACGAATTCCATCACATTTTGCAAATAAAGGTGATGAATCATGGCGTTGCGTTGAGCGAATAGATATCGTTAAGTGCTTGATTCTAAATGGGAATTGAGCGATGACGAGTTCTGGCCTCGGTCCTGCCCTGCGCCGCTACCGCAAACTGGCGGGCTTCACGCAAGCGCAACTGGGCGAACTGACCGGTTTCGACCCCAAGACCATAAGCCGCTTCGAAACCGGCACTTACACCCCCAGCATCGAGGCCTTGAGCGGCTTTGCCGATGTACTGGGGGTGAGACTCAAAACCTTTTTCGCCGAGCCGGACGACGAAGAAGAGCAGCGCGCCTACCTGTTCCGTGCCATCCACAGAGCGCCCCCCAAGGACCTGGGCAAGTTGATCGTCGCCATCGATCAGGTCCTCGCAAAGCCCTGAAATTCCCCCGCGCACCGCAGCAGAGCAGAGTCGACAGCACTGCACCACAACTGGTCAGACCGGTATGGCCAAAAAATCTTGCAATCAGGCAAATTTAGGCGTTACATGACCCTCGCAGTGAACAAACCGGTAAGACCACAATAATTAAGTCCTGCACTCTTTCGCTCCGTGTGGCTGGGGGGCAAGGACACCGACCCGAGATCCCTCCCATGCTCAAATGGTGTTCGCGTTCGATCTTCCTCCAGGTTGTGCTCGGCCTCGCCCTAGGCGTTGCCTGTGGCCTGAGCTTCCCCGACCTGTCCCTGCAACTCAAACCCCTGGGTGACGGCTTCATCAAGCTGATCAAGATGCTCATCGGCCTGATCGTGTTCTGCGTGGTGGTCAGCGGTATTTCCGGCGCCGGCGACCTGAAGAAGGTCGGGCGCATCGGCCTCAAATCAGTCATCTACTTCGAAGTGCTGACCACCCTGGCCCTGGTGATCGGCCTGGTATTCGCCTTCACCAGCGGTATCGGCAGCGGCGCCAACATCCACCTCGACCAGCTCTCCAGTGCCGATGCCGGCGCCCTGGCCGACCGTGGCGCGCATATCCACAGCACCACCACCTTCCTGATGGACCTGATCCCCACCTCGGTGGTGGGCGCCTTCGCCGACAACAACATCCTCCAGGTGCTGTTGTTCTCGGTGCTGTTCGGCAGCGCGTTGAACCTGGTGGGTGAATCGGCCTCGGGCATCTCGCGGCTGATCAACGAGCTGAGCCATGTGATCTTCCGCATCATGGGCATGATCGTGCGCCTGGCGCCGATCGGTGTGTTCGGTGCCATCGCCTTCACCACCAGCAAATATGGCCTGAGCTCGCTGCAGCACCTGGGCGGCCTGGTGGCGCTGTTCTACCTGACCTGCGCCGGCTTCGTGCTGATTGTCCTGGGTACCGTGATGCGCCTGTCGGGGCTGCGCCTGCTGCCCTTCATCAAATACCTGCGTGAGGAATTGAGCATCGTACTGGGCACCGCCTCCTCCGATGCCGTGCTGCCACAGGTGATGCGCAAGCTCGAGCACTTAGGGATAGGCAGCTCCACCGTCGGCCTGGTGATCCCCACTGGCTACTCGTTCAACCTCGACGGCTTCTCCATCTACCTGACCCTGGCCATCGTGTTCATCGCCAACGCCACCGGCACGCCGCTGGCCATGAGCGACCTGCTGACCATCCTGTTGGTGTCGCTGGTGACTTCCAAGGGTGCCCACGGCATCCCAGGCTCGGCCTTGGTGATTCTCGCCGCCACCCTGACCGCGGTACCGGCGATCCCGGTGGTGGGCCTGGTGCTGGTGCTGGCGGTGGACTGGTTCATGGGCATCGGCCGGGCGCTGACCAACCTCATCGGCAACTGCGTCGCCACCGTGGCCATCGCCCGCTGGGAGAAGGACATCGATCTGGACCGCGCCCACAACGTGCTGGCCAACAAGCCTGGCTTCGCTCACGCCCCCCGCAAGCAGGGCCAACCCCATCAACAGGAATTCTAAGCCTGAACCGGCCGGCGCCCAGCGCCGGTCGGCCAAACGCAAAAATGCAGCGCCTCTCAAGGAGCGAACCGTGATCAGCTCTTCAACCGTAGTCACATCAGTGGTGGAGAAACTCCGCCAGGCCCTGGCCCGAGGCCAGTGGCGCAGCGGCGACATGCTGCCCGGCCAGCGTGAGCTGGCCGAGCAACTGGGGATCAGCCGCCCCAGCCTGCGCGAAGCCGTCATCGTCCTGGAAACCCTGGGCCTGGTGCGCTCGATGCCCGGCAAGGGCGTGCTGGTACTGGACGCCGACGCCGCGCAGGCGCAAAGCCCGGAAGCCGTTGCCGCAGCCAGCCTGGCCGACGTGCTGGAACTGCGCTACACCCTCGAACCCTTCATTGCCGGGCTGGTGGCGCAATCGGCCGGCAGCCAGGACATTGGCCAGCTGCGCCTGAACCTCATGGACATGCGCGAAGCACTCGACGCCGGCGACAGCGAAGCGGGCGTCAACGCCTACATCGCCTTCCACGAGGCGCTGTTCGCCCTGACCACCAACCCGATCTTCCAGAGCGTGGTGCAGCAGACCGGCAATGCCCTCAAAGAGAGCGCCGAGATGCTGCGCAAATCGCCCGAACACCTGGCCGCGCGCCTGAGCGAAAACGAAGCGGTGGTGCGTGCCATCCGCGAACGCAACAGCGCCCTGGCCAGCCTGCAGATGCGCCGGCACATCCTCGCCGAGGGCGAGCGCATGGGCATCGCCCTGAACATCCCGGACGACCACCCAGGCACCTGAAACAGGAGAGCGACCATGACCACCTGCGCCCACGCCGCCCCGCACCTGCCTGCCCTGCTGGGTGCCGGCGAAACCCGCCTGTCGGCGGAGCAGATCTACCCCCGGCTGTTCGACGCCATTCTCGAACAGCGCCTGCCACCGGGCAGCGCCTTGCCCGAGCAGGCCCTGGGCAACGCCTTCGGGGTCAGCCGTACGGTGATCCGTCGGGTGCTCGGGCGCCTGTCCGACCAGCAGGTGATCGTGCAACGCCCCAGCCACACCGCGCACCTGGCCGCCCCCGACCCCGAGCAGGCGCGCCAGGTGCTCAGCGCCCGACGCCTGGCCGAGACCACGCTGATCGGCCTGGCCACCCAGCGCGCGCGCCCGGCGCAGATCCGCCAGCTGCGCCAGCTGGTTGAACGCGAACGCCAGCACCATGAGCAGGGCGAACGCTGCACGGCGATCCGCCTGGGTGGCGAGTTCCACATGAAGCTGGCGCAGATGGCCGCCAACGCACCGCTGGCGCGATTTCTCAACGGGCTGGTGCCGATGACCTCGCTGATCATCGCCCGCTATGAGTCGCCCTGCTGCGAGCACTGCGCCTGGCAGGAGCACGCGGCGATCATCGATGCGGTGGAGAGCGGCGACAGCGGCGCGGCGCTGGCGTTGATGCATGAGCATCTGGATCACCTGGAAGCCAAGCTTGATCTGGGACGGGGGGATTTGGTGTAAAGGCCACCAGGTGCTCGCCGGTATTTTTGCAGCGCTCTTGAGATCGAGCGCCGCCCGCGCGGCGCATCGCTGGCAAGCCAGCTCCCACATCTGTTTCGGGCCAGTTACTCCTGTGACTACATCGCTGTACGCCTTGTTGGCCCGACTCGATTTCGAAGTGGGCGCTGAAGGCCCTGCGCTTGACTCGAGACATGCACCAAGGCGGGCAGCGGTACCTCCACAGGCATAACTGGCCCGAAACAAATGTGGGAGCTGGCTTGCCAGCGATGCGCCGCGCGGGCGGCGCTCGATCTCATAGGCGCTGCAAGACTGTCGCCCTGCATCTGGCCACCCACCTGCAATCCCAAGACAGCATGTCGCCCCCCACCAAACAGACCGCTTAAGCGCCCTATACTCGAAAAACCATCCAAGCCTCTACCCAAGGAGGCAGCCCGCGTGAAGCCGCTCGCCCTACTTTTGCCTGCCTGCTTCATCCTGGCCCTGGCCGGCTGCGCCGGCAAACGCCCCCCTGCCCCGCCGCCACCGCAAAACCTGCCCCCCGCCGTCTGGCAACGCATCGACCAGGACATCATCGAAGCCTCTGCCGCCGCCGCAGGCTCGGCCAACGACTACGCCCGACGCTCGATGCGGGTGTGGAAGGAACAGGTGCAGCAACGCACCGAAAACGACTTCATCCCCTGGTTCACCGGCTACTGGACCCAGCAATGGCTCACGCTCAAGGTGGCCTGGTACAAGATCAACAACGGCAATGGCAACGAGCCGCCCGAAAAGCGCCTTGGCCTGTACTTGCAGGAGCAGTACCACCAGCGGGTGATCGACCCGGTGGCCGAACAGATCAACCCCGAAGGCATCCGCGACCGTGCCAGCGAACTGTATCTACAGCTGCTGGGCCAGCAGCTGCCGGCGATCATCCAGCGCTACAACGCTCCGCCCGAGCAGTTCAGCCAGCGCCTGAACCATATCCCGGCCATCGCCCTCGGCCCGCCCGATGCGCGCAACGCCACGCTCTATCAGTTGCTCAGGGCCAAGTCGCTGGAACAGCAGCCGGCCTGGCAGTCGCTGCGCCAGCAGCTGCATCAACAGGCCTCCAAGGCGCCGGGGCAAACCGATGCGAGGCTGTCATCAGTGGCCACCCAGGCCAGCGAAAAACTCGGCGCCAGCCTCGCCCCGCGCGGGGCGGCCAGCGCCATCGCCGCCGCGGTGGGCAAGGCGGCGGGGGCCATGATTTCGGTGGTGGTGACCGGCTACGGCATGCTCTCCCATGACCGCGAGCAGCCGCAGATGATCGAGCAGTTGCGGGTGATCCTCAACGTGGCGCTGAACGAGGAATGGCAGGAACTGATGGAGAATCGCCAGAGCGGGGCCATGGCGGGTGTTTACTATCTGTCCGGGCAGGTGGAAGACAGCCTGCTCGCCAACCGGGTGCCAGTGCAGGAGCAGCAGCAGGCGCCGCTGCTGATTCGCTTGCCGCCTTGAGTTGGTCGGTTGTGAGTGCCGACGATGGGGCCAACGCGGATTTCAGGCCGGCACTGGCGCCATGGCCGACGTCGGCAAGCCGAAGATCCGATCGAACGCCCAGTTGTAGGCGAAGGTGTAGCACGGCACCAGGATGATGAACGCCAGGTCCACCACCAGCGCTTCCAGCAAGCTCATGTCCAGCCACCAGGCGATCAGCGGAATCAGGTACACCACCAGGGTCAGCTGGAAACCGATGGCATGCGCCACCCGCCGCGCCAGGCTGCGCCCGCGTGTCGCCTGGCGGCTCTCCCACCACTCGAACAGGCTGTTGTAGATCAAGTTCCAGGCCATGGCGATGGTGGTGATCATCACCGCCAACGGGCCGGTATGCGAGGCCTGGGTGTCGGACAGATAGGCCAGGCCCAGGGTCGACATGCACAGGCCGATCAATTCATAGAAGGTCACGTAGACCAGTTTGCGTTTGAGTCCTTGCACGGGGTTACCTTTACCGCTGGTTTGTCGAAGGCGGGCAAGGATGCTTCAACGGCCTTGACAGAAAAAGTCAGCACCTTTCAGATTTACTGAAAGGAGACTGCCATGAATTTTTCCAGCGATACCATCCTGCTGTTTCTCGCCGTGCTCGATCACGGTTCGTTTTCCGCCGCTGCCCGTGCGCTAGGCCGCGTTCCATCGGCTGTGAGCATGGCCATCGGCAACCTTGAAGCCGAGCTGGGCTACAGCCTGTTCGAGCGTGGCTCGCGCGAGGCGCGCCCCACCGCCCAGGCCCAGGCCCTGGAGCCCCACGCGCGGCTGATCGCCGAGCAACTAGGGCTGCTGAGCGTGCACGCCCTGGAGCTGTCGCGCGGGTTGGAAAGCAGCCTGGCCATCGCGGTGGTCCCGGACATCGACCAGCGCCCGCTGCTCGCGGCCATCGCCCGCCTGGGCGAGCGCTATCCACTGCTCGATATCGAGCTGCTGGCCGCGCCACAGGAAGACGCCCTGCAACTGCTCGACAGCGCCAGGGTCAGCCTGTGCCTGGCCTTTGCCGGGTTGCAGGTCGACCCACGGCGCAGCTTCCAGCACATCGCCATGGAATCGCTGGTGGCCACCCTGTCACCGCAACACCCTGCCTATGTCGAGGGCCGCATTCGTGACCTCGAAGACCTGGTGCACCTGCGCCAGATCCTGGTGCGCAGCCGCGACCTGCCGCTGGCCGACCCACGCTCATTGATTGGCACCTCGCACTGGCGCACCGACAGCCTCGACCTGGCCGTGCAGATGGTCGAGGCGGGCCTGGGCTGGGGCGACCTGCCGTTGTCGCGGGTCGCGCCGCTGGTCAGGGCCGGGCGCCTGGTACGCCTGGACTTTCGCAATACCCGCAACGCCCTGGAACTGCCGGTGCACGCGTTCTGGCTCAAGCAGCAGCCCATGGGCCAGGCGGCCAGGGCACTGGTGGCGCTGCTGGCCTCGAAATGATTTGCAAGCACTTGAGGGCATAGCAGCCAACATCTGCGACATTTAGTCTTTCAACATTTTGCGCAAACGGCCGATACCTCGGAAACAGGCCCCGCCCCTCGTGCCACAAGCATGCGGCGCCCTTCCTTCCCAGAATCAAGGTCTCGAAACATGAACCTGAAATTCCGCCACAAGATCCTGCTCAGTGCCTGCGGCGTCGTCGTCCTGGCATTCGCGTTGTTTACCCTCTACAACGACTACCTGCAGCGCAATACCATCCGCCAGAACATCGAATCATCGGTGCGCCAGGCCGGTCTGCAGACCGCCAGCAGCGTGCAGAACTGGATGAGCGGGCGCATCCTGGTGCTGGAAAACCTGGCCCAGGACATCGCCCAGCAAGGCGCCGGCAGCAACGTACCTGGGCTGGTCGACCAGCCGTCGTACACCAGCAACTTCCAGTTCACCTACTTCGGCCAGAACACCGGGCTGTTCACCCAGCGCCCTGACGCGAAGATGCCCGACGGCTACGACCCGCGCCAACGCCCGTGGTACACCCAGGCGGTCAGCGCCAACCAAACCCTGCTGACGCCGCCCTACCAGGCGTCGGTCGGCGGCCTGGTGGTGACCATCGCCATCCCGGTCAAGGCAAAATCCAACGGCGAACTGCTGGGCGTGGTCGGCGGCGACTTGAGCCTGAACACCCTGGTCGAGATCATCAACGCCGTGGACTTCGGCGGCATCGGGCATGCGTTCCTGGTCGACCGTGATGGCCAGGTCATCGTCAGCCCGGACAAAGATCGGGTGATGAAGAACCTCAAGGACATCTACCCCGGCAGCCCCCTGCGCGTCGAACCCGGCATGCAGGACGTGAGCCTCGACGGCAAGGACCGCATCATCTCCTTCGCCCCGGTTCAAGGTTTGCCGTCGGCGCAGTGGTACATCGGCCTGTCGATCGACAAGGACAAGGCCTACGCCCCGCTGAGCCAGTTCCGCACCTCGGCGATCATCGCCATGCTCATCGCCGTCGCCGCCATCGCCGGCCTGCTTGGCCTGCTGATCCCGGTGCTGATGCGCCCGCTGACCACCATGGGCCGTGCCATGCAGGACATCGCCGAAGGCGAAGGCGACCTGACCCGCCGCCTGGCCGTGGAAAACAAGGACGAGTTCGGCGAACTGGCTACAGCCTTCAACCGCTTCGTCGAGCGGATCCATGCCTCGATCAGCGAAGTGTCCTCGGCCACCCGCCTGGTGCATGACCTGTCGGAAAAAGTGGTGGGCGCCTCCAACGCCTCGCTGAGCGGCTCCGAAGAGCAGAGCATGCGCACCAACAGCGTCGCCGCAGCGATCAACGAGCTGGGCGCCGCCACCCAGGAGATCGCCCGCAATGCCGCCGACGCCTCGCAACACGCCAGCGGCGCCAGCGAACAGGCCCACGGCGGCCGTGCGGTGGTGGAAGAAGCGATCAGCGCGATGACCGCCCTGTCGCTGCGCATCAGCGAATCCTGCGAGCAGATCGAAACGCTCAATGCCAGCACCGACGAGATCGGCAAGATCCTCGACGTGATCAAGGGCATCTCCCAGCAAACCAACCTGCTGGCGCTCAATGCCGCCATCGAGGCCGCCCGTGCCGGTGAGGCCGGGCGTGGCTTTGCCGTGGTCGCCGACGAAGTGCGCAACCTGGCACACCGCACCCAGGAATCGGCGGAAGAGATCCACCGCATGATCACCAGCCTGCAGGTGGGCTCGCGCGAAGCGGTGCACACCATGAACACCAGCCAGGTCTCCAGCGAAGAGACCGTGCAGGTGGCCAACCAGGCCGGCGAGCGCCTGGCCAGCGTGACCCAGCGCATCGGCGAGATCGACGGCATGAACCAGTCGGTGGCCACCGCCACCGAAGAGCAGACCGCCGTGGTCGAGAGCCTCAACCTGGACATCACCCAGATCAACGCGCTGAACCAGCAAGGGGTGGAAAACCTCAACGAAACCCTGCGCCACTGCGACGCCCTGAGCCAGCAGGCCGGACGCCTGAAGCAACTGGTGGGCAGTTTCCGCATCTGATGTGATGCCTATCGCGGGGCAAGCCCGCTCCCACGCGTTTGTGGGGGCGGGATTGGCCCGTGATAGCACCCGACCGGCGCTGATTGCGGATTGCCACAACATTCCTTGACCCAACCCCAACGCTCGGGCGCCTTACTCTACCACTTGCGCCCACTTCCGTCGGGACGAGCTTGTTCGTGAATTAGCCTAGGCCAATTTTCAGAACCCGCCTGAGACAGGCTATATAAACCAAGTGTGAAACAAAATCATAGCAACACTTATGGTCGTCACGACATTTAGCTCCCACCCAAAGCTATCACCATAGTCAAACGAGTAATTAATAAAGCCCGAACCGCCAATCAGCCTCAAATAAACAACCATCATCACTATGCTGAATAGCGTCATTATAGTTGCCAACGTCCCCCCCGCGGAGCAAAATCCTGGCAAAGCAAAGGGTGAACAAGACATCTAGCCCAATGAAAAACAGCAAACCTGTCATAGTCACTTACTTTGCCCCTTACACATCAAAATTGCGATGAGCGCATTAGCTGCAGTCTCAGTCCACAACACTATCTATAGCGTGAAGAAACAGACCAACCATGAAACATTACCATGACAAAAACCCCAACACTGATAAAAATCAAATCACGGAAGAAATTATCTCCATGTTCGATTTTCACAAAAAACACGTCATCGCTCTTTAAAAGCGTGATGTAGAAACCTCCCACCAGAACCGCATGAATATAGGCCAGCACCACAAGGAACACTCCACTTTTCACGGAGCAAAAATAGCGCCTGATCAGCAACGTAGTTGGCACATCTACGACGATGATCAGGAAAAACTCAAACACACTCATTTTTTGTGTTCTTTATTAAACTGATATGCCGTAGCACCGGTTGTAGCTGTTTCTACAACACCCGCAGCCGTGCTCATCTGTCGTATCGCAGCCTCTTTATCAACGGAGTAATACTTGTAGAGCCTCCATGCATCCGCTTTAAGAACTGGCCGAAACAGAGCGCCCACCGACAGAGCCGCATCGCTGGCCAAGTAAGCTAACGTACCCTCCCGTTCGGTATAGCCCAAAATCTTAGAGGCTTCACGATAGCCTTTCTTAACCGGCCCCTCTATATCGTCACGACCTTCATACAACCCCCTGGCACTCTCATATAAATTGTTTCCTCCGTGTGCAATCATTGGAGCCCCCAAGGTTGCGCACAGCAACCCAAGCGACCCATAACAAATACCGGCACCGGTAATGACCTGACCTGTTCCGCCAACAACTCCAATCGCTTGCATAGAGATGCGTTCGGACTGAGCTTTCAGCCTATCTCTCTCATTCCTCAGCTCAATGAGCGCATCCTCGGCACTGGATTTTCGATGGTATACATCGTCCAAAACCCGCCGCGCGTAATAAGCCAACTCCCGATTGAACTGCATCCGCAACCGCCGATCACGCAGGTGTTTAGCGCTGACCCCACAGCCATAGCTGATCAACCGAGACGCCGCCGCATTCACCTCCCAATACGCCTCATCCAGCCGCTCACCATTTTCTTCGTCGCGCTGGCTCATGGCTGCTCACCCCAGCTGGCGTACCCGGTGGTACCGGCGGCGTGATGAATCCAGCTGATAGTCCGATAGCTGATCAGCAGCCGCTCCTCGGCGTCCTGGTCGGTCAAGAGCACCGCATGAGGCACATCCATTTCCTGGCTGACGATCACCGCGCCCTCCAGCCTCACGGAGAAGTACTTCTCCCGATGACCTGCCGGATGAATGCGGTACAGCTGGATATCGCAGTCGAGCACTTCCCGGCTGTCCACGGCTTGGGCCAGCAAGGGCGTGGACTTGTCGATGAGCTTGTTGACCATAACGGGCTGGTGGGTGCCGCGCTGGGTGTTGTCCAGGTTGGAAATGCCGTGGCTGAACGACATCACCGTGATCTCGTCCTGGTGCGCGACCTGGCACCTGTTGCCGATGGACGCCTGGGTATTGCAGCCTGACGAAATCAGACCTTGCCGCTTGCCGGTAATACTCATGTATCCGTTGAAAGCCATGGCTGCACTCCTTGTAGAGAAAGGATCGCAGCCTACGAAAACACTCAGGGCGTGTATGCCGGGCGCGTCTGAATTATTCGGCCTTCGTGGAACGCTCTGTTTACTGAGCCTGATTGCTACGGGTGATTGACCATGGCCGAACAGGTTTGCGCATCTGATGTGATGCCTACCGCGGGTCAAGCCCGCTCCCACGCCTCTGGAGCAACTGTCTTGCTTGCCATTCAAACAGCTGCGCTATCCCTGTGGGAGCGGGCTTGCCCCGCGATGGCCCTTCACGCCACCGCCGCGCTCCTGCTCTTGCCGCGTTTCACCCACCCCACCAGTACCGCCGCCATCAGCACCAACCCCAGGTAGCCGAACAGCGGATACACCTGCCCCACCAGGCTGATGAAGCCCACCAGACTGCAGACGAACCCCACCACTCCCGCCACCACCGCCCCACCGCGGAACTTCGCCGTGCCCGCCGGCAGCAGCCGCGAGAGGAACGAGAACAGGGTGCCCACCGCTGTGTTGACGATCATCCCGAAGATGATCAGGCACATCACCAGCCCCAGCAGCGGTGACAGCTCGTTGGCGATCGACAGCATCGGCATGGGCAGCTCGGCGACGCTGTCCAGGCGCGACAGCATGCCGGCACTCATCACCAGCATCAGCCCGCCCAGGGCTGCGCCGCCGAGCAAGCCACCGACCACCGCGCTGCGGCGGCTGCTCGCCGAACCACCGAGGATCGCCAGGATGGGCGCGCCGGCCACGATGTTGTAGGACACATACAGGAACGCCCCCAGCAGCCAATGGCTGGCACCGGGCTGCTGCTGGCTGGCCAGCTGGTCGAGGGCGGCAAAGCTCTGGTCGCGGGTAAACACTGCGTACAGCGCGATGGCCGAGGCCACCAGGATCAGCAAGGGGGTGATCGCGCCAATGGCGACCATCACCTTCTGCACATCCAGGCAGACGATGGCCACCACCAGCACCGTGACCAGCACGCAGCCCGCCAGGGCTGGCACGCCGAACTGCTGCTCCAGCAATGCCCCGCCCCCGGCGAGCATGACCACCGTTACGCCGAACATGAAGAAGGTGATCATCCAGTCGACCAGCAGGCCCAGGTGTCGGCCGCAAATGGCCTGGATCACCTGCTTGTGCGACGTCGCCTGCAGGCGGTTGCCCAGCCCTGCCAGGGCCATGCCGAGGAAGGTGAACAGGGCGGCGCTGACCAGCGCCCCGACCATGCCCCAGATGCCGAAATCGACGAAGAACAACAGCAGTTCCCGCCCGGACGCAAAGCCCGCCCCCACGATCACGCCGACGAAAGCGCCAGCGATTTTCAGCTGCTCTTGCATGTGCACCTCTGGTTTTTATTGTTGTGTGTTGGTGAGGCCGCCAATCGGTGCGGCCCTAGCCGACATATGCCTGTACCTCGATTTCCACATCCACCCCCAGCGCCAACGCCGAAGCCACGGTGGAACGCACCGGCAGCGCCGCGCCGAAGAACTCCTTGTACACCTCGTTGAAACCGGCGAAATGGCCCATGTCCGACAGCCATACGGTGGCCTTCACCACTTGGTCGAGCCGTGCACCGCAGGCCGCCAGGCTTTCCTGAATACGCTCACAGGCGGCGCGGGTCTGGGCCTGGATATCGCCCTTCACCACCTCGCCGGCAGGGCTCATCGGGATCTGCCCGGAAAGGAACAGGAAACCACCCGCCTTTACCGCGCGGGAAAACGGAAACGGCAGGCTGCTGGGAAAACGCTGAATGTCATTGCTCATGGCAATCTCCTTTGATGGTTGAGTTGAAACGTGCCGGGGACAGCCGCGCAGGCTCGACCCCTTGCTGGGTAAGGCTTGAGCACAACGGCAGGCCTTGCAACAGGTCCGCCGCCAGCCGCGAGGCCCCGGCCGCGGACTGGATACCGTAGCCGCCCTGGGCGGCCAGCCAGAAGAACGCCGGTTGCTGCGGATCGAAGCCGATCACCAGGTCGCCGTCGGCGACGAACGAGCGCAAGCCTGCCCAGCTGTGGCTGGGCCGACGTATCTCGAGGGTGGTGATGGCTTCGATGTTGAAGATGCCCAGGGCCAGGTCGAGTTCCTCGGGCGCGGCGTCCTGAGGCTCGACCGGGTCGGCGTTGGCCGGTGACCCCAATAATTGGCCGGCATCGGGCTTGAAATAGAAGCTTTCATCGACACCGATCACTGCAGGCCAGCGGGCGAAATCGTGCTGCGCCGGGCCCGGGAAGGTGAACGCGCTGCGCCGGCAGGGTTGCAGGCCGATGGTATCGACCCCGCAAAGCCCGGCCACACGGTCGGCCCAGGCGCCGGCGGCATTGACCAGTTGCCGTGCCTGCAACTGGCTGCCGTCTCCCAGTTCGACCTGCCAGAGGCCGCTCACATACTGGGCCCGAACCAGTTCGGCGTTGCAGCGCAACTCACCACCGGCCTGGCGGAACCCGCGCAGAAAACCTTGGTGCAGGGCGTGCACGTCGAGGTCCATGGCACCGGTTTCGTGCACCGCCCCGGCCAGCAGCTCGCCACGCAAGCTGGGCACCAGGGCCACCGCCGCGTCGGCATCGAGCAAGCTGACGGAGGTGCCGTTGGCCAGGTTCTGGGCGTAGGTGGCGTCGAGAAGGTCGCGCTGTTCGTGGCTGGCGACGTAAAGGCAGCCGCGCGGTTCCAGCAATCCATGCTCGCAGAAGCCAGTCGGCGGCTGCTCGTAGAACGCCCGGCTGGCGCGGGTCAGGGCCTGGATCTGCGGGGTGCCGTAGGCCTCCATGAACATGGCCGCCGAACGCCCGGTGGCGTGGTAGCCCGGCTGCGCCTCGCGCTCGAGCATCAGTACCCGCTGCTGCCCGGCCAGGCGGTAACCCAGTGAGGCACCGGCAATGCCGGCACCGATGATCAGGGTGTCATGGATCTGTGTCATCTACGCTCCCGCCGCATGAATTATCATTTGTGAGAATTCTAATATATGAGAATTTCGGATTGCGCAAGCGTCCAAGGTAAGATGCCCGGCCCACTGCCTGTTCGAGAGCCCTGATGCCTGACGCCACCGCTGCCCGCCCCCTGCTTGACCGCGACGAAGTCGGCGCGCGCCTGCGCCAGGTGCGCAAGGCACGGCAGATGACGCTCAAGCAGCTGTCCGAACTCAGCGGGGTGCCGGTGTCGACACTGTCGAAGATGGAGTTGGCGCAGGTGTCGGTGAGCTACGAGAAACTGGCCGCCGCCGCACGCGCCCTGAACCTCGACATCGCCCAGCTGTTTCGCGCCAGCGGCCCGGCGAGCGCACCGCAGCCCGCCACCGTGGTGGTCGATTCACTGGCCGAGGTGGCCGGCTACTCCACCGGCACCTACGACTACTACCCGATTGCCGGTGCCTTCCCGGAGCGGCGCATGACCCCGGCTTATGCCCGCATCATTGCCCGAGAACGCGGGCAGTTCGACGATTTTATCCGCCACCCGGGGCAAGAGTTCGCCATGGTGCTCAGCGGGCGCGTGCGTATCGAGTTCGAGACCGGCGAGGCAGTGAGCATCGGCCCGCAGCAAACCGCCTACTTCGACAGCCAGGTGGGGCATATCTACCTGTCGGAAAGCGAGGATGGCGGGGATGCGCAGGTGATGGTGGTGATGACGGATCGTTAACCGGTACTCAGCTGAAGATCCTGTGGGAGCGGGTTCACCCGCGAAGCAGCCAACGCGTTGCATGACACCGGCTGCGCCGGTGTTCGCGGGTCAAGCCCGCTCCCACAGGGATCGCGCATGGCGCAAGGTCGATGCAGGAGCTTGACGGTGGTGATAACGGATCGCCAGGCTGTGGGAGCGGGTTCACCCGCGAAGCAGCCAACGCGTTGCATGGCACCGGCTGCGCCGGTGTTCGCGGGTCAAGCCCGCTCCCACAGGGATCGCGCATGGCTTGAGGTCGATGCGGTCGAGGTGGGGCCAGTGCAGGCGACACAGGACAGTTGCCTCTCAAACGCGGTTATAACCTAATAACGAACAAGTCTATTTGGCTATAAAAAAATCTATATGCTGGCTTCCATCCGATCACGGGCAAGCTGGGCGTCGAGTAGCGTATGGATGTAGGTTCTTTCGGTTTCACCATTGCGGGACTGGTTGTGGGCTTCATCGTCGGCATGACCGGCGTTGGCGGCGGCTCGTTGATGACCCCGATCCTGCTGTGGTTCGGCATCAACCCGGCCACCGCCGTGGGTACCGACCTGCTGTATGCCGCCATCACCAAGGCCAGCGGCGTCTGGGTGCACGGGCGCAACAAGAACATCGACTGGAAGATCACCGGCTGGCTGAGCCTGGGCAGCGTACCCGCCGCAGCGCTTACCCTGTGGTTCCTCAGCACCCTGCACACCGACACCTCGGCGCTCAACGCCATCATCAAGCAAGGCCTGGCCGTGGTGCTGATCCTCACGGCCCTGGCGATCCTGTTCAAGTCGCGCCTGCAGGCCTTTGCCAGCAAGCATGCCGGTGACCACTACCACCTCAGCGACCGCACCCTCAACATCCTCACCGTCGTGACCGGCGTGATCCTGGGCATTATGGTCACCCTGACCTCGATCGGCGCCGGTGCGCTGGGCACCGTGGCCCTGTTCCTGCTGTATCCGTTCCTGGTCACCCGCCGCCTGGTGGGCACCGAGATCGCCCACGCCGTGCCGCTGACCCTGGTCGCCGGCCTCGGCCATGCCAGCATGGGCAACATGGACTGGTCGCTGCTGGGCTACCTGCTGCTGGGTTCGCTGCCGGGCATCTACCTGGGCAGCCACCTCACCGGGCGCATCTCGGACCGCGTGCTGCGCCCTTGCCTGGCGGCCATGCTGCTGCTGATCGGCTACAAACTGGCGTTCTGAGCCGAGAACGGGCTACTCCTGAGTGCGCCACAGCACCGGCCAGTAGTCCGGCCCCAACCCCACGCAGCGCTCCATCCGCAGCAGCCGGGTCAAGCGCATGCGCTGGCCGTCGAAACGCCAGAACTCTTCCGTGCCGCAGCTGCCGGGGTAATCGTTCTTGGCGTAGCTGTACAACTCACCGGTCCTCTGGTTGATGCTGATGTGGTCGCGGGTCAGGCTGTTGACCGGGCTGGCCGGCACCTCGAAGGCCATCGGCGCCAGTGCGTAGGGCGCTGATCGCGCCACCTGGTACAGCGCGTACTGGCAGTTGAAGTCGTTGCAGTTGTAACTCAGCAGCGCCAGCGCCTGGCGGTCGTTCAGCGCATGCACCTCAAGCTCAGGCGGCACATCGTATTCGTTCTTCAACTGATCCTGGGCAGCGGCCCTGGCCATCACCACCTGGGTGATGCCAGCCTGCTCTGCTTCGCTCAATGCTGGTCGCGCAACGAAGGCGGGGGCCTTGGGCGCTGGCAATGTAGGCAACTGCGCATCTTCGACCGTATCGCCCGGGCGAACCAGGGCGCTGGGGTGACCGACGCGCCCCTGCACGGAGTCAATCAGCAGCAAGGCCGCACTCAGGCCCTGCAACGAGCTCTCCCGCTCCTGATGAGGGGTGTCGTCCACCAGCTTTTGCCCGTTGCGCAACTGGCGCAGGACAGCATAGGCATCCGCGCCGTCCACCTCCAACTGGGTCTCGGCGTGGCGGGTGATACGCCAGGCGGCCATCAATGGCTGGCCGTCGAGCAGAGGTTCGCCAGACCAGTCGGTACTGCCCAACAGCGTCAGGTGCAAAGCACCCGTGGCCCCTGCTTCGCGCTGCACGCGAATGAAAATGCGCGACTGCTCCGAGTGATCGGCCAGCACTGCGGTGCAGTAGCGGGTATTGTCGCAGCCCACCACCCAGTCCTTGATTTCGCGGTATAGCGGTACCGCTTCGGGGGCCGCGGCCGCAAGGCCTGGGGTTGCCATTAAAAGGCCCAGGGCCCAGCCGTTCCGTGTTGTTGCGCGCATCATGCCGCCTTCCTGTCATGCCGTTGAAAGCCCCGCTCCGGGGGCGCGCCATGATTGCAGATACAGCGCACAGTTCAAGCGCCTTGAACCTGGATCCAATAGTGGTTTTCCCGTGGACGGGCTGGCACTATCGTCCGCTGTCGATTGCCAGAGCTCCCCCATGTCCGATCCTGCAAGCCCTTTGCTGCAAGCCCTGCGCGAGGGCACCCGAGCCTGCCACAAGGGGCTTGAACAGCGTCTTCCGTTTTTCAGCGACAGCTTCGACTTGCCTGCCTATCAGCGCCTGATCGAGGCCTACTACGGCTTCCACGCCCCGCTGGAAGCTGCACTCGCCGGCTACCAGGGCGTCGAGCGCAACAAAGCCCCGGCTCTCGTCCGTGACCTGTTCGCACTTGGCCTCGACGCAGCCCAGATCGATGCCCTGCCCCAATGTGGTGCCCTGCCGCTGATCGACAGCGAGGCCAGTGCCTTGGGGGTGATGTACGTGCTTGAAGGTTCGACGCTTGGCGGGCAGGTGCTCAAGCGCGCCATGGCCGAGCGCCTGGGCGTCGGGGCCGAAAGCGGCGCTGCCTTTTTCGACGTGTACGGGCCGTTGACCGGGACGCACTGGCGCAGCTTCCTCGCCCGCCTGGCAGAGGCCTCGCTGCCACCGGCCGCGCTGACCTGTTCGGTACACGCCGCGCTTGCGACGTTCGAGCGTTTTGAGCAATGGCTCGAGGAGCGAGGTGTTTTGCTCCGTCAGACGGTGGCGTGAACAGGGGCGAGGCTGCGCGTTTGCAAGAGTGACGGCTAACTGATCCCACTCAGCATGTCACCGCAATTACTCGAAACAACCATCTGCTTCAGAATCTCGACAAGGCACAGCAGAATCCCTACGTCAAAGACGTAGGGATGCGCTATGCTGACGATCATTGAATCTGCGCTTTTCACCAAGCTTTGGCCAGACTACTGGACCGAAGACGAACACGGCGCATTCATGCAGTACCTTGCAAACAATCCGAATGTCGGATCGGTTATCCCTGGTTCAGGGGGGTGTCGCAAGGTCCGCTGGGGCATGGAAGGCCAAGGTAAACGTGGGGCTGTACGGGTGGTCTACACCGTCCAGCTGGCCAATGGAGTCCTGATAACACTGCTGATTTACGGCAAGAGCGCTACAGAGAATATCCCCGCGCATATGCTGCGCAAGATCGCGAAGGAACTGAACCATGCCCCTGACTGAAAAAGAACTGATGCAGCGAGATGCCACACGCAACATTGGCGAAGAACTGCTCCAGTCAATTCGAGATGTCAACGCCGGGCATTATGGCGCCGTTCATCACGTAGATATCAGCGAAGCTGCCGAAGCACGGAACAGAACCGGGCTCTCGCAAATTAAGTTCGCTGAACTGCTAGGCGTCTCCGTGCGCACATTGCAAGAATGGGAACAGGGCAGACGCACCCCCTCAGGTGCAGCACGTTCGTTACTCCATATCGCATCTGCGCGACCAGATGTATTCCGAGAAGTCCTGCAAAATCGCTGACTAACGCTAAATAGCGACGGCCAGGGGCGTTTGATTAACGAAAGTCAGGACGTCTATTCCAAGTGCACCGCGCAAAGGCCGCAACGCGGCCTTTGTCGCAGATTTTCAGCCGCGCTCTATCCCTTCCAGTACTGCCGAAGACAACGCCAGCCCTTTTTCCAGCGAGTTCTCCGTTGCCACCAGCAGGCTGCGCAACGGTTCTTCGGCTTTTTCCAGCGCCAGGGCGTTGGTTTCATAGGCCGCCTGCAAGGCCGCCACGGCGCAGACCAGCGCGTCCTCGCCATCGATGCCGGCGCGAACCGAGAACATCGGGGGATGGGCGTCGTGGCAGGTGCCGAAATGGGCGTGGGCCGTGGTTGGGCGCGGGGGAATGGGCCGGGAGGTTCCGGCTGGGGCGTGGTTCATCGGTGAACCTCCCGGAGCCAGGTGTGGGGTGGATCGGGCACGATTTTCAGCATGGTCAGCACTCCTACATAGCCATGAAAAGCTGCCTGAATCCGCTTGCACTCGGAAAGTTGGAGGCAGCTGCGCGCAGGTGTGCAAGACCGAGATGTAGGAACCCGGCAGGTCCGAAGACCTCCCACGCGCAGCCACCATAAGCGGCTTGCGAGCGAATTCGCCTTGATCAAACAGCGGCGTATTCTTCGCACTACATCTGCGGGCTTGCACACCCGGTCGTTGAAGTGACAACGACCCGGCGAGACTAAGGAGCTCGGCTGACGAGAACAACCGCCGAAAGGCCGCAAAATCATGCTTGGGAAATACCCTACGTGAAATAAGGAAAGTCCTAAGAATTCTCCTTAAAACCAATCACTTGCGTAATCACCGCGATTTCATTCGATGGAACATGCACTTACAGCTTGCCGCTTGCTCCTGCCTGGATATCGCCCTAGCGTGCAGTCTCTTCCCCTCACAGCGCTGCGTGCTCCCATGTGCCAGAATCCACTCCTACAGCCTGTCTGCCTCCCACTCTTGGCCCCGAGGCATCCAACAAGAGCAGCCACCATGATTGAGTTCGATCACGCCATCGGCATTGCCGCCGAAAACCTGCACAAGCTGGTCGCCAGCGCCATGCATGTGCAACTCGAGGAAGCGTTGCTCTCCCCCGACGAGAGCACTTACCACATCACCTACAGCTACCAACTCGACCCGGCCCCCCTCAACGTCGACGCCGACAGCACTTCACCCCTGCGCCAGCTGGCGAAGATCATGGGTACTCGCCGCGAGCACAAGGTGTTTCTCATCGATGCGGCCAGCGGCAAGTTCAAGGGTTTCAGGAACAAGGAGTGATGAATGGCCAGGAAGCTGATCATCGACACCAACCTGCTCCTGCTGCTGGTAATCGGCAGCCTGGAAGGTGGCAGGTTCATCCGGGTGTCAAAACGCCTGAAGAAGTTCGCTGACGCGGACTACCAGAAGGTCCTGGCGATCATCGCCGAGCACGACGAAGTTCACATCACCCCTTACATCGCCACCGAAATCTCCAACCTGATCGACCTCACTGGCCTCGCCTACCATTCGGCCCTCGCCGTCGCCGGCCAGCTGTTCTCGATGTTCCGCCAGGTCGAGTCGGACATCCATACCGACAGCTGTGGCGAGCACTTCCTGCGCTTCGGTATCACCGACAACTCTCTCATCCAACTGGCATCCGACTATTTCATCCTGACCGATGATCACCGGATGCTCGGCCCGCTGTTCGCCAGCCAACCCGCCAACATCATCCCCTACACCCTCGCCTGACCCCCGCCTGACTCAAAGATCAAAACAATTACTTGATTTTTTGTACACGAATATTTCGTCAAAGGTTTATATTCCGACCCACCTGAACAGCAAAGATAGCAAGTGGCCATCAGACAGATACAACGGCCATGTGCACCTTCACTCTCACGGATGGGCGTCACGCATGAAGATAAAGAACAAGCTGGTCCTGGCCTTCGTACTGGTGGCTTTTATCCCGGTGGCGCTGGTCGGCGGCATTTCGGTGCTGAACATCCGCAGTGAAGCGGTGGAGCAGTTCCTCGATGGCAGTACCCGGGAAATCCGCCAGATCGACGGCAACATGCGGCAATTTTTCGACGGCACTCTGCAGAATGTCGATCAAATGGCCAAGGATCCTGTATACACCTCGGTCGCCTCACTCAAGAACTACACTGCCGCCGATGCGGCCAGCCAGCCCCTGCCGCCGGCCGCGCAGCAGGTCATCGACGCCTTCGCCCGCTATGGCACCACCCACCCGGCGGCGGCGATCCTGTCCATCGGCCTGGAAGACGGCAGCTACGCCAAGTGGCCGGACGACCCGCAACTGGCCAAGTACGACCCGCGCACCCGCCCCTGGTACAAGGCCGCCATGGCCAGCCCGGACAAGACCGTGCGCACCGCCGCCTACTACTACGACAAGGACGATGTGGCCCTGGTCGGCACCGCCCGGGCGCTGCTCGACGAAACCGGCAAGGCCAAGGGCGTATTCGTGGTCAGCGTCTCACTGAAAAACCTCACCGAGCTGGTCAAGAGCATCAAGCTCGGCGACAGCGGCTACGTGATGCTGATCGAAGACGGCACGGTGCTGGTCGACCCGCGCGATGCCTCGCACAGCTTCAAACAGCTCAAGGACCTCGGCGCGCCCTACGCACAGCTGGCCGCCACCGCACAGGGCTCCACCGAGGTGGTGATCGATGGCGTGCGCTACATGGCCAACGTATGGACCTCCCCGGGCCTTGGCTGGCGCTTCATCGGCTTGATCGAATACGACGAAGTCATGGCCGCGGCCACGCGCATGACCTACGTCACCACCGTCATCGTGATGCTGCTGGCGCTGGTGTTCGCCCTGGTGGCCGCGGCCTTCTCGCGGGTGATCGTCAAGCCCATCGGCCAGGTCAGCCTGGGCCTGCAGTCGATCGCCGAAGGCGAAGGCGACCTGCGCCGCGACTTGCAGATCCAGGGCAAGGACGAAACCGCCGAACTGGCCGGTTGGTTCAACAAGTTCCTGGCCGCCATCCGCCAGCTGATCCAGCGCATCGGCGCCGCGTCGAACAACCTGCAGCAGGCCTCGAAGGCCAACAGCACCATGGCCGACGACATGAACGAAGCCGCCGGGCGCCAGCGCGAGGCGGTGGAGCTGGTATCCACTGCGTTCAACGAGATGGTCGCCACCGCCAACGAAGTGGCGCGCTCATGCAGCAGCGCCGCCGATGCCGCCGAACAGGGCCATCGCCGAGTGGCCGAAGGCAAGCAGCAGATCGAGCAGACCACCGACAACGTCAACCGCCTGGGCCGCCGCCTGAGCGAATCATCCCAGGCCATGGTCGAACTGGAAGCCGGCAGCCGCAGCATCAACCAGATCCTCGGCACCATCCGCGCCATCGCCGAGCAGACCAACCTGCTGGCCCTCAACGCTGCCATCGAAGCCGCACGGGCCGGTGACCAGGGCCGCGGTTTCGCCGTGGTCGCCGATGAAGTGCGGGCACTGGCCAAGCGCACCGCCGACTCCACCGGCGAGATCGACCAGTTGCTCAATACCCTCGGCGACAAGACCCAGGAGGTCTCGCAGAAGATGGAAAGCTGCCTGGACCTGTCGCGCGCCAGCGTGTCGTCGATCGAGCATGCGCGGGACAGCTTCGAAGGCATCCAGCTGTCGGTGAACGAGATCCGCGACCAGAACCTGCAGATTTCCGCCGCCGCCGAGGAGCAGCACAGCGTGGCCGAAGAGATCAACCGGCACATCCAGCAGATCTACGACGAAGCACGGCTGGTGGAAGGGCTGGCCAGCTCGGCGCAGTCGGACTCCGGGCGGCTGGCGCTGCTGTCGGATGAGCTGAACGGTCTGGTAGGGCGGTTCAAGTCGTAAGGCGTCATGGGGGCGGCGGTGCGCCGATGCGACCTGCTCCGCGAAAGGGCCGGCATTGTCTACAGTGATCTCGAAGCCCTGCGCGAGATCACCATGCCCCACCTACCCCTCCCCCGCAGCGTCTGGGCCTTGGGCTTCGTCTCTCTGTTCATGGACATCTCTTCGGAGATGATCCACGCCCTGCTGCCGCTGTACATGGTTGGCGTACTCGGCACGTCGGTGCTGGCGGTTGGACTGATCGAAGGCATCGCCGAAGCCACGGCATCGATCACCAAGGTGTTCTCCGGCGCCCTCAGCGACCGCTTGGGCAAGCGCAAGCTGCTCACCGTGCTCGGCTATGGCCTGGCGGCCATGACCAAGCCCGTGTTCCCCCTGGCTTCGGGGCTTGAGTGGTTGACTGCAGCCCGCTTCGTCGACCGCATCGGCAAAGGCATACGTGGCGCCCCGCGTGATGCATTGATTGCCGACGTTACCCCAGCCGCGTTGCGCGGGGCGGCATTCGGCCTGCGCCAGGCACTGGATACGGTCGGCGCGTTCATCGGGCCGCTGCTGGCCATCCTGTTGATGTGGCTGACGGCGAGCCATTTCCAGACGGTGTTCTGGGTTGCCGTGATACCGGCCGTGCTGGCCGTCTGCGTCCTGCTGGCCTTCGTCCACGAGCCTGAAGACCGTGGCGTGCCCAGGCCCGTGCGCTCGCCCTTGGCATTGCCCGAACTGGCACGCCTGGGGCGCGGCTACTGGCGGCTGATCCTCCTGGCCACGTGCTTTGCCCTGGCCCGTTTCAGTGAGGCTTTCCTGCTGCTACGCGGCCAGGCGCTGGGGCTGCCGGCATTGTGGGCGCCAGCGGTGCTGGTGGCCATGGCGCTGGCGTTCTCACTGTCGGCCTACCCCGCCGGGGTGCTGTCGGATCGGCTCGGACGACGCGGCGTGCTGATGGTCGGGCTGGGCTTGCTGGTATTGGCCGACCTCTCGCTGGCGCTGCTGCCGAACGGGCTTGGATTGGCGTTGGGCGTGAGTTTGTGGGGGCTGCACATGGGGTTCAGCCAAGGGGTGTTCAGCGCGTTGATCGCCGACAGCGCGCCAGCCGACCTGCGCGGCACGGCGTTCGGGCTGTTCAACTTGCTGACCGGGGTGGCGCTGCTGGTGGCCAGTGCACTGGCCGGAGGGTTGTGGGATTGGCTGGGGTATCAGGCGACGTTTCTGGTGGGTGGGGCTTTTGCGCTGGCCACTTTGGCGGGTGTATGGAAATGCCAGATCCAGCCCTGAAAGGGCCGCTCGGGGCCGTCGCCGACGAGCCGCCCCCCACAATGAACTTGCACGTTCGCTGTAGGAGCGGTCTGAAGGCATTGAGGGCCGCGGATCTAAGCCGGCTCCTCGACCACCGGCTGCTGCTCGAACAACGACCACCCACCCTGCCCGTCCACTTCCAGCCGGTGGGTATGGAACGCCGCCAGGGTGCTGCGGTGCCCGACGCTGACCAGCAACGTCTCGGGCATCTCGCTGCGCAGCAACGCATACAGCCCATGCTCCAGCCCCTCGTCCATCGCCGAGGTCGACTCATCGAGGAACACCACCTGGGGCTGGTTGAACAGCACCCGGGCGAACGCCAGGCGTTGCTGCTCGCCCACCGAAAGAATCCGTGACCAGTCGCACTGCACGTCGAGGCGTTCGGCCAGGTGGGCCAGGTTGACCTGGCGCAGCGCCTGCTGCATACGCGCATCGTCCTCGGGCCTGCCGTCTGCCGGATAAGCGATGGCCGTGCGCAGATCGCCCAAGGGCAGGTACGGGCGCTGGGAAAGGAACAGCGCCTGGTGCCCCAGTGGCCGCCGGACCTCGCCTTCGGCATAGGGCCACAGCCCGGCCAGGGCGCGCAGCAAGGTGGTCTTGCCACTGCCCGAAGGCCCCTTGATCAGCAGCGCCTGGCCGGCCTGCAGGTGCAGGTCGAGGTTGGCGATCAGGGCATGGCCGTCCGGGCGCAGCACCTGCAGCCCGGTGATGGCCAATGCTTTGGGCAAGCCGTCGGTGTCGACCTTGGGCAAGGCACTGGCCTGCTGGTTGGCATCAAGGAAGCCGGTCAGACGGTCGAGGGTGGCGCGGTAGCTGGCGAAGGTGTCGTAGGACTCGCGGAAGAACGACAGCGAATCCTGCACCTGGCCGAAGGCTTGGGCAGTCTGCATCACGTCGCCCAGTTTGATCGCACCGCTGAAGAAGCGCGGCGCCTGGAGGATGAACGGGAAGACCACCGCGACCTGGCTGACGCCCAGGTTGAAACCGCTGAATTTCAGGTTCCGGAACACCAGCGCCCAAGCGTTGCCGATCAAGGCGAAGAAGCGGCCGAGCAGCGTGCCGCGCTCAACCTGCGCGCCCTGGTAGAAGGCGATGTTCTCGGCGTTTTCGCGCAGGCGCATCAGCGCGTAACGGAAGTTGGCGGTGAGCTTTTCGTTGAGGAAGTTCAGGCGGATCAGTGGCTGCCCGAGGCGGAAGGCGATCCAGGTGGCGATCAGCACATACACATACACGGCGAACACCATCGCCCGTGGCACTTCGACCCCCGCCACCGCCAGCGGCGCCGACAGCCCCCAGAGAATCCCGGTGAAGGCCACCAGCGAGACCACTGCGCTGACCGCGCCAAGCGCCAACGACACGGAGCCGGTGACGAAGGCGTTCACATCCAGCTCGATACGCTGGTCGGGGTTGTCCACCGGTTCGGCGAGGAATTGCCCGCGGTAATAGGCATCGCCGTGCATCCAGTCGGCGCTCAGGCGCTCGGTGAGCCAGACCCGCCAATGGATGTTGAACGCCTGGGTGACGTAGAAGGCGAACAGCGAACGCAGCACATGAATGGCGGCAAGCACCGCGAACACCCCCAGCATGTACCAGAACGCTGCCTGGTCCAGGGCCTGCAGCGCGCTGTAGAAGCCGTTGTACCAGAACGAGAACAGCACGTTCAGGCGTACCGAGAACAGGGTCAGCACCAGCAGCAGGGCAAATGCCAGCAACGGCCGCCAGCTGCGTTGAATGCTGAAGTAGGGCCCGGCAAGCTGCCAGAACTGGCGGCCCCAGCGGGTGTAGCGCACGGCCAGCGTGGCGGCGGCGGTGAAGCAGACGAGGGTGATGCCAGTGGCAATTGCCAGCCAGCTCAGGCTGTCTTGCAGGGCCTGGTGCCAGTTCATGTCCATGGTGGGTTTCCGTGACAGTGTTTTCGCGAGCGTAGCATTCGCTTGCGAATAGCCTCACGTATATGACGGACATTTCATTTTTTGCCTGTCACGGCCTCTTCGCGGGGCAAGCCCGCTCCCACGCTGTTGCTCGTGGGAGCGGGCTTGCCCCGCGAAGAGGCCGCACCATCAATCGCTAGGCCAGCGCCTCGCGCACTTTCGGATCAAGCCCCTCCCCCGCATGGGCCTCGATCCACTCCCCCAACTGCCTGCGCATCGCCGGGGTCCAGAAGCTCTGCAGGTGCTGGCGCACGCCCTGCACCGCCTTGTCCCGGTCCGGCTCGCTGTCGAAGTAGTGGGCGATCTGGTTGGCCATCTTCACCAGGTTGTCGCTGCTCATCGGCGTACCTCCGCCTTTTCCTTGCCTTGCGCCTGACGTCGCTCGTCGAGCAGGCGCCGCTGTTCGTCACTGAAGCTCTGGTAGCGCTTCTGCCATTCCGACGGCTGGAACACCTTCACCACCTCCACTGCGGTGACTTTGTACTCGGGGCAGTTGGTGGCCCAGTCGGAATTGTCGGTGGTGATCACGTTGGCGCCGGACTCGGGGAAGTGGAAGGTGGTGTACACCACCCCCGCCGCCACCCGAGCGCTGACCCTGGCACGCAGCACGCTCTGCCCCGCACGGCTGCCCACGCCGACCCAGTCGCCGTCGCTGATGCCGCGGCTCTCGGCGTCGCTGGGGTGGATCTCCAGGCGGTCCTCGGCGTGCCAGGCAACGTTGTCGGTACGCCGGGTCTGCGCACCGACGTTGTACTGGCTGAGGATGCGCCCGGTAGTCAGCAGCAGCGGGTAGCGGTTGTTGACCTTCTCGTCGGTGGGCACATAACCGGTGAGCATGAAGCGGCCCTTGCCGCGTACGAACTGGTCGATGTGCATGGTCGGGGTGCCATCGGGGGCGGCGTCGTTGCACGGCCACTGCAGGCTGCCGTGGCGGTCGATCTCGCTGTAGCTGACGCGGTGGAAGGTCGGCGTCAGGCGGGCGATTTCGTCCATGATCTCGGACGGGTGGCGGTACTGCATCGGGTAACCCAGGGCGTTGGCCAGGGCCATGGTGGCTTCCCAGTCAGCCTTGCCGGCCAACGGTTCCATCACTTTGCGTACCCGCGAGATGCGCCGTTCGGCGTTGGTGAAGGTCCCGTCCTTTTCCAGGAACGAACTGCCCGGCAGGAACACATGGGCAAACTTGGCCGTTTCGTTGAGGAAGATGTCCTGCACCACCACGCACTCCATCGCCAGCAAGGCCGCGGTGACGTGCTGGGTGTTGGGGTCGCTCTGGGCGATGTCCTCACCCTGGCAGTACAACGCCTTGAAGCTGCCATCGAGCGCGGCCTCGAACATGTTGGGGATGCGCAGCCCGGGGTCGGGTTGCAGGGTCACGCCCCAGGCCTGTTCGAACTCGCTGCGCACACTGGCGTTGGAGATATGCCGGTAGCCGGGCAGCTCATGGGGGAACGAGCCCATGTCGCAGGAACCCTGCACGTTGTTCTGCCCGCGCAGCGGGTTCACCCCTACCCCTTCACGGCCGATGTTGCCGGTGGCCATGGCCAGGTTGGCGATGCCCATCACCGCGGTGCTGCCCTGGCTGTGCTCGGTCACGCCCAGGCCGTAGTAGATCGCCGCGTTGCCGCCGGTGGCGTACAGCCGGGCGGCGGCGCGGATCTGCTCGGCGGGCACGCCGCACACCGGGCCAAGCAGCTCCGGGGCGTTGTCGGGCAGGGCAACGAAATCGCGCCAGCGGGCAAAGTCCTCGGTCTCGCAGCGGGCATCGATGAAGCGCTGGTCGAGCAGGCCTTCGCTGACGATTACATGGGCCAGGGCGTTGAGCATGGCCACGTTGGTGCCCGGGCGCAGTTGCAGGTGCAGCTCGGCACGGGCATGGGGCGAGTCGACCAGGTCGATGCGCCGTGGGTCGATGACGATCAGCCGCGCGCCCTGACGCAAGCGGCGCTTGAGCTGCGAGCCGAACACCGGGTGGGCGTCGGTGGGGTTGGCGCCGATCACCAGCACCACGTCGGCCTGCATCACCGAGTCGAAACTCTGGGTGCCGGCGGATTCGCCGAGGGTTTGTTTGAGGCCGTAGCCGGTCGGTGAGTGACAGACCCGCGCGCAGGTGTCGACGTTGTTGTTGCCGAACGCGGTGCGCACCAGCTTCTGCACCAGGTACGCCTCTTCATTGGTGCAGCGGCTGGAGGTGATGCCGCCGATGGAGTCGCGCCCGTACTTGAGCTGGATGCGGCGCAGCTCGCTGGCGGCATAGGTCACCGCCTCGTCCCAGCTGACCTCTTGCCAGGGGTCTTGCAGACGCTTGCGGATCATCGGCTTGGTGATGCGGTCGGGGTGAGTGGCGTAGCCCCAGGCGAATCGGCCCTTGACGCAGGCGTGACCGTGGTTGGCGCCGCCCTGCTTGTCCGGGACCATGCGCACCAACTGGTCGCCCTTCATCTCGGCGCGGAACGAGCAGCCCACACCGCAATAGGCACAGGTGGTGATCACCGCGCGCTCGGGCTGGCCGAGCTGGACCAGGCTTTTTTCGCTGAGGGTCGCGGTCGGGCAGGCCTGCACGCAGGCGCCGCAGGAGACGCATTCGGAGCTGAGAAAATCGGCGCCACCGGCGGCCGCCACCCGCGAGTCGAAACCGCGCCCGGTGATGGTCAGGGCGAAGGTGCCCTGGATGTCTTCGCAGGCGCGCACGCAGCGGCTGCAGACGATGCACTTGCTGGGTTCGTAGTCGAAGTACGGGTTGGACACGTCCTTTTGTTCATTCAGGTGGTTGTCGCCGTCATAGCCGTAGCGCACCTCGCGCAGACCGACCTGGCCGGCGACGGTCTGCAGCTCGCAATTGCCGTTGGCCGAGCAGGTCAGGCAGTCCAGTGGGTGGTCGGAAATGTACAGCTCCATCACATTGCGCCGCAGGTCGGCCAGGCGCGGGGTTTGCGTGCGCACCACCATGCCCTCGTTGACCGGCGTGGTGCACGACGCCGGGTAGCCGCGCATGCCGTCGATCTCGACCATGCACATGCGGCACGAGCCGAAGGCTTCGAGGCTGTCGGTGGCACACAGTTTTGGGATGGTGGTGCCGAGCAGCGCGGCGGCGCGCATCACCGAGGTGCCGGCCGGCACACTGATCGAACGGCCATCGATGACCAGGCTGACCTGCACGTCGCTGACACGCTCGGGGGTACCCAGGTCGATATCGCTGCTGGGGTCGAAGTAGTTGATCATTGCGCGGCCTCCAGGCCGAAATCGGCGGGGAAGTGCTTGAGGGCGCTGGCCACCGGATACGAGGTCATCCCGCCCATGGCGCACAGCGAACCGTATTGCATCGTGTCGCAAAGGTCGCGCAGCAGTCCGGCCTGGCTTTCGCGCATGGCTGGGTCGGTGCTGGCGATCAGCCGGTCGACCACCTCGACGCCGCGGGTCGAACCGATCCGGCATGGCGTGCACTTGCCGCACGACTCTTCGGCGCAGAACTGCAGGGCGAAGCGCGCCATGCTGGCCATGTTCAGGGTGTCGTCGGCCAGCACCACGCCGCCGTGGCCAAGCATCGCGCCCATGGCGGCAAAGGCCTCGTAGTCCAGCGGCGTGTCGAACTGGGCCGGCGGCACCCAGGCGCCCAGCGGGCCACCCACTTGCGCGGCCTTGATCGGCCGGCCGCTGGCGGTACCGCCGCCGTAGCCTTCCACCAGCTCGCGTAGGGTGAGACCGAACGCCCGCTCCACCAGGCCGCCGTGGCGAATATTGCCGGCCAGCTGGAACGGCAAGGTGCCCAGCGAGCGGCCCATGCCGAAGTCGCGATAGTACGCAGCACCCTTGGCCAGGATGATCGGAATCGAGGCCAGGGTGAGCACGTTGTGCACCAGCGTCGGCAGGCCGAACAGCCCCTCCAGCGCTGGCAACGGGGGCTTGGCGCGGACGATGCCGCGCTTGCCTTCGAGGGATTCGAGCAGTGCGGTTTCCTCGCCGCAAATATAGGCGCCCGCCCCGACCCGCACCTCCAGGTCGAAGGCCACAGCTTTGCCGGCGACGTCCAGGTAACCGGCTTCGCGGGCCAGCAAGATCGCCTCGTTCAGGGCGCGGATGGCATCCGGGTACTCCGAGCGCACATAGATGTAGCCTTTGCTCGCCCCGACGGCGAGCCCGGCGATGATCATGCCCTCGATCAGCAGGAAGGGGTCGCCCTCCATCAGCATGCGGTCGGCGAAAGTGCCGGAGTCACCCTCGTCGGCATTGCACACCACGTATTTCTGCACGGCCTGGGCCTGGCGCACGGTGCGCCACTTGATGCCCGCCGGGAAGGCCGCGCCGCCCCGGCCACGCAGGCCGGACTCAAGCACGGCGTCGACCACCTCGTCGCCTTCCATCAGCGTTGCCCGGCGCAGGCCCTCGAAGCCACCGTTGGCGTGGTAGTCGTCCAGCGACAACGGCCGGGTGATGCCCGCGCGGGCAAACAGCAGGCGTTGCTGGGTTTTCAGGTAAGGGATCTGCTCGACCAGGCCCAGTGCCAGGGCATGGCTTGGCTCGCCTGTGGCCAGGGCGTCGAGCAAGCCCGGCACGTCTTCGACCGAGACCGGCCCGAAACCCAGGCGGCCGGCGTCGCTTTCCAGCTCGACCAACGGCTCCAGCCAGTACAGGCCACGCGAACTGGTGCGCTGGATGCGCAGTGGCAGCTGGCGACGTTCGGCCTCGCGGGCCAGCGCCTCGGCCACCTGATCGGCGCCGACGGCGCGGGCCACCGAATCACAGGGAATGCACAGGTTCAACATGCCTTCACCTCCTCACGGCAGCCATCCACCAGCGCCCGCAAGCGCTCGGGGGTGAGCCGGGCATGCAACTGGCCATCGAGCTCAAGCGCCGGCGAACAGGCACAAGCGCCCAGGCAGTAGACCGGGCGCAGGCTCAACGCGCCGTCGGCGCTGGTGCCGTGGTCGTCCAGGCCAAGCTGTTCGCGCAACTGTGCGGCCAGCGCCTCGGCGCCGCGGCTCTGGCAGGACTCGGCGCGGCACAGGCGCAGCGTGTGCCGGGCAGGCGGTGTGGTGCGAAAGTCGTGGTAGAAGCTGATGACCCCGCGCACCTCGGCCAGGCTGAGGTTGAGGGCATGGGCGATTTCATTGATGGCGATGTCGGGGATATAGCCGACGCCGGCCTGGATGGCGTGGAGGATTGGCAACAAGGCGCCGGGAGTGTCCTTCTCACGGGCCAGGACGCGCTGGATCAGGGGCAGGTGGTTCAACTCATCAGGCATACAGCAAACCTCGGCAACCCGGGCCACCCCGAAACATGAGCAGTACCCGGCGGTGTTCAGCTGCGGTGCGCGGCCACGTCACGGTGACGATGTGCCGGGCACCCTCCTTGCCTGAGGCCGAGCGTCTAGGTGCGCGCGGTCCGAAGGCATCTCCAGAGCATGGCAGCTATTGCGCGAAGAGGTTGTGCGCGGGCGACCCGGCGCGTCCTGAAACCGACCATTGGAGGGGCCATCATCGGCGGGCAATCGCAACGTTGTGATCAGCCCGCTCCCCCGTTGACGAGGCTTGCTACGTAGTTCTCTACGCGACAGCGCAGCCGGTCAGTCCACGACCACATGCGGCAGGAACCGCGAGCTGTCCTTGGTGATCAGGGTGTCGTCTTCACGAATGCCGATGCCCGAGGCCAGATCACCGACCACCCACGAACCGATCAAGGTGTAGCTGTCGCCGAACTTCGGCAAAGGCGCGAAACCTTGCAGGATATAGGGTGCATCGTCGTAGGGCCCATCCTCGAACACCCGCTGGTCATCGGTGGTGCGAATGTCCACATTGGCCCCCTCGCGGGAGAAATACGGCTTGCGCACCCAGCCCTTGGGCACCGGCCGCCGGGGGTCTTCATCGAGGAAGGCTGGCAACAGGTTCGGATGGCCCTCGTGCCACTCCCACAACAACGGCAGGATGCCCTTGTTGGAAATCAGCGACTTCCACGCTGGCTCGACGAACTGGGTATCACAACCGGCGATGGCCTGGCCGAAATCCTCGTGGAAGATATGCTCCCAGGCGTGCAGCTTGAACAGGCGCGGGATTGGTCGGCCTTCGAGGTCGACGAAACGCCCCTCGTCGTTCAGACCGATATCCTCCAGGTCGATATGTCGGGTGCTGATACCCACGTGCCCGGCCATCTTGCGCAGGAAATCCGTGGTGCCGCGGTCCTCGATCGAGCCGCCGATGGCCGAGAAGTAGAACGGGCTTTCACATTCGAAGGCCGCAAAAGCCCGCACCAGGTCTTCAGCCAGGGTGTTGAACTGGCTGGCATGGGCCGGCAGCACGCCGCGCTCAATCTGCTGCTCAAGCCAGATCAGCTGGAACGCCGCCGCCTCGTACAGCGAGGTCGGCGTGTCGTAGTTGGCCTCGATCAGCTTGGCCGGGCCCGTGCCGTCGTAGCTGAAGTCGAAACGCCCGTAGAGGTGCGGATGCCCCTCCTTCCACGAACGACGCACCAGGTCGAAAAACGCCGGCGCAATCGCCAGGCGGGTCATCAGCGCTTCGCTGTCGACAATGCGCGCCACCGCGTCCAGGCACATCGCGTGCAGCTCCTGGGTGGGCGCCTCCAGGTCACGGCTGACCTGGGCCTCACTGAACTGGTAGTAACCGCGCTCATCCCAGTAGCGCTCGCCGTCGATGGTGTGAAAGGCGAAGCCTTCGCGCTCGGCGGTGGTGCGCCAGTCCGGGCGTTCGTCGCAGTGGACCTTGCGCATGCTCAACCGCCGAAACTGAAGCCGCCGCTGCTCTTGCCGCCCCAGCCGCTGCGCGCAGTGGCCTGGCTGCCGAAGCCGCCACGGGAGATCGACGAGGACACGCTGGAGCGGGTCGAGTTTCTGGACTTGTAGCTGCTACCGCTGGAGCTGCCGGAGTAGTAGCTGCTGTAGCTGCCGCCGCTCTGCTGGGCCTGGTCGGAGCGCTCGAAGCGTTTGCCTTGGTCGATCTGCTGGCCGAGGGTGGTGGTGCGGTAGTCGCCGCGGCTGTCGCGATACTGGTAGACCGGCTGCGAGTAGTACTGGCGATTACCGCCGCTGAGCACCTGGCCGAGCAGCAGGCCGGCGAGCAGGCCATTGAAGTTGCTGCCACCACTGACAGCCTGGCCACTGCTCTCGACCTGGGTGCGAGCCGCGTCGACCTGCGACTGGCTCACCTCGCCCGACACCGCCAGCTCGAAACCGCCAAGGCGCGGCATGTAGCGGTTGTCGCTGGTGACCTGGCAGTAGTCCGGCACGAAATCGGCCTCGCACGCCGCCTTGTCGCCATAGGTCGGCGCGACCCGACGGTGATCGGCCAACGCCTCCATATAAGCATCGGAACACACGTCCACCGGCACCTTGTCATCGACACAGGCCTGGACGGTGGTGTAGTTGCTGCGCTTGCTGACCGTGTAGGTTTCCTCGGGCGCGCTGCACGCGGTAAGCGCCAGCGGCAGGGAGCTGGCCAGCACCAGCTTGACGGAACTGCGTCTCATGTATGGCTCCTTGCGCGCAAACGGCTCAGACCGACGGGGTCATGCAGGCCGAATTGAGAAAGCCCACGCTGATCGCCACGGCGGCGGCATAGATCGCGGCGGCCATCTCGCCCTTGGCGATGCGGCTGGCCAACCCCTTGAGCACCAGGCTGGTGATGGCAAAGGCCAACAGTTGCACCACGGCAGCGATCACCACCCAGACCACGAAGTCGAGCAGGCCGACGCTGTAGGCGATGATGTTGCTGGCCGGCAGCGAGAAGCCGATCAGCGCGCCGCCCAAGGCGATAGCGGCGGCGCTGTTATTGTCGCGGATCAGGGCGAATTCGCGATGCGGGGTGAGGTGCGTGTAGATGAACTGGAACAGCCAGAACAGCACCAGCGCCACGCTGATGTAGAGAATGAAGCCGATCACTGCCTGGGCGTTGAGCGACATGCGAAGTGCGTCGAGCATGGTGAATCCTTGTCAGATGACGTTGAAGTCCGTTGATTGCAGGGTGACACCCACCGAAGTGGTCAGGCTGACATTGCCGTCCTCGTCTTCCTCCACCGACAGCAGGAGGAATTCGCGGCGATCGGTCAGGCCGGTTTCGCGGGCATACAGCATCGACAGGTGCTGGATGCGGTAGCTGGTCTCGGGGCTGGTGACCCACTCGCTGATCGGCGTGAGCTCGGTCTGCCCCTCTTCGCTGCCCCACTGGCGAACGAACTCGTAGCCTTCGTGCTCGTAGTACGGCAGGCCGATGTTCGACTCGGGGCCGACCAGGCGCTTGAGCTCCGCGTCGCTGGTGACCGGCACCACGCTGTAGTAACCGAACAGGATGATGTCACGGACATCGTCAGCGGACGCGCCGTTCATCACCACCTGCAGCCAGTAGTCCTCGTCTTCCATATAGAAGCGCGTCAGGCGCACAGACTGGCCGAGGTCAACCTCACCAATCGCCCAGACCACTTCCTGCTCGGGAACCTCCAGTTCGCAATGCCCGTCGAGCAGTAGTTTGAGCGAGCGATCAAGCTTGAGCATGCGCCCACTGCCCAGGCCGAAGGGCAGGTTGCCTTGAGCATGACTGCTGGCGGCAGGTTTGGGGGCTTCGAAGCCCATGAAGCGTTTCAACCAACCCACGGGGCATCTCCTGGGTGAGAGGGTGACGGATCAGGAGCCAGTACTGGAGCTGTAGCAAACAGGCTGGGCCTGTCGGCAGAAGTCGACATTGAAAATCCCTTGGGTCGCGGCAGTCCTTTGGCGGGGGCGACACGATACTGCTTTTCGTGTGCCCCGCCAACGGGTCTGCAACAGGGTTTTCGCGCCTGCCCCGCGATGAGGCCGGCCCACTCAACGAATCACTCCGCCGGCTTGGCCGCCTTGGCCTTCAAGCGTGCCAGCACATCGTCGGCACCACTGTTGCTGGCACCGATCCCAGCCGACTTCAGGCGTGCTTCCAGATCGCTGCCGTCAGCCTTGCCCGCCAGCTCCGCCGCCGCTTCCAGCTCGGCGGCACGCTCGGCCTGGCGCTTCTTGATGCGATCCAGCGACCCGACCGCCGTTTCCAGGCTGCCATTGGCGCCGCCGGTGGCCGACGCCGCACTGACCTGGGCACGCTGCACGCTTTCGCGAGCCTTGACCAGATCCACCTGTTGCTTGAGGCCCTTGATCTGCGCCTCGGTCTTGTTCACGGTGGCGGTCAGGGTCGTCACCGACGCACCGAACTGGTCGGCCAGCGCCTGCTCGCTGTCACGCTGGTTGGTCAGGTCGGCGATGCGCGCCGCGCATTCGTGGGCCAGGCCCTCCTCGCCCTTGTCCAGCGCGGCAATGGCCTTCTGCTCCCAGTCGCCGATGGTCTTGTCGAACTCGGTGATGCGCTGCTGCGCGGTCTTGTGCTTGGCCATGATCTTGACCAACTGGTTGCGCGCATCGATCAGGTTGTTGTCCGCGTCGCGGATCTCCTGGTCGAGGATACGCAGGGCCTGGGAGTCGACGATCGCCTCACCGACTTCCGAAGCGCCGCCACGCAGGGCGGTGACGATCTTTCTCAACAAACTCATGATGCAATCTCCGGAATCAGTGGGTGAAGTAGTCTTCGAAATCTTCGGCGGCGGTGATGACGTTGTCGGCCAGGGTGTGGATCTCCTGGACGATGTTGTCCAACGACGAGGCCGCGCTCAGGGCGCCGAACATGGTGTACACCGACTCGCCCGAGGGCAGCGTGTGCAGGCCGATGGACGACAGCGGGAACACGTCGCGGGTACGCAGCACCGCATCGTTGAATGCAGCGCGGTCTTTCACCTGACTGGCTTCCACCAGCAGCGTGTCGACCAGGATCTGCTCACCGGCCACGGCGATGTACAGCGGCAGGCCGTCCAGTTCGTTCATCACCAGCTTGAGGCTGGGCTCGGCGCCCTGTTGCAGGGACAGGCCGATCGACCCGCCGCGCACCTCGTCCAGGCCTTGCAGGGCGCCGTGCAGCGTTTCGATCGTCCAGTGGGTGTGCTCGGTCATGAAATCCTCCGTTCTGACCTGTTTGCCCGCGTGGGGCTGACGTAAAGCCTTCTCGATACCGCGCAGGGCGGCGGCGTGTTCAGGCAGGATCCACAGCTCACGCTTGACCAGGCCCGCAGCCTTGAGCCGGGCGCGCATGTCACGCATGTAGTCGGTGGAGCTTTTCTTGCCTGTCATCGAAGGGGGTGTCCTTGTCTCACATGTGATGCACGTTACGCCTGGATCATGAGCTCCGCAAGCCTCACATGTGATGAATCAGGCTCACCCGACCCGACCTAACCCGCCAGCCGCGTCAGTCGCTGCAGCGCCTCGATCACCTGCGGATCACGCGCCTCGAGGACATCCAACTGGATTCTTGCGATCACCGCCTTTAGCAGCTCGGTCTGACTCATCCGGGTTTGCCCCAGCAGCATCAGGAAGTCCTCGGCCATGTGCACGTTGACCTTCATCGACAATCGCCGCGTGGCTCCGGACGCCGGCAACCCCCTCTGACGCCGCTGCGCGTCGAGTGCCTGGACGAAGGCCTCGTGGCCGGGCTGCAGACCCGCCCCCTGGCGGGCCTGCACCAGCCAATGGAAATAATGGGCGAGGAACAGCTTGCGCAAGTGCGCCCCCGCCTCGCTGCTGACCGCTTGCATCGCCGCGTCGAGCACATCGAGATACACCGCCGGCAGCCGCGCCTCGATAGACTTGAGCTGCTGCTTGCGCGCCTCGCGGATTGCCGGGGTGGACTGCGGCGGGATGGCGACCACCGTATCGCAGCCATCGCACACGCCCACCAGAATGTCCCGTGCCACGCCTTGCCCATCACTGAACGGCACGTCACGGCGCAGGTAACGCGTGGTTACCACGGCCTGGCAATGCTCGCAGAGCGCCTTGCCGGTATCGCCTTCGAAAAGAATTGTCATCGCCTGGATACTCACTGATGAACGCTGATGAACCAGGTGTCTGGCTCGAGAAAATAGAACTTGATGTACCAACCGTGCCACCTGATCAGGTGAACTTCGACCGATGCCACGGTGTGATGGGGGCTGCTGCGGTAATGGGTGCCGTTGCAGGCGAGGATGACGTCGATGACTTGCGCCGCCGTAACCGCTCCAGTCGCCAACAGGTTCTTCACCTCGATATCGCCGCGTGACGCATGCAGGTAATCACCTGCTTCGAGGGCTGCGATCACTGCGCGCCTCGCTGCTTTGAAGCCTTTTTGCATAGGACATCCCTGTCGATACGAAAATCATCGTACACGCCTGAGGCGAATGCCAGCTTTCCATTGCCTCAGGCGACCAGTGGCGCTCCGATAGCTTCTGCCAGAGCACACACGCGGGATTGACTATGGCTCTGCGGAGCAGCCGCTGAAGCGCGGCTGTGTAACCCGCGCTTTCACAATGTTTCCCGATGTACCAAGGCAGGTTTTCGCTAGGGCACTGGAGGCTGCCCGGGGCGTCGTCACGGCACCTGTGGCCGCCCTCGCCCATTCGCCAAGCAATTGAAATGGAATGCAATGACTAAAGGCCTGTACGATACGCGCCGGCAGCCAGGGCCCTGCCCTGGGAGACGCCTGCGCTGTTCACCATGGAAGCTGTTGTGCCCTGCGGGCCCACTCGCAGGCACGTTGCGTGCTGCCTGGATTCTGAAGGCGATTGGAAGGGAATTAAGGACTACCACTGTGTCAAACGACAAAAGCTATCCGCTCACGCCACACGATGTTTCAAACGTTCTTCCGCCCAGCGGTGCAACGACTACCCAGCCGGCCCAAGGCACCGCAAGAACAGTTGATTATCGAGCGGACATCGACGGGCTGCGCGCGATTGCCGTTCTGCTGGTCCTGGTCTTCCATGGCGGGCTCACGCTGTTCCCGTCGGGGTTCATCGGCGTCGATATCTTCTTCGTCATTTCCGGCTACCTGACCTCGTCGATCATCCTCAGGTCCATGGAAAAGGGCACGTTCACGTTCTCCGGGTTCTACGCGCGACGGATCTGGCGGCTTCAGCCAGCAGTGCTGGCCCTGCTGGTCGGTACCCTGGCCGTGGCCACCGTCCTGTACCTGCCCTATGACTATGTCAATTTCCTGAAGAGCGAAAAGTACACAAGCCTGCTGCTGTCAAACCAGTACTTCGGCAAGGCAACGGGCGGCTATGCGACGGCGGATGCCGCGACCCTGCTGCTCATGCACACCTGGTCGCTGGCCATCGAGTGGCAGTGGTACATCGTGCTGCCGCTGGGGCTGTGGCTGCTGAACCGCTCGCTGAGCAAACGCCAGCTGGGCTATGCCTGTGTGCTGTTGACGCTGCTGTCGTTCGGTGCCGCCCTGTACATTTCCAAGGCCTTCTATGGGCATGGTTACTACTTCTTCACGGCGCGCATCTTCGAACTGATGATCGGTTCCTGCGTCGCCGTGCTGGGCAACGGCAGAAAACAGCCTGGCAAGGTCATGGCCTCGGCCATCGCACTGGTTGCGATGCTGGTCATCGTCCTGACCGCCCTGCAGGTCATCCCGGTGGCGAGCTACCCGGACCACCACGCGCTGCTGGTCTGCCTGGCCACCGCCGCACTGCTGTTCGTCGGCCCCTCCAGCATCACCTCCAGGTTGCTGTCGTCCAGGCCTGTGGTATTGATCGGGTTGATCTCGTACTCGCTGTACCTGTGGCACTGGCCGATCATCGCCACCGTGAACTACCTCGGCATGGAAAAGACCCCAACGGTCATCGCCAGCTACTTCGCCCTCACCTTCGCCCTGGCAACGCTGTCCTACCTGCTGGTGGAAAAACCACTGCGCCACTCGCGCCTGGGCTTCACCAAGACCCTGGTGCTGATGCTGATCGTGCCGGCCATCGGCCTGTCGGCACTGCATGCCGCCGGGAAGAAGGCCGACGGCTGGCCCGCCCGCTTCGACTACGGTACCAACGGCGTCCTGACCCGCCTCAAGGCCGCCGAAGTGCCTCACCGTGAAAAATGCCTGGAGGGTGCCCGTGATGGCTCGGACGAGCGTTGCGCCATGGGTGACGTGCAGTCGCCAACCAAGGCGCTGCTGATCGGCGACTCGTTCTCCAACCAGGAGTGGGGTTTCATCGATACCCTGGCCAAGGACGCGAACATCTCGGTCATGGCGCAATCCTTCTCCGCTTGCCTGACCTTGCCTGGCGTCTACCTCTACGACTGGTACAAGTTCAAGGAGCTGTACGTTACCTGCCACGCGGCCAGCGCCGACTATTACCAACTGATCAAACAGAATCAGTACAAGTACGTGATGCTCGGCCAGATCTGGGAGAACTACGTGAACACCGACAGGGTGGTCAACTCCCTGGAGGACGAGCGTACCGAGGCGCTCTCCAACCAACGCCTCAAGGCCGCACTGCTTGAAGGGCTGCAGGTCATCCGTGAGGCCGGTGCCATTCCGGTAATCGTCAAGGCCAACATGCTCATGCCGGCCGACGTCAACAACTGCGTGTACCGCAACATCAAAATGCGTGGGATGTTCGGCGTCGCGGCCGAAAGCGCGCATTGCAACCAGCAACCTTGGGATGGCGTTGAAGAGCCCAAGCTCACCGCTCTGTTCAAGGCCGCGCAGGAGGCGTATCCAGAGTTGATCATCATTGATCCGAAGGATGCCCAGTGCCGGGACGGCGCCTGCCTGATGGCCATCGACGGGGTGCCGGTGTACCGCGATATCGGTCATATCACCGATTACGCCTCGTACTGGTTTGGCCAGCAGTACCTGCAGCACAAGGGCAACCCCTTCCTGCAACCTGCCCGGCAATAACCGGCCAGCAGGGCCAGCGCAAGGCTGGCCCTGCAACCTCGTGATGGGCGCAACGGGTCACCAGCGCAACAGTCGCGGGCCGATAGCCGCCCCAAAAAGTAGCGGCAACAGCATCCCCAACACATACCAGAGCCCCCAGAACTGCACGCCCATCTCCGGACAATGCAGGCAGTAGGCCAGGGTTGCCGTCGAACCGGCCAGCAATCCGCCAGCCGCTCCCGCCTGGCGCAGGCGGGTTGGCGCCAGGCCGCGCAAGGCCCAGAACACAGCGATCAGGCAGGGTAGCGACAGCAGGGCGATGTTCAAGGCACAGGTGCGCCAGGTACGGCCCAGAACCAGGTCGGCGCGGGCTTCGACAGGGGTACCGAGCAGACTGATCGCCGCGCCCAGCCAGACCAGCACCAAGGGCAGGCCAAGCAGCCCCCACAAGGCACCGCCCTTCACACCCGGCCGGGCCAGCCGCTGGGTCAACCACAACCCGAGCAGCGCCAGGCTGGCGGGCAGTGCAACCTTGGCCCAGAACAGTGGCGTGCGGATGACCTCGCCCAGGTCGCTGCGTACACCGTAGATGGCCGCTGTCATCAGCACCGCGCCGAGCAAGCCACCAAGCAGTGCAACACCCAGGCGCTTGGCCGACACGTGCCGGTCCACCGGGCCCTCGTGGCGGGCCAGCAGGTCAATCCAGTCATTGGTGTTCATGGTTACTCCTGCCTCCAATCAACCTGGCCAAGGCTTTCAGCCCTCGATGTATGCCCACCTTGACCGCCGAACTGGAGAGACCGGTGAGGCGTGCTGCTTCCTCCACCGACAACCCCTGCAACTTGACGTGCACGATGGGCAGGCGCTGACGTGCCGGCAATTGCTCGAGCAAGCGCTCAAGGTCCAGGCTGGCCTCGGCCGGCTCCGCACCGGTGCCGGCGAACAGGTCGGTGTCATCGTCCAGCGGCTCGTTGCGCGCCTCGTGGCGGGCGAAGCTGCGCAGATGATCGGCCAGCTTGTAGCGGGCTATCGCCTGCACCCAGGCTGTCAATGGCTGCTGCGCCTGGTAGGTATGGCGCGCGTTGTGCACCGCCAGCAGCACTTCCTGCACCAGGTCCTCGACCTCACTGGGGCGCCTGGCCAGGCGCCGCTGCAAAAAGCCACGCACATGCAACGCCAGAGCCGCCAGAAAATTGCGGTATGCCACTGCATCGCCCGAGAGCCCGCGCAGCAGCAAAGCCTGCAACTGTAACTCGCGCGCATTGAGCACTGCCTGAGGATTAGTTCGTTGCATTGGCCGCCTGGGTTACACCCTCGCCGCGTTTCTTTTTATCGGCCCCCTGTCGCACACCCCTGCCGTGCGAACGTCGGCCTGCCTCAATAAGGTAGGTGGCCTGCGCACATTGCGAGAAATATTTTGTAGTGGCTGTAACCCGAAGGACGAGTGCGGCGAACTAGTCCATGAGCCGCCGGTAATTCGCCACGGCCCCATCCTTTGGAGACTCGCCATGAAAGCTTTCGCCCTCACCACTGCCGCTCTTGCCCTCGCCT
Source organism: Pseudomonas sichuanensis (assembly GCF_024749065.1). Classification (NCBI taxonomy): domain Bacteria; kingdom Pseudomonadati; phylum Pseudomonadota; class Gammaproteobacteria; order Pseudomonadales; family Pseudomonadaceae; genus Pseudomonas; species Pseudomonas sichuanensis. Next base: position 2,030,222 of record NZ_CP087185.1, on the reverse strand, counting down.
CGCTGGCAAGTGTCGCCATGGCCGCGGAAACCGCCCAACCCGCCGGCACCGGTGCCGCCATGGAAAAATGCTACGGCGTTGCCATGGCCGGCAAGAACGACTGCAAGGCTGGCGCCGGCACCACCTGCGCCGGCAGTGCCAAAAAAGACTATGACGGCATGCACTGGAAGAACGTCCCGGCCGGCTCCTGCACCTCGATCAAGACGCCCAACGGCATGGGCTCGCTGACCCCGATCAAGTCCTGAGTGCAGGAGGCCGACCATGAACGGCAACACGCGGCTGGGCGCCGGGCTCGGGCTCAAGGCCGAGCACTACGCTCAGGCCTTGGCCCACCGCGCCGATGGGCTGTGGTTCGAAGTCCACCCGGAAAACTACATGGTCGGCGGCCCACGGCTCGCCTGGCTTACGCGCATCGCCGAGCAGCATCCGCTGTCGCTGCACGGCGTTGCGCTGTCACTGGCAGCCGATGCTGAACCGGATGCCGCGCACCTAGGGCGTTTGCGCGCCTTGATCGACCAGGTGCGCCCGGCGCTGGTGTCCGAACACCTGGCCTGGTCGACCTGGCGCGGCCAGTACCACCCCGACCTGCTGCCCTTCCCCCGCAGCAACGAGGCGCTTGGGCGGATCGCCGACAATATCCAGCGCAGCCAGGAGGCCCTGGGGCGGCGCCTTTCCATCGAGAACCCCAGCCACTACCTGCAGTTGCAGGGGCATGACTGGGACGAGATCGATTTCCTCGCCGAGCTGGTCCGGCGTACCGGCTGCGGCTTGCTGCTGGACGTCAACAATGTGCACGTCAGCGCACACAACCTGGGTTTCGACGCCACCGACTACCTCCATCGGTTCCCGGCCCACGCCGTGACCGAGGTGCACCTGGCCGGGTACAGCCACGACGACCAGGGCGCGCTGCTGATCGATTCCCATGACGCCAGCATCGCCGAGCCGGTCTGGGCGCTGTACCAAGGGTTGATCGAGCGCATCGGGCCACGCCCGACCTTGATCGAACGTGACGGCAAGCTTCCCCCCTTCAACGAGCTGCTCGCCGAGCGCGACCGGGCCCAGGCAATGCTGGAACAAACTGGAGCCTTGTCATGAATCCCTCTTTGCACCAGTTCCAGGACGCATTCATCGATGCACTGCAAGGGCGGCCGGCGCCACAACTGGCGGCGTTGACCGAACAGCCGGCGTTTGCGGTGTACCGCAACACGGTGCTGGCTGGCTGCGTCGATGCCCTGCGCGCCAACTTCCCCAGTGTCGAGCAGCTGGTTGGCCCAGCCTGGATGGGCGATGCGGCGGCAGCCTATGCGCAGCAGTCACCGCCCAGCGATACCCGGCTGATTTACTACGGCGCAACCTTTGCGGCCTTTCTCGAAGCGATGCAGGCGCAGCACGGCCTGCCTTACCTGGCCGATGTCGCGCGCCTGGACCGCTTGTGGAACGAGGCCTTCAGCGGGCCCTGCGATCCCTGCCTGGACCTCGCTGAACTGGTCGGCATGACCGCCAGCGACCTGGCGCACAGCCATCTGCACCCGCGCGCCAGCGTACGTTGGCACTGGTTCGCGCACCATCCGGCGTACAGCCTGTGGCGCTACAGCCGCGAACAGTTGGCCTGGCCGCAGGAGCAGCCCTGGGTCGGCGAAGGTGTGCTGCTGAGCGGCGATGCCGACGGTGTGCGCCATCACCCCCTGGAACACGGTGGCTGCGCCTTTCTCCAAGCCTGTGCCGGCGGGCTGACGCTGGATCAGGCATCGCAGCTTGCGCTGCAAGCCCAACCCGACCTGGACTTCAGCGACCTGCTCGGTCGGCTGTTGCAAGCTCGGGCTTTTCGTCCACTCACATTCGCCTGAAGGAGCTGCCATGGACATCACCCACCCCAACGGGCCGGCAAACAGCCTGCGCCACCACTGGAACCGGCTTGCCGAACGCCTGCAACAGCTGCTGGGCGACAACCTGTTGTGCCTGGTTGCCCGGTTCGGCATCGCCTCGGTGTTTTTCCTGTCCGGCCGCACCAAGGTCGAAGGCCTGCTGACCATCACCCCCAGCACCTACGAGCTGTTCCGCAGCGAATATGCCCTGCCGCTGCTCTCACCCTGGCTGGCGGCGCACCTGGCCGCCTATGCCGAGCACCTGTTCCCGCTGCTGCTGGTACTCGGCCTGCTGACCCGGTTGTCGGCCCTGGCCTTGCTCGGCATGACCACGGTCATCGAAGTGTTCGTCTACCCCGATGCGTGGCCCACCCACCTGACCTGGGCCGGCCTGCTGTTGTTACTGATCGCCCGAGGGGCCGGGGCCTTTTCGCTGGACCGATTGCTCAAGCTACGTTGATGCCTACCAACGCTTGACGCAGAAACCTGTAGGAGCGGCCTTGCCGGTCCGGCGCCCCGGCAAGGCCGCTCCTACAGGGGATCGCAATCAACCCACTTGCCCTTATGGCCGTGCGCCTGCAGCGCGGCGCCGAGGAACGCCAGCGCCCGCTGGAACAGCGGATGACATTCGTTCAGAGGCAGCTGGTCGAGCTCGGCCCAGAAAAATTCGAACACATGACCATGGTCGTCGAGTGTCTGATGAGCCCATTGTTCCGGTAGCGGCCCCTTCACTTCACACAGCTGGAACGACCAGACCTGCCCCTGGTGGCCGGCATCCCAGCACCCCAGGTCAGCCTTGATCAGCGCACCGCGGATCCCGGATTCCTCGCACAACTCACGCACGGCTGCCGCACCCGGCGCTTCGCCCTTTTCGATGCTGCCCTTGACCAACTGCACACCCGCCAGAGGATGGCGGAACAGCAGCAGCCGGGGATACGGCGAGGATGACAGCACCACTGCACAGGCTTTGTTGGGGAGCATGACGGTTTCCTTGTCGGCGCTTGCGGCCGGCGATCATACGCCGTGGGCCGGCCCCTTCCGAGCAGCAAAGGCTCAAAGACCGCCAATACGCTGCAACTCGCGTTTGAGCGCCTCGGGTTCCAGCGTGGCGAACGGCAACGCGAAGAACGCCATGCATCGCCGCTCGATATGAGCCAGGGTGGCCTGGAAGGCGGCATCGATCGCCGCCTCGTCACCCACCACCTCGGAGGGATCCTCCAGCCCCCAGTGGGCCTTCAGCGCCGGGCCAAAGTACACCGGGCAGGCCTCACCCGCCGCCTTGTCGCAGACGGTGATGACGATGTCCGGCGGGTTGTCGGCAAAGGCATCGTTACCCTTACTGCTCAGGCCGGCGATGGCGATGCCGGCCTGCTGCAGGGTCGCCAGGCTGCGCGGCAGCACCTGGCCCTTGGGAAAACTGCCGGCACTCACCGCCTGGAAGCCTTGCGGCGCCAGGTGGTTGAACACCGCTTCACTGAGGATGCTGCGGCAACTGTTGGCCGTGCACATGAACAGGACTCGCATGAAAGCTCCTTCGCAGGGTGGTGGGTGTCACAGGCTCAGGCGCAGCGCCAGGGCCGACAGGGTGATCAGCAGTACCGGCAAGGTCAGCACAAGGCCGACCTTGAAGTAGTAACCCCAGCTGATGCGCATGCCTTTGCGCGCCAGCACGTGCAGCCACAGCAGCGTGGCCAGGCTGCCGATGGGGGTGATCTTCGGCCCGAGGTCGCAGCCGATGACGTTGGCGTAGATCATCGCCTCGCGCACCACGCCCTCGGCGCCGCTGGCCTGGATCGACAGCGCCCCGATCAGCACGCTGGGCAGGTTGTTCATCACCGACGACAGCAGCGCCGCGAGCAGGCCGGTGCCTAGGGTGGCGCTCCACAGGCCGTGGGCGGCGAGCTGATCGAGCAGCCGGGCAAGCAGGTCGGTAAGGCCGGCGTTCTTCAGCCCGTACACCACCAGGTACATGCCCAGGGAGAAGATCACCACCTGCCAGGGCGCCTCGCGCAGTACCCGGCGGGTGGAGATGCGGTGGCCACGGGCGGCGACCGCGAACAGCAGCGCCGCGCACACGCTCGCCACCACGCTGACCGGGATACCCAGCGGCTCCAGGGCGAACAGGCCGACCAGCAGCAACAGCAGCGTCGCCCCACCGACGGCGAAGGTGGCCGGGTCACGTATCGCCGAGCTCGGCGCCGGCAAGGTGTCGGCCGGGTAGTGCTGTGGCAGGTCACGGCGGAAGAACAGCCACAACACCAGCAAGGTGGCGCCAATGCTGGCCAGGTTCACCGGCACCATCACCGCGGCGTAGTCGGCGAAACCCAGGCCGAAGTAGTCGGCCGAGACAATGTTCACCAGGTTCGACACCACCAGCGGCAGGCTGGCCGTATCGGCAATGAAACCGGCGGCCATGACGAACGCCAGGGTAGTTGCAGGGGAAAACCGCAGCGCGATCAGCATCGACATGACGATGGGGGTGAGGATCAGCGCCGCACCATCGTTGGCGAACAGCGCCGAAACGGCGGCGCCAAGCAGGATGCAAAAGGCGAACAGGCGATGAACACTGCCCCTCGCCCAACGCGCCACATGCAGGGCCGCCCACTCGAAGAAGCCCGCCTCGTCCAGCAGCAGGCTGATGATGATGATCGCGATGAAGGTGGCGGTGGCATTCCAGACGATGGCCCACACCACAGGGATGTCCTGCAGCGAGACCGCGCCCACGGCCAGGGCGATGATCGCGCCCAGCGTGGCGCTCCAGCCAACGCCAAGGCCCCTGGGCTGCCAGATGACCAGGGTGAGGGTGAAAACGAAGACGGCAACGGCGACCAGCATGGGGACCTCGCTTGGCAGGTGTTCAGCAGCAGGCGGCAGTGCGCACCGGGCGCTCTTGCATGTTCTGCAGGCGTGTGGCGTTGGCCTGCAGCCACGTGGCATTGGCCTGCAGCGTCAGCTGCAGCACCTCGTGCACCCAGGCAGGCAATTGCGGATTGAGACGGTAGTACACCCATTGGCCCTGGCGGCGATCCAGCAGCAGGCCGCTGCTGCGCAACTGGGCGAGGTGGCGGCTGATCTTGGGCTGGCTGTCGTCCAGGGCGCACATCAGTTCGCAGACGCACAGCTCGCCCAGTTGAGCGATCAGCAAAGTGGCGCGAGCGCGGGTCTCGTCCGCCAGGCTCTTGAAGAGCTCGGGTGGGGTGATCATGGCAAAACCTTTGAGCAGTGTGCGATCGAAGAGCTTGGGCTGACGGCGGATGCCGGGGTGGCTGCTTGATTCTTTTTTGACGCTGCCGGCCCTTTCGCGGGTAAACCCGCTCCCACAGGCTCACCACAATGTTGGAAGGTTGTGGTGAACCTGTGGGAGCGGGTTTACCCGCGAAGGGGCAATACATATGGAGATGCGAATATACGGATTTCCATATACAAAACACAGCCCTGTGACCGTAATTTTTCGAATTCGGCCAGCCACCAGGTGCTGCGTGCTGCAGCCATTGCGACTGCGGCGCGCAGCACAGCCGTGCCATCACTCCAGGGTGGCGGTCAGCTCCGGGTTGCCAAAGCCTTGCAAGGTTGCGTTGGACTTGTCGAAGTAGGCGCGCCAGAAGGTTTCCAGGTTCTGGATCATCTTGCCGCTGCGGTAGCCGTTCTTGGCCGTGGTCGGCACGAACGCCGCGCCGTGCACATAGATGCGCGCACCGCCGAAATCGGCCAGCAGGTTCTGCTTCTGCACTTTGGCCAGCTCGACGTTGGGGTCGATCTGGCGGATGCCGTTGGCCTGGTAGAAGCTGCCGAAGTCGCTGTATTCGAGCATGTCCGACATCACCAGGATGACGTGCTCGTTGACGTTTTCGGCCTTCTGCAGGTCTTCGCCGACCGCCTTGAGGCTGAACAGGATCTCGCTGCGCGGAATGTCCGAGCTGGACTTGCCCATGACCCCGGCGAACGCCTTGCCGAAACGCTGGTACAGCAGCGCCGACTGGCCTTTGAGGCAGTTGTCCAGCTTGCGTGCCGACATCATCGGCACATTGCCCAGCACCGCCTCGTCGAGGGGCTTTTCCAGCTCTGCGGCGTATTGCAGGCGCGTGTAGTGCCCGTCCAGGTAGGCGCTGAACGAGTACAGGCGCAGCTTGTCGCCCGGCTGCAGGAAGCGCTTGATGTGCCCCCATGCAGTGCGTTGCAGGTCAGTGGTCAAGGGCGTGGTCTGGTCGACCACGACGGTGAGCAGGCGCCCCGAGGGGGCGCTGCGGAACTCGTCGACCCGGGCCTGGGTGTAGCAGCTTGGCAGGTCATTGCGCTCGGCCGCCATCAGGGCGCTCGGCGCAAGGATCAGGGCAAGCAGCAGGCGCTTGAGTTTCATCGTACCTCCGAAGGGGGTGTGCCCGGGCCGAGGCGCTAGCGCTATGGGCAGCGCCTCGGCGGGCGGTGAGTCCGGTCAGGCCGGCTGGCTGTTGGGCTTGTCCAGCATCTGCAGGCGGCGGGCACGCTTGAGCGTGTCGAGCTCGGCCCCCAGGCGCTGTGCCACGTAGGCCAGGTCGTCCTCGTGGAACTCGGTCAGGTCACCGTACTGGTGCGGGTCGAACCCGCCGACGGCAGGTGCGGGGGCCGGGGCAACCGCCTCGACCGGCGCAGGCGCGACCGCCACTTCCACCACCGGGGCTGGCGCGGCGACTGGCGCAGGGGCTGGCGCGACGGTCACGGTGACCGGTGCGGTAGTGGTCACCGCCACCGCCGACTGGCTGACATCCACGCTGAACATGGTCACCAGCCCATTGAAGGCATCGCGGTACTGCTGCAACTGCGGGTCGTTCATCTGGGCGATGCGTGGGCGTGCAACCCGGATGATCTCCTGGATGCGCGCGTTGTCATCGGCGGCGATGGCGGCCTTGAGGTCTTCGGTAGCCTTGATGATGTAAGCCTCCACCACCTTGAGGCTTTCATTGGCCATGCTGTCGGCGTTCTCTTTCTTGCGGCGGAACGCCCGGCGCGCTTCCTGCTCGGCGATGAATACGCTGAAGGTGCGCTTGGCGTTGTCCTTGCGCAGCTTCTCGCGGTCGTCGCCGCTGACCCGGAACACGCTCAGTTGCAGGGACTGCAGCTTGCCCAGCGAATCCTGGGCGTCGGTGGCGACTTCGCGCGCCTTGGTTTCGTGGTAACGCACAAAATCGGCGGCGCTGGAGAACTTGCGCACCAGGTCCCAGGCGACCCGCGAGTGGGTGCCGGCGAAGCCGAAGCGGTAGGCCAGGAAGGTACTGGTGAGCTGGATGAAGATGAACAGCCCGCTGAGCACGGCGAAGGTCACCAGCGAAGCACGGTGCAGCGCGTCGATCTGATCCTGCGCCGACTTGCCCGCCGCCTCGTTGGCGATACCCTGCATGTCGCTCGGTACCGGGAAGCTGTCGTCAGCGCCAGCCGGGAAGTCATCGGCCGCTTGCGACACCGCCGGCGGATGGGCGATCAACTCGGCTTCCTGGGCGTTGAGAGTTTCGGTGCGCACCCAGAAGGCCGCGATCGCCAGGCCCAGGATGAACACGCCATAGGCCACGACCAGGCCGAAGCGCTTGGCCGGCTTGTCGCCGTTCTTGGGCAGCTTCACCCGATTGAGCATCTGCTGGTAATGCGGCTTGCCATCATCGATGTGGGTATTGTCGAGGGTCACCAGGTGGGTACGCACCATGTCGCCGTCGGCACCCGAGGCGCGCACGCTCTCGTAGCCGAGAATCTTCGCTACCACGTTGTTGAGGTAAAGCTGGCGGCCGGCGAACTCGGACAGGAACACGCCGATGATCGAGATCACCAGGCCGATGGCGAAGGCACCGGCGATGGCGGTGTTCGGGGTGGCCAGGGTCAGGGCGAACGGTGCCAGGGCGAAGCCGAAGGCACTGGCCTCGATCAGCATCAGCACGATGATCAGCAGCCACAGGCTGAAGCCCTTCTCGTGGCGGTTGTCTTCGTCGATCTTGCCCAGGTAGTCCTGGCAGCGACGGAAGTTGGCTTCCGACGGCTGGTGGTTGAGGTAGTAGGTTTCGTAGAGGCGGCACAGCTGCGCCTCGGACTCATAGAAACCGACGGCGTTCGGGCACTCCTGGTCGGCCGCCTCACGCGAGCCCGGGTGCTTCACCCAATGGGCGACACGGCCGAGCCATGGCAGGCCGATACGCAGCTTCATCAACCAGTAACGGACCTCATACCAGTGAGTGATGATCGGAATCGCCAGGAACAGGGTCGTGACGATCGGCACCACGATGTGCCAGTAAAGCGAAAAGAATGTGCGGATGGCATCTAGCATTGGTTGGTCCTGTTAGCGCGCAAGCTTGGGTTTGAACTGGGCGACGTAGGCGTTGTTCTGTTTGGGGTAGTAGATCTCGCCGGCGACGGCGGAACCGGCACGCTTGTCGAAGACGATGTCCATGCAGGTGACGGGGGTTTTCTTCTGGTCCACCGCGAAGACCCGATAGAGGATCTGGGTTTCACCTTCGTAGGTGTTGGCCACCGAGCTGTACACCGGGCTCTGCTTCTTCGAGCCGCTGGCGAAGTCGGAGATGAACTGCATCTTCGGCGCCACCGCCACCTGGGCGTTGTCGCGCAGGATGCCCACCGGGCCGACCGTGGCCACATGGCCATTGACCTTGCTGCCCCAGACCTGGCCGTTGAGGCCAGGGAAGAAGTCGTTGGTGCGGTAGTCCTTCAGGGTGGCGCCGGTAGCCAGGTTCTTCACCTCGCCCTCGACCCGCGGCAGGTCGCCCACGCACGAGGTCACCGGCGCGCTGGCGTAGGCCGGGCTGATGACCGAGAAGGTCGAGCTTTTGGGCGTGATGTTCGAGGCCAGTGCCGACTGGGTGCTGGTGACCGGCTCCCCGCCAAAGTCGATGCCGCCCTTGCCATCGAGCTGCACGATGACCGCCGCTGCGGACTGGTCGGGCAAGGTCGGCGCCTTGTCGTTATTCACCGGCGCAGGCGCACGGGTGGTCTTGGCGACCTTGGCCTGCTTGCCCTGCGCCTGGGCCTTCACCTTGGGCTGGGCCGCCGTGCCGTGGGCCAGGTACTTGGCGTTGCTGCGCTCGTCGTTGACCCGCTTGACCAGCACCTGCTCGTTGTCCACCTCGACGAACTCGACGCGGCGGTTCTGCGCGCGCCCGGCGTCACTGGCGTTGTCGGCCAGTGGGCGCGAGGCACCGGCGCCCTGGTAATAGATGTCCTGGCGGGCGATACCGGCGCTGGCGAGGATATCGCCCACGGCACGGGCGCGCTGTTCGGACAGACGCTGGTTCAGCTCGGCGCTGCCGGTGGAGTCGGTGTGCCCGACCACCAGCACTTTCTTGCTCGGTTTGCCGGGCTCGGCCTTGCCACGGTTGTTGGCGAACTCCCGGGCCAGGGCGCTGAGCTTGCGCGTGCCATCGGCGGTCAGGGTGGCGGAGCCGGAGGGGAACATCTCCTGCATCTGCACCTGGGCCTCGAGGCCGACCGAGGCCTTCTTGCCGGTGCTGGCATCGACCACCTCGATTTCACGCACCTGCGCCTGCAGCCCTTCCTGGGCGGCGACCGCCTTGAGCCGATCGACTCGCTGCTTATAGGCATAGCCTGCGGCGCAGCCCACTGCCCCGCCGGCCACCGAGCCTGCTGCGATCTGCTTGCCGTTGCCCCCCGCCGCCGCCACGATCGCCCCGCCGATCACGGCACCGGCCAGCGCGCCAGCACCGCAAGCGAAACCATTGGAGTTGTCACCGAGCGTCTTGTCGATGGTGGCGCAACCACTCAATCCGAGCGCGACCGCCGCGGCCAGCGCAGTGGGCCGCATGAAGCTGGAGCCGAACATTTCCCTTCCTCTTTGCTGCCCGCTGCAGCGGGCGTTTTCAGCGTCAGTGCCGGATGCCTGGCCGCCGTGCCCGGCAGCATCCTTGTAAACCCGCTTGAAAAAGGCGCGTGCGCACACCGACAACGGGCCTGCTTGCAGGCTCGCCGGGGCGATAAGGGGGGAGTGGTGACAGGGACTCCATTCCCGCGGGTACGCTGCCTTTCCTGGCGTTTCATGGCTAGGGGCCACTAGTTACTATGAAACTGCCTGTATTACAAGATTTGTCCAAGAAACCGGCGTCAAACTGCCGCAGAGGCGCACCTTGACGCTGGCGATGACAACCCGAGAGCGCCCAGGCCAGCACCTATAATTGCCTGATACTGGCCCGGCGCCACCGGGCCAGCCAGGCGATTGACTGCTGGAGTACACCGTGAGCCTTCCATGCCGACGCTGTTGGCCATTGCTGGCCCTGGCCCTCGCCTGCCCCGCCCATGCTGCGGTGGACGCCGTCGACAACCAAACGCTGAGCACCCTCCGCGCCCAGGCCGAAGCCGGCGACCCAGCCGCCGCCCAGCGCTACGGCTGCCTGTTCATCGACCAGCCAGGTGTCGAGCCGGATGCCGCCAAGGCCCGCCAGTGGGTGGAACAGGCGCGCAACCTGCCCGCCCTGCTGCGCCGCGCCGACGCAGGCGACACCGACGCCATGGTGCAGATCGGCGACACCTACTTCGACACCTGCCTGCACGACAGCTTTGCCCCGTTGGCCATGGCCTGGTACCGCAAGGCGGTGGCCGGCGGCGATATCCGCCGCGCCTGGCGCTTGATGGACGATGCCCGGACGCTGGACGAAAAGCGCCACTGGGCCGAGATTGCCGCCGCCATCGTCACCCCCGAGGGCAAGCCCAGGGACAACCGCTATGGCGGCGAGACGTTTTTCGGCAACCTCGCCGAGCACAGCGGGCAGGATATCCCCTGGGGGCTGCGCCATGCGCCCGGCACCCGCTACCTGAGCCTGCGCCCGCTGCAGGTTCGCCTCAAGCCCGACCCCGCGTCCCCGGTGATCCAGGACATCGGGCGCTGGCACCTGGTGTATGCACGCCCGGCCCAAGCGCCCGGCTGGCTGGCGGTGATTGCAGCCAGCGAAGGCCCCTACCCGGATACCTTGGGCTACCTCAACCCCATCGACACAGCCTCGGTAACGCGTTTTCTCGACCGGCAACCGCAGGTGCGTCCCGACCGCCAGGCGGTGTATGGCCTGGTGGGTTATTTGCGCGAAACGGACCTGGCCAGCCTCGACCAGCCTGCGCCCCTGCCCTTGCCCACGGTGGGCCTGATGCCCGTACCCTCGCTGTGGCGAGGTATCGGTATCGAGGAAGACCGCCGGTTCATCACCGATTTCAGCCAGCCGCCCTATGACGCCCTGGTGCAGGTGAAAGCCCAAGACGGCAGCTGCAGCGGTGCCGTGGTGGGCACGCCGACCCTGGTGGTCACCGCCGGCCACTGCGTCGACAAGACCGACCGCAAAGGCAAGGTGCAGGTGATATTCGAGCGCTCGGCCGAGCACAAGGAAGTGATCCCGGCCACTTTGGTCAGTTACCAGCACAAGGGCGGCGCGGACTGGGCCCTCCTGCGCCTGCGCAAGGCGCCCGCCACGCCGGTGACGCCGCTGGCCTTCGCCGACAGCTTCGACGCCGCCCGCTCGGCGCAACTGCAAGTCGCCGCCATCGGCTACCCCGGCGACCTGTTCAAGCTGTCCATGGCCAGGCTGGGCTTCGTCGCGCCCTCACTCAAGCAGTGCACCCTGGACATCAGCCGGCACAGCTACAACGCCCAGCAACGGACCATCCTGTTCAACCACTACTGCAACATCTGGTTCGGCGACTCTGGCGGGCCTCTGCTGGTGTGGAACTCCGGCAACGCCCGTTTCGAACTGCTGGGCGTGCACGCCGGCGTGGACGATGGCTTCGAAGGCACCCACCGCAAGACCCTGTTCACCGACAGCCGCTTCAGGGCCCTGATGTACAAGGCCTACCAGGACGTGGAGGTGCCGTTGCTGGGCAACCGCCAGCAGGCGTTGGACAAGGCGGCCTACTTCCGGCCGGCGCAGCAGGCCGACAAGGACAACCCCGGGGTTTCGACGGTGGCACGGGCCTACCGCGAGCGGGTCGAGAGCCTGTATTTCGACCGTTCGACCCTGAGCCTGGCGCTGATCGACACCCTGCGCCAGCAGGCCGGCCAAGGGCCACGGCGGGATGCCCCCGACAAGCTGGGTTTCTGGACCACGCCGCCAGAGGACGGCTTCAAGGCGATCGGGCCCGTCGATGAAGCCCGCCTGGCTTGCGCAGCCACCTGCAACAAGGCGGTGCTGCGCGCCAGTGGCGCGAACCTGCGCTATGGCGAGCCGGTCGATTTGCAGCAAATGGCCAGGCGCGACGACACCCTGGTGATGCCGGGCTCGCGACGCGTCATCGTTGGCGGCGATCTGTTCCACGTGGGGAACGATGGCCGGGTGGACGCCGTTGCCCGGCAGTTCATGAACCTCAAGGCCAGTGGCCCGGGGTTCAATGCGTTCTACCAAAGCCGCTACGGTGAGCCCGCCGAGACAGTGGCCAAGGAAGAATCGTTGGCCACGGATGTCGAACCCACCAGCGTGCTGCATGCCGGACCGAGCCTTGGCAGCGACACCCCCATCCGCATTCCCGGTGGCCAACTAATCACGACGGCAGCGCTCACCCGTGAACTTGCTACGCCCAAGCCGCCCGTGGTGATTGCCGCCATAGGCGCCAGTACCGGCATTCCCGGTGCCATCGACCTGCACTACGGCGCCGAGGGCGGCGCCTTCAGCGACCAGACCCAGCAACGCCTGGCCAACGACCTGCAAGCGTTGACCCACGGTGACAAGGCGCGGGCGCTGGTGTTCTATGGCCACCACCCACAATGCTGGATGAGCTATAACAGCGCGCTGCGCGCCATTGCCCTGGGCTACCGCCAGGTGTATTGGTACCGCGGCGGGATGAAGGCGTGGGTCAGGTCGGGGGCGCCGCTGGACTGGATGTGACAGGCCCATCACCCCGACCGAATGCAACCACTCAACCTCAAGGCCCTACCATGAACCGAAAAGCACGTCGTGCTGCGATGCTTGCCAGCCTGGCCGATGCCCCGGTGCCCGTGCGCAGGTTCGACGCTGACTGCATGACGCTGATACCCGAGTGCCGGTCGATCATCGACGCCCTTTCGCTCGTAGCCAACGGCGGCGCGCAATGGGCGCATCGCGCCGTCACGTTATGGTTCGATGGCCCGGCACCTGCGTGGGTGCTGCTCTACCAGTTCCCGGACATGGCCCCGTACTTCGACTTCGCGTATAGCAGCAGGCAACCGCCGCAACAGGCCTTGGCCGCGTTACTGGCCAGGTACCCCCAGTGCAAACTGCTCGATTGGTCCCCCGGCCATCTTGTATGCCTTGAAGCGGTCGAGATGACCCTCGAAGCGCAGGCCGAGATGATCGGCGACTTTGCCGAAACGGTCTGGGCGCTGCGCGAACCGCAGATCACGGTTTCCTACGAAGTACGAGGCAGGGCGTGAGGGGCCTGCGCTTGGCGCTTTCTTGGTAGACTCGCGCCTCTCGACGCCAATCGCCACGGATGCCACTTTTTGTCATGAGACGCCTGCTCACGCCTCTGCTGTTTACCTGCCTCAGCCTCCAGGCGCACGCCCAACCCGCAACGCTGCTTCCCGGTGAAGCGGAGTATCGGCAAGCGGCGCCGATCCTCGACGAGATTGACCGCAGAATGATGGAGCTGGTGAATCGACGCGAGCCAGACGGCCGAATGAACGAAGCGTCCAGGCTGGCGTTCGTCGATTACACACAGCAGCATCTACCCAGCGCCAACAAACTGCTGGAGGCCGCCATCGCTGCCGGCAACCCGGCCGCTGAGTATCGCTTGGCGCAGTTGCTCGGTGTCCTGGACGGCCAGGGGCAGCGTGCCAAGATATGCGGGTTGTTCAAATCGAGCCTCAATCGCGGCTTCACGCCTGCGGCGCTGCAAATGCGCGTGAACTGCCTGAGCGATATCGACACACCCGAGTACATTGCGCAGGTCAAGGCCTTGCCGGAAATGCCCGGGCCTTATGCGCGCTACTATCCGCAGCCGACCATTCTTGAGTACTGCTCGCAGGCTCGGCCAATGCCCACCGTGGTAATGCAACTTGATGAACCGGCCTTCAGGGCGAATCTGTATTTCGCCATGCGCGATGTGCTGGTTGATGCAGGCGCCAAAGACAAAAACGTGAAGTTTGCGTATCAGTTTAAAGCCCTCGAGTACGGTTGCCCGCGGGTTCAGGGGTGGCTGGACAGGCAGATATGACCGCTTGGCGCCGGTGAATCAGCCTGCGGCGGCCCGCACTGTGCAGCAACTCACCGCGACCCCACCGTCCACAACTGCTCGATCCGCGTGGTATAGGACGGGCTCATCATCGCCCGGCGCATCCCCCACTCGGGCGTTGCGGGCACGCTGCCGGCCCTGAGCGTCCCCCGCCCATAGCGCCCGTTGACCTCGTCCAGTACCGACATCAGCCGGCCACTCGCCAACGGCTGGCCCTGGGCGAACAGGTCATCGCTGAACTCCCCCGGCTGGCGCAGATCCAGCAGCAACACCTCGGCCTTGCTGTAGCGGTAACCGGCCTGGTAGATCCGCGCCACCGCCTCGGTCGCCATCCGCGTCAGCAGCAAGGTGTCGTCTGTAGGGTATGGCAGCTCCACCAGCACGCCCTGCACGTGGTGGCGTTCATCGGGGTTGAACAGCCCGGTGCGGATGCTCACCCGCATGCGCTTGCACAGCGAGCCCTGGGCCCGCAGCTTCTCGGCGGCGCGCCCGGTGTAAGTGGCCACCGCCTGCTTGATCGGCGCCAGCTCGGTGAGGCGCTTGCCGAACATCCGGCTGCAGCAGATCTCCTGCTTCGGCGGGTCGGTTTCTTCCAGCGCCAGGCACGGCGTTCCGGTGAGCTCCCGGGCGGTCTTCTCGACCACCACGCTGAACTTTTCGCGCAGCAGCCGCGGGTCTGCCAGGGCCAGGTCCATCGCCTTGCGGATGCCCAGCTCGGCCAGGTGCGCGGTCATGCGCTTGCCGATCCCCCACACCTCCTCCACCCCGGTATTGCGCAGCACCCAGTCACGCTTGAACGGCTCGCAGATGTCCACCACCCCGCCGGTTTGCGCCTGCAAGCGCTTGGCCATGTGGTTGGCCAGCTTGGCCAGGGTCTTGGTGCGGGCGATGCCCACCCCCACCGGGATGCCGGTACAGCGCAGCACCCGAGCGCGGATATCGCGGCCGAACTGGGTGAGGTTGCCCGGGATGCCGGTGAAGTCGGCAAAGCATTCGTCGATGGAATACACCTGCACCGCCGGCACCATCGACTCGATCAAGCCCATCACCCGCTCGCTCATGTCGCCGTACAGCGCGTAGTTGGACGAGAACGCCAGCACCCCGTGCCGGCGCAGCTTGTCGCGGATCTGGAAGTACGGCTCGCCCATCCGCGCGTAGGCCTTGGCCTCGGCACTGCGGGCGATCACGCAGCCGTCGTTGTTGCTCAGCACCACGATCGGCGTGCGCGCAAGGTCGGGGCGGAACACCCGCTCGCAGCTGGCGTAGAAGCTGTTGCAGTCGATCAGCGCGAACACCGGCTCAAGCATTGGGGTCATGGCTACGCACACTGAAGGTCACCACGCCCCAGATCGCCAGCTCGTCGCCTTCGAGGATGTAGCGCGGCGGGTAGCGCGGGTTCTCCGAGCGCAGCGCCACCTCGCCAGCGACCCGGTGCAGGCGCTTGCACAGCGGCTCGCCGTTGACCGCCGCGATGACGATATGCCCGTGGCGCGCCTCCAGGGCACGGTCGACGATCACCAGGTCGCCGTCGAAGATCCCGGCGCCCTGCATGCTGTCGCCGTCTATCCTGACCAGGTACATGTGCGGCGCACGCAGGTTGAACAAGTCGTCCAGTGACAGCGGTTGCTCCATATGGTCCGCCGCCGGCGAAGGGAAGCCCGCCGGTACGCGAAACAGGTAGCGTGGGAGCGAAGCACTCCCACACGCAATCGGGCCGAGGATGGCGGTCATGATGCAGCCTTGAAATAAACTGTATGTATATACAGTTAATGGTGATTCCAGGCGCCGGTCAATTTCGGCGTAGGAAATTTCGACAAATGGAAACCCCGGCGCATATCCCAGGCTCAAGAGATCAACGTGGGAGCGGGCTTGCCCCGCGATCACCGGCAAAGCCGGTGCCATGCGCCCCATAACCGACAGCCCCCAAAACCCCAGCTGCATGCAACGCCCAAAAATGGAGGCCCCCATGTGCGGACGCTTCGCCCAATACCAAGGCCTGGCCGACTACCTGCGTGAGCTGCAGGCCGAGCAGGACGTGGTCAGCGGCTACGACAACCACCCCATCGCCCGCTACAACGTGGCCCCCGGCAGCCGCGTGCTGGTGCTGCACAACGCCGAGGACGGCTTGCGCATCGACCCCTGCCACTGGGGTTGGGCGCCGTTCTGGGCCAAGGACAAACGCCCCGCGCCGATCAATGCCCGGGTCGAGACCGTGACCACTGGCAAGTTTTTCAAGGCACTGTGGCCCCAGGGCCGGGCGCTGGTGATGGCGGATGGGTGGTATGAGTGGGTGGCCGATCCGCAGGACCCGAAGCGCAAGCAGCCGTATTTCATCCGCCTGAAAAGTGGCGCGCCGATGTTCATGGCGGCGCTGGCCGAGGTGCGGCCGGGGTTGGAGCCGAATGAGGGGGATGGGTTTGTAATCATCACCGCGGCCAGTGATGCGGGGATGATGGATATTCATGATCGTCGGCCGCTGGTGCTGGGGGCGGAGCATGCGCGGATGTGGATTGATCCGGAGTTGACGGCTGTTGAGGCTGAGCGGGTGGCCAGGGAGCAGTGTTTGCCGGTGGAGGCGTTTGAGTGGTTTGCGGTGGGGCGCCAGGTGGGGAATGTGCGTAATGAGGGGGCGGAGTTGATATTGCCGGTGGTGGGGGCGGTGGTTACGGCGCGCACCGAGATACCGCGTCATGCCAACAAGGCGGACAGCGGTGATGCCACAGGCATGACTGGCCCGAAATAGATGTGGGAGCGGGTTTACCCGCGAAGCGCCGCGCGGGCGGCGCTCGATCTCATAGGCGCTGCAAACCTGTCGCCATGCACCTAGTGGCCCACATGCGACCTCAAGGCAGGCGCCTGGAAATGACACCGCTGGTTTTGTTGAGTCAGCATTCGGTAATGGCCGCCATGTGCATGTCAGGGTATTGGGGTGAGGGCCACCAGGTGCTCGCCGGGAATTTTGCAGCGCTCTCTAGACCGAGCGCCGCCCGCGCGGCGCATCGCTGGCAAGCCAGCTCCCACATCTGTTTCGGGCCAGTCACTCCTGTGATTGCACCGCTGTCCGCCTTGTTGGCACGACGCTATATCAGTGTGGGCATTGCAACCGCTGCGCCAGACTTAAGCCATGAATCGCCCCTGGTTTCGTAGACACCTCCAAGCCTCATAATGAGGCCCAAATAGGAGGTGCCATGAGTCGTCAGCGTTACCCCGAAGAATTCAAGATCGAAGCGGTCAAGCAAGTGACCGAAAAAGGCAAACCTGTCGCCGAGGTCGCCCAGCGCCTGGGCATGTCCGTGCACAGCCTTTACGCTTGGATCAAGGTCTACAGCAAGCCCCAAGAGCAGCGTCAGCAAGACAATGATCAGCAGGCTGAACTGCGCAAGCTACGCGCTGAACTCAAGCGGGTGACAGAAGAGCGAGACATCTTAAAGAAGGCCGCCGCGTACTTTGCCAAGGAGTGCGGCTGAAGTACGCCTTCATCAACAAGCACTCGACGGATTACCCAGTGCGTCGCCTTTGCCAAACCCTCAAGGTGCATCCCAGCGGCTACTACGCTTGGTTGGCCGAGCCTCAATCTGCCCGAGCCAAAGAAGATCAGCGCCTGCTTGGCTTGATCAAGCGGGCCTGGTTAGAAAGCGGCGGCGTGTATGGCTATCGCAAGATTCACGATGACCTGCGAGAGCTAGGAGAGATCTGTGGGCGAAATCGAGTCGGTCGCTTGATGCAGGCAGAGGGGCTGCGTTCGCAAACGGGCTATCGCCGTCGTCCTGGGTTTTATGGCGGAAAACCAACAGTGGCATCGCCCAACCATCTGGCCCGGCAGTTCAAGGTCTGTGAGCCGAATAAGGTCTGGGTGACCGATATCACCTACATCCGCACCTATGAAGGGTGGCTGTACCTGGCGGTAGTGCTGGATCTGTTCTCTCGCCAAGTCATTGGTTGGTCAATGAAGCCCAGGATGAGCAGCGACCTAGCCATCGACGCCATGCTGATGGCCGTGTGGCGACGCAAGCCACAGCAGCAAGTGATGATTCACTCAGACCAAGGCAGTCAGTTCAGTAGCTCAGATTGGCAAAGCTTCCTGAAGGCCAACAATGTGATCAGCAGCATGAGCCGACGGGGAAACTGCCACGACAATGCCGTAGCCGAGAGCTTTTTCCAGCTTTTGAAGCGGGAGCGAATCCGACGAAAGATCTACGCAACGCGTGACGAAGCCCGAAGTGATATTTTCGATTACATCGAGATGTTCTATAACCCCAAGCGTCGACACAGCAGTGCTATGCAGCTGTCTCCAGTAGAGTATGAGAAACGCTATTTCCTGAGCTTGGAGAGTGTCTAGGAAACCAGGGGCGATTCATATAGATTTAATGACACCACAATTTTAATTCTTTCAAAAATCGAAAAATCCCGTAGGGCAGTACACCCCGATTGTGTTGGAGTATTAACGAAAACAAGCGCCAAAGCCCCATACACAAAGGGCTTTGCGCCTTTTTGTACCTTCTGGCAAGACGCCAAAAGGGCATAGAGGGGCATAGAATGGCGCTCGGTTTGCCCCATTTTTGCCCCATGACATCTACGGACTCGGTGGGCCGGGCTGGATGTTGACGCATCCACCCGGCTCGCCTCTTTACTACTTCGTGACTTCGCGCACGTAGGCCTTGCAGGCCTTCGACGCGATCACTGCTCAATCGCCCTCGTCGGGGATGGCGACAATTCGTCCAGCATGCGCTGGGTCATGCTGGGCGCGTAAGGCTTCATCCACCACCCCTGCGGTGCCGGCGGGCGCTCGCACCCCACCGCTACAAGCCTGGGCGGCGGCGACTCCAGCGTCGACTAGGACTGATAGCCTCAGGTCAGCAGTAGTAAGCAAGTCGCGCAGGCAGGCCTGAACGTGTTAAGCATCCAAAAGGCAGCACAAGCGCACTCGCCCGTGACCTCGCCATATCCAGGCAAGACTCAATATTCGCAGAACCAGAAAGTGCCGAAAGTGATTAACGACAATCAGACTTAACCCCTTCCTTGTAGTCCATTTCCCAAACATACTCTTGCCGCCTTTTTTTCCGTTGCGGTCGCCCGGGCAGGCCCCTAGTCTCGGCGAGTCGCTGGTGTTCAGCGACCGGCTTTGACAGGCCGCGACGGTAATCACGCATACGGTTAGTCTTCAATGGCGGCTGTACGTGTGGGCACGCTTGCGTGCGCCGGAACTTAGTGATTCCGCCGGTCTGTCAACCCGCGTACAGCTGCCACCCTTCTGTTTGACAGCAGGCAGGTGGTGGCAAATCTCAAAGGAATCATACGATGCGGGACTGTCAGATTTTTTGTGTGCGGGCCGGTAATGGCCTGCCGCTAGGCAGGCCCTGATTCTCACCAGGTTGGCCTGATGAACCGATCTCCATACAGAATCGCAAATTGATTCATCGCGCTTTTCCAGTCATGGGCCGGTTTTCCCCAATTGGCTGTGATGTTGCGCAATCCCAGCCAAATCAGTTTGGTCGCTGCATCATCATTCGGGAAATGTCCGCGAGTCTTGATGACCTTGCGTAGCTGGGCATTGATGCTCTCGATGGCGTTGGTGGTATAGATCACCTTTCGGATGGCGGGCGGGAAAACAAAGAATGGAATCACGCGATCCCAAGCCCGTCGCCAAGCAGCCACCACCGTCGGATATTTCTCGCCCCACGGCCCGTTCTCAAACTCATCGAGTGCTTGCTCAGCCGCTTCGGCATTGATGGCTTGGTAAATCGGCTTCAGCTCCTTGGCCAGAGCCCGCCGCTTGTCCCAGGCCGCGTAGTCGAGGCTGTTGCGGATCAGGTGCACGATGCACGTCTGCAGCGTCGTTTCTGGAAACACTGCGCTGAGGGCCTCTGGCATGCCTTTGAGGCCATCGGTCACGGCAATCAGCACATCTTCGACGCCACGCTTCTTGAGGTCGTTAAAGACCTTCATCCAGAACTTCGCACCCTCGGTGTTCTCGATCCAGATGCCCAGGATATCGCGCGTCCCGTCGGGGAGAACGCCCAGGGCCAAGTAAATGGCCTTGTTGCGAACCAGACCTTCTTCGCGGATCTTCACCCGCAGCGCATCGAAGAAAATGACCGGGTACATCGGCTCCAGTGGCCGCTGTTGCCACGCGCCAATCTCTTCCATGACCTCGTCTGTCACAGAGCTGATGAAATCGGGTGAAACGTCGGTTCCATACTGCTCGGACAGGAAGGCCCGGATCTCTCTGACCGTCATTCCACGGGCGTACATGGCGATGATTTTGTCATCGAATCCGGTGTAACGGCGCTCATGCTTGGGGATCAGAATGGGCGAGAAGCTGCCGTCACGGTCCCGAGGGATATCCAGCCGTAGCGGGCCATCGCCTGTCAGCACTGTCTTGCCACTCGTGCCATTGCGCTGGTTGGTCTCATCCTCTGGGCGCTGCGCGCCCGGAGGATAGCCCAGGTGATGGCCAAGTTCGGCGTTCAGGGCCCGCTCGATCAACGCTTTCTTGAAGGCGGCAGAAGCCTCTTCGATAGCCTCTGCGGTCATCAGTGGGGTTGCGGAAAACTGTTCAAGCAGCTCTTTCGGGACCTTCGGTAACTCTCGAAGCGGTTTCTTTTTGGTTGGCATGCATGCACCTCTTACTCATGGTATGCCCGAACACAAAATTTCTGACACCCTCTACGATGCTAAAGATCGTCCCCGATCCACCCCACAACCACCACTCCCTCGAAGACACCCTCATCCAAGCCACGGAGTACGCCCTGTGCGCACAGGCCGTGGCGCATCAGGCCATTTCGGTCCAGCAGCCCAAGACGCCCGCGTCGATTCTGATCATGGCGTTGATGCATGAGATCGAGGCGCTGCGGGTGCTGCTCGAGTCGGCGTTGATTCAGGTGCAGATGCCGCAGCTGGAGCGCCGGGCGTTCCACTAGGCCGTTGGTCATGTGTCGCCTGAGCTGGCGCTATCGCGGGGCAAGCCCGCTCCCACGCCACCCCCAGCCCGCAGGGTTATGCCTGCATCCGTGGGAGCGGGCTTGACCCGCGATGGGGCCCGCCCAGGCACCGATCATTTCAGGGAGAGTGAGCAATGAATACAGACGACACCACGCCCCGCACCACTGCGGGCAAAACCAAGTTCTACCAAGGCGAAGGGATGACCGCCCCGTTGTTCTGCATCGAGCCCGGCATCCCTTGCCAACATGCGCGGGACCAGGCCTCGGAGCTGATGGGCTGCGTGCGTGACCTGACCATCGCCGGGATCATGGAGGAAAAGCCGCAACTGCTGTGGGCGTCGTATTACCTGAGCGCGCTGGCCAAGGCGCTGATGGATGATGCGGAGCTTGGGATGAAGCACTGAGGCCTTTGTAGCCTGGGCGGGCCTGTTCGCCGGCCAAGCCGGCGCCTGCAGCGGGGCGTTGGTCCGCTGGACAGGCCGGCCAGTACCCGAGGTTCAACTGCCGAAGAAGCCGGGGCCAAGGATAATCGGGGCCACCATATCAGGGGTTCGCATGCCCGACGGCGCCATGTAGGGATCATCCATCGGCAGCTTGTCCAAGACCCTCAGCACCGTCTCATCAAGCTGCGAATCGCCGCTGCTTTCGACAAGGGAGACGGCGGGGGGGCCCTGCTCTACCGGGAACCGATACGACACCGTAAGCCTCATCCACTCGGTGTAGCGGAATTTTTTGAGCGACGCATCGCGTTTGATCTTCATTTGCTGAAGGCTCTGGAACCCGCTGATCCAGAGCTGGTTGTACTTCTCCACCTGCGCGGTATCCAACGACATGCCGTTGTCCAGCAACGCACGCATAGCCCCCCACGCGGGGTCACGGAAATTGCGGGTCGTCTGCATGTAAAGGTTCAAGGCGCCCTGCACATCCTGCGGCCCGCCCTTGCCCTGCTCCATCAACCCGCCCAGCCCAACCACACCACCTGGGCCGGCCTGCCTGAAGAGGGCACGCGCCCGGACGAAGTCTACCGGCTCACCGACACCGTCACGCGCCATGCGGCCCAGCTCGACGTAGGCAGTGGGGTCGTTGGGGGCTGCTTGCAGGTAAAACATGCGAGCGCGGTACAGGTCCTGGGATACCCCGTTACCGGCTTCGTAGAGGGTGCCCAGCAGATGCTGGCAAAGCGCATGGCCTTGCTCGCTGGCCATCGTGACCTGCCGCACGTCGTCCGGCCCTGCAGTTCGGCGGCCCAGCACGCGGTAGCAGGTTTTGGACTGCTCATCACTGTGGCTGAAGTCGAAGGTTCCGAGTGCCCCGTACGGGTTGCGCTTTACATCGAGGTAAACCTCAAAGACCGTACGAGGTGGCGGCTTGATGTGGGCCTTGACGTATCCGTCGGTGGTCTGGCCGAGCATTTCCAAAGCCTGGCAAACACCGACAGTGGCCATCAGGGCAATGAATGTGAGGTAGCGGGTCATGAGGTGGCGGTGTCCATACGTGTCATGGGGGCGATCCATCAATGTTGCGCGGTGCGCATGCTAGCAGTGGCAGCCAAGGCGAGTCATTGCCGGTGAAGCCCATGGCCATCATGTTATGCACACAGTAAAGCGGGCTTGCCCCCCATGGTGACGCCACACCCAAGGATGGGTTCGCTGGTAATGGCAAGGTTCCGCGGAACCATGTCTTTGGTCCGGCGATAGGAGGGAGATATTGTCTGCAGTGCGGGATTCCCGTACATTCTGGCCATGCGTACCGTCATAGAGACGCCTACATTTCAGAAGAACGCCGCCAAGCTGTGGTCTGATCACAAGCGCGTGGCGTTCATCGACTGGATCGCGGCCAATCCGCTGGCGGGAGATGTCGTCCCAGGCGCGGATGGGGCGCGCAAAGTACGTTGGGGGCGCTCCAGCGCCGGTAAATCCGGCGGCGCACGGGTGATTTACTTCAACCTGTCTGAAGACGAGATTGTGTTGTTGGTCACGGTCTACGCCAAGGCCGAGCGTGCCAATATGAGCCCAGCTGAGATCAGCAAGGTGGTATGAAATGCGTGACATAGATATTGAAAAGGTTGCCAAGGCAATCGAAGACGATGCTGGCGAGGCGATCCCCGATTTGCGCCAAGCGCTTATGGAAGCGAAAGCAGGCGCAGGACGCGTCACTACCCCTGAACAGATGTTGGTGCGCCAGGCCCGAGAACGTTCCGGGCTGACTCAGGCCCTTTTCGCTGAGCGTATCGCCACTCCCGTTGCGACGCTTCGCGATTGGGAGCAAGGGCGCTTCGTACCACCGGGCGGCGTTCTCTGCCTGATGCGCCTGATTGCAAGGCATCCGGAGCTTTCACAGGAGCTGGCGAATTCTTGATCCGCCGTCGCCAGTTTGATACTGAAACTGGCGAATAGCTGCTGCCCCATTGCGCCTCGCTGGATGTATGTGGTGTGCCATCCGGGCGACCCGGGCTGGATCGAAATGGTCTGATGCGCCACAGCCTGCGCGCGCAGAGCGTACTCCATGGCCTGGATAATGGTGTCTTCGAGGGAGGGGTGGTTCGGGGTGGATCGTCAACATCATGATTTTCCTCTGACGTGCGGCCACCTGCCTGTTGCCAAACAGAAGATGGCTTCTTCAGCCGCAATCTGATGGCGCGTCCACTCCGCAGCGATCGCAGGGTTCTCGATGATCTGCTGCTCGATGCGCTGGGTCTCTCTGAACTCAAGCGCTTTGGCGTTCATCGTCCATTGACTGGGTTTCCCCATCCGAAATCAACCTACCCAGCACCTTATCGTCGATCGAATCGGACGAATCCCCCCGCGCTTGGTAAACTGGCGCCCATCTACCTTTCCATCGCCTGCCAGCGGCCTGCCGCCTGGCTCCGTCGAGTGCGTGCCCCAGACTTATGCCATCACCAACCGCTACCTCCCCTGCCCTGCACCCTGAGCCGTCCCGCCGTTTCAGCGTTGCACCGATGATGGACTGGACTGACCGCCACTGCCGGTTCTTCCTGCGTCTGCTGTCGAAAAACGCCCTGCTCTACACCGAAATGGTCACCACCGGCGCGCTGCTGCACAACGATGCCCAGCGCTTCCTGCGCCACGACGTCTCCGAGCACCCACTGGCCCTGCAATTGGGTGGCAGCGTGCCGGCCGACCTGGCGGCCTGTGCGCGGCTGGCCGAGCAGGCGGGTTATGACGAGGTCAACCTCAACGTCGGCTGCCCCAGCGACCGGGTGCAGAACAACATGATCGGCGCCTGCCTGATGGGCCATCCGGCGCTGGTGGGCGATTGCGTCAAGGCCATGCAGGATGCGGTCGGTATTCCGGTGACGGTCAAGCACCGCATCGGCATCAACGGCCGCGACAGCTATGCCGAGCTGTGCGACTTCGTTGGCCAGGTGCGCGATGCTGGCTGTCGCAGCTTCACCGTGCATGCGCGCATTGCCATTCTTGAAGGGCTGTCGCCCAAGGAGAACCGCGAGATCCCGCCGCTGCGCTATGACGTGGCGGCGCAGTTGAAAGCGGACTTCCCGGACCTGGAGCTGGTGCTCAACGGTGGCATCAAGACCCTCGAAGAGTGCCGCACGCACCTGCAGACCTTCGATGGGGTGATGCTGGGGCGCGAGGCGTATCACAACCCGTACCTGCTGGCCGAGGTTGACCAAGAGTTGTTTGGCAGCGAGGCGCCGGTGGTGAGCCGCAGCGAGGCGATGGAGCGGCTGCGGCCTTATATCGTCGCGCATATGGAAAGCGGCGGTGCGATGCACCATATCACCCGGCATATTCTCGGGCTGGGCCAGGGGTTCCCGGGGGCGCGGCGCTTCCGGCAGTTGCTGTCGGCGGATATTCACAAGACCGACACGCCGCTGGCGGTGCTGGATCAGGCGGCGGAGTTGTTGCAGGGGCGGTGAGGCTGCCGGGGCCAAGTGTGGCAACCACTGCCTTTGTGCTGCGCACGATAGCGCCGGGAAGCACCCGTCGGCTTTCGACTCGAATCGTTACCTTCGGCATATCCCCGGGCTGGCCCCGGGGCTGCTGCGCAGCCCATCGCGGGGCAAGCCCGCTCCCACGCAGACGCCGGGTGCCCTGTGGGAGCGGGTTTACCCGCGAATGCGTCGGCTACTTCACGACCGCCTTCGCGGGTGAACCCGCTCCCACAGGTCAGGTGTGCCGTCCATTGTCTTTGTGCTGCGCACGATAGCACCGGGAACCTCCGGTCAGCTTGCGACTCGAATCGTCACCTTCGGCATATCCCCGGGCTGGCCCCGTGGCTGCTGCGCAGCCCTTCGCGGCGCAAGGCCGCTCCTACACACGGGGCCTTGAGCGGGCGTGAGGGCTCGGGTAATGTCGAGCCATTGCACAGGACAGAGCACGCCCATGACCTCCAAGCTGGAACAACTCAAGCAGTTCACCACCGTGGTCGCCGACACCGGGGACCTGGACGCCATCACCCGGCTCAAACCGGTCGATGCCACCACCAACCCGTCGCTGCTGCTCAAGGCCGCTGCCATCCCGGGTTACGCCGACCTGCTGAAAAAGGTCAAGGCCGAGGCCAAGGGCAATGTCGACCTGGCCTGCGACACCTTCGCGGTGGCCGTGGGCGCGGGTATTTTGCAAGCCATTCCTGGGCGGATCTCCACTGAAGTGGATGCGCGCCTGTCGTTCGACGAGCCGGCACTGCTGAAAAAGGCCCGCCTGCTGATCGAACTGTACGAAGCCTCGGGGGTTTCCCGCGACCGCGTGCTGATCAAGCTGGCCTCCACCTGGGAGGGCATCCGCGCCGCCGAGAAGCTTGAGAAGGAAGGCATCCAGACCAACCTCACCCTGCTGTTCTCCTTCGCCCAGGCTCAGGCCTGCGCCGATGCTGGCGTGTTCCTGATCTCGCCGTTCGTGGGGCGCATCTACGACTGGTACAAGAAGAGCACCGGCAAGGACTATGTGGGCGCCGAAGACCCGGGCGTGCAGTCGGTCACGCGCATCTACGACTACTACAAGACCAACGGCTACAACACCGTGGTGATGGGCGCGAGCTTCCGCAATATTGGCCAGATCGAGCAGCTGGCCGGCTGCGATCGCCTGACCATCAGCCCGGAGCTGTTGCAGCAGCTGTCGGACGACCAGGGCGAGCTGCCGCGTATTCTCAAACCAGGCAATGCCGGTGAGGCCAAGCAGCAGTTGAACGAAAGCCAGTTCCGCTGGGCGATGAACGAGGACGCCATGGCCACCGAGAAACTGGCCGAGGGCATCCGCCAGTTCGCCCGCGACCAGGAGAAGCTCGAGAAGCTGATGGCAGAAAAGGCCTGATACATATCGGGTTTGCCAAGCGGGCGGGAAGTGCGCAGCATTTTCCGCCCGTTTTGTTTTGCCACCCTGCAAAGCATTTGAATTCAAGGGCCTCTTCGCGGGGCAAGCCCGCTCCCACAGGATTAATCCTGTGCTGTAACTGTGGGAACGGGCTTGCCCCGCGAAGAGGCCAGCCAAGCCCCCAGAGCCGTCGATGACCTCCCGCGCCCCACTGCCCCTTGTTCTTGCTGGCCCGGTACTGCGCCGCCTTGAACCCCAACGCCTGGCCATCTGGCTGGTCGGCTCGCAACCGCTGCTGCCCGAATTCGTGCTCGGCTACCCAGGCATCACCCCCAGCCTTCACTGCACCACCCTCGCGGTCGGCGCACGGGCATTCGTGCACCTGCTGGACATCCATTTCGACCGACCGCTGCCCTGCGACATCGCGCTTGAATACGACCTGCTGATCAACGGCCAGGGCATCAGCGACTGGGCGCCACACCTGCTCTACCCCGGCGCCACCCGGCCAGATTTCGTGCTGCGCGAGCGCCTCGACCAGGTACTCCACGGTTCATGCCGCAAGCCGCACCACCCGGCGGCCGACGGCCTGCTATGCGCCGACCGCCTGCTGGCCGCCTGCACCCAGCCGCAACAACGCCCCGCCGTGCTGTTGATGACCGGCGACCAGGTGTACGCCGATGACGTCGCCGGCCCCATGCTGCGGGCCATCCATGAACTGATCGAGTGCCTGGGGCTGTTCGACGAGCCCCTGGAGGGCGCCGTGGTCGACAGCGGCGCGGCACTCTACCGCCACCCGGCCTGCTACTACCACCGCGCCGACCTGCTGCCGGCGCAGCAGGGCAACGAAACCCTGCGCGAGCGCTTCTTCGGTGGCAAGCGCAAGCCGATCTTCTCGTCCAGCAATGCCGACAACCACCTGGTGACCTTCGCCGAGGTGATGGCCATGTACCTGCTGGTGTGGTCGCCGACGCCGTGGGCGCTGGTGCGGATGGACATGCCGGCGGACCTCACCGAGCAACGCCAGGCGCGCTACCGCCGCGAACTGCCGCTGATCGAAGCGTTCGCCGATGGCCTGGGCCAGGTGGCGCGGGTCATGGCCCACCTGCCCTGCCTGATGATCTTCGACGACAATCCGAACGTCCATACAGAAAATGTGTAATCCGAAGGTAGCAACGTATGGCCATAAGCCGAGCGACGAGCTAGGACAGGGCAAAAAAAAGCCACCTGAATCAAGGTGGCTTTTTTGCAAGAGAGGCCTCTTCCGCCGCTGCCTCAGTCCGTAGAGGCAGCGGCCCTGAGTGCCCCAATCTCTCGATGAATTTTTTCCAGCAAGGCTTCTTCGCCGCCCTCAAAGCCGACCTGCATCAAAATGATCAACGTGGCGGGATTAACCTGCAACCGATCGGCAAGCTCCTCCAGCTTTTCGATGGTCGGGCTACGAATTCCACGCTCAAGTGTGCTAATGAAAGACTGACTTGCCCCCAACTGCTCTTGAGCAATCCCTTTCCTAACTCTCACCGCTTTAAGCGCGGAACCAAAAGCCAGCTTACCTTCCATCTGTGTACTCACAAAAGGAACGATAAAGCCTCGCTGAGCCATCAAACGCTATGCTGCATGCAGCATATGTGGCAAAATTATTCTTATCTGACGTCCTACACGTCACATGCCAACAAGACCCATCATGACTGAGAGCAGAGCAATTGTTTGTTTCAGACCCATTAGAAGAAGTCTTCACCACGATAGGGAAAGTCGATCCGCACTACAGAAGCTGGCCTCGAGTTGATACCAGTGAAACATTTTTTCAGGTCCATACCAGGATCCACTTGGAACGAACCACAAACGAGACTTGCCTACTGTCGACGGCACGTGCGTTTTTGGATTATCTGACTGCCTGCGCCACTGATAACGCAGTCACTATTCAACAGATAGTCATCACTACAGCCCCGCATGATAACCGCAGCAGACATTGGAAGTCTGAGCCTCTAATTAAGGTTGAGGTGAGCGTGGATGAATTAGGCATTCCAAATCGAATCCTCTATCACACCCCCGGCAGGTGCTACAGCGAGCGCAAAGCCCACAGGAAAGGTGAACTCCAATTAAAAACCGTGTATCAAGCACGGAGAGTAAGCCCTTCTAAATCGTCGTCACCGGCATAGGAGAGGGACAGCGAAACAACTCACCTCATACGCCTTCCCTCTCCTTCTATGCTGCTCACATCGATACCTCTCGACGTGCGCCGCCCCTTGTGAAACAGCTGCTTACTGAAAGAGTTGCAACGCCTACGAAAATTTATCTATATGAAATTTAAGAAAAATTTCTACCTAGCGCTTTTCCGAGGCCAAGAGAAGCACATTGCGCATCCACTTCGGCATCTCAAATCCTTGCAACGCTCTGATGTCTTGGTCACTCAATCGGCTTAACATTAGAGATACTGTTGTGGTGGTTGCCTCGGACCTTCCTAGATAATGCATAGCAGTAAGCATCAAGCCCGCCTGGCTACCTGCCCCCTGTAAGCGTACTGGGGAAACATGACGAAGCTGCACCACCGCGTTCGCAATTCGTATTTCACGACTTGGCCCACTCATGTTGTAAATGGGGATCATCGACATCTGCGTACTCATACCTAGTCGCCGCACTGCCTCGGCTCCATGGATCTGTAATTTCTGACCCCGACGCTTGGCCTCCAGCTTGGCGAACTCGATAGGGGACAGCGGAATCCTCCCAAGTAATACACTATATTTTGGCCGTACATAAATGCCACGCGCCACTCGCTCCAGTAGACCCGCAGCCACTAGCGCCGAAAGCACCCTCGTAACAGAGCCGCTTGGCCCGATGTGCGCCAAAACACCTCGATGAAATGGGCGCCCCTTTCTCATGCGCTTTATCCGCATTGAAATGATTTCTATGAGCGTCACAAGTCAAGCCTCCAATACGGCCATAATCCAAGCCCACTATGGGCAGATCATGCCGCAAGTGTAACGATTTACAACTCCACCCAAACCAAAACCATTCGCATACTCAAATGAATAACCGACTCACTAACTAAGAATTTCAAGCTTTTGACACTGCTAAAAAATCATGATTGAATTTAAATACCACTCATTAAGCATTCTTTGATCATGGATGATTTGAGGTCGTCATGGATTGTCATTTTTCTTACCGAAATTAATGAAAGTCAAAATACCGCCGCCAATAATGGCTGCACCCTTACTAGAAATACACTCAAATGGATAGTTTAACTTAGGGTATTCGAGCTTTTTGCGTGAGAGAGTCCAGGTGTCCGTTGCAGCCCCCTCTTACGCTTGGTCCCAAACGCTGCGCTTGCGTCAGCGGATAGGCCCAAGAGAGAGGGCAGCCCCAAATCTAGGGCGTAGTAAATCCAGACCTCACTTTTGACGAGAAATCGACCATGACATCGCAAGACGAACTGACCAGGCGCCGCAGTTGGGAGCGCCTCCTCCTCCGAGCAGCGAGTGACATCTCTCTGACACCAAGCCAATACACAACGATCGAAGATCGTTATTCCCAGCTGCAAAAGATCCTCGACGCATCAACGAACCCGTTGCTGTCCGGCGCTCACATTTTCCCACAAGGCTCGATGCGGCTGAAAACCACGATCAACCCGGTAGGTGGGGCCCCCAAGGATCTTGGGACCATTGATGCGGACGCCATCATCTGGCTGCCCCATACCACTCAGGCCGACGCGATGACCGTCCTGAATGCCATCGAGGAGCGCTTCCGCGACGGTAGCCGAGTGAAGTCGGATATCGTCCAGCTCCGTCGGGGGATCCGGATTGAGTATGCCGACGTAAACCCTGGATTCCACATCGACGTGACGCCCGCTCGCGCTGTATGGGGAAACAGTAAAGTTGATGGCCAGGGCAAACTGGAGGTACCAGACCGTGAGATTGGCTGGAAAGCCAGCAGCCCGATTTCCTATGCGGACTGGTTGAACGACGCGTCACAGCAGCATATTTCGCTGGAGCAGCACCTGTACAAAGCTGTCGCCGCGAATCGCAGCGTCAATGAATCGGTGGACGCAGCGACCCAAGAGCCCCTGCCCACCTATCAGGACTACGACTCCCTCGATCCGCTGCGCGCAACCATCAAACTGTTGAAGCGGCACCGTGACGAGTGGGCTATTGAAACCCGCCGAAAAGACTACCGGCCTATCTCGGCGGTCATTACCACCCTCGCAACCCACGCCTATCTGAAAGTGGTCGAAGAGTCGAAGTTGGCGCCACTGACGCCGATTGATGCGATCCTCCAGATCGTCGAGAAGATGCGTGACTACGTTAGGTACATCAATGGTGAGTACCAAGTGCTCAACCCGAAGGATGCCGGAGAAAACTTCTCAGAAAAGTGGAACAGACCTGATGAAGGGCCCAAGTATCGTCGGGCGTTCTACGACTGGCATGCAAGTGCCGCAGTCTCCTTCCAGCTCGGCCTGCAGAGCCATGAGAGCGCCGATACCTTCGCCCAGGCCATGGCGGCAAGCTTTGGTATTGACCAGAAGACCATCAGCGACGTCAACCGTGAGATTCCGGGACACTGGACCATGCCCGGTCGTAAAGTCGGTATGACACGCAACGCCGTATCTCTGGGCGCGCTTTCCGGTAGCGCGAGCCATGCCTCCACTCAAAGCAATGTGAAGCCAGTTGAACGCCTCGGTTGAAACGACCTTTAC
Source organism: Pseudomonas sichuanensis (assembly GCF_024749065.1). Lineage (NCBI taxonomy): Bacteria > Pseudomonadati > Pseudomonadota > Gammaproteobacteria > Pseudomonadales > Pseudomonadaceae > Pseudomonas > Pseudomonas sichuanensis. The sequence continues at coordinate 1,999,264 of NZ_CP087185.1, read as the reverse complement.
CCCGTCCGTGGAGCGCGGCATCGCCGCGCTCCACGAATTCATTGGCGAAGAAGCCGTTGCATCGCTTCTTCAATCCCTGCCGCCCGGAAAATTCGAATCTGCGCGATTTGGGCTACCGTTACCGCCCGACTACACCGGGATAGAGCGACGCTTAATTATCGCCTTCCCACGCCATTTCCCCCGATTTCCCCTGACGCTTCAAGTGGAGCCGTCGCCGTGGTTAATGTGGCCGCATGCAACGAAATCCGGTTTTTGCCTCCATGGATTCCGTGAGAGGCCCATCACCGGAACACCTGAGACCGTGGTGAAGGACAGCCTTTCACGCCTCCGCTCTATCTTGCGGCTCGTAGCTGACGGTTCAGATCCTGATGTACGGAATGCGGAGTTCAAGGATGAATTCTCCACATATTGGGCCTTGCAGCTCAACAGCTCCCCACAGGACCTATTGCTGCTGGAGCGACCACAGTCGGGCTCGGAGTTATTCGCTATTAGCGATCCACGCCCAGGAAAACGCACACGCACTGCGTGGCTTGCGCCCAAGCTGGAGTCACTCAAAGTTCATCTGCGGCGCGTGATTGGCTACAGCGGAAAAATCCGCTCGCCTGCAGTGCCAGGCTTCTATGTAAAGCTGCAGACTCATCCCGACATACAGATCCCTCCGCCTGAAAGGCTTCTGGACTGGTTGACTCCGCATTTGACGGAAGACGACTGCAAGAAATTTCTGACCTGGTTCTCTGGCAAAGGGTCATTGGCTGACCGCTGGCTAGTCTTGGAGCTCCCTGGGCCTGTGGGCGCGCCATTGTTCTGCCTGGACGTGCGCTCGTACAGCAAACAGCCGGACCATGGCCGGTGGTATGGCTTCCGCTCAGCTCGTCGCTGGTCAGGCAAACATCAGCCCTCACACACACCGACGCTCATACGTGACGCTGTAATCAATATTCTCGACCGCACAGATATTCTCTCTCGCGACCTGAGTAAGACTGCAGAGCACCTCGAAAAAGCCCGGGTCGTAATGGTGGGTACAGGCTCACTTGGCAGTGCTGTAGCGCTGCAACTCGCCCGCTCAGGAATAGGCGAAATCATCTTAATCGATCCTGAACTCCTTGAGTCAGCCAATCTTGGCCGCCATGCCCTGGGCGCAGACGATCTTGGCAGGTCAAAATCAGTAGCACTGGCGGAAAAACTGACGCTCGATTTGCCTATCGTCAAAGTGACGCCTTACCTGGATTACGCGGAGATGCTGCTCCTGCGCAAGCCAGAACTGTTCGACAGAGCTGATTTGGTCATCGTAACCACAGCAGACTGGGCATCTGAAGTAGCGCTCTGGCAAAGGAAGTCAGAAGGTGCTCCGTGGGCGCTCCTGCAAGCATGGAGTGAACCGCACTCCTTTGTCGGCCACGCCCTGCTAGCTCCGAGTGGAGCCTTTGATGGTCAACCCTTGTTCGATGCCGCGGGCAACTTCCAGCACAAATTTACCGAGTGGCCAGCTGGCGGCGGCGTTGTTCCGCTTCCAGCCTGCGGCCAAACCTTCATTCCTGGAGGCGCCTCAGGCATGAGCAATGTGGCAGGAATGGTGGCTCAAGTTGCACTGAGAACCTTGACTGGCCAACTCGAACAGCAGGCATGGACCACCAGCATCTACCAGCCACAAGACATTGTTAACCATGGCGGTACTTATCTTGGCCCCACAGTGGAGAACGGCATTCAGCACATTGTCCTGGAGCGTGCCTGGCCAGCCGGTGAGGACCAACCTAGATGAGTAATATTGCCTGGAGCTGGGCGTGGCCAGGGCTCGAATGCACCCTGTCCGTATCACTGGGCGTCGCTGAGGTCTTCGATCAATACCGGCAAACCGCATGGAAAACCGAACGAGGCGGTCAGCTGTTTGTAGACCTGGCAGACCCCAGCGGACTGGTCATGACCTTGGCCACACTCCCCCACTCAAGAGATCGTGCAGGAAGGACGTGGCTCGAACTCGATACCGAGCGCTGCCGTCAGGAAATCGATGCAGCCAACGCCCAAGGGCTTAGGCTAGTGGGGTACTGGCATACTCACCCCCAAGCCATACCAGCGATCTCCCCGACAGATGTGGCAAGCTTCTCTCGATTTGCAGCACGCTATGCGCAGGAACTGCCCCACCCGATCGCAGTGATCGTCGGCCTGTCGCAAACACCTGGCGGCATCAAAGCTTGGCGCTTCCAGAATGGCGGTTACGAAGAGGCGAAGCTGGCGAGCTAAATCACCCCAACTGCGCCCTGCGCTGCAACATCAAGGCGAAAAGCTCAGCCTGGTAACGCGCATCATCCAGCGCGTTGTGGGTCGCAGCCCGCTTGGGGTTCAAGCTCGTTGCCATATGCGAAGACTTAGTCTCCCTCCACGCGAGGTTAAAAGCCCCCATGTAGTAGGCTTTGATATCCAGAGCTGCGAAACCAAACGGGTTCTGGCCTAAGTATTTGTGAAAGTAATAGTTCACAAACGACCAATCAAAGGGAGCATTGAGCCCGACAAAGACTGGCTTACCTGCATCCGCCCCAACCTCCTCTACCCAGGCTGCAAGTTGCTGCATCGCCTCTTGCGGCTCAAGACCCGTTTGAGCCAGTAGCTCCAGATCAAAGCCTGTAACCTCCACCGCTTCTGGATCATGCTTTGGGCTGTCTGGCTTGAGCTCTAAATAAATCGCTTTCTCGGGGTGCCCGACAATACATGCGCCAAAAGAAAGCATGCTGAACTCGCCCGGTATCGGACCAGAGGCCTCAATATCAACAGAAACGTAGAGTTCTTTACTCATGCGATCCTTCTCCTTCGAGTACCTGAGTGGGAATGGCTAACAGAGCATCGACTAAGCCAGCCAAGAGTCCACAGTTTCAGCACCGTACTGTGCTTTCCACTCCTTCAGAGCCTTGTGGTTCCCACCCTTGGTCTCAATCACCTCTTCCGTATGCGGGTTCTTAAAGACCTTGGTCTGGCGCGGCTTGCGAGGGGCTTTAGCTGAGCGAGGCGAGAGATCTACTCGGGTACCTGGATCCAATATTGCAATAACGTCACGCAAGCTAACGCCGTATTCGGCGAGCAAGGCGCGCAGCTTATTCTCGAACTCAATTTCTTTTTTCAAGCCAGTGTCATTTTTCAAATTTTCCAGCTCTGCCAGCTGGGCTGCAAGCTGTTGTTCCAGCGCACGAAACTCTGCAAGTCGCGACATAAAATTCACCATTCCAAAACATGCTCAATATTCAAGCACTAGCCCGCTCAAGAAGTCAACCCCGCATCAGATCCACCTGCGACTAAAAATATACTCTTGTCAGTACTAGCAGACTTCTAAAGTTCAACCTTTGGTGACCTCGAGACCACTTAGTTCTAAATAAAAATGCAAGGCTCTAGCCTAGCTATAGCCCGGCCTGCGATGATTACGGCATGGGCACATGCTCTGCACACCGAAGACTATCGTGAAGGGATTATCTGGATGTTATTGAAAGAGTTACTGAGCTGGGGGCGGAAGCTACTCGAGTGGTATATTCGCCCGAAGAGCTTCGGCGTGTTCTTGGTCAGCTACGGCGCACTGCTTGTGTTGGCGACACTGGCTGGAGGGCTAGTCGTTGGTATTAACTACACGAGTGACGCCACCTATTTACAGGCCAGTGTCGACACCTCTGGAGGTACGCCAGGGTGGATGGCCGGAGCAGGCTTTGTCGTAGGCGTGTTGATGATCCTCACCGGCGTTTGCATTAACGTGTATGAACGCAAGCAGTTCACACGCAGGCGCGTCCTGCTCTTGGAGCACAAAGGGCTGCACGGTATCGACAGCCCGTTAGATGCGGTGGTGCGGCAAACTGTAGGCGGCAACGTCGAAACCATTTTGGTAGACATTCGCGAGAACATCCATGAAGGTCGCATCACCCAACCGGAAGTCGCCTTGCAAAAGGTGGTGGACGGCAGAGGTGACCTGTTGCGCCGTCTCGGCGGTCAAAACAGAAACGACATTGAAATCGTATATGGCGGCCTAATGCCGGTACCGTTTACGTTCGTTACGGGCTGCTTGGTGGACGACGAAGGTGGCGGTCTGAAGATCTTCGACTGGGACCGCTTGGCATTGGGGGGCGGTGAATGGCGTCAGATTCTAAGCGCTCGCGATGACGGAGACAGATTGGACCCCGTCTTGGCACCATCCGAAAACACCGACCATATGGTGCTCGCCCTTTCCGTCTCGTATCCGGTCGATGAGGTTGGTATTGCCAGCACATTCCCTGGTATCCCGTTGACGCACATGAGGATGAACGAGCTCTCGTCGAACGCGCACTGGTCCCTTGAGAAACAAAGCGCTCTGGCGGAGCAGTTCCTGCAGATGCTAAAAAAGCTATCGGCTCAGCAGGTGAAGACCATTCACCTGGTGATCGCTGCACCAAACAGCGTGGTCTTCAATCTGGGGCGCATCTATGACAGAAGACTGCTGCCGGCGGCAATCATTTATCAGTACGAGCGTTCCAATAATCCGACCTATCCTTGGGGAGTGAGCATCCCTTCGCACGCGCAACAGTTACCGGCAATTGTACATAGAGTGGGCAACTAACCTCGCATGACGCTTGCTGCGAAAAGGACATTTAATTTGACGACGCTCTCGAGAGCATATGACGGGGCATGCCTTGAAAGATCGCTGAGCAGCCTGAATGGATCCACGATTAGATACAGAAGCACGCGTGACTGCGACAAACACTTCAGCCACTCAGCTTCACATCCTGCAGATTGCTCGAACAGCAGGCTGTGGCGCTCAACCCGTGGCTGCTTAAGGGCATACTCCACAAAATGGCGAAAAGCTTTGAAGATTGAAGAACTAAAAATCACTTACTACCACGAAGCCCTTGCCCTTGCTCAACGAGCGCTAATCTCCGGACTAATAGTTTGTGCCGTCGCATACGCAATGGTAATTTCAGGAGAAGGTAAAGAAAGCTATATAATTCCGTTCTTTAACATAGAGCTTTCCTCCAAGCGCACATATACCGGATCACTACTTTTACTTTTCTTCATGCTCGGACTACTTTGCAAATACGGCGTCGAGAAAGCCAACAACATAAGGCGAAGCATTTCCGACCAAGAGCTAGCCATATTCTTGCTGGAGGCCCCCAACATATTCCATACAAAACTCTTTATACGATCAATTCTTTATGGAGCTTTATTTGGAGCATGCACAGGCCTGATCAGCAACTTGTTCAAGCTCGAGCACGTATGGCTTGTAGTGACCGGAAGCATTATAACGGCGCCATATTTTATTGCCTTATATAGTGACAACCCCCACAAATATAAAATCTAAAATAGAAATTTACACCCTGACACCCCAGGACAAGAAAACTAGAGCCACCTTGATACGTGCCAGCAATAGTCTACAACGGCGATTAATTTCTGAGCTGCAGCTAACTGCTACTACTTATGACATCCATTAGCGATGTGACAGCAAGCACGCAGGAACACAAGTTCACCCGCAGCCTAATGAAGCCAATGCAAACAAGGAGTAGTAAAATGCCAGCCAACTCGCCGAGAAAAATTGAAGAAACCCACATTAGAGTTCAAATTGCTTCGCAAATAATGACGATGATCGCGGCAATCGCCGTGGCGATATGGGGCATCTACTCAACTAATTACATCAAAAAAGAAAGGGAAATAACAGAATACACATTAAAGGAGTTGCACCAGAAAACAACGCAGGCACCGCATATTCAAGCTAAAGTTGACCCAACGGTCCGACCGTTCGCGGGCGACCGAAATCTACTTGAAGTCAAAATCACACTTTCCAACTCTGGCAACAAAGCGAGCAAAGTGTTGTTGGATGAAAATGCCTTAACGCTGGTCCCGGTGGAATTTGTTAATGGAGAACCTCGCTACCAGCCCCCCATCAACCTGATTTCAGGTCGTTATGTAGGAAACCTTGCACGTATTCCGCTCCGCTTCGTAAATGTTGGACCTGGCGAAACTTACGAGATTACGTTTGTACACAATATCAAGAACCCAGGCGTTTACCTCATCCATTTTCTTGCCCTTAATGGCATCGAACCCTCCGAGGAGGAAAGATCGGCCGCAGGGGGGTTACCATACAAATACTCCGTTGGTGCAGACCAATATTTGATTGTACAGTAAATCAGAGCTCTCCTCACCGAATCGCGGCCTAGCAAAGACAGAAGACCGTCATAGCAGGTGAGACTCCGCTATTCACAGTTAACTCTGGGAAAACGTACTGGGTCGGGACAGCTAGACACTGGTCACTGCCGACCCAAATCATAACTACCCCAAGTGCGTGTGACATAGATATGAAAATTCGAACAATGGTCGGCTAAAGAGCGGGCTGCAGAATCGGCTGACTGAAGCGCCGAGCGAGTTCAGCTCTAGCGAAGTCAATAATTAATAGTCGCTCATCAAGGTCTAGCTTCTATTTATTTTACATTCACAGAAAAATCAAAAGAGTTCGACCACAGAATGGATAGCACCCACCAACACACCGACTAGCGCACCAAAAACTGCCATATTTTTAGCCGTGACGACTATTGCCTCTTTCGCTATAGCGCGCATTTCCTTTTCCTCAGGCATCTTAGGCGCTACGCCGACCAAAACCATATTTTTGGACAGAACCAAAGCCCTCTTCAACAACCACAAAACAATGGCTTTCTGGATGCGTTCAATGATGCCAATTCCAAAATAACAAAACACTCCCAGCCCGACAACTAATATCGCCAGCGTAGCTTCGTACCCCAAAGGCCGCGCAGCAAAAAAACCTTTTATCGCCAACAACTTACTTGAATTATCAATATTGTAAGCAATAAACAGAGGGAAAAGCATTGAAAACGGCAGCAATAAATACTTACTAGCCTCCGCACTCCTTTTTTCACCCTGAAGCGAGTTCCCTATACCAGCTAAAAAACCTAAGCATACGAACACAGCTGGAGCTGCAGACGCTAAAAAGTCAGAAAACAAATACTGAAGAAATAGCAGAGAAAAAAACAAAATAGTCACCCATTTATAGGTCACCCCAGACACATCTGAAAGCGTAGCCCTCTTAATTCTTGGCCATATTTTTTCTAACTGCTTACTCACCTTTATATGCCAAGAATAGGAGTCAAGAAAATCCTTATTATCAACAATATTCGGCTGGTTATCCACCACCGCATTTATTAACTTCAGCTGAACCACTAAACAACCAATAATTCCCGTCAGAGCCATGTAGCCAACACCTACAAGCCATACAATCATCCCCATATACACACCACTTACACCCCCATAAAAACCAACAGTATAAACAAATTAAGAACACTGCTCGTGAAATTTTTACAGACTAACTTCAGCCCTTTGCAGGCAATCACGGACTCTGCAACAGCCCGAATATTTTGCATGCGACAAAGAAGATCCTAACCCTGCATGCTTACCACTGACAATCATTATCGAAAATTTTATGGCGTGTACTCATAGCCTCAACTGTAAGTATCACTCCGAGCTTCTTTACGCCGCTGCGGATGAACGCTTTTGCACGTCAACTACACTCGACACGGACGGCAGCGATGGGGCGCGCCCTTACCCAACGAGCCACGGAGGCAGAGCAGATGTAAACCCTATGCCTGGCCCAGCCTGCCCACGGTTCATTGGGATCAGTCGCACAGGTATTGGCTTGATGGCATACTGAGAGGATACACTACCACTGCCTTGCTTAACGTACTGAGGCTGAAATGGAACAAGGTAATCTAACGAGCAACTGTTACACTTCCCTGTCTCCGGCAGAGCAGCTCTCGCTTACTCGCATTAGGGACTGGTATAGCCAGAAGCCTCTATTTTCATTCAGCATTGAGGATACCCTGTCGTTTATAGATCGTGCATACGAGTCTATGGGAAGGGCCTACAGAAACCGAATTAATACTCAGACGATCAAGCTTGGCCGATACACCGGCGAGCTAGACGGCGTATCCCTAATTATTGCTGACGCCCTAAGACTGTATGACTATTCGGCATGTTTCCACCCAACACCGAGCGAAGCCGTAGAGGTATTTAGAGACCATAAGAAAAGCATAAAATTCGCCAGGAAAAAATTGAACAGCAGCTTCTCTGATATCACGTTAATTATTAACGGACTACTTCCTTCGGTTTTGGCTAACGACAGCAAAAAACAACTTGCAAATGCTTTAACGTCTTTAGATGAGATTCGACTTTTGCTTGAAAAAAATCTTGACCTCATCGATTTCGGCGAACGCTCGGATAGCCGAGCAGAAGCGTTTGTAAATGGGGTATGTATGCATCTGGTTTGGTCGGCAAACATCAGACCCACAAAACCTACCACTGACAGCTACAAGAAAACCCCGCTATTGAGATTTCTTGAGGTGTTTTACCCTGTCGAAGCCAGCTCTATTTTGGCCAAGATATACGATCAAGAGCGTGGCCTACCTTCAAACAGGCGAATAGGGGCGACATTCATCGCCCCAAAATAGGGGGGATTTCCTACACCGATCTTGCGGTGAGTACCACCCCATCCATTTACTTAGAACGGTGTACATTGACCTCGTGTCCTTCTCACGAGACGAAAAGCATGAGCGAAGTTACTGATCTTATTTTGGCGCTAGCGCTTCTAATTAGAGCCATTACACAGCTACTTTCAAAATTTCGACGATAGCCGTCGGAGAACGATGTCTCGGGCCCCTCTAGGCCAGTTGCCAATTCAGTCGTTCCACACTGATCAGCGACTCTGCGCGCCTCCGCAGGCACCGATCATGAGTTTTAGGCTCTGTACGAGATCCCAAGAAACCCAATCGCCGCCCTTCGAACGCTGAGATTTTGTAGAGTCCCCCACCATCGACGGAAAGGAATTCTGTGATGGCAATCCCAGCAGTGCGAGTAAGTGGCCGGATGTGAGCTGTGATACCCAGCTGAACGAAGGGCGTCAGGTACCTGACGCCCCTCTAAAAGCTGATGATCCGGACATCGATCCAGCTCTTGACAATGATAAGGAAAACCAGCGCCCCCGGTATTCCGGCTAGCGATCTTGAATCGGGGGGATAGCGCACCAGAAACCCAAGAAAACCCAACCGCCCTGCCCGCTGCCCGCGACTTTCTTCCCCCCAAGGGGCACCGGGTAATGGATGGGCGTGCTTCAGGCTAAATAGCGCATGATTTTTCCGACCTAAACACCCCAAATTGAGGAGCTTTCACTTGACTGTTATGAATTTTCAAAAATCAATCGTCCATGTTTCATGGACTGTGGACATCTGCAATCTAGTAGTCATGCGGTAGTCAACGATTTTTACTTTTTGGACGGCTAATCGGGAGGTATTTGAAGCACTCTCTGGACCGGCGGTCAGTGAGAAGCATTGAAGCTACCGTTTCGTGCGTCGCTCATAAGCAGCCAATACAATTCGCTCCGATTGCACCAGATACCCCTCCAGCATGCGGGTAGCCTCATCCGCTCGACCCTCTTCAACACAGCGAAGGATTGCCGCGTTCATATCCAGGTACGAGAGCTGAAAGGCGCTGTATTCACTATTTACTAACTGCAGCACTGAAGGAGTTTGTTTATGCCACTCGTAACAATCAAAGGTATCGAAGGTGTTTTCTCTTCCGAGCAGAAGGCGAAAATCATCGAGGCGATTACCGACACCATGGTTTCCGTTGAAGGTGAAAAAATGCGACCCGTTACCTGGGTTCTCTTTGAAGAGGTCAAGAGCGGTGATTGGGGGATTGGTGGTAAGGCTATCACTGCTGACCAGGTGAAGAAGATTCAGTCAGGTGAGGCAGACAGTCTTTAAACAGCCTTAGCGGCGACCCTGCAGCACAGAGTTGAAAGCGCATTGTGGAAAGTGGCGAAAATCACTTTGGTTGATCAGTAGCGCTTGTTTACGGTGGCATCGATCTATCCGGTAGCGTGTATTCCAAGGCGCTGAAAGCCTTGGAGTCGACGTACGGAGGGGTTCGATGTCCACCGTTTTTTGTTTCAGGCACGTTCAAGCTAAGGGTCGGACGAAAGGCTTTGTCTAGGGCTTCATCGCAGGCAACTGGCCACGCCAGCGGCACTCCCCTGAACACGCGATGTCGGGCGAGTACCGACAACCTTCGAGATCTTACCGGGAGCACTGCGGCGTACAGCCCTTTCAACACTTGTCGACCGGGGCATGGCAGCGGAGATACGGCTAGGGTGCTTCACGTAGCGCGAAATCAATCCCCGCTTCAACATGAATGGCGGTCGAGTCGAAACCTGGGAGTGGGAGCTTATCCGTTTCCAAGATCAAGCAAATTTCAGTGCAGCCGAAGATGACGGAGTCGGCGCCTTCCGCCTTCGCTTGCTCGATCAGGTCGACCAGTACGGCTCGAGACTCCTCCCGCACAATACCCAAGCTGAGCTCGTTGAAAATGATGTCGTGGATCTGGCCTCGCCCTTCGGCATGGGGTACGAGGACCTCAATGCCATGTTTCTCCATACGGGCAGGATAGAACCCGTTCTCCATGGTGTAGCGCGTCGCTATCAGCAATGGCTTGCTGTGGCCACTTGCCTTGAGGCGTTCGGCCACAACGTCAACAATGTGGATGAAGGGCAATGGGGTTGCCGCGATCACTGCGTCGGCGACTAAGTGCATTGTCACAGCGCAGATCATCAGGCAGTCAGCACCGGCTTTCTCAAGGCTGCGAGCAACATCAGCCAGTTGATGTCCCGCCTCGTCCCACTGGCCAGCCTTCTGTTTATCGACGATGGTCTGGAAGTCCACCGAATGCAGCAGTATCTGCGCAGAGTGCAAGCCACCAAGCTGCTTGTTGATGCCTTGGTTCAGCGCGCGATAGTAAACCGCTGACCCTTCATAGCTCATACCCCCAATCAGACCGATCTTACGCATACGACTCTCTCCAGTTAGCACTAGCTTTGCCGACGTGTGGGCCGCGTTGATTGCAGCCTACGATTCCGTGAAAGTGTATGCTGCTGACATATTCTCTGATAATGAATAATCAGCATGCAGGATTCTCGAAATGAGAAACTTAGATCTCGACTCTCTGCAGATTTTTAAGGCGGTGGTCGATTACGGTGGCATCACAAATGCTGCTGCCCAACTCAATCGTGTGCAGTCCAACATCACCACCCGAGTGAAGAACCTGGAAGAACGCTTGGGTGTGACGCTCTTTCATCGCCAGGGGGGACGGCTCATGCCCTCCGATGAGGGTAGGTTGCTGTACCAATTTGCCGAGAAGCTGCTGCGCCTTTCCACTGAGGCGGAGACCGCGCTCAAGCGTGGCTCCCTTCGGGGCACCCTGTGTATTGGCACGTTGGAAAGCACCGCTGCAGCAAGGCTACCTCCGCTTCTATCGAGTTATCACGAGCGCTTTCCTGACGTTCAGATCGAGCTGGTGACCGGCTCAACTGACTCACTGATTGCAAAGGTACGCCGGGGTGATATTGAGGCCGCCTTCGTATCGGACCCCTTCACAACAGCAGGCCTGGATAGCCAAGAGGCTTTCGTCGAGGAGCTTGCGTTGATCGTCGCTAAGAACAGCCCAGTCCCCAGCGCGCGCGATCTTCAAGGTTCGACCATTATCGCTTTCGCCAGTGGCTGCTCATACCGACGGATACTTGAGGACTGGTTACATCAGTGCGAGGTCGTCCCGACACGATTTTTGGAGCTGGCTTCCTACCATGCCATTGCTGCTTGCGTAGCTGCGGGAACAGGTGTGGCAATCATGCCGCAGTCGGTGCTTAAGGCTGTCCAAGTTGAGAACTTGGTCCGGTCATTGCCATTACCACCCAAAGTGGCTCGCGTACAGACGCACCTCATCTGGAGGTCGGGTCATGAATCGAGCACACTGAGGTCTTTACAAGCTGAAACCGCCAGACATCGGCGGCAGTAGTGAATGGGTTGGACTTGTGGAGCAATTCGCGACAAATGGAGCGGCAATTGACCTTAAGAAGCCTAGAGAGTCCTACAGAGAGCTAGAGCGTCTTTTTACAGGCTTGATCAAAGACTCATGGAATTTAGAGACTGATTCGGGAATGGCGGAGTCAAGGTACAGCTCGGTTCGCCATACTCCGTTAGCAATCTCTGGAATTCCCATCTTTTTAAAGAAGGACCTGTAATGTTCAATTTTTTTGGTGTGGCTCTCGTGGAACTCCACGCACGTTGCATTCTGTGCCTTGAGAAAATACAGGATGGACTCGAGGAAAGGGCGCCCCAATTCCCGGTTTGTCAATTTTGGGTTGAGCGCGAAATGTTTTACCCGAGCAATGCCTCCTCCGTACATGGAGACCCCTTCAACCCAGCCGATTTCGATGGAGTATCCTTTTGCACTGCATCGGCATACCATGTTGGGCATGGCGCAGTACCCATGAGTATCGGGCAGATTATCGAATGGGGCCCGCCCATAGTAAGTAGTCCATTTTAACTGCTCGCCAAACTGGCCGAAAAAATACTGCTTATGGTGAGCAGACCATTCCTCAATCAGACTGGCTGGGCTAGGGGTTAGGCGGCTAAATGGCCTTTTCAGAAGCTCAAGGATTTTCATTTTCTGTTTGGTTATCGTTTTTTGTTTTTGTCTGAATCGCAGCAAATGGACGACCCAGAACGGGATTGAAAATCTCGGTTGGAGTTAGTTTACATTTGACTGGTCTTTTTAGGGAAGCTGTTTCGGCTTATTGCCTTCGCCGGCTGGTAGTGTATGTATATTTGGCAGGCGTGAATGGCTGCATCAGGCTGAGACACCTACTTCTAGGTGTCCACTCAAAGAGAGGGTCGGCGACGGGGCTTGCTTAAATCGAGATCAGGCCGTGCTCCAAGGCGTATTTTACGAGTGCCGCAGGAGTATCGATGTTGAGCTTACGTCTAATGCTTAGTCGATAGGTTTCAACTGTTCGTACACTGATATCCAGTTGACGGGCCACTTCCTTGTTGTTGTTACCCTTGGCGATCATCGAAAGCACTTGCAGTTCACGAGGAGTCAAATCGTGCTCATCGCGGTTACCCCCTGCGAGCTTACGAGTGATCTCCGAGCTGTAGAAGCTTCCTCCCGCGGCAATAGCGTCAATGGCAGCTATGAGTTCTGTAGAAGGCGCGTTCTTTAGCACGTAACCGAGTGCTCCCGAACTGATAGAGGTGCGTACATACTCCTGATTGTCGTACATGCTCAGCATGAGGATCTTGATATCCGGATAGAGGTCACGCAGCTTGCGCGTGAGCTCCAATCCATTCATGTCCTGAAGCCCTACATCGACCAAGAGGATGTCCAGCTCGGTGTTCGCCACCAATTCAATTGCTTGGGCACCTGACTCGGCCTGACCGACTACCTCGAAATGCGGGATCGCGCCTAGCAGAGCCTTGACGCCATCGCGCACAAGGACGTGGTCGTCGACCAAGGCAATTCTGACCGGGGGGGTTACGCTCATGGAGTTCTCAAGGGTTAGAGTGACGAGGCTGCTCAAGTGATCGTAACCGGTATCTGCACCTGCAGTTCGGTACGGCCGTAAGATGAGGTGATGCTAACGCTACCCAAGTGGTGATCCACTCGTTCGCGAATGTTCCTCAGACCGATGCCGTGGCTCTCGTCGGCTGCCCGAGTGTCAAACCCGACACCGTTGTCCTCAACCCGTAGCACAATCATGCCCTGCTGTAGTGAGACTGAGACGATCGCGGCGTTGGCTTTCGCATGGCGCTCAACGTTCGCCAGGGCCTCTTGAATGATGCGGAACAGTGTCAGTTTAAGGCCCGTATCGATGTCGGTGGCATCCATTCCACATTCATACCGGGTGTGAATCGAGGTGCGCAGCTCGAACTCAATGACATGTTGTTCGATGGCAGGTGACAGTCCCAGTGTGTCCAAAAGCGAGGGGCGTAAATCATGGGAAATGCGACGTATCTCGCCGATGGCGGCTCCGAGTCTCGAAGTTCCTTTGCGAAGATTTTCCAACCCCTCATTTCGGCCATTGGCCAGTTCGATGGCGGCCAGTTCGTACTGAAACTTGATTGATACCAGCTCCTGGCTGATTCCATCATGCAGTTCACGCGAAACCCGCGAGCGCTCCTCCTCCTGCAGGTTCACGATCCGTTGGTTGAGTGTGGAAAGCTTTCGGTCGGCTAAGCGATGCTCACTGACGTTCAGCATCAGGCCACCAGCAAAGATTACGAGCACGGCAACCAGCGAGAACGAGGCGATCGCCATCACTGTAGTCAGCACGCCCGAGGCCACCTCCTGGCGCGACTTGAGGGTCGCCACCTCGACATCGTCGATGTAGATGCCTGTGCCGAGCATCCAGCCCCAGCGATCGAGCATCACCACGTACGCCAGCTTGCCGGTGACCTGGCCGGTCGACGGCTTCTGCCAGTCGTACAGCTGGTAACCATCGCCTTCCCGGGCGCTCTTGAGTAGAGCCTGGATTACCGGTAATCCGTTTTTGTCGGTCAGCGTAATGAGGTCTTTGCCAATCAACTCGGCCTGCCTCGGGTGCATGAGATTTTTGCCATGCTGGTCGTACACGAAGAAGTAGCCATCAAGGCCGAAGTTAGCTTGGGACAGGATCTCCAAGGCGCGCTGGTGAGTCGCATCATCGTCGGTACTGCCTTCATACAACGGCGCGATGAGGCTCATCGCCAAGCTCAGGTAGTTTCTCAGCTCTGCCTTCTTCGACGTCATGATGCTGCTTTCCACCAGGCGGGCCTGTTCCTCCTCCAGCTTGCGGCTCTGAGCAAACACGAGGACGCAGATGAACAGCACCGAGAGGATCAGTGGCAGCACACTGAGGGTGACGATCTTGTGCTTGAGTTGCATGGACTTTTCCGAGGCGAGGAGGAGCTGGCGACGCCACTATGCGGGTTGCCAGCCCTGGAACGCGAGAGCGCCACGATGAGCGTGGCGCTCGCTTGCATCAGTAGACGCTCAGCAGCAACGAACGGGGCGTCCGTTGCCACCGCCGTAGCGCGCTTCCTGCCGTTCGCGGAAGAACGCCTCGTAGGACATCACCGGCTTGTCCGGGTGTTTGCCCTGCATGTGCTCCACGTAGGCGTCATAGTCCGGCATGCCGACCAGCATCCGTGCGGCCTGCCCCAGGTATTTGCCCATCTTGCTCAAGTCATTGAACATGCTGGCAGGCTCCTCAGGCATCTGGTTGTGGCTGGAACGGCGACTCCTTGTCGGTACGTTCGGGTATGACCCAGGCCTGGCGGCCGACCTTGATCGCGAACCAGAGGATGCTCAGGACCACCAGCAGGAACAGCGCGGTCAGGGTCGCGTTGGTGTAGGCGTTGAACACCACGTGCTGCATCTGCGCCAGGTCCTTCGCTGGGGCCAGTACCTGGCCCGCGGCGGCGGCGGTGCTGTACTTGTTCGCCAGGGCCAGGAAGCCCATCGCAGGGTTCGGGTCGAGCAGCTTGATCAGTCCGGCCGTGGTGGTGCAGATCAGCAACCATACCGCCGGTACCAAGGTGACCCAAACATAGCGCTGACGCTTCATGCGGATCAGCACCACGCAGCCAAGCATGAGCGCGATGCCCGCCAGCATCTGGTTGGAGATGCCAAACAGCGGCCACAGGGTGTTGATGCCGCCCAGTGGGTCGATCACGCCCTGGTACAGCAGCCAGCCCCACATGGCCACGCAACCGGCGGTGGCGGTCAGGTTTGCGGTCCACGAGTCGGTCTTCTTCAGCGCAGGCACGAAACTGCCCAGCAGGTCCTGCAGCATGAAGCGGCCGGCACGGGTACCGGCATCGACTGCGGTGAGGATGAACAGCGCCTCGAACAGGATCGCGAAGTGGTACCAGAACGCCATGGTGTTCTCGCCTGGCAGCGCCTGGTGAAGGATCTGTGCGATGCCCACGGCCAATGTCGGCGCGCCGCCGGCGCGGGCCAGGATGGTGTGTTCGCCGATGTCCTTGGCCGTCTGTTGCAGAACCTCAGGGGTGATGGTGAAGCCCCAGCTGCTGACGGTGGCCGCGACGCTGGTGACATCCGCACCGACCAATGCAGCCGGGCTGTTCATGGCGAAGTACACGCCCGGCTCGATGACCGAGGCGGCGACGATGGCCATGATGGCGACGAAGGACTCCATCAGCATCGCGCCGTAGCCGATGTAGCGCGCGTGGCTTTCATTGGCCAGCAGCTTCGGCGTGGTGCCCGAGCTGATCAGTGCATGGAAGCCGGACACCGCGCCGCAGGCGACGGTGATGAACAGGAACGGGAACAGCGCGCCCTTCCACACCGGGCCTGTGCCATCGATGAAGTGGGTCACTGCCGGCATTTTCAGGTCGGGAGCGATGACCAGGATACCGATCGCCAGAGCGACGATGGTACCGATTTTGAGGAAGGTCGACAGATAGTCGCGCGGAGCCAGGATCAGCCACACCGGCAGCACGGCGGCGACGAAGCCATAGCCGATCAACATCCAGGTGATCTGCACGCCGGTGAAGGTGAACGCTGGGCCCCAGAAAGGATCGGCGGCGACGATCCCACCGAACCAGATTGAGGCGAGCAGCAGCACCACGCCGACCACCGAGATCTCACCGATGCGGCCTGGGCGGATGTAGCGCATGTACACGCCCATGAACACCGCGATCGGCAAGGTGGCCATCACCGTGAACATGCCCCAGGGACTTTCCGCCAGGGCCTTGACCACGATCAGGGAGAGCACCGCGAGGATAATCACCATGATTAGGAACGCGCCGAACAGCGCGATGGTACCGGGGATCGGCCCCATCTCCTCGCGCACCAGCTCGCCCAGGGAGCGGCCGTTACGGCGAGTGGAGATGAACAGCACCATGAAGTCCTGCACCGCGCCGGCCAGCACGACGCCGGCAATCAGCCAGAGCGTGCCGGGCAGGTAGCCCATCTGCGCAGCGAGCACTGGGCCCACGAGGGGGCCTGCGCCGGCGATGGCGGCGAAGTGGTGCCCAAAGAGGATGTGCTTGTTGGTCGGGACATAGTCCAGGCCATCATTATTGAGCACGGCGGGGGTAGCGCGCGTGGCGTCCAGTTGCATCACCTTGTTGGCGATGAACAAGCTGTAGTAGCGGTAGGCAATCAGGTAGATGGCGACGGCAGCGGTCACAATCCAGAGAGCGCTGATGGCTTCGCCTCTGCGCAATGCCAGGGTGCCTAGAGCAAACGCACCCAGCAAGGCGACGGCGAACCAGGCAATTCGGGTAGCCAGTGTGGTCATCGAATTTTCTCCTGTCGCGGGTGGTAAACCCGGCGACGGCTTTTGTTGTTGTGTGTGCCCTGATAAGGACGGCGACACTCTCGCCGTCCTGCGTCCACAAGAAAATGCGCAGTACTACGGGCGCAGGCTACGTAGAACTACGTAGGCCGCGCCTCGAAAAAGGGAATCTGATCCCGCTCCCTGCGCCGGCACCAAGCCTGTAGCACAACTCACCTGATTCGCTTCCATCCGGCTTCGCCGATCAGCGGTAGCTTGACACCCGTCAGATCGAAGAATAGTCTACCTACTAGTAGATAGACAAACGAACAGAGGACATCATCATGCAGTTCAAAGGTCGCAAGCTTCTGGTGGTAGGTGGTACGAGCGGTATCGGTCTGGAAACCGCACAGATGGTCGCCGAGCAAGGTGGTTCGGTGGTGATCGTGGGTAACCGCCCTGAGAAAGCCGAAGCAGCACGCCAACAACTGGCTGCCGTTGCTGGCGAAGATAAGGTCGTAGCCTACGCGGTCGACTTGACTGATTTTGTCAGTGTCCAGGCACTGATCGAGAAATTGGCCACCAGCCACAAGGACATTGACCTGATGGTCAATTCCGCGGGTATCTACTACCCGAAAGCCTTCATCGAGCACTCGCTGGAGGATTACGACAACTTCCTCAACCTGAACCGCGCTGTCTTCTTCCTGACCCGTCAGGTAGCAGCACAGCTGGTAGCACAGGGCAAACCCGGTTCGATCGTGAACGTCACTGCTGTGGCTGCGCGCCAAGCCGTCGAAGGTGTTCCAGCGTCGGCCTACTCCATGGCCAAGATGGGCCTGGATGCCCTGACCACGCACGCGGCAGGCGAGCTGGCGCAGCACGGCATTCGCGTCAACTCGGTCAGCCCAGGCATTGTGGAAACCAAGATCTTCGAGCGTTTCATCCCTGGTGAGCAATTGGCAGGTGCGCTGAATGATTTCAACAACTTCCACCCGCTGGGTCGCAACGGCACCCCACGTGATGTGGCTGAGTCCATTGTGTTCTTGCTCTCTGACAAAGCGTCTTGGGTGACCGGCGCAGTGTGGGACGTGGACGGTGGGGTCATGGCCGCCCGCAAGCAAGGGAAGTAAACTGGCTGAGTAGTGGCCGGAATCGCTCTTTTCTGGTCGGGCGACGAAGGCAGGAGAATGTATGGCACTGGCAACACGGGACGCGTTAATTCAAGCCGCTGAAGGACTGATGCGGACCAAAGGCTATGCGGCGTTCAGTTATGCGGACCTTGCTGATGCGGTTGGTATTCGCAAAGCAAGCATCCATTACCACTTCCCGACAAAGGAAGACTTGGGTATCGCGATCGTCGAAGAGTACGTTTCGCAAGTGCAGGCTGAGTTCGAGCGTATTGAGATCAATCAGAAAGGTGCGGAGGAAAGGCTCAAGGCGTTCTATGTGCTTTTCTACTCCAGCACTGAGGGTGGTCTTTTGCCTTTGTGTGGTGCGCTGGCAGCTGAAATGGCTGCGCTGCCAGATGGGCTTCAGCGCCTGACACGACGCTTCTTCGATGTTCAGTTGTCTTGGTTGACCAGAGTGATGGACGAAGGCATTGCCGCTGGTGAGTTACCCCAGGGGCGAGGGTCCAGAGAGAAGTCTTACTTGTTGCTCAGCATCCTTGAGGGCTCGAGCTTCATTAACTGGGCTACCAAGGATGGTGAGACTGTGAATATGGCTGTTTTACGGATGATCGCAGAGTACTGATCTCTGCGTATAAGAGGGCCGATACGCGACCTGCGTCGGCCCATTTTTTGGAAACTCTTACCTATCAACTAGTAGGGTGGTAATCATGTCTAGCATGCCAAACTGGCAACAAACCATCACCGACGTAAGCGCCCGCCTGAAAGAGTTCGGCGCACATTCGCCTGACACCCTGCGGGGCGTGGCAATGCTCGGTAACGCAGGTAGCAAAACCAATCATCTCGATGCCAAGACCCGTGAGCTGATCTCGCTGGCTGTCGCGGTCACCACACGCTGCGATGGTTGCATTGCATTCCACGCTGCGGAAGCCAAGAAGCTCGGGATCACCACCGAGGAGGTCGCCGAAGCTCTTGGTGTAGCCGTGAGCATGAACGCCGGTGCCGCAGTGGTTTACAGCACGCATGTCCTGGATGCCATGGACAGCAAACCTCAGAGCTGAGTGGCTTTCGCAGCTGATCCAGCAGAGACAGATAGAGAGGAGATTCCATGAAGAAAGTTACGGTTGAAGTCTGGTCCGACTTTGTCTGTCCCTGGTGCTGGATAGCAAAGAAGCGCTTGGAGAAGGCTATTGATGAGCTCCAGGGCGAGGTCGAAGTTGAAATCGTGCCGCGTGCGTACCGCTTAGCCAAAGGCATGACACCGATCTCTTTCAACCAGGCTTTGGTACAGAAAACCGGTAGCCAAGCTCGAGCGGACATGTTCATGGAAACCGTGCGAGACAGTGCTGCGCTTGAAGGGCTGGACTATCGGTTTGACTTAATGCGCTTCGGGGATACCTCCGCCGCCCACCAGTACGTAAAAGCGATTTCTGATCCGGCTCTGCAGACACGCTATGTCGAGCGGCTTTATCTGGCTGGAACGACTGAGGGCCAGGACATCTTCAACGAGCGAGTCTTGCGGGACTTGGCTGCTGAGGTGGGTGCAACCGACCTCGTTGGTTTCGATTCGGCGCAAGCCGCAATCCTGACTGATGAAGCAGCAGTGAACGGACTAGGTACCGGCATTCCGTTGTTCGTGATCAACGGCAACCGCTACATCTCCGGTGCACAGGAGCCGGCAGTGTTTACCAAAGTGCTCCGTGCTGCGATGGAAGAGCTTTCAAGTGATGAAGAGGCAATCAGTGCCACCAGCTGTTCAATCACTGGCTGCTCGCACTAACCAAGTGATCACCTTCGGGTGCCTCGTGATTTTGATCTTTTATCCACGAATTTAAGAGGATTTGAAAATGGACAAGCATCTCAACGGTATCGACATCGCTGCTCTGCAAGCCTTTGCACAGGGCGTCGCTGAGGATCCAGCCAAGCGTCACGCACGCTTCAAGATCAACACCAAGTGGGAACATCAGACCCGCACCGTGGCCACCGTCGACCGCTTTCACCTGAGCGGTACCGACTACCCACGAAATGTCCAGATCGCAGCTGATGAACCGCTGGAGCTGTTGGGTAACAACTCTGCCCCCAACCCACAGGAACTGCTGATTTCCGGTCTGAATGCCTGCCTCTCCGTTGGCTATGTGGTGAATGCGTCGGTCATGGGTATCACCATCCACAGCCTGGAAATCGAGACCAGTGGCGAACTGGATCTGCGTGGCTTCCTGGGAATGGACGAAAGCGTCAACCCAGGCTTCGACGAGATGAGCTACGTGGTGCGCATTCACACCGATGCACCTGCCGACAAGGTGGAAGAGCTGCATCGTATCGTTACCAAGACTTCCGTGAACCTTGCCAACTTCTCGAGGGCCATCCGCATGGTGCCCAAGCTGGAAGTTATCACTGGCCAAGCCGTTGTCTGATTCACGTTTTCGTTTGTAGAGGTAGATTATGAAAAAGCTGTTCTCCCCATACGACCTGGACGGCCTCAAACTGGCCAACCGCGTTGTGATGGCCCCAATGACCCGTACCCGGACGGAAGACAACGTGCCGTCCGAGTTGACCGCACTGTATTACGCGCAGCGTGCTTCGGCGGGCCTGATCATCACTGAAGGCTTGCCGATCTCGGACGAGGGGCGTGGTTACCTGTACACCCCAGGTATTTACACCGACGAGCAGACCCGCGCGTGGCGCGAAGTGACTGATGCCGTTCATGCCAAAGGCGGCAAGATCTTCGCCCAGCTGTGGCATGTGGGCCGCATGTCGCACGTGTCGCTGCAGCCAGGCAATGCTGCACCCGTTTCGGCGAGTGCCGAGCCAGCTGTCGGCACCACGGTTTACGCCTGGACTGGCCCTGGTGTAGCTGGCCCGGTTGCGCCGAGCGTACCGCGTGCGCTGACTGTCGATGAGATTCACCGTGTCACCGACGACTTCGTTGCCGCCGCATTGCGTGCGGTGGACGCGGGCTTCGATGGCGTGGAGCTCATGGCAGCCAACGCATTCCTGTTCGACCAGTTCCTGAGCAGCCAGATCAACACGCGTACCGACGAGTACGGTGGATCGATCGAAAACCGTCAGCGCTTCCTGCTGGAAACGGTCGATGCGATCGCAGACGCGATTGGTGGCTTCCGCGTTGGTGTGCGTATCTCTCCGTTCGGACGTCTGTACGACCTGCGCCCTTACCCGGAAGAAGAGGCGACCTGGAACAGCGTTGCCGCTGAACTCAACAAGCGCGAGGTGGCTTTCGTTCACGTGAACTACCAGCCAACGCTGGACGCGGTTCCATTCCCAGAGGGCTTCTACAAGCATTTCCGCTCGCTCTACAAAGGCACGGTCATCGGCGCCGGCGGCTTTACCGCTGAGTTGGCAGAAGCTGAGCTGGAAAACGGCGACCACGATTTGATCGCTTTCGGAACCTCGTACATCGCGAACCCTGACCTGGTCGAGCGGATGCAGAATGGCTGGCCACTCGCGACCAGTGACCACTCCACCTATTACGGTGTGATTGGCGCGAAGGGTTACACCGATTATGAGACCTACCAAGGATAACCATCTCGGTTGATCCACGGTGCTATTCAACTACTGTAGGAGTCCCGACATGCCACTGGTTACTGTAAAAGGCATTGAAGGTGTTTTCTCTTCGGAGCAAAAAGCCGAGATCATCAGCAAGATTACTGACGCCATGGTCTCCGTCGAGGGAGAGAAAATGCGTGCTGTGACTTGGGTAATTTTCGAAGAAGTGAAGAGCGGCGACTGGGGCATCGGTGGCGAGCCTATCACCACTGAAAAAGTCCGAGCCATTCAGAACGGTTGATGGTGATGCTGGTCTGGCCTGCGGGCCAGGCCAGACTGAATCAGAAGCGCCCGCAAGCACACCTATTTAGTCTTCTCCAGGCTAGCGACTCATTGCATCGCTGGCAGGTTCTTGCTCAAGAGACTTGGTCCCTTTGCCCCAGAGCAATGTGTCAATGACTGTAACGCTGGCACAGGCTTTCAAATAATGCTCGACATCTTTCGGGCCGTATCCATTGAATCGCCCCTGGTTTCGTAGACACCTCCAAGCCTCATAATGAGGCCCAAATAGGAGGTGCCATGAGTCGTCAGCGTTACCCCGAAGAATTCAAGATCGAAGCGGTCAAGCAAGTGACCGAAAAAGGCAAACCTGTCGCCGAGGTCGCCCAGCGCCTGGGCATGTCCGTGCACAGCCTTTACGCTTGGATCAAGGTCTACAGCAAGCCCCAAGAGCAGCGTCAGCAAGACAATGATCAGCAGGCTGAACTGCGCAAGCTACGCGCTGAACTCAAGCGGGTGACAGAAGAGCGAGACATCTTAAAGAAGGCCGCCGCGTACTTTGCCAAGGAGTGCGGCTGAAGTACGCCTTCATCAACAAGCACTCGACGGATTACCCAGTGCGTCGCCTTTGCCAAACCCTCAAGGTGCATCCCAGCGGCTACTACGCTTGGTTGGCCGAGCCTCAATCTGCCCGAGCCAAAGAAGATCAGCGCCTGCTTGGCTTGATCAAGCGGGCCTGGTTAGAAAGCGGCGGCGTGTATGGCTATCGCAAGATTCACGATGACCTGCGAGAGCTAGGAGAGATCTGTGGGCGAAATCGAGTCGGTCGCTTGATGCAGGCAGAGGGGCTGCGTTCGCAAACGGGCTATCGCCGTCGTCCTGGGTTTTATGGCGGAAAACCAACAGTGGCATCGCCCAACCATCTGGCCCGGCAGTTCAAGGTCTGTGAGCCGAATAAGGTCTGGGTGACCGATATCACCTACATCCGCACCTATGAAGGGTGGCTGTACCTGGCGGTAGTGCTGGATCTGTTCTCTCGCCAAGTCATTGGTTGGTCAATGAAGCCCAGGATGAGCAGCGACCTAGCCATCGACGCCATGCTGATGGCCGTGTGGCGACGCAAGCCACAGCAGCAAGTGATGATTCACTCAGACCAAGGCAGTCAGTTCAGTAGCTCAGATTGGCAAAGCTTCCTGAAGGCCAACAATGTGATCAGCAGCATGAGCCGACGGGGAAACTGCCACGACAATGCCGTAGCCGAGAGCTTTTTCCAGCTTTTGAAGCGGGAGCGAATCCGACGAAAGATCTACGCAACGCGTGACGAAGCCCGAAGTGATATTTTCGATTACATCGAGATGTTCTATAACCCCAAGCGTCGACACAGCAGTGCTATGCAGCTGTCTCCAGTAGAGTATGAGAAACGCTATTTCCTGAGCTTGGAGAGTGTCTAGGAAACCAGGGGCGATTCATGTTTTACCTTGCTCTGTTCACCGGAGCGAGACTACAGACCGTCTGCACGATTCGACTCAAGCACCTTGATGGAACAGTTGACAGCCATGGAGATCTCAGGCTTCCGGTGGGGTTTGGGACACTTGTTGATACAAAGCACAATAAGCAAATAACTCTAATAATCCCAGGCTGGCTTGTTGAGGACATGCGGATCTACAGCAGATGCCAAGAAGCACAAAAACGACGCGGTCGATCCTTCTATGGAGATACGCATGAAAACTATCTTTTCCTTAGCAAAAACGGCCTACCCTATTACACGAGCAAAAAGGAGATTTTGGACCGGAGTAACCATAAACCTCAAAAAACGCCTAAGTCAGTCAAACTTCAAGATGGCGCAGCATTAAGGACACACATAAAACAAATTATACTGCCTAAAATCCGTTCAACGCACTCAAACTTCCAAAGCTTCACGTTTCATGACTTGCGAGCGACTTTCGGCATGAACCTACTTGAAAGCCAAATTAAATTACTTGGCGAACATCTAGCGACAGAGTGCATTGACTATGTCCAGCAGCGCATGGGACACACAAATAAAACAACAACCATACAGTACCTAAACTACAAATCAAGACTCAACTGGAAAAATCGCATACAGCACGAATTTGAGGAGTCACTATTTAAGCACATAAATACATCCTCAAAAAAAGGAGTCTGATGTATGCACACCAATTATATTCATCGACCCATAGTAATTATCGACACTCCCAATGATTGCGCCTCACCTATTCACCCCAACCTGACGGTGCTAAGAATAAAAACGCACAGCTATAGTAGCTACAACCATTTAGATATCGGGGCGATGTGCTATACAAGGAGAGCGACAAATCAGATTCAACATAAAGGTTTCAAAGTGGACCCTACTTCCTTAGATGAGAACCGGATACCAATAATAAAAAACGTAATAGAACAGCTAGTAGAAAAAAGCAGCGTTTACATAGCAAATTTTTTTAATGGCATTAAGAATTTTATGCGATGGCTCGACAACCAAGAACAGAAAGTTAATCTTGGTAGCCCTTCAGAAATGAAAGGAGCGTATATCACTTATACGACATATTTAATACATCGAATGCAGAGCTCCGAAACCAATAGCAAACAAATAAACATGGGAACAGCTGCTGCTCTGCAAAGCCATGCCAGAGCATTTATTTCAATCTCAACCGAAATCTACCCCTCTGAATTGGCGAGCATTTGCACTTGCATTCGGGAAAACGACAGGAAGAGACATGTCCGTTTAAGCACGCCGTCAGCCGATGAGCAGTCGAGAACATTTGCGGTGCTTGTAAATTATATTGAAGACAGCCATCGCCTGTTGGTCGAAGGTGGGAGCCTCCCCCTTCGCGTCGTATCCCCCAACGACCCCACCTACTACCTCTACACAATGGTAATACCGCCCGAAGTACCTGAGGGCAAATTTTCCATGCCCGCCTTACTCAAAAAATCTCCAAGCTTTCCCACCTGGCCGAACGTAGTTCGTCACTTCTCGCTTACATGGACTGCGGCTGCGACGGTCAATGAAGCCAGTAGCTATTATAGTCAAAGAGCAAGATATGAGAGAAACAACAAGGACCTCTTCTGCTCGTTCAGGCAACGTGTCGGAAAGCACGCCACCAGCGCAGCCCTACTCGCATTTATAGCAGCGACGGGCTGCAATCGAAGTGTAGCCCTCTCCCTAGTAATTGACTCAATTGATTTTGTACCGAGCACAAAAGGGATGCGGCTTTCTGGAACTAAGTCCCGAGCCATGGGAAAAGTGGTTACGCCTGAGTTCGGCTCGCGCTTCACACCTGTATTTAAAAAGTATCTTGAGATTAGAGAATGGCTACTCAACGGCTACCACACCGACTTATTATTTCCGTTTCTACCTGGAAAAGATGGGTTATCTTTCAATTCTGACGCCATAAACAAATTTAAGGAACATTTACTTAAAATTCTCCCAAATACAAAATGGATCTCGCCAACACAGTGGAGAAAAAATTTAAGCTACCATTACGCAAAACTGAGCAGCGGCGACACTTTACTCACCGCCGAAAAACTGGGAAACACTGAAGAAGTAGTACGGAAGAATTATAGCCGACCTACAATTGAAGACTACGCGACAGAGATGACAAATTTTCTAGACTCAGTTTATCAAGCAGCCATTGCCCGCTCACGAAATCAAGAAGTTACTTCTGTACGAGTTATTAACCCCGAAGAATTTCTGCCTCAAACAGCCTTAGGGACCTGCAGCAAAGAAGATAGCGACACAGCAACATATGCATCCGGCTTTACTAAGTTCGCCCCTACTCCGGCTTGCGACATGCCCGAAACTTGCCTTTTTTGCGAGCACTACGCAGTACATGCCGATGCACAAGATGTACGGCGCCTGTTATCTCTTCGGTACGTTGCTGACTCAATGCCCCGCCATCTAGCGCCAACCGAAAACAAAAGTAAGCACAGCATCATTATAGACAGAGTTGAAGATATCATTTCCGCGATAATCAAAACCAATGGAATAGACAGCAAAACAATCGGAAGAATCCGTGAAGAGATTGACTGTGGTGGGCTTGACCCATTCTGGGCAATTCATTTCGACACGATGGTCGCGGCGGGGATATTAAAATGAGCATTAATTTTTGCCTCCAACTAGATAGCTTTCAAGAGCACCAACTACCAGATAGGCTGCATAACGCCTCGGACCTATACAAAAGCAATGACGATTTAGTTATTTCACGAGCACTTGATGGAAGCGCCGTATCGACCTACAAGGATGACGTATGGATTTTAAAGATGTATGACGCCAAAGGTCGATGCGTATACAACTTCAAAAGCTGGGTTAACAACCCTGAACACCCGCTCACAGCGACAATAATAAACGAACTAAAAATAATCCAACTTGCAAGACTGCAGCTTCATGACAAAATAAGAAAACCCGGATCAATCTCCCTAATCGAGCTGAACAAAATTTCAACACTCGCCATGAATAATGGCCTAACACTTCACGAACTATTTCAAGAACACAATATTAAACTATATTTAATTCCAAGCTACTCAGGACTATCTTGTGCGCCGATGCGCGCCATGTTAAACCTTCTAAAAGAGCTTTACCACTTAGGTAGAAAACACCCAGATTTTATTTTTTCACCTCAGTCCTATACGCCAATTGAGCAAATGCAGAAAATATACGACAAATATCCCAAGCAGCAACGTA
Source organism: Pseudomonas sichuanensis (assembly GCF_024749065.1). Classification (NCBI taxonomy): domain Bacteria; kingdom Pseudomonadati; phylum Pseudomonadota; class Gammaproteobacteria; order Pseudomonadales; family Pseudomonadaceae; genus Pseudomonas; species Pseudomonas sichuanensis. The sequence continues at coordinate 1,972,545 of NZ_CP087185.1, read as the reverse complement.
ACGACCCACAACAAACAAAATTAATTCCTTCTCGACTGTATGCTGCCCTAATCGTAAATTTCAGCACGGAGCTTGATGACTTTAATCAGCATGCCTCGCATCTAAAGGCTTTCTACAAAGCAAAAAATATAGACCCGCTATTTGGACTTCCAGCCAAGCGAGCCAATAAAAACAAAGTCAGTACATCATGGAAAAAAGCCATTGATACATTCAATCTTTCTTCATTGTTCTCGAACAAAAAAATCTTCAACTGGAAAGAGTTAAATAGTTACCTCGGCGATGTACAGTGCATAGCGAAGTACTGGATACATATATTTAGTGGCATGCGCAGCAATGAAGCTCGACACTTACCCTCCGATTCACTCAAAATAATCGAAAAGACTAACTTTACGCTTAACATACTCGAGGGTTACACATCAAAAATTGGCGCTCAAAACCACTCAAAAACATTCTGGATCACATCAAAAATCGTTGAAAAGGGGGTCGATGCGGCCAAGACAATCGGCAATATTTCAGCACAGAATTTAAATTTTGATAACGCACACGAAAGTTCTTACCCACTTTTTCCCGGGCTAAAAACCGCACTCTATGACAATAAAGCTTTTGAAGGAGCACCAGTAGTGTCAGAGCATTGTCACAGCAGAGCACTTGTGCGAGTACTAGCACGACTATCCGAATTAGCAATACAAGAGACTGATATCCGAGAGCTTGAAATGTTCGATGGTTTCAGCGACTGGCGGAAAGATCCAGCACTTGAAATAGGTAAACCCTGGCCTCTTACCACTCATCAATGCCGTCGCTCACTAGCAGTCTACTGCTCAAGATCCAAGATTGTATCTGTTGGCTCTCTCGCTCTTCAACTTAAGCAATTCACAGAAACAATGACCTCCTACTATCGCCGGGGAAGTCCATTTGCGGAAAATTTTATAAACACTGAAGACAGCCAGCAACTACTTAGAGAATTTGAATTCGAGCAAAGAAAGGCACAATTCATTAACTATGAAAATCTCATAATCAATTCAACAGGCCGTCTTTGGGGTGGTGAAGGAACGCGAATACAGACAGCAACTGACAAGGGCAGACCGCTAATTATCACCACTGATCGAAAAATAACCGAAAGGAAATTTATTAAAGGTGAAATGGCCTTGAAGGCTAGCCCGATAGGGTTCTGCACCAACACAGAGCTTTGTGAAAAAATATCATTCACAAACGTCTTAACTGTTTGCATCAACTGCAGCCACTCCATACTTGACCAACAAAGTATTTTGAAGCTACGCCGTGGCATTGATAGTCTAAGGCACGGCCAATCTCAATTCAACCCGAAAAGCCCTGAATACAAACAGCTCCAATCTGAAATAAATCATATCAATGAATTTCTAGACAAATACAATCTCTTTAACTAACGAGCGCAGCACATGAGAGCGATCGATGATTACTACTTCGCGCTAAGGCGTCTTATAGATGGAAAAACTCAGATTCTACCCAAAGGCGCCCCAATCAATAACGACAGTGTTTCTTTAGAGGCCGGCAGAAAAAGAGGATCTATAAAAAAAAGCCGTCAAGAACACAAAGCACTTATCGAAGCCATCGAAGCAGCTTCGCTCATCAAATCCAAAACTCAAAATAACCGGCGCCCCCCTGAAGAAAGCGACAAACAAAAACTTGCTAGAATCTCTTTGCAAGAAGACTTGCTATGCCTAAAGAAAGACTACGAGTTAGCATTAGGCAAAATAATCTCCCTGACACATCAAAACCATCAGTTGCGTCAAGAAATCGAATTTTTGAGGAAGTTTGGCGGCACGGCTACATAGCTTGAATATTACGATCGCTGCATCGGGAGGAAATCATCCATGCAATGGCCCGTATGGACAGAGAACTTTGTTTTGTCCATGGATTCTAATGTCCATATGGACAGACAGCGTCCTCACCGCAATGCCTTAAGAAAGGGGCTGGAAGCATGTCCATCTCTCAAAAATATCAGATTATGACGCCCACGACATCACCGATGACTGGAACCTCTCGGCGCAGTGGGAACAGACCGCCTATGGCCACCCGTTCTCGCGGCGCATCATCGGCAATGCGCTGCTCGGCTACCTGCTGTGCCAGGGCTGGGGCAACGACCCGGATACCTGCGCGCCGCTGATCGAGCAGTGCCAGCGCTTTGCTCAGCAGCGCACCACCCAGGATGAACTGATCGGCGAACTGCTGCGCTTCCAGGGTTGGCAGTATGAGCTGCCCAGCAACCCGCCGCTGCTGGTGCTGGACACCCGTACCCGCCGCTGGCGCAGCGAAAGCAACCTGGGCAAACCGTCCGGCCTGCTCGACTGGGAAGCGCTGTGCGAACTGCAGCAGGCGCTGATCGACCACCCTTCGGCGGTGATCGTCTCGCCGGCGCCGATTTTCGGGGTCAAGCTGATCGAAGCCGTGCAGCGGGTATTCAGTGCGCTGGGCTATCCGCTGCTGGTGGATGCCGAGAACTGGATGGCCCACCGCGGCGCGGCACAGGTGATCCTCAACATCTTCCGCCACTCGCGCACGCCTGGGCATTACGTGGTGCTGTCGGGCGACGTGCATTACTCGTTCGTCTACGAAGTGCTGATCCGCCACCGTCAGCGCAGCCCACACCTGTGGCAGGTCACCAGCAGTGGCATCAAGAACGAATTCCCCCGGCGCCTGCTGGATGTGCTCGACCGGCTCAACCGCTGGCTGTATTCACCGCGCTCGCCACTCAACTGGTTCACCAAGCGCCGGGAGATGGAGGTGGTGCCGCGAGTGCCCAGCCACAGCAAGGCCGGTGAGCGGCTGTGGAACAGCGCGGGGCTGGGACAGGTGTTCTTCGATGAGCAGGGGCGGCCAGAGCGGGTGTATCAGCTCAATGCCAATGGGGCGGCGGCGACGGAGTTTGTGCGCAGGGAATGAAGCCGGCTTAACTGGCCCTTTCGCGGGTGAACCCGCTCCCACAGGGGAAGCACAAAACCTGTGGGAGCGGCTTTAGCCGCGAAGAGGTTTGTGCAGGCGCTGGATCAGGAACGCTCCAGCGCGCTCACCAGGTCGTGGAACGCCTCGCGGTTGGAGTCGTTCAGCCCCATGAGGATCTTGTGCGCCTCCAGCACCTTGGAACGCACCACATCTTCGCTCTGGTCCTGCGATGGCAGGTCGGTCAGGCACTCGGGGCACGGCACCGGGCGGTCGACGATGTTGAACACCTGGTCGAAGCCCATGGACTGCAACAGGCGCGAGATGTCCGGGTTGGTGGTGACCACGGTCGGCAGCAAGCCGATCTTCTGCCGCGACAGGATCGACAGCTTGGCCAACAGGCCCAGCGTGGTGCTGTCGATGCTTTCGGTTTCGGTCAGGTCGATGACGATGGCCGAGAAATTCAGCGCAGTGAAAATCTTCTCGATCGTCGCATCCAGCGCCGAACACAGGGTCAGGCGCACTTCACCGACAAATTTCAGAACGAAGGTGCCGCTCTGTTCGGCGAACTGGATTCTACCGGTACTCATTCAAGGTTCCTGCTCAACACCAATAGGGCGATATCATCCGGCATCTCCCCAAGCGTAGCCAATTCGAATCGTTGGCGCAGCCCCTCCAGGCTACCCCCCGCTTCCTTGACGATTTCCGGCAAGGTCGCTTCCTTATCTTTGAGTGTGCCCCCTGGCAAAAGGTCCAGAATGCCATCGGACATGAGCGTGAGGCTGAACTGCGGTGGCAGCTCCAGCACCAGGTCCTGGTAGCTGGCCTCTTCGAACAGCCCCACCGGCAGGCCGCGGCCTTCCAGGTAGCGGACTTCACCCGGGGTGTACAGCACCGGCAACGGCAAATGGCCGCCGACACTGTAGGTAAGCAGGCCGGTTTCCTCGTCGATGACGCCACCGACCATGGTCACATGCTTGCCCAACTTGCAGTTGATCAGCCCGCGGTTGATGTGGCTGAGCACTTCCGAAGGCTTGAACTCACGCACTTTGCTGCCGCGCTTGAATTCGAACAGCAGACGCGTGGTCATGAACTTGAGCAGCACGGTGACGAACGCCGACGACGCGCCATGGCCGGAAACGTCGGCCAGGTAGAACGCAATGCGCCGTTCATCCACGCGGAAGTAGTCGGCGAAATCACCCGACAGGTACAGCGACGGGATGATCTGGTGCTCGAAGGTGTACTCGCCAGCAACCCAAGGGTTCTCGGGCAGCATGTTCATCTGCACCTGGCGCCCGGCGGTCTGGTCTTCCTGCAGCAGGTGCAGGCTGGCCTCGAGCTCGCGGTTGGCGGCTTCGAGCTTGTCGCGGTAGCGCTGGTTTTCCAGCACCAGGCGCGAGCGGTCGAGCGCGCGGCGCACCGAGTGCTCGAGCACGGCGAGGTCTTCAAGCGGCTTGATCAGGTAATCGGCGGCGCCCAGGCGCAAGGCCTCGACCGCGTCGCTCATGACACCGGCACCGGACACCACGATCACCGGCAACTGCGGCGCGCGCTCGCTGACCTGGCGGATCAGTTCGAGGCCGCCCATCTGCGGCATGCGCAGATCGCAGATCACGAGGTCGGGCTGGTGTTCTTCGAAGACCTGAAGGCCCTGCTGGCCGTTCCCGGCCTGGAGGACGCTGAAGCCACTGTCTTCCAGATAGGCGGCGAGGCTGGCACGGACCACATCGTCGTCATCGATAATCAGCAGCGTTGCACTGGTTTTCTGCATGTGGGCGAACGGCGCCGATTTGGGTTGGCGTAGCGGGCGTCGGCAAGCCGGCGCAAAGCTACTGGAATACTGTGTGATCACTCACTCTCTGAGTTGTAGGACAAGAAAACTCGCCCGGCAAATAGCAGTGGTGCCCTGTAAGGCGCAGACGGTACTCCCATCCGCCGGGCGTTTCAAGCATGCAAGGGTCGAGTGCTGCGCACTAATCACTCGTGGTTATTAAGGGCTCTGTTTCGCACACTGTTATGCATATCCGCAGGCCCCGCAGGCGTTGCGGGCCTGCCCTGCAACTGGCGATTGCCGATGCAATTTGCCCGGACGTATGATCGGCGCTACAGCCTGCACAGCGGCGCAACCGATGGAAAGGACCGAGCATGCACCTGACGCCCGACAGCCACAGTGAAAAACGCGATTTCATCCGCATGCGCATCGACACCGAGGTCAGCCTGCTGCATGAGGGCCAGGTAATCGCCGCCGTCTGCCTGGACCTGTCCAGCAGCGGAATGCAGGTGCAGGCGCCACAGTGCTTCCAGGTGGGCGACCGCATCGAGGTGCGCATCGACTCCGACCACCCTGCCCTCAAGGGCCTGCATGCCAGCACCGAAGTGGTGTGGATCGCCGACCAGCCAGGAGGCGAACAGAAGTTCGGCCTGCGCATCCTGGCCATGCACTGAACGCAAGACGCAAAAAGGCGACCCGAAGGCCAATGCCGGTCAATTAAGCCAATTGGGGTCGCTGCGCGCCCCTTCGCGGGTAAACCCGCTCCCACAGGATCGCGCAGAGCCTCAAGTCGGCGCGAAACCTGTGGGAGCGGGTTTACCCGCGAAGGGCTGCAAAGCAGCCCCAACTAACTGACTGGCACTAACCCGAAGGTCGCCTTTTTCACACCCACAAGGCTTAGAAGTCGTCTTCGACTTCGCCGTCCTTGACCTTGAACTCACGGTTCTGCAGGTAGGCGTTGCGGATGAAGATGTACTTGTCGCCCTGGATCAGCTTCTCGGCAGGCAACAGGCTGGCGCGGGTATCGATCACGTCCAGGGCGAAGATCGAGTTGCGCGTCGGCACGTGGTCGATATAGCGGTAGGGTTCGGTGTAGGTGTCCGGGTACTTGGCCAGGCCGTCACGCACGGTGCTTGGGCCGAGCAGCGGGATGACCACGTAGGGGCCGCTGGGCACGCCCCAGTAACCAAGGGTCTGGCCGAAGTCTTCGTCGCTGCGCTGCAGGCCCATCTTGGTGCCGACATCGAAGAAACCGCCCAGGCCGAAGGTGGTGTTGACGATCAAACGTGCCGTGTCGATGCCCGCCGCACGCGGCTTGAGCTGCAACACGTTGTTGGCCAGGTTGGTCACGTCGCCCAGGTTGCGGAAGATTTTGTGAATGCCATCTTCGAGGAACTGCGGGGTGACGGCCTGGTAACCCTGGGCCAGGGGTTTGAGGGCGTAGGTATCCAACACATCGTTGAACTTGAAGATCGGTCGGTTGACCGTCTCCCACGGGTCGTCCTCGGTGGCCGCTTGGGTGGCTGCCACGGGCGCCAGCAACAGGCTGGCGCAGACACAGGCCTGGGTGAGTCGCTCGATCACTCCGGCACCGATCCTACGCATAGATGTTTCTCCATCGGATTTCAGGGCGGCAACGGCCCTGGGCGCGCTGCGAACAAGGCGCCAGTATAATGGCTCGCTGGCTGATAAACAGCTTTACATAAATTAGCTCAACATTTTGTGAACAACTGTTGCAGTCATCGCTCGGTAACAAACGCTGGATAGCCTGCAGGGTATTTCAGGGAAGTTGCCATGCAAGACGCACCTGCCTTCACTGCCGTGCTGTTCGGCCTGCGTGGCTGCCTGGTCCATGCCAGCAACGGCAGCCCCCTGCCCGCCCCCGGCGCCCTGGCCTTGCTGGCCAGCCTGCGCGCCCGGCAAGTGCCGTGCATCTGGCTTGACGAGGTCAGCCCCAGCGCGGGCAAACGCCTGACCAGCGTACTCCCTGACTGGCTGCCGGGCCTGCCCAGCAACGGCTGCAAATGGCCGGCGCCAGATGCCTGCTGGCACGCCCTGATGGCCCTCGAAAGCCAGCAACTGGAAGGCTGCGTGCTGATCAGTGGCGAGCCGCTGCTGCTGCAGTCGGGCCTGAATGCCGGGCTGTGGACCGTCGGCCTGGCCGCCTGCAGCCCGTCCTGCGACCAGGCCTCAAGCCAGTGGCAGGCCATGACCCAACAGGAGCAGGAGCGTGCCCGCGGCAAAGCCACGCTCGAGCTGTTCGGCCTGGGCGTGCATTCGGTCATCGACCATCTGGAATCCCTCGACACCTGCCTGTCGGACATCGCCCTGCGCCGGCACAAGGGCGAGAAGCCCTGACACATCCGCGTTGATACGGGTCATGCAAAGCACCGGCAGGTGGATTACGCTAGAGGTCAGGCACGAACCTTTACCATTGCGCCGAGGTCCATGCCTTGCCAAGCCATTGATGGAGAACGAACAATGCCTGCCCGCGAACTGCAAGAGCGCCTCAACAGCCTGCGCGAGCAACTGGACCGCAACGTGCCGCTTTCGGATGAAGAGCTGGCCAACCTGCATGAAGAAGCCCGGCAGATCGAGGCTCAACTGAAACTTGAGGAAGCCACGCCTGACAACAACCTGGTGGATGGCGTGAACCTTGCCATCGAACGCTTCGAGGCCGACCACCCGGACCTCACCGCCACCCTGCGCAGCATCGTCAATTCGTTGCACAGCATGGGGATCTGAGCCTTTCAAACACCGCTGGGGCTGCGTTGCAGCCCATCGCCGGCAAGCCGGCTCCCACAGGTGCAGCACATGGCTTGAAGTGTGCCGTCGGTGTGGGAGCTGGCTTGCCAGCGATGGGCCGCAACGCGGCCCCAACTGCCTTACTGACGAACCAGGCGCAGGTTCGCCGGACTGATCGGCCCGGTGCTGCGATACGGGTTGATGTCCAGCCCGCCACGACGTACATAGCGCGCGTACACCGTCAGGTACTCCGGCTGCAGCAGGTTCTTCAGGTCCAGGTAGATTCGCTCCACGCACTGCTCATGGAAGTCGGCATGCTGGCGGAAGCTGATCAGGTAGGTCAGCAGGCTGGCGTGATCCAGCGCCCGCCCCTTGTACTCCACCACCACACTGCCCCAGTCCGGCTGGCCGGTCACCGGGCAGTTGGACTTGAGCAGGTGGCTGTGCACGGTCTCTTCCACCACGCGCTCCGCAGAGCAGCGCAGCAACTCAGGCTGTGGCTGTTCGTAGTTGCTGATGGTGATATCCAGCGCATCGATGCACTGGCCCGGCAAGGCGGTCACGCCCTGCGCTTCCACCTCAGCCAGGGTGCGAACCTTGACCAGCACCGGCTTGCCGGCGGCGCCGGACAGGTCTTTCTCAAGGCAGGCCTGCAGCTCGGTCAACGACGCGAACACGGTCTGGTTCAGCGAGTTGAGGTACAGCTTGAACGACTTCGATTCGATGATGTTCGGCGAGTCGCAGGGGATGGCGAACTCGGCGATGGCCACCACCGGCTTGCCCGACGGCAGCAGCCAGGACAGCTCGAAGCAGTTCCAGAAATCCACGCCCTGCCACGGCAGGGCGTCGCCGCTGACGCCCAGCTCGGCCCACTTGGCCAGGCGCGGAATGGGGAACAGCAGCGCGGGGGTGTAGGTGGCGATGTATTCGCTGGACTTGCCCAGCGGGGAGTGTTCGGCGGCGGGATGCATGGAAACTGACCTGAGGGTTCGAAAATGCCCCTAGTCTACCGGTTTTACACCCCGCCTTGGAGCGCAAGCTACTCGATGGTCAGTGGGCCAACCATGCCGGCCTGGTAATGCCCGGGTACGTTGCAGGCGAACTCGATGGGCGCCGAGGTGCGGAAGGTCCAGGTCAACTCGGCACGCTGGCCGGGCTGCACCAGCACTGTGTTGCCGCCGCCGTGCGCGTGGCCGCCCTGGCTCATCTGGCCATGGTCCATGCCCTCGTGATTCATGCCGGCGGTGAAGATCTTGCCCTGCATCGCCACCATCTCTTTCTGGTGCTCGGCATGCATGGCCTTGTCACCCAGGTTGAACTCGTGGGGCAGCTTGCCTTCGTTGACCAGGACGAAACGTACCGTCTCACCGGCCTTGACCCTGAGGCTCTTGGGCTCGAAAGCGATGTCCTTGAGCACGACCTCGACGGTGCGGGTGGCCTTGGCTGCCGGCGCCGGCTCGCCGAAGGCGAAGTGCTGGGCTTCGCCAGCGAAGGTGGGCAAGCTGACCAGCGCAAGGGCGGCGGTGATGAACAGGTGCTTCATGTGAACTCCGGGAACTGCAGCGAGAATGAGGTCATTCTGGAAAGCGCTGGCTGGCAGCTGGCTGACGGGAAGATTACAACTTTGTCAGCTTGGGCGAGGCAGAGGATCGTCACGTATGATTTCGAGCACTGTCTTTGTGGGAGCGGGTTTACCCGCGAATGCTGCAGTGAATGCACCGACGTATTCGCGGGTAAACCCGCTCCCACAGGGCCCGAGTGAACCTTCAGAACTGTGGACGCCCATGAAACTACTGATCGTCGAAGACCAGGCCAAGACTGGCCAATACCTGGCCCAGGGCCTGAGCGAGGCCGGCTTCAACACCGAGCTGGCCGGTGACGGCGACACTGGCCAGCACCTGGCGCTGACCGGCGACCACGACCTGCTGATCCTCGACGTGATGCTGCCCGGGCGCAATGGCTGGCAGATCCTCCAGGCGGTGCGCCAGGCGGGGCTGGCCACCCCGGTGCTGTTCCTCACTGCCCGCGATGCCGTCGAAGACCGCGTGCACGGCCTGGAGCTGGGCGCCGACGATTACCTGGTCAAGCCCTTCGCCTTCTCCGAACTGCTGGCCCGCGTACGCAGCCTGCTGCGCCGCGGCGCAAGCGCCAGCCAGGACACCTGCCTGATGCTCGCCGACCTGCGCCTGGACCTGATCCGCCGCCGCGCCGAACGCTCGGGCCAGCGCATCGACCTGACCGCCAAGGAGTTCGCCCTGCTCGAACTGCTGCTGCGCCGCCAGGGCGAGGTGCTGCCCAAGTCGCTGATCGCCTCCCAGGTGTGGGACATGAATTTCGACAGCGACACCAATGTCATCGAAGTGGCCATCCGCCGCCTGCGCCTGAAGATCGACGACAGCCACGCCACCAAGCTGATCCATACCGTGCGCGGCATGGGTTATGTGCTTGAAGAGCGCCAGGACTGATGCGCCGCCTGTCCCTCGGCGGCCGCCTGGCCCTGCTGTTCGCCGCCTGCACCGCCAGCGTCTCACTGGGTGCCGGGCTTTTGTTCAGCCGCGCCAGCGAACAGCACTTCGTCGAACTCGACCAGCAGTTGCTCAGCGGCCGGCTGTCATTGATGCGCAGCCTGCTCGAGGATGTGGCCACACCTGAGCAGCTGCGCTCACGCCTGCCCCAGTTGCGCGACGAACTGAGCCACCAGTCCGAGCTGGCCCTGCGCGTGCGGGGCGCCGACGGCACACCCTGGTTCGACAGCCGTACCGGCCTGCCGGACGAACCGAGCCAGCCGGGCCTTGCGACCCTGCATACCAGCGGCATTGACTACCGCAGCCTGAGCACCGCGCTGGCAGACCATCAGCCAAGCGCCCCGCAGCTGACCCTGTTCCTCGACATCACCCATCACCAGCACTTCCTGCAGGGCATGCAGCGCCTGATCTGGCTCACCGTCGGCCTGTCCGCGCTGGCCACCGCGCTGCTCGGCGCCTGGGCCGCGCGCCGCGGGCTCAAGCCGCTGCGGCAGATGGGCAAGGTGGCCGCCAGCGTCAATGCCCGCTCACTGACCACGCGCCTGCCGCTGGCGCAGTTGCCCGAGGAGCTGGCCGAACTCGGCGCCACGGTCAACGCCATGCTGCAACGCCTGGATGACGCCTTCCAGCGACTGTCGGCGTTCTCTGCCGACATCGCCCACGAACTGCGTACGCCGCTGTCCAACCTGCTCACCCACACCCAGGTCACCCTCACCCGCCCGCGCAGCCTTGAGGAGTACCGCGAAGCGTTGCACGGCAACCTGGAAGAGCTGCAGTGGATGGCCCAGCTGGTCAACGACATGCTCTACCTGGCCAAGGCCGACCACGGCCTGCTGATGCCCAGCCGCCAGCCACTGGACCTGGCGGCGGAGGTGGATGCATTGCTGGAGTACTACGCGCCGCTGGCCGAAGACGCCGAGGTGCGGCTGCTGCGCGAGGGTATGGCGCACACCGAGGGTGACCGGCACATGCTGCGCCGCGCCCTGTCCAACCTGCTGGACAACGCCCTGCGCTTCACCCCTGCCGCAGGCGAGATCCGCGTGACGCTGGAGCCCGGGCTGCGCATCGTGGTGGCCAATCAGGGGCCGGCGATTGCGCCAGCGTTGCTGGAGCGGTTGTTCGACCGTTTCTATCGGGCAGACCCGGCACGCCAGGAAGGCAGCAGCGAGCATGCGGGGTTGGGTTTGGCGATCACCCGCTCGATCGTGCAGGCGCATGGGGGAAGCATCAGGGCAGAGTGCGCGGATGGCTGGACGCGGTTTGTGATCGAGTTACCTGACAGGCCGTGAACCGGGGCTGCTTTGCAGCCCATCGCGGGGCAAGCCCGCTCCCACAGGGCTCGCGCATGCCTGCTTTTTGTGGGAGCGGGCTTGCCCCGCGATGACAACTTGAAGCCTTACTCGTAGCGCAACGCCATCGCCGGCTCAATCTGCGAGGCGCGGTACGCCGGGTAGATCGTCGCCAGGAAGCTCATCACCAGGCCCGCGGTGCAGATCAGCGCCACGTCGCCCCACTGCAGCTCGGACGGCAGGCTGCTGATGAAGTAGATGTCGGAGGTGAAGATGTGCTGGCCGCTGACCCGCTCCAGCCAACCGACCACCGCGCTGACGTTCAACGCCAGGGCCACCCCGAACACACCACCGAGCAGGGTGCCGACGATGCCGATCAGGCTGCCCTGGACCATGAAGGTGCCCATGATCTGCGCCGGGGTGGCGCCAATGGTGCGCAGGATGGCGATGTCCGCGCCCTTGTCGTTCACCACCATCACCAGGGTGGCGATGATGTTGAACGCCGCTACCGCGATGATCATCATCAGCAGCAGGCCGATCATGGTCTTTTCCATCTTCATGGCGCTGAACAGGCTGCCCTGGGTGTGCGACCAGTCATCGGCGCGGTAGCCATCACCCAGGCCCGCGGCAATGGCCTTGGACACCTGCGGCGCGGCATACAGGTCATGCAGCTTGAGGCGCACGCCCTGCACCTGGCCCGGGGCCCAGCGCTGCATCTCGCCGGCATCGGCGATGTGGATGTAGGCCTGGGAACCATCCAGTTCGGCGCCCACCTTGAAGATGCCGACCACGGTCAGGCGCTGCATGCGTGGGGTGATGCCACCCGGTTCCTTGCTGACTTCGGGGACGATCAAGGTCAGCTTGTCACCGGTATTGAGGCGGAAGCGCCGGGCCGTCAACTCGCCGATGACCACCCCGTAGTCACCCGGCTGCAACGCCTGCAGGCTGCCCTGGACGATGTGCTGGGTAACGATGGAGACCTTGGCTTCCTCGGCCGGGTCGATACCGGCGACCTGGATCGGCTGCATCGCCCCCCGGTACGACAGCATGCCTTCCATTTCGGTGATAGGCGCCGCGGCCATCACCGCCGGGTTGCCTTCGGCGGTGCCGGCGACCTTGCGCCAGTCATCCAGCGGCTGCACGCCAAGGATGGCGGCATGCGGCACCAGGCCAAGCACGCGCGAGCTCATCTCGCGCTGGAAGCCGTTCATCACCGACAACACCGTGATCATTGCCAGCACGCCAAGCGACAGCCCGATCATCGAGGTCATGGAGATGAACGAGATGAAGTGGTTGCGACGCTTGGCACGGGTGTAGCGAGCACCGATGAACAAGGACAAGGGTCTGAACATGAACCGGGATACCCAATGAAAGTGTGAACCGGGGCGCCTCAGGGCGCCCCGCGCAGGCGATTCAGATCGCCACCAGGCGCCCGTCTTCCAGGCTCAGCACGCGGTCCATCTGGCGCGCCAGGTTGAGGTCGTGGGTCACTACCAGGAACGCGGTCTGCGATTGAGTGGACAGCTCACGCATCAGCTCCTGGATACCCAGGGCGGTGTGGTGGTCGAGGTTGCCGGTCGGCTCGTCGAGCATCACCAGGCCCGGGCGGTTGACCAGGGCACGGGCGATCGCCACGCGCTGGCGCTCACCGCCGGACAACTCGGCCGGCTTGTGATTCAGCCGATGGCCCAGGCCGACGCGCTTGAGCAGTGCTTCAGCACGCTCGCGGGCCTCGGCGATCGGCGTCTTGCCGATCAGCAGCGGCATGCAGGCGTTCTCCAGCGCGGTGAACTCCGCCAGCAGGTGGTGGAACTGGTAGACGAAGCCCAGCGCGCGGTTGCGCAGCAGCCCACGGGCACGCTCGCCGAGCGCCGAGAGCTCTTCGCCGGCCAGCCAGACACTGCCCTGGGTTGGCGTGTCGAGGCCGCCCAGCAGGTTGAGCAAGGTACTCTTGCCCGAGCCCGAACTGCCGACAATGGCCACCCGCTCACCAGGGTGCAGCTCAAGGTTCAAGCCGGACAGCACCTGGACCGACTCCGGCCCCTCGTCGTAGCTCTTGCCCAGGTTGCGGCAACTCAACACGGCTTTATCACTCATGCGCGACTCACTCATAACGTAGCGCCTCTGCAGGCTGGGTGCGCGAGGCACGCCAGGCCGGGTACAGGGTGGCGAAGAAACTCAGGACCAATGCCGCACCGCAGACCATCCACACATCCTGTGCCTGGAGCTGCGAAGGCAGGTAATCGATGAAGTACACATCGGCATTGAGGAACTTGTGCCCGATCAGCGTCTCGACGCCGGCGATCGCCGCACTGACGTTGAGTGCGCCGAGGATGCCGACGACCGCGCCGATCAGGGTGCCGACCACGCCGATCACCGTGCCCTGGACCATGAAGATGGCCATGATCTGGCCCGGCGTTGCGCCCAGAGTACGCAGGATGGCGATGTCGCCGCGCTTGTCGTTGACCACCATCACCAGGGTGGAAATGATGTTGAACGCCGCCACCGCCACGATCAGCAGCAGCAACAGGCCAATCATGGATTTTTCCATGCGGATGGCCTGGTAGAGGTTGCCGTGGGTGCGGGTCCAGTCACGCGGATAGAACTCCTGTTCGCCCAGTTGCTGGGCGATGGCCCAGGCGGCACGTGGGGCCTGGAACAGGTCGTCGAACTTGAGGCGGATGCCCTGGACCTGGTCTGGCTTCCAGCGGTGCAGGCGCGACAGGTCGGTAATGTTGGTGAGGCCGAGGTAACCGTCGATCTCGCCGGCGCCGACGTGGAAGATGCCGACCACGGTGAAGCGCTTCATGCGCGGGAACATACCCGCCGGCGTGACGCTGACTTCGGGGGCGACGAAGGTCAGCTTGTCGCCGATGCCGACGCCGAGCTTCTGCGCGGCCTTGTCGCCGATCATGATGCCCCACTCGCCCGGCGCCAACTTGTCGAGGCTGCCATCGAGCACGAACTTGTCGATGATCGACACGTCACGCTCGCGCGCCGGCTCCACGCCATTGAGCAGCACTTTCTGCACCTTGCCTTCGTGCGTCAGCAGGCCCTGCATCTGGGTGAAAGGCGCAACCGCCAACACCTGCGGATTCTGCTTTACTTTGGAGGCAAGGCCCTGCCAGTCGTCGATCGGCTGGCCGGTCTCCAGCGTGGCATGGGGGATCATCCCCAACACGCGGGTACGCATCTCGTGATCGAAGCCGTTCATGACCGACAACACCACGATCATCACCACCACGCCCAGGGCGAGGCCGATCATCGAAGTGAGTGAAATGAACGAGACAAAGTGATTGCGACGTTTGGCACGGGTGTAACGCGTACCAATGAATACGAAAAGAGGTCTGAACATGTCGGGGCTTGTTCGGATGAAAGGGAACGTCCTTGTGGCGATGCGCCTACGGCGGCTTTACACTCGGACCACCGCCGTAACCTTGGGTTCGCCATGACGACATTAGACGAAGAAGATCGCCGCGAATACTACCGCATCGAAGATCGGATCGCACTTCAAATCAGCCCCTTAAGCGCGGCCGAAGCCCTTGAGACAGAACTGTTGCAGGATGATTCCGAGCTGTTCAACCTGCTCAGCGAACTGCACTTGTCCGACTTCGAGTCGCAACACCTGCTGCGCCAGCTGAGTGAGAAGGACCGGACCCTCGCCGCCTTCCTGCGCGCCCAGAACAAACGCCTCGACCTGCTCAGCGCCGTAGTCGCGCAAACCCTGCTCGGCGAAGTCGGCCAACCGCAGCCGGTGATCATCTCCGAAGGCGGCATCGAGTTCGCCCAGCGGCAACAGATCAGCGCCGGCACGCGGGTGAAAGTGAAGATGGTGCTGATGCCCCGAGCCCATGGTTTGCTGCTGCGTGGCCGCGTCACCCATTGCGACCCGCGCCCCGATGGCAGCTTCGAGGTGGGCACCGAGTTCATCGACATGACCGACGCCCAGCGCCAGCTGCTGGCACGCTACATCCTGCAGCGCCAGCAACAGCAACGGCGCCAGGCACTGGAACAGAACAACCCCGCCTCCTGAGCCATTTTTTCTCTGATTTGAAGGAACGAACGTGACCCTGATCTATGGCCATCGCGGCGCCAAGGGCGAAGCCCCCGAGAACACCCTGACCAGCTTCCGCCAATGCCTGTCCCACGGCGTGAACCGCTGTGAACTCGACCTGCACCTGTCGGCCGACAACGAACTGATGGTGATCCACGACTCTACCCTCAAGCGCACCACTGGCCGGCGTGGCAAGGTGGTCGAGCACCCGGCTGCCGCCCTGGTCACCTACGACGCGCGCCAGGGCGGCCCGGGCCATGTGCAGCCTTGCACTATCCCTCGCCTGGAAGAGCTGTTCGAGAAATGCCCGTTCGAGCATTGGCAACTTGAAGTGAAAAGCGCCTCGCGCACCCGCGCCGCCACCACCGTGCTGGCGATTCGCGAACTGGCCCAGCAGTACGGCCTGCTGGACAAGGTCACCATCACCTCGAGCTCACGAGAAGTGCTGGGCGCCGCCCAGGAACTGGTGCCCGACGTGAAGCGCGGCCTGGTGGCCGAATACGCCTGGCTCGACCCACTGAAGGTCGCGCAGAACTACGGTTGCGAGATGCTGGCGTTGAACTGGACGCTGTGCACCCCCGAGCGCCTGATCAAGGCACAGCGCCAGGGTTTGCACGTGTCGGTGTGGACGGTCAACGAACCGGCACTGATGCGCCGGCTCGCTGATTTTGGCGTGGACAGCCTGATTACAGACTTTCCCGGTTTGGCCAAGACCACCCTCGGGTAGGGCTGAAATCGGTCTCCCCGACCGGCTCAGGCCACCGGCCGGAGCCGCTCAAAAAAGCCGGTTCAGACCGTCGTAGGCAGCTACCCGATAGGCTTCGGCCATGGTCGGGTAGTTGAAGGTGGTGTTGACGAAGTACTTCAGATTGTTCTGCTCACCCGGCTGGTTCATGATCGCCTGGCCGATGTGGACGATCTCCGAGGCCTGGTAACCGAAGCAGTGCACGCCGAGGATTTCCAGGGTTTCGCGGTGGAACAGGATCTTCAGCATGCCTTGCGGCTCACCGGCGATCTGCGCGCGGGCCATGCTCTTGAAGAAGGCCTTGCCCACTTCGTACGGCACCTTGGCCTGGGTCAGCTCCTGCTCGTTCTTGCCGATCGAGCTGATCTCCGGAATGGTGTAGATGCCGGTGGGCACGTCATCGACGAAGCGCCAGCTGCCGTTGTCGACGATGCTGCCAGCGGCGGAGCGGCCCTGGTCGTGGGCGGCACTGGCCAGGCTCGGCCAGCCGATCACGTCGCCGGCGCCGTAGATGTTCGGCACGCTGGTGCGGTAGCTCTTGTCGACTTCGATCTGGCCACGGCTGTTGACCTTGATACCGATGTTCTCCAGGCCCAGCTTGTCGGTGTTGCCGGTACGGCCGTTGCACCACAGCAAGGCGTCGGCCTTGATCTTCTTGCCCGATTTCAGGTGCAGGATCACCCCGTTGTCCAGCCCTTCAACCCGGTCGTACTCCTCGTTGTGGCGTACGGTGATGTTGTTGTTGCTGAAGTGGTAGCTCAGCGCCTGGGAGATCTCCGAGTCGAGGAAGCTCAGCAACTGGCCACGGTTGTCGACCAGCTCCACCAGCACGCCCAGGCCGCTGAAGATCGAGGCGTATTCGCAACCGATCACCCCGGCGCCATAGACGATCAGCTTGCGCGGGGTGTGGCTGAGGCTGAGGATGGTGTCGCTGTCGTAGACGCGCGGGTGGTGGAAATCGATGTCGGCGGGGCGATACGGGCGCGAGCCGGTGGCGATGATGATCTGCTTGGCGTTGAGCTTCTCGACCACACCGTTGGGGCAGACCACTTCGACGGTCTGCTCGTCGGCGAAGCTGCCAGTGCCGGTGAACACGTCGACGCGGTTACGGGCGTAGTAGCCGGTACGCGAGGCGACCTGCTTGCTGATCACCTTCTCGGCGCTCTTGAGCACGTCGGGGAACGAGAACCAGCGCGGTTCGCCGATGGCGCGGAACATCGGGTTGGTGTTGAACTGCATGATCTGCCGCACGGAGTGACGCAGCGCCTTGGACGGGATGGTGCCCAGGTGGGTGCAGTTGCCGCCGACCTGGCGACGGCTGTCGACCATGGCCACCTTGCGCCCTGCTTTGGCGGCGTTCATTGCCGCGCCTTCTCCGGCCGGGCCGGAACCCAGCACCACTACGTCGTAGTTGTAGACAGCCATGCGTACTCCTTCAGAACTGGCCCGCCGGCCGGTTGGCCGCGGGGCGCGATCATGTCGCCGGGGCGCCATGAGAAAATTCGGGTGCAGTCTAATCAAGCGTGAACGCCGCGCACATTAACCCTTGGTCGCGTCGTAGGCCACTTTTGCCTGCACTACATGTGGTTTCACCGAATCCATGGTGGCGATCATCCGTGGCTTGCCTTTCACTCGCCTTTCAGCGCCCGCTCGAACGCCGGGGTGGAACGGGAGACGAAGCCACCTTCGGCCCGAGTCACCAACACCGCCGCGATACCGTGGGCAATGGCGAAGTCCCAGCCCTGCTGCGGCCCGAGGATCAACAGCAGGGTCGAGTAGCCGTCGGCCAGCAAGGCCGAAGCGTCGAGCACGGTCACCGACGCCAGGTCATGTTCGACCGGGCGCCCGAGGCGGGCATCGAAGGTGTGCGAATAGCGCCGGCCATTGTCCTCGAAATAGTGCCGATAGTCACCCGAGGTCGACACCGCCAGCCCTTGCACGGCAATGACCTGGCGGGCGACCTGGCGATCTTCGCGGGGCAGCTCCAAGGCCACCCGCCAGGGGCTGCCATCGGGCTTGCGGCCCATGGCCTTGAGCTCGCCGGTGGCCTCGGCGAGGAAGCTGTCGATGCCCATCTTATGCAGGTGCGCAGCGATCAGGTCGACCGCATGGCCGGCGGCGATGCTGTTGAAGTCCAGCTCGATCGGCGCGTCCTTGCACAGGTTTTCGCCCTCGATGCGCAAGTGGCGGTAGCCAACTCGCTGACGAACCTGGGCCTGCGCCTGCGCATCCGGCACGTGCAGCGCACGGGCCTGCGGGCCAAAGCCCCAGAGGTCCAGCAGCGGCTCGACGGTGAGGTCGTAGGCGCCCTGGCTCTGCTCGGCCAGGTGCTGGCCGAAGGTGACCAGTTCGAGCATGTCGGCATCGACGGGCAGGCACTGGTTGGCCGGCAGCTGGTTGAAGCGGCTGACGGTGGAGTCACCGCGGTAGGTGGAGTAATGCGCGTCGATGGCCTGCAGGATGCTTTCGACGGCCGCCCGCACCTGCTCCGGCGCCGGGCCGCCGACTTGGCGCACGTACTGGATGCTGTAACTGCTGCCCATGGTCGGGCCGCCGAAGCGTTCGAGGGTGGGGCCCTGTTCGCAGCCAGTCAGGAGCATCAGGATGGACAAGAGTGCTGCGCGCAAATTCAAATTCTCGACGGGGTGCACCGGCCTCTTCGCGGGTAAACCCGCTCCCACAGGTACAGCGCAAGCCGTGTGGGAGCGGCGGTTCGCCGCTGCGATTTACCCGCGAAGAGGCCCGCATGGACGACACAATACTTGGCGAAAAAAAACGGGAACCCGAAGGTTCCCGTTTTCTCAACGCATTACAAGCGGATCAGCGTGGAAACGCTGGCGGGTTCACACCGGCCATGTCTTCCATCACACGAACCACCTGGCAGCTGTAGCCGAACTCGTTGTCGTACCAGACGTACAGGACAACGCGGTTGTCGCTGCAGATGGTCGCTTCAGCATCGACCACACCGGCGTGGCGCGAACCGACGAAGTCGGTGGAAACCACTTCCTGCGAGCTCACGTAGTCGATCTGCTTGTGCAGCTCGGAGTGCATGGCGGTCTGGCGCAGGTACTCGTTGAGTTCCTCGCGGTTGGTGGCCTTCTCAAGGTTCAGGTTGAGGATGGCCATCGACACGTTCGGCGTCGGCACGCGGATCGCGTTGCCGGTCAGCTTGCCCTTGAGCACTGGCAGTGCCTTGGCGGCAGCGGTGGCGGCACCGGTCTCGGTGATAACCATGTTCAGCGGCGCGGCACGGCCACGACGGCTGCCCTTGTGGAAGTTGTCGATCAGGTTCTGGTCGTTGGTGAACGAGTGAACGGTTTCGACGTGGCCGTTGACGATGCCGTACTGGTCGTTGATGGCCTTGAGCACCGGCACGATGGCGTTGGTGGTGCAGGAAGCAGCGGAGATGATCTTGTCATCGGCGCTGATGTCGCCATGGTTGATGCCGTGCACGATGTTCTTCAGCGCGCCCTTGCCAGGCGCGGTGAGGATCACGCGGGCAGCGCCCGGGCAGGCCAGGTGCTGGCCCAGGCCGTCGGCGTCACGCCATACGCCGGTGTTGTCGACGATCAGTGCATCCTTGATGCCGTACTGGGTGTAGTCGACTTCGCTCGGGCTCTTGGCGTAGATCACCTGGATCAGGTTGCCGTTGGCGGTGATGGTGTTGTTGGCTTCGTCGATGGTGATGGTGCCATCGAACGGGCCATGCACCGAGTCACGACGCAGCAGGCTGGCGCGCTTGACCAGGTCGTTTTCGGCGCCCTTGCGCACGACGATGGCGCGCAGGCGCAGGCCGTCGCCACCACCGGTCTTCTCGATCAGGATGCGCGCCAGCAGGCGGCCGATACGGCCAAAGCCGTACAGCACGACATCAGTGCCCTTGCGTGCGGAGGCGTTCTGCTGACCGACCACATCGGCCAGTTCTTCGCGCACGAACTGCTCGGCGGTGCGGCCATTGCCTTCCTGCTTGAACTTGTTGGCCAGCTT
Source organism: Pseudomonas sichuanensis (assembly GCF_024749065.1). Taxonomy (NCBI): domain Bacteria; kingdom Pseudomonadati; phylum Pseudomonadota; class Gammaproteobacteria; order Pseudomonadales; family Pseudomonadaceae; genus Pseudomonas; species Pseudomonas sichuanensis. The sequence continues at coordinate 1,952,513 of NZ_CP087185.1, read as the reverse complement.
GCCCAGGTCAACCGAAGCGGCGCCCAGTTTCAGCTCGCTCATGGCCTTGAGCAGGGGGAATGTCTCGTGGACGGACAGTTCGGTTTCGTCGGTCTGACGGTGACGCGCAAAGCGGTGGGCCTTGAGAATCGAGATAACCGAACGGTTGATCAGGCTGCGGCCATAGATCGAGCTCACCACATTGTTGTTGCGGTAGAGCTGACCGATAAGCGGGATCATCGCTTCAGCCAGGGCTTCACGATCGATCCACTCACCAAGACACTGGTCGGGCTTCTGAGTCACGGTAACCTTCCACATGTAGGGGAACAAAAAAGGGGCTACATTATGACGCCCCGCGGCGTATCGGGCAATGAGCGCCTGTCGCCGGCCACAAGCCCCGTCGCCAAGCCCTTTCGAGCCTGACAGCGCGCCCGCTCACCGGTACAATCGACCTCTTTGCCGCAACGCTTGGAGTCCGATCTCCCGTGTCAGTTCTGCGCCTACCGCAAATGTCGGCCACGGCCGGCAAACACACCTGGGGCAACCTGCCCGGTGCCGCCTTGAGCCTGGCCATCGCCGAAGCCGCCAGCAGTGCCGGCCGCTTCACCTTGCTGCTGACCGCCGACAGCCAGGCCGCCGATCGCCTGGAGCAGGAGCTGCGCTTCTTTGCCCCGGACCTGCCGGTGCTGCCCTTCCCCGACTGGGAAACGCTGCCCTACGACCTGTTCTCGCCGCACCAGGACATCATCTCGCAGCGCATCGCCAGCCTGTACCGGCTGCCGGAGCTGGACCACGGCATCCTGGTGGTGCCCGTGACCACCGCCCTGCACCGCCTGGCCCCCACCCGCTTCTTGCTGGGCAGCAGCCTGGTACTGGACGTGGGCCAGAAGATCGACGTCGAGCAGATGCGCACGCGCCTCGAGGCCAGCGGCTACCGCTGCGTCGACACGGTTTACGAGCATGGCGAGTTCGCCGTGCGCGGGGCGCTGATCGACCTGTTCCCCATGGGCAGCAAACAGCCGTACCGCATCGACCTGTTCGACGACGAGATCGAGACGCTGCGCACCTTCGACCCGGAGACCCAGCGCTCGATCGACAAGGTCGACTCGGTACGCCTGCTGCCGGCCCGCGAATTCCCCATGCACAAGGACGAGGTGACCCGCTTCAAGGCCCGCTTCCGCGAGCGCTTCGACGTGGACTTCCGGCGCAGCGCAATCTTCCAGGACCTGACCAGCGGCATTATCCCGGCCGGCATCGAGTACTACCTGCCGCTGTTCTTCGAAGAAACCTCGACCTTGTTCGACTACCTGCCGGCGGACACCCAGGTGTTCTCCCTGCCGGGCGTGGAGCAGGCTGCCGAGCATTTCTGGAACGACGTGCGCGGGCGCTACGAAGAGCGCCGCGGCGACCTCAGCCGCCCACTGCTGCCGCCGGCCGAGCTGTTCATGCCGGTCGAGGACTGCTTCGCCAAGCTCAAGCAGTGGCCCCGGGTGGTGGTCAGCACCGATGACCTCGAGCCCGGCGCCGGTCGTGAGCGCTTCCCGGCGCGCGCCCTGCCCAACCTGGCGATCGAGGCCAAGGCCAACCAGCCGCTGGCGGCGCTGTCGAACTTCCTCGAGCAGTTCCCGGGCCGCGTGCTGTTCACCGCCGAGTCCGCCGGCCGGCGCGAAGTACTGCTGGAGCTGCTCGAACGCCTGAAGCTGCGCCCGCAGACCGTCGAGGGCTGGGCCGACTTCATCACTGGCAGCGAGCGCCTGGCGATCACCATCGCCCCGCTCGACGACGGCCTGCTGCTGGACGACCCGGCCATTGCCCTGGTGGCCGAGAGCCCCTTGTTCGGCCAGCGCGTGATGCAGCGCCGGCGCCGCGACAAGCGCGGCGAGGCGGCCAACGACGCGGTGATCAAGAACCTCACCGAGCTGCGCGAAGGCGCGCCGGTGGTGCACATCGACCATGGCGTGGGCCGCTACCTGGGCCTGGCCACGCTGGAAATCGACAGCCAGGCCGCCGAGTTCCTCACCCTTGAATACGCCGAAGGCGCCAAGCTCTACGTGCCGGTGGCCAACCTGCACCTGATCGCCCGCTACACCGGCAGCGACGACGCCCTGGCGCCGTTGCACCGGCTGGGTTCGGAAACCTGGCAGAAGGCCAAGCGCAAGGCCGCCGAGCAGGTGCGCGACGTCGCCGCCGAACTGCTCGACATCTATGCCCGCCGCGCCGCGCGCAAAGGCTACGCATTCGCCGACCCGGCCGCCGACTACGCCACCTTCAGCGCCGGCTTCCCGTTCGAGGAAACCCCCGACCAGCAGAACGCCATCGAAGCCGTGCGCGAGGACATGCTCGCCGCCAAGCCAATGGACCGCCTGGTGTGCGGCGATGTCGGCTTCGGCAAGACCGAGGTGGCCATGCGCGCGGCGTTCATCGCCGTGCACAGCGGCCGCCAGGTGGCGGTGCTGGTGCCGACCACCCTGCTCGCCCAGCAGCACTACAACAGCTTCCGCGACCGCTTCGCCGACTGGCCGGTGACGGTCGAGGTGATGAGCCGCTTCAAGTCGGCCAAGGAGGTCAGCGCCGCTGCCGCGGACCTCGCCGAAGGCAAGATCGACATCCTCATCGGCACCCACAAGCTGCTGCAGGACGACGTGCGCTTCAAGGACCTGGGCCTGGCGATCATCGACGAGGAGCACCGCTTCGGCGTGCGCCAGAAGGAACAGCTCAAGGCCCTGCGCAGCGAGGTGGACATCCTCACCCTCACCGCCACGCCGATCCCACGCACGCTGAACATGGCGGTGTCGGGTATGCGCGACCTGTCGATCATCGCCACCCCGCCGGCGCGACGCCTGTCGGTGCGCACCTTCGTCATGGAGCAGAACAAGAGCACGGTCAAGGAAGCGCTGCTGCGTGAACTGCTGCGCGGCGGCCAGGTGTACTACCTGCACAACGACGTGAAGACCATCGAGAAGTGCGCCGCGGAGCTGGCCGAGCTGGTCCCGGAGGCACGTATCGGCATCGGCCACGGGCAGATGCGCGAGCGCGAACTCGAACAGGTGATGAGCGACTTCTACCACAAGCGTTTCAACGTACTGATCGCCTCGACCATCATCGAGACCGGCATCGACGTGCCCAGTGCCAACACCATCGTCATCGAGCGCGCCGACAAGTTCGGCCTGGCGCAGCTGCACCAGCTGCGCGGCCGGGTTGGCCGCAGCCACCACCAGGCCTACGCCTATCTGCTGACGCCGCCGCGCCAGCAGATCAGCGCCGACGCCGAAAAACGCCTGGAAGCCATCGCCAACACCCAGGACCTGGGTGCCGGCTTCGTCCTGGCCACCAACGACCTGGAGATCCGCGGCGCCGGCGAGCTGCTGGGCGACGGCCAGAGCGGGCAGATCCAGGCGGTCGGTTTCACCCTGTACATGGAAATGCTCGAGCGCGCGGTCAAGGCCATCCGCAAGGGCAACCAGCCGAACCTCGAGCAACCGCTTGGCGGCGGCCCGGAGATCAACCTGCGCCTGCCGGCGTTGATCCCCGAGGACTACCTGCCGGATGTACATGCGCGCCTGATCCTCTACAAACGCATCGCATCAGCGGCGGACGAGGAAGGCCTCAAGGACCTGCAGGTCGAGATGATCGACCGCTTCGGCCTGCTGCCCGAGCCGAGCAAGAACCTGATGCGCCTGACCCTGCTCAAGCTGCAGGCGGAAAAGCTCGGCATCAAGAAAGTCGATGCCGGCCCCAATGGCGGCAAGCTCGAGTTCGAGGCGCAAACCCCGGTCGACCCGCTGACCCTGATCAAGCTGATCCAGGGCCAGCCCAAACGCTACAAGTTCGAAGGTGCAACCCAGTTCCGCTTCATGGTGCCGATGGAACGCCCCGAAGAACGCTTCAATACACTGGAGGCGCTGTTCGAGCGCCTGACCCCACAGCCAAACTAAGGAAGCTCCATGCGTGCCATTCGTTCCCTGACCCTGCTGCTGGCGTTGTTCGCCCCGACCGCCTTCGCCGCAGGCCCCTATCAGGTGGAAATGATCCTGGTGCGGCAGAACGCCGTGCCGGCGATCACCAGCCCGTTCGCCCCGGAAGACTGGAGCGCCGGCGCGCCACGCCTGGAAAAAGGCGCCGAGCGCCCGGCCGGGCTGGGTGACGAAATCACCCGCCTGCAGGCCACCGCCGACTACACCGTGCTGCTGCACAAAGCCTGGCAGCAGGACGGCGAGGCCATCGCCCTGAGCGCCGGCAACGAACAGTTCGGCCACTTCCCCATCGAAGGCAACCTGAGCATCAAGGAAGATCGTTTCATCGCCGTTGACGCCAACTTCTGGGTCAACCAGCTCGACAGCAATGGCAGCGTGCTGCAGAGCGAACAGCTCAAGCAGAGCAACAGCAACATGAAGGCTGGCCAGCTGACCTTCCTCGACGGCGGTCATCTGGCCGTGCTGATCAAGGTGTCGCCTGCCGGCATGCGCAAGATGCCGCTGCCGGACCCGGAGATGATGGAGCAGTGAGGTGAGCGAAAGCGATGCGCAGTTCCTCGTCCGTAATCACGACGGCTGGACGTTCGCGTTCGACCGCGGGGCACTGCAGCGCGGCCTGAAGTATGCCGAAGAGGGCAGAAGCGAGATCGTGTCGATCCTCGGCACGACCATCCGCGCCGAATGCCATGGTTCCGCTGGCCGCGTCTATTACCAGCGGATCACGCTGGACATGACCGAGGACGGCCTGACCTGTGACGGCACCTGTTCATGCCCGGTAGGCCATAACTGCAAGCACTGTGCAGCTGCCCTGTTCGTCCTTGAGCGCGGTGCCGACCATGTCGAAGGTGATCAACAGCTCCCGGCCACCCGCTCGCCAGCCGCGGCGCAGTCCCTGGACTTGCCGCCCGAGCTTGCGCACTGGGTGGAGGCACTCGAGGTACCGGTGGCGCCAGCCAGCGAGCCAGCCAGGCGCAAGGGCCCTTCGCTGTACTACCTGCTGGGTATCGATCACGGCCGCTGCATGCTCAGCGTGTTCAAGGGCACGCGCCAGGCCGACGGCAGCTTGAAACTGACACGCCCCGGCTCGATGCCGGAGCTGATCTATTACACACCGCGCTATGTGACTGACGAAGACCTGCGCACACTGCGCCTGATCGACGCCATGAGCAAGGATTACGCCCTGCCCATTGCTCGCCTGGAAGGCAAGAAAGGTGCGGACCTTTACGAGTACGCGCTGGCAACGGGCCGACTGCTGTACAGCGAACAGCAGACCCCGCTCGCCCCAGGGCCCGACCTGCATGCCGATTTTCGCTGGGTGCGGCTGGACAATGGCAGCTACCGCGGCGCCTGGCACCATGAAGACAAGGCGCACTGGCTGGCATTGCCACTCGAACCGCTCTACTACGTAGACCCGCAAACGGGACAGAGCGGCAAACTGCTGCATGATCTCGACCCGTTCATCGCCAGCCAGCTGGCCAGCGCGCCCACGGTCCCGGAACACCTGATCGTGCCGTTGAGCCACCGCCTGAACGCCCTGAACCGCCAGGTACCGACGCCCACGACGGTGCGCAGCGAGCAGATCGAGGACATCCAGCCCACCGCGCGCCTGACCCTCGGCAGCCTCGAATACAGCGCCTACACACCGAAGACCGGGCGCATGCAGCGGCAGATGCAACACCGCGCAGCGCTCTCGTTCGATTACGACGGCCTGCGCACCAGTGGCAACGACAGCAAGCCGCTGACCCGCCTGGTCGAGAGCACCAGCCAGCGCATCCGCCGCCAGCCCCAGGCCGAGCAGGCGCTGCGCAATACGTTGCGCGATGCCGGCTTCAAACCCGCCACCCGCCAGAGCAAAGCGCTGCCCGACAGCGCCGGCGAGATGTATCAGCTGGCCGATGACGAAGCCTGGCTGCGCTTTGCCCGCGAGGGCCTGCCGCGCCTGCGCGAAGCCGGCTGGGCAGTGGATGTGCACCGCGACTTCGCCTTCAACCTGCATGAGGTCGACGACTGGTACGCCACCATCGACGAAGCGCCGGGCCACGAATGGTTCGATCTGGAACTGGGTATCGTGGTCGAGGGACAGCGCCACAGCCTGCTACCCATCGTCCTGCAGTTGCTGCGCAGCAGCCCGGAACTGCTGCGCGCCAGCGAGCTGGCACGGCGCAGCGACGACGAACACCTGCTGATCGACCTCAACCGCGCCCGCCACGACAGCCCTGCCCTGCGCGTCGCCCTGCCCTACGGGCGCATCAAGGCGGTGATGGGCACCCTCGGCGAGCTGTACCTGCACGAAGACGCCGTCGGCCCGAGCCTGCGCCTGGAGCGCGCTGACGCAGCGCGCCTGAACGACATCGAACACCTGCCCCTGCTGTGGGAAGGTGGCGCCCAGGTGCGCGACCTGGGCCGGCGCCTGCGCGACGCCCGCGACCTGCAGGTGCAAGCCCCCAAAGGCCTCAATGCAACCCTGCGCCCCTATCAACAGCAAGGCCTGAACTGGCTGCAGGCCCAACGCGAGATGGGCACCGGCGCCATTCTCGGTGACGACATGGGCCTGGGCAAAACCCTGCAGACGCTTGCCCACCTGCTGCTGGAGAAAGAGGCCGGGCGCCTGACCCATCCAGCCCTGGCGGTGATGCCCACCAGCCTGGTGCCCAACTGGCTCGACGAAGCCAAGCGCTTCGCCCCCGAGCTACGGGTGCTGGCCCTGCACGGCCCAGGCCGCAACAAGCATTTCCCCACACTGGGCGACTACGACCTGGTGCTGACCACCTACGCGCTGGTACCCCGCGACCTTGAGCACCTCAAGCCACAGCCCTGGCACCTGCTGGTGCTGGACGAGGCGCAGAACATCAAGAGCAGCACCAGCAAGGCGGCCCAGGCCGTGCGCGAATTGCAGGCCACCCAGCGGCTGTGCCTCACCGGCACGCCCATGGAAAACAACCTGGGTGAGCTGTGGTCGCTGTTCCATTTCCTGATGCCCGGCTGGCTGGGCGACAGCAAGCGCTTTACCCAGGACTACCGCACCCCGATCGAGCGCCACGGCGACACCGAGCGCATGACCCACCTGGCCAGCCGCATCCGCCCGTTCCTGCTGCGCCGCACCAAGGAACAGGTGGCCACCGAGCTGCCGGCCAAGACCGAGATGATCCACTGGGTCGAGCTCAGTGACGCCCAACGCGACACCTACGAGGCGGTCAGGGTGGCGATGGACAAGAAGGTCCGCGACGAGATCGCCCGTAACGGCGCGGCGCGTAGCCAGATCATCATCCTCGACGCCCTGCTCAAGCTGCGCCAGGTGTGCTGCGACTTGCGCCTGGTCCAGGGCACCGAAAGCAAGGGCAACTTTGCCGACAAGGGCAAGCTGGGCAGCCTGCTGGAGATGCTCGAGGAGTTGCTCAGTGAGGGGCGCAAGGTCCTGCTGTTCTCGCAGTTCACCTCGATGCTGGCGCTGATCGAGTTCGAGCTGGAGAAGCGCGGCATCCGCTACAGCCTGCTGACCGGCGACACCCGTGATCGCCGCGCCCCGGTGCAGCAGTTCCAGAACGGCGACAGCGAGGTGTTCCTGATCAGCCTCAAGGCCGGCGGCACCGGCCTGAACCTGACCGCAGCCGATACCGTGATCCACTACGACCCGTGGTGGAACCCGGCCAGCGAAAACCAGGCCACCGACCGCGCCTATCGCATCGGCCAGGACAAGCCGGTGTTCGTGTTCAAGCTGATCACTCGGGGCACGGTTGAAGAGAAGATCCAGCAACTGCAGCAGGAGAAGGCGGCGCTGGCGGCCGGGCTGCTCGATGGTGGCCAGGCCGGGCAGTGGCGGTTGGGGGATGAGGAGATTGACGCGCTGTTTGCACCGCTGCCAGGCAAGCGCGGCCGTTGAACCGGGTAAGTCAGTGCCGGCCTCTTCGCGGGTAAACCCGCTCCCACAACCCTTGAACTAGACACTTTACCTGTGGGTGTGGGTTCACCCGCGAAGAGGCCGGTAAGGTCAGTCGACCAACTGCGCCTCTTTCAACGCACCCAGCGCCTCCAGCCAACGCGGCTGCTGGCGGTAATCGGTGCACGCGAAGCCCTGCCCGCGCATGCGCGCGATGCGCGGCGACGGCTTGACCTTCATGCGCTGCGCTGCGCTCAGAGCCAGCTCCGCTGCCGCCCGGTCATTGCACACCAGGCCCATGTCGCAACCGGCGCTCAACGCGGCTTCGATACGGCTGGCGGCATCGCCCACCACGTGAGCGCCAGCCATCGACAGGTCATCGCTGAAGATCACCCCATCGAAGCCCATCTCGCCACGCAGGATGTCCTGCAACCAGCGGCGCGAAAAGCCAGCCGGCTGGTTGTCGACCTGCGGGTAGATGACGTGGGCCGGCATCACTGCCGCCAACTGGCCGCTGAGGCGGCTGAACGGCACCAGGTCCGCGGCGCGCAGTTGCTCCAGGCTGCGCTCATCGACCGGGATGGCAACGTGGGAGTCGGCCTCGGCCCAGCCGTGCCCGGGGAAGTGCTTGCCGCAGGCAGCCATGCCGGCGGCATTCATGCCACGGATGAAGGCCCCGGCCAATTGCGTGGCACGCTCGGGGTTACCTTCAAAGGCCCGGCTGCCCACTACGGCGCTGCGCTGGTGGTCGAGGTCGAGCACCGGCGCGAAGCTCAGGTCCAGGCCAACCGCCAGTACTTCGGTCGCCATCAACCAACCACATTGTTCGGCCAGGTACTCGGCGTTGTCGTTGTCGGCGATCGCGCGCATGGCCGGCAGGCGCACGAAGCCTTGACGCAGGCGCTGCACCCGGCCGCCTTCCTGGTCCACGGCAAGGATGAGCTCGGGGCGGATGGCACGGATCGACGCGCACAGTTCGCGCACCTGGCGCGGGCTGTCGATATTGCGGGCGAAGATGATCAAGCCGGCCACTTCGGGCTGGCGCAGCAGATGGCGGTCTTCGGCGGTCAGCCATTTGCCGGCGATATCTACCATCAGAGAGCCTTGCAGGCTGGCGGTCATAGCGAGTCCTTCATTGAAGATTCAGGGAGGCCCAGTGCGGGCAAGCGGCCTCGTCTATCCGTACCGGGCAATGGGCGGGTACGCGATCGAACAAGGCAAGCAAATCGTCGTTGCGCAGGCGTACACAGCCATGGGACAGCGCAATGCCCATAGGTTCAGTGTCGGGTGTGCCATGCAGATAGATGTAACGCTGGAAGGTATCGACCGGACCCAGCCGGTTGTACCCCGGTTCGCAGCCACTGAGCCAGAGGATGCGCGTGAGGATCCAGTCACGATCGGGAAACTGCGCTTGCAGCGCCGGCGACCAGACCTCACCGGTCCAGCGCCGGCTGCTGAGCACTGCGCCCTGTGGCAGGCCGCTACCGATCCTGGCGCGCACCTGATGCAGGCCACGAGGCGTGCACCCGGAGCCTTTGCGCTCCCCCGCGCCATTGCGCGCCGTGGAGATCGGCAGGCGCAACAGCAGCACGCCATGGGCGAAGCCATAGAGGCATTGATCAGCGAGGGAAATGTGCAGGAAATCGAGGTCGGGCATGGCGCTAGCTTATCTGAAGCGCCCTGCTCCGCCCAGTGTGTCAGGCCTTGGCCGCGGCGCTGGCTTTGCTGCGTGGACGCAGCTGCGCGGCAGCCATGGCCTCGTCGGTGACGCCCGTGTCAGCGCGCATGCCGGCTGCCAGGAACGGCACCATCAGGCGCATCACCTGCTCGATCGAGGTATTGATGCCGAAGTCGGTCTCGGCGATGGCGCGCAGGGCCTTGATCCCGGACATGCTGAACGCCGCGGCCCCCAGCATGAAATGCACACGCCAGAACAGCTCCAGCGGAGGAATGCGCGGGGCGGCCTCGTTGACCAGCAGCATGTAGCGGCGGAACACCTTGCCGTACATGTCTTCCAGGTAGCGCCGCAGGTGACCCTGGCTCTGGCTGAAAGCCAGGCCCAGCAGGCGCATGAAGATGGACAGGTCGTTGTTGCTGCGCGGCTGGACCGCAAGGGCCTGCTCGACCAGCATCTCCAGCAGTTCTTCAAGCGAAGCCTTGTGCTCGGGGCGCGCCTGGTGGCGCTCCAGCTCACGTTCGAGGCTGGCGCAGAACGGCCCGAGGAAACGCGAGAATACCGCCTGGATCAGGGCCTTCTTCGAACCGAAGTGATAGTTCACCGCCGCCAGGTTGACCCCCGCCTTGCTGGTGATCAGCCGCAATGAGGTTTCTGCGAACCCGCGCTCCGCGAACAGCTGCTCCGCCGCATCGAGGATGCGTTCAACGGTTTCCGATTGGGCCATGACTACTCCGCCTGACAAACAGTTGTTTGAAACATACGTTTCAGGCCTGCTGATGTCAAGGCTCGGTGACTGGGCAGTCGCCATTTAAAAGCGCCAAGTCACAAGCTGCAAGCGACAAGATGCGCGGGGCTTTTGATCTTTCTTGCAGCTTGCAGCTTGCAGCTCGCAACCCACTGTATATAATCCCAGTCACTGTATAAAAAGACAGAGTCCTCGCCCATGCTGAAACTCACGCCACGCCAAGCCGAGATCCTGGCTTTCATCAAACGCTGCCTCGAAGACAACGGCTTCCCTCCGACCCGTGCCGAGATCGCTCAGGAACTGGGCTTCAAGTCACCCAATGCGGCCGAGGAACACCTCAAGGCACTGGCGCGCAAGGGCGCCATCGAGATGACCCCCGGCGCCTCGCGCGGCATCCGCATCCCTGGCCTGGAAGCCAAGGCCGAAGAGAACGGCCTGCCGATCATTGGCCGTGTCGCCGCAGGGGCACCGATCCTCGCTGAACAGCACATCGAAGACTCCTGCAGCATCAACCCTGCATTCTTCCACCCCCGCGCCGACTACCTGCTGCGCGTGCACGGCATGAGCATGAAGGACATCGGCATCCTCGACGGCGACCTGCTCGCCGTGCACACCACCCGCGAGGCCCGCAACGGCCAGGTGGTGGTCGCGCGCATCGGCGACGAAGTAACCGTCAAGCGCTTCCAGCGTGAAGGCAGCAAGGTCTGGCTGATTGCTGAGAACCCGGAATTCGCCCCTATCGAAGTCGACCTGAAAGAACAGGAACTGGTGATTGAGGGCTTGAGCGTTGGCGTTCTGCGCCGCTGATCGAGGAGGCGTCATGCAGCCGTTCATCCCTGCACCGCAACAAGTCCAGTTGCCACTGTTCGAGGCATTTTTCGCCAATCCGGTTTTGCCGGGTTTCAAGGCCCGCGAACAGCCACGCAAAAGCAACCAACCCGAGTTGTTCAGTGAACTGGCCCTGCGCGGCGCCCCCGGCCATTGCCAAAGCCTGTTGGCGCCTGTTTTGCGCGAACTCAGCGAAGAGGACGACAGCCGCTGGCTCACCTTGATCGCCCCGCCTACCAGCCTCACGCAAGCATGGCTGCGCGATGCCGGCCTCAACCGTGAACGCATCCTGCTGCTTCAACCGGGCAGCAACCAGAACGCCCTGCAGCTGGCTTGCGAAGCATTACGCCTGGGGCACAGCCATACCGTCGTCAGCTGGCTGGGCAGCGTGAGCAACAGCGCTCGGCAACAGCTGCTGCGCGCCGCTGCCAGCGGAAAAGCACAAAGCCTGAACATCCGCCTTGGCTGATGTTCAGGCTTTGCCTGTCATCTGTTTGTAGCCGTGAGCCTCTAGCGTGGCTCAGTGAAGGACTCGTGGCCCCTCTTCACGCTCGAAATCGCCCTCTACCAAGCGACCGGCCATTTGCACACCGACGCTGAGCATGGCCTTGGCCACTTCCACATGCTGTCCTTGCAGGAATGCCTTGGCATCCTCGGAGAAATCCAGGGTTACCAGGGAACCTTCATCCTCGGCGCGGCGCAGCTCGATCCGGCCGTCAGGCAACTCGACAATTTCTAGAAAGGACGTTGACATACTTGGGGCCTGCTTTGCACGAAAGGCCGATAGTGTATCAGCCATGATTGCTGTCAGCACTCACTCAGCGCGTCGCGGAATCGTCTCACCAAGTCCTTCAGGTTCTTCCGCCAGGCCTCAAGCTCTGCTTGCGAAAGCTCTAGCGGCTCGGCCTCATCCAGATTGATCGCCTGGATCAATGGCTGGGTAACATCGGTTTTCGCGCTTTTCTTCGCGACCGGCGGTCGGAACAAATCGGCATAAGCTGCAAGCAGGCGAGCCAGCCAGGTTTCCGGCTGCCGTGCCAGCTCCAGCATCTCTGCCATCTCCGGAATTGCCACGCTCTGCAGCATCTCATCGTTGAGCAGCAGCTCGGCCCGTGCCGCAGCCGCTTGCGGCAAGCGGTAGAAACCAGCGATCTCATGGCACAAGCCCAGCAGCGCACCATACAGGTGGAACAACGCTGCTTCGCGCTCGGCCTGGACCAACCCCTGGGCGTTCATGGCACCGCTTGCAGAGGCCTTGGCCATGGACTCCAGCGCTAGGCCGGCAAAGAACAGTTTCTGATTGGTGCGGGTGTAGAGTTCCTGGGCCATGTCGGGTGACCTCCTGAAGGCTGCAAGGCGATTGCATGCAGTTTCAGGGATTGCGCTTTGCTTGTCATCAAATGAGTGGGGCCGCTTAGCCCCCATCGCCGGTTTGCCGGCAATGGGGGCTAAGCGGCCCCGGTCAAAGCCCTGAACGATCAGCGCTTGTCTTCGACCTTCCACGCCTTGCCGTCGTAGAACGCCTTCCAGCCAGTCGGCTTACCGTCGACTTCAGACTGAACGTACTGCTCCTTGGTCTTGCGGCTGTAGCGGATCACCGCCGGGCGGCCTTCAGGGTCCTTCTGCGGCGCTTCGCAGAGGAAGTGGTATTTCGGATCGATCTCGTGCTTGTGCGGCACGATTTCCAGCACCAGCGGCGCACGGGTTTCGCGGTTCTTGGGGAACTGGCTGGCGGCCAGGAACAGACCCGAGGCACCGTCACGCAACACATAGGTGTCGTCGACCTTCTCGCACTTGAGCTCGGGCATGTCCACCTTGTCCATCTTCGGTGGCGCCGCCTCGCCGCTTTTGAGCAGCTTGCGGGTGTTTTTGCACGTAGCATTGGTGCAACCGAAGAACTTGCCGAAACGGCCGGTCTTGAGCTGCATCTCGCTGCCGCACTTGTCGCATTCCAGGCTCGGCCCTTCATAACCCTTGATGCGGTAGCTGCCCTCTTCGATCTCGTAGCCGACGCAATCTGGGTTGTTACCGCAGATGTGCAGCTTGCGCTTCTCGTCGAGCAGGTAGGCGTCCATGGCGGTCGAGCAGATCGGGCAGCGATGCTTGCCACGCAATACCAGCGACTCGGACTCACCTTCGTCGTCGGCAGCGATCTCGTCGCCCGGCACCAGGTTCACAGTGGCCTTGCAACGCTCTTTGGGTGGCAGGCTATAACCCGAGCAACCCAGGAATACGCCGGTGGAGGCCGTGCGGATCATCATTGGCCGCCCACATTCCTTGCACTCGATATTGGTTGGGGTCGGCTGGTTGGCACGCATGCCATGCTCGGTAGACTCGGCGGTCTGCAGCTTCTTGCTGAAGTCACCGTAGAACTCGTCCAGCACGTTCTTCCAGTCACGCTCGCCCTGGGCTACGTCGTCGAGGTTCTCTTCCATGCCCGCGGTGAAGCCGTAGTCCATCAGGTTGGAGAAACTCTCCGACAGGCGCTCAGTGACGATGTCGCCCATCTTCTCGGAGTAGAAGCGGCGGTTGTGCAGGGTCACATAGCCGCGATCCTGGATAGTCGAAATGATCGCGGCATAGGTCGATGGTCGGCCGATACCGCGCTTTTCCATTTCCTTGACCAGGCTGGCTTCGGTGAAGCGCGCCGGCGGCTTGGTGAAGTGCTGGCTAGGGTCGATCTGGATCAGCTTGAGCGCTTCGCCCTGCGCCATGTCTGGCAGAACGTCGTCTTCACCTGGCTTGCTCTGCTGCGGCAAGACGCGGGTGTAACCGTCGAACTTGAGGATGCGGCCCTTGGCGCGCAGCTCGAAATCGCCAGCCGCCACGGTAACGCTGGTGGACAAATACTGCGCCGGCGGCATCTGGCAGGCCAGGAACTGGCGCCAGATCAGTTCGTACAGGCGCTCGGCATCACGCTCCATACCGGTGAGCTTGGTCGGGTGGGTGTTGACGTCGGACGGGCGAATCGCCTCGTGCGCTTCCTGGGCCCCTTCCTTGCTGCCATAGACGATGGGCGCGGCCGGCAGGTACTGCTTGCCGAACTCTTTCTCGATGTAGCTACGCGCCATTTCCACGGCATCGACCGACAGGTTGGTCGAGTCGGTACGCATGTAAGTGATGTAACCGGCTTCATACAGACGCTGGGCCATCATCATGGTTTTCTTCACCCCATAGCCCAGGCGATTGCTCGCGGCTTGCTGCAGGGTGGAGGTGATGAACGGTGCCGAGGGCTTGCTGCTGGTCGGCCGGTCTTCGCGCTTGCTGACGCTGTAGCTCGACGCCTTGAGTTTCTCCAGGGCGGCCATGGCCTGGGCTTCGTTGAGCGGCTTGAAGGCTTCGCCCTTCTCGCGCGCCACTTCGAAGCGCACCTTGGCGTTCTTGGCGGTGCCCAGGTCGGCGTGGACTTCCCAGTACTCTTCCGGGTTGAACGCACGGATCTCGCGCTCACGCTCGACGACCAGCTTCACCGCCACCGACTGCACTCGGCCAGCGGACAGGCCACGGGCGATCTTGGCCCACAATAACGGCGAAACCATGTAACCAACCACGCGATCGAGGAAGCGACGCGCCTGCTGGGCATTGACCCGATCGATATCGAGCTCGCCCGGCTGCGAGAACGCTTCCTGGATGGCTTTCTTGGTAATTTCGTTGAACACCACACGCTTGTAGCGGCTGTCATCACCACCGATGGCTTCGCGCAGGTGCCAGGCAATGGCTTCCCCCTCGCGATCCAAGTCGGTTGCGAGATAGATGGTGTCGGCATCCTTGGCCAGGCGGCGCAGCTCTTCGATCACCTTCTCCTTGCCGGGAAGGATCTCGTACTTGGCTTTCCAGCCGGCCTCAGGGTCGACGCCCATGCGTGCCACCAGCGTGCGGCGGGCCTTTTCCTTGGGCGACAGTGCCGGAGCCTCAGCTGCGGCCTTGCCACGCTTGGCCGCCGGCTCCTTGCTCGCACTGGCGGAACCGCTGGTGGGAAGGTCGCGGATATGGCCGATACTCGACTTCACCACGTACTGGTTGCCCAGGTACTTGTTGATGGTCTTGGCCTTGGCCGGGGATTCCACAATGACCAGCGATTTGCCCATGGATCGGAGTATTCCTGAATCTGAAGATGAAAAACGCGTCAGGTGCCAGACGCGGCACCGCTATATATAGTGGCAAAACAGTGAGGTCAAGCGCGAACGCTCAGTCGTCGGCCTTGGCCAGCAACCCGGACAGCCCTTCTTCGGCCTCGACCAAAGCAAAGCGTGGCACCTGCTCGCCGTCAACCTCGACCGACTCCAGGAACATCGAAAGCGGCCTCACCCATAGGCCGAATTCGCCGTACAGGGCCTGGTAGAACACCACCCACTCCTCGGTCTCGGAGTGGCGCGCAGCGCCGAACACACGATACTCGGGGCCCTTGTAGTGCCGGTACACACCGGGTTGTATCTGCATGTCGCCCTGCCTCTTGAACAAATCCTGTAAAAAACAAAAACCGGGGCACAGGGCCCCGGTTGCTGCCTTGCAACGCGATCAGACGCGTTCGAAGACAGTGGTGATGCCTTGGCCCAGGCCGACGCACATGGTCGCCACGCCGAGCGTGCCGCCATTCTGCTTCATTACGTTGAGCAGGGTGCCGGAAATTCGCGCACCCGAGCAACCGAACGGGTGGCCCAAAGCGATGGCGCCGCCGTGCAGGTTAACCTTCTCATCCATCTTGTCGAGCACTTTCAGATCTTTCAGCACTGGCAGGGCCTGTGCAGCGAAGGCTTCGTTGAGCTCGATGAAGTCGATGTCGGCCATGCTCAGGCCGGCGCGCTTGAGGGCTTTCTGCGTCGAAGGCACCGGGCCGTAACCCATGATGGCCGGGTCCACGCCCGCCACCGCCATCGAGCGGATCACCGCCAGCGGCTGGATGCCCAGGTCCATGGCGCGCTGGCCGGACATGACGATCATGCACGAAGCGCCGTCGGTGATCTGCGACGAAGTACCGGCGGTGACGGTGCCCCCTTTCGGGTTGAAGGCCGGCTTGAGCGATGCCAGGCCTTCGAGGGTGGTTTCCGGGCGAATGGTCTCGTCGAAGTCGAAGACCTTCAGGAAGCCGTTCTCGTCATAGCCCTGCATCGGGATGATCTCGTCCTTGAACTTGCCTTCCACCGTCGCCTTGTGGGCGAGCTGGTGCGAACGCACGCCGAACAGGTCCTGTTGCTCACGGCTGATGCCGTGCATCTTGCCCAGCATCTCGGCAGTCAGGCCCATCATCCCGGAGGCCTTGGCGGCGTGCAGGGACATGTGCGGGTTCGGGTCCACGCCGTGCATCATGCTGACGTGGCCCATGTGCTCGACACCGCCGATGACGAACACGTCACCGTTGCCGGTCATGATCGCCTGGGCGGCGGTGTGCAGCGCGCTCATCGACGAGCCGCACAGGCGGCTGACGGTTTGCGCGGCAGAGGTGTGCGGGATCTGGGTCATCAGCGACGCCATGCGCGCGATGTTCCAGCCCTGCTCCAGGGTCTGGTTGACGCAGCCCCAGATCACGTCCTCGACTTCTTTCGGGTCGACCTTGTCGTTGCGCTCCAGCAGCTTGCTGATCAGGTGCGCGGACATGTCTTCGGCGCGGGTGTTGCGGTGCATGCCACCCTTGGAGCGGCCCATCGGCGTGCGACCGAAGTCGACAATCACCACGTCTCTTGGATTCAGGCTCATATCAGTATTCTCGCTCTAGCTCGTTGGGCGCTCAGTTGAAGAAGCGCTGGCCGCTCTTGGCCATTTCGCGCAGCTTCGCGGTGGGGTGGTACAGCGGCCCCAGGTCGGCGTACTTGTCGGCCAGTGCGACGAACTCGGCGACCCCGATCGAATCGATGTAGCGCAGCGCGCCACCGCGGAAAGGAGGGAAACCGATGCCGTAGACCAGGCCCATATCGGCTTCGGCGGCGGTTTCGACGATGCCGTCTTCCAGGCAGCGCACGGTCTCCAGGCACAGCGGGACCATCATCCAATTGATGATGTCTTCGTCGGTAACCTCACGCTGTTCGAAAACGACCGGCTTGAGCACGTCGAGCACGTCGGCATCGAAGACTTTCTTCGGCTTGCCGCGCTTGTCGGTCTCGTAGGCGTAGAAGCCCTTGCCGTTCTTCTGGCCCAGGCGGTTGGCCTCGTACAGCGCATCGACGGCAGAGCGACGATCGTCCTTCATGCGGTCCGGGAAGCCTTCAGCCATTACGTCACGGCCATGGTGGCCGGTGTCGATCCCGACCACGTCCATCAGGTAGGCCGGGCCCATCGGCCAGCCGAACTTTTCCATGACCTTGTCGATGCGCACAAAGTCGACACCGGCGCTGACCAGCTTGGCGAAGCCGCCGAAGTACGGGAACAGCACGCGGTTGACCAGGAAGCCCGGGCAGTCATTGACCACGATCGGGTTCTTGCCCATTTTCTTGGCGTAGGCCACGGTGGTGGCAACGGCCACTTCACTGGACTTCTCGCCACGGATGACTTCGACCAGCGGCATCATGTGCACCGGGTTGAAGAAGTGCATGCCGACGAAGTTCTCTGGGCGCTTGAGTGCCTTGGCCAGCAGGTTGATCGAGATGGTCGAGGTGTTGGAGGCCAGGATGGCGTCCTCTTTCACCTGCCCTTCCACCTCGGCCAAGACCGCTTGCTTGACCTTCGGGTTCTCGACCACGGCCTCGACCACGATATCGACGTTGGCGAAATCGCCATACGACAGGGTCGGGCGAATGGCGTTGAGCGCTTCGGCCATCTTCGCAGGGGTGAGGCGGCCTTTCTCGACGCGCTTGCCGAGCAGCTTGGACGCCTCGTTCAGGCCCAGCTGGATGGCTTCCTCGCGGATGTCCTTCATCAGGATCGGCGTGCCCTTGACGGCCGACTGGTAGGCGATGCCGCCGCCCATGATGCCGGCGCCGAGTACGGCGGCCTGCTTCACGTCGTGGGCGATCTCGTCATGGGCCTTGGCCTTGCGCTTGAGCTCCTGGTCATTCAGGAACAGGCCGATCAGGCTCTCGGCAACCGAGGTCTTGGCCAGCTTGGCGAAGCCCGCAGCCTCGACTTCCAGCGCCTTGTCACGGCCGAAGTTGGCGGCTTTCTGGATGCTCTTGATGGCTTCGACCGGCGCCGGGTAGTTCGGGCCGGCCTGGCCTGCGACGAAGCCCTTGGCAGTCTCGAAGGCCATCATCTGTTCGATGGCGTTGAGCTTGAGCTTCTCCAGCTTGGGCTGGCGCTTGGCCTTGTAGTCCAGCTCGCCGCTGATGGCGCGCTTGATCAGGTCCAGTGCACCCGCCTGCAGCAGCTCAGGGGTAACCACGGCATCGACGGCGCCGACTTTCAGGGCGTCTTCGGCACGGTTTTCCTTGCCCGAAGCGATCCACTCGATGGCGTTGTCCGAGCCGACCAGGCGCGGCAGGCGCACGGTGCCGCCAAAGCCTGGGTAGATGCCCAGTTTGACTTCCGGCAGGCCGATCTTGGCAGTGCTGGACATGATTCGGTAATCGGCGGCCAGGCACATCTCCAGGCCACCGCCCAGGGCGATGCCGTTGATGGCGGCAACCGTCGGCACTTCGAGGTCTTCGAAGGCGTTGAAGATACGGTTGGCTTCCAGGTTGCCGGCAACCAGCTCGGCCTCGGGCAGCTTGAAATTATCGACAAACTCGGTGATGTCGGCGCCGACGATGAACACGTCCTTGCCACTGCTGACGATCACGCCCTTGACCGAAGCGTCGGCCTTGATGGCGTCGACGGCCTCGCGCAGCTCGTTCAGAGTGAGGCGGTTGAACTTGTTGACGGACTCACCCTTGAGGTCGAACTTCAGTTCGACGATGCCGCTTTCAAGAGCCTTAACCGTGATGGCTTTACCTTCGTAAATCATCAACTGATCTCCACGATATGGAAGCTGAACTGTACACGCCGATCGCTGGCGCAAGAGCCGGTCTGCCGGTGTCTTGCCGCAGGCACACCCGTCGGCGCGCTAATCGGGGTTCTGTAAGAGCGATCTGACATACAAACGCTCAATTCATACGCCCGTTTGATTTGGGTGTGCACACATTCTCCGAAAAGATCGGCGTTGTCAAATGCTCTCAAGCACCTTGAAAACGCGACTTTCCAGTCATTTTGTACGCTGCAGGCATGAAGCATGATGACAGTGATCGCCGACCATTCATGTCAGCGATAGACCATGGGCAAGTGCTAACGACTGCATTTTCTTAAACACACTCGCCAACACTGGCTACACTGGCAGGTGTTCAACGTGTTCCCGGCCTGCCTGGCCTTTTCTGCGCAGCAGAACGCAAAGCGGCGCGCAGGAGCCTTCCGGTTCCTGCGCGCCGCTTTGTCGTTGATGAGAAGGGATCAGGCGAGGGTTTCGAGCACCTTGGCAATATCCTGCAAAACAGAATCTTCGCCACGCTCACCCCAGAACAGGGCGACCATCTGGGTATCGGCCTCGATCTTGTAGACGCTTTCCGGCAACCCGGCGAAGGCCTCGAGCAACCGCGAATCCTCGCAGGGCTCGCGGTAACGGTTCCACCAGACGCCCGTGCTGACCTGCCAGTAGCACCAGCTGTCGTCGTGCCCCTTGCGCCGTGCCCGATGGTACTGCGGGCATGGACTGGGGGGCTGTTTTTCCAGCCAGTGCGGCCACTCTTGCGGCGCCAGCTGCATGGCCAGGCCCATGCGTCGCCCCTCCAGGCGCAGATTCATCTGCCGGCTCTGCTTGCGCGAGGGACGCAACCAGGCGAGCGGGCTGAGAATCAGCGCAAGGATTGACACCACCAGCCATACCGTCATATCTGTAGACCTTATAAAGCGTTGCAAATGAGCGGGTTACTCAGCTTCACGGACGACCCGCGTGAAAGCGACCATACTTCTTCTATCGCGATTGTCAGGAGTACAGCTCATGTCCTACGAACATCTTCTGGTCGCCGTCGACCTGACCGAAGAATGCGACCCGGTGATCAAGCGCGCCAAAGCGATCGCCCTGGGCAGCGGCGCGAAGGTCTCCCTGGTGCATATCGTCGAACCCATGGCCATGGCCTTTGGTGGTGACGTGCCCATGGACCTCTCGCAGCTGCAGCAGCAACAGTTCGATCAGGCCAAGGAGCGCATGGAGCGCCTGTTCAACAAGTACCCGGACATCAACCGCGGCGATTTGCACCTCACCTACGGCCAGCCACGCCAGGAAATTCACCAATTGGCGAAAGACCAGAAGTGCGACCTGATCGTGGTGGGCAGCCATGGCCGGCATGGCCTGGCGCTGCTGCTGGGCAGCACCGCCAACGATGTGCTGCATGGCGCGCCGTGCGATGTATTGGCAGTACGCCTGTTGAAAAAGGAATAATGATGTCTTGATCGCGGGACAAGTCGGATCGCCGCACCGCCGCTCCCACAAAACCTTGATGGCTGCGGGAGCTGCGGTGCGGTTATCCAACTTGCCCTGCGATGATGTCAGCCTTCCAGCTCAGCCCACCGCTCCACCAGCGCATCCAGCTCACCCTGCAACGCCTCGATCTTGGCCAGCACCGCCGAAGTCTCGGCAATCGGCCGCTGATAGAAGCCCGCAGCGTTCACTTCCTCCTGCGCCTTAGCCATGCGCTGCTCCACCTCGTCGATTTGCCCTGGCAGCATCTCCAGCTCACGCTGCAGCTTGTAGCTGAGCTTTTTCTTCGACGCGTCGGGGGCCGCAGCAACCGGTGCGGGGGCCACTGGCTCCGCCACCTTCTCGACCACCGCACTGTTGAGCTCGGACTTACCGCCCTTGCTTTCGGTCACGCCCAGCAACTTCGGCGAACCACCCTGGCGAATCCAGTCTTCGTAGCCGCCCACGTACTCGCGCACGCGCCCTTCACCTTCGAACACCAGGGTGCTGGTGACCACGTTATCGAGGAAAGCCCGGTCGTGACTGACCATCAGGACAGTGCCTTTGTAGTTCGACAGCACCTCTTCGAGCAGCTCGAGGGTTTCCACGTCCAGGTCGTTGGTCGGCTCGTCCAGCACCAGCAGGTTGGCGGGTTTGCTGAACAGCTTGGCCAGCAGCAGGCGGGCACGCTCACCACCGGACAACGCCTTGACCGGGGTACGGGCACGCTGAGGGCTGAACAGGAAATCACCGAGGTAGCTGAGCACATGGCGGCTCTGGCCATCGATTTCGATGAAGTCGCGGCCTTCGGCCAGGTTATCGATAACGGTCTTTTCCAGATCGAGCTGGTGACGCATCTGGTCGAAGTAGGCCACTTCCAGCTTGGTGCCGATCTCGACCTTGCCCGCTGTCGGTTGCAGATCACCCAGCATCAGCTTGAGCAAGGTGGTCTTGCCGGTGCCGTTGGCGCCGAGCAGGCCGATACGGTCCTGGCGCTGCAGCACCATGGAGAAGTCCTTGACCAGCTTCGGCCCGCCCTGGTGCGCGAAGCTGACGTCTTCCAGCAACATCACTTGCTTGCCGGACTTGTCCGCCACTTCGATCTGGATGTTCGCCTTACCCTGACGCTCGCGGCGCTCGCCACGCTCCACGCGCAGCGCCTTGAGCGCGCGCACGCGACCTTCGTTACGGGTACGCCGCGCCTTGATGCCCTGGCGGATCCACACTTCTTCCTGGGCCAGGCGCTTGTCGAACAGCGCGTTGGCGGTCGCCTCGGCAGCCAGTTCGGCCTCCTTGTGCACCAGGAAGCTGGCATAGTCGCCGTTCCAGTCGATCAGGCCACCACGGTCCAGTTCCAGGATGCGCGTCGCCAGGTTCTGCAGGAATGAACGGTCGTGGGTGATGAACAGCACTGCACCGTTGAAGCTGCTCAAGGCCTCTTCCAGCCAGGCGATGGCGCCGATGTCCAGGTGGTTGGTGGGCTCGTCGAGCAGCAGCAGGTCCGGTTCGGATACCAGCGCCTGGGCCAGCAGTACACGGCGGCGCCAGCCACCGGACAGCTCGGCCAGGGTCTTGTCGGCCGGCAGTTGCAGGCGGCTGAGGGTGCTCTCGACCACCTGCTGCAGGCGCCAGCCATCGCGAGCTTCCAGCTCGTGCTGAACGTGCATCAGCTTGTCCAGGTCTTCGGCAGTGTGGATGTTCAGGCTCAGGTGGTGGTATTCGGCCAGCAGCTCGCCCACGCCATCCAGGCCAGCGGCCACCACATCGAACACCGTGCGTTCGTCGGCCACCGGCAGTTCCTGCGGCAGCTCGCCGATCTTGAGGCCCGGGGCGCGCCAGATATCGCCATCGTCGGCCTTCTGCTCGCCCTTGATCAGGCGCAGCATGCTCGACTTGCCTGTACCGTTGCGGCCGATGATGCACACCCGCTCACCACGGGCGATCTGCCAGGAAACCTTGTCCAGCAACGGCATGGCGCCGAATGCGAGGGACACATCGCTGAATTTGAGCAGGGTCATGATCATCTCCAAAAACTGGGCGCGCATTCTACCCGACTTGCCTGCGCAGGGCATTAAAACCGCGTTGCCAGCAGCACCGCGTCGGATAACAACTCGATACAAGCACAGTGCTTTCACCGGCCCACGGCAAACGGCTAAGCTAGGCAGTAATACCCAACAGTGCTGGCTCCGCCGTCACTCTCTAATGGTTCAACTGCCCGGACGTATCATGCGCAGCCGCCTGTTACACATTGCTTCCTGCCTATTGCTCACCGCAACCGCTGCGAGTGCCGCACAGGCCGCCGACCTCACCCAGCAGCGCCAGTACTACGACGAGGCCAAGCGCGCCCTGGCCAAAGGCGACAAAGGCCCCTACCTGCGTTACGCGCAAGCACTGCGCGACTACCCGCTGACGCCCTACCTCACATATGACGAGCTCACTGCCCGGCTGAAAAGCGCCAGCAACGAGGAAATCGAAGGCTTCCTCGCCGCCCACGGCGACCTGCCCCAGGCCAACTGGATGAAACTGCGCTGGTTGCGCTGGCTGGCCGAACGCGGCGAATGGAACACCTTCGTCAAATACTACGACCCCAAGCTCAACTTCACCGAGCTGGACTGCCTCAACGGCCAGTACCAGCTGAGCCACGGCCAGCGCGCCCAGGGCTTCGCCACGGCAGACAAGCTATGGAACGTCGGCAAATCGCAACCAGAGGCCTGCGATACGCTGTTCGCCATGTGGGCAGCCGAGGGGCAACTGACCGAGGCCAAACGCTGGCAGCGCGCCAAATTGGCGGCCCAGGCCCGCAACTACGGGCTGGCCAACAACCTGGTGAAGACCCTCACCACTCTGGCTCCCCAGGGCAAGCTGCTGATCGATGTGGCGCAGAAGCCCGAACTGCTCAACCAGCCTTCGCGCTTCACCCCGGTCAACGAAGCCATGTCCGACGTGGTCAGCCTCGGCCTGCGCCGCCTGGCACGCCAGGATCCCGAGCAAGCCATGGCGCTGCTCGATGACTACGCCCAGCGCATGCACTTCTCCCGCGACGAGAAGGTCGCCATCGCCCGCGAGATCGGCCTCACGCTTGCACGTCGCTATGACCCGCGCGCGCTGGACCTCATGACCCGTTACGACCCCGAACTGCGCGACAACACCGTCAGCGAGTGGCGCATGCGCCTGCTGCTGCGCCTGGGCCGCTGGGAAGAAGCCTATGAGCTGAGCAAACGCCTGCCGCAGGACCTGGCCAGCAGCAACCGTTGGAAGTACTGGCAAGCCCGCAGCCTGGAACTGGCGCAGCCCAACAACCCGCAGATCCCGCTGCTGTACAAGACCGTGGCCCGCGAGCGTGACTTCTATGGCTTCCTCGCCGCCGACCGGGCACAGACCGCCTACCAGCTGAACAACAAGCCATTGCAGCTCAGTCAGCAGGTAATCAACAAGGTGCGCAATACCCCCGGCGTGCGCCGTGCCCTGGAGTTCCACGCCCGCGGCCAGATTGTCGAAGGCCGACGCGAGTGGTACCACGTCAGCCGCCACTTCAATCGTGACGAAATGGTCGCCCAGGCACGCCTTGCCTATGACATGCGCTGGTACTTCCCGGCCATTCGCACCATCAGCCAGGCCCAGTACTGGGACGACCTGGACATCCGCTTCCCCATGGCCCACCGCGACACCCTGGTGCGCGAAGCCAAGGTGCGCGGCCTGCACTCGAGCTGGGTGTTCGCCATCACGCGCCAGGAAAGCGCATTCATGGAAGACGCCCGCTCCAGCGTTGGCGCCAGCGGCCTGATGCAGCTGATGCCTGCCACCGCCAAGGAGACTGCGCGCAAGTTCAGCATCCCGCTGGCCTCCCCGGCCCAGGTGCTCAACCCGGACAAGAACATCCAGCTCGGCGCCGCCTACCTGAGCCAGGTTCACAGCCAGTTCAACGGCAACCGCGTGCTGGCCTCGGCCGCCTACAACGCCGGCCCCGGCCGCGTACGGCAATGGCTCAAGGGCGCCAAGCACCTGAGCTTCGACGTATGGGTCGAGTCGATCCCGTTCGACGAGACGCGCCAGTACGTGCAGAACGTGCTGTCGTATTCGGTGATCTACGGGCAAAAGCTCAATTCGCCGCAACCGCTGGTGGATTGGCATGAGCGGTATTTCGACGATATGTGATCGTTCGCCGAGGGTGCTGCAGCGCCTATGAGATCGAGCGCCGCCCGCGCGGCGCTCGATTTCGTGAGCACTGCAAGACTATCGCCCAACACCTTGCAGCCCTCACACAATCGCAATCGCCCTGCCTTACTCGATAACCTCAACCGCCACCCCCACCTTCAGCTCCCCCGCGCCATCCACCGCCAGGTTCTGGCCGAACAGCACATCCCCCTCTTTCTCGCGGAACGTCTTGAGCGTGGTCAGCGGCTCACGGTCCGGGCTGCGTTCGCCCGTGGCGGGGTCGAGAGTGGTGAGGATGCAACGCACGCTGGGTTTGAGCACACGGAAGGTCATGTCACCAATACGGATGCGCTTCCAGCGGTCTTCTGCAAATGCCTCGGCGCCCTCGACCACCAGGTTCGGCCGAAAACGCAGTATCTCCATGGGGCGCCCGATGCGCGCGCTCAGCTCGTCCAAGGAAGCCTGGCCGATCAACAACAACGGAAAACCATCAGGGAATGCCGCGCGGTCGCTGTTCAGGCCATATCCGCTGGGCAGGTACCTCGCCCGCTGGTCAGGGCAATGCACCAGCCTCACCGGCTTGCCCAACAGTTCGCTGAGCCATGCCGCTGCCGCATCCCCGGCATCGGGCACGCGCAGGGTGTCACGCCAGATGGTGACACCACGCAACTCGTCGTCTGCAGGCGGCACTGGCACGCTCAATGCCGCCCGCCCTGGCGCGGTGAGCAGCAATTGGCCATTCGCGCTGTAGTCGGCAGTGATCTGCCCGAGCGCAGGCCATGCCCGCTGGGTGAGGAAACGACCGTTCTCGGCCTCTACCACCAACCAGCGCCGATCACCGTCCAGGCCCAGGTAATCGACCGGGGAGCGTTGCAGGCTCTGCGCCTGCGTCGACTTCACCGGATAACGATACAACGCACTCAGAATCATCCCTGCCTCACCCTGCGCCAGTAAAAGCCCAAGCTTATACCGGACACAGGTGTACCAGGTATCAGGCCGACGCGGTATCCATGCTCAGGCGCTGACGGACCACATCCACCAGGCGGTCGGGCTGGAACTTGGAGAGGAAGTTGTCGCAACCGACCTTCTTCACCATCGACTCGTTGAAGCTGCCCGACAGTGAGGTGTGCAGCACCACGTAAAGGCCGCGCAGGCGCGGGTCGTTGCGAATCTCGGTGGTCAGCCGGTAGCCGTCCATCTCAGGCATTTCCGCATCGGTGAAGATCATCAGCAGCTTCTCGCAGACATCCTCCCCGGCATCGGCCCAGCCTTTGAGCAGACGCAGCGCCTTCAGGCCATCACTGGCCACGTGCAGTTTCACGCCCAACTGCGACAAGGTATCGCGCAACTGCGCCAGGGCCACGCTGGAGTCATCCACCAGCAGCACTTCACGGCCACGGGCGCGGGCCAGCACCGGGTCTTCGAGCTTGTCACGGGATACCTTGGCACTGTAGGGCACGATCTCGGCCAGCACCTTCTCCACGTCGATGATTTCCACCAACTGCTCTTCGACCTTGGTGATCGCCGTCAGATAGTGCTGGCGACCGGCGCTGGTCGGCGGCGGCATGATGGCCTCCCAGTTCATGTTGACGATCCGGTCGACGCCCCCCACCAGGAAGGCCTGCACCGAACGGTTGTACTCGGTGACGATGATGGTGCTGCCTGGCCCCGGTTGCAGTGGCCGCATGCCGATCGCCTGGGACAGGTCGATCACCGGCAGCGTCTGTCCACGCAGGTTGACCACGCCACAGACGAATGAATGGCGCTGCGGCATCAGCGTCAGCTTGGGCAGCTGCAGTACCTCCTGCACCTTGAACACGTTGATGGCGAACAGTTGCCGGCCAGCCAGACGGAACATGAGGATTTCCAGGCGGTTCTCACCTACCAGTTGCGTACGTTGGTCTACCGTGTCGAGAATGCCGGCCATTTGGACAACCCCCTGGCTTGTGTCGGGAAAATTGATTGCATCCGCCGATGTATCGGCGGGTATTCGCGCAGCTTGACCCCGAACGGAAAAAGCCGGGGCCAGAGATTGATATCACTTTACCATCATGCTTTACTGCCGCCACGCCCTACCGCAGGACACCCCACAACGAAGCATTCGCCCCTATCTTCATCAGGGAAACCCCTACCCGCAATCGGGTGCAACCTGATGTTCGCAATATCCTTTAGCCATTAATGTGACGCCATTCTCAATGCATGAATGGAGTCAGGCTTTTGCTCGCAATCGTCCAGGTATGGCCCACCCCTGCTCTAGCCCTGCGCGCTGGAGTGACATGATGGATATCGCACCACTGCCCAGCAGCGTCCTGCAGGGTTTCCTGCTGGATGCGCAGACCCTGCTGAGCAAGGCACAGGAATGCCTGCAGCACCTCGAACTGATCGGCAACGACCCCGACGCCTGCCACTGCCTTGACGAAAGCCTTGACCTGCTGGCACTGCGCGCCGACACCCTTGGCCTGCTTGAAGTGGCGCATTACACCCGCACCCTGCAACAGCTGCTCGCCCCTGCCTGCAGGCAACGACACTTGCAGGGCAAGACATTGCCGGCGCTGGCAGCCTGCCTGACCCTTCTGGCGTGGCAATTGGAGCTGGTCGACCCGCTCACCGGCCGCCTGAGCCTGGACAGCGAAGAGCAAAATATGCTGCTGAACGAACTGGCCAGTGCACTTGGGCAGCCGTGCGTGCCCGGCCTGGGCACCGACGCCAACTGCGCATCGGCGCATGCCGGGCAGGCAAGTACCGGCCTGCAATGTTAAAACCGCCACGATCGGCAACTAACAGGCTGCTCTTGCGTTGCAACTAGGCGAGACGATCGTCCAACTTGCAAAGTTGCACAAGTTGCGTAAAACCTGCACATCAGGGTTTGCCTTAGTTGCACTTACCCCCATGCTCCCGCGCAGCGGCCGTGGCACTGTGCCAGCCTGCGGAGCGCACAGATACTCCGCGATAGCCCGTGAATTCTGAGCTTTCAAGCAGTTGCACCCCCGCGACCAAAGCAAACCGAAGTGTTAACATGCGTGCACTCGAACGCGTGCTCCGTCGTTACCGGGCTTTTGCATTCGTGCCCGATGTTTACTTGAAAACGGGACGCCAAACTTCTGGCCAAACCTGTGTACTGCCTCCAACAGCAATAATTTATTGGCCTCCCTCCCTATGTTCCCAGGCTTGACGTTTTTCCAGCGCTGCCGCTCTAGCATCGCCCTGCTGCGTTGGGCAACCGCGTTGTTGTGCCTGGCCTCACTGGCAGCCAACCTGCTTTTCTACTGGCGAGCGCAACCATTGCCCGGCGGCCTGCTGCTGCTCCAGGTACTGGCGATGCTCGGCGTTGCCTGGCAGCTGCGCCACGGCGCGCACTCGATCAGCCTGCGCCCGGCGGAGCTTGCCGACCGCATGCTCAAAGTGCAGGAGAGCGAGCGCCAGCACCTGAGCCGAGAACTGCACGACGATATCGGCCAGTTATTGACCGCTGCCAAATTGCAGCTCGACTGGCTGCAACGCCGGGTCCCCGAGCAGCTGCAGGCCCAGTGCACGACCCTGCGCAGCACCCTGGACCATACCTTGAGCAATGTTCGCGATCTGTCCGCCATCCTCAACCCGCGGCAACTGGCCAGCCTGGGCCTTGAGGCCAGCCTGCGCGCGCACCTGCAGAGCACCTTGCAGAGCAGCGACCTGCACTGGAGCCTGGACTGCCACCAGCGCCTGGGCGGCATCAGCGAAGAAGTATCCATGGCGGCTTTCCGCATTACCCAGGAAGCGGTCACCAACGTGCTGCGTCATGCCAACGCCCGCAACCTGCTGATTCGCCTGCAACGCACGCCGCCAGGCCTTGCCCTGTCGATTCAGGACGATGGCTGTGGCTTCGTGCCCGCCCTAGCCCCGGCCGAGGCTGGTCAACGCGGCATGGCTGGCATGCAGGAGCGGGCCACCGCCCTGCAAGGCAGCTTGACCGTCAACAGCCAACCCGGCCAAGGCTGCCAGATCGAAGCCCTGTTCCCGTGGCCGCCACGCAGCCAGGAACGTGCCAGGACCTCCCCCCATCATGACGTGTAGATTGCTGCTGGTAGACGACCATTCGCTGATTCGCGCCGGCGTGCGCGCGCTGGTATCGGACCTGCCCGACTACCAGGTGGTCGGCGAAGTCGAGGATGGCGGCCAGTTGCTGGAGCAGGTCCTGCGCCTGGCGCCGGACATTATCCTGCTGGACATATCCATGCGTTCGACCAGCGGCCTGGACGCGCTTGCGCAGCTACGCGCAAACGGTTGCGCTTGCAAGGTGCTGATGCTGTCCATGCACACCGACCCCGACCTGATCATGCGCGCCCTGGAAAGCGGCGCCCATGGCTACCTGCTCAAGGACACCAGCGCCACCGAGCTGGAACAGGCCCTCACCGCACTGCGCAACAACGAGCGTTACCTGAGCCCGGCCATCGCCCATACCGTGATCAACCAGGCGCTGCTGCGCGCGCAGAGCGGCAAGCCACCCAGCGAAGAGCGCCACAACCTGACCGCTCGCCAGTTGGAGATCCTGCGCCTGATCGTACGTGGCAAATCAACCCGTGAAATCGCCAATGGCCTGGGCTTGTCGATCAAGACCGTGGAAACCCATCGTTCGCAAATCATGAAACGCCTGCAAATCTACGACGTGGCAGGCCTGGTGCTGTTCGCCGTGCGCGAAAAGATCATCAGCCTGGACGACTGAGCAACGGCGAATCCGCCGGCAGGTGCACGCAAAGCGCCCGGGGCACGGCCTCGAAGCGCAGGCTGTCGGCCTGCAGCGGCTCGCCGTCGAGGTTGATGTCCAGGCCTTGGGCGCTCTTGATCTCCACCCATGGCAGCCGCGCCCGCACGAACAGTTCCTCCCCCGCCAGCAGTCCGCGCAAAGCCCCCACCATTTCCTGCGGCGCCGGCAGGATGCCGATGTCCAGCAGGCCATCGTCGGCCTTGGCGTCCGGACAGAGCACGTGCCCGCCACCGGCCTGGCGCCCGTTGCCGATGCCCAGCGCCAGCAGCTCGCCCTGCCACTCGAAACCCGGCCCATGCAACGTGACCGATGCGGCCTGCAACTCACTGAAGCGCGACAGGCCGGTGAACAGGTACGCCGCCGCCCCCAGCACTTTCTTGAGGTCTTCCGAGGTGCTGGCCGTGACCTGGCTGCCAAAGCCGCCGGTTGCCATGTTGAGGAACAGCTGGTCGCCCACCTGCCCCAGGTCGATCGGCTGCGCCGGCATGTCCAGCAGCGCAAGTGCCGCCGCCGGCTCCAACGGCACCCCGGCGGCCCTGGCGAAGTCATTGGCCGTCCCAAGGGGTAGCAACGCCAGGCTTGGCCGAGTGTTGGCGGCCCCCTGTGCCAAAGCCTCGGCCACGTCACGCAAGGTGCCATCACCACCACCTGCCACCACCAGCGGATAGCCTGCAGCCTGCGCCTCCTCGACCAGGCGCCGGGCGTCGCCAGCCTCCCAGGTGAGGCGCACATCCAGCTGCCAGCCGCGCTCACGCAGTTGGCCCACGGCCTCGCGCACCTCGTCGTTGGTCGCCTGCTTGCCATGCAGGATCAGCAGTGCCTTGCGCTCATTCATCGTTGTTCTCCATGGAAAAGCCCTACCGCAATCTCGACCACCATCAACCTGAAATTGCTCCCTGAGCTAAGCGATTAAAGCTGACTTCATACAATTGACATTGAAAGCCTGAGGCTTCAGGCGCATCATTCGACAAATATTTGGCCATCAATGACGACAAAGCTCACGAAAGTCATTTTATTGACTTTTGCCGCCAGATGCCTGACAGGTCGTATTTCCGTTCACTGCGCTGTCCCCAGCGCCCTGAGTAGAGGCTATGACGATGATCCCTCTGCCCCCTTTATCATCGCTGGCGGTGCTGGCGACCGATCATGGCCGGTTTCCCGCGAAACCATGCCCAAGCCCGGGCGTCATCGACCTGGTGATGATCGAGGTGCAGAGCGGCGCGTACCTGGGCGAGGACGGCATCGTACGCTTTACTGATATCCATGGACGCGCCCCGGCAGCCGCCATCGGTTGACTGCCAGCGGGCGCGTCTTGGCTTCCAGGGCCGACACCCGGCCATGCAACGAGGAATCGGGCTCATGCGCATACTCTGGACCCTGCCCTACCTGCCCTGGCCCACCACCAGCGGCAGCAAGACCCGGCAATATCATCTGTTGCGCCAACTGGCGCAGCGTGGTCACCGGATCACCTTGCTGGTGCAATCCAAGGTGCCGCTGGGCGATGCGGCGCTTGAAGCCCTTGAGCCCTTGCTCGAACGCCTGATCGTGCTGCCCCGCCGGCCCTTGCACAGCCCGCTGAACCTGCTGGCCTCACCGATCATCGACTACCCCATGCGGGCGATCGTCAATGGCCTGGCACCCTGCCTGCGGCATCGCTTCGAGCAGTTGCTTGACGAACCCTGGGATGTCATCCAGATCGAGCACAGCTACAGCTTCCAGCCCTTCGAGAAGGCCCTGCAGGCCCGTGGCCTGCCCTTCATGCTCAGCGAACACACCCTTGAATCGGTGATGGGCGGCGCCTGCCATGACCGCCTGCCACTGTGGCTGCGCCCCTTCAATGCCTTCGACCGCTGGCGCTATCGCCGCTGGGAGCAGCGCGTGCTGCGTCAACCCAGCGAAGTGGTGGCGGTCAGCAACCATGATGCCGAGCTGATCGAGCAGATCAGCGGGCGAGCAGTCAATGTGGTGGTCAATGGCGTCGACTGCGACTACTTCGAGGCTGTCCGGCCGTGCCCCCACAGCCAGCGCCTGCTGTTCGTCGGCAACTTCGAGTACGGGGCCAACCTCGAAGCCATCGAGTGGGCCCTGGAAGAAATCCTGCCACAGGTGTGGATGAGCAACCCGGCGGTACGCCTGGCCATTGCCGGGCATGCGCTGCCGGCCAGCTGGAAACTGCATTGGAACGACCCGCGCATCGAGTGGCTCGGCTACCGCCCCGACCTGCGCGAAATACAACGGCGCTCGGCGCTGTTCTTCGCACCGCTGCGCTATGCCGGTGGCTCGAAGGTGAAAATCCTCGAAGCGATGGCCGCGGGCCTGCCGGTGATCAGCACCGGCAAGGGCGTTTCGGGCCTGGCGGCCAACAATGGCGAGCACTATCTGGGCAGCGACGACAGCGGCCAACTGGCCTTGTTGATCACCCAACTGCTCAACCAGCCCTGGCGCATGGCCCAACTGGGTGAAGCCGGCCGCCAGTTCGCCCGCCAGCGCCACGACTGGAGTGTCGCGGCGCAACAGCTGGAGAACGTGCACATGCGCCTGACCCAACTGGCCCCCGCAGGCGAATCGCCCAGCGGAGAGGTGCTAGCCGAGTAGCTCGCTGAAGGGAATGAACGGCACCAGCTCGCCCTGGCGCGGCATGCTGCCCTCACGCACCTCCACTACTCCCTCGGCCCAGGCAGCGCTGCGCAGCACCCCGGAGCTCTGGTTCTTGTAGATGCGTACCTGGCCATCTTCGATGCGCGCCCTCAGGTATTCCCGACGATTGCCCGGCTTGGGCCAGTCGAAACCCGCCGGCACGCTGAAGCGCAGCGGTGCGACATCGGCCACGCCCTGACGACGCAGCAGGTATGGGCGGGCCAGCAGGCCGAACGTGACCAGGGTCGATGCGGGGTTACCCGGCAGGCCTATGACCGGTACACCCTGGTAGTGACCGAAGGTCAGGGGCTTGCCCGGCTTGATCGCCAGCTTCCACAACGCCAGTTCACCGGCTTCGCGCAGGGCCAGGCCAAGGTAGTCGGCCTCACCCACCGACACGCCGCCAGTGGACAGGATCAGGTCGACATTGCCCAGCCCGGCCAGGCATTGGCGAGTGCGCTCAAGGTCATCGGCCAGAATGCCGGCATCCACCACTTCACAACCCAGGCGCTGCAACCAGCTGACCAGCAGGCGCCGGTTGCTGTTGTAGATCTGCCCCGGGCCCAGCGGCAAGCCGGGCTCAACCAGTTCATCGCCGGTGGACAGCACCGCCACCCGGGGCCGGCGCACCACGTCGAGGCGCGCAAAACCCAGGGTGGCCGCCAGGCCGAGCTGGATCGGCCCCAGGCGTGTGCCGGCGCTCATTACCTGCTCGCCGGCACGGGTTTCCTGACCTTTGGGGCGCACGTTCTGGTCGACGGCCAGTGGCTCGAGGAAACGCACCCGGCCATCCTCCAGCACTTCGGCGTTTTCCTGCATCTCGACGCAATCGGCCCCTTCCGGCAATGGCGCACCGGTGAAGATACGCGCACAGGTGCCCGGCTGCAGAGGCTGCGGCGCGTGGCCGGCAAAAATGCGCTGGCTCACCGGCAGCGCCTCGCCCTGCCAATCAGCCAGGCGCAGCGCATAGCCATCCATGGCACTGTTGGGCCAGGGCGGCAGGTCGAGCCCGGCTACAAGCTCACGCGCCAGCACGCGGCCTTCGGCATCGGCCAGCGCCACCTCTTCGGTGTCACCGATCGGCGCGGCCTCGGCCAGCGCCAGCAGGCGCTCGAGGGCTTCTTCCACCGGCATCAATGGCCGGACAGTCGCGGCCTCAACCACGGCTGTCACAGGCCGCCGCCTGCTTCAGGTGAGGGACGAAGTTGCAGGGGCGGTGGCGGGCGTCGAGCTGTTCGGCGAGGATGCCATCCCAACCGGTGCGCACGGCATTGGTCGAACCCGGCAGGCAGCACACCAGGGTGCCATTGGCCAGGCCCGCCAAGGCCCGGGACTGCACGGTCGAGGTGCCGATATCGGCCACCGAGATCTGCCGGAACAGTTCGCCGAAACCCTCGACCTGCTTGTCCAGCAGGCAGGCCACGGCTTCCGGGGTGCTGTCACGGCCGGTGAAACCGGTACCGCCGGTGATCAACACCACCTGCACCTGGTCATCGGCGATCCAGGTCGCGACCTGGGCGCGGATCTTGTACAGGTCATCCTTGAGCAGCACCCGGGCGGCGAGCTGATGGCCGGCCGCCGTGAGGCGATCGACGAACAGCTGGCCGGAGGTGTCGGTCTCGAAGGTACGGGTGTCGCTGACCGTCAGTACAGCGATGTTCAACGGCACGAAGGGGGTATCTGCCTTGGCTTTCATGGGGGTCCGTCGCAGGGAAACTGGGATGTGCGCTGTTATATCACAGGCCGGCCGAGCGCTGCCCCGCCGTTGCTGCCGGTCAATGCCCCGGCCTGGGCGCTATGCTGCACTGGACAAGGAACTTGCGTGGACGCCCTGCGTCATAACG
Source organism: Pseudomonas sichuanensis (assembly GCF_024749065.1). Classification (NCBI taxonomy): domain Bacteria; kingdom Pseudomonadati; phylum Pseudomonadota; class Gammaproteobacteria; order Pseudomonadales; family Pseudomonadaceae; genus Pseudomonas; species Pseudomonas sichuanensis. Next base: position 1,918,694 of record NZ_CP087185.1, on the reverse strand, counting down.
TCATCAAGCACACTCGAACCAGGAGAAACACGATGATCCAACGGACCCTTCCCGCTTTCCTGCTTGCCCTGGGCCTGGGCGCTCTCGCCGGCTGCGCCTCGCCAGCCGTCATCACCCTGAACGACGGCCGTGAGATCCAGGCGGTGGATACCCCGAGCTATGACGAAGACTCCGGCTTCTACGAATTCGAACAGCTTGACGGCAAGCGCACGCGCATCAACAAAGACCAGATCCGCACGGTCAAAGAGCTGTGATCCAGCCACTGCTTTTCGGCGCAACTCCTTTTTGCAACAAGGGGTTGCGTTGAAAAAAACGATGCAGTAGCATTTTGGCCATCGGAGTGTAGCGCAGCCAGGTAGCGCGTCTCGTTCGGGACGAGAAGGCCGCAGGTTCGAATCCTGTCTCTCCGACCAAATCCCCGAAAAGCCCGCCAAGTGCGGGCTTTTTTGTGCCCGAAACGCATCGCGGGGCAAGCCCGCTCCCACGTTGCCGCAAATCCTCGGCAGTGTGGGAGCGGGCTTGCCCCGCGATTGGCGATTATCGAGCCGACACCGCCGTCTCCGGCATTACCGGCACATGCAGCAGCTGCAACCGTGCACTGCTCCATTCGCGGGTCTTGTTGGTCAGCGCCACATCGTTGTTCAGCTTCTGCCCGTAGGTTGGCACTATCGCTTTCAACTTGGCCTGCCATTCAGGGCTCTTGATGCGGTCCTTGAAGGTCTTCTCCAGCACCGTCAGCATGATAGGCGCGGCGGTCGACGCGCCGGGCGAAGCACCCAGCAGCGCGGCGATGCTGCCGTCCTCGGCCGCCACCACCTCGGTGCCGAACTGCAGGATACCGCCGTGCACAGGGTCCTTCTTGATCACCTGCACCCGCTGGCCCGCCTGCAGCAGCTTCCAGTCCTCGTTCCTGGCATTGGGGAAATACTCGCGCAGGGCCGCCATGCGGTCATCGAAGCTGAGCATCAGCTGGCCCATCAGGTAGGTGCTCAGGTCGATGTTGTCGATACCGGCATGCAGCATGGGGCTGACGTTGTGACTGGTCAGCGAAGCGAACATGTCCAACAGCGAGCCGTGTTTCAGGTACTTGGTGGAGAAGGTCGCGAACGGGCCGAACAGCAGGACCTGCTTGCCATCGATCATCCGGGTGTCGAGGTGCGGCACCGACATCGGTGGCGCACCGACCGACGCCTTGCCGTACAGCTTGGCCTGGTGCCGGGCGACGGTGTCGGGGTTGTCGGTCATCAGGAACTGGCCGCCCACCGGGAAGCCGGCATAGCCGTCGGCCTCCGGGATGCCGGATTTCTGCAGCAGCTTGAGCGCACCGCCGCCGGCACCGATGAACACGAACTTGGCCTTGACGCTGGTCTGCGCGCCGCCGTTGGCCAGGTCGGCCACCACCACGTTCCAGCTGCCGTCTTCATTGCGCACGATGTCGCGCACTTCATGGCTCAGGTGCAGCTGCACATTGGGGTTGCGGGTCATCGAGGCGAACAGCTGGCGGGTGATCTCGCCGAAGTTCACGTCGGTACCGATGGCCATGCGCGTGGCCGCGACTTTCTGCCCCGGGTCGCGCCCTTCCATTACCAGCGGTGCCCATTGGCGGATCTGCTCGCGGTCTTCGGAGATCTGCATGCCGCGGAACAGCGAGCTGTGCTGCAGCGCCGCCACGCGCTTGTGCAGGAACGCGATGTTCTCCTCACCCCAGACGAAGCTCATGTGCGGCACATTGTTGATGAACGAAGGTGGGTTGCTCAGCACGCCCTGCTCGACCTGATAGGCCCAGAACTGCTTGGACACCTCGAACTGCTCATTGACGTTGACCGCCTTGCTGATGTCGATGCTGCCGTCCTTGCCCTCGCTGGTGTAGTTCAGCTCGCAGAAGGCCGAGTGGCCGGTACCGGCGTTGTTCCAGGCGTTGGAGCTCTCCTCGGCGACCTGGTCCATGCGCTCGTAGACGTCGACCTTCCAGCCCGGCTCAAGCTCGGTGAGGTAGGTCCCCAGGCTGGCGCTCATGATGCCGCCGCCGATCAGCAGGACATCGACGGTCTTTTGTGGCTCCGCAGGCTTGGAGCAACCGATGACGCTCAGGCACAGGAGCGTCAGCAGGATTTTCTTCATTGGATCTATCCGGTTGTTATGTAAGCGCGGCCTCGATAGCGAAGAGCGTGCCAACCGGTTGCAAGCCAATGTTCATGGGGGGGCGACATCAGGTCGCATGGCGACAAACCGCCACGGATAGGGGGAAGATCCCGCCCGGATGGCGGATTTCCCCCGCGATGTCAGCTTCAGGCGGTCAGGCGCGAGGTGACCTCACCCAACTGCCCCGACAAGCCATGCAAACGCTGCCCGGCCTGCTCGGTATGCTGCACCGCCTGCTGGTTGGCCGTGGCGATGCGGGTGATCTCGATCAGGTTGCGCGAGATATCTTCGGCAACGCTGGTCTGCTCCTCGGCCGCCGTGGCGATCTGCCGGTTCATGTCGCGGATCGCCTCCACCGCCAGGGTGATGCGCTGCAGCATCTGCCCGGCCTGCTGCACCTGTTCGGCGCCCTCTTCACTGCGCTGCTGGCCACTCTCGATGGCCTTGACCGCCTCTACCGCGCCCGACTGCACCGCTTCGATGATCTGGTGGATTTCAGCGATCGACGCCGCCGTGCGCTGGGCCAGGCTGCGCACCTCGTCCGCCACTACCGCAAAGCCACGCCCGGCCTCGCCGGCACGTGCCGCCTCGATGGCGGCGTTGAGCGCCAGCAGGTTGGTCTGCTCGGCAATGCCGCGGATCACCTCGAGCACCTTGCCGATGCGCGTGCTGTCGTTCTCCAGATGGCGAATCACCGCAGCCGTGCCGGCGATCTCGCGGTTGACCAGGCCAATGATATCGATGGTCTGCTGCATCACCTGCTCGCCGGCCTGGGCGCTGTGGTCGGCGTCGTCCGCCGCGCGGGCCGCCTCGGCGGCATGGCGCGCCACCTCCTGGGCGGTGGCGGACATCTCGTGCATGGCGGTGGCGACCTGGTCGGTGCGCTGGAACTGGTCATGGGTGCCGCTGGCCATGTCGCCGGCGATGTTGCGCAGCTGGCCGCTGGCGCTTTCCAGCTCTTCGGCATTGTCCTTGAGGCGGCCGACGGTGTCGGCGAGAAAATCGCGCAGGGTATTGGCGGCCCGCGCCAGGCGCCCCAGCTCGTCCTCGCGACGGCTGTCGACCCGCGCGCCGAAGCGGCCCTGGCTGAGCTGGGCGACATAGTCGATCAACTGGCGAATCGGCTCGACCAGGCTGCGGTTGATCAGCCACAGGCTCAGCAGCCCGACCAGCACGGCCGAAGCCAGCATCACCAGTACGCCGAGCCATACGGTGCGCTCGGCGTCAGCATTGATTTCGGCCGCACGGCCACGGGCATCACCGCGCAACTGCTCGACCAGCGCGCTCATCTGGTCGCTGGTGGCGCGGTCCACCCCCTTGACCGCCACATCGCCGGCCACCGGGTCACCGCCGGCCGCAATCAAGGCCTGGCGGCCCTGCTGGTAAGCCACACCCAACTGCCGGTGGCTGGCCTTGAGCTGTTCCAGGCGCGCCTTGAGTGCCGGATCGCTGCTTTCGATCAGTTGCCCGAGCAGGGTCTGAACCTGCTGCTCACGGGCCTGGAACTGCTGCCAGTACTTGTCCAGCTCGGCCGGCTGGCGGCCGCGCAGCAGCACGTTCTTCCACTCCTGCACCTGGATCTTGAACTGCAGGTTGGCTTCATCGATCAACTGCGAGGCCTGCAAGGGCCCGTCCACCAGCTGGGCATAGCCGCGCACGCTGGACGACAGGAACTGGAAGCACACCAGGGCGATCAGCAACATCGCCGCCAGGCTGCCGCCGAGCAGGGTGAGAATTTGCACTCTGAGGGATTTACGCAACATCGTGGATCTCGGAACAAGGAGGTAAGGAAGCGGACACGACAGCGCCGCCGACTAAAGACATCCTTGTCCTCGTTCGCAGGCCAAAAAAAAGCTGCCATCGATCGATAGCAGCCAGGTCGAGCACATACGCAACAGCTGAGCCAGATACTCTCAGGCAATTGCTACAGAAATGTTACAAACTCGCGACAGCCTCAGCCATTGTTGAACTGCAGCGCCGCCAGGCGCGCATAGAGCGGGCTCTCTTCCACCAGTTGGCGGTGCGTGCCCACCGCGACCAAACGCCCCTGGTCGATCACCGCGATGCGGTCGGCATGCTGCACCGTGGCCAGGCGGTGGGCGATCACCAGCGTGGTGCGCCCGGCCATCAGTTGCGGCAACGCTTGCTGGATCAGGTGCTCACTCTGCGCATCGAGGGCGCTGGTGGCCTCGTCCAGCAGCAGGATCGGCGCATCCACCAGCAGCGCCCGGGCAATCGCCAGGCGCTGGCGCTGGCCGCCGGACAAACCGATGCCGCCCTCCCCCAACAGCGTCTGGTAACCCTGCGGCAACTGGGCGATGAATTCGTGGGCATGGGCGCTGCGCGCCGCTGCCTCGACCTCGGCCTGGCTGGCCTCGGGGCGGCCATAACGGATGTTGGCCTCGACCGTGCCGCGGAACAACGCCGGTTGCTGGGCCACCAGGGCGAACTGACGACGCAGCTCGGCCACCTCCAGGCCGGTGATCGGCTGGCCATCGAGCAGGATGCTGCCGCCCTGGGGGTCGTAGAAGCGCAGCAACAGGTCGAACAGGGTCGACTTGCCGGCACCCGACGGCCCGACCAATGCGACCGTCTGGCCGGGCTGCACCTGCAGGTTCAGGCCATCGACGGCAGGCACCGCCGGGCGCGACGGGTAGGCGAAGCGCACCTCGCGCAGCTCGATGGCACCACTGGCGCGCCCGCCTGCCAGGCTGACGGCCTGGCGTGGCGCCAGGATCGCACTCTGCGCCGCCAGCAGCTCGGCAATACGCTCGGCAGCACCCGCGGCCCGCTGCAGTTCGCCGATCACCTCGCTCAGGGTGCCGAAGGCACTGCCGACGATCAGGCTGTAGAACACGAAGGCCGCCAGCTCGCCGCCGGAGATGCGCCCGGCGATCACATCCATGCCACCCACCCAGAGCATCACCCCCACTGCTCCCAGCACCAGCACGATCACCAGGGTGATCAGCCAGGCACGCTGAGCGATACGCCGTCGCGCCACGCCGAACGCCGCTTCCACGGTCTCGGCAAACAGCGCGCGGTCACGGGCTTCGTGGTTGTAGGCCTGCACGGTCTTGATCTGCCCGAGGCTCTCGGCGACGTAGCTGCCGACATCGGCGACCCGGTCCTGGCTTTGCCGCGACAGGCTGCGCACCCGCCGGCCGAACAACAGGATCGGCGCCAGCACCAGCGGCAAGGCCAGCACCACGATGCTGGTGAGCTTGGGGTTGGTGACGAACAGCAGAATCACCCCACCCACCACCATCAGGGCATTGCGCAGGAACATCGACAGGGACGAGCCGATCACCGACTGCAGCAAGGTGGTGTCGGCGGTCAGCCGCGACTGGATCTCCGAGCTGCGGTTGTCCTCGAAGAACCCTGGGTGCAGCCCCAGCAGATGATCGAACACCGCACGACGGATGTCGGCGACGCAGCGTTCACCGATCCACGACACCAGGTAGAAGCGGGCGAAAGTCCCCACGGCCAGGGCCAGCACCAGCAGCAGGAACAGGCCGATGGTCTGGTTGAGCTGGTGCATCGAACCCGTCATGAAGCCCTGGTCCACCAGCAGGCGAATGCCCTGCCCCATGGACAGGGTGATGCCGGCAGTGACCACCAGCGCGAGCAGGGCCAGCAGGGCCTGGCGGCGGTATGGGCGCAGAAACTGCCAGCCCAGGTGCAGGGCACGACGTTGGCGTGAAGAGATCGATTCAGGCATGGCGGGCATGTTCGGCAGGAAGATGGGCCAAGCCTACCACTGGTCCACCTGGCAGGAACTGCTCCACCCGCAGGGGCATCACATCAGAGGTATCGGACGGCGTGGGCTGAAAAAGCCTTATGCCCTGCCTATGACCTTTCGTTCTAAGGTGCCGCTGGAGCTTTGCCACGCTTTCTGTTGGACTGGGCCTGTCATGCCCCGCCCGTTGTCACAGGCCAGTCATGGCAAAGCGGTACGTTTGAGCTTGAACCTGAAGAGGAGACAGGACATGAGCTTGCAGCACGGCAACGAGACGCCCAAGACCCCGAAACACCCGCAACCTCAAGTTTGCGGTTCGATCATCGATGGCCAGGGCCGTGAGATCCCGATCACCGAGCAGATGATCCAGAAAGCCTGCAAGGACCTGGAAGAAAGCCGGGTCAAGAAAGTCGGCAAAGACTAAAACAAGAATTCCTTCGAACCCGGCGCCTGCGCCGGGTTTTTATTTGCAGGTCAAACTGTCAAACCGGCACCGCGCCCAACGCACTCACCACCTGCGCCAGCTGCGGCGCCTCACCTCGTAGACGCACCGCCAACCCCTCGATCTCGCGCCGCACCGGATACTGCTTGCGCAGCAGGTCGAAGGCCGCACGCTGCTCGGCCGGGTCGTCGCTCAGGCTGCGACGGAAATCGGCATCGTCGCGGCGCGGGTCGTACACCGCCCGGCACAGGGTGGCCAGCGCCCAGGCCGGCTCGGCGCCAGCATCCAGCTCGATCTGCGCCAGCGCCGGGGCTGGCAGCAGGTCCGCCAGCCGTACCTGCTCGGGTTCACCCTGCACGCGGCAGAACGCCTGGTAGATCTGTGCCGTGCCGCGCTGCTTGCCGTCCAGGCTGTAGCCGGCGATATGCGGGGTGGCCAGGGTGCACAGGTCGGCCAGTTGCAGGTCCACCTGCGGCTCGCCTTCCCACACGTCGAGCACCGCATGCAGGTCTTCGCGATCCAGCAGCAGCTCACGCAGCGCGGCATTGTCCACCACCGGGCCACGGCTGGCATTGATCAGCCAGGCGCCGGGGCGCAGGCGCGCCAGATGCGCTTCATCGAGCAGGTGCCAGGTCGGGTGTTCGCCCCCGCGCTGCAGCGGTGTGTGCAGGCTGATCACGTCGCACTGCTCGACGATGGTCGCAAGGTCGACGAAGTCGCCCCCCTCGCTGGCCTGGCGCAGCGGGTCGCACACCAGCACTTTCCAGCCCAGGCCATGCAGCACGCGCACCAGACGCCCGCCGACTTCGCCGGCACCGACCACGCCATAGACCCGCTTGCCCAGCTCGACACCCTCGAGCTCGGCCAGGGTCAGCAGGCTGCCCAGCACATAATCGACCACGCCACGGGCGTTGCAACCTGGGGCGCTGCTCCAGTGGATGCCAGCTTCAGCAAAGTAGTCGAGGGCGAGGTGATCGGTTCCGATGGTGCAGGTGCCCACAAAGCGCACCTTGCTGCCTTCGAGCAGTTGCCGGTCGACGCGGGTCACCGAGCGCACCAGCAGCACGTCGGCGTCCTTCACGCAGGCGGCATCGATGGCCCGGCCGGGGTAGCGGCGGATCTCGCCGAAACCGGCAAAGAAGGCATCGAGCAGCGGGATGTTTTCGTCGGCAACTATCAGCATGGCGCTCTCCTGTCAGGGGAGCGCAGTGTAGCCTGATCGCGCCGGCCTCAGTCGGCCTTCTTGCGGATCCAGTACAGGTAGGTGCCGGCCTCTTCCTGCTGGCCTACCAGTTCGTGGCCGAGGAAGTTGCAGAACTTGGGGATGTCGCGGCGGGTCGAGGGGTCGGTGGCGATCACCTTGAGCAGGCCGCCGGCGGCCAGGTTGCGCACGTGCTGGTGCAACATCATCACTGGCTCCGGGCAGTTCAGGCCGGTGGCGTCGAGGATGGCGTCGGGGGTGAAATCGGTCATGAAAGGCTCCGCGAAATGATCGTCATTGTGGCGCATCCGTCGAGGTGCTCCAAGGGGCTGGCAAGCCGACTCCCGCACACTGAACTGCACGCCCGCTGTAGGAGCGGCCTTGTGTCGCGAAAGGGCTGCAAGGCAGCCCCGGCGATTTCTGCTTTCACGCTGAAATCCTGGGGCCGCGCAGCGGCCCTTTCGCGACACAAGGCCGCTCCTACAGTACCGTGCACGCCCGTTCAACGCGGTTTCAGGTCCAGCCGGCGCAGGTGGCAGGTCACTTCCTCGCGGTCGTGGTACAGCTGCTTGCAGGCGATCGACACCTTGACCTTGCGCGCCTTGAAGCCTTCCTCGATGCGGTCGAGCAACTTGCGCACCTCGGCGTGACGCTGCTTCATCGGCAGCTTGAGGTTGACCACCGCCTCGCGGCACAGCCCCTCGCCCAGCCAGGTCTCGATCAGTGACGCAGTGCGCGCCGGCTTCTCGACGATGTCGCAGACCATCCAGTCCACGGTCTGTTTCGGCTTCCAGGTAAAGCCGTCGGCCATCAGGTGCGTGACCAGCCCGGTGTCCATCAGGCTCTCGGCCATCGGGCCGTTGTCGATGGCGGTGACCAGCATGCCGCGCTTGACCAGCTGGTAGGTCCAGCCACCGGGCGCAGCGCCCAGATCGACACCGGTCATGTCGTCGTTCAGGCGCTGGTCCCACTGCTCGCGCGGGATGAACTGGTGCCAGGCTTCTTCCAGCTTGAGGGTCGAACGGCTGGGCGCTTCCCGTGGGAACTTCAGGCGCGGAATGCCCATTGGCCACAGTGCCTGGTTACCCGCTTCGGCCTGGCCCAGGAATACCCGTCGGCCACTGATGAAGGTCAACAGCAGGCGCGGACGCTGCGCGTCGTCGACCAGCCGCCCGGCCTTCTCCAGTGCCTTGCGCAGCGGCACTTCGAACTTGCGGCAGAAGGTCGAAAGCTCCTTGCCGTCGTTGGTGTCGAGCACCTCCAGCCAGAGGCTGCCGAACACCGGCAGCTCGGCCAGGTGCTCGAGCAGCACGCTGATGCGGTCGGTCTCGGGCAACTCGATGTAGCTGCCGCGCGCCCACTGGCGCGGGAAGATCAGCTGGTCGAAACGCATTTCACGCATCAGCCGCGCGGCACCGTCAGGCTCGCTGCAGACGAATTCGGCGCAGGCGCTGTTTGGCTTGCCTTTGGCATAGCCGGCCACGCCCAGGTAGGCGGCGTGTTCGCTGATTTCGGCGCAGACCTCGCCCTCGAAGCCGGGCCGGCAATGCATGAACAGGGTATTCATCTCTAACTCCACATCACTGGCGCAGGCGGCGCCAGCCTTGACCCGACGCAACACAAGGTGCGGCCGGGCGGCGAATGATAAAGGAAGATCGGAACCCGCGACACGCCCCACCGGTCCAGAAAAGGGTCAGGCCCGCTAAACGGGTCTAACCTGACTGTTCAGCCAGGTCCGTGCCGTGCGGACCGATTCACAGCGGTGACACTGGCGATCCTTTGGCAGTCGCCGGGCACCGGAGCACAAGGAGTTGTCAATGCCCTCGCTCGATAGCCTGAAAACCCTCAAGTCGCTGCAGGTGGCCGATCACACCTACCACTATTTCAGCCTCGCCGAAGCCGCCCGCCAGCTGGGCGACCTGCAACGCCTGCCGATGTCGCTGAAAGTGCTGCTGGAGAACCTGCTGCGCTGGGAGGACGGCAAGACCGTGACCGGCGACGATCTGCATGCCCTGGCCGGCTGGCTCAAGGATCGCCGCTCGGACCGCGAGATCCAGTACCGCCCGGCGCGGGTCCTGATGCAGGACTTCACCGGCGTACCGGCCGTGGTCGACCTGGCGGCCATGCGCGCTGCCATGGACAAGGCCGGTGGCGACCCGCAGCGCATCAACCCGCTGTCGCCGGTGGACCTGGTGATCGACCACTCGGTGATGGTCGACCGCTATGCCAGCCCCGCCGCCTTCGCCCAGAACGTCGACATCGAGATGCAGCGCAATGGCGAGCGCTACGCGTTCCTGCGCTGGGGCCAGAACGCCTTCGACAACTTCCGCGTGGTGCCGCCGGGCACCGGCATCTGCCACCAGGTCAACCTGGAATACCTCGGGCGCACGGTCTGGACCCGCGACGAGGACGGGCGCACCTACGCCTTCCCCGACACCCTGGTCGGCACCGATTCGCACACCACCATGATCAACGGCCTGGGCGTGCTCGGCTGGGGCGTGGGCGGCATCGAGGCCGAGGCGGCCATGCTCGGCCAGCCGGTGTCGATGCTGATCCCCGAGGTAATCGGCTTCAAGCTCACCGGCAAGCTGCGCGAGGGCATCACCGCCACCGACCTGGTGCTGACCGTGACGCAGATGCTGCGCAAGAAAGGTGTGGTGGGCAAATTCGTCGAGTTCTACGGCGACGGCCTGGCCGATCTGCCGCTGGCCGACCGCGCCACGATCGCCAACATGGCCCCGGAATACGGCGCCACCTGCGGCTTCTTCCCGGTCGACCAGGTGACCCTCGACTACCTGCGCCTGTCGGGCCGCCCGGAGCAGGCGGTGCAACTGGTCGAAGCCTATTGCAAGGCCCAGGGCCTGTGGCGCCTGCCCGGCCAGGAACCGCTGTTCAGCGACAGCCTGGCGCTGGACATGCATGAGGTCGAAGCCAGCCTGGCCGGCCCCAAGCGCCCGCAGGACCGGGTAGCCCTGAACCAGGTTCGCCAAGCCTTCGACCAATTCATCGAGCTACAGCCCAAGCCACTGGCCAAGGATGTCGGGCGCCTGGAAAGCGAAGGCGGTGGCGGCGTGGCCGTGGGCAATGCCGACCAGGCCGGCGAGATCGACTACAGCCATGCCGGCCAGACTCACACCCTGCGTGACGGCGCGGTGGTGATCGCCGCCATTACCTCGTGCACCAACACCTCCAACCCGAGCGTGATGATGGCTGCCGGGCTGGTGGCGAAAAAAGCCGTGGAAAAGGGCCTGCAACGCAAGCCCTGGGTCAAGAGTTCGCTGGCCCCCGGCTCCAAGGTGGTCACCGACTACTACAAGGCCGCCGGCCTGACCCCTTACCTGGACCAGCTGGGCTTCGACCTGGTGGGTTATGGCTGCACCACCTGCATCGGCAACTCAGGGCCGCTTGACGAGGCCATCGAACAAGCCATTGGCAGCGCCGACCTGACGGTCGCCTCGGTGCTGTCGGGCAACCGCAACTTCGAGGGCCGGGTGCATCCGCTGGTGAAAACCAACTGGCTGGCCTCGCCACCGCTGGTGGTGGCCTACGCCCTGGCCGGCAGCGTGCGCGTGGACCTGAGCCAGGATGCCCTGGGCACGGGCAAGGATGGCCAACCGGTCTATCTGCGCGATATCTGGCCCAGCCAGCAGGAGATTGCCGCAGCGGTCAGCAACGTCGACACGCGCATGTTCCACAAGGAATACGCCGAAGTGTTCGCCGGTGACGCCCAGTGGCAGGCCATCGAGGTACCACAGGCGGCCACCTATGTCTGGCAGGACGACTCCACCTACATCCAGCACCCGCCGTTCTTCGACGACATTGGCGGCCCGCTGCCGCAGATCACCGATATTCAAGGGGCTCGCATCCTCGCCCTGCTCGGCGACTCGGTGACCACCGACCATATTTCTCCGGCCGGCAACATCAAGGCCGAAAGCCCCGCCGGGCGCTACCTGCGCGAAAAGGGCGTGGAACCGCGCGACTTCAACTCCTATGGCTCGCGCCGCGGCAACCACGAAGTGATGATGCGCGGCACGTTCGCCAATATTCGCATCCGCAACGAAATGCTCGGCGGCGAGGAAGGCGGCAACACACTGCATGTGCCGAGCGGCGAAAAGCTGTCGATCTATGACGCCGCCATGCGCTACCAGCAGGAACGTACGCCGCTGGTGGTGATCGCCGGGCAAGAATACGGCACCGGCTCCAGCCGCGACTGGGCGGCCAAAGGCACCAACCTGCTGGGGGTCAAGGCCGTGCTGGCGGAAAGCTTCGAGCGCATCCACCGCTCCAATCTGGTGGGCATGGGCGTGTTGCCTCTGCAGTTCAAGGCCGGTGACGACCGTAAGCGCCTGGGGCTGACCGGCAAGGAGCGCATCGATGTGCTGGGGCTTGGCGGCGCGCAGATCCGCCCGGGGATGAGCCTGCCATTGCGTATTACCCGTGAGGACGGGCAACAGACGCAGATCGAGGTGCTGTGCCGGATCGACACGCTCAATGAGGTGGAATACTTCAAGGCGGGGGGCATCCTGCACTATGTGCTGCGGCAACTGATTGCAGGGTGATCATGGCCAGGGGCCACTTATTGGCCCCTGATCAGGTGTCCTGAAGGGCGCGAGCTCAGTCGAAGCAGTTCCGCACTCGCTGCCACAAGGATTTTGCATGTCGTTGCCCCACTGGATCGCGCTGGGCCTGCTGGCCCTCGGCTATTGCTTTGCACTGGCCCACGGCAGCCTCGGCCTGGCTGCCCTGCCCAGCCTGCTCGCCCTGTTGTGCACCGCCCTGCTGGTACGGCGCAGGGTGCGCTGGCAACAGACCCTCGGCCACCTGCTGTTCATCGGCATGGCTGCAGCACTGGCCCTGCATTGGCTGCCGGGCTTCAATAGCGCCAAGGTCATCGACAAGGCTGTGTTCAGCCAGGGTGCGCTGCCGTTCTCGATGTACCTGAACCTGGACAAGCCGCTGATCAGCCTGTGGCTGCTGCTGGCCTGCCCGTGGCTGGTGGTGTTGCGCGGGCGGGGGCTGGCGCTGAGCCTGCTCGCCATCCTGCCGCTGACCCTGCTCGCCTGCCTGGGCGGCGCCTGGTCTCTGGGGCTGGTGGCCTGGGCTCCGAAATGGCCGGACCAGGCCTGGCTGTGGCTGTTGAACAACCTGCTGCTGGTCAGCCTGACCGAAGAACTGCTGTTTCGCGGTTACATCCAGGGCGGCCTGCAACGTCTGTTCAGGCATGACGGCCTGGCGTTGCTGGCAGCAGCGCTGCTGTTCGGCCTGGCTCACCTGGGGGGCGGCTGGCAGTGGTTCTACCTGGCGACGTTGGCAGGGGTGGGTTACGGCCTGGCGTACCGCCATGGCGGGCTGGCTGCAGCGGTGGCCTGCCATGCCTGCGTCAACCTGGCGCACTTCGCGGGCTTCAGTTACCCGATGCTGGCACTTGGCTGAGCAATCGGTCATGATCCGACCTGATCGTCATAAACCATAAATAAAGCTGCAATATTGACGGCAACGTACGCGAACGCGTGGGCTTAAACCACAATCGCCGCATGCATCCGTTGCGCCAGATCAATGCAAGTTAAATATTCATTCAATAAAACCAGCGGCTTGCCGATACCTGTCGAAAGCCTTGCGGATTGAACAGCCAATGCGTAACAACCAGCCGATTACCCAGAGAGAACGGACTTTCCCTGCCCAACAGCGGTTGATCTCCACGACCAATGCCAAAGGCGTGATCACCTACTGCAACGATGCCTTCGTCGAGATCAGTGGTTTCTCTCGCGAGGAACTCATGGGCGCGGCGCACAACCTGGTGCGTCACCCCGATGTACCGCCTGCGGTGTTTGCCCACATGTGGCAGACCCTCAAGCAAGGCCTGCCATGGATGGGCATCGTCAAGAACCGCTGCAAGTCCGGCGACCACTACTGGGTCAACGCCTACGTCACCCCTGTATTCGAGAAAAACCAGGTGGTTGGCTATGAGTCGGTGCGGGTCAAACCCACCGCCGAGCAGATCCGCCGCGCCGAAGGCCTGTACCAGCGCATCAACCAGGGCAAGTCAGCGATCCCGCGCCGCGACCAGTGGCTGCCGGTGCTGCAGGACTGGCTGCCGTTCATCCTGATCAGCCAGGTCGGCTTCCTGATCGGCAACTGGCTCGGCCACTCCTGGGGCTTCGCCCTGGCCGCCGGCCTGTCGGTCCCGCTGGGCCTGCTCGGCCTGAGCTGGCAGCAGCGCGGCCTCAAGCGCCTGCTGCGTCTGGCCGAACAGAGCACGTCCGACCCGCTGATCGCGCAGATGTACACCGACAGCCGCGGCGTCCAGGCACGCCTGGAAATGGCCATGCTCAGCCAGGACGCACGGATGAAGACCTGCCTGACCCGCCTGCAGGACAGCGCCGAACAGCTCAGCGACCAGGCCCGCCAGTCCGACACCCTCGCTCACCAGAGCTCGTCGGGCCTGGAGCGCCAGCGCGTGGAAACCGAGCAGGTGGCCGCCGCCGTCAACCAGATGGCCGCCACTACCCAGGAAGTGGCCAACCACGTTCAGCGCACCGCCGATGCCACCCAGGAAGCCAACCGCCTGACCAGCCAGGGCCGCAACATTGCCGGCGAAACCCGTGACGCCATCGAGCGCCTGTCGGCTGCCGTGGGCGAGACTGGCCTGACCGTGACGCAACTGGCCAAGGACAGCGACGAAATCGGTGGCGTGGTCGATGTGATCAAGGGCATTGCCGACCAGACCAACCTGCTGGCGCTCAACGCCGCCATCGAAGCAGCTCGTGCCGGTGAGATGGGCCGAGGTTTCGCCGTGGTTGCCGACGAAGTTCGCCAGCTGGCCCAGCGCACCGCCGAGTCCACCGGGCAGATCCACGGCCTGATCGCCAAGCTGCAACAGACCGCCAACAACGCGGTGCAGACCATGGAGACCGGCCACCGCCAGGCCCAGGAAGGTGTCGAGCGGGTCATGGAAGCCGACCAGGCGCTGGTGGGCATCAGCGAAGCGGTCGCCAACATTACCGACATGGCCACCCAGATCGCCGCCGCCACCGAAGAGCAGACCGCGGTGGCCGAAGAGATCAGCCGCAACATCAGCACCATTGCCGACCTGGCCGACCAGACCGCCGGCCAGGCCCAGCGCTCGGCGCTGCTCAGCGAAGAGCTGACCAGCACCGCCGGCACGCAGTACTCGTTGGTGGAGCGCTTCAACCGCTAAAGCCTGTACGAACCATCGCGGGGCAAGTCGCATCGGCGCACCGCCGCTCCCACAGGTCTGGCACTCTGCACAGGACTTGTGGGAGCGGCGGTGCGCCGATGCGACTTGCCCCGCGATGCTTTTACCAGTCCAGTTTCAGCCTGCTCTCGAAGTAACGCGCCTCACCCGTCAACGGATCTTCGAAGCGCAGGCTCTGGGCCAGCAGCTTCAATGGCCGCTCATAGTCATCCTGTTCCTCGACCAGCTGCGGGTAGAACGGATCGTTGCAGATCCCCGCCCCCAGCGCCGCCATGTGCACCCGCAACTGATGGGTCTTGCCGGTGACCGGCGACAGTCCATAGCGCCACAACCCACCGTTCTTTTCCAGCACACAGGCATGGGTTTCACTGTTATCGGCCCCTTGCACTTCATGCATGCGGAAGAACGGCTCGCCATGCACCAGGCGGCTGCAATGCACCAAGGGGAAATCATGCTGCGGCAGCGCAGCGGCGATGGCCTGGTAGTGCTTGTCGATGCGCCGCTCGGGGAACAGCCGCTGATAGGCACCCCGGGTTTGCGGGTTGGCCGAGAACAACACCAGCCCCGCGGTGTGACGGTCGATGCGGTGCAGCGGCACCAGGTGCGGGTTGTCCAGCCGGCGGATCAAGCGGCGCAGCAAGGTCTGCTCGACATACTCGCCAGTGGGCGTTACCGGCAGGAAATGCGGCTTGTCCGCCACCACCAGATGCTCATCCATGTGCAGGATCTGCTCCTGTACCGGGATCGGCTTCTCGTTGGGTACTTCACGAAAGTAATGCAGGCGCATGCCCTGGCGGTAGGCAAGGTCGGCGGCAATCGCCTGGCCTTGCGCGTCCAGCACCCGGCCCCGGGCGAAACGGTCCAGCCACTGCTCACGGTCGATGCCCTTGAAGTGATCGCACAGGCAATCGAGCACTGTCGCCCAGCGCCCGGGCGGCAGGCATACCGTGCTGGCTTGCAGGTGGGCAGGGTTGAAAGGCGTGGTCATCGTCGGGCTCTGCTGATCGGGAGCCGGGCATTATCCCCCAGCCTGCGCGGCGCAACCAGCCTCGCCGGCCGGCTCGCAGCGCGCCTTGAGCCAGCGCAGCACCTGCACCGCATCCCAGCGCCCGGGGTCGAACAAGGCGTAGCTCAGGCCTTGGTAGCCAACCACGTCCAGCGGCCGGTGAAAGCCGGCGCGCTGGAACAATGCCTCGATCTCGGCGAAACAGGTATTGAAATGGACCTTGCCGAACGGCGTCTGCTCATCGGTGACGATGCCGTCGAGGCGCAGTTCCAGCACGGCGTCGCACACACGCTCCGGGGCCATGTGGTTGATGCTGTACTTGAGTTGCTCGACATTGAGCATGGCTTCACCTCGATACTGTATTTATATACAGCATACGGAGCAGGCCACGCCGTCGTCAATGCGCGGCTCAGCGCAGGAAGGCCACCACCTGCTCGGCATCGAAGGGCCAGTTCAGCTCGGCCCCGGTATCACAGCGGCGCAATACCGGGATGGTCAGGCTGTAGCGCTCGAACAGCACCTCGGCGTCGGCAATGTCGACCAGCTCGACCAGCAAGCCATGCTCGACGAACGGCATCAACATGGCCTCGGCCACTTCACACAGATGGCACCCGAGGGTGCCGAACAGCTGGCATTCAGGGAGCATGGGGCAAACCCGGAAATCGAAGATAAGGGATGCTTATTCTAGGTCCGTGCTTGCCATCGCGCACCTGCGCCAGGTCAATCCTGGCTGGTGGCGCCAATGCGGTGCAGCGACAGGTCGGCCCCTTGGAACTCCTGTTCGTGGCTCAGGCGCAGGCCGTGCACCGCCTTGATCAGGCCGTACACGACAAAACCGCCGGCCAGCGCTACCAGCACACCGGCCAAGCTGCCAAGCAACTGGCTGACCAGGCTCACGCCACCCAGGCCGCCCAGTGCGGCCTGGCCGAACACGCCACAGGCGATGCCGCCCCACACCCCACACACACCGTGCAGCGGCCAGACACCGAGCACATCGTCGATCTTCCAACGGTTCTGCGCCGCGGTGAAGCACCAGACGAACAGGCCGCCTGCGATGAGGCCGGTGGCCAGCGCACCGATCGGGTGCATCAGGTCGGAACCGGCGCAGACCGCCACCAACCCTGCCAGCGGGCCGTTATGCAGGAAGCCGGGGTCGTTGCGCCCGGCCACCAGCGCCGACACGGTGCCGCCGACCATGGCCATCAGCGAGTTGATCGCTACCAGGCCGCTCACCCCTTGCAGGGTCTGTGCGCTCATTACGTTGAAGCCGAACCAGCCGATGATCAGGATCCACGAACCCAGCGCCAGGAACGGAATGCTCGACGGCGCGAACGCCACCAGCCGGCCATCGCGATAACGGCCACGGCGCGCACCCAGCAGGATCACCGCCGCCAGCGCCAGCCAGCCGCCCATGGCGTGCACCACCACGGAGCCGGCAAAGTCATGGAAGGGTGCACCGAAGCGCGCCTGCAACCAGGCCTGCCAGCCGAAGTTGCCATTCCACACCACACCCTCGAAGAAGGGGTAGATGAACGCCACGATCAACGCAGTGGCGCACAGCTGCGGGACGAACCGCGCACGCTCGGCGATGCCGCCGGAGATGATCGCCGGGATTGCAGCGGCGAATGTCAGCAGGAAGAAGCACTTGACCAGTGCATAGCCATGATCGTTGGCCAGCACTGCCGCGGGCTGGAAAAAGGTCACGCCATAGGCGATCCAGTAACCGATGAAGAAGTACGCCAGCGCCGAGATGGCGAAGTCGCTGAGGATCTTCGACAGGGCGTTGACCTGGTTCTTGTGGCGCACGGTTCCGACTTCGAGAAAGGCGAAGCCGGCGTGCATGGCCAGCACCAGGATGGCGCCCATGAGGATGAACAGGGTGTTGGAGCCATGGACCAGGGAGTCCATCGCGCTGTGCATGTTTTCCATGAAGAGGCAGGCCTGCAAAAAGGCACCAGGACAGTTCAAGAACCGGCATCCCTGCACCGAATCGGTGCCAGGCGCCTGCCCCGCTTCTGTGAGTGGGTGAACGCCTGCGTGGTTTTTTCTTGGGTTTGTCGTGGATTGGGTTAAGGTTTAGCGTGATCCGCGAGACGGCTGCACGGTTTCGGCGCGCACGCTTGCGAGCGCGCCTCGAACATAAGCAAGCGCTGTACCAGCACATCGCGCTGAACCTTCCGCGCCCGCCATCACTCGAAATAGCCACACACATCCACAGGGAGAGGCCCATATGGCCAGCAAATCGGCAAAGACTGCTCAAGACATACTGATGGCTGACTTCCAGGCCCTGGTCCGCGACACCGAGAAATTGCTCGCCGACACCGCCAACCTCGCCGGCGACCAGGCTGACGAGCTGCGCGAACAGATCCACGAGCGCCTGGCCCAGGCCCGCGAAACCCTGCAACTCACCCAGGACTCGGTACGCCTACGCGGCCAGGCGGCCGTGGGCAGCGCCGAGCAATACGTGCAGGAAAACCCTTGGCAGGCGATCGGTATCGCTGCCGGCGTCGGCCTGCTGATCGGCCTGCTGGCCAAGCGCTGAGGAGCCGCCATGGACAACGACGCCATCGGCGCCGGCGCGTCCGGCCGGCGCCTGGGCGCCGCGATGCTGGGCCTGCTGCACAGCCACATCGAGCTGTTCGGCATTGAGCTGCAGGAGCAGAAGGGGCGCACCCTGCGCCTGCTGCTGTTCGCCGGCCTGGCACTGGTGTTCGCCCTGCTGCTGCTCACCGCCCTATCGGGGCTGGTACTGGTGCTGCTGTGGGACAGCTATCGACTGGCCGGGATCATCGGCCTGTGCCTGTTCTACGGCATCGCCGCGCTGTACTGCGGCCTGCGCCTGAAAGCGGCGGTGTTCGATGAGTCATCGCCATTCAGCGCCACGCTCGAAGAGCTGGCCAAGGACCGGGAGCGCCTGCTGCCATGAACCTGCCCGAAATGCCCGACACACGTAACCCGCGTGAGCTGCGCAAGGCGCTGCTGCGCCTGCGCATGGAGATGCACCGCCAGCAGATCAGCCACGAAACCAGCCAGATGCTCGAACCGGCGCGCCGCCTGCGCGGCATGGGTAGCTCGCTTGGCGAAGGCCTGGGGGTCAAGCACGGCTCGCTGTGGGGCCTGGGCGCTATCGTCGCGCTGGGCTTTCTCACTGGCAAAGGCGTGCGCAGTGGCAACATCAGTCGCCTGCTGCAGCTGGGCACCAGCCTGGCGCCACTGATCCGCCTGTTCCTGAGCAGCAGCCGGCGCCCCTGAACGTCGTGCGCGCCCTTGCCAGGGCGCGCCAGACGCAGGAAGCTATGCCGATACAACGACCGGAGATCGAGCCTTGGACTGGCACACCCTGCTGACCCGCGAACGCCTGGGCAAAGCCCTCTACAGCCCAGAAGAGCTTGGCCGCAGCCCCTTCCACAAGGACCACGACCGCATCATCTTTTCCGGCGCCTTCCGCCGCCTGGGGCGCAAGACCCAGGTACATCCGGTCACCAGCAACGACCATATCCACACCCGCCTCACCCATTCGCTGGAAGTCAGCTGCGTTGGCCGCTCGCTGGGCATGCGTGTTGGCGAAACCCTGCGCGGCGCCCTGCCCGACTGGTGCGAGCCCAGCGACCTGGGGATGATCGTGCAGTCGGCCTGCCTGGCCCACGACATCGGCAACCCACCCTTCGGCCACTCCGGCGAAGACGCCATCCGCCACTGGTTCCAGCAGGCCGCCGGGCGTGGCTGGCTGGACGACATGAGCGACGACCAACGCGCCGACTTCCTCAACTTCGAGGGCAACGCGCAAGGCTTTCGCGTGCTGACCCAGCTCGAATACCACCAGTTCGATGGTGGCACGCGCCTGACCTACGCGACACTGGGCACCTACCTCAAGTACCCCTGGACTTCGCGCCATGCCGACGCACAGGGCTACAAGAAGCACAAGTTCGGTTGCTACCAGAGCGAGCTGTGGCTATAGAAAACAGCCAAAAATGACATTTTTTGAAAATCAACAGCCAAAAAGTTATAAGTGCTACTATTTTGGCATGAAAATTAAGCTTGATAATCAAAAAAAGAATAAGGAGGGCTTTGCTGAGCTTGAGCATACCACCATTGGCGAAAGCCAATCCACCTAAATTCGCTCCCCACCCATACCGCTAAACTGTCGAGCCAAGTGCATGGCGTAGTTATCGGTCATGCCACTAACGTAGTCCAGCACCTGCATAATTGCCGAGTAATCCCTCGAAACATTTCCACAAGAGTTTATAGCATCCAAGTCAAGCCCTAACAAATCAACCACACGCTTGGTCTTTGAGTCAGCTACTCCGCCGTTCTTAGCAAAACTTAGAGCTGCCGAACAACTAACTTGCAACAACGTTGATATAGTGCTGTATGCCCCAATTTCTAGCTCTACCTTACGAGGATGCTGGAAAATTTCCTCTCGGGCAAGAACCTTGGCCGCAGTTACGCAATCACGTACATTGTTACTGCACAGCTCAAATATACCAAGAGCGTTCCCGGCCATAATCTGATCATAATTACCCATAAATGCAGCCACCCCGGCATCTACAAAGGCCGAGATTACCTTACCACGAGCCATCGACAACCTACGTCCAACTTTCATTCCCTGCGTTTCTTTGGCCAACTGGTCCCGTTGCTGCTCATCAAGAACAAGGCACAAAATATCAAAAACCTTGTCCCATTCTAGAATACCCATCTCCACACCATCCTCCAAATCAAGAATGGCGTAGCAAAAATCATCTGAAACTTCCATCAGGTTAGCTAGCGGATGCCTGCAACGCCAGCCATCACCAAGCTTTAATAACCCCGTCGCGTCCGCTACCTCATCGAAAAAACCAAGCTCCGAGCAGTAAATACCGTATTTATTCTTAATAGGCCGCAACTGATTGACTGCATCACCTGCCATCCACGGATACTTTATAAAAGCCCCCAATGATGCATAAGTTAGACGCATACCCCCATCATACGGATGATACTCTGAGGTTGTTAACACTCGGAAACCTTGGGCGTTCCCTTCAAATCTACGGAAGTCAGTAGCTTCATTGAAAGGCAAATGCTCAATCATCTTCGCACCTGCATCATTAGTGAACCAATGACGTATGGCCTCTTCACCAGTGTGTCCGAATGGTGGGTTGCCAATGTCGTGAGCGAGACATGCAGTCTGTACGATGTCGCCAATGTCCGAAGCTGAATAGTAATCAGAAATTAGCTTTTCCTTCAAAAGCTCCTGCCCAACTCGAACTCCGAGTGTCCTACCTACACAAGCCACCTCCAAACTATGGGTCAGGCGATTATGCACATGGTCATTGGTCGCCAGAGGATGTACCTGAGTCTTTCTTGCAAGGCGTCTGAACGCACCTGAGAAAATGACTTTATCGTGGTCAGAGTGGAAGGGGGAACGACCAAGCTCCGACTTCGGGGGCCGCCCGCCTAAGCGAGTGGTGTTCAACAAACTGTCCCAACTCATGCTAGGCATACTACTACCTTAAACAAGCGAAATTTCATAAGCATAGCTCAGACACTAACATTATCAATCAAAACCATGTGAAAAAACCTCGAATCACGCAACCTGTAAAAACCGCCTATACAAACCTCATACCACACAGCCCAAACAAAGACTAACGCCGCATCTATCACGCTACTTTACCAACCCCTACACAACGGAATATAATTTCATGTATCGTCCCTGAAAAATCTTACAGGAGGTTAGATATGACTGAAAAACCGCTCAACAATCGAGAAATAGATAAAATCAGTCAAAAAATGGATTTACTGATAGAAACCTCAAGCACCAACCTAATAAATTACTGCCAGATAGTCCAACAAAAGAAAGGTGAAACCAAATTCCTAACAGCTCAACTGTATTACACAGTCGGCACCGGATATTACTCAGCATACAGAGCTATAATCGCGGACGAGTGGAGTTCACCTCACATAAAAAGAGCTATCTATTATTTGCGGAAAGCCTTGCATGAGCTGAGCAGTCAAAAAGATAAATACTATAGCTTTGAAAGCTCTAAAGGACTTTCCCACTTTAGCACTGCACACCTACGCTCAAAAATAAGTATAAATCTTGCAAACTACCTGACTGAGCAACATCGACATCTTGAAGCCTTAGAATTTTATGATTTAGCTATTGATGAAAACAATGCTTTCGGCCTCACCACCAAAGCACGATGCCTGATAGAAGCTAGCGAGAACATATATGATGAAAACTCAAGATTCTTTTTTTACAAACATTCATATATACTTTCTAAAAAAGCAAAATCATCAGAAAGCGTAAGTACCCCGGGAGAACAAGACTTATTTGAGCAGCTGAGTTATCGTCTTAACCATTACTGCGATTGGTTCGAGGTCCAATACCCTGAATATATAGATTTTGACCACTCAGACACTCACAAAGAAAAATTTATGAATAGGAAGCATAAATCATATCTTGATTGGACGGGAAAGAATAAACTATTCCTAAATTTCACAAACAATTTAATTACAGCAGAATACGCATACGAGGATTGTCTTTCCCTACCGCCATTTAGCGGAAAAATCAATCACCTACTACTCCCCAGTGAAGAGCTTGCGTACCACTCTCATTTTGAAGAAATAAAAGACACCTATAAATATGCTAGATACCTATTCCATACAGCCTTACAAATCCCAATCGAAACTGAGCATATGTATAATTCGACAACCTCACAAGTCGAAAGCTATGATTCGACCTTTTACGACTTAAAAACCAATCACTACAGAACAGCCCTTCGCTGCCTTTATTCAATACAAGACAAAATCGCTTACTTCATCTATAAGTTTTTTAAAGTCCCAGACAGTGAAATACCCGAACACAAAGTCAATATAAACAGCATATTTTCTTCTAACCAAAAACCCGCTTTTTGGTTAAGTGAAGTCAAAAACCCATATTTGAGAGCACTTTATTTTCTGAGCCAAGACATACATGATACTGGTGAAAAGAACAGCACTACCAATAAAGATCTTAACGCCAAACTTTTCCTAGCCGATGTTAACTACCCAAGAGCAAACGTTGTAAACAAAATACGGAATGCTCTTGAGCATAAATCGCTGAAAATAGTTGACTCGTTCGGATATGAGCTATCCCAGAAACCCTATAACCCGGAAAACACCCTAAAAGCCGCCGAAACAAAGCTGAGCGAGCTGGACACTGATAGCGAAGAGCACAAAGAACTAGTTGAGCTTATAAAAGAAAAAAAACGGCTCCAGTCGTATGGTGAAGCCATATCAATCGAAGACCTTGAGCAGCAGATCATGGGCCTATTCAAAATGTCTAAAACGGCAATGATGTACCTAGCCTTGTCCATTCATCATCAAGAAAAATCGCTGCCTGACGATGACAGTCTAATTGTATCTAGAGAGGTTCCCTACCGCTAACGCTAGCTATCCATGTGGTGCAGACCTTTAGGGGAAACCCTGAAATAGCGAACTGATGACTTATTGCCTCTTCACTAGTGTATCAAAAAGGCGGTTTGCCAATATCGTGAGCGAGTGGTGAAGGCAATAAAATTTAGTTGACGAGCACAAAAAAGGCCACCTTACAAGACGACCTTAAAATCAAAAGAATTTACGAAACTACCAAATCATCCCCCTTTCCTCAGCCGACTTCAGCCGCTCACCATAGGGGCTCTTATTGAATTGCTCGACCTTTTTGTAAGTCATCAGCTTCTGGGGCTTATCAGAATCGTACTTACTGGAAAAGGCTTGAAACTCATTTTCACCTACGGTCTGGATATGCATCTGTAGCTCTGGACTTTCCATTCCGTAGAGTTCGACAAAGCCGGTAATCTCACTCTGTCTGGCAATCATGACTGCCTCCTTGCTGACTTTATCATAAGTATAAAAGGTAGCTTTAACCATGATGGCATTACCCAGTGAAGTATCAGGCCGACCAAAATATGGATTATCATAGGCCTCAAATATTACACCACCGTTAATTTCCTTGGTCTGACCGAGCCATCTATAGCCTTCAATAACTTTAGCCACTGACTTGATAGGACCCGAGTATTCGAGACTAGTTCTCAAGTGGTCAAGCTCCACCCTTTCATAGGCTTGTGCATTTACCACTAACGACGACGCAACTAAAACCACAGAAAAACAAAACCCAATAAACCTCTTCATATTTCCTCCTTAAAATACCATCCCGCTATCACTGGCAGACTTCAAACGTTCACCGTGCGGGCTTTTATTAAACTGCTCAACCTTCTTGTAGGTCATCAACTTATGGGAACTATCAGAATCATATTTACTGGAAAAAGCTTGGAACTCGTTTTCGCCTACGGTTTTGATATGAATCTGGAGTTCGGGGCTTTCCATTCCGTAGAGTTCAACAAAGCCGGCAATTTCACTCTGTCTGGCAATCATGATTGCTTCTTTACTCACTTGGTCGTAAGTATAAAAGGTTGCCTTAACCATGATGGCATTGCCCAATGAGGTGTCAGCTCGACCAAAATATTTATTATCATAAGCTTCAAAGACTACTCCGCCATTCATTTCCTTAGTCTGACCAAGCCATTTGTAGCCCTCAATGACCTTAGCTATTGACTTAATAGGACCGGAATATTCAACGCTAGTCCTATCGTGGTCAAGCTCTACTCGTTCATATGCTTGTGCGGTAGATGCCAATGATGAAGCGGACAAAATTACTGAAAAGCACAATCCGATGGTATTTTTCATTATTAAACTAAGCCTTCCTCAAAAAAAAGTTCCGTCTTCTTCTGCCGATTTTAGTCTTTCACCATAAGGGCTTTTATTGAACTGTTGGACTTTCTTGTAGGTCATCAACTTTTTGGGATTATCAAAGTCATATTTACTGGAAAACGCTTGGAACTCATTTTCACCTACGGTTTTGATATGCATCTGCAATTCTGGGCTTTCCATTCCGTAGAGTTCAACAAAGCCGGAAATTTCACTCTGCCTAGCAATCATGATTGCTTCTTTACTCACTTGGTCGTAAGTATAGAAAGTAGCCTTAACCAAGATAGCATTACCCAATGAGGTATCAGCTCGGCCAAAGTATTTATTGTCGTACGCTTCAAACACTACGCCACCATTCATTTCCTTAGTCTGGCCAAGCC
Organism: Pseudomonas sichuanensis; assembly: GCF_024749065.1. Lineage (NCBI taxonomy): Bacteria > Pseudomonadati > Pseudomonadota > Gammaproteobacteria > Pseudomonadales > Pseudomonadaceae > Pseudomonas > Pseudomonas sichuanensis. The sequence goes on along the minus strand of NZ_CP087185.1, from coordinate 1,893,850 downwards.
ACCTGTAACCCTCAATGACCTTAGCGACCGAATTGATAGGACCGGAATATTCAATGCTAGCCCTATCGTGATTAAGCTCTAACCTCTCGTAGGCTTGTGCATTGCTTAATACTGATGACGCAATTAGGACTACCGCAAAACAAAACCCAATAGATTTATTCATTTTTTTCCTAAAAATCACATAAGACAAATGGCTTTATTCAAAACAATGAAAGCACAGAAAACAAACATGTAATCTATTTTGTCTTTCTGCCCAACCTCTCGATATCCTTTTCCTTGCCCGACACCACATATATATACCCTCCGACCACGAACAAGCCTGAAACCAAGCCCCATGTCGAAGATGAAGATATAAATGTATTTAAACTTAAGATATTTGCGAGAAGCATGACCTTCACAGTGAAGAACACTGGCATAACTGCACAGACACCACAAACAAACCTTACAAGCTTAGTATTCACCTCTGGATGCTCGGCCATAACAGATTTGTAATCATGTTTAAAGGCCAAGTAAAAATTCATCAGCGTGGATAGAAAAGGGGTTAGAAAGCCGACAAAGGCTATAACAGCAATGATAATGGACTTTGCTTTCAGCTTTTTAAATGGGTTTGCAGCCCTCACAACGACGCCTGCAGCATCCTCACTTAAACTCTTACTTTCCTCCGCACCCGTGGCCTCGCCCAATTGGGATTTAGAGTATGTGGAAATCCTCCCCCCCCTCTCACCCACATATAGAATATCATCTACATGAACGTCTCCATCATCTACCTTTAACAGAAACAGCCTACCCGTTTCTTCATCCTCTAAAGCATAATGATAAACAGACTTCCACTTAATATCTTTTACATCTTGCTTCTCTGTTTTTAACTCACCCAGCCATGTCCTATCATGATATACAGAACTATAATGCTCACCGCCAGCGAGCCTGAGGGCTCTCTTCTCTCTCACAACAGTCTTGTAGATCCTTAACATCTTGCACGCTCCGAATCTTCTTTATTCAGACTTAAAATTCCGCTTTATCTGACGTTTATAATTCACAGTGTTAAGCATATTCTGGATATCTGAATAAGCATAAATTACTGCCACAATCACACCACCTGCCAGAAATCCAGCCATAGCTTCCCAAAAGTGGTGCCGACCTTTATCATACAAAAAATAGGTGAAGTAGGCTTGGAACGAGAACAAGATAAGCATCACAAGAATATTTAAGAACAATCTATTTTTTATGACCCCAGCCTTGTATTCTTTGCATTCCTTATGCATACCAAATACAGCAAACACGGGTAGAATAGGCACTGCAAAAACTAAATTTGTCAAAAACCGCTTGATTATTAGTGCTGGAGAAAAATTCGGAAAATTATCGTCTACCATTACAGGCTTTGCATTTCTGTATGGCTGATAAGCTAGAACCTCTTTATCATGGCCGACATACACGTTAATTGATCGACCTAATAAAGGCAAAAAGTCATCTTCAATTACAGTCAACTGATAGCTTTCGCTAGCACTTTCATCAAAAAACTCCACATCAGATTTCGTGAAGCTTTTATATGAATACGTAGAGCTTTGACCTGCCCACTCCTCAATGGGATGACCGTCTTTGTCTTTTCTCCCTGTCCTCCTGCTATAAGATTTAGACTTCGTTAGAAGCTTGTTCTCCATTACGACATTCTTTTTTACTACTTTTAAATCAAGCAGACTCCCACTCACAACCACCTCCTAATCTTTGCAAAGTATCTATTTTTGACCGTATTATTAGCCCCTCCCCTCGACAACCGCCCCCTCTAACTGCAAGACCGATTTCAACCCCTCAAATTTTTTAGCCACATCCTGCAACATCTCCTTTCTGCCCGCATTTTCCTTCGAGTTATGAATCATGCAGGAGATCATTATTGGAAATGAGGCTACAGCGGTTCCACCGATATAACCCAGCCACCCCTTGGTTACATAAGTAGCCAAACCTACACCAGCCAAGCACAATGCTGATACGACTTTAGTAGCACTATAAGGCTTCATTTCTCCATTTCTATAATAGCTTTCATCCATAAATATCATCGCCCCACTAAAAAATGTCCCAGAACCGAAACAGGCTAGATAACCAAAATCTTTTAGAGTGAATTCACTAACATTCGTAGTGTACCCCAGTGGGTACACCTTACCCATTGGGGTGACTTGATAAGCAATTGGCTCGCCGCCCTTGAATGCCATAAGTATCTTCTGGCCTATTGGTGCGTGCAGACTCTCGTTGATAAGCTTTATCGGCAAGAGATCTCCATCAGGAAATTCAAGTACTACATCCAAGATCACATTGGTCGAAACCGTATTACTAACGGAAATGTTTCTACCTTGCCCCGTAGCCGTTACAGACCCAGAGGTATGAGAACTTACAACTTTATCCCTTACAATAACGGGAAGACATTTGAAAACAGGGGAATTAGTCATCACCACTCCTTAGTAAATCAGCCCACTTTCTTCTGCACTTTCCAGACGTTTCCCTTTAGTCTTTTGGCTTTGTGGGAACTCTCCCATCCGCTTTAGGATAAGTTGGCTCTGAGTGCTGGCCGTGTTTGCGTAAGACACCCACTCCAGAGTCTTATCGTCAATCAATCTGAAGTGCAAGCTTTGGTCGCCAGTATCTGTGAACTCAATAAATCCTACACGAGCACTCTGCCTTGCAAACAAACCATTATCATATTCTTTAATTTTCGTTCGATACATGTACTTATCGACTTTAAAGAAATAGCCATCTTTAACCCATCTTTCAGCATAAGGATCTTTCCGCTTCAGATTTTCTTTTTCATAGAAGACGAAGCCGACGCCTTTATCGGACACCCACTTATGCCCTAAGACTTTCTCTGAAAAGTGAGAGATTTGCGTCCCGTACTCCATACTCGTGCGATCAGGTGGAAGATCTACTTCTTGATACTTTAATGGAGCGGCACTAATTCCAGAAACGCTGAACAAAAGCAAAGCACCAGAAATCATCCGTAGTTTCATCACTTCTCCTACCAGCCAAAACTTTCATAAAAATCGATACAAGTTAAAAACTCAAACCACAGATCACTGGAATGTCCCACGCTCTTTTGCACTTTTCAAGCGAACAGGATTAGGGTTTTCCGGAAATTCCTCAACTCGCTTGAGGATAAGTTGACTCTGAGTGCTAGCCGTGTTTGCGTAAGGCACCCACTCCAGAGTTTTGTCATCAATGAGCTTGAAATGTAAGCTCTGATCACCGGTATCAGTAAATTCGATGAACCCTACGCGAGCACTTTGCCTTGCAAAAAGCCCATTATTATATTCTTTGATTTTCGTCCGATACATGTATTTATCGATTTCAAAGAAATAACCATCTTTAACCCACCGCTCGGCATATGGGTCTTTTCGCTTTAAGTTTTCCTTTTCATAGAAAACGTAGCCAACACCTTTATCGGAAACCCATTTATGCCCTAAGACCTTCTCAGAGAAGTCAGAAATTTGCGTTCCGTACTCCATGCTCGTGCGATCTGGTGGTAGCTCTTGCTGCTCAAATTTAAGCGGAGCGGCAATTGCACCACTGACCCCTAGGCAGCAAACCAAGCCGAATGCAAGCTTCATCTTCATCCCTGTCTCCAAGCGTGACTCTCTTGCCCCACGGAATGGAGGCACGTCGCCAGTATCTCTAAGCTTCGTTTTCCGAGCAACCACTCTCAGTGCCGATGTCAAGTGAAAAACACCAGCGAGTCTGCTTATGGCAGACATCGACGATTCAGGTCGTATACGAGATTTTTCCTATTTAAAACAGAGGATTAGCAATCATTACAAATGGTTGTTTAATTGTCCGCAGTGGGCTGCCCCTGCTCGAGCAGATCGCCGGCAAGCTGGGCCTGCCACAGCTCGAACACCAACGCTGGGCCCGGCACCCGCTGGTCTACCTGATGGAGGCCGCCGACGATATCTGCTATGCCCTGATCGACCTCGAAGACGGCCTCGAGATGGACCTGCTGCAGTACGCCGAAGTCGAAGCGCTGCTGCTCGACCTGGTCGGTGACGACCTGCCGGAGACCTACCGCCAGCTCGGCCCCAACGAATCCCGCCGGCGCAAGCTGGCAATCCTGCGCGGCAAAGCCATCGAGCACTTGACCAACGCCGCCGCGCAAGCCTTCGTCGAACAGCAAAGCGCCCTGCTCGCCGGCCGCCTGCCCGGCGACCTGGTCGAGCACATGCACGGCCCGGCCCAGCGCTGTGTGCTGCAGGCCAAGGACATGGCGCGCAAGAAGATCTTTCAGGACAAGCGCAAGACCCTGCATGAAATCGGCGCCTATACCACCCTGGAAATCCTCCTCAACACCTTCTGCGGCGCGGCGCTGGAACAACATGGCGGGCGCACGCCGTCGTTCAAGAGCCGCCGCGTGCTGGACCTGATCGGCAATAACGCGCCCAATCCACATGGCTCGCTGCATGGCGCCTTCCTGCGCATGATCGATTTCATCGCCGGCATGACAGACAGCTATGCCAGTGAAATGGCCTGCGAGATGACCGGACGCACCAGTCCAACTTGAATCAGGGCGGTGACGGTAGTGTGGTTATTACCTTCACCGCCAAACTTGTAAGACTCTTCCCACAAATACCAAAAGCATTAAACATTAACCTCAAAGACAACTAATTAAACCTGCAAAACCAATCAAACCGCCTAAAAATCCACATTTCTCGTAGCACACACACGCTCTCGCCGTAAGGAATTTCCTATATACATAAATTAGCCTGAGCATCCCTGCCCGCCACCATTCAACTGAGCTAATGTGCCGACTGCTTTCGCCTCGCCGCATGGAATGTTGAATATGCAAACAGTATTTATCGTCGACGATCATCCCGTTATCCGCCTGGCTATTCGGATGCTGCTGGAGAACCAGGGCTACAACGTCCTGGGCGAATCTGACAATGGTGTCGATGCCATGCAGATGATTCGCGAATACCGCCCCGACCTGGTCATCCTCGACATCAGCATCCCCAAGCTCGACGGCCTTGAGATGCTGTCTCGCTTCCAGTCCATGGCAATGCCGCTCAAGGTCCTGGTACTGACCGCACAATCTCCCGCGCTGTTCGCGATTCGCTGCATGCACTCTGGCGCTGCGGGCTACGTCTGCAAGCAAGAAGACCTGGGCGAATTGCTCAGCGCCATCAAGGCGGTACTGTCCGGCTACAACTACTTCCCCAGCCAGGCACTCAACGCTGCGCAAAAAAACTGCAATAAGGAACTGGAGTTGTTCCGCCAGGTCAATGACCGCGAACTGATGGTGCTGCAACTCTTCGCTCAGGGCCGCAGCAACAAGGAAATTGCCAAGGGCATGTTTCTCAGCAACAAGACAGTCAGCACCTACAAGAAACGCCTTATGCACAAGTTGCAGGCCAGCACCCTGGTGGAGCTGATCGACGTCGCCAAACGCAACGCGCTGGTCTGAGGTCGTGATGTGGAAGTACCTCGGTATATCGCTGCTCTGCCTGAGCCTGGGCGCCCCCATGCCGACTGTCTGCGCGAACATCGACGAAGGCAGGAGCTACGCCCTGCTCAGCCGCTCGGCACCGACGTCGATCCACCCCGCCCTGACCCTGGAGCAACGCAACTGGCTGGCCACCCGCCATGAACTGGTACTCGGCACTTCCGCACCTGACTATCCGCCGTTCGACATCGCCAGCGGAGGGCGCGAGTACCAAGGCTTGACCGCCGACTACGCAGGCCTGATCGGCAATGCCCTGGGCCTGCCGGTGCGAGTGCAACGCTTTCCCAGCCGGCCAGCAGCAGTCGCGGCGCTCAAGAGCGGGCGCATAGATCTGCTCGGTAGCGCCAATGGCTATGAAGCCACCACCCAGGGGCTGGCGCTCTCACGCCCTTACGCCATCGACCAACCCGTACTGGTAACCCGGGAGGACGAAACCCGTGCCCTGGACACCGGCCTGGACGGGATGCGCCTGAGCATGCTCTATCACTACCTGCCGTCCGAAGAGATCCGTGCCAATTACCCCAAGGCCGAGCTGCTGACCTTCGAGTCCTCCACCCAGGCGCTCAATGCCGTGGCCTTCGAGCAGGCCGACGTGTTCATCGGTGACACGGTCTCCACGCACTACCTGATCAGCCAGGGGCACCTGCCGCGTCTGCGCATGGCCAATTTCGGCAAGCATGAGGCCGTGGGCTTCAGTTTTGCCATGCGTGACGACGACCCGATGCTGCTGGCCCTGGTCAATGCCGCCCTCGACGCCCAGTCGAGCGCCACCCGCAACGATATCTTCAAGCGCTGGAGTGCCAGCAGCGGCAGCCTGTTGACTGATCGCAAGCTGCAGCTGTCGCCACGGGAAGAGAACTGGCTGCGCGATCACCCGGTAATGCGGGTCGTGGTCAACGACACCGCAGCGCCGCTGACCTTCCTCGACGGTAACGGCCGGTTGCGCGGCATCGTCGCCGATCTGCTCGAACTCATCCGCCTGCGCACCGGCTTGCGCTTCGACATTGGTCGCGCCAGTGGCGATGGCGACATGATCGATCAGCTTGAGTCCGGCCGCACCGACATCATCGCCACGCTCTCCACCGACACCCGCCCAGGCAACCCCCTGCAACTGAGCAGGCCCTACCTGGAAAGCGCCTACGTACTGGTCAGCCGCGACGGCAATCACCAGCCTGCCAATCTGAAGCAGCTCAAGGGCAAGCGCGTCGCGGTACCGCGTGACAGCAGCGTGGCTGCACTGCTCAATGCCAAACACCCATTGATTCATCAGGTGGCCACCGACAGCACCTACTACTCCCTGGCCCTGCTGGGCAGCGGCGCCGTGGATGCCGCGATCGTCACACTGATCGATGCCAACCATATGCTGGCCAGCAACAACGACCTGGTGATCCGCACCACCGTCGGCACCGAGCCTGCGACCTTCGCGCTGGCCACTTTGCCCCAGGCCAGCGAACTGGCTTCGATCCTCGACAAGGCGTTGCTGAGCATCTCTCCGGAGGAACTGGGGGTGATCAACAGTCGCTGGCGGGATCACGGCGCGGCCGACGACGCCTATTGGCGCAATTACCGCAGGGTGATCCTGCAGGTGGTCGCTGTCATCGGTGTGCTGCTGGTGCTGGCACTGGTGTGGAATGCCCGGCTGCGCCGCCAGATCAAACAGCGTCAACGCGCCGAGCGGGCGCTCAACGACCAGCTGGAGTTCATGGGTGCCTTGCTCAATGGCACGCCACACCCCATGTACGTGCGTGACCGCGAAGGGCGCCTGCAAAGTTGCAACGACAGCTACCTGCAAGCGGTCGGCGCCAGCCTTGAGCAGGTCATCGGCAAGCGCCTGCAGGACACCCGCTTCAGCGACTGCGACTACACCCGGCAGATCCAGGACGATTACCGACGCGTGATGGAGCAAGGCAAACCCTTGATCCTCGATCGCCCTCTGCGGTTGCGGGACAAGGAGCTGACCATCTACCACTGGATCCTCCCCTACCGCGATTCGCTGGGGGAAATGCAGGGCATCATCGGCGGCTGGATCGATATCAGCGAACGTCGCAACCTGGTGCAGGACCTGCGCCTGGCCAAGCAACAGGCCGATGACGCCAACCGCGCCAAGAGCACATTCCTCGCCACCATCAGCCACGAAATCCGCACCCCCATGAACGCCTTGATCGGCATGCTCGAACTCGCCTCCCGGCGCGCCGAACAGGGCCAACTGGACCGCCCGGCCCTGGAGATTGCCCATCACTCGGCAAGGGACCTGCTGGGGTTGATCGGCGATATCCTCGACATCGCTCGGATCGAGTCGGGCCATTTGTCCCTGGCCCCGGAGCCGGTGGACCTGGCAGCGTTGGTCGAGTCCGTCGGACGTGTATTCGACGGGCTGGCCCGCCACAAGGGCCTGGCGCTCGAAGTGGTGATCGCCGCCGAGGCACGTTGCCATGCGCTGCTCGACCCGCTGCGGTTCAAGCAGGTGCTGTCGAACCTGGTGAGCAACGCGATCAAGTTCACCGAACAGGGCCAGGTGAGCATCAGCGTCAAATTGTGCAACAGTGGCGAGCCACTGACCCAGACCCTCGACATGGAGGTCCGCGACACCGGCATCGGCATCCACGAGCAGGAACTCGAGCAGCTGTTCACCCCCTTCGTGCAGGCCAACCCCTACAGCGACGGTGCTCGGGCCGGCACCGGCCTCGGGCTGGTGATCAGCCAAAGCCTGTGCGCGATGATGGGCGGCGAACTGAGCCTGCAGAGCCTGCATGGCGTAGGTACACGGGTAAGGCTGCGCATGCCCTTGCAGTGCGTTTCCCCGGTCGAGTCGAGGCCTCAGGACGCGAACGACATCGAGCGCCCGGATGCACGGCTGAGGATCCTGGTGATCGACGATCACCCGGCCAACCTGTTGCTGATAGCACAACAGTTGAACTACCTGGGCTTGCGCCAGGACAGCGCCCGCGATGGTCGTGAAGGATTGCGCAAATGGCGCGAAGGCTGTTTCGACGTACTCATCGTCGACTGCAACATGCCACAGATGAACGGCTACGAGCTCGCCAGGACCGTGCGCGCGGAGGAACGCCTGCACGGCAGGCCACGCTGCACCTTGGTCGGCTATACCGCCAACGCCCAACCCGAAGTGCGCCAACAGTGCCTGGATGCGGGGATGGACGACTGCCTGCTCAAACCCATCGGCTTGCAGGTGCTCGGCCAGCGGCTGGCGGCCATTGCCCGCAACACCCGGCCGTGCAAGGAGGGCTGCGACGAGTGCGGTCATCGCTTCCACCTGCAGGGCCTGAGCGCCATTGTCGGCGACAGCGCCAGTGACCGCGACCGCATCCTCAGCACCTTGCACCTGAGCCTGCAGCAGGACCTGGGCATCCTGATGTCCATCGACCCGCAGCAGAACGCCGATGCGCTTGCTGCGCAGGCACACAAGATCCTCAGCGCGGCGCGAATGCTGGATGCCAGGTCGTTGATTCAGGCGTGTGAACTACTGGAGGAACCCGGGTTACCCCTGGCAGAGATGAAGTTGTACCGTCAGGCACTGGCACGGCACATGCGCCGTGTGGAGAAAGCCCTGGCCCGGCAATTGGAGCGCCAGGCCGAGCCAAGGTGAGGCGGCGCCCGCTCGGGCACCGCCGCCACGGATCAGGAAGCCGAGTTGATCGGCTTTTCCGGGTACCAGGCGTCCAGCAGCGGGCTGACTTCGATATTGGTCAGTTCGCTGCGGCCTTTGAGCCAGGCTTCGACAGCAGCGCGCTGCGCTTCTTCCACCGAGCCACGGGTAGCCTTGCAAACCAGGCCGAAGTCATCGCCGCCGACATAGTCCAGGCCGTTGGCGTCCATGGCTTCGGTCAGGAAGGCGTCGAGGAAGGCATCGATGGCTTCATCGGACAGGTCTTCCTTGAAACCCAGGTTCAGTTCGAAACCCAGCTCCTGGAATTCATCCACGCACAGTTTCTTGCGCAGACGACGGGAACGGTTGGTAGCCATGAAACAATCCTCTCAAGTATTAACGCGCGGCACTTTACCAGTTTCCGGCGAGCTGCGGCGCATTTGTGTCGAACGGGGCGCATACAGCGTGCGCTTGGGGCATAATGCGCACTCGTTTACGTGTTGGGGCCATCATTCTTACAGCCCCATGGTCTTTTTCCCTCGCCTGCAGGGTTCATCTATCCATGATCAAGACGCTCCGCCCACTATTGCTCGCCGGCCTGCTTCTGCCACTCGCCCTGCCCAGCCAGGCCGCCGCCGTCAACACCAGCTTGCCAGCCAAGGTGCAGCAGGCCCTCAAGACCAACAAGCTGCAAGACTCCGCCCTGTCCCTGGTGATGCTGCCGCTCAATGGCCCCGGCACCGCTACGGTGTTCAACGCCGACGTTTCGGTGAACCCGGCCTCGACCATGAAACTGGTCACCACCTACGCCGCACTCGAGCTGCTGGGCCCCACCTTCCAGTGGAAGACCGAGTTCTACACCGACGGTACCCTGAACAACGGGGTGCTCAACGGCAACCTCTACCTCAAGGGCGGCGGCGACCCCAAACTGAACATGGAAAAGCTCTGGCTGCTGATGCGCGACCTGCGCGCCAACGGCGTGCGCACCGTGACCGGTGACCTGGTCCTGGACCGCAGCCATTTCGTGCAGCCCAACCTGCCACAGTTCAATGACGACGGCGGCGACGACAACAAGCCGTTCCTGGTCAAGCCCGATTCGTTGCTGGTCAACCTCAAGGCGCTGCGCTTCGTTGCCCGCAACGACGGTGGCAAGGTCACGGTGGCAGTCGAACCGCCGATCGCCAGCATCCGCATCGACAACCAGGTCAAGGCCGTGGCGGGCAAGCAGTGCACCGGCGAAGTGCGCTACAACCCGGTGACCCAGGCCGACGGTGTCAGCGTGACGGTCAGCGGCCAACTGGCAGAAGGCTGCAACTCGCAGACTTACCTGTCGCTGCTGGACCACCCGACCTATGCCGCCGGGGCCGTGCGCGCCATCTGGAACGAGCTGGGCGGCAGCATCCAGGGCGCCGACCGCATCGAGAACGTGCCCAAGAGCGCCCGCCTGCTGGCCCGGGCCTTCTCGCCGGACCTGGTCGAAGTGATCCGCGACATCAACAAGTACAGCAACAACACCATGGCCCAGCAGTTGTTCCTCAGCCTCGGCGCGCAGTTCCGCACCGATGCCGATGGCGACGATGCCCGTGCCGCCCAGCGCGTGGTGCGTCAGTGGCTGGCGAAGAAAGGCATCACCGCGCCGCACCTGGTGATGGAGAACGGCTCGGGCCTGTCCCGCGCGGAACGGGTCAGCACCCGCGAGATGGCCGCGCTGCTGCAGGCTGCCTGGAACAGCCCGTACGCCGCCGAATTCATCAGTTCCATGCCTCTGGTGGGCATGGATGGCACCATGCGCAAGCGCCTCAAGCGCACGGCCATGAGCGGTGAGGCCCATATCAAGACCGGCACCCTCAACACCGTCCGCGCGATCGCTGGCTTCAGCCGCGACAGCAATGGCAACACCTGGGCGGTCGCAGCCATCCTCAACGACCCCAAACCCTGGGGCGCCTCGCAGGTGCTGGACCAGGTCTTGCTGGACCTCTACCGGCAACCGAAGCTGGCCAACGGCACGGCGGGCATCGCGCCCTGACGTCGAACGGGCTACACGAGCAAACGACAAAGGGGCGCATGGCGCCCCTTTGTCGTATCTGCCTGCGTTTAACTCATCACAGGCTGCGCCCCTACAGTTACAACGCTTGGCGTCAAAGCGGCGCGCATCCTGTGGGAGCGGCGGTTCGCCGCTGCGATTTACCCGCGAACACCGGCAGAGCCGGTGCCATCCATCGCGCCACCTGCTTCGCGGTGGTCCGGCACTCCGGTAAACCCGCTCCCACAGGAATTGCGCCGCTCCTACACACGGGCAAAAAAAAGCCCGCCAGTGTGAGAGCGGGCAAGGACCTACGAAGATTCTTCTAGCGACCAACTAGCTTCCACGATAGGTCGAGTAGCTGTACGGCGAGATCAGCAGCGGCACATGGTAGTGCTCTTGCTGCTCGTCGATGCCAAAGCGCAGCACGACAACGTCAAGGAACGCCGCGGCCGGCAGTTGCACGCCGCGAGCGCGGTAATAATCGCCAGCGCTGAACTGCAACTGGTAAACGCCGGTGCGGTAGTCGTCACCCTGCAACAGCGGTGCGTCGACGCGGCCATCGCTGTTGGTCAGCACGGTGTTGATCAACTCCAGCTGCTGGCCTTCGACACGGTACAGCTCAACCTTGATCGAGCTGCCCGGGCAGCCATGCGCGGCGTCCAGTACGTGTGTGGTCAAACGTCCCATTTGCTTGTCGCCTCTTGTCGTATGCGTGGGCAAAAAATACACGGCATGCACCGGGCACGGGGGCCAGCGGTGTGCGGGAATGACGCCATTAAGACAGTTTCTCAAAAAATTGTACACAATTTTTTGAACCCTTCTTCCTAGCGGCCCGCTCACCCCTGAAAACAGGCCACCAATCGCAAAGACAGGCAGCAAGCAGGCGTCACCGTTATTAGCTGACCAATCAGGCAGGTTTCTTGCAAGCCGTTTCTGGGCGACAAATGGGAAGAAATGCGGAAAAACAGGCTTACAAAGTATTTAAGAAGTTGTATACAATCAGCCCATCCGGTGGTGCGACATCCCGACGCGGCCCGCCCACCAACCGCACTAACGTACAAGAAGGAAGACTGCAGTGAGCGCTGACTACCCTCGCGACCTGATCGGTTACGGCAACAACCCACCTCATCCGCAATGGCCGGGGAATGCCCGCATTGCACTGTCCTTCGTGCTCAATTACGAAGAAGGTGGCGAGCGCAACATCCTGCACGGCGACAAAGAGTCCGAGGCCTTCCTGTCTGAAATGGTGGCCGCCCAGCCGTTGCAGGGCCAGCGCAACATGAGCATGGAATCGCTCTACGAATACGGCAGCCGCGCCGGTGTATGGCGCCTGCTCAAGCTGTTCAAGGACAGCGGCGTGCCGCTGACCATCTTCGCCGTGGCCATGGCCGCCCAGCGCCACCCCGACGTGATCCGTGCCATGGCCGAGGCCGGCCACGAGATCTGCAGCCACGGCTACCGCTGGATCGACTACCAGAACATGGAAGAAGCGCAAGAGCGCGAGCACATGCTCGAAGCCATCCGCATCCTCACCGAACTGACCGGCGAGCGCCCGGTGGGCTGGTACACCGGCCGCACCGGCCCGAACACCCGGCGCCTGGTGATGGAGGAAGGCGGTTTCCTCTACGACAGCGACACCTACGACGACGACCTGCCCTACTGGGAACCGAACAACCCGACCGGCAAGCCGCACCTGGTGATCCCCTACACCCTGGACACCAACGACATGCGCTTCACCCAGGTACAGGGCTTCAACTGCGGCGAGCAGTTCTTCCAGTACCTCAAGGACGCCTTTGACGTGCTGTACGCCGAAGGCGCCGAAGCCCCGAAAATGCTCTCCATCGGCCTGCACTGCCGCCTGGTCGGCCGCCCGGCGCGCCTCGCCGCGCTCAAGCGCTTCGTCGATTACGCCAAGAGCCATGAGCAGGTCTGGTTCGCCCGTCGCGTGGACATCGCCCGCCACTGGCACGCCACCCACCCGTACAAGAAAGAGAACGCCTGATGACTGCCTTCAAGACCCTCAAACCGTCCAGCCTGGACCGCGCCGCCTTCGTCGAAGCATTCGCCGACATTTACGAGCACTCGCCGTGGGTCGCCGAAAAAGCCTACGACCTCGGCCAACTGGCTGAACTGGACGAGATCGAAGCGCTGCATCAGCGTATGAGCGACATCCTGCTCAGCGCCAACCACAGCGACCAGCTGGCCCTGATCAACGCTCACCCGGACCTGGCCGGCAAAGCCGCCGTGCAGGGCGAGCTGACCGAATCGAGCACCAACGAACAGGCCGGCGCCGGTATCCACCAGTGCACCGCCGAAGAGTTCGCCCGCTTCACCGAACTGAACGACGCCTACAAAGCCAAGTTCCAGTTTCCGTTCATCATGGCGGTCAAGGGCAGCAACCGGCACCAGATCCTCGCCTCCTTCGAAAAGCGCATCCACAACGACAAGGATGCCGAGTTCAAGGAAGCCCTGGCGCAGATCAACCTGATCGCCCTGTTCCGCCTGCTGCAGCTTTGAGGACTGTGCGAAGGCCTGGCCCGAGTGCGTGACGCGTCCGTACCCAGGGCCTGGCAAGAGCTACCAGTCCACCCAAATCAAGAACAACGAACATAGAAGAGATAACCGCATGCGCACCCTGATGATCGAGCCCCTGACCAAAGAAGCCTTTGCCCCGTTCGGTGATGTGATCGAAACCGATGGCAGCGACCACTTCATGATCAACAACGGCTCGACCATGCGCTTCCACAAGCTCGCCACGGTCGAGACCGCCGAGCCTGAGGACAAGGCGATCATCAGCATCTTCCGCGCCGACGCGCTGGAAATGCCGCTGACCGTGCGCATGCTGGAACGCCATCCGCTGGGCAGCCAGGCTTTCATCCCGCTGCTCGGCAACCCCTTTCTGATCGTGGTCGCGCCAGTTGGCGATGCACCTGTATCAGGCTTGGTCCGCGCCTTCCGCAGTAACGGCAGGCAGGGCATCAATTACCATCGCGGCGTTTGGCACCACCCGGTGCTTACGATCGAAAAGCGGGATGATTTCCTGGTGGTTGATCGCAGTGGTTCTGGCAACAACTGCGATGAGCATTACTTCCCCGAGGAACAGATGCTGATCCTCAATCCCCACCAATAAGAAAGGGTCGGTCATCTATGTGGTGACCGGCGAGAGGTAACTACTGTGGAAGCACACCTTCACGAATGGCTGAACCTGAGCATTCGCTGGGTTCACATGATCACCGGCGTCGCCTGGATCGGTGCATCGTTCTACTTCGTCTGGCTGGAGAACCACCTGAACCGAAGCAACCCGCGCGATGGGTTGTCGGGTGACCTTTGGGCCATCCACGGTGGCGGTATCTACCACCTGGAAAAATACAAGCTCGCGCCACCGAAAATGCCCGAGAACCTGCACTGGTTCAAATGGGAAGCCTACTTCACCTGGATGTCCGGGATCGCCTTGCTGTGCGTGGTGTTCTACTGGAACCCGGCTCTGTACCTGCTGGCCCCCGGCAGCACCCTGAGCGGTGCCGAAGGCGTGGCCATCGGTATCGGTTCGCTGATCGCCGGCTGGTTCGTCTACGACTTCCTCTGCGACTCGCCCCTGGGCAAGAAACCAGCCCTGCTGGGTGGCGTGCTGTTCGTGCTGATCATCGCCGCATGCTGGGGCTTCAGCCTGGTGTTCAGCGGCCGCGGTGCTTACCTGCACACCGGCGCGATCATCGGCACCATCATGGTCGGTAACGTGTTCCGCATCATCATGCCGGCCCAGCGCCAGCTGGTGGCGGCCATCGAGAACAACCAGACCCCCGACCCGGTACTGCCGGCCAAGGGCCTGCTGCGCTCGCGCCACAACAACTACTTCACCCTGCCGGTGCTGTTCATCATGATCAGCAACCACTTCCCGAGCACCTACGGCAGCCAGTACAACTGGCTGATCCTGGCCGGGATCGCGGTGGCCGCGGTACTGATCCGCCACTACTTCAACACCCGCCACGACAGCAACAAGTACGCCTGGACCCTGCCTGTCGGCGCCCTGGCGATGATCTGCCTGGCCTACGTGACCGGCCCCAAGCCGCTGCCGACCGCCCCTGAGCAGGCCGCCGCCAAGGTCGAATACCAGCCGCTGCCGGCCACGGCCGTGGGTGGCAAGACCGCCGCCGAGCTGCGCGCCGAGGAAGCTGCCAAGCCTGCCGAAGCACCAACCGCAGCACCTGCCCAGGCCACCGCCCAGGCAGCCACCGGCGGTTTCGACAAGATCCACAACGTCATCCAGGAACGCTGCACCGTGTGCCACTCGTCCAAGCCGACCAGCCCACTGTTCAGCGCCGCCCCTGCCGGCGTGATGTTCGACACCCCGCAGCAAATCCAGGCCCAGGCCGCGCGCATCCAGGCGCAGGCCGTCGCCAGCCAGATCATGCCGCTGGGCAACATCACCCAGATGACCGTTGAAGAACGCAAGCTGGTCGGCGACTGGATCGCCAAAGGCGCCCAGGTCAACTGAAAGCAGCTGCAAGCTACAAGCGGTAAGTAGCTAGATAACAAGCAAGCATCGAGCCTCAGGCTTCGAGCGGGAACCACAAGCTTCTACTTGAAGCTTGCCGCTTGGAGCTTTTGGCTTGGATCCGAGAATAAAAACAAAACTCGAGGTGCTGCATGTCCGAGTCACCCAAGGCGTACATTCCTGTTGCGCCGCCACGACAGCCCCTGCCCCTGTTCCAGCTGATCCTGGTGGGTTTGCAACACGTTCTGCTGATGTACGGTGGCGCCATTGCCGTGCCGCTGATCATCGGCCAGGCCGCCGGCCTGTCCCGCGAGGAAGTCGCCTTTCTGATCAACGCCGACCTGCTGGTCGCCGGCGTTGCCACCATCATCCAATCCTTCGGTATCGGCCCGGTCGGCATCCGCATGCCAGTCATGATGGGCGCCAGCTTCGCTGCCGTCGGCAGCATGGTGGCCATGGCCGGCATGCCTGGCGTCGGTTTGCAGGGGATCTTCGGCGCGACCATCGCCGCCGGGTTCTTCGGCATGCTGATCGCGCCATTCATGTCCAAGGTCGTGCGGTTCTTCCCCCCCCTGGTGACCGGCACGGTCATTACCTCCATCGGGCTGTCGCTGTTCCCGGTGGCGGTCAACTGGGCCGGTGGCGGCCATGAGGCCCAGACCTTCGGCTCGCCGATCTACCTGATGGTCGCCGGCCTGGTGCTGGCGGTGATCCTGCTGATCAACCGCTTCATGCGCGGTTTCTGGGTCAACGTTTCGGTACTGGTGGGCATGGGCCTGGGCTACATTCTCGCCGGCTCCATCGGCATGGTCGACCTGTCCGGCCTGAACGAGGCGCCCTGGCTGCAGGTGGTCACCCCACTGCACTTCGGCATGCCGACCTTCAGCCTGGCGCCGATCCTGTCGATGTGCCTGGTGGTGGTGATCATCTTCGTCGAGTCCACCGGCATGTTCCTAGCCCTGGGCAAGGTCACCGACCGTGAAGTTACCCCTGGGATGCTGCGTCGCGGCCTGCTGTGCGACGCCGGGGCATCGTTCATCGCCGGGTTCTTCAACACCTTCACCCACTCCTCGTTCGCCCAGAACATCGGCCTGGTGCAGATGACCGGGGTGCGTTGCCGCTACGTCACGGTGATGGCCGGTGGCTTGCTGATCCTGCTCAGCCTGCTGCCCAAGGCGGCCTTCCTGATCGCCTCGATCCCGCCTGCAGTACTGGGCGGCGCGTCCATCGCCATGTTCGGCATGGTCACCGCCACCGGGATCAAGATCCTCCAGGAAGCGGACATCTCCGACCGTCGCAACCAGCTGCTGGTTGCGGTCAGCGTCGGCCTGGGCCTGATCCCCGTGGTGCGCCCGGAGTTCTTCGCACAGATGCCGCAGTGGATGGAACCCATCACCCACAGTGGCATTGCCATGGCCACCCTCAGCGCCCTGGTGCTGAACCTGCTGTTCAACATCCTCGGTGGCGCCGAACGCGCCGCGCACAACGACGCCTGCCACCAGCATTGAGGACCAGGGGCGGCAGCCTTTGCCGCCCCGCTTGCCACCCGCAGTAACCGCATGACCGTCGGCCCGCCGGAATGGGCCGCCCGGGGCGCCTGCGCGCCGAAAAAACCGCCAACAAAAACAATAAGTCCGGGAAACACAACATGAAGCGCATCACTTCCTCGCTGTTGCTGGGCAGCAGCCTGCTGGCCACCCTCCCCTCCCACGCCGGCGAATGGCTGCAGTGGCACGGCGAAAGCCTGACCTACCTGTATGGCAAGGATTTCAAGGTCAACCCCGATATCCAGCAGACCATCACCTTCGAGCACGCCAACAAGTGGAAGTACGGCGACACCTTCCTGTTCGTCGACAAGATCTTCTACAACGGCAAGCCCGACCCGAGCAAAGGCGTGACCACCTACTACGGCGAGTTCAGCCCGCGCCTGTCGTTCGGCAAGATCCTCGACCGCAACCTGAGCTTCGGCCCGGTCAAGGACGTGCTGCTGGCCATGACCTACGAACGCGGCGAAGGCGACAACGAGGCCTACCTGATCGGCCCCGGCTTCGACCTGAACATTCCCGGCTTCAACTACTTCACCCTGAACTTCTACCTGCGCAACACCGAAGGCAGCCGCCCGGGTGACAACGTCTGGCAGATCACCCCCGGTTGGTCCTACACCATTCCCGTGGGCCGCTCCGACATCCTGATCGACGGTTACATGGACTGGGTCACCGACAACGACCAGACCCGCCGTGGCACCTACCATTCCAACCTGCACTTCAACCCACAGGTCAAATACGACCTGGGCAAGGCCCTGAACCTGGGCGCCAAGCAGCTTTACGTGGGCTTCGAGTACAGCTACTGGAAGGACAAATACGGCATCGACAGCCGCGGCAACCTGGAAAGCAACCAGAGCGTCGCCAGTGCCCTGATCAAGGTCCACTTCTGATAACCTGACCAAACGCACAACTTTGTAACACCGTGCTCCAGGACGGAGCACTTGAGGACCGGCGCGCAAGCCAGTAATCTGCGCGCCCCCTCGATCGGGGCAGGAAGGATCCTGCCCACGTTTGCTGACCGCTCAGTCAATGAATTCGGGCGGTTGGTCAACGTGTTGCCAGCCTGAAAGAACCATGTTCATCCGTTCAGCAAGACGTCGAGCAGGATGGTTGTGGCCAACCCGGAAAAGTTGGCGCAGCTCTTGCCAAACAGCTGTGGCCAATCGAAAAAAGCTGACTCAAAAGACAAAAAACGGCGCCCGAGCGCTGACAACAGATCCAATCAAGGGAGCGACACACGCAATGCGCATCATCAATAGCCTGATCCTCGCTGGCGGCCTGCTGGCCTGCGGCGCCAGCCAAGCCGGTGACCTGCTGCAGTGGCAGAACAACAGCCTGACCTATCTGTGGGGCAAGAACTTCAAGGTCAACCCCGAAATCCAGCAGACGGTGACCTTCGAGCACGCCGATGCCTGGAAGTACGGCGACAACTTCTTCTTCCTCGACAAGATCTTCTACCAGGGCAAGAAGGACGCCAATAACGGCCCGAACACCTACTACGGCGAGTTCAGCCCACGCCTGTCGTTCGGCAAGATCTTCGACCAGAAGATCGAGTTCGGCCCGGTCAAGGACGTGCTGCTGGCCATGACCTACGAGTTCGGCGAGGGTGACACCGAGTCCTACCTGATCGGCCCAGGCTTCGACCTGGCCATTCCAGGCTTCGACTACTTCCAGCTGAACTTCTACCAGCGCACCACCGACGGCAGCCGCCCGGGCGACAACGTCTGGCAGATCACCCCAGTGTGGTCCTACACCATCCCTGTGGGTTCGTCCGACGTGCTGATCGACGGCTTCATGGACTGGGTGGTGGACAACGACGAGAACCGTCGCGGCACCTACCAGGCCAACCTGCACTTCAACCCGCAGATCAAGTACGACCTGGGTAAAGCCCTGCACCTGGGTGAGAAGCAGCTGTACGTCGGTATCGAGTACGACTACTGGAAGAACAAGTACGGCATCAAGGACAGCGACGCCTTCACCACCGACCAGAACACCGCAAGCTTGTTGGTGAAAGTGCACTTCTGATGACTAAAACGAAACAGCGCCTCTAATAGAGGCGCTGTTTCGTTAGAGCATGTAGGAATAAACCTACATATAAGTCAGCCTTTTCTTACTTTTGAAAAACTTGTCTTGTAAATCAACATCAACATTATTGGCAAAACTACACCTACCGCCAATAAACCAGCCTCAACCTGGGCATGATCGAGCACCCGCCAAATATCCAGCATCAGCATGAATCCATTGATCAGCAGCGCCACGCCAAACATGGCGCAACACCTGAGCAACGCCGCGACGCCCACGCCACTCATCAGCAACCACAGGCCCAGAACGCTCCAGGCCAGCGCAGTGAGCAGGTATAGCGCCAAGT
This sequence comes from Pseudomonas sichuanensis, assembly GCF_024749065.1. Classification (NCBI taxonomy): domain Bacteria; kingdom Pseudomonadati; phylum Pseudomonadota; class Gammaproteobacteria; order Pseudomonadales; family Pseudomonadaceae; genus Pseudomonas; species Pseudomonas sichuanensis. The sequence goes on along the minus strand of NZ_CP087185.1, from coordinate 1,874,340 downwards.
GATAGGCATCATAGGTCAACACATTGCCAAACATGTTCAGCCCTCGCCTTTATTAATAAAGAAAGGCCTGAACTATAAAGGTGAAAATTCACTCAGCATACAGCGAAACTTTGACAAAACTTTTGCAAACACTCCGGTACTCTGCACGCTTTCCTGCACCCAATAAGGACATAGGCAGAACTCATGCGTGCACCTCTCGCCGCCCCTGGCGCTTCCTCATTCTTTTGTGCTCTACCTGGTTCGGCGTTTTTCTGCTGACCCGACTGGTCTTGTTGCTGGCCCACGCAGACGAGTTCAGCGGTAACTACTTCGCGGTGTTTTTCACCGGCGCGCTGTACGACCTCAGCTTCCTCATCTATGCCGCCCTGCCGCTAGGCCTTTACCTGGCCCTATGCCCAGAGTCGCTGTGGCGCACCCGGGCGCACCGCTGGCTGATGCAGGGCGTGCTGGCCGTCAGCCTGTTCGTGATGCTGTTCGTCGCCGTGGCCGAATGGCTGTTCTGGGACGAATTCGGCGTGCGCTTCAACTTCATCGCCGTCGACTACCTGGTGTATTCCAAGGAAGTGCTGGACAACATCCGCGAGTCCTACCCCCTGCCAACCCTGCTCGGCAGCCTCGCGGTGGCTGCCGTGGTGCTTTGCCTGCTGCTGCGCAAGCCACTGCTCCGCGCACTGTCCGCAGCGCCCGCCAACGCGCGCCAGCGCCTGGCCGGCATTGCCGTGCTGACGGTACTGTGCGGCGCCTCGGTATTGATCATCGACCAGCAGTTCCCGCGCAACCCGGATGGCAACGCCTACCAGCGAGCTGTCCAGCAACGGCCCGTACCAGTTCTTCGCCGCTTTTCGCAACAACGAACTGGACTACAGCCAGTTCTACGCCACCCTCGGCGCCGATGATGTCGGTGCGCAGATGCACCATGAACTGGCCGCCGCCAATGCCCGCTTCGACCTGCGCGAGCCCCAGGACATCCGCCGCCACATCAGCGCCAGCGGCCCGCAGCGCACGCCAAACATCATCCTGGTGACCATCGAAAGCTTCAGCGCCAAGTACATGGGCAGCAACGGCGACCCGCGCAACCTCACGCCCAACCTCGACGTGCTGCGCAAGCAGAGCCTGTATTTCAACAATTTCTACGCCACCGGCACGCGCACCGACCGTGGCCTGGAAGCCATCACCCTGTCGATTCCGCCCACCCCCGGGCGCTCGATCGTCAAGCGCATCGGCCGCGAAAGCGGCTACGCCAGCCTCGGCCAGCAACTGGCGGCCGTGGGTTACGACGCGGTCTACGTCTATGGCGGGCGCGGCTACTTCGACAACATGAACGCGTTCTTCAGCGGCAACGGCTATCGCATCGTCGACCAGAGCAGCGTCGATGAAAGCGAAATCAGCTTCAAGAATGCCTGGGGCATGGCCGACGAAGACCTGTATCGCCAGGCGATCAAGCTGGCCGATGCCGACCACGCCACGCAAAAGCCGTTCTTCCTGCAGCTGATGACCACGTCCAACCACCGCCCTTACACCTACCCCGAGGGGCGTATCGACATCCCCTCCGGTGACGGTCGCGAAGGTGCGGTGAAGTACACCGACTACGCCATCGACCAGTTCCTGCAACAGGCCCGCAAAAAGCCCTGGTTCGACAATACCCTGTTCATCTTCGTCGCCGACCACACAGCCGGCAGCGCCGGCAAAGAGGACCTGCCGGTCGCCAACTACCAAATTCCGCTGTGGATCTATGCACCGAAGATGATCGAACCGGCCGAGAACCCGACCCTGGCCAGCCAGATCGACCTGGCGCCGACCCTGCTCGGCCTGCTCAACCTCAGCTACACCTCGACCTTCTTCGGCCGCGACCTGCTCAAGGGCGACGACTTGCCACCCCGGGTGCTGATCGGCAACTACCAGCACCTGGGCCTGTACGACGGCAAGGACCTGGCGATCCTCAGCCCACGCGGTGGCCTGCGGATTCACCAGGATGCCCTGGGCAACAGCCATGAAACCAAGGTGGGCGTGGACAACCCGCTGATCCGCCGGGCCATTGCCTACTACCAGAGTGCGGCCTACGGCTTCAGCCAGAACCTGCTGAGCTGGCGCCCACAGGAGAAGAGCGTCACGGTCAGCCCCTGACCGCGCGCCATAGCTTCGATACAGCGCTGACCAGCGCCAGCACCACGGCCCCGGCGACCACGCCGGCCACGCCGTTGAGCAAGGCACCGGTCAGCGCCCCGCCCCGGCCTTCGGCGAAGGCCTCGATGGCGTGATGCAGCGGTGCAATGCCGTGCACCAGGATGCCGCCACCAACCAGGAACATGGCCGCAGTGCCAATCACCGACAGGCTCTTCATCAGGTATGGCGCCGCGCGCAGGATGCCGTTGCCGACGGCACGGGTGACGCTCGAGGCCTTCTTGCTCATCCACAGCCCGAGGTCATCGAGCTTGACGATGCCGCCGACCAGGCCATACACACCCACGGTCATGACAATGGCGATGCCCGACAGCACGATGATCTGCTGGGTCAGCGGCGCATCGGCGACGGTACCCAAGGTGATGGCGATGATCTCGGCGGAGAGGATGAAGTCGGTCCGCACCGCGCCCTTGATCTTGTCCTTCTCGAAGGCCACCAGGTCGACATTGGCATCGGCTACGGCTTCTTTACGCGCCTCGTGCTGCGCCTCGTCCTCTTCCTTGCTGTGCAGGAACTTGTGCGCCAGCTTCTCGAAACCCTCGAAGCACAGGTAGGCGCCACCGACCATCAGCAGCGGCGTCACCGCCCAGGGAATGAACGCGCTGATCAGCAGCGCCGCCGGCACCAGGATCGCCTTGTTGACCATCGAGCCCTTGGCCACCGCCCACACCACCGGGATCTCGCGCTCGGCGCGCACGCCGGAAACCTGCTGGGCATTGAGCGCCAGGTCGTCACCGAGCACGCCGGCGGTCTTTTTCGCCGCGACCTTGGTCATCAGCGACACATCGTCGAGTACCGTGGCGATGTCGTCGATCAGTACCAGTAGACTGCTTCCTGCCATGTTTGCTTGTATCCCGTGGTTTGAGTGCTGCGGATTCTAGCCGAAAGTCGCTGCCTTGAGCCCCCGTCGAGGCGGGTGCTACCATGCCGGACCCCTCACGGAGGGGGCCATACACGAGGAAGACCCCCGACAATGAGCACCATTCGCGAGCGCAACAAGGAACTGATCCTGCGCGCGGCCAGTGAAGAATTCGCCGACAAGGGCTTCGCCGCCACCAAGACCAGCGATATCGCGGCCAAGGCCGGCCTGCCCAAGCCGAACGTGTACTACTACTTCAAGTCGAAGGAAAACCTCTACCGCGAGGTGCTCGAAAGCATCATCGCGCCGATCATGCAGGCTTCGACGCCGTTCAGCGCCGATGGCGACCCCAAGGAAGTGCTGAGCGCCTATATCCGCTCGAAGATCCTCATCTCCCGCGACCTGCCCCACGCCTCGAAAGTGTTCGCCAGCGAGATCATGCACGGCGCGCCGCACCTGTCGCCGCGCCAGGTCGAGCAGCTCAACGAGCAGGCCCGGCATAACATCGAGTGCATCCAGCGCTGGATCGACCGCGGGCAGATCGCCAACGTCGACCCGCACCACCTGATGTTCAGCATCTGGGCAGCGACACAGACCTACGCGGATTTCGACTGGCAGATTGCCGTGGTGACGGGGAAGGCCAAGTTGGCCGACAGTGACTACGATGCGGCGGCAGAAACCATCATTCGCCTGGTGCTGAAGGGCTGCGAGCCAGAGGCAGCCTGAACCACGGCGATTGCCCCTTCGCGGGTAAACCCGCTCCCACGGGGTCACCACAACCTTCAACATTGTGGTGAACCTGTGGGAGCGGGTTTACCCGCGAAAGGGCCGGTAGCGTCAATAAAGAATCAGGCAGCCACCCCGGCATCCGCCGTCAGCCCCAGCTCTTCGATCGCACTGATCGCACACTGCTCGTCGATATCCGACGTATCCCCGCTGATCCCTACCGCACCCAGCACCTTGCCGTCCTGATCGCGAATCAGCACACCCCCCGGCACCGGCACCACCGGCCGCTCACCCAAGCCATTCAACGCGGCATAAAACGCCGGCCGCTGCTGCGAATCCAGCGCCAGCAGGCGCGAGCCCTTGCCCAGGGCCACTGCCCCCCAGGCTTTGCCGATGGCCACCTCCGGTCGCAGCAGGCTGGCGCCATCCTCCCGTTGCAGCGCCAGCAGGTGCCCGCCGGCATCCAGCACCGCCACGGTCAGTGGCGCTGCGTTGATCTTGCGGCCTGCGGCCAGCGCGGCGTTTACCACGCCGACGGCGACTTTAAGGGTCAATGCGTTCATGAAAAGGTCCTCTTCTTGTTGTGAGAAGCCCTGAGGGCAGTTGAAAACCGATGAGAGAATAGAACACAACAGAGATATGTTTTGTATACAATAATTTGACGCAATCGTACCCACTGCGACGAAATGCCGCTTTTCACGGGCCCAAGCGCCAATCAAACCCTGCCGACGAAAATGGATTGACCTTTGGGTCGAAGCGTGAATACACTCTGTCGCAAAGCAAGTTGTATACAATTACAAAATCGATGAGGCACAAACCATGAGCAAAATGAGAGCAATCGATGCAGCCGTTCTGGTCATGCGCCGTGAAGGTGTAGATACCGCGTTCGGCATTCCTGGCGCCGCGATCAACCCGCTTTACTCGGCCCTGAAAAAAGTCGGTGGCATCGATCACGTCCTCGCTCGCCACGTCGAAGGTGCCTCGCACATGGCCGAGGGCTACACCCGCGCCAACCCGGGCAACATCGGCGTATGCATCGGCACCTCCGGCCCTGCCGGCACCGACATGGTCACCGGCCTGTACAGTGCGTCGGCCGACTCCATCCCGATCCTCTGCATCACCGGCCAGGCTCCGCGTGCCCGCCTGCACAAGGAAGACTTCCAGGCCGTCGACATCACCAGCATCGTCAAGCCGGTGACCAAGTGGGCGACCACCGTGCTGGAGCCGGGCCAGGTGCCTTACGCGTTCCAGAAGGCCTTCTATGAAATGCGCACCGGCCGCCCAGGCCCTGTGCTGATCGACCTGCCGTTCGACGTGCAGATGGCCGAGATCGAATTCGACATCGACGCCTACGAGCCACTCGCGATCAACAAGCCGTCCGCCACCCGCGTACAGGCCGAAAAAGCCCTGGCCCTGCTCAATGACGCCGAGCGCCCACTGCTGGTAGCCGGTGGCGGCATCATCAACGCAGACGCCAGCGACAAGCTGGTCGAGTTCGCCGAACTGACCGGCGTACCGGTAGTCCCGACCCTGATGGGCTGGGGCACCATCCCTGACGACCACGCACTGATGGTCGGCATGGTCGGCCTGCAGACCTCGCACCGCTACGGCAACGCGACCATGCTCAAATCCGACCTGGTGTTCGGTATCGGCAACCGCTGGGCCAACCGCCACACCGGCTCCGTCGACGTCTACACCGAAGGCCGCAAGTTCGTGCACGTGGACATCGAGCCGACCCAGATCGGCCGCGTGTTCACCCCGGACCTGGGTATCGTCTCCGATGCCGGCAAGGCGCTGGACGTGTTCCTCGAAGTGGCCCGCGAGTGGAAAGCCGCCGGCAAGCTGAAGTGCCGCAAGGCCTGGCTGGAAGATTGCCAGCAGCGCAAGGCGACCCTGCAGCGCAAGACCAACTTCGACAACGTTCCGGTCAAGCCACAGCGCGTGTACCAGGAAATGAACGAAGTGTTCGGCAAGGACACCACCTACGTCAGCACCATCGGCCTGTCGCAGATCGCCGGCGCGCAGTTCCTGCACGTGTACAAGCCACGCCACTGGATCAACTGCGGCCAGGCCGGCCCGCTGGGCTGGACCATCCCTGCTGCCCTGGGCGTGGTCAAGGCCGACCCGAAACGCAAGGTTGTCGCGCTGTCCGGTGACTACGACTTCCAGTTCATGATCGAAGAGCTGGCAGTGGGCGCGCAGTTCAACCTGCCGTACGTCCACGTGCTGGTGAACAACGCCTACCTCGGCCTGATCCGCCAGGCGCAGCGTGGCTTCGACATGGATTACTGTGTACAACTGGCGTTCGAGAACATCAACTCCACCGACGCCGCCACCTACGGTGTCGACCACGTCGCCGTGGTCGAAGGCCTGGGCTGCAAGGCCATCCGCGTGTTCGAACCGGCCGAGATCGCCCCTGCCCTGCTCAAGGCGCAGAAGATGGCCGAAGAGTTCCGCGTACCGGTCGTGGTCGAAGTGATCCTCGAGCGTGTCACCAACATTTCCATGGGCACCGAGATCAACGCGGTCAACGAGTTCGAAGACCTCGCCCTGGTCGGCAACGACGCGCCAACCGCCATCTCGATGCTCGACTGATTGCCTGACGCCCCCGCGCACCGGCGTGCCGGGGGCCCTCATTGCAAGGAGACAACCATGCCTCGCTTCGCTGCCAACCTGTCCATGCTGTTCACCGAACAGGACTTCCTGGCCCGCTTCAAGGCCGCCGCCGATGCTGGCTTCAGCGGTGTCGAATACCTCTTCCCGTACGATTTCAGCGCCGCCGAGATCAAGCAGCAGCTCGACGCCCACGGCCTGACCCAGGTGCTGTTCAACCTGCCGGCCGGTGACTGGGCCAAGGGTGAGCGCGGCATCACCTGCCACCCGGACCGCGTCGAAGAGTTCCGCGCCGGCGTCGACAAGGCCATCGAGTACGCCAAGGTGCTGGGCAACACCCAGGTCAACGCCCTGGCCGGCATCCGTCCGCAAGGCCTGCAGTGCGCCGACGTACGCAAGACCTTCGTCGACAACCTCAAGTACGCCGCCGACAAGCTCAAGGCCGCCGGGATCCGCCTGGTCATGGAAATGATCAACACCCGCGACATCCCCGGTTTCTACCTGAACACCACCCAGCAGGCCCTGGAAATCCAGGCCGAAGTGGGCAGCGACAACCTGTTCCTGCAGTACGACATCTACCACATGCAGATCATGGAAGGTGACCTGGCCCGCACCCTGGAAGCCAACCTGGCGCTGATCAACCACGTGCAGCTGGCCGACAACCCGGGCCGCCACGAGCCCGGCACCGGCGAGATCAACTACCGCTTCCTGTTCGAGCACCTGGACCGCATCGGTTACCAGGGCTGGGTGGGCGCGGAGTACAAGCCCAAGACCACCACCGAGGCGGGTCTGGGTTGGCTGAAGACGCACAACGCTATCTAACGGCTGAGCGCAGGCCCCTGTTGAAAACAGGACACTGTGGGAGCGGGTTCACCCGCGAACACCGGCGAAGCCGGTGCCATCCACCGCAGTGCCTGCTTCGCGGGTAAACCCGCTCCCACAGGGGCCTGTTCAGCCTGCTCCATCGAGATTCAACAATTACAACGAGGTAATCTCTCATGGCTAAAATCGGTTTCATCGGCACCGGCATCATGGGCAACCCCATGGCCCAGAACCTGCAAAAAGCAGGTCACAGCATCTTCGTATCGACCCACCACGACGCAGCTCCAGCCAACCTGATCGCCGCCGGCGGCGTGGCCCTGGCCAACCCCAAGGAAGTGGCCCAGGAAGCTGAATTCATCATCGTCATGGTGCCCGACACCCCGCAGGTCGAGAGCGTCCTGTTCGGTGAAAACGGCGTTGCCGAAGGCGTGGGCCCGAACAAGGTCGTGATCGACATGAGCTCGATCTCGCCTACCGCCACCAAAGCCTTCGCCGAGAAGATCAAGGCCACCGGCGCCGCCTACCTGGACGCCCCGGTGTCCGGCGGTGAGGTCGGCGCCAAGGCCGCCACCCTGAGCATCATGGTCGGCGGCTGCCCGAAAGCCTTCGAACGCGCCCTGCCGCTGTTCGAAGCCATGGGTAAGAACATCACCCGCGTCGGCGGCAACGGTGACGGCCAGACCGCCAAGGTCGCCAACCAGATCATCGTCGCCCTGAACATCCAGGCCGTTGCCGAAGCGCTGCTGTTCGCTGCCAAGAACGGCGCGGATCCAGCCAAGGTGCGCGAGGCCCTGATGGGCGGCTTCGCCTCCTCGAAGATCCTCGAAGTGCATGCCGAGCGCATGATCAAAGGCACCTTCGACCCAGGCTTCCGCATCAACCTGCACCAGAAGGACCTGAACCTGGCCCTGCAAGGCGCCAAGGAGCTGGGCATCAACCTGCCCAACACGTCCAATGCCCAGCAAGTGTTCAACACCTGCCAGGCCCTGGGCGGCGGCAACTGGGACCACTCGGCGCTGATCAAAGGCCTGGAGCACATGGCCAACTTCTCGATCCGCGACGAGAAATAAGCTTCAAGCTTCAAGCTGCAAGCTTCAAGCGGCAAGCAAAAGCAGATCTGCTTTTACTTGCAGCTTGTAGCTTGAAGCTTGCAGCTGTGGGGACCGCCCCTGGTTCGGCCTGCACGGAGGCAGTTCCAGGGGCGTTTTTGATTCTGCAGAACAACAATAATCTGGGAGCCTGCCATGTCGGTCGATCCACAAAACCTCCTGCGCGAACTGTTCGACACAGCCATCGCCGCCGCCCACCCCCGTCAGGTCCTCGAACCCTACCTGCCCGCCGACCGCAGCGGCCGGGTCATCGTCATCGGTGCAGGCAAAGCCGCCGCCGCCATGGCCGAAGTGGTCGAAAAAAGCTGGCAGGGCGAAGTCTCAGGCCTGGTCGTCACCCGCTACGGCCACGGCGCCAACTGCCAGAAGATCGAAGTGGTCGAAGCCGCCCACCCGGTCCCCGACGCCGCCGGCCTGGCCGTGGCCAAGCGCGTGCTCGAGCTGGTCAGCAACCTCACCGAAGACGACCGCGTCATCTTCCTGCTCTCCGGCGGCGGCTCGGCCCTGCTGGCCCTGCCCGCCGAAGGCCTGACCCTGGCCGACAAGCAGCAGATCAACAAGGCGCTGCTGAAATCCGGCGCCACCATCGGCGAGATGAACTGCGTGCGCAAGCACCTCTCGGCGATCAAAGGCGGCCGCCTGGCCAAAGCCTGCTGGCCAGCCACCGTCTACACCTATGCGATTTCCGATGTACCGGGCGACCTGGCCACGGTCATCGCCTCCGGCCCTACCGTGGCCGACCCGAGCACCTCGGCCGATGCCCTGGCGATCATCAAGCGCTACAACATCGAGGCCCCCAAAGCCGTCATCGACTGGCTCAACAACCCGGCCTCCGAAACCGTCAAGGCCGACGACCCGGCGCTGGCGCGCAGCCACTTCCAGCTGATCGCCAAACCCCAGCAGTCGCTCGAGGCCGCCGCCGTGAAGGCCCGCCAGGCCGGCTTCAGCCCGCTGATCCTCGGCGACCTGGAAGGCGAGTCGCGGGAAGTGGCCAAGGTCCACGCCGGCATCGCCCGGCAGGTCGTCCTGCATGGCCAGCCGCTGAAGGCGCCCTGCGTGATCCTCTCCGGCGGCGAGACCACCGTCACCGTGCGCGGCAACGGCCGCGGCGGGCGCAACGCCGAGTTCCTGCTCAGCCTCACCGAAAGCCTCAAGGGCCTGCCGGGCGTGTACGCCCTGGCCGGTGACACCGACGGCATCGACGGCTCGGAAGAGAACGCCGGCGCCTACATGACCCCGGACAGCTACGCCCGCGCCGAGGCCCTGGGCCTGTCGGCCAGCGATGAGCTGGACAACAACAACGGCTACGGCTACTTCGCCGCCCTGGATGCGCTGATCGTCACCGAGCCGACCCGCACCAACGTCAACGACTTCCGCGCCATCCTGATCCTCGAGACTCCGCAATCATGACGCCTGATAAAAAAGTAAAAATCCTCGCCACCCTCGGGCCTGCGATCAAAGGCATCGATGACATCCGCCAGCTGGTCGAAGCCGGGGTGAACATCTTCCGCCTCAACTTCAGCCACGGCGAACACGCCGATCACGCCCTGCGCTACCAGTGGATCCGCGAAGTCGAGCAGCAGCTCAACTACCCGCTGGGCATCCTCATGGACCTGCAGGGCCCGAAACTGCGCGTTGGCCGTTTCGCCGACGGCAAGGTGCAACTGCAGCGTGGCCAGGCCCTGCGCCTGGACCTGGACAAGACCCCGGGCGACAGCCGCCGGGTGAACCTGCCGCACCCGGAGATCATCGCCGCGCTGGAGCCCGGCATGGACCTGCTGCTCGATGACGGCAAGCTGCGCCTGCGGGTGACCGCCAAGCACAGCGATGCCATCGACACCGAAGTGCTGGCCGGCGGCGAGCTGTCCGACCGCAAGGGCGTCAACGTGCCGCAAGCGGTGCTCGACCTGTCCCCGCTCACCGACAAAGACCGCCGCGACCTCACCTTCGGCCTGGAGCTGGGCGTGGACTGGGTGGCCCTGTCGTTCGTGCAGCGCCCGGAAGACATCGTCGAGGCGCGCCAGCTGATCGGCGACCGCGCCTACCTGATGGCCAAGATCGAGAAGCCCTCGGCGGTCGAGCAACTGCAAGCCATCGCCGAGCTGTCCGACGCGATCATGGTCGCCCGTGGCGACCTGGGCGTGGAAGTCCCGGCCGAGAGCGTGCCGCAGATCCAGAAAGCCATCATCGGCACCTGTCGCCAGCTGGGCAAACCGGTGGTGGTGGCCACGCAGATGCTCGAATCCATGCGTTTCTCCCCTGCCCCGACCCGCGCCGAAGTCACCGACGTGGCCAACGCCGTGGCCGAAGGTGCGGACGCGGTGATGCTGTCGGCCGAGACCGCCTCGGGTGACTACCCGCTGGAAGCGGTGCAGATGATGAGCAAGATCATCCGCCAGGTGGAGAACGGCCCGGACTACCAGGCCCAGCTCGACGTCGGCCGGCCCAAGGCCGAGGCCACGGTATCGGATGCCATCAGCTGCGCGATCCGCCGCATCAGCGGCATCCTGCCGGTGGCGGTGCTGGTCAACTACAGCGAGTCGGGGAACTCCACCCTGCGCGCCGCCCGCGAGCGGCCACGGGCGCCGATCCTCAACCTGACGCCGAACCTCAACACCGCACGGCGCCTGAGCGTGGCCTGGGGTGTGCACTCGGTGGTCAACGACCGCCTGCGCCAGGTCGACGAGGTGGTCTCCACCGCGCTGGAGATCGCCCAGGCACAAGGCATGGCCAGCCGCGGCGACACGCTGCTGATCACCGCCGGTGTGCCTTTCGGCAAGCCAGGTTCGACTAATACGCTGCGAATCGAGACCTTGGTCTGAGATCGCCGGGGGCGCTTTGCGCCCCTTTCGCGACACAAGGCCGCTCCTACAGGAGACCGCGATCCCTTGTAGGAGCGGCCTTGTGTCGCGAAAGGAGGGCAAAGCCCTCCCGATACACCGAACCCGCGGAAAACCGAGGCCCAAAGAGGCCCACCGCTGACCACTCACCTTACCGACTGCCCATGTACACCAAAAATTTCGTCAACCCGTGCCCCGACTGGGCCACGGCGCTGCTCAACGGCTTCAGCCAGGTGCTGTTGCTGCGCAACCCCCTGTGCGGCCTGTGCTGCCTGCTGGCCATCCTGCTGACCGCCCCTTCGCTGGTCGGCGGCGCCCTGCTCGGTGCCCTCGCCGGCCTGCTCACCGCCCAACGTCGCGGCTATGACCGCGCCGACCGCCAGGCCGGGCTGTACTGCTATAACGGCGTACTGATCGGCATCCTGATCAGCGCCGTGCTGCCCTGGTCGGCCATCCTGCCGCCGCTGATCATCGCCGCCGGTGGGCTGTCGAGCATGCTCACCCATCAGTGGCGTAAACGCGGCGGCAAGTTGCTGGTGGCCTACACCGCGCCCTTCGTGCTGCTGGGCTGGGCCGCGCTGCTGCTGGCCGAACCCACCACCAACAGCTACGTCGAGGCCGACCCGCTGTATGCCATGCTGCGCGGCATCGGGCAGATCTTCCTGCTCGACAAGCCAATGGCCGGGTTGCTGATCGTCATCGGGATGTACTTTGCCAACCCTTATGCCGCCACCTGGGCGGTGATCGGTGCGGCCATCGGTGGTGGTGTTGCGCTGCTGGCCGGTGAGGCGCAAGGGGCCTGGCTAGGGCTGTATGGTTTCAACGCGGCATTGGCTGCACTGGCCTTCAGCCGTCAGGGTGAGAGACCCTGGGTGACGTTGCTGGCCATCGCTCTGGCGCTGTTGCTGCAACCGCTGTTCAACCTGCTGCCGATTGCCGGGCTGACCGCGCCGTTTGTGGTCGCCTGCTGGTTGATGCACCTGGGCAGCCACCTGGCGCAGCTCAACCAACGCCGCAACGCGCCGCGCTTGCACAGCTGATACCCAGCCCCTAGGCTCTGCCCATTTGCACAATGGAACGCGCCCATGGATAACCCTGCAAGCCTGCGCGAGCGGCTCTACGTCATCGTCTTCCAGACCGATACCGCAGCTGGAAGACGCTTCGACAAGGCCCTGCTGCTGATCATCCTCGCCAGCCTGGTCACGGTGATCCTCGACAGCATCGACGAAGTACACCAGGGCTACGCCGGCCTGCTGGCCGCCATCGAGTGGGGTTTCACGGCGATCTTCCTCGCCGAATACATCACCCGCCTGTACTGCTCGCCCAAACCGCTGCGCTACGCCTTCAGCTTCTATGGGCTGGTGGACCTGCTGGCGATCGTGCCGGGGATCCTCGCCCTGTACTACAGCGATGCCCAGTACCTGCTGATCATTCGCGTCATCCGCATGCTGCGGATCTTCCGCGTGCTCAAGCTCAGCCCCTACCTCAAGCAGGCCCACTACCTGCTGGCGGCGCTGCAGGGCAGCAAGCAGAAGATCATCGTGTTCCTGGTCAGCGTGTCGACCCTGGTGACGGTGTTCGGCACCCTGATGTACGTGATCGAAGGCCCCGAGCATGGTTTCACCAGCATCCCCAAGGGCATCTACTGGGCCATCGTCACCCTGACCACCGTGGGCTTCGGCGACATCGTGCCGAAGACTCCGCTGGGGCAGGTGCTGTCGTCGCTGGTGATGATCATCGGTTACTCGATCATTGCCGTGCCTACCGGCATTTTCACTGCCGAGCTGGCCAACGCGCTGCGTGGGGAGCAGTTGCAGCACGACTGCCCGACCTGCGCCAAGAACCACCATGAACATGGCGCGGCGTTCTGTTCGCGCTGCGGCAATGCATTGTTTCCCAAGCATTGAGGTCGCCTGTGCTGGCCACTTCGCGGGTAAACCCGCTCCCACAGGTACTGCGCAACCCGGAAGTATTGTGACCTCCTTGTGGGAGCGGGTTTACCCGCGAAGAGGCCAGTACTGACAACGACATAACCAAAGTCCTTTTTGTTCTTTAACCCACGCAAAGCCACCCGCTATAGTCGCTGGCATATCGCCAACCCTTTGAACCAGAACAAGGAATGCCCCCAGTGAAAAAACTCTTCAGCGCCTCGCTGCTGGCCGCGGGCCTGGCCCTGGGCAACCTCGCCCAGGCCGCCCCGACCCTGCTCAACGTCTCGTACGACGTGATGCGCGACTTCTACAAGGACTACAACCCGGCGTTCCAGAAACACTGGGAGAAAGAACACAACGAGAAGGTCAACCTGCAGATGTCCTTCGGCGGCTCGAGCAAACAGGCCCGCGCAGTGATCGATGGCCTGCCGGCCGATGTCATCACCATGAACATGGCCACCGACATCAATGCCCTGGCCGACAACGGCAAGCTGGTGCCGGACAACTGGGTGACCCGCCTGCCGAACAACAGCGCGCCGTTCACCTCGGCCACCGTGTTCATCGTGCGCAAGGGCAACCCGAAAGCGCTGAAAGACTGGCCCGACCTGCTCAAGGACGGCGTACAGGTGATCGTGCCCAACCCCAAGACCTCGGGTAACGGCCGCTACACCTACCTGTCGGCCTGGGGCTATGTGCTCAAGCAAGGCGGCGACGAAGGCAAGGCTCGCGACTTCGTCGGCAAGCTGTTCAAGCAGGCGCCGGTGCTCGATACCGGTGGCCGCGCCGCCACCACCACCTTCATGACCAACCAGATCGGCGACGTGCTGGTGACCTTCGAGAACGAAGCCGAAATGATCGCCCGCGAGTTCGGCCGCGACCAGTTCGAAGTGGTCTACCCAAGCGTGTCGGCAGAAGCCGAGCCGCCGGTGAGCGTGGTCGACAAGGTGGTGGCCAAGAAAGGCACCCAGGCCGTGGCCGAGGAATACCTGAAGTACCTGTGGTCGCCTGAAGCCCAGGAAATCGCCGCCAACAACTACCTGCGCCCGCGTGACGCCACGGTACTGGCCAAGTACACCGACCGCTTCCCGAAAGTGGACTTCCTGTCGGTGGAGAAGACCTTCGGTGACTGGCGCACCGTGCAGAAGACCCACTTCAACGACGGTGGCGTGTTCGACCAGATCTATACCAATAAGTAGCAACTGATTCAGGCAGGTCCGGCCCCTTCGCGGGTAAACCCGCTCCCACGGGAATCGCTACAGGTCTGAATACTGTAGGGTCCCTGTGGGAGCGGGTTTACCCGCGAAGAGGCCGGCAAAGGCAATATCACACCTGGCGGAATACCAGGGCCTTCAATCCACCCTCCGCGTCCGCATCGGGAAACTCCGGCGGGTTATCCAGCCGCTCGACAAACGCCAGCCCCGGCGCATGCTCAGCCATGCCGTCAATCAGAAACTGCGACTCGATCCCCGGGTCGTTGACACACGCCAGCACCGTCCCGCCCGCATTCAACAGCTCCGGCAAGCGCCGCAGGATCTTCCCGTAGTCCTGGGTCAGCACGAAGCTGCCGCGCTGGAAGGTCGGCGGGTCGATGATGATCAGATCGTACGGCCCGTACTTGCGCACCTTGCCCCACGACTTGAACAACTCATGCCCCAGGTAGGCGACGCGCGACGCGTCGTGGCCGTTGAGCCGGTGGTTGTCACGCCCACGGGACAACGCCGACTTGGCCATGTCCAGGTTGACCACCTGCTCGGCGCCCCCGGCAATCGCCGCCACCGAAAACCCGCAGGTATAGGCGAACAGGTTGAGCACCCGCTTGCCCGCCGCCTGCTCGCGCACCCAGCGCCGGCCATAGCGCATGTCGAGGAACAGGCCGTTGTTCTGGCGCACGCCCAGGTCGAGCAGGTACTTCAGGCCATCCTCGGTGACTTCGCGCTGTTGGCAGGGTTCACCGAGCAGCCACTGGCCTGGGCTGTCGGGCAGGTAGCGGTGCTGCAACAGCATGGCCTGGCCAGTCCACTGCGGGCGCTCGGCCAGGCTGCGCAGCATCGCTTCGAGCTCAGCCAACTGACCCTCGGGTGGTTCACGGAACAGTGCGACCGACAGCACACCGTCGAGCCAGTCGACGGTGATCTGCTCCAGCCCCGGCCAGCAACGGCCACGGCCATGGAACAGACGGCGGGTCTCAGTCGGGGCGGGATCGAGGGCGGCGAGCAGGTGCTGCTCGAGGGTGGCGATGGCTGGGCTCATATCGGTCATGGGTCGGGCAAAAGCGCCATTCTACCTGCTGGGGCTCGCGCCGCCATCGAATGCCGAGCATTCAGCCCAAGCCGCGCGCGTCCAGATACCCGGCCAGGTAGTCGATGAACGCCAGCACCTTGCCCGTGGCCCGACGGTGGCTGGGGTACACGGCCAGGATCTGCGGGCCGAAGGCGTCCGGGTCGATCGCGTAATCCGCCATCACCTGCACCAGCCGCCCATCGGCCAGATACGGCGCACCGCTCCACATGGGCACGTGGAACAAGCCGCCCCCGGCCAGCGCGCTGGCCAGCAGCAGGTCATAGTTGTCGCTTTCCAGTCGCGCGTTGGCAGGCTGCAGCAGGCTGAGCCGTTCGCCGTCCTTCTCCACCCACCAGTAGGTCCGGCTCAAGGCGGCATGCCGGTACAACAGCCAGTCGTGTCGGTCGAGGGTCTGCGGGGTGACCGGCAGCGGGTTGCGCGCCAGGTACGCGGGGCTGGCGCACAGGGTCAGGCAGTTGCGCCCGACGGCCTTGCCGATCAACCCCGGCAAGTCGCCCCGGCCCTCGCGCAGGGCCAGGTCGTAGCCACTCTCGACCAGGTCGACGAAGGCGTCGCACAGGTCCACGCGCAGGCGGATCTGCGGGTACTCGCGCAGGAAACCCGCGCACACCTCATCGAGAAACGCCCGGCCATAGGCCAGTGGCGCGGTCAGGCGCAGGATGCCGTGCAGGCCATGCTGGATCTGCCCCACCACCTCACCCACCTCGTGCAGGCGCATCAATACCTGGCGCGCGGTCTCCAGGTACACCCGGCCCGCCTCGGTGAGCACCGTGCGCCGGGTGCTGCGCTCGAACAGGCGCACCCCCAGCTCCGCCTCCAGGTGGCTGACGGCCTTGGTCAACGCCGACGGAGTCTTGCCCAACTGCTCTGCGGCGCGGCTGAAACTGCCGTGCTCGGCGGTGGCGACGAACATGCTGACAGCGGCGAACTTGTCCATGGTTTTTCCTGGCAGGCAAAAGCGTTTTTCGCGTTTCGGGCGTTCTGCCGGCCCGGGCCAGTGGCTAGTCTCGCCGGCAAGCCCAAAAAAACAAGAGGTTCGTCGATGAAAGCTTTCAAACCCACCCTGCTGGCGGCGGCGCTGGCTTTTGCCTCGTTGGACGCCATGGCCGCGGCCGACCTGGTGTTGCTCAATGGCAAGCTGTACACCGCCGACCCCGCCCAGCCATCGGCCCAGGCCATGGCCGTGGCGGACGGCAAGGTGCTCAAGGTGGGCAGCGACAGCGAAATCAAGGCCCTGGCCGACGCCTCGACCCGGGTGGTCGACCTGGCCGGCAAGCGCCTGCTGCCCGGCATGATCGACAGCCACAACCACGCCATCTTCGGCGGCCTGGAACTGTCGGCGGCCAACCTCGACAGCGAAGAAGGGGTCAGCACCCAAGACTTGCAACAACGCCTGCGCGGCTGGCGCGACGATGGCCGGGCGCGCCTGGGCGACGTGCTGGTGGTGGTCGGGGTGAGCTCGACCTACTGGGCCAAAGCCGAGGAGCTGGGCCGCACCTTCAGCCATGGCGAGTGGCAGAACGTGCCGGTGGTGTTCATCGGCAGCGACCACCACACCGCCTGGGCCAACCAGGCCATGCTCGACCGCGCAGGTGTAGACGCCCGCCTGCTGGCCAGCCTGCCGGCGGCCGAACGCGGTACCTTGGGCAAGCGCAAGGACGGCAGCCCCAACGGTTTCGCCGTGGACGCCGGCTGGGACCGCATCGCCGCCGCCATGCCCGCGCACAGCGCCGAGGCGCTGCTGCACGCCGCCGACGCCGCAGTGAAGTACAACAACAGCTTCGGCATCACCGCCTGGATGGACCCGGCCGTCAACGCTGCCCCAGGTGAATCGCTGTTCAGCCTCAAACCCACGGAGAAATCGGTCGGCGTGCTGCCGGCCTACAAGGCGCTGGCCGCCCAGGGCGGGCTGAATGCCCACGTCGCCGCCCTGCTGGTGGCCAACCCGAAAAGCACCCCGGCCGACCTCGATACCCTGGACAAGGTGCGCCAGCAGTTCCAGGGCATCCCCAACCTCACCCTGCCGGGGATCAAGATCTTCGCCGACGGCGTGGTCGAGTACCCGGCGCAGAGCGCAGCCATGCTCGAGCCCTATAGCAACACCCACGGCAACGGCGAGCTGCTGATCGACCCGGCGCACTTCGGCGAGCTGGTCAGCGCCGCCGACGCCCGTGGCTGGCTGGTGCACATCCACGCCATCGGCGACCGCGCGGTGCGCGAGTCGCTCAATGGCATCGAGCAGGCGCGCAAGGACCGCCACAGCGGCGTCACCCATTCGCTGACCCACCTGCAACTGGTCAACCCCGCCGAGTTCGCCCGCCTCAAGCCGCTGGACGTGATCGCTTCGATGCAACTGCTGTGGGCCTCGGCCGACGAGTACACCGTGGACATGGTCAAGCCCTATGTCAGCAGCGCGATCTACCCCTACCAGTACCCGGCCCATTCGCTGCTCAGCCATGGCGCCACCATCGCCGGCGCCAGTGACTGGTCGGTGTCCTCGCCCAACCCGTGGCTGGCGATTCACCAGGCCATCACCCGCGAAGGCCCCAAGGGCGTGCTCAACGCCGCCGAGCGCATCGACCGCCAGACCCTGTTGCAGGCCTACACCCTCAACGCGGCCAAGGCCATCGGCCTGGAGCGGCAGATCGGCTCGCTGACCCCCGGCAAACAGGCCGACTTCATCATCCTCGACCGCGACGTGCTCAGCGTCGCCGATCAGGACCTGGCCGACACCCGCGTGCTGCAGACCTGGTTCGGCGGCCGCGAAGTGTACAAAGCCGAGCTCTGACCCCGTCGCCCCCTGCCCGGCTCCCGTCGCACGGCGGGGGCCTGGCCCAGCCGTGCCCCGCATCTACCGACAATCACAACAACAGGTATCGCCATGCGCCGCATCACCCTGCTCGCCCTCACCCTGGCCCCCCTCGCCTGCCAGGCCGTGCCACTGAACGACGACTTCAGCCTGGAGTTCGACCTCGCCCTGCACAGCGACTACCGCAACCGCGGCATCTCGCAGACCCAGAACGACCCCGCCGCCCAGTTCGGCGCCACCTTGCAGCACGCCAGCGGCCTGTACCTCGGCGCCTGGACCTCCAACGTCGACTTCGGTTTCGGTTCCAAGACACGCCAGGAGGTGGACTACTACGCCGGCTGGTACTGGCAGGCCAGCGAAGAGGTGAGCCTGGACCTGGGCTACCTGAGGTACACCTACCCCAAGTCGAGCCTGTACAACCAGAGCGAGTACTACGCCGCCCTGACGGCCTACGGCTTCAAGCTGGCCGCCAATTATTCCGACGACGCCGGCAACCTGTTCGGCGAGGACCAGGACACCCTCTACACCTATGTCGGCTACGAAGCTCAACTGCCCCTGGAGCTAGGCTTGCAGCTGCGCTACGGGCGCATGGACTTCAAGGACCCGATGTTCGTCTCGGCCAGCGAGCGCACGGCCGACAGCTACCGCGAATGGGAAGTGAAGCTGACCCGCGCCTTCGCCGGGGTCGACTGGAGCCTGGCCTATGTCGACACCGACCTGTCGCAGACCGAGTGCGCCAGCAGCTATGGCTTCGACGATGTCTGCTCGGCGACGCTGGTGGCCAGCGTCGCCAAGAAGTTCTGAAGCGGCCCGCGACTAAGTCCTGGCCGCGCCCTCAGTGCGCGCCGGGCGCAACCACCAGCCTTGCTGCATGCCCGCGGCCGCCAGCAGGATCAGCGCTACCCCCAGCCATTGCAACGGCGCCAGTCGATGACCGAAGGCCACCCAGTCCACCAGGATCGCCGCGATCGGGTAGATGAACGACAGCGCGCCAGTCAGCGCGGTGGGCAGGCGCTGGATGGCGCTGTACAGCAGCACGTACATCAACCCGGTATGGACGATGCCCAAGGTCACCAGGCTGCCCAAAGCCGGCCACTCACCCGGCAGGCCGCCGAGCTTCACCCACGGCGCCAGCAGCAACACCCCGGTGCTCACCTGGATCAGTGCGATCAGGTGCGGCGGCGTGCCGGTCAGGCGCTTGATGATCAGTGCCGCCACCGCATAAAGGAAAGCGGCCCCCAGCGCCAGGCCGATGCCCAACAAGTACTCGCTGCCGCTGGCTTGCCCGGCACCATGGGCGCTGACGATGGCCAGCATGCCGACAAAGGCCACGCCCAGCCAGGTCAGCTTGGGCAGAGTGATCTTCTCGCCGAGAAACAGCGCCGCCAGCCCCACCAGCATGAACGGCTGGACGTTGTATACCGCCGTGCCGATGGCGATCGATGCCCGCGAGTAAGAGGCGAACAGCAACACCCAGTTGCCGACGATCGCCACCCCGCTGACCACCGCCAGCAGGAAGGTGGCGCGGGTCAGCACGCCGGGTTTGAGAAACCCCATGGCCGCGCAAATCAGCAGCAAGGTGCCGGCGCCGAACAAGCAGCGCCAGAACACCACCTCCAGCACCGGCTGCCCGGACACCAGCACGAACCAGCCGATGGTCCCGGAGATCAGCATGGCGGCGACCATTTCCAGGGAGCCGCGGCGCAGCGAATTGTCCATCTCACACCTCCTGTACACGATGGCCACAGTATGCGCGGGGTGCCGATGGGCCTTCCAGCGGATAGCGAAGGCAGATTTAGCCATTCGCCTTTACTATCAAGGCCAATCTCCAGAATTGCCTAACGAGGTAGCCATGACTGACGACATTGATCAGCTGTTGATCAACGCCTTGATGGAGGACTCTCGCCGCTCGCTCAAGGCTTTGGCGCAGATCAGCGGGCTGTCCGCGCCCAGCGTCAGCGAGCGCCTGCGCCGCCTGGAGGAACGTGGCGTGCTGCGTGGCTATACGGTGGAGGTGGACCCACGCTGCTTTGGTTACCAGTTGCAGGCCATCGTGCGCGTGCGCCCACTGCCGGGGAAGTTGCAGGAGGTGGAGCGGCAGATCATCGCCATCCCCGAGTTCACCGAATGCGACAAGGTTACGGGGGAGGACTGCTTTATCGCCCGCCTGCATGTGCGTTCGATGGAACAGCTGGACACCCTGCTCGACCTGCTCAATACGCTGGCCGAGACCAATACCGCAATCATCAAGAAGACCCCGGTGAAGCGCAGACTGCCGCCGATGGCTTGAAGATGGGCCAGCGCAGGACTTTCGACATGCGCCAAGGCGGACCAGGTGAGGGCACAGGAAAGACTGGCCCGAAACAAACTGTGGGAGCGGGTTTACCCGCGAAGCGCCGCGCGGGCGGCGCTCGATCTTGTAGGCGCTACAAAATCATCGCCAGGCACCTGGTGGCCTTCACCCAATCTCCCGGCATGCACCTTGTGGCCGTTACCCGATCCTGACTACCCAGGGCCAGCGGTGTGAGGCCCAAGGGCCTGTCTTGAAATCGCATGTGGGCCACCAGGTGCATGGCGACAGGTTTGCAGCGCCTATCAGATCGAGCGCCGCCCGCGCGGCGCATCGCTGGCAAGCCAGCTCCCACATTTGTTTCGGGCCAGTTAAGCCTGGGCCATCACCGCTGTCCGCCTTGTTGGCATGGCGCGATATCTTTGTGCGCGCTGAAATGCGCCTACGAAGACCGGCCAATATCCATGCGATGTCTGCAACTCCTGACTTTGCTACCGGCCACGAAGAATCAGATTAAAGCCCTTACTTGTAGTCCATTTCCCAAACATACTCCTGCCGCCTTTTTTCCGTTGCGGTCGCCCTGGCGGCCCCCTAGTCTCGGCGAGTCGTTGCTCATCAACGACACAGCTTTGACAGGCTGTGACGGTAAATAGCGTGCGGTTTGCCGTTATGGCGGCTGTACGTGCGGGCACGTTCGCGTGCGCCGGAACTTTGCTATTTCCGCCGGTCTGTCAACCCACGTACAGCTGCCACCCTCCTGTTTGACAGCAGGCAGGTGGTCGCACCTGAAAGGTAAATAGCTATGTTGAAGATCGTCCCCGATCCACCCCACAACCACCACTCCCTCGAAGACACCCTCGTCCAGGCCACGGAGTACGCCCTGTGCGCTCAGGCCATGGCGCATCAGGCCATTTCGGTCCAGCAACCCAAGTCGCCCGCGTCGCTTCTGATCATGGCGTTGATGCATGAGATCGAGGCGCTGCGGGTGCTGCTCGAGTCGGCGTTGATTCAAGCGCAGATGCCGCAGCTGGAGCGCCGGGCGTTCCACTAGGCCGGTAGGCGTGTTTTGCCTGGGCCGCCCTCATCGCCGGCAAGCCGGCTCCCACAGGGATTGGCTTTGCCCTAGCACCGGTGCCGTAACTGTGGCGTTGGGTTGCCAGCGACAGGGGCCGTCCAGGCATCGATCATTTCAGGGAGAGTGAGCAATGAACACAGACGACACCACGCCCCGCACCACCGTGGGCAAAACCAAGTTCTATCAAGGCGAAGGGATGACCGCCCCGCTGTTCTGCATCGAGCCCGGCATCCCCTGCCAGCATGCGCGGGACCAGGCCTCGGAGCTGATGGGCTGCGTGCGCGACCTGACCATCGCCGGGATCATGGAGGAAAAGCCGCAACTGCTCTGGGCGTCGTATTACCTGAGCGCGCTGGCCAAGGCACTGATGGATGATGCGGAGTTGGGGATGAAGCACTGAGGGGTGGATTGCCTGTGAGACAGGCGCAGCGGCATCCGCGCGCACCGCGATATCGCGTCATGCCAACAAGGCGGACCAGGTGATGGCACAGGAAAGACTGGCCCGAAACAAACTGTGGGAGCGGGTTTACCCGCGAAGCGCCGCGCGGGCGGCGCTCGATCTCATAGGCGCTACAAAAACATCGCCAGGCACCTGGTGGCCTTCACCCAATCTCCCGCCATGCGCCTGGTGGCCGTTACCCGATCCTGATTACCCAAGGCCAGCGGTGTGACGCCCAGGGGCCTGTCTTGAATTCGCATATGGGCCACTAGGTGTTCGCCGATGTTTCATCAGCGCCTATGAGATCGAGCGCCGCCCGCGCGGCGCTTCGCGGGTAAACCCGCTCCCACAGTTTGTTTCGGGCCAGTCTTTCCTGTGGCATCACCGCTGTCCGCCTTGTTGGCATGGCGGGGTATCGCAGTGCGCGCTGAATGAGCCGGCTTGCCGGCGAAGAACCTTGGCGATTTTTTGTACACATAAATGTCACCTTAAGTGCCATTTTTGTGTGCACTTTTGCGAAGCAGCGCCCCATTAGGTTACACACCACAGCCAACTAATTTTGACCAGTTGATCAACTAATTCGCATCTTAAAAAATTTAAACTGTTCATTCGGTCAACTTATAAATCCTTAATTTCAGCAACTTATATTTCAACTAGCCAAATTCAAAATGGTGGCAGCCTGAAACTTGGATTCACCCTGGCATAGAACTGGCTTTTGTGTGTTCGTGTTTTGTATACAAGTTGAACGAAACATAAATACACAAGAACCCGCAGCGTCGCCCCGAACCGCGACCGCCGCGCCCAGAACCCAGTGATGCCAACGCCTGCACCGACGAGATGGCGAGCCCGTGCGCCAGCGCCCGCTCATCGCAGTCACACGCATCAGGAGCCGCCGGAATGAGTAGCAGCCTCCCCCTTGCCCCTGAACTTTCCGTTGCCAGCACCAGCCCCGCCGCAACCACCCTCCAAGGCCACCCGGCCGACCTCGAACTGAGCCCGCGCCTGCATAACCGCGACCTCGCCCCGACCAAAGCCGAAGGCCGGCGCTGGGGCGGCTACAGCATCTTCGCGCTGTGGACCAACGACGTGCACAACATCGCCAACTACTCCTTCGCCATGGGGCTGTTCGCCCTCGGCCTGGGCGGCTGGCAGATCCTCCTGTCGCTGGCGATCGGCGCGGCGCTGGTGTACTTCTTCATGAACCTGTCCGGCTACATGGGGCAGAAAACCGGCGTGCCGTTCCCGGTGATCAGCCGCATCGCCTTTGGCATCCACGGCGCGCAGATCCCGGCGCTGATCCGCGCGGTGATCGCCATCGCCTGGTTCGGTATCCAGACCTACCTCGCCTCTGTAGTGCTGCGGGTGCTGCTCACGGCCGTCTGGCCGCAAGTGGCCGCCTACGACCACGACAGCATCCTCGGCCTGTCGAGCCTGGGCTGGGTGTGCTTCGTGTCGATCTGGCTGGTGCAGTTGGTGATCCTCGCCTACGGCATGGAAATGGTGCGCCGCTACGAAGCCTTCGCCGGCCCGGTGATCCTGCTGACCGTGGCCTGCCTGGCGGTATTCATGTACTTCAAGGCCGACGCGCGCATCGCCTGGTCGGTTGCCGAACCCCTGACCGGCTACGAGATGTGGCGCAACATCTTTGCCGGCGGCGCACTGTGGCTGGCGATCTACGGCACCCTGGTGCTGAACTTCTGCGACTTCGCGCGCAGCTCGCCGTGCCGCAAGACCATCCGCGTCGGCAACTTCTGGGGCCTGCCGGTGAACATCCTGGTGTTCGCCGCCATCACAGTGGTGCTGTGCGGCGCGCAGTTCCAGATCAACGGCCAGATCATCGACAGCCCGACGCAGATCGTCGCCAGCATCCCCAACACCCTGTTCCTGGTGCTGGGCTGCATGGCCTTCCTGATCGTCACCGTGGCGGTGAACATCATGGCCAACTTCGTCGCCCCGGCCTTCGTCCTCAGCAACCTGGCGCCACGCCACCTGAACTTCCGCCGTGCCGGCCTGATCAGCGCCACCCTGGCGGTGCTGATCCTGCCGTGGAACCTGTACAACAGCCCGCTGGTGATCGTGTACTTCCTGTCGGGGCTGGGCGCCCTGCTCGGCCCGCTGTACGGCGTGATCATGGCCGACTACTGGCTGCTGCGTAAGGGCCGCATCAACGTGCCCGAGCTGTACAGCGAAAACCCTGCCGGCGCCTACCACTACAGCAAGGGCATCAACCTGCGCGCCCTCGCCGCGTTCATCCCCGCAGCGCTCTTGGCCATCGTCCTGGCCCTGGTACCCAACTTCCAGAGTGTCGCGCCGTTCTCCTGGCTGATCGGGGCCGGCATCGCCGCCGCCCTGTACCTGCTGATCGCACCGCGCCACGCCCAGTACCACGACGTCAGCGGCGAGTGCATCGCCGTCGACCACAGCAGCCACTGATTTCAGGGAAGTCCGTCATGCGTATTCTGATCGCCAACGTCAACACCACCGCAGCCATAACCGAGGCCATCGCCGAGCAGGCGCGCAGCGTCGCCGCGCCGGGCACCGAGATCGTCGGCCTGACGCCCTGGTTCGGCGCCGAATCGGTGGAAGGCAATTTCGAGAGCTACCTGGCCGCCATCGCCGTGATGGACCGGGTGCTGGCCTATGACCAGCCCTACGACGCCGTCATCCAGGCCGGCTACGGCGAACATGGCCGCGAAGGCCTGCAGGAGTTGCTCAACGTACCAGTGGTGGACATCACCGACGCCGCCGCCAGCACGGCGATGTACCTGGGCCACGCTTACTCGGTGGTAACCACCCTGGACCGCACCGTGCCGCTGATCGAGGACCGTCTGAAACTGTCGGGCCTGTACGACCGCTGCGCCTCGGTGCGTGCCAGCGGGCTGGCGGTACTGGAGCTGGAGGCCGACCCAAGGCGGGCCGTTGAAGCCATCGTCGAGCAGGCCGAGCGCGCCGTGCAGGAGGACAAGGCCGAGGTGATCTGCCTGGGTTGTGGCGGTATGGCCGGGCTTGACGAAGAAATTCGCCAGCGCACCGGGGTGCCGGTTGTGGATGGTGTGAGTGCGGCGGTGACCATCGCCGAATCGCTGGTGCGCCTGGGCTTGAGCACATCCAAGGTGCGCACCTATGCCACGCCGCGGGTGAAGAAGGTGGTGGGCTGGCCGATGCGGTTCGGTCGCTGAATCACTTACCGCCAGTACTGGCCCTATCGCCGGCAAGCCGGCTCCCACATGCACTTGTGGGAGCCGGCTTGCCGGCGATAGGGCCCGCAGACTCACCCCATCATCCTGGCCAACCGCTCGCCACTGCCACAGGCCAGGGTGAACCCCAACGCCCCATGCCCCAGGTTCAACCACAGGTTGCGGTACATCGTCACCCCGATGATCGGCACCCCGGTCGGCGTTGCCGGCCGCATCCCCGCCCACTCCACCGCCTGGCCATAATCGGCCGCCCCGGGCAGCGTCTCTCCCGCCAGACGGCGCATGCTGCGCAGCCTGCCGGCATCCACCGTTTCGTCATAGCCGACAATGTCCACCATCGCCGCCACCCGCAGCTGCTGGTCCAGCCGCGCATAGACGATCTTGCGCTCGTAGTCGGTCAGGCTCACGTCAGGCGCCCGATGCGCCTCGGTGACGGGTGCGGTCAGGCTGTAGCCCTTGAGTGGATAAACCGGCAGGTTCAAGCCGGGCAATGCCAGGCTGGCGCTGCGGTGCCCGGCGCACAGCACCAGGCGTTGGACGTCCAACTGGCGATCAGCGAGCGCCAGCGCCACCACTTCGTCCTTGCGCCGTATCAGCCGAGTCACCGCCTGGCCCAGGTGCAGCCGGCAGTGCCCCGACGCCTCCAGCCGCTCGGCCAGGCGCAGGCAGAAGCGGTGGCAATCGGCGACTTCCTCGTCCGGGGTGAACACACCGCCGATAAAAGGCGCCTCGGCCAACGCCGGGTCGAGCAGGCGCAATTGCCCGGCATCCAGCACCTGCTGATTGAGTGGATCGAGCAACTGTTCGCGCCCATGGGCGAAGGCCTGCCGGGTGCGAAAGGCCACCAGTTTGCCGTTGCGCCGCCAGGCAAAATCCGTCAGGCCGTCCTCCTCGCGCCAACGCGCCAGCGCCGCCTGGCTCTCAAGGGCCAAGTTCAACAACTGGGCAGCATTGCGGCGATTGACCCCTGTGCGGCAGGCCATGACGAAGGCCGCCAGCCAGCGCCACTGGGCCGGGTCCAGGCGCAGGCGCAAGCGCAAGGGCGAATCGCCCCGCAACAACCAACCAAGCGCCTGCCATGGCACTCCGGCATCGGCCAGCGGCGCCACATAGCGGTACGACAGCTGCCCGCCATTGGCGAAACTGGTGGCACTGGCCAGGCTGTCACGGGCTTCGACCAGGTCGACCGAGTACCCCTCGCGCACCAGCGCATAGGCGGTCGCCAGGCCAACCACCCCTCCTCCGATCACTGTTACCCGCTGGCTCATCCGTACATCCCTGTGCATGGGTTCAGCGCAAGACAGTACCAGCAGCTCAGGTCGGGCAGCCAGACTCGCCGTTGTCGAGGCCCTGGCGCACATTACGGCTGAGCAGGCTGGCCTTGCCGTCGTGCCAGGTCAGGGTGAGCACGTACAGGGTGTCGAAGTCATCCCCGCTCCAGTCCTGGGTGATCACCCGATCCTCACCCAGGGCCTTGCCGGCCACGGCATTGATCAGTTCCGGCAGGTAACCATGGGACCAGGCGGTATAGACGGTGGCATTGCGGTACTTGTCGCGCAGCAGTTCCCTGGCCAGGCCGTCGGTGTCGTTTGCGCCGTAGTCGATGTTCACCGGCAGGCCCAGGCGGATGGCACTGGGGGTGATGGTCATGAGTGGGCGGATATAGCTGTAGCTTCGGTCCTGGCTGCCCTCCTCGACATGCCGCGAAGGATTGGCGGCGAACACGTAGTCGGCCTTGCCGAAACGCTCCGGCAGCAAGGTGGCCAGGTCGATGGCACGGTTGAGCCCCTGGCAGTTCAACTGGCCCAAGCCTTCGCCAGGCTTTTCGGCGTGGCGCAGGAACACCAGGGTCTGGGTGCCATCCACCGGTTGCGCCCGGCTTTCGACCACATCCATTGCCAGGGGCACGGCCGCAGCGGTGAGCAACAGGCTCAACAGCAGGTGACGACGACGGCGAACGAAGGGGGCAGTTTCATCTACGGCAGGCTCTTGTGACAGAAGGTATCGAGGCTCGCCACATGGCCTGCCGTCGATGCCGCAGGCGCCCTTGAAGTGGATGCCATCCTTGGCCGCGCGTGAGGGTCAGAGTGCCCTCGCCCCGTTTGGTTCCTCCCTGGATACAACTGCCGTTCCGTGACCAGCGACCACGTTAGTAGAGGACTGTTGCCAAATGATGTCCCGTGCCTCAATCGTCCCGGGTCAGTACTTCGAGCAGTTCGATCTCGAAGGTCAGATCGGAATTCGGCGGGATCGTGCCCACGCTGCGCTCGCCATAGCCCAGATGTGCCGGCACCAGCAGCTTGCGCTTGCCGCCCACGCGCATGCCCATCAGGCCCTGGTCCCAGCCCTTGATCACCCGGCCGGTGCCGATCACGCACTGGAACGGCTTGCCGCGCGTCCAGGACGAATCGAACTCGCTGCCGTCGGCCAGGGTGCCCCGGTACTGGGTAGTGATCAGCGCGCCCTTGACCACGGCCTTGCCGTCGCCTTCCTGTAGATCGATGACTTGCAGCTCACTGCTCATGGCAGGTTCCTCGAAGCGGTTTTTCGTGGCCGCCCTTTTCGCAGGAATGCAGCTGCTTGGCAAGACCGGCTGCCTCAGGATGGGGAGAACTGCTCGAAGATCTGCTGGCCGGTGAGATTTTTGGTCTCGTTGCTGAAGCAGTACCAGGTGGGCTTTTCATCGATGAAGATCTGCTCGGTGAAGGTCCAGTCTTGCTTACCGTCGAACAAGCCTACCGGCACAACGTACATATCGTCCTTTTTCAAGCGGTAGAACAAGTGCGTACCGCACTGGCCGCAGAAACCGCGCTGGGCCCATGGCGAGGAGTCGTAGACGCTGGGCGCCGGGCCCTCGATCTGCGGCGGCGCGGCGCAATGCACCGCCAGCAGCGGGCCGCCGGTCCACTTGCGGCACATGCTGCAGTGGCAGGCGCTGATATGGGTGTTGCCGACGGTGGCCTTCAAGCGGGTCGCACCGCACAGGCAGGTGCCTTGCTTTTCCATGGACATAGTTGAGCATCTCTGCTGGATGAGGCAGCGAGTATAGTCAGAACCCGCACTGATAGCCCGAGAGGGACATGTGCCCATCCCACAACGCGCAGCCTCGCCACCTGGTATTTTTGCCAGTTGTGGCTCTCTGCCCTCCTGCCTTAGTTTCACTCACGCCTAGGCCTTGAAACATGTAACCCGATGCTTGCCGCATCCAACCGGGATGCAGCGGCTATCACTTACGCCTCAGTGGCGAATCGAGGTCACCTGCCATGAAGACCAGGCTCTTTCTGTTGATTGTGTTGCTACTTACCGGGTGTGCCGGGCAACGCCCCTCCACGACCGTCACCAGGGCCGATGGCCCGGCGACCGCAGCGGCGCTGACCAGCAGCTATCATGAAAGACCGGCAGACTGCGGCAGCGACACCATGCCCGCTTTTCTGTGCTCAGGGGTGATGATTCGCGTCACCACTTACGGGGACGCCTATGATTCCTGGGACCCCAGCCCCAAGGCACACGCCAAGGGCAGCGTTTCATTCTCGTACTTGCGCAAGGACAACAACTTTGCCTCCTTCGCCTGGGATCGTCCCAATGTGAACGGCCTGATTTTCTATCCCGTGCTGAACACGCCTGCGGGTCTTGAACGCATACAAGTGCTTTGCTTTTTCCCCATGGACGGTTGGACCGACAACCGTAAGGCGGATCAAGGTTGTGGCGTTTACCCGGGCGTTGCCAATTCCGACAAATGCCATCGCCTGAATATCACAATGGCGGAGCAGTGGAACGCGGCCTATCCGCCAGGTACCGCCGGCAGCAGAATCTGTGGTTGGGATGTTCGTGATGAACTGAACCAGTATGCAGGCCCCAACTTCTATCAAGGCATGCGCTCCAAATGGCGTGATTCACGCTACTTCAACCAATGGAATGAACTGTTGCTAAAAGTCTGGGATGACAATCTGGATGGCCGTCTACCGCTACAGGCCTTCTTCTACAACAACAGTACGGCCTTGATCGATGCCAAAAAGGACAGGGCAAAATTCCTGAGCAAGACCGGTATCAGTATTCCGCTCATCAAGGTCACGCTGCCGACAGTGCCCAGTGGCGATGCCACTTTCCAATATATTGCCGGCGATCAATAGCCCAATCCTTGACGGACCTGCTTCGAGCCGAAGCAGGCCCGCATGTTCAGATATGAATCGAGCCGCGAAGATACAGCGCCCCAAGCCCAAGAATGATCACCCGCCCATTACCCGGCACTTCACAAGTCAACTGCCCCTTGCGAGCACCGCCCTGTTCGCAACTAAGCACTGGTTTGCCCAGTCGAGCCGCCCACAACGGCGCCAGCGAAGTATGAGCAGAGCCTGTGACCGGGTCCTCATTGACCCCGACCCGAGGGCCGAACCAGCGGGTAACGAAATCGAAGCCGCGGCCCGGCGCGGTCACTGCGATGCCACGTACATCGAAAGCCGACAGTGCAACGAAGTCCGGTTCGAGCGCGTCGAGCAGCGAGGCGTCATCGATCATCACCACATAATCGTCCGATCGGTACACTGCACTCGCGGTACCCAGACCCAATGCCGCCAGCAAGCCTTCGGGTATATCCACTGCAACCGGCTGCTTGGCCGGGAAATCCATGGCCAGCCGGCCATCGGCAGCACGGCTGACCCGCAACTCACCGCTACGGGTACTGAACCGCAGCACCTCGGCTCGCTCGCCCAGTTGCTCGAACAGCACCCAGGCCGCCGCCAAGGTCGCATGACCACACAGGTCGACCTCCACGGCCGGCGTGAACCAGCGCAAGTCGAACACTTCGCCATTGCGGACGAAATAGGCGGTTTCCGACAGATTGTTCTCTTCGGCGATGCGTTGCAGCAGGTCGTCCGGCAACCACTGCTCCAGTGGAATTACCGCCGCGGGGTTGCCGCCGAAAGGCACGGCAGAAAACGCATCGACCTGGAAGATCTCGAGTTGCATGCAAAAACTCCTCAAGCCCGGCAGGGTGCCAGGCAAACATCGGCAAAAGGTTCAGCCGCGAACGGGCGTGAGCACTGGCTGGCCGGCGAAGAACGCCTCCAGGTTGCGTAGCACCAGGGTCACGGTGTCACGGGCCGCTTGCGGTGACTGGCCGGCGACATGCGGGGTGAGTACGGTGTTGGCCAGCGCCTTGAGCGCATCGGGCACGGCAGGCTCGTCATCGAACACATCCAGCGCAGCGCCGGCGATCGCACCCTGCTGCAAG
Organism: Pseudomonas sichuanensis; assembly: GCF_024749065.1. Classification (NCBI taxonomy): domain Bacteria; kingdom Pseudomonadati; phylum Pseudomonadota; class Gammaproteobacteria; order Pseudomonadales; family Pseudomonadaceae; genus Pseudomonas; species Pseudomonas sichuanensis. The sequence continues at coordinate 1,843,918 of NZ_CP087185.1, read as the reverse complement.
GCAGCGACCAACGCCTGGGTATCCACCACGCTGGCTCGGGCGATGTTGACCAGATAGCCCTCGGCGCCCAAGGCTTCGAGCACCTGGGCATCCACCAGGTGGCGAGTGCCGTTGCCGCCCGGAGTGGCCACCACGAGGATGTCCACCGCGTCGGCCAGGTGCAGCGGGCTGTCGTACCAGGTGTAGGGCACATCGGTGCGCGGGGTGCGGCTGTGGTAGCTGACGTTCATGTCGAAGCCCAGGGCGGCGCGCCGGGCGATGGCCTGCCCGACAGCGCCAAGGCCGATGATGCCCAGGCGTTTGCCACTCACCGATGGGCTGATCACTCGGTTCCATTCACCGCGACGGGTGCTGGCGTCAGCACGCGGGATGTCGCGCAGCAGCGCCAGCAGCAGGGCCAGGGTATGGTCAGCGACCGCGCCGGCATTGGCCCCGGCGCCATTGGTGACGGTGATGCCCCGTGCCGCGGCGGCGGCCAGGTCGACCTGCTCGTAGCCGGCGCCGATCACGCAGATGATCTGCAGCTTCACCAGCTGTTCGATTTCAGCACCAGTCAGGCCCAACGGGCCACGGGTGAGCACAGCATCGATTTCGCCAGCGTGCCGGGCGATGGCATCGGCGCGCAGCTGCGGCGAGGGCGCGCGGATCAGGCGGTAACCGGCCTGTTCCAGCAGGGGTAGGTAGTCATCGACGGTTTCCACCAGCACCAGGACTGTCTTGCTCATGCCACCCTCCATTGAATGCGAAGGGGGAGTATGCCAGTTGTTGACGCTGCCGGCCCTATCGCGGGGCAAGTCGCATCGGCGCACCGCCGCTCCCACGAAGAATCGTGGGAGCGGCGGTGCGCCGATGCGACTTGCCCCGCGATCAGACCACGGCAGTTATTGCCCGAACGCCCTGCCCAGGCCACCCGGCACACCACTGCTGTCGGTGTCCTGCCACGGGCCGTTGGGGCTCAACGACCAGCTCCAGCCGTTGTTCCAGCGGTAATAGGTGCGTTGGCGGTAGAAGGTGTTGGGCTGCTTTTCCAGCACATAGACCCCCAGCTTCGGGTCCCAGTGGCTGGCGCCGCCGGGTGGCGGGGCAAAACTGGCGGAAGTGCGCGGCATTGGCTTGGGCGTCGCCGCCGGCCCACCGGGCTTGCTGCCTGGCAGCGGCTTGACCGCCGGCCCCTGGTGCGGCGGCGGTGTGGTCTGGATTGGCGGCAGCGGCTCGCGCTCGCCTGGCTGATGCACCGTACACGCGGACAGACCCAGGGCCAGGGTAATCAGGGTCAGGCGGACGGTGCTGTTCATGGCGTTGCTCTCTTATGAATCGGGGCTGTCGATGGTCAGGTGCTGGATGGCCTGGGTGCCGCTGGCCAGCGGGGCGCTCTGGCCTTTCCACTCACCGTGGGTCGGCTGGCCTGCACGGGAGACACGGGCAACCAGTTGGACTTCAGCGTAGTCCGACAGTTTCATCTGCGGCATCATCGCGTCGGCGTCCGACAGCTCCACCTCGATCGGCAACTGCGCCACGGTCACCCGCTTGGCCGCCAGCGGCATGGGCGGGCCATTGCTGGCGCGGGCGAAGATGAACACGGTGTCGTCCGGGCGGACCTTGTCCTTGAGCGCGGCGGCCAGCTCTACCCGCACTTTCAGACGTGCGCTTTGCTCGACCTTGGCGCCGCCAGCCTTGAGCTTGTCTGCGGCGCGGTCGATGCCGCCCTGCAGTGCGGCACGCGAGGCATCGCCCTCGGGCAGCTGCGCCAGCAGGCGCTGCCAGAAGCCGATGGCCTCCTGGTAACGCTGCCCCTCGAACGCGGCAATACCGCGCAGGCCAAGGCTGGTGACTTCCTGCGGGTCGGCCTTCAAGGCCTCCTCGGTCAGCGCTTGCAACTGCGGGCTCCACTGCTTGTCAGCGGCGAAGTACAGCGCCTGGGCCCATTGCCCGAGCAGCTCCGGCTGGCGCCCGGCCAGGGATACTGCGCGCTCGAAGGCCTTGGCGGCATCCGCCGGGCGCTGATCGGCCATATAGGTGCGGCCCAGGATGTACAGGGCTTCGGCCGAGTCCGGCTGGGCCTGTACCGCCCGCTCCAGGCGCGAGGTCATTTCCTGCATGGATTGCGGCGCCTTGGCGAACTCCTGGGTCAGCTCGACCTTGTCGGCAGCGCCGAAGTGCAGGTACAGCCCCAGCGCCATGGCGGGCACCAGCACCGCCGCCAGCAGCGGGATGGCCTTGCCCAGGTGGCCCTGGCGGGCGGCGCCGTCGCGCTCGGTGTCGGCCAGCAGCTCGCGGGCCGCTTCGTCGCGGCCCTTGGCCAGTTGTTCGGCGTCGAGCACCCCGGCCTGCTGCTGGGCAGCCAGCTCGGCGACCCGTTCTTCGAACAGCGCCACGTTGAGTGCGGTACGGTCCTGCTCGGCCTGCTGGCGACGGCGGCCACGCAGGATCGGGAGCAGCAGAAATGCCAGGGCGGCGAGCAGCAGCAGGCCCGCGCTAAGCCAGAATTCAGTCATGGGTACGGTCTTTTTCCAGCAGTTTGGCGAGACGCTCGCGTTCGTCGGCAGACAATTCGGCGGGGCCGGCCGCGGCTTGGCCACGGCGGCGGCGCACGATCAGCGCCAGCACCACGAAACCGCCAGCCAGCAGGATGCCCGGGCCGAACCAGAGCAGGAAGGTGCGCCCACTGAGCGCTGGCTTGTAACGCACGAAGTCGCCATAGCGATCGACCATGAAGTCGACGATCTGCTGATTGCTCTTGTTCTCGCCAAGCATGCGGAAGATCTCGCGGCGCAGGTCGGCGGCAATCGGCGCGTTGGAGTCGGCGATGTCCTGGTTCTGGCACTTGGGGCAGCGCAGTTCCTTGGTCAGTTGCTGGTAGCGCTCACGCTCGGCTTCGTCGCGAAACTGGTAGGTGTCGATGGCCGCCCTGGCGGCGCCGGCCAGGCTCAAACCCAGCACGGCGGCGGCTAACCAGCGCTTCATGGCCTGGCCTCATCGACCAGGCCCTGGTACAGCGGCGCCAGCTGCTCGCGCCACACCGTGGCATCGACCACACCGACGTGCTTGTAGCGGATGATGCCCTTGGCATCGACCAGGAAGGTTTCCGGCGCGCCGTACACCCCCAGGTCCAGGCCCAGCGAGCCTTGCGGGTCGGCGATATTGAGCTGGTAGGGGTTGTGGAACTCGGCCAGCCATTTCAACGCGGCGGCGTTGTCGTCCTTGTAGTTGACCCCGTGGATCACCACACCCTGCTCGGCGAGCTGGTTGAGGTAGGGGTGCTCGACCTTGCACGACGGGCACCAGGTGCCCCACACGTTGACCAGCGCCGGACGGCCGAGCAGGTCGGCCTGGGTCAGCGTGCGGTCGCCCTGCACGGTACCCAGCGAGAAGGCCGGGAACGGCTTGCCGATCATCGCCGAGGGTAGCTCGTCGGGCTTGAGGAACAGCCCTTTGTAAAGAAACACCGCCACCAGCAGAAATACCGCCAGTGGCACCACCATGACCCAACGCTTCATGCAGTTGCTCCAGACACGCCCAGGGCCTCACGCACCCGGGTCTTGACCTTGACGCGGTAGCGTCGGTCGAAGGCCGCCAGCAAGCCGCCCAGGCCGGTCAGCAGACCGCCCAGCCAGATCCAGCGGACATAGGGTTTGATATGCACCCGCACCGCCCAGGCGCCGTTTTCCAGCGGCTCGCCCAGAGCGACATACAGGTCGCGGGTAAAGCCGGCATCGATGCCGGCCTCGGTCATCATCGACTGCTGCACGGTGTACAGGCGTTTTTCCGGGTGCAGTACCGAGACTTCCCGGCCCTCGCGGGAAACGCGCACGGTGCCCTTGTCGGAGATGAAGTTCGGGCCCTCGAAGTGCTTGGCGCCTTCGAACAGGAAGTGGTAGCCGCCCAGCTCGACCGTCTCGCCCGGCGCCATGCGCAGGTCGCGCTCGGCGCTGTTGTTGCTCGACAGCACCACGCCCAGGGCGCACACCACCAGGCCGAGGTGGGCCAGCTGCATGCCCCAGTAGCTGCGACCAAGGCCGCCAAGGCCTTTGAACAGGCCCTTGTGGCGGGTCTTGTCGAGGATGTCGCGTACGCCGCTGAGGACCACCCAGGCAGCCAGGGCGAATACGCTCAGGGCCGGCCAGTCGAAATCATCGACCAGCAACCCGGCGAGCGGCGCCAGCACGGCGCTGCCGATCAGCACCGGGGTCATCATGCTGGCCAGCCATTTGCCGGGGGTGTCCTTCCAGCGCACCACCACACCCACGCCCAGCACCAGCATCAGCAGCGCCATCAGCGGCAGGAACAAGGCATCGAAGTAAGGCGGGCCAACCGACAGCTTGGCCCCGGTCAAGGCATCGAGCACCAGCGGGTAGAGAGTGCCGAGCAGGATCATGGAGGCCGCCACCACCAGGACCAGGTTGTTGGCCAGCAGCAGGGTTTCCCGCGACCACAGGGCAAAGCCGACCTGGCTCTTGACCACGGGTGCGCGCAGGGCGAACAAGGTCAGCGAGCCACCGACCACGAACAGCAGGAAGATCAGGATGAAGATGCCGCGCGACGGGTCGGCGGCGAACGCGTGCACCGACGTCAGCACGCCGGAACGGACCAGGAAGGTACCCAGCAGGCTCAGCGAGAACGCCGCGATGGCCAGCAGCACGGTCCAGCTCTTGAACACGCCGCGCTTTTCGGTGACCGCCAGCGAATGGATCAGCGCCGTGCCCACCAGCCAGGGCATGAACGAGGCGTTTTCCACCGGGTCCCAGAACCACCAGCCGCCCCAGCCCAGTTCGTAGTAGGCCCACCACGAGCCGAGGGTGATGCCCACCCCGAGGAAGGCCCAGGCCACGATGGTCCAGGGCCGCGACCAACGCGCCCAGGCAGCGTCCAGGCGCCCGCCGAGCAGCGCGGCGATGGCGAAGGCGAAGGCCACCGAGAAGCCCACGTAGCCCATGTACAGCATCGGCGGGTGAACGATCAGGCCGAAGTCCTGCAGCAGCGGGTTGAGGTCGCGACCGTCGCCTGGCACCTGCGGCAACAGGCGCGAGAACGGGTTGGACGTGATGATCAGGAAGCTCAGGAAGCCGACGCTGATCATGCCCATCACCGCCAGCACCCGGGCCAGCATCACTTGCGGCAGTTGGCGCGAGAAGATCGACACGGCGAAGGTCCAGCCACCGAGGATCAGCGCCCACAGCAGCAGCGAGCCCTCGTGGGCGCCCCACACGGCGCTGAACTTGTAGTACCAGGGCAAGGCGCTGTTGGAGTTGCTGGCCACATAGGCGACCGAGAAGTTGTCGGTCATGAAGGCGTGGGTCAGGCAGGCGAAGGCGAAGGCAAGGAAGGCAAACTGCCCCCAGGCCGCCGGGCGCGCCAGGCTCATCCACAGGCTGTCGCCGCGCCAGGCGCCAAGCAAGGGCACCGTGGCCTGCACGACCGCGAAGCAGATCGCCAGGATCATCGCCAACTGGCCGAGTTCGGGGATCACCAGGGCCGCGTTCATGGCTTGGCCTCCGCCTGGCCGCTTTCTTTCAGGGCCTTGCTGACTTCCGGCGGCATGTATTTCTCGTCGTGCTTGGCCAGCACTTCGTCAGCCACCACCACGCCGTCGGCGTTGAGCTTGCCCAGCGCGACGATGCCCTGCCCTTCGCGGAACAGGTCGGGGAGGATGCCGCGGTAGGTGATCGGCACGGACTTGGCGTAGTCGGTGACCACGAAGCGCACGTCCAGCGAGTCCGCCGAGCGCTGCACCGAGCCCTTCTCGACCATGCCGCCGGCGCGGATGCGGGTGTCCAGCGGCGCTTCGCCGTTGGCGATCTGCGTGGGGGTATAGAACAGGTTGATGTTCTGCTGCAGGGCACTCAGGGCAAAGCCCACGGCCACGCCGACACCGGCCAGCAGGCCGAGGATGATGAACAGGCGTTTCTTGCGCTGCGGATTCACGGTTTGCTCTCCCGGCGCAGACGGCGCGCCTCTTCTTGCAGGTAGCGCCGGCGGGCCAGCAGGGGCGCGGCGACATTCAGCGCCAGCACCGCCAGGCAGATGCCGTAGGCCGACCAGACGTACAGGCCATGGTGGCCCATGGCGAGGAAATCATTGAACGAGGCGAAGCTCATCGTGCTGCCCCCCGGCCCAGGCTGTTCATTACCTCATCCTTGACCCAACTGGCGCGGGCTTCGCGCTTGAGCACTTCGAGGCGCATGCGCAGCAACAGCACCACGCCGAAGAAGCAGTAGAAACCCAGCGCCGTGAGCAGCAACGGCAGCCACATTTCCACCGGCATCGCCGGTTTTTCGGTAAGGGTGAAGGTGGCGCCCTGGTGCAGGGTGTTCCACCACTCCACCGAGTACTTGATGATCGGGATGTTGATCACGCCGACGATGGCCAGCACCGCGCAGGCCTTGGCCGCGCTGTCGCGGTTACTGATGGCCTGGCCCAGGGCGATGATGCCGAAGTACAGGAACAGCAGGATCAGCATCGAGGTCAGGCGCGCGTCCCACACCCACCAGCTGCCCCAGGTCGGCTTGCCCCAGATGGCGCCGGTAACCAGCGCCACTGCGGTCATCCAGGCGCCGATGGGCGCTGCGCATTGCAGGGCGACGTCGGCCAGTTTCATCTTCCACACCAGCCCCACCACCCCGGCCACCGCCAGCATCACGTAGCAGGACTGCGCCAGCATCGCTGCCGGCACGTGGATATAGATGATGCGGAAACTGTTGCCCTGCTGGTAGTCCTGGGGGGCGAAGGCCAGGCCCCAGGTGATGCCCACCAGCAGCAGCAGGATGGCGGAAACGGTCAGCCACGGCAGCATGCGGCCGCTGATGGCATAGAACCATTTGGGGGAACCCAGCTTGTGGAACCACGTCCAGCTAATTTTCATCAGGGTACATCCAGGGTGTTGGCCAGGCTGCAATGCCCGGAACTCGTTATTCGCCGACGCTGATCTTCAGGCCGGCGGCGATCGCAAAGGGTGCCAGTGTCACCGCCAGGGCCGTCAGGCTGGCGAGCCAGAGCAGGTGGCCGGTGGCCGGCATATTCTGCAACGCCGCCTGCAACGCACCACTGCCCAGGATCAATACAGGGATATACAACGGCAGAATCAGCAACGCCAGCAGCAAACCGCCGCGCTTGAGACCGACCGTCAGCGCCGCCCCCACCGCGCCCAGCAGGCTCAGTACCGGCGTGCCCAGCAACAGCGAAGCGAGCAGCACCGGCAGGCAACTGGCCGGCAAGCCGAGCATCAGCGCCAACAGTGGCGCCAACAATACCAGCGCCAGGCCGGAAAAGATCCAGTGCGCCAGGACCTTGGCCAGCACCAGTAACGCCAGTGGGTGCGGCGACAGCACCCACTGCTCCAGCGAGCCGTCCTCGAAGTCACTGCGAAACAGCCCGTCCAGCGACAGCAACACCGCCAGCAACGCCGCGACCCAGACCAGTCCCGGCGACAAGGTTTGCAACAATTGCGTCTCAGGGCCCACCGCCAGGGGGAACAGCGCGACCACTATGGCAAAGAACACCAGCGGGTTGGCCAGTTCCGCCGGACGGCGGAACAACAGGCGCGCTTCGCGGCGCAACAGCAGAAGGAATACGCTCATGCCGCCCATTGCCCCAGGTTAAGTTCACGGTAACCGGCAGGCTTGTGCGCGAGGCTGTGGTGGGTGGTCAGCACCACCGTGCCGCCTTGTTCGCAATGCGCCGCCAGGTGCGCCTCGAGCTGGGCGACGCCCTGCTTGTCGAGGGCGGTGAACGGTTCGTCGAGAATCCACAGCGGCGGGCTGTCCAGGTACAACCGCGCCAGCGCCACGCGCCGTTGCTGGCCGGCTGACAGGGTATGGCACGGCACATCCTCGAAACCGCGCAGGCCGACGGCCTCCAGCGCGCGCCAGATGGCATCGCGGCCCGCCGGCTGGTGCAGCGCGCAGAGCCAGGCGAGGTTCTCCTCGGCGGTGAGCAAGTCCTTGATGCCGGCGGCGTGCCCGATCCAGATGAGGATGCTGGCCAGGGCGTGGCGCTGCTCGGCCAATGGCTGGCCGCCGAGCAGGATCTGCCCGGCGGTGGGCTGCATCAGCCCGGCCAGCAGGCGCAACAGGCTGGTCTTGCCGCTGCCGTTGGGGCCGGCGATCTGCAGCATGTCGCCAGGGCGCAGTTCGAAGTCCAGGTGCTCGAACAGCAGTCGCCAGTCGCGCTCGCAGGCCAGGCCTGCGGCTTGGAGGTGAAGGGTCACGGTTTCGCCTTATTAAGGTTGGGCTCATGATCTACGCCGCTCCTTCGCGGGTAAACCCGCTCCCACAAGGACCAACGCAATCCCTGTGGGAGCGGGTTTACCCGCGAAGCAGACGACACCGGTCTTAAACCCTGTGTCTCAAGTCGCCCCCTGCCCTGCCGTTATACTGGCAGGCGGGCGGCCGGCATTATTACACGCGCTGTCCCGCTGCCAAGAGGGCGGGTTCGACAGGTTGTATACAATCATGACTGAAATCAATAGTCTCGGCGCACAAACTGCGCCAAGCCCCCAGGCGACCAGGGCCGCCATGACCGGTGAACTGCTGCGCCTGCTGCAATCGCAGCCCGATCTGCTGGCACCGGGCGAGACGGCGCGCGCCGAAGTCATGTCGCTGCGCCAGGTCGGCCAGGAATTCCAGCTCCTGCTGCGCCTGACCCAGACCAACGGCAACCAGACCCAGCTGCAGGCCAGCGCCAGCCAGCCACTGCCCCAGGGCAGCCTGATCACCGTCAGCCAAACCGACAGCAACCGCCTCGCGGTGCTGGTGCAGCAGGCCAACGCCAACAATATCGCCACCCTCACCCGCCTCGACACCCGCCAAGTGCCGGTCGGCACATTGCTGCAAGGCAAAGTGCTGACCAGCCAGGCATTGCCGCAGCCCCCCGGAGAAGCAGCCAGCTTCCGTTCGCTGGTGAGCCTGCTCAACAGCAGCCAGGCCGGAGCCACCCTGACCATCGACAGCCCACGCCCACTACCGGTCGGCAGCCTGCTTAGCGCCCTGGTGCAAGGCGACCAGTCGCTGCGTTTCGTGCCCCTCAGTGGCCGTCAGGATCAACTGGCGATCGCCCAGCACCTGGTCACCCAGCAAGGGCAGCAGGCATCACTGCCGGGGCTGCTCAGCGGCCTTCAGCAGATCGCCCGCTCGCCAGACGCCGGTGTCGAACTACGCGCCAGCGCCGAGCGCCTGCTGGCCAGCCTGCCGGACGCCCGCCAACTGAGCGAACCGAAGAACCTCGCCCAGGCGCTCAGCAGCAGCGGCGCATTCCTGGAGTCCAAGTTGCTCGGCGGCCTTGCCAGCGGCGTGGCACCCGACCTCAAGGCACAGCTGGTGCGCCTGATCGCCCAGTTGCCGCCGCCACCGGCCAACGCGACACTCAGCCCGATGCTGACCAGCACTTCCCTGGCCCAGGCGCTGCCTGGCTTTGCCCGCAGCGCACTGGGCATGCTCGGCCAGGTCAGCCCACGCCCACAGTCGGGCCCCTTCCCGCTGCCCACGCGCCTGCTGCAGAAGCTGGAGCAGGAAGGCGATCTGCAGCAACTGCTGCGCCTGGCCGCCGGGGCCGTGTCGCGCCTGCAGAGCCATGCGCTGTCCAGCCTGCAGCAATCCGGCCAGCTGGAAAACGGCAACCTGCAGACCACCTGGCAGACCGAAATCCCCATCCGCCACGGCCAGGAGTTCATCCCCCTGCAGGTCAAGCTGCAACGCGAGGAAACCCCGCAGCAGCAAGCCGACCGTGAACGTGAACAGCACGAACAGCGTGATCCGCTGGCCGCACTATGGCGCATCGAGCTGGCCTTCGATCTGGCCCCCCTTGGCCCCCTGCAAGTCCAGGCTCAACTGTCCCAGGGGCGCCTGTCGGGCCAGCTCTGGGCCGAGCAGGAGCGCACGGCACGGCTGATCGACAGCCAGCTCGGCGCCCTGCGCGAACGCCTGCTGGCCTGCGGCCTGGATGTCGGCGACCTGGAATGCCATCCCGGCACGCCACCGCAAGGCCCACGCACACGCCTGGAACAACGTTGGGTGGACGAGAACGCATGAAGCAGCCGCAACCACGCCAGGCCATTGCCCTGAGCTACGACGGCCAGCAGGCCCCCACTCTGAGTGCCAAGGGCGACGACGAACTGGCCGAAGCCATCCTCGCGCTGGCCCGCGAGCATGAAGTGCCGATCTACGAGAATGCCGAGCTGGTACGCCTGCTGGCGCGCCTGGAACTGGGCGAGCAGATCCCCGAAGCGCTGTACCTGACCATCGCCGAGATCATCGCCTTCGCCTGGCAACTGCGCGGCAAGGTGCCGGCCGGCTTCGACGACACACCGCCAGGCGAACGGGACATTTCCCCATCCGTACTCGCCCTGCCCGAACCGCGACGATAACTATGTAGGGCCCGCGCGCCCCCGCCGCCTGCCACCTTTGCCAACTCGTTAACGGCTAAGGTGCACTACCTTGAATACTCCCATCGTCAACAACGCGGGTGTGCAGTACGTCCGCGACCATCTGCGCCACTTTCCTCGCCCCGACCGCATCGCTGCCGATGCCATCAAGGCCTGGGCGGCCCAGCACCAGCTGAATCTGGACCCCGACCAGGTCGATGTGGTGACCCTGCACTACCAGTCAGGCAGCAACGCCAGCTGGGAGGGTATCGTCGTGCAGAAGCAGAGCCTGACGCAGGCCATGCTGTCGAACTGGCAAGGCGAATCCAACAACAATCTGGTTGGCGGATTGTTCGGTGAACCCTGGGCCGGGCATTTTCCCGGCAAGATCCGCCTGGTCGAAAAATTGCGTGAGCGCGAGTGGTACAGCAATGGCGCGGCCTACGCAGTGTACAACGGCCTGTTCCGACGCTCGCAGCCTCAGGAATACAGCCACAAGACCCATATCGATGTGCCGGCCGAAGACCTGCAGCGGTTCATCTGGAACCTGGATTTTCATACCCGCTACAAGGCCTTGCTGGACAGCTATTGGTCCAACCACCTGGACAGCTATCGCGTCAGCGCGCAGATCAACTTCCTCGCTGCCTGCAACAAGCAGGCAGCGCAAGGCAGCCTCAGCCGCGCCGGCGTACGCCTCGCCTGGCAGGCCGCTGGAGTGACCACCCGACCTTCCAGCGTCCTGGTCCGCCCACTGAATGTGTATGGCTATACCGCGACCGACCTGCTCTGCTTCAAGGACAGGACCAGCGGCCTGACCCTGCTGTACATACCCGGCAACGCCTCGCCCCTGCATGAGTTCGCCAACGAGGCGCTGCTCAAGGAGTGGTTCGCGCAGCAGTGCAAGGACCTGCAAAAACGCCAGGCGCTGATGGAACACTTCGCCCAGGCCGATACGCCGGACGGCCTGAGCTACAGCGGCCTGGCGACTGCCCTCGACGGCCTGGCGGCATACCCGCGCAGCAACGACCTGAACCCTCAGCGCCCCGGGTTCACCACAGAAGGCCATTGGGCGCCTCGGGACTATGTGAACTACAAGATCAACACCTACAGCCCGCCCATCGCAGGCGAGCTGTTCCTGGCGCTGGCCCAGCGCCACAAACGTCGCAGCTATCAGGACGCGGACTTTATCGTCACCGACCAAAACGAAGTGCTCAAGGCGCGCTGGCGCGGTTACCTGAAGTCGGCGCTCGACTACCTTGCGCCCCTGGCGCTGGTGGTACCGGAACTGGCTCCGCTGTTCGCCATCGGCGGCATGGCGCAATTCGGCCTCGGGCTGGATCAGGCCATCCACGGCAAGAGCCAGGCGCAACAGGCCGCGGGCGTGCAAGGGGCCGCCTTCGGCCTGCTCAACGCCGCGCCCCTGTTGCACCAGCTCGCCCAGGAATCACCCTTGCTGCTGAGTTTCAAGGACGAACGCTTCGTCATGCCCAGCCAGGTCAACGGCCAGTTGGGTTATCCCATGGGGCCGGTCTCGCCGCCTCACTTTCCTGAAGCAATAGTCGAGTACTTTCACAACCCCGAACCGATCGCCCCACTGACTGACGCCGATCCACTGGTCAGCAGCAGGGTTACACGCACGCCGCGCTACGACGGCACACCCGACAGCCTGTATGCGACGGTCGACGGCTATGTCACCGAAATGATCTACGACGTGGAGTTCGATGCGTTCATCCGGGAGGACGAACTCAACCATGTGGACCCTAACTTCCATGTACCGGATCCAGAGACCAACCGTCTGATGGAAGTCGATGTGCGCACCCGCCCGGTCACCGACGCCATGCGCATGGGCACGTTGCGTGCGTTGGGTATCGACCTGCACCTGCCGGTCGAGTACCCCACTATCGACGCCACGGCACTGCAGCCGATCCCCAAACAGGTATCGAGCATCTGGGTCGGTGACAAGGTGATCAGTCCAGCGCTGCTGACCAACCTCGGAAGGAACGCCACGCGCCTGAGTGAAAGCCAGTATGCCTACCGGTTGTTCCTGTCGAACACAACGCCCGAAGCCTACCGGGAGAACCTGCGCCTGCTCGCCGAACACGCACCGACCCTCCAGGTCATGACCCTGGAAGAACAGCCGTTCTACGCCAGCTTCCAACGCAGTCGCTACTTCGCTCAGTACCAGGCGGCCATCGACGGCAACAGTGGCGTGGCCACCAATTTTTCCTCTGCTTCGGACGTGCTGCGTTATCCGTTGCTCAACCACGAGGGCGGCCTGTACCTGGACGTGGACGACACCCTGCGCGAACCTGGCAGGCCGCTGATGATCAATGGCCAGCCACGGGGCGAGCCGGGCGAGGCCATCGATTCGATCGAATTGCTCGCCCCCAGGGATGGCCTGCTGCTGTACCCACCGGTTTCCAACGAAAAGCTCGGCATGCACTTGCTGTACAACACCACACCGATCGGCAGCCACCCAGGCAACCCACTGCTGGAGGCCATTTCGGAGGAAATGCATTCAAGGTTTGCCGCGGAGCCGGGCTTCTATGACAGCCGACCCGACCCACAGGTCGACCCGCAGGCCGCCTACGACTATGCAACGAGACTGAACAAGTTGACCGGTCCGGCCATGCTCAACAGCGTAATCGACAGGCACATGCCACTGCAGGCCACGCTGCGCCAGATCACCAACCTGTATGGCATGCCCCGGGTAAACGCAGGGCACTTCGTCGACCTGCAGCGCTTCAACCAATTGCAGCACCAGTGGCTGCCACTGGGCCGCATCGTCAGGATCGGCGGCAGCCATTCCTGGGCCACCACCTGATGTCACTCAAGCCTGTCGGGGCCGCTGCGCGCCCTCGATAGCGAGCCGGCGAGGATCACTCGCCGTGGTGCAGCTTGCGCATCAGTTCGGCCTCGGCCTGGGTCAGGCCGCAGGTTTGCGTGAGCTCCTCGACACTGGCCCCCATGCCTACCAGCTTGGCGGCCTGCGTGAAGGTGACGCTGTTGGGGTCGCGTTGTTCCAGTTGCTGGAGCTTCTCCGGCAACGGCGCGACCACCGCGCGCAGTTCGTGAATGGCCTCGCCCATGCGCACGGTACCGTTCTGGTAGTCGTCCAGGCGCTTGCCCAGGTCCTTGATGCGCTGATCACGCAGCGCATCGCCCTGGGCCTGCTGTGCCGCCAGCTCGCGCTGGCGCTTGCTGTAATTGAGGAAGAACCACAGGCTCAGCGCCCACAGCAGCGCCAGGAGGATGACAGCAGCCTCGAAAATCAACTCAGATGCTCTCCAGCTCGGACCACTCTTCCTCGGTCATCATCTTGTCCAGCTCGACCAGGATCAGCAGCTCGCCGTTCTTGTTGCAGACGCCCTGGATGAACTTGGCCGATTCTTCGTTGCCGACGTTCGGCGCAGTCTCGATTTCCGACTGACGCAGGTACACCACTTCAGCGACGCTGTCGACGAGGATACCGACCACCTGCTTGTCCGCCTCGATGATGACGATGCGGGTATTGTCGGTGATGTCCGAGGGCATCAGGCCGAAGCGCTGGCGGGTGTCGATCACCGTCACCACGTTGCCGCGCAGGTTGATGATGCCCAGCACGTAGCTGGGTGCGCCCGGCACCGGAGCGATCTCGGTGTAGCGCAGCACTTCCTGGACCTGCATGACGTTGATGCCGTAGGACTCGTTGTCCAGACGGAAAGTAACCCATTGCAGGATCGGATCTTCGGAACCTTGTGCAGACGACTTCTTCATTCCCCTAGCCCTCTCAATCCGCCTTCGGCGGTGTGCTCTGTATAGCCGCGGCAGTAGCGGCGTTGATTCAGTTGTGTTTGGTATTCATCTGCTTGACCGCGCCACTGGCGATCAGCTCGGCCAGCTCGGCGACGTCGAGCAGCGCGCACATGTGTTCGATCACCGTGCCGGCCAGCCACGGGCGCTGGCCGCGCTGGCTGCGCCACTTGATCTCGTTCGGGTCCAGGCGCAGCGAACGGCTGACCTGGTGTACCGCCAGCCCCCATTCGTAGCCCTGCACCGAAATCACGTACTGCAGGCCCTGGCGGAAGTCCTCGCGGTAGCGGTCGGGCATGACCCAACGCGCGGTATCGAGGACCTTCAGGTTGCCCGCCTGGCAGCTGAGGATGCCGAGGAACCAGTCGGGCTGGCCGAACAGCGGCGTCAGTTCCTGACCGGCCAGCGAGTAGATCGAGCCCAGGCATACCAGCGGCACCGCCAGCGTAAGGCCGGCGACGTCGAACAGCAGGCATTCGAACGGTTCGGCCGCCCAGGCTGGGCGGCCGTCGACCGTGGCCGGTGGCACAGGCGCGGCGGGTGCTGGCAGGTGCACCTCGACCAAGGGTGCGACCGGTTCGGCGGCCTGCACCTCGGCCGGCACTTCTTGCTCGACCACGCTGACCACTGGCTGGGCCGGCGGCAGAACGGTCGGCAGCACCTTGACCTGCGGCTCGGCAAAAGGTCGCGGCGCTGCGGGTGCCGGTTCGGCCTGGCGGCGGGCGTCAGCGGCCTGTTCTTCGCGAACAGCCGCTTCGAATTCGTCACTGGGCGCCTGGCTGGCCGGCTGCGCGGCAGGCGCAGGTTCTGGCAGCTCGAACGACTCGGTGGCTTCCTGCAGCAGGCCATCAAGGTACGACTGCAGGGCCATTTGCGGTTTGCTGGCAATATGCCGGGCTTGGTTCATCAGGCCACCTGCAGCGCGGAGCGATAAGTAAGCAGGTGCTTGAGCAGCGCCCGGTAGGCAATGACGCCACGGCTCTTGCCGTCGAACTGCGAGGGCGTGACACCATTGCGGCTGGCATCGCGCAGGCGCGTGTCAACCGGGATGTAGCCCTGCCAGACCTGCTCGCCATAGGTGTCGCGCAGCACTTTCAAGGTGCCCAGCGATGCCTGGGTGCGGCGGTCGAACAGGGTTGGGACGATCTGGTAGGGCAGTGCCTGCTTGCGCGAACGGTTGACCATGGCCAGGGTCCCGACCATGCGCTCCAGGCCTTTGACGGCAAGGAACTCGGTCTGCACCGGGATCACCAGCTGCTGGCAGGCGGCCAGGGCATTGACCATCAGCACGCCGAGCAGCGGCGGGCTGTCGATCAGGGCAAAGTCGAAGTCCTGCCACAGCTGCGCCAGACTCTTGGCGATCACCAGGCCCAGGCCACTCTGCCCCGGCGACTGGCGCTCCAGCACCGCCAGCGCGGTGCTCGACGGCAGCAGCGAGATACGCTCGTCGCTGGTGGGCAGCAGCAACTGGCCCGGCAGCCCTTCGGGCACCGTGCCTTTATGCAGGAACAGGTCGTAACAGCTGTGCTCGAGCGCGTCGGGGTTGTGCCCGAAATAGCTGGTCATCGAGCCGTGCGGGTCGAGGTCGACAACGACCACGCGCTTGCCCGCCTCGGCCAGCAGGCCGGCCAGGGCGATGGTGGTGGTGGTCTTGCCAACGCCACCCTTTTGATTGGCTACTGCCCAGACTCTCATAGGACAACTCTTGACTCGTTGATGCCGGCGATCACCGCCTTGCGGCGACAGAGAATTGACGAGTTATTGCCCCGCCACCGATGCTGGCGAGGCTGGTGCACTTTGTGTGCCAGCCCGGCGCAAGGCCGCATCCGGCGTGGCGTTGGCACTGCCGCTACCGGTCAGGCTGCGACGCACCTCGAGGTTGCGTGAAATCACCAGCACCACCCGACGGTTGCGCGCGCGCCCTTCAGCAGTGTCGTTGCCGGCCACCGGCTGGTACTCGCCGTAGCCCACCGAAGCCATGCGCGCCGGGTTGACGCCTTCCATCGCCAGCAGGCGGACGATGCTCGCCGCACGCGCCGAAGACAGCTCCCAGTTGGTCGGGTACTGCGCCGTGCGGATCGGCAGGTTGTCGGTGAAGCCTTCGACGTGCACCGGGTTGGCGAACGGCTTGAGGATCTTCGCCACTTTTTCGATGATCGAGAACGCAACATCGCTGGGCATGGCGTCACCGCTGCCGAACAGCAGCGAGGAGTTGAGCTCGATCTCGATCCACAGCTCGTTGCCGCGCACGGTCATCTGGTCGGACTTGATCAGGTCGCCGAACGCATCGCGCACATCGTCGGCAATGCTCTTGAGCGGATCGACACTGGCCTGGGCCAGGCCGGCGTCGGTCTGCTCGCTGTCCTTGACCAGCGGCTCGGCCGGCTTGACCGTGAGCGGGCGCTCGTCACCGATGGGGATCGGCTTCATGCTGCGCTCGGGGTCGTTGAACACCCCGATCAGCGCCTGCGAGATCTGCTTGTACTTGCCCTCGTTGATCGAGGAAATCGAGTACATGACCACGAAGAAGGCGAACAGCAAGGTGATGAAGTCGGCGTACGACACCAGCCAGCGCTCGTGGTTTTCATGTTCCTCGGTATGACGACGACGGGCCATGGGTTACTCCATGAAGCCTTGCAGCTTGAGTTCGATCGAACGCGGGTTCTCCCCTTCGGCGATCGACAGCAGGCCCTCGAGCAGCATCTCGCGGTAACGCGACTGGCGCAGGGTGACGGCCTTGAGCTTGTTGGCGATCGGCAGCAGGATCAGGTTGGCACTGGCAACACCGTAAATGGTGGCGACGAACGCCACGGCAATGCCGTTACCCAACTGCGAAGGGTCGGCGAGGTTGCCCATCACATGGATCAAACCCATCACCGCACCGATGATACCGATGGTCGGCGCATAGCCGCCCATGCTCTCGAACACCTTGGCCGCCTGGATGTCGCGGGACTCCTGGGTCAGGAAATCCACCTCGAGGACGCTGCGAATGGCTTCCGGCTCGGCGCCGTCGACCAGCAGTTGCAGGCCTTTACGCGCATAGGGGTCGGGCTCGGCATCCGCCACGCCTTCCAGGCCCAGCAGGCCTTCCTTGCGCGCGGTCAGGCTCCAGTTGACGACACGGTCGATACCGCCGGCCAGGTCCACCCGTGGCGGGAAGAAGATCCAGCGGACGATCTGCAGCGCCCGTTTGAACGACGACAGCGGCGACTGCAGCAGCGCCGCCGCCAGGGTGCCGCCCAGGACGATCAGCGCCGCCGGGCCGTTGAGCAGCGCACCGACATGCCCACCCTCGAGGAAGTTACCGCCAACGATGGCGACGAAAGCGAGGATCAGGCCGATCAGGCTCAAGACATCCATCAGACGCACGCCTCGACCAGGTGCTTGCCGATCTCGTCCAGGCTGTACACCGCGTCGGCGAGGTTGGCCTTGACGATCGCCATGGGCATGCCATAGATCACGCAACTGGCCTCATCCTGCGCCCATACGGTGCTGCCACCCTGCTTGAGCAGGCGCGCGCCTTCGCGGCCATCGGAGCCCATGCCGGTGAGCACCACCGACAGCACCTTGTCGCCATAGGACTTGGCGGCGGAGCCGAAGGTGATGTCGACGCAAGGCTTGTAGTTCAGGCGCTCGTCGCCCGGCAGGATTTTCACCGTGCCACGGCCGTCGACCATCATCTGCTTGCCGCCAGGCGCCAACAGGGCCAGGCCCGGGCGCAGCACGTCGCCGTCCTCGGCTTCCTTGACGCTGATCTTGCACAGCTTGTCCAGGCGTTCGGCGAAGGCCTTGGTAAAGGCCGCCGGCATGTGCTGGATCAGCACGATCGGCGCCGGGAAGCTGGCAGGCAGCTGGGTGAGCACGCGCTGCAGCGCGACCGGGCCGCCGGTGGAGGTACCGATGGCCACCAGTTTGTAAGGCTTGCGCTTGGGTGCTGGCGAATGGGCAGCCGCAGGCGCGGCGGTGCGCACCGGCGCGGCCGGGCGAGCAGGCGCGCTGCCGGCAAAGCTGCTGGCCGGGGCGTGGCTGCTGGCCGGTGCAGGCGCTGCGGCCGGCGCCGGGCTGGAATAGGCGCCGAAACGGCGGTTGCTGCGTGCAAGGGTGTGAACCTTCTCGCACAGCATTTGCTGGACCTTCTGCGGGTTGCGCGAAATGTCCTCGAAATTCTTCGGCAAGTAGTCCACTGCACCGGCATCCAGCGCATCCAGCGTAACGCGGGCGCCTTCATGGGTCAGCGAGGAGAACATCAACACCGGCGTCGGGCAGCGCTGCATGATGTGCCGCACCGCAGTGATGCCGTCCATCATGGGCATTTCGTAGTCCATGGTGATGACATCGGGCTTGAGCGACAGCGCCTGGTCGATAGCTTCCTTGCCATTGGTCGCGGTGCCCACGACCTGGATCGTCGGGTCGGCCGAGAGAATTTCCGAGACACGGCGGCGGAAGAAACCGGAATCATCCACCACCAGGACCTTGACTGCCATAAACACTCCATTAGGTGGCGCACCCGCCAGGGCGCGCCACCGAAATCAAATACGCCGGGCGGCGTAACGCTTGAGCATGCTCGGAACGTCGAGGATCAACGCGATACGGCCGTCACCGGTGATGGTGGCGCCGGACATGCCCGGGGTACCCTGCAGCATCTTGCCCAGCGGCTTGATCACCACTTCTTCCTGCCCCACCAACTGGTCGACCACGAAGCCGATGCGCTGGGTGCCCACCGACAGAATCACCACGTGGCCTTCGTGCTGCTCCTCGTGCGCCTGGTCCTGGACCAGCCAACGCTTGAGGTAGAACAGCGGCAGCGCCTTGTCGCGGACGATCACCACCTCCTGGCCGTCGACCACGTTGGTGCGCGACAGGTCGAGGTGGAAGATCTCGTTGACGTTGACCAGCGGGAAGGCAAACGCCTGGTTGGCCAGCATCACCATCAAGGTCGGCATGATCGCCAAGGTCAGCGGCACCTTGATGACGATCTTCGAGCCCTGGCCCTTGGCCGAGAAGATGTTGATCGAACCGTTGAGCTGGGAAATCTTGGTCTTCACCACGTCCATGCCGACACCGCGGCCGGACACGTCGGAGATCTCGGTCTTGGTCGAGAAGCCCGGGGCGAAGATCAGGTTGTAGCAGTCCGACTCGCTCAGGCGGTCGGCGGCGTCCTTGTCCATCAGGCCCTTCTCGACGGCCTTGGCACGCAGCACGCTTGGGTCCATGCCCTTGCCGTCGTCGGAGATCGACAACAGGATGTGGTCGCCTTCCTGTTCCGCCGACAGCACCACGCGGCCGGTACGGGCCTTGCCCGAAGCTTCGCGCTCGTCGGGCATCTCTACACCATGGTCGACGGCGTTGCGCACCAAGTGCACCAACGGGTCGGCCAGGGCCTCGACCAGGTTCTTGTCGAGGTCGGTCTCTTCACCGACCAGTTCCAGGTTGATCTCTTTCTTGAGCTGGCGCGCCAGGTCACGAACCAAGCGCGGGAAGCGACCGAAGACCTTCTTGATCGGCTGCATGCGGGTCTTCATGACCGCGGTCTGCAGGTCGGCGGTGACCACGTCGAGGTTGGACACGGCCTTGGACATGGCCTCGTCGCCGCTGTTCAGGCCCAGGCGTACCAGGCGATTACGCACCAGCACCAGTTCGCCGACCATGTTCATGATCTCGTCCAGGCGCGCAGTGTCGACCCGCACCGTGGTTTCCGCTTCGCTGGCGCCATGCTTCTCGGCGGCCGGTGCCGGGGCACGGGCAGGAGCCGCAGCGGCCGGCTTGGCGGCAGCAGCCGGGGCCGGTGCGGCAGCTGGCGCAGGTGCAGGCTTGGCCACAGGCTTTGCTTCTGCCTTGGGCGCGGTCGCCACGGCGGCAGCGGGTGCTTCGGCAACCGCCGCATCAGCGGAGAACTTGCCCTTGCCATGCAACTGGTCCAGCAGTGCTTCGAATTCATGCTCGCTGATGTCATCGCCCCCAGCAGCAGGCGCGGCACTTGCAGCCGGCGCGGCAGCGCCCTGCAGTGCATCGACGGCGAAGGTGCCCTTGCCGTGCAACTGGTCAAGCAACGACTCGAACTCGTCGTCGGTAATCTCGTCGCTGGCTGCAGCGGGAGCGGCAGTTGCCGGCTCGCTGGCCGCCACTTCGGTCGAAAACTGGCCTTTGCCGTGCAACTGGTCGAGCAGGTTTTCGAACTCGGCGTCGGTGATCTCGTCACCGCCGGTGACCGGCGCCTCGCCTTGCATCTGCTCATGCAGCTCGGCTTCGGCCTTGACCGCGTCGAGCGAATTGAGCAGTTGCTCGAACTCGGTGTCGGTGATGTCCGGCTCGGCGCTGGCCTCGACCACAGGCTCGGCCTCGACCACGGCGGCGGGTGCCTGGGCGGTACCCGGTTCGGCCAGGCGCGACAGCGCCGCCAGCAGCTCCGGGGTGGCCGGGGTGACATCGGTACGCTCACGCACCTGGCCGAACATGCTGTTGACCGTGTCGAGCGCTTCAAGCACCACGTCCATCAGTTCCGCGTCGACCCGGCGCTCACCTTTGCGCAGGATGTCGAACACGTTTTCGGCGATGTGGCAGCACTCCACCAGTTCGTTGAGCTGAAGGAAGCCGGCGCCCCCTTTTACAGTGTGGAAACCGCGGAAAATCGCATTGAGCAGGTCCGCATCATCGGGCCGGCTTTCCAGCTCGACCAGTTGCTCGGACAACAACTCGAGGATTTCGCCGGCCTCTACCAGGAAATCCTGAAGGATTTCTTCATCGGCGCCGAAGCTCATTAAACGTGCTCCTTAAAAACCCAGGCTGGACAGCAGATCATCGACATCGTCCTGACCGGACACGACGTCTTCACGCTTATCGGCATGAATCTGCGGACCTTCACCCCGAGTCGGATGTTTTTCTTCATCTTTTTCAGCGCGCAGCTGCTGGTGGTCATGTTCGATACCGGCGAAGCGGTCGACCTGGCTGGCCATCAGCACGAGCTTGAGCAGATTGCTTTCTACTTCGGTGACCAGCGCGGTAACCCGCTTGATCACCTGGCCGGTCAGGTCCTGATAGTCCTGAGCCAGCAAGATATCGTTGAGGTGCCCGGCGACCTTGCGGTTGCCTTCGGCACTGTGCGCCAGGAAACTGTCGACACGCTTGACCAGCTCACGGAATTCCGGCGCCGCCACTTCGCGGCGCATGAAGCGCTGCCAATCGGCGGACAGGTCCTGGGCTTCGCTGGCCAGGGTGTTGAGCACCGGCGTGCTCTCCTCCACCAGGTCCATGGTGCGGTTGGCCGCGCCTTCGGTGAGGCGCACCACGTATGAAAGGCGCTCGGTGGCATCGGTGATCTGCGAGACCTCCTCGGCCTGCGGCATCGCCGGATCGATCTGGAAACTGACGATCGCACTGTGCAGTTCACGGGTGAGTTTGCCGACTTCCTGATACAAGCCCCGGTCGCGAGTCTGGTTGAGCTGATGAATCAGCTGCACCGCATCGCCGAAACGGCCGCGCTCGAGGCTCTCGACCAGTTCCTGGGCATGTTTTTTCAGGGTTGATTCGAACTCACCCAGCGAGTTGTTGGTTGACTCCATGGCGCCCCCTGAGGTGACTCAGCCGTTGACGCGTTCGAAGATCTTCTCGATCTTTTCTTTGAGCACCTGGGCGGTGAAAGGCTTGACCACATAGCCGTTTACCCCGGCCTGGGCCGCTTCGATGATCTGCTCACGCTTGGCTTCGGCGGTCACCATCAGCACCGGCAGGTGCTTCAGACGCTCGTCAGCGCGGACTTTGCGCAGCAGTTCGATACCGGACATGCCCGGCATGTTCCAGTCGGTCACCAGGAAATCGAAGTGGCCGCTTTCCAGCATCGGCAACGCGGTGTTGCCGTCGTCAGCTTCCGAGGTATTGGTGAACCCCAGATCACGCAACAGGTTCTTGATGATCCGCCGCATCGTCGAAAAGTCGTCAACGATGAGGATTTTCATGTCTTTGTTCAAGTAGACCTCCAAGCAGTCTTAAACGCGCTCGGCGCCGAGCGCGCAGTCAATCAATTCGGTAGAGCAAAAAACGACTGCATCGAACCCGGGCTCAGCGTGCCCGCCATTCCCCCAGGCGGCCGCGCAAACGCGCCGCGCACTGGCTATGCAACTGGCTGACACGTGACTCGCTGACCCCCAGTACCTCACCGATTTCCTTGAGGTTCAGCTCTTCGTCGTAGTACAGCGCGAGCACCAGGCGCTCACGCTCCGGCAGGTTGGCGATCGCCTCGGCCAGGGCGCGCTGGAAGCGCTCGTCTTCCAGGTCACGCGATGGCTCCAGCTGGCCGCTGGCCCCGTCCTCGTGCAAACCTTCGTGTTCACCGTCCTGCAACAGGTCGTCAAAACTGAACAGGCGGCTGCCCAAGGTGTCGTTCAGAATCCCGTAGTAATCATCGAGACTCAATTGGAGTTCGGCAGCAACCTCGTGATCTTTAGCGTCGCGACCAGTTCTTGCTTCAACCGAGCGCATTGCGTCACTGACCATGCGCGTATTGCGGTGCACCGAACGTGGTGCCCAATCTCCCTTGCGCACCTCGTCGAGCATGGCGCCGCGGATGCGGATGCCGGCGTAAGTCTCGAAGCTGGCGCCCTTGCTGGCGTCGTACTTGTTGGCGACTTCCAGCAGGCCGATCATGCCGGCCTGGATCAGGTCCTCGACCTGCACGTTGGCCGGCAGGCGCGCCAGCAGGTGGTAGGCGATGCGCTTGACCAGCGGCGCGTAGCGCTCGACCAGCTCGTACTGGGCGTCCTTCGACGCCTTGCTGTACATCTTGAAGCCGCTCGCACTCATAGCACTGGCCCCGCGCTGGTGGGCTGCACCAGACGCTCGACGAAAAACTCCAGGTGCCCGCGTGGGTTGGCTGGCAGCGGCCAGCTGTCGACCTTCTGCGCGATGGCCTTGAAGGCCAGCGCACACTTGGACCGTGGGAAGGCCTCATAGACCGCCCGCTGCTTCTGCACCGCCTTGCGCACACATTCGTCGTAAGGCACGGCGCCGACGTATTGTAGGGCGACGTCGAGGAAGCGATCCGTGACCTTGGTCAATTTGGCGAACAGGTTGCGCCCTTCCTGCGGGCTCTGCGCCATGTTGGCCAGCACGCGGAAACGGTTCATGCCGTAGTCGCGGTTGAGCAGCTTGATCAGGGCGTAGGCATCGGTGATCGAGGTAGGCTCGTCACAGACCACCAGCAACACCTCTTGCGCCGCACGCACGAAGCTGACCACCGATTCGCCGATCCCGGCGGCGGTGTCGATCACCAGCACATCGAGGTTGTCGCCGATTTCGCTGAACGCCTGGATCAGGCCGGCGTGCTGGGCCGGTGCCAGGTGCACCATGCTCTGGGTGCCCGAGGCGGCCGGCACGATGCGTACCCCGCCCGGCCCCTGCAGCAGCACGTCACGCAGCTCGCAACGGCCCTCGATGACGTCGGCCAGGGTGCGCTTGGGTGTCAGGCCCAGCAGCACGTCGACATTGGCCAGGCCCAGGTCGGCGTCGAGCAGCATGACCCGGCGGCCGAGTTCGGCCAGCGCCAGGGACAGGTTCACTGAAACGTTGGTCTTGCCGACGCCACCTTTGCCACCGGTGACGGCGATCACCTGTACGGGATGCATGCTACCCATGTCTGTTGTTTACCTTGTCTTGCTTGGACCCAGGCCACATGAGGGGCTTGATGCTCAGCGCCGCGGCCAGGCCGGGCAACCCCATGATGTAGGTACTTTGCACAGTGTTCACCTTCACCCCGCCCGCTTGCCGGGGTTGTGGTAGAGATCAGCGAACATGTCGGCCATGGCCTCTTCGCTGGGCTCGTCCTGCATCTGTACGCTCACCGCGCGGCTCACCAACTGGTGTTTACGCGGCAATTGCAGGTCATCCGGAATGCGTGGCCCGTCGGTCAGGTAGGCAATCGGCAATTCGTGACCGATGGCCAGGCTCAGCACTTCACCGAGGCAGGCAGTTTCATCGAGCTTGGTCAGGATGCAACCGGCCAGGCCGCAGCGCTTGTAGCTGTGGTAGGCGGCGGTGAGCACCTGTTTCTGGCTGGTGGTGGCCAGTACCAGATAGTTCTTCGAGGCGATGCCACGCCCGGCCAGCGTCTCCAGCTGCATGCGCAGCGCCGGGTCGCTGGCCTGCAGGCCGGCGGTATCGATCAGCACCACGCGCTTGCGCAGCAGCGGTTCGAGCGCCTGGGCCAGGGACTCGCCCGGGTCGACGTAGGTAACCGGCACATTGAGGATGCGCCCCAGGGTTTTCAGCTGTTCCTGGGCGCCGATGCGGAAGCTGTCCATGCTCACCAGGGCGATATTGCTCGCGCCGTACTTGAGCACATAGCGTGCGGCCAGTTTCGCCAGGGTAGTGGTCTTGCCCATGCCGGCCGGGCCGACCATGGCGATCACCCCGCCCTCTTCGATCGGCTCGACCTCGGGCACGTCGATCATCCGCGCCAGGTGCGCCAGGACCATGCGCCAGGCGTGGCGCGGCTCTTCGATTTCGGCGGTCAGCTCAAGCAGTTCGCGGGCCAGCCCGCCCGACAAGCCCAAGCGCTGCAGGCGGCGCCAGAGGTTGGCCTGTTGTGGCTTGTTACCTTGCAGCTGGCTCCAGGCCAGCGAACCGAGCTGCACTTCAAGCAGCTCGCGCAGGCCGGTGAGCTCCGAGCGCATGGCGTCGAACAGGCGCGGGTCGACCGGCGCGGCAGCCGGTGCGGCAGGCGCCGCAGGCACGTCGACATGCGGCTCGACCAGCGGTTCGGAAGCGGTCAGCGACTGGCCGGCGAACAACTGCCGGTTGCCCTCGCCGATTTCGTTGCGCCCGCTGATTTCAGCCTGGGCGGTGACAATGCGCGACTGGGTCTTGCGCAACTCGTCCTCGAGCTCGGCATTGGGCACCCGTGGGGCCAGGGCGGACAGCTTGTAGTCCAGCGCGGCCGTCAACTCGACACCGCCAGCGATGCGCCGGTTGCCGATGATGGCGGCATCGGAGCCAAGCTCATCACGAACCAGCTTCATGGCCTGACGCATATCGGCGGCGAAAAAACGCTTAACTTGCATAACCCACTACCTCAGCCGTTGGGGCCCACGGTGGCAACAATGGTGACTTGCTTGTTGTCAGGTATTTCCTGATACGCCAAAACATGCAAATTCGGTACAGCCAGGCGACCGAAACGCGACAGCATGGCGCGGATCGGGCCCGCCACCAGAAGGATGGCCGGCTGGCCCTGCATTTCCTGACGCTGGGCCGCCTCGATCAACGAGCGCTGAAGCTTTTCGGCCATGCTCGGTTCAAGAAGAACACCGTCTTCCTGACCTTGCCCGGCCCTTTGCAAACTATTGAGCAAGATCTGTTCCAACCTTGGCTCAAGGGTGATCACAGGCAGCTCGGACTCAACGCCGACAATGCTTTGAACGATAGCGCGGGATAACCCGACCCGCACCACCGCCACCAGCGCGGCGGTATCTTGACTCTTCACCGCATTGTTGGCGATGGCTTCGGCAATGCTGCGAATGTCGCGTACCGGCACCTGCTCGGAAAGCAACGCCTGCAGAACCTTGAGCAAACCCGACAAGGAAATGACACCCGGCACCAGCTCTTCCGCCAGTTTCGGCGACGCCTTGGCCAGCACCTGCAGCAACTGCTGGACTTCTTCATGGCCGATCAGCTCATGGCAGTGCTTCTGCAGGATCTGGTTGAGGTGGGTGGCGACCACGGTACTGGCATCCACCACTGTGTAACCCAGCGACTGCGCCTGGGCGCGCTGACCCACATCGATCCACACCGCCTCCAGGCCGAACGCCGGGTCGCGCGAGGCGATGCCGTTGAGCGTGCCGAATACCTGGCCGGGGTTGATTGCCAGCTCACGGTCCGGGTAGATCTCGGCCTCTGCCAGGATCACGCCCATCAGCGTCAGGCGATAGGCACTGGGCTGCAGGTCGAGGTTGTCGCGAATGTGCACGGTGGGCATGAGGAAGCCCAGGTCCTGGGACAGCTTCTTGCGCACACCCTTGATCCGCGCCAGCAATTGGCCGCCCTGGTTGCGATCCACCAGCGGAATCAGGCGATAACCCACCTCCAGGCCGATCATGTCGATGGGGGTGACGTCATCCCAGCCCAGTTCCTTGGTGTCCATGGCACGCTGCGGCGATGGCAGCAGGTCCTGCTGGCGCTGAATCTCTTCCAAGGCCAGGGCCTTGGCCTTCTGCTGCTTCTTCCACACCAGGTAGGCAGCGCCGGCGGCCACCCCGCCCAGGCTGAGGAAAGCCATGTGCGGCATGCCCGGCACCAGGCCCATGACGATCATCAGCGCGCCGGAAACCGCCAGGGCCTTGGGCGAATCGAACATCTGCCGATTGATCAGCTTGCCCATGTCCTCGGAGCCCGAAGCACGGGTCACCATGATCGCGGCAGCGGTGGACAGCAGCAGTGATGGCAATTGCGCCACCAAACCGTCACCGATGGTCAGCAGCGCGTAAACCTTGCCGGCATCGCTGAAGGTCATGCCGTGCTGCAGCATGCCGATCAGCATGCCGCCGATGAGGTTGATGAACAGGATCAGCAGGCCGGCGATGGCATCGCCACGGACGAACTTGCTGGCACCGTCCATCGAGCCGTAGAACTCGGCCTCCTGGGCCACTTCGCTACGACGCGCCTTGGCCTGGGCCTGGTCGATCAGGCCGGCATTGAGGTCGGCGTCGATGGCCATCTGTTTGCCGGGCATGGCGTCAAGGGTGAAACGCGCGCTCACCTCGGAGATACGCCCGGCGCCCTTGGTCACCACCACGAAGTTGATGATCATGAGGATGGCGAACACCACCGCACCGACGACGTAGTTGCCGCCGATCACCACTTCACCGAACGCCTGGATCACCTTGCCCGCGGCGCCATGCCCTTCCTGGCCATGCAGCATGACCACGCGGGTGGACGCGACGTTCAGCGCCAGGCGCAACAGCGTGGCCACCAGCAGGATGGTCGGGAAGGCGGCGAAGTCGAGCGGGCGCAGGGCATAGACGCACACCAGCAGGACCACGATCGACAGGGCGATATTGAAGGTGAAGAACACGTCGAGCAGGAACGGCGGTATCGGCAACATCATCATTGCCAACATCACCAGCAGTAACAGCGGCACGCCGAGGTTGCCCCTGCCGAGACCGGCCAGGTTGTTGCGCGCGTTGCTGATTAACTGAGTGCGATCCACCGCGAGTCCTCTTGAAGCAAAACTTTGACGCCTGGGTGGCGCCTGGCGCTGGCTTTGCAAGAAGCTTTCCAACTTTGGGGAAAAGGTGGAGATGTGTTCGCCTTGAGAGGTGTTGCGCCTGTGAAATCGAGCGCCGCCCGCGCGGCGCTTCGCGGGTAAACCCGCTCCCACAGTTTGTTTCGGGCCAGTCTCTCCTGTGCCATTACCTGGTCCGCCTTGTTGGCACGACGCGGTAGTGAGGTGGGCACCACTGGCGCCTCACCTGACTTGAGACATGCGCCTAGGCGGGCAGCGGTACCCTCACAGGCATAATTGGCCCGAAACAGACTGTGGGAGCGGGTTTACCCGCGAAGCGCCGCGCGGGCGGCGCTCGATCTGTGCCCCAACCCCAAAACCAAGGCGAACACCCGGTGGCCCTGACGCAATTCCCAGCCGCCCTCACACACCCTTTCTTTTCAAGATTTTTACCCCCGCCCATTAGGCCCCGCACCCCCGGATAGATTAAAGTATCCCCCCGCCCGGCAACCGCGCCCCAGCGCACCCCAGGCCCACTCCCAGGAACCGTCGACGATGGAACACCGTGAGGCGCTGAACGCGCTGCGCACCTTTCTCTCTTCCCAGATCCTCGGCCAGGAAAAACTGGTCGAGCGCCTGCTGATCGTGCTGCTGGCCGACGGCCACATGCTCGTGGAGGGGGCTCCGGGCCTGGCCAAGACCAAGGCCATCAAAGAGCTCGCCGAGGGCATCGAAGCCGAATTCCATCGCATCCAGTTCACCCCCGACCTGCTCCCCGCCGACATCACCGGCACCGAAATCTACCGCCCGGAAACCGGCAGTTTCGTGTTCCAGCAGGGGCCGATCTTCCACAACTTGGTGCTGGCCGACGAAATCAACCGCGCCCCGGCCAAGGTCCAGTCGGCGCTGCTCGAAGCCATGGCCGAGCGCCAGGTCAGCGTCGGGCGCAGCACCTACGAGCTGTCGCCGCTGTTCCTGGTGATGGCCACGCAGAACCCGATCGAGCAGGAAGGCACCTACCCGCTGCCCGAAGCCCAACTCGACCGCTTCCTTATGCACGTGAAGATCGGCTTCCCCGATGCTGCGGTCGAGCGGCGCATCCTTCAGCAGGCCCGTGGCGAAGCACTGGGCGGTGAAGTGAAACCCGAGCGGCGGGTCAGCCAGCAGGCCATCTTCGCCGCACGCAAGGAAATCCTCGGCCTGTACATGGCCGACGCCGTGGAGGAATACCTGGTGCAACTGGTGATGGCCACGCGTACCCCGGCCAAGTTCGATAGCGAACTGGCCGACTGGATCGCCTATGGCGCCAGCCCGCGCGGCTCGATCGCCCTGGACCGCTGCGCACGCGCCCACGCCTGGCTGGCCGGGCGCGACTTCGTCAGCCCCGAGGACATCCAGGCGGTGCTGTTCGACGTGCTGCGCCACCGCATCATCCTGTCGTTCGAGGCCGAGGCCGCGGGGGTCGACCAGGACCGCGTGGTGCAGCGCATCCTCGACGTCGTCGCCGTCGCCTGAACCCATGCCCACCCGCACGCTGGCCGACTCCGGCATCCGCATCGGCCTCGCCGACTTGATCGACATGCGCCACCGTGTGCGCGAAATCCAGCTGTTCTCGCGGCCCGGGCAACGCAGCCCGCTGGTGGGCCTGCACCACTCCAAGCTGCGCGGGCGCGGGGTGGACTTCGACCAGGTGCGGGTCTACCAGGCCGGCGACGATGTGCGCAACATCGACTGGCGCGTCACCGCGCGCACCCAGGAGCCGCACACCAAGCTGTTCCATGAGGAGCGCGAGCGGCCGATTTTCATCATGGTCGAACAGAGCCAGCGCCTGTTCTTCGGCTCAGGGCTGATGTTCAAGTCGGTGCTGGCGGCCCAGGCCGCTGCCCTGTTCGGCTGGGCCGCGCTGGGCCACAACGACCGTATCGGCGGGCTGGTGTTCGGTGACAACGAGCACCTGGAGATCAAGCCACGGCGCAGCAAACAAAGCCTGCTGCAGTTGCTCAACCGCCTGGCGAAGGTCAACCAGGCCTTGCATACCGAAGCCCTGCCCCAGGCCGACAGCCTCGGCCTGGCCCTGCGCCGGGCGCGCGAGGTACTGCGCCCGGGCAGCCTGGCCATCGTCATCTGCGACGAACGCGCCCTCAGCGCCAGCGTCGAGCAACACCTGGCGATGCTCTCGCGCCATTGCGATGTGCTGCTGTTGCCGGTCAGCGACCCGCTGGACCACGCCCTGCCCGCCGCCGGCTTGTTGCGCTTCGCCCAGCGCGGTGCGCAACTGGAACTCGACACCCTCGACGCCAACCTGCGCCAGGCTTATCGCCAGCAGGCCGAAGCACGCATCGAGCGCTGGGAGTTGCTGGCGCAAAAACTGCGGGTGGTGCTGATGCCGCTGAGCACCCAGAGCGAAATGATCGAGCAACTGCGCGAATACCTGAATGCCCAGCGCTCCGGGAGCCGCCAATGAACCCGTTGGATCAGCTGCAGCCTCTGATCGCCCCGGCGCCGATCGGCCTGTGGCCACCGGCGCCGGGCTGGTGGTTGCTGCTGGCCCTGCTGCCGTTGCTGGCCTGGGGTGCCTGGCGCCTGCGCCGCTGGCGCCCAGGCAAGCGCAAGGTGGTGCGTGCCGAACTGCCGCTGGACCCGGTGCGCGTCGAAGCGCTGGCAGAGCTGGCGCGCCTGCCGCGCCCCTACGACGGTGTGCCGGCCGGCGCCTGGCTGCAGCAGATCAACGCCCTGCTCAAACGCCTGTGCCGCAACCACTACCCCGGCGCCAACAGCCATACCCTCAATGGCCGGCAATGGCTGGCCTTCCTCGACAACCGCTGCCCGGCCGCCGGCCTGACACGCTGGATGGTGCTGGTCGAAGGCGCCTACAAGCCCGAGTGCAAGCTCGACGATAAAGCCATCGCCGGGCTCGCCCAGGCGGTCGAAACCTGGATCCGCAAGCATGTTTGAACTGGCCTGGCCGTGGCTCCTGGCGTTGTTCCCGCTGCCCTGGCTGGCGCGCCTGGTGCTGCCCGCCGCCGACAGTGGCGAGCCGGTACTCAAGGTCGGCTTCCTCGACGAGCTCGAAGGCCTGGCCGGGCGCCGCGCACGGCTGAACCTGCCGACCTGGCGCCAACAGGCGCCGTTCATCCTGATCTGGTTGCTGTTGCTGCTGGCCGCCGCCCGCCCGCAATGGCTGGGCGAGCCGGTGCCGGTGTCGGCCAGCGGCCGCGACCTGCTGGTGGCGGTGGATGTGTCCGGTTCCATGGACTTCCCCGACATGCAATGGCAAGGCGAGGAAATCAGCCGGCTGGACCTGGTCAAGGCCCTGATGGGCGACTTCCTCCAGGACCGCCAGGGCGACCGGGTCGGGCTGATCCTGTTCGGCAGCCAGGCCTACCTGCAGGCCCCGCTGACCTTCGACCGGCGCACCGTGCGCACCTTCCTCGACGAAGCGCAGATCGGCATCGCCGGCAAGAACACCGCCGTCGGCGACGCCATCGGCCTGGCGGTCAAGCGCCTGCGCCAGCGCCCGGCACAAAGCCGGGTGCTGGTACTGATTACCGACGGCGCCAACAACGGCGGGCAGATACACCCGCTGACCGCCGCCCGCCTGGCGGCCCAGGAAGGCGTGCGCATCTATACCATCGGCATCGGCGCCAACCCCGAGGCCAGCGGCACCCCCGGCCTGCTCGGGCTGAACCCGAGCCTGGACCTGGACGAGGCCTCGCTCAAGGAGATTGCCGACATCACCCACGGCAGCTACTTCCGTGCCCATGACGGCGCTGAGCTCAACGCCATCGGCGACACCCTCGACCAATTGGAACCGGTGGCCCAGCAACCCACCCAGGCCCGCACCGCCAGCGAGCTGTACGCCTGGCCGCTGGCCCTGGCCCTGCTGCTCAGCGTGCTGCTGGTGGTAGCCGTGCAGTGGCCGGACAACCTGCTGCAACGCCTGCTGCGCAAACCGCGCTTTCTGCAGCCGCACCCCGAATGGCGCCAGCGCCTCAAACGCCTGCGCCTGAGGAGGCGGCGATGATCGAACTCTGGCCGCAATGGCTACGCCCACTCTGGCTGCTGGTAGTGCCCCTGCTCGGCTGGCTGCTGTTCAAGCTCTGGCACCGGCGCAAGCGTGCCGGGCGCTGGCAACTGATCCTGCCCCAGCAGTTCCACGCCGTGCTACTCGGTGGCGGCAGCGGCAGCACCAGCAAACTGCCCTGGGTCGCCCTGGGCCTGGCCTGGCTGCTGGTGGTGCTGGCCCTGCTCGGGCCAAGCTGGCAGCGCCTTGAAGAAACCCGCCAGCGCCCCGCCGACCCGCTGGTGATCCTGCTCGAGCTCACCCCGCAGATGCTCGCCGAAGACACCGCGCCCAACCGCCTGGAGCAGGCCCGGCGCAAGATCCTCGACCTGCTCGAACACCGGCGTGACAGCCAGACCGCGCTGGTGGTCTACGCCGGCTCCGCGCACACCCTGGTGCCGCTGTCCGACGACCTCGGTACCACGCGCAATCTGCTCGAATCGATCGACCCGTCGATCATGCCCCAGCCCGGCCAGCGCGCCGACCTGGCCGTGCAGAAAGGCCTCTCGCTGCTGGCCCAGAGCGGCCTTGGCCAGGGCCGCCTGCTGCTGATCGGCTCGGCCCTGAGCGAACAGGAGCGCGACGGCATCACCAAGGCCCTGGGCCGCCAGGGCCCAAGCCTGTTGATGCTGGGCATCGGCAGCACTGAAGGCGCGCCCGTGCGCCAGGCCAACGGCGAGTACCTCAAGGACGATCAGGGCGGCATCCTCATGCCGCGTCTGGACAGCGCCGCGCTCAAGAGCTTCATCAATGGCACCGGCGGGCGCTACCGCCACGCCCGGATCGACGACCTCGACCTGCGCGGCCTGGGCCTGTTCGACAACCCACGCCTGCTGCGCAACGACGGCCAGACCGTGCAACTGGACAGCTGGGCAGACCAGGGTTACTGGCTGTTGCTGCCCCTGCTGCTGCTGGCCGCCTGCGCCGGTCGACGCGGGTGGCTGTTCTGCCTGCCGCTGCTGCTGGCGCTGCCGCAACCGAGCCAGGCCTTCGAGTTCAATGACCTGTGGCTAAGGCCGGACCAGCAGGGCCAGCAGTTGCTCCAGCGCCAGCAACCGGCGGCGGCCGCGCGCCACTTCCAGGACCCGCAATGGCGCGGCATGGCCCTGTACCAGGCCGGCGACTTCGCGGGCGCCGCCGCCGCCTTCGCCCAAGGCAGCGACGCCGCCGCCCACTACAATCGAGGCAATGCCCTGGCCCGCGCCGGCGAGCTGGAAGCGGCGCTGGACGCCTACGAACAGGCGCTGGAGCGCCAGCCCGACCTGAAGCCGGCGCTGGACAACCAGGCCCTGGTCCAGCAGCTGCTGCAACAGCGCGAGGCCAAGGCCGAGGAACCGCCGGCCAATGCCGATGCCCAGGACACACCCGGCACCGACAACCAAGGCAACAGCAGTTCATCCAGCGCCCAGGGAACCCCTGGCGCCGATGAGCAGGCCCAGCCAGAGCAGTCCGCTGAAAATGCCAACGGCAACACCAGCCAGACAGCGCCGGGCACTGCCGGGGGCAACGATGACAGTGTCACCCAGCCGCCACAGCGGCCGGTCTCCACCAGCCTCGACGCCGAACAGCGCCAGGCCCTGGAACAATGGCTGCGCGAGATCCCCGACAACCCGGCGGAGCTGTTGCGGCGCAAATTCTGGTATGAACAGCAATTGCATCAGGAAACCTCACGATGAGTCGCCTCGGCGTCTTGATTTTCACCCTGCTGTGGGCCCTGGCGGCCCAGGCCGAGCTCACCCTAAAGGCCAGTGTCGACCGCACGCGCCTGGAAGCCGGCGAAACCCTCGAGCTCACCCTCGAGAGCCAGGACGTCACCCAGTTCGGCAAACCCGACCTGCATGCCCTCGACGCCGACTTCGAGGTGCGCGGCACGCGCCAGCTCAACAGCCTGCACAGCCTTGACGGCGAAACCCGCGCCAGCACCCGCTGGATCATCACCCTGCTGCCGCGGCGCAGCGGCAGCCTGCGCATCCCCGAACTGCAACTGGGGCAGTCCCACAGCCAGGCCATCGACCTGCAAGTGCAGCAGGCCGAAAGCCAACGCCCGGACGTCGCCTCCCAGGTGTTC
This sequence comes from Pseudomonas sichuanensis, assembly GCF_024749065.1. Lineage (NCBI taxonomy): Bacteria > Pseudomonadati > Pseudomonadota > Gammaproteobacteria > Pseudomonadales > Pseudomonadaceae > Pseudomonas > Pseudomonas sichuanensis. The sequence continues at coordinate 1,810,434 of NZ_CP087185.1, read as the reverse complement.
GTCGAGACCACCCTGGACAGCAACGAGGTGTATGTGCAGGCCCAGGCCGTGCTCACCTTGCGCATCTATCATTCGGTGGCGCTGTACGACGACAGCAGCCTCAGCCCGCTGCAACTGGACAACGCCAAGGTCGACCCGCTGGGTGAGTCGCGCACCTATGAAAAAGACATCAACGGCGTGCGCCACGGGGTGATCGAAACCCGCTACGCGCTCTACCCGCAGCAAAGTGGCGAGCTCGAAATCCCACCGCTGCAGTTCACCGCCACCGCCGCAGACAACGGCACGCAAGCGGCCGGCAGCCCCCGGGTCGGCCGCCAGGTGCAGGTCAGCTCGCTGCCGTTGCGCCTGACCGTCAAGCCAATCCCCGCCAACTATCCGAAAGACCGCCCCTGGCTGCCGACACGCAACCTGACCCTGGAAGAGCACTGGTACCCCGACCCAGCAAGCCAGCCTACCCAGATCGGCGACTCGCTGACGCGCAATGTCACCCTGCGCGCCGACGGGCTGTCGAGCACCCAGCTGCCGCCGCTGCCGGCCACCGAGGCAGTCGGCCTGCGCCGCTACCCGGACCAGCCGCTGCTGCGCAACGAGATCAGCGAGCGCGGCATGGTCGCCAACCGCGAAGAGCGCGAGGCGCTGGTGCCCACCCACAGTGGCGAGTTGGCCCTGCCGGCGCTGGAGGTGACCTGGTGGAACACCCTCGAAGACCACCTGCAACAGACCAGCCTGCCGGCGCGCACCCTCAGCGTGCAGGACAACCCGGCGCTGAGCGCCGACACCCCGGTCGGCGACAGCAGCAGCGCCAGCCGCCTGCTGTGGCCCTGGCAACTGGCCACGCTGATCCTGGCGCTGACCACCCTGCTCGGCTTCACCCTGTGGTGGCGCGCCCGCTCGCAACCGGCGGTGTTGCGCGCCGCGCAGACCGGCCCGAGCCCGCGCACACTGCTCGACGACCTCAAGCGTGCCTGCCAGGCCAACGACCCCCAGGCCACGCGCCAGGCGCTCGACGCCTGGGCGCGGCAGCAGCCGGAGACCCTGGCCGAGATGGCGGCGCGGTTCGTGCCGTTGTCGGATGCGCTGGATGGTTTGAACGGGGCGTTGTACAGCGAGAGCGGCCAGTATTGGCACGGGGATGAACTGTGGCGGGCGATCGGCGACATTCCCCGGGCCGAGCAGGTGCTGGCGCCGGCGGGTGAGGCGGGGAGCTTGCCGCCGTTGTATCCGAAATAGCTAGGGTTGGGCTTTTTGGGGTTTTGAGATCTATCGTGCGAGGGCGGCGAGGTGCCAGGCGACAGTCTTGCAGCGCTCTCGAGATCGAGCGCCGCCCGCGCGGCGCTTCGCGGGTAAACCCGCTCCCACAGTTTGTTTCGGGCCAATTATTCCTGTGAAAGTATCGGCGCCTGCCTTGGTGCATGTCTTGAACCATGTGGGGCGGCGGCAACGCCCACACTGAAACCGCGTCGTGCCAACAAGGCGGACCAGGTGCTGACACAGGAGAGACTGGCCCGAAACAAACGGTGGGAGCGGGTTTACCCGCGAAGCGCCGCGCGGGCGGCGCTCGATCTTGTAGGCGCTACAACTCTTTCGGCGAACACATCAAGGCCGAAACTCCGATCCAACCTCAGCACCACACCCCTGGCTCCAATTCCCCCCCGATGAGTTACCATACCGCCCTCACCGATATGCCCCCTGCCGCTCATCCAACGGATCTTCCATGCGTCTGTTTCACACCTCCGACTGGCACCTTGGCCAGAGCCTGCATGGCCAGGAACGACTTATTACATGCCTGCTTCCTCGACTGGCTACTCGGCCAAGAGATCCCCCGACGCAGGTCCTCGTGCTACCCCAAGCTCAAACCACAGACTACTGCAAGGCATCAAAGCCTTACCTGAATTATCACTTTCTCAAGGTACAACCCTCACAAATGACACCAAGAGAAAAAGCATTCCCAGCCCTATAAATAAACAATAGCTACTCACTTTCATGCAGCATTTCAAATATTCAGGGAAATCTCGCCAGTCGTTAGCGTCCAACCATCCACGGCGGAACCCGTGTGATGGCCAAACCGCAGCAAGGCTCATAGCACTAACGATCAACATCCGAGACCGCAACCTCGTCGCCCCCCAAAGAACAAGCTCATCCTGCAGGCCACTGCTGCGCCCAAAGGCACGACACATGACGTGAAAGTGGCGTGAACCCGCAATATAGGCATTAACGACGAGCCCGACAATCAACAAAAGAAATGGAGTCACCAGCAACAGCAGCTTTACAACAACAGAGCCCCCACTGACATCAATCATATTCAGCATTATAAATAACCCCCATCGAGCTGCTAGCGTTCGGCGTTTTCTGCGCACAAGGAAAGCCCGCATGACCAGCAACCGCTTCAAGGTCATTGCCGCAGGTGATCGCTATGGTCTATCGCATCGTGATCTACCGCAAAGGCCAAGTCCTCGACGGTGACCGCATCACCACAACCTCCATTAATAGCCGAGATGATTGACCCCGCAACTATTATGTCCGTTTCAGCTCAACAAATAGCTCAATGACGGCTGCCCAAACCAAAGAAACATAGACACAGACAATAGCGGCTCTTATACGCCTCTTGAGATAGGCAGGAAAGTTTTGATAGTCCTCCGAATCCAGATCACCCCGCCTAATCGATAACCCTGGCCAGATTAGCACTCCCGCAATAGCACCCACCGTCATCAATCGGAGCTTTAATGTAAACCCCCCTCCTCGCCTCAACTCATCATGCAAACATTTACTTCTCTGAAGCGCTTCACACATCAAATCAAAGTGCCTCGAGGAAGCGATATGCGCACTGATTCCTATGCCTGTGAGCCCAGTTAAAAAGGGTGTAATCAATACTGCGATTTTCACACCTGCCGGCCAATCATTCAGATCAATCATAGAATGTCTCGTAAATTGTCTCTCCAACATACTCAGCGGCTTGCCCCAAGAACGAACTGCCTGCAAAAGAACCTGCCCCAACTGTTGCTATTGCGCAGACTGCTCGCCCCCACGGGCCGAAGTAGCAAACGTACTTGATTGCCGACTGCCCGGCCAAAGCGCCAGCTGTTCCTCCGGCCAACCCTCCAGCAAAGCTACCTGTCTCAGTGAACCGAATCCGTTTGCACTCTTCGGTCTCCCCCGCCCGGCACGCCTCGTAGATCTTCATGTACGACGATGTCGCCCCCACCCCCACCGCCACATGCCCGCCGTACTTCAGGTACTTGGTCATCTTCGCCACTTCATCCAGGTGCGTCGCATACCCAGGAATCGCCCCCGACGCGCCGGCCTTCGACCAGTGATGCACCAGGCTCTTGGTCGAGATCCCCAGCCCCCGGCGCAGGTCCTCGTGCTGCCCCAGGTTCAGGTACTTGCCGAGAAACGCGCTGCGCAGCTGTGCGTTCAGCTGGCCATACAGCGCCTTGCGCTCAGCGAAGAACTGCGGGCTGTTCAGGTGCCGATGCGCAATGAACTCGCGCTGGTGCAAACGCTCGATGCCTTTGAGTGTGTCTTCCACCTGACCCAGCCCCCGCGACAGCATGTCCTTGCCCACCCCCATCGACTGGCTCGCGCCGTTGAGCACACCGGCGATCTCGGCCATGTGTCGCATCATGAAGTCGGCTTCTTCGGTGCTGAGCTGCGCCAGCGACGCCCGGGCACTGCGGGCCGCTGCCATCAATTCGGCTTCTTCGCGAGTGCAGGCGTAGCTGTGCTCGGGGGCGCCAAGCACGAATAGCTCGCCCGCCTTGAAGCCCTCGTCGAAGGTGGGGTTGAGGCGACGCACCAGCGACAGCGGCAGGTTGCCCGGCAGCGCGGCCAGCTGTTGCAGCACCTGCTCGCCGGTCATGCTGCGCGGCACGATGTAGAAACCGGGTTGCAGCCCTGCAGGGGTCGCCATGGCGGCTTGTGGGGTGAGTGTGGCGCGTTCAGCAGCCACCGGTGAAGTGACAGGCGCCTTGGCCGGGGCGGCCTGCGAGGATGCGATCAGGCGGTTGCTGCCCAACGGGCAGCCACAGCGCACGCGGGCGCCGTCGACGACGGTGGGTACGCCATCCTGGAGGAAGCGCTGTTCGCCGTCGATGAGGGTGCCCACCTGTCCGCACTTCGGGCAGGCGGTGGTCTGGTCGCCTTCGAGCAGCCAGGCGCGGCCATTCACGTTACCCGCTGCGCGGTCTCCGATGCAGGTGGCGCCGGTGGTGGTGCGGTCGCCCACCAGGCCCTGCCCCTTGCCGAAAATCACGATGCGATAGGTCATGGGCGGTCACCTGCGGCGATGCCCTTGAAAGAGTTGCGGGTCATGCGGCCTTTCCTTTGTACGCAGAAAACGCCGAACGCTAGCAGCTTGATGACGCCTCCGACGGCACCGGAAGCGGATCAAGAAACGTCCTACAGCAACAGCAGAACACTCACTCGAACATGCCTTGTCCTTAACAAAAAAACTCCGCAAGAACGTATTGATATCTGTCAGAAGCTTTGGCCCACCTTTCGCCCCATTCTCAATCGAGGCGGCACAGCGAAAGCGAGCTTACCCCGCAATGGGTTACCATACCGCCCTCACCCAAATGCCCCCTGCCGCTCATCCAACGGATCTTCCATGCGTCTGTTTCACACCTCCGACTGGCACCTTGGCCAGAGCCTGCATGGCCAGGAACGCGACTTCGAACACGCCTGCTTCCTCGACTGGCTGCTCGGTCAACTGCACCTGCGCCAGCCCGATGCGCTGCTGATCGCCGGCGACATCTTCGACACCGTCAACCCGCCGGTCAAAGCCCAGGAACGCCTGTACGACTTCATCGTCCAGGCCCATGAGCAGCAGCCCAAGCTGGATATCGTGATGATCGCCGGCAACCACGACTCCGGCTCGCGCATCGAGCTGCCTGCGCCGCTGATGCGCCGCCTGCGCACCCATGCCCTGGGCCGGGTGCACTGGCTGGACGAAGGCCAGCTGGACGCCGAGCGGCTGCTGATCCCGCTGACCAACGCCCGCGGCAAGGTGGCAGCCTGGTGCCTGGCCCTGCCGTTCCTGCGCCCGGCCGAAGTCACCGGTCCGGCACTGGGGGACGACTACCTGCAAGGCATCACCCAGGTGCACGAGCAACTGATCGCGGCAGCGCAGAAAAAGCGCAAGAAGGACCATGCGCTGGTCGCCATCAGCCATGCGCACATGGCCGGCGGCAGCATCTCGGAAGACTCCGAACGCAGCCTGATCATCGGCAATGCCGAAGCCCTGCCTGCGCGGCTGTTCGACAAGGCCATCGGCTACGTTGCCCTTGGCCATCTGCACAAACCACAGAAGGTCAACCGCGAGAACCGCATCCGCTACAGCGGCGCGCCGATCCCGCTGTCGTTCGCCGAGATCAACTACCCGCACCAGGTGCTGGAAGTGGAGCTCGACGGCAGCGAACTGGTCAGCGTCGAACCACGCCTGGTCCCGCGGGCGGTGGCCCTGCAGCGGGTCGGTCCGGCCCCGCTGGGCGAGCTGCTGGTGCAGCTCGGCGAACTGCCGGTGATCGACCTGCTCGAAGACCCCAACCGCCAGCCATGGCTCGAAGTTCGGGTAGTGCTGGACGAGCCGCAGCCCGACCTGCGCCAGCAGATCGAGGTTGCCCTGCAGGGCAAGGCGGTGCGCCTGGTGCGCATCAGCGCCGAGTACGCAGGCGCGGGCCGCCAGGAAGACGACGAACTCGCCTTCGTTGAATTGGCCCAGATGACCCCGCAGGACCTGTTCGGCCGCGCCTGGCAGCAGGCCTACGGCAACCCCGCCGACGAGCAGGCCCTGGCCGATTTTGCCGAGCTGCTGCAGGACGTCCTGCACGAAGAGGAGCAGCCATGAAGATTCTTGCCATCCGCCTGAAGAACCTCGCCTCGCTGGCCGGGCCGATCGACATCGATTTCACCGCAGAGCCCCTGGCCAGCGCCGGCCTGTTCGCCATCACCGGGCCCACCGGCGCCGGCAAGAGCACCCTGCTCGATGCCCTGTGCCTGGCCTTGTTCGGCACTGTGCCGCGGCTGAACGACATTGCCCGGGAAGCCAAGGTGCCCGACGCCGACGGCGACATCCCCACCTCGGACCCGCGCAACCTACTGCGCCGCGGCACCGGCAGCGGTTTTGCCGAGGTCGACTTCGTCGGCATCGACGGCAGCCGCTACCGCGCCCGCTGGGAAGCCAACCGCGCCCGCGAGAAAGCCAATGGCAAGCTGCAGAATAGCCGCCAGAGCCTGTACGACCTGGACAGCGAACAGCTGCTTGGCAGTGGCAAGAATGAATACAAGCAACTGATCGAAGCGCGCCTGGGGCTGAACTTCGAACAGTTCACCCGCGCGGTAATGCTGGCCCAGAGCGAGTTCGGCGCCTTCCTCAAGGCCGACGACAAAGAGCGCAGCGAGCTGCTGGAAAAGCTCACCAACACGGCGATCTACACCCGCCTCGGCCAGCGCGCCTTCAGCAAGGCGCGGGAAACCGGCGAACGCCACAACGACCTGAAGAAGCAGGCCGAGCACCTACTGCCGATGGCAAGCGACGCCCGCGCCCTGCTCGACCAGCAACTGGACCAGGCCCAGCAGCAGTTCAAGGCCGACCAGGCCCGCCAGCGCCAGCTGGAACAGCAGCGCGTCTGGTTCGACGAACAACGCCAGCTGCAAGCCCAGCACGGCGAAGCCCATGCAGCCTTGCAAGCCGCCGAGCACAATTGGCAGCAACTGGCCGAACCGCGCCTCGACCTGCAGCGCCTGGAACGCCTTGCACCGCAGCGTCACCAGTTCCATCGCCAGCAGGATCTGGCCGGGCAATTGGCGCCGCTGGCCGTGGCGATTGCCGAACAGCAGCGCCAACAAGGCGAACTGCATAGCCGCACCAGCGAACTCGAGCAGGCACTGGAAACGGCGCGCCAGGCCCTGGCCCAGCATCAGGCCCAGCACAGCGATAACGCCCCGCGCCTGCGCCAGGCATTCGCCGCCCAAGGCGACCTCGCCCGCCTCGACAAAGAACTGGGCGAACAACGCGCAGCCTGCCAGCAGGCTGCGCAGGAAGTCAGCGACGCTGAGCAACACCTGCAGCAGTTGCAGGAAAACCAGCTGCGCAGCCAGCAGCAACTGGCGCAGATCGATGCGGCATTGGCCGACAGTGAACACCTGGGTAGCCTGGCCAACGCCTGGCAGGCCTATCTGCCGCAATTGAAGCAAGTGATGCTGATCGGCGGCCGGCTGGCCAAGGGCCGCGAGGAGTTGCCAGGCTTGCAGGCCCAGGTGAGCCAGGCCAATGCCCAGCTGCAAGCCCAGCGCGACAACTTCGAGATGCTGTTCCGCGAAGCCGGGGCCGAACCCCATGCCCTGGCCGAGCAGATCGACCTGCTCGGCGCCATGCTCCAGGACAACCGCAAGCAGCAGCGCGCCGTCGAGGAACTTGCCCGCCTGCATGGCCGTGAACTGGAACTGCGCCAGGCAATCGACGCCCTGCGTGACCGCCAGCAGCAGGCCATGCAGCAGCGCCAGCAACTGATCGGCGCAGGCACCGCGGCCAAGAGCGAGCTGGAAAGCGCCGAGCAGGCCCTGACCCTGACCCGCCAGTTGCTTGATCGCCAGCGCCTGGCGCGCAACACCAGCGTCGAAGAACTGCGCGCCCAGCTGCGCGATGGCGAGCCGTGCCCGGTATGCGGCAGCGCCGAGCACCCGTTCCATCAGCCAGAAGCCTTGCTGCACAGCCTGGGCCGCCACGACCAGGCCGAGGAGGAAGCAGCGCAGAAACAGGTCGAACACCTCAACGCCAGGCTGGTGGAGCTGCGTACCGAGTTGGGCGTGGTCAACGCCCAGCTCAAGGATTATCAGCAGCAACAGCTCACGCTGGGCGAACAGCTACAACCGTTGCTCGAACAGGTTCAGGCCCATGCCCTGTGGCCGGCGCTCGCGCCCCAGGACGACAAGGCTCGCAGCGCCTGGCTCGACGGCCAGTTGCGCCGCCTGGGCGACGAGATCGACCGCGACGAAAAACGCCAGGGCGCCCTGCTCGCCTTGCAAAAGGACGCCGCTCGCCTCACCCAGCAGTTGCAGGCTGCTAGCGAGGCCCAGCAACAGGCCCAGCGCCACCTCGACCAGCAACACCAAGCCCTGGCTGCCGACCAGCAGCAACTGGAACAGGGCCTGAACGACCTGGCCAGCGTGCTGCCCCAGGACATTCTTCAGGCCCTGCGCGACGACCCGGCCCAGGCCTTCCTCGGTCTTGACCAGCAGATTGCCCTGCGCCGTCAGCAACTCGACCAGCGCAAGGACGAACAGGAAGAACAACAGGCCCGCCAGCAGCAGCTGGACAAGCTGCGCGACCAGCAACAGGCCCGGCAGCACAATCAGCAACAACTGCTGGAGAAAATCGCCGCACTGGACGAACAGCGCCAGCAGGCCCAGGCCACCCTCGGCGAGCTGCTCGGCGAGCAGGCCAGCGCCGAAGCCTGGCAGCAGCATATGGAAGCGCAGTTGGAACAGGCTCGCGCCGCCGACGCCGACACTGCCCAGCGCTTGCAGGCATTGCGTACCCAGGGCGTGCAACTGGCCGCTGAACTCAACGCCAACAGCCAGCGCCAGCAGGCCCTGGAGCACGAGCACCAGCAGCTGCAGGGCGCAATCGCCCAATGGCGCAGCAGCCACCCGGAACTGGACGACGCCGGCCTCGACCGCCTGCTGGCCATCGACGACGCCCAGCTCGGTGAGCTGCGCCAACAGTTGCAGGCGGCGGAGAAGGCCATCGAGCAAGGCCGGGTACTGTTGCAGGAGCGCGAGCAGCGCCTGCAGCAACATGCTGCCCAAGCCCATGGCGAACTGCCGGTCGAAGCGCTGGAGCAGAGCCTCGCCGAGCTGCAACAGCAGTTGGTCGCCCAGGAGCAGCAATGCGCCGAACTGCGCGCCCAGCAGGCTGACGATCAACGCCGCCAGCAGGCACACCAGGCCCTGGCCGAACAGATCGACCAGGCCTATCAGCAGTGGCAACGCTGGGCACGCCTGAGCGCCCTGATCGGTTCCGCCTCGGGCGATGTGTTCCGCAAGATCGCCCAGGGCTACAACCTCGACCTGTTGCTGCACCACGCCAACAGCCAGCTACGCCAACTGGCCCGGCGCTATCGCCTCAAGCGCGGCGGCAGTGCCTTGGGCCTGCTGGTGCTGGACACCGAGATGGGCGACGAACTGCGTTCGGTGCATTCGCTGTCGGGCGGCGAAACCTTCCTGGTCTCGCTGGCACTGGCACTGGGCCTGGCCTCGATGGCTTCCAGCACCTTGCGCATCGAATCGCTGTTCATCGACGAGGGCTTCGGCAGCCTCGACCCCGAGTCGCTGCAACTGGCCATGGACGCTCTCGACGGCTTGCAGGCCCAGGGCCGCAAAGTGGCGGTGATCTCCCACGTACAGGAGATGCACGAGCGCATCCCGGTGCAGATCCAGGTGCGCCGGCAAGGTAACGGTCTGAGCGATGTCGAGGTGAGCGGGTGATCCTTTACTCGTTCCGCCGCTGCCCTTGGGCCATGCGTGCGCGCCTTGCCCTGCGCTATGCGCAGTGCCCGGTGGCGATTGTCGAGGTGGCGATGAAGAACAAGCCGGCCGAGCTGCTGGCACTGTCGCCCAAAGGCACGGTGCCAGTGCTTGATACCGGGGATGGGGTGCTGGAAGAGAGCCTGGATATCATGCGCTGGGCCCTTGCCCGACATGACCCCGAGGACTGGCGCCTGCTGGCCGACCCAGCGGCGGCACAACGGGCCGATGCGCTGATCGCGCGTAACGACAGCACGTTCAAGGCCCAGGTGAACCTGTACAAATATGCCGAGCGCTACCCCGAGCATTCCCGGGAGCATTACCGGCAACAGGCCGAAGCGTGGCTGGTGGAGCTGGAAAGCCTGCTCGAAGGCAGGCCTTACCTGCTGGCCGACCACCCGAGCCTGGCCGATGCCGCTTTGCTGCCCTTGATGCGCCAGTTTGCCGGGGTCGAACCTGAGTGGTTCGCCGAGGCGGCTTATCCGCGGGTGCGGAGCTGGTTGCAGGGCCTGCTGGAATCGGACCTGTTCAAGGCCATCATGGCCAGGTGAAGCAGCTTCAAGTTACGAGCCTCAAGCGCCAAGTCGAGCGGCTGACTCTGCTTTGTCTTGTAGCTTGAAACTCTGTGCTTGCAGCTCACAGCGCCAGGATCGGCGCCGACATCAGCAACAGCACTACCGCCGTGATACGCCACATCATGCTCTGCCCCCTGGAGAGTCAAAAATTTAGCGTCAAATTAAATCACATGGCGTTGTGCTATTACCAATGGCTTTACACACTCAATTGGAGTGCTTGCTCAGGGCGGCGTGGAAATGCGCACTCTGTTGCAGGTATTTGTCGGTGTAGCTGTGGGTAGTGGATGGCTTGCCGCTGTGTTCGGCCTGCGCGTGTGCTGGCAGCACGACCGAGGCGGAGATGGCGGAAGCGGCGATGAGCGAGAAAAGATTGAAGTTCATGTGGGCGGACCTCGACTTCGGTGGTTTGACGTTGGCCCGTCGGGGCCTTGGGTCAAAACTTACGCCGATGCAGCCGCTGTCTGAAATTCATTGCGGCAGTAGCAAATATCACGGCAATCGATAATTGCCTCGCCCTGCACTCTGCCTGTGGGAGCGGCGGTTCGCCGCTGCGATTTACCCGCGAAGATGAACCTAGGTGCCTGGCATGGGCTTTGCCCGTGTTCGCGGGCAAACCCGCTCCCACAGGAATCGCGCAGCTGTTTGAATGGCGAGCAAGACAGTTGCCCCCACAAGCAAGACTTATCACTCGAGGAACTTGAGGTCCGACGGCGCCGGCTGGTCGAACTTCTGTACGGTCTGGCCCAGGGTGCCCTTGCGCGGATCGCGGTGCATGACCACGATCTGGTTGCTCTTCTGGTTGGCTACCAGCAGGAAGTCGCCACTGGGGTCGAGGGTGAATTCCCGGGGATGATCGCCCTCCACCGAACGGCGCTGCAGCAGGGTCAGCTGGCCGTCGTCCTTGCCCACCGCATACACCACGATCTCATTGGCCGTGCCACGGTTGCTGACGTAAAGGAAACGGCCATCCGCCGACAGGTGCAGCCCGCCGGCGGCTTTGGCGGCGGGGTCCTTGAGGTCGGTCAGCGGCAAGCGCTGGCGCTCGGTGAGCGCGCCATCCTGGGCATCGAAAACCACCACTTCGGCGCTCATTTCCAGGGTCAGGTAGGCGTGCTTGCCCTTGGCGTCGAACAGCAGATGCCGCGGCCCGCTGCCCGGCGGCAGGTCGACCGCTGGCGGGATCGCCGGGCTCAGCGGGTGTTCGGGGCTGGCGCCGTCGTAGCGGTAGATGAACACCTTGTCCGCGCCCAGGTCGCAGGCGTACAGGTGGCGACCATCGGGCGACAGCACCAGCGAATGCACATGGGCACCGGCCTGGCGCTCGGGGTTGACCTTGCTCGGCGCATGCCGTGCCTGTTGCACCACCGCTTTGAGCTTGCCGTCCTTCGCCACCGGGATCACCACCAGGCTGCCGCCGGGGTCGGGGGCGACGGCGTAGTTGGCAACAAACAGGTAGCGCTGGTCGTGGCTGAGGCTGGCGTGGGTCGGCTCGTCGCCCTGGCTGGGTACCTGGTTCAGCGGTTTGATCTCGCCCTTGCTGCTCAGCGAAAAGCTGCTGGCATGGCCTTGGGCAGTCTCGTTGACCGCGAACAGCAGGCGCTGGTCGGCGGACAGCACCAGCCATGACGGGCTGACCGCCTTGACCACTTGCTGGGGCTTGGCATCGATGTGGCCGTTGCGCTCGTCAAAACCGTAGCGGTAGATGCCCTGGCTGGGGCCATCGGTGTAGCTGCCCACCAGCAAGGTGGCGGCGTGGGCATTGATTGCAAGGGTCATGAGGCTAGCGGTCAGCAGGCTGGTCCACGTCCGATTCATCGTCTTCTTCATCCGGGGCTCTGAAAGCACTCATACAGACTAGACGATGCTCACCCTCGGCAGAGGCCAGCCGCCAGTCGTCGCCCGCGCCAGTGGCGGCGGCGACTTGCTCGGGGGTGAAGGTCCAGCGGCGCAGCTGGCGACCGTCCATGCACTCGATCACAAGGCCGGTTTCGTCGAAGGTGAAGTCGAAGGCATGCAGGCCGTCGATCAGCAGCATGTCGCAGGCTGCGAGGGTGGTGGCGAGGGTCATGGGGACATCCGGGAAATTGGGCGGCCATTATAGCCATGGGGCTGCGCTGCAGCCCAATCGCCGGCAAGCCGGCTCCCACAGAGATCGCGCCATCTTCAAGGCCAGCGCAATACCTGTGGGAGCCGGCTTGCCGGCGATCGGGCCGCAGAGCGGCCCCTTGCTGAGGATCAGTGGGCGAAGATCGACCCGCCCTCCTTGCCCGCCAGCTTCTCCGGTTTGATCAGGAACCGCGCCAGCGCCGGCAGCAGCCACAGTGCGCCAAACATGTTCCACAGCAGCATGAAGGTCAGCATCAGGCCCATGTCGGCCTGGAACTTGATGGCCGAGAAGATCCAGGTGCACACGCCGATGGCCAGGCACAGGCCAGTGAACAGCACCGCCTTGCCGGTGGAGCGCAGCGTCTGGTAGTAGGCCTCCTGCAGTGGCAGGCCTGCGCGCAGGAAGCTCTCCAGACGGCTGTAGATGTAGATGCCGTAGTCCACGCCAATGCCCACACCCAGCGCCACCACCGGCAGCGTTGCGACCTTCACGCCAATGCCCATGAACGCCATCAGCGCGTTGCCCAGCACCGAGGTGAGCACCAGCGGCAGCACGATGCACAGGGTGGCGGCAAAGGAGCGGAAGGTGATCATGCACATCACCGCCACGCACAGGTAGACCAGGATCAGGATGGTCAGCTCGGCCGACTTGATCACTTCATTGGTCGCTGCCTCGATACCGGCGTTACCCGCCGCCAGGAGGAACTGCAGGCCGTCCTTGTTGTGGCTGTCGGCGAAGGCCTTGGCCGCGGCGGTGACCCGTTCCAGGGTTTCGGCCTTGTGATCGTTGAGGAACACCAGCACCGGTGCCAGCGAGCAGTCGCCGTTGTACAGGCCGTCGGCACGGGCGATGGAGTTGTTGAGGATGCCCGGGTTGCGCGACAGCGTCTCCCACTTCAGGCTGCCCTCGTTCATGCCCTTGATGACCTGTTTGGACACGGTCACCAGGGAGATGGTCGATTGCACGCCCGGGGTGTTGTCCATGGTCCACATCAACTCGTCGATGGGCGCCATGGTCGAGTGGATCGAGCAGCTCTCGGCCGGGGTCTTGACCATGATCACCAGCACGTCGGAGCTGGTCGAGTAGTTGCTGATGATGAAACGGTTGTCCTGGTTGTAGCGCGAGTCGGGGCGCAGCTCCGGGGCACCCTGGTCGAGGTCGCCGATCTTCAGGTTCTGGCTGTACCAGAGGCCGCCGGCGAAGGCCAGCAGTGCCAGCACGATGGACACCGGCGCCACCTTGGGGCTGGCGAAGTTGGCCAGCAGGCGCCAGAACGGGTGCTCGCGGGTAGCGTCCTTCTTGCTGCGGGCAATGGCCTTCTGGCTGATGCCGACATAGCTGATGGCCACGGGCAGCAGGATCAGGTTGGTGAAGACGATCACCGCCACGCCGATCGAGGCACCGATGGCCAGCTCGCGAATCACCCCGATATCGATGATCAGCAAGGTGATGAAGCCCACGGCGTCGGCCAGGATGGCGATCATCCCCGGCAGGAACAACTGGCGGAAGGTACGCCGGGCTGCGGTCAGGGCATTGTCGGCGTCACTGGACTGCAAGGCGATGCCGTTGATCTTCTGCACCCCGTGGGAGATGCCGATGGCGAAGATCAGGAACGGCACGAGCATCGAATACGGATCGAGCCCGAAGCCCACCGCATGCATCAGCCCCAACTGCCAGACCACCGCCACCAGGGTGGTGATCAGCACGGCGATGGTGCTGCGGATGCACCAGGTGAACCAGTACAGCAGCGCCCAGGTGATCACCAGCGCGATGCCGAAGAACATCGCCACCATCACCAGCCCGTCGATCAGGTCACCGACCTTCTTGGCGAAGCCGACGATGTGGATCTTGACGTTGGGGTTTTGCGCCTGGAACTTGTCGCGGATCTTTTCTTCCAGCTGATGGGAGAACTGCTGGTAGTCGAGCTTGACCTGCTTGCCTGGGTCCTGGGGGTCGGGGAAGCTCTCCAGCAGCGGAATGTCGACGATGCTGGACTTGAAGTTGTTAGCCACCAGGCGCCCGACCTGGCCGGACTTGAGCACGTTGTCGCGCAGGGTGTCGAGGCTGCCCTGCGAGCCGTTGTAGGTGTTGGGGATCACCTCGCCGCCGGAGAAGCCCTCTTCGGTGACTTCGCTCCAGCGCACGCTGGGGCTCCACAACGACTTGAGGCCGGCGCGGTCGACGCCGGGGATGTAGAACACCTCGTCATGGATCTGCCGCAGCGTTTCCATGTAGTCCTTGTCGAATATGTCACCGTTGACCGCCTCGACCGAGATGCGCACGGTGTTGCCGAGGTTGGCCAGGTCGTTGCGGTGCTCCATCATCTGCTCGATGAAGGGGTGCTGCAGCGGGATCATCTTTTCGAAACTGGTGGACGGGCGGATCTGCGTGGCCTGCCAGAACAGGAACAGGCTCACCAGCACGCAGATGGCGATGACCATGGGGCGGTTGTTGAAGATCAGGCGTTCCAGCAGGGTGGCCTTGTCCTTGTGCTGCATGTCGAAGCTCTCCCGGCTGGTCATGGGCGCACCTCCTGGGTGCCGTCGGCCGATGCCAGGTGCACACCGCCCTGCCCTACCAGCAGCAGGCCGCCGCCGGCAAGGCCGCTGACCCCGGCCAGGGCGACGCGGTCGGCGCGGTTGCGCACGCTGAAGCTCTGCCCGTCGTCATGGCTGCGCAGCACGCTGCCGCTGTTACCGACCAGTACCACGCTGCCGTCCTCGAGAAGCGTAGCGCTTGCCAGGCTGAATTCGAGCGGGCCACGTTCGGCCCGAAGCTCGATCGGCTGCCAGCTGTCACCGAAATCGGTGGAGCGGAACAGGTTGCCGCGCAGGCCGTAAGCCAGCAGGGTGTTGGGCTGGGCGGTACCGATCACGCCGAACAACGAGCCCTCGTAGGGGCTTTCGACTTTCGACCAGCTCTGGCCGTTGTCGCTGGAACGGAACATGCTGCCTTGTTCGCCGACGATGAACAGGCCGGCGTCCTTCACCAAGGTGATGGCGTTGAGGTGCAATTGATCGGGGTTGTCCAGGCGCTCGCCGACGTCTTGCCAGTGCTGGCCACCGTCGAGGGTTTCGAGCACCGTGCCATAGGCACCGACGGCATAACCCTGTTGCGGGTCGAGCATGCGCACATCGAGCAGCGGGGCTTCGCGGGAGCGGTCTTCGAACTGCTTGCTCCAGGTCGCGCCGCCGTCGCTGCTGGCGAGGATCTGCGCGTCATGGCCAACGGCCCAGCCGCGCTTGTCATCGAGGAAGAACACGGCGGTGAGCAGTTGCCGGGTGGGTACCCGGGCCTGAGTCCAGGTCTTGCCCTGGTCGTCGGAGAACAGGATATGGCCGCGGTCGCCGACCACCACCAGGCGCTTGCCTGCGTGGGTGGCACCGATCAACAGGCTCTGGCTGGCCTTGGCCGACTCCACCGAGTATTCCTCGGCGGCCACCGCCGCATCGACGCTGCCCGCCCATGCCGCCAGTGCCAGCGCCAGCATCGCGCTGGCTGCCAATGGCCAGGCGCCGTGCCGGCCCCGTGCCGTGATCCGCTCTCTCATGACTGCCCCTTTTGTGTTCTTGTGCTGGGTCAATCTATTGCCAGGTGCTGAGAAACCCTGTTCCAGAGCCCTGGAATAGCTTCGGGCCATCCTATCGGGGTAATCCGACAGAAAACAACGAGCGGGACGTTATGTTTTGTTAACCACAAAAACATTTGGGGCCGCTGCGCGGCCCTTCGCGGGTAAACCCGCTCCCACAGGGATTGCATGAAACCCTGTGGGAGCGGGTTTACCCGCGAAGGGCTGCGCAGCAGCCCCAACTTCTCCAGGCTTACGCCAGGCTCTTGCTCACCACCTCATACACATCACTGGACAGCGCGCCCGAAGCCAGAATCCGCTCCAGCTCACCCTTCATCAGCGCCTGACGTTTATCGTCATACTTGCGCCAGCGGGTCAGCGGCGCCAATTGGCGCGAAGCGATCTGCGGGTTCAGTGCATTGAGCTCGATCACCAGGTCCGCCAGGAAGCGATACCCCGAACCGTCAGCGGCATGGAAGTTGACCAGGTTCTGCCCGGCGAAAGCACCGACCAGTGCCCGCACCTTGTTCGGGTTCTTCAAGGTGAAGGCCGGGTGCTGCATCAGTGCCTTGACCCGCGCCAGCCCGCCCGGCAAGGCACTTGCCGCCTGCACGCTGAACCACTGATCCATGACCAGCGGATTGTCCTTGAAGTGCTCGGCGAAGGTTTCCAGGGCCTTGGCCCGCTCAGCCTCGAACGGCGAGTTGACCAGCACCGCCAGGGCGGTGAGGCGCTCGGTCATGTTGTCGCACTGATCGAACTGCTCCAGGGTCGCTTCCACAACCTGCGGCTTGCCGCTCAACATCAGGTACGACAGCGCAATGTTCTGCAGGCTGCGGCGCGCGAAGTGCTCGGCAGAGGCGACGTAAGGGGTCTTGCGCGACACTTCGCGGTTGGCCTGGTAACGGCCCCACAGGGCGTCGAACAACTGCGCGGCGATCTGCTGGCGGGCAAACTCGCGGGCCGCATGGATGGCGTCCACATCGGCCACCTGGCTGATCTCGGTGAGGTAGGCCTCGCCCGGCAGCGAGAGCATCTCGGCGACCATGGCAGGGTCCAGCGACTCATTGCCAACCACGGTACCCAGTGCGGTGATCAGGCGCTGATCAAGCGTGAGCGCTTCGCCACGCTGGTGCTGGCCGATCAGTTCCTGCAGCACCTGCACCGACAACTGCTGCCCCGCTTCCCAGCGGTTGAAGCCGTCGCTGTCGTGCTGCATGAGGAACATCAGCTGGTCGCGGTCGTAGGGGAAGCTCAGCTTGACCGGGGCGCTGAAGCCGCGCAGCAACGAGGGCAGCGGCTTGCTGGCGATACCTTCGAAGGTGAAGGTCTGCTCGGCTTCGGTCACCGACAGCACGCGGCTGGTGCCGTTGGCGGCGCTTTCGCCGGCCAGGCGCAGCGGCAGGTCATTGCCTTCGGCGTCCAGCAGGCCCAGTGCCACCGGGATCACGAACGGCAACTTCTCGACCTTGTCCGGGGTCGGCGGGCAGCTCTGGCGGAAGGTCAGGCTGTAGCGCTGCGCAGCGGCATCGTAAGCCTCGCTGACTTCCAGGCGCGGGGTGCCGGCCTGGCTGTACCAACGCTTGAACTGGCTCAGGTCGACGCCGTTGGCGTCTTCCATGGCCTTGATGAAGTCGTCGGTGGTCACCGCCTGGCCGTCATGGCGCTCGAAATACAGGTCGCTGCCTTTGCGGAAGCCCTCGGCCCCCAGCAGGGTGTGGACCATGCCGACCACCTCGGCGCCCTTCTCGTACACCGTCAGGGTGTAGAAGTTGGAGATCTCGATGAAGCTGTCCGGGCGGATCGGGTGGGCCATGGGGCCGGCGTCTTCGGCGAACTGATGGGTGCGCAGGTAGGCGACGTCCTCGATGCGCTTGACCGTGCGCGAGTTCATGTCGGCGCTGAACTCGGCATCGCGGTACACCGTGAAGCCTTCCTTGAGCGACAGCTGGAACCAGTCGCGGCAGGTCACGCGGTTGCCCGACCAGTTGTGGAAGTACTCGTGGGCGACCACGCCTTCGACGCGCTGGTGGGCAGCGTCGGTGGCGGTCTCGGCACGGGCCAGCACACAGCTGGAGTTGAAGATGTTCAGGCCCTTGTTTTCCATGGCGCCCATGTTGAAGTCGTTGACCGCGACGATCATGAAGATGTCCAGGTCGTATTCACGGCCGTAGACCTCTTCGTCCCAGCGCATGGACTTCTTCAGGCTGACCATGGCGTGGTCGCACTTGTCGAGGTTCTCTTCCTCGACATAGATACGCAGGGTCACGTCACGGCCGGACTGACGGGTGAACTCACTCTCGACACACCACAGGTCACCCGCCACCAGGGCGAACAGGTAAGCCGGTTTCTTGAACGGGTCTTCCCAGGTGGCCCAGTGGCGGCCGTCTTCGGCCGGCCCGCTGCCGATCGGGTTGCCGTTGGACAGCAGCACCGGGTAGCGATGCTGCTCCGCGATCACGGTAGTGGTGAACACGCTCATCACGTCCGGGCGGTCGAGGTAGTAGGTGATCTTGCGGAAGCCCTCGGCCTCGCACTGGGTGCAGAACATCTTGCCGGACTTGTACAGGCCTTCCAGCGCAGTGTTGCTTTCCGGGTGGATCTTCACGCTGGTGTCGAGGGTGAAGCGCTCGGTTTTCGGCTGCAGGGTCAGGCTGCTGTCGTCGAGTTGATAGTCGCCCGCTTGCAGTTCCTGGTCATCCAGCGATGCGCTCAGCAACTCCAGCTGCTGGCCGTCGAGCACCAGTGGCGGCAAGCCCGCGCCACGCGCGGGGTTGCGATGCATGACCAGTTGCGCGTGCACCAGCGTGTGGTCCTCGAACAGCTCGAAGGTCAGGTGCGTCTCGTCGATCAGGTACTCGGGGGCCTGATAGTCCTTGAGGTAGATCACTTGCGGTTGTTCGGTACGCATGGTGACGATCCTTTACTGGAGCACGGCCAGTTGATAGGCCGTGTACTTGCGAATGTTGATCACGCCGGTGTCGAAGATCAGGTACTGGCCCTTGATGCCCAGCAGCGTGCCTTCCACGACCGGGTCCTTGTCGAGGTTGAAGCTGACGATCTTTTTCGGGTAAGCCTCGACCGGGTAGCGCATCTGCACCACCTCGGCGTCGGGCAGCGGCTGGATGGCCTGCAGGCCAAAGCGCTCCTGCAACCCACGGATACCGTCGGCGCAGGCGTCGAAAATCTGTTCGCGGATGGCCACCAGATCGAGCACCTCGGCATCGCCCTTGAGCAATGCACGCCAGTTGGTGCGGTCCGGCACCTGGCTGCGCAGGATGTCTTCGACCAGCCCGGACTGTTGCCGGGTGGCCACGCGCATGATCGGCAGCGCCTGGCTGGCGCCCTGGTCGAGCCAGCGGGTGGGCAGTTGGGTGGCACGGGTGATGCCGACCTTGATGCCCGACGAGTTGGCCAGGTACACCACGTGGTCGGTCATGCAGAACTGCTCGCCCCACGACGGCTCACGGCAGGTGCCGGCATCGTAGTGGCAGCGTTCCGGGGCCATGATGCACACGTCGCACTGGGCCAGCTTGGTCATGCACGGGTAGCAGTAACCCTGGCTGAAGCTGGTCTTGGTGCGCTTGCCGCAGTGGGTGCAGTGGATGGCGCCGAGGTACTCCAGGCGGATCGACTGGCCGATCAGCGGGTTCACCGGCACCTGGGTGTCGTCCAGGCGGAAACTGTATTGAACGACCGGTGCTTCCAGACGCACCGCCATCTTGCTCAAAGAGCCACGAGCGAGTTCGATCAATGTACCGAGTCCGACTTGAACAGGATGTTGGCGATCGGCGCGGACTTCGATGCGCACTCTTGCGGGCCCATGTAGCCGGTGCGCTGGTCTTCGGGCAGGTTCTGGATTTCCCAGGCGATCACGGCCTGCAGCGACAGTTCTTTCTGCTCGGCGGTGAGCTTGCGGCCATCGGACCATTTGCCGATTTCGACGGCCGTTTTCAGGCTTTCGTAGATCTCGGGGGTGATGTTTTCGATCATTTGCGCGAACGTGGACATGGTGTCTCCTCAGTCAGGCGGACAGTTTACGCCGGGCGAGCCATCCACCCAAGAGCCCCGTCAGGCAACCGATGAGCAACCCGCCGACATGGGCGGCGTTGGCGATCTGGCCGAAGCCGAGCTGCCCCACCACACCGCTCAGGCACACCAGCAGCCAGATCAGCATCATCGCCAGCACGCCCCGGGGCAGGCTGAACTGCGGATTGGGCGCCAGCTTCTGGTACAGCCAGACATGCCCGAGCAAGCCGTACAGCACGCCGGACAAGCCGCCAAACAGGCTCGGCCCGCTGGTGAAGTGCTGGGCCAGGTTGGACACCAGGCTGAACAGCAGGGTCAGTGACAGCAGCATCCACGGTCCCTGGCGCAGCTCGATGCGCTTGCCCAGCTCCCAGTACCACATCCCGTTCATCGCCAGGTGCAGCACGCCGAAGTGCAGCAGCATGGGCGACACCAGGCGCCACCACTGGCCTTCGCCGAGCGCCTGCAGCAGCGGGGTGAAATACAGGTACTCGCCCTGCACCTGGAACGGCAGGAAGGTGAACCAGGCGATGGTGGTCAGGTTGTCGCCCAGACCGGTCAGGCCGGCGACCACCAGGCTCAGGAACAGCACGCTGGCGGTGACCTTGCAGGCGATGGCCTGTTCTTTCAAGGAGGGCACAGGCGCAGGCAAGCTGCCTTGCGCTTGCTCCGGGATGGCTTGCAGATCGGCATTGCCGTCGGGGTAGCGCGTGTACAGCTCGCGAACATCCTCGGCAATTGCCGGCGGCACCCACAGCACCTGCTCCCCGCCCTCCTCGACCACCCGGTGCGGCACCTGCAGGCGCCGCAGCAGGGCGACGAAACCGCTGAGGTCGACCGCCAGCGGCAGGCGCAGCACTTCGATCACGTTCATTGATTGGCCTGTGGGCGTTCGACGTCGACCCAGACGAACTTGTGCGGGTCGATGCGGGTTTCGTCATCCAGCCGGTAGGCGGCCAGCTTGCCGTACAGCACGGCACTGTAGTCCAGACAGGCTAGGTTGCCGCGGATCGGCGCCGGGCGGCCGCTGCGCCAGTAGTGGCCAACGAACAGCAGCGGTTCGTCCTCGGTGTAGCGCAACAGGGCGTTCTTCTGGTGATGGCTGAGCGGCGCACGCGCCACCTCGTCGGGCAACGCGTCGGGCTGGAAGACGATATCGCCGTAGGTCTGCGGGTCTTCTTCCCAGAACTTGGTGCGGAAGAAGGCGCGGGTCAGGCCATCGCCGCCGGTCAGCGTCAGGCCGTCCGGCAGGCGCATGTCGGTGCCGCGCAGCAGGCGATTGCACACGGTAGCGGCGAAGCTGCCGGACACTGCCGAGGCCTGCACGAAGTGCTCGTCGATGCAGCCGTTGGGGTACTGCTTACGCAGCGGTTCGATCAACTGCGGGTCCCAGCAGGCGTGCACCAGGCGGAAACGCCCGGCGTCGACGAACAGCGGCAGCTCGTAGAACCACTGGATGAAGTCGTGCCAGTCGCCGGGGTGCTGGGCGAACTGGGTGAGGGTTTCGTCGATCAGCCGGGCATGCCGTGGCGTGTGTTCGCGCACGTAGGCCTTGCCACTGCCCGGCAGCGCCGGCGTGACCCAGCCCAGGGCGTTGTATTCGTGGTTGCCCATGATGCAGAAGGCCTGGCCGGCCTCGACCATGTCGTGGACGATGTGCAGCGCTTCGCGAATGCGCGGGCCCCGGTCGACGATATCGCCGAGGAACAGCGCCTGGCGCCGTGGGTGCCGCCATACACCACCGATGCGTTTGTAACCGAGGGCGTCGAGCAGGCGCTCGAGGGTGAGCGCACAACCGTGCACGTCACCGATGATGTCGAAACTGCGCGCCGGATCGAGCATCAGTCGTCCCTGCCCCCCAGGCGGCTGCCCCAGCCAAGCTTGGTGCGGCAGACCTCGTAGTAGTTGTGGTCGAGCGGATGGATCAGGCGCAGCTTCTGCGGCTTCTTGCTCACCGTGATGGTGTCGCCGGGGGCGCAGGTGAAGTGGTTCTGGCCATCACAGGAGACCTGCGGGTAGATCTGCAGGTCGTTGGACACCACGATCTTCAGCTCGCTGTTGCCATCCACCACGATCGGCCGGCCCGACAGCGTGTGCGGGTACATCGGCACGATGACGATGGCGTCGAGCTTGGGGTGCATGATCGGCCCACCGGCGGACAGCGCATAGGCCGTGGAACCGGTGGGGGTGGCGACGATCAGGCCGTCGGCCTTCTGGCTGCAGACGAACTGGCCGTCGATGTAGATTTCGAACTCGATCATCCGCGTCGATTTGCCCGGGTGCAGCACCACATCGTTGAGCGCATCGCCCTGGCCGATGGCCTCGTGGTGGCGGCGCACCTCGGCCTGCAGCAGGAAGCGGTTCTCTACCAGGTAGTGGCCGTCGAGCACTTCGGCGACTTTCTGTTCCAGCTCATCGGGGCGGATATCGGTGAGGAAACCCAGATTGCCGCGGTTGATGCCCAGCACCGGAATGTTGTGCCGAGCCAGGGCGCGGGCGGCGCCAAGCAGGCTGCCGTCGCCACCG
Organism: Pseudomonas sichuanensis; assembly: GCF_024749065.1. Lineage (NCBI taxonomy): Bacteria > Pseudomonadati > Pseudomonadota > Gammaproteobacteria > Pseudomonadales > Pseudomonadaceae > Pseudomonas > Pseudomonas sichuanensis. Next base: position 1,788,104 of record NZ_CP087185.1, on the reverse strand, counting down.
ACCACGATGACCAGGTCGCACACCTCGCCCAGCAGCTTGCGGGTGGAGGTTTGCAGGCCGTGGCCGGGCAGTACTTCGGCGATGGTGTCCTCGAGGATCACGTGCAGGTGGCGCTCGAGGAGGAATTTTTTCAGTCGGCGAATGGTGTCGAGCACCTGGGAGCTGCCAAGGCGTCCGATGATACCGATATTGCGAAATTGCTCCATGGTGCTCCTGCAAGGCTCTGCGGCGGGGTGACTATGCCGGGATTATGGGCGAAAGCACCGGGCAGCGGCAAACCGGCTATGCTCGCGGGATGATGCCCTTCGCCGACCTCGCCCCCCTGCCCCGCCAGTTGCGCCACCCCGCGGTGCGCGACCTGGCCTGGACGATCCTGTCGCCGCCCCTGTTGCAAGACACCCCGCAGCCACAGCGCCACCCGCTCCACGCCAGCGGCTGGGCCGACGACCCGGCGCGCCTGGCCGACTGGCTGCGCGCACTCGACCAGGCCCCGGCGCCGTTGCTCGAAGGGCTGGCACGCCTGAGCAGCCGTCGGCTGGGGCTGTACTACGAAGCGCTGTGGCAGTTCGCCTTGCGCCAGGCGCCCGGCATCGAGCTGCTGGCGGCCAACCTGGCGATCCGCGATGGCGGGCACACCCTGGGCGAGCTGGACATCCTGCTGCGCGACCGCCAAGGCGATCATCACCTGGAGCTGGCAATCAAGCTTTACCTGGGGCCCAGTACGGGTGAGGGCAGCGACCCGGCCGATTGGCTTGGGCCTGGCTGTCATGACCGGCTGGGACAGAAACTGGCGCACCTGGCGCACCACCAGTTGCCCATGTCGAGTGGCCCGCACAGTCGTCAGGTGCTCGACTCGCTGGGCGTGGACAAAGTGCAGGCACACCTGTGGCTCGGCGGTTATCTGTTCTATCCCTTGGCAGGCCCGGCAGCCCGACCGCCCACCGGCAGCAACCCCGAACACCTGCGCGGCGGCTGGCTGCACCGGCGAGACTGGGCCAACGACCCGGCGCAGCGCTGGCAGCCCCTGCCCCGGCATGCCTGGCTGGCACCGGCACGCCTGGCGCCAGGGGACTGCTTGAGTGCAGCGCAATTCCAGGCGTGGCTGGCGGGGCTGGACGCCCACGCACCCGCACAACTGCTGGCCAGAATGGCGCAGCAGGCAGACGGGGCCTGGGAAGAGGTCGAGCGGGTATTCCTGGTGGCCGACAGCTGGCCACACCTGCCTGGGTGATGAGCCCAGGCCCCTTCAGCGGCTGATCCGTGAAGAGGCCCGGCAGGCGCGAGGGAAGATCAGGAGGCCTCGGCCACAGGCTCAGGCGCCGGGCAATGGGCCTGGGCATCCTGCGGCCACAGCACCTTGCCCTTGCCATCCACTACCTGCTCCGCACCGCACGGCAGACGGTTGGTGTCGAACACCACGGTGCCGTCCAGGCGGTACAGGGCACGCAGGGTTCGCACGGCGTCGTCGCCATTGCCCTCGACCCGGTAGCCGAAGATTGCACCCCTTGCTTCGTCAACCTGCAGGTCTTGCCATTTGGCCGGCACCAGCAGCTTGCCGTCGAGGTCGTACAGCGCCCGCGAAGCGTCCGAAGTGCTGCCCTCGGAAGCCACCAGATGGTGCCCGTCCGCCGTCAGCTTGATCATCACGAACTGCTCAGGCTTGATCAGCACCTTGCCCTGCTCGTCCATCAGGCCCACGGTGGCGGTCTCGCTCGGCATGCCGAGGAACGTCACGGTCTTGCGCGGCGACTTCAGTTCGGTGAAGGCAAAGCGCTTGGGGGTGATCACGCCAATCTGCTGGTAGGTGGGCTGAACCAGCACTTTGCCCTGGTCCAGGTCGATGGTGCCGTAGGTCGCCAGGAAGGCGTTCTGCAGCTTGCCGATATGGTTGAAACCCGGGCGATGGCCGCTCATGCCCATCAGGCCGAGGCCTGCGTCACCGACCGAATCGTATTCGGGCTGGATCAGCCACTTGCCGTCGTGGCCGATCATGCCGGCCTTGCCACGATCTTCCTCGGTGCGTGGCACCTGCACCATGGCACCGGTCTTGCCGAAGGTTTCGCAGCTCTGGTATTGCGCCTCGATGATCACCTTGCCTTGGTAGTCGAGATAACCACAGGGTTTGTCGTAGCCATCGCGGTAACCCACCAGGCCAGCGCCCGGAGTGCCCAGCCAGTATTTACCGAGCGGGATCACCAGATCGCCTGCGGCATTGGCCAGGCCGACACCGGCTTGCCCTTCGCGGGAGACCACCAGGAAACCATCCGCCGCGCTGGTAATGGTGTCGAAATCAAGCTTGCGCAGCACCTTGGTCTGCAGGTTGTAGCCCCAGTTTTCACTGCCTTTCTGGGCGAGCACCCAGTTGCCGCGTTTGGCGAAATCGTCGCGCACGTACATCGAATCGAACACCGCTTCGCTGACCTTCTCGCCCTTGGGCGTAAGGATGCCGCGCCGCTCATCCAGCTCAACGACGATGAAGTCATTTTCGCCACCGACATAAATGCTATCGAACGCGGCCGGCAGGACTTCCTTGCCCTGCTCGTCCATCACCCCGGACTTGCCATCGCGCACGAAGCCGAACAGGCCCGGCGTCAAGGGGAAGACCTCATCGGTGAGCTCGGCGCGCAGCACCTGCTTGCCGTCGCCACTGGCCAGGTTCCAGTAGTCGCCTTTGCCGAAGATGAAGGCATTGGTGAAGGGCTGGGTGTAGATCAGGTCGTAGTCGTTGTCGGGGCCAACGCGAAAGGCGCCGTTTTGATCCAGTACCGCGCACTGGTCGTTGACGCACAGCGGAATGGTCATCTGGGCAACCGGCGGCGTCTTGACGGCCGGGGCTTGCTCACAACCGGCAAGCAGCAGGGAAAGGGAAGCCAACAGCGCCGCCCGAGGGGCGGTAATCAGGGGTTTCATTGAACACATCATCCTTGTGCGATAGAAAACAGGCGCAGGCCCATGGCCACCACCTGGTTCGCTATGTCGGCTGCACTTGATAGATCTGAAGCAAGCCGTTTTTCACGCCAGCGATTAAAGTTGAGGGCAGGCGCCAATCAAGAGCGCCCTTCCAGACCTGATGACGAGGATCCACCATGGTTTCATCCACCCCCGCAGCCCATTACTCGCGGCTGTCGATCACCCTGCACTGGCTGATGCTGGTGCTGCTGGCCGCCGTCTACGCCTGCATCGAGCTGCGCGGCCTGTTCCCCAAGGGCAGCGCCGAACGCGATGTGATGAAGGATTTGCACTTCATGCTTGGCCTGAGCGTGTTCGTGCTGGTGTGGCTGCGCCTGGCCCTGCGCCTGTCGCGCCCCACCCCAGCGATCGTGCCCAAGCCACCGGCCTGGCAGACCGGGTTGTCGCACCTGGTGCACCTGCTGCTGTACCTGATGATGATCGGCCTGCCGCTGGCCGGCTGGGCGATCCTCAGCGCCGCCGACAAGCCGATCCCCTTCTATGGCCTGGAGCTGCCGGCCATCGTCGCGCCGGACCCGGACCTGGCCAAGTTCATCAAAGGCTGGCATGAACGCATCGGCAGCTGGGGCTACTGGCTGATCGGCCTGCACGCACTCGCCGGGCTGTATCACCACTACGTGCGCCGCGACAACACCCTGCTGCGCATGCTGCCCTACAAGTAACCGCGTCGCCCCTGCAGGCCACCGCTGTGCAGGAACACCAGGCGGGTGCCGGGCTTGAAGCGCCCGGCCGCCACCTGGTCACGCAGGGCCAGCAGCGCCTTGCCGGTGTACAAGGCTTCCAGAGGTAAGCCGGCCTGCCGTTCGCTATCGGCGACGAACGCCAGCAGCTCGTCGTCGATCCGGGCGAAGCCGCCACGGCTGGCTTCATGCAGCGTGTATCCGTACGGCCCAGCCAGTGCCGCCACGGTTTGCGGCACGCCATGATCCAGGGGCACGGCCAGGGCACCATGCACCGCATGCCTGCCCTGCTCCGCCAACACCAGCCCCGCCAGGGTGGTGCCGGTACCGGCGGCCAGCCACCAGGCGTCGTAGTCCTGCCAACCCAGTGCGGCCAGTTGTGCCCGGCACTGCTCGACGATCAGCGCGCAGCCCTGGGCACCGGCGGGGCCGCCGCCGCCTTCGGGGACGCAGTGCCAGCCCGGATAACGGGCCTGCCAGGGCTGCCAGAAACCCGCCTGGTGCCGGTCTCGGTAACCTGCGTAACCCAGCCAGTGCAACTGCATGCCCAGCGCCCGAAGGTCGCGCACGGTCGGCGTGTCCTGCTCATGGCCACGCAGCAGCCCGGCGGTGGCGAAGCCGAAGCGCTTGCCGGCAGCGGCCAGGGCATGCAGGTGGTTGGAGTGGTTGCCGCCCAGGCTGATCAGGCCCGGTGATCCGGCCTGCCGGGCTTCGAGCAGGTGGTGGCGCAGCTTGAACCATTTATTGCCGCTGATCAGTGGGTCGATCAGGTCAAGGCGCAGGACGGCGGCCTCCAGACCGGCATGCTGGAGCCAGGGCAGATCGAGGCGCTGCAGGGGGGCTTGGGGCAGGGAGAATTCGGGCATGGCGCGAGTTTATCAGTTGCCCGGACAAACGCATCGCGGGGCAAGCCCGCTCCCACGCTAGCCCGTGGGAGCGGGCTTGCCCCGCGATTGCGATGGATCACAGCTCGGCGGCCAACCTCGACCCCTGGTTGATCGCACGCTTGGCATCCAGCTCTGCAGCCACGTCCGCGCCACCGATCAGGTGCACCGACTGCCCCGCTGCCAACAACCCTTCGTGCAACTCGCGCAGCGGGTCTTGCCCTGCGCAGACGACGATATTGTCCACCGCCAGCAACTGCGGCTCGCCTTCACCGACGCGCACATGCAGGCCGGCATCGTCCACGCTCAGGTACTCGACGCTGTTGAGCATCTGCACCTGCTTGTTCTTCAGCCCCGTGCGGTGGATCCAGCCGGTGGTCTTGCCCAGGCCGTCACCGACCTTGGTTTTCTTGCGCTGCAGCAGGTACACCTGGCGCGCCGGGGCATGCGGTTCGGCCTTGATACCGGCCACGCCGCCACGGGCCTGCAACTGGCCGTCGATGCCCCACTCCTTCCAGAACGCCTCGCGGTCCTGGCTGGTGGCCACGCCCTTGTGCACCAGGTACTCGGACACATCGAAACCAATACCGCCGGCGCCGATCACCGCCACCCGCTCGCCCACCGGCTTGCGCTCCAGCAGCACGTCCAGGTAACTGAGTACCTTGGCGTTGTCGATGCCGGGGATGGCCGGGGTGCGCGGTGCGATGCCGGTGGCCAGGATGATTTCGTCGAAACCGCCCTCGACCAGCGCCGCCACATCGACGCGCGTATCGAGCCGCAGGTCGACGCCGGTGCTCTTCACCTTGTTACGGAAGTAGCGCAGGGTCTCGAAGAACTCCTCCTTGCCCGGCACACGCTTGGCCACATTGAACTGCCCGCCGATTTCGCTGGCGGCATCGAACAGGGTCACCTGGTGGCCACGCTCGGCAGCCACGGTGGCGGCAGCCAGGCCGGCAGGGCCGGCGCCGACCACGGCGATGCGCTTGACGTTGAGCACTGGCAGGTAGTTGAGTTCGGTCTCGTGGCACGCACGCGGGTTGACCAGGCAACTGGTCAGTTTGCCGCCGAAGGTGTGGTCCAGGCAGGCCTGGTTGCAGCCGATGCAGGTGTTGATCTCGTCGCCGCGGCCTTGCGCGGCCTTGTTGACGAAGTCCGGGTCGGCCAGGAACGGCCGGGCCATCGACACCATGTCGGCGTCGCCTTCGGCCAGCACGGCCTCGGCCACCTCAGGGGTGTTGATGCGGTTGGTGGTGATCAGCGGAATGCTCACCGCGCCGCGCAGCTTGGCGGTGACCTTGCTGAATGCCGCGCGCGGCACTTTGGTGGCGATGGTCGGGATGCGCGCCTCGTGCCAGCCGATCCCGGTGTTGATCAGGGTGGCGCCGGCCTGCTCGATGGCCTTGGCCAGCAGCACGATCTCTTCCCAGTTGCTGCCGCCCTCGACCAGGTCGAGCATCGACAGGCGGAAGATGATGATGAAGTTCGGCCCTACCGCCTCGCGGACCCGGCGCACGATCTCCACCGCCAGGCGCATGCGGTTCTTGTAGCTGCCGCCCCAGCGGTCAGTGCGGTGGTTGGTGTGGGCCGCCAGGAACTGGTTGATGAAGTAGCCTTCCGAACCCATGATTTCGACGCCGTCGTAGCCGGCGCGTTGGGCCAGGCTGGCACAGGTGACGAAGTCGGCGATCTGCTTTTCGATGCCCTCCTCGTCCAGCTCCTTGGGCTTGAACGGGTTGATCGGCGCCTGGATGGCACTGGGCGCCACCTGCTTGGGGCTGTAGGCATAGCGCCCGGCGTGGAGGATCTGCAGGCAGATCTTGCCACCGGCTGCATGCACGGCCTCGGTGACGATCCGGTGCTTGTCAGCTTCGGCTTCGGTGCTCAGCTTGGCCGCACCGGAATACACCCCGCCCTCGTCGTTGGGAGCGATGCCGCCGGTGACCATCAGGCCGACACCACCGCGGGCACGCTCGGCGAAGTAGGCCGCCATGCGCTCGAAGCCGCCCGGGCGCTCTTCGAGCCCGGTGTGCATCGAGCCCATCAGCGTACGGTTGCGCAAGGTGGTGAAGCCCAGGTCGAGTGGGGCCAGCAGGTGCGGATAAGGGGTGTTGGCCATGGATAAGCTCCACAGGTGGCGTGATCACGGAATGCGGGAACCTCGAAGGCGGGCCCCGTCGTTTGTCTGTGACCGACATTAAACAGGCGTTTGAATGCGCTCAATGATCGAAACTGACAACTTATTGATCCTGCTGCACAGCAGGCTTACCCTAACCTCCTCTTTCCCCACTGCGCTGAACCGCTCCATGCGAAAACTGCTAGCCGGCGCCCTGGCGCTGGTCATCATCGCCGGCCTTTGCGGCTATGGCTTCTGGACCCTGCAACGACCGGAAGGCCACTACCTGTCCGACCTGCGTATCGAGCTGGCGCTCAACCAGGGAGTGCCGGGCGAGCACGGCAACCTCCTGGGTGTGGAACCGCTGCTGTACCCAGGCGATTACCAGAACCTTGCACGCCTGCACCGCAAGCTGTCGGCGTACCTGCAGCAGGCCCGTGACCAGGGCCTGGTGAATGCCCGTACCGTGGTGGTGCTGCCCGAGCATATCGGCACCTGGCTGTGGGCCCGTGGCGAGAAGAACGAGCTGTACCAGGCCACCCGCGACCGCGAGGCCTGGCAATGGCTGGAGTTGAGCAACCCGCTGCGCTACGGCCTGGCGATGTTGTCGGCCAGCGGCGACGACCGGCGCAGCGATGCGCGCCTGCGCATGAAGGCCGCGCAGATGGCCGCCGATTACCAGCAGCTGTTCGGCGGTCTGGCGCGGGAGTTCGGGGTCACCCTGGTGGCCGGTTCGATTGTCTTGCCCGCCCCTTACGTGAAGAACGGCGTGCTGCATGCCGGCAGCGGCCCGCTGTTCAACAGCAGCCTGGTGTTCGCCGCTGACGGCAGCGTGCTGGGGCAACCGCAATACCAGCGCTACCCGGACAGCGAAACCCGCCGCTACATCCACCATGGCCGCCAGCAGCCGCTGCAGGTGCTGCAGACACCCGCCGGGCGCCTGGGCGTGCTGGTCGGCAGTGACAGCTGGTACCCGGACAACTACCGGCTGCTGGCCGGGCAGTCGGTGCAACTGATCGCCAACCCGGTGTTTCTCAGCGGCAAGCAGCGCTGGCAACTGCCCTGGCGCGGCAACCGTCACCAGGCCGCGGCGGCCGAACTGCCGTTGCAGCGTGGCGAGGTCAGCGAGCAGGAGGCCTGGCAACGGCTGACCCAGGCGGCCAGCGACGGCGCCGCCAGCATGAGCGTGTTCATGCGTGGGCAGTTCTGGGAACAGAGCGGTGGCGGCCAGGGCTTTGCCAGCGAGGCCGGCACCTTGTGGGCGGGCAGCGCCAGCCAGGGCGCCCGCCTGCTCAACCTGTGGCTGTAACGCCATGCCCCGTCAGCGCGTGCGCCTGGGCGAGTTGTCGGTAGGCTTCGTCCAGCCCCTGGCCGAAGCGCTCGGCCAGCTCGGCCACGATCCGCAGCCACTGCTGCTGCGTTATGGGCTGGATAATCGGCGCCTGGCCGAACCCGGGGCGCGCCTGTCGATTCCGCGCTACATGCACTTGGGCCACGCCGCCATCGCCTTGAGCGCTGAGCCTGCCCTGGGTTTGCACATGGGCCAGCTCAGCCACCTGGCCCAGGCCGGGTTGGCCGGCGTCACCGCCGCCCAGGCGCCGACCCTCGGCGAGGCCGCGCGTACGCTGCTGCGCTTCGAGCCGCTGTATGCCGCCAACTACCGTGGCCAGTCGAGCTTTCATGAAGACCAACAAGGCGCCTGGCTGCGCTTCTACTCCATCAGCCCGTACAACGCCTACAACCGCTTCGTGGTCGACTCGCTGCTCGGCGGCTGGCTGGCGCAACTGTCCAGCCTGGCCGGCAGGCCGATCCAGGCCGAGCGGCTGGAGATCGAGTTCGAAGCGCCGGCTTATGCCGATCAATACCAGCGCCTGTGCAGCACCACCGTGCAGTTTGGCGCCGCAGCCAACCAGTTACGCCTGGGCCAGGCCACCCTGGCCCTGGCCAACCCGCAACACTGCCCGAGCACCTGGCAGCACCTGTTGCAGCTGTGCGAAACGGAACTGGCCCAGCGCACCCGGGTACGCAGCCTGGGCGAACGTATCACCCACCTGCTGGGGCCGCTGCTCAATGGCGGCCGCGAACCGGATCTGGAGGAAGTGGCGCAGCACCTGCAGATGCCCACCTGGACCCTGCGGCGCAAACTCGCCGAAGAAGGCACGCGCTATCGCAACCTGCTCAACGATACACGCCGCGACCTGGCCGAGACCTACATCCGCGACACGGAGCTGGCCTTCGGCGAAATCGCCTATCTGCTGGGGTTTGCATCGGCCGAGGCCTTCCAGCGCGCATTCAAGCGCTGGACGGGCGTAACGCCGGGGGAGTTTCGCCGCCATCAGCGGCAGGTGGGTTAAAGCTCGGTGGCGTCGTCCGCCGGCTCAGGCACATCCAGTTCATAAGCCTGGAATTCGAGCAATTCTTCCTGGTAGTCGTCCATCTGCCTGCTTCCTCGTTCTTCGTTCATGGGATCCACCGCCACCCTAGGGTTTGTACGGAAAGTGCCTGCGCGACGATCATGCTGCGTTGAAAACAGGCTCGGAATGCTCATTTGCAACCAGCAAACTCCGCTTCCTCGCCTGTTTTCGCCTTGCCTGATCGCCGCTCGGCGACTTTTCGTACAAACCCTAAGCGGGTCGAATGACAGAGCCATTACAGCCCCATGAACGGTAAACGTAGCAGGCCTGCGGGAAGTTAGCGACCGCTCACGGCGAAGCCGGTGCCGCTTCGCTCTGCGCAGGCTGCTGCAGGGCCTGGATCGGGGCCGCCTCGACGGGCGGTGCAACCGGTTGCGAACCGTGGCTGTCATCCACCACCGGAGCTGCCGGCGCTTCGTGAACGGGCACGGCGGGGGCCGGCTCAGGGGCGGCAGGTGCGCTGGCCTGGGCTGCGGCAGACGCGGCCACCGGGGCGCTTGCCGCCAGCGGCGCCGCCTCTGGCTGGGCGGGTGCCAGCGAAGTTGGCGCAGGCTCGGGCAGCCCCAAGGCTGGCGCTGGTTGCTCCACTTTCGGCGGCTCGGCAGGGGTATCGGCCTTCTTCACCTTTTTCGGCTTCGGCAGGTAGCCCTCCACCAAGGCGAAATAACGCTCGTAGAACTGTGGCGCGGCCACTGTCTCGCTGGCGACCTTGACCATCGAGTCGTCGCTGGAGCCGATCGGCATCGACACCGAGCCCAGCACCCCGACCCCCAGGCTGGCAGAGGTGTTGGATTTTTTCAGGGTGTAGCGGTCCTGCAGGGCGTTGGCGAACATGGTCGAACGCTGCTTGTCGCTCATGTCCGGCACGCAGGTGATGTTGAAGCTGATCTGCATGTGGTTTTCGGCGCTCTGCTGAAAACTCTTGTTGCCGGCCACCTGGTTGGCATCGCTGCTGGTGATGATGTAGCCCTGGCTGAGCAGCGCACGCCGGGCAGCTTCGCAGGAGCCCGCTTCGCTGACCGGGAAACTGCGTGAGAAGGTGCCCGAGTCGTCGAAGTTCTCGTGCTCGTACACGGTAGCCTTCTTCGAGGAGCAACCGGATACGCCCGCCAGCACAAGGGCCAGCCCGAGCGCACCGTAGACGGATGATCTGGACATCGTGAATTCCGGGTAAATCGAACGGTGCCTATTGTGCAACACATCCACAAGCCACCGAAACCTTGAAAGGGCCAACATTGCGCAAGGTTCATGTAAAGGCGTGGATGACGCCGACCAAAGCGCTGGGAACTTTCTCGCGATAATTAGCGATTTTTCGTACGCCAGTCACAAGAACCTCCTAACCAGACAAGGAAATTCCCTCGCTAGACTCATTCGCCCGTTCGAATGCCCAAGGAAATCGCTGATGAAGAATCTGCCGGTCCGCCTGAAACTCTTGCTTAGCCTCTCCCCACTGGTCTTGCTGGCAGCCCTCCTCGTCCTGACCGCGATCTTCACCCTCGGCACCCTGACCCATCGGGCTGAACGCCTGGTCTCGGTCAACTACATTCTCGACAACCTCAACGACATCCGCGCCACACAGATGGCCTATGCGCTGAACGGTGAACATGCAGAGCTGGAAAACCTGCGCCACGCCTACCGAAAAGTAAACGAGCTGATCGACGAGAATCTGACGCAGATGCCCTCCCCCCAGGCGCAGACCCATCTTGGCGTCACACGCAAGATCATGGGCAACTACATGGGCGATCTGCAGCACAGCCTCGAGGCAGGTACTGAGACACTGGTCGGCTCCACGGGCAAACAGCTCACCACACAAGTGCTTGCGGCCATCGAACACATCAACCAACTGATCACCCAGCAGAACCAGGTCAGTGCCGCCGAGCTCGGCCAACGCACGCGCCTCATGCTTGCCGTGTTCTGCGGCACATTGCTGCTGGCCTGCCTGGTAGCCTGGCTGCTGATCCGGCAGATCTGCGCCCCCCTGCAACAGGCACTGGACATGGCCCGGCGCATTGGCGAAGGCGACCTGAGCGCCAATGACCTTGGCCCACGCCACGATGAGTTCGGCCAACTGCTCCAGGCCCTTGAGCGCAGCAGCGCCAATTTGCGCGGTATCTTGCGCCGGATCGGCCAGGCCTGCGAGCAGCTTTCACAGGCCTCGGCGGCCCTGGCTTGCGTGATCGAACGCACCAGCAGCGGTGCCGCCAGCCAGCAGAGCGAAACTCGCCAGGTGGCGGCGGCCATGAGCCAGATGGCCTGCGCCGTGCAGGAGGTGGCGCACAACAGTTCGCTGGCCAGCGAGGCGACCCGCCAGGCCACTGACAAGGCCGAACTCAGTCAGCAGGTGGTCAGCAATACCCAGAGCCAGGTTGCCCAGCTGGCCAGTGACATCAGCAGCAGCACCGAGGCCGTGCAACAGCTGTGCGCCTCTGCCGAACAGATCAGCAGCATCATGACAGTTATCCGCTCGGTGGCCGAGCAGACCAACCTGCTGGCCCTGAACGCGGCCATCGAGGCCGCCCGCGCCGGCGATGCCGGGCGCGGCTTCGCGGTGGTGGCCGACGAGGTGCGCGGTCTCGCCCTGCGTACCCAGCGCTCCACTGCCGAGATCGAAGCACTGATCACCCGCCTGCAGGACGGTGCCCGCCAGGCGGTGGAATGCCTGCAAGGCAACCGCCGCGTGGCCAGCACCACCGTTGAGCTTGCCAATCAGGCGAGCGAGGCCCTGCAGGTCATCACGACCAGCGTTGATGATATCCAAGGCATGAATCAGCAGATTGCCGCCAGTACCGAGCAGCAAAGCACGGTCGTGGTGGCCATTCGCCGTAATGTGGAGCGGGTGCGCGATGTCGCCGGCCACTCTCTCGATGCCAGCCGGCAAATCGAGGAAGCGTCTATCGAACTGGAGCGGGTGGGCGGCGAGCTGAAAGGGTTGATCGGTAATTTCAGGCTCTGAATGAGGCAACCTGACAAGCGCCAGAAACGAAAAAAGCGACCGAAGGTCGCTTTTTTGTTGTTCCGAGCTGTTCAAGGGGCTCAGAACTGAAGATGGCGCAGCGGACGGGACTCGAACCCGCGACCCCCGGCGTGACAGGCCGGTATTCTAACCGACTGAACTACCGCTGCGTATCGCTCGGGCTTGCACCCGATTGAAACTGGGATCCAGGCTTTCAAGCGTTTTGGACGCGAAAGCCAGGCACAAAAAAAGCGATGCGAGATCGCCTTTTTTGTTTTGCTTCGAACTGTTCAAGGAGTTCAAAACACAAGATGGCGCAGCGGACGGGACTCGAACCCGCGACCCCCGGCGTGACAGGCCGGTATTCTAACCGACTGAACTACCGCTGCGTATCGTTCAGGTTTGCACCTGATTGAAACTGGGATCAGCCTCAGGCATATTTGCCTTCGACTTCAGACCGGTGCCAGGCACCCATCTGATACTGAAAAATGGCGCGGCGGACGGGACTCGAACCCGCGACCCCCGGCGTGACAGGCCGGTATTCTAACCGACTGAACTACCGCCGCGCAGTGTGGACTTGCGTCCTGTTCCTCTCTGACTTTCAGCTTCGCTAGAAGCATCCTGTACCAGAAACATTCTCAGGAAGTGGTGGGTGATGACGGGATCGAACCGCCGACCCTCTGCTTGTAAGGCAGATGCTCTCCCGGCTGAGCTAATCACCCCCGCGATGTTGCTTGTTGCGTTTGCTTCGCTGAGGCCGCGAAATTTACGCAGGTACCGATGCTAAGTCAATAGCCCCATTGAATTTTTTTTAAAAAAGATGAAAAAGCAGCTGCTAGCTTGAAGCTGCAAGCGGCAAGAAAAAAGCACGTCGCCTGCACACCCTTTTGAAACCCTGAAACAACGAAAGGACCTCGCGGTCCCTTCTTGCAGCTTGAAGCTAATAGCTTGTCGCTCAGGTGTAGATCATCTTGCGGGTCATGCCGCCATCGACCACGAATTCCTGGCCGGTGACGAACCCCGCCTGGCGCGACAGCAACCATGCCACCAAGGCCGCCACGTCCTCCACCGTCCCTACCCTGCCCGCCGGGTGCTGGTCATGGTCGGCCTCAGTCAAGGGCTCGGCTCGACGCTGCGACGGGTCACGGGCATCGATCCAGCCGGGGCTGACGGCATTGACGCGGATTTCCGGCCCCAGGCTCATCGCCAGGGCGTGGGTCAGTGCCATCAGCCCGCCTTTACTTGCCGCGTAGGCTTCCGTATCCGGCTCGGACTGCCGGGCACGGGTAGAGGTCAGGTTGACGATGGCACCGCCATGGGCGCGCAGGTACGGTGCGCAATGCTTGGCCAGCAGCATCGGACCATTGAGGTTGACCGCCAGCACACGGTTCCACTGGCTGAGCGACAGGCTTTCCAGCGTCTGGTTGTGCGGATTGGCGATGGCCGCATTGCTCACCAGCGCATCCAGCCGGCCGAACTGCCCGAGCACTTCGGACACCCCGGCACTGACCTGGGCTTCGTCTGCAACATCCATGCTGACGAACCAGGCATTGTCGCCCAGCGCCTTGGCCACCCGGGCGCCACGCTGGCGGTCCAGGTCACTGAGGACGACTTGCCAACCTTCGCAGATCAGCCAGGCGGCGATGCCCAGGCCGATGCCACGCGCGGCACCGGTGACCAGGGCCACCCGGCCGTTATGGCCAGGCTCGCCACCCTTCCAGTCGATCACAGCGCCGCCAGACCGCGGGCAAGATCGGCTTGCAGGTCGGCCACATCTTCCAGGCCGACGGCGACGCGGATCAGGCTGTCACGGATGCCCGCCGCTTCACGCTCCTGCGCCGACAAGCGGCCGTGGGAGGTGGTGGCCGGGTGGGCGATGGTGGTCTTGCTGTCGCCCAGGTTGGTGGTGATCGAGATCACCCGAGTAGCATCGATGAAGCGCCAGGCGCCCTCTTTGCCACCCTTGACCTCGAAGCTGACCACCGCGCCGAAACCGCTCATCTGGCGCTTGGCCAGCTCATGCTGCGGATGGCTAGGCAGCCCGGCGTAGTGCACCTTCTCCACACCGTCCTGCTGCTCGAGCCACTCGGCCAGGCGCTGGGCGCTCTCGCAATGGGCGCGCATGCGCAGCTTGAGCGTCTCCAGGCCCTTGGTGAAGATCCAGGCATTGAACGGGCTGAGGGTCGGCCCGGCGGTGCGCAGGAAGCCCACCACTTCTTTCATCTGTTCGCTGCGCCCGGCAACCACGCCGCCCATGCAACGGCCCTGGCCGTCGATGAACTTGGTGGCCGAATGGAACACGATGTCGGCGCCAAGCTTGAGCGGCTGCTGCAAGGCCGGGGTGCTGAAGCAGTTGTCCACCACCAGCATGGCACCACGGGCATGGGCGATCTCGGCCAGCGCGGTGATGTCCACCAGCTCGGCCAGCGGGTTGGACGGCGACTCGACGATCAGCAGCTTGGTGTTGGCCTTGATGGCCTGCTCCCAACCGCTCAGATCGACCAGCGGCACATAGTCCACCTGCACGCCGAAGCGCTTGAAGTACTTTTCGAACAGGCTGATGGTCGAGCCGAACACGCTCTGCGACACCAGCACGTGGTCGCCGGCACTGCACAGCGACATCACCACGGCCAGGATCGCCGCCATGCCGGTGGAAGTACCCACGGCCTGCTCGGCACCTTCCATTGCCGCCAGGCGCTCTTCGAAGGCGCGCACGGACGGGTTGGTGTAGCGCGAATAAACGTTGCCCGGCGTCTCGCCGGCGAAACGCGCGGCGGCGTCGGCGGCCGTGCGGAAGACATAGCTGGAGGTCAGGAACAGCGCTTCGCTGTGCTCGCCCTCCGGTGTGCGGTGCTGACCGGCGCGAACCGCCAGGGTGTCGAAACCGACACCCTCGAGGTCACTGTCCAGTCGCCCGGCATCCCATTGATCCGTCATGCCGTCGCTCCCAAAGTCAGTTGTTGTACAGGTCGATGATCGCGCTGACTGCCTGGGTCTTCACCTTGGCCAGGTCGTTACGGGCCTGCTCGATGCGCTCGAGGTAGGCGTCGTCGATGTCGCCGGTGACGTACTCACCGTTGAACACCGCGCAATCGAAGTGCTCGATCTTGATCTTGCCGCCACCGACCGATTCGATCAGGTCCGGCAGGTCCTGGTAAATCAGCCAGTCGGCGCCGATCAACTCGGCCACCTGTTCGGTGGTACGGTTGTGGGCGATCAGTTCGTGAGCGCTCGGCATGTCGATGCCGTAGACGTTGGGGTAGCGTACCGCAGGGGCCGCGGAGCAGAAGTAGACGTTCTTGGCGCCGGCTTCGCGGGCCATCTGGATGATCTGCTTGCAGGTGGTGCCGCGCACGATCGAGTCGTCCACCAGCATCACGTTCTTGCCGCGGAATTCCAGCTCGATGGCGTTGAGCTTCTGGCGCACCGATTTCTTGCGCGCAGCCTGGCCGGGCATGATGAAGGTACGGCCGATGTAGCGGTTCTTGACGAAGCCTTCGCGGAACTTCACGCCCAGGTGGTTGGCCAGCTCCAGCGCGGCGGTGCGGCTGGTGTCCGGGATCGGGATGACCACGTCGATGTCATGGTCCGGGCGCTCGCGCTGGATCTTCTCGGCCAGTTTCTCGCCCATGCGCAGGCGCGCCTTGTACACCGAGACGCCGTCGATGATCGAGTCCGGGCGGGCCAGGTAGACGTGCTCGAAGATGCACGGCTGCAGCTTGGGGTTGTTCGCGCACTGCTGGGTGAACAGTTGGCCTTCTTCGGTGATGTACACCGCTTCGCCTGGCGCCAGGTCACGGATCAGGGTGAAGCCGAGCACGTCGAGCGCGACGCTTTCCGAGGCGATCATGTATTCGACGCCTTCGTCGGTGTGACGCTGGCCGAACACCACCGGACGGATGCCGTTGGGGTCACGGAAACCGACGATGCCGTAGCCGGTGATCATCGCCACCACCGCGTAACCGCCGACGCAGCGGCTGTGCACGTGGGACACCGCGGCGAACACGTCTTCCTGGGTAGGCTGCAGCTTGCCGCGCACCGCCAGCTCATGGGCGAACACGTTCAGCAGCACTTCGGAGTCGGAGTTGGTGTTGACGTGACGCAGGTCGGACTCGTAGATCTCCTTGGCCAGCTGCTCGACGTTGGTCAGGTTGCCGTTGTGCGCCAGGGTGATGCCGTACGGCGAGTTGACATAGAACGGCTGGGCCTCGGCCGAGGTGGAGCTGCCGGCGGTCGGGTAACGCACATGACCGATACCGATGCTGCCGACCAGGCGCTGCATGTGGCGCTGCTGGAACACGTCGCGCACCAGGCCATTATCCTTGCGCAGGAACAACCGGCCGTCATGGCTGGTCACGATACCGGCAGCGTCCTGGCCGCGGTGCTGGAGGACCGTAAGCGCGTCATACAGCGCCTGATTGACGTTCGACTTACCGACGATACCGACGATGCCACACATGCGACGCAACCCCTACTTTGATGAAACTTGAGTGAATAGCGCTCAGGGCTTTGCAGGCCCGAGCAGCTGTTCCTTGAACGGAAGGTCAACGGGTGCGCTGACCCCACTGGACATCCACTGGCCGGTGAACCCGAGAATCAGGTTTTTCGACCAGTCGGCTACCAATAGAAATTGTGGTATCAGGCGTGATTCCTGCCACCACGGATCCTGTTGTACCGGCCCCAGGCTGAGCAGCCCGACAGCCACCACCACCAGCAAGGCCCCACGCGCGGCGCCGAAGGCCGTGCCGAGGAAGCGATCGGTGCCGGACAACCCGGTCACGCGAATCAGCTCGCCGATGAGGAAGTTGAGCATTGCCCCCACCAGCAAGGTGGCGACGAAAAGAATGGCGCAGCCGGCGATGGTGCGCATCGAGGGCGTCTGGATGTAGCTTTCGAGATAGACCGAGAGCGAGCCACCGAACATCCAGGCCAGCGCCCCGGCGACAATCCAGATGACCAGAGACAGAGCTTCCTTGACGAAGCCGCGTTTGAGACTGATCAGTGAGGAAACGGCGATGATCGCGATGATCGCCCAATCAACCCAGGTAAATGCCACGGTGCTGCCTGCCGACGTTTGAGGCGGCGCATTTTACCAGAGCGGAGGGCTTGGGGTAAGCGGAATGTCAGGTGTTTGAAGGGCTGCAGGCTGACTCCAGGGACAGCTTTGCGCCTTGCCGTTCGGGCCGTAGCGCCTGCCTGGGCCCTATCGCCGGCAAGCCGGCTCCCACAGGAGTCACATGACCTTCAGGACTAATGCCATACCTGTGGGAGCTGGCTTGCCAGCGATAAGGCCAGCACAGGCAACAGCAGACAGTTGCTCCCGCAGGGATTGCACAACCCTCAATACCCGTGGGAGCGGCGGTGCGCCGCTGATACTTCCCCGCGATGGTTTCAGCCGCGCTCCGGCTGGAAGCGCACCAGAATCCCCTTGAGATTCTGCTGGCGATTGATCACGTCACGCACGCGCTCGGCCTCGGCGCGCTCGATCAACGGCCCCACATACACCCGGTTCATGCCACCGGCCGAACGGATGTAGGCGTTGTAGCCCTGGCTACGCAGGGTGTTTTGCAGTTTTTCGGCACCAGCGCGGTTGGACAGGCTGGCCAGCTGGATCGACCAGCTCACCGGCAGGCCGTTGACGTCGATCTTGCCTGGCGCGGCCGGCTTGCTCGCCGCCGCCGTGACTGCCGGAGCAGGTGCGGGCGCAGGTGCTGGACGAGTTTCAACCTTTGGCGTCGGCACCGGCGTCTGCGGCTTGGGCGCAACAGCCACCTGGGCCTGAGGCGCGGGCGCGATAGGCTGGCTTGGCGTGGTCACTGGCGCCGTCGATTCATCGATCACCACCGGCGCTGGATCAACCTGCTCCGGCAATGGTTGCGGCTCCGGCACCTGCACCGGCTCGACCTGCACCTGAGGCAAGCTCGGCATGGCTGGCGCCTGGGGCGCCTCGACGCGCACCTGACGCATCTCGTCCTCGCGGGTGAACAGCATCGGCAGGAAGATCACCGCCAGCGCCACCAGCACCAGCGCACCGACCATGCGCTGCTTCATCCCTTTATCCAGCACTGCCATCTACTCCATCCTCTGGGGCCTGCCGTTCAAGCCAGGCCAGGGCCTCGCCGACGCAGAAAAACGAACCGAACAGCAGGATCTGGTCATCCGCCGTCGCCTGGGCGCACTGCCCTTCCAGGGCAGCATCGACGCTGGGGTGAGACTTCACTGTCGCACCGAGGTTCGTCAAGGCCTTGGCCAGTTCCTCAGCCGGGCGGCTGCGCGGCGTATCCAGCGGAGCCACAGCCCAATGCCCGACCAATCCCTGCAAAGGCTCGATTACGCCCTGCAGATCCTTGTCGGCCAACAGACCGAAAACAGCCAGGCGCCGACCCTTCGGCGGGCGGGCCGCCAGGCGACGCGCCAAATACTCGGCCGCATGCGGGTTGTGGCCCACATCCAGCAGCAACTCAACGCGCTTGCCCTTGAATACCAGCGAGCGCCGATCCAGCCGACCGGTGATACGGGTGTCCAGCAGCGCCTGCTTAACCAGTGCCTCATCCCACGGCAGGCCCATCAGCGCAAAAGCCTGCAGGGCTAGCGCTGCGTTCTCCATGGGCAGGTCGAGCAACGGCAGGTCGCGCAACTCAAGCTGCGTTCCATCGGCCTTGCTGCCGCGCCAATGCCAGTGGTCGTCGGTACTGGCCAGGTCGAAGTCGCGCCCGCGCAGGAACAACGGGCAAGCCAGCTCGCTCGCTTTGTCCAACAAGGGTTGCGGCGGATCCAGGTCACCGCACAGGGCCGGTTTGCCCTGGCGGAAGATCCCGGCCTTCTCGAAGGCCACCAATTCGCGGGTGTTCCCCAGGTAGTCGACATGATCGACACCGATACTGGTGACCAGCGAAATGTCGGCATCCACCACATTGACCGTATCCAGCCGGCCGCCCAGGCCTACCTCGAGCACCACGGCATCCAGTTGCGACTGGCTGAACAGCCAGAACGCCGCCAGGGTACCCATCTCGAAATAGGTCAGCGAGGTATCGCCGCGTGCCGCCTCGACGGCGACAAAGGCTTCGCACAGCTGCTCATCGCTGGCTTCGACGCCATCGATGAGCACGCGCTCGTTGTAACGCAACAGGTGCGGTGAACTGTAAACCCCGACCTTGAGCCCCTGGGCGCGCAGCAGCGAGGCCACGAAAGCACAGGTGGAGCCTTTGCCGTTGGTGCCGGTGACCGTCACCACGCGAGGCGCCAGCTTGCCCAACTGCAGGCGCGCCAGCACCCGCTGGGAACGCTCCAGGCCCATGTCGATGGCCGTAGGGTGCAACTGTTCGAGGTAGGCGAGCCACTCGCCCAGGTTGCGCTGGCTCATCACGCTACCGCAGCCGCCTCACGGGCTTCTGCCGGGGTTGCCTGGCCGGTCATCTGGGCCAGCAGGCGGGCCAGGCGCGGACGCAACTGGTCACGGGAGATGATCAGGTCGATGGCGCCATGCTCCAGCAGGAACTCGCTGCGCTGGAAGCCTTCTGGCAGTTTCTCGCGCACGGTCTGCTCGATGACCCGCGGGCCGGCGAAACCGATCAGTGCCTTGGGCTCGCCGACGATCACGTCGCCGAGCATTGCCAGGCTGGCGGAAACACCGCCATAGACCGGGTCGGTCAGCACCGAAATGAACGGGATGCCTTCTTCACGCAGGCGCGCCAGCACCGCCGAGGTCTTGGCCATCTGCATCAGCGAGATCAGCGCTTCCTGCATGCGCGCACCACCGGAGGCGGAGAAGCACACCATCGGGCAGCGGTTCTCCAGGGCGTAGTTGGCAGCGCGCACGAAGCGTTCGCCGACGATGGCACCCATCGAACCACCCATGAAGGAGAATTCGAATGCGCTGACCACGATCGGCATGCCCATCAGGGTACCGCTCATGGAGATCAGTGCGTCTTTCTCGCCGGTCTGCTTCTGGGCAGCGGTCAGGCGGTCCTTGTACTTCTTGCCGTCACGGAACTTCAGGCGATCGACCGGTTCCAGGTCGGCACCCAGTTCGGCACGGCCGTCCTGGTCGAGGAAGATGTCGATGCGCGCACGTGCGCCGATGCGCATGTGGTGGTTGCACTTGGGGCAGACATCGAGGGTCTTTTCCAGCTCCGGACGGTAAAGCACGGCCTCGCAGGACGGGCACTTGTGCCACAGCCCTTCGGGCACCGAGCTCTTCTTCACCTCGGAACGCATGATCGAAGGGATCAGTTTGTCTACCAACCAGTTGCTCATGCTTTCTTTCTCCAGTAATGGCGGGCGGGAGGCATTGCCTGCCCCACCCTGCCCTTGAGCTCAAATTCTGCTTTGAAACGACGATGGGCCGGCCATGACTGCGCCATGTACCGCCCCACCTCCAATAATTACGCCGATGGCCTGAGCCGCTGCCTTGCAGGCGCGGCCTGGCAGCATCGGGCTGCGAAACCTATGGACGATGGCGCGCGGCCAGCCGTCACATCCACCATCACGCCTGGCGCACTGCCTGCATGAAGGCCTCGATCTTCACGGCATCCTTGATGCCCTTGGCCTGCTCCACGCCGCCACTGACATCCACCGCGTACGGGCGCACCTGACGGATGGCCTCGGCGACATTATCGGCCGACAGGCCGCCAGCCAGGATGATCGGTTTGCTCAGGTGTTGCGGTATCAAAGACCAGTCGAACGCTTCGCCGGTTCCCCCCGGGATGCCGGGCACATAAGCGTCCAGCAGGATGCCGCGGGCGCCGGCGTAGTGCTTGCAGGCCGCCTCGAGGTCATCGCCGGGCCGTACACGCAGGGCCTTGATCCAGGGGCGATGGTAACCCTCGCAATCAGCCGGGCTCTCATCGCCGTGGAACTGTAGCAGGTCCAGTTGAACGACTTCGAGGATCTCGTTCAGCTCGCAGCGCGAGGCATTGACGAACAGGCCTACGGTCGTCACGAAGGGCGGCAAGGCCTCGACGATCGCCCGGGCCTTGCGTACGTCCACGGCACGTGGGCTTTTTTCATAGAACACCAGGCCGATGGCATCGGCGCCGGCCTCGACAGCGGCGAGGGCGTCCTCGATGCGGGTAATCCCGCAGATCTTGCTGCGAACCTTGCTCATGGACAGCGAACCTTGAGTGATCGATGAAAGCGCCGATGGTAGCAAATGACCTTTGCTCCGTCAGTCCAGCAACGCCTCGAAACCGGTGAGAAAGTGTGGGCCGATGTAACGCTGCGGCAGCTCGTACTCGGGCGGGTACTCCACCTTCACCAGGTACAGCCCATAAGGGTGCGCGGTCACCCCCGCCGCGCGGCGATCACGCCCCTCGAGCACCTCGCGAGCCCATTCCACCGGGCGTTCGCCGGTACCGATGGCCATCAGCACGCCGGCGATGTTGCGCACCATGTGATGGAGGAAGGCGGTTGCACGCACATCGATCACGATCATCTGGCCATGGCGGGTAACGCGCAGGTGATGGATGTGCTTGACCGGCGACTTGGCCTGGCACTGGCTGGCGCGGAAGGCGCTGAAGTCATGGGTGCCGAGCAGGTACTGTGCGGCTTCGGCCATGCGCGTGACATCCAGCGGCCGATGGTTCCAGGTCACTTCCTCGGCAAGGTGGGCCGGACGGATCGGGTCGTTGTAGATGACATAGCGGTAGCGCCGCGCATTGGCTTTGAAGCGGGCATGGAAATCCGCAGGCATTGGCCTGGACCAGACCACGCTGATGTCGTGGGGCAGGTTGAAGTTGGTGCCCAGGGTCCAGGCGCGTTCATCGCGCACGGCCTGGGTATCGAAATGCACGATCTGCCCGCAGCCATGCACCCCGGCGTCGGTGCGCCCGGCACAGATCACGCTGATCGGTTCATTGGCCACCTTCGACAGCGCCTGCTCGAGCGCTTGCTGGACGCTGGGCACACCACTGGCCTGGCGCTGCCA
This sequence comes from Pseudomonas sichuanensis, assembly GCF_024749065.1. Classification (NCBI taxonomy): domain Bacteria; kingdom Pseudomonadati; phylum Pseudomonadota; class Gammaproteobacteria; order Pseudomonadales; family Pseudomonadaceae; genus Pseudomonas; species Pseudomonas sichuanensis. Next base: position 1,766,165 of record NZ_CP087185.1, on the reverse strand, counting down.
GCCGCGGTAGCGCGAACCTTTGTATTCCACGCCCAGGGCGATACGGGTGAAGCCTTCGGCCGCTGATTCGGCGGCGGCGTTGTCGATGATGTCCAAGAACGTGAAACCTGATGATGTAACAAAAAGGCAGGCAGTATAGCGGTAAACCGCATGCTGGCCGAAACGATCGCGGGGCAAGTCGCATCGGCGCACCGCCGCTCCCACGCGCCCCTCATTACAGGGCTGTTGTGGGAGCGGCGGTGCGCCGATGCGACTTGCCCCGCGATCGATTCAGCGATCAGACCAGGCGCGAGAGCATCTCGTTGGCTTCCTGACGCTGGTTCTCATCGCCATCCTTGGCCACTTCGTCAAGGATGTCGCGAGCGCCGTCGTGGTCACCCATGTCGATGTAGGCACGCGCCAGATCCAGTTTGGTGGCCACTTCGTCGGTACCGGAGAAGAAATCGAAGTCCAGGTCATCCAGCGGCTCCGGCTCCTGGGCGGCGTCTTCGGCGGTGAAGCTTGGCGCATTGTCTGGCGCATCGAGGCTTTGCGACAGCTTGTCGAGCTCGGCGTTGACGTCGTCCAGTTCGGAAGCAAATTTCTGCGCCGCCGGCGAGTCGTCATCCAGCGACAGCGACAGGTCGAAGTCGTCCGGCAGCTCCAGCTCGGAAATCGGGTCGAACTCGGGCATGGCTTCGAAGGCCGCCAACTCGGCCGCCACATCCACCGCCGGCTCCTCGCTGCTGGCCAAGGCCTCTGGCTCACCCACATCAAGGTCGAAATCGGCCAGGTCATCGAGGGCCTGCGGCTGCTCCGGTGCCTGAGCCTGCGCCTGAGCCAACAGAGCTTCAAAATCATCGTCGGCATCGGTTTCGCTGACGGCAGGCGCAGCATCGGCCTGAGGTAGCGCGGCAGCCGACACCGCCTCTTCCAGTGAAGTCAGATCGAGAGGGTCTTCTTCCGGCAGGTCATCACCCAGGCTCAAGTCGAAGGCACTGTCCAGGTCGTCTTCAGCAACCGGGGCCGGTTCAGGCTCTGGCTCTGGCTCCTGGAAGGCTTCGGCAACGGCCTCGGGCTCCACTGCCGGCTCAGGCTCGGCTTCGACGGCAGCCGGCGCCGGGTCCTGCAACAGGTCCTGAACGTACTGTTCGTCCAGCTCGGCAGCCAAGGCTGCGGCGCCAGCCGCCACCGCTGCGACGCCGAGCATCGCCGGGAAGCGCTCCTTGAGCGAAGCGACTTCGGCCTGGTTCTGCTCGCCCGGCGCCAGCTTGCGCTCCTGGCCAGCAAAGGCATCCTGGTCACCCTGACGGGCATACACTTCCATCAGTTTCAGGCGCAGGTCACTGCGCTGCGGCTCGGAAGCGACGGCGGCTTCCAGCAGGTCGGCGGCATGGTTCAGGCGACCACGGGCCAGGCTCTCATCTACCTCGGCGAACAGCGCGGCGCGCGGGTCCACTGCGGGCGCGGCAGGCGCTGGCGCAGGCGCAGGTATCTCGGCAGCCGTTGCCGCCGCCGCCGAGGCGGCGACCACCGCAGGCGACAGGGTGACGCTGGGCGCCGAGACGTCCAGGCCGTCGAAGCTGTCCGGCGGCAGGTCCAGGTCCGGGGCACGGTCGCCCTCTTCGGACAGGGCGCGAGCCATACGCAGGTGTTTTTCAGCTTCCTGCTGGGCTTTGCGCTTGCGCGCCAAAAGCAGCAGCAACAGTAACAGGGCGAGGAACGCCGAGCCGGCAATCAGCCCCAGCAGCAGCGGATTGCCCATCAGTTGATCGAGCGCGCCCTGCTCTTGGGCAGCAGGTGCTTCGCTGGTGGCCGGTGTGGTTGCCGGCGCGGTATCGACCGCAGCAGGTGCTGGCGCCACCACAGGTTCGGCGGGCGTCAACTGGGCGTTGAGGGCTGGCTGCGCGGGGGCAGGTTCGCCTGGCTGTGCCTGCGGTGCCGCACCTTGAGCTTCAAGGCGTGCCAGTTGGTCGTTCTTCAGTTCGATCAGCCGCTGCAGCTTGTCCAGCTGGCTCTGCAGATCGGCCATGCGGCTTTTGAGCTCGTCGTTGTCGCGACGGCTGGTGTCCAGGCTTTCCTGGGCCACGGCAAGCTTGTCGTTCAGTGCCTTGGCCTGGCCAGCGGCGCCTTTGCCGCCGGGGGCCACCAGGCGCAGGTTGTCGCCCTGGGCGATACGCGCCGGGGCCTCGCCGGCCTGGCCACGACGGGTGGCGTCCAACTGGCGGGCGCGCGGCCCCAGGCGTCGGCCTTCACGCCAGGCGGCGTACTGCTCGGCCACTTCACGGTTGGCTTCGCCCTGGGCAATGCTCTGTACCTGCTGCTGATCGGGCAGGCGCAGCACCTGCCCGGTCTTGAGCTGGTTGATGTTGTTGCCGATGAACGCATCCGGGTTCAACGCCTGGATCGCCAGCATGGTCTGCTGGACCGAGCCGCCCTGGGTATTGCGCGCAGCAATCTGCCACAGCGTGTCACGACGCTTGGTGGTGTAGCTGCCGGAGCTTTGCGCTGGGTTGATGTTGGCCTGGGAGGGCTGGCTGCCCTGGGCCTTGGCCTGATCGAGCAGCACGTTGTAGTCGCGCAGCAGACGCCCCTGCGGCCACATCACCTGGACCAGAAACTTGACCACCGGCTCCGGCAACGCCTTGCTGGAGGTGACGCGCAACACGCTGCGGCCATTGGGGTTGATCACGGGGGTGAAGGTCAGGTCTTCGAGGTAGGTCGGGTAAGCCACCCCGGCCTTGGCGAACTCCTCCGGCGACGCCAGGCTTGGCGCCATCTCGGTTGCGGTGAGGTCGCGCACGTCGAGCAGTTCGATCTCGGCATCCAGTGGCTGGTTCTGTGCCGACTTCAGGGCCAGCTCCCCCAACCCCAAGGCATTCGCCACGCCGGACGACAGCGCCGAGGCTGCCGCGATGGCCAGTACCAGTTTGCGAATTCGAAGCATGAACTCTTCCCTTGTAAGAACCGTCCCAAAAACCCTGTTGTGGTGCAGGACAAAATTGCTGGTCAGTATCTTTTACGCCATGTGTTTAATCAACAATTGCGCCACCTGCACGGCGTTGAGTGCCGCGCCTTTGCGCACATTGTCGGTGGTCAGCCAGAGGTTGAGCTGTTCATCCTCATCTATCCCGTGACGTACACGACCAACATAGACCACGTCCTGGCCCACTGCGTCACCTACCGGGGTCGGATAATCGCCTGGCTCTACCAGTTCGATGCTCTCGGCCGCCTCGAGTACGGTGTTCACAGCGCCCAGATCGACCGGGCGACGGCTCTGCACCGCCACACTGAAGCTATCGCCGAAAAACACCGGGACTTGAATGCAGGACACGGAAATCTTCAATTGAGGCAGGCCCAGCAGTTGGCGCAGCTCACTGACCAGGCGCCGCTCGACGGCGGTATGGCCCTGCTCGTCGGACGCACCGACCTGCGGTAGCAGGTTGAAGGCCACCTGGCGGTCGAAGAAGCGCGGCTCCAGCGGGCGGGCGTTGAGCAGCTCGGCGGTTTGCCGGGCCAGCTCGCTGACCGCCTCCCTGCCCTGGGCCGAAACGGCCAGGCAAGCGTTGACCTGAACGCGCTCGATGTCGAGCAAGCCCTTGAGGGGCGCCAGCGCCACGGCCAGTGCCACCGCGCCTGCGCAGGGGCTGGTGATGAGGGCTGGCTGCGGCAGGTCGGCGATGCGCTCGGCGTTGGCTTCCGGCACCAGCGCCACGGCCCCGTCCAGCACGCCGGACAGGTCGATCACGGTGCAGCCGGCTTGCTGTGCTTTGGGTGCGAAGCTACGGCTGACGGCGGGGCTGGCGGCGAAGAACACCAGTTTCACTTGCTTGAAGTCGAAGCTGTCCACTTCACGGACTTTGAGCTTCTTGCCGGCGAACATGACGCTGCTGCCCGCCGATTCCATGCTGGCCAGCAGGTGCAGGGTGGCCACCGGGAAGGACAGTTCCTCGAGGATTTGCACGAGGGTTTCACCGACTGCGCCGGTGGCGCCTACTACGGCGATATCTACTGGGGTGGTCATGGCTGGGGTTCCTTCTGTGTTCAGCGGGTACGGCGGGGAGCGGCACTTTACTTGGATTGTGGGGTGGGAGATAGGTTTGGCTTCGGCTTCTGCTTTCAGAGTGTGGGTTTTGATAGATGTATGCGCATTCGTTGGCGATGGCGACGCTTAGTCACCTTTCCGCCCTTACGGCGGCCTACTTTGGTCTTGGCCAAAGTAGGCAAAGCCGCCTGCTCCCATCATACGGCCCCTGCGCTGCGCTCCGGGGTCCCCTCGCTCCGGTGCCTTCCGGGCCCGCGCGGCCTACGACTTGCTGCGCAAGTCTACATCTCGCGCCTTCGGCTACGCCGAAGGGTGCTGCGCACCAGGGCCCTACAGTCACCTCCACTCGGCCTCCTGAAGTCGCAATTTGTGTTGCCTGGACTATTGCGCGCTTAGAAGCAAAATCAAAAACAGATCAAGAGCAGATCAAGAGCAGGTCAAGAGCAGGTCAAGAGCAGGTCAAGAGCAGTAATGCGGCTAACTAGGTTTGGCTGTTGTTTCCGTGTTGTTTGTTCGGGCCCTATCGCCGGCAAGCCGGCTCCCACAGGTACAGCGCAAGTCTGAAAGTTCGCACTAACCTGTGGGAGCTGGCTTGCCAGCGATTGCAATCCTGAGCTCCCAGCCAATCCAACTAGCGACAGCTAACGCCAGCCCAGGCGCCGCCCCTAACTTCGCGACTTCAGGAGGCTGAGCGTAGGCGTCTGGAGGGCCCTGGTGCGCAGCACCCTTCGGCGCAGCCGAAGGCGCGAGATGTAGACTTGCGCAGCAAGTCGGAGGCCGCGCGGGCCCGCAGGACGCCGGAGCGAAGGGACCCCGAAGCGCAGCGTAGGGGCCGTATGATGGGAGCGAGCGGCTTTGCCTACTTTGGCCAAGATGTATGGACTTGAGACATCGTTGACACCTGTGCGGGGACATGGTGGACACATTATCGCTTACCGTCGGGGTTGTTGAAGTCGATGGTTCGCAGCTTGTGTTGGCAGAAGTAAACATCAAAATGGTCAGCTCCTTGATCGCTACGGCGGAGCGCTAACACATAGCCCGCTAGCGCCTTCGCTATCCGAAATGAGCGCTTCTTGAAGCGGAACTGACTGCTGTAGGGCTTCACCAGAATATCGTCGGGACCGTATTCAATGGTCGGTAGACGGCTTGGGAAAGCCCGCCTGCTCATCTGGTAGCGATCTGCCGGCACTTTGTAGTCCAGTTGCTGATGAGGACGCTTGTAGTTGTAGATGCCCCGCCAGAGGTCGAAAGCTTCCTGCGCTTCTCGCAGATCCCGAAAGCTGCGCCCTGTCAGTACCTCGGCCTTGAGCGTCCGATGGAATCGCTCATCCTTGCCATTGGTTTGTGGGTGGCCTGGCCTGCTGAAAGTCAGTCGAATTCCCAGGCGAACCAGCCAGATACCTAGCGGTGTGAGTTCTCCAGGATTTCTTGGTGCTCCCCAGGGCGAGCCATTATCCGCGTTGATCTGCGCAGGCAGTCCATACCGGCTGAATAGATCGGTCAGGTGCTCCATGACCAACCCTGTGCGCTGATGTGCGCAGGCCTGTATCACAAGGTTGAAGCGAGAGTGGTCATCAATCAGCGTCAGCGGATAACAAGGTCCCTGGGCCGTTTGGAAGAAGCCTTTAAAATCGATCTGCCACAGATCATTTGGGGCTTCGCGCTCAAAGCGTGTCCATGGTTTAGCAGCCTCAGAGGCCTCTGCGGTGATCAATCCATGCCGATGCAGGACATTGGTTACGGTGCTGGCACAGATTCGCTGATCAAGCAGATGACTGATCTTTCGGCCACCCCACGTGGAGTGCTCCTTACGGATGGCAATCACTTCCTCTTCTAGCCCAGGCTGAGTCTTGCGAGGGCTGACGGCCGGCTTTCGAGAGCGCTCCTGCAAGCCAGGCAGGCCGTCCTGTCGAAATCGGTTGAGCCATTTGTAACCCGTCTGAGGGCTAATGCCGAACCGGCGGCACAGCTCCCTCATGTTGGCGTCCGGGTGATTGGCCAGGTTAACGAACTCTTCTCTCAAGCTCATGGCATCTCTCGCGTTCCAAGGCATGGTCGTATTCCCGGCAGATTGCTTGCCGAAAAGTGTCCACCATGTCTCCGCACACGTGTCCACCATGTGTCCGGTCCATACACCAAGACCAAAGTAGGCCGCCGTAAGGGCGGAAAGGTGACTACGCGTCGACATCACAAATGAATGCGCATAAAACTTCCAAAACAAACCAACAAACCAACAACTAACCCAGCCCCCATAAAAAACCCGCACCACTCTCATGGCACGGGTTCTCTCAAACCACAAATCACCCCAGAACGATCAACGCTCCAGCAAAATCCGCAGCATGCGACGCAGCGGCTCGGCCGCGCCCCACAGCAGCTGGTCACCCACAGTGAAGGCCCCCAGATACTGCGACCCCATGTTCAGCTTGCGCAGACGCCCAACCGGAATATTCAGCGTGCCAGTCACCTTGGTAGGGCTCAGCTCCTGCATGCTGATCTCACGCTGATTCGGCACCAGCTTCACCCAAGGGTTGTGCTGGCTGATCATGCCTTCGATATCGGCCAGCGGCACATCCTTGTTCAGCTTGATGGTCAGCGCCTGGCTGTGGCAACGCATGGCACCGATGCGCACGCAGATACCGTCAACCGGGATCGGGCTCTTGAAGCGGCCGAGGATCTTGTTGGTCTCGGCCTGGGCCTTCCACTCTTCGCGGCTCTGGCCGTTCGGCAGTTCCTTGTCGATCCACGGGATCAGGCTGCCGGCCAGCGGCACGCCGAAGTTCTCGGTCGGGTAGCCTTCGCCACGCATGGCTTCGGCAACCTTGCGGTCGATGTCGAGGATGGCGCTGGCCGGGTTGGCCAGGTCATCGGCCACGGCCGCATGGGTGGCGCCCATCTGCTTGATCAGTTCACGCATGTTCTGCGCGCCGGCACCCGAGGCCGCCTGGTAGGTCATGGCGCTCATCCACTCGACCAGGCCGGCTTCGAACAGGCCGCCCAGCCCCATCAGCATCAGGCTGACGGTGCAGTTGCCGCCGATGTAGTTCTTGGTGCCGGCATCCAGCTGCTGGTCGATGACCTTGCGGTTGACCGGATCGAGGATGATCACGGCGTCGTCCTGCATGCGCAGCGACGAGGCGGCGTCGATCCAGTAGCCCTGCCAGCCCGCTTCACGCAGCTTGGGGAAGACTTCGTTGGTGTAGTCGCCGCCCTGGCAGGTCAGGATGACATCGAGGGTCTTGAGCTCTTCAATGTTGTAGGCGTCCTTCAGCGGGGCAATATCCTTGCCCACGTTCGGACCCTGGCCACCCACATTGGAGGTGGTGAAGAACACTGGCTCGATCAGGTCGAAGTCCTGCTCTTCGAGCATCCGCTGCATGAGCACGGAACCGACCATTCCACGCCAACCGATCAGACCTACACGTTTCATCGCAACTACACCTTTGCTAAAAGTGGGCCGCCACCAGGTTTTGGTGGCGGGCCAGAGAGATTACAGATTCCGCAGCGCTGCGACTACTGCGTCGCCCATTTCCTGCGTACCGACTTTGGTGCAACCGGCAGACCAGATGTCACCGGTGCGCAGGCCCTGGTCCAGGACCAGGCTGACCGCCTGCTCGATGGCCTCGGCCGCTGCCTGCTGATTGAAGCTGTAGCGCAGCATCATCGACACCGAGAGGATGGTCGCCAGCGGGTTGGCGATGCCCTGCCCGGCGATGTCCGGCGCCGAACCGTGGCACGGCTCGTACATGCCCTTGTTATTGGCATCCAGCGATGCCGAAGGCAGCATGCCGATAGAACCGGTGAGCATGGAAGCTTCATCCGACAGGATGTCGCCGAACATGTTGTCGGTGACCATCACGTCGAACTGCTTGGGCGCGCGCACCAGCTGCATGGCGGCGTTGTCGACGTACATGTGGCTCAGTTCGACGTCCGGGTAACCCTTGGCCACGTCCTCGACCACTTCACGCCACAGCTGGCTGGACGCCAGGACGTTGGCCTTGTCCACCGAGCACAGCTTCTTGCCACGCACGCGGGCCATGTCGAAACCGACGCGGGCGATGCGGCGCACTTCGCTTTCGCTGTATGGCAGGGTGTCGTAGGCCTGGCGCTCGCCACCCTCCAGTTCGCGCTGGCCGCGCGGAGCACCGAAGTAGATGCCGCCGGTCAGTTCGCGGACGATGAGGATGTCCAGGCCGGAGACGATTTCCGGCTTCAGCGACGAGGCATCGGCCAGTTGCGGGTAGAGGATGGCCGGGCGCAGGTTGGCGAACAGGCCCAGTTGCGAACGGATCTTCAGCAAGCCGCGCTCAGGACGGATGTCACGCTCGATCTTGTCCCACTTCGGGCCACCCACGGCGCCCAGCAGCACGGCGTCGGCCTGGCGTGCACGCTCCAGGGTCTCGTCGGCCAGCGGCACACCGTGCTTGTCGATGGCAGCGCCGCCGATCACGTCGTGGGCGAGGCTGAAGCCGAGCTGGAACTTGTCGTTGGCCAGCTCCAGCACCTTGACCGCCTCGGCCATGATTTCCGGGCCGATGCCATCACCTGGGAGAATCAGAATCTGCTTGCTCATGCTTTCCTCTATCCATCAAAGCGACGCGGCCGCCTCGGCCCCGTCGTGAATAATCAGCGTTCGGCCCAGAGTACCAGCACATCGGTGCTGAACGAGCCATCGGCCTCAATCTGGTAATACTGCCGCACTTCCTCGCCCATGGCTTGCTGCAACTGGCGGATAGCCACGCGCAGTGGGTCGGGGGTACGCATGCGCTCGACCCAGGAGTGCCATTCCAGGCGCAGGCGCTGACGAGTGTGGCTGCGCACATGCAGGCCAGCCTCGCTGACCTGGCGCTGCCATTCGGCGGCGCTGTAGTCGCGTACGTGGCTGGTGTCGCGCAGCACTTCGACCGTCTGCAGGTAGGTATCGAGCAGCGGGCTGCCAGGCGACATGACATCGATGAAGGCCGCCACCCCGCCCGGTTTCAGCACCCGGCGCACTTCACGCAGGGCCAGGCCCAGGTCGCTCCAGTGGTGCGCCGAATAACGGCTGAACACATGGTCGAAGCTGGCATCGGCGAACGGCAGGCGTTCGGCGGCGCCGCGCTCGGTGGTGATATTGGCCAGGCCGCGTTCGGCTGCCGCAGCGGCCACCACGTCGAGCATCGACTGCGAGAGGTCGTAGGCCACCACTTCACCGACCAGCGGCGCGACGTGGAAACTGACATGGCCGGCACCACAGCCGAGGTCCAGTACCCGGGCCGCACCCTGCCCGGCCAGCTCGGCCTGCAGCAGGGCAAATTCGCTGCCCTGGGCGTGCACGGCGCTGCTGAGGTAGGCGCTGGCCTGTTCGCCGAACTGGCGCTGAACCACGTCGGTGTGGGTGGTGCTGGTCATGGGCGCATTCCTTTTGATTTTGGGTTGACTCTACGGCCGCTATCGCCGGCAAGCCGGCTCCCACACCGACCCCACATGCTCCAAGACCTGTGCAGTACCTGTGGGAGCCGGCTTGCCGGCGATGAGGCCAGCAAACCCGGTTACATCATTCAGGCATCACGGAACAGCCAAGGCTGACTGGCGCGGTGCTTGCCTTCGAATGCCTTGATCGCGTCGCTGTCCTGCAGGGTCAGGCCGATGTCGTCGAGGCCGTTGAGCAGGCAGTGCTTGCGGAACGCGTCGATCTCGAACTTCAGCACCTTGCCATCCGGACGGGTCACGGCCTGGGCATCGAGGTCGATGGTCAGCTGGTAGCCTGGGTTGGCTTCGACCTGCTTGAACAGCTCGTCGACTTCAGCGGCATCGAGAATGATCGGCAGCAGGCCGTTCTTGAAGCTGTTGTTGAAGAAGATGTCGGCAAAGCTCGGCGCGATCACGCTGCGGAAGCCGTACTCGTCCAGCGCCCATGGCGCGTGCTCGCGGCTGGAGCCGCAACCGAAGTTCTCACGCGCCAGCAGCACGCTGGCACCTTGGTAGCGCTTGTGGTTGAGCACGAACTCTTGGTTGACCGGGCGCTTGCTGTTGTCCTGGTAGGGCTGGCCCACGTCCAGGTAGCGCCACTCGTCGAACAGGTTGGGGCCAAAGCCGGTGCGCTTGATCGACTTCAAAAACTGCTTGGGGATGATCTGGTCGGTATCGACGTTGGCACGGTCCAACGGCGCAACGAGGCCAGTGTGCTGGGTAAAGGCTTTCATGCTGCGCTCCCTTGGATCAACTCGCGGACATCGATGAAGTGGCCGGTCACCGCGGCGGCGGCGGCCATGGCCGGGCTGACCAGGTGGGTACGACCACCGGCGCCCTGGCGGCCTTCGAAGTTGCGGTTGGAGGTAGACGCGCAGTGCTCGCCGCTCTCCAGGCGATCCGGGTTCATCGCCAGGCACATCGAGCAGCCAGGCTCACGCCATTCAAAGCCGGCTTCGAGGAAGATCTTGTCCAGGCCTTCACGCTCGGCCTGGGCCTTGACCAGGCCCGAGCCCGGCACGACGATCGCCTGCTTGACGCTGGAGGCGACCTTGCGCCCCTTGGCGATTTCGGCCGCGGCGCGCAGGTCTTCGATGCGCGAGTTGGTGCACGAGCCGATGAACACGCGATCCAGCTGGATATCGGTGATCGCCTGGTTGGCACTGAGCCCCATGTACTTCAAGGCACGTTCGATCGAGCCACGCTTGATCAGGTCGGCCTCGGCGGCCGGGTCCGGCACGCGCTGATCGACGGCCAGGACCATCTCGGGCGAGGTGCCCCAGCTGACTTGCGGTTTGATCTGGCTGGCATCCAGCTCGACCACGGTGTCGAACACGGCGTCTTCATCCGATACCAGGTCTTTCCACGACTCGACCGCTTGCTTCCACTGCTCGCCTTTCGGTGCGTACGGGCGGCCTTCGACATAGGCGACGGTGGTCGCATCGGTGGCCACCAGGCCCACACGGGCGCCGGCTTCGATGGACATATTGCAGATGGTCATGCGGCCTTCCATCGACAGCTCGCGGATGGCGCTGCCGGCGAACTCCATGGCATGGCCGTTGCCGCCGGCGGTACCGATCTTGCCGATCACGGCCAGGACGATGTCCTTGGCGGTGACGCCGACAGGCAATTGGCCCTCGACGCGCACCAGCATGTTCTTCATTTTCTTGGCGACCAGGCACTGGGTGGCGAGCACGTGCTCGACCTCGGAGGTACCGATGCCGTGGGCCAGGGCACCAAAGGCGCCGTGGGTGGAGGTGTGCGAGTCGCCGCAGACCACGGTCATGCCCGGCAAGGTCGCGCCCTGCTCGGGGCTGATGACGTGGACGATGCCCTGGCGTTCGTCGTTCATCTTGAATTCGACGATGCCGTATTCGTCACAGTTTTCATCGAGGGTCTGCACCTGCAGGCGCGACACCTGGTCGACGATGGCCTCGATACCGCCCTTGCGCTCTGGCGTGGTCGGCACGTTGTGGTCGGGCGTGGCGATGTTGGCATCGATGCGCCACGGCTTGCGATTGGCCAGGCGCAGGCCTTCGAAGGCCTGGGGCGACGTCACTTCGTGGATGATGTGGCGGTCGATGTAGATCAAGGACGAGCCGTCATCGCGGCGCTTGACCTCATGGGCTTCCCAGAGTTTGTCGTAGAGCGTTTTGCCAGCCATCAGACTGTTCCTCATCAGCGTCTTTCTATGCCAAAGACCCCTTGGCTTGTACGGACGATGCTATGGCGATAGATTGAATAACTCAAATTCATAATTTTCATGCTTTGCATAACCATCAGGAATCTGAATCGTGGACCTGGCCAACCTCAGCGCATTTATCGCGATTGCCGAAACCGGCAGCTTCTCTGGCGCGGCTGAACGCCTGTTCCTGACCCAGCCGGCCATCAGCAAACGCATCGCCGGGCTCGAGCAGCAACTGGACGTACGCCTGTTCGACCGGCTGGGGCGGGAAGTGAGCCTGACCGAAGCCGGCCGCGCCCTGCTGCCCCGTGCCTATCAGATCCTCAACGTGCTCGATGATACTCGCCGCGCGCTGACCAACCTGACCGGGGAGGTGAGCGGTCGCCTGACCCTGGCCACCAGCCACCATATTGGCCTGCACCGCTTGCCACCGGTGCTGCGGGCGTTCACCCGGCTACACCCGGCAGTGGCGCTGGATATCCAGTTCATGGATTCGGAAGCCGCCTACGATGAAATCCTCCATGGCCGCGCCGAAATTGCCGTGATCACCCTGGCTCCCGAGCCGCATCACCTGGTCAGGGCGACCCCGGTCTGGGAGGACGCCCTGGACTTCGTCGCCGCGCCCGAACACCCGCTGGCCAGCAGCGGCCAGGTCAGCCTGGCCGACGTGGCCCGACACCCGGCGGTTTTCCCCGGCGGTAACACCTTCACCCATCACATCGTCCAGCGCCTGTTCGAAAGCCAGGGCCTGACGCCGAATATCGCCATGAGCACTAACTACCTGGAAACCATCAAGATGATGGTTTCCATCGGCCTGGCGTGGAGTGTGCTGCCGCGTACTATGCTGGATGAGCAGGTGGCGTCCATCGCCCTGCCCGGCATACAGCTGTCGCGCCAGCTAGGCTACATTTTGCACACAGAACGCACGCTATCGAACGCGGCCAGGGCCTTCATGGCCCTGCTCGACAGCCACGCGGGGCCCGCCTGACCGGTCGTCAGTACGGCAGTACACTTCCCAAGGACGCGACATCCGCCAAAGGTCTGGTACCGATGCCCAAATCAGCAAACCGCTTTCCGCGCCTGCCGCGCATCCCTGCGGTCGATCCCCAGGAATCGGAGCAGGCCTGGCAGAATGCCCCGCAACTGCTGGCCGCACTCAACGGCGCGAAGCTGGGCGCCTGGCTTTGGGATATCGAGAGCGGCCGGGTCAGCTGGTCACGGGGCACCCAGGCGCTGTTCGGTTTCGACCCCCAGCGCCCACTGCCCAACGATGTCGACTACCTCGACCTGCTGCCCGATGAAGACCGTGCCCGCACGCGCCAGGCGTTCCAGGCCGTGGTCAATGGCGAACCCATCGAGCAGGCCATGCGCCACCGCATCCGCTGGCCGGACGGCAGCGTGCACTGGCTGGAGATCAACGGCAGCCTGACCCACGACGTCCACGGTCGGCGGCAGATGATCGGGGTGATCCGCGAAATCACCCGCCAGCGCGAGCGGGAAACCGCACTGATCAACTCGGAAAAGCGCTTCGCCACCCTCTTCCACCTCAGCCCCAACGCCATCCTGCTCACCCGCCGCCATGACGGCCTGATCATCGAGGTCAACCAGCACTTCGAAGACATGTTCGGCTGGCCCGGCGCCCACGTGGTCGGCAAGACCAGTGTCGAGCTGGGCCTGTGGGTCAACCCCGAGCAGCGCCACCAGGTGCTGGAGGCCACCCGCGCCGGCAGCGGCCCGCTGACCATGGAGGTGCAGTTCCGCGCCACCAGCGGCAAGGTCCATGACGGCATCCTGTGCACCCAGGGCATAGAACTGGAAGGCATCACCTACCTGATCAGTACCTTTGTCGACACCACCGAGCGCAAACGCGCCGAGCAGGCGCTCAAGGACAGCCAGGAGCGCCTCGACCTGGCGCTGGACTCGGCCCAGCTGGGCACCTGGGACTGGCACATTCCCAGCGGCATGCTCTATGGCTCGGCCCGCGCCGCCCAACTGCACGGGCTCGACCCGGTGCCGTTCCACGAGTCCTTCGATGCGTTCTTCGAAGGGGTGCCCGAACACGAACGCAACTCCATGCGCCAGGCTTACCGCAGCCTGCGCGAGGGGCCGGCCGGCAACTACCAGATCACCTACCAGGTGCAGCTGGATAACGGCGCCACGCGCTTTATCGAAAGCCGCGCGCGGCTGTACCGTGACGAGCAGGGCAAACCACTGCGCATGGCCGGCACCCTGCTGGACATCACCGACCAGGTAGAACGCGAACAACGCCTCACGGCCTCGGAAGAAAAATTCGCCAGCCTGTTCCAGGTCAGCCCGGACCCGATCTGCGTGACCCGCCAGGACACCGGGCAGTTCATCGAGATCAACCCGGCCTTCAGCCAGACCTTCGGCTGGAGCGCCGAGCAGGTGCTGGGCCGTACCGCCGAGCAGTTGGGCCTGTGGGCCGAGTCGGCCGAGCGCGCCCAGCGCATCGAACGGGTGATCCGCGACCAGGCCCTGAGCAATGTGGCGATCGGGGTCAACCACCGCAACGGCGGGCCCTTGACCTGCGTCATTTCCAGCCGCCTGATCAGTGTCGACGGCCAGGCCTGCAGCGTCACCACCCTGCGCGACATCACTCAGCAGCAGCGGGCCGAGGCGGCGCTCAAGGCCAGCGAGGAGAAATTCGCCAAGGCGTTCCATTCCAGCCCCGACGCCATCACCATCACCGAGCGGCGCAGCGGCCGCTACCTGGAAGTAAACGATGGATTCTGCCGGCTGACCGGCTACAGCGCCAGCGAGGTGGTGGGCCGCACGGTCTATGAACTGGGCATCTGGGCAGACGACAAGCAACGCAGCGCCCTGCTCAACGAGCTCAAGGCACGCGGCCGGGTCCATCACCGCGAGATGCTCGGGCGCAACAAGCGCGGCGACATTCTCACCGTGGAAGTGTCGGTGGAGCCTATCAGCCTCAACGAAGTCGACTGCCTGTTGCTCACTGCACGGGATGTCAGCCTGCTGAAAAACGCCCAGGCGCAGATTCGCCACCTGGCCTACCACGACCCGCTGACCAACCTGCCCAACCGCGCCCTGCTGATGGACCGCCTGAGCCAGCAGATCGCCCTGCTCAAGCGCCACAACCTGCGCGGCGCATTGCTGTTCCTCGACCTCGACCATTTCAAGCACATCAACGATTCGCTCGGCCACCCGGTGGGCGACGCCGTGCTGAAGATCATCACGGCCCGCCTGGAGGCCAGCGTGCGCCTCGAGGACACCGTGGCACGCCTGGGCGGCGATGAGTTCGTGGTATTGATCAGCGGCCTGGAAGGCAGCCGCGAACTGGTGGAAAGCAAGGTCCGCGAGCTGGCCGACACCCTGCGCGAACTGCTGGCCGAACCCATGTCGCTGGATGGCCAGCGCCTGCAGGTGACACCCAGCATCGGCGTGGCGCTGATCCCGGACCACGGCGCTACCCCCGCCGACCTGCTCAAGCGCGCCGACATCGCCCTGTACCGGGCCAAGGATTCCGGGCGCAATACCACCCAACTGTTTCACACCACCATGCAGAAGGCCGCCAGCGAGCGCCTGCGCATGGAGAACGACCTGCGCCTGGCGCTGGCCCGCGGCGAGCTGGCCCTGCATTTCCAGCCCCAGGTCGATGCCCGTGACAACCACATCGTCGGCGCTGAAGTGCTGTTGCGCTGGCACCACCCGCAACTGGGCCAGCAGCCGCCGGCACAGTTCATCCAGGTGCTCGAGGAGAGCGGGCTGATCCTGGAAGTGGGCAGCTGGATCCTCGACGAAGCCTGCGACGCCTGCGCGCGCATGCTCGAGGACGGGCTGATCGACGCCGACGATTTCAGCCTGTGCGTCAACATCAGCCCCCGGCAGTTCCGCCAGAACGACTTTGTCGCACGGGTGCTGCGCAGCCTCGACGATTACCGCCTGCCGCGGCACATGCTCAAGCTGGAGATCACCGAAGGCATCGTCATCCAGAACCTGGAAGACACCATCAGCAAGATGCGCGAGCTCAAACGCTTTGGCGTCAGCTTCGCCATGGACGACTTCGGCACGGGCTACTCGTCACTCACCTACCTCAAGCGCCTGCCGGTGGATGCACTGAAGATCGACCAGACCTTCGTGCGCGACGCGCCGGTTGACCCGAATGATGCCGAGATCGTTCGCGCCATCGTCGCCATGGCGCGCAGCCTGGGCTTGGCAGTTATCGCCGAAGGTGTCGAGTTGACCGAGCAACTGGAGTTTCTGGAACGGCTCGGCTGCCACCTGTACCAGGGCTACCTGCACAGCCGGCCGCTGCCGCTGCCGGAGTTCCGGCAGATGCTGCTGGAGGCGCCGGCGGATTATTGAGTGGTGCACCCGAGGTTCATCTAACGCCGTGGGAGCGGGCTTGCCCCGCGATTGCGGTATGAGATCCAACATCGCAATCGCGGGGCAAGCCCGCTCCCACAGGGCCTTTTGATTGCGCTATGCAGGGCACAGCAAAAAGGGCACCCGAAGGTGCCCTTTCGTTCATCCCGTCCGAACTCAGTTCAGCGCAGGCTTGTCGCCATTGATCGGGATGCGCTTGGCCTTGGCTTCTTCCGGCACCACGCGCAGCAGTTCGATGCTGAGCAGGCCGTTGGCCAGGCCTGCGCCCTTGACCTCGATGTGGTCGGCCAGGCGGAACGACAGCTTGAAGGCGCGCTGGGCGATGCCCTGATGCAGGAAGGTGACGCCTTCATTGCCGTTATCGCGCTTGCCACCGGACACGGTCAGGACGCCTTTTTCGACCTGCAGGTCGAGGTCCTGTTCCTGGAAACCGGCAGCGGCAACCACGATGCGATAGTGGTCTTCACCATGCTTTTCCACGTTGTAGGGCGGGTAGCTGCTACCGGCCTCGTTGCGTGCTGCAGCTTCAAACAGGTCGTTGAAACGGTCGAAGCCGACGGAGTTGCGGAAAAGGGGTGCGAGAGAGAAAGCGGTAGTCATGGTCATAAACTCCTGAGATTCAGCAAGTAAGTCACTACGCGACCCGACTTCGGCATCGCGTACTCAAAGAGATATGGCCGGGCAAAACGCTTTCAAGGGCCCTTCAAAAAAATTTTGCTGACGTGCAAACGCAATCGCGGGGCAAGCCCACTCCCACTAAGTGGACTGCCCCCAAGGGTTGGATTGGTGTCCAACTTCTTGGGGGCAGTCCAAAGTATCCCTCGTGGGAGCGGGCTTGCCCCGCGATAGGGGCGGATCAGGCGACGCAGGCTTCGGCAAACGACGCCTGACACCCCAACAAGCCACTGATCCGCTGGCAATCATCCTCACGCCGCAACTCGGCGAACAGCAGCACCGCCTCGGGATAACCCCGGGTCAGCATCGCCAGCCACTGTTTCATGCGCCCCGGCGCATAGCGCGGCGACAGCTTGGCCTGCGCCTGTCGCCAGAACTCGCGCAGCAACGGCAGCAGCTCGTCCCAGCTCATCGGCTGGTAGTCACGGCCATCGCGGGCAGCCGCGATCTGCAGGGCCAGGTCCGGGCGCGACACCAGGCCGCGACCAAGCATGATGTCCTCGGCGCCGCTCACTTCGCGGCAGCGTCGCCAGTCGTCGACTGTCCAGATCTCGCCATTGGCGAACACCGGCACCTTGACCACATCCTGCACCCGCGCCACCCACTCCCAGTGGGCCGGTGGCTTGTAGCCCTCGACCTTGGTCCGCGCATGCACCACCAGGTGCGCCGAGCCGCCTTCGGCCAACGCCGTGGCGCACTCCAGCGCGCCATCCGGGCTGTCAAAGCCCAGGCGCATCTTGGAGGTCACCGGGATATGCGCCGGCACGGCGCGGCGCACCTCACGCACGATGGCATGCAGCAGCTCCGGCTCCTTGAGCAGCACCGCCCCGCCACGCGATTTGTTGACGGTCTTGGCCGGGCAGCCGAAGTTCAGGTCGATCACCGGCGCCCCCAGCTCGCAGGCCAGCGCCGCGTTCTCGGCCAGGCACACCGGGTCCGAGCCGAGCAGTTGCACACGCATCGGCACGCCGGCCGCGGTGCGCGCTCCCTGGCGCAGTTCCGGGGCCAGTTTGTCGAACGAGGATTCCGGCAACAGGCGATCGCAAACGCGGATGAACTCGGTGACGCACCAATCGATGCCACCCACCCGGGTCAGGACGTCGCGCAGGATGTTGTCGACCAGCCCCTCCATCGGGGCCAGGGCAATTTGCATGTGAGGGTCTCAGGGCGCAAAAGGCGGCAGTCTAGCAAAAATCCGCCGCTTTTCAGTTGCCGATCAGCGCCGCGCCATAGCCGTCGAGGAACTCCGCCGGCATGCGCCTGGGTTTGCCAGTGGACAGCTCGATGCAGGCGAAGGTGGTGTGCGCGCGTAACAGGGTGACGCCGTCGCTCGGGCGCTTGAGCTGGAAACGCCGGGTCATGCGCAGGCGCTGGTCCCAGTCGACGATCCAGGTGGCCAGTTGCAGCTCGTCATCCTCGTAGGCGGCAGCGAGGTAGTCGATCTCGTGGCGCACCACGGCCATGGCCCGGTCCAGGCGACGGTATTCGGCCAGGTCCAGCCCCAGGCGCTGGGAATGGCGCCAGGCGCAGCGTTCGAGCCAAGTGACGTAGACCGCATTGTTGGCGTGGCCGAGGCCATCGATGTCCTCATTGCCGACGCGAAGGTCGATGGTGAATGGTGCCGCCAGATCCCAGCTCATGCCCGCTCCTGGTTGTTCGTGAACGGGCAGAGTGTAACGGATGCTCAGGCGCTTTGTCGGGCGCGCTCATTGGTGCGCGCCAGCAGTTCGAGTACCGCTTCACCCAGCCGCGGGTCGGCCAGCACGCGCACGTGGCCACCTTCTTCGAGCAAAAGCAGGCGGCTGTCGAACCAGGCCTTGTGAATGACCTGCGATTCACCAGCCGGCACCAGCACATCATCACTGGCATGCACCACTAGGCCCGGCAGGTCCAACTGATAACCGGTGACATCCAGGCGCGCAATCTGCACGCCGATATCACGCTCGACCTGGCGAATGAAGGCCGCCCTGGCCCGTGCCGGCAACCCCAGATGCCGGGCGAAGCCGCGCATCACCCCCAGCAACCGGGCTGGCGCGGCAATACTCACCGCCGCTTCGGCACGCAACCCCCACTGCAGCGCCAGCAGCACGCTGGCGCCACCCATGGAATGCCCAATCACCGCGCGCAGCGGCGGCAACTCGGCTGCGGCCTCCAGCAAGGCGCGGGCGAACAGCACCACGTGGGCCTGATGCCCTGGCGAGCGTCCATGGCCCGGGCCCTCCAGCGACACCACGGTATGCCCGGCAGCGACCAGGGTTTCGATCAGTGCGGCGAACTGGGTTGGCCGCCCTTCCCAACCGTGCATCAGCAACACGGTCGGCCCTTGCCCCCAGCGCAGCGCCGACAGCCCGAAGCGCAGAGTGATGCGCTCGGCGCGAGCCAACAGCGGCAGTTCCCAGTCCCTCGGTGGCAGGGTGCGTGGGCTCATGAAGGCGCGGCGCATTTTGCCGGCAACGTGCTCAGGGGCCAGGTGGCCGAGGGTGCCGTTGACACCACGAATCCAGCTCAGGGTATTCATCGCCATGCTCCAGGAATGAACGTGCTCAGATCACCGCCGATTTGGCGGCACGCAGGATACGATCGGACAGCTCGCCAGTGCCCAAGGCCCGCGCCACTGCCAGACCACCCACCATCAGGGCGAAGTCGGCCAGGGCCTTGTCCATGTCTTCGGGGCGGTCGACCATCTGCGCGGTCATCAGCTCGATGTGCTCCACCAGAACCTCACGGAAAGCCTCTGGCAGGCGCTGCATTTCGCTGAGTGCATTGGGTAGCGGGCAGGCCGCCACTTCTGCGTCACGGTGCTTGCGCGAAAGATAGAAAGCGGCAACCAGCGCACGACGGCCAGCACCGTCCAGGCTCGGGTCGACCCCGGCGAGCAAGGCCCGGCGCTCGGCCAGCAACTGGCTGAAGGCCTCCAGCATGAGCTCATCCTTGCTGTCGAAATGGGCGTAGAAGCCACCCACGGTCAGCCCGGCGGCGCCCATGACCTGGCTCACACTGGGCTCGGCCGGCCCGTGCTGGATCAACGCGCCACGCGCCGCTTCAAGAATGCGTTCGCGTGTCTTGCTCTTCTTGTCGCTCATGGCTCACCTCAAAATATTATGATCGACATATTATGCCTATCATATTTCAAGGCAAGCAAAATCTGCGGCGAGCAAGCGGCCGGCAGCAAATTCTCAAGGAGCAGAAAAAACAAAAGGCCCATTCAATAATCGAATGAGCCTTATAAGTCCCGCAAAACGCGGGTAAAAAAATGGCGTCCCCTAGGGGACTCGAACCCCTGTTACCGCCGTGAAAGGGCGGTGTCCTAGGCCACTAGACGAAGGGGACGTAACCTTCGTGCCGATCCGTATTCACGAATCGCGGCGAATTGGTGGAGCTAAGCGGGATCGAACCGCTGACCTCCTGCATGCCATGCAGGCGCTCTCCCAGCTGAGCTATAGCCCCGAGGTAAAACAAAAGGCTCACCCAATTATGATGAGCCTTTCAACTCCCGCAAAACGCGGGTAAAAGTGGCGTCCCCTAGGGGACTCGAACCCCTGTTACCGCCGTGAAAGGGCGGTGTCCTAGGCCACTAGACGAAGGGGACGTAACCTTCGTGCCGATCCGTTTTCACGAACCGCGGCAAATTGGTGGAGCTAAGCGGGATCGAACCGCTGACCTCCTGCATGCCATGCAGGCGCTCTCCCAGCTGAGCTATAGCCCCAGATTTCTAGCCTCTCGGCCCAGCGACATGATCAAACATCGCTTGTGCAAAACTGGCGTCCCCTAGGGGACTCGAACCCCTGTTACCGCCGTGAAAGGGCGGTGTCCTAGGCCACTAGACGAAGGGGACGAACCTTCTTACCTTCAAGACCCGGTTGCTGGACCCGGTCTTGCTTACCGGCATTGCCGTTAAGCGGAATTTGGTGGAGCTAAGCGGGATCGAACCGCTGACCTCCTGCATGCCATGCAGGCGCTCTCCCAGCTGAGCTATAGCCCCACAATGTCGCTTTGAACCGAAGCGCTGGCTGGGTGCCTGGCGTTTCGTTTTCGTTCATCGCTGTGGACGGGGCGCATATTAAGTTCCGATTGCAGGGCTGTCAAACGAATTTTTGAAATTATTCAAAAAATTTTTCACAGATAACAATCACTTACCGCCCTGCCCTGCTCTTCGATGCAAACAAAGTCCCGTGGGAGCGGGCTTGCCCCGCGATCGCGATGGTCAATGCGACATCGCAATCGCGGGGCAAGCCCGCTCCCACGAAAGCAAAAGCCGCTATCAGGCGATATTCGCCAGCAGCTTTTCCCACTCTTTGTTTTCTTTCTTCGACACGCCGCCCAGCAGGTCCAGGGCCTGGCGCAAACGGTAGCGGGTCAGGTCAGGGCCAAGGATTTCCATGGCGTCGAGCACCGACACCGAGCTGGCCTGGCCAGTGATGGCGGCGAACATCAGTGGCATGGCATCGCGCAACTTGAGCTCCAACGACTCGACCACTGCCTGGATGCAGGCGGTGATGCGGTCTTTCTCCCACTGGCGCAAGCTTTCCAGTTTCCACAGGATCAGCTGCATCACCTGGCGTACTTGATCAGACGACAGCTTCTTGCTTTCGAACAACTTGGCGTCAAGCTTCAACGCGCCTTCGAAGAAGAAGCCACCCAGCGGGGCAACCTGGCTGAAGGTTTCAACCCGGCCCTGCACGTGCGGGGCGATCTTCATCATGTAGTCGCTGTTGAAGGCCCATTTCTGCAGGCGCGCGGCGAACTCTTCCACCGGCAGTTCACGCAGCCACTGGCCGTTGAGCCAGGACAGCTTCTCGATGTCGAAGATCGGGCCGCCCAGCGAGATGCGCGACAGGTCGAAGTGCTCGACCATCTCTGCCAGCGAGAACTTCTCGCGCTCGTCCGGCATCGACCAGCCCATGCGGCCCAGATAGTTGAGCATCGCTTCGGGCATGAAGCCCATGCGCTCGTAGAAGGTGACCGAGGTCGGGTTCTTGCGCTTGGACAGCTTGCTCTTGTCCGGGTTGCGCAGCAGCGGCATGTAGCACAGCTTGGGCTGCTCCCAGCCGAAGTACTCGTACAGCTTGATCAGCTTGGGCGCCGAGGGCAGCCACTCTTCACCACGCAGTACATGGGTGATGCCCATCAGGTGATCGTCGACCACGTTGGCCAGGAAGTACGTCGGCAGGCCGTCGTTCTTCATCAGCACCTGCATGTCCATGCGGTCCCACGGGATCTCGACATCGCCACGCAGCATGTCCGGCACCACGCAGATGCCTTCGCTCGGCACCTTCATGCGGATCACGTGCGGCTCGCCGGCCGCCAGGCGGCGCTGCACTTCCTCATCGCTCAGCAGCAGGGCGCGACCGTCGTAGCGCGGGGTCTCGCCGCGGGCCATCTGCTCGGCACGCATCTGCTCCAGCTCTTCGGCGGTGCAGAAGCAGTAGAAGGCGTGGCCTGCATCGACCAGCTCCTTGGCGTACTTGGCGTAGATTTCGCCACGCTCGCTCTGCCGGTACGGGCCGTGCGGGCCGCCGACGTCCGGGCCTTCGTTCCATTCGATGCCGAGCCAGCGCAGGGCGTCGAAGATCTGCTGTTCCGACTCGCGGGTGGAGCGCAGCTGGTCGGTGTCTTCGATACGCAGGATGAACTCACCGCCGTGCTGCTTGGCAAAGCAGTAGTTGAACAGGGCAATGTAGGCAGTGCCGACATGGGGGTCGCCAGTGGGCGATGGCGCGATACGCGTGCGAACGGTGGTCATGGAGAGTCTCGAACGAAGATTCAAACAAAGGCGGGATGTTAGCAGGGAGCGGGCACTGGGCTCCAGCAATGGCGCTTTCGTCACTTGTGACGATGCCGCTTGCGGCTGTTAAATTTGCTTACACTTCTGGAACCATAGTCCTCATGCCCGCCCAACTCAAACGTCGCCTGCTGATCTTCATCACCCTGGTCGCGCTGATCGCCCTCGCCTTCCTCGCCCACTGGTACTTCAAGGGGCGCTTCTTCGAGAGCACCGACAACGCTTATGTACAGGGCGAGATCACCCGCGTATCCAGCCAGCTCGGCGCGCGCATCGATGAAGTGAAGGTGGAAGACAACCAGCACGTCGACAAGGGCGACCTGCTGGTGCGCCTGGAAGTCGCTGATTTCGAACTGGCCGTGGCCCGCGCCCGCGCCGCATTGGCCACCCGCGAAGCGGAACTGGTGCAGGCGCAGAGCCGGCTGGCCCAGCAAGGCAGCCTGATTGCCGCCGGCCAGGCCCAGGTGGCCGCCAACCAGGCCACCCTCGACCGCTCGCAGCTCGACCTCAACCGCGCCCAGGCCCTGCGCAAGCCCGGCTTCGTTTCCGAAGAGCGCGTCACCACCCTCTCGGCGGAAAGCCATGTCGCCCGTTCCCAGGTAGACAAGGCCCAGGCCGACCTCAAGGGCCAGCGCCAGCAGGTCGATGCCCTGAGCGCCGAACTCAAGCGCCTCGATGCGCAGATTGCCAATGCCCGCGCCGACCTGGCGCAGGCCGAAATCAACCTGACCCGCTGCGAGATCCACGCGCCGATCAGCGGCACCATCGGCCAGCGCAGCGCGCGCAACGGCCAAGTGGTGCAGGCCGGCGCCTACCTGCTGTCGATCGTTCCGGACCAGGACATCTGGGTGCAGGCCAACTTCAAGGAAACCCAGATCGGCAAGATGCACCCCGGCCAGCGTGCCGAACTGCTGTTCGACAGCTACCCCGACACCCCGATCGAAGGCCGCGTCGACAGCCTGTTCGCCGCGTCCGGGGCACAGTTCAGCCTGCTGCCGCCAGACAACGCCACCGGCAACTTCACCAAGGTGGTGCAGCGCATCCCGGTCAAGCTGACCTTCGCCGCCGACAATCCGCTGCATGGCCGCATCCGCCCGGGCATGTCGGTGACGGCCACCGTCGACCTGCGCAGCCAGGACGACAGCCGCGATGGCCGGTGACCAACTGCTGCGGCCCAGCGCAGAGCCCACCCGGCGCGACTGGATCGCGGTGATGAGCGTGATGCTCGGCGCCTTCATGGCGGTGCTGGACATCCAGATCACCAACTCTTCGCTCAAGGACATCCAGGGCGCGCTGTCAGCCACCCTGGAGGAAGGCTCGTGGATTTCCACCTCTTACCTGGTGGCCGAGATCATCATGATCCCGCTGACCGCCTGGTTGGTGCAGCTGCTGTCGGCCCGGCGCCTGGCGGTGTGGGTGTCGCTGGGTTTCCTGGCCTCGTCGCTGCTGTGCTCGATGGCCTGGAACCTGGAAAGCATGATCGTGTTCCGCGCCCTGCAGGGCTTCACCGGTGGCGCACTGATCCCGCTGGCGTTCACCCTGACGTTGATCAAGCTGCCGGAACATCACCGCGCCAAGGGCATGGCCATGTTCGCCATGACCGCCACCTTCGCCCCGTCGATCGGCCCGACCCTGGGTGGCTGGCTGACCGAAAACTGGGGCTGGGAGTACATCTTCTACATCAACATCCCGCCAGGGCTGCTGATGATTGCCGGGCTGATGTACGGGCTGGAAAAGAAAGAAGCCCACTGGGAGCTGCTGAAAAGCACCGACTACGCCGGCATCGTGAGCCTCGGCCTGGGCCTGGGCTGCCTGCAGGTGTTCCTTGAAGAGGGCCACCGCAAGGACTGGCTGGAATCCAGCCTGATCGTCGGCCTGGGCAGTGTCGCCCTGGTCAGCCTGATCCTGTTCGTGATCCTGCAGCTGTCCCGCCCGCACCCGCTGATCAACCTGCGCATCCTCGGCAACCGCAACTTCGGTTTATCCAGCATCGCCAGCCTGGGCATGGGTGTGGGGCTGTACGGTTCGATCTACCTGCTGCCGCTGTATCTGGCACAGATCCAGGGCTACAACGCCCTGCAAATCGGCGAGGTGATCATGTGGATGGGGGTGCCGCAGCTGTTCCTGATTCCACTGGTGCCGCTGCTGATGAAGGTGATCTCGCCGAAGCTGCTGTGCGCCTTGGGCTTTTGCCTGTTTGGCGTGGCCAGTTTCAGTTCGGGGGTGCTCAACCCTGACTTCGCCGGGCCGCAGTTCAACCAGATCCAGGTGATCCGCGCCCTTGGCCAGCCGATGATCATGGTGACCATCTCGCTGATCGCCACCTCCTACATCCAACCTCAGGATGCGGGCTCGGCGTCGAGCCTGTTCAACATCCTGCGCAACCTCGGCGGCGCGATTGGCATCGCCTTGCTGGCGACCTTGCTGGATGCGCGGGCCAAGGTTTACTTCGACTACTTGCGTGAAGCACTGGTGCCGAGCAACCCGCAAGTGGCCGAGCGCCTGGCGCAACTCACCGAGCGGTTGGGCAACGACACCGCGGCGCTGGGCAAACTCAGTGAGATCACCCACCAGCAGGCGATGATCATGGCCTACAACGATGCCTTCCACTTCGTCGGGATCGGGCTGGCGGTGAGCATGCTGGCGGTGTTGTTGACGCGCAAGTTGCCGCAGGGGTTGAAGGCAGGGGAAGCGCACTGACGGACGCCAGACATGGGTAATGCGCTGGCTTCTTCGCGGGTAAACCCGCTCCCACACACCTTGCACATAACCTGTGGGAGCGGCGGTTCGGCGCCCCGATTTACCCGCGAAGAAGCCAACACCGATACAGGCTGCTCAACTAGCGATCAGGCGCTCGCGCAGCTTGCCGATCTCGTCGCGCAACTGCGCGGCAGCCTCGAACTCCAGGTCGCGGGCGAACTGGAACATCTTCTCTTCCAACTGCTTGATACGCTTGGTGATCTCGGCCGGAGTCTGCAACTCGACTTCGTAACGCCCGGCCTCCTCCGCCGCCTTGGCCATGCCCTTGCGCTTCTTGCTGCGCGCACCGGGCACGGTGGCACCTTCCATGATGTCGGTGATGTCCTTGACCACCCCCTTGGGCACGATGCCATTGGCAGTGTTGAACGCCACCTGCTTGTCCCGGCGCCGCTCGGTCTCGTCGATGGCGCGCTGCATGGAACCGGTGATGTTGTCGGCGTAGAGGATTGCCTTGCCGTTGAGGTTGCGCGCCGCACGGCCAATGGTCTGGATCAGCGAACGCTCGGAACGCAGGAAGCCTTCCTTGTCGGCATCGAGGATGGCCACCAGCGACACTTCCGGCATGTCCAGGCCTTCGCGCAGCAGGTTGATGCCCACCAATACGTCGAAGGTGCCCAGGCGCAGGTCGCGGATGATCTCCACCCGCTCGACGGTGTCGATGTCCGAGTGCAGGTAGCGCACCCGCACATCGTGATCGGCCAGGTAGTCGGTGAGGTCTTCGGCCATGCGCTTGGTCAGGGTGGTGGCCAGCACCCGCTCGCCCAAGGCGACGCGCTTGCCGATTTCCGACAGCAGGTCGTCGACCTGGGTTAGCGCAGGGCGCACTTCGACCTGCGGGTCGACCAGGCCGGTGGGGCGCACCACCTGCTCGACCACGCGCCCGGCGTGCTCGGCTTCGTAAGGGCCGGGCGTTGCGGACACGAAGATGGTCTGCGGGCTGACCGCCTCCCACTCGTCGAAGCGCATGGGGCGGTTGTCCAATGCCGATGGCATGCGGAAGCCGTACTCCACCAGTGTTTCCTTGCGCGAGCGGTCGCCTTTGTACATGGCGCCGACCTGGGGTACGGAAACGTGGGATTCGTCGATCACCAGCAGTGCATCCGCCGGCAGGTAGTCGTACAGCGTGGGTGGCGGCGCTCCGGCCGGGCGCCCGGAAAGGTAGCGCGAGTAGTTTTCGATGCCGTTGCAGTAGCCCAGTTCGAGGATCATCTCCAGGTCGAAGCGGGTGCGCTGCTCCAGGCGCTGGGCCTCGACCAGCTTGTTGTGCTTGTGCAGGTACTCCAGGCGCTCCTTGAGCTCTTCCTTGATGCCCTCCACCGCTTCGAGCAGCGTTTCGCGCGGCGTGACGTAGTGCGACTTGGGGTAGAAGGTGAAGCGCGGCAGCTTGCGGATCACCTCGCCGGTCAGCGGGTCGAAGGCGGCGATGTTCTCCACCTCGTCATCGAACAGTTCGATGCGGATGGCCTCCAGGTCCGATTCGGCCGGGAACACGTCGATCACATCGCCGCGCACACGGAAGGTGGCGCGGGCGAAGTCCATCTCGTTGCGGGTGTACTGCAGCTCGGTCAGGCGGCGCAGCAACGCACGCTGGTCGAGTTGGTCGCCACGGTCGACGTGCAGGACCATCTTCAGGTACGCCTCGGGGCTGCCCAGGCCATAGATGCACGATACGGTGGTGACGATGATCGCGTCGCGCCGCTCCAGCAGCGCCTTGGTCGCAGACAGACGCATCTGCTCGATATGGTCGTTGATCGAGGCGTCCTTCTCGATGAAGGTGTCCGACGACGGCACGTAGGCCTCGGGCTGGTAGTAGTCGTAGTAGGAGACGAAGTACTCGACCGCGTTGTTCGGGAAGAACGCCTTGAACTCGCCGTAAAGCTGCGCCGCCAGGGTCTTGTTCGGCGCCAGCACCAAGGTCGGGCGCTGCACCTGCTGGATCACGTTGGCGATGCTGAAGGTCTTGCCCGAGCCGGTCACGCCCAGCAGCGTCTGGTGCGAAAGCCCGGCCTCGATGCCTTCGACCATCTGGCGGATGGCCTCGGGCTGGTCGCCGGCCGGCTGGAATCGGGTGACGAGCTGGAACTCGGACATGACGGACCTCGTGAATGTCGCGGCAACTGTAAATTTAGCCAGTAGTCTATACGCAAATGCGCCCGCCGGGCGCGGCTTTCAAGCCTGGCCCGGCAGCACCTATGGCAATGGACCGGGCAATTCGACCAATGGTCGAAAAATATTTGCGCAAACAGCCGGAAAAGCTGCGCCAGACTGTCGCAGTGACCGGTCGGTATCACTATACTGACTCCCCGTTTGTGCACCGCTTCAGTGCATTCGGCTGGAGCGTGGCAACCCCTTTCACTCTCCTATCCGAGCCAAGGTAACAATGAGCCTGTTTTCCGCTGTCGAGCTGGCACCCCGCGACCCCATCCTGGGCCTCAACGAAGCATTCAACGCTGACCCACGTACCGACAAGGTCAACCTGGGCGTAGGCGTCTACTGCAATGAGGAAGGCCGCATTCCGCTGCTGCGCGCAGTGATCGAAGCCGAAACAACCCGTGCCGCCCAGCACGCGTCCCGTGGCTACCTGCCGATCGACGGCATCGCCCAGTACGACCAGGCCGTGCAAAAGCTGATTTTCGGTGCCCAATCGCCACTGCTGGCCGCCGGCCGTGTAGTGACCGTGCAGGCTGTCGGCGGTACCGGCGCGCTCAAGATCGGTGCCGACTTCCTCAAGCGCCTGGCGCCGGGCGCCGTGGTTGCCATCAGCGACCCGAGCTGGGAAAACCACCGCGCTCTGTTCGAAACCGCAGGTTTCCCGGTCAAGAACTACCGTTACTACGACGCCGCCAGCCATGACGTCAACCGTGCCGGCATGCTCGAAGACCTGAACAACCTGCCCTCCGGCTCGATCATCGTGCTGCACGCCTGCTGCCACAACCCGACCGGCGTCGACCTGTCGCTGGACGACTGGAAGAACGTGCTGGAAGTGGTCAAGGCCAAAGGCCACGTGCCGTTCCTCGACATGGCCTACCAGGGCTTTGGTGACGGCATCGCCGAAGACGCCTTCGCCGTGCGCCTGTTCGCCGAGTCGGGCCTGGAGTTCTTCGTGTCCAGCTCGTTCTCCAAGTCGTTCTCGCTGTACGGCGAGCGCGTCGGCGCGCTGTCGATCGTCACCGCCTCGAAAGACGAGAGCACCCGCGTGCTGTCGCAGGTCAAACGGGTGATCCGCACCACCTACTCCAACCCGCCGACCCACGGCGCGACCATCGTCGCCACCGTGCTGAACAGCCCTGAGCTGTGCCAGATGTGGGAAGCCGAACTGGCCGAGATGCGCACCCGCATCCATGGCATGCGCAAACAGATGGTCGAGCTGCTGGCCGAGTACGGTGCCAAGCGCGACTTCAGCTTCGTTGGTCGCCAGGCCGGCATGTTCTCCTACTCCGGTCTGAGCGTGGAGCAAGTGGCACGCCTGAAGAACGAGTTCGGCATCTATGCCCTGGACACCGGCCGCATCGCTGTTGCTGCCCTGAACCAGAGCAACATCCACGTGGTCACCAAGGCCATCGTAGAAGTACTGTAACTCCTTGATTGCCAAGGGGAAGCTTGACTTCCCCCTGGCAATCGGTAAGATACGCCGAAATTCCGCGATAGCTCAGTCGGTAGAGCAAATGACTGTTAATCATTGGGTCCCTGGTTCGAGTCCAGGTCGCGGAGCCAAACAGCGTTGCAGAGATTGTCTCCACAGTCTTTGAACACCCGAAGAACCCGCCCCCTGGCGGGTTTTTTCGTTTTGGCGTGTAGCTGCCTGCCACCGTGTGAACGCTCTCGATGGCTGGCCCAATTCAGCTTGCCCGTGGCAACGCCTGCACTGTCTCGCCCACCAGGCAGGCACTACAGGTTCTTTTGCACACGCCCCTTGTTTTCCAATTGCCCTGAACTATCGTCTGCATGCGCATCCGGCGCCTCAACGACAGGGAGTCAAGATGGACACCAAGCAGACCGCCCAAAATGCCCAGCAAGCGGTGGAACTCGTTGCCAACCAGGCCATTCTGGCCAGCCAACAAGGCACCTTCGCAGTTGGTGGCTGCATCATCGAAAACGCCACCGGCAACGTGCTCGCCGCCCTGCACAACAATGTGCTGATGCCCTACCCCGGCAGCGCCGCGCAACCGCCGTTCCTGCCCCACGACCCGACCGCCCACGGTGAACGACAGCTGGTGGACTGGTACTTCGCCAATCGCGAACGCCTGGGCCTGCCAGCGCCGGAAAAACTGACCGTGGTGACCACCCTCGACCCCTGCGCCATGTGCGCTGGCTCGCTGCTGACTGCCGGCTTCAACGTGGCGGTCAGTGCCATCGATACTTACGCGGGGATCAACTTCAACAGCCAGTTCGATTTCCCCAGCCTGCCGCCCGCCGTACGCCAGAAGGCGCAGGCCAGTTGGGGCTACTATGCGGTTGCCGCGCCGATCAACCGATCCTATCAAGGCGCAGGCAGCGGGCCGGTCTATGCCGGCTGCGGTATTGACGCGGCAGCCTTCAGCCTCACCGGTTCGATCTTCGACGCCAGCGTGTCCAACGTGCGTGACGCCAGCAACAACAGCGGCCTGCCACCTGACCAGTTGCGCAACCCAAGTTCGCTGCCCGCCGACAGCAAAGTCCGGCAGGCCCTGGCCGCCCTGAGCCCCTGGAGCCTCAAGGTCAGCAGCGCCAACCCGCGCATGCCTGGGCAGGAACTGGCCCGCCCACTGATCGAAACCGCCCGGCAGGCCGACACCATGAACGCCGTGGCCTTGCTCGACCCATTCGGCAACCTGTTGGCCTGCTTGGGAGGCGTGGAGAAGCAGTCGCCAATCCGCACCGCGTTCATGGAGACCACGCGTGGCTATGCCGAACTGCGCTGGAAGCTGATGAACGACAACGACCCTGCTGTACGCGCCCAGGCGAAGCAATGCCTCACGCACCCCAAATACGGCACCTTCGTGTTCCTGTACATCCCTGACCCGGCGACCAGCCAGGCGGTGATGACATTTGGCGCTTACGGCTCAACCATGGAAGGGCCGGTACCGCAGTCATTCCCCTCCAACTTGCAGTATGTGCTACTGCCTGCCGGCGTCAGTGCCCAGGCCGTGGCGCAACTGGCGCAGAACCTGCCGCCCTTCTATACCCAGAGCGTCCAGGTGGCACCCAGCCAAGTGCTGGACACGGCCCTGATCAGCGCCGTGCAGCGCGAACTGTAGCCACGACGCCCTGACGGGCGACTCATCGGGACAGGGGTTCGGTCACTGGCCGCCCCTCGTCCACCAGGCTCCACACCAGCAGCTTGGCCGGCGCGGTCTTGCTGGCGTTGCTCGATACACTGTGCACGGTGCCGGGCGCTTCGTACCAGAACTCGCCGGCCTTGTAGGTTTTCTGCGGCTCGTCGTTGAGTTTCGAGACCACCGCGCCTTCCAATACATAAGCCATGACCGCGCCTGGATGCTGATGGGCGGGCGATGCCTGGCCCGGTGCGTAGCTGACGGTGAGCATCACCGCTTTCTTGCCCGGGGCATTGCTGGGCAACTGCTCCTGGAGAATCTTCACCTGGTCGGGATGCTGCGCGTCGCCATGCGCCCAGGCAGGCACGTTGGCGCCCAACACGCCGAAGGCGACAAACACGCTGAGGGAAAGACGGGGAATGCTCATGACGGGGATCTCCTGATTGGCTGTGGCCCTCAGGTTATGCCCCGCCCGATATAGGGGAAACGGCCAATTCGCGGAAAAAGCGGGAGGCCGATCTTCGCTCAGGCGTCGCGCCCGATCGGGTAGAACTGGCCATGGCTCCAAACCCCGAGCCACTGCTCACCCTCGAGGGTCTGCGGCACCGCCAACTCCACCAACTGATAGAACACATTGCGGTGAATCAGCGCCTCGAGGTTGCCACGCATGAGCACATAGGGCGCAGGCTCCTGGGTGATCGGGTCGATCACTACCCGCAGTGGGTTGGCCGGGCCGGCTTCGACCTGATCGTCGACGTTGCTGGTGAAGCGCAGCACCTGCTGCTCGCCACTCCCCTGCACATCCAGCAGCACCGCAACGAAGGGCGCGTCATCAACGCGAATACCGACTTTTTCCACCGGCGTGACCAGGAAGTAGTCGTCGCCATCGCGGCGGATGATGGTGGAAAACAGCCGGACCATCGGTTTGCGCCCGATCGGCGTACCCAGGTAGTACCAGGTGCCGTCACGGGCGATGCGCATGTCGATGTCGCCGCAGAAATCCGGGTTCCACAGATGCACCGGTGGCAGGCCCTTGTGTGCGGGGATCTGCGCCAGGAGATCGTTGGCTTTGCCGGTGTCGGTCATATCACGCTCGCTTACTTGCTCATGCCCAAGAGGCTACGAGCGTACTCGCGCATGGGCGCGGCAAGCAAATCCTGGGGGCTGTTGTCATGGAACGTCAACAAACCGCCACGGCTCTTGATGCGGGCGGTGTCGATCAGGTAGCGGGTGCTGGTCTCGATCAACATCATCTGCACCACGCCAGTGTCCCAGCCCAGGCGGTCGACGGCCTGTTCGTCATACCATTCATCGCCATTGCCGATACGGTCGTCGGTGCGGGCGAAGCGGGTGTACAGCACGTAGTCGGCGCCGACCGAACGGGCTTCGGCAATCGCGTCTTCCAGGCCGAGCGGGCCCTGGGCGCGGCGCACCAGCGGAAAGTATTCGATGAAGCTCTTGAAGGCTTCCTCGGCCACGGCGTTCTGGCGCGGCTGCGGCCCCTTGCCCGGCGGCATGAACGCGCCCTGACCAATGAAGATGAACGAATCGGGCTGCAAGCGGATGGACAGGGTACGGGTGGTGTTGCTGTGATCCAGCAGGCCCACGTCGCTCATCTGGTAACGGACCTCTTCCCCCATGTCGCTGACTTTCATGCAACCGCCCAACGCCATCAGCGCCAGCAGCAAGACCAGGCTACGCATCTTTCCTCCAAAGGCCGGTGACGAAAAACCGGCGAATAGCCGCCAGATGCAGCTTTTGCGCCAGAGTCAGCCGCCGATCACCTTCATCACCATCACATCGCCGGAGAACGCCAGGTCCTGCTTGTCCGCCAGCGCCTTCACCAGCAGCCGCTGCAACGCCGGCAGCGCCTGGTGGCGCGGCTTATCCAGCAGGTCGCCGACAAAGTGACGGTTGCCTGAAGAGAGGCAACCATGCAGCCAGCCGGTGGACGACAAGCGCAGCCGCGAGCAGGCGCGACAGAAGGGTACGCTCTCGTTGGCGATCACTCCGAAGTGCCCTTTGCCGGGTATGCGATAACGTAGCGCGGTAGCATCCACCGGGCGCTGCGCCTGCTCGAATTCATAGGCTTCGCCGATCAGCGCGAGCAACTGCTCCAGCCCCACGAACTGCTGCCCGAAGGCATTGCTGTCTCGGGCCAGGTGGCCCATGCGCATCAGCTCGATGAAGCGCAGCTCGTAACCTTTCTGCAGACAGTAGTCGAGCAGCGGCAGTACCTGATCGAGGTTTTGCCCACGCATGGGCACCATGTTGACTTTGATCGCCATGCCGGCAGCGCTGGCCTGGGCCATGCCGTCAAGCACGCTGGCCAGGTCGCCGCCACGGGCGATGCGGCGAAACGCCAGGGGGTCGAGGGTATCGAGCGAGACATTCAGCCTGCGGATGCCGGCTGCACGCAGCAACGGCAGTTTGCGTGCAAGCAGTTGGCCATTGGTGGTGAGGCTGATGTCCTCCAGGCCGAGCCCGGCCACCGCCGTCAGGAAGCCCTCGAGCCGCGGGCTGATCAGCGGCTCGCCGCCGGTGATGCGCAAACGCTCGACACCTGCGGCCTCGACCAGATAGGCCACGCCGCGTCCCAGCGCCTCGGCCCCCAGCTCGTCCTGCGCCGCCACCAGGCGCTTGCCATCGGGCACGCAGTAGGTACAGGCGTAGTTGCAGGCAGCAGTCAGGCTGACGCGCAGGTTGCGAAAGCGCCTGCCTTGACGATCGACGATCATGGGTGACTCCGGCATGGAAGAATCGGACCGGCAAAACCTGACTCATAAATCAGGTTTTTGCAAGTCTTCCTGTCGAAGGCTGAATCGCGCAATGCTCACCGAGGGCCGGCAAGCACCGCCCGGGCCGCTTCAGTTCGCGGTTTCTGGGTCGCGCTTGCGTTTGTTGCCCATGCGCACGCCGATGTCCATGAGGAACTGGAAGAAGCCTTCCTGATCTTCCAGCACGTTGCTCCAGAATGGCGAGTGGTACAGCGCCACCGCACCGTGGACCAGCGCCCACGCCGCGCAATAGTGGAAGTACGGCGGCACGTCCTCGAGCTTGCCTTCGCTGATGCGGCCCTTGATCAGCTGCGTAAGGCGGTCGAAGTTGGAGGCACGGATGCTGTGCAACTGCTCGACCATTTCCGGCACCTGGTTGCCCTTGACCACCTTTTCTTCCAGGCGGTCGAACAGCCGGTAGCGCTGTGGGTCGCGCATGCGGAACTCGAAGTAGGCGCGCGACAGCGCCTCTTTGTCACGGTCGACGTCAGCGGAATGCAGCAGCTCGTTCAGGTCACGCTCATAGTCGAGCATCAGGCGCAGGTAGATCTCCGCCTTGGACTTGAAGTGCTTGTAGATCGTGCCTTTGCCGATGCCGACGGCGTCGGCGATCATCTCGACGGTGACACTGTCTTCACCCTGTTCGAGAAACAGCTTGAGCGCCGTATCGAGGATTTCCTGCTCGCGGCGGCGAAATTCACGGACCTTACGAGGTTCTTTGTGCATAGGTAGGACTAGGATGACAATCGAAGCGGATTATTATGCCTAACTGGCGGTAAATTGCACGGATCTTCCAAGCATGTCTGTGTTTCTTGATGAGTTCGAGCAGGCTCCGGGCCTGTGCTACCTGAACCACGCGGCCATCGCTCCGTGGCCGCGCCGGGCCACTGATGCCGTGGCGCGCTTCGCCCGTGACAACCTGCAGCGGGGCGCCAGCGACTACCCGGCCTGGCTGGCCACCGAGCGACGCCTGCGCGAACGCCTGGCGCGCCTGCTCAACGCGCCGTCAACTGGCGATATCGCCTTGCTGGGCAATACTTCGCAAGCCTTGTCATTGGTGGCCTTCGGCCTCGACTGGCAACGCGGCGACCAGGTGATCATCAGCGACGAAGAGTTCCCTTCCAATCGTGTGGTCTGGCAGGCACTGGCGGATCAAGGCGTCGATGTGATCGAGATCAGCCTGGCCGGGGATGACCCAGAGGCCGCACTGCTCCAGGCCTGCGGCCCGCGTGCCCGGCTGCTGGCGGTCAGTGCCGTGCAGTTCGCCAGTGGCCTGCGCCTGGACCTTGCCCGCCTGGGCCAGGGCTGTCGCGAACAGGGCGTGCTGTTCTGCGTCGACGCCATCCAGCAGATTGGCGCCCTGCCCTTCGACGTGCAGCAATACCAGTGCGATTTCGCCATGGCCGACGGCCACAAATGGATGCTCGGCCCCGAAGGCCTGGGGGTGTTCTATTGCCGCAGCGCCCTGCGCAGGCAGTTGAAACTGCATGCCTACGGCTGGCACATGCTCGAACAGCTGGGCGATTTCGAGCACCGTACCTGGCAACCGGCACGCAGCGCCCGACGCTTCGAGCCGGGTAGCCCGAACATGCTCGGCGCCTGTGCGCTGGAGGCCAGCCTGTCATTGCTGGAAGATGTCGGCATGCAGGTGGTTGCAGAGCAACTCGGGCATCGCGTCGAGCAACTGCACCAGGGGCTGGCGGCGATCCCGGGTGTGCAGTTGCACAGCCCGGCAGACCCAAGGCGCCGCGCAGGCATCATCAATTTCACCGTGGCTGGCCGCGCCAATGCCGACATTTATCGGGCGCTCAGCAGCCAGCAAGTGATCTGCGCCCTGCGCGGGCCCGGCGTGCGTTTTTCCCCACACTTCTATACCGATGAGCGCTTGATCGACGAAGCACTGCGGCTGGTCAGGCAAATCGCCATGCACTGATCGCCCAAGGGACCGCCGACGTATTCCAAATCTGTTTAAAAAACGATCAGCAAGCGCTGGCAGGGCGCCAATCCTGGCCAATACTTGAAGTGTTGGCGCGGCGCATCCCCCCCAAGTGGCGCGCCGATAAAGGTGCCCAGGGACCGCGTACCTTTGTTTTACTCCTAATGGTCTTAACCCGGATTCCCCCCCCAGAACCCGGGTTTTTTTTGCCCGGGCGCCAGCGACGAACTGCGGATCAGGCCACCCGTGCCAGCGGGAACAGGCGCTTGAAGTTGGCGGTGGTCTGCTCGGCCAGCTGCTCATAGCTGGCCCCGCGCAGCGAGGCGACATATTCGGCCACTTCCCGCACGTACTGCGGCAGGTTCGGCTTGCCGCGGTGCGGGATCGGCGCCAGGTACGGCGAGTCGGTCTCCACCAGCAGGCGATCGACCGGCACCTGCCGGGCCACCTCACGCAGGGCATCGGCGTTGCGGAATGTCACGATGCCGGACAACGAGATGTAATAACCCAAGTCCAGCGCAGCCTTGGCCATCGGCCAATCTTCGGTGAAGCAGTGCAGCACCCCGGCCTGGGGCAGGTTGGCTTCACGCAGCAGGGCCAGGGTGTCCTCGCGGGCCGCACGGGTGTGCACGATCACCGGCTTGCCGGTCTGCCGCGAGGCTTCCAGGTGCAGGCGGAAGGAAGCCTGCTGCAGCTCGGCGGCTTCGGGCTCGTAGTGATAGTCCAGGCCGGTCTCGCCGATGGCCACCACATGCGGATGGGCCAGCTCGCGCAGCAGCCACTCCAGGGCCGGGGTTTCACCCGGCGCCAGGTCCAGCGGATGCACCCCCACCGAACAATCGACGTCGGCGTACTGCTCGCTGAGCGCCTTGACCGCGCCGGCGTTGTCGGCGCTGACGCCGATGCACAGGAAATGCCCGACGCCACGCTCACGCGCGGCCTGCAGGGCGGCATCGAGGGAACCCTGATGGGCGCTGAGATCAAGACGGTCGAGGTGGCAATGGGAATCTACGAGCATGGGAACACACACATGAATGAACGATGGAGATCAGCGCATGCCCGGCAGCTGCACCCAATGGGCGAGCAAGGCTTCGAGCAGCAGCACACGGTTGAGGTTGGCCTTGCCCAGCACTTTCTGACGCTGCTCGAGGATCCACGCCTGGACCTCCAGCACCTTGGCCTGGCGGCTCTTCTGCGCCAGGTACTGCAGCACCTTGCGCATGTCGGCCAGGCCTAGCCCGTCCTCGTCCTGGGTCAGCTGATAGCGCAGGATCAGGTGCGACCAGTCGCAGAACCAGTCGAACAACAACAGCAACGGCACGTTGTTCCAGGCTTCGGCCAACTGGCTGGGCGACTGCTGCTGCTTGAGCAGCTTCTTCACGCCCTCGGTGACCAGCGCGCGCTGCTCGCGCACCCCCTTCGCCTGCAGGCTGACAGCCATCAGCGGCGAGCCGGCGGCCAGAGTCAGCAGCTCCTCGCGCTCGTCTTCGCCGCTATCGGCAAGCGCATCGGCCAGCCACGCACGGCTCTGGGCCAGGCTCGGCTGCGGGCAGGTGAGCTGCTGGCAACGGCTCTTGATGGTGGGCAGCAAGCGGCTGGGCTGGTGACTGACCAACAGCAGCACGGTATCGCCGGAAGGCTCCTCAAGGCTCTTGAGCAAGGCATTGGACGCGTTGACGTTCATCGCCTCCACCGGCTCGATCAGCACCACCTTGCGCCCGCCCTGCTGGGCCGTCTGTACGATGAACGACACCAGTTCGCGAACCTGGTCGACCTTGATCGGCTTGTCGGCTTCTTCTGGCTCCAGCACGAAGTTGTCCGGATGGCTGCCGGCCTTGAGCAGCAGGCACGCCTTGCACTGCCCGCAGGCATCCAGCCCCTGGGGCGTCTGGCACAGCAGCCGCGCCATCAGCCGCTCGGCCAGGGCACGCTTGCCGATACCCTGGGGCCCATGCAGCAGGTAGGCATGGGCATGCTGGCTGCGCCCGGCCAGTTGCTGCCAAAGCGCCTGTTGCCAGGGGTAGGCTTCAGCCACGGCAACGCTCCACAAGGCCCGGCAGCAGCGCATCGATTGCCCGTTGCACCGCATCCAGCGGCTGAGCGGCATCCAGCAGGCTGTAGCGTTGCGGCTGCTGGGCGGCGCGTTGCAGGTAGGCCTGGCGCACCGCCTCGAAGAAGGCCTGGCCCTCTTGCTCGAAGCGGTCCAGGCGGCCACGGGCAGCAGCACGGGCCAGGCCGACCTCGACGGGCAGGTCGAAGACCAGGGTCAGGTCCGGGCGCAGTTCGCCCTGGACGAAGGATTCGAGGATGGCGATGCGCTCCACCGACAAGCCACGGCCGCCGCCCTGATAGGCGTAGGTAGCATCGGTGAAGCGATCGCAGAGCACCACGGCGCCACGCGCCAGGGCCGGACGGATCACTTCTGCCAGGTGCTGGGCACGGGCAGCGAACATCAGCAGCAACTCGGTATCGGCCGCCATGGGCTCGTCGCTGGGGGCCAACAGCAGCTCGCGGATGCGCTCGGCCAGTGGCGTGCCACCGGGCTCGCGGGTCATCACCACATCGACACCCTGCTCACGCAGGCGCGCCGCCAGGTAGTCGCGGTTGGTGCTCTTGCCCGCGCCTTCGGGGCCTTCCAGGGTGATAAACAAACCGCTCACGGGTGTTCCTTACTGTTTTTCGGGTACCGGCGCCTCGGCCGGCACGGATTCATCGGTAGGCGCAGCAGCGTCACTGTCAGGCGGGGCTGCCTCGGCAGGGGCCTCCTGGTCGGGCGCCGGCTGCTCGCCTGCTCCCGGCTGCGCCGCAGGTGCGGGGCTGGAGCGATAGTCTGCCCGCCGCTTGAGCTGGAACTCACGCACTGCGCTGTTGTGATCGTCCAGGTCATCGGAGAACACATGGCTGCCATCGCCACGGGCGACGAAATACAGGCTGCTGCCATCGCTGGGGTTGAGCGCGGCATGGATCGCCTCGCGACCGACCATGGCGATCGGCGTCGGCGGCAGGCCGCTGATGGTGTAGGTGTTGTAGGGCGTCGGCTCACGCAGGTCGGCCCGGGTGATCTTGCCGTTGTAGCGCTCGCCCATGCCGTAGATCACGGTCGGGTCGGTCTGCAGCATCATCCCCAGGCGCAGCCGGCGCACGAACACACCGGCGATCTGGTTACGCTCCTGCGGGATGCCGGTTTCCTTCTCCACCAGCGAGGCCATGATCAGCGCCTGGTAAGGGTCGCGATACGGCAAGCCGGTGCTGCGCTCGGCCCACTCCTTGGCCAGCACTTCGTCCAGGCGCATATAGGCCTGCTGCAACAGTTCGACGTCGCTCATGCCGCGCACGAAGCGGTAGGTATCAGGGAAGAAGCGGCCCTCGGGGAAGACGCCGGTGTGACCGAGCTTGTCCATCACCTGCGCATCGCTCAGGTCATCGAGGGTGTGCTTGATCTTGTCGTGCCTGGCCACTGCGGCACGCACCTGGCGGAAGGTCCAGCCCTCGACCAGGGTGAGGTTGTACTGCACCACATCGCCGCGCTGCCAGGCATCGAACAACTGCCCCACGGTCATGCCGGGGGTCAGGCGATATTCACCGGTATGCAGCGGGGTGCCGGCCATGTTGAAGCGCCAGTAAAGGCGCAGCCACAGCGCATCGTCGAGCAGCCCCTCGCCCTCCATGCGGTAGAACATGCGATTGGGCGTGGTGCCGCCAGGCACATCGAGCAGGCGCTCCTGCGCCACTTGCAGGGGCTGCTCCAGGACTGAGTTGACCTTCCAGGCAGCCCAACCCAATGCCAGGCCGGCGAGGATCAAACCCATTTCCAGCAGCAGCAGGAATTTGCGTCTCACGAATCAGGTATCCAGTAACGTACGGGCAACGGCCTGCAGTTTAAGGGTGAGCGGGCCCGGCGGCCAGTTCAGTGCAGCGAATTCACGTACAGGCCAGATACCGTAGACACTGTTGCAGACAAACACCTCGTCGGCCTGCTGCAGGTCTTCCAGGGTCAGGTCACGCACCTCGACGGCAAGGCCCGACAACGGCGCCTGTTCGAGCAATGCGCCACGCATCACGCCAGCCACGCCACAACGGCTCAGGTCGGCGGTCAGCAGCACCTTGCCACGCACCAGGAACAGGTTGCTGTACACCCCTTCGATCACTCGCCCTTGGCTGTCGCGCATCAAGCCTTCGGCATACGCACTGTCCTGCCATTCGGCTCGGGCCAGCACCTGCTCCAAGCGGTTGAGGTGTTTGAGTCCGGCCAGCAGCGGTTGTTCCGCCAGCCGTGTCTGGCAGGGGAACAGGCGCACACCCAGCTCGGCGTGTTGTGCAGGATAGACGGGCAAGGGGCTGCCCTGAAGAATACGTCGCGCCTGGGCGCCAGGCGCCGGGGCATAACCGCGCTGGCTGTCGCCGCGGGTCAGGATCAGCTTGGCGACGCCCTCCCCCAGCAACTGAGCGAATTGCATCAGCTCATTGCGAACCAGCATCAGGTCAACATCGATCGCCAGGCGCTGGCAACCCAGCGCCAGGCGGTCGAGATGCCGGGTTAGCAGGCTGGGCTTGCCGCCATGCACGGCAATGGTCTCGAACAGACCATCACCGTAGGCCAGGCCGCGATTCTGCAAATTGACCGCAGTCGCTTCCTGGCCATCGATCCAGCAGTGCATCAGTCGGCGAACCGGCGGAACACCAGCGAACCGTTGGTTCCGCCGAAGCCGAACGAGTTGGACAGCACCACGTCGATCGGCATGCTGCGCGCCTGGTGCGGTACGAAGTCCAGGTCGCAACCTTCGTCCGGCTCGTCCAGGTTGATGGTCGGCGGCGCCATCTGGCTGTTGATCGCCAGCACGCTGAAGATCGCTTCCACCGCGCCAGCGGCACCCAGCAGGTGACCGGTCATCGACTTGGTCGAGCTGACTGCCAGCTTGTAGGCGTGCTCGCCAAACACGCGCTTGATCGCCGCCACCTCGGCGATATCGCCAGCCGGGGTCGAAGTGCCGTGGGCATTGATGTAGCTGACCGCTTGCGGCTCGATGCCGGCATCGCGCAGGGCGTTGGCCATGCAGCGCGCAGCACCTTCACCCGAGTCGGGTGGCGAGGTCATGTGGTAGGCGTCGCCGCTCATGCCAAAACCGACCAGCTCGGCATAAATGGTCGCACCACGCGCCTTGGCGTGCTCCAGTTCTTCGAGCACCAGGGCACCGGCACCGTCGGACAGCACGAAACCGTCACGGCCTTTGTCCCACGGACGGCTGGCGCGGGTTGGCTCATCGTTGCGGGTCGACAGCGCGCGCGAGGCCCCGAAGCCACCCATGCCCAGGCCACAGGCGGCCATTTCGGCACCGCCGGCAATCATCACGTCCGCTTCACCGTAGGCGATATTGCGCGCGGCCATGCCGATGCAATGGGTACCCGTGGTGCAGGCGGTGGCGATCGCGTAGTTCGGCCCCTGCAGGCCCAGGTGGATCGACAGGAAGCCCGAGATCATGTTGATGATCGAGCCCGGCACGAAGAACGGCGAAATGCGGCGCGGGCCCTGCTCGTGCAGGGTCCGGCTGGTTTCTTCGATGTTGGTCAGGCCGCCGATCCCCGAGCCCATGGCCACGCCAATGCGCTCACGGTTGGCGTCGGTGACCTCCAGGCCGGCATTGCGTACCGCCTGGAAACCGGCTGCCAGGCCGTACTGAATGAACAGGTCGAGCTTGCGAGCTTCCTTGGCCGACAGGTACTGCTCGACCTCGAAGCCCTTCACCGAGCCGCCAAAACGGGTGGAGTAGGCAGACAGATCCGTGTGTTCGATCGGACCAATGCCACTGCGGCCAGCCAGAACGCCCTGCCAGGTGCTCGGTACATCAGTACCCAATGGCGACAGCATACCCATACCGGTGACCACGACGCGTCTACGCGACACAGTACTCTCCTTTTCCAATAACAGAGTTTCTTGCCATTGCATTCAAGGC
Organism: Pseudomonas sichuanensis; assembly: GCF_024749065.1. NCBI lineage: Bacteria > Pseudomonadati > Pseudomonadota > Gammaproteobacteria > Pseudomonadales > Pseudomonadaceae > Pseudomonas > Pseudomonas sichuanensis. Next base: position 1,725,004 of record NZ_CP087185.1, on the reverse strand, counting down.
AATGGAATGAAATGGCAACAAGCTCTGAAGGCTCGCGGCTCGACACTGGCGTCTTGCAAAGAAAAAACCGCACGCCAGCGAAGGCAGTGCGGTTTTCCCCGACAAGAAGCGTCGACTAAAGCGTCTTAGGCCTGGTGGGCGTTGACGTAGTCGATGGCAGCTTGAACGGTAGTGATCTTCTCGGCTTCTTCGTCAGGGATTTCGGTCTCGAATTCCTCTTCCAGAGCCATCACCAGCTCAACGGTGTCAAGCGAGTCGGCACCCAGGTCTTCAACGAAGGAAGCAGCATTCACAACTTCCTCTTCCTTGACGCCCAGTTGCTCGGCGACGATTTTCTTGACGCGTTCTTCGATGGTGCTCATACCTAGTTTTCACTCCTAATGGACATATGTCAGGCAGCTGGCCGGTGACCAAGTTTATAGAAAGACGCCTGCTTTTCAAGCGGAACACGCCTTCAGCTAAGTCGCCCAACCCTCTGCCCGGAATCTGGTTGCAGCTTTATAACGGATTTTAAGCTCGGAGTATGACTCTTTTTTGAAGCAATCCGTCACATCGCATTGCGGTTTTTACATGTACATCCCGCCGTTCACCGGCACGGTGGCGCCAGTGACATAGGCTGCGCCGTCAGAGGCCAGGAACGAAACCACTTTGGCGATTTCGTCGGCCTGGCCCAGGCGGCCCAGCGGAATTTCTTTCTGCAGGGCTTCGCGCTGCGCTTCCGGCAGCTCACGGGTCATGTCGGTGTCGATGAAGCCCGGGGTGACCGAGTTGACGGTGATGCCACGCGAACCCACTTCACGGGCCAGCGCGCGGCTGAAGCCTTCCAGGCCAGCCTTGGCGGCCGCATAGTTGGCCTGCCCGGCGTTACCCATGGCACCAACCACCGAGCCGATGCTGATGATACGACCCCAACGGGCCTTGGTCATGCCACGCAGCACGCCCTTGGACAGACGGTAGAGGCTGTTGAGGTTGGTGTCGATCACGTCGAACCACTCGTCATCCTTCATGCGCAGCATGAGGTTGTCGCGAGTGATGCCAGCGTTGTTGACCAGGATAGCCGGAGCGCCGAACTGCTCACCGATGGCGCTCAGCACCGCATTCACGGATTCTGCGCTGGTCACGTTCAATTCCATGCCGGTACCGGCAACGCCATGCTCCTTGAGCGTGGCGGCGATGCGCTCGGCACCGGAGGCCGAAGTGGCGGTGCCGATGACGATGGCGCCCTGGCGGCCAAGCTCAAGGGCGATGGCCTGGCCAATGCCACGGCTGGCGCCGGTAACCAGTGCAACTTTACCTTGCAGGCTCATGCAAGCGTCTCCAGATTCAGGCCAGCGCCGCGCGGGTGGCGGCGACGGCGTCAGGGGTATTGAGGTTGTAGGTGGTCACACCATCGGCGCAACGCTTGTTCAGGCCAGCCAGCACCTTGCCCGGGCCACACTCGACCAAATTCACCGCGCCGCGCTCGGCCAGGGCCTGCACGCATTCAACCCAGCGCACAGGCTGGTACAGCTGTGCCAGCAAGTCCTGCTTGAGCGCATCAAGGTCGGCGGCGATGGCGGCGGTGACGTTCTGCACCACTGGAATCTGCGGGGCCTTCCACTCGATGGCGTTGACGAACTCGGCGAAGCGCTCGGCAGCGGGCTTCATCAGCGCACAGTGCGACGGCACGCTGACCGCCAGCGGCAGGGCACGCTTGGCGCCGGCCTCTTTGCACAGCGCCATGGCGCGGTCGACCGCAGCCTTGTTACCGGCAATCACCACCTGGCCCGGCGAGTTGAAGTTCACCGCACTGACCACTTCATCTTCAGCGGCCTTGGCGCAGAGCTCGACCACAACGGCATCGTCCAGGCCCAGGATGGCAGCCATGGCGCCATGACCGGCCGGCACGGCTTCCTGCATCAGCTGGCCACGGCGCTCGACCAGGCGGACGGCGTCTTTGAGCGACAGGCTGCCAGCAGCGACCAGGGCACTGTACTCACCCAGGCTGTGGCCCGAAACGAAGGCCGGGTGCGCGCCGCCCTCTTCCAGCCACAGGCGCCACAGGGCGATGGAGGCGGTCAGGATGGCCGGCTGAGTCTTGTCGGTTTGGTTGAGTTGTTCTTCCGGACCTTCCTGGACCAGTTTCCACAGGTCGTAGCCCAGAGCCTCGGAAGCTTCCTTGAAGGTTTCGACGATTACCGGCTTTTCAGCACCGAGCTCGGCGAGCATGCCCAGCGATTGGGAACCTTGACCGGGAAAGACGAATGCGAGGGATGCAGACATTGAACAAGCCCTTATGATCTTGTCGTCGGATAGGGTGCGCCAGGCCACAGGCCTAGCGCGAAATCTGAAAGCTTGGATGGAACGGCGGACCAAGCGGTCACATTTAAGCACTTCATGGGCGATATGCCCAAAGTCTTTGTTTTTCCAGCACTCGCCTCATCGCAGGGCAAGCCCGCCCTCACGAGGTTTCACGGCAGCAAGTCTTCGAGCCGACCATGGAGGCGCTGCGGCAGGTTCTCCTGGATCTCGATCAGCGCACGCTGGATCGCACTCTGGAAACCCTGCACACCCGCCGAACCATGGCTCTTGATGACGATACCCTGGAGCCCGAGGAAGCTTGCGCCATTGTGCCGCGCCGGCGCCAGGTCGGCCTGCAGGCGCTTGAGCAATGGCATGGCCATGGCCCCGGCAGCCCGCGCCAGCACACCACCACGGAACAACGCCTCGATGCGCGCGGCGATCATGGTCGCCAGGCCTTCGCTGGACTTGAGCAGGATGTTGCCGACAAAACCGTCGCACACCACCACGTCCGCCTCGCCGCGGTACAGGCCGTCGCCCTCGACAAAACCGATGTAGTTCAGGCCTCGCGCATTCTGCAACAAGCTGGCGGCCAGCTTGACCTGCTGATTGCCCTTGATGTCTTCGGTGCCGATATTGAGCAGCGCCACCCGCGGGCGATGAACGCCAAGCGCCTGGGCAGCCACCGAACCCATCACCGCAAACTGGTAGAGGTTTTCGGCACTGCAGTCGACATTGGCGCCCAGGTCGAGCAACTGGCAGTAGCCTGCCTGGGTCGGGATCGCCGCCACCATCGCCGGGCGATCGATACCGGGCAAGGTCTTGAGCACGAAACGCGACAACGCCATGAGCGCGCCGGTATTGCCGGCACTGACGCAGGCCTGGGCCTTGCCGTCCCGCACCAGTTCGAGGGCGATGCGCATCGACGAGTCGGGCTTGCCGCGCAACGCCTGCGACGGCCGCTCGTCCATGCCCACCACTTCACTGGCCGCAACAATTTGCAGGCGCGCGCGATCCGCAGCCGATTGGCCGCTGACAAGCTCTTCAAGAAGGGAGGGTTGACCGACGAGGGTCAGGTGCAGCGAGGGAGTAGCCGAAAGGCAGGCTAGGCTAGCCTGGACAATGCTGCGGGGACCGAAGTCCCCGCCCATTGCGTCGATCGCGATGATCTGAGCGGACAAGGATTACTCGTCAGCGCCCTTGTCGATCACTTTGCGACCACGGTATACGCCTTCTGGCGAAACGTGGTGACGCAGGTGTACTTCACCGGTGCTCTTCTCTACCGACAGGGCGTTTTCCGACAGGGCGTCGTGCGAACGGCGCATGTCACGGGCAGAGCGGGATTTTTTGTTCTGCTGAACAGCCATAATTGATTAACTCCTAAACGTTTGGGTCACGCTTTAACTGCGCCAATACACTGAACGGGTTGGACCGCGTTACCTCGTCCTTGCTCGGTTCGGGCTCATCTGCGCCCGCCGGCTGCTGGCATTCTTCCGGATGATGAGCAGGCACGATCGGCAGGGCAAGCAGCAGCTCTTCCTCGACCAGGGCCTGCAGATCCAAAGGATCTTCGCCCAGTTCCAGCACGTCATAGCCTTTCGGCAACGACTGGGTATTCGCACCCTCCTTCACCACGGCGTAAGTAGATTCGCTGTGGATTGGAAGGGTGACCAGCTCAAGACAACGCTGGCAAACCATTTTGACTTCGACATCCAGCTCGCTGTGGATAACCACAACTTTCTGTTCGTCTCGTTCAAAATCGAACTTCGCCTGCACCATACCGACAGTGTCGGAAAGCGGGTCGCAGAGTCTTTCCAAATCAGCGAGTTGCAGCGAACCACTAAGGGTTACGCCTCGATCGGCTAATTTGCGCGGGTCAACGTGAGGTGGAATCGGGTCATTCAACATAGGCGCAGCATTCTAGGGATGCACCCCCTCCCTGTCAAAGGAAATTCGGCACATCTCGCATGTTAGAATTCGGGGCAATTGACCAGGAGTCTATCATGCTTCCTCTGTTACTGGCTTCCAGCTCCCCCTACCGGCGCGAACTGCTCGCCCGCCTGCGCCTGCCCTTCAGCTGGGCAAGCCCCGATCTAGACGAGCAGCGGCTGGCCGATGAGCCCGCCGTCGAACTGGTTCGCCGCCTGGCCCGGCAAAAAGCCGAAGCGCTCGCAGGCCGCTATCCGGGACACCTGATCATCGGTTCCGACCAGGTGGCGGTGCTCGGCGAGCAGATCCTCGGCAAACCTCACACCTTCGAGCGCGCCTGCGAGCAACTGCTGGAAGCGAGCGGCCAGCAGGTCACCTTCCTCACCGGCCTGGCAATGCTCAACAGCGCCAGCGGCCAGTGCCAGGTCGATTGCGTGCCATTCACGGTGACCATGCGCGAACTGGATCGGGAGAGTGTGGAGCGTTACGTGCAGGCCGAGCAGCCGCTGGATTGCGCAGGCAGCTTCAAAGCGGAGGGGCTGGGGGTGAGCCTGTTCCAAAGCACCCACGGCTGCGACGCCACGAGCCTGATCGGGCTGCCGCTGATTCGCCTGGTGGATATGCTGCACAAGGAAGGCGTGCAGGTGCCTTGAGAACGCATCGCGGGGCAAGCCCGCTCCCACGAATTGCCCCGCGATGAATGCCACGCCGATATCAGATCAACGCAACGAAGGCCCCTGGAAGCCCATGTACATGGCCAACCGCTCGGCCACACTGGCACCGATACGCTTGGAGAAACGATCAAACGGCGACTCCTGCACGGTGAAATCCACCAATTCCTTCTCACCGATGATCTCGCGAGCCACATAGCTGGCACTGCCCAGGCCATCCACCAGGCCCAGCTCCTTGGCCTGCTCGCCGGACCAGATCAAACCACTGAACAACTCAGGATGATCCTTGTCCTTCAGGCGCTCGCCCCTACCCTGCTTGACCATGGCGATGAACTGGCGATGCGTGGTATCCAGCACCCCCTGCCAGAACGCGGTCTCTTCCGGTTTCTGCGGCGAGAACGGATCGAGGAAGGCCTTGTGCTCACCCGCGGTGTAGGTGCGACGCTCGACGCCCAGCTTGTCCATGGTGCCGACGAAACCATAACCGGCGGCCGTCACGCCAATGGAGCCGACCAGACTGGCCTTGTCGGCATAGATCTCATCGGCGGCACTGGCGATGTAATAAGCGCCGGAGGCACCCAGATCGGTAATCACCGCATACAGCTTGATGGCTGGGTATTCGGCGCGCAGGCGGCGAATTTCGTCATAGATATAGCCCGACTGCACCGGGCTGCCGCCCGGACTGTTGATACGCAGCACCACACCCTTGGTTTTCGAGTCCTTGAATGCTTCACGCAAGCTCTTGACGATATTGTCGGCGCCAGCCGGCTCCTGATCGGCGATCACCCCGCGCACTTCGACCAGCGCCGTGTGGCTGGCACTGCGTGACGCAGCCTTGTCCACGTCCATCAGCGGCGTGAACAGGACCAGCATGCCGAACAGGTAGACGAAAGTCAGCAACTTGAAAAAGATGCCCCAACGCCGCGCCCGACGCTGTTCCTGGACGCCCGCCAGCAGCGTCTTCTCCAGCAGCTTCCAGCTCTTGCGCTCTTCGTTGTCTTCGGACTCGGGTGCCTTCCACTCGTCAGCCATGCTCACCTACCCTGGAAATTGAGTTGCGCGCCACTCGCCAGCCATTCGCGCAATTGAGAGAAATGCTCGATGCACACTTGCGGCCCGAACTCAGCCAAGGCCAGCAGCGGCATCGCGCCATAGCCGACCGCCACCGAGTGCATGCCCGCATTGCTGGCCATCTGCAGGTCGAATGCCGAATCGCCGACCATCAGCGCCCGCCCGGGTTCGACCCGGCAATGGGCGAGGATTTCTTCGAGCATCAACGGGTGCGGCTTGCCACGGGTCTCGTCGGCGCCGCGAGTGATATCGAAGTAGCCTTCCCAGCCATTGGCCTTGAGCACGCGATCCAGCCCGCGACGCGCCTTGCCGGTGGCCACCGCCAGGCGATAGCCCTCGGCACGGAAAGCCTCGAGGGATTCGACCACCCCCTCGAACAGCGGCGAAGGCTGCTGATCCAGCGCCGTGTAGACATCGGCGTAATGCTGACGAAAAGCCTGCACCTGCACGTTATCCAGGTGCGGGTACAGCGTGGCGATCGCCTCGTCCAATGCCAGGCCGATGATGCCCTTGATGGCCTCATCGCTGCTTGGCGCCTCACCGGCGCGCCCGGCCGCCACATTCATGGCCTCGACGATACGCCCGATGGAGTCGGCCAAGGTGCCGTCCCAGTCGAAGATCAGCAGCTCGTAACGCTTGTTCATAGGTCAGGTCGCGCTCAGGCGCTCCACGGTCTTGGCCCACACTTCATCCACCGGCGCCTCGAGCTTGAGCTCACCGCCGTCCGGCAGCGGCACCGTGAGTTGATAGGCATGCAGGAACAGGCGCTTGCCGCCCAGCTCACGAATCTCGCGGCTGAAATCTTCATCGCCGTATTTGCTGTCACCGGCGATCATGTGCCCGGCATGCAGGGTGTGCACACGAATCTGGTGGGTGCGACCGGTAATCGGCCGGGCCTCGACGATGGTGGCGAATTCGCCGAAACGGCGCAGCACGCGGAACATCGTCAGCGCCTCCTTGCCTTCGTCATTCACCTCGACCATGCGCTCGCCCGAGCGCAGGTTGCTCTTGAGCAACGGCGCGTTGACCTGTTTCTTCGCGGTCGGCCAATGGCCGCGCACCAGCGCCATGTAGCGCTTGTCCACGCCATCGCCGCGCAGGGCGGCATGCAGGTGGCGCAGCATGCTGCGCTTCTTGGCGATCATCAGCAGGCCAGAAGTGTCGCGATCCAGGCGATGCACCAGCTCCAGCTCCTTGGCATCAGGGCGCAACTGACGCAGCGCCTCGATCACCCCGAAACTCAAACCACTGCCGCCATGCACGGCAATGCCGGATGGCTTGTTCATCACGATCAGCGCCTTGTCTTCATAGACGATGGCGGCTTCCAGGCGCTGCAGCAGCCCCTGGGCCACAGGCGCTGGCTCGTCGCGTTCAGGCAGGCGCACAGGCGGCACGCGGACGATATCGCCAGCCTGCAGCTTGTATTCCGGTTTGATCCGCCCTTTGTTGACCCGCACCTCACCCTTGCGCAGGATGCGGTAGACCAAGGTTTTGGGCACGCCCTTGAGGGCCGTGATGAGGAAATTGTCGATGCGTTGGCCGGCAAGCTCCGGCGCGACTTCGATCAGCTGTACGCCGGAAGTCGGAGGGGTATTGGTCGTCATGGCGGGATCATAACAATTTTTTATGGAATTGAAGCACTTAATCATAACTGCTATAGTCGCGAACGCCGCCAAAAGCGGCAGGCCAGTGATACCAGGCTCTACGCCGGTTCCTGACCTTCGCAATTCTCCAGGACGCGAGGCCGTCCTACGGGGTTTTCGCCAGTTTAAACAAATGCCTGGAATCGCCACCAGCGCTGTGTAGAGAAGACCGAAGAAAAACGACAAGCGCGGTGTTCCACCTGCTTACCGAACCTTTTTCGCCGCACCTCTGCCCGCCAGTCGCTTCCACGTAACGCCCGGCGAATGCTTCGGAAATACCTGCCTTGGACATAAATGGCGCCAGCGCGGTACCCGCGCTGACGAAAAATGCAACCCGTTGCGGATTCAGCGCGCGGCAGCACCCGAATTATCAGGGATACGTGCAGGGTGGAGATGCACAGCCCTCGGACCGTGTAGCACCGCGTCCGGCCACCGCCCCACTGAACGGGCGATGAGCGGATAAGGTCCTGAACAGACGCTCTAGCGGCGTCCACGGCTGACGGTTGATTCCTCCTCCTGTCATGAGTGCACGAGGCCTGTCTGGCTGATTCGGCTATCGATGAACGTCGATTCGAACACCTAAGGGGCTCGTTGACACCACAGCGAACAGGACGCGTCGTCGCGACAACGGCAGGCTGGGCAACCGGCTGGTGCCGAACGTTGCTCGACACGGGGGTGGCCCGCCACCCTTTGCGCACCTTGGCACCGACCCCGATACGTCGTGTGTGCCGAACGCCGTTTCCGGCAGCCCGGAAACCGACGGTACAACATGAAAAGAATGCTGATTAACGCAACTCAACCCGAAGAGTTGCGTGTAGCCCTGGTAGACGGCCAACGCCTCTACGACCTGGACATCGAGTCCGGCGCGCGCGAGCAGAAAAAGGCCAACATCTACAAAGGCAAGATCACCCGCATCGAGCCAAGCCTCGAAGCCGCCTTCGTCGACTTCGGTTCCGAACGTCACGGCTTCCTGCCACTCAAGGAAATTTCCCGCGAATACTTCAAGAAGACCCCCGAAGGCCGGGTCAACATCAAGGAAGTACTGAGCGAAGGCCAGGAAGTCATCGTCCAGGTCGAGAAGGAAGAGCGCGGCAACAAAGGCGCCGCCCTGACCACCTTCATCAGCCTGGCTGGCCGTTACCTGGTGCTGATGCCAAACAACCCGCGTGCCGGCGGCATCTCCCGTCGCATCGAAGGCGAAGAGCGCAACGAACTGCGTGAAGCCCTAAACGGCCTGACCGTTCCAGGCGACATGGGCCTGATCGTGCGCACCGCCGGCCTTGGCCGCAGCAGCGAAGAAATGCAGTGGGACCTCGACTACCTGCTGCAGCTGTGGACCGCCATCAAGGAAGCCTCGCTGGACCGCTCCGCGCCGTTCCTGATCTACCAGGAAAGCAACGTCATCATCCGCGCGATCCGCGACTACCTGCGCCAGGACATCGGCGAAGTGCTGATCGACAGCATCGACGCCCAGGAAGAAGCACTGACCTTCATCCGCCAGGTGATGCCGCAGTACGCCAGCAAGGTCAAGCTGTACGAAGACAGCGTCCCACTGTTCAACCGCTTCCAGATCGAAAGCCAGATCGAAACCGCCTTCCAGCGCGTTGTCGACCTGCCGTCCGGCGGCTCGATCGTCATCGACCCGACCGAAGCCCTGGTGTCCATCGACATCAACTCGGCGCGCGCCACCAAAGGCAGCGACATCGAAGAAACCGCCCTGCAGACCAACCTGGAAGCGGCCGAAGAAATCGCCCGCCAGCTGCGCCTGCGTGACATCGGCGGCCTGATCGTCATCGACTTCATCGACATGACCCCGGCCAAGAACCAGCGCGCCGTCGAAGAGCGCGTGCGTGAATGCCTGGAAGCCGACCGCGCCCGCGTGCAGGTTGGCCGCATCTCGCGTTTCGGCCTGCTGGAAATGTCCCGTCAGCGCCTGCGCCCATCGCTGGGCGAAAGCAGCGGCATCGTCTGCCCACGCTGCTCCGGCACCGGCATCATCCGTGACGTCGAGTCGCTGTCGCTGGCCATCCTGCGCCTGATCGAAGAAGAAGCGCTGAAAGACCGTACCGCCGAGGTACGTGCCCAGGTCCCGATCCCGGTCGCTGCCTTCCTGCTCAACGAGAAACGCAACTCGATCACCAAGATCGAACTGCGCACTCGCGCGCGCATCATCATCCTGCCGAACGATCACCTGGAAACGCCGCACTTCGAAGTCCAGCGCCTGCGCGACGACAACCCGGAAGTGCTGAACAACCAGTCCAGCTACGAGATCGCAGCCACCGAAACCGAAGAAGCGCCGCAGCCGACCGCCACCCGCACCCTGGTTCGCCAGGAAGCCGCGGTCAAGACTGCTCCGGCCCGCGCCAACGCTCCTGTACCGAGCACAGAAGAAGCACAGCCTGCCGCTGCACCGGCAGCCGCTGTCGCCCCTAGCGTGCCAGAGCCAAGCCTGTTCAAAGGCCTGGTGAAGTCGCTGGTCAGCCTGTTCGCCGGCAAGGAAGAGCCTGTCGCCGCCCCGGTCGCCACCACCGAGAAGCCGGCCGCCGAGCGCACGCCGCGCAACGAGGAGCGCCGCAACGGTCGCCAGCAGAGCCGCAACCGCAATGGCCGTCGCGACGAGGAGCGCAAGCCGCGTGAGGAACGCGCCGAGCGTGCCCCGCGTGAAGAGCGCCAGCCACGCGAAGAACGTGCCCCTCGCGAGGAGCGCGCCCCACGTGAAGAGCGTGCGCCGCGTGAAGAACGCGCACCACGCCAGCCGCGCGATGACCGCCGCGGCAACCGTGAAGAACGTGTACGCGAACTGCGCGAGCCACTGGACGCCGCACCAGCTGCCCGCGAAGAGCGCCAGCCGCGTGAAGAGCGTGCACCACGCGAAGAGCGCGTAGCCCGTGAAGAGCGCGCTCCACGTGAAGAGCGTGCCCCACGCGAAGAACGTGCGCCGCGTGAAGAGCGCGCCCCACGCGAAGAACGTGCACCGCGTGAAGAACGCGCACCACGCGAAGAACGTGCGCCACGCGAAGAACGCCAACCACGCCCACCGCGTGAAGAGCGCCAGCCGCGCCCTGACGAGCAGGTTGCTGAACAAGCTGCCGAGCTCAACGAGGAGCAACTGCCGAACGAAGAGCTGCTGCAGGACGAGCAGGAAGGCGCCGATGGCGAGCGTCCGCGCCGTCGCTCCCGCGGCCAGCGCCGTCGCAGCAACCGTCGTGAACGTCAGCGCAACGCCGATGGCGAGCTGATCGAAGGCGGCGAAGACGAAGCCGGCGAAGAGCAGCAGCCACAACAGCACCAGGCCACCGCGCTGGGCGCCGAACTGGCCGCCGGCATCGCTGTCACCGCCGCCGTCGCCACCAGCAACATCAGCGCCGACGCCGAAGCCCAGGCCAACGAGCAGGCCGAACGCGCCAGCGCCGTTGTCGCCGAAGCCCAGGTTGAAAACAGCGAAGTGGTCCAGGTTGCCGAGCAAGCCGAGGCCATCGCGATCGCTCCAGTGGTCGAGCAGCCGGTCAGCGAGCCCGTAGTTGCCGCCGAGCCGAGCTTCGAGCCTGCTGTTGAAGCGGCACCACAGCCAGTGATCGAAGAAGCGGTTGCCGAGCAGGTGGCTGTCGTGATCGAAGCTGAACCGGTCGTAGAGGCTCCAGCAGTGGCAGCCGCCGAGATCGAACCAGCGCCGGTCGCCGAAGCGGCTGAAGTTCAGGCTCCGGTTGCCTTCGAAGCGGCTCCGGCAGTCGAGGCCCAGGCTGTTGAAGTACAGGCCGAAGTGGTCGAAGCGCCAGCTGCCGAACCGGCTCCAGTGGTTGCCGAGCAGGCACCTGCCGAAGTCGAAGCGGTGGTCGAGCAGGCCCCTGTCATGCTGCCGAACGGCCGCGCGCCGAACGACCCGCGTGAAGTGCGCCGCCGCAAGCGCGAAGCCGAAGCAGCCGCTGCTGCCCTGGCTGCCGCCCAGGCCGCCCCAGCCCTGGAAACCACCGAAGACGAGCACAAGCCTCATCACGGTTGATTCCGGTCGCTGAATGAAAAAGCCCCGCCAGTGCGAACTGGCGGGGCTTTTTCTTTGCATCATGTATCGCCTGATCTGGCCTCATCGCCGGCAAGCCGGCTCCCACATGATTGCGAATCGCTTGAGACCAGCGCGGTCAATGTGGGAGCTGGCTTGCCAGCGATCAGGCCAGCACATACCTGCACAATCAGTACAGGTTCGGCTCCATCTCCAACTCCACGCCGAACCGTTCGAGGATATCCGCCTGGATCTTCTGCGCCAGCGCATACATCTGCGCCCCGCTCGCCTGGCCATAGTTCACCAGTACCAACGACTGCAAGCGATGCACACCGGCGTCGCCATCACGGTGGCCCTTCCACCCCGCCTGCTCGATCAACCAACCCGCCGCCAGCTTCACCTGGCCACCGGCCTGCGGGTATGCCACCACGGTCGGGTAAGCGCTACGAATCTTGTCTGCCAGCTCCACCGTCACCACCGGGTTCTTGAAGAAGCTCCCGGCATTGCCCAGCTCGGCCGGGTCCGGCAGCTTCTCCTGGCGAATGCTGCAGATCGCATCACTGATGGCCTGGGCAGTCGGCTGCCCGACACCCTGCTCGGTCAAACGCTGACGCACCGGGCCGTAATCCAGGTGCGCCCGCAACGTCCGGTCAAGGGCAAAACGTACGCGCAGGATCAACCAACGCCCGGGGTTGCGCTTGAACAGGCTGTCCCGGTAGCCGAACGCGCACTCCTGCAGCGTGAAATCGCGCAGCTCGCCGGTCTCTCGGTCGAGCGCGGTCAGGCCGGCGAACACGTCCTTGATCTCGACCCCATAGGCGCCGACGTTCTGCATCGGCGCGGCCCCCACGGTGCCAGGGATCAGGCTGAGATTCTCCAGCCCGCTCAGGCCTTGTGCCAGGGTCCACTGCACGAAGGGATGCCAGGGCTCACCGGCCTCGGCCTCCACCACCACCCGCTCGCCGTCATCGCTGAGCAGGCGCCGGCCACGGCTGGCCATGTGCAGCACCAGGGCGTCGATGTCGCGGGTCAGCAGCAGGTTGCTGCCACCGCCGATCACCAGCACCGGCACCTGCCGCTCGGCGGCCTCGGCCAGGGCCTGACGCGCTTCCTCATCGTCATGGGCCTGGGTGAAGTAACGCGCACGCACATCGATGCCGAAGGTGTTGTAGGGCTTGAGCGATACCTGTTGCTGCCACGCCACCGTCATAACCGCCCCTTGATTTCCACCACCAGCTCGCGGCAGGCCGCCTCGATCAGGTCCAGGACCTGCTCGAAACCTTCGGCACCGCCGTAATAAGGGTCGGGCACTTCATCCAGCGCCGCGCCGTAGCGGCGCAGGAACAGGTCCAACTCGCCCTTGGCGTTGTGCGGGCGCAGTGCCTTGAGGTTGGCCAGGTTGCTGTTGTCCATGGCCAGGATCAGGTCGTATTCAGCGAAATGCGCCGCCTTGACCTGCTGGGCGCGCTGGCGCGACAGGTCGTAGCCACGCGCCAGCGCGGCCTTGCAGGTACGGCTGTCGGGGGCCTTGCCCACATGCCAGTCACCGGTGCCGGCAGACGCCACCTGCACCTGTTCAGCCAGGCCTGCGGCCTCCAGCTGGTGGCGCAATACGCCTTCGGCAGTGGGTGAACGGCAGATATTGCCGAGGCAGACGAACAGAACGCGCATCAGGCCTCCAGCAAGCGCCGCACGCGCTCCAGGTCTTCAGGGGTGTCGACGCCCACGGCCGGGGCTTCGATGGCATCGGCCACGTGAATACGCACGCCATGCCACAGCGCGCGCAGCTGCTCCAACGCTTCGGTCTGCTCGAGCCAGCATGGGCCCCAGCCGACGAAGTCCTGGAGGAAACCGACGCGGTAGGCATACATGCCGATATGGCGACGGTACGGCACACCCTCGGGCAGCACGTCACGCGCCTTGGCAAAGGCATCGCGGGCCCAGGGCAAGGGTGCACGGCTGAAGGTCAGCGCCAGGCCATGCTTGTCGCTGGTGACCTTGACCGCGTTGGGGTTGAACACGGTTTCCGGCTCGTGGATCGGCTCTGCCAGCGTCGCGATGCCGGCTTCGGGGTGCGCGGCGAGGTTGGCCGCCACCTGGTCGATGATCACCGGCGGGATCAGCGGCTCGTCACCTTGCACGTTGACCACGATGGCATCGGCCGCCAGCCCGAGCTGGGCGGCAACTTCGGCCAGGCGATCGGTGCCCGACTCATGGTCGGCGCGGGTCAACAGCACCTCGGCGCCGAACGCCTGGCAGGCCTCGACGATGCTGGCATCGTCGGTGGCGATGACCACGCGCTTGGCGCCGCTCTTGCGCGCCTGCTCCCACACATGCTGGACCATCGGCTTGCCGGCAATCGCCAGCAGCGGCTTGCCCGGTAGGCGCGTGGAGCGCAGCCGGGCGGGGATCACCACGGTGAAATCCAGGCTCATTTGTCCAGGCGCTCTTCATCGGTCAGGGTGCGCGCTTCGGTTTCCAGCATCACCGGGATGCCGTCGCGGATCGGGTAGGCCAGGCCCGCGCCCTTGCTGATCAGCTCGGTCTTGTCGGCGCTGAGCTTGAGCGGGCCCTTGGTGATCGGGCAGGCCAGGATATCGAGCAGTTTGGTGTCCATGGGGTTTCCTTGAGGCCAGTGGCCGGAAAATGAAAAAGGCTCAGGGGCGGCCGGGCAGCAGGCGGTCCAGCTGTGCGTCGAACCAGGCGGCAAAGGCCGCCGAAGGCAGCGCATCGACCGCCAGGTACCACCAGTCGTCGGCGGCGAAGGGCCGGCACTTCACCGCATCCTTCTCGGTCATCACCAGCGGCAGCGGCGGGCTGAACGACAGCAGCTCACGGCTGTACGGCGCATGGTCGGCGAACGGGTGCGGCAGCGGCTGCCAGTTTAGCCCCTGCAGGGTATTGAAGAAACGTTGCGGGTTGCCGATGCCGGCCACGGCATGCAGTGCCTGGCCAGCAGGAAACAGGTCAAGGCCACGGCGCTCGCCGCTGCGCAGGTTGATCAGCGCGGTGGGCTGCAGGCGAAACGCGAAGCCTTGGTCACGGTCGGCCGCGGCGCCATTGAACAACACCGCGTCGGCCTCGTGCAGGCGCTCGGCCGGCTCACGCAGCGGCCCGGCGGGCAGGCAGCGGCGGTTGCCCAGGCCACGGGCGGCGTCGATCAGCACCAGCTCCAGGTCACGGGCCAGGCGATAGTGCTGCATGCCGTCATCGCAGAGGATCAGGTCGGGCGCATCGCTGGCCAGCAGCGCCTGCACGGCGCGAGATCGGTCAGGGTCGATCATCAGCGGCACGCCAGTACGCTGGACGATCAGCAACGGCTCGTCGCCAGCCTGTTCGGCGCTCTGCTCGGCGGCGACGCGCCAGGGGTATTCAGGCGGCTTGGCACCATAACCACGGCTGACCACGCCAACCTTGAGCCCACGCTTTCGGCAGTGCTCGATCAGCCAGAGGATCATCGGCGTCTTGCCGGTACCGCCAACGGTGATGTTGCCCACCACTATCACTGGCACCGGAGCCCGGTAGCTGGTGCTCTGACCACTGAGGAAGCGCGCGCGCTTGCGCATCACCACCCGGCGGTACAGCGCCTCCAGCGGGCGTAGCAGCGCCAGGGCTGGATGACCGTTGTACCAGGCCGCGAGCAGGCGATCGGCGAAGGCCATCAGTGTTTACCCTGCGCAGCCTCGACGGTGGTCATGCGCAACTTGCTGAAGCCGAGCTTGCCGGCCGCATCCATTGCGGTGATCACAGCCTGGTGCGGGGTCTTGCCGTCGGCGCTGATCGCCAGCGGCAGGGTGATGTCACCGCCGGATTCCTTCTCGATCGCCTCGGTCAGGGTGTCCAGGTCGCTCTTGGGCAGCAGGTGATTGTTCACCGAATACACACCCTCGGCGCTGATGGAGATTTCCACCAGCTTGCCCTGGTCGGCCGGCGCCTGCTCGGCACTGGTGGCCTCGGGCAGTTCGACGCGCAGTTGCGTCTCGCGGGTGAAGGTGGTGGTGACCACGAAGAACAGCAGCAGCACGAACACCACGTCGATCAACGACGCCAGGTTGATGTCGACGTTCTCGCGCTGACGGTTGCGCCGGAACTTCACGCCTTGCCTCCGGCCACTTCCACTTCACGATCGCCCTGCAACACTTCCACCAGTTTGATCGCTTCCTGCTCCATGCCCACCACCAGCTCATCGATGCGGCGCAGCAGGAAACGGTGGAAGAACACCGCCGGGATACCGACCATCAGGCCGGCGGCCGTGGTCACCAGGGCCTTGGAAATACCCCCGGCGAGTACTGCGGCGTTGGCGGTCATCTGCGAGCCCATGAAGGCGCTGAAGATGTCGATCATGCCCAGCACCGTGCCCAGCAGGCCGAGCAGCGGGGCCATGGCAGCGATGGTGCCGAGGGTGCTGATATAGCGCTCCAGCTCGTGGATGACCCGCGAGGCGGCTTCCTCGATGCACTCTTTCATGATCTCGCGGCCATGGCGCGAGTTGGCCAGGCCTGCGGCGAGGATCTCGCCCAGCGGCGAATCGGCGCGCAGGGCCTTGAGCTTGTCACTGGTGAGTTGCTTGTCCTTGATCCACATCCACACCTGGCCCAGCAGGTGCGGCGGGGTGACACGGCTGGCGCGCAGGGTCCACAGGCGCTCGACGACGATTGCCATGGCAACGATGGAACTCAGGATGATCGGCAGCATCATCCAGCCACCGGACTTGACCAATTCCCACACAGTAAGCATCCCCTCGGAAAAGGCCGCCACTCTACCATACGCACGCGGGGGGCTCATCTGCCGGAGGTCAGGGAAATCGCAGGGTTCGACTTGGGACTTGCGAGGTGGCGCAAATCGAGCGCCGCCCGCGCGGCGCATCGCTGGCAAGCCAGCTCCCACATTTGTTTCGGGCCAGTCTCTCCTGTGCCATTACCTGGTCCGCCTTGTTGGTACGACGCGGTTCTGGCGTGGTCGCTAACGCTGCTTCACATGACTCAAGACATGCGCCAAAACGGGCAGCGGTACTTTCACAGGACTCATTGGCCCGAAACAGATGTGGGAGCTGGCTTGCCAGCGATGCGCCGCGCGGGCGGCGCTCGATTTGTGCCCCACCACAACACCCAAGGCATGCACCCCAAACATCCAGCAAATATTCATTCCTGATCGCGCCAGAACCGCCGCTGCCCCCGCCCCCCTTCCACCCCACCATGGCGCCCCAACCACAACCGCAGTGCGCCCTCCAAGGCCGTGTCATGAATGCTCATACCCTGCCGCCGATAGCGCTCGATAACCTGCGGATGAGGATGCCCGAACCCATTGTGCCGCCCGCGCGATATCAACACCCCGCGCGGGGCCATGGCCCTGATGAGCGCCTCGCTGGACGACGTGCGGCTGCCATGATGCGGCGACTGCAGCCAGTCGATGCGCGGATCCTCCGTCGCGGCCAGCCAGGCCCGCTCGGCCCCGGCCTCCATGTCGCCTGCCAGCAACAGCCGCTCGCCATTGGCCTCGACCCGCAGCACACAGGACCGCTCGTTGCTATTGGGCCCGGCCGGCCATTGCCAGAGCTCGAAATCGACACCATCCCATTGCCAGCGCTCGCCACTCTTGCAGGGCTGGCCACGCAAGCCTGCCGCCAACGCCGTCGCTTCGCCGGCCAACACCCGTTTCACCGGCAGCCCACGATGAACGGCTACGGCGCCCCCGGCATGGTCGGCATGGGCATGGCTGATCAGCATCAGGTCCAACTGCCGCACCCCGAGCTTGCGCAAGGTCGGCAGCACCACGCTTTCCCCAAGGTCGCTTGCCCCCATCGCGGGGCCGGCGTCATACAACAGGCTGTGCTGGCGGGTGCGCAGCAACACCGCCAGCCCTTGGCCAACGTCCAGTTGCCAGACTTCGACCTGGCCATGCGGCACCTGCTCACGTGGCGCCCACAGGGCCAGCATCAGGACCGCACCCGGCGCACGCAAGGGCACGCCCCGAGGCAACAGCACCAGCAACGCGCCAAGCCCCACCAGCAGCCCGGCCCACAGCGGCAGTGGCTCGGCAATCCACGCCGGCACAAGCCTTGCCACCTGGGTAAGCCAGCCAAACAGGCCGTGCAGCGAAGCGCCCGCCAGCCACAACAGCCCCTCCCCCAGCCAGGGCAGCGGCAACAGCGCGGTACCGAGCAAGGCCAAGGGCAGCACCGCCAGGCTCAGCCACGGCACCGCCAGCAGGTTGGCCAGCGGCGCCGTAAGGCTGATCGGCAGGCCCAGCGCCAGCAGCACCGGCAGCAGGCCCACGGCGATCACCCACTGCGCCCGCGTCCAGGCCCGCCAAGGCCGCCAGGCACCCAGCCGGGCAGAAAAACACAGCGCCAACACCGCCACGGCGGCGAACGATAGCCAGAAGCCCGGCAACAGGCTGGCCAGCGGCTCGACCAGCAACACCCCCAGCAGCGCCAGCAACAAGGGCAGCCCCACGCCCAGCTGGCGAAAGCGCAGGCGCCACAGCAGTACCACCGCCAGCATCAGGCAGGCACGCTGTACCGGCACGCCAAAGCCCGCCAGCCAGCCGTACAACAGCGCCGCCCCCATGGCCAGGCCGCAGGCCCAGGGCAACCAAGGCAGGCGTCGCGGCCAGGCGCCCAGGCGGGCCAGCCCGGCCACCCCGCCATAGACCAACCCGGCCAGCAGCCCGATATGCTGCCCGGAGATCACCAGCAGGTGGACCGTGCCGGTGGCTTGCAGGGCCTGCCAGTCCTGGCGCGCCAGCCCCGCGCCATCGCCCAGCACCAGCGCCGCCAGGGCCGCCTCACGCCCATGGGCATCGACTGCCAGCAAGCGTTGGCGGATACCGTCACGCCAGTCATGGGCGGGAGCGCCCAGCCGCTCACCCGCCTTGACCGTGCCGCTCGCGCCGGTCCGCCGTGCCAGCAGGGTAGCCTCGCGGTCCGGGCCATGGGGGTTGAGCAACCCATGCGGGCGCCGCAAGTTGACCGCCAGCCGCCAGCGCTCCCCGCCGCGTAACCCAGGGCCATCGAACCAGCTCAGTTGCAACCGCTGCGGCAACTCGGCCCGACGCGAGCTGGTCTGCTCCAGCTCGAAGCGCACACCGTGCTCGGTGCGCGCCGGCAGGCCGACCACCCGCCCCTCCAGCCACAAGGTGCGCCCGTCCAGTGCCACGGCCAGCCGATCATCCAGTGCCTGCTGCGCCGACCAGCACGCCCAGCACAGCCCCAACAGGTAACAGCCAAGCGGCCAGCCCCGCGTACGCAGGCAGGCCAGCCCCAGCAATAGCAGTGCAAGCAACCACCCGACCGGTGGCAGAGCAGGCAGAAAGCGCAGGCTCAACAGCCCGAGCACGAGCGCAAGCATCCCTGTGCGCATGAGATAGAGCTCCAGAAGCGAAAAACGCCCCTGAGGCTTAGCTGATCAAGAGGGAAATCCTGCTAAACAATTGTCACAAACTCTGAACGAGGCTGCGATTCAATCAAGGCATACTGACGCCCTTCAACCCCGCCGGGAGCCCACATGCCGCGCCGTCTGTTCAAACGCTACATGCCGGACCCGACCAGCATCCGGGAACACAAGTCGTTACGCTTTTTCGGCAAGCTGCTCCACGACCCCAACCTCTGGCACCTCAACCGTCACTCGGTGGCGCGGGCCATGGGCGTCGGGCTGTTCGCGGCGTTGATCCCCATCCCCATGCAGATGCTGCTGGCCGCCGCCCTGGCGATCCCGGTGCGCGGCAACCTGCCCATCGCGGTGAGCCTGGTGTGGCTGACCAACCCGCTGACCATGCCGCCGGTGTTCTTCGTCACCTACATGACCGGCGCCTGGCTGATGCAGGTACCGCCGCGCACGCTGCCCGAAGAGATCACCGTCGACTGGGTCACCGACCAGCTGGCAACGCTGTGGCAACCCTTCCTGCTGGGCTCGGTGGTGTGCGGGGTGGTGCTTGGCGTACTCGCCTACTTCACCACCCAGTTCTACTGGCGCTGGTGGGTGGGCCGGCAGTGGCGCCGGCGCCAGTGCCGCTGCCTACGCCCGCATGCCGCGGCCACTGACCAGCAGGCGGATGCACAGCAGGTAGAGCAGCGCGGTGGCCACCAGCATGAAGGTGATCGCGGTGCCAATGCTGATGTCCGACACCCCTAGGATGCCGTAGCGGAACGAGTTGACCATGTGCAGCACCGGGTTGGCCAACGACACGGTCTGCCAGAACGGCGGCAACAGGGTAATCGAGTAGAACACCCCACCCAGGTAGGTCAGCGGCGTCAACACGAAGGTCGGGATGATCGAGATATCGTCGAAATTGCGCGCGAACACCGCGTTGACGAAGCCCAGCAGCGAGAAGATGGTCGCGGTAAGCAACACCACCACCACGGTCACGCCCAGGTGATGCACCTGCAAGTGGGTGAAGAACAGCGACAGGATCGTGACGATCACCCCCACCGCCAAACCACGCAGCACACCACCCAATACGTAGCCGACCAGGATGATGTGCGGCGACACCGGCGACACCATCAGCTCCTCGATGGAGCGCTGGAACTTGCTGCCGAAGAAGCTCGACACCACGTTGCCGTAGGAGTTGGTGATCACCGACATCATGATCAACCCTGGCACGATGTACTCCATGTAGGTGAAACCGCCCATGTCGCCGATCTGCCGGCCGATCAGGTTGCCGAAGATCACGAAGTACAGAACCATGGTGATCGCCGGCGGCAGCAGGGTCTGCGGCCAGATACGCAGGAAGCGCCGCACTTCGCGGTAGACGATGGTGTTCAGGGCCACCCAGTTGGTGCGCAGCTCCACACTCATACGGCCACCTTCGACAGGTTTTTTTCCACCAGGGACACGAACAGCTCCTCGAGTCGGTTGGTCTTGTTGCGCAGGCTCTGCACCTCGATGTTCTTCAGCGCCAGCTGGCCGAACAGCGCGGTGATACCGATTTCCTTCTCCACCTGCACTTCCAGGGTGTGCGGGGTGATCAGCCGGCACGGGTAGCCATGCAGCTCAGGCGCAGCGGGCAGGTCGTGCTTGAGGTCGAGCACGAAGGTCTCGACATGCAGCTTGCCCAGCAGCTGGCGCATGCTGGTGTTCTCGACGATGGTGCCGTGGTCGATGATGCCGATATTGCGGCACAGCTGCTCGGCCTCTTCGAGGTAGTGAGTGGTGAGGATGATGGTGATGCCCTTCTGGTTGAGCTCGGTGAGGAAGCTCCACATCGAACGGCGCAGCTCGATGTCCACCCCCGCGGTCGGCTCGTCGAGGATCAGCAGGCGCGGTTCGTGGATCAGCGCCCGGGCGATCATCAGGCGGCGCTTCATGCCCCCGGACAGCGAGCGCGACTGCACGTCACGCTTGTCCCACAGCCCCAGTTGGGTCAGATACTGCTCGGCACGCTCCTTGGCCAGCTTCGGCGGGATGCCGTAGTAGCCCGCCTGCGTGACGACGATGTCGAAGGTCTTCTCGAACTGGTTGAAGTTGAACTCCTGGGGTACAACGCCCAGGCAGCGCTTGAGCGCAGCCGGCTCGCGGTCCAGGTCGTGGCCGAACACGTTGACCGTGCCGCTGGTCTTGTTAACCAGGGTCGAGAGGATGCCGATGGTGGTGGACTTGCCGGCGCCGTTGGGGCCCAGCAAGGCGAAGAAGTCGCCTTCGGCGACGTCCAGGTCGATGCCCTTGAGGGCCTGGAAGCCGTTGCCGTAGGTCTTGGTCAGCTGTCGGATGGACAGGGCGGAACTCATAGCGGGTCACGTACCGGATAAAGAATGGTTCAGGACACGCCAGGCAAAGTCACTGGCGCAGTGAGTGCGGCCATGGTGCAAGGGCCGGCCGCACAAGTACAGTCACATCTATTGATAATGACTATCGAAGTGGCGTCACGTCAGGGCAGTCATCACCGCCGCCTGGTAGGCCGGGCGTTGCTTGAGGCGCTCGTACCAGGCCTCCAGGTGGTACATGGACGGGCGCTCGATGGGCATTTCGAACCAGGCGTAGATGAAGCTGCCCAGGGGGATGTCGCCCATGCCGATCTGCTCACCGGACAGGTATGGCTGCTTGCTCAGGGTTTCGTCGGCGATGGCCAGCAACTGGGCGCACTGCTTGTGCGCGGCGTTGATCGCCACCCAGTCGCGCTGGTCTTCAGGGGTGCGCAGCAGGCCCCAGAACAATGGGCGGAACGGGGTGGCGAAGGACGAGGTGGTCCAGTCCATCCACTTGTCCGCCAGGGCACGTTGGCGTGGGTCGTCGAGGTACCAGCCCTGCTCTTCGCCGTACTCGGCACACAAGTAGCGGACGATGGCGTTGGACTCCCACAGCACCAGGTCGCCGTCTTCGAGCATCGGCACCAGGCCGTTGGGGTTGAGGGCTCGGTAGTGCGGTTCGTTGACCACGCCGAAGGCGCCGCCGGCGTCGATGGATTCAAAGTCCAGGCCCAGTTCGTGGGCGATCCACAGCGCCTTGCGCACATTGCTTGAGTTCTTGCGGCCCCAGATCTTCAGCATGGCGATGTCCTTATGAATGCGGGAGGGGGACAGTCTACTCCAGGCTTGGGCGTTGTGTGGGGGTGTGAGGGCCCTATCGTGGGGCAAGCCCGCTCCCACGCAGCACCCACCGTGGGAGCGGGCTTGCCCCGCGATAGGGCCGTCTGCCAATAGAGATCGCGTGGGGGCTGACAGGTGTTCGTCGCAAGGTTTCTGGCGCCTATGAGATCGAGCGCCGCCCGCGCGGCGCTTCGCGGGTAAACCCGCTCCCACAGTTTGTTTCGGGCCAATGAGTCCTGTGAAAGTACCGGCGCCTGCCTTGGTGCATGCCTTGAGTCATGTGGGGCGGCGGCAACGCCCACACTGAAACCGCGTCATACCAACAAGGCGGACCAGGTGATGGCACAGGAAAGACTGGCCCGAAACAAACGGTGGGAGCGGGTTTACCCGCGAAGCGCCGCGCGGGCGGCGCTCGATCTCAAGAACGCTGCAAGGCTCTCGCCTGGCACCTGATCGCCCTCACGCGGTAACCAGCCAGGACCGCCAAAGGCCTACCACTCAACCCGTAAGACATTTCCGAACCTGAAACCAAATGCTTCAGCCTGCAGCGCTTGGGAACTATCCTACGCGCCTGCCGGAAGCTGCTGCGTTGTCGGGGAAACACCACAGGGATAACTTCACCCGGTCGCCACATTTGGTGACCGGGTGTGAGAACCCGACCACATATGACAACCAGCGGTTCCCTAATGGTGGCCGTGTGCGGGCAGACTTTGGTCTGGCCGGGTTTGTCCTATGTCCCGGTTTCTCACCTCGTACACGGCCGCCACCCTCACCTCGTGAGAAAGGATCTGGATGGTGGTTTTCAATGACCGCATAGGACTCTTTATCATGAAAAAAATCGTCCCCGATCCACCCCGCTTCTTCCCCTACCTAACCGTCTCCCCCGACCTCACCCCCGAAGCCGCCCGCGCCGAAGCCACCTCGCTGATGGCCTGCCTGCGCGAAGTCCTCGACCTGTACTTCGACACCAACTGCGAAGAACAACGCCAGACCCTGCTGAACACCTGCGTCTACCTGAACCAGCTGCTCTACCCCCTGATCCGCCACGAAACGGGAGCACGGCCATGACCGCTCCGACCGACCATGGCAGCACCTCAGGCACCACCCCCTGCCTGGAGCTGTTCCGCATCCAGCCCGGCATCCCCTTCCAGCACGCCTTCGACGAGTTGTCGGTACTGCTCGGCTGCATCCGCCACCTCACCTGCGAAGCCGAAATGGAGAACGACATGCTCGCCGGCAGTTCGGCGCGCATCCTCAGCGCCATGGCCAAGGCGCTGATCGATGACATGGAGCTGGGAATGAATCGCTCCGATTGATCCAATGGCCTCATCGCGGGGCAAGCCCGCTCCCACGATTGGAATGCAGTTCACATGCGTGGGAGCGGCGGTTCGCCGCTGCGACTTGCCCCGCGATGGCCAAACGAACTCTTGGCGCCCCGCCGTGTCAGTCCTCCTAGCCCGTCTAAGCTCTGTGGGTCGGCTGAATGCCCCCTGGTTTCAAGGAGGAAGGATCATGTTGCTGTTGTGGTTGCTGGTATTGGTATTGGGCGCTGCGTACCTCACGCACCGTCGCTTGCCCCCTTTGCAGATCCTCGCGGCGATGGCCGCCTACACCTTGCTGATGGGCCTGTTCAGCCATGCCCCCGGCTGGCTGCTGACGCTGATCTGGGCAGTGATCGCCATAAAGGTCGCCTTCATCGCCCTGCCCGAAATACGCCGCAAGCTGTTCACCGAGCCCGTATTCAAGTGGTTCCAGCGCACCCTGCCGCCCATGTCGCAAACCGAACGCGAAGCCATCGACGCCGGCACCGTGTGGTGGGACGGCCACCTGTTCAGCGGGCGCCCGGACTGGAACACCCTGCTCGCCTACCCGGCCCCGAAACTCAGCGATGAAGAACAAGCCTTCATCGACGGCCCCACCGAAGAACTATGCGCCATGGTCAGTGACTGGCAAATCGGCCAGGACCTCGACCTGCCGCCCGAAGCCTGGGCGCATATCAAGCAGCATGGCTTCTTCGCACTGATCATCCCGAAAGAGTACGGCGGCAAAGGTTTCTCGGCCTATGCCCACTCGCAGGTGGCGATGAAACTGGCCACTCGCAGCGGCGACCTGGCCTCCACGGTGATGGTGCCCAACTCCCTGGGCCCGGCCGAACTGCTGCTGCACTACGGCACCGATGAACAACGCAACCACTACCTGCCGCGCCTGGCCCGTGGCGACGAGATCCCCTGCTTCGCCCTCACCGGCCCGCTGGCCGGCTCCGACGCCGGCGCCATGCCCGACACCGGCATCATCTGCAAAGGCCAATGGCATGGCGAGGAAGTCATCGGCCTGCGCCTGAACTGGGAGAAGCGCTACATCACCCTGGGCCCGGTCGCCACCTTGCTGGGCCTGGCGTTCAAGGCCTACGACCCGGACCACCTGCTCGGTGATCAGGAAGAACTGGGCATCAGCCTGGCCCTGATCCCCACCGACACCCCAGGGGTGGAAATCGGCAAGCGCCACCTGCCGATGGGCGCCGCCTTCATGAACGGCCCCAACAGTGGCAAGGATGTGTTCGTGCCGCTGGAGCAGCTCATCGGCGGGCAGCAGATGCTCGGCAAGGGTTGGATGATGCTGATGAACTGCCTGTCGGTGGGCCGCTCCATCTCGCTGCCCGCAGTCGGCACCGGCGCGGCCAAGTACACCAGCCTGGTCACCGGCCAGTACGCACGTGTTCGCGAGCAGTTCAACGTGCCGCTGAACGCCTTCGAGGGCATCCAGGAATCCCTGGCACGCATCGGCGGCAATGCCTGGCTGATGGACAGCGCCCGCCTGCTCACCGCCAAGGCCGTGGACCTGGGCGAAAAACCCTCGGTGCTGTCGGCGATCCTCAAGTACCACCTCACCGAACGCGGCCGCGAATGTATCCAGCACGCCATGGACGTGCACGGCGGCAAGGGCATCATCATGGGCCCGAACAACTACCTGGGGCGCAACTGGCAGGGCGCGCCGATCTTCATCACCGTCGAGGGGGCCAATATCCTCTCGCGCAACCTGATGATCTTCGGCCAGGGCGCCATCCGCTGCCACCCGTTCGTGCTCAGGGAAATGGCCCTGGTCGGGCGCGAAGACCACGACCACGCACTGAAGGAATTCGACGACCTGCTGATGCAACACATCCTGTTCGCCGCTGGTAACGCCGCCAGCACCCTGGTACTGGGCCTTGGCCTGGGGCATTTCGAGAAGGTGCCGGGCGACGCCCTGAGCCAGGGCTACTTCCGCGCCCTCAACCGCCAGGCCGCGGCCTTCGCCCTGCTGGCCGACCTGTCGATGATGCTGCTCGGCGGCGCGCTCAAACGCCGCGAACGGCTCAGCGCCCGGCTGGGCGACGTGCTCAGCTACCTGTACCTGGCCAGCGCCGCGCTCAAGCGCTACCACGACCTGGGCTCGCCCGAGCACCTGCGCCCTCTGCTGCGCTGGGCGCTGGAGGAAAGCCTGGGCAAGGCCGAGCAGGCCCTCGATGCGTTACTGGACAACTTCCCCAACGCTTTCATCGGCTGCGCCCTGCGCCTGCTGGTGTTCCCGTTCGGCCGCCGCCACACCGGGCCCAGTGACGAACTGGATGCCGAAGTGGCCGCACTGATCGGCCGCAGCAAAGGCGATGAAGCACTGGAACAAGTGCTGGCCGGCTGCTTCCGGCCACAGGCCGAGGGTGATCCGGTGGCGGCACTGCAACGGGCCTGCGATCTGCTGGATGAGGTGGCACCCTTGCAGGCGGTCCTGCACAAAGCACTCAAAGCGGGCGCGGTGCAACTGCAACCGGGCCAGTCGGCGATCGATGCGGCGGTGCAGGCCGGAGTACTGCAGGCGGCCGACGGGCAACGCCTGCAGGCCGCCGAGCAGGCCAGGCGGGCGGTGATCGATGTGGATGCGTTCGACAAGGAGCAACTGTTGCCGGTACCCGGCAAGGTGCGCTGAGGATCATCGCGGCGCACAGCCGCTCCCACGGTGTGTAGCGTGGGAGCGGGCTTGCCCCGCGATTGGCGTATACTGCGCCCCTGTTTAGAACCACCGAGGACCACCCCATGGCCAACCCCCAGCTGGACTATCACCTGCAACTGCTGCATCACCTGCGCACCATCCTGGCCGCGCTGGGCGAGGCCGAGCAGGTGCCCGAGGAGAGCCACGCCCTGTTCCTCGAACGCTACGACGAACTGCTGACCCTGCTCCCGCAAGACCCGCTCGAAAGCCAGTACCTGGGCCAGGACCTGCTGTGCCAGGTGATCCAGCGCTACCCGCAGATCGCCCACCTGGTGCCCCGCGACCTGCTGTGGTTCTTCGGCGGTGACTGCCTGCACTTCATGCCGGACGACGAGCTGGCGCTGTACCAGCAACTGGAGGAGCGCCGCTACGAAGCCGAACAGAACGACGAACCGTTCGACTGGCACCAGGAGAAACAGCTGCTGACCCACAGCGGCCAGGGCAACACGCACTGATTCGCAAAACGCCCCACCCTACCGCGTGGGGCGTGCTTTCCTGAAACGGCTGCATTTTTCTGTCGAAACCTCGAACGCCCGTCCTTGCAAAGCCATCAGATCGAACCGCTTCAACAATGACTTGCCAGGCTCGCGCATCGAGTCGATGGAAGTCTCGTTCGACAACAAGGCCTGTTGGCTGATGTTCCCGAGCATCGAGGCCGTCCCGGTGGATCGCGCGGCCTGATAAAGGCCAAAAAAAAACGCCACTCCGAAGAGTGGCGTTTTTCATGTTTGGAGCGGGAAACGAGACTCGAACTCGCGACCCCGACCTTGGCAAGGTCGTGCTCTACCAACTGAGCTATTCCCGCAAAGTGAAGCTTTACCGCATTTGGCGTGAAGCGCCATGAAGACCTTCACCACCTGCACCGTACAAGACGACGCCATTGAAACTGGAGCGGGAAACGAGACTCGAACTCGCGACCCCGACCTTGGCAAGGTCGTGCTCTACCAACTGAGCTATTCCCGCAATATGGCGTCCCCTAGGGGACTCGAACCCCTGTTACCGCCGTGAAAGGGCGGTGTCCTAGGCCACTAGACGAAGGGGACTAAGCCGACGCTTTGCAGCGCACCAGAACATGAACCTCACGATTCAGCCTGGATTTTCTTTTCCTGCCCTGCCGCAGCAGTGCCGGAGAAACTGGAGCGGGAAACGAGACTCGAACTCGCGACCCCGACCTTGGCAAGGTCGTGCTCTACCAACTGAGCTATTCCCGCATTGGCGTCCCCTAGGGGACTCGAACCCCTGTTACCGCCGTGAAAGGGCGGTGTCCTAGGCCACTAGACGAAGGGGACACAGCTACATCTTCACTCCCTGCCGCGTTTCGCTGTGTGCTTTACGCTGCAAGTGGCGCGCATTCTATGGATGCCATGGAAAGCCGTCAACCCCTTTGTAGAAATTTATTTAAATCAATGACTTCCCGCTTTCCTATAAGGTGCTGACAGGCGCGCCCAGGGATTGGCGTTGATTTTCTGACGGTAGCCCGGCAAGCTCATGGCAATGCGCCAGCATCTGGAGAAATCCAGACTGCGGCCGACATATACCAGTACATGAGGCCAACGGCGAACGGCACGCCCCAACGCTGTCCGCCAGGCTGCACTGTTCGCTTTTCGGCGAACTCACTACACTCTCGTACAGATGCAAAACTTCTTCATGAGGCGTTTACGGTGACACCACTTCTGATCACCCTGCTTATCGTTGCGGGTATCGCATTGCTGATCGTGATCGGCTACCTCAACAACGTGGTCGAGAACAACAAGCTCGAACGCGTCCGGCTCAAGGTAGAACTGGCCGATCGTCTGCGCCGCTGCGGTGAAATCACCGAAACCTTCCCCGGCCAGTTCATGACTCCGGCGCTCAAGCTGCTTCTGACCCGCCTGGAACTCAACCTCAACCAGCGCCAGCTGGCCCTGGACAAGCACAGCGCCGAGCTCAAGGCGCGCATCGCCGAACTTGAAGGCCTGATCGCTCAGGGCGACAAGATCCCGGTGAGCAACCCGCCCTCGCCTATCCACACCGAGGTCAAGGCCAAGGACGTGCGCTTCTTGCTGGAGCTGCTGCACAATCAGATCGTGCGCGCTACCCAGGAAGGCTTCCTGGCCACCAACGAGGGCAAGTACTGGGTCAAGGAGATCCGCCACATCCTGGTGCTGCTGCACATCGAGTTCTTCAACAACCTGGGCCAGCAGGCGCTGCAGCAGAACCAGCCGGGCCAGGCGCGGTTGGCCTTCGAGCGTGGCGTGCAGTACCTGCGCAAGCAGCCAGAACCTAAACAGTATGAAGAGCAGCTTACCTATATGGAGAAGCTGCTGAACCGGGCCAACGCCCAGGTACTGGACCAGATGGAGCCGGCAGCGGACGACCAGAACGCACTGACCGAAGGCCTCAAGACCGACGAAGACGAAACCTGGAAAAAGCGGGTCATCTACGACTGATCGGATTCATGTGAAAGCCTCATCGCCGGCAAGCCGGCTCCCACAGGTACAGCGCTTGCCTTGAAAACGGCACGACCCATGTGGGAACCGGCTTGCCGGCGATGAGGCCAACACAGGTGACACAAGAAAGGGGCCTTCGCAGGCCCCTTTGTTCATTTCAGCAATCCGTCAATTCCAGAAAGATCGCCGCCAGGTGCTCCAGCCCAGCCTGATCGGCCTCAGTGAAACGCCCGACCTTCGGGCTGTCCAGATCAAGCACCCCAATCAGCCGCCCATCCTTGAGCAACGGGATCACCAGCTCGCTGTTCGACGCACTGTCACAGGCGATATGCCCTGGAAACGCGTGCACGTCTTCCACCCGCTGGGTCTGCCGGGTGGCCGCCGCCGCGCCGCACACGCCCTTGCCGAACGGAATGCGCACGCACGCCACCTGGCCCTGGAACGGCCCGAGCAACAACTGCTCGTTGCGGTTGAGGTAGAACCCCGCCCAGTTCAGGTCGTCCACCTGGTTGTACAGGAAGGCCGAAAACTGCGCGGCATTGGCGATGAAGTCACGCTCGTCGGCGAACAGCGCCTGCACTTGCGCGGCCAGCAGGGCGTAGCCGTCGAGGCCTTGGCCACTGGCGTTGAGGTCGATCATTTATTTCTGCTCCAGCAATTGCAGCCCGACCCAGTAGCGGGCGAACTGATAGGCACAACGGCCATTACGGTTGCCGCGGCCGGTGGCCCAGCGCACGGCGAGAATATCGAGTGCTTCGCTACGCTGCCAGGCAAGCCCTGCCTGGCGCGCCAACTGGCCGATCCAGTGCTCGACCACATTTAGGAAGTGTTCCTGGCTGAAGGGGTAGAACGACAGCCACAGGCCGAAACGGTCGGACAAGGCGATCTTGTCTTCCACCGCTTCGTTGGGGTGCAGCTCGCCGTCGACCATCTTCCAGTTTTCGTTGTCGCTCTGTTTTTCCGGCACCAGATGGCGGCGGTTGGAGGTGGCGTACAGCAGCACGTTGTCCGGGGCCTGCTCCAGCGAGCCATCGAGCACGCTCTTGAGCACCCGGTAGTCGCCCTCCCCGGCTTCGAACGAGAGGTCGTCGCAGAACAGGATGAAGCGCTGTTCGAGCTTTTGCAGTTGCTCCACCACACGCGGCAGGTCGGCCAGATGGTCGCGCTCGATTTCGATCAGGCGCAGGCCATTGCCGGCGTGTTCGGCCAGCAGCGCACGCACCAGCGACGACTTGCCGGTGCCGCGCGAACCCCACAGCAAGGCGTGGTTGGCCGGCATGCCGTTGATGAACTGGTGGGTGTTGCGCCCCAGCTGGTCACGCTGCTGGTCGACGCCGATCAGGTCGGACAGGCGGATGTCGAGGCTGACCTCAAGCGGCATCAGGTAGCCGCTGCGGCCATCGCGCTGCCAGCGGGCGGCGAGGGTTTGCGACCAGTCGATGTGCGGGCGCGGGGCGGGCAGCAAGGGTTCGAGGCGCGCCAGGACGGATTCGGCGCGGTCGAGAAAAGCGGTAAGGCGGGCGTCCATGGCGACTCCTATTGATTTCAGTTTTTTCGGGCCGCTGCGCGCTCCATCGCCGGCAAGCCGGCTCCCACAGTGAAAGGTGATTACCTGTGGGAGCCGGCTTGCCGGCGATGGGGCGCGCAGCGGCCCTCAATCGACGATCAACTGAAATGAACAGACAGACCCGCCAGCAGCCAGGGCTGATCGGCTATGCTTGCGCAGCGCACGGAGCACATCACCGGCTTGGGACCCATGGATATCAAGTTCACCAATCGCCTGTCATACAAGCAAGCCCGGTTGACAGTCCTGGTCGGCTTCATCCTGGGAACATTGCTCAGTCTCATCCAGATCGGCATCGATTATGCCAGCGAAGACGCGTCCATCAACCGTGAAATTCAGGCGCTGCTGAAGATCAGCCACGACACCGCCTCACGGATTGCCTACAACATCGACACCGAGCTGGCCCAGGAACTCACCGGTGGCCTGCTCAAATCTCCGGCGCTGCTGCGCGCCCGCCTGATCGACAACAACGACACGGTACTGGCCGACACCGAGCGCCCCAGGCTGGAAAGCCGCTACCGACCGCTGTCGGACTTCCTGTTCGGCGAGCAGCGCCAGTTCCAGGACCGCCTGTACTTGGCACACATGCCTGGCGAATACCTGGGCACCCTGTACCTGGACGTCGACACCTTTGCCTTCGGCGGGCGCTTTCTCGACCGCGCCGGGGTTACCCTGCTCAACGGTTTCGCCCGCAGCCTGGTGCTCACCGGCATCCTCCTGGCGCTGTTCTACCTGATGCTGACCAAACCGCTGGTCACGGTGATCAGCGCCTTGAGCGGTGGCGATGCGCGCACGCCGCGGCAAACCCGGGTGGACTGCCCCAAGGGCCATGAAAACGACGAGATCGGCGTGCTGGTCAAGGTCGCCAACCAGCAGTTCGTCAGCATGGCCACCGAGATCCAGCAACGGCGCAACGCCGAGAACCGCCTGACGCAATACCTCAACGAACTGGAAGACATCGTCTCGGCCCGCACCAACGAGCTCAAGGCCAGCAACAACCGCCTGAGCCAGTCCAACCAGGAGCTCGACGAGGCGCGTCAGCGTGCCCTGGGCATGGCCCAGGCGCGCGCTGCCTTTTTGGCCAACATGAGCCACGAAATCCGCACACCGCTCAACGGCATGCTCGGCATGATCGCCCTGGCCCTGGACAGCCCCCTGGCCGGCGAACAACGCCAGCAGCTGTCAATCGCTCACGACTCGGGCAAGGTGCTGGTGGAACTGCTCAACGACATTCTCGATCTGTCCAAGTTCGACGCCGGCCAGCTGGAGCTCGAACGCATCCCCTTCGACCTGGGGGCAATGCTCGAAGACACCGCCAACCTGCTGTCGCAGAACGCCGCGGCCAGCGTCGAACTGACCTGCCTGATCAGCGCGAACTTCCCCAGCAGCGTGCTTGGCGACCCCACTCGGGTCAGGCAGATCGTCAGCAACCTGCTGTCCAACGCGCTCAAGTTCACCCGCTTCGGGCGCGTCGACCTGCGCCTGTCGTGCATCGTCGGTGGCGTACGCCTGGAGGTCAGCGACACCGGCATCGGCATCCCCGAGGAGGCCCAGGCGCGCATCTTCCAACCCTTCACTCAGGCTGGCGCGGGCATCACCCGCCAGTATGGCGGCACCGGCCTGGGCCTGGCCCTGACCCACAACCTGTGCAAGGCCATGCAGGGCCGCCTGCACATCCAGTCCGAAACCGGCTTTGGCAGCCGCTTCAGCGCCGACCTGCCGCTGCCCGCCCACACCGAGGCGATCCCGCCGGCGCCGCTGGCCGGGCGCGTGGTGGCACTGACGAATGCCGGCAGCGGCCTGGCCGAGCTGCTGCAAGGGGTGCTGCCGGGTTGGGGGCTGGACTACGTGCGGATCGACGCGGCCAGCGAACTCAACGGGGTCGTCGACCTGCTGATCACCGATGACCTGGACCCGGTACTGGCGCTGCGCCCAAGCATCCAGGCGCCGATCCTGCTGGTGACCGCCTACGGCAGCTTCCTGCCCAGCGAGCAGGCCACGCAACTGGCCCCCCTGCAGCAACTCGCCCGCCCCCTGGCGCGCAACGCCCTCTATCACACCCTGCGCCGCACCCTGCAGGGCGAGGCCAACGCCCCACTGCCCCATGAGGTGTCGCTGGCACAGGAACGTCGCGCGCGCATCCTGCTGGTCGAGGACAACCCGGTGAACCAGCTGGTGGCCAAAGGCTTGTTGGGCAAGCTCGGCTGCCAGGTGCAGGTCGCCGCCCAGGGCGCCGAAGCCCTGGAGTTTCTGGAGCAGGAAACCTTCGACCTAGTGCTGATGGACTGCAACATGCCCGTGATGGACGGCTACGAAGCCAGTCGGCGCATCCGCCAGAGCGGACGCTGGCCGGAACTGCCCATCGTCGCCCTGACCGCCAACGCCATGCCCGAGGAGCGCGAACGCTGCCGCGCCGCCGGCATGAACGACTACCTGGCCAAGCCGTTCCGCCGCGAAGAGTTACTGGCGCTGATCGATCATTGGGTGCCGCTCAGCTCTTGAGCAAACGCTCGATGTCGGCCTCCAGGGCCTGGGGCTTGGTGGTCGGCGCGTAGCGGATGACCTTGCCGGTGGCCGGGTCGAGCAAGAACTTGGTGAAGTTCCACTTGATCTTCTGCGAACCCAAAAGGCCCGGGGCACGCTGCTTGAGCGCGGCGAACAGCGGGTGGGCGCCGGGGCCGTTGACCTCGACCTTGCGAAACAGCGGGAAGCTCACGCCGAAATTGACCTCGCAGAACTGCGCGATCTCGCGGGCATCACCCGGTTCCTGCTTGCCGAACTGGTTGCAGGGGAAGCCCAGTACCACCAGCCCTTGCTCGCGGTAGTCCTGCCACAGGCGCTCCAGGCCCTTGTACTGCGGGGTGAAACCGCACTGGCTGGCGGTGTTGACCACCAGCAGCGCCTTGCCGGCGAAATCGCCCAGCACTTTCTGCTCGCCACCGAGGGTGACACAGGGGATGTCCAGCAGTGCATCGGCCATGCGTTTGCTCCTTCAATCGCGGGGTTTGAGGTCCAGGCACACCGAGTTGATGCAGTAACGCAGGCCGGTCGGTGGCGGGCCATCGGGGAACACGTGGCCCAGATGGGCGTCGCATTGCGCACAGGTGACTTCGGTGCGGATCATGCCGTGGGAGGTGTCGCGGATCTTGATCATCGCGGCCTCTTCGATTGGCTGGTAGAAGCTCGGCCAGCCGCAACCGGAGTCGAACTTGGCCTTGGCGTCGAACAGCGCCAGGTCGCAGCAGATGCAGTGGTAGATACCGTCGCGCCGCTCGCTGTTGTACTTGCCGCTGAACGGCCGCTCGGTGCCTTTGAGGCGGCACACCTGGTACTGGTCGGGGTCGAGCATGGCGCGCCACTCGTCCAGTGTCTTGTCGATCTT
Source organism: Pseudomonas sichuanensis (assembly GCF_024749065.1). NCBI lineage: Bacteria > Pseudomonadati > Pseudomonadota > Gammaproteobacteria > Pseudomonadales > Pseudomonadaceae > Pseudomonas > Pseudomonas sichuanensis. The sequence goes on along the minus strand of NZ_CP087185.1, from coordinate 1,691,493 downwards.
TTGCATGAAGGGACCTCGGCAGGCTGAATTTCACCTCGCACCGTCTTTATTTATGGCGCGGGTGGAACGTATATTAGTTGGCTTTCCAAGCCAGCCAGTCTGGCATGCGCCTCGCCCTTTTCAAACCTTTCACCGGCGGCGCGCCGCGCCTTGTCCAACCAGGATCCCATCATGCAGTTCAGCAAATCGAACAAGCTCGCCAATGTCTGCTACGACATTCGCGGCCCGGTGCTCAAGCACGCCAAACGTCTGGAAGAGGAAGGCCACCGCATCCTCAAGCTGAACATCGGCAACCCGGCGCCGTTTGGCTTCGAGGCGCCGGACGAAATCCTCCAGGACGTGATCCGCAATCTGCCCACCGCCCAGGGCTACAGCGATTCCAAAGGCCTGTTCAGCGCGCGTAAAGCGGTGATGCAGTACTGCCAGCAGAAGGAAATCGAAGGCGTCACCATCGAGGACATCTACCTGGGCAACGGCGTGTCCGAGCTGATCGTGATGTCGATGCAGGCGCTGCTCAACAACGGCGACGAAGTGCTGATCCCGGCCCCCGACTACCCGCTGTGGACCGCCGCGGTGAGCCTGGCCGGCGGCAAGCCGGTGCATTACCTGTGCGACGAGCAGGCCGACTGGTTCCCCGACCTCGAAGACATCAAGGCCAAGATCACCCCGAACACCAAGGCCCTGGTGATCATCAACCCGAACAACCCCACCGGCGCGGTGTACTCCAAGGAGCTGCTGCTGGGCATGCTGGAACTGGCGCGCCAGCACAACCTGGTGGTGTTCTCCGACGAGATCTACGACAAGATCCTCTACGACGAAGCCGTGCACATCAGCACTGCGTCGCTGGCCCCGGACCTGCTGTGCCTGACCTTCAACGGCCTGTCCAAGTCGTACCGCGTGGCAGGCTTCCGCTCCGGCTGGCTGATCATCTCGGGCCCCAAGCAACATGCCCAGAGCTACATCGAAGGCATCGACATGCTGGCCAACATGCGCCTGTGCGCCAACGTGCCGGCCCAGCACGCCATCCAGACCGCCCTGGGCGGCTACCAGAGCATCAATGACCTGGTACTGCCGCCTGGCCGCCTGCTGGAGCAGCGCAACCGTACCTACGAACTGCTCAACGACATCCCCGGCGTCAGCTGCGTCAAGCCGATGGGCGCGCTGTATGCGTTCCCGCGTATCGACCCCAAGGTGTGCCCGATCTTCAACGACGAGAAATTCGCCCTCGACCTGCTGCTGTCGGAGAAGCTGCTGATCGTCCAGGGTACGGCGTTCAACTGGCCGTGGCCGGACCACTTCCGCGTCGTCACCCTGCCACGGGTCGATGACCTGGAGCAGGCGATCGGCCGGATCGGTAACTTCCTGCGCACTTACTCGCAGTAGGTTCGGCTTGATTCTTGGGCTGGCGCTGAAATCGAGCGCCGCCCGCGCGGCGCATCGCTGGCAAGTCGCAGCGGCGAACCGCAGCTCCCACATTTGTTTCGGGCCAGTTACTCCTGTTGTTTCATCGCTGTCCGCCTTGTTGGTACGACGCGGTTTCAGTGTGGGCGTTGCCGCCGCGCCACATGACTCAAGACATGCACCAAGGCGGGCAGCGGTACCCTTACAGGCATAATTGGCCCGAAACAAATGTGGGAGCTGCGGTTCGCCGCTGCGACTTGCCAGCGATGCGCCGCGCGGGCGGCGCTCGATCTCAAAACCAGCCCAACTCCCAAGCCGATCCCCCAAAGAATCCCCTTACATCCTGCAACGCTCTCTCCCACAGCCTCTCAAGCATCCTCTGCCATACTCCCCGCGTACACAGTTTGAAATAGTCGACCGGTTGAAACCGCCAGGCCTCCCCCTTATATACCCCCGCAGTACGCAACAATCTTATCCGTCAGGAGAACGTGACAACCATGATGCGCATTCTGTTGTTTGTAGCCACCAACCTCGCGGTGGTGCTGGTTGCAAGCATTACCCTGAGCCTGTTCGGCTTCAACGGGTTCATGGCCGCCAACGGGGTTGACCTCAACCTGGGCCAGTTGCTGGTCTTCTGCGCCGTGTTCGGTTTCGCAGGTTCACTGGTCTCGCTGTTCATCTCCAAGTGGATGGCGAAGATGAGCACCGGCACCCAGATCATCAGCCAGCCGCGCACCCGCCACGAACAGTGGCTGCTGCAGACCGTCGAGGAGCTGTCCCGCGAAGCCGGCATCAAGATGCCCGAAGTGGGTATCTTCCCGGCCTACGAGGCCAACGCCTTCGCCACCGGCTGGAACCGCAACGACGCGCTGGTCGCGGTATCGCAAGGCCTGCTCGAGCGCTTCTCGCCCGATGAAGTGCGTGCGGTACTGGCCCACGAAATCGGCCACGTGGCCAATGGCGACATGGTCACCATGGCGCTGGTGCAAGGCGTGGTGAACACCTTCGTGATGTTCTTCGCCCGCATCATCGGCAACTTTGTCGACCGGGTGATCTTCAAGAACGAAGAAGGCCACGGAATCGCCTACTTCGTGGCGACCATCGTCGCCGAGCTGGTGCTGGGCATTCTCGCCAGCATCATCGTCATGTGGTACTCGCGCCGCCGCGAGTTCCGCGCCGACGAAGCCGGCGCCCACCTGGCCGGTACCGGCGCGATGATCGGTGCCCTGCAGCGCCTGCGCAGCGAACAGGGCCTGCCGGTGCACATGCCCGATACCATGAAGGCCTTCGGCATCAACGGTGGCCTCAAGCATGGCCTGGCCGGCCTGCTGATGAGCCACCCGCCACTGGAAGACCGCATCGACGCACTGCGCCGCCGCGGCTGATCCAGGGCTTGGGCGAAAAGGGCGACTTCGGTCGCCTTTTTTATTCCTGCATGGTGGCCGTACCGGCCTCATCGCCGGCAAGCCGGCTCCCACTGCGAACGCATCAGCCCAAGCCATGCGCTTACCCTGTGGGAGCCGGCTTGCCGGCGGTGGGGCCGGAGAAGCCACCGTCGCAGTCAACGGGCTATCCGGTAGACCCGCTCCACCAGGCTCGGTACACCAGCGTTCTGAAACTTCGGGCTGTCTGCGAGAATCTGCACCTGCTCGGTTTCCATCACCTGCCAACCCGCAAACCCCTGACGCACTTCGCCATCCCCCACCGAAAACGGCGGCCCGTCGATCAACGACTGGTCGTAGTCCAGCGTCACCAGCAAGCCCTTGCCGATGGCTGGCAATTCATCCAGCAGCGCCATGTAGCGCTCGCGCATCCGGGGCGGCAGGGCAATCAGCGCCGCCCGGTCGTAAAGCCCGGTGCAGCCGGCCACATCCTCGGCCCTCAACGCAAAGATATCCCCGCACCACAGCTCGATCTCGCCACAGCGCCACACCTCGAAAGCGCCCCGCTGGGAAACCTCGGCCACCAGCCCGTGCTCGACAAAGAAGTCTTCCACCGCCCGCCGCGACAGCTCGACGCCAAGCACCCGATAGCCCTGCGCAGCCAGCCACAGCAGGTCCAGGCTCTTGCCACACAAGGGCACCAGCACCTGAGCCCCGACGGCCAGCCCCAACGCCGGCCAGTGCGCCTGCAGGTACGGGTTCACCTGGAGCTGGTGAAAGCCGATCTGGTTGTCCGCCCACCGCTTGTGCCAGAACGCTGGCTCCATGATTCCTCCCGGTTTTTCGATATTTAGCCGTAAAAACTTATATTGGATCTCGATCGTTTCATGATCGAAGATGACAGCATCTTACCTGCCAGGACCTCGCCATGCTGCCCAGCCTGTTCATCTCCCACGGATCGCCCATGCTCGCCCTGCAACCTGGCGCCAGCGGCCCGGCCCTGGCCGCCCTGGCCCGCGTCCTGCCCCGCCCGAAGGCGATCGTGGTGGTGTCGGCCCACTGGGAAAGCCGCGAGCTGCTGGTGACGAGCAACCCCCAGCCCCAGACCTGGCATGACTTTCACGGTTTCCCGCCGGCCCTGTATGCCGTGCAGTATCCGGCACCGGGCGAGCCTGCGCTGGCTCGCCGAGTGGCCGATCTGCTGGGCGCTAAGCTGGACGACAAACGCCCCTTCGACCATGGCACCTGGGTGCCGCTGTCGTTGATGTACCCGGCGGCGGATATCCCGGTGATCCAGGTATCGCTGCCGAGCCAGGCTGGCCCAGCCCTGCAACTGAAGGTCGGCCAGGCACTGTCGGCACTGCGCGAGGAAGGCATCCTGCTGGTCGGCTCGGGCAGCATTACCCACAACCTCGGCGAGCTCGACTGGCATGCCGGGCCGGATGCGGTCGAGCCTTGGGCACTGGCGTTTCGCGACTGGGTGGTGGAGCGGCTGAAGGCAGGAGACCAGGATGCACTGGTGGACTATCGTCGGCAGGCGCCTCACGCAGTGCGCAACCATCCCAGTGACGAGCATCTGTTGCCGCTGTACTTCGCCATGGGCTCGGGTGAGCGGTTCAGCATCGTGCACCAGGGCTTCACCTTGGGGGCGCTGGGGATGGATATCTATCGGTTCGACTGAAGGGCCTCTTCGCGGGTAAACCCGCTCCCACAGGTATTGCGCCGGATTTCAACTTGGCGCTGTACCTGTGGGAGCGGGTTTACCCGCGAAGAGGTCGGTGCAGGCAAAAAAAATCCCCGACCTAGGCCGGGGATTTTTTCATTGCAGCGCCAGGATCAATCCTCGCGGTAGCGGCGCAGCTTCAGCTGCTTACCGGCTACGCGGGTGTCCTTGAGCTTGGTCAGCAGACGCTCCAGGCCATCTTCCGGCAGCTCGACCAGGCTGAAGCTGTCGCGTACCTGGATGCGGCCGATGGCGTCACGCGCCAGGCCACCTTCGTTGAGGATCGCGCCCAGCAGGTTCTTGGCGGCGATACCGTCACGGGCACCCAGGGCAGTACGGCAACGCACGCGGCCTTCGGCCAGCGGCATCGGCGCACGACGCTCGCGGTCACCACTGCGCTCGCTACGCTCACCACGCTCGCCACGCTCACCGGTGCTGCGCTCGCGCGGGCTGTGGGTCGGCACCAGCGGCTGCTCGCGCTCCACCGATGCCAGGTCCAGGGCTTGGCCATTGGTGGCCTTGCGCAGCAGGGCCGAAGCCAGTGCACGCGCGCTGCAACCCAGGTCGGCGGTCAGGCGGTCGAACAACTCGCCGTGGCTGGCCTCGGACTCGGCCACCAGCGGCGCCAAGCTCTTGGTCAGTTTCTTGATGCGCGCATCGAGCACGGCTTGCGGGTTAGGCAGGCGGGCTTCGGCGACCTTCTGGCCGGTAACACGCTCGATAACCTGCAGCATGCGGCGCTCACGCGGGGTGACCAGCAGCAGCGCACGGCCTTCGCGACCGGCACGGCCGGTACGGCCGATACGGTGCACGTAGGACTCCGGGTCGTACGGCATGTCAACGTTGAACACGTGAGTGATGCGCGGTACGTCCAGGCCACGGGCAGCGACGTCGGTGGCGACGACGATGTCCAGGCGGCCATCCTTGAGCGAGTCGATCACGCGCTCACGCTGGTTCTGGGCGATGTCACCGTTCAGTGCGGCAGCCTTGTAACCCTTGGCATCCAGCGCGGCGGCCAGGTCCAGGGTGGCTTGCTTGGTACGCACGAAGGCGATCAGCGCGTCGAACTCTTCCACTTCCAGCAGGCGCAGAACAGCCGGGATCTTCTGGTCGGCATGGACCATCAGGTGGGCCTGGTCGATCGCGGTGACGGTCTGGGTCTTGCTCTGGATCTTGACGTGCTTCGGCTCGCGCAGATGGCGCTCGGCGATCGAACGGATCGAAGACGGCAGGGTGGCGGAGAACAGCACGGTCTGGCGCGAGGCCGGGATGGCATCGAAGATCACTTCGAGGTCATCCATGAAGCCGAGCTTGAGCATCTCGTCCGCTTCGTCCAGTACCAGGTACTGCACGGTGGACAGGACTTTCTCGTCGCGACGCAGGTGGTCGCACAGACGGCCAGGGGTAGCGACGACGATTTGCGCGCCGTTACGGATGGCACGCAGTTGTGGGCCCATCGGGGCACCACCGTAAACAGCCACCACGTTAACGCCCGGCATCTGCTTGGCGTAGGTTTCGAAAGCGGTAGCAACTTGCAGCGCCAACTCACGGGTTGGCGCCAGGATCAGGGCTTGCGGTTCGCGCTTGCTCACGTCGATCTTGTTGAGGATCGGCAGGGCGAAGGCAGCGGTCTTGCCGGTGCCAGTCTGCGCCTGGCCGATCATGTCGTGACCGGCGAGGATGATCGGGATCGACTGTTGCTGAATGGCCGACGGCTCTTCGTAGCCGGTGGCCACAACGGCAGCAACAATATTCGGATTGAGTTCGAGAGCGGCGAATCCGCCGGTTTCCTGGGTCATGGGTCTGCCTCTAGGTGCATCCGCAAAGACCCATGCTCCAAAGCTGCACATGCCTTGAAAGACCAAAAGGTCACCCAGGCAGCTTTGGCGGCGGGGATTTGCGAAAACGATTGAAAATGGGAACGTCTTGGGAAAGTCCGACTAGCGGACGCGCAGCCGAAGCTGGGTTCGGAGGATTTGCACCACCTGATTTGCGGCCCGCTAAAAGACCGGCGCGTACTATATACGAATTCGGTGAGAACCGTGAGAAATATTTCTGAAGGAAAGGCCAGTATCGGGCCATCGAACCGGGTGGGCTGAATCGATTCCCTTTTACATCCGTCTCGGCCTCTTCGCGGGTAAACCCGCTCCCACAGGTCAGCACTGGCTCGGGACTCCACAGCCCCTGTGGGAGCGGGTTTACCCGCGAAGAAGACGACGCGGTTTTCAGGTAGCCGGCCGAACCGCCTTGATCAGGTATTCCAGCGAGTAGCCCAAGCGAGGCGCCAGCGCCTCGGCCCGGGCGCGCAGGCTGTCGATGTCCAACTGCTGATCCAGATCGGCTGGCACCAGCAGGATCACGTTGCCCTCCTTCACCGGCAACTCCCAGTAATGGCGGTGGTATAGCCCGCGCAGCAAGGCGGCACCCAGTGGCCTGCCGTCATCGCTGGCCCACTGGTTGATCACCAGCCAGCCACCCGGGTTGAGCTGCTTCTGGCAGTTTTCCAGGAACGTCCAGGCCAGGTGGCCAACACCGGGACCATGGTCGGTATAGAGGTCGACAAAGACCAGGTCGGCCTTTTCCGCCGTCGGCAGCAGTTCCATGGCATCCCCCACCCGCACGTACAACCGCGGGTCATCGTCCAGGCCCATGAACTCCATGGCCAGGCGCGGCACGTCAGGGCGCAGCTCGATGGCCTCGACATCGTCCAGCGGCAGGTACTTGAGGCACGCTTGCGTCAGGGTGCCGGCGCCGAGGCCGAGGAACAGCGCACTCTCGGGCTGTTCATGGCACAGCGCGCCGACCAGCATGGCGCGGGTGTAGTCGTACTCCAGCCAGCTGGGGTCGGCGGTAAAGGTGCAGCTCTGCTCGATGGCGTCGCCGAACTCGAGGAAGCGGTAGTCCTCCACCTCGTACACGCTGATGACGCCAAAGGCGTCCTCCACCCGTGCCAGCAGCCGCTCTTCCCGCTCCGTCGCCATCCCACCACCGCCTGCGCAAAACGCGCATTGTCCGCCAATGCCGGTGGTGCAACAAGCACGTCGGCGGCTGTACCATGGCAGCTACGCCTGAACCGACACTTATAGATAGAGCCTGTGATGACCCAACCCTGGAGCCCTGACAGCTGGCGCGCCCTGCCGATCCAGCAGCAACCCGTCTACCCGGACGCCGCCCACCTGCTGAAGGTGGAGCAGACGCTGGCCAGCTATCCGCCGCTGGTGTTCGCCGGCGAGGCCCGTGAACTGCGCCGGCAGTTCGCCGAGGTCACCGAAGGCCGGGCGTTCCTGCTCCAGGGCGGCGACTGTGCCGAAAGCTTCGCCGAGTTCTCGGCGGCGAAGATCCGCGACACCTTCAAGGTGCTGCTGCAGATGGCCATCGTCATGACCTTCGCCGCCGGCTGCCCGGTGGTCAAGGTCGGGCGCATGGCCGGCCAGTTCGCCAAGCCGCGCTCGGCCAACGATGAAACCATCGGCAACGTCACCCTGCCCGCCTACCGCGGCGATATCGTCAACGGCATCGGCTTCGACGCCGCCAGCCGCGTGCCCGACCCCGAGCGCCTGCTGCAGGCCTACCACCAGGCCACGGCCAGCCTCAACCTGCTGCGCGCCTTCGCTCAGGGTGGCTTCGCCGACCTGCACCAGGTGCACAAGTGGAACCTGGACTTCATCGCCAACTCGGCGCTGGCCGACAAGTACCACCAACTGGCCAACCGCATCGACGAAACCCTGGCGTTCATGCGCGCCTGCGGCCTGGATACCGCGCCACAGCTGCGCGAAACCAGCTTCTTCACCGCCCACGAAGCGCTGCTGCTCAACTATGAAGAAGCCTTCGTGCGCCGCGACAGCCTGACCGGCGACTACTACGACTGCTCGGCGCACATGCTGTGGATCGGTGACCGCACCCGCCAGCTGGACGGCGCCCATGTCGAGTTCCTGCGCGGCGTGCACAACCCGATCGGGGTGAAAGTCGGGCCGAGCATGGACCCCGAAGAGCTGATTCGCCTGATCGACGTGCTCAACCCGGACAACGACCCGGGCCGCCTCAACCTGATCGTGCGCATGGGCGCCGGCAAGGTCGGCGCGCACCTGCCGGGGCTGATCCGTACCGTCGAGCGCGAAGGGCGCAAGGTGCTGTGGAGCTCAGACCCGATGCACGGCAATACCATCAAGGCCAGCAGCGGCTACAAGACCCGCGACTTCGCGCAGATCCTCGACGAGGTCAAGCAGTTCTTCCAGGTGCACCAGGCCGAGGGCAGCCATGCCGGCGGCATCCATATCGAGATGACCGGGCAGAACGTCACCGAATGCATCGGCGGCGCCCGACCGATCACCGAAGACGCCCTGTCCGATCGCTACCACACCCATTGCGACCCGCGCATGAACGCCGACCAGTCCCTTGAGCTGGCCTTCCTGATCGCCGAAACCCTCAAGCAGGTACGCCGCTGAGCAATGCCTGACGCAGCCGGCTGCCCTCGGCGCGAGGGCAGTTGAGCTGTACCTGCTCAAGCCCCAACCAAGCGGCCAGGCGCCGCAACTCGATGGCCAGCGCCTGGTAGCCCTCCTCGTCCAGCCCTGGTTCTTCTTCATGCACCGTGTGCACCGCCAGCCGCCCATGGGCGCGCTCGGCACGCAGGTCCAGGCGCGCGGCAATGCGCTCGCAGTGCAGGAAAGGCAGCACGTAATAGCCGTACACCCGCTTGTGCGCCGGGGTGTAGATTTCCAGCCGGTAGCGGAAGTCGAACAACCGCTCGGTGCGGCTGCGCTCCCAGACCAGCGAATCGAACGGCGACAGCAAGGCGCTGGTGTGGATGCGCCGGGGGATGCGCGGCGTGCCCGCCAGATAAGCGGGTTGCTTGCAGCCCTGAACCGAACAGGCCTGCAAGCGCCCGTCCGCCAGCAATTCGGCCAGGGCTGCCTTGCTGTGCTGGGGTGACAGGCGAAAATAATCGCGCAGGTCCTGTTCGGTGGCCACGCCGAGCGCGTTGGCGGCATGCAGCATCAGGCCCTGATGGGCTTCGGCCTCGCCGGGCACCGACTGGTCGAGAATGGCGGCGGGCAGCACCCGCTCGGGCAGGTCATACAGGCGCTCGAAACCGCGGCGCCCGGCCACCGTCACCTCGCCTGCGGCGAACAGCCATTCCAATGCGTGTTTCTCTTCGCTCCAGTCCCACCAGGGGCCAGCGCGTTCCTCGCGGGTCGACAGGCTGCCAGCGCCCAGTGCGCCGCGCTCGGCCACCGCCGCCAGTACGCGTGCAATCACCTCGGGACGATCACGGCCAAAGGCCGCGAGCTGCCGATAGATGCCCCGGCCTTCCCGGGCCTGGGCCATGCGCCAGCGCATCAGCGGGTACAGCGCAAGCGGCAGCAGCGAGGCTTCATGGCCCCAGTATTCGAACAGCCGGCGCTGGCGACGCGTGCCCCAGGCGAGCTGGTCGAGCGCCGCCTGCGGGTAATCGCCAAGGCGCGAGAACAACGGCAGGTAGTGGGAACGGACCAGGGCATTGACCGAATCGATCTGCACCACACCCAGGCGCTGGAATGTGCGATTGAGGCTGGCGAGCGTGGTCGGGGTATCGGGGGACTTGCCGAAGCCTTGGGCGGACAGCGCCAGGCGGCGGGCCTGCTGGATGGACAGTTCGAGGGGCAAAGCCTGTACCTCCGATTGATCTGCAACCCTTCTTGTGTCTGCACCATAGCATTCGCGGCTAAAGCCGCTCCCACAGGTTCACCGATAGCCCGCAAGCAACGGTTTTCCTGTTGGAGCGGCTTTAGCCGCGAAGAGGCCGGCGAAGCCTTCACCCCCTGACTTGCGCAGCGGATCTTCCAAAAAGTGCCGGTCGGCCCCCACAGTTTCACCGCTAGCCCGCAAGCAGCGGTGTTTCTGTGGGAGCGGCTTTAGCCGCGAAAAGGCCGGCGAAGCCTTCACCCCCTGACTTACGCAGCGGATCTTCCAAAAAGTGCCGGTCGGCCCCCACAGGTTCACCGCTAGCCCGCAAGCAGCGGTACTCCTGTGGGAGCGGCTTTAGCCGCGAAGAGGCCGGCGAGGCCTTACCCCCTCACTTGCGCAGCGGTTCTTCCCAAAAGTGCCGGTCGGCCCCACAGGTTCACCGCTAGCCCGCAAGCAGCGGTACTCCTGTGGGAGCGGCTTTAGCCGCGAAGAGGCCGGCGAGGCCTTACCCCCTCACTTGCGCAGCGGATCTTCCCAAAAGTGCCGGTCGGCCTCCTGCTGGATATCCGCCCGCGACAGCCCCAGGTCGTGCAGCGTCGCATCGCTCAGGCGCGCCAGTTCATCGCGCTGGCGGTGCAACTCGTACCAGCGCAGGAACAGCCCGCCGGCACCGTGCAGCAGATGGTTCAGGGCCGATACCGGCTGGTGAGCAACATTGAAATGACCTTTCATCTTGACGCCCTCCGTGTGGATGGCCTCAGTCTCTGCCCAGGCCTAAGATCAATCCAACGAATGTTTCTGATGCCATGCATCTCGGAGATTGATGCAATGTCCCAGTATCAGAGTCTCGATGCCGACGTGCTGCGTACCTTCGTCGCCATTGCCGAGCAAGGCGGCTTCACCCGCGCGGGTGAAGTGGTCAACCGCACCCAGTCGGCGGTCAGCATGCAGATGAAGCGCCTGGAGGAAGACATCCTGCAGCGCCAGCTGTTCGAGCGCGACGGCCGCCAGGTGCGCCTGACCGCCGAGGGCGAGGTGCTGCTGGGTTACGCCCGGCGCATCCTCAAGCTGCATGGCGAAGTGTTCAATACATTGCGCATGCCGCACATGGTCGGGGTGGTGCGCATCGGTACCCCGGACGACTATGCCATGCGCTACCTGCCCGGCATCCTCACCCGCTTCGCCCAGGCCTACCCGCTGATCCATGTCGAGGTGCATTGCGACTCGTCGAAACAGCTGATGCTGCGCCAGGACCTGGACCTGACCATCGTCACCCGTGAACCCGGCAATGAAATCGGCCAGCTGCTGCGCCAGGAACGGCTGGTGTGGGCGGCGGCCCGAGGGTACTGCCCGCAGGAACAGCGGCCGATGCCGCTGGCGCTGTTCAACACCGACTGTTTCTGCCGCGCCTGGACCTGCAATGCCCTGGAGCAACAGGGCATCGAATACCGTATCGCCTACACCAGCCCCAGCCTGGCGGCGATCTTCGCCATCGTCAGCGCCGGGCTGGCGGTGACCGCGCAACTGCACAGCCTGGTCGGCGGCGATCTGCGCATCCTTGGCGAGGACGATGGCCTGCCGCAACTGCACATGGCCAATGTGATGCTGCTGCGCAACGCGCAACAGCAGTCGCCGATCACCGATTGCATGGCCGAGTTCATTGTCGAAGGGTTCAAGTAGCACGTAGAAACCATCGCGGGGCAAGCCCGCTCCCACGCTTGCGACTGTGGGAGCGGGCTTGCCCCGCGATCGGGCTAAAGCTCGAACCCAAGCATCACCGCACACACCACCAGGAACACACAGAACAGCGCGCGCAGCACCTTCTCCGGCAAGGCATGGGCCAGTTTCACCCCCCAACTGATGCTGAGCAGGCCGCCCACCGCCAACGGGATACCGACGCTCCAGTCCACGCTCTGATGCACCCCATAGGTCAGCAAGGTCACCGTGGTACTCGGCGCCGCCAGCGCCAGCGACAAGCCCTGGGCCACCACCTGGGTGGTGCCGAACACGCTGGTCAATATCGGCGTGGCCACCACGGCCCCCCCCACACCGAACAGCCCGCCCATGGTCCCAGCGAAGCTGCCCAGCACACCCAACCACGGCCAGGGGTAACGCAACTCGCTGCTCGGCGGCCTCACCCGCAGGAACATCCGCGCCACGTTCCACACCGCCAGCGCCACCAGGAAGCCGACGAAGCCCAGGCGCATCGACTGGGCATCGATGCCCACCGCCCAGATCGAGCCCAGCCAGGCGAAGAGGAAGCTGCACAGCGACAAAGGCACGGCATGGCGCAGCTCGATGCGGTTGCGCTGGTGGTAGCGCCACAGCGCCAGCAGCACGTTCGGCACCACCATCACCAGCGCGGTGCCCTGGGCCAGTTGCTGGTCAAGGCCGAACAGCACGCCCAACGCAGGGATGGCGATCAGCCCGCCACCGATGCCGAACAACCCACCCATGGTGCCTAGCGCGGCGCCCAACACGATATACATCAACCACTCGATCATCAGCGCCTCATCCGCCTGCTCCTGAACAATGGCTGCATGCTACCCAGTCGCGGCTGGCGGGGAAACGCATAGCAGCGCACAATGGCTGTGCGCCTTACGCATAAGCAGACCTGCCATGAGCCCCGACATCCTCACCGAACAGCTGAGCCTGTTCCTCGACGTACTGGAAACCGGCAGTTTTTCTGCCGCCGCTCGCCGCCACCCACTGACCCCCTCGGCCGTGGCGCGGCGCATCGACAACCTGGAAAGCGCCGTCGGCAGCCGCCTGTTCGCCCGCAGCACCCACGCCGTGCGCCCCACGCCCGCCGGTAACGCCTTCGCCGAACGGGCCCGGCGCATCATCGAAGAGTTGCGCCTGGCACGGGCCGAGGCGGTATCGCTGAGCAACGCCCCCGAAGGCTTGATTCGCATCGATGCCCCGGCGGCCTTCGGTCGCCGCCACCTGGCACCGGCCATTGCCGACTTCCTGGTGGCCTACCCCGGGCTGGACGTGCAGTTGCGCCTGATCGACAGCTTCGTCGACCTGCACGGCAGCCACCTGGGCGAAGTCGACCTGGTGCTGCGCGCCGGCCCCCTGGCCGACACCCGCCTGGTGGCCACGCCCCTGGCCTACATGGTGCGTATCGCCTGCGCAAGCCCCGGGTACCTGGCCAGCCGTGGCGTGCCCGCCTGCCCCAGCGAGCTGCCCGGGCATGACGGCCTCGACTGGGACGGCCTGGCGCCGCCGTTCGCCTGGCGCTTCACGGTCGATGGCCAGGCGCGCCTGTACCGGCCCACGCGCATGCGCATGACCGCCAACAATGCCGAAACCTTGCTGTTCGGCGCACTGGCCGGCCTGGGCATCGCCCACCTGCCCACCTGGCTGATCAGCGACTACCTGCTGCGCGGCGAACTGCTGCCACTGTTCTGCGACAACGGCCTGCCCGCGCCGGAGAGCAGTGGCATCTATGCGCTGCGCCTGGAACATGAAACGAACTCTCGCAGCCGCTTGCTGCTCGAATTCCTCAAGAGCCGCTTCAGCCCGGTGCCCCCCTGGGACCTGGCCTTACGCAGCGAGCTGCGCTGGCAATGAGCGCGCTAACCTTCAGCGTGCTAGATTTTCACCTACACCGATTTCAAGGACCTGCATGAACGCCAACCCCCAAGCCCCCTGCGACGAGCTGCTGCTGGACAACCAGGTCTGCTTCGCCCTGCATTCGACGTCGCTGCTGATGACCAAGGTCTACAAGCCCCTGCTGCAGGCGCTGGGCCTGACCTACCCGCAGTACCTGGCCATGCTGGTGCTGTGGGAGCAGGACGGCCTGACCGTGGGCGAGATCAGCCAGCACCTGCTCACCGACCCCGGCTCGCTCACCCCGCTGCTCAAGCGCCTGGAAAGCGAGGGGCTGCTCAAGCGTACCCGCAGCCGCGAAGACGAACGGGTGGTGCTGGTGCAACTGACCGACAAGGGCCGCGCCCTGCAACAGCAAGCCCGGGACGTGCCGCACTGCATCCTCAAGGCCAGCGGCCGCACGGTCGAGCAACTGGCCAAGCTGCAGGCAGAACTGATCGAACTGCGCGCGAACCTGCAAAAAAACCTCTGACGGCTATGCTGGGTGATGGCCGTTCGGACGAGTGGCCGAACATTTAACTTGCGCGCAAACTAATTGCGCGCTAAGTTTTATCCCGTACCCACCCAGCGCCCCTTCCATCAACGGGCGCATAGCATATGAACGAGGCTCAAGATGCAAAAGGTCACTCCGCTGTACATCGCAGAAGCCACTTCCACTGGCGGCCGCGACGGTAAATCCCGCTCCAGCGACGGCAAGCTGGAAGTCAAGCTGAGCACCCCTAAAGAGCTGGGCGGCGCTGGCGGTGACGGCACCAACCCCGAGCAGATGTTTGCCGCCGGCTACTCGGCCTGCTTCATCGGCGCCCTGAAGTTCGTCGCCGGCCAGGAGAAAAAGGCCCTGCCGGCCGATGCCTCGATCACCGCCAAGGTGGGTATCGGGCAGATTCCCGGTGGCTTCGGCCTGGACATCGACCTGCACATCAACCTGCCGGGCCTGGCCCAGGGCGATGCCGAAGGGCTGGTGGAGAAGGCGCACAAGGTCTGCCCTTACTCCAACGCAACCCGTGGCAATGTAGATGTGCGGTTGCATGTGACCGTATAACAAAATGATCGCGGGGCAAGCCCGCTCCCACGCTGGTCGCATCCTGGCGTGGGAGCGGGCTTGCCCCGCGATGTTTATCAGGCACAAAAAAACCCGGCCAAGGCCGGGTTTTTCGTGCTCATCGCAAGAAGGATTACTTCTTGGAACGGCCCTTGAAGCTGTTGTCGCGAGTGTCGATGTCGATCCACTCGTCGATCTGGATGAAGTCGGCAACCGAGATCTCGGTACCGTTCTTCAGCTTGGCAGGCTTCATGACCTTGCCCGAGGTGTCGCCACGTGCGGCGTTCTCGGTGTAGACAACCTGACGGCTGATGGTGGTCGGCAGTTCTACCGATACCAGGCGGCCTTCGAAGAACACGGCTTCGCAGATGTCTTCCATGCCTTCTTCGATGTACGGCAGAACGGCGTCGATGTCTTCGGCGTTCAGTTCGTACATGGTGTAGTCGGAAGTGTCCATGAAGGTGTACGAGTCACCGCTGATGAACGACAGGGTCGCTTCTTTGCGATCCAGGATCACGTCGTCCAGCTTGTCGTCCGCACCGTATACGGTTTCGGTCTTGTAGCCGGTCAGCAGGTTCTTCAGCTTGGTCTTCATGATCGCGCTGTTACGGCCCGACTTGGTGAACTCAGCTTTCTGAACCAGCCACGGGTCGTTATCGATCCGCAGTACGGTACCGGGTTTCAGCTCTTTACCAGTTTTCATTACGAAGTATCCGAATCTGGATGGATTTATAAAAATCGAGGCCGCGTATCATAGCGAATTTCGGTAAAACTGTACCAGTCTCGTGGCGAGGTCCGGCTGAGCGGCCTGTTCGGCGCGCCACTGGCGGGCATGGGTGCACAACTCAGCCCAGTGCGGCTGCAGCCTTTGCCAGGCCTGCCCCATCGGCTGATCCATGTTCCAGGCACGCCACATCGCGGTCAGCGCCAGGCCAGCGGCGTCCGACAGCCCACGACGGTAAATGGCCAGGAAGGCTTCGAGTTTTTCCCAGTGGGCGTTCTCTTCCTGGATATAGATATGCCACAACATCGGCGCGCCGGCCCATTGCGCGCGCACGAACGAATCCTCGCCGCGCACGGCGTTGAAGTCGCAGCTCCACAGCAGCTTGTCGTAATCGTCCTGGCTGACGAACGGCAGCACCTGCACGGTCAAGGCGCCGCGCCGATGCAAGGCCCCCACGGGCAGCTCGGGCTCGCCCAGCCAGCGGCCCAGATCCCCCAGGATGCGCCCCTGCGGCACCAGCAGGTGAACCGGCTGCGCATCGGCCGCCAGCGCATCGAGCCAGTTGCACAACTGCGGGTTCTCGTAGGCGAACAGCGAAATCAGCCGCGCGCCGTCCTCGGGCACAACGCCTAACTCGGCGAGGAAGCTTGCGCGCTCGAACGCCTCGCGGCGCGGCAACAAGGCGCGCTCGCGCAGCAGGCCACCGGTTTTTTCAGTGAAGCCCGGGAAGAAGAAGATCTTGCGCAGCCCGTTGGCCTGCGGCGAGGGCAGCCCATGGCAACCCTCGACCCAGTCCTCGGCACTGAGGTAGTCCAGGTTCAGCCACAAGGGCGGCTTGGGCTGCCGGGCCATGGCCTCGACGAACGCCGGCGGCAATTGGCAGGCAAAGGCCCCGATCACCACCTGTGCAGGCGCTGCGCCCTGCCATTCGGCGGCCCAGCGGCGCACCTCGACGCCCTCCTGCCATTGCTGGTCGGCATCGCAGTCCAGCGTCGGGCACAGGCGTGCGAAGGACTGCAGGTCATCCACCCACAGGCGCACGCCCAGCCCATGCTCGGCCACCAGCTGGCGGGCCAGGCGCCAGGTCACGCCGATGTCGCCATAGTTGTCGACGACCGTGCAGAAGATGTCCCAGGTGGTTTTCATCGCCACGTCCCGTTACCTGCAAAAAAGACCGCGGATTCTGCGCACAAATGCGCGCCGACAAAAGCGCCGCGCTAAAAAAACCTGCCACGCCATGCGACAATGCCGCCATCGATCCGCCCTGCCAGGAGGCCGCCATGCCCCGCTCCCGCGAACTGAAGATCACCCTCAAACCCGTGCAACTGATCCTGTGCGTCGCCTTCGGCCTGTGGCTGGGGGCCGTCGCCATCGCTCTGAGCCTGTGGCTGGCGCAGCGCCTGTGGCCGGAACAGGTGCAGCCGGTGGCCCAGGCGGTCGCCCCGGCCATCGTCCAGCCGGCGCCCGCCAGCGCGCCCGCGCAACCGGAAGATGCCCAGGCGCAGATGTTCGAACGCTACAAGGACATCCTGCACCAGCAGCAATTGCAACAGGCAGCCGAAACCGCCCAGGGCAGCCCGCGCAACCTGAACAACCCCAAGTGCCAGTTCTGGCTGCAACAGAACCGCACCGCGCCGACCGACAAGAGCCAGGCCAACGTGCTGGAGTTCTGCTACTGAGATGAACAAGACCAGCCTGCTGCAGCGCATCATCGCCACCCTCGAGCACGACATGGAAGTGCTGCGCCAGGCGGCCCAGACCGCCTATGAAACGGCCACCGCCGAAGAGAACATCGCCGAGAACAAGTACGACACCCTGGGGCTGGAGGCCTCCTACCTGGCCACTGGCCAGGCCCGGCGCACCGCCGAGATCCGCCAAGCGCTGCTGACCTATCAGCAACTGGTGCTGCGCGACTATGACCCGGCGCGGGGCATTCAGATCGGCTGCCTGGTGACGCTGGAAGATGAAGACGGTCGCCAGCGCCTGCTGTTCCTCGGGCCGGAAGGGGCCGGGCTGAAGATTGGCGAAGGTGATGCCTTGGTAACAGTGATCACCCCGCGTGCGCCCCTGGGGCAGCAACTGCTGGGCAAGAAGCTGGATGACGAGGTGAGTCTGGTGGTGAATGGGGTGATGCAGGTGCAGTTCATCGTCGCCGTCGTGTAATCAATGGTGCAAGCCTGCCTCCACACGCTCTTGCAAGCTGTGCCGAACCTGTGGGAGCCGGCTTGCCGGCGATCACCGGCGAAGCCGGTGCCCGAGACTGCGGCGCCTGCATCGCCGGCAAGCCGGCTCCCACAAAGTGCCGCGATGGTCATTGCAACGCGTTGAACCGCCCCGCCAACCCCTGTTCGGCAAACTGCTCCACCACAAAATCGATGAACGCCCGGGTCTTGCCTGGCAACAGCTTGTGTTCGGCGTAATACAGGCTGATGTTGCCATCGTCCACGTACCAGTCCGGGAGCACGCGCTGCAGCTTGCCCTCGGTCAGGTACGGCAAGGCAAACGGCAAACTCACCAGGGCAATCCCCAGCCCCTGCCCGGCCACCGCGCAGGCGGCATCTGAGTCGCTCATGGTCATGCTCTGCGGCAATTGCAGCGGGCACTGCTCCTGCCAACGGCTGGTCAGCGGCCAGGCACGCACGCGGCCGGTTTGCGGCGAACGGATCAGGATGCCTTCATGCTGCGCCAACGCACTGGGATGCTCGATCGGCGGGTGCCGCTGCAGGTACGCCGGCGCCGCCACCAGCACCCGGTGCGCCGGGGTCAGCTTGCGCGCCACCACTCCCAGCGGCAGCTCGAAACCACCGCCGATGGCGGCATCGAAGCCCTGCCCGATCAGGTCGACCTGGCGGTTGTCAAAATGCCAGTCCGGGGTGATCGCCGGGTAACGCCGCAAGAACTCCCCCAACAACGGCAGCACATACAGCCGCCCGAACACCGTGCCCATGCTCACCCGCAGCACACCCGCCGGCTGGCCCTCGGCACTGGCCAGGTTGGCCATGGCGTACTGGATGGTGCGCAAGCTGTCGCTGACTTCCCCCAGAAATCGTTGCCCCGCCTCGGTCAGGGTCAGCTTGCGGGTACTACGCTGGAACAACCGCACGCCCAGGCGCGCTTCCAGCTGGGCGACGTTCTTGCCGACCGCCGCCGGGGTCAGCGACAGGCGCCGGGCGGCTTCGGCAAAGCTGCCTACTTCAGCGCTGCGAACAAAGCATTCAAGGTGACTGAACGATTCCATGGCTTGGATTCTCAACCAATGGTTTACTCAGATGATCGTGATTACCATCTTATCAGTGGGTAATCATCGGTCGATACTGCGCCCATCCAAGGCAACCTGCCTTGCTTGAATACTGGAGATCAGCATGTCCCAAGCACTTCCCCTGAGCGGCAAAGTGGCCCTGGTCCAGGGCGGTTCCCGTGGCATCGGCGCGGCCATCGTCCGCCGCCTGGCCCGCGACGGCGCCAAGGTGGCCTTCACCTATGTCAGCTCCGCCGCCACCGCCGAAGCCCTGGCCGGCGAGATCACTAATGCCGGCGGCCAGGCCCTGGCTCTGCGTGCCGACAGCGCCGAGGCCGCTGCCGTGCAGCAGGCCGTGGCCGACACGGTCAAGGCCTTCGGCGGGCTCGATATCCTGGTCAACAATGCCGGCGTGCTGGCGGTGGCGCCGGTGGCCGAGTTCGACCTGGCCGATTTCGACCGCATCCTGGCGGTCAACGTGCGCAGCGTGTTCGTCGCCACCCAGGCCGCCGCGAAACACATGGGCCAGGGTGGGAGGGTCATCAACATCGGCAGCACCAATGCCGAGCGCATGCCGTTTGCCGGCGGCGCGCCGTATGCCATGAGCAAATCGGCGCTGGTCGGCCTGACCAAAGGCCTGGCCCGTGACCTGGGGCCGCAGGGCATCACGGTGAACAACGTGCAGCCAGGGCCGGTGGACACCGACATGAACCCGGCCAGCGGCGAGTTCGCCGACAGCCTGATCCCGCTGATGGCCATCGGGCGCTATGGGCAGGTGGAAGAGATCGCCAGCTTCGTGGCCTATCTGGCAGGGCCGGAGGCGGGCTATATCACCGGCGCCAGCTTGACTGCCGATGGTGGGTTCTCGGCCTGAGACACGCGTCTCCTGGCAGACCTAATCGCTGGCAAGCCAGCTCCCACAGGAATCAGGCAATAGATGTGGGAGCCGGCTTGCCGGCGATGAGGCCAGCACAGGCAGCTACATACTCAGCCATCGGCCCCTGGCTCTGCTCCATCACCTGCAGAAACGCCCGCGCCGCTGGCGTCGGGCTGGGCGACCACACGGCATACAAATGCCGTACCGGCGCATCCAGCAACGGCACCACCGCCACCCCGGCAAAACCCCGGGCGATCCGCTCCGGCACCAGCCCCACGGCCATGCCGCGCTGGACGAACTTTTCCACCAGGCGAATATGGCCGATCTCGAACTGCACCCGATGCATCAACCCCGCTGCCTGGAATGCTTCGTCGGTCTGCCGGCGCGCGCCAGTGCCTTCGGGGAAGTCCACCAGCACCTCGGCGGCCAGGTCCGCCAGGGCCAGCTGCGCCCTGCCCGCCAGGGCATGGGTGGGCGGCAGCACCGCCACCAGTTCCTCACGCGCCAGCAGGCGATGCTGCACGCCCTGCAGCACTTCGCCCTGCCACAAACCAACAAACCCCACGTCCAGGCGCCGCTCGCACACGTCGGCCATCAGCAGCTCGCTCTTGGCGGTCAGCCAGCGCACGTCGACGTCCGGGTGGCGGCGATGGAACACCGCCAGCAGGTCGACCAGGTCGAGCGCGGTGAGCGAACTGATTTCACCGATCGACAGGCGCCCGCGCACCTGGCCACAGGCGGCGGCCACGTCATCGGCAATGCGCCTGGCGGCCTCCAGCGCCGGCCGGGCACTGAGCACGAAAGCTTCGCCGGCATGGGTCAGGCGTACCCGCCGCGAGCTGCGCTCGAACAGGCTGACCCCCAACTGCGCCTCCAGCCGCGCCACCTGGTGGCTGAGCGCCGACTGCACCACATGGCAGCGCTCGGCAGCGCGGGTGAAACTGCCGGTATCGGCCACCGCCAGGGCGTACTCGAGCTGCTTGAGATTCATCGATCTATCTGCTTTTTAGATGGACACGCTGAAAACTATACATTGGCGTCATGCCAGACACTTCCTGATACTGGCCGCCATTCCACCTTGCCTGCCATGAGACAACCATGAACGCCCCCACTCTCAGCCGCGCCTTGATCCTGTTGATGGCCACCGCCACCGGGCTGGCCGTGGCCAGCAACTACTACGCCCAACCGCTGTTGCACAGCATCGCCGAGCAGTTCGGCCTGAGCACCGCCGGCGCCGGCACCATCGTCATCGCCGCCCAGCTCAGCTATGGCGCCGGCCTGTTATTGCTGGCACCGCTGGGTGACCTGTTCGAACAGCGCCGGCTGATCGTGACCATGGTGCTGATCGCCACTGCCGGCCTGGTCATCAGCGCCTGCGCCCCCAGCCTGCCCTGGCTGATCCTCGGCACCGCGCTGACCGGGTTGTTCTCGGTGGTGGCGCAGATCCTCGTGCCGATGGCCGCCGCCCTCAGCGCCCCGGACCAGCGCGGCCGCGCCGTGGGCACGCTGATGAGCGGCCTGCTGCTGGGCATTCTGCTGGCGCGCACCGCCGCCGGCTTCATGGCCGAACTGGGCGGCTGGCGCAGCATCTACGTATTGGCCGCGGTGCTGATGGCACTCACCGCCCTCGCGCTCTACCGCAGCCTGCCGCAACACCACAGCCATGCCGGGCTCAAGTACCCGGCGCTGATCGGCTCGGTGTTCCGCCTGTTCATCGAAGAGCCGGTACTGCGCCTGCGTTCGCTGCTGGGGCTGTTGGCGTTCAGCCTGTTCGCGCTGTTCTGGACGCCGCTGGCGTTCCTGCTGAGCAGCCCGCCGTACCACTATTCCGACGCAGTGATCGGCCTGTTCGGCCTGGCCGGTGCGGCCGGGGCGCTGGCGGCCAACTGGGCCGGGCGCCTGGCCGACCGCGGCAAGGGTTCGCTGGGCACCACGGTGGGCCTGGCGGCGCTGCTGCTGTCGTGGCTGCCGCTGGCCTTTGCGCAAAGCTCGCTGGCGGCGCTGCTGCTGGGCGTGCTGCTGCTGGACCTGGCGGTGCAATTGGTGCACGTGAGCAACCAGAATGCGGTGATCGTGCTGCGCCCTGAAGCGCGTACACGCCTCAATGCCGGCTACATCACCTGCTATTTCATCGGCGGCGCGCTGGGCTCGTTGCTGGGGACGCAGTTGTTCCAGCGGCATGGCTGGAACGGGATCGTCGTCGCCGGGGTGGTGATCGGCGCCGTGGCGCTGGCGGTGTGGGGGTTGGCGGAGCGCAAACGGGTGAAGTTGCAGCCGGAGGTGGCCTGACCTTCAAGGCCGCCAATGGCTTTCATCGCCGACTGACACGGGCACCGCAGTGTCTCTTTCGCGGGTAAACCCGCTCCCACAGGGTCACGCGATCCCTGTGGGAGCGGGTTCACCCGCGAACACGGGCATAGCCCGTGCCAGGCAATGAGGTGTCATCTTCGCGGGTAAATCGCAGCGGCGAACCGCCGCTCCCACAGGGGTCACAGCTTGCTGGCGATGAATGCCTCATCCACCCGCGCCAACTGCGTCTCGCTCAACACCCCCGCCTGGTAGTGCAGCTTGATCCAGGCCAGCAGGTAGTCATACCGCGCCTGGGCCAGGTCGCGGCGGGTGGTGGCCAGCTGTTGCTCGGCATTGAGCACATCCAGGTTGACCCGCTCGCCGCCCTGCACGCTCTTGCGCGTCGACACCACCAACGCCTCGGCCGCCACCAGCGCTCGCTCGTAGGCACGCAGGCGGCTGGCCCCGGACTGGCAGGCGTTGTACTGCCTGCGCAGCTCGATCAGGGCGCTGCGGGTAGTGCCGTCCATGGCGTACTCGGCCTGCTCCAGCTGCCGGCTGGCCTGACGGGTCGAGGCCGAGACAGCGCCACCGGCGAAGATCGGCACGCTGACCTCGATGCCGACGGTGTTGGTGTCGTAGCGCTGGTTGTAGGTGTTGCCGCTGTCCGATTCCTGGCGCCGCGAGGTGGCGAACGCGGTGACCCTGGGCAGGTGCCCGGCGCGGTTGCGTTCCACTTCCTGACGCGCCACTTCCACAGCCTGACGCGACGACGCCAGCTGTGGATTGTTGGCCACGGCCCGTTCCTGCCAGGCGTCATAGCCGCTGGGCTCGACCGGCGGCAGAACGAAGCCGGCCGAAAGCGGCGCGAGGTCCTCGACCCGCACCGCAGGCTCGCCGATCAACGCGCCCAGCTCGCGCAGCGCGGCATCCTGCTCGTTGCGCGCCTGGATCTCCTCGGCATCGGCCAACTCGAACCGGGCCTGGGCTTCGAGGATGTCGGTACGGGTGCCTTCGCCGGCATCGAACAGCCGTTGGTTCTGCTGGAACTGCTGGCGGTAGGCCTGTTTGCTGGCCACGCTGATGGCGATCTGGTCCTGGGCGAACAGCGCCTGGGTATAGCTGGTCATTACCCGCACCAACAGTTGCTGGCTCTGATCGCGGAAGTTTTCGTCGGCGTACAGCGCCTGGGCCACGCCCTTGCGGTAGCTCGAATAGGCTTGGTAATCGAACAAGGGCTGCTGCAGGGTGAAGCTCGACCCCATGCTGTTGTAGGTGCGGTCCTCGGTCTGGCGCCGAGAATCGCCAAGGTAGGACACCTCGGAATCGTTGCGCCCGCGGTTGTAGTTGTACGACAGGTTCGGCAACAGCCCGGCGCGGCCGATGTCACGATAGGCCTGGCCGGCCTCGTGTTCCTTGAAGGCGGCCAGGTAGGTCGGGTCGCGGCGCAGCGCCTGCTCGTAAACCTGGAACGGCCCCATGGCCGCCTGCGCGGCCGTCGGCAGCCAGGCGCAGGCCGCCAGCAGCCCGATCAATTGCAGCTTGTTCACACGCAGTCCTTATTGTTCGGTCAAGGCGCTGCCTGCACGGTCGAGCAGGGGCTTGAACAGGTAGTTGAGCAGTGAGCGTTCGCCGGTACGTACGAACAGTTCGGCGGGCATGCCCGGGCGGATCGACAACCCTTGCAGGCGTGCCAGCGCCGCGTCGCTGACGCTGCTGCGCAGTACGTAATACGGCTGGCCGGTGCGTTCGTCGATCAGTTGGTCGGCCGACACCAGCGCCACTTCGCCGGTCACCCTGGGCGTGCGGTTCTGGTTGAACGCGGTGAACAGGATGTCCACCGGCAACTGTGGCGCCACCTTGTCCACCAGGTTGACCGGCAGGCGCCCTTCCACCTCCAGCGCGGTGCCCTGGGGGACGATTTCCAGCAAAGTGTCACCGGCACGCACCACCGCGCCCTCGGTGTGCACGCCCAGGTTCACCGCGATGCCGTCGGCCGGGGCGAGGATCTCGCTGTGCTGCAGGTCGAAACGCGCGGAATTGAGCTGCTGCTCAAGCGTCGCCGCTTTCACCTGGGCCTCGGCCAGCTGGCTGCGCACTTCTTTCTGGTACTCCTCGCGGCGCTGTTGCAGGTTGAACCGCGCCTCGACGATCACCTGTTCAAGCCGTGCGCTTTCGCCAGCGTTCTGCGCCAGGTCACGCTGCACCTGCGACAGCTGGCGCTGGTACTCCAGCACCCGGTTGCGCGGGATGTAGCCCTCGCCGGCCAGCGGGCGCAGGCTGTCCAACTGCTCGCGCAACGAATCGGCCTGGGCCTGCAGGTCGCCGCGGGCACGGCGCATGCCGGCCAGCTGGGCCTGGGAGCCATCGAGGCTGGCGGCCAGGGCGCCCTGCTCGCGGGCCAGGGCCTGGCGCCGGCTGTCGAACAACTGGCGCTGGCCTTCGAGGATCAGCCCCAGCCTGGGGTCGGCATCGGCGCTGAGCTCGGCGGGAAACTGCAACTGGCCAAGGTTGTCGCGCTCGCTCTGCCAGCGCGCCAGGCTGGCGCGGCTCATGCGGTACTGGGCCTGCAGCGCGTCGACATCGGCCTGCACCTGGGTGCGATCAAGGCGAAACAGCGGCTCGCCCTGGCGCACCTGCTGGCCTTCGCTGACCAGGATCCGGCTGACCACGCCGGCAGCCATGGACTGCACCGCCTTGCGCTTGCCCGACACCACCACCGTGCCTTGCACCGGCACGCCCTGATCGAGCGGCGCCAGGCTGGCCCAGGCCATGAACCCGCCAAAGCCGACCAGGGTCAGCAGCCAACCCAGGCGTACATGGAAACGCGCATCGCGCTCATGCCGGCTCATGCGCCACCTCCGGCCTGCAATGGGCGTTGCGCCTGGCCCTGGCCAAGGGCGTGGAGAATGTCGCGGGCCGGGCCGAATCCCTG
Organism: Pseudomonas sichuanensis; assembly: GCF_024749065.1. Lineage (NCBI taxonomy): Bacteria > Pseudomonadati > Pseudomonadota > Gammaproteobacteria > Pseudomonadales > Pseudomonadaceae > Pseudomonas > Pseudomonas sichuanensis. Next base: position 1,666,600 of record NZ_CP087185.1, on the reverse strand, counting down.
CATGCGCCCTTCGTTGAGCACCAGCAGTTTGTCGGCCTGGGCCAGTGCCGCGCTGCGGTGCGTCACCAGCACCACGGTGCGGCCCTGGGCCTTGAGCTGCATCAGGGCGCTGGCCAGGGCGGCTTCGCCGGGGCTGTCGAGGTTGGAGTTGGGCTCGTCGAGCACGATCAGGCAGGGGTTGCCGTACAGCGCGCGGGCCAGGGCAATGCGCTGCTTCTGCCCGCCGGACAGGTCGGCGCCCGCCTCGCCCAGGCGGGTGTCGTAGCCCTGGGGCAGGCGCAGGATCAGCTCATGCACCCCGGCCAGGCGCGCGGCCTCGACCACTTTCTGGCCATCCAGCTCGCCGAAGCGGGCGATGTTCTCGGCAATGCTGCCGCGCAGCAGCTCGATGTTCTGCGGCAGGTAGCCAATGTGCGGGCCAAGGGCTTCACGGTCCCATTGCTTGAGCTCGGCGCCATCCAGGCGCACATGTCCGGCCAGGCTCGGCCACACGCCGACCAGCACCTTGGCCAGGGTCGACTTGCCCGAGCCCGAGGCCCCCAGCACGCCCAGCAGTTCACCCGGCGCCAGGCTGAAGCTCACCTGCGCCAGCGTGGCCAGGTTGCGCCCGGGCGGGCCGGCGCTGAGCTGCTCCACCGCCAGGGCACCGCTGGGTGCCGGCAACGGCATGGGCGCCGGCGGCTCGGGGTGATCGTGCAGCAAGCTGCCCAGGCGCTGGTAGGCCAGCTGGGCGCCGCTCCACTGCTTCCACACCGCGATCAACTGGTCTATCGGGCTGAGCACCCGGCCCATGAGGATGGAACCGGCGATCATCATGCCGGGCGTCATCTGGCCCTCGATCACCAGCAGTGCGCCCAGGCCCAGTACCAGCGATTGCAGGCACAGGCGCAGGCCCTTGCTGCTGGCGGTGATCACCGCCGAGGTGTCGCTGGCGCGGTTCTGCAGGTCGAGGAAGCGCCCGTGCAGGGCGAACCAGCGCTGGCGCAGGGCGCCGAGCATGCCCATGGCCTGGATGCTTTCGGCGCTCTGCAGCTGGCTTGCGGCGAGCATGGTCGATTGCTGCTGGACGTTGCTGGCCTCGGCCAGGGTGGCATGGGTCAGGCGCTCGTTGAGCACGGCCAGGCCGACCAACAGCAGTGCGCCGACCGTGGCCATCACTCCGAGCCATACATTGAACAGGTAGATCACCGCCAGGTAGAGGGGGAACCAGGGGGCATCGAAGAAGGCGAACAACGCAGGCCCGGTGACGAACTGGCGCAATTGGGTGAGGTCGTTCAAGGCTTGCCCGGCAGCGCCGTCACGCTGGCGCAAGTTACGCTCGAAGGCCGCGCGATACACACTCAGGTTGAAACTTTTCTCCAACTGGTTGCCCACGCGAATAACAATGAAACTGCGCACCGCCTCGAGTGCGCCGATATATACAAAGAAGCCGACGACCATCAAGGTCAGCATCCACAACGTTGTGGTGTTCTGCGAACTCAGTACACGGTCGTACACTTGCAACATATAAATGGAAGGTACCAGCATCAATACATTGATCAGTGCGGTAAAACAGCCAACACTGATCAAGGTCGACTTGTAGTTGCCGAGCGCCGCCCACAAGGGTGCCCCGGGCTTTTGGCTCGGTTGTTTCATGTTTCGCCCTTATTGGCCCGGCACTGCAAAGTGCCGGGCGGGGGTTATGGGTGCTGGCGTTCGAGTATCAGCGGCGTGCCGTCTGGAGCAGTCCAGCCATAGCGCAGGGCGCCTTCGCGGCTGAAGTGCACCACGCTGCTGCCGTCCCCGCCCACCAGAGCCAGGGTATCCGGGGTTACCAGCCAACTGCCGGGACGCAGGCCGATCAGCTGCGCGACACAATCCAGATCGCCGCCCAGCACGCCTTCGTTGGCGTCAAGGCGCAACTCACAGGCCTGCGCTTGCTGGCTTTCAGGGTAAAGCTGCCAACGCCCGGCCAGTTGCGCGGGGTTGGGGAGTAACAGGCTGCTGGCCATACTGACCTCGGTCATCACCATCAGGAGGATCGCCCACACGGCGATCATTGGTTTGCAAAAAGGCATGCGTCAACCTCAGCTCAAAAGGGGCGGCGCACGCACGCCGCCCCCTCGTGCATCAGACCACGATGTCAGTGACAGCGGCCTGGCCAACGGTGGTCACCAGGAAATCGCCGAGGCTGTTTCCGGTGAAATCGATGGTCAGGCTGCCCAGGTTGGTGGCCTGGTCGTAGCTGAGGATCGCCTCGCCGGCATGGCCGGTGAAGGCGTTGACGAACTGCAGCGGCAGCTTGTCCACGGCGAAGGCGGCCATGCCCGACAGGTCGATCTTGTCCTGGCCGCTGGTGAAGTCCATGATCCGGTCCGGTGCCGCCTTGGTCGAATCACTGACCGCGCCGAACACGAAGGTGTCCGCGCCGGCGCCGCCCCACAGGGTATCGGCACCGCCACCGCCGTAGATGATGTCGTTGCCGGCCCCGCCCTTGAGCAGGTTGGCCACGGCATTGCCGATCAGCAGGTCGTTGCCCGAACCGCCGAAGGCATTTTCCACGGTGACGCCCTTGGCGATGGACACGTTGCCGACCATGCCGCCCACGTGCGAGAACGATGCCTCGTTGAGGTTGATCTTCTGGTTCTGGGTGAAACCGGAGAAGTCCAGGGTGTCGTTGCCGCCGCCGTCCCACACCGCGAACACCACCTTCGACGACGCCGAGGTGGCCGAGTAGAAGTCGCGATCGGCGGTGGAGTTGAAGCCATACACCGTGTCGCCCGAGCGGGTCGCGTAGTTGGCGCCGTAGAGTTTCTGGATCGCCGCGATATCGTCCAGCAGTGGCGCCGAGGCGTAGTACTGCCCGCCGCCCTTGACGAAGTTCTGCGAGGTGTTGCTCTCGCTCCAGTAGCTCATGACGCTGTAGCCGCGGGTGTCCTGGGCGTAGGTGGCGTCGCGGTAGGTCGGGTTGCCATTGCCGGCGTTGTAGTCGCCGGGGTGGGACAGCCCGAGCACGTGGCCGATTTCGTGGGTGAGGGTCTGGCGCCCGTAGTTGCCGGTGCCCGGGGTGGTGTTGACCTGGTAGCCGCTGTTGATCAGGTACCAGGATTCACCCTTGTGCGAGCCCGGCTGGTCGAACGGCAGGTAGGCGAAGGCCGCGCCGCCGTCGTTGGCGCTGTAGTTGCCGAAGGTCATGTGACCGTCGCCGCCCGACGCCGCCTCGGTGAAGGTCACCTTGGCCACGTCCGCCCAGGACTGCATGGCGAGCTTGGCCTGGTCCTTCTGCAGGCTGCTGAACTGGCTGAAGCTGCCCAGTTCGCGGCTGTAGAAGTCCGACGGTGCGCGGTTGAGGAAGGTGTAGGTGAGGCTGATGGTGCCGTCCTTGTTCAGGTCTTTCCAGGCCGCGCCATCGCGCAGGATGAAATCGGCCGCCTGGTCGACGGTGTAGGACGCTTTGCCGTTGATGTTGGCGCCGCCGCGATCGTACTGATGGGCGAAACGGTCGATCAAACCGGCGGAGGCACTCGGCCCTTGCGGTTGTAACGCAGAAGTGGCCGAAACACTGGCATTAACTTGGACTTTCGACATGCAGGTTACTTCCTTGTTTACGAACAAGCAGTTGATGTCAGACAGGAGTCTCCCACTTGGCGAGTTCATCCTGTCACTCGCCCTTATGAGGCGCAAAAAAACTGACACAAAGTGAAACTTTCTGTCCAGCGTTTTCTGACAGAACTTTTTCGTTTGTGAACACCGACACTGCCATGCCCTTATTTGCGCAAACTGTTATTACCCCGGCAAACCTGGATAAAACCATGAGCCCAATTAATGACTCAGTGGTTTTTATTCATCCGCTCGAAGTTTACTTATGAAAACGCGACCACTTGATGTTCATTCGAAGCATCATTTCGTTTAGGCGCTTTACTGCGCGACAACCGGCCGCACGACCCTCCGTCGCCTGGCCGTTGACTTGCCCGCGCCCACGGCGCTCATTAGGCGTTGGTCAAATGCCCTTTCCCGACAGGACGACACGATGACAAGACTCACGGTGCAATCCGGCGATTTCTTGCAAGGTGAAGGCGAGTATCGCAATGGAGCGCTCACACTCAAGACCCCGCGCAGCCCCTCGCCTGGCGAGCGCATTTCCCTCACACGCATCCAGGAGCTGAAACTGGCCAACCTGGAATCGACCCGCAGCCTCGGCGGCGCCCTGGGTTGGGGCATGGCCGGAGCACTGGTGGCCGGGCCGGTCGGCCTGCTTGCCGGCCTGCTGCTGGGTGGCAAGGAGGACGAAGTGACCTTCATCGCCACCTTCAAGGATGGTCGCAAACTGCTGGCCATCACCGACGGCAAGACCTGGTCAAAGATCGACGACAACTGGCGCCGGCATCAACGGCCAGTCGCCGCCTGAATTCACCCGGGGCCCATACGTTTTCTCCCTGAGTGCCTGCGTTTGCAGGCACTTGCCCGTGCGCGCCTGTTAACATGGCGCCCTTTTGCATCCGCCTGACCGGCGCAACGCCGGCGGGTCAGCCCTGCCCGACACCTGCCCTGCCGACCGCCGCCGACCGATAACGGCGGCGTCGGTATTTTCAAGGAGCCCCGCATGACCCCGCTTCGCCCCCGCCTGCCCCTTGGCCTGCTCGGCCTTGGCCTTGCCCTGCACGGCGCCCATGCCCTGGCAGCAGACAGCGTGACCCTGGCGCCGGTAAAGGTCACCGAGGTGTACGGCAGTGATGGCTACCAGGCCCGCGAGGCGCAGGTCGGCGGGCTGCACAATGCGCCACTGCTCGATACCCCGGCGGCGGTCAGCGTGTTCAGCCGCCAGCTGCTCGACGACCGCCAGGTGCGCAAATTGAGCGAAGTGCTGCAGAGCGACGCCTCGGTGGGTGAAAGCTATGCGCCGGTCGGTTACTACGAGAACTTCAACGTGCGCGGTTTCGAGCTCAATGCCGCCAGCAGTTACCGGATCAACGGCCAGACCATCGCCGGTGAGCAGAACGTGGCACTGGAGAACAAGCAGCAGGTCGAGTTGCTCAAGGGACTTTCGGGGCTGCAAAGCGGCGTGTCGGAGCCTGGCGGGCTGGTCAACTACGTGACCAAGCGCACGGAAGACGTGCGCACCCTCAGCGTTTCCAGCAACGAACAGGGCGAACGCTACCTGGCCACCGACCTGGGGGGCTGGTTCGGCGCCGAGCGCCAGTTCGGCCTGCGCGTCAACCTGGCCCATGAAGACATCCGCAGCTATGTCGACCATGCCGACGGCAAACGCGACTTCGCCTCGCTGGCCGCCGACTGGCAGATCAACCCCGACGCCGTGCTGGAACTGGATGCTGAATACCAGCACCGCGAGCAGTACTCGGTGCCGGGCTACCAACTGCTGGGCGGCAGCCAACTGCCGCACGATGTCGACCCCAAGGACCACCTGGCCTGGCAGCAGTGGGCCAAGCCGGTGCAGAACGACTCGCTGAACCTGGGTGGGCGCTTCAAGTACCGCTTCAACGATGACTGGAACGGCACCTTGAGCGCGTCGCGCAGCAAGGTGGTGATCGATGACTACAGCGCGTTTGCCTGGGGCTCCAGTGAAGGCGCGTTCTTTGCCAGCAACGGCGACTACGACATCTATGACTTCCGCAGCCCGGACGACACCCGGCGCACCGACGAGGCCCAGGCCATGCTCGATGGCCGCTTCGACGCGTTCGGCGTGGGCCACGAACTGACGGTTGGTGCCAGCGCCCAGCGGCGCACCCTCGACCAGCGCCCGTACTACAACGAGTGGCTGGGCACGGGCAACATCTACACCGGTGCACCGGCGCTTGCGCCGTCCGACAAGCCCATCGGCGACAGCGAACGCCGCCTGGACAGCCGCCAGTACGGCCTGTTCGTCAGCGACCGCATCACCTTCGACGAACACTGGCAGACCGTGATCGGCGCTCGCGAAGTGCGCCTGGACGAGAAGACCTGGGATGAAAACGGCATCGCCGGCCGGCATACCCGGCAGTACCAGTTGCTGCCCAACGCCGCGCTGATCTACAAGCCGCAGGCGGATACCACGCTGTACGCCAGCTACTCCAAAGGCCTTTCCAGTGGCGGCACGGCGCCTTGGTTCGCCAGCAACGCCGCCGAGATCCTCGCCCCCACCCTGTCGCGCCAGCTGGAAGTGGGTATCAAGCGCGACTGGCAGGGCATGAGCTTCAGTGCCGCGCTGTTCCAGATCCGCCAGGCCTACCAGTACGCGCAGCCGCAGGACGACGGCAGCTTCACCTATGTGCAGCAAGGCCAGCAGAAGAACACCGGCCTGGAACTGGGCGCCAGCGGCTGGATGACCTCGAAACTGCAGGTTCAGGCCAGTGCCGCGGCGATCCGCGCCCGGGTGCAGGACAGCGGCACCGACGCCTATGAAGGCCATCAGGCGATCAACGTGCCACGCCTGCGCGCCGCGCTGCACGCCGACTACGCCCTGCCCGTGCCGGGCCTGGCGCTGCTCGGCGGCGCGCGCTACAGCGCCAGCAAATACGCCAGCCAAGCCGGCAACGTCGAAGTCGGCGGCTACACCGTGTTCGACCTCGGCAGCCGTTACAGCACCCGCTTCGGCGGCTATGACACGGTGCTGCGCCTGACCGTGGACAACGTGTTCGACAAGCGCTACTGGCGCGACGTGGGCGACTACCTGGGGGACAACTACTTGTTCCAGGGCGCTCCGCGTACTGCGCGGTTGTCGGCTTCGGTGAGTTTCTGACGCAAAGCGCCTTCTGTGGAAGCGGCGGTTCGCCGCTGCAATCTACCCGCGAAGCAAGCACCGCGCAGCATGGCACCGGCGTTGCCGGTGTTCGCGGGTGAACCCGCTCCCACATGGGCCGCGCTAACCTCGAGGCAAGCATCGTACCTGTGGGAGCTGGCTTGCCAGCGATGAGGCCAGCACTGACAACATAAGACAGTTGCTCCCATAGGGTTCATGGGGCTGACGGATCAGCCAAAACAAAAAGCCCCCGAACCTTTCGATTCGGGGGCTTCTCGTAGAATGTGGCGGTGAAGAAGGGATTTGAACCCTTGATACGATTTCTCGTATACACACTTTCCAGGCGTGCTCCTTCGACCACTCGGACACTTCACCGTTTCTCTTCAAGCTGTTTAGCCTGTCGAGGCGCGCTAATTTAGTAGAAGAGTCTTTCTTTGGCAAGCATTTTTTTCAGAATTTTCATGCGCTTAAGCCAATCAGCCGAATTCTCTCGGTTATCAAGGCAAAGCTGCCATTGTGGCCTGCGCTTTTACCTGCCGCAGATGCGCCGGCCCGATGGCGCGAGGGGTAGCGGCCTGGCGCTGACCAACCGGTCAGCCTTGGTGCTTTACCTGGCAGGCGACGCTGGGTAACGTCGTCGCCACGCCCCCCTAAGGACTCTGCCATGAGCGAGCTGATTACCTACCACGCCGAAGACGGCATCGCCACCCTGACCCTGAACAACGGCAAGGTCAACGCGATCTCGCCGGAGGTCATCAAGGCGTTCAACGCCGCGCTCGACCGCGCCGTCGAGGAACGTGCAATCGTGATCATCACCGGCCAGCCGGGCATTCTCTCCGGCGGTTACGACCTCAAGGTGATGACCGCCGGCCCTAAAGAAGCCGTCGGGCTGGTCACCGCTGGCTCCACCCTGGCCCGCCGCCTGCTCTCGCACCCCTTCCCGGTGATCGTCGCCTGCCCAGGCAACGCGGTGGCCAAGGGCGCCTTCCTGCTGCTGTCGGGCGACTACCGCATCGGTGTCGAAGGCCCCTACAAGATCTGCCTGAACGAAGTGCAGATCGGCATGACCATGCACCATGCCGGTATCGAACTGGCCCGTGACCGCCTGAGCCGTGCAGCCTTCCAGCGTTCGGTGAACAATGCCGAGGTGTTCGACCCGCAGGGCGCGGTGGACGCTGGCTTCCTCGACAAGGTGGTGCCGGCCGAGCAACTGCTGGAAACCGCCACCGCGGTCGCCCGCGAAATGAAGAAGCTGAACATGCTGGCGCACAAGAACACCAAGCTGAAGGTGCGCAAAGGCCTGCTGGAGGTGCTGGACGAGGCCATCCTGTCGGACCAGAACCACCTGGGCTGATTGGCTGCCCGGAACGCCTGTGGGATCGGCCTTGTCGGGCCGTTCCTACAGACAGGACATCAAGCCTCCCACAGCATTTGCCGCCAACAGTGCACGTCCGTACACTGCGCCGCGATCGTTCTGTGTGAGTCGTACCATGCTTTATCTGCTTCGCATGCTCCTGCTGGGGCTGCATTTCCTGCTCGTGGGAGTGCTTGGCCTGGTCATCGGCCTGCTGCGCCCGTTCAACCCCGACAACAGCCGCCTGTTCGCCCGCCTCTACAGCGTGCCCGCCGCCTGGTTCATGGGCATCAAGGTCAAGGCCGAGGTCGGCCCGCTGTGGGACCAGCCCCCGGGCTGCGTGATCATTGCCAACCATCAGTCCAACTACGACCTGTTCATCATTGGCCAGGTGGTACCGCGGCGCACCGTGGCCATCGGCAAGAAAAGCCTGGGCTGGGTGCCGCTGTTCGGCCAGCTGTTCTGGTTGGGCGGCAACGTGCTGATAGACCGTAAAAATGTCTTCCAGGCACGCCAGGCCCTGCAGGCGACTACCCGCACCTTGCAGCACGAGACTTCGATCTGGGTCTTCCCCGAGGGCACCCGCAACCCGGGCGAACAGCTGTTGCCGTTCAAGAAAGGCGCGTTCCACATGGCGCTCGAAGCCGGTGTGCCGATCGTGCCGGTGTGCGTCAGCCGTTACACGCGGCGCATGGGCCTGAACAGCTGGCGCCGGCGCACGGTGATCATTCGCTCGCTGGCGCCGATCGCCACCGCTGGCCTGACCCAGCAGGACCTGCCCGCCTTGATCGAGCAGTGCCAGGCGCAGATGCAGCATTGCATCGACCATATGGAAAACGAGCTGCCCGGCAACTGAGCCTGACTCTAGGGCCCATCGCCGGCAAGCCGGCTCCCACCTCGACCGCGTGCGCCACTCTGTGGACGCCGCGGTTTGCCGGCCTAGGGCCTGCGCAAATCTTCATGTCTACGGGTTGCTCCAAGCGCCCACACAGCCCAAGCTGTCCGTCGTGTTCAACCGAATAAGCGGACAACCATGGGTCGAGTCGTCGCGTCTGCGGTGTACAGCGCCGGCAGGAAAGTCACCAACATCAACCTCGATGAAGGCGCCGAGTGGGCACGCAAGCCCGGGCATTTCGTCTGGATCGGCCTTGAAGAGCCCAATGCCGAGGAGCTGGCCAACCTGCAGCGTCAGTTCGGCCTGCATGAGCTGGCGATCGAAGACGCCCTGGAAAAACACAGCCGGCCGAAACTCGAAACCTTCGGCGACGCGCTGTTCATCGTCACCTACTCCCCGGTGCGCCACGAGGGCCGGCTGGAATTCATCGAAACCCACATCTTTGCCGGCAACGGCTACATCATCACCTGCCGCAACGGCCATTCGAAATCCTATGCCCTGGTGCGCCAGCGTTGCGAGGCGCGCCCGCTGCTGCTCGAACACGGTGAAGATTTCGTGCTGTACGCCTTGCTCGACTTCGTCACCGAGAACTACCAGCCGGTCAGCGAAGCCATCCACGGCGAAATCGAAGAGCTGGAGCAGAGCGTGCTGAGCAACTCGCTCAAGGAAGAGGATATCCAGCGCCTGCACAGCCTGCGCCGCGACATCCTGCGCCTGCGTCGCTACGTGGCGCCGATGGTCGAGGTGAGCGAGGAGCTGCAGCGCCTGAACTTTCCGTTCATCGACAAGAACATGCGCCCCTACTTTCGCGACGTGCAGATCCACGTCACGCGGCAGATGGAGGATTTGGCCGGCATCCGCGACATCGCCAGCCAGACCATCGAGATCGGCATGCTGCTGGAGTCATCGCGCCAGAGCATCACCCAGCGCAAGTTCGCGGCCTGGGCGGCAATCCTGGCGTTCCCCACGGCGATTGCCGGAATTTATGGGATGAACTTCCAGAACATGCCGGAGCTGGGCTGGCATTACGGCTATTTTGCCGTGCTGAGCGTGATCGGGCTGGGGTGTGCGGGGTTGTTCTACAGCTTCAAGCGTTCGGGCTGGCTGTAGAACGCATCGCGGGGCAAGCCAGCTCCCACGGCCTCCGTGGGAGCTGGCTTGCCCCGCGATCGATCAGGCGGCGTCAGGCTTCGACTTGGCCGGCTGTTGGATGAAGCGCAGCATCCACTCGCCCACCAGGTCACCCTGGTGCTCGCTGGCCAGGCTGGCCACGGCTTTCTGATAGACCTCATCACCCAGGTAATCCTGGCGCGCATCGAGCAATGCGCGGGAATAGTCGTGGACGAACTCCGGATGGCCCTGGAAGCACAACACCTGGTCGCGAATGTGATAGGCGGCGTTCGGGCAGAAATCGCTGGAGGCGATCACCGTTGCATCCTTGGGCAGCTGGGTGACCTGGTCCTGGTGGCTGATCAGCAGGGTCAGCTCGGACACTTGCGGGTCCATCCACGGGGCATGGGCCGCCAGGCTGTAGCGATGAATACCCACACCCCAGCCCTTGTCGGCGCGCTCGGCCTTGCCACCGAGGGTCAAGGCCAGCAGTTGATGGCCGAAGCACACGCCCAGCAGCTTCTCGCCGCGCTCATAAAGTTTGAGCAGGTAGGCCTTGAGAGTCTGGATCCAGGGGTCGTCGCCGAACGAGTCGGCCTTGCTGCCTGTGACCAGGTAAGCATCGAAGGCTACGCCGTCCGGGGGGTAGTCGCCGTTCATGACGTTGAACACGTCAAACTCGGCAGCGATCGGCTGACGCGAAAACAGCTGCTCGAACATCCTTCCGTAGCCCTGGTACTGCGTGAGCAGCTCCGGTCGCAAGACATCGGTTTCAAGGATGCAGATGCGTAACGACATAGCGGTAGTCCTGAACGACATGTGGGTGGGATTTGCTGTAAAGACTGACGCGAAATATCAGCACAAGCAAGTAGGATGTCCGGACGAACGGTAGGCCCTGTAACCCTCGGTAACCCCCTGCGCGCACTCGTCTAGCCAGAGCGTGCCAGCGAGGTGGCCAGTGGCCTTAAAACCCTCGGATATCAATGCAAAATCCAATAGAACAAAGGGTTCTGAAACATCCCTGACGCGCGCCCTACTGTTGGTTGTATATCGACAAAACACGAGGCAAGCAGCGACGGCGTCTTACCACGCCACTGCGATCGACCCGACGCGTGACAGGGAAGTCAAGGGTTATTCAGGAATAACAACAAGAAGGCGGTCCGCCATGTTCAGACAATCGAAAGTACGCCAAGCCGGGCTCATACTGTTCGCCACCACACTGCTACTGATTCTGCCGAACCTCACCCGGCTGTTTGGCTGACGGCGGCTGTGGCCTTTGCAGGTTATGCACGGGTAATCTGCCGACCTTGATGGTTGGAGACCCCCATGCGCCTGTACCTCGCCCTGCTCTGCCTGTTGCTCACACCGCCGCTTTCGGCGGCGCAGTTGAACCTGGAGCTGGGCGAAAAGCACCGGCAATGGCAGAGCGAGCAACTGCTCCACCACCCACAAGCCCGCGACATCACCATCGAACAGGATGTGGCCTACAAACGAACGGTGCATTACCGCGCAGTGCCGCTGGCGGCGCTGCTCGAAGGGGTGAGCGCAGCCGATCACCTGCAAGCCGTGGCCCTGGATGGTTTCGCCGCCGAAATGCCGGCGGCTGCGCTGCTGCAAAGCGGCCCGGCCCAGGCCTGGCTGGCCATCGAAGATCCCGCCCATGGTTGGCCGCCGCTCGCCGCCGGCAAGCCGAGCGCCGGGCCGTTCTACCTGGTTTGGACCAACCCCCGGGCCAGCGGTATCCGCCCCGAACAATGGCCGTTCCAGATCGCCACGATCCGCCGCCTGGCTGCGGTGGAGGTACGCTTCCCTGCCCTGTTGCCCGCCCCCGCGTTGCCTGAGCACGACCCGGTGCGCCAGGGCTTCGCCCTGTTCCAGCAGAACTGCCTGGCCTGCCACCGCCTCAATGGCGCAGGCGACGCGCAATTCGGCCCGGACCTGAACCTGCCGCACAACCCCACCGAGTATTTCCAGCCGGCGTTCCTGCGCCAGTACATCCGCGACCCGCAGAGCCTGCGGCGGTGGCCGCAGGCAAGGATGCCGGGGTTTTCCACGCAGGTGCTCAACGAGCAGGAGCTCGATGCGTTGCTGGCGTATCTGAAACATATGGCGGGGCGTAAACAGTGAAGCCGACCTTGCGCTGACTGCAGGAGCGGCCTTGCCGGGGCGCTCCTGCAGGTCTCAGGCGATCGGCCGCTCCTGCTTGACGCCCCAGCCTTCGACCTCGCCGCCATAAGGCGAAACGACGCGTTCGAACGATGCCTCGAAAGCGCCAATCCCCCCGTAGGTGGCATACATGACCTTGCTCAGTTCCAGGTGCCAGGCGCCATCGTCGCGCTCGCTCACCTGGGCACTGAGCGACTCCCCACGGAACTGCCCCGCCGCCCGGCGCGCGCAGGCCTCGTCGGGGAAAACGGCATAGAACTCGATGGGGTGGATGCGGGTGAAGTCAAAACCGCCAGCTTTCATCTGGCTAAGAACACTGCTGCTGATATCGTCGTTCAGGCTGCTCATGAAACGTCCTCCTGCAATGCAATGGATAGACTTTCCGTGCACAACGCACTTGCCTGGCACTTGAGACTTGCCTGGCGTTTAGAGCTGATGCAAAACGAGAATGAAGACGACGCGGACCCGCAGAATAGGCCCACGTCTTCAAGCAGCGTAGTGCCTGAGCCGGCACCTCGCCAGAAACCCGTTATTCAGGGGGCTTCGTCAATAGCGGTGATGGTGACGCCGTTCTGCTCCTTGAGCCAACGTGCAGTCGGGGAAAAGCTGCGGTCTTGAAAATCGTTGAGGTCCAGTTCATCCATGAGCGGAAACAGACGGGAGCGAATCGCCCGTGCGGCATCTTCCTCACTGGGGCGCTGCTCGGCGTTGAGCAACAGCGATTGCGGTTCGCCCTTCTGGTCAGCAAAGCGCACTTCCCACTCTTTCATCGATCAGCCCTCGCTACCACTACGGTGAGTGAAACTGCGTACTAGCTTGACCCTGACAAGGGGGCAATTGTTCAGCCCCAAGCATGAAACTTGATAAAAAAAGCCCGCCGGGTCAGGGCGGGCTTTTTCGATGCAGCGACTTAGTTACTTCGGCGTGCCATGGACCACACCAGCGGTGTTGTCCAGCAGGCTCTTGGTCGCGGTCTGGATGTACGCCTCCAGTTTTTTCTGCAACTGCGACTCGTCCGGGCTGTCGATCAGCTCGGCCTTGAACTCACGGCCCAGCTGGTAACGGTACATGCGCGGGCTCATGTCCTTGGACTCGATGAGGATACGGTCACCCTGCACCAGGCCGACGATCTGTTCGCTGCCCGACGGCTTGATGATGCCCACGCCCTGGTCGCCTTCCGGCAGGTTGAGCAGGTCACGGCCCCAGCACTGGTGGCGGGCCTGGCCACCGAGGCGGCCCATGATGGTCGGCACGATGTCGACCTGGGTGCCCACGGTGTGGTTGACCGCGCCGAACTTGTCCTGGATACCCGGGGCAATCAGCAGCAATGGCACGTTGAAGCGGCCCAGGTCCAGCTCGGTGACCTGCTGGTGGTTGCCGAAGCCGTGGTCGCCAACGATGACGAACAGGGTCTCCTTGAAGTACGGCTCCTTGCGCGCCTTCTCGAAGAACTGGCCCAGCGCCCAGTCGGAGTAGCGCATGGCGGTCAGGTGCTCGTCCAGGCGGCCTTGACCGGTGACCTTCTCGACCGGCAGGTCCTTGGGCAGTGCGTACGGGGTGTGGTTGGACAGCGTCTGCAGCAGGGCATAGATCGGCTTCTTGCCGTCATGCTTGGCCAGCTCTTCGTTGCCGCGGTCGAACATGTCCTGGTCGGAAACGCCCCAGGTCGGGTCGGAGAACACCGGATTGACGAAGTCGTTGCGGCCAATGAAGGTAGTCATGCCCTGGTTGCCGAAGAACCCGGACTGGTTATCCCAGGCGAAGTCACCGTTGTAGACGTAGACGTCGTCGTAATCGCGGGCGCTGAGCAGCGCTGGCAGGCCGGACAGCTTGTGGCCGCCTTCCGGGGTCTGCATCAGGTATTCGAAGCCCGGCAGGTTGGGGAAGCAGGCCATGGTGGCGAACATACCCTGGTGGGTATGGGTGCCGTTGGAGAAGAAGCGGTCGAACAGCAGCCCCTCTTTGGCCAGCTTGTCGAAATACGGAGTGATGTTGGTCTCGCTGCCCAGGGCGCCCACCGAATGCCCGGCGAAGCTCTCCATCAGGATGACCACCACGTTCTTGATCGGCAGGGTGCGTTCCTGGGGCGGCACGAAGTCGCGACGGATCGCCGCTTCGTCGGCATCGACCAGGGTGTCATGCGGGGTCAGCAGCTGGTCGCGCACGCTCTGGGTGGCCAGGTTCTGGTCCAGGGTCGCTTTCCAGATGTTGGCGCGGTCTTCACCGAAGCGGCTCTTGGCGGCATCGATCAGGGTCAGGGTGCCGTTCAGGCCAAGCTGGTTGACGAAGTTCGAGTCAGTGGTGAAAGCATCGCCCCAACGCATGGGCGGGCCCTGGCGCAGGGTGCCACGGGCGGCCACCACGGCGATCAGCAGGATCACCACGAACACCACCAGGCGACCGTACCAAGGCGCCACGGTGCGCGTGCCGGCGCCTTGCAGGCTGGCGCTGCCGCCACGGGTCAGGCGGTCGATGCCCTTGAACAGCAGGCTCAAGAGCCAGGTGCCGACCAGCCAGGCCAGGATGTAGCGCACCACCGGGAAGCCGTACCAGAGCATGCTCATGACGGTCTTGGGGTCTTCCTTGATGTACTGGAACACCAGGCCGTTCAGGCGTTGGTGGAACTCGCGGTAGAAATCCATCTCCATCAGGCCGAGGAACATCACCACGCTCGACGCGATGGTCAGCCACAAGCGGAACAGGCCACGCCGGGCCATCAGCCAGGGGCTGAGCAGGGCCAACAGCAGCGGAATGCTGATGTACACAACCACCCGCAGGTCGAAGCGCAGGCCGTTGAGGAAACCTTCGGCCACGGTCGAGTAAGGGGTGTCGCCGATCATGTCGCTGTTGTAGACCAGCAGCGCCAGGCGCACGAGGCTGAGCATCAGCATGATCACCAGGCCGCTGAGCAGCGTATAGGCCAGGTGGGATTTCAGGGTCGGCGAGAACGAGCCTCGCGCGCCCCCTTGCTTCAGGGCGTCCGTGATAGCCATGAATGGAGAGGTCCTAGGATTGCGGGTTTGCGAAAAGGGCGAAATCGCCGACAGCCAGGCCTTGCCATCGATCATGGCACCGGACCAGAGCGGCATTGTGCGGCGCGGATTCTCGAAAATCGAGTGTGAAAATTTTGTCGATAGCGCTTGTCACAGGCTATGGCAGGATAGGCCTTGTCGTCGGCAAATTGTAACTGCTGATGCCAGCTTTTCGCGGTATCAGGTGATCAGATCCGCAGGTTGCCCCGCGGGCCGGCAATGGCCCAGATGATCAGCCCCAGCACCGGCAGCAGCACGATCAGCAGGATCCACAACACCTTGATACCGACTTCGGCGCTGCTTTTGAGTACGTTCAGCACCGCCCAGATGTCCAGGGCGAGGATGACCAGGCCGACCAGCCCGTTGAAAGTAGAGCCCATGCCGCCGCTCCCGTGTGGTGAATGTGAGCCAGAGCATAGCTGGCTATGGCCTCGATAGAGGGGAATCCTTGGTCCCACGGGCCAGTCAGTGGATAGACTGGCAGCATTCATCGCTTCGAGGTCCGCATGCCCCCAGCCCACAACCACAACGCCACCCCCTTCTCGCCACTCGGCGCCTGGCGGCAACAGGCCCGCACCACACCCTGGCTCAGCGCCGGCCTGGGCTTGAGCCTGCTGGCCATCATCGCACTGCTGCTGGCGAGCATCTGGAATGCGCTCAATGGCGATCATGCCGACCACCTGCCCCTGGCCACCCTCGGCGGCCTGTCCGGCTTTGCGGCCACCGCGCTGGGCGCGGTGCTGGCGGTGGTGCTGCGCGACGTCAGCGCGCGCAGCCAGGACGTGATGCTCGGCTTTGCCGCCGGCATGATGCTCGCCGCCAGTTCCTTCTCCCTGATTCTTCCCGGCCTCGACGCTGCCCGCGAGATCACCGGCAACGGCCCGGCCGCAGCCTTCACCGTGGTGCTGGGCATGGGCCTGGGCGTGCTGCTGATGCTCGGCCTCGACCGTTTCACCCCGCACGAGCACGAAAGCACGGGCCCCTGTGGCCCGCAAGCCGAGCGGGTGAGCCGGGTGTGGCTGTTCGTGCTGGCCATCACCCTGCACAACCTGCCCGAAGGCATGGCCATCGGTGTGAGTTTCGCCAACGGCGACATGAGCATCGGCCTGCCACTGACCAGCGCCATCGCCATCCAGGACATTCCCGAGGGCCTGGCTGTCGCCCTGGCCCTGCGCGCCACGGGGCTGTCCAACTTCAAGGCGGCGCTGGTGGCGATCGGCTCCGGCCTGATGGAGCCGTTGGGTGCGGTGATCGGCCTGGGCATCTCCACCGGCTTCGCCCTGGCCTACCCGATCAGCATGGGCCTGGCGGCGGGAGCGATGATCTTCGTGGTGTCCCACGAGGTCATTCCGGAGACCCACCGCAACGGCCACCAGACCTCGGCGACACTGGGGTTGATGGGCGGGTTTGCGGTGATGATGTTTCTCGATACCGCGTTGGGTTGAAACTGACTACTGCCTTCAGGGCCATTTCGCGGGTAAACCCGCTCCCACAGGTTTTGTACAGGGCCTGAGGCCAGCTCAGTACCTGTGGGAGCGGGTTTACCCGCGAAAAGAGCGGCGCAGATTTCAGACGTGTACAGCCACCTTCAATGCTTCCAGCGCCGGCTCGACCTTGATCCCCACCGCAGCGCCCAGCTCCAGCACCCGCGCCAGGTCGTTCTGCCCCACCATCACCACCTGCAACTCGTCGTCGAGCAACTGGCTGAAGTTCAGCAGCACATAACCGCCGGCTTCCTTGTTCAGCGCGCCCATCTGCACCTGGATGCGGTTGAGCGCGGTCAACGGCTCGGTACGTGCCAGTTGCTTGGGCTTGAGGGTGAACGGCACGCTCTTGTCGAACGAATCGCTGATCTGCTGGAACAGGTCCTGGTAGCTGTCGGCCTGGAACAGCACGGTGTCGGGCAGGCTGCCGACCACCACCCATTCGCCCAGCGGGAACGGGAAGGTATCGTCGTAATTGATGTCTGGGTTGGCAGCAAGGAAGGCGGCGGGGTCGGCGTAAGCCTGGGCGGCCTCGTCGGCGATGCGCTCGATATCCTCATCGCGCATGCAGCCGGCAGCGATGAGGCGGATGAGTTCGAGCAACTGGTCTTTCATGGGGGGGCCCTGCGGGTTGGCGTGAAAAGGCGCCAAGGATAGCCGCAAACGCCCCCGGGCCGTTAGCCGGCGAGTGCTTCGAGGCGCGCTGCAGCGTCCGTCGCGCCCATGGTGCGCGCCGCCATCAGTGCGGTGGCACCCCCGGCATCGCGGTGCGCCGGGTCGGCGCCCTGGGCCAGCAGGTAGTCGATGATCTCCAGGCGATTGAACATCGCCGCCAGCATCAGTGCGGTACGGCCGTCCGCTGCGGCGGCGTCCACGGGCACGCCCTGCTCCAGCAGCAGGCGAATCATCGCCAGGTCGCCCTTGAATGCCGCGCCGGCGATGGGCAACTGGCCATTGTCGTTGGCGATCAGTGGGTCGGCACCGTGGCCGAGCAGCACCTGCACCGCCTCATGGTGGCCGTGGTAGCTGGCCAGCATCAGCAGGGTATCGCCCTTGTGGTTGCGTAAATCGACCGGCAAGCCGCTGTCGAGCAGGCGCCTGAGCATCGGCGCATCGCCGCGGCGGGCACGCTCGAAGACTTCTTCGGCGAATGCGGCGGTTTCTTCGGCGGTCATGGGCGCGGGCTGTTGGTCGGACATCTGGAACCTCCTGGCAATTGAATGGGCCCAAGTGTTGGTCAGGCACCGCCAGCGGGTCAAAGGTTCAGATTCTATGGGGGGCAAAGACAGAAGCTATGACCGTGCAAATTGCACTGTGCAAATTGCACGACCTTGCAGAATGCAATCCAAGGCGTTCCCAAATATGCGATAACTTATTGTTTATAAAGGATTTTTTACAACGAGAAGAATGGCACGATCACTGCAAAACCCAACTCATGTCTGCCCACACATCAGTCAGGAGTTGATATGGACCTCATCCAGCAAAAGTTCGTCTCGGTGTTTTCCGCTTATCAGGTGGACACGAAGGCCCGCCCGGACGGCGGTGTGCTGCTGACCTTGCGCGCCGCCGATGGCGTGGTCACCCGCCGAGTGCTGAGCTACGCGCAACTGCACAGTGCCGAACAGCTGTCGTGGGCGATCAGTGCGCTGCGCCGTGACCTCGCCGAACAAGCCAGCGAACTGCCAGTGATCTCCAGGCTGCAGAGCCAGCAGCGCTTCGCGCTGCCAACCTACCGCTAAGCGGCTGTTTCAGAGCTCGCCAAACCCCGGGAACTGCCGGGCACCGGCATCACCGGTGAAACGCGGCTGCACGCCCTGCTCGCTGGCGTGCAGCCGCAACGCCAGGCAGAACGGCGTGTCCCCCAGGTCAAGCCAGCGCCGGGTGCCAGCCGGCACCACCAGCACATCATCTTTTTCACACAGCACGGCATAGACGAAATCGCCCAGGCGCAGGCTCAGCTGCGCACGCCCGCTGATCAGCGCGAACACTTGCTCGTCGTCATGCACATGCTCGTCGCGCAAGTCGACCTCGGCGGGGTCGTCGCCATCGCGGCTGAGCAGACTGAAGGTTGCGCTGCCATGCTCGCTCATCAGCCGGTCGAGCGGTGCGCGGCACGCGTCCAGCACCTCGCTCAGGCTGCTGCCAGGACGCAGGCGCGCGCCGGATTCCCAGCGCGCCAGGCGTACACCCTGCTCGGCCAGGGTGGCGACGATGTCGTCGTGGTGAGTCAGTACCTTGTTCGCAAGCTCGGGGCTGCTGCTGTGGAAAACGCTGAGGATGCTCATCAGGGGTCGTTCCTGCTGTCTTTCAAACGGAGGGCAATGATAACGGCTGCCGCCAGTGCCGCGACGCTGGCCATACCAAAGGTGAAGTGCGGGCCCAGGAGTTTCCAGCTGTAACCCGAATACAGCGCGCCCAGCGCACCGCCGGTGCCGGACAAGGCGGCGTACAACGCCTGGCCCTGGCCCTGCTGGCGGGCACCGAAGCTGGACTGCACGAAGGCAATGCTGGCGGCGTGGAAGCAACCGAAGGTGGCGGCGTGCAACACCTGGGCAAGCACCAGCACCGCCGGGATATCCGCCAGGTTGCCCAGCAGCAGCCAGCGCACGGCGGCCAGCAGGAAGCTCGCCAACAGCACCCGGCGTACCGAAAAGCGCGCAAAGATGCGGCTCATGGCCATGAACACCAGCACCTCGGCCACCACCCCCAGCGCCCACAGCAGGCCGATCGCACCGCGGCTATAGCCCAGCGACTCCAGGTGCAGGGTGAGGAAGGTGTAGTACGGGCCGTGGCTGAGTTGCATCAGCCCCACGCACAGGTAGAACGCCAGCACGCCCGGGGCCAGCAACTGCTTGAGGAAGCCCCCTGCCCCGCGCCGCTCGGCATGCTCCGGCGGCTGGGCGTTGGGCACCCACAGGCTGGCGGCGACGATGCCGGCCATGATGGTCACCAGGGCCACCGGGTAGATGTCCAGGCTCAACTGTTCGAACAGGCGCCCCAGGCCGACCACGGTGAGGATGAAGCCGATCGAGCCCCACAGCCGCACCTGGCTGTAGCGCGCGGTCTGGCCGTGCAGGTGGGCCAGGGTGATCACTTCGAACTGCGGCAGCACCGCATGCCAGAAGAACGCGTGCAGGGCCATCACCAACGCCAGCCAGGCGTAGCTCTTGCCGAAGAAGATCAGCGAGAAGGTCGCCAGGGTCGACAAAGCCCCCAAACGCACGATCAACAGGCGCTGGCCACTGCGGTCACCCAGCCAGCCCCACAGGTTGGGGGCGACGCAACGCATCAGCATGGGGATGGCCACCAGCTCGCCGATGCGTGCCGGGGAAAAGCCCAGGTGATCGAAGTACAGGGCCAGGAACGGCGCCGTGGAGCCGAGCAGGGCGAAGTAGAAAAGGTAGAAGCTGGACAGGCGCCAGTAGGGGATGGGGGGCATGGGGCAGACCGCGGGTTCGGTGGTGTCTGACCGGGCCTATCGCTGGCAAGCCAGCTCCCACAGGTTATGCGCAGGCCTCAGCGACAACCCATGACCTGTGGGAGCCGGCTTGCCGGCGATAGCGCCGGCACAGTCGGCTGAATACTCAGAGCTGGCCCAGCACCGGGGTATTCACCTTCACGTCGGCATTCTGCCCGCGGTGGCGCAGCAGGTGGTCCATCAGCACGATGGCCATCATCGCTTCGGCGATCGGCGTGGCACGGATACCGACGCACGGATCGTGACGGCCCTTGGTGATCACTTCCACCGGGTTGCCATCGATGTCGATCGAGCGGCCCGGCGTGGTGATGCTGGAGGTCGGCTTGAGCGCCAGGTGGGCGACGATCGGCTGGCCGGAAGAGATGCCACCGAGAATGCCGCCGGCGTTGTTGCTGAGGAAGCCTTCCGGCGTCATTTCGTCTCGGTGTTCGGTGCCGCGCTGGGCGACGCAGGCGAAACCGGCGCCGATCTCAACGCCCTTGACGGCGTTGATGCTCATCAGTGCATGGGCCAGCTCGGCGTCGAGGCGGTCGAAGATCGGCTCGCCCAGGCCCGGCATCACGCCCTCGGCCACCACGGTGATCTTCGCCCCGACCGAATCCTGGTCACGGCGCAGTTGGTCCATGTAGGCCTCGAGCTCCGGCACCTTGGCCGGGTCGGGGCTGAAGAAGGCGTTGTCTTCCACCGAGTCCCAGGTTTTGAACGGGATCTCGATCGGGCCGAGCTGGCTCATGTAGCCGCGCACGCGGATGCCCTGGGTGGCCAGGTACTTCTTGGCGATGGCGCCTGCTGCCACGCGCATGGCGGTCTCGCGCGCCGAGCTGCGCCCGCCGCCGCGGTAGTCGCGCTCGCCATACTTGTGGTGGTAGGTGTAGTCGGCGTGGGCCGGGCGGAACAGGTCCTTGATCGCCGAGTAGTCCTTGGACTTCTGGTCGGTGTTGCGGATCAGCAGGCCGATGGAGCAGCCGGTGGTGCGGCCTTCGAACACGCCGGAGAGGATCTCCACTTCATCCGCTTCCTGGCGCTGGGTGGTATGCCGGCTGGTGCCGGGCTTGCGCCGGTCAAGGTCATGCTGCAGATCGGCCAGGGAGATTTCCAGGCCGGGCGGGCACCCATCGACAATGGCGACCAACGCCGGGCCATGGCTTTCGCCAGCGGTGGTGACAGTGAACAGCTTGCCGTAGGTATTGCCGGACATGGACGCTCCGCGAAATCAGCCTGAGTGGGACGAAAGCAGCAGTATACGGAAAACGCCACAGGATGGGTTGCCCATGCCGGCCTCTTCGCGGGTAAACCCGCTCCCACAGGTGCTACTGTGTGTTCGAAACCGGCGCTGACCCTGTGGGAGCGGGTTTACCCGCGAAGAGGCCGGCACAGGTCAACTCGACGCGCCGCACGAACCTTCCCCTTCCGGCTCTGTCTTACCCTCACCTCCCCAAGCAGCCCCCCATCCATGAAGTCGCGCCTCATCACCCTGCTCCTAATGCTGTGCGCCAGCCTGGCCCAAGCGGCCGCCCCTACCGTGCTGCAACGCCCGATCGACCTGGACACCGGCCAGGGCGTGCTGCACGGCAGCCTGCTGTTGCCGCAGCAGGACACCCCGCCGCCGGTGGTGCTGATCATCGCCGGTTCCGGCCCCACCGACCGCGACGGCAACAACCCGGCCTCCGGGCGCATCGACAACCTCAAGCGCCTGGCCTTGCTGCTGGCCAGCGAACACATCGCCAGCGTGCGCTACGACAAGCGCGGGGTGGCCGCCAGCCAGCCGGCCACCCCGGACGAGCGCGATCTGAGCGTCGAGCGCTACGTCGCCGACGCCGTGGCCTGGGGCCAGAAACTGCGCCACGACCCACGTTTCGGCCCATTGATCCTGGTCGGCCACAGCGAGGGGGCACTGATTGCCAGCCTGGCCGCCGAGCAAGCCGGCGCCAGCGCGGTCATCACCCTGGCCGGCAGCGGCCGCCCGGTGGCCGATGTGCTGCGCGAGCAGTTGGCCCAGCGCCTGCCGGCGGCGCAACTGGCCGGTGGCGTGGCCCTGATCGACCGCCTGCAGGCCGGGCAGACCAGCCTGGATGTACCGGCCCCGCTGCGCCAGGTGTTCCGCCCCAGTGTGCAGCCGTACCTGATTTCGCTGCTGCGCCAGGACCCGGCGGCGGCGTTCGCCAGGCTCCAGGTGCCGGCGTTGATCATTCAGGGGCGCAACGACGTGCAGGTAGAGGTTGCCGACGCCGAGCGGCTCAAGGCCGCCAAGCCCGACGCGCAACTGGCGCTGATCGACGGCATGAACCATATGTTGCGCATCAGCCCCCGGGACATGCGCCAGCAACGCGACAGCTACAGCAATCCCGAACTGCCGCTGGCCCGCGAACTGGGCGAACGGATCGTCGCCTTCATCCATGGCCTGCCGCCGGCCTGAGCTTTCCTGCCGCCGTAGGCTCAGGTCTTGGCGATGGCTGCCGATAACGCGGCATGAGAAGGCGGTGACTGCGCGTGCGATGTCCACCAGCACCCGGCCGCCGCGCACCTGAGGATTGCCCTGATGACCGATGCTCCCGCCGCCGAGGCGACCGAAGAACAAGCCCCGGAAAGCGCCCCGCAGCCGTGGGCGGACCTGGCTGCCGAACACTTCCAGCTGCTGCGCCTGGCCGCCCTGCCGACCGATCGCAACAGCGGCGCCCGCCCGCTGCGCTTCGTCCAGTTCGGTTACGCCGAGCGGCATGACAAGGCCCATAGCCTGCTGCGCATGGAAATCCGCCTGCCCGGGCAGAAAGTGCGCAAGGAACAGAACCAGCTGGATATTCGCGTCGATCACGAACAGCGCCTGGTGCGCATCGGCAGCGACGCCGGCCTGCAGCTTGAGCCGCTCAATCGTGGGCTTGGCCGCTACCTGCTGGCCCAGGCGGTGCAATGGCTGCAGCAGCGCTGCTCGGGCTACCGCATCGAAGGCATGAGCCTGCCGAACAAGGACGCGCTGAACGAAGACACGCGCCTGCGCCGCGACCATGTGCTGACCAGCGTCGGCCTGGCCGTGGAGTACAGCGAAGGCCAGATACTCAAGGGCGCCGTGGTGGAAACCACAGTGGGCCAGCTCAAGGGCGGCTGGAATGCCGAGAAGGTGCAGCGGGTCGACATCCTCGACGCCGCCGGCATGCTGCAGCAGGCCGAACAGAACCTGATGGAAAAGGAAGCGCAGCTGCGCGAGCGCGACGAGCGTGTGGCCAAGTACCGCCGCGAGGACAATGGGCTGCGCTTCACCATCACCTGCCTGGTAGCCTTTGCGGTGTTCCAGGCCGGGCTGCTGATCTGGATTGCCACTCGCTGACAAAAGCTGGGGCCGCGTTGCGGCCCGTTCGCGGCACAAGGCCGCTCTTACAGATGTACGCGGTCTCCTGTAGGAGCGGCCTTGCCGGGGCGCCGGACCGGCCGGATAGGGCTGCACAGCAGCCCCAGTTCACCGAACGCCGATCAAACCCGCGAAGCGAACAGTTCCTGATGCTGCCGGCACTGCTCGGCAGTCAGCATGAACACCCCGTGCCCGCCGCGCTCGAACTCCAGCCAGGCAAAGTCCACCTCGGGGTACAACGCCTCGACATGCACCTGGCTGTTGCCCACTTCGACAATCAGCAAACCTTTTTCGGTCAGATGGTCAGCCGCCTCGGCGAGCATGCGCCGCACCAGGTCCAGGCCGTCATTGCCGCAGGCCAGGCCCAGTTCGGGCTCGTGGTGGTATTCGGCCGGCATGTCGGCAAAGTCTTCCGAGTCGACGTATGGCGGGTTCGACAGGATCAGGTCGAAGCGCTGCCCCGGCAGGCCGGCGAAGCCATCACCCTGCACGGTGTAGACCCGCGTATCCAGGCCATGGCGCTCGATGTTCTGGTTGGCCACTTCCAGGGCGTCGAAGGACAGGTCGCCCAGCACCACCTCAGCCTCCTGGAACACCTCGGCAGCGACGATGCCGATGCAACCGGAGCCGGTGCACAGGTCGAGGATGCGCGCAGGTTCCGCCGCCAGCCACGGCTCGAAGCGTTTTTCGATCAACTCGCCAATCGGTGAGCGCGGCACCAGCACACGCTCGTCGACAATGAACGACATGCCGCAGAACCACGCCTCGCCCAGCAGGTAGGCGGTCGGTACCCGCTCCTCGATACGGCGCTTGAGCAAGTGCATCAGGCGTACCCGCTCGTCGTCCTCCAGTTGGCAGTCCAGGTAGCTGTCGGCCACCTCCCACGGCAGGTGCACGGCGCCGAGCACCAGCAGGCGGGCCTCGTCCCAGGCATTGTCGGCACCGTGGCCGAAGAACAGCTCATGCTCATGGAAGCGGCTGACCGCCCAGCGGATATGGTCGCGCAGGGTGCGCAGGCGGGATGTGATCACGGAAGACTCCTTTTCAGACAGGCCAAAAGTCTAACAGCCCACACCACACAAATGCTCTTTCCGATAGCCGAATGGATAGCCACAGGCCAGTAACCATGCCGCCTGCAATGTCAACCATTCACATTGGCGCCAAGGCAAGGGAGAATAGGGGCACAAAAGCCCTACCCAAGGAGCCCTTGATGTCCGTTCCAACCACGATGTTCCGCCTCAGCGGCCGCGACTACCCGCCGGCCAAGCTGGGCCAAGCCAGCCTGATCGTCATCGACGCGCAAAAGGAGTACCTGAGCGGTCCGTTGGCGCTGTCGGGCATGGACGAGGCCGTGGCCAACATCGCCCGGTTGCTCGACGCTGCCCGCAAGGCCGGGCGCCCGATCATCCACGTTCGCCACCTGGGCACCGTCGGCGGCCTGTTCGACCCGCAAGGCGCGCGCGGCGAGTTCATCCCGGGCCTGGAGCCGCTGGCCGGTGAAACCATCATCGAAAAGCGCATGCCCAACGCCTTCAAGAACACCAAGCTGCACGAAACGCTGCAGGAGCTCGGCCACCTGGACCTGATCGTGTGCGGCTTCATGAGCCACTCCAGCGTCAGCACCACCGTACGCCGCGCCAAGGACTATGGTTATCGTTGCACCCTGGTGGAAGATGCCTCGGCGACCCGCGACCTGGCCTTCAAGGACGGGGTCATCCCGGCCGCACAGATTCACCAGTGCGAGATGGCCGTGATGGCCGACAACTTCGCCTGCGTGGCCCCTACCGCCAGCCTGGTCTGAACCAGGCACCGCCCGGCGGACGGGCGGAACCCAAGGGCGCACAGCAGGTCGAAACCCGGATCAGCGACACCCGATCCCGAGGAATTCGAATGAAGCTCAAAGGCAGTTTCGATGCCAGACGCCTACGCCAGCGCGAGCCGCGCAACTGGGGCGCGCGCCTGGCCGCCGCCTTCTCCGTCCTGCTGGCCACCCTGGGCATCCTGCTCGCCATGGCCGGCATCGCCGGCCTGCTGGGCAACTACCCCGCCCTCGCCGAACTCAATGCCAACCGCCCACTCGCGGCCACACTGACTGTGGTCGGGCTGTTGCTGCTGTATGTCGGCGTGCGCTTCTGGCGCCGCAGCCGTATTCGCCTGCGCCGCGGGCGTGAGCTGAACCTGTCGCCGCATTTGATGAAAAAACACGACTGATATCCCGTTCGTCAGTACCGGCCTCATCGCCGGCAAGCCGGCTCCCACAGCGACCGTGTCATTCCTGAACCCAGTATCATCCTGTGGGAGCCGGCTTGCCGGCGATGAGGCCCGCACCATTAACTCAAGACTTCACTAAGGCCCACACTCGCGTAAACTACGCCGCCCACGTGGAGGCACCATGCAAGACGACGATTTTTCCCTCTTTCGCAGCGAAGTACGCGGGGTCAAGCAGATCAAGCACGACCGCGCCGAAGTCGGCAAAGCCAAGGCCGATCGCAAGCAACTGGCCGGCCTGCGCCAGGCGGCGACCATCCGCAGCGACCAGCCACTGGTGGTCGACGGCCTGTCCGACCAGTTCGTCATCGACGTCGGCGCCGAAGACGAGCTGATGTGGCGCCGCGACGGCGTGCAGGAAGGCCAGATCCGCAAGCTCAAGCTCGGCCAGATCGCCTTCGAGGGCAGCCTCGACCTGCACGGCATGAGTGTGGAGAAAGCCCGCGAGATCCTCTGGGACTTCATCGCCGAGGCCACCAAGCTGGAAGTACGCTGCGTGCGCGTCACCCACGGCAAGGCCGCGCGTATCGACGGCAAGCGCCCGATGATCAAGAGCCACGTCAACACCTGGCTGCGCCAGCACCCGCAGGTGCTCGGCTTCGCCTCGTGCCAGGCCCGCCACGGTGGTACTGGCGCGGTGTATGTCATGCTCAAGCGAACCATGCTCGAAGGCCGCGACGAGTGACATCGCGCTTGCAGCGCCGCCGCCGCCGCCGTACCCTTCGCCTTTGCGAAATTTTCCACAGGTAGATCCATGTCCCTGGAACAGAACTACACCGAGATCCTCAGCCAACTGGGTGAGGACGTCTCCCGCGAGGGCCTGCTCGACACGCCCAAGCGGGCTGCAAAGGCCATGAAGTACCTTTGCCGCGGTTATGAGCAGACCCTGGAAGAAGTCACCAACAACGCGCTGTTCAGCTCCGACAACAGCGAAATGGTGCTGGTCCGGGACATCGAGCTGTATTCGATGTGCGAACACCACATGCTGCCGTTCATCGGCAAGGCCCATGTCGCCTACCTGCCCAAGGGCAAGGTACTGGGCCTGTCGAAAGTGGCGCGCATCGTCGACATGTTCGCCCGTCGCCTGCAGATCCAGGAAAACCTCAGCCGCCAGATCGCCGAGGCCGTGCAACAGGTGACCGGTGCCGCCGGCGTGGCCGTGGTCATCGAAGCCAAGCACATGTGCATGATGATGCGCGGTGTCGAGAAGCAGAACTCCACCATGCTCACCTCGGTGATGCTCGGCGAGTTCCGGGACAACGCCGCCACCCGCAGCGAGTTCCTCAGCCTGATCAAGTGATCGGCCTATGATCCGCAGCCGACCCCCAGGGGTCGGCTTTTTGTTTTGTGCGCCTTAACCAGATCAGGAGTCAGTCATGATCGTCAAAGCCCTGCGGGTCGGCCTCGGCCAGCTCATCGTGTTCGGCGACTGGATCAGCCGCCCGGCCAAGAAGAAGCGTGATGCCTCGGCCCAGGCGCGCGTTGAACAGGACGCCAAGAGCCTTGCCCTGTACCAGTTCCACGCCTGCCCGTTCTGCGTGAAGACCCGTCGCACCCTGCACCGCCTCAACGTGCCGGTGGCGCTGCGCGACGCCAAGCACGATGCCCAGCACCGCCAGGCGCTGCTCGAAGGCGGTGGCCGGGTGAAAGTGCCATGCCTGCGCATCGATGAAGGCGACAAGGTGACCTGGATGTATGAGTCCAAGGACATCATTGCCTACCTGGACAAGCGCTTCGCGGCGGTCTGAGAATCCTGCATCGGCCTCATCGCCGGCAAGCCGGCTCCCACAGGGTTGATGTGCGGGAGCCGGCTTGCCGGCGATGAGGCCAGTAGCGCCTCAATCCACCATCGGCACATGCCGCGGATGGCTGGCCACGCGCGCCAGCCAGGCTTGCACCGCCGGATAGGCAGAAAGATCAAACCCGCCCTGATGCGCCACATGGGTGTAGGCATACAACGCCACGTCGGCAATCGAATACTGGTCGCCGACCAGGTACGGCGTCATCTCCAGCTGCTTGTTCATCACCTTGAGCGCCTTGTAGCCGCCCTTGTGCAGCCCCTTGTATTCCTCCAGTCGCTCGTCCGGCAACCCCAGGTAGAACTGGATGAACCGCGCCACTGCGATATACGGCTCATGGCTGTATTGCTCGAAGAACTGCCACTGCAGCACCTGGGTGCGCAGGCGTGGCTCGCTGGGCAGGAACTCGCTGCCATCGGCGAGGAAGTTCAGGATGGCGTTGGACTCCCACAGGCACGTGCCATCCTCCAGTTTGAGCACCGGCACCTTGCCATTGGGGTTCATGGCCAGGAACTCGGGGGTTTCGGTCTCGCCCTTGAGAATATCCACCGCCTGCCACTCGTACGGGCGGCCCAGCAAGCTGAGCATCAGCTTGACCTTGTAGCAGTTGCCCGATTGGTAATCGCCATACACCTTGTACATCGCCCCTCCCCTTTCACGCAGTTGCAGAACCGTGGCCAATAGTTGGCGACTGTACGGCTAAATGCAATGCCTGCTGTATGGCAAGGATCAAGCCATGGCACGGTAGCCTGAAAAAAATGCTTACACCTGTACAAGGAATTCACCCTATGACCGATGCCACCACCGTGCCCCTGCGCCCGCTGGCAGACAGCTCCCCCTCGGCGGTAGTCGCCGGTTTCATCGCCATGCTCACCGGCTACACCAGCTCGCTGGTGCTGATGTTCCAGGCCGGCCAGGCGGCAGGCCTGACCAGCGCGCAGATCTCGTCGTGGATCTGGGCGCTGTCGATCGGCATGGCGGTTTGCAGCATCGGCCTGTCGCTGCGCTATCGCACGCCAATCACCGTGGCCTGGTCGACACCCGGCGCAGCCCTGTTGATCACCAGCCTTGGTGGCGTGAGCTACGGCGAGGCCATCGGCGCCTACATCACCTGCGCCGTGCTGGTGCTGATCTGCGGGCTCACCGGCAGCTTCGAACGGCTGGTCAGGCGCATTCCCGCGTCGCTGGCCTCCGCCTTGCTGGCGGGCATCCTGTTCAAGATCGGCAGCGAGATCTTCGTCGCCGCCCAGCACCGTACCCTGCTGGTGCTGGGCATGTTCTTCAGCTACCTGCTGGTCAAGCGCCTGTCGCCGCGCTACTGCGTGCTGGCCGCGCTGCTGGTCGGCACCGCGCTGTCCGGCGCGCTGGGCCTGCTGGACTTCAGCGGCTTCCAGCTCGAGGTAGCCACCCCGGTATGGACCACGCCCAGCTTCTCGCTGGCGGCGACCATCAGCATCGGCATCCCGTTGTTCGTGGTGGCGATGACCTCGCAGAACATGCCCGGGGTCGCCGTGCTGCGCGCCGATGGCTACCAGGTGCCGGCCTCGCCGCTGATCACGGCCACCGGCTTTGCTTCGCTGCTGCTGGCGCCGTTCGGTTCACACGGGGTCAACCTGGCGGCCATCAGCGCGGCCATCTGCACCGGGCCGCACGCCCATGAAGACCCGCGCAAGCGCTACACCGCTGCGGTCTGGTGCGGGATCTTCTACGGTATCGCCGGTACCTTCGGCGCCACCCTGGCGGCGCTGTTCGGCGCCCTGCCCAAAGAGCTGGTGCTGTCGATCGCCGCGCTGGCGCTGTTCGGGTCGATCATGAATGGCCTGAGCGTGGCCATGGGCGAGGTTCGCGAGCGTGAAGCGGCACTGATCACCTTCATGGTGACGGCATCGGGGTTCACCTTGTTCTCGATCGGGTCGGCGTTCTGGGGGATTGTGGCGGGGGTGCTGACCTTGCTTATCCTCAGCCAGCGCAAAGGCTGACAACGCTATCGCGGGGCAAGCCCGCTCCCACACCAGTCCACTGCGTGGGAGCGGGCTTGCCCCGCGATAGGGTCACCACAGGCAATCACAGTCGGAAATGCCCCACCATCCCCTTCAGGTCATCCCCCAGACGCGCCAGCTCGACGCTTGAGCGGGCGTTGTCCTCCATCGCCAGCGCCGCCTGATCGGCGCTGCCGCGGATCTGCGTGACACTGCGGCTGATCTCCTCGGCCACCGAGCTTTGCTGCTCGGCCGCCGCGGCGATCTGCTGGTTCATCTGCTGGATCAACGACACCGCCGCGGCAATGCTGCCCAGCGCACTTTCAGTCTGCAGCGCATCGGCCACCGCCAGGCGCACCAGCTCGGTACTGCCCCGGATCTGTGTCACCGACTGCTGGGCATTGCCACGCAGGCTGGCCACCAGGCGCTCGATCTCTTCAGTGGACTGACGGGTACGCCGCGCCAGGGCGCGCACTTCATCGGCCACCACGGCGAAACCACGCCCCTGCTCACCGGCGCGAGCGGCCTCGATGGCGGCATTGAGCGCCAGCAGGTTGGTCTGCTCGGCGACACTCTTGATGACCTCCAGCACGTCGCCGATGGTATGGATCTCGGCACTCAGGCTGTCGATCCCGCAGCTGGCGGTCTCGGCGGCGGCGGCGAGCTGCTCGATGCGCTGCATGCTCTGGCGCACCACCAGCTGGCCGGACTCGACCTTGTCGTCGGCGGCCTGGGCCGCTTCGGCCGCCTGCTCGGCATTGCGCGCCACATCATGCACGGTGGCGGTCATCTGCTGCATGGCGGTGGCCACCTGCTCGGTCTCGTCCTTCTGGCTGCCGACTTCACGGTTGGTCTGCTCGGTCACGGCAGACAACGCCTGGGCGCTGCCGGCCAACTGCTCGATGCCCTGTTGCAGGCCGCTGACTACACCGGACAAGCCCTCGGCCATCTGCTGCATGGCCTGCAACAACTGCCCGACCTCGTCACTGCGTGGCGTCTCGGCCTCGATGGCCAGTTCACCGGCGGCGATGCGCCGGGCACGGATGATCACCCGCTTGAGCGGCGCGACCACCGCACGGGTGATCAGCCAGGCCGCCAGCACCCCGACCAGCAGCGCCAGCGCGGTGGCGGCCGCGATGGCCACGGCATTGCGCGCTAGCTCGGCCTGCATCGCCTGTTCCTGTGCGTTGTAGGCCTGGTCGACCCGCGCCGTGACCTGTTCCGCGCGGGCCTGCAACTGGGCCTTGATGCCTTGTTCCTGAGCCAGCAGGTCGGTGTATTCATTGAGTTTGTCGGAGAAGCTGGCGATATGCCCGGCCACCTCGCCCAGCACGCTCTGGTAACCGGCATCGCTCACCGCGCCCTTGAGCTGCTCGACCAGGCTGGCGGCCTCCACTGTCTGGGCAATGCGCCCCTGCTCCACCTCGCCGCCCTTGCGGCTTTGTTCCAGGCGCACCCGGGCTTCGTCCATGGCCTGCAGCATCAGCCGTGACACCTGCGCCACCTGGCCGGCCTGTTCGAGAAACTCGCCGCCCTGCTGGCCTTGCGACTGCTTGAGGGTGTAGGTGCCGTCATCGGCCAGGCCGGCCTGCAGCACATCGAGGTTGTTGGCCACGCTGGACACCGACCAGCTGGCCATGTCCAGCGCCAGCTCCTTGCCCTGTACCGCCTGGACGAACTGGTCGAACGCCTGGCCGTAGGCGCCGAGTTCGCCTTCGGTCGAGGCCAGCCCCGGCAGGCCACGGGCACGCTCGACCAGGCCCTGGAGGCCAGCGCGCAGCGCATCGGCTTCGCTGATATCGGAGCGCAGGGCAAACGCCTGCTCGTGCTGGCGCAGGCGCAGCAGGTCGGTATTGAACTGGGCCATCTGGCGCAAGCCGTCGAAGCGCTGGCCTACGCTGAACAGCGCGTATACGCCGATGGCCGCCACCAGCAGCGTCAGCAGCAGCACCAAGGCAAAGCCCAGGCCGAGCTTGCGGGCCATGCCCAGGTTGGCCAGAACACCGTGCTTGGTCACCGCCATCACCGATTCCCCTCTAGCTTGTCGGGCTTTTCCGAAAGGCAAGAGTGACAATCGCAGCGGCCACCTCACAAGAGCCTGGCGCCAGAATGGTGTCATTTAGCTATGAACGTGTCGCTTTCAGGCCGCTGGAGGTCGCCCCGCGTGTCGGAGGAACGCCTGGGCGCGGACGTCCTGTCCGTAGGCGACATTGATGCGCAACCAGTCACAAGCCCGTCCCTGGGGGTCGAAGGCGCTGCCGGGCGTGAGCAGCACGGCATGCTCCAGCGCAAGGCGCTCCAGCCCGGCAAAGTCGCGCCCGGGCGAGCGGGCCCAGACGAACATGCCGCCGCAGGGTTCGCACAACACCTCCCAGCCCCACGCCTCCAGCTGCCCGAGGAGCTTGGCCATGTGCTGCCCCAGGCGCACGCGCAGGCGCTGGATGCTCTTGCGGTAGCTGCCATTGCCAAGCATCTGGCCGATCACCTGCTCGGCAAAGCGGCAGGTGCCGATGCCGCTGACCATCTTCAACTCGGCCAGGCGGGCGATCAGCGCAGGTTCCGCGACCAGGTAGCCCACCCGCAGCGAACTGCTGAGGGTTTTCGAGAAGCTGCCCAGGTAGATCACCCGCTGCTCGCTGTCGAGGGTGGCCAGGCGGGTGGCCGGGCCTTCCTGGAAGTCGGCATAGAGGTCGTCCTCGATGATCCGCAGGTCATGCTCGCGGGCCAGCTCCAGCAGGCGATAGGCGACCTTGGGGGTCAGGCTGGTGCCAGTGGGGTTCTGGTACAGGCTGTTGGTGAACAGGCAGCGTGGCCGGTGCTCGACCAGCAGCCGCTCGAGTTCGACAACGTCTGGCCCCGTTGGCGTGCGCGGCACTTCAAGCATCCGCACGCCGTGCTGGCGCAGCAGGTTGAACAGGTTGTAGTAGCCGGGGCGCTCCACCAGCACGGTGTCGCCCGGCGCCAGCAGGGTGCGCACCAGCAGGTCGAGGGCATGGCTGATGCCCTGGGTGGTGAGGATGCGCTCGGGCTCGGCGTTGATGTCGAGCCGCGCCAGGCCCTTGTGCAGCTGCAGGCGCAGGCTGGCCAGGCCCAGCGGCGGGCAGTAGTCGAACAGCGCCTCGGGCTCGCCCCGGCTGACCTGGCGCACGGCCTGCGCCAGTTCCGCCTCGGCGCGCCAGGCCACCGGCAGCCAGCCGCAGCCGAGCTTGAGCAGCGCCTCATGGCCTTCGCCGAACAAGCGCCAGCTGCCATCGATGGCCTCACCCCAGGCGCTGCCGGCATCCGCCTGCTGCCCCGGCTTGCGTTCGGCAACGAAAAACCCGGCACCGTGCCGCGCCACCAGCCAGCCGCTCGCCACCAGGCGGTCGTAGGCCTCGATCACGCAGGACGCGCTCACCGCCTGGGCCTTGGCCAGGGTGCGGATCGACGGCAGGCGGGCGCCGGGGCGCAGGCGTTGCTGTTCGATCCAGGCTTGCAACTGTTCGGTCAGTTGCTGGACCAGGGGCGTTGGCTGCAGGCGATCCAGATTCAGGTGCATGGCAAGTGTTCGCTGATTTCGGGCGAACAGTTAATCACAAATGCCTGGGGAGTGTGCCTTGTTGAGCAACCCCACAGCCTCGATGCTGCCGACAGACACTCCACCCTTTGACGGATGACCCCATGCCCACCCGCCATGACCCGGCCCTGCTGGCCTTCGCGCTGTGCCTGATCACCCTCGCGGTCAACCTGCAGGCACCGCTGTACATCACCTACGCCGAACTCGCCGGGCGTGGCGCCGCGGCCACCGCCGTGGCCTTCTCCGGCTATGTGCTCGGCGTGCTGCCGGTGCTGCTGGCCCTTGGCGGGCTGGCCGACCGGGTCGGGCGACGCCCGCTGATCATCGCCGCCCTGGCCCTGTCGATGCTCGCCACGTTGATCATGCTGCTGTTCCCAAGCCTGGAGGCACTGGGTGCCGCGCGCATGCTCCTGGGGCTGGGTACCGGGCTGGCATCGGCCACGGCCACCGCGTACATGGGCGAACTGATGGCGGGCAGCGACAGCGGCCGCGCCGCCAGTTGGGTCACGGCCAGCACCTCACTGGGCTTCGGCCTGGGCGCGGCGCTGACCAGCCTGTGCCTGCTGCGCGGGCCCACCCTGGCACCGGCAAGCTTTCATCTGCAACTGTTGCTCGCGGGGATCGCCGTGCTGTTGCTGTGGCGCCTGCCCGAGCCACGCCCGGCGCAGCGCAGCGCCATGCTGCGGTTGCCCTGCTACCCCGCAGGTAGCCTGGCCTATGGCATGGCGATCCTGCTCGCCTGGGCCTGTGTCGGCCTGGTGATCGCCTTGCTGCCGGGGATCCTGCGCCAACACGGCCTGAGTGCCTGGTCGGGGTTCTCGACCTTTTGCGTGATCAGTTGCGGGCTGCTGTTCCAGCCCATGGCCCGCCGCCTGCCAAGCGCCCAGGCCACGCTGCTCGGGTTGCTGATACTGCCTTGCAGCTATGGGTTGCTGGCCTGGGGCGCCGACAGCGGTCAACTGGCTGGCGTGCTGCTGGGCGCGATTGCCGCCAGCAGTGCCTGCTACGGCTTCATCTACTTGGGTGGCTTGGCTGCGGTGAACCAGCTCGCCGGCAGCGAGAAGACCCGGGCCAGTGCCGGGTTCTTCTTGCTGGCGTATCTGGGGTTCAGCCTGCCGGTGATCTTTACCGGCTTGCTCAGCGACAGGTTGGGGTCGCGCCTGGCGCTGAGCGTATTCGGCACGGTGTTGCTGCTGGGGTGTGCGGGGGTGGCGTGGCGGTTGTGGATAACCTTGCCGGCCCGTTCGCGGGTAAACCCGCTCCCACAGGAATCGCGCAGCTGTTTGAATGGCGAGCAAGATAATTGATCCCGCCCGCCCAGCGCTGACCGGACAATCAGATCGCCAGTGCACCGCCATCGACGGTCAGGCTGTGCCCGGTGGTGAAAGCGGCGCCATCACTGCACAGGTACAGCACCGCGCTGGCGATCTCCTCGACCTTGCCGATGCGCCCAACCGGATGCATCGCCGCGGCGAACTCAGCCTTGCGCGGGTCGGCCTCGTAGGCGCGGCGGAACATATCGGTGTCGATCACCGCCGGGCACACCGCGTTCACCCGGATGCCCTTCTTCGCATACTCGATCGCCGCCGACTTGGTCAGGCCGATCACCGCGTGCTTGGACGCGGCATAGATGCTCATCTTCGGCGCCGCCGACAGGCCCGCCACCGAGGCGGTATTGACGATCGCGCCACCGCCTTGGGCCAGCAGCAGCGGCAACTGGTACTTCATGCACAGCCACACGCCCTTGACGTTGACGCCCATGATGGCGTCGAACTCGGCCTCGCTGCCCTCGGCCAGGCGGCCCTTCTCGATCTCGATGCCGGCATTGTTGAAGGCGTAATCCAGCCGGCCGTAGGCCTGCACGGTCTGCTCGTGCAACTGGCGCACATCGCTATCGCGGGTCACGTCGCAGGCGACGAACAGGGCCTCGCCACCCGCCTCGCGGATCAGCGCCACGGTGGCTTCACCGCCGGCCGCGTCCAGGTCGGCCACCACCACTTTCAGCCCTTGGGCAGCGAACGCCTGGGCTGTCGCCCGGCCGATACCCGCCGCACCACCGGTGACCAGGGCTACCTGGCCGGAGAACGTCATGCTCATCACTGGCTCCTGCATGGAGAAATTGAGTCGAGGCTGAGTCTAGTCAGCCCTCCTGCCGGCTGGGCAGCATCATCAGGGGCACGGTTGGACTACTATCGTTTGCGGTGATTTTGCGTGACGCAGTACATAATCACAGCCGATCATCAGCCACCTCTTACCCTGTTCAGGAGAATCCGCCATGCCCCAGACCAACCGCCGTTTCCTGCTGGCAAAGCGTCCGGTCGGCGCCGTGCGCCGCGACGACTTTACCTTCGAGCAGGTGCCAGCAGACCAACCCGGCGCGGGCCAGATCCAGGTGAAGAACCTGTACTTGTCCCTCGACCCGGCCATGCGCGGCTGGATGAATGAAGGCAAGTCGTATATCCCGCCAGTAGGCCTGGGCCAGGTGATGCGTGCCCTGGGCGTGGGCGAAGTGGTTGCCTCGCAGCACCCGGACTACAAGCCCGGTGACCACGTCAGCGGCGCTCTGGGCGTGCAGGACTATTTCACCGGCGAACCCCAGGGCCTGCACAAGATCGACCCACGGCTGGCCCCCCTGCCCCGCTATCTCTCCGCTTTGGGCATGACCGGCATGACCGCCTACTTCGCCCTGCTCGACGTCGGCCAGCCCAAGGACGGCGACACTGTGGTGATCTCCGGTGCCGCAGGCGCGGTGGGCAGCATTGCCGGGCAGATCGCCAAGCTCAAAGGCTGCCGTG
The DNA here is from genome assembly GCF_024749065.1 of Pseudomonas sichuanensis. Classification (NCBI taxonomy): domain Bacteria; kingdom Pseudomonadati; phylum Pseudomonadota; class Gammaproteobacteria; order Pseudomonadales; family Pseudomonadaceae; genus Pseudomonas; species Pseudomonas sichuanensis. The sequence goes on along the minus strand of NZ_CP087185.1, from coordinate 1,630,626 downwards.
TGGTCGGCATCGCCGGCGGCGCGCAGAAATGCCAGTACCTGCTCGACGAGCTGGGCTTCGACGGCGTCATCGACTACAAGGCCGAGGACGTGCTGGCGGGCCTGAAGCGTGAATGCCCGAAGGGCGTGGACGTCTACTTCGACAATGTCGGCGGCGATATTCTCGACGCGGTGCTGTCGCGCCTGAACTTCAAGGCGCGGGTGGTGATCTGCGGCGCCATCAGCCAGTACAACAACAAGGAAGCGGTCAAAGGCCCGGCCAACTACCTGGCGCTGCTGGTCAACCGTGCGCGCATGGAAGGTTTCGTGGTGATGGACTACGTCAAGGAGTACGGCAAGGCCGCACAGGAGATGGCCGGCTGGCTGGCCAGCGGCAAGGTGAAGAGCAAGGAGGATGTGGTCGAGGGGCTGGAAACCTTCCCAGAGACGCTGCTCAAGCTGTTCAGCGGGGAGAACTTCGGCAAGCTGGTGTTGAAGGTCTGAAACCCCGGGGCTGCAAGGCAGCCCCGGCCGGCTCGAATCAGCCGCGAATTTCGGCGACCACGGCGGCCAGCGCCTGCGCCGGATCCGCCGCCTGGCTGATCGGGCGACCGATCACCAGGTAGTCGGAACCTGCATCCAGCGCCTGGCGCGGGGTCAGGATCCGGCGCTGGTCGTCCTGGGCACTGCCCGCCGGGCGGATACCCGGGGTGACCAGCTGCAGCGACGGGTGCGCTGCCTTCAGCGCCGGAGCCTCCAGCGCGGAACACACCAGGCCGTCCATCCCGGCCTTCTCGGCCAGTGCCGCCAGGCGCAATACCTGCTCCTGCGGTTCGATATCCAGGCCAATGCCCGCCAGGTCCTCACGCTCCATGCTGGTCAGCACGGTCACGCCGATCAGCAGTGGCTGCGGGCCGCTGCGCTTGGCCAGCTCTTCACGGCAGGCCGACATCATGCGCAGGCCACCGGAGCAGTGCACGTTGACCATCCACACGCCCATTTCGGCTGCGGCCTTGACCGCCATCGCCGTGGTGTTGGGAATGTCGTGGAACTTAAGGTCGAGGAACACTTCGAAACCCTTGCTGCAGAGGGTCTCGACAATCCCCGAAGCGCTGCTGGTGAACAGTTCCTTGCCGACCTTTACCCGGCACAGCGCCGGATCAAGCTGGTCAGCCAGCTTCAGGGCGGCGTCACGGGTAGGGAAATCCAGGGCGACGATCAGGGGCGTCTGGCAGGCGGACATGGGCGCGGTCTCTTGGCAAGTCGTAAACGGCGCGCATTGTAAACGAAGTGGCATGGCCTTTGGAGGCCGCGGGTCATGAGAATTGGCCTGGCAGTGGGCCACTCCTATAATTGAACCATCGCGCACGGCCATGGTTCGAATGCCATGCAGGTGCTGTCATCTTCAGTTTGCAGGAGAACACCGATGCCTTGGTATGCCTGGTTGATACTCATCGTCGCCCTTGGCTCGATCGTTGGCGGGCTGATGATGCTGCGTGATACGGCGAAAAAACTGCCGTTGACCGATGAGCAGTTGAAGAAAGTTCACGAGCGCAATGCCGAGGCGGATGCCAAGGATGCCCAAGACCGCTGAAATAAGCACTGCCGTCATCAAGAGCCGACCAGCCGGGTGCCAATCGGCTCCAGCCACCTTTACTCGACCATCAGCTTGTCACGATTGCGCTCCAGCAGCGCTTTGCCTATGCCCTTTATCTCGAGCAGTTCGTCCACGGAGGTGAACGGCCCGTTGGCCTCACGGTAGGCGACGATGGCCTGTGCCTTGGCCTGACCGATGCCGTTCAGCGCTTTTTGCAGAGTTTGCGCATCGGCCGTGTTCAGATCCACCTGGCTGTTTGCCGGCTGGGCCGGCATCACTGCAGGCACCGGCTCGGAAGGCATGCTGGTTGGGGCAGCGTTGAGTGAAAAGGACAGGCAAGTGAAAAGCGGGAGCAGCAGATACGACAGGACAGTGTTACGCATGGGAAGTCACTCCTTGAGGCTGATAGAAAGGCAACGTTTCCTTGGTTGCCCTGCTACGGTAGAAGGCCGTGCCGCCCACGGCAAACCGCTCAAGGTGCGAGTATTTTTCTAGATAATTCAAAGCGTTGAAGTAAAGAAAAGCCCGGCATCAAGCCGGGCTTTTTCTTAAGGTTCCAGCCGACGCTGCTGGTAGATCCAGTCGACGATCTCGCCATCTGGTGCATAACCGCTCACCGTTTCCCGTAGCAGTTGGCGCACCCGCCCGTAATCATCCGCCGCCACCGCCGTCAACAACTGGCCAAGGCGCTCCTTGAGCGCTTCCCACGCCAGGTGGTCCTCTTGGGCGCTCATGATCATCGGATGGTGAGTGGCCTCGACGTTGTCGCCGATCAGCAACTCCTCATAAAGCTTCTCACCCGGGCGCAGGCCAGTGAACTCGATGGCGATGTCCCCCGCAGGGTTGCGCTCGCTGCGTACGCTCAGGCCCGAGAGATGGATCATCTTCTCCGCCAGCTCGACGATCCGCACCGGCTCGCCCATGTCCAGCACGAACACATCGCCACCTTGCCCCATGGAACCGGCCTGGATCACCAGTTGCGCGGCTTCCGGGATGGTCATGAAATAGCGGGTGATCTTCGGGTGGGTCACGGTCAACGGTCCACCGGCCTTGATCTGCTGGCGGAACAACGGGATCACCGAGCCCGAAGAACCCAGCACGTTGCCGAAGCGCACCATGGTGAAACGGGTGGAGTTGATCTGCGAGACATTGTGATTGTCGCCCAGCAGCACCGGGGAGCTCTCCCGGCTCAGCGCCTGCAGGATCATCTCGGCCAGGCGCTTGCTGCTGCCCATGACATTGGTGGGGCGCACGGCCTTGTCGGTGGAGATCAGCACGAAGTTGGCGACACCGGCCTGCATCGCCGCCTGCGCGGCATGCAGCGTCCCCATGACGTTGTTCAGCACGCCTTCGGCGATGTTGTGCTCGACCATTGGCACGTGCTTGTAGGCGGCCGCGTGGTAGACGGTCTCGACATGCCAGGTTTTCATCACGTGCAACAGCTTGTCGGCGTCGCGCACGGAGCCAAGGATCGGCAGCAGACGCACGCTCAAGGACTCGCGCTGGCAACGTTGCTCCAGTTCGGTGAGGATGCTGTAGAGGTTGAACTCGCTGTGCTCGAACAACAGCAAGGTGGTCGGCCCAAGCCCCATGATCTGCCGGCACAGCTCAGAACCGATCGAACCACCGGCACCAGTCACCATCACTACCTTACCGGTGATGCAACGCTGCAACAGGCCGGCCTCGGGCGGTACCGCATCGCGCCCCAGCAGGTCGGCGATGTCGACTTCCTGAATGTCGTCGACTTTGACCCGACCGCTGGCCAGGTCCATCAGCCCGGGCACACTGCGCACATGCAGCGGGAAGCCTTCGAGATAGGTCAGGATTTCCCGCCGGCGGCCCCGGCTGGCCGAAGGCAGCGCCATGAGGATTTCCTGGGCACCGGTGGCATCGATCATGCGCTGGATATTGCGTGACTTGAAAACCGGAAGGCCGGAAATAACCCGGTCGACAATGCTCGGATCGTCGTCAATGAACGCCACGGGGCGCATGGAACGCCCCATACGCAAGGCGGCCACCAATTGGTTGCCTGCGGCTCCGGCACCGTAGACGGCCACACGCAACAGCCCATCATCGCGACTGGTGAAGGGTACGTGCTGGGCCGTGGCAAACCAGTCACCCATGAAATACTGGCGCATTACCAGGCGCAGGCCGCCCAGCATGACCAGGCTCAACCACCAGTAGTTGAAGACGATCGAACGGGGTACCAGGGTGGCATGGTTGCTGTACCAATAGACAACCAGCGCCAACAACAGCGAGGAAAGCCCCACGGCCTTGAAAATGACCATCAGGGCATCGTTGCCGAAGTAGCGCATGACCGCTCGGTACATACCTAAACGGATGAAGATCGGAATGGCTATCACCGGCGCCGCAATAAATAGCCACGGGTGATCGAGTAGTGGGCTACCCGCGTCATCAAACCCTAGGCGTACGATAAACGACATCCACAGCGCAACCCAGACCAGTAGCAGATCGACAACGACCTGAAGGGCCCTTTTATAGCGACGCGGCAAGCCGAGTAGGCCTGCTCTAAATTTGTCCATCATCAGAGTTGATCCCGCCTCCGCATCCCGCGGATATGACGTCAATATTCAGTAAACACGGTTACCGCATGATACCGGTCATTGCCGATATGCTTTTAGCTGTCTTGCTTGCCAGCGTCGAACTTGAGCGCCAACACAAGCAGGGGACTATACGCGATCAACAGCCCCAGCAAACCATCCAGTTGCCAATGAACGACCACAACAGCGATGGGCAGCAACCAAAGCAGGTTGATTGCCAGTACCGCCAGGGTCACTCGCTTGTGGCTCTTGTAGCGGCGCGAGGCAAACTGATAACCGTGGCTGCGATGAGCCTCGTAAACCTTCTCTCCCCGTAGCAGGCGCCGCCCCAGGGTGAACGTCGCATCGGCCACGAACACACCCAGCAGAATCAGCCAGGCCCAGAACAGCTGTGGCGATTGCCAGGCAGCGACAAGCGAGAGCCCGCCCAGCACGATGCCGAGAAAACCGCTGCCCGCATCGCCCATGAATATGCGTGCCGGTGGAAAGTTCCAGAACAGGAAGCCCGCTACCGCGCCCGCCAGCAACAGTGGGGCCCAGATCAGCGAGGTCTCGCCCGCCAGCCAATAGAGCAGGCAAGCGCTAAGGCAGGCGGTGATCGCCTCTATACTGGCGATGCCGTCGATGCCATCCATGAAGTTGTAGAGGTTGAGCATCCAGACCAGGTAGAAAGCGGCCAGCACATGCCCGGCCCATCCCAATGACCAGCTCATGCCGAACACTTGCAGGGGTGGCAGGCCACCGAGCCAGGCCAGCGCCCAGATCGCAGCGCAAAAATGCCCGAGCAAGCGCCAGCGCGCCGCAATATGACCGTGGTCGTCCATGAAACCAATGACAGCGACCAGCAGCCCGGCACCAAACAATGCGACGAGTGAAGCACTGTCCGACAGGCCGGCCCAGGCCAGCAGGGGCTGCGCCAGCAGGAACGCCACCACTATCGCCACGCCACCACCGCGAGGTGTCGGCAGTGTATGAGAGCTGCGGGCGTTGGGGATGTCGATGATGCTTCTGGCCAACGCGTAACGGCGCAACAACGCCGTCATCACCAGCGAGAAGACGACAATCAGGGGGAGTAACCAATAGATCATTTGCGAACTGAATCCTGATAGTGCCGTGCTGTGGCCGACAATGCGGCATCTACCTTGACCGGCGGGGTCCATCCCAGCAGTGTTCGGGTTTTGTCTATATTCACCGCCAATGAGCCACACAGGCGCTGCGACAGCGCCTTGCGCCCCAGGCAGGTGGCGCCTAGGGTCAGCACCCAGGCGGGGATCGGCAGCAACCGCGCCGGTTTGCCCAGGGCTGCGGCCATGCGCTGCAACAACTGCGTCGTCGACAGGTCTTCACCATCACTGACCAGGAAAATCTGGTTGGCCGCGGCCGGGTGCGGGACACAGGTCACGACAAGGTCGACCAGATTGTCCAGTGCAACCAGGCTGCGCTGATTGCCGATGGCGCCGAACGGTAATACCACACCGCGGTCGAGCCAACGCATCATGGCCAGGAAGTTGGCTTTGACTCCCGGGCCATAAACCAGCACTGGTCGAATGATGACCACCTCGATCGCGCCCTCGGCCGCCAACTGCAGCAGTTGCTGCTCGGCCTCATGCTTGGATACGCCATAAGGGTCCTGTGGCGCAGCGGCATCATCGGCACGGTAGGCGCTGCCAGGAGGCGTACCTTCGCCGTTGACCTTGATTGAGCTGATGAACACGAAACGTTTGACGCCAGCAGCCGCTGCCTGGCGCGCCAGGTTGAGCGTGCCCTCGACATTGACCCGGCGAAACGCAGCCAGCGGGTCCGTCTCGGTGTCGTTCATCACATGCACGCGGGCTGCGCTGTGGATGACCACGTCCACGCCGGACAACGCCGCCTGCCAACCATCATTCTCGGCGAAGTCCTTGCATACCACGGCTTGCGCAGGCGACGGCACATCGGCTGCCTCACTGCGCACTGCGCAGAGCAGACCGCGGCAACCATCAGCCAGTAGGCGCCGGGCGATCGCCGAACCGACGAAACCCGTTGCCCCGGTCAGGAAGACCCGTTGAGTCATGCCGGGCATTCAGGCTTTACGCCAGACAGTGCGATTGATGTAGTCGGTGTAGCTCAGCACCACGCGCACGACCTGCTGCGAAACCGGGCCGCCCTCATAGTCAGGGACCACCGGAATCTGCCGCAGGCCGGCCTGGTGCTGGCTGGTGATCACCTTGACAGCTGCCAGTACCGACTCGGCCTTGAGGCCGCTCATGATCAGCGTGCCTTCATCCATCCCCTCCGGCCGTTCGTGGGCATTGCGCAGGGTCACCGCCGGCAGGTTCAGCAACGAGGCTTCTTCGGTGATGGTGCCGCTGTCGGACAGTACACAGAACGCAGACATCTGGAGCTTGATGTAGTCCAGCAGGCCGAACGGCTTGACGAAGCGGATCAGCGGATGGTTCAGGTTCTCACCCAGGCTTTCCAGGCGCTTGCGTGTACGTGGGTGGGTCGAGACGATCACCGGGTAACCATACTGGTCCACCAGGGCACGCAAGGTGGCCAGGAAGTCGCGCAGGTTGTCCGGGCTGTCCACGTTCTCTTCACGGTGAGCACTGACGATGAAGAACTTGCCCGCTTCCAGGCCGCTGCGCGCCAGCACGTCGGAGGCTTCGATCTTCGGCATGTAGTACTCGAGCACTTCATGCATGTGCGAGCCGGTCTTGATGATGGTTTCCGGGCGGATACCCTCGGCGATCAGGTAACGGCGGGCATGCTCGGTCAACACCATGTTGATGTCGGACAGGTGGTCGAGCACCTTGCGGTTGAGCTCTTCCGGGACACGCTGGTCGAAGCAGCGGTTGCCGGCTTCCATGTGGAACACCGGGATCTTGCGACGCTTGGCCGCGATCACCGCCAGACAGGTATTGGTATCCCCGTAGAGCAGCAGCGCATCGGGCTGTTCCTGCTCGAATACTGCGTCGGCTTTGGCGATCACCTCGGCGATGGTCTGCGCGGCAGTCTCACCGGCGGCACCGAGAAAATGATCGGGCTTGCGAATTTCCAGGTCGTCGAAGAACACCTGATTCAGTTCGAAGTCGTAATTCTGCCCGGAATGCACCAGGACATGATTGACCTGGCGATCGAGCTCGGCGATCACCCGGCTCATCTTGATAAGCTCGGGGCGGGTACCGACCAGGGTCATGACCTTAAGCATTCAGTTGCTCCTTGATGTAGTCCAGTTTCAACAGCAACTGCTTGACGCCAGGGATATCGAGGCGTTCGGTGTTATGCGAGGTGTAGTCTTCCAACTCGGAGATCTTCTCCTCGCCTTCAACAAAGTACTTCTTGTAGTTGAGGTCGCGATTGTCGGCGGGAATGCGGTAGTAGCGGCCCATGTCCTCGGCCTTGGCCATCTCTTCGCGGGACACCAGCGACTCATAGAGCTTCTCGCCATGACGGGTACCGATCACTCGCAGCGCGCTATCACTGGCAAACATCTCCTTCAACGCCTGAGCCAGGTCGCCTACGGTAGAAGCCGGAGCTTTCTGTACGAAAAGATCCCCTTGCTCACCGTGCTCGAAGGCATGCAGCACCAGGTCCACGGAGTCTTCCAGCGACATAAGGAAGCGGGTCATGGCCGGATCAGTGACGGTCAACGGTTCGCCGTTGCGCATCTGTTCGATGAACAGCGGGATCACCGAGCCGCGTGATGCCATGACGTTGCCATAGCGCGTGGAGCAGACCACGGTGCCGCCCGGGGGGATCATCCGCGACTTGGCCACGACCAGCTTCTCAGCCATCGCCTTGGAAATACCCATCGCATTGATCGGGTAGACCGCCTTGTCGGTCGACAGCACCACCACTCGCTTGACCCCACTGGCAACGGCGGCATTGAGCACGTTCTCGGTGCCGATTACATTGGTGCGCACGGCCTCCATCGGGTAGAACTCACACGAAGGCACCTGCTTGAGGGCCGCAGCGTGGAAGATGTAGTCGACACCGACCATGGCCTGTTTCAGGCTGTCGCTGTCGCGTACATCACCGATGTAGAACTTGACCTTGTCATTGGCCAAGGCGATGCGCATGTCTTCCTGCTTCTTCTCATCGCGGGAGAAAATGCGGATTTCACGCACATTGGTATCGAGGAAACGCCGCAACACCGTGTGACCGAAGGAGCCGGTGCCTCCGGTGATCATCAATACCTTATTGTCGAACATAGAACCTTCCCAACTGGTGCGTGCAGCCAACGCGGTGCACGAAATGATATGAACGCATGCCAATTATGATGCCAGCCATGCCTGACGCGTCACCCAGGCACATGTAAAACCATGAACATCGACATCCGAGCCCTGGATAGCACGCGTCTGGCGCATACGACTACCAAGCGGCTGCCCCTCTGCCTGATTGCAGCGAATCCGGACCTTCCCTCGGCTGGCACATGATACAGGCTGCGACACACTCTTGGCGAAGGTCGCAGCCACATCAAGATCGTCGCCCCCGACCAGCGTGACGGAGAGGCACGGAGGCTCAGGTTCTGGGAGCCTCCTCAAACCGCCACAGCCAGGCCAGAAGGAAGCCCCAGAGAAAGAATGAAACAATACCTGGGTAAGGCTGGCGCATTCCGACCTTCAGCGAATTGTCAATGAGCAGGATAAACAACAAAACAAGGGTAATCGCTAATATTCCCGGCTCACCCCAAATTCGCCCCGCACTCTTTCCAACGCTATAGATGGTATGCAGTATCAGCATGAGCAACGGCAGGAGCGCCAGAAAGCCAAAGTTATATACAAAATCAAGGTAGTAATTATGAGCACTTGGATAAGTACTTCGCTCAGGGGGATGCTCATGCCCCAAGAGGAATGCCCTCCAACTTTCTTGCACGCCCTCAACATAAAAATCCCAAAACGCCACACGTTCGACCAAGTTGCGCGGAAGCGCAAGGTTCTTGCTCTCATCGCTAACCAAGGGAGCCTCTGTGACGGCGGCGGCTGCAACTGATTGAGCAGGGGTGATTGAGTCAAGAGGCTGGGCCGCCCCGGTCGCTGCTGGCAAATTAACCTGCGAAGGGATTGCAGCGGGTTCAGCTGCAGTAAACGGTACAGTAAACTTGATCGCGAACAGCGGACTGCCGGACGAGTACGCTATCCCGCCTCCAAAACCGGTCATCAGTAGCGCTGCCAGAAGCACGACACGAACACGGTAAGCGCCCGCAGTCAGGTTCGCCATGATGAAAATCAACCCTCCCACCAACAACAGGGACAGGGCAAGCAGCGAGATTGAGAGCGCCGTATATCCTCCTATCAGCCCACCGAGCAAAAACAACCAGCCATGCGCAGACGCATCGCCCCACAGCGTATAGAGCACGATCAGGTACCCACCGACAAATATGACTGGAACATACTGCAAACTCTGATACACCCCGAAAACTAGTGCAGACGAACTCAATACCTGCTGACCCGCTAGCAACGTAGCAACCAGTTGCAGACCTGTAACAACCAACAGAACAACAAGCACCCCTCGAGCCAGTCCGTGAAGAGCATCGCGCAAGCTCCCTGCCTGCACACCTACTATCAATGCAAACATTGGCAGTACATACTGAACCAATAAAACCAGCTTGTTAATATTTATGCCGGCACCCGTATCTCCCGTGAGCAGCAGCGCCCCCAGCGACATCACCACGAAAGAAAAGAATATCACCAACAGCACTCTACGCGCGCGTGCATATCCGCCCATCAGGACGATAGCCACATAACAAAAAATCAGGGACAGCGGCAGGGGTAGCGACTCTAGACTCCCGTCGCTCTCATAATAAACACCTTCATGAAAAATTCCGTGCTTCCATTGAAAAAAAATAGGGACAAACAAACCAGCCACCAGCAACAGCATGCCCCAACCATGCTTCTGCGCATTGGCACCAACACCCCTACGTAGACACAGAGCGATTCGACTACCTCGGCATTTTCCCATAATTTCAGACCAATCTTCACTTAAGTAGAAAACCAGAGATAGAACAGCACCAACCAGATACAAGCTCGCCAAGTAGGCGTCGCCCATACCGAAATACAAAATAGGCACGCACATGACCAGAAGCAGGTTCGCCAGCACATCAGAGCCAAAGACATCACGTCCGCCACTGCTCTGCAGGAGCTGGAGTCGCAGTTTCTGAGCCAGAACCATCACCCCCCCACCGACTAAGGAGCAGCTCACAGCCATCCAGAAAACATGACTCTTTGCTGTCCATGCCAACAGCTCAGGCATTCTCCATATCGCAAACGCCAGAGCGATGCCCGACAGCGTTATTGCTAGCAAAAAAATATTGAAGAGTTTTCTCAAACGACAATTTTTTAGCGACGCCTCATTGTGAACCATCGTTGGCCCCAGTGCCTGGGCGAAAACCGCCCCCATAATTCCGCCGAAGGCAAATGCGGCAAACAGATCACCCGCGCCCTGCTTGCCGAGCAAAAGTATTAGATACAGCCGAAAAAAATATACGGAAGCGCCAATCGCCAGCGTTGAGCCAAAATGAGGTAGCAGTTTTCGCACATCAAGTGACATACCCGTACTTCGCACCACAACCTGCTGTAATAAACGACTACCCATACAGCTCAGCAACGGCGAGCACGCCCATATGAAGGTCACTTCAAGAACCGCCACATCAAAAATCATGGCCGCCGACACCATTATCAGCGCAACGCATTGGACCGAGACAAAGCTGACGCTACTACTAAAGCGCTGTTGCCGTTCCTGCTCACTGAGAAATATTTCAGCCAGCCACTCTGCAGCCCGCCTCAAGATCAGCAGGACAATTAAACCTTCCTGACCCTGTATGCTGCCACCGCATAACAACCAGACCAATAAGCACAGCGGTAGCAGCAGCAGCAATCGTAAGCGCAGAAGCTCTGACACCCCCGAGGAAGTTGAGCCAGAAATAATCAGACTACGCGCATTAGCCGAAAATGAATAAAATAGTGCAACCGTTGCCGCATGAACCAACCCCACGTCAGCCGCCATTTCTGGTTTACGGAACAGGCTTAATGCAATCATCAGAATCATCATAGCAGACAAGTTGAACATGACTGCCACCGGAAAAACATATACGGACATCATTGGTTCTCTTCACGTTATAAGTTTGTCCGCACCACCGCACAGCAGGCGCATCTATTCTAACCCAGGAAAAACACAGCACTGGATACTAGCCTTACCAGCGCGGCCACTCCGAACAAGCAGCATGATGCACAATCAATCCCCAAGAAAATCAACCACTCACCCCAATCAAAAAGCATGGAGCAAATCAGCACGAGCAGAGATACCCTTCAGCGGCAGAACAGAAATAACGCTTATACAGAAATTTTTATTAAGATATTATAAATCGAAAAAATTCGGAAAGATCCTACAAGCAGCACGAATAACCCGAAGCCTAGACTCAGAATGAAATCCTTGAAATTTTGTCACTCCCCGTGGCGGCCTGATTTTTCTCGGAGCTCTAGCCTTTGAGACGAAGGGCTCTGCCATGTACAAGTGACACGAAACCTTCCGAAGTGGAGTGAAAAATAGTCATAGATCTCTTCACTGCACACCGACTTACCAGATGCCCAGGAATCGACAATCGTTTGATGCTCGACGGCGTGCTGTGGATGCTGTGCGTCCGAGCAATATGGCGGAACGTGCCTAAACGATGCTTAGCATCTAGTGCATCGACTCAACAGCAGCGTGAGCTTGCGCTTCTCTGGAGCAAGGCAAGAAAGAGGACTGAAAAACCGAAGGGGCAGCGCACGGGGACTAAATCGGGATGGTCTGAAGATAATAATGCACATGATCGGTGACACCCGAGCCATGGGCTTCACTTCACGCTCATAGTCGGTTACGCGAGCTCTGCCTCTGGCTCCTGGCGGTGAAGGGCTACGACACGAAGTACTCGCAGCAGTATTGCGAGCGCTATAGGATGCAGCCGGTGATTCCTCTGCGAGACATGGAACACAAAACGACACCAGGCTTGCCGGGATGTTTGGCAAATCCAAACAGCGACAGTGGAGGGCCTTCAAATGGCTATCGGGCCACCTCAAGAAGGACTGCAAATCAGGGAGGTGCCGGGGTTGCTACGAAAGATCGTCGAATGGCGATTAGGTAAGGCGAAAACAGGCGAGGGATGGTCAGAATCGCGCTCGACTTGGCTGGCTTTCAATAAGCATTCCGAGCTTGCTTTCAACGCCGCAAGATCTTCGCACAGGCACTTTTCGGACAAATCCTAGGAAAATTAGCTGAACGCTGTGCGGCGATTCCTATACTAGGTACTGATGGCGGCGCCGAAAAAATGACATGTCGTACAGCGCCTTAACCATCAAACTTACATCTCGCGAGAAATGATCAATGCCGGTCACTTACAACCGGCATGGGGCAAGGACCTTCAACTCCCCGCTTTCATATTGCGGATCAGCTCTCTCCAGGCAGGTGCTACATAACCCGTTGCCTCGCGGAAACGTGATCCATCGAGCGAACGATCAATTTCCAGGACATCATCCGGGCGAAGCTCGATCTTCTTGCCGTATTCGGCGGCCACCAACCCGAGCAGATCGAACTTGGCGATCGGCTCTGCGGCGACGTGATAAAGCCCAAAGAGCTCTGGATGGGGAATGACAAAATCTTTCATGACCCGAGCCAGCTCCACGGTCGGCAAACCGGAAAAGATGGCCTTGGTGAACCCCTTCACGCTTCCCTGTTGGGCCAAGAACCAGTCAACGAGCGCATGACTGGAGCCCAGTTCGTGACCGATTATAGAGGTTCGCAGCGTGATGGCATGCGGCAGGTCATGCAACTCACCAATGTACTTGGACTTACCATACAGGTCCTCAGCGTCCGACAAATCGGACTCAAGATAGCGACCCGTCCGCCCGGAAAACACGCAATCCGTACTGACATGAATGAGTCGCGCGCCCGCCAGATCGCATAACCGTGCCAACCGATGCGGCAGCAGGGCATTGATAGGGAGCGCTGTCAGCGGATCATTGGCATCCGCCAGGTGCTTGATCAAGCCGACGCAGTTGATGACCACATCCGGCTTGACCTTGGCGAGAGTGGCCGCCAGGACATCCTGATCAAGCACATCAACGCCTCGGAGTATATGCCCGTGTGCCTGAGACGGAAAATTGGCAAGCGCCGCAGCGCTGCGCAACGTCCCCCATACCTCATGCTCCGCATCAGCGGAAAACACCTGAAAGACAGCGTTGCCGAGCATGCCGGAAATGCCGAGAACAAGAACCCGCGCCATAATTCGTCAACCTTCCAAGAAATCAGTGCTTGTAGATGAAACGTAATGCCCTATCACAGGAAAACAGAATCAGGACATTCAGCAAAATCGAGCCGAACAGCAGATAGCTCTGCAGTGGCACGTAACCAAAGCTGGTGAAGCGGAAGGCAATCACCTGACCGATAAGGGCGCAGAACGCAAGGTTCTGACCGCCCAAACGATAAACCAGAAATTCGAAGATCACTGCAACCAGAGAAAATGCCATCACGGCGAAGAACAGGAACAGGAACGAGCCGGGATAGAACAGAAATGCCAGATAACCCGGTAACGAGATGAAATGCGTACCGTCCCCCCGGGTATTATCGTAGGAGCTGACGACAAAGTGCTGGTCATAATAGGAGTTCACGCCCTTGTCAAGACGCTCGCTCAATGCCTCCTGGAAGACCGCCCACCCTTGATGGCCTGAACCTACAACCGCCATGACACCTTCTATGCCTACCCAGCGGTCCAGGAAAAGCGTCGAGGTCTGATCCGCTACGGCCTGCCCCTGCTCGGTTTGCGACAATCCTTGATAGTAGACGGTGGTGCGCAAAAAATTCACAGAGAGCACGGAGGTCACGAAAAAGAATATGAATGCAATAACGACATAGACTGCAAGCCCCAAGCGAAGTCGCTGCTCTGCACGCCGGAACATCGCTACCGCACCGAACATCAATGCCGAACCGTTCAAGATCATCCCACGACTCCACAGTGAGATGTTCGACAGACAGGTTTCCAGCAAAGCAATGGTGATTGCGACCCAGTACCGCTCTCTATTTATTTCAAACTCAAAACGCAGGATCAACGTGGAAACCGACGCCATCCCGAACATCAACAACCAGGAAAAGACACCGTTCAGCCCGAAAGGCAGTTGCATCCTGGAAACAAGCCCCCGCTGATAGATCCCAAAGTGAGTATTGACCAAGCAAACAGTGAGCACTGCGAAGACATAGGCAATCAGTAGTGCTTTGCGATTACGTTGGTAAAACTCAAACAGCCCACCATATGCAATACCCGGCAGTGTCTCCGGGTAAGAGAAAAATCGCGGCCTGACCAGACGCACCACAAGAATGGCTGCCAAGGCGCAGGATACTACCAGCAGCGCCTTATCCAGCGAGCCAGGCGAACCATCGAACGCGCCAACGGATATATTGAACTTCCCATTGGAAAACGCAGTGTGCACACTAAATTTTAGCCAAAATCCAATCCACAACAGAACGCCAATAAAAGCGTCGAAGAAAATCGCGCCACGACCAAATCCAAAAAAAAGCACTGCGGTGGACAGCCCAGTAAATAGCAGGTATACCCACGCGCTCCCTGGATACTGAGAGATTGCGCACACTGCGAGTATCGCGATCGCCGCGAACACCACAGCCCAAACGCCTTTAATCAGAACACTCCAATGCATGAATATCCTCAAGCGGCCTTATTATTGTCTTGTTCATGCTGCATTACAGCGGGTGATATCACCGCCAGCAGCACTCCCCACAAAAAAAACATGATTACACCTGAATAAGGCTGGCGTAAACCGACCTTGAACATGTTATCGATGAGCAACATGAAAAAGACCACCGACACCAACCCTGCAATTGCAGGTCGAACCCGCAGAGCCCGCCGCTGCAGTCCAACCGCGACAAGGCTGTACAGCACCAGCAGCACCAACGGCAGCAATCCCAGAAGACCAAAATTATACGCGAAATCAAGGTAATAGTTCAGCGCGCTTGGGTGTAGCTGACGGGCTGGGGCCTGCTCATGTCCAAGCAAGGCGCTAGTCCAGGTTGACCAGATCCCCTCGATATAGAACCCCCACCGCTCCCAATAGCCGATTTGCTCCTGAAGCGTCCCCCCACCCCGCCATACCGCTTCGAAGACAGAGGCCGAACCCTCTTCAGACCAGAATAAATGGACATACAGGACTGCCAGCAACGCACCGAACATCACCATTCCTGCCAATGCCAGCACCGACCTGCGGCAGCGACCAAGTGCAGCCTGCTGAGCGATGAAACAGCCCATCCCCAACACCAGAAGCCCTCCGGCAAGCAGCGACCATGAGAGGATGACGTAGCCGCCCATCAATACGGCCAATAGCCGCAAGGCGATTTGGCTCCTACCGCCCCCCCACAGCGTGAACAGGACCAATAAGAACAGCGCGACGAACAAGACAGGAACGTACAGCAAATGCTGATAAATGCTGAAAAAGTAGACCGATGGCAAAAGCACCAACTGAGTTTGAAACACGGTAACCAGAAGCTGCAAGGGCACAACTGCCAACAGTACCGCGAGCGCTGCCTTGGCAAGCTGCTCAAGCCCGTGCTCTCGATTGCCATATTGCTGCCCCAGCACCAGTGCAAACATGGGAAGAATGTATTGAAAGAGCAGAATCAGTTTCTGCCGACCTTCACCATTGGTACTCAACCCAAGCAGCAGACTGGTCAGCAGCATGCCAATGAAAACAAAGAACAGGCTAAGCAGCGCCAATCTCGCTTGTGAATAAGCGCCTAGAAGTACGATACCCAGGTAACACGCCATGACTGAAAGGGGTATCGGCAGCAACGGCAGCGAACCGCCACTGCTGAAAGCGATGGAGGGATCGTCAAACACACCGCCGTCAAACTGGAAAAACAATGGGAGAAATATCACAAAGGCCAGCAGCAGAAGCACATTACGTTGGCTGAACAAACCGATAGTGGCCTTTGGCAGTAGGCCCCGTCGCTCGCTCGCGTAGAACACCCAAGACAGTAGCGCACCAATCAGGTACAGCAAGGACAAAGCCTGCACACCGACCCCGAAGAACAGGAACGGGATACAGGACACCAGCAAAAGATTCGACATCATGTCCGAGCCAAATACATCACCGCCCTCCTGATTCTGCAGAATTCGCAGACGAATACGCTGCGCCAGAACCATAACGACGCCGCCAACCAGAGAGCACGCCACCGCTAGCCAAAAAAGCTGGCTTTTGTGAGTCCACGCAAACCAATGCGGAGCCATCCATGCACTTACCGCCAACAGCAGACCTGTCAGCGTCATACCCAACAGCATGAGGCTGAACATTTTTTGCAGTCGACCGGCTCCGGCCCCCTGACGCTCCTGACGAACCATGGTTGGTCCCAGCGCCTGGGAAAAGACCGCCCCCAGGATCCCTCCTAGCGCAAAAGCGGAAAACAGATCTCCGGCGACCTGCTTGTCAGCTACCAGTAGTATGAACAGGCGAAACACATAAACGGATACACCGATTACTGCTGTTGAGCCGAAGTGAGGAAGCAGTATTCGAATGCTGGTGATCAGCGGCGTCCAGCCACCCGGCACGCGCCATGCCCCCCCCCTGACTATGCATACCAACAGAGGTGACAGCGCCCAAAGCAGAATCACCGGTAGAGCCAATGGCTCGTCACCCAACAGGACAAGCAACAGCAAAACACTCAAGGTGCCTTGCACCAGCAGGAAAGTCATCGCAGCGCTGTATCGATGATTCAGTTCCTGTTCGCTCAGAAATATCTCTGCTATCCACTCAGCAGACCTGCGCAAGACCAGGAACAGGACAAACATCCAACCACCATCGACCACCGGCACGCACAGCAGCCAGGCAAGCACCCCCAATGGCAACAGGATGATCAAGCGTAAGCGCAGGATGTCGGCCGCACCCAGCAGTGCCGACTCCGCCAGTACCAGGCTGCGTGCATTGCCCGAGAACGAATAGAACAGCGCCACCGTGGCACCGTGGATTAGTCCGAAATCGGCCGCCAGAGTGGACTTGCCAAACAAACTGAGCCCAATCATTACCAACATCATGGCAAACGTGTTCGCCATGAAGGCAACCGGAAAAACCATCACACGTATCATCGTATCCTTAGACGGGACGTCCCGTTTATGCGCGGTCAGCGCTGCAGCAGCTCAACTAGGCGAGCCACCTGGCTATCCATTTCGAAATGAGCTTCAAAATACGCTCTTCCCGCTTGGCCCATGGCCTCCCGCTCGGTCGCGGTAAGTGCTTTCAAGCGCCGAATATTGTCAACCAACGGAGCAACCTGTTCAGCAGCCGAGGCCATACCCGCTCGCGCCTCACAGATTACTCTAGCGCCTTCTCCATTCATGGCAGCGATAATTGGTCGACCGGCACCAAGATAGGCTTGAACCTTGCTGGGAATTGTCTGAGCGAAGGCTTCTTCGTCGCTCAGAGACACCAGCAACGCCGAGGAGCGCTCGAAAATCTGCGGCATCGCATCCATTGGGAAACGTCCCGGCAGGACAAGATTGTCCAGCCCCAACGCCTGCTTCTGGGACTCAAGCCAACCCGATCGACTCCCGCTTCCGACCAGGACTATGCGCACCTGAGGGTCGTCACGCAGTTCGACCGCAGCCCCAACTAATGTTTCCAACGCCTGGGCCGTGCCCAGATTCCCGGCGAACACAACGCAAAAATATTGATCCAGCACCGCCTTGAGTTCCGGCCCGATATCCGTCGTCGATTGCACCGGGTTTCCACTCATGGAGTTGGGGTAATAATGGAGCTTTTTTCTGCCACCATACCGAGATACCGGATCGGTGAATGCGCGCGACTGCAGCAGCAGCATGTCGCAACAACCATAGATTGCCTTAACCATCCAGCCTACCGCACGGAGTGCATGCCGATTACGCACGAAGCCGGTGGCTGACAGGCTTTCTGGCCAGAGATCTTGGACCCACAGGGCCAGGCGGGCCTTTTTCAGCCACTTGAGAGCGATGGCTGGGATAGCTTGAGTCACAGGCGAGGGTGCGAATACCAGGATCGCATCGAACTGCCGCCCACGTAGCATCCAGGGCAGCAACAGCAGCCCGGAGAACACGAACGAAAGATAGTTGAGGATGAGGTTCTTGGCCCCTCCCCTGCCCCTCGGCCAGAGCGGCACCCGCACCACTTCGACACGCTCTTCGAAGCGCTCGCGCTGCATCCCCCACGCACGGTAGCCGGCAAATATACTACCATCCGGGTAGTTGGGCTTGCCGGTAGCAACCACGACACTGTGCCCCTGCTCGTCGAGCGTGCGCACGATGTCGTTGATGATGAAGCTCTCCGGCCAAAAATACTGGGATAGCACAAGAATGCGCACAGCTCAGCTCCTCGTTCGCGTTGAGAGAAGGTCACGATACAGTTCGAGCATCAGTGCAGCGTTGACTTCGATAGAAAAGTTCTCCTCAGCCCATAGCTTCGCTTGCCTGCCCAACTCACGACGCCACTGAGGTGATTGCGCCATGCGCTGAAGGGCATCCGCGATCAGTTGTGGATCCGGCGCAGGCACCGCAAGGCCGGTTACCTCATGAAGCAGCGCATCCGGCACCGGGTTCGCAACGGCAACAACACTTGGAACGGAGTAGAAAGCAGCTTCGAAAACCGGCCTGCCAGCTGCGTCCAGGTGCGTAGGGAAGCAGAGAATATCCAACTGCGGATACAGCGAACGGACATCACCCACAAAGCCGAGCAACTTAACCTGATCACCCAACTGCTCGCGCCGGATGATTTCCTCAAGCTCGCTATGCACATCCCGGGCAAAACCAAACTTCCCCAGCACCCAGGCTTTCAGCCCAGACAACTGACGTGCATTCTCACCCGCGATCAGGCATTGAATACGAACGCCGCGGTGCTTGAGGATACGCATCGACTCGACCAGCTCGAAAATCCCCTTGAGAGGAATCAACCCCCCAAGAAAACCCACGGAGACGACATCGTCATCACGCTTTACTTGGCCGGTGGGTGCCGTCGGCGAGATTTTAAGGCCGTTGTGGATCACGCTTAATTTCAGGTCGGCCGCCAACGTTGAAGCAACTGTGTGATCAATCGCCACTACCGCATCGGCGTAACGGCGCAACAACGCATTGACCCACCGGGTACGCAACCCCTGCGCCGGCTTGCGTTGCAAGGAGCGCACATGCACGATCAGCGGTACACGGAAAAGCCAACGGGCAAGCAGCCCGAGGGGTAGCAACGTGATTTCATTAATATGAATGAGGTCGAAAGACTGCTTGCGAAGCCGCCACAAACCGAGCAACGAGCTTGGCAGCAAAAACAATTCGCGCAGCGGAATGATCCACCGGATCTTTCGGTAGTACCCGTAACGCGTATTATCAAACTGACTGAGGCCACGCACGGCGCGCACATCCATCCCGGCTTCAGCAAAGGACTGGCAGACCACCCCCTCAGGCGTCAGCACGGTGCCACGCACGCCCTCTTGATGCAATAAAGCATAAAGCTCAATAAGACTTTTCGATGCACCGCCGAATGCTGCCGCCGGGTGCAAATACAAGACATTCACTAAGGATCCCTACTAGAACAATGCCGACAGGCTCATTGAGCTGAATCAGCTGCGTTTCATTTGATAGAGTTTTCGCAGCAAATCCCAGGCAAATCGCTCGCTGGGATAGGCATCGTGCGGGATCGCTGGCCGCTGCAGGTAGCTCTCCAGCTGGCTTTCATTCCAGCCCATCTTCTTGAGGAAGTACTTGCGATCACGATCAAGCTCTTCAGGTGAAGCGTAAGGCGACTGCTGCAAATGTGCGAGCGCCTCCTCCCGCACCATCTGATCACTCATGACCAAGGTGGACAAATGCAACTTCCGCTTATCCACGTCAAATTTTTGCGGCAGAATGAAACCCTGATAAAAACGGGTGAACACCGACTCGTAGTGCTTGTAAGGATAGCGCTTGTAAGCGTATTTCTCCTCCAGCAACTCCAACGCCTGATCTTTCTGATAATCATACAGATCGAGGAACGATGCCCACTGAATGCCTCGCACGACTCGATTATATATATAGCCGGTAGTCCCCATGATCGGGAATGTCTTGATATGCACACCATTACGCCGAGCAATGGCCTTGATATTACGCTTATCCCACTTGCGCCAATTCCAGTCCTCCGGCATCGGCATACCTTCAGTAGCAGAATTACTACCAGAGAGAATGTATTTTATGCCATAGCGCCTAGCCTGCTCATAATTCACAGCCAACATGGCATTGTCGTAGAGCAGCTCGACATCGATGACGTCGGCATCAAAGAACGCCTGCATCAGCCCTTTGTATTCGGGCCAATCGATCACATGGGTATACAGGTCAACACCCAGACGGCTCACCAAATTTTTGATGTTGTTAACGGCCAGCTCTGAGTTCCAGTTGTTATCCATGTGCACGGCCAGCGGACGAAGCCCTTCTGCCAGCGCCAGATGGATGACATATGAGCTGTCCACGCCTCCGGATAGTCCGATGATGCAATCGTACTTCTTACCTTCGCCAGCCTTCTTCACCTGTTCGACGAACGCCTTGCGCTTCTGCACCCGCTCGGCGTCTGGCGCAAATACGACCCCATTGACTCGCTGCTGAAAGTAGGTGCAGTAGTTACAAACACCGTGTTCGTCAAAAACAATTCCGGCGGCACTATCATCCATGACGCAACGGGTGCAAACTTTGTGTTGGTTAACCGACATCGTTACCCCTGAAAAGCGATTCGAGTTCTGAATAATTTGGGTAGCTGATCAACACCGCCCGATGCGGTCCTTGCAGGACAAAGAGACTACCGGCCGCGACTGCGGAAGCCCCCGCCTGGATCGCCTTCACGAAATCGGACAGGGACGATGCCCCACCGAGAGCAACGAGCGGCACGTCCACGGCTTGGGCTGCCGTCTGGATCAAACGCACATCGAAACCTTGCTGCATGCCATCACAGTCAACCGAGTTGAGCAACACTTCACCAGCCCCGGCCTCAACCATCCCCTTGAGGGTCGCCAGCCAGTCCTTTTTCAGAAGTGTCCGCGAAGAGGCCGACCAGAGCCGATAGCGCCCCAGCCAATCGCGCTTTACGTCAATCGAGACAACCACACTTTGACTACCAAAACGTTCGGCGATATCGCTCACCAATTTCGGATTTTCAAGAGCAAATGTCTGCAACACCACTTTCTCCACGCCCGACGAGAAAATCTGGCGCGCCTGCTCTACCGTGGAAATACCACCGCCATATCCCAACGGCATGAAGCACTCGGAGGCAACACTTTCAATCAACGCATAATCCGGTTCGCGACGCTGCCGGCTGGCATCGATATCGAGCACCATCAGCTCGTCAACTTCCTTCTCATTGAAGATTCGGATGGCATTGACTGGATCACCGATGTACTTGTGCTTGCCAAACTTCTGAGTTTTGACCAACCCCCCGTCACGCAGCAGCAACGCGGGTATCACACGATGTTTGAGCACATCACACCTCGAGAAACTGTCGGAACAAGGCTACACCGAACTTGTGGCTCTTTTCCGGATGGAACTGAAAACCCCAGATATTACCGCGACGGAAGGCGGCCACAAAAGTTTCGCCGTACTCGCACTCAAGCAGCACATCACCTGGGTTTTCACATTCCACGCGATAGGAGTGCACAAAGTAGAAGCGCCTTGGCGCATCACAGTGAGGCAGGAGCGCATCTGGACGAAGCTGTCGGACTTCGCTCCAGCCCATGTGAGGCACTTTCAACCGCGGATCGGATATTCGAAAGCGCCGAGCCTGGGCATTGACCCAACCGAGCCCGGGCTCCTGCCCCTCTTCGCTGCCACGACAAAGCAGTTGCATGCCAAGACAAATCCCCATCAGCGGAACCTGACGTTCGAAGACCGCCTCCTCAAGCGCAGAAATCCACCCCCCTCTACGCAGGTCGCCCATACCATGATCAAAAGCTCCGACTCCGGGCAGGATGAGCTTGCCGGCACCAGCCACCTGCTCAGGAGAATTGATGATCTGGGCCTCGCCACCAACGTGCTGGATCATGTTGACAACTGACGCCAAGTTACCGCAGCCATAGTCAATCACGGAAATTTTTCGCACGACCAATATTCACTATTCAGTAAGTTGCTACAGGCCAGAAACGCCAGATGCACTGCGCGGCTTCATAAAAGGCCGAAGGATAACATGCTTTGCCACACCCACAGACAGCAATCACCTGCTGCCCGCCCTTGAGCGATCAGACTGACTCGTCCAAGACTTGCCTGAGATAACCGTTGTAGTTGTCCCTCCAGCCGCTCGCCCAGAGGTCCTCCTCAACCACACTGACAGAGCGATCCGAGCTATGCAGCGTGTCGACGAACTCCCTCGCGTTGGCAAAGCCGGAGAATGGGTGCTCGGGGTAGCTGAAGCGAGCCTTGGGTGTCTCCCAGAGCATCACCTGGCCAGCCACCCCAATTGCCTCGAACAGCCCCGTGGACACCTCTCCCGCTACGGCACGTGCGGTAACGAATGAACTGTAGATATCTCGATTGCCGTCGATACAAACATCCCCCACCCTTCCACCCGGGTACTGCAGGCCGATCCGGGCTCTCTCCAGCGGATGAGGGCGCAGCACAACGCGGTACCGCCCCTTCAGCAAAGCCGCCAGCTCAGTGGCAAGTGCCAGGTAGATCGAAAACTCGATGCCGTCACTCAGCAGCAGGATATCGTTTTGCTCCTGCGCCTGGGGATTAAGCATCCCCTGTCGCTGTTCGGTGTAGTGGGGGTGACCGATCACCCATTTGTTGACCGGCACATTGATCTGCTCAGTCCACCACGCACCATAAGCGAGGAAGTCGTGTGGCAAGCACGCCCTGAATGCTTGACTGTCTCTGAGCAGCGGCGCGTAGCAATAAGCATCATGTCCAACAGAAACCATGCCGTGCTGCGGTTCTGCGACACGAATGCCCATTTCATGCGCCACCTGATTTATCGGTGAGAAGTCGCCGTAGCATGCTTGCTCCATCATCAGCAACCGCGGCCGGACGCGCTCGAACAGGCGTCGATAGGCATAGAGCATGATCGGCAAACGGGCTATCTTGCGCGCCAACATCCCTACCAGCATGTCCTTATCCCGGTCGCCGATATGCAAGTCAAGCAGCTGGATTGCCCTGAGACCGGCGTACTCCACGATTTCGCGAGCCTGATGGAGATGTCGCTTGCGCTGTAGCACTCGCCCGCTCAGAGAGATCGCCCCCTGCCAGGGCAACCAATATGAGAGGCGCTGATTCCAACGCTGCTGCGGCACATGCCAGTCCATCAGCCCTTCGATCGTAACCGTATTGGCGGGCGAAGCTTCGACCAGATAATCGGTAATACGATTGAACCACTTCCCGTCACGCAGGAAGCTCCCAGCTCCCGTCGCCATGACCAGCACGTCACCTTGCTGAGCCCGATGCCTCAGGTTGTGCCGCACCACTTGCCCCAGCGAGACCAGCGCCTGTCGCCTAGGCACCGAAGGCACCTCGGCAACCAGCGGTGCACTCTGGTAGTACAGCCCGGAGATCAGTAGACGATAGAACTGATTGCGTATCAGCGGCCATAACAGTGTGCCTTCCACCGAACTACGAAAGGTCAGGAATGCGGGATCGTTTTCGATCTCCAGCAGTTGCGCAAAACTTGCCTGCTGCACTTAGATCAGGTCCCAGCTGATGGGTGTACCACGCTTGATCGAGCACTTCGCGCTTCTTCCGATCACGTGATCAATATACTTCGGTGGCAATCCAAGCCCTGGGCGAATGATGCGCACATTGGCAGGTGAAAGAAGCTCACCCTCGGCAATATCCTCACTGGCATAAATCGAACGCCGGAACACACGACTTTTCTCTTCCGCTGCGGTGGCGCCGTAACTTATCCGACCCAGTGCTTGCCATGCACGCTCGGTCTCGACGACCAACTGGGCCATTTCCGCTGGCTCCATGGAAAACGCACTATCTACACCGCCATCAGCGCGATCGAGCGTGAAGTGTTTTTCGACAACGCTCGCGCCCAGCGCGACGCTCGCCACGGACACACCTACGCCCATGGTGTGGTCGGACAAACCGACCTCGCAGCCGAACAGCTCACTCAGGTGTGGAATTGTGAGGATATTGGTGTTCTCTGGCGATGCCGGGTAAGTGCTGGTGCACTTGAGCAGGACCAGTTCCTTGCACCCGGCCTTTCGTGCAACGCGTACGGTCTCGTCCAATTCCGCAACCGTGGCCATGCCAGTGGATATGATCATGGGCTTGCCAGTGGCCGCCACCCGACGAATCAGAGGCAGGTCGGTATTCTCGAACGAGGCGATCTTGTAACAGGGAACATCCAGCGTCTCCAGGAAGTCCACGGCTTTGTCATCGAAGGGGAACTGAAAGCAATCATGCCCAATTCCTGCGCCCGATCGAAGATTGGCTTGTGCCACTCCCAAGGGGTATATGCCTTCCCGTACAGCTTGTACAGCGAAGTCCCCGCCCACAGACTATTGGGGTCACCGATATGGAACTCTCCCTTATCGATATCCAGCGTCATCGAGTCAGCCGTGTAGGTTTGGATCTTCAATGCGTGAGCGCCCGAACGCGCCGCCGCGTCTACAATTTCCAGCGCACGCTCCAGCGACTGATTATGATTGCCGGACATTTCAGCAATGATGAAGGGCGGATGATTACGCCCGATCTGGCGGTTTGCAATTTTGATAGATTCAGTCATAGCTCATGCAGCTTCTTTGAAAATCGAGTGTTGTCAACTTCGTACCCTGCGGCCACGAATAACCCATTGGAACGCTTATTGAAGCCTTTCACATACGCATGTAGCAATTGTATATCACCTCGATGCCGAACAACCCAGTCTTCAGCGCTCTGTAGCAGATCGCCTCCGCGGCAACGCGAATTTCCTTCAGGCACCAAGTAGATTGATACCTCGGCATGCCCCTTAGCATCAAGGTCGAAGCGCACAACCCCTACCGGCTCACCCTCGTACTCGCCTATCAGTACCAGTCGCCCCTGATCCTCAAGTACAGCTTCAAACCATCGGCTGTGATCCTCCCAGGCGATCTCCCGGGTATCTCGTGACACCATGCGGATACTGGGATGATTTCGCCAACGATGCAGTGCTTGAGAGTCCTGCGCATTAGCCAGCCTCACACTGATACCGGTACACCCCATACATGCAGCCACACGTTGCGCTCCCAAACCATCCACCGCCTTCAGAGAGACAGATGAAATCATCTTGCGAAGCCCACAGTTCTCCAGCAAGGCCTGGAGATGGAAAGCCAGTTGCTCTGAAAGATGTGAGGCCGGTGGCAAGGCATATACCAAGCCCTGAGCCGCGGCATCTTCGAGTTGTTTCCGCTGATTGTCGGCAGTGCTCAACGCAAGAGTGACAAGCCCCAGACAGCAGCGCTCCCATGTGGCGCCGCCCCCCGCGCCGATAGCAAGGTCGGCATTGGCCATGAGCTCAGCCATCCGGGTAGTTTGCACATGACATTGGAATTTTTCAGCCAGGCACAGCGCTTCGATTGCTTCCCGCTGCGGGTGCAAAGCACCCAGCACGACATCGACCTCGAAACCTTTCCTTCCGACGGCTACCAGCGCAGCGAGCGCTTGCCCGGTGAAATTACGTTCATCAACACCACCGAAAAACACCAGTACGCGCTTAACTTCCTGATCGCGCGGACGGAGGCTGGCGCGCGCTTCACGAAACTCATCGCGCAGCAATGCGAATCGCGGCCCCAACAACCTGCGACATGCCTGAGGCACTTTGGCGTCGTATCGCGAAAGCATGTCGTGGTAGAGATTCTGATCCAGCAAGAGATCACAGTCGTGCTCACGGTCAGCCAGGTCATCGATCACCAGAATCTTGTGCGCGACCTGCCGCAGCTTGGCCTCCCAGCAGTGATCCAGCGCGTAATGATCAACAACCAACCAATCCCACGTCTGCGCACCCAGTGCTGCCAAGCTGTCCTCGGCGTCGGCTTGCTGCGTGGTACCCAACCAATCCGAATGCGCCAATACGGCATCGGTAGAATCACCATCGCGCATAGGCAACCGAAACAATTCATGCCCCCGACTCTGGAGCAACTGCCCGAGGTGATTCGGCAACCCACGACTCAGAAATACGCACTTAGCACCGCGGCGAGCGAGAGCATCGGCCAGGGTCAGGCATCGCATGAAGTGCCCTGTACCCATTCTCGGGCTGGCGTCGACACGTAGCACTATGTTCAAAAGTTTGCATCTCCATCCAATTCGCGACAACGCCCCGTCTCACCGCAAAGAGGCGAAGATCTCCAATTGCACCCAGCTAATCCTACGCCGTAAGATTTTCTGCGCATGAGTACCAAAAATAGGCATATTGCCTTCATCGCACACCCGGTTTCCATTCAAAGAGTAGCGAGCGCCTGCTTGATCAGATTACCTTGAGCGTCCTTGAGAGGTCTGCCAGCGTCATCGCACTTGAAGATCTGTCGATTGGTGAAACGATCACAGACTTCGATAAACTCGTCTGTACTCATTTCCAATGGCTCGAGAATCCTTGAAAGCGGCTTCCCCAGATACGTCCAGGGAAACTTACCCTCCCGCGCCCTGACAATTTCTACCGCATCAAGGCGCGTCATGCGCCCACGCCTGACATGCAGGCATGCGTGATCAGTCACGCGTGAGAAGCCAAATTTAAGGTACTTGAAATAATCATGGATACCGCTCTGATGGTTATCCAGATTTTCATAGTTGACCATGGACCCCTCTACCACCTGCGCACTTGAGACGAAGCCGTTGGCCTGGGCAATCAATGCATTTGAAAGCCCATCCCAAGGTAGGTAGTGCCCCAGGAAAAGGCCAGTCACACCAATGCGCTGCAGCGCCTCATCCGACGGATACTGATACGGTATAAGGTGGCGCGACTCCAGGCCGTGCCTAATGGAAAGCTCAGGCACGCTTAACCCAAGCAGTCCACCGAACTGATCCAGCCAGTGCCGTGTGAGGGTTGTATTTTCAGCCGCCAGGGTTGGCCCGCCGTATTCATTTTGCGGATTTTCCCCCCAAACGATCAGCGGTACGCCGTATTGAACCGCAGCGCGCACCGGCAGGGTAAAAATGCCTACATGCTCTGGCCAGGAGATATCACCAACTTCGACCAAACCAATACGATTGAGTGCTGCACGAACACGCGGATTAGGTGAGAATTCAACATGATCCACACCCAGGCTTTTCAAGTTCTGCAGGTTCTGTCGACCGACGGCGGTCTCATCACAGGGTGATGACGTCACACATAATGGATTCAGTCCGAGCTGAAGCATTCGAATGACTTGGTAAGTGCTGTCTTTTCCACCGCTTACAGGGACAATGCAGTCCCAGTTATCACCGCTGCTCCGATGTTTCTCCAATATCGAGAGAAGCTCATGCTTGCGCCGATCCCAGTCGATTTCACTCCGTTTTTCATAAGAACGGCATGCACCGCACACCCCCTCTTCATCAATGTGCATATTGGGTCTGGTGTGCGGCATCACGCACCTGATGCAATATTTTAACATCTCACTTCCTCCGCACCCGGTGCCCTTACATGCGCCAACTGGTGACCGATGGAGGCGACAGGTACTTTCCATCACACACTGAGGCACCGACAACCATCTCTACCCCTGAAGGCAAGCGCACACCGCTTGAGTAGTGCGTGCTTGCCTGGTACTCGAGCCCGGAATACCACAACAAGGCCCAGACGGAGCAATCCTGACTTATGCCAGGTAGCTGCGAAGTAAAGCGACAACGCTAAGCTGCTCTTCGTCGGTCAAGCCATAATAAAGAGGCAGGCTAAACGCCTTGGAAAAATAATCCTCGGCCTCCGGGAAGTCTCCAGGCCCAAACCCCAGGTTGCGATAGTACGCTTGCGTATGTACTGGCATATAATGCACCTGCACCCATACTTGCGCTTCACGCAATTTGGTGAATACTTCCAGCCGACGGTCCGCTGGCACACGGATGGCGTACAAATGCCACGCTGACTCATCACTTGGCAGCGGACGAACGATGGGCAGATCAGCCAGCAGCTCATGATACTGCCGCGCCAGTTGGCGACGCCGCGCAATAAACTCAGGCAAGCGCTTGAGCTGACTCAAACCCAATGCAGCCTGCAGGTTGGTCATGCGGTAGTTGAAGCCGAGCTCTACCTGCTGATATTCCCAGGGCCCGACCAGTGGACTCAACAATTCCTCGGCACTCTGCGCGATACCGTGCGTACGCAGCCGCCCCAGTCGCTTCGCCAGCGCGGTGTCGTTAGTCATCAACATGCCACCCTCACCTGTGGTGATGATCTTCACCGGGTGAAAGCTGAATATGGCGATATCACTAAACTGGCAGGCACCAACGGGCATTCCCAAGTGCTCAGCCCCGACCGCGTGCGACGCGTCCTCAATAATCCGGAAGCCGTATTTCTTGCCCAACGCAGCAATAGCTTCCATGTCACAGCTACGGCCAGAGAAATGCACAGGTATTACGACTTTCGGCAGGCGGCCAGCCGTGCGGGCATGCTCCAACTTATCAGCCAACTGCTTGACACAGATATTAAGCGTCTGGGGATCGATATCGACAAAATCAACGTCTGCACCACAATAACGAGCACAGTTTGCACTCGCCACGAAGGTATTCGGACTGGTCCAAACCACATCGCCCTGCCCGACCCCCAACGCCAGACAAGCAATATGCAGTGCACCGGTAGCATTGCTGACAGCGATTGCGTGCTTTGCCTTGCAGGCAGCAGCCAGGGCTTGCTCGAAGCTGGCGATACCTGGCCCTTGGGTAAGCCATTCCGAGTGCAGCACGTCGATAACGGCTGCAATATCATCACCACTTATATTTTGTCGACCGTAAGGAATCATAAATCCTGCATCACATGTGTTTTGCCAAGGCTGGAAGGCAGATCGACATCTTGTTGCCGTTTCTTCCTGATGAATTTTGCCGGTACACCACCCCAGATTTCATCTCCGGGTATATCGCGCGTCACTACGCTGTTAGCCCCCACCACACTGTTTGCACCGATTGATACGCCCGGATTGATGAGCACATTCGCACCAATCCAACACGCATCACCGATTACCACATCGGCACTCTTGGACGGCACCGGTTTCAGCCGGAAGTCACTGTCCGGTTTCACCGACTCAGTGAAGATCCGCACATTCGATGAAATATGACAACCCACACCAACTGTAACACTGTTACCCAGCGAGGCATGCACCGTGGAGTAATCACCGATGTAGCTGTTGTCCCCCAGTGAAATTACCCCCTCACCGTAAAGAAGAATATGCTTCCCGTTGAAACGGAAGCCCGGCGCAACATCGTACTTTTCGCGCTGCGAAGCATATATGACCTTCCAGTAGAGGGCACTGCAGACCAGCAGCCCGCGCGCCAACAAGCGGTTCGCGCCTTTCAACATACTGTATCCTCTCGCTTTTTCAGCAGAGCACGCCACGGCAAGGGGTAAACCTTCTGTGCCAGCCACCAGGCCCCCAGGAAGAACACCAACTGAACCATAACATAGGCCCAGGCGGCCCCGATCACTCCATAGCGTGCTACCAACGCATAGGTCAGCAGTCCCCCTGTGGCGCCTACCGCCAGCGTCAGTTTTGCCAAGAGCAATGTGCGCTCAAAAAAGAACAGAAAACCCGCCACCACGTAGTACATGCCCATGAAGGCGTTACCAAAACCGATTAGTTGAGCGATCTGCAAAGACCCTTCGTACTGCTCGCCAACGATAAAAGGGTAGACGTAAGGCAGGCATACGACGTAGCCAAGCGCGAGAACCAGAAACCCGACGAATACAACCGCACATTGCCACACCACACGCAGATCAGAGGAAGCATCGCGATTTTTCAACTCCCTGAACAGGTGGGGGCCGAATGCCTTGACGAAAGCATCCGCCAGCAAACCGATCACCATGCCCATCTGCACCCCCACCGCATAGGCACCGGTTACGCCGATACCCAATAGATGAGTAATGATGAAACGATCACTCATCGCTATCAGCAAGGCACCTACCGCGTGTGGGATTAGCGGCACACCAAAACGCAGGGCTGCTCGAAAATACTCGAGTTCCAGGCTCCAACGCACCAACCGGCGATGCTGCAACCCTATCAACGCCATACCCGCAAAGACGGATACTACCACAGCGACACCGTACACCCTGCCCTCCCAGCCCATCCCCAAAAGCAAAATCAACACCAGGGAAAGCGACAGATTCAGGGTAGTCTGGAGGATCTGGAACACACCGTAGCGCACCGCTTCATTGCGAACCTGCCAAATGACCAGCCGCACCTGAATAATTGCCTGCGCCGCAGAGACCAGCACCGCCACCAGCAACCAACCTTCGGGAATCTCGGTCGAAGCCGCGATAGGTCCAGCCATCAACCAGACGAAGAACAACACCACAGCAGTACTCACAGCCAGCAACGCGAGGCATGCACCTACAAATCGGGGGTGATCCGTGGCGCCGTCGAAATAGCGCACGCTTACCGCTCCATGCACGCTCAACCCGGTAAATGCGCAAAGCACACTCACGAGCGTGGTGAACATCGTCACCATCCCATATTCCGCAGGGGCGAGCACTCGGGTAAGAACAGGAAGCAAAAGGAATGGAATGGCGCTATTAATGATATTCGCCAACATATAAGTTGCTGTCGAACTCACCAGCCGCTTCAATGCCGTCATGCGATGCTTCGCAGCGCTTGGCGTAAGGCATCGACTACAAACGATTGCTGCGCCTCGGTGATATCCGGCCCCATGGGCAAGCTCAAGACTCGCCGAGCCCAGGCCTCGGCGACCGGGAAGGTACCAACCCCCTGGTTGAGCTGACTGAATGCAGGCTGAAGATGCAGCGGCACCGGGTAGTGCACTGCGGTGGGCACACCAGACTCATTGAGCGCTCGCGACAGCTCATCCCGTAGATCAACCTGTAATGTGTACTGCGCGAATACGCTAGTAGCACCCGAAATGATGCAAGGAGTCATGACATCCGGACAGGCAGCACTAATCAGGTTGTCATAGTGGTTAGCCACCTGAATGCGACGCTCGACCTCCCAATCGAAACGCTCCAGCTTGGCGAGCAGGACAGCGGCCTGAAGGGTATCAAGGCGTCCATTAAGCCCGATGCGAGGATGGTGATAACGTCGATCCTGGCCATGAACACGGATCTCGCGCATGGCCTTGGCCAACTGATCATCATCAGTGAACAAGGCACCGCCGTCACCATAAGCACCCAAGGGCTTGGAAGGGAAGAAACTGGTTGAGCCGATAGTGCTCAGCGCACACGAGCGGCGCCCTTTGTAGGCTGCCCCGAAGGACTGGGCTGCATCTTCTATCACCGGCAGCCCATATTGCGCGGCAATTGCGTTGATCACATCAAAGTCCGGACACTGCCCATATAGGCTAACCGGCATGATTGCGCGTGTTCGAGGCGTAATTACCGCCTCGATCTTCGCGGGATCTATATTGCCGGTGCGAGAGTCAACATCAACGAAAACGGGCGTCGCCCCCAGTAGAGCAATCATTTCACCTGTTGAAATGAAGGTGAACGGAGTCGTAATGACTTCATCGCCTCGCCCAATACCCAACGCCATCATAGCTATCAACAAAGTACAAGTACCGCTACTGGCACTAATACAGTGCTTGACCCCAACATACTCAGCAAGTCGTGTTTCGAGCTCTGCTACTTCTGGCCCCATGATATACTGACCATGTTCCAGCACGCGCTCGATACGCGCATTGATAGAGCTCTTGAGATCGCGATACTGAGTTTTGAGATCAATAAATTCCATATTCACTTCACTATTAGCAGATTGCCTTCGAAATATTTGTCACAGCACCTAATCACGCCACCGCACCACAAACAAGCGACAGGACTAAGCGCCGACTGGCTCTTTGTGCAACCCCTTGCCATCCAGCACATAGCGAACCCGCTCGTGATCACAATAGACCGCACCCCGACCGGAAACCGGCAACGGTAACTGCTCGCCAAATTCGCTCATCCAGCCAATCTGGCGCGCCGGAACGCCAACCATCAAGGCAAAGGCCGGCACATCCTTGTTGACGACGGCACCGGCACCAATGAAGGCAAACTCACCGATAGTGACACCACAAACCACGGTGCAGTTGGCTCCCAATGTTGCCCCCCTCCGCACCAAAGTGTCACGGTATTCGTTCTTGCGCTCGATCAAAGAACGGGGATTGTATACATTGGTAAACACCATGCTAGGACCACAGAAAACCCCCTCCTCGAGCGTGACATTGTCATAGACCGAGACATTATTCTGGATCTTGCAGTGATCACCGATCACAACCCTGTTGCCGACAAATACGTTCTGCCCAAGCGACACCCCTTTGCCGATGCGAGCCCCCGCGCAAATATGTACGAAATGCCATACACGCGATCCCTCACCAATCTGCGCGCCTTCGTCAATGATCGCCGAAGCATGGACCTGATAGTTCATATTCATGCCAGCGATTCAAGCAACGGGTGGCCTTCATCATTTCGCGGCACCACGGGCGCTGCCGAACGTATGACACTAACGGTTTCCACGCAGTGCCGCGCATCCTCGATTCCATAACCCCGGCCAGCGAGGATTTCCTGGTAACTGACCGTATGCAGATCAGTGAAGCCCTCGGAGAACTCCATTTCGACACCATCAACGGTAATGGAGCGATATGTAGGCTTCTTTCCCTTGACCGAGTCAGGCAGATCCAGGGCATCGATCGACAGGAACCAACGAACTCGAGCATTTTCGTACTCAAGGTAGCCGGCAGCCTTGCATGCATCAGAAAAATGCACAACGTTACGCTGGAGCTTGCCAAAAATGAAATGCAACATATCGAAGAAGTGCACACCAATGTTGGTGGCCACGCCATACGACTTACGCGGATCCCCCTTCCAACTTTCCATATACCACTTACCGCGCGAAGTAATATAGGTCAGTTCAACATCATACTTCCCATCCCTGGCCAGACGCACCACCTTGTCCTTTAGGTCCAATATAGCCTGATGGTGCCGCAACTGCAGAATATTGTAGACTCGCCTACCGGTCTCACGCTCCACCAGCGCGAGCTCGTCCAGAACCTCTGGAGTTGGCACCAATGGCTTCTCGCATATTACGTCGCTATCAAGCCGCAAACCGGCAGCAATGTGCGCGTGATGCAAATAGTTCGGCGAACACACCGAAACATAATCCAGCGCGGCAGACTTTTCCCGCTTTAACTGCCAACCACGCTCGATAAAACGTTCAAACTCAGTAAAAAACTCACTTTGCGGAGACAGGCTATCAATAATGCCAACCGAGTCATTTATATCATACGCCAACACCAGCTCATTACCAGTATCCTTGATAGCGCGCATGTGCCGAGGAGCGATATAGCCAGCAGCACCAATAAGAGCAAAACGTTTCAAATGCACAACTCCCGCACTTAAGCCTTGATAATATGCGCTTCAGGCGCCCGGTACTTGCCGCGACTATCAACAATCAAAGCAGCATGCTCACGAATCAGATCGTAGTCAAATCGATCATGATCGGTTGCTATGATCACAGCGTCGTAAGAGGCCAGATTTTCAGCGGTGATCACCTGACTGGAAAGATCGAAGTGGTGCTCACGCATGACAGGAAACACAGGCACATGCGGATCACTATACTGAATCAGGCAGCCTTTAGCCTCAAGCAGCTCCATAATCTCAACCGAGGGAGACTCGCGCATATCGTCGACATTCTTCTTGTAGGCGATACCCAGCACTAATACCTTGCTACCTTTCAGCGCCATACCCCTATCATTCAGCCCGTCCATCAACTTGCTGACCACATATTCGGGCATTGCCTGATTAACTTCGCCGGACAGCTCGATAAAGCGCGTATGCAAGCCAAACTCTCGCGCTTTCCAAGTCAGGTAGAATGGATCAATTGGAATGCAGTGCCCGCCCAAGCCTGGGCCAGGATAGTAAGCGGAGAAACCAAATGGCTTGGTGGCCGCAGCGTCAACCACCTCGAAAATATCGATCCCCATACGGTCAGCGACGATCTTCATTTCATTGACCAGACCGATGTTCACCGCCCGGTGAATATTCTCGAGCAGCTTGGTCATTTCCGCCGCCTTCGTTGAGCTGACCTTGACCAAGCGGTCGATGGCCTGCTCATACAGCGCCACACCCACTTCCAGGCAGTCAGGCGTATGCCCGCCAATCACCTTTGGGATGGTGCGCGTTTCAAAACTCAGATTGCCCGGATCCTCGCGCTCAGGCGAATAGACCAGGAAAAGATCCATCCCTACTTTAAGACCATTTTCCTCGACACGCGGCAGCAATACCTCTTCGGTCGTACCTGGGTAGGTGGTGCTTTCCAGCGAAACCACCTGTCCCTTGCGCAGATAAGGCTTTATCGCTTCGGTTGTCTTGATCACGAAACTCATGTCAGGTTCGCGATACTTATTCAATGGCGTGGGCACACACAAAATCAGCGCATCACACTCGGCCACACGAGAAAAATCACAAGTCGCCTCGAAGCCACTCTCACGGGCAGCACGAATACTGTCCGCAGAAATGTGTTCAATATAACTTTCCCCCGCATTCAGACGGGCAGTTTTCGAAGCATCGATATCGATACCCAAGACACGATAACCAATGGCGTTGTAGCGCAACATCAGCGGCAGGCCGACATACCCCAACCCAACGATCCCTATCAACGCTTCCCGGCTATTGAACTTGGCAACACTGCCCTGCTTGACAGACATCTTCTGAACCTCCCCGCCTGTAACCAAAAGAATATGATCATTGGCATTCCCGGGCCACATCACCCTCTGCCAATGCCACTACACGGTGCACACCGAACGGCTTTCGACAGCACCACGCCTACCTGCTGTTCGGCAGCCGGGTCGATACGCGCAGAACAAAACACGCATCGCACGCCCAATCAGGCACAAACATCACAAGCCAGACCGACCGGACGCCCGACCACCAACAAATCGAAAAATGAGTATTATGCCCTTTTCCTTGGCAGATAGCTTTAGAAAAGCGAACGAGCACAAGAGGCAATGGGCGAGATCAACCCCCATGTTCCGTGCCCCCTGTCGCCGGGTGCGGCAGGTGGAAAATGAGCTGTCCCGGGCAACGCTTTTGTGGTGAAATCCCAGCACCCAAGGCCAGCCATTTTCAGAGCTTGTGCGAAAAACAGCAGAAGTACGATCACATAAGCCGAAACAGGCGAAGAGCGGTCGACCATACCTGACCTTGCTGCTTGTAAACGCGCACCACGGCCAGCTCAAGGCAAAGGATCACCCTACTCGTGCCCGCCATGCGAAACCAGGCGCCACTTTTGACTGAAAATGGAACTCCCCTCCTGCAACGCTGGGCCTGCCCCTCTTGAATCCACCTCATTCGCACCAACGACAGGGGCGCACGATCGAGGCCATGCAAATACCGATCATTCTCGGCCGCCAGACGAGCCCAGCCAACCCAAAAGATTCAATATCTCATGCACAGCCGCACAGCTTCTCTAGAGGCACCAGAAATGAGTAACCCTCACCCAACAAACAGAGTTGCACTAGGCACCGTTCAGTTCGGACTTGCCTACGGCATTGCCAACCAGGCAGGCAAAATCCACACCGAAGAAGCCGGGCGCGTGCTGCAGACAGCGCGCGAATCCGGTATCGACACCCTCGACACGGCGATAGCCTACGGCGATAGCGAGTCGGTACTGGGCAGCCTCCCCCTTGCAGGCTTCAATGTGATCAGCAAACTACCTGAAATGCCAGAGGGCATAGTAGATGTGCAGGATTGGGTAAGATCACAGTGTAAGAGCTCCCTGAAGCGCCTCGGCATCCCTCGCCTGCGCGGCCTGCTGCTGCACCGCCCAGAACAGCTTCTGAGCCATAATGGAGAAGCGCTGCACCAAGCACTTCTGGCTGTTCGAGATGAAGGCCTTGTCGAAAAGATTGGTATCTCGGTATACAGCCCCTGCGAGCTGCAAGCATTTGAAAATCGCATGACGTTCGACCTGGTCCAAGCCCCTTTCAATCCAGTGGATCGCCGACTGGCAGAGTCGGGCTGGATGGACAGACTGCATGAGCGGGGGACTGAAATTCACGTTCGCTCCATTTTCATGCAAGGGCTACTGCTCATGCCATCACAGTCGCGACCCACAAAGTTCTCACGCTGGGCGCCGATCTGGAAAGCCTGGGATCTTTGGCTCGAGCAAACTGGACAGACCCCGCTGGAAGCCTGCCTACACTTCGCCCTGTCGTATCCTCAGATCAATCGAGTGATAGTCGGAGTGGACAATGAACAACACTTGCGACAGATCACCCAGATGCCGTCAAACCTGTGCGATATACCCCCCCACTCCGTGAGCTGCTCAGACATTGAGCTACTGAATCCCTCCCTATGGAGCCGCCTATGAAAACGGTTGCGATAGTTCAAGCCCGACTCGGCTCTACACGCCTCCCCGAGAAGGTCATCAAGAAGATCAATGGCACACCCATGATCGAACTTCTTCTCTCCCGCCTTTCTCGTGCCGAGGAACTGGATGAAATTGTCGTTGCCAGCTCCGTAGACCCGCGCAATCAGCCGCTGGTGGAAATGGTGCGCGGGCTTGGATATATCTGCGTGACCGGGAGCGAGAATGACGTGCTTTCCCGGTATTTGCTCGCAGCACACACCTGCAAAGCAGACGTTATCGTGCGCATCACAGGTGATTGCCCACTTGTCGACCCAACCTTGGTCGACACTGCAATTCGCAACTTCCGCGAAGCCAACGTCGACTACTATAGCAATGTATCCCCCCCCACCTTTCCCGACGGCCTGGACATCGAAGTATTCACCACTGCCGCACTGGAGCGGGCAGGCCGTGAGACCGACAACCTTTTCGACCACGAGCATGTGACCCCCTATCTCCGGGAGGCACAAGGCTACCGACGTGCCGCCATGCAGCATTCGACCGACCTTTCAGCACTGCGCTGGACCGTCGACGAGCCGGCGGACCTGAAGGTCGTTACCAACGTATTTGAGCATTTCTCCCCTGACATCCATTTCGGCTGGCTTGAGATTCTGGAACTCCAGAACAGACAGCCGGAGACCTTTACCGCGAATGCAGCACTCATTCGAAATCAAGGAGCGGCAATGAGTACCGGTCAAAAGCTTTGGAAACGCGCCAAGCAGGTTATTCCAGGCGGCAACATGCTTCTCTCGAAGCGCGCTGAGATGTTCCTGCCCGAGCAATGGCCCGCCTATTTCAGCAAGGCGAAAGGGTGCGAGGTCTGGGACCTCGACAACAACAAGTTCATCGATATGTGCATCATGGGTGTCGGTACCAACAGCCTTGGCTATGGCCACCCCGAGGTTGACGATGCCGTCCGCAGTGTCATCGACAATGGCAACATGTCCACCTTCAACTGCCCCGAGGAAGTCTATCTCGCCGAAAAACTCGTCGAACTGCATCCCTGGGCGGATATGGTTCGCTTCGCGCGCTCGGGCGGCGAAGCGAATGCCATCGCAATTCGAATTGCACGTGCAGCCTCCGGCAAGGATAAAGTCGCCGTCTGCGGCTACCATGGCTGGCACGACTGGTACCTCTCCGCAAATCTTGGCAGCGAGGAGAACCTCGCCGGACACCTGCTCCCTGGCCTCGAACCCAATGGTGTTCCGGGCAACCTGCGCGGCACAGTGTTCCCCTTCAATTACAATAACTTCTCCGAGCTTGAGACGCTGGTCAACACCCACGACATCGGCGTCATCAAAATGGAAGTGGTTCGTAACATGGGGCCGGAAGATAATTTCCTGCACAAAGTCCGCAAGCTGGCCACCGACCGCGGCATCGTACTGATATTTGACGAGTGCACCTCCGGCTTCCGAGAGTCCTTTGGCGGACTGCACAAGAACTACGGTGTAGAACCCGACATGGCCATGTTCGGCAAGGCCTTGGGCAATGGTTACGCGATTACCGCCACTATTGGTCGTCGCGAGGTCATGGAAGCCGCCCAGAACACCTTTATTAGCAGCACTTTCTGGACCGAGCGAATTGGCCCAGCAGCAGCCTTGAAAACACTGGAGATCATGGAGCGGGTAAAGTCCTGGGAGACCAT
Organism: Pseudomonas sichuanensis; assembly: GCF_024749065.1. Classification (NCBI taxonomy): domain Bacteria; kingdom Pseudomonadati; phylum Pseudomonadota; class Gammaproteobacteria; order Pseudomonadales; family Pseudomonadaceae; genus Pseudomonas; species Pseudomonas sichuanensis. Next base: position 1,592,394 of record NZ_CP087185.1, on the reverse strand, counting down.
TACACGCAGCGGACTCGATATTCGCGCCGGCTGGCAAAAACTCGCCGACAAACATGAACTGTCAATCAGCCACTGGGGTTTACCCGCACTGACCGGTTTCAGCTTCAACAGCGAGAAGGCACTGCACTACAAGACCCTGATCACTCAGGAAATGCTGCAAAAGGGCTATCTGGCAAGCAATGCTGTTTACGTCTCCACCGAGCACACCCCCGAGCTGATAGCCGGCTATTTCGAAGCGCTCGACCCGATCTTCCATCTGATCAAAGAATGCGAGGAAGGCAGATCAGTGGATGCACTGCTGCAAGGGCCGGTATGCCACGGCGGTTTCAAGCGCCTTAACTGACCTGCAAGATCACCTTCGACGAGCAATCGAAGAATGGTGATCTTCCATACCACCGAGAACTCTCCGGCAGCCCCGGCAAGATAGCCAGATGCGCCCGCCAGGGCTGACCAGAGAGCAAACAACCTCAAAATCAAGTTAATGTAACACTCACCTCGCCCCCCAATTCTGCGTAGCGCGCAACCAAGAGTCGAGCCAACGCCTTCTTGGCCCCTACTTCTCCATGCACAAGCACAACCCGCCTTGACGGCACCAAGCCCCCCATGGCAAACCGCACCAGCTCCCCCTGATCCGCATGCCCGGAGTACCCGGCCAAAGTCATTACCTTGGCGCGAATTTCGTACAACCGCCCATCCAGATCGATCGACACGAAGCCCTCAGCCCCCTCGCTGGCTTGGATTACCGCCCCTGGCGTACCTTTGGCCTGAAACCCGACGAACATGACCTCATGGCGCGCATCCCCGAGCATGGCCTTGAGGTAATTGACAATCCGCCCACCCGAGCACATGCCATTACCCGCGATCACGATAGCCGGGCGACCGGTACTCTTGAGGTAGTTGACGACCTGTTGATGCCGGGCATGGGAGTCGACCGTAATGAGCTGGCGAAACCCCAACGGATCACGCCCCTGAACCAAGCGCTCCCTGGCCTCGGAACGCCAGAATTGATGCAACTCCCTGTACACACGGGTAACCCGCTGAGCCTGCGGAGAGTCGAGAACCACAGGCAGACGGGCCCAGTCAGGGAAGTCACCAGCGACCTCGCCGGCCGGCTTGTTCAACAGATTCTTGTGATGGAGCAGATCCTCCAGCTCATAGAGCAACTCCTGAGTCCTGCCAAGACTGAAAGCAGGGATCAGGATCGTGCCCTGATCAATCAAGGCACGGTCAATAGCCGCCTCCAACTGCTGACGCCGCCCACTGCGATCCGGATGCAGGCGATCGCCATAGGTGCTTTCCAACACCAGCACATCAGCGCGCTCGGGTGGCAGCAACGGGCGCAACAATGGATTGCCGCAGGTTCCTAGATCACCCGAGAAGACCACTCGAGTACTGCTGCCATCCAGTTCCACCTCGCACTCGATATACGCCGAGCCAAGCAGATGCCCTGCCCGCTGAAGCCGGATACTGCAACGCAGCGCCGGACGCTCGACGAGCACATGCCAGCACTCGAACGGCACCGGGACAATATGCTGCTCCAGGAATGCCACGTACCGAGCCACCTGCTTTGGCTCATTGCTGACCCCAAGCCTGTACGCGTCCTCCAGGACGATCGGCAACAACCTGGCCGATGGCTCACTACAAAAGATGGGGCCACGAAAGCCTGCAGCAAAAAGGGCAGGTATGCGCCCAACGTGATCAAGATGGACATGGGTGACGATCAAGGCCTGGATGCCGGAGACATCGAAGCCGAGCGTGGCGTTAGGCACCCCAGGCGCGACCTCCAACCCTTGCTCCAGCCCGCAATCAATCAGCAGGCTGGTGACAGGATCGAGATGAAGCTGATGACAGGAGCCGGTTACCCCGCGGGTACCGCCATGATGGGAAATCGAGGGAAAGTGCATTCTGCTGAGTCCTTCGGCAGGCTGGGAAGAGGTGATCCATTAACCCATCCCTTCAACCCGCGACAAAGAACGCGAATGCGCCGACATCAGTGAGAAAAGTCTCAACTCCCGGAAAGCATTTCCCGGCGTACTGCTGCGCGGATCCTGCGCTTACCCTGCATCAGCCCATAGGCCCCGAGCAGCGGCCCTACCGCCAGCCCGACCACCAGCGCAGCCAGCACCAGCACGGCTACCGGCATCTGCGGTGCGGACCAACCGAACAATACCAGGGCAACCGACTGCTGGTTCTCCAGCACGAAGAACACCACCACCGCCGCCAGCAGCAGCACGAACAGCACCACCAAGGCGCGCTTGAGATTACGCATCAGAGTGTTCCTTGCATTCAGATAGGTTCGTGCTCGTCTTCATTGACGCGATCCCGCAGCTCTTTGCCCGGTTTGAAGTGCGGCACGAATTTGCCTTCGAGGCTGACCGACTGGCCGGTCTTGGGGTTGCGGCCTACCCGCGGAGCGCGGTAGTGCAAAGAGAAGCTGCCGAAGCCGCGAATCTCGATGCGATCCCCGGTCGCCAGGCACTGCGACATCTGTTCAAGCATGGTCTTGATGGCCAACTCGACGTCCTTGGACGAGAGCAGCCCCTGATGGGTGACAATACGTTCGATCAGCTCCGACTTCGTCATATTTTTCCCTTCGTTATCAAGCAGCTAGATCATTGCTTAATCAGTTTGTAGCACGCCCCGGCACATTTGAACAGGGTAGTTCTTGACTAAAAGAAAAAATTCAAGATAAGGCTACAATCCGCCTCAACGGTGACTACCGATAGCCCAGAGCGGGAACTACTGAACTGCAGGCACAAAAAAGGGCGACCGAAGTCGCCCTTTTTCTTACCGATCAAACAGAACTCAGTTCTGCTTGGCCATTGCTTCGCGCAGCAGCGCAGCCATGGTGGTATCGGCAGCCGCTTCCGGAGCGTTTTTCAGGCTCTGGATGGCTTCGCGCTCTTCAGCATCGTCCTTCGACTTGATGGACAGGCTGATGACGCGGGACTTGCGGTCGACGCTGATGATCTTGGCTTCGATCTCTTCGCCTTCCTTCAGCACGTTACGGGCGTCTTCAACGCGGTCACGGCTGATTTCGGAAGCTTTCAGAGTAGCTTCGATGTCGTCGGCCAGGGTCACGATAGCGCCCTTGGCGTCAACTTCCTTGACGATACCTTTGACGATAGCGCCCTTGTCGTTGATCGAAACGAAGTTGGAGAACGGATCGTCTTCCAGCTGCTTGATGCCCAGGGAGATGCGCTCGCGCTCTGGGTCAACCGACAGGATGACGGTTTCCAGCTCGTCGCCCTTCTTGAAGCGACGCACGGCTTCTTCGCCAGCTTCGTTCCAGGAGATGTCGGACAGGTGAACCAGACCGTCGATGCCGCCGTCCAGACCGATGAAGATACCGAAGTCGGTGATCGACTTGATGGTACCGGTGATCTTGTCACCCTTGTTGAACTGGCCGGAGAAGTCTTCCCATGGGTTGGACTTGCACTGCTTGATGCCCAGGGAGATACGACGACGCTCTTCGTCGATGTCCAGAACCATGACTTCCACTTCGTCGCCAACCTGAACGACTTTCGACGGGTGGATGTTCTTGTTGGTCCAGTCCATTTCAGAAACGTGTACCAGACCTTCAACGCCTTCTTCCAGCTCAGCGAAGCAGCCGTAGTCGGTCAGGTTGGTAACGCGAGCAGTGACGCGAGTGCTCTCTGGGTAACGGGCTTTGATAGCAACCCATGGGTCTTCACCCAGTTGCTTCAGACCCAGCGAAACGCGGTTGCGCTCGCGATCGTACTTCAGGACCTTGACGTCGATCTCGTCGCCAACGTTGACGATCTCGGACGGGTGCTTGATACGCTTCCAGGCCATGTCGGTGATGTGCAGCAGACCATCGACGCCGCCCAGGTCAACGAACGCACCGTAGTCGGTGAGGTTCTTGACGATACCTTTGACCTGCTGGCCTTCCTGCAGCGATTCCAGCAGAGCTTCGCGCTCGGCGCTGTTTTCGGCTTCCAGGACGCTGCGACGGGAAACGACAACGTTGTTGCGCTTCTGGTCCAGCTTGATGACCTTGAATTCCAGCTCTTTGCCTTCGAGGTGGGTGGTGTCGCGCACTGGGCGGACATCAACCAGGGAGCCCGGCAGGAACGCACGGATGCCGTTAACGTCGACAGTGAAGCCGCCTTTAACCTTACCGTTGATAACGCCCTTGACCACTTCTTCAGCAGCGAAAGCAGCTTCCAGAACAATCCAGCACTCAGCGCGCTTGGCTTTTTCACGGGACAGCTTGGTTTCGCCGAAGCCGTCTTCGACCGCGTCCAGCGCAACGTGAACTTCGTCACCGACCTTGATGGTCAGTTCGCCAGCTTCGTTGTAGAACTGCTCGAGCGGGATGACACCCTCGGACTTCAGGCCAGCGTGTACGGTAACCCAGTCGCCGTCGATGTCGACAACGATACCGGTGATGATGGCACCCGGCTGAAGATTGAGGGTTTTCAGGCTTTCTTCAAAGAGTTCTGCAAAGCTTTCGCTCATTTTAATTCCTGTAGATTCGGGCGAAAAAGACGCCCACAGCCACATTCCAGACAATGTGGGTTTCGTTAAGTTAAGAAGTGCTGACAGGACGATGACTGGTGCCCCTGCCCGCTCTCCTCTCCATCAGGCCAAGTCGCGCAGGGCGAGCTCGCTTCTGATGCGTTGCAGCACCTGCTCGATGGACAACTCCGTGGAATCCAGCTGGATCGCATCGGCCGCCGGCTTGAGCGGGGCCACTGCGCGCTGGGTGTCACGCTCATCACGCGCACGGATCTCATCTAGCAGACTCGACAGACTAACATCTTCGCCCTTGCCCTTCAACTGCAGGTAACGGCGACGGGCACGCTCCTCGGCACTGGCGGTGAGGAACACCTTCAACGGCGCGTCCGGGAACACCACCGTACCCATGTCACGGCCATCGGCGATCAGCCCGGGCGCCTCGCGGAAAGCCCGCTGGCGCTGCAGCAGCGCCTCACGCACGGCCGGCAGCGAGGCGACCATCGAGGCGCCGGCACCAACCGTTTCGGTGCGGATGACATTGCTGACATCTTCACCCTCGAGAATGATCTGCTGCAGCTTGCCAGGCTCGGCGGCGATGAACTGCACGTCCAGATGGGCCGCCAGGGCCTTGAGCAGCTCTTCGTTGGTCAGGTCGACACCATGGTTGCTGGCATTGAATGCCAGCAGGCGATACAACGCGCCGGAGTCGAGCAGACGCCAGCCCAGCTCACGGGCCAGCAGCCCTGCGACCGTACCCTTGCCCGAGCCGCTTGGCCCGTCGATGGTGATGACCGGCGCTAGCGAATTCACGACTTGCCCTCTTCTGCGACGCGAATACCGACTTCCTTGCACAGCGCCAGGAAGTTGGGGAACGACGTGGCGACGTTGGCGCAGTCATGAATGACGATCGGTGCAGTGGCGCGCAGCGATGCGACGCTGAACGCCATGGCAATACGGTGATCACCGTGACCGTGCACCTCACCGCCGCCGATCTGGCCGCCATCGATGATGATGCCGTCAGGGGTAGGCTCGCACTTCACGCCCAGCGTGATCAGGCCGTCGGCCATCACCTGGATGCGATCCGATTCCTTGACCCGCAGCTCTTCGGCACCGCGCAGTACCGTACGCCCTTCGGCGCAGGCGGCAGCGACGAACAGCACCGGGAACTCGTCGATGGCCAGCGGCACCAGCTCTTCAGGGATGTCGATACCCTTTAGCTTGGCGCCACGCACACGCAGGTCGGCCACCGGCTCGCCGCCGACTTCACGCTGGTTCTCCAGGGTGATGTCGCCACCCATCAGGCGCAGGATGTCGATCACGCCGGTACGGGTCGGGTTGATGCCGACATGCTCCAGGACCAGCTCGGAACCTTCGGCGATCGAAGCGGCCACCAGGAAGAACGCCGCGGAAGAGATGTCCGCTGGCACTTCGATACGGGTCGCGGTGAGCTTGCCGCCGGACTGCAGCGAGGCGACCGGGCCATTCGACGCAACCGAGTAGCCGAAGCCACGCAGCATGCGCTCGGTGTGGTCACGGGTCGGAGCCGGCTCGGTGACGGTGGTGGTGCCTTCGGCGTACAGGCCCGCCAGCAGCAGGCAGGACTTAACCTGGGCACTGGCCATCGGCAGCGTGTAGGTCAGGGCTTTGAGCTTGGCGCCGCCACGGATGGTCAGCGGCGGACGCCCTTCCGGACCGGTTTCGACCACTGCGCCCATTTCGCGCAGCGGGTTGGCCACGCGGTTCATCGGGCGCTTGGACAGCGAGGCGTCGCCGGTCATGGTCACGTCGAACGGCTGGCCGGCCAGCAGGCCCGAGAGCAGGCGCATCGAGGTGCCGGAGTTACCGACATAGAGCGGGCCAGGCGGCGGCTTCAGGCCATGCAGGCCGACACCGTGAATGGTCACGCGGCCATGTTGCGGGCCCTCGATGACCACACCCATGTCACGGAATGCCTGCAAAGTGGCAAGCGCATCTTCACCTTCGAGGAAGCCTTCGACTTCGGTGGTGCCTTCGGCCAGGGAGCCGAGCATGATCGAACGGTGGGAAATCGATTTGTCGCCCGGTACGCGAATCCGTCCGGATACGCGGCCACCAGGTTGGGCCAGGAAAATCAGGTCGTTGGCGTTCATAGCGTCCACATAGGCCCGGCGGGCAAGGATTTTACTGAAATGCTCGCGGGCAACCCGGGCGCGGGTGAACACACCCAGCAGTTGGTGCCCGTCTCCAGCATCGACCGCGTCGCGCAAGGCGTCGAGGTCGCTGCGAAATGTATCGAGAGTACGCAGGACCGCTTCCCGGTTGGCGAGGAAGATGTCATGCCACATGATCGGGTCGCTGCCGGCGATTCTCGTGAAATCGCGGAAGCCCCCCGCAGCGTACCGGAAGATGTCCAGGTTTTCATTGCGCTTGGCCAGCGAGTCGACCAGGCCGAATGCCAGCAGGTGTGGCAGGTGACTGGTGGCAGCCAGCACTTCGTCGTGGCGCTCCACCGGCATGTGCTCGACATCGGCGTCCAGCGCGCGCCACAGCCGATCGACCAGGGCCAGGGCAGCGGGGTCGGTTTCAGCCAATGGCGTGAGAATGACCTTGTGCCGGCGGAACAGCGCGGCATTGGAAGCCTCCACCCCGCTCTGCTCGGAACCGGCGATCGGGTGGCCCGGGACAAAGCGCGACAGGCCCGCGGCGAAAGCCTCACGGGCGGCGCGCACGACATTGCCCTTGGCGCTGCCGACATCGGTAATGACCGCATTGCCAAGGTCGAGCTGCGCCAGGCGCGCCAGAACCTTCTCCATGGCCAGGATCGGCACGGCCAGCTGGATCACGTCGGCACCGACACAGGCCGCAGCCAGGTCGGCCTCACAGCGATCGACCACACCCAGCACTACCGCCTGCTTGCGCGATTCGGCATCCAGATCGACACCGACCACTTCGCGACACAGGCCGCTCTCGCGCAGGCCTTTGGCGAAAGAGCCACCGATCAGGCCGAGGCCGACGACAACCAGGCGGTTGATCAGTGGAACGGGATTATTTGTTACAGCATTAACCACGAGCGCGAACCCTGTTCAAAAACATGCCAGTCAGTGAGACCGCAGGGGGCTGCTGCGCAACCCATCGCTGGCAAGCCAGCTCCCACAGGGCCGGCGACACACCGATCTTTGTGGGAGCCGGTTTGCCGGCGATGGGCCGCAAAGCGGCCCCAGCAAAATCGATCAAAGCACCGCTTTCGGATAAGAGCCCAACACCTTCAGCGCCACAGCCTCCTGGCTGATCTGCTCGAGCACCGCCTTGATCAGCGGATCGCGGTGATGGCCGACGAAGTCGATGAAGAACACGTAGGTCCACTTGCCACTGCGCGACGGACGGGTCTCGATGCGCGTCAGATCGATGCCGTTCTCATGGAAGGGCACCAGCAGCTCGTGCAGCGCGCCCGGCTTGTTGCTCATGGACACGATGATCGACGTCTTGTCGTCGCCGGTCGGCGGCACTTCCTGGTTACCGATCATCAGGAAGCGCGTGGAGTTGTCCGGGCGGTCCTCGATCTTCTCGGCCAGGCGGGTCAGGCCATACAGGTTCGCCGCCATGTCGCCGGCGATCGCCGCCGAGTTCCACTCACCCTTGACCCGCTTGGCTGCCTCGGCGTTGCTCGAAACCGCCACGCGCTCGACATTCGGGTAATGCGCGTCCAGCCACTTGCGGCACTGGGCCAGCGACTGGGCGTGGGAGTAGATACGAGTGATGCTGTCGGTCTTGGTGTTCTCGCCCACCAGCAGGTGATGGTGGATGCGCAGCTCGACCTCACCGCAGATCACCATGTCGTGCTCGAGGAAGCTGTCCAGGGTATGGCTGACCGCACCTTCGGTGGAGTTCTCCACCGGCACCACGCCGAAGTTGACGGCACCGGCCGCCACTTCGCGGAACACTTCGTCGATGGCCGCCATCGGGCGACTGATCACGGCATGGCCGAAGTGCTTCATGGCCGCGGCCTGGGTGAAGGTCCCCTCGGGGCCGAGGTAGGCGATCTTCAACGGCTCTTCAAGCGCCAGGCACGACGACATGATCTCGCGGAACAACCGCGCCATCTCTTCGTTGCCCAGCGGGCCCTTGTTGCGCTCCATCACGCGCTTGAGCACGGCAGCTTCGCGCTCAGGGCGATAGAACACCGGCTTCTCGCCTTCGGCCAGCGAGGCGGTCTTGACCCGCGCCACTTCTTCGGCGCAGCGCGCGCGGTCGCTGATCAGCTCGAGGATCTTCTCGTCGAGGCTGTCGATGCGTACGCGCAGAGCCTTGAGTTCCTGCTCGGACATCAGCCGTGCTCCTTCTCGAATTCAGCCATGTAACCCACCAACGCCTCGACCGCTTCCAGGCCCAGGGCGTTGTAGATCGAGGCGCGCATGCCGCCAACCGAGCGGTGGCCTTTGAGGTTCAGCAGGCCACGGGCGTCGGCGCCGGCCAGGAAGGCCTTGTCCAGACGCTCGTCGGCCAGGCGGAACGGCACGTTCATCCACGAACGGGCATTGACGCTGATCGGGTTGGTGTAGAACTCGCTGGAGTCGATGAAGCCGTAGAGACGGTCCTTCTTCGCCCGGTTGCGCTGCTCCATGGCCTCGACGCCACCCTGCTCCTTGAGCCACTCGAACACCAGGCCCGAGAGGTACCAGGAATAGGTGGCCGGGGTGTTGTACATCGAGCCGTTATCAGCCGAAACCTTGTAGTCGAGCATGGTCGGGCAGCTGCTGCGGGCACGCCCCAACAGGTCTTCACGCACGATCACCACCACCAGGCCGCTCGGGCCGATGTTCTTCTGCGCACCGGCGTAGATCAGGCCGAACTGCGACACGTCGATCGGGCGCGAGAGGATGTCGGAGGACATGTCGACCACCAGCGGCACGTCACCGGCCTCGGGCACCCAGTCGAACTGCAGGCCACCGATAGTCTCGTTGGAGGCGTAGTGCAGGTAGGCGGCGTTCTTGCTCAGCTGCCACTCGTTCTGGCCCGGGATGGCCAGGTAGTCGTAGGGCTTGGCGCTGGCGGCGACATTGACGTTGCCGAAGCGACGTGCTTCCTCGATGGCCTTTTTCGACCAGATACCGGTCTCGACATAGTCCGCAGTGCCGTTTTCCGGCAGCAGGTTCAGCGGGATCTCGGCGAACTGCTGGCTGGCGCCACCCTGCAGGAACAGCACCTTGTAGTTGGAGGGGACGGACAGCAAGTCACGCAGGTCCTGCTCGGCCTTCTCGGCGATGGCCACGTAGTCGTCGCTGCGATGGCTCATTTCCATCACCGACAGACCCTTGCCGCCCCAGTCCAGCATTTCTGCCTGGGCACGCTGCAGGACGGCATCAGGAAGCGCGGCGGGGCCTGCGCAGAAGTTAAAGGCTCGTTTGCTCACATCCACTCTCGCTCTGCCAAATAGTACAAATCTGCAATCTTCGATACTGCACAGCCCCCTGTGGGAGCGGGTTCACCCGCGAACCCCGGCATGGCCGGGGCTTGCACCGCATCGGCGCCTTCGCGGGCAAACCCGCTGCCACAGGGCATTGCACCGCCCTTCAGGACGCTGCCGACGCTAATCAGTCAAACGGGGCGACCTTGGTCGCCCCGTTCGGGTTGTTGCACTTGCTTACTCTTGCTGCGCCTCTTCAGCGCCGGCACTGTCCTCGTCAGCGGCATCCACCGCGTCGAGCGGTACGCCCTCCTCGCCCGTCTCGATCACATCATCGAGTTCGTCCTCGGATGGCTCCTGGATTCGCTCCAGGCCCACCAACGTCTCGTCGGCAGCCAGCTTGATCAGCGTCACACCCTGGGTGTTACGGCTCAGGCTGGACACCTCGCCAACCCGCGTGCGCACCAGCGTGCCCTGGTCGGAGATCAGCATGATCTCTTCGCCTTCCTGTACCTGGATAGCGCCGACAAGCAGGCCGTTGCGCCCCTTGGTACCCATGGCGATCACGCCCTGGCCACCACGACCGCGACGCGGGAACTTGGACAGCGGGGTACGCTTGCCGAAGCCACGCTCGGAGGCGGTGAGGATCTGCGCGCCGGACTCCGGGATCAGCATCGAGATGATCTGCTGCCCTTTGCCCAGTTTCATGCCACGCACGCCACGGGCGGTACGGCCCATTTCGCGCACGACGCTCTCGGCGAAACGGATCACCTTGCCGGCGTCGGAGAACATCATGACTTCCTTGGCGCCGTCGGTGATGGCCGCGGCGATCAGGGTGTCACCCTCTTTGAGCTTCAGGGCGATCAGGCCATTGGAGCGCGGACGGGCGAACTGCACCAGCGGGGTCTTCTTGACGGTACCGGAGGCGGTGGCCATGAAGATGTAAGCGCCTGTCGCTTCGGCAACCCACTCTGGCGTGTCACCGTCTTCCTCGTCGACCTCCTCGACTTCCACCAGCTCGCCTTCGATCACGCTGTCGTCGCTGTCCTCCAGCTCTTCCTCAGGATCTGCGTGCTGCTGCAGCGCCTCCAGGTCGATCTGCAGCATGGCGGTGATGCGCTCACCTTCTTCCAGCGGCAGCAGGTTGACCAGCGGACGACCGCGAGCGGCGCGGGAAGCCTCTGGGATTTCGTAGGTTTTCTTCCAGTACACCTTGCCCTTGCTGGAGAACAGCAACAGGGTGGCGTGGCTGTTGGCGACCAGCAGGTGTTCGACGTAGTCCTCGTCCTTTACGCCGGTAGCCGACTTGCCCTTGCCACCACGGCGCTGGGCCTGGTACGCGGACAGCGGCTGGGTCTTGGCATAACCACCGTGGGAGATGGTCACCACGCGCTCTTCTTCCGGGATCATGTCGCCGTAGTTGAGGTCATGGCTGGCATTGAGGATCTCGGTGCGACGGGCATCGCCGTACTCGGCGCGAATCGCTTCGAGCTCTTCGCGGATCACTTCCATCAGGCGCTCGGCGCTGCTGAGGATGCGGATCAGCTCGCCGATCTGCTCGAGAATCTCCTGATACTCGGCCAGCAGCTTCTCGTGCTCCAGGCCAGTCAGGCGGTGCAGGCGCAGGTCGAGAATGGCCTGGGCCTGTTCCGGCGACAGGTAGTACTTGCCTTCGCGCAGGCCGTATTGCTCCGGCAGGTCTTCCGGGCGGCACGACTCGGCACCGGCGCGCTCGACCATCACCTGCACGGCGCTGGATTCCCAGGCCATGGCAACCAGCGCTTCCTTGGCCTCGGAAGGCGTCGGCGAAGCCTTGATCAGGGCGATGACCGGGTCGATGTTGGACAGCGCGACAGCCTGGCCTTCAAGGATGTGGCCACGCTCGCGGGCCTTGCGCAGCTCGAACACGGTACGCCGGGTCACCACTTCGCGGCGGTGACGGACGAAGGCTTCGAGCAGGTCCTTGAGGTTGAGCAGGCGCGGGCGACCGTCGATCAGGGCAACGATGTTGATGCCGAACACGCTCTGCAGCTGGGTCTGCTGGTAGAGGTTGTTGAGCACCACTTCCGGCACCTCGCCGCGACGCAGCTCGATGACGATGCGCATGCCGTCCTTGTCGGACTCGTCGCGCAGCTCGGTGATGCCTTCGATCTTCTTCTCTTTCACCAGCTCGGCGATCTTTTCGATCAGACGCGCCTTGTTCAGCTGGTAAGGCAGCTCGGTGATGACGATCTGCTGGCGACCACCGACCTTGTCGATGTCTTCGATCTCGGAGCGGGCACGCATATAAATGCGGCCACGGCCGGTGCGATAGGCCTCGATGATGCCCTGGCGACCGTTGATCTGGCCGGCCGTCGGGAAGTCCGGGCCCGGGATGAACTGCATCAGCTCATCGACCGTGATATCGGAGTTGTCGATCAGTGCCAGGCAGCCATCGATCACTTCGCCCAGGTTGTGCGGCGGAATGTTGGTGGCCATGCCCACGGCGATACCGCTGGAACCGTTGACCAGCAGATTGGGGATACGGGTCGGCATGACCGCCGGGATCTGCTCGGTGCCGTCGTAGTTGGGCACCCAATCGACGGTCTCTTTGTGCAGGTCGGCCAGCAGCTCGTGGGCCAGCTTGGACATGCGCACTTCGGTGTATCGCATGGCCGCGGCGTTGTCGCCGTCCACCGAACCGAAGTTGCCCTGGCCATCGACCAGCAGGTAACGCAGCGAGAACGGCTGCGCCATACGCACGATGGTGTCGTACACGGCTGTGTCGCCGTGGGGGTGGTACTTACCGATCACGTCACCGACCACACGGGCGGATTTCTTGTACGGCTTGTTCCAGTCGTTGCCCAGTTCGCTCATCGCATACAGAACGCGACGATGCACGGGCTTCAAGCCGTCACGCGCATCGGGCAGCGCTCGCCCGACAATCACGCTCATCGCGTAGTCGAGGTAAGACTGTCTCAGTTCGTCTTCGATATTGACCGGGAGGATTTCTTTGGCCAGTTCGCCCATGAGAAGCCTGATTCCTTTTTCTGGTGAAACTTCGCCTGATCCCTCGAAGGACGAACGAAGCTCGCCGCCGCAGCGCATAGGGGTGCGACGACATACGACAAATCAATGAGTTGTACCATGGATCTGCGCAATGAAGGCCGCTTCAACGAGCGGCCTTGGAAACTGCCGGATGTTACCACAAAGGCTGGGCGCATGGGAGATATGGCAGGATGCCGCCGTGCCCCGCAACAGCCCCATCCGTTTGGAGAGGGCGAAGCTGCTGAAAACTCCTCAATGCAGGCGTTTGCGGCACATCAACTGGGCGATTTTCGCGGTATCCGGGCGCTCGACGACGCCCCTTTCGGTAACGATCACATCGATCAGGTCGGCCGGGGTGACATCCACCACCGGGTTGTAGGCCTCGACATCGGCCGTCACCTGGATGCCTTCCACCTCCAGCAGCTCCTCTTCACCGCGCACTTCCAGCGGGATGTCTTCGCCCGTGGCCAGGTTCAGGTCGATGCTGGTGCTCGGCGCCACCACCATGAAGCGCAAGCCATGGTGCATCGCCGTGACGGCCATCTGATAGGTGCCGATCTTCGCCGCCACGTCGCCATTGGCGGCGATACAGTCGGCACCGACCACCACCCAGGTAATGCCCTTGACCTTCATCAGGTGCCCGGCGGCAGAATCGGCGACCACAGTCACCGGCACGCCATCGGCAGCCAACTCCCAGGCCGTCAGGCGCGAGCCCTGCAACCACGGGCGCGATTCACAGGCGTAGACCCGCTCGACCATGCCTTCCAGCGCCGCACCCCGGATCACCCCCAGCGCGGTACCGAAACCACCGCTGGCCAGCGCCCCGGCATTGCCATGGGTCAGCAGCACCTGCTCGCTGCCCTGGTGCTTGCGGATCTGCTCGACACCGAACTGGGCCATGGTCAGGTTGGCCTCCCGATCGCTTTCATGGATGGCGACCGCCTCGGCCTCCAACGCCGCCAGCACGTCCTCATCGGGGCGAAGGCGCTGCAGGCGTTCGCGCATTCGGTTGAGCGCCCAGAACAGATTGGCCGGCGTCGGGCGCGCCTCGCCCAGCATCATGAAGTCTTCTTCCAGGGCCTCTTCCCAGCCGTCGCCTTCCGCCAGCCGCTGACGCAACGCCAGCACCAGCCCGTAGGCGGCGCAGATGCCGATTGCCGAAGCGCCGCGCACGGCCATGTCGCCGATCGCCTCGACCACCGCCGCAACGTCGGTGCAGGTCAGCCAATGCTGCTCGAGCGGCAGCAGGCGCTGGTCGAGCAGGTGCAACGCGCCGTCGCGCCACTGGATGCCCGTCACCGTCTCCGCCGCCAAAAGTTGCTCGCGCATCGCCTCTCCCCGTCGCCCTGGCATCAAAAGCCGGCGATTATAGCGACCCTCAGCCCCGGACGCTCGGGTATACTGCGCGTTTAGCCGAACCGACCCAGGTATATGCCGCGCATGCCCACCGCCACTCCCCCTCTCGACCTGCTGCTCGTACCGCAATGGCTGGTGCCCGTGGAGCCGGCGGGGGTGGTGCTGACGGGGCACGCGCTGGGCATTCGCGACGGCCTGATCGCCTGGCTCGGCCCGCGCGAGCGGGCACCCCGGGCAAACGAGGTGCGCGAGCTGCCCGACTGCCTGCTCAGCCCCGGGCTGGTCAATGCCCACGGCCATGCCGCCATGAGCCTGTTCCGCGGGCTGGCCGACGACCTGCCGTTGATGACCTGGCTCCAGGAGCACATCTGGCCGGCGGAGGGGCGCTGGGTCGACGAAGCATTCGTGCGCGACGGCACCGACCTGGCCATCGCCGAGCAGCTCAAGGGCGGCATCACCTGCTTCGCCGACATGTATTTCTTCCCCCGCGAAGCCTGTGACCGCGTGCACCGCAGTGGCATCCGCGCACAGATCGCCGTGCCCCTGCTGGACTTCCCGATCCCTGGCGCACGCACCCCGGAAGAAGGCCTGCAGCTGGCCATCGAGCTGTTCGGCGACCTGCGCCACCACCCGCGCATCAGCATCGCCCTCGGCCCGCACGCGCCCTACACGGTCAGTGACCAGAACCTGGAAAAGATCCGCATCATCGCCGACCAGCTCGACGCGCCGCTGCACATGCACATCCACGAGACCGCCAGTGAAGTCGAGCAGGCGCTCAACGACACCGGCGAGCGCCCGCTGGCGCGCCTTGCTCGCCTGGGCCTGCTCGGCCCCAACCTGCAGGCGGTGCACATGACCCAGGTCAGCGACGAAGACTTGGCGCTGCTGGTAGAAAGCAACACCAGCGTGGTCCACTGCCCGGAATCCAACCTCAAGCTGGCCAGCGGCTTCTGCCCGGTGGAGCGCCTGTGGCAGGCCGGCGTGAACGTGGCCGTCGGTACCGATGGCGCGGCCAGCAACAACGACCTCGACCTGCTCGGCGAAACCCGCACCGCCGCCCTGCTGGCCAAGGCCGTCGCCGGCAGCGCCACCGCCCTGGATGCCCACCGGGCACTGCGCATGGCCACGCTCAATGGCGCCCGGGCGCTGGGCCTTGAGGACGTGACCGGCTCACTGGAGCCGGGCAAGGCCGCCGACCTGGCCGTGTTCGACCTGTCCGGCCTGGCCCAGCAACCCGTGCACGACCCGGTTTCGCAACTGATCTACGCCACCGGCCGCGACTGCGTCAAGGACGTCTGGGTCGCCGGCCACCCCCTGGTGCAGGACCGCCACCTGACGCGGATGGACGAGCAGGCCCTGGCCGCCACGGCCCGCGCCTGGGGAACCCGCATCGGCGGGCGCAACGAATGACTGGCTGGCAGCCACGGCTGCCGCCCCGTGACACTCTTTATCGAAGTTTCAGAGGACTGTTCAGATGAGCAACGTCGACCACGCCGAAATCGCCAAGTTCGAAGCCCTGGCCCACCGCTGGTGGGACCGCGAAAGCGAGTTCAAGCCCCTGCACGACATCAACCCGTTGCGCGTCAACTGGATCGACGAACGAGTCAGCCTGGCTGGCAAGAAAGTGCTCGACGTCGGCTGCGGCGGCGGCATCCTCAGTGAAGCGATGGCCCAGCGCGGCGCCACCGTCACCGGTATCGACATGGGCGAGGCACCGCTGGCGGTGGCCCAGTTGCACCAGTTGGAGTCCGGCGTCGAAGTCGAATACCGGCAGATCACCGCCGAGGCCCTGGCCGAGGAAATGCCCCAGCAGTTCGACGTGGTCACCTGCCTTGAAATGCTCGAGCACGTGCCCGACCCGTCCTCGGTGATCCGCGCCTGCTACCGCATGGTCAAGCCCGGCGGCCAGGTGTTCTTCTCGACCATCAACCGCAACCCCAAGGCCTACCTGCTGGCCATCGTCGGCGCCGAGTACATCCTCAAGATGCTGCCGCGCGGCACCCATGACTTCAAGAAGTTCATCCGCCCCTCCGAACTGGGCGCCTGGAGCCGCGCTGCCGGCCTGGAAGTGAAGGACATCATCGGCCTCACCTACAACCCGCTGACCAAGCACTACAAGCTGAACAACGACGTCGACGTCAACTACATGATCCAGACCCTGCGCGAGGAATGAGCATGCGCCTGCGAGCAGTACTCTTCGACATGGATGGCACCCTGCTGGACACCGCGCCGGACTTCATCGCCATCTGCCAGGCGATGCTTGCCGATCGCGGCCTGCCGGCCATCGACGACGCGCGCATCCGCGACGAGATTTCCGGCGGCGCCCGCGCCATGGTGGCCGCAACCTTCGCCATGGACCCGGACGCCGACGGCTTCGAGGCCCTGCGCCAGGAGTTCCTCGAGCGCTACCAGCGCGACTGCGCGGTGCACAGCAAGCTGTTCGACGGCATGGCCGAGCTTTTGGCCGACATCGAGCGCGGCAACCTGCTGTGGGGCGTGGTCACCAACAAGCCGGTGCGTTTCGCCGAGCCGATCATGCAGCGCCTGGGCCTGGCCGAGCGCTCGGCGCTGCTGATCTGCCCCGAGCACGTGAAGCGCAGCAAGCCCGACCCGGAGCCGATGATCCTCGCCTGCAAGACGCTGAACCTGGACCCGGCCAGCGTGCTGTTCGTCGGTGACGACCTGCGCGATATCGAGTCTGGCCGCGATGCCGGCACCCGCACCGCCGCCGTGCGCTATGGCTATATTCATCCACAGGACAACCCCAACAACTGGGGCGCCGATGTGGTGGTGGACCACCCGCTGGAGCTGCGCAAGGTGATCGACAGCGCGCTGTGCGGCTGCTGATTTCAAGTCGCAGCGTCAAGCTTCAAGCCTCAAGAAAGAGCCGCTCCAACACTGATCCGCTTTCTCTTGTAGCTTGCCGCTTATAGCTTGCAGCTCATATCCAAGGACAGACCTATGTTCGACTACACCGCCCGCCCCGACCTGCTCAAAGGCCGGATCATCCTGGTCACCGGCGCCGGTCGCGGCATCGGCGCCGCCGCCGCCAAGGCCTATGCCGCCCTGGGCGCCACGGTCCTGCTGCTGGGCAAGACCGAAGCCAACCTCAACGAGGTCTACGACCAGATCGAAGCCGCCGGCCATCCGCAACCAGCGGTCATCCCGTTCAACCTGGAAACCGCCCTGCCGCACCAGTACGACGAACTGGCGGTGATGATCGAGGAGCAGTTCGGCCGCCTCGACGGCCTGCTCAACAACGCCTCGATCATCGGCCCGCGCACGCCGATGGAGCAGCTGTCGGGCGACAACTTCATGCGGGTGATGCACATCAACGTCAACGCCACCTTCATGCTCACCAGCACCCTGCTGCCGCTGCTCAAGCTGTCGGACGACGCCTCGGTGGTGTTCACCTCCAGCAGCGTCGGGCGCAAGGGCCGGGCCTACTGGGGCGCCTATGGCGTGTCGAAGTTCGCCACCGAAGGGCTGATGCAGACCCTGGCCGACGAGCTGGAAGGTGTGGCGCCGGTACGCGCCAACAGCATCAACCCGGGCGCCACGCGCACGGCGATGCGGGCACAGGCCTACCCGAGCGAGAATCCGCAGAACAATCCGCTGCCCGAAGAGATCATGCCGGTGTATCTGTACCTGATGGGGCCAGATAGCAAGGAAGTGAACGGCCAAGCGCTGAACGCGCAATAAACCCTGGATTGCCGGGGCCGCGGTGCGGCCTTTCGCCGGCAAGCCGGCTCCCACAGGGTTTATGCGATCCCGTGGGAGCCGGCTTGCCGGCGATTAGGCCTGCAAACCCAACAACGATCCTCAGCCCGCCGCCAGCGCCGGGCGCACACGCCCTTGCTGGCGCCCTTCCAGCTGCATGCAACGCTCCAGGAACAGGAACATGCAGTCGTAGCTCTTGCAGATCGCCCGGCGCAGTTCGGTGCGCAGCCCCAGCGTAGGGTTCTCCCCCGCCAGGGTGCAGATGATCTCCAGCGCTTCCCACGGGTGCGCATCATCATACTGGGCGTGCATCTTCAGCCACTTCATCGCGCGCTTGCGGGTTTCGTCGGGGAAACCTTGGGCGTAAGTATCATTCGCGCAGACCACCGCCGACCACTCGCCTGTGGCACCTTCGATGGCGTAGTTGGTGGCGGCCATGGCGATGGCCAGTGACTCGGTGGCGCAGACCCGCCAGCACCAGTCGTTGAGGCCGTTGAGCTCTGGCGGCACTTCCTGCGCCTGCAACTCGTGCAGGTGAATACCGTGGGCCTGGCACCAGTGCACCCAGTAGTCGGCATGGTTGAGTTCGACGCGGATATTGCGCATCAGCCAGCGCCGCGCCATGTCTTCACCGGCGTGGCGCCCGTAGCGGGTCTTGGTGAGGTTGTGAGCCATGTACAGCGAGAACTGCTCGACCACCGGCCAACCGCCGATCAGGTACTGGCGCACGGTCGCCGGGCGCAGCTGACCATCGCGCAGGCGCTGGTAGAACTCATGCTCGACCACCCTGCGCTTGCTTTCGCGGCAATCCTCGATCAGTTGCTGGGCCCAATCCGGATAACTGGCCGGATCCATCAAGGGTCCGATCCTTATGAATGAATCAATCACTGTCAGCTCCTTGATTCCCTGTGATTCCCGGGCTGTATTCAGCGAAAGGTCCCCGGCGCCCGGTGCAACAGGGGTCTCGCGGCAATCCGTTGGCGCTGCAGGCTGTCGCAGGTGAACACCTGCGGCCGCTCGATGAGATAACCCTGGGCGTAATCCACGCCGATTTCCTGCAAAGCCTGTTCGATCAACGGCGTCTCGACGAACTCGGCGATGGTGCGCTTGCCCATCACATGACCGATGTGATTGATCACCTCAACCATAGCCCGATTGATCGGATCGTCGAGCATGTCTTTGACAAAACTTCCGTCGATCTTCAGGAAGTCTACTGGCAAATGTTTCAAATAGGCGAATGACGACATCCCGGCGCAGAAGTCATCGAGGGAGAACTTGCAGCCCAGCCCTTTCAATTCATTGATGAATCGAATTGCGCTTCCAAGATTGGCAATTGCGCTGGTCTCGGTTATTTCAAAACAGATGAGCCGTGGCGGGATATCGAACTCGCCAAACAGCCGTTGCAGGTATTCGAGGAAGTTGTCGTCACCGATACTCGCCCCCGACAGGTTGATCGCGCACAGGGCCAACGGCCCTTCGCGCCCCTCGTCCAGGCATTGGCGGATCACCTGGAACACACTGCGTACCACCCAGCGATCGAGGGCCGTCATCAACCCGTAGCGCTCGGCCGCAGGGATGAAGCTGTTGGGCAGGATGGTGCGGCCACTTTCATCGTGCAGACGCAGCAGGATCTCGATATGGCCGGGGCCTTCCTGCCCTTGCAGGGGGGCGATTTCCTGGGCGTACAGGCAGAAGCGGTTCTCCTCCAGCGCCACATGCAGGCGCTGGATCCAGGCCATCTCGCCAAAGCGCATGGACAGCTCGCTGTCGTCGGCGTGATACACCTGGACCCGGTTGCGTCCTTTCTCCTTGGCCATGTAGCAGGCCATGTCGGCAGCCCGCAGCGACGCCTCCAGGGTGCTCGGCGCCTGGGCGATATGCACCAGACCAATACTCACGGTGGTGACGAATGGCCGGCCCTTCCACACGAAATGCAGGCTTTGCACCACCTGGCGCAACTGCTCGGCAATGCGCTCGGCCTGCTCCGGCGGGCAGTTCTCCAGCAATACGCCGAATTCGTCGCCGCCCAGGCGCGCCAGGGTGTCACCCTCGCGCAGGCCCGACTGAAGCACCGCGCAGATATGCCGCAGCAACTCGTCGCCGGCGGCATGGCCAGAGGTGTCGTTGACCAGCTTGAACTGGTCGAGGTCGAGGAACATCAGCGAGTGGCGCCCCGCCTGGCGCATCAGGCTGTTGAGCGCCTGCTCCAGGCGATATTCGAATTCGCGGCGGTTGGCCAGCCCGGTGAGGGCGTCATGGGTCGCCTGCCAGGACAGGTTGGCGATGTATTGACGCTCCTGGGTCATGTCGTGGAGCACCACGACGATGCCGCTGACCTGGCCGTCGGTGAGTATCGGCGAACCCACCAGGTTGATGGACACCGTGCTGCCATCCAGGCGCTGGATCAACCGGGCATGTTCGTCGCTGCCCTTGAGGCTGCCGCTGAGCACCTGCTCGACCAGGGTCCGGCTGTCCTTCTCGGCGTTCTCGTCGAGCAGGCTGAACAACGCCGCCAGTGGCAGGCCCTCGGCCTGGGCGGCCTGCCAGTGCGTCAGCTGCTCGGCAGCGGGATTCATGAAGGTGATACAGCCATCGACGTCGGTGGTGATCACCGCATCGCCGATCGATTCGAGGGTTACCTGCGCCCGCTCCCGCTCTTCCTGCAAGGCACTGGCGAACGCCTGGCGCTGGGCCAGCAGCTTGCTTGAGCGCAGCCAGGCCATGACGATGAGGAACAGCGCAGTGATCAGGTTGGTGAGCATCAGCACTTTGAGCAGCGCCCGCGAGCCCTCGCCCAGGGCATCGCTGAAGGCCTTGGCCGCCGGGGTCACGCCATCGTTGATGGCGACGATGCGGGCCTTCCATTGCGCCACCTGGCCGGCGTCGACAGCACCGCCGACAAAGCCCTCGCGCATTTCGCCGGCCAGCACATCGAGCTGGCGCAAGTAGTCGTCGCCGATATCCCAGTAATCGATGGCGGTCTGCATGTAGCTGATGTTGCGAAAGTTGCGGTAGAACCAGATGATCCGGGCGACATCGTCCGGGTGGTTGCCGCCCTGCAGGATGCCCTTGCGCGCGGCCTCGATGTCTGGCTCCGGCCGGTCGAGCGCCAGGCGCAGGTTGTGGTCGCCCTGGGGCACCAGAATAGCCTGACGATAGCGTTGGTAGGTCAGCGGATGCCGGTCGTCGGCATACAGGCTCAGGTAGTAGATGGCGTCTTTCTGCGCCTTGGACCACAGGCTTTCCCCCGCCACGTAGGCGCGTACCGAGGACAACGCATAGAGGCTGAGGCTGCCCAGCAGTACCTGGAAGACCACAACGGCGACGAAAGGCCAGATGATGCCCAGCAGCCTTGGCGCTTCGAGAGTCCGATTTCCCTTCATGTAGTCCCTGTCACGGCGGCAGATAAGGCACGAATCGACCTAGACACAGCACAGCGTAGGCCATTTGCCATGAAGCAGCGACAAGCGACAAGCCTCAAGCGACAAGAAAAAGCGCACGCGTTTATCTTGCCGCTTGAGGCTTGCCACTTGCGGCTGTTTTTTCAGGTCTGCTGCAGATGCCCGTACAGTTTGGCGTACAAGCCACCTTCGGCGATCAGTTGCTGGTGGTCGCCATCCTCGGCCACATGCCCGCCATCGAACACCAGCACCCGGTCGGCCTGTTTCACCGCCGACAGTCGATGGGCGATGATCAGCGTGGTGCGCCCGCTGAGGAAACGCGCCAGGGCCAGGTGCAGGTTGTACTCGGTGGCGGCATCCAGCGCCGAGGTGGCCTCGTCGAGAATCACCACCTTGGGCTCGGCCAGCACCATGCGCGCAATCGCCAGGCGCTGACGCTGGCCGCCGGACAGGCGCACCCCGGATCGACCGACCACGCTGTCCAGGCCCTGGGGGAGTGCCGCGATGGTGGCATCCAGCTGGGCGATGCGCAGCGCTTGCCAGCAGGCGTCGTCGCAGCAGTCGCGGCCCATGGTCAGGTTGGCACGCACGCTGTCGTTGAACAGCGATGGGTGCTGCAGCACCACCGCGACGTGCTCGCGCAGGGTCTCCAGGCCGATTTCCTGAAGGCTGGCACCGCCAAAGCGGATGGTCCCGGCCTGAGCGCTGTACAGCCCCAGCAACAGTTGCACCAGGGTGCTCTTGCCACCACCACTGGCGCCGACGATCGCCACCTTCTCACCCGGGGCGATGGACAGGTTCAACTGGTCCAGCACCGGTTCTTCGGCATAGGCAAAACGCAGGTCACGCACCTCGATACCCACCGTTTCACGCCCGGCAAACGGGTCGCTGGCCGCCGGGTACTGCGGCTCGTCGGCGCGCGCCAGCAGCTCGTTGAGCCGGCTCAGGGCGCCACCTGCGGCGTAGTAGGCGTACTGCAGGTTGAGCAGTTGCTCCACCGGGCCGATCATGAACCACAGGTAGCTGAACACCGCCAGCATCTGGCCGATGGACAGGTCGGAGAACAGCACGGTGAGCATGGCGGCGGCACGGAAGATGTCGATGCCGAACTGGAACAAGAGCCCGCTGGCGCGGCCACTGGCATCGCTTTTCCACTGCGAAGCGACAGCGTAGTCGCGCACCTCGCGGGCCCGCAGGCCAAGGCGGCCGAGGAAATAGCCCTGGCGGTTGCCAGCGCGGATCTCCTGGATGGCATCGAGGGTTTCGGTCAACGCCTGGGTGAAGCGTGCAGTGCTGTCGTTCTCGAGTTTTTTCAGGTGCTTGACGCGTTTGCCCAACTGCACGGTGAAGTAGATCACCAGCGGGTTGAACAGCAGGATCAGCAGCGCCAGCTGCCAGTGCATCCAGATCAGGATCGCCGCCGTGCCGGTGAGTGTCAGCACCGCCACCAGGAACCGGCTGAGGGTTTCGCCGACGAACTTGTCGAGGGTATCCAGGTCGGTGACCAGGTGCGTGGTCACCGTGCCGCTGCCCAGGCTTTCATACTCCTGCAGCGAGATACGCTTGAGCCGCTCGATCAGGCGGATGCGCAGGCGGTAGACGATATCCTTGGCCAGGCCCGCGAACAGCTTGGCCTGGACCACGTTGAAGGCCAGCGCTGCCAGGCGCAGGGTCAGCGTGGCGCAGAGCATCAGGCCGATATAACCGGCGGCCACCTGCCAGTTGCTGGGCAGCAGGTGGTTCATCCATTTGAGCGCGGCATCGCCATGCCCTAGCAATACTTCGTCCACCAGCAACGGCAGCAGCAAGGGGATCGGCACACTGCACAGGGCGGCGAACACGGCCACCAGGTTGGCGCTCCACAGGGCTTTTTTGTGGTGCAGGGCCAGGCGGCGGATTTCTGCCCAGCTCAAGCGATCGGGCACAGCGGGGGGCTTCCCGGGCACCGGGTCTGGCGACCCGGGCAGGTCAAGCACAAACAGCCTGCTGCAGCCAACGGCCGAGCAAGGGTTTCAGGCTGTCCAGCGGCTGGTAGCCATTGGTCAGCAAGGCCAACTGGCCGTTGCGCTCGGCCAACAGCGTGGGGAAGCCGGCGATGCCCAGGTCCTGCACCCAGGCGAAGTCGGCCGTGGTGGCGGTGCGGGTGTCGTGGCTGGCGAAGCGCAGGGAGAACAGCTCCCGATCGAACCCGGCCTGCTCAGCCAGCTCGACCAGTTGCGGGGCGCGGGTGACATCCACGCCCTGCTGGTAGAACGACGCCTGGATCAGCTTGAGCAGATGCCAGGCGCGCTGCTCGTCCAGTTCACGCGCCGCAACCAGGGCGCGGCAGGCAGGCTCTGTGTCGTAGACGAAACCGTCCGGCATCGCGTCTTCAAAACGGAACGGTTGCCCGGTGGCGTCATGCACCGCCTGCCAATGCTCGAGGATGTACTTGCGGGTCGAGGCGTCCAGGGCGCTGCCGCCGGTACGCAACCCGCCCGGCACCAGGCGGGTGCTGACACCGGCCTCGCGCGCCTGGGCGATCAGCGCTTCGGCCACCGGGGCGAAACCCCAGCACCAGGAGCACATCGGGTCCATCACATAGAGCAGGCGTGCGGACATGCATCAGGCCTCGGCTTTGTAGTTGAAACCGATCGGGTGCGGCTGGTTGCGCGCCTTGGCCAGCTCGATCTGCTTCTGGCGGTCGATGGCGCTGCGCCGGGTCTTCTCGCTCAGGTTGTCCCAGCAATGCGGGCAGCTCACGCCTGGCGAATAGTGCTCGGACTCGCGGTCCTTCGCATCGACCGGGTGGCGGCAAGCGTGGCACTGGTCGTACTCGCCCTCACTCAGGTCATGACGCACGGTGACCCGGTTGTCGAAGACGAAGCAGTCGCCGTCCCACAGGCTTTCTTCCTGAGGTACTTCCTCGAAGTATTTCAGGATGCCGCCCTTGAGATGATAGACCGCTTCATAGCCCTCACCGAGCATGTAGCTCGAGGCTTTTTCGCAACGGATGCCACCGGTGCAGAACATGGCCACCTTCTTGTGCTTGCTGGGGTCGAAGTTGGCCTTGATGTATTCGGGGAACTCGCGGAAGGTCTCGGTCTTCGGGTCGATGGCGCCCTTGAAGGTGCCGATGGCCACTTCGTAGTCGTTGCGGGTGTCGATCAGCAGCACTTCAGGGTCGCTGATCAGGGCATTCCAGTCTTTCGGATCGACGTAGGTGCCCACTGCCTTGTTCGGGTCCACGCCCGGCACGCCGAGGGTGACGATCTCTTTCTTGAGCTTGACCTTGGTGCGGTAGAACGGCTGCTCGTCGCAGTACGACTCTTTATGGTCAACGTCCACCAGACGCGGGTCGTTGCGCAGCCAGGCCAGCAGCCCGTCGATGCCTTCACGGGTGGCCGACACGGTGCCGTTGATGCCTTCATGGGCCAGCAGCAGGGTGCCTTTGACGCCGTTTTCGAGCATGGCGTTGAGCAGCGGCTCGCGCAGCTCGAGGTAGTCTTCCAGGGTGACGAACTTGTACAGCGCCGCCACGACGATCGGTTGGCTCATTGCGTTGAATCTCCAGGTGGTTGCCCTCGTAAGGGGCGGACCGGGGTCTACAAGAACAAAGGGGCGGCTGCGCAGCCCATCGCCGGCAAGCCGGCTCCCACAGGTCGGGCGCATGCCTCAAGAGAGGCGCCGTACCTGTGGGAGCCGGCTTGCCGGCGATGGGCCGCACAGCGGCCCCCTAGGGAATGTCGCGAAGTGTACCAGAACGACGGAAAGGATTCAGTGCCCGCCGCCCGCACACACCGGCGAAGCCGGCGCACTGCCCACCTGCGCCCACTCGTCGGGGGTGTAGGTGTGAATGGCCAGGGCGTGAATCTCGCCCATCAGCTCAGCCATGGTGGCGTAGACCTTCTGGTGACGCTTGACGCTGTTCAGCCCGGCGAACTGCTCGCTGACCAGCACCGCCTTGTAGTGCGTCTCCTGGCCACGGCTGTGCATGTGGCTTTCGTTGAGCACTTCAAGGTGCGCGGTGCCCAGCGGCGCCAGTTGCTGTTCGATGCGTTGCTGCATGCTCATCGCGATGGGCTCACTTCTTGGCCGGGGCCTTGCCGGCGTTCGGGTCGAGTTCCTTGGTCATGTCGTCGAGCAGCTTGTTGACCACCGGTACCGCAGGCTCGAGGCTCTGCTGGGTGAGCTGGGCCGACTGCTGGGTGACCTTGGGCATTTCGCGCAGGACTTTCTTGCCCAGCGGCGACTCGTAGAACTTGACCAGGTCGTTCAGCTCGCCCTCGGTGAAGGTAGCGGTATACAGGTCGACCATCTTCGGCTTGAGCTTCTTCCAGCCGATGGCGTTGTCCAGGGCGGCGTTGGCCTTGGCCTGGTAGCTGTCGAGTACGGTTTTCTTGGAGGCCGGCGCCTTGGTCTGCTCGAAGCGCTGGGCGAACATCTGCTGGACCTGCATGTACACCGGCGTGCCCAGCTTGTCGGCGTTGGCCAGGGTCAGGAATTTCTCGGCGGCGGCATTGTGGCTGGGGGTGGCAGCGAGTACCTGGCCGCTGGCACAGACCAGGGCTACGGCGGCACAGAGGACACGGAGACGGGTCATTGCATTTCCTTCAAGAAAGGGAGGCGGGTACCTCAGAGTAGAGCATTCTGCGCTGTGATGGCGAAGTGCTCAAGGGCTACGACGAGCGTGGGAACCGCTTGGTCGAATCAGGGCCTAAACTGCGAATTCGGACTACAAAGGAGTGAGCGCAGCATGAGCCGTATCGAGACAGACAGCCTGGGCCCGGTGGAAGTTCCGGAGCACGCCTACTGGGGCGCGCAGACCCAGCGCTCGCTGATCAACTTCGCCATAGGCAAGGAACGCATGCCCCTCGCGGTGCTGCACGCCCTGGCGCTGGTCAAGAAAGCCGCGGCGCGGGTGAACGACCGCAACGGCGACCTGCCCGCCGACATCGCCCGGCTGATCGAGCAGGCCGCCGACGAAGTGCTCGACGGCGAGCACGACGATCAATTCCCGCTGGTGGTCTGGCAGACCGGCAGCGGCACCCAGAGCAACATGAACGTCAACGAGGTGATCGCCGGGCGCGCCAACGAGCTGGCCGGCAAAGGTCGTGGCGGCAAGGTGCCGGTCCACCCCAACGATCACGTCAACCGTTCGCAAAGCTCCAACGACTGCTTCCCCACCGCCATGCACATCGCCGCCGCCCAGGCCGTGCAGCACAAACTGCTGCCGGCCATCGCCGAGCTGTCATCCGGGCTGGCCGAGCTGTCGGCGCGCCACCAGAAGCTGGTCAAGACCGGCCGCACGCACATGATGGACGCCACACCGATCACTTTCGGCCAGGAAGTCTCGGCCTTCGTCGCCCAGCTCGACTATGCCCAGCGCGCCATCCGCGCCACCTTGCCGGCGGTCTGCGAGCTGGCCCAGGGCGGTACGGCGGTGGGCACCGGGCTCAACGCCCCGCATGGTTTTGCCGAGGCCATCGCCGCCGAGCTGGCAGCACTCTCCGGCCTGCCCTTCATCACCGCACCGAACAAGTTCGCCGCCCTCGCCGGCCACGAGCCGCTGACCAGCCTGGCAGGCGCGCTGAAAACCCTGGCGGTGGCGCTGATGAAGATTGCCAACGACCTGCGCCTGCTTGGTTCCGGACCGCGCGCGGGGCTGGCCGAAGTCCGCCTGCCGGCCAACGAGCCCGGCAGCTCGATCATGCCCGGCAAGGTCAACCCGACCCAGTGCGAGGCGCTGTCGATGCTGGCCTGCCAGGTGCTGGGCAACGACGCGGCAATCGGCTTTGCCGCAAGCCAGGGTCACCTGCAGTTGAACGTTTTCAAGCCGGTGATCATCCACAACCTGCTGCAGTCGATCGAGCTGCTGGCCGATGGCTGCAGCAACTTCCAGCAGCACTGCGTGGCCGGTATCGAGCCCGACGCCGAGCAGATGGCCGAGCACCTGGAGCGCGGGCTGATGCTGGTGACGGCGCTCAACCCGCACATCGGTTATGACAAGGCCGCGGAAATTGCCAAGAAGGCCTACAGCGAAGGCAAGACCCTGCGCGAGGCGGCACTGGAGTTGAAGTACCTGACCAACGAGCAGTTCGACCAGTGGGTAAGGCCGGAGAACATGCTGGCGCCAGGCGGCAAGGGCTGATCGATTGACCGCGCTGGCTTCATCGCCGGCAAGCCGGCTCCCACAGGGTTTCGCGTCCAATCTGTGGGAGCCGGCTTGCCGGCGATGAAGCCAGCACCGATGCTCAGTGAGCCTGCACTGTCCGCGCCCGCCGCGCCTTCCACCCCGCCACCAGCGATGGCCCCAACGCCACCAGCGCCGACCCCAGCACCACCGTCACCGCCCCGAGATACCCCAGCGCATTGATATCCTCGGCATGCACGTATTCCGGCCAGGCCCAGGCCGCGATCGCCACCGCAATGAAAGTGACCAAAGGCGTCAACGCCAAGGTCGCGCTCACCCGCGAGGCCTCCCAGTGCGCCAGGGCTTCGGCGAAGGCGCCATAGGCCACCAGCGTGTTGAGGCAGCACGCCAGCAGCAACCAACCCTGCAATGGGCTCAACTGCAGGGCCTCCAGTGGGTGTACCCAGGGCGTCAGCAGCAGGGCGCAGCCCAGGTACATCACCATCATCACCTGCTGCGAACCCCACACCGTCAGCAGTTGCTTCTGGCTCAGGGCGTAGAACACCCAGATGCTGGTGGCCAACAGGATGGTCAACACCCCGGTGGTGTAGGCACCCAACGAGGTCAGCAATTCTTCCAGGCGCTGGTTGAAGAACAGCCCGAAGCCCGCCAACAGCACCACCAGGCCAATGCCCTGCCCCAGGCTGAAGCGCTCCTTGAACACGAACACACTGGCCACCAGCAACAACACCGGCCCCAGTTGCACCACCAACTGCGCGGTACCGGGGCTGAGCAGCTTCAGGCCGATCAGGTACAGCACATAGTTACCCAGCAGCCCGCCGATGGCGACCAGCATCAGCAGTTTGCCCTTGCCGCCCAGCCGACCGAACGACGGCAGGCGTCGACGGGCCGCCAGCCAGGCGAACAGCAGCCCACCGGACACCGCAAGGCGGTACCAGGTGACGGTCACCGGGTCCATCACTTGCAGTACCTGCTTGAGCTTGATTGGCAAGATGCCCCATAGCAGCGCGGTCAACAGGGCGAGCAGCAGGCCGAAAACCCAACGGCCGGAAGTGATGTGCATGGTGTCCTCGATCAGGCCCGTGGTGGGGGTAACTGGATTCTAAGGGGTTGCGGCACAGGGCCGAGGACGGGTTGCGGGAAAAGAATTCATCAGGTCATTCCCGGGGGGCATGGTTGCCCCCCAGCGGCAAGCTACAAGCCACAAGCTTCAAGAATTGCGGCCCTGCGCCGAGCCGCTTTTACTTGAAACTTAAAGCTGGCACTTGCCGCTGATTCATTTCTTATGCCGGGCAAACGCCGCTTCCAGCGCCTCATTGATGGTGCGCAGCACCTTCACCCGCGCCCAGCGCTTGTCATTGGCCTCCACCAGCGTCCACGGCGCGATCTCGGTGCTGGTGCGGTCGACCATGTCGCCCACCGCTTCGCTGTAGAGGTCCCACTTGTCGCGGTTGCGCCAGTCTTCCTCGGTGATCTTGTAGCGTTTGAACGGGATCTGCTCGCGCTCCTCGAAACGCTCAAGCTGGGTCTGCTGGTCGATGGACAACCAGAACTTGACCACCACCACCCCGGCGTTGCGCAGTTGCTCCTCGAAGTCGTTGATCTCGCCATAGGCGCGCATCCAGTCGGCCGGGCTGCAGAAGCCCTCGACCCGCTCCACCAGCACCCGCCCGTACCAGGAGCGGTCGAAGATGGTGAACTTGCCGCGCGCCGGAATGTGCCGCCAGAAGCGCCACAGGTAAGGCTGGGCGCGCTCCTCCTCGGTGGGCGCGGCCACCGGCACGATCCGGTACTGCCGCGGGTCAAGCGCCGCCGCCACCCGGCGGATCGCCCCGCCCTTGCCCGCGGCGTCATTGCCTTCGAACACCGCCACCAGCGCATGCCGGCGCATGTGCTTGTTGCGCAGCAGGCCGGCCAGGCGCGCCTGCTCGGTAACCAGCTGTTCTTCGTAGTCGCGTTTGTCCAGGCGCAAGGTCAGGTCCAACGCCCCGAGCAGGCTCTTCTGGTCGATGGCGCGCCCGAGCGGCGCCACATTGCCCTGATGCTTGCCCTTGGGGTTGTTGGCCAGCGCAGCCTGCAGGCTTTCCAGCAGGATGCGCCCCACCGCCAGGCTGCGGTAATGCGGGTCGAAGCCCTCGACCACATGCCAGGGCGCATAGTCGCGGCTGGTGCGGCGCAGCACCCGCTCGCCGAAGCGCACGAAACGGTCGTAGGTTTCCGATTGCTGCCAGTCCAGCGGGCTGATCCGCCAGTTGTGCAGCGGGTCGTCCTTCAGCGCCTTGAGCCGCGCCTTCATCTGCTTCTTGGACAGGTGGAACCAGAACTTGATGATCAGCGCGCCTTCGTCGCACAGCATCTGCTCCAGGCGCTCGGCCCCGGCGATGGCCTGGTCGAGCACGGCGTCCTTGAACTGGCCATGCACCCGACCTTCGAGCATCTGGCTGTACCAGTTGCCGAAGAACACGCCCATGCGCCCTTTCGGCGGCAGGGCCCGCCAGTAGCGCCAGGCCGGCGGGCGGGCCAGCTCTTCGTCAGTCTGCTGGTCGAAGGTGCGCACCTCGATCAGGCGCGGATCCATCCACTCATTGAGCAGCTTGACCGTCTCGCCCTTGCCGGCGCCCTCGATGCCGTTGATCAGCACGATCACCGGGAAACGCCCCTGCTGCTTGAGGTCGTACTGGGCTTCGAGCAACGCCTCGCGCAGGGCGGGCACTTCGGCCTCGTAGGTGTCCTTGTCGATGCTGTGACCGATTTCCGCGGATTCGAACATGCTGGGCTCCTTCAATGGATCAGCTACAAGCTACAAGCTTCAAGCTGCAAGAAAAAGCGGCGCGTGCGACTATCCGCTTTTATCTTGCAGCTTGAAGCTTGCAACTTGCGGCTTAATACGACCATGTCTGACTCACCCCTCTCCCTGCATGCCCAGATCGACTGGGACGACCAGGGCCGCCCCCACTCGCGCCAATACGACGATGTATATTTCTCCAGGGAAGAAGGCATCGACGAAACCGTGCATGTGTTCATCGAGCAGAACCGCCTGCGTCAACGCTTCGCCGAACTGCCGCCACACGCCTGCCTGGTGATCGGCGAGACCGGCTTCGGCACCGGCATGAATTTTTTCTGTGCCTGGCAACTGTTCGACGAGCTGGCCCATGCCGATGCCCGCCTGCATTTCGTCAGTGTCGAGAAGTACCCGCTGACCCGTGACGACCTGGCGCGGGCCATGCAGCTGTGGCCACAGTTCGCGGCCTTCACCGGCCCGCTGCTCGAGCAGTACGTGGCCATCCACCCAGGCTTCCAGCAGTTCAGCCTCGATGGCGGCCGGGTGACCCTGACGCTGATGATCGGCGATGCCCTGGAGCAGTTGCCGCAGCTCGACGCGCGCATCGATGCCTGGTTCCTCGACGGCTTCGCCCCGGCGAAAAACCCGGACATGTGGACCCCCGAGCTGTTCGCCCAGCTGGCACGCCTGTCGCACGCCGGCACCACCCTCGGCACCTTCACCACCACCGGCTGGGTTCGCCGGTCGCTGGTCGAGGCCGGATTCACCATGAAGAAGGTGCCGGGGCTGGGCAAGAAATGGGAAGTGATGCATGGCCACTACAGCGCCGAACCGGCGGCCCTGCCCGCCCCCTGGTACGCCCGCCCGGCCGCACCACCCGGCCCGCGCGAAGCCCTGGTGATCGGCGCCGGCCTGGCCGGCAGTGCCACCGCCGCCAGCCTGGCCGCACGCGGCTGGCAAGTCAGCGTGCTGGAACGCCACGACGGCCCGGCGCAGGAAGCCTCGGGCAACCCGCAAGGCGTGCTCTACCTCAAGCTGTCCGCCCATGGCACGGCGCTGTCGCAGATGATCCTTGCCGGCTTTGGCTACACCCGCCGCTGGCTGCAGCGCCTGCAACGCGGCCAGGCCTGGGATGGCTGCGGGGTATTGCAACTGGCCTTCGACGACAAAGAGGCCGAGCGCCAGGCCAAACTGGCGGCTGCGTTCGACAGCAGCCTGCTGCGGGTGCTGGACCGCGACCAGGCCCAAGCCGTCGCCGGCGTTGCCCTGCCCGCTGGCGGCCTGTTCTACCCCGAAGGTGGCTGGGTGCACCCGCCCGCGCTGTGCCAGGCGCAACTCGGCCATCCGCGTATCCGCCTGCTGAGCCACGCCAATGTGCTCGAACTGCGCAAGGCCGATGGCCTGTGGCAGGCCTGGGACGGCGAACGCCTGCTGGCCAGCGCGCCGCTGGTGGTGCTGGCCGGTGCCGCCGAGGTACGCAACTTCCCGGCCTGCGCCGGGCTGCCGCTCAAGCGCATTCGCGGGCAGATCACCCGCTTGCCGGCCACCGAGGCCAGCCGGGCATTGCAAACGGTGGTGTGCGCCGAAGGCTATGTGGCGCCGCCACGAGGCGATGAGCACACCCTGGGCGCCAGCTTCGACTTCCACAGCCAGGGCACCACGCCCACCCTCGCCGAGCACAAGGGCAACCTGGCGCTGCTGGACGAGATTTCCACTGACCTGGCCGGGCGATTGGCCGTCGGCAAGCTCGCTGTCGAGCAACTGCAAGGTCGCGCGGCGTTCCGTTGCACCAGCCCGGATTACCTGCCCATCGTCGGGCCGGTGGCGGACACCGAGGCGTTCAATGAGGCCTATGCCGTGCTGGCCAGGGACGCGCGGCAGGTGCCGGATATCGCCTGCCCGTGGCTTGAGGGCCTGTATGTGAACAGCGGGCATGGCTCGCGTGGGTTGATCACCGCACCGCTGTCTGGGGAGCTGATTGCGGCGTGGGTCAGTGGTGAGCCGTTGCCGGTGCCCCGAGCAGTGGCCGAGGCCTGCCACCCGAACCGGTTCGCGTTGCGCCGGTTGATTCGCGGTAAATGACCAAAGCATCGCGGGGCAAGCCCGCTCCCACGTGGTTGCGTGGGAGCGGGCTTGCCCCGCGATGGCCACCCAGGCCATATAACAGATTGATCTAAAACTCTCACAACCCACCCCGGTCCCTACCTAAGTGCCCCGATTTTTGGGCACCTTCCCCAACGGCAAAACCGGTAAGGACTTATGTGCGGATTAGCAGGAGAGTTACGTTTCACCCCCTTCGACCAAGCCCCTCGCCCGGCGGACCTCGCCGCCGTGGAGCGCATCACCCACCACCTGGCGCCCCGCGGCCCGGACGCCTGGGGCTTCCATAGCCAGGGCCCGATCGCCCTCGGCCACCGCCGGCTGAAGATCATGGACCTGTCCGACAACTCGGCGCAGCCGATGGTCGACAACCCCCTCGGCCTGGCCCTGGCCTTCAACGGCGCCATCTACAACTTCCCCGAACTGCGCGAGGAACTGCAGGCGCTGGGCTACCGCTTCCACTCCGATGGCGACACCGAGGTGCTGCTCAAGGGCTACCACGCCTGGGGCGCAGCGCTGTTGCCCAAGCTCAACGGCATGTTCGCCCTGGCCATCTGGGAACGCGACAACCAGCGCCTGTTCCTGGCCCGCGACCGCCTCGGCGTCAAGCCGCTGTACCTGTCGCGCAACGGCGAACGCCTGCGCTTCGCCTCGACGCTGCCGGCGCTGCTCAAGGGCGGCGACATCGACCCTGTGCTCGACCCGGTGGCGCTCAACCACTACCTCAACTTCCACGCCGTGGTGCCGGCGCCGCGCACCCTGCTGGCCAACGTGCAGAAGCTCGAACCCGGCACCTGGATGCGCATCGACCGCCACGGCGAAGTCGAGCGTCAGACTTGGTGGCAACTGCACTACGGGGCCAACCCCGATGAGCAGGAACTGGACCTGGAGGCCTGGACCACCCGGGTGCTCGACGCCACCCGCGACGCCGTGGCGATCCGCCAGCGCGCGGCGGTGGACGTTGGCGTGCTGTTGTCCGGCGGAGTCGATTCGAGCCTGCTGGTCGGCCTGCTGCGTGAAGCCGGGGTCGACGATCTGTCGACCTTTTCCATCGGTTTCGAGGATGCCGGTGGCGAGCGCGGCGACGAATTCCAGTACTCCGACCTGATCGCCCGCCATTACGGCACCCGCCACCACCAGTTGCGCATCGCCGAGCACGAGATCATCGAGCAGTTGCCGGCGGCGTTCCGGGCCATGAGCGAGCCGATGGTCAGCCATGACTGCATCGCCTTCTATCTGTTGTCGCGGGAAGTGGCCAGGCACTGCAAGGGCGTGCAGAGCGGCCAGGGCGCCGACGAGCTGTTCGCCGGCTACCACTGGTACCCGCAGGTGGATGGCGCGCAGGACCCGTTCGCGGCCTACCGCGAAGCCTTCTTCGACCGCAGCCACGGCGAATACCGCGACACCGTGCAGGCCCCCTGGCTGCTGGACAACGACGCCGCTGGCGACTTCGTCCGCGAGCACTTCGCCCGCCCTGGTGCGCCGGACGCGGTGGACAAGGCGCTGCGCCTGGACAGCACGGTGATGCTGGTCGACGACCCGGTCAAACGGGTGGACAACATGACCATGGCCTGGGGCCTGGAGGCGCGCACCCCGTTCCTCGACTACCGCCTGGTCGAGCTGTCGGCGCGCATCCCGGCGCGCTTCAAGCTGCCCGATGGCGGCAAGCAGGTGCTCAAGCAGGCGGCACGGCGGGTCATCCCCCACGAAGTGATCGACCGCAAGAAGGGCTACTTCCCGGTGCCCGGGCTCAAGCACCTGGAGGGCGCGACCCTGGGCTGGGTGCGCGAGCTGCTGACCGACCCCAGCCAGGACCGCGGCCTGTTCAACCCGGCGATGCTCGACCGCCTGCTGAGCAACCCCCATGGCCAGCTCACCCCGCTGCGCGGCTCCAAGCTGTGGCAGCTGGCAGCGCTGAACCTGTGGCTCAGCGAACAAGGAATCTGATCGATGAAAGCCCACGAAATCGCCTATGGCCAGCGCCTGTTGCGCGGCCAGGCGCCGTCCTACGAACGCCTGCAGGCGCGCCTGGCCGGTGACGGCAGCGAACCCCACGACCAACCCCGCGCAGTGCACTGTGGCTGGGGCCGCCTGCTGATCGGGCACACCTACCCCGACCCGGCCAGCCTGGCCGACGCCCTGCTGCAAGAGCGTGCCGGCGAGCGCGACATCGCCCTGTACGTGGCCGCGCCGCAGCAGGTGCTGGCCCGGGCGCCGCAGCAGCTGTTCCTCGACCCGTCCGACACCCTGCGCCTGTGGTTCACCGACTACCGCCCGGCGCAGCGGGTGTTCCGTGGCTTTCGCATTCGCCGTGCGCAGAGCCCGGCGGACTGGCAGGCGGTCAACGCGCTGTACCAGGCCCGCGGCATGCTGGCGCTGGACCCCGACCTGCTGACCCCACACCACCTCGGTGGCCCGGTGTACTGGCTGGCCGAGGACGAAGACAGCCACGCGGTGATCGGCAGCGTCATGGGCCTGAACCACAACAAGGCCTTCGACGACCCCGAACACGGCAGCAGCCTGTGGTGCCTGGCGGTCGATCCACACTGCACCCGCCCCGGCGTCGGCGAGGTGCTGGTGCGCCACCTGATCGAGCACTTCATGAGCCGCGGGCTGGCCTGCCTCGACCTGTCGGTGCTGCACGACAACCGCCAGGCCAAGCGCCTGTACCAGAAGCTGGGGTTTCGTAACCTGCCGACCTTCGCGGTCAAGCGCAGGAACGGCATCAACCAGCCGCTGTTCCTGGGCCCCGGCCCCGAGGCCGGGCTCAACCCCTATGCGCGGATCATCGTCGATGAAGCGTTGCGCCGCGGCATCGAGGTGCAGGTGGACGATGCCGCCGCCGGGCTGTTCACCCTGTGCCTGGGCGGCCGACGCATCCGCTGCCGCGAGTCGCTCAGCGACCTGACCAGTGCCGTGAGTATGACCCTGTGCCAGGACAAGCGCCTGACCCGCCAGGTGCTGCACGACGCCGGCCTGCAGGTGCCGGCGCAGCAACTGGCGGGCAACGCCGACGACAATCTGGCGTTTCTCGACGAGCATGGCGCGGTGGTGGTCAAGCCGGTGGACGGTGAGCAAGGCCAGGGCGTGGCCGTGAACCTGACCTGCATCGACGACGTCGGCCAGGCGGTGGAACAAGCCCGGCGCTTCGACAGCCGCGTGTTGCTGGAAAGCTACCACCCGGGCAGCGACCTGCGCATCCTGGTGATCGGCTACGAGGTGGTGGCCGCGGCCATCCGCCACCCGGCCCAGGTGATCGGCGACGGCAAGCACAGCCTGCGCGCGCTGATCGAGGCCCAGAGCCGCCGGCGCCAGGCCGCCACCGGCGGCGAGAGCCGCATCCCGCTCGATGACGAGACCGAACGCACGCTCAAGGCGGCGGGCGTTGGCTACGACCATGTACTGCCGGCCGGCCAGCGCCTGGCCGTGCGACGCACCGCCAACCTGCATACCGGGGGGACGTTGGAAGACGTGACCGAACGCCTGCACCCGGTGCTGGCCGATGCCGCTGTGCGGGCTGCGCGGGCGCTGGAAATCCCGGTGGTGGGGCTCGACTTCATGGTGCGTGCTGCCGAGCAGCCGGATTACGTGATCATCGAGGCCAATGAACGCGCGGGGCTGGCCAACCATGAACCGCAGCCCACGGCTGAGCGCTTTGTCGATTTGCTGTTCGCCCATAGCCGCGCGCCGGCGTAAGCCTGCAAAGGCCTCTTCGCGGGTAAATCGCATCGGCGCACCGCCGCTCCCACAGGGACTTCGCCCTCCTTGAAGGCGGCGACGTACCTGTGGGAGCGGCGGTGCGCCGATGCGATTTACCCGCGAAGAGGCCGGCACAGGAACCAAGGAGTACTCATGACCGATCGACACCCCGAACCTGATCTCGACTACCTGAAGAAAGTCTTGCTGGAAATGCTCGCCATCCCCAGCCCCACCGGTTTCACCGACACCATCGTGCGCTATGTCGCCGAACGCCTGGACGAACTGGGCATCCCCTTCGAACTGACCCGTCGCGGCACCATCCGCGCCACGCTCAAGGGCCGGCAAAGCTCGCCGGACCGAGCCGTCAGCGCGCACCTGGACACCATCGGCGCCAGCGTGCGCCAGTTGCAGGACAACGGCCGGCTGGCGCTGGCGGCCGTGGGCTGCTGGTCGAGCCGCTTCGCCGAAGGCAGCCGGGTCAGCGTGTTCACCGATACCGGCGTATACCGCGGCAGCGTGCTGCCGCTGATGGCCAGCGGGCACGCCTTCAACACCGCCATCGACCAGATGCCGATCAGTTGGGAACACGTGGAAGTGCGCCTGGACGCCTACTGCACCACCCGCGCCGACTGCGAGGCGCTGGGCATAGCCATCGGTGATTTCGTCGCCTTCGACCCGCTGCCGGAGTTCACCGAAAGCGGCCATATCAGCGCCCGTCACCTGGACGACAAGGCCGGCGTGGCGGCGCTGCTGGCAGCGCTCAAGGCGGTGGTGGAAAGCGGCCGGCAGCCATTGATCGACTGCCACCCACTGTTCACCATCACCGAGGAAACCGGCTCGGGCGCTGCCGCCGCCCTGCCCTGGGATGTCAGCGAGTTCGTCGGTATCGACATCGCTCCGGTTGCCCCCGGCCAGGCCTCCAGCGAACATGCGGTGAGCGTGGCCATGCAGGACTCGTCCGGGCCCTACGACTACCACCTGTCGCGCCACCTGCTGAAGCTGGCTGGCGACCAGGGCCTGCCGGTGCGCCGCGACCTGTTCCGCTACTACTTCAGCGACGCTCATTCGGCGGTGACCGCCGGCCACGACATCCGCACCGCCCTGGTGGCCTTCGGTTGCGATGCCACCCACGGCTACGAGCGCACCCATATCGACAGCCTGGCGGCCCTCAGCCGGCTGCTCTGCGGCTACCTGTTGAGCCCGCCGGTGTTCGCCAGCGATTCGCAGCCGGCCAACGCCTCGCTGGAGCGCTTCAGCCACCAGCTGGAGCACGATGCACAGATGGAAAGCGACACCCGGGTGCCGGCGGTGGATAGCCTGGTGGGTAACAAAGGTTGAGGTTTTGTGATGTCTGCACGGGCCTCATCGCCGGCAAGCCGGCTCCCACATGGACCGCGCCATCCTTAATGTGGGAGCTGGCTTGCCAGCGATGAGGCCAGTGCAGGCAATACAAGACAGTTGCGCCCACTAAGTGGACTTGCACACCCACTGCCGGAGCGGCCAATGCGCATCGCACACCTTGCCCCGCCCTGCGCCACCCCGCACAATGTCAGGCCTTTCTGGCGTCAATCCGCAGGACCCTGCATGAAAATCAACAAACCCACCGCCATCGCCCGGCGCAACGAAGCGCTGGCCCGCCCGGTACTCGACAGCGACAACACCCTGTTCGCCATCCTCGACACCAAGCGCAACCTGTGGTGGTTCGAAGTGCCGGTGGCACTGCTGCGCAAAGGCCAGCCCGACTGGGTCAACCTGTTGCTGCACACCCCGGAAACCGACGAACTGCAGCACCTGAAGGTGCCGGTCAACTTCCTCCGTGCTCACCAGGAGCAGATGGAAGTACGCCACCCCGGCAAGCGCCGCTCCACCATCAGCCTGGCGCTGAGCGCCGACCGCGATTCGCTGCTGCGCGACACCCGCCCGGGTGGCGAGCAACTGGATTTCCGCACCTTCGTGCAGGCCTGATCAGGCCCGCTCGATCCGGTCGTCATGGATGACGATCTTGCCCTGCTTGAACAACGCGCCAATGGCCTTCTTGAAGTTGCCCTTGCTGACGTTGAACATCTGGCTGATCACCGCCGGGTCGCTCTTGTCGCACACCGGCAGCACGCCACCAGCCGCTTCCAGGCGCTGCATGATCTGCTCTTGCAGGCCGTCGGCCAGCGCTTCGCCCACCGGCTGCAGGCTCAGGGCGATCTTGCCGTCGTGGCGCACTTCCTTGATGAAACCCTTCTCGTGCATGCCTGAACGCAGGAACTTGAACACCTCGTTCTTGTGGATCAGGCCCCAGTGGCGGTTGTTGATGATCGCCTTGAAGCCCATCGGCGTTTCGCCGGCCACCAGCAGCTCGACCGGCTGGCCGACCTTGTAGTCGACCGGGGCGTTGTCCAGGTAGCGATCCAGCTTGGCGGTGGCGGTGATGCGGCGGGTGCGCTTGTCCAGGTAGGCGTGGACCACGCAGTAGTCGCCGATCTTCAGCGGCCGCGACTCTTCCGAGTACGGCATCAGCAGGTCCTTGGACAGGCCCCAGTCGAGGAAGATGCCCGCGCCGTTGATGTCCTTGACCTTGAGGCTGGCGAACTCGCCCACCTGCATTTTCGGCTTCTCGGTGGTGGCGATCAGCTGGTCTTCGCTGTCCAGGTAGATGAACACGTTGAGCCAGTCATCGAGTTCCAGCTCTGCGCCCTTGGGGAAGTAGCGCCGTGGCAGCAGGATTTCGCCATCGGCGCCGCCGTCCAGGTACAGGCCGAATTCCACGTGTTTCACGATTTGCAAACTGTTGTAGCGCCCAAGCAGAGCCATTTGTGAAGATCCTCAAGACAAGGCGGCTATTCTAGGGTTTGTACAAAAAGTCGTCGAGCGGCGATCAGGCAAGGCGAAAACAGGCGAGGAAGCGGAGTTTACGGGTTGTAAATGAGCATTCCGAGCCTGTTTTCAACGCAGCATGATCGTCGCGCAGACACTTTTCGTACAAAACCTAACACCTGACCCGCCCGGCCGTCCGAACGCACATGCGCCGGAACCGCCGCGCACCCTTTGCGTCTACCGCCTGGCCAGTCCCTGCAAGGATTCGCTCATGCCTGTACGCCTGACCAAAGCCCTGCTCATCGTCGTTGCCCTGGCCCTGGTGCTGGTAGCCTGCAACCGCATCGACCTGGCCTACCGCAACCTCGACCGCCTGGTGCCGTGGTCGCTGGGCGATTACCTGGACATGAACCGCGAACAGAAGCGCCTGCTCGACGAACGGCTCAAGGAACAACTGGCCTGGCACTGCAAGACCCAACTGCCCGGCTACCTCGACTGGCTCGACCGGGTGCAAGGGATGGTCGCCAGCGATAACGTTACCGATGCGACCCTGCAACAGCGCACTGCCGAGGCACGCCAGGCGATCGGGAGGGTCGCCGAGCAGATCACCCCCTCCGCCAGCGAGCTGCTGCGTGGCATGAGCGACGCCCAGGTGGCCGAGATGCGCCAGGCGTTTCGCCAGGACATCGACAAACGCCGGCAAGCCTATGCCCAGACGCCGTTGCCCAAACAGATCGAACAGCGTGCAACCCGCATGCAGAAGCGCCTTGAACCTTGGCTGGGAGAGCTCACCCCCGAACAGCGCTTGCGGGTATTGAGCTGGTCCCAGGCGCTGGGCGATCAGAACCGTGCAGCGATCGCCAACCGCGCCCATTGGCAGCAGCAGCTGGTGCTGGTGATGGACCAGCGTGCCTCGCCCGGCTTCGAGCCACGGCTGGCACAGCTGCTGCAGCGCAAGGAGAGTCTGTGGACGCCAGAATACCGAGCCGCGTTCCAGAATACCGAACTGCAAGCCCGCAGCCTGCTGGTGGACTTGATGAAACAAAGCAGCCCGCAACAGCGCACGTTCCTGCAACAACGCCTGGGCCAGGTACGGGCAGACTTCAGTGAGCTGAAGTGCCTGAAGACAGCCGCGTCCCGCTAGCGCATACCACGTTCTGCCCGTGCAATGTCGCAATCATGTACCGCAACCTGGGCCCTGGGGCTAGGCAGACTGCGTGTTGTGGCAACCGCCACGGTTACCTAACACGGCTTCCTAGAGGACAACCCATGAACGACCACACCACAAAAGCAGAGCGCAACCCATTCAACTCAGGCTCGCTTGAACACTTGCTCAGCACCATCCATGCGGACGGCACGGTGAACCTGCAGGAGTATCGCGCCATCGCCAGGGACGCCGATGAACGCATCGAGCGGCTGATCAACCTGCTCGGCACTCCAAACAGCAACCTCACCGCCTACATGAACGCCATGGACGTGACCATGCACCTGTTACAGCTGTCGGTTCTGCAAGCTATGAAAACCGAACTCAGCGACACAGGCGCAGCCATCGTGCGCGATGCGTTGATTGCACAAGTCGAATACCTGAAGGCAGGCGCCCATCTGCTGCTCAGAATGCTCTGACCCGCCGGCACTCTCACGGCTTGCGATCCCGGCGCCGATACGGAAACACATCGATCACCTTCCCCGCCCGGATCGCCTCCTGCAGCCCCTTCCAGTAATCGGCGTCATACAGCTCGCCATGCAAGCGGCTGAACAAACGCCGCTGGCCCATGTCGGCGAACAGGAACGGAGGGAACTCCTCGGGGAACACGTCGTGGGGGCCGATCGAATACCACGGCTCGCCGGACATTTCGTCCTCCGGATAGCGCGGTGGCGGGATATGGCGGAAGTTGACCTCGGTAAGGAAACAGATTTCGTCGTAGTCGTAGAACACCACCCGGCCATGACGGGTGACACCGAAGTTTTTCAGCAGCATGTCGCCCGGGAAGATATTGGCCGCCGCCAGTTGCTTGATCGCCAGCCCGTAATCCTCCAGCGCCTCCAGCACCTGCGCCTCGCTGGCATGCTCCAGGTACAGGTTGAGCGGGGTCATGCGCCGTTCGGTCCAGCAGTGGCGGATCAATACCGTGTCACCTTCGAGGGCCACGGTGGAGGGCGCAACCTCCAGCAGTTCGGCAAGGCATTCGGGGTCGAACTTGGCCTGGGGGAAGCGAAAATCGGCGAACTCCTGGGTATCGGCCATGCGCCCGACGCGATCGACGCTTTTCACCAAGCGGTACTTGTCGATCACCGTGGCACGGTCCACGGTCTTTGAGGGCGAAAAGCGGTCCTTGATGATCTTGAACACGGTGTTGAAGCCCGGCAGGGTGAACACGCTCATCACCATCCCCCGTACCCCCGGGGCCATGATGAAACGGTCATCGCTGCGCGCCAGGTGGCCGATCAGCGCGCGGTAGAACTCCGACTTGCCGTGTTTGTAGAAGCCGATCGAGGTGTACAGCTCGGCGATGTGCTTGCCCGGCAGGATGCGCTTGAGAAAGTTGACGAACTCCGCCGGTACCGGCACATCGACCATGAAGTACGAGCGGGTGAAGGAGAAGATGATCGACACCTCGGCCTCATCGGTGATCAGCGCGTCGGCCTCGATGCCATGCCCTTCGCGGTGCAGCAGCGGGATCACCAGCGGCCATTGCTCGTCGACGGTGTGCAGGCGCCCGACCAGGTAGGCGCCCTTGTTGCGGTACAGCACCGGGGTGAACAGCTCCACGGCCAGCGCCGGGTCCTTGCACACCCAGTCGGGCAGGCTCTCGCGCAGTTGCTGCTCCAGCCGTGTCAGGTCGCCCTCCAGATCGCCGTAGGGCTCGTTGAATGCATAATCGGCGAAGATCGCCCGCAACAACCCCTTCAGCCCACCCTGGAGCGGGTAAGTGCAGGTTTGCGCCGCGCGCTCGTGGCTGCGCATCGAAGGCCGGGTGGTGTGGATGAACATGCAACCGTCGCTGATCTGGTCATGGCTGAACAGGCTGCAGAACAGTGAGTTGTACCAGGTTTCGGACAGTTCATCGTCCAGGCGCGGGTCGATCAGGCGGATGTAAGCGCTCTTCACCAGCGGCCACTGCTCCACGTCCAGCAGCACCGGCGCCTGGAACCCTTGGCGCAACCTGCCGTTGGCCTCGGCGACCTTTTCTTCATAGAGGTTGATACGGGCCGCAGCCGCTTGCTGGATGTCCTGCCAGCGCGCCTGCTCGAAACGCTCGCGGGCGCCCAGGGTGATGCGGCGAAAATGCTCGCGGTAGTCGTCGAAGCCCTCGAGGATCACGCGGGCGATGTCGGCAGCGGGCCAGGGTTGGGTCATGCGCGGGGCCTCGAATCAAGGTGAGTTAAAGAGCTTAGTCGCCTGCAGGGTTTACGGAAGACCGTGCGGCCCATCGCGGGGCAAGCCCGCTCCCACGCGCTCCCGCGTGTGTGGTGTGTGGCGTGGGAGCGGGCTTGCCCCGCGATGGGCCGCACGCAATCACTGAGCAAGAAAGCACAAGAATCGCCAAGGCCCGTGACGTACACTCGCGCCCCTGCCCCACTGCCGGAGACCCCCGTGAGCCCCATCGCCCTAGCCCGCCTGCTGACCCTCGCCGCTGTCTGGGGGGCGAGCTTCCTGTTCATGCGCATCATCGCCCCGGAACTCGGCACCGTGCCGACCGCGTTCTTCCGGGTGTCGATCGCCTGCCTTGGGCTGATCGCGATCCTCGCCGCTACCCGGGTGCGCTGGGACTTCAACGGCAAGCTGGGCGCCTGCCTGGTGCTGGGCATGATCAACTCCGGCATCCCGGCGACCTTCTATTCGGTGGCAGCGCAGGTGCTGCCGGCCGGCTATTCGGCGATCTTCAACGCCACCACGCCACTGATGGGTGTGCTGATCGGCGCGCTGTGCTTCCGTGAGCCGATGACACTGGCCAAGCTGTGCGGGATATTCCTGGGCCTGTTCGGCGTCGGCATCCTCAGCGGCGCAGGGCCTGCGGCGCTGGACCTGGCCCTGCTGCAAGGCGCTCTGGCCTGCCTGGCGGCGACCACTTGCTATGGCTTCGCCGGTTTCCTCGCCCG
The DNA here is from genome assembly GCF_024749065.1 of Pseudomonas sichuanensis. Taxonomy (NCBI): domain Bacteria; kingdom Pseudomonadati; phylum Pseudomonadota; class Gammaproteobacteria; order Pseudomonadales; family Pseudomonadaceae; genus Pseudomonas; species Pseudomonas sichuanensis. Next base: position 1,549,405 of record NZ_CP087185.1, on the reverse strand, counting down.
GCGCTGGATCAGCGGCCTGGATAGCCGCCTGTCGGCCCTGGGCAGCATGCTCGGCGCGACGCTGCTGCTCAGCCCGCTGTTCACCTGGAGCGCCCTCAGCCAACCGCCAGCCAGCTGGGGCGGTTGGCAGGTGTGGTTGTCGCTGCTGGGCCTGGGCCTGCTGTGCACCGCGTTCGCCTACATCCTGTACTTCCGCTTGCTGGACGAGATCGGGCCGGTCAAGGCCAGTACCGTGACCTTCCTGATTCCAGTGTTCGGCGTGCTGTGGGGGGCGTGGCTGCTGGACGAGCCACTGTCGATGGCACACCTGTACGGCGGGGTGCTGATTGGCGCGGCACTGTGGCTGGTGCTGCGCCCTACCCGGCAGTGAACCGGGCAGCGTGGGAGCTGTGTAGCGTGGGAGCGGCGGTGCGCCGTTGCGACTTGCCCCGCGATTTCGTCAGATCGGACGACGCATCGCGGGGCAAGCCCGCTCCCACTGGCGTCAGGCCTGCGCTGTACGCAACGCCGGCTTGCGGAACACAAACAGCAGCCCGACCACGATCAGCCCCATGCCCAGCAGGCTGAGCGGCGCCAGGCGGTTACCGAAGATGATGAAATCCATCACCGCCGTCACCGCCGGCACCAGGTAGAACAGGCTGGTGACATTGACCAGGTTGCCCCGCGCAATCAGCCGGTACAGCAGCAGCGTGGCCAGCAACGAGACCACCAGCCCCATCCACAGCAGCGCGCCGAGGAAGCTGGCATTCCACGCCACCTGCAACGGCTGGAACGGCGCGAACAGCGCGCACAGGGCAAAACCTGCCAGGTACTGCAATGGCAAGGTACCCATGGGGTTGTCGGTGATGCGCTTCTGCAGGATCGAGCCGCAGGTCATGCTGGCCAGCGCCAGCAAGGCGAACAGCATCCCGAGCAACGAGACGCCACCCAGGTTGATGCCCTGGTAGACCACCATCACCAGCCCACCAAGGCCCAAGCCAAGGCCGAACAGCCGGCTCCAGGAACGCCTACGCTCCATCAGGACCACGGTGAGGATTGGCTGCACGCCCATCACTGTGGCCATGACGCCGGGGGTGACGTGGGTGTTCAGCGCCAGCAGGTAGAAGATCTGGTACGCGCCGAGCAGCACGCAGCCGGTACCCAGGGCGCGCAGAATGCCACCCCGGCTACGCGGCCAGCGCAACCCCAGCAACGGGCCGATCAGCAACAGGCCGGCCAGTGCCAGCGCCGAGCGCAGCAACAGGAAGGCGAAGGGGCTGGCCTGGGCCAGACCAAGCTTGGAGACGATCGCCCCGCTGCTCCACAGCAGGACGAACAGGCTGGTGGTGGCCGCCGAGGCCACGGATGCTTTGTTGAAAACAGACATGTATTGCCACCTGTATGGGCAAGGAAAGCCGTACGGGCGGTTCTATCGCGTATCGAGGGATAGCCGACCGTGTTCAGTAGCTTGCGTGCGCTGGGGATGCGGCCAGAAGCCGATCAGCCCAGTACGACCACGCAAGGAGGCGGAGCTACGCCGCCTACGACGCCACTGACAGGTGGTGGTGGGTAATGACTGATCATGGCCGGCTGCTGGCTGCCACGCACAACCACGCCCGCGACAGGCGCGAGAACGTAAGCAGTGGTGGAAGGGATGGCTGGCATGAGCAGGTCTTCTGCAGAAGTGAATGTTTCGGAATATATCGGCAATTCTTTGGCTGAGCAACAGGGCCCCATCGCCGGCAAGCCGGCTCCCACAGGGTCATGCGTTTCACTGTGGGAGCCGGCTCGCCGGCGATGGGGCCCTGGCAAGCAACGGATAAATCAGAACAACCAGCGGTACAGCGCGACGGCGACCAGCACCGCCAGCACTGGCCGCAGCACACGGTAGGCCTTGGGATTGGCACGCTTGAACTGCTTCACGCGGGAGCTGATCACATTGCTGAAACGCTTGCTCCAGGCATACGCCTGGTTGATCCCGCCGACACGCTCGTCGTCGGTATTCTGCGGTGCGGTGGCACGGCCGAGGAAGGCGCTGACCTTGCGGTTGATGCGGGTCATCAACGGGCTGTTGAGCGGGCGCTCGACATCGCAGAACAGGATCACCCGAGTCATCTCGGTCTCGTTCTTCACCCAGTGCACGAAGGTCTCGTCGAACATGACGTCCTCGCCATCGCGCCAGGCGTAGGGCTGGCCGTCGACGTAGATGCGGCAGTTGTCCGAATTGGGGGTGGACAGGCCCAGGTGATAGCGCAGCGAACCGGCAAACGGGTCACGGTGCGGGTTCAGATGGCTGCCGCCGGGCAGCAGGGCAAACATCGCACCTTTGACGTTAGGAATGCTGTTGACCAGTTCGACGGTCTTGGGGCACAGCGCCTCGGCCGACGGCAGCGCTTTGTCGTACCACTTGAGGTAAAAACGCTTCCAGCCCTTCTTGAAAAACGAGCCGAAACCGGCGTCGTTGTCCTTTTCTGCGGCTTTGATGTAACCCTCGTCGAACAGGCGCATGGCCTCTTCGCGGATGGTTTGCCAGTTGTCCTTGAGCACGTCCAGTTCAGGGAAGCGCTGGCGGTCGAGGTACGGCTTGGAAGGCACGCCGGAGAACAGGTACATCAGGCTGTTGTACGGGGCGAACAGCGCCGAATGGTTGACGAACTGGCGCAGCACCGGCAGACGCGCCTTGCCGCGCAGGTGTACGAACAGCACGCTGCCGAAAAAGACCAGCAACACACCGGCCTTGGCGACAAAGGAAAAGGTCATGCAACACTCCTTGGAGGGGAAATCTGGCCATCCCCGAATAGCCGGACATGATAACCCCCTCCGGGGGAGCTGCAAGCTCCTAGCCGTAAGCGGCAAGCTGATCTGCGTCAACGCAGGCCGTGATCTTGCCGCTTGAAGCTTGCAACTTGCAACTTGCCGCTTACTTTGCCGCTTACTGCTGGTTTTCCTGCTCGCTGAACATGTCGCTGAACAGCATGCTGGACAGGTAGCGCTCGCCGGAGTCAGGCAGGATCACGACGATGGTCTTACCCTGCATTTCCGGTTTTTCCGCCAGGCGCACCGCCGCCGCCATCGCCGCGCCACAGGAGATGCCACAGAGGATGCCCTCCTCCTGCATCAGGCGAATGGCCATGGCCTTGGACTCCTCCTCGGTCACCGTCTCCACCTGGTCGACAATCGAAAGGTCGAGGTTCTTCGGCACGAAGCCGGCGCCGATGCCCTGGATCTTGTGCGGGGTGGGCTTGAGTTCCTCGCCGGCCAGGGTCTGGCTGATCAGCGGCGAGTTCACCGGCTCCACCGCCACCGACAGAATCGCCTTGCCCTGGGTGTGCTTGATGTAGCGCGACACCCCGGTGATGGTGCCACCGGTGCCGACGCCGGCCACCAGCACGTCCACCGCGCCATCGGTGTCGTTCCAGATTTCCGGGCCGGTGGTCTTCTCGTGGATGGCCGGGTTGGCCGGATTGTCGAACTGGCCCGGCAGGAAGTGCTGCGCAGGGTTTGAGGCGACGATCTCGTTGGCCTTCTCGATGGCGCCCTTCATGCCCTTGGCCTTGTCGGTCAGCACCAGCTCGGCGCCCAGCGCCTTGAGCACCTTGCGCCGCTCCAGGCTCATCGACTCCGGCATGGTCAGGATCAGCTTGTAGCCGCGGGCGGCGGCCACGAAGGCCAGGCCGATGCCGGTATTGCCCGAGGTGGGCTCGACGATGGTCATGCCCGGCTTGAGTTTGCCGCTGCTCTCGGCGTCCCAGATCATGTTCGCGCCGATCCGGCACTTCACCGAGTAGCCAGGGTTGCGCCCTTCGGTCTTGGCCAGGATGGTCACGCCGCGCGGGGCGATGCGGTTGATCTGCACCAGCGGCGTGTTGCCGATGGAGTGGGCGTTGTCTGCGTAGATACGGCTCATGGCAGGTGTCCTTGAACATGAAAGAGCGGGGAAAAACATCAGGGTAAGCCTGCAACGGGGGAGCGTAAAGCCTGATCGCGCCTGCCGGGCGGCCGGTCGTGACGGACCATTCAGGGACTGAATACCGGGTCTGCGTTTGCAGGCGTCGGGGCTGGGGTTATAGTCGCTGACAAAATACAAACATGTGTTGTCTCTACCGGCCCTATCGCCGGCAAGCCGGCTCCCACAGCGATTGCGCCGTACCTGTGGGAGCCGGCTTGCCGGCGAAGGGCCGGCACAGGCCACCCCAGAGGATCGGTTCATGAAGTTCGAAGGCACCCGCGACTACGTCGCCACAGACGACCTGAAACTGGCGGTCAACGCGGCCATCACCCTGGAACGCCCGCTGCTGGTCAAGGGTGAGCCCGGCACCGGCAAGACCATGCTCGCCGAGCAATTGGCCGCCTCGTTCGGTGCGCGCCTGATCACCTGGCACATCAAGTCGACCACCAAGGCCCACCAGGGCCTCTACGAGTACGACGCGGTCAGCCGCCTGCGCGACTCGCAGCTGGGCACCGACAAAGTCCACGATGTGCGCAACTACCTGAAAAAGGGCAAGTTGTGGGAAGCCTTCGAGGCCGAGGAGCGGGTGATCCTGCTGATCGACGAGATCGACAAGGCCGACATCGAGTTCCCCAACGACCTGCTGCAAGAGCTCGACAAGATGGAGTTCTACGTCTACGAGACCGACGAGACCATCAAGGCCAAGCAGCGCCCGATCATCATCATCACCTCCAACAACGAAAAGGAGCTGCCCGACGCCTTCCTGCGCCGCTGCTTCTTCCACTACATCGCCTTCCCCGACCGCGACACCCTGCAGCGCATCGTCGATGTGCACTACCCGAAGATCAGCGAGTCGCTGGTCAGCGAGGCGCTGGACGTGTTCTTCGACGTGCGCAAGGTGCCGGGCCTGAAGAAAAAGCCCTCCACCTCCGAACTGGTCGACTGGCTCAAGCTGCTGATGGCCGACAACATCGGTGAAGCGGTACTGCGTGAACGCGACCCGACCAAGGCCATCCCGCCGCTGGCCGGGGCCCTGGTCAAGAACGAGCAGGACGTGCAACTGCTCGAGCGCCTGGCCTTCATGAGCCGGCGCGGCAACCGCTGACAGGAGCCGGGCCATGCTGCTCAACCTGTTCAATGAAATGCGCGCGGCCAAGGTGCCGGTGTCGGTGCGCGAGCTGCTCGACCTGCACCACGCCCTGCAGAAGGGCGTGGTGTTCGCCGACATGGACGCGTTCTACTACCTCGCCCGGGCCATCCTGGTGAAGGACGAACGCCATTTCGACAAGTTCGACCGCGCTTTCGCCGCCTACTTCAAGGGCCTGGATAACCTCGACCGGCACATCGAGGCTCTGATCCCCGAGGACTGGCTGCGCAAGGAGTTCGAACGCTCGCTGAGCGACGAGGAACGCGCGCAGATCCAGTCCCTGGGCGGCCTGGACAAGCTGATCGAGGAATTCAAGAAACGCCTCGAAGAGCAAAAGGAACGCCACGCCGGCGGCAACAAGTGGATCGGCACCGGCGGCACCAGCCCGTTCGGCTCGGGCGGCTTCAACCCCGAGGGCATCCGCGTCGGCGAGGCCGGCAAGCGCCAGGGCAAGGCGGTGAAGGTGTGGGACCAGCGCGAGTACAAGAACCTCGACGACCAGGTCGAGCTGGGCACCCGCAACATCAAGCTGGCGCTGCGCCGCCTGCGCAAGTTCGCCCGTGAAGGCGCCGCCGAAGAGCTGGACATCGACGGCACCATCGACCACACCGCCCGTGACGCGGGGCTGTTGAACATCCAGATGCGCCCCGAGCGGCGCAACACGGTGAAGCTGCTGTTGCTGTTCGACATCGGCGGCTCGATGGATGCCCATGTGAAGGTGTGCGAAGAGCTGTTCTCGGCCTGCAAGACCGAGTTCAAGCACCTGGAGTATTACTACTTCCACAACTGCGTCTACGAGTCGGTGTGGAAGAACAACCTGCGCCGCACCTCGGAGCGTTTCGCCACCTTCGACCTGCTGCACAAGTACGGCGACGATTACAAAGTGATCTTCGTTGGCGACGCCGCCATGGCCCCCTACGAGATCACCCAGCCGGGTGGCAGCGTCGAGCACTGGAACGAAGAAGCCGGGTATGTGTGGATCCAGCGCTTCATGGAGAAGTTCAAGAAGGTCATCTGGATCAATCCGTACCCCAAGCAGGCCTGGGACTACACGGCGTCAACCCACCTGGTGCGCGACCTGATCGAGGACAAGATGTATCCGCTGACCTTGCAGGGGTTGGAAGACGGGATGCGTTACCTCTCCAAGTGATGAATTGACTGGACTGACCCCATCGCGGGGCAAGCCCGCTCCCACGCCATACTCTCGTGGAAATGGCGTGGGAGCGGGCTTGCCCCGCGATGAGGCCGGCAGACTCAACCCCACCTGCGCAAGTACACCTGCTGCTCCCGCCACGCCTCATCCTGCACCACCGCCCGGAACCGCACCACCGCCCCCGGCAGGCACTGCGCCAGTTGCGCCAGGGCCAGCGGCGTCAACGCGCCCAGCCGCGGATAGCCGCCAATGGTCTGCCGGTCATTGAGCAGCACGATCGGCTGCCCGTCCGGCGGCACCTGCACAGCGCCCAGCGGGATGCCCTCGGAAATCATCGGCGCCCCCTGGTACACCAGCTGCGACCCCAACAGGCGAATGCCCATGCGATCGGCGCGACTGTCCAATGTCCAGTCACGATTGAACGCCTCGAACAAACTGGTACCGCTGAAGTCGCCAATCTGCGCGCCCATTACCAGGTCCAGCAGGGGCTTCTCGTCATACACCGGGCGCACCGTTTCAGGCACGTGGGAGCGGGCTTGCCCCGCGATGGCAGCACCCGCGTGCAACACCTCACCTTTGAGCAACGCCCGGCCCTGCCCATCCAAGCCACCCAAGGCTTCGCGCACCACCGTCGCACAACTGCCCAGCACCACCTCACCCGCGAATCCGCCGGGCGCCGCCAGATAAGCCCGCACGCCCTGACGCGGCTGGCGCAAGCTCAACTGCTGCCCCTTGCCCAGCCTGAAGCTGCGCCAAGGCGCCACTGGCCGCTCATCGATATGCGCATCCAGGTCGGCACCGGCCAACGCCAGCACGCAATCCTGTTCGGCGACCACGCTGAAACCGCCCAGGGCGATCTCGACCACGGCGCTGTCCAGGTCGTTGCCCAGCAGCCAGTTGGCCCAACGCATGGCCACCCAATCCAACGCCCCGCCCTGGGTCACACCCAGGTGGCGCACACCAAAACGCCCGGCATCCTGCAACAGGCACAGCGCGGTGCTGGCCTCGATCCGCAACTGGCTCATGCCTGGGCCTCCAACGGGCTGTCGTCGCCGCCCAAGGTGATGAATTCACGGCGGTCCACCGCCACAAAACGTACCCGGTCGCCCGGCTGCAGCAGGCTGTAGCCTTCGCGCTCACGGTCGAACAGGCGCACCGGCGTGCGCCCGATCAGGTTCCAGCCGCCCGGCGATACCGCAGGGTAAGCGGCCGTCTGGCGTTCGGCGATGCCCACGCTGCCCGCCGCCACGCGCTTGCGCGGGGTGCTCAGGCGCGGGCTGGCCAGGCGCTCATCGACCAGGCCCATGAAGCCGAAGCCGGGGGCGAAACCCAAGGCAAATACCGGATAATCGCGACCGCTGTGCAGGCTGATCACCTCGGCTTCACTCAGGCCGCTGCGGGCGGCCAGCAGTGGCAATTCAGGGCCGACGCTGGCGTGGTACCACACCGGGATCTCGTGGCGCCGCCCGGCGCTGCCGGGGTCCGGCTGCAACCCCTCGAATGCTTGCACAATGCGCTGGCGCGCTTCGTTCGGTGCCAGGTCGAACTGCACCATCAGCGTGGTATAGGACGGCACCAAGTCGATCAGCTGCGCGCCGAACACCGCTCGCAGGCGTTGGCTGGCGGCGAGAATCCAGGGCATGTTGGCCTCATCGATACGGTCGAACAGGCGCACCATCAGGCTGTCGAACGCCACCACCTCGATACGCGGCGTCATGGCAGCTCCAGCGCGTCGAGGGCCTGGCGGATCTGGCGTACGGCGGCCACCGAGCTTTCGTTGTCGCCATGCACGCACAGGGTGCTGGCGTTCAGCCCCACAGCGCTGCCGTTATCAGCCACCAGTGCTTCACCCCGGGCCAGGCGCAATGCCTGCTCGACCACCAGCGCCGGGTCGTGGTGCACCGCGCCCGGCAGGCGCCGCGACACCAGGTGACCGCTGGCGGTGTAGGCACGGTCGGCGAAGGCTTCGAACCACAGCGGCACGCCGATTTCGTCGCCCAGGGCCTGGGCGGCGCTGTTGTCAGCAGTGGCCATGAGCATCAAAGGCAGGTTGCCGTCATAGGCGGCCACGGCCTCGAGCACGGCACGCAGCTTTTGCGGGTCGGCCATCATGTCGTTGTACAGCGCGCCATGGGGCTTGATGTAGGCCACCCGGCTGCCCTGCACCTTGCAGATGCCATCCAGCGCGCCGATCTGGTAGTGCAGCAGGTCGCGGATCTCCTCGCTGCTGCAGGCCATGGAGCGGCGACCGAAGCCCACCAGGTCCGGGTAGGCCGGGTGCGCGCCAATGGTCACGCCATGCTCCAGCGCCAGGGCCACCGTGCGGCGCATGGTGCCCGGGTCGCCGGCGTGGTAGCCGCAGGCGATGTTGGCGCAATCGATGTACGGCATCACCTCGGCATCCAGGCCCATGCGCCAGCTGCCGAAACTCTCGCCCATGTCGCAATTGAGTAGCAGGCGTTTCACTTGGCTGATTCCCGTGTCGATGTTCATGCTGCCTACCTTAGCGTGCCAGCAGTTGTTTGCCGCGGGTTTCCGGCAGGCTCAGCGCTGCCAGGATCACCACGCCATAGGACACCGCGGCGAAGGCGCCAATGCCGAGCCCCAGGGGGACTTTCTGGCTGAGCAGGCCGATCAGCAGCGGGAACAACGCCGCGAAGACCTTGCCGATGTTGTAGCAGAAGCCCTGCCCCGAGCCGCGGATACGGGTGGGGAACAGTTCGGTGAGGAAGGCGCCCATGCCGCTGAAGATGCCCGAGGCGAAGAAGCCCAGCGGCAAGCCCAGCCACAGCATCACGTCATTGCTGACCGGCAGCTGGGTGTAGAGCAGCACGATGATGAACGAACCCACGGCGAACAGGATGAAGTTCTTCTTGCGCCCCAGCAGATCAGACAGGTACGCGCTGACCACGTAGCCAATGTAGGAGCCGACGATCACCGTCGCCAGGTAGCCGCCGGTGCCGAGCACGCTCAGGCCGCGTTCGTTCTTGAGGAAAGTCGGCAGCCACGAGGTGATGGCGTAGTAACCGCCCAGCGCGCCGGTGGTCAGCAGCGAGGCGCGCACGGTAATCCAGAGCATGCCGGGGGCGAAGATCTCGTAGAAATGCGCGGGCTCGGCAGCGCTTTCGGCGGCCTTGGCCTCGCGATAGACCTCCGGGTCCTTGACCAGGCGGCGCACGAAGATCACGAACAGCGCCGGCAGCAGGCCGAGCAGGAACAGCGCACGCCAGGCTTGTTCAGGTGGCAGCCAGGAGAACAGCAGCGCATAGAGGATGGCGGTGAGGCCCCAGCCGATGGCCCAGCCCGACTGCACCATGCCCACCGCCTTGCCACGGTCCTGGGCGCGGATCACCTCGCCGATCAGCACCGCGCCGGCGGTCCATTCGCCGCCGAAACCGAAGCCCATCAGGGTGCGGGCGATCAGCAGTTGCTCGTAGTTCTGGGCGAAGCCGCAGAGGAAGGTGAAGAAGGCGAACCACAGCACCGTCAGTTGCAGGGTGCGTACCCGGCCGATGCGGTCGGAGAGGATGCCGGCGATCCAGCCGCCTAGGGCCGAGGCGATCAGCGTGCTGGTATGGATCAACCCGGCCTCGGTGGTGCTGATGCCCCAGAGCATGATCAGGGTGGGCACGACGAAACTGAGCATCTGGGTGTCCATGCCGTCCAGGCCATAGCCGATCTTGCAGCTCCAGAAGGTGCGTCGTTGCTGGGAGTCGATGTCGCGGTACCAGGCGAAGGGGCCGCTCGAGGATCGGGCGGGGGCCTGCTGCTGCACGCCGGTCGGGTTCATGTATGCCTCGGCTTGTTGGTATTGTTTTACGGGCGACGTCGAGGTCGCGGCCTGGCTGCCATGTTCAGAGCCAACGCCTCAAGCGTCCAACGAGAAAATCCGCCGGTCTGGAACAAGAAAAACTGATCATGAACCTTCGTTTCCTCGAAACCTTCGTCTGGGTCGCCCGGCTCAAGAGCTTCCGCCTCACCGCCGAGAAGCTGTTCACCACCCAGGCCTCGGTGTCCAGCCGCATCGCCGCGCTGGAGGCCGACCTTGGGGTGAAACTGCTGTTGCGCGACTCGCGCGGGGTCAGCCTGACGCCCGAAGGCAGCAAGGTGCTCGAATACGCCGAGCGCATGCTCGACACCGCCAAGGCCATGAAGCAGTCGCTGGACAGCGACCGGGCCAAGACCGGGCGGATTCGCCTGGGGGTGATGGACACGGTGATCCACACCTGGATGAGCGCGCTGGTGGCGGAGCTTACCGAACGCTATCCGCAGGTGGAGATCGAACTGGTGGCCGACACCGCGCTGAACCTGCGCGAACAGCTGCACAAGGGCTTTCTCGACGTGATCCTGCAGACCGACCTGCTGCGCGAGCCGTCGATCCGCAGCCTGGACCTGGCGCGTTACCCCATGGGCTGGATCGTTGCCGCAGGCTCCATCCACCACCGTGACTATGGGTCGCTGGCTGAGCTGGGCCGCGAACGCATCGTCACCTTCTCGAAGAATTCACGGCCTCACCAGGAGGTGCTCAGCCTGTTGCAGGGTGCAGGGGCCGAGGCGCCGCGCTTGAACTGCGTGAACTCGGTGGCGGCAATCACGCGCTTGCTGCGCGATGGCTTCGGCATCGGCGCGCTGCCGCCGGCGCTGGTGGACAGCGAGTTGAGCCGGGGTGAACTGGTGCTGCTGGAGGGGTTGCAGCCACCGCCGAGCCTGGAACTGGTGGTGGCCTGGCAGACCGGGGTGGCGCTGGTGGACGAGGTGGTGGAGGTTTGCCGACAGGTGCTGGAGCGCTATGCGCGGGATGTGGGGGGGCAGCGGATTGTGTTGGTCTGAACGGCCCAATCGCAGGGCAAGCCCGCTCCCACGCATGCAGTGTGTTCACCTGTGGGAGCGGGCTTGCCCCGCGATTGGGCTGGCGAGGGCTAGCGCCAGCTCTCTTTGACCACCTTGCGCCGACCACCCAGGATCACCCAGCCGACCAGCAGCAACAGGCTCTCGACCACGAACGCCAGCACGAACCCGGCGCCAATCCCCCAGCCGATCGCCTCGGGCACCAGCAGGATCTGGTAGCTGTAGCCCTTGAGCGTCTCTTCACGCAACGCCGGTTCCGGCTGCACCAGCACATGCCAGGTGCGGCTCACCCACGAGCCTTGCAGCGCCTGCCACTCGTGCTCCAGCAACTGATTACGGATCAGCAGGCTTTCGATGCTGTTGGCATCGCTGTTGAACACCGGGTCGTCGCTGCTGCGGTAATGCTGCACCAGCGCCTGCAGGTCGCCGTTGAAGAAACGCTGGGCAGTCTGGCGGAAGCCGTCGAGCGCCTGGCGCGATTCCAGCAGGTGCGCCTCGACCCGCTGGCTGTAGTCCTTGACCAGCCCGGGCACCTGGATACCGGCCAGCAGGCCGAACGTGAACAACAGCAAGCGCAGGTAACTTCTGAACATGGAGCGTCCTTAGCTCTGGCCGTGGGCGACGCACTCACCGTGGCGCCACAGGGCCCATTGGCCCGGCTCGTAGCGGTTCCAGGTCTCGTTCTCGGTCAAGGCTTCAGTGGCGATCACCGTGACCACGTCGTTGGGGGTGGTTTGCGTGTGGAAATCGACGATCAGGTCGACATCCTTCAAGCGTGCAGCACCGAAAGGCGCGCGGCGGGTAATGTGCACCAGCTTGGTGGAGCAGAAACAGAACAGCCAGTCGCCGTCGCTGAGCAGGCAGTTGAACACGCCCTTGCCACGGTATTCGGCGCAGGCTTCGACCAGCACCGGCAATAGTTGCTCGACCTCGACCGGCTCGGGGAAGGCCTCGCGCACGCGGTTGAGCAGGTCGCAGAAGGCCGCTTCGCTGTCGGTGTCGCCGATCGGGCGATAGAAGGTGCGTTGGCCGCTGAACTCGCCCAACTGGCCATTGTGCGCGAAGCACCAGTTGCGGCCCCACAGCTCGCGCACGAACGGATGGGTGTTGGACAGGCACACCCGGCCAACGTTGGCCTGGCGAATATGGCCGATCACCACTTCGCTCTTGATCGGGTAGCGCTGCACCAGATTGGCCACCTCCGACTCGCTGCTCGCCGCCGGGTCCTGGAACAGGCGCAGGCCGCGCCCTTCGTAGAACCCGATGCCCCAGCCGTCGCGGTGCGGGCCGGTGCGGCCACCGCGCTGCATCAGGCCGGTGAAACTGAAGACGATATCGGTGGGGACATTGGCACTCATGCCCAGCAGTTCGCACATGCTCGCGGCTCCTGGCTTACAGACGGGGTTCTACGCGGCCCTGGGCCGGGCCGGAACGGCGCACGGGAGCAGGTGGCGGGTCATCGCGGTAACGGTCGTTGCGGTCGGCGGCCACCGGGGCCAGGGCCGGCGCCTCGTCATCTTCCTTGGCCTGGCGCTGGGCCGCGGCCTCACGCAGGGCACGTCGCTCGCCGGCGCGTTTTTCCAGCGGCCAGCGGATCAGCACGAAGACCAGGTACAGGGCGAAGGCGATCATGCCGTACATGGCCAGGTCCGAGGCGGCGCGCCAGGCGTTGTTGCCGACCTTGAAGGCCAGGTCCAGCGCGGTGATGGCGATGGCCGGGGCGAAGCTGTCCTTGACCGGGTCGACGATGGTCGGGCTGAACAGCAGCACGGCGACGATCACCCACAGCGGCTCGCGCAGCCAGCGCCACATCCAGCCGGTGAGCTTGCAGGCCACCAGCAGGCAACCCAGGGCGGCGACGGCGTAGAGGCCCCAGGCCAACAGATAGTCGTGTTCGGTCATGGTGTTCGTGCATGCCAGGCAAAGAGACGCCTATGATAAACACTTTTACCGGCGCAGGCGCCCCCTCTCCCATTCAGGAACCGCGTCGGCTGCTTTGCGGGTAAACCCGCTCCCACAGGGATTACGCATAACCTGTGGGAGCGGGTTTACCCGCGAAATGGCCGGCACAGGCTGCCTTCAATCATGAGACACCGAATGCCAATCATGCCCCCCGTCGCCCACCAGGCCCCCGGCACCGACCCCTACGCCTGGCTGCAAGATCGCGACACCCCCGAGGTACTGGCCTACCTGAACGCGGAAAACGCGTATCAGGAGGCCTGCCTGGCCGACCAGGCCAGCTTGCGCGAACAGCTGTTCGAAGAGATCAAGGGCCGTATCCTCGAGACCGACCTGTCGCTGCCCTCGCCCTGGGGCCCCTACCTGTACTACACCCGTACCACCGCCGGTGACGAATACCCGCGCCACTACCGCTGCCCGCGCCCTGCGGATGACAGCAACACGGTGGATGAAAGCCGCGAAGAACTGCTGCTCGACCCCAACGCCCTGGCCAATGGCGGCTTCCTGGCCCTCGGCGCATTCAACGTCAGCCCCGACCACCGCCTGCTGGCCTACAGCCTCGACACCAGCGGCGACGAGATCTACACCCTGTACGTCAAGGACCTGGCCAACGGCGCGCTGACCACCCTGCCCTTCGACGATTGCGACGGCAGCATGACCTGGGCCAACGACAGCCAGACGCTGTTCTTCGCCGAACTGGACGACACCCACCGCCCCTGGCGCCTGCGCCGCCACACCCTCGGTGAGGCCGATGCTTTGAGCGTGTTCGAAGAGCCCGACGGGCGCTTCTTCCTGCACTGCTACCGCGCCAGCTCCGAGCGCCAATTGGTGCTGCTGCTCAACAGCAAGACCACCAGTGAGGCCTGGGTGCTGGACGCCGCCACGCCGCAGGCTGCGTTCACCTGCCTGGCGCCACGGATCGAAGGCCACGAATACTTCCCCGACCACGGCCAGCTCGACGGCCAGTGGCGCTGGTTCATCCGCAGCAACCAGGACGGCATCAACTTCGCCCTGTACCACGCCCCGGCCGACCAGGTACCGACCCGCGCCGACTGGCAGCTGCTGGTCGCGCACCGCGACGACATCATGCTCGAAGGCGTAAGCCTCAACGCTTCGGCCCTGAGCCTGAGCCTGCGCGAAGGCGGCCTGCCGATCATCGAGGTGCGCCCGCAAGGCTTGCCGGCCTACCGCGTGGAGCTGCCGGACGCTGCCTACAGCCTGTACGTGCAGGACAGCCTGGAGTTCGCCAGCACGCGCATCCGCCTGCGCTACGAGGCCCTCAACCGCCCGGCCCAGGTGCGCCAGCTGGAGCTGGCCACGGGCGAGCAGGCCGTGCTCAAGCAGACCCCGGTGCTGGGCGCTTTCGATGCCGACGACTATGTCAGCCAGCGCCTGTGGGCAGTGGCCAAGGACGGCACCCGCGTGCCGATCAGCCTGGTGCGCCGGCGTGTCGATCTGGACAAGACCGTGCCGCTCTACCTGTACGGCTACGGCGCCTACGGCGAAAGCCTCGACCCCTGGTTCTCCCATGCCCGCCTGAGCCTGCTGGAGCGCGGCGTGGCCTTCGCCATCGCCCATGTGCGCGGCGGTGGCGAGCTGGGCGAGGCCTGGTACCGGGCCGGCAAGCAGGAACACAAGCACAACAGCTTCGATGACTTCATCGCCTGCGCCGAACACCTGATCAACGAGGGCATCACCTCCTCCGAACGCCTGGCCATCAGCGGCGGCAGCGCCGGCGGGCTGCTGATGGGCGCGGTGCTCAACCTGCGCCCGGAGCTGTTCCGCTGCGCCATCGCCGAAGTGCCGTTCGTCGACGTGCTCAACACCATGCTCGACCCGGAGCTGCCGCTGACCGTCACCGAGTACGACGAATGGGGCAACCCCGAAGAGCCCGAGGTGTACGCGCGAATCAAGGGCTACGCCCCGTACGAGAACGTCAAGCAGCAGGCCTACCCGGCCATGCTGGTGATCGCCGGCTACAACGACAGCCGCGTGCAGTACTGGGAAGCGGCCAAGTGGGTGGCGCGCCTGCGCACGTGCAAGACCGACAGCAACCTGCTGCTGCTCAAGACCGAAATGGGTGCTGGCCACGGCGGCATGAGCGGGCGTTACCAGGGGCTGCGCGACGTGGCGCTGGAATATGCGTTCGTCTTCAATGAGCTGGGCGTGGTGTAAAACGCGTTTTTGGTTGTCATAGGGTTCGGTCACCCGACATGAAGGTGAAACGGCCCTTGTGGGAGCGGGTTCACCCGCGAAAGCGTCAGTGAAGCCACTGCAGCATTCGCGGGTAAACCCGCTCCCACAGGGATCAAGACATTCGAAGAAGAACAACACATGCCCGACCAATCCCACCTCAACGCCGAAATCCGCGACATGCTCATGGACTGCGGCCAGTTCGACACCCTGCAACCCGGCGACTACCTTGCCGCCGCCGGCTATTTCAGCCTCACCGCGATCAGCGAAGGCCAGACCATTTTCAGCGAAGGCGATGCCGGCACGTTCATGTGCATCCTGCACCGCGGCGTGGTCTCGGTACGCAAGACCGACGCCACTGGCGCCCTGGTGGAGATCGCCACCCTGCGCAAGGGCCGTGCCTTCGGCGAAATGGCCGTGCTCGACGGTGAGCGGCGCTCGGCCACCTGTGTCGCGGCCAGCGATTGCCAATTGCTCACCTTGGGCAAGGACTCACTGGAAAAGATGCTGATGGACTCGCCGCGCATCGCCGCACGCATCATCCGCGCCCTGGCGGTGGCGTTGTCCAAGCGCTTGCGCATGCAGGACGGGCAAAGCCTGGCACGCCAGGTCTAGTCGTTTTTGCCCGGGGCTTTCGGCGGGTCCTGGTTCAACCCGGGCAATGGCTGATCCTTCGGCGGCCCGGGCACCGGCATGGGCGGTAACAGCGGTGCGCCGGGGCGGTTGGCGCCGGCCTTGGGCGGCGTGCTCGGGGTGATCTGCGGATACGGCGTGGGTGTCGCCGTGCCGGGCGCACCGGGCGCGGGCGTGAGGGAGCCGGCCTGCTGGCCGGCGGCATCGGCCATGGGGGTGGCGGCGCTCAGCAGCGCGGCGAGGATCGCATGCAACATCTGCCACCTCCTGTCGGGAACCTTGCTACAGGCTAGGCCGATCCTTGCGTTTTTGCCTGTCCGCTGACGCCACAGGCGCGCTAGACTCGACGCTATAACCGTCATTCGCCTGATCAGAAAAAAGGTAACACCATGAGCTCCACCTCCGCTGCCACCGCCCGCCTCGACCGCATCCTCGCCGACGCCAAGCGCGACAAGGAAATGGGCTACCGCGACAAGGCACTGAAGATGTACCCCCACGTGTGCGGCCGCTGCACCCGCGAGTTCTCCGGCAAGCGCCTGTCGGAACTGACCGTGCACCACCGTGACCACAACCACGACAACAACCCCCAGGACGGCTCGAACTGGGAGCTGCTGTGCCTGTACTGCCACGACAACGAGCATTCGCGCTACACCGACCAGCAGTATTTCAGCGAGGGCTCGCTGAGCTCGCCGAAAACCGCCGTGGCCACCCATAACCCGTTCGCCGGGCTGGCCAGCCTGCTGAAGAAAGACTGAACGTCGATTCCCGCCCCCACCGCGTCGGCGACCCCGTATAATCGCGCTCTTTTTTTGCGAAGGGCCCGACTCGTGGCGAACAAACGGTACAGCTGCATCGGCCTGTTCAACCCCAAATCCGCCGAGAACGTCGGTTCGGTGATGCGTGCGGCAGGCTGTTACGGGGTCAATTCGGTGTTCTACACCGGCAAGCGCTACGAGCGCGCCCGCGACTTCGTCACCGACACCAAGCGCGTGCACTACGACATTCCGCTGATCGGCATCGACGACCTGCAACGCATCATCCCGCTGGGTTGCACGCCCGTGGCGGTGGAGCTGGTGGACGGTGCCAGGCCGCTGCCGGAGTACACCCACCCGGATCGGGCGATCTACATCTTCGGGCCTGAGGATGGCTCGCTGAGCGAGGATGTGCGGGGGTGGTGCGAAGAGACCATCTATATTCCGACCCAGGGCTGCATGAACCTGGCGGCGACGGTGAATGTGGTGCTGTATGACCGCATGGCCAAGGGCTTGAATACCCGGTCGGGGCCGAAGTTCAAGTAAGCAGGTCTGGCCCTGTCGCCGGCAAGCCGGCTCCCACAGGGTTTTCGTGGACCTTGTGGGAGCCGGCATGAACCTTAACCGGTGTCCAAAATTACTTGACCAGTTCACTCTAGCGCAGCAGCTTGCTCTGCAACACCTCGGACTGGCGCCCGAGCACGTTCTCGCTGATCTGCACGAACTCTTCGGTGCTCACGCTGGACAGGCGCATCAGCGCCCGCGCCACATCGTCCAGCGAGCGCTTGTCGTGGTTGTGCAGGCGGATCTCGCGGTCCAGCGCCTGCAACAGCAACACCCCGCGGGCGACTTGCGCGGGGTCGGCCTTGGCGCCCTTGAGCTGGGTCACCTTGGCGCCCTGCTTGTGCAAGCGGGCCTGCAAGGCCTGGTAGCGGTCATCGCTGATGCCGCCTGCCCGGCGCAGCAGTTCGGTGGCGTAATAGTCGGTGAGGCTCTCGCCGAGCCAGTCGCTGCCATCGCGGTCGTTGATCTGCGCGAACAGTTGCACCACTTCGCGCAGCAGCGGGCTGGCGCCGCTGTCATTGATCAGCGGCGCGCCGCTGTGCAGGTACAGCGAGTTATGCCCGGCCAGGGCGCCGCGCCACATGCCGTCCCGGGCGCCGACCAGCAGCAGCTTGGGCGGGTTGCGCGGGAACACCGCCTGCAGTTGCGGCCAGACGAAGGTCAGCAGGGTCAGCGTATCCATGCGGCGCATGCCCTGCCCCTGCGGCGCGGCAACCGTGACCTCGGTCTCGCCAAGGCGCGCACGGCGGCTGCCGAGGTTGCCGGCGAGCATCCAGCCCGTGGGGCGGTCGAACAGGCGCGAAACATCGTCGATTCGGAATTTCTGTCGGCCGATGCGCGGCCAGGCGGTTTCCACGCTCTTCCAGCCGGCGGGCAACTCGAAGGTCAGGCGCGCCACCAGTTCGGTACCGTCCTGCTGGTCAAGGCGCGCCGGCGGCACCAGCTGCTCACCGCGCAGCAACGCCCAATGCGCGGTGATCCGGGCCTCATGGCTGGCGCCAGGCTGCGCCTGATCGAGCAGTACCCGGTAGCTGAGGCTGGTCTTGCCGGGGGCCGGGCGCCACACACCGCGGCCGCCCTGGGCCTGCCACTGGCCGTCGGCAAGGAAGTCGCTGTAGGCGCCGCTCTGGCCCAGGTCAAAGTCCAGGCTGCGTACCACGCTACCGTCGGCCAGGGTCAGGCGCACTTCGGCCTGGCCGCTTTGCGGCAGCAGGCGCACCTGGTAATCGAGGTCGACTTTCTTCGCCAGTACCTGGGAACTGGCCAGCAGGCCAAGCAGCAGCAACAGCGGGCGACGCATACAGAAAACTCCTTGTTCCCCAGAGACGAAAGCCCGGGCGATTCAACCAGCGCGGAAAATCAGGTGATCTTCCCAGTCATCTTCATCCACATCGTTCTCACTGAGCATGCGCCCGGACCGGGAAATGCGCTGCTCGTGAACTTGCTCGCGGTCGCCGCTGACCAGGTGATGCCAGGCCGGCAGGTCTTTGCCCTCGCTGACCAGGCGGTAACCGCAGGTGGGCGGCAGCCACTTGAACTGGTCGGCCTTGCCCGGGGTGAGCTGGATGCAGTCGGGCACCTGGGCGAAGCGGTTGGGGTAGTCGCTGCACTGACAGGTGGTGAGGTCGAGCAATTTGCAGGCGATGCTCGTGTAATAGACGCTGTTGTCTTCTTCGTCCTCGAGCTTCTGCAGGCAGCACAGGCCGCAGCCGTCGCACAGCGACTCCCACTCGCGCGAGTCGAGTTCTTCGAGGGTCTTGCGCCGCCAGAAGGGCGCGTTGTCGGCGATCATCACACGTATTCCTGCAATCAACTTGAATCCGCGGCGCGCGGCGGCGCCAGTCTAGAGGCTGTCCGGCGGCAACGCCAGACCGCTTGTCAGTGCTTGCCGGACGCAGTAGCGTGCGGTCTTTACCCCGCCCACTGCAGGAGCAGCCATGAGCGCCACCCCTCGTATCGCCGACTACGCCATCAACGAGCAGTTCATCAACCGCTGGTCGCCTCGCGCCTTCACCGCCGAGCCGATCAGCCAGGAGACCCTGCTGAGCTTCCTCGAAGCCGCGCGCTGGGCGCCGTCTGCCTACAACTCGCAGCCTTGGCGCTTCCTCTATGCGCGCCGCGACACGCCGAGCTGGGAGCGCTACCTGGGCATCCTCAACGAGTTCAACCGCAGCTGGGCGCAGCAGGCTTCGGCGCTGGTGCTGGTAATTTCCAAGACCACCTTCGCCGCACCGGGCTCGGATGAAGAAAAGCCGGCGCTGTGGCACACCTTCGACACCGGTTCCGCCTGGGGCCACCTGGCGCTGCAGGCCAGCATCAGCGGCTGGCACACCCATGGCATGGCCGGCTTCGACCAGGACCTGGCCCGTAGCGAGCTGAAGATCCCCGAAGGCTACGCGCTGCACGCGATGGTGGCGATCGGCAAGCTGGGCGACAAGGCTAGCCTGGCCGAGGGCCTGCAGGCCCGCGAAGTGCCGAGCCCGCGCCGGCCGCTGAGCGAGCTGGCGGCTGAGGGTGAGTTCAGCTTGTAAAGCAGCTGCAAGCTGCAAGCTGCAAGTTGCAAGAAAAAGCGATCCGCAGACGCTTGTAGCTTGTAGCTCCTCGCTAATACCCGCGGGCGAAATCCACTTCGCCGCGCAACCCCTGCCCCGCTGCATAGGCCCGCACATTCTCGACGAACAAGCGCACCATCGCCGGCGGCGAGGTCGGCGCCGAGCTGTGCCCGGTCAGCAGCAGCCCCCAGGCGGTCCAGAACGGGTGCCGCGCAGGCAACGGCTCCTGCCGGCAGACGTCGATCACCGCACCGGCCAGATGGCCTTCCTTGAGCGCCTCGACCAGGGCTGCATCGACCACCGCCGCGCCACGCCCGGCGTTGATGAACAATGCGCTGGGCTGGAAGCACTTGAACAGCGCTGCATCGTAGATATCGTGGGTAGCCGGGGTGTCGGGCAGCAGGTTGAGCACGTAGTCGGCCTGCCCGACCATGCGTGGCAACTGGTCGAGCCCGACCACCTCGACGAAGGGCGCCTGCTCGCGAGCCGTGCTGGCTACGCCGTACAGGGTCACGCCAAAGGGCACGAGAAACTCGGCGACCCGCTGGCCGATGTCGCCCGTGCCGACGATCAGTACCCGGCGCCCTTCCAGGCTGCGCCCGGGGCGGTCGTCCCAGCGCCGCTCGACCTGGCTGACCAGGCGCGACAACACTTCGCGCTCGTGCACCAGCATGTAGGTGAGCATGTACTCGGCCATCACCTGGCCGAAGATGCCCACCGCCCGGGTCAGGCGGTAGTCACGCGGCAGCGCATCGGCCAGCAGCGGGGTGATGCCCGCCCAGGTCGATTGCATCCACTCAGGTTTATGGCCCTGGCGCAGCAGGCTGGCCAGCAGGTCCGGCTGGCCCAGCCACACCGGGCAGTCGGCGGCGAAGCGCGCCAGTTCAGCGGAGTCGCCGCTGGTCAGCACTTCCAGGTCCGGTGCTGCCTCGCCGAGCAGGCGGGCGTAGTTGGCATGATCCTGTTCAGCGATCAGTACGCGCATGTGAAACACAACCTTGGCAAACAACGAAAGCGGCCCGCCAGGCGGGCCGCAGCTATGAGGATGAGCGCGCCCGAATCAGACCGGGTCGTTGCGGCGCAGCAACTCTTCGGGCAGGTGCTCGATGTACTCCTCTTCCGGCGGCGGCATCTGCAGGTGGTAACCCTGGTTGTCGAGGTTCTCCAGCACTTTCACGATGTCCTCGCGGGCCAGCTTGCGCTCCGGGGTCAGCACCAGGTCGAAGGCGTGCATCGGCGTGCCGAATACCGGCAACAGGCCTTCAGGAACGCGCTCCAGGCCATCGGCCTTGAGCACATAGAGGTACATGCCGTTCTTGCGTGGGCTCTTGTAAATCGAGCAAATACGTTTCATTGAGTTTCTCCGGCGCCTGCCAGGTCGTCCAGCAGGGCCTGGCCCATACGCTCGCGACGCCAGCCGCGCAGCGAATCGGGCAGT
Source organism: Pseudomonas sichuanensis (assembly GCF_024749065.1). NCBI lineage: Bacteria > Pseudomonadati > Pseudomonadota > Gammaproteobacteria > Pseudomonadales > Pseudomonadaceae > Pseudomonas > Pseudomonas sichuanensis. The sequence goes on along the minus strand of NZ_CP087185.1, from coordinate 1,528,238 downwards.
TGATAGGGGCCGTCGGGGTAGCCGCTCTTGAGCAGGGCCTCGAGGGTCTTCTTGCGCAGCATCAGCTCCGGGGCGATCTGCAGGCGCTCGCCTTCGGCCTGGCCGATGGCACGCAGGCGCTTGAGAATGCCGGCGGCCTCGATCGGCAGCGGCTCAGGCAAGCGCTGCGGCCACTGTTCGGCGGGAAGGCCTGCGGCGCGCTTGATCAGCTGGATGAGGAACTCGCCGTCCTGGCGGATAGTGCGCGGGTGCATCTCTTCGATCTTGCCCAGGGCCGGCAGGTTGCCGGGTTGGCTCTTGGCCATGGGCCACAACGAGTGTTCCTTGAGGATACGGTTGCGCGGTACGTCGCGGCTGCGGGCTTCGCGCTCGCGCCAGGCGCACAGCTCGCGCAGCACAGCCAACTGCTGAGGGCCCAGCTTCCAGGCCAGCTTGACGTCGCGGTACAGGGTCTCTGGCTCGACTTCACGGCGCAGCGCGGCGACCAGCTCGGCGCCGTCGTCGAGGACCCAGGCGTACTTGTCGTCGGACAATTTCGGGCGCAGCGCGCTGAACAGCTCGGCCAGGTGCACGGCATCCTCGGCGGCGTAGCTCACCTGGGTATCGGACAATGGGCGCTGCAGCCAGTCGGAGCGGGTCTCGCCCTTGGGCAGATCAAGCCCCAGGACTTCCTGCACCAGGCGCGAGTAGCCCATGGAGAAACCGATGTTCAGGTAACCGGCGGCCAGCTGGGTGTCGAACAGCGGCTGCGGCAGCTTGCCGGTCAGGCGCAGCAGCACTTCGAGGTCTTCGCTGCAGGCGTGCAGCACCTTGACCACGGCCGTGTCGTCGAGCAACTCGGCCAGCGGCTGCCAGTCACCAATCAGCAGAGGGTCGATAAGGTAGGCGTGCTCGCCGACGCCCACCTGGATCAGGCCGGCTTTCGGGTAGAAGGTGTCGACCCGCATGAATTCGGTGTCGAGCGCCACGAAGGGCAGTTCGCGCCAGCTTTGGCAGTGCTCGGCCAGGGTCTGGTCGTCACGGATCCAGTGAATTTCGATGGCCACGAGGCTCTCCCACTAACATTGGCGCGCAGTATATACGGCGCGGCCCCTGGGGGTGAAACCTCGCGCCATCCATGGTGCCGGGCGGTTGCCCGGACGGTGACCGGGTTTTAACGCCATCGCGGGGCAAGCCCGCTCCCACGCCTCGGCGCTATGTCGTGGGAGCGGGCTTGCCCCGCGATGGCGTTAAAACCCTGCTTCAGCGCCCCGCCGCCAGCCACGGCCGGCAGCTGGCGAACATGTCCAGCGACTGCTGGTAGACCTCGGTGCGTACCTGCAACAGGCCGAGCATCGAGTGGAACAGGTTGTCCTGGGACAGTGGCGCGTCGCGCAGCTTGGCCAGGCAGTCGGTGTCCAGGCCGAAGTCCTGCTGGTAGCTGTCGGAGAACCAGGTCAACAACGGCACGTGCTTCTGCTGCTCCGGCGCCATCACGTAGGGGGTGCCGTGCAGGTAGAGGTTGTATTCACCCAGCGACTCGCCGTGGTCAGACAGGTAGATCATCGCCGTGTCGACCTTGTCCTGCTTGCTGCGCAGGGTATCGATCAGCGAGCCAAGCACCTTGTCGGTGTAGGCCAGGGTGTTGTCGTAGCCGTTGACGATTTCCGCCTGGCTGCACTGGTTCAGCGCATTGCTGCGGCACACCGGGGTGAACGGCTCGCTGCCCGTCGGGTAGCGTTTGAAATACTCGGGGCCGTGGCTGCCCATCTGGTGCAGCACCAGCACGGTGTCCTTGTCGAGGTTGTCGATCAGCTCGCCCAGGCCCTGCAGGAGGATCTCGTCGTGGCACTCGCCGTTGGCGCACAGGGCCGGGTCGGCAAGGTTGCTCACGTCGATGAACTGCACGCGGTCGCAGGTGCCCTTGCAGCCGGACTGGTTGTCACGCCACTGCACGGCCAGGCCGGCGCGCTGGAGGATGTCGAGCAGGCCTTCGCGGTTCTTGGCCACGCGGGCGTCATAGTCCTTGCGGGTCATGCCGGAGAACATGCACGGCACCGACACGGCGGTTTCGGTACCGCACGAGTGCACATCGGTAAAACTCAGCAGGCCCTGCTGTTTGGCCAGGTTCGGCGTGGTGTCGCGGGCATAGCCAAGCAGGCCGAAGTTCTCGGCGCGGGCACTTTCACCCACCACCAGCACGGTCAACGACTTGCGCTCATGGTGCTGCCAGGCGGCATCGCGGTGGGCATCCGTGCCGTATGGCTGGAAAGGCCGTGATGCAGTACCCAACTGTTCGCTGACATAACCGATGGACGCACCGACGATATTGCTCGGGGTCAGCATCAGGCGCAGTTCGTGGTGGTTGCGAAACAGCGATGCAAGCCCTTGGTAGTTGACCAGTGCCACCGAGCCCAGCGCCGCCACACAGGCCCCCGTCACCACCAATTTGCCCAGCACTTCGCGGTACCAGGGGCGGTAGGCGATTTTCGCCTTCCATACCAACAGCGACGGCAGCACGCCGAGCAGCACGATATACAGCGCAAACTTGATCGACAGCAGGTCGCGAACTTCCGCAACGTTGGTTTCCGCCACATTGCGGAACATGCCGGTATCGATCAGCACGCCATATTGATTCATGAAGTAGGCAACGCCCGCGCCGCTCATGAACAACAGGATCAATACCGGTTTCAACACATACTTGAATGCCAACAAGGTCAATATCAGATTGAAGGCGAACAACATCAGCACGGCGAATGCCAGCCCCAGCCACAGCCCCACCATGCCGGGCGGCACGATGGCTTGCAGGTGTTGCCAGAGGAAGGTGTTAAGGCCGATCAACAGGTAAAGGCTGGCCAGCAGCGTGACCCATTCAGTCCGCAGGGATTTGACGTTGAGCATGGCATTCGCAGGTAGAGTTCATGAGCGGCCAGGGTGCCCGGGCGGGCACCTTGGGAAGTTGGCCGAACTCTAAGAAGGCTAGCATCAATTTTTTGTGAAAAACTTGGTAACAATTGGTCGGAATGCAGTTTTCACCAATTAAACAAGTTTCATTCAGCTTTTATTCAGCCGGCAGACGCAGCTTGGCATAGGGCTCACGGTCGATGTCCAGCACCTCCACGCACAGCTGGATATCCAGCCCGGCCTGGGCAGGGATCGCCTCCTGCAGCACCGCGAGCAGGCTGCCCGACAACTGCTGTTTCACCTGCTCCGAGCGCCCGCTGAGCATCGCCAGGCGTACATGGGCGAAGGCACGCTCACCCGGTGCGGTGCCCACCCGGTACTTGGCGAAGGCCTGGGCGCGGCTCTTGATGTCGGCTTCGTCGGCAAACTGGCCGCTGCCCACCAGGGCGTGGTTAAGGCGCAACAACAGCAGGTCGACGTTGAGTTCGCCCAGGTTGTCGCTGTATTCCAGGTTCAGGTGAGGCATGGCGCAGGTTCCGGTCAAGGGAGGGTGTGCGACAGCCTAACCCAGTCCCCCATTGGGGCAAAGGCGGCTATCCTCATGGTTCAGGCCCGTTCGCCAACCCTGAAAGAGGTGAAGAAATGCCAGTTCCGCACGATTTGCTCGCAGACCTGCACGTTAGCGCCGACCAGTTCCAGGCCCTGATCGACAAGAATCAGGACCTGCACAAGCTGCACAAGGACTACAACGCCAAGGACAAGGAAGTGGTGGCTGCCGAAGGCAACGGCAGCGCCGACGACAAGGTCAACCTGTTACGCAAGGAGCGGCTGCTGATCAAGGACAAGATTGAACGGATCGTCCATCCGCCCAAGTCCTGAACACCCCGGATAACCGGGTAAACCCTTCAAAATGATCGCGGGGCAAGCCCGCTCCCACGTGCGTGGGAGCGGGCTTGCCCCGCGATGACGTTATCAGCCCTTAAGCGGACGCTTTGAGCGCCATATCCAGGTCCTCGATCAGATCCCGATAGTCCTCGATCCCCATCGACAACCGCACCAGGTTCTCGCTGATGCCCATCACGCCCTTCTGCTCAGGGCTGAGCGAGTTGTGCGACATGCTCCAGGAATGGTTGATCATGCTCTCCACGCCGCCCAGCGAATCGGCCAGGACGAAGATCTGCAGCGCCTCGACCAGGCGGTTGACCGCAGCCCGGTCACCCTTGATGCGAATGGCCACCACGGCCCCGCCGGTGCGCATCTGGCGCTTGCACAATTCATGCTGCGGATGGCTCTCCAACCCTGGGTAATACACCTGCTCGACCTGCGGATGGCTTTCCAGGTACTGCGCCACGCGCAGTGCGTTGGCGCTCTGGCGCTCCATGCGCACGTCAAGGGTCTTCAGCCCGCGCAGCGCCAGGTAGCAATCGAACGGCCCCTGGATCGCCCCCACCGCCATGCTGATCTTGCGCAGGCGCCCCAGCAGTTCGTCGTTGGCCGCCACCACCACGCCGCCGGTGAGGTCGGAGTGGCCGCCGATGTACTTGCTCGCCGAGTGCATCACCAGGTCCACGCCCAATGTGATCGGCTGCTGGTTCCACGGCGAGCAGAAGGTGTTGTCGATGCAGGTCATGATCCCGCGCGCGCGGGCCAGGTCGCAGACCGCCTTGATATCGACCAGGTGCAGCAAGGGGTTGGTCGGCGACTCGATCCAGATCAGTTGCGTGTTCGGGCGAATCGCCGCGGCCACGGCCTCGACGTCGTTGAGGTCGACGTAGGTGGTGGTCAGGCCCGAGGTGCGCCCGCGGTAGTCTTCCAGCAGGCGGAAGGTGCCGCCGTAGACGCCGTTCATCACCACCACGTGGGCATCCTTGGACAGCAGCTCGAGCACCGTGGCCGTAGCGCTGACGCCAGAAGCACAGGCCACCGCGCCGACACCCTCCTCCAGGGCCGCCACGCAGGTTTCATAGGCATGCCGGGTGGGGTTGCTGACCCGGCTGTAGGCGTATTCGGGGTTGTCGTCCAGGCCACGCTTGATGAACGAGCTGGAGGTGACGATGGCCGGGAAAATGGCGTTGTCGGCAACGCTGGACTGCTCGCCGGCGTGGATGGTGCGGGTGGCGAAATTGCGCGGCTTTTCGGACATGGTCGGGTCCATTGACTAAGGGTGGAAAAGCGCAACTATCTCATATCCGCCAGCGACCGGCGCCAGCCAGAACATTATTACCTTATGCGTCCCATAGCGATTCCAAGCTGCACCGCCAACGGCTAATCTCGGGAAACTTTTTCTCGCCTGGAGCCCAACAGCGACATGGACAGTTTCGACCAGCACATCCTCACCCTGCTCCAGCGCGACGCCTCGATCTCCCTCAAGGACCTGGCCGAAGCGGTCAACCTGACCACAACCCCCTGCTGGAAGCGGGTCAAGCGCCTGGAGGACGAAGGTTATATCCGCGGCCGCGTCGCCCTGCTCGACCCCCAGCGCCTGGGCCTGGGCCTGACGGTGTTCGTCCAGCTCAAGACCCAGCGCCACGACAGCGCCTGGCTGGCGCAGTTCGCCGCCACGGTGACCGCGTTCGAGGAGGTGATGGAGGTGTACCGCATGTCCGGCGACTGGGACTACATGCTGCGGGTAGTGGTAGGCGACATCGCCGCCTACGACCGCTTCTACAAGAAACTGATCACCAGCACCGACGGGCTGTCGAACATCACCTCGAGCTTTGCCATGGAGCAGATGAAGTACACCACGGCGTATCCGGTGAGCCGCTGATTTCGCTGCCTGCAGGCCCGACCTCATCGCCGGCAAGCCGGCTCCCACAGGGGTTCGCATTATCCCTGTGGGAGCCGGCTTGCCGGCGATGAGGCCCTGACCGGCAACCGATCAGTCAGCCACTGCCGCCGCGATCCGGCTCCCACAGTGGTTCGCATTACGCCTGTGGGAGCCGGCTTGCCGGCGATGAGGCCCTGACCGGCAACCGATCAATCAGCCACTGCCGCCGCGATCCGGTTCCCCGCGCTGGCCTTCTCCAGTTTGATCGCGACGAACTTCGAGGTTGGCGTGTAAGTGCCCTCGCCATAACTCTCCAACGGCACCAACGGGTTGGTCTCCGGGTAGTACGCCGCCGCCTGCCCCTCGGGCACGTCATAGGCCACCAGGCGGAACCCCGACACCCGCCGCTCGCGACCATCCGCCCACAACGACACCAGGTCCACCTGCTCGCCCGGCTCGAAACCCAGGCGGCGGATATCGGCCTCGTTGACGAACACCACTTCGCGCAGGCCAAACACCCCGCGATAGCGGTCATCCAGCCCGTACAGGGTGGTGTTGTACTGATCGTGGGAGCGCAGGGTCTGCAGAATCAGGTCGGGCTTGTCGCCACGGGCCAGCACCTGGTCGTTGACCAGTTGCTCGGGCAATAGGCTCGGGGTGAAGCGCGCCTTGCCGGTGGCGGTACGGAAGGTGCGGTCCGCCGCGTTGTTGCCCAGGTGGAAACCGCCCGGATGCTGCAAGCGCTCGTTGAAATCGGCAAAGCCCGGAATCACATCGGCAATCATGCTGCGGATGCGGCCATAGTCGGCAATCGCGTATTCCCAATCGATCGGCATGTTGCCCAGGGTGGCCTTGGCCATGCCGGCAACGATCGCCGGCTCCGAGCGCAGGTGCGGCGAGCGCGGCTTCAGCTGGCCATGGGAGATGTGCACCATGCTGAAGGTGTCTTCGACCGTCACCCCTTGCGGGCCCTCGGCCTGGCTATCGATCTCGGTACGGCCCAGGCACGGCAGGATCAGCGCGTCGCGCCCGGTGACCAGGTGCGAACGGTTGAGCTTGGTGGAGATCTGCACGGTCAGCGCGCAGTTGCGCAACGCCGCGTGGGTGCGTGGCGTGTCCGGGGTGGCCTGGGCGAAGTTGCCGCCCAGGGCGACGAACACCTTGGCCCGCCCCTCCTCCATGGCCTTGATCGCCAGCACGGCGTTGTCGCCATGGGCACGCGGCACCTTGAACTGGAAGCGCTTTTCCAGGGCGTCGAGCAGTTGCGCCTTGGGTTTTTCGTCGATGCCCATGGTGCGGTCGCCCTGCACGTTGCTGTGGCCGCGTACCGGTGACAGGCCGGCACCGGGTTTGCCGACGTTGCCGCGCAGCAGTTGCAGGTTGACGATTTCCTGCACGGTCGCCACCGAGTGGCGGTGCTGGGTCACCCCCATGGCCCAGCACATGATCACCCGCTCGGCCTTGCGGTACATGCGCGCCGCCAGCTCGATCTCGGCCTTGGTCAGGCCGGACTGCTCGACGATATGGTCCCAGGGCGTGGCCTCGACCACGGCCAGGTAAGCCTCGACACCACTGGTGTGCTCGGCGATGAAGGCATGGTCGAACACCGCCGGCTCATGGTTGAGCTGCGCTTCGCGTTCCCACTGCAACAGGTACTTGGCGATGCCACGCATGGCCGCCATGTCGCCGCCCAGCGCCGGGCGGAAGTACGCGGTACTGGTGGACTCGGAGCCGTTGCTGAGCATCTCCAGCGGGTGCTGCGGGTGCTGGAAGCGTTCCAGCCCGCGCTCCTTGAGTGGGTTGAAGCACACCACCTGGGCGCCGCGCTTGACCGCCTCACGCAGCGGTTCGAGCATGCGCGGGTGGTTGGTGCCGGGGTTCTGGCCGATGACGAAGATCGCGTCGGCCAGCTCCAGGTCATGGAACACCACGGTGCCCTTGCCCACGCCGAGGGTCTCGGCCATGCCCACGCCACTGGCTTCATGGCACATGTTCGAGCAGTCGGGGAAGTTGTTGGTGCCGTAGGCGCGGACGAACAGCTGGTAGAGGAACGCCGCCTCGTTGCTGGCCCGGCCCGAGGTGTAGAACTCGGCCTGATCGGGCGACTCGAGGCTGTTCAGGTGCTGGCCGATCAGGGCGAAGGCCTCGTCCCAGCTGGTTTCGACATAGTGATCGCTGGCCGCGTCATAGCGCATCGGGTGGGTCAGCCGGCCCTGGTACTCGAGCCAGTAGTCGGTCTGTTCCAGCAGCGCGCTGACGCTGTACTTGGCGAAGAAAGCCGGGTCCACCGAGCGGCCGGTGGCTTCCCAGTTGACCGCCTTGGCGCCGTTCTCGCAGAACTTGACCATGTCGCTTTCCGGCGACTCGCCCCAGGCGCAACCGGGGCAGTCGAAGCCGCCGTTCTGGTTGGTCTTGAGCATGGCCCGCAGGTTCTTGAAGGCGTTCTCGCTGCCCAGCCAGCTCTTGGTCACGCTCTTGAGCGCGCCCCAGCCGGCGGCCGGCCCCTTGTAGTCCCTGATGTGTTCGTCCTGGCTCATGCGGTCAATCCTCACGCGGGCATGGTAAAGGTGCGGCGGATCACGTTGCCCGCTGCTTTTTTCCAGCCTATGGAGGGTGGTGTGGGGGCGTCCAATCGAAATGTCTGACGGGGTGATAGGCGGTGTCGATCATGGGTTTCAGGTGTCTGTAATAGACCTTTCGCGGGGTAAGCCCGCTCCCACGAGAGTACCGTGCGCGCATCTGCTTGACCCTTGATAGAGGCCATTGATCAAGCGGTCAGGGAAAGCAATTTGACGGGTCTGGCCCCAGGCGATAGCTTGGATTGCATAGCCCCAACCCTCTCGAGCGCCAACGTGGAACAAAACCCCCAGGCCCTGATCGACGGTTTCAACCGCAAGGTCGACTACCTGCGGATGTCGGTCACCGATCGTTGCGATTTCCGCTGCGTCTACTGCATGGCCGAGGACATGCAGTTCCTGCCGCGCCAGCAGATCCTCAGCCTCGAAGAGCTCTACCAGGTGGCCGAACGCTTCGTCGCCCTGGGCACCCGCAAGATCCGCCTGACCGGCGGTGAGCCCCTGGTTCGCCAGGGCATCGTCGGGCTCTGCGAACGTATCGCCGCCCTGCCCGGCCTGCGTGAGCTGTGCCTGACCAGCAATGGCTCGCAGCTCGGCCGCCTGGCCCAGCCGCTGTTCGATGCCGGCGTGTCGCGCCTGAACATCAGCCTCGACAGCCTCGACCCCGAGCGCTTCCGCGCCCTGACCCGCACCGGTGACCTGCACCAGGTGATCGCCGGCATCGATGCCGCGCGCGCCGCCGGTTTTCGTCGCACCAAGCTCAACGCCGTGGTGCTCAAGGGCCGCAACGACGACGAGATCGTCGACCTGGTGCGCTTCGCCATCGACCGCGAGCTGGACATCTCGTTCATCGAGGAAATGCCCCTGGGGGTGATCAGCGAACACCAGCGCGGCGAGTCCTACTGCTCCAGCGACGATGTGCGCGAGCGCCTGGCCGGGCACTTCAGCCTGATCGAATCGGCCGAATCCTCCCAAGGCCCAGCCCGCTACTGGCGCCTGGCCGAAGCGCCGAACACCCGGGTAGGCTTCATCTCGCCCCACAGCCACAACTTCTGCGCCACCTGCAACCGCGTGCGCCTGACCGTCGAAGGCCGCCTGCTGCTGTGCCTGGGCAACGAGCACTCGCTGGACCTCAAGCAGGTGCTGCGCCAGCACCCCGGCGACAGTGCCCGCTTGGACAAGGCCATCCGCGAGGCCATGCAGCTCAAGCCCTGGCGCCACCACTTCGAAGTGGGTGGCGAGGTGCAGATCCTGCGTTTCATGAACATGACCGGCGGCTGAACGACCGCCTCGGGAACCCCTCTTGATCGTCCACTCCCGCCCCGACATGCTGCGCGTGCTGTTCACCCTCAAGGGCTCGATCGTCAAGCGCATCGCGTTGCGCTGCCTGATGGTCACCCTGCTGGCCGCACTGATCGTGCTCATCGAGCGGCACTACCCGGCGTTGTTCTACCCGGTCAGCGCCACCCCGTTCACCCTGCTCGGGCTGTCACTGTCGATCTTCATGAGTTTTCGCAACAACGCCTGCTACGACCGTTGGTGGGAAGGACGCAAGGCCTGGGGGCGGATGATCATCGAGGTGCGTTCGTTCGTGCGTGAAAGCGTGGTGATCGAGGATGCGCAACTGCGCTCGGCGATGTTGCGCAGCCTGTGCGGTTTTGCCCACGCCCTGAATGCCCGGCTGCGCAACGAGGACGAACTGCGCGCCGCCTGCCCCTGGCTGGCCGAGCAGGCGCCGCTGACCCCGCACAATCTGTGCAACGGAATCCTGCAGGACATCGGCGCGCAATGTTCACGACTGGCGCAGCAACAGCTGATCAGCGAGTTCCGTTACACCACCCTGGAACAGCGCCTGTCGGGGTTGACGGATGTGCAGGCCACCTGCGAGCGGATCAAGGGTACGCCTCTGCCATTCCCCTACACTCTGCTGCTGCACCGCACCATCTATATCTTCTGCCTGCTGCTGCCGTTCGCCCTGGCCGAACCGCTGGGCTGGCTGGCGCCGCTGTTCACCACCATCGTCAGCTACACCTTCTTCGGCCTGGATGCCATTGGCAACGAGCTGGAAGACCCGTTCGGCCGGGATGAGAACGACCTGCCGACCGATGCGCTGGTGCGCACCCTCGAGCGCGATGTGCTGGCGGCGCTGGGGCATGAGCCTTTGCCGCCGGCATTGGAGCCGGTGGAACACGTGCTGAGTTGAGGTTTCAGCCCGCCACCCTCCAAGCCCGACCCAGCAAGCCGGTAATCACCTGACCAAGCGCAAGCCTGCCAGGACCACCGCGAACACCGCGATGCTCGCGGTGTACAGCACCAGCGCCGGCAGCCCGAACACCAGCGCCAGCAGTGCAAGCCGCCGACCCAGGCGGCCCGGAGCCAACTGGGCGACCAGCGCCAGCCCCAACGCGCTCCAGGCGATCACCTGGAAATGAATGCCCAAGCCCAGCAGCGAGCGCACCTGGCACTGCCAGATCTCCCCCGGCTGCGAGCACAAGCCGACCCACTGGGGCGCTTCCATCAAGCCATAACGCACGCCATAACTGGCGGCCAGCCACAGGGGCAGGAACAGCAGCAAGGCAATGAGCGGCCACGAACGGGACATCCGGTTCTCCAATAGCGGCAATCGAAAGCGTGAATGATCGCTCACGGGCCGATGTAAGGCAAAATCATGGCCCAGCGGCTATGTTGCACAACACAGACATTGCCGTGGACAACAACATCTGGTGCGACAAAGGTATGAACGGCAGGCAACTTTGCCGTGCCGACCATGGTCCTAGCCTGCGTACAAACTGCACGACCTTGCGTTTTTCTGGGGGACTACATGCTTCGATCTTTGCGCCTCGCCGCGCTGCTTGGCGGCCTGCTCATGGCTGCGGCCGCTTCGGCGCGGGATATCGATGCCGCGAGCTACGGCTACCCATTGACCAACCCGTTCGAGGCGACCATCGCCACCACCCCGCCTGAGCAACGCCCGACGCTGCCCAGTGACGATGAAATCAACCAGGACGACTACAGCCTCACCCTGCGCCCGGAACGCGAGTTCACCCTGCCGGACAACTTCTGGTCAGTGAAGAAACTGCGCTACCGCCTGGCCAGGCAGGACCACGAGGCGCCGCTGATCTTCCTGATCGCCGGTACCGGCGCGCCCTACTTCAGCTCGATCAACGAATACCTGAAAAAACTGTTCTATCAGGCCGGCTACCACGTGGTGCAGCTGTCCTCGCCGACCAGCTACGACTTCATGAGCGCGGCCTCGCGCTTCGCCACGCCTGGCGTGAGCGCCGAGGATGCCAAGGACCTGTACCGGGTGATGCAGGCGGTGCGCGCTCAGCACCCGCGCCTGCCGGTCAGCGAGTACTACCTGACGGGCTACAGCCTGGGGGCGCTGGATGCAGCCTTCGTCAGCAAGCTGGACGAAACCCGGCGCAGCTTCAACTTCAAGCGCGTGCTGCTGCTCAACCCGCCGGTCAACCTGTACACCTCGATCAGCAACCTGGACAAACTGGTGCAGACCCGGGTCAAGGGCATCGACAAAAGCACCACGTTCTACGAACTGATGCTGGAAAAGCTCACCCGCTACTTCCAGGACAAGGGCTACATCGACCTCAACGAAGCCTTGCTGTACGACTTCCAGCAGTCGCGCCAGCACCTGTCCAACGAACAGATGGCCATGCTGATCGGCACCTCGTTCCGCTTCTCGGCAGCCGACATCGCCTTCACCTCCGACCTGATCAACCGCCGCGGCCTGATCATTCCGCCGAAGTACCCGATCACCGAAACCACCAGCCTCACGCCGTTCTTCAAGCGTGCCCTGCAGTGCGATTTCGACTGTTACCTGACCGAGCAGGTGATCCCCATGTGGCGCGCGCGCACCGACGGCAACAGCCTGCTGCAGCTGATCGACCAGGTCAGCCTGTACGCCCTCGCCGACTACCTGCACGACAGCCCGAAGATCGCCGTGATGCACAACGCCGACGACGTGATCCTCGGCCCCGGCGACATCGGTTTCCTGCGCCGGGTGTTCGGCGAGCGCCTGACCCTGTACCCCCATGGCGGCCACTGCGGCAACCTCAATTACCGCGTCAACAGCGACGCCATGCTGGAGTTCTTCCGTGGTTAACCGATTGCTGCTCGTCACAGCCATACTCGCCAGCAGCTGCGCCCTGGCCGAGGAAGTCGCGCCCCGGGCCAGCGTGGTCGAGGCCGACAAGGCCCCGGCCCTCACCGCAGAACCCGATGGGTTCCTCGATCCGCTGCGCGAACTCAAGTTCAACCCGGGCCTGGACCAGCGCGAGTTCGAGCGCTCGACCCTGGCGGCGTTGAACATCTATGACCCGCTGGAAGCGATGAACCGGCGCATCTATCACTTCAACTACCGCTTCGACCAGTGGGTGTTCCTGCCGGTGGTCGATGGCTACCGCTACATCACCCCAAGCTTCGTGCGCACCGGGGTGAACAACTTCTTCAACAACCTGGGCGATGTGCCGAACCTGTTCAACAGCGTGTTCCAGCTCAAGGCCAAGCGCTCGGCACAAATCACCGCGCGGCTGATGTTCAACACCATCCTCGGTGTCGGCGGGCTGTGGGACCCGGCGACCAGCATGGGGCTGCCGCGCCAGAGCGAGGACTTTGGCCAGACGCTTGGCTTCTATGGCGTCCCGGAAGGGCCGTACATCATGCTGCCGATCCTCGGGCCGTCAAACCTGCGCGACACCACCGGGCTGGTGGTGGATTACGTGGGCGAGCAGGCGGTCAATTACCTGGACGTGCCGGAGTCTGCCGAAGAGCACCCGGAAATCACGCTGATGCGGGCCATCGACAAGCGCAACAGCACCAACTTCAGCTATGGCCAGACCAACTCGCCGTTCGAGTATGAAAAGCTGCGGTACGTGTACACCCAGGCGCGCAAGTTGCAGATCGCCGAGTAAGCATCATCGCGGGGCAAGTCGCAGCGGCGCACCGCCGCTCCCACGTTCTGGACTCCTCACAAAAAGTTGGAAACCAATCCAACTCTTGGGGGCAGTACAGAGGGTGGGAGCAACTGTCTTATGTTGTCAGTGCTGGCCTCATCGCTGGCAAGCCAGCTCCCACAGGTACGATGCTGCCTCGAAGTTAGCGCGATCCATGTGGGAGCGGGCTTGCCCCGCGATACTTTGTCAGATCCCCAGGAACTGGCACAACTCGCGCTTCTTGGCCAAGGCATCCTTGCGCCCCAGTTCGATCAGCTCGCTGCAATAGCTCGCCTCGAACAGCAGGTAGCTGAGCACCCCCGCCCCGCTGGTTTTGGTCGCCCCCGGCCCGCGCAGGAACAGCCGCAGCGCCGCCGGCAAGTCGCGCCGGTGCCGCGCGGCAATCTCGTCCAGCGGCTGGCTTGGCGCCACCACCAGCACCTCGATCGGTGCCAGCCCCAGGCGCCGTGCATCGAGGTGCGCTGGCAACATATGGCTGAGGTGGTTGAGGCGTTGCAGCAACTCGATGTCGTCTTCGAGGCTGTCGATGAAGGTGCTGTTGAGCATGTGCCCGCCGATCTGCGCCAGGCTCGGCTGCTGGCCGCTGAACACCCGCTGGGTGGGCAACGGCGGCGCCGGGCGCTGTGGGTTGCCACTGACGCCCACCACCAGCACGCGGCTGGCCCCCAGGTGCAGGGCCGGGCTGATCGGCGCCGACTGACGTACCGCACCGTCGCCAAAAAACTCCTCGCCGAGCCGCACCGGGGCGAACAGCAGCGGGATGGCGGAGCTGGCCAACAGATGGTCGATGGTCAGCGGCGTAGGCATGCCGATGCGTCGGTGACGCAGCCAGGGCTCGATGGTGTCGCGGCCCTGATAGAAGGTCACCGCCTGGCCGGACTCATAACCGAAGGCGGTCACGGCGATGGCGCGCAACTGGTTGGCGGCCAGGGAATGGGCAATGCCGTCCAGGTCCAGGTGCTGGTGCAGCAGTTTGCGCAGCGGGCGGCTGTCGAGCAGTGCCACCGGCACCTGGCCGCCCAGGCCCAGCAGGCTGTGGCCGACGAAACGGCTGGCCTGGCGGATCACCCCGGGCCAGTCGCTGCGCAGTACCAGGTGGCTGCGAAAGTTTTGCCAGAAGGCGGTCAGGTGCTGCACCGATTCGGCGAAGCGGGTGGCGCCGCTGGCCAGCTTGACCGCGTTGATGGCGCCGGCGGAGGTGCCGACGATCACCGGGAACGGGTTGGCCGCGCCAGGCGGCAGCAGTTCGGCGATGCCGGCGAGCACGCCGACCTGGTAGGCGGCGCGGGCGCCGCCGCCGGAGAGGATCAGGCCGGTGGTGGGGGTCATGGTTCCTTCCTGGAGTCGCTATCGCGGGGCAAGCCCGCTCCCACGACAGGCCTGTGGGAGCGGGCTTGCCCCGCGATCTTTCTCATTTTTTCTTCTTGTCGTACAGCCGCGGCTCGCCCTCAGGCCGCGACTTGAACCGCCGGTGCGCCCATAGGTATTGCTCCGGGCACTCGCGCAGCACGCCTTCAACCCACTGGTTGATGCGCAGGCAATCAGCCTCTTCGGTCTCCCCCGGGAAGCCTTCGAGCGGCGGGTGCACCACCAGGTGGTAGCCGCTGCCATCTTCCAGGCGCTTCTGGGTGAAGGGGATCACCCGGGCCTTGCCCAGGCGGGCGAACTTGCTGGTGGCGGTAACGGTGGCGGCCGGGATGCCGAACAGCGGCACGAAGATGCTCTGCTTCATGCCGTAGTCCTGGTCGGGCGCATACCAGATCGCCCGGCCCTTGCGCAGCAGCTTGAGCATGCCGCGCACATCGTCGCGCTCCACCGCCAGCGAATCGAGGTTGTGGCGCTCGCGGCCACGGCGCTGGATGAAGTCGAACACCGGATTGCCGTGCTCGCGGTACATGCCGTCGATGGTGTGGACCTGGCCCAGCAGCGCAGCGCCGATCTCCAGGGTGGTGAAGTGCACGGCCATGAGGATCGCCCCCTCCCCTTCACGCTGGGCAGCCTGCAGGTGTTCGATGCCTTCGATGTGCGCCAGGCGGGCCAGGCGGGCCTGTGGCCACCACCAGCTCATGGCCATTTCGAAGAAGGCGATGCCGGTGGAGGCGAAATTTTCCTTGAGCAGGCGCTGCCGTTCGTCGCTGGAAAGCTCGGGGAAACACAATTCAAGGTTACGCGCGGCAATGCGGCGGCGTTCGCCGGCCGCCCGGTACATCAGCGCACCGAGAACGCGGCCGAGCCCGAGCAGGGCGCGGTAGGGCAACTGGGCGACCAGCCACAACAGGCCCAGGCCAAGCCACAGGGCCCAGAATCGCGGGTGGAGAAATTGGCGGCGAAAACGCGGGCGTTCCATTGAAGCTTCCGGCAAGACAAGGGCCGAGCATTCTACATCGGTTGCGGGCAATCGGTCTTATCGCTATAAGTCAGGGCACTTTTCTCGCAACAAGCCGTCTATGCAGACCATGAGCCCTAACCAGACACCCGACAACGCCCCCGTGTTCCAGCTCAAGGGCAGCATGCTTGCCATCACCGTGCTGGAACTGGCGCGCAACGACCTCGAATCCCTCGACCGCCAGCTGGCGGCGAAGGTGGCGCAGGCGCCGAACTTCTTCAGCAACACGCCGCTGGTGCTGGCGCTGGACAAGCTGCCCCCCGACGAGGGCGCCATCGACCTGCCTGGGCTGATGCGCGTCTGCCGCCATCATGGCCTGCGCACCCTGGCGATCCGCGCCAACCGCATCGAGGACATCGCCGCGGCGATCGCCATCGACCTGCCGGTGCTGCCGCCTTCCGGAGCCCGCGAGCGCCCGCTGGAGCCGGAGCCGGAGGTGAAAGCGCCGGAACCTGCACCGCCACCGCCACCGGCGCCAGCCGAACCCGAAGTGCGCCCGACGCGCATCATCACCACGACGGTGCGCGGCGGCCAGCAGATCTACGCCCAGGGCGGCGACCTGGTGGTCACCGGCTCCGTCAGCCCGGGCGCGGAACTTCTTGCCGATGGCAACATCCATGTGTACGGCGCCATGCGCGGCCGGGCCCTGGCGGGGATCAAGGGCAATACCAAGGCGCGCATCTTCTGCCAGCAGATGACCGCAGAAATGGTCTCCATCGCCGGCCAGTACAAAGTTTGCGAAGACCTGCGCCGCGACCCGCTGTGGGGCTCGGGCGTACAGGTCAGCCTGTCCGGTGACGTGTTGAACATCACCCGTCTTTAACGGATACTTGCCGGCATTTTTAGCGCAACTTTTTACCGTTGCCGTTTTTTTGTATTTGCAGGGACGCCTGTCCCGATTATTTAGGGGTGAAACACCTTGGCCAAGATTCTCGTGGTTACTTCCGGCAAGGGGGGTGTGGGCAAGACCACCACCAGCGCCGCTATCGGTACCGGCCTCGCACTGCGTGGGCACAAGACTGTCATCGTCGACTTCGACGTCGGCCTGCGTAACCTCGACCTGATCATGGGCTGCGAACGCCGCGTGGTGTACGACTTCGTCAACGTGGTCAACGGCGAAGCCAACCTGCAACAGGCCCTGATCAAGGACAAGCGCCTCGAGAACCTGTACGTGCTGGCCGCCAGCCAGACCCGCGACAAGGACGCGCTGACCAAGGAAGGCGTGGAAAAGGTGCTGATGGAGCTCAAGGAGCAGTTCGAGTTCGTCGTCTGCGACTCGCCGGCCGGTATCGAAAAAGGTGCGCACCTGGCGATGTACTTCGCCGACGAAGCCATCGTCGTGACCAACCCGGAAGTTTCCTCGGTACGTGACTCCGACCGCATGATCGGCCTGCTGTCGAGCAAGTCGCGCCGCGCGGAACAAGGTGACGACCCGATCAAGGAACACCTGCTGATCACCCGCTACCACCCAGAGCGTGTCGAGAAGGGCGAAATGCTGGGCGTCGAAGACGTCAAGGAAATCCTCTCGGTCGAACTGCTGGGTGTCATTCCCGAATCCCAGGCCGTGCTCAAGGCGTCCAACCAGGGCATCCCGGTCATCCTCGATGACCAGAGCGATGCCGGCCAGGCGTACAGTGACACCGTCGACCGCCTGCTGGGCAAGCCCAAGCCACTGCGGTTCATCGAAGTGCCGAAGCAAGGATTCTTCGCACGCCTGTTTGGAGGCAAGTAAACCATGAACCTTTTTGACTTCTTTCGTGGCAGACAGAAACAGAGCAGCGCGTCGGTAGCGAAAGAGCGTCTACAGATCATCGTGGCGCACGAGCGTGGCCAGCGCAGCACCCCGGACTACCTGCCTGCCCTGCAGAAGGAGCTGGTCGAGGTGATTCGCAAGTACGTCAACATCGGCAATGACGACGTGCAGATCGAACTGGAAAACCAGGGCAGCTGCTCGATTCTGGAACTGAACATCACCCTGCCTGATCGCTGAGTCTTCAGCAGCCCCAGGTATACCTTGTGGGAGCGGGCTTGCCCCGCGATGGCCATCTGACGCTATCGCGGGGCAAGCCCGCTCCCACAATGCTTTGCAGAGAACGCCCGAACATGCCGCTGTCGAACATCCAGATCCTTCACGAAGACGCCGCCATCCTGGTGATCAACAAGCCGACCCTGCTGCTGTCGGTGCCGGGCCGTGCCGATGACAACAAGGACTGCCTGATCACCCGCCTGCAGGAAAACGGCTACCCCGACGCGCTGATCGTCCACCGCCTGGACTGGGAGACCTCGGGGATCATCCTGCTGGCTCGTGACGCCGACAGCCACCGCGAACTGTCGCGCCAGTTCCACGACCGCGAGACGGAAAAGGCCTACACCGCGCTGTGCTGGGGCCAACCGCAACTGGACAGCGGCAGCATCGACCTGCCGCTGCGCTACGACCCGCCGACCAAGCCGCGCCACGTGGTCGACCATGAGCAAGGCAAGCACGCCCTGACCTTCTGGCGCATCGTCGAACGCTGCGGCGATCATTGCCGGGTCGAGCTGACACCGATCACCGGGCGCTCGCACCAGTTGCGCGTGCACATGCTGTCGATCGGCCATCCGCTGCTGGGGGACCGCCTGTACGCCAACCCGCAAGCGCTGGCCGCCCATGAACGGCTGTGCCTGCATGCCTCGATGCTGAGCTTTACCCACCCGGTATCCGGGCAGCGGTTGAAGTTCGAGTGCCCGGCGCCTTTTTAAGCTGCAAGCTTCAAGCTAGAAGCTGCAAGCTAAAGCCAAGGCAGGTCGCGTGCACGCTTGCGCTGCTGACCGCCTTTGCTTGAAGCTTGCAGCTTGCGGCTTGAAGCTCGAATTGGAGTGACTTATGCGCGATGCCCTGAACGCCGGCCTGATTGAATTCCTCAAGGCCTCCCCGACGCCCTTCCATGCCACCGCAAGCCTCGTGCAGCGCCTCGAAGCCGCCGGCTTCCAGCACCTGGACGAACGCGACAGCTGGGCCACGGTGCCTGGCGGGCGCTACTACCTGACCCGCAACGACTCCTCGATCATCGCCATCAAGCTCGGCAAGCACTCGCCATTGATGAGCGGCATCCGCATGGTCGGCGCCCATACCGACAGCCCGTGCCTGCGGGTCAAGCCGCAACCCGAACTGCAGCGCCAGGGCTTCTTGCAGCTGGGCGTCGAAGTCTATGGCGGCGCCCTGCTCGCCCCGTGGTTCGACCGCGACCTGTCGCTGGCCGGGCGAGTCACCTTCCGCCGTGACGGCAAGGTCGAAAGCCAACTGATCGACTTCAAGCTGCCGATCGCGGTGATCCCCAACCTGGCGATCCACCTCAACCGCACCGCCAACGAAGGCTGGACGATCAACCCGCAGACCGAACTGCCGCCGATCCTGGCCCAGGTGGCAGGCGACGAGCGCATCGACTTCCGCGCCCTGCTCACCGAGCAACTGGCCCGCGAGCACGACCTCAACGCCGACGTGGTGCTCGATTACGAGCTGAGCTTCTACGACACCCAGGACGCGGCACTGATCGGCCTGAACGGCGACTTCATCGCCGGCGCCCGCCTGGACAACCTGCTGTCGTGCTATGCCGGCCTGCAGGCGCTGCTGAGTGCCGACAGCGACGAAACCTGCCTGCTGGTGTGCAACGACCACGAAGAAGTCGGCTCCTGCTCGGCCTGCGGCGCCGACGGCCCGATGCTCGAACAGACCCTGCAGCGCCTGTTGCCCGAAGGTGACGCCTATGTGCGTACCGTGCAGCGCTCGCTGATGATCTCGGCCGACAACGCCCACGGCGTGCACCCCAACTACGCCGACAAGCACGACGGTAACCACGGGCCCAAGCTCAACGCAGGCCCGGTGATCAAGGTCAACAACAACCAGCGCTACGCCACCAACAGCGAAACCGCCGGGTTCTTCCGCCACCTGTGCATGGCCGAGGAAGTGCCGATGCAGAGCTTCGTGGTCCGCAGCGACATGGGCTGTGGCTCGACCATCGGCCCGATCACCGCCGGCAACCTGGGCGTGCGCACGGTCGACATAGGCTTGCCGACCTTTGCCATGCACTCGATCCGCGAGCTGTGCGGCAGCCATGACCTGGCGCACCTGGTGAAGGTGCTGACGGCCTTCTACCGCAGCCGCGAACTGCCCTGAGGCCGCGTCACATCCATCGCCGGCAAGCCGGCTCCCACAGGGTTGCGCTGTAGCTGTGGGAGCTGGCTTGCCAGCGATGAGGCCGGCATTGGCAACCCCCTGCCCCCGGTCAATCCACCTCGCTGGCAAAGCGCTATGCTTGATACATGGCCCATCAAGCACAAGGATTGCCGCACCATGTCCCCGTTCCTGTCGCTGTTCATCCCGGTATTCGGGTTTCTCATGCTGCTGACCATCGGCTTCAGCCTGCGCGAGCGCAATATCGGCGTGCTGATGATGTGGATCGGCACCTTGGGCATCTTCGGCCTGACCTGCTGGAAGATCCTGGAGAAACTGCCCACATAAACCTCTACACTCGGTCAATCGTTTGACCTGAGGTAGATTTCCCGGTGCCTGCCCTCCTGCGTTGCCTGTTCCTGCTGTTTCTACTGTTCGTCACCCCGGTGCAGGCCGCCGGCCTGCCGAGCCTGCTTGGCTCCAGCACGCCTGCCCAGCCCGAGGCCACGGAGCCGCTGGGCAAGTCGCTGGACGAGGTGATCAAGAACCTGGAGAACGACCAGCAGCGCGCCAAGCTGTTGGCCGACCTGAAAAAGCTGCGCGACGCCAGCAAACAATCGCAACCCACCGTCGAACAAGGCGTGCTCGGCCTGATCGGCGGCGCCCTGCATGACTTCGAAAAGCAGTTCAGCGGTGACGCCAGCCCGTTCAACCGCTGGGCGCAGGAAATCAGCCAGGCCCAGGATGAACTCACCGCACTGATGGTGCCGGTGCACCAATGGCCGGCCATTCTCTTCGGTTTCGCGGCGGTCATCGCCGTATGGAGCCTGCTGGCCTACGCCTTCAACTGGATCGGCCACCGGGTGCGGGTGCGCTTCGGCCTTACCGAGGAGCTGCCGCAGCACCCACGCACCTGGGACCTGGTACGGTTTGCCCTGCGCAAGCTCGGGCCGTGGCTGGTGGCGCTGGTGTTCACCGTCTACCTGAGCTTCGCCCTGCCACCGTCGTTGGGTAAATCCATGGCCATGGTGCTGGCGTATGCGCTGGTGGTCGGCACGCTGTTTTCGGCAATCTGCGTGATCGCCTTCTCGCTGCTCGACGGCCCGCACCGCCACCGCGCCCTGCACATCCTGCGCCACCAGGCGTTTCGCCCGCTGTGGCTGATCGGCAGTTTCGCCGCGTTCGGCGAGGCGATGAGCGACCCACGCCTGACTACCGCCCTGGGCAGCCATCTGGCCCATGGCCTGGCCACCCTGGCCAACGTCTTCGCCGCGCTGTGCACCGGGCTGTTCATCCTGCGCTTCCGACGCCCGATCGCCCACCTGATCCGCAACCAGCCGCTGAGCCGGCGCCTGACCCGACGCACCCTCAGCGACACCATCGAGATCCTCGGCAGTTTCTGGTTCATCCCGGCGCTGCTGCTGGTGGCGGTCTCGCTGTTCGCCACCTTCGTGTCCGCCGGCGACACCAGCACCGCCCTGCGGCAATCGCTGATGTGCACGGTGCTGGTGGTGGTGTGCATGGTGCTCAACGGCCTGGTGCGTCGCCACGCCGCCAACCCCAAGCGCGCCAACAAACGCCAGGCGGTGTACACCGAACGGTTGCGCAACTTCGGTTATGCCCTGGTGCACCTGTTCATCTGGCTGGCCTTCATCGAGTTGGGGTTGCGCGTGTGGGGCCTGTCGATGATCGACTTCGCCGAAGGCGACGGCCACGAGATCAGCTTGCGCCTGCTGGGCCTGGCAGGCACCCTGATCGTCGCCTGGCTGGTGTGGATCCTGGCCGACACCGCCGTGCACCACTCCCTGGTGCGCTCGCGCCGGGGCCAGGCCAACGCCCGCGCACAGACCATGATGCCGCTGATCCGCAACGTGATGTTCGTGGCGATCTTCATCATCGCGGTGATCGTCGCCCTGGCCAACATGGGCATGAACGTCACGCCGCTGCTGGCCGGTGCCGGGGTCATTGGCCTGGCCATCGGTTTCGGCGCCCAGTCGCTGGTCGCCGACCTGATCACCGGGCTGTTCATCATCATCGAGGACTCGCTGGCCATCGATGACTATGTGGATGTCGGCGGCCACCTCGGTACCGTGGAAGGCCTGACCATCCGCACCGTGCGCCTGCGCGACATCGACGGCATCGTGCATACCATCCCGTTCAGCGAGATCAAGAGCATCAAGAACTACTCGCGCGAGTTCGGCTACGCCATCTTCCGTGTGGCGATTCCCCACAACATGAACATCGACCAGGCCATCACATTGGTCCGCGAAGTCGGCCAGAAGCTGCGCAGCGACCCGTTGATGCGCCGCAACATCTGGTCACCGCTGGAGCTGCAGGGGGTGGAGAGTTTCGAGTCGGGTTCGGCGATCTTGCGGGCGCGGTTCAAGACTGCGCCGATCAAGCAGTGGGAGGTGTCGCGGGCGTTCAACCTGGCGCTGAAGCGCCAGTTGGACGAAGCCGGTCTGGACCTGGCGACGCCGCGGTTGTCGGTGCAGGTGGTGACGGCGGGGGGTGGTGGAATGACCGAAGGGAATGCCTCCAGCTAGAGGCCATCGCGGGGCAAGTCGCATCGGCGCACCGCCGCTCCCACGCTATGCATGACATGGCGTGGGAGCGGGCTTGCCCCGCGATGTTCACTTTATCCCGCCTCGGCACGGATGCGGATCGCATCATGCCGCCAATACTCCAGATCGCAATCGATCAGATGCCCGCGCTGGTCGCTGTTGACCCGGGTGATATGCAGCCCTGGGCTGCCCGCTGACACTTTCAGCGCACTGGCGGCCTCCACCGGCAAGGCGGTCGGCAGGATCTCGAAACACACCTGGCCGTACTGAATGCCGTATTCCCGGCCATAAATCTCAGTCAGCGACTGCGCCAGGTCCTGTTCGAGAATCCCAGGGAAGTAGCTCGGGTTGAGGTAATGCTCGGCATACAGCACCGCCCGCCCGTCGATCCGCCGTAAACGACAGATCCGCACCACGCTGGACAACGCCGGCAGGCGCAGGCGCGCGCAGATAGCCGCCGGGGCCGGCTGCAGCCGCGCCGACAACAGCTCGGTGCTGGGCAGCCGCCCCTGGTCCCGCACCATCGCATGGAAGTGGCTACGCTCGATCAGGTCGTAGGTCAGCCGCTCGGGTGCAACGAACCAGCCACGCCGCTCCTCGCGGTAGATCAGGCCCTGGGCCTCCAGCTGCACCAGTGCCTCGCGCAGGGTGATGCGCGTGGTGTCGAACACCTCGCTGAGCTTGCGTTCGGCCGGCAGCTTGCCGCCCGGCGCCAGCAGGCCGTGTTCGATCTGCTCCTGCAGGGCATGGCAGATGGCTGTTACCGCTCGCGGTGGCGTCGCTTGCATCAAAGGTTACCTATCTGGACTAGTCCAGCCCCAGAACAGGGCATATGGAGCGTAGTGCAAGCCTAGTCACGGCTGATGAACATCCTGTGACAAAGGCTTTTAGCGGGGCTTGCCAGAACCGGGCCAGCCCGCGTGAATCAAGGCTTTCGATCTGGTCTACGCTGTATTGCCAGGGCTTGCGGCGCACTACTCAGGCCCGCCCCTTACATCAAACTGTCACGCAACCGGCCTACCTTGGCTCAAGGTTTGCTGACCTAGACCAACGGTTGGCAGGCACCGCTTCATCACATAACAACGATTGCAAGGCACCCACCCAAGGAGCTTCGGATGAAAAAGTTGTTCATGGCGTCACTGCTCGGTTCGGCCATCGCGTTCTGCACCACGGCCATGGCCGAAGACCTCAAGGCCCTGGAAGATGCCGCCCGCAAGGAAGGCACGGTCAACAGCGTGGGCATGCCCGATGCCTGGGCCAACTGGAAAGGCACCTGGGAAGACCTGGCGAGCAAATACGGCCTCAAGCACAGCGACACCGACATGAGCTCGGCCCAGGAAGTGGCCAAGTTCGACGCCGAGAAGGACAACGCCAGCGCCGACATCGGCGACGTGGGTGCCGCCTTCGGCCCGATCGCAGTGACCAAGGGCGTGACCCAGCCCTACAAGCCAAGCACCTGGGAGCAGGTGCCAGCCTGGGCCAAGGACCAGGACGGCCACTGGGCGCTGGCCTATACCGGCACCATCGCCTTCATCATCAACAAGGACCTGGTCAAGGAAGGCGAGCGCCCCACCAGCTGGCACGACCTGGAAAAAGGCAAGTACAAGGTCGCCATTGGTGACGTCGGCACCGCCGCCCAGGCCGCCAACGGCGTGCTGGCCGCCGCCATCGCCTACAAGGGCGACGAGAAGAACATCGAGCCGGGCCTGCAGCTGTTCACCAAGCTGGCCCAGCAGAAGCGCCTGTCGCTGGCCAACCCGACGATCCAGACCATCGAGAAGGGCGAGATCGAAGTCGGCGTGGTGTGGGACTTCAACGGCCTGAGCTACCGCGAGCAGATCGACCCCAAGCGCTTCGAAGTGCTGATCCCGTCCGATGGCACGGTGATTTCCGGCTACACCACCATCATCAACAAGTACGCCAAGCACCCGAACGCGGCCAAGCTGACGCGTGAGTACATCTTCAGCGATGCCGGGCAGATCAACCTGGCCAAGGGCCACGCCCGGCCGATCCGTGCCGAGCACCTGAAGCTGCCGGCAGACGTACAGGCCAAGCTGCTGCCCAACGAGCAGTACAAGGCCGCCCAGCCGATCAAGGACGCCGCGGCCTGGGAAGCCACCTCCAAGGCCCTGCCGCAGAAGTGGCAGGAGCAGGTGATCATCGAGATGGAATAAGGCAGCTACAAGATTCAAGCTGCAAGCTGCAAGTAAAAGCAGGCTATCGACATGCCCGCGTCTTCTTGCAGCTTGCCGCTTGCCCGCTTGTAGCTCCGAAGGGAGCGAACATGCAACACAACGTCATCCTGGTACTGCTCGACGGCCTCAACCATCAGGTGGCCCACCATGCCATGGGCCACCTGCACGCTTACGTCGAGGCCGACCGCGCCGCGCTGTACCGCGTGGAATGTGAGCTGCCGTCGCTGTCGCGACCGCTCTACGAATGCATCCTCACCGGCGTGCCGCCGATCGACAGCGGCATCGTGCACAACAACGTCAACCGCCTGTCCAACCAGCGCAGCGTGTTCCACTACGCCCGCGAGGCCGGGCTGGGCACGGCGGCGGCGGCCTACCACTGGATGAGCGAGCTGTACAACCGCTCGCCGTTCGACCCGCTGCGCGACCGCCACACCCACGCGCCCAAGCTGCCGATCCAGCACGGCCTGTTCTACTACGCCGACCACTACCCCGATTCGCACCTGCTGGCCGACGCCGAATACCTGCGCCGGCGCCATGCACCGAACTTCCTGCTGGTGCACCCGATGAACATCGACGACGCCGGCCACCGCCATGGCCTGGACAGCAGCCAGTACCGCAACGCCGCGCGCAGCGCCGACATTCTGCTGGCCGACTACCTGCCGCGCTGGCTGGAAGAGGGCTACCAAGTGCTGGTCACCGCCGACCACGGCATGAACAACGACCGCTCGCACAATGGCCTGCTGGCCGAGGAGCGCGAGGTGCCGCTGTTCGTCTTTGGTGACGGCTTCAGCCTGGATCCTGCGGCCAAACCGCTGCAGACCGAGCTGTGCGGCACCATCTGCGAGCTGCTCGGTGCTGCGCACGACAAGACCGTCTGCCGGGAGCTGCTCAAGTGAATGCAAGCCCCCGTGGCCGCTACCTGGCCCTGCTCTGCCTGCTGCCGTTCGCCGTGTTCTTCATCGTCTTCCAGATTGCCCCGCTGGCCTGGGTGGCGATCAACAGCCTGCAAAGCGAAAGTGGCTGGGGCCTGGCCAACTTCAGCAAGGTGTTCGCCTCGAAGTTCTACCTGCAGGCGCTGCAACGCAGCCTGGAGATCAGCTTCTGGTCGAGCCTGTTCGGCATTGTCATCGCCACCCTGGGCGCCTACTCGCTGCGCCGGGTCGACTCGAAACTGCGCGACTTCGTCAGCGCCTTCGCCAACATGACCAGCAACTTTTCCGGGGTGCCGCTGGCGTTCGCCTTCATCATCCTGCTGGGTTTCAACGGCGCACTGACCTTGCTGCTCAAGCAGATGGGCCTGCTCGGTGACTTCAGCATCTACTCCAAGACCGGGCTGATCCTGGTGTACACCTACTTCCAGATCCCGCTGGGGGTGCTGCTGCTCTACCCGGCCTTCGACGCCCTGCGCGAAGACTGGCGCGAATCCGCGGCGTTACTGGGGGCCAACCACTGGCAGTTCTGGCGGCATATCGGCCTGCCGGTGCTCACCCCTGCCCTGCTCGGCACCTTCGTCATCCTGCTGGCCAACGCCCTGGGCGCCTACGCCACGGTCTACGCCCTGACCACCGGCAACTTCAACGTGCTGCCGATCCGCATCGCCGGCCTGGTAGCCGGCGACATCAGCCTCGACCCGAACCTGGCCAGCGCCCTGGCCATGGTGCTGGTGGGGCTGATGACCCTGGTCACGGTGGTCCATCAATGGCTGCTCAAGAGGAGCTACCATGCGCGCTGAAAAAACCGCCGCCGGGCTTTACCACAAGCTGGTGGTCTACCTGCTGTTCCTGATCCTGCTGCTGCCGCTGGCCGGCACCCTGCTCTACTCCCTGGCCACCAGTTGGTCGGCAACCCTGCTGCCCAGCGGCCTGACCTTCAAGTGGTACATCGCGCTGTGGAGCGAGCCGCGCTTCCTCGCCGCCTTCGGCCAGTCGCTGCTGGTGTGCGTGGGTGCGCTGCTGCTGTCGGTGGTGCTGATCCTGCCGCTGTTGTTCGTGGTGCACTACCACTTCCCCCGGCTCGACGCGCTGATGAACGTGCTGATCCTGCTGCCGTTCGCGGTGCCGCCGGTGGTGTCGGCGGTGGGCTTGCTGCAGCTGTACGGCAGCGGGCCGATGGCCATGGTCGGTACGCCGTGGATCCTGATCGGCTGCTACTTCACCGTCGCCCTGCCGTTCATGTACCGGGCCATCACCAACAACCTGCAGGCGATCAACCTGCGCGACCTGATGGACGCCGCCCAACTGCTGGGGGCCAGCACCTGGCAGGCCGCGTTCCTGGTGGTGCTGCCCAACCTGCGCAAGGGCCTGATGGTGGCGTTGCTGCTGTCGTTTTCGTTCCTGTTCGGCGAGTTCGTGTTCGCCAACCTGCTGGTGGGCACCCGCTACGAGACCCTGCAGGTGTACCTGAACAACATGCGCAACAGCAGCGG
Source organism: Pseudomonas sichuanensis (assembly GCF_024749065.1). NCBI lineage: Bacteria > Pseudomonadati > Pseudomonadota > Gammaproteobacteria > Pseudomonadales > Pseudomonadaceae > Pseudomonas > Pseudomonas sichuanensis. The sequence goes on along the minus strand of NZ_CP087185.1, from coordinate 1,501,322 downwards.
CCACTTCAACAGCGCGCTGGTGATTTCCTATTTCGCCTTCGTGCTAGTCCTGACCTGGGTCGCCAACCGTTTGAACAAGGACAAGACCTGACATGAGCTTCGTCAGCGTACAGAAACTGCAAAAGAGCTACGCCGGCAGCCCGGTGTTCGAAAACATCGACTGCCAGATCGAGCGCGGCGAGTTCGTCACCCTGCTCGGCCCCTCGGGCTGCGGCAAGTCCACCCTGCTGCGTTGCATCGCCGGGCTGACGCCGGTGGACAGCGGCCATATCCTCCTCGACGGCCACGATATCGTGCCGCTCAGCCCGCAGAAGCGCGGGATCGGCATGGTGTTCCAGAGCTACGCGCTGTTCCCCAACATGACCGTGGAGCAGAACGTCGCCTTTGGCCTGCGCATGCAGAAGGTCAAGGCCGAAGAAAGCCAGGCACGGGTGCGCGAAGTGCTCGACCTGGTCGAGCTGGGCAGCTTCGCCGGGCGCTACCCGCACCAGTTGTCCGGCGGCCAGTGCCAGCGCGTGGCGCTGGCCCGCTCGCTGGTCACCCGCCCGCGCCTGCTGCTGCTCGACGAGCCGCTGTCGGCGCTGGATGCGCGCATTCGCAAGCACCTGCGCGAGCAGATCCGCGCGATCCAGCGCGAGCTGGGGTTGACCACCATCTTCGTCACCCACGACCAGGAGGAGGCGCTGACCATGTCGGACCGCATCGTCCTGATGAACCAGGGGCGCATCGTCCAGAGCGGCGATGCCGAAACCCTCTACACCGCCCCCGTCGACCTGTTCGCCGCAGGCTTCATCGGCAACTACAACCTGCTCGATGCCGACAGTGCCAGCCGCCTGCTGCAGCGCCCGGTGGCCAGCCGCCTGGCGATCCGCCCGGAGTCCATCACCCTGGGCGTGAACGGCGAGCTGGACGGCGAGGTACGCAGCCACAGCCTGCTCGGCAATGTCATCCGCTACCGCGTGCAGGTGCGCGGCGTGGAGCTGGTGGTGGACGTGCTCAACCGCTCGGCAGCCGACCTGCACGCCGACGGGCAGCGTGTATCCTTGTCGATCGACCCCACGGCGCTACGGGAAGTGGCCTAAGGAGATTCAACCCATGGCATTGGCAATTTTCGATCTGGACGAAACCCTGATCCACGGCGACTGCGCGTCGCTGTGGAGCGAACAGATGGCCCGGCTGGGCTGGGTCGACGGCAAGGCGTTCCTCAAGCGCGACCATGAACTGATGGAGGCCTACGGCAAGGGCCACCTGGCCATGGAAGACTACATGGCCTTCAGCCTGGAACCGATCGCCGGGCGCCCCCTGGAAGAGGTGGAGCATCTGGTCGAGCCTTGGGTCGAGGACGTGATCGAGCCGATCATCTATGGCGATGCCTGCCGTTGCATCGCCGAGCACCGCAAACGTGGCGACCGCATCCTGATCATTTCCGCGAGCGGTACGCACCTGGTGGGGCCGATCGCAGCTCGGCTGGGGGTGGACGAGTACCTGGCCATCGAGCTGGAGGCGGTCAACGGCGTCTTTACCGGCAAGACCCACGGCGTGCTGACCTACCGCGAGGGCAAGATCACCCGCTTGCTGGAGTGGCTGGATCAGGAGCAGGAGAACCTGGAGGGGGCGAGTTTCTATTCCGATTCGCGCAACGATTTGCCGTTGTTGTTGAAGGTGGATCATCCGCATGTGGTGAACCCGGATGCGGTGTTGCGTGAGCATGCGCTGGTCAATGGCTGGCCGGTGTTGAGCTGGACCTGACGTTAGGACCTGTTCTGGCCCATTCGCGGGTAAACCCGCTCCCACAGGATCATCACAGACTCAAAAATCTGTGATGATCCTGTGGGAGCGGGTTTACCCGCGAAGAGGCCGAACCTGGTTACACCAGGCTCGAATCGATCACCAGCACCAGCTTGCCCGACACCTGGTTGCTCTCGAGCTCGGCATAGGCCGCCTCGGCAAACTCCACCGGATAGGTATCGACCAGTTGCGGCGACAACCGCCCCTCAGCGAACAGCGGCCACACCTGCTGCCCCAGCTCGCGCAGCAGCTCAGCCTTGAACCCGTCATCGCGGTTACGCAGCGTCGACCCGGTAACCTGCAAGCGCTTGCCCAGCACCAGCGCCAGGTCCAGCTCGACCTTACGCCCACCCATCAGGCCGATGATCACCCAGCGCCCGTCGCGGGCCAGCAGCTTGAGGTTGAGCGGACCATAGCTGGCACCGACCGGGTCGAGGATCACATCGAACGGCCCGAGCTGCTCCAGCGCGTCGAGGTTGGCATTGCGCACCACACCGCCCGCCGCCCCCAGGTCCTGGCAGTAAGCCAGGCGCTCGTCAGAGCCGACGCTGACCCATACCGGGTTGCCGAAGGCCTTGCACAGCTGGATCGCCGCCGAACCTACGCCGCTGGCGCCAGCGTGCACCAGCACCTTCTCGCCAGCCTTGAGGCCACCCAGCTGAAAGATGTTCAGCCAGGCCGTGGCGTACACCTCGGGGATCGCCGCCGCTTGGTGCAGGCTCAGGCCCTCGGGTACCGGCAGCACGTGGCGGGCATCGACCACCACTTCTTCGGCCATGCCGCCACCGGCCAGCAGGGCGCAGACCCGGTCACCGACGCGCCAGTCGGCGCCGGCGCCGACCTCTTCGATGATGCCCGCGCACTCCAGGCCCATATAAGGGCTGGCACCCGGCGGCGGTGGATAAAGGCCGGCCTTTTGCAGCAGGTCGGCGCGGTTCAGCCCCGCAGCGGCCACTCGAATGCGCACCTGCCCTGCGTCACAGGCCGGGCGTTCGGCCTCGACCCAGGCCACATGTCCGTCAACGCCTTGCAATGCCTTCACAGTGCCTCCATAGTTGAATCATATGACTGAGCCTGGGATCACCGTCCCAGGCTTTTTGCAGTATTTTCCCGGTTTCATGGAACCGGCGAACGGAAAAGACGGCCTACTATGCGTGATCAATTGCCTACACGTCGAATCAGCATGAAGCATTTCCTCCCCAGCACCGCCCTCGCCCTTGTCATCGGGCTTGGCAGCCTCACGCTCGGTGGCAATGCGGCCGCCGCCAACAAGTGGGACAGCCTGCAGCCGGACCGTGACGAAATCGTCGCCAGCCTCAACGTGGTCGAGCTGCTCAAGCGCCACCACTACAGCAAGCCGCCGCTGGACGACGCCCGTTCGGTCATCATCTATGACAGCTACATCAAGCTGCTGGACCCTGCGCGCAGCTACTTCACCGCGGCCGACATCGCCGAGTTCGACAAGTGGAAGACGCAGTTCGACGATTTCCTGAAAAGCGGCAACCTCGACCCCGGCTTCACCATCTACAAGCGCTACCTGGACCGTGTGAAGCAGCGCCTGGACTTCGCCCTGGCCGAGCTGAACAAGGGCGTCGACAAGATCGACTTCACGGTAAAAGAAGACCTGCTGGTCGACCGCAAGGACGCCCCGTGGATGAAGAACTCGGCCGAGCTCGACGACCTGTGGCGCAAACGCGTGAAGGATGAGGTGCTGCGCCAGAAGATCGCCGGCAAGGACTTCAAGCAGATCCAGGAAACCCTGACCAAGCGCTACAAGAACCAGCTGGCGCGCCTGGACCAGACCCGTGCCGAAGACATCTTCCAGGCCTACATCAACACCTTCGCCCAGTCGTACGATCCGCACACCAACTACCTGTCGCCAGACAACGCCGAGAACTTCGACATCAACATGAGCCTGTCGCTCGAAGGTATCGGCGCGGTGCTGCAGAGCGACAACGACCAAGTCAAGATCGTGCGCCTGGTGCCGGCAGGCCCTGCGGCGAAAACCAAGCAGGTGGCCCCGGCCGACAAGATCATCGGCGTGGCGCAAGGCAACAAGGAAATGGTCGACGTGGTCGGCTGGCGCCTGGACGAAGTGGTCAAGCTGATCCGTGGCCCGAAAGGCTCGGTGGTACGCCTGGAAGTCATCCCGGCGAGCAATGCGCCGAACGATCAGACCAGCAAGATCGTCTCGATCACCCGTGAAGCGGTCAAGCTCGAAGAGCAGGCGGCGAAGAAGTCGGTGCTCAAGCTCAAGCAGGACGGCCGCGACTACAAGCTGGGGATCATCGAGATCCCGGCCTTCTACCTCGACTTCAAGGCCTATCGCGCCGGTGACCCGGACTACAAGAGCACCACCCGCGACGTCAAGAAGCTGCTCACCGAGCTGCAGAAAGAGAAAGTCGACGGTGTGGTCATCGACCTGCGCAACAACGGCGGTGGCTCGCTGCAGGAAGCGACCGAGCTGACCAGCCTGTTTATCGAAAAAGGCCCGACCGTGCTGGTGCGCAACAGCGACGGCCGCGTGGATGTGCTCGAAGACGAAAACCCCGGTGCCTTCTACAAAGGCCCGCTGGCGCTGCTGGTCAACCGCCTCTCGGCCTCGGCCTCGGAGATCTTCGCCGGCGCCATGCAGGACTATCACCGCGCACTGATCATCGGTGGCCAGACCTTCGGCAAGGGCACCGTGCAGACCATCCAGCCGCTCAACCATGGCGAGCTCAAGCTGACGCTGGCCAAGTTCTACCGGGTTTCCGGGCAGAGCACCCAGCACCAGGGCGTGCTGCCGGACATCGCCTACCCGTCGATCATCGACACCAAGGAGATCGGCGAAAGCGCCCTGCCCGAAGCCATGCCGTGGGACACCATCCGCCCGGTGATCAAGCCGGTGGCCGACCCGTTCAAGCCGTACCTGGCCCAGCTCAAGGCACAGCATGAAGCGCGCAGCGTCAAGGATGCCGAGTTTGCCTACATCCGTGACCGCCTGGCCCTGACCCAGAAGCTGATGGACGAGAAGACCGTCAGCCTCAACGAACAGGACCGCCGCGCGCGCCACGACCAGATCGAGGCCAAGCAGCTGGCGCTGGAAAACATCCGCCGCAAGGCCAAGGGCGAAGAACCGCTCAAAGAGCTGAAGAAAGAGGACGAGGACGCGCTGCCGGCCGAGCCGGACGACACTAAGCCGGAAGACGACGCCTACCTGTCGGAGACCGGGCGCATCCTGCTCGACTACCTGAGCTTGAGCACTTCGGTGGCCAAGCACTGAGGTGATGGCAATATAATGTGAGCCGTCATCAAACAGTCATCTGGCTGTCGTGAAATAGAAGGGCCGAGCGTGAAAACGCCCGGCCTTTTTCTATTCAGGAAGCAGTCCATGACCGTCACCGAACAGCTCAGCGCACTGAGCGCCATCCTGGCTCAACGTAGCGTGCACAGCCTGTTCCAGCCCATCGTCTGTCTTTCCGAACGGCGCATTCTCGGCTATGAAGCCTTGAGTCGCGGCCCCTCCAACAGCCCGCTGCATTCGCCACTGAACCTGTTCGCCATCGCCCGCCAGGCCGGGCGCCTCAGCGAACTGGAAGTGCTGTGCCGCGAAACCGCCTGCCGGCGTTTTGCCGAGCAGAACCTTGAGGGCAAGCTGTTCCTCAACGTCTCCCCCGAGTCCTTGCTTGAACCGCACTACCCGTCCGGGCGCACCCTGAAGATGCTCGAACAGGTAGGCCTGTCGCCCAGCCGGGTGGTCATCGAACTCACCGAGCAGACGCCCACCGAAGATTTCCAGCTGCTGTTCAACGCCCTGCACCATTACCGCGACATGGGTTTCTCGATTGCCCTGGATGACCTGGGCGCCGGCTATTCAAGCCTGCGCCTATGGTCGGAGCTGCGCCCGGACTACGTGAAGATCGACCGCCATTTCATCGACGGCATCCACCAGGACCCGCTCAAGCGCGAATTCGTCGGCTCGATCCTGCAAATCGCTCGCGCCTCACGCGCCCAGGTGATCGCCGAAGGCATCGAACTGGCAGAAGAGCTGACCGTATTGGCTGAAATGGGCGTCGAGCTGCTGCAGGGCTATCTGCTTGGCCGCCCTCAGGAGACCGCTGCGCGTGAATGCTCGTTCCTGCCACCCCTGGCGCCGGGCAACCCTGGGGCGTTGAACGAAGACAGCGCCGACCTTGGCGCCCTGCTCATCCAGCAGCCGGCGGTGCCCCTGGAAACCGCCACCCAGCAAGTGTTGGAAGCCTTCCGCGGCCAAGCCAACCTCAATTCCCTCGCCGTGCTGGACCGACAGGGCAAGCCCTGTGGCATCGTCCACCGCCATTCGTTGCCCGAAGCCCTGCTCAAGCCTTTGGGCTGCAACCTGTTGGCAGCCACGCCGGTCAGCCAACTGATGAGCAGGGACTTTGTGGTGGTCGAACGTGGACAATCGCTGCAGCAGGTCAGCCGCCTGCTTACCGGCCGGGCGCAGCAGCGCATCGAGGAGGCGTTCATCATTACCCAAGGCGGCCGTTACCTGGGGCTGGGGCGGGTGATCGACGTGCTCAAGCTGATCACCGAACAACAGAGCGAGCGGGCCCGCGATCAACGCACCTGTTGCTAGATGGGCCAGCGCATGTGAAAGCGACTGTTTTGTACTGACTGCATTGCGCCCCTCAGATACAACGCTTGGCGTCAAAGCGGCGCGCCGCCTGCTTCGCGGGTAAACCCGCTCCCACAGAAGTTACGCAGCCCTTGTGGGAGCTGGCTTGCCAGCGATGGGGCCGGCACTGCCGACCCGATTCACGCCTCTTCCGGATACCGGTACTCGAATACCCGCACCACTTCCGAGGCATGCCACGACGCAGCCTCCATGCCATCCACCGGCCCGTTGAACCTGCCCAGCCGCTCTACGCACTCGAAAAAACCGGTACGCGGCAGGCGGCTGGCGCCCTGGCTGATCACCAGCGAGCTGCGCAACGGCTGCTCGGCACGGGCATCGAGCAGCGCCAGGTATTCCAGGGCAGCGGTCAGTGTCTGCATGGCCGGGCTGGGTAGCTGGAGGCGTTCGAGCAATGCACGGTAAGTGAGCAGGTGGCGTTGTCGGCGGGCCAGGTCGAGCTCGGTCAGCAGACTCTCCCAGTGCTGACGGCTGATCCTGACCTGGCTCATGACGGCTCGCTCCAGCCACCAATACCCAGGTGCCAGGCCAGGCTGCGCAGGATCGCTGCGTCAGGGCGGCGCTCGCCGGCCTCGATCATCGCCAGGTAAGCCGGGCTGATGCCCACCGTGCGCGCCAGTTGCTCAGGGGGCAGGCCCTTGGCCTGACGCAACGACGCCAGCTCGTCCAGGGAGCGCAGGCTCGCGTTCTGCGTTGTGCTTTCGACAGTGTCGCTGTTGCCTGGCGCCGCGGCAGGTGCCTGGCCCGCAGCGGCCAGCAGCGCCTGATACTGCTCCCAGGGAACCACTGCGTACTCGGGCTGACCGTCCCGGCTGATGACCTGAATACCCATACAACCCCCTTGACGTTGGATCACGGCATGTAATCCCTAGGCATAACGCTTATGCCAATTATATTACCAACCTCGGGGGTCTGTGCGCTCGCTGCTTATTCAGCGGTTGGGGCGCTCCAGGCGCAGCGCCTCGGGCGTGTCCGGCAAGCGCTCGACCACCCGCAGTTTCTCCGGCGCCTGGCTGTCGCGCCAGGCCCTGAAGCGGCTCAGCTCATCGGCCACGGTCTTGAGTACCCAGCCGAGCACGGCGATATCGTCAAGCAAGCCCACTCCCAGCAACCAGTCGGGGATCGCATCCAGGGGGCTGACGAAATACAGCAGCCCGGCGACGATGGTCACCAGCGCCTTGGGGCTCACGGCGCGGTACTCGCCGCGCCACCAGGCCAGGCACAGGGCCTGCATCAGCCGCACATCCTCGCGCAGCTGGCCAAGCTTGGGCCCCTTGCGCGCGACCGCGAACAACAGTGCCGGCAAACGGCCACGGCTGAGCAGGCGCTCGGCAAGCGGCAGAAAACGGGCGAAATTCCAGGGAGCGCTCATGCAACCTCCAGAGCAACGGACAGTTATCCACATTTATTGTGGATAACCTTGTGAACAGGACCGCCTTTGCGCCGCTCGGTGCCCGCCGGGCAAGGGCCGGGCACGGATCGGGCGTTTTTTACACAGTCGTTTCAATCGCGCAAACGTTTTGCGACAACCCGCCGCAGGATCACCTGCGGTATTGCTTGCGACAGTGAAGGACGCCAGCGGTTCGCGTCAACCACCGGCAAAAACAACGACGCCCCGTCGAAACGGGGCGTCGTTGTGCAGCAAAGGTTGCGCTTACTCAGCCTGGGCTGGTTCGGCGTCCTGCTTGCTCGGGTCTTTGATGCCCAGCAGTTCCAGGTCGAAGACCAGGACCGAGTTGGCCGGGATCAGCGGGCTCGGGCTCTGGGCGCCGTAGGCCAGCTCAGCCGGGATGTACAGCTTGTACTTCTCGCCGACATGCATCAGTTGCAGGCCTTCGACCCAACCCGGGATCACGCCGCTGACCGGCAGGTCGATTGGGGCGCCGCGCTCGACGGAGCTGTCGAACACCTTGCCATCGATCAGCTTGCCTTCGTAGTGAACGGTCACTACATCAGTCGGTTTTGGCTGCGGGCCATCAGCCTTCTTCACCACTTCGTACTGCAGGCCCGAAGCCGTGGTGACCACGCCGGCCTTCTTGGCGTTTTCTTCCAGGAACTTCTTGCCGGTGGCGGCAGCTTCTTCGCTGGCCTTGGCCAGGCGCTCTTCGGCGCGCTTCTGCAGGGCGGAGAAGGCCTCGACCAGCTCTTCGTCCTTCAGGCGCTGTTCTTTCTTGCCAACCGCGTCCTCGATACCTTGGGCGACAGCTTTCGAATCCAGGTCGTCCATGCCTTCCTGAGCCAGGCTCTTGCCCATGTTCAGGCCGATACCGTAGGAAGCTTTCTGTGCCGGAGTCTTCAGTTCGACGCTGCTGGTCTGGGCGTCGCAGCCCGCCAGCACCAGACCTACCAGGGCAACCGCAGCCGCCAGACGAGTTTGTTTCATGCTGATTCCTTGTTCATGCGCCAGAGGGGCAAATCAGGGTAAAGCCGCGAGCTTATCAGGCGGCCACGACCAATGGCTACCGGCATAGGAGCCAGTAAAGCCCGATAAGTTCCGGTATTGAAACTACTGAGGTCACGGCACCAGGCCGTGCAGAGCGAATTGCGTCGACGGTGAAGTGCCAAATCGCCATCACTCCCTCGATCCAGTGCCTGACAAAGGGCCCCGAAGCCCCGCGCAATGGCCCGTTCAGGGGTACAGGCCGTCCCGGTACTGCCCGGCCACCTCGCGCAGCACCTCACACACCCACTGCGCGGGCAAGCTCGCCGGCAAGGCGGCGTTGCGGCAGATGCCCACCGAGCCGCCGGGCTCGCGCACGCCCAGGTCCAGCTCGGCCAGTTCGTTACGGCGCAGGTCGAGCAGCACCGCATCACGCGGCGCCACCCACAGCGCATCGCTGCCCAGCAGGTAACGGCGGCTCAAGGCCAGCGACAAGGTTTCCAGGCGTTGTGCCGGCAGCGGAATACCGCACTGCACGAACAGGCTGTCGGCGTGCTGGCGAATGGTGGTGCCCTGGGGCGGCAGCACCAGCGGGTAACCCCCCACCTGCGCCCGCTCCACCGGCGTACTGGCCAGCAGCGGGTGGCCCGGGCGCACCACCAGGGCCATCGATTCGCTGTACAGGTGCTCGAACGACAGGCCCTGGATCTGCGGGCTGTCGGTCATGCGCCCGACCACCAGTTCCAGTTCGCCCAGGTGCAACTGCCCGAGCAGTTGCGCGCTCACCCCGGTCACCACGCTGATCACCAATGCCTCGTGGCGCTGGTGCAGGCGGCAGAGCACCTCCGGCATCAACAGCCCCTCGACGGTGGACAGCACGCCGATGCGCACCTGCGACGGCGTGCGCGCCTCGCCGCGCACACTGCCCACGCCCTCGCGCAGGGCCTGCACGCTGGGGCCGGCGTAGCGCATGAAGCGGGTGCCGGCCGGGGTCAGCGTGACGCCGTTGCGCGAGCGCTCGAACAGGCGCGCCTCGAGCAGGTCTTCCAGTTCCTTGAGGGTCTTGGAGATTGCCGGCTGGCTGATGGCGAGCACGTCGGCGGCCCTGGCCAAGCTGCCCTGCCGAGCAATCTCCAGGAAGCACAGCAGGTGGCGGTACTTGATGCGGGTGTCGAGGTTCATGCCCGGCAGTGTATCCGTAAAACGGCAAGCCCTGTTGGAGCGGCCTTGTGTCGCGAAAGGGCTGCATAGCAGCCCCAGGATCTCAGTGTCGATGCAATGATCGCTGGGGCCGCTTTGCGGCCCTTTCGCGACACAAGGCCGCTCCCACAAGGATCGCGCAAGGCTTGAGGTTAGTGTGGAGCCAGGGATATGACACGCCTCGATGGGGTTGCATTTCAGGCTCTGAAATCAGATTTAACCCCTTCCTTGTAGTCCATTTCCCAAACATACTCCCGCCGCCCTTTTTCCGTTGCGGTCGTTCTGGCACGGCTCTAGTCTCGGCGGGTCGCTTGAATCAGCGACCGGCTTTGACAGGCCGACTTCCAAGAGCAACTTCAACGGCTTCGCTTTTCATGGCGGCTGTATGTGGGGCACTTCGTGTGCGCCGGGGTTTTGCTCTTGCTGACCGGTCTGTCAACCCATGTACAGCTGCCACCCTCTTGTTTGACAGCAGACGGTGGTGGTCCCACTCATCAGCAAGAGGTAGTCATGTTAAAGATCGTCCCCGACCCACCCCATCCTCATTCCCTCGAAGACACCCTCATCCAGGCCACCGAGTACGCCCTGTGCGCATTGACCGTGGCCCATCAGGCCGTGCATGCCCAGCCCAGGTCCCCGGCCACGATCCTGATGATGGCGTCGATGCATGAAGTCGAATCGCTGCGCGTGCTGCTCGAGTCGGCGTTGATTCAGGTGCAGATGCCCAAAGCTCCACAGACGCTGCACTAGCCCGCGCCCGGCCCTGTTCGCCGGCAAGCCGGCCCCTACCGGGGCTGCGTTTCACCTGTAGGAGCCAGCCTTGCTGGCGAAAGGGCCCGCCCAGGCACCAACAACTTCAGGGAGAAAAATAATGACCACAGACGACACCACCCCCAACACCACCGCAGGCAAAACCAAGTTCTACCAAGGCGAAGGCCGGACCGCTCCGCTGTTCTGCATCGAACCCGGCATCCCCTGCCAGCACGCCCGCGAACAAGCCTCGGAACTGATGGGCTGCGTGCGCGACCTGACCATCGCCGGGATCATGGAAGAAAAGCCGCAACTGCTCTGGGCGTCGTACTACCTGAGCGCGCTGGCCAAGGCGCTGATGGATGATGCGGAGCTGGGTATGAGGCACTGAAGCAGGAACTGAAATTCGCGAGTTCCGACAGTACGAGAAAAAATTACGCAGGGCGACAAATGTCGCCCTTCCTGATAAGCAAGGTCACTCAAGCCATTTAACCGCCGCCTCCAGAAGCTCTTGTAGATTTAGTGAGCCGCCATATGCTTGAAATGCTGTGTCGTCTGCGTTGATTACTATCCAGTCCGCGTCGCTTCTTTCGACGTTAATAGTTAGGTGGCTTTTGTTATTTACACCTGTGATTTTGATTTTCCAGCCTGGGTTGTCAATGTTGGAAATTTCAATGCCAAATGAATGCTCCCAAACATCATTGCATTGACTGCCGTACCAACTTTGTAGATTTTCGATCAGGTTTTTCATCTGCAAAGTCCTTGCTGTCTTGCGAGTTCGCAAGCCAATCGCACATCTTGTTTTGTAGCTACTGTTGCTACTTCGGTTTTCTTGTAGGCCATTCTCATACCGTTAGGGCACAATTTGGGACAGATATATTTTTTCTGCTGAATCAGGCTGCAATTGTGGTGAGTTCGCAGTAGGTCATGATGGTTTGTGTATTTTTTATTAATGGTTGACGCGCATAAGCGGTAGCCACAGTCGCTGTGGATACCGGTGAGTTCCGGTCTGGCGCGGGGAAAGCTCATGTCGGAAGTTTAAGCTTGTGGTTCGAAGTACCAGGTTAAAAACTCGTTAAAGCTTTTCCAGCGAGCAGGGAGCTTGCCATTAATGAACTCATTAAGGTGCGAAATGTCGAGGTCGTAAACGGCGCCGTCGTTTATTCCGTACAAGTACACTCCCTCACTTTCGTCGGAAGATAGTGCGAGGTAGTTTGTCGGTATCTCGTACCTGCCCCAGACATAGTCAGTTTGATCTGGGATTGCAGGGATGTCTGGGCCTTCAATATCAAGGAGTTCGGCGGCAGGTCGGGGGCTTATAAAACTACCTTGATACTTAAGGTAGAAGCGTCCGAATTCAGAGTCTGTCGCCACTCCTAGAAGTTGAAGTGCCGACGCCGCTCTACTTTGATCCGCCCTGGCGATATCACCCTTGTAGCCGCTTAAGTATTTTGTAACTTCCAGTGGAATCATATGCTGCCGCCTCCAGCTCTCGATTTATTTGCTTCGAGAAAAAGGGGGAATTTATTTTTTCTACTCTAGTTTCGGTCCACCCTGCTTCATCTTCTCAATAAATTTTCGATGAGTCGCATAGGGTCACCTATTGAATAGGGCTGCTCTCTTCAGCCGGTATCACCTAAGTTTCGTGGCCCTTAGGTCCCGCTTAGGCAGCAATTAGAGTAAAGATTAAATTCATCCGCTTTCCGCTTAGCCTTTCAACCCAAGGGCCCTAAAGTATTACCAGTAAAATATCTAGTATCAATATCCGCTGCAGGCTCAAGCCCGCCGTAGAACTCCTTTATATGAAATTTCTTTGATAGCTCATCGGCATACCCCTGCATAACAAGCATTACGCGGTCAATATCAAGCGACGGGTCATCATTGAAAGACAGTTCGACATCCACTTCACCCTTATACTTGATGACTCTCAAAAATACTAGAGGGAGGCGTATGACTCCTGAAACATTAAATTCATGCAAATGCTCCGTCAGGCACACATCTCCCTCATGGGCAACAATAGCATCAATCAAATTCTTGTTAATTCCCGCCGAGCCGACCTCTCCGAATTCTTCAGAAACAGCTAGACCAGAGAGGGTTTGAGATCCCATCTCTATATATTCCAGCAGCACTTGCAAGTCGCCTTTCGCAACTTGCTGGAGAACAACCTCATAAGACTCAGACATAAATATTCAATCAATAAATCCTTTGAAAGTTCCGTCCATATTCAACCGAACACCGCGCCCATCAGGCAGCCGCTTCTCCATAAAGTTAAGCCCTTTATCGGTTGTAACTTGCTTGAACTCACCTGGAGCCCGTGAGATTTCCCGCAAGTGCTTCATGGCTTGATCGTTCCAGGTAGCCATTGACCCTGTAGTTTTACCCCAGATGTGTGGATTTCTACCGGCATGCTTAGATAGTCCGTGACCGATTACCGTGCTGCCCTTGTAAGGAGCTTGGGCAGATTTAAGAACCGTTTTTACTTCCCCGAAAGACGCAGTTCCTTTTGCACAAGCGCAAAGGCCTAATGGGTCTACCCAAGTTACAGGGTTTCTCGCATACGAATATAGATTTATGCCCCCTGCATAACTAATTGGGTCCTGACCCACGAATCTTCCGACCTTTGGATTATAGTACCTATAGCGGTTGTAGTGCAGCCCGGTCTCATGATCGTGGTATTGACCCTGGAAGAGCCAGCGGGTTGCCCAGGCCGTGCTGTTTGGCCCACGCCGAGCGCTCTTCACGGACTTCACCCCAGGCCTTGTACTGCCCCGCCCAAGCGACATTGCCCTGCTCATCGGTCAGCTCCATCGGCGTACCGAGGTGGTCGCAGTGGTACCAGGCGATCGCCTCAAACGCCTGTGGTTTCACCTCGGTATGCCACAACGGATCCTGCTCGAAGTCGTACTCGCGCTGGCTCCAATCCGGCACCTTGTGCAACCGGATCGGGCTTTTGCGTAAGGCCTGAGCCACCGGCACGAAGCTGTCCGGTTCATACAGGTAATGCACCGTACGCCCGGTATCGCCTTCATCGAGAGGCGGTGAGCTTTCCCAGGCCAGCGTGTCACCATCCCAACCGAACAGGGTGAAGCCACAGCCGAGTTCGCGCTGGCGTTTGGCCCGTTGCAACTGGTTCCAGCCAGTGCCCGCCTCGGGGCGATCCCAGAAATGCGCCACCGAATGCTTGTGCAGGCGACGGCCCAGGGCGTCGTAGCTGTAATCCACCTTGAGCTTGTCGTCGTTGTATGAGGCCAACCGATCGAACAGGTCCCAGGTGAAGTGGGCATGGGAACCGTTATGCAGGCGATGGATCAGGTTGCCGCGTTCGTCGTACTTGTAGTGGCTCCCGGCGTACTCGCGCAGCAGGTTGTCCATCAGCTTGTTACGGCGTGGATCGGCTTCCAGCGGGCGATTCAGTTCCTGAGTCTTCTGGTCCAGCAGGTTACCCGCCGGGTCGAAGGCGAAGGTTTCCACGCCCAGCCGGCTGGTGGCCTTGAGCAGGCGGCCCACCGGGTCGTACTGGTACTCCAGTTGTCCACGACGGCTGTCGTGGATGTTGGTCAGCTGGCCGGCGACGTCGTAGCGGTACTGACGCTTGAGCAACGTGGACTGGCCGTCATGGCTGCCCAGCAGCTGTTCCTGCAAACGCCCGGCCGGGTCCCAGGCCTGGGTCTGCATCAACTTATTGCCCTGATGCCGCACCACCTCGCGGTGCAGGTCATCGCGCTCGTAGGCCAGCATCTCGTGTTGGTCGAGGGTCATGCCGAGCAGGTGGCCGCTGCCGTAAGTCAGCCAGCTGACCTTGTGGCCGTCCGGGCGAATCGTCGCGGTGCGTTGGTTGAGCGCGTCGTACTGGTGCTGCCACACCGCAACCATCGGCGTGCCGGTGGCCTGGTAGTACTGATGCTCGCGGGTCAGGTTGCCGGCTTCATCAAAGAACCATTGCAGCTTGCTGGCGGCATTCACTGCCTGGATCAGCTGGCCGTTGCCGTCGTAGGCGAAGGTTTCGCTCTGGCTCTGGTTGCCCAGGCGGGCCGTACGCTCACTCAATCGGCCCATGGGGTCGAAGGTCAGTTCGATACGGCGCTGGCCAACCTGGGTCGAGGCGAGGCGACCGCTGTGCGAGTCGTACTGGTAACGGGTGACCAGACCATCGAAGCCGGTCTCTTGCAGCAGCCGGCCCACCGGGTCGTAGAGGAAAGTGGCCTTGCTCGCGTTCTCGTTTTCCAGGCCGATCAAACGGCCAAGCTTGTCCCAGCGATAACGCAGGGTGTGTTCGTTGGCGTCGATGCGTTCGCTCAGCAGGCCTGCGGCGCTGTACGCCCAAGTGGTGCAGCGGTCGAGGGCATCGACATGCGCCAGCAGGCGGCCTTCGGCGTCATAGTTGAAGCGCTCTTCGGTCTGGTCGGGATGGGTGACCTTGGCCAGTTGCCCGGCCTGGTATGCGTAGGCGGTCGTGTGGCCCGCCGCATCGGCGAAGTCGGTCAGCTGGCCGAAGGCGTTGTATGCCCACTGGCTGCGCTTGCCCGAGCAGTCGGTGTACTCAAGCAACTGTCCGGCGTCGTTGTAGGCGAGTGTCTTTTCGTTGCCCAGCGCATCCTTGATCGCCTTGACCAGCCCGGCCGGGGTGTAGGCGTACTCGGTCTTGTTGCCCAACGGATCGACGCTCTCGACCAGGTTGCCGCGCTCGTCATAGTCACGTAGCCACAAGCCACCCTCGGCATCGCGCAGTTTGATCGGCTGGTCGTGATCGTCATAGGCGTAGTGCACCGTGCTGTGGTCGGCGCGGATGTGCTGCAGCAGGTTGCTGCGCTCATCGTAGGTGTAGCGGTCCTGGCTGCCGTCGGGGTGGACGTGGCGGATGACGTTCTTGCGCGGGTCGCGGAACAACCATTCCTCACGACCATCCGGGTGGATCAGGCGGTAGGTGTAGCCCAGGGCGTCGTAGTAATGCCAGGTTTGCTGGCCGTGGGCGTCGGTGACATAGGTCAGGCGGATGTTCGGGTCCCACGCCAGGCGGGTTTCGAAGCTGCCGTCATCGGCCCATTCGTGGATGGCCTTGGCGTGCGGGCCGATGCCGTCCCATTCGAGGTTGATGCCGCGCCCGGTGCGGTCGGTGTAGCGGGTGATCAGGTGCTGGCGGTATTGATACTGCCAAGCAGCGCCGTGTTCGTCCTGGGCGGCGATCAGGTCGCCGTGGGTGTCGTAGTGGTATCCGCACAGCTGACGCAGCGGCGTGCCATCGACCACCTGCCACAGGCCCTGGATATGCCCATGGTCGTCGAGCAAGGTACCCAATTGCAGGTGGACTTTTTCGGGGTCGTTGTCGGAGTAGGTGTTGATATCCGACAACACCGGCCGGCCGTTGAACCGGTGCTCGTAGTGCAGCATTGCCCCGGCGCCGCTGCGCAGTTGGATATGCGTCAGGTAGAAGCGGTCACCCTCGCGGGCATAGGTTTCGCGGCGGTCCAGGCCACGCAGCAACACCAATTGCTGCTCGGCGGTGCGCACCAGCGTCAGGTATTCAATGGCGTCGTGATGGTGTTTGCCAACCTTGGGCAGCGGCAACTCATGGCTGCGACCATCGGAATCATGCAGCACCAGGCCCTTTTCCACGACATCGATGCAGGTGGTGAACTCGGTGATCCAACGGGCGCCGAGGCTGCCGTCGTCCAGCTTGGCCAGCCGCGAGTTGTACACCCGCGTCCAGTTGACCGGGAACGGCCCAGGCAGACTGAAATCCTGGTGGGCCAGTGTCTCATCACCGAGTACATGGCCAATGCTGAAGCCGGTGCAGGCGCAGGGGCCGTTCTTCTCGGGCTTGGGCTGCTTGTTGGCGCGACCCTGGCGGCGGGCAACTTCGGTCGGCCCTTCGCTGCGAATCAGCCTGGCTTGCGCAGTGGCATTGGGTTTGAGGTTAATCGCCACTCGCCGGCTCGGCGGATGGGCCTGCACAGTCTGCAGCAGCTGGGTCAGCAGCCAGGCGATGCTGTGCGGCCGTTCGGCCTGGCCGAGGGCAGCAAGCTGCTTGGGCACGGCTTCGGCCAAGCTTTCAAGGGTGGCGATCAGCGGCTTGAACAAGGCCTCGAGCTCGCCACTGAAATGCCCGGCGACGCTGTTGTAGGCCTGTTTGAAGGTGCCTTCGGCGGCATTGCCCAACGCCGCCAGGGCCAACAACCAGGCATCCGCTTCCAGCGCCGAGTCGTACAGTGCCACCTGGGCCAGTTGCTGGCGCGCCGTGCGCCGGCTGGCCTGGGCGTCCAGCCGGCCCTTGGCGAGGTCGTCGAGGGCGCGGGCCAACTGGCGAAGCAGCGCCTGGGCGAGCTCACTGGCGTGGGCGAGCATTTCTGGCAAGTGCTGCAGCGCCCCGCTGATGAAGTTATCCAGCTCGCCGCGGATGCTGGCGTGCAGGTGGCCTTCGAGGATTTCCAGCAGCACCGCGTCAAGGCGCGCGCCAG
This sequence comes from Pseudomonas sichuanensis, assembly GCF_024749065.1. Lineage (NCBI taxonomy): Bacteria > Pseudomonadati > Pseudomonadota > Gammaproteobacteria > Pseudomonadales > Pseudomonadaceae > Pseudomonas > Pseudomonas sichuanensis. The sequence goes on along the minus strand of NZ_CP087185.1, from coordinate 1,484,092 downwards.
GGCGGCGGCGCAGGGTCTGGCGGGTCAGTTGCAGCACCGGGCGCAACACCCGGCGCGGGATGGCCATGCCCGGTGGAAAGGGCACCACGCCGATCAGGTTGATACCCAGGCTGACCCACAGCAGCGGGTCGCTGCCAGGGTGTTCGACCAACTCGATGAGGTCAGCCAGCACATCCACGGCGGCCAGGGCGTTGGCAACAACAGGGGTGTTTTCACCGAGGTTGCGCAGGGTCTGCAAGTCGAGCAAACCCCTGCTGATGCCATGCAGCCAGTCGTTGACAGCCGCAGCGGCGAGGCCCAGGTCCTCGCTGAGCAAGGTTTCGAGCGGGGCAATGGCGAGCTCGACGTCGTGCTCGGTGAGGGTGGTCATGGGGCTAGCCTTCCTGGCCATGGCTTGGGAAGGCGAAATGATGGTGAGCAGATGCCGCTCTGTATGTCGGAACGCGTCGCGGCATCGACAGGAAAGGGATGAGCTAGCGGTACGGTAAATCTTGTGAAATGACCAGTTGAACAAACAAGATGTTCATTGGCGCACGAAACATTGGTTATCTGGCACCCGCTTCGCGGGTGATCGCGGCTAAAGCCGCTCCCACAGAGGAATCGTGGTCCTTGTACGAGCGGCCTTGTGTCGCGAAAGGGCTGCGCAGCAGCCCCAAGCAATATCAACCCGTCAGCCCAAGCCAATCTCCACCTGCCCCGCCACCACCCGCACCGGCCACACCCGTAACTGCTGCGCCGAGTCCTCCAGGCAACGCCCGTCCTGCAGGCTGAAATGCTGCTTGTACAACGGCGCCGCCACCACCAGCTCACCCTGCAGGCTGCCCACCAGCCCGCGGCCGATGATATTGGCCCCCGAGCGCGGGTCGCGGTTGTCGATGGCGTACAGCGCCTGCTCATGCCCGGGCAGGTAGAACAGCGCCACCTGCTCGCCCTCATGCCATACCACCACGCCGGAATCGGCGACCAGATCGGCAGCCTGGCACACGGCCTGCCAGCTTGATTGGTTTACTACAGCAGCATTGGACAGGTTCATCAGACAGCCTCCTCATGGGTCGGGATCAGGTGCAACGCTGCAGCAGGCCGGCGCTGGCCGCGCTCGCGGACGAAGTGCACATCGGGGTCGGCGCGCCGGTCGTTGACGAAGGTGCGGAAGCGCTTGAGTTTTTCCGGGTCGTTCAGGGCGTTGGCCCACTCGCATTCATACTGCTCGACCACATGCTGCATCTGCGCCTCCAGCTCGGCGGCCAGGCCCAGGCTGTCGTCGAGAATCACCTGCTTGAGGTAGTCCAGCCCGCCGTCCAGGCTTTCGCGCCAGACCGAGGTGCGCTGCAGCTTGTCGGCGGTGCGGATGTAGAACATCAGCACCCGGTCGATCAGCCGCACCAGGGTTTCATCGTCCAGGTCGGTGGCGAACAGCTCGGCGTGGCGCGGGCGCATGCCGCCGTTGCCGCACACGTACAGGTTCCAGCCCTTGTCGGTGGCGATCACGCCGATGTCCTTGCTCTGCGCCTCGGCGCACTCGCGGGTGCAGCCAGACACCGCGAACTTGAGCTTGTGCGGCGAGCGCAGGCCCTTGTAGCGGTCCTCCAGGCGCAACGCCATGGCCACGCTGTCCTGCACGCCGTAGCGGCACCAGGTGCTGCCCACGCACGACTTCACCGTACGGGTCGACTTGCCGTAGGCGTGGCCGGTCTCGAACCCGGCCTCGATCAACTCGCCCCAGATCAGCGGCAGCTCGTGCAACTGGGCGCCGAACAGGTCGATGCGCTGGCCGCCGGTGATCTTGGTGTAGAGGTCGTACTTCTTGGCCACCTGGCCGATCACGATGAGTTTTTCCGGGGTGATCTCGCCACCGGGGATGCGCGGCACCACCGAATAGGTGCCGTTCTTCTGCATGTTGGCCATGAAGGTGTCGTTGGTGTCCTGCAGCGGCACCAGCGCCGGGTCCATGATCGGCTGGTTCCAGCACGAGGCGAGGATGTTGCCCACCGCCGGCTTGCAGATGTCACAGCCAACATGGCCCTTGCCGTGGCGTTCAAGCAGTTCGTGGAAGCTGCGGATGCCCTCGACCCGCACCAGCCCGTAAAGCTCCTGGCGGGTGTAGGCAAAGTGCTCGCACAGGCTCTTGTCGACGGTCACGCCGCGGGCGGTCAGCTCGTGTTCGAACACCTGCTTGAGCAACGCCGCGCAGCCGCCGCAACCGCTGGCGGCCTTGGTGCAGGCCTTGACCGAGGCCAGATCGCCACAGCCGCTGTCGATAGCCGCGCACACCGCGCCCTTGCTGACGTTGTGGCACGAGCAGATGGTCGCGCTGTCGGGCAGTGCATCGGCGCCCAGCGCCGGCGCGCCGCCGCCCTGGGGCAGGATCAGCGCGGCCGGGTCGGCCGGCAGCTTGATGCCATTCTGGGCGTATTGCAGCAGGGTGTCGTAATAGCTGTTGTCACCCACCAGCACCGCGCCGATTACGTGCTTGCCGCTGGCGTCCACCACCAGCCGGCGGTAGCTGGCGTTGGCCTCGTCGATGAAGCGGTAGCTGCGCGCGCCCGGCGTGGCGCCGTGGGCATCGCCGATGGAGCCGACATCCACCCCCAGCAGCTTGAGCTTGGTCGACATGTCGGCGCCGGTGAATTCGCTGGCCGCCGCCCCCATCAGCAGCGCCGCCAGGTTGCGCGCCATGGCGTAGCCCGGGGCAACCAGGCCGAACACGCTGCCGTTCCACGAGGCGCACTCGCCGATGGCGAAAATCCGTGGGTCGCTGGTGCGGCAATGATTGTCGATCACCACGCCACCCCGGGCGGCAATCTCCAGGCCACTGGCCCGGCCCAGGGCATCCTGGGGGCGGATACCGGCAGAGAACACGATCAGGTCGGTTTCCAGGTGTTCGCCGCCGTCGAAGTTCATGCGGTAGCGGTAGTCTTCGCCGGCACTCACCGACTGGGTGGCGCGGGACAGGTGCACGCCGACGCCCAGCGCTTCGATCTGCGCCTTGAGTGCCGCGCCACCATCGATATCCAGTTGCACCGGCATCAGCCGGGGCGCGAACTCCACCACATGGGCCTCCAGCCCCAGCGACTTGAGTGCGTTGGCCGCTTCCAGCCCCAGCAGGCCACCACCGACCACCACGCCACGGCGAGCGTCGCTGGCGGCGCTGCGGATCGCATCGAGGTCATCGAGGGTGCGGTAGACCAGGCGGGCATTGGCGCTGCAGCCCTCGACCGGCGGCACGAACGGGTAGGAACCAGTGGCCAGCACCAGTTGGTCGTAGCCGTAACGGCCCTCGGCAGTGACCACCTCGCAGCGCTCACGATCGATCTGAAGTACCGCCTCGCCCAGGTGCAGGTGCACGCCGTGGTCGCCGTAATAGCCCTGCTCGCACAGGGCCAGGGTCTCGGCGCAACTGCCGGCGAAGTACTCCGACAGGTGTACCCGGTCGTAGGCACGCTGGCGCTCTTCACCGAATACATGCAGCTCGAAGCGCTCGAGTGCACCCTGCCCGATCAGTTGTTCGACACAGTGGTGGCCGACCATGCCGTTGCCGACGATGACCAGTCGTGCCCGTTGTGCGCCGTTCGCTGTTGCCTTCATAGCCGTTCCTCGATCACGGAAAACAAAAAGGCGCCTGGAGCGTAAGCTCCAGGCGCCTTTGCCTGTACTCATCAATGTGAGGCCCCTGGGTTGATCGCCGTTGATCAGTGGGGCTGTTGTGAATCTGTCAAAGCAGAGACTGTGCCAAGACCATCAAGTCGCGTGGCTTCGCCGGCCTCTTCGCGGGTAAACCCGCTCCCACAGGGCCTGCACTGCTCCTGTGGGAGCGGGTTTACCCGCGAAAAGGCCGGCGCAGGCAACCCATGAATGCACAGCCAAGGTGCACTGCTCCCCAACGCGGGGCACTCAGTACACATCCCGCCGATAACGCTTGTCGCGCCCCAGCGCCTCGACATAGGCATCCGCCGCCGCCGCATCCATGCCGCCATGCTCGGCCACCAATTGGCGCAGTGCCGCATCCACATCCCTGGCCATGCGCTGGGCATCGCCGCAGATGTACACATACGCCCCCGCCTGCAACCACTGCCACAGCTCGGCGCCGTGTTCCAGCAGGCGCTGCTGCACATAGATCTTCTCGGCCTGATCGCGGGAAAACGCCGTGCTCAGGCGCAGGTGCCCGCTGGCCTGCCAGGCCTCCAGTTGCTCGCGGTAATAGAAGTCGCAGGCCGCCTGCTGCTCGCCGAAGAACAGCCAGTTGCCCCCGCTGGCCGCGCGCACCTCACGCTCCTGGAGGAACGCGCGAAACGGCGCCACACCGGTACCGGGGCCGATCATGATGATCGGCAGGCTGTCGTCCTCTGGCAGGCGGAAGTGCCTGGACGGCTGCGGGAAGATCGCCACTTCCAGCGCCTGAGCCCGGTCGGCGAGAAACGCCGAGCACACCCCTTTGCGTTCGCCGTAGCGCACCGTGGCCATGGTCAGGTGCACCTGCCCAGGGTGCGCGGCGGGGCTGGAGCTGATCGAGTACAGGCGTGGCTGCAGCGGTTTGAGCAGCGTCAGCCAGGCATCCAGCGCCAACTGCTGGGGGTATTCGCGCAGCACGTCGGCCAGTTGACGGCCCCACAGCCAGTCTCTCAATGCTGTTTTGTCCTGCAGCAGGTCGCGCAACGCCTCGGCCGACTGGCTGAACACTTCAAGCTGCTGCGGGGTAACCCGGGCGATTTCCAGGTGCCGCTCCAGGGCCACGGCCAGGGGCATCGGAGCGTGCCCCTTGAGCTCGACCTGGGCCTGGCCATCGAGCTGCATCAACGCCAGCAGTTCGCTGACCAGCGCCGGGCAGTTGCGCGGCCATACGCCCAAGGCATCGCCGGGCTGGTAGGTGAAGCCGCTGCCGCTCAGGTCGAACACCAGCTGGCGGGTTTCCTTGGTCGAACCGGGGCCGTTGAGCAGGCGGTTTTCCAGCAGCGGCGCCAGCCAAGGCTGCTGTTTGCTGTAGTTGTTTTCCGGCTCGGGCTCAACGCAGATTGGCGCGGCGCTGCCCAGTTCGGGCAGCAGAGCCGCCAGCCAGGCAGCAAAGGCCTCGCTATGCTCAGGCTCGCAATCGACCCGCGCCAGCAGGCGCCGCCCGCCTAGCTCAGCAAGGCGCTGGTCGAGCTTGCGACCGAACCCGCAGAACTGGTCGTAACTCGAATCGCCCAGCGCCAGCACCGCAAAAGGCAGTGCCGCGCAATGCTCGCCCGCCTCGCCCTGCAGCGCCTGCCAGAACGCCGCGCCACTGTCCGGAGCCTCGCCATCGCCGAAGGTGCTGGCGATCAGCAACACGCTGGCGGCGCCCTGCAACTGCGCAGGCGTCATCGCCTCCATGCAGCTCAGTTGCACCGCCAGCCCGGCCTCGCGCAGGTGCTGGGCGCAGCGCTCGGCCAGGGCCTCGCCCGTGCCGGTCTGCGAGGCCCAGAGCACGTGGTGGCATGGCGCGGCATCGATCACCACGGGTGCTGGCGCCGGTTGGGCGAAAAGCCCGGCCAACAGGCCATCGACGAACAGCCGCCGGGCCGGCGCCAGGGGTGCGCTGGCCGGCAGGCTCGGCACGCCTTCGCTACGGGCCTGGCCCAGGCCCAGCAAAAAGCCCTGCAGGTAGTGGCGTTCGTCTTCGGCCAGCACCGGGGCCGGCAGTGCGTCCAGGCCCAGCAGGCGGGACAGGGTGGCGGTCGGCATGGTGGCAGGCTCCGAAGGCGTGGCGGTGGTCAGGTCGAGGGCTTCGATACGTTCGCCGGCAACCCGCTCCAGGGCCACGGCGCAGTGCTTGAAGGCCGGTTGCAACGAGGTGGGGTCGACCGCATCGCAGGTCACCGCGTTGATCGCCAGTTGCGCGCCGTAAAGGTCGTTCCAATGAAACGGCGCAAAGCAGCCGCCGGGCAACACCCGGTCACTGAGCCGCGCCGGCAACAGCGCCTGGCCACGGCGCGAGCGGATCGCCACCTGGTCCTGGTCGGCGATACCCAGGCGCCGGGCGTCGTCGGGGTGGATCTCGACGAAGGGGCCGGGCTCCAGCTTGTTCAGGCTGGGCACCTTGCCGGTCTTGGTCAGGGTGTGCCATTGGTGCTGCACGCGGCCGGTGTTGAGCACGAAGGGATAGGCGTCGTCCGGCAGCTCGGCCGGCGGCAGCCAGGGCCGGGCGAAAAAGCGCGCCCTGCCGCTGGGCGTGGGGAAGGCCAGCGCCGGCCGCTCGCCATGCGCGTCGCGCAGCAGCTGCTGGCTGAGGCCGTCGTTGCGGTAACGCAGCGGGCTGCGATCGTCGCTTTGCCCTGGGGCGCAGGGCCACTGGCGTGGGCCTTGGCGTAGCTCGGCGTAGCCGATGCCGCGCAGGTCGTAGCCGGTGGCAGGGTTCCAGAAACGGCGGATTTCCTCGTACACGGCCTCGGCATCGGGGTAGTCGAAGGCATCGGCGTAGCCCATGGCGCAGGCGATGCGGGCGATGATCCGCCAGTCCTCCAGGCTTTCGCCGGGCGCCGCGACGGCACGCGGCATCAGCGTCAGGTTGCGCTCGCTGTTGATCATCACCCCTTCACCTTCGGCCCACAGCGCGGCGGGCAAAAGGATGTCGGCATGGCGGTTGGTTTCACTGTCGAGAAAGGCATCCTGGCTGATCACCAGCTCGGCCTGGCCCAGGCCGTCGATCACCTGCTGGCGGTTGGCGACGCTGGCCACCGGGTTGCTGCAGATGATCCAGCAGGCCTTTACCTCGCCGGCCTTCATCTGCTCGAACAACGCAACGGTGCCCTCGCCGCCTTCGCTGCGCAGATGGCCGGGCGGCAGTTGCCATTGCTGCTCGACGAAGGCGCGATCGGCCGCGACCTGGGCCGAGCGCTGGCCGGGCAGCCCCGGGCCCATGTAGCCCATCTCGCGCCCGCCCATGGCGTTGGGCTGGCCGGTCAGCGAGAACGGCCCGCTGCCGGGGCGGCAGATGGCGCCGGTGGCCAGGTGCAGGTTGCACAGCGCGTTGCTGTGCCAGGTGCCGTGGATGCTCTGGTTCAGGCCCATGGTCCAGCAGCTCATCCACTCGCCGGCTACGCCGATCAGGCGCGCCGCTTCATGGATGTCGGCTTCGCGCAAGCCGGTGATGGCGGCCACCCGCGCGGGGGTGTAGTCGGCCAGGAATGCCGGCAGCTCATCCCAGCCCTCGGTGTGCCGGGCGATGAAATCCGGGTCGGTGTGGCCGTTGACGTGCAGCAGGTGCAGCAGGCCGTTGAGCAGCGCCAGGTCGCTGCCTGGGCGCAGTTGCAGGAACAGGTCGGCCTTGTCGGCGGTGGCACTGCGCCGGGGGTCGACGACGATCAGTTTGGCCCCGGCCTTGACCCGGTCGAGCAGGCGCAGGAACAGGATCGGGTGGCAGTCGGCCATGTTCGCGCCAATCACCAGGAACACCTCGGCGCGCTCGAAATCCTGGTAGCTGCCCGGCGGGCCGTCGGCGCCCAGTGACTGTTTGTAGCCACTGCCGGCGCTGGCCATGCACAAGCGCGAGTTGGACTCGATATGGCGGGTGCGGATAAAGCCCTTGGCCAGTTTGTTGGCCAGGTACTGGGCCTCCAGCGACATCTGCCCGGACACATACAGAGCCACGGCGTCCGGCCCATGTGTGTCGATGATCGCGCGCAGCCGGGCGGCGGCCTCGGCGATGGCCTGGTCCATGCCACTGCGTACCGGTTGCTGGCTGCGCTGGCGGCGTACGAAGGCATGGGCCATGCGCCCGGCGCTCAGTGGAATATGGGCGGTCAGGCCCTTGGTGCACAGGCGGCCGAAATTGCTCGGGTGCTGCTTGTCGCCGCTGACCTTCACCACCTGGCCGTCGCTCACGCTCATGACGATGCCGCACCCTACCCCGCAATACGGGCAAACGCTGCGCACCTGGCTGCTGCTCATCGGCGATCTCCTGCTGATGAAACGACAAAGGCGCCGGCTGCCCCGCCTGCACTGGGCAAGCGGAGCAACACGGCGCCTTCGTCGTGATGAAAAGCGGCCATCGGCGTTGATGGCCTTGATAGTGAGTGCTCAGCAATTCTCAGGCCAGCGCTGGGCCAATCGCTGGCAAGCCAGCTCCCACAGGGTCAAAAGCGTGGGAGCGGGCTTGCCCCGCGATTGGCTCATGCACCGAGAGAGGGATCGACGCACCAACGGGTGGCACGCCTTGACGCTTTCGGCATATGATTCGTATACGTTTCATATATATACGGATGACTTAGCCATGGGCATCGTCAAGATCAACGACGAACTCCACGAAGACCTGCGCATCGCCAGCGCCGCCCTGTCGCGCTCGATCAACGCCCAGGCCGAACACTGGATCCGCCTCGGCATGCTCGCCGAGCTGCACCCCCAGGCCACTTACCAGGAACTGCTGCGCCAGCTGCTGCGCCAGGAACAAGCCAACCTCAAGGAACTGCTGCAATGAGCAAGGTGATACTCAAGGACGCCGCCCAACTGGCACTGATGCGCCGCGCCGGGCAATTGCTGGCCCAGGTGTTCGCCGACCTCGACGGGTTCATCCGCCCTGGCGTGACCACCATGCAGATCAACGACCGCGCCGAAGCCTTCATCGTCGAAACCCTCAAGGCGCGCCCGGCGAGCAAGGGCCAGTACGACTTCCCCTATGCGCTGAACACCTCGGTGGACCATGTGGTGTGCCACGGCATGCCCAAGGTCGACGAGGTGCTCAAGGAAGGCTCTATCGTCAACGTCGACATCACCCTGGAACAGGGCGGCTATATCGCCGACTCGTCGAAAATGTATTGCCTGGGGCAGATCAGCGCAGACGCCCGGCGGCTGGTCGACACCACCTACGCCGCGCTCTGGAAAGGCATCGAACAGGTCCGCCCGGGCGCGACCCTGGGCGATATCGGCCACGCCATCCAGGCCCATGCCGAGGCCGCTGGCTACAGCGTGGTGCGCGAATACTGCGGGCATGGCATCGGCCAGCAGATGCACGAGGCGCCCGAGGTGCTGCACTTCGGCCAGCCCGGTTTTGGCCTGAAGCTGCAGCCCGGGATGGTGTTCACCATCGAGCCGATGATCAACCAGGGTGGGCGCGGCACCCGCAGCCTGCGCGATGGCTGGACGGTGATCACCCGCGACCACAGCTTGTCGGCGCAGTGGGAACACACCGTGGCGGTGACCGAGAGTGGCTATGAAGTCTTGACCCTGCGCGCGGAAGAACAGCGCCACTGAGCCCTCAAGTCAACGCTCCTACAGGGGACTGCACAGGCCTGAAAGCGCAACCCCACACCGCCAACCATTGCATTACAATCCGCGCCAGTTTCCCCGAGCCTCAGGACCGACTTTCATGGAAGAATCCGCACAGCGCTGGCTGTTTGCCCTCTCCGCGCCCATGGCCGCGCTCAACGGCGCCAGCTACACCGCCGCCGAATACTACGAAGGCGAGGACCAGTCCGACCTGGAACGCTGGTGGGGCATCAGCAACCGTGCGCAACTGCTGGACATGCTCGGCATGGCCGACACCGGCCACGCCACCGAGGTGAGCGAGGCCTACTGGCAATTCCAGCGCTGCCTGCCCAGCCAGTGGCAGGCGCTGCTCGACGGGCTCAGCCCACGTGAGCGTGTCCGCCACGAATTCGCCGCACGCACCTTCCCCGACTGCGGCCCCGGCGGCACCCGCGCCTGGGACCTGGGGCGCATGAGCTTTTTGCTGCGTGCCGGGGTCAAGAACGACCTGGTCAGCCGCGAAGAAAGCCTCTACCTGCACTACCGCCTAGCCCTGCGCGCCCGCCATTATTACAACCGCTGGGACACCTACCTGGCCGGCTACCTGTTCGGCAAGGCGTTGTGGAACGTCAGCGACAGCAGCGACGAGACCTTCGCCGCCAACCTCGAACGCCAGGGCAGCGAGCACTGGAACCGCTGCATCCTGCTCAACCTGCGCTACGGCGCCCATGAACTGCTCGCCGGCCTGCCCTGGGACCTGCAACTGCCCGAACCGGAACGCCCCAACACGCTGGAAGAGGATTGCTGGTCATGAGCTGCTGGATTCGTCTGGGGATCGACCCCACCAACGACCTCGACGCCATCCGCCTGGCCTACCGTGGCCGGCTGCCAGCCCACCACCCCGAAACCGACCCGGAAGGTTTCAAGGCCCTGCGCGCGGCCTATGACGAAGCCTTGCGCCTGGCCCGCGAGCAAGAGGCCACGGCAGTCGATGCCAACGAGCAGCCGGCCGAGGAAGCCGCCGCGCACCCCGCGCTGATCAGCTTCCACACCCTGCTCGAAGAGCCGGCCCTGCGTTTCGACCCGCAGGCCTGGCAGCGCTACATCGCCGAACTGGACGAGCTGCCGCTGGACGAGCTGGACGAGCTGAGCTGGCAATTGCTGCGCGCCCTGTACGACTGCGGCCCGCTGTCGCACCAGTGCGCGGGCATGCTGGCCCGTCGCCTGGCCTGGGACCAGCAGCTGCTGCGCCTGGAAAACCCGCAACCGGTGGAAGCCTTCCTGCGCCGGCTGGATGAGCCGGACCCGTTCGACACCGGGCTGATGCGTGACTGGCCACCGACTGCGCAAATGGAAACCCTGTGGTACCTGCGCAGCCTGGAGCACTGCTTCACCCAGCGCCCGCTGTTCGAATACGAGCAGTTCGCCAGTGTGCACACCTGCCTGGCGATGCCCAATGACCAAGCCCTGGTAGAACGCCTGATGGTGCAGTTCAGCCAGGCCGGCATTGCCAGCAGCACCTTCCATGGCCTGCTGCAGGAGCGCTTGCAGCAAGCGCCCGACGACGCCGACCTGCTCTACCTGCTGGCCCGCCAGGCCGATGCCCTGGGCGCCGAACAACAGGCCCTGGACTGCTGGCTGCGGCTGCACCGTGAGCATCGGCATCCACAGGCCGAACGCTGGTTGCTCGACCTGTGCGCGCGCCATCAACCCCAGCGCCTGCCGCTGCTGATCCAGGCCTTTGACCTGCAACACACGCCTGCCGCCTGGCCCGCCGAGCTGGCCGACCCGGCCCAGGCCTGGGGAAGCCCGGGGCAAGCGCCGCAGACCCTGGCGCGCTGGGCCGAAGCGGCGCGCCTTGAGCTGGGCGGCATCGCCGCCACCTTCGTCGACTGGCGCCTGGACGGCGACGACGAACTGCCGCTGCTGGCCTGGTTGCTGCAAGAGCAAGACGAGCACGCCCTGCACCAGCGCTACTGGCAGGCCTGGGCCTTGCAACGTGGTGAAGCCGAATTGCTGGGGCAGATCCTCGCCCAACACCCGAGCGAAGACCCGCTCGACGCTTTGATTCTCGAAGGTTTCCAGCGCCAGGCCGCACAGCAACTGCACTGGCTGTCACACGCCCCGGTATGCCAGGCGCTGACGCGGTATTGTGCCGACACCCTGCCAGGCGCCGAACTGCCCGCAGCCCTGAGCGAAGACGCGATTCACCCGGTTTGCCGCGAGTGGCTGCGGCGCCTGCGCTGCTACTCGGCCCAGGCGGTGTACGAACTCAACAATCACTTCAACATGCCACGTATGTTCACCGTGCCGTTCGCCCTGCATCTGCAGGGCCGCCTGGCCGAGGACGGCGTGGTGTTACCGGCGATGCCCGAGGGCGAAGCGCTATGGCAATGGCACCGCCAGCAGTTGTTCATGCTGGCCATGATCGACCAGCCGACTCGCTGGCTGGCGCTGATCGACCCGGCCTTGCCCGGCCAGTTGCAGTACCCGCAGGAGCATCCGTTCGCCGCTACCCATGCCTTGCTGTTGCGCCACCCAAGCGGCGGCCTGCTCGGCAACCTGGACCCCAGCGATCCGCTGCAGGCTCAGGTCGCAGCGCGCATGGCGAACCTGCAGCAGGCGCTGAACAGCGACCGCCTGCCGAGCGCCAAGCAACTGGCGCAATGCCTGGGCAACGATGACGGCTCTGTGCTCGCGAAGAACCCGCTGGGCTACCTGCTGTTTTGCGCAGTGCTGTACCACGACCGCTCGCTTGACGAGGCGCTGCGTAGCCAACTGCGCGAGCGGCTTGAGGCGATACAGGTAACGGGCGACTGGTTCGCGCCCTGGCGCGCTGACCTGCTCAAGGGCAAGACTCGCACGGTACCAAACTGGGTGCTGCGCGAGCATGGCATCGACAGGCGCCTGGTGAGCGACCTGCTGGAGGCCCTGGACGCTCTGCTGGAGCGCTGCACACGCCCCACAACCCGCGTACTGCGCGCCCTGCAAAAGCACAAGGACAACCCGCGTGAGCACCTGGGCCTGCGCTGCGCAATCATGGCGCTGCTGGGCTGGTCCGAGCGCATGCTGCTCAAAGACCTGCAGAGCAAACCCACGCCGTTCTGGGCCGTGTGGAAGCTCAACAGCCGCCTGGACCGCACAGGCTTCGGCCTGCACCTGGTGGCCATCGCCCTGTGCTACAGCCTCATGCTGACGGTGCCAGCGCTGATGGTGGTGGTCATCGGGTTGTTGATCAGTGCCTTGCTCAGGCGCCTGCGCGATCTGGGTCGGGGCATCCCCTCGCTGGTCCTGCTGGTGCTGCTCAGCCGCCTGCTGCCGGTAGTGCCATTGTTGTTGCTGGGCCTGCCCGGCGACCGGCTGCCGAACCGCTATGGCTCGGCGCCGGGGCAGCCGGGGCTGCTGGACGACAGCCTGCAGGCCACCCTGCGGCGCCTCAACGGTCAGTAGCGCAGTTCGTCGAGCGCCTGGCTCAAGGCCTGGCGCTCGCGGTTGATCTCGCTGGCCTGCTGGCGGGCCAGCACGTTGTTGAAGGCATCCAGCCAGCCACCGATCAGCTCGCGTTCATCGCCCAGGCTCTGCATCCAGGCGCGTTCAAGGCGAGCCAGCAGGGTGCGGTTGGGCAGGGTGTCGCGCGGGTGGATCTTCAGCTTGGCCAGGCGCTCCTGGCTGGCCTGGCGTGCGTCGGCATCCAGCCCGGTGGGGCTGCGGTCGATGCTGTGGCTGTGCTTCTGGCCGCTTTCGAGGAAGGTCACGTCCACTTCCAGCAGGCCATTGATGTCGTAGCTGAAACGCACGTCCAGCGGCTGGATCTGGCCGGTCTGCTGCAGCGGGATCTCGAAACTGTCGACCAGGATGTTGTCGCGCACCCACGGCCGCTCGCCCTGGTACACGGCAATACGGACGAATTTCTGCTCGGCATGGCTACTGTAGAAGCGCTGCACCTTGGAGGTGGGGATCACCGTATTGCGTTCGATGATCGGCGAGAACGCGCCGGTGACGTCTTCGCCCCGTGAAGAAGCAATACCCAGGGTGTAGGGGCATACATCGGTCAGGATCAGTTCGTCGATGGCCGCGTCACGGGCCTTGCAGGCAGCCTGGCTGGCGGCGCCGAGGGCGACGATGGTATCCGGGTCCAGGTGCCGGTACGGCAGGCGGCCGAACAGCTTGGCCACCAGTTGCTGCACCTGCGGCATGCGCGTGGCGCCGCCGACCAGCACCAGGCTGTCCAGCTCGCGCGGGCTCAGCCGGGCATCGCGCAGGGCCTGCTCGATGGGGGTACGCACCCGCGCCAGCAACGGCGCCCAGATGGCTTGCAGCTTGAGTTCGTCGAGCACCCATTCGCGGGCCTGGCCGTCACCATTCCAGTTCAGTGTGCAGCTGCCCTCGCCCGCTTCGCGTTTGAGCTGTTCGATGGCGTCGCGCAGGCTGGCTAGGGCCTGGCCTTCGAGGTCTTCGAGGGCGAGGTTCCAGTCGCGCAGGCAGGCCAGCAGCAAGGCCTCGGTGAAGTCTTCACCGCCCAGGTAGTTGTCGCCAGTGGAAGCATGCACCTCGATCAGCGGCAGCGCGTACTCCAGCACGGTGACGTCGAAGGTGCCGCCGCCCAGGTCGAACACCAGGGTGCGCTCGAATTTCTGCTCGTGCAGGCCGTAGGCCATGGCAGCGGCGGTCGGCTCGTTGATCAGGCGTTGCACGGTCAAACCGGCCAGCTCGGCGGCAAACAGCGTGCGCTTGCGTTGCTCGTCGCTGAAATAGGCCGGCACCGAGATCACCGCCTCGCTCACCGGGCAACCCAGGTAGGCTTCGGCATCCTGCTTCAGTGCGCCCAGCACCAGGGCCGACAACTCTTCCGGTGTGAAGTGGTGCTCGCCCAGCGCATAGCGCTTGTCACTGCCCATGAAGCGCTTGAACGCTGCGGCGGTAAGCTGTGGGTGGGTGGTCAGGCGCGCCCGTGCAGCCTGCCCGACAAGGATGCTGCCATCCTCATCGATGCTCACCACCGAGGGGGTCAGCACTTCGCCAAGGGCGTTGGGGATCAGTTGTGCGGCGCCATCGCGCCAGACGGCAATCAGGCTGTTGGTGGTACCAAGGTCGATACCGAGTAGGGGCGCGGCTTGGGTCGCGGAGGGAGAGAGGCTGGCATCCTGCATGGTCGGTCTCGTGCTGGCGATAAGAACCGGCGCACGGCCTGCTGGCCACTTGCGGCGGACAGGGGATTCTGGCCGGTCCGGCTCACCGGTGAAGGCCAGAAACAAAAAAAGCGACCCTAAGGTCGCTTTCTCTGTTGCTTCAGGGTGTTCAGTGGGCCCTGAAGCTTAATATGGCGCGGCGGACGGGACTCGAACCCGCGACCCCCGGCGTGACAGGCCGGTATTCTAACCGACTGAACTACCGCCGCGCTATACATCGAGTGGTGGGTGATGACGGGATCGAACCGCCGACCCTCTGCTTGTAAGGCAGATGCTCTCCCGGCTGAGCTAATCACCCTTCGTCTCGGTGTGGTGCGCATTCTACGGAGGAGCCTGTACCCTGGCAAGCACTTTTTTAATTTTTTTTGAATAATTTTCAAGGACCTAGCGCAGCCGCTGTTTTCTTCCTTTATAGCGTGGTGCTGGCCCTCTGACAGGGTTGGCCTGAACCCACCGCTCGGAGAATAATGCCCGCCTTATGTATTGAGGAGAGATTGCCCCCCATGTGGTTCAAGAACCTGCTGACCTACCGCCTGACCCAGGATGTCCCGTTCGAGCCTGAAGCACTGGAAGCTGCCCTGGCCAGCAAGCCGGCCCGCCCCTGCGCCAGCCAGGAACTGACCACTTATGGTTTCGTCGCCCCGTTCGGCAAGGGCGAGGACGCACCACTGGTGCACGTCAGCGGTGAGTTCATGCTGATCGCCGCGCGTAAAGAAGAACGCATCCTGCCCAGCAGCGTGGTCAACGATGCGGTGAAGGAGAAAGTCGAAGAGATCGAGACCGAGCAGATGCGCAAGGTCTACAAGAAGGAACGCGACCAGATCAAGGACGAGATCATCCAGGCCTTCCTGCCGCGCGCCTTTATCCGCCGCTCGATGATCTTCGCCGCCATCGCCCCACGCCAGGGCCTGATCCTGGTCAACTCGGCCAGCGCCAAGCGTGCCGAAGACCTGCTGTCGACCCTGCGTGAAGTGATGGGCTCGCTGCCGGTGCGCCCGGTGAGCGTCAAGATTGCCCCGGTGGCGACCATGACCGAATGGGTCAAGGCCCAGGCGCCGGCTGCGGACTTCTATGTGCTCGACGAATGCGAGCTGCGCGACCAGGCAGAAGACGGCGGCATCGTGCGTTGCAAACGCCAGGACCTGACCGGCGAGGAAATCCAGCTGCACCTGAGCACCGGCAAGGTGGTCACGCAACTGGCCCTGGCCTGGCAGGACAAGCTGTCGTTCGTGCTCGACGACAAGACCGTGATCAAGCGCCTGAAGTTCGAGGAGCTGCTGCAGGAGCAGGCCGAGCAGGACGGCGGTGACGAAGCCCAGCAACAGTTCGATGCCAGCTTCCTGCTGATGATGATGACCTTCAACGAGTTCCTGCCGGCGCTGTTCGAGGCGCTGGGTGGCGAGGAGATTCCGCAGGGAGTTTGAAGAACAGCGGCAAGCTTCTAGCTGCAAGCGACAAGAAAAAGCCACAGCAACTGCGGTGCCTGCTCGGGCACCGCTTCTTCTTATAGCTTGAAGCTTGGAGCTTGAAGCTGAAACCGGAGGTTTCCCCCCGCCATGCGCGCCCTCGCCGCCCTCAGCCGCTTCGTCGGCAACACCTTCGCCCTGTGGGTGCTGGTGTTCGCCTGCCTGGCCTTCCTCATGCCGCAGTGGTTCATCGCCCTGAAGGTAGCCATCGTGCCGCTGCTGGGCCTGGTGATGTTCGGCATGGGCCTGACCCTCAAGCTCGACGACTTCGCCGCCCTCGCCCGCCAGCCCTGGCGGGTAGCGCTGGGGGTGGTGGCGCACTTCGTGATCATGCCCGGCGTCGCCTGGCTGCTGTGCCAGCTGTTTCACCTGCCGCCGGAGATCGCCGTGGGCGTTATCCTGGTCGGCTGCTGCCCGAGCGGCACAGCGTCCAACGTGATGGTGTGGCTGTCGAAGGGCGACCTGGCACTGGCGGTGGCGATCGCGGCGGTGACCACCCTGCTCGCCCCGCTGCTCACCCCGGCCCTGATCTGGTTCCTGGCTTCGGCCTGGCTGCCGGTTTCGTTCATGGACATGTTCTGGTCGATCCTGCAGCTGGTCATGCTGCCGATCGTGCTCGGCGTGTTGGCCCAGCGCCTGCTCGGCGCGCGGGTGCACGCGGCGGTGCAAGTGCTGCCGCTGGTGTCGGTGGTGAGCATCGTGATGATCGTCTGCGCGGTGGTGGCGGCCAGCCAGGCGAAAATTGCCGAATCGGGCCTGCTGATCATGGCGGTGGTGATCCTGCACAACAGCTTCGGTTTTTTGCTCGGTTACCTCACCGGCAAGCTGTGCAAGCTGCCACTGGCCCAGCGCAAGTCGCTGGCGCTGGAGGTGGGCATGCAGAACTCGGGGTTGGGCGCGGCGCTGGCGGCGGCGCATTTTTCGCCCCTGGCGGCGGTGCCCAGCGCGCTGTTCAGCGTATGGCACAACATCTCCGGGGCGTTGCTGTCGACCTGGTTCAGGCGGATGGAGGAGCCTTCGCCCGGGGTTGAGAGCACCGCCTCTGTCAGCAATTGATGTTGCCTGCTCCGGCCTCATCGCCGGCAAGCCGGCTCCCACACCTGTGGGAGCCGGCTTGCCGGCGATGAGGCAACCACCGATCCCTGAGACTTGCCCCGGCCTCGGCAAATGGGCAATATAGTGCGCACTGTGAGGACGACCTCACGACGCTGCGCGTGATCGTATCGGGGACGGCCCCATCATTAATAGATGGAGACACACCATGTCCTGGATCATCCTGTTCTTCGCCGGCCTGTTCGAAGTCGGCTGGGCTGTCGGCCTCAAGTACACCGACGGCTTTACCCGCCCCCTGCCCACCGTGCTGACCGTCGGCGCCATGGTCATCAGCCTTGGCTTGCTGGGCCTGGCCATGAAAGAGCTGCCGCTGGGTACCGCCTACGCCATCTGGACCGGCGTGGGCGCCGTGGGTACCGTCATTGCCGGGATCATCCTGTTCGGTGAATCCATGGCGCTGATCCGCCTGGCCAGTGTTGCCCTGATCATCACCGGCCTGGTTGGCCTGAAGGTCAGCGCAAGCTGACCTTGCGCCTTATCCCTTCCTAACGCACATCGCCGCGCAGCAGGCTCACCTGCTCGCGCAGCGCTTCGGGCTGCGCCGCTTCCACCGGGATAGCGGCGCCTGCCACGAGGGTCACCCGCGACCACAGGCGCTTGAAAAAGCCCTTGTTCGGGTCGCGACTGAAGAAACTGCCCCACAGCCCCTGCAATGCCAGCGGTATCACCGGCACTGGCGTTTCCGAAAGGATCCGGCTGACCCCACCCTTGAACACATCGATCTCGCCGTCGGCACTGAGCTTGCCCTCGGGGAAGATGCACACCAGCTCGCCCTCGGCCAGGTACTGCTTGATGCGGGCGAAGGCACGTTCATAAATCACTTCGTCCTCGCCGCGCCCGGCGATGGGGATGGTGCCAGCGGTGCGGAAGATGAAGTTGAGCACCGGCAGGTTGTAGATCTTGTAGTACATGACGAAGCGGATCGGCCGGCGAATGGCGCCGCCGATCAGCAACGCATCGACGAACGACACGTGGTTGCACACCAGCAACGCCGCACCTTCATCGGGAATACGCTCAAGCTCGCGGTGCTGCACCCGGTACATCGAGTGGCTGAGCAGCCAGATCAGGAAGCGCATGGTGAATTCCGGCACGATGCGGAAGATGTAGGCGTTGACCGCGATGTTGAGCAGCGACACCACCAGGAACAGCTGCGGGATGCTCAGCTTGGCCAGGCTCAACAGGACGATGGTGACGATCGCCGACACCACCATGAACAGCGCATTGAGGATGTTGTTGGCGGCGATCACCCGGGCCCGCTCGCCTTCGGCGGTACGCGCCTGGATCAAGGCGTACAGCGGCACGATATAGAAGCCGCCGAAGATGCCCAGGCCGACGATCGAGGCCATGATCCACCAGGCCTGGCTCATGCCCAGCAAGTCCAGCCAACTGTGCGGCGCCGCGCCTGCCGGCACATCGCCCGAATGCCACCACCAGAGCAGGCCGAACAAGGTCAGGCCGAACGAGCCGAACGGCACCAGGCCGATCTCCACCTTGCGCCCGCTCAGGCGTTCGCACAGCAGCGAGCCCACCGCGATGCCCACCGAGAACAGGGTCAGCACCAGGGTCACCACGGTCTCGTCGCCGTGCAGCCAGTCCTTGGCGTAAGCCGGGATCTGCGTGAGGTAGATGGCGCCGACGAACCAGAACCACGAATTGCCGACGATCGAGCGCGACACCGCCGGGGTCTGCCCCAGGCCCAGGCGCAGGGTGGCCCAGGACTGCTTGAAGATGTTCCAGTCGAGTTTCATTTCCGGTGCCGCTGCCGCCGCCCGCGGGATCCAGCGGCTGGCCAGGTAGCCGAGCACGGCAGTGCCGACCACCCCGCCGGCCACCACCGTGGCGTAGCTGGAAGCCGACATCATCACCCCGGCGCCGATGGTGCCGGCGAGGATCGCCAGGAAGGTGCCCATCTCCACCAGGCCGTTGCCGCCCACCAGTTCTTCTTCACGCAGGGCCTGGGGCAGGATCGAGTACTTCACCGGGCCGAACAGCGCCGAGTGGGTGCCCATGGCGAACAGCGTCAGCAGCATGAGCTCCAGATGGCTGGTGATGAAACCGATGGCACCGACAGCCATGATCACGATTTCGGCCAGCTTGATCGCGCGGATCAGCCGGTCCTTGGCGAACTTCTCGCCGAACTGCCCGGCCAGCGCCGAGAACAGGAAAAACGGCAGGATGAACAGCAAGGCGCAGAGGTTGACCCAGATCGAGCGGTCGCCTTCCAGGCTCAGCTTGTAGAGGATCGCCAGGATCAACGACTGCTTGAACAGGTTGTCGTTGAACGCGCCCAGCGACTGGGTAATGAAGAACGGCAAAAAGCGCCGCTTGCCGAGCAGGGTGAATTGCGAGGGGTGACTCATCGTCCGTGTACCTGATTGGGCTTTGTCATTGGAGGCACGTTCAGCGCATAAAGCCACAAATCTGCACGGGAATGGACGATGAAGGCAAGCCCGTTGGCCGGCACGATGGAACGGCAACCGCGAAGCTGGCAGACTGCCGCCCCTCAGCAACACGGAAGGTGCGCCCCTTGGGGCCGAACTGAACAGGGATGAAGGCCAGCCATTGATTCAATTGAATACCCATAACGCCCGGCTCAAGCGCACGCTGCAGGCGGCCAGCCACACCGCACGCACGGCCACGACCAAGCAGCAACTGCTGGTCGCCGTGGACGCCATGGCCGCCTTTTACGGCAACATGCAGTTCGACAACCGCTTGCCCTGGCTGATTGCCCTGCTCTGTGGGCCTCTGGCGATTGCCAGCATCGCAGGCTACCTGCAGGCCTACGAGCCGCTGCTGGCGCCGCTGGCCAATCTGCTGGGCCAGAGCCTGCCGCAGCTTGCATCCAACCTCACGCTCGGCCTGCTCGGCGCCGCTGCGATCAGCCTGGTCGTCCTTTACCAGCGCAGGAAGCTCATCCCCAACCTCGCCCACGACCTGGCCGAGCGCTCCAGCCTGATCACCGCCGGCCTGCAGGAAATCCCGGTGACTGACAGCCAGTTGCTCGAGGGCCTGCAAACCGAGTTTCGCGACTATGTGCGCGGCAACCACAAACGCTTCCTGCGCCGCGCCGTGCAGGGTCACTATCAAGGCCGGCTGCACAGCTTCGACTACCGCTGGTACCACCTGCATTACGTGGACAAGCAGACCCACCAGGAAACCGAGTCCGATGGCAAGGGCGGCACGACCTCGAAAACCGTGACCTCCTACCAGGAATACGATCGCTACAGCCTGGTGATCGACTTCCCTTGGGTGCAGGGCATCGCCCTGGGCGGCGGTAGCGGAGGCCGCTCATCCATGGTCGACATGGAGCACCGCTTCAAGACCGCATCGAGCGACTTCGACCGCGCTTTCAGCCTCACCGGCAGCTCGGCCATGGCCTGCGCCCGCTTCGCCAAGCCGGTAACGGTACTGCACCTGCTCGACCTGCATCGCCAACTCGATAAGCCCAACCTGGAGTTTTCGCGGCACGGGCGCCTGTGCCTGAGCAGCAACGACAATCCGCTCGCTTTCAAGCTCACATGCGAGCTGCCCCGAGCGAGCGATTTCCGCTTGCTGATCGACCACGGCGTGCACCTGCCACAGCTCAGCACCCTGCTCGACGCCGTGCACACCCTGGCCGAGCAGCACGACGACAATTTCACTGCGCCTACCCCGGCACAGCTACAGACGGAGCACTGACATGGACCTTTTCGCCCTTATCCTGCTGGCCGTGCTGATTGGCGTGCCGCTGATCGTCATCAGCCTGTACAACGGCATCGTCGGCAACCATAACCGGGTCAAACGCGCCTGGGCCGATGTGCTGACCTATGAGCGGCAGAAGACCAAGGTGCTCGATGCGCTGCAAGAGCAGGCCGGCCTGTACCGCGACCATGAACAAGGCGTGCTGGCCGGGATCACCCGCCTGCGCAGCGCCATTGCCGAGCTGCCTGTCGAGGCGGACGGCAAGACCCTGGCCAAGGCCGAGGACGCCACCCGCTCGCTGCTCGGCGGGCTGCGCGTGGCCTTCGAGGCCTACCCCGAGCTCAAGGCCTCGGAGCTGATGAACAACCTCATGCGTGAAATCGCCGAGCAGCAACAGAACGTCGGCGCGGCCATCGTGATCTTCAACGGCGAAGTGGAGCGCTTCAACAACGGCATCCAGATGTTCCCAGGCTCCTTGGTCAACAGCGTGATGAACAAGCATGCGGCCGTCACCCCGTTCACCGATATCCAGGCCGCCAGCGCCTTCGACTACACACCCAACCTGTAAGGCCGATCAGCGCTGCGCGATGCACGGCGACACGAACAGCTCGCCGCGCCACGCCCCGCGCAAGGTGCGGCTGGCCACCAGGGCCCAGAGCATGGCCAGCGCCACCACCAGCACCTGACCGAACACGCTGAAGAAGCCGAGCTGCAGCCAGGCCGCCAGTTTCAGAGTGGCCAGGCAATACACCCCCAGCGGGAAGGTAAAACCCCACCAGCCCAGGTTGAACGGCATGCCCTGGCGCATGTAGCGCAGGGTGATCAGCACCGCCGTCAGCAACCACCACAACCCCGCGCCCCACAGCACGATACCGGCCACCAGGCCCAGGCCACGGGCCACCTCGCCCAGGCTGCCCAGGCTATTGGCGGCGAACACCGCCGGCGCGTCGCCACCGAGCACCAGCATGCCCAGCGCACCGGTGCCGATCGGGCCCAGGGCCAGCCAGCTGGAGGCCGCCATGTTGGCCGGCGGCAGTTTGTGCAAGGCCATGCGCAGCATGAGGATGGTGAGGATGCTGAACGCCACCGGCAGCGACACCGCCCACATCACATAGCTGGTGATGACCACCAGGAACTGTGCGTGAGCGTCCGCCAGGTGCGGCGCCAGCAGCCCGCCGCTGGCGGCGGCGACTTCGGCAGCCACCACCGGCAGCAGCCACACCGCGGTCATCTGGTCGATGCTGTGCTCCTGGCGGGTGAACATCAGGTAGGGGATGGCCACCCCGCACAGCAGCGCCAGGCCCACATCCAACCACCACAGGCCCTCGACCCACGGCACCACCGCCTCGCCCCAACGCGCCAGGCCGAACACCAGCGCGCCATTGAGGATGGTGGCCAGCCCCATGGGGATGGTGCCGAAGAACATCGACACGGTGGAGTGGGCGAAAATCCGCCGGGCCTCGTCGAAGAACAGCACCCAGCGGGCGCCATACAAGACACAGAACAAGACGAACAGGCCAATGGTCAGCCACCACAGCCCTTCGGCCAGGCTGTCCAGCAGCGGGATGTGCAACTGGTGAAAGGCCAGTGCCAGCACGCCGGTACCCATGGTCGCGGCGAACCAGTTGGGGGTGAACTGGCGGATCACCTCGCGGGGATGGGCCAATTGGCTGAACGGGCGCCATGAAGGTGCGCGGGTCTGGGTGCATGGCATGGGCTGTCTCCTGGCCTTGTGTAAGGTGAATTCATCTTATGCCTTTGAAGAATATCTATATAACGGGTAATTTCTCTAACTGTTATCGATTTTAAAGATATAGCCCATGGCATGCCGCCTGGCATATGCTTGGCCGCTAACAAAGACAAGGATCCGTCGATGCTGCGCGCCCTTAAAAGCTACCCTGCCGCCGTCCGCCTGCTGCTGTTCACCACCTTCACCCTGACCACGGCCCGGGCGATCACCCTGCCCTATCTGGTGGTTTACCTGTCCGCGCACATGGCCCTGTCGATCGGCCAGACGGGCCTGCTGGTCGGTGGCGCGATGTTCCTGGCCTCGTTGCTGAGCCTGTATGGCGGGCACCTGGTCGACACGCTGCGCAGCCACACGCTGATCGTGGCGAGCGCGCTGGTGTTCGCCCTGGCCATCGCGGGGATGGTGGCCAGTACCTCGGCAGTGCTGTTCTTCTGTTTCCTGGTGGTGGCCAACCTGGCCCAGACCGTGGTCGACATTGCCGCCAAGGCGGGGTTCTGCGCCTTGCTGCCCGAAGACCAGCGCGGCGAGGTGTTCGCCATCAAGTACACCTTCAACAACATCGCCTGGGCCGCCGGGCCGATGCTCGGGGTGCTGCTGATCGAAGCCGACGACCACCTGCCGTTCCTGGTGTCGGCACTGATTGGCCTGGGCCTGAGCCTGGCTTATCACCGCCTGGGCGAACGCAGCCTGTCGAGCCAGGCTAAGGGCGCGCCGGCGGCAGGCTTCATCCAGGTCGCCCTGGGCATGCTGCGCGACCGGCGCTTGGTGTGCTTCACCCTGGGCGGCGTGCTCAGCGCCGTGGTGTTCGGGCAGTTCACCGCCTACCTGTCGCAATACCTGGTGGTGAGCATCCACGACCCCGCCGAAGTGGCGCGGCTGGTGGGCTACCTGGTGACCACCAACGCCCTCACGGTGATCGCCCTGCAGTACCTGATCGGCCGGCGCATGGCCCGCCAGCACCTGATGCCCTGGTTGATGGCCGGCATGGCCATGTTCGTCGCCGGGCTGCTGGGGTTTTCCCTGGCCGGCTCTGCAGTGGCCTGGTGCTTGGCCATGCTGGTGTTCACCTTGGGCGAAATCATCGTCATTCCCGCCGAATTCATGTTCATCGACCTGATCGCACCGGAACATCTGCGTGGGATCTATTACGGCGCGCAGAACCTCTCCAACTTGGGCGCGGGGCTGGGGCCGATGCTGGTGGGCCTGGCCCTGGGGTACATGGCGCCGGCGTCGGTGTTCTATCTGTTGATCGGGTCTGTGCTGCTGGCGGCGGTGTTCTACTGGTTGGGCACGCGCGGGGCCCAGCAGCTCTAGGCTACCTATCAGGGCCCTATCGCTGGCAAGCCAGCTCCCACAGGTTCCGCGCATTTCTTGGGGCAAGCACTGTACTTGTGGGAGCTGGCTTGCCAGCGAAGGGACCGCACAGGCTGACTGTACTGCCTGCGACGTCCTGCCACTGCGACCAACGTCGGCGCTGACGAACCCGCCCCTGCGTGCCAGACTGATTGATCGTGACCGCGTTTCATTTTTTGCTCCGGAGTTTGCATGTCGTTGTCCAGCGGGCTGATCGCCGTGGTCGCCCTGGCCTATATGGCCATCATGTTCGCCATCGCCTTCTACGGCGACCGCCGCAGCACCCCGTTGCCGCCGAAGCTGCGTGCCTGGGTGTACAGCCTGTCGCTGGCGGTGTACTGCACCAGCTGGACCTTCTTCGGCGCGGTCGGCCAGGCCGCCGAGCAACTGTGGGCATTCCTGCCGATCTACCTGGGCCCAGTGCTGCTGCTGATCTTCGCGCCCTGGGTGCTGCAGAAGATGGTGCTGATCAGCAAGCAGCAGAACATCACCTCGATCGCCGACTTCATCGCCGCCCGCTACGGCAAGTCGCAAACCCTCGCCGTGGTGGTGGCGCTGATCTGCCTGGTCGGGGTGCTGCCCTATATTGCCCTGCAGCTCAAGGGCATCGTGCTGGGGGTGAACCTGCTGATCGGCGCCAACGCCGACGCTACCGGCAGCCGGGTGCAGGACACCGCGCTGGTGGTGTCGCTGGTGCTGGCGCTGTTCGCCATCGTCTTCGGCACACGCAGCCTGGACGTCACCGAGCACCACCGCGGCATGGTCCTGGCGATCGCCTTCGAGTCGCTGGTCAAGCTGCTGGCGTTCCTCGCCGTGGGCGCCTTCGTGGTGTTCAACCTGTACGACGGTTTCGACGACCTGTTCACCCAGGCGCGCCAGTCGGTGCACCTGGAAAGCTACTGGCAGGAGACCATCAACTGGCCGTCGATGGTGGTGCAGACCGCCGTGGCGATGATGGCGATCATCTGCCTGCCCCGGCAGTTCCACGTCACCGTGGTGGAGAATATCGAACCCCAGGACATGCGCCTGGCACGCTGGGTGTTCCCGCTGTACCTGGCCCTGGCCGCGCTGTTCGTCGTGCCCATCGCCCTGGCCGGGCAGATGCTGCTGCCGGGCACGGTGATCTCCGACTCGTTCGTGATCAGCCTGCCGTTGGCCGAAGCCCACCCGAGCCTGGCGCTGCTGGCCTTCATCGGCGGCGCCTCGGCGGCCACCGGCATGGTCATCGTCGAGGCCGTGGCGCTGTCGACCATGGTCTCCAACGACATGCTGCTGCCCTGGCTGCTGCGCCGCAACAACGCCGAGCGGCCGTTCGAAGCGTTCCGCCACTGGATGCTCTCGGTGCGCCGGGTGACCATCGTGGTGATCCTGCTACTGGCCTATGTGAGCTACCGCTTGCTCGGCTCCACCGCCAGCCTGGCGACCATCGGCCAGATCGCCTTCGCCGCCGTGACCCAGCTCACCCCGGCCATGCTCGGCGCGCTGTACTGGAAACAGGCCAACCGCCGCGGCGTGTTTGCAGGCCTGGCCGCCGGCATCTTCCTGTGGTTCTACACCCTGGTGCTGCCGATCGCCGCCCACAGCCTGGGCTGGTCGCTGTCGCTGTTCCCGGGACTGGCCTGGCTGCACGGCAACCCGCTGGACCTGCCGATCACCCCGCTCACCCAAGGCGTGGTGCTGTCGCTGGCGGGCAACTTCACCCTGTTCGCCTGGGTCTCGATCCTGTCGCGCACGCGGGTCTCGGAACACTGGCAGGCCGGGCGCTTCATCGGCCAGCAGACCAGCGCCCGCCCCAGCAGCAAGCCGCTGCTGGCCGTGCAGATCGACGACCTGCTCAACCTGGCCGCGCGCTTCGTCGGCGAAGAGCGTGCCCGGCAGAGCTTCATCCGCTTCGCTTACCGCCAGGGCAAGGGCTTCAACCCCAACCAGAACGCTGACGGTGACTGGATCGAACACACCGAGCGCCTGCTCGCCGGGGTACTCGGCAGCTCTTCGACCCGCGCAGTGGTCAAGGCGGCCATCGAAGGCCGCGAGATGCAACTCGAGGACGTGGTGCGCATCGCCGACGAGGCCAGTGAGGTGCTGCAGTTCAACCGTGCGCTGTTGCAGGGCGCCATCGAGAACATCAACCAGGGCATCAGCGTGGTCGACCAGAACCTGCACCTGGTGGCCTGGAACAGGCGCTACCTGGAGCTGTTCAACTACCCTGACGGGCTGATCAGCGTCGGCCGGCCGATCGCCGACATCATCCGCTACAACGCCGAACGCGGCCTGTGCGGCCCGGGCGAAGCGCAGGTCCATGTGGCCCGGCGCCTGCACTGGATGCGCCAGGGCCGGGCGCACTCCTCCGAGCGGCTGTTCCCCAATGGCCGGGTGATCGAGCTGATCGGCAACCCGATGCCCGGCGGTGGTTTCGTCATGAGCTTCACCGACATCACCCCGTTCCGCGAAGCCGAGCAGGCCCTGCGTGACGCCAACGAAGGCCTGGAGCAGCGGGTGGCCGAGCGCACCCACGAGCTGTCGCAGCTCAACCAGGCGCTCACCGAGGCCAAGAGCCGCGCCGAGGCCGTCAGCCAGTCCAAGACCCGCTTCCTCGCTGCCGTGAGCCACGACCTGATGCAGCCGCTCAATGCCGCGCGGCTGTTCTCCGCCGCGCTGTCGCAGCAGGCCGAGGGCATGAACGACGAAGCCCGGCAGCTGGTGCAGCACATGGACAGCTCGCTGCGCTCGGCCGAAGAGCTGATCAGCGACCTGCTGGACATCTCGCGCCTGGAAAACGGCAAGGTCACCCCCGACGTCAAAGCTTTTGCCCTCAACGAGCTGTTCGACACCCTCGGTGCCGAGTTCAAGCTGCTGGCCGCCGAAAAAGGCCTGGCGTTCCGCCTGCGCGGCAGCCGCCTGCGGGTGGACAGCGACATGAAGCTGCTGCGCCGGGTGCTGCAGAACTTCCTCACCAACGCCCTGCGCTATGGCAAGGGCCCGATCCTGCTGGGCGTGCGGCGCCAGGGCGAGCGCCTGTGGCTTGAGGTGTGGGACCGTGGCCCGGGCATCGCCGACGACAAGCTGGCGGTGATCTTCCAGGAATTCAAACGCCTGGACAGCCACCAGACCCGCGCCGAAAAAGGCCTAGGCCTGGGCCTGGCGATTGCCGACGGCTTGTGCCGGGTACTGGGCCATCAGCTGGAAGTCCGCTCCTGGCCGGGCAAGGGCAGCGTGTTCCGGGTCAGCGTGCCGATTGCCCGCAGCGCCGCACCGGCGACGCCGGCACCGATGGAGCAGCCAGGCCAGCCACTGGCCGGGCTGCAGGTGCTGTGCGTGGACAACGAAGACAGCATCCTGATCGGCATGAACAGCCTGCTCAGCCGCTGGGGCTGCCAGGTGTGGACCGCCCGCAACCAGGCCGAATGCGAGGCGCTGCTGGCCAAGGGGCTGCGCCCGCACCTGGCACTGGTGGACTACCACCTGGACGATGGCGAGACCGGCACCGGGCTGATGGGCTGGCTACGGGCGCGCCTGGGCGAGCCGGTACCGGGGGTGGTGATCAGTGCCGACGGGCGCAACGAGACCATCGCCATGGTCCATGCCGCCGGCCTGGACTACCTGGCAAAACCGGTCAAGCCCGCAGCGCTGCGCGCCCTGCTCAATCGGCATCTGAGCCTGGTTCAGTAACCGCTTCGTCGCTCAAGGCGCGCTCGATCAATTCGGCCGGCAGGCTCTTGCTGGCCCGGGCGCCGAGCAGCTTGAGCTGCTCGCTGCGGCTGACCAGGTTGCCGCGCCCTTCACAGAGCTTGTTGCGCGCTGCGGCGTAGGCCTTGTCGACCTGTTGCAGGCGGGCGCCGAGTTCGTCCAGGTCCTGGATGAACAACACGAACTTGTCGTACAGCCAGCCAGCGCGCTCGGCGATCTCGCGGGCGTTCTGGGTTTGCCGCTCTTGCTTCCACAGGCTGTCGATCACCCGCAGGGTGGCCAGCAGGGTGGTCGGGCTGACGATCACGATCTGCCGGTCGAAGGCTTCCTGGAACAGGTTCGGCTCAGCCTGCAGCGCCGCCGAGAACGCCGCCTCGATCGGCACGAACAGCAGCACGAAATCGAGGCTGTGCAGGCCATCGAGGCGGTTGTAATCCTTGCTCGACAGGCCTTTGACATGGTTGCGCAGCGACAGCACATGCTGCTTGAGCGCGGCTTCGTCGTTGTTGCTGACGAACTGCTGGTAGGCGGTAAGGCTGACCTTGGCATCGACCACCACCTGCTTGTCGCCCGGCAGCATGATCAGCACGTCGGGCTGGAAACGCTCGCCATCGGCGCTCTTGAGGCTGACCTGGGTCTGGTATTCGCGGCCCTTTTCCAGGCCCGCGTGCTCCAGCACCCGCTCGAGGATCAGCTCACCCCAGTTGCCCTGGGTTTTCTGGCCCTTGAGCGCCTGGGTGAGGTTGGTGGCTTCGTCGGACAGGCGCAGGTTGAGCTGCTGCAGGCGCTCGAGTTCCTTGCCCAGCGAGAAACGCTCGCGGGCCTCCTGCTGATAACTTTCCTCGACGCGTTTTTCGAACGCCTGGATGCGTTCTTTGAGCGGGTCGAGCAACTGGCCCATTTGCTGTTGGCTGGTCTGGGCGAAGCGCTGCTCGCGCTCGTCGAAGATCTTCGTGGCCATTTCGGCGAACTGGGCGCGCAGGGTGTCACGCGCTTGCTGCAGGTCTTCCAGGCGCTGTTGGTGGCTTTCCTGCTGCTCACGCAATTCGGCCTCCAGGCGAGCCGCCTGCGCTTCGAAGCGGCGCAGCTCGGCTTCACGGTTGGCACGCTCAAGGCTCCAGGCGTGGGCGGCGTCGCGGGCATTGTCGCGGTCGATCTGCAAGAGCTCCAGCTCGCGCCCCAGGGCGGCCAACTGGGCCTGCTTGACGGTGTTGGCTTCGCTCAGATCGCTGATCTCGTCGCGGCCGGCGTCAAGCTGGGCCTGCAGGCCTTCGTGGGCCAACTGGGCACTGCTCAGGCGCTCTTCGAGCAAGGCCCGCTCTGCGTCCCGGGCACCCTGGCGGCGCTGAACCTGCATGACCCATCCCAGGCAGGGCAAGGCACCCGCCACCAACCCCAGCAGAATGCTGGCCAGATCCACTGCCATGGTTACCCCGAACGATCTTTTGCGAATGCTGCGCAGCTTATCAGCAGCTTGATCAGGTTGCCTGCGAGGCCTCATCGCGGAGCGAGCCTGCACTGATGTACCACACGACAGCTGTAGGAGCGGGCCTTTCGCGGCACAAGGCCGCTCCTACCGTAAGACAGTTGCTCCCACAGTGCGCAGCGCGATCAGCTGTCGCCCCACTGGCGCAACAACCGCCGCGCCTCCTGTGAGCCCTGCCCCGCCGCCAGCTCCAGCCAGTAACGGGCCTGCTCGGGCTCCTGGGCCTGACATGCACGCCCGTACTCCAGCTGTGCGCGGCGATCACCGGCACGTGCAGCCTGGCGCAGCAGCTCGTGGCCGATGCGCCGGTCGCGGGCGTTGCCACAGTCGCGGCACAGCATCTGCCCCAGGCGGCTCTGGGCCACCACCACACCCTGGCGGGCCGGCTGTTTGAGCATACGCCCGGCTAGGTGCTTGACGCTGGGCTTGTCGCCCAGGCGCGGGCTGTCGAGCAGCCACAAGGCAACTTTCAGGGAAAAGTGTTTTTTGGGGGGCAACGATGTATCCGGACTGGCGAGGTGTTTACCGCGAAACTTCATGACCGACAGCGTAGGTGACTCAAGAGGCGCGCCACTCTACTCTTTTTTTTTCGCTACGGCCCGGCAGACTTTCGGCCAGGATCGATTTTTTTTCATGTTTTTTTCTTGACGTTTTTGCGAGGCGTATCTCCACCCCCGCTGCACCACCCCGATTGTCGGACACTTGCCCAAACTGCTGGCACGCCCGTGCTAGAGCAAGTGCTCGTGACAATCCACAGAAGCTGTGGATAACTCGGTGGACAACCCCCTCATGAAGCCCGCAAACCCCTATGAACCGGGGCTTACAGTCAAACTGTCGATTTTTTCACCAGTAAAAATTAGTGTTTTTTTTCATTGACTTAAGCTTGCAGTCAAGTCATTGGCGAAGCGTTTGCAGCCTGTTGCACGGGGCTAACAGCCAGTGTCTCAAATGTGTACAAGTGCACCATCAAACGGCATGGGCGTGCTCGAAAACAGGCCATCCAGGCATTCGATGGGGCAGCTCCCCTCTTCACAGCACCGACAAGAATCGACATAATGGCCGGCTTCGCTGAAAACAACTGGATGCTTGCCAACCCTCGAACATTCGTGTAGGGTGCGCCCTGTTAGTACCCAGCTGAAAGTCAATTCCGGCCACACAGTCCTTGCATACGCCCTCGACCACGAGCAGGCAATGCCCCATCAGGACCGGCCCATTCGATGATCCACTTGGCAGCCAACGCTGCTCAAGCACGAATCACGTCTCAGATTGATCAGGATCTTCCCCGGTGCCTCGAACCCTGGCCCCGGTGTGCTGCCTGCCTTTTGTCGTACCTACCAGTCAGCCCAGCGCCCACCTTTGCTTGCGCCACTCTGGCTGCCCTGTTCCAGTCAGGTTCTGCGTCTCCTTAATAAAGACGTCACTGGAACGTTTCTATTGTGCACGGATCAAACACCGTGTCTTACGCAGGAACATCCAACAATATGAGTAACCATCATCAAATTCAGGTTGCCGCTGGCACCCTCTCCAAAGCCTTCGCTCCACTGAAGTGCCTGATCGTAGCGCCCCGCAAGGGCAGCTTCAGCTTCACCCTGGTCGACGAGTATGGCGTCGCTTGCCACTCCGAGCGCCTGTACCCGGACCAGTACACCCGCGCCGAGCCCTTGCAGGCAGTGATCGAGCGCACCCGCCAGTCGCTGGTTGCATGAATGAATGGCGCGCGATTCATGCCATGAATCCATGCCCATGCAAGCTGCCTGACGGTTCTTGGCTTAATTGCCAGCGGGCATATGCCCCGCGACCTCAGGCAGCAATCGATTTAAAAACAGCCCTTTACACCATGCTTATCACACTACACTTCAACTCGAGCGGCCGTGGTCGCTTCCGACGGGCCTGACCACTCACCAGCTGCCAAGCTCCAGCGCCCGTCGGTCCTGATCTGTTCGAGGGCACCATGGGCATCGCTGCGAACGAGTTGAGTCGATACGTGATCCGGCCAACGCTGATCTACCTGAACCGCCACTGCGAAAGCGCCGAAGCATTGTTACTGGGCGTTGCCGCCAGCCAGTCGGCACTGGGCTCCGCCTTGCACGACCGGCGCGGCCACGGCCTTTACCGCATTGCCGAGCACCGCCACCGCTGCCTGTGGGACCAATTCCTCGCCCGTGACCCCGAGCTGGCCAGCCTGGTCCGTGGCCTGGCCAGCCAGCACGCCTTCCTCGGCGGGCCGCACCTGGAACTCACGGTAAACCTGCGTTACGCCACCGCCATTGCCTGGATGCTCATCGAGGAGCAGGCCACCCCGCTACCCGCCGCCGACGACCTGTTGGGGCTGGCGCGTATCTGGCGCCAGACCTTCAACCCCCAGGGCCGCTTGCGTGACTTCGCCAGGGCCTGGCAGCACTGCATCGAACCCGTCGCGACAGAACCGTTCTGAGAGTCGTTCTCGTATACACCCCGGAAAAAAGGAATTTTGGTCGGATTGTCCTACAAAACCGCTCTATCTCCGGCGATACAGCCTATAGCGTGGAGCGAGATTTGTTGGTAGCTTTCCGCCCCGGAGATCCCAAGGAGTTTCTAATAATGAAAAAAGCAATGCTCAAAACCTCCCTCGGTATTGCCGTTGCCCTCGCTTCCAGCCACTTGCTCGCCAGCGGTTTCGCGCTGAACGAACAAAGTGTCAGCGGCATGGGGACAGGTTTCGCGGGTCGTTCTTCTTCTGCCGAAGATGCCAGCACCGTGTACGGCAACCCGGCGGGCATGGCGCGCCTCAAGCGCGAACAAATCACCGTGGGTGGCGCAGCCATCTTTGCAAAATCCGACATTTCCGGCCGTGGCAGCAACCTCGGGGGGGAAACCGACGGTGACATGGTCCCGGTCGTCGGCGTGCCGATGGGTTACTACGTCAAGCCGATCGACGATAACTGGAGCGTCGGCTTCGGTGTATACGTACCGTTCGGCCTGGTTACCGACTATGGCAGCGGCGACGCCGCACGCTACTGGGGCAAGAAGAGCCACGTCGAAGTGGTGACCTTCCAGCCCACCATCAGCTATGCCTTCAACGACAAGGTGTCGATCGGCTTCGGTCCGACCATCAACCGCATCAAGGGCGAACTGGGCTCGAACACCGTCAACCCGTTCACCCCTGGCCGCAATGACGGCGAAGTGAAGATCAAGGGCGACGACACCGCCGTCGGCTACAACATCGGCATCATGGTCCAGGCCACCGACCGCACCCGCATCGGCCTGACCTACCACTCGATGGTCGACTACAAGCTTGAAGGCGATACCAAGGTCAACAACGCGCTCCTCGGCCCGTTCAGTGGCAGCAAGTTCGACGCCGAACTGAAGATCAAGACGCCGGAGTCGGCCGACTTCTCGATCACTCACGAGCTGGATGACCAGTGGACCCTGTACGCAGGCACCACCTTCACCCGCTGGAGCCGCCTGAAAGACATCACCGTCACCAACGAGCTGCCGGCACAGGTTGCCGCCAGCCCGGTCGGGCGCGGGCTGGGCACCATCACCGAGGAGCAGAACTGGCATGACACCTGGGCTGGCGCCATCGGTGCGGCCTACAAGGTGAACAAGGAGTGGACCCTGCGCACAGGCTTCTCCATGGACCAGTCGCCGACCAACAACCAGGACCGCTCGCCGCGCATTCCTACTGGCGATCGCAAGATCTTCAGCCTGGGCGCCGGCTACAGCCCGACCGACGACATGACCATCGACGTGGCCTACTCCTACCTGTGGGAGGAAGACACCAAGGTCAACCTGGCAAGCCCGACCAAGGGCACCTATCAGGCCAAGTACGAAAACAGTGCCCACGGTATCGGTGCATCCCTCACCTACCGCTTCTGAGTCACTGCCGCAGCATGAAGAAACCGCCCTCGTGGCGGTTTTTTCATGCCTGCACGTGCCAGCTGTCGCCCAGACAGTCCTGCAGATACGCCATGAAAGCACGCACCTTGGTGGTCATGGCATGGCGGTCCGCCAGGCACAGGTAGACATCCATCGGCTCGGTCTGGGCGTAGGCCTGGGTGTCGTCGCTGAACTCGAACAACGGCACCAGCCGCCCGGCGTCCAGGTGCGGTCGCGTGATGAACTCGGCCAGGCGGGTGATACCGCCATCGTTCAGTGCCATCTGGGTCAGGGCATCGATGTCGTCACTGATCAGTACCGGTCCGAACTGCGCCTCGAAACGCAGGCCATCGCGCATGAACCCCCAGGGCAGGAAGCGCCCGTCCACCGGGTAGCGGAACACCAGGCAGCGGTGCTCGCGCAGCGCCTCAGGCGTAACCGGCCAGCCGTTGGCGGCCAGGTAACCGGGCGAGGCGCAGCAGATGAAGGGAATACGCGCGATATGCCGGGCCAGCAGATGATCTTCGAGCTGCGGGGTGATGCGCAGGCTGACGTCGACGTCCTCGCGGGCATGATTGACCTTGCGGTCAGTCATCACCAACTCTATCGAAAGCTGCGGATAGCGCGCGGCAAACGCCGGGATCAGCGGCGCCAGCACATGCCGACCAAAGGCCGAACTCGAGGCAATGCACAACCTGCCCTGCGGTTCGCTGTCGGGCGTGGCCACGGCTTGCTCGGCCAGGGCAAGGTCACGCTCGATATGGCTCACCCGCGCGTAGTACAGGCTGCCTGCCGGTGTAAGCGCCATACTGCGGGTGGTACGCGACAGCAGGCGGACCTGCAGGTGAGCCTCCAGGCGCGCCAGGTTCTGGCTGACGGCTGCCGGGCTAAGCCCCAGCACGCGGGCGCCCCCGGCAATGCTGCCGGCCTCGACCACCTTGATGAAACTGCGGATGGCGTTGAGCAGGTCCATGTCGTGCCCTTCGGATTCGTAAGAATCTCTTTATAAAGAACACACTGGGCAAGGTCTACAGGCGCCTGGGCAGTCATTGCTAACCTGCGCCCTCACCTTTCGAACAGGAATCGCCATGAACGAGCCCCTTACCCTGCGCACCCGACGCAAGCTGCATCCAGGTGCGACACCCTATGTGTTTGCCTTTTTCATGTCGGGGATCATGGCCATGCTGATGTGCTTCGTGATCACCGCGGCCACCGCCGGGGTGGGTGACGATTACCTGAGCAAGGTGCTCAAGGCCTACCAGCTGGCGATGCCGGTGGCCTTTGTTTGTGTGCTGATGGTAAGGCCACTGGTTGTGCGCCTGGTGGCGCTGACGGTGCACCCTTATTCAGGCCAGCTCACGGCTGCGACGCAATCGCCTTCTCGATCGCCGCAGTAAACGCCGGATCATCCGGCTTGGTCAGGCTGGAGAAATTGCCGATGACCTTGCCCTTGCGGTCCACCACGTACTTGTAGAAGTTCCACTTCGGTGCGCTGCTCTGATGCGCCAGCTCGACGAACAGCGGGATCGCATCCTTGCCGCGTACCGGCTGGGTCTTGGTCATGGTGAAGGTCACACCGTAGTTGGCGTAGCAGACCTTGGCGGTCTTCTCGCTGTCGGCGTCTTCCTGCTTGAAGTCGTTGGACGGCACGCCCAGCATCTCAAGCCCTTGGCCGTGGTAGGCCTTGTAGGTCGTTTCCAGCCCTTCGAACTGCGGGGCGAAGCCGCAATAGCTGGCGGTATTGATCACCACCAGCGGCTTGCCGGCAAAGCGCTGGCACAGGTCGATCTGCTCCTTGCCACGCAATTCGGGCAAGCTGCCCTGCAGCAAGGCCGGGCAGTCAGCAGCCCAGCTAGAAGTCGCGGCGGCCAGGGCCAGCAGGGGTAAGGTCAGCCAGCGTGCATGCATCAAGGGGTGCTCCTGCAGGAAAATGCTTCCTGCAGGGTAGCGCCTAACACAGGCTCATGCCCAGTTGCATGAGCGCCAGCCCGCCCTTGTGCCAGCCCCACCACACCAAGGCCAGCAACAGCAGCCCGGCCAGGGCCAGCAGGCTGCGCGCCAGTTGCCGGTTCATGCCGCCTGCGCCTGCAACCGGGCCACCGGGCGTTCGCGCACCGGCCAGTTGAGCGCGGCGGCCAGCAGGCTGAGCAGGATCGAGATCTGCCAGACCAGGTCGTAGCTGCCGGTCTGGTCATACACCACACCGCCCAGCCAGCCCCCCAGGAACGCCCCCAGCTGATGGAACAGGAACACGATACCCCCGAGCATGGACAGGTTGCGCACACCGAACAGCGTGGCCACGGTGCCATTGGTCAGTGGCACCGTCGACAGCCACAGCAGGCCCATGGCGATGCCGAACAGGTAGGCGCTGACCTGGGTCACCGGCGCCCACAGGAACAGCACGATCACCACCGCCCGCAAAAGGTACAACGCGGTCAGCAGGCGCGGCTTGGACATGCGCCCGCCCAGCCAGCCGGCGGTGTAGGTACCGACGATGTTGAACAGCCCGACCAGCGCCAGCACCGTGGTACCGGTAATGGCCGGCAGGTGCTGGTCGACCAGGTAGGCCGGCAGGTGCACGCCGATGAAAACCACCTGGAAGCCGCAGACGAAGAAGCCCAGGGCAAGCAACCAGAAGCCAGAATGCGAGCAGGCCTCGCGCAACGCCTGGACAAGGCTCTGATCGGCGCCCTGGGCAGGCATCGGGTTGTCGCGCAAAAGGCCCACCAGCGGCACGATCAGCGCCACCATCAGGCCCAGCACCAGCAGCGCCGCCGACCAGCCCAGCCACTGGATCAGGCCGAGGGTGCCGGGCAGCATGGCGAACTGCCCGAACGAACCCGCCGCGCTGGCGATGCCCATGGCCATGCTGCGCTTTTCCGGCGGCACGGCACGGCCGACCACGCCGAGAATCACCGAGAACGACGTGCCTGAGAGCCCGATGCCGATCAACAGGCCGGCACTGAGCGACAGCGACCAGATCGAGTCGGCCATGCCCATCAGCACCAGCCCCGTGGCGTACAGGATGCCGCCGATGATCACCACCTTCGCCGCGCCCAGCCGGTCGGCCAGCGCGCCGGAGAACGGCTGGGCCAGGCCCCAGATCAGGTTCTGCAGGGCGATGGCGAAGGCGAACACCTCGCGGCCCCAGCCGAAATCGGCACTCATCGGCGCCAGGAACAGGCCGAAGCCATGCCGCACACCCAATGACAGCGCAAGGATCAGCGCCGCCCCCAGAAGCACCCAACCGCTGGTCCGCCATACGGAAGTCATTGTCGTTGTCTCCAGCACATCGCAAGGTTTATGCGGGTATATACCCGCTTATGATCGTAATGAATCAAGCCAGCCGCTCCAGTAGGCGCACCAGTTCGTCGCGCTGGCCTTCGCCCAGTTGTTCCACCAGTTGCTGCTGGGCCTGCTGCCAGGCCGGGTACGCCGCTTCAAGCCGCGCCTTGCCCGCCTCGCTCAACAGCACCAGCCGATTGCGTTGGTCATCGCCGTCGGCCAGGCACACCAGCCCCTCGGCCTCCAGCACCCGCAGATTGCGGCCCAAGGTGCTGCGCTCAAGGCCCATGGCCTCGGCCAGGCTGGTGATGCTCGGCCGGTCGAGCCGCTGCACATGGCGCAGCAGGGAAAACTGGGCGACATTGATGCCGAAGCCGGCAAGGGCCTCGTCGTAGTGTCGGCTCACCCCACGGGCAGCACGACGCAGGTGGGTACAGATGCATTCACTGGTCAGCATGGTTACGTGTATATACCCGCAATATGGATGTTGCAAGAAGTTTCATTGCCGCCGTCACGGCTGCAGGCGCCGGCGGATCGGCTCGAATTCCCGTGTGGCCTTGCGTGGCAGCGGGTCCGGCGCTCCCTGTTCGATCGCCTGCCAATACCGCCAAGGCACCTTGGCCGCACCCAGTTCGTAGTCCATGCCGTCCCAGCTGTCTTCACGGAAGCTGTAGAACGCCCAATGCAACTGCTGGCGGTCGAGCACCGTCAGCACGTCCTCCAGGTACTGCCGACACCCAGGCAGGCGGCGCATGCAGCCGAACTCCCCGACCACCAGCCGCGAGCGCGGCAGCCCGACCGACGCGGCCCAGTCCAATGGCTGCTGCAGGTACCGCGCGACCCGTTCGCCATCCCACTGCTGCACCTGCCCGGCGAACGGCACCGGCCCCGGGTAGGCCAACGGCTGCAGGCGGGCCATGTTCGGCGCGCTGGTGGCGGCATAAGGCTCATACATGTGCACGCTATACAGCACGCGGGGGTCGTCCGGTATCGACGGCCAGTAATCGAAAGCATCAGCGGCGGCGTACCAACCGGCATCGAGCATGACCGGCGTCTTTTCGTCGACGTCGCGTATGGCCGCCAGCAGTTGCCGGTAAAGAGCCGGCAGGTCGCGCGCAGTACCCTGCTGGCCCAGATACCACTGCT
Organism: Pseudomonas sichuanensis; assembly: GCF_024749065.1. NCBI lineage: Bacteria > Pseudomonadati > Pseudomonadota > Gammaproteobacteria > Pseudomonadales > Pseudomonadaceae > Pseudomonas > Pseudomonas sichuanensis. The sequence continues at coordinate 1,446,880 of NZ_CP087185.1, read as the reverse complement.
TCATCTGCGCCGCAGTGGCGTGCTCGGCCAGGCCACCGTGTTTTTCCGGCGCGGGCTCGTTGATGAGGTTGTAGGCGGCGATGGCCGGGTGATCCCTGAGCGCCAGTGCCAGGTCACGCCAGAACCGTGCGGACTGGTCCCAGAAGCGCTTGTCCTGCCACAAGCGGTCATCGAAATGCCCCTGGTTGTTCTGCGCCCAACGCATGCCCGGTAGCGACAAGGGCGTGATCACGACTTTGAGGCCCGCCGCGTGGGCACGGTCAAGGACTTCCAACAACTGTTGCAGATCGGCCTGCGCCAACCCTTGATAGTCATCCGCCGTGCCCAGGAGGAAATCGCGTGCCGACGGCCGCCACTTGTCATAGGAAAGCCGCACCCAACTGGCCCCATAGCCCTTGAGCGCATTGAAGTAGGCCTGGTCGGGGGGCAGTCGATTGAAGCTATTGCCGCCGTGGCGCGGCAGGCTCCAGAAGTCGACCAGGTCGGCGGCGCCCGCGGGCAGGCCGCTCAGGGCCAGCAGGCAGGCGAGGATCCAGTGGCGCATGTGCGCTCCTTGCGAGGGTGGAGCTGCCGAGGATATGTCAGCCCATCAAAGGAAATTTCCGCAACAACCGCAGGAAAATTCACACGCTGACAACCCGCTCAGCGCATCACCGCCAGCGCCACCACCACCGTCAATTCGAGCAGTTCCAGCAGTGCGCCAGCGGTGTCGCCCGTGGTGCCCCCCAGCCGCCGGCACATCAATTGGCGCAGCCAGCCGAATACCAGCAGTGCAGCCAGCAAAGCCGCCATCACTGCCCAACTGCCCGCCATGCCCAAGGCCCCGGCGCAGCCCAGCAGTATCCAGCCAGCGGCCCGGCGCGGCAGATGCTCGGCCAATGCTGTGCCCAGTCCACCCGGGCGCACATAGGGCGTGGTCAGGAACAGTCCGAGCATCGCCGCCCGCCCGACTATCGGCGCCACCACCAGCAGGCCGCCTGCGCCGTCCTCCACCAGTACCCACAAAGCGCAGAACTTGAGCAGCAGCACCAGCACCAGGGTGACCACTGCAATCGGCCCGCTACGCGGGTCCTTCATGATCTGCAAGGTGCGTTCGCGGTCGCCGAAGCCGCCCAGCCAGGCGTCGGCGCTGTCCGCCAGGCCGTCCAGGTGCAGGGCGCCGCTGAGCAGCACCCACAAGGCCAGCAACAGCGCAGCGTGCAAGGGCGCCGCCGTACCCTGGAGCAGATGGCTGGCCAGCCACAGCAGCAGGCCGAACAGCAGCCCGACCGCGGGATAAAACAGCACCGAGCGCCCCATCTGCGCAGGCGTCGGCATACCTGGCAGGCTCACCGGCAGGCTGCTGAGAAACTGCAGGGCAATCCAGAACGGCAGCATCTCAGCCAACCTCGCGCAAATGGCCATCAAGGCTGGCCTCAAGGCGCATCAACGCCCCATGGCCGACCTCGACTTGCAGCAGCTGCTCACGGGGCAAGCCACGCGCCCTTGCCAGCAACAGGCGCATGACCCCGCCGTGGGTGACCAGCAGCACGCGCTTGCCGGCATGCGCGCGGGCCAGGCGTTCGACCGCTGCCACCACTCGCTCGGCAAACGCCAGCACCGGCTCGCCGGCCGGCGGCGTGAAGGCGTAGGGGTCGTTCCAGAACAGCCCCAGAGCATCGGCTTCGGTCTGCATGATCTGCGCCGCGCTGCGGCCTTCCCAGTCGCCAAAGTGCAGCTCGCGCACATCCGCCTCGCGCTGCACCGGCAAGCCCAGGCGCGCGCCCAGCTCGTCGGCGAACAGCGCGCAGCGTTGCAGCGGTGAGCTGACCACGATGTCCCAGGGGCCTGCCTGTGCCACGGCCTGGCGCATCTGGGCCCAGCCGGTAGCGGTCAGAGCATCGTCCAGGCTGCCGCGCAGGCCGCCACCCAGTTCGGTCTCGCCGTGGCGCAGCAGGTCGAGGATCATGCCGGGCGGTCCGCCACCGCCGCTTCGGCGAAGGTTGCCATTTGCCCGTGCAGGGCACAGGCCAGGCGCAGCAGTGGCACAGCCAGCGCCGCACCGCTGCCTTCGCCCAGGCGCAGGCCCAGGGCTAGCAGTGGCTCGGCCTGCAACGCGGCCAGCAGCATCTTGTGGCCCGGCTCGGCGCCCTGGTGGGCGAACAGCAGCCAAGGGCGGCATTGCGGGTTGAGGCGTACCGCCACCAGGGCGGCGACGCTGCAGATGAAGCCATCGACCAGCACCGCCACGCCGTGCTGGGCACAGGCCAGGTAGGCGCCGGCCAGCGCGGCGATCTCGAAACCACCGACACAGGCCAGGGCCTGCAGCGGTTGGTCGGCGCGCAACCCGTGCAGTACCAGCGCCGCCTCGATCACCTCGGCCTTGTGCCGCACACCGGCGCTGTCCAGGCCGGTGCCCGGCCCGCTCAGTTCACGCGCCGGGCAGCTCAGCAAGGTGCTGGCCAGGGCCGCTGCCGCCGTGGTGTTGCCAATGCCCATCTCGCCGCCGATGAACAGCTGGGCGCCGTCCTCGACCGCACGCAGGGCGCTGTCGCGACCGGCCTGCAGGGCGGCGGCCAGCTGGGTGTCGGTCATCGCCGGCTGGCGGGCGAAGTTGGCCGTGCCCGCGCCCAGGCGCAGGTGGTGCACGCCGGGCAGTTCGAGGGACGGATCGATGGTGCCGAGGTCGACCACCTCCAGACCTGCATCCAACTGGCGGGCCAGTACGCTGATTGCCGCACCGCCGCCGACGAAGTTGCGCAGCATCTGCCCGGTCACCGCTTGCGGGTAGGCGGAGATGCCCTCCTCCACCACCCCGTGGTCGCCGGCGAAGATGCTGATCGCCACCTTGTCCACGCTGGGCCGCTCGCGCCCCTGCAAGGCGGCCAGGTGAATCGCCAGGCCTTCGAGCTGGCCGAGGGAACCGGCGGGCTTGGTCAGTTGCTGCTGACGGGCGCGGGCCTGGTGCATGGCGGCGGTGTCGAGGGATTGGCAGGCATCACGCCACCACATCTGGGTCATAGAGTGGGTCCTTTGAGCATGAGAGGGAGGCCGGCCACGGTCAGCACCACGCGCTGGCAGCGCTCGGCCACGGCCTGGTGCAACAGCCCGGCGTGGTCGACGTAGCGGCGGGTCAGTTCGCCCATGGGCACCACGCCCAGGCCGGTTTCGTTGCTGACCAGGATGATCGTGCCCGGCAATTGCTCAAGGCACGCCAGCAGCGCATCGCGCTCCTGCACCAGGCGTTGCTCGTCATCGAGCATCAGCAGGTTGGTCAGCCACAGCGTCAGACAGTCCACCAGCAGGCAACGGCCTGCGCCGGCTTCGGCACGCAGCACCTTGGCCAGGGCCAAGGGTTCTTCGATCAGCCCCCAGTCAGCCGGGCGGCGTTCACGGTGCAGGCGTACCCGTTCGTTCATCTCGCCATCCAAGGGCTCGCTGGTGGCGATGTAGGTCACCGACAGGCCGCTGCTGCTGGCCAGTTGCTCGGCCAGGCGGCTCTTGCCCGAGCGGGCGCCGCCGAGGATCAGGTTACGCATGGGCAGTGACTCCACACAGCTGGCGCAGATGCGCGGTGTCCAGGTGCTGCTCGACCAGGTCGGCCAGGCGCTCGATATCGCGCTCGCGCAGGGCCTCGTAGTCGATGGCCTGTACATCGGCAAGCCCGGCCCAACGCAGCAGTGCCGCGCACGACTGGCTGCCTTCGAACAGGCCGTGCAGATAGGTGGCGAGAATCTGCCCGTCGGCACTGATGGCACCGTCGCAGCGGCCGTCTTGCAGTTGCACGGCCGGATGCTCCAGGGCCGGGCCACGGGTGACTCCGGCGTGAATTTCGTAGCCCGCGATCGGTGACTGCTCCAAGGCCAGCGTGCCGCTGACGTTGCGCAGTTGCTTCTCGGCCTCAAGCACCGTCTCGTAGTCCAGCAGGCCAAGCCCGGCACTGGAACCGGCCGGGCCTTCCAGGCCGAGCGGATCGTGAACGTCGCGGCCCAGCATCTGCAACCCACCGCAAATGCCGATCAGCTTGCCGCCATAGCGCAAATGCCGGGCGATGGCCGTGTCCCAGCCACGCGCGCGCAACTGCGCCAGGTCACCGCGCACGCTCTTGGAGCCGGGCAGGATGATCAGGTCGGCGGGCGGGATCGGCTGGCCCGGGCCGATGAATTGCAGGTCGACCTGCGGGTGCAGGCGCAGCGGGTCGAAATCGGTGTGGTTGCTGATGCGCGGCAGCACCGGGACTATCACCTTGAGCAGCCGTTCGCCCTTGACCGCCTGGCGCACGTCGATGCCGTCCTCGGCCTCCAGGTGCAGGTCGGTGACAAAGGGCAGCACGCCAAGCACCGGCTTGCCGGTGCGCTGCTCCAGCCAGTCCAGGCCCGGTTGCAGCAAGGCGATATCGCCACGGAAGCGGTTGATGACGAAGCCTTCGACCCGCGCCTGCTCGCTCGGCGAGAGCAGCTCCAGGGTACCGACCAGATGGGCGAACACCCCGCCACGGTTGATATCGGCCACCAGGATCACCGGGCAGTCGACCGCTTCGGCGAAGCCCATGTTGGCGATGTCGCCGGCGCGCAGGTTGATCTCGGCAGGGGAGCCTGCGCCTTCGACCATCACCACTTGATAGGCCTGCTCAAGCCGCTCGTGGGAGGCCAGCACCGCCTGCATGGCGATGGCTTTGTAGCCGTGGTAGGCGACGGCGTTCATGCTGGTGACCGCGCGCCCATGGATGATCACCTGGGCCCCGGTGTCGCTGTTGGGCTTGAGCAGCACCGGGTTCATGTCGGTGTGCGGCGCCAGCCGGCAGGCTTGGGCCTGCACCGCCTGGGCGCGGCCGATTTCGCCACCGTCGGCGGTCACAGCGCTGTTGAGCGCCATGTTCTGCGGTTTGAACGGCACCACTGCTACGCCTTGGCGCAGCAGCCAGCGGCACAGGGCGGTAACCAGCGTGCTTTTGCCGGCATCGGAAGTGGTGCCTTGCACCATCAGGGTGGTCATGCCGATTCCTTTTGATAATCCAGCAGCGCCTCGCGCAGGCGCTGCTCCTGCGCCGCATTGGCCGGCAGGCCGAAGCGCAGCGCCGCCGGTTGCTCGAACAGGCGCACGAGGATGCCGCGCCGGGCGAGGTATTCATATAGTTGCGCCGCACGCTCGGTGGCCACGTACTGGAACAGGTCGCAGCCCCCGGTCGGCGCCAGGCCGGCTTCGCCCAGCAACGCCACCAGCCGCGCGCGGGCCTTGGCGCAGCGGTCGATCTGCATCAGGTGGGCCAGTTCATCGGCCAGGCACACCTTGCCCAGCACCCGAGTCGGGCCGCTCACCGTCCACGGCCCCAGCAGCTCGGCCAGCGCCTGCAGCAGTGCCGGCTGCGCCATCACGAAGCCCAGCCGCACCCCCGCCAGGCCGAAGAACTTGCCGAACGAGCGCAACACGATCAGCCCAGGCCGATCCACATGGCCGCACAGGCTGAGCCGCGGGGTGTTGTCGATGAACGCTTCGTCGACCACCAGCCAGCCGCCCCGCTCTGCCAGCCGGGCATGCCAGGCCAACAGGCGCTCACGGGGGATCAGCCGGCCGGTGGGGTTGTTGGGGTTGACCAGCACCAGCACGTCGAGGCTGTCGATTGCCTCATCGACCTGCTCGTCAGCCAGCTCGACCAGCGTGTGCCCTGCGCGCTGCCAGGCGTGGGGATGCTCGGCGTAACAGGGTGTCAGCACCCCGACTCGCCCAGGCGCGCGCAGCTGCGGCAGGGCCTGGATCGCCGCCTGGGAACCGGCCACGGCCAGCAACAGATCGGCGTGATAGTAGGTGCGCGCCGCCTGCTCCAGGCCGTCCTCGGTTTCCGGCAGTCGCGCCCAGGCCTCCTGGGGAATCGACGGCACGGCATAGGGCCAGGGCGCGATGCCGCTGGACAGGTCGAGCCAACGCTCGCGGGCAATTGCGTACTGCGCCACCGCCCGCAGCAGGCGGCCACCGTGTTCAAGCATTCAGGTAACTCCCCAGGCAGATCACCAGCAACCATAGCCACACCCCACGCTGCACCAGGCTCCAGCCGCGCTCGATGGCGTCGGCGTCGGCCATCGGCCCCTCGCCCAGGCGCGGCCGCTCGTGCAGCTCGCCGTGGTACACCGCAGGCCCTCCCAACTCCACAGCCAGCGCACCAGCGCCGGCGGCCATCACCGGGCCGGCGTTGGGGCTGTCCCACAGCGGCCCCTGCTGGCGCCAGCAGCGCAGCGCCAGGCGGGTCTTGCCGAGCACAGCGTAGGTCAGCGCCACCAGGCGCGCGGGAATGTAGTTGAGTACGTCGTCGATGCGCGCCGCGCACCAGCCGAAGCGTTCGAAGCGTTCGTTGCGATAACCCCACATGGCATCGAGGGTATTGCTCAGGCGATACAGCACCACCCCCGGCGCACCGGCCACGGCAAACCAGAACAACGCGGCGAACACTGCATCGCTGCCGTTCTCCAGCACCGATTCGGTGGCTGCCCGGGCTACCGCGGGCTCGTCCAGCTCGCGGGTTTCGCGGCTGACCAGGTAACCGACGCGGCGCCGCGCTTCGTCCAGGTCACCCTGACGCAGGGCCTGGGCCACCGGCAGCACATGCTCGCCGAGGCTGCGCAGGCCCAGCGCGCAGTACAGCGCCAGCACATCGACCATCCAACCAACGTACGGCAGCCAGGACAGGATCAGCGCCAGCAGGGTCAATGGCACCACGGCGAGAAACCAGGCGCTGACACCATGGCTGCGCCAGCCACGGCCACCGGCGTTCAGGCGCCGCTCCAGGTTCGCCGCCAGGTTGCCGAAGCCCACCAACGGATGGCGGCGTTGCGGCTCGCCGAGCAAGGCGTCCAGGGCCACGCCCGCGACAGTCAGCAAGGCCACGCTCATGGCCGGTCTCCCCAATGGTTCTCGTACAGCATTTCGCTCAGGGGCCGTTGCTCGGCCCAGTTTTCCAGCACCAGCATCGGCGCCGGGTAGAACTCGATCACCGGCCCCAGGCACAGCACCGCCACCGGCTTGGCCCCGGCGGGCATGCCCAGCAGCTCGGCCAAAGCCTGTGGCTCGAACAGCGACACCCAGCCCATGCCCAGGCCCTCGGCACGCGCCGCCAACCAGAGGTTCTGGATGGCACAGGCCAGCGAGGCCAGGTCCATTTCCGGCAGAGTGCGACGGCCGAAGATGTGCGGCTCGCGGTTGTCCATCAACGCCGCCACCCACAGTTCGGCGCAGTCGTTGATGCCCTCGACCTTGAGCTTCATGAATTCATCGGAGCGCTCGTTCAAGGCGTCGGCGGTGCGTACCCGCTCGTCCTCGACCAGCGCCTGGATACGCGTGCGCAGCTCGGTGCGGGTAATGCGGATGAAACGCCACGGCTGCATCAGGCCGACGCTCGGCGCCTGGTGCGCGGCGGCAAGCAGGCGTGCCAGCAGCTCCGGCGCCACCTCGCCACCGGCGAAATGGCGCATGTCGCGGCGCTCACCGATGGCCCGGTAGACGGCCGCGCGCTCGGCGGCGCTGTAGGCGTGGTCGCTCATGGTCGCAGCAGCGCCGCCGCCGCGTCGGGGTTGGAGGGGAAGTAGAAATGCACGTAGGAGGCGGTCAGCCGGCCCAGGCGGTACACCGCTTCGTTGCCACGGCCGCCGTTGGGGCTCAGGCCGCGGGCGATCGGTTCCAGCGCGGTGCTGGTCAGCGAGTGGTGGTAGGTGTGCCCGCGCAGGGTGCCTTCCGGCAGTTCGACCGCCTGCAAGGCCAGGGCGGCCAGGCGCTTCTGCATGGTCGCCTCGCCCGGCAGCAGGCCGAGCAGCGCGGCACGTTCGCCGGCCACGTCGGTCAGGGCATCGAGCAGGTAGAGCATGCCGCCGCATTCGGCCAGCAAGGGCTTGCCCTGGGCATGGTGGGCGCGGATCGCCTCCAGCATCGGCGCATTGGCGGCCAGTGCGTGGTGGTGAAGCTCCGGGTAGCCACCGGGCAGGTACAGGCTATCCACAGCGGGCAATTCGCGGTCATGCAGCGGCGAGAAGAATTCGAGGTGTGCGCCGAGGTTGCGCAGCAGCTCCAGGTTGGCGCCGTAGGTGAAGGCGAAGGCTTCGTCACGGGCCACGCCGATGCGCACACCCTTGAGCGAAGTCGCAAGCGCTGCAGGCGCTGGCGCGGCAAAACTCACCGCTGGCGGCAACGCCGCATCGCAACTGGCGGCGAGCGCTTCGGCGGCGGCGTCCAGGCGCGCATCCAGGTCATTCAGCTCGCTGGCCTGGACCAGCCCGAGGTGGCGGCTGGGCAGCTCGATGCCGCGCTCGCGGGACAGCCCGCCGTACCAGCGCAGGCCTTCGGTCAGGCTGCCTTCGAGCAGTTGCGCGTGGCGCAAGGTGCCGACGCGGTTGGCCAGCACACCGGCAAACGGCAGGTCCGGCTGGTAGCGCGCCAGGCCCAGGGCCAGGGCGCCGAAGGTCTGGGCCATGGCCGTGCCGTCGATCACGGCCAGCACCGGCACGCCGAAGTGGCGCGCAAGGTCGGCACTCGACGGGGTGCCGTCGAACAGCCCCATCACCCCTTCGATCAGGATCAGGTCGGCATCGCGGGCCGCTTCCCACAGCAGGCGACGGCTCTCATCGGCACCGATCATCCACAGGTCCAGCTGGTACACCGGCGCGCCGCTGGCACGCTCGAGGATCATCGGGTCGAGGAAGTCCGGGCCGCACTTGAACACCCGCACCTTGCGCCCGAGATTGCGGTGCAGGCGCGCAAGGGCGGCGGTGACGGTGGTCTTGCCCTGGCCGGAGGCTGGGGCTGCGATCAGCACCGCCGGGCACTGACGTGCTTCACTCACAGTTCAACGCCCTTCTGTGCGCGGATACCGGCCTGGAACGCATGTTTGAGCATGCCCATCTCGGTGACGGTATCGGCCAGTTCGACCATCTCGGGCTTGGCCGCACGGCCGGTGACGATCACGTGCTGCATCGGCGGGCGGGCCTGGATATCGCTGAGCACCTGGTCGAGGTCGAGGTAGCCGTGCTTGAGGGCGATGTTCAGTTCATCGAGCACGACGAACTGGATCGCTGGGTCCTGCAGCAACTGGCGCGACACGGCCCAGGCGGCCTCGGCAGCGGCGATGTCGCGCTGGCGGTCCTGGGTTTCCCAGGTGAAGCCCTCGCCCATCACGTGGTAGCTCACCTGCTCGGGGAAGCGCCGGAAGAACAGTTCCTCGCCGGTGCTGTTGCGGCCCTTGATGAACTGCACCACGCCGCACTGCATGCCGTGCCCCATGGCCCGGGCGAGCATGCCGAAGGCCGAGCTGCTCTTGCCCTTGCCGTTGCCGGTGAGTACCAGCAGCAAGCCGCATTCGTTCGGGGAGTTGGCGATGCGCTCGTCGATGAGCGCCTTCTTGCGCTGCATGCGCGCCAGGTGGCGTTCGTCGCGTTCGGGGGATTCGCTCATCAGGGTTCTCCGCAGCTGTCGCAGCCAGGCGACAGGTAAAAGGCGGGCAGACGGAGAACGCGCAGGGGCCGTGGCCTGGGCCACATCGCACTGCGCATCACCCTCCGTGATGCCGTTGGCAGTTCCAGGCCGGTCTCCGGGCTTGTGAGCGGGCACCTGGCCCTTGCCTGCGCGCCTTCCCGGGTGCTTGCACCCAGTGGCCCTGCGCGGTTTTGCACTCACTTACCGTTGCGGGGGCAGCGCCGGAATCGCGCCTGCTGGCGCCCACCGGCTTCCCAGTTTCACCCTGCCAAACCACGGTTCGCAGGGCACCTGAAACACGCCGCGAAGGTTAGAGGGTTGCACCGGGAGCGTCAATCGAACGTGGGCCGAACTGGCCTGGATCAATGGCCAATCCGTCGGCTTGTGCCACACTGATGGCAGTGATATCACTTAGCCATCAATCTCGCTGACCTCAATGACAATGACAAGGAGCGCCCAGCATGCAAGGCCTGATCATCAACAATACCCACTTCGAGTTCCTGCGCCCGGCGCTGGAGCGCTGGGTCGACTGCATCGATCGTTTCAACCAGCTGCAAGGGGACGCTGACGCGCCCTACTGGCATGGCAGCGCCGCCAACGTCGGCATGCTCGCGGCAGCGGCCTGGCAAGGCGAGCTGGTGGCACTGCAGCAGCACCAGAGCAAGAAGCAACGCGACGAGGGTGAGCGCGAGGGGCGATGCGACCTGTCGATCAGCAACGCCGAAGCCTCTGTGCACCTGCATGCCGGCCAGCGCTGGCCACGTATCGCCCGCCTCGACCTGGCCTCGGCGCTGCAGGAAACCGCCGCCCAGGCCAAGCACATCGGTTATGCCAGCCAGCTGAAGGCCGGCGCGCTGTTCGTCACTCCCTGGAAAACCGGCCAGCACGCCAGCCCCGAAGAGCTTCAGGACCTGGTCGACGACCTGCAGAAGCACACCGCCTGCGCCATCGCCTGGTATTTCCCCTACGCCTACCGCAAGCTGCACAACGAGCTGGGGCAGTACTACCCGGGGGTGGCGCTGCTGCTCAAGCAAGCCTGAGTGGCCGACTCAGGCCGGACTCACGCTGGCAGCGGGGCTATCAGCCGCAAAGAAGCGCTGCGCAAGCCCCGGTGTCTTGAAGCGTGCTTCGTAGGCCTGGGCGTCGAACACCAGCCCCGTGCGCAGATCGTAGAGGGTCCCCGAGGCAGGTTTGGGGATCTGTTGCAGGGTCACATGGATAAAGCGGTAATGTTCACCGTAAACCTGCTCCAGCTTGACGATTCGAAAGTAGCGCCCCGGCAGGAACAGTGTCTCGCTTTCATCCCAGTAAAGGGAAAACGCGCTGATCGGCGTGCCGTCCTGGTACCAACCGGCCGGCAACTCGAACACCACCGAACTGTCGTCGAACAATCCCGGCAGGTTCCCCGGCGCGCTCACGGCCGATCGCGATGCGAACTCGGCAACCATGAAGGGGTTCTCGGTGAATGAGGTCAGGTCGGTATTGACCAGCACATCCCCTACCCTGATCTGGCCGTTTCGATAATTCCCTCCACCCGTGCCGCGCGAGGCATTGCCTCCGCGGTAGAGGCTGGCCCCGTTGTTTCTGGGCAAGCGCTCGAGACTGTCGGCAAGCGCCTGGATGTAGTCGTCCTCGTCCCCATAGCGATAGCTACCCGAACGGAACACATCATTCACCCTGGATTCGTCGCTGGTGTAGTACTCGATCAGGGAGTTGTAGAATTCGCGGCCCGAGCGATACGAGTAACGCGTCTGGCCCTCGACCCGCACACAATCCAGGCCTCGCTCGTCCAGATCAGGGGCTTGGCCGGGGGCCAGCCGTGGTACTTCGCTGGTATCAAGCAATGCTTTATGGCGACGCAACACCTGGGCGGCAACCAGCTTGCTCCGCGTTTCTTCGATGACCATGTGGCTGTCCCAGAAGCGCGAGGTGACGCTGGGCATGCCATCCACGGCAGGCGGCGCTCCGCCAGCCAGCTTCGGCGGCACCAGCAGCTCCCAATCCCCGGCGGCGCTCAGGCGCACCGGATACAGCGGGCTGAAAGCGAAGGGGTTATGAGCAGGTACGATCTGCCAGACGTGCAGGTCGTGGTTGTAGCGCACGCGATAGGACAGGCCATCGAGTTCGATCCAGCAACCGCCATCGGTTGTGACCCTGATACCGCGCAAACGCCCGTCGCTGACCAAATCGCCACTGACGATTTGATTGGATTCGAGGTGTTCCATCGGCTGCGGGGCGGCCTGTGCCACCTGCCAGCGATTCAGATCGATATCCGCCTCGCCGACAGATGATTCATAGGTCAGCGACGCATAACTCGATTGGAACCCCAGATCGACCATGTTCAATGCCGCGAATACCGAGTCGAGCATGGCGTTGCGCAGCGCCGCCTTGCGGCTCTGCTCGTCCGCCGCATGCAGGGACGCATCGACGTCCAGACCCAGCTTGGCGAGACTGGCGCCCAGCAACATCAGGGTCATGGGCCAACCTAGGGGGGCGAAGCCACCGAACACCTTGATGAACGCCGCGAGATAACCGCTCCACATCGCCTTGCGCAACTCGGCGTTGCCGATGATCGCCGACGCGTTGTCACTCATCTCGGTTGTGGCCTGGTTAGCCAGGTGGCTGAAGATATCGGAGCTGACGGTTCGCTTCATGAAGCCGAGCAGGTGCAGGGCCGCCTGATCGCTCGCGCTGCTGGCGATACTCTGCAGGTGAGTCCTGACCGCCTGGGCGCGTGACGGGTCACGCGCGTCGGTATGGGCCGCCAGCACATGGTGAGCCAAGGTGTCGCGGTCCTGCAGCTGCGTACGCAACCAACCTGCCATGGCCAATTCCGAAGCAAAGCCGATGAGCGCTTGCGAGGCCCATGGACGGTAAAGCAGGGTGCGACCGCTGGCCACCGTAAAACTGTAGAGGCAGCCGCGGTCGCCCTGGTCAAGCACATAGCGGTTGACGGAAAAGGTGTGTGTGGTGCTGTCCTGCTCGAGTTTGGCCAGCGTCGGCAGCTCGCCATCGGCCAGGTCGTCAGCGGCCATCGCACGCAACAACGCCCAGTCGCTACGGTTGATGCGTCCTGCTCTCAACGCGCTGGCCCCCTGCCCCAGCACATTCACCTTCGCCAGTGCGCGAAAGTGCCCGGAATAGTTGGCCCAGAAACGCGTGACTGCATCGCGATAGGCCACCGCGAAGTCCAGTGCCCACAAATCCTGCTGGACCTTGCTGCCCAGCATCGCCACTTCATTACGCTCATCGAAGTGGCTGGCGTGTGGCCCTTGGCGATAAAAGCCGCCATAAAGATCAAGCTCGTCCGGTGCGTCCTGAAACCGAGCATCGAAACGATTGATCAGCAACTCGACCAGGTGCATCGATTTGCGTGGCGGCCCGCTGTGCCGCCACCCCGTGAAGCTGTGGCTGCTGCTGGTGGCCCCGTCAAACTGGTGCCACCAGACGAAACGCGGATCGATGGCCTTCCCCGTATGCTTGAGCAGAATGCGCTGCGCATGCTGGCTCGCCAGTACGTACGGGTCGGGATACTCGCGAATCACCTCGTCCACCAGGCGAACCAACGGCCGCCCCGCCTCCACCGCGTCGAGGCTCTGTTCCACGCGCTCCTTGATACTGCTGCTCATAACCCCGCTCCTTGATGTCGTGATCGAACACGCATCCTGGCTGGGCGATGAACCTCGGGGGCGGTAGGTATGTACCTGCGCACTTGTGCCCGAGTTACCCACGATGCCGGGCACAAGTGGCTAGACGCGCCGAAGCGCGTCAGTCAGGGAAGAATCGGTTAGCCAGCTCCGCGCTACCCAGCCGAGCAGCGTAGGCGGCCTTGTCGAATAGCTCGCCGGTACGCAGCTCATAGACCTCGCCGCTGGCCGGTCTCGGCACCTCGCTGAGCCTGACACTGACGAAATGGTAATCGCCACCGCGGATTTCCTTGAGCGCCTCGACGCGGAAATACGAACCAGGCAGGAACAGGGTTTCCGCCTCGTTCGGATGGCTGGAGAACGGACTGATGGGGGTGCCGTGCTGATAGCTGCCGGCAGGCAGCTCGAACACCACCGAGCTGTCGTCGAAAACGCCTTCCACCCCGCTGCCCGCCAACAGATCGTTGTCGGCGGCGAACAGGCGCACGATGTAGGGGTTTTCGGTGAAGGAAGTCAGGTCGGTGTTGACCAGCACATCGCCCACCTTGAACTGCCCACTGCGAAAATGCGTACCACTGGTACTGCGTGTGCCATGGCCTCCGCGATACAGCGGCACGTCGTTGTTGTGCGGTAGCTTCCCCAGGTCATCGGCGAGGTTGTCGAGGTACTCGACTTCGTCGCCGTAATCGAACTCGCGCTCGCCTTCGCGCAGGAACCGATTGATCTTGGCACCGTCTTCTTCCGTGTACATGAAGATCCGGTGATTGCGGTACTCCCCGTCATGGCGGTAGGTGTAAACGTGCTCGCCTTCTCTGTCGATGAAGTCAAATCCATCTTCGTCCACCAGCGGCTCCTGCTCGTCATCCAGCACATCGATTGCCCGCCCCTGCAACAGAGCTCGCTGGCGCGCTCGCGCGGCATTCGACAGGGTCTGGCTGCGGTCCAGGTGGGTGTGCATGTACTCATCCCAGAACGCCGAGGGCTCGCTGGCCAAGCCATCGGTCGGCGCCCCACCCAACAGGCGTGGCGGCACCAGCAACTGCCACTCGCCCGCAGCGTCCATCCGCACCGGGCGCAAGGGTCCGAAAGCGTAAGGGTTTTCCGGAGGTACTATCAGCCAGGACGACAGCTCCGGGCTGAAGCGCACCCGGTAGGGCAATCCTTCCAACTCGATCCAGCAACTGCCGTCCGTGCCGAGCCGAATCCCCTGCAAGCGGTCGCTACCCATTGGCTTGCTGTCAAGCAGCTCGTTGGCCTCATCCCCCGCCAGGCTCGACGTGGGGGCCTGCTCGACCTCCCATTCGGCCAGCGATGCGTCCAATTCATGGAACGGCGCCTGGTAGGTCAGGGACGCCAGGCTGCTGCCAAAACTCACATCCACCATGTTCAAGGCGCCGAAGATCGAATCGAGGATGGCCGTACGCATCGCCGCCTTGCGTTCCTGGGCATTGCGGGCGTGCAAGGCGCCGTCGACCTCCAGGCCGACCTTTGCCAGGGTGGCGCCGAGCAGCACCAGCGACACCGGCCAACCCAACGGCACGAAACCGCCGAACACTTTCAGGAAAGCCCCCAGATAACCCCGCCACAGGGCCTTGCGCAGTTGGCTGTTGTCCACCAGGCGGGCGGCGGTGTGCTGCATTTCCTGCCGGGCATGCTCCACCAGAGCGTCGAGAAGGTGCCCGACAGGGCTGCGCTGCTGCTTGAGCACAGCCAACGCGGCCGCATCGCTCGGACTTTCGCCCAGCGCTTGCAGGGCCTGCTGCACCGCTTGCGCAGCCTCGAGGTCTTGCGGGTCGGCAATCAACGCCTGCTGGAACGCTCCCCGACCCTGAGCCGTGGCCAGGTGCTCGCGCAGCCAGCCTGCCATGCCCTGCAGGTTGTCGAAGCCTCGCAGCGCCTGTTCGGCCCAGGGGCAGTACAACAGGACCCTGGTACCGGGCCCCTGGATTGCATAGATCGCCGCCCCACTGGCGACACCAAGCCCATAGCCGCTTGCACGCAGCTCGACACTCGACTGTTCACGCAGTTGCGCCAGCGAGGGCGCTCGCTCCCCGGCCGACAGCCCCGGCACCACATGAGCGCGCAACTGCGCCGCGTCCGCGCTGTCGATATACCCGCCCCGTTCGGCACGGGCACACTGGCCCAGCAGGTTGACCTTGGCCAGGAGCCTGAAGTCATCTTGGTACGCGGCCCAGAATGCCGATATCTGGCGCCGGTATAACTGGGCGAAATCCAAGGCCCAGAAGTCCTGCTGGACATCGCGGGCCAACATTGGCACCTCGTTGCGCTCATCGTAGGTGTGCGCATGAGGCCCCTGGCGATAGAAGCCGCCATAGAGATCGAGCGAGTCAGTAGCTTCCTGGAAGCCGGGGTCGAAGCGCTCGACCATCAATTCGGTGAAGCGCAGGGACTTGGCGGGCGGACTGCTGTGCGCCCATCCCGTAAAGCTGCGATGGCTGGAGCTGGCACGACTGAATTGATGCCACCAGACCTGCCGAGGGTCCCAGTCCTTGCCGGTATGCTTGCGCAGGATGACCGACGCCTGGGTCACGGCCAGCTGGTATGGATCGGGATAAGCGCTCAGGACCTTGTCGGCCAGACGGGCCAACTCGCGCCCGGTGCCCAATACCTGCAGGTTGCGCTGCAACATGCTTTCGATGCCGCTCATGACATGCTCCTTTCGATGAAGAAGCACGCATCCTTTACCAGCCGCCACGACCATTCGCGGTATATAAAGCGGCCCTCGCCAAGCCTGTGCGTTGAACCGCCCTGCGCCCGCCTCACCCGGAATTCAGGTGGGTAATGAAACGCGCAGGCGCCGGTGCGTTATCGCCGCCTTTCTAACAGAGCGCGTTGATTGGACAGCAGGACTCGTGGAACCGCAAACCGCGAGGTGGCGTATTGGTTGCGGACGATGTGGGCAACCTAGACTGGCGCATCAACAAGGCGCCCTGAGGGGCCCACGGCCAGACGGGTGGCCCGCCGCGCTCAGGGATTCTGCGCCAGATGCCCAGGTGGCAACACGCGCTTGGCCTGCAGATAGGCCTTGGCCCAGTAACTGCTGGAGAGATAGTCCAGGCGCACCGTGCCGCCGGTAGACGGCGCATGGACGAAACGCCCTTCGCCGACATAGATACCGGCATGACTGACCTGTGCCCCGCCATTGGTGGCAAAGAACACAAGGTCGCCGGACTGCAAGGCATTGATGTCCACGCTTGGCGCACGCATGACGATCATGTCGCGCGTGGTGCGTGGCAGGCTGATGCCCGCGGCATCACGGTATACGTAGCCGATCAGGCCGCTGCAATCGAACCCCGAATCAGGGGTGTTGCCGCCCCAACGATAGGGCGTGCCGACCAGGCCGATCGCGCGGAACAGCACATCCTCCGCCGCAGGCGATGCCGCCGGTTGCTGGCTGAAGACCATGGGCTGCTTGACCGGCGCCGGGGCAGGTGCACGGCTGGAGCAGGCAGCAAGCAATGCCGCCAGGGAAAGAAATGCGAAGCGCGCCAACATCGCCATGATGCGAACGTCCTGTCAGACAAGCCCCGGCCACGGCCGAAGATGAAAATAGGTGAGAAATTAGATTAGACGCTTTCTGTAAATGCGCACGGCGGCGAGCTTTTCAGCTACGCCGCCGCGGCAGGGTACAGCATTTTGATATCAAATCAATTGCGCGAAATGGTGGTCGGTGCCATGGCCAGCGCGCGCTTGGCTTCGATGAAGGTCTTGCTCCAGTAGCGATCGCCAAGGCTGTCGATGCGCACACCACCGCTGCGGCGGCTGCTGGAGTGGATGAACTGGTTGTCGCCCAGGTAGATGCCGGCGTGGCTGACGCGGCCGCGACCATTGGTGCTGAAGAACAGCAGGTCGCCTGGCTTGAGCTTGTTGCGCGCGACTTTGGGGGCGTCGACGTTGATCATCTCGCGGGTCGAGCGCGGCAGGTTCATGCCGGCCTCTTCGCGGAACAGATAACCAATGAAGCCGCTGCAGTCGAAGCCTTGTTCGGTGGTGCCGCCAAAGCGGTAACGGGTACCGATCAGCGCCATGCCACGCTCGAGGATGCTGTCGGCCAGCACCGGGAGCTGATAGGGCTTGCTGCTGGAAAAGGCATTCAGGTCATCGTCGCTGGCCAGCTCTTCCTCGGTGAATACGGAAGAAGCGGAAGCCTTGGCCTTGAGCGATTGCTCGGCGACCGGGCGATGATCCTGGGATTGAGTGGTCGGGCCATGAGCGGCGCAACCAAACAGGAAGGTGGCAAGTGCAAGTGGCACGAGGGGTGCGAAGCGCTTCAGCATGGGCACGACCGTGTCTGTAGTCCTTTAGAAGGGGGAAACTATGCCTTCTATCAGAACCATTTGCAAATTTTATCGAAAAACATGTGACTTTTCTGTTTTGCCGCTCTGGCCCCGTGTTTTCAGGGGGTCACCAACCCAGGGTTTCCTTGAGGAACGGGATGGTCAGCTTGCGTTGCGCCTGCAGCGAAGCTTGGTCAAGGCGTTCGAGCAGGTCGAACAGCGCACTCATGCTGCGTGTGCCACGGGTGAGGATGAAGTGGCCGACTTCGTCGGTCAGGTGCAGGCCGCGCCGCGAGGCACGCAGCTGCAGGGCGCGCAGCTTGTCCTCGTCGGACATGCCGCGCATCTGGAAAATCAGGGCCAGGGTCAGCCGCGACTTGAGGTCCGCCAGTTTGATCGGCAGTTCGCGGGGCGAGCTGGAGGCGGCCAGCAGCAGCCGTCGGCCACTGTCGCGCAGGCGGTTGAACAGGTGGAACATGGCCTCTTCCCAGTCCGCCTTGCCGGCGATCACGTGCAGGTCATCGATGCACACCAGTTCGTATTGCTCGAGGTGGTCAAGCAACTCGACGCCGCGC
Source organism: Pseudomonas sichuanensis (assembly GCF_024749065.1). Lineage (NCBI taxonomy): Bacteria > Pseudomonadati > Pseudomonadota > Gammaproteobacteria > Pseudomonadales > Pseudomonadaceae > Pseudomonas > Pseudomonas sichuanensis. Next base: position 1,428,928 of record NZ_CP087185.1, on the reverse strand, counting down.
TCCAGCAGTTGCGCCAGCGGCAGGTAGACGGCGGGCTCGCCGCGCTGCTGGAAACGCTGGGTAGCGGCTTGCAGCAGGTGGGTACGGCCAACGCCCTGCTTGCCCCACAGGTAGATGAGGCTCTCGGTCCAGCCGGCGTCGGCTTCGCATAGCCGCTCGACGTAGCCCAATGCCGCGGCATTGGCGCCCGGATAGTAGTTGATGAAGGTGGCGTCATCACGGAGACGCACACCCAGGGGCAACTGGATCGGTTTCATGCTCGCGGGCGGTCGCGGGGACCACAGGGGGCCTTTGGTGAAGAGTGTGCAAAGTCTATACCCGCAACGCGGGCGGCACAATCCGGCAGGGGAAGAGCACAAGTAAAATCAAGCAGTTGCGATGTTCACGAGCCCCTGTGGGAGCGGGTTTTCCCGCGAAGATGACACCTCGGTGCCTGGCACGGGCTATGCCCGTATTCGCGGGTGAACCCGCTCCCACAGGTATCGCGCTAACTTGAAGCAGCATCGTACCTGTGGGAGCTGGCTTGCCAGCGATGAGGCCAGCACTGACAACATAAGACAGTAGCTCCCACAGGTATCGCGCAGCTGACGCGGTCACTTACAGGTCCGGATCGATCGCCTCGCCATACATGCCCGACTCCTTGTAGAGGTCATGCACATGCCGCAACAGCACCATGATCACCGCCGCCACCGGTAGCGCCAGCAGCACACCGGTGAAGCCGAACAGCTCACCACCGGCGAGGATGGCGAAGATCACCGCCACCGGATGCAGGCCGATGCGGTCGCCCACCAGCATGGGCGTCAGTACCATGCCTTCCAGCGCCTGGCCGACCATGAACACCGCGACAATCCCCAACATCGGATACAAATCGCCGCTGAACTGGAACAACCCGGCCACCAGGGCCGCGCCGATGCCGATGATGAAGCCCATGTACGGGACGATTGCCGCCAACCCCGCCAGCATGCCGATCAGCAGGCCCAGTTCCAGGCCCACCAGCATCAGCCCGGTGGAATAGATGACGCCCAGGGCGAGCATCACCAGCAACTGGCCACGCACGAACGCCCCCAGCACTTCATGGCACTCACCGGCCAACCCCACCACCTGCTCTTCGCGCTGGCGCGGCAACAGGCTGCGCAGCTTGGCCATCATCAGGTCCCAGTCGCGCAACAGGTAGAACCCCACCACCGGGATCAGCACCAGGTTGGCCAGCCAGCCGATCAGGGCCAGGCTCGACGCGGTGGCCTGGGACAGCAGTACACCGACGATGTCGGTGGTCTGGCCCATGTGCGCGCCGATGGCGGCCTTGATCTTGTCGAACTTCCAGAAGCCATCGGCCAGGCCCAGGCGGCTTTGCACCCAAGGCAGGGCCACATGCTGCAGCCAGTCGAGCATCTGCGGCGCCAGCTCGTACAAGCGCACCAGCTGCTTGGCCAACATGGGGATCAGCACCAGCAGCAGGGCCATGAACAGCAGGGTGAACAAGCTGAAGACCACCACCACGCCCCAGGTCCGCGACAGCCCGGCCCGTTCGAGGCGGTCGACCAGCGGGTCGGCCAGGTAGGCCAGCAGAATCCCCACTAGGAAGGGGGAAAGAATGTTGTGCAGCAGGTACAGCAGCACGGCGATCAGCAAGGCGGCGCCCAGCCCGATCCAACGACGCATATCAATCATGTCCAAGCCCCCTTACCAGCGAAAACGCAAGCCATCGAACGGCTTGGCTGCAGTGGTAGGGGGTGTCGCGCCCGGCTCGCCCTGGGGCGCAGGTGCCGGCGTGGCCTCGGCAGGCAACTCCTGCAACTTGGCCAGGCCCAGTTGCGCCCGCAGCTGCTCACGGTTGCCGGTGACACCGTAGGTCAGGGTGGCGCCATCGGCCATCTGCAAACGGGCGCCGTAAGGTTCGAGCACGCGGCTCAGTTCGGCATAGCGCTGCAAGTTCATGCCCTGCACTTGCACCTGCAGGTCACTGCTGGCGCCGGGGCGGGTCACATAGCGCGGCGCCAGGCGGTTGCTCACGGCCAGCAGCACGGCATCGGCCAGGGCGGCCTGGTCGGCACCTTCGGCGTTGCCCTGCTCACGCTGGTCGCCCAGCCACAGTTGCCACTTGCCTTGCCACTTGCCGTCGGCCTCATGGGCATGCACCGCCAGCAAGGCATTGGCGCCGTAACGCTCGGACGCCTCGCGCAGCGGCGCAGGGTCATTGCCCTCGAGCTGTTTGGCGTTGGCCACCAGTTGCTCCTGCAGGTCGGCCAGCGGCAGGCGCAGCGGCAAGCCACGGTGCTGGGCGGCACGGCGCAGCGGTTCGGCGGCGGCCTGGCCATCGCCGACCAGGTTGCTGCCCTCGACACTGTCGTAGAGCCACCAGCCGATGATCGACGGCCGGTTGTTGCCCCACAACGCCAGGCCCGCCTGGCGCAGCGCGCGTTCAGTACTGCCGGGGTCGAACTCGACCAGCAGCGCCTCGGGGGGCCCGGCCTCGGTGCCGACCTGATTGATGATTTGCTGGGGATCCTTGCGCAGGGCTGCCAAGGCCGGGCTCTGCGCCGCCTTGGGGTCGCCGGTCAGGCGCAGCACCAAGGTGTCCAGGGCCTTGCTGGTAGCCTGGGCGCGGGCATCGGCGCCCTGCCCTTCGACAGGTTCGCGGACCTGATACAGCCCGGTGACGGTTTCGGCCTGCGCCGCAGCGCCGACCAGCACCAGGCACCCGGCCGCGATGTAATTGAAAAGACGCATTGAGGATTCCTGTCCAGATGACCACGAGCGACGAGCCCGGACCTGCCGGTTGTGACCGCGCAACGCAGAGAAATGCTCCGCTGCCGCGGCCCATTGAGCTCGTCACGATGCCTATACCTTATACAGGCACCGCCGCGGCAACCAGTCGCGCACCGTGAAAGCGCTTTTTTGCCCAGATTTCCGGCCTGCCCGTCGGCCTGAGGATGGCCGCTTCGGGGCAACCCTGATAAAATCGCGCGCCTTCGCAGACCAGTGACGTACAGGCAGCCGCCGCTTTTGAAGCCGGCCTTGGCCGTCCCGGTCGTTTTCCAAGAATCCCTCCCTCTTAAAGGCCTGGATCAATGAGCAAGCAACCCTCCCTGAGCTACAAGGACGCCGGTGTAGACATCGACGCCGGCGAAGCACTGGTCGAACGCATCAAGGGCGTCGCCAAGCGCACCGCACGCCCTGAAGTCATGGGTGGCCTGGGCGGCTTCGGCGCCCTCTGCGAGATCCCGGCCGGCTACAAACAGCCGGTACTGGTCTCCGGCACCGACGGTGTCGGCACCAAGCTGCGCTTGGCACTGAACCTGAACAAGCACGACAGCATCGGCCAGGACCTGGTCGCCATGTGCGTCAACGACCTGGTGGTGTGCGGCGCCGAGCCGCTGTTCTTCCTCGACTACTACGCCACTGGCAAGCTCAATGTCGACGTGGCCGCCACCGTGGTTACCGGCATCGGCGCCGGTTGCGAACTGGCCGGCTGCTCGCTGGTCGGTGGTGAAACCGCCGAAATGCCAGGCATGTACGAAGGCGAAGACTACGACCTGGCCGGCTTCTGCGTCGGCGTGGTGGAAAAAGCCGAGATCATCGACGGCTCTAAAGTCGCCACCGGCGACGCCCTGCTCGCCCTGCCGTCCTCCGGCCCGCACTCCAACGGCTACTCGCTGATCCGCAAGATCCTCGAAGTGTCCGGTACCGACATCGAAAACACCCAGCTCGACGGCAAACCGCTGACCGACCTGCTGATGGCGCCGACCCGCATCTACGTCAAGCCGCTGCTGCAACTGATCAAGAACACCGGCGCGGTCAAGGCCATGGCCCACATCACCGGCGGCGGCCTGCTGGACAACATCCCGCGCGTACTGCCGAAAAACGCCCAGGCCGTGGTCGATGTGGCCAGCTGGCAGCGCCCGGCGGTGTTCGACTTCCTGCAGGCAAAAGGCAACGTCGACGAGCACGAGATGCACCGCGTACTGAACTGCGGCGTCGGCATGGTCATCTGTGTCGCCCAGGATCAGGTCGAAGCCGCCCTGAACGAACTGCGCGCCGCCGGTGAGCAGCCTTGGGTGATCGGCCACATCGCCGAAGCCGCCGAAGGCGCCGCTCAGGTCGAGCTGCAGAACCTCAAGGCACACTGATGCCGAGCAAGACCTGCAACGTCGTGGTATTGCTGTCGGGCTCCGGCAGCAACCTGCAAGCGCTGATCGACAACACCAGCGCCAATGACAGCCCGGTACGCATCCGCGCGGTGATTTCCAACCGCGCCGATGCCTACGGCCTGGAACGTGCCAAGGCAGCCGGTATCGACACCGCGCTGCTCGAGCACCAGGGTTTCGACGGCCGCGAAGCCTTCGATGCGGCGCTGATGGCGCTGATCGACGGCTTCGAGCCCGACCTGGTGGTACTGGCCGGCTTCATGCGCATTCTCAGTGGCGGCTTTGTACGCCACTACCAGGGCCGCCTGCTCAACATACATCCGTCACTGTTGCCCAAGTATAAAGGCCTGCACACCCACCGGCGTGCGCTGGAGGCTGGCGATGCCGAGCACGGCTGCAGCGTGCACTTCGTCACCGAGGAACTCGACGGCGGGCCTTTGGTCGTACAGGCTGTGGTTCCGGTTGCAACGGACGACACCGAGCAGTCGCTCGCCCAGCGCGTGCACCTGCAGGAACACCAGATCTACCCGCTGGCGGTGCGCTGGTTCGGCGAAGGGCGCTTGCGTCTGGGCGAACAGGGTGCATTACTGGATGGCCAGCCGCTGGCGGCCAGCGGTCACTTGATTCGATCCTAGGAGAATTTATGCGTCGCGCCCTGCTCTTGGCTCTCGCCGTGCTCGCCCTGCCCCTCCAGGCAGCTGATCTGAAGCCTTTCGCGGCCAGCTACACGGCTGACTGGAAGCAACTGCCCATGAGCGGCACTGCCGAGCGCAGCCTGGTGAAGAACGCCAACGGTACCTGGGACCTTAATTTCAAGGCTTCCATGATGATCGCCAGCCTCACCGAGCAAAGCACCCTCAAGCTCGACAACGACACCCTGCTGCCGCAGAAGTACCACTTCGAGCGCGGCGGCCTGGGCAAGGCGAAAAAAGTCGACCTCAGCTTCGACTGGAACGGCAAGAAGGTCACCGGCAGCGACCGTGGCGACGCGATCAACCTGCCGCTCAACCGCGGCGTGCTGGACAAGTCGTCCTACCAATTGGCGCTGCAGCATGACGTGGCCGCCGGCAAGAAGAGCATGACCTACCAGGTAGTCGACGGTGACGAGATCGACACCTACGACTTCCGCGTGCTGGGCACCGAGAAGGTGGCGACCAAGGCCGGCCAGGTCGATGCGATCAAGGTCGAGCGCGTACGCGACCCGAGCCAGAGCAAGCGCATCACCGAGCTGTGGTTCGCCAAGAACTGGGACTACCTGCTAGTGCAACTGCGCCAGGTCGAGACCGACGGCAAGGAGTACGTGATCGTGCTGCAGGACGGCACGGTCGATGGCAAGGCGGTCAAGGGCAACTGATCGCTGCCCCAGTAGCACCGGAAGCCCCGCCTTGTGCGGGGCTTCTTTTTGCCTGGGCGTTTCACGTGACTTCATCGCGGGGCAAGCCCGCTCCCACGCGCCATGTGGTTCCCATGGGAGCGGCGGTGCGCCGATGCGACTTGCCCCGCGATGAGGTCATTGGATGAAACTTGTTTCATCGCCGTTTAATTTACTTAGCCTGCTAACAAATTCTATAAAGAAGGCCTGCGACACAGTGCCGCAGCCCATCAAGCAGTGGAGTTTGACGATGACAGTTCAAGTAACCGAACGCGACGAATCGAAAATGTCCCACGAAGGCCTGGCCGCTGGCGTGCGGATCTGGGACGTGCACCAACAGGGCCAACTGGTCGGCATGTTCCACGAAGAACACCTGGCCCAGCAGTACCGCAGCGAACTGGAAATCCTGGAAAACCAGCGCACCACCCAGTGACACCGCCTTCAAACAAAAAAACCGCCTAGGCTAATGCCGGTCAGTTAAGCCAATTGGGGCCGCTTTGCGGCCCTTCGCGGGTAAACCCGCTCCCACAGGTTTCGCGCCAGTTTCAAGCATTGCGCAATCCTGTGGGAGCGGGTTGACCCGCGAAGGGCTACAAAACAGCCCCATGAGTGTCGATGAAAGGTTAACTGACTGACATTACCGCCTAGGCGGGGTTTTACATGCTTACCACATCAGATCGTCAGGGATCTTGTAAGCGGCGTACGGGTCGTCCTCGTCCGCCTCTTCGACATGGGTGTTGAGCAGCAGGATACGCTGCGGGTCGCGCTCCTGGATCTTCACTGCCGCTTCACGCGGGATCACTTCGTAGCCGCCGGCATGGCCGACGATCGCCAGCGCACCATTGCTCAACTTGCTGCGCATCAGGGCGTTGACGGCGATGCGCTTGACCTTCTTGTCATCGACGAAGTTGAAATAGTCCTCGGTGGTGAGCTTGGGCAGGCGGGTGGCCTCGATCAACTGCTTGATCTGCGCGGCGCGGGCTTTCTGCTCGGCCTTTTCCTGGACCTGGCGGTTCAGCTCCTGGTCTTTCCTGGCCTTTTCGGCCAGGGCTTCCTTGGCCAGGCGTTGCTGGCTGTCGTCCACCTCGACCTGGCCTTTGTGCTCCAGGCGCTTCTGTTTTTTCTCAGCCTTGTTGGTCTGGGAAACCTGTTTCTGGTTGACCAGGCCGGCTTTGAGCAACTGGTCGCGAAGGGAAAGGCTCATGGGTGTCTTTACTCACTTATGCATCGGCTCAGCCACAGCTGGGCAGGTTCTTTTCCTGACGCTTGGCCTCGCCCCATAGGGCGTCCAGCTCGTCGAGGGTACGATCTTGGATGTTCAGGCCCTGCTCGCGCAATGCCTGTTCGATAAAACGGAAACGCCGCTCGAATTTGCGGTTGGCGCGGCGCAGGGCGTTTTCCGGGTCGTGCTTGAGGTGCCGGGCCAGGTTGACGGTGGCGAACAGCAGGTCGCCCAGTTCGTCCTCCAGCGCATCGCTGTCACCATCGGCCATCGCCTGCAGCACTTCGTCGAGCTCTTCGCGCACCTTGTCCAGCACCGGCAGCGCGTCGGGCCAGTCGAAGCCGACCGTGGCCGCGCGCTTTTGCAGCTTGGCGGCGCGGGACAGTGCCGGCAGTGCGGCCGGCACATCGTCGAGCAGCGACAATTGCTCGGGCTCGCTATTTTCGGCACGTTCTTCGGCCTTGATCTCTTCCCAGCGCGACTTGACCTGGGCCTCGCTCAACGAGGGCGTATCGACCGGAGCATAGAGCTCGCCGGTGGGGAACACATGGGGGTGGCGACGAACCAGCTTGCGGGTAATCGAGTCGACCACGCCGGAGAACTCGAAACGCCCTTCTTCTCGCGCCAGCTGGCTGTAGTAGACCACCTGGAACAGCAGGTCGCCCAGCTCACCCTGCAGGTGGGCGAAATCACCCCGCTCGATGGTATCGGCGACTTCGTAGGCTTCTTCGATGGTGTGCTGGACGATGCTGGCGTAGTCCTGCTTGAGGTCCCACGGGCAGCCATATTGCGGGTCGCGCAGGCGGGCCATGAGGTGCAGCAGGTCGTCGAGGGTGTAGGTCATGAATGCAGGTCCTTCGGCGGCGCCTGCTTCGCGGGTAAACCCGCTCCCACAGAGGTTTGCGACCTACCTGTAGGAGCGGGTTTACCCGCGAAGAAGCCACCTCGTTCTCAAGGGGTACGGTTACGCCGCGTCTCGATGATGTTCGGCAACTGCGAGATCCTGCCGAGCAGGCGCCCGAGGGCATCCAGGCCGGGGATCTCGATGGTCAGCGACATCAAGGCGGTGTTGTCTTCCTTGTTCGAGCGGGTGTTGACCGCCAGCACGTTGATCTTCTCGTTGAGCAGCACCTGCGACACGTCGCGCAGCAGCCCCGGGCGGTCGTAGGCACGGATGACGATGTCGACCGGGTAGGTCTGCACCGGGATCGGCCCCCAGCTGACCTGGATGATCCGCTCCGGCTCCTTGCCCGCCAGTTGCAGCACCGAGGCGCAGTCCTGGCGGTGAATGCTCACGCCGCGGCCCTGGGTGATGTAACCGACGATGGCATCGCCCGGCAGCGGCTGGCAGCAGCCGGCCATCTGCGTGAGCAGGTTGCCGACGCCCTGGATCTGGATGTCGTTGCGCTTGCCCGCGCGAATGCCCCGAGCCTGGCGCGGCACCAGTTCTACCTGCTCGATGCGCTCGGGCTCGAGCAACTGCTGGGCGGCGTTGACCATGTGCGCCAGGCGCAGGTCGCCGGCACCGAGGGCGGCGAACATGTCTTCGGCGGTCTTGACGTTGGCCTTCTCGGCGAGGCGCTCGAAGTCCACCTGCGGCAGCCCCAGGCGGCTAAGCTCGCGCTCGATCAGGGTCTTGCCGGCAGCGACGTTCTGGTCGCGCGCCTGCAGCTTGAACCAGTGGACGATCTTCGCCCGAGCCCGCGAGGTGGTCACGTAACCGAGGTTGGAGTTCAGCCAGTCACGGCTCGGATTGCCGTGCTTGCTGGTGATGATCTCCACCTGCTCGCCGGTCTGCAGGCTGTAGTTGAGCGGCACGATGCGCCCGTTGATCTTGGCGCCCCGGCAGTTGTGGCCGATCTCGGTGTGCACGCGGTAGGCGAAGTCCAGCGGCGTGGCGCCCTTGGGCAGGTCGATGGCATGGCCGTCGGGGGTGAACACATAGACCCGGTCCGGCTCGATATCGACCCGCAGCTGTTCGGCCAGGCCGCCGATGTCACCCAGTTCTTCATGCCATTCGAGCACCTGGCGCAGCCAGGAAATCTTCTCTTCGTAGTGGTTGGAGCTGGGCTTGACGTCAGTGCCCTTGTAGCGCCAGTGGGCGCACACCCCAAGCTCGGCCTCTTCGTGCATGGCGTGGGTGCGGATCTGCACTTCCAGCACCTTGCCCTCGGGACCGATCACCGCGGTGTGCAACGAGCGGTAGCCGTTTTCCTTGGGGTTGGCGATATAGTCGTCGAACTCCTTGGGGATGTGCCGCCACAGGGTGTGCACGATGCCCAGCGCGGTGTAGCAGTCGCGCACTTCCGGCACCAGCACGCGTACCGCACGCACGTCGTAGATCTGGCTGAACTCCAGGCCCTTGCGCTGCATCTTGCGCCAGATCGAATAGATGTGTTTCGCCCGGCCACTGATGTCGGCGTTGACGCCGGTGGCCAGCAGCTCGTTCTGCAGTTGGTTCATCACGTCGCTGATGAAGCGCTCGCGGTCCAGCCGGCGCTCGTGCAGGAGCTTGGCGATCTGCTTGTACTGGTCAGGCTCGAGGTAGCGGAACGAAAGGTCTTCCAGTTCCCACTTGATATGGCCGATGCCCAGGCGGTGGGCCAGCGGTGCATAGATATCGAACACCTCGCGGGCCACCCGCAGGCGCTTTTCATCGTCGGCGGACTTCACCGCACGAATGGCGCAGGTGCGTTCGGCGAGCTTGATCAGCGCCACCCGCACATCGTCGACCATGGCCACCAGCATCTTGCGCAGGTTCTCGACCTGCGCCTGCGAGCCCAGCACCAGCGACTGGCGCGGGCTGAGGCTGGCACTGATGGCCGCCATGCGCAGCACGCCGTCGATCAGCTTGGACACCACCGGGCCGAAACGCTGGCCAACTTCGGCCACCGTCACCTTGCCTTCGCGCACCGAGCGATAGATGACCGCAGCCATCAGCGAATCCTGGTCGAGCTTGAGGTCGGCGAGGATTTCGGCGATCTCCAGGCCCGCCTGGAAACTGGAGGTGCCATCGGCCCAGGAATGCTTGGCCGGGTTGCCCTTTTTCTCGATTTCCTGGGCGAACTCACAGGCCTCTTTGAGCGCCGCGCGATCGAGCTGCGAATCGACGCTCACCACATGATCGAGCCATGCTTCGAGATTGATACTGCCGTCGTTGTTGACCGGCTGGTGCACTCTCACCTGTACCATCTTTGCTTTACCTTTCCATACAGCGCACCACGCGGGTGCGCTGGTTATCACCTGTGCCGCCCTCGTTCCTTGAGGGCCGCACCAGAAGACCAGGCTCGCTAGCCCACTTCGAATAACGCCATGGCCTCGACATGCGCCGTCTGAGGAAACATGTCGAGAATCCCGGCCCTTTTTAACCGGTACCCCTGCCCGACCAGCACCTGCGCGTCTCGCGCCAGCGTGGCCGGGTTGCACGATACGTAGACCAGCCGTTTCGCGCCGAGCCGAGCGATGCCTTGCACCACCTCGTAAGCCCCGTCGCGCGGTGGATCCAAGAGTACCGCAGAAAAGCCCTCGGCGACCCATCCGGCGCCCGCCAAAGGCTGCGATAAATCGGCCTGAAAAAATCGTGCGTTATGCACATTGTTGCTGCGGGCATTGGCCTCGGCGCGCTCGACCATGGCCTGCACACCTTCGACTGCCACCACTTCCCGCGCCTGCCGGGCCAACGGCAAGGCGAAGTTGCCCAGGCCACAGAACAGGTCCAGCACCCGCTCATCCGCCTGCGGCGCCAGCCAGGCCAGGGCCTGCTGGATCATCAGGGTGTTGACCTGGGCATTGACCTGCACGAAGTCGCCTGGCCGCCAGGCCAGTTGCAACGCCCAAGGATCCAGGGCAAAACCCAGCTCATTTGCGTCATCCACCGGTGCCGGGTCGCCTTCGCCCTGCAGCCACAACTGGGCGCCGGCCTCGCGGCAGAATGCCTCGAGGCGCGCCAGGTCTTCAGCAGGAAGGGCCGCCACATGGCGCACCAGTACCGCTTCGGCACTGCCGCTGAACAGCTCCACATGCCCCAGTGCCTGCGGCTTGCTCAAGCTGCGCAGTACGGTCGGCAAGTGGCGGAAAATCGATTGCAAGGGTTGTACCAGTACCGGGCACTCGTCGATGGCGACGATGTCCTGGCTGGCCTCGGCACGAAAGCCCACGTCCAGTTGACGGGCCTTGGCGTCCCAGCGTACGGCCACCCGCGCCCGGCGTCGATAGCCGAACTCAGGCCCGCTCAGGGGCGCGGCCCACTCCTCCGGCTGGATGCCGGCGACACGCTGCAACTGCTCGGCGAGGGTACGCTGCTTGAGCGCCAGCTGGCCGTCATGGGGCAGGTGCTGCAGGCTGCAGCCACCGCAGCGCTGGTAATGTTTGCACGGCGCCTGGCGACGCTCGGGGCTGGCCTGGAACACACGCTCAAGGCGCGCCTCGACTACCTTGCCGCGGGCCGCGAGCACCCGCGCTTCAACCTCTTCGCCGCCCAGCGCACCGCTGACGAACCAGGTGCGCCCCTCGACGAAGGCGATGCCGCGACCATCACCGGCCAGGCGCTCGATCTGCAGGCGCTGCTTCTTGCCCACGGGCACCTGGGTGCTACGGTCACCGCCGGCCGGCTGGAAGCGCAGGCCGCTGTTGCTTTTCTTTCTGGACATCAGTTGGTATCGAACAGGCCGGTGGAAAGGTAACGGTCGCCGCGGTCGCAGATGATGGCAACCATCACCGCGTTCTCGACTTCACGGGACAGGCGCAGCATGGCCGCAACCGCACCGCCGGAAGACACGCCACAGAAGATGCCCTCTTCGCGGGCAAGGCGGCGGGTGGTCTCTTCGGCCTCCTGCTGCGACATGTCGACCACGCGGTCGACCCGGGTGGCGTCGAAGATCTTCGGCAGGTATTCCTGGGGCCAGCGGCGGATGCCGGGGATGGCCGAACCTTCCATCGGTTGCAGGCCGATGATCTGCACCGCCGGGTTCTGTTCCTTCAGGTACTGCGAGCAGCCCATGATGGTACCGGTGGTGCCCATGGAACTGACGAAATGGGTGATGGTGCCCTGGGTCTGTTGCCAGATCTCCGGCCCGGTGCTGTTGTAGTGGGCAATCGGGTTGTCGCCGTTGGCGAACTGGTCGAGCACCAGGCCACGGCCTTCTGCCTGCAGCTTTTCAGCCAGGTCGCGCGCGCCTTCCATGCCCTCTTCCTTGGTCACCAGGATCAACTCGGCGCCATAGGCGGTCATGGCCGCCTTGCGTTCGGCGGTGGAGTTGTCCGGCATGATCAGGATCATCTTGTAACCCTTGATCGCCGCGGCCATGGCCAGGGCGATCCCGGTGTTGCCGGAGGTCGCTTCGATAAGGGTGTCGCCGGGCTTGATCTGATTGCGCAGCTCGGCGCGGGTGATCATCGACAACGCCGGGCGGTCCTTGACCGAACCTGCCGGGTTGTTGCCTTCGAGCTTGAGCAAAAGCGTGTTGCTGGTAGCCCCGGCGATGCGCTGCAGGCGAACCAGAGGCGTGTTGCCGACGCAATCGGCGATGGTTGGGTACTGCAGGGTCATGGGCGTTATCGCAATCCGGACGGCAGGGGCGCCTATCATACCGGCAAACCCCGCGCGGCCATATCACGCAATTGTCGGACGCTATAGCTGTCAGCTATAAGCCTGGTAGCGAGCCCGAGGCATCGCACTTCGTGGCAGCAGGCTTACCCCGCGATGAATCGCAATCACCCGCCGCCAGGCGCATGCAAACCCTCAGCCCACGCTCGCCGTTCTCCGCCCACACCCTGCCGCCCTGACGCCGAATGGCACTGCGGGCAATGCTCAGCCCCAAGCCGAAACCACCATCCCCCGGCCGCGAACCGTCGAGCCGCGAGAACGGCGCGAAGATCCGCTCCAGGTCCTCCTCGGCCACGCCCCCGCCCTCGTCTTCGAGGTCTATGCGCCAGTAGCCGCCTTCGCGTTTTCCACTCAGGCGCACCTGGCCGTCGATCGGTGAATGACGAATGGCATTGCGCAGGATGTTCTCCAGCGCCTGGGCCAGGTGGTTGAGATTGCCCTGCACCCAGCAGTCGAGCGGCACGGCACAGACCAGGCGCTGCGGCGCCCAGCCACTTTCGTAGCAGGCATTTTCGCTGAGCATGTCCCACAACACCGGCAACTGGATCGGCTCCAGGTTCATCGGAGCACGCTCGGCATCCTGCCAGGCCAGTTGCAGGGTGTCCTCGACCAGTTGCTGCATGCCGTCCACCTCGCGGTGCACGCGCTCGCGCAGGCGCTGCAGGTCGGTTTCGCCATCACAGGCCACGCGCAAACGGCTCAACGGGGTGCGCATCTCATGGGAGAGGTCGCGCAACAGCTGCTGCTGCAACACCACGGTACCCTGCAGGCGCTCGGCCATCTGGTCGAAGGCCCGGGCCAGTTCGCCCAGTTCGTCACGGCGCTGGATGGTGCGCGAGTCGAGCCGCGTGGTGAGCTGGTCGGCACGCCAGGCGCGGGCCTGCTCGCGCAATTGATTGAGCGGCACGATCAGCATGCGGTACAGGCCAACGCACAACAGCAGGGTGAATAACCCAGGAATGATTCCGTTGGTGATCACCCGCCAGAAAAGGCGGTACTGGCCCGGGTTGAAGCGCTCGGGCAACTCGATCACCAGCGAGCCCTGGTCCGGGTCTTCAAGAAACGGTATACGCAGCCAGGGCTGGCCGATGCTTCGTCGGCTCATGGGCCAGTCGACCCCGCGCAAACGGGTCAAGCGCTGAACTTCGGCGCTGCCCAGGCTGAAGCTACCCAGCGGCCGGAGGTCTCCGTCGAGTACGCCCACCCAACCCTTTTCGCGCGAGTGCATAGCCTCCAGCCAACGATCCACCCCCTCCCGCCCACCTTCTTCCCAGGCTTGTTCGGCTTCAGCGGCATAGCCGCGCAATACCTGGCGGGCCGGCTCGGAGAGGAAAGCGTTCTGGGTTTCCATGTGCCGGCCCCAGGTGTAACTCAGGCCGATCATCAACAGGCAGAACCCCACCAGCAGGATGGCCAGCTTCCAGAACAGCGAATGACGATCGAGCACGCTCAGTCCGCCTCGCCCGCGCCAAACAGGTAGCCCTTGCCCCACACCGTGCGGACCTGCCGCTCGTGGTAGCCGATGGCCTTGAGTTTGCGGCGGATCTGGCTGACGTGCATGTCCAGGCTGCGGTCATGGCGGGCGTAGCCGCGTTGCAGCACTTGCTGATAAAGGAAGGGCTTGCTCAGCACTTCGTCCTGGCTGCGGTGGAGGATGTCGAGCAGGCGGAATTCGCTGGGGGTCAGGCCCGCCCAGGCACCCTCAAGGCTGACATCACACAGTGGCTCGTCGAAGTGCAGCTGGCCGACGCCAGCCTCGTGCGGCACCTTGGCGCGACGCTCGAAAGCCACCCGGCGCAGGATCGCCTCGATCCGCACGCGCAGTTCAGCAAAGCTGAAGGGTTTGGGCAGGTAGTCGTCGGCGCCGCGCTCAAAGCCAGTGATCCGGTCCGCCTCGGCCCCCAGCGCCGACATCAGGATGACCGGCGTGGCACTGTGCCGACGCAGGCGTGCCAGGGCGTCCAGGCCGTTGAGGCCCGGCAGCAGGATATCCATCAACACCAGGTCGAACACCTGGCGCCCGGCGGCCTCCAGCCCTTCCAGGCCGTTGCGGCACCAGGTCACCTGGAAGCCGCCGCGCTGCAACTCTTCATGCAAGTAGGCACCCAGGACAGGGTCGTCCTCGATGGCCAGGATACTGGACTCGTGAATAGCTACGGGATTCATTGGCAACTGCCATCAATTCTCAGTTGCGCGATTATTGGCTATACCGTCTTGCCAAGGCAACCGCTGCTCGACCGGCGCGAACCTCGATGCGGAGCGTACAGGCGCTCGCGAAGCGCAGAGCGGCATGCCCCGGCAGACAAAAACCAATACAAATGAGTGCATTGCCACCAAGCCCGGAGTAACGTTCCCGCTGGAGCGCGCTTGCGCGTTGGCACATGACAGGAGACAGGTGTGCTCGATCGTTTGGGAATCCGCAGCCGCGTGCTGCTGCTGGCGTTGCTGCCAGCCAGCCTGATGGCCCTGGTGCTGGGCAGCTACTTCACCTGGCTGCAGCAGAACGAACTGCGCACGCAACTGTTGCAACGCGGCAAGATGATCGCCGAGCAACTGGCCCCGCTGGCCGCCCCGGCCATGGCCCGCCCGGCCCCGGAGCAGTTGGAGCGCATCGCCGCCCAGGCGCTGGAGCAGTCCGACGTGCGCGCCGTGGCGTTTCTTGCCGCCGACCGCACGCGCCTGGCACACGCCGGCCCGAGCATGCTCAACCAGCCCCCCAGCGGCGGCACCGGCACACAACTGTTGCAGCGCACCGGCAATGACGCCACCCGCTACCTGATGCCGGTGTTCGGCCATCACCGCGACCTGGCCACCGATGCCGTGCCCAACGAGGCCGAGCGGCTGCTCGGCTGGGTGGAGATCGAGCTGTCCCATGACGGCACCCTGCTGCGCGGCTACCGCAACCTGTTCACCAGCCTGCTGCTGATCTTCGCCTGCCTGAGCCTGACCGCTCTGCTCGCCGTGCGCATGGGCCGCACCATCAACGGCCCGATCAACCGCATCAAGCATGCGGTCAACCAGCTCAAGGACGGCCACCTCGACGCACGCCTGCCGGCCATGGGCAGCCATGAACTGGACGAGTTGGCCGCGGGTATCAACCGCATGGCCGAAACCCTGCACAGCGCTCATGAAGAGCTGCAGCACAGCATCGACCAGGCCACCGAGGACGTGCGCCAGAACCTGGAAACCATCGAGATCCAGAACATCGAGCTGGACATGGCGCGCAAGGAAGCACTGGAAGCCAGCCGGATCAAGTCCGAGTTCCTCGCCAACATGAGCCATGAGATCCGCACCCCGCTCAATGGCATCCTGGGTTTCACTCATCTGTTGCAGAAAAGCGAGCTGACCCCACGCCAGCTCGATTACCTGGGCACCATCGAAAAGTCCGCCGACAACCTGCTGGGGATCATCAACGAGATCCTCGACTTCTCCAAGATCGAGGCCGGCAAGCTGGTGCTCGACAGCATCCCGTTCAACCTGCGCGACCTGATCCAGGACACCCTGACCATCCTCGCCCCGGCGGCCCACGCCAAGCAGCTGGAGCTGCTCAGCCTGGTGTACCGCGACACGCCCTTGTCGCTGGTGGGCGACCCGCTGCGGCTCAAGCAGATCCTTACCAACCTGGTGAGCAACGCGATCAAGTTCACCCGCGAAGGTACGATCGTGGTACGCGCCATGCTCGAAGACGAGCAGGAAGACAGCGTGCAACTGCGCATCAGCGTGCAGGACACCGGCATCGGCCTTTCGCCGCAGGACGTACGCACCTTGTTCCAGGCCTTCAGCCAGGCCGACAACTCGCTGTCGCGCCAGCCCGGCGGCACCGGCCTGGGGTTGGTGATTTCCAAGCGCCTGATCGAGCAGATGGGCGGTGAGATCGGCGTCGACAGCACCCCGGGCGAAGGCTCGCAGTTCTGGATCAGCCTCAACCTGCCCAGGGCCCACGACGATATCGAGGAGCAACCGCTGCAGGCGCTGCTGGGCCGCCGGGTGGCCATCGTCGACGGCCATGACCTGGCGCGCCAGGCCCTGGAGCATCAGTTGGAGGACTGCGGGCTGTCGGTCTGCCTGTTCACCTCCTACGACCAACTGTTGCAGGCCGTGCACGCGGCCGCGCAAGCCGGGCAGCCATTCGATTTCGCCGTGCTCGGCACCAACCTGGGCAGCCTCTCGCCCGAACAGCTCGGCCACTATCACCAGCAACTCGAACGCCAGGGCTGCCAGTGCGTGGTGCTCTGCCCGACCACCGAGCAGCCGCTCTACCAACCCTACCTGCCCAACGCCCATGGCCAGTTGCTGGCCAAACCGACCTGCACACGCAAGCTGCGCCGCCTGCTGCTGGAACTGGTGCAACCGCGCCGCCCACTCGGCGAACAGCGCCATGTCACAGGCGAGCGCATGCCCAAGGTGCTGTGCGTCGACGACAACCCGGCCAACCTGCTGCTGGTACAGACCCTGCTTGAAGGCATGGGCGCCGAAGTACTGGCGGTGGACAACGGCTTCGCGGCGGCCCAGGCCGTGCAGGATGAGCCCTTCGATCTGGTCCTGATGGATGTCCAGATGCCGGGCATGGACGGGCGAGCCTGCACCGAACAGATCCGCCGCTGGGAAAGCAGCCACAGCGGCCCGGCGCTGCCGATCGTCGCCCTGACCGCGCACGCCATGGCCAATGAAAAGCGCGCCTTGCTGCACAGCGGCATGGACGATTACCTGACCAAGCCGATCAGTGAGCGCCAGCTGGCCCAGGTGGTGATGAAATGGACCGGCCTGAGCCTGGGTGCGCCACAGCCCGAGCGCAGCCCTGAACGCATGCCCGACAGCAGCGAACTGAAGGTGCTCGACCCGGAGGAAGGGCTGCGCCTGGCCGCCGGCAAACCGGACCTGGCGGCGGACATGCTGGCCATGCTGCTGGCCTCGCTGGCGTCTGAACGGGAGGCCATCCTTGCAGCCCGTGAAACAGAAGACCACGCCGCCCTGATCGAGCGCGTGCATCGGCTCAACGGCGCCTCGCGCTATTGCGGCGTGCCACAGTTGCGTGCGGCCTGCCAGCGCAGCGAAACCTTGCTCAAGCAGGACAACCCACAGGCCCAGCAGGCGCTGGATGAGCTGGACCGGGCAATTGTGCGCCTCGCGGAACAGGCACAATGCAGCGTGTGATCGAGTATCCCGCGATGAGGCCGCCACAGCCCATACAGATCAATAGACGCCCTGCCCGTCTGGCTAGACTGGCGGCATAGCCATAAAAGGAATACCGCCATGCGCGCCATCTTGTTCAGCAGCCAGCACTACGATCAGGAAAGTTTCGAGCGTGCCGTCGCAGACACGGCCCTGGAGCTGCACTACCAGCCGGCGCGCCTGACCCTCGACACCGCGGCCCTGGCCTGCGGTTACGAGGTGATCTGCGCGTTCATCAACGACGAACTCGACGCCCCGGTGCTGGAGCGCCTGGCGGCTGGCGGCACGCGCCTGATCGCCCTGCGCTCGGCCGGCTACAACCACGTCGACCTGGCCGCGGCGCAGCGCCTGGGGCTGGCGGTGGTGCGGGTGCCCGCCTACTCGCCGCACGCCGTCGCCGAGCATGCCGTGGCCCTGATCCTGGCCCTCAACCGGCGCCTGCACCGTGCCTACAACCGCACCCGCGAAGGTGACTTCACCCTGCATGGCCTGACCGGCTTCGACCTGCACGGCAAGACCGTCGGCGTGGTCGGCACCGGGCAGATCGGCGTGGCGTTCGCCCGCATCATGGCCGGTTTCGGCTGCCAGCTGCTGGCCTACGACCCCTACCCCAACCCCGAACTGCTGGCCCTGGGGGCACGCTACCTGACGCTGCCCGAGCTGCTGCGCGAAGCCCGCATCATCAGCCTGCACTGCCCACTGACCGAACACACCCGGCACCTGATCAACGCCCACAGCCTGGCCCAGCTGCAACCCGGCGCCATGCTGATCAACACCGGCCGCGGCGCCTTGGTCGACACCCCGGCGCTGATCGATGCGCTCAAAAGCGGCCAGCTCGGCTACCTGGGGCTGGATGTGTATGAAGAAGAGGCGCAACTGTTCTTCGAGGACCGCTCCGACCAGCCGCTGCAGGACGATGTGCTGGCGCGGCTGCTGACCTTCCCCAACGTGATCGTCACCGCGCACCAGGCGTTCCTGACCCGCGAGGCGCTGGATGCCATCGCCGCGACCACCCTGGACAACATCACCCGCTGGGCGGCAGGCAATCCGCAGAACATCGTCGAAGGTTGATGCTAGGATACGCGGCAATTCTGGAGGACCCATGGTCGAACACGATTTCCGCTACACCCTTTTCAACCCGCAACACACCCTGATCGAATGCCGCGCACTGGTGCCGGGCCGTTACCAGGTCACCGGCAACGGCGGCTCGATCCAGAAAAACGACGTGCTGCTGGTCAGCCTCAAGGGCAGCAAGACCCTGTCCATGCGCCTGACCGTGGACACCGTCCGCCACCTGATCAACCCGAGCGGCCAGTGGGTCGCCGTGGCCAGGGGCCCGGTGTTCAACGAGCTGGAAATCCACGAATGGCAGGTCAAGTGCGACAGCTGCGACGCCGTGCTGGATTTCGAGTTCGCCGCTGAAGCCAAGCTAGGCAAAAAAGGCCACGCACCGGCCGCCAGCGCCCGCGTGGCAGAGCTGGGCTGGGCCAGCCAGGGCGACAAGCACCTGTGCCCACAGTGTCAGGAGCGCGCTGAGTGAAACAGCTGTTGAGCGCCGCGCTGATCGCCGGCGGCCTGATGGGTTGTGCAGCGCAGCCTTCGCCCCTGCAGCAGGAGCAGAGCTATGTGCTGGAGTGGATCGGTGAGCGGCCGCTGATCGACTACAGCCACCTTACGCTGACCCTGGCCAACGATGGCCGCGCCTACGGCAATGCCGGCTGCAACCACTGGTTCGCACCGTACACGCTGAACGGCGAGCAACTGAGCTTCGGTAAGGTCGGCAAGACCCGCAAGCTGTGTGCGCCCGCCTTGATGGACCAGGAAAAACGCTTCCTGCAGGCGCTGGAAACGGTACAGCGCTGGGATGTGTCGCCGATCGAGCAGATCCGCTTCTGGCCGGCTGAAGGCAAGCCGTTGCGCTTCTGGCCTGAGGAAGGCTGAGAGAAGCTGCAAGCTGCAAGAAAGAGCAAATCGCGATGCCTGCGCTTTTTCTTGCAGCTTGCAGCTCGAAACTTGCAACTGCTGTCAAGCGCCCTTGAGCGCCTTGATCTTCGCCTGCAGCCCTTCAAGGGTCTGCTCGCCCATCAACTGCTCACGTACCTTGCCCTTGTCGTCGATGATGTAAGTCACCGGCAGCGCTTCACTGCGCGGCAACTCGTAGCGCTCGGCCGGGTCCTGGGCGAGTACGGTGAAGGCGATGCCCAGGGTGTCGGCGGCAGCCTTGAGGTCGGCGCCCTGCAAGCCGTCGAAATTCACCCCGAGCACCTTGATGCCCTGGGCCTCCCATTGCTTGGCCGCGGCATTGAGTTCGGGAATTTCCGTACGGCACGGGCCGCACCATTCGGCCCAGTAGTTGAGCACCAGCCAGTGCCCGTCAACCTGTTCGCTCTTCACCGTATTGCCGTGCTGGTCCACACCGTAGTCTGCACCGCAGCCGCCGAGCAACAGGCTCGCGGTGATGGCCAGTGCAGCTGCCAAACGCCTTGCCATGGGTCAATCCTTCTCGAAGTTTTCAAGCATTGAAGTCGGTTAGAATAGCCGCCACACCCTGCTGGATGCGACCCGTCATGACCGATCTGACCCTGTATCATAACCCGCGCTGCTCGAAATCCCGCGGCGCCCTGGAGCTGCTCGAGGCACGCGGCTTGTCGCCCACCATCGTGCGCTATCTGGAAACCCCGCCAGACGCGGCCACCCTCAAGCAACTGCTTGGCCAACTGGGCATCGGCGCCCGCC
The DNA here is from genome assembly GCF_024749065.1 of Pseudomonas sichuanensis. Classification (NCBI taxonomy): domain Bacteria; kingdom Pseudomonadati; phylum Pseudomonadota; class Gammaproteobacteria; order Pseudomonadales; family Pseudomonadaceae; genus Pseudomonas; species Pseudomonas sichuanensis. The sequence goes on along the minus strand of NZ_CP087185.1, from coordinate 1,408,673 downwards.
AGCTGCTGCGCAGCGGTGAAGACGAATACAAGGCCCTCGACCTGGCTAACCCGGCCTTGACCGATGCCCAACTGATCGAGGCCATGGTCCAGCACCCCAAACTGATCGAACGGCCCATTCTGGTGGCCGGCAGCAAGGCCGTGATTGGCCGCCCGCCGGAGAAAGTGCTGGAGATCTTGCCGTGAGCGCCCCGTACATCCTGGTGCTGTATTACAGCCGCCACGGCTCGACCAGTGAGATGGCCCGGCACATCGCCCGCGGCGTCGAGATGGCCGGCGTGGAAGCCCGCCTGCGCACCGTGCCGGCGATTTCCACCGAGTGCGAAGCGGTGGCTCCGGACATCCCCGCCAGCGGCGCGCTGTACGCCACCCTCGACGACCTGCGCCATTGCGCCGGCCTGGCCATGGGCAGCCCGACCCGCTTCGGCAATATGGCCGCCCCGCTCAAGTACTTCCTCGACGGCACCAGCAGCCTGTGGCTCGGTGGCGAGCTGGTGGGCAAGCCGGCGGCGGTGTTCACCTCCACCGCCAGCCTGCACGGCGGCCAGGAAACCACCCTGCTGTCGATGCTGCTGCCGCTGATGCACCACGGCATGCTGGTGCTGGGCTTGCCCTACAGCGAGTCGGCGTTGCTGGAAACCCGCGGCGGCGGCACCCCGTATGGCGCCAGCCACCATGCCGGTGCCGACGGCAAGCGCGAACTCGATCAACACGAAATCACCCTGTGCCGCGCACTCGGCCAACGCCTGGCGAACACCGCCAAGGCCCTGGGTGGCGAACGTGGCTAAAAAACCCAAGGTACTGCCGCCACTGGACTGGCTGGCGCCACGGGTACGCCTGACCCGCGCCTTGAGCCTGGCCTGTTTCTTCGGCCTGATCGCCTTGCTGGTGGTGAACAACCTGTGGTTCGCCGACCTGCACGGGGCGCGGGTCGGGGTGATCCTGGCCGTCGAGCTGATCCCCCTGCTGCTGCTGTTGCCCGGCATGCTCAAAGGCAGCGCCCGGGCGCATGCCTGGACCTGCTTCGTGGTGAACATCTACTTCATCAAGGGCGTGCTGGCGGCATTCGATCCGGCGCGAGCGGTGTTTGGCTGGGTCGAGGTGCTGGTGAGCCTGGGGTTGTTCGTAGCCGGGCTGCTGTATGTGCGCTGGAAGTTTCAGATCGAGCGGCGCATGGCCGGCGAAGGGAGCTAAACACCATCGCGGGGCAAGCCCGCTCCCACGTGGTATGCGTGGGAGCGGGCTTGCCCCGCGATGGCAGTACCACTGATCTCAATGGTTGACGGTATGCGCCAGCATCACCGACAACTGGCACAGCGGCCGCCCGCTCTCGGCGTGCCACTGGTTGAACGCCTGCTGCACCAACGCCAGGTCGCGCTGGCTGGTCGGCGGCTTGTCGATGATCTTCTGCGCAATCAGCGCGGCTGCCATGTCGTCGGTGGGGATGAAGGTATCCTTGCCGACCATGCGCAAAAAGCGCGGCGCCGACAGCCCGCCCAATTGGTTACCGTGCTTGGCTAGGTACTTCCACAGCCCGACGATGTCGGTCTCTGGCCAATCGGCGATGAACGCGCCGAAACTGCCGTTCTCCCTGGCCACATCCAGCACCATCTGCGCATTGCGCGGCACGCTCTTGAGCTTGCCCAGGTGGCGGATGATGCGCTCGTCCTGCATCAGCCGCTCCAGGTGCTCGGCGCCCATGAGCACGACTTTCTCCGGGTCGAAGCCAAAGAACACCTGCTCGAACGCCGGCCACTTGGCGTCCACCAGGCTGTGCTTGAGCCCGGCGCGGAACACGCGCAGGGCCAGGGTCGACAGGTAGCGGTCATCGCTGACGTCGCGCAACTGCGCCGGCGTGCGCGGCTGCGGCAGGAAGGCCTCCAGGGCCTGGGCCGAGCCGAAGCGATTCAGGCAGTACTCATGCAGCCACTGGTAGTCGCGCATGGGCTCAGAGATTCACCACGTCGAGAAAGCGCGGGGTGGCGTTTTCGTCGATCGTAAGGCTGGTGAAGTCGAACAGGTTGCGGTCGGCCAACTGCGACGGTGCCACGTTCTGCATGGCGCGGAAGATGCTCTCGGTACGGCCCGGGTGCTTGCGCTCCCACTCCACCAGCATGTCCTTGACCACCTGGCGCTGCAGGTTTTCCTGCGAGCCGCACAGGTTGCACGGGATGATCGGGAATTCCTTCATGTCCGAATAGGCCTGGATGTCCTTCTCGCTGCAGTAGGCCAGCGGGCGGATCACCACGTTGCGCCCGTCATCGGCGCGCAGCTTCGGCGGCATGCCCTTGAGCGCGCCGTTGAAGAACATGTTGAGGAAGAAGGTCTCGACGATGTCGTCGCGGTGGTGCCCCAGGGCCATCTTGGTCGCGCCGATCTCGTCGGCGAAGGTGTACAGCGTGCCACGGCGCAGGCGCGAACACAGCGAGCAGGTGGTCTTGCCCTCGGGCACCAGCTCTTTGACCACCGAGTAGGTGTCCTTCTCGACGATGTGGTACTCGACCCCCAGTTCCTTGAGGTAGGCCGGCAGCACGTGCTCGGGGAAGCCAGGCTGCTTCTGGTCCATGTTCACCGCGACGATCTCGAACTTGATCGGCGCCACCTTCTGCAGGTGCAACAGAACGTCGAGCATGGTGTAGCTGTCCTTGCCGCCGGACAGGCAGACCATGACCTTGTCGCCATCCTCGATCATGTTGTAGTCGGTGATGGCTTCGCCAGCGAGACGACGCAGGCGTTTTTGCAGTTTGTTCTGGTTGACCGAGAGGGTGCCCATAGCGCTTGGATCCGCGAGGTGTGACAAAAGGCGCATATTTTACGCACAAATGGCGCACCGCTGTAGGCCATTCCGATAAAGACTTCAAGGGAATCAACACCGGGCCTGACAGCGCAATTTGCTCTAAAAAGCCGGTTTTGTGTGGGGAACGGCTTCCTATACTGCGACATAAGGCCACATGACCGCAGTAATCGATGTTCCTGGCCTCGGGCCACAGGCGCTCCATCTGGGGGGCGTTTGGCAACGACGATAGGAGTGACCAGTATGATTCATCACGTTGTAGGGCTGTTCACCCACCCTGACCAGGAGTGGCGGGAGATCCGTGGCGAGGACGAAAGCATCAGCCACATGTACCTGACGCACACACTGATCCTGGCGGCGATCCCCGCCGTCTCGGCGTTCATCGGCACCACCCAGGTGGGCTGGGTGATCGGCGAGCGCCCGGCAGTGATGCTGACCATGGAAAGCGCGATCTGGATGAGCATCATGTCATACCTGGCGATGCTTGCCGGGGTGGCCGTGATGGGTGCCTTCATCCACTGGATGGCGCGCACCTACGACGCCAACCCGAGCATGGCGCAATGCATCGCCTTTGCCACCTACACTGCGACCCCGCTGTTTATTGGTGGCCTGGCGGCGCTTTACCCGCACTTGTGGCTGGGCATGCTGATCGGTACGGCGGCGATCTGCTACACGGTCTACTTGCTGTATGTGGGGCTACCGACATTCATGAACATTCCGTCCGATGAAGGTTTTCTGTTCTCCAGTTCGGTGCTGGCGGTGGGCCTGGTGGTCCTGGTGGCGATCATGGCCGCCACGGTGATCATCTGGGGACTGGGCGTGGGGCCCGTCTACACCAACTAGCACACACCTATTAGATCGACCCGACACGGGAGCATCACCTGAGGCCGCCGCAAGGCGGCCTCGTTCCATCTGCTGACCGGTGGCTCGGCAGGCCCGAAGCGCTTGCGGCATAATGCCCGGTCAGGAGAACCACCCCGCCATGCCCGAGCAGCTCAAGCAACGCGTCGAAACCTGTTACCAGCAAGCCGAAACCTTCTTCAAACGTCCCTTCCCGCGCCCGGAAGTGAGCTTCAAGCTGCGCGGGCAAAAGGCGGGTGTCGCACATCTGCACGAGAACCTGCTGCGCTTCAACCTGCAGCTGTACCGCGAGAACCAGGAAGACTTCCTGCGCCAGACCGTGGCCCATGAAGTGGCGCACCTGGTCGCCCATCAACTGTTCGGCGACCGTATCCAGGCCCATGGCGAAGAGTGGCAGCTGATCATGCGCGGGGTGTACGAGCTGCCGCCCAATCGTTGCCACAACTATGAGGTGCAACGGCGGGTGGCGATGCGCTACATCTACCGCTGCCCGTGCCCTGAGGGTGAATTTCCGTTTACCGCGCAGCGGCACAAGCTGGTGCGTCAGGGGCGGCGCTATTTGTGCCGGCGGTGCCGGGAGATTCTGGTGTACAGCGGCGAGACCCGGGTCGAATGACCGGGCCTCTTCGCGGGTAAACCCGCTCCCACAGGTATTTCGTCGACCTTGTGGGAGCGGGTTTACCCGCGAAAGGACCGGTACAGACGCCACCATTATCTCAGGCACAAAAAAGGCGACCCGAAGGTCGCCTTTTTGCTTTTCACATCGCGATCAACGCGCCGGGCCTTCAGCTACGCCCAGGTCGTCGGTCGGACGTGTCTCGACCAGCGGCGAACCACCGGAGGCCAGCTCCGAGTCCAGCTTGTCGGTATCCAGCTCCTTGACCCACTTAGCCACAACTACGGTGGCCACGGCGTTGCCGATCAGGTTGGTCAGGGCGCGGGCTTCGGACATGAAGCGGTCGATGCCGAGGATCAGCGCCAGGCCGGCAACCGGCAGATGGCCGACGGCCGACAGGGTCGCTGCCAGGACGATGAAGCCCGAACCGGTAACGCCAGCAGCACCTTTGGACGCGACCAGCAGCACCAGCAGCAGGGTGATCTGGTGGGTGATGTCCATGGTGGTGTCGGTGGCCTGGGCGATGAACACCGCGGCCATGGTCAGGTAGATCGAGGTGCCGTCGAGGTTGAATGAGTAGCCGGTCGGGATCACCAGGCCAACCACGGATTTCTTCGCACCCAGGCGCTCCATCTTGGCCAGCATGCGTGGCAGGGCCGACTCGGAGGACGAGGTGCCCAGCACGATCATCAGCTCTTCACGGATGTAGCGGATCAGCTTGAGCACGCTGAAGCCGTGGGCGCGGCAGATGCCACCCAGCACCACCAGCACGAACAGCACGCAGGTGATGTAGAAGCAGGCCATCAGGTAGCCCAGCTGCACCAGCGAACCCACGCCGTACTGGCCGATGGTGAAGGCCATGGCACCGAAGGCGCCGATCGGGGCCAGCTTCATGATCATGTTGATGATGTTGAACATGACATGGGCGAAGCGGTCGATCAGGTCCAGCAGCGGCTTGCCGTAGCTGCCCAGGCGGTGCAGGGCGAAGCCGAAGATCACCGAGAACATCAGCACTTGCAGGATGTCGCCGTTGGCGAAGGCGCCGACCACGGTGTTGGGGATGATGTTGAGCAGGAAGCCAACGGTGGTCTGCTGTGCGCCGGCGGCGGCGTAGGCGGCCACGCTGCTGGCGTTCAGGGTGCTGACGTCGATGTGCATGCCAGCGCCTGGCTTGACCACGTTGACGACGACCAGGCCGATGATCAGGGCGATGGTGGAGACGATCTCGAAGTACAGCAGCGCGTAGCCGCCGGTCTTGCCCACCGACTTCATGCTTTGCATGCCAGCGATGCCGCTGACCACGGTGCAGAAGATGATCGGGGCAATGACCATCTTGATCAGTTTGACGAACCCGTCACCCAGCGGTTTGAGGGCAACGCCGGTTTCCGGATAGAAGTGGCCGAGCAGGATACCGATGGTGATGGCGACCAACACCTGGATATACAGCGATTTGTACAGCGGCTGACGTGTCGTCATGGCTCATTTTTCCTCAAGTGTGCCGGCGCATCCTTCCCAGGATGTGGGGCACCTGAATCGCGAACCCTCCTGCACCCGGAGGGATTTGTCGTTGTGTTCGAGCGCCTGGGCAGGCCTCTGCCAGATGAATAGCAAGGGTGATGCCAAGGTGCCCGCTTGAGGTGCACGACCCGTATTTACGGGGTGGGAATGCCCTCGGACGGGGCGTAAATGCAGGTGGGAAATGGCGGATTCCCGCCCGATGGCGGAAATCGTACAAGGTAGGTTGGCGGGAATCCGCCTTGGATGTGTTCGGTAAAGATGTTCCGTGGGAGCGGCGGTGCGCCGCTGCGACTTGCCCCGCGATGAGGCCCGCACCGGATGGCACCGGCTTCGCCGGTATCGCGGGGCAAGCCCGCTCCCACGCCCCCCTGGACTAGGAAGGCAGAGTTCTCCCCCGCACCGTCAATCGAGGCGGAAGGCAATACGGAACGCAGCCCCGCCCAACGGCGAATCACCCAGGCTCAGCTCGGCGTCGTAGCTGTCGATGATGTCCTTGACCACCGCCAGGCCGATCCCCTGCCCCGGGTGCTGACTGTCCAGCCGCTCGCCGCGCTCGAGGATGCGCTCGCGTTGGTCGGGGGGCACGCCGGGGCCGTCGTCTTCGACGCACAGTTCCAGTAGCCCCGGCGCTTCATGCAGGCTGACCCGCACCTGCCCCAGGCACAGTCGGTAGGCGTTTTCCAGCAGGTTGCCGAGCAGTTCGAGCAATGCCCCCTGCTCCATCGGCACCCGCGCCTGAGCCGGGATGTCGAGGCTGACCTCCACGCGTTTGTCACGGTAGACCTTGGCCAAGGTGCTGCACAGGCTGTCGAGCAACGGGCCGAGCTGCACCTGGTGGCGCACCAGCCCGCTCTTGCGCAGGCTGGCGCGCTGCAACTGGTAGTCGATCTGCTGGCTCATGCGCTCGATCTGGCCCTGCAGCACCCGCCCCTGTTCCGGCTCCTGCTTGCCCTGGGCCATGCTTTCGCCCACGCCCTGCAGCACCGCCAGTGGGGTCTTGAGGCTATGCGCCAAGTCATCGAGCGAGTCCTTGTAGCGCTGGCGCTGCTCACGCTCGCTGCGCAGCAGGCGGTTGAGCGAGCCCGTCAGGCGCAGCAGTTCACGGGGATGCTCACGGCTGAGCCCCTCCCGCGCGCCAGCTTCAACCTCGTCGAGTTCGACGCTGAGCCGGCGCAACGAACGCAGGCCCCAGGTCAGGCCGGCCCAAAGCAGCAGCATCAACGCCAGCAAGGCGGCGCCAAAGCCCAGGTAGAGCTTTTCGCGCAAGCCATCGAGGGTGTCCTGGTACTCGCGCACCGGTTGCAGCGCCACGATGCTGAACGCAGCGCTCTTGCCGCCCAGCAACTTGACCTCCACGTCATAGACGAAGAACTCGTCGCCATCGCTTTGCTGGATGCGCGCGAATTCGTTGCCCCGCCCGTCGTAACGCGGCTGGTAATTGATGTTCTGGTTGCGGGTGGCCCGTGACTGCCAGACCAGCTTGCCCTGGCGGTCGAAGATATAGCCGAGCAGGCCGGTGTAGGGCAGGTTGAAACGTTCGTCCGGCAGCAGCGCCGGCATCTGCAACTGGCCGCGCTCGATGCGCGCGGCGGAGATCAGGGTGGTTACATCCGAAGCCAGGCGCTGCTCGATCGACTCCTGCAACGCCAGGCTGAAAGCCTTCTGCAACGCCGGCAGCAGCGCCAGCATGAACAGCAACGCCAACAACGCCGCCGCCAACATCAAGCGCACGCGCAGCGAACGGATCATCGGCAGCGCTCGGTGAACAGGTAGCCCAGGCCGCGCACCGTGTCGATCGGCTTGAAGCCCTGCTCGCCCTCGAGCTTGCGCCGCAAGCGGCCGACCAGCACCTCGATGACGTTAGGGTCGCGCTCTTCGTCCCCTGGGTAGAGCTGCTCCATCAGCCGGTCCTTGGCCACCACCTGCTGGTGATGGCGCATGAGGTATTCGAGGATGCGGTATTCGTAGGCGGTCAGCGCCAGCGGCGCGTCGTCCAGTGTTGCCTGCTTGCGGTTGAGGTCCAGCACCAGGGGGCCGGCGGCGATGGTCGACTGGGTGAAACCGCTGGAGCGGCGCAGCAGTGCATTCAGGCGCGCTTCCAGCTCTTCGAACTGGAACGGCTTGACCACGTAATCGTCGGCACCGGCGGCCAGGCCTTCGACCTTGTCCTGCCAGTTGCCGCGGGCGGTGAGGATGAGGATCGGGAAACTCTGGCCCTGGCTGCGCAACTGGCGAATCAGGTCCAGCCCGCTCATGCCCGGCAGGCCCAGGTCGATGATCGCCAGGTCGTGGTTGTACTGCTCGGCCTGGTACAGGGCCTCCTCGGCATTGGCCACCGCCTGCACCACATGGCCGCCCTCGCCCAGGCGAGTGAACAGATGATGACGTAGCAGCGCCTCGTCCTCGACCACCAGCAATTTCATGCAACTCTCCTTCTTGGGTTGCCTGTGCGATCCCATTCACGGGTAAACCCGCTCCCACAGGTACTGCATCGCACTATAGGCTTGCGCTTGACCTGTGGGAGCGGGTTTACCCGCGAAAGGGCCGGTACAGGATAACAGCGACCTCAGAACTTGTAGTTGGCCGCCAGATAGGTCTGCGCACTGCTGTTCAGGCGCAGAGTGCCGATCTTCGCGCCGTCATGGGGCGACAGCTCGGTGCTGGCGTTGCTGCGCAGGTAGCGGTAGCCCAGCTCCACCGAAGCATTGTCGGTGACCTGCTGCAGCACCCCGCCCTGCAGGCCGACGGCGTAGCCGGTATCGGTATCGCGGCTGTAGCCGGAGGACTCCTGGGACAGTTTGGTCACGCCAAGCGAAGCACCGCCGAACAGCTTGGTGGTATCGCCCACCGGCAGGAACAGGTCGTAGCTGCCGAGCAGGTTTTCCTGGCGCAGCTTGAGGCCGCTGTGCTCGCCCGAGACGTTGTCATAGGTCAGGTAGTAGCGGCCCTGGTTGTTCATCTGGCCCAGGCGCACGCCCCAGGTACCGTCCTTGGCGATGATGCCATCGGTGTTCAGGTGGTCGGTGTTGCTCTGCAGCAGGCCGGACTTGCGAACCTTGTCGCTGGTCTGGCCATAGGTGAGGCTGGCGAAGGTGTCGTCGGCCTGGGCAGTGGTGGCGATGCCAGCGGCGCAAACGGCCATGGCGGCAAGCAGGGTGTTGAAGGTTTTCATAGGTTCGTACTCCAGTTGGATGCGCTGTTTCGGTCTGGGGACTAGAGTAGGGAGGACGCCCTGAACCACCGCTGAACCCGGCCTGAACCCCGGCTGAACGAAATACCCACCGCAAAAGAAGGAGCTTTGCCCATGCGTTCCCTGCTTGCCCTGGCCCTGTTGTGCAGTACCGCCCTTGCCCAGGCAGCGGTGCAGACCCGCGAGATCCGCTACCAGGATGCCGACGGCACCCCCTTGATCGGCTACTACGCCTATGACGACGCGGTCGAAGGCAAACGCCCCGGTATCGTCGTGGTGCATGAATGGTGGGGCCTGAACGATTACGCCAAGCGCCGCGCCCGGGATTTCGCGGCGCTGGGCTACAACGCCCTGGCCATCGACATGTACGGCGACGGCAAGCACACCGAGCACCCGCAGGATGCCCAGGCGTTCATGAAGGCGGCGATGAAGGACCCGCAGGCGGCCGCCAAACGCTTCGACGCGGGGCTGGAGTTATTGAAGCTGCAGCCCAACACCCGGCAGCACCAGCTGGCCGCCGTGGGCTACTGCTTCGGTGGCAAGGTGGTGCTCGATGCCGCGCGCCGCGGCGAGAAGCTCGATGCCGTGGTGAGTTTCCATGGCGCACTGGTCACCCAGACGCCGGCCAAGCCCGGCGTGATCCGGGCCAAGATCCTGGTGGAGCATGGCGAGGCCGACAGCATGGTCACGCCGGAGCAGGTGGCGGCATTCAAGGCAGAGATGGATGCGGCCAAGGCCGACTACAAGTTCGTCGGGATTCCGGGGGCCAAGCATGGGTTTACCAACCCGGATGCCGATCGGTTGAGCCATGGCGAGCATGGCGGGCCGGACATTGGTTATGACAAAGCGGCGGATGAGAGCTCATGGAAGGATATGCAGGCGTTCCTCAAGTCGGCGTTTGATTGAGAATCGCTGGGGCCGCTTTGCGGCCCTTTCGCTGGCAAGCCAGCTCCCACACTGCTACACCGATACCTGTGGGAACTGGCTTGCCAGCGAAAGGGCTGCGAAGCAGCCCCAGTAATTTCAGCTCCACCGCCCGCCCAACGGCTGGCACAATACCCTCCATGAACAGACTCCCCGCCTGCTGCGCCCCCCTCCAGCACCACTGGCCCTTGCCCCGCCCGGTCCCCGGCGCGGTGCTGGTCAGCTGCGCCTTCGACCCGGCCCAGCTCGCCGCCGATGACTTCCAGCGCGCCGGCATCACGCAAAGCGCCAGCCTGCAACGCTCGGTGGCCAAGCGCCAGGCCGAGTACCTGGCCGGCCGCGTATGCGCCCGCGAGGCCCTGCAGCGCCTGGATGGCCGCGACTATGTGCCCGCCACTCACGAGGACCGCTCGCCGATCTGGCCCGCCGGCATCCACGGGTCGATCACCCACGGCAAGGGCTGGGCCGCCGCCGTGGTGGCAGCCGACGGCGCCTGCCGCGGCCTGGGGCTGGACCAGGAAAGCCTGCTGAGCGAGGAGCGTGCCGAACGCCTGGCCGGCGAGATCCTCACCCCCGCCGAACTGGAACGCCTGGACCGCAGCCAGCAGGCCCTGGCCGTGACCCTGACCTTCTCGCTCAAGGAAAGCCTGTTCAAGACGCTCTACCCGCTGACCCGACAACGCTTCTACTTCGAACACGCCGAGCTGCTGGCATGGTCCACCGATGGCCACGCCCGCCTGCGCCTGCTGACCGACCTGTCGGCGCAGTGGCACCACGGCGTCGAGCTCGATGGCCAGTTCTGCGTGCAGGACGGCCACCTGCTCAGCCTGATCAGCGTTTAATCCCGTGGCTGCTCGCGTGGCCAGCTCAGGCTGAAACAGGCCCCGCCCAACTGCTCGCTACGCCCCACCAGGGCGCGGCCGCCGTGCCAGTAGATGATCCGCCGCACGATCGACAAGCCCAGGCCATGCCCGCCTGAGGCGCGGGTGCGGCTGTCGTCCAGGCGGGTGAACGGGGTGAAGATGCGGTCCCATACCCCCTCTGGAATGCCCGGCCCGTCATCCTCCACATCGATACGGCAGCGCTGCTGGCCGAGTTGATAGCTCAGGCGCACCTCGGACTCGGCGTGGCGCATGGCATTGCGCACCAGGTTCTGCAGGGCGCGGTGCAGGTAGCGCGGCTCGGCCTCGACCCAGGCAGCGCCACCGTCCAGCCCATGGCATTCACCGCGCAACACGCGCACATCGGCGCGCAGCGGGGCCAGCTCGTCGATCACCCGGGCCAGCAGGTCATCCAGGTCCACCGCCTGGAACAGCAAGGCCGGGGCGCCCTGCTCCAGGCGGGCGTAAGTCAGCATCTCGTCGACCAACTTGTCCAGGTCCTGGATATCGCCGTCCATGCCGGCCAGGTGCTTGGCCCGGGCCTGCTCGGTGCTGGCGCTCTCGATCATCTCCAGACCGAAGCGCAGGCGCGCCACTGGCGTGCGCAATTCGTGGGACACCGCCCGCACCAGCTCGCGCTGCATGGTCAGCGAACGCTGCAGGTGCTCGGCCATGCCATTGAAGGCTTCGGCCAGGCGCCCGACCGAGTCGGCGTCACCGGCCGGCACGCGGGTATCGAGGCTGCCCTGGGCGATGCGCGTGGCAGCCACTTCCAGGCCCGAGACGCGCCGCTCCAACTGGCGCACCAGCAGGTAAACCATCAGGCCGATCAGGCACAGGCCAAGAAAGGCGATCAGGATCAGCAACTGCGGCGGGTATGGATTGAGCTGGTGCAGCGGGCCGATCTCCAGCACCCAGGGCGAGCCAGGCAAGCCCGAAAACACGCGGATCGAGTCACCGTCCTTGCCCAGCGCCATCACCGTGTCGCCCTCCTCCACCCGGCGCCGCTGGTCGTCATCCAGCGCCGCGCGCTCGATGCGCTGCAGGGCGATGTCGAAGCCGAAGCCCTTGCTCTGGCGGATCTGCGCCAGGCGGCTCTGCTGTTCGCTGACCGGGTAACGCACCAGCTCGTCGGCCAGCAGATAAAGGGTGGCACGCGCCAACTGCTCGCTGACCTGCTTGACCTCGGCCACCAGCAACTGGTCTTCGCGCCCGACCCGGCGCAGCACCCGGGCGGCATGCGGGCCGGTCTTTTCCACCACCACCAGGTCACGGTACAGCCGCGCACGCTGGCCGCCATCGAGGGTGAAAGCCGACAGGGGTTGCAGGTCGAGCGGTACCCCCAGCAAGCGCTCCCAGATCACCAGCGAACGCTTGCGCTCCACCTCGTTCTGCTGCGCCAGGTTGTCGGCCATCAGGCTGAAGGTGCCTTGGGCCAGGCCTTCACGGTGCTGGCCGGCACGTACCTCGTTGGCCAGGTGCAGGCTGAGCACGCCGAGCACGGCCACCAGTACCAGCACGGCGAGCATGCCGCCATAGATGCGCAGGAAAATGGAATTCATGGGGCCGGTGCCTGGGCGGCCTCGCCGACGAACAGGTAGCCCTTGCTGCGCAGGGTCTTGATCAGCCGCGGGTTGATCGGGTCGTCGCCGATCTTGGGGCGGATCTTGGAGATGCGCACGTCGATGGAGCGGTCCTGGCCGTCGTAACCGACGCCGCGCAATGAGGTGAAGATTTCTTCGCGTGACAGCACCCGCCCGGCGTTGCTGGCCAGCAGCCACAGCAGGTCGAATTCGGCGCCGGTCAGCTCGACCAGCTGGCCGCCCAGGCGCGCCTCGCGCAGGCGCTGGTCGATGTGCAGCGGGCCGAAAGCCAGTGCTTGCTGGCGCTCCGGCGCTTCGCTGCGGCGCAGCAGGGCATGGATGCGCGCCAGCAACAGGCGTGGGCGCACCGGTTTGCATACATAGTCGTCGGCGCCCTGGTCCAGGCCCTGGACCTGGTCGAGTTCGTCACTGCGGGCGGTGAGCATGAGGATGGGGCCGGCGTACTGGCCGCGCACCCGGCGGCAGATGCTCAGGCCGTCTTCGCCGGGGAGCATCAGGTCGAGGATGACCAGGTCGGGCTGGCTGTCGATGATTCGCCGCGCCGCGCGGCCGCCATCGCCCTCTACCGCCACCTCGAAGCCGTTGGCCTGGAGGTACTCGGCGGTGAGCTCGGCGAGGCGCTGGTCGTCCTCGACGATCAGGATGCGGTTGTTCGGCTGATCCATGGCCCTTTACCCTTTGTTGGTCTTGTTCGGGGGCACTGCAGGCTTGTGCGGGCCCATCGCGGGGCAAGCCCGCTCCCACGATGCTCACGCCATGATGTGGGAGCGGGCTTGCCCCGCGATGGGCCCGCACAGGCACCACAACAACTTGATTGTGCTGATGATTCCCTTTCACCAAAGAGCAACATCGCCCCCGGATACTACGTTCCGGGCTCACGCCTGCCAATCACCTCAAACACCCCTTGGCTGAAGCATTTTTTGTGATAGGGTTCGCGCCCGCAAAAAACTGCCCTGGGGCGGCGAGACGCAGAAAAATCGTGAAAACCTCTTGGGACAAGGCCTACAGCGACTACCCAGGAATCACACACAAAGTACTCACAACTTATCCACAGGCGCTCGCCTTGCAAAGCCCCCCAGACCGCATTATCTTGTATCCCGATCGCAGCGAACCACTAGATGTTGGGGTTCGAGCAAAATCACACACACAAGTCAACAGGCAAATTCAAGCGAATTTCACCTACTGAACTTAACGTGATTCCAGCAGCCAAACCGCTCCTGCGGAGGCGACCGAGGCAAGCCCTTTCAGGGCCTTGTTCGGGCATGGGTGTTGCAGGCCAGGCCTGCCCCCATCAGCAACAGATTTTGGGTTCGCCCAAAAACTTTGACTTCGGCCAGGGAGCGGCAGGTTATTGCCCTTTATTCCTGAGTCTGTCCCGAAGTCGGTACGCCCGAGCGGACGGATGCGTGTGCTTCACGCGCATCCCCGCCTGGGCCACCAGGCAAGTGGACGGAACGGTGGGCGCCCAAAAGGCGCCTGAACACTATAGAAACTGTGGAGACACCCACCCATGCAAACCGACACAACTCGCGAGAACCCGCAGGCTCTGGCGCCGCAGGCCGAGTCCAACCAGGACCTGGCTGCCACCGCCCCAGGCCAACTGCGCGTGATCAAGCGTAACGGTACTGTCGTCCCCTACACCGACGACAAGATCACCGTGGCCATCACCAAGGCGTTCCTCGCAGTTGAAGGCGGCACCGCTGCCGCTTCGTCGCGCATCCACGACACCGTCGCGCGCCTGACCGAGCAGGTCACCGCCACGTTCAAGCGTCGCATGCCATCGGGTGGCACCATCCACATCGAAGAAATCCAGGACCAGGTCGAACTGGCCCTGATGCGCGCCGGCGAGCAGAAAGTCGCCCGCGACTACGTGATCTACCGCGACCAGCGCGCCAAAGAGCGCGCCACCCGCGCCAACACCGGCGCCGTGGTCGAGCCGCACCCAAGCATCCGCATCACCCTGGCCGACGGCAGCCTGGCGCCGCTGGACATGGCGCGCCTGAACACCATCATCAGCGAAGCCTGCGAAGGCCTGGCCGAAGTCGATGGCGAGCTGATCCAGCGCGAAACCCTGAAGAACCTCTACGACGGCGTGGCCATCAAGGACGTCAACACCGCCCTGGTGATGACCTCCCGCACCCTGGTCGAGCGTGAGCCGAACTACTCGTTCGTCACCGCCCGCCTGCTGATGGACACCCTGCGCGCCGAAGGCCTGGGCTTCCTGGGCGTGGCCGACAGCGCCACCCACCACGAGATGGCCGACCTGTACGCCAAGGCCCTGCCGGCCTACGTGGCCAAAGGTATCGAGTTCGAACTGCTCAACCCGGCCCTGGCCGACTTCGACCTGGAAAAACTGGGCAAGGCGATCAACCACGAGCGCGACCAGCAGTTCACCTACCTGGGCCTGCAGACCCTGTACGACCGCTACTTCATCCACAAGGATGGCGTGCGCTTCGAGCTGCCGCAGGTGTTCTTCATGCGTGTGGCCATGGGCCTGGCGCTGGAAGAGAAAGACAAAGAAGCCCGCGCGATCGAGTTCTACAACCTGCTGTCGTCGTTCGACTACATGGCGTCCACGCCAACCCTGTTCAACGCCGGCACCCTGCGCCCGCAACTGTCCAGCTGCTACCTGACCACCGTGCCGGACGACCTGTCGGGCATCTACCACGCGATCCACGACAACGCCATGCTGTCGAAATTCGCCGGTGGCCTGGGCAACGACTGGACCCCGGTGCGCGCCCTGGGCTCGTACATCAAGGGCACCAACGGCAAGTCGCAAGGCGTCGTGCCGTTCCTCAAAGTCGTCAACGACACCGCCGTTGCCGTGAACCAGGGTGGCAAGCGCAAAGGCGCCGTGTGTGCCTACCTGGAAACCTGGCACCTGGACATCGAAGAATTCATCGAGCTGCGCAAGAACACCGGTGATGACCGTCGTCGTACCCACGACATGAACACCGCCAACTGGATCCCTGACCTGTTCATGAAGCGCGTCTTCGATGACGGCAAGTGGACCCTGTTCTCGCCAAGCGAAGTACCTGATCTGCACGACCTGACCGGCAAGGCCTTCGAAGAGCGCTACGAGTACTACGAAGCCCTGACCGAGTACAACAAGATCAAGGTGTTCAAGACCATCCAGGCCAAAGACCTGTGGCGCAAGATGCTGTCGATGCTGTTCGAGACCGGCCACCCGTGGCTGACCTTCAAGGACCCGTGCAACCTGCGCAGCCCGCAGCAGCACGTGGGCGTGGTCCACAGCTCGAACCTGTGCACCGAGATCACCCTGAACACCAACAAGGACGAGATCGCGGTCTGCAACCTGGGCTCGATCAACCTGCCGAACCACATCGTCGACGGCAAGCTGGACACCGCCAAGCTGCAACGCACCGTGAACACCGCCGTGCGCATGCTCGACAACGTGATCGACATCAACTACTACTCGGTGCCGCAGGCGCGTAACTCGAACCTCAAGCACCGCCCGGTCGGCCTGGGCATCATGGGCTTCCAGGACGCCCTGTACCTGCAGCACATCGCCTACGGCTCCGACGCTGCCGTCGAGTTCGCCGACAAGTCGATGGAAGCGGTCAGCTACTACGCGATCCAGGCCTCCTGCGACCTGGCCGACGAGCGCGGCGCCTACGAGACCTTCCAGGGTTCGCTGTGGTCCAAAGGCATCCTGCCGCTGGATTCGCAACAGATCCTGATCGAAGCCCGTGGCCAGAAGTACATCGACGTCGACCTGACCGAAAGCCTGGACTGGGCACCGGTCCGTGCCCGCGTGCAAAAAGGTATTCGTAACTCGAACATCATGGCCATCGCGCCGACCGCGACCATCGCCAACATCACCGGCGTGTCGCAGTCCATCGAGCCGACCTACCAGAACCTGTACGTGAAATCGAACCTGTCGGGCGAGTTCACCGTGATCAACCCGTACCTGGTGCGCGACCTGAAAGCTCGCGACCTGTGGGACTCGGTGATGATCAACGACCTGAAGTACTACGACGGTTCGGTGCAGCAGATCGAGCGTATCCCGCAAGAGCTCAAAGACCTGTACGCCACCGCGTTCGAAGTCGAGACCAAGTGGATCGTCGATGCCGCCTCCCGTCGCCAGAAGTGGATCGACCAGGCCCAGTCGCTGAACCTGTACATCGCCGGCGCCTCGGGCAAGAAGCTGGACGTAACCTACCGCATGGCCTGGTACCGTGGTCTGAAGACCACCTACTACCTCCGTGCCCTGGCCGCGACCAGCACCGAGAAGTCGACCATCAACACCGGCAAGCTCAACGCCGTGTCGAGCGGTGGCGACAGCGCCCCGGTCCAGGCCGCGGGCCCAGCCCCGGTACCGAAGGCTTGCGCCATCGACGAGCCGGATTGCGAAGCCTGCCAGTAAGGCTTGGCTGAGGCTTCCCCCGGGAAGCCTCTTTTTTCGTGTAGCCACACGGAACCCTGTGGGAGCGGGTTTACCCGCGAAGAGGCCGGCGCTGCCGCCCCCTGCCCCACAGCCAAACACAATAGGCCCGGGCGCCAATACCCGGGCCAGCCCCTCAAAGGGCATTCAGATTTGCGTGCACTGCAGTACCCCATCCGGGGCCAAAGCACCGCAACCAAGATCCACCGGCCATACTCAAGATGGCCCTCAAGCAGGAGAACTCACCATGCTGAGCTGGGACGAATTCGATAAAGAAGACGGCGAAGTAGCCGCCAAGGGCAACACCGGCGCACAAGCCGCCGCAGCCGCCACCCTGGACAAGCTCGACAGCGCCGGCGGTGCCGCCGCCCTGGAAGCCCGCGCCGCCACCGCCTCGGACTCCGACGCCGTCAAGCGCGCCAAGGCTGCCCTGGACGCCCTGGACATCGCCGAAGGCCTGGCCGAGCTGGAAGGCTCCTCGGCCCGCGTCGCCGTTGACGAAAAGCGCATGATCAACTGCCGCGCCGACCTCAACCAACTGGTCCCGTTCAAGTACGACTGGGCCTGGCAGAAGTACCTCGACGGCTGCGCCAACCACTGGATGCCGCAAGAGGTCAACATGACCGCCGACATCGCCCTGTGGAAGAGCATGGACGGCCTGACCGAAGACGAGCGCCGCATCGTGATGCGCAACCTCGGCTTCTTCTCCACCGCCGACTCGCTGGTTGCCAACAACCTGGCCCTGGCCGTGTACCGCCTGATCACCAACCCCGAGTGCCGCCAGTACATCCTGCGCCAGGCCTTCGAAGAGGCGATCCACACCCACGCCTACCAGTACTGCATCGAGTCGCTGGGCATGGATGAAGGCGAGATCTTCAACATGTACCACGAGATCCCGTCGGTCGCTAAGAAGGCGGCCTGGGGCCTGAAGTACACCCGCGCCATCTCGGACCCGGAGTTCAACACCGGCACCGTCGAGACCGACAAAGAGCTGCTGCGCAACCTGATCGCCTACTACTGCGTACTGGAAGGCATCTTCTTCTACTGCGGCTTCACCCAGATCCTGTCCATGGGCCGCCGCAACAAGATGACCGGCGTTGCCGAGCAGTTCCAGTACATCCTGCGTGACGAGTCCATGCACCTGAACTTCGGCATCGACGTGATCAACCAGATCAAGATCGAGAACCCGCACCTGTGGGATGCCGCGATGAAGGAAGAGGCTACCCAGATGATCCTGCAGGGGACTCAGCTGGAGATCGAATATGCGCGCGACACCATGCCACGCGGCGTACTGGGGATGAACGCGGCGATGATGGAGGATTACCTCAAGTTCATCGCTAACCGTCGTTTGACCCAGATTGGGTTGAAGGAAGAGTATCCGGGGACTACCAACCCGTTCCCTTGGATGAGCGAGATCATGGACTTGAAGAAGGAGAAGAACTTCTTTGAGACTCGGGTTATTGAGTATCAGACTGGTGGTGCGCTGAGCTGGGACTAGTTTGTCCGACCACTCCAGAAGGCTGCCCTCGGGCAGCCTTTTTTATTGCGTTCGCTTTCAAAGTATTTGCGTGAGGAACGAAAGGTGTTCGTCGGGGATCCTGTGGCGAACACTTGGTGCCCCTCATGCAATAGCACTCAAATGGGACTGTCAGTTTTTTTGTGTTCGGGCCGGTAACGGCCTGCCGTTAGGCAGGCCCTGATTTTCACCAGGCTGGCCTGATGAACCGATCTCCGTACAGAATCGCAAATTGATTCATCGCGCTTTTCCAGTCATGGGCTGGTTTTCCCCAATTGGCTGTTATGTTGCGCAATCCCAGCCAAATCAGTTTGGTCGCTGCATCATCATTCGGGAAATGCCCGCGAGTCTTGATCACCTTACGTAGCTGGGCGTTGATGCTCTCAATGGCGTTGGTGGTGTAAATCACCTTCCTAATGGCCGGAGGGAAGACGAAAAATGGAATCACTCGATCCCAGGCGCGCCTCCAAGCAGCCACCACCGTCGGATATTTCTCGCCCCATGGCCCGTTCTCAAACTCATCGAGTGCTTGCTCAGCCGCTTCGGCATTGATGGCTTGGTAAATCGGTTTCAGCTCCTTTGCCAGAGCTCGCCGCTTGTCCCAGGCTGCGAAGTCCAGGCTGTTGCGGATCAGGTGCACAATGCACGTCTGCAACGTCGTTTCTGGAAACACGGCACTGAGGGCCTCCGGCATGCCTTTGAGGCCATCGGTCACGGCAATCAGCACATCCTCGACGCCACGTGTCTTGAGATCGTTAAACACCTTCATCCAGAACTTTGCACCCTCAGTGTTCTCGATCCAGATGCCCAAGATATCGCGCGTCCCATCGGGGAGAACGCCCAATGCCAAGTAAATGGCCTTGTTGCGCACCAAGCCTTCTTCGCGAATCTTCACTCGCAGTGCATCAAAGAAAATGACCGGGTACATCGGCTCCAGTGGCCGCTGTTGCCACGCGCCAATCTCTTCCATGACCTCGTCTGTCACCGAGCTGATGAAATCGGGTGAAACGTCGGTTCCATACTGCTCGGACAGGAAGGCCCGGATCTCTCTGACCGTCATTCCACGGGCGTACATGGCGATGATTTTGTCATCGAATCCGGTGTAACGGCGCTCATGCTTGGGGATCAGGATGGGCGAAAAACTGCCGTCACGGTCCCGAGGGATATCCAGCCGTAGCGGGCCATCGCCTGTCAGTACAGTCTTGCCACTCGTGCCATTGCGCTGGTTGGTCTCATCCTCTGGGCGCTGCGCGCCCGGTGGATAGCCCAGGTGATGACCCAGTTCGGCGTTCAGGGCTCGCTCGATCAGTGCTTTCTTGAAGGCGGCAGAGGCCTCTTCGATAGCCTCTGCGGTCATCAGTGGGGTTGCGGAAAACTGTTCAAGCAGCTCTTTCGGGACCTTCGGTAACTCTCGAAGCGGTTTCTTTTTGGTTGGCATGCATGCACCTCTTACTCATGGTATGCCCGAACACAAAATTTCTGACACCCTCACTCAAATGCCCTCAAACATCTGATATCAAATCAAGAAGCGCCCTACAGATTTGCCACTTTTTACCACCATGTATGGACTTGAGACATCGTTGACACCTGTGCGGGGACATGGTGGACACATTATCGCTTACCGTCGGGGTTGTTGAAGTCGATGGTTCGCAGCTTGTGTTGGCAGAAGTAAACATCAAAATGGTCAGCTCCTTGATCGCTACGGCGGAGCGCTAACACATAGCCCGCTAGCGCCTTCGCTATCCGAAATGAGCGCTTCTTGAAGCGGAACTGACTGCTGTAGGGCTTCACCAGAATATCGTCGGGACCGTATTCAATGGTCGGTAGACGGCTTGGGAAAGCCCGCCTGCTCATCTGGTAGCGATCTGCCGGCACTTTGTAGTCCAGTTGCTGATGAGGACGCTTGTAGTTGTAGATGCCCCGCCAGAGGTCGAAAGCTTCCTGCGCTTCTCGCAGATCCCGAAAGCTGCGCCCTGTCAGTACCTCGGCCTTGAGCGTCCGATGGAATCGCTCATCCTTGCCATTGGTTTGTGGGTGGCCTGGCCTGCTGAAAGTCAGTCGAATTCCCAGGCGAACCAGCCAGATACCTAGCGGTGTGAGTTCTCCAGGATTTCTTGGTGCTCCCCAGGGCGAGCCATTATCCGCGTTGATCTGCGCAGGCAGTCCATACCGGCTGAATAGATCGGTCAGGTGCTCCATGACCAACCCTGTGCGCTGATGTGCGCAGGCCTGTATCACAAGGTTGAAGCGAGAGTGGTCATCAATCAGCGTCAGCGGATAACAAGGTCCCTGGGCCGTTTGGAAGAAGCCGAGGGTGTCAGAAATTTTGTGTTCGGGCATACCATGAGTAAGAGGTGCATGCATGCCAACCAAAAAGAAACCGCTTCGAGAGTTACCGAAGGTCCCGAAAGAGCTGCTTGAACAGTTTTCCGCAACCCCACTGATGACCGCAGAGGCTATCGAAGAGGCTTCTGCCGCCTTCAAGAAAGCGTTGATCGAGCGGGCCCTGAACGCCGAACTTGGCCATCACCTGGGCTATCCTCCGGGCGCGCAGCGCCCAGAGGATGAGACCAACCAGCGCAATGGCACGAGTGGCAAGACAGTGCTGACAGGCGATGGCCCGCTACGGCTGGATATCCCTCGGGACCGTGACGGCAGCTTCTCGCCCATTCTGATCCCCAAGCATGAGCGCCGTTACACCGGATTCGATGACAAAATCATCGCCATGTACGCCCGTGGAATGACGGTCAGAGAGATCCGGGCCTTCCTGTCCGAGCAGTATGGAACCGACGTTTCACCCGATTTCATCAGCTCTGTGACAGACGAGGTCATGGAAGAGATTGGCGCGTGGCAACAGCGGCCACTGGAGCCGATGTACCCGGTCATTTTCTTCGATGCGCTGCGGGTGAAGATCCGCGAAGAAGGTCTGGTTCGCAACAAGGCCATTTACTTGGCCCTGGGCGTTCTCCCCGACGGGACGCGCGATATCCTGGGCATCTGGATCGAGAACACCGAG
This sequence comes from Pseudomonas sichuanensis, assembly GCF_024749065.1. Lineage (NCBI taxonomy): Bacteria > Pseudomonadati > Pseudomonadota > Gammaproteobacteria > Pseudomonadales > Pseudomonadaceae > Pseudomonas > Pseudomonas sichuanensis. The sequence goes on along the minus strand of NZ_CP087185.1, from coordinate 1,387,349 downwards.
GGTGCGAAGTTCTGGATGAAGGTCTTTAACGACCTCAAGAAGCGTGGCGTCGAAGATGTGCTGATTGCCGTGACCGATGGCCTCAAAGGCATGCCAGAGGCCCTCAGCGCAGTGTTTCCAGAAACGACGCTGCAGACGTGCATCGTGCACCTGATCCGCAACAGCCTCGACTACGCGGCCTGGGACAAGCGGCGGGCTCTGGCCAAGGAGCTGAAGCCGATTTACCAAGCCATCAATGCCGAAGCGGCTGAGCAAGCACTCGATGAGTTTGAGAACGGGCCGTGGGGCGAGAAATATCCGACGGTGGTGGCTGCTTGGCGACGGGCTTGGGATCGCGTGATTCCATTCTTTGTTTTCCCGCCCGCCATCCGAAAGGTGATCTATACCACCAACGCCATCGAGAGCATCAATGCCCAGCTACGCAAGGTCATCAAGACTCGCGGACATTTCCCGAATGATGATGCAGCGACCAAACTGATTTGGCTGGGATTGCGCAACATCACAGCCAATTGGGGAAAACCGGCCCATGACTGGAAAAGCGCGATGAATCAATTTGCGATTCTGTATGGAGATCGGTTCATCAGGCCAACCTGGTGAGAATCAGGGCCTGCCTAGCGGCAGGCCATTACCGGCCCGCACACAAAAAATCTGACAGTCCCAAGAAGCCTTTAAAATCGATCTGCCACAGATCATTTGGGGCTTCGCGCTCAAAGCGTGTCCATGGTTTAGCAGCCTCAGAGGCCTCTGCGGTGATCAATCCATGCCGATGCAGGACATTGGTTACGGTGCTGGCACAGATTCGCTGATCAAGCAGATGACTGATCTTTCGGCCACCCCACGTGGAGTGCTCCTTACGGATGGCAATCACTTCCTCTTCTAGCCCAGGCTGAGTCTTGCGAGGGCTGACGGCCGGCTTTCGAGAGCGCTCCTGCAAGCCAGGCAGGCCGTCCTGTCGAAATCGGTTGAGCCATTTGTAACCCGTCTGAGGGCTAATGCCGAACCGGCGGCACAGCTCCCTCATGTTGGCGTCCGGGTGATTGGCCAGGTTAACGAACTCTTCTCTCAAGCTCATGGCATCTCTCGCGTTCCAAGGCATGGTCGTATTCCCGGCAGATTGCTTGCCGAAAAGTGTCCACCATGTCTCCGCACACGTGTCCACCATGTGTCCGGTCCATACACCACCAGCAAATCACGCTAATTTCTCCAAGCGCTAAGAACGCTCACGCAGCGGAATCCCGTTCCCGTTAGCAACGGCTCTCCTGATTCTGGAAGGCCAATGATGGACAACCACTACTCCTCCACCCTCTTCACCCGCCACAACCGCCCCCTCCATACCCTCTGGCTCGAATCCCAAGCCTGGTTCTGCGCCCACGAACTCGGCCGAATGACCGGTCGCTTCTTCGACGAACACTGCATCCGCAAGCTCGACCCGGACCAGCATCGCACCGTGCAGCTGCTGCGCTACGGCCAGTACAGCGAGACCACCATGGTCAGCGAGTCCGGGGCCTATACCCTGCTGGCCCATCATCACATTCCAGAGAACCGCCACCTGCGGCACTGGCTGACCCATGAGGTAGTGGCGGTGCTGCGCGATGGGCAGGACTCGGCGCTGGACGACCTGCCGCGCCTGGGCAGGATGTGCTGGCCGGGTGGGCATACGGCGAGCCTTTTGTATTGGCAGAGCGAGCCTTGGGTACGGATGCGGGATATGCCGGTGGTGATGGCGGCGGAAGTGCCTTTGGCCGTGAGTGCAAAGCGCAAGCTGAGCTGGAAGGAATGTGCGCAGCGGGCGTTGCGGTTGCATGGGGTTGGGGATTGAAGATCCCTGGGGCCGCGCTGCGGCCCTTCGCGGGTAAACCCGCTCCCACACTAAGCGGGAATGGCAGAAGAAGGGCTTGCCCTCGCCACAAAGGGCATCGATGTGCCGGACTAGAACATGCCAGTCACGTGGTCGAGGGCAAGACCGTTAGTGAGTTTAGAGCGGATCATGAGTGTTGCGACTTCGAAGGCATGCGCAACTGACATGACCCGATGCAGAGCGATGCGCTCATAGCTTGCACTGGCCAGGAGAACCCATGGCAACCGTTCAGAAAAAACAGCTCAGCGACGCAGCACTCGAACATTTGGAATGCCAGATTCCAAAAATGGCAGCGGCTGCTACGCGCCTTGCCTACTACCGCGCCGTCGCAGCAGGGCACACCGTGGTTACCGTCGAGCAGGATCGAATCGTAGCAACCCATGCTGACGGGCAGGTTGAGGTGTTGGTCGAATCCAGGCCGCGCCGCAGGGTCCAGAAAGGCCAGGTCCTTACCGTTCGCAAGATCGATGGGGGCACCTAAACTGCGTTTTTTTGCCGGACCCAACGGCTCCGGCAAAAGCACCATCAAGGATCAGATCCCGGCAGGCCTGATAAAGATCTACATCAATGCAGATGACTTGGAACAAGCTGCGCGTGCAACCGGCTTCATCAATCTGGCCGAATTCGATATCAGCCCGCCCCTCCAGAGGCTGACTACCTTCCCGGCTAATCCCCCTTGCTGATCAAGGCAAAGCTGCAGCAAAGCGTAGGAGCAGATTCGCCGCTGGGGCTTACACCGCGAAGCCAGTGCCATCCTTCGCGGGGCAAGCCCGCTCCCACGCCCTTATCTGCTCACAATGGACTTAATGGGCGACATCCAACGGCATCCGATACTCGATCACCCCCGGCTTCTCGGCAATCCAGTCATACAACCGCTGCGCAGTCCGGTTGGTCTCCTGGGTATGCCAGTACAACCGGTCGCACTGCTGCTGCCGGGCCTGGTCCTGGACGAACTCGATCAGCCGTTTGCCGACCGTCCGGCCCCGTGCGCTCGGGCACACGAACAGGTCTTCCAGGTAGCAGAAGTCGTTGCGCCCCCAGGTCGAACGGTGGAACACGTAGTGGACGAAGCCGAAGATCTGCTCCCCGTCGGTGGCCACGGCGCAGTGCATGGGCTCGGCCGGGTCGAAGAAGCGGGCCCAGGTGCGCTCGGTGATGGCTGGGCCCAGGTCCACTTGGTAGAAGGCCTGGTATTGCGCCCAGTAATCGCACCAGGGCTGCAGATCGGCTTGCTTCACTCGGCGAACGAAAACGGGAAGTTGGGTGGTGGTCATTGTTGGAACCCTTTTGGACACGACAGCGTGAATGAGTGAGGGGCCGGCCTGCCCGTAGCGCATGCCTTCCTTGGCGGCTGCTTGCGGGCCTGGGTTTTATAGCGGATAAATGGTTGGTTTTTACCTGCCAATTACTTGGTAAAAGCCAGACCACTTTGAGGTTCCGGGTAGGGGTAAGGCTTGAGATTGCCGGGGGCGCTTTGCGCCCCTTTCGCGGCACAAGGCCGCTCCTACAGGGGTTCGCGGTCGCCTGTAGGAGCGGCCTTGTGTCGCGAAAGGGCTGCGAAGCGGCCCCAGCATTAGCAGCCCTAAATCAGAACCATCAGCCAGGGAATCAGGCCAATGTTCAAACACGCACAACTGGAATCGGTAAAAGCCTGGATCAACGACCCCGCCCACAACGCGCTGGCCTTGCATGTGCGCATCCAGCGGGCGATCCGCCAGTTGATCCTCGACGGCGCACTGCCAGTGGGCAAGGCGCTGCCCGCCTCGCGCCCGCTGGCCCAGTCCCTGGGTGTGTCGCGGGATACCGTGGAGTCGGCCTACAGCCAGTTACACGCCGAAGGCTTCATCGAGCGGCGCGTAGGCAGCGGCAGCTTCGTGTCGCAACGGGCCCGGTGCCTGCCGCTGCGCAAGCGCCAGCGCCCGGCACACAGCGAAGCCCCTGTGCAGTTGAGCCGCCGAGGCACGGCGATTCTGCACAGCGGCGGCGTCCATAACTTCCAGTCGCCCCGCCCCTTCGCCCCCGGCGTGGCCGAAACCCGGCACTTCCCCCTGGCCATCTGGGAGAAGCTGGAGCGGCAGGTGTACAAGGAATACGGCACACGGGCGCTGGAGCACAGCGAGCCACAGGGCATGGCCCCGCTGCGCAAGGCAATCGCCGATTACCTCAACCTAGAGCGCGGCGCCCAGGCATCCGCCGAGCGCATCCTGATCCTCACCAGTTCGCAGCAGGCACTGGGGTTGTGCGCCCAGGTGCTGATGGACGCCGACGACAAAGTGCTGGTCGAGGACCCGCTGTACCAGGGCACCCGCAAGGCCATCACTGCGGCGGGCCTGGCAGGCGTACCAGTACCCGTGGATGAGCACGGCCTGCAGGTGGACGCCATGGCCCGGCTCGCGCCGGACGCCCGGGCGCTGTTCCTCACCCCCTCCCACCAATACCCGACCGGCGCGACCCTGTCGCTGGACCGGCGCCTGCTGGCGATCGAGTGGGCGCGCCAGCAACAGGCCTGGATCATCGAGGACGACTACGACAGCGAGTTCCACTACGCCGGCCGCCCCACCGCCTGCGTGCAGGGCCTGGACCCGCATGACCGCACGTTGTACATCGGCACCTTCACCAAATCGCTGTTCGCCGGGCTGCGCATCGGCTACCTGCTGCTGCCGCCGCAACTCGTCGCGCCGATGACCGCCGCCCGAACCCTGCAGGACGGGCATAACGCCTCCATCGCCCAGCTGACCCTGGCCAGGTTCATGGAGGGCGGCCACTTCAACGCCCATGTGCGGGCCATGCCCGGGCTCTACGCCGAGCGGCGCGATGTGCTGGCGGATCTCATTCAGCGGCACCTGGCGGCATTTCTCGTGCCGCAGATCCCGGCCGGGGGGCTGCAGATGCCCTGCCACTTCGTCCAGGCCTTGCCTGAAGACGCCGTGGTCAGGGCTGCGCGCGGGGTGGGGATCGACCTGCTCGGGCTGGGCGGCCTGTATGCGGTGCCGAGGAACGATGTGGGCTTGCTGATGGGGTTTGCCGCTCAAACGACCGCCGAGATGAAGGCCGCGGTGGTGAAACTGGAAAAGGTGTTGGCAGGCTTGGCCACTGCGGGACGCCCGCGTCGATAAACCGTACTCCACGAAACCAATTGCCGTAGAGGAAGGCAGCGAAACCGCCCCGCCAACCCTCTAACACTAACGCCTAGAATACTTGGCTCAAAAGCGGTAAAAACCGCATAACGCCTACTTATGCAGGCTTTATAAAACATCAGAGCCACCTTCAAAAATCGCTTTTCAACGCCTGAGATTCTGGGCAAAGAGATCGATAACGGCCTTTTAAACATAGGATTCCAGGCGTTATGAAAGCCACATCAATGACCGACGACGCCATCGCCCGTGAGATCGGCCAGCGCATTGAAGCGATCCGCTTGAAGCGTAATATCGGCCAGGACATCGTTGCCCATGAAGCCGGGATCTCTCGGGAGACCTACCGCAAGCTCACGGCCGGCAAAGGCACCTTGGTCAATGTAATCGCCGTGCTGCGGGTGCTTGGGGAGTTGGAGCGCCTCGCCAGCCTGATCGAGGAAGTCAGAAGCAGCCCCTTGCAGCTGGCGAAAATGCAGGGCAAGCAAAGGCAGCGAGCGACAGTTACACGGGCAACCCAGCCGGCGCCTGAACACACCGGCAAAACCCCGATTGGAAAGCCCTCGCTCATTGGTGGCCAGAACCCCCACAAGGATGAAAGCTAGTGATCGCACAGTGGCCACGCTTTGCCAGGGAAGCGGGTGTGCCTGCCACAGCCAGTGCGCGGATTGGCGAGGCACACCGGCTGTATCTTGGCGAGGGGCTATGAACCTGGCCCGCTACACGGCGCGATAACGCTCAGCCACCTGGGACTGGCGCAAATCCCCCATCAACATCTGCCGCGCACCGTCCAGCGCCGCCCAGCGCTCGGCGTGCTGCAACGGCGGGATAGTGATCGCCTCGCGCCGGTCATAGCCCACCAGGGCGGCATCGACCAGATCCTGTACCTCCATCACTTCAGGCAGAGAATCGATGTCCAGCCCGGAGCGTGACCAGATTTCGGTACGGGTCGCTGCCGGCAGCACGGCCTGCACATAAACACCCTTTGGCCCCAGTTCCAGCGCCAGCCCCTGGGACAGGAACTGCACGAAGGCCTTGGTAGCGCCATACACCGTCATGCCCAGCTCCGGTGCCAGCCCCACCACCGAACCGATGTTGACGATCGCACCACTGCCCTGCTCGGCCAGACGCGGGGCGATGGCGGCCGCCAGGCGGGTGACGGCGGTGACGTTGAGGCCGATCAGGCGTTCGAGGCTTTCGCCGTTCTGCCCGAGGAAACCGCCCGACTGGCCTTGGCCTGCGTTGTTGATCAGTACACCGATGCGGCCATCTTCACGCAAACGGGCTTCGACCTTGGCCAGGGCATCTTCCTGCGTCAGGTCGGCGACCAGCACCTCGACCGCGACGGCAAATTGCTCATGCAGACGATCGGCCAGGGCTTCCAGCCGGGCCTGATCGCGGGCGACCAGTACCAGGTCGTGGCCGCGCTGGGCGAAGCGTTCGGCATAGGTGGCACCGATGCCGCTGGAAGCGCCGGTGACAAGAACGGTAGGCAAGGCACTCATGGGTAGATCCTCAAGGTTGGGTGGGCCTGCCATTATGATTACGGTCATAATCTAACCGTGTCAACGTTTTGATGATGAACAACATCAATGTATGATGAGCCCCACCATCCCGGTGCAGGAGTCGCCCGCCATGAAAGTCACCAAGGCACAAGCCCAAGCCAACCGCGCGCACATTGTCGAAACGGCTTCCTCGCTGTTTCGCGAGCGGGGGTATGACGGGGTCGGTGTGGCCGACCTGATGGCCGCTGCCGGTTTCACCCATGGTGGGTTCTACAAGCACTTCGGCTCCAAGGCCGACCTCATGGCCGAGGCAGCAGCTTGTGGCCTGGCCAGCAGCGCGGCGCGCAGCGAAGGGGTCGATCTGGCGGACTACCTGGGCCAGTACCTGTCCAGGGAGCACCGCGACAATCCGGCGCAAGGCTGCACCCTGGCGGCGCTGAGCAACGATGCGGCGCGCCAGCCCGAGGCCGTCAAGGCGGTGTTTGCCCAAGGGCTGGAGCAGTTGCTGCAGACGCTGCAGGCGGCCGGCGGGCCAATCGATGCTGCCGATGAAAAGGCCCAGCGTGCCCGGCGCTTGAGCGTGATTGCCACCTTGGTGGGGGCCATCGCGCTGTCCCGCGCCTGCCCGGATGATTCGCCGTTGGCGGATGAAATTCTCGAGGCTTGCCGGGCCCGGCTGCTTCCACCGCGATAACTTTCACTCGAACACTGCCCTGCACTGTGGGAACAACTGTCCTGTCCTAAAGTGCCTGTACTGGCCGCATCGCTGGCAAGCCAGCTCCCACAGCTTGGGTTCGCCCGGTCGAGGTGGGAGCCGGCTTGCCGGCGATCACCGGCGTAGCCGGTGCCATGCACCGCGTCGCCTGATTTGCGGGTAAACCAGCTCCCACAGGGATCGCGCAAGGCATTCTGATTTTGAGCAAGCCAGGCTCCCGCTAGCCGCCTTCCCCTGTATTGAAAAATCCCGATTTTCTGTATCTGTCGCCCTCCCCTCCCAGCCCCGCACCATCACTCCCGCAGCGCCAGGCACACCCAGCCGGCGCGCAGTTGCATACCAACCCCAACATCATGAGCAACATCGTTTCCACGGATGGAAAGCGCGTTTGTAGATAACCGTAGAACAGGCAAGCGCTACCACCCGGTACCTCACTTCCCTGCTGCCCCGTTACTTCAAAGCCTGCCGCCCCAACGGCGGACGGCCCGCTTCATTCAGGAAATCTGACAGGGATGCCCTAATGATCAAGCAACTGATAAACGAAAATAACTACATCCAGGTCGATCAGCTGTGCAGTGCCAAGGTGCACTTGAAGATCGAGGGCCTGAACCCGGCCGGCTCCATCAAGCTCAAGACCGCCCACGCAATCGTCGCCGACCTGGAAAGCCGTGGGCTGATCACCCCCAGAACGCGGCTGATCGAATCCTCGTCGGGCAACCTCGGCGTGGCCCTGGCGATGGTCTGCGCGGCCAAGGGCTACCAGTTCGTCTGCGTCATCGACCCGAACACTTCGGCGCCCAACCGCAAACTGATCCAGGCCCTGGGTGCGCAGGTGATCGTGGTCGACCAGCGCGACGAGAACGGTGGTTTCCTCTACTCGCGCATCCGCCTGATCGAACAGATGGTCGCGCAGAACCCCGACTACATCTGGCTCAACCAGTACCAGAACCCGAACAACCCGCTGGCCCACTACAACGCCACCGCGCGGGCCATCGCCGAGAAGTTCGGGCATGTCGACTACCTGTTCGTCGGCGCTGGCACCACCGGCACGCTGATGGGCTGCAAGCGCTACTTCGCCGACCACCACCCGCGCACCAAGGTGATCGCGGTGGACTCGGTCGGTTCGGTGACCTTCGGCCTGCCCGGCGGCACCCGCCATATCCCGGGGCTCGGCACCAGCCGCCGCCCCGAGATCTACGAGCCCAGCGATATCCACGCCTTCCTCACCGTGCCCGAGGTGCGCACGGTCCAGGTATGCCGCTGGCTGGCGCAGCGCTACGGCCTGCTGTTCGGTGGTTCCACCGGCACGGTGCTGGCCGGCGTGCAGCAGTGGGCAGCGCAGATCCGCCCGGACGATGTGGTGGTGGCGATCTCCCCGGACATGGGCGAGCGCTACCTGGAAACCCTCTATTCAGACGACTGGGTCAGCCAACGCTTGGGCCCGGACGCGCTGCAACCCTTGTTCCCCGAATTCCCTCTCTCCCTTACGGCGTAACCAGTCATGACCGCACAAGCTTCGATTCCCCCGTTCCACGTGATCCCCGGCGCAACCGTCAAGGACATCCTTGCCGGCATGCGCCAGGAGGCCATCGAGGTGGTCGCGCAGACCTACCTCACCCATGAGCGCGGCGAAACCGTCAACCCGGACAGCTACTTCCTGCGTTTCCCCGAAGAGCCGGCCAACCGCATCATTGCCCTGCCGGCGGCGATCGTCGACAAACAGGGCGAACAGTCGGTATCGGGCATCAAGTGGATCGCCAGCTACCCGGACAACATCCACGCCGGCATCCCACGGGCCTCGGCGGTACTGATCCTCAACGACCCACAAACCGGCTACCCCTACGCGCTGCTCGAAGGCGCGCTGATCAGCGCCGTGCGCACCGCCGCCTCGGCCGTGCTGGGCGCCTGGCTGCTCAATGACAAACAAAAGCGTGCCGGTAGCCTGTCGATCATTGGCGGCGGCGTGATCGCCCGCAACATCCTCGACACCTTCATCGGCGACGACTGGTCGTTCGGCCAGGTCGGCGTGCATGACCTCAACCGCGAGTCGGCCGAGGCACTGGCCGGTTTCGGTGAGCAACTGGGCCTGCCGCAGGTGCAACTGTGGTCGCTGGAAGAAGCGCTCAAGGCCGATATCGTGGTGTTCGCCACCAGCGCCGGCACCCCCTACGTCAGCGGCGACGACACCTTCCGCCCAGGTCAGATCGTGCTGAACATCTCGCTGCGCGACATCGATGCCGGCATCGTCGCCGCCAGCTACAACTACTTCGACGACGTCAGCCACTGCCTCAAGGCCAACACCTCGCCGCACCTGGCCGAGCAGCGCTTCGGCCACCGTGATTTCGTCACCGGCACCGTGGCGCAGATCCTGCGCGGCGAACTGCAGGTTAACCGTGACAAACCCCTGATCTATTCGCCGTTCGGCATGGGCATCCTCGACCTGGCCCTGGGCCGGCGTATCCATGACGTGGCCCTCGAGCAAGGCTCGGCTGTCGCCGTGCCGTCGTTCTTCGGGGAGGAGCGCAGATGGTGAGCAAGCCCCTGCACATCGGCCTGGTGGGCTGCGGCTCGCGCGGGCTGTCGATCTTCGAGCGCCTGCTGAGCATCGCCGAAACCCGCCCGCAACAGCCGCTGCTGATCGACATCTTCGACCCCAACGTGTTCGGCACAGGTGCCCACTGGCCCAACCAACCGGACTACCTGCTGCTCAACACCGTGGCCGGGCAACTCGGGGTGTACCCCGACGCGGCGGCCTTCGGCACCCTGCACGATGCCCGCGAACGCTCGGGCCCGGATTTTCTGGAGTGGTGCCGGGCCGAGGGGGTCAAGGTCGACCCGAAGACCGGCCTGGTGGCCGACGACGGGCGCGCGGTGGAGCCGGAGGACTTCCTCCCGCGCCGGCTGCTCGGCGCCTACCTGGCCGACGCCTTCTCGCGCATCCTGAGAAGCGCGCCAGCCTGGGTGGCGGTACGCCTGCACCCGCACCCGGTGGTAGGCCTGCGCACCGATGCGCAACAGGCCTACCAGCTCAAGCTGCCGTCGGGCGACTTTGTGACCGTGGACCGCTTGATCCTGACCGTCGGCCATACCGGGCGGGTGCGGACAGACGAGGAAGGCCGGGTGGGTGATATCTACCCGCTGCCGGGCAGCCTCGACAGCATCGCCGCCGGCGAAGCCGTGCTGCTCGAAGGGCTGGGCCTGGGGGCGATGGATACCCTGGCGGCGCTGACCGCTGGCCGAGGTGGCGCCTACCACCGCATGGCCGACGCCAGCCATGTGTACTTCCCATCCGGCAAGGAGCCGGTGATCTATATCCAGTCGCGTGACGGCCTGCCGTTCCGCGCGCGCCCCAATGGCCTGACCCGGGCGCCACGACACAAGCCGATCTTCCTCACCAGCACCCATATCGATGCGCTGCGCCAGCAGGCGCCGAACGGCCAGCTGGACTTCGAGCGTGACGTGCTGCCGCGCATGCTCCTGGAAATGCGCGCGGCCGGCATGGCGGTGCTGCACGCCAAGACCGACCCGGCGCGCCACCGTGAAGTGCTGGAGCAACTGCGCACCGTCAGCCTGCAAACGCCCACCGATACCCGCGAGAGCGAAAGCCTGCTGCGTCACTACGAGGCGCTGTCCGGCGCCATCGACCCGCAGGCGCTGATCCTGCACAGCCTGCCGGCGCAGGTGAACGCGCACAACTACCATGCGTGGATCTACGACGCCATCGAGGCCGACCTGCACGAGGCCCGCATCGGCCGCGCCGAATCGCCGGCCAAGGCAGCCATCGAGGTGTGGCGCGACCTGCGTGACCGGCTGCGCGAGGCAGTCGACTTCGACGGCCTCACCGAGGCTTCGCACCGGCAGTTCTACGGCCGCTGGCACAAGGCGATCAACCGCCTGGTGGCCGGGCCGCAGAAGGAACGCCACGCCGACCTGCTGGCCCTCAGCGACGCCGGGCTGCTGACCTTCCTGCCGCCGGGCGCCGTGCCAGCCGCCAAGCCTTACCGGCGCGTGGCCGGTTACGTGCAGGGCAGCGGCGTGCACGACAGCGACTGCGCCCCGGTGCGCGACCTGGCGCGGCTTGGCCTGATCCGCCCGCGCACCGATGTGCCGGGCCTGGATGGCATCGATGTCGACGCGGCCTGCCACCCTCACGCCAGCAGCGGCGAACCGGTGCGCAACCTCTGGGTGCTCGGGCCGCTGGCCGAGGGCTCGTGCTACTACAACCACTACGTCACCTCGGCCGGCGCGCCGTCGCGGCTGTTCATCGACGCCCACAAGGCCGCCTCGGCCATCCTCGACACAAGGACCGCCCCATGAAGCTCTACTACCAGACCCACTCGCCCTACGCCCGCAAGGTGCTGGTGATGGCCCATGAGCTCGGGCTCGCCGAACGCCTGGAGGTGATCCACCACGAGACCAGCCCGACTACCCGCAACGAGACCATCTACCAGGCCAACCCGCTGGGCAAGGTGCCGGTGCTGATGCTGCCCGAGGGCGAGGCGCTGTTCGACTCGATCGTGATCTGCGACTACCTCGACACCTTGCACCAGGGGCCGAAGCTGATCCCGCTGCAAGGCCCCGAGCGCTACCAGGCCCTGCGCCTGCAGGCGCTGGCCCAGGGCCTGTGCGATGTCGGCATCAAGCTGCGCTGGGAAGTCGAGCGCCGCCCGGCGCACCTGCGCTACCCGGCCTATGGCGAGGGCCAGAAGCACAAGCTCGAAGAGTCGTACCGCTACCTCGAACAACAAGTCGAACTCGACGGCCCGCTGAACGTTGGCCACGTGGCCCTGGGCACCGCCCTGGACTGGATCGTGTTCCGCGAGCTTGGCGACTTCGCCCAGCACCCGCGCCTGAACGCCTGGTACCAGCGTTTCTGCGACCGTCCCTCGATGCGCGCCACCGAGTACAGCGGTCAGACCCACGATTAAGGAACACAGCACATGGCTGCTCTCTTGTTGCAAATGTCGCCCATCGGCCTGGTGATCGCCCTGATCCTGCTGGTGCGTCGCCCGCCGGTGCAGGCAGCGCTGGCCGGCGTCGCGGTTGTCTTCCTGCTGTGGGGCATGGGCGCCGCGGCGCCACTGTCGGCCGCCGCCAGCTCGGCGATCATCAAGGACACGATGATCCTGTTCCTCAGCACCGCCTGCGTGATCGTGCCGGGGCTGGCCTTCGTCATTCTGGTGGAGCGCGGCGGCGCGCCGCAGGCCATCGGTGCCTGGGTGCGCGAGCTGGGCTGGAAGCCACCGGCGCAGGTGATCTTCATCGTGCTGGGGTTGGCGCCGCTGCTGGAAGCGATGACCGGCTTCGGCGTCTCGCTGATCGCCACCGTGCCGCTGCTGATGGGGCTGTTTTCGCGCCAGGCCGGGATGAAGATCGCCCTGGCCGGCATGGTCATCATGCCGTGGGGCACCCTGGGCCTGGCCACGGTGATCGGCGGCTTGCTCACCCATCTGCCGGCCAACGAGCTGGGCAGCCATTCGGCGTTGATCAGCGCGCCGGTGTTCCTGGTGCTGGCAGGCATCGCCCTGTGGCAGGCCGGCATTCGCAGCGCCCTGCCGTGGCTGGGCTTGTGTGCGGTATCGGTGCTGTTCAGCGCGGTGCTGTACGGCATCAACCGCTTCGTCGGGCCTGAGGTATCGGGCGTGCTGGCGGGGCTGACCGTGGCCGCCGTGGGCCTGGTGATTTCGTACCTGCAGCGCAAGCGCCTGGTGCGCTGGCCGGCGGCAGCCTGGCCGTACCTGGCGCTGCTGGGGGTGATCGTCGCCTCGCGCGCGCTGTTCGTACTGTCGGGCTGGGATGGCCTGTGGGTGATCAAGGGCGAGCATGTTTCGTGGAAGCCGCTGGCTTCGCCGGGGCTGGCGCTGCTGATCGTCACCGTGCTGATGACCCTGCGCCAGCGCGCCGACGGCAGCTTCCCGTGGGCTTCGCTGCTCAAGCGCGCCAAGTTCCCGGTGGCGACCATCTTCCTGTTCCTGCTGCTGTCGCAGGTGATGGTCAACGCGGGCTTTCTGGTCGAGGCGCAGCGCGCCCTGCAATCGCTGTCGGGGATTTCCCTGGCGCCGACCGTGGCGCTGCTGGCGGGTATCGCGGGCTACGTCACCGGCTCCAACGTGGGCGGCAACACTCTGGTGATGCCGTCGATCGCCGCCCTGGGCAGCGACTACGGGCCGTGGCTGGCGGCGATGGTCAACAGCGCCGCCGGGCATGGTGCGCTGGGCTCGCTGTCGATCCTGTCGCTGATCACCGGGCTGGCTGCCGCCAACCGCGATGAAGAGCATGGGCTGATCCGCTTCGCCTTCGGCCTGGTGGCGCTGAACATCGCCATCGTTGCTGCAACCGGGGTGGTTTTACTTTATGTTCTGGGAGGTCATTCCTGAGCTGACAAGAGACCCCATGGATCGGTTCGAAACACCTGATAAACGCTGGCGGAGAGTCAAGGACTGGATCATCCGCCAGATCGACAGCGGTGAATGGCCGGCGCGAACCAAGCTGCCGTCGATCCGCACCCTGGCCCGCCTGTTCGACACCAGCATCACCACCGTGCAGCGGGCCCTGGCCGACCTCGAAGCCAACGCCTATGTGCTGACCGAGCCGCGGGTCGGCTACTTCGTGTCGGCGGCGGGGCGCGCCAACCCGGCCAGCCGTTTCGACTTCTCCAGCGTCACGGTCAACGTCAACCACGCGGTGGTCGCCATGCTCTCCCAGGCCGCCAGCCGCACCACCCTGTCGCTGAGTTCGGCCGTGCTGCACGGCGACCTCACCCCCCACGTGCTGCTCAACAAGTGCATGACCACACTGGCCAGCAAGGCCGACCTGGCAATCGCCGGGCTGGTGACGCCACCTGGGCATGCGGCGCTGCGCCGGCGCATTGCCGGGCTGATGCTGACCCGGGGCGTGGTCTGCGGCCCGGACGAAGTGCTGGTGACCTCCGGCGATACCGTCGCCCTGGAACTGGCCCTGGAGGCCGTGGCCCAGCGCGGCGCCACGGTGGCCATCGAAACCCCCACCTACTACGGCATCCTGCAGACCATCGAGCGCCTGGGGATGCGTGCGCTGCCCATGCGCACCCACGGGGAAACCGGGATCGACATGGAGCACCTCGAAGAGGCGCTGAAGCTTGAAAAAGTCGATGTGATCTTCCTCAACCCGACCCTGCAGAACCCGCGCGGCTTCATCATGCCCGAGGCGGCCCGCGCCAGGCTGTCGCAACTGGCCCGCGAGGCCGATGTACCGATCATCGAGGACGACATCTTCTTCGACCTGGTGCCGGAAACCGAGCGGCCACGCGCGCTCAAGAGCTATGACAGCACCGGGCAGACCATCTACTGCTCGTCGTTCTCCAAGACCGTCGCCCCGGGCTTCCGGGTGGGCTGGTGCGTGGCCGGCAAGTACCGCGATGCCATCCTCGCGCAGATGTTCTCGCGCAACCTGGCGGTGTCGAGCCTGGCGCAAAGCGCGCTGAACGAGTTCATCGGGCGCGGCTACATGGACGAGCACTGCGCCCGGCTGCGGGGGCAGCTGGCCACGGTGAACGAGGCGATGCACGGGCTGGTGCGTTCGGCCTTCCCGGCGGGCACGGTCTACGTGCCGCCGCGCGGCGGGTTCATTCACTGGCTTGAATTGCCGGCGGGTAGCGACATGGCCCTGCTTCAGCAATTGGCCCATGAGCGGGGCTACCACATCGCCGGCAGCGGGATTTTCTTCGCCGATGGTCAGCCCACCACGGGGCTGCGCTTGTGCCTGGGCAGGCCGCTGTCGCCAGAGCTGGCCCAGGGGCTCAAGGTGCTGGGCGAGTGTGCCCGGCAGGCGCTGGAACCGCTTGCCATTGAGCTGCCAACCCTGGAAATGCCTTAGACGCTCTGTGTAGGAGCGGCCTTGTGTCGCTCCTTCACAGGGATCGTACAACCCAGCACACTTGAATCCCATGGAACGTTGACAAGCCGATTCTCACTTGATAATAATCGTCACAGTTGTACGACAACACACAACAAAAACAACAATCAGTGAAGAGTCCCATGCCAACATTCCGTTCGCGCCCCCCGCGCCCGTTGCTGCACACCCGTCTCCCGATAACGCTCCCCGGCGAACCCTTGCCGCAGGCCCTGACTACCTAGCGCCTTCTGGCTCGACCCCTCACGCCCTGACGGGCTGAACTGACCCGCCCCTGCCGTTGGCCGCTTGCGCGTGCCCGGCAATCGGCTGCCTCACATTCGGGAGCACAACAACCATGAACATCCGCCAACCCCTGCCTTTCGCCCTGCTCGGCGCCGCCCTGCTCGGCAACCTGCCTGGCGCCAGCCTGGCCGCCGGCTTCGTCGAGGATGCCAAGGCCACCCTGGGCCTGCGCAACTTCTACATCAACCGCAACTTCGTCGACCCGCGCAACCCGCAGAGCAAGGCCGAAGAGTGGACCCAGAGTTTCATCCTCGATGCCCGCTCCGGCTTCACCGAGGGCCCGGTCGGCTTCGGCGCCGATGTGCTGGGACTGTGGTCGGTGAAGCTCGACGGCGGTGGCGGCACCTATGGCACCGGCCTGCTGCCACGCCACGACGACGGGCGCCCGGCCGATGACTTCGGCCGCCTGGCGGTGGCGGGCAAGGCGCGCATCTCCAAGACCGAACTGAAGATCGGTGAGTGGATGCCGGTGCTGCCGATCCTGCGGGCGGACGATGGTCGCTCGCTGCCGCAGACCTTTCGCGGCGGCCAGCTCACCTCCAGCGAAATCGCCGGCCTGACCCTTTACGGCGGCCAGTTCCGCGGCAACAGCCCGCGCAACGATGCGAGCATGGAAGACATGAGCTACGGCCGTGGCGTCTCGGACCGCTTCAACTTCGCCGGCGGCGAGTACAAGTTCAACCAGGACCGCACCCTGATCGGCCTGTGGAACGCGCAACTCAAGGACGTCTACGAACAGCAGTATCTGCAGCTGAGCCACAGCCAGCCACTGGGCAACTGGACCCTGGGCGCCAACCTCGGTTACTTCCAGGGCGGCGAAGACGGTGCCGAGCGCGCCGGCAAACTGGACAACAAGACCTACTCGGGGATGTTCTCGGCACGGGTGGGTGGCAACACCTTCTACGTCGGCCTGCAGAAGGTCAGCGGCGACACCTGGATGCGGGTCAACGGCACCAGTGGCGGCACCCTGGCCAACGACAGCTACAACGCCAGTTTCGACAACGCCAACGAGCGCTCCTGGCAGGTGCGCCATGACTTCAACTTCGTCACCGTCGGTGTGCCCGGGCTGACCCTGATGAACCGCTACATCAGCGGCGACGACGTGCACAGCGGCGCCATCCGCGACGGCAAGGAATGGGTGCGTGAGTCGGAGCTGGCCTACGTAATCCAGAGCGGGGCGTTCAAGGACCTGAGCATCAAGTGGCGCAACTCGAACATTCGCCGCAGCTTCAGCAACAATGAATTCGACGAGAACCGCCTGATCTTCAACTATCCGCTGTCGCTGCTGTGAGTGATTGACAAGCAGCGGAAACGCTGCCGATAATCGCCAAAAGTCATACGACAACATACAACAATTGACGACTGCGAGCCTGCCATGACCACTACCCGCTTCAACCGCCTGCTCCTCACCGGCGCCGCAGGAGGCCTGGGCCAGGTGCTCCGCGAGCGCCTCCAGGGCTGTGCCGAGGTGCTGCGCCTGTCCGATATCAGCCCGATGGCGCCCGCCAGCGGCCCCCACGAAGAGGTGGTGAACTGCGACCTGGCCGACAAGGCTTCAGTGCAGGCACTGGTCGAAGGGGTGGACGCCATCGTCCACTTCGGCGGCGTGTCGGTGGAGCGCTCGTTCGAAGAGATCCTCGGCCCCAACATTTGCGGCGTGTTCCATATCTACGAGGCGGCGCGCAAGCACGGGGTCAAGCGCATCATCTTCGCCAGCTCCAACCACACCATCGGCTTCTACAAACAGGACGAGCGCATCGACGCCCATGCCCTGCGCCGGCCCGACAGCTACTACGGGCTGTCCAAGTGCTACGGCGAGGACGTCGCGAGTTTCTACTTCGATCGCTATGGCATCGAGACCGTCAGCATCCGCATCGGCTCGTCGTTCCCCGAGCCGCAGAACCGGCGGATGCTCAGCTCGTGGCTGAGCTATGACGACCTCACCCAACTGATCGAGCGCGGCCTGTTCACCCCGAACGTTGGCCACACCGTGGTCTACGGTGCCTCGGCCAACCCGACGCAGTGGTGGGACAACCGCTACGCCGCGCACCTGGGCTACGCGCCGAAGGACTCCTCCGAGGTGTACCAGGCCAAGGTGCAGGCGCAGCCGATGCCGGCCGCCGATGACCCGGCGATGGTCTACCAGGGTGGCGCCTTCGTCGCTGCCGGGCCCTTCGATTGAGCCACCCAGGGCCAGGAGGCCGTCCATGCACGCAGAACTGATTCTCGACGCCCGCAACGGCACCGGTGAAAGCCCGGTATGGCACCCCGGCGAACAGGCCTTGTACTGGGTCGATATTCCCGCCGGTCAGCTGCACCGCTGGCGGCTGGCGGATGGCGCGCACCAGCGCTGGCAGGCCGATCAAATGCTCGCCTGTATCGCCCCCGGCGCCAGCCCCGAGGGCGGCTGGATCGCCGGCATGCAGAGTGGCCTGTTCCATCTGCAACCCACCGCCCAGGGCACCCTGGTCAGCCGCCCCCTGGCCAGCGTGGCCCATGCCCGTGAAGGCATGCGTTTCAACGACGGGCGCTGCGACCGCCAGGGCCGTTTCTGGGCCGGCACCATGCTGATGGACATGCAGCAAGGCGCCACGGTCGGCGCGCTGTACCGCCACGACGGTGACGGCCAGCCGCTGCACCTGCAGCAAGACGGCATGATCGTGCCCAACGGCCTGGCCTTCAGCCCCGATGGCAAGCGCATGTACCTGTCCGACTCGCACCCCCAGGTGCAGGCCATCTGGGCCTTCGACTACGACACCGACAGCGGCACCCCCAGCAACCGCCGGCTGTTCGTCGACATGCGCGACTACCCCGGCCGCCCCGACGGCGCCGCCATCGACCAGGACGGCTGCTACTGGATCTGCGGCAACGACGCAGGCCTGGTGCACCGCTTCACCCCCGACGGCAAGCTCGACCGCTCGCTGCCGGTACCGGTGAAGAAGCCGGCCATGTGCGCCTTCGGCGGCCCTGGCCTGGACACGCTGTTCGTCACCTCGATTCGCCCCGCAGGCGTGGACCTTGCCGACCAGCCGCTGGCCGGTGGCGTGTTCGCCCTGAACCCGGGCGCCAAAGGCCTGGAGGAGCCTGCCTGGGGCAACTGAGCCTGCTCTACCGCACTGCCCACACGAACGAAACCAGACAATAACAACACCGGAGTTTCCTCATGACCTTGAAGCACAAGTGGCTACTGGCCGCCCTCCCCTTTGCCCTGTCCATGTCGGTCTCGGCCGCCACCCTGAACATCAAGTTCGCCGAGATCCACCCCAGCGGCTACCCGACCGTGGTCGCCGAGGAACACATGGGCAAGAAACTCGAAGCGGCCAGCAACGGCGCGATCACCTTCAAGATGTTCGCCGGCGGTGTGCTGGGTTCGGAAAAGGAAGTGATCGAGCAGGCGCAGATCGGCGCCGTGCAGATGACCCGCGTGAGCCTGGGCATCGTCGGCCCGGTGGTGCCGGATGTGAACGTGTTCAACATGCCGTTCGTGTTCCGCGACCACGAGCACATGCGCAAGGTCATCGATGGTGAGATCGGCCAGGAAATCCTCGACAAGATCACCAACTCCGACTTCAACCTGGTGGCCCTGGCCTGGATGGACGGCGGCACCCGCAGCCTCTACACGAAAAAACCGGTGCGCAGCATCGAAGACCTCAAGGGCATGAAGATCCGCGTACAGGGCAACCCGCTGTTCCTCGACATGATGAACGCCATGGGCGGCAACGGCATCGCCATGGACACCGGGGAAATCTTCAGCGCCCTGCAGACCGGAGTGATCGACGGCGCCGAGAACAACCCGCCGACCTTGCTGGAGCACAACCACTACCAGAGCGCCAAGTACTTCACCCTGACCGGCCACCTGATCCTGCCGGAGCCGGTGGTGATGTCCAAGACCACCTGGGAAAAACTCACCCCCGAGCAGCAGACCCTGGTCAAGACCGTCGCCCGCGAGGCGCAAATGGAAGAGCGGGCGCTGTGGGACGCCAAGTCGGCGGCCAGTGAAGCCAAGCTCAAGGCAGCGGGCGTGGAGTTCATCAGCGTCGACAAGAAGCCGTTCTTCGACGCCACCGCCCCGGTGCGGGAAAAGTACGGTGCGCAGTACGCCGACCTGATGAAGCGCATCGCCGAGGTCCAGTAACCCCGGTTCCGTTCCCAGATGACTTCTGCAGGGCGGCACGCGCCGTCCTGCAGCTTCGGTGATGCCTTATGAAAAATTCATTCCTGCGTCTGAACGACGCCCTGTACCGCAGCTGTATCTGGATTGCCGGCCTGTCGATCCTGACCATGACGCTGATCATTCCCTGGGGCATCTTCGCCCGTTACGTGCTGGGCACCGGCTCCAGCTGGCCGGAGCCGGTGGCAATCCTGCTGATGGTGGTGTTCGCCTTCATCGGCGCCGCCGCCAGCTACCGCGCTGGTGCGCACATGGCGGTGGCGATGGTCACCGACCGCCTGCCGCCGGCCCAGCGCAAGGCCGCGGCGCTGCTGGTGCAGCTGCTGATGCTGCTGGTGTGCGTATTCATGACCTGGTACGGCTACAAGCTGTGTGTGACCACCTGGAAGCAGTTCCTTGCCACCCTGCCATCGGTGCGGGTGGGGCTGACCTATGCGCCGATCCCGATCGGCGGTGCTGTCACCCTGATGTTCGTGCTGGAAAAACTCATCCTGGGCGACCAGAGCCATCGCCAGGTGATGCGCTTTGACGTCGTCGAAGAACACGAAGGAGCGGCATGATGGATGCGTTGATTCTGATAGGCAGCTTCCTCGCGTTGATCCTGCTGGGCATGCCGGTGGCCTATGCCCTGGGCCTGTCGGCGCTGATCGGCGCGTGGTGGATCGACATCCCGCTGCAGGCCATGATGATCCAGGTGGCCAGTGGGGTTAACAAGTTCTCGCTGCTGGCCATTCCGTTCTTCGTGCTGGCCGGCGCGATCATGGCCGAAGGCGGCATGTCGCGGCGGCTGGTGGCGTTCGCCGGGGTGCTGGTGGGCTTCGTGCGCGGCGGCCTGTCGCTGGTCAATATCACCGCCTCGACCTTCTTTGGCGCGATCTCCGGTTCGTCGGTGGCCGACACCGCCTCGGTCGGCTCGGTGCTGATCCCGGAGATGGAACGCAAGGGCTACCCGCGCGAGTTCTCCACCGCCGTCACCGTCAGCGGTTCGGTGCAGGCACTGCTCACCCCGCCCAGCCACAACTCGGTGCTGTACTCGCTGGCGGCCGGGGGCACGGTGTCGATCGCCTCGCTGTTCATGGCCGGTGTGATGCCCGGGCTGCTGATGAGCGCCGTGCTGATGGGCCTGTGCCTGATCTTCGCGAAAAAGCGCAACTACCCCAAGGGCGAAGTGATCCCGCTGCGCCAGGCCATGAAGATCGCCGGTGAAGCGCTGTGGGGCCTGATGGCGATGGTGATCATCCTCGGCGGCATTCTGTCCGGGGTATTTACCGCCACCGAATCGGCGGCGATCGCCGTGGTCTGGTCGTTCTTCGTGACCATGTTCATCTACCGCGACTACAAGTGGCGCGACCTGCCCAAGCTGATGCACCGCACGGTGCGGACCATCTCCATCGTGATGATCCTGATCGGCTTTGCGGCAAGCTTCGGCTACGTCATGACGCTGATGCAGATCCCGTCGAAGATCACCACGCTGTTCCTGACCCTGTCGGACAACCGCTACGTGATCCTGATGTGCATCAACTTCATGTTGCTGCTGCTGGGCGCGGTGATGGACATGGCGCCGCTGATCCTGATCCTTACGCCGATCCTGCTGCCGGTGATCGCCGGCATCGGTGTGGACCCGGTGCACTTCGGCATGATCATGCTGGTCAACCTGGGGATCGGCCTGATCACCCCACCGGTGGGTGCGGTGCTGTTCGTCGGTTCGGCGATCGGCAAGGTCAGTATCGAATCCACGGTCAAGGCGCTGCTGCCGTTCTACCTGGCACTGTTCCTGGTACTGATGGCGGTGACCTACATTCCGGCCATCTCGCTGTGGCTGCCAAGCGTGGTGCTGTAATGCCACAAGGCGGGCCTCGATGGCCCGCCCTTCCCTGCAAACGGACCCTGCATCATGGCTGTCGCCCTCGCTTCGCCTCACCTCTTCCCGCGCAAACTGGCGGTAGCGCTGCTGGCGCTGCTGGCCTGTTGTTTCGCCGGCAACCACATTGCCGCGCGCATCGCCTTCGACGACGACACTGGCGTACTACTGGCCATCCTCTGCCGCTCGGGCCTGACCCTGCTGGCCCTGGGTGGCCTGGTGCTGTGGCAGCGCCAGCCGTTGGGGCTACCTGCAGGCTCCTGGCGCTGGCAACTGCTGCTGGGCCTGCTGATCGCCACCCAGAGCCTGTGCCTGTACTCGGCCGTGGCGCGTATTCCGGTGGCCCTGGCACTGCTGGTGGGCAACACCTTCCCGATCCTGCTGGCGCTGCTGAGCTGGGCCCTCGGCGGGGCGCGGCCGACCCGACGCACCGCGGCCTTGATGGGTTTGATCCTGTTCGGCCTGGTGCTGGCGCTGGATGTGCCCTCTCGCTTGAATGGCAGCGCCGAAACCAACCCGGACTGGGCCCTGGGGGTAAGCCTGGCGTTCTGCGCGGCCTGTGTATTCGCCTGCGCCCTGTGGATCACCGACCACAAGCTGGCCGGCGTTCGCGGCCCGGTGCGCAGCATGCTGACCCTGCTGATCGTGTTCGCCAGCATGCTGCTGGCAGGCTCCGGCGGCCTGGTACCGGCCGGGCTGGCGCTGCCGGGCAGCAGCGGCGGCTGGCTGGCCCTGGCGAGCCTGGTGGTGCTGTACGGCACGGCCTTCACCCTGCTGTTCGTGTGCATGCCTCGGCTGAACATGGCGCAGAACGCCCCGGTGATGAACATCGAGCCGATCGCCACCCTGCTGCTGGGCTGGGCCCTGCTCGGCCAGCAACTCAATACCCTGCAGCTGCTCGGCGCCGCCGTGGTGGTATGCGGGATCGTCCTGTTGACCTACCGCAAGGCGGGTTGAAACCGCCTGCACCTTCGGAGCGCCGCAATGCCTGTGCCTGAACTGCACCTGCAAGACCGTCTGACCCGCCTGAGCCTGGCGCCCACCCTGGGCGCCAGCCTGATCAACTGGCAGGCCAAGGCCAGCGGCCAGGCGCTGCTGCGCCACAGCGACAGCGCCGCGCTGGCCAGCGGCTCACCACGACGCCTGGGCTGCTACCTGCTGGCGCCCTGGTCGAACCGCATCGCTGAGGGCGGCTTTCAGTGCCCTGATGGCTGGCTGGCATTGGCGCCCAATACCGACCATGACCCCTACCCTATCCATGGCAGTGCCTGGCAGCAGCCCTGGCAAGTCGACAGCGTGGATGACGGCCATGCCCGCCTGAGCCTGGACAGCCAGGTGCCCTTTGCTTACCGCGCGACCCTGGACGTACGCCTGGATGAAGGTTGCCTGAGCCTTGAGCTGGAAGTGACCCACCTCGACCCACGGCCGACCTGGCATGGGCTGGGGTTTCACCCGTACTTTCCGCGCTTTGCCGACACCCGCTTGCTGGCGCCCGCACAGCAGGTGTGGGTGGGAGATGAGGGGCAGTTGCCCTCGCGCCAGGCCACGATCCCGCCGCAGTGGTGTTTCGACACGCCGCAGGTATTGCCCAGCGATGGGGTCGATCATGCCTTCAGCGGTTGGCAAGGCACCTGCTGCATTGTCCAGCCGACCGCGGGTTATCGCCTCGATTGCCATGCCAGGGGTGCCGATCACTACCTGCTGTACTGCCCCAAGGACCAGGGGTTCTTCTGCATCGAGCCGGTCAGCCACCCGATCAACGCCCATCACCTGCCCGATCGGCCCGGCTTGCGGCTGCTGCGCCAACATGAACAACTGCACCTGGGTTTCAGCTTGCAGTACCGGGCACTTGGTACCGACTGAAAACGCCAAAGGGGCTGCAAGCAGCCCCTTCGATACATCGCAACGGGGTTAACGGCCCGTGCCGAGCACCACCTGCGCCGCTGTCGGTGCCGCCTCACGGTGTTCGCTGCGCAGTTCGCGCGCCAGGTTCCACACCACCACCGCAGCAATGATGTCGAACGCCGCCAGCACCACGAACAGCGGGCTGTAGCCGATCTGCGTGACCAGGATGCCGAACACCAGGGTGAACACCGCAGCCCCCAGGTAGCCGAACATGCCGCCCATGCCGGTGGCGGTCGCCACCTGGTCTTTGCTGAACGAGTCGGAGGTGATCGAGTACAGCGCGCCGGACAATGTCTGGTGCGCAAAGCCGCCGATGCACAGCAGCAGAATTGCCGTGTACGGGCTTTCCACCAGGCCGATGCAGGCCGGGCCGATCATGCAGCTGGCGCCGAACACCAGGACCATCTTGCGCGAAGTGAAAAGCGACACCTTGCAGTAACGGTGGAACAGCGGGCTCAGGTAACCGCCCAGCACGCAGCCGATATCCGCGGCCAGGAACGGCAGCCAGGCGAACATCGCCACTTCCTTGATGTTCATGTGCCGCTCGGTCATCAGGTACAGCGGGATCCAGGCGTTGAAGGTCTGCCAGGCCGGCTCGGAGAGAATCCGCGCCGAGGCGATGGCGTAGAAGTTGCGCTCCTTGAAGATGCGCTTCCAGGCGCCCTTGACCCGCGCTTGCTGTTTGAAGTGGGCTTCCTGGCCGGACAGGATGTAGTCGCGCTCCGCGGCACTCAGGCGCTTCTGGTCCTTGGGGTGCTTGTACAGCAGCATCCACAGCAGGGTCCAGACGATCCCCGAGACGCCGACGATGACGAACGCCAGTTGCCAGCCGCTGTGCAGGATGGCCCAGACCACCAGCGGCGGTGCCAGCAAGGCGCCGAGCGAAGAACCGATGTTGAACCAGCCGATGGCGACCGAACGCTCCTTGGCCGGGAACCATTCGGTGGTGGCCTTGACGCCGGCAGGCAGACCGGCCGCTTCGGTCATGCCCAACAGCCCGCGCATAAACGCCAGACTTTGCCAGCCGCTGGCCAGCGCCGCCCCGGCACAGGCCAGCGACCAGGCCAGGGCGAACACCGCAAAGCCCAGCTTGGTACCAATGAAGTCGATGACCCAGCCGGCGATGGGTTGCATCAGGGCGTAGCAGATCTGCCAGGTGGCGACGATCTTGGCGTATTGCTCGGTGCTGATGGAGAGGTCGGACATCAAGGTGGGGGCAGCCACCGAGAGGGTGTTGCGGGCGAGGTAGTTGACGACCAGTCCAGCTGTAACAAGGCTGACCATCCACCAACGGATGCCTTTTATGCTCATGGATCACCTGAATTATTTTTAGAGTTGCTGGTGATTGCCTGTGGTCGCCCGGGCGACTTGAGACAAATTGTTTCAGGTGCAAGATTGCCATGTCATAGGTCGTCGTACAACAATTTTAAGTTATCATGTGCGCGTATTTGCCTGTGATCGAGCTATATCAGGACTTACCTATGCTTAGCGGGGAAAATTTGGGTGGCCTAGCACCATGGTTGTACGACATCATGGGTTCAACTCAGGTGCTGCTGAGCACGCAGGTGTTCGGCCAGCATGTCGATGAAGGTGCGTACCTTGGTCGAGCCGTACTTGCTCTCGCGGTGCAGCACATGGATCGGCCAGGGCGCTTCTTCGTACTCGGCAAGGATCACCTGCAGCCGCCCGGCCGCCAGCTCGTCGGCCACCTGGTAGGACAGCAGCCGGGCGATACCCAGCCCGGCACTGGCGGCGGCGATGGCCGCGTCGTTGCTGGTCACGGTCAGGCGTGGCTTCATGCGGATCAGGGTCGGGTCGTCGATGGCGCCGAAGCGCCAGTCGGTGCGTGGCGAGAGAACGCCGGCAGCGATGATCGCGTGGCCTTGCAGCTCGCTCGGGTGGCGTGGGGTGCCGTGTTGTTCGAGATACGCCGGCGAGGCGCACAGCAGCCTGCGCATGCTGCCCACGCGCAGGGCCTTGAGGCCGGAGTCGGGTAGCTGGCCGATGCGTACCGCCACATCCATGCCCTCCTCCACCAGGTTCACCACCCGGTCGAGGAAATAGGCCGATACGTCCACCTCGGGGTACTGCTGCAGGTAGCGGACGATGCAGGGCATGACGAACTTCTTGCCGAACAGGATCGGCGCGGTCACGGCCAGGTCGCCCTTGGGCGCGGCATTGATGCCGGCGGCCGCTTCGTTGGCTTCGATGATACTGGCGAGGATATGCCGGGTGTCTTCCAGGTAGCGCCCGCCGGCTTCGGTCAGGCGCACGCTGCGGGTGGTGCGCAGCAGCAGCTTGACCCCGAGTTGCTCTTCCAGGGCCGTGACGGCTCGGGTCACTGCTGCAGGCGATATCGCCAGGCGACGGGCAGCGGCGGCGAAGCTTTCCAGTTCGCCGACGGCGACGAACACCTTCATCAGGTGGATCTGGTCCATGCGGGCTCCTGGGCCTCGGGGGTGCGGGGGATTATCTGTTATAGCGGGGTTTTGTGCTGGCTTCACCGACCCTATCGCCGGCAAGCCGGCTCCCACATGGATGGCGCATGGCTTGGGTTCATTCGGTCTGGTGTGGGAGCCGGCTTGCCGGCGATGGGGCCGGTGCGGCCAACCTCACAGCTCCAGTACCAACGGCTGCGCACCGTCCTCCGGCTGGGCCGGCACCGCGCAACAGATCAGCACACTGCCGCTGTCGGGCAGCTCGGCAGGCGGGTTGGGGTAATGCACCTGGCCACTGACCACGCGGGTTTTGCAGGTTCCACAGGAGCCGCCCCGGCAACTGAAATCCGGTGACAGGCCTCGGCGTTCTGCCAGCTCCAGCAGCGTGCCGCTGTCGGGTGCCCAGCGGGCTTCCTTGGCGGAGCTGGCGAAGTACACCGGCACCGGCTGAGTGGCGGCCGGGGGCTGTTGCAGCACGGGTTGCCGGTCGTCAGTGTGGCGGCGCAAGGTCGAGGGGCCGAACGCCTCGGCGTGGATGCGTACGTCGGGCACATGCAGCGCACGCAGGCCTTCGTACAGGTCCTGGGTGAAACTGGCCGGGCCGCACAGGTAGAAGTCGTAGTCGTCCAGCGCCAGTACGGCCTTGATCTGGGTGATGCCCAGACGGCCAGCGAACTCGAAATCGCGGCCAGGCACGGCATCGGCTTCGGGCTGGCTCAGGGCGCGGTGGATAGCCAGCAGGTCACCGGCCTGCTGCTTGAGTGCGGCGAGTTCCTGCCGGAACGGCAATTCGGCCAGGCTGCGCCCGCCGTGGAACAGGTGGATACGCCTGCCCTGCCCGCTGCTTAGTTGCTCGCGAAGCATGGCCATCAGCGGTGTGATGCCGACCCCGGCGCCGATCAGCACCAGGGGCCGCTGGCTCTGTTGGTCGAGGGTGAAATTGCCCATGGGCAGGCGCACCTGCAGCACGTCACCGACCTTCAAGCGCTCATGCAGGTGTCGCGAAGCCGGGCCTTGGGCCTTGACGCTGATGCGCAGGTAACCGTCGGAGGGCGCGCTGGAAAGGCTGTAGGTGCGCACCAGCGGAGCCTCGCCGTCGAGTTGCAGGCGCATGGGGATGTGCTGCCCTGGGGCAAAGGGCACGGGCTTGCCATCATCGGGCTGCAGATAGTACGAGCGGATGTCGCGGCTCTCCTGTTCTATTCGCCCCACCCGCCAGGCCAGCCACTGGCGCTGCCGTTCACGCTGTTGCAGGCGCTGCTCGGCCTCGGCCCAGGTGCCAGTCGCCAGGCTGGTCGGGGCATATTCCTGGAAGGCCCAGCGCAGCGACAGCGCTGCCGGGCGCAGCACCACCTGCTCGACGTCCAGCGCCCAGAGCCGTTCGGCGCCTTCGAATGCACTGATCAGCGGGCTGTCGAGCATAACCTCGGTGCGGCCGGACAGCTGCAATACATTGCCGGTAACGAAATCGACGAACAGCAGGCCGGCAACCGGGTTCACCAGCAGGTTGCCGAGGGTATTGAAATGCAGGTTGCCGGCGTAGTCGGGGATGGTCAGCCGGTTGCCTTCGACCTTGACGAAACCTGGGCGGCCGCCGCGATGGGACACGTCCACCGAGCGCCGGCCATCGTCATGTTCGACGTAACTGGCAACGAAGAAAGTGTCGGCGCCTTCAATCATCGCCCGGGTTCGAGCATCGAGTGCCGATGCATCCTGGCGCCCCTGTGAGGGCGCATCGACACGGGTGTATTCGCGCAACTGAATGTACTGCGGGCAGTTGCCGAACGATTGTTCGACCGCCACCTCCAGCAGCCCCCCTGCGACGCGGCGGGCCTGGCCGTTGAGGCGATTGCGCCGGCGGGTGTGCAGTTCGATCCCCAGCAGGCCGATGGCGCCACCCTGGGCCAGGCCAGGCGTGGCGGGATCGTCGCTGGCCAGCTCAGTGTCGATCAGCAGTTGCTTCGGATCGGGCGAACTGACGAAGCCTTCCGGGCCTTCAAGCAGGGTTGCCCAGGGTTTACCCTGCGCATCCACGGCACCGGCCACGATGAACGGCAACTGGTGGTAGAACACCCGATGCTGGTCAGGCATATGGTCGCGAATGACTTTCTGCCCGAACGCCTCCATGCGCTCGGCAACGCCGACCTGCTCCTGCAGTCGTTTTTCACCTTCGTGCCAGGGAGAGCGCATGGCGGCATTCCTCAGGGGTTACAGCGTGGTCTGCAGGCCGATGACCGTGCGCGGCATCGGCACGAACCCTGGCAGCGCTTCGATGCGGGCAAGCCAGGCGCGCACATTCGGGTAGGGTTCCAGCGACACATTGCCCTCTGGCGCGTGGGCGATGTAGGAGTAGTTGGCGATATCGGCGATGGTCGCCTCGCTGCCCACCAGGAACGGGCGCTGGGCCAATTCGGCATCGATGACCTTGAGCAGGGTGTGGGCGCGGCCGATGACTTCGTCGGTGTTGAACGAGGCGCCGAATACCGTGACCAGCCGTGCGGCGGCAGGGCCGAAGGCCAGGGGACCGGCGGCCACCGACAGCCAGCGCTGCACGCGGGCTGCATCGATCGGGTCCTGGGGCAGCCAGCGTTCACCGCCGTAGGCCTTGGCCAGGTACACCAGAATCGCGTTGGAGTCGGCGATCACGGTGCCGTTGTCGTCGATTACCGGCACTTGGCCGAACGGGTTGAGGGCGAGGAAATCGGGTTGCTTGTGCGCGCCTTTGGCGAGGTCGACGAACACCAGTTCGGTGGGCAGGTTCAGCAGCGACAACATCAGCTCGATGCGGTGGGCATGGCCGGACTTGGGGAAGTTGTAGAGTTTGATCGGGGTTGGCATGTGCTTGGCTCCGGATCAGCGCCGGGAGTGGCGCTGCTGGAGAACATGCTGCACTGGATCGGTTGGCAGCAGAATGAGTGCCGCAAGCAATCCAGTATTTCGGCAGGTGGAATAATCAGCCCCGCGAAGGCCTTAATGACGCTGCTGTTTCTGATACTGGTACAACCCTCGCGCCGCCTCCACTACCTGCGGCACACAGGCCTGGAGTTCATCGAAACTCATCGAGTCGAGCAACTCGAAGTTGTCTTCCAGGCCATGCAGCGAGATGGCCTTGAGCAGACGGTCCTGCTCCGGCGGCAGCGCGCTCCATTCGGCGACTTGCGTGCCGCGCATGTAGCCGAAGCACCACTCTTCGAGAATGATCGCCGGCCCTCCTTCATCTTCGCTCTCTTCGAACAATGGCTCGAAGTCGGCAAGGTTGTCGGCCAGTTCTTCCGCGATCTGGCTGGCGTAGCGCAGCATCAGCGCGGTGTAGGCCTCTTCATGGGCGGGCTTCTTGAATTTCGGGACCTTGCCGCCTGAAACTGCAGGCAGCCACGTTTCCGGATTGACCTGAATCGGCGAGCTGGCCAGGGCGGTGAACAAGCCATTGAGCTCGGCCAGGTTGATGACCGAATAGTCGTTGCCGTAGGTGATCAGCAGGTCTTCGAGGCGGTCGAGTTCTTTTTCGCTGAGCGGGGGGAGCATGGGTGGGGTGTCCTGGGAAAGGAAATTTGGGTGAACCCTAACACATGGAAGTAGCGGCTTATAAACGATCGCGGGGCAAGCCCGCTCCCACGTGTGTGACAACGTGGGAGCGGGCTTGCCCCGCGATGAGGGTGCTACGGTTTAGACCGCCAGCGCGCGCTCACGCAGCTCGCTGTTGAGGATGCGGTCATTCTCGCTGTAGTCGACCGGGCAGTCGATCACGTGCACGCCCGGGGTCTTGATGCAGTGCTCCAGCAGTGGCAGGAAGCCTTCGGCGCTTTCCACACGGTGGCCGTTGGCACCGTAGGCTTCGGCGTATTTGACGAAGTCCGGGTTGCCGTAGTCCAGGCCGAAATCGGTGAAGCCCATGTTGGCCTGCTTCCAGCGGATCATGCCGTAGCCGTCGTCGCGCAGGATCACCACGGTCAGGTGCATGCCCAGACGGACTGCGGTTTCCAGCTCCTGGCTGTTCATCATGAAGCCGCCATCGCCGCACACCGAGATCACCGGGCGGTCCGGGTACACCAGGTGCGCCGCCATGGCCGACGGCAGGCCGGCGCCCATGGTCGCCAGGGCGTTGTCGAGCAGCACGGTGTTGGGCTTGTGCGCCTTGTAGTTACGGGCGAACCAGATCTTGTAGATGCCGTTGTCCAGGGCAACGATGCCTTCGGACGGCAGCACGCGACGGATGTCGGCGACCATGCGCTGCGGGTAGACCGGGAAGCGGTTGTCGTCGGCGCCTTCGGCGATCTGCGCTTCGTTGGCTTCGCGGATGGCCAGCAGGCGGGTGAAGTCCCAGTGGCTGGTGTCGGTCAGGGCTTCGCTGATCTGCCACACGGCGTTGGCGATGTCGCCGATCACTTCCACCTGTGGGAAGTACACGGCGTCCACTTCGGCGGAGCGGAAGCTCACGTGGATCACTTCGGTGCCGCCACGAACCATGAAGAACGGTGGTTTCTCGATCACGTCGTGGCCGATGTTGACGATCAGGTCGGCGGCTTCGACGGCGCGGTGCACGAAATCGCCGGAGGACAGCGCGGCGTTGCCCAGGAAGCGTGGGTGACGCTCGTCGACCACGCCTTTACCCATCTGGGTGGTGATGAACGGGATGCCGGTCTTGTCGATCAGTTGCTTGAGGACCTTGGCGGTCATCTTGCGGTTGGCGCCGGCGCCGATCACCAGGATCGGGTTACGGGCGTTCTTCAGTTTCTCGACGGCGGCTTCGATGGCCACGTGCTCGGCCAGCGGGCGGCGGTGCAGGCTGCGCGGGATCGGCAGGGCGTCGGTCTGCTCGGCGGCGATGTCTTCCGGCAGTTCCAGGTGCACGGCACCCGGCTTCTCTTCTTCGGCCAGGCGGAAGGCTTCACGCATGCGGGCCGGGATGTTGTCGGCCGAGGCGAACTGGTGAGTGTACTTGGTGATGGGGTCCATCATGCCGCACACGTCGATGATCTGGAAACGGCCCTGCTTGGACTTCTTGATCGGCTTCTGGCCGGTGATCATCATCATCGGCATACCGCCGAGGTAGGCATAGGCGCTGGCGGTCACCAGGTTGGTGGCGCCGGGGCCGAGGGTCGACAGGCTGACGCCGGTCTTGCCGGTCAGGCGGCCATAAGTGGCAGCCATGAAGCCTGCGGACTGCTCATGGCGGGTCAGTACCAGCTTGATCTTCGATTTGCGCAGGGACTCGAGCAGGTCGAGGTTCTCCTCGCCGGGGATGCCGAACACATACTCGACACCTTCGTTTTCCAGGCATTGCACAACGACATCGGCGGCCTTGGCCATTTTGCTTCTTACCTCAGTGTATAGGGCGGTGGAGGTCCAGAAATGCGCAGCACGGTACGCTGGCATCGCTCTGTCCGGGTGCGAGGATTGCCCCGAACCTAAGTCTTGACGCAGGGTCGGTGCGGGAAAGTCACGTCATCGGACGGTAATAATTGTCGCACCCCTGGCGCCGCCTGCAGAGCTATCGGAGGCGCAAAAGACCTTTGCCTTGACCCGAGGTTGGAAGGATTAAAAGCCGGAAAAGACAAAACCCCTACCTGCATGCGCAGATAGGGGTTTTGCGAAATGAATCTTGACGATGACCTACTCTCACATGGGGAAACCCCACACTACCATCGGCGATGCATCGTTTCACTACTGAGTTCGGGATGGGATCAGGTGGTTCCAATGCTCTATGGTCGTCAAGAAATTCGGTTGCCTAGAATGTCTTGTGAACACTCTTGGCTAATTCAGATATGTGATTTGTGATGTTGCGAACTTTCGGGTCTTTCGTCTTCACCACCACAATTCGGCTTACGCGCAAATTGCTTGGGTGTTATATGGTCAAGCCTCACGGGCAATTAGTATTGGTTAGCTCAACGCCTCACAGCGCTTACACACCCAACCTATCAACGTCGTAGTCTTCGACGGCCCTTTAGGGGATTCAAGATCCCAGTGAGATCTCATCTTGAGGCAAGTTTCCCGCTTAGATGCTTTCAGCGGTTATCTCTTCCGAACATAGCTACCCGGCAATGCCACTGGCGTGACAACCGGAACACCAGAGGTTCGTCCACTCCGGTCCTCTCGTACTAGGAGCAGCCCCTCTCAAATCTCAAACGTCCACGGCAGATAGGGACCGAACTGTCTCACGACGTTCTAAACCCAGCTCGCGTACCACTTTAAATGGCGAACAGCCATACCCTTGGGACCGGCTTCAGCCCCAGGATGTGATGAGCCGACATCGAGGTGCCAAACACCGCCGTCGATATGAACTCTTGGGCGGTATCAGCCTGTTATCCCCGGAGTACCTTTTATCCGTTGAGCGATGGCCCTTCCATACAGAACCACCGGATCACTAAGACCTACTTTCGTACCTGCTCGACGTGTTTGTCTCGCAGTCAAGCGCGCTTTTGCCTTTATACTCTACGACCGATTTCCGACCGGTCTGAGCGCACCTTCGTACTCCTCCGTTACTCTTTGGGAGGAGACCGCCCCAGTCAAACTACCCACCATACACTGTCCTCGATCCGGATAACGGACCTGAGTTAGAACCTCAAGGTTGCCAGGGTGGTATTTCAAGGATGGCTCCATGAGAACTGGCGTCCCCACTTCAAAGCCTCCCACCTATCCTACACAAGCAAGCTCAAAGTCCAGTGCAAAGCTATAGTAAAGGTTCACGGGGTCTTTCCGTCTAGCCGCGGATACACTGCATCTTCACAGCGATTTCAATTTCACTGAGTCTCGGGTGGAGACAGCGCCGCCATCGTTACGCCATTCGTGCAGGTCGGAACTTACCCGACAAGGAATTTCGCTACCTTAGGACCGTTATAGTTACGGCCGCCGTTTACCGGGGCTTCGATCAAGAGCTTCGCTTGCGCTAACCCCATCAATTAACCTTCCGGCACCGGGCAGGCGTCACACCCTATACGTCCACTTTCGTGTTTGCAGAGTGCTGTGTTTTTAATAAACAGTCGCAGCGGCCTGGTATCTTCGACCGGCATGGGCTTACGGAGCAAGTCCTTCACCCTCGCCGGCGCACCTTCTCCCGAAGTTACGGTGCCATTTTGCCTAGTTCCTTCACCCGAGTTCTCTCAAGCGCCTTGGTATTCTCTACCTAACCACCTGTGTCGGTTTGGGGTACGGTTCCCAGTTATCTGAAGCTTAGGAGCTTTTCTTGGAAGCATGGCATCAACCACTTCGCGCTCTAAAGAGCACTCGTCATCAGCTCTCGGCCTTGAGATCCCGGATTTGCCTAAGATCTCAGCCTACCACCTTAAACTTGGACAACCAACGCCAAGCTGGCCTAGCCTTCTCCGTCCCTCCATCGCAATAACTGGAAGTACAGGAATATTAACCTGTTTTCCATCGACTACGCTTTTCAGCCTCGCCTTAGGGACCGACTAACCCTGCGTCGATTAACGTTGCGCAGGAAACCTTGGTCTTTCGGCGTGGGAGTTTTTCACTCCCATTGTCGTTACTCATGTCAGCATTCGCACTTCTGATACCTCCAGCAAGCTTCTCAACTCACCTTCACAGGCTTACAGAACGCTCCTCTACCGCATCACCAAAAGGTGATACCCGTAGCTTCGGTGCATGGTTTGAGCCCCGTTACATCTTCCGCGCAGGCCGACTCGACTAGTGAGCTATTACGCTTTCTTTAAAGGGTGGCTGCTTCTAAGCCAACCTCCTAGCTGTCTAAGCCTTCCCACATCGTTTCCCACTTAACCATGACTTTGGGACCTTAGCTGACGGTCTGGGTTGTTTCCCTTTTCACGACGGACGTTAGCACCCGCCGTGTGTCTCCCATGCTCGGCACTTGTAGGTATTCGGAGTTTGCATCGGTTTGGTAAGTCGGGATGACCCCCTAGCCGAAACAGTGCTCTACCCCCTACAGTGATACATGAGGCGCTACCTAAATAGCTTTCGAGGAGAACCAGCTATCTCCGAGCTTGATTAGCCTTTCACTCCGATCCACAGGTCATCCGCTAACTTTTCAACGGTAGTCGGTTCGGTCCTCCAGTCAGTGTTACCTAACCTTCAACCTGCCCATGGATAGATCGCCCGGTTTCGGGTCTATACCCAGCGACTAAAGCGCCCTATTAAGACTCGCTTTCGCTACGCCTCCCCTATTCGGTTAAGCTCGCCACTGAATATAAGTCGCTGACCCATTATACAAAAGGTACGCAGTCACCTAACAAAGTAGGCTCCCACTGCTTGTACGCATACGGTTTCAGGTTCTATTTCACTCCCCTCTCCGGGGTTCTTTTCGCCTTTCCCTCACGGTACTGGTTCACTATCGGTCAGTCAGTAGTATTTAGCCTTGGAGGATGGTCCCCCCATATTCAGACAAAGTTTCTCGTGCTCCGTCCTACTCGATTTCATTGATAAGAGATTTTCGTGTACGGGGCTATCACCCACTATGGCCGCACTTTCCAGAGCGTTCCACTAATCTCAAACCAACTTAAGGGCTGGTCCCCGTTCGCTCGCCACTACTAAGGGAATCTCGGTTGATTTCTTTTCCTCAGGGTACTTAGATGTTTCAGTTCCCCTGGTTCGCCTCTTGCACCTATGTATTCAGTACAAGATAACCAGCTTATGCTGGCTGGGTTCCCCCATTCAGAGATCTCTGGATCACAGTCTGTTTGCCGACTCCCCAAAGCTTATCGCAGGCTACCACGTCTTTCATCGCCTCTGACTGCCAAGGCATCCACCGTATGCGCTTCTTCACTTGACCATATAACCCCAAGCAATCTGGTTATACTGTGAAGACGACATTCGCCGAAAATTCGCATTTCGCTCAATTAAGAGCAGAACTCACAAATTTTACCTTAGCCTGATCACACACCAGTGAAAGTGCATGTCAGTCTATCTATCACATATCCGAATTTTTAAAGAACGATCTGACAAAAGTCAGAAATCAACATTCATTGCCGAATGTTCATTTCTAAGTTCTGAGCAGTGCTGCGAAACCTGAAAGAGTGGTGGAGCCAAGCGGGATCGAACCGCTGACCTCCTGCGTGCAAGGCAGGCGCTCTCCCAGCTGAGCTATGGCCCCATTTGACCAGCCGCACCAAGTAATTGGTAGGTCTGGGCAGATTTGAACTGCCGACCTCACCCTTATCAGGGGTGCGCTCTAACCAACTGAGCTACAGACCTATAACAGGGTTGCGTTACAGCATCGTCTTTACACAATGAATCAAGCAATTCGTGTGGGAGCTCATCAGCAGGCTGATGTCGTCGATTAAGGAGGTGATCCAGCCGCAGGTTCCCCTACGGCTACCTTGTTACGACTTCACCCCAGTCATGAATCACACCGTGGTAACCGTCCTCCCGAAGGTTAGACTAGCTACTTCTGGTGCAACCCACTCCCATGGTGTGACGGGCGGTGTGTACAAGGCCCGGGAACGTATTCACCGCAACATTCTGATTTGCGATTACTAGCGATTCCGACTTCACGCAGTCGAGTTGCAGACTGCGATCCGGACTACGATCGGTTTTGTGAGATTAGCTCCACCTCGCGGCTTGGCAACCCTCTGTACCGACCATTGTAGCACGTGTGTAGCCCAGGCCGTAAGGGCCATGATGACTTGACGTCATCCCCACCTTCCTCCGGTTTGTCACCGGCAGTCTCCTTAGAGTGCCCACCATAACGTGCTGGTAACTAAGGACAAGGGTTGCGCTCGTTACGGGACTTAACCCAACATCTCACGACACGAGCTGACGACAGCCATGCAGCACCTGTGTCAGAGTTCCCGAAGGCACCAATCCATCTCTGGAAAGTTCTCTGCATGTCAAGGCCTGGTAAGGTTCTTCGCGTTGCTTCGAATTAAACCACATGCTCCACCGCTTGTGCGGGCCCCCGTCAATTCATTTGAGTTTTAACCTTGCGGCCGTACTCCCCAGGCGGTCAACTTAATGCGTTAGCTGCGCCACTAAAATCTCAAGGATTCCAACGGCTAGTTGACATCGTTTACGGCGTGGACTACCAGGGTATCTAATCCTGTTTGCTCCCCACGCTTTCGCACCTCAGTGTCAGTATCAGTCCAGGTGGTCGCCTTCGCCACTGGTGTTCCTTCCTATATCTACGCATTTCACCGCTACACAGGAAATTCCACCACCCTCTACCATACTCTAGCTCGCCAGTTTTGGATGCAGTTCCCAGGTTGAGCCCGGGGCTTTCACATCCAACTTAACGAACCACCTACGCGCGCTTTACGCCCAGTAATTCCGATTAACGCTTGCACCCTCTGTATTACCGCGGCTGCTGGCACAGAGTTAGCCGGTGCTTATTCTGTCGGTAACGTCAAAACAGCAAGGTATTAACTTACTGCCCTTCCTCCCAACTTAAAGTGCTTTACAATCCGAAGACCTTCTTCACACACGCGGCATGGCTGGATCAGGCTTTCGCCCATTGTCCAATATTCCCCACTGCTGCCTCCCGTAGGAGTCTGGACCGTGTCTCAGTTCCAGTGTGACTGATCATCCTCTCAGACCAGTTACGGATCGTCGCCTTGGTGAGCCATTACCTCACCAACTAGCTAATCCGACCTAGGCTCATCTGATAGCGCAAGGCCCGAAGGTCCCCTGCTTTCTCCCGTAGGACGTATGCGGTATTAGCGTTCCTTTCGAAACGTTGTCCCCCACTACCAGGCAGATTCCTAGGCATTACTCACCCGTCCGCCGCTGAATCGAAGAGCAAGCTCTTCTCATCCGCTCGACTTGCATGTGTTAGGCCTGCCGCCAGCGTTCAATCTGAGCCATGATCAAACTCTTCAGTTCAATACTGCTTGGGTTTTTAAGAAACCCTAAACTTGGCTCAGCAATCTCAAATGACTATGTGATTTCTCGCATGGCCACTTGTGATGCTGATAATCTTTTTGACTATCAGTCCGTACTCACAAGCACCCACACGAATTGCTTGATTCAATTTGTTAAAGAGCGTTTGGCTAAGAGCTTTTCGTCTCAACCGAGGCGCGCATTCTACGCTTTCCTCATTGGCTGTCAAGCGTTTATTTTGAAGTTCTTTCCGAGAAACTCGTTTAGCTTCAACCGCTTAACTCGCCGCGATCTCTCGTAGCGGGAGGCGAATCATACAGCGTTACAACCTGCTGTCAACCGCCTTGTTGAAGTTGTTTTTCGAAGCTGCTTCTTTCAAAACACCTTCAACTTCAACAACTTACTGCTTCCTTCGCTGCGTTCAACGCTGCGAGGAGGCGAATAATACGCGCTTTGAACTCAGAGTCAACACCTTGATCTTGAAAAACTTTCTGACCGCGCCTGGCAACTATTGCCCGCCCCTTCCGCTCTGTAGATAAACCCCCTGCGGAGCCTGGCAATCATGAGCGATGCACAAAGCGACAAGACCCCTGGCCTGTCGGCGGACGAAGAGCAGGAAGCAAGCCACAACCAGCCACCCCGCGCGGCAGTGCTGCACGAGATCATCCGCTCGCAGGGTGATCAGGAGCTCGAGCGCACACTCGCCGCACTGTGGTGGTCAGCATTGGCAGCCGGCTTGACCATGGGCCTGTCATTGATGGCGATGGGCTTGTTCTACGCCCGACTGCCCGAGGGCGACAGCGCCCAAGTGATCGCCAGCCTCGGTTACAGCGCAGGCTTCCTGGCAGTAATCCTCGCCCGCCAGCAGCTGTTTACCGAAAACACCCTGACTGCCGTGCTACCGGTGATGACCACCCCTACCCTGGCCAACCTCGGCCGCCTGTTGCGGCTATGGACCATCGTCCTGCTCGGCAACCTGGCCGGCACCCTGCTGGTAGCCTGGGTGATGCTCGAACTGCCGATCTTCGACAGCAAGACCGATATCGCCTTCCTCGACGTTGGCCGCAAGGTCATGGAAAACGACCTCAGTCAGATGTTCGCCAAGGGCATCGTCTCGGGCTGGATGATCGCCACCATGGTATGGATGATCCCGTCCATGGAGCACGCCAAGATCTGGATCATCCTGATGATCACCTACCTGATGGCGCTGGGCGACTTCACCCATATAGTCGTGGGCTCGGTCGAGGTGTCCTACTTGGTCTGGGCCGGCGAAGAAACCTGGCGCACCTTCTTGCTCGACTTCGCCCTGCCCACCTTGGCCGGCAACATCATCGGCGGCAGCTTCATCTTCGCCTTGATCAGCCATGCCCAGGTGCGCAGCGACAGCGGCAAGCCACCCTCGCAGCTATTAAAGAAAGAGAAACCGCCGGCAAACCAAAACTAGCTAGCGCGCAGCTACCGCCCGCTGGGCAGACTTGCCCTGCCGCCGCAACGGCTGCGGTCGCCACCAGTTCTGCCCGGCGTGGGGCGAGTCGAGGCTGACCCGCTCGCCCATCTGCGGGGTACTCAGTTGCACCTGCGCGGCATTGGCCAACGCCAGGATGCGCTCGAAGGGCTCTTCCCAGGCATGGATGGAAAGGTCGAAAGTGCCATTGTGAATCGGCAGCAACCAGCGTCCTCGTAGGTCCAGGTGCGCCTGCAGGCTCTGCTCGGGCTGCATGTGTACATTGGGCCAGGCCAGGTTGTAGGCACCCGTTTCCATCAACGTCAGATCGAACGGCCCATAGCGTTCACCGATTTCACGAAAACCGTCGAAATACCCGGTGTCACCGCTGAAGAACAATCGCAGCCCCTCATCGATCATCACCCAGGACGCCCACAACCGACGGTTGCTGTCGAACAGACCGCGCCCGGAAAAGTGCTGCGCAGGCGTAGCGACAAAACGTATCCCTTCGATTTCGACCTGCTGCCACCAGTCCAGCTGCCGCACCTTGGCCGCCGGCACTCCCCATTCGATCAGCAGGTCGCCAACGCCCAGCGGTGCGAGGAAGTGCTCGGTGCGTGGCGCCAGGCGGCGAATCGCGTCCTCATCAAGATGATCGAAATGATCGTGGGAAAGGATCACCGCCGTCAGCGCTGGCAAGTCATCAAGCGCCAGCGGTGGCGCGTGGAAGCGCAAGGGGCCGGCCCACTGCACAGGCGAGGCGCGTTCGGCAAACACCGGGTCGGTAATGAAGAAGCGCCCGCGCAGCTTGAGCAACACCGTGGAGTGGCCCAGCCGCCACAAGCTGTGGTCTGGTGCATCGAGCACCTGCTGACGGGTCATGGGCTGCAGGCCTGGTGCAGTGGCCGGGCGAGTCTCGGGCGGTTTGCGCAGCAACAGGTACTTGAAGCCGATATGCAGCTTCTTCCACACACCGTCCCGGGGCAGTTCGGCCTGGTTATGAAAGCGCCCGCCCAGGTGCGGTGCTGGCTCGCCAGCCGATGAAGCCATGGGTGCCATGAGCAGGAACACTCCAAGCAACAAGAAAGCCTTCATGTTACTCCACGGGGGTCGCATCAACCGTGAATTGGCTTGCAAGGCCATTCTTAGCCCATGAATGATTGTTCAACAATATTCATACAACTTATGCGATAAACGGCGCTCATCAGAAGAACCACAACCATGATCGACAACCGCAGCGGTAAGGGACTTTCTTTCGTCAGGCGTATCTACCTGCCGCGCATCATCGGTCTGGGTATCGGCCTGTTCAGTGTCATGGCCGCCGTCGCGCCGTTGCAGTTACCGCATTGGGCCTGGGCTTTGCTGCTGTTCAACGGCATCGCCTGGCCGCACCTGGCGTACCAGTGGGCACGTCGCTCAGCCACCCCTTACCAGGCCGAACAGCGCAACCTTGTGCTCGACTCGATGATGGGTGGCTTCTGGACCGCAGCCATGCAGTTCAACCCACTGCCCAGCGTCACCATCCTGTCGATGATGACCATGAACAACGTCGCCGCCGGGGGCAAGCGCATGCTGCTGCGCGGTCTGCTGGCCCAGGCCGGCGGCATGGTGCTGGCCAGCGCCCTGCTCGGCACCGGCCTGCAGACGCAGGCCACACCCTTGCAGGTCCTGGCCTGCCTGCCGATGCTCACCCTCTATCCGTTGGCATTAGGCTGGGTCTGCTACCAGCTGGCGATCAAGCTGGCCGAGCACAAGCGCCGGCTCAGCGCCCTGAGCCGCACCGACAGCCTCACCGGCCTGCTCAACCACGGCTCATGGAAGGACCTGCTGCTGCTCAGGTTCCAGGCCTGCCAGCAGCAACAGTTGCCTGCCGTGATTGCCCTGATCGACATCGACCACTTCAAGGCCATCAACGACACCTACGGCCACGTGGTCGGCGACTGCGTGCTGCGCCAGCTCAGCGAGGCACTCACGCGCAACCTGCGCGACGACGACCAGGCCGGGCGCTATGGTGGCGACGAGTTCTGCGTGATCCTCCCCGGCGCTGAACAGGCCCAGGCCTGCCAGGCCATGGAGCGCCTGCGCGAACAGGTCGCGGCCTATCGCAACCCACAGCTTCCGGACCTGCGCATCAGCCTGAGCATCGGCCTGTCGGCCTTCCACCCTGGCCTGCACACACCCGAGCACTGGCTGCAGGAAGCCGACCAGGCGCTTTACGCCGCCAAGCATCAGGGCCGCGACCAGGTCAATTTCGCCCGCGGCGAAGTCACGCCGCTCAGGCTGGCCTATCCTGACTGAACCTTCCTCCAGCCCCTGGGCGAAGGCTGCAGTTCAAGGAGCCGAACGCGCATGGACAGGAATGTCGACCGCTCTGCCACCCGCCTCACCTCTCATCTGCAGGTACGCCGCCTGGTCGGCGGTTTCTGCGCCCTGTTCGGCCTCGCCTGCCTGATAGCCCTTGGCGCCCTGTTCAACATTGCCGCCACCCTGGACCGCCAGGAGCAGGAGCGCAGCAGCTTCCACGCCACCCAGGCACTGGAGCAAAGGCTGCTGGCCTCACGCCAGTTCCTCTCCAGTTACGCGGTATGGGATGCCGCCTACGAGCACCTGGCCGGCAAAGTCGACTGGCAATGGGCCTATGAAGAGAAGAACGTCGGCGAATCGCTATACAGCGCCAGCGGTTACG
The DNA here is from genome assembly GCF_024749065.1 of Pseudomonas sichuanensis. Taxonomy (NCBI): domain Bacteria; kingdom Pseudomonadati; phylum Pseudomonadota; class Gammaproteobacteria; order Pseudomonadales; family Pseudomonadaceae; genus Pseudomonas; species Pseudomonas sichuanensis. The sequence goes on along the minus strand of NZ_CP087185.1, from coordinate 1,346,675 downwards.
AAGGAGTGTTCGTGGTCGAGGATGGCGGCACCACCTACGCCCTGTTCAAGGGCAAACCCACCGACTCACCCGCCACCGCCTACCTGGACGCGCCGCTCGCGCCGATCCTCGCACAAGCGCGCCACGCAGCGCCGGCCCGTGAACAGATCACCCAGTTCGTGCGCTTCAACGGCTGGCCGGCGGTGCTCAGCGCCGCCGCAGTACGCCCAGACAAGGACGTGCTCGAAGGCGAGGTCCGCCAGGCACCGGTGATGCTGTTCATCGACCAGTTGACCGAGGCCAAGCTCACCCAGCTTGGCGAGGGCGCCGGCCTGGCCGGCATGCGCCTGGAGAAAAATATCGCAGGCGCCCGTCAAAAGCCGCACATCGACCTTGCCGACACCGGCTATCACCTGGCCTGGAACAGCCCACAACCCGGTCGCCAGTTGCTCTGGGCCTTCCTGCCACCGCTGCTTGGCGTGCTGCTGGTGATGGGCCTGGTGTTGCTGTACCTGTTCCGCCATGCCTTGCGCAGCTCCCGAGCCATCGACCAGAGCCTGTTGCGCCTGCAACAGAGCAACCAGGCACTGGAAGCCAGCGAACAGCGTTTTCGCGCCGTCGCCGAAGCCGCATCCGACTGGATCTGGGAAACCGACCGACATCACCGCCTGACTTATCTGTCACAACGCTTCGTCAATGTCACCGGCTACCGCATCGAAGACTGGCTCGGCCAGCCCCTCAACCAACTGCTGTCCTGCGACACCACACCCCTGCTGCCCTGGCTCGACACCCAGACCGACAGCGACCCGCAGCAAATGGCCAACCTGCGCTGCACCTACTACGACCCCAACGGGCAAAGCCGCTATTGCCGGATCTCGGCGCGCTCGATCCTGTTCGACGGCCGCCTCGCCGGCTTTCGCGGCACCGCCAGCGACATCACCGACGAAGTCGCCGCCCATGCACGCATCCAGCACCTGTCGATGCATGACGCTCTCACCGGCCTGGCCAACCGCAACAAGCTCTCACGCCACCTGGAGCAGGCCCTGCTGCGTGGCAATGACAGCCCTCCCCTGACCCTGCTGCTGCTCGACCTGGACAGTTTCAAGCTGATCAACGACTCCCTGGGCCATGCCGCTGGTGATGCGGTACTGCAGGAAGTCGCCGCGCGCTTGCGCGATGCCACTCGCGACGACGACCTGGTGGCCCGCCTGGGCGGTGACGAGTTCGTCCTGGTGCTGCATGGCCTGGACAACCGCAACGAAATCGACCGCTTCTGCGCCCGCCTGATCGAGCGCCTGCAACAACCGATCCTGTTCGACGAACAGCCCTTGCACATCGGCGCCAGCCTGGGCATCGCCCAGACGCGCGCCCAGGGCTTCGATGCCGGCGAGCTGATCCGTTGCGCCGACATCGCCCTGTACCAGGCCAAGGCCGACGGCAAGAACACCTGGCGCTACTTCTCGCCAGAAATGAACCAGCAGATCCAGTACCGTCGCCAACTGGAGAACGACCTGCGACGCGCCATCAAACAGCACGAATTCGTGCTGCACTACCAACCGCGCTATCGCCTGGACGACCTGCGCATCGTCTCGGTCGAGGCGCTGCTGCGCTGGCAGCATCCCCAGGAAGGCCTGCTCGGCCCCGACACCTTCATCCCCTTGGCCGAACAGAGCGACCTGATCGTCCCGCTTGGCCGCTGGGTGCTTGGCGAAGCCTGCCGGGCCGCCCGCGACTGGCCCGACGAACTGCTGGTATCGGTCAACCTGTCCCCGGCACAGTTCTCCCGCAGTGACGTGGTGGCCGACGTGCGCGAAGCCTTGCTGCAAACCGGTTTCCCGGCCCAGCGCCTGGAGCTGGAGATCACCGAGAACGTCATGCTCAACGACATCGAAGGCGCCCTGGGCACCATGCTCGCGCTCAAGGAGCTGGGCGTGCGCCTGAACATGGACGACTTCGGCACCGGCTACTCATCGCTGGGCTACCTGCGCACCTACCCCTTCGACAGCATCAAGATCGACAAACGCTTCATCGCCGGCCTGAACAACCAGAGCGGCAATGACCGCGCCGTGGTCCAGGCGATCATCAACCTGGGCAAGGCCATGGGCCTGACCGTCACCGCCGAAGGCGTGGAAACCGAGCAGCAGCTCAAGGCGCTGGGCAAGGACCGCTGCCATGAGGTGCAGGGCTACTACCTGAGCCGCCCGGTGGACCGTGAAGGCTTCGAGGCGCTGCTGGCAGGGCATGAGCAGCGCCACGATGCCGGCTGAGGCGGGCTCAGCGCAGGCGCCGATCGGCAACGATTTCCGGCAGGTCGGTGCGCCGCAGGTACAAGCGCAGCGGCTCGCCGATATTCAGCCGGTCATCCACATGCTGGTCGAGCAGCAACGCCAGGCGCTCGCGGCACAAGGCCATGCGCTGTTCGGCTTCGGGCCGCCAGACGAATTCGCTGCAAGGGGTGATGCTGGCGTCGGCCACGTCCATGCCGAAGGCGTCTTCAGAGAAACGCACGATATGGGTGCCGCGCTTACCGTGGAAACCGACGAAGCCCTTGAGCTGATCGGCGGCGTTGCAGATGTCCTGGGAACTGATGGCCATGACGTAACCTCGCAAAAAATTCGGAAGTGACGCACGCCGGGCGGGAACGGTTGCCTCTGGCGGGCAACGCGCGGAGGCCAGCCTACCGCAATTGCCAGGGATTTTCAGCCCGGCGGCGGATCGACCTGCGACGCCAGCAACGCCGCCAGCCAATTCATGAACGCCTGGACCCGCCGCGGCACATGGCGCTGCCGCGCATACAGCAGCGACACCGGCATGGCCGGTGCCTGCCACTGCTCGAGCAGCGCGACCAGTTCGCCACGCTGCAGGTGCTCGGCAACGCCCACCGCCGGTACCTGGATCAGCCCGAGGCCCGCCAGGCAGGCGGCGGAATAGGCCTCGGCGTTGTTGACCGTCACCACCCCGGCCATGGCCTGGAAGCGCAGTTCGCCGCCGTGCAGGTACTCGAAGCCCTGGCTGCGCGCCCCAAGGCTGCGCACGTAGTGGACCAGCCGGTGCCCCGCCAGGTCTTCGAGCCTGCGCGGCACGCCGTAGCGTTCGAGATAGGCGGGGCTGGCGCAGTTGCGCATGCTCAACTGCCCCACCGGCCGGGCGACCACGTCCAGGTCGCTCAAGGCACCGATGCGCATCACGCAATCAAAGCCCTCGCGCAGCAGATCCACCTGGCGGTCGGTACAACTGATCTCCACTTCAAGCCGTGGAAAGCGCTCGAGGAACTGTGGCAAGGCCGGCACGATGACCCGCCGCGCCATCATGGTCGGCAAGTCGATGCGCAGGCAGCCGGCAAGCTCGGCATCGTCGGCGCGGAACAGGCTCTCGATCTCGTCCATCCCCGACAGCAGGTCCTTGCTGCGCTCGTACAGCAGCACCCCATCCTGGGTGGCCTGCACCCGGCGCGTGGTGCGGTTGAACAAGCGCGTGCCGAGCAGTTGCTCCAACACCCGCACCTGCTCGGAGACGGTCGAACGCGGCAGCCCCAGGCTGTCGCCGGCCAGGGTGAAGCTGCTCAGCTCGCTGACCCGGACGAATGTGCGCAAGAGCTCCAGCTTGTTCATCCGCCACCTCATTTGTCCTGAAAAGACGAACAGTATTTCCGGTTTCGCTGGATTTAACAGCCATCGACCGATCAATAACCTGTCCGTAACAGCCATCGCCCATGAGGTAACCGACATGACTCGCAAGATTGCCCTGATCACTGGCGCCAGCCGCGGCCTGGGCCGCAACACTGCCCAACACCTGGCCGCCCGCGGCATCGACATCATCGGCACTTACCACAGCAAGGCCGACGAGGCCCAGGCCGTGGCTGCCACCCTGCAAGCAGCCGGTGTACGCGCCGCCATGCTGCAACTGGATGTCAGTGACAGTTCGAGCTTCGCCGCCTTCGTCGAGCGCCTGGGCGACACCCTGCAGCAGCAGTTCGGCAGCAGGCAGCTGGACTTCCTGGTGAACAACGCCGGGATCGGCTTGAACGTCCCCTTCAGCGACACCAGCGAAGCACAGTTCGACCAGCTGCTGAATATCCAGCTCAAGGGCCCGTTCTTCCTGACCCAGCGCTTGCTGCCGTTGCTCGCCGATGGTGGGCGCATCGTCAACATTTCCACCGGCCTGACTCGCTTCGCCCTCCCCGGCTATGCCGCCTATGCGGCGATGAAAGGCGCGATGGAAGTGCTGACCCGCTACCAGGCCAAGGAACTGGGTGCCCGTGGCATTCGCGTCAACATTCTTGCCCCGGGCGCCATCGAGACCGATTTCGGCGGTGGCGTGGTGCGTGACAACCCGCAGGTCAACGACTTCATCGCCGGCAATACCGCCCTGGGGCGGGTCGGAGTGCCCGACGACATCGGCGCGGCCGTCGCGTTGCTACTCGAAGACGGTAACGGCTGGATCACCGGGCAACGCCTGGAAGTCTCCGGCGGTATGTTCCTTTAACCGCCACCCAGTGCCTGGTGCAGGCTGGCCAGTGCCGGCAGCCGCAGGGCCTCGCGGGTCAGGCACAGGCCGATCCGGCGGCGCAACGCCAGCCCGGGGCCAGGCTGCCAATACACCCCAGGGTGGCGCTCGGCCAACGACTGCGGCAGCCACGCCGTGCCCAGGCCTGCAGCCACCATGGCCAGTGCCTGTTGCAGCGAAGCGGCCTGCCCCACCTGCTCGCCTTCGCCATAAGCGGCCATCAGGCGTTGGTGAGAGGGGTGCTGCGGGCAACTGATCCAGCGCCCATCCGGTTGGCTACCGGTGGCCGACACCAGCACGAAAGCCTCCTCCCACAGCGGCAGGAACAACTCGTCCTCGCAGCGCTGCTCCTCGTCGGCCAGCCGCGCATCGCCGGCGCAACCTTCGAGCAAGGTCAGTTGCAGCCGCTCCACCGCCTGGTTGGCCAGGCGCACGCAAGCCTCGACCTGGGCCGGCGCGATATCCGCCTCGATCCCCAGCGTCAGCGGCACCTGTTCGCGCCCCTGGCGAAAACGCAGGCGCAGGGCATCGGCCTCGGCCACCATGCGACAGGCCTGGGCATACAGTGCACGGGCCTGCTCGGTGACCTCGACACCACGGGCCTGGCGTACGAACAGCTCGGCCCCCAGGTCATCCTCCAGTTGGCGAATGGTCACCGACAGCGTGGGCTGGGCCACACACAGCCGCTGGGCGGCCATAGTGATGTTGCGCTCCTCGAACACCGCGATGAACGCTTTGAGATGACGAATATCCATAGTTGAAACCGATGCCAGCCAAAGAAAAAAGCCGTTTTTCAAGGTTTGCAGCACTACCTAGAATTTCGACCATCGAAAACGATTATGCCTCGGAGGCCATCATGCACAAGCCCCTCATCATCATCACCGGCGCCAGTTCCGGCATCGGCGCCGCCACTGCCCGCCTGTTCGCCGCCGCCGGCCACCCGCTGCTGCTGATCGCCCGGCGCCTGGAGCGCTTGCAGGCGCTGGCCCTGCCCAACTGCCTGTGCCGCGCCGTGGATATCCGCGACCGCGCGGCGCTGGTGGCCGCCGTACACGAGGCCGAAGCCTTGCATGGCCCGGCCGATGCGCTGGTGAACAATGCCGGGGTGATGCTGCTGGGGCAAATGCACGAGCAGGACCCGGAGCAGTGGGAGCGCATGTTCGACATCAACGTCAAAGGCCTGCTCAACGGCGTGCACGCGCTGGTCGGCGGCATGCGTGAGCGTCGGCACGGCACCTTGATCAACGTCAGCTCCGTGGCCGGACGCAAGACCTTCCCCAACCATGTGGCCTATGTCGGCAGCAAGTTTGCCGTGCACGGCCTGTCGGAGAACCTGCGCGAAGAACTGGCGCCGCACAACGTGCGGGTGGTGACCATCGCCCCGGGCGCGGTGGAAACCGAGCTGCTCGGGCATACCACCGATGAGGGCATCAAGCGCGATTATCAGGCATGGAAAGCCAACGACATGGGCGGCGTGGTGCTGGCAGCGGAGGATGTGGCGGGGGCGATCCTCTGGGCGTACCAACAGCCGCAGCAGGTGTGCATTCGCGAGATCGTGCTGGCGGCGACCGCGCAGCAGCCTTGATGCAAGCAGCCCATCGCGGGGCAAGCCCGCTCCCACGTGTTGGCTTAACCGAACACGTGGGAGCGGGCTTGCCCCGCGATGGCTGCCGATGCGTTTACCGCTCGACCTGATCCTCACGCACCTGCACGCTTGCGGTCATCCCTGCACTCAGGTTCACCCCCTCGGGGATCTGGTCCAGCTGTATCCGCACCGGGATACGCTGCGCCAACCTCACCCAGTTGAAGGTCGGCTCCACCTCCGGCAGCAATTGCCCGTCAGGCGTCGAGTTGCGGTCGGTGATGCCGCGGCTGATGCTCTGCACATGCCCGTTCATCGCCTCACCCGCCCCCATCAGCCACACCTTGACCGGGTCGCCGACGCGAATGCGCGGCAGCTTGGTCTCTTCGAAGTACGCCTGGATATAGAAAGTGGCATCGTCCACCAGCGCCATCACCGATTGCCCGGTAGTGACGAAGTTACCCTGGGCCAGGCGCAGGTTGGTGATGTGCCCGCTGCGCGGCGCGCGCACTTCGCTGCGGGCCAGGTTGATCTTCGCCACCTTCAGCTGGGCCTCGGCCTCGTGCAGCTCGCCCCGGGCAACGGCCGCATTGATCTGGGCGTTCTCGCGCAGCTCGGCGCTGATCGCTTCCGGCCCCAGGGCCGTGCGGCGCGCGGCTTCGCGCTCACGCAGGCGCACTTGCTGGGTACGGGTCTCGACCACCGCAGAGGCCTGGTCGAAGGCAGCCTGGAAGCGCTCGCGGTCGATGGTCATCAGCAGGTCACCGGCCTTGACCTGCTGGTTATCCTGCACCTTCAGCGCACTCACCCAACCGGACACATCAGGGGCAATCACCACCACATCGGCGCGCACCCGGGCATCCCGGGTCCAGGGGGTGAGCATGTAGTACTGCCAGAGCTTGAAGCCTGCGAAGACGGCGAGGATTACCACACACAAAGTGACCAGAGCACGTACGGCTGTACGCATGAACTTACTCCTTAAAGTGGACCTAGCGAACGCACCACCAGGTACAGGACACAAACGAACAATGCCGTATCGAACAGCGCCTCGTGCCAGATCCAGCGCCCCAGCGGCGTGGCCCGCACAACAAAGCGCAGCAGCCCGGTCAGCAGCAGCGCCAGCACTACATAAATCAGAAACGGGCTGAGCAGCACGCCACCCAGCGCCCATTCACGCAGCCCCATGGGCGTCCTCCTGCCAACGGCACCATTTGCCCCAGCTCTTGCGCAACTGCAGTACAGCGCCCTCGGCCAGGCGTAGCGCATCGCTGGGCGGTTGACCCTGCAGGGCCTCGATGAATTCTGCGCTGGCGGCATCCAGGCGCGCGCCTCGGCCCGGCGCCGGTCCGCTCGCCAGGACCGCCTCAAGTTGCTGCAGGTACTGGCGCTCGGCGTTGGCCAAGGGCGCCTGGGCCACGGCCAGGCACATACGCAGGTGCACCAGTTCGTCGCCGATATCCAGGCTGTGCAGGCCCTCGTCCCAACGCTGGCGCTCGGTCTGGGGCAACTCACTGGCATGCCGCGCCAACTGCATCAGGCGGTCGGCCATGCGCCCGCCAAACCAACTGTCGGCACCGCGCAGGTCGCGCCGGGTCAGGCGCACCAGGTCGCCCTGGGTGGCCGCACGCAAGCGCCGGCCCAGCCAGGCCGGGTGACGCAGCACCAGCAGGCGGAATGCCAGTACCGCGGCGCTCACGCCAATCAGCATGGCCAGCGCACTGTTGAGCATGCTCGCCACATCGAAATGCATGGCATTGAGCGGTGCCACCAGCACGATGAAGTGCAGGCAATAGGACGTGGCGGTAGCGCCGGTGCGCGGATGGGCCATACCCAATGCACCAAGGAACAGCGGTACGCCCATGCCCAGGCAGAGCATGGCGAAGCTGCTCCACTGCGGCAGCAGGATCTGCCCGACCAGGAACGCCGCCGGCACCGCCAGCAAGATCCCACGCAAGAAGCTCAGGCCGATCTGCGCGCCGTTCTCGCGGCTGGCGAACAGGCTGCAGACCACACAAGTCAACACCAGCCCGCCCGGCGCCGAGGGCCAGGCGGTGGCCAGCCAGAAACTGCTCATCACCAGGAACGCCAGGGCACTGCGCGAGCCGAACAGCAGGGCCAGGGACAGGTCGCGGTGCGCCGCCAGGCTTTGCACCTGCTCTTTCGGTGCCCGGCCCTGCTCCACATCGGCGAGCGCCTGGGTGGCAGCCATGGCGTAGTCCAGCAGCAACGCCAGGCGTGCCAGGCAGTAATGCTCGGCGGAGCTGATCCGCGTGTCCTGGGCGGCATCCCACACCCGTTGGCGCAACACCAGCAGGCTGGCCTGTTCGGGGCTGGCCAGCAGCGTGCGCACCTCATCCAGCCATGGCGCCAGGTGTCCGGCCTCAAGTTCATCGAGCTGGCGCCACTGCCGGCGCACCGAGCGCGAGATGCGCAGCAACACCATCAGCTTCTGGCTCAGCCCCTGGATCGCCTTGGCCCGCTGGCGACCGAGTCTGCCTTCGAACCAGGCATGCTCGCGCTGGGCGTCGATCGCGACGATGCGCCCGAGGCTTTCCAGCAACCCTTTGCGCGCTTCATCCTCGCCGCCCAGCATCGCGCTGGCCGCCTGCAGGCCGTTTTGCCAGGCCTGCCGCGCCTGGCCTGCCAGTTGCTGCTCGACCCGCATGGGCCAGATCAGCGCACTGCTGGCGGTGGCGCAACAGATGCCCAGGCAGATCTCGGTACAACGCGCCACCGCCTGGTCGAACACCTGCAACGGGTGGTCGATCGCCGGCAGCGCAATGATCGCCACGGTGTAGCCGGCCAGCACGAAGGCATAGGCCCAGGCGCTGCGCAACTGGGTCGAAGCGGCGGTACACAGGGCCAGCCACAGCGCCAGCGTCAGCAGGAACAGCCAGGGCGTCTGGGCGAACACACCGATGAACACCACCGACATGAAGGTACCGACCAGCGTGCCGGCCAACCGTGCCAGGCCCTTCTGGATCACCATCCCCGACAGCGGCTGGGCGACGATGAACGCAGTCATCAACGCCCAGGCCGGCTGCTCCAGGCCCCAGCGCATCGCCAGCCACAACGCCAGGCCACCGCCAAGCAGGGTCTTGATGGCGAACTTGAGCGCGAGGCTGCTGGGGGCGAACAGGGCCTGGAAGGTGATGGGCACGAATCGGACCTTGCGGGAGCAGACAGTATGAGAAGAACGATAGACAACTGGGGGAAGGATAAAGCGCAGACGATTAATTAGCTAGCTAATCATCTAGATGGTTTGCCCGCTCCTACAGGGGAACGAACCGGTCAGCCGGGAAAATTCGAGGCAAAAAAAATGGGCGACCGAAGTCGCCCTAAATGCCTTGCGTGCTCGTGAATCGGGAAGGATCAGCGCTGCTTGCGCTTGTTCGCATCCTTCCAGATGAAAATGCCCAGACCGGCAAAGAAGGCCAACATCAGCCCGACCGTCACCACACCGGCGATAACCACGTTGTCGAAGAACATGTCGGCCCCTCCCTTGGTGTGCCGTCATCCGATGAGTGCACAGTAACCAAAGGCAGGCGAGGGGAAATTGACCAGAGTCAATGGTGCCCGGGGCCGGGCACGCGAGGCGGGTGCAGGGTTGACCTGCATCAAGTTTCAGCGCTTCTTGGGTTTGCCCTTGGGCTTCTTCTTTTTCCCAGAGGCCAGCGGCATGGCCTGCTCGAAGGCCTGGCGCATGTCGTTCAGGCGCTTGTCTTTGAGGTCATGGATTCGTTTGGCGCGTTCAGCGCCGAAGTCGATCAGGTTGTCTTGGCTCATGGCGGGCTCGACGGGCAGCAGAGGCACTCATGATGAAGGCAAGCATGAGCGCTGACTAGGTTTTGCAGCAAAAGACCTGGGTGTGCTTCAGACCTCGATGTCCACCAGCAGCCCCTGGCGTGTACGTTCGCCCAGCGGCGCCACGGGCACGGTGTTGTCGGCGTTGAGTTCCTCGCCGGGCACGACCACAAGCTGCTCTGCGTCCCCCTGGTTGCGCTGTTGCTGCTGGCGCCGTTGTTCTTCGCGCATCAGCAGGGCGCGTTCGGCCGGGTCGCGATGATGCTTGAGGTCGATGGCCCCTTCGCCGGCGGCCGGTTGTGTCGGCACCACCGGCGGGATGGCCGGCGGCGGCTTGACCGGGTCCTGTTGCGAGGTCACCGGGGCGGCGCTGAGCGGAATGATGGGCGGCAGCATGGAATGTTCTCCTGTAGCCACTGTGTCGGCCGGCGCTACGCCGCCTTGAACGCCTGTGGGCAAAGGTGAGCGGCGCATCACAACGCCGCATGGGCCTGGGGGCTGCTGTTATTGATCGTCGCCGTCGGGGTCGTCGTCCGGTGGCGCGCTGGTTTCGCTCCATGGCCGCTTGTAGACCTGCTGCCAGACCGCGTCCATATGCTCGCGCAGCACCTGCGGGGCGTTTTTCAGCGAGGCACTGTCTTCACGCTCGCCGCCGAAGGGTTCTTCTCCGGCCGGGGTAATCAGCGACTGGCCGGTAATGCTGTACACCGCCTGGCCTTCGCGCATCTCGATGGCGATATCGTGCGGGTCGATGCCACCACCGCAGAACGCGTGGCTGGCCACGGTCACTTCGGCGACGCCGTCCTTGTTCAGGTCGCTGACGTCACTGACATCGGTATAGAAGTCGACATCCAGGTCCAGACCGGCGCAGGTGGTTTCCTGCTCGATCTGCCAGCGTGGCTTGAACACCTCGGCGCTGGCGGCACGGCCATACAGCGTGGCCTTGAGCACCACCTTATCGACCTCCTCCTCGGTATCCGGGTCGCTGGCCTGGCCGTCGACCCGGCTCAGCACCAGCAGGCCTTCGCCCTCGCGGTCATGGAAATGCACGCTCTTGATCGGGGTCTGCACGCCCAGCACTTCCAACTGCTCGACTGGTATCGGCGGCAATACTTCGAAGGTTTTCTGTTCACAGGCGGCCAGCAGCGTGAAGCTGCCAATGGCCAGGGAGAGGTTCAACCAGCGGTGCTTGGCAGCCATGTTGGCGCTTGGCCCTCGTGACGGGACGGTGTTCGTCGATGAAAGCGCTAGACTCTTCACATTCATTGGTCTGGCGCAGCCGATCCGTTAACATACTCGGCTTTTTCATCGCGGGAGTTCAGGCAGTATGGCGCAGCAGTATCAACCGGGGCAACGCTGGATCAGCGACAGCGAAGCAGAGCTCGGACTTGGGACCATCCTGGCCGAGGATGGTCGCTTGTTGACCGTGCTCTACCCGGCGACGGGGGAAACCCGCCAGTACTCGCTACGCAACGCGCCGCTGACCCGCGTGCGCTTCTCGCCAGGCGACCAGATCATCCACTTCGAAGGCTGGAAGCTGACCGTGCGCGAAGTCGAGGTCATCGACGGCCTGCTGATCTATCACGGCATCGACGCCCAGAACCAGGCGCATGTGCTGCCCGAGACCCAGCTGTCGAACTTCATCCAGTTCCGCCTGGCCAGTGACCGCCTGTTCGCCGGCCAGATCGACCCGCTGTCGTGGTTCTCCCTGCGCTACAACACCCTGCAGCACACCAGCAAACAGATGCTGTCGTCGCTGTGGGGCCTGGGCGGCGTGCGCGCCCAACCCATCGCCCACCAGTTGCACATCGCCCGCGAAGTGGCCGACCGTATCGCCCCGCGCGTGCTGCTGGCCGACGAAGTAGGCCTGGGCAAGACCATCGAAGCGGGCCTGGTGATCCACCGCCAGCTGTTGTCCGGCCGCGCCAACCGGGTGCTGATCCTGGTACCGGAGAACCTCCAGCACCAGTGGCTGGTGGAAATGCGCCGCCGCTTCAACCTGCAGGTCGCCCTGTTCGACGCCGAGCGCTTCATCGAAAGCGATGCCACCAACCCGTTCGAAGACGCCCAACTGGCGCTGGTCGCCCTGGAATGGCTGGTCGACGATGAAAAGGCCCAGGACGCGCTGTTCGCCGCCGGTTGGGACCTGATGGTGGTCGACGAGGCTCACCACCTGGTCTGGCACGAAGAACAGGCCAGCGCCGAATATGCCCTGGTCGAGCAACTGGCCGAGGTCGTCCCGGCCGTGCTGCTGCTTACCGCCACCCCTGAACAACTCGGCCAGGACAGCCACTTCGCCCGCCTGCGCCTGCTCGACCCCAACCGTTTCCACGACCTGGCCGCGTTCCGCGCCGAGAGCGAAAACTATCGCCCGGTGGCCGAGGCGGTGCAGGAGCTGCTTGACGAAGGCCGCCTGTCGCCGAAAGCCCACGCCACTATCCAGGGCTTCCTGGGCGCCGAGGGTGAAGCCCTGCTGGCCGCCGTTACCGATGGCGACAGCCAGGCCAGCGCGCGCCTGATCCGCGAGCTGCTCGACCGTCACGGCACTGGCCGCGTACTGTTCCGCAACACCCGCGCGGCGATCCAGGGTTTCCCCGAGCGCCAGTTGCACCCCTACCCGCTGGCCAACCCCGAGCCGTATGCCGCGCTGCCATCCGGCGAGCGTGCCGAGCTGTACCCGGAAGTGGCCTTCCAGGCCCAGGGCGAGGCCGGCGACGACGAGCGCTGGTGGCGCTTCGACCCGCGCGTCGACTGGCTGATCGACACCCTGAAGATGCTCAAGCGCACCAAGGTCCTGGTGATCTGCGCCCACGCCGAAACCGCCATGGACCTGGAAGACGCCCTGCGCGTGCGCTCCGGCATCCCGGCCACGGTTTTCCACGAAGGCATGAGCATCCTCGAGCGCGACCGCGCCGCCGCCTACTTCGCCGACGAAGAGTTCGGCGCCCAGGTGCTGATCTGCTCCGAGATCGGCAGTGAAGGCCGCAACTTCCAGTTCGCCCACCACCTGGTGATGTTCGACCTGCCGGCGCACCCGGACCTGCTCGAGCAACGCATCGGCCGCCTCGACCGGATCGGCCAGAAGCACACCATCGAACTGCACATCCCATACCTGCAGGACAGCCCCCAAGAGCGCCTGTTCCAGTGGTACCACGAAGGCCTCAACGCCTTCCTCAACACTTGCCCGACCGGCAACGCCCTGCAGCACCAGTTCGGCCCGCGCCTGCTGGCGCAACTGGCCGGTGGCGACGACAAGGGCTGGACCAAGCTGGTCGGCGAAGCCCGCGCCGAGCGCGAGCGCCTGGAAGCCGAGCTGCACACCGGCCGCGACCGTCTGCTGGAGCTCAACTCCGGCGGTGCCGGCGAAGGCCAGGCGCTGGTCGAGGCGATCCTCGAGCAGGACGACCAGTTCGCCCTGCCGATCTACATGGAAACCCTGTTCGACGCCTTCGGCATCGACAGCGAAGACCATTCCGAGAACGCCCTGGTGCTCAAGCCGAGCGAGAAAATGCTCGACGCCAGCTTCCCACTGGGCGACGACGAGGGCGTGACCATCACCTACGACCGCGCCCAGGCGCTGTCGCGCGAGGACATGCAGTTCCTCACCTGGGAGCACCCGATGGTGCAGGGCGGCATGGACCTGGTGCTGTCCGGCTCGATGGGCAACACCGCCGTGGCGCTGATCAAGAACAAGGCGCTCAAGCCCGGCACCGTGCTGCTCGAGCTGCTCTACGTCAGCGAAGTGGTCGCCCCGCGCAGCCTGCAGATGGGCCGCTACCTGCCACCGGCGGCGCTGCGCTGCCTGCTCGACGCCAATGGCAACGACCTGGCCCCGCGCGTGGCCTTCGAGACCCTCAACGACCAGCTTGAAAGCGTGCCCAAGGCCAGCGCCAACAAGTTCGTCCAGGCCCAGCGCGATGTCCTGGCCAAGCGCATCAGCGCGGGTGAAGCCAAGGTCATTCCGGTCCATGAGGAGCGGGTTGCCCAGGCACAGCAACGCCTGGCCGCCGAGGCTGACGAAGAGCTGGCGCGCCTGACAGCGCTCAAGGCCGTCAACCCGAGCGTGCGCGACAGCGAAATCGACGCCCTGCGCCAGCAGCGCGAAGACGGCATGACCGCGCTGAACAAGGCTGCCTTGCGCCTGGAGGCCATCCGGGTACTGGTCGCCGGCTGAACTCCATAGAGGTCATCGCGGGGCAAGTCGCATCGGCGCACCGCCGCTCCCACGTGGGAGCGGCGGTGCGCCGATGCGACTTGCCCCGCGATCGTTTCAGCCTTCGTTATCTATTTAGATCTTCCAGCTATCACCTTCATATCCAAATGGTAGAGATCAAAGTGCCATTAATCAGGAAGGCTTAAATACAGCTTCCTATACTCCAGCAGGAACAGTCTCCAGCCGCGCGTCGTGGGGACCGGAGAGCACTCGACGAAGAGGCCTGCAATGGAGTGGCTGGGACTGCAATTGTTCTCGGGATTACCGACGACCGGGCAGATCATCCTCGACTGCCGACACAACCCCTACCTGGTGCTGTTAGCCTTTGCCGTGGCCAGTACCGCCTGTTTCGCCACCCTCGACATGGCCGAGCGGCAAAGCCATTGCGAGGACCGGCTGGCCCGCAGGCAATGGCGAATACTGGGCGCCTGCTGCCTGGCAGGTGGTATCTGGGCGATGCACTTCATCAGCATGCTGGCCTTCCAGGCACCACTGGACATTCACTACGACGCGGCCCTGACCGGCCTGTCCCTGCTGATCGCGCTGCTCGCCGCCTGGCTGGCGATGAACGGCCTCGAGCGTGCGCAAATGCGCCCGCACCACTACCTGCAGACCGCGCTGTTCATCGGCATCGGCATCAGCACCATGCACTACGTCGGCATGGCCGCCCTGCAGACCAGTGCCCAGCAGCACTACCAGACGGCCCTGCTGCTGGCATCGATCGCCATCGCCGTGGCCACCAGCCTGGTCGCCCTGCTGATGGCCCGGCACTTCCGCCACGGCAGTGGCACCTTGCACCTGCTGATGAAATATGGCGCCAGCCTACTGATGGCCGGCGGCATTGTCGTGACCCACTTCACCGGCATGGCCGCCATGACCCTGGTGATCCCCAGCGAGACCGCCCTGCGCCTGCCCACCAGCGACAACAGCCTGCAACTGGCACTGACCATCGCCTTCATAACCCTGCTGATCAGCGGCAGCAGCATCAGCGCAGCACTGTCCGACAAGAAGCTGCAAAGCAAGGAGCACGACCTGCGCCGGGTGAACCTGCTGCTCAGCCAGCTCGACCAAGCCCGCGCATCACTGCAGCAGGCCGCGCACTATGACGCGTTGACCAACTTGGTCAACCGCCGTGGTTTCAACCAGGTATTTGCCGAACGCCTGGCCGAGCATGCCGCCAGTGAAAGCATGCTCGCGGTGATGTTCCTCGACATCGACCACTTCAAGCGCATCAACGACAGCCTCGGCCATGCCGCCGGCGACGAACTGCTCAAGGTGATAGCCGGGCACATCAAGGCCGCGACCCGTGGTCACGACCTGGTGGCGCGCTTCGGCGGCGACGAATTCTGCATCGTCACCGCACTCAACAACCGCGACGAAGCCCGTCACCTGGCGCAGCGCATCATGTTGCGCATGAAGGAGCCGATCGACCTGGCGGGCCGGCGCATGGTCATGACCACCAGTATCGGCATCAGCATCTTCCCCGACGATGGCCTGAGCACCGAGGAGTTGCTGAAGAACGCCGACCTTGCGCTTTACCAGTCCAAAGGCTGCGGGCGCAACAGCCTGAACTTCTTCAGCAATGGCCTGAAGACCCGCGCCACCCTGGAGCTGCAACTGGAAGAGGAACTGCGCGTGGCACTGTTCGAAGAACGCGGGTTGTGCGTGCACTACCAGCCGATCTTCGACCTGCGCAGCGGCCGGGTGGCCAAGCTCGAAGCCCTGGTGCGCTGGCAGCACCCGCAACATGGCCTGCTCGGCCCCGACCGTTTCATCGGTATTGCCGAGGCCAACGGGCTGATCGCCGAGCTGGACCTGTGGGTGCTGCGCCGGGCCTGCGCAGACCTGGCCCAGCTCGGTCGCCAGGGCCATGACGAGCTCAAGGTTACGGTGAACTGCTCGGCCCTCACCCTCGGCCGCGAAGAGCTCGCCACCGAAGTCGAACTGGCGTTGTTCCAGGCCGGCCTGGCCGCCCGTCAACTGGAGCTGGAGGTCACCGAAAACGCCCTGATGGGCGACATCCAGCACACCGTCAACCTGCTCAAGCGCATCCGCGCCCAGGGCGTGGCCCTGTCGATCGACGATTTCGGCACGGGTTATTCATCGCTGGCCTACCTCAAGCGCCTGCCGCTGGACGTGCTGAAGATCGATCGCTCGTTCGTTCAGGACGTGCCGGGCAACCAGAAAGACCGCGAAATCGTCCAGGCGATCATCATGATGGCGCATACCCTGCACCTGGAGGTGGTGACCGAGGGCGTCGAGACGCCAGAGCAGCGCGCGTTCCTCGCCGCCCATGGCTGCGACTACCTGCAGGGCTACCTGCTCAGCCGCCCGATCCCCCTGACCGAGCTGCGCCCGGTGCTCGAACGGCTCGATCGCCAGGCCCGCGTACTCAGCCCTTGCTGCGATACAGCTCTACCAGGGTCGCCGGATCTTTTTGCAGATAACCCTGGCTTCCATGCAAACGCATCAATTGCGCGGCGAGGCCACTGAGCGGCGTCGCCGAGCCCTGCTCGCGGGAGAATCCAACGGCGGTATCCAGGTCCTTGAGCAGGGTGCGCACATGCCACTTGATCGGTTCGAAACGGCTCTCGGCCATTTGCGGTGCAAGGATCTGCAAGGGTTTCGAGTCGGCGAAACCACCGGCCAGGGCTTCGGCGATCAGCCGCGCATCCACCCCTGACTGTTCGGCCAGCGCCACGACCTCGGCGATCACCAGCGCATTGCAGGCGACGATCATCTGGTTGCACGCCTTGGTCACCTGCCCTGCCCCTACCCCACCCATGTGCGTCACCCGCTGACCGAGGGTCAGCAACACCGGGCGAACGCGCTCCAGGTCATCCGCCTCGCCACCGACCATGATCGCCAGGGTGCCGGCCTCGGCGCCTGGAGTGCCGCCGGACACCGGTGCATCCAGCCAGGCCATGCCGCACAGGGCCGCCAG
This sequence comes from Pseudomonas sichuanensis, assembly GCF_024749065.1. Lineage (NCBI taxonomy): Bacteria > Pseudomonadati > Pseudomonadota > Gammaproteobacteria > Pseudomonadales > Pseudomonadaceae > Pseudomonas > Pseudomonas sichuanensis. The sequence goes on along the minus strand of NZ_CP087185.1, from coordinate 1,329,647 downwards.
CTCCGCGGCCATCTCCCGCGTGGCGGTGGGCTCAAGGCTGGAGAAGTCCACCAGCAACTGGCCGCTGCGCCCCCCCTTGGCGACGCCCTGCTCACCGAACACCACTTCGCGCACCACCGCAGTGTCGGCCAGGCACAACAGCACCACATCGGTGTCCTGGCACAGCTCGGCAGGGCTGGCGGCCAGGCGGGCACCCGCGGCCACCAGCTCGGCGCATTTGTCCGGGCTACGGTTCCACACTGTCAGCGGATAGCCGGCCGCCAACAGGCGACGACACATCGGCAGACCCATCAGGCCGATCCCGGCAAAACCCAGCGAAGGCAACGCACTACTCATGAGCAACTCCAGACAGAAGATTAAAGAAGCGTGACGAACGGACGATGCAGTGCAGGTGCGATTCGCAAAAAACCATGTAGGGGCTAGGGAAATCCCCGATCGCACAAGAAAAAGACGCACTGATAAAGTCGCGATATTTCTCCGTGATAGCGTTATGACATGCTTCACCGGGAAGCCCACACTCCCAGGCAAACGGCGCACTATGACCTCTACGAACACTTCTGCCAATGCGGTCCCCGAGTCGACGCTCCTTCCCGCTTCGCTGACCGCAAGCGGTGCTCGAGACCTGCCGGCGGCGCGCAGCACCCCGGCGCAGCAGTACCTCTACTTCACCGAACAGGACATCCAGCGCATCCTCGACAACCTCGACGGCCTGCGCGACCTGGTATTCCCGCGCAACCTGCACGTGGAAGACGAAGACCAACTGCGCCTCGAACAGCAGTTCCCGTCGGTGTGCCTGATCGGCCTGGGCCGTTGCGGCTCGAACATTGCGTTGGACGTGGCGGAGCTTGTGTACAACGCCCGCACCTTCTTCCTCAATGAATTCAACAACGAGGATCGCCACAAGGGCGAAGGCGGTTACAGCCCCGCGCGCTGGATCCGCCAGAACCTGCGCCTGGTACAGAACAAGGGCGTGAAGCCGGTATTCCTAGTCGAGCCGCTGGTGATGCTGGGCGACCTGGACAAGGACATCGCCGGGCGCATCCGCTTCTCGCGCAAGGGCGAGCGCGGCGGTTTCCTGCGCGACTATAGCAAGATGAAGATCATGGACCTGTCCGAGGTGCATGCCGGTGGCGCCGGTAACGCGCCGATCCTCGGCCAGTACCTGGCCAAGATCATCCTCAACAAGGATACCCAGCGCTTCTCCAGCGCCGACTGGAAGCTGATCCACTCGTACCTGATCGACTCCTGTGGCATCAAGGCAAACCAGTCGCGCCTGTATTTCTACATCTTCAGCGCTGGCGGCGGCACCGGCTCGGGCATGGCCTCGGAATTCGGCCTGGCCCAGCAGTACTCGTACATGAACAAGACCTTCGACACCAAGCCGGCCGACGAGAACGACGGCAAGAGCGGGCATTCGTTCGTCTTCGAACCGATCTTCACCAGTGGCATCTGCGTGCTGCCCAACGCCTCCGACCACCGCAGCGAGATGTCCGAGGCCCTGCACATCAACGCCGGGCGCCTGCTGTGCAAATATCTTTCGGAAGAATGGGACTTCTCGTACAACTTCGATAACGAAGACAGCAGCGAAGCCAGCGTCATGGGCCGCATCCGCCCGTGGAACGCGATGATGCTGATCTCCAACGACATCATGCGCTACGCCGAAGAAAGCGATGACGGCACGATCCAGAACATCGACGTCAACGCCATGGAGAAACACGCCAACCAGTACATCTCCCAGCAGATCTTCAACATCCTCACGGCGCAGGCGGTGACCACCGACTACGACCAGAACTACTTCCGCCGCGCCGGCATCGACATCGGCGAAACCATCCGCCTGGATGCCAACGACCTGTTCATGAGCCTGGCCGGCCCCGTGGCCATCGCCTACGCCGAATCGGTGGTGCCGGAAATCCCCCGGCCGGGTCGGAAAAGTTCAAGGTATTCGAGCGCGAGCAGCCGCGGCTGGATATCGACGACCTGTTCTTCCGCTCCATCGACCTGCCGCACTTCAACAAGCAGACCCAGGCCATCGAAGGCATCAGCCTGCTGCCGATCGAGTCGAGCCGTTATCGCGCGGCACTGGAGCAATACCAGGCCTCGGGCTATGACGCCGCGGCGCTGCACGACCTGCACTTCTTCAAGAACTGCTCGTCGGTGGTGTCGATCGTCTCCCTGCCCAAGGACTACAAGCTGTCGTACATGGACCTGAACCGGCTCAAGACCCACCTCAACAGCCTGTTCCCCAACACCACGCTCAAGCGCTATGCGCTGGTGATCGGTGCTTCGGCCAACCTGTCGCTGACCACGCTGATCGCCAAGAGCCCGTGCCTGTCGGACGACTTCCTGACCCTGATCGTGGCGTTCATCAAGCGTTGCTTCGCGCGCAATCCGTACCGTTTCGACGACACCATGGACAACGCCATCCTCGAATTCATCACCAGCGAGCACTTCGACGAGGACCGTATCGACGACCTGCTCAACGAGTTCGAGAACCCGGCGAAGATCCTCGACACCAACTGGTATGCGATCAAGCCGATGTACGAGAAGAAGTACCGCGAGCTGATCAACGACAAGAGCCGCTTCGTTTCGATCAACGATATCCGCCTGTCGCGCGAATGCGTGAAGAAGGCGGTGAAGTACCTGCGCGAGATCTACCGTCACCGCATCGGCAAGACCCGCGTGATCTCGTTGAACACCCATACCGGGCGCGTGGATTACTGATTACACGCGGGGCGCCCACTTTCCATGGGCCTGCAGAGTATTTTTGCAGGCCTCTGTGGGAGCAACTGTCCAACTGTGTGAGCGGCCTTGCCGGGGCGCTCATACAGCTGTCGTGCAGTACATGTGGGAGCGGGTTTACCCGCGAACACCAGCGAAGCTGGTGCCAGACACCGCGTTGCGTGCTTCGCGGGTAAACCCGCTCCCACAGCGACCGCACATGCCTTGAATAGAGCACTGTTACTGTACGAGCTGGCAAAGCCTGCGAAGCAGCCCCATTTACGCATGCCGTAAACTGTTACCGCCCCGCCGAATCATCCCGCCACTGTTACTTACTTCCACCTTACGTGAGCGTCAACGCGCACCATCGCGAGGCGTCTGTGCGATTTTGCGCACTAAAAAAGCGCGTGCTTATTCCGCTTTCTTTTCCTGAATCACGATGAACGGCGAAACGACCACCGCCCAGATCTCTGGATCGCGGGTTTGCAGGTCGAGCGCCTGCTCCGCGGACAGCGCCGCCACAGTGCCATCACTGCGCCACTTGGCGAAGATCTCGCTGCGATTCTCGGCCATTGCCTCGGCAACGACGATCAGGTCGAGGCTGGGGTCGACCCAAATCAGGTCACCCTTGGCCCAGAAACGTTCCAGGGCTTTCCACTCGATGGCAGCGGTCTCGCCGAGCAATTTGGCATAGAGGGTGCTTACTTGATCAGTCATGGGTTTACCTGCGCATAAATCGGCCAAGAAAAAAGGCCGGCATTTTTGCAGAAAAACCCGGTTTCAAATACGTAATTTGGTCGATTCGGCGCGAACTTGTGGGGCGGGCCGAGAGTGCAGGCAAAGTGATGGCGCTTTTCTGTATCTTTATGTCGATCAGGCGACACCCCCGGAAACAGACGCTTTTCGCCCGCTTTTCAAGCGCTCGGGCAGCGCTCTACACTGTACCGGTACAGTTCCGGGACATGTTCCGGGGGAAGGTGGGGTTGCGGTTAGGCGTAGCCAGCCGCAAATCCCGTCCGGTCTGTAGGCCTGGCCTCCAGGACTATAAGAATTACAACAGAATGAGTGGAGCACTATGATCAAGATTTCCAAGCTGTTCGCCGCAATGGTTCTGGCCGGGGTTGCCAGCCATTCGTTTGCCGCCGATACCATCAAGATCGGTATCGCCGGCCCCAAGACCGGTCCGGTCACCCAATACGGCGACATGCAGTTCATCGGCGCCAAACAGGCCATCAAGGACATCAACGCCAAGGGCGGCGTCGATGGCAAGATGCTCGAAGCCAAGGAATACGACGACGCGTGCGACCCTAAACAGGCCGTTGCAGTCGCCAACAAAGTGGTCAACGACGGCGTCAAGTTCGTGATCGGCCACCTGTGCTCCAGCTCCACCCAGCCTGCGTCCGACATCTACGAAGACGAAGGCGTGATCATGATCACCCCGGCCGCCACCTCCCCGGAAATCACCGCCCGTGGCTACAAGCTGATCTTCCGCACCATCGGCCTGGACAGCGCCCAGGGCCCGGCCGCCGGCAACTACATCGCCGACCACGTCAAACCGAAAGTGGTCGCGGTACTGCACGACAAGCAGCAGTACGGTGAAGGCATCGCCACCGCGGTCAAGCAGACCCTCGAGAAGAAAGGCACCAAGGTTGCCGTCTTCGAAGGCCTGAACGCCGGTGACAAGGACTTCTCCTCGATCATCCAGAAGCTCAAGCAGAACAACGTCGACTTCGTCTACTACGGCGGCTACCACCCAGAGCTGGGCCTGATCCTGCGCCAGGCACAGGAAAAGGGCCTGAAAGCCAAGTTCATGGGCCCGGAAGGCGTGGGTAACGACTCCATCTCGCAGATCGCCCAGAACGCCTCCGAAGGCCTGCTGGTGACCCTGCCGAAGTCCTTCGACCAGGACCCGGCTAACAAGGCCATCGTCGACGCCATCAAGGCTGACGGCAAGGACCCGAGCGGCCCGTTCGTATTCCCGGCCTACTCGGCCGTCGAGCTGATTGCCGAAGGCATCAAGGCCGCCAAGTCCGAAGACACCGACAAGGTGGCTGCCGCCATCCACGCCGGCAAGTTCAAGACCCCGACCGGCGAGCTGTCCTACGACGAGAAAGGCGACCTGAAAGACTTCAAGTTCGTGGTGTACGAATGGCACTTCGGCAAGCCGAAGACCGAAGTCTCTCCTCAGTAACTGCGTGACTAATAGCTGACCGAGAAGCCCACTGTGCGAGCAGTGGGCTTTGTTTTACGAGGTTCTATGGGCCTGATTCCCGCGATCCGGGGGCCGGTCCACCTGAAAATCTTAAAACCGTCACCCGCGGTTTCCTGGCAGTGCCCGCAAAAGATCACGTGGCGAAGACCACGAGAACATGGGCCGGGGTCATCCCCCACCAGTGAAATGCAAATCAGGTTTTTAGGAGCGCTGTAATGCCTGAGATCTACCATTTCCTACAACAACTGGTTAACGGACTGACCATCGGCAGTACCTATGCCCTGATCGCCATCGGTTACACGATGGTGTACGGCATCATCGGCATGATCAACTTCGCCCACGGCGAGGTGTACATGATCGGTTCCTACGTGGCCTTCATCGCCCTTGCCGGGCTGGCCATGATGGGTATCCATTCGCTGCCGATCCTGATGACCGTGGCCTTCGTCGCCACCATCTGCGTCACCAGTGCCTACGGCTACAGCATCGAACGGGTCGCCTACCGGCCGCTGCGCAACAGCAACCGGCTGATCCCGCTGATCTCCGCCATCGGCATGTCGATCTTCCTGCAGAACACCGTGTTGCTGTCCCAGGACTCCAAGGACAAATCCATCCCCAACCTGATCCCCGGGAGCCTCTCCTTCGGGCCGGGCGGCGCGGAAGAAGTCCTGATCAGCTACATGCAGATCCTGGTGTTCGTGGTCACCCTGGTGGCCATGACCTGCCTGACCCTGTTCATCTCCCGTTCCCGCCTGGGGCGCGCCTGCCGCGCCTGCGCCGAGGACATCAAGATGGCCAACCTGCTGGGTATCAACACCAACAACATCATCGCCCTGACCTTCGTCATCGGTGCCGCGCTCGCGGCGGTGGCGGCCGTGCTGCTGAGCATGCAGTACGGGGTAATCAACCCCAACGCCGGTTTCCTGGTGGGCCTGAAGGCCTTCACCGCGGCGGTACTGGGCGGCATCGGCAGCATTCCGGGCGCCATGCTCGGCGGGCTGGTGCTGGGCGTGGCCGAAGCGTTCGGCGCCGACATCTTCGGCGACCAGTACAAGGACGTGGTGGCATTCGGTCTTTTGGTTCTTGTCCTGCTGTTCCGGCCGACCGGCATCCTGGGCCGCCCGGAGGTTGAAAAAGTATGAACAGAAATCTCAAACAGGCGTTCTTCAGCGCCTTGCTGGTCTGGGCCGTGGCCTTCCCGGTACTGGGCCTGAAACTGAGCATCGATGGCATCAGCCTGATCGTTCACAGCCAGGGCTCGTTCACCATCAGCATCATTGCCGCGTGCTCGGTGCTGATGTTCCTGCGCGTGCTGTTCGACAAGCAGTGGAGTGCGGTGATGGGTCGCCGCTCGGACCGCAAGCTGGTGCCACCGTCGGTGAGCAACTTCCTCACCCTGCCGAAAACCCAGCGCTGGATCATCATGGGGCTGATCGTGGCGGCGCTGATCTGGCCGTTCTTCGGCTCGCGCGGCGCGGTCGACATCGCCACCCTGATCCTGATCTACGTGTTGCTGGGCCTGGGCCTGAACATCGTGGTCGGCCTGGCAGGCCTGCTCGACCTGGGTTATGTCGGCTTCTACGCCGTCGGCGCCTACAGCTACGCGATGCTCTCGCACTACCTGGGCTGGAGCTTCTGGGTGTGCCTGCCGATCGCCGGCCTGATGGCTGCCACCTTCGGCTTCCTGCTCGGTTTCCCGGTGCTGCGCCTGCGCGGCGACTACCTGGCGATCGTCACGCTGGGCTTCGGCGAGATCATTCGCCTGTTCCTGCGTAACCTCACCGACTGGACCGGCGGCCCCAACGGCATCAGCAACATCCCCAAGCCCGAGTTCTTCGGCCTGACCTTCGAACGCAAGGCTGCCGAAGGGATGCAGACCTTCCACGAATTCTTCGGGCTGGAATACAACTCGATCAACAAGGTCATCTTCCTCTACCTGGTCGCCCTGCTGCTGGCCCTGCTGGCGCTGTTCGTCATCAACCGCCTGCTGCGCATGCCGATCGGCCGTGCCTGGGAAGCGCTGCGTGAAGACGAGATCGCCTGCCGTGCGCTGGGCCTGAACCCCACCGTGATCAAGCTCTCGGCATTCACCCTGGGTGCCTGCTTCGCCGGTTTCGCCGGCAGCTTCTTCGCCGCCCGCCAAGGGCTGGTGACACCGGAGTCGTTCACCTTCATCGAGTCGGCGATCATCCTCGCCATCGTCGTGCTGGGTGGCATGGGTTCGCAGTTGGGCGTGATTCTCGCGGCCATCGTGATGATCCTGCTGCCGGAGATGATGCGTGAGTTCAGCGAATACCGGATGCTGATGTTCGGTGCGCTGATGGTGTTGATGATGATCTGGCGTCCGCAGGGCCTGCTGCCCATGCAACGTCCTCACCTGGAGCTGCCTCGATGAGCCGCGAAATTCTGCAAGTCAGCGGCCTGAGCATGCGCTTCGGCGGCTTGTTGGCGGTCAACGGCGTAGGCCTGACCGTCAAGGAGAAACAGGTGGTGGCATTGATCGGCCCGAACGGCGCCGGCAAAACCACCGTGTTCAACTGCCTGACCGGTTTCTACAAACCCAGCGGCGGCACCATCCTGCTCGACGGCCAGCCTATCCAGGGTCTGGCCGGCCATCAGATCGCCCGCAAGGGCGTGGTGCGGACCTTCCAGAACGTGCGCCTGTTCAAGGAAATGACCGCGCTGGAGAACCTGCTGATTGCCCAGCACCGCCACCTCAACACCAACTTCTTCGCCGGCCTGTTCAAGACCCCGAGCTTCCGCCGCAGCGAAAAGGAAGCCATGGAGCGCGCGCAGTACTGGCTGGAGAAGGTCAACCTGACCGAGTTCGCCAACCGTACCGCCGGCACCCTCGCCTATGGCCAGCAACGGCGCCTGGAAATCGCCCGCTGCATGATGACCCAGCCACGGATCATCATGCTCGACGAACCGGCCGCCGGCCTGAACCCCAAGGAAACCGAAGACCTCAAGGCGCTCATCAGCTACCTGCGTGAATCCCACAACGTGACCGTGCTGCTGATCGAGCACGACATGAAACTGGTGATGAGCATCTCCGACCACATCGTGGTCATCAACCAGGGCACGCCCCTGGCCGATGGCACGCCGGAAGAGATTCGCGGCAACCCTGATGTGATCAAGGCCTACCTGGGGGAGGCGTAAATGCTGAAGTTCGAGAACGTTTCCACCTTCTACGGCAAGATCCAGGCGCTGCACAGCGTCAACGTAGAGATCAACCAGGGCGAAATCGTCACCCTGATCGGCGCCAACGGCGCCGGCAAGTCGACGCTGCTGATGACCCTCTGCGGTTCGCCCCAGGCCCATAGCGGCAGCATCAAGTACCTGGGTGAAGAGCTGGTCGGCCAGCCCTCCTCGCACATCATGCGCAAGAGCATCGCGGTGGTGCCGGAAGGCCGCCGCGTGTTCTCGCGCCTGACCGTCGAGGAAAACCTGGCCATGGGCGGTTTCTTCACCGACAAGGGCGACTACCAGGAGCAGCTGGACAAAGTCCTGCAGCTGTTCCCGCGCCTGAAGGAGCGCTATATCCAGCGCGGCGGCACCATGTCCGGTGGCGAACAGCAGATGCTGGCCATCGGCCGTGCGCTGATGAGCAAGCCTAAGCTGCTGCTGCTCGACGAGCCTTCGCTGGGCCTGGCGCCGATCATCATCCAGCAGATCTTCGACATCATCGAACAGTTGCGCCGCGATGGCGTGACGGTGTTCCTGGTGGAGCAGAACGCCAACCAGGCGCTGAAGATCGCCGACCGCGCGTATGTGCTGGAGAACGGCAAGGTGGTGATGCAGGGTACCGGTGAAGCGCTGCTGACCGATCCGAAGGTGCGTGACGCGTACCTCGGGGGTTGAATGATCAAAGGGCCTTCGGGCCCTTTTTTCTGCCTGCAAGTAATGCGTGCGCTTCTTCGCGGGTAAACCCGCTCCCACAGGTACTGTGCAACCCTGAGGAGTGCACGGCCCCTGTGGGAGCGGCGGTTCGCCGTCGCGATTTACCCGCGAAGAAGCACACGCGAATGACCCGGCGCTTGAGATCCCGACGCACCCTGAGTAACGTGGCCAGCTCTTTCGCCAAGATTCCCGGAGCCCGCCCCATGCGCCTCACCCCCTCCCTGCTGCTCGCTTCGATGCTGCCGCTGTTCGCCGGTTGCCAGGTGCTGGCCGAAAAACCGGTCGACCCGAACCTCGGCACCACGCGCATGCAGGGCGAACTCAGCGCCGGCGGCGGCCACCTGCTGTTCAAACCCTGCAACGAAGCCCGTCAGTTCGTCATCAATGACGCTGGCAGCACCGCGATCCTGCAGGAAGCCGCCAACCTGGCCAAAGACTCCAAGGACAAACTGTTCAGCGACCTGCGCGGCCGCCTGACCGGCAGCAAGCAGGCCGGTAGCGACGGCCAGATCGACGTCACCCGCCTGTACCGCCTGGAACCCACCGCCCGCGGTTGCGAAGACCCCAACTTCAAGCAATTGACCCTGCGCGCCGGCGGCCACGAGCCGGACTGGGACATCAAGGCCAGCGGCAAAGGCATGGTGCTCAACCGCGTCGGCCAGGAACCGCTGCCGCTACCGTTCCTCGAAGAAGAGCTGCCCGGCGGCGGCCTGAGCCTGTCCAGTGAAGCCAACGGCCAGCGTGTCGAGCTGTGGGTCGCGCCGCAACGCTGCGTCGACGTTGCCACCGGTGCGATCCGCCACCTCAAGGCCGAACTGCGCATCGACGGCAAGACCCTGAAGGGCTGCGCTTACTACGGCGGTGCCCGCGACCTCTGATCGCCGGGCGCTTTTATCCTGCCAGTCGGGGCGGCGAACAGCTTATACTTGGCGGTTTGTGTAAAGCCGCCGGCCGCCCATGGCCGGGATACTGGACCCTGCCATGCTACGAATCACCGAACTCAAGCTGCCCCTGGACCACTCCGATGACGAGCTGCGCGCAGCCATCGTCCAGCGCCTGGGCATCACGGATGAGCAACTGCTCGGTTTCACCCTGTTCAAGCGCAGCTACGATGCGCGCAAGAAGAACAGCGAGCTGCTGTTCATCTACACCATCGACCTCGAAGCCAGCAACGAAGACGAGCTGCTGCGGGTGTTCGCCGACGATCCGAAAATCAGCGTCGCCCCGGACGTCAGCTACAAGTTCGTCGGCCACGCGACACCGGCAGTGCAGGAACGCCCGGTGGTGGTCGGCTTCGGCCCGTGCGGCATCTTCGCCGGCCTCTTGCTGGCACAGATGGGCTTCAAGCCGATCGTCCTCGAGCGCGGCAAGGAAGTACGCCAGCGCACCAAGGACACCTGGGGCCTGTGGCGCAAGAGCGTGCTCAACCCCGAGTCCAACGTGCAGTTCGGCGAAGGCGGCGCCGGGACCTTCTCCGACGGCAAGCTGTACAGCCAGATCAAGGACCCGCAACACCATGGCCGCAAGGTGCTGGAAGAGTTCGTCAAGGCCGGCGCGCCGGAAGAGATCCTCTACATCAACAAGCCGCACATCGGTACCTTCCGCCTGACCAGCATGGTCGAGAAGATGCGCGAAGAGATCATCAGCCTGGGCGGCGAAGTACGCTTCGAGCAAAAAGTCACCGACCTGCTGGTCGATGGCGAGCAACTGACCGGCGTGGTCCTGCAAAACGGCGAACAGTTGCTGTCGCGCCATGTGGTCCTGGCCTTGGGCCACAGCGCTCGCGACACTTTCCGCATGCTCCACGCCAAGGGCGTGTTCATGGAGGCCAAGCCGTTCTCGGTCGGTTTCCGCATCGAGCACCCACAGTCGCTGATCGACAAGGCGCGCCTGGGCAAATATGCCGGCCATCCGAAGCTGGGTGCTGCCGACTACAAGCTGGTGTACCACGCCAAGAACGGTCGCTCGGTCTACAGCTTCTGCATGTGCCCGGGCGGCACCGTGGTCGCCGCCACCAGCGAGCCGGGCCGCGTGGTCACCAACGGCATGAGCCAGTACTCGCGCAACGAGCGCAATGCCAACTCGGGCCTGGTGGTCGGCATCGACCCGGAGCGCGATTATCCGGGCAGCCCGCTGGCCGGCATCGAACTCCAGGAGCGCCTGGAATCCCACGCCTACGTGATGGGCGGCAGCAACTACCAGGCACCGGCACAGTTGGTAGGTGACTTCGTGGCCGGCCGTGCGTCCACGGCGCTGGGTAGCGTCGAGCCTTCGTACAAGCCGGGCGTCACCCTCTGTGACCTGGCGGCAAGCCTGCCGGCCTTCGCCATCGAAGCCATCCGCGAGGCACTGCCGGCCTTCGAGCGCCAGATCAAGGGCTACAGCCTGCATGACGCAGTGCTGACCGGGATCGAAACACGCACCTCCTCGCCGTTGCGCATCACCCGTGACGACAGCTTCCAGAGCCTGAACCTCAAGGGCCTGTTCCCGGCAGGTGAAGGCGCGGGCTACGCCGGCGGCATCCTGTCCGCCGGTGTCGATGGCATCCGCATCGCCGAAGCCGTGGCAAGGGACATGCTAGGCCTGAAAGACTGACCGTTCGACAGGCCTGTGTCGCGGTGACGGCACAGGCCTGCGGTCACTCTCGGATTTTTCCGGCTCTTCCCTGAGAATTACCTTCCTGCCCTGCTCCGCATTGCCGTCTAGGCTTGCCCGGTCGTACCCGCAACACCTTATAACTAAAAAGAATATAATTTTTGTTTTAAAGCATATCCCCACACGCTAGGGTGTACGCCCGTTTCAATCCAGCTATTTGGAGAGCCCTCACCCGTGCGTAGCCTCTTCGCTCGTTTCTTCCAATTGGAAGCCGCCAGCGGCCTGCTGCTGATCGCCGCCGCCGTGCTGGCCCTGATCATCAACAATTCGCCGCTTTCCTATCTGTACAACGGCCTGCTCGAAGTACCGGTCGCCGTCCAGGTCGGCGCCCTCGAGATCGCCAAGCCACTGCTACTGTGGATCAACGATGGCCTGATGGCGCTGTTCTTCCTGCTCATTGGCCTTGAGGTCAAGCGCGAGGTGGTCGACGGCCACCTGTCCAAGCCTTCGCAGGTGATCCTGCCCGCCACTGCCGCCATCGGCGGCATGCTGGTGCCAGCGCTGATCTATTGGTTCATCAACCGCGACAACCCGGCTGCCGTGGCCGGTTGGGCAATCCCTACCGCCACCGACATTGCCTTCGCGCTTGGCGTGCTCGCGTTGCTGGGCAAGCGTGTGCCGGTGTCGCTGAAGCTGTTCCTGATGACCCTGGCGATCATCGACGACCTGGGCGCGATCATCATCATCGCCCTGTTCTATTCCGGCACGCTGTCCAGCCTGTCGCTGATGCTGGCCGGCGCCTGCCTGATCGCATTGCTCGCCATGAATCGCCTGGGGGTGATCAAGCTTGGCCCTTACCTGGTGATCGGCCTGATTCTCTGGGTCTGCGTGCTCAAGAGCGGTGTGCATGCCACGCTTGCCGGTGTGGCCCTGGCACTGTGCATCCCGCTGCGTACCAAGCACGCCGAAACCTCGCCGTTGCTGAGCCTGGAACACGCGTTGCAGCCCTGGGTCGCCTACGCCATCCTGCCGCTGTTCGCCTTTGCCAACGCCGGCGTTTCGCTGGCCGGTGTCACCCTGGAAAGCTTTATCCACCCAGTCCCCATGGGCATCGCGCTCGGCCTGCTCGCTGGCAAGACGGTCGGGGTGTTCGGCCTGACCTGGATTGCCGTCAAGCTGCGCCTGGCCGCACTGCCGGCCGAGGCCAACTGGGGGCAGGTGCTCGGGGTGGCGGTCCTCTGCGGCATCGGCTTCACCATGAGCCTGTTCGTCGGCTCCCTGGCCTTCGTACCGGGTAGCAGCGACTATGCGGGCATGGACCGCATGGGCATCCTCACCGGCTCGTTCTTCGCCGCCGTGGTCGGTTACCTGATCACGGCCATGGCAAGTCGCAAAGCCGCCGCCCGCTGAATCCATCAGGCAAAAAGAAACCCCGACCCGGCAAAGCCGTGTCGGGGTTTGTTTTGTCTTGCGATCAGTGCGTGACGCGGCTGGTGCCATCGACAGTCATGATGCGCACACGCTCGCCGACGCGGAAGATTTCGTTCTGCTGCACCTGCTGCACATAGGCGCGCATGCTGCCGTCGTCTTCACGCACGGTGATCTCGACGCCCTGGGTGCGGGTCAGGCCTTCTTCGGCGGCGGAACCGGCCAGGCCACCGGCCACGGCACCGATCACAGCGGCAACGATGCTGCCACGGCCACCGCCAACCGCGCTGCCGGCAACACCACCGACAATGGCGCCGGCACCACCACCGATTGGCGTCTTGGTGCCTTCGATCTTCACGGGACGCAGCGATTCGATGGTGCCCATGCGCACGGTCTGCACGCGGCGGGCCTCATCACGGGAGTAGCTGTCACCGGTCAGCGACGACTGGCAGCCGCCCAGCAACAACGCCATGGTGGTGAAGCTCGCCACCAGCAAAACGGATTTACGCATGAGGACAATCTCCAAAAGTTTCAGGTGCTCATTAGACGCCTCGCCTTGACAGGTGTCACGGCGCAAACGTTATAAATTTGTTCCCATTCAGCTCAGGTACAGCCACCATCGGCTGTGCAAGGGGCACTCGGGTTGGACCAAGGATAGCCATGGATTACTTCATCGTCGTGGTGACGACTGTCGCCGGCCTGTACTTCCACGGCTGGCTGTATCTGCGCATGAGGCGTTGGATGGACCGTGACCTGGCGCTTTCGCTGGCCGGGCCGGATCCGGCGAAGCAGGCATTCATGCTCCAGTTGCTGGAGCGGGCGCGGGCAGAAAAGATCAAACGCAAAGCGCTGGCGGCCTGGCTGGAACGCGAGGCCGCCGCGTTCAAGAGTTAAGGTGCCAGGCGCTCACGCTGCCACTGGCCATCCACCAGCCGATAGTTCAGGCGATCATGCAACCGGCTGGCGCGGCCCTGCCAGAACTCGATGCGCTCCGGCAGCAAGCGATAGCCACCCCAGTGCTCGGGGCAATGGGGTTGCGTATCGGAGAAACGCGCCTCGGTGGCCTTGACCAGCCCCTCCAGTTCCTCGCGATCAGCGATCACTCGGCTCTGCGGCGACGCCCAGGCCCCCAGGCGGCTGCCCAGCGGGCGCACCTGGTAGTAATCGTCCGACTCCTTGGCCGTGACCTTTTCCACCCGCCCCTCGATCCGCACCTGACGCTCCAGCGCCGGCCAGAAGAAGGTCATGGCCGCAAACGGCCTGGCCGCGATGTGCTGGCCCTTGGCGCTTTCGTAGTTGGTGAAGAAGGTGAAACCCTGTGCATCGAGGGCCTTGAGCAACAGCACCCGGCAATGCGGGCGGCCGTCGGCATCGACAGTGGCCAGGGTCATGGCGTTGGCTTCCACCGGCAGCTGCTCGGTTTTCACCGCATCGGCGAACCATTGGTGGAACAGCGCGAACGGCTCACCCGGCGCCTGGGCTTCGGCCAGGCCATCACGGGTGTAGTCGCGGCGCATATCGGCCAGGGATTGGGTCATGGCTGCGTTTCCTTGACGATCAGTTGGTCTTCGCAGGGCTGTTGGCGGCGACTTTCTTGTCGGTGCTGGCCTTCTTCGCGGCAGGTTTGGCCGGAGCGGCTTTCTTTTTCGCAGCCGCAGTGGCCTTGGCCGGAGCCTTGGCTTTGGCGGCTGGTTTTTTCGCCGCAGGCTTGGCGGCCGGTTTGGCGGCTGCGGCCTTGGCTGCCGGTGCCTTGGTGTCCTGCACCGCAACCATCGGCGCCGCGGCTGGCGCAGGCGCTGCCTGCTGGTACTTGGCCAACAGAGCGACCATGGTGTCCTTAGGGGTCAGCAGCAGTTCGACACGGCGGTTCAGGGCACGGCCCGGGGCGCTGTCGTTGGCGGCACGCGGCATGACCGAACCCATGCCTTTGAGCATCAGGCGATCACGTTGCAGGCCGCTGAGACGGAAAATCGCCGACACCGAAGCGGCACGCTCGAGGCTCAGCTTCTGGGTGGCGGCGGTGGCGCCACTGCTGTCGCCATGGCCGAGGATAAGGATGGCGGTCTTGCTGTCGGCCTCGATGGCCTTGGCCACCTGGGTGATCGGGCTCAGGGTCACCGGCAGCAGCATGTTCGGGCGATCCGGGTTATAGGAGCCGTCGACCGGGATGGTCACCGCCAGCAGGTCTTCACGGCGCTCCAGCTCGAACTTGCTGCCCTTGATGGCTTCGCGCACCTTGGGTTCGTACTGGTCGAGCCAGGCCTGGGTGGCTTTCTGGTCGATCTTTGGCACGGCCGCAGCTTGCGTGGTTTTCTCGTCGCCACCGAATGGCCACCACCAGCGGCTGCCGCTCTCGGACTTGGCGTCGGCCTTGGCGACGTTTTCGGTCACGGCCGCTTTCACTTCCTTGTCGGCGACTTTATCCGAACCGAAGGGCCACCAGCTCAAGCCGCCGTCTTTCGAACTGTCCTGCGAATGGCTGGCGCAGCCAGTCATGGTCAGGCACAGGGCGAGTGCTAAGGTTTTATGTGAAGACATCAGCGATACACCATGAAATTGAAAGAAATTCTACCCACACCTTTCAGGCGTTGGCACTGAGGATAGTCAAAGGGCCGGGGCAATACCCGCGCCACCCGATCAAAGGCAGCCGGCAAGCACACGTACCAATTTTTGCGCGCGCGGGTCCATCAGCACGTACGGGCCCAGGGTATTGGTGACGAAGCCGAAGGCCACGTCGTGTTCGGGGTCGGCAAAGCCGACCGAGCCACCTGCGCCCGGATGCCCGAAAGCCCGGGCGCCGAGGCCGAAGGTGGCGTTGGCCACCTGGGGCTGGTCAAGCATGCAGCCCAGGCCAAAGCGGGTCTGGGTCAGCAGGGTGCGATCCTGGCCGAGGCTGTGTTCGCGGGTCAGCTCGTCGAGCAGTTCGGATTCCAGCAGGCTGCCATCAAGCAGGCCGGCGTAGAACCCCGCCAGGCTGCGTGCGTTACCATGGCCATTGGCCGCCGGTTGCTGCATGCGCCGCCATTCCGGCTTGTTGGTGCTGGTGAGGATCGCCGGCGGGTTGGTGAAAGCGCGGGTCGACAGAGCTTCGGGCTCGCGCATGGTCACCTGCAACAGGCGCTGGGCCGCAGCATCGCCCGGGTTACCCTTGCCGCGGGCGATGTGCGCCACACGGTGGAATTCTTCGTCCGCCAGGCCCACATGGAAATCCAGGCCCAGCGGCCTGGCGGTGCGCGCGACAATCGACTCGCCCGGCCCACGGCCATCGGCGCGGCGGATCAGCTCACCGATCAGCCAGCCATAGGTGATCGCGGCATAACCATGCTCGGTGCCTGGGGCCCACCAGGGGGCCTCGGCGGCCAGCGCGTCGACCATCGCCTGCCAGTCGTACAGGGCCTCGGCCGGCAACAGTTCACGAATGGCCGGCAGGCCGGCGCGGTGGCTGAGCAGCTGGCGCAGGGTGACCTGCTCCTTGCCGGCCTGGGCGAATTCCGGCCAGTAGCGCGCAACCGGCGCATCCAGTGCCAGCTTGCCCTCGCCCACCAGTTGCAGGGCGGTGACGGCGGTGAAGGTCTTGGTGCAGGAAAACAGGTTGGCGATGGTGTCGCTGTGCCAGGCCTCGCGACCGTCCTTGTCGGCACTGCCGGCCCACAGGTCGACCACGGTCTCGCCGCCGACCTGGATGCACAGCGCCGCACCACGCTCCTGGGGATCCTCGAACAACGCGGCGAAGGCTTCACGCACCGCCTCGAACTTCAGCTCATAGTGGCCCTGAATCTGCACCCGCCTGTTCTCCGTACGACCTTGCTGAAAAAGGCGTGCATTGTTTCAGTAGTTGGCCGTTTTGCCTACTGAATGTGGCCGGGTGGTCGCAAGGAAAAACTGATTTTCGAGGCGCGCAGGGCGGTCACTGCGCGGGTTTGTCGAGGGCCTTGCGCAACTGACCAACGGCTTGCAGGTTGCTGCGGCGCACCGCCTCGACAAAGCCCGGGTAGGCCACATCGGTGATGGCCACCAGCCCCAGATGGCCGTTTTCGCCATCCAGCAGTCGCCCGCTGGCCGGTTGGTCGAGGTACTGGAACCAATGGGCGCCGACGATCATCGGCTGGGCCAGTGCCGCCTTGAGGAAATTACCGTAGGCCGGGCCACGGTCTTCCTCGCGGGCCACTTCCAGCGGGCCGGGCCAGAACGGGCCACGGTCACGGGAGCCGAACTGGAATTCCGAAACCAGCACCGGCTTGTCCAGCTCGGCCAGCCTGGCGAAGTCATAACCGTCTTCGGGCTTGAGGGTATAGAAGTTGAAGCTGAGCACGTCGCAGAACTCGGCGCAGGCCTTGACCGCTTCCGGCGTGCTCACGGCGAAGCGACCGCCCAGCAGCAGGTGATTGGGGGCATGCCACTTTAGTGAATCGGCAATGGTCTTGAAGTAGGTCTGGGCGAACACCTGCTGGAAGTACTGGTAGTCGCGCTCGATTTCCGGGTGCGCAGGGTCGGGCAGCGGTGCCTCGAAGCCGGGGTCTTCCATCAGCTCCCAGGCGCTCAGCTCGATGCCCCAGGCTTTCGACAGCCCTTCCTGGTTGCGGTACTTGTCGCGCAGCTGCTTGAGGAACGCGCGCTTGGCCGGTACATCAGTGGTCAGGCGCAGGGTGCCGTAGGCCAACCCATAGCGGGCCCTCGGGTCGTCACCGGGTGCGGCCCAGGCCAGTTCGTTGTCGGCGAAGTAGCCGATCAGCCATGGGTCGTCGCGGTGGTCACGGGCGGCGATGGCCACGGCGCGCTCGGTGGCCATGGCGAAACGCGGGTCGAACGGGTCAGGCATGCGCCCCCACCAGTCCATGCCGGTGCTGATGCTGGCGTAGTCGCCGACGATCGACAGTGGCAGCGTGTACGGCATGCGCTTGGCCTGGGCAAAGCCTGGGTCGCTCCAGTTGCCCAGGGTATTGAAGCCCCAGGCTTGCAGGCGGTCGAGGCTGTGCGCCTGCCAACGCGGCAGGTCCAGGGCCAGTGGCGGGCAGGCCGGTTCGGTCGATGCCGAGCAGGGTTTGCCGTAGGTGCGCTGCAGGTTGGCCGCATAGAAATCGAACCAGCGCCCCTGCTTGAACTGGCGCCCCTGGGACGAGGTGTTGCCATCATCGTTGTTGCCTTCGCCATAGAACGCCGCCAGTGCCTCGCCATCAGCCGGCAGTGCCTTGAACATGCTTTCGCGGCCGGCGACGTAAGTGCGCCCGCCATCGGCGGCGACGGCATTGACGCCCAGGGAATAGAACGGGTGCCCGTCGGGCGTCACCAAATACCAGCGCCCGTCGCGCTTTTCGGTACGGAAGAAGCCCTTGGCCTCGAAGGCTGGCCCCGCCAGCAGGCCGCCATAGGCGTCCAGGCCGAGCTTGTCGCGCTCGCCCAGCCAGCTTTTCAGCTGCGCCTGCTCGCGGCTGTCGGCAGCCTTGAGCTGGTCGTCGCCGACGATTTTTTCTGGCCAGCGCCCACGGGTGGACTGGCCATAGCCGTCGATCAGCTCGCTGTAAGCAGCTTTGAACGCCTGGTCGTCGTCCTGCAGGCCGACCTTCTCGATCAGCAGGCTCTGCGCCACTTTGGGGTTGGGAATGCTCAGGCTGACCGAGGTGACTTGCTTGAGGTCCACCTCCCCTGCACTGCTGGTCAGCAGCAGGCGCTGGCCTTCATGGGCCCATGGCATCGGCGGGCCGGCACGCATGCCCTGGCTGAGCGGCGAGCTGGCCTTGAGGGGAATCATCACCGTCTGCGCCGGCCCTGCCGGCAAGTCGATACGGCTGGTGAGGGTGCGCCCATCGCTGCTCTGCACCGCCACGTCGACGGTCAGCGCCCAGTCCATGCCGCTTTGCAGGCGCAGGGTCAGGGCCTGCCCGGCCGACCAGTCCCAGGCGCCACTGGGCGGTGCCAGGCGCAAGGTCGGTTGCGCCACCGGATTGAACACCACCCGCCGCAACACCTCGCCTTCGGCGGTCTGCTCCGCGTTGTACTGCGGCATCGCAGCGTCCTGGGTGGTGACGTTGACCACCGCGGCGGGGCGCACGAAGCTGAACAGTGTCTGTTGCCCGGCCAGCAGCGGCGCACTGAACAACAGGGAGAACATCACAGGCAGGGTACGGCGGATCATAGGGCGGTGGCTCTCCTTCTGAGCCCGTCATGGGCTCACGATCGAGTATGGACAACAAAGCAAGCGTCTTGCTCCGGCAGTCAGCCGATTTCCCGTCGGAATGGTGGCAGCGCATTGAGAATAGCCTTGCCGTAGCGCTGGGTGACCAGGCGCCGGTCGAGCAAGGTGATGACGCCGCGGTCCTGTTCAGTACGCAGCAGCCGGCCGCAGGCCTGGATCAGCTTCAGCGAAGCGTCAGGCACGGCGATTTCCATGAACGGGTTGCCGCCGCGGGCCTCGATCCATTCGGACAACGCGGCCTCGACCGGGTCATCCGGCACCGAGAACGGGATCTTGGCGATGACCACGTGCTCGCAGTAAGCGCCCGGCAGGTCGACACCTTCGGCGAAACTGGCCAGGCCGAACAACACACTGTGCTGGCCATCGTCGACCCGCGCCTTGTGCTTGTTGAGGGTTTCCTGCTTGGACAGGTTGCCCTGGATCAGCACCAGCTTGCGCCAGTCGCGGTCCAGGCCATCGAATACGTCCTGCATCTGTTTACGCGACGAGAACAGCACCAGCGCGCCCCGCGCACCTTCGACGATGTTCGGCAGTTCACGGATGATCGATGCAGTGTGCGCCGTGGCATCGCGTGGGTCGGCGCCCAGGTCGGGCACCCGCAACAGGCCGGCATCGCCATGCACGAACGGGCTGGGCACCACGCACTGCACCGCGTCGCGCGGCAGCCCCGAGCGCATGCGGAAGCGGTCGAACTTGCCCAGCGCGGTCAAGGTCGCCGAAGTCACCAGGGCGCCATGGGCGACGTTCCACAGGCTTTTACGCAGCATCTCGGCGGCCAAAATCGGGCTGGCATTGACCTCGATATCGAACAGCGCGCCAGTTTCGGCCAGGGTCAACCAACGCGCCATGGGCGGGTTGTCTTCCGGGTCTTCGGCGGTGAACGCGGTCCACAACTCCCAGTTGCCCTGGGCACGGGTCACCAGGCTGCCGAACAGCGGGTACCACTCCTCGGCCTGGTGGCTGGCAATGCCGATGTTGTTCTCGCCGTCCATGCCTTCCTTGAGCAGGTCGGCCAGGCGGGTGAACAGGTCGGTGAGGCGGGCGAAGCCTTTTTTCAGCTCGATGCCGACTTCGCGGATCTGCTCGGGCACCACGCCGCCTTCGAAGCGGTAGCGCGGGCGGTCGCGGCCTTCCATGTCTTCACCGGTGCGGAAATCGGCAACCTGCTCGCACAGGGTGAACATGAACTGCTGCTGGGTACGCACCTCACGGGCCAGCTCCGGCACCTGCTCGATGTAGCGCCCCAGGTCGCCCGGTAGCGGGTGCTGGGCCAACAGCTTGGTGAGGTTCTTGGCCGTCTGCTCCAGCCAGTCGGCGGTGGAGCGCAGGCGCGAATAGTGGGCGAAGTGACCGATAGCCTTGTCCGGCAGGTGATGGCCTTCGTCGAACACGTACATGGTGTCGCGCGGGTCGGGCAGTACGGCGCCGCCGCCCAGCGCGAGGTCGGCGAGGACCATGTCATGGTTGGTGACGATCACATCGACCTTGCCCATGCCTTCGCGCGCCTTGTAGAACACGCACTGCTGGAAGTTCGGGCAATGGCGGCCGGTGCACTGGCTGTGGTCGGTGGTCAGGCGCGCCCAGTCCTGGTCCTCGACGGCTTCCGACCAGCTGTCGCGATCACCGTCCCAACGGTTGCCGGCGAGCTTCTCGATCATGCTGTTGAACAGCTTCTGGCTGCGCTCGTCGACTTCGATGTGGAAGCCTTCCTCTTCGAACAGCTGGGCGGTGGCCGACTGGGCGTGGCCTTCCTGCAGCAGGATGTCGAGTTTGGACAGGCACAGGTAGCGGCCACGGCCTTTGGCCAGGGCGAAGCTGAAGTTCAGCCCGCTGTTGCGCATCAGGTCGGGCAGGTCCTTGAGCACGATCTGTTCCTGCAGCGCCACGGTCGCGGTAGCGATCACCAGGCGCTTGCCGGCGGCCTTGGCGGCCGGGATCGCGGCAAGGGCGTAAGCGACGGTCTTGCCGGTACCGGTACCCGCCTCGACTGCCACCACGGCGGGCTCGCCGGCACGGCGCCCTTCGTCGTCACAGGCGATGTCGCCGAGCACCTTGGCCACTTCGGCGATCATCAGGCGCTGGCCATAGCGTGGCTTGAGGCTTTTGGCTTCGAGGAAACGCGAGTAGGCGCCCTGGATGGTGGCTTTGAGTTCGTTGCTGATCATGGTCTGCAGGCGCCCGGAGGGCTGGATATATTTTCAGTGTTTCGCATGGGCCGGCTATCATACCCCGCTATTGCCCTTTGTGCCGCATGGAGATCCGGATGCTCGCCTTTGCCCTGCCCTACACCCTGCATGTCCTTGCCGCCCTGGTCTGGGTCGGCGGCATGTTCTTCGCCTGGCTGATCCTGCGCCCGGCCACGGTTGCAGCCCTGGAGGGGCCGGCGCGGCTGCGTTTGTGGGTGGAAGTTTTCCAGCGGTTCTTCAGATGGGTCTGGCTGGCGGTGGCGATTCTGGCGATCAGCGGGGTGGGCATGATTCACCTGCGCTTTGCCGGGTTCGAGACCGCGCCGCGGTACGTTCAGGTGATGATCGGCGGCGGGATCGTGATGTTTGCGTTGTTCATGCGGATCCAGTCGTTGCTGCTGCCTGAATTGCGCACGGCGGTGCAGGCTGAGGATTGGGCGGCGGGGGCTGGGGTTCTGGGGCGGATTCGGCGGATGGTGGGGGTCAATCTGGCGATCGGGTTGGCGGTGGTTGCGGTGGCGAGTTCGCGGGTATTGGTTTGATAGTGGCTGGGCCTTCGAGCTTTGGGTTTTGCGTGAAGGCCGCCAGGTGTTCGCCAAAAGCCTTGCAGCGCCTATGAGATCGAGCGCCGCCCGCGCGGCGCTCGATCTCATAGGCGCAGAAGATCTATCGGCGAACACTCAATTCAAGCTTTCAATGCCTTCTTCGGGTAAATATCGTACCGACTCGACTTCCCCTCAAGGCTATGGCTCGGCTTCGGCCCATCGATAATCGGCGCCTTGCGCGGCCGCTTGACCACCACCCGGTGCGAAGCCAACGCCAACGCCGCTTCGAGCAACGCCGGCGCATCCAGGTCATCACCGACCAACGGCCGGAACACCCGCATCTCCTTCTTCACCAGCGCGCTCTTGTCCCGATGCGGGAACATCGGATCAAGGTAGATCACTTGGGGCGCCTCCCCTTCCCACCCACGCATGCGCTCGATGGCATTGCCGGTCAGCAGCCGCATGCGCTCGACGATCGCCCCCACCTCAAGGTCCCCCCGCGCCCGCGCCAGGCCATCTTCCAGCAACGCCGCGATCAACGGCTGACGCTCGATCAAGGTCATCTGGCAGCCCAGGCTGGCCAGCACGAACGCATCCTTGCCCAACCCCGCAGTGGCATCGAGCACCTGCGGCCGCACGCCCTGGGCGATACCCACCGCCTTGGCGATCATCTGCCCGCTGCCACCACCGAACAGCCGCCGATGCGCCGCCTGTCCCTCGACGAAATCCACCCGCACAGGCCCAGGCGCCTGCGGGCCCAGTTGCTGGATCTGCAGGCCATCGGCACCGACCTGCACGGCAAACCCGGCCGCCTCGTCGGCCAGCGGCAAGCCCAGGCGTTCGGCCCATGCCAACGCCTGCGCCTGGAATTCGGGGGTCAGTGCCTCGATCCTGATACCTGTGCCCAGCTCTTGCTCTACCATCGGATCCCGCACTCGAAATTAATTAATGAAACCCCGGCCTCAGCCGATACACGCAGTATCCGCTATTCTGCCAGAGCACAACGCGCGCGACTGCCATGTCAGACACTCTCCCCATCGGCTTGACCTACCTGTCGCCTGTCGGCAACTACGGTCGACAGAACTCCCAGGCACTGGGCGGCGTCAGCCACCTGTGGCAGGACTTCTTCGCCCGGGCCATGGCCGAGCAGCCGCAAGGGGAAATCGACAGCGTCAGCCAGGCGCTGGTGCAGTACGACAAAGAGAGTGGCGAACCTATCGGCGGCGCCAGGGCCTTGGCCCTGATCGACGCCCAGCGCGCTCTGCCGGTGCATGACACCGAAATCACCCCTCCCGAGCCGCTGTTCCTGCCCAAGGCGGAACTCGAGGCCAACCTGCTGGAACCGGCGCCCGAACCCTTCAGCACCGCCGAGCTGATTACCCAGCAGCGCGACCTCGACATCAGCAACAGCTGGCTGCGCCCGGTGGTCATGAGCCAGGGCCATCCGATTGCCGAGCCCGGCCCCGCGCCATCGCCTCGCCCATTGTTCCTGCCGATCGCCGAATTCGAGATGAACCTGCTCGACCCGGCGCCAGAGCCGTTCGACGAGCCCACCCTGGCCAAGCAACAGAACGACCTGGAGTTCGATACCCATTGGGCCCGCCCAGTGGTGTTGAACAACGTTCGCGCATACGCCTGAGAACGCAGGCTTTCAGCGGCGAAACAGATCATTGAGCAGAGCAAATGGCAGCGCCTGCTCGCCATAGCCGAACGTGCCCTGCTCGCGGATTTCCAACGCCGCGCGCTGGAAGGCGCCCAGTGCGACGCGGGCCAGCGACGAACCAACACTGATGCGCTTCACGCCCAGATCCTGCAACTGATTGACGCCAAGCGGCACCCCCGGCATGCCCATCAGCACGTTTACCGGTTTGGGCGCCACGGCCTGCACCACCGCGCGAATCTCATCGACGCTGCGCAGCCCAGGCGCATACAACACATCGGCACCAGCGTCGGCATAGGCCTGCAGGCGCCGGATGGTGTCGTCCAGGTCCAGTTTGCCGTGCAGCAGGTTCTCGGCGCGGGCGCAGAGCGTGAACGGAAATGGCAGTTGGCGAGCAGCTTCCACGGCAGCGCGCACTCGCGCCACGGACAGGTCGAAGTCGTAGATCGGCGCCTCGCTGCGGCCACTGGCATCTTCGATCGAACCGCCAACCAGGCCGGTTGCGGCGGCGCGCAGGATCGTCTGCGCACAGTCCTCGGGCAAATCGCCAAAGCCGTTTTCCAGGTCTGCCGCCACCGGTAGCGGCGTGGCATCCACGATGGCCTGGGCATTGCCTAGGGTTTCCTCAAGGCTCAGGGCGCCTTCGGCATCCGGGCGCCCCAGGCTGAACGCCAGCCCCGCACTGGTAGTGGCCAGTGCTTCGAAGCCAAGGGCCGCCAACATCCTGGCCGAACCCGCATCCCAGGGGTTGGGGATGACGAATGTGCCATCGCGTTCATGCAGCGCCTTGAAGGCTTCGGCTCGCAGGGTTTGCACATCCATGGTTCAACCTCCGGCAGATGAAGAAAGTGTCGTCAGAGTAGCCCTAGCTGTTCGACCTCGGGCGCGCGCGGCAATTCCGGTAACGCGGCCAGCCCGGGCAGGCGGGCCATCAGCCGCTGGTGGAAATGCTGGGCAAGCGCTGCAGCCATCCGGTTGTCGGCGGTGTGCAGAAATACATAGGGGCTACGGCCCTCCTCGATCCACACCGCCACCTTGTCGACCCAGGGGGTAAGGAAGGTTTCGTTGGCCGCAAGCTCAGGGTGACCGATAAAGCGCACCTGCGGATGCTGGCTGAACGAACACGGGCGGGGCGGCACCTTGGGCTTCTTGGACTGCGCATGCAGCACACCGGGCTCACGAGATGTGCAGCTGAACAGCGCTCTCGGGTCCAGGCAGATGCGCTCGACACCCCGCTCATGCAACAGCCGATTGAGCAGGCGCTCTTCGTCTCCACGGGCGAAGAACGCATCGTTGCGCACCTCAACGGCAACCGGCACGCCAACCTCATCCAGAAAATACGCCAGCTCACCCATGCGCGAGGGCCCGAACTGCGCCGGCAACTGCAGCCAGTAGGGGGACACGCGCTGCCCCAACGGCGCCATCAATCGGGTGAAGTCGATCGCCGAATCAAGTTGCGCGCGCAGGTCCCCGGCATGGCTGACATCGCCCGGAAACTTGGCCGTGAAGCGAAAGCCCGCCGGCATGATCTGCGCCCAGCGCTCTACCGTCGCAGGCGCTGGCCGGGCATAGAAAGTGGTGTTGCCTTCCACGGCATTGAAGACCTGGCTGTACAAGCCGAGGAACTCAGCCGTGCGTGCATCGGCGGGATAGAGATACTCACGCCAGGCGTTTTCGCTCCAGGAGGGGCAACCGAGAAAGTAGGGCTGGGGGGACGGAATCATCCGTCAAATGTACAGGTCCAGCCCCAGCACTTCCATATCCCAGTCGGTGAAGCCCGCGGTGGTCAGGTAGCTGGCCAGTGCCGTGGAGGTACGCCGGTCACGGGCGCGGGGGAAGATCAGGTCCTGCTGGCGGGCCGGCAGGTTGGCGCTGCGGCGGTTGGCACGGCTGGCCTGCTGTTCGGGCTCTTCGATGATCTCGGCGTCATCGATCGCTTCGTCACGCACCGGCGCTTTGCGCGGCGGGCGCTTGATGGGGTAACTCTGCGAGGAGAAGCCGTCGATACGCATGGCGTGGGCACTCAGGATCAATGATGGCAATTTAGCAGCATCAGAGATCCATCGCTAATGCCCGAACGATAACTGGACCACAGTTCGCGCAAAAGGTTTTATCGTGAACGGCGATAGCCGACGAACGACCTCAGCGTGCCTTGGGCGTAGCGACATTATCGCGCAGATACACCGGTTGCGCCTGCTCGGCGGCGACCGCTTCACCGCGGGCCCAGGCATGGCTGGCCAGGGTGAGGATATCCAGGGCATTGGGCAGTGCGGCGGCATCGCTGGCGCTGGCGTGCACCGCCAGGCGCTCGGCCAGGCTCCAGCCAGTACCGGCGCCAAACCACTCGCCGGCCAGGCCTTCAGGCAAGCTGACGCGCTCTGGTGCCACCACCACCTCCTGGCCGACCAGGCGCATTTCACCCTGCTCCGCCCGGTAACAGCCCCAGTACACTTCGTCCATGCGCGCATCGATGGAGGCAGCGACCTGCTGCACGCCGTGCTCGCGCAACGCGCCCTGGGCCAGCGCCGCCAGGTTGGAGATCGGCAGCACCGGGCGCTGCAGGGCGAAGGCCAGGCCCTGGACCACACCGATGGCGATCCGCACGCCGGTAAAGGCGCCCGGGCCGCGACCAAAGGCGATGGCATCCACGGCGCTCAGCGCCACGCCGGCATCGGCCAGCAACTGCTTGATCATCGGCAGCAGCTTCTGCGCGTGCAGGCGTGGGATCACCTCGTAATGGCTGGTCACCTTGCCGTCATGCAGCAGGGCAACGGAACAGGCTTCGGTGGCGGTATCCAGGGCCAGCAAGGTGGTCATCGAACGCGGTTTCCAAGGGACAGGGGAAAAAGAGCGGCAGTATAAACGACAACGGCCCGCAAGCGTGCCGTCGTGACGCAGGGTGATGGATCAGCTCAGGGCTGCCAGCACCTTGGCGGTGATCGACTCGACCGAGCCGACGCCTTCGATGTGGCTGTACTTCGGCTTGCCGGCGTTGGCGGTCGACAGCTTCTGGTAGAAGTCCACCAGCGGCTTGGTCTGGCTGTGGTAGACCGACAGACGATGACGCACGGTTTCTTCCTTGTCGTCGTCGCGCTGGATCAGGTCTTCGCCGGTGACGTCGTCCTTGCCTTCCACTTTCGGCGGGTTGTACTGAATGTGGTAGGTGCGGCCCGAGGCCAGGTGTACGCGGCGGCCCGCCATGCGGCCAACGATCTCTTCGTCGTCCACGGCGATTTCGACCACGGCGTCGATGTCGACACCGGCGGCGACCATGGCTTCAGCTTGCGGGATGGTGCGCGGGAAACCGTCGAACAGGCAGCCGTTGGCGCAGTCCGGCTGGGCGATGCGCTCCTTGACCAGGCTGATGATCAGCTCGTCGGAGACCAGTTGGCCGGCATCCATGACTTTCTTCAGTTCCAGGCCCAGCGGGGTGCCGGCCTTGACGGCAGCACGCAGCATGTCGCCGGTGGAGATCTGGGGAATGCCGAACTTCTCGGTGATGAACTTTGCCTGAGTACCTTTACCGGCCCCGGGAGCTCCCAGCAGAATTACACGCATCTTGTGCTCCTCATATTTTTCTATGCAAATCAACGGATTCGGCGCACAAGGCCAACTCCGGAAAATCGGTCGAGACCGCAAAATCGGTCCAAAGGCTGCTCAAGATACACAGCCCCCGCCCCCCCGACAAGCGTCCCAACGGGGCAGCAAAGCGTCCGGCGCAGCCCCGCGAGGCCCCGGTTGCGCCCGGCGCAACCAGCCCTCGGGTTCAGGGTCGGCAACTGATGGCTTGCCGACCGCAAGCGCCGCTTGAGCGCCTCAACCGGTATTGCGCAACCCCGCCGCGATGCCCGCCACGGTGACCAGCAGGGCTTGCTCCAACGGGCTGTCCAGAGCGGCTTCGCGGTTGCGCGAGCGGGCCAGCAGCTCGGCCTGAAGGCGATGCAAGGGGTCGAGGTAGGTGTTGCGCAGGCGGATGAATTCCAGGGTTTCGGGGCTGTGCGCCAGTAGCACCGACTGCCCGGTCAGGCCCAGCACCACCTGGCATGACTGCGACAATAGGTCGCGCAGGTGCGCACCCAATGGCAGCAGTTGCGGTTGCACTAGACGTTGGTCGTAGGCCTCGGCAATCTGCGCATCGGCCTTGGCCAGCACCATTTCGAGCATGTCGATGCGGGTGCGGAAGAACGGCCACTGCTCGCGCATCTGCGCCAGCAGCTCGCCCTGGCCACGGGCCAGGGCATTGTTCAGCGCTGTTTCCCAGCCAAGCCAGGCCGGCAGCATGAGGCGGGTCTGGGTCCAGCCGAAAATCCATGGGATCGCCCGCAAGCTCTCGATCCCCCCGGCACGCCGCTTGGCCGGGCGGCTGCCCAGCGGCAGTCGGCCAAGCTCCTGTTCCGGGGTGGACTGGCGGAAGTACTCGACAAAGTCGGGGTTCTCCCGCACCACGCCGCGATAAGCCTTGACCCCGTCGGCGGCCAACTGGTCCATCAGTGCGCGCCAGGCCGGTTGCGGCGGCGGCGGCGGCAGCAGGGTCGCCTCCAGCACCGCGGCCAGGTAGAGGTTGAGGTTCTGCTCGGCAATCCCCGGCAGGCCGAACTTGAAGCGGATCATCTCGCCCTGCTCGGTGGTACGGAAGCGCCCGCCCACCGACCCCGGCGGCTGCGACAAGATGGCCGCATGGGCCGGGCCGCCGCCGCGTCCGACCGTACCGCCACGGCCATGGAACAGCAGCAGTTCGACCTGGTGTTCGCGGCAGATGCGCACCAACTGCTCCTGGGCGCGGTACTGCGCCCAGGCCGCCGCCGTGGTGCCGGCGTCCTTGGCCGAGTCGGAATAGCCGATCATCACTTCCTGCGGCCCATGCAAGCCGGCCCGGTAGCCCGGCAGCCCGAGCAGGCGCTCCATCACCGGCCCGGCGTTGTCCAGGTCGGCGAGTGTCTCGAACAATGGCACCACACGCATCGGCCGGGTCAGCCCTGCTTCCTTGAGCAGCAGCTGCACCGCCAGCACATCGGAGGCCGCGCCAGCCATGGAGATCAAATAGGAACCCAGCGAGGCAGCAGGCGCCGCGGCGATCTCGCGGCAGGTGGCAAGCACTTCGGCGGTATCGGCCTGGGGCTTGAAGTGCCCGGGCAGCAACGGGCGGCGGTTCTTCAGCTCCGCCTGGAGGAACTCGATGCGCCGCGCTTCGTCCCATTCGGCGTAGCGCCCGAGCCCCAGGTAATCGGTGATCTCGCTCAGCGCATCGCGATGGCGGGCGGCATCCTGGCGCACGTCCAGGCGCACCAGGAACAGGCCGAAAGTCACTGCCCGGCGCAGGCAGTCGAGCAACGGCCCGTCGGCGATCACCCCCATGCCGCATTCATGCAGCGACTGGAAGCACAGCTCCAGTGGCGCGATCAGGTCGCGGTTGTCGACCAGCACGGCAGCGCTGGCCGGTTGCGCAGCAGCCAACGACGCCTGGGCCCAGGTACGGGTGGCGCGCAGGCGGTCGCGCAGTTGCTTGAGCAGCGCGCGGTAAGGCTCGGCGCTGTCGCCGACCTGTTCGCGCAAGGCTGCGCTGGCCTGCTGCATCGACAGCTCGGCGGCCAGGTTCTCGATATCGCGCAGGAACAGGTCGGCGGCCATCCAGCGTGCCAGCAGCAGCACCTCACGGGTCACGCTGGCGGTGACATTGGGGTTGCCGTCACGGTCGCCGCCCATCCACGAGGCGAAGCGGATCGGTGCGCTCTCCAGCGGCAGGCGCAGGCCGGTAGCCTGGAACAGCGCCGCATCGACCTTGCGCAGATGGCTGGGGATGGCCTGCCACAGCGAATGCTCGATCACCGCGAAGCCCCATTTGGCTTCGTCCACCGGCGTAGGCCGGGTGCGGCGGATCTCCTCGGTGTGCCAGGCCTCGGCGATCAGCCGGCGCAGGCGCTCGCGCACCTGCCCGCGCTCGGCGGGGCTCAGGTCGCGATGGTCCTGGGCCGCCAGTTGCGCGGCGATGGCGTCGTATTTCTGAATGAGGGTACGGCGGGCCACCTCGGTGGGGTGGGCGGTGAGCACCAGCTGGATGTCGAGCTTGGCCAACTGCCGGGCCAGGGCATCGTCGCTGTGCCCGGCCGACTTGAGCCGGGCCAGCAGTTCGGGCAGTACCTGCGCTTCGAAAGGCTGCGGCTGGTCGGCATCGCGGCGGCGAATCAACTGGTATTGCTCGGCGATGTTGGCCAGGTTGAGGAACTGGTTGAAGGCCCGCGCCACGGGTAGCAGGTCCTCCTCGGCCAGGTCGCCCAGGGTAGAGCTGAGTTTTTCACCCTCCACCAGCCGGTCGGCCTTGGCGCTGTGGCGGATGTCCTCGATTTTCTGCAGGAACGCCTCGCCATGCTGCTGGCGGATGGTCTCGCCAAGCAGCTCCCCCAAAAGATGCACATCCTCGCGCAAACGCAGATCGATATCGCTCATCGGGCCTCTCCACTCCAGGAAACAGCAAGCCCCAAGAGTGCCGACTCCAGGCCGCGCCTGGCAAGCCGGGCGCGGGCAAAGCAACTAAAGTGAAGAGTGGTCATCCGAAGCAATGCCACTTTCGAGGCTTTGACAGAGGTCATCATGAAAATCCGCGAACTCGCCCAGCACTGGGAACAGAATGCCGCCGGACGCTTGAGCCCCACCGGGCATGTCCTGCACCTGGACATGGAAGCCCAAGCGCGCCTGGCCGCGCTGACCGAGATGTACCCCAAGCGCAGCCCTGAAGAGCTGCTTGGCGAACTGGTCGCCGCTGCGCTCGAAGAGCTGGAAGCCAGCTTCCCCTACATCAAGGGCCGGCAAGTGATCGCCACCGATGAAGAGGGTGATCCGCTGTACGAGGACATCGGCCCTACCCCTCGCTTCCTCGCCCTCTCCCGCCGTCACCTGGCAGCGCTCGGCAGCCCAGGCAAAAACGAACGCCACTAAGCCCTCACCCTCTGCGGGCCTTGCTCAAGGGCCCGCAGATACCTTGCGCGCAGCGCAAAGTTCCGGCCTTTTCGCGCTGACCAATCAGTCAGAAAAAAACTTCGTTAGCACAGCAATTTTTCTGAACTATCCAAAAAACGCCTCGGTCACAGCCAGTAGCCATCACGGCAAAACCCTGCAAACACGGGCGTTGCAGCGCACGCCTTGGCTAGGGAACAACGATGGACCGGTCGCGGACATCGTCGTTAACAGGAGTGACCCAATGGAGTTGACCACCATGAAGACCCGCATTGCAAAACCCTCCACCACTCACCTGCGCGGGCTGAAGCTGGCCGCACTGGCCCTGGGCAGCAGCCTGGTACTGGCCGGTTGCGCCGGCAAGCCGCCCACCGAGCAGTATGCCGTCAGCCAGTCGGCAGTGAACGCTGCGGTCAGTGCCGGCGGTACCGAGTTCGCCGCAGTGGAAATGAAAGCGGCCCAGGACAAGTTCAAGCAGGCCGAGATTGCCATGCACGACAAGCAATACGACCAGGCCCGCATGCTCGCCGAACAGGCTGAATGGGATGCCCGTGTCGCTGAACGCAAGGCCCAGGCCGCCAAGGCCCAGAAGGCTGTGCAGGATGCCCGCCAGGGTGTCCAGGACGTACGTGAAGAAGGCCTGCGCAGCGCCGAATAGGCCTGCCGCGCCCCCAAGCCTTCGCTAACGATCAAAGGATGAACACTATGCGCAATTACGTCATGATTCCCGCCCTGCTGGCCCTGAGTGTCGGCCTTGCCGCCTGCTCCCACGACCCGAACGCCAACCTCGAATCGGCCCGCAGCAATTTCTCGGCGCTACAGAGCGATCCACAGTCGAGCAAGGTAGCCGCCCTCGAAACCAAGGACGCCCAGGACTGGCTGAACAAAGCCGACAAGGCCTATATGGAGCGTGAGGACAGCAAGAAGGTCGACCAGCTCGCCTACCTCACCAACCAGCGCGTCGAAGTGGCCAAGCAGACCATCACCCTGCGCACGGCCGAGGCCGAGCTGAAGAACTCTGCCGCGCAACGCGCCCAGGCCAAGCTCGATGCCCGTGACGCGCAGATCAAGAAGCTGCAGGACAGCCTCAATGCCAAGCAGACCGAGCGCGGCACGCTGGTGACCTTCGGCGACGTGCTGTTCGACTTCAACAAGGCCGAACTCAAGAGCAGTGCCTACCCCAACGTCACCAAACTGGCGCAGTTCCTCCAGGAGAACCCGGAGCGCAAGGTGATCGTCGAGGGCTACACCGACAGCGTTGGCTCGGCCAACTACAACCAGAGCCTGTCCGAGCGCCGCGCCGCTGCCGTGCGCATGGCGCTGGTACGTGCCGGGGTGGACCCTGCGCGCATCGTCGCCCAGGGCTACGGCAAGGAGTATCCGGTGGCCGATAACGGCAGCAACTCCGGCCGTGCGCAGAACCGTCGAGTGGAGGTGACCATCTCCAACGATAACCAGCCGGTGATGCCGCGGGCGGTGAGCCAGGTCCAGTGAGGACTGCTGACTGAATGAAAAAAACCCGCCTGATGGCGGGTTTTTTCATGCTTGGCCTTTGGTCAAAAGCACCTTTAAAGACACCTTACAAAGCACTAGACTCACGCAACCATCCTTGTCGATAAATGGGTTGAAACAACTATGACCTTCCACGTCCTCGCCGATCTGGCAGCATCCATCACCGACCTCAAGAAAGACCCAATGGGCACCATTCGCGAAGCGCACGGTGAAACCGTGGTGATCCTCAATCGGAACGAGCCTGCCTTCTACGCAGTACCACCAGCGCGCTACGAGGCGATGATGGATCTGATTGACGATATCCAACTGGCCGAACTGGTACGCCAGCGACTTGGCGGGCCTACCGTGAGGGTGGATATCGATGAGCTCATCGCCGACGCAGAGCGCGACAGCAAGCTACAACCTTGAGTTTGATTCACGGGCGCAGAAGGGATACCGCAAGCTCGAACCCAAACTGCGCCTGCAGCTTGCCAAGAAACTCAAGGCTCGACTGGCTCAGCCCCGAGTCGAAAAAGACCGGCTCAATAACATGGCTGATTGCTACAAGATCAAATTGAGATCAGCTGGCTACCGCTTGGTCTACAAGGTGATTGATCAGCGCGTGGTGGTGCTTGTCATCGCGATCGGCAAACGCGAAAGATGCGATGTCTATTCAGTCGCCAGCGCACGATTGAACTAATCGGGCCGTATTGCGGCGGCCCCATCGTTCACTGCACCTGCTGCGGCGTCTCCTCGCCCATGCAGCGCACCGCGCGCTTGCGGTTGTCCACCAGCACACCGGTCAGCCCCTTCTGCTGGGTATCGAACAGCACCAGCACGCCATCCAGGCATTGCGCCACCTGCGGTGCCGGGTCCAACGAGACTTTGTAGTCCTCGCCCGGGATGGTCTTGAGCATGGTGAAGTCCTGCAGCAACAGGGCATCTTCAGGCTTGGCGAAATGCAGGTAGCCGTAATACCAGAGGGCCCCCACCGTCACGATGATGCTGCCGACGCCGGTCAGGATCAGCGGGATGGCGTTGCGTTCTTCACTCATTGCTTGCTCTTCTCGTCAGGGTAGTTGGGTACTTCGGCCAGGCGGCGCAGGCCGTTGAAATGCGCGGGGTCGTCCAGAAAGCGCAGCATCACCTGGCGCCAGGTCGGGTCGGCGAAGGTCTGTACATGGCCGCCGCGGGTCAATTGCAGCACCCGCGGGGGCGGAGCGTGCTGGTACAGGCGAATGCCATTGTCCAGGGGCACCAGTCGGTCATCGATGCTGTGGAAGAACAGCTTCGGCGGGCTGGCCAGCTGTTCGATGGAGCGGATCGCGCTGTCGCCGTCGGGCACCAGCCACGACAGCGGCACCTGCAGCGGCCAGGTCATCCACGAGGTACTGAGGGCATAGCGGCCCACCGCCCGGTAACTGGCCGGCACACCGTCGAACACCAGTGCGCTGAAGCGCTCGCGCTGCTGCGGGTGCGCCGCCAGGTAATGGATGGCCATGGCACCGCCGAGGCTCTGGCCCAGCAGCACCAGTGGCTTGCCCTGCACCTCGGGGGCGCGGTCCAGCCAGGCCATGGCCGCCGCGAGGTCTTCATAGACCTCAGGCAAGGTGGCCTTGCCCTGGGACAGGCCATAGCCCCGGTAGTCGATCATCAGCACCTGGTACCCCTGCTCCGGCAGCCAGTAGCTGCCACCCAGGTGGCCCGCGAGGTTGCCGCCGTTGCCATGCAGGTGCAGCACCGTGCCCTTGACCTCGACACCGGCCTTGGCCGGCAACCACCAGCCGTGCAGGCGAACGCCGTCAGCGGCGGTCAGGGTGACATCGCGGTAGTCGAGTTTGGCCCGCTCAGGAGTAAACGGCTGACCGCGCTCAGGGTAGAACAGCAGGCTGCTGCAGCCACTCAACAGCAGCAGCCCAAGGCCGATGGCGAGGTGACGGCAGGCGTCAGAGAATGTTCGCGTAGTCGGCTTCAATGCGGTCCAGGCTCAGGTGGTTGAGGAAGTTGGAGAAGCACATCCAGGCCGACAGGGCGTTTAGGTCGCGGAACTGCTCCGGGAGGTACTTGGGTGGCTCCACCAACCCTTCTTCGACCAGCTGGCGCAAGGTGCGCATGTCTTCCAGGGTGGTCTTGCCGCAGAACAGCAACGGGATCTGCTCCAGCTTGCCCTTCTTCACGGCCAACTGAATGTAGTTGTAAACCATGATGAAGCCCTTGAGGTAGGACAAGTCCTTGGTGAATGGCAGGCCATTGGGTACCGAGCCGCGGAACACCCGGCTGGCGTTGCTGTAGCTCTGCCCCATCTCGAAGCCCTGGCCACGGAAGAACTCGTAGACCTGCATGAAGTCCGCGCCCTCCTCGACCATGTGGATGGCCCGGGTGCGGTTGGTGAGCTTGCGCAGGCGGCTGGGGTAGGAGGCGAAGGCGATCACTTCCATCAGGATGGCCAGCCCCTCCTGGGTCACCGTGGACGAGGGCGGGCCCTTGGCCAGGAAGGTACAGATCGGCTGGTTCAGGCCATTGAGGGTGGTGCCGACATGCACCAGGCCTTCATGTACCTCCAGGGCGCGCACGTCGCGGTTGTTGAACATTGCGTCGGCGCGCACCTTGATGTAGTCGGCGCCGGCCGCCGCGTCGGCGACGATGCCGTCCGACTCGAATACGCGAATGGTTTCCTCGGCCTCGCCGAACACCTTGTTCAGGCGGCGCTGGAGGATCTCCACCGCCTCCTTCGCCGTGAGGTTCTTCGGCTCGTCCTTGAGGTCGCCACGGCCGTCGATGTTGTTCAGGTAATCCGAGAGCATCAGCCCCAGGTCGGCGAGGGTCGGGTCGCCGGCATGGAAAGCGTCGGAGGCCGCGCCGTACAGTTCCTGGGAAATCAGCCCGAAGTCCTCGGTGCCGCGCGCTTCTAGCATGCGCACCACCATGCGGTATTCCTTGCACATGCGTCGCATGATCTGCCCGACCGGGTTGAACTGGCCAAGCTGGCGGGTGATGTCACGCTCGATGTTCTGGAACTCGGCCTTCACCGCGCTGGAGTCGAACGACAAGGGCCGGTTCTGGTAGTAGGCACGGTCCACCGCGGGTGGTTCCTTGCCTTTGGCCTTGAGGAAGCCCTGGCGGATGCCGTCGTCCCATTTCACCGCATCGAGCACGCGAATGGGGGTTTGCGCGGCCACGATGCGGTCGGACAACGTACGTATGGTCTGCTGGTACTCGTCCACCGGGGACTCCTTTCAAGAACAAGACACCTGAACCGGCCTCTTCGCGGCTGAAGCCGCTCCCACAGGGATATCGCAGCCCTCAGGCCGGGCAATGCACCTGTGGGGTTTAGCCACCCCTACAGGGATATCGCAGCCCTCAGGCCGGGCAATGCACCTGTGGGAGCGGCTTTAGCCGCGAAGAGGCCGACACGGTCATTTGCCGGAGCGCTGGAAGCGCGCCACCTCGACAAACAGGTCGGAGTTGGCCGGATCGTCCAGGTACGCCAGCACACGCGCCGACGGGCTGTCGATCAACACACCTTCGCCATTCTCTTCGGGGACTTCGATGCTTCGCCCACTCAGTTCCTTCTTGTCGACGGCCTGCCGCACCTGCTCGACATCGAGGTTGTAAACCACCAGTTCCTTGCCCTCGACGATATCGAAACCGCCAATCAGGAAGTTGCCCCCCAGCCGCTTGGGCACACCGGCCGACATGTACCAGCGGTTGCCATGGCGCGACACCGTGAACACGTACTCTTCAGGGGCCTTGCCCTTGGCGGTCGCCACCGCCTTGTAGGCATCGCCGCCACTGCGGCTGATGGTAAGTTTCAGTGGCTCGCCCCAGGCGTCCTTGCTGCTCCACTTGCCGAGCAGGGCCTTGGGCGCTGCCTGATTGCTCGGCAGCGGTTCATGGAAGGCCACCAGACAACCGCCCAGCAAGAGGAATGACAACGTCAACAACACCACACGCCAGGCTTTCATCGGGTTCTCCTTGAGAATTCGTTCGCAGCTCAAGCCGAGGCCAGCACCATCTGCAGGTATCGGACAAGGATAGCGAGCATCTGCTCATCGGCCTGCGCATTCGCGTCCTTGAGCAGGCCCTGATATTCCATCTGCTCGATTATCGCCGTCAACATCTGCGCATCCTGCTCGGGCTGGCGCGAGCCGACCACCTGGAGCATCTGCCGCGCGCCGTGCAGCAGGATCTGCTCATGGGCGCACACCAGTTCGGCCAGGCGTGGGCACAGCAGCGCTTCCTGGCGGAAGGCCTGCTCGGCCATAAGAAAGTCGCGACGATTGTGCAACTGGCGGATCACGTAGTCGGCGGTCATGCGCGCCACCTCGTCGGCCAGGCGCGCCCGCGCCTGAGGGCTGCCGTCACCCTGGGCGAGCAACTGGCGCAGCACGCCTTCGCTGTTGGCCCAGAGCTTGGCCATATAGGCGGCGCTGCGCTCGACGTACTGGGCGAAGGTATCGGCCAGCAGGTCCTGGATGTCCTTGAAGTAGTAAGTGGTGGCCGACAGCGGTACGCCGGCCTCGGCGGCCACGGCACGGTGACGTACACCGCGCACACCGTCACGCACGACGATGCGCATGGCGGCGTCGAGGATCTGCTGGCGGCGCTGCTCGCTGCCCTGGCGGGCGGTCTTGCGGCCCTGGTATTGCACGCTTTCGGCGACGGCGGTGGCGATGCCGGCGGCGCCCTGGTGAGGCATGGCAGGTGTCACGGTGATACCTCATGAAAATGTTTGTTCAGTGCCGGCGTCTTCGCGGCTAAAGCCGCTCCCACAAGTACTGCACGGTCCCTGTAGGAGCGGCTTTAGCCGCGAAGACGCCGGTACAGCCAGTACAAGTGTACAGGCATGAAAAAGCCGCCTCGAAAGGCGGCTTGTTCAGGACACTCAGGCCTGCGGACGCATGTGCGGGAACAGGATCACGTCGCGGATCGATGGCGAGTTGGTCAGCAGCATGACCAGGCGGTCAATACCGATGCCTTCACCAGCGGTCGGCGGCATGCCGTATTCCAGGGCACGAACGAAGTCGGCATCGTAGTGCATGGCTTCGTCGTCACCGGCGTCTTTCTCGGCAACCTGGGCCAGGAATCGCTCGGCCTGGTCTTCGGCGTCGTTGAGCTCGGAGTAGGCGTTGGCGATCTCGCGGCCACCGATAAACAGCTCGAAGCGGTCGGTCACGGATGGGTTGTCGTCGTTGCGACGGGCCAGTGGCGACACTTCGAACGGGTACTCGGTGATGAAGTGCGGCTGCTCCAGCTTGTGCTCCACCAGCTCTTCGAAAATCATCACCTGCAGCTTGCCCAGGCCTTCGTGGCCCAGCACCTTGGCGCCGGCCTTCTTGGCGATCTCGCGGGCACGGTCGACGTCCTGCAGGTCGGCAGCGGTCAGCTCAGGGTTGTACTTGAGGATCGAGTCGAACACCGACAGGCGCACGAACGGCTCGCCGAAGTGGAACACCTTGTCGCCGTACGGCAC
Source organism: Pseudomonas sichuanensis (assembly GCF_024749065.1). Lineage (NCBI taxonomy): Bacteria > Pseudomonadati > Pseudomonadota > Gammaproteobacteria > Pseudomonadales > Pseudomonadaceae > Pseudomonas > Pseudomonas sichuanensis. The sequence goes on along the minus strand of NZ_CP087185.1, from coordinate 1,292,298 downwards.
GTCGGTGCTGCCCAGTACCAGCTGCGCCAGTTCGCGGAACAGCTCTTCGGTGAGGTCCATGTTGTCGTTGTAGTCGGCGTAGGCCTGGTAGAACTCGAGCATGGTGAACTCGGGGTTGTGCCGGGTCGAGACGCCTTCGTTACGGAAGTTGCGGTTGATCTCGAAGACTTTCTCGAAGCCACCGACCACCAGGCGCTTGAGGTACAGCTCCGGGGCGATACGCAGGAACATGGCCATGTCCAACGCATTGTGGTGGGTTTCGAACGGCTTGGCCGCGGCGCCGCCGGGAATGGTCTGCAGCATCGGCGTTTCGACTTCGAGGAAGTCGCGCTCGATGAGGAACTTGCGGATGTGCGAGATCACCTGCGAACGCACACGGAAGGTGTGGCGGGTTTCTTCATTGACCATCAGGTCGACGTAGCGCTGGCGATAGCGCTGCTCGGTGTCGGTCAGGCCGTGGTGCTTGTCCGGCAGCGGGCGCAGCGACTTGGTCAGCAGGCGCACGTTGGTCATTTCGACGTACAGGTCGCCCTTGCCGGAACGGGCCAGGGTGCCTTCGGCGCTGATGATGTCGCCCAGGTCCCAGGTCTTGACCGCGGCCAGAGTGTCTTCGGACAGGGTCTTGCGGTTGACGTAGACCTGGATGCGACCGGTCATGTCCTGGATCACCATGAACGAGCCACGGTTGAGCATGATGCGGCCAGCCACCTTGACCGGGATCGCGGCTGCTTCCAGCTCTTCCTTGGTCTTGTCCGCGTACTGTTTCTGCAGGTCGTTGCAGTAGCTGTCGCGACGGAAGTCGTTGGGGAAGGCGTTGCCCTTGGCGCGCTCGGCGGCAAGCTTTTCCTTGCGCAGCGCGATCAGGGCGTTTTCTTCCTGTTGCAGGTCTTGCGATTCGGTCTTGAGGTCGCTCATGTCGTCATTCTTTCCATCAGGTGTTCGTTGCCTCACGCGGGTGAGGGATCGCGGGGCAAGCCCGCTCCCACGGGTTTGCCGCCGCTTGGATGCTTACAGCCCCTGCTTGAGGCTTGCTTCCAGGTACTCGTCGAGGTCGCCGTCGAGCACCTTCTGGCAGTCGCTGCGCTCTACGCCGGTACGCAGGTCCTTGATACGCGAGTCATCGAGTACATAGGAGCGGATCTGGTGACCCCAGCCGATGTCCGACTTGCTGTCTTCCAGGGCCTGCGAGGCGGCGTTGCGCTTCTGCATTTCCAGCTCGTACAACTTGGCCCGCAGCATTTTCATGGCGGTGTCCTTGTTGGCGTGCTGGGAACGTTCGTTCTGGCAGGCCACCACGGTGTTGGTCGGCACGTGGGTGATACGCACGGCCGAGTCGGTGGTGTTGACGTGCTGGCCACCGGCGCCCGAAGAGCGGTAGGTGTCGATGCGCAGGTCGGATGGGTTGATCTCGATCTCGACCTTGTCGTCGATCTCGGGCGAAACGAATACCGCCGAGAACGAAGTGTGACGGCGGGCGCCGGAGTCGAACGGGCTCTTGCGCACCAGGCGGTGCACGCCGATCTCGGTGCGCAGCCAGCCGAAGGCGTACTCGCCCTTGATGTGCACGGTGGCGCCCTTGATGCCGGCGACTTCACCTTCGGACAGCTCGATGATGGTGGCGTCGAAACCGCGCTTGTCGGCCCAGCGCAGATACATGCGCAGCAGGATGTTGGCCCAGTCCTGGGCCTCGGTACCGCCGGAGCCGGCCTGGATGTCCAGGTAGGCGTTGTTCGGGTCCATCTCACCGCTGAACATGCGACGGAACTCGAGCAGGGCGAGGGATTCCTCCAGCCCTTGCAGCTCGGTCACGACATCGCTGACGGCGCCTTCGTCACCTTCCTCGACGGCCATGTCGAGCAGGTCCTTGCAGTCGCCCAGGCCGTTGGCCAGTTTATCGAGCGTTTCGACGACCTGCGCCAGCATGGCGCGCTCGCGGCCCAAGGCCTGGGCATACTCGGGCTTGTTCCAGACGGAGGCGTCTTCCAGCTCGCGGTTTACTTCGACCAGACGATCATGCTTGTGATCGTAGTCAAAGATACCCCCGAATGGACTGGGAACGCTCGGTGAGGTCCTTGATGGTGTTCAGGATCGGTTGGATTTCCATGGGCGGGCAGCTCTCGTGCGAATTCGGTGAAAAGCCCGCGAGTATAACCGAGTCCGCGCCGTGACGGCAGACCCGCCGGGCAGGCGTCGCAATCAGCCATGCACGCCCCTTGTAGGAGCGGCCTTGTGCCGCGATGGGCCGCAAACCGGCCCCGGGCTATCAGTGTCAAAGCCGCTACCGCCGGGAGCGCTGCGCGCCCCTTTCGCGACACAAGGCCGCTCCTACAAGGAATGGCGTCAGCGTTAGGATGCCGCGCTCAGGCAATGCCCACCTGGTTACGGCCGTTGTTCTTGGCCTGATACAGCCCCTTGTCCGCCGCCGAGATCAACTGCCGGCAATGGCTGCCAACCGCCGGCGTCTGGGTGGCCAGGCCGATGCTTACGGTCAAGTACGAGCCGTGCTCGGGCACGGTGTGGGCAATGTTCAAACCCATGATGGTCTGACGCAACTTCTCGGCAATCAGCCGCGCGCCGCCCGGCGAAGTATTGGGCAGCACCAGGGCAAACTCCTCGCCACCGTAGCGCGCCGGCAGGTCGCTGGGCCGTGAGCAGCTGCCGCGGATGGCCTCGGCCACCTGACGCAAGGCCTCGTCACCGGCCAGGTGGCCGAAACTGTCGTTGAACGCCTTGAAGTAGTCGACATCGATCATCAAAAGCGACAGTTGCTGCTGCTCACGAATGGCTCGGCGCCACTCCAGCTCCAGGTACTCATCGAAGTGACGGCGGTTGGACAGCCCGGTCAGGCCGTCGGAGTTCATCAGCCGCTGCAGCATCAGGTTGGTGTCCAGCAACTGCTGCTGGCTCACCCGCAAGGCGCGGTAGGCCTCGTCGCGCTGCAGCAAGGTCAGGTACGAGCGCGAGTGGTAGCGGATGCGTGCCACCAGCTCGATGGTATCGGGCAGTTTCACCAGGTAGTCGTTGGCCCCGGCAGCAAAGGCCGCGCTCTTGACCAACGGGTCTTCCTTGGTCGACAGGACGATGATCGGGATGTCCTGGGTGGCCGGGTTGTTGCGGTACTCGCGCACCAGGGTCAGGCCATCGAGGCCCGGCATGATCAGGTCCTGGAGGATCACCGTGGGCTTGATCCGCATGGCCTGGGCCACCGCCTGATGCGGGTCGGCGCAGAAATGGAAGTCGATGTTCTCTTCATAGGCCAGGCCACGGCGCACCGCTTCGCCGATCATTGCCTGATCGTCCACCAGCAGGACCATCGCCGCGCCTTCGTTGATGGTCGTGAAACCTTCGATCGGTAGATCAGTCATTGCGGGTCACCCGGTCACGGCCGGCCAGGCGGCGTGCCTCAATACTTGTCGTCATTTCGAAAAGAGTTCCGTCAGTCGCCCGGCGATGCGTTCCAGCGGGCGGATTTCCACTGCGGCGTCGATGGCCGCAGCAGCCTTGGGCATGCCGTAAACCGCACTGCTCTGCTGGTCCTGGGCAATGGTCAGAAAACCCTGCTGACGCATCAACTTCAGGCCCTGGGCGCCATCACGGCCCATGCCGGTGAGCAGTACGCCCACCGCGTCGCCCGACCAGTAGCGCGCCACGCTTTCGAAGAACACGTCGATCGAAGGCCGGTAGATTTCATTGACCGGCTCGGCAGTGTAGGCCAACTGACCGTTGTGCAGCAGGCGGATATGGTGGTTGGTACCGGCCAGCAGGACCTGCCCCGGCTGCGGTGGCTCGCCTTCGCGGGCCAGGCGCACCGACTGGCCGCTCGCCGTGCTGAGCCATTCGGCCATGCCGCCGGCGAATACCTGGTCGACGTGCTGGACCAGCACGATGGCGGCCGGGAAGGCCTTCGGCAGCCCCTTGAGCAACACCTCCAGTGCCGCCGGCCCGCCAGCCGACGAGCCGATGGCCACCAGGCCGCGGCGCTGGGACGCCTCACGCAAGGGTGTGCGCACCGGCTGCGGGGCGCTGGGCCGCTGCTGGCCGATCAGCCAGCCGATATTGAGGATCTTGCGCAACAGCGGCGCCGCCGCCTCACGGGCATCGCCCGCGCCCAGTGCCGGCGTGTCGACCACGTCCAGGGCCCCGTGGCCCATGGCCTCGAATACCCGGTGCACGTTCTGCTTGCGGTCGACCGTGACGATGACGATGGCGCAGGGGGTCTCGGCCATGATCCGCCGGGTCGCCTCGACGCCGTCCATCACCGGCATGATCAGGTCCATCAGGATCAGGTCCGGGAGCTGTTCGCTACAGCGCTGCACCGCCTCGGCGCCGTTACCGGCGACCCACACCACCTCATGCGCCGGCTCGAAGGCCAGCGCTCGGCGCAGGGCCTCCACAGCCATGGGCATGTCATTGACGATGGCGATCTTCATCCCTGGGCACCTCCGATCAGCTCCTCCACGGCGTCCAGCAACGCATCGTCATGGAAGCTGGCCTTGGCCAGATAATAGTCGGCGCCGGCATCAAGTCCACGACGACGGTCTTCTTCTCGGTCCTTGTACGACACCACCATGACCGGCAGCGATTGCAGGCGCTGATCGCGACGCACTAGGGTGACCAGTTCGATACCGTCCATGCGCGGCATGTCGATGTCGGTGATCAGCAGGTCGAAGTCATCGCTGCGCAGGGCGTTCCAGCCATCCATGCCATCCACCGCCACGGCCACTTCGTAGCCACGGTTGCCCAGCAGCTTGCGTTGCAGTTCGCGCACGGTGAGCGAGTCATCGACCACCAGCACACGCCGGCGCGCAACGCCACGGCCGTGCTGGCCGCCACGTTCGATGCGCTCCAGGCGGCCGGTGCTGAGCAGCTTGTCCACCGAGCGCAGCAGGTCCTCGACATCGATGATCAGCACCACCGAGCCATCGTCGAGCAAGGCGCCGGCGGAAATGTCCTGGACCTTGCCCAGTCGCGGGTCGAGCGGCATCACCACCAGCACCCGCTCGCCGATCAGGCGCTCGACGGCCACGCCGTAAAGCTGGTCGCGCTCGCGAATCACCACCACCCGCAGGCTCTGGCCCGCGTCCTGTGTCGCCGGCCGGTTGAGCAGCTGGCTGGCGGCGACCAGGCCGATATGCCGGTCCTCGTGCCAGAAATGCTGGCGCCCTTCGATCTGCACGATGCTTTCTGCCGGCACATCGAGGGTGCGCTCGATATGCGCCAGCGGGAAGGCATAGGCCTCGCCGCCCACCTCCACCACCAGGCTGCGCACCACCGACAGGGTCAGCGGCACCTCCAGGTGGAAGCAGCAACCCTGCCCGGCCACCTGGGTCAGCTCGATCGAGCCGCGCAGCTCGCGGACCATGTGCTGCACCGCATCCAGGCCAACCCCGCGCCCGGACACTTCGGTGACCGTATCGCGCAGGCTGAAGCCGGGCAGGAAGAGGAAGGTGAGCAGCTCGGCCTCGCTCATCTGCGCCACGGTTTCGGCCGGCGACAGCGCGCGTTCGACAATGCTGCGGCGCAAACGCTCGAGGTCGATGCCGGCGCCATCATCGGCCAGTTCCAGAATCAGCAGCCCAGCCTGATGCGAGGCGCGCAGGCGCACCGTGCCTTCGCTGGGCTTGCCGGCCAGCAGGCGCCTTTCGGGCAGCTCGATGCCATGGTCGACGGCGTTGCGCAGCAGGTGGGTCAGCGGCGCCTCGAGCTTTTCCAGCACGTCGCGATCGACCTGGGTCTTCTCGCCTTCGACCAGCAGCCGCACCGGTTTCCCCAAGGAGCGCCCCAGGTCGCGCACCATGCGGCTCTGACCGGTCAGCACATCGGCAAACGGGCGCATGCGGCAGGCCAGCGCGGTGTCGTACAGCAACTGAGCGCGCTGGCTGGCCTGCCAGCCGAATTCGTCGAGGTCGGCAGCCTGCTGCAGCAGGATCTGCTGGGTTTCGGCCAGCAGTTGCTGGGTCTGGGCCAGGGCATCGAGTACTTCCGGGCCCTGGCCGCTGTCTTCGAGCTGCGCTTTCAGCCCGTCCAGGGCGCGCATGCCCTGGCCGTGCATGCGCTTGAGGCGCTGCAAGGTCGCCAGATAAGGCTTCAGGCGCTGGGTTTCGACCAAAGACTTGCTCGACAGGTCGAGCAGGCTGTTAAGCCGGTCGGCAGTGACCCGCAGCACGCGCTCGCTACCCTCGCCAGCGCGCTTGCCGGCCCTCGGCCGGACGACCGGCTCGGCTTCGGGTTCAGCGGCAGGCTCCGGCTCAGGCTCCATGGCCGGCGGCGGCGCGACCATGGCTGGCGGCGTTGCAGCCGGCAACGGCGGCGCCACCTGCATGGTCGACGGCGGCGAATCCAGCAGCCCGGCCATCTGGGTGAGGAACACCGGCACCAGGCCTTCGCCTGCCGGGTCGCCTGGCGTGGCGATGCGCATCAGCAGGTCGGTACCTTGCAGCAGCGCATCGATATGCTCCGGGCGCAGCAGCAGGCGGCCCTCCTGCGCGGCCACCAGGCAGTCTTCCATCACATGGGCGACGCTGACGCCGGCGTCGATGCCGACGATCCGCGCCGCACCCTTGAGCGAATGGGCCGCACGCATGCAGGCCTCGAGCTGGTCAGGTTGGGCGGGGTTGCGCTCCAGTGCCAGCAGGCCGGCACTGAGCACCTGGGTCTGGGCTTCGGCCTCCAGGCTGAACAGCTCCAGCAAGGACGCGTCGCGCATTTGCTCCGGGGTCATGACAGGCTCCGCTTCACGGCTTGCAGAAGGTGTTGTTCATCCAGGACCCGCACGCTGCGGCCCCGCCACTGCAGCACCGCAGCGGTGAAGTGGGCGGTATCGCGGCCCTCCTGCAGGTGCTCAGGGTCCAGCCGGTGGATGCCATCGATCTCCGCCACCGGCACCACCACCGGGCCCCCTTCGGCAGCCAGGATCAGCATGCGCGGCATGACCCGCCCACTGCGCTCGACGCTGGCCTCGGCCGGCACGTTCAGCAGGTCCGCCAGCGACAGGCACGGCACCAGCGCACCGCGCACATTGGCCACCCCTTGCAGTACCCGCGAGCGCTGATGCGGCAACGAATGCACCGGCTGCAGCGGGGCGATTTCGGCGAGGCAGGCCGTGGCCAGTGCCAGCCATTCCTCACCCAGCCGGAACAGCAGCATGGAGCGACCGACTGCGCACTCGGCCTGCGGCAGTGTTTCGTCCTGTTCTTCGAGCACCTGCGCGTAGCGATCCAGCAAGCGCGTTGCCGCCGCCGCATGCACCTCGCAATTGCGGCAGTGGATATGCCGTTCCAGCAGAGGGCACTGCTTGTCGCCGTGCACGCCGATGCGGTTCCAGCAATCGTCGATGGCCTGGCCATCGTCATGGGCGATCAGTTGCATGTCGTATCCAGCGCTCATCGTTCAGCCTCCCGGCCGGCACGGGCCGCGCGCTCCTGCAGGCGTCGGGCGCCCGCCTCGTCGCCTTGCGAGGCCAGCAGGGCAGCCAGGTGCATCAGCGCCTCCGGGTGCTGAGGCTGCAGGTACAACGCCTTGCGGTAATGGGTGATGGCCTGCGTGGCATCGCCCTCGGTATCGCTGAGCAGCCCCAGCCAGTAGTAGACCTGCGCCTTGGGTTCGAACAGGCGCAGGTAACGCTCGCAGTCAGTTCGGGCCTGCTGGCTGTCGCCGGCGTTGGCGTGCCGGGCGATGGCCGCCAGCAGTTGCGCTTCGTTTTCCCGAGGTTCGGCAGCCACTGGGGGGGCCATCAACGGCCTTGCCGGGCGCTGGGGCAGCGTGACCACCTTGGGCAATGGCGGCGCCAACGGGCGCATGGCCGGCAAGGGTTTGTTCGGCGGGGCCGGCACAGGGTCAGCCTGGCGCACATAGGCGAACGACTGGGCGATCCCCAGAGGCCGCATGCCCAGGCGCGCCAACAGGCTGCCCTCGGCCGGACCGATGAACAGCACGCCCTGGGCGTGGGTAAGCTGCTTGAGCACCTCGAATACCCGTTGCTGGGTAGGCACATCGAAATAGATCAACAGGTTGCGGCAGAACACAAAGTCGTACTGGCCGTCACGGGCCTTGAGCGCCGGGTCCAGCACGTTGCCGACTTTCAGGCTGACCTGCCGGCGCACCCGCTCGTCGAGTTGGTGGGCCTCGGCGGCTTCGCTGAAGTGCCGTTCGCGGAAGGCCAGTTCGCTGCCGCGGAACGAGTTGCGCCCATACAACGCCTGCTCGGCCTTGGCCACCGAATTGGGGCTGATGTCGATACCATCGACACTGAAGGCTTGCGCCGCGACCCCGCCATCGAGCAGTGCCATGGCGATGGAATAGGGCTCTTCACCGGTCGAGCACGGCAGGCTGAGGATGCGCAGCGGCCGGGCACCGGCCAGTTCGGCCACGCGCTTGTGGGCCAGGTCCACCAGCGCGGTAAAGGATTCGGGGTAACGGAAGAACCAGGTTTCGGGGACGATGACCGCCTCGATCAGGGCCTGCTGCTCGGCCGTGGACTGTTGCAGGCGCAGCCAGTAATCGTCCAGGTCAGTGGCCTGCAGGGCAACGCAGCGCTGGCGCAAGGCCCGCTCGATCATCGGCGCCCCGACCGACTCCACGTCCAGGCCGATACGCTCCTGCAGGAAGCGGAAGAACCGTTGCCCGGTCATGTCGGCACCTGCCCGACTTCGCTGGGGTACAACAGTTGGCGGACCGCAGCCGGCAGCAGATCGTCGACGCGGATACGCTGCACCAGGCCTTGCGCGTCCTGACGTACCGGCCCCAGGTAAGGGGCCTCGGCGTTGTCCAGGCCATAGGGCTGGAACTCGTCGGGCCGGCAACGCAGGGTCTCGGTGGCCTGTTCCAGGATCAGCCCCAGTTGCAGCTCGGGGCGCTGCGGGTCGCCACGGTAGTGCACCAGCACCAGGCGGGTGCTGCCGCGCGAAACCGCCGGAGCGCCGAAGCTCAGTGCCGACACATCGATCACCGGCACCAGCGCGCCACGGTGGGCCAGCACGCCGACCACCCAGGCCGGTGCCTGGGCGATGGGCTTGAGCGGGCGACGCGGCAGTACTTCGATCACTTCGCGCACGTCCAGGGCGAAGCGCTGCGCGGCGATCCGGAACTGCAGGTACAGCGCGCCCTTGGCAGTGGTCGCGCGGTCCTCACGGGGGGACAGGTCGGTCATCGGCGTCAGACTTTGAAACGCGATACACCGCCACGCAGCCCGGCGGCCACCTGGCTCAGCTCGTCGATAGCGAAGCTGGCCTGGCGCAGCGATTCCACGGTCTGGGTGCTGGCATCGCTGAGCTGGGCCAGGGCCTGGTTGATCTGTTCGGCGCCGGTGGCCTGGGCCTGCATGCCTTCGTTGACCATCAGCACACGCGGCGCCAGGGCCTGCACCTGGTTGATGATCTGGCTGAGCTGTTCGCCCACCTGCTGCACCTCGAACATGCCGCGGCGCACCTCTTCGGAGAACTTGTCCATGCCCATCACCCCGGCCGACACCGCCGACTGGATCTCGCGCACCATCTGTTCGATGTCGTAGGTGGCCACGGCGGTCTGGTCGGCCAGGCGGCGCACTTCGGTGGCCACCACGGCGAAGCCACGGCCGTACTCGCCGGCCTTTTCCGCTTCGATGGCGGCATTGAGCGACAGCAGGTTGGTCTGGTCGGCGACCTTGACGATGGTCACCACCATCTGGGTGATGTTGCTGGCCTTCTCGTTGAGGATCGCCAGCTTGGCGTTGACCAGGTCGGCGGCGCCCATCACCTGGTGCATGGTCTCCTCCATGCGCGCCAGGCCCTGCTGGCCGGCACCGGCCAGGCTCGAGGCCTGGTCGGCCGACGAGGTGACTTCGGTCATGGTGCGCACCAGGTCACGGGAAGTGGCGGCGATCTCGCGCGAAGTGGCGCCGATCTCGGTGGTGGTGGCGGCGGTTTCGGTGGCGGTCGCCTGCTGCTGCTTGGAGGTCGCGGCAATTTCGGTGACCGAGGTGGTCACCTGCACCGACGAGCGCTGGGCCTGCGACACCAGGCCGGCCAGCGACTCGGCCATCTCGTTGAAGCCGCCTTCGATGGCGCCGAATTCGTCCTTGCGGTCCAGGCTCAGGCGCATGCTCAGGTCGCCCGAACGCAGGCGGTCGAGGGCATGCACGATGCGTTGCATGGGCGCGCTGATCGCGCGCATCAGCAGCAGGCCGCAGATACCGGCGGCGACGATCGCCAGCAGCAGCGAGACGATCATGCTGCCCTTGGCGGTGTTGACGGCGCTGACAATGTCGTTGGTGGCGGCATCGGCCGACTCGCGATTGCGCTCGATCACCCCGTTCAGGTGCTTGCGCCCATCCACCCAGGCCGGGGTGAGTACTTCGGCGATCAGGCGCTGGGCTTCGACGTAGTTCTTTTGCCGGTAGGTCTCCAGCACCTGGTCGACGAGCTTCACGTAGCCCTCCTCGAGGCGGGTGAAGTCGTCGAAGGCGGCCTGGTCGGCGGGGTCGCGAATAGTGGCCTGGTAGCTGGCCATGTGCTGCTTGAGGCGGTCATCGAAGCTCTTGAACAGCTCCATGTCGGCCGAGGTGATTTCGCGGTGGTTCGACAACCCCACCAACTGCTGGCTGGTGACGTAGCTGTCGACCCAGGCACTGCGAATCATCGAGCTGTAGTAGACGCCGGGAATGCTGTCGGACCCCACCGCTTCCTCACTGGATTCGATCGCCACCAGCCGCGAGTAGGCGGCCACGATCATCAGCAGCATGATGGCGATGATCACGGCGAAACTTGCCAGGATCCGTTGGCGCAAGGTCCAGTTCTTCAACATTCAGCCCTCAGGAATTCGATACGAGCGGGAAAAATCGCCGAAGTATAGCCCAGGCGTCTTACGCATTTGCGGCTGAATGCTGCTGTATTCAGGCCTCCTTGCCTATTGATGTGGCCATTTGCCTGTTCACTGGCCTGCGGCAAGCCTGACCTGGCTCTCCAACTCCTGGCGCAAGGCCGGGTCCAGGCGCAGCTGGCGTGCCAGTTCGTCGAGGTAGGCGCGCTCCATGAAGTTCTCCTGGTCGACCATCATCACGCTGGCCAGGTACATCTCGGCGGCCATTTCCGGGGTTTGCGCGGCGCGGGCCACCTCGGCAGGATCCAGCGGCTTGTTCAGCTCGGCGTGCAGCCAGTGTTGCAGCTCGCGGTCGCTGTCCAGGCGGGTGAACTCGCCTTCGATCAATGCCCGCTCGCGCTCATCGATATGGCCGTCGGACTTGGCCGCCGCCACCAGTGCCCGCAACACCGCCTGGCTGTGCTGCTCGGCCTGGGCCGGGGGCAGGCGGTCCAGCGTCTGTGGCGGCTGGTCGCCTGCACCCTGGCGCGCCTGCCAGTTGCCATAGGCCTTGTAGGCCAGCACCCCGAGCGCGGCCAGGCCACCGTAGGTGAGCGCCTTGCCGCCATATTTGCGGGCCTTCTTGTTACCCAGCAGCAAACCCATGGCGCCGGCCGCCAGGGCACCGCCGCCGGCACCGGAAAGCAGGCTGCCCAGCCCGCCGCTGCCTGCTGGTTTTTGCCCCGAGCCTTTGCTGGCCTGGCTGTTGAGCAGATCCTGGCCGGACTTGAGCAGTTGGTCGAGCAGACCTCGGGTATTCATCTGGCGTGCCTCCACGTGTACGAAAAAGTGGCCACCAGAGTAGGACGGCGCAGGGGTTTCTCCACCTGTGCAAATGCTTCCGGATGTTGCATCAGCGATTGATAAAAGCGATCTAGACTCGACTCAGTCGCTAAAAATCATAAGCAGTCAGCCACCTGACCGCCGCTTTGCTTGACGTCTGCCCCGACCACAATTGCCAACAAGAGGGAACATCATGTCAGTGCACAAGACCGTTTTGCTCGGCGCCCTGCTCGCCAGTGCTGGCGCCCAGGCCGCCGGGCTGCCCCAGAAGCTCGGTGCCGGCGAGGGGCAGCTGGACATCATCGCCTGGCCCGGCTACATCGAGCGCGGTGAAAGCGACAAGGCCTACGACTGGGTCACCGGCTTCGAGAAGGAAACCGGCTGCAAGGTCAGCGTGAAGACCGCCGCCACCTCCGATGAGATGGTCAGCCTGATGACCAAGGGCGGCTATGACCTGGTGACCGCCTCGGGCGATGCCTCGCTGCGGCTGATCGCCGGCAAGCGGGTGCAGCCGATCAACACCGCGCTGATCCCCAACTGGAAGAACCTCGACCCGCGCCTGCACAACGGCGCCTGGTACGTGGTCAAGGACCAGGTGTATGGCACGCCCTACCAGTGGGGCCCGAACGTGCTGCTGTACAACACCAACGTGTTCAAGCAGCCACCCACCAGCTGGAGCGTGGTGTTCGAACCGCAGAACCTGCCCGACGGCAAACCCAACAAGGGACGCGTGCAGGCTTACGACGGGCCGATCTACATCGCCGACGCGGCGCTCTATCTCAAGTCCGCCAAGCCTGAACTGGGTATCCAGAACCCCTACGAACTCACCGAGGCGCAGTACAAGGCGGTACTCGACCTGCTGCGCCAGCAGCAGCCGCTGATCCATCGCTACTGGCACGACGCGACCGTGCAGATGAGCGACGTGAAGAACGAGGGCGTGGCCGCCACCAGTTCGTGGGGCTACATGGTCAACGGGCTGCAGGCCGACAAGCAGCCGGTGGCCTCGGTGGTGCCGAAGGAAGGCGCCACCGGCTGGGCCGACACCACCATGCTGCACAGCGAGGCCAAGCACCCCAATTGCGCCTACAAATGGATGGACTGGTCGCTGCAGCCCAAGGTGCAGGGCGACGTGGCGGCCTGGTTCGGCTCGTTGCCGGCGGTACCGGCGGCCTGTACCGGCAGCGAATTGCTGGGGGCCGAGGGCTGCAAGACCAATGGCTTCGACAACTTCGACAAGATCGCCTTCTGGAAAACCCCGCAGGCCGAGGGCGGCAAGTTCGTGCCCTATAGCCGCTGGACCCAGGACTACATCGCGATCATGGGCGGGCGCTGAAACCGTTAGCAAAGGAGTTTTCACCTGCACTGGCCTCATCGCCGGCAAGCCGGCTCCCACAAGGATCTCACTGGCCCCGGCCTTGTGAATGACCTGTGGGAGCTGGCTTGCCAGCGATGAGGCCGGCACAGGCAATACAAAGCCAGCTGAGTACCGCTTATGCCCCTAGCCGTACAGTTCACCCAGGTTTCCCGCACCTTCGGCGAGGTCAAGGCCGTCGACCAGGTCAGCATCGACATCGAGGACGGCGAGTTCTTCTCCATGCTCGGCCCCTCGGGCTCGGGCAAGACCACCTGCCTGCGCCTGATCGCCGGCTTCGAGCAACCCAGCAGCGGCTCGATCCGCATCCATGGCAGCGAAGCCGCCGGGCTGCCGCCGTACCAGCGTGACGTCAACACCGTGTTCCAGGACTACGCCCTGTTCCCCCACATGAACGTGCGCGACAACGTCGCCTATGGCCTGAAAGTCAAAGGCGTGGCCAAGGCCGAACGCCATGCTCGTGCCGACGAGGCGCTGGCCATGGTCGCCCTGGACGGCTACGGCGCACGCAAGCCGGCGCAGCTGTCCGGCGGCCAGCGCCAGCGCGTCGCCCTGGCCCGCGCCCTGGTCAACCGGCCACGGGTGCTGCTGCTCGATGAACCACTCGGCGCCCTCGACCTCAAACTGCGCGAGCAAATGCAGGGCGAGCTGAAAAAGCTGCAGCGCCAACTGGGCATCACCTTCATCTTCGTCACCCACGACCAGACCGAGGCATTGTCGATGTCCGACCGAGTGGCCGTGTTCAACCGCGGGCGCATCGAACAGGTCGACACGCCCCGCAACCTGTACATGCAGCCGGCGACCACCTTCGTTGCCGAGTTCGTCGGCACCTCCAACGTGCTGCGCGGGGAACTGGCGCAACAGCTCAATGGCAGCGCATCGCCCTTCTCCATCCGCCCCGAGCACATCCGCCTCGACGGCCAGCCCGCCAGCGGCGATGTACAGGTCGGTGGGGTGCTGCACGACATCCAGTACCAGGGCAGCGCCACCCGTTTCGAGGTGAAGCTGGACTGCGGCCAGTTGCTCGCCGTAAGCCAGGCCAACGACCGCTGGCAGGCACAGGCGCACCAGTGGCAGGCCGGCCAGCGCGTGCAGGCCAGCTGGCCGCGCGAGGCGATGACGGCGCTGCGGGAAACCCAGCCATGAGCCTGGCCGCTGAAAAAGCAACGGGCATCACGCCGCTGCGGCGCCTGAGCGACCTGCTGTACCGGCGCCCCAACCTGTACCTGTTGATGCTGCTGATCCCGCCGTTGCTGTGGTTCGGCGCGATCTACCTGGGCTCGCTGCTGAACCTGTTGTGGCAAGGTTTCTACACCTTCGACGACTTCACCATGGCGGTGACGCCGGACCTGACCCTGGCCAACTTCGCCGCGCTGTTCAACCCGGCCAACTTCGACATCATCCTGCGCACCCTGAGCATGGCCGTGGCGGTGTCGCTGGCCAGCGCCGTGCTGGCCTTCCCCATCGCCTACTACATGGCGCGCTACACCACCGGCCGCACCAAGGCGTTCTTCTACATCGCGGTGATGATGCCGATGTGGGCCAGCTACATCGTCAAGACCTACGCCTGGACCCTGCTGCTGGCCAAGGGCGGCGTGGCTCAGTGGTTCATCCAGCAACTGCACCTGCAGCCGCTGTTGCAGCTGGTGCTGGACATCCCCGGCGTGGGCGGCAGCACCCTGTCGACCTCGCACCTGGGGCGCTTTCTGGTGTTCGTCTATATCTGGCTGCCGTTCATGATCCTGCCGATCCAGGCGGCACTGGAGCGCTTGCCGCCTTCCCTGCTGCAAGCCTCGGCCGACCTCGGCGCCAAACCCCGGCAAACGTTCATGCAGGTGATCCTGCCGCTGTCGGTGCCGGGCATCGCCGCCGGCTCGATCTTCACGTTCTCGCTGACCCTGGGCGACTTCATCGTGCCGCAACTGGTCGGCCCGCCCGGCTATTTCATCGGCAGCATGGTGTATGCCCAGCAAGGGGCGATCGGCAACATGCCCATGGCGGCGGCCTTTACCCTGGTGCCGATCGTGCTGATCGCGGTGTATCTGTCCATCGTCAAACGCCTGGGGGCCTTCGATGCACTCTGAAAAAGCCTCGACGGGCCTGCGCCTGGCGGCCTGGGGCGGGCTGGTGTTCCTGCACTTCCCGATCCTGATCATCCTGCTCTATGCCTTCAATACCGAAGACGCGGCGTTCAGTTTCCCGCCCAAGGGCTTCACGCTGAAGTGGTTCGCCGTGGCCCTCGCCCGCCCCGACGTGCTCGAAGCGATCAAGCTGTCATTGCAGGTGGCCTGCCTGGCCACGCTGATCGCCCTGGTGCTTGGCACCCTGGCTTCGGCGGCGCTGTACCGACGCAGCTTTTTCGGCAAGGAAAGCATCTCGCTGATGCTGATCCTGCCGATCGCCCTGCCCGGCATCATCACCGGTATCGCCCTGCTCTCGGCGTTCAAGCGCTTAGGCATAGAACCTGGGCTGTTCACCATCGTCGTCGGCCATGCCACGTTCTGCGTGGTGATCGTCTACAACAACGTCATCGCCCGCCTGCGCCGTACCTCGCAGAGCCTGATCGAAGCGTCGATGGACCTGGGCGCCGACGGCTGGCAGACCTTCCGCTACATCATCCTGCCCAATCTGGGCTCGGCGTTGCTGGCCGGCGGCATGCTGGCCTTCGCCCTGTCGTTCGACGAAATCATCGTCACCACCTTCACCGCCGGCAACGAGCGCACCTTGCCGATCTGGCTGCTCAACCAGCTCAGCCGCCCGCGCGATGTGCCGGTGACCAACGTGGTCGCCATGCTGGTGATGCTGGTGACCATGCTGCCGATCCTCGGCGCCTATTACCTGACCCGTGGCGGTGAAAGCGTCGCGGGCAGCGGCAAATGACCCTGGAGGAGTCCCTGATGCAAACCAACATGCTGATCAACGGCAAGCTTGTCGCTGGCGAAGGCCCGGCCTGGACCGTGCTCGACCCGGCCAAGGGTTCTGCCCTGGCACAGATCAACGAAGCCACCGAGGCCCAGGTCGACAGTGCTGTGCGCGCGGCCGACAAGGCGTTCGACGGCTGGTCGCAGACCACGCCGAAAGAGCGCTCGACCGCGCTGCTGGCCATCGCCGACGTCATCGAACAGCACGGCGCGGCGCTGGCCAGGCTGGAATCGGACAACTGCGGCAAACCTTACGCCGCCGCACTCAACGATGAGATCCCGGCCATCGCCGACGTGTTCCGCTACTTCGCCGGCGCGGCGCGCTGCCTGGGCGGCTCTGCGGCGGGTGAGTACCTGCCTGGGCACACCTCGATGATCCGCCGTGACCCGCTGGGGGTGGTGGCGTCCATCGCGCCGTGGAACTACCCGCTGATGATGCTGGCGTGGAAAATCGCCCCAGCGTTGGCCGCCGGCAACACCGTGGTGATCAAACCTTCGGAGCTGACCCCGCTGACCGCACTTCACCTGGGTGAGCTGATTCAGGGCCTGCTGCCGGCCGGCGTACTCAACATCCTGTTCGGCCGCGGCCAGACCGTCGGCAACCCGCTGGTTACCCACCCCAAGGTGCGCATGGTGTCGCTGACCGGCTCCATCCCCACCGGCGCGCACATCATCGGCGCCACCGCCGACAGCGTGAAGCGCATGCACATGGAGCTGGGCGGCAAGGCCCCGGTGATCGTGTTCGACGATGCCGACATCGATGCAGCCATCGAAGGCATCCGCGCCTTCGGCTTCTACAACGCCGGGCAGGACTGCACCGCGGCCTGCCGCCTGTACGTGCAGGACGGCATCTACGAGCGCTTCGTCGAACGCCTGGGCGAGGCGGTGGCCAGCCTCAAGCACGGCCTGCAGAGCGATCCGGCCACCGAGCTTGGCCCGCTGATCAGCGCCCAGCACCGCGACAAGGTCGCCGGGCTGGTACAGCGTGCGATTGCCCAGCCGCATATCCGCCTGGTCACCGGCGGCAAGGCCGTGCCGGGAGACGGGTTCTTCTTCGAACCCACCGTGCTGGCCGACACCCTGCAGGATGACGAGATCGTCCGCCACGAAGTGTTCGGGCCGGTGGTGTCGGTGACCCGCTTCAGCGACGAGGCCCAGGCGCTGGAATGGGCCAACGACTCCGAGTACGGCCTGGCTTCATCGGTATGGACCCGCGACAGCGGCCGCGCCCACCGCCTGGCGGCACGGCTGCATTACGGCTGCACCTGGGTGAATACCCACTTCATGCTGGTCAGCGAGATGCCCCATGGCGGGCAGAAGCATTCGGGGTACGGGAAGGATATGTCGATGTACGGGCTGGAGGACTACACCTGTGTGCGGCATGTGATGTTCAAGCATTGATGCACGGATGACAGAAGTCGACTGGCAGTGAACGCCAGTCGGCTTTTTGCTGCCTGCCATACCGACATTTCCCGCAATCTGCCGCTGCCACTCCCTACCGCCAAGCCGTTGAGCAAATTAAACTGGTATCACAGACTGATACCATGAATAATCACCAACGTGCTTTACTCGAACTTGTCTTCAAGAAACCTGTGCCCAAAACCCTGGACTGGATACGCCTGGAATCGCTGCTGGTATCGCTTGGCGCCAGAACGGTCGAAGGTAGGGGGTCACGCGTACGGTTCGAACTCCACGGGGCGGTCGCAACCTTCCACCGCCCTCACCCGGAACGCCACGCCAAAGCCTATCAAGTGAAGGATGCCCGCCAGTTCCTGGAGCAGGCAGGAGTGACACCATGAATGTGATGAATTACCGCGGCTATGCCGCCCGCATCGAATACAGCGACGAAGACCAACTGCTGGTTGGCCATGTCGCCGGTATCCACGACGTGATCGGCTTCCATGGCGAATCGATCAGCGAACTGCGTCAGGCCTTCGAGGAGGCCGTCGACGACTACCTCGAAACCTGTCAGCGCCTGGGGCGCGAACCGCAAAAGACCTACTCCGGCAAGCTCAGCCTGCGCCTGGAGCCCACGCTTCACGCCAGCGTGGCGGCCCAGGCGGAGCTTGCGCAGAAAAGCATCAACCAATGGGTGAGCGACATCCTCAGCAAGGCCGCCTACCGCTGAGTCAATCGCGCAGGTCCGACTCGTGGATCGGGTTGGCCCGGCTGGTCGCCCGCTGGTACTGCGCCGGCCACGTGGCCTTGTTGCCGCCCAGGTCATCGTCGGCGTGCAGTGGCCAGTACGGGTCGCGCAGCAGTTCACGGGCCAGGAAAATCACATCGGCCTGGCCAGTGCGCAGGATGTGCTCGGCCTGGGCGGGTTCGGTGATCATGCCAACGGTGCCGGTGGCGATTTCCGACTCTTTGCGCACCCGCTCGGCGAAGCGGGTCTGGTAGCCCGGGCCGGTGGGGATCTCGGCGTTGACCGAGGTGCCGCCAGATGAAACGTCGATCAGATCGACACCCTGCACGCGCAGGCGGCGCGCCAGTTCGACGGTTTCATCCGGGTTCCAGCCATCCTCCACCCAGTCGGTGGCCGATACGCGAACGAACAGTGGCAGCTCCTTCGGCCACGCCTTGCGCACTGCTTCGGTGACCTGCAGGGTGAGGCGAATGCGGTTTTCGAAGCAACTGCCATAGTCGTCGCGACGCTGGTTGCTCAACGGCGACAGGAACTGGTGCAGCAGGTAGCCATGGGCAGCGTGGATTTCCACGACCTTGAAACCCGCCTTCAATGCGCGCTCGGTCGCGGCCACAAACGCGGCCACCACGCCCTGGATCTCGTCCTTGCTCAACTCGCGCGGCGCGGTGTGCTGCGGGTCGAAGGCGATTTTCGATGGGCCGACCGGCTGCCACCCACCCTCTTCGAGCTTGACGCTGCCCTGCTTGCCCAACCAGGGGCGATAAGTGCTGGCCTTGCGTCCGGCGTGGGCCAGCTGGATGCCGGGCACGGCGCCCTGAGCGGTGATGAAGCGGGTGATGCGCTGCAGCGGGGCGATCTGTTCGTCGTTCCACAGGCCAAGGTCTTCGGCAGTGATGCGGCCATCGGCGGTGACCGCAACGGCCTCGCTGATCACCAGGCCCGCGCCACCGACAGCACGGCTGCCCAAGTGCACCAGGTGCCAGTCGTTGGCCAGGCCGTCGACGGCGGAGTACTGGCACATGGGGGAAACGGCAATACGGTTGGGCAGGGTCAGCTGACGCAGGGTATACGGCTCAAGCAGCAGGCTCATGAGAGCACCTCCCGGGGGACTCCAATGGTTGTCCGGTCCGGGCACTTGTAGTGGGAACTTGGCCGGTACCGGTCCTTTTCAGACTAGACCATGGGTGTCGGAGGTGTCTGACCGTTAGGTGGGGAGTCGCTGACAAGCCTGCCTGATAACGCCTCAAGCAGGCTCAGCCCCGGCGCTTACAAACGCTGAAGGATCAACTCCCCGGCAGCGCCGGCGGCACCTGGCTCCCCGGCTTGCCCTGGTAAGCCATTGGCGCCGGCCGCCGTGCTGTACACCAGGCAGCCCTTGCTCGCGCCGCCCTTGCCAGCCTTGCCGGCTGCGCCCGGCTTGCCCGGCGCGCCGCCCTCCAGCCGCACCATGATCCGTTCCTGGGCGAAGCCGTCCGGCAGCGCCAGGCGGATCCGCCCGCCAGGGGCACCATCGTGCCCATTGCCACCGTTGTCACCATTGGCCCCTCGGCTGGCCTGCCCCCAGGTGCAGCCACCCGGCTTGCCATTACCACCGTCGAGGCCGACATAGCCTGGCGCGCCAGCGCCGCCACGGGCATCGATGACGAGCTGCTCGGCCTCAAGCGCCTGCAGGCGCAAGTCGAGGTTGCGCCCCGGGCGGGCTGCCCGCTCATAAGTGCCCGGTGCACCAGGCGCACTGATTTCACTGCCTTCGCCCAGGTGGGCGCTGGCGGCGCTGATACTCAGGTCACGTTCGGCGGGGGCGATGGCGATACGCGCATCGCGCCCCAGCTCCAGGCGGTCGATCTTCAGCTCAGTGAGGGTGGCTGGCAGCAACAGGGTCGCCGAGTCGGCCACACGCAGCTGTTCAAGGTGCACCCTGGCCGACTTGTTCGGCAGGCGCAGCATGGAGTGAGCGGCGACTTCAAGGCTTTCTGCCTGAGCCAGGGGCGCGGCCAAAGCGGCCAGCAACATCAATTTATGCATGGCTCTAGGCCTTACCAGGTTTGGGGATGGACATGACGTGGAAGATGCCGGTCAGCAGGATCTGCAACCGATCGAACCAGCGGTGGCTGCGCCCGCGCAGGCTGGCGTTGAAAAACAGCATCTCGAGCACATGCAATGACAGCAGGAAGATGCCGGCGGCATTGATCAGCAAATTGAGCGGCAATGGCTGCGGCATGAACAGGTTGAACAGCACCACCCACCAGAACAGCACCGTCAGGACCTTGCCCAGGCCCAGGATGAACTTCATACCCCGCCCCCACTGTTTATTGTTATGCCAGCGCGGCCCGTTCGAGCGGACCGCGCTGGCAACAGTAACCTTACTGCGGCAGGCGCGCCAGAGGGGTCAGTTCAGGTGCAGTTCCACCCGTCGGTTGCGCGCCCGGCCTTCATCGCTCTCGTTGTCGGCAATCGGATCAGCCTCGCCACGGCCCTGGCTGGTCACCTTGTCCGGTGCCAGCCCCTGGCTGATCAGGAACTCGGCGACGCTGCTGGCACGGCGCTCGGACAGGCGCTGGTTGTAGCTGTCGGAACCGACGCTGTCGGTGAAGCCAATGACCTTGACCCTGGTCACGCCCGGCGCGTTCAGCCTGGGCAGCAGGCTTTGCAGGCGCTGCCGGGCGGCTGCCGTGAGCTCGGCGGAGTCGAAGGCGAACAGCACCTGGCCCTGATCGTCGAGGGTAATCACCTCAGGGGGCGCGGCGGGCTCGGCTTGCGCCTGCGCGGGAGGGTATTGGGGCAGCGGGCAGCCCATGTGGTTGACCTGGGTGCCGGCGGGGGTGTCCGGGCAACGGTCACGGCGGTCGAAGACACCATCGCCATCCTCATCGCCATCCTGGGCGTAGCAGATCAGGCCACCGGCGATGGCTCCCAGGGCACCGCCACCGGCCGCCCAACTGGAACTCTCGATAGCCCCCAGGCCACCGCCTACCAGCCCACCGAGCAGGCTGCAGAGGGGCCAGGTCCTTTGATTGAGGGGCGCGCTGCCATCGCTGTGGGTGGCGCAGCCGGCCAGCAGGCTGGTGGCCAGCAACAGCGGCAGCGCCGCCTTGGACAAAACACGCATGGTGAATGCTCCTGTGTCACCGATCGCTACCGGTCCCCCAGGAGTAAAGACGCGCCCGCGCCACTTCTCAAGGCGCGGGCGCAGGGCCGTCAACGCTGGATCTTGATCTCGGTACGGCGGTTCATGGCGCGCCCGTCAGCCGTGGCGTTATCAGCCACAGGTTGGGTCTCGCCGGCACCCACAACCGAAACAAAGCTGCTGCGCGGTACGCCTTGTTCGACCAGATAATCGGTCACCGAATGGGCGCGGCGCTCGGAAAGCTTCTGGTTGTAGCGGTCGGAACCGACGCTGTCGGTATGGCCGGTAACGCTCAGGCGGGCGCTCGGGGCCTCCTGCTTGAGGCGCGTGGCAATGGTATTGAGGCGCTCCTTGTCGGTGGCGGTGAGGCGTGCCGAGTCGAACTCGAAGCGCACATCGCGGATGACGATGACTTCTTCCTTCTGTACCACGACCTCCTCGACCACCGGTGGTGGTGGCGGGCAGCCGTTGGCATCGACCTGGACCCCGCGCGGCGTGCCTGGGCACTTGTCGCGGCTGTCCGGCACACCGTCGCCGTCCTCGTCGCCATCGCCGTGGGCCCAGCAATAACCGGCCGCCAGGCCGCCACCGAGCAATGCACCCCAGCCAGCCCAGCTGGAGCTCTCGATGGCGCCCAAGGCCGCGCCGCCTACACCCCCGACGGCAGCACACTTCGGCCAGTCGGTTTTTTGCAAACCTGCACAACCAGTCAACACACTGGTGAGCAGGACCAGGGGTATCGCTGTGCGTACTATGCTCATCTTGTTGCTTCTCCTAGGGGAATCGGTGCAAAACCGATGCTCTGGAAGTAAAGACTGCTGTTTCTCGCTCTGCCAGCAATAAGCCACGACGTGGCGCCGTGCCTCTATGCCAGGCGTGCCGGGGCCGTTAGTCTTGAGCGACCTGAACGAGGAATGGCAATGACCGACGCTTTCTCACAACGCACGCCACAGCAGGCCCTGGCCGCCCTGCTCGAGCGCTTCACGCCACACAAGCTGCTGCTGGTGGGCACGCGCTTCCCAGCCCTGGACGCCTTCGCCGCGGAGCACCCGGATACCCTCATAGAAGTCGCCTCACCCGGCCCATTGCCGGCCGGCCTGGCCGCCCAGCGCTTCGACCTGGCGTTGCTGGTGGACTGCCTTGAACACCTGCCCAAACGCAGTGGCCTGGAGCTGCTTGGCGGCATTCGCAACCTCAATGCCAGCAAGGTCGCGGTACTCGCAGACCTGGGCGCCTGCGGCTGGCACGACACCGATTTTTTCTCGCTGGCGCTGTCGGCCAGCGAGAAATTCCAACGCGACGAACAGGTGCTCAGCCTGTTCACCTATGATCTGCATGACTACAAACAGGTACCGGACTGGCTTAATGCGAAGTTCTGGGCCAACCCACAAAATTTCGGCAAGTACTGGTGGTGACTCGATGAGTGTCTCGGTCTGCCCTTGCGGCAGCGGCAACCTGCTCGACGCCTGCTGTGGGCATTATCACGCCGGCACCCCGGCACCGGATGCGCAGACGCTGATGCGCTCGCGCTACAGCGCCTACGTGCTGGGGCTGATGGATTACCTGGTCGGCACCACGCTGCCGGCCCAACAGGCCGGCCTGGACCGCGCCGGCATGGCGGCCTGGAGCGCGCAAAGCACCTGGCTGGGGCTCGAGGTGGAAAACGCCGAGGTGCTCGGCGGGCAGCCCGAGCATGCCTTCGTTACCTTCACCGCACGCTGGCACGACGGCCAAGGCGATCACCAGCACCGCGAACGCTCGGCCTTCGTCCAGCAGGCCGGGCGCTGGTACTTCATCGACCCGACCGTGGAACTGAAAGTCGGGCGCAATGATCCCTGCCCCTGCGCCAGCGGGCAGAAATTCAAGAAATGCTGCGCCAGCTATTTCGGTAACTGAACATGCGCGCCCTCGCCCGCCTGATGCTGCTGGCTTTACTGCTGAGCGGGTTGGCGGGCTGCGCCAGCTGGGGCGACGACAGCTGGCGCCAGCCAGAGGTGCACCTGGTGAAGGTGGAAAAGGTCAAGATGCGTCTGCACCAGCAAGAATTCGTGCTGCACCTGCAGGTCATCAACCCCAACGACAGCCGGCTGTTCATTCGCAACCTGCACTACGCGGTATACCTGGGTGACATCCTGCTGGCCGAAGAGGATGTCAGCCTCTGGCGCAGCGTTGGCGCTCATGCCCGGCGCACTTTCAAGATCACCGCGCGGACCAACCTCTGGCAGCACCTCAAGCCCCTGGCGAAACTGCTCAGGAGCCAACAACCATTGCACTACCGGCTGCAAGGCGACCTGGCCACCGGGCTGATCATCCCCCGGGACCTGCACTTGTCGCGCAGTGGTGAGATAATGCCCGGCGATTTTCTACCGGAGTAATCCCGCAATGACTCAGCAACCCCATGTTCATGGCCCCGACTGCAACCACGGTCACGACCATCACCACGATCACGACCACGGCCATGTGCATGGCCCGCACTGCAACCACGGCCACCAGGAGCCGGTGCGCAATGCCCTGAAGGACGTCGGTCGCAACGACCCGTGCCCATGCGGCAGCGAGAAGAAATTCAAGAAGTGCCACGGCGCTTGAAGCAGCCCTGAGCGCCAAGCTGCAAGCCGCAAGATAAAACGGGCCGGTGCAATGCCGGCTTTTTCTTGAGGCTTGCAGCTGGCGGCAAGCCGTTCGTAAATAAAGCGCCCCCGCACCTTGCACGGCGACTGCGCGCTCACTACCTTAGCGCCTTTCCAAACCCCGCCACGCCCTGCAGGAGCCTAGTCATGGCCGCGCCCGTCCTTCCTCCCTTCCGCCCCCGCTTCGGCAGTGCCGCCGCGATGCTCGGCATGCTTGCGCTGACTGGCTGCCAGATGGGCGGCATGCAGGACAGCGTACCGCCGACCACCGGCGTCCAGCCGCTCAAGGGCCTGGCGCAGAATGTTTCGGTGCGGCGCAACGCCATGGGTGCGCCGCTGATCGAAAGCAGCAACTTCCACGATGCGCTGTTCAGCCTGGGCTATATCCATGCCGGTGACCGCATTGAGCAAATGGTCAACCTGCGCCTGCTGGCCCAAGGCCGCCTGGCCGAGCTGGCCGGCCCCGAGGCGCTGGAAATCGACCGCCTGATGCGCGCCGCCAACCTCAAGCAGGGCGCCGGCCAGCTCTATGCCGACGCCTCGCCGCGGCTCAAGCGCTTCTTCGAAGTGTATGCCCGAGGGGTCAACGCCTACCTGTTCCGCTACCGCGACAAGCTGCCGGCCGAACTGGCCCGTAGCGGCTATCGCCCCGAGTACTGGAAGCCGGAGGACTCGGCGCTGATCTTCAGCCTGTACGCCTTCAGCCAGTCGGTGAACCTGCAGGAAGAGCTCTCGGCCCTGACCCTGGCGCAAAAGGTCGGCGCAGATAAACTGGCCTGGCTGCTACCCGGCGCGCCCGACGAAGCCCTGGCCGAAAGCGAAGTCGACAAGCTCAAGGGCCTGAACCTGGCCAGCCAGCTGCCGGGCCTTGCCTCGCTCGCCGCCGCCGGCCAGCAACTGGCCGATCTCGGTTTGCTCGGCAACCCCGGCTCGTCCAACCTCGCCCTCGGGCCACAGCGCAGTCGCAGCGGCAAGAGCCTGCTGGCCAGCGACAGCCGGGCGCCCTGGGCGCTGAGCCCGGTGCAGATCCATACCGGTAAATACCAGGTCGCCGGCCTTTCGCTGCCGGGCCTGCCGATCGTGCTGGCCGGCTACAACGGTAAAGTAGCGTGGAGCGCCAGCGCGGTGATGGCCGACAACCAGGACCTGTTCCTCGAACAGGTACGCCGCCAGGGCAGCCAGCTGACGTACCTGGCCGACGGCAAATGGCAGCAAGCCCGCGCACGCAGCGAGACCTTCTTCGTCCGTGGCCAGCGCCCGCAACGCGAAGTGCTGTATGACACCCGCCATGGCACCCTGCTGCCGGGCCACGGCAGCCTGGCCTTGGCCTTGCACCTGCCGCAGCTCAAGGACGATCGCAGCCTCGACGCGTTGTTCGACCTGACCCGCGCCAGCAACATCGAGCGGGCCTTCGACAGCACCCGTGAAATCGGCGCTGCAGCCCTTAACTTCGTGTTCGCCGAACCCGAGCACATCGGCTGGCAAGTCAGTGGCCGCTACCCCAACCGCCGCGACGGCCAGGGGCTGCTGCCCTCGCCGGGCTGGGACGGGCGCTATGACTGGGATGGCTACGCCGACGCCATGCTCCACCCTTACGATCAGGACCCGGCCGCCGGCTTCATCGGCCATGCCAACCAGCGCAGCCAGCCCAAGGGCTACGGCATGCAGCTGTCGAGCAGCTGGTACTACCCTGAACGCGCCGAGCGCCTGGCTCAGCTGGCGGGCAACGGCCGCCATGACAGCCGTAGCCTGATGGCCCTGCAGAACGACCAGGTGACGCTGCTGGCCGACAAGCTCAAGCAGATGTTCGATGCTCCGGGCATGGCCCTGCCACTCAAGCAGGCCATCGACGCCTTGCCCGCCGCCCAGCGCGACAAGGCCCGCGACGCCCTGGCCCGGCTCAAGGCCTTCGATGGCCGGCTGAGCCCGGTGTCGGCCGATGCCGCGCTGTATGAGCTGTTCCTCCAGGAAGTCACCCGGCAGACCTTCCTTGACGACCTCGGCCCCGAGTCGAGCCCGGCCTGGCAAGCGTTCGTCGGCAATGCCCAGCTCTCCTATTCGGCCCAGGCCGACCATCTGTTGGGCCGCGAGGACAGCCCGTTCTGGGATGACCGTGGCACGCCACAGAAGGAAGACAAACCGGCCATCCTCGCACGCAGCCTGGCGGCGGCGATCGATACCGGCAACGCCCAGCTCGGCGCCGACCGCCGTGCCTGGCAGTGGGGCAAGCTGCACCAGTATCGCTGGCCAGCACCGAACTACCGTGGCCTGGGCGACAGCCTCAGCCACTCGCCAATGGCTGCCGGCGGTGACTTCAGCACCCTGGCACTCACGCCCTATGCCTGGGGCAGCAACTTCGACACCCGCCTGCCGGCCTCGGCGCGGATGATCGTCGACTTCGGCCAGGCCGAACCTTTGCAACTGCTGACCAGCAGCGGCCAGTCCGGCAACCCGGCGAGCCGCCATTACAGCGACGGGCTGGATGCCTGGTTCAAGGGGCGCTTCATGAGCTTGCCGCTGCAACCGCAGAACTTCGGACGGGCTTATGGCAGCCAGCGACTGACACTGGTGCCGGGGAAGTAAGCCGACAGACATGAAAAAGCCGCCTGGACAGGCGGCTTTTTCATTGGTGCGCGGTCAAGCAGCGACCACTGCCAATTCGATACGCTGGCCCAACACATGCAAGGCGTGCTCTACCTGCTCGATCTTCGAGCGATGCAACAGGTTGACCAGACGATCCACTTGTGGCCGATTGACGCCAAGTCGCCGAGCCAGTTCGGTCTTGGTCACTTTCTGCGCAATCATGGTGTTCCACAGCGCGGCCTTGGCGGCGGTCAACGCAGGCAACCTGACCACCGCCTGATCGCATCCGTGTGGCGAAGGCAGTGGAATCGCGTCACGCCGATCCACGTATAACGAAAGCGCCGACTCCAAGGCATCGACAGCATCGAACAACGCCTCATCCATCGTGCCGCCCGCACTGGCCATTTCTGGAATATCCGGACAGCTGATCCAGAAGCTGCCTGCTTCACAATGCACGATCACCGGATAATCAAAATTCATGTCGTTGCCTCGTTTCAGGGTCAATCGCCTAGCCCAAGGTCTTTGAGGATCTTTTTCCTGAGCCCTTCGCCAATTTCCTTGGCGCCATGGTCGGGGAAGATCGTCTGTCGTTTGCCGAGGTAAACCTTGAAATGGCTGCCTTTGGCAGGAACGAACGTGGCGCCTTGAGCACGCAGCCACCGACGGAATTCGCTGTATTTCATGCAAGTCCCGCAAGAGCAAGGTGCTACAGAATGGTCAGTTGCGCAACATTTTTGATGCGCAGCCAAGATGAGCCTCCAGTAAACAGGCAATGCACCTTCACCATTTCCGAGCCATGGGCCGGCTGCACCAGCAATCGTTGTGCGAAACCGGGCAATGATGCACCGCACGCTAAGTTGTGCTTCTATCCATCATCCCGGCCCCTGGTCGCAGCCCGCCCTCTTCAGGACCCCCATGCACCATTCGACCCACGACCTGCTGTCCCCCGCGCCCGGCATCGCCCGCCAACTGCACAGTTTCCACTTCGGCCCGCGCGGCGGCGGCAAGGTGTACATCCAGGCCTCGCTGCATGCCGACGAACTGCCGGGCATGCTGGTGGCCTGGCACCTCAAGCAACGCCTGTTGGAGCTGGAACAGCACGGCCGGCTACGGCGCGAGATCATCCTGGTACCGGTGGCCAACCCGGTGGGCCTGGAGCAGGTGCTGCTGGACGCCCCGCTGGGGCGCTTCGAGCTGCAGAGCGGCGAGAACTTCAACCGCAACTTCGTCGACTTGTCGGACAGCATCGGCGACCAGATCGAAGGCCATCTGAATGACGACCCTGCGCACAATCTGGCGCTGATCCGCGAGTACCTGCGTCGCGGCCTGGACGCGCACCCGGCGCACACCCCGTTGCAATCCCAGCGCCTGACCCTTCAGCGCCTGGCCTGCGATGCCGACATGGTGCTCGACCTGCACTGCGACTTCGAAGCCGTCGAGCATCTGTACACCACCCCGGAGGCCTGGCCTCAGGTCGAACCGCTGGCGCGCTACCTGGGCGTGCAGGCCAGTTTGCTGGCCACCGACTCGGGCGGGCAGTCGTTCGACGAGTGCTTCAGCCTGGTGTGGTGGCAATTGCAACAGCGCTTCGGCAAGCGCTTCCCGATCCCCATGGGCAGCTTCTCGGTGACCATCGAGCTGCGCGGCCAGGCGGATGTCAGCCATGCCCTGGCGACCCAGGACTGCCAGGCGATTGTGGATTTCCTCACCCACAGCGGCGTGATCGACGGCCAGCCCGCACCGCTGCCAGCCCTGCGCCAGCCAGCGACGCCGCTGGCAGCGGTGGAGCCCGTCACTGCGCCGCTGGGCGGCCTGCTGGTGTTCCATGCCAAACCCGGGCAGTACCTGGAAGCGGGGCAACTGATAGCCGAGGTCATCGACCCGCTCAGTGACCGCGTCACCCCGCTGCGCAACACCCAGGCAGGGCTGCTGTATGCGCGTAGCGTGCGGCGCATGGCCACGGCCGGCATGGTCATCGCCCATGTCGCTGGCGAGCAGGTATGCCGCAGCGGCTACCTGCTGGGTAACTGAGCCGCTAAAACCAGGCGGCGCTGCGGACGGGTCAGGCCACGGGGGCTGGCGGTGGTTCGTCGGGCAGGGTCGGCTCGCCCGGCTCCATCGGCGGATGCTCGCCGGGCTCTGGCGGTTGCGGGGTATCAGGGTCAGGCTGATGCGGTACGCCACCGGCCTGCAGGTGCATTGGCGGATGCGCCAGCAGCGTCCAGGCCAGCAATCCGACCTGATTCGGCTGCAGGACCGCCAGCTTGGCGCTGATTGCGGGGTCGAGTTTCATGGAGCGGCTCCTGACGAGAGCCGGCACGCGTCGTGCGCGCCGGGACTGCTATCTCGTTGGAGTGCCGGACGGGCAAACAATTCCCGCGGTTGGTCGGCTCAGGTGCGCGGCAGGGTGACGCCGCGCTGGCCCTGGTACTTGCCGCCACGGTCCTTGTACGAGACTTCGCATTCTTCGTCGGACTGCAGGAACAGCATCTGCGCCACGCCTTCGTTGGCGTAGATCTTCGCCGGCAGCGTGGTGGTGTTGGAGAACTCCAGGGTGACATGGCCTTCCCACTCAGGCTCGAGCGGGGTGACGTTGACGATGATGCCGCAACGGGCATAGGTGCTCTTGCCCAGGCAGATGGTCAGCACGTCGCGCGGGATGCGGAAGTACTCGACGGTGCGGGCCAGGGCGAAGGAGTTCGGCGGGATGATGCAGACGTCGCTCTTGATGTCGACGAAGCTGCCGGCGTCGAAGTTCTTCGGGTCGACAGTAGCCGAGTTGATGTTGGTGAACACCTTGAATTCGTCGGCGCAGCGCACGTCGTAGCCGTAGCTCGAAACACCGAAGGAAATGACCCGGCTGTCCTGCTCGCCGCGCACCTGGCGCTCGACGAACGGTTCGATCATGCCGTGTTCCTGCGCCATGCGGCGAATCCACTTGTCCGATTTGATGCTCATGGCGGGTGTGTCCTGAGAGTGCAAGGTGAAAAAAATCGTGATGCGCATCTTACCGGTCCCGGCGCCCGCGGCAAAGTCGCATCCCACAGTCTCACTGCAATGCCCGCCGGACGGGGCCTGCAGCCGCCGCCGATCTGAATTACGACAAACCTCTCACCAGTTATTGGCAGGTCAGGGAAAGTGGGTTATGGTGTCGCCACTGTGCTGCACGCGACACCGAAGATCTGTTTGATGCACGATTTACGATCGGCCCATCTCCATGACACCTTCTGCTCCTTTGCACTCAGTCTCGGTCGGGGCTTTCCTGGCCGCCATCAACTTTGTCCAAGGAGACAGAAAAATGTCCAATCGCCAATCCGGTACCGTCAAGTGGTTCAACGATGAGAAGGGCTACGGCTTCATCACCCCTCAGTCGGGCGACGACCTGTTCGTGCACTTCAAAGCCATCCAAGCTGACGGCTTCAAAACCCTGAAAGAAGGCCAGGCTGTTACTTTCGTCGCTACCCGCGGCCAGAAAGGCATGCAGGCTGAAGAAGTTCAGATCGCCTAAGTCGATCTCGCTTCCTAGCTTTCAGAAAAAACCCGCCATTGGCGGGTTTTTTTGTGCCTGCTCGAAAATCTCGCGGAACAGACTGCCCTGTCGCTCAGAGCACTCCGTGGGAGCGGGCTTGACCCGCGATGGGGGGCACCGGCTGCGCCGGTATCGCGGGGCAAGCCCGCTCCCACGAAGTCGCTGTAAATCGCCTGGTCAGCGTTTTTCCATTCGAAGCAGCCTGCGTCAGTCTTCGCTGATGGTGATGCTCGGCATTGCCGGTGCGGCGGCTTCCTGCAATACGATCCGTGCCCCCACCTGACGCGCCAGTTCCTGATAGACCATGGCGATCTGGCTTTCCGGCTCGGCAATGGCGGTTGGCTTGCCGCTGTCGGCCTGCTCGCGAATCAGCATCGACAGCGGCAGCGAAGCCAGCAGTTCGACACCATATTGGGCCGCCAGCTTCTCACCACCGCCCTCACCGAACAGGTGCTCGGCATGGCCGCAGTTGGAGCAGATGTGCACGGCCATGTTCTCCACCACGCCCAGCACCGGGATGTTGACCTTGCGGAACATCTCCACGCCCTTTTTCGCATCCAGCAGCGCCAGGTCCTGTGGCGTGGTGACGATCACCGAGCCGGCCACCGGCACTTTCTGCGCCAGGGTCAACTGGATGTCGCCAGTGCCCGGCGGCATGTCGATCACCAGGTAGTCGAGGTCATCCCAGGCGGTCTGGGTCACCAGTTGCAATAACGCACCGGAAACCATTGGCCCGCGCCACACCATGGGTGTGTTGTCATCGGTGAGGAAAGCCATGGACATCACTTCAACACCATGCGCCTTGATCGGCACGAACCATTTCTGTTCGCGCACCTGCGGGCGAGTGCCTTCGGCGATACCGAACATCACGCCCTGGCTAGGGCCGTAGATGTCTGCGTCGAGAATGCCGACTCGCGCGCCCTCCCGCGCCAGTGCCAGGGCCAGGTTGGCCGCGGTGGTCGACTTGCCGACCCCGCCCTTGCCCGAGGCAACGGCCACGATGTTCTTCACATTGGCCATGGCCGGCACCTGGGCCTGAGCCTTGTGGGTGGCGATCACGCAATCGATGGTCACATGCGCCGAAGAAACGCCATCGAGGTTCTCGATCGCGGTCTGCAGCACCTGGGCCCAACCACCCTTGAACAGGCCGGCGGCATAACCCAGCTGCAACTGCACGCTGACCTGCGCGCCCTGGATGTCGATGGCGCGCACGCAGCCGGCGCTGACCGGATCCTGGTTCAGGTAGGGGTCGGTGTACTGGCGAAGCACGCCTTCGACGGCGGCACGGGTAACGGCACTCATGGAGGCTCCCATTGGCAAACTGAATACGAAACAGGCGCCTATGCTAACCCGTCAATCGTCAGCAGATGCGTTCGCAAGGTGAAATATCTTCGCCAGCCCTTTATAGTGGCCGATCACCCTCATTTTTACCCCGTAGCCAGATAAGTAGCCGAGCCACCATGTCCGAGCCACGTCAGATTCTCGTCACCAGCGCCCTGCCCTATGCCAATGGTTCCATTCACCTTGGCCATATGCTCGAGTACATCCAGACAGACATGTGGGTTCGCTTCCAGAAGCTGCGCGGCAACCAGTGCATCTATGTCTGCGCCGACGATGCCCACGGCTCGGCGATCATGCTGCGCGCGGAGAAGGAAGGCATCACCCCGGAGCAACTGATCGCCAACGTCCAGGCCGAGCACAGCGGCGACTTCGCCGACTTCCTGGTCGATTTCGACAACTTCCACTCCACCCACAGCGAAGAGAACCGCGAGCTGTCGGGCATGATCTACAGCCGCCTGCGTGACGCCGGCCACATCGCCACCCGTTCGGTCACCCAGTATTTCGACCCGGAAAAGGGCATGTTCCTCGCCGACCGTTTCATCAAGGGCACCTGCCCCAAGTGCGCGGCCGAGGACCAGTACGGCGACAACTGTGAAAAGTGCGGTGCCACCTATGCCCCGACCGAACTGAAGAACCCCAAGTCGGCGATTTCCGGCGCCACCCCGGTGCTGCGCGACTCGCAGCACTTCTTCTTCAAGCTGCCCGACTTCCAGGCCATGCTGCAGCAGTGGACCCGCAGCGGCACGTTGCAGGACGCCGTGGCCAACAAGTTGGCCGAATGGCTGGACTCCGGCCTGCAGGAATGGGACATCTCCCGCGATGCACCGTACTTCGGCTTCGAAATCCCGGGCGAGCCTGGCAAGTACTTCTACGTCTGGCTGGATGCGCCGATCGGCTACATGGCCAGCTTCAAGAACCTGTGCGCACGCCGCCCGGAGCTGGACTTCGACGCGTTCTGGAGCGAAGGCTCCAAGGCCGAGCTGTACCACTTCATCGGCAAGGACATCGTCAACTTCCACGCCCTGTTCTGGCCAGCCATGCTTGAAGGTTCGGGCTTCCGCAAGCCGACCGCGGTCAACGTGCACGGCTACCTGACCGTCAACGGCGCCAAGATGTCCAAGTCGCGCGGCACCTTCATCAAGGCGCGCACCTACCTCGACCACCTGCAGCCGGAATACCTGCGCTACTACTATGCCGCCAAGCTGGGCCGCGGCGTCGACGACCTCGACCTGAACCTCGAGGACTTCGTGCAGAAGGTCAACTCTGACCTGGTCGGCAAGGTGGTCAACATCGCCAGCCGTTGCGCCGGCTTCATCCACAAAGGCAATGACGGCGTGATGGTTGCCGGCGATGCCGCCCCCGAGCTGACCGAGGCCTTCCTCGCCGCCGCCCCATCGATCGCCGAAGCCTACGAAGGCCGCGACTTCGCCCGTGCCATGCGCGAAATCATGGCCCTGGCCGACCGCGCCAACGCCTGGATTGCCGACAAGGCGCCGTGGTCGCTGGCCAAGCAGGAAGGCAAGCAGGATGAAGTCCAGGCCATCTGCGCCCAGGGCATCAACCTGTTCCGTCAGCTGGTGATCTTCCTCAAGCCGGTTCTGCCGCTGCTGGCCGCCGATGCCGAGGCGTTCCTCAACGTCGCCCCGCTGGCCTGGAACGACCACCTGTCGCGCCTGGAAAACCACAAGCTCAACCCGTTCAAGGCGTTGATGAGCCGCATCGAGCCGGCCAAGGTCGAGGCCATGGTCGCGGCCAGCAAGGAAGACCTGTTGGCCTCGCAAGCCCAGGCCCCAGCCGGCAACGGCGAACTGACCAAGGACCCGCTGTCGGCCGAAATCGAGTTCGACACCTTCGCCGCCGTCGATCTGCGCGTGGCACTGATCGTCAAGGCCGAGTCCGTCGAGGGTGCCGACAAGCTGCTGCGCCTGACCCTGGACATCGGTGACGAGCAGCGCAACGTGTTCTCCGGCATCAAGTCGGCCTACCCCGACCCAAGCAAGCTGGAAGGTCGCCTGACCATGATGGTGGCCAACCTCAAACCACGTAAGATGCGTTTTGGCATCTCCGAGGGCATGGTCATGGCGGCCGGCCCTGGTGGCGAAGAGATCTACCTGCTGAGCCCGGACAGCGGCGCCAAGCCCGGCCAGCGCATCAAGTAACGCCCCTGCCCCGGCCAACTGGCCGGGGCATTTCCATCCAGCGGCCGCTGCCGGATAATCACGGCATCCTCAGGCGGCAGGCATTTCATGAGCGACTACATCCTGGTCCTGGTCAGCGCTGCGCTGGTCAACAACCTGATGTTGCAACCCGACCCGATCGAGCGCGAGCGCTTGCAAGCGCTTGGCCTGTGCAGCGCGCTGTTGATCCTGATCGGCCTGCCCGCCGGGCTGCTGCTCCAGCAGTACCTGCTTGCCCCGCTGCAATTGCAGGCCTTAAGCCTGTTCCTCCTGTTGCCGCTGTTGGCGATGATCGCCTGGGGCCTACCGCAACTGCTGCGCCGCATGCGACCTGGCTGGCCTGCGGAGGGCCTGCAAGAGCTGCTGCTGGGCAATGTCGCGGTGCTAGGCTTGCTGTTGCAGCTCGGCAGCGATGGCAGCAGCGTTTGGCAAGCGCTGGCCTGGGGCGTGGCAGGCGGGTTGGGGTTCTGGCTAGCCCTGCTACTGTTCGCCGACCTGCGCGAACGCAGCCGCCATGCGGATGTTCCGGCGGCGCTGCGTGGCTTGCCCATCGAGCTGATCGGCGCTGGCGTGATGACCATGGCGCTCTCCGGCCTTAGCGGACTATTCACACAATGAGCCTGCAAACCCATGCCACTGCCTGACCCGCGCCTGCGCAACGCCATGGGCCTGGTCCTTCTGGCCTGCGTGCCGGGGTTGCTGGCGCTGTTCTGGCTGCATGGCTGGGGGGTGTTGATCAACCTGCTGCTGTGCGCCAGCGCCGCCCTGGCCACAGAGGCACTGCTGCTGACATGGCGCGGGCAAGCGATACGGCCGGCGCTGGAGGATGGCAGCGCATTGGTCAGCGCGGTGCTGCTGGCGGTGGCATTGCCCAGCCAGGCCCCCTGGTGGCTACCGGTGGCTGCGGTCAGCGTTGCCATAGGCTTGGGCAAACAGGCCTTCGGCGGCGTCGGACGCAACCTGTTCAACCCGGCGATGGTTGGCTATGCCTTCGCCCTGTTGAGTTTCCCACTGCAGATGAATCACTGGCCCGGCCAAGCGCCTGGCCTGCTCGACAGCCTGCACCTGAGCTTTATTGCCAGCGAGCAGATCGACGCCTGGGCCAGCCCAACGGTACTGGATGCCCTGCGGCACAATCGCAGCCTGACCATCGATGAGCTGATTGCAACGCATTCGGCCTTCGGCACGCTGGGCGGGCGAGGCAGCGAATGGGTGAACCTGGCATTCCTGCTGGGCGGGCTGTTCCTGTTACAGCGCAAGGTGTTCAGCTGGCATGCCCCGGCGGGCTTGCTCGGCGGGCTCCTGCTGTTCAGCCTGCTGGCGTGGAACGGGTCGGGCTCCGACTCCAATGGTTCACCTTTGCTGCACCTGTTCTCTGGCTCAACCATGCTGGCAGCGTTCTTCATCTGCACCGAGCCCATCTCCGGCTGTAAACGTCCGCTGGCCCGCCTATTGTTCGGTATCGGAGCAGGTTGGCTGATCTACCTGCTGCGTACCTGGGGCAGCGTGCCGGACGGGACAGCCTTTGCGATCCTGCTGATGAACCTCTGCGCTCCGGCGCTGGACCGCTGGGCCCAGCGACGCCAACCGGTGTCCACATGAGCAGGCGCGCGCGCAGCCTACTGCTGCTGTCATCGGTAACTGCCCTGGCGCTGGCCGGCAGCCTTGCCTGGCAACACTGGACCGCCGGCCCCATCCAGGAAGCCCAACAGCGGATGCAAGAGCGTGAGTGGCTGGCTGTGCTGCCAACAGACAGCTACGACAACCAGCCACTGCAGACCCCCTTGGCACTGGCCGACAAGCAGTTGCAACACAGTCGATTGCTGGCGGGCTATCGCGCCAGCCTGGCCAACACCCCCGTGGCCATCATGCTGCGCAGCGAGGTGCCGGGGTACGCCGGACCAATCGAGCTGGCCATCGCGATCGACAATCATGGTCGCCTGACCGGGCTACGCGTACTTCGCCAGCAGGAGAGCCCAGGGCTGGGCGACCAACTGGTCGATCCCGCACGGCGTTGGCTGGACCAGTTTATCGGCAAGGCCCATGACGACCCGCCCGAGCCGGCCTGGGCGCTCAAGCGGGATCGCGGCGTGTTCGACCAACTGGCTGGCGCGACAGTCACCTCGCGCGCAGTGATCGACGCGGTGCAGGATGCGCTGCGCTACTTCGATCAACACCGCACCGCGTTGCTCGGGGAGGACCAACATGAATAGGTACTGGTTGCTAAGCGTTTGCCTGGCACCCTTGATCGGCACGACCGGGTCAGTCATACAGGCCTCGACGATGCTGGTCTACATGGCCGTATTGATACTGCTGCACCAACTGCTCATGGCGGGGTTACGCAACCATCTGCTACCTGCCATGCACCTGTGGATGTCCATGGTGCTGGCCGCAGCGCTCGCCAGTTGCCTGCAGTTGGGGCTGCAGGCCTGGGCGTTGCCGATGGCCCTTGTGCTTGGCCACTTTCCCGCGCTACTGGCCCTGCAATGCCTGGCCGTCGAACGCCTGTTACCGCAAACCGGCCGCTGGCGTTCACTGCTCATTGGCCTTGCGGGCATGGCAGTGGCTGGCCTGGCTCTGGCCATCAGCCGTCAGGCCCTGACCGATATCACAGGGCTACACATCACTCATCTGGCGCCCGGCGCACTGGTACTGCTCGGCCTACTGCTGGGCTTGTACAATCAGCTACGCCCCGAGCCCACCACTGCACATCGTCAAGGAACACGTTGACCCCATGAATGCCGCTAAACGCCTGGAGATTTTTCGCAGGCTGCATGAAGACAATCCCGAGCCCAAGACCGAGCTGGCCTATACCACCCCCTTCGAACTGCTGATTGCCGTGATTCTCTCGGCGCAAGCAACCGATGTCGGCGTCAACAAGGCAACTGCACGCCTGTTCCCCATCGCCAACACGCCAGAAGCCATTCATGCGCTGGGGGTGGATGGGCTGAGCGAATACATCAAGACCATCGGGCTGTACAACAGCAAGGCCAAGAACGTCATCGAGACCTGCCGGCTGCTGGTCGAACAGCATGGCGGCGAAGTGCCAGAAACCCGTGAGGCGCTTGAAGCATTGCCCGGGGTTGGCCGCAAAACCGCCAACGTCGTGCTCAACACGGCCTTCGGGCAACTGGCGATGGCCGTTGACACCCATATCTTCCGGGTGAGCAACCGCACCGGCATCGCACCAGGCAAGACCGTGCTGGAGGTGGAGAAGAAGCTGCTCAAGTTCGTGCCCAAGGATTACCTGCTCGACGCCCATCACTGGCTGATCCTGCACGGTCGTTACGTTTGCCAAGCGCGCAAGCCTCGCTGCGGTAGCTGCCGTATCGAGGACCTGTGTGAATACAGGCACAAGACATCGGACGATTGAGGCAATAGCAAAAATACTGGCAATACGATTGAAAAAATCTTTTTTACCCGCTCGGTGAATCCCGCTATAAGGACGGCCAATGGCCCTTTGGCTTGGAGTGACGCATGAGCACCGATAAAGAAGACCTGGCTATCGACGACGAGTTTCAAATCACAGAAGAAGACGCTGAGCCGCAGCCCGAAGTGGCCAAGACCAACCTCAGCAAGCGCCGGACCATCGACAATATGCTGGAAGAGCGGCGCCTGCAGAAGCAGCTGGCCGATTTCGATTACGACCTGTAACCCAGGCATGAAAAGCCTCCTGATGGAGGCTTTTGATGGTTCAGGCCAGGCCGTGCCGCTGGGCCAGTTCGATGAGATCAACCAGTGAACGCGCATTGAGTTTGAGCAGCAGCCGGGTTTTGTAAGTACTCACGGTCTTGTTGCTGAGAAACATGCTATCGGCAATTTCCTTATTGGTCTTTCCTCGTGCAAGTTGCTGCAGCACCATCATCTCCCTGCCGGAAAGACGCTCGACCATTTCAACTTCGCTTCCGCCACCAACGCCTGTGCGCCCCTTGTGCAGTGCCTGATTGGGGAAGTAACTGTACCCTGACAGCACGGCCTTGATTGCACTTAGCAACTCGGTCAGCTCCTGTTGCTTGCAAACGTACCCGGCAGCCCCCGCCTGCATGCAACGCATCGAAAAGTGGCCCGGCGCCTGCGAGGTCAATACCAGCACCTTGCTTGCGGGGCTTGCCAAGGTCATTCGGGCAATGACCTCGAGCCCGTCCAGTTTGGGAATTCCAATATCCAGAATGACAATGTCTGGCAGATGCTCCCGCGTTAGCTGCAAGGCATCCACCCCGTTGTCGGTTTCCGCCATCACCTCGTATCCATGCCGTTCCATCAGCATGCGTACCGCCAGGCGAATGACCGGGTGATCATCCACGATCAGCACTTTGTTCATGCGATATCCATTATTGCGTTATTTTAGTTTTATGCCCCAGCACAACCGAGCATAACGATTATTCGTGCGATGGTTTCCTTGGCAGATGCATCGAAGGAAGGTGCCTACTCTTTTTAAGGAATATTCCTACGCGCAGTTATTTTGCAGAACTTTATGCGCTCCTGAATAAATGTAGCCGCGTGCAAGTTAACACTCTGCAAATCGAGCTCCAAGCGTAGAGGCATTACACTTAACGCAGGAAATTTCTACTATTCGGACAAGACATCGGAACGCCGACAAATAAATGGCCAGAGCGCTCCATAGAGGAAATACTCACACTTACTCTGTGATCAAAATCAGGCTACTGATGAGCAAAGCATGCCCAGGCGCCCATCATGAACAATCCATCATTCAGCCCATTGACGCTTATCGCCGTCTTCGCCGGTGTCATCGAAGCCTCTGCCCTGGCTTCGCTGCCATTCCTGAGCGAGGAAAGCCAGACCATCTACACCTGGTTCCTCGTAGGCTTCCCCTTCTTCTTGACGGTGTTGTTCTTCCTCACTCTCAACTTCAATACCGGGTCGCTATTCGTGCCCGAGTACCATGACCCAACGCCCAACAGCCCAAACCCCGCTCAACCACCAACAGCGCCAAACCAAGCGGTTACGTCGGCAACCACAGAGACCCAGGCACCACCCACCCCGCCCTCGGCACCTTTCTGCGAAAGCGAAGCTGCCATGGTCATCGCCATCTCCGGCCCAGAGAGCCGCAAGATGCTCGAGCGCCATGTGTTGCGCATGATCGATCGCCCACAAACCACCACTCGCCGCTGGACCCTTTATAACCTCGACACCCGAGCCCGTTTTCATCTATCAGCCGGCCCCATGCACGAGGACACCGAACTGCCGTTCGAACAAGCCGAAGCCCCTGAATGACGGCCCAAAAAAAACCCGGCCTGGGCCGGGTTCTTTTCAGCTGGATGCTCAGAGCATCGAACGGCCTTTGTTGGCCGCAATGCGCATGCGCAGTGCATTGAGCTTGATGAAGCCGGCAGCGTCGGCCTGGTTGTAGGCGCCGCCATCTTCTTCGAAGGTGGCGATGTTGGCGTCGAACAGCGAGTCATCCGACTTGCGACCGACAACCACGACATTGCCCTTGTACAGCTTCAGACGAACCACACCATTCACGTTCACCTGCGAGGCGTCGATCATCTTCTGCAGCATCAGACGCTCTGGGCTCCACCAGTAGCCGGTGTAGATCAGGCTGGCATACTTCGGCATCAGCTCATCTTTCAGGTGAGCGACTTCGCGGTCCAGGGTGATCGACTCGATGGCGCGGTGGGCCTTGAGCATGATGGTGCCACCAGGGGTCTCGTAGCAGCCGCGGGACTTCATGCCGACGTAGCGGTTCTCGACGATGTCGAGGCGGCCGATGCCGTTGGCACCGCCAATGCGGTTGAGGTCGGCCAGCACGGTGGCCGGGGTCTTCTCGACGCCGTCGATGGCAACGATGTCACCGTTGCGGTAGGTCAGCTCGATGTAGGTAGCCTGGTCCGGGGCGTTCTCAGGGGAGACGCTCCATTTCCACATGTCTTCTTCGTGCTCGGTCCAGGTATCTTCCAGGACACCGCCTTCGTACGAGATGTGCAGCAGGTTGGCGTCCATCGAGTACGGCGACTTCTTCTTGCCGTGGCGCTCGATCGGGATGCCGTGCTTCTCGGCATAGTCCATCAGCTTCTCGCGGGACAGCAGGTCCCACTCGCGCCATGGGGCGATGACCTTGACGCCTGGCTTGAGCGCGTAGGCACCCAGCTCGAAACGCACCTGGTCGTTACCCTTGCCGGTAGCACCGTGGGAAATGGCGTCGGCGCCGGTTTCGTTGGCGATTTCGATCAGGCGCTTGGCGATCAGCGGACGAGCGATGGACGTACCCAGCAGGTACTCGCCTTCGTAGACGGTGTTGGCGCGGAACATCGGGAACACGAAGTCACGCACGAATTCTTCGCGCAGGTCATCGATGTAGATTTCTTTAACGCCCATTGCCTGGGCTTTGGCGCGGGCCGGCTCGACCTCTTCGCCCTGACCCAGGTCAGCGGTGAAGGTCACCACTTCGCAGTTGTAAGTGTCCTGCAGCCACTTGAGAATCACCGAAGTATCAAGGCCGCCGGAATACGCCAGTACGACCTTTTTTACGTCCGCCATGCCATCACTCCACGGGGTTGTACGGAAAGCCTTCGATTCTAACGGCCTTGCCGCAAAAATTACAGTGGGGCGACAGCTTGTGACGACAAAGCGACAGGAACTGTCGACAGCGCGACCAGTGGTCGCACTCAGCCCTGCTTCGCGGGTGCCTGCTGGGCCGGTACGACTGCCGGCGCGGTGGTGGCAGCCGGCGCCGGGGCTGCAGCGGGGACGGCCGGCGCCGCAGCCGGAACCGGCTTCTCGACCGGGGTCACCCGATCGAGCTGGATGTTGACACGACGGTTGCGCGCACGGTTGGCGGCGCTGTTGTTCTTGGCCAGGGGGTAGCGCTCGCCGTGGAAGCGCACGGTAATCTGTTCTTCGGCAATGCCATGGGCCTTGAAGTACTCGGCCACTGCCAGGGCACGACGGCGCGATGCGTCACGGTTAGTCAGGCGGTTGCCGCTGTTGTCGGAATGACCGTCGAGTTCGATGTGATTGACCGTCGGGTCGGCCTTCATGTAGTCCAGAATCAGGTCCAGGCGTGCACGCGCCGAGCTGTCCAGCTCAAAGCCAGTGCCGGGGAAGCCGACCTGGGTCTGGCGAATCTGATCGTAATTCATCGGCAGCAGCGTGCTCGCGCAGCGCTGATAGTCACTGTAGGCCTTGGCGAAACTGACCGGCAGCACCCGCACTTCCATGGCTCGCCCGCCTTCACCTGCATAATTGCGCACCACCGTGCTGCGCCCATCGAGCAAGCCATTGATCAAGCGGCTGGCCTGGCCTTGCGAGGACGTGAACAGCACACCCGTGCGGCCCATGCGCACAGCCCCCAGATTGATGTCGCCACGGCCTGGCTGCCAGGGTGCAGCTGCCGCCAACAGTGTGGCGGATCCGGCACCGAGCACATTGCTTGCGGAGCGCAGCTGGAACGTCGGCAGCTCGCCGGCACGGCGCACGAACTCACCACTACCGAAACCATCTATCGGTTGCACCAGACGGCATTCGAACTGGTCACCCTCGACTTTCCAGGCGACATGCTCCACGCGGGTCTGGAAGGTGAGTGCCCCCGCCGGCAGGCTGGCGACAAGGGTGAACAGGGCTAGGTAACGCTGGCGCACGGGCGGCTCCACAAATTCTGACGGCTTACCTCAACGCTATCGGACGCTGGTTGGAAAACTTGATAGCCGTGCTCGCCCAAGGGTTTTCCGGTAGCATTGGCTTCTGAGTTCGACCCGCCTGGAATCCCCAATGTCCGATCGCCTGACCCTCCTGCGCCCCGACGACTGGCACATCCATCTGCGCGATGGTGCCGTCTTGCCACATACCGTTGGCGACGTGGCGCGCACCTTCGCCCGTGCCATCATCATGCCCAACCTCGTGCCCCCGGTGCGCAACGCCGCCGAAGCTGGCGCCTACCGTGAGCGCATCCTCGCCGCGCGTCCGGCCGGCAGCCGCTTCGAGCCGCTGATGGTGCTCTACCTCACAGACCGCACCAGCGCCGAAGATGTCCGCGCGGCCAAGGCCAGCGGTATCGTGTACGCCGCCAAACTGTACCCGGCCGGCGCTACCACCAACTCCGATTCCGGCGTGACCAGCATCGACAACATCTTCCCGGCGATCGAGGCCCTGGCCGAGACCGGCCTGCCACTGCTGGTGCATGGCGAAGTGACGCGTAGCGAGATCGACGTGTTCGATCGTGAGAAGCGCTTCATCGACGAGCACATGCGCCGCCTGGTCGAGCGTTTCCCCACGCTGAAAGTGGTCTTCGAACACATCACCACCAGCGACGCCGCGCAGTTCGTCACCGAGGCTGCGGCCAACGTCGGCGCGACCATTACCGCCCAGCACCTGCTGTACAACCGCAACCACATGCTGGTCGGCGGTATCCGCCCGCACTTCTATTGCCTGCCGATCCTCAAGCGCAACACCCACCAGGTGGCGCTGCTGGACGCGGCCACCAGCGGCAACCCGAAGTTCTTCCTCGGTACCGACTCCGCCCCCCATGCCCAGCACGCCAAGGAAGCCGCCTGCGGCTGCGCTGGCTGCTACACCGCCTACGCCGCCATCGAGATGTATGCCGAGGCATTCGAGCAGCGTAACGCGCTGGACAAGCTCGAAGGCTTTGCCAGCAAGCATGGCCCGGACTTCTACGGCCTGGCGCGCAACACCGACACCATCACCCTGGTGCGCGAAGAGTGGACGGCACCCGCCAGTCTGCCGTTCGGCGACACCACCGTGATCCCGCTGCGTGCCGGTGAGAAACTGCGCTGGCGCCTGCTGGAGGACAACGCGTGAGCGAAGACCTCTACGACGACGATCAGGACAATCAGGTCAGCAGCGGTTCGCGCCATCCGATGGCCGAACGTTTCCGTGGTTA
Organism: Pseudomonas sichuanensis; assembly: GCF_024749065.1. NCBI lineage: Bacteria > Pseudomonadati > Pseudomonadota > Gammaproteobacteria > Pseudomonadales > Pseudomonadaceae > Pseudomonas > Pseudomonas sichuanensis. The sequence goes on along the minus strand of NZ_CP087185.1, from coordinate 1,249,999 downwards.
TCTGCCGGTGGTGGTGGATGTCGAGACAGGTGGCTTCAACAGCGCCACCGACGCCCTGCTGGAAATCGCCGCAGTGACCATCGGCATGGACGAGAAGGGCTTCCTGTTCCCCGAGCACACCTACTTCTTCCGGGTCGAACCCTTCGAAGGTGCCAACATCGAACAGGCCGCGCTGGAGTTCACCGGGATCAAGCTGGACCACCCACTGCGCATGGCGGTGAGCGAGGAAAGTGCGCTCACCGACATCTTCCGTGGCGTGCGCAAGGCTCTCAAGGCCAACGGCTGCAAGCGGGCAATCCTGGTCGGGCACAACAGCAGCTTCGACCTGGGCTTCCTCAATGCCGCAGTGGCGCGCAACGACCTCAAGCGCAACCCCTTCCACCCGTTCTCCAGCTTCGACACCGCAACACTGGCCGGCCTGGCATACGGCCAGACCGTGCTGGCACGGGCCTGCCAGAGCGCCGACATCGACTTCGATGGCCGCGAGGCGCACTCGGCACGCTACGACACCGAGAAAACTGCCGAGCTGTTCTGCGGCATCGTCAACCGCTGGAAAGAAATGGGCGGCTGGCGCGATTTCAACGACTAAGCTGCAAGCCTCAAGCTTCAAGCGACAAGAAAGAGCAGCCTATATGCGCCAGGCTTTTCACTTGTGGCTTGCAGCTTGAAACTTGAGACAAAAAAAACCGGCCACCAGGGCCGGTTTTTTTATGCGCTTGGCAAATTACAGCTTGCCAGCGTTCTCGCTCAGGTAAGCGGCAACGCCTTCCGGCGAAGCGTTCATGCCCTTGTCGCCTTTTTTCCAGTTGGCCGGGCAGACTTCGCCGTGCTCTTCGTGGAATTGCAGGGCGTCAACCAGGCGCAGCAGCTCGTCCATGTTGCGGCCCAGTGGCAGGTCGTTGACGATCTGCGAACGGACAACACCGTTGGTGTCGATCAGGAAGGCGCCACGGAAGGCCACGCCGCCTTCGGACTCGACGTCGTAGGCCTTGCAGATTTCGTGGGTCATGTCGGCTGCCAGGGTGTATTTGACCTGGCCGATGCCGCCGTTGTTGACCGGGGTGTTACGCCAGGCGTTGTGGGTGAAGTGCGAGTCGATCGAAACGCCGATCACTTCCACGTTGCGAGCCTGGAAGTCAGGGATGCGATTGTCCAGGGCGATCAGCTCGGACGGGCAGACGAAGGTGAAGTCCAGCGGGTAGAAGAACACCAGGCCGTACTTGCCTTTGATGGCCGAGGCCAGGTTGAAGCTGTCGACGATTTCGCCGTTGCCCAGCACGGCAGGGACGGTGAAGTCAGGGGCTTGTTTACCAACGAGTACGCTCATTCGATTTCTCCTGATGAGGGGTGAAGAACCTTGCCCGGGCGGAATGAGTTCCCCCGGATCTGGCAAAGGCCGACCATCATACACGGCTTATGGTGACAGGCCGAATCTCTACCATCGGTCGCTCAAGGACGGCCCTTTCAGAAAGTGCTTTGACAAGCATTCTCATTACCATTACTCTCCAACCCATCGAATCCAACCGTAATGGTCAGCCTTTATGTATGTGTGTCTTTGTGTCGGTGTCACCGATGGACAGATCCGCGATGCGATCTACGAAGGATGCTGCAGCTACAAGGATGTTCGAGCCGCCACCAACGTCGCCAGCCAATGCGGTAAATGCGCCTGCCTCGCCAAGCAGGTGGTGCGTGAGACGCTGACCGAGCTGCAGCTCAGCCAACAGGCTGCGCTGCCCTACCCCGTTGAATTTAACGCGGCGTAAAAAATGAATTTCGAAGAACCGGGCCCAGTGCCCGGTTTTTTTATGCCAGAAATTCAATAAGTTAGCGCTCGAACGCGGTTCACAAACATTCTTATTCCGATTAATTTTCACTTATTATTCAATAACTTAGGTTTGACATAGGTAGTTGTCGGGCTCAGACTTGATTTCATTGGCTCAACTTCTACAGGGCAGGACCCCATCATGAAAGGCGACGTAAGCGTCATCCAGCATCTCAACAAGATCCTCGGAAACGAGCTGGTCGCAATCAACCAGTACTTCCTGCACGCACGCATGTATGAAGATTGGGGCCTGAACAAGATCGGCAAATTCGAGTACAAAGAATCCATCCAGGCGATGAAGGACGCGGACAAGCTGATCAAGCGCATCCTCTTCCTCGAAGGCATCCCCAATGTCCAGGACTTGGGCAAGCTGATGATCGGCGAGCACACCAAAGAGATGCTCGAGTGCGATCTGAAGCTTGAGAAAAAGGCCCACGCCGACCTGAAAGCCGCCATCGCCCACTGTGAAACTGCAGGCGACTTCGGCTCGCGCGATGTGCTCGAAGACATCCTCGAAGACCAGGAAGAACACATCGACTGGCTGGAAACCCAGCTGGGCCTGATCGACAAGATCACCATCGAGAACTACCTGCAGTCGCAGATGGGCGAAGAGTAACGATCGCCAGATACACCAAAGCCCCGCCAAGTGCGGGGCTTTTTATTGGGGTGTAGGAGCGCCCCGGCAAGGCCGCTCCTACAGAGGCACGCGAAAAATCACCAGACAACAAAAAGCCCCGCATATACGGGGCTTTTGCATTCCGGCGAGCCAAAGCTGGAATCAGGCCTCGGAAGCCTTGGCTTTGGCAGCAGCGTCCTTGATCAGGGCCTGCAGCTCACCCTTTTCGAACATTTCCAGCATGATGTCGCTACCGCCGACCAGCTCACCGGCCACCCACAGTTGCGGGAAAGTCGGCCAGTTGGCGTACTTGGGCAGGTTGGCGCGGATTTCCGGGTTCTGCAGGATGTCGACGTAAGCGAACTTCTCGCCGCAACCCATCACCGCTTGCGATGCCTTGGCCGAAAAGCCGCACTGCGGGGCATTCGGCGAGCCTTTCATGTAAAGCAGAATGGTGTTGTTGGCGATCTGCTCTTTGATTGTTTCGATGATATCCATGAAGCACCTCGGCTGAACTTTCCGACATGGTCGTCGGCACGGTGACGCATTGTATCGGAAACCCGAGCGGCATGCTCGGCCTTACCGGTGTTTAGGGTTTGTACGAAAGTCGTCGAGCGGCGATCAGGCACTTTTCGTACAAAGCCTAGGCGGCCTCCACCTGCACCGGCACGCCATTGAGTGCCGCATTGCCGGAAACGCCATCACGCAGGCGCTCGTCAGTCAGGTCATTGGCACTCACCCCAGGTTGCGCGCTGGCCACCTGCAACTGGGCGCCCTGGCGCCCATGCCCGTAGCCATGGGGCAGGCTGACCACCCCCGGCATCATCTCCTCGCTGGCCTGGACCTGCACTTCGAGCACACCGGTGCGTGAACGAACACGTACCGTCTGGCCGTCCTGCAGTTGGCGCTGGTGCAAGTCGAGCGGGTGCATCAGCAACTGATGGCGCGGCTTGCCTTTTACCAGTCGATGGAAGTTGTGCATCCACGAGTTGTTGCTGCGCACATGACGGCGGCCGATCAGCAACAGCTGGCCTGGTTCCGGCGGCAATTGCCGGGCAAGCCGTTGCAGGTCTTCGAGCAGGGCAGCCGGGGCTGCTTCGACCGCCTGGCTGGCGGTACCCAAGCGATCAGCGAGGTTCGGCGTCAGCGGCCCGAGGTCGAGGCCATGGGGATGCTGGTCGAGGGTTTGCAGCGACAGCTTCCAGGTTGACGCATCACCATAAGGCCCCTTGCGCAGCGCGTAATCGATCATCTGCGCTGGCGGCAGCGTCACCTTCAGCTCGGCCTGGGCGCGCGCCGCAAAAGCCTTGGCCAGGCCGACGAAAATCTCCCAGTCGTGCAATGCTCCCTCGGGCTTGGCCAGGATCGCCCGGTTGAAACGGCTGACGTTGCGTACCGCCAGCAAATTGAAGGTGGAATCGTAATGATCATTCTCCAGCGCCGAAGTCGAGGGCAGGATCAGGTCGGCATGGCGGGTGGTCTCGTTGATGTACAGGTCGATGCTGAGCATGAACTCGAGCCCAGCCAGGGCCTCATCCAGACGCCGCCCGTTGGGCGTGGACAACACCGGGTTGCCAGCGACGGTCACCAGCGCCCGTATCTGCCCTTCACCCGGCTCGAGGATCTCTTCGGCCAGGGCAGACACCGGCAGTTCGCCGCCATATTCCGGCAGGCCCGAGACCCTGCTCTGCCATTGGTTGAAATGCCCGCCCGAGGTGCTGGCCACCAGGTCCACCGCAGGTTCGGTACAGAGGGCACCGCCTTTGCGATCGAGGTTGCCGGTGACCAGGTTGATCAGTTGCACCAGCCAGTGGCACAGCGAACCGAAGGCCTGGGTGGAAACCCCCATCCGGCCATAGCAAACGGCTTTGCCTGCGGCCGCGAAATCCCGGGCCAGCTGGCGGATGTCCTGCGCCGGGATACCGCAGAGCCCGCTCATCGCCTCGGCATCGAACGGCGCAATGGCCTGGCGTACCTGATCCAGCCCGTTGACAGGCAAGTGCGATCCGCGGGCCAGGTCCTCTGCGAAAAGGGTATGCAGCAGCGCAGACAGCAGCGCCGCATCGCCACCGGGGCGGATGAACAGGTGCTGATCTGCCATCGCCGCCGTCTCGCTGCGCCGCGGGTCGACCACCACCAGGCGCCCGCCCCTGGCCTTCAGCGCCTTCAGCCGCTTCTCCACATCCGGCACCGTCATGATGCTGCCGTTCGAAGCCAGCGGGTTGCCACCGAGTATCAACATGAAGTGGGTGTGATCGATGTCCGGGATCGGCAGCAGCAAGCCATGGCCGTACATCAGGTAGCTGGTCAGGTGCTGGGGCAACTGGTCGACCGAGGTGGCAGAGAAGCGATTGCGAGTCTTGAGCAGGCCAAGGAAATAGTTGCTGTGGGTCATCAGCCCATAGTTGTGCACGCTGGGGTTACCCTGATACACCGCGACGGCGTTGCGCCCGTGGGCCTGCTGCACCGCCCAGAGGCGCTCGGCGGCCAGGGTGAACGCCTCGTCCCAGCCAATCGGCTGCCACTGGTCGCCGATACGCCTGTGGGGCTGGCGCAGGCGGTCGGGGTCTTCCTGGATATCCTGCAGGGCGACTGCCTTGGGGCAGATATGCCCACGGCTGAACGGGTCCTGCGGGTCGCCCTTGATCGAGCTGATACGCGCCCGGCCGTCGGCTTCGTGGGTCACTTCGATGTTCAGGCCGCAGATGGCCTCGCACAGGTGACAGGCTCGGTGATGCAGGGTCTTGGTCATGGCCGCCTCTGCCGTGTTGTTATGGACGTTCGACTATGCGCCGCCCCAGCAAGGCTCACCAGCGCGCTTCGCGGCGTGAATTGGCCGACATCAGGCCCACGATTCGCGACAGCAGGTTTGCCAAACGCGCGCCTGGCCGTGTACAAACCCTGTAGCAAATAAAAAACAGCGCACCTGCAGTGGGTTACGACACCCGCTGATACAGAGACACTGTTTCCCCTCTTGGTTTGAGGCGACATTTAATTATAGTATTGCGCCTTTCCCTATTCCGTCCGCCCCGTGCGGCTTACGCCGCAGGTCACTCCCGTTGTCAACAAAACCCATACGGTCGACCTGCACACCGTTGCAGATAAGGTAGTCAATCATGAGCGCTAGGCACTTTCTCTCCCTGCTGGATTTCACCACCGACGAATTGCTCGGTGTGATCCGCCGAGGCATCGAGCTGAAGGACCTGCGCAAGCGTGGCGTGCTGTTCGAGCCCCTGAAGAACCGCGTGCTGGGGATGATCTTCGAAAAATCCTCGACCCGTACCCGGGTGTCGTTCGAGGCGGGCATGATCCAGCTCGGCGGCCAGGCCATCTTCCTGTCGCCGCGTGACACCCAGCTGGGCCGCGGCGAGCCGATTGCCGACAGCGCCATCGTGTTGTCGAGCATGGTCGATGCGGTGATGATCCGCACCCACGCCCACAGCACCCTCACCGAATTCGCCGCCCATTCGCGGGTGCCGCTGATCAACGGCCTGTCCGACGAGTCGCACCCCTGCCAGTTGCTGGCCGACATGCAGACCTTCCTTGAACACCGTGGCTCGATCCAGGGCAAGACCGTGGCCTGGATCGGCGATGGCTTCAACATGTGCAACTCGTACATCGAAGCCGCTCGCCAGTTCGACTTCCAGCTGCGCATCGCCTGCCCCGAGGGTTATGACCCCGATCCACGCTTCCTGCAATTGGGCGGTGACCGCGTGCAGATCATCCGTGACCCCAAGGAAGCCGTACGCGGCGCCCACCTGGTGACCACGGACGTCTGGACTTCCATGGGCCAGGAAGAGGAAACTGCACGGCGCCTGGCGCACTTCGCGCCTTACCAGGTCAACCGCGCACTGCTCGACCTGGCGGCACCCGATGCCCTGTTCATGCACTGCCTGCCCGCCCACCGTGGCGAGGAAATCAGCCAGGACCTGCTCGACGACCCCCGTTCGGTCGCCTGGGACCAGGCTGAGAACCGCCTGCATGCGCAGAAGGCCCTTCTCGAATTCCTTGTAGAACCGGCTTACCACCACGCATGAGTCAACCCCTACTGCTCAACCTGCGCGACCTCGCCTGCGGCTACGGCGAGCAGCGCATCGTCCAGAACCTCAATCTGCACCTGAACGCAGGCGACATCGGTTGCCTGCTGGGCTCCTCCGGGTGCGGCAAGACCACCACGCTGCGCGCCATCGCCGGTTTCGAGCCGGTGCATGAAGGCGAGATCCAGCTGGCCGGCGAGGTCATCTCCCGTGCAGGCTTCACCCTGGCTCCGGAGAAACGCCGGATCGGCATGGTGTTCCAGGACTACGCGCTGTTCCCCCACCTGACCGTGGCGCAGAACATCGCCTTCGGCATTGGCAAGCACCCGCAACAGGCGGCTGTGGTCGAGGAGATGCTCGAACTGGTCAAGCTGGGCGGCCTCGGCGGGCGCTACCCGCACGAGTTGTCCGGCGGCCAGCAACAGCGGGTCGCACTGGCCCGCGCACTGGCGCCGGAGCCACAACTGCTGCTGCTCGACGAGCCGTTCTCCAACCTCGACGTCGAGTTGCGCAGGCGCCTCAGCCACGAGGTGCGCGACATCCTCAAGAGCCGTGGCACCAGCGCCATCCTGGTCACCCACGACCAGGAAGAAGCCTTCGCCGTCAGTGATCACGTTGGCGTGTTCAAGGAAGGCCGCCTGGAGCAGTGGGATACCCCCTACAACCTCTACCACGAGCCACAAACCCCCTTCGTTGCCAGCTTCATTGGCCAGGGTTACTTCATTCGCGGCCAGATGAGCAGCCATGAAGCGGTGACCACCGAACTCGGCGAACTGCGGGGCAATCGCGCCTACACCATGGCCACGGGCAGCTCGGTGGACGTGTTGCTGCGCCCGGATGACATCATCCATGCGCCCGACGGCAAATTGCGGGCGCAAATTGTCGGCAAGAGCTTCCTCGGCGCTTCCACCCTGTATCGCCTGCAGTTGCCCACCGGCAGCCAGCTCGAAGCGATCTTCCCCAGCCACATCGACCATCAGGTAGGCCAGGAAATCGGCATCGCCGTGGCGGCCGACCACCTGGTGCTGTTCCCGGTACCCGGCAGCGTAGCCGCGCAGCTGCCACGCCAGGAGAACGGCGTGCGCCGCGTCAGCTCGGCGCTCTGAGGCACCCAGAACATCGCAGGACAAGTCAGCGCGCACCCGACCGAGCCGAACTCAAGACCTGTACTCTGCCTGTGGGAGCGGGTTTACCCGCGAAACAGGCGACGCGGTGGATGGCACCGGCTTTGCCGGTGTTCGCGGCTAAAGCCGCTCCCACAGGTCCCGGCTCGATCAATAAGTCATGTGGATCGCGCAGCCAGGCAGTTGCTCCCACGACCAACGTGGGAGCTGCGGTTCGGTGCCCTGGCTTGCCCCGCGACAATCACAGCATCAACGTGCCACTGGCCACCCGCCGAGCCTGCCCACCGATCTTCACCCGCTCACCTTCCAGCCTGCATGACAGCTCACCGCCCCTGGCCGAGCACTGGAACGCACTCAACTCGGTTTTACCAAGGCGTTCGGCCCAGTACGGGATGAGCAGGCAATGGGTGGAACCGGTGACCGGGTCTTCGGGGATGCCGATAGCCGGGGCGAAATAGCGCGATACGAAGTCATGCCTGGCGCCGGGCGCCGTCACAATCACGCCAAGCCCGGGCAGACGCGCCACCGCAGCCATGTCCGGCGTGCAATCACGCACCGCCTGCTCCGACGGCAACACCACGAACAGCTCCTTGCTCTGGCGCACTTCCAGCACCTCGCAGCCCAACGCCTCGGCAACCGGCAAAGGCTTGGCCACCGGCTGCGAATCAATGCGCGGGAAGTCCAGCCACAAGCGATCCCCTTCACGGCTGACGCTCAGTGGCCCTGACTGGCTCTGGAAGTCCAGCCGCGCCTTCTGCTCGCCATAGACCTCGAACAGCACATAAGCGCTGGCCAGGGTGGCATGGCCGCACAGCGGTACTTCGGTACTCGGGGTAAACCAGCGGATGCGATATCCGTCACCCTCGGCCACCACGAACGCGGTCTCGGCAAGGTTGTGCTCGGCGGCGATCTGCTGCATCAGCGCCTCGTCGAGCCACTGCTCCAGGTGATAAACCATGGCGGGGTTGCCGGCGAAGGGACGATCGCTGAACGCGTCGACCTGATGGAAGTGCAACTGCATGACACGCTCCCTCTGTCTTTTTGGAAAGGGCCCGAGCATGGCGCACGGGGCCCGGACCGAACAGTGACAGAGTCGAGGAAATTACCACCATACAGATGATCAGCCGCGACCAATCCCGGCGAATTGCCCCTGGGTATGGGTTGCCAGCACCGCCGCCGCCAGCTCCACCTCCAGGCCACGACGGCCCGCGCTGACGTGAATGGTTTCATGTTGTTGCGCGGACTCGTCGATGAAGGTGCGCAGACGCTTCTTCTGCCCCAACGGGCTGATCCCCCCCACCAGGTAGCCCGTGGCACGCTGGGCAGCCTGCGGGTCGGCCATTTCGCACTTCTTCACCCCCGCCGCATGGGCCAGCGCCTTGAGATCGAGGGTACCGACCACCGGCACCACCGCCACCAGCAATTCGCCCTTCTCGCTGCTGGCCAGCAGCGTCTTGAACACCCGCAGCGGGTCAAGGCCAAGCTTCTCGGCCGCTTCCAGGCCATAGGAGGCAGTCTTCGGGTCATGTTCGTAACTGTGCACGCGGTACTCGGCGCGCGCCTTTTTCAGCAGGTCCAGGGCGGGGGTCATCGAAGGCTCCAGTCGATCGCAGGTCGCCGGCTACTGTAGGGCAAATCCCCCAGACCAGCCAGCACACCCGCGGGCCAGAGCGGCGGCCAACGGTTCGCAGGCAGGCCTCTCGGTCAGTTTGTGGCCAACCGTTCACTTTCGACCTTTGACATCAGCGTTTCTTGTCTATATTTTTTCGTTTCTGAATACATGGTGCACCTATAAGGTGCACTCCCTGCACCCGCCCGGCGTCAATGGGGATCGACTCCGGGCTTTTTTGCTGTCGAGCGCACTACGCCTCACAACAACAAGAACCGAGGTCATACATGACGACTGCTCTACGCCAACCGACGCTTTCCGCCCAATGCATGGCCGAATTCCTCGGCACCGCGCTACTCATCTTCTTCGGCACAGGCTGTGTCGCCGCCCTCAAGGTTGCCGGCGCCAGCTTCGGCCTGTGGGAAATCAGCATCATCTGGGGGGTCGGCGTGAGCATGGCGATCTACCTCACCGCCGGCGTTTCCGGCGCGCACCTGAACCCGGCCGTGAGCATCGCCCTCACCCTGTTCGCCGGCTTCGACAAACGCAAACTGCCGTTCTACATCCTCGCCCAGGTGTGTGGCGCGTTCTGTGGCGCCGCGCTCGTTTACACGCTGTACAGCAACCTGTTCTTCGATTTCGAACAGGCCCACGCCATGTTGCGCGGCAGCCAGGCCAGCCTGGAACTGGCCTCGGTATTCTCCACCTACCCGCACCCGGCGCTGTCCACCGGCCAGGCGTTCCTGGTCGAAGTGATCATCACCGCCATCCTGATGGCCGTGATCATGGCCCTGACCGACGACAACAACGGCCTGCCCCGTGGCGCCACCGCGCCGCTGCTGATCGGCCTGCTGATCGCCGTGATCGGCAGCGCCATGGGCCCGCTGACCGGCTTTGCGATGAACCCGGCGCGCGATTTCGGGCCCAAGCTGATGACCTTCCTCGCTGGCTGGGGCGACATCGCCTTTACCGGCGGGCGTGACATTCCCTATTTCCTGGTACCGGTGTTCGCACCGATTCTCGGCGCCAGCCTTGGTGCGGCGTTGTACCGCGGCCTGATTGCCCGCAACCTGCCGACAGCAGAAGCCGAGAAGCCACAGACAGACGATAATCCTCAGGGTGATGCCCAGGTTTCCTGATGCCAGCGCCGGGCTCCAATGCTCGCCACGCCCTGAACCACTCCTAATTCCTGCAAGGCCATCGACATGACAGACACCCAGGACAAGAACTACATCATTGCCCTCGACCAGGGCACCACCAGTTCTCGGGCCATCATCTTCGACCGCGACGCCAACGTGGTCGGCACGTCGCAGCGCGAGTTCGCCCAGCACTACCCGCAGGCCGGCTGGGTCGAGCACGACCCGATGGAAATCTTCGCCACCCAAAGCGCGACCATGGTCGAAGCCCTGGCCCAGGCCGGTATCAGCCACGCCCAGGTAGCCGCCATCGGCATCACCAACCAGCGTGAAACCACCGTGGTGTGGGACAAGGAAACCGGCCGTCCGGTGTACAACGCCATTGTCTGGCAGTGCCGCCGCAGCACCGAGATCTGCGCCCAGCTCAAACGTGACGGCCACGAACAGTACATCCGCGAAACCACCGGCCTGGTCACCGACCCTTACTTCTCCGGCACCAAGCTCAAGTGGATCCTCGACAACGTCGAAGGTGTTCGCGAGCGCGCCGAGCGCGGCGAGCTGCTGTTCGGCACCATCGATACCTGGCTGATCTGGAAGTTCTCCGGCGGCAAGGTGCATGTCACCGACTACACCAACGCCTCGCGCACCTTGATGTTCAACATCCATACCCTGGCGTGGGACGAGAAGCTCCTGGATATCCTCGGCATCCCACGGCAGATGCTGCCCGAAGTGCGCCCTTCGTCGGAAGTCTATGGCCAGACCAAGAGCGGCATCAAAATCGCCGGCATCGCTGGCGACCAGCAATCGGCGCTGTTCGGCCAGATGTGCGTGGAGCCCGGGCAGGCCAAGAACACCTACGGCACCGGCTGCTTCCTGCTGATGAACACCGGCGACAAGGCGGTCGCTTCGTCCCACGGCCTGCTCACCACCATCGCCTGCGGCCCGCGCGGCGAAGTGGCCTATGCCCTGGAAGGCGCCGTGTTCAACGGTGGCTCCACCGTGCAGTGGCTGCGCGACGAGCTGAAGATCATCAACGACGCCTATGACACCGAGTACTTCGCCAGCAAGGTCAAGGACAGCAATGGCGTGTACCTGGTGCCCGCCTTCACCGGCCTCGGCGCGCCGTACTGGGACCCCTATGCCCGTGGTGCGCTGTTCGGCCTGACCCGCGGCGTGAAAGTCGACCACATCATCCGTGCCGCGCTGGAATCGATCGCCTACCAGACCCGCGACGTGCTCGATGCCATGCAGCAGGACTGCGGCCAGCGCCTGAGCGAACTGCGCGTGGATGGCGGTGCGGTGGCCAACAACTTCCTCATGCAGTTCCAGGCCGACATTCTCGGCACCTGCGTAGAACGCCCGAAAATGCGCGAGACCACCGCCCTCGGCGCCGCCTACCTGGCCGGCCTGGCCTGCGGTTTCTGGAGCGGCCTGGACGAGCTGCGCGACAAGGCGATCATCGAACGCGAGTTCAGCCCGCAACTGGATGAAGCGGCGAAAGAGAAGCTGTACAAAGGCTGGCGCAAGGCCGTGGACCGCACCCGCGACTGGGAAGACCACGACGCCTGATCATCGAACCATCGAGGGGCAAGTCGCAGCGGCGACTTGCCCCTCGATGGCTGCTTGCGCAGCAACCCAAGCTGGTCCTACTCCCCTTCCTCCGGCATCATTGCAGAATTTTTCCGGCTGCCCCCAAGGACCGCCCATGAATCTGCCTCCACGCCAACAACAAATCCTCGAGCTGGTCCGCGAACGCGGCTACGTCAGCATCGAGGAAATGGCGCAGCTGTTCGTCGTCACTCCGCAGACCATCCGCCGCGATATCAACCAGCTCGCCGAGGCCAACCTGCTGCGCCGCTACCACGGGGGCGCTGCCTACGACTCGAGCATCGAGAACACCGCCTACGCCATGCGCGCCGACCAGATGCGCGACGAGAAGCAGCGCATTGCCGAAGCCGTGGCCCGGCAGATCCCCGACCATGCCTCGCTGTTCATCAACATCGGCACCACCACCGAATCCATCGCCCGGGCGCTGCTCAACCACAACCACCTGAAGATCATCACCAACAACCTGCATGTGGCGGCGATCCTTGGCGCCAAGGACGATTTCGAAGTGCTGATCGCTGGCGGCACGGTACGCCGAGACGGCGGCGTGGTAGGCCAGGCCAGCGTCGACTTCATCAGCCAGTTCAAGGTCGACTTCGCCGTGGTCGGCATCAGCGGCATCGACGAGGACGGCAGCCTGCTGGACTTCGATTACCAGGAGGTGCGCGTGTCCCAGGCGATCATCGCCAATGCCCGCCAGGTGATCCTCGCAGCAGACTCCAGCAAGTTCGGGCGCAACGCCATGGTCCGCCTTGGCTCGATCAGCCTGGTGGACTGCCTGGTGACCGATCAGGCCCCTACCCCCGCCCTGACCCAACTGCTCAATCAGTACAAGATCCGCCTGGACGTGGTCTGACGCCTCCTTTCTGCAGGCGCCGGCTTGCCGGCCCTGCACGATGTTCGTAAATGTTCATTTAATTGTCATCCGATCAGGTTTTTCTATAAAGACTCACTGGCGGCCGCCTGTTCATTGCGCTAGTATTTTCGCAAACGAACATCAATGTTCATATTCGATATGGACAGCCCAGGAGGCCTTGCTGTGTCCCAGCCCGTTTCGCCCCAACCCCTCGACTGCTACGACCTCGCCGTGATCGGTGGCGGCATCAATGGCGTAGGCATCGCGGCAGACGCCGCCGGGCGCGGCCTGAAGGTATTCCTTTGTGAAAAGGACGACCTGGCCCGGCACACCTCCTCGGCCAGCAGCAAGCTGATCCACGGCGGCCTGCGCTACCTCGAACATTACGAATTCCGCCTGGTGCGCGAAGCCCTCGCCGAACGCGAAGTGCTGCTGGCCAAAGCCCCGCACATCGTCAAGCCAATGCGCTTCGTCCTGCCGCACCAGCCACACCTGCGCCCGGCCTGGATGATCCGCGCCGGCCTGTTCCTCTATGACCACCTGGGCAAGCGCAAGCGCCTGGGCGCCTCGCGCAGCCTGCGCTTCGGCCCGGGCTACCCGCTCAAGCCAGCCATCACCCGCGGTTTCGAATACGCCGACTGCGCTGTCGACGACGCCCGCCTGGTGGTCGTCAACGCCATGGCCGCCCGCGAAAAAGGTGCACACATCCACACCCGCACCCGTTGCCTGCGTGCCGAGCGGGTCGAGGGCATCTGGGAAGTGGAGCTGCAACACGCCGACGGCAGCCTGCGGACCATCCGCGCCCGCGCCCTGGTCAACGCCGCCGGCCCCTGGGTGGCCAGCTTCATCAAGGACGATCTCAAGCTCGATGCGCCTTACGGCATCCGCCTGATCCAGGGCAGCCACCTGATCGTGCCGCGCCTGTACGAAGGCGAGCACGCCTATATCCTGCAGAACGAAGACCAGCGCATCGTCTTCTGCATCCCCTATCTGGAGCGTTTCACCCTGATCGGCACCACCGACCGCGAATACAGCGGCGACCCGGCCAAGGTGGCGATCACCGAGCAGGAGACCGACTACCTGCTCAAAGTGGTCAACGAACACTTCAACCACCAGCTGAGCCGCGCCGACATCCTGCACACCTACTCCGGCGTGCGCCCGCTGTGCAACGACGAGTCGGACAACCCATCGGCAGTGACCCGCGACTACACCCTGGCGCTGTCCGCCGCAGCAGGTGAAGCGCCACTGCTGTCGGTATTCGGCGGCAAGCTCACCACCTACCGCAAGCTGGCCGAGTCGGCGATGGCGGAGCTCAAGCCGTTCTTCACCCAGATGCGCGGCAGCTGGACCGCCGATGCGCCGCTACCCGGCGGCGAAAGCATGACCAGCGTGCAGGCACTGGTGGACGCCGTGCTGGCCAGCCATGCCTGGCTGCCGCTGGATATCACCAAGCGTTGGGCTGTGACTTACGGCAGTCGCGTCTGGCGCCTGCTCGAGGGCGTGAATGGCCCCGAGGACCTGGGCCAGGCCATCGGTGGTGGCCTGTTCACCCGCGAAGTGGACTACCTGTGCAGCCAGGAGTGGGCGGTCGACGCCGATGACATTCTCTGGCGCCGCACCAAGCTCGGCCTGTTCACCAGCGCCGTCGAGCAACAGGCGCTGGTCGACTACCTGGCACACACCCGACAAGATCGTGCGCCGGTTCAAGCCGCCTGAACGGCGGCAAACCAGCGCACGGCAGATACCCGGCACCTCGGCGAGTGCTAGTGAGTCCCCAGGGGCGTTCACGGATGTGAACGCTCGTAGGCTTCGCGGGCCAGGGTGCGAACAAGCTCACGCTCAACCCCCTCGAGTTCAACCATCAACGCCGTGCTTTGCTCGAGATAGTACTGCTCACCGGTCTGCTCCACCCCCTGCTCGATGACTTCCAGGCGCTGATGAAAAGGCTCGGCCAGCACTTCGAAGCGTTCGTGATCGCGTTCACGCACGTAGCGTTCCCAGAATGGCCGTTGCGCCAACGACTCGACCACCCGCTCACGGGTCTCCGAAGCAAGTACTTGCGCCTGCGCCCGCCTCAGGTCACTGGTGCTGACATTGGCGAAACTTTCGTAGTGCATGGCCGGTGGCTGCGCGGGTAATCCCAATGCCTGCGCCAGCCTGACCCGCAAGCACAGCCGTACTTCTATCTCGTCGACCATGGCGACACCGCGCTGCAGCAGGCTCTGCACATGCCGTGCGGCAATACGATCCAGTTCGTCGAGCCTAAGCAGGCCGCGCCCTAGCTGCACAAGCCGCCTTTCCACCTGAGCCTGTGGCCCTTCGAACACGGCCTGCTCGGCCAACACCGCAAGCTCGAACTGGCTCAGCGTCAGCAACAGGCGATCTTCACAGGTGCGCGGCCCACTGGCCTCGCTGAACAGGCGCATGCGCAACGATTCATGGGCGTGGCATGCCTCAAGAATGTGCCAGACCCGGCTTCGGTAGTACTCAGGATATTGGTCAAAATCATCGATCTGGGCAAAATCGGCGAGAAACCGGAACAGATCGGCCGAATCAGACTCGGCTTGCAATGCATCCCATATTGCCTGGCGCTGAGTGCGGGCCTCACCGTACTCGTGCCCCAACCACAAATCGCGCAGGGCGAAATCGACAGGGGCATGTGCCGCCTGCAGCTCACGTGAACCAGCGGCCTGCTCCAACAGCACCTCATCAGCTTCGCTCAGCGGGTTGTCATGCAGGCTCAGGCGGCCCAGACGCAGGCGCAGCGTGTTCAGCTCCAGGCGCAACTGGCGGATGCTGTTGTCGCGCAAGTCCGCCAAACCGCGCCAGGACAGACGACGCGCTGGCTCCGGCATGGTGTCCAGCCCTGTCGAACGCAGCAGTACCCGCCGCAGGTGACGCAGGCCTGCCAGGTCAGGGGCGCGCCCCAGAGGATTGTGGCTCATGTCCAGGGTATGCAGGCTCGATAGCGGCATCAGCCGGGCGTTGCCTGCCATGTCCAGGCTGATCTGATTGCGTGCCAGGTGCAGTTGCCGCAGGCGCGTCATGCGTTCTATCCCCGCAGGGATCGCAGTCAGTGCGTTCTCTCGCAGGTCCAGCTCAAGCAAGTTGGGAAAACGTGCCAGAAAATCAGCGTCGACCTCACCCAGGCCCATATCCCTGAGTACCAGGCGCCGAACGTGAGAAAAATCGACCCCTGCCGGCAACATCGGCAGGCTGCCCACCCGCTCCCCCTCGACAGTCAGCACCGGGTCACCGGCCAGATCAACCAGCTTGCGCCGCCAACTGCGTCGAATCACATCCGCCACACGCTGCCGGTGAAGCAGTTGCAACGGGTTGGCCGCCTCATCACGCCACCTGCGCAACTGCTGGCGCAATTCACCCAACTGGCGCTGCAACAGACTGTAATGCTCCCACAGGTCGACCCGCCTGCTAAGCAGATCCAGCACATAGGCTTCCATCTCAAGTTCGGTGAGCGTGGGGAAGATCTGGTGAATACCGCGTCGGATCGCCTGCCGGCTGCCCACACCCCGACCACTGAGCGGGTAACCCACGCGCCCGTCAGCCAACCGCCGAGGCGGTTGCAGGCCGCGCCCGACAGGCGCCATGCCGATCACCCTGGCCACTTGCTCGCGATCGGCACTGGCGCTGGCGGCCAGGCGATCGACGAACATCTGCTCATCGCTGGCGCCCTCCCCCAACTGCGCTTTCTGCGCTTGATCCAGGCTCAGCCACAATGCGCGCAACAGGCTGTCACGGTCAGAAGCATGCTCGGCGCCCGGGCCATCCTGCAGTGTGTATCCACCTTTGGCCTTGACCACACGCAACACAGTGCTGGCCTGCGCGCTACCCTGAGAGGCCAGCAACGCACCATCGACCTTGGCTTCGCGCAACTCGATACGCACGCTTGCCGGCCAAGGCAGCAAGCGCTCGACCAGCCCCAACGCCAGACGTTCGCAGTCAGGGTTGACCGCTTCGGCTCCGCGCAGGCCGGCACAAGCACGATCCAGGCGGCTGTTCCGCAGCTGCCAGCGTGCCCGCTCGGCCAACGCCAGCGGCACCCGTCCACGCTCCAGCATTGCGGCGACCTGCCCGCTGCTGGCCTGCGCGACGATTTCCTCGGCCACGGAAACGCTCAGCCCTGGGAAATCCCGACGCAAAAGGCTGGCCGAACGGCTCGGCACTCGCTCACGGTCGGCCAGGTAACCATCGAAAGCCTCACCGCGCAGGGCCGGGTACTGTCGGTGCAACTCATGGCGCTCGAAAGCGTCGAGCAGCCGTGCGGGGGGCGGGGCGTTTTCCAGGTGCAATTGGCGAAGACGCCCCTCGTCCAGGCCTGTCACCTCGGCCAGCATCTGAGCGGTAGCGTTCGGCACGCTCGCCAATCGGCGATCCAGGCGACGCAACAACAGGCCAACACCTTGCCAGCGTTGTGGCTGCTCCAGCTCATGGCGCCAGCTCCCGCTGCCGTTGTGCTCAAGCCTGGGCGCATGGGCTGTGCTGCGCCGGGGATGCTGGATGCGCCATTGGCCGCCCTCTGCCGATCGGCTCACCTGGTAGGCCCCATCGGGCAAGCGCAGGCGCCAGCCATCCGCCACGCGTACCTGATGCCCAACTGCCGTGTCCTGGTCTTCCAGCTGATAGGCCTCGAGTCGCTCGCTGGCGAGCCGGGTCGCCCCCGTGCCGGTACGCACCGGCATCAGCCCATCCACGAACGGCAGGCGCCGTGTGAGCCCCACGGCGGCGGACCCTGCCTTGCCCACCACGACCCCGACCGCCAGGTTCTGCGCCACGGTGAACAGATGGTCCAACGCGCCCTGGCGATCACCGATCTGCCAATCCTGATAACCCTCGTAGACCTGTTCGGCGATCTGTACCGCCGTCACAGTCAGCATCACCTCCCCCAACACTGGGATGAACAGCCCGGCCAAGGCCAGCAAGTCGAAACCAGCTGCAATCATCCCATCCAGGCGTGCATGTCGGTCGACGTCGTCTTCATCGCCGGTCGGCACCGCCAGCACGCGGGCATCGTCCAGCAACTTCTCCAGTTGCAGTTTGCGCAAATGCACGAATAGCGAATCATCGATGGCCAGGTTGCGCCCGTCCAGTTCGAGCGCCGCCCCCGCCGCAGTAGCCCTGCCCAACGCCTTGAGCGCCCCGAAGAATAGCGGGCGATCCCGTTCGCTGATGAAACGCCCGAAGAACATCCTGGCAGTGCTGTCGCGCAGGCGCTTGCCCAGTGCCAGGTAAAGTGCCTCCCAGGATGCATATCGGCTCAGAGGTTGCCGGGGGTCTCCCGGAATCCAGGCGATCACGGCCTTGAGCGGCTCGCCTGGCGCATCGCGGACCTCAAGAGTGACCACGCCGCGCACCTTCTTGCCCAACAGGTAGAGCTGGCGGACCGTGATCTGCCCGGGGGCCGATGGCACTGCCGGCTTCGCGGCAAAAACCGCCAGCAATTCGAAATAGCTCTGTTCATCGACCTGCTCCCTGAGCCTGGCCATGCGTACTGCCACTTCCAACTGCGCCCGATGGTTCTCCTCCATCTGCCGCTCGATTTCACGACGAGTCGACCCGCCCTCCCCCGAAGGCTGGAACGTCAACTTGAGCAGGGCCTGGTAGCTGCCCCCCAGGTCGAGCTTGCGGCAAAGCATTGCGAAGGCTTCAAAACCGAACGCCAGCGGCCTGCCGGTCTCATCGGTCAGTTCGGCACGACGAAAGATCGAAGGTCGTGTCTCGCTTTCGTGGAAATTGTGCAGCGCGGCGGCCAGCAGGCTCTGGGTCGAATGATGGATGTAAGACGGCGCCTTCAGATGGGGCGAGGCAGTGGGTAGTTCGACATCCCGACTGATACCCACCTGGCAGCGGCGAACATCCAGCTTGCCAGCTCCGGCCTGCTCCAGCGCCTTCTCGAGCAGCGGTGCGGCATAAACCTCCATAGAGGGGATGGCATCGAACAAGGGCGCAAGCCGATGTGCGCTTTCCTGTTGCCCGCGCAGGGCCTGGTTGAGCGCGACCAGGCGTGACTCGTCTGCCTGGGTCAACCACGCAGGCAAGCGGTTGGCAATGAATGCATCGATTGAATCGGGCGTAATGGCAACTTCGGTCATGCCTGGGGCTCCTGGCGCAAAAGCCCCAGCAGAGCACCAGCCAGCGCCCGGCCGGCGTTAAATAGATCTTGCCAGCCATTCATTCGGTTTTCCGAACGGTCGCCGACCATCCATTCGGGAATCCGCACGAAACATCAGCATCCATTACCGTCAAAAAAGATTAATCCCCAGTGTTTTCGCGCCGTTATGATCATTGCCAGAGCTTGGCACGACTCATGCTCTACACTTGGTAGCCGAATGCACCCGCTTCATTGCGGTATTCGTTGAACGAAAGAGTCCGCCAACGGCTCCATAAAAAAAACAAACACGTCGAGGAAAATTTGATGCGCATCGTTCGTCAATTGCTGGGCGCCGCTATCGCGGCTGCAGTCATCGCATCGCCAGTCATGGCCGAAGAGCTGACCGGCACCCTGAAGAAGATCAAGGACTCGGGCACCATCACCCTGGGCCACCGCGACTCCTCCATCCCGTTCTCCTACCTCGCCGGCAAGCCGGAGCCCGTGGGCTTCTCCCACGACATCCAGATCGCTGTGGTCGACGCCCTGAAGAAGCAACTGGGCACCGACATCAAGGTCAAGTACAACCTCGTCACCTCGCAAACCCGCATCCCACTGGTGCAGAACGGCACCGTGGACCTTGAGTGCGGCTCCACCACCAACAACGTCGAGCGCCAGCAACAGGTTGGTTTCTCGGTGGGCATCTTCGAAGTCGGCACCCGCCTGCTGACCAAGGTCAAAGACGGTCAGCCTTCCTATAAAGACTTCGCCGACCTGGCCGGCAAGAACGTGGTGACCACCGCCGGTACCACTTCCGAGCGCATCCTCAAGGCGATGAACGCCGACAAGCAGATGAAGATGAACGTGATCTCGGCCAAGGACCACGGCGAAGCCTTCAACATGCTCGAAAGCGGCCGCGCCGTGGCCTTCATGATGGACGACGCCCTGCTCGCCGGTGAAATGGCCAAGGCCAAGAAGCCGTCCGACTGGGTCATCACCGGCACCCCACAGTCGTACGAGATCTACGGCTGCATGGTGCGCAAGGACGACCCGGCCTTCAAGAAAGCGGTCGACGAAGCCATCGTCGCCTACTTCAAGTCGGGTGAGGTCAACAAGAGCTACGACAAGTGGTTCCAGCAGCCGATCCCACCGAAAGGCCTGAACCTGAACTTCCCGATGAGCGACGAGTTGAAGAAGCTGATCGCCGAGCCGACCGACAAGGCCGCGGACGAGAAGAAGTCCTGATCCCAGGCAACTAGTGGCCTGGTGCGCAACGCGCACGTTTCGATCCGACAGGCCACTTTTTAGTGTCTAACCTTTACATCCGAGGGCGTCGAACGCCCCCGGATGTATCAAGGTGCCCGTGAAACAACCGTCTGAGGGGAAATCCCGATGAATTACAACTGGGACTGGGGCGTGTTCTTCAAGTCCACCGGCGTGGGCAGCGAAACCTATCTGGACTGGTACATCACCGGCCTGGGCTGGACCATCGCCATCGCTGTCTCCGCCTGGATCATCGCGCTGCTGCTGGGCTCGCTGCTCGGCGTCATGCGCACTGTGCCTAACCGCCTGGTGTCAGGGATTGCCACCGCCTACGTCGAGCTGTTCCGTAACGTACCGCTGCTGGTGCAACTGTTCATCTGGTACTTCCTGGTGCCCGACCTGCTGCCCGAAGGCCTGCAGGAGTGGTTCAAGCAGGACCTCAACCCGACCACCTCGGCACTGATCAGCGTGGTCATCTGCCTCGGCCTGTTCACCGCCGCCCGTGTCTGCGAACAGGTGCGCACCGGTATCCAGGCGCTGCCGCGTGGCCAGGAATCGGCCGGGCGCGCAATGGGCTTCAGCCTGTCGCAGATCTACATGAACGTGCTGCTGCCCCAGGCCTACCGGATCATCATTCCGCCGCTCACCTCGGAATTCCTGAACGTGTTCAAGAACTCTTCGGTAGCGTCGCTGATCGGCCTGATGGAGCTGCTGGCACAGACCAAGCAGACCGCCGAATTCTCCGCCAACCTGTTCGAAGCGTTCACCCTCGCCACATTGATCTACTTCACCCTGAACATGGGCCTGATGCTGCTCATGCGCATGGTCGAGAAGAAAGTCTCGGTACCTGGCCTGATCTCCGTGGGGGGCAAGTAAATGGACATGGATTTCAGCGAAATCATCCCGGCCCTGCCCGCCCTGTGGGATGGCATGGTCCTGACCCTGCAACTGATGGTGATGGGTGTGGTCGGCGGTATCGCGCTGGGCACGATCCTCGCCCTGATGCGTCTGTCGTCGAGCAAGCTGCTGTCGAACTTCGCCGGCGCCTACGTCAACTACTTCCGCTCCATCCCGCTGCTGCTGGTCATCACCTGGTTCTACCTGGCGGTGCCTTTCGTGCTGCGCTGGATCACCGGCGAAGACACCCCGGTGGGCGCGTTCACCTCCTGCGTCGTGGCCTTCATGATGTTCGAGGCGGCCTACTTCTGCGAAATCGTGCGGGCCGGCGTGCAGTCGATCTCCAAGGGCCAGATGGGCGCCGCGCAGGCACTGGGCATGAGCTATGGCCAATGCATGCGCCTGATCATCCTGCCCCAGGCGTTCCGCAAGATGACCCCGCTGCTGCTGCAGCAGAGCATCATCCTGTTCCAGGACACCTCGCTGGTGTACACCGTGGGCCTGATCGACTTCCTCAACTCGGCGCGCTCCAACGGCGACATCATCGGGCGCTCCCATGAGTTCCTGATCTTCGCCGGTGTCGTCTATTTCCTCATCAGCTTCTCCGCTTCCTGGCTGGTCAAGCGCCTGCAAAAAAGGATCACCGTATGATTTCCATCAAGAACGTCAACAAGTGGTACGGCGACTTCCAGGTGCTGACCGACTGCAGCACCGAGGTCAAGAAAGGTGAAGTGGTGGTGGTCTGCGGCCCGTCGGGCTCGGGCAAGTCCACGCTGATCAAGTGCGTCAACGCGCTGGAGCCGTTCCAGAAAGGCGACATCGTGGTCGACGGCACCTCCATCGCCGACCCCAAGACCAACCTGCCCAAACTGCGTTCGCGGGTCGGCATGGTGTTCCAGCACTTCGAGCTGTTCCCGCACCTGTCGATCACCGAGAACCTGACCATCGCCCAGCGCAAGGTACTCGGCCGCAGCGAGGCGGAAGCCACCAAGAAGGGCCTGGCCCTGCTTGACCGCGTCGGCCTGGGGGCCCACGCCAAGAAGCACCCCGGCCAGCTGTCCGGCGGCCAGCAGCAGCGCGTGGCGATCGCCCGCGCCCTGTCGATGGACCCGATCGTCATGCTGTTCGACGAACCGACCTCGGCGCTGGACCCGGAAATGGTCAACGAAGTGCTCGACGTCATGGTCGAGCTGGCCCACGAAGGCATGACCATGATGTGCGTCACCCACGAGATGGGCTTCGCCCGCAAGGTCGCCAACCGGGTGATCTTCATGGACAAAGGCAACATCATCGAGGACTGCCAGAAGGAAGACTTCTTCGGCAACCCGCAAGGCCGCCACGAGCGCACCCAGCACTTCCTCAGCAAGATCCTGCAACACTGAGTGAGCCACGTCCGCTGCCTGCCCGGCAGCGGACGCTGGTCGTGACAAGGCCACTGTGATGAAATGCGACCCTTCGCTCCTTCGCCCTGCCCAGCCTGCCGTGAAATCCCGCCTGATCCGTCAATTGCTGCTACCGCCCCTGGTCATCCTGCTGATGGTCGGTCTGGGCATGGCTGGCTATCTGATCAGCGAGAGCAACGGCATCCGCACCCTCAGCGAAAGCGGCGAGCGCGCGCTGGAACTGCATGCGCGCACGGTCGAAAGCGAAATCAGCAAGTACACCTACCTGCCCAGCCTGCTGGAGCTTGAAGACAGCGTCTCGCGCCTGCTCACCGACCCCGAAGCCGGTGATCGCCAGGCCGTCAACGAATACCTCGAAGGCCTGAACCGGCGCAGCCGCAGCCGGGCGATCTTCGTCCTCGACACCAACGGCCGGGTGCAGGCCACCAGCAACTGGCGCGACGCCGATTCCTTCCTCGGCGAAGACCTGGCGTTCCGTGCCTACTTCCAGACCGCCGTGCGCGGCGAGCCCGGGCGTTTCTACGGCATCGGCAGCACCACCGGCGAGGCCGGCTATTACCTGGCCCATGGCCTGGAAGAACACGGCAAGATCATCGGCGTGGCAGTGATCAAGGTCCGCCTGGACACCCTCGAAGAGCGCTGGCAACGCGCCCGCCTGGAAGCCTTCGTCAGCGACGAGAACGGCATCATCATCCTCTCCAGCGACCCGGCCCGGCGCCTCAAGTCGGTCCGCCCGCTGAACCCGCAGATCAAGGAACGCCTGGCGCGCAGCCTGCAGTACTACTGGTGGCCGCTCAACGAGCTGCAACCGCTGGCCCGCGAAACCCTGGCCGATGGCGTGGAGAAACTGACCTTCCCGGCCAACAGCGAAACCGCCCACGGCAAGCCCCACGAGGTGACCTACCTGGCCCAGACCCGACGCCTGGTCGACACCCCCTGGCACTTCACCCTGCTCACCCCGCTGCAGGACCTGCGCCGCGAATCCATGGTGCAGGGCATCCTGGTCGGCGTGGCATTCGCCCTGCTGGCGATCCTGGCCATAGCCTGGAACGAACGACGCAAGGTGATCGCCACCCGCCTGGCTGCTCGCGAGGCGCTGGAAGAAGCCAACAGCCACCTGGAGCGCAAGATCACCGAGCGCACCGCCGACCTGCGTGCCAGCAACGAACGCCTCAAAGGCCAGATCCGCGAACGCCGCCACGCCGAACAGACCCTGCGCCAGGCCCAGGACGAGCTGGTACAGGCCGGCAAGCTGGCGGCCATCGGCCAGATGTCCACCAGCATCGCCCATGAGCTCAACCAGCCCCTGGCGGCCCTGCGCACGCTGTCGGGCAACACCGTGCGCTTCCTTGAACGCGGCGCACTGGAAACCGCCAGCGCCAACCTGCGCACCATGAACGACCTGATCGACCGCATGGGCCGCATCACCGCCAGCCTGCGCTCGTTCGCCCGGCGCGGCGACGACCGCGGTCAGGCCTCGCTGGAAAAGGCCGTCGAGGCCACCCTGCAGGTGCTGGGCAACCGCATCAGTGCCTGCCATCTGCAGTTGCACCGCCAGTTCGACGACCAGCAGCTGGCCATCGACCAGACCCGCCTGGAACAGATCCTGGTCAACCTGATCGGCAACGCCCTGGACGCCATGGCCACCCAACCGCTGCCGCAGCTGTGGCTGGAAGGCGAAGCCCAGGGCGACAAGTACCGCCTGTGGGTACGCGACAACGGCCACGGCATCGACCCGGAAGCGCGCAAGCACCTGTTCGAACCGTTCTTCACCACCAAACCGGGCGAGCATGGCCTGGGCCTTGGCCTTACCCTGTCGGCCAGCCTGGCCACCGCCGCCAAGGGCACCCTGAGCGTCGAACACCCCGCCGGTGGCGGCACTGCGTTCGTCCTCGCCTTGCCCCTGGCCACGCCCCCCACCGAATCCGCAGAGCTCCCATGAACGAAGGGTCCCTATGAACCAAGCACCCTTGACGGTCTTGATCGTCGAAGACGATCCCCATGTGCTGCTCGGCTGCCAGCAGGCGCTGGCCCTCGAGGACATCGCCTGCGAAGGCGTCGGCAGCGCCGAGCAGGCACTGGAACGCATCGGCGACGATTTCGCCGGCATCGTCGTCAGCGATATCCGCCTGCCGGGCATCGATGGCCTGGAGCTGCTCAACCGCCTCAAGGCCCGCGACCGCAGCCTGCCAGTGGTGCTGATCACCGGCCACGGTGATATCGACATGGCGGTCGGCGCCATGCGCAACGGCGCCTACGATTTCATGGAAAAACCCTTCTCGCCCGAGCGCCTGGTCGACGTGGTCCGCCGCGCGCTGGAGCAGCGCGGCCTGTCCCGGGAGGTGGTCGCCCTGCGCCGCCAACTGGTCGAACAGAGCAGCCTGGAAGGCCGGATCATTGGCCGCTCGCCGGCCATGGAGCACCTGCGCGAACTGATCGCCAACGTTGCCGACACCTCGGCCAACGTGCTGATCGAAGGCGAGACCGGCACCGGCAAAGAGCTGGTCGCCCGCTGCCTGCACGACTTCAGCCGGCGCCAGGGCCAGCCGTTCGTGGCGCTGAACTGCGGCGGCCTGCCGGAGAACCTATTCGAAAGCGAGATTTTCGGCCATGAGGCCAACGCCTTCACCGGCGCCGGCAAACGGCGCATCGGCAAGATCGAGCACGCCAATGGCGGCACGCTGTTCCTCGATGAAGTGGAGAGCATGCCGATCAACCTGCAGATCAAGCTGCTGCGCGTGCTGCAGGAGCGCACTCTGGAGCGCCTGGGCTCGAACCAGAGCATCCCGGTGGACTGCCGGGTGATCGCCGCCACCAAGTCCGACCTCGACGCCCTCGGCCAGAGCGGCCAGTTCCGCAGCGACCTGTATTACCGCCTCAACGTGGTGACCCTGGAGCTGCCGCCCCTGCGCGAGCGCCGCGAAGACATCCTGCAGCTGTTCGAGCACTTCCTGCAGCAGTCGGCGCTGCGCTTCGACCGTGAGGCGCCACAGCTCGACAGCCAGACCCTGTCGCAACTGATGGCCCACGACTGGCCAGGCAACGTGCGCGAACTACGCAACGTCGCCGAACGCCATGCCCTGGGCCTGCCGGCGTTCAAGAAGGGCCCCAGCGGCGGCGCCAGCCAGGGCCTGGGCTTTTCCGAGGCGGTCGAGGCGTTCGAGCGCAACCTGCTCAGCGACGCCCTGCAGCGCACCGGCGGCAACCTCAGCCAGGCCAGCCAGGAGCTGGGCATGGCCAAGACCACACTGTTCGACAAAGTGAAGAAATACGGCCTCGGCTGATCGGCAACCTCAACCTGGAAGACAACGTGGACCTGGTATTCAAAGCGGCCCTGGGCGCCGGCGTGGTGGTGCTGCTGGCCATCCTGTCGAAGACCCGCAACTACTACATCGCAGGGCTGGTGCCGCTGTTCCCCACCTTCGCCCTGATCGCCCATTACATCGTTGGCAAGGGGCGCTCGGTGGACGATCTGAAGACCACCATCCTGTTCGGGATGTGGTCGATCATTCCGTACTTCGTTTACCTGGCGACCTTGTATGTGCTGGTTGACCGCATGCGCCTGGAGGCGTCACTGGCGCTGGCCACGGTGGCCTGGCTGATGGCGGCGACGGTGCTGGTGAGCGTGTGGGTGCGAATGCACTGAAGGCTCGAACTGGCATCGCGGGGCAAGCCCGCTCCCACGCAGTGCATTGCCCACAGGCCTATTGCGTGGGAGCGGGCTTGCCCCGCGATAGGTTCTAGAGCCCGGCGATATGCGTCACATCCTGCCGATGCGACTGCAGGTAAGGCAGCACCGCCCCCAGCAGCGGCTGCTTGAACGGCTCCTGGAAGCGATGCGCCAGCCCCGGTATCAAGCGCAACTCACTGCCCTGGATATGCGCCGCCAGGTGCACCCCATGCATCACCGGCAGCAGCGGGTCGGCGGTGCCATGCACCACCAGCGTCGGCACCCGCAGTTGATTCAATAGCTCGACCCGGCTCGGCTCGGCGAGAATCGCCATGATCTGGCGCTTCACGCCCTCGGGGTTGAACGCCCGGTCATAGGCCTGCGCCGCCTGCTGGAGCAACACCGCGCGATCATCCTTCACCTGCGGGCTGCCCAGGGCCGCCAGCAGGTCAGCCTGCTGCTCGATCGCCACCGCACGGTTCGGTGCATTGCGCCGCGCCAGCAGCTGCACCAGCGCCGGATTTGGTGCCGGCAAGCCGGCCGCGCCCGAGCTGGACATCACCAGCGTCAGGCTGCGTACCCGCTCCGGCGCCATGGCCGCGAGGTGCTGGGCGATCATCCCGCCCATGCTCACCCCCAGCACATGGAACTGGCGGATCTGCAGCGCGTCCATCAGGTGCAGGCCGTCACCGGCCATGTCGGTCAGGCTGTAGGGCGCCGATACCGGCAGGCCCAGTTTGTAGCGCAGCACTTCGAGGGTGAGGTTGGCCGAGCCCGGCAGCTGGTTCCAGCGCGACAGGCCGACATCGCGGTTGTCGTAGCGGATCACCCGAAAGCCCTGGCGGCACAGCGCCTCGACCACGTCGTCCGGCCAGTGGATCAACTGCCCGCCCAGGCCCATGACCAGCAATAACGCCGGATCCCGCGGTGCGCCGACGCTCTGGTAGACCAGGCTCAGCTCGCCCAGCTCGGCACGTTGCACCGGCACCTGTGGGTTGCAGCGGTCGTCGGCGAAGCTCGCCGAAGCGCTAATCAGCAGAAGGAAGAAAAGTAAAAAAGCCCGCATGAAAAAAACACCAGAATGCAGATCCCCAGTAGAGCGCGAGTCTGATGAAATCCATTCGCTCGCGCTGCCACAAAACCGTGACAGTTTCATGAACCTTGCCCAGCGGTCATTGCCAAGCGGCGGTCGACAGGCCAGGGCAACATGAGGGAAACTCAACGCCATCCCGTTTTCCTCAAAGATTGTTCACGGAGCCCTTGTGCTGGAAATCCGTCACCTGAAAACCCTTCATGCCCTGCGCGAGGCCGACAGCCTGGTGGAGGCCGCCGAGCGCCTGCACCTGACGCAATCGGCGCTGTCGCACCAGTTCAAGGAGCTGGAGGAACGCCTGGGCCTGCCGCTGTTCGTGCGCAAGACCAAGCCGATCCGCTTCACCAGCGCCGGCCTGCGTTTGCTGCAACTGGCCGACGCCACCCTGCCGCTGCTGCGCGGCGCCGAGCGCGATATCGCCCGGCTGGCCGGCGGCACCGCCGGGCGCCTGCACATGGCCATCGAGTGCCACAGCTGCTTCCAGTGGCTGATGCCGACCATCGACCAGTTCCGCGACGCCTGGCCGGAAGTGGAGCTGGACCTGGCCTCAGGCTTCGCCTTCGCCCCCTTGCCGGCCCTGGCCCGCGGCGACCTCGACCTGGTGGTGACCTCCGACCCGCTGGACCTGGCCGGCATCACCTACGTACCGCTGTTCACCTACGAAGCCATGCTCGCGGTGGCCAACCAGCACCCGCTGGCCAGCAAGCCCTACATCGTGCCCCAGGACCTGCTCGACCAGACCCTGATCACCTACCCGGTGGAGCGCGACCGCCTGGACATCTTCACCCGCTTCCTCGAGCCGGCCGACATGGAACCGGCCGCGGTGCGCACCTCGGAGCTGACGGTAATGATGATGCAGCTGGTGGCCAGCGGCCGTGGTGTATGCGGCATGCCGCACTGGGCGCTGCACGAATACAGCTCGCGCGGTTACGTGAAGGGCAAGCGCCTGGGTGAAAAAGGCCTGTTCGCCACGCTGTACGCGGCGGTGCGCACCGACATGCTCGATGCGCCGTACATGCGCGACTTCCTGCTGACCGCCAAGGACACTTCGTTCGCCACCCTCGACGGGGTCAGCGCGGTGCGTTGAGGCCTTGGCGCCACAGCGGCAGGATCAGGTCGCGGGTCAGCGGCGCCAGGCTCAGGCCTGGCGTGTCGCCGGCAGCCAGCCACAGCACTTCTTCGATTTCCGCCGCCGGGGTCACGGCCTCGGCGCTGTCGACACGGAACAGCTCGGCCTTGACCACAAAGCCTGGCTCATTGGCGGCCGGGGCGCTGAAACTGCCCAGGTGCGTGGCCTGTGCCGGGTCGATGCGCAGCCCCAGCTCTTCGTGAAGCTCACGCGCCAGCGCCTGGGCCGCTGACTCCCCCGCATCGATCTTGCCGCCCGGCTGCATGAAGGCCAGGGTGCCGCGCTTGCGCACCAGCAGGGTACGGCCTTGCGGGTCGAGCAACAGGGCGGCGGCGATGTGGATGGTGTTGGGCATGGGGCGGCTCGCGGAGGGTCGGGAGACGCAGGATACCTGCCCCGCGATGAAGCCGGAACAGGCAGACGAACGGCCCCTTGCCTATCCGCCTGCAACGCTCCATAACCAATCCATGAACCTCCCCGCCCATCAGCACCCGGTGCTCGGCCTGTTCCACCCTGCCGTGGCCACCTGGTTCCGCCAGCGCTTCGCCACGGTCACCGAGGCCCAGGCCGGTGCCTGGCCGCTGATCCATGCAGGCCAGTCGATGCTGCTGGCCGCGCCGACCGGCTCGGGCAAGACCCTGAGCGCCTTCCTCGCCGTGCTCGACGAGCTGTTCTGCCAAGGGCTCGACCGCGACGGCGAACTGCCGGCGCAAACCCAGGTTGTCTACGTCTCGCCGCTCAAGGCACTGTCCAACGATATTCGCCTGAACCTCGAGGCCCCGCTCGCAGGCATCAGCGCGCAGATCGAGCAGCTCGGCCTGAAGGCGCCACGCATCACCACGGCCGTTCGCACCGGCGACACCCCGCAGAAGGAGCGCGCGGCCATGCGCAAGCTGGCCCCGCATATCCTGGTGACCACGCCGGAATCGCTGTACGTGCTGATGGGTTCGGCGTCGGGCCGCGAAGGCCTGGCCGGCGTACACACGGTGATCGTCGACGAGATCCACGCCCTGGCCGGCAACAAGCGCGGCAGCCACCTGGCCTTGACCCTGGAACGCCTGGAAGCCCTGGCCGGCCGCCCCTTGCGGCGCATCGGCCTGTCGGCGACCCAGCGCCCGGTGGAGCGGGTAGCGCAGTTCCTGGTTGGCCACCAGCGCCCCTGCGCCATCGTCGACATCGGCCATGTGCGCCAGCGCGACCTGGCCCTCGAAGTGCCGCCGGTGCCGCTGGGCGCGGTCATGGCCAGCGATGTCTGGGCGCTGGTCTACGAGCGCCTGGCCGCGCTGGCCCGCCAGCACCGCACCACGCTGATCTTCGTCAACACCCGGCGCCTGGCCGAACGGCTCACCCGCCACCTGGGCGAGCGCCTGGGCAACGACGCCGTGGCCGCGCACCACGGCAGCCTGGCCAAGGAGCATCGCCTGAAGGCCGAGCAGCAACTCAAGGCTGGCGAGTTGCAGGTGCTGGTCAGCACCGCCTCGCTGGAGCTGGGTATCGATATCGGCGATGTCGATCTGGTCTGCCAGATCGCCTCGCCCGGCTCGATCGCCGCCTTCTTGCAGCGGGTCGGGCGCTCCGGGCATCAGGTCGATGGCATGCCCAAGGGCCGGCTGTTCCCCACCTCGCGGGACGAGCTGATCGAGTGCGTCGCCTTGCTCGACTGTGTACGCCAGGGCGAACTCGACGAATTGCATATCCCGGCGGCACCGCTGGACGTGCTCGCCCAGCAGATCGTCGCCGAAGTGAGCAACCAGCCCTGGGACGAGCGCGCACTGTTCAACCTGCTGCGCCAGGCCACCCCCTACGCCGCCCTCGACCAAGGCCACTACCAGGCCCTGCTGCGCATGCTCGCCGAGGGTTTCAACGGCCGCCAGGGCGTGCGCAGCGCCTATCTGCACCGTGATGCGGTCAGCGCCAGCCTGCGCGGGCGACGCGGCAGCCAGCTGACCGCGTTGACCAGCGGCGGCACCATCCCCGAAACCGCCGATTACGCCGTGCTGCTCGAACCCCAGGCGCTGAACATCGGCAGCGTCAACGAAGACTTCGCGATAGAAAGCATCGCTGGCGATATCTTCCAGCTGGGCAACGCCTCCTACCGCATCCTGCGGGTAGAGCCTGGGCGGGTACGGGTCGAGGATGCCCGAGGCCAGCCACCGACCATTCCGTTCTGGATCGGCGAGGCGCCCGGGCGCAGCAATGAGCTGTCCGGCGCAGTGGCGCGGCTGCAGGCGCGCCTTGATCAACAATTGCAGGCCGGCGATTTCGACCAGGCGCTGGGCTGGCTGCGCACCACCTACCAACTGGATGAAGGCTGCGCCCAGCAATTGCTCGACTACCTCGGCCGCACCTGGCAGGTGCTTGGTGCCCTGCCCTCGCAGCAGACCCTGGTGATGGAGCGCTTCTTCGACGAGTCCGGCGGCACCCAGTTGATCATTCATTCGCCCTACGGCAGCCGCATCAACCGCGCCTGGGGCCTGGCCCTGCGCAAGCGCTTCTGCCGCACGTTCAACTTCGAGCTGCAGGCGGCGGCCAGCGAGGATGCCATCGTGCTGTCGCTGTCGAGCAGCCACAGTTTCGAACTGGACGAGGTCTGGCGTTACCTGAACAGCCGCACGGCCGAGCCGATCCTTGTCCAGGCCCTGCTCGACGCGCCGCTGTTCGGCGTGCGCTGGCGCTGGTGCGCGGCGGTGGCCATGGCCTTGCCGCGCTATGTGGGCGGGCGCAAGGTGCCGCCGCAGATCCAGCGGATGAAGAGCGAAGACCTGATAGCCGCGGTATTCCCCGACCAGATCGCCTGCCTGGAGAACCTGGTCGGCGAGCGGCAGATTCCCGATCACCCACTGGTCGAACAGACCCTCGACGACTGCCTGCACGAGGCCATGGACAGCGAAGGCTGGCTGGCGCTGCTGCGGCGCATGGAGGCCGGTGACATCCGCCTGCTCAGCCGCGACCTGCCGGCGCCTTCACCGCTGGCCTCGGCGATCCTCAACGCCCGCCCCTACACCTTCCTCGACGATGCCCCGCTGGAAGAGCGGCGCACCCAGGCCGTGCTCAACCGCCGCTGGAACGAAGTGCACAGCAGCGACGACCTCGGTGCGCTGGACATCGACGCCATCCGCGCCGTGCAGGCCGAGGCCTGGCCGCACGCGGCCAACGCCGATGAACTGCACGAAGCCTTGATGAGCCTGGGGGTGATCACCCAGGCCGAAGCCGAGGCCAACCCAGGGTGGATCGCCCTGCTTGGGCAACTCGCGCAGTCCGGCAGAGCCTGCCGCCTGCAGGCGGGCGGGCCGCCTATGTGGCTGGCCCGTGAGCGTCTTGACTTGATCAGCGCAGTGTTCCCCGGCGCCCACCTGGAACCAGCGCTGCCAGTGCTCCCGGGCTTCGACCAGCCTTATGCGCAGGACACCGCGCTGAGCGAACTGCTGCGAGCCCGGCTGAGCGGCTTCGGCCCATTGACCCTCGCCCAGATCGGAACGCCGCTGGGTTGCGCCCTGGGCGACTGCGAACAGGCCCTCGCCCGGCTGGAAGGCGAAGGTTACGTGCTGCGCGGCCAGTTCAGCCCGGGTGAGCGCGCAGTGCAGTGGTGCGAACGCCACCTGCTGGCGCGCATCCACCGCTATACGGTCAAGCGCCTGCGCCGCGAGATCGAACCGGTCAGCCTGCAGGACTTCATGCGTTTTCTGTTCGACTGGCAGCACCTGGCCGGCGAAGAGCGCCTGCGTGGCCCGCAGGCCGTGGGCGAAGTGCTCGGCCAGCTGCAAGGCTTCCCGGCTGCCGCCGGCGCCTGGGAGGCGGAACTGCTGCCGGCACGGATCAAGGACTACAGCCCGCACTGGCTGGACGATGCCTGCCGCAGCGGCCATTGGGCCTGGAGCCGGCTGGCGGCCACGGCCTCGGCCAGCACCTTGACCAGCGCACCCTTGGTGCTGCTGCCACGCGAGCAACTTGGCCTGTGGCGCAGCCTTGCGCCAACGCCCGATCCGCAGCAGCTATCGCCGCGCGGCCAGCGCGTGCTGCAAAGCTTGCAGGCCCACGGCGCCCTGTTCTTCGACGAACTTGCCCACGAGGCGCACCTGCTGCCCAGCGAGCTGGAAACCGCGCTGCAGGAACTGGTCGGCTTTGGCCTGGCCAGCGCCGACAGTTTCAGTGGCCTGCGCAGCCTGATCACCCCGGCGGCCAAACGCGCTTCGCGCAGCAGCCGGCGCGGGCATCCGCCGCTGTCGAGCGCCATGGCCCATGCCGGGCGCTGGGCGCTGCTGCGCCGCGCGGGCAGCGCAGTGGACAAAGACCCGCGCCTGGAACATATCGCCCGCAGCCTGCTGCGTCGCTACGGCGTGGTGTGCTGGCGCCTGCTGGAGCGTGAAAGCGATGTGCTGCCGTCGTGGCGTGAGTTGCTGCATTGCTATCACCGCCTCGAAGCCCGCGGTGAGATCCGTGGCGGGCGCTTTATCGCAGGGCTGGCCGGCGAGCAGTTCGCCTTGCCCGAAGCCATCGGGGTATTGCGCCAGGTGCGCAGGCGCGAAGCGGACGGGGCGCTGGTGGTGGTGAGTGGTTGCGATCCGTTGAACCTGGCGGGCACCTTGCTGCCGGGGGCCAAGGTGCCGGCGGTGAACGGCAATCGGCTGCTGTACCGCGATGGGGTGGCGGTGGCGTGCCGGGTGGCGGGGAAGTATCAGTATCTGGTTGATGTGCCGTTGGCTGAGCAAACGCTGTGGCACCAGCGCTTGTTGCGCTCTGGCAACTGACGCTATCGCGGGGCAAGCCCGCTCCCACGCTGGAACTCGTGGGAGCGGGCTTGCCCCGCGATAGCATTCGACTACTGCCCGGTCTTCCCGGAAAACCCGGCAAAGCGCTTGTTGAACCCGGCCACCCGCCCTTCCACCGTGGTCTTGCGCTGCTGCCCGGTGTACACCGGGTGCGAAGCGCTGGACACATCCAGCGCCACGTAGGGGTAGGTCTGGCCATCGCTGTGCTGCTGGGTGCGATCGGTATCGACGGTCGAGCCAATCAAAAAGTACGCATCGGCAGCGGTGTCATGGAACAGCACAGTGCGGTACGCGGGGTGGATGCCTGCTTTCATGGTGGGTACTCCTCGATCTCAAAGTGATACTTTATAACATATACTATCGCGAATGATTTTCGATACCCGTATTTTCATTTTTCCTGCGCCGCCCCAGGCTGGCCATGGGCCGGCCAGCGGGCTATGGTCGGGGTTCGCCCCAGGCCCTGAGCCTGACCGAGCCATTCGCAAGGACCCCGTATGAGCCTGTCACTTCTCAGTCGCTACGCCTTTTTCGCCGCCTGCGTGCTGTTTACCCTCGCCAGCCTGCCGTTGCTCCACCATGAGTGGTTGTGGCCGTTCACCCTGGCCACCGGGGTGCTCAGCCTGATCGGTGTGTTCGACCTGCTGCAACAGCGCCACGCGGTACGCCGCAACTACCCGATCCTCGGCAACATCCGCTACCTGGTCGAAGCCATCCGCCCGGAAATCCGCCAATACCTGCTGGAGTCCGACAGCGATGCCCTGCCGTTCTCCCGTGCCCAGCGCTCGCTGGTCTATGCCCGGGCGAAGAACGAAGCGTCGGACAAACCCTTCGGCACACTGATTGATGTGTACGAATCCGGTTTCGAATTCATCGGTCACTCGATGCGCCCGGCGCCATTGGCCGACCCGGCCAGTTTCCGCGTCACCGTGGGCGGCCCGCAGTGCACCCAGCCGTACTCGGCGTCGATCTTCAACATTTCAGCCATGAGCTTCGGTTCGCTCAGCGCCAACGCCATCCGCGCCCTGAACAAAGGCGCCAAGCTCGGCAACTTCGCCCACGACACCGGCGAAGGCAGCATCAGCCCCTACCACCGGGAGCACGGCGGCGACCTGACCTGGGAACTGGGCAGCGGTTATTTCGGCTGCCGCACCCCCGACGGGCGCTTCGACCCCGAGCGCTTCGCCGCCCAGGCGCGGAACCCGCAGGTGCGGATGATCGAGATCAAGATGAGCCAAGGTGCCAAACCCGGCCACGGCGGCATCCTGCCCAAGCACAAGGTCACCCAGGAAATCGCCGAGACCCGCGGCATCCTGATGGGCGAGGACTGCATCTCACCGTCGCGCCACAGCGCGTTTTCCACCCCTATCGAGATGATGCAGTTCATCGCCCAGCTGCGTGAGCTGTCCGGCGGCAAGCCGGTGGGCTTCAAGTTCTGCCTGGGCCACCCGTGGGAGTTCATGGGCATCGCCAAGGCCATGCTGGAAACCGGCATCCTCCCCGACTTCATCGTGGTCGATGGCAAGGAAGGCGGTACCGGCGCAGCGCCGGTGGAGTTCACCGACCATATCGGCGTGCCGCTGCGCGAGGGCCTGCTGTTCGTGCACAACACCCTGGTGGGCTTGAACCTGCGCGACAAGATCAAGCTCGGTGCCAGCGGCAAGATCGTCAGCGCCTTCGACATCGCCAGCGTGCTGGCGATTGGCGCCGACTGGGCCAACTCGGCGCGCGGCTTCATGTTCGCCATCGGCTGCATCCAGTCGCAGAGCTGCCACACCAACAAGTGCCCGACCGGGGTCGCCACTCAGGACGCCCTGCGCCAGCGCGCGCTGGTAGTGCCGGACAAGGCCCAGCGGGTGCTCAACTTCCACCACAACACCCTGCGCGCGCTGGCCGAGATGTTGGCGGCGGCGGGGTTGGAACACCCGGCGCAGCTGGAGGCCAAGCACCTGGTGCGGCGCATTTCGGCGACCGAGATCAAGCTGTTCTCGCAGATGCATGTGTTCCTCAAGCCGGGGGAGTTGCTGACCGGTGAGGTGAATGGGCAGTTTTATTCGCGGATGTGGCAGTTGGCGCGGGCGGATAGTTTTGAGCCGCAGAGTGAGGTGGCGGCTTGAGGGGTGCGGGCTTGCCTTTCAAGGGGGTTGCGCGAAGGCCACCAGGTGCTTGCCCGGGGATTGGGTGAGGGCCACTAGGTGTTCGCCGATGCTTTTTCAGCGCCTATGAGATCGAGCGCCGCCCGCGCGGCGCATCGCTGGCAAGCCAGCTCCCACATCTGTTTCGGGCCAGTCACTCCTGAAAGTTCATCACTGTCCGCCTTGTTGGTTCGACTCGATATTGAGGTGGGCACCACTGGCGCCTCACCTGACTTGAGGCATGCACCAAGGCGGGCAGCGGTACTTCCACAGACATAACTGGCCCGAAACAAATGTGGGAGCTGGCTTGCCAGCGATGCGCCGCGCGGGCGGCGCTCGATCTCAAGGGCGCTGCAAAACCTTCGCCTGGCACCTGGCCGCCCTGAAGCGGTGGTCGGCCAGGACCTCCCACCCCGTAAGACATTTCCGAACCTGAAACCAAATGCTTCAGCCAGCAGCGCTTGGGAACTATCCTACGCACCTGCCGGAAGTTGCTGCGTTGTCGGAGAAATCCCTCAGGGCTAACTTCACCCGGTCGCCATATTTGGTGACCGGGGTGTGAGAATCCCGAAGCCTCAAGAAATTCCGGCTTCTCTTTCATGGCAGCCGTGTACGGGCAGACTTCGGTCTGACCGGGTTTCTTGTGCCCCGGATTCTCACCCCGTTCACGGCTGCCACCCTTTGTCTTGTGAGAATTGCCTGGGGTGGTGCCTCCCTGAGCCAGCACAAGAGATACACCTATGAAAAAAATCGTCCCCGATCCACCGCGTTTCTTCCCTTACCTGACCATCTCCGCCGACCTCACCCCCGAAGCCGCCCGTACCGAAGCCACCTCGCTGATGGAATGCCTGCGCGAAGTCCTCGACATGTACTTCGACACCGAAAGCGAAGAGCAGCGCCAGACCCTGCTCAATACCTGCGTCTACCTGAACCAGCTGCTCTACCCCCTGATCCGCCACGAAACGGGAGCGCAGCCATGACCACCCCGACCAACCATGGCAACACCTCAGGCACCACCACCTGCCTGGAGCTGTTCCGCATCCAGCCCGGCATCCCCTTCCAGCACGCTTTCGACGAGCTGTCGGTACTGCTCGGCTGCATCCGCCACCTCACCTGCGAAGCTGAAATGGAAGGCGACATGCTCGCCGGCAGTTCAGCGCGCATCCTCAGCGCCATGGCCAAGGCGTTGATCGATGACATGGAGCTGGGAATGAATCGCTCCGGTTGATCCAATGGCCTCATCGCGGGGCAAGCCCGCTCCCACGTTCAAATGCGTGGGAGCGGGCTTGCCCCGCGATGAGGCCCTCGCAACAGACACAAAAACAAAGCCCCGGCACTGGCCGGGGCTTCGTTGATCAGGCGGCGTTACTCGCCACGCCTTGCGCCTCTTTCGGCGCCAGGCGGAAGCTGTAGTACAGCGCCGTCAGCAGCACCAGGAACGCCGGGCCAATGTACAGCGCCACGCGGGTCTCCTCGAAGTACGCCATCAGCCCCACCACCAGCACCAGGAACGCCAGCGCCAGGTACGAGCTCAGCGGCCACAGCCACATGCGGTACTTGAGCGCGTTGCGCTCGGCAGTAGACAGCCCGGCACGGAACTTGAGCTGCGCCAGCAGGATCATGACCCAGGTCCAGATCGCGCCGAAGGTGGCGATCGAGGTCACCCAGACGAACACCTTCTCCGGCACCAGGTAGTTGGCCAGCACGCCCAGCAGCAGCGCGCCGATCGACAGCAGCAGCGCATTGCGCGGCACGCCGCTCTTCGAGGTGCGGGCGAAGGTGGCCGGGGCCTGGCCGTTCTGCGCCAGGCTGTAGAGCATGCGCCCGGTGCTGAAAATGCCGCCGTTGCACGACGATAGCGCGGCGGTGATCACCACGAAGTTGATGATGCCGGCGGCGGTCTTGATGCCCAGGCGCTCGAAGGTCATCACGAACGGGCTGCCCTGGCTGCCGATTTCGTTCCACGGGTAGATCGACAGGATCACGAACAACGCGCCCACGTAGAACAGCAGGATGCGCCAGAACACCGAGCCGATGGCCTGGGGGATGGTCTTCTGCGGGTTGCGCGCTTCGCCGGCGGTCAGGCCGATCATTTCCACGCCCAGGTAGGCGAACATCACCATCTGCAGCGACATCAGCACGCCGGTCACGCCGTTGGGCATGAAGCCGCCGTTGCTCCACAGGTTGGAGATGCCCATGGCCACGCCGTCATTGCCGAAGCCGAACGCGATCACGCCGATGCCGCCGAGCACCATGGCAATGATGGTGACGATCTTGATCAGAGCGAACCAGAACTCGAACTCGCCGAACGCCTTGACCGCGATCAGGTTGATCGCGCCCATGCTGCCCAGGGCCATCAGCGCCCAGATCCAGCGCGGCACATCGGGGAACCAGATGCCCATGTAGATGGCCACCGCGGTGATTTCGGCAACGCAGGTCACCAGCCACAGGAACCAGTAGTTCCAGCCGGTCAAGAAGCCCGCCAGCGGGCCGAGGTAGTCTTGGGCGTAGCGGCTGAAGGAACCTGCGACCGGGTTGTGCACGGCCATTTCGCCGAGGGCGCGCATGATCACCAGGATGGCCAGGCCACCGATGATGTAGGACAGCATGATGGCGGGGCCGGCCATTTCGATGGCCTTGGCCGAACCGAGGAACAGGCCGACGCCGATACAGGCGCCGAGGGCCATCAGGCGGATGTGCCGTTCGCCCAGTTCGCGCTTGAGCGGGCCGCCCTGGGCGGACTCGCCGTGGGCAGGATGGTTGCCGACTGGCATAGCAATACAACCTCATTTTGTTATTGGATTTGACCTTCGTGCAGCACCGGCCGCGCCGATAGGCGCAACGTCGTCTTGCCAGGCGGCCTTGTGGGCCGGCCTGTCTGCCGCGCGGGTTGCGGGCAGGGCGAAGGGGCCGAGCAGTATAGGAAGCCACATGCAGGGCTTTTCACTATATAAAGCAGGAAATTTGGCGAGATTCCTCGGCCAAAACGCCTTTCACGGAGGGGCATCACCGCCCTTCAGTGCCCATGCACAGGAATGGGGCAGCTACCTTAGCAACATTGCCGAAGAATGGAAGTCGCACCAAAGGCGCATGTTCGTACAGGCACCTTCGAAGCCTCCTACAAATTTTTCACCAAAGCCGACCAACGTCTAAGCTTCAGACAAGCAACGCGAAAATACCTGGCCGGACTCAAGACTATGGGCGCACTGTGGCAATCGGAACCAAGCAGTACGGAAGCACCCAAAGCACCCCAGGCTGAAACCCCACCGCCAAAACCTGCGCGCCAGCGCCATCTGTGGTGGCGGTTGATCCTGCTCATCCTGATCGTCGCCGTGGCAGCCGTGGGCTACGCCGCCTGGCAGGAGATCCAGACGTCGCGCCTGCAATCGCGCGAATTCAGCAAACTGGCCAGTACCCTCACCTACCAGCTCGACCCCGGCCCCAGCGACGCCATCGTCTACCCCGGTGACGGCCCCTTCGACAAGCGCCTGGGCTACAGCGCCCTGGGCGAATTCCTGCCGCGCCTGCTCAAGCGCGACTACCTGATCAACCAGCAGGTGCGCTTCTCCCCGGCGCTGATGAGCTATGCCGAGCATGGTCTGTTCGTGCCCTACGTCGAGAAGATCCAGGCCGGCCTGTCGATCACCGACTGCCGTGGCGACACCCTCTACCAGTACAACTACCCGCAGCACCTGTACCCGAACTTCGCGGCGATCCCGCCAGTGATGGTCAACAGCCTGCTGTTCATCGAAAACCGCGAACTGCTGGACCCTGCGGACCCGAAGAGCAACCCGGCGGTGGACTGGCCGCGCTTCGCCAAGGCCGCCTACAGCCAGGTGGCCAAGTACCTGGCGCTGCCCGGCCAATCGGCCGGCGGCAGCACCCTGGCCACTCAGCTGGAAAAGTACCGGCATTCGCCGGACGGCCTGACCGTGTCCGGCGCCGAGAAGATCCGCCAGATGATTTCGGCCAGCGTGCGCGCCTACCAGGGCGGGCCGGACACCACCGAGGCGCGCGAGCGCATCGTGCGTGACTACCTCAACAGCGTGCCGTTGTCGGCAGTGCCCGGGCACGGTGAGGTGCATGGCATGGCCGAGGGCCTGCGCGTCTGGTACGGCGCCGATTTCGACCAGGTCAACCAGGCCCTCACGTCCACCGCCAGCGACGAGAAAAGCCTGGCCGAGCGCGGCCTGGCCCTGCGCCAGGTGCTGTCGCTGATGATTGCCCAGCGCCGGCCCTCGCATTACCTGTCCAAGGGCCGCCTGGAGCTTGCCGATCTCACCGACGCGCACATCCGCGTGCTCGCCGCCAACGGCATCGTCGAGCGCCCGCTGGCCGACGCGGCCCTGGCCAGCAAGGCGGTGTACCGCGACTGGGTAGCCCAGCCGACCATCGTGCCGATCATCACCAACAAGGGCATCAGCCTGGCCCGCAACCGCCTGGCAGCCATGCTCAACCGCCCGCTGTACGACCTCGACCGCCTCGACCTGTCGGCCACCAGCACCCTGCAGGCCGACCTCAACGTGCAGGTCAGCCAGTACCTGAAGAACCTCGCCGACCCGGCGTTCGCCGCGCAGATGGGCCTGATCGGCGAACGCCTGCTCACCAGCAAGACCACCGACCAGGTCAGCTACAGCTTCACCCTGTTCGAGCGTACCGACGACGGCTCGCGGGTGCGGGTGCAAACCGACAGCACCAACCAGCCCTTCGACATCAACGAGGGCAGCAAGCTGGAACTGGGCTCCACCGCCAAGCTGCGCGTGCTGACCACCTACCTGGAAATCATCGCCGAGCTGCACGACAAGTACGCCGGCAAGCCGCCCGCCGAGCTGAAGAAGGTGCCGGTGGCCGAACTCGACCGCATCAGCCAGTGGTCGCTGGAATGGCTGATGCTGAACCAGAAGAACCAGAGCCTCGATGCCATGCTCGACGCGGCCCTGGAGCGCAAGTACTCGGCCAATACCGGCGAGGCCTTCTTCACCGGCGGCGGCATGCACGTGTTCAACAACTTCCGCAAGGAAGACAACAACCGCAACCCGACGCTCAAGGATGCCCTGCGCGAATCAATCAACCTGCCGTTCATCCGCCTGATGCGCGATCTGGTGCGCTACGTCACCTACCAGCAGCCGTTCAACCGCGAACCGCTGCTCAGGGACGACAGCGACCCACGGCGCCAGGAATACCTGGCGCGCTTCGCCGACCGCGAAGGCAGCAACTACATGATGCGGTTCTGGAAGAAGTACCAGCGCAAGACCTCGCAACAGCGCCTGGATACCTTCCTCGACAGCATGCGCGTCACCCCGCAACGCCTGGCGGCGGTGCACCGCTACCTGTTCCCCGAATCGGGCCAGGAAACCTTCAACGCGTTTGTCAGGGCCCACAGCAAGGACGACAAGATCGCCATGGCCAAGCTCACCGACAGCCGCCTGGTGGAAATGTACGAAGCCTACGGGCCGGGCAAGTACGACCTGCCCGACCAGGGCTATATCGCCAAGGTCCACCCGCTGGACCTGTGGATGCTCGGCTACCTGCTGAAGAACCCCGGCGCTTCGCTCAAGGACACCCTCAACGCCAGCCGTTTCGAGCGCCAGGAGGTGTACAGCTGGCTGTTCAAGAGCCGCCACCAGGGCGCTCGCGACAGCCGCATCCGCACCATGGTCGAGATCGAGGCGTTCCTCGACATCCACCAGCGCTGGAAGCGCGTGGGTTACCCGTTCGACCACCTGGTGCCGTCATTGGCCACCGCCATCGGCAGCTCCGGCGACCGCCCGGCCGCGCTCTCCGAGCTGGTCGGCATCATCCAGAACGACGGCGTGCGCCTGCCGACCCTGCGCATCGACACCCTGCACTTCGCCCAGGGCACGCCTTACGAAACCCAGCTGCTCAGCGACCCCGACCGTGGCCAGCGGATCCTCCCGGTCGAGGTGGCCCGGGCGCTCAAGGGCGCGATGTCGCAGGTGGTGGACGCCGGTACTGCACGGCGCATCTCGGGCAGCTTCAAACTGCACGACGGCACGCCGCTGGTGATGGGTGGCAAGACCGGCACCGGTGACAACCGCATCGAAAGCTTCGGCGCCGGTGGCCGGTTGATCGGCTCGCGCTCGCTGAACCGCACCGCCACCTTCGTGTTCTTCCTCGGCGACAACCATTTCGGCACCCTCACCGCCTTCGTCCCGGGGCGCACGGCCGAAGCCTTCACTTTCACCTCGGCCCTGCCGGTGCAGGTGCTCAAGGGCATGGCGCCGATCCTCATGCCATACCTGGAACCGAACAATCCCAACGCCTGCAAGGCACCGCAGGTGGCATTGCAACCCGTACGGCGCAACGACCTATCGAGCAACTAGATGATAATCATCTGCATTTGAGGGCTTGTCTTTAGATATATCTTGAGTAATATCTTGCGATATATCGAAACAGACGGAGCCCTTGCGCCATGCGCGACCATTCCTCCCATGACCCCTTCGAACGCCGCCCTGGCCGCGGCGAGCGCGGCCCGCGGGTATTCGCCCCGGGCGACCTGAAACTGCTGATGCTGTCGATGCTGGCCGAGCAGCCTGGCCATGGCTACGACCTGATTCGCCAGATCGAGAACCTGTTCGACGGCAGTTACAGCCCAAGCCCCGGCGTGATCTACCCAACCCTCAGCTACCTCGAAGAAGCCGAGCTGATCGGCGGCCAGGTCCAGGGCAGCAAGCGCCTTTACGCCATCACCGATGCCGGTCGCAATGCCCTGGCCGAGCAAGCAGTCGCCCTCGACGGCGTGCGCATGCGCATCGAAGTGAGCAAGCGTGCCCTGCGCGGCCATGACCGCCCCGCTGAAATCCATGAAGCCGTCGGCAACCTGCGCCACGCCCTGCACATGCACAGCGGCCGCTGGACGCCCGACGAGATCGAGCGGGTACGCACCCTGCTCAACGACACCGCCAAGGCCATCGCCTCCGGGCCGGCCGTTACGGAGAACACCCCATGAGCGACACCATCCATCGCGTCAACCACGAGATCCGCCAGCGCCGCCTCGTCGTGCTGCGGGTCACCGAGCTGACCCCGCGCATGCGCCGCGTCACCCTCGGCGGCGCCGAGCTGGCCGGTTTCACCAGCGTCGGCACGGACGATCACATCAAGCTGCTGTTTGCCTGCACGCCCGAGGAGCAGGTGGCCATCGATGCACGCAACCTGGGCCGCGACGGTGGCGCCCGGCCGACCATGCGCGAATACACGCCACGGCGCATCGACCTGCAGAACCTGGAGCTGGACATCGATTTCGTCCTGCACGGCGACGGCCCGGCGTCGACCTGGGCCGCCCAGGCCGCACCGGGGCAAACGCTGGATATCGCCGGG
The DNA here is from genome assembly GCF_024749065.1 of Pseudomonas sichuanensis. Lineage (NCBI taxonomy): Bacteria > Pseudomonadati > Pseudomonadota > Gammaproteobacteria > Pseudomonadales > Pseudomonadaceae > Pseudomonas > Pseudomonas sichuanensis. Next base: position 1,207,394 of record NZ_CP087185.1, on the reverse strand, counting down.
CCACGGGCCTCGATGGTGGTGCCGGATATTTTCGACAGCTACCTGCTGATTGGCGATGAAACGGCGATCCCGGCCATTGCGCGGCGCCTGGAAGAGCTGCCGGCGGGGCGCCAGGTGCTGGCGGTGATCCAGATCGAGGATGAACAGGAGCGCCAGCCACTGCCGAGCAAGGCGCAGGTCGAGGTGATCTGGGTGCGCCGGCATGCCGAAGACGTGCTGGAGCGGGTGAAGCACCTGGCGTTGCCAGATGGCCGGTTGTACGGCTGGGTGGCGCTGGAGAAATCTCTGACCCGCCAGGCCAAGGCATTGCTGCTGGAGAAAGGCGTGCCCGAGGATTCCCTCAAGGCCGCTGCTTACTGGCGAGCTGACGGCACCGCCGACGACGAATAAGGTTGCCAGTACTGCATTATCGCGGGGCAAGCCCGCTCCCACGCTGTGGACTACTCCTAAGGATTGGATTGGTGTTCAACTTCTTGGGGGCAGTCCAAGGGTGGATCAGCGTGGGAGCGGGCTTGCCCCGCGATAACACCAACAACGTCATGAAGGCCTGCGCCACCGGTCCAGCCCCAGCAATACCAGCCCGATCCCCCAGAACCCCGCCAGCACCCCCAGGGCATTGACCATCACCTGCCCATACCCCAACCGCGCCACATCGACGAAGGGATACGGATAGACCCCGATCTCATGCCCGCGCAACAGCACAAAGGCAAAATACAGCCCCGGATACAGCGCCCACATCGCAAGGTGCCGCAGCTGCAGTTGCCCCTTCGGCACCTCGAACCACCAATACAGAAAGAACAGCACCGGCATCACATCGTGCAGCAGCTCGTCGGCCAACCATTGCCAGCCCTGGGGTTGCCACAGGTGGCGCAACAGCAGGCTGTAGGCCAGGCCTACCAGCACGATGCTGGCGGCGATGCACGAACTGACCGCGGGTGAGAGGAACCAGCGCCTGGCCGCCGACTCGCGACCGAACGCGGCATGGCTCAATACCGTGGCCGCCAGGGTGTTGCTCAGCACGGTGAAAAAGCAGAACAGGTTGACCAGCCCGCCAATCAGGCTGGCCTGCGCCTGCCAGCGCGCCAGCAGCACCAGGTACAGCTGGATCGCCAGGCCCGCCCAGCCGAGCACGGCAGCGAGCGTCAGCCAGGGGCGGCGCGGCATCAGCCTTTGCGCTGCAGCTTCACATACAGCAGCTCGACCTTCTCCCGCGCCCAGGGCGTCTTGCGCAGGAAGGTCAGGCTCGACTTGATGGTCGGGTTGCTCTTGAAGCAGCGGATATCGACGCGCTCGGCCAGGCCCTGCCATTGGTAGTGCGCCACCAGTTCGGTGAGGATCTGCTCGAGGGTCTTGCCGTGCAGCGCATTGTGTTGGGCCGTGCTCATGCCAGTGCTCCAGGTTCGGGAAGGTGCGCACCTTACACGAGTGTAGTGGGGTAGTGGCATCTACGGCCTGCGCAGCTGTGCCCTGTAGGAGCGGCCTTGTGTCGCGAAAGGGCTGCAAAGCAGCCCCGGCGATCTATGCCATGGCCACGATCCTGGGGCCGCCACGCGCCCCTTCGCGACACAAGGCCGCTCCTACAGACAACCACGCCAGTCCACAAAGTGCTGGCCAGTACCGAACAGCTTGTGATGAAATGTTATAAAGTAACTACTAGCATTTCTGCCAAGGAACGCCCCACCCCATGCGTCACATCCCCCTGCACCTCTCCCCCCTCGCCGTAGCGCTGTGGCTGGCCTCGCCCGCAAGCCACGCCGTCGAGCTGCAACCCCAGGTGATCACCGCCAACCCGCTGGGCAACGCGCAACTGGCCGCCCCCAGTACCGTGCTCGAAGGCGACGCGCTGCTGCAACAGCAGCACGGCAGCCTGGGCGAGACCCTGAACAAACAGCCCGGCGTGGCTTCCACCTGGTTCGGCCCCGGCGCCAGCCGCCCGGTGATCCGTGGCCTGGACGGCGACCGTATCCGCATCCTGCGTAACGGCGTCGGTGCCCTGGACGCCTCGTCGCTGTCCTATGACCACGCCGTGCCGCTGGACCCGGTCACCGTAGAACGGGTCGAGATCGTGCGTGGCCCGGCCGCCTTGCTGTACGGCGGCAACGCCATCGGCGGTGTGGTCAACACCTTCGACAACCGCATCCCCGACGCGCCCATCGACGGCATCCACGGCGCCGGTGAGCTGCGCTACGGCGGCGCCGACACCACCCGCAGCAGCGCCGGCAAGCTGGAAGCCGGCAACGGCGCCTTCGCCCTGCACCTGGATGCCAACAGCCGCCAGTTCAACGACCTGCGTATCCCCGGTTATGCGCGCAGCTCGAAGGTGCGCGACGCCGACGAGCCCGGCAGCAAGCACCGCCTGGAAAACAGCGACGGTCGCCAGGACGGTGGCGCAATCGGCGGCAGCTACCACTGGGATCACGGCTACACCGGCCTGTCCTACAGCCGCTACGACAGCAACTACGGCTCGGTGGCCGAGCCCGGTGTGCGCCTGGACATGCAACAGGACCACTACGGCTTCGCCTCGGAGCTGCGCGACCTCGACGGCCCGTTCAGCTCGGTCAAGGTCGATGCCGGTTACACCGACTACCAGCACCGCGAGATCGAAAGCGGCGAAGTGCATACCACCTTCAAGAACAAAGGCTACGAGGCGCGCATCGAGGCGCGGCACCAGCCGCTCGGCCCGGTCGAGGGGGTGATCGGCGCACAGGTCAGCCGCAACGAATTCTCCGCCCTGGGTGAAGAGGCATTCGTCCCGCACACCGACACCGACAGCCTGGCGCTGTTCATGCTCGAACAATGGCAGGCCACGCAGCGCCTGAACCTGAGCCTGGGCGCCCGCCTGGAGCACACCCGCGTCGACCCCGATGCCAAGGGCAACGAAACCTTCGCCGCTGCCGACAGCGCCAGCAGCTTCAACGCCTTCAGCCTCTCGTCCGGCGCCGTGTACCAGCTTGACCCGGTGTGGGCGCTGGCCGCCAACCTGGGCTACACCGAGCGCGCCCCGACCTTCTACGAGCTGTACGCCAACGGCGCCCACGTCGCCACCGGCGCCTATGAAGTGGGTGACGCCAGCCTGAACAAAGAGAAGGCCATCTCCGGCGACCTGGCCCTGCGCTTCGACAATGGCACCCACAAGGGCAGTGTCGGCGTGTTCTACAGCCACTTTCGCAACTACATCGGCCTGATCGGTACCGGCAACCTGCGCGAGGGGCACGATCATGACCATGACGAAGACCATGATCATGACCATGAGCACGAAGGCTTCCCCGAGTACCAGTACCAGGGCGTGCGTGCGCGCTTCTATGGCATCGAGGCCCAGGACCGTTGGCAGTTGCTGGAGAACCGCTACGGCAGTTTCGCCCTGGAGCTTTCGGGCGATTACACCCGGGCGAAGAACCTCGACAGCGGCGAGCCACTGCCGCGCATCGCGCCTTTGCGCCTGAACAGCGGGCTGGTGTGGGAACTGGATCGCTGGCAGGCGCGGGTCGACGTGCAGCATGCCGCTTCGCAGCACCGCAAACCGGCCAATGAGACCAGCACCGAGGGTTACACCACCCTGGGTGCCAGCCTGGGTTATCGCTTCGATATCGGCCAGAGCCAGTGGCTGGCCTTTGTGCGGGGGGAGAACCTGACGGACCAGACGGTGCGTTATGCCAGTTCGATCCTGCGGGATATCGCGCCGGCGCCGGGGCGTAGTGTGGAGGTTGGTTTGCGCACTTCCTTCTGAGGTTCCTCTGTGGGAGCGGGTTTACCCGCGAATGCGCAGTGGATTCAACATTGCATTCGCGGGTAAACCCGCTCCCACAGTGGCCCCTGTGCCTCGAACTGTTACCCGGTGAGCAACAATCCCCTGCGACATTTTGTCTTTTTTTCTTACAACTTCCCCTATATCCTCCCCGCCGCAAGCTGAATCGCTTCATCGAATACCTTTCGCAGCCTTTTCCCTTCGATGCTCCCACGCCTCGTTGCGCTTGCCGTTTCTTCAACAATCAAAAGATAGCGCTATCTCATGCTCCAGTTGCCCACTACCCGCTACGCCGGACTCGCCTTTGCCACCCTGCTCGGCAGCCTGTCCCCCACCACCAGCGCCAGCGAACTGTTCGCCAAGGACTCCCCCTGGATGCTCGGCGACTGGGGCGGCACCCGCACCGATCTGCTGGAAAAGGGCTACGACTTCACCCTCGGCTACACCGGCGAGATGGGCAGCAACCTGCACGGTGGCTACAGCCACGACCGCGCCGCACGCTACAGCGACCAGTTCACCTTCGGCGTGAACATGGACCTGCAGAAGATCCTCGGCTGGCATGACACCGAGGTCCAGCTGACCGTCACCGAACGCCACGGCGACAACATCAGCAACGACCGCATCAACGACCCACGCGTCGGCGGCTTCACCTCGGCCCAGGAAGTCTGGGGCCGCGGCGAAACCTGGCGGCTGACGCAGATGTGGATCAAGCAGAAGTACTTCGACGGCGCGCTTGATGTGAAATTCGGCCGCTTCGGCGAAGGCGAAGACTTCAACAGCTTCCCCTGCGACTTCCAGAACCTGGCGTTCTGCGGCTCGCAGGTCGGCAACTGGGTGGGCGGCATCTGGTACAACTGGCCGGTCAGCCAGTGGGCGCTGCGCGTGCGCTACAACCTCAACGACGAACTCTATGCCCAGGTCGGCGTATTCGAGCAGAACCCGTCCAACCTCGAATCGGGGAACGGCTTCAAGCTCAGCGGCAGCGGCACGCAAGGTGCGGTGATGCCGGTCGAACTGGTGTGGAGCCCGCGGCTCAATGGCCTGAAAGGGGAATATCGCGCCGGCTACTACTACAGTAATGCCAAGGCACAGGATGTTCTGAAGGACAGCAACGGCGCCCCGGCCGCCATCAGCGGCGCCGCCTACCGCAGCAGTTCGAGCAAGCACGGCCTGTGGCTCGGCGTGCAGCAGCAGGTGACCGCGCAGGCGTCCGACCAGTCGCGTGGCCTGAGCCTGTTCGCCAATGCCACGGTGCACGACAAGAAGACCAATGCCATCGACAACTATGTACAGGCAGGTGTGGTTTACAAAGGGCCGTTCGACGCCCGCGCCAAGGACGACATCGGTTTCGCCCTGGCCCGTGTGCACGTCAACCCCGGCTATCGCAAGAACGCCCGCCTCATCAACCAGGCCGCCGGTCTCTACGACTACGACAACCCTGGCTACCTGCCCGTGCAGGACACCGAATACAGCGCCGAACTCTATTACGGCATCCACCTGGCCAACTGGCTCACCGTGCGCCCGAACCTGCAGTACATCCGCCACCCGGGCGGCGTGTCGCACGTCGATGACGCGCTGATCGGTGGCCTGAAGATCCAGAGCACTTTCTAACCCCCCCTTCCACTCTACGGAGAACAGACGATGAGCACTGACGGTGCCAACAATGGAACCCGCTGGCTACCGCGCCTGATGGGCGTGCTGCTGTTGCTGATGGGCCTGGCCCTGCTGGCCGGCGGCATCAAGCTGAGCCAGCTGGGTGGCTCGCTTTACTACCTGATCGCCGGGATCGGCTTTGCCCTGTCCGGCATCCTGCTGCTGGCCAAGCGCCGCATCGCCCTGGGCCTGTACGGCCTGGTGCTGCTGGGCAGCACGGTCTGGGCCCTGCTGGAAGTCGGCCTGGATTGGTGGCAGCTGGTGCCACGCCTGGCCATCTGGTTCGCCATCGGCGTAGTGCTGCTGCTGCCGTGGGCGCGTCGCCCGCTGATCGGCCCGGCTTCCAGGATCAACACCGCCCTGCTCAGCCTGGCCGTGGTAGCTTCCGGTGCCACCGCCGTGGCCAGCCAGTTCACCCACCCGGGCGAAATCCGTGGCGCGTTCACCCGCGACGACAGCGAAATGGGCAGCGCCGCACCGGCCATGCCGGACGGTGAATGGCAGGCCTACGGCCGTACCGAGCACGGCGACCGCTATTCGCCGCTGCGCCAGATCACCCCGCAGAACGCCTACCGCCTGGAAGAAGCCTGGCGCATCCGCACCGGTGACCTGCCGACCGAGAACGACCCGGTCGAGCTGACCAACCAGAACACCCCGCTGAAAGTGAACGGCATGCTCTATGCCTGCACCGCCCACAGCAGGCTGCTGGCCCTGGACCCGGACACCGGCGCCGAAATCTGGCGCTTCGACCCGCAGGTCAAGAGCCCTACCGGCACCTTCAAGGGCTTCGCCCACATGACCTGCCGTGGCGTCTCCTACTACGACGAGAACAGCTACGTCAGCCGTGACGGCAGCCCCGCGCCGAAAATCACCGACGCCGGCCAAGCCGTGGCCCAGGCCTGCCCGCGCCGCCTCTACCTGCCGACCGCCGACGCCCGCCTGATCGCCATCAACGCCGATAACGGCAAGGTCTGCGAAGGCTTCGCCAACCAGGGCGTGATCGACCTGACCCGCGGCATCGGCCCGTTCACCGCCGGTGGCTACTACTCCACCTCGCCGGCGGCGATCACCCGCAGCCTGGTGATCATCGGCGGCCACGTGACCGACAACGAGTCGACCAACGAGCCGTCCGGGGTGATCCGCGCCTATGACGTGCACGACGGGCACCTGGTATGGAACTGGGACAGCAACAACCCGGACGACACCAAGCCCCTGGCCGACGGCAAGTTCTACAGCCGCAATTCGGCCAACATGTGGTCGATCGCCAGCGTCGATGAAGACCTCGGCATGATCTACCTGCCGCTGGGCAACCAGACCCCCGACCAGTGGGGCGCCGACCGCACCCCGGGCGCCGAGAAGTACAGCGCCGGCATCGTCGCCCTGGACCTGGCCACCGGCAAGGCGCGCTGGAACTACCAGTTCACCCACCATGACCTGTGGGACATGGACGTCGGCAGCCAGCCGACCCTGGTCCACCTGAAGACCGACGACGGCGTCAAGCCCGCGGTCATCGTGCCGACCAAGCAAGGCAGCCTGTATGTGCTCGACCGCCGCGACGGCACGCCGATCGTGCCGATCCGCGAGATCCCGGTCCCGCAAGGCGCGGTCAAGGGCGACCACACCGCACCGACCCAGGCCCGCTCCGACCTCAACCTGCTCGGCCCCGACCTGACCGAACAGGCCATGTGGGGCGCCACGCCGTTCGACCAGATGCTCTGCCGCATCCAGTTCCGCAGCCTGCGCTACGAAGGCCAGTACACCCCGCCGTCCGAGCAGGGCAGCCTGGTCTACCCGGGCAACGTCGGCGTGTTCAACTGGGGCAGCGTGTCGGTCGACCCGGTGCGCCAGCTGCTGTTCACCTCGCCCAACTACATGGCCTTCGTGTCGAAGATGGTGCCGCGTGAGCAGGTTGCCGAAGGCAGCAAGCGCGAAAGTGAGACCAGCGGCGTGCAGCCGAACACCGGCGCGCCGTATGCCGTGACCATGCACCCGTTCATGTCGCCGCTGGGCGTGCCGTGCCAGGCCCCGGCCTGGGGCTATGTGGCCGCCATCGACCTGTTCACCAACAAAGTGGTGTGGAAGCACAAGAACGGCACCACCCGTGACAGCACCCCGGTACCGATCGGCATGCCGGTGGGCGTACCGAGCATGGGCGGCTCGATCGTCACCGCCGGTGGCGTGGGCTTCCTCAGCGGCACCCTGGACCAGTACCTGCGCGCCTATGACGTGAAGAACGGTGAAGAGCTGTGGAAAGCCCGCCTGCCGGCAGGCGGCCAGGCCACGCCGATGACCTACACCGGCAAGGACGGCAAGCAGTACGTGCTGGTGACCGCCGGCGGCCATGGCTCGCTGGGCACCCGCATGGGCGATTACATCATCGCTTACAAACTCGCGGAGTAAGCTGCAAGCCTCAAGTTGCAAGCTGCAAGAGAACGTCGAACCAGCCCGGTCGCGCTTTTCTCTTGCAGCTTGAAGCTTGTGGCTAGAAGCTCAATGCTTGAAACCCATCCCTCCCCGCCCCATCTAAGCACCATAGCCATTCACGCAGGTGCCCCATGAGCGACCAGCAGGATTTCCCGGACCGCCCCGACGAACACAGCGAAGTCGAACACCCCGACCACGCCACCGGCGCCGGCCACCATCTCGCCCTGCCCGGCCAGCAACTGCCGGACAAGGTCTACGTGATCCCGATCCACAATCGCCCGTTCTTCCCCGCGCAAGTGCTGCCGGTGATCGTCAATGAAGAGCCCTGGGCCGAAACCCTCGACCTGGTGGCCAAGACCCCGCACCACTCGCTGGCGCTGTTCTTCATGGACACCCCGGCCGAAGACCACCGCCACTTCGACACCAAGGCCCTGCCCCAGTACGGCACCCTGGTGAAGGTGCATCACGCCAGCCGCGAAGGCGGCAAGCTGCAGTTCGTCGCCCAGGGCCTGACCCGGGTGCGCATCCGCACCTGGCTCAAGCATCACCGCCCGCCCTACCTGGTCGAAGTCGAATACCCGCACCAGCCGGCGCAGCCCACCGATGAGGTGAAGGCCTACGGCATGGCGCTGATCAACGCGATCAAGGAGCTGCTGCCGCTCAACCCGCTGTACAGCGAAGAGCTGAAGAACTACCTCAACCGCTTCAGCCCCAACGACCCGTCGCCGCTCACCGATTTCGCCGCCGCGCTCACCTCCGCCACCGGCAGCCAGCTGCAGGAAGTGCTGGACTGCGTACCCATGCTCAAACGCATGGAGAAGGTGCTGCCAATGCTGCGCAAGGAAGTCGAAGTCGCGCACCTGCAGAACGAGATTTCCGCCGAGGTGAACCGACAGATCGGTGAGCACCAGCGCGAATTCTTCCTCAAGGAACAGCTCAAGGTCATCCAGCAGGAGCTGGGCCTGACCAAGGACGACCGCAGCGCCGATGTCGAGCAGTTCCAGCAACGCCTGCAAGACAAGACCCTGCCCGAGCAGGCGAAAAAACGCATCGACGAAGAGATGGGCAAGCTGGCCATCCTCGAAACCGGCTCGCCGGAATACGCCGTCACCCGCAACTACCTGGACTGGGCCACCGCCCTGCCCTGGGGCGTGTACGGCGACGACAAGCTCGACCTTGCCCACGCCCGCAAGGTGCTGGACCGCCATCACGCCGGGCTCGATGACATCAAGGAACGCATCCTCGAATTTCTCGCCGTGGGCGCCTGGAAAGGCGAGATCAGCGGCTCGATCGTGTTGCTGGTGGGCCCGCCCGGGGTGGGCAAGACCAGCATCGGCAAGTCCATCGCCGAATCCCTCGGCCGGCCGTTCTACCGCTTCAGCGTCGGCGGCATGCGCGACGAGGCCGAGATCAAGGGCCACCGCCGCACCTACATCGGCGCCCAGCCGGGCAAGCTGGTGCAGGCGCTGAAGGAGGTCGAGGTGATGAACCCGGTGATCATGCTCGATGAGATCGACAAGATGGGCCAGAGCTACCAGGGCGACCCCGCCTCGGCGCTGCTGGAAACCCTCGACCCCGAGCAGAACGTCGATTTCCTCGACCACTACCTGGACCTGCGCCTGGACCTGTCCAAAGTGTTGTTCGTCTGCACCGCCAACACCCTGGACTCGATCCCCGGGCCGTTGCTCGACCGTATGGAAGTGATCCGCCTGTCCGGCTACATCACCGAAGAAAAACTGGCCATCGCCAAGCGCCACCTGTGGCCCAAGCAGCTGGAAAAGGCCGGTGTCTCGAAGAGCAGCCTGAGCATCAGCGACAGCGCCCTGCGAACGGTGATCGAGGGCTATGCCCGCGAGGCTGGCGTGCGCCAGCTGGAGAAACAACTGGGCAAGCTGGTGCGCAAGGCGGTGGTCAAGCTGTTGGAAGACCCGGGCGCCAAACTGAAGATCGGCAACAAGGAGCTCGAGCCAGCCCTCGGCATGCCGGTGTTCCGCAGCGAACAGGTGCTGGCCGGCAAGGGCGTGATCACCGGCCTGGCCTGGACCAGCATGGGCGGCGCCACCCTGCCGATCGAGGCCACGTGCATCCACACCCTCAACCGCGGCCTCAAGCTTACCGGCCAGTTGGGGGATGTGATGAAGGAGTCGGCAGAAATCGCCTACAGCTATGTCAGCTCCAACCTGAAGCAGTACGGTGGCACGCCAGGCTTCTTCAACGAGGCCTTCATTCACCTGCACGTGCCCGAAGGCGCCACCCCCAAGGATGGCCCCAGCGCTGGTGTGACCATGGCCAGCGCGCTGTTGTCGCTGGCCCGTGACCAGGTGCCGAAGAAAGGCGTGGCCATGACCGGCGAGTTGACCCTGACCGGGCAGGTGCTGCCGATTGGCGGCGTGCGCGAGAAGGTGATTGCCGCGCGGCGGCAGAAAATCTTCGAGCTGATCCTGCCCGAGGCCAACCGTGGCGATTTCGCCGAGTTGCCGGAGTATCTGAAGGAAGGGCTGACCGTGCACTTCGCCAAGCGCTTTGCCGACGTGGCGAAAGTGTTGTTCTGACCGATCCCGATCGCGGGGCAAGCCCGCTCCCACAGGTGCCATGATCTGTGGGAGCGGGCTTGCCCCGCGATGAGGCCGGCACAGGCAGCACAACTTCGGTTATCCTCTGGCAAATTCAGCCTCCGGAGCCAACATGACCCTCCCTCGTCTGCTCGTTCCCTTGGGCCTCGCCCTGCTCACCGCCTGTGCGCAACAGCCGCAACGCAACGTCGAACTGGACGCCGAAAGCGAATGCCCGACGCGCCTGCAGGTTGGCCAGACCATGACCCTCACCCTGCCCAGCAACCCCAGCACCGGTTACCGCTGGCTGTTGCAGAACCCGGCCCCGGAAATCCTCCGGGCCCTCGGCCCCGAGGTCTACAGCACCCCCGAGGAAGCCGGTATCGTCGGCAGCGGCGGGACCTCCACCTGGCGCTTCCAGGCCAAGGCCGCCGGCGAGGGCCACCTGATCCTGGTCTACCAGCAGCCCTGGGCCCCGGAAGTGCGCCCGGTGCAGACCTTCGATTGCGCCATTCGGGTCAAGTGAGCCAGCAGCGCCGGTCAGCCAGTCATGCAAGCTTGCCGTGGTTTGGCTAGAATGCCGCCCCTGTAGATTGCCAGCCGCCCGGACCCTTCGTGAGCAAACAACCCGACCGCCTTTTCGCCCAGCCCCTGGAGCAGGTACCCGACTTCGTTTTCAACGAGGACGTGGTGCAAGTGTTCCCGGACATGATCAAGCGCTCGGTGCCCGGTTACCCGACCATCGTCGAGAACCTCGGCGTGCTGGCCGCGCGCTTCGCCCAGCCGAATACAGCGCTGTACGACCTCGGCGCCTCGCTGGGCGCGGTGACCCAGGCCCTGCGCCGGCATGTGCGCACCGAGGGTTGCCGGGTGATTGCCGTGGACAACTCCGCGGCCATGGTCGAGCGCTGCCGCCAGTACCTCACGGCCCAGGATTCGATGTTCCAGGAGCTGTTGCCGGTACAGGTGCTGGAGGCCGACATCCTGTCGTTGCCGTTCGAGCCCGCCTCGGTGGTGGCGATGAACTTCACCCTGCAGTTCATCGCCCCCGAACAGCGCCTGGAGTTGCTCGGCCGTATTCGCCAGGCGCTGCTGCCGGGCGGTGCGCTGATCCTCTCGGAAAAGCTGCGCTTCGCCGACGACCAGCAACAGCAACTGCTCAACGACCTGCACCTGGACTTCAAGCGGGCCAATGGCTACAGCGAACTGGAAATCGCCCAGAAGCGCAGCGCCATCGAAAACGTGATGAAGCCCGATACGTTGGAAACCCATGCCGAGCGCCTGCGCGCCGCCGGCTTCTCCAAGGTCGTGCCCTGGTTCCAATGCCTTAACTTCGCCTCGCTGATAGCCCTGCCATGATCGATCTGTCCCCCCTCGTCCGCCGCCTGGCGGGCACGCCTCTCGCCACCTGGTCCCAAGGCCTGCAGGCACAACTGCAAACCAAGCTGGAAAAGGGCCACGGCGACCTCGACCGCTGGCGCGGCGCGCTCGAAGCGCTGCCACGACTGACGCCAAGCGAGATCGACCTGGTCGACGGCCTGCGCCTGGACTGCGACTGCGACGACGCCACCCGGGAGCAGATGCGCCAGGCCTTGATGGGGTTGTCGCCTTGGCGCAAGGGGCCGTTCGACCTGTTCGGCGTGCACGTCGACACCGAATGGCGCTCGGACTGGAAATGGTCGCGGGTCGGCCCGCACCTGGACCTTAAGGGCAAGCGCGTACTCGATGTGGGTTGCGGCAACGGCTACTACCAGTGGCGCATGCTCGGCGCCGGTGCCGACATGGTCATCGGGGTCGACCCCAACTGGCTGTTCTTCTGCCAGTTCCAGGCGGTGCAGCAGTACCTGCCGGACTTGCCGGCCTGGCACCTGCCGTTTGCCCTGGAGGAGCTGCCGGCCAACCTGGAAGGTTTCGACACGGTGTTCTCCATGGGCGTGTTCTACCACCGCCGTTCGCCCATCGAGCACCTGCTGGCGCTCAAGGACTGCCTGGTGAAAGGTGGCGAGTTGGTGCTGGAAACCCTGGTGATCGAGGGCGATGAAAACCAGGTGCTGGTGCCCGAGGACCGTTATGCGCAGATGCGCAACGTGTGGTTCCTGCCGTCGGTGCCGGCGCTGGAGCGCTGGCTGCGCCGCGCGGGGTTCAGCGATGTGCGCTGCGTCGATGTCAGCGTTACCAGCGTCGAGGAGCAGCGCAGCACCGAGTGGATGCGCTACCAGTCGCTGGGCGACTTCCTCGACCCGAACGACCACGGCAAGACCGTCGAAGGCCTGCCGGCCCCGCGCCGCGCCACGCTGCTGGCGCGCAAATAAAAAAGGCGCCCTGAAAGGGTAATGCCAGACAGTTAGCGCTTCATCGCACTTGTTGGGGCTGCTTTGCAGCCCTTCGCGGGTAAACCCGCTCCCACAGGATCTCGATGCCCTGTGGGAGCGAGTTTACTCGCGAAGGGTCGCGCAGCGACCCCAATTGGCTTGACTGACTGGCATTACCCTGAAGGGGCGCCTGAATACACCCGCGGCGAGGAGCTGTCGCGGCGCAGGTGGCGGTCACTCAATCCTTGGCCAACTCGCGGGCCTTCTCTTCGGCTTTGCGCTCACGCTCGGCCATGGCCTCTTGCTTGTCGCCGTACAGGCGTGCCTGGTCCTCGCGGAACGCCTGCCAGAACTGCTTCGAACGCTCCGCGCCACCCTCGGCGAAAACGCTGGTGCTGCCCAGGGCGAGGATCGCCAGCAGCAGGTATTTGCTCAGGTTCATCGTGCTTGCCTCGTGATAACCGTATCGACAGGGCCATCATCGCAAGGGGCAGCTAACGCCAAGGTGAGCAGGACATTACAGTCTTGCAAGGCGGCCCCTTCGCGGGGCAAGCCCGCTCCCACGAAATCAATGGACCAGGCCTGTCACGCACATGACCCGCGTATTACAAATCCGTTATCCCCGCCGTTTACCCATTCGCATCCAGTAACATCCTCACCGCTTGACCCTGATGTCACTACAGGGTCGAGAATCGCCCCCTTTCCGTAACCCGAGCCCACCATGCGCCTACTGATCATCGAGGACGAACCCCGTACCGCCGACTACCTGCAGCAAGGCCTGCGCGAGAACGGCTACGTGGTCGACTGCGCCCATACCGGCACCGACGGCTTGCACCTGGCCCGCCAGCAGCCCTACGACCTGGTGATCCTCGACGTCAACCTGCCCGAGCTCGATGGCTGGAGCGTGCTGCAGCGCCTGCGCGCCGAGTCGTCCACCCGGATCATGATGCTCACCGCCCACGGCCGCCTTGCCGATCGGGTCAAGGGCCTGGACCTGGGCGCCGACGACTACCTGCTCAAACCCTTCGAATTCCCCGAGCTGCTGGCACGCATCCGCAGCCTGCTGCGGCGCAACGACCAGCGCCTGCAACCAAGCACCCTGAAGGTCGCCGACCTTGAGCTCGACCCCGGCCGCCACCGCGCCTTCCGCGGCGGCCAGCGCATCGACCTGACCGCCAAGGAGTTCGCCCTGCTGCACCTGCTGATGCGCCAGAGCGGCGAAGTGCTGTCGCGCACGCAGATCATTTCGCTGGTGTGGGACATGAACTTCGATTGCGACACCAACGTGGTCGAGGTGTCGATCCGCCGCCTGCGGGCGAAGATCGACGACCCCTTCGAGGACAAGCTGATCCACACCCTGCGTGGCGTCGGCTATGTGCTCGAGGCGCGGGCGTGAAGCGCGCCACCCTGTCGCTGCGCCTCGGCCTGACCGTCACCCTGATGGGCGCAGCCTTGGTGCTGCTGCTGGCCACCCTGGCGGTGTTCGCCCTCGACCACGAGCTGGACAGCCGTGCGCGCAAGGACCTGGCGCGCAAGATGCTGCAGGTCGAGCACAACCTGCGGGTGGACCTGCGCAGCGACGACCTCGGCACCCGCGCTCACCCGTTGCTCGACCTGGTAATGGGCCATGACAACCTGAGCCTCAGCGTCATGGCCACCAGCGGCCGTCACCCGGCCCTGCTCAGCCTTGGCCCGGCCCTGCAATCCCGGCACCTGCTGGAAATGGCCGCGAGCCCCCGGCTGGTGTTCCACGAATGGCGCGACGATCAAGGCAACGAGGTGCTCACCGCCAGCCGCCTGATGCTGCTGCGCGACGACACCCCGGTGAATGTGCTGATGTCGCTCAACCGCGGCGACGACAACGCCCTGCTGCAGGCCTACCTGCATTCGACCCTGCTCGCCTTGCCGCTGTTGCTGCTGCTGATCGGCATCGCTGCCTGGAAGCTGGTGCAGCGCGACCTGCGCCCGCTGCGTCACTTTCGCCGCATCGCCGGGCAAGTGTCGGCCCAGGACCTCGACCACCGCTTGCCGGTGGAGGGCCTGCCGACCGAGCTGGCCGACCTGGCCCGGGCGATAAACGTCATGCTCGACCGCCTCGATCAGGGCGTGCGCCAGTTGTCGCAGTTCTCCGACGACCTGGCCCACGAATTGCGCACACCGATCGGCAACCTGATGGGCAAGGCCCAGGTGACCCTGGCCCGCGAGCGCGATGGCGACAAGTACCGTGAAGCGCTGGAGGACAGTGTCGAGGAGCTGACCCGGCTCAACCGCATCATCAACGACATGCTGTTCCTCGCCCAGGTCAGCCAGCCGCAGAGCCAGGTTGCGCTGCAGCCGGTGGCACTGGCCGACGAGGTGGCCCGGGTGAGTGAGCTGTTTGCCTTCAGCGCCGAGCTCAAGGGCATCACCCTGGAACTGCAAGGCTGGGGCACGGCTCGGGCGGATAGGCTGATGTTCCAGCGGGCGCTGTCGAACTTGCTGAGCAATGCGATCCGGCATAGCCCGCAAGCGCAAAAGGTGACCGTGGGGATCGAGCGGCTGGGCGATGAAGTCGGGGTCTGGGTGGAAAATCAGGGGGCTGGCATTGGCGAGGCGCATCTGCCGCACCTGTTCGAGCGTTTCTACCGGGCTGGCAGCGGGCGGTCACGTCTTGAGGGCGGGACCGGGCTGGGGTTGGCGATCGTGAAGTCGATCATGCAGTTGCATGGGGGGCGGGTTGAGGTGCTGAGCCAGGCCGAAGGGCCGACCCGCTTTACCCTCGTATTCAAGGCAGAGTAAACATTCGCGGGACAAGCCCCACCTGAGCGCGCCGAACTCAAGATCTGCACTCGGTCTGTGGGAGCGGGTTTACCCGCGAAGATGACACCTCGGTGCCTGGCACGGGCTATGCCCGTGTTCGCGGGTGAAGCCGCTCCCACAGTTGTGCAAGCGTGGGAGCGGCGGTTCGGCGCACCGGCTTGCCCCGCGATGGCTCAGCGCGAAGCGGCGACGATCAGCGCTTTCATCTCGGCCACGGCGGCCTTGAAGCCGACGAACAGCGCATGGGCCACCAGCGCATGGCCGATGTTCAGCTCGTTGATGCCCTTGATCGCGGCAACGGCTTCGACGTTGTGGTAATGCAGCCCGTGGCCTGCGTTGACGATCAGCCCCTGGCCAATACCGAACGCCACGCCATCGACGATGCGCTTGAGCTCTTCGGCCACCTCGGTCGGCGTCTCGGCATCCGCGTAACGGCCAGTGTGCAGTTCGATGGCCGGTGCACCCACCCGACGCGAGGCCTCGATCTGGCGCTCGTCGGCATCGATGAACAGCGACACTTCGGCGCCGGTGCGCGACAGGCGCTCGACCGCGGCCTTGATCCGCGCCTCCTGGCCGGCCACGTCCAGGCCACCTTCGGTGGTCAGCTCCTGACGGGTTTCCGGGACCAGGCAGATATGCGCCGGGCGGATCTTCTCGGCGAACAGCATCATCTCTTCGGTGACGCCCATCTCGAAGTTCATGCGGGTCTGCAGCACATCCTTGAGCACCAGCACATCGCGCTCCTGGATGTGCCGGCGGTCTTCACGCAGGTGCACGGTGATGCCGTCGGCGCCCGCTTCCTCGGCGTCCAGCGCGGCCTTGACCGGGTCTGGATAGCGGGTGCCCCGGGCCTGGCGCAAGGTCGCCACGTGGTCGATGTTGACGCCGAGAAGCATGCGGTTGCTGTGAGTCACGAAGGGGCACTCCTGAAAGTTGAGGGCCACAGCATACGTGCTGATCAGCGCTTGCGAAACAGTTCCCGGCTGACCAGTGGCTTGGGCCCCAGGTGCACCGCCAGGGCCTGGCGCATCAGGCGCTTGGCGGCGAGCAAGGCGCCGGGGGCGTCCCAGTCGGCCTGGGCCAGGGCCTGCAACTCGGTCCCGTTGAACAACCCGGGCTGGAACAGCTCGACCCGTTGCAGGCCGGCATCCACCTGCAGGCGATACAGGCCCTCGGCGACGACCGGGTCGTCATTCACGTCGTGCTCCAGCGAGAAGGCGTAACCCAGCTCGTCCAGCAACCGCCATTCGAACGAGCGCAGCAGCGGCTCCAGCGGTCGGCCGGCGGCCAGGGCTTGCAGGGTCAGGGTGTAATGCTCGAACAGCGCTGGCTGCGGTGCCTCGGCGGGCAACAGGCGCATCAACAGTTCGTTGAGGTAGAGGCCGCTGAACAGCGCATCGCCATGCAGCCAGGCCGCGATGCCGTTGCTGTCCAGGCGCCATACGGTCTTCAGCTCACCACGTCCGCGCAGTTCCACTTCCAGTGGCACGAACGGCCGCACCTGGCTGCCGCCCTTGCCCCGCGCACGGCGCAGTACCGCACGCACCCGCCCCTGGGGCGTGAGGAAATCCACCAGGGCGCTGGTTTCCTTGTAGGGGCGGCTGTGCAGCACGTACGCCGGCTGGGGGGTGGGTTGGTCCATACGCTATCTCTGAGGGCCATATGCACCTGTGGGAGCGGGTTTACCCGCGAAAGCGTCAGTGAATCCACTATCGCATTCGCGGGTAAACCCGCTCCCACAGGGAAAGCAGGTGTGCCTGGGAGGCTTACAGGTCGCCGTAGCCCAGCGAACGCAGGGCACGCTCGTCGTCGGACCAGCCGCCTTTGACCTTGACCCAGAGGTTGAGCATCACCTTGGCGTCGAACAGCGTTTCCATGTCCTTGCGCGCGTCGGAGCCGATGCGTTTGATGCGCTCGCCCTTGTCGCCGATGATGATCTTCTTCTGGCCGTCACGCTCGACCAGGATCAGCGCATGGATGTGCAACACATGGCCCTGCTGCTTGAATTCCTCGATTTCCACGGTGATCTGGTACGGCAGCTCCGCACCCAGCTGGCGCATGATCTTTTCGCGTACCAGCTCAGCGGCGAGGAAGCGGCTGCTGCGGTCGGTGATCTGGTCTTCCGGGAAGAAGTGGTCGTTCTCCGGCAGGTGCTTGGCGATCAGCGCTTCCAGCGACTCGAGGTTGTGCCCCTGCTGGGCCGAGATCGGCACGATCTCGGCGTTCGGCAGTTGCTCTTGCAGCCACTGCAGGTGCGGGATCAGGTCGCCCTTCTCGTCCATGCGGTCGGTCTTGTTGACCGCCAGGATCACCGGGCCGGTCACGTACTGAACGCGCTCGAGCACCAGCTGGTCCTCATCGGTCCAGCGGGTGCGGTCAACCACGAAGATCACCACGTCGACATCTTTCAAGGCCGCCGAGGCGTTGCGGTTCATGTAGCGGTTGAGCGCCTTGTCGTTCGCCTTGTGCATGCCGGGGGTGTCGACGTAGATCGCCTGCACATCACCTTCGGTCTTGATGCCGAGCATGTTGTGGCGGGTGGTCTGCGGCTTGCGCGAGGTGATCGCCAGCTTCTGGCCGAGGATGTGGTTGAGCAGCGTCGACTTGCCGACGTTGGGGCGGCCGACGATGGCGACATAGCCGCAGCGGGTCGAAGTGTTCTCAGTCATTGCCATTCTCCACGCCCAGGGCGATCAATGCGGCGGCGGCGGCGACCTGTTCGGCAATACGCCGGCTTACGCCCTGGCCACGGCTTTTCTTGTTCAGCAGGACCACTTCGCATTCGACGAGGAAGGTCCGGCAGTGCGGTTCGCCCTGGATGTCCACCACTTCGTAACGTGGCAGCTCGCAGGCTCGCGACTGCAGAAACTCCTGCAGGCGGGTCTTGGGGTCTTTGTTGGTGTCGACCAGGGTCAGGCCTTCGAACTCGTCGGTCAGCCAGGCCAGGATGCGCTCGCGCGCAGTCTGCATGTCGGCGTCCTGGTAGATGGCGCCGATGAGCGCTTCGAGGGCGTCGGCGAGGATCGACTCGCGGCGGAAACCGCCGCTCTTGAGCTCGCCAGAGCCCAGGCGCAGGTACTCGCCAAGGTCGAAGCCACGGGCCAGGCGGGCCAGGGTTTCACCCTTGACCAGGCGCGCTCGCAGGCGCGACAGCTGGCCTTCCCGGGCCTGCGGGAAGCGCTCGAACAGCGCTTCGCCGACCACGAAGTTGAGAATGGCATCGCCAAGGAATTCCAGGCGCTCGTTGTTGCGCCCGGCATAACTGCGATGGGTCAGGGCCAGCAGCATCTGGTCCTGATCCTTGAAGGTGTAGCCGAGCTTGCGCTCCAGGCGGGCAAGGGAAGCACTCATGGGGCCACCCGTACAATGTTCAACGCGTTGTTCAAATCAACATCCTGAAAGACGGTTTGGCTGTGGTCCGGCATCAAAATGGCGAAACCTCTCATTCCCTGAGAACACAGCCTATGTCAGAAAAGCAATCGGCGCTGTCCGCAGACAGCGCCGTCGATACTTAGTGGATCAGGCCGACCCGCGACAGGTTGGGCAGGTGGCTGAGTTTCGGCTCAGGCCAGCTCATCCAAACGGCGAATGCCTTGCCGACGATGTTCCGGTCAGGGACCATGCCGTGCAGCTCTTTGGGGATGTTCGGATCATCCCAGTAGCGGCTGTCGTTGGAGTTGTCGCGGTTGTCACCCATCATGAAGTAATGCCCGGCCGGCACGGTCCATTGCTGGTCCGGCGGCATGCGGTAGCGGGTCATTTCCTTGCGGATCAGGTGCTCGACTTCACCGAGTTTTTCCTTGTACAGCTCGGCGCTGCCCAAGGTCCCCGGCTCGCTGCCGACCAGTTGCTCGGCAACCGCCTGGCCATTGACGAACAGGCGCTTGTCGTTGGTGTAGCGGATCTGGTCGCCCGGCAGGCCGATCACCCGCTTGATGTAGTTGACGTTCGGGTCGCTGGGGTAGCGGAACACCATGACATCGCCGCGCTGCGGGTCACCGACTTCGATGACTTTCTTGTCGATCACCGGCAGGCGGATGCCGTAGGAGAACTTGTTCACCAGGATGAAGTCGCCCACTTCCAGGGTCGGTTTCATCGAACCCGACGGGATCTGGAACGGCTCAACCAGGAACGAGCGCAGCACCAGCACGATGAACAGCACCGGGAAGAACGACTTGCCGTACTCGACCAGCAACGGCTCCTTGTTCAGGCGTTCGACCACGGCCATTTCTGGCTGGCTGACGCTGCCCTGGTAGTTGGCGATCGCCGCACGCCGGCGCGGGGCCAGGAACAGCAGGTCGATCAGACCCAACAGGCCGCAGACGGCAACGGCGATGACGAGCAACAGCGGGAAATTTAGCGACATAGGACCTAGCTATCCAACCTGAGCACGGCGAGGAAGGCTTCCTGTGGAATTTCCACGTTACCGACCTGTTTCATGCGTTTCTTACCGGCCTTCTGCTTCTCCAGCAGCTTCTTCTTACGGCTCACGTCGCCACCGTAGCACTTGGCCAGTACGTTCTTTCTGAGCGCCTTGACGGTTGTCCGCGCAATGATCTGGCCGCCAATGGCTGCCTGGATCGCCACGTCGAACATCTGCCGAGGGATCAGCTCCTTCATCTTCTCGGTCAACGCACGGCCTTTGTAGGCGGCGTTGTCGCGGTGCACGATCAGTGCCAGGGCATCGACCTTGTCACCGTTGATCAGCACGTCCAGCTTGACCAGGTTGGCCGACTGGTAGCGGTCGAAATGATAGTCCAGCGAGGCGTAGCCGCGGCTGGTGGACTTGAGGCGGTCGAAGAAGTCCAGCACCACTTCGTTCATCGGCAGGTCGTAGCGCACCTGCACCTGGCTGCCGAGGAACTGCATGTCGCGCTGCACGCCACGCTTCTCGATGCACAGGGTGATGACGTTGCCCAGGTGTTCCTGGGGTACCAGGATGGTGGCGGTGACGATCGGTTCGCGGAAATCGGCGACCGACGACACGTCCGGCAACTTCGACGGGTTGTCGACAACGATGGTTTCGCCGGTCTTGAGCTCCAGCTCGTAGATCACGCTTGGCGCGGTGGTGATCAGGTCCAGGTCGTATTCGCGCTCCAGGCGCTCCTGGATGATCTCCATGTGCAGCATGCCGAGGAAGCCGCAACGGAAGCCGAAGCCCAGGGCGTCGGAGCTTTCCGGCATGTATTGCAGCGACGAATCGTTCAGGGTGAGCTTCTGCAGCGCGTCACGGAAGTCTTCGAAATCGTCGGAGCTTACCGGGAACAGGCCGGCGTAGACCTGTGGCTGGATTTTCTTGAAGCCTGCGAGCACTTCGACCTCTGGGGTCGAGGACAGGGTCAGGGTGTCACCGACCGGCGCACCATGGATGTCCTTGATGCTGGCGATGATGAAGCCCACTTCACCGGCTTTGAGGTCGGCGGTCTGGGTGTGCTTGGGCGTGAACACGCCGACGCTGTCGACCAGGTGCACCTTGCCGGTGGACTTGACCAGGATCTTGTCGCCTTTCTTGACGCGGCCCTGGCGCACGCGCACCAGCGAGACCACGCCCAGGTAGTTGTCGAACCAGGAGTCGATGATCAGCGCCTGCAGCGGCGCGTCGATCTCGCCTTGCGGCGCGGGGATGGTCTGCACCAGGCGCTCGAGCACCTCGTCCACGCCCATGCCGCTCTTGGCGCTGCACGCCACGGCGTCGGTGGCGTCGATGCCGATGATCTTCTCGATCTCGTCCTTGACACGGTCCGGGTCGGCCTGGGGCAGGTCCATCTTGTTCAGGACCGGCATTACCTCGAGGCCTTGCTCGATGGCGGTGTAGCAGTTGGCGACGGACTGGGCTTCTACGCCCTGGCCAGCATCCACCACCAGCAGTGCACCCTCGCACGCTGCCAGCGAACGCGAAACTTCATAGGTGAAGTCAACGTGGCCGGGGGTGTCGATGAAGTTCAGCTGGTAGGTTTTACCGTCCTGCGCCTTGTAGTGCAGGGTGACGCTGTGGGCCTTGATGGTGATCCCGCGCTCGCGCTCCAGGTCCATGGAATCGAGGACCTGGGCCTCCATTTCGCGCGCCGTCAGGCCACCGCACATCTGGATGAAACGGTCGGCCAGCGTCGACTTGCCATGGTCGATGTGGGCGATGATGGAGAAATTGCGGATATGACTCAAATCACTCACGGGTCAACACTCGAAAAGGCTGCGAGCCGGACGCCCGCCGAAAAATAGCCGGGAATTGTACCTCAAGCCGCAGGGATATGGGAGATTCCTCTATCGGCCTGCCTGCATCCCTTGTGGGAGTGGGCTTGCCCCGCGATGAGGCCCGATCAGGCACTCGCACTGCCTGATCGGGCCTCATCGCGGGGCAAGCCCGCTCCCACCTAGAGCTTTGTGATACTGACTGCTACGTAAAAAGGGCAGCCGAAGCTGCCCTTTTCCTACCCCACAATCCGCTTATTCAGCCAGCTTGAAGGTGATGAAGCTTGCGCGCCCCTGACGCAGCACGCGCATCGACACCGAACGGTTCTTCGGCAGGTCCTTGGCAATTTCGGTGAATTCCTTGGCCGAACCGATGGCCTGGTTGTTCAGGTGGCTGATGACATCGCCCGGACGCAGGCCGATCAATGCTGCCGGGCCGTCCTGGACCTCCTTGATCACCACGCCGCCCTTGAGCTCCAGGGATTTTTTCTGCTCAGCGGTCAGGTCGGTCACGGACACACCCAGACGGTTGCTGCTGCGTTCGACGCTGCCCTGGGCACCGGTGCCGATGTCAGCCTCTTCATCCGGCAGGGCGCCGACGGTGACATCGAGGTTCTGGCGCTTGCCATTGCGGATGATCTCAAGCTTGGCCTTGGCGCCATCCTTGAGGCTGCCAACCAGGTGCGGCAGGTCGGCCGACATGACGATCGGCTGGCCATTCATGCTCAGGATCACGTCGCCCACCTGCAGGCCACCCTTGGCCGCCGGGCCGTCTTCCAGCACCTGGGCTACCAGGGCGCCAGCCGGCTTGTCGAGGCCGAAGGATTCAGCCAGGTCCTTGTTGACCTCCTGGATCACCACGCCCAGCCAGCCGCGGCTGACTTTGCCGTCTTTCTTCAGCTGGTTGGAAACGTCGATCGCCACGTCGATCGGGATGGCGAAGGACAGGCCCATGAACCCGCCGGAACGGGTGAAGATCTGCGAGTTGATACCGACCACCTCGCCATTCATGTTGAACAGCGGGCCGCCGGAGTTGCCCGGGTTGATCGCCACGTCGGTCTGGATGAACGGCACATAGGTGTCGTTGGGCAGGGTACGGCCCTTGGCACTGACGATGCCCTTGGTTACCGAATGGTCGAAGCCGAACGGCGAACCGATGGCCAGCACCCACTCACCCACCTTGAGCTTTTCCGAATCGCCCAGTTTGACGGTCGGCAGGTTCTTGCCTTCGACCTTGAGCAGGGCCACGTCGGTACGCGGATCGGTGCCGACCAGCTTGGCCTGCAGCTCGCTGCGGTCGGAGAGGCGAACGATGATTTCGTCGGCGTCGGCGACCACATGGTTGTTGGTCAGCACATAGCCATCGCTGGAAATGATGAAGCCCGAGCCCAGCGACTGCGCTTCGCGCTGGCGATCCCCCCGAGGCGAGCGCGGCTGCTGTGGCATGTTGCGCTCGAAGAACTCGCGGAACATCGGCGGCAGGCCTTCGAGGTCGGGCATCTGCCCGGCGGCGATACGGCGGTCCGGCAGTTTCTGCTTGGTACTGATGTTGACCACCGCCGGCGAGGCCTGCTCGACCAGGGTCGTGAAGTCGGGCAGGGCTTCCTGGGCTTGGGCGGTGAGCACCTGGCCGAGCATCAGCACAGCGGCGAACATCGATAGGTAGGGTTTCAAGCGTGGTATTGACATACGGCTCCCGTTACAACGAGCGTAGTTAGCAGTTAGGCCCAGCAGACGCAGAAAAGGCCAGACTCCCAGAAGAGCCTGACCTATAGAAAATTTATGGCTGGATTGCAAATGACAATGGGTTAATTTCCTGTCAGCACTGTGTAACAGAAGCTTTCATGAAGCGCCGTTACTGACGCGCCTGAGCATCCTGGGCCCGCATCGACAACGCCACACGCTCGGCGGTACCCAGTGGAATCTCGCCGACCACGGTGACCATCACTTTGCCCTTGGGCGTGTTGAGATGGCGCGAGACCGCTACGGTCGGGCCGAGCTGAGTGCGGGTATCGGTGCCTGAATTGTCGCTGATCGGCTCGAGGAACACCGAGAAGCGCGTCAGGCCATCGTCATACATCAGGCTGCTGATGGTACTTTTGCGGTCCGGATCACGGCGCACACTGCTGTTGATCAGCTCGAAGCCTGGCGGCAGCCAGTCCGAGCGCCAACCGGCAACGGCCTGCGGAGTACTGGCGACCACCCGCTCGATCGGCTTGCAGGCGGCACTGGCACTGAGGTCGGCGTCACTCGGCAGGTCATCGGTGTCGAGGCGGGTCATCTGGAAGCGCTCGAGCAGCTGCCCCTTTTCGTTGAGCATCAACGAGCGCAGCGGCAAGCCGGTTTGGCGGTCCAGGTGAAGCTCGAAGGCGTAGCGATGCTGATCACGCGGGGTGAGGGTCACAATCACCGCGTCGCGCCCGGCGACGCGTGACTTGCCTGCCACGCTCAGGTCGTACCAGCTCATCAGCTTCAAAGGGTCGAGCATGCGCGGGGCGGCGTCGGGCGGTGCGGTCACACCGCTGACCAAGGCGCCACTGACGCATTGCACCTTGCCATCGACACGCACGATTTCCTGGGCAGCGCCATCGAGCTGGAGTAACCGCTCGCTGACCTTGCCGTCCTGGACGCGATGCCAGATATCGTGTGTGGAGAAGCTGCCATTGCGCTCGTAGACGAACGACCCCTGGTAACTCTGCCTTTGTTCAGCCTGTGCCAGCTTGTTCAGCCACTCGCTCGCCTCGGGCGTGGAGTTGGCCGCGTAGGCCTGCACCGTCAGGCTGCTGCCAAGCAGCAGCGACAGGAGAGGTAGCGCGCGCATGATCCTCCTTACTAGCGGTTTTCCAGGCTGGCAGCGCGTGCGTAAGGCAGAGCGGTCTCGGTGCCTTTGAGCGCGGACTCCTGAGCATGCTGGCGCAGGTAACCTGGCAGACGCTGATCCCAGCCAGCCTGGTTCTGCAGCACACCGTTGGCCATCGGCCCGGTCGGTTGTTCGCTGCTTTCACTATAGCCTGCCAAAACGGCGGGGCCTTGTGCCTGTGGCATGCTCAGCCCCTGCTGGGCAGGCTGCTGGGACGCCAATTCGGCACCAGTAATCTCGTCCTGGTTGTAGAAACGCACGCCAGCCAGCACGGCAACAGTCACCGAGGCAGCCACGGCCAGGCGGCCAATGCTGCGCCACGGGCCTTGCTTGACCTTGGCAGGCACCGCCTCGTCGGCCAATGCTGCGGAAACCGCCGAGGCGATATCCAGCTTGGGCAACAGCAGTTCCTTGTGCATCGCTGCGCGAGCGACCTGGTAGCGCGACCAGGTGGCACGGGTTTCGGAATCGTCGACGGCATTGAGCACTCGACGCAGTTCCAGTTCGTCCGCTTCGTTATCCATTACCGCGGACAGCGATTCCTGCAAAGCTTCACGACTCATGGCGGTTCCTCTCTTGGCTGTCGCCGCTGTCTCAGGTTTCCTGCAACAGCGGTTGCAGGGCTTTGTCTATGGCCTCCCGAGCGCGGAAAATCCGGGAGCGCACGGTACCCACCGGACATTGCATGACACTGGCAATGTCCTCGTAACTCAGACCATCGAACTCGCGCAGCGTCAACGCCGTGCGCAGGTCTTCCGGCAGTTGCTGGATGGTGCGATGGACTGTGCCTTCGATTTCATCCCGCAACAAAGCGCGTTCTGGGGACTCGAGATCCTTGAGACCATGATCGCCGTCGTAAAACTCCGCATCCTCGGAGCTCACATCACTGTCTGGCGGCCGTCTTCCACGGGACACCAGATAGTTTTTCGCCGTGTTGATGGCGATGCGGTAAAGCCACGTGTAGAACGCGCTGTCACCGCGGAAATTCCCCAGCGCCCGGTATGCCTTGATGAAGGCTTCCTGCGCCACGTCCTGCGCTTCATGGGTGTCGTGTACGAAACGCACGATCAACCCGAGAATCTTGTGCTGATACTTCAGCACCAACAGATCGAACGCTCGCCTGTCGCCGCGCTGCACGCGCTCGACAAGCTGCTGATCCTCTTCCTGGGTTAGCATGAACACTCCTCAGTGAACTCGAAGGAGCGTTGCGACAAGCATCGTTCAGGCTTGCAACCATAGACTCGGGCTTTACGCAAAAGTTCTCCCCTCCAAGCAAGTTTCCTGCGGCCCTTGGTCGGCTCGCACGAAAGGCGCAGCGCGGTCACGGCCGGCTGCGTCGATAATCAGGTTTCAGTACGCAGGTCTGAGCCCAAGCAAAGGGCCGCCGCCCTGCGTCGCCGCGGCAAAATGTGGCGTGCGTACAGCCTTCTTAGGATTTCCTGGGGTAGAGGAAAGTTCCCGAAAAGATCGTCTTTGCCCCGCAAGCGCCATTGGAAATCAGGCCCCCGGGGCTGCTATAAAGGCATCCCGGCCCGGTTTCACGATAGTTTCACAATGCCATCTGCGCTTGACTATTGTGCCGTGCCCCCTTCGAAGATTACTAGTGTCCCGACATGAGCCAACAATTCCAACATGATGTCCTGGTGATCGGCAGTGGTGCGGCTGGTCTGAGCCTGGCACTGAACCTCCCCGGCCACCTGCGCATCGCCGTACTCAGCAAAGGCGACCTGGCCAACGGCTCTACCTTCTGGGCCCAGGGCGGCGTGGCCGCAGTGCTCGACAACACCGATACCGTGCAGTCGCACGTCGAGGACACCCTCAATGCCGGCGGCGGCCTGTGCCACGAAGACGCGGTGCGGTTCACCGTCGAACACAGCCGCGAAGCAATCGAATGGCTGATCGAGCAAGGCGTGCCGTTCACCCGTGACGAGCACTACAGCGTCGACGACGGTGGTTTCGAGTTCCACCTCACCCGCGAGGGCGGCCACAGCCACCGGCGCATCATCCATGCCGCCGACGCCACCGGTGCGGCGATCTTCAAAACCTTGCTCGACCAGGCGCGCCAGCGGCCGAACATCGAGCTTCTGGAGCAGCGCGTCGCGGTCGACCTGATTACCGAGCGCCGCCTGGGCCTCGCCGGCGACCGTTGCCTGGGCGCCTATGTACTGGACCGCAACACCGGCGAGGTCGACACCTTCGGCGCCCGCTTCACCGTGCTGGCCACGGGTGGCGCGGCCAAGGTGTACCTGTACACCAGCAACCCCGACGGCGCCTGTGGCGACGGTATCGCCATGGCCTGGCGGGCTGGTTGCCGGGTGGCGAACTTGGAGTTCAACCAGTTCCACCCCACTTGCCTGTATCACCCGCAAGCCAAGAGCTTCCTGGTGACCGAAGCCCTGCGCGGCGAGGGCGCCCTGCTGCGCCTGCCCAATGGCGAGCGCTTCATGCCCCGCTTCGACCCACGCGAAGAGCTGGCACCACGGGACATCGTCGCCCGCGCCATCGACCACGAGATGAAGCGCCTGGGCGTGGATTGCGTGTACCTGGACATCAGCCACAAGCCGGCCGAGTTCATCAAGAGCCACTTCCCCACCGTCTACGAGCGCTGCCTCACCTTCGGCATCGACATCACCCGCCAGCCGATCCCGGTGGTGCCAGCGGCCCACTACACCTGCGGCGGGGTCGTGGTCGATGATCGCGGCCACACCGACGTACCCGGCCTTTACGCCATCGGCGAAACCAGCTTCACCGGCCTGCACGGCGCCAACCGCATGGCCAGCAACTCGCTGCTCGAATGTTTCGTCTACGGCCGCGCCGCCGCCGCCGACATCGAGGCGCACCTCGACCAGGTGAGCATGCCCCGCGCCCTGCCCTGCTGGGACGCAAGCCAGGTCACCGACTCTGACGAGGACGTGATCATCGCGCACAACTGGGACGAACTGCGGCGCTTCATGTGGGACTATGTCGGCATCGTGCGCACCAGCAAACGCCTGCAGCGCGCCGAGCACCGCGTGCGCATGCTGCTGGACGAAATCGACGAGTTCTACAGCAACTACAAGGTCAGCCGCGACCTGATCGAGCTGCGCAACCTGGCCCAGGTCGCCGAGCTGATGATCCATTCGGCGATGCAGCGCAAAGAGAGCCGTGGCCTGCACTACACCCTCGACTACCCGGGCATGTTGCCCGAGGCCCACGACACTATCCTGCAGCCGCCCACCTTCGCCGGCTGAACTTCAGCCGCACGCGCAAGCGCCGATGCGCCTCAGGGGTCAGTGCATCGCTCACGACGCACTGGCTCTCACTGAGCCAGCGGCCCTTGCGCACGAAGCGCAACACCACCAAACCTGGCTGGGCAATACTGTCGCGGCACAATCGCACCGCCTGCCAGCCACGGGCACGGCTGTATAAATGCCAGCCACGCGGGTCGCGGCGCAAGCCGGTGATCGCATGGGGGTGCGTGAGCAGGATACGGCGGGGAATGGCCCAGCAGACATGCGCCAGGCAGACGAGAAACGCCAGGCCGCGCAGCCAGAACGGCAGTGCAATGACGGCCAGGGTGATGATCGCCAGCGCCTGGCTGGCGAGGTAGGCCGTCAGCAGCAGGCGTGAGCCCTGCCAACGGCACTCGAAACGGTCACTTGGGCTGGACACGGTCCAGGATGATGCGGACCATGCGCTGCAGCTCCGGGTCTTCCGACTCGTTGCGCTCCATGAACCAGCCGAACATGTCCTGGTCTTCGCAGCTCAGCAGGCGCACGTAGAGTTCACGGTCGGCTTCGCTCAGGCTGGGGTAGACCTCCTGGGTGAAAGGTACCAGCAGCACGTCCAGTTCCAGCATGCCACGGCGGCTGTGCCAGAAAAGCCGATTGAGTTCAGTTTGTTCGACCATGGGGCCCTCCTCGAATGGTCGGGCAGTATACCGTGCGGCGCACGAAGCGACACCGGGCGTTGGTCTAGTCACCTACCTATTTTGTTACTGGCGTTCTATGATGGCCGCCAGTCTCTAGCTACCGCGATGACCCATGGCCGATTCCGCTTTTTTCTGTACGCTCGCCCACGAGGGCATCCTCGCCGTGCGCGGGTCCGACGCCGGCAAGTTCCTGCAAGGCCAACTGACCTGCAACCTCAACTACCTCAGCGATGAACACGCCGGCCTCGGCGCTCGCTGCATGGTCAAGGGCCGGATGCAGTCGAGCTTCCGCATCCTCCCGCAAGGTAATGGCTACCTGCTGGCGATGGCCAGCGAACTGCTCGACGCGCAATTGGCCGACCTGAAAAAGTACGCCGTGTTCTCCAAGGCCACCCTGAGCGACGAAAGCGCTGCCTGGGTACGCTTTGGCCTGCAGCACGGCGACGCTGCCCTGCAGGCCCTGGGCCTGAACGTGCCGGAAGCCGCTGGTGCGACCGTGCGTCATGACAACCTGATCGCCCTGCGTGTCTCGCCTGGCCGGGTGGAGTTGTGGGCGCCCGCCGAACAGGCCACGGCAGTGCGCGAAACACTCGCCGCCAGCCTGCCCGAGGGCAGGCTGAACGACTGGCTGCTGGGCCAGATCCGCGCCGGCATCGGCCAGGTCATGGGCCCTACCCGCGAACTGTTCATCCCACAGATGATCAACCTGCAGGCAGTCGATGGCGTGAGCTTCAAGAAAGGCTGCTACACCGGCCAGGAAATCGTCGCGCGCATGCAGTACCTGGGCAAGCTCAAGCGCCGCCAGTACCGCCTCGCGCTCGCCCAGGCCGACGTGCCGGCGCCAGGCGCCGAGATCTTCTCGCCCACCCACGGCTCGTCGGTCGGTGAAGTGGTGATCGCCGCCAGCGCGGGCAACGGCGTCGAGCTGCTGGCCGTGCTCAGCGCCGACGCAGTGGCCGACGACAACCTGCACCTGGGCAGCCTCGAAGGCCCACGCCTGGCGCTGCTCGACCTGCCTTACGAACTGGACCGCGACCGGGAAATCCAACGCTGACCAGCCCGCCCCGCCCACGGGGCGGGGCCGCACCACCTTTGCCGTAGAGAAGTCCATGAACAAGCTGGCCGAGATGGTCCAAGCGCAATTGCTCACAGCCATCGACAACGACGACCTGGTCCTGCCGACGCTTCCGGAGGTTGCCCTGAGCATCCGCGAAGCCGCCGAGGACAGCGAAATCAGCGTCTCGGCCCTGAGCAAGGTGATCGGCCGCGACGCCGCCCTGTCGGCGCGCCTGATCAAGGTGGTCAACAGCCCACTGCTGCGCGCCGCGGTTGAAGTCACCGACCTGCACACCGCCATCACTCGCCTGGGCATCAACTACAGCTGCAACCTGGCCATTGGCCTGGTGATCGAGCAGATCTTCCACGCCCGCGCCCCGGCGGTCGAACAAAAACTCCGCGATATCTGGGCCAACAGCCTTGAAGTTGCAGGCATCAGTTATGAACTGTGCCGCCGCTACACCCAGCTCAAACCCGATCAGGCCGCGCTTGGCGGCCTGGTTCATCAGATCGGCGCACTGCCGGTGCTGATCTATGCCCAGGAGCACAACGAACTGCTCTCGGACCCGGTGTGCCTGCATTACGTGATCGAACAGATCCAGCCAGCCTTGGGTGACAAAATCCTCAGTGCCTGGGAATTCCCTGAGCAGCTGGTCAAGCTGCCAGGCCAGGTCCAGGACCTGGACCGGCGCACCGACCAGGTCGACTACATCGACGTGGTGCAGGTCGCCCGCTGCATCAGCCAGCGCGGGCGCAGCCGGCCGCTGGCGGCGCTGCCCGCCTACCGGCACCTGGGGCTGCCCTACGGGACCGAGCTGAATGTCGATGAGCTGCTGGAAGCGCGGAACATGTTGCGCTGAAGCACAAACCTTCAATTGCCTGACCCGGCCAATCGCTGGCAAGCCAGCTCCCACATGTTTACTCGAACCCTGTGGGAGCTGGCTTGCCAGCGATTGGCCAGTGAACGCAACACAAATGCCAGGCACTAGTCCGCGATAAAACTCACCCGCACCTTCAACCCGCCCCGCTCGCCATCATGCAGGCTGATCTGCGCCAGGTGCGCCCTGCAGATTTCGCCGACGATGGCCAACCCCAGCCCGCTGCCCTGCGCGCTGCGCCGGTAGAAGCGCTCGAACACTCGCTCGCGCTCCTCCTCGGGAATCCCCGGCCCATCGTCCTCGACCTCCAGCACCGCCGGTGCCAGCACCCGCAGGATCACATCGCCACCCACCGGTGTATGGGCCAAGGCGTTATCCACCAGGTTGCTGAGCAACTCGTTGAGCAAGGTCGGCTCGCCCTTGAGCCATACCGGCGCCTCGGCTTCCAGCGCCAGCGACACGCCGCGGGCATGGGCCAGAGGGGCCATGGCCATGCCCAGATCACGGGCCAACTGGCTCAGATCCAGGCGCTGGGCGCCGCCTTCGGCAATGGCCCGTGCGCCGTTTTCCACCCGTGCCAGCGACAGCAACTGGTTGGCCAGATGGGTCAGGCGGTCGGTGCCTTGGGCGGCGGCGTCCAGGGTCTGGCGCCACTCCTCGGGGTTCTTCGAGCGCAGGCCCAGCTCGATCCGCGCCTTGAGCGCCGCCAGCGGGGTGCGCAGCTCATGGGCGGCATCGGCGATGAACTGCGCCTGGCGCTCGAACTGCCCACGCAAGCGCTCGGTGAAGTGGTTGAGCGCACGCACCAGCGGCCCGAGTTCGCGCTGCACCTGCACCACCGGCAAGGCCCGCAGGTCGTCCGGCTGGCGCTCTTCCACCGCGCCACGCAGGCGTTCCAGCGGGCGCAGCGCGGCGCTGACCGCGAACCACACCAGCACCAGCGCGCCCAGCGCCAGCATGCCCAGGCGCAGCAGGGTGTCGGCCATCAGGCCACGGGCCATGCGTACCCGCGCCTCTTCGGTTTCGGCCACGCGGATCTCGGCCATGCCGTTCATGTTCGGTTCGCTGACCGCCTTGAGCAGGCTGACCACCCGTACATCCTGGCCCTGGTAAGTGGCGTCGTAGAAACGGGCGAGGGCCGGGTAATCGTCTGTGCGCGGCGTACCCGGTGGGGGCGGCGGCAGGTTTTCATAACCCGAGATCAGCTTCTGGTGGATGTCCAGCACCTGGTAGTAGATGCGCCCGGCGCTGTCGTAGGCGAAGGTATCAAGGGCCACATAGGGCACATCGGCACTGAGCGTGCCGTCGCGTTGCGAAAGCCCGGCGGCAATGGTTCGCGCCGAAGCCAGCAAGGTGCGGTCATAGGCGGTGTCGGCGGCTTCACGGCCATTCCAGTAGGCGCTCAGGCCGCTGGCCAGCATCAGCACCACCAGCAACAGTGCCAGGTTGCCCAGCAGGCGCCCGCGCAGGCTGCCGTTGTCACGCATCGCGGTGCTCGAGCAGATAACCCAGGCCACGGAAGGTGACGATGGCCACCGGGTGACCATCGAGCTTCTTGCGCAGCCGGTGGATATAAATCTCGATGGCGTCGGGGCTGGCCTCTTCGTCCAGGCCAAAGACCTGGGCCGCCAGCTGCTCCTTGCTCATTACCCGGCCCGGTCGGGCGATCAAGGCTTCGAGCACGCTCTGCTCGCGCTGGGTGAGCGTCAGTGGTTCGTTGTCGAGGGAAAATCGCCGGGTATCGAGGTCATAGACCAGCGGCCCGCAACGCTGCTGGCGCTCACCGCCAAGCACGCTGCGGCGCAGCAACGCCTTGACCCGCGCCTCGAGTTCGGTCAATTCGAAAGGCTTGGCCAGGTAATCGTCGGCGCCCAGGTTCAGGCCATGCACCCGGTCCTTCACATCGCTGCGCGCGGTGAGCATCAGCACCGGCACGGTCTTGCCGCGCCCGCGCAGACGCGCCAGCACTTCGAAGCCGTCCATGCGCGGCAGGCCGACATCGAGCACCGCCACGGCGTAGTCCTCGCTGGCCAACGCCAGGTCGGCGGCCACGCCGTCGTGCAGCACATCCACGGTCAGCCCCTGGCTCTTGAGGGCCTGGGCCACGCTTTCGGCCAGTTGCAGGTGGTCTTCGACCAGCAGCACACGCATCGGATTCTCCCAGCCCGGGTAGGGCTTTTTGCGCGGATTTTTGCGCGGAGTGTACCGCCGTCACCGGGCCTGTGAAGCCCCGAGAGCAAACCTTTCACGCTGAAAGGTTAGCGAAAGGTTGATTGCCTAGCATCGCACCACGGTCGCCCCACGCGCCGCCAAAAGCACCAGCAAGGTGCAATTTATAAGAACAATAATTGGAGTCACCGACGATGCTGTCCATGCAGCCGCAGGCGTTCGCGCCTTCCCGTTCGTTCGCCGCCCGCCCATGCGCCCTCGCCAGCGCCGTCGCCCTTGCCGGTGTCGCCCCCCTGAGCCAGGCCGCCTTCTTCGAAGACAGCACCGCCACCTTCGAAACCCGCAACATGTACTTCAACCGCGACTTCCGCGACGGCACCAGCGCGCAGCAATCCAAGCGCGATGAATGGGCCCAGGGCTTCATGCTCAACTTCGAGTCCGGTTACACCGAGGGCACCGTGGGCTTTGGCCTGGATGCCCTGGGCATGCTCGGTGTGAAGCTCGACTCCAGCCCCGACCGCACCGACACCGGCCTGCTGCCCACCCATGACGACGGCAAGGCGGCCGACGAGTACTCCAAGCTCGGCCTGACCGGCAAGGTGAAGGTGTCCCAGACCGAACTGAAAGTCGGTACCCTGATCCCCGAACTGCCCACCTTGCAGCCCAACGACGGGCGCATCCTGCCGCAAACCTTCGAAGGTGGCCTGGTCACCTCCAACGAGATCAAGGGCCTGACCTTCACCGGCGGGCGCCTGGACAAGGCCAAGGACCGCAACGACACCAACTGGGAAGACCTGGCGCTGAACAACAAGAACGGCC
This sequence comes from Pseudomonas sichuanensis, assembly GCF_024749065.1. Classification (NCBI taxonomy): domain Bacteria; kingdom Pseudomonadati; phylum Pseudomonadota; class Gammaproteobacteria; order Pseudomonadales; family Pseudomonadaceae; genus Pseudomonas; species Pseudomonas sichuanensis. The sequence continues at coordinate 1,174,028 of NZ_CP087185.1, read as the reverse complement.
GCTTCGGTGGCAGCTTCAGCGCCGACAACCTCGACCTGGCAGGCCTGGACTACAAGTTCACCGACCGCATCACCGGCAGCTACCACTTCGCCCAGCTCGACGATATCTACCGCCAGCACTTCATCGGCATGCTCGCCACCCAGCCCTGGGGCCCGGGCACCTTCGGCGCCGACCTGCGCCTGGCGGTGAGCGACGAAGCCGGCCAGGCCAAGGCCGGGCGCATCGACAACACCACCTTCAGCGGCATCCTCAGCTATGGCCTGGGCGGGCACAAGCTCAGCGCCGGCTGGCAGCAACTGAGCGGCGACAGCGCCTTCCCCTATGTCGACGGCGCCGACCCCTACCTCGTCAACTTCGTGCAGATCAACGACTTCGCAGGTGCCGACGAGCGCTCCTGGCAGGCGCGCTACGACTACAACTTCGCAGCCCTGGGCGTGCCCGGGTTGACCTTCATGACCCGCTACATCAATGGCGACAACGTCAGCCGCGCCGCCGGTGGCGAGGGCAAGGAGTGGGAACGCAACACCGAACTCAAGTACGTGGTACAAAGCGGCCCGTTGAAAAACGTCGCCGTGCGCCTGCGCAACGCCACCTTCCGCTCCAACATCGCCCGCGACGCGGACGAGGTACGGCTGCTGGTGAGCTACAGCGTAGCTCTGTGGTAACTCATAACAACAACGCTCACGGAGATAGACGATGACCTTTTCACTGCGCCGCCTCGCCCTCGCAACCGGCTGCCTGCTGCTGGCAGGCAATGCCCTGGCCGCCGAACCGAAACGCCCCGAATGCATCGCCCCGGCTTCGCCCGGCGGCGGTTTCGACCTGACCTGCAAGCTGGTACAGAGCGCCCTGGTGGAGGAAAAGATCCTCAGCAAACCGATGCGCGTGACCTACATGCCCGGCGGTGTCGGCGCGGTGGCCTACAACGCCGTGGTTGCCCAGCGGCCAGGCGACGCCGGCACCCTGGTGGCCTGGTCCAGCGGCTCGCTGCTGAACCTGGCCCAAGGCAAATTCGGCCGCTTTGACGAGAACGCGGTGAAATGGCTGGCAGCCGTGGGCACCAGCTATGGCGCCATCGCGGTGAAGAGCGACTCGCCCTACAAGACCCTCGACGACCTGGTCGCGGCCCTGAAGAAAGACCCGAGCAAAGTGGTGATCGGCTCCGGCGGCACCGTCGGCAGCCAGGACTGGATGCAGACCGCCTTGATCGCCAAGGCCGCTGGCATCAACCCGCGCGACCTGCGCTACGTGGCCCTGGAAGGCGGCGGCGAAATCGCCACCGCGCTGCTCGGCGGCCATATCCAGGTCGGCTCCACCGATATCTCCGACTCCATGCCGCACATCCAGAGCGGCAACATGCGCATCCTCGCGGTGTTCTCCGAGAAGCGCCTGGACGAGCCGGAAATGAAAGACATCCCCACCGCCAAGGAGCAGGGCTACGACATCGTCTGGCCGGTGGTGCGCGGTTTCTACCTGGGGCCGAAGGTCAGCGACGAAGACTACGCCTGGTGGAAAGCCTCGTTCGACAAGATGCTCGCCTCGGAAGACTTCGCCAAGCTGCGCGACCAGCGCGAGCTGTTCCCCTTCGCCATGACCGGCGAAGAGCTGGACGGCTATGTGAAGAAGCAGGTGGCCGATTACAAGGCACTGGCCCGTGAGTTCGGGCTGATCCAGTAAGCCACGCAGCCTGTACTGGCCTCATCGCCGGCAAGCCGGCTCCCACATGGTCTGCGCCAAATCCCGAAGCGGCGGATGTCTTGTGGGAGCGGGCTTGCCAGCGATGCGGCCAGCACAGATCCCGAGTTGTGCTTCGGCAATCCTTTTAGAGGATTTCTCCCATGATCCTGCAACGCCTCTTCGCCCTGCTTTTGCTGGCAGTGTGCGCCGCCCTGGCCGTGATGGCCTGGCCCTACCAGGCCGCGTTTTCCTATGAACCGGTGGGCCCGCGCGCCTACCCGCTGCTGATGCTCGGCCTGATGGGCCTGGGCCTGCTGTACCTGGCCATCCGCCCCACGCCCATCGTACGCAAGGACGACGAGCCCGAACTGGACCGCGAAACCCTGATCAAGATCGCCACCTGCGTCGGCCTCTTGATCGTCTTCGCCAGCACCTTCGAGGCCCTGGGCTTCATCCTCAGCGCCGTGCTGGTGGGCATCCCCATGGCCCGCCTGTACGGCGGCCGCTGGCTGCACAGCGCCCTCGTGGTGGTGGGCATGAGCCTGCTGCTGTACTGGCTGTTCGACCGCGTGATGGACGTGCCCCTGCCCCTTGGCCTGCTGAGCGTACTGGAGAACTGACACATGGATACCTTGAGCTATCTCGGCCAGGGCTTCGGCGTCGCGCTGAGCCCGTACAACCTGGTCACCGCCCTCACCGGCACCCTGATCGGCACCGTGGTCGGCCTGCTGCCGGGCCTGGGCCCGATCAACGGCGTGGCCCTGCTGATCCCTATCGCCTTCGCCCTCGGCCTGCCGCCGGAGTCGGCCTTGATCCTGCTGGCCGCCGTTTATCTGGGCTGCGAATACGGCGGGCGCATCAGTTCGATCCTGCTGAACATCCCCGGCGAAGCCTCCACCGTGATGACCACCCTCGACGGCTACCCCATGGCCCGCCAGGGCCTGGCCGGTGTGGCACTGTCGCTGTCGGCCTGGAGTTCGTTCATCGGCGCCTTCATCGCCACCTGCGGCATGGTGCTGTTCGCCCCGCTGCTGGCGAAATGGGCGATCGCCTTCGGCCCGGCGGAGTACTTCGTGCTGATGGTGTTCGCCATCGTCGCCCTCGGCGGCATGGCCGGCGACAAGCCGTTGAAGACCTTCATTGCCGCGTTGATCGGCCTGTTCCTGTCGGCGGTGGGTATCGACGCCAACAGCGGCGTGTACCGCTTCACCGGCGACAGTGTGCACCTGGCCGACGGTATCCAGTTCGTGGTGCTGGTGCTGGGGCTGTTCTCGATCAGCGAGATCCTCCTGCTGCTGGAGAAGACCCACCATGGCCACGTGGCGGTCAAGGCCACCGGGCGCATGCTGTTCAACCTCAAGGAAGCGGCGTCGGTGTTCGCCGTGAACATCCGCTGCGGCCTGCTGGGCTTCTTCATGGGCGTACTGCCGGGTGCCGGCGCGACCCTGGCCAGTGCCGTGGCGTACATGACCGAAAAACGCATGGCGGGTGAAAAAGGCAAGTTCGGCAAGGGTGACGCCCGTGGCCTGGCCGCCCCGGAAACCGCCATCGGCGCCTCCTGCTGTGGCGCCCTGGTGCCGATGCTGACCCTGGGTGTACCGGGTTCGGGCACTACTGCCGTGATGATCGGCGCGCTGACCCTGTACAACATCACCCCGGGCCCGCTGCTGTTCGAACAGCAGCCGGACATCGTCTGGGGCCTGATCGCCTCGCTGTTCATCGCCAACATCATGCTGGTGATCCTGAACATCCCGATGATCCGCATCTTCACCCGCATCCTCGCCGTACCGAACTGGGCGCTGGTACCGGTGATCGCGATCATCACCGCGATCGGCGTGTACGCCGTGCATGCCACCACCTTCGACCTGTTCCTGATGGTCGGCATCGGCATCATGGGCTACATCCTGCGCAAGCTGGACTTCCCGCTGTCGCCGATCCTGCTGGGCTTCATCCTCGGTGGGCTGATGGAGCAGAACCTGCGCCGCGCGCTGTCGATCTCCAACGGCGAGCTGGGCATCCTCTGGTCGAGCCCGATCAGCATGTCGGTCTGGGTGCTGACGGTGTTGATGCTGACCCTGCCGTTGCTGCGCATCTGGCGCAAACGCGCGCAACAACGCCGGGCGATGGCGGATGCCTGACCGCGGTCTCCCCCTGTTCTGGGCCACCGGGCTGGTCGGTCTTGCTGGCGGTTTTGCCGCCAGCAAGGTCGGCTGGCCTTTGCCGTGGATGGTCGGCGCGTTGCTGGCGATCATCCTGGTGCGCTGCCTGACCCCCTGGCAACTGAGCGAAATACCCAATGGTCGCAAGTGCGGGCAGTGGATCATCGGTATCGGTATCGGCCTGCACTTCACCCCGGCGGTCATCGAGCAGGTTGCCGAGCACTTCGCGCTGATCTTCTTCGGCGCCTTGTTCACCACGCTGTCCAGCGTGATCAGCGTGTGGCTGCTGCGGCGTACCGGCGAAGACCGAGCCACGGCGTTTTTTGCCAGCATGCCGGGCGGCTCTGGAGAAATGGTCAACCTCGGCGCGCGCAATGGCGCGGTGCTCAGCCAGGTGGCAGCCGCTCAGAGCTTGCGAGTGCTGGCGGTGGTGCTGTGCGTGCCGGCGCTGTTCAAGCTGTTGCTCGGTGATGGGGTGCCGCTGAACCATGCCGGTAGCGTCAGTTGGGGCTGGCTGGCCCTGATCGCCCCGCTGGCCGTGGTGGTCGCACTGATCTGGCAACGGTTGCGCCAGCCCAATCCGTGGTTGTTCGGGCCGTTGCTGGTGGCGGCGAGCGTGAGCCTGGCCGGCAACCTGCAGATCGGTTTGCCCAATGGCGCCAGCCAGATCGGCCAGTGGCTGATCGGCAGCGGCCTGGCCTGTCACTTCAATCGCGCGTTTTTCCGCCGGGCGCCGTCGTTCCTCGGCCGGACCTTGCTGGCCACGGCACTGTGCATGCTGGTTGCCGCAGGCGCGGCCTGGGGTTTGAGCCTGCTCACCCACCTGGACCTGCGTTCGCTGACCCTGGGGATGATGCCGGGGGGGATTGCCGAGATGAGCCTGACGGCCGAGACCCTGCAACTGTCGGTGCCGCTGGTGACGGCGTTGCAGGTGATGCGGTTGTTGTTCGTGTTGTTTCTGGCCGAGCCGCTGTTCAGGCGCTGGAACGCCAGCCAGGAATGATGTGCTGGCTTCTTCGCGGGTAAATCGCATCGGCGCACCGCCGCTCCCACAGGGAATGCGCAGTACCTGTGGGAGCGGGTTTACCCGCGAAGCAGGCGACGCGATCTATCAGAGCGGCGGCAACGCCCAGTTGATCGGCGCCATCCCGCGCTGCTCGAGGAAGCCGTTGGCCCGGCTGAAATGCCCGCAGCCGAAGAACCCGCGATAGGCCGACAACGGCGACGGGTGCACCGACTTGAGCACCAGGTGCTTGCTGGCGTCGATCAGCTTCTGCTTGCTCTGGGCATGCGCCCCCCACAGCAGGAACACCACGTTCGGACACTGCTCGCTGACCACCTGGATGACCCGGTCGGTAAAGAACTCCCAGCCCTTCTTGGCATGCGAGGCGGCATTGGCCCGCTCCACGGTCATGGTGGTGTTGAGCAGCAGCACCCCCTGCTCGGCCCAGCTCTGCAAGTAGCCGTGGTTGGGGATCGGCAGGTTGAGGTCGCGTTGCAGTTCTTTGTAGATGTTGACCAGCGACGGCGGCGTAGGCACGCCCGGCTGCACCGAGAAGCACAGGCCATGGGCCTGGCCGGGGCCGTGGTACGGGTCCTGGCCGAGGATCACCACTTTCACCTGCTCCAGCGGCGTTGAGTTCAACGCATTGAAGATCAGCGGCCCCGGCGGGTAGATCTCCTTGCCGGCGGCGTATTCACCCTGCAGGAACTCACGCAGCTGATGCATGTAGGGCTGGTCGAACTCGGCGCGCAACGCGGCCTTCCAGCTGGGTTCGAGTTTGATGCGGTCGTCGTCGGTCATGGGGCCATCCAGAAGCAAAGTGGCGCGACACTAGGAAAGCCGCGCCGGCTTGTCAATCGATCCGACCGACGACCGGCAGCTTCAGCAGCGCGGGCCATACTGGTGGGATGACTTGCGCGAGGTAGTCCATGTCCATTCAATGCGAGGTACTCACCGGCGCCGATGGCGCCCGCATCGGCATCGCCAGCCTGGATGCACCCAAGGCGCTCAATGCGCTGACCCTGCCGATGATCGAGGTGCTCGACGAGCGCCTGCACGCCTGGGCTCACGACCCCGGCATCGTCTGCGTACTGCTGCGCGGCAACGGGCCTAAAGCCTTCTGTGCCGGGGGCGACGTGCGTGCACTGGTACAAGCCTGCCGCGAGCATCCCGGCAGCATACCGCCGCTGGCCGCCACCTTCTTCGCCAGCGAATACCGCCTCGACCACCGCCTGCACACCTACCCCAAGCCCCTGCTGTGCTGGGGCCATGGCCATGTGCTCGGTGGTGGCATGGGGCTGTTGCAGGGCGCGGCGGTGCGTATCGTCACCCCCAGCAGCCGCCTGGCCATGCCCGAGATCAGCATCGGCCTGTATCCGGACGTGGGCGCCAGCTGGTTCCTGTCCCGCCTGCCCGGCAAGCTCGGCCTGTTCCTCGGCCTCACCGGCGCGCCGATCAATGCCCGTGACGCCCTGGACCTGGGCCTGGCCGACCGTTTCTTTGGCGAGCATCAACAAGAAGCGCTGGTGGAGGAGCTGCTGCAACTGAACTGGCAGGAACAGACCGCCCTGCAGCTCAACAGCCTGCTCAAGGCCGAACAGCACCGAGCGTGCGCCGAACTGCCCGAGGGCCAATGGCTGGCGCGCCGGGCAGTGATCGACGAAGTACTCGATGTGGCCGACCCGGTAGCGGCCTGGCGTGCGCTGGCCGGCCTGGCTCGGCATGCCGACCCTTTACTGGCCGCGGCAGGTCAGCGCCTGCACGAGGGCTGCCCGCTGACCGCGCACCTGGTGTGGGAGCAGATCCGCCGGGCCCGCCACCTGTCGCTGGCGCAGGTATTCCAGATGGAATACACCCTGAGCCTCAACTGTTGCCGTCACCCCGAGTTCAGCGAAGGGGTGCGGGCCAGATTGCTGGACAAGGACAACACGCCGCACTGGCACTGGCCGGACGTGGCGCAGGTGCCCGCAGCAGTGGTGGCGGCGCATTTCAGCAAGGCCTGGGAAGGTCGGCACCCGCTGGCTGATCTGGCGTAGAAACAGTACAGGGCAAGTCGGTACGGCACGCCGACTTGCCCTGTGATGGCTCATTTGCCCTCAACGCTGCCAGTTGCGATCCCCTCCCCGCCCGCCGTCCTGGCCGCGGTCACCATGGCCCTGCCCATTGGAATGCCAGCGATCCCCGCGCCCGCCACGATTGTCGTTGCGGTAGTCCTGCCGATCGCGGTCCCGCCCATAGTCATAACGCTGCCGGTTGCCATAGTCGTTACGCGGGTTGCCGTGCCAGCTGGGCTGCATGCCGGGTGCCGGATAGGGCCGATAATGCGGTACCGGTGCCGGCCGGTAATAGCGCGGTGCAGGCTGGTAGTAACGCGGCGCGCTCTGGTAGTAGTAGCGCGGTTGCGGGGCTACATAGTAGCGGTCCTGGCGGTAATAGCCGGGGTACACGTAGCGGTCGCTGGTGTAGTAATCACTGCGGTAATAGCCGTCGCTCTCGTAGTAGGGGGCGCAGGCAGAAGTCAGCAGTCCGAGCAGGACAATGATCAGGATTCGTGGGTACATGGCGGCCTCCTGGACCGCAGGGGTGCCCGACACAGCGGCGCTGGCGAGCGTCGACGACGATGCGTTGATCGACACTGCATAAGACAGTCCGGCCAGGGTTCAGTGCCATTTCTGCAACAAATTGAAACATCCCCTATAACCCTGAAAAACATGCAGTCATTTTTCGGTCATCTCACTAGAATGTCGCCACCGGCACACATCATGGGACGATCATGCCCTCGCCTTCCGCCCTGTTCTCGCAACGCTCGCTGATCTTCACCCTGCTGCTGTTGCTGGGCTGCGGTTTCCTCGCCACCTCGCTGCTGAGCTACTACGCCTCGCGCGGGGCAATCCGCGACGGCATCGTCAACACCGAGCTGCCACTGACCTCCGACACCGTCTATTCGGAAATCCAGAAAGACCTGATCCGCCCGGTGCTGATCTCGTCGATGATGGCTCAGGACACCTTCCTGCGGGACTGGCTGCTGGGCGGCGAACAGGACCCCACGCGCATTACCCGCTACCTGGGCGAAGTGATGGGCGGCCAGGGCACCTTCACCAGTTTCCTGGTCTCCGAACGTAGCCGCACCTATTACCAGGCCAAAGGTGTACTCAAGCAGGTCAAGGCCGATGCCTGGCGCGATGCCTGGTACTTCCGCCTGCGCGAGGCCAGCGTGCCCTACGAGATCAATGTCGACGTGGACATGGCCAACCAGGACAAGCTCACGGTATTCATCAACTACCGCGTGCTCGACTACCAGCAGCGCTTCATCGGTGCCGTGGGGGTGGGGTTGAGCGTCGAGTCGGTGGTACGCCTGATCGATGACTACCAGCGCCGCTACCATCGCTCGGTGCTGTTCACCGATGCCCAGGGCAAGGTGCTGCTGACCGGCTCCGACGGTGGCCCCCACGGCCTTCGCGCAGGCCAGCAGTTGAGTGACAGCAGCCAGTGGAAAGACCTGCTGGCGCGCATGCCGACCCCTGCCGCCGGCAGCCACGAGTATTACGATAACGACGGCCACAGCCACTTCCTCAACCTGCGCCCGCTGCCCGAGCTGGACTGGTACCTGCTGGTGGACAAGCGCGAGACCAGTGCCCTGGACCGCATCCGCCAGTCGCTGTACCTGAACCTGGCGATCTGCGCCATGATCACCCTGGTGGTGCTGTCACTGCTCAACGCCATGATCAAGCGCCATCAGGACAACGCCGAGGCCCTGGCCACCCTCGACAGCCTCACCGGCCTGCCCAACCGGCGCAGCTTCGACCTGCTGGCCGGCCAGGCGCTGGTCGAGGCGCAGCGCATCAGCGCACCGCTGGTCGCCCTGTTGATCGACCTCGACCACTTCAAGGCACTCAACGACACCCACGGCCACCTGGCCGGCGACGAAGTACTGCGCCAGTTCGCCAACGTGCTGCAGGGCAGCCTGCGACAGTCCGATATACTCTGCCGCTGGGGCGGCGAGGAGTTCATCGTGCTGCTGCGCGAAACCGAAGGGCGCCAGGCCGTCGAAGTGGCCGAAAAGATCCGCCGGCGCACCGAGCAACTGATCTTCAGTTACGCCGACCAACCGCTGCGCCTGACCGTCAGCATCGGCCTCGCCGGCCTGCAGCGTGACGACACCCTGCACAGCCTGCTGAGCCGCGCCGACCACGCGCTTTATCGTGCCAAACAAGGCGGACGCAACCGCGTCTGCAGCCAGATGCCCGGACCCGACCATGACCAGTAACCAGCACTGCCCTGCCTGCGGCGCCGCCAACCAGTGCGGCCTGGCCAACCCGGCCAGCGCCACCCAAGGGTGCTGGTGCTTCGCGGTGAGCATCGACCCGGCCATCATCGAAGCCCTGCCTGCCGAACTGCGCAACCAGGCCTGCCTGTGCCCGCAGTGCGCGAAAGTGGACGAGCAACTCAAGGCAGCGCAGTCCCCCGCGATCCGCTAGACTGCGCGCCGATCTGTCGCCACCTGCCGCCATGCGCCTCGACCGTTTCCTCGCCAACCTGCCCTGTTTCAACCGCCAGCAAGTGCGTCTGCTGCTGGTGCAGCGGCGTGTGCGCGTGGATGGCGTGATCACCGCCGACCCGCTGCACGAGGTACGCGAGTTCAGCCGTGTCGAGGTGGACGAACAGCTGCTGCAGGCCGGCCGCCCGGCGCGCTACCTGATGCTGCACAAGCCCATGGGCTGCGTCAGCGCCACCAGCGACCCGCAGCACCGCACCGTGCTCGACCTGCTGCCGCCTGCATGGCGCGACGACCTGCATATTGCCGGGCGCCTGGACTACAACACCACCGGGCTGCTGATCCTGACCAACGACGGCCAGTGGTCGCGCCGCCTGACCCAGCCACAGACCAAGCTGGCCAAGGTTTACCACGTACAGACCGAGGACGAGATCGGCGCCCACTACGTCGAAAAGTTTCGCCAAGGCTTCTATTTCGCCTTCGAAGACCTGACCACCCAGCCTGCGCAGCTGGATATTCTCGGCCCCCGCGAAGCGCGGCTGGCGATCGTCGAAGGCCGCTATCACCAGGTCAAGCGCATGTTCGGCCACTTTCAGAACAAGGTGCTGCAACTGCACCGCGAAAGCATGGGGATGATCGAGCTGGATCCGGCCTTGTTGCCGGGCCAGTACAGGGACCTTTCGGCCGCAGAAATCGCCTGTTTCTGAGCGGCTGCGAAGGCCCTGCGCGGGCGTTTTTCGCGCAAACGATTGGGTAGCCCTGGCAGTTTTCCACTACACCGACCGCCCAGCGGTTCGCTGCAAAATATCCCCAGAAACTCACTTGCGCGATCGGCCCTGCGCTGCTTGACTGCCAACTTGTCGGTCTGCCTGTGACTTACCAGTCACGGATGCAGTCCAAGACACCTTTTTGCCGGCCACCCAGGGTCTCGACACCTTGGGGCACGGCAAATCGCCCGCTACAACAATACCGTCGACACGCGCGTCAGGGATCGACACAAGGGCCCACCGGTTTTCTTCCAGGCAAATGCCTACCTGTCATAAAGCACGTGCACCCTAACGGCCTGCGCGGTTGATTCGAACGCGAGTTCACGAACCAGCCACACAGACCAACAGGTGACGCGAATACCCTTTTTTGCGCCAGGAGTCGATGACATGAGGCCAGAAATTGCTGTACTTGATATCCAAGGTCAGTACCGGGTTTACACGGAGTTCCATCGCGCGGAAGGCGCCGAAAAGACCATCATCCTGATCAATGGATCATTGGCCACCACGGCGTCCTTTGCACAGACAGTGCGCAGCCTGCACCCGCAATTCAACGTGGTGCTGTACGACCAGCCCTATGCCGGCAAGTCCAAGCCCCACAACCGCCAGGAACGGCTGATCACCAAGGAGACCGAGTCGCATATCCTCCTTGAGCTGATCGAGCACTTCCAGGCCGACCACGTGATGTCGTTCTCCTGGGGCGGTGCCTGCGCCCTGCTGGCGCTGGCGCACCAGCCACGGTTGGTGAAGAAGGCCATCGTCAGTTCGTTCTCGCCGGTGATCAACGAACCGATGCGCGACTACCTGGAGCGTGGCTGCCAGTTCCTGGCCGCCTGCGATCGCTATCAGGTGGGCAACCTGGTCAACGACACCATCGGCAAATACCTGCCGTCGTTGTTCAAGCGCTTCAACTACCGGCATGTCAGCAGCCTGGACAGCCACGAGTACGCGCAGATGCATTTCCACATCAACCAGGTGCTCGACCATGACCTGGAGCGAGCGCTGAAGGCCGCGCGCAACATCGATATCCCGGTGCTGTTCATCAACGGCGACCGTGACGAATACACCACCGTCGAAGATGCGCGGCAGTTCAGCAGACATGTGGGGCAAAGCCACTTCAGCGTGATCCATGGCGCCGGCCATTTCCTCGACATGGAGCACAAGAGCGCCTGCGAGGATACCCGCTCGGTCATGCTCGGTTTCCTCAAGCCGACCGTGCGCGAGTCCCGTCAACGCTACACCCACACGCAGGGGCAGCATGCACTGGCCATCTGAGCGCAACGGCGCCTGCATGCCTGGCTTACCTGCAGGCAGCAGGCTGCCGACAGCCTTTTATGACATTGGGCTATTAATTGGCAGGGGGTTATGGTAAAAAGTCGGGCGCAGACGCGGGTATAGTTTAGTGGCAAAACGAAAGCTTCCCAAGCTTTAGTTGAGGGTTCGATTCCCTCTACCCGCTCCAAATCGCATTCCCCGCATGGCGTTCCAGTGACGTCATCGCTGTAAAAAGGAGCCTTGGCTCCTTTTTTCGTTTCTGCCGCCTGCATTTGCGCACCCTTCATTGATCTGGCCCATGGCCATCCCGCGCCCGATTGGCTTAAATGCCCGGTGCTGCCCAGCACGCAAAAGCACCTAAGCTTTCTGAAACATTTCCAAAGGACTGCGCATGTTTCTCTCCCGCTGGCTACCGGGCCTGGCCAACCTGCTGCACTACCGTCGCGAGTGGTTCCACGCCGACCTGCAGGCGGGCCTGTCGGTGGCCGCGATCCAGATCCCCATCGCCATCGCCTATGCCCAGATCGTCGGCTTGCCGCCGCAGTACGGCTTGTACGCCTGCGTGTTGCCGATGATGGTCTACGCCTTGATCGGCAGTTCGCGGCAACTGATGGTCGGGCCCGATGCCGCCACTTGCGCGATGATCGGCGGCGCTGTGGCCCCGTTGGCCATGGGCGACCCGCAGCGCATTGCCGAGCTGTCGGTGATCGTCACCGTGCTGGTGGGCGTGATGCTGATCGGTGCCGGGGTGGCGCGCGCCGGCTTCATCGCCAGCTTTTTCTCGCGGCCGATCCTGATCGGCTACCTCAACGGCATCGGCCTCAGCCTGCTCGCCGGGCAACTCTCCAAAGTCGTGGGTTTCAAGATCGAGGGCGACGGTTTCATCCTCAGCTTGATCAACTTCCTGCAGCGGCTGGGCGAGATCCATTGGCTGACGCTGTCGATCGGCCTGGCCGGGCTGGCATTGCTGATCTGGTTGCCGCGGCGCTACCCGCGCCTGCCGGCAGCGCTGGTGACGGTGGTGGTGTTCACCGCCCTGGCCGGGCTGCTCGGCCTGGACCGTTATGGCGTGGCGATCCTTGGCCCGGTACCGGCGGGCATCCCGGAGCTGGCCTGGCCACAAAGCAACCTGGCGGAAACCAAGAGCCTCCTGCGTGACGCCCTGGGTATCGCCACCATCAGCTTCTGCAGCGCCATGCTCACCGCCCGCAGCTTTGCCGCCCGGCATGGCTACGCGATCAACGCCAACCATGAATTCGTCGCCCTCGGGGTGAGCAACCTGGCCGCCGGTATTTCCCAGGGCTTCGCCATCAGCGGCGCCGACTCACGCACCGCGGTCAACGACATGGTCGGCGGCAAGAGCCAGCTGGTGGGCATCATCGCCGCGCTGGTGATTGCCCTGATCCTGCTGTTCTTCACCGCCCCCATGGCCTGGATCCCGCAAGCGGCGCTGGGCGCGGTACTGCTGATGGCCGGCTGGGGGCTGATCGACATCAAGTCGCTGAAGACCATCCGCAAGCTCAGCCGCTTCGAATTCTGGTTGTGCCTGCTGACCACGGTCGGCGTGCTGGGGCTGGGCGTGCTGCCGGGTATCGTGTTTGCCGTGACCCTGGCCATCCTGCGCCTGCTCTACAGCATCTACCAACCTACCGACGCGGTACTCGGCTGGCTGCCGGGTGTCGAGGGACAGGTGGACGTGCGCCAGCACAAGGACGCCCGCACCGTGCCAGGCCTGGTGGTGTATCGCTTCGACGACGCGATCCTGTTCTTCAACGCCGACTACTTCAAAATGCGCCTGCTCGACGCCGTGCAGGGAGTGGACAAGCCCCAGGCGGTGCTGTTCGACGCCGAAGCCGTGACCAGTATCGACGTCAGCGGCATCGCCGCCCTGCGCGAGGTGCGCGACACGCTCACCGCCCAGGACATCCACTTCGCCATCGCCCGCGCCCGCGGCACTTTCCTGCGCATGCTGGTGCGCTCGGGGATGGCGCGGGAAATGGAGGACAAATTGCTGTTTGGTTCGGTGCGAGCAGGGATCAGGGCGTATCGGGTATGGCGCAACAGGACGAGCAGGGAGTCCTCCGACAAGTAGAGGAAGGCGCCTACATCGTTGTCAGAGGGGAGCGATGCAGTACCGTGTCGGCGAGAAGGTAGCCTTTCGGGCATTCCACTCTCCGCGCATCGTTGGTGAAAAGTGACTGCGCCAATGGCGTATACCCTGCTATGCTTTTTACCGAAACCGCTGTCTTTACCAAGCGCGCAAAAGAGCTGCTCGACGACGAAACCTACAGGTTGTTGCAGGTTCGTCTTTTGATATCCCCCGATGCAGGGGATGTCATCGAAGGGACCGGCGGCCTGCGCAAAATCCGCGCCCCAGCGAACGGCCACGGCAAGCGAGGCGGCGCCAGAGTCATCTACTACCACTTCACGGCAAGGTCACATATCACCTTGCTCTACATCTTTGCGAAGAACGAACAATCGGAGCTATCCGCCGAACAGCGCAAGGCTTTGAAGTCCGTCATCGAAAACTGGAGATACCCATGAGCCGCCTCTTCGACGAACTGATGGAAAGCGTTGTAGAAATGGATGAAATCATCCAGGGCAAACGCCAACCCTCGCGCCAGTTCGAAATCGACGCCCTTCAAGTCCGGGAAATCCGTAAGGCCACCGGTTTGTCACAGGTACGTTTCGCCGAGATGATCGATGTGCAAGTCGCTACGCTGCGTAACTGGGAACAGGGGCGCCGGGAGCCCACGGGGCCTGCCAAGGCGCTGCTGCGGGCCATCCACAACGACCCTGATCACGTGCTCAAGGCCTTGTCGCATTGAAAATTGCTGCAGAGCTGCTGCGCCGGTCTCTGCGCGCGACATGCCTCGCATACATTGCATGACATGCTAAAGTCGCCGCGTTTTGAGCCACGCCCAACGGACCGCCCATGCCCGCACTCGACGCCCACTTGCCCGCCTGGGCCGACCTCAACCAGCGCCACCCTTGCACCGCCCTGTTGCTGGGCAACGGTGCCAGCCGGGCGTTGTGGAAACCGTTCGGCTATTTCTCGCTGTACGAAGAAGCCCAGCGTGCCGGCCGCAAGAAAGGCCTGGCGGTCAGTGACCAGGCGCTGTTCAAGTCGCTCGGCACAGAGCTGTTCGAACCGCTGCTGAGCACCCTCAACCACACCGTCCGCGCCAATGCCGCGCTGGCCATCAACTCCACCGCGCCGCTGAACCGCTACTACTCGATCAAGGAAGCGCTGATTCACGCCGTGCGCACCGTGCACCTGCCATGGCCATTGATGCCGGCGGCTACCCTGGCCTCGATCAACCAGGCCTTGCGTGGTTTTCGCAGCGTCTACACCAGCAACTACGACCTGATCCTGCCGTGGGCCGTGCAGCATGCTCCACTGGGCTTTGCCACGCTGTTCGACGAGCAGGGCTTCTTCGACGTGCGCCGCACCCGCAGCGAAGGCACCCGGGTGATGCACCTGCATGGCGGCCTGCACCTGCTCAAACTGCCTGACGGCTCCAGCCGCCAGCGCAGCGCCGAGTGCGCCGAATTGCTGGACGGTTTTGCCGTGAACATCCCCGGCGAGGTGCCCTTGTTCGTCAACGAGTTCCGTAGCGAGGAGAAACTGCGCGCGATCCGCAACTCGGATTACCTGTCATGGTGCCTGGGGCAACTGGCCAACGAGGACGAGGGGATTTGCCTGTTCGGCCAGCATCTGGACAGCAGCGATCAGCACCTGCTCGACGCCATTCGCCAGGCGCGGCCGGCGCATCTTCTGATTGCCATCCGGCCATTGAGCGAGGCGTCGGTGCTGAATCAGAAGCAGCATTTCGTCGAGCGGTTCGGTGATCTGCCGGGGACAGCGCTGCATTTCTTCGATGCCAGTACCCATCCCCTGGGGCTAGCGGAGTTGGCGATCGAAGTACCGACAGGGCGCCGTTGAAGCGGCCCCCAGCGGCACAGCTTCAATCGGCCAAAGCCATCGTCCCTTTGAAAACCCGTGCATGGGCGCTTGATACATTGACGGTCATCGCGACCCGAGCCAGATCCAGCATCTGCTGGCCGATGTCATAACTCCCCCTCGCCTGCAGCCAGGCCAATACATCGGCGAGATGCCAGAGCGAGGTACTGCCTTCATGCATGGGGGCCGGGAAGCTGTGCATGTGCGCCAGCATCAACTTGCGCATGTTCTGGCGCGACACACCCACGATCTGGGCCACATCGGTCAGCCCGACGAGGTCGGGCGTCGCCTCTATCAGTCGTGCGCCAGGCACTGCGCTGCGAACATCCCTGAGCGCGGTCTCGATCGCCTCCTCGGCACTGGAGGACTCCCGTACAAATTCCAGCGACAGGCGACCGGGCTGACCAATCCCGACCAGGGCATCGTCACAACCCGCTTCGGCCAGGCGCTCGAGGAGTGCATCCATTTCTTCGTCATCGACCAGTTGGTACTTGAGGGTGAACTCGTATTCCATCGTCACTGCTCCTTACCCGCCTTCACTGCGGTATCCGTATTGCGGGTTCCAGTGCAATTGTCCACCACACGCCTTAGCTGACGCGCGAAATTGCCTGGGTTCTTCGGGGTGCTCCAGATGCTGGTGACGCAAAGCTCCCCGCATCGGCAGTCAGCATCGTTTAAGGGGCAATACATCTTTCCCCAGCAGTGCCCTCCACCCGCAACGATTCTCCATCCATGGAACTCAGCATGCCTCAAGGCCTGCTCGACCTCTTTTTTGGCGTGACTGGGGCGCGGCATCAAATGTTCTCCAGTGTGGTCATTAAATCAATGGTTGTCAAATGACAACCATTGATCATGAATGGCTACCACACTACAGATCTCTCGACACCAATATCGGCCGCCAGACGCGCTCGGGAGGCGTCTTACACACTTTCGGGAATGGCACCCAACACGTTGTGCTTACCCGGCGATCAATCCATCCGCCTGCAACAACGTCTCCAGGCAATGCTCCTGCACCCCGTAAAACGCCTTGAGCTGCGCAATCTTCTCCAACAGCGCCCCCGCCGGCACTGGCTGTTTGCGCTTCACCGCAAGAATCATCTTGTTCTTGTTGGTGTGCTCCAGCGAGATGAACTCGAAGACCTTGGTCTCGTAGCCGCAAGCCTCGAGGTACAGCGCGCGCAGGCTATCGGTGAGCATCTCGGCCTGCTGCCCGAGGTGCAGGCCGTACTGCAGCATCGGCTGCAGCAGCCCTGGGCTCTGCAGTTGCGGGCGGATCTGCTTGTGGCAGCACGGCGAGCACATGATGATCGCCGCATTGCAGCGAATGCCCGTGTGGATGGCGTAGTCGGTGGCGATGTCGCAGGCATGCAGGGCGATCATCACTTCGATGGCCTCCGGCACCACGCTGCGCACGTCACCGCACTCGAACACCAGCCCCGGGTGCTCCAGGCGCGCAGCAGCGGCGTTGCACAGCTCGACCATGTCCGGGCGCAGCTCGACGCCGGTGACCTGTGCCTCGCGCCCGAGGGTGTTGCGCAGGTAGTCGTGCATGGCGAACGTCAGGTAGCCCTTGCCCGAGCCAAAGTCGGCCACCCGCAAGGCCTGATCAGCCGCCACCGGCGCGCCGGCCAGGGCGTGGTCGAAGACCTCGATGAACTTGTTGATCTGCTTCCACTTGCGCGACATCGACGGGATCAACGCGCCTTGCGCGTCGGTCACCCCAAGGTCGCGCAGGAAGGGCCGCGACAGTTCCAGGTAACGCTTCTTCTCGCGGTCATGCCCAGCTGCCGCCGCTTCCCGGGGCGCCTGCTGGGCCAAGTGGCGGCGCAGCATCGGCTTGCCCTTCTTGCTGAACTCCAGTTGCACTTCACCCGCACCGGTGAACAGGTGAGCGTTGCGAAAGCTCTCCGGCAGCAGCTCGACTACCAGTGCCTGCGCCTGGCCCAATGGCAGGTTGCGGGTGATGTCGCGGGTCTGGTGGCGGTAGACCAGTTGCAGGCAGGCCTCGCCCTTGAGCTGCACCGGCTTGGCGATGATCCGCTGCAGGGTCTGGTCGGCCCCCACGTGGCGGGCTAGCACCAGTTTGACCAGGCTGCCATCGGCCAGGGCGTCGCCCAGCAGGCTCAGGAACTGGGCGCGCGCATCCGGCGCGGTGGGGGCGGAAGTAGTGGACGACATGGGGAGCGGGTGCCTCGGAATGCGGGGAGCGCGTTGCGCAATGCCGCGCATTCTACGTCGCTGGCCGCCCATCGCGAAGGTTTTCGCGATGGGCGCGGCTCAATCGAGGATCACCAGGCGGTTGGGCAGCTCGTTGCGCGCATGGGTGGGCGGTACATGCTCGCTGAGCAGTTCGCCGCACGCCTCGATGCAGTCGACGAAGCCCTGCAGGGTATGGCCCTGGCAGACCTGCTCGGTGAACCGCGCAACGATCGCTTCGCGGGCCTGGGCCGGCAGGTGCCGGGCGATCCCTTCATCGACCAGGATCTCGACATGCCGCTCGGCCTCGCTGACAAAGATCAGCACCCCGGTAGCCCCAGCGGTGCGCTGCAGGTTGAGTTCGAGAAACTGCTGCCGGGCAAGCCCGGAAGCACGTCGCCGGCGCAGGATCGCCGGCACCAGCCAGGCAGCCAGGCGTGGATGGCGCAGCAACAGGCACAGGGCGATAAAGGTAAGCATCTGCGCCAGTAGCAGGCCGTTGAGGCCGATCCCGCCCTGCCAGCGGTGCAACAGCAGCGGGATAACCAGCGCCAGCAGCGCCGCCCAGAGCAGGGGCAGATAGGGGTAGTCGTCGGCGCGGCGCGCCAGCACGGTCACCAGTTCCGCGTCGGTGCGCCGCTCGACGCGTGCGATCGCCTCGGCGATCTGGCGCTGTTCGTATTCGGTCATGCCATCGTCTCTTGAGCGTTCTTATCGTTGTTATCCCGGCATCGGGGTGGCGAGAGTGTATCTCAACAAGCGCCTCATATAAGGCATAATCCGCGGCTGCGTCGGATCATGGACGAATGATCCAAAAAATCGCCAGCGGACCTCATAACAACAGGCGTACGAAAGTTCTCGGCCAACCGCCCTACTCAACAACGGAATTGATGATGAAACTGTCTTTGCTGGGCCTGGCCATGGGCCTTGCCAGTCAGGCGGCCCTTGCCGCCCCCTCCGCCCCGCCCCTGCAAGACAAGCAGGCATTCATCGACCATCTGGTGAGCCAGATGACCGAGGCCGAAAAGATCGGCCAACTGCGCCTGATCAGCATCGGCCCCGAAATGCCCCACGAGAAGATCCGCGAAGAGATTGCCGCCGGGCGCATCGGCGGCACCTTCAACTCGCGCACCGCCCCCGAGAACCGGCCGATGCAGGACGCCGCCATGCGCAGCCGCCTGAAGATCCCGATGTTCTTCGCCTACGACACCATCCATGGCGAGCGCACCATCTTCCCGATCGGCCTGGGCCTGGCCGCGACCTGGGACATGGACGCCATCGCCAAGGTCGGCCGCACCTCGGCCATCGAGGCCGCCGCCGACTCGCTGGACATGACCTTCGCACCGATGGTCGACATCGCCCGCGACCCGCGCTGGGGCCGCACCAGTGAAGGCTTCGGCGAAGACACCTACCTCACCTCGCGGATCGGCCAGGTGATGGTCAAGTCGTTCCAGGGCAAGAGCCCGGCCGAGCCCGACAGCATCATGGCCATCGTCAAGCACTTCGCCCTGTATGGCGCGGTGGAAGGCGGGCGCGACTACAACACGGTCGATATGAGCCTGCCGAAGATGTACAACGAATACCTGCCGCCCTACCGCGCCGCGCTGGACGCCGGTGCGGGGGGTGTGATGGTGGCGCTGAACTCGATCAACGGCGTGCCGGCCACCTCCAACACCTGGCTGATGAACGACCTGCTGCGCAAGGAGTGGGGCTTCAAGGGCGTGACCATCAGCGACCACGGCGCCATCCAGGAACTGATCCGCCATGGCGTGGCCCGCGACGGTCGCGAAGCGGCCAAGCTGGCAATCAAGGCCGGCATCGACATGAGCATGAACGACACCCTGTACGGCGAAGAGCTGCCAGGCCTGCTCAAGTCCGGCGAAGTGACCCAGGGCGAGCTGAACCAGGCGGTGCGCGAAGTGCTCGGCGCCAAGTACGACATGGGCCTGTTCAAGGACCCGTACGTGCGCATCGGCAAGCCTGAGACTGACCTTCAGGATTACTACGCCGACAGCCGCCTGCACCGCGACGCCGCCCGCGACGTGGCACGCCGCAGCCTGGTGCTGCTGGAGAACCGCGAGCAGACCCTGCCGCTGAAGAAGGCCGGCACCATCGCCCTGGTCGGCCCGCTGGCCGACGCCCCCATCGACATGATGGGCAGCTGGGCCGCCGACGGTAAGCCACAGCACTCGGTCACCGTACGCGAAGGCCTGCGCCGCGCCGTCGAGGGCAAGGCCAAGCTGGTCTACGCCAAAGGCTCGAACGTGACCGGCGACAAGGCCATGTTCGACTACCTCAACTTCCTCAACTTCGATGCCCCGGAAATCGTCAACGACCTGCGCCCGGCCGCCGTGCTGATCGACGAAGCGGTCAAGGCCGCCCAGCAGGCCGACGTGGTGGTGGCCGTGGTCGGTGAGTCCCGTGGCATGTCCCACGAATCGTCGAGCCGCACCACCCTGGAAATCCCGGCGGTGCAGCGCGACCTGATCAAGGCGCTCAAGGCCACCGGCAAACCGCTGGTGCTGGTGCTGATGAACGGCCGCCCACTGTCGATCGCCTGGGAACGCGAACAGGCCGATGCGCTGCTCGAAACCTGGTTCAGCGGCACCGAAGGCGGCAACGCCATCGCCGACGTGCTGTTCGGCGACTACAACCCGTCGGGCCGCCTGGCCATCACCTTCCCGCGCTCGGTCGGGCAGATCCCGATGTACTACAACCACCTGCGCATCGGCCGCCCGTTCACCCCCGGCAAGCCGGGCAACTACACCTCGCAGTACTTCGAGGAGCCCAACGGCCCGCTGTACCCGTTCGGCTACGGCCTGAGCTACACCAGCTTCGACCTGACCGACCTGACCTTGTCGCGCACCGAACTCAAGCGCGGCGAAACCCTCAAGGCCAAGATCACGGTGAAGAACACCGGCAAACGTGACGGCGAGACCGTGGTGCAGCTGTACCTGCAGGACCAGAGCGCGTCGATGAGCCGCCCGGTGAAAGAACTGAAGAACTTCCAGAAGCTGATGCTCAAGGCCGGCGAAGCACGTACCGTGACCTTCGACATCAGTGAAGAAGACCTGAAGTTCTACAATGGCCAGCTGCAACGCGTGGCCGAGCCGGGTCAGTTCAATGTGCAGATCGGCCTGGACTCGCAGGCGGTGCAGCAGCAGAGCTTCGAACTGCTCTGACACCTGCTTTGGCTTCTTCGCGGGTAAACCCGCTCCCACAGGCTACTCGATACCTGTGGGAGCGGGTTTACCCGCGAAGAGGCCGGACCTGAAAACCTACACCCCGGATCCGCCCCATGCCCTCTTCCTTCCGCGCCCTGCGTCTGGGGCTGATCATCCTGCTGATCCTGGTCGGCACCGGCCTCAGCGCCGGCTGGGCCATGCACCAGGCCAAGCGCGAGGCCATGCGGGCCGACGCGCAGCGGGCCAGCCAACAGCTGGGCCTGTACGCCAACAACCTGCACACCCTGATCGAACGTTACCGCGCCCTGCCTGCGGTACTGGCGCTGGACCCGGAACTGATCGACGCCCTGCGCGGCCCGGTCACCGACCCGGTGCAAAGTGCCCTGAATCACAAGCTCGAGCGCATCAACGGCGCGGCCAATTCCTCCACCCTGGAGCTGCTCGACCGCACTGGCCTGGCCATCGCGGCCAGCAACTGGCGCCTGCCGACCACCTATGTCGGCTCCAACTACGGCTTTCGCCCCTATTTCAAACAGACCCGCAGCCAGGGCAGCGGCCGCTTCTACGCGGTCGGCGTGACCAGCGGCGTGCCGGGCTACTTCCTGGCCAGCGCGGTCAACGACGAACATGGCCGCTTCCTCGGCGCCATGGTGGTCAAGCTGGAGTTCCCCGAGCTTGAACGCGAGTGGCGCCAGGGCAGCGATATCCTGCTGGTCAGCGACGCCCGTGGCATCACCTTCATCGCCAACCAGGACGGCTGGCGCTACCGCGAGCTGCAACCGCTGAGCGGCGCCGACCGCGCCGAACTGGCTGAAACCCGCCAGTACGACAAGCAGCCGCTGGTGCCTTTGCAACACCAGGCCTTGACCCGCTTCGCCGACAACAGCCACCTGACCCGCGTGCAGGGCCCCGACGGCGCCGCCGAATACCTCTGGGAAAGCCTGCCGCTGGAAGCCGAAGGCTGGACCCTGCACCTGCTGCGCAAGCCACAGGTCGCCGAGGATGGCCGCAACGCCGCCCTAGCCGCCGCCGCGATCTGGCTGACCCTGGTGTTCGCCGCGCTGTTCGTCAGCCAGCGCCTGCGCCTGGCCCGCCTGCGCCAGCGCAGCCGCGAAGAGCTCAAGCGCCAGGTCGAGGAGCGCACCCGCGAACTGCGCACCGCCCAGGAAGGCCTGGTGCAATCGGCCAAGCTGGCGGCGCTGGGGCAGATGTCCGCCGCCCTGGCCCACGAAATCAACCAGCCGCTGACCACCCAGCGCATGCAGCTGGAAACCCTGCGGCTGCTGCTTGACCATGGCCGTTACGACCAGGCGCGCCAGGCCCTGGAGCCGCTGGAGCAGATGCTCACGCGCATGGCCGCGCTCACCGGCCACCTGAAGACCTTCGCCCGCAATAGCCCCGGCGGGCTGCGCGAGCGCCTGGACCTGGCCACGGTGGTCGACCAGGCGCTGCACCTGCTCGATGCGCGCATCCACGCCGAAGCGGTGGACGTGGCGCTGTACCTGGCCCGTCCGGCCTGGGTCCGCGGCGATGCGATCCGCCTCGAGCAGGTGCTGATCAACCTGCTGCGCAATGCCCTCGACGCCATGGCCGACAAGCGCTACAAACGCCTGGAGATCCGCATCGAACTCGACGATGGCCAGTGGCGCCTGAGCGTGCTCGACTCAGGTGGCGGCATCGAGCCGGCCGACCTGGCCAAAGTGTTCGACCCATTCTTCACCACCAAGCCGGTGGGTGAAGGGCTGGGCCTGGGCCTAGCGATTTCCTACGGCATCGTGGTCGATGCCGGCGGCTGCCTGCAGGTCGAGAACCTGCCAGGCGGCGCGCGTTTCAGCCTGACGCTACCCCGTGACCTGGAGCCGGTATGTTGAATTCAGTGATCGTCGTCGATGACGAAGCCAGTATCCGCACCGCCGTGGAACAGTGGTTGAGCCTGTCGGGCTTCAGCGTGCAACTGTTCGCCCGTGGCGAAGACTGCCTGGCGCAGCTGCCGCGCAACTTCCCCGGGGTGATCCTCAGCGACGTGCGCATGCCCGGGCTTTCCGGCATGCAACTGCTCGAACGGCTGCAACAGGATGACCCCGACCTGCCGGTGATCCTGCTCACTGGCCACGGTGATGTGCCGATGGCGGTGGAGGCGATGCGCAACGGCGCCTACGACTTCCTGGAAAAACCCTTCACCCCGCAGCACCTGCTGGGCAGCCTCGGCCGCGCCCTGGAAAAGCGCCGGTTGGTACTGGAGAACCGTCGCCTGCATGAGCAGGCCGACCTCAAGGCGCAGCTCGAAACCAGCCTGCTCGGCATGTCCCAGGGGCTGCAACAGTTGCGCCGGCAGGTGCTGGACCTGGCCAGCCTGCCGGTGAACGTGCTGATCCGTGGCGAGACCGGCAGCGGCAAGGAGCGGGTGGCGCGCTGCCTGCACGATTTTGGCCCGCGCGCAGACAAACCCTTTGTCGCGCTCAATTGCGCGGCGATCCCCGAAACCCTGTTCGAGGCCGAGCTGTTCGGCCATGAGAGCGGCGCGTTCACCGGCGCCCAGGGCAAACGCATCGGCAAGCTGGAGTACGCCAACGGCGGCACCGTGTTCCTCGACGAAATCGAAAGCATGCCGTTGGCCCAGCAAGCCAAGCTGCTGCGGGTGATCCAGGAACAGAAGCTCGAGCGCCTGGGGGCCAACCAGAGCATCGCCGTCGATCTGCGCATCATTGCCGCGACCAAGCCGGACCTGCTGGAAGAGGCCCGTGCCGGGCGCTTTCGCGAAGACCTGGCGTACCGCCTCAACGTTGCCGAGCTGCGCCTGGCACCGCTGCGCGAGCGGCGTGAAGACATCCCGCTGCTATTCGAACACTTCGCCCGCACGGCCGCCGAACGCCTGGGCCGCCATGCCCCACCGGTCAGTGGCGGGCGATTGGCGCAACTGCTGGCCCACGACTGGCCGGGCAATGTGCGTGAGCTGGCCAATGCTGCCGAGCGTCATGCCCTGGGGCTGGATTCGCCGAACCTTGAGAGCCTGCCAGGCGGGCAGTCGCTGGGCGAACAGATGGAGGCCTTCGAAGCCCAATGCCTGCGCGCTGCGCTGCGCCAGCACAAGGGCGAGATCAAAGGGGTGATGGAGGCGTTGCAGCTGCCACGGCGTACGCTGAACGAGAAGATGCAGCGGCATGGGCTGGTGCGTGAGGACTTTCTCGGCAGCGAATGAGCGGATTTCCGCTTATCGAATCAGGCGGATGAGCGGAAGTTCGCTTATCACCTGTCGAATTGCCGGGGCTGCTTCGCAGCCCATCGCGACACCAGGCCGCTCCTACAGGGATCGCGGGAACCCAAGCACTGCAAGGCCTGTAGGAGCGGCCTTGTGTCGCGACGGGGCGTAACGCGCCCCCGAATGGATCACCCCGCACCCATTTGGCACAGCTCCTGCAAAACCCTTCTCAAGCTGCGCCCCGAGCGCGCTCCACAAAAACAACGAGAAGGTATCCCTGATGGATAACGCCAGCACCCTGCCCAGCGGGGCCGCCGCCGCGCACGCCGCGGAAAAAACCACCGCCAGCCGCCTCAAATCGATCTTCAGTGGTTCCATCGGCAACATGGTCGAATGGTACGACTGGTACGTCTACGCCGCGTTCTCGCTGTACTTCGCCAAAGCGTTCTTCCCCGCCGGCGACACCACCGCACAACTGCTCAATACCGCTGCGATCTTCGCCGTGGGCTTCCTGATGCGCCCGATCGGTGGCTGGCTTATGGGCCTCTACGCCGACCGCAAAGGCCGCAAGGCCGCGCTGATGGCCTCGGTGCTGCTGATGTGCGCCGGCTCCCTGGTCATTGCCCTCACCCCTGGCTACGAGACCATCGGCGTTGCCGCACCGGTTCTGCTGGTGGTCGCGCGCCTGATGCAAGGCCTCTCGGTGGGCGGTGAGTACGGCACCTCGGCCACCTACCTGAGCGAGATGGCCAGCAAGGAACGCCGTGGCTTCTTCTCCAGCTTCCAATACGTGACCCTGATTTCCGGCCAGCTCATCGCCCTGGCGGTGCTGATCATCCTGCAGCAGACCCTCACCACCGAGCAGCTGTATGCCTGGGGCTGGCGTGTACCCTTCGTGATCGGCGCGCTGTGCGCGGTGGTTGCCCTGTACCTGCGCCGTGGCATGGAAGAAACCGCCTC
This sequence comes from Pseudomonas sichuanensis, assembly GCF_024749065.1. Classification (NCBI taxonomy): domain Bacteria; kingdom Pseudomonadati; phylum Pseudomonadota; class Gammaproteobacteria; order Pseudomonadales; family Pseudomonadaceae; genus Pseudomonas; species Pseudomonas sichuanensis. The sequence continues at coordinate 1,149,151 of NZ_CP087185.1, read as the reverse complement.
CTTCACCAAGAAAGAGAAGTCCAAAGAGAGCCTGATGCGCACCCTGATGCGCCACCCCAAAGAGCTGATGACCGTGGTCGGCCTGACCATGGGCGGCACCCTGGCCTTCTACACCTACACCACCTACATGCAGAAGTACCTGGTCAACACCGTGGGCATGAGCATCAGCGACTCGACCACCATCTCGGCGGCCACGCTGTTCCTGTTCATGTGCCTGCAGCCGATCATCGGCGGGCTTTCCGACAAGATCGGCCGTCGCCCGATCCTGATCGCCTTCGGTGTGCTCGGCACCCTGTTCACCGTGCCGATCCTCAGCACCCTGCACACCGTGCAGACCTGGTGGGGCGCGTTCTTCCTGATCATGGCCGCGCTGATCATCGTCAGCGGCTATACCTCGATCAACGCCGTGGTCAAAGCCGAGCTGTTCCCCACCGAAATCCGCGCCCTGGGCGTCGGCCTGCCGTACGCGCTGACCGTATCGATCTTCGGCGGTACTGCCGAGTACGTGGCCCTGTGGTTCAAGAGCAACGGCATGGAAACCGGCTTCTACTGGTACGTCACCGGCTGCATCGCCTGCTCGCTGCTGGTATACGCAACCATGAAAGACACCAAGCAGCACTCGCGGATCACCACTGACTGATTGGCTGCACCGCAATGAACAAGGGGCGCTCCGGCTGACGGGGCGCCCCTTTTTATTGGCTGTGATTTGAGCCTGAGCCGAATAGCGGGCTTATTCGGCTCACACAATGAGCCGAATATCTGTCACTCAGGACATCTCCATCGCCCGCTGCGGCTCACGACGCTGGTAGTAGGTGGCCGCCAGCACCAGCACCAGCAGCACCCCGCCCAGCACCATCGACGAACCCACGGTACCGAAGTCCAGCCCGCCCTTCTCGTGGGTCTTGGTCAGCACGTCGCCCAGGGTCGCACCGAATGGGCGAGTGAGCACGAAGGCGATCCAGAACAGCACCACGCCGGAGATTTTCGTCCAGTAGCGGGCAGCCGCCACCACGGCGATTGCCGAACCGATCAGCAGCGCACCGCCGGCGAAGCCCAGCCCCGAATCGTCGGCCAGGTAGTCGCCCAGCGCGGTGCCGAGGGTGTTGGAGAACAGGATCGCCACCCAGTAGAACAGCTCGCCGCTACGGCTCTTGATACGGGTGACATCCAGCGGGTTGCCGCTCAGGCGCCACACCGCAAAGGTCAGCAGCAGGATGCCGATCAGCAGCGCCGAGCCTGTTGCGTAACCCAGCCCCAGGGTGCGGTCCATGAAGTCGGACATGGTGGTGCCGGCAGTGCTGGTGGAGAGGATCACCAGCCAATAGAGCATCGGGTTGTAGCGGCGCGAGTAGAGCTGGGTAACCAGGGTCAGCAGAAACACGCTGATCAGCAACAGCGAGCTCATCGCATAACCAATGTTCAGGGTCATGGACAGCAGGTCGCCCGCCGTCTCGCCGAGTGTGGTAGCGCAGATCTTCATGACCCAGAAGGCCAGGGTGATTTGCGGGAGTTTGTTCATCGTTGTGCCGCTCCAGTTTTTAAGTGCGGCGATGGTGAAGAGCGCTGTCTGAAAAAACGGTTGGAGTTGTATGAAAAAAGCGTTGGTCGCGTACGACGAACGCTCGTGAGCTGTTAATTCGGCATTAATTCCCACCCGCCATGCTTGGCCAACTGAAAAAGCCGCATCGCTCCCATGGCCTGACAAGGCCAGGTACTGCTTTCGGCGAGGGGCAGCCACGCCCATAACAATCGATTTAATCGATTATTTAGCGTTATTTTTTGCGCTTTTTAATCAATTTAATCGGCGTAGCATTGAACCCATAGAAACAAACAACCCACTGATCCACCGGAGCAACGACCATGAAAAACAAACTGATCCTCGCCCTGACCCTCTCGGTTCTGACCACTGGCGCTTTCGCCGAAGACGGTTTCGACCGTACCAGTGCCCACATCTTCGCCGCCGTCCAGAGCCAGTCGAACAGCTACGCAGAAGATGGTTCTGATCGCACCGGTGGCCAACGCTTCGCTGAAGACGGCTTTGACCGCACCAATGGCCAACGCTTCGCCGAAGACGGCTTCGACCGCACCAACGGCCAACGCTTCGCCGAAGACGGCTTCGACCGCACCAACGGCCAACGCTTCGCCGAAGACGGCTTCGACCGCACCAATGGCCAACGCTTCGCTGAAGACGGCTTCGACCGCACCAATGGCCAACGCTTCGCCGAAGACGGCTTCGACCGCACCAACGGCCAACGCTTCGCCGAAAACGGCTTCGACCGCACCAACGCTCACCGCTTCAGCTGATCACTGACAGCGTGCAACCAGCCCGGCTTCGGCCGGGCTTGATCATTTCCAGCCAGGCAAAGCCTTGGCACACTAGGCGCCTCGTTCCCAACCAGGAAGGGCCTCGCGGCCTAGCGCAGATGTACTACTACGAACCCGCCAAAGGCCACGGCCTGCCCCACGACCCGTTCAACGCCATCGTCGGCCCCCGGCCCATCGGCTGGATCTCCAGCCACGACCGCGAAGGCCGCCTGAACCTGGCGCCCTACAGCTTCTTCAACGCCTTCAACTACATCCCGCCGATCATCGGTTTCTGCAGCGTCGGGCGCAAAGACAGCCTGAACAACATCGAGCAGACCGGCGAATTCGTCTGGAACCTGGCCACCCGGCCATTGGCCGAACAAATGAACCAGAGCTGTGCAGCTGTGGCGGCGGAAGTCGACGAGTTCGTCCTCAGCGGCCTTACGCCAGCTGCCTCGAAGGTGGTCAAGGTGCCACGGGTGGGCGAGAGCCCGGTGAGTTTCGAATGCAAGGTGAGCCAGATCGTCCAGCTCAAGCGGGCCGACCAGGAAATGGTGCCCAGTTGGCTGATTCTTGGCGAAGTGGTGGCCGTGCACATTGCCGAACACCTGCTCAAGGATGGCATCTACGACACCGCTGCCGCCGAACCGATCCTGCGTGGCGGCGGCCCGGCGGATTACTTCGCATTGGGCGAGCTGTTCAAGATGAGCCGCCCGCAGGTCTGATCAGAAGATCAGTTCGCCTTCCTCACCCACGCCCTGCAGGCGTTCGAGTTCGGCGCAGGCCGCCGCGTCGGCGGCGATGGCGGAGGTGAACACCTGGCCCTCGAGGACCTTGTGGAAGCGCGGCGCACCGCCCATGTTCAGGGCCTTCACGGCAATCGCCGCGTTGTAGCCGCCGCCTTCCACCGGGACCATCGCCGAAACCGCTTCGAAGTGAGGGAATTCTTTACGTGCCATGCTGCTCTGCGCCTGTGTGATCGAGGGGCGGCATTGTACACCTGACAGGGTTGCCTGTTCCGGCCCCATCGCCGGCAAGCCGGCTCCCACATGCGGCCTTGCCGGCGACAGGGCCGCAAGATCAGGCAAAGGTATGCAGGTCCAGGCTGCTGACCACTTGCGCCTGCACCAGCTCACCGAACACGTTCAGCGTCGGCGAAGCGAAATAGCCACTCATCGCCTGCTGGTCGCACCAGCTGCCGCTGAGCAGCCACAGGTCGGCATCGACTTGCGAGCGCTGCACACTGAACGCCAGGCAACCCGGCGCGCGCCGCGTAGGCTCGAGCAAGTCGCGCAGGCGTACGCCGAGTTCCGCGGAACGACCGTTGCTGGCGCGGATGAACGCCAAATGAGTGACCGGTTGCTGAAGGGTCATGAACGATCTCCTTGAAGCCAGGGGCGAGAAACAGGCTGCCAAGGTTAGGGGCCACCCCTCGCGCGACGTTAGGCCATTACTGCCGGCCGATTGCCTGATCCTGCAGCGCTGCAGGATCAGGCAATCGATCTGCAGCATCCGACTAGCGCCCGGCATTGCCCAAACCTATGCTGCGTCGGTCAGCAGAGGAAACCCGCCATGACCACTCCCCCGCCCCTCGAACCCTCCCTGGAACAGCAGCGCCAGGAGCTGGCCGGGCTGATCCTGCGCCATGCCGGTGAACCCTATGGCCCGGCCTCGCCCATCGAAGACCTCTACCTCACCTGCTACCGCGAGGATATTCGCGGCATGCCCGCCCTGGCCCAGCCGGCCTTGTGCGTGTTGGCCCAGGGCAGCAAGACCCTGATCCTGGGCGATGAGCACTATGCCTACGACCCACTGAACTACATGGTGGTGTCGGTGACCCTGCCGATCAGCGGCGCGCTGCTCAAAGCCAGCCCGGAACACCCGGCCCTGGGCCTGCGGCTGGACATCGACCCGGCGCAGATCAGCCAGCTGATCGCCGAAAGCAGCCCGATGGTGGTGCCCAACCTGCCTTCCGGCCGCGGCCTGTTCGTCGAAAAAAGCGACCCGCAGCTGCTGGATGCCCTGCTGCGCCTGATCCGCCTGCTGGATACGCCGCGCGATATCCCGATCCTCGCGCCGCTGATCCGCCGCGAGATTCTCTACCGCCTGCTGCGCGGGCCGCAGGGCCACCGCCTGTACGAGATCGCCCTGTCCAACAGCCAGACCCACCGGGTGTGCCAGGCAATCAGCTGGCTCAACCAGCATTACCAGCAACCGCTGCGCATCGAAGACCTGGCGCGCGAAGTGAACCTCAGCACCTCGACCCTGCACCACCGCTTCAAGGCGGTGACTTCGATGAGCCCGTTGCAGTACCAGAAGCAGTTGCGCCTGCAAGAGGCGCGGCGGCTGATGCTCAATGACGGGCTGGAAGCGGCGGTGGCGGGGTATCGGGTGGGGTATGAGAGCCCGTCGCAGTTCAGCCGTGAATACAGCCGGCTGTATGGCGCGCCGCCGATCAGAGATGTGGCGCGGTTGCGTGCCAGCGCTGGCTGAGTGAATCCATCGCGGGGCAAGCCCGCTCCCACGATCTGGTGCTTTCCGAATCGTGGGAGCGGGCTTGCCCCGCGATGGCTCTCAACGGCTTATCCCACCACTGCAGCCTGCCACTGCCCCTGATCCACCTGGATCAGCGTCGGCCCCCGGCGCTCCACCGCCCGACCCAGCGCCGCCTGCAGCTGCGCGACATCACCCACGTTCTCGGCCTCGGCCCCCAACGCCCGCGCCACACCGACGAAGTCAGGGGTGTGGATATCCACGCCCACGGGCTCGATATCCCGGTTGACCATGTACTTCTTGATTTCCTCATACCCCTGGTTGTTCCACAGCAGCACGATCAGCGGCACCTGCGCTTCCACCGCGCTGGCCAGTTCCGGCAGGGTGAACTGCAGGCCGCCGTCACCGATCAGGCACACCGCCGGCGCTCGCCGGGCGGGCACTTCGGCGCTGCCCAGCCAGGCGCCCATGGCGGCAGGCAAGGCATAGCCGAGGGTGCCGTAGCCGGTCGACGCATTGAACCAGCGGCGTGGCTGAGCCATGTCCAGGGTCAGGTTGCCGGTGTACACCGGCTGGGTCGAATCACCGACCAGGATGGCATTGGGCAAGGTTTCCAGGATGCCGGTCAGCAGGCGCGTCTGGCTCAGTGTCACTGGGTCCCAGGTCGCCGCATTGTCCTGGCGCAGACGCGCGGCACGCGCGGCGCCCCACTCGCTGTCGCGGGGTGGCTGCGGTTGCGCTTGCAGGGCAGCGAGCAGCGCCTCGGCGGCCTGCTCGGCATCGGCCACCAGCGCCAGCTCGGGCAGGTAGTTACGCACGGTCTGGTCCGGGTCGATATCGATGCGCAGCAGGCTGCCGGGGATCTCAAAGCCGCCCTTGAAGGTCACGTCGTAATCGGTCTCAGCCAGCTCGGTGCCGATGGCCAGCACCACATCGGCCTCGGCGACCAGCGCGCGGGTAGCCGGCAGCGTCTGGGTCGAACCGATCTGCAATGGGTGGTTCGCCGGCAGCAGCCCCTTGGCATTGATGGTCAGCGCCACTGGCGCCTGCAAGTGCTCGGCCAGACGGGCCAGCGCTGCGCCGGCGGCCAACGCACCACCGCCGGCGAGAATCAGTGGCCGACGCGCCTTGGCCAGGCGCTCGGCCATCTGCCGCACCGCCTGCGGCGCAGCGCCCGCGCGGCTGGTGCGCACTGGGCGTGCCGCCAGCAGGTGATCGGCAGGCTCGACCAGCACGTCCAGCGGAATCTCGATATGCACCGGGCGTGGCCGCGCGCCATCGAACACGGCAAAGGCCCGGGCCAACACCTGGGGCAGGTCATCGGCGCTCATCAGCGTTTGCGAGAAGGCTGCCACGCCCGCGACCAGGGCGGACTGGTTGGGCAGCTCATGCAACTTGCCGCGCCCGCCGCCGAGCTGGCTGCGCGACTGCACGCTGGAGATCACCAGCATCGGGATCGAGTCGGCATAGGCCTGGCCCATGGCGGTGGTGATATTGGTCATGCCTGGGCCGGTGATGATGAAGCACACCCCCGGTTTGCCGCGTGTGCGCGAGTAGCCGTCGGCCATGAACCCGGCGCCTTGCTCGTGGCGCGGGGTGATGTGGCGGATGGACGACGCCGCCAGGCCACGGTACAGCTCAACGGTATGCACACCGGGAATACCAAAGACATGGTCAACGCCATAGTCTTCGAGGAGTTTGACCAACACTTCGCCGCAGGTTGCCATGATCGAATACCCGAATCTTGTTGAAATCGGTGTTCATGGAACCAATCCGCGGCTACCGCCACAATGCAAAAAAACACATACTAGCCATGACTTCACATCATGGCTTACCACGATGAAACGGCTACCCCCCCTGCCCGCCCTGCATACTTTCCTGGTTACCGCCCAGCACTGCAATTTCACCCGCGCCGCGCAGCAGCTGCATCTCACCCAGGGTGCGGTCAGCAGGCAGGTCGCCGGGCTCGAGGAGCACCTGGGCTACCCGTTGTTCCAGCGCCAGGCGCGTGGCCTGGCACTGACCCGCGAAGGGCAGGACTGGCTGCCGCGGGTGCAACAGATCTTCGCCCTGGTCGAGCAAGGCGTGCGCGAGGTGGGCGGGCGCAGCAGCACGTTGCAGCTCAAGGCGCCAACCTGCGTGATGCGCTGGCTGTTGCCACGCCTGATGGAGTGGCAGGCCTTGCGCCCGGACGTGCCGGTGGAGCTGACCACCACGGTGCAGCACGGGGTGGACTTCCGCCATGAAGGTTTCGATGCCGCCGTGGTGTATGGCGCCGTGCCGAACCATGGGCTGCAGGTGCGCAAACTGTTCGATGAACAACTCACGCCGGTCTGCGCGCCCTCGCTGCTGAACGGGCCATTGCCGTTGCAGCAGTTGCAGGACCTGTCGCGGCACATGCTGCTGCACCCCTCGCGGGACGAACATGACTGGCGGTTGTGGTTGCAGGCGGCGGGAGCCGGGTTCGAGCCGCAAGGGCCGAAGCAGCACTTCGAGACCCTGGACATGGCGATGGCCATGGCTTCGCAGGGCACGGGGATCGCCATCGGCGATTGGGCGCTGATCGGCGATGACCTACGCAGCGGGCGGCTGTGCATGCCGTTCGGGCTGAAGGTGACGACCGGGAAAGGGTATTACCTGGTGAGCCCGTCGAAGACCATGGCGGCGGGGTTGGTCGAATTGATGGAGTGGCTGCAGGAGCGTGCCAGGCACTAGAACACCAGGGGCGCGTTGCGCCCCCGCTGCCACGAGTAGGAACATGAGCCTTGTGCTGCTTGCTCTGACCTCATCGCCGGCAAGCCGGCTCTCACATGGATCGTGTGCCTCTCAAGGCCGGCACTGTACCTGTGGGAGCCGGCTTGCCGGCGATAGGGCCAATACAGGCGACTCAGTAACCGACGGTGAACCGCGTCTTCGAGTGCGCCGGCTTCTCCAGCTCATCGATCATCGCGATCGCATAGTCGGCAAAGGTGATCCAGCTCTTGCCCTCGGCACCGATCAACAGGTGATCCTTGCCCAGTTTGTAGTGCCCGCTGCGCTCCCCCTCGACGAACTCCGCCGACGGCGACAGGAAGGTCCAGTCCAGTGCCGATTCCTGACGCAAGGCATCGAGGAAGCGCACGCCGCCATTGGCCTCAGCCTTGTAGGCCTCGGGGAAATCCGGGCTGTCGATCACCCGCTGCCCGGACGGCAGCAGCAGGCTACCGGCACCGCCCACCACCAGCAAGCGCTTCACGCCGGCGCGCTTGACCGGCTCGATGACGGCCTGGGGTTCAAGGGTGGAGAAATGCGCGGCGCTCAGCACCGCGTCGCAGCCGCTGATCGCCGCCTGCAGGGCAGCGCTGTCCTTGGCGTCCAACGCCTTGACGGTGACGCCTTCCCGGCCTTGCAGCTTCGATGGATCACGGGCGATGGCGACCACGCTGTGGCCACGGCGCAGGGCTTCTTCTAGCAGTTGGCTGCCGGCACGCCCGGTGGCGCCGATGATTGCGATCTTGCTCATGGGAAACACTCCAACAGGTTGAATGGGATTACCACTTCATCTCGCCCTTGGCGACCTTGGCCCCTAGTTCCAGGGAGCTTTCGTCGGCCAGGTTCGGGTAGCGCTTTTTCATCGCCGCGATCAGTGCGTCGGCGTTGCCGGCCTTGGCGGTTTCGGTATCGAAGTCACGAATGTAGTTGGCGGTGAAGCGCACGGCCTCCAGCGAACGGCTGCTGTCGCCCAGGTAGTGCCCGGGGACCACGGTACGCGGCGCCAGTTGCTCGATCCTGGCCAGGGTCCCCAGCCAGTCGGCGTGGGATTGCGCGGTCTGGGTGTCGGCCATCCACACATGGATGTGCTCGGACACCACCACACCCCCCACCACGGCCTTGATCGACGGGATCCAGACGAAGCTGCGGTCCGGCTGCGGGCCGTCCAGGCCGACGACTTCCAGCGCCTGGCCTTCAAGCTTCAGCTGATTGCCGTCGAGCACTTGTGGCACGACCAGCTTGGCCGGTTTGTCGGCGCCCATTTGCGGGCCCCAGTAGGCGAGCTTGGCATCCATGGTTTTGCGGATATGGGCAACCGTGGCGGCCGACGCGACCACTCGGGCCTTGGGGAACGCCTGGGTGAGCGTGTCCAGGCCGAAGTAGTAGTCCGGGTCGCCGTGGCTGATATAGATGGTGGTCAGCTGCTTGCCGCTCTTGCGCAGGCGCTCGACCACCTGCTCGGCCTGGCCCTTGCCGAATTGCGCATCGACCAGGATCGCGTCGTGTTCGCCACTGACGATCACCGAACTGACTGGGAAGATGGCGTCGTGGCCAGGGTTGTAGACATCGAGCTTGAGCGGTTCGCCAGCCATGGCCTGGCCAGCGAGGGTGACGCAGGCCAGCAGCAGGCCGCGCAGGGGCGTGAACAGTGACATCGTTGCTTCCTGATGAGTGAGTCGATGGAGCACAGCTTAGTTGCCCGATTCAATACAAAAAATGCGATGCTGCGACATAGTTCATTTCTGAAATCGGGCAAATCATGGACCGTCTGAACGCCATGCGCGTATTCGTCACCGTCGTCGACCTGGGCAGCCAGTCTGCGGCGGCGGATCACCTGGAGCTTTCCCGGCCAGTGGTGTCGCGCTACCTGGCGGAGCTGGAGGACTGGGTCGGCGCCCGGCTGATGCAGCGCACCACGCGCAAGCTCAGCCTGACCGCCGCCGGGCAGGAGACATTGCCGCGCTGCCGGCAATTGCTGGAACTGGCCGGCGACCTGCAACACGCCGTGCGCCAGCCCGATGATGCCCCCCGCGGCGAGCTGCGCATCAGCGTCAGCACCTCGTTCGGCCAGGCTCAGCTGGTGGATGCGCTGGCGGCCTACGTCAAGCGCTACCCCGGGGTGAAGGTGGAGCTGCAGATGCTCGATCGCACCGTCAACCTGGTGGACGAACGCATCGACCTGGCGATCCGCACCAGCAACGACGTCGACCCCAACCTGATCGCCCGGCGCCTGAGCGTGTGTCGCTCGGTGGTCTGCGCCAGCCCCGCGTACCTGCGCGAACACGGAACACCTGCGCGGGTGGAGGATCTGAGCGGGCACAACTGTCTGACCCATGCCTATTTCGGCCATAGCCTGTGGCATTTCGAGGTGGGCGGGCAGAGTGTCGCCGTGCCGGTACAGGGCAATATCAGCGCCAACGAGGCCATGACCCTGCAGAAGGCTGCGCTGGCCAGCGCCGGTATCGCCATGCTGCCCACCTACCAGGCGGCCAGTGCGCTGCGCAGCGGCGAACTGGTGCGCCTGTTGCCCGAGGCACGGCCACGGGAGCTGAACCTGAACGCGGTGTACACGTCGCGCAAGCACATGCCGGCGACCTTGCGCAGCATGCTGGATTTTTTGGTGGAGCGGTTTGGGGATGAGCCGGAGTGGGATCGGGGGTTGGGGCTTTAGGGGTGGGTGGGTGCCAGGTGTGGGGCGATAGCCTTGCAGCGTCTATCAGATCGAGCGCCGCCCGCGCGGCGCTTCGCGGGTAAACCCGCTCCCACAGTTTGTTTTGGGCCAATGAGTCCTGTGAAAGTACCGCTGCCCGCTTTGGTGTATGTCTTGAGCCCTGTGAGGCAGCCTAGGCGCCCACGCTGAAATTGTGCCGAGCAAACAAGGCGGACCAGGCAATGGCACAGGAGAGACTGGCCCGAAACAAACTGTGGGAGCGGGTTTACCCGCGAAGCGCCGCGCGGGCGGCGCTCGATCTCATAGGCGCTGCAAATCGTGAACGGTTCACCCCGCCAGCACGCGGTCCCACCGGCAATGATGCCAGTGCAGATATCCAAGCCGGGCCTATGCTTACCGTTATCACCTGTTACAACAACAGGAGGTAAGCACCATGAGTATCAAGTCCAGGCGTTGCGCGCTGGTCTTCGCCTTGGCCGCCGTCGTAGGGCTCTACGGTTCGGCCTGTTGGCGGGTGGAGCTGCTGCGCAGCCAACCCAACACCGCAGCCAGTTGCGCGCAGGAACACTGCGTGCCCCACACCGCAACCTTGAGTGCCGTCAGATAAAGCGACGGCGCCGCGCGCCGGTCACTCCTCGACGCTCATGTATTCCTTGGCCCAACGGATGTAGTCCTCCGGCTGGGTGTAGGTGTGCGAGAGCTCGGTGGCGGTGAGGCTGTCCGACTTGTGCTGCTGGCCACGCTGCAGGCGCAGGCAGTCGTAGGTGGCCTTGATCGCGGCGAAGTAGGCGGCGTGGCCGTCGACCACGATACGCACGCCCAGGCGCGCCAGGCGCTCGTCGTCACGCAGGTTCGGGTTGCCGTAGGTGACCAACATCAACGGCACGTTCAGGTGCTCGGCGATCTGCTCCAATTGCTCGAAGTCCTTGACCCCCACCATGCAGATGCCATCGGCGCCGGCCTTCTGGTAGCTCTGGGTGCGCACGATGATTTCTTCGGTGCTCAGCACCCCGGCGTTGGTCCGGGCGATGATCGCCATGGCCGAGTCGACGCGGGCCTCCAGGGCAGCGCGGATCTTGCCGACGCCCTCTTCCACCGGGATCAGGTCAGTGGACTTGCGGCCGAACTGAGCCGGCAGCAAGGTATCCTCGATGGTCAGGGCGGCAACCCCGGCACGCTCCAGTTCGATCACCGTGCGCATGACGTTGAGGGCATTGCCGTAGCCATGGTCGGCATCGGCGAGTACCGGCAGTTGGGCAACGCGGCCGATACGGGTGGCTTGCTCGACGAACTCGCTGAGGGTGATCAGGGCAAAGTCCGGCGCAGCCAGTACCTGCAACGAGGCAACCGAACCGCCGAGAATGCCGACTTCAAAGCCAAGGTCGGCGGCGATGCGCGCAGACATGGGGTCGAAGACCGAAGCGGTGTGATAGCACGAACCTGAAGCGAGCAGTTCGCGGAAGGCAAAACGCAGATCGTGGTGGGAAGCCTTGGGCATGATCACTCCGCTTGTAATAAGAAATGTTGAACGGCTGACAACCGACCCCTGTATCGGGTCTACCTGACTGATCCAACCGTCGCCATCGGTGCGGTCATGCTCGTCATGCAGGCAGAGGAATAAAAGGTGTGGAAATACAGCAACGCGAAACCCTGCGGCAAAACGCTGCACCATGCTGGTGCAGGCCCCGGATTTCAGCCTCTGCGGCCTTTGCACGATATCACGCAGCCATGCAGCACTGGATGAATGCGCCAATGCCGATCTTGCATAGGGGATGCACAGAGTACATAGGAAGCTACTCAACTCAGGTTACAATCTGGCCACTCCGAATGAGCTGATCACCACCAGGTAGCCACCGTGACCGCCGCCCTGCCCCCTACCGTTCTGCGCAGCGTACTGACCGCCCTGATGCTGGCGATCTTCCTCGGCGCCCTCGACCAGACCATCGTCGCCGTGTCGCTGCCGGCGATTTCCGCCCAGTTCAACGATGTCGGCCTGCTGGCCTGGGTCATCTCCGGCTACATGGTGGCCATGACCATCGCCGTGCCGATCTACGGCAAGCTCGGCGACCTGTATGGCCGGCGGCGCATGATCCTCACCGGCACCGCGCTGTTCACCCTCGCCTCGATCGCCTGCGGCCTGGCCCAGGACATGCCGCAGCTGGTGCTGGCGCGGGTGCTGCAGGGCATCGGCGCAGGCGGCATGGTGTCGGTGAGCCAGGCGATCATCGGCGACTTCGTGCCGCCGCGCGAACGCGGCCGCTACCAAGGCTATTTCAGCAGCATGTACGCCCTGGCCAGTGTCGCCGGGCCGGTGCTGGGCGGGTGGCTGACCGAGTACCTGTCGTGGCGCTGGGTGTTCTGGATCAACCTGCCGCTGGGGCTGGTAGCGCTGTGGGCGATCCACCGTGCCCTCGACGGGTTGTCGGTGAAGCGCCGCGAGGTACAGGTGGACTACCTGGGCGCGGTATTGATGATCATTGGCCTGGGCTGCCTGCTGCTGGGCATCACCCTGGTCGGCCAGGGGCATGCCTGGCAGTCGACACCGGTACTGTTACTGCTGGGCTGCGCGCTGCTCGGGCTGCTGGTGTTCGTCACCCACGAGCGGCGTTGCCGTGAGCCACTGCTGCCGATGAGCCTGTTCGGCAACCGGGTCGCGGTGCTGTGCTGGTGCGTGATCTTCTTCGCCAGCTTCCAGTCGATATCGCTGACCATGCTCATGCCCCTGCGTTACCAGGGCATCACCGGGGCCGGCGCCGACAGCGCCGCACTGCACCTGCTGCCACTGGCCATGGGGCTGCCTATCGGCGCGTTCACCGGTGGGCGCATGACCAGCCGCACCGGGCGCTTCAAGCCGCAGATCCTGACCGGCGCGCTGCTGATGCCGGTTGCCATCGCCGCCATGGCCCTGACACCACCGCAATCGGGTTGGCTCAGCGCGCTGTTCATGCTGCTGACCGGGATCGCCTGCGGGTTGCAGTTCCCCACCTCGCTGGTGGGTACCCAGAGTGCAGTGGAGGCGAAGGACATCGGCGTGGCCACCAGCACCACCAACCTGTTCCGTTCGCTGGGTGGGGCCATGGGGGTGGCGTGCATGTCCAGCCTGCTGCTGGCGTTGTTGCAACAGGGTGGTTTCGAGCTGCTGGGCAATCCCCTGCTGGGTAGCCTCAAGGCAGGCGAGGCGGATCCTGAGACCCAGGCGCGGTTGCTGGAAACGTTCAGGAATCTGTTGCTGGCCAGTGCAGGGGTTTCGCTGCTTGGGTTGCTGGCGGCGCTGGCGTTGCCGGATCGGCAGTTGCGCGGGCGGTGAGATCGCCGGGGGCGCTTCGCCCCCCTTTCGCGGCACAAGGCCGCTCCTACAGAGGTACGCGATCCCTTGTAGGAGCGGCCTTGTGCCGCGAATGGGCTGCGCGGCAGCCCCGGTTGTTAATCCCTATTTAATGCCGAGCAACCCAAACTTCCTCACAATCCTTCACAAAGTGTCATTTGCGCAGGCTTGGGCTCAAGCGCAGCATATCCAGCCCGGTGTCCACCCACTTTTCGGCATCGCGCAGCAGGTCGAAACTGTCCGGCAGCAGCAACCAGCGCCCGATCAGGCCATCGACGTAGGCAAACATCGCCACGGCAGCACGATCGCAATCGAGGTCGGCAGGCAATTGCCCGCGTCTCACGGCATTGGTCAGGGTCAGGGCGATGCCTACATGGCAGTCGAGTACCGCGCTTTGGCGTTGCTGGCGAATCTCACACATGTCGTCGGTGAATTCGCACTTGTGGTGCAGGATTTCATTGATACGCCGGGTTCGGGCATCCAGCACCAGTTGGTTGAACACTTGCAGTAACAATTTGCGCATGCAACCCAGCGGGTCGAGTTCATCCTCGCTCTCACTGGCCCGGGCCAGGTGGTCGTGGGTTTCGTGCAGGCAGTCGAGCAGCGCCTGGACCAAATCGGCCTTGTTGCTGAAATGCCAGTAGATCGCGCCACGGGTCACCCCCGCGAGCTCAGCGATATCGGCCAGTGTGGTTCGCGCAACCCCGCGCTTGTAGAAGGCCTTTTCCGCCGCCTCGATGATCTGGGCGCGGGTTTCCTGGGCTTCTTCTTTGGTTCGACGGACCATGGCAACACAACCTCTTCAGGCCCCGCACGCACTTCTGGCGGGCGGGAATCAGGCCGGGGTCGCCTCTTCAGGGGCCGTTCCCGGGGTAATTGAGCGGTTCGCGGTGGGGGGATGCAATCCACCGGCGGTGTTTACAAACAAGCATGAATGTAAGTATATTCGGTAGCAAGCTATTAATCCACCGGATAGCGTTTTTCTGACAAGACACTTCCACTATTCTTGAGCTCCCTTGCTCCAGCGACCCGAGGATCCTCATGCAATTCAAGCCAGCCGTAACCGCCCTGGTTTCCGCCGTGGCCCTGGCAACCCTGCTCAGTGGCTGTAAGAAAGAAGAAGCCGCGCCTGCGCCGCAGGCTCCTCTGGTCGGCGTCGTCACCGTTCAACCCCAGTCCTTCACCCTGACCTCGGAACTGCCGGGGCGCACCACGGCCTACCGCATCGCCGAAGTCCGCCCGCAGGTCAATGGCATCATCCTCAAGCGCCTGTTCAAGGAAGGCAGCGACGTCAAGGAAGGGCAGCAGCTCTACCAGATCGACCCCGCCGTCTACGAGGCCAACCTGGCCAACGCCCAGGCCAACCTGCAGGCTACCCGCTCGCTGGCCGAACGCTACAAGCAGCTGATCGACGAGCAGGCCGTCTCCAAGCAGGAATACGACGACGCCAATGCCAAACGATTGCAGGCCGAGGCAGCGCTCAAGAGCGCCCAGATCGACCTGCGCTACACCAAGGTACTGGCACCGATCAGCGGTCGCGTCGGCCGTTCCTCGGTCACCGAAGGCGCGCTGGTGAGCAATGGCCAGACCAACGCCATGGCCACCATCCAGCAACTCGACCCGGTCTACGTCGACGTCACCCAGTCCACCGCCGAGCTGCTCAAGCTGCGCCGTGACCTGGAAAGCGGCCAGTTGCAGAAGGCCGGTGACAACGCCGCGCAAGTGCAGCTGGTGCTCGAAGACGGCAGCCTGTTCAAACAGCAAGGCCGCCTGGAGTTCTCGGAGGTCGCGGTCGACGAAACCACCGGTTCCGTGACCCTGCGCGCGATCTTCCCCAACCCCGACCACACCCTGCTGCCGGGCATGTTCGTGCACGCCCGCCTCAAGGCCGGGGTCAATGCCAACGCCATCCTGGTCCCGCAACAGGGCGTGACCCGCGACCTCAAGGGCGCGCCGACCGCACTGGTGGTCAACCAGGAAAACAAGGTCGAACTGCGCCAGCTCAAGGCCAGCCGTACCCTGGGCAGCGACTGGCTGATCGAGGAAGGCCTGAACCCGGGTGACCGCCTGATTACCGAAGGCCTGCAATACGTACGCCCAGGCGTCGAGGTCAAGGTCAGCGAAGCCACCAACGTCAAGAAGCCGGCCGGCCCCGATCAGGCCAACGCGGCGAAAGCAGACGCCAAAGCGGAGTAAACCATGTCGAAGTTCTTTATCGATCGCCCGATCTTCGCCTGGGTGATCGCCCTGGTGATCATGCTGGTCGGCGCCTTGTCGATCCTGAAGCTGCCGATCAACCAGTACCCGAGCATCGCGCCGCCGGCCATCGCCATCGCCGTGACCTACCCGGGCGCCTCGGCGCAGACGGTGCAGGACACCGTGGTGCAGGTGATCGAGCAGCAGCTCAACGGTATCGACAACCTGCGTTATGTGTCGTCGGAAAGTAACTCCGACGGCAGCATGACCATTACTGCCACCTTCGAGCAGGGCACCAACGCCGACACCGCGCAGGTGCAGGTGCAGAACAAGCTCAACCTGGCCACCCCGCTGCTGCCGCAGGAAGTGCAGCAGCAAGGTATCCGCGTCACCAAGGCTGTGAAGAACTTCCTGCTGGTGATCGGCCTGGTGTCCGAAGACGGCGGCATGACCAAGGACGACCTGGCCAACTACATTGTCTCCAACATGCAGGACCCGATCTCGCGGACCGCTGGCGTGGGTGACTTCCAGGTGTTCGGTGCACAGTACGCCATGCGTATCTGGCTCGATCCGGCCAAGCTCAACAAGTTCCAGCTGACCCCGGTCGACGTGCGCACCGCGGTTGCCGCGCAGAACGTGCAGGTGTCGTCCGGCCAGCTCGGCGGCCTGCCGGCCCTGCCGGGTACCCAGCTCAACGCCACCATCATCGGCAAGACCCGCCTGCAGACCGCCGAGCAGTTCGAAAAGATCCTGCTCAAGGTCAACAGCGACGGCTCCCAGGTACGCCTGAGAGACGTCGCACAAGTCGGGCTGGGCGGCGAGAACTACGCCGTCAGCGCCCAGTTCAACGGCAAGCCCGCCTCGGGCCTTGCCGTGAAGCTGGCCACCGGCGCCAACGCCCTGGATACCGCCAAGGCACTGCGCAAGACCATCAGCGACCTGGAACCCTTCTTCCCGCCTGGCGTGAAGGCGGTGTTCCCGTATGACACCACCCCGGTGGTCACCGAATCGATCAGCGGGGTTATCCACACCCTGATCGAGGCCGTGGTCCTGGTGTTCCTGGTGATGTACCTGTTCCTGCAGAACTTCCGCGCCACCATCATCACCACCATGACCGTACCCGTGGTGTTGCTGGGTACCTTCGGCATCCTGGCGGCGGCCGGCTTCAGCATCAACACCCTGACCATGTTCGCCATGGTCTTGGCCATCGGCTTGCTGGTGGACGATGCCATCGTCGTGGTGGAGAACGTCGAGCGAGTCATGTCCGAGGAGGGCTTGCCGCCCAAGGAGGCGACCAAGCGCTCGATGGAGCAGATCCAGGGCGCGCTGGTGGGTATTGCCCTGGTGCTGTCGGCGGTACTGCTGCCCATGGCCTTCTTCGGCGGCTCCACCGGTGTGATCTACCGTCAGTTCTCGATCACCATCGTCTCGGCCATGGGCCTGTCGGTACTGGTCGCGCTGATCTTCACCCCGGCCCTGTGCGCCACCATGCTCAAGCCGCTGAAGAAGGGCGAGCACCATGTGGCCAAGCGCGGTTTCTTCGGCTGGTTCAACCGCAACTTCGACCGCAGCGTGGTCGGCTACGAGCGCAGCGTCGGTGCCATCCTGCGCAACAAGGTGCCGTTCCTGCTGGCCTACGCGCTGATCGTGGTCGGCATGATCTGGCTGTTCGCCCGTATCCCCACCGCGTTCCTGCCCGAGGAAGACCAGGGCGTGCTGTTCGCCCAGGTGCAGACCCCGGCCGGCTCCAGTGCCGAGCGCACCCAGGTGGTGGTCGACCAGATGCGCGAATACCTGCTCAAGGAAGAAGCCGACACCGTGGCCTCGGTGTTCACCGTGAACGGCTTCAACTTCGCCGGCCGCGGCCAGAGCTCGGGCATGGCCTTCATCATGCTCAAGCCGTGGGGCGAACGTTCGGCCGAGAACAGTGTGTTCAAGCTGTCGCAACGCGCCCAGCAGCACTTCTTCAGCTTCCGTGACGCGATGGTGTTCGCCTTCGCCCCGCCTGCGGTGCTGGAGCTGGGTAACGCCACCGGCTTCGACGTGTTCCTGCAGGACCGCGCCGGTGTCGGCCACGCCAAGCTGATGGAAGCGCGCAACCAGTTCCTGGCCAAGGCCGCGCAGAGCAAGATCCTCAGCGCTGTGCGCCCGAACGGCCTGAACGACGAACCGCAGTACCAGCTGACCATTGATGACGAACGTGCCAGCGCCCTGGGCGTGACCATCGCCGACATCAACAGCACCCTGTCGATCGCCCTCGGCGGCAACTACGTCAACGACTTCATCGACCGTGGCCGGGTCAAGAAGGTCTACATCCAGGGCGCGCCCAACGCGCGGATGAGCCCGGAAGACCTGCAGAAATGGTACGTGCGCAATGGCGCCGGCGAGATGGTGCCGTTCTCCTCGTTCGCCAAGGGCGAATGGGCCTACGGCTCGCCGAAACTGTCGCGCTACAACGGCGTTGAAGCGGTCGAGATCCTCGGTGCCCCGGCCCCGGGCTACTCCACCGGTGAAGCCATGGCCGAAGTCGAGCGCATCGCCGGCGAACTGCCAGCCGGTATCGGCTACTCCTGGACCGGCATGTCCTACGAGGAAAAACTCTCCGGCTCGCAAATGCCGGCGCTGTTCGCCCTCTCGGTCCTGTTCGTGTTCCTCTGCCTGGCAGCGCTGTACGAAAGCTGGTCGATCCCGATCGCCGTGGTCCTGGTGGTTCCCCTGGGCATCATCGGTGCGCTGATCGCCACCAGCATGCGCGGGCTGTCCAACGACGTGTACTTCCTGGTCGGCCTGTTGACGACCATCGGCCTGGCGGCCAAGAACGCGATCCTGATCGTCGAATTCGCCAAGGAACTGCACGAGCAGGGCCGCAGCCTGTACGACGCCGCCATCGAGGCGTGCCGCATGCGTCTGCGCCCTATCATCATGACCTCCCTGGCGTTCATCCTCGGCGTGGTACCGTTGACCATCGCCAGTGGCGCGGGCGCCGGCAGCCAGCATGCCATCGGCACCGGGGTGATCGGCGGCATGATCAGTGCGACCGTGCTGGCCATCTTCTGGGTACCGCTGTTCTTCGTAGCAGTGTCGTCGCTGTTCGGCAGTAAAGAGCCGAAAGCCGATGCCACCCCTGAAACTCCACGTTATGAGGCTGGGCAATGACCAAGTCTTTTCTGTCCCTGGCGGTAACCGCCTTCATTCTCGGCGGCTGCTCGCTGATCCCTGACTACCAGACGCCGGAAGCGCCGGTCGCCGCGCAGTGGCCGCAAGGCCCTGCGTACTCGCCGACCGAAACCGCCAACGTCGCCGCTGCCGAACAGGGCTGGCGCCAGTTCTTCCACGACCCGGCGCTGCAGCAGCTGATCCAGAGCTCGCTGGAAAACAACCGCGACCTGCGCGTGGCGGCGTTGAACATCGATGCCTACCGCGCCCAGTACCGCATCGCCCGTGCCGACCTGTACCCGGCTGTTTCTGCCAATGGCAGCGGCAGCCGTCAGCGGGTACCGGGGAACGTGTCGCAAACCGGTGAGGCAGACATCACCAGCCAGTACTCGGCAACGATCGGCGTCAGTGCCTACGAGCTGGACCTGTTCGGCCGCGTGCGCAGCCTGAGCCAGCAGGCCCTGGAAACCTACCTGTCCAGCGAACAGGCGCGCCGCTCCACACAGATCAGCCTGGTGGCCAGCGTGGCCAACGCCTATTACACCTGGCAGGCCGACCAGGCGCTGCTCAAGCTGACCCAGGAAACCCTGAAAACCTACGAAGAGAGCTACAACCTCACCCGCCGCAGCAACGAGGTGGGTGTGGCGTCGGCGCTCGACGTCAGCCAGGCACGCACCGCCGTGGAAGGCGCCCGGGTCAAGTACGCGCAGTACCAGCGCCTGGTCGCCCAGGACCTCAACAGCCTGACCGTGCTGGTGGGTACCGGCGTGCCGGCCAACCTGCCCCAGCCGCTGGAGCTCAACGCCGACCAGCTGGCCGAAGTGCCGGCCGGCCTGCCGTCCGACATTCTTCAGCGCCGCCCGGACATCCAGGAAGCCGAGCACCTGCTCAAGGCCGCCAACGCCAACATCGGCGCCGCCCGCGCTGCGTTCTTCCCGAGCATCAGCCTGACCGCCAACGCCGGGACCCTGAGCCCGGACATGGGCGGCCTGTTCAAGGGTGGCTCTGGCACCTGGCTGTTCCAGCCGCAGATCAACCTGCCGATCTTCAACGCCGGCAGCCTGAAGGCGAGCCTGGACTACTCGAAGATCCAGAAGGACATCAACGTCGCCAAGTACGAAAAGACCATCCAGACCGCCTTCCAGGAAGTCGCCGATGGCCTGGCCGCACGCAAGACGTTCGAAGAGCAGTTGCAGGCGCAACGTGACCTGGTGGCCGCCAACCAGGATTACTACCGCCTGGCCGAGCGCCGTTACCGCATCGGCATCGACAGCAACCTGACCTTCCTCGATGCCCAGCGCAACCTGTTCAGCGCCCAGCAGTCGCTGATCGGCGATCGCCTGTCGCAGCTGGTCAGCGAGGTCAACCTGTACAAGGCCCTCGGTGGCGGCTGGTACGAGCAGACCAACCAGCAAGCGTCGGTACAGTCGCCAAAAGGCTGATCACGCCGGCAACAGCATCAAGCCCACCCTCGCGGTGGGCTTTTTGTTGCCTGAACCGGCCAATCGCGGGGCAACCAACATTACGTTCGATAATCGCCCCATTCCGCTTGCGGCGAATTGCCTCGCCCCCACCCTCCCCCGCACCATCGCCCACGCAACGTTGCACAAGTTCTCACAAAGACGCCCGTCCCCTGCGGCCCGCACCCGCAGCGCCCCGGCTCGCCCAATAAAAACAAGAGATCCACGACAGATGAGCACTTTGCACCCCGCACGCCAGCTGCTGCCCGGCCTGTTGGCCATGTCCTGCGCCCTGCCCGCCCTGGCCGCCGAAAGCGGCTTTTTCGAGGACGCCAAGGCCAGCCTCAACCTGCGCAACTTCTACATCAACCGCAACTTCGTCGACCCGGCCAACCCACAGGGCAAGGCCGAGGAATGGACCCAGAGCTTCATCCTCGACGCCCGCTCCGGCTTTACCCAGGGCACCGTCGGTTTCGGCCTGGATGTGCTGGGCCTGTATTCGCAGAAGCTCGACGGCGGCAAAGGCACCGCCGGCACCCAACTGCTGCCGGTGCACGACGATGGCCGCCCGGCCGATGACTTCGGCCGCCTGGGCGTGGCGTTCAAGGCGCGCCTGTCGCAGACCGAACTGAAGGTCGGCGAATGGATGCCAGTGCTGCCGATCCTGCGTTCCGACGACGGCCGCTCGCTGCCGCAGACCTTCCGTGGCGGCCAGCTCACCTCCAAGGAAATCGATGGCCTCACCTTGTATGGCGGCCAGTTCCGTGGCAACAGCCCGCGCAATGACGCGAGCATGGAAGACATGTTCATGCAGGGCCGCGCCGCCGCAACCTCCGATCGCTTCAACTTCGCTGGCGGTGAATACACCTTCAACGACAAGCGCACGATGATCGGGCTGTGGGATGCGCAACTCAAAGACATCTACCGCCAGCAGTACCTCAACCTGGTGCACAGCCAGCCATTGGGTGACTGGACCCTGGGCGCCAACCTCGGTTACTTCATCGGCAAGGAAGATGGCAGCGAACGCGCCGGCGAACTGGACAACCGCACCGCTTCGGCCCTGCTCTCGGCACGCTACAAGGGGCATACCTTCTACGTCGGCCTGCAAAAGGTCAGCGGCGACGACGCCTGGATGCGGGTCAACGGCACCAGCGGCGGCACCCTGGCCAACGACAGCTACAACTCAAGCTTCGACAACGCCAAGGAACGCTCCTGGCAGGTGCGTCACGACTTCAATTTCGTCAGCGTCGGTGTCCCTGGGCTGACCTTGATGAACCGCTATATCAAGGGTGACAACGTGCACACCAGCGCGGTGAACGACGGCAAGGAATGGGCGCGGGAGACCGAGCTGGCTTATGTGGTGCAGTCCGGTGCGCTCAAGGATCTGTCGGTGAAATGGCGCAACTCCACCATGCGCAGGGACTACAGCACCAATGCATTCGATGAGAACCGGTTGATCGTGAGCTATCCGCTGAATCTGCTGTGAAACCCATCGCGGGGCAAGCCCGCTCCCACGCAAGATTTTGCAGGTCGTGGGAGCGGGCTTGCCCCGCGATAGCGTCAGTCGCCGCAACAAACAACAAAAAAGAATAAGTAAATCAAATAACATTCTTTGACGTTATATGTAACAAAAGCTAAAACCGAGCCCTGATCCCCGCACCAGAGCCCGAGCATGGACCTCCGCCAACTGCGCTATTTCATCGCCCTCACCGAGTACCGCAGTTTCGTCCGCGCCGCCGAAGCCATGGGCATCACCCAACCGGCATTCAGCCGGGCCATCCAGAACCTCGAGCAGACCCTCGGCTGCACCCTGGTCGACCGTGGCAACAAAGCCCTGCCCCCCACCCCCGAAGGCCAGGTGGTGCTGCAACACGCCCGCCGCCTGGTGCAAGGCGCCGCCCAGTTGAACAACGAGGTGTCGCAGATGACCAAGCTCGACGCCGGCGAACTGCACTTCGGCAGTGGCCCGGCCCTGGCGGTGCGCCTGGTGCCCGCGGCCTTGCAGCAGTTCATCGAACGCCACCCCGGCATCCGCACGCAACTGCTGGTGGACAACGCCGAGCGCCTGGGCCAGGCCCTGCGCCGCGAGCAGATCGAGTTCTTCGTCGATGACATCCGCCCGTTCGAGGCCGACCCGAACTTTCACACCGAACCGCTCAACCCACGCCCCGGCCTGTTCTTCTGCCGCCCCGGGCACCCGCTGCTGGCCAAGGACAGCCTGTCGACCAACGACCTGTTCGCCTACCCCTTGGCCTGCGCCCTGCTCGCCCCCGGGGTACGCAAGCGCCTGGCCAACCTCAGCGGGCGCAACGACTTCACCCCGCACCTGCAAACCGAGCACCTGGCGGTGCTGCGCAGCGTGGTGCTGGCCAGCGACGCGGTCGGCAGCGCCAGCGAAGAAGCGGTGGCCGAGGACCTGGCCGCCGGCACCCTGGTGCGCCTGCACTGGCGCAACCTGCCGCCGGGGCTGGAGGTGCTGAGCGTGCGTTGCGGGGTGGTCAGCCGCAGCGGCTATCGCCTGTCGCCGGCGGCGCGGGCGATGATCGAGACCCTGGTCAGCCTGGATGCTGAGCCATTGCCCGCAGCCGCGGCGCATCGACAATCTCCACCTCGCCATAGCCCAGGCGTAGCACGCCGGACTGTTCGAGGTTCCTGAGGATCTGGTTGATGGTCTGGCGCGACAGCGACAGCATCAGCGCCAGCTGCTCCTGGGACAGTTGCAGGCGCCACTGGGCGATATCGCGCTCGCCATAGCCCTCGGCGATCTGCAGCAGGCGGTGGGCGACCCGGGGCGCTGCGGCCAGCAGGCTCTGCTGCTCCAGGGCGACGAATACCCAGCGCAACTTGTGGCTCATCAGCAACGCCAACTCGCGCCAGTGCTGCGGTTCACGGGCCAACCACTCGAGCAAAGGCGCCTGGGGCAGCCACAGTAATCGTGTAGCCCCTTCCGCGAAGGCGTCATGGGTGCGTGGCTGGCCATCGAACAGGCTGATCTCGCCGAACCAGTACGGCGCTTCGACCAAGGTCAACAGCGCCTCCTTGCCCTCGCTGCTCACCGCCCCCACCCGCATCGCCCCGTCGAGCACCGCATACAGCCCGCACGGCGCATCGCCACGCTGGAACAGGCATTGCCCTGGCGCCAGCTCGCGGGTTCGCGCCAGGGCCAGCAGGCTATCCTGAACCTTGGTGGGCAACTGCCGGAACCATTGCCCGTGCAGCAACTGGGGACGCAGATCGTGCATGGCACCTCGCAAAGCGGACTCTGTCGGCCAGGCGACAGACGACAACGAATGGACGGGGCAAGCTGCGCCTACCCCTGATGGAGGAACAACAATGAAAAACCTCGTCGAACACCTGAGTCAATACGCCGCCTATCATCGCGACCCGCGCAATATCACCACCCACTTCGTCGGTATTCCGTTGATCGTGCTGGCGGTGAGCATCCTGCTGTCGCGGCCCGGCTGGGACGTGGCAGGTCTGTGGCTGTCACCGGCGTTGCTGCTGGCCACCTGGTCGGTGTGGTTCTACCTGCGCCTGGACCTGCGTTTCGGCCTGGTGATGGGGCTGTTGCTGGGGCTGTGCCTGTGGGCCGGCCAAGCACTGGCCGTACAGGCCACCGGGCTGTGGCTGAGCGCCGGGCTGGGGGCGTTTGTGGTGGGCTGGATCATCCAGTTTGTCGGGCATGCTTACGAAGGGCGCAAGCCGGCGTTTGTCGATGATGTCAGCGGGCTGATCATCGGGCCGTTGTTCGTGGTGGCGGAGCTGGCGTTCATGGCCGGATTGTGTGGCGATCTGAAGAAAGCCGTGGAGGCCAATGCCGGGCCGGTGGCCATCCGCCAGAAGAAAGCCGCAGTCTGACGATGGCATTACGTGGGCTTCATCGCTGGCAAGCCAGCTCCCACAGGTGCAGCAGATGCCGGCCCCTGTGGGAGCCGGCTTGCCGGCGATGACGGCGACACCGATTCACCTCACTGCCGCGACTCAACCCCCAACTCATCCCACACCGACTCCGCCAGGTGGAAGGTGGCATTGGCCGCCGGGATGCCGCAGTAGATCGCACTCTGCATGATCACTTCCTTGATCTCTTCGCGCGTCACGCCGTTGTTGGCCGCCGCGCGCAGGTGCAGCTTGAGCTCGTCGTTGCGGTTCATGCCGATCAGCATGGCGATGGTGATCAGGCTGCGGGTATGCCGTGGCAGCCCCGGGCGGGTCCAGATATCGCCCCAGGCATGGCGGGTGATCATTTCCTGGAACTCGCCGTTGAAGTCGTTGAGCTTCTCCAGGCTGCGGTCGACATGGGCATCGCCCAGCACCGCGCGGCGCACCTGCATGCCGGCGTCGTAGCGTTGTTTCTCATCCATGGCGTATGTCCTCAGCGAGCCAGCAAAAAATCGAGCACGCGGTCACTGAACGGCGCACCGACCTCGACGTTGGACAGGTGCGCCGCCGGGAACTCGGCGTAATCGGCACCCGGGATGCCAGCCTGCATGAACCGGCCATGCTCCGGCGTGGTGACCACATCGGCGCTACCGGCGACGACCAGGGTCGGCACCTGGATGTGCTCGAGCTGGTCACGGAAATCGGCATCCCGCACAGCGGCGCAGTTGCCGGCGTAACCGGCAGGCGAGGTGTGCGCCAGCATCTCGGTTATGCGTTGGGCAATCGCCGGCTCGGCCGCGGCGAACGCCGGGGTGAACCAGCGCGCAATGGAGGCATCACGCAGGTCACGCATGGCCTGCTGACCGCCCTTGAGCACGGTGTCGATGCGGGTGTTCCACACCTCGTCATTGGCGATTTTCGCCGCCGTGTTGCACAGGGTCAGGCTGAGCAGGCGGGCACCTGCGTTGATACCCAGCCACTGGCCGATCAGGCCGCCCATGGACAAGCCGACGAAGTGGGCCTTGGGGATATCCAGCGCGTCGAGCAGCGCCAGCACATCGTTACCCAGCTGTTCGATGCTGTAGGGGCCTTCGCTGACCACCGAGGCACCGTGACCACGGGTGTCGTAACGCAGCACGCGAAAGTGTTCGCTCCATGCCGGGATCTGCGTGTCCCACATGCCAAGGTCAGTACCCAGCGAGTTGGACAACACCAGCACCGGGGCATGCGCCGGGCCGTCGAGTTGGTAATGCAGTACGCCATCGGCCAGTTGCACGTGCGCCACAGCGGTCTCCTTCAGGCAATGAAACGTTGATGTTCGGCCACGGCACGCGCCACCCAGACACGGGCCTGGCCGAGGTAATGGGCAGGGTCGAGCAGGCGGTCGAGTTCGTCGGCGGACAACTCGGCGCTGACCTGGGGCTCGTCACCGAGCACGGCGCGCAGGTGGCGTTGCTCGGCCACCGCGCGCTGGCAGCAGTGCTCCAGCAGATGATGGGCGTGATCGCGGCCCAGGCGCTGGGCCAGGACGATGCTGACGGCTTCGGCCAGCACCAGCCCCTGGGTCAGGTCGAGGTTGCGGCGCATGCGTGGGGCGTCCACTTCCATGCCCTCGGCGATCACCTGGGCCTGGCGCAGGGCGCCGGACACCAGGCAGCAGATTTCCGGCAGGGTTTCCCATTCGGCGTGCCACAGGCCCAGGCTGCGTTCGTGCTCCTGGGGCATGGCGCTGAACAGCGTCGAAACCAGCCCCGGCACACGGGTGGCGGCGCCGATCAGCACCGCCGCCCCCACCGGGTTGCGCTTGTGCGGCATGGTCGAGGAGCCGCCCTTGCCTGGCGCTGCGGGTTCGAACAGCTCGCCCGCCTCGGTCTGCATCAACAGGCTGACATCACGGCCGAACTTGCCCAGGCTGCCGGCGATCAGGCCCAGCACCGAGGCAAACTCCACCAGGCGATCGCGCTGGGTGTGCCAGGGCTGCTCGGGCAATGTCAGTTGCAACTGTTCGGCCAAGGCTTCGGCCACCGGCAACGCCTTGCTGCCCAGCGCCGCGAGGCTGCCGGAGGCACCGCCGAACTGCAGCACCAGCAAGCGCGGGCGCAGCTCCTTCAAGCGCTGGCGATGACGGGTCAGGGCGCCGAGCACACCTGCCAGCTTCATCCCCAGGGTCACCGGCGTGGCGTGCTGCAGCCAGGTACGGCCCACCAGTGGCGTGTCGGCATGCTGCAGGGCCTGGCGGGCCAAGGTGTCGGCCAAGCTGTCGAGGTCGCTTTCGATCAGCGCCAGCGCCGCACGCAGTTGCAGCACCAGGCCAGTGTCCATCGCGTCCTGGCTGGTGGCGCCCAGGTGCACATAGCGCTCGGCCTCGGCCACGCCACTGGCGATGACCTTGCCCAATGCCTTGACCAGCGGGATCGCCGAGTTACCGGCAGTGGCGATGGCATCGGCCAATGCCCGCACGTCGTAGCGCTCGGCCTTGCAGGCGGCCTCGATCGCCGGCACCACGGCATGTGGCACCAGCCCGGCGGCGGCTTCGGCACGGGCCAGGGCCGCCTCGAAATCGAGCATGCCCTGCAGCCGGCCCCGGTCGGAAAAAACCTCGCGCATCGCCGGGGCGGTGAAGTAGGCGTCGAACAGTTGGTTGCTCATGCAACGTCCTTAGTGATCATCGTGCAGGTACTGCGCCTGCTTGGGCAGGCGCAGGCTGAACAGGAAGGCCACCGCCATCATGGCGGTCACGTACCAGTAGAAGGTGTTCTCCATGCCCAGGGTCTTCAAGCCCAGGGCCACGTACTCGGCCGAACCGCCGAACACCGCGTTGGCGATCGCATAGGCCAGCCCCACCCCCAGCGCCCGCACCTGCGGCGGGAACATCTCGGCCTTCACCAGGCCGCTGATCGAGGTGTAGAAACTGACGATGCACAGTGCCAGGGTCACCAGCACGAAGGCCATGAACGGGCTGCTCACGGTCTTCAACGCCATCAGCAGCGGTACGGTGAACAGCGTGCCCAGGGCGCCGAACAGCAGCATCGAGTTACGCCGGCCGATGCGGTCGGAGAGCATGCCGAACACCGGCTGCAGGATCATGAACAGGAACAGCGCGCCGGTCATCACGAAACTGGCGCTCTTGGCGTTCATGCCAGCGGTGTTGACCAGGTACTTCTGCATATAGGTGGTGAAGGTGTAGAAGATCAGCGAGCCGCCGGCGGTGTACCCCAGCACGGTGATGAAGGCGGCGGCGTGATTGCGGAACAGGCCACTGACCGAGCCGGCGTCCTTGTCCTGGCGGGTCTCGGCGCTGCTGGTTTCTTCCAGGGAGCGGCGCAGCACCAGCGAGATCAGCGCGGCAACCGCACCGACCACGAACGGGATGCGCCAGCCGTAGGCGCGCAGTTCTTCTTCGCTCAGCAACTGCTGCAGGATCACCACCACCAGCACCGCCAGCAACTGGCCGCCGATCAGGGTGACGTACTGGAACGAGGCAAAGAAGCCGCGTTGGCCGCGCAGGGCCACTTCGCTCATATAGGTGGCGGTGGTGCCGTACTCGCCGCCCACCGACAAGCCCTGGATCAGCCGCGCCAACAGCAGCAGCGCCGGCGCCCAGGCACCGATGCTGGCATAGGTCGGCAGGCAGGCAATGATCAAGGAGCCGAAACACATCATCAGCACCGAGGTCATCAACGAATTCTTGCGCCCGTGACGGTCGGCCAGGCGGCCGAAGATCCAGCCGCCGATGGGCCGCATCAGGAAGCCTGCGGCGAACACCCCGGCGGTGTTGAGCAACTGCACCGTGGGGTCGTCGGAGGGGAAGAAGGCCGGGGCAAAATAGATGGCGCAAAAGGCGTAGACATAGAAGTCGAACCATTCCACCAGGTTGCCCGACGAGGCACCGACGATGGCGAAGATGCGTTTGCTGCGTTCTTCGCCGGTGTAATAGGTTGAGGTCATGGTGCGTTTACTCCTGGAGGGTCACAGGTAATTCTAGACATACCTGGTTACACACTCGTTCCGCCTTTGGCCGTGGGTCATGGCTACCGGCCCTATCGCCGGCAAGCCGGCTCCCACAGGATGGCGTGGTCCCTGTGGGAGCCGGCTTGCCGGCGATAGGGCCGGTACAGGTCAAACCCGCTCGATGGCCAGCGCCAACCCCTGCCCAACCCCCACACACATGGTCGCCAGGCCTTTACGCCCGCCAGTCTTCTCCAACTGATGCAACGCCGTCAGCACCAGCCGCGCGCCACTCATGCCCAGCGGGTGGCCGAGGGCGATGGCGCCGCCATTGGGGTTCACCTGCGGCGCATCATCCGCCACACCCAGTTCGCGCAGCACCGCCAGGCCCTGGCTGGCGAAGGCTTCGTTGAGCTCGATGACGTCGAAGTCGGCCACGGCCACGCCCAGGCGCTCGGTCAGCTTGCGCACCGCCGGCACCGGGCCGATGCCCATCACCCGTGGCGCCACACCGGCGCTGGCCATGCCCAGCACCCGGGCACGTGGGGTCAGGCCGTGCTTCTTCACGGCTTCGGCCGAGGCGAGGATCAGCGCGGCGGCACCGTCGTTGACGCCCGAGGCATTACCAGCGGTGACGGTCTTGTCCGGGCCATTGACCGGCTTGAGCCGGGTCAGCGCTTCAAGCGTGGTGTCCGGGCGCAGGTGCTCGTCATGCTCGACCACGGTCTCGCCCTTTTTATGGGCAATGCGCACCGGCACGATCTCTTCGGCGAAGAAGCCGGCGGCTTGTGCAGCACACGCCTTCTGCTGGCTGCGCAGGGCGAAGGCGTCCTGGTCGGCGCGTGAAACCTGATAATCGTCGGCGACGTTGTCGGCCGTCTCGGGCATGGCGTCGACGCCGTACTGGGCTTTCATCAGCGGGTTGATGAAGCGCCAGCCGATGGTGGTGTCTTCCAGTTTCATGTTGCGCGAGTAACCGCTCTCGGCCTTGCCCATGACGAACGGCGCACGCGACATCGACTCGACGCCGCCGGCGATGGCCAGCTCCATCTCGCCGCTGGCGATGGCGCGGAAGGCGGTGCCGATGGCATCCATGCCAGAAGCGCACAGGCGGTTGAGGGTCACGCCCGGCACGCTCTGCGGCAAGCCGGCCAGCAACAGGGCCATGCGTGCGACGTTGCGGTTGTCTTCACCGGCCTGGTTGGCACAACCGAAGAACACTTCGTCGAGCTGGTCCCACTGCACGCTCGGGTTACGCTCGATCAGCGCCTTGAGCGGCACCGCCGCCAGGTCATCGGCGCGCACGCCGGCCAGGGCACCGCCAAAACGGCCGATGGGGGTGCGGATGGCGTCACAGATGAATACCTCACGCATCAGGCTTCTCCTGCCACTTGCCCATGGGCGGCGGCGGTGCGGGCTTCGAGGTCGCGCAGCGCGGTCAGCTCGAGCTCGCTCGGCGCCGCCGTTTCCTGGGCATTGTCGGCGAAGCGGATCGCCCAGCCGGTGGCGTTGATGATCTGCTCGCGGGTCACGCCCGGGTGAATCGAGGTCACGACAAACTCATGAGTACCGGCTTCCGGCTCCATGATGCACAGGTCGGTGATGATGCCGACCGGCCCTTCGCCCGGCAGGCCCAGGCGCTTGCGCGAGTCGCCGCCTTCGCCGTGGCCGACCGAGGTGATGAAGTCGAGCTTGTCGACGAACGCCCGTGGCGACTGTTTGAGGATGATCAGCACCTGCTTGGCGGAACCGGCGATCTCCGGCGCACCGCCGGCACCCGGCAGGCGGGTTTTCGGCGCGTGGTAGTCACCCACCACTGTGGTGTTGATGTTGCCGAAGCGGTCGACCTGGGCGGCGCCGAGGAAGCCCACGTCGATGCGCCCGCCCTGCAGCCAGTAGCGGAAGATTTCGCCGGTCGGCACCACGGTATCGGCGGTTTCCGCCAGCTCACCGTCACCGATCGACAGTGGCAGCACGCTGGGCTTGGCTCCGATCGGGCCAGACTCGTAGATCAGCACCACGTCGGGCGACGAGGTCAGGCGCGCCAGGTTGGCGGCCTTGGACGGCAGGCCGATGCCGACGAAGCAGACAGCACCGTTGCGCAGGCGCCGGGCGGCGGCGACGGTCATCATTTCGGAAGTGGAGTAGCTCATTGCGCGGCCTCCGCGGTGCTGGCCAGCTTGGCCTTGAATTCGGTGAAGTCGGTGGTGCCACGGATGTAAGTGTCGATCCAGGCGCTGAAGGTTTCGCGGTTGCGGGCAATCGGGTCCCAGGCCTGGTAGAAGCGGTTGTCGCGTTCGTAGTAACCGTGGGCATAGGACGGGTGGGCGCCGCCCGGTACCAGGCACACCGCGCTCAAGGCCCAGGTCGGCAACACGCAGGCGTTCATCGGTGCGTTGAGGTCATCGACGATCTCTTCGACGGTGACGATGCAGCGCTTGGCCGCCAGGGCCGCTTCCTTCTGCACGCCCAGGATGCCCCACAGCAGCACGTTGCCCTTGCGGTCGGCCTTTTGCGCGTGGATCACGGTGACGTCCGGGCGTACCGACGGCACGGCGGCGAGCACTTCGCCGGTGAACGGGCAAGTGACACTCTTGATCAACGGGTTGACCTTGGGCAGGTCGGAGCCGGCGTAGGCGCGCAGCACTGCGAACGGCAGGCCGGAAGCGCCGGCGACATAGGCGTTGGCCAGGTCAGCGTGGCTGTGCTCTTCGATCTCGATGGCATGCGGCCACTGCTTTTCCACCGCATCGCGCAGGCGGTGCAGCGAACCCACCCCCGGGTTGCCGCCCCAGGAGAAGATCAACTTGCGCGCGCAGCCGGCACCGATCAGCTGGTCGTAGATCAGGTCCGGGGTCATGCGCACCAGAGTCAGGTCGCGCTTGCCCTGGCGGATGATCTCGTGACCGGCGGCGGTCGGGATCAGGTGGGTGAAGCCTTCGAGGGCGACGCTGTCGCCATCCTGGATGAACTGCTTCACGGCATCGTGAAGCGAGAGGATTGCTGCCATTGGAGACTCCTGGTCAGGACGAGCCGGGTCGGTGAGCAGCGGGCCCATGCGTCGCTGCGATGGGCCCAGATTAAGGAGACTGGCGGGGCGGTTACAATCCGATAATCGCACTTTTGTGCGATTATCGAACCATTTGTTGTCCAGCTACTCATCTATGCCAGGCCTGCCCCTCCCCTGTGGGAGCCGGCTTGCCGGCGATTGGGCCTGACAGGGGAATACCGATTGCAGGCCTGACGCCATCGCCGGCAAGCCGGCTCCCACAGGGGTATTCAGGTGGCGTCGGCGTGGCTCACCAGCCCCTTGACCACAACCCCCACAGTCGCCAACGCCGCCGGCACCAGCAGTGCAGTGAGCACCTGCTCGAAGTTCCAGCCCAGCCCCAGCAAGGTCGCCCCGCTCCAGGCGCCGAGGATTGCGCCGAAACGGCCGATGCCGAGCATCCACGACACGCCGGTGGCACGCCCTTGGGTGGGGTAGAAACGCGCCGCCAGCGATGGCATGGCCGACTGCGCACCGTTGACGCACATGCCCGCCACCAGCACCAGGGTCGCCAACAGGGTGATGTTGCCCAGGCTCTGCCCCACCGCGTAGGCGAACACGCCGGCCAGCAGGTAGAAGATGCCGATCACCTTGTGCGGGTTGAAACGGTCCATGGCCCAACCTACGCCCACCGCGCTGAGCACGCCACCGAACTGGAACAGCGCGCCGATGAACGCGGCCTGCTCCATGCTCGCGCCGCTGTCGCGCATCAGCGTCGGCAGCCAGCTGGTCAGCAGGTAGACGATCACCAGGCCCATGAAATAGGTCAGCCACAGCAGCACGGTGCCCAGGCCGTAAGTGCCGGAGAAGATCACCGCGAACACGTTACGTGCTGCCACCGCCTTTTGCTCCGGCACACTGAAGCTCGCCGCCTGGGCAACCACCTGGGGGGCGATCGGCGCCAGGGTCTTGCGCACTTTGTCGGTACCACGGTTGCGCACGACCAGGAACCGCGCCGACTCCGGCAGCCAGACCAACAGCACCACGGCCAACAACAGCGGCAGCACGCCACCGATCACCAGCAGGCTGTGCCAGCCGTAGGCCGGGATCAGCTTGGCGGAGATGAAGCCACCGCCGGCCATGCCCAGGTTGAAGCCGCAGAACATGCTGGTCACCAACAACGACTTGAGGCGCTCGGGGGTGTACTCGGAGAGCAGTGTAGTGGCGTTGGGCATGCCCGCACCCAGGCCCAGGCCGGTGAGGAAACGCAGCACCAGCAACTGATCAACATTGGTTGCGTAGGCCGAGGCCAGGCTGAAGCCACCGAATACCAGCACCGCGCCTACCAGCACGCCCTTGCGCCCGAAACGGTCAGCCAGCGGCCCGGAGCCCAGTGCACCGAACACCATGCCGATCAGCGCGGCACTCATGACCGGGCCGAGGCTGGCGCGGTCGATCCCCCACTCCTGGGACAGTGCCGGGGCAATGAAGCCCATCGCGGCAGTGTCCAGGCCGTCGAGGAAGACAATCAAGAAGCACAGAATCACCACGCGCCATTGATACCGGGACAGTGGCTGGTCGTTGATGAACGACTGAACGTCGAGGCAGTTGCCGACGGTTGATTGCGGTTTGTTCATTGTTGTTATCCGGAAGATAGGCGCAGGCAGGCTACTGCGTACAGCAAAGCGCAGGAACGATAAGTTTCGCAGGGAAACAGCGGACTGGGTTCAGCCGGAGTTGAGCGGTAGCGTGCGCGGGTGCGGCCGCGACAGCAAAAGATGCGTATTCATCGAAGGAGCCCTTTTGGCCTGTTGTTATTGTCAGGTCGGCACAGCCGACTTGTGCGACAGACATTAATCAGCGGGCCGGGCCTGCGCAATTCGTCGAAGACGACATTGTGCGTTTATCGCACAGGAAACTTTCGTACTGTTCGATTCTGGTGCATTCGCAAGGCTTGCTGTGGGAGCGGCGTTGCGCCACTCCCACGGATGACTGCGCACTCAGCCAAACAGCTGATGGCAAAGATCCCGGCTGGCCGCCAGCAAGATCGGCAGGAAGCGCTGTTCCAGTTCACTGCGGCTGACCCGCCCGACATGGGTACTGACGTTCAGCGCCGCCAGGACCTGGCCGGAGGCGTCATAGATAGGCACGGCAATCGAACGCAGGCCTTGCTCCAGCTCCTGGTCGACCACGCACCAGCCCTGTTCGCGCACCTGCTGGATACAGGCGAACAGCGACTGCGCATCGTGCAGGGTACGGCTGGTGCGGGCCTTGAGGTCGGCGCGGTCCAGATACTCGTGCAGGCTGGCATCGTCCAGCGCGGCCAGGAGAATGCGCCCCATCGAGGTGCAGTAGGCCGGCAGGCGCCCGCCAACCGATAGGTCGACCGAAATCAGCCGCTCGACGGTGGCCGAGCGTGCGATGTAAAGAATGTCGTCGCCTTCGAGGGTGGCCATGTTCGCCGCTTCGTGCAGTTGGTCGCTGATGCGGTCCAGGTAGGGCTGCGCCGAAACCGCCAGCGGCGTCGAGGATAAATAGGCGTGGCCGAGGGTGAGCACCTTGGGCAGCAGTGAATAGGTACGACCGTCGGTCGTCGCATAGCCGAGCTTCATCAGGGTATGCAGGCAACGGCGCACGGCAGCGCGGGGGATTTCCGTACGGTGGCTGATCTGGGCGATGGTGAGGTGGCGCTTGCGTTCCTGGAACGCCTGGATCACCGCCAGGCCACGGGCCAGAGAGGTCATGAAGTCCGGGTCACCGGTGAAAGCCTGGATGCGCTTGGCCGCCGACGCCACGATTGGCGGGGCCATGGCCGGCGTGGTGCTGCGCGCGGGGTCGTTGGCCACCGGGCCGCTGGTTTCATCGCTCATGGAGCTACCTCATAAAAACGCTGGTTCGTGCGATTATCGAACGAACGGCCGATAATCGCAATTGACCGCTGACACTTTTGCTTATACCTTTCCCCTGCCACATGTGGCTTCTTTGGAGAGACTGGTCAGGTACCCACCGTAGAAGTCTCAGGCAACGGCCTCGCCCACCCGCGAGGCCGTTTTTATTTCAACCGTCCTGAGCTGAACTTCCAACCCGGCGGGTTGAACTTATAGTCCCTGCCCACAGACTCATATGGCGCTGACGATAACAACTTGCAGGCCATTGTCGGCGGGCGGAAAAGAACGATGGTCTTCGTTCGGGCTGTTGCTATAATCGCTACTGTTGATTGTCCGCCAGTTAAGTGGATCCATCAGCTAACTTTCGTCGCTTGATGACCTTCAAGCCACCGCCCTGGTCTGGCTTGCCCGGTGTTGAACAACGGCACTTTCAGCGTGCCTTGAACTTGCCACCCCCGGCATCGCTGCGACGGATATTTCGCGTTGGCCGCCTACGCCGGCACATCCAATGTGCAGCTCTCTGCCAATGCCAAACTTCAAACTCTTCAGGTATGACTGTGACGAAAGAAGAACTGCGCGCGGAACTCGAGCGACAGGCTGAACGTTACAAGGATGTATACGGTGGCGAAGTCACCACCTATGCCGCACAACCCGACCCGGAACGTAAACCCTGGCGCAAGCGCGCAAGCATTCGCGACCAGGCGTTCGCCCAAGAGCTGGAAAAGATGGAAAAGGATCTGCACAGCGACGGCGAACGCAGCTGAGCGACATCACCGCGCCATCAGTCAGCGACCGTCGGCGCGGCAGCATCTTTACCGAAACACCGTGGGTGAAATGGATTTTCACAAATTTCATACGGCCGTTTGAGCGAAATCTTACACAACGATTTCCACTCAAATCGTTGATTTTTAGGGAATTTGGCGATTTTTTCCTGCCTGTTCGCGGCTAGCAACCAGCAAACGAACACGGCCCTGAACCTGCGGTCATCCGTCATCGATCTGTGGCAGGTGCATCGATTTGCAGGGTTTTCTGGCATAATCCCGCCCCCCTAAAGACCGCCAGACAACCTTCATGATCGATTTATTCAGCGGACTGGATGCCTGGGTCGTCGTGAGCCTGATGCTCGCTCTGACCTTCGTTCTCGCCTTCGAGTTCATCAATGGCTTTCATGACACCGCCAACGCGGTAGCCACTGTCATCTATACCAAAGCCATGCCACCGCACCTGGCCGTATTCTTCTCCGGGGTGTTCAACTTCCTCGGGGTGCTGCTCGGCGGCGTCGGCGTGGCCTATGCCATCGTCCACCTGTTGCCGGTGGAGCTGCTGATCAACGTGAACACCGGCCACGGCCTGGCCATGGTCTTCTCGTTGCTGGCCGCGGCCATCACCTGGAACCTGGGCACTTGGTACTTCGGCATCCCCGCGTCCAGCTCGCACACCCTGATCGGTTCGATCCTCGGCGTGGGCCTGGCCAATGCGCTGATCAGCGATATCCCGCTGGGCGATGGCGT
Organism: Pseudomonas sichuanensis; assembly: GCF_024749065.1. Classification (NCBI taxonomy): domain Bacteria; kingdom Pseudomonadati; phylum Pseudomonadota; class Gammaproteobacteria; order Pseudomonadales; family Pseudomonadaceae; genus Pseudomonas; species Pseudomonas sichuanensis. Next base: position 1,113,580 of record NZ_CP087185.1, on the reverse strand, counting down.
CAACTGGCAGAAAGCGATCGATATCGGCATGTCGCTGGTGCTTTCGCCCATGGCCGGCTTCGCCGTTGCCGCACTGGTGCTGCTGGGCCTGAAATGGTGGCGCCCGCTGTCGAAGATGCACAAGACCCCGGATCAGCGCCGCAAGCTCGACGACAAGAAGCACCCGCCGTTCTGGAACCGCCTGGTGCTGGTGATCTCGGCCATGGGCGTGAGCTTCGTGCACGGCTCCAACGACGGCCAGAAAGGCATCGGCCTGATCATGCTGGTACTGATCGGTATCGTTCCGGCCAAGTTCGTGCTCGACCTGAACAGCACCACCTACCAGATCGAACGCACCCGCGACGCCACCATGCACTTGAGCCAGTTCTACGAGCGCAATGCAGCGACGCTGGGCGAGTACCTGGCCTTGGGCAAGGCCAAGTCGGCCGACCTGCCGGAGCAGTTCAGCTGCAACCCGCAGCAGACCGAACCGACCATCGCCGCGCTGCAATCGTCGTTGCAAGGTGTGACCGACTACCGCGCACTGAGCGCCGAAAAGCGCGTTGAAGTACGCCGCTACCTGCTGTGCCTGGACGACACGGCGAAGAAGGTCGGCAAACTGCCAGGCCTCGAGCCGCGCGAAAAGGCCGACCTCGAGAAGCTGCGCAAAGACCTCACCGCCACCACCGAGTACGCGCCGTTCTGGGTGATCGTCGCCGTCGCCCTGGCCCTGGGCCTGGGTACCATGGTCGGCTGGAAGCGCGTGGTACTGACCGTCGGCGAGAAGATCGGCAAGCAGGGCATGACCTATGCCCAGGGCATGTCGGCACAGATCACCGCCGCCTGCGCCATCGGCATGGCCAACATCTTCAGCCTGCCGGTATCGACGACCCACGTACTGTCGTCAGGCGTGGCCGGTACCATGGTCGCCAACAAGAGCGGCCTGCAAGGCGGTACCGTGAAGACCATCCTGCTGGCCTGGGTACTGACCCTGCCGGCGACGGTGGGCCTGTCCGCCGGCCTGTTCTGGCTTGCTATCAAAGCCATGAGCTGAAAACCGTGGTCATGAAAAAAGGCGCCTTCGGGCGCCTTTTTTTATGGTCCAATCGCGGGGCAAGCGCCCGGCAGCACAAGTATCAGGGGCGAGCGTTGATCTGCTGCTGCAGGTTCTGGATCTGGCTCTGCAGGGTATTGAAGTTGCGGGTGGTCTGCCCGCGGAACGCATCGAACTCCTGCACCGAGGCGCCCCCGGCCGATTGCGCCGAGCGGTTATCTGCCTGGCTCTTGAGCACCAGCACATCCTGTTCCAGGCTCTCGATCGCCGCGCTCGGGTTGCGCTTCTTCAGGGCCTCCACCTCGCTGCTCAGGCTCTTCAGCTGACCATCGAGCTTGCCACCGTCGAGCTGGCCCGACTTCAATGCCGCCAGTTCCGTATTCACCGCCTTCAATTGCGCTTGCAGTTGCCCCTGCAGCTCGGTCACGGCTTTCTGCTGCTCACGGGTATCCGCCAGTACCTGCTCCAGGCGCTTGCCCAGGTCGCCTGCCTGGCCGGCAACGCCCTGCTGCTGCTTGCCCTGCTCGGCCAGGTTGGCCTGCAACTGGCGGATCTGCAGTTTCAACGCTTCGCTGCCGGTCGTGCTGGTCGACTCGCTGGCGTCGACCTTGCCGCTGATCGCCTGCAGGCGCCCGGCCGCTTCTTCACTGATACGGGCAAAGCTTTCCTGGGTGGCCACCAGTTGCTGCTCCAACAGCGAGATCTGCTGAAAACTCCACCAGCCCAGCCCGGCCAGGCCAATGAACGAGGCGCCCAGCAACGCCCATAGCGGGCCATTGCTGCGCGGCTGCGCGGCCTTCCGGCGGCTGCGCGCGACATGGGCGGGCAACAGCTCATCGTCATCCTGGGTGCCGGCGCGCAGGGCGGGCACGTCGTCGAAATCGTCGTGGGCGTCGTTACGCATGGGTGCATTCAACCACTGTGGTAGCAAAGAGGCATGAGTATAAACCGCCAAGGCGGCGCACTGCAGACCATCATCCCGGCAGCAGGTTCACTGGTTGCCCGGTTGTGCTTTCCACCAATGACAGAATTCATCCAGCGCGGCCCAGGTGTCGGTCTTCGGGCGGTAGTCCAGGTACTGGCGGGCGCGGCTGATGTCGAGGGTGAAGTCCTTGCTCATCACCTGCATCGCGGAACGCGTCAGGGTCGGCTGCGGGCGCCCTGGCCAAAGCAGGCAGGCGGCCTCGTTGACCGCCGCCAGGCTGTAGGCCAGGCCGAAACTGCGATAGCGGGTGACCTGCGGCAGCTGCATCTGGCGCATGACGTAGTTCACCACATCCCACAACGGTAATGGGTGGCCGTTGCTGATGTTATAGGCCTGCCCCAGCGCCGGCGCCTCGGCAAACAGCGCACTGAGCAACGCTTCGTTGAGGTTGTGCACGCTGGTGAAATCGACCTTGTTCAGGCCATTGCCGATGATCGCCACACGCCCCTTGCGCTGCATGCGCATCAGCCGCGGGAAAATGCTGGCATCGCCAGCCCCGGTGACGAAGCGAGGCCGCAGGGCCAGTACCTCCAGGCCGAATTCCTGGGCACCGAATACCTTCTGCTCGGCCAGGTGCTTGGTCAGTCCGTAGTGATCGTGAAAGCGCCGTGGCACCTGCTCCTCGCGGATATCACGCTGGGAACGGCCATTGAAGTAGATCGACGGCGACGACAGGTGCACCAGGCGCCGCACATGCTCCTTGATGCAACCTTCGACCACGTTCTCGGTGAGCACCACGTTGCCCTGGTAGAAGTCCTGGTAACGCCCCCAGTTGCCCACCGCGCCGGCGCAGTGCACCACCGCATCGACGCCCTGGCACAGCCGCCGGGCCAATTCGGCATCACCCAGGTCGCCGGGGATGAACTGCGCGCCGCGCTTGACCAGGTGTTCCACACCCTCCGCCCGCCGGCCATTGACCCGTACCTCCAGGCCCTGCTCCAGGGCAAAGCGCGCAAAGCGCCCGCCGATGAAGCCGCTCGCGCCGGTGACCAGAATTCGCATGTAACACTCCGCCTTGCCAGATTTCAGATGCAGCAGACGCCGGCCAGGCCTACAAGGGCACCAGCCAGTCCCGCGCCGAATGACGCAGGTGCTCGGTCAGCTGGGCGAGCAGTTGCCCGCCGTTGCGCCAATGATGCCAGTACAGCGGCACGTCGATGGGGGTATCGCTGCAGATTTCCACCAGTTCGCCACGGCCCAACTGCTCGGCCACCTGGCGCTCCGGCACCAGCCCCCAGCCCAGGCCCGCCTCGGTCATGCGCAGGAAACCTTCAGACGAGGGGCACAGGTGGTGGAGGAAACCGTCCTGGATCCCCAGCGATGCCAGGTAGCGATGCTGCAGGAAATCGTCCGGGCCGAACACCACCGCCGGCGTGCGCGCCAGCCGTGCCACCTCGAAGCCGCTGGGGAAGTAACGCGCCATGAACGCGGGGCTGGCCAGCGCCCGGTAGCGCATCGCCCCCAGCGGCATGCTCCGCGCCCCGGCCACCGGCCGCTCGCTGCCGCACAGGCAGGCCGCCACTTCACCGGCGCGCATGCGCTTGAGGCCGACATCCTGGTCTTCCACCACCAGGTCCAGCAGCACCTGCTGCTCGGCACAGAACGCCCCCACGGCCCCCGCCCACCAGGTCGCCAGGCTGTCGGCATTGAGCGCGATGCGCAGGCGCTCAGGCATGCCCTCCTCGTCCAGCGCCGGCACCTGGCGTTGCAAGTCGCGCTCCAGCAGGCGCACCTGCTGCACATGGTTGAGCAACTGGCGGCCGACCTCGGTGGGGCTGGGCGGCGTGGCCCGCACCAGCACCGGTTGCCCGACCCTGGCCTCGAGCAGCTTGATGCGCTGGGAGATGGCCGATTGCGACAGCCCCAACACTTGGGCGGCGCGCTCGAAGCCCGCTTGTTCGATCACCGCGGCGAGGGCGGCGAGCAGTTTATAGTCGAACATCGATTTCTCTAATGAGTGATCAGCTCTATTTGTTTTTCTTATACCGCCGAGGGCGCCACAATGGCCACATCTTTCTTGGCAATCAACACCGGCCCTTGCGCCGGTGTCAGTGGAGTGTTGGCGCTATGTGGCAAAGCTATCTGAACGGCATGCTGGTGGCCTTCGGCCTGATCATGGCCATCGGGGCGCAGAACGCCTTTGTCCTGGCCCAGAGCCTGCGTCGCGAACATCACCTGCCGGTGGCGGCGTTGTGCATCGTCTGCGATGCGCTGCTGGTGGCCGCCGGGGTGTTCGGCCTGGCCACGGTGCTGGCGCATAACCCAACGCTGCTGGCAGTGGCCCGCTGGGGCGGCGCGGTGTTCTTGATCTGGTACGGCGCCAAGGCCTTGCGCAGCGCCTGCTCCAAGCAGAGCCTGCAGCATCAGCAGGGCCAGGGCGTGCGCTCGCGCCGCGCAGTGCTGCTCAGCGCGCTGGCGGTGACCTTGCTCAACCCGCACGTTTACCTGGATACGGTGCTGTTGATCGGCTCGCTCGGCGCCCAGCAGACCGTGCCCGGCGCCTACGTGGCCGGTGCCGCCAGCGCTTCGCTGCTGTGGTTCACCACCCTGGCGGTGGGCGCTGCGTGGCTGGCGCCATGGCTGGCACGGCCGGCGACCTGGCGGATGCTGGACCTGATGGTGGCGGTGATGATGTTCGCGGTGGCGGCTCAACTGATTTTCAACTGACGATACACAGTGTGGGAGCGGGTTTACCCGCGAATGCGGCGGTTGCTGCAACATTGCATTCGCGGGTAAACCCGCTCCCACGTGTACACATCGACAATGGCCCCACAGCCCGCCGGTCAGCCGCGCCAACCGCTCTGGAACCTCTATTCCCTATAGTTGTTGCGTGGTTATGCGCAAGACCGGGTGCTATGATCCAGCCCTTGCGTCGCAAAGAGTACAAACTCGCCGACGCTCACCGGGCCGCCCGTGATCGGCCTTGCGCAAACCGCGAACAGACCTGAATCAGGAGATCCACCATGGCTTTTGAATTGCCGCCGCTGCCGTACGCCCACGATGCCCTGCAGCCGCACATCTCCAAGGAAACCCTGGAGTTTCACCACGACAAGCACCACAACACCTATGTCGTGAACCTGAACAACCTGGTCCCAGGCACCGAATTCGAAGGCAAGACCCTGGAAGAGATCGTCAAGACCTCTTCGGGCGGCATCTTCAACAACGCCGCTCAGATCTGGAACCACTCCTTCTACTGGGAATGCCTGTCGCCAAACGGCGGCGGCCAGCCGACCGGCGCCCTGGCTGATGCCATCAATGCCGCTTTCGGCTCCTTCGACAAGTTCAAGGAAGAGTTCACCAAGACTTCGGTCGGCACCTTCGGTTCCGGCTGGGGCTGGCTGGTGAAGAAAGCTGACGGCTCCCTGGCCCTGGCCAGCACCATCGGCGCCGGCTGCCCGCTGACCAGCGGCGACACCCCGCTGCTGACCTGCGACGTCTGGGAACACGCCTACTACATCGACTACCGCAACCTGCGTCCGAAGTACGTCGAGGCGTTCTGGAACCTGGTCAACTGGAAGTTCGTTGCCGAGCAGTTCGAAGGCAAGGTCTTCACCGCCTGATCAGCCAGGCATTGAAAAAACCCGGCAGCCGCCGGGTTTTTTTTCGCCTTTTTTCGCGCGTTGTCTGCCTTTGTGCTCTTGCTCAGCACGCAGAGCGCGCTAACATCAATTTTCTGGAAAGTTGATGCAGCGCACTCAAGTCGCATGGCCGTTCAACCGATATAGAGCCAAGGGCAATTCCGTCGATGGGCGGGCAATCGGTCGATAGTCTTATTGCCAGGATTGATGGCAAAATAATGGCATGCGCATGGATTAAGGAAACCCTTTGAAGCTGGAATTTCGCAACAGCTTGTCGGTGAAGTTGCTCAGGGTTGTGCTGCTCTCGGCGTTGGCGGTCGGTGTCGTGCTCAGCTGCGCGCAGATCGTCTATGACGTCTACAAGACCCGCCAGGCCGTGAACAGTGACGCCCAGCGCATTCTCGACATGTTCCGCGACCCTTCCACCCAGGCGGTGTACAGCCTCGACCGGGAAATGGGCATGCAGGTGATGGAAGGCCTGTTCCAGGACGAATCGGTGCGCATGGCCTCCATCGGCCACCCCAACGAAACCATGCTCGCGGAAAAATCCAGGCCGCTGCAGGACATGTCCATGCGCTGGCTGACCGACCCGATCCTTGGCCAGGAACGCACCTACACCACGCAACTGGTCGGCCGCGGCCCGTACAGCGAATACTACGGCGACCTGAGCATCACCCTCGACACCTCCAGCTACGGCGAAGGCTTCCTGATCAACGCCGTGATCATCTTCATTTCCGGGGTATTGCGCGCCCTGGCCATGGGCCTGGTGCTGTACCTGGTGTATCACTGGCTGCTGACCAAGCCGCTGTCGAAGATCATCGAGCACCTTACCCAGATCAACCCCGACCGCCCCAGCCAGCACCAGATTCCGCTGCTCAAGGGCCACGAGAAGAACGAACTGGGCATCTGGGTCAACACCGCCAACCAGTTGCTGGCGTCCATCGAGCGCAACACCCACCTGCGCCACGAAGCCGAGAACAGCCTGCAACGCATGGCCCAGTACGACTTCCTCACCGGCCTGCCCAACCGCCAGCAGTTGCAGCAGCAGCTGGACAAGATTCTCGACGACGGCGGCCGCCTGCAACGGCGCGTGGCCGTGCTGTGCGTGGGCCTGGACGACTTCAAGGGCATCAACGAGCAGTTCAGCTACCAGGTCGGCGACCAGTTGCTATTGGCCCTGGCCGACCGCCTGCGCGCCCACAGCGGCCGCCTGGGCGCCCTGGCCCGCCTGGGGGGCGACCAGTTCGCCCTGGTCCAGGCCAATATCGAACAACCCTACGAAGCCGCCGAGCTGGCCCAGAGTATCCTCGACGACCTCGAGGCGCCGTTCGACCTCGATCACCAGCAGATCCGCCTGCGCGCCACCATCGGCATCACCCTGTTCCCCGAGGACGGTGACAGTACCGAGAAGCTGCTGCAAAAAGCCGAACAGACCATGACCCTGGCCAAGGCCCGCTCGCGCAACCGCTACCAGTTCTACATCGCCAGCGTCGACAGCGAGATGCGCCGGCGCCGCGAACTGGAAAAGGACCTGCGCGAAGCCCTGCCGCGCAACCAGTTGTACCTGGTCTACCAACCGCAGATCAGCTACCGCGACCACCGTGTGGTCGGCGTCGAAGCACTGCTGCGCTGGCAGCACCCGGAGCTGGGCATGGTACCGCCGGACCAGTTCATCCCGCTGGCCGAACAGAACGGCAACATCATCACCATTGGCGAATGGGTACTCGACCAAGCCTGCCGCCAGCTGCGCGAGTGGCACGACCTGGGCTTCAGCGAACTGCGCATGGCGGTCAACCTGTCCACCGTGCAGTTGCACCATAACGAGCTGCCGCGGGTGGTCAACAACCTGCTGCAGGCCTACCGCCTACCACCGCGCAGCCTGGAGCTGGAGGTCACCGAGACCGGCCTGATGGAAGACATCAGCACCGCCGCCCAGCACCTGCTCAGCCTGCGCCGCTCCGGCGCGCTGATCGCCATCGACGACTTCGGCACCGGCTATTCCTCGCTCAGCTACCTGAAGTCGCTGCCGCTGGACAAGATCAAGATCGACAAGAGCTTCGTCCAGGACCTGCTCGACGACGACGACGACGCCACCATCGTCCGGGCCATCATCCAACTGGGCAAAAGCCTGGGGATGCAGGTCATCGCCGAAGGCGTGGAAACCGCCGAGCAGGAGAGCTACATCATCGCCCAGGGCTGCCACGAAGGTCAGGGCTACCACTACAGCAAGCCGCTGTCGTCGCGCGAGCTCACCGCGTTCCTCAAGCAGGCTCAGCGCAACCAGGTATCGGTGCTGTAACCCCCGCCACACATACCGATGCACCGCAAACGGGCGTTTGCATGAAATGCGCGCCCGCCCCTTTACAGCAAATGCAAATCTTTCGCATGATGTTGCGGTTTCGCGTGCCACGCCGCACGGTCCAACCACACGACGCAGGAAACCAATAATGATTCGTATGCCTCTGGCCTCCGCCAGTCTGCTGGCCATCGCCATCGCCCTCGCCGGTTGCGGCGAAGGCAAGAACGACAAGGCCGCCGCGCCGCAAGCCCAGGCACCTGCCGCCGCCAGCACCACCGCCGCCGCACCGGGCGCTGTCGACGAAGCTGCCGGCAAGGCCGTGGTCAAGCATTACACCGAGATGGTCTACGCCGTGTACAGCGACTCGCTGAGCACCGCCAAGCAGCTGCAAACCGCTGTGGACGCGTTCCTCGCCAGCCCCAACGACCAGACCCTGAAGGCCGCGAAAGAAGCCTGGGCCGCCGCCCGCGTACCCTACCTGCAGAGCGAGGCGTTCCGCTTCGGCAACACCATCATCGACGACTGGGAAGGCCAGGTGAACGCCTGGCCCCTGGACGAAGGCCTGATCGACTACGTCGACAAGAGCTACGAGCACGCCCTGGGCAACCCGGCTGCCGGCGCCAACATCATCGCCAACACCGAAATCCAGGTTGGCGAAGACAAGGTCGACGTCAAGGACATCACCCCCGAGAAGCTGGCCAGCCTGAACGAGCTGGGCGGTTCCGAAGCCAACGTCGCCACTGGCTACCACGCCATCGAATTCCTGCTCTGGGGCCAGGACCTCAACGGTACCGGCCCTGGCGCCGGCAACCGCCCAGCGTCGGACTACCTGGAAGGCAAAGGCGCCACCGGCGGCCACAACGACCGCCGCCGTGCCTACCTGAAATCGGTCACCCAACTGCTGGTCAAAGACCTCGAAGAGATGGTCGGCAACTGGGCACCGAACGTTGCCGACAACTACCGCGCCACCCTGGAAGCAGAGCCGGTCAACGACGGCCTGCGCAAGATGCTGTTCGGCATGGGCAGCCTGTCGCTGGGCGAACTGGCCGGCGAGCGCATGAAGGTCTCGCTGGAAGCCAACTCGCCGGAAGACGAGCAGGACTGCTTCAGCGACAACACCCACTACTCGCACTTCTATGACGCCAAGGGCATCCGCAACGTCTACCTGGGCGAGTACACCCGCACCGACGGCACCAAGCTGAGCGGCCCGAGCCTGTCGTCGCTGGTGGCCAAGGCCGACCCGGCCGCCGACGCCACCCTCAAGGCCGACCTGGAAGCCACCGAAGCCAAGCTGCAGGTGATCGTCGACCACGCGCTCAAAGGCGAGCACTACGACCAGTTGATCGCCGCCGACAACGCTGCCGGCAACCAGATCGTGCGTGACGCCATCGCGTCGCTGGTCAAGCAGACCGGCGCGATCGAGCAGGCCGCAGGCAAGCTGGGCATCGACAACCTGAACCCGGACACCGCTGATCACGAGTTCTGATCTGCGACAGCGGCTCACAAGAGGCGGCCTTTGGGCCGCCTTTTTTACATGTTTCACCCACACAAATCCCTGTGGGAGCGGGTTTACCCGCGAATCAGGCGACTCGGTACCTGGCACCGGCTACGCCGGTGTTCGCGGGTAAACCCGCTCCCACAGGGTGCACGACATGTCCGCGATTTCATCCAGCAATTGCAAATTGCTCTTATTCAAAAACAGCCGGCCTGATAAGCTTGCACGCCGGTTTTTCGCCCACGCCCAGGATTGTCGATGTCCTTGCTCCGCCTAAGCCCCCTGCTGCTGGCCTTCACCCTTGCCGCCTGTGACGACGCCCCGCGTTTCACCCAGGCCGAGCCCGGTGAAGCCCTCTCCGGCGGCCAGGCAACGGTGCAGCGCAGTGACCGCAACGCCTTCTCCCTGCCCTCGGCCAACCTCAGCCCCGAGCGGCGCCTGGACTTCGCCGTGGGCAACAGCTTCTTTCGCAGCCCCTGGGTGATCGCCCCGTCCACCACCACCGCCCGTGATGGCCTGGGCCCATTGTTCAACACCAACGCCTGCCAGAACTGCCACGTGCGTGACGGCCGCGGCCACCCGCCGGAACCCGGCGACAGCAACGCGGTGTCGATGCTGGTACGCCTGTCGATCCCCGATCAGCCCTACTACGCCCAGGTTATCGAACGCCTGGGCGTGGTGCCTGAGCCGGTGTATGGCACCCAGCTGCAGGACATGGCCGTGCCCGGCGTGGCGCCGGAGGGCAAGGTACGGGTGAGCTACGACAGCCAGACCGTCACCTTCAAGGACGGCCACCAGGTCGAGTTGCGCCGCCCCACCCTGCAGATCACCCAGCTCGGCTACGGCCCGATGCATCCCGATACCCGCTTCTCGGCCCGCATCGCCCCACCGATGATCGGCCTCGGCCTGCTCGAAGCCATCGCCGAAGCCGATATCCTGGCCAACGAAGACCCGGATGACCGCAACCACGACGGCATCCGCGGCCGTGCCAACCGGGTCTGGGACGACGCCCAGGGCAAGACGGTGGTCGGCCGCTTCGGCTGGAAGGCCGGGCAACCCAACGTCAACCAGCAGAATGTGCATGCCTTCGCCGGTGACATGGGCCTGACCAGCACGCTGCTGCCCAAGGACGACTGCACCCCGACCCAGGTCGACTGCCTGGCCGCGCCCAATGGCGATGGTGCCGATGGCGAAAAAGAGGTCAGCGACAACCTCCTGCGCCTGGTCACCTTCTACACCCGCAACCTGGGCGTACCGGCCCGCCGCGACGTCGCGGCCCCGCAGGTAATGGCCGGCAAGAACCTGTTCTACCAGGCCGGTTGCCAAAGCTGCCACACCCCGCAGTTCACCACCGCCGCCGATGCCGCCGAGCCCGAGTTGGCCAACCAGGTGATACGCCCTTACAGCGACCTGCTGCTGCACGACATGGGCCCGGGCCTGAGCGACGAGCGCACCGAGTTCGCCGCCAACGGCCAGGATTGGCGCACCCCGCCACTGTGGGGCATCGGCCTGAGCCAGACCGTCAGCAGCGACGCCCGCTTCCTCCACGATGGCCGTGCCCGCGACCTGCTCGAAGCCGTGCTCTGGCACGGCGGCGAGGCCCAGGCGGCGCGCGACCAGGTACTGACGTTCAATGCCGAGCAGCGCGCCGCGCTGCTGGCCTTCCTGAATTCACTTTAAACGCGCTAAGGAGCCGGGCATGTTCCGACCCAAACTGTTGTTCACCAGCCTCGCCGCACTCGCCCTCGGCGCCTGCTCGCCGCAGGACCCGCAAGCCGTGACCTCCGCCGCCATCGCCAAGCAAGTGATCCTGCCGACCTACAGCCGCTGGGTCGAGGCCGACCGCGTGCTGGCCGCCAGCGCCCTGGCCTACTGCGAAGGCAAGACCTCGCTGGACAGCGCCCGCGCCGACTTCCTCAACGCGCAGAAAGCCTGGGCCGAACTGCAACCGCTGCTGGTCGGCCCGCTGGCCGAAGGCAACCGCGCCTGGCAGGTGCAGTTCTGGCCAGACAAGAAGAACCTGGTGGGCCGCCAGGTCGAGCAATTGGTCAATGGCGACAAGCCAGTCGATGCCGAGGCACTGAGCAAGGCCAGCGTCGTGGTGCGCGGCCTGTCCGCCTACGAGTACATCCTGTTCGACAGCAAGCCGGACATGGCCACGGCCGAACAGAAGGCGCGTTACTGCCCACTGCTGGTGGCAATCGGCGAGCACCAGAAGGTGCTGGCCGAGGACATCCTCAAGACCTGGAACAGCACCGACGGCATGCTGTCGCAGATGACCAAGTTCCCCAACCAGCGCTACGCTGACTCCCACGAAGCGATCGCCGACCTGCTGCGCGCCCAGGTCACCGGCCTGGACACCCTGAAGAAGAAACTCGGTGCGCCAATGGGTCGCCAGAGCAAGGGCATCCCACAACCGCTGCAGGCCGAAGCCTGGCGCAGCCATTCTTCGCTCAAGAGCCTGGAAGCTTCGCTCAAGGCCGCCCAGACCGTCTGGTCCGGGGTCGATAACCAAGGCCTGCGCGGCCTGCTGGGCAAAGACCAGGCGGCGCTGGCACAGAAGATCGACGACGCCTACGCAGCCACCCTCAAGCTGCTGGCCGACAACCAGAAGACCCTCGGCGAGCTGCTGGCCGACGAAGCCGGGCAGCAGGCGCTGAACCAGATCTACGACAGCCTGAACGTCCTCCATCGCTTGCATGAAGGCGACCTGGCCAAGGCGCTCAACATTCAGCTGGGCTTCAACGCCAACGACGGTGACTGATCATGCTGCGACGCCAGGCGATCAAACTCGGTAGCGTACTGCTCAGCGCCCTGACCCTGGGCGGCTGGAGCCTGCTGCGCAACAAAGGCAGCGAGCCCTTGCTGCTCTCGGCGCGCGACGATGGCGACGGCAAGCACTACGCCGTCGGCTTCCGCCTGGACGGCACCCAGGTGTTCAGCACCCAGGTGGCCCAGCGTTGCCACGCGATCATCAACCACCCCGAACTGCCCATCGCCCTGTTCGTTGCCCGCCGGCCCGGCACCGAAAGCTACCTGATCGACCTGCGCGACGGGCGCCTGCTGCAAACCGTCACCTCGCAGCCGCACCGCCACTTCTACGGCCATGCGGTGATTCACAAGGGCGGCGAATGGCTGTACACCACCGAGAACGACACCACCGACCCTGGCCGTGGCGTGCTGGGTGTGTACCGCTTCGAAGGTGAGCGCCTGGTGCACACCGGCGAGCTCTCGACCCACGGCATCGGCCCCCACGAAGTGGCCTGGCTGCCCGACGGCGAGACGCTGGTGGTGGCCAACGGCGGCATCCGCACCGAGGCCGAAAGCCGAGTAGAGATGAACCTCGACGCCATGCAGCCGAGCCTGGTGCTGATGCAGCGCGACGGCACTCTGCTGAGCAAGGAAACCCTGGCCCAGCAGATGAACAGCGTGCGCCACCTGGCGGTGGGCGACGACGGCACCATCGCCGCCTGCCAGCAGTTCATGGGCAGCTCGGAGGAGACTGCCGAGCTGCTGGCGATCAAACGCCCCGGCGAGCCGTTCAAGGCCTTCCCGGTGCCCGAGCGGCAGCTGCAGTCGATGGCCCAGTACACCGCCAGTGTCGCCATCCACAGCGACCTGCGCCTGGTGGCGCTGACCGCGCCACGGGCAAACCGCTTGTTCATCTGGGACCTGGACAGCGGCGCGGTGAAGCTCGATGCGCCGATGCCCGATTGCGCCGGGGTGGGTGCGGTGCAGGATGGTTTCGTCGTGACCTCCGGGCAGGGGCGTTGCCGCTTCTACGACTGCCGCAAGGCAGAGCTGATCGGGCAACCGATGAACCTGCCGTCCGGGTTCTGGGACAATCACCTGCACCTGGCCTGATTGTTCGGCCCTATCGCCGGCAAGCCGGCTCCCACAAAAAGCCATGCGCTGCTCCTGTGGGAGCCGGCTTGCCGGCGATGAGGCACTGCCAGGCAACACGGCAACCTCCCCTTTTCCCAATTCTCGACAAAAGCCGGCTCCCACAAGAAGCCATGCGCTGTCCCTGTGGGAGCCGGCTTGCCGGCGATGAGGCACTGCCAGGCAGCGCGACAACCTCCTCTTTTCTCAATTCTCGACAATACTTGCCCCATCGCACGTGGGCAGGATCGCCCGTGGTCGCGCGTAATCCATAACAACCTCGCATCCAGGGAACCGGACCATGTTGCGCCGCCGCATGCTGATCATGTTGGCCGTTGTCTTGCTGATCGTGCTGATCCTGGGGGGCATCAAGGCCTTCTCGATCTATAAACAGGTGCAGATGTTCAGCCAGCCCAAACCGCCGGTCAGCGTTGCCGCGGCCCAGGCCGAACTGCGCCAGTGGCAGCAGCGCCTGCCGGCGGTCGGCAGCCTCAAGGCCTACCAGGGCGTGGAGCTGAGCCTGGAGGTGGCCGGCACGGTCAAGTCGCTGCACTTCGAGTCGGGCCAGCAGGTCAAGGCCGGGCAACTGCTGCTGCAACTGGACCACGACCAGGAAACCGCGCTGCTCGGCACCGCCCAGGCCGACCTCAACCTGGCCAAGGTCGACTTCGGCCGCGGCAGCCAGCTGGTCGGCGACTCGGCCATTTCCCGCGGTGAATACGACCGCCTGACCACCCAGTACCGACGCAACCAGGCGGTGGTCGATCAACTCAAGGCGTCGCTGGCGAAAAAAAGCATCAGCGCGCCGTTCAGCGGCACCATCGGCATTCGCCAGGTGGATGTCGGCGCCTACCTCGCCAGTGGCACGGTGATCGCCACCCTGCAGGACCTGTCCAGCCTCTACGTCGACTTCAACGTGCCCGAGCAGGCGCTGCCGCACCTGAGCCTGGGCCAACAGGTGCTGGTGCAGGTGGCGGCCTACCCGGGCCAGACCTTCCCCGCCAGCCTCAGTGCGATCAACCCAAAGGTCGAGGAAAGCACACGCAACCTGCTGGCCCGCGCCACGCTGGCCAACCCGGACGGCAAGCTGCTGCCGGGTATGTTCGCCAGCCTGCAACTGCTGCTGCCCAACCCGCAGCCGCAAGTGGTGGTGCCGGAAAACGCCATCACCTTCACGCTGTATGGCAACTCGGTCTATGTAATCAGCCCGAAGAAGACCGAAGAGGGCCAGCCAGTGCCCGGTGCCGACGGCCAACCGCAGTTGATTGCCGAACAGCGCACCGTGCAGACCGGCGAACGGCGCGATGGCTGGGTGGTGGTGAGCAAGGGCCTGCAGGCCGGCGACCAGGTGGTGACCGCCGGCCAGCTCAAGCTGAGCCCCGGCGCAGCCATCCGTATCAGCGACGACCAGGCCCTGAAACCTGCCGCGCCCGGCGCGAACTGAACGGGAGGCGGCCATGGCATTCACCGACCCGTTCATCCGTCGCCCGGTATTGGCCAGCGTGGTCAGCCTGCTGATCCTGCTGCTGGGCCTGCAAGCCTGGAACAAGCTGCAGATCCGCCAGTACCCAGCCATGGAAAACGCCCTGATCACGGTGACCACCGCCTACCCCGGGGCCAACGCCGAGACCATCCAGGGCTACATCACCCAACCGCTGCAACAGAGCCTGGCCAGCGCCGACGGCATCGACTACATGACCTCGGTGAGCCGGCAGAACTTCTCGGTGATCTCGGTCTACGCACGCATCGGTGCCGACACCGACCGCCTGTTCACCCAGCTGCTGGCCAAGGCCAACGAGGTGCGCAACAAGCTGCCGCAGGACTCGGAAGACCCGGTGCTGAGCAAGGAAGCCGCCGACGCCTCGGCGCTGATGTACATCAGCTTCTACAGCACCCAGATGAGCAACCCGCAGATCACCGACTACCTGTCGCGGGTGATCCAGCCCAAGCTGGCCACCCTGCCTGGCATGGCCGAAGCGCAGATCCTCGGCAACCAGGTGTTCGCCATGCGCATCTGGATCGACCCGGTGAAGCTGGCCGGCTTCGGCCTGTCGGCGGTGGACGTGACCAGTGCGGTGCGCCGTTACAACTTCCTCGCCGCCGCCGGTGAGGTGAAGGGCGAGTACGTGGTGACCAGCATCAACGCCAGCACCGAACTCAAGACTGCCGAGGCCTTCGCCGCCCTGCCGGTCAAGACCGCCGGCGACAGCCGGGTACTGCTGGGCGATGTAGCGCGCATCGAGATGGGCGCCGAGAACTACGACACGGTCAGTTCGTTCGACGGCACGCCGTCGGTGTACATCGGCATCAAGGCCACCCCGGCGGCCAACCCGCTGGACGTGATCAAGGAAGTGCGCAAGCTGATGCCGCAGCTGGAGGAAGAACTGCCGTCGAGCCTCAAGGTGTCGATCGCCTACGACGCCACGCTGTTCATCCAGGCCTCGATCAATGAAGTGATCAAGACCCTGGGCGAGGCGGTGCTGATCGTCATTGTCGTGGTGTTCTTGTTCCTCGGCGCCCTGCGCTCGGTGGTGATTCCGGTGGTGACCATCCCGCTGTCGATGATCGGCGTGCTGTTCTTCATGCAGATGATGGGCTACTCGCTGAACCTGCTGACACTGCTGGCCATGGTCCTGGCCATCGGCCTGGTGGTGGACGACGCCATCGTGGTGGTGGAGAACATCCACCGCCATATCGAAGAAGGCAAGACCCCGTTCGAGGCGGCACTGGAAGGCGCGCGGGAGATCGCCTTGCCGGTGGTGTCGATGACCATCACCCTGGCGGCCGTGTACGCACCGATCGGGTTTCTCACTGGCTTGACCGGTGCCTTGTTCAAGGAGTTCGCCCTTACGCTGGCGGGTGCGGTGATCATTTCCGGGATCGTCGCCCTGACCCTGTCGCCGATGATGTGCGCCCTGCTGTTGCGCCACGAGCAGAATCCCACTGGCCTGGCCCATCGCCTGGACCTGATCTTCGAGAGCCTCAAGCTGCGTTACCAGCACCTGCTGCATGGCACCCTCGACAGCCGCCCGGTGGTGCTGGTGTTCGCCGTGCTGATCCTGTGCCTGATCCCGGTGCTGCTGATGTTCACCCGCAACGAACTGGCGCCGGACGAGGACCAGGGGGTGATCTTCATGATGAGCAGCTCGCCGCAGACCGCCAACCTCGACTACCTCAATGCCTACACCGACAAGTTCACGCCGTTGTTCAGGACCTTCCCCGAGTATTACTCGTCGTTCCAGATCAACGGCTTCAATGGCGTGCAAACCGGTATTGGCGGCTTTTTGCTCAAGCCGTGGAGCGAACGCGAACGCACGCAGATGGCGTTGCTGCCGCTGGTGCAGGCCGAGCTTTCACAGATCGGCGGCCTGCAGATCTTCGGCTTCAACCTGCCCTCGCTGCCCGGCACCGGTGAAGGGTTGCCGTTCCAGTTCGTGATCAACACCGCCGGTGACTACCCTGCCCTGCTCGATGTGGCGCAGCGCATCAAGGCCCGCGCCGAGGCCTCGGGCAAGTTCGCGTTCCTCGATATCGACCTGGCCTTCGACAAGCCTGAAGTGCTGATCGACATCGACCGCGCCAAGGCAGCACAGATGGGCGTGTCGATGGACGCCCTGGGCGGCACGCTTGCCACCTTGCTCGGCGAAGCAGAGATCAATCGCTTCACCCTCGAAGGCCGCAGCTACAAGGTGATCGCGCAGGTAGAACGGCCCTACCGCGCCAACCCGGGCTGGCTGAACAATTACTACGTGAAGAACGACCATGGCCAATTGTTGCCGCTGTCGACCCTGATCACCCTCAGCGACCGCGCCCGGCCGCGCCAGCTCAACCAGTTCCAGCAGCTCAATTCGGCGATCATCCAGGGGGTGCCTATGGTGAGCATGGGCGAGGCGCTGGACACCGTGCGGGCCATCGCCCGCGAGGAAGCGCCTGAAGGCTTCTCGGTCGACTATGCCGGTACGGCGCGGCAGTTCGTGCAGGAAGGCAGCGCGCTGTGGATGACCTTTGGCCTGGCCCTGGCGATCATCTTCCTGGTGCTGGCGGCGCAGTTCGAGAGTTTCCGTGATCCGTTGGTGATTTTGGTGACGGTGCCGTTGTCGATCTGTGGGGCGTTGTTGCCGCTGTTCCTTGGGGTGTCGAGCATGAACATCTACACCCAGGTGGGACTGGTGACCTTGATCGGGCTGATTACCAAGCACGGCATCCTGATCGTCGAGTTTGCCAATCAGTTGCGGGAGGAAAAGGGCCTGGGGGTGCGTGAGGCGATCGAGGAGGCGGCGGCGATTCGCCTGCGGCCGGTGCTGATGACCACGGCGGCCATGGTGTTTGGCATGGTGCCGTTGATTCTGGCGACCGGGGCTGGGGCGGTCAGCCGGTTTGATATCGGGCTGGTGATTGCTACGGGGATGTCGATTGGGACGTTGTTTACGTTGTTTGTGTTGCCTTGCATTTATACGGTGTTGGCGCATAAGGGGCGGGGGTTGGCTGGGTGAGTTTTTGATTTTGGGTTCGGGTTCGGGCCCGAGTTTCAGAGTGTTTGTTTTGATAGATGTATGCGCATTCGGCGGCGATGGCGACTTTTAATCATCTTTCCGCCCTTACGGCGGGTTACTTTGGTCTTGGTGTATGGACTTGAGACATCGTTGACACCTGTGCGGGGACATGGTGGACACATTATCGCTTACCGTCGGGGTTGTTGAAGTCGATGGTTCGCAGCTTGTGTTGGCAGAAGTAAACATCAAAATGGTCAGCTCCTTGATCGCTACGGCGGAGCGCTAACACATAGCCCGCTAGCGCCTTCGCTATCCGAAATGAGCGCTTCTTGAAGCGGAACTGACTGCTGTAGGGCTTCACCAGAATATCGTCGGGACCGTATTCAATGGTCGGTAGACGGCTTGGGAAAGCCCGCCTGCTCATCTGGTAGCGATCTGCCGGCACTTTGTAGTCCAGTTGCTGATGAGGACGCTTGTAGTTGTAGATGCCCCGCCAGAGGTCGAAAGCTTCCTGCGCTTCTCGCAGATCCCGAAAGCTGCGCCCTGTCAGTACCTCGGCCTTGAGCGTCCGATGGAATCGCTCATCCTTGCCATTGGTTTGTGGGTGGCCTGGCCTGCTGAAAGTCAGTCGAATTCCCAGGCGAACCAGCCAGATACCTAGCGGTGTGAGTTCTCCAGGATTTCTTGGTGCTCCCCAGGGCGAGCCATTATCCGCGTTGATCTGCGCAGGCAGTCCATACCGGCTGAATAGATCGGTCAGGTGCTCCATGACCAACCCTGTGCGCTGATGTGCGCAGGCCTGTATCACAAGGTTGAAGCGAGAGTGGTCATCAATCAGCGTCAGCGGATAACAAGGTCCCTGGGCCGTTTGGAAGAAGCCTTTAAAATCGATCTGCCACAGATCATTTGGGGCTTCGCGCTCAAAGCGTGTCCATGGTTTAGCAGCCTCAGAGGCCTCTGCGGTGATCAATCCATGCCGATGCAGGACATTGGTTACGGTGCTGGCACAGATTCGCTGATCAAGCAGATGACTGATCTTTCGGCCACCCCACGTGGAGTGCTCCTTACGGATGGCAATCACTTCCTCTTCTAGCCCAGGCTGAGTCTTGCGAGGGCTGACGGCCGGCTTTCGAGAGCGCTCCTGCAAGCCAGGCAGGCCGTCCTGTCGAAATCGGTTGAGCCATTTGTAACCCGTCTGAGGGCTAATGCCGAACCGGCGGCACAGCTCCCTCATGTTGGCGTCCGGGTGATTGGCCAGGTTAACGAACTCTTCTCTCAAGCTCATGGCATCTCTCGCGTTCCAAGGCATGGTCGTATTCCCGGCAGATTGCTTGCCGAAAAGTGTCCACCATGTCTCCGCACACGTGTCCACCATGTGTCCGGTCCATACACCAAGACCAAAGTAACCCGCCGTAAGGGCGGAAAGGTGACTACGCGTCGACATCACAAATGAATGCGCATACAACTTCCAACACAAACACCAAACACCAAACACCAAAACGCCAGAAGTCCACATAAACTTCTGGCGCCTAAATCAAACAACCAAACAACCTATCAACCAAACGGCCGCAGCCCCTGCCTCATCCCAAACAGAAACAGCAGAAAATCATGATCCGGCTTAACGGACACCTGCTCGACCTTCGCCTCCCGCGGCAGCGGGCAGAAACCACCCACCTCGGCCTTGCTGAACACCGTCAGCCCCGGCTGCTCCCAGGCCGCCGCAGCCACCGTGGTCACCGCCAATGCCCCAACAAGAAACAAAGCTCGAGCGATTTCTAGTTTCATTGCTCTAACCCTTTGACCGCGCTGCCAAACGCCATCTGGTAAAAATAGAGCAAGGTCTGCCATTCCGCGTCAGTGATCGACGAATGGCGCCGCAGCTGACGCAAATCGTTGTACGCCGCACGTTGGCAGCTGATTCGCCGCCGGCACTTCTCCAGATCGAGCAAAGCCACTTCAGCCCGGGCCTGCTCACCGGTCCCGATCACCTTGACGAACACATGCTTGCCGTAGAGACAGCCATGCTGCCAGTGCCCCAGATGCATCCGCGCCAGGTTGTCGGCAAGGTCCTTGAACATCCGCTCATGGACTGCCTGGGGATAACGTTCACGAGCGCCTTCGCTGTACCAGGTATCCAGGTCGACAAAACCGTCCAACGCTTCGCTTACCAACAGCGCACGCCACTGGTGATCGGCATCGCGCTCAGCACCGGCAAACACGATACGCGGTACACGCACACCCAACTGCTCGAAACTGTTCAAGGCATCGAGTTCGCGCAAGACCGTGGGCCGACCGAACGGATGCAGCAGGCTGCGGTAGATGTGGCCAACCTGGCGTTTGGCATACAGCAGTTGGCCGCTGGCATCGCACAGGCGTTGCACGCCGCTTTCGCCGCCACGCCGCTGATTGGGTTCCTCGACCCATTCACCCTGCTGCTGCCAGTAGAAGTCGAACTGCCCTGACGCTTTCTGCACTGCCGCCATCAATCACTACCCCTTACGTAAAACGTATACGCGCCACATCGCGTAGAACGGCAAGAAGTCGAGCCGTTCCTGAATTCTGAAACCTGCAGCCGTAAATTCTTCTTCAACTGTAGCCGCCGGTAACACAAAGCGGTTCTGGTAGCTGTCCTGCTGGGCTCTGACACTGCGCCGTGCTTCAAGTTTCTTGCGCCGCCATGCCTTGAAGTTGCCATCCACCCACAGTGACAGAATCACACTGTCGCGGCTAACCCTTTGAAATTCTGAAAGAATCGTCTTGCGGTGGGCCGGGTCACCGATGTGGTGGAACAGGCGCATGCAAAAGATGCTATCCACCGCGTTGTCAGGTAGGTCAATGGCAAAGGCCGAAGTTTGCAAAGGGCGTACCCGTGCCACCACCTCTGGCGGTTGTGCGGCACAGGCTGTCTCTATCATCGCTGCGGAATTGTCGGCGCCGATGATCACACGGTTGGGCTTTTCCGCCAGCAGCGGCCAGAAGCGCCCGGCACCGCAGGGCAGGTCAAGGACCAGGCCCGGCTCGCCGGCCAAGGCCAGGGCATGCCGGGCCATCTGCTCGTCACGCTTGTGCGACAGCCGCCTGGCCAAGCCATCCTGGTGTTTGAGGAAGTAGTCGCGGGCATGATCCCGATCGTACTTTTCGGAAAATTCGAGTTTGATGGGGCTACGCATCGAGCATCTCCTGACTCCAATGCGCTCACGTTAGGTAAGTGCGCGTAGGAATCAGGTTATGCAGATGTGAAAAAACCGTGATCAAACAGAACAGGTGTTACAAGACGTTAACTTGGATCCAGAACCTTACTGCCCGTCCTGATCCTCACCGACCATCTTGTTACCCTGGCTCAGGTCTACCTGGAAACGGCATCCGTGGGGCTGCGTGGTGCTCAGGGTGACGCGCCAGCCCTGGTCATCGCAGATCCGCTGCACCAACGACAGCCCCAGGCCCAGCCCCTCGCCACGGCGCTCGTCACCGCGCACGAACGGGCGGAACATCGCTTCGCGCTGCTCCTCCGGGATACCCACCCCGCTATCCTCGACACTGAACCCGTTGGGCTCCAGGCTCAGGCGGATATAGCCGCCATCGGTGTAGTGGGCGGCGTTGCGCAACAGGTTGCCCATCACCGATTGCAGGAAGGTGGCGTTGTACAGCGTAGGGCCGGCGCTCACCCGGCCATCGTAGTAAAGCGCCAGGCCCTTCTGTTCGATGGTGTCACGCCATACGGCGGTCAGATCATCACCCACTTCACGCAAGGTCGCCTGGGCGGCGATTGCGCCTTCATCACGTTGCGCGCGAGCCAGCATGAGGAACGTCTTGACCAGCTCACGCATCTCCTCGGTGGCCCGTGCGATGCGCTCGACCTGGCTGCGCGCACGGCTGTCCAGGTTAGGGTTTTCAATCAGCAGCTCGCACGAAGTGGCCAGCACCATCAACGGTGTACGTAGCTCATGGCTGACGTCGCTGGTAAACAGCCGTTCACGGGTCAGCGCATCACGCAACCGGCCCAGGGTATCGTCGAAGGCCACCGCCAGCTGCCCTACCTCGTCCGCCGCGTAATCCGGCGCCAGCGGTGGCGCCAGGCCGAGCAACTGGTCGCGATGACGCACCTGGCGAGCCAGGCGGATCACCGGCGCCATCACTCGTCGCGCCAACACCCAACCGAGGATCACCGCCAGTGCCAGGCTGAGCACGAAGCCCACCACCACCACGGCGAACAGCACCCTCTCACGCTCCTCGAAATCGCTCTGGTCCTGCAGCAGCACATAGCGCCGGCCATCGACGATCTCGACCATCGCGTGATACGACAACTGGTCGCGGAACACCTCATGGAAGCCTGGTTCCAGATGCCGCAAGTCCTTGGGCAGCTCGAAATCATCACGCCCGCCGCTGAAGTAGAACAGTTGGTCCGGGCGCGGCCGGTGGCTCCAGTCGCTGACGCTGTCCATGCGCAACAGACGCTGCAGGTCGCCGCCGAGCACCGAGGAAATCAAGCGCTCCTCGACCAGATGCACGGTGGCGACAATGCCGAAGGCAAAGGCCCCGGCCACCAACGCGCTCATCAACGCAAAGGCGATGATGATGCGCTGGGCAAGGCTCTGCTTAAACTCCATCGCGGCCCTCGGCGAGGCGATAGCCGACGCCATGGACGGTATGCAGCAGGGGTTTGTCGAACGGTTTGTCGATCACCTGGCGCAGTTGATGGACGTGGCTGCGCAGGCTGTCGCTGTCGGGGCAATCATCGCCCCACAGGGCCTCCTCCAGCACTTCGCGGCGCAGCACGTGGGGGCTCTTCTGCATCAGCACGGCGAGTAGCTTGAGGCCCACCGGGTTGAGCTTGAGCAGGCGGCCCTGGCGGGTCACTTCGAGCGTGTCGAGGTCATAGCTCAGGTCGGCCACCTGCAAGGTACGGCGACCTCCGCCCTGGGCCCGGCGCAGTACCGCTTCGATGCGCGCGGCCAGTTCGGACAAGGCGAATGGCTTGAGCAGGTAATCATCGGCACCGGAGCGGAAGCCTTGCAGACGATCATCCAGCTGGTCGCGGGCGGTCAGCATGATCACCGGGGTATCGCGGCGGGCATCCTCGCGCAGGCGCTTGCACAGCGTGTAGCCGTCGATGCCGGGGAGCATGATGTCGAGCACGATCAGGTCGTAATGCTCGGTAGCGGCCAGGTGCAGGCCCGACAGGCCATCCTGGGCGCAGTCCACCGTGTAGCCTTTCATGCCCAGGTAGTCGGCCAGGTTGGCAAGAATGTCGCGGTTGTCTTCAACCAAAAGAATACGCATCGGGGTCTCCTGTACCGCGCTTCGCTCGGCGGCAGCTTAAGGCCATCGCCCGCGCTGTGCCAGCCCTCGGGAAAATTCACCAAGCTTTACAGTTTTTTCACCGAACCTTCACGGACACAGGATAGCGGGCACCCGACAATGCCCGGTCTTTTTCCACCCCTGGAGCTGTCATGCAGGAAACCATTCGCCCACGCCCGATCAATCCGTGGCTCTACCTGGGCATCCCTTTCGTTACCATCGTTGCGTTGATCCTGCTGGAATGGACATCGGTAGACATGGACCTGGCCAACCTGTTCTTCGACCGGGCTGCCGGGGAGTTCATCGGGCGCCACAGCTATGTGCTGGAGACCATCCTGCACGACCGGGTCAAGCAGGTGGTGATCGCCTTGAGCCTGGTGGCGGTCGCAGCGTTCATCGCCAGCTTCTTCTGGCAACGCCTGTTCGGCTGGCGTCGTGAACTGGGCTGCCTGGTGCTGGCACTGGGCCTGTCCACGGCCTTTGTCACCCCGCTCAAGCAACTGACCCAGGTACAGTGCCCGTGGAGCCTGAGCCAGTTCGGCGGCAGCGAAACCTACAGCAAGCTGCTCGAGCCACGCCCGGCTACCGACAAGGCTGGCCTGTGCTGGCCGGGCGGCCATGCGGCGACCGGGTTCTGCCTGTTTGCGCTGTTCTTCGTGCTGCGCGATCGCCGGCCGCGCCTGGCCAAGGCGGCGCTGGGGCTGGCGTTCGTGGCCGGGTCGGTGCTGTCGGTGGGCAGGATGATGCAGGGTGCGCACTTTCTCTCGCACAACATCTGGACAGCGGTGTTCTGCTGGCTGATCGGGTTGGGCTGTTACTACCTGGTGCTGTATCGCCGGGGGATGGCGACGGCACCGGTGGCCGAGCGCAGCGTTGCCTGATGGTGGGGCCGCTGCGCGCCCCATCGCCGGCAAGCCGGCTCCCACAGGGTCGAGGTCTGCGCGGCCCGCGTGGGAGCCGGCTTGCCGGCGATGGGCTGCACAGCAGCCCTAAAGGCAGCGACAAACAAAAAGCCCCGCACTAGGCGGGGCTTTTCATTACAGCTGGGGGTAAGGCTGGCTTACATCATGCCGCCCATGCCACCCATGCCGCCCATGTCAGGCATGCCAGCAGCTGGCTTGTCTTCCGGCAGGTCGGCAACCATGGCTTCGGTGGTGATCATCAGACCGCCGATCGAAGCAGCAGCTTGCAGGGCCGAACGGGTAACCTTGGCTGGGTCCAGGATGCCCATCTCGATCATGTCGCCGTATTCGCCGGTAGCGGCGTTGTAGCCGTAGTTGCCCGAACCTTGCTTGACCTTGTCAGCGACAACGCTTGGCTCGTCGCCGGCGTTGGCAGTGATCTGACGCAGCGGGGCTTCGACAGCGCGACGCAGCAGGGCGATACCGACGTTCTGGTCTTCGTTGTCGCCTTTGAGGTCAGCAATGGCCGACAGGGCACGCACCAGGGCAACACCACCGCCAGGCACCACGCCTTCTTCGACGGCTGCGCGGGTTGCGTGCAGGGCGTCTTCAACGCGGGCTTTCTTCTCTTTCATTTCAACTTCGGTGCCTGCACCGACCTTGATCACGGCAACACCGCCAGCCAGTTTGGCCAGACGCTCTTGCAGCTTCTCACGGTCGTAGTCCGAAGAGGTTTCTTCGATCTGGGCACGGATCTGTTTGACGCGGGCTTCGATCTCGGTGTCAGCGCCAGCACCATCGATGATGGTGGTGTTTTCCTTGGACAGGATGACGCGCTTGGCGTTACCCAGGTGCTCCAGGGTGGCGGTTTCCAGGGACAGGCCGATTTCTTCGGAGATGACCTGGCCGCCGGTCAGGACGGCGATGTCCTGCAGCATGGCCTTGCGGCGGTCGCCGAAGCCTGGTGCCTTGACCGCAGCAACCTTGACGATGCCGCGCATGTTGTTGACGACCAGGGTAGCCAGGGCTTCGCCTTCAACGTCTTCGGCAACGATCAGCAGCGGACGGCCGGACTTGGCAACGGCTTCCAGTACTGGCAGCAGTTCGCGGATGTTGGAGATCTTCTTGTCGACCAGCAGCAGCAGCGGGCCTTCCAGCTCGGCAACCATGGTGTCCGGCTTGTTGATGAAGTACGGCGACAGGTAGCCGCGGTCGAACTGCATGCCTTCTACGACGGACAGTTCGTTTTCCAGGCCCGAGCCTTCTTCAACGGTGATCACGCCTTCTTTGCCGACTTTTTCCATGGCTTCGGCGATGATTTCACCGATGGAGTTGTCGGAGTTGGCGGAGATGGTACCGACCTGGGCGATGGCCTTGGAATCAGCGCATGGCTTGGACAGGTTCTTCAGCTCGGCGACAACGGCGGCGGTTGCCTTGTCGATGCCGCGCTTGAGGTCCATCGGGTTCATGCCGGCAGCGACGGCTTTCAGGCCTTCGTTGACGATGGCCTGAGCCAGGACGGTAGCGGTGGTGGTGCCGTCACCGGCAGCGTCGTTGGCCTTGGAAGCAACTTCCTTGACCAGCTGGGCGCCCATGTTTTCGAAGGCGTCTTTCAGCTCGATTTCTTTGGCGACGGAAACGCCGTCCTTGGTGATGGTCGGCGCGCCGAAGCTCTTGGCCAGGACCACGTTACGGCCTTTCGGGCCCAGGGTCGCTTTTACCGCGTCAGCCAGAACGTTGACACCAACCAGCATTTTCTTACGGGCGGAATCGCCGAATTTTACGTCTTTAGCAGCCATGATCGTTTAATCCTTGGAATTCTTTGGAGTAACGGGAAGTCGGGGAAATCAGCCTTCGACAACGGCCAGGATTTCGTTCTCGGCCATGACCAGCAGGTCTTCGCCATCGACTTTCACGGTGTTGCTGCCCGAGTAAGGGCCGAAAACCACTTTGTCACCCACTTTCACGGCCAGCGCGCGAACTTCGCCGTTGTCCAGGATGCGACCGGTGCCGACGGCGACGACTTCGCCGCGGTTCGGTTTTTCAGCGGCCGAACCCGGCAGGACGATACCGCCAGCGGTTTTCGATTCTTCTTCGCTGCGACGGATGACGACGCGGTCATGCAGAGGACGAAGCTTCATTGTCGATCTCTCCCAAATAGTGGTTTTCATCGGCCGGTGTCAGCACCGGCGGGTTGATGCGGTCCGGCGTTGCCGGGGGTGGCCCGCGAAGGGCGAACCACCTGTGTCATGTCTGGTGTCACCACCAGAAACCTTGCGGTGACCACATACATGAGGCCGCCTTATTCGATTACAAGGCTTGATACGGAAATTTTTTCATCAGGGGATTCATTGGACCTGCCTCTCCCTGCCCCCTGAATCGGCAGGTTCCTGTAGGAGCGGCCTTGTGTCGCGAAAGGGCCGCGTAGCGGCCCCAGCAATCTTTGCGTCAACGCCGAAATCCTGGGGCCGCTGCGCAGCCCTTTCGCGACACAAGGCCGCTCATACAGAGGTATTGCAATTACTTGTCGCGGCGCTCGTACTCGCCTTCGATCACATTGGGGCGATGGCCGGGATCACGGGGCTGGCCCTGGAACGGGTCGTCCTGGAACGCCCGCTGGCGCAGGGCCTGCTCTTCGGCACGGCGGCGCAGCTTGCCAGCCACCAGGCGGCGGGTGAACGGCAGCAGGCACAGCAGGCCCAGCACGTCACTGATGAAGCCCGGCAGCAGCAGCAGGCCACCACCCACCGCCATCATCAGCCCCTGGAACATTTCTTCGGCGGGCAACTCGCCACGCTGCAGGCTCTCACGGGCACGCAGGGCGGTCGCGAGGCCAGCTACGCGCATCACCAATATCCCCAGTGCGGAGCCGGCAATGATCAACAGCAGCGCCGGGAAGAAACCGATGGCCGCGCTGACCTTGACGAAGACGAACAGCTCCAGCACAGGGAAAAGGAGAAACAGCAGTAAAAAGGCACGCATCACTCATTCCTCGACGGAAGAACATCTTCCTGTAGGAGCATCAGATGGATGCGTGCAGGCGTTTTTTCAACCCTCTGCACGCGCCACCGTCGGCCACTGTTCGGCACGGGCCAGCAGCACCAGGGCTTCACGGACTTGTGTCGGGGTATTACAAGTTGTTGGGAAGGCCAGCCAGTACACCGCCTGGCCGATGCGCAGGTGCATGCCTTCGCTGTCGATGCCGACCATTTCAGCCGCTGTCGTGCTCGGCAGGCCGCTCAGCGCGACATAGTGGGCGATCGCATTGGCATGGTCGCTGTTCATGTGTTCGATCATGCTCGCTTCGCCAGCGCCGGCAAAGGGGTTGGCCAGGGTGACCTGGTCGAGCCAGTGGATCGCGCCGAAACCACCGATGTAGCGGTGGCGCACCGGCAGCAGTACCCAGAAGTCGAAATCGTGGGCCTTGTGGTAGTTCGCCGACTCAGGGAAGTAGCGGTAGTAGCGCGCGGCGGCAGCTTCGATGGCCGCCTCGTCGCTGAGCTTGTGCGCCTCGGCCATCACCGTCAGGCGCCCTACTGCCTGCACGTCCTCAGCCTCACGTTCGCCCACCAGCAGTGAACACTTGGGGTCCTTCTGCAAGTTGTGGGTGTGCTGGGCGATACGGCTGATAAGAATGACCGGGTGCCCATCGGCGTCCAGGCAGTAGGGGACCACCGAGCCGAACGGGAAGCCCGGCATCGACTTGGAATGGGTGGAGAGAACGCCACGGTACTCCTTGAGCAGCAGTTCCCGGGCTGGGCGAAGGGCATTAGAACTCACAGCGAGGTCCTCGGCAAATGATGATCAGTTGCAAGTCATAAGCTACAAGCAACAAGAAAAAGCAAGGTCCGAATCAATTTCGATGACGCAGTTCTTCTTGAAGCTTGCTTGATACTTGCAACTGCCCTCACCAGGTCACGCCGAAACCAGCGGTGTAGCGAGTCTTGTCGAGATCGCGATCATCGGTGCCCTTGATCAGGTCCTTTTCCGCCTTGAGGTTGAGCGAAGCCCAGTCGGTGACCTTGTAGCGCAGCCCCATTTCCGCATCCAGGGCGTAGTCGGCGACGCCGCCAAACGGCTTGCCCACCTCGCCATTGGTGAAGAACTGCACTTTCTTGCCGATCAGGTAACGGGTGTAGTCCCACTTCACGGCCGCGGCGTAGAAGTTGTCCTTGCCGCCGTCACGGTACTGGTAATCGGTGCGGTTGATCAGCGAGCCCAACGAGAACGCCCCCAGCTCGTCATCCCAGAACTGGTAGCCCGGGCCGGTACCGATAGTGCGCTGGCGCGCCAGCTCTTCGATCTGGTCGCGCTTGTACTCCAGGCGCCCCTGCCAGAACCATTTCTCGGTGATGAAACGGTCGAGCGCATATTCCGCGCTCCAGTTGTTGGCGGTGGTGACATCGTCCTTGCTCTCGCGGTTGTATTCGCCTTCGGCGTTGTGCCGCCAGCGACCGTGGCGCGCGGAGGTCTTGAAGCTGACGTCGTAGTCGTCGGTGTCGTTCTCGGCGCGCTTGTAGTCCAGCGCCACGTCGACATTGCCCTTCCACAGAAAGTCCTCGACCAGCGGCCGAGGCTTCATGATCTGCTCGATGCTGGCCAGTTCCACGGTCTTGGGCGCATCACCGTTGGCCAAGGTCACCTTGCCCGGTTCGGCAGCCTTGAGTGACTTGGCCTTCTCGCCGCTGTAGGCGTCCTGCTTGACCAGCAGTTCCTGGTCGCTCTCAAGGGTCTTGACCTGTTTCCAGTCCAGGGCGATTGAACCACCGTACGAGGTCTCCAGCAGCAACTTGCCGCCATCGAAGACGGTGATCTTGCCAGTGATTCGATCGCCGTTCTTCATCCACACGGTATCGGCCAGCGCCGAGGTGCAAAGCGATACAGCGAAGAAGCAGAGCAGGATTCTTGAGTACATAAGTGGACTACGGATTCGATTTGCCGAAAAAAGCCGGGCATTATCCGGATGCCCACGCCATGAGCAAGGACAGACCCAGACCATGCCGATGAGTTCCACTCTTATTTGCCGTTGCCATCCGTCCGGTTTCATCTACAGGCCAAGGGGGCTCTGATGTCTGCCATCTCTGCTCCACCACCGGAAGATGCCGAAGCCCGACGAATGGCGTTGTATTCGGTGCTCGGCCAAGTCCCGCCGGGCAAGGTGGTCAGCTACGGCCAGCTCGCCGAGCTGGCGGGCCTTGGCCGCGCGGCCCGCTGGGTTGGCCGTACCCTCGGGCAACTGCCCGCGGACACCCGCCTGCCGTGGCACCGAGTGCTCGGCGCAGGGGGGCGCCTGAGCCTTGCCCTGGGCACCCCATCCGGCGACGAACAGCGCGCCCGTCTGCGCGCAGAAGGCGTGAATGTAGCCAATAATCGTGTGGATATGGCGCGCCATGGCTGGCGCCCGATGGAGCACAGCGGTTAGAGTGCGCGCTTTGTTTTCGCAAACTTGAGGCAGATGTTGGCCCATGCCCCGTAAAACCTGGCGCGCTGCGCTCGCTGCCTATGCCAGCCCGTCAACCTTGGTACTTCTGCTGCTCGGATTCGCCGCCGGCCTGCCGTACATGCTGGTGTTCTCGACCCTGTCGGTCTGGTTGCGCGAAGCGGGTGTGGCGCGCGAAACCATCGGTTACGCCAGCCTGATCGGCCTGGCGTATGCCTTCAAGTGGGTGTGGTCACCCCTGCTCGACCAATGGCGCCTGCCGCTGCTCGGCGGCATGGGCCGCCGCCGCTCCTGGTTGCTGCTGTCGCAGGTGCTGGTGGTGCTGGGCCTGGTCGGCATGGGCTTCTGCGACCCGCAGAAACACCTGTCATGGCTGGTCGCGCTAGCAGTGCTGGTAGCCTTTGCCTCGGCTACCCAGGACATCGCCGTCGATGCCTATCGCCTGGAAATCGCCGACGACCAGCGCCAGGCTGCGTTGGCCGCCAGCTACATGGCCGGCTACCGGGTCGCCGCGCTGCTGGCCACGGCCGGCGCACTGTTCTTCGCCGAGTGGTTCGGTTCCACCGGTTTCAGCTACCTGCATCAGGCCTGGACCGGCACTTACGTGCTGTTCGGCGTGCTGATGCTGCCGGCGGTGTTCACCACGCTGATCATGCGTGAACCCCCGGTACCGCTGCGTACCCAACTGTCGGCGGCGCGCTACGGGCTGATGCACCAACTGGCGTCGGTGTTCGTCCTGATCATCCTGCTGGTTTCGGTACCTGCCAGTTTCACCCAGATGTTCAACACCGACTGGGCCAGCGTGCTGTTCGGCGACGCCACCCCGCTCGACCTGCTGCTCGAAGACCGCGCCTTCCTGCGCCTGCTGCTCTATGCACTGCTGAGCTGGGCATGCCTGTCGTCCCTCGGCCGTCGCGGCCTGGCCCCGGTGCTCACCCCGGTCAACGACTTCATCAGCCGCTACCGCTGGCAGGCCCTGCTGCTGCTCGGGTTGATCGCCACCTACCGCATGTCCGACACGGTGATGGGCGTGATGGCCAACGTGTTCTACATCGACATGGGCTTTACCAAGGACCAGATCGCCAGCGTCAGCAAGATCTTCGGCCTGATCATGACCCTGGTCGGTGCCGGTGCCGGCGGCCTGCTGATCGTGCGCTTCGGCATCCTGCCGATCCTGTTCATCGGCGGCGCGGCGTCGGCGGCAACCAACATCCTGTTCCTGATGCTGGCCGACATGGGGCCGAACTTGGAAATGCTGGTGGTGACCATCTCGCTGGACAACTTCAGCTCGGGCCTGGCCACCTCGGCGTTCGTCGCCTACCTGTCGAGCCTGACCAACCTGAAGTTCTCGGCCACGCAATATGCCCTGCTCAGCTCGATCATGCTGCTGCTGCCGCGCCTGATCGGCGGCTATTCAGGGGTGATGGTGGAGAAGTTCGGCTACCACGACTTCTTCCTGATCACCGCCCTGCTGGGCGTGCCGACCTTGATCCTGATCGCCCTGCAGTGGCGACAGGAAGCCGGTCGGGGAAAGCCGGTGCCGGTGGAGAGTCCGGCAGCTGAACAGAATTAGGCCTTCAAGGGCCTCATCGCGGGGCAAGTCGCAGCGGCGCACCGCCGCTGCGACTTGCCCCGCGATGCTTCTACTGTGCCACGGCCCCTTCCCCGGAGCGCCTGCCCACCACGAACCACAACGGCCACAGCGCCAGCGCCCCGGCAATGCCTGCCGCCACGGCGAAGTGCATCAGGCTGGCACCCGCTCCGAGCATCGCCAGCACAGCGCCCCCCAGCCCCAGCAAGGCAATGGTGATCATCCCCAGCATCGCCGACACCAGCCCCTTGCTCTGTTCGCTGGCGAACAGCGTCATGCGGTACAGCACCGCGTTGGCCACACCCAACCCCAGCGCGTACAGCGACATGCCGGCCACCACGCTGGTAACTGTCGGCCAGTACCAGGTCGCCGCGACCATCAACGACAGGCCCGCCAGGTAAGGCCAAAGGGCCCCGCGCACCAGTGCCGGCAGCGGATAGCGATCGGCGATGCGGTTGATGATCAGATTGCCGAGGATCAGCCCGGCGAACACCGGCAACTGCCACAGT
This sequence comes from Pseudomonas sichuanensis, assembly GCF_024749065.1. Taxonomy (NCBI): domain Bacteria; kingdom Pseudomonadati; phylum Pseudomonadota; class Gammaproteobacteria; order Pseudomonadales; family Pseudomonadaceae; genus Pseudomonas; species Pseudomonas sichuanensis. The sequence goes on along the minus strand of NZ_CP087185.1, from coordinate 1,082,075 downwards.
GCGTAGTCCATCGTGCTCAGGCCTTCGTCGTGGATCAGCAGCACCGGCGACAGGCCGATCCAGCCGATCAGCGGCAACCCGACCAGGCCCAGCGCCGCGCTGCCCGCGACAAACCGGCGGTTGGCCAGCAACTGACCATAGCCGGCCAACAGCGGCAGCAGGTGGATCGGCGTGAACGGCAGGCGTGAGCCGTCGCGGCGTTCCACCCCCAGAGTTTCCGGCATCAAGCGGTACAGCAGCAGCCAGCACAGCACCGCACCGACCGCGAACGCCACGAACAGCCAGCGCCAGTCCAGCCACTGCAGCATCAAGGTGCCCACCAGCGGCCCGAGCAACGGCGACAGCAGGGCGATGTTGGCCAGCAACGCCATCATGCGCACCGCGTCGGCCTCGCTGTACGCCTCGTTGAGGGCCGGGTAGCTGACCGTGACCACGAAGCCCAGGCCGATGCCCTGCAGCAGGCGCAGCAGGTTGAACAGGCCGATGTCATGTACCCAGAACGTCGCCAGGCAAGCCACGCCGAAGAACAGGCAGCCCGTCAGCAGCAGCGGGCGCCGGCCGTAACGGTCGGCGAGCGGGCCGATCAGCCATTGCAGCACCACCCCGCCCAGCAGGTACAGGTTGAGGGCGTGGGGGATGAATTCCGGGCTGGCGTCCAGGTCGCCGACTACGACCGGCATGGCGGGCATCACGGCATCGCTGGCCAGGTAGGTCAGCAGCTCGAACAGCGCCAGGGTCAGGCCGAACAGCAAGGCTCGCAGGGGGGTGATGTACAGCAGTGGTTTCATGATCAATATCAGGTGGGGACGGGTGGGGTCAGGCTATATGCCAGAAATGACGGCAGATTGCTGTGAGCAAGTGTAAGGGGCAGAAAAAGCCGGGGCCGCTGCGCGCCCCTTCGCGGGTAAACCCGCTCCCACAGGTTAAGCGTGAACCCTGTGGGAGCGGGTTTACCCGCGAAGGGGCGCGCAGCGGCCCCGACTGTCGAAGCAGGTTTATTGCAGGGCAGTCTCCTGCACCACACGGATCACCCGCTGCGGAAAGGGAATGTCGATCCCTTCGGCCTTGAGCCGGTCACGGGCATGCTCGTTGAGCATGAACATCACGTCCCAGTAGTCGGCCGTCTTGGTCCAGATGCGCAGCGACACGGTGATCGAACTGTCACCCAGGGTCGACACCACCGCCTGCGGCGCCGGGTCCTGCAGCACACGCGGGTCCTGGGCCAGCTCCAGCAGCACATTGCGGGCCTTCTGCAGATCGGCGTCATAGTCGACACCCACGTCGAACACCACCTTGCGGGTCGGCTGACGGTTGGTGTTGGTGATGATGCCGTTGGACAGGCTGCCGTTGGGCATGATGACCGTCTTGTTATCACCGGTACGCAGCACGGTGTGGAAGATCTGGATACTGTCCACGGTGCCTGCCACGCCCTGGGCTTCGATCCAGTCGCCGATGCGGAACGGGCGGAACATCAGGATCAGCACGCCCCCGGCGAAGTTCGCCAGGCTGCCCTGCAAGGCCAGGCCGATGGCCAGGCCGGCGGCACCTATGGCGGCGACGAACGAGGTGGTCTCGATGCCGATCATCGACGCCACGCTGACCATCAACAGTACTTTCAGCACGATGTTGGCCAGGGTGCTGATGAAGCCCTGCAACGCCGCGTCGGCCTTCAGGCCAACCAGTTTGCCCAGCCGAGCACTGACCCTGCTGATGATCCACCAGCCGATCGCCAGCGTCAGCAAGGCCAGCAGCAGGCGGCTGCCGTATTCCATGATCAGCGGTACCCAAGTCTGCGACTGGCGAACCAGCTGGTCGACCTCTGCATTCAAATCCATCGTCTTGCTCTCCTGATGCCAAGCGGCAAAAAACACATTGAAACGGGCCGCACAGCATGCAGCGACCGCAGGAACCGATGGACATCATTGAGCCATCAAGGTTCCTGCCCTGCCTCGATCAGTCGCGGAAGTTGTTGAACTGCAGCGGCATGTCGAATTCCTTGGCGCGCAACGCAGCAATCGCCTCCTGAAGGTCGTCACGCTTCTTGCCGGTGACGCGTACCTGCTCACCCTGGATCGAAGCCTGGACCTTGAGCTTGGCGTCCTTGATGTGGGCAACGATCTTTTTCGCCAGGTCTTTGTCGATGCCTTCGCGGAACTTGGCTTCCTGCTTCATCTCCTTGCCGGATGGGTAGGCGTCCTTCACTTCCAGGCACTTGACGTCGATCTTGCGCTTGACCAGGGCCAGACGCAGGATTTCGACCATCGCCTCGAGCTGGAACTCGGCCTCGGCGGTCAGCAGCACGGTCTGCTCCTTGTCCTTGAACTCGATGCTGCCCTTGCCCTTGAGGTCATAGCGGCGGTCCAGTTCCTTCACCGCGTTGTCCACGGCGTTGGTGACTTCGTGCTTGTCCAGTTCCGATACCACGTCGAACGAAGGCATGGCGGTTCTCCATAAAAAAACAGCGCGCTCAGCTTGAAGATGGAGCGCGTCAGGGTTAGGGGGTTAAAATGCGGGCTCATTATAACGGGTTGCGAAACGCAGATGAGCAGCACCTGGCATATTCTCGGCGCCGGTAGCCTCGGCAGCCTCTGGGCCTGCCGCCTGGCCCGCGCCGGCAAGGCGGTCCGCCTGATCCTGCGAGACGAGCAGCGCCTGGCGGCCTATCAGGCCGTCGGCGGGCTGACCCTGGTCGAACAGGACCAGCGCAGCCTCTACGCGATCCCCGGCGAAACCCACGATGCCACCGGCCCGATCCACCGTTTACTGGTGGCCTGCAAGGCCTATGACGCGGCCCCCGCCGTGGCGCGCCTGGCCCCACGGCTGGCCGAGGGTGCCGAACTGGTACTGCTGCAGAACGGCCTGGGCAGCCAGGATGAGGTGGCCGACCAGGTGCCCCATGCCCATTGCATCTTCGCCTCCAGCACCGAGGGCGCGTTCCGCGAGGCGGACTGGCAGGTGCGCTTCGCCGGCCATGGCTTCAACTGGCTGGGCAACCCGCTCAACCCCGCCGTGCCAGCGTGGTTCGACGACCTCCACGACGCCGGTATTCCCGCCCAGTGGAGCGTCGACATCCTTTCGCGGTTGTGGCGCAAACTGGCGCTCAACTGCGCCATCAACCCGTTGACCGTGCTGCACGACTGCCACAACGGCGGGCTGCTCGGGCACCTGACCGAAGTCGACCAGCTGTGCGACGAGTTGGCCAACCTGCTGCTGCGCTGCGGCCAGCCCGAGGCCGCCAACGACCTGAAGGAAGAAGTGCAACGGGTGATCCTCGCCACCGCCGCCAACTACTCTTCCATGTACCAGGATGTCCGTCATGGCCGGCGCACCGAGGTCCATTACCTGCTCGGTCACGCCTGCCGCGCCGCCGCCCGGCACGGGGCAAGCGCGCCACGGCTGGAACACCTGCAACGGCGCCTGGTCGATAGCCTGAAGGCCCGCGGCCTGCCCAGCGACTGACTGGCCCATCCACCGGACATGGACACCCCCTGACTCATGAGCCTGCGCCAACGCCTGGAAAACCTCCCGGTCGGGCAGAAACTGCTGGCAGCCCTGCTGGTGCTGCTGGTTACCATACTGCTGGTCGCCAACCTGGCGTTCATCAGCGCCGCCTACTGGATCACCCAGGAAAGCATGGCGCCCCAGGCGCTGCAGACCATCGGCAAGCTGGTGTCCAACCCGCAGCTGTCCTCCCGGGCCGGCGACTCACCGGAGACCGCCAGCGCCCTGCTCAAGGAGCTCGACAGCTACTCCCCGTTGCGCGCGGCGGCCATCTACGGTGGCGATGGGCAGATGCTCGCCCAGCTCCAGCACGGCGACGCCCTCACCCTGCCCAAGCGTTATCGCAACATCGACGGCTGGCGCCTGATGGAGTTTCGCAGCACCCAGCTGATCCGCCTGCCGCGCAACGCCAACCCGCCCGCGCACCTGCTGCTGGTGGCCAGCAGCGAGCTGCCGATGGCGTTCTACACCGGCACCCTCTCCGCCAGCCTGGCGATCCTGATATTCAGCATCCTGCTGTGGCTGGTCATCGCCCGGCAGATCAAGCGCTTGATCACCCTGCCGATCAACAACCTCGAAGAACTGTCGCGCCAGGTCACCCGGGAAGAGAGCTACGCCCTGCGGGCCCAGCGCGGCAACGATGACGAGATCGGCAGCCTGGCCGATGCGTTCAACACCATGCTGTCGCGCATCGAAGCCCGCGAGCAGCAGCTCAAGGGCGCCCGCGACGAGTTCCAGCAGGCCTACGACCAGGCCCAGGGCCTGGCGGAAGAAACCCGCCACACCAACCGCAAGCTGGAGCTGGAAGTCCAGGTGCGCAGCAAGATCGAAAAGAAACTCACGGGTTTCCAGAACTACCTGAACAGCATCATCGACTCCATGCCTTCGGCGCTGATCGCCCTCGACGAGCAGCTTTACGTCACCCAGTGGAACCACGAAGCCACGGTGCTTTCCGGCACACCGCTGGACGAGGCGCTGAACCAGCCGATCTTCCTGGCCTTCGCGCCGCTCAAGCCGTTTTTGCCGCAGCTCAAGGAAAGCGTCGAGAAGCACCGGGTGGCAAAAATCGAGCGGGTCACCTGGCCCAAGGGCGACGACCTGCGCCACTACGCCCTGACCTTCTACCCGCTGACCGGCGGCGGCGGCCGTGGCGTGGTGATCCGTATCGACGACATCACCCAGCGCCTGTCGCTGGAAGAAATGATGGTGCAGTCGGAAAAGATGCTCTCGGTCGGTGGCCTGGCTGCAGGCATGGCCCATGAGATCAACAACCCGCTGGGAGCGATCCTGCACAACGTGCAGAACATCCGCCGGCGCCTGTCGCCGGAGCTGCCACGCAACCAGGAACAGGCCACCGAGCTGGGTCTGGACCTGCCGGCCGTCAACCGCTACCTGGACAGCCGCGAAGTGCCGCAACTGCTCGACGGCATTCAGCAGGCCGGCGCCCGGGCGGCGAAGATCGTCACCCACATGCTCAGTTTCAGCCGCCTCAGCAACCGTCAGCTGGCGCCCTGCGACCTGCCGGCGCTGATCGACCAGGCGGTGGAAATCGCCGGCAACGACTTCGACCTGGCCATCGGCTTCGACTTCAAGGGCCAGGCCATCGTCCGCCAGTTCGACCCGCAACTCGGGGCGGTGCCCGGCACCGCCAACGAGCTGGAGCAGGTGCTGCTCAACCTGCTGAAGAACGCCGCCCAGGCCATCCACCAGCGCCCGCAGCCCAGCGAGCCGGGGCGAATCACCCTGCGCACCCGGCTCAACCCGCCCTGGGCGGAAATCCAGGTGGAGGACAATGGCGTGGGCATGCCCGAGACCGTGCGCAAGCGCACCTTCGAGCCATTCTTCACCACCAAGGAGATCGGCCAGGGCACCGGCCTTGGGCTGTCGGTCTCGTACTTCATCATTACCAACAACCACAAAGGGCAGATGGAAGTGCACTCCACGCCCGGCCAGGGCACCTGCTTCACCCTGCGCCTGCCCCTCGGCCTGCCGGCCACCACCAAAACGGAGACGTGACATGGGCTATCGCCTGTCGAAGATCTACACCCGCACCGGCGACAAGGGTGAAACCGGCCTGGGCGATGGCCGCCGGGTGCCCAAGGACCATCCGCGAATCGAGGCGATCGGCGAGATGGACAGCCTCAACAGCCAGCTTGGAGTATTGCTTGCCGGATTGGCCGAGGCCGGCCTGCAAGAGCTGGTCGAGGTACTGGCGCCGTGTCAGCACCGCTTGTTCGACTTGGGTGGCGAGCTGGCCATGCCCAGCTATCAAGCATTGACCGCTGCCGAGGTCGAGCGCCTCGAAGCGGCCATCGATCGTTGGAACGATGAGCTGGGGCCGTTGAAGAACTTCATCCTGCCGGGTGGTTCGGCGCTGGTGGCACAGGCCCATGTGTGCCGCAGCCAGGCACGGGCGGCGGAGCGGCGGTGTCAGCAGCTGAATGCCGTTGAGCCACTGGAGGGGGTGGGGTTGGCGTATATCAACCGGTTGTCGGATCTGTTGTTCGTGGCCGCGCGGATTATCGGGCGGCGGCAGGGCGTAGCCGAAGTGCTGTGGCAGGCAGCCACAAAGCCGGCCTGAAAAGCATCGCGGGGCAAGCCCGCTCCCACGCCAGTTACACACTCTAGCGTGGGAGCGGGCTTGCCCCGCGATTGCCAGCGCACTCAGATCTCAGGCCAGAACGCCCGAATCCCGGCAACACCTTGTGCCCCGGCATCCCAGGCCTGCTCCCGCTCACCCGGCCCGACCCCACCCAACAGGAACACCGGGCGGCTGATCGTGCCGATCAAGCGCTGCGCCTCATCCCAACCGAGCGGTGTGGCATCCGGATGCGTCTGGGTCGCCTGTACCGGCGACAGGGTGACGAAATCCACGCCCATCTGCTCGGCCAGCGCCAACTCTTCGGCGCTGTGGCAGGACGCCGCCAGCCAGCGGTTCTCGGGGAACGGGCGGCCTTTGGCGGCGTACTTGCGCAGCTGCGCCGCCGTGAGGTGCCAACCGGCCGCCGGAAAGTCGCCCAGCCACTCCAACGGCCCCTTGAGCATCAGTTGTGCCTTGCCGGCGCACAGCCCGACCGCATCCACGGCAACGTCGCGGTACTTGGGGTCGTACATGTCCGGGGCGCGCAGCTGGATCAGCTTGATCCCATTGGCCACCGCCTTCTGGATGCCCTTGAGCAGCTCCGGCACCTCAAGCCCGTCCGGCGTGATCAGGTATTGATCCGGCAAGCGCGCGGCGGCGACGATCGGCTTGTTGGCTTCAGGGAAGTCGTACTGGCCCAGGTCGCGGGGCGCCACCCAGGCCAACGGCTGGCCTTCCGCGCCATGGGGCTCGCCGGTGAAGGCATCCACCTCGCGCACATCCAGCAGCACCTGCTTGTCCGGGTAGTCGTGGCTGACCTTGATCAGCGGCCGCGAACGGCTGACCTCGATACCCAGCTCTTCGCGCAGCTCACGGGCCAGTGCCGCCTCGACGCCCTCGCCCTCCTCCAGCTTGCCGCCGGGGAACTCCCACAGGCCGCCCTGGTGCTGGGTGTCGGCACGGCGGGCGATCAGGATGCGCCCGTCGGCGCCTCGGATGACGGCGGCAACTACATGAATCCGCTTCACCCTGCACGCTCCGCCAGGCCAGCCTGCTGCCAGGCCTGGAAGGCCGGCCACTGGTAAATGGTTTCGATGTAGGCCGCCGCTTCGGCGGGCACTGCAACGCGGTAGGTGCGCAGGCGCACGGCCACCGGGGCGAAGAAGGCATCGGCCAGGGTCGGCCGGCCGAACAGGAATGGGCCTTGGTCCTTGGCCAGCAGGCGGCACTCGGACCACAGGGCGACGATGCGGTCGATATCGACTTGCACGTCCAGCGGCATGTTCTCCAGCGCCTGGTCGCGGGACAGGTCGAACGGCATGGCACCGCGCAGGGCGAAGAAGCCGCTGTGCATCTGCGCGCAGGCCGAGCGCGCCTGGGCGCGGCTGGCGACGTCTTCAGGCCAGAGCCTGGCGTCAGGATGCTGTTCGTTGAGGTACTCGGCGATGGCCAGGGAGTCGGCGATCACGCCGTGCTCGGTCTTGAGCAGCGGTACCTTGCCGGTGGCCGAGAACGCCAGCAGGCGTTGGCGGGTGTCGGGCTGGTTGAGTTTGACCAGGGTTTCTTGGTAGGGCGCGCCGGCCAGTTCGAGGGCCAGGGCGCCGCGCAGCGACCAGGAGGAATACAGCTTGTCGCCGATGATCAGGTGATAGCTCATGGGGCGGCTCCATGTTTCATGGCAGAGGGAGCATCGCGGGGCAAGCCCGCTCCCACGCCGAAAATCGTGGGAGCGGGCTTGCCCCGCGATGGGTTGGATCAGGTGCGGTATTCGGCGTTGATCTTCACGTACTCGTGGGACAGGTCGGTGGTCCAGATGGTTTCGCTGCACTGGCCACGGCCCAGTTCGATGCGGATGGTGATCTCTTCCTGGGCCATCACGGCAGAACCCTGCGCCTCGGTGTAGCTCGGGCTGCGGCCGCCCTGGCTGGCGATGCAGACGTTGTCGAGGTAGACGTCGATCAGGCTGACATCCAGCTCTGGCACGCCGGCACGGCCTACCGCGGCGAGGATGCGGCCCCAGTTCGGGTCGGAGGCGAACAGCGCAGTCTTGATCAGCGGCGAGTGGGCCACGGCGTAGCCGACGTCCAGGCATTCCTGGTGGTTGCCGCCGCCGTTGACTTGCACGGTGACGAACTTGGTGGCGCCTTCGCCGTCACGCACGATGGCCTGGGCCACGTCCATGCACACTTCGAACACGGCCTTTTTCAGCGCCTCGAACAGCTCGCCGCGGGCTTCGGTCACTTCCGGCACGTCGGCCTTGCCGGTGGCGATCAGCATGCAGCAGTCGTTGGTCGAAGTGTCGCCGTCGATGGTGATGCGGTTGAACGACTTGTTGGCGCCGTCGAGCATCAGGTCTTTGAGCACCTGCGGCGCGACCTTGGCGTCGGTGGCGATGTAGCCGAGCATGGTGGCCATGTTCGGGCGGATCATGCCGGCGCCTTTGCTGATACCGGTGACGGTGATGGTCTTGCCGTCGAACTGGAACTGGCGGCTGGCACCCTTGGGCAGGGTGTCGGTGGTCATGATGCCGGTGGCGGCTTCGGCCCAGTGGTTCTCGGACAGGTTGTCGAGGGCTGCCTGCAACGCGCCTTCGATCTTCTCGACTGGCAGCGGCTCACCGATCACGCCGGTGGAGAAAGGCAGTACCGACTCGGCAGGCACGCCGGTCAGTTCGGCCAGTTTGGCGCAGGTGCGCTCAGCGGCGGCGAGGCCTGGGGCGCCGGTGCCGGCGTTGGCATTGCCGGTGTTGGTCAGCAGGTAGCGCACGGTGCCCTGCACGCGCTGCTTGGAGAGGATCACCGGTGCGGCGCAGAACGCGTTGAGGGTGAACACGCCGGCAACGCTGGAGCCTTCGGCACAGCGCATCACCACCACATCCTTGCGCCCGGGGCGCTTGATGCCCGCCGAGGCGATGCCGAGTTCGAAACCGGGAACCGGGTGCAGGGTGGGCAAAGGACCAAGACCAACAGCCATTAGAGCGCTCCTAGAAATTTTGGGGAATTGGGGGGCGCTTTGCGCCCCTTTCGCGACACAAGGCCGCTCCTACAGGGTTGTTGCGATTCCTGTAGGAGCGGCCTTGTGTCGCGATGGGCTGCGACGCAGCCCCGGGATCTCAAGCCAATGGTGAGATCAGATCACTCGATCTGACCATGGCAGTGCTTGAATTTCTTGCCCGAACCACACCAGCACGGCTCGTTGCGGCCCAGCTTGAGGTCGTTACGCACAGGCGCGGCGGCCACGGCCACTTCGGCGCCTTCTTCAGCCAGTTGCTCGCTTTCCAGGCCAGGGGCGGCAGCGTGCTGGAACTGCATGCGGCTGGCCAGTTCCTCTGCTTCGCGGCGCAGGCGGGCTTCTTCTTCGACCGGGTCTTCGCGGCGTACCTGAACATGCGAAAGCACGCGGATGGTGTCGCGCTTGATCGAGTCCAGCAGTTCCTGGAACAAGGTGAACGACTCGCGCTTGTACTCCTGCTTCGGGTTCTTCTGCGCGTAACCACGCAGGTGAATGCCATGACGCAGGTGGTCCATGGTCGACAGGTGGTCTTTCCAAAGGTCGTCCAGTACACGCAGCAGGATCTGCTTCTCGAAGGTACGCAGCGCGTCTTCGCCAGCCTGGTCCTCTTTCTCGTTGTAGGCGCTGGTGATCTCGGTGATCAGCTTCTCGCGCAGCGTTTCTTCGTAGAGGTGATCGTCCTCGTCGAGCCACTGCTGGATCGGCAGCTTGATGGCGAAATCGCTGGCCAGCGAAGCCTCGAGGCCGGCAACGTCCCACTGCTCAGGCAGCGACTGCGGCGGAATGTGCTGGCTGATGGTGGCATCGAGCACTTCCTGGCGGAACTCGGCGATGGTGTCGCCGATGTTTTCGGCGGCCAGCAGGCTGTTGCGCATGTGGTAGATCACCTTGCGCTGTTCGTTGGCCACGTCATCGTATTCAAGCAGTTGCTTACGAATATCGAAGTTGCGGCCTTCGACCTTGCGCTGGGCTTTTTCAATGGCGTTGGTGACCATTCGGTGCTCGATGGCTTCACCGGACTGCATGCCCAGGGCCTTCATGAAGTTCTTCACCCGGTCGGAGGCGAAGATGCGCATCAGGCTGTCTTCCAGCGACAGGTAGAAGCGGCTGGAGCCGGCGTCACCCTGGCGGCCGGCACGGCCCCGCAGCTGGTTGTCGATACGGCGCGATTCGTGGCGTTCGGAGGCGATCACGTGCAGGCCACCGGCTTCCAGGACCTGCTGGTGACGCTTCTGCCAGTCGGCCTTGATCTTGGCGATCTGCTCGGCGCTCGGGTTGTCCAGGGCGGCGACTTCGGCCTCCCAGTTACCGCCGAGCAGGATGTCGGTACCACGGCCGGCCATGTTGGTGGCGATGGTCAGCGCGCCCGGAGCACCGGCCTGGGCGATGATCTCGGCCTCTTTTTCGTGGTACTTGGCGTTCAGGACCTTGTGATCGATGCCTTCCTTCTTGAGCAGGTTGGACATGTGCTCGGAGGTTTCGATGGTCGCGGTACCGACCAGCACAGGGCGGCCCTGGGCCATGCTTTCCTTGATGTCGGCGATGATCGCGGCGTACTTCTCATCGGCGGTCAGGTACACCAGGTCGTTGAAGTCCTTACGGGCCAACGGCTTGTTCGGTGGGATGACCATCACGTTGAGGTTGTAGATCTGGGCGAACTCGAACGCTTCGGTGTCGGCGGTACCGGTCATGCCGGACAGCTTGGTGTAGAGGCGGAAGTAGTTCTGGAAGGTGGTGGAAGCCAGGGTCTGGCTTTCGGCCTGAATGTTCAGGTTTTCCTTCGCTTCGATGGCCTGGTGCAGGCCTTCGGACAGGCGACGGCCCGGCATGGTACGGCCGGTGTGCTCGTCGATCAGGAGGATCTGGCCTTCCTGGACGATGTACTCGACGTTGCGGTGGAACAGCTTGTGCGCGCGCAGGCCGGCGTAGACGTGGGTCAGCAGGCCCAGGTTATGCGCGGAGTACAGGCTCTCGCCCTCGGCCAGCAGGCCGGACTGGGTGAGCATGTCCTCGATGAACTGGTGGCCGGCCTCGTTGAGTTCGACCTGGCGGCTCTTCTCGTCGATGCTGTAGTGGCCCTCTTGGGTCACCTGGCCTTCGACTTCCTCGATGTGCTGGGTGAGGCGCGGGATCAGGCGGTTGATCTCGATGTACAGCTTGGAGCTGTCTTCGGCCTGACCGGAGATGATCAGCGGGGTACGCGCTTCGTCGATGAGGATGGAGTCGACTTCGTCGATCACGGCGAAGTTCAGCTCACGCTGGAACTTCTCGTCGACGCTGAACGCCATGTTGTCGCGCAGGTAGTCGAAGCCGAATTCGTTGTTGGTGCCGTAGGTGATGTCGGCGGCGTAGGCGGCGCGTTTTTCTTCCGGCGGCTGGAATGCCGAAACGATACCCACGGTCAGGCCGAGGAATTCGTAGAGCGGGCGCATCCAGTTGGCGTCGCGGCGGGCCAGGTAGTCGTTGACCGTGACCACGTGCACGCCCTTGCCGGACAGCGCGTTGAGGTAAACGGCCAGGGTACCGACCAAGGTCTTGCCTTCACCGGTACGCATTTCTGCGATCATGCCTTCGTGCAGGGTCATACCGCCGATCAGCTGAACGTCGAAGTGACGCATGCCCATCACGCGCTTGCCGGCCTCACGGGCCACGGCGAAGGCTTCAGGCAACAACTGGTCGAGGGTTTCGCCTTTGGCCAGGCGCTCTTTGAACTCTGCGGTCTTGCCCCGCAGCTGTTCGTCGGAGAGGGCCACCATCTTCTCTTCGAAGGCATTGACGGTGCTCACCGTCTTGAGCAGGCGTTTGATCTCGCGCTCGTTCTTGCTTCCAAAAAGTTTCTTTAACAAAGGCGCAAACATATCGGCAGGATCTTCCACACGTAGGGATGGAGGGCGGCCCCATGAGTCGCCCGTGCAGCCCAGAGGCCGCATGCGAACGAGCATTCTACCCGGAAACGATTGTGAGGAAAGTGGTGGATTTCCACGATACTGGCACAGCGTATGTATGGGGCCTGCCTAACATAAGGGCTTTTTCGCCAAGTTCAAGGTGGCGGAAGATGAAACGTATCGAGAATGACTTGCATCAATAAGTGACTGTCACTGCCTGATCGAACGCTATCGCGGGGCAAGCCCGCTCCCACGGTGACGCGTGGGAGCGGGCTTGCCCCGCGATGAGGTCGCAACTGTTAGACTGCCGGTTTTGTAACCCCCTGCGTACTCATGGCCTACAAACCCTCCCCCGCCCGCCCCCCCGCCGACCTGCTGCGCAAGGCCCGGCCGCTGCGCCTGTTGCTCAACCAGGCCGAGCGCCTGGAGCATCTGCAGCGCCTGCTGGAAAGCCAGCTGCAACCGGCCGCCCGCGAGCATTGCCATGTGGCGTCGTGGAAAGAGGGCACCTTGTTGCTGGTGGTCACCGACGGCCACTGGGCCACCCGCCTGCGCTACCAGCAGAAGCGCCTGCAGCGTCAGTTGCTGGCGCTGGAAGCCTTTGCCAACCTGACGCGGATCCTGTTCAAGGTGCAGCCGCCGCTGGTGTCGGCCAAGCGCGAGGGTCAGGGGCCGGAACTTTCGGAAACTGCCGCCGAAAGTATCCGCGGCTCAGCCGAAGGCATCAGCGATCCGAAGCTCAAGGCCGCGCTGGAACGGCTGGCCGCGCACGCCCAGCACAAAGACTGAACACGTCCGAACTGACTGCGGCCTGTGGGAGCGGGTTTACCCGGGAAGCATGCGCTGCGGTGGATGGCACGGGCTTCGCCCGTGTTCGCGGGGCAAGCCCGCTCCCACAGGGATCGCGCTAGCTTTAGCAGTTGAGTAAGACAGTTGCTCTTACTACAGAAGCCGTGCAGCGACTGAATGCGAAAATAAAAAAGGCCACCCGAAGGTGGCCTTGATCAACAACTAGAGAGTGTTCGAACTTACACAGCCGCAACAGGGCGCATGTACGAGATCGGTGCCGTGCTGGCATCTTCGAAGAACACCACTTCCCAGGCGTCAGTTTCAGCAATCAGCTTGCGCAGCAGCTGGTTGTTCAACGAGTGGCCGGACTTGTAGCCCTTGAACTCGCCGATCAGGCTGTTGCCCAGCAGGTAAAGGTCGCCGATGGCATCGAGGATCTTGTGCTTGACGAATTCGTCTTCGGAGCGAAGGCCGTCTTCGTTGAGTACGCCGGTCTCATCGACCACGATGGCGTTCTCGACACTGCCACCCAGCGCAAGGTTGTGCTTGCGCAGGTACTCGATGTCACGCATGAACCCGAAGGTCCGTGCGCGGCTGACTTCCTTCACGAACGAAGTGCTGGAGAAATCTACAGACGCGCTTTGGGTCTGGCCCTTGAGGACCGGGTGATCGAAGTCGATCTCGAAGCTCACCTTGAACCCGTCGAACGGCAGGAAAGTGGCGCGCTTGTCGCCCTCTTCCACTGTCACTTCGCGCAGGATGCGAATGAACTTCTTCGGTGCGTCCTGTTCTTCCAGGCCGGCCGATTGGATCAGGAATACGAAAGGTCCGGCGCTGCCATCCATGATCGGCACTTCCGAGGCGGAGAGCTCGACGTAGGCGTTATCGATGCCCAGGCCCGCCATGGCGGAGAGCAGGTGCTCGACCGTATCGACTTTGACGTCACCGTTGACCAGCGTCGTAGACATGGTGGTCTCGCCGACGTTGGCCGCGCGCGCCGGGATTTCGACCACAGGGTCGAGGTCGGCGCGGCGGAAGACGATGCCGGTGTCGACAGGCGCAGGCTTGAGGGTCAGGTAGACCTTCTCCCCGGAGTGCAGGCCGACGCCCGTGGCACGGATGGTATTCTTCAGGGTGCGTTGTCTAATCATGGCATTGGCCGCTTCAGCGCAAATAATGCGAACAGGTATCAACAAAGGCTGGGGATGATAACAGACCCGGCCTTTGCTGAACACCAATCACCCTTATACCCCTGATAAATTCCATCAATCGGCCTGACGACGCAGGAACGCAGGGATATCCAGGTAGTCCAGATCGTCCTGAGGGTTGAGTTTAGCGGCCGCCGCGGCACCTGCATGGGCCTGGTTGCGCATGACAGTCGGGCGCTCCAGGTCACGATAGTTGACGGCTGGCTGCTCCTGGCGAACCGGGGCCGGGTTGGAGGACTCGTAAACCTGCTGAGCGGTCTGCAGGGTGTTGTCGACCACCTTGACCGGCTTCTCGATGCGCGCACCCAGGCCAGTAGCGACCACGGTCACGTGCAGTTCGTCGCGCATGTCCGGATCGATCACGGTACCCACCTTGACCATGGCGTGGTCGGAGGCGAAGGCTTCGATGATGCTACCCACGTCGGAGTACTCACCCAGCGACAGGTCCGGGCCTGCGGTGATGTTCACCAGGATGCCGCGGGCGCCCTGCAGGTTGACGTCTTCGAGCAACGGGTTGCGGATCGCCGCCTCGGTGGCTTCGCGGGCGCGGTTCGGGCCGCTGGCGCAACCGGTACCCATCATGGCCATGCCCATTTCGCTCATCACGGTGCGCACGTCGGCAAAGTCGACGTTGATCATGCCAGGGCGCTTGATGATGTCGGAGATGCCGCGCACGGCGCCGGCCAGCACGTCGTCGGCCTTGGCGAAGGCGGACAGCAGGCTTGCATCCTTGCCCAGGATGGTCAGCAGCTTTTCGTTGGGGATGGTGATCAGCGAGTCGACGCTGTCAGCCAACATGCGGATGCCTTCGTCGGCGATCTGCATGCGCTTGCGGCCTTCGAACGGGAACGGACGGGTCACCACCGCAACGGTGAGGATGCCCATTTCCTTGGCCACTTCGGCGATGATCGGCGCAGCACCGGTACCGGTACCACCACCCATGCCGGTGGTAATGAACACCATGTTGGTGCCCTGCAGCACTTCGGCGATGCGCTCACGGTCTTCCAGCGCGGCCTGACGGCCGACTTCCGGATTGGCACCTGCGCCCAGGCCCTTGGTCACGCCGGTACCCAGTTGCAGAATGGTGCGCGCGCCGATGTTTTTCAGCGCCTGGGCATCGGTGTTGGCGCAGATGAACTCGACGCCTTCAATGTTGCTTTTGACCATGTGGTTAACGGCGTTGCCGCCGCCACCGCCCACACCGATCACCTTGATGACCGGGCTTTGCGGGACGTTGTCTACGAGCTCGAACATTTTCCCTCTCCTTACAGTTCTCTAGTTATTGCGCCTACCACTACTGCTTTGAAACTTAGAAGTTGCCCTGGACCCAACGCTTGAGTCGTTCAAGCACCGGGGCCTTCGGTTCATCGCCATAGCTGTTGTTGCTGCTGTTGCTGATGCCGGTCAGGGACAGGTCCTCGGACTGCTTTTGCAGCCCGTAGGTGAGCAGGCCCACGCCGGTGGAATAGATCGGGTTGCGCACCACGTCGCTCAGCCCCCGAACGCTGTGCGGTACGCCCAGGCGTACCGGCATGTGGAAGATTTCCTCGGCCAGTTCCACGGCGCCTTCCATTTTCGCGGTACCGCCGGTGAGGACGATGCCAGCCGGCACCAGATCCTCGTAGCCGCTGCGGCGCAGCTCGGCCTGGATCAGGGTGAAGAGCTCGTCGTAACGGGGCTCGACGACCTCGGCCAGGGCCTGGCGCGACAGCTCGCGCGGTGGGCGGTCGCCCACGCTCGGTACCTTGATGGTCTCGCCGGCGCCAGCCAGTTTGGCCAGGGCGCAGGCGTAGCGGATCTTGATTTCCTCGGCGTACTGCGTAGGTGTGCGCAGGGCCATGGCAATGTCGTTGGTGACCTGGTCGCCGGCGATCGGGATCACCGCGGTGTGGCGGATCGCGCCTTCGGTGAAGATGGCGATGTCGGTGGTGCCACCACCGATGTCCACCAGGCACACGCCCAGCTCTTTCTCGTCGTCGGTCAGCACCGAGTACGCCGAGGCCAGCTGCTCGAGGATGATGTCGTCGATCTCAAGGCCACAGCGGCGCACGCACTTCTCGATGTTCTGCGCGGCGTTGACCGCGCAGGTGACCACGTGGACCTTGGCCTCCAGACGTACGCCGGACATGCCCAGTGGCTCGCGCACGCCTTCCTGGTTGTCGATCACGTAGTCCTGCGGCAGGGTGTGCAACACGCGCTGGTCGGCCGGAATCGCCACGGCCTGGGCCGCGTCGAGTACGCGCTCAAGGTCGGCGGTGCTGACTTCGCGATCGCGGATGGCGACGATGCCGTGGGAGTTCAGGCTGCGGATGTGGTTGCCGGCCACGCCGACGAATGCCGAGTGGATACGGCAACCGGCCATCAGTTGGGCCTCTTCCACGGCGCGCTGGATCGACTGCACGGTGGACTCGATGTTCACCACCACGCCCTTCTTCAGGCCGCGGGACGGGTGAGTACCGATACCGACGATTTCCAGGGTACCGTCTTCGCCGACTTCACCCACCAGCGCCACCACCTTGGAGGTGCCAATGTCCAGCCCGACGATCATTTTGCCGCTATGCGCGTTTGCCATGGTCCTGCCTCTCTCTAATTCTTCGCAACGGCGGGTTGGGCCGTCGTCGGTGCAATCGGTTCCCGCCAACCAACGGCCAGACCGTTGGCGTAACGCAGATCGATGCGGGCGATAGTGGTGATCTGGTCTTTAAGCGTTTTGTCGTAAATGGCAATGAAACGGCGCATTTTCTCCACCAGATGGTCGCGCCCCAACAGCAGTTCGATGCCTGGCCCGGCGCTGCCCGCGCCAGTGGTCAGGAACCAGCTGCCTCGCTCGCGCAGCTCCAGGCGAGCGATGGAAAAGCCCATGGGGCGCAGCATCTGGCTCAATACCTGATACTGCTGCATGACTTGTTGCTGAGCCCGCTGCGGCCCGAACAGCTGCGGCAGGTGCTCGTAGTTGGCCAGCTCGCGCGGGGTGAAGGCCTGGCCCTGGTTGTTGAGCAGGGCCTCGTCACCCCAACGCGCCACCGGCAACTGTTCTTCCAGGCGGATCACCACTTCATCCGGCCAGACCCTGCGCACTTCGGCGTGGGCGATCCACGGCATCTGTTCCAGCTCGACGCGCATGGCCGTCAGGTCTACGGTGAAGAAGCTCGCCGCCACGTAGGGCGCGATACGCTGCTGCACCGCCTGCTGGCTGATGTAGCTGAGGTCGCCCTGCACGGCGATCTTGGTGATCGGCCGATCGGCGTACGGCATCAGGCGGATGGCGCCTTCATAGGCGCCAAAGCCTGCAGCCACCAGCAGCACCGGCCACAACAGGCGCTTGAGGCCGCCGAAGTTGGGACGGGGCAGGCGCGCCGATACGGGCTCGTCAGCCACCAGTCGGCTGGCACCACGCGGCACCGGCTTGCTGCGGCCGGGGACGGGTTGCTGCTGACGTATCATCGCGCCTTGCATGGCTGTTAACCTCGCGTCGCTACGCTGTCGGCCAGGATCGCCAGCACCAGTTGCTGGAAGTCCAGGCCGGCCGCGCGGGCCGCCATGGGCACCAGGCTATGATCGGTCATGCCAGGTGCGGTGTTGACTTCGAGCAGCCAGAACCGGCCCTGCTCGTCCTGCATCACGTCCAGCCGGCCCCAGCCTTCGATGCCGATGGCATCGCAGGCACGCGCGGTCAGGTCGATCAGCTCTTGTTCCTTGACGCTGTCCAGGCCGCACGGGATGCGGTACTGGGTGTCATTGGCGATGTACTTGGCGTCGTAGTCGTAGAACACGTGGGGGGTGCCCAGCGCGATCGGCGGCAGCACCTGGCCACGCAGCACGGCGATGGTGAACTCCGGGCCGTGAATCCATTGCTCGACCAGTACTTGCGAATCGTATTTGGCGGCGTCTTGCCAGGCGGCGATCAGTTCCTGCTCGCTGTTCACCTTGGCCATGCCGATGCTCGAACCTTCATGGGCAGGTTTGACGATCAGCGGGAAGCCCAGTTCCGCACTGGCGGCAACACAATCCTGCTCACTGGCCAGCACGGCGTGGCGCGGGGTTGGAATCCCCAGGCTCTGCCACACCTGCTTGGTGCGCAGCTTGTCCATGGCCAGGGCCGAAGCGAGGATGCCGCTGCCGGTGTAGGGGATGCCCAGGCACTCGAGCAGGCCTTGCATGCTGCCGTCTTCACCACCACGGCCGTGGAGGATGATGAAGGCGCGGTCGATCTTCTCGTTCTGCAGCCGCGTCAGCAGGTCATCGCCCACGTCGATGCCGACCACGTCGACACCGGCGCTGGTCAGCGCCTCGATCACCGCGGCGCCGGACTTGAGCGACACCTCGCGCTCGGCGCTCTTGCCGCCGTACAGCACGGCGACGCGGCCGAAGGCTGTGACGTCGAGGGTGGAATGCAGCGTGTCGTAGGCGCTGGTCATTTCGACTTCTCCTGCTTGGCGCCAGCGAACAGCGGGCTTTTCATCAGTTGCGGGGCCAGGCCGCCGACATCACCGGCACCCTGGCACAGCAGGATGTCGCCGGCGCGCAGCAGCGGCTGCACCAGCGGCGCCAGCTCGGCGCCACGTTCGATGTAGATCGGGTCCAGCTTGCCGCGCTGGCGGATGCTGTGGCACAGCTGACGGCTGTCCGCGCCCGGGATCGGCTCTTCGCCGGCCGGGTAGACCTCCATCAGCAGCAGCACGTTGGCGTCGCCCAGCACCTGCACGAAGTCGTCGTACAGGTCGCGGGTACGGCTGTAGCGGTGCGGCTGGTAGACAATCACCAGGCGGCGGCTTGGCCAGCCGCCGCGCACGGCCTTGATCACCGCGGCAACTTCGGTCGGGTGGTGGCCGTAGTCGTCGACCAGCATCACGCTGCCGCCTTCGACCGGCAGCTCGCCGTACACCTGGAAGCGTCGACCGACGCCCTGGAAGCCGGACAGGCCCTGGACGATGGCCTCGTCGCTGATGCCTTCGTCAGTGGCGATGGCGATGGTGGCCAGGGCATTGAGCACGTTGTGGTTGCCCGGCATGTTCACCGACACCTCGAGCGGCTCGCAGTCGCGGCGCAGCACGGTGAAGTGGGTCTGCATGCCCTGCTGGCGCACGTTGATGGCGCGGATGTCGGCCTCTTCGCTGAAGCCGTAGGTGACCGTCGGGCGCTTGACCTGCGGCAGGATCTCGCGCACCACCGGGTCGTCCAGGCACATCACGGCCAGGCCGTAGAACGGCAGGTTGTGCAGGAACTCGACGAAGGTCTTCTTCAGCTTGTTGAAGTCACCTTCGTAGGTCGCCATGTGGTCGGCGTCGATGTTGGTGACCACGGCAACCATCGGCTGCAGGTGCAGGAAGCTGGCATCGCTTTCGTCGGCTTCGGCGATCAGGTAGCGGCTGGTGCCCAGCTGCGCATTGGTGCCGGCGGCGGTCAATCGGCCACCGATGACGAAGGTCGGGTCCAGGCCACCGGCGGCGAACACCGAGGCCAGCAGGCTGGTGGTGGTGGTCTTGCCGTGGGTGCCGGCCACGGCGATACCGTGGCGATAGCGCATCAGCTCGGCGAGCATCTCGGCACGCGGCACCACCGGGATGCGGCGTTCGAGCGCAGTGGCGACTTCCGGGTTGGCCGGGTTGATCGCGCTGGACACCACCAGCACATCGGCGCTGGCGGCGTTCTCGGCGCGGTGGCCGACGAAGATCTCGGCGCCGAACGATTCCAGGCGTTCGGTGACCGGCGAGGTCTTGAGGTCGGAACCGGACACTTCATAGCCCAGGTTCAGCAGCACTTCGGCGATACCGCACATGCCCACGCCGCCGATACCGACGAAGTGGATACGGCGGATACGGCCCATCTTGGGCTGCGGCATGGCTTTCTGGCTTTCAACCATGGGCCACCTCCAGGCAGATATCGACCACGGTGCTGGTTGCGGCAGGTTTGGCCAGGCGACGCGCGGTGCCGGCCATGGTGTTGAGTTTCTCGGGTTGCATCAGCACCTCGTTCAGGCGTTCAGCGAGCTGCGCTGCGCCAGTTGTCGCTTGCGGCATCAGGAAGGCAGCGCCTTCACGAGCCAGATAGTTGGCGTTGTGGGTCTGGTGGTCGTCGATGGCGTGGGGCAAGGGCACCAGCATCGAAGGCAGGCCTGCCGCCGCGAGTTCGCTGACGGTCAGGGCACCGGCCCGGCAGACCACCATGTCGGCCCAGCCATAGGCGTGGGCCATGTCCTTGATGAACGGTTCTACCTGCGCCTCGACCCCCGCCTCCTGATAACGCTCGGCGGTGATCGGCGCATGGTGCTTGCCGGCCTGGTGGAACACCTCGGGCCGCAGGTTCGCGGGCACCTCGGACAGGGCCTTAGGCAACAATTTGTTCAATGGTTCCGCACCCAGGCTGCCGCCCATGACCAACAGGCGCGCGCGGCGATCGGCCAGGGGTGCGCGCTGCGCATCCATGAACAGCTCGGCACGCACCGGGTTGCCGGTGGTACGCAGCTTGTCGCTGGCGGCGAAGGTGCCCGGGAACGCCTCGCACACCCGCGCCGACAGCGGCACGAGCAGACGATTGGCGGTACCGGCGCGGGCGTTCTGTTCGTGGATCACCAGGGGCACGCCGCACAGTCGCGCGGCCACACCGCCAGGGCCGGTCACGTAGCCGCCGAAGCCGATCACGCAGACCGGTTTGAGCTCACGGACGATACGCCGTGCCTGCAGCACGGCCTTGACCAGGGTGAACGGCGCCTTGAGCAGCGACAGCTTGCCTTTGCCGCGCAGGCCGCTGACCTGGATCAGGTGCAGGGGCAAGCCGGCCTGGGGCACCAGCTCGTTCTCGATGCCGCGCGGGGTGCCCAGCCAGTGCACGCTGTAGCCACGGGCCTGGAACTCGCGGGCACAGGCCAATGCCGGGAACACATGGCCGCCGGTACCGCCGGCCATGATCAATACGTTCTTGCCGTCAGCGGCCATGATTGGTCTCCTCGGCAAAATCGTGTTCGTTGAACTCGTGTTCCTCGCTGCCCAGGTGCGTGCGGCTCTCCCACTCGATGCGTAATAACAACCCTACGCAGGCGCAGCAGATCACCAGCGAACTGCCCCCGTAACTGAGGAACGGCAGCGTCAGGCCCTTGGTCGGCAGCAGGCCGACGTTCACGCCGATGTTGATCAGGAACTGGCCGATCCACAGGAAGGCCAGGCCGAACGCCATGTAGGCGGCGAAGAACTGCTTGGCCTTCTCGGCCCACAGGCCGATGTACAGGGCGCGCACCGTGACGAAGACGAACAGCGCGACGGTCAGCAGCGAGCCGACCACGCCCAGCTCTTCAGCCAGCACCGAGAACACGAAGTCGGTGTGCGCTTCGGGCAGGTAGAACTGCTTCTGCACGCTGTTGCCCAGGCCCACGCCCAGCCACTCGCCGCGGCCAAAGGCGATCAACGCCTGGGTCAGCTGGTAGCCGGAGCCGAACTGGTCGGACCACGGGTCGGTAAAGGTGATCAGGCGCGCCATCCGATACGGCTGGGCCTGGACCAGCACCACCACCGACACCACCGCCAGCACCACCATCAGCGAGAAGCGGAACAACCCCACCCCGCCCAGGAACAACATGGCCGCAGCGGCGCCCATCATCACCACGGTGGCGCCGAAGTCCGGCTCCATCAGCAGCAGGACGGCCATCGGCAGCAGCACGATGAACGGCTTGAAGAAGCCCATCCAGGTTTCGCGAACTTCGGTCTGTCGGCGCACCAGGTAGCCGGCCAGGTAGATGACCACGAAGACCTTGGCGATCTCGGAAGGCTGGACGTTGAAGAAGCTGAAGCCGATCCAGCGCATCGAACCGTTCACTTCGCGGCCGATACCGGGCACCAGCACCATCACCAGCAGGCCGAAGGCGCCGATCAGCATCATGAAGCCCATGCGCTGCCAGGTGGCGATCGGCACCATCATGGTCATCACCCCGGCGCCCAGGCCGAGGACGACGTACACCAGGTGGCGGAACATGTGATAGAGCGGGTTGCCCGACTGCACCGCGGCCACTTCCGAGGACGCCGAGGTGATCATCACCAGGCCCAGGCCGAGCAGCGCCAGGCAGCCGGCCAGCAGCGGGAAGTCGAGGTCGATGCCACGGCCGCTGATCAGCGGCGACGGGTACGGCTTGAGGATGCCGAAGATCATGCCAGCCCCTCCGCCGCCTGGGCGAACAGGCGCCCGCGTTCTTCGAAGTTCTTGAACATGTCGAGGCTGGCGCAGGCCGGCGACAGCAGCACGGCATCGCCGGGCTGGGCCAGCTCGGCGCAGCGCTGCACCGCTTCATCGAGGGTTTTCACTCGCACCTGCAGCACGTCATCGCCAAGGGTTTGCGCCAAGCGCTCGGCATCGCGGCCCAGCAGCACCACCGCGCGGCAATGCTGCACCACCGGCGCGCGCAGGGCGGCGAAGTCAGCACCCTTGCCGTCACCGCCGGCAATCAGTACCAGCTTGCCTTCGATATCGGCCCCCAGGCCTTCGATAGCAGCCAGTGCGGCACCGACGTTGGTGGCCTTGGAATCGTCGTACCAGTTCACGCCGTTGCGCTCGCGGATCCACTGGCAGCGATGGGCCAGGCCCTTGAACTCGCGCAGGGCTTCGAGCATGGGCGCGAACGGCAGCCCGGCGGCATGGCCGAGGGCCAGGGCCGCCAGGGCGTTGCTCTGGTTGTGGGCACCGCGAATCTTCAGCTCGCGCACCGGCATGAGCGTCTGGAATTCGAAGGCCAGGTATTTTTCGCCGTCGACTTCGCGCAGGCCAAAGGCCTTGAAGTCCGGCGTATTGAGGCCGAAGGTCCAGCACGGCAGGCCTTCCACCGGCAATGGGCGGCTCAGCGCGTCCTGGCGGTTCACCACCACCTGCCGGGCGCCGCGGAAGATGCGGTGCTTGGCCAGGTGATAGGCCGGCAGGCCGCTGTAGCGGTCCATGTGGTCTTCGCTGATGTTCAGCACCGTGGCCACTTCGGCATTGAGCTGGTCGGTGGTTTCCAGCTGGAAGCTCGACAGCTCCATCACGTAGAGCTCCACGCTGTCATCGAGCAAATCCAGCGCCGGCGTGCCGAGGTTGCCGCCGACCGCCACACGTTTGCCCGCCTTGGCGGCCATTTCACCGACCAGGGTGGTGACCGTGCTCTTGGCGTTGGAACCACTGATGGCCACGATCGGCGCCTTGGCGTAACGGGCGAACAGCTCGATGTCACCGGACAGCGTCACGCCACGTGCCGCTGCCTGCTGCAGCGCCGGGGTCGCCAGGGCCAGGCCGGGGCTCACGTACAGCGTGCTGGCGCGGCACAGGAAGTCCACATCCAGCTCGCCACAGCGCACTTCCACCTGCGGGTAATCACGGCGCAGGGTGTCCAGTTCCGGCGGTTGCTCGCGGGTGTCGGCGACCGCAAAGGCAATGCCCCGGCTCGCCAGGAAGCGAACCAGGGACATGCCGCTCTTGCCGAGGCCGACAACGATGCGGAATTGGTCGGAAGCGATCAGTGACACGCTCGTTTACCTCAGTTTCAGGGTGGCAAGGCCGATCAGCACCAGAATCACGGTGATGATCCAGAAGCGGACGATCACCCGTGGCTCGGGCCAGCCCTTGAGTTCAAAGTGGTGATGGATCGGCGCCATGCGGAATACGCGCTTGCCGGTCAACTTGAAGGAAGCGACCTGGATCACCACCGACAGGGTTTCCATCACGAACACACCGCCCATGATGAACAGCACGATTTCCTGGCGGACGATCACGGCGATGGTGCCCAATGCGGCGCCCAGCGCCAGTGCACCGACGTCGCCCATGAACACCTGGGCCGGGTAAGTGTTGAACCACAGGAAGCCCAGGCCGGCACCGATCAGCGCGCCGCAGAACACGATCAGCTCGCCGGAACCCGGTACGTAAGGGATCAACAGGTATTCGGCGAACTTCACGTTGCCCGACAGGTAGCAGAAGATGCCCAGGGCGCCGCCGACCATCACCGTCGGCATGATCGCCAGGCCATCGAGGCCGTCGGTCAGGTTGACCGCGTTGCTCGAACCGACGATGACGAAGTAGGTGAGCACGATGAAGCCGGCACCCAGCGGAATGGTGAGGTCCTTGAGCATCGGGATGATCAGCGTGGTCTCGACGCTGGTCGGCGCGGTCTTGTAGAGGAAGATCGCCGCAGCCAGGCCGAACACCGACTGCCAGAAATACTTCCAGCGGCTAGGCAGGCCGCGCGAATTCTTCTCGATCACCTTGCGGTAGTCGTCGACCCAACCAATGGCGCCGAACGCCAGGGTGACGATCAGTACCACCCAGACGTAGCGGTTGGTCAGGTCGGCCCACAGCAGGGTGCTGATGGCGATGGCGGAAAGAATCAGCGCGCCGCCCATGGTCGGGGTGCCGGACTTGGACAGGTGCGATTGCGGGCCGTCGTTACGCACGGCCTGACCGATCTGGCGGATCTGCAGGGTACGGATCATCCACGGGCCCAGGCACAGGGCCAGGGTCAGCGCGGTCAGTACACCCAGGATCCCGCGCAGCGAGAGGTACTGGAAGACCGCGAAGCCCTTGTAGAACTGTTGCAGATACTCAGCCAACAGCAGCAGCATTAATGTTTCTCCCCGCCGGTTTCGCACAGTGCAGCCACGACGTTTTCCATCGCAGCGCTGCGCGAGCCCTTGATCAAGATAGTGGTGTCGCTGGCGGTCTCGACGCGGACGGCATCGATCAGCTCAGCTTGTGTAGCGAAATGGCGGCCATTGGCGCCGAAAGCCTGTACCGCATGGGCCATGTTGGCACCCACCGCGTAGAGCGCATCGACCTTGCCGCGGGCGTAGTCACCTACCTGGCGATGGCCTTCCTCGGCCCATTGCCCCAGTTCGCCGATATCCCCGAGCACCAGAACGGTGCGCCCGGAAAAGCCGGCGAGTATATCAATGGCCGCACACATCGAGGTGGGATTTGCGTTGTAGCTGTCATCGATCACCCGCACACCGTTCGGCGCGATCTGCGCCACGGTGCGGCCCTTGACCGGTTGCACGGCCTCGAGGCCAGCTTTGATACCGCTCAGGCTCAGACCAACGGCATGGGCGGCGGCGGCGGCGGCCAGGGCATTGCTGACGTTATGAGTGCCGAGCAGGTTCAATTGCACCGGCACGTTGCCATCAGGCCCATGCAGGGTGAACGACGGGCAGCCACGGGCATCGCGACCGATGCCGCTGGCATAGAAGTCGGCCTGCGGGTTGTCCAGGGCGAAGCTCAGGATGCGATGAGCACCGGCACGCTTGCGCCAGATTTCGAAGGCTTTGTCGGCCAGGTTGAGAATGGCGGTACCGCCCTCGCCCAGGCCTTCGAGGATCTCGCCCTTGGCCTCGACGATTTTCTCCGGGCCGCCGAACTCGCCCACATGGGCAGTGCCGGCGTTGTTGATGATCACCACCTGCGGCTGGGTGAGGCCAACGGTGTAGCGGATCTCGCCGATGCGCGAAGCGCCCAGTTCGATCACCGCGGCGCTGTGCTCGGGGGCGATCTCCAGCAGCGTCAGCGGCGCGCCGAGGTCGTTGTTCAGGTTGCCGCGGGTGGCATGGACCAGGCCCTGGGTACGCAGGATCGCGGCCAGCATTTCCTTGACGGTGGTCTTGCCACTGGAGCCGGTAATGGCGACCACGGGCTTGTCGTAGCCGGCACGGTTCAGTGCACCGAGCTGGCCGAGGGCCACACGGCAGTCGGCGACCAGCAACTGCGGCAGGTCGACGTCGGCGATTTCCCGCTCGACCAGGGCCGCGACCGCACCTTTGGCCTTCACGTCAGCCAGGTAGTCGTGACCATCGAAACGCGGCCCGGTGAGGGCGACGAACAGTTGACCGGCACCCACGCTGCGACTGTCGATGCTGACGCCGGTGAAGCTGGCGTCGGTACCGACCAGGCGCGCACTCAGTGCTGTGGTCAGCTGGCTGAGGGTCATGGGCTTAAGCATGCGGAGCCTCCCAGGCGGCCAGGGCCTTCTCGGCCTCGACCAGGTCGGAGAAGTCATGGCGTTCGCCATTGATCTCCTGGTAATCCTCGTGCCCCTTGCCGGCCAGGACGATCACGTCGTTGGCGCTGGCGCTGGCGATCAGGTGGGCGATGGCCTTGCCACGGCCGGCGACGAACTCGACGCTGGCGGGCTTGGCGAAACCGGGGCGAATATCGTCGAAGATCCGCTGCGGATCTTCAGTGCGCGGGTTGTCGTCGGTAACCAGCACGCGGTCGGCCAGGCGCTCGGCCACTTCGGCCATCAGCGGGCGCTTGCCGCGATCGCGGTCGCCGCCACAGCCGAACAGGCACAGCAACTGGCCGTGGGCATGCGGGCGCAAGGCTTCGAGAACTTTATCCAGCGCATCTGGCGTGTGCGCGTAATCGACCACCACCAATGGTTTGTCGCCGCCACCCAGGCGCTGCATGCGGCCCACCGGGCCCTGCAGTTGCGGGGTGACCTTGAGGATCTCGTCCAGCGAATAATCCAGCGCCAGCAGCGCTGCCACGGCGGCGAGCATGTTGCTCAGGTTGAAGCGACCCAGCAGCTGACTGCGCAGGGTGCGCTCGCCCTGGGCGGTGACCAGAGTGGCGCGCACGCCATCGTCATTGAAGCTGGCTTCGCGACAGAACAGCGAGGCGTCCGGGTTTTCCAGGCTATAGCTGAGCAGCCGGGTCTCGCTGTGATCGCTGCTGGGGCGACGGGCAAAATCATCGGCCAGGCGGCGGCCAAACGCATCGTCCAGGTTGACCACCTGGCAACGCAGGCTCGGCCAGGCGAACAGCTTGGCCTTGGCGGCCTCGTAGGCCTCCATGCTGCCGTGGTAGTCGAGGTGGTCGCGAGACAGGTTGGTCATCACCGCGATGTCGAACTCGAGCGCAGCGACGCGCCCCTGCTCCAGGGCATGGGAGGAGACTTCCATGGCCACGGCCTTGGCGCCGCCCTTCTTCAGGTCGTTGAGCGTCGCCTGCACGGCAATCGGATCCGGAGTGGTCAAGCGGCCACTCTGCAGCTCGCCATAGAAGCCGGTGCCCAGGGTGCCGATCAGGCCACAACGCTGACCGAGGGCATCGAGGGCCTGGGCCAGCAGCTGGGTGACACTGGTCTTGCCATTGGTACCAGTGACGCCCACCAGGTTCAGCTGGCGGCTCGGCTCGCCATAGAAGCGCCCGGCAATCTGCGACAGCTGGCCGATCAAACCCTTGACCGGGATCAGCGGCGCGTCGGTGATCGGCAGTACGCTGGCACCTTGCTCTTCGTAGGCCACCGCGGCGGCGCCACGGGCCAGGGCATCGGCGATATGGTCACGGCCATCGACCTTGGCGCCGGGCACGGCGAGGAACAGGTCGCCCGGGCGTACGGCGCGGCTGTCCAGGGTCAGTTCCCGAATCAACGGGTCGCGGCTGGCGTTGGCGAATAGCTTGCTCAATGGCATCGTCATCATCCACGCCCTCCCTTGGCGGGTACTGCACTGACTTGCTGTTGTTCGGTGGGCGGCGGCAGGTTGTCTGGCGGCACGTTCATCAGGCGCAGGGTGCCGGACATGACCTTGCTGAATACCGGCGCCGATACCAGGCCACCGAAGTAGCCGCCTTTGCTCGGCTCGTCGATGACCACGACGATGGCGTAGCGCGGGTCGCTCATCGGGCCGAAGCCGGCGAACAGCGAACGGTAGGCGTTTTCGGTGTAGCCCTTGGAACCGACCGTGGCTTTACGGGCGGTACCCGACTTGCCGCCCACGTGATAGAACGGCACCTGCGCACGGAACACCCCGCGCGGCGCCTCGATCACCTGCTGCAGCATGGCCTGCACGGTTTCGGCGGTTTCCTTGGGGATCGCCTGCACGGCTTCCGGCGCCTTGTCGACCTTGAGGATCGACAGCGGCACCATCTTGCCGTCGTTGGCCAAGGCCGCGTAGGCATGCACCAGTTGCAGCGCGGTCACCGACACACCGTAGCCATACGACAGGGTCGCGGTCTCGGCCTTGCGCCACTCGCGGTGGTTAGGCAGGTTGCCGACGCGCTCACCCGGGAAGCCCAGGCCGGTGTACTGACCAAGACCTACCTGGGACATCACCCGGTAGATGGCCTCGCCGCCGATATCGAAGGCGATCTTGCTCATGCCCACGTTACTGGAGTTGATCAGGATGCCGGTGAGGTCGAGGATCGGGCCTTCGCTCTTGGACACGTCCTTGATGGTGTAGCGGCCGATCTGCAGGCTGCCCGGATACACCTCGACCTTGTCGGTGGGTTTCCAGCGGCCGCTCTGCAGCGCAGCGCTCATCGAGATCGGCTTGACCGTCGAGCCCGGCTCGAACACGTCGATGATCGCCCGGTTGCGCATGGCAGCAGGGAACATGCTGCGGCGGTTGTTCGGGTTGTAGGTGGGCTGGTTGACCATGGCCAGTACTTCACCGGTCTTGACGTCCATGATCACCAGACTGCCAGCCTTGGCTTCCTGCTCGGCGATGGCATTACGCAATTCACGGGTGGCCAGGTATTGCAGGCGCAGGTCAATCGACAACGCCAAGGTCTTCCCGGCCTTGGCGTTCTTGGTTACCTGGATGTCCTTGATCAGCCGGCCGCGCCGATCCTTGATCACCTGCCGTTTGCCAGGCACCCCGGCGAGCCATTCGTCGTAAGCCAGCTCCACCCCTTCACGACCGTGGTCGTCAAGGTCGGTGAAGCCGACCATATGGGCGGTGACGTCGCCTGCCGGGTAGAAGCGGCGGAACTCTTCGAGCCCGTAGACGCCGGGTACTTTCAGGTCGAGCACATGCTGCCCCTGCTCCGGGGTCAGGCCACGGACCAGGTAGATGAATTCCTTGCTGGCCTGCTGGGTGAGGCGCTCGGTCAATTGCTGGGGGTTCTGCCCAAGGGCTGCGGCCAGTTGCGGCCAACGGTCCTTGGCAACCTGCATTTCCTTGGGGTTGGCCCACAAGGTGGTGACCGGCGTACTGACCGCCAGGGGTTCGCCGTTACGGTCGGTGATCAGGCCACGGTGCGCCGGGATAGGAATATGGCGCAGGCTGCGGGCATCGCCCTGGCCTTTGAGGAAGTCGCGGTCGACCACCTGCAGGTCGATGATGCGCCAGCAGATGGCACCGGCCATCAACGCCAACAGGCCGATGACCACACGGAAGCGCCAGGGGTAGAGTGCACCTTCGAGCTTCATCATGGCGCCACCATCCGCACTTCGTCAGCGGCCGGCACACGCATCTTCAGCTGCTCGCTGGCGAGGTTCTCGATACGGCTGTGGGCGGTCCAGGTGCTCTGCTCCAGAATCAGACGCCCCCACTCGGCCTGAGCCTTGTCCCGCTCGTTCAACTCGCCGTACAGGGTGTTGAGCAGTTGGCGGTTCCAGTGGGCGCTGTAAGACACGGCAATGGCCGAAACGAGCACGCCCACGAACAGCAGAAGCATCAGGAAGCTTCCGCCTGGCAAAGGTTTGGCAAATAGCCGGCTCACCGAAGCTTCTCCGCCACCCGCATCACGGCGCTGCGCGACCGCGGGTTGGCCTTGAGCTCTTCGGCAGAGGCGAACTGCGCCTTGCCGATGAGCTTGATCTTCGGTTCAAAGACCTTGTGCTGTACCGGCAGGTTACGCGGCAGATTGTCGGCCTCGCCCTTGACCAGCTTGCGCATGAACAGTTTGACGATGCGGTCTTCCAGCGAATGGAAGCTGATCACCACCAGGCGACCACCGATCTCCAGGGACTCCAGGGCGGCCTCAAGGCCAGCCTCCAGGTCGCCCAGCTCATTGTTGACGTGGATACGCAAACCCTGAAACGCACGGGTGGCCGGGTTCTTGCCCTTTTCCCAGGCAGGGTTGGCGACCTTGAGCACCTCGGCCAGATCACCGGTTCGGGTGAAAGGCTGCTTTTCGCGACGCTCGACCACCGCACGGGCCATGCGGCCGGCGAAACGCTCCTCACCGTATTCCTTGAATACCCGGGCGATCTCTTCCACTGGAGCGGTGGCGATGAATTCGGCGGCGCTCACACCCTTGTCAGGGTTCATGCGCATGTCCAGCGGGCCGTCGTTGAGGAAACTGAAGCCACGCTCGGGATCGTCCAGCTGCGGCGAGGACACGCCCAGGTCGAGCAATACGCCACTGACCTTGCCGTCCAGGGCACGCGCGCGCACCTCGTCGCCCAGCTCGGCAAAGCTGCGCTGCACAATGACAAAGCGGCCGTCTTCGGCCGCCAGCGCTTGCCCGGTGGCAATCGCTTGAGGATCCTTGTCGAACCCCAGCAACTGGCCCTGCGGCCCAAGCTTGCTGAGGATCAGGCGGCTGTGCCCGCCACGCCCGAAGGTGCCGTCCAGATAGCGACCGTCGGCGCGCAGGGCCAATGCCTCGACAGCTTCGTCGAGCAGGACGGTGATGTGGTTGAAGCCGCTATCTATGGTCACAGGATCAGGTCACGCAGTTCATCGGGCATGGCGCCCGGTTGTTGAATAGCTGCAAGGTCGGCTGCCGAAACCACGTTCCAGGCATCCTCATCCCACAACTGGAATTTGTTCAGTTGCCCCACCAGCATCGCCTTCTTGTCGAGCTTGGCGTATTCACGTAAACGGGGCGGTACCAGGAAACGCCCACTGCCATCGAGCTCCAGGTCAACCGCGTTACCGATCAGCAAACGCTGCAGGCGGCGGTTTTCCTCACGCAACGACGGCAAGGCGCGCAACTTGGCTTCAATCTGTTCCCACTCATCGAGGGGGTAAACACACAGGCAGGGATCCACCGCGTCGATGGTCACGATCAATTGACCATTGCAACGCGAATCGAGCTCGTCACGGTACCGGCTCGGCATGGCGAGACGGCCCTTGGCATCGAGGCTGACGGCGTTGGCTCCGCGGAACACGGCTGCGATTCCCCACAATGTTAGCTTTTTTGTGCCAGAAAACCCACTTCATCCCACTTTCTGCCACTTGCGCACACTATAGGAATCCGCCCGCCACACCGTCAAGGCGCGTTCATAAGGAAAACCCTTATAGGACGTGGATTTAGCGCAACAAAGGGAAGGGAAAGGATTACTCACGAAGAAAAATGACGGGAAAAATCAAGCGAACTCAGACGGATAGAGCTCGGAGTTAAAGTGATTTATTAAGAGTAAGATCTTTTTGGTATTACCAGAGGCATCTGCTATCGAAACAAGCAGAGGAAGGAGGGGTGGAGAGTCGATCTGTAAGCCGGGTTTTGTCGAGGACAGTCATTCCTCTACGACGGCCATCACTGGACGCCTCTAGCAACCTACCCGGTTCCGACGCGGGCCACGCCGTATGGAACCCTATTTGGTCTTGCTCCGAGTGGGGTTTACCTAGCCACGAACTGTTGCCAGCCGTGCGGTGCGCTCTTACCGCACCTTTTCACCCTTACCGGCACCGAAGTACTTAGGCGGTTATTTTCTGTGGCACTTTCCGTAGGCTCGCGCCTCCCAGGCGTTACCTGGCACTCTGCCCTGCGGAGCCCGGACTTTCCTCCCCCGCCTTTTGCGGAACAAAAGACGGCAGCGACTGTCCGATCGACTCTCCGCAGACAAGGTTACCGGCAGCGGCGCTCAAGAACAAGCGAGACGACAAATAATATCAGTTTGATATCAGTCGCGTTGCTGTTTTTCCAGCGCCAGTTGATAGAGCAGATTCTTGCGCACCCCGGTAATTTCCGCCGCCAACGCCGCCGCACGTTTGAGCGGCAATTCCGCCAGCAGCAGATCGAGCACCCGCTGCGCTTCGACACTGATCGCCTGCTCATCTTCGGGCGCGACCCAACCGGCCACCAGCACTACACACTCGCCGCGCTGCTGATTGCTGTCGCCCTGTACGAATGCACGCAGCTCGGCCAGCGGCAGGCCCTTGAGCGTTTCGAACGTCTTGGTGATCTCGCGCGCGAGCAATGCCGGGCGCTCACCACCGAACACCGCCTCCATGTCTTGCAGGCATTCCAGGATGCGATGGGGCGCCTCATAGAAGATCAGGGTGCGCGGCTCTTCCCTGACCTGTTCCAGTCGCGCGCGCCGCCCTGCCGTCTTGGCCGGCAGGAAGCCTTCGAAAATGAAGCGATCGGACGGCAGACCTGCAGCGGACAATGCAGCGATCAAGGCGCAGGCTCCCGGCACCGGCACCACCTGCACACCCGCAGCACGGGCCTGGCGCACCAGGTGATAGCCCGGATCGGAGATCAGCGGCGTACCGGCATCGGACACCAGCGCCACGTCGTCACCCGCCAGCAGCCGAGTGATGAAGCGCCCACCCTCATCACGCTCGTTGTGCTCATGACAGGCCGCCAGCGGCGTATCAATGCCGAAATGCTGGAGCAGACGCACCGAATGGCGAGTGTCTTCCGCAGCGATGAGGCTCACGTTCGCGAGCACCTTCAGTGCCCGCGCACTCATGTCGTCAAGGTTGCCGATGGGCGTGGCAACCACATACAGCGTTCCCATCGTGGATTTCGAAGCCCCTGCAACATCAGTCACTGCGCACACCTGCATACCGGATCAAAGCCGCCATTGTAGCCCGAGCACCGGCAACAGAGCGCAAAGAACTTCGCCTCCCTCACGCTCGCAGCCACCTATAGTGAAGGATCATCATCGGCGATGATCGCGCCACGCCCATTGCTTGGGTACAATCGCCGGCCAACTTGATCGAGTAACAGGACCTTTACATGATCGCTTGTCTGCGGCTGTTCACAGCCCTCTGCCTCGCTGCCCTGCTGGCAGCCTGCGCCAGCTCGCCCTCATCCAGCCTGGGCGAACTGCCACGCACCCCGGATGCCAGCATCGAACAGCTGCTCGAGAAGGCAGCCACCAGCAAGTCCGCCGAGGATGCAGCCCTGCTGCGACTGAGCGCCGCCGACCTGGCCTACAAGCAGAAAGACTACCCACGCTCGGCGCGCATCCTCGAGCAGGTCCCGCTGGACTCGCTCAAGCCGGCCCAGCAGGTCTTCGCCAGCACGCTGACGGCGGAGCTGGCCATGACCCGCAACCAGCCCAAGGCAGCCCTGGCAGCACTTGCCCACCCAAGCCTGCAGCGCGTCGGCGAACTACCGGAACAACAGCAAGCGCGCACCTACAGCGTTCACGCCGCCGCCCTCGAGGCCGACGGCCAGGCCCTGGCCGCCGCCCAACAGCGGGTGCTGCTGACGCCACTGCTCAGCGGCCAGGCGGCAAGCGCCAACAACGACGCCATCTGGGCCCTGGTCGCCTCGCTGCCAGCCGAACAACTGCAACAACCGGCCAACAACGAAACACTGGCCGGCTGGACCAGCCTGGCCCTCGCCGTGAAGCGCGCAGGCACCCTGGAGCAACAACAGGCCGCGATCGACACCTGGAAAGGCCAACACCCTGACCACCCGGCCGCCAAGCAACTGCCGGTCGCCCTGGTCAAGCTCAAGGAACTGGCTAGCCAGCCACTGACCAAGATCGCCCTGCTGCTGCCCCAGGAAGGGCCACTGGCAGGTGTCGCCCGTGCCCTGCGCGACGGCTTCATGGCCGCACACTTCCAGGCCCAGCAAGGCGGCCAGCCGGCCCCTGCCGTGCAGGTGTTCGACAGCTCGCGCATCACCTCGCTCGATGACTTCTACCGCCAGGCCCAGGCCGCCGGCGTGCAACTGGTGGTCGGCCCGCTGGAAAAACCGCTGGTGAAAAAACTCGCGGCCTACCCGCAGCTGCCCATCACCACCCTGGCCCTGAACTACGCCGACGCCGGCCAATCAGCCCCGCCTCAACTGTTCCAGTTCGGCCTTGCGGCCGAGGACGAAGCCCGCGAAGTCGCTCGCCGCGCCCGTGCCGACGGCAAGGTTCGTGCGGTCGCGCTGGTACCGCGCGGCGAATGGGGCGACCGCGTGCTCGCAGCCTTCCGCAAGGACTGGGAAAGCAATGGCGGTACCCTGCTGGCCGCCGAGCGCATCGCCCAGCCAGTCGCCCTCGCTCAACAGATCGCCGACCTGTTCCAGCTGCGCCAGAGCGAAGGCCGCGCCAAGAGCCTGCAAAGCACGGTCGGCAGCGACATCGCCGCCCAGCCGTCGCGCCGCCAGGACATCGATTTCATCTTCCTGGCCGCCACCCCGCAACAGGCCCAGCAGATCAAGCCGACGCTGAACTTCCAGTACGCCGGTGACGTGCCGGTGTACGCCACGTCCAACCTGTACAGCGCCAGCGGCGACATCAACCAGTACAACGACATGAACGGCATCCGCTTCTGCGAAACGCCGTGGCTGCTCGACACCACCAATAGCCTGCGCCAGCAGGTGGTGCAGCAGTGGCCGCAAGCGGCTGGCAGCCTCGGCCGCCTCTACGCCATGGGCGTCGACGCCTACAGCCTGGCGCCACGCCTGAGCCAGCTCAAGGCACTGCCGGACAACCGCGTCGAAGGTCTGTCTGGCAGCCTGAGCATGAACCCGGCTCAGCGTATCGAACGTCAGCTGCCATGGGCCGAGTTCTCCGGCGGCCAGGTCAAACGCCTGCCGGACACGCCGCGCTGATGCCCGGCGCATCGCCCAGCCACGCAGGCCAGGCTGCCGAAGACCAGGCCCTCGACTACCTCCGAGGGCAAGGTCTGCAGCTGCTGACGCGCAACTGGCGATGCAAGGGCGGCGAGCTCGATCTGGTCATGCTCGATGCCGATACAGTAGTATTCGTCGAAGTCCGCTACCGGCTACACGCGGACTTCGGCGGCGCGCTCGGCAGTATCGACGGGCGCAAGCAGAAGCGACTGGCGCTGGCCGCCAACTTATTCCTGCACGATGAAACCCGCTGGGCCGCTCAACCCTGCCGCTTCGACGTTGTCGCCCTGCAGGGCCAAGGCCATGCCGGGCAACCGCTTCTTTGGCTGAAAAACGCCTTCGAGTGCTGAACCTGTACCGAATTTTTCGCTCTATGTTTCGCGGGCGGATCCCTGGCGCGCGCCGCGCCGGCCACCGCCCCATTTAAGGTCACCAGATGGACATGCAATCCCGAATTCGCCGGCTGTTCCAGGCCAGCATCGACACCAAGCAACAGGCAATGGACATCCTGGCACCTCACATCGAGCAGGCCAGCCTGGTCATGGTCAACGCCCTGCTCAGCGACGGCAAGATGCTCGCCTGCGGCAACGGCGGTTCGGCCGGCGACGCCCAGCATTTCTCGTCCGAATTGCTCAACCGCTTCGAACGCGAGCGCCCGAGCCTGCCGGCCATTGCCCTGACCACCGACAGCTCGACACTCACCTCGATTGCCAACGACTACAGCTACAACGAGATCTTCTCCAAGCAGATTCGCGCCCTGGGCCAGCCCGGCGACGTTTTGCTGGCGATCTCCACCAGCGGCAACTCGGCCAACGTGATCCAGGCGATCCAGGCCGCACATGACCGCGAAATGATTGTCGTAGCCTTGACCGGTCGCGACGGCGGCGGCATGGCCTCGCTGCTGCTGCCCGAGGACGTGGAGATCCGCGTACCTTCGACCGTCACCGCACGCATCCAGGAAGTCCACCTGCTGGCGATCCACTGTCTGTGCGACCTGATCGACAGCCAACTGTTCGGGAGTGAAGAATGATCCCCAAGCACCTCGGCCTGATGGCCCTCACCCTGTGCCTGAGCGTCACAGGCTGCAGCTCGGTACTGACCTCGGCGCGCAACTCGCCCATCGAGGATGACCGCGGCACTCGCACCATCGGCAGCAAGATCGACGACTCACTGATCGAGACCAAGGTTGCGGTCAATATCGCCAAGGCCAACCCAGACCTGGACCAGGGCTCGCACATCGTCGTCAGCAGCTACAACGGCGTTGTCCTGTTGGCCGGCCAGACGCCGCGCGCAGACCTCAAGTCGCTGGCCGAGCAGACCGCCAGCCAGGTCCAGCGGGTCAAGAAGGTCCACAACGAGCTGCAGGTTATCCAGCCGTCCTCGATCCTGGCGCGCAATAACGACGCCTGGCTCACCACCAAGATCAAGACCCAGATGCTGACGGACGCCAGCGTCCCCGGCTCGCGCATCAAGGTAATCACCGAGAACGGTATCGTTTACCTGCTCGGCCTGGTCACCCAGCAAGAGGCCAACGCTGCCACCAACGTGGTACAGGGCGTCTCGGGCGTGCAGAAGATCGTCAAACTGTTCGAATACATCGACTGATCCCCCGCGAGGGCGAAACCCGCCCCTCGCCTTTCAACCCAGATCCAGGAAGTACCCCATGAAGAAGTACCTGCTGCCCGCCCTGCTGATTGGCACCTTCGCCACCCTGGCCGGCTGCTCTTCGCCGAGCGTGATCACCCTCAACGACGGCCGCGAACTGCAGACCCTTGACACCCCGCACTTCGATCGCGATTCCGGCTTCTACGAGTTCAAACAACTCGACGGCAAGCAGAACCGCGTCAACAAGGACCAGGTGCAGAGCATCAAGGACCTGTAAGCGCGAGTTCCAGGCACAAAAAAGGCGATCCACAAAGGATCGCCTTTTTTGTTACTTGACCACCTTGAGGCTGGGTCGACCGCTGGGGCGTGGAGGCTGGCTCCCCCCTTCCGGCGGGCCATCGTCATCCGGCTCGACACCCTCATCGTGCAGGTCGTCTTCATCATCGAGCGGCGGATCCAGCTCAAAGACCATGCCCTGGCCGTTCTCACGGGCATAAATACCCAGGATCGCGCCGGCCGGCACAAAGAGCGAGTGGGACACACCACCGAAGCGCCCCTCGAAGCTCACCGCGTCGTTGTCCATGTGCAGGTTACGCACGGCGCTGGGCGAGATATTCAGGACGATCTGGCCATCGCTGGCAAAACCCTGAGGCACCTGGACCGCCGGATACTCGGCATTGACCAGCATATGGGGCGTGCAATCGTTGTCGACGATCCACTCGTACAGCGCACGAACCAGATAGGGGCGACTGGAGTTCATCAACGGTTCCTCTTAAACCTTGCGCATTTCACGTTCGGCAGCAGACAGGCTCGCCTGGAAAGGCTCGCGGGCGAACTGTCGCTCCATGTAATCCAGCAGCGGCTTGGCCTGCCGTGGCAATTCAATACCCATCACCGGCAAGCGCCAGAGCATGGGCAATAGACAACAGTCGACGAGGCTTTGCTCCTCGCTCATGAAACAGGGCATCTCGCCAAACAGCGGCGCTACGCCGGTCAGGCTCTCACGCAGCTCCTTGCGCGCCTGGGTGCGTGCCGCCTCGCTGCTGCGCGGGTCGAGCACGGTATCGGCCAGGGCGCACCAGTCGCGCTGGATACGGTGCATCAGCAATCGACTGTTGCCACGCGCCACCGGGTAAACCGGCATCAGTGGCGGATGAGGATAACGCTCGTCGAGATACTCCATCACCACGGTCGACTCATACAGCGCCAGGTCACGATCGACCAGTGTCGGCAGGCTGCCATAAGGATTCACTTCGACCAGCTTGGGCGGCAGGCGTTTGGCGTCGACGTCGATGATCTGCACGGCGATGCCTTTCTCGGCGAGCACCAGGCGTACCCGATGAGAGTAATGATCAGCGGGGTCGGAATAGCAGGCTAACCTGTTGGTTGCGCCCATGTAGCGCCTCCTCGCACGGGATGCTTGTAAAACTGTAAATGAAAACGCGCCCGGGGCGCCCTGGCATTTCTGCCAGGGCGCCCCGGGCGCGTTCAACAACCAGAAACTACTGCGTGATCAGTGCACGTCCTTCCAGTATTCGCGCTTGAGCAAGTAGGCGAACACGAAGAAGAAAGCCAGGTACAGCAACACGTAGGTACCGATGCGCTGGCTTTCCAGTTTGACCGGGTTGGCCGAATAGGCCAGGAAGGTCACCAGGTTCTTGACCTTCTCGTCGAACTGCTCGGGCGTCAGGGTACCGGATTTCTCCTCGACGGTCAGCTGGTCGCACGCTTCATGGGTCAGCGGGCTGCCGGTCAGCGGGTCGAACTGCTTCTTGCCGTCGACCACGGTCTGCACCTGCTTGCAACCGATCACCTGATTACCCTGCAAGCCGACCAGCACGTTGGGCATCCCCACATTGGGGAAGACCTTGTTGTTCACCCGATAAGGCCGCGCAGGGTCCTCGTAGAAGCTGCGCAGGTAGGTGTACAGCCAGTCATTGCCACGTACCCGGGCAACCAGGGTGAGGTCGGGAGGCGCCGCGCCGAACCAGGTCTTGGCATCGTTTGGCTGCATGCCGATCTTCATGTGGTCACCGATCTTGGCACCGGTGAACACCAGGTTCTCGAGCATCAGCTCGTGCGGAATCCCCAGGTCGTCGGCCACCCGCTCATAACGCTGGAACTTGGCGCTGTGGCAGCCCATGCAATAGTTGGCGAAGGTCCGCGCACCGTCCTGCAGTGCGGCTTTGTCAGTGAGGTCGACATCGACCTTGTCCAGTTCCAGGCTGTGCTCGGCGGCAAACGAAAGGCCAGGCATCAGTGCCAGCAAACATACTGCAATCAACTTTTTCATCAGCCAGTCACCCTTTCCGGAACCGGTTTGGTCTTCTCGAGCCTTGTGTAGAACGGCATCAGCAGGAAGTAGGCGAAGTACAGCACCGTACACACCTGCGACAGCAAGGTACGCCCCGGGGTCGGTGCCAGCACGCCCAGCACACCGAGGATGACGAAGGCCACGCAGAACACCAGCAGCCAGACCTTGCTCAGCCAACCCTTGTAGCGCATGGAGCGCACCGGGCTGCGGTCAAGCCAGGGCAACACGAACAGCACAGCGATCGCGGCGCCCATGGCGATCACCCCGAACAGCTTGTCGGGCACCGCACGCAAGATCGCGTAGAACGGCGTGAAGTACCACACCGGGGCGATATGCTCAGGGGTCTTGAACGCGTTTGCCTGCTCGAAGTTCGGTTTTTCCAGGAAGTATCCGCCCATTTCCGGGAAGAAGAACACCACAGCGCAGAACACGAAGAGGAACACCACCACGCCGACGATATCCTTGACGGTGTAGTACGGGTGGAATGGAATGCCGTCCAGCGGGATACCGTTCTCGTCCTTTTTCTTCTTGATGTCCACACCATCGGGGTTGTTCGAACCCACTTCGTGCAGCGCCAGAATGTGCAGCACGACCAGGCCGAGAATCACGATCGGCAAGGCCACAACGTGCAGGGCGAAGAAGCGGTTCAGGGTGATACCCGAGATCAGGTAGTCGCCGCGGATCCACTGGGTGAGGTCACCACCGATCACCGGAATCGCGCCGAACAGCGAAATGATCACCTGGGCGCCCCAGTACGACATCTGCCCCCATGGCAGCAGGTAGCCCATGAAGGCCTCGGCCATCAGCGCCAGGTAGATCAGCATGCCGAACAGCCAGACCAGCTCGCGCGGCTTCTGGTAGGAGCCGTAGAGCAGGCCGCGGAACATGTGCAGGTAGACCACGATGAAGAACGCCGAGGCGCCGGTGGAGTGCAGGTAGCGCAGGATCCAGCCGTACTCGACGTCACGCATGATGTACTCGACCGAGGCGAAGGCCTCTTCCGCCGAGGGGGTGAAACTCATGGTCAGCCACACGCCGGTTACGATCTGGTTGACCAGCACCAGCAGCGCCAGCGAGCCGAAGAAGTACAGGAAGTTGAAGTTCTTGGGCGCGTAATACTTGCTCAGATGGTCTTCCCACATCTTCGTGGCGGGGAAGCGCGCATCGATCCACTCCATGAACTTGCTCATCATGCTTTCTCCTGATCGATGCCGATGACGACAAGGTCGTCAGACTCGTACGAGTGCGGTGGCACTGGCAGGTTCAGAGGCGCCGGCTGGGCTTTGTAGACACGACCGGCCAGGTCGTAGTGCGAACCGTGACAAGGGCAGAAATAGCCACCGACCCACTTCGGCCCAAGGTCGGCCGGAGCGACTTCGGGACGGAACGTCGGCGAGCACCCCAGATGGGTGCACAAGCCAACCAGAATGAGGATTTCGGGCTTGATCGAGCGATTCTGCGGATCAACGTAGGTGGGCTGCACCGACGCCTTGGATTCAGGATCGGAGAGCTCGGCGGTGAGCTTTTTCAGGTTGCCGAGGATTTCATCCGTTCGGCGCACGATGAAGACCGGCTGACCACGCCATTCAGCCACCATTTGCTGGCCTGGCTCGACCTTGGCGATATTGACCTTCACCGGTGCCCCTGCGGCTTTCGCCTTGGCACTGGGAAACCATGACCCCACGAACGGTACCGCAGCCCCCACTGCCCCCGCTGCCCCGACCACGGATGTCGCGGCTACGAGGAAGCGGCGCCGGCCTGCGTTGACGCCGTCATTGCTCATTCAGTCCTCTCCCATCAGCTTGCTTGGCCTGTTTGAACAGGCATCTACTTAGGTACGTCTGTGGCACTAAAAATTGGCCGTCATGGTAAGAAACAAATCCACACACTGACAAGGTGATTACCCGCTCGTCGGGCTACAACCCTCGCTTTGCTTGATCTGCGTCTATACGACAAGTGCCCACCGACTGCTGACAGGTTAGTTCAAGCCATAAAAAAAGCCCGGTTCCAAAGGAACCGGGCTTCTTCGACTGCCGAAGCGAAATTAACGCTTGGAGTACTGAGGACGCTTACGCGCTTTACGCAGACCCACTTTCTTACGCTCGACTTCACGAGCGTCGCGGGTGACGTAGCCAGCACGACGCAGAGCGCCACGCAGGGTTTCGTCGTATTCCATCAGGGCGCGGGTGATACCGTGGCGGATCGCACCGGCCTGACCGCTGACACCACCACCGGAAACGGTGACGTAGATGTCGAACTTCTCAACGGTCTCGGTCAGTTCCAGCGGCTGGCGAACAACCATGCGAGCGGTTTCGCGGCCGAAGAACACGTCCAGAGAACGGTTGTTGATGGAGATGTTACCGGTACCAGGACGCAGGAAAACGCGAGCGGTTGCGGTCTTGCGACGGCCAGTGCCGTAGTTTTGAGTCGCCGACATAATGAACTATCCCGTTAGATCTTCAGTTCTTGAGGCTGCTGAGCAGTGTGAGGGTGAGCAGCACCCGCGTACACTTTCAGCTTGCGGTACATGTCGCGACCCAGCGGGTTCTTCGGCAGCATGCCTTTGACCGCGGTTTCGATAACACGCTCAGGGGCCTTGGCGATCAACTTCTCGAAGTTGATTTCCTTGATACCGCCCGGGAAGCCGGAGTGGGAGTAGTACATCTTGTCGGAAGACTTGGCACCAGTCACACGAATCTGCTCGGCGTTGATGACGACGATGTAGTCGCCGGTATCAACGTGAGGGGTGTATTCTGGCTTGTGCTTGCCACGCAGGCGGCTAGCGATTTCGGTAGCCAGACGACCCAGGGTCTGACCAGCGGCGTCGACTACGAACCACTCGCGCTTTACTGTTTCCGGTTTAGCAGTAAAAGTTTTCATTCTCTAAAGCCTCAGAGGCCGCCCAGCGAAAAATAGACGGCGAATCTTACTGGATAGTGCACGGCTTGCCAAGGGCAAACGCGCAGCCGAACGCTGACGCTTTTGGGGGCTCGGGTCGGGCACGCCAATGTTCGACAAAGGTTCTTCATTCGTGGTGGTGCATCACTTCCGCCACGCGAAGAGCTGCAGAATTATCCAGATTGCGCGAAAAATTTCAACCTGCTTTTATGGGCTTCTTTGCCTGGAGCGTCCTTTCGATGGAATACCGCAAGCTCGGTCGTACCGACCTCAACGTCAGCGCCCTTTGCCTGGGCACCATGACCTGGGGCGAGCAGAACACCCAGGATGACGCCTTCGCCCAGATCAAGCTGGCCAAGGCCGCCGGCATCAACTTCATCGACACCGCCGAGATGTACCCGGTGCCGCCGCGCCCGGAAACCTATGCCGCCACCGAACGCATCATCGGTAACTGGTTCCGGGCCAACGGCGATCGCGACGACTGGTTGCTGGCCAGCAAGGTGGCCGGCCCCGGCAACGGCATCAGCCACATCCGCGATGGCCAGCTCAAGCACAACCGCCAGCACATCGTTGCCGCACTCGATGCAAGCCTTGCGCGCCTGCAAACCGACCATATCGACCTGTACCAACTGCACTGGCCCGAACGCAGCACCAATTTCTTTGGCAAGCTGGGCTACCAGCACCTGCCCAACGACATGTTCACGCCGCTCGAAGAAACCCTCGAAGTGCTCGACGAGCAGGTGAGCGCCGGCAAGATCCGCCATATCGGCCTGTCCAATGAAACCCCGTGGGGCACCATGAAGTTCCTGCAACTGGCCGAGGCCCGTGGCTGGCCGCGGGCGGTGTCGATCCAGAACCCCTACAACCTGCTCAACCGCAGCTTCGAAGTGGGCCTGGCGGAAGTGGCGATCCGCGAGCAGTGCGGCCTGCTGGCCTACTCACCGCTGGCCTTCGGCATGCTCTCGGGCAAGTACGAAAACGGCACCCGCCCGGAAAACGCCCGCCTGACCCTGTTCAGCCGCTTCGCCCGTTACTCCAATCCGCAGACCGTGGCGGCCTGCAGCCGCTATGTGCAGCTGGCCCGCGACCACGGCCTGGACCCGGCGCAGATGGCCCTGGCGTTCGTCACCCGGCAACCCTTCGTGACCAGCAATATCATCGGTGCGACCAACCTCGAGCAGTTGCAGAGCAACATTGATAGCCAGGGCCTGAATCTGAGCGATGAACTGCTGGCGGCAATCGAGGCAATCCATCAGGAGCAGCCGAATCCAGCGCCGTGAAAGCAGCTGCAAGCTTCAAGCTGCAAGCCACAAGAAAAAGCGCAGATCGCGTATTGATTGGCTTTTTCTTGTGGCTTGCAGCTTGAAGCTTGCAGCTCGCCCCAAAACATAAGACGATCCAGCCGGTGATTGACCACTCTACCCTATAAGAACAATGACAATGATGTTTACCCAACCCCCCGCGTCGCTGCGGCGCGTCAGCATCCTGGCCATTGATAAAGTGTTCGCTTCGACACTGATGCAGGCCAAGGACTTCTTCCACCTGGCCAGCCTGCGCTACAGCAAGCAACTGGGCCTCGGCCTGCAGCCGATGTTCGAGATCGCCCTGGTGAGCCCGGACGGCCTGCCCGTGGACAGTTTCAGCAATGTGCAGCTGCCGGTCGACAGCGGCCTGAACGATGCCGATGTGATCATCCTCCCGGCCTTCTGGGACGATTTCGACAACCTGCTGCAACGCTACCCTCAGGTCTTGCCCTGGCTGCGCGCGCAGCACGCCCGCGGCGCAGTGCTGTGTGCCGAGGCCAGCGGCGTGTTCTGGCTGGCCGAATCCGGGCTGCTGGACGGCAAGGAGGCGACCACCTACTGGCGGTTCTTCGGCAGCTTCGAGGAGCGCTTCCCCAAGGTGCGGCTGAATCAGGACAAGCACCTGACCGACGCCGACAACCTCTACTGCGCCGGTGGCACCACCTCGGCCTGCGACCTGTATATCTACCTGATCGAGCGTTTCTGCGGCGCCAACGTGGCCCGTGCAGTGGCCCGCGACATCCTCTACGAAGTGCAGCGCAGCTACACGCCCGGGCGCATGGGCTTCGGTGGGCAGAAACT
Organism: Pseudomonas sichuanensis; assembly: GCF_024749065.1. NCBI lineage: Bacteria > Pseudomonadati > Pseudomonadota > Gammaproteobacteria > Pseudomonadales > Pseudomonadaceae > Pseudomonas > Pseudomonas sichuanensis. The sequence goes on along the minus strand of NZ_CP087185.1, from coordinate 1,038,699 downwards.
GCACCAGGACCTGATCATCCTGCAGATCCAGCACTGGCTCGAAGAGCACTTCGCCGACAAGTTCCGCTTCGAGGACGTGGCCCGCAACCACGGCATGAGCATCCGCAACTTCATGCGCCGCTTCCAGAGCGCCACCGGTGACAAGCCGCTGCACTACCTGCAGCGCCTGCGCATCGAGACGGCCAAGGGCTTGCTGTCGAGCTCGCGCAAGAGCATCAAGACCATCAGCTATGAGGTGGGGTACGACGACGCGAGCTTCTTCGCGCGGCTGTTCCGCCAGCACACCGAACTGTCGCCGAACCAGTATCGCCAGCAGTTCATGCAGGAGGCCTGAAGGCCTCCTGCAGCGGCAAGTTTCAAGCTGCAAGAAAAAGCAAAAAAGCCAGAGCAGTACGCGATCTGCTCTGGCTTTTTCTTGTGGCTTGCAGCTTGAAGCTTGCCGCTGCCTTCAGGGCTTGTGCGCCCGCGCCAGGAACTCGTGGGACTGCATCTCCAGCAGGCGGCTCAGGGTGCGCTGGAACTCGAAGCTCAGGCGACCGCCGGTATACAGGTCCTTGAGCTCCACCTCAGCCGAGATGATCAGCTTCACGTTACGGTCGTAGAATTCGTCGACCATGTTGATGAAGCGCCGGGCGATGTCATCGGTAGCCACCCCCATCTGCTCGACGTTGCTCAGCAGCACGGCATGGAAGATCTTGCCCAGCTCGATGTAGTCGTTCTGGCTACGCGGGCCGTCGCACAGGGCACGGAAGTCGAACCAGGCTACGTCGTCGCAGGTACGCAGGGCGGTGATCGGGCGGTTCTCGATCATCAGCACGTCGTTCTCGACCGCCTGGGTGCACTCCGGCGTCAACGCCTTGAAGCTCGCACGCAGGCTCTGGTGGGCGGCATCGTTGAGCGGGTAGTGGAACAGTTCGGCCTGCTCAAGGTGGCGCAGACGATAGTCCACACCACTGTCGACGTTCACCACATCGGTGTACTGCTTGATCATGGCGATGGCCGGCAGGAAGCGCGCACGCTGCAAGCCGTCCTTGTACAGGCCGTCCGGGACGATGTTGGAGGTGGCCACCAGCGACACGCCGTTCTTGAACAGCTCTTCCATCAGGGTGCCGAGGATCATCGCATCGGTGATGTCCGAGACGAAGAATTCGTCGAAGCAGATTACCCGGGCTTCATCGCTGAAACGCTTGGCGATGATGGTCAGCGGGTTCTTCTCGCCCTTGAGGGTTTTCATCTCCTCGTGCACACGCTTCATGAAGCGGTGGAAGTGCGTGCGCATCTTCTGCTTGAACGGCAGCGCCTCGTAGAAGGTGTCGACCAGGTAAGTCTTGCCTCGCCCTACCCCACCCCAGAAGTACAGGCCCTTGACCGGGGTCTGCTCCTTCTTGCCGAACAGCTTGCCGAACACGCCCGGCTTGTTGTTCTGCGCGTGTACCAGATCGTCGTACAGACGCTGCAGGTGACGCACCGCAGTTTCCTGCGCCGCGTCATGGAAGAAGTCGGGGCGTTTCAGATCGGCTTGATAGCGTTCTAAGGGAGTCATAATTCGTTAGCGAGGCAACAAAAAACGGGCCGTCACTGTAGCGACCGGCCCGCTTAATGGCAATGATACATGCGACCAATGCGCGCAGGAATCAACCTCGTGGGAGCGGGCTTGCCCCGCGATAGCGTCGGAAAACTAAGCATCGTTGCATGCTCCAACGCAGATCGCGGGGCAAGCCCGCTCCCACGAAAGCCCTTACTCCTGGGCGGGTTGCAGCGCTTCGCGCAGGCTCTGGACCGCCGCGTCACGGGCCTCGGCGCTGTCGAACTGCGGCCCCTCGGCCACCTGCTCGCCTTCCAGCCACAGGCTGAAGCTCAAGCCCTCGACCCGCACATCGGCCTCGCCACCTTGCTGCAGCTGCTTGCTTACCGCACCTGCGCTCTTGCCATCGGCAAAGCGACGCGACAGCAGCAGTTGCTCGCCATCGGCGGCCAGCAAGCGGAAGCGGAAGCTGCCGTCTTCGTCACGGAAGCTGACGAAACGCGCGCTCTTGGCGGCCTTTTTCTTCACTTCGGTGTTGGTCTGCACGCTGGTACGGAACGAACGCAAGCCCACCGCCTCGCGCAGCTGCTCGAGGAACGGCGTGGCGCTCTTGCGCGCCTTGGCGGCACCGGCCAGCAGGATGTCTTCCAGGTCCGACGGGCGCGAGATCAACTGATGATAGTGATCACGCTTCTCGGCCAGCTGGCCGTCAAGCAGCTGGAACAGGCGCTGCTTGGCCTCGCCCCAGCCCAGGCCCTGGAGCAGCTCTTCGCGGAACTCGGCGCATTGCGCCGGCGTCGAGAAGGCCTGGAACAGGGTGAACAGGTGCGAATTGTCCGGGTCTTTGGCTTCGCCCGGGGCGCGCGAGTCGGTGACGATGCGCGAGATCGCGTCCTTCATGTCCTTGGCGCTGGTGAACAGCGGGATGGTGTTGTCGTAGCTCTTGGACATCTTGCGCCCGTCCAGGCCCGGCAAGGTGGCCACGCTTTCCTCGATCACCGCCTCCGGCAAGGCGAAGAAGTCCTTGCCCTGGCCGAACAGGTGGTTGAAGCGCTGGCCGATGTCGCGGGCCATCTCCACGTGCTGGATCTGGTCGCGGCCGACCGGCACCTTGTGCGCGTTGAACATCAGGATGTCGGCAGCCATCAGCACCGGGTAGCTGAACAGCCCCATGGTCACGCCGGCGTCCGGGTCTTCACCGTTTTCGACGTTCTTGTCCACCGACGCCTTGTAGGCGTGGGCGCGGTTGAGCAGGCCCTTGGCGGCAACGCAGGTCAGCAGCCAGGTCAGTTCGGGGATCTCGGGGATGTCGGACTGACGGTAGAAAGTCACCTTGTCCGGGTCCAGGCCGCCGGCCAGCCAGGTGGCGGCGATCTCCAGGCGCGAACGCTGGATGCGCAGCGGGTCGTCGCACTTGATCAGGGCGTGGTAGTCGGCCAGGAAATAGAACGAGTCGGCACCGGGCTGCTGGCTGGCGAGGATAGCCGGGCGGATGGCGCCGGCGTAGTTGCCCAGGTGCGGGGTGCCGGTGGTGGTGATACCGGTGAGGATGCGCGTAGTCATGGGTGTTCGCTTGTTCAGGCTTGCTCAGTTCGAAAGGCGCGGCAGCAGCAGATCCTTCAGATCGGTCAGCTTGCCATGGAAGAAGTGTCCGCATTCTGCCACTTTCAGGAGCTCATGGGGGCGCGACAGGGCGGCGGACCAATCGTAGACCAGCTGCGGCTCGACCACTTCGTCGGTGTCCGGCTGCACGACCGTCAGTGTGACCCGCTCAGGCATCGGGAACTGCTCGCTCAGGCGCATCACCGCCGGGGCGATCATGAACAGCTGCTGCAACGCGATGCCGTCGGCTTCCAGGCGCCCGGCCAGACTGGCGGCGACGAAGCCACCGAAGGAGAAGCCCATCAGCACCAACGGCAGTTGCGGGTGCTGCTCGCGCAGCCAGGCCGCGGCAGCCTGGGCGTCGGCCACTTCACCGGCCCCCATGTCATGGCTGCCGGCGCTCTGGCCGACACCGCGGTAGTTGAAGCGCAGGGTGACGTAGCCGGCGTCCCGGGCAGTACGTTGCAGAGTCGAGACCACCTTGTTGAGCATGGTGCCGCCCTGGACCGGGTTGGGGTGGCAGATCAGCACCGCGCCACGGGCCTCGGCCACGTCCAGGTACAAGGCTTCCAACTGGCCGCACGGGCCATCGATGAACAAGGGTGTTTCGCGGATAAGCAAGGCACTACTCCGTGACCTCGGGGAGGGTCGACTCGTCTAGCAAAGGAATTCTGTTCTGATTTGCGATTGCTCGCGGTATACAGCGCAGGTCTGAGCCGTTAACGTAAAGCAAAGCCGTTTATAGAGGAAGGACTCGTGGAACACTCGCTCCTTGTTTGGTTGCTGCCGACCCTGGCCCTGGTCATCGGTGTCGTTGCAGGTTTCGCGCTGGCCCGCCTGCTGCCCAATGCGGCGCCCAGCAATACTCAACGCCAACTGGATGACATCCAGCAGCGTTTCGACACCTATCAGAACGAAGTGGTCACCCACTTCAACAGCACCGCCTCGCTGGTGCAGAAGCTCACGCAAAGCTACCAGGACGTGCAGGACCACCTGGCCGACGGCGCCAATCGCCTGGCACTCGACGAGCTGACCCGCCAGCGCCTGCTGGCCGCCCTGCATTCGGAAGCGGCGCAAGCACCACGTGACCGCCTCACGCCACCGAAAGACACCGCCGAAGTGCCGCGTGACTATGCGCCCAAGGCACCTAACTCGCCGGGCATGCTGGATGAGAGCTACGGCCTCAAGCGTTGATCGGATGACATGAAGAAGGCCTCGAAAGAGGCCTTTTTTGTGGGAGTCGCGCTCACCATCGCGGGGCAAGCCCGCTCCCACGCCGACAGGGCATGGCGTGAGAGCGGGCTTGCCCCGCGATCTGGCCAGCACCGGCAATACATCAGCGGTACCAGGCTGCCTCATCATCCACGATCGCGTACCGCGCCCTGGCCTGCCCCAACACTTCTCTTGGCAACCGCCCCTGCCGCACCAGCCCATACAACGCCGCCATCACCACCGCAAACCGATCCACCTCGAAGAACCGCCGCAGGTGCTGACGGTTATCGCTGCGGCCGAAGCCATCGGTGCCCAGGGTGATGTAAGGCGCATCGACATACTCGGCGATCAACTGCGGCCAGGCGCGCACATAGTCACTGGCGGCAATCACCGGCGCATCGCCTTCGAGGCAGCGCCGCACATGGCTGCCCTCCTCATCTCCAGCTATCGCCGCCCGACGCTGATCCCTGGCCTCCCGGGCCAGCTCACTGAAGCTGGTGACACTGAACACCTCGCTGTCGACCTGCCATTCGGTCGCCAGCAGTTCACTGGCTTTGATCACCTCACGCAGGATCGCCCCCGAACCCAGCAGCCGCACCTGGGCTCGCGGCTTCACTGATTGCTGCCGTGCGTGCAGGTACATGCCGCGCAACACATCGCCGTGCACGCCAGGCGGTAGCGATGGCTGTGGATAGTTTTCGTTCATGACCGCCACGTAATGGAACTCATCGCATTGTTCCACCAGCATGCGCCGTGCGGCATGGTCGAGGATCACCGCCAGCTCCCCGGCGAAGCACGGATCCCAGGCCCGGCAGTTGGGCACCATCGAAGCCATGACCAGGCTCGAGCCATCCTGGTGTTGCAACCCCTCGCCGCCGAGCGTGGTGCGCCCGGCAGTGGCGCCCAGCAACAGGCCACGGGCGCGCTGGTCGGCGGCGGCCCAGATCAGGTCGCCGACACGCTGGAAACCGAACATCGAGTAATAGATGTACACCGGCAACATCGGCTCGCCGTGCACCGCATACGAAGTGGCGGCCGCGACCCAGGACGAAATCGCCCCGGCTTCGGTAATGCCCTCCTCCAGCAACTGCCCGTCGCGCGCCTCCTTGTACGTCAGCAGCGAACCGGCATCCTCAGGCTCGTAGCACTGCCCCGCCGGTGAGTAGATACCAATCTGGCGGAACAGGCTGGCCATGCCGAAGGTTCGCGCCTCATCGGCGACGATCGGCACCACACGCGGCCCCAGCCCCGGCGCCTTGAGCCAGTGGCCGAGCAGGCGCACGGCGGCCATGGTGGTGGACATTTCCTTGCCGTCGGCCTGCAGGGCGAAACCTGCGAAGGCATCGAGCGCCGGCAGTGGCAGCGTGGCACAGTCGCTGCGGCGCATCGGCAGAGGGCCGCCAAGAGCTGCCCGGCGCTGGCGCAGGTAGACCATCTCCGGGCTGTCCTCGGCGGGGCGATAGAAGCGCAGTTGCTCCACCGCATCGTCCGACAGTGGCAGGTGGAAACGATCGCGGAATGCCAACAGCGCCTGCACATCCAGCTTCTTGGCCTGGTGCGCAGTCATCCGTGACTCACCGGCGCTGCTCATGCCGTAGCCCTTCTTGGTCTTGGCCAGGATCACCGTCGGCCGGCCCTTGCACGCCTTGGCGGCGGCATAGGCCGCGTGCAGCTTGCGAAAGTCATGGCCGCCGCGCTTGAGGGCGTTGATCTGCTCGCTGCTCATATGCGCCACCAGGCGCTGCAAGGCCGGGTCCTGGTTGAAGAAATGCTCGAGGTTGTAGCTGCCATCCTTGGCGCCCAGGTTCTGGAACTGGCCATCGGGTGTTGCCGCCAGCTGGCGCAGCAACGCGTGCTCGTGGTCGCGGGCGAACAGCGCGTCCCACTCCGAGCCCCACAGCACCTTGATCACATTCCAGCCGGCACCGCTGAACAGCGCTTCCAGCTCCTGGACGATCTGGCCGTTGCCACGCACCGGGCCATCCAGGCGCTGCAGGTTGCAGTTGACGATGAAGGTCAGGTTGTCCAGCTCTTCACGGGCAGCCAAGGTCAGGCCGGCGATGGACTCCGGCTCGTCCATCTCGCCGTCACCGAACACGCCCCACACATGCCGCGCCGAGGTGTCCAGCAGGCCACGATGCTGCAGGTAGCGCATGAAGCGCGCCTGGTAGATCGCACTGAGCGGGCCGATGCCCATGGAGCCGGTGGGGAATTGCCAGAAGTCGGGCATCAGCCAGGGGTGTGGATAAGAGCACAGGCCATTGCCCGCGACCTCCTGGCGGTAGTTGGCCAGTTGCTGTTCGCTCAAACGCCCCTCGAGAAACGCCCGGGCATAAATGCCCGGCGCCGAGTGCGGCTGGAAGAACACCAGGTCGCCCGTGCGCCCCTCGCCGCCGCTTTCGCCGCGGAAGAAGTGCTGGAAACCGACCTCGAAGATCTCCGCCGCCGAGGCGTAGCTGGCGATATGCCCGCCCAGTTCGCCATAGGCATGGTTGGCCCGCACCACCATGGCCAGGGCGTTCCAGCGCAGGATAGCGGTGATCCGCTCGTCCAGCTCCAGGTCGCCGGGGTAGGCCCCCTGCTGCTCCACCGGCAAGGTATTGCGGTAGGCGGAAAACGCCTGGGCCTCGCGCTCAAGGCCCAGCTCCAGGGCATGGGCCTGCAGGCGCTGCAGCAGGTAGCGCGCCCGCGCCGGGCCGCAATGGGCCAGGCTGGATTCCAGGGCCTGGCACCATTCGGCGGTTTCCGCCGGGTCGCTGTCCAACGCAGCATCGTGGGCCGTAAACGGCGCGTTCGGGTTCATCATCGCTACCATCGCGCAAGCCTCTTCCGTGGCAGTTCAGGCACAGGCCTTCAGGGCCTGGTCGATATCGGCCAGCAAGTCGTCGATGTCTTCGAGCCCCACCGACAACCGCACCAGCCCCTCGGAAATACCATGGTGCGCCCGCTCCTCGGGGGTGTAGCTGGAGTGGGTCATGCTCGCCGGGTGCTGGGCCAGCGACTCGGCGTCACCCAGGCTCACCGCCCGGCTGAACAGCTGCAATGCATTCATGAATCGGCGCCCGGCCTCGATGCCACCCTTGAGCTCGAAGGCGATCATCCCACCCGGCAGGCGCATCTGCCGTTGCGCCAATGCGTACTGAGGGAACGACGGCAGGCCTGGGTAATGAATCAGCTCGACCTGTGGCTGGCGGGCAAGGTGCTCGGCCAACCGCTGCGCATTGGCGCAATGGCGGTCCAGGCGCAGGGCCAGGGTCTTCATGCCACGCATCAGCAGCGAAGCGTCATGGGGCGACAGCACCGCGCCGGTCATGTCCTTGAGCCCTTGCAGGCGAATGCGGTCGACCAAGGCCTTGCGCCCGACCACCAGGCCGGCGGTGATGTCGCCGTGGCCGGACAGGTATTTGGTCGCCGAGTGCACCACTAGGTCAGCGCCCAGTTCCAGAGGGCGCTGCAGATAAGGGGTGCAGTAAGTATTGTCGACCACGATGCTGATGTCGTGGCCACGCACGGCCTCGGCCACGGCGGCGATATCCACCAACTGCATGTTGGGGTTGGCCGGGGTCTCGAAGTAGATCATCCGGGTTTTCGCGGTGATCGCGGCTTTTAGCGCCTGCGGGTCGTTGAGGTCGACATGCTGGATCTTCACACCGAACTCACCGATGCCGTGGTGCAAGTAGGCAAAGGTGCAGCCATACAGGGTGCGGCCGACGATCAGTTCATCCCCCGGGCGTAGCAAGGTCCACAAGGTGGAGGTGATGGCGCCCATGCCCGAAGCCAGCGCCAGCCCGGCCTCGCCGCCTTCGAGCGACGCCATGCGCTGCTCCAGCAAGGCCAGTGTCGGGTTGGAGATTCGGCTGTAGAAGTGCCCACCCTCTTCGCCGGCAAAGCAGGCAGCACCGTATTCGACGGTCGGAAAAGCGAAGGTGGCGGTCTGGTAGACCGGCGGCACCAGGGCGCCGCCATGGGACAGCGGATCGTAGCCGTAGTGGATCGCTCGCGTGGAAAAACCGGTGTTGTTATTGGAGTCGCGCATGGCAACAGCCTCGTGTGGTTTGTTATAAGCTTATGCCACCGAGCTGCTGCAATTTTTCCAAAGTTGCCCACGCAATCGGGCCAGTATTGGAATAAAAACAATAAATGGTTAACCAGGAGGGCAAATCATGCCTTCGACCCTCGACCGCACCGACCGCGCCCTGCTCTCCGCCCTGCAGGATAACGCGCGCCTGACCGTCTCCGAACTTGCCGACCAGGTCGCCCTGACCACTTCGCCGTGCTGGCGGCGGGTCAAGTTGCTGGAGGACAACGGCTACATCACCGGCTACCAGGCTATTCTGTCGCCCAAATCGCTGGGTTTTGGGGTCACCGCCTTCGTCAGCATCATGATGGACTCGCACACCAAGGAGATCGCCCTGGCGTTCGAGAGGCGGCTGATGGAAATCCCCGAGATCGTCGCCTGCCACAACATTTCCGGGCGCTATGACTTCTTGCTGGAGATCCTGGCGCGCGATCTGGAGTCGTTCGGCGAATTCACCCGGGAGGTGCTGCAGCGGTTGCCAGGGGTGAAAGAGATCTATTCGAGTTTTTCGTACAAGGCGGTGAAGGAGCGCAGAGTCATCCCCGTTACGGAAAAGCATATCTAGAGCGTGGGAGCGGGCTTGCCCCGCGATAAAGCCAGCCCAGGCAACCGCTTCGCATGGCATGGACTTCGTCCATGATCGCGGGGCAAGCCCGCTCCCACAGGACCGCGCCGAACTCAAAACCCGCTCCCACAGGCACACCGTCCACAAAAGAAAAAACCCGCCGAAGCGGGTTTTTCATGCACGACGACGGATCAGATCGCCCCACGCTGACGCAGCACATCCAGCACCAGCTTCACGCCTTCATCGACACTGACCGACTGGGTGTCGATCACCAGGTCCGCATCCAGCGGCACGTCGTACGGGAAGCTCTCGCCCGGGATGTTGTCGCCACCGGCGGCATACAGGCCCTGCGGGTCACGCTCGCGGCAGGCCAGCGGCGAGGCCTGGACGTAGACGGTCACCAGGCGCTCCTTGCCGATCAGCGCCTTGGCCTGCTCGCGGCCTTCGGCGTCCGGGGCAACGAAGGCGGCCAGGGTCAGCAGGCCGGCTTCGTTGAACTGGCGCGCCACATGGGCGGCGCGGCGCCAGTTCTCGGTGCGGCCGGCGCGGTCTTGCGGCAGGCCCTTGTTCAGGTCGTGACGCAGGTTCTGGCCATCGAGCACGTAGACAGCACGACCCATGTCGAACAGCTTGCGCTCCACCGCATAGGCCAGGGTGCTCTTGCCGGCGCCGGAGAGGCCGCTGAACAGCACGGTGGCCGGCTGCTGGCCAAAGCGTAGGGCGCGCTCTTCGGTGGCCACGTGGGCCAGCTTGCCATGCTGGCCGGCGCTGCCGTGGGGCAGTACCGGCGGCGCGATGATCATGCCGGCGCCGACGGTGCCGTTGGTCAGGCGGTCGATGACGATGAACGCACCAGTGGTGCGGTTGCTGTCATAACCATCCAGGGCGATGGCGCTGTCCAGGGCGACCTTGACGCGACCGATCTCGTTCAGCTGCAGCGCGCTGGCGGCGCCCTGCTCGAGGGTGTTCACATCGACCTTGTGGGTGATGCTGGCAATCGAGCCCGGCACGTAGCTGGTGGCGCGCTTGATGTCGTATTTCTTGCCCGGGAGCATCGGCTCCTCGGCCATCCACACCAGCATGGCGTCGAACTGGTCGGTCACCTGCGGCACGTTGTCGGCATGCACCAGCAGGTCGCCACGGGAGATGTCGATCTCGTCTTCCATGGTCAAGGTCACTGCCTGGCCAGGGCCGGCGTTCTCCAGCTCACCTTCGAAGGTGACGATGGACTTGACCCGGCTGCTCTTGCCCGACGGCAGCACGACGATCTCGTCGCCCTTGTGCACCACGCCACCGGCGATGGTGCCGGCAAAGCCGCGGAAGTTCAGGTTCGGGCGGTTGACGTACTGCACCGGGAAGCGCAGGTCGGTGACATTGCGGTCGGCGGCGATCTCGACGGACTCGAGGATTTCCATCAGCACCGGGCCGGTGTACCACGGCGATTGCTCGCTGCGGTTGACCACGTTGTCGCCCTTGAGCGCCGACATCGGCACGAAGTGCAGGCTCGATGGCTTGAGGTTGATGCTCTCGGCGAACTTCAGGTAGTCGGCCTTGATCGACTCGAAGACCTGCTCGTCGAAGCCCTTGAGGTCCATCTTGTTGACCGCGACGACGATGTGCTTGATGCCCAGCAACGAGGCGATGTAGCTGTGCCGGCGGGTCTGGGTCTGCACGCCGTAGCGGGCATCGACCAGGATGATCGCCAGGTCGCAGGTCGAGGCGCCGGTGGCCATGTTGCGGGTGTACTGCTCGTGGCCCGGGGTGTCGGCGATGATGAACTTGCGCTTGGCGGTGGAGAAGTAGCGGTAGGCGACATCGATGGTGATGCCCTGCTCGCGCTCGGCCTGCAGGCCATCCACCAGCAGCGCCAGGTCGACTTCCTCGCCGGTGGTGCCGGATTTCTTCGAGTCGCGGGTGATGGCCTCGAGGTGGTCCTCGTAGATCATCTTGGAGTCGTGCAGCAGGCGCCCGATCAGGGTGCTCTTGCCGTCGTCCACGTTGCCGCAGGTGAGGAAGCGCAGCAGCTCTTTACGCTCATGCTGGGCCAGGTAGGCGAGGATGTCCTCGCTGATCAGATCAGATTGGTGACTCATTGCATTCAAGCTCCAAGCTGTAAGCTTCAAGCAGCAAGCTTGTCGGCGTACAGCTAGTTAGAAATTTTGTTGATCAACCCTGCAAGCATCCTGGAGAGCTCACGGGTTTCATTAATCCAGTCGTTAGCCGATTCAGCAGGCACGTATCCAATTTCACCAGCGATGATCAATTGCGTACGCAATTCCGCACAGGATGCTTTTGCTACGTTTAGGAACCAGACCTTTTCTCGACATGACTGCCGCTCCATGCCCTCCGCAATGTTGGAAGGTACCGAGACTGCAGAACGCGTGATTTGAGACTTGAACGCAAAGTCTCGGCAATCGGCAAAAGCCTGATACATCCCAACCGCAAGATCCTTGCTTCTCTGCCAAACCATCAACTTCTCAAAATCCACTGCGAGCGCTCCCGGCCCGCAGAGCAGGCGACAAACCACAAATTTCAGAAGCTACGCGTTCTGCTTCTGTCTTGCAGCTTGCCGCTTGTAACTTGAAGCTTAGAAATAGCCTTGGCGTTTTTTGTCTTCCATCGAGCCTGCACCATCGTGGTCGATGACGCGGCCCTGGCGCTCGGACGTGCGGGTCAGGAGCATCTCCTGAATGATGTCCGTCAGGGTCTCGGCTTCGGACTCGACCGCACCCGTCAACGGGTAGCAGCCCAGGGTACGGAAACGCACTTTCTTCTTGACGATGCGCGCCTTCTCTTCCTCGGAGAGGTGCTCGAGGATGCGTTCGTCGTCGATCATGATCAGGGTGCCGTTCTTCTCGATCACTTCACGCTCGGCGGCGAAGTACAGCGGCACGATCGGGATGCCTTCGAGGTAGATGTACTGCCAGATGTCCAACTCGGTCCAGTTGGACAGCGGGAACACACGGATCGACTCGCCCTTGTTGACCTTGCCGTTGTAGATGTTCCACAGCTCCGGGCGCTGGTTCTTCGGGTCCCAGCGGTGCTTGCTGTCGCGGAACGAATACACGCGCTCTTTCGCGCGAGACTTCTCTTCGTCGCGGCGCGCGCCACCGAAGGCGGCGTCGAAACCATGCTTGTCCAGCGCCTGTTTCAGGCCCTGGGTCTTCATGATGTCGGTGTGCTTGGAGCTGCCATGGGTGAACGGGTTGATGCCCTGCGCCACACCCTCAGGGTTGACGTGGGTGATCAGCTCCAGGCCCATCTCCTCGACCATCTTGTCGCGGAAGCTGTACATCTCCTGGAACTTCCACTGGGTGTCGACGTGCATCACCGGGAACGGCAGCTTGCCCGGGAAGAAGGCCTTGCGCGCCAGGTGCAGCATGACCGCGGAATCCTTGCCGATCGAGTACAGCATCACCGGGTTGTCGAACTCGGCGGCCACCTCGCGGATGATATGGATGCTCTCCGCCTCCAGCTGTTTCAAGTGCGTCAGATTGTCGACCATGGCTACTCACGAAAAACGATCTTATGGACGGCCTGCGGGCCGTGTTCGAGCGAGCCACTTTATCACAGCACCTGATTCTATTTAGGAGGCCGCCTAGATCGAAACAATCTAACGATATGACTGGGGGTTTGGGCCAAAAAGCATCGCGGGGCAAGCCCGCTCCCACGCCGTCTTTTGCTGGCGTGGGAGCGGGCTTGCCCCGCGAAAGGACCATCAGATCGGATTCGGGCAATCGATGAACAGGTGCTCGACCGCAAACCGCCGGGCCAGGTAATCACCCAATGCCTGCACGCCATAGCGCTCGGTGGCATGGTGCCCGGCGGCGATGAAACTGATGCCGTTCTCCCGTGCACTGTGGAAGGTCTGCTCGGACGCCTCGCCGCTGAGGAACAGGTCCACCCCCGCCGCGATGGCGGTATCGATGTAGCCCTGACCGCCGCCGGTGCACCAGCCGACCCGGCGGATCATCTGCTCACCCTCGATCACCAGCGGCTCACGGCCCATGACCTCCTGCACCCGACGGGCGAAATCACGCGCCGACACAGGCTCGGCCAACGAGCCGACCAGGCCCACCACCTTGGGGTTGTTCGGGTCCAGCGGGCCTTCGACGGTGATGTCCAGCTGGCGCGCCAACTGCACGTTGTTGCCTACTTCGGGGTGCAGGTCCAGCGGCAGGTGGTAGGCCAGCAGGCTGATGTCGTGCTTGAGCAAGGTCTTCAGGCGGCGCTGCTTCATGCCGGTGATGCAAGGGTTTTCACCTTTCCAGAAGTAACCGTGGTGGACCAGCACCAGGTCGGCCTCGGCCTCGACGGCGGCATCGAGCAGTGCCTGGCTGGCGGTGACCCCCGTAACGATGCGGCTGACCTGCGGACGGCCCTCGACCTGCAGGCCGTTGGGGCAGTAATCCTGAATTTTTGCACTGGCCAGGTAGCGCTCGGCTTCCTCGACCAGGGTATTGAGGGCGACGGCCATGAAAAATCTCCTCGAAATCGACATTGCACCAGGGTACGAAGCCCTATAATGGCCGCCATTATGGGCCGTTGCCGGCGCAGGGGAAACCGGCGACAAGTGCTTGGGGGCAAGCCTGCGGTGCTGCCCTTCGCGGGTAAACCCGCTCCCACAGGGTTGGTGTGATCTCTGTGGAAGCGGGTTTACCCGCGAAGCAGTCACTGCGGTTTCAACCGTGCCGATCGACTTGTTCACGTGTATGATCGCGCGCGCTCGCACCCTGGGCCGCACCGATGTGGCCCCCGCCCTACTCCCAGGATTGATTCATGCTCAAGGCTCTGCGTTATTTCGGCTGGCCCCTGCTCACCGGCGTATTGATCGCCTTGCTGGTTATCCAGCGTTTCCCGCAATGGGTCGGCCTGCCCAGCCAGGACGTCAACCTGCAGCAGGCCCCGCAGACTACCCGGATCATGCAGGGCCCGGTCTCCTATGCCGATGCCGTGACCCTGGCCGCCCCGGCGGTGGTCAACCTGTACACCACCAAGGTGGTCAACAAGAGCGCCCACCCGCTGTTCGAAGACCCGCAGTTCCGGCGCTTCTTCGGCGACAACCTGCCCAAGCAGCGGCGCTGGGAGTCGAGCCTGGGTTCGGCGGTGATCATGAGCCCCGAGGGCTACCTGCTGACCAACAACCACGTCACCAGTGGTGCCGACCAGATCGTCGTGGCGCTCAAGGATGGCCGCGAAACCCTGGCCCGGGTCATCGGCAGTGACCCGGAAACCGACCTCGCGGTACTGAAGATCGACCTCAAGAACCTGCCGGCGATCACCATCGGCCGTTCGGACAACATCCACATCGGCGACGTCACCCTGGCCATCGGCAACCCCTTCGGCGTCGGTCAGACCGTGACCATGGGCATCATCAGCGCCACCGGCCGCAACCAGCTGGGCCTGAACAACTACGAAGACTTCATCCAGACCGACGCGGCGATCAACCCGGGCAACTCTGGCGGCGCGCTGGTCGATGCCAACGGCAACCTGGTGGGCATCAACACGGCAATTTTCTCCAAGTCCGGCGGCTCGCAAGGCATCGGCTTCGCCATTCCGGTCAAGCTGGCGCTGGAGGTGATGAAATCGATCGTCGAGCACGGCCAGGTGATCCGTGGCTGGCTGGGCATCGAAGTGCAGCCGCTGAGCCAGGAGCTGGCCGAGTCGTTCGGCATGCAGGGGCGCCCGGGCATTGTCGTGGCGGGGATTTTCCGCGATGGCCCGGCGGCACGTGCGGGGCTGCAGTTGGGGGATGTGATCCTCAGCATCAACGGCGAGCCGGCCGGCGATGGCCGCAAGTCGATGAACCAGGTGGCGCGAATCAAGCCTACCGAGAAGATCACCATCGAAGTGGTGCGCAATGGTCAGCAACTGAAGCTGATCGCCGAGGTGGGGCTGCGGCCACCACCGGCGCCGGTGGCCGCAAAAGAAGAGAACTGAGTTCGCTCGACGGGGGCTGCTGCGCAGCCCTTTCGCCGGCAAGCCGGCTCCCACAGCGTTGAGGTTGGTTCCCTGTGGGAGCCGGCTTGCCGGCGAAAGGGCCGCGAAGCGGCCCCAACTGCATCAATGCAGGATCTGGCTCAAGAACAACTTGGTCCGGTCACTGCGCGGCCGGTCGAAGAACTCGTCCGGCGCCGCCTGCTCGACGATCTCGCCCTTGTCCATGAAGATCACCCGGTTCGCCACGGTGCGGGCAAAGCCCATCTCGTGGGTCACGCAGAGCATGGTCATGCCGTCCTCGGCCAGGCTGACCATGGTGTCGAGCACTTCTTTCACCATCTCCGGGTCCAGCGCCGATGTCGGTTCGTCGAACAGCATGATCTTCGGCTTCATGCACAGCGCCCGGGCAATCGCCACGCGCTGCTGCTGACCACCGGACAACTGCCCCGG
Source organism: Pseudomonas sichuanensis (assembly GCF_024749065.1). Classification (NCBI taxonomy): domain Bacteria; kingdom Pseudomonadati; phylum Pseudomonadota; class Gammaproteobacteria; order Pseudomonadales; family Pseudomonadaceae; genus Pseudomonas; species Pseudomonas sichuanensis. Next base: position 1,023,327 of record NZ_CP087185.1, on the reverse strand, counting down.
ATACTTGTGCGCCTGCTCTGGAATACGCACGCGCTCCAGGTAGTGCATGGCGATTTCCTCGGCCTTGCGCCGCGGCATCTTGCGTACCCACATGGGCGCCAGGGTGCAGTTCTCGAGGATGCTCAGGTGCGGGAACAGGTTGAAGTGCTGGAACACCATGCCCACCTCGCGGCGGATCGCCTCGATCTGCTTGAGGTCGTTGGTCAGCTCCACACCGTCGACGACAATGCGCCCCTGCTGGTGCTCTTCCAGGCGGTTGAGGCAGCGGATGGTGGTCGACTTGCCCGAGCCGGACGGCCCGCACAACACGATGCGCTCACCCTGGCGCACGTTCAGGTTGATGTCCTTGAGCACATGGAACTGGCCGTACCACTTGTTCACGCCCTGCATCTGGATGATGCCTTCGGGGCCGGCAGGCTGCTTGATCGCTTCACTCATTTTGAAACTCCTAACGCTTGTGGCCAGTGTCCAGCTTGCGCTCCAGGTGCATGGAGTAGCGGGACATACCGAAACAGAAAATCCAGAACACCAGGGCGGCGAACACGTAGCCCTCGGTCGCCATGCCCAGCCAGGCAGGGTCGGCAGCCGCCTGCTTGACGCTGTTGAGCAAGTCGAACAGGCCGATGATGATCACCAGGCTGGTGTCCTTGAACAGGGCAATGAAGGTGTTGACGATGCCGGGGATCACCAGCTTGAGCGCCTGGGGCAGGATCACCAGACCCATCGCCCGCCAGTAACCCAGGCCCATGGCCGCGGCAGCTTCGTACTGGCCCTTGGGGATGGCCTGCAGACCACCGCGCACCACCTCGGCGATGTACGCCGACTGGAACAGGATCACGCCGATCATCGCCCGCAGCAGCTTGTCGAAGCTCATGCCCTCGGGCAAGAACAGCGGCAGCATCACCGAGGACATGAACAACACGGTGATCAGCGGCACGCCGCGCCAGAACTCGATGAAGGTGACACAGACCACCTTGACCGCCGGCATGTTCGAACGGCGCCCCAGGGCCAGCAGGATACCCAGCGGCAGCGCACCGACGATGCCGACCGTGGCGATCACCAGGGTGAGCATCAGGCCGCCCCACTGGTTGGTGGGTACGTTGGCCAGGCCCAGGTAGCCGCCATGCAGCAGGGTGTAGGCCAGCACCGGGTACAGCATCAGGAAGCCCAGCCCGTACACGGCCTTGCGTGGGAAGCGCTTGATGAACAACGGTGCGGCGCCGAGCACCGCGAGCCAGACGGTCAAGTCGACGCGCCAGCGCAGCTCGCTGGGGTAGTAGCCATACATGAACTGGCCGAAACGCTGCTGGATGAACACCCAGCAGGCGCCGTCCTTGGTGCAGTCGGCACGGGTGGTGCCGACCCAGTTGGCATCGATGAACGCCCATTGCAGCAAGGGCGGCACGATCAGCCACACCAGGTACAGGGCGAACAGCGTCAGCAAGGTGTTCAGCCAGCTGGAGAACAGGTTGGCCCGCATCCAGGCGAGCACGCCGATGGTCTTCACCGGTGGCGGCATGTCAGGTTTGAAAACATGAGCTGTCACGGAAGTACCCTCACCGTTCGATCAGCGCAATGCGCTTGTTGTACCAGTTCATCAACAGCGAAATGCTGATGCTGATGGCGAGATAGACGCTCATGGTGATGGCGATCACCTCGATGGCCTGGCCGGTCTGGTTGAGCACGGTACCGGCGAACAGCGAGACCATCTCCGGGTAGCCGATGCCGGCAGCCAGCGACGAGTTCTTCGCCAGGTTCAGGTACTGGCTGGTCAGCGGCGGAATGATCACCCGCAGCGCCTGGGGGATGATCACCTTGCGCAGCGTCGGGCCTTCGCGCAGGCCGAGCGAGCGGGCCGCTTCGGTCTGGCCATGGCTGACCGAGCGAATGCCGGAGCGCACGATTTCAGCGATGAACGCTGCGGTATAGATCGTCAGCGCCAGGGTCAACGCCAGCAGCTCGGGGATCAGCACCCAGCCACCGACGAAGTTGAAGCCCTTGAGCTGCGGCACTTCCCAGTGCACCGGGCTGCCGAACAGCAGCGCGCAAACACCAGGGATGCCGACCAGCAGCAGCAGGCCGACCCAGAACTTGTGGAACGGCTGGCCGGTCTCGTCGAAGCGCTTGTTGGCATGGCGCACCATCAGCACGATGGCGACGATTGCCAGCACCAGCGCCGCCGCGAACGGCCAGAAGCCCTCGGCCATCGAGGCACCGGGCATGTTCAGGCCACGGTTGCTGATGAAGAAGGTGTCGTCGATATTGATGCTGCCCCGCGGCCCCGGAAGGGTGAGGAACACCGCGAAGTACCAGAACAGGATCTGCAGCAGCGGCGGGATGTTGCGGAAGGTCTCCACGTACACCGTCGCCAGCTTGTTGATCATCCAGTTCTGCGATAGCCGTGCCACGCCGATGATGAAGCCCAGCAGCGTCGCCAGGATGATGCCGATGAAGGTCACCAGCAGGGTATTGAGCAGGCCGATGACGAACACCCGGGCATAGCTGTCCGATTCCACATAGGGGATCAGGTGCTGGGCAATGCCGAAGCCGGCACTGCGCTCGAGGAAGTCGAAGCCTGAGGTGATGCCCCGGTGCTGCAGGTTGGTCTGGGTGTTGTGGAACAGGTACCAGCCCAGGCCGGCCACGAAGACCACCGTGACGATCTGGAACAGCCACGCGCGCACACGTGGATCACTAAGGGAAATCCCTTTCCGTGCGCCGATTTGATTTTGCATGAAGTGCCCCGAAAAGAAGGGAGTCGAACGACCTGCGGCGGCTGGATGCCGCCGCAGGGTGCAGGCATCAGCGCACTGGCGGTGCGTACTGGATGCCGCCGTTGTTCCACAGGGCGTTCAGGCCGCGGTCGATCTGCAGCGGGGTTTCCTTGCCCAGGTTCTTCTCGAACACTTCACCGTAGTTGCCGACCTGCTTGACGATCTGTACCACCCAGTCCTTCGGCAGCTTCAGGTCCTTGCCGTACTCACCGTCGGCGCCGAGCATACGGGCGACGTCAGGGTTCTTGGTGGCCTTGGCTTCGGCCTCGACGTTCTTCGAGGTGATGCCCATCTCTTCGGCATTGAGCATGGCGAACAGGGTCCACTTGACGATGCTGAACCACTCTTCGTCGCCTTTGCGCACCACCGGGCCCAGCGGCTCCTTGGAGATGGTTTTCCGGCAGTACCACGTAGTCGGTCGGCGCGGCCAGCTTGGAGCGCTGTGCGTAGAGCTGCGACTTGTCGGAGGTCAGCACGTCGCAACGGCCCGACTCCAGCGACTTGGCGCTCTCGTCGGAGGTGTCGAAGGTGATCGGGGTGTACTTCAGGCCATTGGCGCGGAAGTAGTCGGAGACGTTCAGCTCGGTGGTGGTACCGGCCTGGATGCAGATGGTGGCGCCGTCGAGCTCCTTGGCGCTGGAAACGCCGAGCTTCTTGTTCACCAGGAAGCCGATGCCGTCGTAGTAGGTGACGCCGGCGAACACCAGGCCCATGCCGGCATCGCGCGAGCTGGTCCAGGTGGTGTTGCGCGACAGCACGTCGACTTCGCCGGACTGCAGCGCAGTGAAGCGTTCCTTGGCGTTGAGCTGGCTGAACTTGACCTTCTTGGCGTCGCCGAACACGGCGGCGGCCACGGCGCGGCAGACATCGGCATCGATACCGACGATGTTTGCCTTTGGCGTCAGGGACCGAGAAACCTGGGAGACCATCGCTCACGCCACACTGGACGAAGCCCTTCTTATTCACCGCATCGAGGGTAGCGCCGGCCTGGGCGAAGCTGGTGGCGCCCAGCGCAGCGGCGGCGGTCAGGACTGCCAGGGTGGTTTTCAACATCTTCATCAACAACCTCCAAATCGCTCTTGTTGTACGAGCCGGAATTGCACCGCACCCTTATGAGGCGCATCCGACCCCGTGTTGGCTTGTTTTTTGGGTCAATTGGCGCAATGAGCTGTTCTATGACAGCCTTTATATCCACACGAGGGGTGTTACCGTGACTGGCCCACTCCTTCGCATGACAAGGTCATAGCAAAGGGCGTACCACAGTTGCTGGCTTAAGCGATTAAGCGGGCGTCAAGTAGGAAAAGTTGTAGAGTTGCGACATCTTTTTCTGGCATTAACCTCCATCGCCTTCTTTTTACGCACTCATTACGTACGCACGCACTTTTTCGGAGCAGTCATGACCAACCCGCTGATTCTCGAACCCCAGAACACCGCCGACGCCTGTGTGATCTGGTTGCACGGCCTGGGGGCCGACCGTTACGACTTCCTACCGGTGGCCGAGTTTCTCCAGGAGCGACTGCTCAGCACCCGCTTCGTCATGCCCCAGGCCCCTACCCGCCCGGTGACCATCAACGGCGGCTATGAAATGCCCAGCTGGTACGACATCAAGGCCATGACCCCGGCACGGGCCATCGACGAAGCGCAGCTTGAGGAGTCGGCCGGGCAGATCATCGCGCTGATCAAGGCCGAACAGGCCAAGGGCATCAACCTGTCGCGGATCATCCTGGCGGGCTTTTTCCCAGGGTGGCGCCGTGGTGCTGCACACCGCCTATATAAAGTGGCAGGAAGCCCTGGGCGGGGTGATCGCCCTGTCCACCTACGCCCCGACCTTCACCGACAGCCAGCAACTGAGCGCCTGCCAGCAGCGCACGCCCCGCGCTGTGCCTGCACGGCGTGCATGACCCGGTAGTGATCCCATCGATGGGCCGCACGGCGTTCGAGTACCTCAATACCTGGGGTGTGGCCGCGCAATGGCACGAATACCCGATGGAACACGAGGTGGCGGTTGCCGAGCTGAACGATATCCACGACTGGCTGAGCCGCCAGTTGCAGTGAGCCTGTAGCCGCCCGAGCATTGCACTACGCCGCGCCCGATTCTTGCATTACACTGCCCGGCGTACATTCCTTAATCAATTGACGAGACGATCGTGCTCAAGGCACTCAAGAAAATATTCGCCAAGGGAGACGCCGCGCCGCCAGCCGCCGAGCCCGTCGCCGTGACCCCGCCAGCGCCGGCACCGCAACCGGCCGCAGAAAATACAGCGCCGCGCGCCAGCGCCAAGCCCAAAGCCGCGCCGGCCGCCGCCGACAAGCCAGCCACCGAGCCCGCCCCCACGCAGCAGCCCGCCACGCCAAAGCCGCGGCGCGAGCGCAAGCCCAAACCCCAGGCCAGCCTGTGGAAGCCCGAAGACTTCGTAGTCGAGCCGCAGGAAGGCAAGACCCGCTTCCACGATTTCAAGCTCTCCAACGAGCTGATGCACGCCATCCACGACCTCGGTTTCCCGTATTGCACGCCGATCCAGGCCGGCGTACTGGGCTACACCCTGCGTGGCCAGGACGCCATTGGTCGGGCCCAGACCGGCACCGGCAAGACCGCCGCGTTCCTGATCTCGATCATCTCGCAGCTTCAGCAGACCCCGCCGCCCAAAGAGCGCTACATGGGCGAACCGCGCGCGCTGATCATCGCCCCGACCCGCGAGCTGGTGGTGCAGATCGCCAAGGACGCCGTGGCCCTGACCAAGTACAGCGGCCTGAACGTGATGAGCTTCGTCGGCGGCATGGACTTCGACAAGCAGCTCAAGGCCCTCGAGGCCCGCCACTGCGACATCCTGGTGGCCACTCCGGGCCGCCTGCTGGACTTCCAGCAGCGTGGCGAAGTGCACCTGGACATGGTCGAGGTGATGGTGCTGGACGAAGCCGACCGCATGCTCGACATGGGCTTCATCCCCCAGGTACGGCAGATCATCCGCCAGACCCCGCCGAAGAGCGAGCGCCAGACCCTGCTGTTCTCCGCCACCTTCACCGACGACGTGATGAACCTGGCCAAGCAGTGGACCACCAACCCGGCCATCGTCGAGATCGAGCCGGAGAACGTCGCCAGCGAAACCGTCGAGCAGCACGTCTACGCGGTAGCCGGCAGCGACAAGTACAAGCTGTTGTACAACCTGGTCACCCAGCACAAATGGGAACGGGTGATGGTGTTCGCCAACCGCAAGGATGAAGTGCGGCGCATCGAGGAAAAACTGGTGCGCGACGGCATCAACGCCGCCCAGCTTTCCGGCGACGTCCCGCAGCACAAGCGCATACGTACCCTGGAAAACTTCCGCGAAGGGCGCATCACCGTGCTGGTGGCCACCGATGTGGCCGGCCGTGGCATCCACATCGACGGCATCAGCCATGTGATCAACTTCACCCTGCCGGAAGACCCGGACGACTACGTGCACCGCATTGGCCGGACTGGCCGCGCGGGTGCCGAGGGTGTGTCGATCAGCTTCGCCGGTGAGGACGACTCCTACCAGTTGCCGGCGATCGAGGAACTGCTGGGGCGCAAGATCAAGTGCGAAATGCCCCCGGACGAGCTGCTCAAGCCGGTGCCGCGCAAAGGGCACTGAGGCAGAGCGCAACTCGCTGCACTGTCACATTTGTTGGGGCTGCTCTGCAGCCCTTCGCGGGTCAAGCCCGCTCCTACAGGAATCGCGCAATTCTTGAGAGATGCGCAGTACCTGTGGGAGCGGGCTTGCCCCGCGAAGGGCCGCAGGGCGGCCCCAATTGCTTTGCTTGACCGCGCTGTCCGTACCCGCGATATTGCTCCATAGAACAAAAAGTCCATAATGGACGAAATTGTTTATCAGGAGCCGTCCATGCCCACGCCCCTCGTCATCGATCAACAACACGCCCACCACCTGCTCGGCCAGTTGGACGTGCCGCAGATCCTGCGCAAGCTGTTCCGCGACCTGGCCGCAGGCGAAGCGGTACAGCCCCCTCAGCAACTGGTGGAGTTCCCCGCCGGGCGCGGCGACTTCATCAACTATGGCGGGGTGCTGACCGAGGAACGCGTCTACGGGATCAAGACTTCACCCTACATCGTCCGCGAGCAGGGCCCACTGGTAACGGCCTGGACCCTGCTGATGTCGATGGACAGCGGCCAGCCGCTGCTGCTGTGCGATGCCGGCGAGCTGACCACCGCGCGCACCGCCGCCACCACCGCCGTGGCCGTCGACGCCCTGGCCCCCCCCCTGGCCCGGCGCCTGACCGTGATCGGCAGCGGCGCCATTGCCCGCGCCCACCTGCACTACGTGCGCGGCCTTCGCCAATGGCAGGACATCCGCCTGTTCTCGCCAAGCCTCGCCAAGCAAAGCGCCGCGCAACGCCAGCAACTGACTGACCTGGACGATCGCCTGCAACTGGCCGACAGCCTGGAGCAGGCGCTGGTCGATGCCGACGTGATCATGCTGTGCACCTCCTCGGCCGGCCCGGTGATCGACCCCGGCCAGTTGAGCAAGCCGGCACTGATCACCTCGATCAGCACCAATGCCGTGCGTGCCCATGAGGTGCCCCCGGCCAGCCTGCAGCATATGGATGTGTACTGCGATTACCGGGTAACCACCCCAGGCAGCGCCGGCGAAATGCTAATCGCCGCCGAGCAGACCGGCTGGCGGCCCGAGGCGATCATCGGCGACCTTGCGCAACTGCTCAGCGGCCAGGCGCCCGTGCCGAGCTACCAGCGCCACGCCTTCTTCCGCTCCATTGGCCTTGGCCTGGAGGACATCGCCCTGGCCAATGCCCTGTATCGCCTGCAACAGGCCAGCTGAGGCCCGCACGGATGACGCGCCGCCGTGATTGCGGCACACTCCCAGCGCCCTTGGCACAAGGGCGCTGATACCCCATGGAGCCTGCCCCGATGCCTTCACCTAGCCCCGACCCGGCCCTGGACAACTACCGGGCCATCGCCGACGCGATCGCCACCCTGTTCTTCCCCCATGCCGAGGTGGTGCTGCACGACCTGCGCAGCCAGAAAATCGACTACATCGCCAACAACCTGTCCAAACGCGAGATCGGCGACGATGCCGCCCTGGAAGACCTGCTTGAGCCCGGCACCGACGAAACCAACATCGGCCCCTACGAGAAGCTCAACTGGGACGGGCAGAAGATCCGTTCGCTGAGCACCGTGCTGCGCGACAGTGCAGGCAAGCCGCTGGCGGTGCTGTGCATCAACCTGAATATCTCGCTGTTCGAAAACGCCCGGGCGGCGCTGGACCTGTTCCTCTCGCCGAGCCGGCTGATTCCTCAGCCCGATGCGCTGTTCCGCGACGACTGGCAGGAGCGCATCAACACCTTCCTCAATGGCTGGCTGCGCGAGCACCAGCTGAGCCTGAGCGTGCTCAACCGCGACCACAAGCGCGAGCTGGTGCTGGCCCTGCATGCCGAGGGCGCGTTCAAAGGCAAGAGTGCGGCCAACTACGTGGCCAATGTGCTGGGGATGGGGCGGGCGACGGTGTACAAGCACCTGAAGGAGCTCAAGGCCTGAAACGGCTCAGGCCTTGAACCCAGAGCGGCTCAGTCGCCGTAGATGTCCGACTTGAAGTACTTGCCCTGGATCTTCTGGTACTCGCCACTGGCCCGTAGTGCGTCGATGGCGCCGTTGAGCTGGCTGACCAACTCGCCGTTGCCCTTGCGCACGGCAATGCCGGCACCTTCGCCAACGTATTTCGGGTCCTTCAGCTCCGGGCCGACGAAGGCGTAGTCGGCGCCGCGGGGCATCGACAGGAAGTCATCCAGCGGGATGGTGTCGGCGAAGATCGCATCCACCCGCCCCGATGCCAGGTCCATGTAGATCTCTTCGTTGTTGCTATAGCGCTTGACCTTGACGCCCTTGGGCTCGAGCACCTCGGTGGCGTAGCGGTCGGTGGTGGTAGCGCGCTGCACACCGATGGTCTTGCCGACCAGGCTCTGGTACTGGTCATCGACCGCCGCGCCCTTCTTCATCACCAGCCGTGACGAGGTGAAGTAGTACTTGTGGGTGAAATCCACGGACTTCTTGCGCTCGTCGGTGATGGTCATCGACGACAGGGCGGCGTCGATCTTCTTCACCTTCAGCGACGGGATCAGCCCGTCGAACTCGACCTCGTTCCACACGCACTTGACCTTCAGCTGCGCGCACAGGGCGTTGCCGATGTCATAGTCGAAACCGACGATTTCGCCCTTGTCGTTCTTCGAGGCAAACGGCGGGTAGGCAGCCTCGATGCCAATACGCAGCACCGGCTCGGCGGCGAACAGATTGCTGCCGGCCAACAGGCCCAAGGCCAGACCACTGATCAGGGTGATTTTCTTCATCGGAATCTCGCTCGCTCATTATTGGAGGTTGTGGTGCAAGACAGAGGTAAAGACAAAGGCCGCAAGGCCGTATGGAATCATTTTGTACTTATGATTCCATACTGGACTTTTGTGTCTTGAAACTCAACCACCTCCGAGACGAAATGCACGCCCCGAAAAAGCTGACTCACCAGCGCCGGGCAGCGTCCTCATCGCTCTGCTTGCCCTCGACCCAGCGCGGGCCGTCGCCGGTCTGTTCTTTCTTCCAGAACGGCGCCCGGGTCTTGAGGTAATCCATGATGAAATTGCAGGCGTCGAATGCCGCCTGGCGGTGTGCGCTGGCCACCCCGACGAACACGATCGGCTCGCCCGGCTCCAGCGCACCGATGCGGTGCAACACCTCGACCTTGAGCAGCGGCCAGCGCTGCTCGGCCTCGACCACTATCTTGGCCAGGGCCTTCTCGGTCATGCCCGGGTAGTGTTCGAGGAACATCCCCGCCACGTCCTGGCCATCGTTGAAATCGCGCACATAGCCGACAAAGCCGACCACCGCACCCACGCCGACGTTGGCGGCGTGCATGGCGTTGACCTCAAGCCCCGGGTCGAACGCCGTCTCCTGCACACGTACGGCCATGCTCAGCCTCCGGTCACCGGCGGGAAGAACGCGACTTCGTCGCCCTCCTCCAGCGGCTCATCGAGCCTGCACAGCTCTTCGTTGCGCGCGCACATCAGGTTCTGCTCGGCCAGCACGGCGTACTGCCCGCCCTTGGCCACCAGGGCCTGGCGCACATCGTCCAGCACCTTGAAGGTGCCCTCCACCCGCTCGACATCGACGCCCAGCAATTCGCGATAGCGGGCGAAATACATGACCTTGACCTTCATCACCCCTCCACCTTGTAGTGGCCGCTCTTGCCGCCGACCTTCTCCAGCAGGCGCACCTGCTCGATGACCATGCCTTTGTCCACCGCCTTGCACATGTCGTAAATGGTCAACGCGGCGACACTGGCCGCAGTCAGCGCTTCCATCTCGACCCCGGTCTGCCCGGCCAGCTTGCAGCGCGCGACGATATGCACCACGTCCTCGCCCTCGGCCGCCAGCTCGACCTTGACGCTGGTGAGCATCAACGGGTGGCACAGCGGGATCAGGTCACTGGTCTTCTTCGCCGCCTGGATGCCAGCGATACGCGCCACGGCGAACACGTCGCCCTTGGGGTGTTCGCCATCGACGATCATGCGCAAGGTGGCCGGCAACATGCGCACCCGCGCCTCGGCCAACGCCTCGCGTGCGGTCACGGCTTTTTCAGTGACGTCGACCATGTTGGCGCGCCCCTGGGAATCAAGATGAGTCAGCACAGCTCTGCTCCTGTGAAGGGAAAGCAGAGTGTAAACCCGTGGGTCAGGTTTGAGCAGAGGGCATCGCGGGGCAAGTCGCATCGACGGTATGCCGATGCGACTTGCCCCGCGAAGTGTTACAGATGCGACTCGGCGTACTCGGCCAGTACCGAGCGCGGCACCCCCTGCAGGGTGATGTGCACGCCGTGGGGGAAGTCCTTGAAGCGTTCGGTCAGGTAGGTCAGCCCGGAACTGGTGGCCGACAGGTAGGGGGTGTCGATCTGCGCCAGGTTGCCCAGGCAGACCACCTTGGAACCTGCACCGGCACGGGTGATGATGGTTTTCATCTGGTGCGGGGTGAGGTTCTGGCACTCGTCGATCAGGATCAGGCTCTGCTGGAAGCTGCGCCCGCGGATGTAGTTCATCGACTTGAACTGCAGCGGGACCCTTTCGAGGATGTACTCGACGCTGCCGTGGGTACTCTCGTCATCCATGTGCAAGGCTTCGAGGTTGTCGGTGATGGCGCCCAGCCAAGGTTCCATCTTCTCCGCCTCGGTGCCCGGCAGGAAGCCGATCTCCTGGTCCAGCCCCTGCACGCTGCGGGTGGCGATGATGCGCCGGTAGCGCTTGCTGACCATGGTCTGCTCGATGGCCGCGGCCAGTGCCAGGATGGTCTTGCCGGAACCGGCGGCGCCGGTCAGGTTGACCAGGTGGATATCCGGGTCGAGCAAGGCGAACAGTGCCAGGCTCTGATGGATGTCGCGCGGTTTCAGGCCCCAGGCCTCCTGGTGCAGCAGCGGCTCCTGGTGCAGGTCGAGCAGCAGCAGTTCGCTGTCGCGGATGCCCTTGACCCAACCGACGAAGCCCTGCTCATCGATGATGAACTCGTTGATGTGCACAGCCGGCAGGTTGTCGATCATCTGTACCCGGTGCCAGGTGCGGCCCCGCTCCTGACGGGTGTCGACCTTGCTGACCCGGTCCCAGAAGGAGCCGGTGACCGAGTGGTAGCCCTTGGACAGCAAGGACACGTCGTCGACCAGCTGGTCGGTGCTGTAGTCCTCGGCGGCAATCCCGCAGGCGCGCGCCTTCAGGCGCATGTTGATGTCTTTGGTGACCAGCACCACGTCCAGGTCCGGGCGCTTGGCGCGCAGGTCCAGCAACTGGTTGATGATGATGTTGTCGGCAAGGTTTTCGGGGAGCAGGCGGTTCGGCTCGTTGCGCGTGCTCATGAGGATGGACAGGAAGCCCTTGGGCCCGCTCTTGCCGCGCTGGATCGGGACACCCTTCTCGACATCGCTGGGCGAGGCGTCGCCCAGGGTCTGGTCGATCAGGCGGATGGCCTGGCGACATTCGGCGGCGATGGTGTGTTTACCGGTCTTGAGCTTGTCGAGTTCCTCCAGCACCGTCATCGGCAAGGCGACGTGGTGCTCCTCGAAGTTGAGCAGGGCGTTAGGGTCGTGAATCAGGACGTTGGTATCGAGCACATACAGGATTGGCTGGTTGGAGGAAGGGTTGCGTCCTTGGTCATCCATACTCGGTCACCTTATGTGAAAGCCACACGGCGCATACGGCTGCGCCGCAAAGTGACTGCCGTTTCCCCCGTATCCGCGTTGTTACGGGCGGGGATTTCACCTGGCAAGGCTGGCGTGGATGACGCCACCTGTGCTGCAGGTTTCGGCTGTCTGGTTCCTTGATACCGCAAAAACCATGACGGTAAAAAGTCTTTTTACGCACAGATGAAGTTTATTTTTCCGATTGACGAACAGGGCTTGGCGTGAGGGTTGGGTAGGACTACGCTCAGAGATCAAATGCGGTGTTTGGGCTGGATTTTTTGGTGATCCGTTCGGACATTGCAGCGCCTATGAGATCGAGCGCCGCCCGCGCGGCGCTTCGCGGGTAAACCCGCTCCCACAGTCTGTTTTGGGCCAGTCTCTTCTGTGCCATTACCTTGTCCGCCTTGTTGGCTCGACACAATTTCAGCGTGGGCGTTGTTGCCGCCCCACATGACTCAAGGCATGCGCCAAGGCGGGCAGCGGTACCCTCACAGGCATAATTGGCCCGAAACAAACTGTGGGAGCGGGTTTACCCGCGAAGCGCCGCGCGGGCGGCGCTCGATCTCATAGGCGCTGCAAATCCATCGCCCTACACCTAGCCGCCATCACGCCATCACGCCATCAACAGCCAAACCTACTCCCCCACCCCATACTCCCGACACCCCTCCCAACCAATCCCACTCTGCGCCGTATGCTGCAACAGCCACTCCAGCGCCGGCTGCGCCTTGGGCAGGTGGTCACGGAACTGGATCACCCCCTTGCGCCACAGCAGCATCAAGGTCATCACCCGCTGCGCCGAAGCCTCGGCGGTCAACGGCCCGTCATCCTGGGCATCGATATCCCACAACGACACCCGCAACCGCTGGCTGGCCATGAACGCTTCGCCATCCCCACGCCGCTGCCCATAGGGCGGGCGGAACAACGGCACATATTGCGCTGGCAGGTCCGCCTGAACCCGCGCCTGACTGCGCCGCAGCGAGTCCTGCCAGCCCTGCCACTGGGCATGGGAGCGGTACTCCCAGCCCTGGATGCCCACGCACTGCCCTGCATACAGCCCGGCCAGCGCCCCACTGTCACGACGCTGCTGCAGCCGATTGCCCAGCACGAAGAAGATGCCGTCGAGCTTCTGCCGGCGCAGATAGTCGGCCAGGCCATCGGTGTTGCCGCCCACTGGGCCGGGGCCGCCGACGAAGCTGAGGAGGAACATGCGGTCGTTGAGCTCATCGCCGTTTCGCTCGCGCGCGGACAGCTTTTCCACCTCGCTGGAAGTCTGCGGGAACACCGCCGCCTTGCGCAGCAGCTCGTCCAGGTAGCGGGTGTGGAACTGGTGACTGGGCTCGATCCAAGTTGCGTAGAACTTGCCGACTTCTGTGGCGAATGTAGCCGACTTAGTGCGTAAATCAGCCATTGACTCCAGCGGATAGCAAAACGACGCATCCTGCTCGCAACTCTGCTGCGCCTGCTGATAATTGGTCCACAGCCGCTGCCACATGCGCGCCCGCAGCGCACGGATCACCGGCAGGTTGACCTGGCGCAAGCCCAGGCGCTCCGCCAATGCCTGTTCATCGAGCATCTCGCTTTCATGCAGCACCCGGGCAAACGAAAGGATCTCGGCGCGCGACGCCACGTCGAACAACGCCGGGCTGTCGAGTTTCTCGGGCCACAGGCTGCGCTCGAAGCTGACGAAATCTGCAGGGGCGGCCTGCGCGCCCAGGCTCAGCAGCCCGGCCAGCAGGGCAATAGCGATACGCACGATGAACGGTCTCCATGAAGGCATGCCGCGCACTATAGCGCGACACCCGGCGAAACTCCGTGGCCATGTGCCCAGGCTATCGTCGCCATAGTTTGGCGTTGCCCCGCCAGCCCCGTAGAATCCGCCGATTGATTCCAGGAGCCGACCCGATGCTGACGGTGATTTCCCCCGCCAAGACCCTCGACTACGACACCCCGCCGGTAACCCAGCGCTACACCCTGCCCCAGTACCTGGACGACTCCCAGGCGTTGATCCTGCAGTTGCGCGAGCTGTCGCCGGCCCAGATCAGCGAACTGATGCACCTCTCCGACAAGCTCGCCGGCCTCAATGCCGCGCGCTTCGGCAGTTGGACTCCGGATTTCACCCCGGCCAACGCCAAGCAGGCGCTGCTGGCGTTCAAGGGTGACGTGTACACCGGCCTGGACGCCGAAAGCCTCGGCGAAGACGACTTCAGCTATGCCCAGGACCACCTGCGTATGCTCTCCGGCCTCTACGGCCTGCTGCGCCCGCTGGACCTGATGCAACCCTACCGCCTGGAAATGGGCACCAAGCTGGCCAATGCCCGCGGCAAGGACCTGTATGCCTTCTGGGGCACGCGCATCAGCGAGTGGCTGAACCAGGCCCTGGCCGAACAGGGTGACGACGTGTTGCTCAACCTGGCCAGCAACGAATACTTCAGCGCGGTGAAGAAGAGCGCCTTGAAGGCGCGGGTGATCAATGTCGACTTCAAGGACCTGAAGAACGGCCAGTACAAGATCATCAGCTTCTACGCCAAGAAGGCCCGCGGGATGATGAGCCGCTTCGTGATCGAGCAGCGCATCAACGATCCCGAGCAGCTCAAGCGCTTCGATGTGCAGGGCTACTACTACAGCACCGAGCAGTCCAAGCCCGATCACCTGGTGTTCCTGCGCGATCACGCCGAAGGCTGATGGCCTTGGGGCCGCTTCGCGGCCCTTTCGCGGCACAAGGCCGCTCCTACAGGGACCGCGCCGTTTCTGTAGGAGCGGCCTTGTGCCGCGAAAGGGCTGCAAAGCAGCCCCTGTGCTGCCCTGCAACGGGGCACATTCCCCATCTGAAACGCCAAACAACAGACGCCAAAAAACCACCACCAATACCTTTATCGCAAAACGCCATAAGACCGTTCGTACTTTTTTGACGAATTTTGAAAAATATTTTCGAATGCTGGCATATAACCATCCCGCTTGGTTTTCGCCCTTTATAGACGGGGGTGAAACTAGCGCGTGCCATCAAAGTGAAAGTATTTGCCACTGAAAAAATATTTAGAAATCTTTCATCCGCGCCGAACCCGGCCAGGAACTTCTACCGCGCCGCATGGCTCATAGCACCCGTAACAAGTTTCAAGCGCCGCAGCGTGAGAGATGACTTACAGATGACAAAGTGCCGCTATCGCGCACAACCAACAAACTTCAAAGGCGGTACAGGAAGTGCCAAAAGCCATTATCCATGCAGGAGAGAAGCGCCCATAACATACGTCCTAGTGGTTGATTTCAAAGGATTTATCCACTTGAAAGAACAAGCACAGCAGTACGCATACGGCGAACTGCAATAAAGACGGCTGCATTTCAGGGCACGCCATTTTAATACTGGCCTTAGCTTGCCAACGTTGAGTGCATAACTTTCTGCGCTCCGGATTTATTCATGCCTGCGCACGGTGAAGTGTCAATTCGCCAGGGAGCCGTGCGCCCGAAAACTGCTGGTCAATCAACCCGGCTGGCTCTTTCGAAGAAGGGCTGGCGTGATAAACACACGAGGTGAATACGATGCGTATCAGCATCTTTGGTTTGGGTTATGTGGGTGCAGTCTGTGCCGGTTGCCTGTCGGCACGCGGCCATGAAGTAATTGGTGTGGACGTGTCCAGCACCAAGATCGACCTGATCAACCGGGGCAAGTCGCCCATCGTCGAGCCGGGCCTGGAAGCACTGCTGCAACAGGGCGTGGCCAATGGCCGCCTGCGTGGCACCACCGATTTCGCCGAAGCCATCCGTGCCAGCGACGTGTCGATGATCTGCGTCGGTACCCCGAGCAAGAAAAACGGCGACCTGGGCCTGGAGTACATCGAGTCGGTGTGCCGCGAAATCGGCTACGTACTGCGCGACACCAGCCGCCGCCACACCATCGTGGTGCGCAGCACCGTGCTGCCGGGCACCGTCAAGAACGTGGTGATCCCGATCCTCGAAGACTGCTCGGGCAAGAAGGCCGGCGTCGACTTCGGCGTCGCGGTCAACCCCGAGTTCCTGCGTGAAAGTACCGCGATCAAGGACTACGACCAGCCACCGATGACCGTCATCGGCGAACTGGACAGCGCCAGCGGCGACGTGCTGCAAGCACTGTACGAAGAGCTCGACGCCCCGGTGATCCGCAAGCCGATCGAAGTGGCCGAGATGATCAAGTACACCTGCAACGTGTGGCACGCCACCAAGGTCACCTTCGCCAACGAGATCGGCAACATCGCCAAGGCCGTGGGCGTCGACGGCCGCGACGTGATGGACGTGGTCTGCCAGGACAAGGTGCTCAACCTGTCCCAGTACTACATGCGCCCGGGCTTCGCCTTCGGCGGCTCGTGCCTGCCCAAGGACGTGCGCGCCCTCACCTACCGCGCCGCAAGCCTGGATGTGAAGGCACCGCTGCTCGACTCGCTGATGCGCAGCAACGAATCCCAGGTACAGAACGCCTTCGACATCATCGAAAGCCACGACAAGCGCAAGGTCGCCCTGCTCGGCCTGAGCTTCAAGGCCGGTACCGACGACCTGCGCGAAAGCCCGCTGGTCGAACTGGCCGAGCGCCTGATCGGCAAGGGCTACCAGCTCGACATCTACGACCAGAACGTCGAGTACGCCCGAGTGCACGGCGCCAACAAGGACTACATCGAGTCGAAGATCCCCCACGTTTCCTCGCTGCTCAACGCCAACTTCGAGCAGGTGGTCAACGACGCCGAGATCATCGTCCTGGGCAACCGTGACGAGCAGTTCCGCGCCCTCGCCCAGCAAGCGCCGGAAGGCAAGCAAGTGATCGACCTGGTCGGGTTCATGAGCAAGCCAACCTGCACCACCAGCCGTACCGAAGGTATCTGCTGGTAACCCCGGCCGGGCGGCGCATCCCTCCCCAGCGCGCCGCCCGTCCACCCCCGAATTCTCGACGGATGCCGAACATGCAAAGGTTCCAGACAGTGCTGTTGCAGTGCGCCGGCTGGCTGCTCTACATGAGCCTGCTCATGCTGATCGCCCTGGCCCTGCCCAGCGATATCTTCGATTCGCAGTCGAAGCACTTCATCTTCCTGGTCGGTGCTGTCGGCATCTGGCGCTACTCCATGGGCGCCACCCATTTCATCCGCGGCATGATCTTCCTGTACATCGTCTACCCCTACCTGCGCCGCAAGGTGCAGAAGCTGGGCTCCGCGGCCGACCCGTCGCACGTGTACCTGATGGTCACCAGCTTTCGCATCGACGCCCTGACCACCGCCCAGGTGTACAGCTCGGTGATCCGCGAGGCGATCGACTGCGGCTTCCCCACCACCGTGGTCTGCTCGCTGGTGGAAAAGTCCGACGAACTGCTGGTGAAGAGCCTGTGGGCCAAGTACAACCCGCCCGCCCACGTCGCCCTGGACATCGTGCGCATCGCCGGCACCGGCAAGCGCGACGGCCTGGCCTACGGTTTTCGCGCCATCTCGCGGATGCTGCCCGACGACCACGCCGTGGTGGCGGTGATCGACGGTGACACCGTGCTCGGCGAGGGCGTGGTCCGCAAGACCGTGCCCTGGTTCAAGCTCTACCCCAACGTCGGCGGCCTGACCACCAACGAATTCTGCGAAGTGCGCGGCGGCTACATCATGAGCGAGTGGCACAAGCTGCGCTTCGCCCAGCGCCACATCAACATGTGCTCGATGGCCCTCTCCAAGCGCGTGCTGACCATGACCGGGCGCATGTCGATGTTCCGCGCAAGCGTAGTGACCGACCCCGAGTTCATCGCCGATGTGGAAAGCGACTCGCTGATGCACTGGCGCCTGGGCCGCTTCAAGTTCCTCACCGGCGACGACAAGTCGAGCTGGTTCAGCCTGATGCGCCTGGGCTACGACACCTTCTACGTGCCGGACGCGGCGATCAACACGGTCGAGCACCCGCCGGAGAAGAGCTTCGTCAAGGCCAGCCGCAAGCTGATGTACCGCTGGTACGGCAACAACCTGCGGCAGAACTCCCGCGCCCTCGGCCTCGGCCTCAAGCGCCTGGGGCTGTTCACCAGCATCGTGCTGTTCGACCAGCGCGTGTCGATGTGGACCAGCCTGCTGGGCCTGACCGTGGCAGTGATCGCCAGCTTCAAGTTCGGCCTGCAGTTCCTGCTGGTGTACCTGCTGTGGATCGGCATCACCCGCCTGATCCTGACGATCATGCTGCTGTGCTCGGGCCACAGCGTCGGCCCCGCCTACCCGCTGATTCTCTATTACAACCAGATCGTCGGCGCGCTGATGAAGATCTACGTGTTCTTCCGCCTCGACAGGCAGTCCTGGACCCGCCAGCCCACTGCCCTCAAGCGCGACCTCGCCAGCTTTCAACAATGGTTCAACACCTGGTCCTCGCGGACCATGACCTTCTCGGCCGCGAGCATCTTCGTCGCCGTGCTGTTCATGGTCGTGTGAGCCCAACCCGGATCGGATAACAGGAACGAAATCGCCATGAATACCGCCGTGAACGTCAATGTCGTGCATGAGTCCGAAGCGCAGCGCCAGCACGCCCGGGTCCGCATCCCCGCCAAGCTGCGCTACCTGGACGGCAACCGCGAGCCGCACGATGTGAAGGTGGACGATCTTTCCGCCGGGGGCCTGTCCTTCCACGCCAAGAAACCCCTCGCCGAAGGCGAAGTGCTGCGCGGGCGCCTGCAGTTCGTGGTCGACAACCTGGGGCTGTCGATGGACGTCGAGCTGCTGGTGCGCACCAGCAGCCGCGACAGCGGCCGCACCGGCACCGAGTTCCAGAACCTGGAGCCGCGCGACATCGCCACCCTGCGCCACATCATCACCAGCCACCTGTCCGGTGAACTGATCAGCGTCGGCGACGTGCTCAGCACCCTGCAACGCGACAACTTCACCAAGGCGCGCAAGCAGAACAACACAGGCTCCGGCCTCTCGGCCTTCGGCCGCCTGCGGGCGGTCACCGTCACCGCCGGCGTATTCGTGGTCGGCCTGGTGGCCTTTGGTTTCGTCGCCAAGTCGCTGTACGGCCTGTACTTCGTCAGCCATGCCGAAGCCGGCGTGGTCGCGGTCCCCACCACCACCGTCACCATGCCCCGTGACGGCAGCGTGCAGAGCCTGGTCGAGAACGGCACCCCGGTGGCCAAGGGCGCACCGCTGGCGACCTTCAACACCAGCATGCTCGACCTGCTCAAGGGCCACCTGGACGACGCGCAGCTGGAGCCGGCCAAGGTCGAGGAACTGTTCGGCAAGCAGCTTTCCGGCACCCTCACCAGCCCGTGCGACTGCGTGGTGTCGCGCCAGCTGGTGGATGACGGCCAGTACGCCAGCAAAGGCCAGCCGGTGTTCGCGCTGATCCCGCGGACCAGCAACCCGATGGTCGAAGCGCGCTTCAGCTACCGCCAGTTCGACGAAGTGAAGCCGGGCACCCGAGTCAACTTCCAGATCGCCGGCGAAGACGAGGTGCGTAGCGGCCGCATCGTCGGCAGCACCAGCCTGGACACCGACAACCTGGCCTCGGATATCCGCGTGCAGATCAAGCCCGACGACGGCCTACCGGCCGAACTTGCCGGCCGCCCGGCCGCAGTCAACAGCGACCGTGGCCCGTCGCTGAACTGGCTGATCGACAAGGCCGTGGCCCGCGGGCTGTAAGAGGATCATGCCGATGACCAGCAGACACCCCGATACCTGTGGGAGCCGGCTTGCCGGCGATCGAGTGCGCAGCACTCGCCCAACGGATGTAGCGCCTGCACTGGCCAATCGCCGGCAAGCCGGCTCCCACAGTGATTGCATCAGCCTCGGGCTATGCACCCTGGCCCTGGCCATCACCCTGGCCGGCTGCGCCGGCCTGCCTGACCAGCGCCTGGCCAACGAAGCGCTCAAACGCGGCGACACCGCCACCGCCGAGCGCAACTACAAGGCCCTGGCCGACCTGGGCTACAGCGACGCGCAAGTGGGCCTGGCCGATATCCAGGTGGCCACCCGCGAACCGGCCAAGCTCAAGCAGGCCGAGGCCACTTACCGCGCGGCAGCCGCCACCTCGCCCCGCGCCCAGGCCCGCCTTGGCCGCCTGCTGGTGGCCAAGCCCGACAGCACCCAGGCCGAGCGCGAGGAGGCCGAGCGCCTGCTCAAACAGGCCGCGCTGCAAGGCGAAGGCAACACCCTGATCCCGCTGGCGATGCTCTACCTGCAGTACCCGCAGAGCTTCCCCAAGGTCAACGCCCAACAGCAGATCGACCAGTGGCGCGCCGCCGGCAACCCCGAGGCGGGCCTGGCCCAGGTACTGCTGTACCGCACCCAGGGCAGCTACGACCAGCACCTGGGCGAGGTGGAAAAAATCTGCAAGGCCGCACTGGCCACCACCGACATCTGCTACGTCGAACTGGCCACCGTCTACCAGAAACGCGCCCAGCCCGAGCAACAGGCCGCCCTGCTCGACCAGCTCAAGGCCGCCTACGCCCGTGGCACGGTGCCGGCCACCCGGGTCGACAGCGTCGCCCGCGTGCTGGCCGACCGCAGCCTCGGCCAGACCGACGAGAAGACCGCCAAGGCCCTGCTGGAGCAAGTCGCCCCGGCCAACCCGGCGTCCTGGGTGAGCCTGGCGCAGCTGCTCTACGACTTCCCCGAACTGGGCGACACCGACCAGTTGCTGGCCTACATCGACAAGGGCCGCGAAGCCGAACAGCCGCGCGCCGAGCTGCTGCTGGGCCGCCTCTACTACGAAGGCAAGACCGTGCCGGCCGATGCCGCCAAGGCCGAACAGCACCTGCAAGCCGCCGCCGACGCCGGTGAAGTCAGCGCCGACTACTACCTCGGCCAGCTCTACCGCCGTGGCTACCTGGGCAGCGTAGAGCCGCAGAAAGCCGTCGACCACCTGCTCAGCGCCGCCCGTGGCGGGCAGAACAGCGCCGACTACGCCCTCGCCCAGCTGTTCAGCGAAGGCCATGGCATCCGCCCCGCGCCCACCAATGCCTGGGTGTTCGCCCAGCTGTCGCAGGCCAACCCCACACCGCAGTCGAGCGAGCTGTTGCAGCAGCTCGACCAGCAACTCACGCCCGAGCAGCGCAGCCAGGCCCAGCAACTGCTGGCACAGGAGAAACAGGCGCGCAGCAGCCTGTTCCAGGGCGCCAACAGCACCCTGGCCATCGAGGCCCTGCAAGACGACGAAACAGCCGTAGACGCCGAGGATTCGCTATGACGCTCAACCCCTTCGTGAAAGCCGGCATCGGCCTGAGTTTCGCCCTCTTGTGGTCGATGCCGACCCTGGCAGCCGAAACCGCACAGAAGAACTTCGGCCTGGATGTGAAGATCACCGGCCAGTCCGAGGACGACCGCGACCTGGGCACCCGCGCAGGCGGCGACGTCAACGGCCTTGGCCTCGACCTGCGCCCCTGGGTGTACGGCGAGCGTGGCAACTGGAGCGCCTTCGCCATGGGCCAGGCGGTCACCGCCACCGACATCATCGAAACCGACACCCTGCGCCAGAACGACGACGGCAGCACCACCGACAATGGCGACGACAGCCGCAAGCCGGACAAAAGCTACCTGGCCATGCGCGAGTTCTGGGTCGGCTACAGCGGCCTCACCGCCTACCCCGGCGAGCAACTGCGCCTGGGCCGCCAGCGCCTGCGCAGCGACGATGGCATGTGGCGCGACACCAACATCGAAGCACTGAACTGGACCTTCGACACCACCCTGCTCAAGGCCGACCTGGGCGTGGCCCAGCGCTTCAGCGAATACCGCACCGACCTCACCGAGCTGGCCCCGGAAGACAAGGACCGCACGCACATTTTCGGCAACGTCGCCACCCAGTGGACGCCCGGCCATTGGGTCGGCGTGCGCGCCCACCACACCCACGACAGCGGCAGCCTGAAGAGCCCCGGCGAAACCGTCGACGCCCTCGACAAGACCCGCACGGGCGATCTCACCTGGCTGGGCCTGGAAGCCAACAGCGACGCCTACAACTGGCGCAACGACCACACCGTCAACTACTGGGGCAGCCTCACCTGGCTGACCGGCGACCGCGACACCCTCAGCAGCCAGGCAGTGGGCAACGACCAGGTCGCCACCGGCAAGCAGAGCGGCGACGTCAATGCCTGGGCCACCGACCTTGGCATCCGCCTGCGCCTGGACCCCAACTGGCAGGTCGGCGCGGCCTACGCCCGAGGCAGCGGCGGCGGGGGCAGCGACGGCTCGAACAACTTCGAGCAGACCGGCCTTGAGAGCAACCGCTCCAACTTCACCGGCACCCGCTCGCGCGTGCACCGCTTCGGCGAGGCCTTCCGCGGCGAGCTGGGCAACCTGCAGGCAGCCACCCTGTTCACCTCCTGGCAGCTGCGCGACGACTACGACGCCAGCCTCATCTACCACAAGTTCTGGCGCGTCGACGGCAAGCAGAACATCGGCTCCAGCGGCATCAACGCGGTGGTCGACGACGGCGGCGTGAACCGCCCGCTGGTCAACGGCGAGAAAGACCTCGGCCAGGAAATGGACGTGGTCGTGACCAAGTACTTCAAGCAAGGCCTGCTGCCGGCCTCGCTCAGCCAGTCGATCGACGAGCCTTCGGCGCTGGTGCGCCTGCGCGCCGGTGTGTTCAAGCCAGGCGACGCCTATGGCAAGGAAGCCGACTCGTACATGCACCGCGCCTTCGTCGACGTGATCTGGCGCTTCTGAGGCCGGGAGAGGATTTGACATGAACCTGCACCCGAACCTTCGCCATAGCCTGCTGGCCAGCGCCCTGCTGCTGGCCGCAGGCCTGGCCCAGGCCGCCGAGCCGGAAATGGCCAAGGGGCTGCAACAAGCCAAGACCTACACCGTTGCCAGCGCGCCGATCGAGCCGCTGCTGATGGACCCGCCCAAGCTGCCCGACCTGTCCGGCTACACCGCCGCCGCCGTGCAGCAGAAGATCGACCGCGCGCACAAGGGCAAGGTCAGCGTGCGCCGCATGCTCCAGGAGGACACCCTCAAGGAGTTCATCGGCGGCGATAACAAGGGCGCCGAATGGGTGCGCCGCCAGCACGGCATCCCCCAGGCGATCTTCATCGACGACGGGCATGTCGACCTTGTGGAACTGAGCAAGAAGGTCCCCAACCAGTACCTGCGCGAAACCGCGCCGGGTGTATACCTGGCGCGCCTGCCGATCGTGGTCGGGCGCAAGGGCGTGCTGGAGATCGACGGCAAGGTCAAGGAGCTGCGCCTGTCCGAAGAGGGCGGCGCGTTCATCGTCAACGACGGCAAGCTGTTCGTCAGCGACACCCAGGTGACCGGCTGGCGTGAACAGGCCAATGGCCCGGCAACCTTCCGCAAGCCCGATGAGTTCCGCCCGTTCCTGCTCAGCTGGGGCGGCACCGAGACCTACATCGTCAACAGCAAGATGGCCAGCTTCGGCTACGCCAAGTCCAAGTCCTACGGTGTGAGCATCTCGCAGTACACGCCGAACATGGCCAAGCAGATGGGCCGCCCGGAACCCACCGGCTGGATCTTAGGCTCCGAGTTCAGCGACATGTGGTACGGCTTCTACTGCTACGAGACCAGCGACTTCGTGGTCAAGGACAGCACCTACCGCGACAACATCGTCTACGGCATCGACCCCCACGACCGCTCGCACCGCCTGATCATCGCCGGCAACACCGTGTACGGCACCAAGAAGAAACACGGGATCATCGTCTCCCGCGAGGTCAACGACAGCTGGATCATCAACAACAAGAGTTATGACAACAAGCTCTCGGGCGTGGTGATCGACCGTAACAGCGTCAACAACCTGATCGCCTACAACGAGATCTACCGCAACCACACCGACGGCATCACCTTGTACGAAAGCGGCGACAACCTGATCTGGGGCAACAAGCTGATCAACAACCGCCGCCACGGCATCCGCGTGCGCAACAGCGTGAACATCCGCCTGTACGAGAACGTCGCCATGGCCAATGGCCTGGTGGGCGTGTACGGGCACATCAAGGACCTCTCCGACACCGACCGCGACATCGCCCTCGACCCCTTCGACACCAAGGTGTCGCTGATCGTGGTCGGCGGTGAACTGGCGGCCAACGGCTCCGGCCCCTTGTCGATCGACTCGCCGCTGTCGGTGGAGCTGTACAAGGTGTCGATGCTGATGCCGCGCAAGGCCAACGGCATCAGCTTCAACGGTGTGCTGGGCGAGCGCCAGGACGAAATCCTCGACCTGCTGGTGCGCCAGCAGAAGGCCGTGCTGATCGACCCGGTCGAACGCCAGACCGAAATGATCGATTAAGGAAGCCCAGACCATGACCCCACACCTGATCAAACTGCTCGGCCTGTCCGCCGCCCTCCTGGCCATCAGCCAGGGCGTGCGCGCCGAGGACGTCAAGGCGCCGACCTTCAGCGCCGAGCCCTGCTGCCAACTGTGCCCCGAGGCCCATGACGCCAGCCGCTATACCACGCGCTACCAACAGAACTTCACCACCCTGGTGCAAGCCCAGGGCGACTGGCTGTTCCGCACCCGTGAAGACCTGCGCACCGAGTTCGACACCACCCCCGGCGGCTACAAACGCCTGCAGCAGGTGCACGACGCGTTCAAGAAGCGCGGCGTCGAGCTGGTGGTGGTGTACCAGCCCACCCGTGGCCTGGTGAACCGCAACATGCTCAAGCCCGAAGAGAAGGCCGCGTTCAATTATCAGAAGGCCCTGCACAACTACCAGGCCATGCTCGCCCGCTTCGCCAAGATGGGCTACAACGTGCCCGACCTGTCGCCGCTGACCAACGAACAACTGGCCGCCGCCGACCAGGGCAAGGACTTCTACTTCCGTGGCGACCAGCACTGGACGCCCTACGGTGCCGAGCGCGCGGCAAAGATCGTGGCCGATACCGTGCACCACATGCCGGCCTTCGAAGGCATCCCGCGCAAGGAGTTCGAGACCAAAAAATCCGGGCGCATGGGCAAGACCGGCACCCTGCACAACGTCGCCGGCCAGCTCTGCGGCACCAGCTACGCGGTGCAGTACATGGACCAGTTCGCCACCGAGCCCAAGGGCGCCAGCGGCGGCGACGACCTGTTCGGCGACTCGGGCAACGCGCAGATCACCCTGGTGGGCACCAGCCACAGCGGCAAGAACTACAACTTCTCGGGCTTTCTGGAGCAGTACATCGGTGCCGACGTGCTCAACGTCGCCTTCCCCGGCGGTGGCCTGGAGGGCTCGATGATCCAGTACCTGGGCAGCGAAGAGTTCCAGAACCACCCACCGAAGATCCTGATCTGGGAGTTCTCCCCGCTGTACCGCCTGGACCAGGAAACCATCTGGCGGCAGATCCTCGGCCTGCTCGACGACGGCTGCGACGGCCGCCCTGCGCAGATGAGCGCCAACGCCACCCTCAAGCCCGGCAAGAACGAGCTGATGGTCAACGGCAGGAATGGCGTGATCAAGGACCTGGTCAACCGCAACCACCAGCTCGACATCAAGTTCGAGGACAGCTCGGTGAAAGTGCTGCAGGCCACCCTGTGGTACCTCAATGGCCGCCACGAGGACATCAAGATCGAGAAGCCCTCGACCTCCGACACCGACGGCCGCTTCGTCTTCCAGATGCGCGAGGACGAAGACTGGGCCGGCCAGAACCTGCTGGCCCTGGAAGTCCAGGGGCCGGAAAGCGGCACCCAGAAAGTCGAAGCGAAACTGTGCAAACGCAACAACTTCGAA
The DNA here is from genome assembly GCF_024749065.1 of Pseudomonas sichuanensis. Lineage (NCBI taxonomy): Bacteria > Pseudomonadati > Pseudomonadota > Gammaproteobacteria > Pseudomonadales > Pseudomonadaceae > Pseudomonas > Pseudomonas sichuanensis. The sequence goes on along the minus strand of NZ_CP087185.1, from coordinate 997,733 downwards.
AGCAACGCGCAACACACCGCGCAAGCTGGCCAGTGAGGCGACCATGACATCCATCAGCCACAAGACCGCTCCCGCCCTGCTCGCTCTCGCCCTGTTCGGCGGTGCGGCGCAGGCCGCGCTGGTACCGCCCCAGGGGTACTACGAGGGCATCGAAAAGCTCAAGACCGGCGACGGCAACTTCCGCTGCGAAGCGGCGCCCAGGCCCTACACCGGCTCGCTGCAGTTTCGCAGCAAGTACGAGGGTTCCGACAAGGCCCGGGCGACACTCAATGTCGTCTCGGAAAAAGCCTTCCGTGACTCGACCAAGGACATCACCACCCTTGAGAAGGGCGTGAGCAAGATGATCGGCCAGTACATGCGCGACGGCCGCCCGGCCCAGCTCGACTGCGCCCTGGACTGGCTCGGCAGCTGGGCCCGCGCCGACGCGCTGATGTCCACCGACTACAACCACACCGGCAAGTCCATGCGCAAATGGGCGCTGGGCAGCATGAGCGGTTCGTGGTTGCGCCTGAAATTCTCCAACTCGCAGCCGCTGGCCGCGCACCAGGCCGAAGCCGAAGCCATCGAAAAATGGCTGGGCCGCCTGGCCTCGCAAACCGTGCGCGACTGGAGCGACCTGCCGCTGGAGAAGATCAACAACCACAGCTACTGGGCGGCCTGGTCGGTGATGGCCACCGCCGTGGCCACCGACCGGCGCGACCTGTTCGACTGGGCCGTGAAGGAATACCGGGTCGGCGCCAACCAGGTCGATGCCCAGGGCTTCCTGCCCAACGAGCTCAAGCGCAAGCAGCGCGCCCTGGCCTACCACAACTACGCCCTGCCGCCGCTGGCGATGATCGCCAGCTTCGCCCAGGCCAATGGCGTGGATGTGCGCGGCGAGAACAACAACGCCCTGCGCCGCCTGGGCGAGAAGGTGCTGAACGGCTCGAAAGACCCCAGCGCGTTCAAGACCCGCAACGGCGAGAAGCAGGACATGGGCGACCTGAAGATCGACAGCAAGTACGCCTGGCTCGAACCCTGGTGCCAGCTGTACCGCTGCGACGCCCAGACCCTCAAGCGCAAGCACGGCATGCAGCCGTTCAACAGCTTCAGGCTGGGCGGTGATTTGACCCGGGTCTACGACCCGAGCGCAGAGCAAAAGAAATAGGAGATCCCTGTGGGAGCGGGTTTACCCGCGAACAAGGGCGAAGCCCTTGCCAGGCACCTCGGTGGCTGCTTCGCGGGTAAACCCGCTCCCACAGAGTAATAAGTTGCTCCCCGGTCCACGGCTGGGGGGTTTGGGGGGCGCTGTGCCCCAGGTGCTGTGCATAACTAGGAGAACCGGGATGGTCTTCTCGTCCAACGTGTTCCTGTTCCTGTTCCTGCCGGTCTTCCTCGGCTTGTACTACGTGAGCGGGAACCGCTATCGCAACCTGCTGCTGCTGGTTGCCAGCTACATCTTCTATGCCTGGTGGCGGGTGGACTTCCTCGCCCTGTTCGCCGGCGTGACCCTGTGGAACTACTGGATCGGCCTCAAGGTGGGCGCCGCTGGCGTACGCACCAAGCCCGCCCAGCGCTGGCTGCTGCTGGGCGTGGGCGTCGACCTGTGCATCCTCGGCTACTTCAAGTACGCCAACTTCGGGGTCGACAGCCTCAACGCGATCATGACCTCGATGGGCCTGGAGCCGTTCATCCTCACCCATGTGCTGCTGCCGATCGGCATCTCGTTCTACATCTTCGAGTCGATCAGCTACATCATCGACGTGTACCGCGGCGACACCCCGGCCACCCGCAACCTGATCGACTTCGCGGCGTTCGTGGCGATCTTCCCGCACCTGATCGCCGGCCCCGTGCTGCGCTTCAAGGACCTGGTCGACCAGTTCAACAACCGCACCCACACCCTGGACAAGTTCTCCGAAGGCTGCACCCGCTTCATGCAGGGCTTCATCAAGAAAGTGTTCATCGCCGACACCCTGGCGGTGGTCGCCGACCACTGCTTCGCCCTGCAGAACCCCACCACCGGCGATGCCTGGCTCGGTGCGCTGGCCTACACCGCGCAGCTGTACTTCGACTTCAGTGGCTACAGCGACATGGCCATCGGCCTGGGCCTGATGATGGGCTTCCGCTTCATGGAGAACTTCAAGCAGCCATACATCAGCCAGTCGATCACCGAGTTCTGGCGGCGCTGGCACATCAGCCTGTCCACCTGGCTGCGCGACTACCTGTACATCACCCTGGGCGGCAACCGCAAAGGCACCTTCAACACCTACCGCAACCTGTTCCTGACCATGCTGCTGGGCGGGCTGTGGCACGGCGCCAACTTCACCTACATCATCTGGGGCGCCTGGCACGGCCTGTGGCTGGCCATCGAACGCGCACTGGGCCTGGACACCAACCCGCAGCGCTTCAACCCGGTGAAATGGGCCTTCACCTTCCTGCTGGTGGTGGTCGGCTGGGTGATCTTCCGCGCCGAGAACCTGCACGTGGCCGGCCGCATGTACGGCGCCATGTTCAGCTTCGGCGACTGGCAGTTGTCGGAACTCAACCGCGCCAACCTCACTGGCCTGCAAGTCGCGACCCTGGTCGTGGCCTACCTGAGCCTGGCGTTCTTCGGCCTGCGCGACTTCTACCGCAATGCCGCGCCTGCCCCCAGGGCCACCCCGGTGCAGATCAACGCCGATGGCTCGGTCGGCCTGGACTGGACGCGGATCATGACCCGCGCCCTGGTGCTGCTGCTGTTCATCGCCTCGGTGCTCAAGCTCTCGGCGCAGAGCTACTCACCCTTCCTGTACTTCCAGTTCTGAGGCCCGACACATGAACCGGACACTTCGCATCACCTACTCGCTGTCGTTCATGGGCCTGTTGGTCGGGCTGGGCGCCTGGTCGGTCGGTGGCCTGGACAGCTTCACCCGCACCGGGCAGATGACCCTGCTCGACGGCAAGCTGGCCAAAGCTGCCGAAACCCACTACGACGAGCAATTCCCGATCAAGCGCATCGGCACCAACCTGTGGGCCGCGCTGGACTTCAAGCTGTTCAATGAAGGCCGCCCCGGCGTGGTGCTGGGCCGCGACCAATGGCTGTTCAGCGACGAAGAGTTCAAGCCCGCCGTCGACGCGCAACAGCAGATGCAGGACAACCTGGCGCTGGTGCGCGGCATCCGCGACACCTTGCAGCGCCAGGGTGTGCAACTGGTGCTGGCGATCGTCCCGGCCAAGGCCCGCCTGTATGCCGAGTACCTCGGCAAGGAGACCCCGGCCAGCCTGCACGATGACCTGTTCAACCAGTTCCACGCCCAGGTGCGCCAGGCCAATGTGTTCGCCCCCGACCTGCTGGCCCCGCTGGAGCAAGCCAAGGCCCGTGGCCAGGTGTTCCTGCGCACCGACACCCACTGGACGCCGCTGGGCGCCGAGGTGGTCGCGCAATCCCTGGCCGAAGCCGTCAACCGCCAGGGCCTGCTCAGCGGCGAACCCCAGGCGTACATCACCGAGGCCGGCGCCAGCGCGCCGTACAAAGGTGATTTGACCAATTTCCTGCCGCTGGACCCGCTGTTCAGCAACCTGCTGCCCACCCCGGACACCCTGCAGCAGCGCAAGACCCAACCGGTGCAGGCCGAAGGCGAAAGCGGCGACGACGCGCTGTTCGACGACAGCCAGATCCCGGTGGCGTTGGTGGGCACCAGCTACAGCGCCAACCCGCACTGGAACTTCCTCGGCGCCCTGCAGCAGGCCCTGCGCAGCGACGTCGCCAACTACGCCGAAGACGGCCACGGCCCGCTGCTGCCGATGCTCAAGTACCTGCAAAGCGACGCCTTCAAGAACGCCCCGCCACAGGTTGTGGTGTGGGAATTCCCCGAACGATATCTGCCAATGAAGAACGACCTCAGCGCCTTCGATCCGCAGTGGATCGCGCAGCTGAAGAACTCCCGCAAATCCGAAGAAAACCTGGCCCTGTCGTCCAACCGGACGGACCACTGAAGATAGAGAGGAACACGCACATGACCACCAAGACTTCCATTGCCAAAGCCCTCACCCTCGCTGCCGGCCTGACCCTGGCCTCGATGCAGGCCTTCGCCGGTGCCGACGCCGCCCTGTACGGCCCGAGTGCGCCGAAAGGCTCGACCTTCGTGCGCCTGTACAACGCCGCAAGCAGCCCTACTGCGGCAAGCGTGGGCAATACCCAGATCAAGCATGTCGGCGCCCAGGCCAGCAGCGACTTCAGCTTCCTGCCCGGCGGTGACTACACCGCCCAGGTCGGCGGCAAGAACGTCCCGGTCAAGCTGGCCGCCGACAAGTACTACACCCTGGTCAACAACGCCAGCGGCAACCCGCAGCTGATCGAAGAGCCGCCGTTCAAGAACAAGCAGAAAGCCCTGGTCCGCGTGCAGAACCTCAGCGACCAGCAACTGACCCTGAAAACCGCCGACGGCAAGACCGAAGTGGTCAAGCCGGTGGCGGCCAAGGGCCGTGGCGAGCGCGAGATCAACCCGGTGAAGGTCAACCTCGCGCTGTATGCAGGCGACAAGAAAGTCGGCGACGTCAAACCCGTCGCCCTGGAGCGCGGCGAAGCGGCCGTGCTGTATGTCACCGGCTCCGGCAGCAGCCTGTCGCCGGTCTGGGTCACCCGCCCAGTGTCCACTAACTGATCCCTGCCTCTTAACGACCTTATTGGAGAAACAACATGATCCCGGTAATTCTTTCTGGTGGTAGCGGTTCGCGTCTGTGGCCTTTGTCGCGCAAGCAGTTCCCCAAGCAGTTCCTGGCCCTGACCGGCGAGCACACGCTGTTCCAGCAGACCATCCAGCGCCTGGTGTTCGACGGCATGGACACGCCCATCGTGGTCTGCAACAAGGACCATAAGTTCATCGTCCAGGAGCAGTTGGGCGCGCTGAAGCTGCAAACCCAGGCCATCCTCATGGAGCCCTTCGGCCGCAACACCGCACCGGCGGTGGCGATGACCGCCATGAAGCTGGTCAACGAAGGCCGTGACGAACTGATGCTGGTGCTCCCGGCCGACCACGTGATCGAGGACCAGAAGGCCCTGCAACGCGCCCTGGCCCTGGCCACCGTGGCCGCCGAGCGCGGCGAGATGGTGCTGTTCGGCGTGCCGGCGACCAAGCCCGAGACCGGCTACGGCTACATCCGCTCAAGCCAGGATGCGTTGCTGCCCGAAGGCGTGGCCCGGGTGGCGCAGTTCGTCGAAAAGCCCGACGAAAAGCGCGCCGCCGAGTTCGTCCGTGCCGGCGGCTACTTCTGGAACAGCGGCATGTTCCTGTTCCGCGCCAGCCGTTTCCTCGAAGAGCTGAAGAAACACGACCCGGACATCTACGACACCTGCCTGCTGGCCCTGGAACGCAGTGACGAAGCGGACGATGTGCTGAGCATCGACGAAGCCACCTTTGCCTGCTGCCCGGACAACTCCATCGACTACGCCGTGATGGAAAAGACCCAGCGCGCCTGCGTGGTGCCGCTGTCGGCCGGCTGGAGCGACGTGGGCTGCTGGTCGTCGCTGTGGGACGTGCACGAAAAAGACGACAACGGCAACGTCACGAAGGGCGACGTGGTGGTGCAGGACAGCCACAACTGCATGATCCACGGCAACGGCAAGCTGGTGTCGGTGATCGGCCTTGAGAACATCGTGGTGGTTGAGACCAAGGACGCCATGATGATCGCCCACAAGGACAAGGTTCAGGGGGTCAAGCAACTGGTCAACACCCTCGATGCCCAGGGCCGCAGCGAGACCCAGAACCACCTTGAGGTGTACCGCCCGTGGGGCTCGTACGACTCGGTGGACATGGGCGGGCGCTTCCAGGTCAAGCACATCACCGTCAAGCCGGGCGCCGCGCTGTCGCTGCAGATGCACCACCACCGCGCCGAGCACTGGATCGTGGTGTCCGGCACCGCCGAGGTGACCTGTGACGAGAACGTGTTCCTGCTGACCGAGAACCAGTCCACGTACATTCCGATCGCCTCGGTGCACCGCCTGCGCAACCCAGGCAAGATCCCGCTGGAGATCATCGAAGTGCAGTCCGGGAGCTACCTGGGCGAGGATGATATCGAGCGCTTCGAGGATGTGTATGGGCGTACTTCCACGCCGGTGGAGCGTGGGGTATCGGTGAAGACCATCGCGCAGTAAGAGCGGCAAGCGGCAAGCGGCAAGAAAAAGCAGGGCTGCGTTGAGTCGACGATTTCCGATTCACCGCCGCTCCGCTCTTTCTTGCCGCTTGTAGCTTGCAGCTTGCCGCTTCAAGATGGTCAAACCCCCGCCACCAAGGCCTGCTCCACCATGATCATCGGCGCCCTGCTCGTCCTCACCTGGCTGGTCCTGCTGCTGCGCTACCCGGCCAAGGCCCTGCCGATTTCCCTGGCGGCCGTGTGCGGCCTGGGGCTGGTGGCACTGGGCGTCGCCTGGCAAGACAACCGCGAAGCGTCGCAACTGGCGCGCCTCGATCTGCGTCTGAGTTACGCCCCCGATCAATGCCCCGCCGACCGCGCCCTGCAGGTGCGCATGAAGAACGGCAACAACGTCCCCCTGTCAGAGCTGCGCTGGCGCGTGGGCGCCTATGCCCCGGGCGATACCGTGAACCTTGCCGAGAACACCTATGCAGCACCGCGCTATCGCGGCCCGGGCGAATTGCAGCCGGGCAGCGAGTGGAGCGACTGTCTGCCGTTGCCGCCGCTGCGTTCGGGGTATCGGCCGCAGACCCTGGAGTTTCGTGCCGAGCATCTGCAGGGTACATTCGCCAATTGATGCTTTGCCTGTACCGGCCTCTTCGCGGCGGTTCGACGCTTCGATGAACCCGCTCCCACAGGTACCCCACAGTATTCAAGGCCTGTGCGATACCTGTGGGAGCGGGTTTACCCGCGAAGAGGCCAGAACAGCCAACACAAACCTCCCTTCATGAAAGGCCTCAAAGATGACCACCGTCCTCATCACCGGCTGTTCCAGCGGCATCGGCCGCGCCCTGGCCGACGCCTTCCGCGATGCCGGCCACGAAGTCTGGGCCACCGCCCGCAAGCTCGACGATGTCGACACCCTGCTCGCCGCCGGCTTCGCCGCACGGCAACTGGATGTGAATGACAGCGAGGCACTGACCCGCCTGGCCGACGAGCTGGAAGACCGCCACGGCGGCCTCGACATCCTCATCAACAACGCCGGCTACGGCGCCATGGGCCCACTGCTCGACGGCGGTGTCGAGGCCATGCGCCAACAGTTCGAAACCAACGTCTTCGCCCTGGTGGGCGTGACCCGTGCGCTGTTCCCGCTGCTGCGCCGTTCGCGTGGGCTGGTGGTGAACATCGGCAGTGTCTCGGGCGTGCTGGTCACGCCATTCGCCGGTGCCTACTGCGCCTCGAAGGCGGCGGTGCATGGGCTGACCGACGCGCTGCGCCTGGAGCTGGCGCCGTTCGGTATCCGGGTGATGGAAGTGCAGCCGGGGGCGATTGCCTCGCAGTTCGCCAGCAATGCCCAGCAACAGGCAGAACAGGTGCTGGCGAGCGATTCACCGTGGTGGCCGTTGCGTGAGCAGGTGCAGGCCCGGGCGCGGGCTTCGCAGGATCGACCGACTTCGGCGGCGGTGTTTGCCCAGCGCTTGCTGGCCGCTACGCGCAAGTCGCCAGTGCCGGCGCTGGTGCGTATCGGCAATGGCAGCACGGCGTTGCCGTTGATGGCGCGGGTGCTGCCGCAGAGGCTGCTGGATTGGGTGCTGCGCAAGCGGTTCGGATTGTTGCGACCGCTCTGAAGCCATCGCGGGACAAGTCGCCCCTCATCGAACTGTGGGAGCGGCTTTAGCCGCGAACACCGGCAGAGCCGGTGCCATCCACCGCGTTGCCTGCTTCGCGGCTAAAGCCGCTCCCACAGGGTATGTGGCGCGCTGGCGAACACAGTTCCTGGTCGAACGCCTGCCAGCCGCCACCCAGGGCCTTGTACAACCCCACCAGCGCCTGCGACACCGCCGCCGAGCTGTCGATCCACTGCTCTTCGCTGGCCAGCAGCGCACCCTGCACGGTCAGCACATTGAGAAAGTCCACCGCCCCTTCCACGTACTGGCGCTGCGCAGTCTCCAAAGCGATGCGGTTCTGCCGCACCGCCTCGGCCAAGTGGTCGCGGCGCAGTTGGCTGGCGTTGTACAGGCGCAGCACGTCGTCGATCTCATGCCAGGCGCCCAGCACCACCTTGCGGTAGTTCAGCGCCGCTTCCTGTTGCTGGGCTTCGCGCAGCTCCAGCGTGCCCTTGAGCCGCCCACCCTCGAAAATCGGCAGCGACAGCTGCGGCCCAAAGGCAAAACGGCGTGAATCCCAGGCGCCGAAATCGGACAACTGCATGGCCTGGAAACCGACACTGCCCGACAGGCGAATGCTCGGGTAGAAGTCGGCCTTGGCCACGCCGATGCTGGCGGTGGCCGCATGCAGGCGAGCTTCGGCCTGGCGGATGTCCGGGCGGCGCTCGGCCAGTTCGGACGGCAAGCCGATGGCAAACTTCTGCTGCGGCGTGGGCAGTTCGCCGCCCTGCAGCAACTCGGCCTGCAAGCTGCGCGGCGGTTCGGCGGCGAGCAGGCTGAGGGCGTTGATCAGGTCGTCGCGGCGGGCTTCCAGGCTGGGCAGGCGCGACTCGATCGACGCCACCTGAGCGCTGGCCTGGGCCACATCAAGGCGCGTGGCAACACCCTCGGCCTGGCGGTCTTCGGACAGTTTCAGGCTGTGACGGGCAACCTTGAGGTTGTCCTGGGTCACCTCAAGGGTGTGCTGCACGGCGCGCAGTTGGATGTAGTTGCCGGCGGTTTCCGACAGCAAGGCCAGCAGCACCCCACGGCGGTCGTTCTCAGCCACTTCGACACTGGCATCGGCCGCCTCGACCTGGCGCCGCACACGGCCCCACAGGTCCAGCTCCCAGCCGGCGACCAGGTCGCCCTGCCAGAGGTTGAAGGCCGATTTGCCCGCCTTGCCCGACGGATCGCTCAAACCTTCGGCGCTGTTGCGCGCACGGCTGTAGCCGGCATTCACGTCCACCGAAGGCATTTCGTCGGCGGCCACGGTGCTGCGCAGGGCGCGGCTTTGCAGCAGGCGCGCGCTGGCCATCTGCAGGTCGAGGTTGCGCTCGGCGACCTTCTGGATCAGCGCACTCAACTGCGCATCATGGAAACTGTCCCACCAACGCAGCTCCAACGGCTCAGCCACTGGTTGGCTGGCCGCAGCCTCGCCTTGCAGGGCGGCCCACTCCTTTGGCGCTTCGCTGCTCGGGCGCTGGAAATCCGGGCCCAGGGTGCAGCCGGCCAGCAGCATGGCTAGCAGCACGGGGGCCGCTGCGCGCCCCTTTCGCGGCACAAGGCCGCTCCTACAGGCGACCGCGATCCCTTGTAGGAGCGGCCTTGCGCCGCGAAAGGGCTGCGCAGCAGCCCCATCGGCCGCGAAAAATTCAACCTGCCCACTCATCGCGCAGTCACCTCTTTGCCGTCGAGCCGGTCCCCCTGGGTATCGATGGTCGCCTCCACCGACATGCCCACCCGCAGGCGTGCAAGCAGCGGCTGGCCGTCATCGAAGACGATCTTCACCGGGATGCGCTGCACCACCTTGGTGAAGTTGCCGGTGGCGTTGTCCGGCTTGACCGCCGCGAAGGTCACCCCAGTGGCCGGGGCGATGCTTTCGACATGACCGTGCAGCTTTTCACCGGAGAAGGTATCGACGCTGATGCTCACCGGCTGGCCCGGCTGCACGTGGGTCAGCTGGGTTTCCTGGAAATTGCCGACGATATAGGCGCGCTCCAGCGGCACCACCGAGAGCAACCGCGCCCCCGGATTCACGTAGGCACCCACGCGCAGGGCGCGCTCGCCGACCATGCCGTCCACCGGCGCGGTAATGCGGGTGTAGGACAGGTCCAGCTGGGCTTTCTCCAGCCCCGCTTCGGCACGTTTAAGCTGGCCATCGGCGCTGGCCACCTGGGCGCTGAGGATGTCCACCTGCTTGCGCGTGGCCACCAGCGCCGCTTGTACGTTGGCCAGCCGTGCCCGGGCCTGGTCGACCCGGCTGCGCGCCTGCTGAGCATTCTGCACGGTGCCAGCGCCCTGCTCGGCCAGGCGGCCGTAGCGGGTGACTTCGTGGTCGGCGAAGGCGGCTTCGGCCTGGGCCGCTTTCACCGCCGCCTCGGCCTGGGCAATCACGGCAGCCTGACGTTCCAGGGTGGCGCGGGCATCCAGGCTCTGGGCCTTGGCCACCAGCAATTGGGCCTGGGCAGCATCGAGGGCGGCCTGGTAGTCACGCGGGTCGATGGTCGCCAATAACTGGCCGGCGGTGACTTGCTGGTTGTCCTCTACCAGCACCTCCTTGATGAAGCCCGCCACCTTGGGCGCGACCACGGTGTAGTCGGCGGTGATGTAGGCATCGTTGGTGCTCTGGCGGTGGTCGCTGCCAAACATCCAGGGGCCGACGATGCCAGCCAGCACGGCCACGGCCAGCACCGAGCCAATGAACAGGGTTTTGCGGTTGTTGGTCATTTCAATGTCTCGAATTCATCCACAGGCTCAGGCCACCGCACGCGGTGGATAGATGCGGGTAGGCACGAAGGGGATCAGGCAGATCAGGGCGACGGCGAAGCCCGCCATCACCAGGTAAAGGTCGGCCGAGGTCAGCACCAGAGCCTGGTCATGAATGCGCTTGGCCAGGCCGGCGGTGTTGTCGTCGATCAGTGGCGCATTGCCCAGGCGGTCGACCAGGTGGTTGGAATGGAAATGCCGGCGCACGGTGCCCAGGGCATCGAGCAGGCCACCGGCGATCACCGCCGACAGGCCCTTGACCGTGTTGAACCAGCTGGAGGCGAACGGGCCTTCCTGCGGGGTCATGCCGTTGGTCGAAAGCATCAGCAACGGCAGCACCGCCATCGGCTGGCCGAACACCTGCAGCAGGTAGAAGGGGTAGAAGTCGCCGCGGATCCACTGCGAGGTCAGCAGGCTGCTGCCCACGCACGACGCCGCCAGCATGGCCAGCCCGAGCGCCAGCACCCAGCGGCAGTCCACCGCGCGGATGTTGCACAGCGCCGCCGTCAACGGCAGGGCAATGAGTTGCGGCATGGCCACCAGCATCATCAGCGGGCTGGTCTGCGCCGGGCGATAGCCCTGGATTTGCGCCAGGTACGCAGACGGAATGCTGCCCACGCCAGAGAGCACGATCAGCACCCCGGCCAGTGTCACCAGAGCAAAGCTCAGGTTGCGCCGCGACAGCATGCGCAGCTGGAAGAACGGCAGCGGCTCGGACCATTCGTTGTACATGAACAGCACCAGCAACAGCAGGCCGCCGCCGAGCAGCCAGCAGATCAGCGGCGAATCGAACCAGCCCCAGCGATCGCCCAGCGACAGGCCAAGGACGATGCTGCTGATCGCCGGCAGGCCGAGCAGCACGCCGCGCCAGTCGAACTGCTTGAAGCGCTCCAGGCGCAGCGGGTCCTGGGGCAGGCCCCAGCCCACGCAGGCGATGGCCAGCAAGGAGGGCAGGATGATCTGCCAGAACGCCCACTGCCAGCCGACGTATTCGGTCCACAGGCCCGCCAGGGGTGTGCCCAGGTTGGGCCCGAAGGTGGCGGTCAGGGCGTAGCAGGCCAGGCCGTAGACCTTGATGCCCGGTGGCAGGAAGCGCAGCGCCACGCTCATCAGCATCGGTGGCAGGGCACCGGAGGCGAAGCCCTGCAGCACGCGTAGCAGCATCAGGCTGTGCAGGTTGGGCGCGAAGGGTTGGATCAGGCCAAGCACGGCGAACAGGCCGACGGCGGACATGGTGAAGCGGCGCAGCGAGAAGGTGGTGGCCAGCCACGGGGCGAAGGCCATGGCCGACACCGAGGCGGCGCTGTACACCGCCAGCAGCCAGGCACCTTCGTCGGCACCGATGCCCATGGCGCCACGGATGTCGCTCAGGGAAATCTTGGTCACCGACTCGTTGAGCCCGGCGCACAGCACCGCCAACAACACGCCGAACAGCCCCACCACCACCCGCAGGCCGAACGCCGCCTGCACAGGGGCGGCCGGCGCGGGGGCGGCGGCCAGCGCGGCAGAGGGCGCGGTCAGGGAACTCATGGAATGACATCTCCAGCAACAAATTCAGGGCTGGGGGAAGTCTAAGAAGGTCGAATGCTGACGAAAACTGACTTGTTGGCAGGTTTATGTTGCGTCAGACGCAATCCATGGAAATCGCGCATCCCCTGTAGGAGCGGCCTTGTGTCGCGATGGGCTGCAAAGCAGCCCGGCGATCTTAGCGTGATCGCCGAAATCCGGGGGCCGCTGCGCGCCCCTTTCGCGACAAAAGGCCGCTCCTACAGGGGATGCGCAAGGCTTGAGGCTGGCATGGGCTCGCCCGCGCAGCAGGCCCGCATGGTCCGGCGCAACCAGCGATGCGCCGGGTCGTTGTCGAATCGTGGATGCCAGGCCTGCATCACCCGCACCTTCTCCAGCGGCACCGGGATATCGAACGAACGCAACGGCAGGCCGAACTTGGCCACGCTGCCGAGGATGTTCGCCGGCATCGGCAGGATCAGGTCCGACTCCGGCAACGAGAACATCGCCGAATGAAAGCTCGGCGTGATCAGCGCTACCCTGCGCTGCACGCCATGGGCGCCCAGCTCCACATCGATCGGGCCGTTGGCCCGCCCGCGTCGCGATACGCTGATCTGCGGGTAGCGGGCAAAGCGCTCCGGGGTGATCTCGGCGTCGAAGATCGGGTGGTCACCCCGCGCCAGCCCGACGAACCAGGTGTCGAACAGGCTCTGCACCTTGATCTCCGGCCCCATGTCGATGCTCGAACTGACCACCAGGTCGATCTGCCCGTGGCGCAGCACCAGGTCGTCGTCGCCCTGGTGCTCAGGGACGAAGCGCAGCACGGTGTTGGGTGCCTGTTCGAGCATCATGTGCAGCAGGCGCGCGCCGTACAGGGCAATGAACAGGTCGTTGGTGCGGATGTTGAAGGCCCGGTCGAGGTTCGCCAGGTCGACCTCGTCGCCACTGCGAAACACCAACCCGGCCTGCTCCACCAGCGCCCGAACCTGGTCGCGCAGGGCCAGCGCCCGGGGCGTCGGCACCAGGCCACGGCCGGCGCGCACCAGGATCGGATCGCCCATGGCCTCGCGGATACGCCCCAGGGTGCGGCTCATGGCCGCCGGGCTCAGGTTCATGCGCTGGGCGGCACCGACCACACTGCCTTCGTCGAGCAGGGCGTCGAGGGCGACGAGCAGGTTCATGTCCGGGAGTTGCATGGCCGTTTTCCGTGACAGCTGTGGGAAACGCGATGGTATCAGGTTGGTGGATTGCGTCTGGCGCAACGACGTCGTGCGTGGTGGGCCATTTATTCGGTGGGGTGAAAACCTCGAGAATGCCTTCTGGTTCTTCGCGGGCAAGCCCGCTCCCACAGGTTGACGCGCATCCCTGTGGGAGCGGGCTTGCCCGCGAAGAGGCCAGCACTGCCACCCATCTTCCAAAGGATTGCGCATGCCCTCCCCGGTCCTGATCGCCATCGACGCGTCCCCCGCCAGCCATGCCCTGCTCGACCTCGCCCACCGCTACTGCCGCCCGGGCGAACACACCTTGCACGTGCTGCTGGCCATCGACGCGACCTTCGCCGTGCACGAGCAGCGCACGGCCTACACCGAGCAAGAGCTGGAGGAATACCCCGCCGCCTGCGATGAGCAGCAGTTGGCTGAACATGCCGTGAGCAACGCCGTGAAGACCCTGCGCGAAGCCGGGTTCGACAGCCAGGGCTGCATGGTCGCCGCGCCGCCGGTGGAGGCGATTGTCGCCAAGGCCAGCGAGCTGGAATGCGAGCTGATCATCATCGGCCACCGCCACCTGTCGCGGCTCGGAAGGCTGCTGGATCCGTCAATCAGTGCCAAAGTCATCGACCGGGTGCAGGTGCCCGTGCTGGTCGGGGCTGCCTGATCCCGAAAACCGTTGATCAGGCAGTACACACGAGGTAATGCCATTGCATTGACCAGGTAATGCACTCGCATTACCTTGCTCGATATTCCCCCTCGCGGACCTATGATCATGGCCACTACCTTCGAAGCCGAGTCGACCCTGACCGAGCGCTACCAGACCACTGTCCCCGAAACCGTTCGCCGCGCCTTGGGCCTGAAAAAGCGAGACAAGATTCACTACTCGATCCGCCCCGACGGAGCGGTGATACTCACCCGCGCAGAGACCGCCGAGGAAGACCCCGCCGTGGGGCAGTTCCTGGATTTCCTGGCCCGGGATATCGCCACGAATCCGCAACGTTTGAAGGTTGTCGATGCAGAGTTTGTCGCTCGCCTGAAAGCACTGGTTGGCGATGAAGAACTCGATCTGGATCAACCTCTTTCGGCGGATGATGAATGACCGATGCTGACCTCCCCCCCGTTTCTTCAACTGGCTGGACGGTGTTCGCGCACCCCATGTTCCTCGACAAGCTGGACCAGCTGAAGAACGAACTGGAGGTCATCAAGCGCAAAGCCCCCGATAGCTACACCAAGAAAAATGCCTGGAAACGACTGACTGCAATCATTCGCCTGGCTTTCGATGGTATTGCAATCGATCCAACCAAATCCGAGTACCGCCAGGGCAATTCGCTGGGAGAGGCTCACAGGCACTGGTTTCGCGCAAAGTTCTTCCAGCAATATCGACTGTTTTTCCGTTATCACGCATCGAGCCGGATCATCGTGCTGGTTTGGGTAAACGATGACGACAGCAAACGCGCTTACGAAAGCAGTGACGATGCCTACAGAGTGTTTCGCCGCATGCTGGGTAGCGGACACCCTCCTGATGACTGGGACCAGTTGTTGCAGGAAGCTACCGCAGCAACAACTCGATTCAACGCCACCCTCAAGCGCTGACACCTGCCTGCCAATGCATCGATGGCGTCAGCGCAAGAACTGGGTCAATCCTCGCTCGGCTTCACCACCACCGTACAGGTCGTCCCCGCCGCCAGCAGGTAGCCGTCCGGCACCTCATCGATATGAATCCGCACCGGCACCCGCTGCGCCAGCCTTACCCAGTTGAACGTGGGGTTCACATCGGCGATCAACTCGCGGCTCTGCGGGTTGTCGCGGTCGTAGATACCCCGGGCGATGCTCTCCACATGCCCGCGCAGGCGCTCGCCGCTCATCATCTGCAACTCGGCCACGTCGCCCACCTTCACATGGGGCAACTTGGTCTCTTCGAAGAAGCCGTACACCCAGAACGAGTTTTCATCCACCACCGCCATCACCGCCTCGCCGGTGCGGGCGTAGTCGCCCTTGTGGATGTTCAGGTTGGTCACGTAGCCGTCGACGGTGGCGACGATCTGCGTACGCTTGAGGTTCAACTCGGCCGCCGCCAGCTGGGCCTGGGCCTGCTGGTAGTCGGCCAGCGCCGAGTTGGCGATGTTGCTGGCGTCGTCGCGGTTCTCCTTGGAGATCACCAGGTTGTCCATGTCGGCACGGCGCTTGGCGTTGACCTTGCGCATTTCCCAGGTGGCCTTGCGCGAAGCGACCAGCGCCTTGGCCTGGTCCACCGCCAGCTGGTAGTGCTCAGGGTCGATGCGGATCAGCACATCGCCCTTCTTCACCCGCTGGTTGTCCTTGACCGGTACATCCACCACATAGCCCGGCGCGTCGGCGGCGACATTGATGATGTCGGCGCGCACCCGGCCGTCGCGGGTCCAGGGCGTGGTCATGTAGTGCAGCCACAACTGGCGGCCGATCACCACGGCAGCAGTCAGCACCAGCAGGGTGGCGATCAGGCTGAAGAACTTTTTCATCGAAGGTTTCTCACCAGTAGAGCGACAGCGCCAGGGCGCCGAACAGGCAGACGAACAGGGAAAGGCGCAGCAGCGCCGGGTGCCAGAAGAAGCGGTAGCCATCAACGCTTGCAATGAACCGGTCGAGCCCCCAGGCCAGGCCCAGGGCGAACAGGAACATCAAGGTCATGGTGGGCATGTACACGCCATGGAAGGCGATCTCACGGGGCATCGTGCAATCCTTTCGCCGGAGCCAACGGCGACTGTGGGTCGAGCAGGGAGGTTCGGATGAAGTG
The DNA here is from genome assembly GCF_024749065.1 of Pseudomonas sichuanensis. Lineage (NCBI taxonomy): Bacteria > Pseudomonadati > Pseudomonadota > Gammaproteobacteria > Pseudomonadales > Pseudomonadaceae > Pseudomonas > Pseudomonas sichuanensis. The sequence continues at coordinate 981,738 of NZ_CP087185.1, read as the reverse complement.
CAGGTAGCTCTGCGCCCGGCGCAGCACCGAGGTGTCGAAGTGCCGGGCGAAGGGCTCGTCGGTGGCCTGCACCCGGCTGATGGCATGGTCCACTGCCACCAGGGCGCGTTCGTGGTTGCTGGCGCTGGGTTGCAGGAACAGCCGCGCCAACGCCCGGCCCATGACGCGGATGGCCTGGCGCCAGGGCTGCGACTCGGCATAGGCCGGGTGCACCGGCGCGCGGGCCTGCTCCTTGCGCAGTTCGATGACGGCGTGGCCGATCTCCAGCACCGTGAACATCCAGCCCATCAGTTGGCTTTGCACCTGCGGCTTGCCGGCGGCCAGGCCATAGGCCTGGTGCAGCAGGTCGCGGGTGCGGCTTTCGAAGGCCGAGCCCAGGCCGCGCAGGCGCCCGCTGATGGCGAACAGCACCTGCTCGCGCAGCTCCTGCTCCAGGCGGCTCCACAGCCAGCGGCTGTTGGGCGGCAGGATGATCGCCCCGGCCGCGGCGCAGACGAACATGCCGATGACCATGCCGATGTAGTCGTTGATGAAGGTGTAGGGGTTGTAGACGGTGAGGTTGTTGGGCACCGAGCCGATGGCGAAGAACACCAGCAAGCCCAGGCCATAGCCGGCGTAGGCCGGGCGTGAGGCGAGGAACGCACCGAGCACGAAGACCGGCGCCAGCACCATGCACAGCAAGGGGAAGCCGTCGATCCAGGGGAACACGAAGAAGGTTTCGAAGAAGCCGATGAAGGCGCCGATCGCCGTGCCGCAGGCCATCTGGAACGACATGCGCTTGGGGTTCGGCGAAGCCGCCGACAGGCCCACGGTGACGGTGGCGATCAGGGTCATCATGGCGCCGCTGGGCCAGTCGCTGAGCAGCCAGTAGCTGCCCAGCAGCAACAGCACCGCCGAGGCGCGCACGCCAGCGGCCGCCGACACCAGCCAGCTGGTCTGGGCCACGTAGGGCTCGTCCCATTGCTCGCGCTCGTGGGTATGGACGGCCAGCGAGGCGTGGGTCTCGGCGTAGCTGTACATCTCGTCGACGAAGCGGTAGAGCAGCTCGAAGGCCGTGTGGAAATCGAGCAGGTCGGACTCGCTGGGGTCGGTCTCCAGGTAGTCCGCCCGCAGCCCGCGGACTTGGGCTTGCAGGCCTTCTTTATAGGTACCAAGCTCGAGCGCCAAGCGCAGCGCATCGGCGTCGGTCAGCGCACGCCCCACATAGGGCTGCAACAGCTCGGCCAGTGTCTCAAGGCCCGGCTCGATGGCGCCGACGATCTGCAGCGGGCCACGGGCACGCAGGCGCTCCAGCAGCCGGTGCAGGGCGTTGAAGCGGGTGGTGATGGCCATGAACTCACTGTTCATGCGGACCAGCCGGCCAGAGCGGCGGCGCATGTGCGGGTCTTCGAAGGCGGTGACGTTGCGCAGGCTCTCAAGCCCCACCGCTTCGGCGACGAAGCGCACGTTGCTGGTCTCGTAGCGGTCGCGCTGGCTGTCGCCGCGCAGCGCTTCGACCACCACCCCGGCGAAGGTGCCGAAGCGCTGGTACAGGGCGTTACGCATGGCGGCGCTGGCCGACTGCGGCAGGATCGCGGCGCTGACGAAGGTCGACACCAGGATGCCCAAGGCGATTTCCAGCACCCGCCACACCGCGGCCATGAACGCCTGGTCGGGGTGTTCCAGTACCGGCAGGCCGATCATCGCCGCGGTGTAGCCGGCCAGCACGAAACCGTAGGCGCGGAAGGTGCGGTAGCGCATGGCACCGGCCGAGCACAGGCCCACCCACAGGGCCAGGCTGGGCAGGAACAACTCGGTGTTCTGCGGGAAGATCGCGATCAGCGCAACCATCATCGCCGAGCCGGCCAGGGTGCCGAGCACCCGGTAGAAGCTCTTGGCGAACACATGGCCGCTTTGCGGCTGCATGACGATGAACACGGTGATCATCGCCGTGCGCGGCTGCGGCAGCTCCAGGCGCATGGCCAGCCACAGGGTGATGAAGGCAGCGGCCAGGACCTTGAAGATGTACACCCAGGTAACGCCGTCGGTGCGCGCCCAGGCGAAGAAGCCCCGGCGCCATTCCAGGCTCTGCAGCCAGCGCAGGGGCAAGCTCAGTGCGCTCATTGGGCGTGGTCCGCGTGGTCGAGGAGTTTGTCGACCAGCGTCAAGGCGGCGGGGGTCTTCGGTGCGGCCTGGCGCTGTTCATCCGGCACGTCCTTGCCGGCTTCCAGGCCACCACCCAGGGCGGTGACCAGTTCGGCATGGGCGATCAGGCGCGCGGCCTGCACTTGCTGTTGCACCTGTTGCTGGCGGAACAGCAGGGTCTGGGCGTTGAGCACGTTGAGGTAGTCGGTGAGGCCGCGCTGGAAGGCCACGGTGGCGATGTCGTAGGTCTTCTGCGCGGCGGCCACGGATTCGGCGGCGAAGTGCGCCTGCTCCTGCATCGATTCGCGGCGGATCAGCTGGTCGGAGATATTCTTCAGCGCGCCGATCACCGTCTGGTTGTAACGCGCCACGGCTACGTCGTAGCCGGCCGAGGCCACGCCCAGTTGCGAACGCAAGCGGCCACCGTCGAAGATCGGCAAGGTAATCGCCGGCCCGACGTTGTAGTTGAACTTGCGCCCGGTGAGGAATTCCAGCGGGCCGCCGCCGGTGGCCATGAAGCCGAGGCTGCCCACCAGGTCGACATTGGGGAAGAAGCCGGCATGAGCCACATCGATGCCGCGCGCCTGGGCGGCGACCTGCCAGCGGCTGGCGACCACGTCGGGGCGCTGGCCGACCAGTTCGGCGGGCAGGTTCGACGGCAGCTTGAGCGGCGCGCCGAGGGCCAGGCTTGGCCGCTGCAGTTTGCCGCCCTCCCCCGGGCCCTTGCCGGCCAGGGCCGCCAGCTGATTGCGGGTCAGGGCGATTGCTTCGTTGAGGCTGTCGATCTGGCGGTGGGTCTCGGGCAGCGGCGCTTCGGCCTGGCTGACCTCGAAATGGGTGCCGATGCCACCGTCGAGGCGACGCTTGGCCAGGGCGACGATCTGCTCCTGCTGGGCCAGCTCGGCCTGGACGATATCGCGCCGGGCAAACTGCAGGCTGAGCTGGATGTAGCTGCGCACCACGTTGTTTTCCAGCTCCAGCTGGGCCTGGCGCGCCTCGGCGACGCTCATGTGGGCCTGGTCCACGGCCTGCTCGCTGGCATTGCGTTCACGGCCCCACAGGTCCAGCGCGTAGCTGAAACCGATGGCGGCGTTGTTGTCCCAGGTGTTGGCGCCGGACAACGCGCCGGGGCCGTAGAACTGATCCTCGGGCCAATTGTGGCGCTTGAGCGAGGCCTGGCCGTTGGCCTGGAACTGCTCGGCCGACTCGACCACACCGGCCATGGCCTTGGCTTCACGCACCCGTGCGGCGGCCATGGCCATGCTCGGGCTGCCCTGCAGGGCCAGCGCTACCCAGGCGTTCAATTGGGGGTCGCCATAGGCGCGCCACCACTGCTGGGCCGGCCAATGGGCATCACGCGCCGCCTCGCCAATGGCGGCGTCGGTGGTCAGTTGGTTGGCTTGGATTGTCTTGCTTTGCGGGGCAATGCCCCAGGTTCCGATACAGCCGCTCAAGGACAAGCTAAGGGCACAGGCACTGAGCGCTCGGAGCGCTCCGATGTGGCGACGCGGCACAGCTGCGATTTCCCGAGGAAGAGGTGGAGGGGCTGGGCCATTCTAGGGGTGGCTTTCATTGGCGATAAGCGCATATTCCTGCGAATCTTTGTTACCAAAACAGCGATAATCCGGCTTTGGTCGAACGTGCATTCACGTTACTTCATGTCACAATTTTGTCCTCTAACCCGAGAGTGACCCATGGACACCCTGCAAAACATGCGTGCTTTCAGTTGTGTGGCCCAGCTCGGCAGTTTCACTGCCGCCGCCGTGCAGCTTGATACGACCACCGCGAACGTCTCGCGCGCGGTCTCCAACCTGGAAGCCCATCTGCAAACCCGCCTGCTCAACCGCACCACCCGGCGCATCGCGCTGACCGAAGCAGGCAAGCGCTACCTGATGCGCTGCGAACAGATCCTCAGTTACGTCGAGGAGGCCGAAGCCGAAGCCAGCGATGCCCACGCCCGCCCTGCCGGGCAGCTGAAGGTGCATTCGATGACCGGCGTGGGCCAGCATTTCGTGGTCGATGCCATCGCCCGTTACCGCGAGTCGCACCCGGACGTGACCTTCGACCTGACCATGGCCAACCGTGTGCCCGACTTGCTCGACGAGGGCTACGACGTGTCCATCGTGCTCGCCACCGAGCTGCCGGACTCGGGCTTCGTCTCGCAACGCCTGGGCATTACCTACAGCATCGTCTGCGCCTCGCCCGAATACGTGGCACGCCACGGCACCGCGCACAAGCCGGCCGACCTGCTCAAGCATTCGTGCCTGCGCATGGTCAGCCCGGTGATCCCGCTGGAGAAGTGGCTGTTCGACGGCCCCGAAGGCCAGGAGCTGGTCAACATCACCACCTCGCCGTTCCAGGTGAACTCGGCCGATGCGATGAAGACCGCGATCCGCAGCAGCATGGGGGTTGGCGTGCTGCCGATCTATTCGGCCATCGATGCCCTGCGTGACGGCAGCATCGTGCGGATCATGCCCGACTACCGCCTGCAGGAGCTCAACCTGTACGCGATCTACCCGTCGCGCCAGTACCTGGATGCCAAGATCAAGACCTGGGTCGAGTACCTGCGCAACTCATTGCCGGAGATCCTGGCGGCCCATGAGGCGGACCTGAAGACCCACCAGGTGCTGATCGCCAACTGAATGGGCAGCTGCAAGCTGCAAGCTGCAAGCTGCAAGCTGCAAGAAGAAGCGTAACTACACATATCCCGCTTTTGCTTATGACTTGCAGCTTGTAGCTTGTAGCTTTTCCCAGGAGAAGCCCGATGAAAAAGACCGTCCTGGCCTTCAGCCGCATTACCCCAGCCATGGCCGAACGCCTGCAGCAAGACTTCAACGTGATCCTGCCCAACCCGAAACTGGGCGACATCGCCGCGCAGTTCAACGAAGCCCTGCCCGAGGCCCATGGCCTGATCGGCGTGGGCCGCAAGCTCGGCCGCGCGCAGCTCGAAGGCGCGGGCAAGCTTGAGGTGGTATCGAGCGTCTCGGTCGGCTACGACAACTACGACCTGGCCTACCTCAACGAGCGCGGCATCAGCCTGACCAATACCCCCGATGTGCTCACCGAAAGCACTGCCGACCTGGGCTTCGCTCTGGTCATGGGCTGCGCCCGCCGTACCGCCGAGCTCGATGCCTGGACCAAGGCCGGCCAGTGGCAGGCCACCGTGGGCCCGGCGCACTTCGGCAGCGACGTGCATGGCAAGACCCTGGGGATCGTCGGCATGGGCAACATCGGCGCGGCCATCGCCCGCCGTGGCCGCTTCGGCTTCAACATGCAGGTGCTGTACGCCGGCAACAGCCGCAAGGCGGCGCTGGAGCAGGAGCTCGGCGCACAATTCCGGAGCCTGGATGAACTGCTGGCCGAGGCCGACTTCGTCTGTATCGTGGTGCCGCTGTCCGAGGCCACCCGCAAGTTGATCGGCGCACGGGAATTGAAGCTGATGAAGCCCAGCGCGTTCCTGATCAACATCGCGCGCGGGCCGGTAGTGGATGAGGCGGCGCTGATCGAGGCGCTGCAAAACGGCACCATCCGTGGCGCCGGACTGGATGTGTACGAGAAAGAGCCACTGGCCGACTCGCCGCTGTTCAAACTGCCCAACGCCCTGACCCTGCCCCACGTCGGCTCGGCCACCGCCGAAACCCGCGAGGCCATGGCCAACCGGGCGATCGACAACCTGCGCGCGGCGCTGCTGGGTGAGCGGCCACGGGATCTGGTGAATCCGCAGGTGTGGAAAGGCTGATAGCCGCTTACTGACTGGGCTGGCGCTATCGCCGGCAAGCCGGCTCCCACAAGGTCTCAGTGATCGCTGTGGGAGCTGGCTTGCCAGCGATAGGGCCAACCCTCATTTCACTGCCAGTACGCCTTCGACCGGCTTCACTTTCGGCTTGCGAAACACCAGCACATTCCCCGCCATCACCACCACCAGCCCCAGCAGCGCCGGCGGCGTCCACTGGTAGCCTTCGGCGAACGCCGACACATTCAGCGCCACCAGCGGGAACAGTACCGTGCAGTAGGCCGCGCGCTCCGGCCCCATGCGCCCGACCAGGGTGAGGTAGGCGGTGAAACCGATCACCGAGCCCGGGATCACCAGGTACAGCAGCGAACCGATATAGCGCGTGTTCCACTCCATCTCGAACGGGATGCCGCTGACCAGGCAATACACCGCCAGCATCGACGCGCCATAGAGCATGCCCCAGGCATTGGTGGTCATGGGCTTGAGCCCGGCCCGCTGCTGCACGCTGGAGAGCATGTTGCCGGCCGAGAAACACAAGGTGCCGAGCAGCGCCAGGCCCAGGCCGTAGAGGGTTTCGCGGCTGGCGGCGTGGTGCGAAAGCTCCGGCCAGAACAGCAGCCCCAGACCGAGCAGGCCCATGGCCCCGCCGCCGAGCACGTTGGCGGCAACCTTCTGGCCGAAGAAGATCCGCGCATTGAGGGCATTCCACAGGGTGGCGGTGGAAAACACCACGGCGATCAGGCCACTGGCGATCCACTGGCTGGCGGTGAGGAAGCACATGAAGTTGACGCAGAACAGGCAGAAACCCTGGGCCAGGCACACCAGATGGCCGCGCCTGTCCATCGGTTGCAGGCGCCGGGTAAGTAGCAGGATGGCGAACAGGATCAACCCGGCCAGGGCGAAGCGGTAGACGATCGACACCGGGATGGCGACTACGCCCAGTTGCAGTTTCAGGGCGATCCAGGTGGTGCCCCAGATCAGGACGGTGAGCAGGTAGAGCGACAGGTTCATGGCGACGGTTCCTCGGGCCTCTCAGAATCGGTGCCTGGCTCTTCGCGGGTGAACCCGCTCCCACAGGAATGGCGTCGCTGGCAAGGCTGGCGCTGATCCTGTGGGAGCGGGTTTACCCGCGAATCGAGGGCGCAGCCCTCGCCAGGCCTCACAGTCTTCAATGCCTGTCGCTCCCGCGCTTGCACAAACTTGCGCTTTTCCTCGCCAGGTAGCTGCCAGCCCCTCGCCATCGCAGTACGATGGCCACCAGAGGACCCGCCCATGCCCGCACTCGATCACCTGCAAGTCTTCAACGCCATGCACGCCTCCCCCCACGCCCGCCTGGAGCTGAGCGCGCACCTGGGCGACGGGCTGGCGGCGGCGTTGTGGAGCAACCGTGACGATGCCCGCGACTATCAGGCCCCCAGCCACCACACCCTGTCCTGCTACATCGCCGACGGTACCGGCACCTTCCGCCGCCAGCGCCCGTCGGACAAGGGGTCGCCTGGCAAGCTGTGCATCATGCCCGCCGGCCACGAGTCGAACTGGGTGGTCAACGGCTCGATCCGCCTGGCCCACCTGTACATCAGCGAGGCGCAATTCGCCCTGGGCTGCACCCGCCTGCTCGACCGTGAGCCACGGGAGATGCAACTGCGCGAGGCGACCTTCCTTGAAGACCCTGTGCAGGCCGCGCGCTTTCGCCAGCTGATCCAGCTGGACTGGGCCGAGCCCGGCGAACGGCTGCTGGCCAGCAGCCTGGGGCACGCCATCATCGAGCATGCCGTGCTGCATCAGGCGGGGCTGCGCCAGGGGCTGAAACTCAAGGGCGGGCTGGCGCCGCACCAACGCCGGCAGTTGGTCGAGTACATCGAGGCCAACCTCGACCAGCCGCTGACGCTGGGTGAGCTGGCGCTGCGCTGCAACCTGTCCGAATACCACTTTGCGAGGATGTTCCGGGCGAGCTTCGGTTTGCCGCCGCATCAGTACCTGCTGGCCCGGCGCCTGCACCGGGCGTGCGAGCTGTTGCGCCTGGGGCAACTACCGCTGGGGCAGGTGGCGTTGCTGTGCGGGTTTGCCAGTGCCAGCCATTTCAGCAACCGGTTCAGGCAGGCGTTGGGGGCGACGCCGGGGGAGTATCGGGCGGCCTTCGTGGTTGCCTGAGCAGGCCTCATCGCGGGGCAAGCCCGCTCCCACGAGTCCCGCGTGTGGGAGCGGGCTTGCCCCGCGATGAGGCCCGTACTACCAACCTAGAACTCGAACGTACTCGACAGGCTCACCTGCCGCGCATCCCCCACCGCGACGAAGTAACGGTTCACCGCCGAGGTGTAATACACCTTGTCGAACAGGTTCTTCACGTTCAGTTGCAGTAGAACCTTGTGCTCGTCGAGCTTGGTCTCGTAGCTGGCAAAGGCATCGGCCACGGTATACGCCGGCAGGTCGAAGTCATTGGTCGCATTGCCGGCGCGCTCCCCCACATAGCGGGCGCCCGCCCCTACACGCAGGCGGTCGCCGCCGAACAGGCTGCCGTAGTCATACACCGCCGACAGCGAACCACTGTGGCGCGCGACGTTCTGCAGGCGATTGCCCTTGAGGTCCGGGTCCTTGGTCACTTCGGCATCGGTGAAGGCGTAGGCGCCGATCAGGCTCCAGCGCTCGCTGAGCTGGCCGGTCAGGTCGAGTTCGACGCCGCGGGAACGCACTTCACCGGCATTGCTGTAGATGATCGTACCGGGCTGAGTGTCGCCGTCGGCCACCAGCACATTGCGCTTGTTGATATCGAACAGCGCCAGGGTGCCGGTCAACCGGCCGGGGATATCCAGCTTGGCGCCCAGTTCCCACGACTTGCCTTGCTCCGGCTCGATGCCGGAGTCGAGGGTGAGGGTCTGGCCACCGCCGATGCTCAGCGGCGCGATGGTCGAGTTGGGTTTGAACGACTCGCTGTAGCTGCCATAGAACGACAGTTGTTCGTCGAGCTTGTACACCAGGCCCGCATGGGGCACCCAGGTCTGGCCGCTGTTGTCGGTGTTGACCTTGAACGGGCGGCCACGGCCGGCGTACTGGTCGAACTGCTGGAAGCGCCCGCCGGCCACCAGGATCCAGTGATCGTCCAGGTGCCAGGCATCCTGCAGGAACAGCGAATCGCTGCGCAGTTCGTCGGTCTGGTCGCTGTCGCTGGCGCGCACGCTGGTGCCTTCCACTTCGCGGCCATAGACCGGGTTGAGGTAGCTGAAGGTCGAACGGCTGTTCTGGCGGATCAGGTCGGCGCGGTAGATCTTGCGGTCTTCGTGATCGACACCGACCAGCAGGTCGTGGCGCTGGCCGGCCAGCTCGACGTTGCCGTTGAGGCTGAAGGTGGCGAACTGGTCGCGGCTCATGGCGCCCTGGGTGCCGTCGATGCTGCGTGTCAGGGTGCCTTTCTGCTCGTTGACGCCGGTCACCCGGACCTGGCTGGCATCGTAGGTTTCGCGGTTGAAGCTGTAGCCGAAGTGGGCTTTCCAGTCGTCGCTCAGCTGGTGATCGACCTCCAGGCGGTACAGGTCGGAGCGGCCTTCCATGTCGTTGAACGGCTCGTCGAGACGGCGGCTGGCGGGAATGTTCAGCGGGTGCCCGTCACTGCCGAAGGCGGTGCCGCGGTCGAACGGGTAGCTGAACTCACGGTGCTCGTAGGCCAGCACCACCTGGGTGGCTTCGCCCAGCCAGGCGAACGACGGCGCCACCAGCGACTCGCGGTGCACGCCGAAATTGCGCCAGTAGTCTTCGTCTTCATGGTCGACGATCAGCCGATAGGCGAAGTTGCTGTCGCCCAGCGCGCCGGTGCTGTCCAGGCCGCCGCCGCTGCCGTTCTTGCCACTGCCGTAGCTGGAGCCGCGCAGGGTGACGGCGTTGTACTGCTCAAGCTGCGGGCGCTTGCTGACCACGTTGATCACCCCGCCCGGGTCCTGGATGCCGTACAGCAGCGAGGCGGGGCCTTTGAGCACCTCGACCCGCTCGGTGCTGGCGTTGAGGGCGCGGCCCTGCACGATGGGCATGCCGTCGCGCATGATCGAGCCGTCGCGGTTGTCGCCGAAGCCGCGCTTCATCACGGTGTCGGCGGTGCCGCCGAAGTTGTTGCCCTGGGTGATGCCGCTGACGTTGTACAACGCATCGTCGAGGTTGCGCGGCGCCTGGTCGCGGATCACCTGCGCGGGCACCACGTTGATCGCCTGGGGGATGTCCTGGGTCGGGCCCTGGCCGCGCATGATCGAGGCGCTGGCCGGGGGCTGGTAGCTGTAGTCGTCGGCCTGGGATGTGACGGTGGTGGCTTGCAGGTTCACGGCCCCTGTGGTGTCGGCCGGATCGAGGGTCAGGGTGCGGCCATCGACGCGGCGCCAGGCCAGGCCGGAGCTGCCCAGCAGCTGCTGCAGGGCCTGCTCGGCGCTGAACGTGCCGTGCAAGGCCGGCGCCTGCAGCTCGGGCAGCGCCAGGGTGTAGACCACGCTCTGCCCGGTGGTGCGGCTGAAGGCGTTGAGCGCCTGGGCCAGCGGCTGGCTCGGCTGGGCGAAGGCATAGGCCTGGCTCTGCTGCTCGGCCATCGCCTGAGGGACCATGGCCAGCACCGACAAGGTGCTGAGGCCGAACCAGAGCGGGACGCAACGCGGGGTGAACTTCATGGACGCTGACCTGTGAGAGGGATGATCTTTTGCGAATGAATCGCACTTCCACTCACTACACGGATGCCGTGAACGGATACCTCACCGTCCTGGTGAAAAAAGTTGAGCTCGCCTGCACCGGCCCAATCGCCGGCAAGCCGGCTCCCACAGGGGCGGCGCGGTCCTCTGTGGGAGCCGGCTTGCCGGCAATTGGGCCAGTTGTAACTAACACCTAGCGCAGGACAGTGATCCGCCCCAACAGCGTCTGCCGCGAGAACCCCAGCACCTTGCCCAGCGAGTCCAGCGCCAGCAGCGGCTCGGCCACCGGGAAGCTGCCGCTGACCTTGCGCTGCGCCAGCTCGCCGTCGAGCAGCACGATCCGCCCAGGGTAGTAACGCCCCAGGTCCTCGACCACCTGCCCCAGCGGCACCTGGTAATAATTCAGCCAGCCCTGGCGCCAGGCCAGGCGGCTGTCGCTGTCCACCGCCTCGACCGCGCCCGCGCTGCCGGTGGCATAGGCCAGCTGTTGATTGGCGGTCAGCTCGCGCGCCGGCTGGCCCTGGGCAGGCGTCACCGCCACCCGGCCGCTGCGCACCGTGACCTGGGCACCCTCGGCCTGCTCGCGCACTTCGAACTGGGTGCCGAGCACGCGCACCTGCCCGCCGTTGGCGTCGACCAGGAACGGCGCGCCGGTGTGGGTCACTTGGAAGAATGCGGCACCGCGCAGCAGGCGCACACGGCGCTCACCCTGGTCGAAGTCCACGCCGATTGCGGTGCCGGCGTCCAGTGTCAGTTGCGAACCATCGGCCAAGGTCACCTGGCGCACCTGCTCGGCGCTGGTGTAGTCAGCGCGCAGGTCCTGCAACCAATGCTGCGGCTGCCAGCCGGCCACGCCACCCAGCACCAGCACCAGGCAAGCGGCCACGGCGAAGCGCTGCCAATGGGGTTTGCGGGCAGGCCGGCGCATGGCTTCGAGGTACTGCTGCAGGCCTGCCTGGTCTTCAGCGGCCAGACGCGCGGCCGGGGCCTCGGTCTGGCGCCACAATGCCTGGGCCTGGGCGTAGGCTTGGCGATGGGCCGGGGCCTGCAGCAACCAGCGCTTGAATGCGGCGCTTTCGGCCTGCTCCGGCTGCTGCTGGATGCGCATCAGCCAGCCCAGGGCGGCCTGGGACTGTTCGGCAGTAATCGGCGGTTCGAGGCTCATCGACGGGCGCTCCCTGGCCGGCGCGGTGGGGGGGCGGCTTCGGCGACACTCGCCTTGCACGCTTCGAGGGCGCGCATCATATGCTTTTCCACGGCGCTCTGGGACAGCTGCATGGCTTTGGCGATCTCGCCATAGGTGCAGCCGTGGATGCGATTGAGCAGGAAGATCTGCCGGGTGCGCTCGGGCAAGGCGCGCAGCGCCGCCTCGATGCGCTGCAGGTCATGGTCGACCTCCAGGGCCTGTTCGGGCGCCTGGGCGAAGGCTTCGTCGTCGGTGTGCTGCAAGCCTTCGGCCACGCGGTCGCGGCTGCCTTCGCTGCGCAGGTAGTCGATGGCCAGGTTGCTGGCGCTGCGCAGCAGGTAAGTATCGAGGGCCTCGACCTTGACCTCGGGGCGGCGCCAGAAGCGCAGGAACAGTTCCTGCACCAGGTCGGCGGCGGTGGCGCGGCAGCCGATGCGCCGGTTGACCAGCGCCTCCATGCGCGCACGCTGGGCGAGGAACACCTGGACGAAGCGCGCCCGGCCACGGCTGGTCTCGGCGTCGGCGTCGATCACCTCCCCCGGCTCGCGCAACGCCTTACACCGCCAGCACGGCCAGCAACGGCCCAAGCACCAGGCTGGCCGCTGCCAGGCCCAGCAGCAAGCGAGGCTGGTACGGCAGACCGAACACCCACAGCGTCACCCCGGCCATGAGCACGGCGATCCACTCCACCAGGCCGAAGGCCAAGCCCTGCACGTGCACGGCCAGCACCAGCGACAGCAGCAACAGCGACCAGCCACCGATGCGCAGGGCCTTGAGCTGACTGGCCGTGGGCTTGCGCCCGAGCAGGTCGTTGAAGTGTTTTTCCATGGCCAGGCACAGGCCGGCGAAACCGGCGAAACCGAGTAGCGCGACGCTCAGCATCAGCTCACCTCCACGGCTTTGGCGACCTTGGGCGCGCGCTTGGCCACAACCTTGGGCGCGCGCAGCATCTTGCCGGCAGCCCAGGCGAGGAACAGCCCGGTGCCCAGTGCAGTCAGGTCGAACCCGGCCATGGCCCAGTCACCGACGGCAATGGAGTGGTTCAACCCCTGGCCGGTGGTCAGGGCGTTGAGCAGCGGCAACAGGGCGAAGGCCAGCGCGCCCAGCGCCAGTTGCTCGCCCCAGGCCCGACGCCCGGGGCGCAGCACGGCATGGGCCAGCGCCAGGGCCCAGGCCAGGAAGAAGGCATTGATCTCCCAGTCGGCACGCCCCTGCAACGCCACCGGCAACAGGCGGTTGGCCCAGAAGAACGCCGCCACGCCGAGCAGCAGGCCGCTCATGCTGGCGATGTTGAGCACCTCGACCAGGCGCAGCTCGACCGGCATATGCCCGCTCTTGGCATGCTTGAGCTGGCGTTTGCCCAGCCACATCACCAGGCCCGTGCCGATCACCGCCGTGCCGGCCACGCCGAAGGCGAAATACAGCCAGCGCAGCCACGGCCCGGCGAAATTGCCCATGTGCAGGCCGACGAAGGTAAACGAGGTCATCATCGCCGCGCTCTCCGGCGCGCCGTGGGTAAGCAGGGCGCCGCTGACACCATCGAAGGTCCAGTTGGCGCTGCGCTTGTAGGCCACGCTGTCGGCCGAGGCGCGGCTGAAGGTGACCCGGGCATTGGCGTCGCCAGGGTTCTGCACCTGGATGAAGCCCATGCGCGCGCCCGGCGCCAGCTCCTGCACCTTGGCGTACAACTCCGGCAATGGCGCCAAGGGTGCCGCCACGCCTGCCAGCGCCGGGGTTTGGTCACGGCCGAACAGATCGTTGAAATAGTCGCCGCTGTCGCCATAGCTGGCCAAGATGCTGGCCGGCATCACCATGTACATGAAGATCACCAGGCTGCTGTAGCTGATCATCAGGTGGAACGGCAGCACCAGCACGCCGATGGCGTTATGGCCGTCGAGCCAGGAGCGCTGGCCCTTGCCGGGGCGGAAGGTGAAGAACTCCTTGAAGATCTTCTTGTGGGTGATGATCCCGGTCACCAGGCCCAGCAGCATGATGAAGGCGCAGAAGGTCGCCAACCAGCGCCCCCACGGATAGGGCATCTGCAGCTCGAAGTGGAAACGGTAGAAAAACTCGCCGCCACGGCTGTCGCGGCCCACCACTTCCTGGCCGCTGACGGCGTCCAGGTCCTTCCTGACCATGCCGCGTCGCCCACCTGCATCCGGGTCGCGCCAACTGACGCTGAGCGCCGACTCGCGCTCGCTGGGCAGGCGGATGAACCAGCTGTTGGCGTGGCTGGCGTTGCTTTGCAGATAGCGCTGCGCCAGTGCCAGGCTAGCCACAGGATCCAGCGGGTGGCTCTGGACTTCGGGGGTGCTCCAGTGGTTGATCTCGTCCTTGAAGTACGACAGCGTCCCGGTGAGGAAAATGGCGAACAGCAGCCAGCCGAAGATCAGCCCGGTCCAGGTGTGCAACCAGGCCATGGCCTGGCGAAAGCCCTCTTTCATCCGTTTTTCATCCAGTAGGCAAGCCCGGCGATCAGCCCCAGCACTAGGCTGGGCAGCAGCACGCCCAACCAGGCGCGCCAGGCGCTGCGGCAGGCGAAGCACCAGATGAAGGCCAGCAGGTAGACCACGAACGACAGCATCATGCCGGTGAGCGCGGCATCGACTTGGGCCATGGGCGTGAGCAGGGTGATGCACACGCTGGCCAGCGACGCCAGCAGGTAGCCGCCCAGCAGTGCCGCCAGGCTGCGTGAGGCCACGGCCAGGCGATAGCTCAAGGGGAGGCCGGCGGCTTTGCTCTTCATCGCGGTGGTCCGGGGATATGGGGGTGCAATAGTAATGATTTCAATTCTCATAAGCAAAGAGTCGGGGATGAACTGCGGCTCCAGTCACCGATTGCCGAAAGATCGAGGCCTGAATACAATGCGAACAATTCTTACTTCCAGTTGCGCCACAGAGCGCCGGAGTCGCATCGGTGCCCAGCGCCCTCTCCTCCACCGTCGAAGGTCTGTACCTCAACCACCACAGCTGGCTTACCGGCTGGTTGCGGCGACGCCTGGGTTGCCCGCAAAGCGCCGCGGACCTGGCCCAGGACACCTACGTGCGCCTGCTGCAGGCCCGTGAAACGCCGCAACTGGTAGAGCCCCGCGCCTTCCTCGCCACCGTGGCCAAGCGCGTGCTGTGCAACCACTTCCGCCGCCAGGAACTGGAGCGCGCCTACCTCGAGGCGCTGGCCCTGGTGCCCGAGCAGGTGGCGCCGAGCGAAGAAGAAAAGGCGATCATCTTCGACACCCTGCTGGAGCTCGACCGCCTGCTCGATGGCCTGCCGCCGCTGGTCAAGCGCGCGTTCCTGCTGGCCCAGGTCGACGGCCTGGGCCAGGGCGAGATCGCCCGGGAGCTGGGCATCTCGCTGGCGACGGTCAAGCGCTACCTGCACAAGGCAGCCCTGCGCTGCTACTTCGCCCAATGAACACCACGTTCGCCCCCCGCGTCGCCGAGCAGGCCGTGCATTGGCTGATCGAATCCCAGGCAGAGGGCTTCGACCAGCACCTGGCGCTGGAGCGCTGGCTGGCAGCCGACCATGAGCACCAGCGCGCCTGGGCGCACATCCAGCAGGTCAACCAGCGCCTGCGCGGCGTGGCCTCGCCGGTGGTGCACGCGACCCTGCAGGCGCCGCCCTCCCCGGCCCGGCGCCGGGCGCTCAAGGCACTGTTGCTGGTGGGTGTGGCCAGTGCCACCGGGCTTGGTCTGCAGCAGCACAACCCGTTGCCGGGGCTGATGGCCGACTATCGCAGCCCGGTGGGCCAGCGCCGGCGGCTGACCCTCGACGATGGCAGCCAGTTGCACCTGAACACCCGCAGCGCCGCCGATGTGCGCTTCGATGGCCAGCAGCGGCTGGTGCGCCTGCAGGAGGGTGAACTGTTGCTGGAGACGGCCAACGATGCGCGGCCAATGCGGCTACGCACCGGCGAAGGCGAGCTGCTGCTGGACCGCGGGCGTTTCAATGTGCGCCAGTTCGAGGGGTTCAGCCTGGTCACGGTGTTCAGCGGCAGCGCCAGCGTGGCCGGGCAAAGCCTGCTGGCCGGGCACCAGGCGCGTTTCGCCCGGGATGGGTGGCAGGCGATCGCGCCTCTGGACCCGAACCGCGCAGCCTGGGTGGACGGCATGCTGGTGGTGTCGCAGATGCGTCTCGGCGACTTTGTTGCCGAGCTTTCGCGCTACCGGCTTGGGCAATTGGGTTGCAGCGAGCGGGTGGCCGACTTGCGGATTTCCGGGTCGTATCCGCTGGACGACAGCGAGCGGATCCTGGCCATGCTGGAGGTGGCGTTGCCGGTGAAGGTGCGACGGTTTACCCGGTACTGGGTGTCGGTAGAGGCGGCTACGGGTTGAGCCTGTGGCGGCCCTATCGCCGGCAAGCCGGCTCCCACAGGGGCAGGTGGGAGCTGGCTTGCCAGCGATGACGCCGGTGAAGCCTCAAAAAAATTTGAATCAACCTGAGCCATTTCCCCGACCTCGCGTGACAGAGAAGGCAGAACCCCCTTCTCACAGGACCACCGCCCCATGCTTCTGCGCCCCAGCCCCCTCGCCCACGCCCTGCTGCTCGCCATCAGCCTGGGCGGCGCCGTGCCCGCCACCCTGGCCGCCGAAACCCGCAGCTACCACATCGCCTCCGGCAGCCTGGAAGACGCGCTCAACCAGTTCGGTCGCGAAAGCGGCGCGTTGATTTCGTTCGGCTCGGCGCTGACCCAAGGCTTGAGCAGCCCCGGCCTGGACGGCCAGTACGAGGTCGGCCAGGGCCTGGATGCCTTGCTGCGCGGCAGCGGCCTGCAGGCCCGTCAGGAAGCCGACAACGCCTACAGCCTGCAACCGCTACAGGCGGGCAACAGCGGCGCGGCCGTGGAGCTGGGGGCCTCGACCGTGGTCGGCGACTGGCTGGCCGACGCGCGCCAGGACAACGTTTTCGAACACCCCGGCGCCCGTGACGTGGTACGCCGCGAGGAGTTCGAGCGCAGCGGCGCCAGCAGCGCCCGCGAAGTGCTCAACCGCATCCCCGGGGTGAACGCGCCGGAGAACAACGGCACCGGCAGCCACGACCTGGCGCTGAACTTCGGCATCCGTGGCCTCAATCCACGCCTGGCGTCGCGCTCCACCGTGCTGATGGACGGCATCCCGGTGCCGTTCGCCCCTTACGGCCAGCCACAGCTGTCGCTGGCGCCGATCAGCCTGGGCAACATGGACGCGGTGGACGTGGTGCGCGGCGGCGGCGCGGTGCGCTACGGGCCGCAGAACGTCGGTGGCATCGTCAACTTCGTCACCCGTGCCATCCCCGAAGAGGCGACGTTCAAGGCGGCGATGCAGAACCAGATCAGCCCGTCGTCCAGCCAGGATGGCTTGAAGAACAACGCCAACCTGCTGATCGGCGGCACCAACGCCAACGGCCTGGGGGGTGCCCTGCTGTACTCCGGTACCCGGGGCAGCGACTGGCGCGAACACAGCGACACGCAGATCGACGACCTGATGCTCAAGGGCAAGCTGCAGCTCGACGAAGCCAACAGCCTGCATGCCATGGCCCAGTACTACGAGGGCGAGGCCGAGATGCCGGGCGGGCTGAGTGCCGCGGCGTTCGACGATGATCCCTACCAGTCGACCCGCCTGAAGGACAAGTTCTGGGGCCGCCGCACGCTGTTCAACTTCGGCTACGACTACAAGCAGGACGACCGCCAGTTCAGCGTCAACGGCTTCTTCACCAAGACCCTGCGCAGCGGCTACCTGGACCAGGGCAACTTCGTTTCGCTGTCGCCACGCGAATACTGGGTGCGCGGCATCGAGACGCGCTTCTCCCAGGGCGTGGCGCTGGGTGACAGCTGGCACGAACTGGGCATCGGCTACCGCTACATCAACGAAGCCGGCCACGAACTGCGCTACCGCGAGCCGACCCGCAGCAACCTGCTGCCCACCACCGACAGCCGCAACGACCGCGACACCCGTGGCAGCACCGAGGCCCATGCGATCTACCTGGACGACCGCATCGACATCGGCCGCTGGACCATCACCCCAGGCGTGCGCTACGAGATGATCGACTCCGAGCAGAGCAACAAACTCAGCGGCCAGCGCTACCAGGGCAGCTATAACACCGCCCTGCCGGCACTCAACGTGATGTACCACCTCACCGACACCTGGAACCTGTACGCCAACACCGAAGGTTCGTTCGGCAGCGTGCAGTACAGCCAGATGCCCAACCGGGTCAGCAGTGGCGAGGTAAAACCGGAGAAAGCACGTACCTGGGAACTTGGCACCCGTTACGACAATGGCGACCTGCAGGCGGAGATCGGCGTATTTCTGATCAATTTCGACAACCAGTATGAAAGCAACCAGACCAACGATTCGGTGATCGCCCGCGGCGAAACCCGCCACCAGGGCATCGAGACCAGCGTGCGCTACGCCCTCGATGGCCTGAGCCCGGCACTGGCCGGTTTCGACGTGCATGCCGGCTACGCCTTCGTCGATGCCACCATCCGTGAGGACGGGCCGAACAAGGGTAACCAGGTGCCGTTCTCGTCGCGCCAAAAAGGCACCCTGGGGGTGGGTTACACCGACGGCCCGTGGCAGTTGAACCTGGACAGCAGCTTCCAGAGCAGCCAGTACGCAGACAACGCCAACACCGGCAGCGAGAGCGCCGACGGCAGTACCGGGCGTATCCCCGGCTACATGCTGGTGAGCAGCCGTGCCGGCTATGACTTCGGCCCTGCGCTTTCCAACCTGAAGGTGGCGGTGGGGGTGAAGAACCTGTTCAACCGCGAGTACTACACCCGCTCGTTCGACGACAACAACAAGGGCAAGTACGTGGGCGAACCCCGTACTCTATACCTGCAGACCTCAGTTGAGTTCTGACCGACGACAACAAAAGCCCGGCGATCGCCGGGCTTTTTGCAACAGGAAATTTTTCTTGCGCAGGGGGTTGAATTCGTCGCGCGGATGCCTGACCTTAGAGTCAAGAGGCGCAAAAAGACCAACGCCCTCAGTGGCTTGAAAGTGCCTCCCGCGAGCAAGCTGAATAAGGATTGAAGTCATGCAAATCCAGGTCAACAGCAGCAACCATTTCGAAGGCAACAACCGTCTCGACGAGTGGGTCCGCGCCACGCTGCACAGCAGCCTTGAGCGCTACGAAGAAGACCTCACCCGCATCGAAGTCCATTTGCGCGACGAGAACGGCGCCAAGCCCGGACCGCACGACAAACGCTGCCAGATGGAGGCTCGCCCCAAAGGCCACCAACCGATTTCCGTGACCCATACCGCCACTTCGCTGGACCAGGCGGTCGATGGCGCCGCCAACAAGCTCAACCACGCACTGGAGCATTTCTACGGCAAACTGCGCAGTAAACGTGGCGTGCTTGAACTGAGTGACCCGGACGCCTGATCCAACCGCGTCAGTAAAAACGCCCGGCCTTGCGCCGGGCGTTTTCATTTGCACCGATCAGCGGGCCTGAACCAACCCCGGCACGCCCCGGTCAACTCCTGCAGTCATTCAATGCAGGCTTCGACCATGAACAACCCCTTCGACCAGATCAGCGCTGCGTTCGCCCCCGAATACCGGGTCAACCTGAGCATCGAGCGCCTCGATGGCAGCATCATGCTGACCCTCTCCGATGACAGCGGCGTGGTTGCCAGGCGCCTGCTCAGCGTGGCCCAGCGCAACGACCCGGTGCGCCTGCAACGGGTCATCGACAGCATCCGCCTGGGCCTGGCCATCGAGCTTGGCCAGAACCCGCTGCAAGTGCTCGCCGCACTGACCCGCGATCATCGCCACCCGGCCTCCTGCCTGGCCAACTGAGGGCTATTTGCTCTCGTCCACTTCCTTGCCGTTGGCGTCCAGCACCTTGGTCGACGGGTAGCGGTAGGAGGCGTAGCGCACCACCAGGATGGCGAACGCCAGCAGCAGGATGCCGCCACACACGTACAGCAGCCCGACATCCGGCGCCTTGTGGTGCGACACATCGCCGATCAGCAAACGGGTCAGCGCGGTGATCGCCACGTACAGCAGGAAGCGGATGGGCATGTGGTTGGTCTTGAAGTAGATCCCCACCATCGCCCCCAGCTCCAGGTAGATGAACAGCAGCAGGATGTCATCGACGCTGACCCCGCCCTTGCCCAGCATGTCCAGGAAGGTCACCACCGCCGCATAGGCG
Organism: Pseudomonas sichuanensis; assembly: GCF_024749065.1. Taxonomy (NCBI): domain Bacteria; kingdom Pseudomonadati; phylum Pseudomonadota; class Gammaproteobacteria; order Pseudomonadales; family Pseudomonadaceae; genus Pseudomonas; species Pseudomonas sichuanensis. Next base: position 961,909 of record NZ_CP087185.1, on the reverse strand, counting down.
GTGATCGCGCCGATGCCGAACAGTGCCAGGTAGTGGAATGCCTCCACGCACAGGTTGCCCAGCGAGTCGGCGGAGCCATGCAGGCCCTTGCGCAGCTTGTCTGCCCATTTGGTGTTCACGATGTTCGATTCCCCGATACGGCTGAAGGATGGTGCGTCACGCCTGTGACATTTGTTGTGCCATGCAGTTAAAGGGCCAGGCACCCTGTCTTGGAAGGTGGTGGATTGCCGCAGGGCACTTGTGCGCTAGGCTTTTTGCTCGCGAATGGCCATCACTGTGGTTGCAGTGAGCTGGCCTTCACCTGTACTGTATAAAAACACAGTTAATACCCCCAACCAGCAAAAAGGCATAGAGGTGATGAATGGCCGTCGAAGTGGTGTACCGCAGCAGCCGCGACCCGGAGCGCTTGTTCATGGATAAGGCCGAAGCAGATCGTCACGACAAGATGCTCGAACTGGCCGAGCGCCTGGCTGAAGTGCTGCACAAAGCAGTGCCGTCGCTGAGCGAGCAGCAGGTCGAGGAAGCCGGTATCTACATGGCCAAGAACCGCGATGTGTTCGCCCGCGCGTTCAAGAGCCAGCCGGATGCGCTGGCGGAACTGCTCGAAGGTGGGGCAGCCGAGTAGAATCGGCGCCGCTTGCCCATGGCACCATGGCTTGAAACCTTGTTGTTTAGAGCGCAGCGTGGGAGCGGGCTTGCCCCGCGAACACCGGCGAAGCCGGTGCCATGTAACCGGATAGCGCAATCGCGGGGCAAGCCCGCTCCCACGCTAAACCCATGCGCTCGTCGCACCAGCGCAACCTGGAGGGCTAGCGCAAGCCTTCTCAGCCGTAGAGCAACCTTTCCGCCAGCATCTGCGCCACCCGGGCCGGTGAGCGTTTTTCGGCCTGGGCATGGGCAAACACTTCGGTCAACCGTGTGGGTATCCGCGCCAGGTGCGCGGTGATGGTGCCCAGGTCTTTACCACTATGCTTCAACGCCACGTAGATCAACCCACCGGCATTGATCACATAATCCGGCGCATACAGTATCCCGCGGTTCTCCAACTGGTCGGCCACCTGCAAGGTGGTCAGCTGGTTGTTGGCCGAGCCCGCCACCGCTGCGCAGCGCAGTTGCATCACGCTCTGCCCGTTCAGCACCGGCCCTACCCCGCAGGGCGCGAAGATGTCGCAGGGGGTGCTGATCAAGGCATCATTGGTCACCGGGTGTGCATTGAGCTGCTCCACCGCCAGGCGCACCTTGCCCGCATCCAGGTCACTGACCAGCAACTCGGCACCCGCCGCATGCAGTTGCTCGGCCAACGCGTAGCCCACATTGCCCAGGCCCTGCACCGCCACCCGCAACCCTTCCAGATTGTCGCTACCCAGACGGGCCATGGACGTTGCGCGGATACCGGCAAACACCCCCATCGCTGCATGGGGCGAGGGATCGCCTGATGCGGTGGTACTGGTGACATGGGGTGTGGACTGGGCGATGCAGTCCATGTCGAGGGTCGAGGTGCCGCTGTCCACGGCAGTGATGAAGTGGCCTTGAAGGGTGTCGACGAAACGGCCGAAAGCTTCGAACAATGCCGCACGGTTCTCCACATGCGGGTTACGCACGATCACCGCCTTGCCGCCGCCCATTGGCAACCCCGCCAGGGCGGCCTTGAAGCTCATGCCCTGGGCCAGGCGGATGGCATCGGTCATGGCGCTTTCGTCATCGGCATAGGGCAGGTAGCGGCAACCGCCCATGGCCGGCCCCAGGTGTTCGCTGTGAATAGCCACCACGGCCTTGAGCCCCGTGGGCGGGTCGATGAACAGGTGCAGTGACTGGGTGCGGGTACTTTGCATGAGGGCGAACATCGACGGGCTCCCCCGAGAGGTGCTCCTACCAGTATAGGCAGGCGCATAAGAGCCGCCGCGCGGGCGGACCACTGGACGAAAGCCGGTGCCAGGGCTAATAGTACAAGCGTTATGGAGAGTCCCCATGAACCCACGCCAAGCCTGCCTGGCCTGCCTGCAACGCGAACCGGCCGCCCTGCTGGAAGCCGCCCTGTGGATAGCCGCCGAACACGATCACAGCGTCGACCCCTCGATCGGCCTGGCGCGCGTGCACGAGCTGCAGTGCGAGGTCAGTAGCCATCTGCCGATGCTGCCTCTGAACGAACTGGCCCAGCCGCTGCTGCGCCAGCTCAACGCCCTGGGCTTCCAGCAGGATGAGTACCACCCGCTGCGCCCGCACGTAGCGCTGATGGACAAGGTGCTGCAGCGCCGCCGTGGCCAGCCGCTGCTGCTGGCCATACTCGCCCTGGAACTGGCCCGGCACCTGTCGATCCCGCTCGAAGGGGTCAACTTCCCCGGCCACTTCCTGTTGCGCGTGCCCGGGGCCGATCACCTGCTCGACCCCTGTGGCGGGCGCCGCCTCTACCCCAACGACTGCCGCGAACTGCTCGCCCGCCAGTTCGGTGCACAGATGCCGTTGAGTGCCGAACACCTGCGCAGCGCTTCACCGATGCAGATGCTCCAGCGCCTGTCGCGCAACCTGCGCCAGCTGCACAGCAGCAACGACAACGACCTTGCCGCACTCATCGATGCCGAACGGGTGATGCAACTGGGCCCGGTGCAGGTCAGCGACTACCTGGCCCGGGCCACGCTCTACCAGCACCTTGAGTGCCCCCAGGCCGAACGCTTCGACCTGGAGCACGCGCTGCTGCTGACCGACGACCCGATCCAGCGCCTGAAACTGAGCGAACGGCTCGGCCAACTACCGTCGACCAAGCGCTCGATTCACTGAGCCGGCGTGTCCACCTGGCGTGCCGGGTGGGCCTTGGCAAACGCCGGATGCGCCTCGGCCAGCGCCGCTACTCTACGAATGCGCGGGTAGCCGCCCAAGTCGATGTTGAAGCGCTCGGCCGCGTACAGCTGCGGGATCAGGTAGACATCGGCCAGCCCCGGCGTGGCACCGAAGCAGAAGCCCTCATCGCCAATCAATTGCTCCACCGCCGCCAGCCCTTGGCCGATCCAGTGGGCGATCCACTGATTGACCTGCGTCTCATCGTGCCCCAGCTGGCGCAACTGGTTGAGCACACTGACGTTGTGCAACGGGTGCACGTCGCAACCGATGATCGCCGCCACACCGCGCACCTTGGCACGCGCCTCGGCAGCGGCCGGCAGCAGCGCCGGCTGCGGATGAGCCTCCTCCAGGTACTCGATGATCGCCGGCGACTGCACCAACAGCTCGCCGCCGTCGGTGCGCAGGGCGGGCACCCGGCCTTGCGGGTTGAGCGCCAGATAGTCATCGCCGCGCTGCTCGCCCTTGAGCAGGTTGACCGGCAGGGCCTGGTAGTCCAGGCCCTTGAGCGCCAGGGCGATGCGCACCCGGTACGACGAAGTGGACCGATAGTAGGTAAACAGCTCCATCGCCCTGCCCCCTCAGTTGGCCGCGACGATGGTGCCGCGGCACTCGCCGAAGCCGATGCTGGCTACGCCATCGCGCACGCAACGGGCCCGCAGGATGACCTCATCACCGTCCTCGAGGAACTTGCGCACCTCGCCACTGGCCAGCTCCACCGGGTGCTTGCCGCCCTCGGTAATCTCCAGCAGGCTGCCGAACGAGCCTGGCGTGGCGCCCGACAGGGTACCCGAACCGAACAGGTCGCCCGGCTGCAGCTGGCAACCGTTGACGCTGTGGTGGGCAACCATCTGTGCCACGGTCCAGTACATGCTGCGGGTGCTGCTCAGGGTCAGGCGATGGGCCGGCAGGTTCTGCTCGCGCATGCGCTCGGTCAGCAGCAGCACCTCGAGCTCGATATCAAAGGCGCCGCCGGCCTGGTCACGGCTGTCCAGCAGGTACGAGAGCGGCTGCGGGTCACCCTCCGGGCGCGCCGGCTGGGCGCAGCGGAACGGCTCGAGCGCTTCGGCGGTCACTACCCAGGGCGACACGGTGCTGATGAAGCTCTTGGACAGGAACGGCCCCAGCGGCTGGTACTCCCAAGCCTGGATATCGCGGGCCGACCAATCGTTGAGCAGGCAGAAGCCGGCCACGTGCTCGGCGGCATCGCCAATCGGGATCGGCTGGCCCAGGTCATTGCCCTGGCCGATCCAGATGCCCAGCTCCAGCTCGTAGTCCAGGCGCGCGCAGGGGCCGAAACTTGGCTCGGTCTGCCCGGCCGGCAGGGTCTGGCCCTTGGGCCGGCGTACATCGGCACCGGAGGGGCGAATGGTCGAGGCGCGGCCGTGGTAGCCGATCGGCACGTGCTTGTAGTTGGGCAGCAGCGGGTTGTCCGGGCGGAACAGCTTGCCGACGTTCTTGGCATGCTCGATGCCCACGTAGAAATCGGTGTAGTCGCCGATCTTCGCCGGCAGGTGCAACTGGCAGGTGCTGGCTGGGTACAAGGCAGCGCTAAGCGCGGCCTGGTGTTCGCTCCCTTCCCCCAACAGCACCAGCAGGCGCTCGCGCAGGGCGACCCGCGCCGGGCGGCCGAGGGCAAAGAAGGCATTCAGTGCGCCGCCCATGGTGGCCTCGACTGCGGCCTTGGCCTCACCGTCGAACAACCCGGCAGCCAGCACGGCCTCAAGGTCGAGGATGGCGTCGCCGATGGCCACGCCGCAACGCGGCGCCTGCCCCGGGCGGCTGAAGATGCCCAGCGGCAGGTTCTGCAGCGGGAAATCGCTGTGCCCGTTGGCGTGCTCGACCCAGCTACGGGCAATGGCGGTGTGGTTCATCGGTTATCTCCGGTTCGGGTTGAAGGTGCTCGGCAAGGTGGCCCAGCAACTATCGTAGTCGGCCTGCAATTGCGGGCTGTCGAGGGCCTGACGGCTCGGGCGCAGCACCTGGCTGGTCTCGAACATGAAGGCCATGGTGTCGTCGATCTTGTGCGGCGCAAGGTCTGCGGCGATGGCTTTGTCGCAGGTCTCGGCGTCCGGCCCGTGGGCGCTCATCACGCCATGCAGCGACGCGCCGCCCGGCAGGAAACCTTCGGCCTTGGCGTCGTAGGCTCCCTGGATCAGGCCCATGAATTCGTTCATCAGGTTGCGGTGGAACCATGGCGGACGGAAGGTGTTCTCGGCCACCATCCAGCGCGGCGGGAAAATCACGAAGTCCATGTTGGCCATGCCATGCACGCTGGTGGGCGAGGTCAGCACGGTGAAGATCGACGGGTCGGGGTGGTCGAAGCTGACCGTGCCGATGGTGTTGAAGCGGCGCAGGTCGTACTTGTATGGCACGTTGGTGCCGTGCCAGGCGACCACGTCCAGCGGCGAGTGGGAGAGCTCACAGGCCCAGTGTTCGCCGAGGAATTTCTGCACCAGTTGCACCGGCCCGCTGGTTTCTTCGTAGTGGGCCACCGGGGTGAGGAAGTCACGCGGGTTGGCCAGGCCGTTGCTGCCGATCGGGCCGAGGTCCGGGATGCGCAGCGGCGCGCCGTGGTTTTCGGCGATGTAGCCGCGGGCCTGGGCATCGAGCAGTTCGACCCGGAATTTCATGCCACGCGGGATGACCGCAATCTCCAGCGGCGCCACGTCCAGCACGCCCAGCTCGGTGGCGATGCGCAGGCGGCCCTGTTCGGGCACCAGCAGCAGCTCACCGTCGGCGTTGAAGAACACCCGCTCCATGGAACGGTTGGCGCGGTAGATGTAGATGCTCACGCCGGCCGGCTTTTCCGCCGCCGAGTTGGCCACCATCGGCAACCAGCCGTCGATGAAGTCGGTGGCTTCGGACGGGATCGGCTGGGGGTTCCAGCGCAGGCGATTGGGGGTGATGGCGCCCAGGGCGCCGGCCAGCGGCTGGCGCTCCAGGCGCTCGAAGCGTGGGTGCAATGCCGACGGGCGAATGCGGTACAGCCAGGTGCGGCGCAGTTCGCTGCGGGCCATGGTGAACGCGGTGCCCGACAACAGCTCGGCGTACAGCCCGTAGGGCGCCTTCTGCGGCGAGTTCTGCCCGACCGGCAGCGCGCCGGGCAAGGCTTCGCTGGCGAATTCGTTGCCGAAACCGCTCAGGTACTCAAGTTCAGGTGAGGTGTCGCGGGTCATCTCGGTGCCTCCGGGCTGCTCAGAGCCGTCATGGGCAGTTGGCTGCGAAGCCCGATCCTGAAACCGGCACCTGGGGCGGCAGCGCGTCTGCATTGTTATTTTCGTAATCAGATTACGAATAACGTAATTTGCTCCCGTGCAGGCGTCAAGCTATAAAGGCGCCACCCCGTAAAATCTGGATAGATGTGTCCCCCATGGCCAAAGCCAGCAGCACCGACAACGGCAAACAGAAGGTCCGCTCGGCGGAAGTCGGCACCGACATCCTCAAGGCCCTGGCCGAACTCTCCCCTTCCACCTCGCTTTCGCGCCTTGCCGAACATGTGCAGATGCCGGCGAGCAAGGTCCACCGCTACCTGCAGGCCCTGATTTCAAGCGGATTCGCCGAACAGGACGCGGCCACCAACCATTACGGGCTGGGCCGCGAGGCCTTGCGGGTGGGGATGGCGGCGCTGGGCAGCATCGATGTGCTGAAAGTCGCGGCCCTGCCGCTGTCGCAACTGCGCGACGAGCTCAACGAAAGCTGTTTCATCGCCGTATGGGGTAACCAGGGCGCGACCGTGGTGAGCATCGAGCCGGCAGTGCGCGCGGTGACGGTGGTAACCCAGATCGGCTCGGTGCTGCCGCTGCTCAGTTCGTCCACCGGCCTCGTGTTCGCCGCGCACCTGCCTGAGCGCGAGACCGTCGAACTGCGCGACCGCGAGTTGGCAGCCCTGAACCAGAGCAGCGATGACTATGTGCCGCTGCTGGCACAAATCCGCCAACGCGGCCTGCACCATGTGCACGGCCTGCTGATGCCCGGGGTGGACGCTTTGTCCGCCCCGGTGTTCAACGCCATGGGCCAGATCGCCGCGGTAATGACCGTGGTCGGTCCGACCTCGATCTTCCATGCCGACGAGCAGGGTCCGGCGGCGCAAAGCCTGCTGGCAGCCGTGCAGGCTGTCAGCAGGCGCATGGGGCATCAATAATGAACGGCCTACCTGAATCTTGAATCGGCTTGTTCTAGCAACAGCCTGCCAAGCGCCACAAATTCTTCATCCATGACTCTGCCGACCCCACCCAGGGCCGGGCTTGCCGACTTCAACACCACCTCACTGAATAGCTCCTTCAATAGCTGTCCTAAGGGGCCTGACGGGTTCGGAAACAGCTTGTTCCACGCGGAAGAAATCACATTACCCACAGCAGAGTTCAAACCTGTGGCGGAAGCCACACTGAATATACCGAGGGCCATGTAAAACACAGCTGCCCCTGTTTTACCATCCCACCACGCGGTGGCGGCCTTGCGGAAAGATCGTTGTGCCTGGAACAGGCTGACTACTGCGGCTAAAGGAGGGAAAGGCATGGTCAACACACTGACAACCGGGCTCAGGACCCGATCCAAAGTCTCGATATAGCGTTCGAACACGGTGATGGTCTGGGACTTCGCATCAAGGATCAGGTGCAGAGCACGGCGTTCGAAATCCTCGTCCCAATGAACAAGGCGGGGAGGAGAGTATGCGTAGGCGTTGAGCACCACTCGCTCGCCATTTTTTTCTCGATCCTTATCCATCGCTCTCATCGCCGCCTTGTCCGAATGGATGACTCGAGGGAGGAAATAGGCTCCGAGGTTTTCCAGCGTCCATCGCGCGGCAATCTCACGGAACGAACGCACAGCTCTGCCCCCCTCCGCATCACTCAGGTAGACGAATCGCTCGTCATCGGGGGCATCTACCGCATAAACCCCGTCAATGAAACGAAGTCTTCCCCGATTGAAAGCGAACCGACGAAAATTGTGATGCTCGAGCACGTCTTCTTGACTCGGCGTCAGCGCTATCTCTCGCAACCAGCTGGTGCGCGACTCGTCGAGGTGCCCGTCGAGAGATGCGACCAGAAAATCGCGTCGCACCTTCAGCCCCATCACCAATCCGTGCAGTCGCAGGCGTCGCGCATGTTCAGGGCTATCGTCCGAAGCGTAGTGGCTCTCGATGACTGAGACATACGAGTCGCGAATAGAGCTACTGGAAACTCGGATGGCACTGGCGAGCAAGCGTATGTCCAAGTGCGAAAGATCTTGCCCGACACTGGAGCGCATACTTGTGAAACCCACGAAGTTGCTGTCCGAAGGATATCCCCAGGCCATCAACTGAGTGAACGTCAGTTCCCCTTCGGGCGTCTCGAAAATCACCGTATCCGCATCGATCCAGCCCCCCTTGTTGCCAGGGAATTCATTGAGCCTGGCGGTGGCCCTCTGCTGGGCAAAACCGAGCAGTGTCGGCATCTGATTACTTGCAAGATAGGCTGGCTGAATCGCCAACAACTCATTGTCGAGCGAAGCCAGGCGCTCCCGGTCTTCCGGACTCGCATCGATAGACCATTGCGGGGTAGCCTCAAGCACATTGTCCAGCAAGCCCGTAGTCATGTCGTCGAGCATCTGGGCAAGGAAGCCTTTGCGCAGCGGTACCAGGCGGAACGCGCCCAGTGGCAGCCTTCCTTGGCCTATCGCTACCTGCTGAGACTCACGTACATCCAGCTCTGAACGCTCAAGGATATAAGCCACGCCAACCGGAGTGCGTACCATGTCGACGAGCGCGCGTTGCAGGTCCAGTTCGGTCGCGAAACGTCGTAGCGCACCAAAGGGCGCCCCCGGCGCATACAAAGTGAATGCATCGTCCTCGACCAGGCAGACCACACCGAGTAGCGGCTGTCGCTGCAGATGTACCTGCTTGAGTTCGATACCTTCAGCGGCCTGCTCACCCTCCAGCGAAGCTGTGAGGAAGGCGTGAACGTGTTCTGGGATTTCATTGGCATAACGGGCAGCCGAAGCTGAGAACGCCAGCTCGGCAGTGACAAGTCCACCTAACAGCTCCTGAGTATCCGGCTGCTGATACATCGCAGATGCCTGTTCACGGTAGCCCAGATGTAGCCCAAGCCCATTGATCATGAGCTGCATGAAGCCCTGGGTAAGCGTGTCCCGAAACGCTGGCTCGACAGCCTCGATAAATAGGTTGTATCCGCGATACCCACCTGTGAGTACCCAGTCCAGCAGGCTGCACTCGCGCTGGCCGCGCGCATCAGGGAAAACACTGCGAACGCTCAACCTGGTTTTGCTCGGTGAAATCCACAGCCCATTGGCGTGTTCGTCCAGCCAGTTGCGGATGCCTTGCTCGGCGAAGCTGCGATAGTCACTCAGGTGGCCCAGGTGTTCGGTAATGCGTCGCGAGGCCTGGTCCCGCGACGCTTGCAGTGCCAGGTAGGTCTCCAACGCTTCACCATTCAACCGGCGCAGCCAGCGCGGCCTGGATGCCAACCGATAGGCTGCAAGGTGATCGGCTATCCGCTCTTTTAACCCACCCACCCATCCATCCAGACGAGTGGCTGCATTGAGCATGCCCGCAGAGATGGGTTCTTCCTCGGCCCTTGCCTGAAGCTCTGCGAGAAGGCTGTCCTGCAGCGTCTTCAGATCCCTTACCAGCTGCCTCGATACGGAGTACGCGGTCTCATCGAAACTCAATGCCAACTGGGCGCCTTCACTTATGGCTTGGCGCAGCGCTTGCGGCAGCATGTTCGTCCATGGCTGGCCGCTGTTCAGTACCTGCTCCAGCCGCTGCGCCGCGCTGACAGGCTGATCGTCGAACCATGCGCCCCAACTCAAGCCGTAAAGCACGAAGTCTTCATCTCCCTCGGTCGCCCTTTCCAGGTCGCGGGTGACAACAAAGCACCCGGGGAGACGCCCGCTGTAATCACCCGCCTGAACCGTCACCTGGCCCACGTAAGTGTCAACACCTGCCGCGAACAACGCTTCGATCCTGTGCTTGATTGCTGGCTCGGCCATCGCCAGGATTGCCACTTCAAGCTCCATTAGTGGATAGAGGCTCATACGCAGTGTGGACAGGTCCCGATGGTATTGTTCTTGCTCGACCCACCACTTTTGCATCAGTTCGTGCCAATCGGGTAAGAGCGCACCGATCTCGTCAGCGCTGAACCATGACTCCTGGGCATTTTCCTCCACAGGTTCGGCCGTGAAACGGGGCGACTCGGCAAAATGCGTTTGCACAGCCAGGGCCAGCATCGACACCTGCACAAGCAATTCCTGAACGGAGGTGGGTGAGCCCTCCTTATGCAATAACGAAAGGTTGGGAAATAACGCGTCGGAAAACATCTCGAACTCCATCTGAATGAATGAAGCTCAAGATTGAGGTTGCAGGCATGCCACCTGAATCGGGAAGCAATTCCGCCATCACGAGTAACGACTTCGTACATGATGAGCCTACAACCAAGGACCAGGCGGTGAGGGACCGAGTAGGAATAGAACTATTATCTCGGAGGACGTAACAGAGAATGTCAGAAGCGACTATTTTTCCCATGGGAACAAGCGCTTATTCTTACCTCACTGGCCGGCACGAAGGGCTCTCCCCCCGCCTTTCAGGCCTGCCCAGGTTCACCGACGTTGATTTTGAAGCTCCTTGATCTAACGTCTCGATTGGCCGCTGCCTTTGCAGCGGCCTTTTTTATTTGTGCAAGAATCGCCGAATCAAGGTGGGTCCGGCTGTCTTGTTTTGCTTGCAGCGGCCTCATCGCCGGCAAGCCGGCTCCCACAGAGATTACGCATGGTTTGAGGTCGTTGCAGTCGGGGTGGGAGCCGGCTTGCCAGCGAAAGGGCCGCAGGGCGGCCCCAACGGTCTTCACGCCAATGGATACTTCTGCAGATTCGCCATCATCTGCTGCAGTGCCTGAAAACTGTCCTGCGGGTGGCTCGCGCCTTCGAAATCACCGATCCGCCCCCAGTTGGCCGCCACCTGCTCCGGCGTGAAGCCCTCGCGCGGATCGAAGCCCACGCCCTGGCTGCGCTCCCAGCGCACCTTGCCCACCCAGCCACCGCCCACCTCGAACAGCTGGCCGCTGTCCTGGCATTGCTCGCTGCCGAGAAACACCACCAACGGGCTGATCAATTCGGGCTTGAGCTGCTCGAACACCTGAGGCGGGATCAGCCCCTCGGTCATGCGGGTACCGCCGGTAGGGGCGATGGCATTGACCAGGATGCCGTGCTTGCGCCCCTCGATGGCCAGGGTACGGGTCAGGCCGTACAGGCCAAGCTTGGCCATGCCGTAGTTGGCCTGGCCGAAATTGCCGTAGATGCCCGAGGTGGACGAGGTGAAGATCACCCGCCCCCAGTTTTGCCCGCGCAGGTGCGGCCAGGCGGCGTGGGTGACTTTGTAGGCGCCCTCGACATGCACCCGGTAAACCAGCTCCCAATCGCTGTCTTCCATCTTGTGGAACGTCTTGTCGCGCAGGATGCCGGCGTTGTTCACCAGCACATCGACCCGGCCAAAGCTGTCCAGGGCCTGTTCGACGATACGCGCACCATCGGTCACCGAGTCGTGGTTGGCCACCGCCGTGCCGCCGGCGGCGCGAATTTCTTCCACCACCCGGTCAGCCGCCGACACGTTGGCGCCCTCGCCGTGGCTGCTGCCACCCAGGTCGTTGACCACCACCTTCGCCCCGTGCCTGGCGAACAACAGTGCATGGGCCCGGCCCAGGCCGCCACCGGCCCCTGTGACGATCACCACGCGATCTTGCAGACTTACCGGTTCGCTCATGCTCAAGGCTCCAGGCAGATGAAGGATGCGCGCAGTGTCGGCCAGCCCTCGCCGCCCGACAATCAAGCGCGCCCCGGCGAATGCCGGGGGATAACCCATGGCGATGATCGCCCGGTCACGACCAGGCGACTTTCTGTGGCACGTAGCTCAGCGGTTGTTCACGAAAGGCCAGGTAGTGGCGCAGCACTTGCACCGGCGCTTCGGTGTGCGGGTAGTGGCCGATGCCCTGCAATACCACGGTGTCCGGCTCGGGCACCACTTGCCGGTAGCGTTCGACCATATGCGCGCCGGACAACGGGTCGACCGCACCATTGATGAAGCGCAGCCGCACGCCTTCGCGCTGCAGGGCACAGACCCAGCGCTCGCGTTGCGCCCGGCGCTCGGGCATGAAGTTGATCAGCTTGTGCAGGATGCGCTGGCCACCGTTGGCGGCGATCAGGCTCCAGCAGTCGTCCAGCGCACTTTCACTGGGGTGGGTGCAGGGCCCGTAGACCTGGGTGACATTGCGCACCAGGTCGTCGCGCCCGAACGAGCGCCCCACCAGCCAGCCAAGGCGGCTGAGCAGCAGTTTCTGGATCAGCAGCACGCGGCAGCTCTCGGGGAACAGGCCGCTGTTGAGGAACACGCAGCTGGCGACCTGCAGGCGTTGCTCGTGGTGCCGGGCCAGCAGTTCCTGGGCGACACTGCCGCCATAGTCATGGGCCAGCAAGTGCACCGGCTGATCGATCTTCAGGTGCTCCAGCAGCGCCTGCTGCAGGTCGGCCTGCTCCAGCAGGCTGTAGTCGTGGTCTGCGGGCTTGGCCGAATCGCCGAAGCCGAGCATGTCGCAGGCCACTACGCGAAAGCGTTGGGTGAGCGGTACCCACAGGTAGTGCCAATCCCAGCTGGCGGTGGGGAAACCGTGTAGCAATAGCAGAGGCTCTCCTTGCCCTGCCGTCCAGTAGCGGATGCTCTGGCCCCGGAAGGTGAAACCCTGGCTCCGGGTGCGCCAGACGCACAATGGAATCTCGGCCAGAGGCATCAGGGTCGTCCCGGTATTGGTGTTTGAGTGTCGGAATAGGGCAAGGCTGCGTTCATTGCAAGTTACCTCGGCACATACATGTGCTCTCTATGTCGAGGCTCAGTCTAGAAGCCAATACGAAGGTGTTAAGTCGCCTTGGCAGCCAGCCTGATGACCGTGCGAGTCAGTGGCACGAACGGTCAGAACAACATGACCAGCAATGGCGCGGCAAACAGGTTGAGCAGCCCAGTGAGGACCATGACCAGACCGGCCACCGAGCCCTCTTCGCGGCCCACTTCCTGGGCCCGGCTCACGCCCGCGCCATGGGCGCCGACACCGAACAGCGCGCCCCGCGCCAGCGGTGTGCGCAGCGGCAGCCAGCGCAGCAGAACGCCGCCAAACACCGCCCCCAGCACGCCGGTGAACATAACGAACACTGCGGTCAGTTCCGGCACACCCCCCAGGTCCTGGGCCACCGGCATGGCAAACGGGGTGGTGATGGAGCGCGGCAGCAACGACAGGCTGACCGACTCGTCCAGCGCCAGCAGGTGCGCCAGCCCCCAGGAACTGCCGATCGAGGCGACGCTGCCGGCCAGCATGCCCACCAGCAACGCCGGCCAGTGCCTCGCCAACAATGCCCGCTGCTGCCAGATCGGCACGGCGAAGGCCACAGTCACCGGGCCCAGCACGCCCATCAGCCAATGGGTGTTGCGCGCATATTCGGCGTAGGCGGTGTGCAGCGGCACGGCCACCGCCAGCAACAGTGCCGGCACCAGGATCAGCGGCGACAGCAGGTAGCGCCCACTGCGCCGGTACAGCCAGCGGCTGCCCACATAGGCGGCCAGGGTGAGCGCGAGCCAGAACAATGACTTGGGTTCAAGGTTCATGGCGCAACCGCCAGCGGCACACCAGCTCGACCGTCGCGGCGGTGACCACCATCACCAGCAGGGTACTCACCGCGATCACCAGCAGGATGCGCCAGCCTTCGCTGCGCAACAGGCTGCCGTAGTCCAGCAGGCTCATCAGCGCGGGGATGAAGAACAGCAGCATCTCGGCCATCAGCCATCCGGCACCCAATTGCAGGGTGGCGGGCTTGAGCAGGCCTGTGGCGAACAGCATGAGCAGCAGCGCCAGGCCCATCACCCCGCCGGGTATCGGCCAGCCCAGCCAGGTCGCGAGCTGGCCGCCGATCAAAAACAGGGCCAGCAGCACCGCCAGCTCAGCGAGCAGGCGGCAGGTTCTTTTCAGTAATGCAGGGTTCATGGGCACGGTCCTCGACAACGTGCCCAGTGTAAAAGTCGGTCGCAAAGGCCAAAAGCGAATTGTTAGACTGCTCGCCATTCCATAATGGAATTCATGGCATGGAATTCAAACAGCTGCGCAGCTTCATCGAAGTCGTTCACCGTGGTGGCTTCACCCAGGCCGCGGGCACCCTGCACGTCAGCCAGTCGGCAGTGAGCAAGCAGGTCGCCCAGCTGGAACAGGCCATCGGCCAGCCATTGCTCGAGCGCCAGGGTTCGCAGCTGCTGCTGACCGCCGCCGGGCGCATCGTGCTGGAGCGTGGCGAAGTGTTGCTGCGCCAGCGCCAGGAACTGCTCAACGAACTGGACGATCTTGGCCAGATGGCCCGTGGCGAGCTGCGCCTGGGCCTGCCGTTGCTGGGCAGTGATGCACTCTTCGCCGGGTTGTTCGCTGAGTACCGGCGGCGCTACCCGCAGATTTCGGTGCAACTGCTCGAAGGCGGCAGCCGTATGGTCGAGCAGGCGGTGAAGAGTGGCGAGCTGGAGCTGGGCGGCAGCCTGACGCCGAGCGACCCGGCGTTCGACTACCAACCCTTCTGCAATGAGCCGCTGGATGCCCTGCTGCCCGCCGAGCATGCCCTGGCGGGCCAGGCAGAAGTCGACCTGGCGCAATTGGCCGATACGCCGTTCCTGCTGTACCAACGCAGTTTCATGCTCAATGACCGGCTGCTCAGCGCCTGCCAGCAGGTGGGTTTTACCCCGAAGGAAGGCGGGCGCAGCGGCCAGGCGGACTTTCTTGCCTCGTTGGTGGCGGCGGGCCAAGGGGTGGTGTTGCTGCCGAGGGTGGTTGCGCGGGCCCTGGAGCGGCCCGGGGTGGTGCGCTTGCCATTGCGCGCGCCGGGCGACCTGAGGTGGGACATCGCCTTCATCTGGCGGCGCGGGGCGTACCTGTCACGGGCAGCGCAGGCGTGGTTGGCGTTGTTGCGCGAGCACACCTGAGCGCGCCGAGCTCAAGACCTGCACTCTGCCTGTGGGAGCGGCGGTTCGCCGCTGCGATTTACCCGCGAAGATGACAACTCGGTACCTGGCACGGGCTATGCCCGTGTTCGCGGGTGAACCCGCTCCCACAGGGTGTGGGAGCGGCGGTGCGCCGATGCGACTTGCCCCGCGACGGGGTGTCAGCCCTGAATGGCTGCGGCAAACTCCGCCAGCCATGGCTCGGCGTCGGCCTCAGGGGTCACGGTCTCGCTGGCATCCAGGCGCAGCATCGGCAGCACCTCACGCACGCCCAGTTCGGCAAACAGCTCGCGCAGCTGCTCGCCACCACCGCAGTAAGTATCGCCGTAGCTGGAGTCGCCCAGGCCGATCACGGCACCCGGCAAGCCACGCCAGGCCGCGGGCAGTACATCGCGAATGACGCTGTACAACGGCATCAGGTTGTCGGGCAGTTCGCCCATGCCGGTGGTCGAGGTCACCGCCAGCAAGGCCTGCGGGGCAAAGCCCTCGATATCCTGCAGGGTGGCACGGCCTGCATGCCAGGCTTCATGGCCGGCAGCGTTGAGCAGCGACACCGCATGACGGGCGACTTCATCGGCGGTGCCATAGACCGAACCGGAAATAATGGCGACTTTCATCAGGTGAGGATTCCGAAACTGAGTGAAAGCGTAGGATACTAGCACCCGACAGTGGCAAAAGGCCGCCTCCCCCTAAAGTCACAGCCGCGCAAACAATCCGACCAGTGACCTGAACCAAACCCATACACCACTGTCCACCCCCTTGACGTAATCGCCATTACCGATCGTTTCCTCGAGTTCGACCATGCAAGCAGACGCCCTTCTCTCCCAGGACGAGCTGGATTTCATCCAGAACATGCAGCACTCGCCGCAGTTGAACCTGGCCGACCCCATGTCGAGCCTGCTGGTCAATGGCGACCGTCGTCTGAAGGACCTGCTCACCCGCCTGGTGGCCAATGAACAGGTCACGCTGCAGGCCAGCTTCAACAACCAGCAGCTGAGCTTCCCCCTGCAACTGGTCGAAGACGAGTTCCACGCCCTGCACCTGCAACTGGGTTCACCGGACATCTACGAAGACGGCCCCATGCTGCGCCCGTGGCGCCTGTCGCTGGCGCAACCGGCGGCATTGCTCGACGACCACCACCAGCCCAGCGACCTGTGGGTACGGGATATTTCGTTCAAGGGCGTGCTGGTGGAAATCCACGGGCAGAGCAAGGCACCGGCGCATTTCGAGCTGCACTTCGCCGCCGAGGACATCCCGCCGATCGGCCTGCACGGTGTGTTGCGCCGGCGCATCGGCCCCAGGCTGGCGGCCTACGACCTGTCGCACACGCCGGCCGAAGAGATCGAGCGCCTGCGCGAGTACATTCTTCAGGCCCACCGCCAGGCCCATCCAGAGTTGCACGCGCAAGCGAACTTCTGACGACCGCCCGCCCGTTGAAACTGACGGGTCATGATCGATCGGCGATAATCCGCGCCCGATTCTTGCAAGCATGCCTGCGCCGCCCACCACCCCGGGCCGCATGCCAAGGGGCCGGCTACCCGCCAGCCCCGTCGCCAGGAGATACACGATGTCTACCCACCCCGTCACCCTGATGGTGTCGCGCCGCGCCGCCCATGGCCGCTACCAGGACCTGCTGGCCTGGCTGCACGAAGGCGAACAGCTGGCCACCGACTTCCCCGGCTACCTGGGCTCAGGCATCCTCGCCCCGCCTGCCGAAGGCGATGACTTCCAGATCATCTTCCGCTTCACCAATGAGCAAACCCTGCACGCCTGGGAATATTCAGCCTCGCGTCGCACCTGGTTGCAGCGCGGTGACGGCCTGTTCGAACGCCCCAAAGAGAGGCGCGTCAGCGGCATCGACGACTGGTTCGGCACCAGCATGGTGCAAAAACCGCCGCGCTGGAAGCAGGCCACGGCTATCTGGCTGGCGTTCTTCCCCGTCTCGTTGCTGTTCAATCTGCTGTTCGGCCACTGGCTGGCGCCACTCGATCTGCTACCGCGGGTGTTGCTCAGCACCCTGGCCCTGACGCCGCTCATGGTGTACCTGTTCATCCCCCTGTCGACGCGCCTGCTGGCCGGCTGGCTGAACCCGCCGCCGCGCTCGGCCACAGACCGCGCCGAAGGCCTGCGCAGCCGCTGAGGCACGGGCTCGCAAGGCGGTGCAGTTCGGGTATGCTGGGGCATCACGCACGGACAGACGGCAGACCGCCCCGAACATGAACAGCCCTATCCTCATTACCGGTGCCAGCCAGCGTGTCGGGCTGGCCCTGGCGCTGGAGCTGGCCCAGGCCGGCCATACGGTGGTCAGCGCCAGCCGCAGCCTCAATGCACACGCGGCGCACCCGAACATTCAGCAGTTCCAGGCCGACCTCACCAACGCCGACGACCGCCAGGCCCTGATCGACCACCTGCACAAGCATTACGACGGCTTGCGCGCGATCATCCACAACGCCTCGCTGTGGCTCGACGACGGCCTGGACAACCTCGACACCATGTTCCGCCTGCACGTCGAGGCGCCCTACCACCTCAACCTGGCGTTGGGTGAGCTGCTGGCCAAGGTAGACAAGGCCGACATCATCCATATCTGCGACGAGACCTCTTCGCGCGGCAGCAAGAGCCATATCGGCTATGCCGCGACCAAGGCCGCGCTGCAGAACATGGTGCTGTCGTTCGCCGAAAAATACGCGCCCACGGTGCGCGTCAACGGTATCCTGCCGGGCCTGCTGATCCTCAAAGAGGGTGGCGACGAGCACTATCGCCAGCAGACGCTGAAAAAAGCCCTGCTGGAGTTCGAACCCGGCGCCCGCCCGCTGATCGACGCCGTGCTGTTCCTGCTGCACAGCCAGTACAGCACCGGCAGCCAGGTGGTCATCAACGGTGGCCGCCATCTGAAGAACCGCATGACCTGAGAGACCGCCATGACTCCCCAACAACAGCTCGAACTCGAAGCCGCCGCGTTCCGGCGCCTGGTCGACCATCTGCAAAAGCGCACCGACGTGCAGAACATCGACCTGATGAACCTCTCCGGCTTCTGCCGCAACTGCCTGTCCAAGTGGTACAAGGCCGCCGCCGACGAGCGCCAGGTCGACCTGAGCATGGATGACGCCCGTGAAGCGGTGTACGGCATGCCCTACGCCGAGTGGAAAGCCCAATACCAGAAAGAAGCCAGCGCCGAACAACAGGCGGCGTTCGAACAAGGAAAACCCCGTGACTGACCTGAACACCCTGCGCAGCAGCCTCGCCAGCGGCGAACACGTTTTCGCCGACACCCTGGCGTTCATCGCCGCGAACTACAGCTACCAGCCACAAGCCTTCGACAACGGTGATGTGCACAACGCCGCCGGGCAGAACGAAGGTTCGTGCAAGACCCTGGGCCTGGCCTTGCTGGAAGGGTTGAGCGACCAGGAAGCGCTGCTGGCGTTTGGCGAGCACTACCGTGATGTGGTGGCCACGCCCGAGGGCAGCGACCATGGCAATATCCGTGCGTTGATCAAGCATGGGCTGGCTGGGGTGAAGTTTGCCGAGCTGCCTTTGGCGCGCAAGGCTTGAGACCGCCGGGGCCGCTTTGCGGCCCTTTCGCCGGCAAGCCGGCTCCCACCCTGACCGCATAGCGCCGACACTGTGGGAGCTGGCTTGCCAGCGATTGGGCCGGTACAAGCGTCCTCAACTGACGATCTGACCGGGCACATCTACCGCCAACCGCCCCGCCTGCAACCACCCCAGCGCAATCGGCCAAAGGCTCTGGCGAAAGCGGTCATGGAAGAACGCAAAGTGGCCAATCTCCTCGACGCCGATATCCACAGGCGCCACCCGCAGGTGCTTGCGCCCGCGCTCATCCAGATAACCCAATAACCGCTCGGTGGCCGCCACCGTGCCGAACGGATCGTCGGTCAGGCTGATCGCCAAGGTCGAGGCGCTGACGTGAGCGAACGGCAAGGCTTGCAGCAACCGCCCGCTGGGTCGGTGCTCGTAGCGTGGCGTCGGCGTGCTCCAGTCGTGCACCACCCCCGCCGGCGTGTCCTCCAGCCACCCCAGGCGCTTGCCGGGAAAGTAGCCGAACACTCGGGTCAGCAATGGCATCAGCACATGCCATTTGCCATACAGCTGCCAGCGCTGGTCCGCCGCATAGTCGCGCCAGTAGGCGAACTGCGCACCCACCAGCACCGCGTGCTGCACCTGCGCCGCCGAAGGCGCCAGCCCCAGCGCCCAGCCGCCGAAACTGTGCCCCACCACATGCACCGGTTGCCCCGGATGTTCGGCGCCAGCCAGTTGCAGCATGGCCTCGAAATCCAGTCGGCCCCAGTCGCTCCACGAGGCCTGGAAACCGCGCAGCGAGGCCGGGCGCGATTCACCGATGCCACGGTAGTCGTAGCTCAGGACATCGAAGCCTTGGGCGAACAGGTAGTCGGCAAAACGCGAGTAGTAACGGCAACGCACCGAAGTGGCGGCGTTGATGATCACCAGCGGGCGCTGGCTTGCGAGGGTGGCGTGGCGCCAGCGGAAACCTCCGAGGCTGTAGCCGTCGGGGGCGTTGTGGCGAAAGGCGGTGGCGGGCTGGGTAAGGCTGCTCATGGCGCGCTTCTGTGTTGTTGTGCGCCAACGCTAGCAAAAATCCTATACCTGTGCCGGCCCTTTCGCGGGTAAACCCGCTCCCACAGGATCACCACAGTTTTGAATGTTGTGGAGATCTTGTGGGAGCGGGTTTACCCGCGAAGAGGCCGGTACAGGCCTGAAGCGATTACAGCTCGATGCAGTCGAACTTCACATCGGTGGCCACGTCTTCGTCGTAGTTGACGTCAGCGCGCTCGAAACCGAACAGGTTGAGGAACTGCTTCTTGTAGCCGGCGTAGTCGGTCAGCTCGAACAGGTTCTCGGTGGTCACCTTCGGCCACATGGCACGGCAGGCGTCCTGCACATCATCACGCAGTTCCCAGTCGTCCAGACGCAGACGGCCTTCCTCGTCCAGTGCAGCCGGCGCACCGTCCTCACGGTACATGCGGTCACGGAACATACGGTCCAGCTGGTGCTGGGTACCTTCGTGGATACCCTTCTCCTGCATGATCTTGAAGACCATCGACAGGTACAGCGGCATCACCGGGATAGCCGAGCTGGCCTGGGTAACCACCGACTTCAGCACCGCAACGTTGGCACTGCCGCCGACTTTTTTGCCCAGGCGCTGGGCGGTTTCGTCCAGGTCCTGCTTGGCCTTGCCCAAGGCGCCGTCCCAGTAGATCGGCCAGGTGATGTCGGAGCCGATGTAGCTGAAGGCCACGGTACGGGCCTGAGGCGCCAGCACGCCGGCGGCGTTCAGGGCATCGATCCACAGCTCCCAGTCCTGGCCGCCCATCACGGTGACGGTATCGGCGATTTCCTGCTCGGTGGCCGGCTCGATGCTGGCCTCGATGATGGTGTCCTTGTTGGTGTCGATGGCGGTCGACTTGTACGGCTGGCCGATCGGCTTGAGCGCCGAGCGGATCACTTCACCGGTCTGCGGCAGCTTGCGCACCGGCGAGGCCAGCGAGTAGATGACCAGGTCGACCTGGCCGCCCATTTCGTTCTTGATCAGCTCGATAACCTTGGCGCGGGCTTCGTCGGAGAAGGCGTCACCGTTGATCGACTTGCTGTACAGGCCCTCGGCCTTGGCGAACTTGTCGAAGGCGGCGGCGTTGTACCAGCCGGCGGTGCCGGCCTTGGTCTCGGTGCCCGGCTTTTCGAAGAACACGCCCAGGGTGTCGGCCTTGAAGCCGAATGCCGCGGTGATGCGGGCGGCCAGGCCGTAGCCGCTGGAGGCGCCGATCACCAGGACTTTCTTCGGACCATCCTCGCGCACGCCCAGCTTGCGGGTGGCTTCGATCTGGTCACGGACGTTGAGCTCGCAGCCCTTTGGGTGAGTCGTGGTGCAGATGAAACCGCGAACCTTGGGATGAATGATGGCCAATGTCTGTACCTCGTCAGGTTTAGGCTGGGGAAGCGCCCCGGCAAAAAGGGGGCGGTTCCGTTTGATCTAGAGGGTGAGACTACCCTCGCATGTCATCCGACACATATTACGGGGTGATCGGGGTGATGCAAAACACCAGCGGCCCTATCGCGGGGCAAGCCCGCTCCCACGCTGTATGTGCAAATGCGCGAGCGGCGTGGGAGCGGGCTTGCCCCGCGATAGGGCCATCAATCCTGAGCGAGTACCACCTTCAACCACTCCAGAAACCGCCGCGCCTGCGGATCATCCTGGCTGTCGCGATGCACCAGGCAACTCCACGCCGGCCCACGCACGCGCTGGGCAGACAACGCCTGCAACTGCCCCTGCGCCACCAACCGCTGTGCCAGCAGTTGGCTGACCAGGGCAATCCCCAAGCCCTCGCCCGCCGCCTCCAGCAGCAACCCCGGGTCGGAAAAATTCAGCCCCTTGCCCTGCTGCCCGACATCCTCGCCGCCTTCGACCTGCCAGTGGCTCCAGTCCATCTCCCGCTCGCCATGCAAGGTGGTACGCCCCTGCGCGGCCAGGTCCGGATGGCAGGCCGGGTACAGCAGGTCCTGGTGCAGCACACTGAAGCTGCATTCAGCCTGGGCGCCAATGTCATCGCGGATCGCCAGGTCGATGGTCTCGCTGGCCATGTCCGGCACCTCGAAGCTGGTGAACAGCCACAGGTCCACCTCCGGATAGCGCTGGTGAAAGTCAGCCAGGCGCGGCAGCAGCCAGTGCCGGGCGAACGCCGGGGTGGTGTTGACCACCAGCTGGTTGGGCTTGCGGTACTGGTCCAGCCGGCGGATGCCCACCGCCAGTTGCTGCAGCAAGGTCTGGGTGGTGCTGAGCAGATCATGCCCGGCATCGGTAAGGCTGACGCTGCGCCCGGTGCGGTGGAACAGCGGTTGCTCCAGGTAGCTTTCCAGGCTGCGAATCTGCTGGCTGATCGCCGACTGGGTGAGGTTCAGGGCCTCGGCGGCCTTGTGGAAACTGCCCAGGCGGGCAGCGGCTTCAAAGCCGCGCAGGGCATTGAGCGGGGGCCAGTGTTTGAGCATGCTGATAAGCCTGACTGATCAGAAATACGCTAAATCTATCGTTTGTCGCCCCAACTTCCCAGCCATAACATTGGCACCAACACCCGCGACGGCGGGCTTCGTTGATAAAAATCCCTAATAGATCGGAGTTCACTATGACCCTGTCCCACGACAGCGGCTGGCGCATGCCTGCCGAATGGGCCCGCCACGCCGCCACCTGGATGATCTGGCCGCACAACCAACCACTGTGGGAATCGGGCTGGGGCGTGACCCTGGCCGACGTGCAGCGCGACTACGCCCGGGTGGCCGCCGCCATCGCCCGCTTCGAGCCGGTGAAGATGGTGGTGGACCCGTCCGCCATGGCCACCGCCCGCGAGCTGTGCGGCGCTGGCATCGAGCTGATCGAGCTGGCCGTCGACGACAGCTGGTGCCGCGACAGCGGGCCAAGCTTCCTGCTGCACCCGCAGCAAGGCGTGGCCGGCCTGAGCTGGCGCTTCAACGCCTGGGGCAACAAGTCCGAACACGGCAAGGACCGCAGCCTGGCCCGGCGCATCCTCGACCAGCTCGGTCTGGAAGGCTTCAGCACCCCGCTGTGCAACGAAGGCGGCGCCATCCATGTGGACGGTGAAGGCACCCTGATCACCACCGAATCGGTGCTGCTCAACCCCAATCGCAACCCAGGCCTGAGCAAGGCCGAGTTCGAGGATTGCTTCGCCCGCCTGCTGGGCATCCGCAAGACCATCTGGCTGCCGGGCGACCCGCAGTACGTGACCGGTGACATGACCGACGGCCATGTCGACGGCGTGTGCGCCTTCGCCCGCCCCGGCGTGCTGCTGGTGGATGCCACCCATGACCAGGATTCGGTGTACGCCGAAGTAGCCCGCGAGAACCGCCGTGCGCTGGAGCTGGCCAGCGACGCCCAGGGCCGTAAGTTCGAGCTGCTCGACCTGTACGAGGCCACCGCGGCCGTGGACACCGACGCCGAGGTGTTCTGCGCCTCCTACACCAACTTCTACCTGGCCAATGGCGCGGTGATCATGCCGGCCTACGGCATCGACGCCGACCAGGCCGCCGCCGATCAGCTCGCCCATGCCTTCCCCGGCCGCGAAGTGGTGCCGGTGCGCATCGACCATATCGCCCACGGCGGTGGCGGCATCCACTGCATCACCCAGCAGCAGCCGGCCTGGCCGCTGCAAGGAGAACGCCCATGAGCACCCTGCGCATCGCCACCACCCAGATGGCCTGCAGCTGGGATGTGCCCGGCAACCTCGACCGTGCCGAGCAACTGGTACGCCAGGCCGCCGCAGATGGCGCCCAGGTGATCCTGTTGCAGGAGCTGTTCGCCACGCCGTACTTCTGCATCGAGCAGTGCCACAGCCACCAGGCCCTGGCCGAGGACTACCACGACAGCCCGCTGCTGCGCCGCTTCGCCGCCCTGGCCAAGGAGCTGGGCGTGGTGCTGCCGCTGAGCTGGTACGAGCGCGCCGGCAATGCCTTCTTCAACTCGCTGACCGTGGCCGACGCCGACGGCACGCTGCTGGGGGTGTACCGCAAGAGCCATATCCCCAACGCCATCGGTTACCAGGAGAAGGAATACTTCAGCCCCGGCGACACCGGTTTCAAGGTCTGGGACACCGCCTTCGGCCGACTGGGCATCGGCATCTGCTGGGACCAGTGGTTCCCCGAGACCGCCCGCTGCCTGGCGCTGATGGGCGCCGAAGTGCTGCTGTTCCCCACCGCCATCGGCTCCGAGCCCGGCGCCGCCGGGCTGGATTCGCGCGATCATTGGCAAATCGCCATGCGCGGCCACGCCGCCGCCAACCTGCTGCCGGTGGTGGCCGCCAACCGGGTCGGCGAGGAAGTGGCCAAGAGTGACAGCAGCCTGTCGATGCGCTTCTACGGCTCGTCGTTCATCTGCGACCACAAGGGCGCCCTGCTCGCCGAAGCCGACCGCGCCAGCAGTGGCGTGTGGCTGCACGACCTGGACCTGGCGCAGATGCGCGAGGACCGCCTGAGCTGGGGCGTGTACCGCGACCGCCGCCCCGACCTGTACGCGCCGTTGATGACCCTCGACGGCCGCACCCCACACACCGAGAGGGCCTGACCATGCCACGCCGTCCATCACAACTGCTGGCCATCGCCGCGCTGCTGGCCTGCGCCGGTATCGCCCAGGCCGAGCAGGACGCCTTGCGCCTGTACAACTGGGCCGACTATTTCGCCGAAGACACGCTCAAGCGCTTCACCGCCGAAACCGGTATCCCGGTGATCTACGACGTCATGGACGGCAGCGAGGTGCTGGAGGCCAAGCTGATGTCCGGGCGCAGCGGCTACGACCTGGTGTTCCCCGGCGACACCGTGGCCGAACGGCTGATGCGCGCCGGCAGCCTGCAGAAGCTCGACCGCAGCCAGCTGACCGCGCTGGACGACATCGACCCCAGCCTGCGCAAGCTGCACGACCAGTACCCCAAGGCCAGCCAGGCCACCGTGCCCTACACCTGGGGCACCATCGGCCTGACCATGGACGCGAAGAAGATCCGCGAGCGCATGCCCGACGCCCCGCTGAACAGCCTCGACCTGCTGTTCAAGCCGGAGCTGGCAGCCAAGTTCGCCGATTGCGGCATCTCGATGATCGACTCGCCCGACGAAGTGCTGGCCGTGGTGCTGCACTACCTGGGCCGCGAACCGCGCAGCGCCAAACGCGAAGACCTGGCCGCCGCCAGCGAACTGCTCAAGGGCATCCGCCCCTATGTGAAGAAGCTGCAGTCGCAACCGGTGACCGAGCTGGTCAACCAGAACATCTGCCTGTCGCTGGGCTACAGCGGCGACGTGATCCAGGCCCAGCGCACCGCCGAAGCCGCCGGCAAGGCCATCGACTTCCAGTACCGCGTGCCCCGCGAAGGCACCACGGTGTGGATGGACACCATGGCCATCCCCGCCGATGCCAAGCACCCCGAGTACGCCTATCGGTTCATCAACTTCGTCATGCGCCCGGAAAACATGGCCGCGATCAGCAGTACCACGGGTTACCCCACTGCCAGCGCCAAGGCGCGCCCGCTGGTGGACCCGCGGCTGCGCGACAACCCCGATATCTACCTTAACGAAGCCGCCTACGCCCGGCTGATCCCCGGCAAGGACATCCCCCAGGCCGACATGCGTGCGCGCATGCGCGTCTGGACCCGTTTCAAGACTGCACAGGACTGACCCCATGCCCACTCGCCGCACCTTCCTTCAACAACTGAGCGTGGTCGCAGGCGTCAGCGCCGCCGCCAGCTTCGGCCTGCCCCTGGGCAGCGCCCGCGCCGCCGAAGCCGGCCGCTGGTTCATGCCCGACGAGGGTGAAAAACAGCAGTGCGCCTATATCGCCTTCGGCGCCCAGGACGCCATCTGGGAAGACTTCACCGAAGACGTGCAGGCCGCGCTGGGCCGTATCGCCCGGGCCATCGCCGCCTACCAGCCAGTGACGGTGTTCTGCCGCGCCAGCGAGCGCGATATCGCCGAGGAAGAATGCGGCAGCCATAACATCACCTATGTTGAAACCAAGCTGGACGACATCTGGATGCGCGACATCGGCGCCAACCTGGTGCTGGACGACGATGGCGCGCTGGGCGCGGTGGACTTCAACTTCAACGGTTGGGGCGGCAAGCAGCAGCACCGCTACGACGCCAAGCTGGCGGCGCGCGTGGCCAAGCTGGCCGGAGCCCAATACCAGCGCAGCGAGCTAGTGGGCGAAGGCGGCGGCATCGAGGTGGACGGCCACGGCACCGGGATCATGACCGAGAGCAGCTGGATCAACCGCAACCGCAACCCCGACTGGAGCAAGGCCGAGGTCGAAGAGGAACTGAAGGCGCGCCTGGGGCTGCGCAAGATCATCTGGTTGCCGGGCATCAAGGGCAAGGACATCACCGATGCCCACGTGGACTTCTATGCGCGCTTCGCGGCGCCCGGGGTGGTGGTGGCGAACCTGGACAATGACCCGGATTCCTACGACTACGCAGTGACCCGCAAGCACCTGGAGATTCTGCAGAACGCCACCGACGCCGATGGGCGCAAGTTGCAGGTGCATACCCTGTCGCCGCCGTTGAAACCGCGCAGCAACAAGTTCAGCAAAGGCAACCCGGACTTTGCCGCGGGGTACATCAACTACTTCGTGATCAATGGCGCGGTGATCGCGCCGCAGTTTGGTGATCGCACTGCCGATGAGAAGGCCCGGGCGTTGCTGGTGCAGTTGTATCCGGGGCGCACGGTGGTGCAGCTGGACATTGATGCGATTGCAGCGGGTGGCGGAGGCATCCACTGCGTTACCAACCAGTGCCCGGCGGTGTGATTGCAATCGTAGGGGCTGCTTTGCAGCCCTTTCGCCGGCAAGCCGGCTCCCACAGGTCCGAGTGATTCCATGTGGGAGCCGGCTTGCCGGCGATTGGGCCGCAAAGCGGCCCCTCTTTCACGACTCGTCGGAAGACCTTCGCCGCCCGGTCACCATCGACAACGGCAGGTTCTCCCTCAAGCGCACACTCTCCACCAGCGCCGCCAGCAGGTGCACGCCAACCAGCGCCAGCACCGCATCGGCCAGCCAGCTGTGCAGCGTCTCCAGCCATTCGGCGCCCCACAGGGCATCCACCTCCAGCATCATCCAGCCGGTCACGCCCAGGCTGGCGATGCCGGCCATCATCAGCACCATCACCAGCGCGCCGATCGGCGTATGCCCCAGGCGGTGAAAACGCTCGCCGCGCCAGAGCGCCAGCGCATGCGCCTTCAACCGCGCCCGCGTGGGCCAGAAGTCCTTCCAGCGGGCGCTGCGCGGCCCGACAAAACCCCAGCCAATGCGCAGCACCAGGCAGGCACCGGCGTAGTAGCCCAGCCACTGGTGCCAGTCGTCACCGGCCTCGTTGAAGAAGTAATCGGCAAAGAACACCAGCGCCAGGGACCAGTGGCACAACCTCAGCAACGGGTCCCACAGGCGCACGCTGGCGGTCACTCATGCACCTCGCTCTTGACCGCCTTGCCGGTGACCGGGTCGTGGTAGATCTCGACCTTGCGCCCATCCTTGTCGAAACCGTAGATCTCGTAGCAGTTGCCCTTGGTGATCTGGAACTTGTTGATCTTGTAGCCCTGCTCCTTGAGCTGGGCCTGGAACTTGTCGGCATCCTGCCAGGTGCTGCGGTCGGCCGTGGTGCATTCGGTCTTGGCAAAGGTGTTGGCGCTGGCGAGCAGCAGGGTGATGGCAATCACTGAGTAGCGCATGGCAAGAAGCTCCGCTCTGGTGGTTGGTAAACGCTCCCCCCGAAGCTGACGCCAAGCTTAGTTGCGGCGCCGCGCAGGCGTGGCCCGCCGCCGTTTATTCATTTGAATTTCGGATCAATGGCAAAGAAAAACAAACTTCCCAAATCAGCGCCCGGCAGGGATGCTGTGGCGATCATGAGCGTACCCCGGAGAACAACAATGAACGAAGTCGTCATCGTCGCCGCCACCCGCACTGCCATCGGCAGTTTCCAGGGGGCGCTGGCCAACCTGTCCGCCGTCGAACTGGGCGCTGCGGTGATCCGCCAGTTGTTGGCCCAGACCCAGCTGGACCCGGCCCAGGTCGACGAAGTGATCCTCGGCCAGGTGCTCACCGCCGGCGCCGGGCAGAACCCCGCCCGCCAGGCCGCGGTCAAGGCCGGCCTGCCCTATGAAGTGCCGGCACTGACCCTGAACAAAGTCTGCGGCTCGGGCCTCAAGGCCCTGCACCTGGCCGCCCAGGCCATCCGCTGCGGCGATGCTGAAGTGGTGATCGCCGGCGGCCAGGAGAACATGAGCCTGGCGCCCTACGTGCTGCCCTCGGCCCGCACCGGCCAACGCATGGGCCATGGCCAACTGGTCGACAGCATGATCACCGACGGCCTGTGGGATGCCTTCAACGACTACCACATGGGTATCACCGCCGAGAACCTGGTGGACAAGTACGGCCTCACCCGCGAGCAGCAGGACGCCTTCGCCGCCGAGTCGCAGCGCAAGGCCGTGGCCGCCATCGAGGCCGGGCGCTTCAAGGATGAGATCACCCCGATCCAGATCCCGCAGAAAAAAGGCGAGCCGCTGGTGTTCGACACCGACGAGCAACCCCGCGCCGGCACTACCGCCGAGTCCCTCGGCAAGCTGCGCGCCGCGTTCAAGAAGGACGGCAGCGTCACCGCCGGCAACGCCTCCAGCCTCAACGACGGCGCCGCCGCGGTGCTGCTGATGAGCGCCAGCAAAGCCAAGGCCCTGGGCCTGCCGGTGCTGGCCAAAATTGCTGCCTACGCCAGTGCCGGCGTGGACCCGGCGATCATGGGCATCGGCCCAGTGTCGGCCACCCAGCGCTGCCTGGCCAAGGCCGGCTGGCAACTGGGCGAGCTGGACCTGATCGAGGCCAACGAAGCCTTTGCCGCCCAGGCGCTGGCGGTGGGCAAGCAGCTGGAGTGGGATGCGGCCAAGGTCAACGTCAATGGCGGCGCCATTGCCCTGGGCCACCCGATTGGTGCTTCGGGCTGCCGGGTACTGGTGACCTTGCTGCATGAAATGATCAAGCGCGATGCCAAGAAAGGCCTGGCCACCCTGTGTATCGGTGGTGGGCAGGGTGTGGCGTTGGCGATCGAGCGGTAAGCCCGAGGGCCTCATCGCCGGCAAGCCGGCTCCCACAGGTACCACGTTGACCGTGAAAGTCGCGCAATCACTGTGGGAGCTGGCTTGCCAGCGATGAGGCCGGCACAGGAGGAACCTTCCTCCAGACCGCATAATCTCAAGCTATGCGCCACCCCTGTGCCGCCGCAGTTCGCCGATGCAGGCCAGCTCAGAACCGCTCGTCGCGCAGCGCCGGCAAGGTGATGTCACGCACATAGCTGGCGGCGGACAGGCTCAGCATCATCCGGCACACCTGCACCACATCGTGCAGCGGGATCAGCGAACCTTCACCGCGCTGCTCGGCCTGGGCCAACGGCACATCCAGCCCGTCCTCGGTGTTGAGGTAGCCCAGGTTCAGGCAACTCACCCCCAACCCCTGCTCGCGGAACCCTTCGCGCAAGGTCTCGGCAATGCCGCGCAAGCCGAACTTGCTGGCACCGAAGGTGACCTCCGGCCGCCCACTCCCCGGCAACGCCGAGGTCGACCCCGTGAGGATGATCCGTGGCCGCGCGCTGTTGAGCAGCACCGGCAACAAACGTTTGATCAGCAGCAACGGCGCCGTGAGGTTGGTGGCGACCATGCGTTCGATCTGCCCGTCGTCATCGTCGAGGAAGCTGTAGCCGTCCTCGAACGCCAGCGTTTCCCAGATCCCGACGTTGTACACCAATACGTCCAGCCCCTCCCCGGCGACCGCCTCGTGGATCGCCGCCGCAGCCTGGCGCGGCTGGCCGAGGTCGGCCTCGATCCAGCGTACCGCCGCCGACAGCGCTTCAGGCCGTGTACGCGACACGCCGATCAGCGTATCACCCGCCTGGCCCAGGCCCTCGACCAGTGCCTTGCCCAATCCCTTGCTCGCACCCACCACTAGAATTCGCATCGAATCACTCCCTATGGTTTGCGCCAGATAGTACCCTGCCCCACCCCGTAATTCAGTCGCAAATGCCAGGACGCCCGTGGACAGAGAACAACTCGAACGCCAGCAGATCCCCGTTTATTTCATCGCCGTGGTGCTGGCCGCCGCCGTCGGCCTGCTGGCGCCTGCGGCGGCTCGGCCCCTGGAGCTGCTGGTGACCCCGGCCATCGCCGTGCTGATGTATGCGATGTTCCTGCAGATTCCCTTTCTCGATCTACGCGCCGGGCTTGGCAACCGGCGCTTCATGGGCGCGCTGCTGCTGGCCAACTTCGTGCTGGTGCCGCTGCTGGTGTGGGCCGGTACCCGCGGCTTGGTCGACCACCCCGCCGTGCTGGTCGGCGCGCTGCTGGTGCTGCTGACACCCTGCATCGACTACGTGGTGGTGTTCACCCACCTGGGCAAGGGCGAGTCGCGCCTGACCCTGGCCGCCACGCCGGTGCTGTTGCTGGTGCAACTGGCGCTGCTGCCGCTGTATTTGGCGCTGATGCTCGGTGGCGCCCAGCAGGTGGACATCTCGGTGGCGCCGTTCGTGGAGGCCTTCGTGCTGCTGATCGTGCTGCCGCTGTTGCTGGCCGTGGCCACCAGCAGCGGGGCCCGGCGCTCGCCGCTGATTGCGCGCTGGAACGACGCCTGGGCCTGGCTGCCGGTGCCGGCCATGGCGCTGGTGCTGATCGCGGTGATCGGCTCGCAGATTGGCGTGGTGGTTGAGCGGCTGGATGAGTTGCTGCCGGTGCTGCCGGTGTATGTCGGCTTTGCATTGCTGGCACCGGTGCTTGGGTGGGCGGCGGCGCGGCTGCTGCGGTTATCCACAGGCGAGGCACGGGCGGTGACCTTCAGTGCCGCCACGCGTAATTCGTTGGTGGTGTTGCCGTTGGCGTTGGCGCTGCCGGAGCCGATCCGTGCGCTGGCGGCGGCGGCGGTGATTACCCAGACGCTGGTGGAGTTGGTCAGTGAGCTGGTTTATATCCGCGTGGTGCCGGCGTTGGTGCGGCGGTAGGGCCTGTAACTTCGCTCAATTCGAGTTCGCTGGGGCCGCTTCGCAGCCCTTTCGCTGGCAAGCCAGCTCCCACAAGGATCGCCCAGCCCGGTCAATGTGGGAGCCGGCTTGCCGGCGAAAGGGGCGCAAAGCGGCCCTTTCGCTGGCAAGCAAGCTCCCACAGGGATTACCCAGCCCGGTCAGTGTGGGAGCCGGCTTGCCGGCGAAAGGGGCGCAAAGCGGCCCCGGCAATGGTGAGCCTTGAAAACTTCTCAGACCAGTCGCAGCCGCCATTGGCCGTAATGACTGAATTGCACACGAGCCAAGGGCGGTACATCAATGCGCTGAAAGGACGCCAACGGCGCCCCCAGCGCATGCAGCATCGCGGCGCGGATGACAAAGGGATGGGTGATGGCGATCCACTCACCCTCGGCCAGGGCACTGTCCATCCACTGGGCGACGCGTTGGCACAGCGCAGCGATCGATTCGCCACCATGGGGTGCCGCCTGCGGGTCACTGAGCCACAACTGCAGCGCCTGCTCGTCGAGTTGCTTGAGCGGCATGCCTTTCCAACTGCCCAGGTCGCAGTCGCGCAAGCCTTCATCGACCGTCGCGACCAGCCCCTCGGCAGTCTGCCGGGCGCGTAGCTCGGGTGCACTCAGGTAGCGGGCGGCTGTGGATAACTCACCCAGCGGCCCTGGCGCTTCAAGCAGGGGCTCGTCATCCAGGGCAAAACACCCCACCCGCTGCGCTTCGGTGCGGGCGTGGCAGATCAGGGTCAGGTGGGTGGGCTTCATGGCAGGCCGTGCTGATTGCAGTGGAACCTGCGATGTTGCCTGAACGATCGCGGGGCTGCTACGCAGCGCACAGCCGGGTGGCTTCGGGCTGCTCAAGGGCTTTGGCCAGCATGGCCACGTCCTGGCACTTCTGCACGGCGAAAGCCAGCCCACTGTTCAGTTCATCAGCGTGTTCCACCGGGCTGTGCAGCAACGAACACGACGGCGCGACCCACAGCCGATCACCCAGGCGCTCGTGGGCATGGCGCAGCACATCCAGCGCCTGCTCCAGCTCGCCGTGCCCAGCCTGGTGGCCGTTGACCACGCCCAGCGACAGCACCTTGTAGGCCGGCAGGCGGTCGAGGAGGGCCGGGAGCTGCTCCGGTGCGCGCACCAGGTCGACGTGCAGACCATCGACCGGCAGGTTGGCTGCCAGGCCGAGGTTGGCGTCCAGGCCACCGAAGTAGGTGGCGATCAGCTTTTTCAGCGGGGCGCGCTGGAGGATGTTGTAGGTTCGCTCGTAGGCGTTCTTCCAGTCCTGCGGCAGCTCCAGGGCAAGGATCGGCTCGTCGATCTGCACCCATTCCACACCCTGTGCCGCCAGGCGGTTCAAGACCTGGTCGTAGATCGGCAGCAGGCGGTCGAGCAGGTCCAGCTTGTCGAATTCACCGCCCTTGGCCTTGCCCAGCCACAGGTAGGTCAGCGGGCCGATCACCACTGGCTTGACCGCATGGCCCAGGGCCTTGGCTTCTTCGACTTCTTCGAACAACTGCTCCCAGCTCAGGGCGAACTGCTGGTCGGCGGTGAATTCGGGGGCCAGGTAGTGCTCGTTGGTGTCGAACCACTGGGTCGCATCCTGGGCTACGGCGAACAGGGTTTGCAGCGTCGGCTTGGCACCGTCCTTGGCCTTGATCACGCCGAAGGTCAGCGAGTGGGTCAGCACCTGGTCACGCCAGGCAAAGTCGCCGACCGGCAGCAGCTCGATGCCGGCGGCCTTCTGCGCCTGCCAATGCGCGGTGCGCAGGCCACGGGCCACGGCACGTAACCCGGCCTCGTCCAGCTCGCCCTTGCAGAACGCCGCCTGGGCTTGCTTCAACTCAGGGTCGCGACCGATGCAGGAGAAACCCAGGTTGTGTGCCAGTGCCATGTTCGTGTCCCTAGATGCTTGAAATTGAATGAGGGCATTCTGCTGGGGCTGAAGAAGTGAGACAAACTCATAAAATTTGAGATGAAATCAAGATTTGCTCATGATCCTATGCCATGCCCGGCCTTGATGGCCCTATCGCTGGCAAGCCAGCTCCCACAAGGTCTGCGAGGCCCCTGTGGGAGCCGGCTTGCCGGCGATAGGGCCATCAGGATCAACCCCGAATGTCTCAAACAACACACTCCCCCGCGCAACCAGACATGCCCCGCGCGCCAATCTGCTTCACACTGCCACCCTGCCCAAACCCGGTAGCCCGCACACCATGAGCCTGCTGAAAACGACCCTGGACGCCAACGCCTTCGCCTGCATCCTCGAGTTCGTCCCCAAGCCTTCCGCCGAGCGTTTCGCCACGCTGG
Organism: Pseudomonas sichuanensis; assembly: GCF_024749065.1. NCBI lineage: Bacteria > Pseudomonadati > Pseudomonadota > Gammaproteobacteria > Pseudomonadales > Pseudomonadaceae > Pseudomonas > Pseudomonas sichuanensis. Next base: position 929,210 of record NZ_CP087185.1, on the reverse strand, counting down.
ACACCCTCATGGCCCGCACCCAGCTGTGCGGCTGGCCCCTGACCGTGGCCATCGGCGACCGTGTCGGCAGTGCCCTGGACATGTCGCCGCTGGACGCCTTCGCCAGCCTGGCCGAACCCGTCCCCGCCCTGCTGCACTTCTCGGGCAAGGACCGCGAGCGCCGCGACCTGCTCGCCCAGCTGCAACGCATGGACGCCGCCGGCCTGGACCAGTTGCTGCTGCTCACCGGCGACCGCCTGCCCGGCCACACCCCAGGCCAGCGCCCGGTGCGCTACCTCGAGTCTGTCGCCGCGCTACAGATCGTGCGCCAGGCCCGCCCGCACTGGCTCTTGGCCGCCGCGCTCAACCCGTTCAAGTACCAGGAAGCCGAGGGCGGCGCGCAGTATTTCAAGGCCGAGAAGAAACTGGCCGCGGGTGCCGACCTGTTCATCCTGCAGCTGGGTTTCGACATCGAGAAACACCAGGAAGCCTACGACTGGATGCAGCGCCAGCCCCGGCCGAAACCGCTGATGGCCTGCATCATGGCGCTGACCGAAGGCCGCGCCGGCATGCTCGAGCACGTCGCCGGGGTGACCGTTACGCCGTCGATGCGCGCATTGCTGGCGGCAGAAACCGCGGTGTCCAAGCAGTACGCCAAGGACCGCGCCAACCAGCGCCTGGCCTTGCAAGTGATCGGCCTGAAATTGATGGGCTATGCCGGCGTGCACCTGTCCGGCATTCATGATGTCGCCCAGTTCGAAGCGCTGGAGCAGGCGATCAGTGAACTGCAACCGCTGTTCACGACGCTCCAGGATTGGACGCCCGCCTGGCACGCGGCCTGGCAGGAACCTGGCCTGCCAGCCGTCACCTTCCACCCGCCCGGGCATGCCTGGCGTCAGGGGCAACGGCAGATCACCGCTTCGAAAAAAGAGAAAGCCCGTTACCACCTGCTGGCAGCGATGCACCATCAACTGTTCAGCCGCACCACGCCGCTGAGCAAAGCCTTCGGCTGGGCCGTGACCCGGCCGCTATGGCGCAACCCGACGGCAGCGCAATGGCTGCACCAGCTGGAACGGCGCATCAAACGGCCGATGGTGGGCTGCGATACCTGCGGCAGTTGCCGGCTGGAGGACACCCTGTACATCTGCCCCGAGACCTGCCCCAAAGGGCTGGCGAACGGGCCATGCGGCGGGACCCGCCTGGACCGCTGCGAGTTTGGCGACCGCGAGTGCGTGCACAGCGCCAAGTATCGGCTAGCGGTGAGTGTGGGGCGGGCCGAGGTGCTGAGCGAGCGGTTGATCCCCTGTGTGCAGGTAGAGAACCGACATCGCAGTTCGTGGCCGGTGTGGTTCGAGGCTACTACCTTGAGGTCTCCCTCCCAACTGCCTGACGTCGCTCCAGAGTTCAACGAGTAATGCGCCTCTGCCACGCCCGTCGGTAATCTCGCCGGCCCCCTTGCTCCGCAGGCAGCATTGGCTCATTGTACAGACCAATGTCATTACAAAGAGGCCAAAACCATGGCGTCCATCAATGTGCGGATCGACGACGACCTCAAGGTGCGTGCCTACCGTGAACTGGAAAAGCTGGGCGTAACCCCTTCCGAACTGATGCGCCAGGCGTTGCAGTATGTCGCTGAGCGTGGGCAACTGCCTTTCAAGCCTGTGTTGTTGACCGAAGACGACGAAGCCTTGCTCGCCACCGTGCGCGAACGTCTGGCCGCCCCTCAGAGGGTGAAGGTAACGCTGGATGACCTATAACCTCGAATTCGATGCGCGCGCACTTAAGGAATGGCAGAAACTCGGCGACACCCTTCGACAACAGTTCAAGAAGAAACTGGCAACGATATTGCTCAATCCAAGGGTTGAAGCGAACCGCCTGCACGGCTTCCCGGACTGCTACAAGATCAAGTTGCGAAGCAGTGGCTATCGATTGGTCTACCAAGTCATCGACCATGAGGTCGTAGTGTTCGTGGTCAGCGTGGATAAACGGGAGCGAGACCAGGTTTACCGCAAGGCGGCCGAGCGATTGAGCGAGTGACTCAAGCCGCTGAACCCGGATTGATATCAGCGCACGACATGTACCTGTAAACCTGTTTTTTAAGCTGTAAACCATCGGCACTTACAACTCAAAAAACACTTAACAGGATCGCCCTGGCTTCAGACCAATTCAGCGGCATCCATCGCCATAGAGATCTCGCGCCCCGTCCACTCCCCTCCCCGCCCTGAAACGAGCAACAGCCGATTGCCAGCACCTGAAGCAGCCGCGACACACCGCCCCTGCTCATCCCAGAAAGCGCTACGCCCAGCCGCAGCCCAGCCTCCAGTACTGCCGCCATGGTTGGCCATAAGCACCGCCATGGCATGCCGCTGTGCATAACTTTGCAACAAGGCGCTATCCGCTGGATAACCCGTTTCGCCAATGAGCACGCCGGTCGCATACACCTGCGCGCCACACTGTGCCGCCTGGGCGGCATGCTCGGGATGGGTGAAATCGGCGCACACCGACAAGGCCACGGGCACGCCGGCGACAGACAGCAACTCGCCCCCGCTCCCCGCGCCGAAGAACACGTCTTCACCGGTATGCAGATGTTGCTTGGTGTAGGCGGTAATCGAGCCATCCGGGTGGAGGATGCACGCGGCGATGCGGGGCTTGTCCTGGCCCGGCACCTTGAGCGGCATGCCGAACACTGTGGTCATGCCCGCCGCTTGGGCGAATTGGCGCAGCGGCGCCAGCAGTGGCGTGTCCAGGCCCTGGGCCAGGGCACTGGCCGTCTTGAGTGCGTAGCCGGTGAGGGACAGCTCGGGGAAGAGCAGCAGCGTTACGCCGTGCTTATGGGCTTTGCGCATGAAAACCAGGTGCAAGGCCAGGTTGGCGGTGATATCGCCATCGCGAATGGCGCACTGGGCGGCGGCGAAAATGGCTTGCGGCATGGGCGTCTCCTGGCAAGGAAGGCAGACTCTGCGCAACCGTTATCCAGAAGACAACCCCGGCCTCGTAAACCCGCCTCTAACGATAATGGATGGGCTCAGCTCAGCCAGCTCAAGCCCCATGGGCAATAGATGCGCATGCTGCGCTTCGAGCTCATCGAAATAGAGGATGTCCGGCACTGTGAACTGGTAAGGCAGCGTGAAGAGTTGAGCCAGTAGCTCGCCCTCTTCAAGGTCGATCAGGATGTTGGCATCACTGATGAGTAGCTGCATCCAGTAACTCCAGTTTGCGCGCCTGGTGGAACTGGTAGACCGTCATGCCCAGCAGCTCCGCCGCCTTGGACTCGCCGATAATCCCCTCCCCCAGCGCGCGGTAGACCAGTTGCTGGAACAGCCGCGTGGTTTCTGGCCGGTACGCCGCACCAGGCTCCTGTTTGCGCCAGCCCTGTTTGGCGAACACCAGGAACAACCGCTCGCGCACGGCGTGCGGGATGATCTTCAGGTCCCCAGCGCGGTACAGGCAACCCTGCATGCTGAGGCCATATTCAGCCTTGAGCAGGTACAACTCGCGAACCTCCAGCCTGTGTCGGGTATCGCCCAGATGCTGCCGCATGGCGCTGGCAGGCACCAGCAATGCCGAGGCAAAACGGTTACAGGCCTTTTCCTCATCCAGCGCTTCGGCCAACCGACCGTGCATCAACAGGTGGCCAAGTTCGTGGGCCAGGGTGAAGCGCTGACGATCGCCCGGCCAGTCCGCCGACACCACAATGACCGGCTGCCCCGCCACGCTGGCCTGCAAACCTTCGAATTTCGCCTGGGCATCGACCTGGGTGATGATCACCAGAATCCCGTGAGTCTCCAGCACGTCGATCAAGTCTGGGATGGGGCTTGAACCGAGACCCCACAGCTGCCGCACCTGGTCGGCCAGGCTGTCGACCGCCTGTAGCGAAGCAATCTCAGCAGGCAGGCCTGCTGGCACGCTGAACGACTGCACGGGATAGGCCGGCCACAGGTTGATCAGCTCTTGCCAGCGCTCCGCCTGATCCAGCACATCGGCCTCAATGCGTTTCAGGATTGCCTTGGGGGTGCTGCAACGCTTGCGATACTCGACCCCCGCCAACTCGACCTTGGCCGGGCGGAAGAAATACTCGGCGCGCACCGACAGCGCCTTACACAAACGCACGAGCACGCCGGAACTGGGCATGCTCTGGTCATGTTCGTACTTTTTGATCATGTTGGCGCTCACGCCCACCAGATCGCCTAGCGCCCGCATCGACAGGCCAGCAGCAGCGCGGGCACGTTTGAGCCGCTCGCCGATCATCGGTTGTCTCCCTCGGTTTACGAATACTACAAATATTCGAGAAATATAAACCTGATAAGCCTGACCGTCGAGGCATGGGCGACGGCCGTACTGGCCGCAGCCTGGGATCGCGCGACCGGCCGCTGATTCATATGCGCCTGCAAAGCCTGTATAAAGCGCCCGCGATCTGCGATCCCGACGTCAGCAAAAAGGAACCCCCTCCATGCTTCGGCTCTCGATGCCAGCCCTGCTCCTGGCGCTTGCCGGCTGTGCCACCAAGCCCCCCGCCAACCCCGACAACCTCTGCGAGATCTTCCGCGAGAAGCCGAAATGGCACGAGGCGGCGCTGAAGATGCAGGCGCGCTGGGGTGCGCCGGTGCAGGTGCCGATGGCGATGATGTACCAGGAGTCCTCGTTCAAGCACGACGCCCTGCCGCCGCGTTATTACTTCCTCGGCATCATCCCCTGGGGCCGGGTCAGCACCGCCTACGGCTACGCCCAGGCCAAGGACGAGACCTGGGCCGACTACAAGCGCGAAGCCGGCGGCTGGGGCGCCAGCCGCGACGACTTCGCCGACGCCGTCGACTTCATGGGCTGGTACATGCAGAAGAGCCAGCGGGTGAATGGCGTGTCCAAGTGGGACGCCTACGGCCAGTACCTGAATTACCATGAAGGCTGGGGCGGCTACCGCAACCGCAGCTATGACGCCAAGCCGTGGTTGCTGAACGTCTCGCAGAAGGTTCAGGCGCGGGCGGAGGTGTTTGGGGCGCAGTATCGCAGCTGTGAGCAGGAGCTTTCGCGGGGTGGGTGGTTTTGATGGGGCCAGCCGAGAGAGGCCACGCGAGAGGGCCGCAAAGCGGCCCCTGTGACGCGTAGCATCAGCCGTTCAACTCCCCTCTTCTCTCATCGCCTCCAACTTGCCGACCTGCTCGCTGGCCAGCCGGCTGATGATCCGGATTGCCTGGTGGATCCCCGCCGTGTTGCGGAAGCTCAGTTGCGGGTTGTGTTCGCATTCCAGCATTTCGTCGTGCTGGACCAGGGCTTCGCCTAGCAGTTCGAGGGTCCAGGCGTAGCTTTGGATGGTGGATAGGCGTTCGTGGTCAGTCATGGGGCACCTCACGGGTGGCGAGGGACTGGCTGTCGATTGGGTAGAAGGTTGGGGATGGGGTGGCCGCGGGGGTTGGGCGGCGGAGAGCGGATGCGAGGATCCTGTACAGACGTGTGAAAGTCATGCATGAGACTCCAAGTTAGGTTGGAACCACCACGCACTGTCGCCAAACAATGGGTGGTAGCTGTACGCAGGTTGGCGAACCGGGAACTTGGAACCCGGCAGACCCGAAGGTCTCCCGCGCACAGCCACCATGGCACGAGGCTGCAGGCACAAAAAAAGCGCCTGCAATCGTGTGGGGCGCTGCTGCGCCAAGTTTACCCGGGTCGCCAAACCCGGTCGCGGAATTTGCCGCGACTGGAGGGGAATTTATTCTCTGGGGCTTGCTAGGGCAAGGTTCTTGTGGCTAGGAAATGGCTTGGAAGAACGTAGGAAATGACTCTCGCAAAGGTGTTGGGAGGCAACAGTAGGTGGGTTGGCCGACCGGGACGAAAGGAACCGGCACACCGGAGGTGTCACACGTACTGTCGCCATGATGCGGGGCGTGTTCTATATGGATATTGTTCTGAGTGGTGAGGGTGGCAGCTGTACGCAGATTGGCGAACCGAGGAAAAGATAACCCGGCAGACCGTATGGTCTCCTGCGTACAGCAGCCATGTCACGGCAGATGCGTGCAGGTTAGCTACACCTGGCTAGTGACGAGGCTAGGTGAGATAGCTAGAAACAAATGCCCGCATTGAGAGGAAATCTGGGACTTCGCGAACAGACAACATGATCATTGGTAACTGTGCGGAGTTGCGGAGACAGGGAGGGTGTCAGAAATTTTGTGTTCGGGCATACCATGAGTAAGAGGTGCATGCATGCCAACCAAAAAGAAACCGCTTCGAGAGTTACCGAAGGTCCCGAAAGAGCTGCTTGAACAGTTTTCCGCAACCCCACTGATGACCGCAGAGGCTATCGAAGAGGCCTCTGCCGCCTTCAAGAAAGCACTGATCGAGCGAGCCCTGAACGCCGAACTGGGTCATCACCTGGGCTATCCACCGGGCGCGCAGCGCCCAGAGGATGAGACCAACCAGCGCAATGGCACGAGTGGCAAGACTGTACTGACAGGCGATGGCCCGCTACGGCTGGATATCCCTCGGGACCGTGACGGCAGTTTTTCGCCCATCCTGATCCCCAAGCATGAGCGCCGTTACACCGGATTCGATGACAAAATCATCGCCATGTACGCCCGTGGAATGACGGTCAGAGAGATCCGGGCCTTCCTGTCCGAGCAGTATGGAACCGACGTTTCACCCGATTTCATCAGCTCGGTGACAGACGAGGTCATGGAAGAGATTGGCGCGTGGCAACAGCGGCCACTGGAGCCGATGTACCCGGTCATTTTCTTTGATGCACTGCGAGTGAAGATTCGCGAAGAAGGCTTGGTGCGCAACAAGGCCATTTACTTGGCATTGGGCGTTCTCCCCGATGGGACGCGCGATATCTTGGGCATCTGGATCGAGAACACTGAGGGTGCAAAGTTCTGGATGAAGGTGTTTAACGATCTCAAGACACGTGGCGTCGAGGATGTGCTGATTGCCGTGACCGATGGCCTCAAAGGCATGCCGGAGGCCCTCAGTGCCGTGTTTCCAGAAACGACGTTGCAGACGTGCATTGTGCACCTGATCCGCAACAGCCTGGACTTCGCAGCCTGGGACAAGCGGCGAGCTCTGGCAAAGGAGCTGAAACCGATTTACCAAGCCATCAATGCCGAAGCGGCTGAGCAAGCACTCGATGAGTTTGAGAACGGGCCATGGGGCGAGAAATATCCGACGGTGGTGGCTGCTTGGAGGCGCGCCTGGGATCGAGTGATTCCATTTTTCGTCTTCCCTCCGGCCATTAGGAAGGTGATTTACACCACCAACGCCATTGAGAGCATCAACGCCCAGCTACGTAAGGTGATCAAGACTCGCGGGCATTTCCCGAATGATGATGCAGCGACCAAACTGATTTGGCTGGGATTGCGCAACATAACAGCCAATTGGGGAAAACCAGCCCATGACTGGAAAAGCGCGATGAATCAATTTGCGATTCTGTACGGAGATCGGTTCATCAGGCCAGCCTGGTGAAAATCAGGGCCTGCCTAACGGCAGGCCGTTACCGGCCCGAACACAAAAAAACTGACAGTCCCGAGACAGGAATCAAATCGCACTCCAATGCATTGATTAGATTAAAAAAAATCAAAAAAATAAAATCTCTACCCTTAACATTATCCTAATGCCGCTCAGCATTCATCCGCTATTAATTCAACCGATCAGACCGACTACCGGCATTTGCAAGAGGCTTGAGACTACTCAATGCAAATTTTTAACAACTGCAGCTTAACCGCAATATTCACAGCTAGCATTTCGCTGAACAACAAACGCTCCAAAATCAAAATTTTTAAGACTAAATTCCAGACGCTTATTTGTTACGCCCATGAATTCTAATGGAGCACCAAATATCACTTTTATCGCTTCCGTCGCTGTAATCGATGCAGAGAGGCTGCAGAGAGGACCCAAGCTTCCAATCTTTCTATGCTTTCTATTAAGTTTTTTCACGCCAAACAACTCCATCGCATTGATCGGAGCAAGAACCCTGTCAAAACAATGAAAACAAGCTGTAGCGCCTGGAATGACAACCTGCCCCACTAACGTTAGATGCAGATTATAGCCTCCACCGATAATGTGCGATATTCTATTTTTCAAACAATAATCAGAAATAATCTTAGACGTCTGGTCAACGCTCGGATAATCAGCGCAGTTTATAACCATGCCTGGCAAGCTCTGGAGCTGCTCCAGATCCTCAACTGACTGCATTCTTTTCATGCACATGGTCAACTCAACGCCGTAGCAGCGCTTTATATTTTCATAAGCAGCAACTACCTTTGGAACTCCGACATTTTCCTCAAAAAAAAGATCCTGCCTATGGAGATTTGATTCTTCAACTACGTCATCATCCATGACAGTAATATTTTGTACGCCTGCCTTGACTAAGCAATGCAAAACCCAAGTACCTACTGCGCCGAGCCCCACAATCAAAACAGCTTTATCCGCCCCTTTCTGGAGCGACTTGTTGACTTCTGACGTAGAGTGAAAAAAGCCTTCGAGTGTATTTACCAGCCTAGGAAACGAACATAGAATAGACTGTTCGTACTCTTCATCAACCTCAATCAACACATACTTAGACTTAAGAAACAACACAAGATCACATAATTCATCTAGCAACACCTCAGAAAATAGGTCACGAATTGAACTGACTGTCATCACACCATCGAATTGGTGAAGCAATTCAATGATATCGGAGTACTCCAACTCAATTGAAAACCCAACCCGAAGGTTACTGTCAAAAAACTCAACTGTTCCAGCACGACGAACAAGTGCAATGCAGCTTCTAAGCCTAAAAACTTTATTTTCCACAGACATTGCAATTATCCCTAGCTGAAATCTGCACCCACTCAATTTCACCTTTCCCAGTCATAAACTCTCCTCGCTCGGATAGTCTAGACCGATATGCGTCACCACCAGCAAGGTAACTCAGAAGTTGCATACAAGCGTACGATGCTGCAAATAGGGACATACTGCCAAGCCCACCACTACCTCCAATTACATGAGTATCAGTGGTGCTAGACTCATGAACTTTATAAGACGGCTTCCAATCAGCTAATGCTACAGTAAAAAAGCTACTTGAGCAGTCAACACAATTCGACTCACCGGGAATATAGAAGTCCCCTGTACTCATCAGATGAGCGTCAAAACCACCAGCAACATAGAACGGAATATTCTTTGTCCACAAATAACGCCCTAGCTTTACTGAGGTGTGCCCAATATACGGTTCATCTGCAGTATTGACGACCAATGAGGTGCCATCGACAAGCCCGGAAAGCTCAGTAGATGGCAGCAACTTCTCTTGCACGCACACCACATTAACTTCCGAGTTGATTTTCCTAAGATAACGTTCTAATGCGTGTACTTTTGGCTGCCCCACATCATGCGCTGAGTAATATGGATGCCTCTCAAAAGATTGCAACTGAAGCTTCTTATGATCAACAATCGTAAATTTTGACACGCCTGCTCTCGCAAGGCTTATAGCGATTGCCGAGCCAACTGCACCAACCCCAAAAATCACACAGTGAGCATCTACTATTCGCTTATGGGCAACTTCTGCCGGCAACCCAAAAATCCAATCTGACAGGAAGTTCAGTTGCCGCGAATATCGAGAACCTTGGTCTATATTTGATGGCGACTCAAGGACACCATTATCGATCAAATATTTTAACACTGACGCTAGCTCATCGAGATCAAACTCAAATCCCAACTTCTCTATGTGCTTGGATACCGCATTAACACCATCAAGCGCCGACAGCAACTCACTAAAAGCTGGGTCAATCTGGATAGATAACTTTTGCCTAGTATTTATATGGTAAAACTGAATACTGCAAACATCGGCATCAGACATGGACACGTAAACATCCACGCTGTCTTTAATTTTTAAGACAGTATCCTGTATGAAAGCTTCCATTCTTAACCCTACCGAATAAGAAAAGGTGCCAACCTATTGGCACCTTTCCAAAATCAATATTGCAATACGCCAGCGTTTGCCTCGAGATATTCATCCCAAGAATCCAGACTACCGTCGTCCGAACCGATAGCCGGACGGGTGCATACTCTGGTACAGCAATCGCTTCTGCTGCCGGAACAAGTAGTGGTGTACTTTGTTCCAGCTTCAGGATGTTCATTCACCTCAGAAAACTTTAAGCTAACCTTCTTTTTGACCATTGCTAACTCCGTTTACGTTATGGACACAGAGCGAAAACGATACCATAATGGCATAGTCATGTCACTCACAGATTTTAAACCTGGAGTTACCAATGCAAGGAAGTTCAAAAGAGAGACAACTCGTCGTAACTGGCGCAAAAACAAATAACCTGAAGAATTTAAATGTCGCTATAAATTTAAACACTATCACAGCTATAACAGGCATTAGTGGCGGCGGAAAATCATCATTAGCATACGGTACAATTTTCTCGATCTGCAAACAACAATTTAGCCAGCTTGAGCATGGCTCATACGACCATGCAACATATAGTGCAGATTCATTTCATGGCGCCCTTCCTGCAGTGGCGCTAACCCAAAATAATTTTAACTCAAATCCAAAGTCTACTATCTACTCGTATTTAGACATACCTAGCTATCTCTATTCAATCGCACCGAGCACTCACACTAACATTGATCAAACCATTCTTCGCTTAAACAAGCCAGGCAATGAGTGTTCTCATTGCGGAGGAAGCCGACATTCGTTTTCACTGTGTGAGGACTTATTGGTAGATCACTCCAAGTCTTTAGAAAAGATGCCATTTAAATGCTGGACAGGCGCTAACCTTTCTAAACACGGAGCACTACTTCGAGCCTTTTGCGAGGACGAAGGAATAGACTTAAAGAAAACCATCTCGGAGCTGCCAATTTCACACCGGAAAAAGCTATTGACTGGTGAGTCTTCCAATAAATTTAGAATCAGCTTTACGTTTTCGGGCAAGAGAAGAACTAGAGAAGAACGCTATGTTGGGCCAATGAAAATATTGGAGCAGTGTTCTCAGAGCAATAAGATTTCCGAATACGATTTTTTTAGAAAATTCTCGAAACCCTCTCCTTGTATTCATTGCGAGTCTACAGGGATAGATCGTGGAAAATTCATCAAAAGTAAGCTTTACAGCATTTCACTATTCGACCTCATAAGACTTCCAGTCTCCGATCTTGCTGAGAAACTAAAAAAAGCACGGCATAGCTCTTCTCCACCTCTCAACTCACTAATACGGCAACTGGACACATTAATAGAGCTTGACCTTGGATATCTTACACTAGCTCGCCAAATCCCAAGCTTATCAGGGGGGGAACTACAAAAGCTCCGGTTCGCCCAAATATGCAATACACAGATATCAGGCATATTATTCGTCCTCGACGAAATATCCTCCCAGGTTTCCAAAAATCATCACCTACTCCTAATCCAAAAAATGAAGGAGATTTGCGACCGCGGAAATACGATCGTGATGATTGAGCACAATGACTTTTTCATAAGTGCTGCCGACAATATTATATGTGTAGGCCCCGCCCCGGGAGACGAGGGTGGCTATATAGTTCCGTACACCCCTCCCCCACCCATCGAACCTAGGAAATACGAAAATACTACCGAAAGCGACTTGATCCCCCTCCCGAAAGTTAGCAACAACAATGTGAAAGACATTTCGGCGTCAATACCGAAAAACTCATTAACTGCGGTGTGTGGTGTTTCAGGCTCTGGTAAATCTTCATTTGCGCTCGCGATCTCCCAAGCCCTACCACAAGTAAACTATGTATCGCAAAAACAGATGCGAGGAAACATTAGATCTACAATTTCAACCGCGTTAGACTTGAGCAATACAGTTGCAGGTATTTACTCCAAAATTACGGGCGTATCAAAAGACTTTTTCTTGCTCCAACCAGGTAAAGCTGGCTGCTGCATTGAGTGCGGTGGCACAGGATTAGTTGAATTCAGTAGAAGCTTCGAAAAAACACTGAAAATTTCTTGCCCGACCTGCGATGGAGCATCATTCTCAAACGAAGTTGATGACTTCCGAATATCGGAGCTAAACATAAAAGATCTCTACAGCCGAGCACTTCACTCCTTCCCTAAAGAGGTTTTAGATCAGAGCAAGAAAATTGCAAGCATTGTAAAGATTTCCGAGGCATTAGGAATATCTCACTTAAGTATAGGTAGAAAAATCGGAAGCTTATCTGGCGGTGAGTCTCGTCGAGTAAAACTTCTACAAGCTCTAATCTCGCCCAACAAAGAAAAAATTCTGATTATAGATGAACCTGGGGCCGGGCTTGACAGCTTATCTGCTACAAAGGCCATAGGCCATATACATCAGTATGCTAAGCTTTTTAAGGCGATCTTAGTTATAGATCATAAACCTGAAATCTTAAACCAATGTGAATACCTTTTAGAGTTCGGCCCAGGGGCTGGCCCCGACGGTGGCAAGATAGTATATGCCGGTCCCCCAGCGTTTAATGCTTAAGCTCGTAAAGCAGCGAGCTACGTCGGGCTCTGGCTCTTCGACAATTATGCCGAGATAATGGCCAGCTCGCTACTTTGCAATACGGAAGCCTTCCTGCCAAACACTCGGTTTGATACAAAGCCCCACTAAATTTTCGAGTTTCAGGTAGAGCTGAGCGTTCCCGGGGTGGATAGCCTCATCGACTGCTGTTCGCAAGAGTTCGCATTAAGGATTCTCGCAACACTTTGCTAAGTGATTCATCTACGTCGTTCAGGCTGATAGTCGCTGCCCCTGTGTTAGATAAAACTATCGTTCCAGAGTATTGGTCGTTGAGACGGACTCTAACTTTCTCAACTGCGTATTTTCTTTCTCCAACTAGGTCTGAGCACGCATCTTGTATTTTTGTGTCGCCTGAGACAAGAACTTTGGCAAGTGCTTTGTTCTTGAGTTCAAGTTTGGATATTTGAATCATGTCTAAATTGCCGGAGAGGTTCTTTGTAGCTAAGGTCTCCGTAGCCCAGGACGCCACATCAATTTTAAGTGGTTCGATGGTTATTCTGAAATTTGTTATTTCTGAAAATCTATTCAGCAGAGCTTGTACGCTGCGTGGCGGATTGATTAGCTCGAGTGTGGGCGACTCATTGGATACTGTGAAAGCAGACTCTCTGTATTCGGTGCGATCAAAGGCGGTTTCGTTGCCGAATGGGTCGGTGATTGTGTCGGTATAGGTGATTTTCTCAATATATCTTGCCGATAATTCCCCACTTCGAATTTTATCTATGATAAATCCGTGCTGCTGCGTGTCGCTGAAGCTCAAGGATTTTATGCGTGCCGCCAACTGATCGATAGAGCAAGGCCAGTCTATATCCATCCATCGATAGCGCATGATATTAAGCCTCCGACTCGGAGATTAACTCGCTCTTTATTTTGAGGGCTGCTTGTTCAATGATCGAAAAGTACCTAGCCCGGTCAATAGTGTCCACGGCAGTCATGGTCTTACGATGCGCACCTTTGTGATACTTGAACTCTCCCTGCACGCCGTACCTAAACCCTAAGCAATTCTGCTTGTCCTCAAAGCCGGCTTCAAAGCGAATTATGTTGGGCGGGTTTTGAATTTGCTCAGATTTCCACGAAATGTGAGTGATGTAAAATCCACGCTGGCTTAGCTCTTTGTATTCTTTGGACTGAACGAGATTTTGCCCGCTCAAAGCCATGCTGTGGACTACGGCGAACATTTCCATACCTGCTTCGCTTTCAGCCGTTTCTATATCTAAATCTAGCGAATCGCTGGCCTCCTCTCCTCTGTTGAGTGAGGATACTTTGAGATTCATAACGTTTCTAAGTTTAAATCCCGGAAGTTGCGAGATTAGCGATGTGAAAAATTTCGACCGCAATTCAGGTGTTGCCAGCTCGGACAGCTCTACTTTTTCCTGATTGAGCGGAGCCTTCCGGCGTTGCTCTACACACTCTTTGATTGCTTCAACTACACGTTTTGCTTTGTCTGTGGCAGGCAGGCGAACGATCGTCTTCCCACCCTCGACTAAGAAATCAATTTTTGCCTCATTACGTTCACGCTGGAGAAGCTTGGTTCGGTTGTGATTAAACTCGTCGTACTCGACTTTTATTGCGTAGCCACCATCCTTTACGATTCTATGTGTGACTGCTTCGCTTGGGCCTGTTTCTTTGATGTAGGTTTCTACTGCGGCCCTTATATCTTCAATAGGAATCTCATTTCCAAACTGGATATTTGTTGTTTTCTCTCGCCGCCCCGGAGGCTCACGCTTATCAACTATCGCTTCAATATCATGGAAGCCATGAGGAAGCATCGCTATGTAGTCGCACAGGTCATCCCGCTCATCTTTTGTCGAACAGAAAATGCCTCTATCCTTAAGCAATTCACGCAAAACAGCGACTGTCATGCGTTGTTTTCCAGAAATTAAGAGGTCGTAGATATCATTGTCATTAGCGCTGATGTGATTTAAGTAGTCATTCATGACCAGGTTCCAAGGTCTACTGTAGAGAAGGAAGTTTTTATTTCGCTGATGGGCTCATATTTTATTGCAAGCACATACTCGCTCAGGTCGGTGCTCGTGCCTGCTAATCCTTCAATATACTGCTGTTGTGATTTCTGGAATGTTGGTGATGAATTCTCTGAAGGATTCAGAGTTTTTATCTTTACTTCAGTCCTCTCGTCTAGGAGCTCATATTTCCTTAGGATGTCGATAAGATAAATGAATTCGTCGCTAGATTCACCTTTTCGAGAGTAGAATATTACTACCTTTCTCTGAGCACTGCCTTTAGGATCTCGTGCCTCTAAGATTATTACCGGGGAGGTTAGTGTCTCGAGTGTTGCACCTTTGGCTTTTTTGACTTGCAGGTTAGCTTTGCGTACTAATTGGGGGTGATAATAGTAGCAATGCTCTTGCCCTGGTAATTCAGGAACTCGTTTTCCCCGCATGCGTCGGATTTCATTGCTGACATTGTCGAGCCAGAAAATTTCTTTTGGCCCGAGGACGAAAATTCGCTTTCCTTTCGGAAGTTGTAAGCTTTCATTTGCTACGAAGGACAATGAGGCATTGAAATCTGCATCGTATTCGCCATCGTGGTTGTATACGAATAGTAAGCCGCAGATTGAGTAGGTTACATTGTCATGAGCATGCTTTTTTTGCCAGTCTGCACTTTTGTCAGCACACGCAATTTGTTTGCCTAGGCTAATCAACGCTGCCTTGATAGCTGGCGACTTGATCGAGCCTTTTGCGTAGCTCTTGAGGTCGCAGTGAACATAGGTTCGTTGAGCTGAGTACGGTTCGTCATAGTAGTACACGACATCGCACGGATGTGTTGTCACCTCATGCTCTTCTTGTGCTTCGCAAGGCCAGTCGTGATTGGTTGGGCCTACCCGATCCCAAAAGAATTCCGCAAATAAATCGCTTGCTAAGTTCTCAGCCTGTTTAGCAATGTGTTCATTTTCAGCCATATATCTTTATCCTTACATTTTTGGCTTGGATCTAATATCTTTTTACAGAAGCATAATTTCTACTGTGATTTGGTCCGTGGCGCGAGGAGGTTCAAGCGCATATACAGCCTTTTTAATTTCTCGCTGCAAATAGGGCGTGTATGCTGTCACGTTCGATAAATATATGACTTCTGCAAGCATATTTACGCCTCAAAACATAGATGACTTTTGGCCATCATTCTGTCTTTGCTTGTGCTTCAAGGCAAGGGGGCTAGAGCAGTCTATACGTCGGGTGGGACGTGTTCGCCGTTCGGGGTTCTATTGCTTGCCGCCTGTGTACTGACTTTTGCATGGCGGCGTTACCCAAAGAGGAGGACGCTCAATTATCCTAGCTCTCGCTCAGGTTTTTCCTGAGAGGCATCAATCCATGTCGACGATATATCAATGATTTTAAAGGAAAAAACTCTATGAAAACCGG
Organism: Pseudomonas sichuanensis; assembly: GCF_024749065.1. Classification (NCBI taxonomy): domain Bacteria; kingdom Pseudomonadati; phylum Pseudomonadota; class Gammaproteobacteria; order Pseudomonadales; family Pseudomonadaceae; genus Pseudomonas; species Pseudomonas sichuanensis. The sequence continues at coordinate 913,408 of NZ_CP087185.1, read as the reverse complement.
TCGATTTATGCACTGGGAGTAGTGCCTGGGCCCAGGGCGCGGCCTGTAGTGCAGACTGGTTTTCCGTACCAAGGTCCTGTACGAAAAGAGATATCGCAAACACCGCATGGAGCAACCACGCTGCGCAAATACGCCGCGCATCATTGATACCGGGCCACTGTTCTGAACGGCACCACTTCACAAATGCTTGCCACCGATCACACTGTGCCTTCACCGTGCCGTAGTGGCCGCCGCCGAACATGTCTTTTAACGCCTGCGGCCCTGCGTAGCTCAATTGCCTGCCGTAGCCGAAATTGCGGCCATCGCGTCTACCCACCAATGCCATCTCGGTCACCTCATCTCTTGCTCTCCAGTCCTCGCCCCACATCATCCCGCCAAGAATGCTGAGTGTTATCAGGGATCAAGGCCCCTGCGGCCTGTGAGGGTGTCCACTGGCGCGGGACTGGCGGCTCCTTACGACCAGGAGCAAGGGCATCTCATGATCTGGCCTCCTGAACACCGTTACCGGTGGGCGGGTGGAGGCTGCACTGGGTGACGAGACCAGCGCCGCGAGATCCTGAGCCAGGTGCAAGCAGCACTGCGATGACCGGGGCATGCCTGACTGTCAGTCAGGTGCAGTCCATTCCCTGATCTGCGGCACCATCATCTACAGCGCTGTTGCTGGTGACATCGGCGTTTGTCACGCCGATTGTCACGATGGGGATTGCCGCAAAGCCTTGTGCGATCAGGGCTGCAGCAGTGTTAGAAGTGCCCGTCTCTTTCCAGAAGAAAGAGACGGGCACAGGTTGGCGCAAAAATTTGGCCAAGCGGATAGGTTGCTGCAGGGCAGCGAAGTACGGAGTATCTGGCGCACGAGCGCCATATGTATAAGAGCATCCATCACATGGGTAGTGACCGGGCGAGCTGCCGGATGCAAATCGCCCTTGGGGAGAACCACCGCCAGAGCGGCATGACCTTTAAGGCTCGGGTCACCTGGAGTGCTGTCAACGACAGCCTTTGCACTGTCTTTTCTACGCCCGCAATCCGAGAGGGTCAAGCGACTCGCCCACTGGATTTTGCAGTTGAAAATGGCATCGGGCGTGTACGGAATCCCGTGGTTTCCAGTGGCCGATTGGGTGCTTTTGATTTTTTAGGTGAGGTCCATCCAAACAGGGCGGCTTTGCAGCCCTGTTTGGATGGACCCGCGTGGAAAGCGGATCACCGAAATTTCAAAGCCGTGCGCTCACTCGACTGCGCCACGCCTTGCTCGTAGGCTAGAAACGTTTGCCCCGGTCTGATTCGCGAACTCATGCGGCGAGATATGCTCCTGCCGGTTCGCTTCGAGGTAACGGCTCCACCAACTCATGATCATTCGCCGCTCCTCCAGGAACTCGGCCTTGTGGATATACGCCGCCCGAACATTGTTGCGCTCCCTGTGGCTCATCTGCCGCTCAATAGCCGTCTCTGACCACAGCCCGGATTCGACCAAGGCACTGCACGCCATAGACCGGAAGCCATGCCCGCAAATTTCGGTCTTAGTGTCGTAGCCCATGTTCCGCAAAGCGCTGTTGACCGTGTTCTCAGACATAGGCTTCCACGAGCGAGCGTCACTGGTAAACACCAGATCGAAGTACCCCGTGATCGCATGAATCTGTTCGAGCAACGCCACCGCTTGCGGTGACAGAGGGACTAGATGAATGTCGCCCGCCATCTTCGTTCCTCTGGTCGAGTACGGTACGCCGTCCAACGCGGGCCGCGTGTCAGGTATCTCCCATATGCCGCGCTTCAGGTCGAACTCACTCCAACGTGCGAAGCGCAATTCGCTGGAGCGCACGAACACGTGTAGCGACAGCATGACTGTCAGCCGAGTGAGCGTGCGTCCCTTGTAGTTCTCGATGCGATCCATCAACTCTGGCAGACGTGAGAGCGGGAGTGCAGGCCGATGCGTAACCCGTGGCGCGCTGATGAAGCCCTCAAGGTCATATGCAGGGTTTACCGTGATCAACCGCAGTCGTTTCGCCTCACGCATGATGCTCTGAAGGTAGTTTTGTACCCTTAAGGCCACATCGATCGTGCCGCGCTTCTTGATCGCCTCAAGCGGCTGCATGAGGTCGAAGGTATCCAGATCAACGACGGCGCGTGCGCCGAGCAGCGGGAATACGTGAGTTTTCAAGCGACTGAGCACGGTCCTCGAATGGCCAGGCGCCCACTTCACGGACATTTCCTTATGCCAGTCCAAGGCAACGCGCTCAAAGGTGTGCCCTCTGACAACCGCCTCGGCCTTGGCCTGCTGCTTGGACGCAATCGGATCGATGCCCTCAGCCAGCATCCGCTTAGTCTCCAGACGCTTCTGTCGAGCATCTGCGAGACCGATGACGGGATAGTTGCCAAACGAGGTCAGCCCCTCGCGCCCATCCGGTTTCACATACCGGAAGCGCCAGCCTTTGCGTCCATTGGGGTAAACGAGGAGGTAAAGACCGTCACCGTCGAAAAGCTTGTACGGACGGTCAGTAGGTTTGGCCGAGCGGCATGCGGTGTCGGTCAGGGGAGCAGTAGTACGAGCCATAAGGGTAAACCCCTTTATCGAATCGACTTTATCCCAAACGTTACCCCTAAATCGGCTGGCAGCTGTCGGAATCCGACGGAACGCCATAACGAAAAAACCCGCCAGAAGGCGAGTTTTACGGGGGTTCCAGAGATTTTGGTGGCCTTCGCTGGAACCTGAACTGGTGCCGGAGACAGGAATCGAACCTGCGACCTTCGCGTTACGAGTGCGCTGCTCTACCGACTGAGCTACACCGGCGTGTTGCGCAACGTACCACTGCCGTGTGCGTTACGCAAACCCCTGTTCCACCTCACTTTCACTGCACCTTGCAGCCATTCGGGGCGAGGTCTTCCTCGACCGTGGTGGTGCAGCTCCAGCCGGCCTGGGTGCGGGTGAGCGTGAGGGTTTTGCCGAGCACGTTGGCGGGGGCTTCGGCCAGGGTGCAGACGATGCTGCCGGTGCCGTCGGCAGCGGTGCCGGTGGCGGTGATGGCGCAGTGGGCGGTGGCGGCCTGGCCGCCGAGGCTGGCGACGTCGGGGACGTTCTTGCCGTCGTTCAGGCGGATGTCCATCGGGGTCTTGAGGGCGGAGATTTCCAGCAGGGCGGCCGCGGTTTTGGCGCGGGCCTGGTGGTTGGTGTACATCGGGATGGCGATGGTCGCCAGGATGCCGATGATCGCGACGACGATCATCAGTTCGATCAGGGTGATGCCGCGTTGCCCTTTCATAGGCGGTATTCCTTCGTAATGCGTGGAGGCGCGGGGGCGCTGGGGCCCTGCCGGCAGGCGCGCAGTAGGCCTGAACCGACACCTTTTGTCACCCCTGGCTGGCGGGGCGGGCTTGGTGCTGAACTACTCTAGTGACCGTCATGGGATCGCGCCCGCTGTCGGGCCCGGCAAGCTGTTACGGGGCTTGTCGCTTCACTGCAAAGGACTTTGCATGCCACCGTCTACCCGCCTCTACGCCTGGGAGGGCATCGATGCCGCCGGGGTTCGTCAACAGGGCCAGCAGCCTGGGCGCAGCGCGGCGTTCGTGCGGGCGTGGCTGCAGCGCCAGGGCATTCGCGCTACGCGGGTGCAGCCGGCGGGGGGCTGGCGATGGCGCTGGCCGCAGCGCGAAGGCAAAACGGATGCGCCGGGGTTCAGCCGGCAGCTGGCGACCTTGCTGACGGCGGGGGTGCCGCTGTTGCAGGCGTTCGAGGTGATGGCGCGCAGCAACACGGGCAGCGGCATGAGTGGGCTGCTGGCACAGTTGAAACGGGATGTGGCGGCGGGGTTGGGGCTGGCGGATGCCTTGCAGCGCCACCCGGCGTGGTTCGATGCGCTGTATTGCAATCTGGTGCGGGTGGGTGAGCATTCCGGCACGCTGGACCGGCAACTGGAACAGATGGCGACCATGCTGGAGAAACGCCAGGCGCTGCGGCAGAAGGTGCGCAAGGCGATGTTGTATCCGGCGCTGCTGCTGTTGACCGGGCTGGGGGTGGCGGCGTTGTTGCTGCTGGAGGTGGTGCCGCGGTTCCAGAGCCTGTTCGCCAGTTTCGACAAGGCATTGCCAGCCTTCACCCAGTGGGTGATCGACTTATCCACAGCGCTGGGCAATCACGCGGTGTGGCTGGTGGTGCTGATGGCGGCATTGGGGCTGGGCACGCGTGAACTGTATCGGCGACATGTGCCTGCGCGCTTGTGGATGTTGCGGCTGATCTTGCGGGTGCCGGTGGCCGGGCGTTTGCTGGGCCATGCGGCGTTGGCGCGGTTCGCCCGTTGCCTGGCGACATCCTATGCGGCGGGGGTGGCGTTGCTGGATGCGTTGCAGACGGTGGCGCCGGTGAGTGGTGACAGCCTGCACGAGCGGGCGATCCTGGCCCTGCGCCAGGGCGTGGCGAACGGGCTGGGCCTGCACCAGGCGATGGAGGCGGACGCGCTGTTCCCGCCGTTGTTGCGCCAGCTGGTGGCGGTCGGCGAGGCCAGCGGCACGCTGGACCTGATGCTGGACAAAGCCGCGCTACATTATGAAGAGCAGGTGAGCCAGGGGCTGGAGCAGTTGACCACGCTGCTGGAGCCGGCCATCGTGCTGATTCTCGGGCTGCTGGTGGGGGGCCTGGTGGTGGCGATGTATCTACCCATATTCCAGTTGGGCAGCCTGATCTGAACATGAATGCCTGGACCTTAGTCGTCGAACACCCTGCGATTTTCTACAGCCTTGCCGTGGTGCTGGGGTTGTTGGTGGGCAGTTTTCTCAATGTGCTGGCCTATCGGTTGCCGATCATGCTCGAGCGCCAGTGGCAGCGGGAGGCGCAGGCAGTGCTGGGGTTGCCGGGGGACGCGCACGAGCGCTTCGATCTGTGCTTGCCGGCCTCTCGCTGCCCCCATTGCCAACACCGGATTCGTGCTTGGGAGAACATTCCGGTCTTGAGTTACCTGGTATTACGCGGGCGCTGTTCGGCGTGCAAGGGGCAGATCAGTGCGCGCTATCCCTTGGTGGAGCTTGGGTGTGCCCTGCTTTCGCTGCTGGTGGCATGGCATTTCGGGCCGGGCATCGAAGCCTTGCTGGTGATGGTGCTGACCTGGGGCCTGATCGCTTTGAGCCTGATCGATGCCGAGCACCAGTTGCTGCCGGATGTGCTGGTGCTGCCGTTGCTCTGGCTGGGGCTGGTGGTCAATGCCTTCGGGCTGCTGGTGCCGCTGACCGATGCGGTATGGGGCGCGGTGGCGGGTTACCTGAGCCTGTGGTCGGTGTTCTGGGTGTTCAAGCTTCTGACCGGCAAGGACGGCATTGGCCAGGGCGACTTCAAGCTGCTGGCGATGCTCGGCGCCTGGGGCGGCTGGCAGATCCTGCCGCTGACGCTGATGCTCGGGTCGTTGGCCGGGGCGCTGATCGGGCTGATTCTGGTGCGCCTGCGCCGGGCGCAGATGGGCGTTGCGCTGCCCTTCGGGCCTTATCTGGCCATTGCGGGCTGGATCGCAGTGCTCTGGGGTGATGAAATAGTCGCCTCTTACCTGCAACTGCTTGGAACCTGATGAGCACAGCGCCCTTCACCCCCTGGATTCTCGGTTTGACCGGCGGCATCGGCAGCGGCAAGAGCGCCGCCGCCGAGCGCTTCGTCGCGTTGGGCGTGCACCTGGTCGATGCCGACCAGGCCGCGCGCTGGGTCGTCGAACCTGGCCGCCCTGCCCTGGCCCGCATCGTCGAGCGCTTCGGCCCTGGTGTATTGCAGGCAGACGGCCAGCTCGACCGCACCGCCCTGCGCCAGCTGATCTTCGCCGACCCTGCGCAGCGGCAGTGGCTGGAGCAATTGCTGCACCCGCTGATCGGGCAGGAGATTTTCAGCTACCTGGCCAAGGCCGAGTCGCCTTATGCGGTGTATGTTTCGCCGCTGCTGATCGAGTCGGGGCAGTTCAACAAGGTGCAGCGCATCCTGGTGGTCGATGCCCCTACCGAGTTGCAGGTGCAGCGCACCCTGCAGCGCGACAACACCAGCCCTGAACAGGTGCAGGCGATTCTCAAGGCCCAGTTGGCCCGGGAAGAACGCCTGCGCCACGCACATGATGTGGTGGTCAACGATCGTGACCTGCAATCGCTGCACGACGAGATTGACCGCCTGCACCACTTTTACCTGACTTTGCGAGGAGGCCAGCCATGAGCCAGCCGATGACCGTTGATTGCCCGACCTGTGGCGCGCCCGTGGAATGGGGGGAGCAGAGCCCGTTTCGGCCGTTCTGTTCCGACCGTTGCAAATTGATCGATCTGGGGGCCTGGGCGGCCGAGGAGCACAAGATTGCAGGCGCCGATGAGTCCGAGGATGAGTTGTATTCGGGGGATCTGGAGCCTCGGCACTGAGCCTGGATTTTTGCTTGCCTGTGCCGGCCTCATCGCTGGCAAGCCAGCTCCCACAGGGATCGCGCTAGCATCAGCAGCTGAGCAAGACAGTTGCTCCTACAGCTAAGGCCAAGCCTGGCGCAGCAAGTACCGACGCCATCGCGGGGCAAGCCCGCTCCCACGAGTGATACGCCATTAGTGGCCCCGTGGGAGCGGGCTTGCCCCGCGATGCTTTCAGCGGTCGTCATCCTTCCACGGCGCCTGCAGGTAGCGGGTGCGGTTGAACGTCTCCAGCCACTCCGGGCTGAACACCACCAGCGCACTGATCACCATGCCGTTGATGAACGCCTCGGGGAACATCATCAGCCACAGGTAGCCGACGAAGTCGCTCAGCCACTCCGGCATGGCGAAGCGCTCGTCCATCCACAACAGCCCCAGCCCGGCCATCAGGCACACTAGCACCGTCAGGGCGGCGGGGAAAAAACCGCAACAGAAGATATAGACGAACAGGTTACGCGGCTGCGCGCGTTCGACCAGGATCGCGCACACCTCGGTGACCAGCACCGGCAGGCCTACGATCAACAGGCCGTTGACGCCGATCGCGGCCAGGTCCTGGCGGCCAAGCAGCAGCAAACCGAGCTGGGCAAGAAAGCCGCCAAGCACCGCCAGCGGCCAGTCCAGCAGCAGGGTCACGGCGGTCATGCCGATGAAGTGATAGGACACGCCAGTGTCGAAGTCGCGGCGCACCAGCCACAGGGCAAACAAGCCGAACACGGTGCCGAACAACAGGTGCTGGCGGCGAGTATCGGTGAGCAGCTCGACCCAGCGGGTGCGGCTGATGGCCCAGACCAGCAGGGGCACGTAACCGAGCCAGCCAAGGGTGAGGCTGGTGCTGGACAAGACCTGTGCGCTGATCACCTGAGCAATATCCCTGTCGGCCATGTGGACAAGCCTGAGTCTACACCCATTCTCCCTTGCGTCCGGTTGCTATAGGCTGGCATCTCCATTCGATGCAGGAAGCGTCCGCCATGCCTGAAGGGCTCAATCTGCCACTGCTGTTGGGCGCGGTATTCAGCGCGGTCGCGGGCCTGCTGCACCTGGCGATCATCCTGGTCGGGCCGCGCTGGTACCGCTTGTTCGGCGCGGGCGAGCGCATGGCCAGGGCCGCCGAGCAGGGGCGTAGCTACCCGGCACTGGTCACCACGGCCATTGCGCTGGTGTTGCTGGCCTGGTCGGCCTATGCGCTGTCTGCTGCCGGGCTGATCAAACCGCTGCCCTTCCTGCTGCCGGTGATCTGCCTGATCACCCTGGTGTACCTGGCTCGCGGCCTGCTGGGCCCGGTACTGCTGGCCGGCACGGGGCGGACTCGGCGGTTTATCGCGGTCAGTTCGGTGATCTGCCTGGGGGGCGGGCTGCTGCATTTGCTGGGGATCGTTCAGCAATGGCTGGTACTGGCCTGATTCCCACGCACAAACAGCATCTTACCGTCATCGTTTAGCGACTAAGCTTGTCCCCATGGATGACTCCGACTACTTGCGCCTGCTTACCATCCAGGCCGAACAAGCCAATGCCTTTCTCTCCAATGCGCGCAAATGGGAACGCGAGCGTTGGGTGTGCCAGCGCCTGCTGCAAGGGTTGAACATCGCCTACCGCAGCGAGGACTTCACCCCGGCCGGGCAGGAGCCGCCGGATGTGCTGTTCCGCGATGCAGCGTTCGAGGTGTTCTTCGTGCTCGACGAGGGCCGGCGCCTCAACGATGAATGGCGCGAAGAGCTGCAACGCCGGCGCAGCGCGTTTTCCCTGAGCCAGCTGGTGCGTCGCGAAGCACGGCCGCGGCGCATCCCGGCCCAGGAGCTGCTGGCGCGCCTGGCGCCGACCTTGCGCAAGAAGGCGCATAACTACCGGGAGCGCGGGCTGGATTTGAGCGAGCTGGACATCATCGCCTTCGCCAGCCTCAAGCGCGAGGTGCTCGACCTCAACAGCCATTTCCCGCCCCCCACCGAATACCTGCGCCAGGGCTGGCGTTCGCTGTCGCTGGTGGGGCCGACCTTTGCCCGGGTGCTGTTCGCCCACCCGGATGCGCCGGATTTCTTGCGTGCCAACCTGGGGCGCAGCATCGTGTTCGATGTGGGCATCAGTCTTTGATCCAGTGCCGAGAGTCTTTGCGATCACGTACACTCGGCGCCAGAGATAGAACGCATTATCATTCGTTCCACGCGTTTGCGTGAACGCTGTGGCGTACACGCAGTCACAAACGTCTATCTACGAGGCCCACCATGACCAGCCGCCTGAATCCTGAAGATCAGCGTCGCGTCGATGAGTACTTGAGTGCCCCCCAGCATCGTGTCGAGCGCAGGCCTTTCCGGCCGTTGCTGCTCCTGTTGCTGGTGGTGGCCGTGACCATCGGTCTGGGCCTGTTGAGCCGCCTGTTGAGTGGACTGGTGCTATGAGCTGCCTTGCGCTCGCCCTCCCCTCTGCTGCGTTGCGGCCGGGCCTTGTGCCCACGAATTCCGTAAAACTTGTGAGATATCCCTATGACTCATCGCATCGTGATTGTCGGCGGCGGCGCCGGCGGCCTGGAACTGGCGACCCGCCTGGGTAAAAGCCTGGGCAAGCGCAAACAGGCCGAGATCACCCTGGTTGATGCCAACCTGACGCACATCTGGAAACCGCTGCTGCACGAAGTGGCGGCCGGTTCGCTGAACTCCTCGGAAGATGAACTGAACTACGTGGCCCAGGCCAAGTGGAACCACTTCAACTTCCAGATGGGCCGCATGAGCGGCCTGGACCGCGAAAGCAAACAGATCCAGCTGGCCGCTACCCTCGACGACGAAGGCCGCGAGCTGCTGCCTGCGCGCACCCTGGGTTACGACACCCTGGTGATTGCAGTAGGCAGCAACACCAACGACTTCGGCACCCTGGGCGCGGCGCAGCACTGTCTGTTCCTCGACAGCCGCAAGCAGGCCGAGCGCTTCCACCAGCAGCTGCTCAACCACTACCTGCGCGCCCATGCCGGCGATGTGGCCAGCGAGAAGATCAGCGTGGCCATCGTCGGCGCCGGTGCCACCGGTGTTGAGCTGGCGGCCGAACTGCACAACGCCGCCCATGAACTGGCGGCCTACGGCCTGGACAAGATCCAGCCCAAGGACATGCACATCACCCTGATCGAGGCTGGCCCACGCGTACTGCCGGCGCTGCCCGAGCGCATCAGCGTGCCGGTGCACAAGACCCTGGAAAAACTCGGGGTGACGGTGATGACCAACGCCTCGGTCAGTGAAGTGACCGAAGATGGCCTGAAAACGGCGTCCGGCGAAGTGATCCAGGCCAGCCTGAAGGTGTGGGCGGCAGGTATTCGTGCGCCGGGCTTCCTCAAGGACATCGACGGCCTGGAAACCAACCGCATCAACCAGCTGGTGGTGCGCCCGACCCTGCAGACCACCCGCGACGACAATATCTTCGCTTTCGGTGATTGCGCCGCCTGCCCGCAGCCGGGCAGCGACCGCAACGTGCCGCCACGGGCCCAAGCCGCGCACCAGCAGGCGTCGCTGCTGGCCAAGAGCCTGAAGGCGCGCCTGGAGAACAAGGCGCTGCCGACCTACGAGTACAAGGACTATGGCTCGCTGGTGTCGCTGTCGCGCTTCTCGGCGGTGGGCAACCTGATGGGTAACCTGATGGGCAGCGTGAAGCTGGAAGGCTGGCTGGCGCGGATGTTCTATGTGTCGCTGTACCGCATGCACCAGATGGCGCTGTATGGGTTCTTCCGCACGGCGATGCTGATGCTGGGTAGCAAGATTGGGCGCGGGACCGAGCCTCGCCTGAAGCTGCACTGAGGCATCAAGATCCTGGGGCTGCTGTGCAGCCCTTTCGCTGGCAAGCCAGCTCCCACATGGATTGCGCCATCCCCTAGGCCAGCGCTGTACCTGTGGGAGCCCGCTCCCAAATGGATCGCGCCATCCTCTGGGCCAGCGCTGTACCTGTGGGAGCCGGCTTGCCGGCGATGGCCTTAACGCGATTTATCTGACCACGCGATACGTGCTCTGCACGAACCCACTCTCGTAACTGGTCGTCTTCATGTGCTGCAACAGCACATCCTTCGCCAACTCGCCAAACAGCGGTATCCCCTGCCCCAGCAGCACGGGAATGCGGGTAATGGTCAGCTCGTTCACCAGCCCCTCGCGCAAGAACCCCTGAATCAACTTGCCGCCATCCAGGTACAGGCTTTTCGCGCCCGTGGCCTGCAGGTGCTCAAGCAATTCCGGGATCGGCCCGGGATGCAGCTCGATTTGCTCCGGCGCGCCCGCCGGTAACTTCCCAAGGCTGGTGCTGACCACCACCACGCGGGTGTCCGGGTAAGGCCACTGGCCGAAGGTCATCACCTTGTCGAAGGTGCCGCGCCCCATCACCAAGGTATCGACGCCGGCCATGAACCCCACATAGCCATGGTCATCGGCCGACTCGGTCGCCCCCATCAACCAATCAAGGCCGCCGTCTTCACGGGCGATGAAGCCATCCAGGCTGGTGGCGATGAACACACTGGCTTTCAAAGGCATGGCGCGGCGCTCCTGCGGGCAAAGCGCACAGGGTAGCAAGGGCGGGAATATAAATCGCGGGCAAAAGAAAAAGGGCATCTCTTTCGAGATGCCCTCTTTACATGGTGGGTCGTGTAGGATTCGAACCTACGACCAATTGGTTAAAAGCCAACTGCTCTACCAACTGAGCTAACGACCCTGAAAATGGTCGGGGTGAGGGGATTCGAACTCCTGACATCCTGCTCCCAAAGCAGGCGCGCTACCGGACTGCGCTACACCCCGAGATTGGCTCCGCGACCTGGACTCGAACCAGGGACCCAATGATTAACAGTCATTTGCTCTACCGACTGAGCTATCGCGGAACTGAACTTCGGTACAACTTACTTCACTGCTACTCCGAAGACTGTGTTCGCTTCGGACTCTTTAGCTTCGCTGCTTTCGCTTTGTCGCTGCTGAGGCCGGCTATTCTACATTCTTCGTTTTGCTTGTCAACCCCTTTTTTTCATTCAACTTACTGATTTGTAAGTTGTTTTGCGGTCACCGGTGTTGCTGGTGATTCGCTTAGTGGCTGACAACGCGGCGTATATTAGGGGCACTCCCTTTTCCTGGCAAGCGTTTTTTTCAAAAATTTCAGCAAGTTATGAAAAAAACTCGGAAAGACCCGATTTTGCTGGGCCGGCGCCGGCCCCATCGCGGGGCAAGCCCGCTCCCACGAAGGCTGGACACTGTGCGTGGGAGCGGGCTTGCCCCGCGATGGTGTCGACCCAAGCACAAAAAAAAGCCCCGCTTTCGCGGGGCTCTGCAGTTCAACAATGATCAGGCAAAGACGATTTCGTCGCCTTCCACCTTGGCCGTGATCGCCGCACCTGGCAGGAACTGCCCACCGAGGATCAACTGCGCCAACGGGTTTTCGATCCAGCGCTGGATCGCACGCTTGAGCGGCCGTGCGCCATACACAGGGTCGTAACCCACCGCGATCAGCTTGTCCAAGGCCTCTGGGCTAAGGCTCAGGCTCAGCTCGCGCTCCAGCAGGCGGCTGCGCAGGCGGCCCAGCTGGATCTCGGTGATACCGGCGATCTGCTCGCGGCCCAGTGGCTCGAACACCACCACTTCGTCGATACGGTTGATGAACTCGGGCCTGAAGTGCGCGCCCACCGCATCCATCACCGCCGCACGCTGCGCCTCGCGGTCACCCACCAGTTCCTGGATCTGCGCCGAGCCCAGGTTGGAGGTCATCACGATCACCGTGTTGCGGAAGTCCACGGTGCGGCCGTGGCTGTCGGTCAGACGGCCGTCTTCAAGCACCTGCAGCAGCACGTTGAACACATCCGGATGAGCTTTCTCCACCTCGTCCAGCAGCACCACCGAGTACGGCTTGCGGCGCACGGCCTCGGTCAGGTAACCGCCCTCTTCATAACCTACATACCCTGGTGGGGCACCGATCAGACGCGCCACGGAGTGTTTCTCCATGAACTCGGACATGTCGATGCGCACCATGGCCTCTTCGGTGTCGAACAGGAACTCGGCCAGGGCCTTGCACAGCTCGGTCTTGCCCACGCCGGTCGGGCCGAGGAACAGGAACGAGCCGCTGGGGCGGTTCGGGTCGGACAGCCCGGCGCGGGAACGGCGCACGGCGTTGGCCACGGCGGTGACCGCTTCGTGCTGGCCGATCACCCGCTGGTGCAGCAGCTCTTCCATCTTCAGCAGCTTCTCGCGCTCGCCTTCGAGCATCTTGGCCACCGGGATGCCGGTCCACTTGGAGACCACTTCGGCGATCTCTTCCTCGGTCACCTTGTTGCGCAGCAGCTGGTTCTCGCTCTTGCCGTGCTGATCGACCATCTGCAGGCTGCGCTCCAGGTCCGGGATGACCCCGTACTGCAGCTCGGCCATGCGGCTGAGGTCGCCTTTGCGGCGGGCGGCTTCGAGCTCCTGGCGGGATTGCTCGATCTTCTGCTGGATCTGCGCCGAACCCTGCACCTCGGCTTTCTCGGAGGCCCAGATTTCTTCGAGGTCGGAGTACTCGCGCTCCAGCCGCTCGATTTCTTCGGTCAGTTTCTCCAGACGTTTCTTCGCCGCTTCGTCTTCTTCTTTCTTCAGCGCCTGGGATTCCACCTTCAGCTGGATCAGACGGCGGTCGAGGCGGTCAAGCACCTCCGGCTTGGAGTCGATCTCCATGCGGATGCGGCTGGCGGCTTCGTCGATCAGGTCGATGGCCTTGTCCGGCAGCTGACGGTCGGTGATGTAGCGGTGGCTGAGCTTGGCCGCGGCGATGATCGCGCCATCGGTGATGGCCACCTTGTGGTGCACTTCATAGCGCTCTTTCAGGCCGCGCAGGATGGCGATGGTGTCTTCCTCGCTCGGCTCTTCGACCAGCACCTTCTGGAAGCGGCGCTCGAGGGCGGCGTCCTTCTCGATGAACTGGCGGTACTCGTTGAGCGTGGTGGCACCTACGCAGTGCAGCTCGCCACGGGCCAGGGCCGGCTTGAGCATGTTGCCGGCGTCCATGGCGCCCTCGCCCTTGCCGGCGCCGACCATGGTGTGTAGTTCGTCGATGAACAGGATGATCTGGCCTTCCTGCTTGGACAGCTCGTTGAGCAGGCCTTTGAGGCGCTCTTCGAATTCGCCGCGGTACTTGGCGCCAGCGATCAGCGCACCCATGTCCAGCGCCAGCAGGCGCTTGCCTTTGAGGCCGTCGGGCACTTCACCGTTGATGATGCGCTGGGCCAGGCCTTCGGCGATGGCGGTCTTGCCCACGCCGGGCTCACCGATCAGCACCGGGTTGTTCTTGGTACGGCGCTGCAGCACCTGCACGGTGCGGCGGATTTCGTCGTCACGGCCGATCACCGGGTCGAGCTTGCCTTCCTCGGCACGCTTGGTGAGGTCGACGGTGTACTTGTCCAGAGCCTGGCGCGACTCTTCGGCATTGGCGTCATTCACCGCCGCGCCGCCGCGCAGGTTGTTGATGGCATTTTCCAGGGCCTTCTTGGTCACGCCCTGGCCGAGCAGCAACTTGCCGACCTTGCTGTTCTCGTCCATGGCGGCGAGCAACACCAGTTCGCTGGAGATGAACTGGTCACCCTTCTGCTGGGCCAGGCGGTCGGCCTGGTTGAGCAGGCGCGCCAGGTCCTGGGACATGTTCACGTCGCCGGTGGGGTTCTGGATTTTCGGCAGTTGGTCGAGCTCCTTGGTCAACGCCTTTTTCAGGCTGTTGATGTCGAAGCCCACTTGCATCAGCAATGGCTTGATCGAGCCGCCCTGCTGGTCGACAAGCGCCTGCAGCAGGTGCAGGGGCTCGATGGCCGGATGGTCCATGCCCACGGCCAGGGATTGGGAATCGGATAACGCGAGTTGCAGCTTGCTGGTCAGTCGGTCTATTCGCATGGGGATACCTTCCTATAAAGGGCAGGCGGAGCGATGGATAGCACCTGTATGAAGAACCTGCCTGAGATGACCAATAGATAGGGGTGATTCTGGAAGATTCAAGCGTAGCGGGGTTGATCGAGGTCAGCAGGGAGAGTGGTGGATTGAGATTGCCGGGGCTGCTGCGCAGCCCAATAGCCGGCAAGCCGGCTCCCACAGGAGCAGTACAAACCTTGGCATGTGGGAGCTGGCTTGCCAGCGATTGGGCCGCGAAGCTGCCCCAGGCTTAGCGAGGGCTGAGCCACACCAGCGAAGCAAAGCGCCCACCCTGCGGGGTGCGGCGATAAGAGAAGAAGCGTTGATCGCTGACCGTGCAGAGCCCACCGCCGTAAACAGCCGTCACACCGCGTGCGGCCAGGCGGATCCGCGCCAGCGCATAGATGTCGGCCATCAGCTTGCCCGGCCGTTCGCCGTCGACAAAGGCTGCAGCCGCCTCGGGGTGCACCGCCGTGAACGCATCACGCACTTCCAGGCCCACTTCAAAGGCCTGCGGGCCAATTGCCGGCCCCAGCCACACCAGCACGTCTTCAGGCGGCACGGCCAGGCGGTCCAGGGTAGCTTCCAGCACGCCACCAGCCAGCCCGCGCCAGCCGGCATGGGCGGCGGCCACACGGGTGCCGGAGCGGTCGCAGAACAGCGCGGGCAGGCAGTCGGCGGTCATCACGGTGCAGGCAATGCCGGGCTGGTCGGTCCAGCTGGCATCGGCCTCGGCAACCAGCGCCGGGTTGGCGTCAGCCACCACCAGCCCATGCACTTGCTTGAGCCAGGCGGGCTGGATGGCGAATTCATCACTGAGGCGACGACGGTTCTCGGCAACGGCCAGCGGCTCATCGCCCACATGGTCGCCAAGATTGAAGGTGGCATAGGGCGGCAGGCTGACGCCGCCCTCGCGGGTGGTGACACAGGCGCGTACCGAGGCCGGGGCCGGCCAGTCGGGGAGGATCAGCGACTGCGTCAGGCCACTCATCCGATGAAGCTCTCGCGGTCCTGTTCGAGCAGCGACAGCAGCCACTTGAAGTCATCCGGCAGCTCGGACTTCCACTCCATACGTTCACCGGTAGTCGGGTGATCCAGGGCCAGGAAGCGTGCGTGCAGGGCCTGACGAGGGAAGTTTTTCACCGCCTCGACCATGGTCACGCTGGCGGCCGGTGGAATGCGGAAACGCACGCCGTAAGTCTGGTCGCCGACCAACGGGTAGCCGACATGCGCCATGTGCACACGGATCTGGTGGGTACGGCCGGTTTCCAGCTTGACCCGCACATGGGTGTGCGAACGGAAGCGCTTGAGTACCCGGTAGTGGCTGACCGCCGGCTTGCCACCGTCGGTGACCGCCATGCGCTGGCGCAGGCCGCCGTGACGGCCGATCGGCGCGTCGATCTTGCCGCCGGCAATCACCACGCCCACCACGATGCATTCATAGATGCGGCTGACGCTGCGGCTCTGCAGCTGCTCGACCAGCTTGGTCTGCGCCTGCAGGGTCTTGGCCACCACCATCAGGCCGGTGGTGTCCTTGTCCAGGCGATGCACGATACCTGCGCGCGGCACATTGATGATGTCCGGCACATGGTGCAGCAGGGCATTGAGCAAGGTGCCATCGGCATGGCCGGCCGCCGGGTGGACCACCAGCCCGGCAGGCTTGTTGATCACCAGGATCTGGTCGTCTTCATAGACGATGTCCAGCTCGATATCCTGGGCCACCCATTCACCCTGGGCTTCCTGTTCGGCCTCGAGGGCCAGGATGTCGCCACTGTGAACGGTGTCGCGCGGCCGCAGTACCGCGTCATTGACGGTCAGGCGACCATCCTTGATCCACGAAGTAAGGCGCGAACGCGAGTACTCGGCGAACAGTTGGGCGGCGACCTGGTCGAGGCGTTGGCCGCCCAGTTCGGACGGGACCTCTGCGCTAAGTTGAATGATCTCGGACATGCTCAATTCGGCGGGCGTACAGCCTTTGGTTTCGGCTGCGTGCTTGTGGTTAAATACGGCTTCTTTTGCCCCGGGGTTTGGCCGGGGGCGCTCATCATAACAGGACGGCTCCGCCCAAGACAGCGGCCGTCAAAGGGACGCAAGCCGCCATGCAAGTGAAACACCTGCTGCTGATCGCCATCCTCGGGCTCACCGCTGCCTGTTCCTCGAACAAGGAAGTCATTGACGAGAACCTCAGCGAGGCCGAGCTGTACCAGCAGGCTCAGGCTGATCTGGACAACTCCAGCTACACCAGCGCCGTGAACAAGCTCAAGGCCCTGGAATCGCGCTATCCGTTCGGCCGCTACGCCGACCAGGCGCAGCTCGAGCTGATCTACGCCAACTACAAGAACTCCGAGCCCGAGGCCGCCAAGTCCGCCGCCGAGCGCTTCATCCGCCTGCACCCGCAGCACCCGAACGTCGACTACGCCTATTACCTGAAAGGCCTGACCTCCTTCGACCAGGACCGTGGCCTGTTGGCGCGCTTCCTGCCGCTGGACATGACCAAGCGCGACCCAGGCGCCGCCCGTGACTCGTACAACGAGTTCGCCCAGCTGACCAGCCGCTTCCCCAACAGCCGTTACTCGCCAGACGCCAAGCAGCGCATGATCTACCTGCGCAACCTGCTGGCCAGCTACGAAATCCACGTGGCCAACTACTACCTGAGCCGCGAGGCCTACGTGGCCGCCGCCAACCGTGGTCGCTACGTGGTCGAGAACTTCCAGGAAACCCCATCGGTCGGCGACGGCCTGGCGGTGATGGTCGAGTCGTACCAGCACATGCACCTGGACGAACTGGCCGCTACCAGCCTGGAAACCCTCAAGCTCAACTACCCGAACCACCCGAGCCTGGTCGATGGCCAGTTCGTCGCCACCCAGGATGAAAACGGCAACCGCTCCTGGCTGTCCAAGGCCACCCTGGGCCTGATCGAGACCGAAACGCCGCTGCCACCGGGCGAGACCCGCGCCAACCAGGACGTGGTGCGCCAGTTCCAGGACGCCCGCTCCGAGATGCCGGAAGACCTGCTGCCCAAGGACGAAAACGGCGACCCGATCCTGCCGGAAGGCCCGAAAGAAGCCGAGAAAGACCGCTCGTGGTTCAGCTACATGACCTTCGGCATGTTCGACTGATCCTGCGCGTGACAAAGAAGGGAGGCCCAAGGCCTCCCTTTTTTATTGGCCGCATCCTAGACTGTCGCCTTCTTCTCTCGACAAGCTGGACACCATGGTTCGCCTACTTTTCTGGATCGCCCTGATCGCCGCCGCGTTCTGGCTGTGGCGCAAGTTCAAGACCAGTCAGCAATCCCCCGCCGAGCCGCGCCTCGACGACCCGCTGAGGATGGTGCGCTGCGCCCACTGCGGCGTACACCTGCCGAATGACCGGGCGTTGCAGCAGGGCAAGGAGTGGTATTGCAGCCAACAGCATTTGCAGCAAGGGCCAGGCCGGCAGGGCTGACCCCATGAATCCCGTCCAGGTATGCCCCTGTGGGAGCGGGTTTACCCGCGATCACCAGCAAGGCTGGTGCCAGGCACCGCGGTGCCTGCTTCGCGGCTAAAGCCGCTCCCACAGAGCGCGTTCCTCCGGCGCCTTCAGGCCAGACGGCCTTCAGGCGCATACGGCGCCGGGTCGATGATCGGCTCACGCCCCAGCAGCAGGTCGCTGAACAACTGGCATGACGCCGGCGCCAGCACCAGGCCATTGCGGTAATGGCCGCAGTTCAGCCATAGCCCTTCATGGCCCGGTACCGCACCGATGTAAGGGATGCCTTCCGGCGAGCCCGGACGCAACCCCGCCCAGTGTCCAACGACTTCGGCATCGGCCAATGCCGGCAACAGCTCGATGGCCGAGGCCTTGAGGCTGGCCAGTGCTTCGGCTGTAGGGGTTTTGTCGTAGCCTTCGTGCTCCAGGGTACTGCCCACCAGGATGTGCCCGTCGCGGCGCGGGATCGCGTAGCGCCCCTTGGCCAGGACCATGCTCGGCAAGAAATCTTCGGCGCACTTGAACAGGATCATCTGGCCTTTGACCGGCTCCACCGGCAATGCCAGGCCCAGTGTCTGCAACAGGTCGCCGCTCCAGGCACCGGCGCTGAGCACCACATCATCAGCGGCCAGCACGCCGTCGTTGGTCTGCACACCGACGATGCGCCCGCCTTCCTCGGCGAAACCGGTGACTTGGCAGTGCTCGCGCAGGGTGACGTTGGGCAGCGCCAGCAGCGCGGCCTTGAGCGACTTGACCAGGCGCGGGTTGCGCACGTTGGCCACACCGGCCATGTAGATCGCGTGGCGGTAGCCCGCGCCCAGCACCGGCACGGCGTCGTAGGCCGCCGAGATATCCACCGCACTCAGCGGGCGCTGTTCGCGCGCAGCCCAGGCCAGGGCCTCGGCTTCATCGTCCAGGTCCAGCCAGTACAGGCCGGTGGTGTACACCTCAGGGTCGACGCCGGTGCTGGCGAACAGGCGCTCGCCCAGCTGTGGATAAAAGTCCTGTGACCAATGCGCCAGCGCCGTCACTGCGGTGCTGTAGCGCCACGGGTACAGCGGCGAGACGATACCGCCCCCCGCCCACGACGACTCGCGGCCGACCTCGCCCTGGTCGCACAGCACCACCCGGTCGACCTCGGCCGCCAGGTTGAACGCCGTCAGCAGGCCGATGACGCCACCGCCGACAATCACTACTTGCTTGCTCATCGTTCGATCCAACACCTGAAGTAATTCCACGGTGCCATGGCACCTTCTGATCTTCAGCTTCCCCAGCACAGCTCGACATTGTCGCCAGCACCTGGATTGCTGCGCACACCTGCCTGGTCGAGCTGGAAGTCGCCACAGCGGTCTTGCGCCATGATCCCGTCGGGCAGGCGCACGGCCAGCAGCGTGAAACTGTCAGTCTCGCGGCGAGCCTGTAGGCGGTAGTAGCGGTTACCCATGGGCAATGGCGTCACCAGCTGTTCGTTGTCGGCGTAGCTGCCGACGCGGGTGTGGTGGCGCGCAAGGCGCAGGGCCGCATCCTGCAGCAGGCCGACCACTTCGCTGTGCGCGGCACGCCGTAGCTGTTCGCTGTAACTGGGGTAGGCAATGGCTGCCAGCATGCCGATCAGTGCCACGACAATCAACATCTCGATAAGGCTCAGGCCACGCTGCATGTCAGTCGTCCTCCAGGCGTTGGCGCCAACTGATGCGCCGTAGCACTGCCGCGTCATCCAGCGCATGCACAGCTTCAAGTACCCGACGGCCGCGTACCTGACGGCTGATGGCCGTCACCCGGACCAGCGTCACTTGCTCGCCAGCCGGCATGCCAGCAGCCCGGCTGCTCTGGCCAAGGTTCTGCAAAAACACGTAGCCGCTGTCGGTGGCTTGCCATGGCGGGGCCGGTTCGTCGCCGGGAAGACCCGGCGGCAGGCATGCCGAACACAGCTCGGGCAAGTGCGTCGACAGCAACGCCGCCCCCTCGATCAGACTGGCCTCTGCCTGCTCGAAAGCACGTACTCCCGCCAGTTGCTCACTCAGCAGCCGCTGCTGCACCAGTGCCTCACGCAGCCCTTGGGCCGCCAGCAGGCCGAGCAGCAGGCTCAGGCTCAGGGCCAGCAACAGCACCACACCCTGTTGCCGCTTCATCAACCCTGCCTCGGATTGCGCAACGCCACGCTCAACTGGTGACGGTGCTCGAGCTGGTGCTGGCGGTCGAACAGCGTCAGGCGAATATCCAGCAGCTCCCCCTCCGCCACTTCGACCAGGTTCACTTCGAACGCCCGCACATTGTCGATCAGATTGGCATTCTGGGAATAGGTGAGGAGCTGGAGGCTACCTTTGTGCAAGCGGTAGGTCAGCCGACGAATGGGCAAGGCCTGCACCACAGTGCCGGGGACATGCCGGTGGCCCACCACCTCGGCCCAGCTGCGGCAGTCACTGAGCACCGTCCAGTCGGCCCGGCCTGCCAACCCGGGTAACTCCGCGCCTACCAAGGTCAGGCTGCCGGGTGTGATAGTGATCGGCGTGGCGAACGCCTCGGCGGCGCCGGCAATCCTGAAGTCAGCCGCATCCAGGCGCAGGCAACCGAACATGCCGGCCATGCGGATATCCTCGGCCAAGCGTTGCAACACCAGCCGGGCGTCATCCTGAAGGCGGGCGGTCGCCCCTTGCAGGCGCCAAGCCTGGTAGGCCGAGCCGAACAGTTGACTCGCCGCCGCCAGCAACATCAAGCCAAGTGCCAGCGCCAGCAGTGCCTCGATCAGACCGAAACCTGCAGGCCGCCGCCTCATGGTTGTACCCGGCCTTGCAGTTCAAGCACCTGCCGCTGGCCGCCCATGGGCCAAGACACCCCAAGCATCAGCCAATCAGCCGCCAAGCTGGCTTGCGCCTGCGCCTGCCCGCCCAATACGGTCACCACCTGCGCTCGCCACGCCGTCGTGTCGACCGCCGACAGCTCCCCCCTCGCCCTGGCGCGCTCCAGCATGCCTTGCAGCAGTTGCAGCGCCTGCCCTTCACGCCAGGCGCTGTCGCTGGCATGCAGGCCGCGAACCTGTATTGCTGCTGCCATGAAGACGCCCAGCGCCAGCACGGTCATGGCCACCAGCACTTCCAACAATGTCATGCCGCCTTCCCTGCCCCACATCGACACCCCTCCTGGGATCTTTCCTCGCCTGCCAACTGAAGCCGCCGACTGGTATTCACATGAGCCGTTGGCGAAGCTTCAGCGAAGCACGTCCAGGGGGAAATGCACGGTGAGGCAACAGGGTGTAACACTGCTGCAAATGATGTCTGCACTGGCCGTGGCAGGCCTTCTGACACAGCTTGGGGTTTCGGCCTACGGCAAGCTCAGCGAAGAGCTGGATCAGGCCGCTACAGCCCGTGAGCTGGCACAGGCGCTGCGTGACGCGCGCAACCAGGCACTGCTACGTCAGCGGGCGGTAGTAGTGCAGCCAATGGAGGAGAACTGGGGCAAGGGCTGGCGCGTTTTGCTGGAGCATAACGGCCTGTTGCTGCGCGAACATCGCCTGGCAAAGCCAGCCAGGATCGTCGCGAGCTCAGGTAAGACGGTCAGGTTCAGCGGGCGGGGAGCGCCGCTGGGGGATGGCTTCGGGGGGATAACCTTGACCCTTTGCCGACGGGGTGGCGCGGGAAGCGAGCAGAGGGTGGTGCTGAGCCCCAGTGGAAGAGTGCGCCTGCTCAGCGACGAGAAACGTCGCTGCGCAGGCGACTGATCAGATCAGCGAGCGAACCCGCAGCTCTTTGGGCATGGAGAAGGTGATGTTCTCCTCGCGGCCATCGAGTTCTTCGGCGCCGGTCGCGCCCCAGGCCTTGAGCTGTTCGATCACGCCACGCACCAACACTTCGGGGGCCGAAGCACCGGCGGTGATGCCGATCCGCTCGACACCGTCGAACCAGCTGCGCTGCAGGTCCTCGGCACCGTCGATCAGGTAGGCCGGGGTGCTCATGCGCTCGGCCAGCTCACGCAAGCGGTTGGAGTTGGAGCTGTTGGGGCTGCCGACCACCAGCACCACGTCGCACTCGTCGGCCAGTTGCTTGACGGCGTCCTGGCGGTTCTGGGTGGCGTAGCAGATGTCGTCCTTGCGCGGCCCACCGATGCTCGGGAAGCGTGCGCGCAGGGCGTCGATGACCCGGCTGGTGTCATCCATCGACAGGGTGGTCTGGGTGACGAAAGCCAGGTGCTCGGGGTTGCGCACCTGCAGCGCGGCGACGTCCTTCTCGTCTTCGACGAGGTAGATGGCGCCGCCATTGCTGGCATCGTACTGCCCCATGGTGCCTTCGACTTCCGGGTGCCCGGCGTGGCCGATCAGGATGCACTCACGGCCGTCGCGGCTGTACTTGGCAACCTCGATGTGCACCTTGGTCACCAGTGGGCAGGTGGCGTCGAAGACTTTCAGGCCACGGCCGGCGGCCTCCTGGCGCACCGCTTGCGATACACCATGGGCGCTGAAGATGACGATGACGTCGTCCGGCACCTGGTCCAGTTCTTCGACGAAAATCGCGCCACGGCTGCGCAGGTCTTCGACGACGAACTTGTTGTGCACCACTTCGTGGCGCACGTAGATCGGTGGGCCGAAGACTTCCAGGGCGCGGTTGACGATCTCGATCGCCCGGTCGACCCCCGCGCAGAAGCCGCGCGGGTTGGCGAGTTTGATTTGCATGCTCGGCTCCAGGCTCACAGGGCCTTCACGTCGAGGATCTGCACCTCGAAGTTGAGGGTCTTGCCAGCCAGTGGATGGTTGAAGTCGATGGTCACCTGGTTGTCGTCGAACGCTTTGACCACACCCGGCAGCTCGGTGTTGGCGGCATCGTTGAAGATCACCAGCAGCCCGTCGGACAGCTCCATGCCTTCGAACTGCGAGCGCGGCATTACCTGCACGTTCTGCGGGTTGTGCTGGCCGAAGGCGTTCTCTGGGGCGATGCTCAGCTTGCGCTGGTCACCGGCCTTGAAACCGAACAGGGCGCTTTCGAAGCCTGGCAGCAGGTTGCCGTCGCCGACCTTGAAGGTGGCCGGGGCCTTGTCGAAGGTGCTGTCGACGGTGTCGCCGTTTTCCAGGTGCAGGGCGAAGTGCAGGGTCACTTCGGTGTTCTGGCCAATACGTGTCTCAGTCATGGACAGGCTCCTCGGACTTCTTGCTCTTGAACATATCCAGCGCCAGCATCACCGCACCCACGGTGATGGCGCTGTCGGCCACGTTGAAGGCCGGGAAGTAATGGGTGTTGCGCCAGTGCACCAGGATGAAGTCGACCACATGGCCAAGCACCACGCGGTCGTACAGGTTGCCCAGCGCGCCACCCAGCACCAGGGCCAGGGCCACGGCAAGCCAGGTCTCGTTGCGCCCCAGGCGCTTGAGCCAGACCACCAGCACGGCACTGACCACCAGGGCGATCAGGGCGAACAACCAGCGCTGCCAGCCGGAGCTGTCGGCGAGGAAGCTGAAGGCCGCGCCGGTGTTGTAGGCCAGGGTCCAGCTGAAGTAGTCGGGGATGACCACGATCTGCTGATACAGGCTCAACGCCCCTTCGAAGTAGACCTTGGTGGCCTGGTCGACGACCAGTACCACCAGGCTCAGCCAGAGCCAGGCAAGGCGCCCGAAGCGCCCAGCTGCGTTAGGCATAGTGGCGCACCTCGCCTTCACCGCTCAGGTTGTCGACGCAACGGGCGCAGATTTCCGGGTGCTCCGGGTGACTGCCGACGTCGGCGCGGAAGTGCCAGCAACGGCCGCACTTGGCATGGCCGGACTTGACGATCTTCAGCTTGAGGCCTTCGACTTCGGTTGTCACGGCATCGGCCGGGGCCTGGACGAACGGCACCACGCTGGCGGCGGAGGTGATCAGCACGAAGCGCAGCTCGTCGCCGAGCTTGTTCAGGTCGGCAGTCAGGCCCTCTTCGGCGAACAGGGTGACTTCGGCCTGCAGGTTGCCGCCGATGACCTTGGCGCTGCGCTGGTTCTCCAGTTCCTTGTTGACGGCTGCCTTGACGGCCATCACGCGGTCCCAGTAGGCGCGGTCCAGCTCGGCGTCGGCCGGCAGTTCGCTCAGGCCCTGGTACCAGCCGTTGAGCATCACCGACTCGTTACGCTCACCTGGCAGGTACTGCCAGATTTCGTCGGCGGTGAAGGCCAGGATCGGCGCGATCCAGCGCACCAGCGCCTCGCTGATGTGGTACAGCGCGGTCTGGCAGGAACGGCGGGCGACACTGTTGGCGCCGGTGGTGTACTGGCGGTCCTTGATGATGTCGAGGTAGAAGCCGCCCAGCTCCTGCACGCAGAAGTTGTGGATCTTCGAGTAGACGTTCCAGAAGCGGTATTCGCCGTAGTGCTCTTCCAGCTCGCGCTGCAGCAGCAGGGTACGGTCCACCGCCCAGCGGTCCAGCGCCAGCATGTCTTCGGCCGGCAGCAGGTCGCGGGCCGGGTCGAAGCCGGACAGGTTGGAGAGCAGGAAGCGCGCGGTGTTGCGGATGCGGCGGTAGGCGTCGGCGCTGCGCTGCAGGATCTGCTCGGAAACCGCCATCTCACCGGAGTAGTCGGTGGCCGAGACCCACAGGCGCAGGATGTCGGCACCCAGGGTGTTGTTGACCTTCTCAGGCTCGATGGTGTTGCCCAGCGACTTGGACATCTTGCGGCCGTTCTCGTCCACGGTGAAGCCGTGGGTCAGCAGCTCGCGGTACGGCGCGTGGTTGTCGATGGCGCAGCCGGTCAGCAGCGACGAGTGGAACCAGCCGCGGTGCTGGTCGGAACCTTCCAGGTACAGGTCGGCGCGCGGGCCGGTGGCGTGGCCGATGTCGTGCGAGCCACGCAGCACATGCCAGTGGGTGGTGCCGGAGTCGAACCAGACGTCGAGGGTGTCGGTGATCTTGTCGTACTGGCCGGCTTCGTCACCGAGCAGTTCGGCGGCGTCCATCTTGAACCAGGCTTCGATGCCTTCTTGCTCGACGCGCTTGGCCACTTCTTCCATCAGTTCGACGGTGCGCGGGTGCAGCTCGCCGGTTTGTTTGTCGAGGAAGAACGGGATCGGTACGCCCCAGTTGCGCTGACGCGAGATGCACCAGTCCGGGCGGTTGGCGATCATCGAGTGCAGGCGCGCCTGGCCCCAGGCCGGGACGAACTTGGTGTCTTCGATGGCCTTGAGCGCGCGTTCACGCAGCGGCTCGCCAGTGGATGGCTGCTTGTCCATGCCGACGAACCACTGCGCGGTGGCGCGGTAGATCAGCGGGGTCTTGTGGCGCCAGCAGTGCATGTAGCTGTGGCTGATGGTTTCGGTGTGCATCAGCGCACCGACTTCGCTCAGCTTGTCGACGATGGCCGGGTTGGCCTTCCAGATGAACTGGCCGCCGAAGAACGGCAGCGACTCGACGTACACGCCGTTGCTTTGCACCGGGGTGAGGATGTCGTCGTTGACCATGCCGTAGCGCTTGCAGGTGACGAAGTCGTCTTCACCGTAGGCAGGCGACGAGTGCACCACGCCGGTACCGGCGCCCAGCTCGACGTAGTCGGCCAGGTAGATCGGCGACAGGCGGTCGTAGAACGGGTGACGGAAGTTGATCAGTTCCAGCGCCGAACCTTGCGCGGTGGCGATGACCGAACCTTCAAGGTTGTAACGCTTGAGGCACGACTCGGCCAGCTCTTCGGCCAGCACCAGCAGGCGCTCGCCGGTATCGACCAGGGCGTACTTGAACTCGGGGTGGATGTTCAGCGCCTGGTTGGCCGGGATGGTCCACGGGGTGGTGGTCCAGATCACGATGGCCGCCGGCTTGGCCAGCGAGGCCAGGCCGAAGGCGGCGGCCAGCTTGGCGTCGTCGGCGACCGGGAAGGCCACGTCGATGGTCTGGGATTTCTTGTCGGCGTATTCGACTTCGGCTTCGGCCAGGGCCGATGCGCAATCGAAGCACCAGTTCACGGGCTTGAGGCCCTTGAACACGAAGCCTTGCTTGACCATCTCGGCCAGGGCGCGGATTTCACCGGCCTCGTTGGCGAAGTTCATGGTCTTGTAGGGGTTGTCCCAGTCACCCAGCACGCCCAGGCGGATGAACTCGGTCTTCTGCCCTTCGATCTGCTCGGCGGCGTACTCGCGGCACAGCTCGCGGGTGCGGTCGGCGGTCAGGTGCTTGCCGTGGGTGACTTCGACCTTGTGCTCGATCGGCAGGCCGTGGCAGTCCCAGCCCGGCACGTAGGGCGCATCGAAGCCCGACAGGGTTTTCGAGCGGACGATCATGTCCTTGAGAATCTTGTTCAGCGCATGACCGATATGGATCTTGCCGTTGGCATAGGGCGGGCCGTCGTGCAGGACGAACTTCGGACGATCCTTGCCAATTTCGCGCAGCTTCTGGTACAGGCCAATGCTGTCCCAGCGCTGCAGAATCTGCGGTTCGCGCTGAGGCAGGCCGGCCTTCATCGGGAAGGCGGTGTCCGGAAGGTTTAGCGTGGCTTTGTAGTCGGTCATTTCAGGCTCTTCGTTAGCGGTTGAGCGTGCCAGTGGGCACGTGCGGCGGCGATGTCCGCGTCGATCGCCGACTTCAGCGCCTCCAGGGAGGCGAAACGCTGCTCTTCACGCAGCTTGTGGTGGAACTCCACCGTCAGACGCCGGCCGTAGAGGTCACCGGCGTAGTCCAGAAGATGAATCTCCAGGTGGGGACGCCCGTCACCGGCGACGGTGGGGCGTACTCCGATATTGCCGACACCCGGCCACTGCTGGCCGTCGATCTCGATGCTGGCCAGGTAGACCCCGGACAGCGGTACGCGGCGGCGCTTGAGCTGGATGTTGGCGGTGGGCGTGCCGAGCTGGCGGGCCAGTTTCTGGCCGTGCAGCACACGCCCGGTAATGCGGTAAGGGCGGCCCAGCAGGTGCGCGGCCAGTTCGAAGTTGCCTTCGCTGAGGGCCTTGCGCACTTCGGTGCTGCTGACCCGCAGGCCGTCCTGGATCACGGTGTTGGCGGCTTCGACGGTAAAGCCGTAGCGCACGCCTGCATCGACCAGGAAATCGAAGTCGCCGGCACGGTCGCAGCCGAAGCGGAAGTCGTCACCCACTTCGAGGTGGCGCACACCCAGGCCATCGACCAGGATCGCCTTGACGAACTCATCGGCGCTGAGCTTGCTCAGGCGCTGGTTGAAGGCCAGGCACAACACCCGGTCGATACCTTCGCCAGCCAGCAGCTCGACCTTGTCGCGCAGGCGCGCCAGGCGGGCCGGGGCGGTGTCGGGGGCGAAGTATTCGCGCGGCTGCGGCTCGAAGATCACCACGCAGGTGGGAATGCCGAGTGCCTGGCCGCGCTCGCGCAGACGCGCGAGGATCGCCTGGTGACCCCGGTGGACCCCGTCGAAGTTGCCAATGGTGGCGACACAGCCCCGGTGCTCGGGGCGCAGGTTGTGAAGACCTCGAACCAGCTGCATAACGCGCTTCTTGCTCATAAAGTGGCCGATTATAACCACACCCGGGCGCTGACGACAGGCAGCAGCGCCACCCGGGTGTGTGGAATGTGAAAAACCGACGCCTGACCCTTTTGCGCCTCAGTGCAGCGCTTTGCGGGCGAAATGCCGCGGGCGGAAACCACACAGGTACAGGCAACCGAAGTAAGTAACCACACCTGCCGCGATCAGGCCGCCCAGGCGCAGGAAACGCGCCAGCATATCGCCCTGCGCCCAAGCCGGCAGGTAGTGCATGCCCAACAGCAGCACGCCCGACATCAGCCCCACCGCCAACAGCAGCTTGAGCAGGAACAGCAGCCAGCCGGCTTGCGGCGTGTACAGCTGTTGGCTGCGCAGCTTCCAGTACAGCAGGCCGGCATTCAGGCAGGCCCCCAGGCTGATCGCCAGGGCCAACCCGGCATGGGCCAGCGGGCCGACCAGCGCCAGGTTGAGCAACTGGGTGCAGACCAGGGTGAACACCGCGATCTTTACCGGCGTGCGGATATTCTGCTGGGCATAGAAGCCTGGAGCCAGCACCTTGACCAGGATGATCGCCAGCAGGCCCACCGAATAGGCGATCAGCGCTCGCTGGGTCATGGCCGCGTCGAAAGCGGTGAACTTGCCGTACTGGAACAGCGCCACGGTCAGCGGTTCGGCAAGAATCGCCAGGGCCAGGGTGCATGGCAACACCAGCAGGAAGCACAGGCGCAGGCCCCAGTCGAGAATCCGTGAGTACTCTTCACGGTCCTTGTTGGCGTAGGTCTTGGCCAGGGTCGGCAACAGGATGGTACCCAGGGCTACGCCCAGCACCCCCGAAGGCAGCTCCATCAGCCGGTCGGCGTAATACATCCAGGACACCGAGCCGGCCACCAGGAAGGAGGCGAAAATGGTGTTGATGATCAGCGAAATCTGGCTCACCGATACCCCGAGGATGGCCGGCAGCATCTGCTTGAGCACCCGCCACACGCCGGCGTCGCGCAGGTTCAGGCGCGGCAGCACGAGCATGCCGATCTTCTTCAGCGCGGGCAGCTGGTACAGCAGTTGCGCCAGGCCGCCGGCCAGCACACCCCAGCCCAGGGCCATGATCGGCGGGTCGAAGTACGGTGTGAGCAGGACGGCGAAGGCGATCATCGCCACGTTGAGCAGGGTCGGGGTGAAGGCCGGAACGCTGAAGCGGTTCCAGGTATTGAGGATTGCGCCTGCCAGCGACGACAGCGAGATCAGCAATATATAAGGAAAGGTCACCCGCAGCAGCGAAGTGGTCAGCTCGTATTTCTCGGCATTGTCGACAAACCCTGGCGCCGTGGCCCAGACCACCCAGGGCGCGGCAAGAATGCCGATGACTGTCACCAGCGCCAGAACCAGGGTAAGCAGGCCGCTGACATAGGCAATGAAGGTTCGGGTGGCCTCCTCGCCTTGCTGGGTCTTGTACTCGGCCAGGATCGGCACGAAGGCTTGCGAAAACGCGCCTTCGGCAAAGATCCGCCGCAGCAGGTTAGGCAGTTTGAAGGCGATGAAAAAGGCGTCGGTGGCCACGCCAGCGCCGAAAATCCGCGCCAGGATGGTGTCGCGCACGAAGCCGAGCACCCGGGAAATCATGGTGATGGAGCTGACCGCAGCCAGGGATTTGAGCAGGTTCATCGAAAAGATTCACGCCAGAGGACGGAGGACGCTGCCAGTTGGCATCCGAATGTGCGATACTCCCGCGCCTTCGCAGGGGAGCCAAAAATTCCCGAGTTTACAGGTCGCGTAGCAGAAAGGAATCTTTCCTGGCTGTTGACCCACCACTCGGCGGAACCTTGCAGGTGGCCTTGACATCCGTTCGACTCGTCGGCATGATTCGCGGCCTATTTTGTTTGCTATTTACCTAAAGTCTTTCGAGGAGCTCGACGGTGGCCAACACACCTTCCGCCAAGAAACGTGCAAAACAGGCTGAGAAGCGTCGCAGCCACAACGCCAGCCTGCGTTCCATGGTTCGCACCTACATCAAGAATGTAGTCAAAGCCATTGACGCAAAAGACGCTGAAAAAGCGCAAGCCGCTTACGTTCTGGCTGTGCCTGTAATCGACCGTATGGCCGACAAGGGCATCATCCACAAGAACAAGGCTGCTCGCCACAAAGGCCGTCTGAATGGCCACATCAAGGCGCTGAAAGAAGCTGCAGCTGCCTAAGCGACGTTCTTGTCGAAAAAACCGACCCTAGGGTCGGTTTTTTTATGCCTGCGATTTGCTGGGCCAGCAAGCAACTCAATGGATGGCACCCGCTGCGCGGGTGTTCGCGGCTAAAGCCGCTCCTACAGGGGCAGGGCCGCATGACGACCCTGCCCTTCATCACTTGCCGATCTGCAGCTTCGGCGCCCACTGCAGCCAGGCATCTTCCGGCTTGTCGAACAGGGCGAAGGTCTGCTGCGGCCGTGCCGGGTTGCCCATCTGCTCGCCATCCGGCGTGGCAAAGGCAATACCACCTTCAATCAGGGTCTCCACCGACTCGGTGCGCACCGTGGCGCCCTTGAACAGCCCCCAGTCGAAACCGAACCCACTGCTGTTCCAGAAGCGGCTGCCGCCGCGTACCAGGCCTGCATAACGCGGCTCGATAAGGATGTGGATAAGTACCCGGTCGGCAGTCTGGCCCAGCTCGAAGCCGACCACCTTGCCCACCGCGACTTCACGGTAGGTGACCGGCACCCCGGGCTTGATCGAGCCACGCCGCGGCGCACTCAGGGTCAGCGGCAGGCCGACTTCCTCACCCTGCACCTCCGGCGCATCGGCCAAGGCGATGAAATCACGCTGCGGCCCCTTGTCCTTGAGCGCCGGCAACACTTCCAGGTACTGCCCTCCCACCAAGGTATCGAGGTTCTCGGTGCGCACCAGGCCGAGGGCCGGCTTGACCACCCAGAACTGTGTCCCCACCCGCGCAATGCGATCTGCGGCCTGGGTAATACGCGCCCTGAGCAGTACGCCCTGCAGGTCGCTGGTCAGGTCCACACTCTCGACACTGCCCACGTCCAGCCCGCGGAAGCGGATCGAGGTCCCCGGCTTCAGCCCATCGGCACGCTCCACGCGAATGGTCACCAGGGTGCCGGCACGGTTGGCGGCCTCCTGGCTCTCATGCAGACGGAAACGCGGGATACGCCGCTTGAGCGGCACATCGGGTTTGGGTGTGTCGAAGGAGATACCACCGGCCATGAGGGTCTGCAGCGACTCACTCTTGACCTGAATCCCCGAGAGGCCGCCAGTCAGGGTGATACCGCTGGCATTCCAGAAGCGCGTGGAGCCGTTGACCAGGTTGGCGTACTCCTTCTCGATGTGGACACCGATCAGGATGCGCTTGCTGTTGCGGGCAAACTGATAGCTCTGCACGCTGCCCACGCGCACCTGGCGGTACATCACCGGGCTGCCCACCTCCAGCGAGCCGAGGGTTTCGGCGAACAGCACCATGTGCAAGCCTGGCGCCTTGAGATCAAGCGGCGGCGCCTTGGGCCGTGCCTCGAACTCACGCAAGGGCTTGGCACCGGGCTCACCCGGGCGAACAGCGATGTAGTTACCCTTTACCAGTGCTTCCAGCCCAGTGATGCCCGCGAGCGAGATGGAAGGCTTGACCACCCAGAACTGGGTCCCTTCGACCAGGTAATCCTCTGCCAGCGGGTCCAGGGTCAATTCCGCCATTGCGCTGGACAGGTCACCCTCGATCTTCAGGTCCTTGAGCGAGCCTACCTGGATACCCTTGTACAGCACCGGGGTACGGCCCTTCTGCAGCCCCTCGAAATCACTCAATTTGACCTTCACCCGGATACCCGCCTGAGCGGCGTCGAAATCCTCGTACAGCCGGAACGGCAGGCTTGGGTCAGTGGGCGGGCTGTCCTGGCGATTTTCTGGCGTGGCGAAAGCGATACCGCCGGCGACGATGCTGGAAAGCGATTCGGTGCGCACCTTCACGCCGGACAGGTCGGCATCGATGCTGACGCCACTGGCGTTCCAGAAACGCGTGTGCTTGCGCACCAGGCTGGCATACGCGGGCGCGATGAAGACCTTGATCTCCACAGTGCCCTGATCCTCGGACAGGCGATAGCTTTTCACTCGGCCCACCTGGATCTGCTTGTAGAACACCGGGCTGTCACGGTTGAGCGAACCCAGGCGCTCGGCCTTGAGGGTCAGGTGCAAACCGGGCTCGGCATCGGACAACGGTGGGGCTTCCTTGAGCGCGGTAAAGCGCTTGGTCGGTTCGCCCTCTCCTGGCTCCACGGCGATGTAATTGCCTGAGACAAGGGTTTCAAGCCCGGAGATACCAGCCAGGCTGACGCTGGGCTTTACCAGCCAGAAGCGCGTGCCTTTGGTCAAATGTGGCCCGGCCGCCTTGTTCATTTCGATGGTGGCGATCACGCCTCGATTGTCGCCCTTGTTATCCAGCACCAGGCCCGTCACCTTGCCGATCGACATGCCCTTGAAAATGACCTCGGTCTTGTTGGCGACGATGCCCTCGCCGGTTTCGAAGCGCACCTGGATTTCGATACCGGCGTCACGGTAGGCCTGCCAAGCCAGCCAACCACCGATGGCCAGAGCGATCAGCGGCAGGATCCAGATGGCCGACCAGTTCGAAGCAGGGCGGGTTTTAGCCGTAGGCAAGTCACTCATGGTCGTCATCCGACTCCGTGTTGTCCCAGATCAGTCGGGGATCGAAAGTTAAGGCGGCGAGCATCGTCAGGATCACCACACTGGCGAAGGCGACAGCGCCCAGGTTGGCTTCGACACTGGCAATGCGGCCAAAATTCACCACCGCCACCAGGATGGCAATGACAAAGATATCCAGCATGGACCAGCGCCCGATGAACTCGATGAAGCGGTACATCAGAATGCGCTGGCGCGCCGACAGCGGCTGGTGGCGCTGCACCGAGTACAGCAGCAGGGCAATGCCCACCAGCTTGAACGTGGGCACCAGGATGCTGGCGATGAACACCACGGCGGCGATCGGCAACATGCCGTGCTTGAGCAGGGTGATAACCCCCGACATGATGGTGTCGGGGCTGCCCTGCCCCAGCGCGCTGACCGTCATGATCGGCAACACGTTGGCAGGGATGTAGAGCACCATCGCAGTGATCAGCAGCGCCCAGGTGCGCACGATGCTGTTAGGGCGTCGCTCATGGACAATGGCCCCGCAACGGGTGCACGTCTGCGACGTGGTATCTGCTTCGCGGCGGTTGAGCTCATGGCATTCACCGCAGACCAGAATGCCTGCATCAATCGCCCGCATGGACATCCTCCCCGGACAAGGCCACCCAGATCTGGTGCGGCGACATCACCACTTCCAGCCACACCTGCACCAGCAACAGGCTGATGAAGCAGAACAGGCCGAGGCCGATACTCAGTTCAGCCAGGTCGACCAGCTTGACGATGGCAACCAGCACACCCATGAAGTACACCTCGAGCATGCCCCACTCGCGCAAGTGGTGATAAATACGATAGATCAGCAAACCGTAACTGCGACCGACGTCAAAACGGATGCTCAGCAGTACCAGCAATTGGCACAACAATTTGAGCAGCGGGACGGCCATGCTGCACAGGAACACCACCACGGCGACGCCGCGCATTTCGGAGTTGTACAAGCCGAGTACGCCGCTCCAGACGGTGTCGTCCGAGGTTTGGCCAAGCAGATGCAGCTGCATGATCGGCAGGAAGTTGGCGGGCACATAGAGCAGCAAGGCGGTAAGGACCAGTGCCAGGCTGCGAGGAACGACGTTATGCCGATGGGCATAAAGCTCGTAGCCACAGCGCGGGCAATGGGCTTTCTCGTCGTTTTGCAGCGTCGTCTTGCGCATCAGCAGGTCGCACTCGTGGCAGGCTACGAGTTCGTCCAGGGGTAACTGTGCGAGCGCTTGCGTATCGACAGGGTTGGGCATAAGAGGGTTCTGAATGGATGCGTCGGCTCTATTCTAGTGTTCTGACTCGAATTGTGGGAGACGACTATTGTGAGGGACTGTATGCCAGCACCTGCGGGTGGCGCTGCTCACTGTCCAGGAGCGCTGATTTCGTCCTGGCGGAAAAGACAAAACCCCTACCTGCATGCGCAGATAGGGGTTTTGCGGAATGAATCTTGACGATGACCTACTCTCACATGGGGAAACCCCACACTACCATCGGCGATGCATCGTTTCACTACTGAGTTCGGGATGGGATCAGGTGGTTCCAATGCTCTATGGTCGTCAAGAAATTCGGTTGCCCAGAATGTCTTAGGAACACTCTTGGCTAATTCAGATATGTGATTTGTGATGTTGCGAATCTTCGGGTCTTTCGTCTTCACCACCACAATTCGGCTTACGCGCAAATTGCTTGGGTGTTATATGGTCAAGCCTCACGGGCAATTAGTATTGGTTAGCTCAACGCCTCACAGCGCTTACACACCCAACCTATCAACGTCGTAGTCTTCGACGGCCCTTTAGGGGATTCAAGATCCCAGTGAGATCTCATCTTGAGGCAAGTTTCCCGCTTAGATGCTTTCAGCGGTTATCTCTTCCGAACATAGCTACCCGGCAATGCCACTGGCGTGACAACCGGAACACCAGAGGTTCGTCCACTCCGGTCCTCTCGTACTAGGAGCAGCCCCTCTCAAATCTCAAACGTCCACGGCAGATAGGGACCGAACTGTCTCACGACGTTCTAAACCCAGCTCGCGTACCACTTTAAATGGCGAACAGCCATACCCTTGGGACCGGCTTCAGCCCCAGGATGTGATGAGCCGACATCGAGGTGCCAAACACCGCCGTCGATATGAACTCTTGGGCGGTATCAGCCTGTTATCCCCGGAGTACCTTTTATCCGTTGAGCGATGGCCCTTCCATACAGAACCACCGGATCACTAAGACCTACTTTCGTACCTGCTCGACGTGTTTGTCTCGCAGTCAAGCGCGCTTTTGCCTTTATACTCTACGACCGATTTCCGACCGGTCTGAGCGCACCTTCGTACTCCTCCGTTACTCTTTGGGAGGAGACCGCCCCAGTCAAACTACCCACCATACACTGTCCTCGATCCGGATAACGGACCTGAGTTAGAACCTCAAGGTTGCCAGGGTGGTATTTCAAGGATGGCTCCATGAGAACTGGCGTCCCCACTTCAAAGCCTCCCACCTATCCTACACAAGCAAGCTCAAAGTCCAGTGCAAAGCTATAGTAAAGGTTCACGGGGTCTTTCCGTCTAGCCGCGGATACACTGCATCTTCACAGCGATTTCAATTTCACTGAGTCTCGGGTGGAGACAGCGCCGCCATCGTTACGCCATTCGTGCAGGTCGGAACTTACCCGACAAGGAATTTCGCTACCTTAGGACCGTTATAGTTACGGCCGCCGTTTACCGGGGCTTCGATCAAGAGCTTCGCTTGCGCTAACCCCATCAATTAACCTTCCGGCACCGGGCAGGCGTCACACCCTATACGTCCACTTTCGTGTTTGCAGAGTGCTGTGTTTTTAATAAACAGTCGCAGCGGCCTGGTATCTTCGACCGGCATGGGCTTACGGAGCAAGTCCTTCACCCTCGCCGGCGCACCTTCTCCCGAAGTTACGGTGCCATTTTGCCTAGTTCCTTCACCCGAGTTCTCTCAAGCGCCTTGGTATTCTCTACCTAACCACCTGTGTCGGTTTGGGGTACGGTTCCCAGTTATCTGAAGCTTAGGAGCTTTTCTTGGAAGCATGGCATCAACCACTTCGCGCTCTAAAGAGCACTCGTCATCAGCTCTCGGCCTTGAGATCCCGGATTTGCCTAAGATCTCAGCCTACCACCTTAAACTTGGACAACCAACGCCAAGCTGGCCTAGCCTTCTCCGTCCCTCCATCGCAATAACTGGAAGTACAGGAATATTAACCTGTTTTCCATCGACTACGCTTTTCAGCCTCGCCTTAGGGACCGACTAACCCTGCGTCGATTAACGTTGCGCAGGAAACCTTGGTCTTTCGGCGTGGGAGTTTTTCACTCCCATTGTCGTTACTCATGTCAGCATTCGCACTTCTGATACCTCCAGCAAGCTTCTCAACTCACCTTCACAGGCTTACAGAACGCTCCTCTACCGCATCACCAAAAGGTGATACCCGTAGCTTCGGTGCATGGTTTGAGCCCCGTTACATCTTCCGCGCAGGCCGACTCGACTAGTGAGCTATTACGCTTTCTTTAAAGGGTGGCTGCTTCTAAGCCAACCTCCTAGCTGTCTAAGCCTTCCCACATCGTTTCCCACTTAACCATGACTTTGGGACCTTAGCTGACGGTCTGGGTTGTTTCCCTTTTCACGACGGACGTTAGCACCCGCCGTGTGTCTCCCATGCTCGGCACTTGTAGGTATTCGGAGTTTGCATCGGTTTGGTAAGTCGGGATGACCCCCTAGCCGAAACAGTGCTCTACCCCCTACAGTGATACATGAGGCGCTACCTAAATAGCTTTCGAGGAGAACCAGCTATCTCCGAGCTTGATTAGCCTTTCACTCCGATCCACAGGTCATCCGCTAACTTTTCAACGGTAGTCGGTTCGGTCCTCCAGTCAGTGTTACCTAACCTTCAACCTGCCCATGGATAGATCGCCCGGTTTCGGGTCTATACCCAGC
This sequence comes from Pseudomonas sichuanensis, assembly GCF_024749065.1. NCBI lineage: Bacteria > Pseudomonadati > Pseudomonadota > Gammaproteobacteria > Pseudomonadales > Pseudomonadaceae > Pseudomonas > Pseudomonas sichuanensis. Next base: position 877,689 of record NZ_CP087185.1, on the reverse strand, counting down.
GACTAAAGCGCCCTATTAAGACTCGCTTTCGCTACGCCTCCCCTATTCGGTTAAGCTCGCCACTGAATATAAGTCGCTGACCCATTATACAAAAGGTACGCAGTCACCTAACAAAGTAGGCTCCCACTGCTTGTACGCATACGGTTTCAGGTTCTATTTCACTCCCCTCTCCGGGGTTCTTTTCGCCTTTCCCTCACGGTACTGGTTCACTATCGGTCAGTCAGTAGTATTTAGCCTTGGAGGATGGTCCCCCCATATTCAGACAAAGTTTCTCGTGCTCCGTCCTACTCGATTTCATTGATAAGAGATTTTCGTGTACGGGGCTATCACCCACTATGGCCGCACTTTCCAGAGCGTTCCACTAATCTCAAACCAACTTAAGGGCTGGTCCCCGTTCGCTCGCCACTACTAAGGGAATCTCGGTTGATTTCTTTTCCTCAGGGTACTTAGATGTTTCAGTTCCCCTGGTTCGCCTCTTGCACCTATGTATTCAGTACAAGATAACCAGCTTATGCTGGCTGGGTTCCCCCATTCAGAGATCTCTGGATCACAGTCTGTTTGCCGACTCCCCAAAGCTTATCGCAGGCTACCACGTCTTTCATCGCCTCTGACTGCCAAGGCATCCACCGTATGCGCTTCTTCACTTGACCATATAACCCCAAGCAATCTGGTTATACTGTGAAGACGACATTCGCCGAAAATTCGCATTTCGCTCAGTTAAGAGCAGAACTCACAAATTTTACCTTAGCCTGATCACACACCAGTGAAAGTGCATGTCAGTCTATCTATCACATATCCGAATTTTTAAAGAACGATCTGACAAAAGTCAGAAATCAACATTCATTGCCGAATGTTCATTTCTAAGTTCTGAGCAGTGCTGCGAAACCTGAAAGAGTGGTGGAGCCAAGCGGGATCGAACCGCTGACCTCCTGCGTGCAAGGCAGGCGCTCTCCCAGCTGAGCTATGGCCCCATTTGACCAGCCGCACCAAGTAATTGGTAGGTCTGGGCAGATTTGAACTGCCGACCTCACCCTTATCAGGGGTGCGCTCTAACCAACTGAGCTACAGACCTATAACAGGGTTGCGTTACAGCATCGTCTTTACACAATGAATCAAGCAATTCGTGTGGGAGCTCATCAGCAGGCTGATGTCGTCGATTAAGGAGGTGATCCAGCCGCAGGTTCCCCTACGGCTACCTTGTTACGACTTCACCCCAGTCATGAATCACACCGTGGTAACCGTCCTCCCGAAGGTTAGACTAGCTACTTCTGGTGCAACCCACTCCCATGGTGTGACGGGCGGTGTGTACAAGGCCCGGGAACGTATTCACCGCAACATTCTGATTTGCGATTACTAGCGATTCCGACTTCACGCAGTCGAGTTGCAGACTGCGATCCGGACTACGATCGGTTTTGTGAGATTAGCTCCACCTCGCGGCTTGGCAACCCTCTGTACCGACCATTGTAGCACGTGTGTAGCCCAGGCCGTAAGGGCCATGATGACTTGACGTCATCCCCACCTTCCTCCGGTTTGTCACCGGCAGTCTCCTTAGAGTGCCCACCATAACGTGCTGGTAACTAAGGACAAGGGTTGCGCTCGTTACGGGACTTAACCCAACATCTCACGACACGAGCTGACGACAGCCATGCAGCACCTGTGTCAGAGTTCCCGAAGGCACCAATCCATCTCTGGAAAGTTCTCTGCATGTCAAGGCCTGGTAAGGTTCTTCGCGTTGCTTCGAATTAAACCACATGCTCCACCGCTTGTGCGGGCCCCCGTCAATTCATTTGAGTTTTAACCTTGCGGCCGTACTCCCCAGGCGGTCAACTTAATGCGTTAGCTGCGCCACTAAAATCTCAAGGATTCCAACGGCTAGTTGACATCGTTTACGGCGTGGACTACCAGGGTATCTAATCCTGTTTGCTCCCCACGCTTTCGCACCTCAGTGTCAGTATCAGTCCAGGTGGTCGCCTTCGCCACTGGTGTTCCTTCCTATATCTACGCATTTCACCGCTACACAGGAAATTCCACCACCCTCTACCATACTCTAGCTCGCCAGTTTTGGATGCAGTTCCCAGGTTGAGCCCGGGGCTTTCACATCCAACTTAACGAACCACCTACGCGCGCTTTACGCCCAGTAATTCCGATTAACGCTTGCACCCTCTGTATTACCGCGGCTGCTGGCACAGAGTTAGCCGGTGCTTATTCTGTCGGTAACGTCAAAACAGCAAGGTATTAACTTACTGCCCTTCCTCCCAACTTAAAGTGCTTTACAATCCGAAGACCTTCTTCACACACGCGGCATGGCTGGATCAGGCTTTCGCCCATTGTCCAATATTCCCCACTGCTGCCTCCCGTAGGAGTCTGGACCGTGTCTCAGTTCCAGTGTGACTGATCATCCTCTCAGACCAGTTACGGATCGTCGCCTTGGTGAGCCATTACCTCACCAACTAGCTAATCCGACCTAGGCTCATCTGATAGCGCAAGGCCCGAAGGTCCCCTGCTTTCTCCCGTAGGACGTATGCGGTATTAGCGTTCCTTTCGAAACGTTGTCCCCCACTACCAGGCAGATTCCTAGGCATTACTCACCCGTCCGCCGCTGAATCGAAGAGCAAGCTCTTCTCATCCGCTCGACTTGCATGTGTTAGGCCTGCCGCCAGCGTTCAATCTGAGCCATGATCAAACTCTTCAGTTCAATACTGCTTGGGTTTTTAAGAAACCCTAAACTTGGCTCAGCAATCTCAAATGACTATGTGATTTCTCGCATGGCCACTTGTGATGCTGATAATCTTTTTGACTATCAGTCCGTACTCACAAGCACCCACACGAATTGCTTGATTCAATTTGTTAAAGAGCGTTTGGCTAAGAGCTTTTCGTCTCAACCGAGGCGCGCATTCTACGCTTTCCTCATTGACTGTCAAGCGTTTATTTTGAAGTTCTTTCCGAGAAACTCGTTTAGCTTCAACCGCTTAACTCGCTGCGATCTCTCGTAGCGGGAGGCGAATCATACAGCGTTACAATCTGCTGTCAACCACCTTTTTTCACCGCTGCCGATCGTGAGACCGAAACACTTCCGGAGCCTTCGAATCGCTTAACTCATTGAATTTCAAGGAGTTTTGCGTTCCGTTGTCGCTGGAAGTGGGGCGCATTATAAGGGGATCTGAAACCCCGTCAACCTTTAATTTCATGAAACAGAAATATAGGAGAACGACCGGATAAAGACGGCAAGACACGCAACCCACGCTCAGGCCGCCCTCTTACGCCCTCCCGCAAACCTGGGCACTCGCTTCGCCACCGCCGGAATTCGCAGCGCCATCAGCAATACCCCTACCCCTGCATAGATGGCCCACTCCTTCAAATCCGAACGCACGATCCACAAGAAATGCAGCAACCCCAACCCCAGAATCACATACACCAGCTTGTGCAGCCTCTTCCAACGCGCCCCTAGCCGCCTCTGACTGTAGCGATTGGAGGTAACCGCCAACGCCAGCAATCCAAGGAAACCCAACGCGCCGACAATGATGTACGGCCGCTTGCGCAGCTCAACCCCCAGCTGCCCCCAATCCAGGCCCAGGATGAACACCATATAAGAAGTCATGTGCAGCACTATATAAGCAAAGCACCACAAGCCCAGCTGCCGGCGCACCACGATCCAGCCCGACCACCCTGTCAATTTCTGCAGCGGCGTCATGCTCAGAGTAATCAATAGAAAGACCAACGCCCCCAGCCCAAGCCGATCCACCAGGATCTTGCCCGGATCTGGGTCGAGCTGCCCCGTCGCCGCCTGATACAGCCACCAGGCCGGAAACAGGCAGCCGAGCACAAAGATCGCCAATCGCAACCAGGGATAACGCATCAATAGTTCTTCCGCAGATCGAGCCCGGTGTACAACGACGCTACCTCATCGGCATAACCGTTGAACATCTGCGTCTCCCGCACATTGGGGCTGAACAGCCCACTGGGCAAGCGCCGCTCGCGAGCCTGGGTCCAGCGCGGATGATCGACCGTCGGGTTGACGTTGGCATAGAAACCATATTCATCCGGCGCCAGCCCTTGCCAGGTGGTATGCGGCTGCTCCGCCACCAGGCTGATGCGCACGATCGACTTGATGCTCTTGAAGCCATACTTCCATGGCACCACCAGACGCAGTGGCGCGCCGTTCTGGTTTGCCAACTCCCGGCCATACATGCCCACAGCCAGGATCGCCAACGGGTTCATCGCTTCGTCCAGGCGCAGCCCTTCTACATAAGGCCAGTCGATCAGGGCAAAACCGGAGCGTTGCCCGGGCATGCTCTTTGGGTCTTGCAGCGTTTCGAAACGAACATAACGCGCCTTGGAAGTAGGCTCGACCTGCTTGAGCACTTGCGCCAGCGGAAAGCCCAACCACGGAATGACCATCGACCAGGCCTCTACGCAGCGCAGCCGATAAATGCGCTCCTCGAGCTGATAGGGTTTGACGAAGTCCTCCAGCGCATAGCGCCCGGGCTTTGCCACTTCCCCATCGACCACCAGGCTCCAAGGCTCGGTCTTCAGGCTGCCCGCATTGGCTGCAGGGTCGCCCTTGTCGGGCCCGAACTCATAGAAGTTGTTGTAGTGAGTGGCGTCCTTGAACGGCGTGATGGCCTCATCCTTCACGGTGACTGCCTGCCAGCGCGTGGCACCCAGCTTTTCGGTGAACCACGCAGGCGCCGCTCCGCCTGCGGCATCGGCATAGCGCGATGGCTCTGCGGCCACACCCAAACGCGGCAAAGCGCCCAGGGCCATGCCTGCCAAGGTGCCACCCAGCATGCTGCGACGGGAAAGGTAGAGGTGTTCAGGGGTGATCTGTGCCGACGTGCAGTCGGATGATCGGGGGAGTTTGATGAGCATGACGGCTCCACAGTACGGGCAACTGATGTACCCGTAAGACTATGGAGCCGGCAGGTTATTCCACGATTAAATCTTCATGAGGTTTTACGACGACCGCGCAGCAGGTACTGCAGCGGGCCGGAAACCGCATAAGCGAGGAAGATCAGCAGCAGGATGCGGGGCGGGTCGCTGAACACTACGGCGAACACCAGCACCACGGCCAGGATCGCAACAAAAGGCACACGCCCCTTGAGATCCAGCTCCTTGAAGCTGTTGTACTTGATGTTGCTGACCATCAGCATGCCGGCAGCAGCTACCAGCAATGCCACCAGGAACGACAACTTGGAACCCTGGATACCGAAATCGCTGAACGCCCACACAGTGCCAGCCACAACGCCAGCCGCGGCTGGGCTGGCCAGGCCGATGAAGTAGCGTTTGTCGGCCGTACCGACCTGGGTGTTGAAACGCGCCAGGCGCAGTGCGGCACCGGCCACATAGATGAAGGCGACCATCCAGCCGACCTTGCCCATATCGCCCAGTGCCCAGCCGAAGGCCAGCAAGGCCGGCGCCACACCAAAGGCGACCATGTCCGACAGCGAGTCGTACTCGGCACCGAAGGCGCTCTGGGTGTTGGTCATGCGCGCAACACGGCCATCGAGGCCGTCGAGAACCATGGCGACGAAGATCGCGATGGCGGCGAAGGCGAAATACTTGCTCGCTTCGCGCGGATCACCAGCGCTCAGGGCGCTCTGCGCGCTCATCGAACTGATGATGGAATAGAAGCCGGCAAACAGGTTGGCAGTGGTGAACAGGTTGGGCAGCAGGTAGATGCCGCGGTGACGGACCTTGCGGCCTTCGGCGTCATGCCCTTCTTCGACATGCTCATCGATCGGTAGCAGGCTTTCGGCGTCGGAGGGCTTGTTCGGCTCTTCGGGACGTTCGCTCATGAAAAGTACCTTGCAACGGGGGTGGAATATGTTCGACACGGGCTCGCGAAACGGGTTCTGACGGCGAGCCACTGGTCGCTTTATACCAGAAGCCGGCCGCGCAAACGAAAAAACGCGGCCGAAGCCGCGTTTTTCATTTAGCCAAGCAAGACTTAGTTCTTGCTCTTGTCGACGATCTTGTTGGCCGAGATCCACGGCATCATCGAACGCAGTTGCTCGCCGATGATTTCGATACCATGGGCGGCGTTGTTACGGCGCTTGGCGGTCATCGATGGGTAGTTGGTGGCACCTTCGCTGATGAACATCTTCGCGTATTCGCCGTCCTGGATGCGCTTCAGAGCGTTGCGCATGGCCTTGCGGGATTCTTCGTTGATGACTTCAGGGCCGGTGACGTACTCACCGTACTCGGCGTTGTTGGAGATCGAGTAGTTCATGTTGGCGATACCGCCTTCGTACATGAGGTCAACGATCAGCTTCAGTTCGTGCAGGCACTCGAAGTAGGCCATTTCTGGCGCGTAGCCAGCTTCGACCAGGGTTTCGAAACCAGCTTTGACCAGCTCGACGGTACCGCCGCACAGAACCGCCTGCTCACCGAACAGGTCGGTTTCGGTCTCGTCCTTGAAGGTGGTTTCGATAATGCCGGTACGGCCGCCACCGACGCCTGCGGCGTAGGACAGGGCGACGTTCTTGGCATTGCCCGAAGCGTCCTGGTAGATAGCGATCAGGTCAGGGATGCCGCCGCCTTTGACGAACTCGGAGCGCACGGTGTGGCCCGGGGCCTTCGGTGCGATCATGATCACGTCGAGGTCGGCACGCGGAACGACCTGGTTGTAGTGGATCGAGAAGCCGTGGGAGAAGGCCAGGGTGGCGCCTTTCTTGATGTTCGGCTCGATCTCGTTCTTGTACAGCTGGCCCTGGAACTCGTCCGGGGTGAGGATCATGACCAGGTCGGCGGCAGCGACGGCGGTGGCCACGTCGGCTACTTTCAGGCCGTGGGCTTCTGCCTTGGCAACGGTGGCCGAGCCTTTACGCAGACCGACGGTAACGTCTACACCGGAGTCCTTCAGGTTGCACGCCTGAGCGTGGCCCTGGGAGCCGTAACCGATGATGGCGACTTTCTTGCCCTGGATGATGGAAAGGTCGCAGTCTTTATCGTAGAAAACTTTCATGAAATACCCCTGGTTATATCTCGGCCCCTGCGGAGCCATAGCTAATTTTTGAAGTTAGATGCTGAGCACTTTGTCGCCACGGGCAATGCCGGTGACGCCACTGCGCACGGTTTCGAGAATCGATGCGGTGCCGATGGCCTGGATGAAGCTGTCCAGTTTGTCGCTGGTACCGCTCAGCTGCACGGTGTACACGCTGGCAGTCACGTCGACGATCTGGCCGCGGAAGATATCCGTGGTGCGCTTGATCTCGGCGCGCTGGGCACCGGTGGCCTTGACCTTGACCAGCATCAGTTCGCGCTCGATGTGAGCGCTTTCCGACAGGTCGACCAGCTTGACCACTTCGACCAGCTTGTTCAGGTTCTTGGTGATCTGTTCGATCACTTCATCATGGCCGACGGTGGTCAACGTCAGACGCGACAGGGTCGGGTCTTCGGTCGGTGCCACGGTCAGGCTTTCGATGTTGTAGTTGCGCTGGGAGAACAGGCCGACCACGCGAGACAAGGCACCGGGTTCGTTTTCCAGCAGCAGGGAAATGATGTGCCGCATATCAGGTACGCTCCGTCTTGCTCAGCCACATGTCACGCATCGAGCCATCCTTGATCTGCATCGGATAGACGTGCTCGGTACGGTCGATCGCGATGTCGATGAAGACCAGGCGGTCCTTCATGGCAAACGCTTCTTCCAGCTTCGGCTTGAGGTCCTTCAGGCTGGTGATGCGGATACCCACATGACCATAGGCCTCGGCCAACTTGACGAAGTCAGGCAGCGACTCGACATAGGAATGCGAGTGGCGGCCGTTGTAAGCCATGTCCTGCCACTGGCGGACCATGCCCAACACACCGTTGTTCATGTTGACGATCTTCACCGGCAGGCCGTACTGCATGCAGGTGGACAGCTCCTGGATGTTCATCTGGATGCTGCCTTCGCCAGTGACGCAGGCCACGTCATGATCCGGGAAGTTGAGCTTGATGCCCATGGCCGCCGGGAAACCGAAGCCCATGGTGCCCAGGCCACCGGAGTTGATCCAGCGGTTGGGTTTGTTGAAGCGGTAGTACTGCGCCGCGAACATCTGGTGCTGGCCCACGTCGGAGGTGACGAAGGCATCGCCCTTGGTCACTTCGCACAGCGTCTCGATGACCTGCTGCGGCTTGATGACGTTGCCGTCGCCCTTGTCGTAAGGGAACAGGCCACCGTCGCCACGCCATTCGTCGATCTGCTTCCACCAGGCATCCAACGCCGCCTTGTCAGGCTGCTCGCCGATTTCCTTGAGAATGCCGAGCATTTCGTTGAGCACGCTTTCGACCGGGCCGACGATCGGCACGTCGGCCTTGATCATCTTCGAGATCGACGCCGGGTCGATGTCGATATGGATGATCTTGGCGTTCGGGCAGAACTTGGCCGGGCCGTTGACCACGCGGTCGTCGAAACGCACGCCGACAGCGAAGATCACATCGGCATTGTGCATCGCCAGGTTGGCGGTGTAGCTGCCGTGCATGCCGAGCATGCCGAGGAACTGGCGGTCGGTACCCGGGAAGCCACCGAGGCCCATGAGGGTGTTGGTGACCGGCAGGTTCAGCGACTTGGCGATTTCGGTGAGGGCTTCGGAGCCACCACCGAGGATGACGCCACCGCCGGAGTAGACGACCGGGCGCTTGGCCGCCAGGAGCATTTCGGCTGCCTTGCGGATCTGGCCGGAGTGACCACGTACAGCCGGGCTATACGAACGCAGCTTGACCTTTTTCGGGTAGATGTACTCGAACTTCTCAGCCGGGTTGGTCATATCTTTTGGAATGTCGACCACGACCGGGCCGGGACGGCCGGATTGCGCAAGATAGAAAGCTTTTTTCAGAACTTCCGGGATTTCCGAAGCATGCTTGACCATGAAGCTGTGCTTCACGATCGGCCGGGAAATACCGATCATGTCGGTTTCCTGGAAGGCATCGGTGCCGACCATGGTGCTGGGCACCTGGCCAGACAGGATGACCATCGGAATGGAATCCATGTAAGCGGTGGCAATGCCGGTGATGGCATTGGTCGCACCTGGGCCGGAAGTCACCAGTACCACGCCGGCCTTGCCGGTGGCACGGGCGTAACCGTCCGCCATATGGGTGGCAGCCTGTTCGTGACGGACCAGGATGTGCTGGACTTCCGGTTCCTTGAACAGAGCATCGTAAACATGAAGGAGAGCACCGCCAGGGTACCCGTAGATGTGCTTAACGCCCTCGTCACGCAAGAAGCGGACGACCATCTCAGCGCCAGATAAAAGCTCCACGTTGTTCACCTCTAAAACGCCAGAATACCGTCCTCACTGGACGGGTCTTATTAGGTTTACTGCCAAGCAGAGCATGAGCGAACGTCAGCACTGACTGAGCAAGTATTGGGAATGCCCTGGTGTGTTGCGGGCTTTCCCACCCAGCGCGAGGTAACGCGTTGCGGGGTGTTACAAGTCGGCGCGGGTGTGCGCCTCATGATCTGCTTAGCGGGTCTGCTTCTGGCAGTCCCTCTACAGCGGAATCTGGATTCTTGTGATTTGGCGCCAACAAGTCAAGAAAAATTATTGCCAATTTTTCCGCAAGATGAATCGCCAGCACCACTAAAAAGGCGCGCAGCAGCAGAACAATAAAGATTTCCATAAAAAAGGGCCACAATCTGCGGCCCTTAAAGGAAAAAGAGAAGAAATCAGGCGGAAGGCGCGATCAATTGATCGAATTCTGCCAACAGGCGCCGTAACACGCGGCTTTGTTCCGGGCGATCGACAAACACCGTCTCGGCCATCACCAGGATGCCCGAGGCATTCGGCAACGCCAGCCCGTGCTCGAGGATCAGCTTCATGCGTGGCAGGAAGATCCACTGCAGCCACTGCTCGAAGCTCATGCTGTCCACCGCGAACGGCACCGTGCTGGCCAGCATCTCGTCGCTGGGCGTATCAGCGCTCCACCAGCCCTGGACCTTGAGCTCTTGCTCGATCAGCAGCAGATGGTCGGCGATATCGAGAATGCGCTGTTCCATCACAGGTTGACCCGCGCCTTCTGCCGCGCCAGTGCGGCACCGGCGCTGTCGCCTTGCTTCTCGCGGGCCTGGGCGATGGTGTTCCACAGCTGGGCCTGAAGGTCTGGACGGCCGTTGGCGTAGGTCAGCGCGCGACGGGCCAGTTGCTCGGATTGCGCCGCGTCACCTTGCGACAGGCGCACCTGGGCCAGGCGGAACAGCACCTGCGGCTCGCGCGGGGCGATGCGCTGGGCACGCTCCAGGCTCGAAGCGGCGCCGTTGAAGTCACCACTGCCCTGCTGCTGCTGGGCGGTGGTCAGCAGCGCCAGCACCGGGCCATCGAGTTGCTCGTCGGCGGACAAGCCGCCGGTGTTGGCGCGCGGGATGCCGGTCGGCGCCTGGGTGACGGCCGGAGGGTTGCTCATCGAGGCGATGTCGAACGGCTCATCAGCCACCGGGTTGGGGTTGCTGGTGATGGGGCCAGTGCTGATCGGGCCCGGGGTGATCGGGCCGCTGCTGACCGGGCCGGGAGTAATCGGCCCGGTGCTGATCGGCGCGCCGCCGGTGCCCTGCGGGATCATCACGGTGACGCCGCCTTCTTCGGGCAACGACTGCGCCTGGCTGCTGCCGCCACTGGTCGGGTAGGCCGAGGTGCGCTTGGCCTGGACCCGCTCACTGTTGGAGACCCGGGTGCTCGAATCCACCACCGGGATGTTGCCACGCTGGACGCTGGAGCAGCCTTGCAGCACGGTTACCGCAGTCAAGACAGGAATCCACCACTTCTTCACTTCACACCCTCTTCAAAAGCTCGTGCTCAATTCATCCACCCCTTGACCCAGTCCATGACCGATTCGGCCGGGTTCTGTTCGCCACCACAGGTGGCGCCAGCGGGCGGTTCGCTGCCGCGAATATACGGCATCTGCACGGCTCCCGGACAGCTACCGTCGGAACCCTGGCCGCTGTAAGGGTCGATCCAGGCCTGCACCACGTTGTCGGGTAGCGGCATGTCCAGCGGCAACGGGTCGGCCTTCTTCATGAAGCTGGTCCACACCTGCAGCGCGCCGGTGGCGCCGGTGAACGGCGTCTTGCCGTTGTCGTCGCGGCCCAGCCAGACCACTGCCAGCAGGTCCTGGCTGAAGCCGGAGAACCAACTGTCGCGCGAGTCGTTACTGGTGCCGGTCTTGCCCGCCAGCGTCAGCGAGCTGGGCAGCACGCTATACACCGAACGCCCGGTACCTTCACGCATTACCCGCTGCATGGCGTTCTGCACCAGATAGATGGCACCGGGGTCGAAGGTTTGCTGGATCTGGAACGGGTAGCGCTTGAGCGGCTCGCCTTCGGCGGTGAGCACGCTGCGAATGCCACGCATCGGTGTATTGAAGCCACCGTTGGCGATGGTCTGGTACATGGTCGCAACCTGCATCGGCGACATGCCGCCAGCGCCCAGCAGCATCGACGGGAACGCCGGCCAGTCGACCTGCACACCCAAGCGACCGATGGTCTTGATCACGTTCGGCACGCCCACTTCCAGGCCGAGCTTGGCGGTCGACAGGTTGTAGGAGTTGGCCAGGCCCTGGTACAGGTAGATGGTGCCATGGGGGCGGCGATCGTAGTTCTGCGGGCGCCACACCTGGCCGTCGGCACCTTTGACCGAGAACGGCTCGTCCTGCACCCGAGTGGTCAGGCTGTACTTGCTCGGTTGCTCAAGCGCGGTGAGGTAGACCGCCGGCTTGACCAGCGAGCCGATCGGCCGCACGGCGTCGATGGCACGGTTAAAGCCGGCAAAGCCCGACTGACGGCTGCCGATCAGCGCCTGCACCTCGCCGGTTTCCGGGTTGGTGACGACCATCGCCGACTCCACCTCGTCGGCGCCCTTGCGCCCGGCCAAGCGCTTGAACGTCTCGCTCATGGCGGTTTCGGCCTTCATCTGCAGGATCGGGTCGAAACTGGTGAAGATGCGCAGGCCTTCTTCGGTCAAGTCTTCGTCGCGGTAGTCCTGGCGCAGCTGGCGCTTGACCAGGTCGAGGAACGCCGGGAACGAGCTGTCGGCCAGGCTGCCGCGCTTGGTCACGCCCAGCGGCATCTTCTTCGCAGCATCGATCACTTCCTGGCTGGCCACGCCCTGCTCGGCCAGCAGGTCGAGCACCAGGTTGCGGCGCTGCAGGGCACGCTCGGGGTAACGACGCGGGTTGTAGTAGGACGGTCCCTTGACCATGCCCACCAGCAAGGCAATCTGGTGCAGCTTGAGTTCCTGCAGCGGCTGGCTGAAGAAGAACTGGCTGGCCAGGCCGAAACCATGCACCGCGCGCTGGCCGTCCTGGCCGACGAAGACTTCGTTCAGGTACGCCTCGAGGATCTCGCGCTTGTCGTAGTGCATCTCCAGCAGCACGGCCATCATGGCCTCGGTCAGCTTGCGGCTGAGGCTGCGCTCGTTGGTGAGGAAGAAGTTCTTCACCAGCTGCTGGGTCAGGGTGCTGCCGCCCTGACGCATGGCGCCCGAGGAGGTGTTCACCCAGATGGCCCGGGCAATGGACTTGGGCGATACGCCGAAGTGGCTGTAGAAATCGCGGTCTTCCGTGGCGATCAGGGTCTCCAGCAGGTACGGCGGCACCTGGTCGATCTTGATCAGGATGCGGTCTTCAAGATTCTTCGGGTAGATACCGCCAATCATCAGAGGCTCCAGGCGCACCACGTCGAGCTTGCCGCCGTTGGCACCGCTGAGCCCCGCAACGTAGTCACCGGAGAACCGTACACGCACGAACTGCGCCGGCTCCATACCTTCATAGAACTGGAAGCCACGGGTATTGAGGTCGACGTTGTTACCATTGATCGACGCCGCGCCCGGGCCATTGGCCGCACTCTCGCGACGGTAGCCGAGGGCATCGAGCTCGGTGAGGAAGTCGTTCTTGCTCAGCTTCTGGCCGACGAACAGCTCCAGCGGCCGGGCGTACACCTTGGCCGGGATGGTCCAGCGCTTGCCGGAAAACTTCTCCTGCACAGTCGCATCGAGGTAGACCGCAAAACCGGCGATCAGGACAAGGCCGACCAGGCTGAGCTTGAGAGCCCAGCCCAACCAGGCGCGCGCACGGCCGGTCGGCTGCTTTTTAGGGGGGCGGGAATTTCGGGTACGAGTCATGGCGGCGGAGTATACGCACTTTCAAAAAGGGAGGCAGGCGCCCACAGGCGGTTTGCAGGGACGTCACCATTGACCATAATGGCGCCTTCGAATTCCCTGACCCCGAAAGGATCACTTGTGAGCCAAGCCCTGATCAGCGCGCTGCAGAACCCTGCACTTTATCCGCACCCTGTCGAGGGCTTCCAGCTCATCGAAACGCACATTTCCTGGGTCCTGCTCACCGGCGAGTTCGCCTACAAGATCAAGAAGCCCATGAACTTCGGCTTCCTCGACTTCACCGGCCTGGATCAGCGTGGCCATTTCTGCAACGAAGAACTGCGCCTGAACCAGCGCCTGACCGAAGGCCTGTACCTGGAAGTGCTGCCAATTACCGGCAGCGCCGAAGCCCCGCAACTGGGCGGCGCAGGCACGCCGATCGAGTACGCGCTGAAAATGCGCCAGTTCCCCCAGGGCCAGATGCTCAGCACCCTGCAGGCCAACGGTGAGCTGAACGCCGGCCACATCGACCAGATGGCCCGGCAGATTGCCGAGTTCCACCTGCAGGCACCGAAAGTCGCCGTCGAGCACCCGCTGGGTACGCCTGAGGCCGTCATGGCCCCAGTGGAGCAGAACTTCGAGCAGATTCGCCCGTTCCTCAGCGACAAGGCCGACCTGCAGCAGCTCGACAACCTGCAAGCCTGGGCCCAGGACAACTTCAAACGCCTGCACGGCCTGCTCAAGGCGCGCAAGGCCGACGGTTTCATCCGCGAATGCCACGGTGACATCCACCTGGGCAACGCCACCCTGATCGACGGCAAGGTGGTGATCTTCGACTGCATCGAGTTCAACGAGCCGTTCCGCCTGACCGATGTCTACGCCGATGTCGGCTTCCTCGCCATGGACCTCGAAGACCGCGGCCTAAAGTGCCTGTCGCGGCGCTTCATCAGCCAGTACCTGGAGCTGACCGGCGACTACCAGGGCCTGGAGCTGCTGAATTTCTACAAGGCTTACCGCGCCCTGGTACGGGCCAAGGTCGCGCTGTTCAGCATGCCGGCCGACGCCGACGGCGTGCAGCGCGCCACCACCCTGCGCACCTACCGCAACTACGCCAACCTGGCGGAAAGCTACAGCGCCATCCCGTCGCGCCTGCTGGCGATCACCCACGGTGTTTCGGCGGTGGGCAAAAGCCATGTGGCCATGCGCCTGGTCGAAGCGCTGGGCGCGGTGCGCGTGCGCTCCGATGTCGAACGCAAGCGCCTGTTCGGTGAGCAGCAGCAGGCCCAAGCCGGCCAGTTGCAGGCAGGGATCTATGACCAGCAGTCCAGCGCCGCGACCTACCAGCGCCTGCATGCGCTTGCAGAAATCATCCTGCGTGCCGGCTTCCCGGTAGTGCTGGACGCCACTTACCTCAAGCACGACCAGCGCAAGGCCGCGGCACAGGTCGCCAGCGAGACCGGCGCGCCCTTCCTGATTCTCGACTGCCAAGCCCCCGAGGCCGTCATCGAGAGCTGGCTGGCGCAGCGCCAGGCCGATAATGCCGACCCTTCGGATGCCACCCTTGAAGTCGTCAAGGCCCAGCAAGCCAGCCGCGAACCGCTCGATGGCGAAGAACAGAAGCACAGCAAGCGCGTCGATACCCAGGAAAGCGCCAGCATGGACCAACTGATCGACCAGATCCGTCAGCACCTGCCCGGCCTTTGACCCTCCAGGCGTGAAGCAGTCGACAGTTCACGCCTGAAGTCCGGCGCCTCTTCAGTGATGTCATTACAATGGCATCACACCCCACGAGGAGGCGCCTCCATGAACCAACCCCGGCAGCTGGACAACGTCCTGTACGCCCTGGTCCGCGACGAGAAGATCGCGACCTTCAACCGCGAAAAGCCAACGGACGCCCCCATCGATTTTCGCGGCGGTGATTTTCGTGGCCTGGACCTGCGCAACCTCGACGTGCGTGGCATCGACTTCACCGATGCATACTTTCGCGCCGCCGACCTGCGCGGCCTGGACCTGCGGGAAACCGGCCTGGAAGGCGCGAGCATCGCCCATGCGCAGATCTCCGGAACCTACTTCCCCAGCGAATTGAGCGCTGACGAGATACTCATGTCACTGAAATTCGGTACCCGCCTGCGCTATCGAACCGCGCGCTGACCCTCGGCCAGGCACCGCCCCGCACCCCGGGGCGGCTACCGGTCGGGCCCCGATGGCAAAAGGCCGCGCATTTCCCAAGCCCCGCTACACTCCTCTCTGACCTGCTCGCGATTTATCCCCAAGACCCGTTCAGCCATCGCAAGGAGGCTCGATGAACGATGAATTGCAGCACCTGAAAAATCTTGGCAAGACCTCCGCGCAATGGCTGCACGCCGTCGGTATCCACAGTGCATCGGACCTTCGTCGCCTGGGCGCGGTGGGTGCCTATCAAGCCGTAAGAACGCGGGGTTTCCGGGCTTCCAAGGTGTTGTTGTACGCCATAGAGGGCGCCTTGCTGGACATGCACTGGAACGATCTGCCGGTTGAACGCAAAGAGGCGCTGAACCAGCAGCTCGACGCGAAGAGCCCGGCACAGAAGATGGAAAAATAAATTGCTGAAAGCCATTGACTCGGTAATGAGAATCGTTATGATTATCACAACTGGTCGCGAGACTGGTTGGGTAACCTGAAAGCCCCTGGTTCGGACTCTCAGATTATCTCCTCATCAGGCTAATCACGGTTATTGACCCGGCACTTTGCCGGGTCTTTTTTTGCCCGCGATTTACTGCCCTTTGCGCAGCTGGGCGCAGTAATCCTGCTCGGGCAGCGCCGCGGTGTACCAGACGAAATCAGCCATGCCCGGCTCGACCGCCTCCCCCACTTGCGCCAGCAGCAACACCTTGCTGTCGCCTTTGGCCCCCAGGTCTGCCAGGTGCAGGGGCACGCCCAGGTCCTTGCGTGCGTGATAGCTGCCGACGAACAGCAGCGCAGGTTGCGGCGCGCTCAGCAGGCGCTCGGCAATGCGCCGGTCGCGCTGTTGCTGGACGGCGAGCATTGCCGGTAGCTGGCTGTCCGGCAGCAGGTTGCAATGCCCGGCACGGACCTGCTCGCGCAATGCCTGCAACACATTCGCCGCATTGCTGCGCGCGCCAGGCGGGTTCACTGGCTGGCGATAGGCCTGGCGAATCTCGCCGGGGGACAAATTGGCCGACAGCAGCGGATAAGGTTGCGCCAGGGCTTCCCTCACGATCGGCCCGTAGAACGTCCAGTTCCAGCCATCCTGCCAGGCGAGGGCCTTGGGCAGGTCTTGTGGCAGTGGCCTGCCGTGCTGCAAGGCATCGACCAGCGGCTGCTGTTCGGGCTGGAGCATTTCCAGCAGCAGGCTGCCTTGCGGGCGGCGGCTCTCCAGGGCGCGTAGCAACCAGAGTTGTAGCGCATGGTGGTCAGGGTTGTCGTGCTGCTCGCCGACCAGCACCCGAGGTGCGCTGGCGAGTTGCTCGACCAGTTGCTCCGGGTTGATCAACCGGCCGCTGGCCAGGTCGCGGATCTGGCCCAACTGCGCGCTGTCACGGCCCTCGCTGCTTTGCCAGGCCGGCAGTGGCGGCAGGCTGGCCTGGCACCCCGCCAATGCCAGTACCAGGCAGACCGACAAGAGGTGACGCATGGCTGAAGCTCCTATCGAGTGATGATCAACGGATGGCCCCTCTCCGGATGCGCCTGCACCAGCACATCGATGCCGAACACCGCCTTCAGAGCCACTGGGGTCAGTACCGCCTGCGGCGTATCCAGAGCATGGCAGCGCCCCTGCTCCAGCAGCAGGATATGGTCACAGTAGCGGGCCGCCAGGTTCAGATCATGCAGGATCACCAGCACCGCTGCGCCACGGTCGGCAAAACTGCGTACCGCCTGCAGCGTGGTGTGCTGGTGCAGCGGGTCGAGCATGGATGTCGGCTCGTCGAGCAACAGCGTGGTGCCGGCCTCACCCGGCCACAGCTGGGCCAGCACCCGGGCCAGGTGCACTCGCTGGCGCTCCCCCCCGGAGAGCGCAAGATAGCTGCGCTCGCCCAGGTGCCCGGCATCTGCCGCCTGCAATGCCGCGTCGACGATCTCCCGATCGCGCTGCCGGCCACTGGCATGGGGCAGCCGGCCCAGGCCGACCACCTCTTCGACACTGAAGCCGAAGCCCAGGCTGGACACCTGCGGCAACACCGCCAGCCGCCGTGCCCGCTCCTGCCCGGGCCAGTCCTCCAGCACCCGCCCGTCCAGACGCACTCGCCCGGCACTGGGCGCCAGCTCACCGCACAGGGCGCCAAGCAGGCTGCTCTTGCCGGCTCCGTTGGGGCCCAGCACGCCGAGGATCTGCCCTGGGTGAAGTTGCAGATGGATATCGTGCAGCACCTCGCTGCTGCCGCGCTTGAGCGACAGGCCTTCGACATCGAGCATCAGTTGCGCCCCTTGACCAGCAAGAACAGGAAGAACGGTGCCCCGATGAAGGCCGTGACGATGCCGATCGGCAGCTCTGCCGGCGCCAGGGCCAGGCGCGCGATCAGGTCGGCGAACAGCAACAGGGTGCCACCGGCCAGCAGCGACGCCGGCAACAACACACGGTGGTCCGGCCCCGCCAGCAGGCGCACCAGGTGCGGCACCACCAGGCCGATGAAACCGATCAGGCCTGCCGCCGCCACCGCCGCGCCGACACCCAGCGCGGTGCAGAACACCAGCTCACGTTTCAGCGCCTCCACTTCAACACCGAGATGGCGGGCCTCTGACTCGCCCAGCAGCAAGGCATTGAGCGCCTGTGCCCGCCGCGGCAACCACAGCGCCACGGCTACCGCCACCAGCAGCAGCGGCCAGAGGCGTTCATAGCTGGCGCCGTTGAGGCTGCCAAGGTTCCAGAACGTCAGGGTGCGCAAGGTCGCGTCATCTGCCAGATAGGTGAACAACCCGACCGCCGAGCCGCCCAAGGCGGTCATGGCGATACCGGCCAGCAGCATGGTCGCCACGTTGGTCTGGCCGTCACGCCGGCCAAGGCGATAGACCATCGCCGTCACCCCCAGGCCGCCGATGAAGGCACACAACGACAGCAGGTAGGGCGCGAACCACTCGGCTATGCCGCCCAGCCAACTGCCCCCCACGATCGCCACCGCCGCCCCCAGGGCGGCACCACTGGCGACCCCCACCAACCCAGGATCAGCCAGCGGGTTGCGAAACAGCCCCTGCATGGCCACCCCCGACAGCGCCAACACCCCGCCCACCGCCAGCCCCAGCAAGGTGCGCGGCAGGCGGATCTGGCCGAGGATCATTTCGGCTTGCTCGAGCCCCGCACCGCTGATCGGCACGCCGATCAGGCGCAAGCCTGCGCGCAGGGTATCGAACAGCGGCAGGCTGACCGGCCCCAGCGCCAGCGACAGCCAGACCGCCAGCAGGCACAACAGCGCAAGGCCAGTGAACAGCGTGCGTGGCTGGACCCGCTGCCTCATGGGGTGAGGCTGGCCTTGGCGGCCGGGTAGAAGCTGGCGGCCAGCTCATGCAAGGTAGCGGGCAAGCGCGGGCCGAGGCCACCGACCAACAGCGTCGGGTCAAGCGACAGCAGGCGCTTGTCGCGCACCGCACGCGAGCCGGCCAGGGCCGGGTTTTCCTTGATCAGCGCCTGCAGGGCGGCCTCGCCTGCCAGAGCCCGATCGGAGAACACCACCACGTCCGGGTCCAGCGCGGCCAGGGCCTCCACCGAGAAGTTCTTGTAGCCCTGATGGTCGGCCAGGTTGCGCGCCCCGGCCTGGCGCAGCAGCCAGTCGCCGGAAGTGCCAAGCCCGGCGATCAGTGGCTTGGCCCCGGCGTGCCCGACCAGCAGCAGCACGCCCGGTGCTTTCTGGCTGGCCTGGGCCTGCTTGATCTTGTCCTGCAGCCCTTGCAACTGGCGGTGGTAGTCACTGGCCAGGGTTGCCGCCTGCTGCTCGCTGCCCAGCAGTGCCCCCAGGTGCTTGAGGTTCTCGTCCACCGCCGCCAGCTCGGCCTTGCTGGAGAACAGCTCGACCCGCACGCCGGCCTTGCGGATCTGCGCCAGCACCGGTGGCGGGCCCATTTCCTCGGTCCCCACCAGCACATCCGGGCGCAGGCTGAGGATGCCTTCGGCCGAAAGCTGGCGCTGGTAGCCGATGCTGGGCAATGCCTTGAGCGACTCGGGGTGCTGGCTGGTGGTGTCCACGCCGACCAGCCGCTGCTCCCCACCCAGCGCGCTGATCCATTCGCTCAGCGCGCCACCGGCACTGACCCAGCGCTGCGGCAGATCGCCGGCCAGCGTCGGGGTAGATAAAAGCAGACCGGCACACAGGGCGATCAGGGCAGCGGGACGGCGCATCATCGAATTCCTTTGCTTGAAGGCGGGCCGCGCGCCTTGTGGCGGGCGGTGGAACTGCGCACCATAGGCAGCCTGGCGCGGCGAATGCGGGCAATTTGATAATTATTCGCATTGAAGCGTCAAGCCATCCCTTGCCACACGGCTTAACTGAAAGCACACCCCATCATGCATTTTCTCTGCGCCTCCACCTGCCTCAGCGAAGGCCAAAGCCGCGCCTTCAGCGTAGCCGGCGTGCCACTGCTAGGCGTACGTCGCCATGGCCAGGTGTTCATCTACCGCAACCGCTGCCCCCATCGCGGCATAACCCTCAACTGGGCGCCAGACAGCTTCCTCGACGACAGCGCCAGCCTGATCCAGTGCGCCCATCATGGCGCGCAGTTCCTGATCGAGAGCGGCGAATGCGTGGCCGGCCCGTGCGCGGGCGAGTGGCTGGAAGCCCTGGACTGCCTGGAAGACAGCCAGGGCATCTGGCTTAGCGAGTGAGCAGCACCGGCAGCGGCCGGTCGACCACGATCTGCTGTGCGTCCAGCCGGGTGCCGTAGGCCAGCACCTCTACCCCATCCGCCACCGCCGCGCGCAGGGCCTGGGCATAGCCGGCGTCGATTTCTTCCGCCGGGCGCACGGCCTCGATGCCGGTGAGGTTCACACAATACAACTGCACCGCGCGAACACCCTGGCGCGCCAACCCCGCCAGCTCGCGCAGGTGCTTGGCACCGCGCTGGGTCACCGCATCGGGGAAGGCCGCCACCGGGGTGTCCGGGTAACCGAGGGTCACGCTCTTGACCTCGACGTAAGCCTTGCTGCCATCGGCATACTCCAGATAGAAGTCGATGCGGCTGCGCTCCTCACCGTAGGCCACCTCGCGCTTGAGCGTGGTGAAACCGGCCAGTTCGGTGATGGTGCCCGCACGCAGCGCTTCTTCCACCAGTGCGTTGGCCCGCCCGGTGTTGACACAAGCCAGCCGGCCCTGGGGCGTTTCGCTGATTTCCCAGGTGCCGGGCAGCTTGCGCTTCGGGTCGTTGGAGCGGCTGAACCAGACCCGCCCGCCTTCACTCATGCAGTTGAGCATCGAGCCGGTGTTGGGGCAGTGGATGGTCATCTGCTCGCCACTGGTCAGCTCGATGTCGGCCAGGAAGCGCTTGTAGCGGCGCAGCAGGCGCGCCTCTTCCAGTTCGGGAAAATGCGCCATCAGCCTTGCCAGCTCCGCAGGCCCCGGGCGATGCGCTGCACAGCCTCTTCCAGGCGCGGCAAGCTCTGGGTGTATGCGAAACGCACATGGTGGCCGGCCTGGTGGCGACCAAAGTCCAGGCCCGGCGTGAAGGCCAGGTGTTCGGTTTCGAGGAAGTGCCGGCAGAAGGCGAAGGCATCGCCACCGAAGGCACTGATGTCGGCATACAGATAGAAGGCGCCCTGGGGCTCGACGGCAATACCGAAGCCCAGCTCACGCAGGGCCGGCAACAGGTAGTCACGGCGACGGGCGAACTCGGCACGGCGCTCTTCGAGAATCGCCAGTGTCTGTGGCTCGAAGCACGCCAACGCCGCATGCTGGGCCATGCTCGGGGCACTGATGTAGAGGTTCTGTGCCAGTTTTTCCAGGTCAGCCACCGCCGACGGCGGAGCCACCAGCCAGCCAAGGCGCCAGCCGGTCATGCCGAAATATTTGGAAAAGCTATTCAGGACGAAGGCCTCATCGTCCACTTCCAGCACGCTCGGCGCATCCATGCCATAGGTGAGGCCGTGATAGATCTCGTCCACCACCAGGTGGCCATTGCGCTCGCGGCTCGCCCTGGACAGGCTGGCCAACTGGTCACGGTCGAGCACCGTGCCGGTCGGGTTGGCTGGCGAAGCCACCAGCGCGCCGACGGTGTCCTTGTCCCAGTAGCGCTCGACCAGGTCGGCGGTCAGCTGATAGTTCACCTCCGGCCCGACCGGCACCAACTGCGCGCCGCCTTCGACCAGGCGCAGGAAGTGGCGGTTGCACGGGTAGCCCGGGTCGGCCAGCAGCCAGTGCTTGCCAGGGTCGACCAACAGGCTGCTGGCCAGCAGCAATGC
Source organism: Pseudomonas sichuanensis (assembly GCF_024749065.1). Classification (NCBI taxonomy): domain Bacteria; kingdom Pseudomonadati; phylum Pseudomonadota; class Gammaproteobacteria; order Pseudomonadales; family Pseudomonadaceae; genus Pseudomonas; species Pseudomonas sichuanensis. The sequence continues at coordinate 856,245 of NZ_CP087185.1, read as the reverse complement.
GCCCGAGCCACCCGGGGTGATGAGCACGCGCTCGGGATCGAGGTCTACGCCGTAGCGCTGGCCATAGAAGCCGGCAATCGCCTCGCGCAACTGCGGCAGGCCACGGGCGGCAGTGTAGCGGGTATGCCCCGCGGCCAGGGCCGCCTGGCCGGCGGCAACGATGGGGGCGGCGGTGGTGAAGTCCGGCTCGCCGATCTCCAGGTGGATCACGTCGTGGCCGGCGGCTTGCAGTTCGTTGGCACGGGCTAGCAAGGCCATGACGTGGAAGGGTTCGATGGCGCGACTGCGCGCACTGTGTGGCTGAGCCATGGGCCTTCTCTCAATTGGGTCTAAACTGGTGATTCCACCTGTACATACCAGCGAACGTGCCGCCCGCGCCGCTGTCAATAGCAGGCATAGGGCGGGGTAGCGCACCCCGTATCTATCTGGTAAGTTCGGCGGCTCGCAGTCGCAGGGCCGGCGGTCGCCGGAGATGGAAGTATCCTGCGCATTGGATCAGATGAGTGAGAGGCGGTCTATTCATGTCCACCCTAGAAAAGCAAAAAGCCAGTCAAACGCTCTATGGCGTCGAGCCGTACAAGGAAACCAAGGGTGAAGAATACATGGGTGCCCCGATGCGGGCCCACTTCACCAAGCTTCTGAACGGCTGGAAGCAAGAGCTCATGGCCAGTGTCGACAAAACCATGGACCACATGAAGGACGAGGCAGCCAACTTCCCCGATCCAGCCGACCGCGCCAGCCAGGAAGAAGAATTCGCCCTGGAACTGCGCAACCGCGATCGCGAGCGCAAGCTGATCAAGAAAATCGACAAGACCTTGCAACTGATCCAGGACGAAGACTACGGCTGGTGCGAATCCTGCGGTATTGAAATCGGCCTGCGTCGCCTGGAAGCCCGTCCGACTGCAGACCTGTGCTTCGACTGCAAGGAAATCGCCGAGAAAAAGGAAAAGACGGTCGGCAAAGGCTGATCCGAATCCCGAAAAGACGGGGCGTACTGGTTGTGGGAGCGGGCTTGCCCCTTCCCACATCAGATACGCCCCGTTTTCATTTATATAGCTCGCACAGCCCATGACCCCCTACATCGGACGCTTCGCCCCCACGCCCAGCGGTTACCTGCACTTCGGCTCGCTGGTCGCCGCCCTCGCCTCCTGGCTCGACGCCCGCGCCGTCAACGGCCGTTGGCTGCTGCGCATGGAAGATACCGACCCGCCACGCGAGATGCCCGGTGCCCGTGATGCCATCCTGCAGACCCTTGAACGTTACGGGCTGGAGTGGGATGGCGAGGTGGTTTGCCAGAGCCAGCGCCACGACGCCTATGCTGCAGTCGTCGACCGGCTGTTCAATATGGGCCTGGCCTATGCCTGCACCTGCTCGCGCAAGCAACTGGAGGGGCATCACGGCATCTACCCGGGCTTTTGCCGCAATGCCGGGCATGCCCGCGAAGGCGCGGCGATACGCCTGCGGGTGCCCGAGCTGATCTACCGCTTCAATGACCGGGTGCAAGGCCTGTTCGAGCAGCACCTGGGGCGCGAAGTGGGCGATTTCGTCATCCAGCGCCGCGATGGGCTCTACGCCTACCAGCTGGCCGTCGTGCTGGACGATGCCTGGCAGGGGGTGACCGATGTCGTGCGCGGCGCCGACCTGCTGGACAACACACCGCGCCAGCTCTACCTGCAGGAGCTGCTGGGCTTCTCGCAGCCGCGCTACCTGCATATCCCACTGATCGTCCAACCCGACGGGCACAAGCTGGGCAAGTCGTACCGCTCGCCGCCGCTCGAGCCGGACCAGGCCACGCCGCTGCTGCTGCGAGCATTGCGCGCGCTGGGCCAGCAGACCGACCCGGCGTTGTTGGGTGCCAGCCCGGCTGAGGTGCTGGCGGTGGCGCGAACTCAGTGGCGGCCGGAACAAATTGCGCGGCAGATGACGGTGCCTGAAGCCGATATACAGTGAGGCCATCGCGGGGCAAGCCCGCTCCCACGCAGATAACTAGCGTGGGAGCGGGCTTGCCCCGCGATAGGCCAGAACAAGCGAAACCAAGTTCAAAAGCCCAACAAATTCAAACCCTTGGCTAACCCTACCGATACCCGCTAGCATCGCCTGCGCCATTTTCACCAATAATAAGTCCAAACCCGCAGCGCCCAACCCTCGAGGCCAGCATGTACATCTATCGTTTGGTCCTGCTTCTGGTCGTGGGGATCTACCTGTTCTCCCCGGCCATCATGGACTGGTGGATCGAACCGACCGGAGCCTGGTACCGCCCCTACCTGCTCTGGCTGATCCTCATCGTCGTCACTTTCATCCTGCAGAGCCAACGAGATGCCGATGAGCTTTAGCCTGACCCAGATGATCCTGATCAGCGCCGCCTACCTGCTGGTGCTGTTCGGCGTGGCCTGGATCAGCGAACGCGGGCTGATCCCGCGCTCGGTCATCCGCCACCCGCTGACCTACACCCTGTCGCTGGGCGTCTATGCCAGCGCCTGGGCCTTCTATGGCTCGGTGGGGCTGGCCTACCAATATGGCTATGGGTTCCTCGCCTGTTACCTGGGGGTGTCCGGCGCATTCCTGCTGGCACCGGTGCTGCTCTACCCGATCCTCAAGATCACCCGCACCTACCAGCTCTCATCGCTGGCCGACCTGCTGGCGTTCCGTTTCCGCAGCACCTGGGCCGGCGCGCTGACCACCATCTTCATGCTGATCGGCGTGCTGCCATTGCTGGCCCTGCAGATCCAGGCGGTGGCCGACTCCATCAGCATCCTCACTGGCGAGCCGGTCAAGGCGCGGGTGGCATTCGCCTTCTGTGCGCTGATCACCCTCTTCACCATTTTCTTCGGCTCGCGCCATATCGCCACCCGCGAGAAGCACGAGGGCCTGGTGTTCGCCATCGCCTTCGAGTCGGTGATCAAACTGCTGGCCCTGGGCGGCATCGGCCTTTACGCGCTGTACGGCGTGTTCGGCGGCCCGCACGGGCTGGAAGTGTGGCTGCTGCAGAACCAGACCGCCCTCGCCGCCCTGCATACGCCGTTGCAGGAAGGCCCGTGGCGCACCCTGCTGCTGGTGTTCTTCGCCTCGGCGATCGTGATGCCGCACATGTACCACATGGCCTTCACCGAAAACCTCAGCCCACGCTCGCTGGTCAGCGCCAGCTGGGGCCTGCCGCTGTTCCTGCTGCTGATGAGCCTGGCCGTGCCGCTGGTGCTGTGGGCCGGCCTGCGCCTGGGCGCCAGCACCAACCCGGAATACTTCACCCTGGGGCTGGGCATCGCCGCCAACAACCAGGCCCTGGCCTTGCTGGCCTATGTCGGCGGGCTGTCGGCCGCCAGCGGGCTGATCATCGTCACCACCCTGGCGCTGTCGGGCATGGCCCTCAACCACCTGGTGCTGCCGCTGTACCAGCCACCGGCCGAAGGCAACATCTACCGCTGGCTGAAGTGGACCCGCCGGGCGCTGATCGTCGCCATCATCACCGCAGGTTTCGTCTTCTACCTGACCCAGAACAACCACCAGAGCCTGGCCAACCTCGGCATCGTCGCCTTCGTCGCCACCCTGCAGTTCCTGCCCGGCGTGCTTTCGGTGCTGTACTGGCCGACCGCCAACCGCCGCGGTTTCATCGCCGGCCTGCTGGCCGGCATGCTGGTGTGGATGGTGACCATGCTCCTGCCGCTGCTGGGTAACCTGCAGGGCTTCTACATTCCGTTGCTGGACATGATCTACGTGCTGGACGACACCAGCTGGCACATGGCGGCCATCGCCTCGTTGGCGGCCAACGTCCTGCTGTTCACCCTGATTTCGCTGTTCACCAATGCCAGCAGCGAAGAGGTCAGTGCCGCCGAAGCCTGCGCGGTGGACAACGTGCGTCGCCCGCAACGCCGCGAGCTGCACGCTGCCTCGCCCCAGGAGTTCGCAACCCAGCTTGCCAAGCCACTGGGCGCCAAGGCCGCACAGAAGGAAGTCGAGCAAGCCCTGCGTGACCTTTACCTGCCGTTCGACGAGCGCCGCCCCTACGCCCTGCGTCGCCTGCGCGACCGCATCGAGGCCAACCTCTCCGGCCTGATGGGCCCGAGCGTGGCCCAGGACATGGTCGAGACCTTCCTGCCGTACAAGTCCGGCAACGAAAACTACGTCACCGAAGACATCCACTTCATAGAGAGCCGCCTCGAGGACTACCACTCGCGCCTGACCGGCCTCGCCGCCGAGCTCGACGCCCTGCGCCGCTACCACCGCCAGACCTTGCAGGAGCTGCCCATGGGCGTCTGCTCGCTGGCCAAGGACCAGGAAATCCTGATGTGGAACAAGGCGATGGAAGAACTCACAGGCATCGCCGCCAAGCACGTGGTCGGCTCGCGCCTGGTGACCATTGGCGAACCTTGGCGCGGCCTTTTGCAGGGGTTCATCAACGTACCCGACGAGCACCTGCACAAGCAGCGCCTGGCCCTCGATGGCCAGCCACGCTGGCTCAACCTGCACAAGGCGGCCATCGACGAGCCACTGGCACCGGGCAACAGCGGCCTGGTGCTGCTGGTCGAGGACCTCACCGAAACCCAGGCCCTGGAAGACAAGCTGGTGCACTCCGAGCGCCTGGCCAGCATCGGCCGCCTGGCCGCAGGCGTTGCCCACGAAATCGGCAACCCGATCACCGGCATCGCCTGCCTTGCGCAGAACCTGCGTGAAGAGCGCGAGGGCGATGGCGAGATCATCGAGCTGTCCAGCCAGATCCTCGAACAGACCAAGCGCGTGTCGCGCATCGTCCAGTCACTGATGAGCTTTGCCCATGCCGGCGGCAGCCAGCAGAACAGCGAGGAGCCGGTGTGCCTCGCCGAAGTGGCGCAGGACGCCATTGGTCTGCTGGCGCTGAACCGGCGCAATTTCGAAGTACAGTTCTTCAACCTGTGCGACCCCGACCACTGGGCCGAGGGCGACCCGCAGCGCCTGGCCCAGGTGCTGATCAACCTGCTGTCCAACGCCCGCGACGCCTCCCCGGCCGGCAGTGCCGTACGCGTGCGCAGCGAAGTCAGCGATCACACCGTCGACCTGATCGTCGAGGACGAGGGCAGCGGCATCCCGAAAAGCATCATGGATCGCCTGTTCGAACCCTTCTTCACCACCAAGGACCCAGGCGAGGGAACCGGACTGGGGCTCGCTCTGGTCTATTCCATCGTGGAAGAGCATTATGGGCAAATCACCATCGACAGCCCGGCCGACATCGAGCGCCAACGTGGTACCCGGATCCGCGTGACCCTGCCCCGGCATGTCGTAGCGACGTCCCCTGTAATTCGAGACCGTCGAGAGAATTGAATCAATGCCGCACATTCTGATCGTCGAAGACGAAACCATCATCCGTTCGGCCCTGCGCCGCCTGCTCGAACGCAACCAGTACCAGGTCAGCGAAGCCGGCTCGGTGCAGGAAGCCCAGGAACGCTTCAGCATCGCCACCTTTGACCTGATCGTCAGCGACCTGCGCCTGCCCGGCGCCCCCGGCACCGAGCTGATCAAGCTTGGCCAGGGCACGCCGGTACTGATCATGACCAGCTACGCCAGCCTGCGCTCGGCGGTGGACTCGATGAAAATGGGCGCGGTGGACTACATCGCCAAGCCCTTCGACCACGACGAAATGCTGCAAGCCGTCGCGCGCATCCTGCGCGACCGGCAGAACGCGCCGGCCGCAGCAGCGGTCGCCGAACCGCGGCCCACCAATGGCAAGGCCGGCGCGGACAAGTCCAGCCCCGCAGCCGCCAATGGCGAAATCGGCATCATCGGTTCCTGCGCGCCCATGCAGGACCTGTTCGTCAAGATCCGCAAGGTCGCGCCCACCGACTCCAACGTGCTGATCCAGGGCGAGTCCGGCACCGGCAAGGAGCTGGTCGCCCGCGCCCTGCACAATCTTTCGCGCCGGGCCAAGGCACCGATGATCTCGGTGAACTGCGCGGCGATCCCGGAAACCCTGATCGAATCCGAACTGTTCGGCCACGAGAAAGGGGCGTTCACCGGTGCCAGTGCCGGCCGTGCCGGCCTGGTCGAAGCGGCCGATGGCGGCACCCTGTTCCTCGACGAGATCGGCGAGCTGCCGCTTGAGGCACAAGCCCGCCTGCTGCGCGTACTGCAGGAAGGCGAGATCCGCCGGGTCGGCTCGGTACAGTCGCAAAAGGTCGATGTGCGCCTGATCGCAGCGACCCACCGTGACCTGAAGAACCTGGCCAAGGCCGGCCAGTTCCGTGAAGACCTGTATTACCGCCTGCACGTGATTGCGCTCAAGCTGCCCGCCCTGCGCGAGCGCGGCAGCGACGTCAACGAAATCGCCGACACCTTCCTCGCCCGCCAGAGCGCGCGCATCGGCCGCGACGACCTGCACTTCTCCCACGAAGCCGAACAGGCCATCCGTCACTACAGCTGGCCGGGCAACGTGCGCGAGCTGGAGAACGCCGTGGAGCGCGCGGTGATCCTGAGCGAGAGCGCGGAGATTTCCGCAGACCTGCTGGGCATCGACATCGAGCTCAGCGACCTCGAAGAGGTCGATGGCCTGGCCCACCTGCCCTCCCTGGTCAGCAACGCCGCCAGCAACGCCAGCCACGAGCCCACCGAAGACCTGTCGCTGGAGGACTACTTCCAGCACTTCGTCCTTGAACACCAGGACCACATGACCGAGACGGAACTGGCGCGCAAGCTGGGCGTCAGCCGCAAGTGCCTGTGGGAGCGTCGCCAGCGCCTGGGCATTCCGCGGCGCAAGAGCAACGCCACCAGCGACAACTGATACACCGTCATACCTATCGCGGGCGGTGCGGCGTCCCGACAAGCCCGCTCCCACGCCTGATGCCCATACAGGAGCACCTAGCGTGGGAGCGGGCTTGTCGGACCGCCGCACCGCCCGCGATGCTTTTGAGGGAAGCGCGGTAACAGATCAGTTCCCGCAAAAATCTGTTACCTCTGCCCTTCGGCGTAACAGCCCACGAGGCGTACGGTAACGAAATTTCCACATTTGCCCGGCGCGGACAGCCGTCGAAATGGCCAAAACCCCCGGATTCATTGGCTTTTCAAAAGTTGGCACGGCATCTGCTATATGTCTGGTACAAGAACAATAACAAGCACTGCAACTCAGAATAAGAACAAGACGAAACGGCTCACGCACAATAAAAACAAGACGGCGGAGGCGCAGCTAACTGATTCTTTTGGAGAGGAGCTGTGTTTGGGGCTTGCCCCACGATCAGACAGAGAACAACAAAAACTGCACTCAAAAGCAGCACCTGAACTGATTGGATCGAAAGATCAGCATCAACTCGGCGACCAAAGCAATCCGTTTGCTCTTCACCCCTGGTTTAGGGGTCGTTTACAAGCTTCGAGATTTGTGAACAGGGCACTCAACAAAAACAAGAAGCCCAGCAAAAAAACAATAAGAGCACACAACGACTTGGTGGGGAGCTTCGGCTCCCCATTGTCGTTTCTGGGCGTCTGCCACGCCCCTTGGCACGCCGCCTACACCATTCCCCCAGTAAATGCTAGAATCCCCGCCCATCATGCGGCCATTCTCCTATCCTTGGCCGAACATTCCTTCAAACAGTGCATCCCATGCTGAAGAAGCTGTTCCAGTCGTTCCGCCCGCCGGTCCCCGGCCAGCACCACAGGCGCACCACGCCTGAAGTGATCAACAAGAGCCAGCACTCGCTGCAGCGCAGCCAGTTCAGCCGCCATGCCGTGAGCATCGTCGAGCGCCTGCAGGCGGCCGGCTACCAGGCCTATCTGGTCGGTGGCTGCGTGCGCGACCTGATGCTGGGCATCACGCCCAAGGACTTCGACGTCGCCACCAGCGCCACCCCCGAACAGGTGCGCGCCGAGTTCCGCAACGCCCGCATCATTGGCCGGCGCTTCAAGCTGGTTCACGTGCATTTCGGTCGCGAGATCATCGAAGTCGCCACCTTCCGTGCCCCGCACTCGGACGAGGACCAGGCCGACAGCCACCGCTCCTCGCACAATGCCAGCGGCCGCATCCTGCGCGACAACGTGTACGGCACCCTTGAGGAAGACGCGCAACGCCGCGACTTCACCATCAACGCCCTGTACTACGACCCGGTCAACGAGCGCGTGCTCGATTACGCCAACGGCGTGCACGATGTGCGCAACCGCCTGCTGCGCCTGATCGGCGACCCAACGCACCGCTACCAGGAAGACCCGGTGCGCATGCTGCGCGCCGTGCGCTTCGCCGCCAAGCTGAACTTCGGCATCGAAAAGCACACCGTGCAACCGATCCGCCAGCTGGCCAAGCTGCTGCGCGAGATCCCGCCGGCACGTTTGTTCGAAGAAACCCTCAAGCTGTTCCTCAACGGCCAGGGCGCATTGGCCTTCGAGATGCTGGTCGACCTGGAGTTGTTCGAGCCGTTGTTCCCTGCCAGTGCCCATGCCCTGGAAGAGCGCCCGACCTACACCCACACACTGATCAGCCAGGCCCTGGCCAACACCGACCTGCGCGTCAAGCAGGGCAAGCCGGTCACGCCTGCGTTCCTCTTCGCCGCCCTGCTCTGGCCAGCCCTGCCAGGCCGCGCGCTGCACCTGCAGAGCCAAGGCGTGCCGCCGATCCCAGCCATGAATGGCGCGGCCCACGACCTGATCGCCGAGCAGTGCCAACGCATTGCCATCCCCAAGCGTTTCACCCTGCCGATCCGCGAGATCTGGGACATGCAGGAGCGCTTGCCACGGCGTAGCGGCAAACGCGCCGACATGCTGCTCGACAACCCGCGTTTCCGCGCCGGCTACGATTTCCTGCTGCTACGTGAAAGCGCAGGCGAGGAAACCGATGGCCTGGGCCAATGGTGGACCGACTACCAGGACGCCAATGACAGCCAGCGCCGCGACATGATTCGCGAACTGGGCAACCGCGACGACGGTGCCAGCACAGGCGCAGGCCCGCGCAAACGCAAGCGCAGCCCCAGCAAACGCAAGCGTGACGACGACCAGGCGTGGGACTGAGCATGAATACCCGCGCCTACATCGGCCTGGGCAGCAACCTCGACGAGCCCGCCGAGCAGCTGCGCAGCGCCCTGCAGGCGCTGGATGTGCTGGCCGACACTCGCCTGGCAGCGGCTTCGGCGCTGTACACCAGCGACTCGCTGCTGCCCGGCCAGCCGCGCTACACCAATGCCGTGGCGGCCATCGATACCCGGCTGGCGCCGCTTGACCTGCTCGACGCCCTGCAAGCCATCGAGAACGACCAGGGCCGGGTCCGCCAGGAACGCTGGGGGCCGCGCACCCTCGACCTGGACGTGCTGCTGTTCGGTGACCAGCTCATCGACGTGCCGCGCCTGAAAGTACCGCATTACCACATGCACGCCCGCCCCTTCGTGCTCTACCCGCTCGCCGAGCTGGTCGACGCCGACTTCCGCCTCGCCGATGGCCGCAGCCTGCAGCAAATGCTTCAGGATTGCCCGTTCGTCGGCCTGGAACGCCTGTAAAACGGGCGTTTCAGACGGCGGTAACGCCAGTAACACCCACCGCGTAACAATGCGGTAACACGGGTCATTGACTTCCCCCACCCCGCTCACGACTATAGGCGTCCCGCGGCGCCACTATGCCGCAATCACCCATTTAGGCCCGGACGGACCTGTGCCCGAACATCACAGACGATGATGTGCCGCTCCGCTTGATGAATACACGCGTTGTACGCAGTTGTCTTTCACAGCGCCTGAACGAGGATGCCCCTACATGCCTGAAGTAACCCTGACCACCCTGCATGGCCTGAAGGCCAAGGGTGAAAAAATCACCATGCTGACCTGCTATGACGCAACCTTCGCCAAGGCCGCAAGCCAGGCCGGCGTGGAAATCCTGCTGGTGGGCGACTCCCTGGGAATGGTCCTGCAAGGGCATGACAGCACCCTGCCCGTCAGCAACGACGACATGGCCTACCACACCGCCTGCGTCAAACGCGGCAACGACGGCGCGCTGATCCTCAGCGACCTGCCCTTCATGGCCCATGCCACCCCTGAGCTGGCGTTCAGCAACGCCGCCCAGTTGATGCGCGCCGGCGCCCACATGGTCAAGATCGAAGGCGCCGCCTGGCTGGCCGAGACCATCCGCCTGCTGGCCGAACGCGGCGTGCCGGTGTGCGCGCACATGGGCCTCACGCCACAGACCGTCAACGTGCTCGGCGGCTACAAGGTCCAAGGCCGCCAGGAAGCCCAGGCGCGGCAGATGCGCGCCGATGCCATCGCCCTGGAGCAAGCCGGCGCCGCCATGCTGCTGCTCGAGTGCGTGCCCAGCGAGCTGGCCGCAGAGATCACCCAGGCAGTGGCCATTCCGGTGATCGGTATCGGTGCCGGTAGCGCCACCGATGGCCAGGTGCTGGTGCTGCACGACATGCTCGGCCTGTCCCTCAGCGGCCGCGTGCCGAAGTTCGTGAAGAACTTCATGGCCGGCCAGCCGGACATCGACAGCGCGTTCAAAGCCTATGTGCAAGCCGTGAAAGACGTCAGTTTCCCCGCCAGTGAACATGGGTTCAGCGCATGAATACCGTCAAGACCGTCCTTGAACTGCGCGCCGCCGTGGCCCGTGCCCGTGGCGAGGGCAAGCGCATCGCGTTCGTGCCGACCATGGGCAACCTGCACAGCGGCCACGCCGCGCTGGTGACCAAGGCCGCCCAGCGCGCCGACTTCGTGGTTGCCAGCATCTTCGTCAACCCGCTGCAGTTCGGTGCCGGCGAAGACCTGGACAAATACCCACGCACCCTCGCCGCCGATCAGGAAAAACTGCTCCAAGCGGGCTGCCACCTGCTGTTCACCCCCACCGTCGAGGAGATGTACCCCGATGGCATGGCCGTGCAGACCCGGGTCAGCGTGCCGCAGTTGTCCGAAGGCCTGTGCGGTGCCAGCCGCCCCGGGCACTTCGAAGGCGTGGCGACCGTGGTCAGCAAGCTGTTCAACATGGTCCAGCCCGACCTTGCCGTATTCGGTGAGAAGGACTTCCAGCAACTGGCGGTAATCCGCGCCATGGTTCGCGACCTGAACATGCCGATCCAGATCCTTGGCGAGCCGACCGTGCGCGCCGAGGATGGCCTGGCGCTGTCGTCGCGCAATGGTTACCTGAGCGCCGAGCAGCGCGCGGCGGCGCCTGCGCTGTATCGCACCCTTAGCGGCATGGCAGAGGCCATTCGCCGTGGCCAGCGTGATTTCGCGGCGCTGATCGCTGAAGGGCAGGCGCAACTCGAAGCGGCGGGGTTCCGTAAGGACTACCTGGAAGTACGCCATGCGCTGACCCTGCGCCCGGCACAGGTCGATGACCGTGACCTGGTAGTGATTGCGGCGGCGTACATGGGTAACACCCGGTTGATCGACAACCTGTACCTGCACCTGGAAGCGACGACCGCCTGACCCAGCTTTAACCAATTGATTTATAGAGGTTCCGTGGGAGCGGGCTTGCCCCGCGATGGATGGCACCGGCTGCGCCGGTATCGCGGGGCAAGCCCGCTCCCACGGAACCAGAATATTTCATTCACCGCCCCCCGCCCCCCCATTCCCGCTTTGCGACCAATGCCTATAATGAGCAGCTTGCAACTGGCAAAGATCGCCAGTGTCATAGCCTGACCATGCACCAAGGAAACCATCCGCAATGGCGTATTACCGTACTCCCCACGATGTGACGGCGCTGCCCGCCTGGCAGGCGCTTCAGCAACACCGCGACGCCATGCAGGGCTTCAGCATGCGCGAAGCCTTCGCCGCCGACGGCAAGCGCTTCGAACAGTTTTCCCTGAGCTGTTGCGGGTTGTTCCTCGACTACTCGAAGAACCTCATCAACGAGCAGACCCGCGAACTGCTGGTGAACCTGGCCAACGAAGTCGAACTGGGCGACGCCATCAAGTCGATGTTCAGCGGCGAAATCATCAACGGCTCGGAAGGCCGCCCGGTGCTGCACACCGCGCTGCGCCGCCCGGTCGGTGACAAGCTCAGCGTCAACGGCGCCAACGTGATGCCGGAAGTGCACAAAGTGCTGAACCAGATCACCGAGCTGGTCGGCCGCATCCACGACGGCCTGTGGCGCGGCTACAGCGAAAAACCGATCACCGACGTGGTCAACATCGGCATCGGCGGCTCGTTCCTCGGCCCGGAACTGGTCTCCGAAGCCCTGCTGCCCTATGCCCAGCGCGGTGTCCGTTGCCACTACCTGGCCAACATCGACGGCAGCGAATTCCATGAACTGTCGGCCAACCTGCGCGCCGAAACCACCCTGTTCATCGTCTCGTCGAAGTCGTTCAACACCCTCGAAACCCTGAAGAACGCCATGGCCGCCCGCACCTGGTACCTGGCCCAGGGTGGTTCGGAAGCCGAGCTTTACCGCCACTTCATCGCCGTGTCGAGCAACAAGGCCGCCGCCGTGGCCTTTGGCATCCGCGAAGAGAACATCTTCCCGATGTGGGACTGGGTCGGCGGGCGTTACTCGCTGTGGTCGGCCATCGGCCTGCCGATTGCCCTGGCCATCGGCACCGCCAACTTCAAGGAGCTGCTGTCCGGCGCCTACACCATGGACCAGCACTTCCAGACCGCGCCGTTCGACAAGAACATGCCGGTGCTGCTGGCCCTGCTGGGCGTGTGGTACGGCAACTTCTGGGGCGCCAAGAGCCACGCGATCCTGCCGTACGACCACTACCTGCGCAACATCACCAAGCACCTGCAGCAGCTGGACATGGAGTCCAACGGCAAGAGCGTGCTGACCGACGGCACCCCGGTGAAAACCGATACCGGCCCGGTGATCTGGGGCGGCGTGGGCTGCAACGGCCAGCACGCCTACCACCAGTTGCTGCACCAGGGCACCCAGATGATCCCGGCCGACTTCATCGTGCCGGTGGTGAGCTTCAATCCGGTGGCCGACCATCACCAGTGGCTGTATGCCAACTGCCTGTCGCAGAGCCAGGCGCTGATGCTCGGCAAGACCCGCGAGGAAGCCGAAGCCGAACTGCGCGCCAAGGGCCTCAACGAAGCCGACATCGCCAAGCTCGCCCCGCACAAGGTGATCCCGGGCAACCGCCCGAGCAATACCCTGGTGGTCGAGCGCATCAGCCCGCGCCGGCTTGGCGCGCTGGTGGCCATGTACGAGCACAAGGTCTTCGTGCAGAGCGTGATCTGGGGTATCAACGCCTTCGACCAGTGGGGCGTGGAGCTGGGCAAGGAGCTGGGCAAGGGCGTGTATCAGCGCCTGGTCGGCAGCCTCGAAGAAAGCGCCGAGGATGGCTCTACCCAGGGTCTGATCAACTACTTCCGCGGCCGTCATCGCGGTTGATGTCTAGCTGATATACGACCGCTCTCACAGGCCTGCAAATAACTCGCGGATTTGCACGGGCCTGTGGGAGCGGCTTCAGCCGCGAACACCGGCGAAGCCGGTGCCATCCACCGCGCCGCCTGCTTCGCGGCTAAAGCCGCTCCCACAGATCGCACGATTTCCGCGCCTCCAGGAACACCCCCACCTTCTACACTGTCCATCGAATAGCCGCCGCAGTCCCACTCCCCAACAAGAGCAGGACCACCCGCCATGTTCGATATCCGCAACTACCCCCAGGCCCTGGCCGTCTGCCAGGCCGCCGAATTGACCGACGACGACTACCGCCGCCTCTACCGCCAGTCGGTGGAAAACCCCGACACTTTCTGGGCCGAACAGGCCAAACGCCTGGACTGGATCAAGCCCTGGGCCAGCGTGCAGCAATGCGACCTGAATACCGGCTCGGCGCGCTGGTTCGACGGCGGCCAGCTCAACGTCTCCTACAACTGCATCGATCGCCACCTGGCCCAGCGCGGCGAGCAGACGGCTTTGCTGTGGGAAGGCGACGACCCGAACGACAGCAAGGCCATCAGCTACCGCGAACTGCACCGCCAGGTTTGCCGCCTGGCCAATGCGCTCAAAGCACGCGGGGTAAAGAAAGGCGGCCGCGTGTGCCTGTACATGCCGATGATCCCCGAAGCCGCCTACGCCATGCTCGCCTGCACACGCATCGGCGCCATCCACTCGGTGGTGTTCGGCGGTTTCTCGCCCGACGCCCTGCGTGACCGCATCCTCGACGCCGACTGCCGCACCGTGATCACGGCCGACGAAGGGGTGCGTGGCGGCAAACGCATACCGCTCAAACAGAACGTCGACAAAGCCCTGGCCAACTGCCCCAATGTCAGCAGCGTGCTGGTGGTGCGCCGCACCGGGGGCGATGTGGCCTGGAGCGACGGCCGCGACCTCTGGTACCACGAGGCCACCGAAAAGGCCGGCGATGACTGCCCGCCCGAACCCATGGCGGCCGAAGACCCGCTGTTCATCCTCTACACCTCCGGCAGCACCGGCAAACCCAAGGGCGTGCTGCACAGCACCGCCGGCTACCTGCTGCAGGCCACGATGACCTTCAAGCTGGTGTTCGATTACCGCGACGGCGAGGTGTTCTGGTGCACCGCCGATGTCGGCTGGGTAACCGGCCACAGCTACATCGTCTACGGCCCGCTGGCCAACGGGGCGATCTCGCTGATGTTCGAGGGCGTGCCCAACTACCCCGACACCTCGCGCTTCTGGCAGGTGGTGGACAAGCACCGGGTGAATATCTTCTATACCGCGCCCACCGCCCTGCGCGCCTTGATGCGCGAAGGCTCAGGCCCCTTGCAAGGCACCTCGCGCCAGAGCCTGCGCCTGCTCGGCAGCGTCGGCGAACCGATCAACCCCGAAGCCTGGGAGTGGTATTTCGAGGCGGTCGGGCAGCAGCGCTGCCCCATCGTCGACACCTGGTGGCAGACCGAGACTGGCGGCATCATGCTCACCCCTCTCCCCGGCACCCAGCGCCTCAAGCCCGGCTGCGCCACCCAGCCCATGTTCGGCGTGCAACCTGTATTACTGGACGAAAAAGGCAAGCTCATCGAAGGCCCCGGCGCCGGGCTGCTGGCGATCAAGGCCAGTTGGCCAGGGCAGATCCGCAGTGTCTATGGCGACCATCAGCGCATGGTCGACACCTACTTCAAACCCCTGCCCGGCTATTACTTCACCGGCGACGGCGCCCGCCGCGACGCCGATGGCGACTACTGGATCACCGGGCGCATCGACGATGTGATCAATGTTTCCGGCCACCGCATCGGCACCGCCGAGGTCGAGAGCGCGCTGGTGCTGCACGACAGTGTCGCCGAAGCTGCGGTGGTGGGTTACCCCCACGACCTCAAAGGCCAGGGCGTGTATGCCTTCGTCACCCCCATGAACGGTGTCACCCCGGACGATGCGCTCAAGGCCGAGTTACTGGCGCTGGTCAGCAAGGAGATCGGCAGTTTCGCCAAGCCGGAGTTGATCCAGTGGGCCCCGGCCCTGCCCAAGACCCGCTCAGGCAAGATCATGCGGCGTATACTGCGCAAGATCGCCTGCAACGAACTGGACAACCTGGGAGATACCTCCACCCTCGCCGACCCGAGCGTGGTCCAGGGCCTGATCGACAAGCGTCTCAACCAGTAACCCGCGGCCCGGGCAGGGCTGCCCTGCCCGCAAGGTCGCCATGGAAGCCCTACGCCGCCGCATCGAAACCCAGGTCATGAGCCTTACCGGGCTGGCCCTCGGCCAGCTCGACCTGGAATCGCCCAAAGGCGACCCAGGGCTGTTCGGCCCTCAGAGCATCAGCTGGCAGGTGCACGGCGACTTCCCGAGCATGCTGGTGGGTGGCATCAGTGCGTTGATGTTGCAGTTGCTGCACCCACTGGCACTGGCTGGCGTGTGGGACCATTCGAACTTTCGCGAAGACCTGCTCGGCCGCCTGCGCCGTACCAGCCAGTTCATCTCCGGCACCACGTTCGGCTCGACCCGCGACGCCGAGTGGCTCATCGACAAGGTACGCACCATCCATCTCAAGGTGGTCGGCACCGCCGCGGACGGGCGCCCTTATGCCGCCAGCGACCCCGACCTGTTGACCTGGGTGCATGTGGCCGAAGTGAGCAGCTTTCTCGCCGCCCATCTGCGCTACCGCAACCCCGGCCTGCCCCGTGCCGATCAGGACGCCTACTACAACGAGATCGCCCTGATCGCCGAGCGCCTGGGCGCCCGCGACGTGCCGCGCTCCTGCAGCCAGGTCGAGGACTACCTGCAACGCATGCGCCCACAGCTGCTCTGTGATGCCCGCAGCCTGGAAGTGATCGACATCCTGTTCAAGGCGCCGGCACCCAGCCGCATGGCCGAGCCGGTGGGCAAACTGATGCTTAAAGCGGGAGCGGACCTGCTGCCAGGCTGGGCCCAGCAGATGCTAGGCCTGCAGCAAGGCCTGCTGGCCAGGCGCCTGATCCGCCTGGGCCTGGCCAACACCGCCCCGGTGCTGCGCTGGGCCATGCGCGACGGTTCGGCGCACCGCGCAAGGCGGCGCATGGGGATTGAATGAGGTGTTTTCCGACCCCGGCGGAACCTGTTGAACGTGCCATACTCCAAGCACTCCAGCCTGCTACAGACGAAGCGACACATGCACAAAGGATTGACTCGCGCCTTCGGCGCATTGCTGGCCCTGGTGGCCCTGTACAGCCTGCTCGGCTTCCTTATTCTCCCCGGCATCGCACTGCGCATTGCCAACCAGCAGTTGGCGCAGCACGCCACCGTGCCGGCGCACCTGCAGCGCATCGAACTCAACCCGTTCAGCCTCGAGCTGACGCTGTGGGGCCTGCAGATTGGTGAGCCCGGCAAGGAGCAGGTCGGTTTCGAACGGCTGTACGCCAACCTGGCACTCGACAGCCTGTGGACCAAGGCCCTGCACCTGGAAGCCGTTGAGCTGGACAAGCCGCGCACCGAGCTGCTGTTCGCCAAGGATGGCAGCCTCAACCTGACCCAGCTGTTCAAGCTGCCACCCAGTGAGCCAAAAGCCGAAGAGCCACCCAGCGACCCATTCCCGCTGCGCATCGGCAGCATCAAGCTCAGCGAAGGCTACCTGCACTTCGAGGACCAGCGCCCCAGCGAGCCGATCGAGTTCATCTACGACTCGATGAACCTGGAGCTCAAGAACCTCAGTACCCTGCCTGACGACAACGCCGACATGACCCTGGTGGCCAACGGCCCCAACGGCGGGCGCATCGATTGGAGCGGTACCCTAAGCCTCGCGCCGATCGCCTCCGAAGGCACGCTGAAAGTCACCGACGGCAAGATGAAAGCGTTCTGGCCCTACGTACGCGACGCTGTGCCCCTGGTGCTGGAAGATGGCGTCATCAAC
This sequence comes from Pseudomonas sichuanensis, assembly GCF_024749065.1. NCBI lineage: Bacteria > Pseudomonadati > Pseudomonadota > Gammaproteobacteria > Pseudomonadales > Pseudomonadaceae > Pseudomonas > Pseudomonas sichuanensis. The sequence continues at coordinate 839,087 of NZ_CP087185.1, read as the reverse complement.
CTCGACACCCATTACAAGCTCAGCCTGGCCAAAGAGACCGAGCTGTTGCTGGACCAGACCGCCGTGCGCATTGCGCCGTTCGCCATCAAGGCCCCCGACGGCCGACCGCTGGCGCGCCTGGCCAGCCTGGAGGTCAGCGAAACGTCCATCGACCTGGCCAAGCAGTTGGTGACCGTCGGCAAGATCCGCAGCGAAAAACTCGAAACCTGGGCGGCGCTGGAGAAGGATGGCCAGCTCGACTGGCAGAAGCTGTTCGCCAGCCAGCCGGCCAAGGCCACCCCCAAGGAAAAGGCCGAGCCTGCTGCCGCCGAACCCACCGACAAGGAAAAGGCCGCCAAGGCGCCGAGCAAGCCCTGGCAGGTATTGCTCAAGGACGTACAGGCGCGCAACTACATGATCCATCTGGCCGACCGCAGCCAGAAGGAACCTGTGGCCCTGGACGTCGGCCCGCTCAACCTCGACCTGCAGAACTTCGACAGCCTCAACCAGTCGCCCTTCACCCTCAAGCTCGATACCGGCGTGGGCAAGCAGGGCAAACTGCAGGCCGCAGGCGAGGTCAACCTTGCACCGATCACCGCCAAGCTCGATGTGGCCACCCGCGACATCGACCTGCGCGTGGCCCAGGCCTACATCAGCCCGTTCATTCGCCTGGAACTGCGCAGCGGCATGCTGTCCAGCGACCTCAAAGTGAACCTGAAGAGCACCGAGCCGCTGGCGTTCGACATTGGCGGCAAGGCCCAGGTCAACCAGCTGCACACCCTGGACACCATCAAGAACCGCGACTTCGTCAAATGGCAGCAGGTCAACGTCGATGGCCTGTCCTATGTGCATGGCGACGCCCTGTCGATCGACAAGGTGACCCTGCTGCAACCCTATGCGCGCTTCATCATCAACGAAGACCGCACCACCAACGTCAGTGACCTGCTGATCCCGCAACCCGCCGGGGCGCCTGCGGCCTCCCAGAGCAAGCCCGCCACTGCCGGCAGCAGCAAGCCGCTGGGCATCCGCATCGGCCAGATCAGCATCAACGACGGCTCGGCCAACTTCGCCGACCTGACCCTGACCCCCAACTTCGCCACCGCCGTGCAACAGCTCAACGGCCAGGTCGGCACCCTCGACAACCGCAAGCCGCAACCGGCCAAGGTGGACATCAAAGGCAAGGTCGACCGTTACGCGCCGGTGACCATCAAGGGCGCGCTCAACCCGTTCAACCCGCTGGCCAGCCTGGATATCGCCACCAGCTTCAAGCGCGTCGAACTGACCACCCTGACCCCCTACTCGGGCAAGTTCGCGGGCTTCCGCATCCGCAAGGGGCGCCTGAACCTTGACCTGCATTACCTGATCACCAACGGCCAGCTGAAAGCCGAGAACAAGCTGGTGGTCGAGCAACTGCAACTGGGCGAGAAGGTCGACAGCCCGGACGCGGTGGACCTGCCGATCCGCCTGGCAGTGGCGCTGCTCAAGGATACCGAGGGCAAGATCTCCATCGAACTGCCGATCTCCGGCGACCTCAACAACCCGCAGTTCAGCGTGATGCCGATCGTCTGGCAGACCCTGCGCAACCTGGTGCTGCGCGCCGCCCAGGCGCCGTTCAAGTTCATCGGCGGGTTGGTCTCTGGCGGTGGTGCGGAAGATCTGGGCAATGTCTCGTTCGCCGCAGGTTCAAGCGAGCTCAGCAGCGACGCCCAGGCCTCGCTGGACAAACTGGCCTCTGCGCTCAAGTCGCGCCCGGAGCTGCGCCTGGAGATCGAAGGTACCGCCGCCCAGGGCAGCGATGGCCCGCTGATCGCCCAGCAGCGCCTGGAGCGCGAATACCAGGCCACCTGGTACAAGGTACTGCAGCGCCGTGGCGACAAGGTGCCGGCCAACCCGTCCCTGCTGGTGGTTGATGACAGCGACAAGCCGCCCATGCTCGAAGGTATCTACCGCACCCGGCTGAAGCAGCAACCGCCCGCCGAGTGGGAAAAGCTCGGTCGTGATGAGCGCACCACCAAGCTGCGCGAGGCGGTGATCAAGTCCTGGGCCGAGAGTGCCCCGCTGCTGCGTACCCTCGGCCAGGAACGGGCCAGCAGCATCAAGGACTACCTGGTGGACAAAGGGCAGCTCGAAGATGACCGGGTGTACTTCATCGACGCATCCCTCGGCCAGGCCGAGAGCGATGGCCGGGTGGTAACGCCGCTGCATCTGGATGCCGAGTAACTTGGCATACGCCCATACCGCTTGATGAGGCCTGTGCTGAGCTCATCGCTGCGGTTCGTCGCCACGACAAGCCAGCTCCCACAGGGATCGCGTGATCGTCAAGGTCAGCGCCGTACCTGTGGGAGCCGGCTTGCCGGCGATGAGGCCGACAGCCACAGCACAGATAAGTCGCTCCCAGCGGCGCAGGATCAGCCACACCTGCGATCGCCATAAATCAAACACTCAAACCAACCGCTGCCCCGACACCGACGGGTGATACAGCGGCTGTACCTTGTTCCCCGCCGGGTCCAGCAAATGGAAGCTGCGCGCACCGTCGCCATGGTTGAACGGGCGGTCAAGCAAGGTCACGCCTTGGGCCTTGAAGTACTGGTACCAGGCCTCCAGCTCCTCCACGCTGTCGACGATGAAGCCATAGTGATCCAGGGTTTGCAGGCCATTGGCAGCGCCTGCGCCGCGCCCCAACGAGAGGTTGTCGTTACCGCAGGTGAGATAGACCAGGTCCTCGTTGGCGCGATTGAGTACTTCCATGCCCAGCACATCGACATAGAAGCGCTCGCACTCCTCCAGATTGGGCACCAGCAGGGCAATGTGGCGCAGGCCGTTGAGTCGGCCCGGGCGGGCAGGTAGATCGGTCATGGTCAGGACTCCATTTTTGTATACAATTCGAGTGCGAATTTAAAACAAAAGGAAGCGCCTGTGTATAGCCTGTTTATCAAGACGCGCGTGAAGCCCGGTACGACCGAAGCCTTTCTCAGCGCCATCAAAGCCAATGCGGCTGCCTCGGTCGCTACCGAGCCAGGCTGCCTGGTGTTCGATGTGTCGGTGGACCGCGAAGACCCGCAGGTGATCTACCTGTACGAGATCTACCGCGACGACGCGGCCTACGAGGCCCATACCCAGACCGCGCACTTTCGCGACAGCCGGCCATTGGTGGAGCCGTTGATCCTGGAACAGGTGTGCTTCGAGAGTGATGTGATCGCCCGCAATCCCGGGGTCTGATGCATAAGCAAAAGCCCCGGCAGGTGCCGGGGCTTTTGCGTGAAAGGTGGCCAATTCCCTTTGGCCGACGGGACATCCCTTATTCGGACTTCAGGCCATCAGCCGAGACGGCCTGTACGCCCTTGATTTTCTTGGCGATGGCGATTGCCATCTCTTTCTGCGCATCGGTAATCGCCGTTTCGGACGACAGCGACACAACGCCCTTGTTGGTTTCGACCTTGATATCGCTGCCCGGTACGCCTTTCTCGGTCATCAGGTCAGCCTTCACCTTGGTGGTGATCCAGGTATCGGAGGTAGCTTCCTTGGCTTTGGTCACCTCACCGGCCGCAAGCGTCATCGGGGCCTGGGTGGACTGGGCAGCAAACGCCGCGTTAGCCATGGTCAGGGTCAGAGCGGTAGCAGTAGCGGCAGCAATGGCGAATTTCTTCATGAGAGTCACTCCTGTTTTTCGAAAGGTCTGCGCCGTGGTTCCTGGCGTCAGGTAGGAGTGATGTTGCAGGGGCTGTGCCAGGTTTTTGCATTTTAATTAAGCCTTATAAATCAGTTACTTATAAAAATCGCACGACATGATGGATCGTGCAATTTGCAAGTATGAGGGTATTGTTGAGTGCAAGTTGCAAGCTCGCCCGCAGGGAATGTGCCCAGCCTCCAGCGGTTCGACGGGCATGACCGACGCCCATAAAAAAAGGACCCCGAAGGGTCCTTCTTTCCAGCATCGAAATGCTTAGACGCCCGATGCCTTGGCAGCGGCGACGTCTTTGATCGACAGTTTGATACGGCCGCGGTTGTCCACGTCCAGTACCAGAACTTCGACTTCCTGGCCTTCCTTCAGGATGTCGGTGACCTTCTCTACACGCGCATCGCTGAGCATGGAGATGTGCACCAGGCCGTCCTTGCCCGGCAGGATGTTGACGAAGGCGCCGAAGTCGACGATACGCTCGACCTTACCGACATAGATCTTGCCGATCTCGGCTTCTGCGGTGATGCCCAGGATGCGCTGCTTGGCAGCTTCAGCCGCTTCCTTGGTTTCGCCGAAGATCTTGATCGAACCGTCGTCTTCGATGTCGATCGAAGCCTTGGTTTCTTCACAGATGCCGCGGATGGTGGCGCCGCCTTTACCGATGACGTCACGGATCTTGTCGGTGTCGATCTTCATCGCGATCATGGTCGGTGCGTTAGCCGACAGCTCGGTGCGCGACTGGCCAATGATCTGGTTCATCTGGCCGAGGATGTTCAGGCGCGCTTCCAGGGCCTGGCCCAGGGCGATTTCCATGATCTCTTCGGTGATGCCGTTGATCTTGATGTCCATCTGCAGCGCGGTAACACCTTTGGCGGTACCGGCTACCTTGAAGTCCATGTCGCCCAGGTGGTCTTCGTCACCCAGGATGTCGGTCAGAATGGCGAACTTCTCGCCTTCCTTGACCAGGCCCATGGCGATACCGGCCACCGGTGCTTTCATCGGCACACCAGCGTCCATCAGGGCCAGGGAAGCGCCACAGACCGAAGCCATGGAGCTGGAGCCGTTGGACTCGGTGATTTCCGATACGACGCGGATGGTGTACGGGAACACGTCAGCGGCCGGCAGCATGGCCTGGACCGAACGACGGGCCAGACGGCCGTGACCGATTTCGCGACGGCCAGCACCGCCCATGCGACCACACTCGCCTACCGAGAACGGTGGGAAGTTGTAGTGCAGCATGAAGGGGTCTTTCTTCTCGCCTTCGAGGGTGTCCAGCAGCTGGGCGTCACGCGCGGTGCCGAGGGTGGCAACCACCAGGGCCTGGGTTTCGCCACGGGTGAACAGGGCCGAACCGTGGGTCTTCGGCAGTACGCCGACTTCGATGTTCAGCGGGCGCACGGTCTTGGTGTCGCGGCCGTCGATACGTGGCTTGCCGTTGACGATGTTCTCGCGAACGGTGCGGTATTCGATCTCGCCGAAGATGTCTTTGACTTCACCGGCCGATGGCTGGCCTTCTTCACCGGAGAACTTGGCAACCGCCTGGTCGCGCAGCTCGCCCAGGCGCGCGTAACGGTCGGCCTTGACGGTGATGGTGTAGCCCTGGGAGACCGCCTCGCCGAACTCGGCGCGGATGGCGTTGAACAGCTCGGTGTTGGCAACGGCCGGTTTCCAGTCCCAGGTCGGCTTGGCGGCTTCGGCAGCCAGCTCTTTGACAGCCTTGATCACGGCCTGGAATTCGTCGTGGGCGAACAGCACGGCGCCCAGCATCTGGTCTTCGGTCAGCTCTTTGGCTTCCGATTCAACCATCAGTACGGCATCGGCGGTACCGGCTACGACCATGTCCAGGCTCGAAGCGGCCTGCTGCTCGTAAGTCGGGTTCAGCAGGTAGCCGGTGCTTTCGTGGAAGGCAACGCGGGCGGCGCCGATCGGGCCTTCGAACGGAATGCCGGAAATGGCCAGGGCAGCCGAGGTACCGATCATCGCAGCGATGTCCGGATCGGTCTTCTTGCTGGTGGAAACCACGGTGCAGACGACCTGCACTTCGTTCATGAAACCTTCTGGGAACAGCGGGCGGATCGGGCGGTCGATCAGGCGCGAAGTCAGGGTTTCTTTTTCGGATGGGCGGCCTTCACGCTTGAAGAAACCACCTGGGATCTTGCCAGCGGCGTAGGTCTTTTCCTGGTAGTGCACGGACAGCGGGAAGAAGCCCTTGCTCGGGTCTGCCTGCTTGGCACCGACCACGGTCACCAGCACGGTGACATCGTTGTCGACGGTGACCAGCACAGCGCCGGTGGCCTGACGGGCAATGCGGCCCGTTTCGAGGGTAACGGTCGATTGACCGAACTGGAATTGCTTGATTACCGGGTTCACGGTTTCCTACCTTTTTCAGTGGCTCTGGGGGAACTGGTTTCTTGCGAATTCTTGGGCAGAACAGGGAATCGGCCCCATTGACCGTCCAGATACAACACGAGGCTGGGAGCCTGGCGCCGAGCGGAAATCCCGCTCGGCATTGCCAGGCTGCCAACCTCGAAGATACGCATGGCGTGCCCAACGGAAACGCTGCCAGGCAGCGTTGCCGATGAGTCCGCCATGCACACCACTGACCAGGCCGCTATTAGCGACGCAGGCCCAGGCGACCGATCAGGGCGCTGTAACGAGTGGTGTCTTTGCCCTTCAGGTAGTCCAGCAGCTTACGACGCTGGTTAACCATACGGATCAGGCCACGACGCGAGTGGTGGTCTTTGCCGTTGGCCTTGAAGTGGCCTTGCAGCTTGTTGATGTTCGCGGTCAGCAGAGCAACCTGAACTTCCGGGCTACCAGTATCGCCAGCAGCTTGCTGGTAGTCGGCAACGATTTGAGCTTTTTCTTCAACGCTGAGGGCCATGTGGCTTCTCCTGATAAACGGATCCCGCAAGCGGGGTCCAATAGGCCAGGGACTTGATCCCTGTATTAATAAAAAAGGTGTGACCGTGCCTACTGACAGCCACCCTTGTATCCGCAGGCTTTAGCCGAAGCCTGGGCCTGCGGTTCCGGTCATTCCGACCGAATCAGCCGACGCGGCGCCACGCGCCCGTCTTCGCTCACTTCACCGATACCGATGAAGCGACCGTTGTGATCCTGTACGCGGACCATGCCGAACTGCGGCGCATCCGGAGCACGTACGGCCTGGCCGTGCAGCCAGTAGAACGCACTGTGCTCGGAAAGGCTCAACAGCGGCCAGTCCTGCAGCCCGCTGTCGGACGGCATGAGGAAGCGATCGAGCGCTTCGTTGCCACCTTCGGCGTGGGCCTGTTCGAGCTCCTCGAGGGTCACGGTCTGTGCCAGTGCGAAGGGCCCGGCCTGGGTCCTGCGCAGTTCGGCGACATAGGCGCCACAGCCAAGTGCCTCGCCAATATCCTCCACCAGGGTACGGATATAGGTGCCTTTGCTGCATCCTACGCTCAGCCGTGCACGGGTGCCTTCGCACTCGAGCAACTCCAAGCGGCCAATAGTAACAGAACGCGCCTCGCGCTCCACTACCTCTCCTGCACGTGCCAGCTTGTAAAGCGGCTGGCCGTCACGCTTGAGCGCCGAGTACATCGGCGGTATCTGGCTGATCGGGCCGCGAAAACGCGGCAGCACTGCCTCGATGTCGGCGCGACCGACGGTCACCTCACGGGTCTGCAGGACTTCGCCCTCGGCATCACCGGTGTTGGTAGTCTGCCCCATCTGCATGACCGTTTCGTAGCCCTTGTCGGACTCGAGCAGGTACTGCGAGAACTTGGTCGCTTCACCGAAGCACAGCGGCAGCACGCCGCTGGCCAGTGGGTCGAGGCTGCCGGTGTGGCCGGCCTTCTCGGCATTGAGCAACCAGCGGACCTTCTGCAACGCGGCGTTGGAGGTGAACCCCAGCGGCTTGTCGAGCAGGATGATGCCGCTGACGTTGCGGCGGATACGTTTGACCTGGGCCACCGCTTACTCCTTGGCGCCCGGCTCGTCGGCATCCTTGTGCAGACGGTCTTCGGCGACCGCCCGCTCGATCAGTGCCGACAGGTGCACGCCACGGCTGACGCTTTCATCGAAGTGGAAATGCAGTTGCGGCACGCTGCGCAGCTGCATCGAGCGGCCCAGGTGCAGGCGCAGGAAGCTGGCGGCACTGTTGAGGGCCTTGAGCGACTGCTGCACGGCGTCCGGGGTTTCTTCACCCATGACGGTGATGAAGACCTTGGCATGGCCCACGTCGCGGCTGACGTCGACGGCGGTGATGGTCACCAGGCCCACGCGTGGGTCCTTGACTTCGCGGCGGATCAGTTCGGCCAGCTCGCGCTGCATCTGATCGCCGATACGTTGGGTACGGCTGTATTCTTTTGCCATTTTTGCTACCTGTTTCTAAAGCGGCAAACGCCCGGTTCAGACACAAGCCTGACCGGGCGCTACCTGCAGAGGCGCTGCCAACCGCCGTACGACGGGGGTTGGCAGCGGGCTCGCCCTTAAAGGGTACGAGCCACCTGGACTTTCTCGAAGACTTCGATCTTGTCGCCGACCTTGACGTCGTTGTAGCTCTTGACGCCAATACCGCACTCCATGCCGTTACGCACTTCGGAAGCATCGTCCTTGAAGCGACGCAGCGATTCCAGCTCGCCTTCGAAGATCACAACGTCGTCGCGCAGTACGCGGATCGGACGGTTGCGGTACACGGTACCCTCGATGACCATACAGCCAGCGATGGCGCCGAACTTCGGCGAACGGAACACGTCACGCACTTCGGCGACACCCAGGATGTTCTCGCGAACATCGCTGCCGAGCATGCCGGTCAGGGCTTTCTTGACGTCTTCGATGATGTCGTAGATCACGTTGTAGTAACGCATATCCAGACCTTCCTGCTCGACGATCCGGCGCGCACCGGCATCGGCACGCACGTTGAAGCCGAACAGCACCGCGTTCGAGGCCAGTGCCAGGTTGGCGTCGCTCTCGGTGATACCACCGACGCCGCCACCGATCACACGCACCTGAACTTCGTCGTTGCCCAGGCCGCCGAGCGAGCCCTGCAGCGCTTCCAGGGAGCCACGCACATCGGTCTTGAGGACGATGTTGAGGGTCTTCTTCTCTTCCTGACCCATGGTCTCGAAGATGTTTTCCAGCTTGCCGGCGTGAGCACGAGCCAGCTTGACCTCACGGAACTTGCCTTGACGGAACAGGGCAACTTCACGGGCTTTCTTCTCGTCGGCCACCACGGACATTTCGTCACCGGCGTCCGGAGTGCCATCCAGGCCGAGGATCTCGACCGGGATCGACGGGCCAGCTTCCTTCACAGGCTTGCCGTTCTCGTCGAGCATGGCACGCACGCGGCCATAGTTGGAGCCGACCAGGACCATGTCGCCCTGACGCAGGGTGCCGTCCTGAACCAGGATGGTGGCAACCGGGCCACGGCCTTTGTCCAGACGCGATTCAACCACGACACCGCGACCTGGAGCCGTCGGGGTGGCGGTCAGTTCGAGAATCTCGGCCTGCAGCAGTACGGCTTCGAGCAGTTCGTCGACACCGGTACCCATCTTCGCCGACACCTTGACGAACGGAGTGTCACCACCCCAGTCCTCGGAGGTGACGCCTTCGACGGCCAGCTCGTTGCGGATGCGATCGAGGTCGGCACCCGGCTTGTCGATCTTGTTCACGGCAACCACCAGCGGCACGCCAGCAGCCTTGGCATGCTGAACGGCTTCGCGGGTCTGCGGCATCACGCCGTCGTCCGCCGCCACCACCAGGATGACGATGTCGGTGGCCTTGGCACCACGGGCACGCATCTGAGTAAACGCAGCGTGGCCTGGGGTGTCGAGGAAGGTGACCATGCCACGGTCGGTTTCGACGTGGTAGGCACCGATGTGCTGGGTGATGCCACCGGCTTCGCCAGCAGCAACCTTGGCACGACGGATGTAGTCGAGCAGCGAGGTCTTACCATGGTCAACGTGACCCATGACGGTAACGACCGGCGCGCGCGATTCGACTTCACCTTCGAACTTCAGCGATTCGGCCAGGGAGTCTTCCAGGGCGGTATCGCTGACCAGGGTGACCTTGTGACCCAGCTCTTCTGCTACCAGCTGAGCGGTTTCCTGGTCGAGCACCTGGTTGATGGTGACCGGAGTGCCCATCTTGAACATGAACTTGACGACTTCAGCACCTTTGACCGACATGCGCTGGGCCAGGTCCGAAACCGTGATGGTCTCGCCGATGGTCACGTCACGGATGACGGGGCCGGACGGGCTCTGGAAGCCATGCTGGTTGCGCTTCTTGCCTTTGCTCTTGCCACCGCGACCACGACGGAAACCATCGCTTTCTTCTTCGGTGGTGCGTGGCGCGGCGCGTGGAGTCGGAGCCTTTTCCTTCTCCTTGACCTTGACCTTGACCGACATGCGCGGCGCTTCGCCACGGCCGGCAGCAGCTGGGCCACCACCACGACGATCGTCATCACGGCTGCGGCTTTCGTTGCGACGGGTCTCGTCTTTCTTGCGCTCGGCAGCACGCGCGGCGGCGTCTTCGGACACCGGCGCATTGGCCACTACCGGGGCAGCAACAGCGGCAGGCTCGGCCTTGGCTACCGGGGCAGCGGCCGGGGCTTCGGCGGCCTGACGGCGTGCCTGCTCCTCGTTGCGCTGACGCACTTCGGCTTCGACCTTCTCGCGAGCGGCGTTTTCAGCCGCGCGGCGCTCTTCCTGCTCGCGCTTCTGCTCAGCCTGGATCTCTTCCGGGCTGCGCTGCACGAATACTTTCTTCTTGCGTACTTCTACGCTGATGCTCTTGCTACCGGCGACACGCAGGGTGCTGGTGGTTTTGCGCTGCAAGGTAATCTTGCGCGGCTCTTCCGCCTTGCTCTTGTGGCTGCTTTTCAAATGAGTCAGCAGGGTCTGCTTCTCATTGTCGGTCACTACCTGACCGGCGTCGGTGTGCGGCAGACCTGCCTCACGCATCTGCTGCAGCAGGCGCTCTACCGGTGCCTCGACCTCTTGGGCCAGTTCTTTCACCGTGACTTGCGTCATGCACTTCTCTCCTCAGGCCGCGCCTAATTACTCGAACCAGTGGGCTCGGGCGGCCATGATCAACTTGCCGGCACGCTCTTCGTCGATGCCGTCGATGTCGAGCAGATCGTCGATCGACTGCTCGGCCAGGTCTTCGCGGTTAACCACGCCGCGCACCGCCAGTTCGGCCGCCAGGTCCTTGTCCATGCCCTCGAGGGAGAGCAGGTCTTCGGCCGGATGGGCGTCTGCCAGTTTTTCTTCGGTAGCGATGGCCTTGGTCAACAAACGGTCCTTGGCTCGAGCGCGGAGCTCATTGACGATTTCTTCGTCAAAGCCATCGATGTTGAGCATTTCTTCCAACGGTACGTAGGCAATTTCTTCAAGGTTGGTGAAGCCTTCGTCGACCAGCACTTGTGCCAGTTCTTCGTCGACTTCCAGTTCCTCAACAAAATTACGCAGGATGTCGCCGGTTTCAGCCTGTTGCTTGGCCTGGATGTCCGACTCGGTCATCACGTTCAGGGTCCAGCCGGTCAGCTGACTGGCCAGACGAACGTTCTGACCGCCACGACCAATGGCCTGAGCCAGGTTGTCGGCACCAACGGCGATATCCATCGCATGGGCGTCTTCGTCAACGATGATCGCGGCAACCTCTGCCGGCGACATGGCGTTGATGACGAACTGCGCCGGGTTCTCGTCCCAGAGGACGATATCCACACGCTCGCCACCCAACTCGCCGGATACGGCTTGGACGCGCGAACCACGCATGCCGATACAGGCACCTTGTGGGTCGATGCGCTTGTCCTTGGAGCGGACGGCGATCTTGGCACGCGATCCCGGATCACGGGAGGCGGCCATGACTTCGATAAGGCCTTCGGCGATTTCCGGCACTTCGATGCGGAACAGCTCGATCAGCATCTGCGGCGCGGTGCGCGACAGGATCAGCTGCGGGCCACGGTTCTCGGTGCGGATTTCCTTGAGCAGTGCACGCAGGCGCACACCGACCCGGAAGGTCTCACGGGGGATGATGTCTTCACGGGCCAGCAGCGCTTCGGCGTTGTTGCCCAGGTCGACGATGACGTTGTCGCGGGTGACCTTCTTCACGGTACCGGAGATGATCTCGCCAACGCGTTCGCGGTAGGCGTCGACCACCTGGGCGCGCTCAGCTTCGCGAACCTTCTGCACGATGACTTGCTTGGCGGTTTGCGCAGCAATGCGACCGAACTCGATCGATTCGATCTTCTCTTCGATCACGTCGCCAACTTTGGCTTCAGGATGACTTTCCTGAATTTTTGCTGGCCAGACCTCGATTGCCGGATCATCCAGATCCGCTTCCTCGACGACCGTCCAACGACGGAACGTTTCGTAGCTACCGGTGTGGCGGTTGATTTCCACACGCAGGTCGACTTCGTCCTCAAAACGCTTTTTGGTTGCAGTGGCCAGAGCCACTTCCAGCGCCTCGAAAATGACGCCGGGCGGTACACCCTTTTCGTTGGATACCGATTCAACAACCAGCAGTACTTCTTTGCTCATCGTACGCCTCGCCTTGCGCAAGCCATTGGGCCCGTAAATTTCCGCCGGGCCCGGCACGTCTCAGTCAAAACTGGGAATAATATTGGCCTTGTCGATCGAGTCGATCGGCAGCAGGAACTCATGGTTATCCACCTGGACCACCACATCCTGCTCCTCCACACCGCGGAGAAGGCCCTGGAAGTTACGACGACCTTCGAAGGGCGTACGCAGCTTGATCTTCACTTGCTCGCCGGCATGCGAGGCAAACTGTTCCAGAGTGAACAGCGGGCGATCCATGCCTGGAGAGGAAACCTCGAGGGTGTATTCACTGCTGATCGGGTCTTCCACATCCAGGATGGCGCTGGCCTGACGGCTGACCGCTTCGCAGTCCTCCACCAGAATGCCGCCTTCCTTGTCGATGTAGATACGCAGTACCGAATGCTTACCTTGGGAGACGTATTCGATCCCCCAGCACTGATAGCCCAGCCCCTCGACCACTGGGGCCAACAAGGCCTGCAACTGTTCTAGCTTGCTCGACACCTGAACCCCCTCGTGCATGCTGTGCAAATAAAAAATGGGCGAAGCGCCCATCCCTGAAAGCGCCGTAGGACAACGACGCCGAAAACTGTTGGCTAGCAAAAAGCCCCTGAAAAGGGGCTCCGCTGAAGCTGGTTGCGGGGGCTGGATTTGAACCAACGACCTTCGGGTTATGAGCCCGACGAGCTACCAAGCTGCTCCACCCCGCGACAAAGCTGGGGCGAAAGTATAAGACCGAACCCCCTTGAGGGTCAATCCAACCTCCACCTACAAGAAAGCCCGCTTAAAGCGGGCTCTCTTGCTTCAATTGGTACCGAGAAGGGGACTCGAACCCCTACACCCTATGGGCACAACCACCTCAAGGTTGCGTGTCTACCAATTCCACCACCTCGGCAATACTACATTTGAAACCCGTTACTGCTGCTCTTTCGCCGGAGGAGGTACATCACCAGAGTTGGTGGTTTCGCTCTTCTGCTGCTGGAGCACCGGTACATCATCGTTGACTGCCGGTTTTTGCTCTTTGACTTCCAGCACTGCTGGATCTGGCAGACCAGCTTGAGTCAGCTGGTGAGCCTGCTGCTTGGCGAAGTATCCTAACCCAAGTGCAGTCAAAAAGAAAGTGGCGGCAAGTATAGCAGTAACTTTACTCAAAAAGGTAGCGGAACCTTGGCTTCCGAACACAGTATTTGAAGCACCTGCGCCGAAAGATGCACCTGCTTCCGCACCTTTACCCTGTTGCAGCAGCACCATTACTACCAGTGCCAATGCCGCCAACAGATGAAAAACAACTACGACTGTTTCCAGCATTGTTCAGTTTCCTGCGGCGCGACAAATTGCACCGAATTCGTCTGCATTCAGGGACGCTCCACCAATGAGCCCCCCATCGATATCCGGCATGCCGAACAGTTCGGCCGCATTGGCCGCCTTCACGCTGCCGCCGTAGAGAAGCTGCACGTTAGCTGCAACTTCGGCGTCCTTCGCCGCCAACTGCTTGCGGATGGCTGCATGCACATCCTGGGCTTGCTGTGGCGAGGCCGTCAAACCAGTACCGATGGCCCATACAGGCTCATAGGCAATTACTGCGTTGGCAAAAGCGGCAATACCGAACGCGTCGATAACACTGCTTAGTTGACGCCCTACAACTTCAAGCGTCTTGCCTGCCTCGCGCTCTTCGAGAGTTTCCCCTATACAGAGCACTGGCGTCAAACCACTTTTCTGAGCAGCTGCAAACTTTTGATTTAGCACTTCGTTAGTTTCACCAATAATTTGGCGACGCTCGGAATGCCCGACCAGAACATATTTGCAACCAACTTCAGCCAACTGACTCGGTGCAACTTCGCCGGTCAGCGCGCCTTGTTCAGGCTGTACAGCAGAATTCTGTGCGCCAACGGTGATTCCCTTTCCTTCCAGGCCCTTGATCACTTGATCAATGAACAGGGATGGCGGAAACACCGCGACTTCCACACCGCTTGGCAGGGGCAGATTGCCCAAGCCCTGAGTCAGCTCAGCGACGCTGGCGCGGGTACCGTGCATCTTCCAGTTACCAGCTACCATGGGGCGACGCATGCTTTACCTCGTCGGTCAAAGTGGGCGCAGATCTTACCCAACCCGATCTGCGCTGGCAAGCCTCTTCAGGCACAAACTTCAGCGACCAGCTTGGCCAGGGCTTCGGCATGGCCACGCACCTGGTTTTCGTCGTCGCCCTCGACCATGACGCGCACCAGTGGCTCGGTGCCGGACTTGCGCAACAGCACACGCCCGCGCCCCGCCATGTCTTCGGTCGCCTTGTCGCTTGCGGCTTTCACCAGAGGGTTTTTCAACGGGTCGCTCTTGCCTGCTTCGAAGCGCACATTGATCAACACCTGAGGGCACTTGCGCACGCCCTGGCGCGCCTGGGCAAGGGTTTCGCCGCGACGCTTGAGGGCCATCAGCACCTGCAGCGCGGCGATGATCGCATCACCAGTGGTTGTGTGGTTGCAGCACACGACATGCCCGGAGTTTTCCCCCCCCAGCAGCCACTCGCGCTCAATCAGTTCGGCCATGACATAGCGGTCGCCGACTTTCGCTCGCACGAACGGAATGTCCAGTTCCTTGAACGCCAGCTCCAGGCCAAGGTTGCTCATCAAGGTACCCACCACGCCACCCTGCAGCTTGCCGCGCTCGTGCAGGTCGCGGCCGATGATGTACAGCAGCTCATCACCGTCGACGATGGCGCCGGTGTGATCGACCATCAGCACCCGGTCACCATCGCCGTCAAAGGCGATACCCAGGTCGGCATGCCCAACCAGTACCGCAGCCTGCAACGACTCGATGTGCGTCGAACCGCAGCCTTCGTTGATGTTCAGGCCATCCGGTGCGGCATGCAGCACCGTCACATCAGCGCCCAGCTCACGGAACACGCTGGGGGCAACTTTGTAGGTGGCGCCGTGGGCGCAGTCCACCACGACCTTGAGGCCTTCGAAACTGGTGCTGGTAGGCACGCTGCTCTTGCAGAACTCGATGTAGCGGCCGGCCGCATCGTTGATGCGCGAAACCTTGCCCAGCTTGCCCGAATCGACGACGGTCATCGGCTGGTCGAGCAACTCCTCGATCATCAACTCGACTTCGTCCGGCAGCTTGGTGCCATTGCCCGAGAAGAACTTGATGCCATTGTCGTCGTGCGGGTTGTGCGACGCACTGATGACGATACCGGCTTCGGCGTGGAAGGTGCGGGTAAGGTAGGCGATCGCCGGGGTCGGCATCGGCCCGAGCAGCATCACATCGGCACCGGCGGCAGAAAGGCCAGCCTCGAGCGCCGACTCGAACATGTAGCCGGAGATACGGGTGTCCTTGCCGACCAGCACACGGCAGTGACCCTGCTTGCGGAAGGCCATGCCCGCGGCCCAGCCGAGTTTCAGCATGAAGTCCGGGGTGATGGGGAACTGGCCAACGCGACCACGGATACCATCGGTACCAAAGTATTTTCTGCTCATAGGGACTCCAGTTTTCTTATTCGGCGCTCTGCACGGCGGCGATCATGCGCACTACATCGACCGTTTCGGCGACATCATGAACGCGCAGGATGCTCGCGCCCTTGGTCATGGCCAGTGCCGCCAGCGCCAGGCTGCCGTAGAGCCGCTCACCTACCGGGCGATCCAGCGTGAGGCCAATCATGCTCTTGCGCGAGACGCCCACCAACAGTGGCCGCCCGAGGCGGTAAAGCGCTTCCATGTGTTTGAACAGGCTCAGGTTGTGCTCGAGGGTCTTGGCAAACCCAAACCCGGGATCGAGGACGATACGATCGGCGTCGATGCCGACCGCCGCACAGGCCGCCATGCGCTGCTCAAGGTAGCGCGTGACGTCGGCGGTCACATCCTCGTAATGCGGATTGTCCTGCATGTTGCCCGGCTCGCCGCGCATGTGCATCAGGCACACCGGCAACCCTGTAGCGGCAGCGGCATCAAGCGCACCGTCGCGCTCCAGGGCGCGCACGTCGTTGATCAGGCCGGCACCAACGCGGGCCGACTCGCGCATGACTGCGGGCGTCGAGGTATCCACGGAGATGATCACATCAAGGCGGCTGCTGATCGCTTCAACGATGGGCGCCACGCGTTCCAGTTCCTCGAGGGGCGAAACAGCCCGGGCACCGGGTCGCGTGGACTCGCCGCCGACATCGACCAGGGTCGCGCCTGCGGCCACCATCGCCTCGGCGTGACGCAGCGCCGCGTCGCGCTGGCTGAAGCGCCCGCCGTCGGAGAAGGAATCGGGGGTGATATTGAGGATACCCATGACATGGGTACGGGACAAATCAAGAACCCGGTTGCCGCAAGGCAACCGGGTCGGGTACTGCTGTGAACTCATGGCTACCCTTAGTGTTGAGCCGCTGGGCCGCCGATCGGCGACTCCGGACGATCACCCTGGGAGGCCTGGTTGCCGGAAGTGCCGGCATCATTGTCCCAGTCACGCGGTTCACGCGGAGTGCGGCCCGCCATGATGTCGTCGATCTGGTCGGCATCGATGGTTTCGTACTTCATCAATGCTTCGGCCATGGCGTCGAGCTTGTCACGGTTGTCGGTGAGGATCTGCTTGGCCGTGGCGTAGCACTGATCGATGATCGCGCGCACTTCCGAGTCGATCATCTTGGCGGTCTCGCCCGACACGCTGGCGTGCTGGCTGCCGGCGCTGCGACCGAGGAACACTTCGCCCTCTTCTTCCGCGTACATCAGCGGCCCGAGCTTCTCGGACAGGCCCCACTTGGTGACCATGTTCCGGGCAATCTGGCTGGCACGCATGATGTCGTTGGAGGCACCGGTGGTGACGCCATCGAAGCCCAGGGTCATTTCTTCGGCGATACGGCCACCGTACAGCGAGCAGATCTGGCTGATCAGGGCGCGCTTGGACAGGCTGTAGCGGTCCTCTTCCGGCAGGAACATGGTCACACCCAGCGCGCGACCACGCGGGATGATCGACACTTTGTAGACAGGATCATGCTCAGGTACCACGCGACCAACGATGGCGTGACCGGCTTCGTGATAAGCGGTGTTCTGCTTCTCTTTCTCGGACATGACCATGGTCTTGCGCTCGGCGCCCATCATGATCTTGTCCTTGGCCAGCTCGAACTCCTTCATCTCGACCACGCGCTTGCTGGCGCGGGCGGCGAACAGCGACGCCTCGTTGACCAGGTTGGCCAGGTCGGCACCGGAGAAACCAGGGGTGCCGCGAGCAATGACCGCCGGGTTGACGTTCTCGCCAATCGGCACCTTGCG
Source organism: Pseudomonas sichuanensis (assembly GCF_024749065.1). Lineage (NCBI taxonomy): Bacteria > Pseudomonadati > Pseudomonadota > Gammaproteobacteria > Pseudomonadales > Pseudomonadaceae > Pseudomonas > Pseudomonas sichuanensis. The sequence goes on along the minus strand of NZ_CP087185.1, from coordinate 821,649 downwards.
CATGTGGACCTTGAGGATCTGCTCACGGCCACGGATGTCCGGCAGGCCGACCACCACCTGGCGGTCGAAGCGGCCCGGGCGCAGCAGCGCCGGGTCGAGCACGTCCGGACGGTTGGTCGCGGCGATGACGATGATGCCATCGTTCATCTCGAAGCCATCCATCTCGACCAGCAGCTGGTTGAGGGTCTGCTCACGCTCGTCGTGACCGCCGCCCATGCCGGCGCCACGGTGGCGACCGACGGCATCGATTTCGTCGATGAAGATGATGCAGGGGGCGTGCTTCTTCGCCTGCTCGAACATGTCGCGCACACGGCTGGCACCGACACCGACGAACATTTCAACGAAGTCGGAACCCGAGATAGTGAAGAACGGCACTTTGGCTTCACCGGCGATGGCCTTGGCCAGCAGGGTCTTACCGGTACCAGGTGGGCCCACCATCAGCACGCCACGCGGGATACGGCCACCCAGGCGCTGGAACTTGCCCGGGTCGCGCAGGAACTCGACCAGCTCGCCGACCTCTTCCTTGGCCTCGTCGCAACCCGCGACGTCAGCCAGCGTGGTCTTGACCTGGTCTTCGGAGAGCAGGCGCGCCTTGCTCTTGCCAAAGCTCATCGGGCCGCCTTTACCGCCGGCACCGCCCTGCATCTGGCGCATGAAGAACATGAACACGGCGATGATCACCAGGATCGGGAAGCTCGCCACCAGCAACTGAGTCCAGATGCTCTGCTGCTCGGGCTGCTTGCCCTCGACGGTCACGTGGTTGTCGACCAGATCGCCGATCAGGCCGTTGTCGGTGATGGCCGGACGCACGGTCTTGAAGTTGTCGCCGTCGGTGCGCTTGCCGGTAATGATGTAGCCGTCGACGGTCACGCGCTCGACCTTGCCATCCTTGACCTGCTGGATGAAGTCGGAATAGTTGAGGGTCTGCGGCTCGTTAGGGCTGGAGAAGTTGTTCATCACCGTCACCAGGACGGCGGCGATGATCAACCACAGGATCAGATTCTTTGCCATGTCGTTCAATTCGCTACCCTCTGAGGCCGGCGCACGACGCAGCCGTGCCTCGCATGATATTCATCGCCCTAACTTACTACATTACCTACGCAACCGCAGGCACCGTCTGTAACCCTTTGTGAAAGCTAGACTACACGAAGTTCGGACAATCCAGACGGGGCGGCTGATTGGAATTAACTATCGGCCACCCCGCAGTACGCCTTTCATGCCCCTTTGAAACCCTTGCCCAACAGGTACTGTTCACGGGAGCGATCCCGCGAGGACGATGGCTTGCGCATCTGCACCTTGTCGAACTTGCTGCGCACGTCCTTCAGGTACATGTCGAAACCTTCGCCCTGGAAAATCTTGATCAGGAAATCCCCGCCCGGCTTAAGCACGCGGGTTGCCAGATCCAGAGCCAGCTCACAGAGGAACATGGCGCGCGGCATGTCCACCGCGGGCGTACCACTCATATTGGGGGCCATATCGGAAATCACAAGGTCTACGTGCGAATCGCCGACCGCTGCCAGGATCTGCTGCAACACTTCGTCCTGGGTGAAGTCCCCCTGGATGAAGGTCACGTCCGGGATCGAGTCCATTTCCAGGATGTCCGAGGCGATCAACCGCCCTTGGCCACCAATCAGACGACTGGTCACCTGCGACCAGCCACCTGGCGCTGCGCCGAGGTCGATCACGCTCATGCCGGGACGGATCAGGCGGTCTTTCTCCTGGATCTCCAGCAGTTTGTAGCTCGCACGCGAGCGGTAGCCATCCTTCTGCGCCTGTTTCACAAAAGGGTCGTTGAAATGCTCGCGCAGCCAGTTTGCGCTGCTTTTGGAACGTTGTACCACGGGGCACCTCGATGATATGCGTCGTGTTTGACTGGGCGGAGCCAGGGGCCCTCGGGTAAAATGCCCGTCAATTTTACAGAATCAGACGAAAAGGGTCAGATTATGCCGCTCAATAACGAGCAGAAGAAGCAATACAAGTCCATTGGTCATGACCTGAAGCCGGTCCTGATCGTTGCTGGCAACGGTGTGAACGAAGGCGTCGCCGCCGAACTGGAGCGCGCCCTGGCCGATCACGAGCTGATCAAGGTCGAAATCCGTTCGGAAGACCGTGAAGAGCGCGCCGCCGCGATCGCCGAACTGTGCAAGGTCGGCCGCGCCGAGCTGGTGCAGACCATCGGCAAGAAAGCGCTGATCTACCGCAAGAACCCACAGCCGAACAAGCAGCTGTCCAACATCCACCGCTTCAAGTAAGGGTGGAGCCGATCAGTGGCGCGCCTTGCGCGCCCTGACCGGAACTGGCTGGGCCACCAGCACGATGCCGGAAAAACCCAGCACCAAGAAGCAGAACATCTGCCAGCGTTCACCCACGGAAATACCGTAGCGCAGCGTGTAGTAGCTGACACAGGCAGCAAAGCCAAGCAGCAACATCTGCCCACGGAACTGCCGCCACCAGGCCGCCAGGCCGTCCACCCTCGCCAATACCGCCAGCTGGGTCAACAGCCCGAGCATCGCCACGCCGATCAACCAGCGGTCGATCTGCCCGGCCACATCATGCACCAGCAGCGGCGCAAGGCCACTGACCTTGAGCGCCGGCACCAGCCCCACATGGAACACCCACAGGCCACCGACCCAGAATACCTGGGCCAGTTGCCAGAGGATCCCCTCGAGGGATGGCGCCCGCAGGCGCCGGTCAGATGTGCTTGACTTCGACAATCTCGTACTCGACCGTGCCACTTGGCGTCTTGACGACGACGATGTCACCTTCTTCCTTGCCGATGATGGCACGGGCAATTGGCGCACCCGCCGAGAGCTTGCCCTTCTTGATGTCGGCTTCGTCCTCGCCGACGATCTGGTAGGTCACCTGATCGCCGGTCTCGGTGTTTTCCAGGTCCACGGTGGTCCCGAAAATCACCTTGCCGGTGTGAGCGATAGTGGTCACGTCGATCACCACCGAGTTCTGCAGACGGCCTTCGATATCACGGATACGCGCCTCGACCATGCCCTGCTCTTCGCGGGCGGCGTGGTATTCGGCGTTTTCCTTGAGGTCACCCAGCTCACGGGCTTCACCGATCGCCTGGCTCAGGCGCGGGCGCTCGGTCTTGCTCAGGAACAGGTGCTCCTCTTCCAGGGCGCGAGCGCCCTGGACGGTCATCGGGTACTTGGTAATGCTCATGCTTTAAGTCCTGCATGCAGATCCTGCAAGCGACGAACGGTCTTTTCAGGGCCGAATTTCAGCGCTTCGCAGATGGCTTCACCGGCCGCAATGGTAGTGGTGCAGTAAATCTTGTGCTGCAGCGCATTGCGACGAATCGAGTACGAGTCGGCGATCGACTGGCGGCCTTCGGTGGTGTTGATGATCAGCGACACTTCGTCGTTCTTGATCATGTCGACCACGTGCGGACGACCTTCGGTCACCTTGTTAACGCGACGCACCTTCAGGCCAGCAGCCTCGATGATCTTCGCGGTGCCAGCAGTGGCGACCACTTCGAAGCCCAGGGCGATCAGGTCGCGGGCAACGCCAGCCACTTGTGGCTTGTCGTCGTCACGCACGCTGATGAACGCGGTACCGCCGGTCGGCAGCACTTCGCTGGCGCCCATCTGGGCCTTGGCGAAGGCTTCACCGAAGCTGTCACCGACGCCCATCACTTCACCGGTCGATTTCATCTCAGGGCCGAGGATCGGGTCAACCCCTGGGAACTTGGCGAACGGGAATACCGCTTCCTTGACGCTGTAGAAGTTCGGGATGATTTCCTGGGTGAAGCCCAGCTCTTTCAGGGTTTTGCCGGCCATGACACGGGCGGCGATCATCGCCAGCGAAGTGCCGATGCACTTGGAAACGAACGGCACGGTACGCGAAGCGCGCGGGTTGACTTCGATCACGTAGATCTTGTCGCCCTGCAGGGCCAGCTGCACGTTCATCAGGCCAACCACGCCCAGCTCCAGGGCCATCTTCTTGACCTGGTCGCGAACCTGGTCCTGCACGTCCTGGCTCAGCGAGTACGGCGGCAGCGAGCACGCCGAGTCACCGGAGTGAACGCCGGCCTGCTCGATGTGCTGCATGATCGCGCCGATTACCACGTCGGTGCCGTCGCACACCGCATCCACGTCCATCTCGATGGCGCAGTTGAGGAAGTGGTCGAGCAGTACCGGGCTGTCGTTGGACACCTGCACCGCTTCACGCAGGTAGCGTTTCAGCTCGTCCAGCTCGTAGACGATTTCCATGGCACGGCCGCCCAGTACGTAGGACGGACGCACCACCAGCGGGTAACCGATCTTGCCAGCGGCAACGATGGCTTCGTCTTCGCTGCGCACGGTGGCGTTTGGCGGCTGCAGCAGGCTCAGGCGCTGAACCATCTGCTGGAAGCGCTCGCGGTCTTCGGCGCGGTCGATGGCGTCAGGGCTGGTACCGATGATCGGCACGCCAGCTTCTTCCAGGGCGCGAGCCAGTTTCAGCGGGGTCTGGCCGCCGTAGTGGACGATGACGCCCTTCGGCTTCTCGACGCGGCAGACTTCCAGCACGTCTTCCAGGGTCAGCGGCTCGAAGTACAGGCGGTCGGAGGTGTCGTAGTCGGTGGAGACGGTTTCCGGGTTGCAGTTGACCATGATGGTCTCGTAACCGTCTTCACGCAGGGCCAGTGCCGCGTGCACGCAGCAGTAGTCGAACTCGATGCCCTGGCCGATACGGTTAGGGCCACCACCGAGGATCATGATCTTGTCACGGGTCGACGGGTTGGCCTCGCACTCTTCCTCATAGGTCGAGTACAGGTAGGCGGTGTCGGTGGCGAACTCGGCGGCGCAGGTGTCGACGCGCTTGTACACCGGGAACACTTCCAGCTTGTGGCGGTGACGGCGCAGGTTCTTGTCGGTGATGCCCAGCAGCACGGCCAGACGCTGATCCGAGAAGCCCTTGCGCTTGAGGCGCAGCATGTAGTCCTTGTCGATCGCCGACAGGGCCAGGGTCTTGACCTTCTCTTCTTCCTTGATCAGATCTTCCATCTGCACCAGGAACCACATGTCGATGCCGGTCAGGGCAAAGATTTCTTCGCAGGTCATGCCCGAACGCATGGCGTCGGCCACGTACCAGATACGCTCGGCGCCCGGCACGGTCAGCTCGCGCTTGAGGATGCTGGCAGCCTCAGGGCTGGCCAGGTCGACTTTCGGGTCGAGGCCGCAGGCGCCTACTTCCAGGCCGCGCAGGGCTTTCTGCAGGGATTCCTGGAAGGTACGGCCGATGGCCATGACTTCACCCACGGATTTCATCTGGGTGGTCAGACGGGCGTCGGCTTTCGGGAATTTCTCGAAGGCGAAGCGTGGCAGCTTGGTGACGACGTAGTCGATCGACGGTTCGAACGACGCCGGGGTACGGCCGCCGGTGATGTCGTTCTGCAGCTCGTCGAGGGTGTAACCAATGGCCAGCTTGGCGGCGATCTTGGCGATCGGGAAGCCGGTGGCCTTGGAAGCCAGGGCAGACGAACGCGATACGCGCGGGTTCATCTCGATCACGACCATGCGGCCAGTGTTCGGGCAGATACCGAACTGCACGTTGGAACCGCCGGTTTCAACACCGATCTCACGCAGCACCGCCAGCGAGGCGTTGCGCATGATCTGGTATTCCTTGTCGGTCAGGGTCTGCGCTGGAGCAACGGTGATCGAGTCACCGGTGTGCACGCCCATCGGGTCGAAGTTTTCGATCGAGCAGACGATGATGCAGTTGTCCTTTTTGTCGCGGACCACTTCCATCTCGTACTCTTTCCAGCCGATCAGCGATTCGTCGATCAGCAGCTCTTTGGTCGGCGACAGGTCCAGACCGCGGGTGCAGATTTCTTCGAACTCTTCACGGTTGTAGGCGATACCGCCGCCGGTGCCGCCCATGGTGAACGACGGGCGGATGATGCATGGGAAGCCGAGCTTCTCGAGGACCGCGTTGGCCTCTTCCATGCTGTGGGCGATACCGGAGCGCGGGCACTCCAGGCCGATGTCTTTCATGGCCTTGTCGAAGCGCGAACGGTCTTCAGCCTTGTCGATGGTGTCGGCGTTGGCACCGATCATCTCCACGCCGAACTTCTCCAGAACGCCGTGGCGCTCCAGGTCCAGGGCGCAGTTCAGTGCAGTCTGGCCACCCATGGTCGGCAGCACCGCGTCCGGGCGCTCTTTCTCGATGATCTTGGCCACCGACTGCCATTTGATCGGCTCGATGTAGGTAGCGTCGGCCATGGCCGGGTCGGTCATGATGGTGGCCGGGTTGGAGTTCACCAGGATGACGCGGAAACCTTCCTCGCGCAGGGCCTTACAGGCCTGGGCGCCGGAGTAGTCGAATTCGCAGGCCTGGCCGATCACGATCGGGCCAGCGCCGAGAATCAGGATGCTTTTGATGTCTGTACGTTTTGGCATGGTTGTCACTCAAATCCGCGGGTCAGTCGGCAAGCCGTCTTGAACAATCTGGGTCAGGCGCTTCCGGGCGCGGCACACGCCGCCCCGGGGCCTTGCAGCAGGATGCTCAGCGGCGCTTGGCCATGGCATCGATGAAACGATCGAACAGTGGCGCGACGTCGGTCGGGCCTGGGCTCGCTTCAGGGTGGCCCTGGAAGCTGAACGCGCTCTTGTCGGTGCGCTCGATACCCTGCAGGGTGCCGTCGAACAGCGACTTGTGGATGGCGCGTACGTTAGCCGGCAGCGTGGCTTCGTCAACGGCGAAACCGTGGTTCTGGCTGGTGATCATGACCACGCCGGTGTCCAGGTCCTGGACCGGGTGGTTGGCACCGTGGTGGCCGTGGCCCATCTTCACGGTCTTGGCGCCGGAGGCCAGGGCCAGCAGTTGGTGGCCGAGGCAGATGCCGAACACCGGGATCTCGGTGTCGAGGATCTCTTTGATCGCCTGGATGGCGTAGTCGCATGGCTCGGGATCGCCAGGGCCGTTGGACAGGAACACGCCATCGGGGTTGAGCGCGAGCACTTCGCTGGCCGGGGTTTGCGCCGGCACCACGGTCACGCGGCAGCCGCGAGCAACCAGCATGCGCAGGATGTTCAGCTTGACGCCGTAGTCGAAGGCGACCACGTGGTACGGCAGGTCGGCGGCTTCGAGGGTCGGGTGGCTGTCGGTTTTCAGCTCCCACACGCTGGAGCGCCACTCGTAGCGCTCTTTGGTGGAAACGACCTTGGCCAGGTCCATGCCCTTCAGGCCCGGGAAGGCGCGGGCAGCGGCGATGGCCTGCTCTTCGGTGATGTTGTCACCAGCGAGGATGCAGCCGTTCTGAGCACCTTTTTCACGCAGGATACGGGTCAGGCGACGGGTGTCGATGCCAGCGATGGCGACGACATTGTTGGCCTTGAGGTAGTCAGGCAGCGACTGGGTGTTACGCCAGTTGCTGGCCAGCAGCGGCAGGTCACGGATGACTAGGCCGGCGGACCAGACGCGGTTCGACTCGGCATCTTCCGGCGTGGTGCCGGTGTTGCCGATGTGCGGGTAGGTCAGGGTAACGATTTGCTGGGCATAGGAAGGGTCTGTAAGGATTTCCTGGTAGCCGGTCATAGCAGTGTTGAACACCACCTCACCAACGGTCTGACCGTCGGCACCGATGGCTTCACCGCGAAAAATACTGCCGTCGGCAAGGGCGAGTATGGCTGGCTTTGTCAAGAAGACCTCCCGTAGATCAAGCATGAAAGGGCGATCGCAGGTTGCAAAAAAGCGGAGTGACGTATGGACACGTCACCCCGCTTTCATGTGCTGAATTCAATTCGCTGCGCGCTTTTAGTGGACACACTAAAGCTGTAGCTTACAGAAAAGTGCGTTTTGGGTCTACCGCAGATGTGCCTCTAAAACACATGGATGCGACAGGCTGACTTCGGCGGCGACCTCTTCGCGGGTAAACCCGCTCCCACAGGGACCGCGCACCTTCAGCCCTGCGCCATCTCTGTGGGAGCGGGTTTACCCGCGAAGAAACCAACGCCGCGCTAACGGCTCAACGCAGCTCGAGCACATCCTGCATGTCGTACAGCCCAGGCTCACGCCCATCCAGCCACAGCGCGGCACGTACCGCACCCTTGGCGAAGGTCATGCGGCTCGACGCCTTGTGGGTGATCTCCAGGCGCTCACCTTCGGCGGCGAACAGCACGGTGTGATCACCGACCACGTCGCCGGCACGCACCGTGGCAAAACCGATGGTCTTGCGGTCACGGGCGCCGGTCTGGCCTTCACGACCATAGACCGCGACTTCCTGCAGGTCACGCCCCAGTGCATTGGCGACCACTTCACCCATGCGCAGCGCGGTACCCGAAGGTGCATCGACCTTGTGCCGGTGGTGCGCCTCGATGATCTCGATATCCACGTCATCACCCAGCACCCGGGCTGCCATGTCCAGCAGCTTGAGGCTCAGGTTGACGCCCACGCTGAAGTTGGCGGCGAAGACGATCGGGATCTCCCTGCCCGCCTCGGCCAGTTGCTCTTTCTCTTCAGGCGTGAAACCGGTGGTACCGATGACCATGGCCTTGCCCGCCTTGCGGCAGAACGCCAGGTTCTTCAGGGTCACCGAAGGGTGGGTGAAGTCGATCAGCACATCGAACTCGTCGACCACCTTGGCCAGGTCGTCGCAGATCGTCACGCCGATCCGGCCCAGGGCCGCCAGCTCACCGGCATCGGCCCCGACCAGCGAGCTGTCGGGACGATCGATCGCCGCCGTCAGGCCCGCCTGTGGCGCCTGTTGCTGCACCGCCTCGACGAGGGTCTTGCCCATCCGCCCTGCCGCGCCCATCACTGCAATACGTCGCATAGCCTGTTCCTTCTCAGAGATCGCCGAAGAAGCGCTTCACGCCTTCGAACCAGCCACTGGCCTTGGGCGAGTGGGAGCTGTCGCCCTCGAGGGAGTCACGCAGCTCTTCGAGCAGCTCGCGCTGGCGACGGCTGAGGTTGACCGGGGTTTCCACCGCCACACGACACAGCAGGTCACCCGCCGCACCGCCACGCACCGGCGCCACACCCTTACCGCGTAGGCGGAACTGCTTGCCGGTCTGGGTGCCTTCCGGGATTTTCAGCTTCACGCGGCCGTCCAGGGTCGGCACTTCCAGCTCGCCGCCCAGGGCTGCGTCGGTGTAGCTGATCGGCACTTCGCAGTACAGGTGCTTGCCGTCGCGCTGGAAGATGCCGTGCTCACGCACGCTGACCACCACGTACAGGTCGCCGGTCGGGCCGCCATGAGCCCCCGCCTCGCCTTCGCCGGACAGGCGAATGCGGTCGCCGGTATCGACGCCAGCCGGCACCTTGACCGACAAGGTCTTGTATTCCTCGACACGGCCTTCGCCATGGCAGGAATTGCAAGGGTCGGTGATGATCTTGCCTTGGCCATGGCAGCGCGGGCAGGTCTGCTGCACCGAGAAGAAGCCCTGCTGCATGCGCACCTGGCCGATACCGCCACAGGTCGGGCAGGTCGACGGGGTCGAGCCCTTCTTGGCGCCCGAACCGTCGCACGGCGCGCAGTTGACAAGGGTAGGCACGCGAATGCTGACCGTGGTGCCACGCACCGCTTCCTCAAGATTCAGCTCAAGGGTGTAGCGCAGGTCGCTGCCGCGCTGAGCGCCGCCACGCGAGCCACCACGGCCGCCACCAAAGAAGTCACTGAAGACATCGCCGAAGATGTCGGAGAAGTTGGCGCCGCCGAAGCCCGCACCACCGCCACCCATGCTCGGGTCGACGCCGGCGTGGCCGTACTGGTCGTACGCCGCGCGCTTGCTGGCATCAGACAACACTTCGTAGGCCTCGTTGGCCTCCTTGAAGCTGTCTTCCGACGCCTTATCACCGGGGTTGCGGTCCGGGTGGTACTTCATCGCCAGGCGGCGATAGGCCTTCTTGAGATCACCTTCGCTGGCGCCTCGCTCGACACCCAGGACCTCATAAAAATCACGCTTTGCCATAGGTCATTTGCACTCTTGTGGGCGTTCGGCACACGGTGCGCAATCATTGCGTCGTGCCGTCAGCACCTGCCGCCATACGCGAATGCGCCCAGACAGATGCTGTAAATAATTCTCGTGTTCCAGACACGCCAACGCGGGAGCAAGCCCCCGCGCGGCGACATCCTACCAGCTCACCGGCAAACGCCGCTGAGCTGGCCGACAACATGCAGGCATTACTGCTTGTTGTTGTCTTTTACTTCTTCGAACTCGGCGTCAACCACGTCATCGTGCTTGGCTTCTGGCTCGGCCTGCTGCTGGGCGCCGCCCTGCGGCTGCTCGGCCTGCTCTGCGTACATCTTCTGAGCAACCGGCGCGGAAACCTTGGACAGCTCCTCGACCTTGGCGTCGATGGCAGCCTTGTCGTCGCCTTTGACGGCGGCTTCCAGGGCAACCACGGCAGCCTCGATGGCAGTCTTCTCTTCGGCAGTGACCTTGTCACCAGCCTCATTGACCATCTTGCGGGTCGAGTGAACCAGCGCGTCACCCTGGTTACGGGCTGCGGCCAGCTCTTCGAACTTGCGGTCTTCCTCGGCATTGGCCTCGGCGTCACGCACCATTTTCTCGATCTCTTCGTCGGACAGGCCGGAGTTGGCCTTGATCACGATCGACTGAGCCTTGCCGGTGGCCTTGTCTTTGGCGCCGACGTGCAGGATGCCGTTGGCGTCGATGTCGAAGGTCACTTCAATTTGTGGCACGCCGCGTGGTGCTGGCGGAATGTCAGCCAGGTCGAACTTGCCCAGCGACTTGTTCTGCGAAGCTTGCTTGCGCTCGCCCTGCAGCACGTGGATGGTCACGGCACCTTGGTTGTCGTCGGCGGTCGAGAACACCTGCGACTTCTTGGTCGGGATGGTGGTGTTCTTCTCGATCAGCGCGGTCATCACGCCACCCATGGTTTCGATACCCAGGGTCAGCGGGCTGACGTCCAGCAGCAGTACGTCTTTGACGTCACCGGCCAGTACGGCGCCCTGGATGGCAGCACCCATGGCCACGGCTTCGTCAGGGTTGACGTCTTTACGCGCTTCTTTACCGAAGAAGTCGGCAACGGCTTTCTGCACCATCGGCATACGTGTCTGGCCACCGACCAGGATCACGTCGTCGATCTTGCTGGCGTCGATGCCAGCGTCTTTCAGAGCGATGCGGCATGGCTCGATGGTACGGTTGACCAGGTCTTCGACCAGCGACTCCAGCTTGGCGCGGGAGATCTTCACGTTCAGGTGCTTAGGACCGGTGGCATCTGCAGTGATGTACGGCAGGTTGACGTCGGTCGACTGAGCCGAGGACAGCTCGATCTTGGCCTTTTCAGCGGCTTCTTTCAGGCGCTGCAGGGCCAGCGGATCGTTCTTCAGGTCCATGCCGGACTCTTTCTTGAACTCGTCGACGAGGTAGTCGATCAGGCGCATGTCGAAGTCTTCGCCACCCAGGAAGGTGTCGCCGTTGGTGGCCAGTACTTCGAACTGGTGCTCACCGTCGACTTCGGCGATTTCGATGACCGATACGTCGAAGGTACCACCACCCAGGTCATAGACGATGACGGTATGGTCGCCCTTGGCCTTGTCCATGCCATAAGCCAGCGCGGCGGCGGTCGGTTCGTTGATGATGCGTTTCACGTCCAGGCCAGCGATGCGGCCGGCGTCTTTGGTCGCCTGGCGCTGGCTGTCGTTGAAGTAGGCCGGCACGGTGATGACCGCTTCGGTGACTGCCTCGCCGAGGTAGTCTTCGGCGGTCTTCTTCATCTTCTTCAGGACTTCGGCGCTGATCTGCGGCGGAGCCATCTGCTTGTCGGCGGCCTCAACCCAGGCGTCACCGTTGCCGGCCTTGACGATCTTGTAAGGCACCAGCTTGATGTCTTTCTGTACTACCTCTTCGTCGAAACGGCGGCCGATCAGGCGCTTCACCGCGAACAGGGTGTTGTGCGGGTTGGTGACTGCCTGGCGCTTGGCCGACTGACCAACCAGGATCTCGCCGTCGTTGGCGTAGGCGATGATCGAAGGCGTGGTACGCGCGCCTTCAGCGTTCTCGATGACTTTGGCAGTGCCGTTTTCCAGCACGGAGACGCAGGAGTTGGTGGTCCCCAGGTCGATACCGATGATTTTGCCCATGTTAACTCTCCCGAAACTTGAATTTGGTCGCAGCGACTACACAAGACGACTGCGGAAAGACTTGAGTGCTTGACACCTAGATGGGGATGCCCAGCAGGATTTCAAGCCTTCTCGTTGATAGATGGCTGAGCTGCCGCCGGCGCCTTGCTGACCACCACCATGGCGGGGCGCAGCAGACGGCCGTTGAGCAGGTAACCCTTCTGGAACACGTTCAGCACGCTGTTCGGCTCGACCTCGGCGCTTTCCTGCATGGCCATCGCCTGATGGTGCTCGGCGTTGAACGGCTGGCCGTGCGGGTCGATGGCTTCGAGGTTGTAGCGCTTGAGGGTGTCCTGGAACATCTTCAGGGTCAGCTCGATGCCATCGCGCATTGGCTTGATGGCCTCGTCGTCGGCGCTGGACAGCTCCAGGCCACGCTCCAGGCTGTCGATGATCGGCAACAGGTCGCCGGCGAACTTCTCCAGGGCGAACTTGCGGGCCTTGTCGACTTCCTGCTCAGCGCGACGAACGCTGTTCTGCGCTTCTGCAGCGACGCGAAGGGATTGATCCTTGGCGGCGGCCAGCTGCTCCTCGAGCTCCAGAACGCGGGCGTCGGCGGTAGCTGCAACGGCCTCTTCGGGGTTCAGGTTCTTTTCATCCAGCTGTTCGTCAGCCATTGGGTATCTCCTCCACAATTTCTGTTGTGCGAGCCAGGCTCGCCTTGTCTTGCCGGCTATATGGGGTCGGAAAAACCAGGTTCAAGGGCTGCGCGGGAAATCCACATTCATCAGCCGGGCATTGTCAGACCAGCAAAAAGCACTGTATAAATATCCAGACAACATCTTCGGGAGCCGCCCACATGCTGGTGCACCTGTCCATTCACAACTACGCCATCGTCGAACACCTCGACCTCGAACTCGCCCGCGGCATGTCCGTCATCACCGGCGAAACCGGGGCCGGCAAATCGATCATGCTCGACGCCCTCGGCCTGGCGCTGGGCGATCGTGCCGATAGTGGCGTGGTACGCCCAGGCGCAGACAAGGCGGACATCCTCGCCACCTTCGACCTGGTGGACATCCCCGAGGCCCATGGCTGGCTCGCCGAACGCGACCTCGAGAGCGACGGGCCCTGCATCCTGCGCCGAGTGATCACCGCCGAGGGCCGCAGCCGCGGCTACATCAATGGCACGCCCTGCCCGCTCGGTGACCTCAAGGCCCTGGGCGAGCTGCTGATCGACATCCACAGCCAGCACGAACATCAGTCCCTGCTCAAAACCGACACCCACCGCCGCCTGGTGGACGAGTATGCCGGCGCCATCGACCTCGCTCGCCAGGTACAGCTTGCAGCCAAGCGCTGGAACCAGACCCGCCAGGAGCTCGAGCGCCTGAGCAACTCCGGCGACGAGCAGCGCGCACGCCACCAGCTGCTGAGCTACCAGCTCGAAGAACTGGACAACCTCGGGCTCGGCGAAAACGAGCTGGAGCTGCTGGAGCAGGAACACAAGAACCTGACCAACGCCGAGGCACTGTTCGGCATCTGCCGCCAGGTTATCGACCAGTGCAGCGAAAGCGACTCGGGCAACGTACTCAGCGCCCTGACCGTCAGCCTCAACCGCCTCACCGCAGTCAGCAATGCACCCAGAGCCCTGGGCGAGGCGGTCAACCTGATCGCCAGCGCACAAATCCAGGTGGAAGAAGCCGTCGGTGAACTGAACCGCTTCCTCGACAACTTCGATGCCGACCCACTGCGCCTGCAGGCACTCGAAGAGCGGCTCGACACTATCTATACCCTCGCCCGCAAGCACCGCGTGCACCCCACCGAGCTGCCGCAGCTGCAGCAGCGCCTGATGGAAGAGATCGAAGGCCTGAATGCCAGCGATGAATCGATCGAACGCCTCGGCGAAGAGCTGGCAGCCTTTGCCCAACACTATAAAGAGCGGGCCCGCGAACTGAGCGCCCTGCGTGAACAGGCCGCCAAACAGCTTGCCACCGCTGTGGAGCAGGAAATCCAACGCTTGGGCATGCCGGGCGGGCGCTTCAGCATCGCGCTTACCCCCTTCGACAATGGTGACCTCTCACCCCACGGGCTGGAGCAGATCGAACTGCTGGTCAGCGCCAACCCGGGGCAGCCGCTCAAAGCCTTGGCCAAGGTGGCCTCGGGCGGCGAGCTGTCGCGCATCAGCCTGGCGATCCAGGTGATCACCGCACAGACCTCGCGCATCCCCACGCTGGTGTTCGACGAAGTGGACGTCGGCATCGGCGGCCCCACCGCCGAGATCGTCGGCCAGTTGCTGCGCCGCCTGGGTGAACGCGGCCAGGTACTGACCGTGACCCACCTGCCGCAGGTAGCGGCGCAGGGGCACCACCACCTGTTCGTGCACAAGGTGCGCAACAGCGACACCACCCACACCGCCGTGGCCAGCCTGGCCAAGCGCGAGCGGGTCGAGGAAGTGGCGCGGATGCTCGGCGGCATCGACCTGACCAAAGAATCGCTGGCTCATGCACGCAAGATGGTAGTGACCAGCAAAACTTGAGGTCGCGTGATCCGTGGGAGCGGGCTTGCCAGCGATGAGGCCAGCACTGACAGCATAAGACAGTTGCTCCCACGCCCCCTCAACCACTTCTTAGAAAGCACAAAGGCGACCCGAAGGTCGCCTTTGTCGTCAGTAACGAGCTAAATCGTTACTTCTTTTTACGCACATAGAGGACCAGATTGTGGTCCACCAGCTCGAAGCCGTGCTCGGCAACGATCTCTTTCTGGCGCTTCTCAATTTCGGCATCGAAGAATTCAATGACTTCACCGCTGTCCACGTTGACCATGTGGTCGTGGTGCTTGCCATCCGCCAACTCGAACACTGCATGGCCGCCATCGAAGTTGTGACGCTCCACCAGGCCAGCCGCTTCGAACTGAGTCAGCACGCGGTACACGGTCGCCAGGCCGACATCTTCGCCAGCTTCCATCAGTGCCTTGTAGACATCCTCCGCACTCATGTGACGCTGCTCGGCGGAGTCGAGCATCTGAAGAATCTTGACTCGAGGCAGGGTTACCTTGAGGCCCGCTTTGCGCAATTCGCTATTTTCAACCATGGTCAGCTTTCTCGCCGATGCTGCTTCGCAGCTTCTCTTAATACGGGTATGATCGGGGTTTACGTTGTCCAGCCAAGATAGTGGAAGTCGCCCACCGATGCAAAACACCAAGCTCTTGCTAACCAGCCTCACCCTAGTGGGACTGCTCGCACTCGCCGGTTGCTCGTTTCCCGGGGTTTACAAAATCGACATCCAGCAGGGCAATGTCGTCACGCAGGACATGATAGACCAATTACGCCCGGGAATGACCCGCCGGCAAGTAAGGTTTATCATGGGCAACCCGCTGATCCAGGACCCCTTCCACACCAATCGGTGGGACTACCTGTACAGCCTGCAGCCTGGTGGCGGTCAGCGCCAGCAAGAGCGCATGAGCATTTTCTTCAACGAGAGCGACCAACTGGTCAGCCTGGCCGGCGACTTCATGCCAGGCGTCAGCCGCGACCAGGAAATCCTTGGCGGCAGCGGCGATACCACGGTCAGCCCGGCGCACCAGCAAAGCCAGCAACCGGAAAAACCGGCCAAACCAGGCTCGCTGGAAGAGACACTGCAAAAAGAGATCGACACCATCGAGACCACCCCGGTCCCGACGCCAGCACCGCTGGACACCTCGCCGCAATAACCGCAGGCGACAACGAAAAAGCCCGGACACTGTCCGGGCTTTTTATTGGGCGACCGCCTGGCAGGCTTAAGTGACTGCCGACGCCTTAGGCATTCAGTTGCTTGGCACGCTCGCAGAACGCATCAACCATGGTATTGGCAGCCTGATTGAACAGCGGCCCCAAGGTTGCGCGCACCAACGCACCGGCATAGTCGAACGACAGATCGAGGCTGATCTTGCAGGCCTTCTCGCCAAGCGGCTTGAACACCCACAAGCCATGCAGCTGGGAGAACGGCCCCTCTTCAAGGTTCATTTCGATCGACTGCCCCGGCACCAGCACATTGCGCGTGACGAAGTGCTGGCTGATGCCACCTTTGGCCACCTCCAGCCTGGCGCGCATGTGCGTGTCGCTGCTCTCGATCACCGTCGAGGCCGAGCACCAAGGCAAAAACGCCGGGTAGCTGGCCACATCGTTGACCAGGTCGTAGAGCGCCTGGGCAGGGTAAGGCAGCAGGGCGGAGCGTTGAATATGGGTAGTCATCCAGGCGTCACTTCCAAACGGGACGGCAGCGCTACATAGCGCCTCGAATACGATTCTGTTGATCAGAGCAAGGGCAGTATTGTCCGGGATTCACACAACAGGCTCAAGCGCACCTAAACCCCATAGCCGAGGACGCGGCGACTCCCTATAATGCCGCCCCTATGGCTAAGCAAAAGAAACATCCGACCGGGACCATCGCGCAAAACAAAAAGGCGCGACACGATTACTTCATCGAACACAAGTTCGAGGCCGGGCTGGTCCTGTCCGGTTGGGAAGTAAAGAGCCTGCGGGCCGGCAAGGCGCACCTGACCGACAGCTACGTGCTGCTCAAGGATGGCGAAGCCTGGCTGTTCGGCAGCCACATCACCCCGCTGACCACCGCCAGCACCCACGTCATCGCCGACCCGATCCGCACGCGCAAGCTGCTGCTGAACAAGCGCGAGCTTGAGCGCCTCGAAGCGGCCGTGGCGCAGAAGGGCTATACCTGCGTGGCGATGTCGCTGTACTGGAGCAAGCACCTGATCAAGTGCGAGATCGCACTCGGCAAGGGCAAGAAGGAATTCGACAAGCGCGACACCGTGCGCGAACGCGATTCCAACCGCGAGCTGCAGCGCACCATGCGCAACAAGGGCAAGGAAGAGTAATCCGCCTTTCGACCGCGATGCCTGCTTCGCGGGTAAACCCGCTCCCACAGGTATGGCGCTGAATTCAGATTCGGCGCCATACCTGTGGGAGCGGGTTTACCCGCGAATGCCATCACACCGGCCTACCGCCCGCTGCGCCGCTCCGCCCGCGCCACCCGCTGGGCCTCTTCCTGCGCCTCTTCCAGCACCTCCTGCACATACAGAATGTGCCGGCTGGAAACCTCCCGCGCATCCTCGGCACGCCCCTCGACAATCGCCTCGTACAACTCACGGTGCTGGCTGATCAACATGTCGCGCGTCTCGCTGCGCTGCTGGTACATACCGCCGATATTGGTCACCACGTTGCGTTTGAGCAGGTCGAACAGCCCACGGATGGTATGCAGCAACACAGCATTGTGGCTGGCCTCGGCGATCGCCAGATGGAACCGCGCATCGGCCGCGCCCTCCTCTGCCCGGTCGACTTCACCGACCCGGTTATAGCAATCCTGCAAGGCATCGAATGCCACCTTCAGCCGCTCACGGTCAGGCCCTGTGGCACGCTGCGCCGCGTAGTAAGCGCATGAAGCCTCCAGCGTGTGACGGAACTCCAACAGGTCACGCTGCGCCTCAGGGCTGCCTTCGAGCAGCTTCAGCAAAGGGTCGCTGAAGGTCGAACCCAGCGACTCAGCCACATAGTTGCCACCACCCTGGCGACTGACCAGCAACCCCTTGGCCACCAGCTTCTGGATAGCCTCGCGCAACGACGGGCGGGACACACCGAACTGCTCGGCCAGCGCGCGCTCGGCCGGCAGCCGCTGCCCCGAAGTCAGCGTGCCTTCCAGAATCATCCCTTCCAACCGATCGACGATGTCGTCGGACAGGCGCCGTTGGCGGACCTGATCAAAAACCATCTACATGCTCTCCACAAACCCCGGCGTGCGGATCCCGGGGGCGCCTATTCTGCGCCTATCCGGCCCGTGCCAACACCCATCAGCCGGCGATTTTAGCCACCCATCAGGCGCCCGCTCATCGGCATCCGACCAAAGTTTTGCACGGGACAAATTGACACACCCGCAATGTCGCTTTTAACCTAGCGACCAGCCATTGTAAATTGGTCTTACCAATTATCCAATGCCAGTGCCTTACCAACAAAAATTAAGGGGCCACCCCATATGCAAACCTGGCAACAACTCTATAGCCCGCTTGGTAGTCTTGGTCTGTCCGCACTGGCGGCGGTCATCCCTATCGTGTTCTTCTTCCTTGCCCTCGCCGTGTTCCGCCTCAAAGGCCACGTCGCCGGCAGCATCACCCTCGCGCTGTCGATCCTGGTGGCGATCTTCGCCTTCCAGATGCCTGTCGACATGGCCTTCGCCGCCGCAGGTTACGGCTTCCTCTACGGCCTCTGGCCGATTGCCTGGATCATCGTTGCCGCGGTGTTCCTCTACAAACTCACGGTCAAGAGCGGCCAGTTCGAAGTCATCCGCAGCTCGGTGCTGTCGATCACCGATGACCAGCGCCTGCAAGTGCTGCTGATCGGCTTCTGCTTCGGTGCCTTCCTCGAAGGAGCCGCCGGCTTCGGCGCCCCCGTGGCCATCACCGCCGCGCTGCTGGTGGGCCTGGGCTTCAACCCGCTGTACGCCGCCGGCCTGTGCCTGATCGCCAATACCGCTCCGGTGGCCTTCGGCGCCCTCGGCATCCCGATCATCGTTGCAGGCCAAGTGACCGGCATCGACGCCTTCCACATCGGCGCCATGACCGGCCGCCAGCTGCCGCTGCTGTCGCTGTTCGTGCCGTTCTGGCTGGTGTTCATGATGGACGGCCTGCGCGGCGTGAAGGAAACCTGGCCTGCCGCCCTGGTAGCCGGCCTGAGCTTCGCCGTCACCCAGTACTTCACCTCCAACTTCATCGGCCCAGAGCTGCCCGACATCACCTCGGCCCTGGCCAGCCTGATCGCCCTGACCCTGTTCCTCAAGGTCTGGCAGCCCAAGCGCTCGTTCAGCGAAGCCAAGGGCAGCGTCGGCGCCGCCGTGGTGCAGCCAAGCGGCAGCCAGCCGAGCCCATACAGCTTCGGCGAAATCTTCAAGGCCTGGTCGCCGTTCCTGATCCTCACCGTGCTGGTGACCATCTGGACCCTCAAGCCGTTCAAGGCTGCGTTCGCCCCGGGCGGCGCGATGTACAACTTCGTGTTCAACTTCGCCATCCCGCACCTCGACCAACTGGTGATCAAGACCGCGCCGATCGTCGCCGCGCCCACCGCCATGCCCGCGGTGTTCAAGCTCGACCCGATCTCCGCCACCGGCACCGCGATCTTCCTCTCCGCGCTGATCTCCATGGCCGTGCTGAAGATCAATTTCAAAACTGGTCTGACCACTTTCAAAGAGACCTTCTGGGAGCTGCGCTGGCCGATCCTGTCCATCGGCATGGTGCTGGCCTTCGCCTTCGTCACCAACTACTCGGGCATGTCTTCGACCATGGCCCTGGTACTGGCCGGCACCGGCGCGGCGTTCCCGTTCTTCTCGCCGTTCCTTGGCTGGCTGGGCGTGTTCCTGACTGGCTCCGACACCTCGTCCAACGCCCTGTTCAGCTCGCTGCAGGCCACCACCGCGCACCAGATCGGCGTGAACGACACCCTGCTGGTAGCTGCCAACACCAGCGGCGGCGTGACCGGCAAGATGATCTCGCCGCAGTCGATCGCCGTGGCTTGCGCCGCCACTGGCCTGGTGGGCAAGGAATCCGACCTGTTCCGCTTCACCGTCAAGCACAGCCTGTTCTTCGCCACCATCGTCGGCCTGATCACCCTGGTCCAGGCCTACTGGCTGACCGGCATGCTGGTTCATCACTAAAGTGAAAGGGGCCGGGCGCGCCACAGCGCCCGGCATCTCCTTCAACCCACGCTGCGAGAATCCATGATCATTTCCGCCTCCACCGACTATCGCGCCGCGGCCCAACGCAAGCTGCCCCCCTTCCTGTTCCACTACGCCGACGGCGGCGCCTACGCCGAACACACCCTGCGCCACAACGTGTCGGACCTGGCCAGCATCGCCCTGCGCCAGCGCGTGCTGAACAACATGTCCGAGCTCAGCCTCGAGACCAAGCTGTTCAACGAAACCCTGAGCATGCCCGTGGCCCTGGCCCCGGTCGGCCTCACCGGCATGTACGCCCGCCGCGGCGAAGTGCAGGCCGCCCGCGCCGCCGCCGCCCACGGTATCCCCTTCACCATGTCCACCGTGTCGGTGTGCCCGATCGAAGAAGTGGCCCCGGCCATCGACCGGCCCATGTGGTTCCAGCTGTACGTGCTCAAGGACCGCGGCTTCATGCGCAACGCCCTGGAGCGCGCCAAGGCCGCCGGCGTGAAAACCCTGGTGTTCACCGTCGACATGCCCGTGCCCGGCGCCCGCTACCGCGACGCCCACTCCGGCATGAGCGGCGCCAACGGCCCGCTGCGCCGTGTGCTGCAAGCCATGACCCACCCGCAATGGGCCTGGGACGTCGGCGTGATGGGCCGCCCCCACGACCTGGGCAACATCTCCGCCTACCGTGGCAACCCCACCGGCCTTGCCGACTACATCGGCTGGCTGGGCAACAACTTCGACCCGTCCATCTCCTGGAAAGACCTGGAGTGGATCCGCGAATTCTGGGACGGCCCGATGATCATCAAGGGCATCCTCGACGCCGATGACGCCCGCGACGCGGTCAAGTTCGGCGCCGACGGCATCGTCGTCTCCAACCACGGCGGCCGCCAGCTCGACGGCGTGCTGTCCAGCGCCCGCGCCCTGCCGGCCATCGCCGACGCGGTGAAGGGCGATATCAAGATCCTCGCCGACTCCGGCATCCGCAGCGGCCTCGACGTGGTGCGCATGATCGCCCTGGGCGCCGACACCGTGCTGATCGGTCGCGCCTTCCTCTATGCCCTGGCTACCCACGGCGAGGCCGGGGTGAAGAACCTGCTGGAGCTGTTCGAGAAGGAAATGCGCGTGGCCATGGTGCTGACCGGCGCCAAGTCCATCAGCGAGATCACCCGCGACTCGCTGGTCCGCGAACTGGGCGCCTGAGCGCCCGCTACCGCCTGAAAACCCGGGGCACGCCGCGCGTCAGACGCCGCGGCCCCGCGAGGAGACTGCATGAGCCTGCCCGCCGCGTTCCTGCGTGATGCCGAGCGCCTGATCCCCGCCGAACGCCGCTTCGACGACCCCACCTCGACCCTGGCCTTCGGCACCGACGCCAGCTTCTACCGGCTGATCCCCAAGCTGGTGGTACGCGTGGAGTCCGAAGACGAAGTGGTCGGCCTGCTTAAGCTGGCCCAGCGCGAGCGCGTGCCGGTCACCTTCCGCGCCGCCGGCACCAGCCTGTCTGGCCAGGCCATCAGCGACTCGGTGCTGATCGTGCTCGGCGATAGCTGGAATGGCCGCGAGATACGCGGCCAGGGCGAGCAGATCCGCCTGCAACCCGGTGTCATCGGCGCCCAGGCCAACGCCTGGCTGGCCCCTTACGGACGCAAGATCGGCCCCGACCCGGCCTCGATCAACGCCTGCAAGATCGGCGGCATCGTCGCCAACAACGCCAGCGGCATGTGCTGCGGCACCGCGCAGAACACCTACCACACCCTGGCCGGCCTGCGCCTGGTGCTGGCCGACGGCACCCGCCTGGACAGCGAAGACCCGGCCAGCGTCGCCGCCTTCGAACAAAGCCATGCCAGCCTGCTCGACGAACTCGCCCGTCTGGGCCGCGAGACCCGCGCCAACACCGAACTGGCCGACCGCATCCGCCACAAGTACCGGCTGAAAAACACGACCGGTCTGTCGCTCAACGCACTGGTGGACTACGACCAGCCGCTCGACATCCTCCAGCACCTGCTGGTCGGTTCCGAAGGCACCCTCGGCTTCATCAGCGCCGTCACCTACGACACCGTGCCCGACCACCCGCACAAGGCCAGCGCCCTGCTGGTGTTCCCCACCGTGGAAAGCTGCTGCCGCGCCGTGACCGTGCTCAAGCGCCAGCCGGTATCCGCCGTCGAACTGCTCGACCGCCGCAGCCTGCGCTCGGTGCAGGAAATGCCGGGCATGCCGGCGTGGGTCAAGGACCTCTCGGCCAACGCATGCGCCCTGCTGATCGAGTGCCGGGCCGCGAGCCAGAGCCTGCTGCACGAGCAGCTGCAACAGGTGATGGCGTCGATTGCCGACTACCCGCTGGAACAGAAGGTCGAGTTCAGCGAAAACCCAGCGGTATACAACCAGCTGTGGAAGATCCGCAAGGACACCTTCCCCGCCGTCGGCGCCGTGCGCCAGACCGGCACCACCGTGATCATCGAAGACGTCACCTTCCCCATCGAGCAACTGGCCGAGGGCGTCAACCGCCTGATCCAGCTGTTCGACAAGCACCACTACGACGAGGCGATCATTTTCGGCCACGCCCTGGAAGGCAACCTGCACTTCGTATTCACCCAGGGCTTCAACAGCGCCGAGGAAGTGGCCCGCTACCAGGCCTTCATGGACGACGTGGCGCAACTGGTGGCGGTGGAGTTCGGCGGCTCGCTCAAGGCCGAGCACGGCACCGGGCGCAACATGGCGCCCTTCGTCGAGCTGGAATGGGGCAAGGACGCCTACCAGTTGATGTGGCAACTCAAGCGCCTGCTCGACCCCAACGGCATCCTCAACCCCGACGTGGTGCTGAGCGAAGACCCGGACATCCACCTGAAGAACCTCAAGCCGCTGCCCGCCGCCGACGAGATCGTCGACAAGTGCATCGAGTGCGGCTTCTGCGAGCCGGTGTGCCCGTCCAAAGGCCTCACCCTCAGCCCCCGCCAGCGCATCGTCATGTGGCGCGATATCCAGGCGAAGAAGCGCGCCGGCGTCGACACCCGCGAGCTGCTGCACACTTACCAGTACCAAGGCATCGACACTTGCGCCGCCACCGGCCTGTGCGCCCAACGCTGCCCGGTGGGCATCAACACTGGCGAGCTGGTGAAGAAGCTGCGCGCCCAGGCTGCCGAGCACGTCAAGGCCGCCGACTGGCTGGCCGAGCACTTCCACATCACCCTGCGCGGCGCCCGCCTGACCCTGGCCGCCGCCAACGGCGCCCGCAAGTTGCTGGGCGCGCCACGCATGGCCCGCCTCAGCGCCAGCCTGAGCAAAGCCAGCAACGGCCGCCTGCCGCTGTGGACCCCAGCCATGCCGCAGCCCCTGCGCGCCATCGCGCTCAACGCACCGAGCAACGATGCCCGCCCCCGGGTGGTCTACCTGGCCGCCTGCGTCTCCCGCGTGATGGGCCCCGCCTACGCCGACCGCGAACAAAGCTCGCTGCTGGACAAGACCCGCGCCCTGCTGGAAAAGGCCGGTTACCAGGTGGTGTTCCCCGACAACGCCGACAGCCTGTGCTGCGGCCAGCCGTTCGCCTCCAAGGGCTACCCCGAGCAGGCCGAGCACAAACGCCAGGAGCTGATCACCGCCCTGCTGCACGCCAGCCGCGGCGGCCTCGATCCGATCTACTGCGACACCAGCCCCTGCACCCTGCGCCTGGTGCAGGACCTGGGCGAAACCCGGCTGGACCTGTACGACCCGGTGCGGTTCATTCGCACCCACCTGGTCAACAAGCTGGAGTTCACTCCCCAGGATGAACCGGTGGCCGTGCATGTGACCTGCAGCACCCAGCACCTGGGCGAGAGCCAGGCGCTGATCGATTTGGCGCGGCGGTGCAGCAAGAATGTGGTTGTTCCTGAAGGTATCCACTGCTGTGGGTTTGCCGGCGACAAGGGATTCACCACGCCCGAGCTCAATGCCCACTCGCTGCGTACGCTCAAGGATGCGGTGCAGTATTGCAGTGAAGGGATTTCTACCAGCCGTACCTGTGAGATTGGGCTGTCGAGCCATAGTGGGATCGACTATCACGGGTTGGTGTATCTGGTGGATCGGGTGACACGGGCGCGGGCGGTCTGATTGTTGGTGGCGATTGCGTCAAGACGGGTAGGTGCATGCCGGGATATTTGGTGAGGGCCACCAGGTGTTCGCCGATGTTTTTGCAGCGCCTATCAGATCGAGCGCCGCCCGCGCGGCGCATCGCGGCACAAGGCCGCTCCTACATCTGTTTCGGGCCAGTCTCTCCTGTGCCATTCCCTGGTCCGCCTTGTTAGTACGACGCGGTTTCAGTGTGGGCGTTGCCGCCGCCCCACATGGCTCAAGGCATGCGCCAAGGCGGGCAGCGGTACTTTCACAGGACTCATTGGCCCGAAACAGATGTAGGAGCGGCCTTGTGCCGCGATGCGCCGCGCGGGCGGCGCTCGATCTCAAGGGCACTGCAAAGCTTTCGCCTGGCACCTGGTGCCCTGACGCGGTGGCCAGCCAGCCCCTTCCAAGGCTTACCCCTAAACCCGTAAGACATTTCCGAACCTGCAACCAAATGCTTCAGCCCAGAAGGCTTGGGAACTATCCTACGCATCTGCCGGAAGTTGCTGCGTTGTCGGGGAAATCCCTCAGGGCTAACTTCACCCGGTCGCCATATTTGGTGACCGGGTGTGAGAACCCGTAGCGTAATTGTCGGCGTTCCAGTTATGGCAGCCGTGCCCGGGCAGACTTCGGTCTGGCCGAGTTTCTCTTGCGCCTCGGTTTCTCACCCCGTGCACGGCTGCCACCCTTTGTCCCGTGAGAAAGGCCTGGATGGCAGCATTCTTGAATTGCGCAGGAGTGTTAACCATGAAAAAGATCGTCCCCGACCCACCCCGTTTCTTCCCTTACCTGTCCATCTCCCCCGACCTCACCCCCGAAGCCGCCCGCGCCGAAGCCACCTCCCTGATGGCCTGCCTGCGCGAAGTCCTCGACATGTACTTCGACATCAACAGCGAAGAACAGCGCCAAACCCTGCTGAACACCTGCATCTACCTCAACCAGCTGCTCTACCCCCTGATCCGCCACGAAACAGGAGCGCAGCCATGACCGAGCCATCCAGCCACTGGACCACCTCAGGCACCACCACCTGCCTGGAGCTTTACCGCATCCAGCCCGGCATCCCCTTCCAGCATGCCTTTAGCGAACTGTCGGTATTGCTAGGCTGCATCCGCCACCTAACCTGCGAAGCCGAAATGGAAGGCGACCTGATCGCCGGCGGCACCGCCCGCATCCTCAGCGCCATGGCCAAGGCCCTGATCGACGACCTGGAGCTCGGCATGGGTCACTGACCCCAAAGCCAACGCCGCTCCCCTGTAGGAGCGGCCTTGTGCCGCGAAAGGGCTGCGCAGCAGCCCCGACAATCCATCTAGCAATACAAAAATCAGACCCAGCTTGCCCGGCGCTGCGAGCCCTTAGCCCCGGCCCTCAAACCAATTGAACCCTCACCAATCCCCGGCAGTCCACCCAACAGGCCCACCTTCCCGAGGCCTCACGAGGAGACACCCATGAAAGGTACTGCGCTATCCGCCCTGTTCGCGGCCGCCACCCTGCTGGCCTCGCCCGTATTCGCCGCCGATGACCTGTGCACCCTCAACCTGCAGAAAATCGACGACGCCATGGCCACCGCCGGCGCCACCTCCGAAGGCATGGACAAAGCCGTCACCGAACACGTCGACAAAGCCAAGGCCGCCCAGGCCTCGGGCGATACCAAGGAATGCATCGCCATCACCAGCAAGGTGCTCGAACGCCTGGAAAAAACCGAAAAAGGCGGCAACGGCTCCGGCGGCAGCGGTGCCTGAGCCCAGCGAAGGGCGGCGACAGTCGACGCCGCCCGCTCAAGGGCGTATACTCCGTCCTACGTGCCGAAAGGTACGGTCAGCTAGAGCTGAGTGTGGGGCCGATTAGGATTCGACGCCGGTAGCGAAACTCTAGGTGCATGCCGAGTTGGTAACAGAACTCGTAAATCCACTGTTGCAACTTTCTATAGTTGCCAATGACGAAAACTACGAGGGCTACGCTCTCGCTGCGTAAGCAGCTGAGCCCGCTCTCCTGGTAGCTTCGGCTCCAGCAATCATCAGGGGATGCCTGTAAACCCGAAATGATTGTCATACAGAACAGGATCGTCGTGCAGCACGTTGGGGGCGAAGCGACTAAAACTTACCCAACTCATCCAAAGCACCCTGCCCGTCGGGCGGCTGCGGATTAAATCAGTAGACACGGCTAAGCATGTAGTACCGACAGCGGAGTACTGGCGGACGGGGGTTCAAATCCCCCCGGCTCCACCAAATGATCAAAAAAAGACGTCCAAGGACGTCTTTTTTTGTGCCTGAAAGCCAGTAAATACGCGGCTTCCAGCGCTTTTGCGGTCTTTCAAGAGTTTTTGAGTTCCAGCCATTCGGGTATTCCAGGCGGTATTCCAGCTCACCCGGTGCTAATCTTTGGAATACCGAATCAGTGCTTGAGGACAATCTCATGCCTGCTCAAAACCTCCGCCTCTCCGATCGACAACTCAAGGGAGTCAAACCCGCGTCCAAGGATTACGTCCTCACGGACGGTGACGGTTTGCAGCTCCGCGTACGCAGCAACGGCTCGTTGCTGTGGAATTTCAACTACCGCGAACCGGTGACCAAGAAGCGCATCAACATTGGCTTCGGGACCTACCCCGAACTGTCGCTGGCGAATGCACGAAAGATGGCAGTCGATGCACGCGAACTGCTCGCACAGGGCATCGATCCGAAGGTGCAGCGCAACACGCTGAATGAAGCCAAGCGCGCAGAAACGGAACACACCTTCGAGAACGTGGCCACCGCTTGGTTCGAGCTCAAGAAAGACTCGGTCACCCCAGCCTACGCCGAGGACATCTGGCGGTCGCTCACGCTGCACGTGTTCCCCGATTTGAAGACGACACCACTTACGAAAATCACCGCGCCGATGGTGATCGCATTGCTTCGTCCAATCGAAGCTAAAGGCAGCCTGGAGACGGTCAAGCGTCTCAGCCAGCGGCTAAACGAGATCATGACCTACGGCGTCAACTCCGGCCTGATCTTCGCCAACCCGCTCAGTGGGATCAGGGCGGTTTTCAAGAAGCCCAAGAAAGAGAACATGGCTGCACTTCCACCCGAAGAGCTCCCGGAGCTCATGCTGGAGATCGCGAACGCCAGCATCAAACGCACCACCCGTTGCCTGATCGAATGGCAGTTGCACACGATGACTCGCCCCGCCGAGGCAGCGACTACTCGCTGGGCAGAGATCGACTTTGAAAGGCGTGTCTGGACTATCCCTGCGGAGCGGATGAAGAAGCGCCGCCCACACAGCATTCCTTTGAGTGACCACGCTGTCGCGTTGTTGGAGTCACTGAAGACTCACAGCGGCCATCGCGAATACGTCTTCCCGGCTGACAGAAACCCGCGTACTCATGCCAATAGCCAAACGGCCAACATGGCGTTGAAACGCATGGGCTTCCAGGACCGCTTGGTCAGCCACGGCATGCGCTCTATGGCCAGCACCATCTTGAATGAACATGGGTGGGACCCGGAGCTCATCGAAGTGGCACTGGCGCACGTCGACAAGGATGAGGTGCGCAGCGCCTACAACCGAGCCGACTACATTGAGCGCCGGCGCCCGATGATGGCTTGGTGGAGTGAGTACATCCAGAAAGCCGCCACCGGCAGCCTGCTCGCCTCAGCGTACGGCCAAGTCAGAGACAAGAACGTGGTGCCGATTCGCTAGTTCTGTACGGCGCAAGAACGGCAGCAGCAACAACTGAACGCTCAAGATCCGGGGCAAGCAGCCTCGCTTATCCGCTTCTCAGCAAGGGTCCTTCCAAACAGGGCTGCAAAGCCGCCCTGTTTGGAAGGACCTCAATTTGAAGAGCTAAAAGCGACCACGTTGCCCAGGATTTACCACGGAATTCCACCGGTGGATAACCGCTCTTAAAGCCCGAAGTGGCGCTGATTTTCGAACCTTGACCGGGTTGATCCACAGGCGTAGAACTGGCCGTGCAAACGCTGTCGATGACAGCAACCCAGGTGGCCCGAACCTTGAAGGTCACGCCGCTCCTGCGGTGGTTCTCCCCCCAAATGGCGATTCGCGTCCGGCAGCTCGCCCGGTCACCTCCCCGGTGATGGATGCTCTTTCACATATGGCCCTCGTGCGCCAAACAACACCTCCTACTCCGCTGCCCTGCAACAACCTATCCGCTTGGCCGAATCTTGCGCCAACCTGTGCCCGTCTCTTTCTTCTGGAAAGAGACGGGCACTTCTAACATTGCTGCAGCCCTGATCGCACATGGCTTTGCGGCATTCCCCCTCGTGACAATCGGCGCGACAAACGCCGATGTCACCAGCAACAGCGCTGTAGATGATGGTGCCGCAGACCAAGGAATGGACTGCACCTGACTGACAGTCAGGCATGCCTCGGTCATCGCATTGCTGCGTTCACCCGGCTCAGGATCTGCAGGCGCTGGTTTAGTCAGCCAGCACTGCCTCCACCTGCCCACCGGCAACGGTGTTCAGGAGACCAGATCATGAGATGCCCTTGCTCCCGGTCGTAAGGAGCCGCCAGTCCCGCGTAGTGGACACTCCCCACAGGTCGCAGGGGCCTTGATCCCTGATAACACTCAACATTCTTGGCGGGATGACGTGGGGCCAGGATCGGAGAATGGCAAGTGAGGTGATCTACATGACAATGGTGGGTAAATGCGATGGTCGCAATTTCGGCTACGACTGACAATTGAGCTAAGGGCCACAGGTGCTGAAGGACATTTTCGGCGGAAACCACTGCGGCACAGGCAAGACGCAGTGTGATCGGTGTCAGGCATTCGTGAAGTAATGCCGTTCGGGCCCAGCATCAATGATCCGAGGCACATCAATCGGAAGGGGTTGGCCGACCATGCTGTATCGCAATCTGTTGATTCAGTGCCAATGCCGCCCACAAGCCAGCTTTTTAATGCCTGAAAGCTAAGCGGAGCAAGGGTCGAACAAATAAAGTCATTCTCGACCCACACTTTGACCCACACCCAGCCTCTAGTTTAGCTGTTGCTCCATCGACTCAGCCGATACCGAGCTGCAAGGGGACGCTTACAGTGACCAGCTGTTTGACAGTGACTCCGCCTGCTTGAGGACCAACTCAACCGCATCGGCTTGCTGGTCAGGCGGGTACCTCCACTTCTGCAAGCATCTCCGCACCAAAATTCGTAGTCGCGCACGCACGCTCTCGCGCACCTGCCAGTCCACCGTGGTGCTGGATCTGAGTTTCTCCGTGATCTCGACAGCAATTTTCTTCAAGATGTCATCACCCAGCTCGCGCACTGCGCTCTCGTTGTTAGCCAGCGCATCGTAGAATGCAATCTCATCCTGACTCAAACCCAAAGCCGCCTCGCGTTCCAGCACAGCTTGGAACTCCTTGGCCATTTGAATCAGCTCCTCGATGACCTGAGCCGTCTCAACAGCACGGTTATGGTATTTGCGCAGAGTTTCCAGTAAGCGGTCGCCGTACTTCTTCTCCTGCACCACGTTGTTGCGTGCCCGAGCCTTGATTTCGTCGCGCAACAGCTTTTCCAGCAGATCCACAGCCAAATTGCGGCTTTCCATTCGGCGCACGTCTTCGAGAAACTCATCCGATAGTAGGCCTATATTGGGCTTGTCTAGTCCGGCCAACGCAAAGATATCCGCCACGCCATCGGAGACGATGGCGTTGTCCAGAATCTGTTTGAGCGCACTGTTCTTCTCTTCGTTGGAGCGCTTCTTGTCCACCGTGGTGAACTTGGTGATAGCCGCCTTGATGGCCGAGAAAAAGGCGATCTCTTTGCGCAGCGCGGCAGCCTCATCCAGCGTGCCGCACAGCGAATAGGCCTTGGCCACAGCCACCATGGTGTCGAGGAAGCGTTGCTTGCCATCCTTCAGGCCCAGCAGATGATTGGCACAGGGCACCAACAGTGCCGCCGCCCTCGTCTCGAACCCGCTGTAGTCGCAGCCGTGCATCATGCCGCGCAAGATATCCATCTTCTCCAGCAACACGGCCAGAGCCTCGGCGGCGTTGTGCGTGGGGTCGCCTTTGCCTTTGGCTTCGGTGTAGGTCTTGAGTGCAGCCTTCAACTCATTGGCGATACCGATGTAGTCCACTACCAAGCCACCCGGCTTGTTCTTGAATACTCGGTTAACCCTTGCAATGGCCTGCATCAGGTTGTGGCCCTTCATGGGCTTATCCACGTACATGGTGTGGCAGCAGGGCGCATCAAAGCCGGTCAGCCACATGTCGCGCACGATCACCAGCTTCAAAGGGTCTTTGCCATCCTTGAAGCGCTTTTCCAGCCGCTTCTTCACCTGCTTGCTGTACAGGTGGGGCTGCAGCAACTCCTTATCGGCAGCCGATCCGGTCATCACCACCTTAATAGCGCCTTTTTCCGGATCGTCGTCGTGCCAATCAGGCCGCAGGGTGACGATGGCCTTGTAAAGCTGGGCGCAGATGTCGCGGCTCATGCAGACGATCATAGCCTTGCCATCCATCGTCGCGCTGCGGATTTCGAAGTGCTCGACCAAGTCCTTGGCTACTTGCACTAGCCGCGGCTCGGCACCCACCAGTTTTTCCAGTGCAGCCCACTCGCTTTTGGTCTTCTCGCGGCTGACGATGTCCTCTTCGTCCTCCACCACCTCATCGACTTGTTCGTTCAGCGCATCGATTTCGGCCTGCCTCACATCCAACCTGGCCAGGCGGCTCTCGTAGTAGATGGGTACCGTCGCGCCATCGTCCACTGCATCTTGAATATCATAGATGCTGACGTAGTCGCCGAACACCGCGCGAGTGTCCTTGTCCTCCAGGGCTATCGGTGTGCCGGTAAAGCCGATAAAGGTGGCGTTCTTCAACGCGTCGCGCAGGTGCTTGGCATAGCCGAACACAAACTTTCCCGCCTTCTCGTCAAAGCGTCCCTTCATGCCGTACTGGCTGCGGTGAGCTTCGTCAGAGATGACCACGATGTTGGAGCGATCGGACATCAGCGGGTGCTCATCCTCCTCATCCAACAGGGCAAACTTCTGCACCGTGGTGAAGATGATACCGCCGGCCTGACGCGAGGCCAGCATTTCGCGCAGTTCATCGCGACTGCCTGCCTGCAGCGGCGTGGTCTTGAGCAAGTCTCCGGCCGCGCAGAAGGTGGCAAACAGTTGCCCGTCCAAATCATTGCGGTCCGTCACTACTACCAGCGTCGGGTTCTTCATTTCGGGCTGTTGCAGCAGCTTGCCAGCGTAGCAGGCCATGGTGATGCTCTTCCCAGAACCCTGGGTATGCCACACCACACCGGCCTTGCGCGAGCCCGGTTTTACCTCTTTACCATAAGTGGTACGTTCTTCTCGCACCTCCAGCAAGCCCTTGTCGGGCGAGCTGGCCGCAATCACCGTGGCGCGCACCGCCTCACGCACGGCGTGAAACTGGTGATAGCCTGCGATTTTCTTGATGACGGCATCGCCATCCTGCTCGAACAGCACGAAGTGACGGATGTAGTCGAGAAACAATTCGGGGGCAAAAAAGCCACGCACCACGGTTTCCAACTCCTGTTGCAGGCAGGGCCGGTCGTCTTCGTTGGCGACGGTGCGCCAGGGCAACATGCGTTCCGCGTTGGCAGTGAGCGAGCCCACGCGCGCCGTCCAGCCATCGCTGACCACTAATGCCACATTGCTGTTGAACAAATCGCCGATCTCGCCCTTGTAAGTCTGCAACTGGTTAAAGGCATCCCACACGTCAGTCTGCTCATTGGCCGGGCTCTTCAGTTCGATCACCGCCAACGGAAGGCCGTTGATGAAGGCCACTAGGTCAGGCCGTCTGGGCTGTTTGGTGCCCGTCACAGTGAACTGGTTAATCACCAGGAATTCGTTTCGCTTGGGGCTAGCAAAGTCGATCAAGTGCACCAGATCGGTTTTCTTCTCATCTCCTACCGAAAACTCCACCGCCACACCCGAGAGCAACAATCGGTGAAAGGCGCGATTGCGCACCACCATCTGCGGCTCGCTAATGGTCTGCACGACGTGCACTGCCTGTTCCAATGCCACAAGCGGAATCTGTGGGTTGATGCGCGCCAGGGCGGCCAGCAAGCGATCGCGCAGGAGTACCTGTCTATAGTCAGTGCGCTCAGGGCTAACACCCTCGGGGGCGAGGTCTGGCCCGCGCAGAAAGTGCCAGCCGGCCTCCTGAAACCAGCCAATGCACAGATCTTCGAGTTGCTGTTCGTTCATCATGGCTCAGGTCTCAGCCTCAGAGGTATTTGGCAGGGTGCTGGTCGTGCAGTAGGCCCCGCGCAGCAAATCGAGGTCTTCGAGCGACTGAATATCCATCATTTCTGAGCTTCACCCTCTGCCGACCTGGCCAAAACAACTACCTGCTCCGCTACTTGCTCACGCAACGCCTGCGGGTAGCCGAAATTTTTCAGCACCACGCGCGCCACGTTGCGCAGGCGAGCCTGCACTGCATCACGGTTTTCCCAATCCACCACCTTGTTCTTGGCGATGGACGAAGCGAGCTCTTCGGCAATCAGGGTAATTCGGCCCGGCTCCACCTGCCCTGCCCCCACAGGCTGTCTCAGCACGTCTTCGATGCTGGTAAGCGTGGTTACGGCCATTGCCGAAGGCACTACCTCTTCATTCACTTGATCCATTGCTGTCGCGTTCTGCGCAATAGTGAGTTCAAGGTGCTTGCCGCGCTGCTGCACGGCTGCGGCCATCTCGGCCTCCGTGGTGATTACATTGCAATACTCCGAGGCGCCCAGCAGGTCAGGGAACAGGCTGGCGTGGTGCACATTCATGCGCCGCAGGTGGCGCAGGCAGGCATCACGCTCCTCATTGCGGATGTAAATTTTACAGATGTAGCGGGCCAGAATGCCGGGCTGCTCCTCTTCGGATGCCGCACGCAGCTCTTCGTCCTCAAATAACTCATCGTCGGCCAGCACATTAGCGAGTTTGTTTTCGATGGTGGCGTCTGTGGGTGAAAAGGTGAACAGACCCGCCTGGTTCACTAAGCGGCCGTGGTCATCTCGGCGCGGCTCCCACAGCCGAATACCGGTTTCGCTTTCATGCCCCGCAAGAAAGCTCTTGTTGAGCACGTATACAGCGCGGTAGGGATTGGCGGCTTCTTCCTTACTATCTTCCTTGTGGAAGGCGAAGAAAAGCGCTACGTAAGGCGAGTAAGTCCAGTCCAGCAGTGGAGTCATGAGGCCGTGGTGTTGGCCAATCGACCACAACTCGTCGTCTTCATCCACCATGGCAGCATCGTTCAGGCGACCACGCACCGCACGCTTGAACCGCTCCAACTGATCCAGCGCCAAGCGTTCGGTGACTATGCCATTGGTAGTCAATCGTCCCAGCGTTGGCATCAAGCTCCAGTCAAAGCGGCGATGCCCACGAAACACTAGCTGTACACCAAGGCGGTTGAAAAAGTCGCTCTCCAGCAGATGTGTGAATTCGCGCCAAGACTCCAATCGCGTGACTGGTATGCGCCCGCTTATTTCATCAGCGATAGTCTCGAAACGCTTGAAACTGTCTTGGGCGTTCCACAGAGGAATTTTCTTAAAGTAATCACTGGACTGCGGGGCGGCGGCCTCAGCCGAAGCTTGCGCTATATTGCTCATGCTCCGTCCTCCGCCATGAGTTCAGCGATGGACAACTCGCCAGAGAGGAGTTTCGGAAGCAAAGTGTCGCGCAGGTTGGCCAGCGTTTTGTTCAAATCCGAATTCGTGCGGATGGCACTTCGCAGCGTCGAAACCGCTCTATCAAAACTCTGCAAAACAGATATATCTGGTCGAACTAATTCGAGACGATAGACATTCTCGCGATTGAGGCCAGGTACTGCAGCATCAGTGTTCATTTTTTCGAGCCCCAAAGTCTGCAAGGCATAGTAGCAATATGTGAGAGGGGACTTTATAGGTCGCACATAAAAAGTGGTATCAATAGGAAAAAACGGCTCGTCTTCCCAGTACAAACTGCCTACGGTCCCCTTCCGACCAACGATAACTGAACAATGAGAAACTAACGCAGTATCGTGATAGCCAGTAATGCCACCGGAACCATAAACAGGAACGGAGCCTTCTTTGCGGTCAGTGGATTTGAGAGCTTTACCGTAAACCAAT
This sequence comes from Pseudomonas sichuanensis, assembly GCF_024749065.1. Taxonomy (NCBI): domain Bacteria; kingdom Pseudomonadati; phylum Pseudomonadota; class Gammaproteobacteria; order Pseudomonadales; family Pseudomonadaceae; genus Pseudomonas; species Pseudomonas sichuanensis. The sequence continues at coordinate 787,790 of NZ_CP087185.1, read as the reverse complement.
TCAAGAAGGTTTCCGACGCGCTGTATGCTCCACCCCTTTGGAACCTCCGCCAAATCCAACTCTTCCATTTCTTCGGGAAACAGCGCAGCAGTCGCTGCGAGTTGGTCGAACTGTTCACGCGGCAGGATGCTGAGTTCAGCGTCTGGTTTTCCGCTGATGGCGCTCATAGCTGCGCGCAACGTGTCGCGCCCTTCTAGTTTGGCGGCGATCTTAGCCTTGACTGGTTCAAAGTCGATGAACCACGATTTGAAGATGGCTTGCGCCATGGCTTCGAGGGTTTGATTGATGCCGCGGTTGAGGTCGATTTTGTTGTCAAGACTACCGAGAATCCCCACTATCGCCTGCTGATATTGCGGTAAGGGGTAGCGAACTGGAATTCGGTTCAGATTACCCTGAGTCAATTTAGGCATCACAGCGCCAGTGAGATACGGCTGGATGTCTGAATTTTGCAAAAAATAGCGCAAATACTCGGTTGATACTTCACCGTTTCCGGTAATTATGTGCGCGTGATTGTTAACCCAGAACCGTCCATGAGCCATAAACGCGATAGGAGTCTGCCTGCTTCGAAGGTTTTCGCCATCCTCTCCAACTAACAGATAGCTCCCGTCGAAAAGGTAACCATCCACATAGTCTACGACGCCAGACGCACCATAGTAGGGAAACGGTCCCTTCTTGCGTTCTGACTCCTTGACTGGTCGCCTCTTGCCATCGTGGTTGTTTGTGACCTCTCCAAGAGGCTTCTCAAACCAATTCATTTCAGAAGCCATAACCTAGCCCCGCCAGATTTTTCCTGATCTCCTGCTCCAAGTTGGCACTCTGATCATACTGCGCGACCAACTGCGCAGTCAGCCGCGCCATCTTATCGGCAAATACTTCCCCGTCATCCTTCTGCTCTTCTGTGCCTACATAGCGTCCCGGTGTCAATATATGCTCGTGTTTGCGGACTTCGTCCAGTGAAGCGGAATAGCAGAAGCCCGCCACGTCTTCATAGCCTTCACCCATCTGCCAAGCATGAAAGATATCGGATACACTCTTGATGTCATCCAGCGTGAAGTCGCGCAGAACGCGGTCCTTCATGTAGCCGAGCTGGCGTGCATCGATGAACAGGAACTCGCCACGCCGATCACGCTTCTGCTTGTTCAGTGCCAGACCATTGCGTTTATCTCGGGTGAGAAACCAGATGCAAGCCGGGATCTGAGTATTAGTAAATAGCTGACCGGGTAGCGCGACCATGCATTCAACGTAGTCGTCCTCAATTAGCTTTTTGCGAATGTCACCTTCGTTGTTAGTGTTACTGCTCATAGAGCCATTGGCCAGCAGCAGTGCCATGCTCCCTGCAGGAGCCAAATGGTAGAACATATGCTGCAACCAAGCGAAGTTGGCGTTGCCTTGTGGCGGTGTACCTGCCACGTCCCATCGAGGGTCGTTAGCCAGCTTTTCGCTCCACCATTCCTTCATGTTGAAAGGCGGGTTAGCCATTACGTAGTCGAACTTGTGTGTCAAGTTCATGTGAAGAGGATTAGTCAGCGTGTCTGCCGCCCCGCCACCGAAATTGAAATCGATGCCACGAATGGCCATATTCATCGCAGCCAGGCGCCAGGTAGTGGGGTTGCTCTCCTGGCCGTAGACGCTGATTTGCCCGGTTTTACCGTTGGCGACCTTGCCGCCATGCGACTCGATGAATTCCTCGCTCTGCACAAAAAAACCACCTGAGCCCATGGCAGGATCGTACACGCGGCCCTTGAAGGGTTGCAGCATTTCAACGATGAGGGTGACGATGCTCTTGGGTGTGTAGTACTGGCCGCCCTTCTTGCCCTCAGCCAGCGCAAACTGGCCCAAGAAGTATTCGTAGACGTGGCCGAGGATGTCTTTGCTTTTCAGACCCAGTGGCTGACCGTTGTAGTCCTTGCGGTTGAAGTCGGTATCAGAGAAGTGGGCGATAAGGTCGGCCAGCTTGTGGCTGTCGATCTGAGTGCGGGCGAAGTCCTTGTTGAGAACGTTCTTGAGCTTCTTCTCGTTCTCGCGCTCGATGGCCTCCATGGCGTTGTCGATCAACCAACCCACGCTACGCATTTCTTCCGGCTCGTTCTTGCCCGGCTTGTTCCAGGGCAGCGGCGCCTTGGGGGGTAGCTGGGCGCAGTCGCGCAGAGTTTGCCAGCGCGCTTCCAGCGGCACCCAGAAGACGTTTTTCTCGGTGTAGTAGTCGCGTGCTTCCAGCTCACCCTGGAGTGCTTGCTCGTATCCGTTTCCAAACTCGGCAGGGTCCATGTAGTAGTCGTGATCCGGATTAGAGAACTGCTCACGCAGCTCTTTCTGCCGCTCTTCGAAGGCATCAGAGACATATTTCAGGAAAATCAGGCCCAGCACCACATGCTTGTAGACGGCGGCATCCAAGTTGGAGCGCAGCTTGTCAGCGGCGGTCCAGAGCTTTTTTTCCAGGTCGGTAAAAAACTGTTGTTCGACGGGGTTCATCGGATCATTCCCTAATGACTAAGCTCGACTGGTGCAGTGGAGAGTGTCCTACATGCAATAAATTGGCACCCAACTGCTCGATGCCTGGGGGCAGCGAGCCCCTCTTTTCGTGTTGCGCGGAACGATACACACCATGCTGCAGGTAATGCCATAGCGAATTGCCAGTGACGGAGTAAGGAGAGCTACGCGGGCAGACAAACCAGCCAACTGCTGACGAAGCCGAGACTGGCATCAACAAGATCGCGCACGCTGCGTATGCGGTACTAAGATTGCGAGCAGGACAGAGGCGGATTAACCGCCCTTCGCCACGAATTTGAAGGAACCGACCGATGGCTCTAATTGACGGCGCTCGCTCTCTCCCTACTCAGCAGCACCTGATCGTACTGGCGTATACAGCACATGAACTCCACCCCCTCACCTGCCAAAAGCTCATCTTCATCCAGATCGAACGGCAACACCCAAAGCCGCAACTGATCGCTGAAATCAAAGGGGCGCAAGGGTTGTGAAAACTGAGCGGTCTGTGGATAGATCAACGCCAACTCACCCCTTCCAGCCAGATACTTCTGGCCGTAAGCAAACAGCTGGTAGAAATCAGCCTGGCTCAAGCCGAACAAACCCTGCCTGTCACTCCCATCCAGCCGCTTCCACTTAGTATCCAGTACCCACGCACGCTCACCCATCGACAACAGCAAGTCGGGCTCCAGGCCGAACACCGGGCGACCATCGTGCAGGCACAGACTGTGCTGTGATGCCGGAGCAGTAAGGCAAACTGACGGCGCCAACCGACGGCTTAGCCAGCCTTGCACATATTTTTCGAATAACTTCTCCATGGGGAACAACAGGCTCACCCCCCGCCATTCCCCACTGACCGCAATCGGCATCTGCTGCTTGAGAATCAACTCGCACCAAGGCTTGATCGCCTGGTAATGGGCCATCAGTCGATCACGGCTCCAGGCCCGTAAATCCTGGCTCACCTGCCGGCTGGCCGGCACGTCGGCGAGCATCGCCCGCAGCTCGTTGGCCAGGCGCCAATTAGCGGCATCCTGGGTACCCTTGGCCACGCGCTCCAGTGCCAGCTTGAGCAAGCGGTTTTCGGCGCGGTCCGGCAAATACACGTCGTGGCGAATCTGGAAGTGGTGCTGCCGCCCAGGTGGCTGGCGCATCTGCGCTACCACATTGAGCTGGCCTCGCAAAAAGCGCTGCTCTTCATCGATTCGCTGGTAGTCAAAGCGCAAGCCGCGCTTTACCAGCAAATCCAGCTCGGCAAGAAACTGCCCTATAACCCACTCGCTGAGCGGCGCATCGAACAACTCCAGGCTGGCCACCGAAACTTCACGCGGCTTGAGCTGCAGCGCATGCTGGATCAGCTTGCGCAGCAGGCGCCGGCTCTTCACCCGGCAGTCGCCCTCTTCATGGTGCTTGGGGAGAATCTCCAGGCGTGTGCCGCAAGGGGTTTCCAGTACGCCCACATAGGAATCCCACTTCAGCTCGCGCCGCCCCTCGACCTGCAGCAATGTGGCGCCATTGCGCTTGAAGCTCGCGCTCAACTCGCAGAGCCAGTCGAAAGCACTTTCAGATATCTGCGCACAATCAAGGTTACCCGGCGCGACTGCGGCCGTGGTCAGGCGGGCATATTCGCGAACGGTGACGAATGCACTCACGCACCCGCCTCCTCTAACGCTTCTACCGGCACCTTGCCCTCGGTATCCGCGACAATGATGCCCTTATAGGCAGCAATTCGCTCGAACGCCGAATCGTTGATACGCCATACCGAACCCTGCGCCGGCACGTTGAGAGTGCCAAACAATTCCGCCATGTCTGGTACGCCCTGCTGCACAAAGCGGTCACCCTGCGGCTTTCGATGGTCATTGAAGACCCACTGAATGCGCTGCCAGTCTTCGAAAAAGTATTCCTGCAGCAGTGGCAGAATCTGATTTCTGAAGATCGTCTTCAGCCGCGTCAGCGAGTTGTCTTGCTTCAACGGCATGAAATAGGCGTGGCCCAAGCAGTGGTCCCGACCCAACAACACCTCGATGCGCTGGTTCAGCGTCTGCAACAGCTCACCGATGTTCACCCCCTGAACTTGAACCTCACCCAGCAGTTGTGGCCGTGGTGACATTTCCTGGAATGTGAAGCGCCGGCGCAGGGCGACGTCCAACCCTGCTAGGGAACGGTCGGCGGTATTCATCGTACCGATGATGTAGAGGTTGTCCGGCACGGTGAACGGCTCCCTCGAATAGGGCAGCACCACCGGCAAGCACTCCCCGGCGCCTTGGCGCTTGGAGGGCTCGATCAGAGTGATTAACTCGCCAAAGATCCGCGACACGTTACCCCTGTTGATCTCATCGATAATCAAGACATAGGGCTTGCGGGTCACATCGCCCTGAGCTGGGCCTTGAAGCTTCGAAAACTCGGCCTTGATATGGTCGGCGATACCTCTGACATAACTTTCGCAGTAGATGTTCTGAGCACGCACGCCATGAAGAAGCTGACGCACATGGTCAATATTGGCCGGCAGGGTTAACTCAGTTACAGCCGCTTCAGGCCTGCACGTCAACGTGGTGTTACCGTCTCGATACACCACGGAAAAACGTTTGCCGCGAGTCGTTTCAAGGACCACTGGACTTTCCGCCGCCTGCTCGACGAACTGCGAAAGCTGCTCGTCTAGGCTCGGCAACCCGGTAACCGCTCTGGCATCCGTACAGATTGCTTTGAAAATACCGTCTTCTGGGTGATAGCGAATCTGGCCATTTTCGCTGCTCGCCTTCAGCCCTTCGATGAAGTCTTCGTAACTCAAGCTCTGATGGAAGGTCACGAAGCGAATGCGCTTTTCTTCGATCAACTCATCAAAACGGGCCTTCAGCAGCCTGCGTGTTTCGTCATCGTCTCCGCTGTTTTCAGCCAACAACCCGGGGTCGAGGATCTGCAGTGCATGGTCGATGGTGGCGTAGGTCTTACCGGTGCCAGGCGGGCCGAACAGGATTTGATTCAATGGGATATCTAAACCTTTCACGCCTGGGTCTCCTTGCATATCTTCGTCTCCCTGCACGGCCTTGGTTTCTTTGAAGGCCTTCAACAACTGCCACAGTGCAATGTTGTTTTCCAGAACAGCGGCCTGAGGCGTACCAGATGCCTCGACACACCCTTTGAGTTGCGCATTGAGTTCACACCAACCTTGTTCCGCTACCACAACCTGCGGCAGTTGGAACTGCGCATTCAATTTGCCAAGCAAGAACTGGCAGTCGTCCACTTTCAACAGCGATGTGTAGCGCTCAGGTGAAAAGGCAGCGAACACGCGGCTGATCATCGCAGGTCGATTCATGCTGAAGTCGCCGGCCCTAACGCCGGCCATCCAACGCTTGGCAATCTGCTTGAAATGATCGGGCGTCGCGTCCTTCATGATCGACCGCGTGATCTCGGCAAGCTGCTCAAACTGGCTGTCGAACTCGCTGCGAGACAACAGCCCAAGCTTCAGGCTGGAAACACCATTTTCCCGCTCTAGCCACAAGCGCTCCAACGCCGGCCGCTCAAGATTGGTAGCCCCTTTGCTCAAGCTGTCGGCGAGCTGAGTAATGGCCCGGTAGTCTGCGAGCCAACCGGGGCAAGACTCGCGTTTATCAGCCGAACTCCATTCGATGTATTGACGCAAGCTGTGCTTGTGCTGGCCAACCTGCCACAAACGGTCAAGGGCCGGCACAATCGCTTGGTCAATGGGCCTGCCAGAGACCTGCTGGCTCCAGTTTTCCCCAGGCAATGCCATGTTCAGCAGTACAAGGGGTAGCAAGCCGTCGGCGCAGGATGCCCTTAGCTCATCGATACGGACACCGACCCTGTTTCGGGGGGTTGCGAGATCGGCCTTTTCCGAATTGATCTGAACCGATCTGGTAATTGTGCCTTTCGCCACGATGCCATGCGGCTGTTCCGCCAGGCGAATCAAGTAGACGCTATCACCCTCTTCCCGCCGGGTGTCGCTGCAGAGCAACGTCAGCTCATCGCCCTTGCCAACTTCACTGAACAGGCCCTCACGGTAATCGCCGTTCCAGATCTTCAGCGGCCCATCCCCCAACATCAACGCATAGGTCGGCCTTGTCGAGGCTTGAACTTGCACATGCTGGCTAGCCGCTGCCAAACCCATTGCCTCACTGTCATTCGGCAATGCCTGGGCCAACTCACTCATATAAAACTCTCCCACTGCCGCCCACGCCCCAAAGGGGCCAGCCATTACTCGAAAACAGGTGATAGACACCCCGGGGAAACCAGAGGCAGTCGCTCGTGCCATCACTTTGCCAAGCCGCTCACCTTATCGGCTGGCAAAGCTGATCGCCAGGCCCATATTCGATCAGCGGGCTTTCACCGCAGCGGGCTCCAGCAGCACAGGCAATGGCCGAGCGAGCAACACACCCACGATCAGCGCAAACACCAACGCCGCCACACCTGCGCTCTGCAACACCGCCTCAAACCCACCCACAAACGCCCCCCGCGCCAACGGCGCCACCACCTCGCGCCCCCCCGGCTCAAGCATCCCCAACGCCGCCTGCAAATCCCCCGCCGCCACCCGAGTCGCCATCTCCCCAACCTTCCCCAGCGCCTCCGGCGCCACCCCAGCCATGGCCTCACGCAACAACTGCCCACTACGCGCCGCCAGCACCCCACCAAGAATCCCAATCGCCAACACAATCGCCCCAAACCGCGTAGTAGTACTCAACCCCGATGCCATCCCAGTCCGCTCACGTGGCACGCAAGCCATGATGTTTTTCTGCGTATCACCATTAAGCAACCCTGCCCCCGCCCCCAGCACCAAGCTGGCCAGGGCAAAAGCCCCATAGCCCCCCTCCCCAACCGCCCAGGCACAGGCCAGATTCCCCACCCCCACCAACACCAAACCCAACGCAAACACCTGCGCCGCACTCAACCTCGCCGCCAGGCGCATGCCCAACCGCGGGGTCAGCAGCATCGCCACGGCAAACGGCAACATCCCCGCCCCCGCTTCAAGCGCCGACAATTGCAACCCGTTCTGCAGGTACAGCGGCAACAAGGTCATCATCACCTGGGCACAAGCGGCGTAGGCAAACATCCCCAACAAGGCACCAATGAACCGCCCACTACGCATCAGTTGCAGATCAATCATGGGCCGTGCCTGGCTGCGTTCGACCATCACGAACAGGCCGAACAAAAAGGCCGCGATCACCAGACGGCCCAAGGTAGGTGCGCTGTCCCAGCCAACCTGGTTGGCATCGATAAGCGCCCAAATCAGGTAGCCCAGGCTACCGGCAAAGGTCAGGCTGCCCAACGGATCAAGCCGAGCGGCAGCGCTGTCGCGGGACTCTTCGACGCTGCGCAGCACCATCAGCGCCAGCACCGCCACCAGCGGCAAGTTGATGTAAAAGATCCAGCGCCAGCCCAGGGTACTGGCGATCAGCCCGCCGAGCAGCGGCGCAAAGGTGATGGTGGCGCCCATGCAGGCGCCCCAGAAGGCCCAGGCGCGTAGGCGTTCCTGTGGCTCATGGAAGCGGTGGCCGATGGCGGCCAGGGCGGCGGTGAGCAGCAGCGCGGCGCCCACGCCTTTGCCGGCACGGGCCAGGTCGAGCCACAGCAGGTTCGGCGCAGCACCGCAGGCCAGGGAAGCCAGGGCAAACAGTGCCAGCCCGAACAGCAGCATGCGCCGTCGGCCAAAGCGGTCGGCCAGGCTGCCGGCGGGCAACAGGCAGGCGGCGAAGGCCAGCAGGTAGGCGCTGACTACCCATTCGATGTCGGCGAATGAGCCGGACAGGTCGCGGGCGATGCTGGGCAGGCTGACGGCAACGATGTTGGTGTCGAGGATGATCAGGGCGCACACGGCCGAGGCGGTGAACAGGGTGAAACGCGCAGAGGCGGAGGTGGACATGGCAAGGCTCCAAGGGGACACCATCGCGGACCGCGAGATGCCCGGCGATGGCATTGAGGCTCGGCCGGTCATCGGGCTTTGCCGCCGCGACGCCAGCCTTGTAGTGTTGCCCTCACCATAACGCCGCCGGGCGCCGGGCTTGTTAGCCGCCACGTCCTGCGTCATTAGCCCCCGGCTAACGAGGCCCCATGGAAATCCGCCACTTCCGCTACTTTCTCAGCGTCGCTCGCCACGGCCACTTCACCCGTGCCGCCGAGCAGCTGGGCATCGCCCCGCCCACCCTCAGCCGGCAGATCCAGGACATGGAGAAAGCACTGGGCGTGCTGCTGTTCCAGCGCAGCCAGCGCGAGGTGCGCCTGACCGCCGCGGGCGAAGCATTGCGGGTGGAAGCCGAGCAAGCGGTGCGCCAGTTCGACGCCGCGCAACTCAGCGCGCAGCGCGCCGCACGTGGCGACAGTGGGCGCATCGAGCTGGGCTATGTGGCTTCGGCGGCCTACTCCGGCACCTTGCAGCAGCAAGTGACCCGCTTCAGTGACGCCCACCCCGGGGTGCATCTGAATATCCGCGAGGCGCCCATGGATGCGCTGCCCACGCAGGTGCTCGACGGCCAGCTGGACCTGGCCTACGTACGCTCGCCGATGGAACTGCCGGACGGGCTGGAGGCGATTCCCCTGCATGAAGAAGGCTTCGTCCTGGCGCTGCCCGCCGGCTCGCGCCTGAACGAGCTCAAGCAGCTCCCGGCCAAGCGCCTGGCCAATGAAACCTTCATCCTCCCCGAGCAGATCTCCGGCACCCTGGAGGTCGCCGCACAGGGTGGTTTCGTCCCACGCCTGGGCCCACAGCCGGGCAGCCTGGTGGCGGTGATCACCCTGGTATCGCTAGGCCAGGGCGTTGCGCTGGTGCCGGAATCGGTTGTGCGGCGGATCAACTTGCCGCAGGTGAACTACCGGCCTGTCGAGGATTGCCAGGCAAGCTCGTGGTTGAGCCTGTTGCACCGGCGCTTCGAGAAGTCACCGGCCGTCGCCCGCTATATCGAAGCGGTGCGCTCGACATCCAGCGCGTAGAACTCCTGCAGCTTGGCCTCGGCGTGCCCGCCCGGCAGGCCGAGGAACTCGATCATGTAGGCATCGCGGAACACCTCCAGAGCCGCCGGATGGGCCTGGGTGAGCGCGGCCGATGCCTTGGCCGGTTGCGTCACGCTGCGCTCGAACAGCGCGGCCTTGAGTTGGCGTTCCAGTTCACGCTTGGACCATTTCTTCTGGATGGCCATGCGCAGGTAGAACAGCCGCTCTTCAGCCCCCTTGCACTGCCCCACAACGATCATGTTGTGGCTCCACGGCAATTGTCTCACCAGTGGGGAGACTATTTCGTCACCCCGGTAAGCCTCGTAAAACTGCCGCATGCGGAACAGATTGACGCGGGTGAACCCCCGCAAGCCTGGCTGAGTCAACGCCAGATGTTCTGCCAACTGGCTGACCACCCCATCGCCCCACTCGGCCCGTTCCAGTTTGTGGCTGATGAAAGCCCCCACCTGCCAATAGAGCTCGATCAGTTGAGTGTTCACGGCCTGCACCGCGCGCTGGCGGGCCGACTTGATCAGTGTCAGCACCTCATCGAAACGCTCATCCCTGGCAGCGGGCGCAGGCGCGCCCATGACTTCAATATTCATGCAACGACTCCATGGCAAAGAGTGAAAACCCGCCAGAGTCTGCCCCCGCCCCTCACCCGCGCCCGCAGGTGAAACTGTTGCAAAACGCAAAGAGGGCGCCCAGTGGCGCCCTCTCGTTCACGACAAAGCCATCAGCCCATCGACCGCGCCCCGACCACCCGCGCATGCCCCCGCGTGGTCACGATCCCCAGGAACGAAATCACGATTGCCAGCCCCAGCGTTGCGCTCACCTCGGCCCGGTGCTCCTCGGTGAACATCATCACTCCCAGCGCACAGCTGATGAAGATGATCACCGCCCAGGTCAGCCATGGGAACAGCCACATCTTGAACTTGAGGTTGGCGTTTTCACGCTCCAGGCGGCCACGCATGCGCAGCTGCGAAATGGCGATCACCAGGTACACCAGCAAGGCGATGGCGCCGGAGCTGGCCAGCAGGAACTCGAACACGCCCTTGGGTGCGAAGTAGTTGAGGATGGCGATGGCCGCACCGATCAGGGTGCTGCCGAACACCGCCGCACGCGGCACGCCCACCTTGGAGGTTTCCTTGAGAAACGCCGGGGCATCGCCGCGCTTGGCCAGCGAGTACATCATCCGCGAGGCGATGTAGATCGACGAGTTCATGCAGCTGGTCACCGCGATCAGCACCACGAAATCGACCATCAACGCAGCGTTGGGGATGTTCATGATTTCCAGCGCACGCTGGTACGAACCCACCACCGCCAGCTGCGGGTCGTTCCACGGCACCACCGAGATGATCACGAAGATCGACAGGATATAGAAGGTGCTGATGCGCCAGATCACCGAGCGGGTGGCCTTGGCGATGTTGCGCGCAGGGTCGCTGGATTCGGACGCGGCAATGGTCACCGCCTCGGTGCCGATGAAGCTGAACATCACGGTGATGAAGGCGCCGATCACCGCCGACCAGCCCTTGGGCGTGAAGCCGCCATGCTCGGCCATCAACGTGCTCAAGCCGCTGACTTCGCGGTTGGGCAGCCAGCCCATCAGCGCGGCGAAGCCCAGGCCGATGAAGCCGAGGATCGCCGTGACCTTGAGGATCGCGAACCAGAACTCGAACTCGCCGTACTTGGCCACGCTGAACAGGTTGGTGCAGGCCAGCAGCAGCACCGAGGCCAGGGCGAAGATCCAGCTGTCCACCTGGGGGAACCAGGCGTTGAGCACATGCCCCGCGGCCAGGGCCTCGATGGGGATCACCAGCACCCAGAACCACCAGTACAGCCAGCCGATGGTGTAGCCGGCCCAGCGGCCGATGGCCTGGTCGGCGTAGGTGGAGAACGACCCAGTGTCGGGGTGTGCCACGGCCATTTCGCCGAGCATGCGCATCACCAGCACCACCAGGGTGCCGGCGACGAAATAAGAAAGTATGGTGGCGGGCCCGGCCGCCGCGATGGCGTGCCCGGAACCTACGAAAAGCCCGGCGCCGATGATGCCGGCGATGGACAGCATCGTTACATGACGCGGCTTGAAACCTTGTGCAAGGTTGCCATCAGATCCCACGGTGCTCATTGATCTTGTTCTCTTTTTGCTGACACAAGGAAGGGACGGGCAGGTACAGGCGAAAAAGCATCTCCTTGAAAAACAATAAGAATGACACGTCGCTCAGGCGCTGTTGTTGAACTTCTTCACGCTTTTGCAGAGCCACGCACCGAACGATCCGGGGAGTTATTTAAGCCGCGCGGGGCCCGGGGAAATTGTTCGAGAACGTCCCGCAGGTTCGCGATCACGACACCCCGTGCCCGATCCCGTCAGATGTCGTGATTGGCTTGTCTGGAAACGACATGGGCCAGGCGCCCACAAAAAAGCCCCGGTCTCCCGGGGCTGTGCTGCACAGGCGTCTGCCTACGCCTGATCGACACGCGGTGTGTCGGATGGCAGCAGGGAACTGTTGTGTGGTCATGTCTGGCCTCATCGCCGGCAAGCCGGCTCCCACAGGTTCAGCGCAAACCCTGTGGGAGCCGGCTTGCCGGCGATGAGGCCCGCACAGAAATCAACGCACCAGGCAAGGCCGCTTGTTGTCGAACGCCCACCCCGGCACCAGGTACTGCATCGCCACGCTGTCATCACGCGCCCCCAGCCCCATGTTGCGGTAGCACTCATGGGCCTTGGCCAGCTGATCTTCATCCAGCTGCACACCCAACCCCGGACGCTCCGGCACCCGCACATGGCCGTCGACGATGCGCAGTGGCTCGCGGGTCAGGCGCTGGCCGTCCTGCCAGATCCAGTGGGTGTCGATGGCGGTGATCTCGCCCGGCGCGGCGGCGGCCACCTGGGTGAACATGGCCAGCGAAATATCGAAGTGGTTGTTGGAATGCGAGCCCCAGGTCAGGCCCCAGTCGTGGCACATCTGCGCCACCCGCACCGAGCCCTGCAGGGTCCAGAAGTGCGGGTCGGCCAGGGGGATGTCCACCGCCTGCGACTGGATCGCATGGCCCATCTGCCGCCAGTCGGTGGCGATCATGTTGGTGGCGGTGGGCAGGCCGGTGGCACGGCGGAACTCGGCCATCACCTCACGGCCGGAGTAGCCGTTCTCGGCGCCACAGGGGTCTTCGGCATAGGCCAGCACAGCGTGCTTGTCGCGGCACAAAGCGATGGCCTCTTTCAGCGACCAGGCACCGTTGGGGTCGAGGGTGATGCGCGCCTCGGGGAAGCGTTCGGCCAGTGCGGTGACGGCTTCCATCTCCTCCTCGCCGCGCAGCACCCCGCCCTTGAGCTTGAAGTCGTTGAAGCCATAGCGGGCCTTGGCGGCTTCGGCCAGGCGCACCACCGCCTCCGGGGTCATGGCCTGTTCATGGCGCAGGCGCAACCAGTCGTCATCGGCGTCGGCCTCGTTGCGATAGGCCAGGTCGGTCCGGTTGCGGTCACCGACGTAGAACAGATAGCCGAGCATCTTCACTGCTTCGCGTTGCTGCCCTTCGCCGAGCAGCGCGGCCATGGGCACGCCCAGGTGCTGGCCGAGCAGGTCGAGCAGCGCCGACTCGATGGCAGTCACCGCATGCACGGTGATGCGCAGGTCGAAGGTCTGCAGGCCACGCCCGCCGGCATCGCGCCCGGCGAAGCTCTGGCGCATGGCGTTGAGCACGCGCTGGTAGTGGCCGATGGGCTGGCCGACCACCAGCGCGCGGGCGTCTTCCAGGGTCTGGCGAATGGCTTCGCCGCCAGGCACTTCGCCCAGGCCGGTGTTACCGGCACTGTCGCGCAGTATCACCACGTTGCGGGTGAAGTACGGGCCATGGGCGCCGCTGAGGTTGAGCAGCATGCTGTCGTGGCCGGCCACCGGGACCACGCGCAGGTCGGTGACTACCGGGGTATCGTGTTGAACCTGTGGGGTGCTGTGCATGTTCATGAGGTCTCTCTCGCAATCAGTTGGCCGAGGCGGCCTTGAGGTCTTGGGCAGGCACGCCCTTGGCGCGGGTACGGACGAAGAACACCGCGATGGCAGCCACTACCGAGGTCACCGCCAAGCCGTACAAACCGCCCTGGATCGAACCCGTCTGCTGCTCCAGCAAGCCGAAGGTGGTGGGGGCGACGAAGCCGCCGAGGTTGCCCACCGAGTTGATCAGGGCGATCACCGCCGCGGCGATCCGTGCATCCAGGTAGCCCTGGGGGATTGGCCAGAACAGCGACGAGGCCGCCTTGAAACCGATGGCCGCAAAGCACACGGCGACGAAGGCGAACACCGGCCCGCCGGTGGTGGACATGAACATGCCGGTAGCCGCCACCAGCAGCGCCGCCGCCACCCAGGCCTGCTGGAAGCGCCAGCGCCGGGCGCAGGCCGCGAAGCTGTACATGGCGATGATCGAGATCAGCCAGGGGATGGAGTTGAAGAAGCCCACCTGCAGGTCGCTGAGGTCGCCCATGCGCTTGATGATGCTCGGCAGCCAGAAGGTCGCGGCATAGATGGTCAGCTGGATGCAGAAGTAGATCAGGCAGAACAGCAGGATCTGGCGGTCCTTGAGCAGGCTCCAGGACGACGCCTTGACCACCCCGCCCGCCTCGCGCTCGCGCTGCTCCTGGTCGATGGCCGCCACCAGTGCGTCCTGCTCTTCGCGGCTCAGCCACTTGGCGTCATGGGGTTTGGAGTCGAGCCAGAAGAACACGAAGAAGCACAGCGCCACCGAGGCCATGCCTTCGATGAACAGCATCCATTGCCAGCCGTGCAGGCCCATGCCCTGGATCTGCATCAGCGCCCCGGCCAACGGCCCGGAGATCAACGAGGCCACGGCCGAGCCGCTGAGGAAGATGGCGATGGCCTTGCCGCGTTCGGCGGCCGGCAGCCAGCGGGTGAAGTAGTAGATCACCCCGGGGAAGAACCCGGCCTCGGCGACCCCCAGCAGAAAGCGCAGCACGTAGAACTGGGTTTCGTTCTGCACGAAGGCCATGGCGGTGGCCACCAGGCCCCAGGTGAACATGATGCGGGTCAGCCACAGGCGCGCGCCGACCTTCTGCAGCAGCATGTTCGACGGCACTTCGAACAGCGCGTAACCGATGAAGAACAGCCCGGCGCCGAAGCCATAGGCCGCCGCGCTGATACCCAGGTCACTCTCCAGGTGCGGGCGGACGAAACCGATGTTGACGCGGTCCAGGTAGTTGACGATGAACATGATGACGAACAGCGGCAGGACGTGGCGCTTGACCTTGGCCACCGCGCTGCTCAGCACGGCATCGCGCCCGGCGGACGGATCGAGGGTGTGGTTCACAGGTGTATCTCCCACTAATTGTTTTTGTGCGGGTCGATGGAGGTCCGGGCGTTGGGCAAACACCCTGTTGTCTGACATCCAGGTGAGCGAATCATAGGCGCCGCAAAGTTGTACGACAAGATCGAAAACAGGCAGTAAAAAGCAAAATACAAGTAGATAAAACGCCTAAAAGCAACGAAAAGATAAAAACAAGTCACCCACGCGCAAGTAACGGCGGCTGGTTAATGGGGTGAATTATTTTCATTTTTTTAACTTGTCGTACAAGTAAGCCTGCTAGGCTCGGCGGATCGGCCAGCCACTTGTGCCGGCGCCTCAGCGAGCTCCGCATGGACACCCAAGACACCCCGCGCAAACGCGGCCACAGCCGCGCCCACGACCTGGTCTCGAGCCTGACCCAGCAGATCCTGCTGGGCACCTTCAGGCCCGGCGACCGCTTGCCCTCGGAAAACACCCTGGTGCGTGAACACGGCATCAGCCGCACCGTGGTCCGTGAAGCGCTGTCCAAGTTGCAGGCCTCGGGCCTGGTGGAGCCGCGCCACGGCATCGGCACCTTCGTCATCGAACGCCAGGCCCAGGCCGGCCTGCGGGTGGGCGCCGAAAGCGCCGCCAGCGTGCGTGACCTGCTGGAGCTGCGCATCGGCCTGGAAGGCCAGGCTGCCGCGCTGGCCGCCTTGCGCCGCACCGATCGGCACCTGGCGCAGATGCGCCAGGCCCTGGACGACTATCAAGACCTGGCCGCCGCCGGCGACAGTTGCATCGAAGCCGACCGGCGCTTCCACCTGCTGATCGCCGAGGCCACCGGCAACCTGTACTTCGGCGAGATGATGGCGCACCTGGGCAGCGCGCTGATCCCGCGCAACCGCCTGGCCCAGGCCGACCGCGCCGGGGCCAGGCTGGCAAGGCAGGCGTACCTGGCCAACCTGGAGCACGAGGCGATCCTCAATGCCATCCGCCGCCAGGACCCGGACGCCGCGCGGGCAGCGGTGTGCTTGCACCTGTCCAACAGCCGAGATCGGTTGGTGCCGGATCAAGCACCGGTGTAATCCGTTCGGGCCCTATCGCGGGGCAAGCCCGCTCCCACGAGTGAGTTACCTTGTTGGCGGTAAGCCATCCGTGGGAGCGGGCTTGCCCCGCGATAGGGCCCGCAAAGCTCACCCCACCGCCCGATCCACCAACACCTGCAAACGCCCCCGCGAACAGCGCTCCACCCGCGCCTCGACGCCATACACCTCAGCCAGCACCCCCGGCACCAGCACCTGCTCCGGTGCACCGCAGGCCACCACCCGCCCCGCACTGAGCACCACCAGCCAGTCGGCATGGCTGGCCGCCAGGTTGATGTCGTGCAGCACCGCCACCGCCAGCAAGCGATGGGCGACCACCCGCTCACGCACCGCATCCATCACCCGCAACTGGTAATGCAGGTCCAGCGCGCTGGTGGGCTCATCCAGCAGCAATACTCGCGGGTTGCGCGCCAGCAGCTGGGCCAGGGCCACCAGTTGCCGCTGCCCCCCGGACAGGCTGGCCAACGGCTGCTCGGCCAGGTGCTCGATGCCCAACCGGCGCAGCGCCTCGAACGCCGTACCCAGCGGGTTGTCGGCCCCGCTCACGCGCAAGCCGACGATGATGCTTTCCAGCACCCCCAGGGCGATCCCCGGGGGCAGTTGCTGGGGCATGTAAGCCAGCCGCCGCGAGCGCTCGGCAACGCCCAGCCGGGTCACCTGATCACCGTCCAGCGTCAGCGAACCCTGCATAGGTTCAAGCCCCGCCAACGCGCGCAGCAAGGTCGACTTGCCCGCGCCGTTCGGCCCCACCAGCGCCACCAGGCTGCCAGCCGGCAACTCAGGCAAGGTCACCTGGTGCAGTACCTGCCGTGCGCCATACGCCACCGACAATTGATCGATCAACAGGCTCACAGGTTTCTCCCCCGGCGGAACACCAGCACCACGAACACCGGCACCCCCACCAGCGCGGTGACGATGCCCACCGGCACGATCACCCCGGGCAGGATCAGCTTGCTGGCAATCGACGACAGCGACAGCAGCAGTGCACCCACCAGCGCGCTCGCCGGCAGCAGGAAGCGCTGATCCTCGCCCACCAGCAAACGGGCGATATGCGGCCCCACCAGGCCGACGAAACCGATGGTGCCGACGAAGGCCACGGCAGTGGCCGACAGCAGGCTGATGCGCACCAGCGAGGCGAAACGCAGGCGCCGGGTGTCGACACCAAAGCTGCGCGCCCGCTCCTCGCCCATGCGCAGCAGGGTCATGGCCGGCGCTGCGCGCAGCGAGAAGGGCAACAACACGGCCAGCACCAAGGCGAGGATGCCGAGCTTCTGCCAGTCGGCCCTGGCCACGCTGCCCAGGGTCCAGAACACCAGCTGCTGCAGCACGTCCTCGGTCGCCAGCAATTGCAGCAGCGACACCAGCGCATTGCAGCTGAACACCAGGGCAATGCCGAACAGCACCAGGCTCTCGACGCCGGCGCCGCGCAGCCGCGCCATGGCCTGCAGCAACACCACCGACAGGCAGGCGAAGACGAACGCCATCAGCGTCACCTGCACGCCCGGCGCCAGCCAGGCCACGCCCAGCGGATAAGCGATGGCCAGCGACGCGCCGAGTGCCGCCGCCGACGACACGCCCAGGGTGAACGGGCTGGCCAGCGGGTTGTCGAGGATCGCCTGCATCTCGGCCCCGGCCAGGGCCAACGCAGCCCCCACCAACACCGCCATCAGCGAATAGGGCAGGCGCACGTTCCAGATGATCACCCGCTCGGTGCCGCTCAGGGTCGCGGGGTCGAGCAGTCCGTGCAGCAGTTGCCCCAGGCCCATGCCCGAGGCACCACTGGCCAGGTCCAGCAACACCGACAGCAGCAACAGCGCCGCCAACCCCAGCACCAGCCCGCTGCGCCGCCACAGCAGGCGCCGGTAGCGCCCGGCCGCCAGGGCTGCGCCATCCTGCGCCAACGCGGTCACCGGGCGTCGACCCAGTACTGGCCGTCCAGGCCGATGTTCAACAGGCGATTGATCTCGGCCAGGGTGGCCTGCGGGTCGAGGTCCTTGAAGCGCTCAGGGTGAATCCAGCGCGCCATGGCTTCGATGGCGAGGATGTTGAACGGTGAGTTGTAGAAGTCATGCCACAAGCCATGAGCCTGCCCGGCCTGGATCGGCCGCAGCGGCGCGAACTCGGGCCGGGCGGTAATCCGCGCCAGGCTCTGGCGCGCGGTGTCGGTGGCCACGCCGGCCCCCAGCAGCACACCCGGTGCGCGGTTGCCGGTGGCGATGTACACGTCGGGATCGGCCTGCAGCACGTACTCGACACTCACGTCGCCCACTGCACCGGGGACCACATCGGCGCCGATGTTATGCCCGCCGACGGCCGCCACCAGGCTGCCCAGCCCGCTCTTGCCGGTGGTGTGCCCCGGCGCCTGCCAGACCCCGGCCAGCAGTTCGAGGAACACCTTCGGCCGCTGGCTGTCGGGCAGCCCGGCCACCGCGTCGGTGACCTGCTTCAGGTGCCGGTCATACAGGCTCAGGTATTGCTCGGCCTGCTGCTCACGGTCGAGCAGTGTGCCGAGCGCACGCAGGCTGACCCGGGTGTTCTCGATCGGGTGCACGCGAAAGTCGATGAACACTACCGGGACCCCGGCCTTGGCCAGCAGGTCGGCCACCGGGCTGTGCTGGGTCGGGCCCTCACCGGCGATGCTGAACACCGCCAGGTCCGGCTTCAAGGCCAGGATCTGCTCGGCGCTGACGCTCTGCTCCGAGGCCTGGCCGATCAACGGCAGTTTGCCGATCTGCGGATAGCGCCTGGCGTACGCCTCATAGGTGTGCGGGTCGAGCAGGCGCATGTCGTTCTGCCAGCCGACCACCCGCCCGAAGGGGTTGTCGCGGTCGAGCAAGGCCAGGGCGAAGAACAGCCGGCCCTCGCCAAGCACGATACGCTGTGGCGTTTGCGCGACCGTGACCGTGCGCCCCAGCACATCGGTGACCTGCACCGCGCTGGCCGGTTGCGCCAGGCCAAGCCAGGCACCGAGCATCAAGGGCAGCGCCAGCAGGCGCCGCCAGGAAGATGTTTGAAACATGGGTGACCTCCCAAGGTCAGGTGTCGCCCCAGCGACGGAGCAGGTTGTGGTACACGCCGGTCAGTTCCAGCAACGAGCCGGCGTCGGCCTGTTGTGCCGTCAGGCGCTGGATCGCCACGTCCATGTCCAGCAGCAGGCTGCGCTGGCTGTCCTCGCGCACCAGGCTTTCGATCCAGAAGAACGCCGCCAGGCGCTCGCCCCGGGTCACAGGCGCTACCCGGTGCACACTGCTGCCCGGGTACAACACCAGGTGCCCGGCCGGCAGCTTGACCTGACGCTCGCCGAAGGTGTCGCGGATCACCAGTTCGCCGCCGTCGTAGCTGTCCGGTTCAGCCAGGAACAAGGTCGCCGACAGGTCTGTACGTACCCGCTCGCGCACGCCCTTGATGCCGCGGATGGCGTTGTCGATGTGAAAGCCGAACCCCTCGCCCGCCGCGTAGCGATTGAACAGCGGCGGGTAGATGCGCTTGGGCAGAGCGGCGGACATGAACAGCGGGTTGTCCGACAGCCGCTGCAGGATCAGCCCGCCCAGCTGGCGGGCGACCGGGTCGTCCTCGTCCAGCTGGCGGTTGTGCTTGGCCTGGGCCGACTGCACGCCGGCCGTGGCCTTGCCATCGACCCAGGGCTGCGCCAGCAATTGCTGGCGCAGTTCGCGCAGTTCGTCGGCGCTGAACAGGTTTTCGATCTGCACCAGCATCAGAAGCTGTAATCCACGCTGGCGGTCAGGGTGCGCCCGGCCCCCGGCACGCCGTACAGCTGGAAGCCGTCGAGCGAGGCACCGACGCGGCTGTAGTAGAAGGTGTTGAACAGGTTCGACACGTTCAGGTTGAGCGTGGTCTGGCGGTCGACCTTGTAGCGCGCCGCCAGGCTGTGCAACCAGTAGGACGGCGCCTTCTCATGGTCGCGGGTGTAGACCGTGTAGACCCCGCTCGGCCCATTGGCGTAGCTGCTGTTGTTGTTCAGCCCGCCGACGTACTTGTTGTCGCTGTAGCGGCGCCGCCCCACGTAGTCGGCCCCGTAGCTGACGCTGAGCTGGTCGGTGAGGTCGTAGGTGGTCCACAGGTTGGCGGTCAGGTCGGGGACGTTCTTGGCTTCCTCGCCCTTGTTGGCGCCCTTGGTCTGGCGGCTCTTCATCGCGGCGAAACCGGCATAGGCCGACCAGCGCTGGGTGAGCTGCCCCTGCAGGCCCAGCTCGAGGCCATCGACCCGCTTGGCCGGCAGCGCACGCACCGGCGAGGTCTCGCCTTCGCTGTATTCCCAGCTGTCTTCGAGCTCGGTGCGGAACAGCGCGGCAGTCAGGTTCAGGCGCTCGTCGAGCAGTTCCCACTTGGTGCCCAGCTCGTAGGTTTTCGACACCGCCGGCTTGTAGGCCTCGGTGCTGGCCGCGCCGTAGATCTGGTTGTTGGTGCTGGCCCCCACCGCCGACGGCTGCGCGGCCTGGCTGTAGGACAGGTAGATGCTGCCATTGGGCAGCGGCTTGTAGACCACCCCCGCACGCCCGCCGAAGGCATCGTCGCGGCTACTGCTGCTGCCGGTGGAGCGCTCGCTGTCGACCTGCCAGTGGTCGTACCGCAGGGCCAGCAGCAGTTGCCATTGCGGGTCCAGGGTGAGGGTGTCGGAAGCGTACAGGGCTGCGTCCTTCACTACGCTGCGCGGGTCGCCGTAGCCCTTGTCGGTACGGGTCGAGGCAAAGCTGTGGGCCGGGTCGGACAGGTTGAAGAACATCGAACCGTCCGGCACCTTCATGCTCTTGTGCAGGCCGCCGTAGGTTTCGCGGTACAGCTCGACCCCCGTCACGGCCTCGTGGTGAATGCCGCCGGTGTCGAGGTTGAAACGCAGGTCGGTCTGGTTGTCGACGATCTCGTAGCGCTTGGACAGGCCGAAGTCGCTGCCGCGCAGGTAGCCGTAGCCACTGGCGCTGTTGGCGTAGTCGGTGTAGGCGCTGATACCGTTGATCGAGCTGCGCGGCCCCAGCCCGACATAGCCCAGGCTGGCGCAGCGGGTGCCGGTGCAGGTGCGGCTGCCGTCGGCATTGGCGGCGACGAAACGGGCCGGCGACAGCACCGCCCAGTTGTCGGTCTGCTGCCAGCGCAGCTGGTTGCGCAAGGTCAGGTCGTCGCTGAAATCGTGCTCGAACAGGCCGGTCAGCGAGCGGGTTTCGCTGCGCTGGGTATACAGGCTCGAATCGCCGTACCAGGCATCGCGGTCGACGCCCGGCATGCGCTTGCCATCGGTGCCGCGCTGGATCGGTACACCGCCATCCGGGGTGTTGCGGTCTTTCTGGTAGAACGCGTCGAGCCACAGGCGGGTGTCGGTGCCCAGGCCGAAACCGAACGAGGTGGCCAGGCCCCAGCGGTCGTAGTCCACCTCGTCGCGCTCGGCCACCGCGTTGTAGTGCTTCATCAGGTTGACGCGCACGGCGCTGGTGTCATTGAGCTGGCGGTTGACGTCGGCGGTCAGGCGCTTGTAGTTGTCTGTGCCGATGCCCGCCGAGAGCTTGCCGGCATCGCCCAGGTGCGCACGCTTGCTGACCAGGTTGACGCTGCCGCCCACGGCCGACACCCCCGACTCCACGGAGCCGGTGCCCTTGTAGACCTCGGCCTGCTCCAGGTTGAAGGTGTCGTTGCGGCTGGTCATGCCGGCGTCGCGCACGCCATCGACGGTCATGCTCTGCTCGGCGGCAAAACCGCGAATGGAGAACAGGTCACCCCAGCCCAGGTTGCCCTCACCCGACATGAAGGTGATGCCCGGCACATTGCGCAACACCTCCTGCAGGCTCTGCGCGTTCTGCTCCTCCAGCACCGCGCGCGGCACCACGCTGATGCTCTGCGGCGCGTCCAGCAAGGGCGTGGTGATCTTGCTCGAGGTCACCGTGTCGACCTTGTAGCGGTCCTGCTTGCCGTCCACCCGGGTGGCGGGCAGGTCGAGCGTGTCGGCCAGGGCTGGCAAGGCGCAGGCGCCCAGCATCAGGCCGAAGGCCGGCGCCAGGGTCGCCGGGAGGCGCGGGGAGGATGCGTGGGGCATGTGAAGTCCTTAAAGAAAATCAGTCGCATTTGAGTGGCGCAATTCTAAAGACGGCCCCACGCCATCTTGTGTGCGCAAATGTACGGCCCGGCAGGCCTTCGGTCGCCCAAAACATTCCGTTACATTCGCTGAAGCAAGCGCGGTGTAAGGTGCCCTGCGCTTCCAACCAACAGGCCCGCCCCATGTCCAAGCCCGACCACATCCTGATCGTCGATGACGACCCCGAGATCCGCCAGTTGCTGTCCCTCTACCTGGAAGAAGCTGGCCTGCGCACGTCGGTGGCGGCCCATGGCCGCGACATGCGCCGCTGCCTGGCCGAGCGCCTGGTCGACCTGGTGGTACTGGACCTGATGCTGCCCGGCGAAGACGGCCTGACCCTGTGCCGCGAGCTGCGGGTGCAAAGCAATATCCCGGTGATCATGCTGACCGCCCGCGGCACCCTGGTGGACCGCATCGTCGGCCTGGAGATGGGCGCCGACGACTACCTGGCCAAGCCGTTCGACCCACGCGAGCTGCTGGCGCGGATCAAGGTGGTGCTGCGCCGCACCCAGAGCTTCCCCGAGCGCGCCCGTGTGGATGAGGCCAGCCAGCTGCGCTTCGCCGGCTGGCGCCTGGACACCGCCACCCGCCAGTTGCGCTCGCCTGATGGCCTGGTGGTCAGCCTGGGCAGCTCCGACTACCGCTTGCTGCGGCTGTTCCTGCAGCACCCCAACCGCGCCCTGAGCCGGGATTTTTTGCTCAACCATGTGTTCGACCGCGAGCGCGAACCCTTCGACCGCAGCATCGATGTGTGCGTCAGCCGCCTGCGCCAGCACCTGGGCGACCACCCGCGCAACCCGGCGCTGATCCGCACCGTGCGCAACGAGGGCTACATGCTCACGGTCAATGACGTGGCCAGCGAATGAAGCGCGGCTGGCCACGTTCGCTGCATGGCCGCCTGGTGCTGATCCTGGTCGGTGGCATGCTCGCCTCGCAGCTGCTCACCAGCAGCATCTGGTACGAAGTGCGTCAGACCCAGGTGCTGGAAATCCCCCTGCGCCTGCTCGCCGGGCGCCTGGCCGACCTGTTGCAGGTGGCCCGCGAGCGCCCGGCGCAGTTGCCGGCGTTGCTCGAAGGCATGGCGTCGTCGCGCTGGCAGCAGTTGCCCGCAGCTCCGGCCGGGCTCGCACCGGCCACGCCCGAGCAGGACGCCCTGCTGCGCCGGTTGCTCAGCGAACGCACCGGCGCGCCGGCGCCCCTGCGCCTGCTGCACCTGCAACTGCTCGCCCCCGACAACCAGCCCGGTGGCGCCGGCCTGCTGATGCGCGGGGCGCCGGCCAGTGTGCGCAGCGTGGTCGAGCTGACCCTGCCCGACGGCCAGTTGCTGTACCTGCAAAGCACCGAAGACCAGGGTTGGCGCAGCGCCTCGATCGGCTCGCTGGTGTTCGATTTCCTGTTCCGCATCTACCTGCTGCGCACCGTGGTAGTGGTGCTGCTGGCCTTGATCGCGGTGCGTATCGCCCTGCGCCCGCTCAGGCAGATGGCCGCCGCCGCCGAAGCCCTGGGCCAGGATATCCACCGCCCGCCGCTGAACCTCGATGGCCCCCAGGAGGTGCGCCAGGCGGCCCAGGCGTTCAACGCCATGCAGCAACGGCTGATCGACAGCATCGCCGAGCGCACCCGTTTCTTTGCCGCCGTGTCCCACGACCTGCGTACGCCCATCACCCGCCTGCGCCTGCGCACCGAACTGCTGGGGCAGGAGAACCTGCGCCAGCGCTTTCGCGCTGACCTGCAGCAGATGGAAGACATGGTGGCCGCCAGCCTGGACTTCTTGCGCAGCGGCGAGCTGGAAAATGCCCGCGAGCCTGTGGATATCGACGCGCTGCTGCGCGCCCTGCAGGCCGACTTCGAAGACCTCGGTGGCGAGCTGCGCCTGCACGGCCAGGCCCGCCCGCTCAACGCCCATGCCAGCGGCCTGCGCCGCTGCTTGCAGAACCTGCTGGACAACGCCCACCAGCATGCGCCGGGGCCTGTGGATATTGAGGTGCACGATAGCCCGGAGCGCTTGCGTATCCAGGTGGGTGACCGTGGGCCGGGTATCGCCAGCGAGCACCTGGGCCAGGTGCTCGAACCGTTTTATCAGGTTGACCCGTCGCGCAGTGGTGGGGGGCATGGCCTGGGGCTGAGCATTGCTGCCGGTATCGCCAGCGCCCATGGTGGTTCGCTGACGCTGGGGGCGCGGCTGGGGGGTGGGTTGCTGGTTACTGTGGATTTGCCTCGTGCGGGCGGGGCGTGATGGCTTGCTGGTGTTTGCCGACAGGGTTGCAGTGCCTGTGAGATCGAGCGCCGCCCGCGCGGCGCATCGCTGGCAAGCCAGCTCCCACATCTGTTTCGGGCCAATTATGCCTGTGAGGGTACCGCTGCCCGCCTTGCTGCATGTCTCAAGTCAGGCGAGGCGCCAGTGGTGCCCACCTCAATACCGCGTCGTGCCAACAAGGCGTACAGCGATGAAACAACAGGAGTAACTGGCCCGAAACAAATGTGGGAGCTGGCTTGCCAGCGATGCGCCGCGCGGGCGGCGCTCGATCTCAAGGGCGCTGCAAATCCATCGCCATGCACCTGTTCGCCCAAATGCGATCCCATGACGAACACCTACATGGCCCCCGCCTCAAAAGCCCTGACCAGCAGCTCACCAACTCAAGCAAATCTTCCCAAAATGCTTGTTGCTCTCCTGATACCTGAACGCCTCGACGATCTGCTCCAACTCAAAGTGCTTGTCCACCACCGGCCGCAAGCCATTGGCATCGATAGCGCGAACCATCGCCTGCTGCTGCTCGCGGCAGCCCACCAGCACCCCTTGCAGGCGAATCTGCCGCACCAGCGCCTGAACCAGCGGCAACTGCCCGGCCACGCCAGTGAGGATGCCGATCAACGACACATGGCCACCAATCCGTGCGGCGATCATCGATTGCTCGAGCGTGGCCGGGCCGCCCACCTCGATCACATGATCGACACCACGATTGTCGGTGAGCTTGCGCACCTGCTCACCCCACGCCGGGGTGGTCTTGTAATTGATCAGGTGGTCGGCGCCCAGCGCCTTGAGCCGTTCGAGCTTGGCATCGCTGGACGAGGTGGCGATCACCGTGGCGCCGGCCAGCTTGGCGAACTGCAGGGCGAAGATCGAAACGCCGCCGGTGCCTTGCACCAGCACCGTGTCGCCGGGCTTGAGGTGGTCGTCGCTCATCAGCGCCCGCCAGGCGGTAAGGCCGGCGGTGGTCAGGGTGGCCGCCTCGGCGTGGCTGTAGCCTTTGGGGGCGTGGGTGAAGGACGTGGCGCGGGCGGTCACCTGCTCGCGGGCATAGCCGTCGATGCCGTCGCCGGGCACGCTGGCGAAGCCTTCGACCTGGGCCTGGCCGGCGAGCCAGTCGGGGAAGAAGGTGCTGACCACCGCATCGCCGACCTTGAACTCAGTGACCCCAGCACCGACCGCGGTCACCTCGCCGGCGCCATCGGCCATGGGGATGCGCCGCTCGCTCGGGCCCCACATGCCGCTGACCACGGCGAAGTCATGGTAGTTGAGGGAACTGGCGTGCAGGCGCACGGTGATTTCGCCGGCGCTGGGCGCGGCGGCTTCGCAGGTGCCGACCTGGACCTTGTCGTAGCCGCCGCCGGGGAGGACGTAGATCGCCTTGCTGCTCATTCGAGGGGTCTCCATCGAGGGGAAAGGTGCAGAGCAGCTTAGACAGGTCTGACCGATCGCGGGGCAAGCCCGCTCCCACGCGCAGGTAGACATGCGCAGGGGGCGTGGGAGCGGGCTTGCCCCGCGATTGGGCCATCAGCCCAGCAACGCCCTCAGCGCCCGGCAATCCGCCGCATGCCAGTCGACCAGCTCCGGCCAGGGGTTGTCCGGCAGGTTGACCAGCACGGTCCTGGTGCCGGCGGCTCGCCCGCAATCCAGGTCAAAGCGATAGTCGCCGACCATCACCATCTCGCCCGGGGCCACCGCCCATGCCCGGGCAATCTGCAACAACCCGTCCGGGTCGGGCTTGGGCGTCGCCTCGTCGCGGCCAAGCACATGCTCGATCGGGAAGCAGTCGGCCAGGCCGATGGCTTCCAGGGTGACATGGGCCAGCTCGCGGGCGTTGCGGGTCAGGATCGCCAGGCGGCAACCGCGCCCGGCCAATTCGCGTACCAGCTCCACCGCGCCTTCAGAGGCTTGCGAGGCAATCGCCAGGTCGCGCTCATGCTCCAGCAACCAGGCATGCTTGGCCTGCGCCTCCGGAGCCGGCAGTGCGGCCAGGTGGGTGAGGATGTCGTGCTCGGCCGGGATGTCGAGCGCCTCGCGAATGGCCGCAAAGTCATGCACCGCGACGGTCAGGGTGCCGTCCATGTCGAACACCCAGTGGCGGATATCGCCGAGGCTCATGCCCAGTCCTTGCGGTGACGGATCAGGCCTTCCTGGGTCGACGAGGCCACCAATTGCCCGGCGCGGTTGAAGATGCTGCCACGGCAGAAGCCACGGGCATTGCCGGCCCAGGGGCTGTCGGTGGCGTACAGCAGCCACTCGTCGGCGCGCAGGTTGCGGTGGAACCACAGCGAGTGGTCGAGGCTGGCGATCTGCATGTCCTTCTGCCACACCGACTTGCCATGGGGCAGCAGCGCGGTGGTCAGCAGGCCGAAGTCCGAGGCGTAGGCCAGCAGGTACTTGTGCAGCGCGGGGGTGTCCGCCAGGTTGCCGTCGGCGCGGAACCAGGCGTACTTGACCGGGTCGCCCGGCTTAGGGTTGAACGGGTCGCGCTCGGTGACCGGGCGGATTTCGATCGGCTTGGCGCACAGCACCTTGTCGCGGATGCGCTCAGGCAACTGGTCGGCCATGGCGCTGGCCAGTTCGACTTCGCTGGGCAGGTTCTCCGGGCCGACCACGTCGGGCATCTGCACCTGGTGTTCAAAGCCTTCTTCGTCGTACTGGAACGACGCGCTGCAGGTGAAGATCGGCTGGCCCTTCTGGATCGCCGTCACCCGCCGGGTGCTGAAGCTGCCGCCGTCACGCACGCGGTCCACCGAGTAGACCACCGGCATGCTGGCGTCACCGGGGCGCAAAAAATAGCCGTGCAGCGAATGCACGTGGCGGGCGTCCTCGACCGTCTGGCTGGCCGCCGACAGCGACTGGCCGAGCACCTGGCCGCCGTACAGCTGGCGGAAGCCCAGGTCCTGGCTGCGGCCACGGAACAGGTTCTCCTCGATGGACTCTAGGCTCAACAGGTCGACAAGGTCGTCCAGTACGTGACTCATGGAAGGTTCTCCTGGCAAGGCATTACGGCGCGGTTATACCGGCAAATGATACAGGGTTTGTCGGCGGCCCCGTCGAGGGGCATCCCCGTCAGCCACGCAGGGTGTCCTGCCATCGGGCCCGGTCGATGCGGTACAGCACGTGGGGGCGCAGCGGGTGGCCAGCGGGCAGACGGGGGTGTTCGAAGCTGCCGTCCAGGTCCTGCTGCATGCCGATGGCCTGCATGACTTTCTGCGACGGCAGATTGCCCTCGGTAGTGAACGACACCACCTCCTCCAGGTGCAATTGGGCGAAAGCACAGCGCAGGCAGGTCCAGGCCGCCTCGCTGGCAAACCCCAGCCCCCAGTGGCGCCGGGCCAGGCGCCAGCCGATCTCCACCGCCGGGCCGAACGGGGCCTCGAAATTGACGTTGAGCAGCCCGGTCATGCCGATGAAGGCGCCGCTGTCCTTGCGCTCCAGCGCCCACAGGCCAAAGCCGAATTCATTGAAATGGCCACGCACCCGGCCGATCAGCGCGGCGGCCTCCAGGCGGGTCATCGGTGCCGGGAAATAGCGCATCACCTGGGGGTCGGCGCACAGCGCGGCGAACTCACGCAGGTCGTCGTCCTGCCATTGGCGCAACACCAGGCGGGCGCTTTCCAGTTCGAGGATGGGGGGCATCGGGGGGCTCCGGAATCGCGGTCTGGCAGTTTACAGCGTAGGCCGCCGAATGAAGTTTCATCCAGGCCGCCGCTGCCGGATGTTTTTTTCACATCCACTTCACCGGCCTCCGACAGGCCGCTTCGCACAATGCCTGGCATTACAGCGGCCACAGTCGACGCCGCACTGCCATCGGAGTGACACATGCTTTCCAGCACGACCTTGCACGACCCTGCCCTTGCGGCCCGCCTCAAGCGCCGACGTTCGCGCAAGCTGATCAGTGCCGCCATCGGCCTGTTGATGGCCGTGGCCGGCGTATGTACCTGGCTGGCGACGAGGACGCACATCGTGGACCTTGGCAACGAGCAACAGCTGAGCGAAAGCGGCCTGTTGCAGCAATGGAAAGATGGCGCGGTGCTGGTGATGATCCGCCATGCCGAACGCTGCGACAGCGCCCCCGGGCCATGCCTGGACGACCCCACCGGTATCACCGTTGCCGGCAGCGAAGCGGCTGGCCGGGTGGGCCAGGGCCTGCGGCAACTGGGCTTGGCCGGGGCGGACGTGTACAGCAGCCCGAAGCTGCGCACCCGGCAGACTTCGCACTTCCTGCTGGGCCAGGACGCTGCCACCCAGGACTGGCTGGAAACCTGTGACAAGCAGTTCGCCGACGAAGCTCTGGCACGCAAGCGCAGCGGCCACAACCTGGTGCTGGTCACCCACAATGGCTGCATCGACCACTTCGCCCGCCAGCAACGCGTCGCGGGAGGGGAGCGCGAGAGCGGGTATGCCAGTGCGCTGTTCGTGTCGGTGAACGGCGAGGGCAAGGCCAGGATCCTCGGGCGCATGAACGAGCCGGACTGGCAGCGGGTGTTGGCGTCCTCCGGTAAGTGATGCATTGAATTTTCAGGCCCAATCGCCGGCAAGCCGGCTCCCACAGGGCTGCACTGATGCTTGTGGGAGCCGGCTTGCCGGCGATTGGGCCCACATTGCCAATACAAAACTGGCAAGATCGGCACAGGCCCACCTCACGAAACCGCCATGCCCCTGCCGCTGATCTACCACGACGACTACAGCCCTGAATTCCCGCCGGACCATCGCTTCCCGATGGACAAGTTCCGCCTGCTGCGCGACCACCTGGTCGACAGCGGGCTGACCACCGACGCGGCGCTGCTGCGCCCCGAGATCTGCCCCAACGACATCCTCGCCCTGGCCCACGACCGCGACTACATCGAGCGCTACATGCACGGTGAACTGTCCCGCGAGGACCAGCGCCGCCTGGGCCTGCCCTGGAGCGAGGCGCTGGCGCGGCGCACGGTGCGCGCGGTGGGCGGCTCGCTGCTCACGGCCGAACTGGCCCTGCAGCACGGCATCGCCTGCCACCTGGCCGGCGGCACCCACCATGCCCACTACGACCACCCGGCCGGGTTCTGCATCTTCAACGACCTGGCGGTGATCAGCCGCTACCTGCTGGAAGCCGGCCGCGTGCACCGGGTGCTGATCTTCGACTGCGACGTGCACCAGGGCGACGGCACCGCGCGCATCCTGCACGACACCCCCGAGGCGATCACCGTGTCGCTGCACTGCGAGCAGAACTTCCCCGCCCGCAAGGCCAAAAGCGACTGGGACATTCCCCTGCCCCGCGGCATGAACGACAGCGCGTACCTGAAGGTGGTCGAGGACGCGCTCAACTACCTGCTGCCGCTGTACCAGCCAGACCTGGTGCTGTACGACGCCGGTGTCGATGTGCACAAGGACGACGCCCTGGGTTACCTGCAACTGACCGACCAAGGCCTGGCCGCCCGCGACGAACATGTGTTGCGCCAGTGCCTGGGCCGCGATATCCCGGTGGTCGGGGTGATCGGCGGCGGCTACAGCAAGGATCGCGAAGCCCTGGCCCGGCGCCACGGCATCCTCCACCACAGCGCGGCGCGTGTCATGGGTTGTTCACAATGACTGTGGAACCGCTTGTGGATAACCTGCTGGAAAGCGCCTACAGCCCTTTGCCTGCGTGGCCTGCAAAGTCTTGATCGTTTTTTGATCAGCGCTACGCGGTAGGCGCCATGGTTGTTCACAATGACTGTGGAACCGGCTGTGGATAACCTGCGGGAAAGCACCTCCAGCCCTTTGTCTGCCTGGCCTGCAAGATACTGATCATTTTTTGAACAGTACTTGCAGATGCCTGGCTGGGGTAGAATGCGCGCTCTTTTCCACAGCCTGCTGCCGACCATGAACGATCCTCGCCCTGCCTCCCCTCCCCTTGTCGCCGTGATCGGTGGCGGCCCCGCCGGCCTGATGGCCGCCGAGGCACTGGCCCGGCGCGGGGCGGCGGTGCAGGTGTTCGATGCCATGCCTTCGGTGGGCCGCAAGTTCCTGCTGGCCGGGGTTGGCGGCATGAACATCACCCATTCCGAGCCCTACCCCGCCTTCGTCGGGCGCTACGCCGAGCGCCAGGGCGAGCTCGACGGCCTGCTGCGCCACTTCGACGCCGAGGCCCTGCGCCAGTGGATTCACGGGCTGGGCATCGAAACCTTCATCGGCACCTCGGGCCGGGTGTTCCCCCGCGACATGAAGGCCGCGCCACTGCTGCGCGCCTGGCTCAAGCGCCTGCGCGAGGCCGGGGTAGTTATCCACACGCGCCACCGCTGGCTGGGCTGGACGGCCGAAGGTGCCTTGCGGATCGCTTATCCACAGGGGGAATTGCAGCTCCAGGCCGACGCCGTGGTGCTCGCCCTCGGCGGCGGCAGCTGGGCACGCCTGGGTTCGGACGGCGCCTGGGTGCCGCTGCTCGGCGAACGGGCTGTGGATATCTCGCCGCTGCAGGCGAGCAACTGCGGCTTCGAGGTGGCGGGCTGGAGCGAACTTCTGCGAAGCAAGTTCGCCGGCGCGCCGCTGAAGAACATTGCCCTGAGCGTGCCCGGCGCGGTGCCGCGCAAAGGTGAGTTCATCCTCACCGCGCAAGGCGTTGAAGGCAGCCTGGTGTATGCCTGGTCGGCGGCGGTGCGCGAAGCGATCAACCGCGACGGGCGTGGCACCTTGCTGCTCGACCTGCTGCCGGACCGGCCTGTGGACAAGATCGCCCAGGCCCTGGCCAAGCCCCGTGGCTCGCGTTCGATGGCCAAGCACCTGCACAGCCAGTTGGGGATCGAGGGGGTGAAGGCGGCGCTGCTGCGTGAGCTGACCGATCAGGCGGCCTTTGCCGACCCCGAGCGCCTGGCGGCAGCCATCAAGGCGCTGCCAATCACGCTGGTGCGCACGCGGCCGCTGGATGAGGCGATCAGCAGTGCTGGTGGGGTGCGCTTCGAGGCGCTGGATGAGGGGTTGATGCTGCGGGCCATGCCCGGGGTGTTCTGCGCCGGCGAGATGCTGGACTGGGAGGCGCCGACCGGGGGGTATCTGCTGACGGCGTGCTTTGCCAGCGGATTGCGGGCGGGTAAGGCAGCAGCAGACTGGCTGAAACTCCAAAGCTGACCCGCCCCCTGTGGGAGCGGGTTTACCCGCGAACACGGGCGAAGCCCGTGCCATACACAGCGTTGGATTCTTCGCGGGTGAACCCGCTCCCACAGGGCTCGTGCCAGCTTATGGCTTACGCTTGCGCGGCCCACCGTTAAAGCTCGGCACCTTGCGCACCGCCTTGACCGACGGCGCCGCGGCCCCGCCCTCGTCGCTGTCCATCCAACGCCCCAGCCCGCGCTTGGCGCTGTTCTCTTTCGGCTTTTTAGGCTTCTTCGGTTTCTTCACCACCTGGCCACTGGCATCGATCATCGGCACCCGGTGATCAGGGATGAAATCCGGCTCTTCATGGCGTGGCAACTGCTGGCGAATCAAGGTCTCGATCGACGCGAGCATCTGCACTTCGTCAGCGCACACCAGCGAGATCGCCTCACCCTTGTTACCAGCACGGCCGGTGCGCCCGATGCGGTGCACGTAGTCTTCGGCCACGATCGGCAGGTCGAGGTTGACCACCAGCGGCAGGTCGTCGATGTCCAGGCCGCGCGCGGCGACATCGGTGGCCACCAGCACCTGGACCTCACGGGCCTTGAAGCTGTCCAGCGCGCGCTGGCGGGTGGCCTGCGGGCGATCGCCGTGGATGCCATCGGCGTTGACGCCTTCGGCGAGCAGGCGCTCGACCAGCTGGTCCACGCCGTTGCGGGTCTTGGCGAACACCAGCACCTGGGACCAGCGCTGCTTGCGCAGCAGGTGGCAGAACAGGTCGGCCTTGCGCTTCTTGTCCACCGGCACCAGCCATTGCTTGACGGTGGTGGCGGCGGCGTTGCGCGGGCTGACTTCGATGCTCAGCGGGTCGTTCAACGCAAGGCCGGCGAGCAGGCGGATCTGCTCGGAGAAGGTGGCCGAGAACAGCAGGGTCTGGCGCTTGCGCGGCAGCGCGGCGTACACCGAGCGCAGCTCTTCGGCAAAGCCCAGGTCGAGCATGCGGTCGGCTTCGTCGAGTACCAAGGTCTGCACCTGGCCGAACTTGATGGCGTTCTGGCGGAACAGATCGAGCAACCGGCCGGGGGTGGCCACCAGCAGGTCGACGCCACGGCGCAGGCGCATCATCTGCGGGTTGATGCTGACCCCGCCGTATACCGCGTAGGTGGACAGCGGCAGGTTCTCGGCATATTCGCGCACGTTGGCGTGGACCTGCTCGGCCAGTTCGCGGGTGGGCACCAGCACCAGCGCGCGGATCGAGTTGCTGGCGACCTTCTCGCCTTCCAGGGCCAGGCCCTGCAGCACCGGCAGGGCAAAGCCTGCGGTCTTGCCGGTGCCGGTCTGGGCGGCGGCCATCAGGTCGCGGCCAGCGAGCACGGCGGGGATGGCCTTGGCCTGGACCGGGGTGGGTGTGCTGTAGTCCAGCGTCTGCAAGGTGCGCAGCAGCGGTTCGATCAGGCCGAGTTGGGCGAAATTCATGGCAATACCGTCAGGGGGTTCAGCGAAGGCGGCAAGTTTAACGCAATGGGCTGTAGGGGGAGTGGGGTTTCGTGGGAGCGGGCATTCGTGGGAGCGGGCTTGCCCCGCGATTGGATGGCACCGGCTACGCCGGTATCGCGGGGCAAGCCCGCTCCCACGGACACGACATCTCGTCGCTGACGTCAGCTCACCGCCGCAGGCGCCTTGCGCCACTGCGGCAGGCCGATCAGCACCACCGCGCCGATGATCACCGCCATCGCCAGGCACTCCTCGGCGCCGATCTGCTCGCCGGCAAAGACGATCCCCAGCAACACCGCCACTGCCGGGTTGACGTAGGCATAGCTGGTGGCCGCCGCCGGGCGCACGTGCTTGAGCAGGTACATGTAGGCGCTGAAGGCGAGGATCGAACCGAACAGCACCAGGTAGGCCAGCGCGCCCCAACCAGCGGCGCTGGGCATCTGGGTCAGACGCTCACCGCTCAGAGCGCTGCCGATCAGCAGCGCGGCACCGCCCACCAGCATTTCCGCGGCGCTGGCCATGGCGCCCTGGGGCAGCGGCAGTTGCTTGCTCCACACCGAGCCGAAGGCCCAGGCCGCCGCGGCAAACAGGATCAGCGCAGCACCCATGGGGCTGGCCTGCAGGTTCGAACCCATGTTGAGCATGCCGATGCCCACCAGGCCGAGGGCGATGCCCGCCCATTCCAGGCGCGAATTGCGGTGGCCGAACAGCAGGCCGAACACCAGGGTGAACAGCGGCACGGTCGCCACCGCCAAGGCAGCCACGCCCGAGGCTACCCCGGCGTGCTCGGCCAGGGTCACGCCACCGTTGCCGCAGCTGAGCAGCAAAAAACCGATCGCCCCGGCCGCGCGCCATTGCGCCCAGGTGGGAGCCGGCGCCCCGCGCCAACGCAAAAAGCCATACAGCAGGCTGCCGGCAATCACGAAGCGCACACCCGCCATCATCAGCGGTGGCCAGGACTCCACGCCGATGCGGATGAACAGGTAGGTCGAGCCCCAGACCAGGTACAGGGCAAGAAAGGCGCCGACAAGCAGCAAGGGGAAGCGACGGGAGGCAGTCATGGCAGGGGGCTCGAAATCCGTTTACGGGTGGCTTAGTTTAGAAAGGGCCACGGGCAAACTTAAGTTACAAAACACGTTTAAATCACCGAAACACTTTGCAAAGCATGGTTATGCACAGCCTTGACCATCGATTGCAAAGCCACCAGGAATCGCCATGGACAAATACGACCGCATGCTCCTCGCCGCCCTGCTGGAAGACGGCCGGGCCACTTACGCGCAGCTGGCGCGCCAGGTCAACCTGTCGGCCCCGGCGGTGGCCGAGCGGGTCGCCAAGCTCGAGGCCAGCGGGGTGATCAGTGGCTACACGGCCAAGGTCGACCTGGAAAAGATCGGCCTGCCGATCCAGTGCGTGATGGAGCTGCGCCTGGCCAGCCATGGCAACCAGCAGGCCTATGACGTGCTGGCGAACATCCCTGAATTGACCGAGTGCCACCGGGTCACCGGCGACCCTTGCGTGATCATGCAGGCGGCGGTGGCTTCGATGGGTGAATTGGAGGCGCTGATCAACCGGGTGTCTCAGCTGGGCTTCAGCAAGACCTCGATCATTCTGTCGAGTGCGGTGGAGCGGCGGGTGCCGCTGGGGCATCTGGAGGGCAATGGCAGGAAGGGATGAAATAGCCAATCGCGGGGCAAGCCCGCTCCCACGATTACTATGGGAGCAACTGTTTTGTTCACAATTTAAAAACTTGCCGCGATCAGTGTGGGAGCGGCGGTGCGCCGATGCGACTTGCCCCGCGATTGGCCTTCAACGACGCAGCAGCAGCTTGCCCTCGATCGGCACGTAGCGGCTGGCCGCGCGGATCACCGACAACGCCGTCAGCCCTGGCACGCCATAGACCACGGTTTCGACGCCGTGGCGCTGCATCGCCCGCTCCAGCAACAAGTCGAAATCCCCATCACCGGAGGCCAGCACCACCTGATCGACCCGCGCCGCCGCCTCGATCACATCGAGGGTGATGCCCACGTCCCAGTCGCCCTTGGCCGAGCCATCGGCACGCTGGATGTAGGGTTTGAGGCGCACCTCGAAACCGAGGTTGCGCAGGATCTGCTGGAACTGTTGCTGCTTGCTGTCGCCGCGGTCGATGGCGTAGGCCACTGCTTCGACAATCTGCCCTTCGCGGCTGACCTCGGCCCACAGCGCGGCATAGTTGAAATGGCAGCCGTGGCCCTGGCGAACCGTGTAGTAGAGGTTCTGCACGTCGGCGAACAGGGCGATTCTCTTCACGCGTGGTGACCTCGCTGAATCCGTGAAGGAGGCTGTTGCAGAGCCCTTTCGCGGGCAAGCCCGCTCCCACAGGTTATGCGCGGCCTTCTGTGGGAGCGGGCTTGCCCGCGAAAGGGGCGCAACGCGCCCCCGAGTGCCAGCGAGTATGCCAGAGCCCTCAGACGTAGTCGTCGTCCGAGAAGAAGCCGCCATCATCACTGCCGTAGTCGGTATCGGCAAAACCACCCTGGTCACTACCCCAGCCACCGTTGTCGGCCACCTGCTGCTGGCCACCCTGGTCGTTCCAGCCGCCTGTGTCGCTGGCCGGCGCGGGTTCTTCCTTGATCACCTCGACCACCTCTTCAGGCTGCGAGTGATGATTGAACAGGCTGCTGATGCCCTGGGCCAGCAGCACGCCGCCGGCCACCCCGGCGGCCGTCTGCATCGCCCCGCCAAGGAAGCTGCTGGCGCCACTGCGTGCCGGCGCAGGCGCCGCGCCGAAGCCCTGCTGTGGTTGAGGAGGGGCGTAGGCTTGCGGGGCAGGCTCGCGCCAGCCACCGGCAGCGGACGGCGGCGGCGCAACCGAGCGCTGTGGTTCCGGGCTGCGGGCACCGGCACCGCCACCAAAGATGCTGGACAGGAAACCACCGCCACCATTACCGGCGCTGGAACGGGTCGCTTCAACCTGGGCACGGGCCTGCTTGAGCTCGGCCTCGAGCTGCTTGTTCTGCTCGTCCAGGCGCTTGATCGCAGCCTCCTGCACCAGGATCGCCTGGGCCATGTAGTACGGCGCCGCTGGCTGCTGGCGCAGATGCTGCTCGATGCACGCCTGGGCCTGGGCATCGCGCGGCTGGGCCGGGTCCTCGGCTTGCTTGAGGCGGCCGAACAGGCCGTCGATCAGGGTTTGTTCTTCAGTGTTCATCAAGCGACCTCATGGGCTGAACTGGACAGCGGACAGGCTCAAAGATGGGGGGCCCGGCCGGGCGATTCAATCGCCCGGGCCATGAAACTTTTTTCAGCAAGCGAGCGGTCTGGGCTAAAGTTACGCCCTGCTTTTTCTGCCATGCGATGTTGACCGATGAATCCGCTGAGCGTTCTGCGCGACTCCCTGTACTTCTTCCGCCGCCACCTGGTGAGCATCCTTCAGTTGTGCCTGCCGTTGGTGGTGCTCGAGGCACTGTGCAGCCAATTGCTCTACCGCGAGCTTGGCGAGCAGGCTTCGCCTGCCTACGGCATGTTGGTCAGCCTGCTGTTCTACCCGCTGTACAGCGCGGCACTGATCCTTTACCTCGACACCCGCAGCAACGGCGACGCGATCGCCAAGCGCAACCTGTTCGCCCGCGCCTTGCAGCTGTGGCCGGCGCTGGCGCTGCTGATCCTGATCAGCTCGCTGCTGATCATGGCGGGCCTGATGCTGTTCATCTTCCCGGGCGTGTGGATCATGGTGAACCTGGTGTTCGCCGAATACCTGCTGGTGCTGCGCGGCCTGCCAGTGGTCGAGTCGATGCGCACCAGCGCGCGCATGACCACCGGGCACTTCATGCGCATCATGGTGTGCATGCTGTCGGTGCTGGCGCCGCTGTGGCTGATCGATGGCTTGCTGCTGACGGTATTCCCCGAGCCGCAGCCAGGCGTGCAACTGGCCCTGGATAGCCTCAGCGGCTTCCTGCAGCTGTTCAGCACCGTGGTGCTGTACCGCCTGTTCATGCTGCTGGAGAGCGAAGCGGCGGCCTGAGTTTGGTCCGTGCCTGATCACCAGGCACGAGGAACCACCACACGACCAGGAAACCGCTCAAGCTGCCCCCCTTTGCCCACCTGCTGCCTAATGAGCGTCGCTCCAGCCCGAACTTCGACTGGCGCAGCGCACATTCAGGAGAACTCAGCTTGAGCATGTCCCAAACCGCAAACGCCTGGGCCGATGGCCATTCCTTCATCGGCCAGATCTACCTACGGCAAGGCCAGCGTTGGTCGCCCATTCACCTGCAAGCCACACGCCACGATTTCAGTTTCGGGGTGGATGTTCGCAGTGATACGGGCTGGCTGCAGACTGGAGGTACCGACCCGGCCGAAGCCTTCCTCTTCCGCTTTCATTCCAAGGGGCCCGAGCGCCTTCACTTCACGCTGTCGCTGGCCAGAGACAGCACACGGCAGCTGGACATCGACAGCAACGGGCGACTCGGCCTCTATCCACGAGCAAGTACGCAACAGTACTGGAAGGTACAACCGCTCGAGTGGCAAAAAGACCGGGTCATGTGCCTGCTCCGGGATCAGCAGGGTCATCAGGTCAAGGCGTTGCCGGGCAATGGTGCAGATGTCGCTGGCCTCACCGTGCAAACCGGCGAGCTGTGCGAGTACCTGATCGTACGTGCCTTGTAAGGATGCTCTCGGGACATCCTTGGCACCCGCCGGTTAGCCTGCCCAGCCTCGTCAGGTGCCTCTGGGCTTGGCCCGCGCCGTGGCCTCGGCCACCAGCGGGTTGTCCGGCCAGTAGTGCTTGGGATAACGCCCTTTCAAATCCTTCTTCACTTCGGCATAGGTGGTACGCCAGAAGTTGGCCAGGTCCTGGGTGACCTGCACCGGCCGGCGTGCCGGTGACAGCAGGTGCAGCTTGACTTGCAGGCGGCCACCGGCGATGCGTGGGGTGTCGGCCAGGCCGAACAGCTCCTGCAAGCGCACGGCAAGAATCGGCGGCTGTTCGCTGTAGTCCAGGCGGATGTTCGAGCCCGAAGGCACGCTCAGATGCGCCGGGGCCAGCTCGTCCAGGCGCTGGGGCAACGGCCAGGGCAGCAGGTTGCGCAGGATCGACGACAGGTCCAGCGCGGCGAAATGGCTCAGGCGTGAGACCTTGCCCAGGTACGGTTGCAACCAGTCTTCCAGGCTGGCCAGTAGCGCGTCGTCGCACAGGTCGGGCCACTCGCTCTGGCCGTCTTTCTCCAGGTCCAGTTGGCGCAGCAGCGCAACCCGGGCCTGCCACTGGCGCAGTTCGGGGGTCCAGGTCAGCAGGTTCAGGCCCTTGCGCCGCACCAGGCCGAGCAAGGCCTTGGCGCGGGCATCATCGGCAAGGCCGGGCAGCGGCTCGCGGCTGAGCACCAGTTCACCGACCTTGCGCTGGCGTTCGGCGCGCAGCACCTGCTCGCGCTCGTCCCAGTCGAGCAGGTCGAGCTGTTCGACCTGCTCGGCAAGCACATCATCGAACAGTGCCCGCTCGAATTCGGCGGCCAGGTAAATGCGCTCCTCGCGCTGGCCCTGGCGGCTGCCGAGGTCGGCGATCACCAGCCAGGGGCATTTCATCAACGCATCGGCTTCGCCGAACAGCGCCGCACGGCCGTTGGCCAGGCGGTATTCGGCGCCGCCTTCGCGACGCTGCTGGGCGACACGGTCGGGGTAGGCCAGCGCCAGCAGGGCACCGAGCCAGCGCGGATGCTCGGGATCCGCCACTGGGCTGCGGGGTTTGCCACGCAATTGCCCACGGTATTGCCGGGCCAGTTGCCGGGCACGTTGCACGCCGCCCTGGCCGCCGCGTGAGGTTCTGCTTTCACCGCTGAGCACGCTCAGCCGCGAATGCAGGTCGGCGCCGCCGCCGCGCAGGATGTCACGCTCGCCCAGCAAGGCCGCGACGTCGCAGGCCATGTCGGCCAGCCCCAGGTCCTGGCCGCGCAGCAGCAGGTGGGCGATGCGCGGGTGCGCCGGCAACTCGGCCATGGCCTGGCCGTGGGCGCTCAACTGCCCGCGTTGGCCGGGCTTGAAGGCACCGAGCCGTGCCAGCAGGTCCTGGGCCTGGGCGAAGGCGGCAGTGGGCGGTTGGTCGAGCCAGCTCAGTTGTTCGGGCGGTACGCCCCAGCGCGCCAGTTGCAGGGCCAGACCGGCCAGGTCGGCCTGGAGGATCTCGGCGCTGCCATGGGCCGCCAGTTGATCATGCTGCGCCTCGGACCACAGGCGGTAGCACACGCCCGGCTCCAGGCGCCCGGCACGGCCGGCCCGCTGGGTGGCGCTGGCGCGGGAGATGCGCTGGGTGTCGAGGCGGGTCATGCCGCTGCCGGGGTCGAAGCGCGGCACCCGTGCAAGGCCTGCATCGATCACCACGCGCACGCCGTCGATGGTCAGGCTGGTCTCGGCGATGTTGGTGGCCAGCACCACCTTGCGCTGGCCTTGGGGCGCCGGTTCGATGGCTGCGCGCTGGGCATTCAGGTCGAGCTCGCCGTGCAGCGGGCAGAGCAGGATGCCGGGGCGCTCGCCCAGGGCCTCCTGCAAGGCCTGGTGCACCCGGCGGATCTCAGCCTGCCCGGGGAGGAACACCAGCAGGCTGCCGCCTTCATCGGCGAGCGCCTGCAGCACACAGTCGACCACCCGCGGTTCGACGAACTCGCCTGGCTGGAAGGGCCGGCTCCAACGAATGTCCACCGGGTGCATACGGCCCTGGCTGCTGACTACCGGGGCGTCATCCAGCAGCCGCGACAGGCGCTCGCCCTCCAGGGTGGCCGACATCAGCAGGATCTTCAGCGGCAGTTCGTCACGCAGCAAGCCGCGGCCATTGAGGCTCAGCGCCAGGGCCAGGTCGGCGTCGAGGCTGCGCTCGTGGAATTCGTCGAAAATCAGCAGCCCCACCCCCTCCAGTGCCGGGTCGCTCTGCAAGCGGCGGGTGAGAATGCCTTCGGTGACCACTTCGATGCGGGTGTTGGGGCCAACCTTGCTGTCCAGGCGGATGCGATAGCCCACCGTTTCCCCGACCTTCTCGCCCAGCTCGCTGGCCAGCCGCTCGGCGGCGGCGCGGGCGGCCAGGCGGCGGGGTTCGAGCATGAGGATGGTCTGCCCGGCCAGCCAGGGTTCGTCGAGCAGGGCCAAGGGCACGCGGGTGGTCTTGCCGGCGCCGGGCGGCGCCTCGAGCACGGCTTCGTCGCGGGCCCCCAGGGCCAGGCGCAGGTCAGGCAGTACGGCATCGATCGGTAATGAAATCATGGTGGTCCTCGAACAATCGCCCGAGTATAACGGCGAACCTGGCCTGCCCTATCATGGTCTTAAGCTTCAGGCGCCGGCCGCTGCCGCGCCCTTTGTCGTGGTTACCTTTACCGGAGATTCACATGCGCATCGCTTCCCGCGTCATCGGTGGCGCCCTTGTCGCCACCCTGCTGACCCAACTGACGGCCTGCGGCACGGTTTTCTTCCCTGACCGTCGCGGGCAGATCGAAGGCAAGATCGACCCGATGATCGCCGCGCTGGATGCCGTCGGCCTGCTGTTCTACATCATCCCCGGCCTGATCGCCTTCGGCATCGACTTCGCCACGGGCGCCATCTACTACCCCGGCGGCTACTCCGCGCAGGTCGACCCGGCCAAGCTCAAGCCCGCCATCAATGCCGACGGCCAGGTCGACAGGATCAAGCTGCAGGCTATTCTCGAAAGCGAACTGGGCCAGCGCCTGCCGCTGAACGACCCACGGCTGATCCAGCAGCGCGGCAGCGTCGAGCAACTGGCGGCCCTCGGCCTGGTACCGGCAGCCTGAAACCCACAAGGACGAACCCCGGCGCATGACCGTGACCAGCGAACACCAACGCCTGCTGCGCCTGGCCACCCGCGCATCCCTGGCGGTGGCCAGCATCCTGGTGCTGAGCAAGGCCGTGGCCTGGTGGCTGAGCGGCTCGGTGAGCCTGCTGGCCGGGCTTACCGACTCGGCGCTGGATGCCGTCGCCTCCTTCCTCAACCTGCTCGCGGTGCACTACGCGTTGCGCCCGGCCGACGACGACCACCGTTTTGGCCACGGCAAGGCCGAAGCCCTGGCCGGCATGGCGCAGGCGCTGTTCATCGGGGTCAGTGCGGTATTGATCGGGGTGCAGGCCGTGCAGCGGTTGCAGTCGCCGCAGCCGCTGGGCGATACCGGGGCAGGTATCGCGGTGATGCTGCTGTCGCTGGTGCTGACCTTGGCGCTGCTGGCGTTGCAGCGCAGGGTGATCCGTATCACCGGCTCGACCGCGGTGCGCGCCGATTCACTGCACTACCGCTCCGACCTGCTGCTCAATGGCAGCATCCTGCTGGCCCTGCTGCTGGCGCGCCTGGGCTGGCCACAGCTGGATGCGCTGTTTGGCCTGGGTATCGCCCTGTACATCCTGTGGAGCGCGGTGCAGATCGCCCGCGAGAGCACGGCGATCCTGATGGACCAGGAACTGCCGGCCGACATCGGCGAGCGCATGCTCGAAGCGGTGCTGGCGATCCCTGGGGTCAAGGGCGCGCACGACCTGCGCACGCGGGTGTCGGGGAGCCACTGGTTCGTGCAACTGCACCTGGAATTGCCGGGTGAACTGCCGCTGCATCAGGCCCATGGGTTGTGCGTGCAGGCCTCCCAGGCGATCCGCGAGCGTTATCCACGGGCAGATGTGATCGTGCATGCAGATCCGGTGTAGGCCTCATCGCTGGCAAGCCAGCTCCCACCTTGACCGCGCTGGTCTAAAGAAATGCATAACCCTGTGGGAGCCGGCTTGCCGGCGATCACCGGCGAAGCCGGTGCCCAAAAACTGCATCGCCGGCAAGCCGGCTCCCACAGTTTGGCATCAGTTGATGCTGTAACCCCGCCCGCTCAAGCAAGCGCCCAATGCCCGTCGATAGCTGTCTGCCACGTTCGGCGGCGGCGCATAGCTGGCGGTTGCCGGGTCAAAACCACTCTGGCTGACGGCCCAGCGATGGCACTGATAACGGTCCTGTTCCTGCTGCTCCGGGCCCTGGCCATACAGCGGATAGGCGATCACATCGTAACCACCTGCCGGTTGCGGCGCTGGCGCCACCGTGGGCGGGTTGACCACCACGTACTCGGCGCTGCTGGCCTGGTACTGGTAATAGGTGTCGGCCACCAGGAAGAACAGTGCTCCGCCCAGCCAGACTTCGCGCGCATAGGGCGGCAAGTAGCTGACCCTCACCCCGTAAGGCGGCCTGACCACGACGTAACCGCCGCCATGGGGGCGATACCAGTAACCAC
Source organism: Pseudomonas sichuanensis (assembly GCF_024749065.1). Taxonomy (NCBI): domain Bacteria; kingdom Pseudomonadati; phylum Pseudomonadota; class Gammaproteobacteria; order Pseudomonadales; family Pseudomonadaceae; genus Pseudomonas; species Pseudomonas sichuanensis. The sequence continues at coordinate 745,886 of NZ_CP087185.1, read as the reverse complement.
CGGAGTAGTAGTAATCCTGGCCGCGGTAGGGCACTTGCCAGGAGCGGTCCGGGAAGCGATCGACGGTATGCCCGGGGCGATACTGCGGCCCGGGGCCCCAACCATCGCCATGGCCGTCCGGCCGCCCCGACCAGTCGCCGCCTGGTCGCTGACCGGGGCCACCGGCCTGCCAGTGACGGTTGTCGTCATGCCGGCGCGGGATGTCCTGGTAATAGCCTTGGCGTGGCGGCTGGGTCTGGCGCACTTCGTCACGCGAGTTGAGCGGCGAACCACGCCCGCCATTGGGGTCCTGCGGGCCGTCTCCCGGCCCTTGGGCCAAGGCGCCCAGGCTGATACCGATGCCCAGCAAACCAACACCTGCCAACTGCCAGATGCATGACCTCATGTTGTTCCTCTCAGTCAATGACCCCTGCCTGTACTGCAGGCAGTCTAACGCGCCGCACAAGGCCGGCTGATGAAAAAGCAGACAGCGGCCGGGCGCAGCGCGAGCAGAAATACCGGCGCAATAAAAAAGGGAGGCCTTGCGGCCTCCCTTCGGGAATTGTCGTCCGTGCTCGGCACTTGTGGTACCGGCTCACCTCGCGCCGCCTTCTGGGCAGTGCGTAGCCCGGGGGCCGTGCCGATCCGGTTGGAGGGCTGGCCGCGAGCGCCCGTCTGGGGCGCCTCGCCGTGGACTGATGTCCGGGCAGTGATTCTGGTGATAAAGATAGGCGAGCCTGGGGGGCAGAGGATTGCGAAGATTGCTCTGATAAATACCGCTTGCGCAATTTTTCACTCAGGATCGATAATTCGCCGCAATCCGAACAGAAAAGGCCCTATTCATGAGCAAGCTCGACCGCTATGACCTGAGCATCCTTGCCGAATTGCAGCGTGACGCGCGCATCTCCAACCAGGAACTGGCCGAGCGCATCGGCCTGTCGCCCTCCCCTTGCTCGCGCCGGGTCAAGCAGCTCGAAGACGACGGCTACATCTCGCGCCAGGTGGCGCTGCTGGACCGCAAGAAGCTCGGCCTGAGCCTGACCGCCTATGTGCTGATCGGCATGGACCGCCACACCCCCGAGCGTTTCGAAACCTTCGAGGCGGCGATCCGTAACCTGCCGCAAGTGCTGGAGTGCAGCCTGGTCACCGGGATGGACGCCGACTATCAGCTCAAGGTGGTGGTACCAGACATGGATCACTACCAGAAGCTGCTGCTCGGCAGCCTCACCCGCATCGACGGCGTGACCAGCGTACGTTCGAGCTTCGTGCTCAACCAGGTGCTGGCCAGCACCGAGCTGCCATTGACCCACCTGCGTTGAAACCCTGCGCGCCCGGCGTATGATCGGGCTCTTATCCTGCCTGGAGTTGACCGATGGATCCCGCCGTATTCGAAGAGTGGATGATGATCGTCCTCGTCACCGTGCTGATCGCCTTCATGGGCTTCATCGTCTGGGACCTGGCGAAAAAATCCAAGGCTGGCCGCTTCGGCACGCTGATCCTGTTCTTCGTGCTGGGCCTGGGCGTGCTGGCGTTCATCATCAAGAGCGTGGTGGTGGGGTTTCTGGAAGGGGTTTAGGGACCTATCGCGGGGCAAGTCGCATCGGCGATAGCGATCAGAGCTTCGGCGGCACTTCCCGCCACGTCCCCTGCTCCAGCCCTTCGATTGTCCAGTCACCAATCCTCACCCGCACCAGCCGCAAGGTCGGCAAGCCCACCGCCGCGGTCATGCGCCGCACCTGGCGGTTGCGCCCTTCACGAATCACCAGTTCCAGCCACGCCGTCGGCACGCTCTTGCGAAAGCGCACCGGCGGGTTGCGTGGCCATAGCGTGGGCTCGTCGAGCAAGCGGGCTTCGGCTGGCAAGGTCGGGCCATCATTGAGCTCGACGCCGTCGCGCAGGCGCTGCAACTGCTCCGCGCTCGGCTCACCCTCCACCTGCACCCAGTAGGTCTTGGCCAGCTTGTGCTTGGGGTCGGCGATACGTGCCTGCAGGCGCCCATCGTTGGTCAGCAGCAGCAAACCTTCGCTGTCGCGGTCCAGGCGCCCGGCCGGATAGATACCGGGGATGTCGATGAAGTCCTTGAGCGTGGCCCGCCCTTCGCCGTCGCTGAACTGCGTGAGCACGTCGAACGGCTTGTTGAACAGGATCAGGCGCGGTTCGGCCGGCGGCACCTTGGCCTGGCGACGTGGGCCGGAAGGCCGCGCCGCCGGGCGGCGCGGAGTATTGCGTGGTGGCAGGGGCATGGATCCTCAGCGGAACGGCGGCTCATCGAAGCTGCGCAGTTTACGCGAGTGCAGCGAGTTGAGCTCGGTACGCAGCAGGTCGAGGGCGGCGATGCCGATCTTCAGGTGCTGGCTGACCGCGCGGTTGTAGAAGGCGTTGGCCGAGCCGGGCAGCTTGATCTCGCTGTGCAGCGGTTTGTCGGATACACACAGCAAGGTGCCGTACGGCACCCGCAGCCGGTAGCCCTGCGCGGCGATGGTGCCGCTTTCCATGTCCACCGCCACGGCACGCGACAGGTTGATCAGCGGGCGTTCCTGGGCCCAGCGCAGCTCCCAGTTGCGGTCGTCGTAGGTGAGCACGGTACCGGTGCGCAGGCGCTTCTTGAGTTCCTCGCCACGCTCGCCGGTAACCTGCGCCGCCGCTTCCTGCAGCGCCAGCTGCACTTCGGCCAGGGCCGGGATCGGGATGTTCGGCGGCACCACGCGGTCGAGGATGCCGTCACGGCGCATGTAGGCGTGGGCCAGCACGTAGTCGCCGATGGTCTGCGACTGACGCAGGCCGCCACAGTGGCCGATCATCAGCCAGCAGTGCGGGCGCAGCACCGCCAGGTGGTCGGTGATGTTCTTGGCGTTGGAAGGGCCGACGCCGATATTGACCAGGGTGACGCCATCGCCGTCGGCGGCGATCAGGTGGTAGGCCGGCATCTGGTAGCGGTGCCAGACCACGCTGGCCACCAGGGCCTGGGCCTCGCCGTTGTCCATGCCCTTTTCGATGACCACGTTGCCCGGCAGGACCATGCGCACGAAGCGTGGGTCCTCGCGCAACTGCTCAAGGCCATGGCTGATGAACTGGTCGACGTAGCGGTGGTAGTTGGTCAGCAGGATCCACGGCTGCATGTGCCGCCAGTCGCTGCCGGTGTAGTGCACCAGGCGGCGCAGCGAGAAGTCGACACGGGCCGCGTCGAACAACGCCAGCGGCAGAGTCTCGGCGCTTTCCCAGTCGTACAGGCCATCGGCGATGTTGTCGGTGGCGGCCGACAGGTCGGTGCTGGGGAACACCCGCGCCAGCTGCGCGGCGGTGATGCCGCTGCCGGCCAGTTCGTCGCCCTGGTCGACCACGTAGGGGTACGGGATGTTCTGTTCGCTGACGCCGACTTCCACGGTCACCGTGTAGTCGTGCATCAATGGCCGCAATTGCTCCAGCAGGTAGCCACGGAACGCGGCGGGCTGGGTGACGGTGACGCTGTAGGTGCCGGCCACCTGGACCTTGGCGTAGGCGCGGGTGGTGGCGGCGACTTCGCCCTGGCTGAAGTAGGTCAGGCGCAGCGCCGGGTAGCGGAACAGCGCACGCTCGTCCTGGCCCGGTTCGGTACGGTCCTTGAGGTAGCGCTTGAGGGCCTGGCTCAGGGCGCCGGTGGCTTGCTCGTGGAGGGCCGCCAGACGGTCGACGGCCTGTTCGGGGGTATCAACGACTTCAAACGCTTGGCTCACGCTGGGCTTCCTGTCTTCTGACATGCATGACAGCCATCTTGCCTGCGTTGCCAGGCAAATACACCCCCGATAATCGGCGCTGAGCCTTTCGCGGGGCAAGCCCGCTCCCACGACGGCATCGTGGGAGCGGGCTTGCCCCGCGATGTCGTTATCCGCCCCAGACCGGCGTAGCCCGCGCGACCAGGGCCTGTGCATCCACTCCACGCGGCAATGCGCCATAGACCCGGCCACCGCCACCGAGGCGGCTGGCGATGAAGGCATCGCTGACCGTCGCATTACCGGCCTCGAGCAGCAGCTTGGCCTGCAATGCCACGGCAATGTCTTCGGTCAGTTGCCGCGCCCGGTACTGAATGTCGCCGGTATCGGCAAACGCCCCTTTGAGGTTGCCGATGAACGCCGCCAGGCGTGGATCGCCATGGCCATCGCCCAGCTCGATGAACAACGCATCCAGCACGCCCGGCTCCTTCGACAGCGCCCGCAGCACATCCAGGCACTGCACGTTGCCGGAGCCTTCCCAGGTCGAGTTGACCGGCGCCTCACGGTACAGCCGCGGCAGGATGCTGTCCTCGACATAGCCCGCACCGCCCAGGCATTCGGCAGCCTCGTTGATCATCCCCGGCGCGCGCTTGCAGATCCAGTACTTGCCCACCGCCGTCACCAGGCGGGCGAAATGCGCTTGCTGCGGGTCGTCGAGCTGCTCCAGGGCCTGGCCCATGCGCAGGCTCAGGGCCAGCGCCGCCTCGCTCTCCAGGGCCAGGTCGGCGAGCACGTTCTGCATCAGCGGCTGCTCGCTCAGCACCCGCCCGCCGACCTTGCGGTGGGCGCAGTGATGGGCGGCCTGGGTCAGCGCCTGGCGCATCAGCGCGCTGGAGCCGACCATGCAATCGAAGCGGGTCATGGCCACCATCTCGATGATGGTCGGCACACCCCGGCCCTCTTCGCCGATCATCCACGCCAGGGCGCCACGGAACTCCACCTCGCTGGAGGCATTGGAGCAATTGCCGAGTTTGTTCTTCAGGCGCTGGATATAGAACTGGTTGCGCTGGTCGTCCGGGCGGTGGCGCGGCAGCAGGAAGCAGCTCAGGCCCTTGTCGGTCTGGGCCAGGGTGAGGAAGGCGTCGCACATGGGCGCCGAGCAGAACCATTTGTGCCCCACCAGTTCATAGGCCTGGCCCGGGCCTGGCGCGCCTACCGGGTAGGCGCGGGTAGTATTGGCGCGCACATCGGTGCCGCCCTGCTTCTCGGTCATGGCCATGCCGATGGTCACCCCGGCCTTGTGCCGGTCGCCGACGTTGCGCGGGTCGTATTCGCGGGCGAGGATCTTCGGCAACCAGTAGCTGGCCAGCTCCGGCTGCAGCCGCAGCGCCGGCACGGCGGCGAAAGTCATGGTCAGCGGGCAGCCGGTTCCGGCTTCGGCCTGGCTGTGCAGGTAGGTCATGGCGGCCCGCGCAACATGGGCACCCGCGCGCGGCTCGGCCCAGGGCAGCGAGGGCAGGCCATGCTCGACCGCGGTGCGCATCAGCTCGTGGTAGGCGGGATGGAACTCCACCAGATCCACCCGATGGCCGTAGCGATCATGGCTGCTGAACTCGGGTTTGTGCGCATTGGCGAGGAACCCGGCGGCCATCAGCGGGCCGCCGGCCAGTGCCCCGTAGGCATCGATCCGCGGCTCGGCCCAGCCGGCGCCAAAGCGCCGCGACCATTCCTGCAAGGGCTGGTCGAGGCGGTACAGGTTGGCGCCGTCGAGGGGCGGCGGCTGATTGGTGACTTCGTGGGTTTCGGCGAACTGGTGCAGGTTCATCGGGGGGCCTCATGGATCCGCTCATGCCTGGAAAACCCAGTGAAGCACCGCAGCCCGCACAGTCAAAGTGACAAAACTGCCGATGAGCAGATCATTTCCTGCCCGCCCGTCAGTAGCGCCTGCGCCCCGTCGCCGCCCGGCTGGAAGTCACCTGCACCTGGGCCACGGTCAGGATCAGGCTCAGTTCGAAGCGGCTGCCCAACCCCGGGGTAGACTCGTGCGACAGCTGCGCGCCAACCAGTTCGCCCAATTGGCGGCAGATCGACAGGCCGATGCCCAGGCCGCCGTAGCGCCGCGTCATCGAACCATCGACCTGGAAGAAGCGCTGGTACAGCACGGCCTGGTCGAGGTCTTCGAAACCGATGCCGCTGTCGCTGACGGTCAGGCTCAGCGCCAGCCGGTCGGGCCCGATGCGCCGGCCACGCACCTGAACGGTCACGCCCCCCTGATGGGTGAACTTGAGGCCGTTATCCACCAGGCAGGCCAGGCAGCGGGCGAGCTTCTGCGCATCGCCCACCAGGCTGTCGGGCACGTCGGCGGGGATATCCAGGGTCAGGTACAAGCCCTTGGCCAGCGCCTGACCGGCGTAACCGGCACGCAGTTCCTGGAGCAGGCGGCGCAGGCTGAACGGCACACCGTGGTTGCGCAGGCGGCCGGCCTGCAACTCGGTGAGGATGAGGATGTCGTCGACCATGGCCATCATGTCCTGGGCGGAACCGGCGGCCGTGCGGTGGTACTGGGCCTGCTCGGCGCTCATGGGCAGGGTGTGCAGCAGCTCCAACGAGCCGATCACGCCGTTCATCGGGGTGCGCAGCTCATGGGTGACGGTGGCAAGGAACTCGTCTTTCAGGCGATTGCTGTGGGCCAGTTGCTGGTTCAGTTGCTCGAGGGTGCGCCCGGTCTCGCGCAGGGCCTGGGCCTGCTGCTCGCGCAGGCTGTTGATGCGGTCGGCCAGGGCCAGTGACAGCAACGCCACCTCCAGCGCCGAGCCGAGCTGGCTGGCGTACATGGTAAGGAACACATTAGGCAGATAGCCCAGCACCATCAGGGTGTTGACCAGCCCGCCCAGCAGGAAGGCGGTCCAGGCGATGATGAACCAGCGCGCCACCCGCACCCCGCGCCACCAGGCGTACAGGCCTGCGCTGAAGATGCTCACGGTGAACAACAGCGCCAGCACAGTGGCCATGCGCAGCGCAATGCCGTAACGCAGGGTCACCGCCAGCACCATGACCAGCGCGCCACCCGCCATCAGCGCCATCAGCAGGCGGTCGAAACCACGGCTGAGCCGGCCCAGTTGCAGGAAATGGCGGGCGAACTGGCAGCCGAACAGCCCGGCGGCGCCGATGAACAGGGGCGTCGCGGCATTCGCCCACCACGGGCTGTCCGGCCAGAAGTAGGCGATACCGGCGCCGTTGACCGACACCTGGTACAAGCCGAAGGAGGCGATGTAGAGGATGTAGTAGAGGTAACTGACATCGCGCACGCTGAGGTAGATGAACAGGTTGTAGACCAGCATCACCAGCAGCACGCCATAGATCATGCCCAGCACATACAGGCGGGTGGGCTGGTCTTCAAGGTACGCCTGGGTCGACCACAGCGTCAGCGGCGCCTGCACCGAACCCTGGCTGTGCAGGCGCAGGTAGGCGGTGGTTGCCTGCCCAGGTTGCAGGGGCAGCTCGAACAGGTAGTTGTTCTGGCGAATCTGCCGGCTGGCATAGGGCAATGCATCGCCAGTGCGCTGGGCCAGGCGAAATACCCCTTGGGCATCCGGCAGGTAGAGTTCGAGATGGTCCAGCGGCGGGTAAGCCAGCTCCAGCAACCATTGGCGCGGCGCGGCGGAGGGGGTGGCGGCGTAGTTCAGGTCGATTCGCAGCCAGAACACCGAGGTCGAGTAACCGGCATTGAGCACCTCATGGGGGTGCGCCTGAAAACGGCTGGCAAAGGCAGGCGCGCTGACCTGGCCAATACTGGCGCTGCCATCGTGGTCCTCGTAGACCTGCATGAACCTGCCCAGTGGCAGTCGTGAGGTGCTGGCGTCGAATTCGACCGCCCCGGCGAACAGGGGCAAGCAGCCCAGAAGCACAATCAGCAAATAGCGCATACAGCCCCAGCATGGCCTGTCCGTTCGCGTCGCGTTGCCTCCCTTCCCTTTGAGACGACGTGATCCGGCAGAGTCCGTTGATCGAATTATCCGAGCACTCTAGCATAGCTTTCCGGCAAGACCAGAGGCCACACTAAATTTGCATGAAACAGCTCTAGCATGCGCATTACAGGAGAAGCATCGCGACCATCCTGACCACTCGATCAGCAAATCTTGCGCGGCGACCGATCCGCACAAAAAGGTTTGGTGATAAGCTCGCCGACCATGAATACCTACAGCTCCCGCCCCGTTGTCCTCTGTCTCTCCGGCCACGACCCAAGTGGTGGCGCCGGGCTGCAGGCAGATATCGAAGCCCTGATCGCCCAAGGCTGTCACGCCGCACCGGCCGTGACCGCCCTGACCGTGCAGGATACCGTCAACGTTTCCGACTTCCGCGTGCTCGACCGCGAGTGGGTGCTGGCCCAGGCCAACGCCGTGCTGGCCGACTCCACCGTGGCCGCGGTCAAGCTGGGCATGCTCGGCTCGATCGAAATGGTCGACACCGTGGCCGAACTGCTCAAGGCTCACCCGCACCTGCCGCTGGTCTGCGACCCGGTGCTGCGCGCCGGCGGCGGTGGCCGCCTGGGCAAGGACGAGGTCGGCTACGCACTGCGCGAGCGCCTGCTACCGCTGGCCACCATCGCCACGCCGAACCTGCCCGAGGCGCGTATCCTCGCCGAACTGCCGGACGGCACCGCCGACGAGTGCGCCGCCAAGCTGCTGCCATTCGTCGAGCACCTGCTGATCACCGGCGGCCACGGCGACGAGGACGAAATTCACAACCGCCTGTACAGCCGCGATGGCCAGCAGCACACCTGGACCTGCCAACGCCTGCCCGGCAGTTATCACGGCTCGGGCTGCACCCTGGCCAGCGCCCTGGCCGGCCGCCTGGCCCTTGGCGAGCAGCTGCAAAGCGCCGTGCGCAGCGCCCTGGACTACACCTGGCGCACCCTGCGTGACGCCGAGCAACTGGGCAAGGGCCAGTACGTGCCGCGCCGCCTGCCCCTGGATTTCTGCTCCTGACACGAGGCCACCCGATGAAGCTCCGCGGTCTGTATGCAATCACCGACAGCCAGCTGCTCGCCGGCCGTTTCCTCAGCCACGTCGAGGCGGCACTCGAAGGCGGCGTCTGCCTGCTGCAGTACCGCGACAAGAGTGACGATGCCGCGCGCCGCCTGCGCGAGGCCGAAGCGCTGATGACCTTGTGCGAGCGCTACGGCACCCAGCTGATCATCAACGACGACGCCGAACTGGCCGCACGCCTGGGCGTCGGCGTGCACCTGGGCCAGACCGACGGCCCGCTCACGCCGGCCCGCGCCCTGCTCGGCCGCCAGGCCATCATCGGTTCCACCTGCCACGCCAGCCTTGAGCTTGCCCAGCAGGCCGCCAAGGAAGGCGCCAACTACGTCGCCTTCGGCCGCTTCTTCAATTCTGTCACCAAGCCGGGCGCGCCGGCCGCCAGCGTCGATCTGCTGGAACAGGCCCGCGCCCAGGTCAAGTTGCCGATCGCCGTGATCGGCGGCATTACCCTCGACAACGCCGCCCCGCTGGTCGCCCATGGCGCCGACCTGCTGGCGGTGATCCACGGCCTGTTCGGTGCCGACAGCGCGCAGGAAGTCACCCGCCGCGCCCGCGCCTTCAACGCCCTGTTCGCTTCCTGATTTCGAGAGAAGATCCCATGTCCCGTTCCGAAGCCCTGTTCGCCCAAGCCCAGAAGCACATCCCCGGCGGCGTCAACTCGCCGGTCCGCGCTTTCAAGAGCGTCGGCGGCACTCCGCTGTTCTTCAAGCACGCCGAAGGCGCCTACGTCGTCGACGAGGATGACAAGCGCTACGTCGACTACGTCGGCTCGTGGGGCCCGATGATCCTCGGCCACGGCCACCCGGACGTACTGGACGCCGTGCGTAATCAGTTGCAGCACGGCCTGTCCTACGGCGCCCCGACCGCCATGGAAACCGAGATGGCCGACCTGGTCTGCTCGCTGGTGCCATCGATGGAGATGGTGCGAATGGTCAGCTCCGGCACCGAAGCCACCATGAGCGCCATCCGCCTGGCCCGTGGCTACACCGGCCGTGACGCCATCATCAAGTTCGAAGGCTGCTACCACGGCCATTCCGACAGCCTGCTGGTCAAGGCCGGCTCGGGCCTGCTGACCCAGGGCGTGCCCAGCTCTGCCGGCGTACCGGCGGACTTCGCCAAGCACACCCTGACGCTGCCGTTCAACGACATCGCCGCGGTCGAGAAAACCCTCGCCGAAGTCGGCCAGACCGTGGCCTGCATCATCGTCGAGCCGGTGGCCGGCAACATGAACTGCGTACCACCGGCGCCGGGCTTCCTCGAAGGCCTGCGCGCACTGTGCGACAAGCACGGCGTAGTGCTGATCTTCGACGAAGTGATGACCGGCTTCCGTGTCTCCCTGGGCGGTGCCCAGGGCTACTACGGCATCACCCCCGACCTGTCGACCTTCGGCAAGATCGTCGGTGGCGGCATGCCGGTCGGCTGCTTCGGCGGCAAGCGCGAAATCATGGGCTGCATCGCCCCGCTCGGCCCGGTCTACCAGGCCGGCACCCTGTCCGGTAACCCGCTGGCCATGGCGGCCGGCCTGACCACCCTCAAGCTGATCAGCCGCCCGGGCTTCCACGACGAGCTCAGCGCCTACACCAGCCGCATGCTCGACGGCCTGCAGCAGCGCGCCGATGCCGCCGGCATCCCGTTCGTCACCACGCAGGCGGGCGCCATGTTCGGCCTGTACTTCAGCGGCGCCGATGACATCGTCACCTTCGACGACGTGATGGCCAGCGATGCGGACCGTTTCAAGCGCTTCTTCCACCTGATGCTCGACGGCGGCGTGTACCTGGCGCCGAGTGCGTTCGAGGCGGGCTTCACCTCCATCGCCCACGGCGACAAAGAGCTGCAGATCACCCTGGATGCGGCCGAGCGGGCATTCGCCAAGCTGAAGTAAGGCGCCTGCCGGTACTGGCCAGATCGCGGGGCAAGCCCGCTCCCACGTGACTCAGCTCTGCGTGGGAGCGGGCTTGCCCCGCGATCTGGCCGGTGAATGTGACCCCTCTCACAAACACTGGCAAAATCAGCAGCCTTGGCTCGGGGTGTAGAATTTCCAGTAAAACTTTGTAAGGTTGGCGCTGCTTATCCCATAATGTGCCACCAGAGACCTTGGCCGTAGCTTTGCAGAGGTAAGTCGATCCCCATGAACCGCACCGGCCGCGCCCTGACCATGGGCTGCCTGTTGCTTCTTCAGCCCCTGCTGGCCCTGGCGGAGGGCGGTAACTCGTTGCTGATTCCAGCGACGGGCCGCTGCACGCTGAATGCCGCGCCGGAGGATCAGGAGACTGCCCTGAAGGCCTGCGAGCAAACGGCGGAATCCGGGGATGCCGAAGCACAGTACGAGCTGGGCGAGTTCTATTACAGCGGTACCCCCCGTCACCTCGACAATGCACTCAAGTGGTTCGAGAAGGCCTCACTGCAGGGCCACGCCCAGTCGCAGTATCGCCTCGGTTCGATGTTCTTCCACGGCGAAGGAGTCAAGGCCAACAACGTGCAGGCCTACATCCTGCTGAAGATGGCTGCGGTCAACGGCGCCGAAGATGCACTGGACATGGCCGACGAAGTCACCGAGCAAATGCCGCGCGACGAGCTTGAGCATGCCACCCAGGTGCTCGGCCAGATCTTCCGCAAGTACCTGCTGGAACTGCAGAACGCCGAAGGGCGCACCCCGTTCTCTCCCCTCCCCTGACGACAGCCCTATCACACGGACGTAAGAAATGCCGATCAAGATGGGTCGAGGATTTCCCGTGCTCGCGCCGGCTCCATTGCGGAGCACACGGAACTGTTTTTGGAGGCAGCCCAAAACAGGCCATAACGTGGGAGCGGGCTTGCCCCGCGATGAGGCCGCCAAGGGCACTACCGACCCTTGATCGTTTCAGTGCTTTCGCCACTGCCACTCAAGGGTTATTCTTGAGCTCACATTCATTGCCGTCGAGCGGCTAAAAACCACCTTGAACGCACCCATACAACCCCATCGCTTCATCCTCGAACCTTTCGAGGCCAACCGTTTCGCCAACCTGTGCGGCCAGTTCGACGAGCACTTGCGCCTGATCGAGCAACGCCTGGCCATCGAAATCCGCAACCGCGGCAATCAATTCGAGCTGATCGGCGAACCCAAGACCACCTCCGCCGCTGAACAGTTGCTGCGCCGCCTCTATCGCGAGGCCAAGGCCAGCGAGCTGTCGCCGGAAACGGTCCATCTCTATCTCCAGGAATCAGCGGTCGAGAACATCGGCAACCCCGCTGTCAATGAAGTCAGCGTCTCGCTGCGCACGCGCAAGGGTAAAATCACGCCGCGCGGCGTCAATCAGCAACGCTACGTCAAAGAGATCCTGGCCAACGACATCAACTTCGGCGTCGGCCCGGCCGGTACCGGCAAGACCTACCTGGCTGTGGCCTGCGCCGTGGATGCGCTGGAGCGCGAGCAGGTGCGCCGCATCCTGCTGGTGCGCCCGGCGGTCGAGGCTGGCGAGAAGCTCGGCTTCCTGCCCGGCGACCTGGCCCAGAAGATCGACCCGTACCTGCGCCCGCTGTACGACGCGCTGTACGAGATGCTTGGCTTCGAACACGTGGCCAAGCTCATCGAGCGCCAGGTGATCGAGATCGCCCCGCTGGCCTACATGCGCGGCCGCACGCTCAACAACAGCTTCATCATCCTCGACGAGAGCCAGAACACCACGCTCGAACAGATGAAGATGTTCCTCACCCGCATCGGCTTCGGCTCGACCGCGGTGATCACTGGTGACATCACCCAGGTCGACCTGCCACGCGGCACCAAGTCGGGCCTGGCTCATGTGATCGAGGTGCTCAAGGACGTGCCTGGCATCAGCTTCACCCATTTCCAGCCCAAGGACGTGGTGCGCCATCCGTTGGTGCAACGCATCGTCGAAGCCTACGACCGCTTCGAAGCCCGACAGGCCCAACCCGAGGCGCGCGGCAAAGATGCTTGAACTCGATCTGCAACGGGCAACGGATGCCGCCAGCCCGGATGACGCCCTCTTCCGTCGCTGGTGCGAGCTTGCCCTGCGCCAGCGCAGCGCCGACTCCGAGATGACCATCCGCCTGGTCGACGAAGCCGAAGGCCGCGAGCTTAACCACACCTACCGGCACAAGGACTACGCGACCAACGTGCTGTCCTTCCCCGCCGACGTGCCCGACGATCTGTTGGACATCCCGCTGCTCGGCGACCTGGTGATCTGTGTCGCCGTGGTCGAGCGCGAAGCTCAAGAACAAGGCAAATCCCCCGAAGCGCACTGGGCCCATCTGGTCATCCATGGCTGCCTGCACCTGCTCGGCTACGACCACATCGACGACGACGAAGCCGAAGAGATGGAAGCGCTGGAACGGGAATTGCTGGCGGAACTGGGTCACCCGGACCCGTACGCCGACGACGAAACCGACCCAATCACACACTGACACTGCAAGGAACACGAGTAACCGCCATGAGCGAAGACCGATCGAGCAACGGGCAAAAGTCCTGGCTGGGTAAACTGACCCAGGCTTTTGCCCATGAGCCGAAAAACCGCCAGCAGCTGCTTGAACTGCTGCGCGAAGCCCATCAGAACAAGCTGCTCGACAGCGAAGCGCTGACCATCGTCGAAGGCGCCATCCAGGTCGCCGACCTGCAGGTGCGCGACATCATGGTGCCGCGCTCGCAGATGATCAGCATCAAGGCCAGCCAGTCGCCACGCGAGTTTCTGCCAGCGGTGATCGATGCCGCGCACTCGCGCTACCCGGTGATCGGCGAGAGCCATGACGATGTGCTTGGCATCCTGCTCGCCAAGGACCTGCTGCCGCTGATCCTCAAAGAGAACGGCGACAGCTTCAACATCAAGGACCTGCTGCGCCCGGCCACCTTCGTGCCCGAGTCCAAGCGCCTGAACGTGCTGTTGCGCGAGTTCCGCGCCAACCACAACCACATGGCCATCGTCATCGACGAATACGGCGGTGTGGCCGGCCTGGTCACCATCGAAGACGTGCTTGAACAGATCGTCGGCGACATCGAAGACGAGCACGACGTCGAGGAAGACAGCTACATCAAGCCGCTGCCCAGCGGCGACTTCCTGGTCAAGGCACTCACCCCGATCGAGAACTTCAACGAGTTCTTCGACAGCGAATTCTCCGATGACGAGTTCGACACGGTCGGCGGCCTGGTGATGAGTGCGTTCGGCCACCTGCCCAAACGCAACGAGACCACCGAGATCGGCGGCTACCGCTTCCGCATTCTCAACGCCGACAGCCGGCGGATACACCTGCTACGCCTGACACCGATCAACCGTTAAGGACGAACATGCGCTGGATCACCCGCCCCGGCTGGCCCGGTAACCTGCTGGCCATGGTGGCCGGCGCTTCCACCCTCCTGGCCCTGGCGCCATTCGACATCTGGCCGTTGGCGCTGCTGTCCATCGCCCTGTTCTACGCCGGCCTGCGTACCCTCAGCCCGCGCCAGGCCCTGGCCCGCGGCTGGAGCTTCGGCTTCGGCCTGTATGGCGCCGGCACCTGGTGGATCTACGTCAGCATGAACACCTACGGCGGCGCCTCGCCGTTGCTGGCGATCCTGCTGCTGCTGGCGTTCTTCGCCTGCCTGGCGTTTTTCTTCGCCTTGCCGGCCTGGCTCTGGGCGCGCTGGTTGCGCCGCGACGAGGCGCCTTTGGCCGATGCGCTGAGCTTCGCTGCGCTGTGGCTGCTGCAGGAAGCTTTCCGCGGCTGGTTCCTGACCGGCTTCCCATGGCTCTACGCCGGCTACAGCCAGCTTGACGGCCCCTTGGCCGGGCTGGCGCCGCTCGGCGGTGTGTGGCTGGTGTCGTTCTGCCTTGCGCTGACTGCGGCATTGCTGTGCAACCTGCTCCGCCTGCGCGCGCGCCCATCGTTCCTGGCCATCGGCGCCGTGTTGCTGGTGGCGCCCTGGGTCGTCGGCATGGCGCTCAAGGGCCACGCCTGGACCCAGCCGGCCGGCGACCCGCTCAAGGTCGCCGCGCTGCAGGGCAACGTCGAACAGGACCTGAAATGGGACCCGGCCCACGTCAACGCTCAGCTGGCGCTGTACCGTGACATGAGCTTCAGCTCAAAACCGGTAGACCTGCTGATCTGGCCGGAAACCGCGGTACCGGTGCTCAAGGACCAGGCCCAGGGCTACATCGACATGATGGGGGCGTTTGCCGCCGAGCGGCATTCGGCGCTGATCACCGGGGTGCCGGTACGGCAGATGGTCCACCACCAGCGGCGCTACTTCAACGGCATCACCGTAGCCGGTGAAGGCGACGGCCTGTACCTCAAGCAGAAGCTGGTGCCGTTCGGTGAATACGTGCCGCTGCAGGACATGCTGCGCGGGGCGATCGAGTTCTTCAACCTGCCGATGTCGGACTTTGCCCGCGGCCCCGCGGACCAGCCGCTGCTGCAGGCCAAGGGCTACCAGATTGCGCCGTACATCTGCTACGAAGTGGTCTACCCCGAGTTTGCCGCCAGCCTGGCAGCCCGCAGCGACCTGCTGCTGACCATCAGCAACGACACCTGGTTCGGCACCTCGATCGGCCCGCTGCAGCACCTGCAGATGGCGCAGATGCGGGCACTGGAAGCCGGCCGCTGGATGATCCGCGCCACCAACAACGGCGTGACCGCGCTGATCGACCCGTTCGGCAAGATCACCACGCAGATCCCGCAGTTCGAGCGTGCGGTGCTGTATGGCGAGGTAGTGCCGATGCAACAGCTGACGCCTTACCTGCAATGGCGTTCGTGGCCGCTGGCGATTGTCTGTGCATTGCTGCTGGGTTGGGCGTTGCTGGCCGGGCGGATTGCCAAGACCGTCTGATAGCGCTCGCAAGGGCCTCTTCGCGGCGGTTCGACGCTTCGATAAACCCGCTCCCACATGGACCGCGCCAACCTCGAGGCAAGCATCGTACCTGTGGGAGCTGGCTTGCCAGCGATGAGGCCAGCACTGACAACATAAGACAGTTGCTCCCACGGGTTCGCCGCGGCCCTCAAGGCTTGCATAGTAGCTGTGGGAGCGGGTTTATCGAGGCGTCGAACCGCCGCGAAGAGGCCGGCACCTGCGGTGCAAGAATCAGTAGAACAGCCGATACCCCACCAGCCCCACCGCCTCGTTCAGCAACTGCCCGCTCTGCCAGATCGCCCGGCTTTCTGGCAGCAACCCCGCGAACGGCCGGGCATGATCGCGCCCGAGGAATCCCACCGGCGCCGGCACCACCTCGAACCCGGCACGCTCAAAGCTCCAGCGCGAGCGCTGCATGTGCCAGGCCTGGGTCACCACCACCACACGGCGGATCCCCAGCGGCTGCAAAACCTGCGCGCTGAGCGCGGCGTTCTCCCAAGTGGTGTGGCTGGCCTCTTCCTTCCAGCTGACCGAGACACCGAAATCTGCCTGCAGCCGCTCAGCCATCAACTGCGCCTCACTCGGCGGCGTGCCATAGTGCAGGCCGCCGCTGGTCAGCACCGGCAATCCGGACGCCTTGGCCAGTTGCGCGGCATAGCGCATGCGCTCCAGGGCCAGGTAGGAAGGTTGATCGCTGCCGCCCCAGGCCGGATCGCCTCGATCACGCCCGGCGCCGAGCACCACGATGGCATCGGCACGGCTTGCCAGGCTCGCCCAGCTCTGCGGCGCCAACGCAGGCTCCGTTTCCAACTGCCGGGCCGCCTGCTCCACGACCAACGGCAGGCTCATCAGCCACAGCCCGCCCAGGCCCAGTGCAAAGCACGCAGCCGCCAGGCGCGGCCGGCGCCGGCGCCACCACCAGGCCGCCAGCAGCAACAGCAGCAGCACGCCCGGCGGCATCAGCCATTGTTTGATGAAAAAGCGAATCGGCATCGCACACCTCCATGGAAGGCATGCAGCCTAAGAGGATCGGCGTCGGGCCTCAAGGGGAGGTCGACGCCGATCGCAGTGTGGGTATTGAAGAACCGGCGCGTGAGCACGTGCGCCTGCAAACCTGAACGGCTATCGGGATGGCTGCGTCCTGGATCTTGCTGGAGCAGTGGCGCGTTTTCGATCCTTGAGCCAGATGATCCTGGCCGAGGATGGTTCCGGTTGCGGGTAGGCACCGGCGCTTGCATGGCGACCTGCCGGGAGTGACTCCAGGTAGGCCTTGATCACCTCGAACTCGGCGTGGCTCAGGCCACGCAATTCCAGTTCGGCAGGCATCTCGTCGCGCAATCGTACCGAGGTTCTGGCCACTTCCAGTGCCAGGCCCAAGCGGTCGATCAGGCGTTCGTAAAGCTCCGGTTTGCTTGCAGGTAGTTGCGACTCTCCCATCCGTTCACCTCATTGAAGGTAAGAATATCTCCCCCCACAAATGAGCTTAGCGTTGTCATGAAAAGCAGCTGCCCGCCGCGACCAACGGCCCGCGCGGCGGGGGACGCAATCAGGGTTTCCCACGATGCGCGGCGCTCATGTATGCTACGGCGTTCACTCTATCGACACCGGAGTGCCGGTCGCAGCGAGGTTCCGCTGCCTGGAAACAGGGTCCTTTCTCTCTCAGTTAAAAAGTAGCCATGCACGAACAATACACGCCCCGTGATATCGAAGCCGCCGCCCAGAAGTTCTGGGACGAGCAACAGTCGTTCGCTGTTACCGAACAGCCAGGCAAGGACACCTACTACTGCCTGTCGATGTTCCCGTACCCGAGCGGCAAGCTACACATGGGCCACGTGCGCAACTACACCATCGGCGACGTGATTGCCCGCTACCAGCGCATGCTGGGCAAGAACGTCCTGCAGCCGATGGGCTGGGACGCCTTCGGCATGCCGGCGGAAAACGCGGCGATGAAGAACAACGTCGCCCCGGCCAAGTGGACTTACGAAAACATCGACTACATGAAGACCCAGCTCAAGAGCCTGGGCCTTGGTATCGATTGGGCCCGTGAAGTCACCACCTGCAAGCCGGACTACTACCGCTGGGAGCAGTGGCTGTTCACCCGCCTGTTCGAGAAAGGCATCATCTACCGCAAGAACGGTACCGTGAACTGGGACCCGGCCGATCAGACCGTGCTGGCCAACGAGCAGGTCATCGACGGCCGTGGCTGGCGCTCGGGCGCGCTGATCGAAAAGCGCGAAATCCCGATGTACTACTTCCGCATCACCGACTACGCCGACGAGCTGCTGGAAAGCCTCGACGAGCTGCCGGGCTGGCCTGAGCAGGTCAAGACCATGCAGCGCAACTGGATCGGCAAGTCGCGCGGCATGGAAGTGCAGTTCCCCTACGACCAGGCCAGCATCGGCCACGAAGGCACGCTGAAAGTCTTCACCACCCGCCCCGACACCCTGATGGGCGCCACTTACGTCGCCGTCGCCGCCGAGCACCCGCTGGCCACCCAGGCCGCCCAGGGCAACCCGGCGCTGCAGGCGTTCATCGACGAGTGCAAGAGCGGCAGCGTCGCCGAAGCCGACATGGCCACCCAGGAGAAGAAGGGCATGGCCACTTCCCTGCTGGTCGAACACCCGCTGACCGGCGAGAAGCTGCCGGTGTGGGTCGCCAACTACGTGCTGATGCACTACGGCGACGGCGCCGTGATGGCCGTGCCGGCCCACGACGAGCGCGACTTCGAGTTCGCCCACAAGTACAACCTGCCGGTGAAGGCCGTTGTGCGCACCAGCGCCGGTGACGAAGTTTCCAGCGAATGGCAGGCCGCCTATGGCGAGCACGGCCAACTGATCAACTCCGGCGAATTCGATGGCCTGGATTTCGCCGGCGCCTTCGACGCCATGGAAGCCGCCCTGATCCGCAAGGACCTCGGCAAGTCGCGCACCCAGTTCCGCCTGCGCGACTGGGGTATCAGCCGCCAGCGCTACTGGGGCTGCCCGATCCCGATCATCCACTGCCCAGCGTGCGGCGACGTGCCGGTGCCGGAAGACCAACTGCCGGTCACCCTGCCGGAGAACGTGGTGCCGGACGGCGCCGGCTCGCCGCTGGCGCGCATGCCCGAATTCTATGAATGCACCTGCCCGAAATGCGGCACCGCGGCCAAGCGCGAAACCGACACCATGGACACCTTCGTCGAGTCGTCCTGGTACTTCGCCCGCTACGCCTCGCCGAACTACGACAAGGGCCTGGTAGACCCCAAAGCTGCCAACCACTGGCTGCCGGTCGACCAGTACATCGGTGGCATCGAGCACGCCATCCTGCACCTGCTGTACGCGCGCTTCTTCCACAAGCTGATGCGCGACGAAGGCCTGGTCACCTCCAACGAGCCGTTCAAGAACCTGCTCACCCAGGGCATGGTCGTCGCCGAAACCTACTACCGCGTTGCCAGCAACGGCGGCAAGGACTGGTTCAACCCGGCCGATGTCGAGATCGAGCGCGATGCCAAAGCCAAGATCATCGGCGCACGCCTGAAGACCGACGGCCTGCCGGTGGAAATCGGCGGCACCGAGAAGATGTCGAAGTCGAAGAACAACGGCGTCGACCCGCAGTCGATGATCGACGTCTACGGCGCCGACACCTGCCGCCTGTTCATGATGTTCGCCTCGCCGCCCGACATGAGCCTGGAATGGTCCGACTCCGGCGTCGAGGGCGCGAGCCGCTTCCTGCGCCGTGTCTGGCGCCTGGCCCAGGCCCACGTTGCCCAGGGCCTGCCAGGCAAGCTGGATGTCGCCTCGCTCGACGACGCACAAAAAGTCATCCGCCGCGCCATCCACGCGGCGATCAAGCAGGCCAGCACCGATGTCGGCCAGTTCCACAAGTTCAACACCGCCATCGCCCAGGTGATGACCGTGATGAACGTACTGGAAAAGGCCCCGCAAGCCACCGCCCAGGACCGCGCCCTGCTGCAGGAAGGCCTCGAAGCCGTGACCCTGCTGCTGTCGCCGATCACCCCGCACATTTCCCACGAGCTGTGGAAGCACCTGGGCCACGACCAGGCCGTGATCGACGCCGGCTGGCCAGCCGTTGACGAAAGCGCGCTGGTGCAGGACACCGTCACGCTGGTGGTACAGGTCAACGGCAAGCTGCGCGGCCAGGTGGACATGCCTGCCGCCGCCAGCCGCGAGGAGATCGAAGCGGCCGCCCGCAACAACGAGAATGTCCTGCGCTTCACCGATGGCCTGACCATCCGCAAGGTCATCGTGGTACCGGGCAAGCTGGTCAACATCGTCGCCAATTGATGGCAACGCCCGCCCGCGAATGCCGCGGGCGGGCGTATTCGGCCCACGAGGGAGCTACAACATGATCAAACGCAATCTGCTGGTAATGGGCCTGGCCGTACTGCTCAGCGCCTGTGGTTTCCAGCTGCGCGGCACCGGCACCACCGAACTGACCATCAAGGAGCTGGACCTCAGCGCCCGCAACGCTTACGGCGAGACCGTCAAGCAGTTGCGCCGCACTTTGGAAAACAGCGAGGTAAGGGTATACAGCGGTGCGCCGTACAAGCTGGTACTCACCAACGAACAGGAAACCCAGCGCGCGGCGACCTACAGCGGTGGTAACCGCTCGGCCGAATACGAGCTGACCACAGTGCTGAACTATGCCATCGAAGGCCAGAACGACACCGTGCTGCTGGAAGACAAACTGCAAGTGCAGCGCTACTACGTGCACGATGGCAACAACATCACCGGCTCCGGTCAGGAAGCGACCCAGGTTCGTCAGGAAATGCGCAGCGACCTGGTGCAGAACATGATGGTCCGCCTGCAACAGCTGACCCCGGATCGTCTGGCCGACCTGCAGCACAAGGCCGACGAACGCGCCCGCGCCGAAGCCCAGGCACTGCAGGAAGCACAACGCGTCCGCGACGAGACGCCCCAGCAGTCCCCGCTGGAAGTCCCGGCCAACTGAGCCTGAACGGGGTGCCCCGGCACCCCGCCTTTCGCCATGAAACTCTCCCCAGCCCAACTCAACAAACATCTGCAGGGCCAGCTGGCGCCTGTGTATATCGTCAGCGGCGACGACCCGCTGCTGTGCCAGGAAGCCGCCGACGCCATTCGAGGCGCCGCGCGCCAGCAAGGTTACGACGAGCGCCAGGTGTTCAGCGCCGATGCCAACTTCGACTGGGGCAACCTGTTGCTGGCCGGTGCCAGCCTCTCGCTGTTCGCCCAGCGCCGCCTGCTGGAGTTGCGCCTGCCTTCAGGCAAGCCTGGCGACAAGGGCGCGGCCGCACTCATCGAGTACTGCGCCAACCCCGCTGAAGACACCTTGCTGCTGATCAGCCTGCCTAAGCTCGATGGCAGCGCGCAGAAAACCAAGTGGGGCAAGGCACTGATCGAGGGCGGTCACTGCCAGTTCATCCAGATCTGGCCGGTGGACGCCCAGCAGTTGCCGCAGTGGATCAACCAGCGCCTCTCACAGGCCGGCCTGACAGCCCAGCGCGATGCGGTCGACATGATCGCTGCCAGGGTCGAAGGCAACCTGCTGGCCGCCGCCCAGGAAATCGAAAAGCTCAAGCTGTTGGCCGATGGCAACCAGATCACCGTCGAGACCGTGCAGGCGGCGGTTGCCGACAGCGCACGTTTTGATGTGTTCGGCCTGGTCGATGCCATCCTCAACGGCGAGGCCGCCCATGCCCTGCGCATGCTCGAGGGGCTGCGCGGGGAAGGTGTCGAGCCGCCGGTGATCCTCTGGGCCCTGGCCCGCGAGCTGCGCCTGCTGGCGGGGCTGGCCCAGCAGTTCAGCCAGGGGGTGCCGCTGGACAAGGCCTTCAGCCAGGCCCGGCCACCGGTGTGGGACAAGCGCCGTCCGCTGGTGAGCAAGGCCCTGCAACGCCTCTCGGCGCAGCGCTGGGCCATGCTGTTGCAGGATGCCCAGCGTATTGATGCGCAAATCAAAGGGCAGGCCCAGGGGTCGCCATGGACCAGCCTGGCGCGCTTGTCGCTGCTGATGGCCGGGCAGCGACTCACTCTGCCAGCAGAGTAGGCCGCCTGACGCCATCTCAGCGCGTCATCAATAGCCTTGGTCTTCCCGGCGATAGCTGAACGCCTGGCCAGTCGCACTGAGGTCAATGCGCACCACCGGCTTGATCAGGCTGGCAGAGCTGCGGAACAGATCCTGCTGGATCTGTTTGGCTTGGGTCAGGGCGGCAGTGCCACCGGCCGAGGTGTAGAAGATCGCATCCAAGGGCAGACTGTCAGGAATATTCTGCGCCCATGCTCTCAACATGATTTCGTTGTAGCCGTAGAACTGGTTCTCAGTGCCAACGATGAACTGCGTGCGCCCGTCGATTGCAAGCATGAAACTAGCCGGTTGGATCGCCAAGCTGCACTGGTGATGCAGACGCTGCCAGGTCGGATCTGCCGGTACTTTTCGAAAGTGCGTGCCGAGCGCATCCAAGGTATTGATATCCATTGACGCGCAAGGTTTGCTGTCGGTAGGGAAGTCCGTACCAGGCCCGCACCCCTGCGTGCTGCGACTCCAGGTATTGGCATCAGCCATGTAGATACACAGCGGCTCAATCGCAACGAGCCCAGGGCCGGAGGTGTATCCCAAGCGGTCGAAAATCAGCCCCTGTGGGTAGAACAGTTTTACCGTCTTGACGTCCGCTCTCATGTACGAGAACGAAACAGCATCTTTGGGATTGGTGTTGGGGTTGGGGTTCCAGGCATGGAACGCGGTGCTGTATTGCGTGGCGCGCGCCAGCACCCCATTGCAATACACCGGCGCACGCCCATCTGCGCATTGCCTGGACCTGTCAACGAAACGAGCATTGAGCCGGTCGGCTACCTGCCAGCCATCCTCCTGGTCCGCTGCACGCTGAGCGAAGCGCTCGCCTGTTGGTTTCGCGAAGTCAAGCGTGACGATCGGTAGCGACAAGCCCGTTCGCACGCGGTAATCGTGACGCAGCATCTGGGCGGTGATCAGGCTGCCGGGACTAGCAGCGTTGTAGAAGAAGGCTTCGATGGGCAACCGCTCCGGCGTGTTCACATCCCAGGTCGGGATCAACAGTTCGTTCAGCAGGGTGCTGGCCTGTTCCAAAGAACCCCGCACCTTGAGACTGGCCATGAACTGTTTGGCATCACGCGTGCTCAGCGAGCATTGATTACTGGGATTCGACCCGAACCTTTTAAAATTCGCTATCCATAACTCGGGAGTCACAGCTGGGACGGCCAACCCGCGACAGGTGCTTTGCTCAGCGCCCGCACGTGTCGCAAAACCGCAGCCATTTTCCGGCCTTCCGGCATTCTGAGTACCTGCGATCAACGGATAGATACAGCGCGGCTCAGCCCATGACTTGCCTTGCTGCTGGGCAGTCTGCTTGTCCATGAAGATGAAGCCACTGGCATCCGCCCGCGAACCGTCGCATCGGCACGCAGGTAGGAGAAAGTGACCGAACCCAATTTTGCAGCCGCCGCACTGTGTACCCAGAAGTTGCTGGAGCTCGAGCGCCTGATCAGTACCCCCGAGCATTCAAGGGCAGCCCCGCCATTGCTGCAATTCTCCACCGTGCTCGCATAACGCGCATTGAGGCGGGCCGCGACATCAAGTACCCCCGATGGCTGCGGTGGCGCTGGAGGGGGGCGCAAGGGCTCATCGACACGCGGCCCGATACAGCCACTCAAGCCCAGAATAATGAACATCACTAACGGTAGGGCCAAGCTTGGCTTTGTTGATCTTGTGATGTTCATCGACGCCATCCTCACATAGTTTCAATCAATTGGCTCGGTAGTCCAGGGATGGCTTACTCTGCCCGCCCTACTCGAGAGGTATCGAAATGACCAGGAAATCCAAGAAGCATCCGCCCAACAAAGCCAAGTCGATCGTCGCCCAACCCCTGTTCCGCTGCCGCCAGGAAAAACCGGAAAAGGGCAAAGGCAGCTACCGCCGCGAAGCCTTCCAATCGAGAGATTGGGAGGCTTCTTGCTTAATGGCCGCCTGAAATTACTGTTCGACGGACAAGCGAACGAACTTCTAAAGTTTGCGGAAAACTTCACTGATACAACGACCATTAAACTTCCTGACGATACGCAACATATAAAACGGCGTATCCAGGCACAACTGACAGTTCTGTCAGTTGACAATCACTTGAGCAAGCGCCCATCGATACGATTGCTCACATGCATAATTTTCCGGTCGGCCCGGCAGCCATGGTAAGGTTCACGCCTGACCTGTAAGCCTTGGACCTGTGCATGCTTTCCAGCCTTTCCCACCGCTGGCCCCCCCGCCAGCTGATCGCAGCCACCAGCTTCGTCCTGCTCGTCGCCTGCGCTGAGAAACCCACCGCCGCCGACGCCCTACCGCTGGCACCTGCCCAGCCCGCCCCTGTAGTGACGCTGCCCGGTACCAGCGCCGACACCAGCACAGAAATCCAGCCCCTGCAGACTTTTGCCCAATGGCAGGCGGGTTTCCGTCAACAGGCCCTGCAAGCCGGCATCAGCCCGAACCTGTTCGACCGTGCCTTCCTCGGCGTCACCCCGGACATGGACGTGATCAAGGCCGACCGCAGCCAACCCGAGTTCACCCGCCCGGTCTGGGAATACCTGGACGGCGCGCTCTCACCCCTGCGCGTGCGCAACGGCAAGAAGCTGCTTGAGCAGAACGCCGAGCTGCTGGCCCGCATCGAGCAACGCTATGGTGTCGACCGCCAGGTGCTGGTGTCGGTGTGGGGCATGGAGAGCAACTTCGGCCAGTTCCAGGGCAGCAAATCGGTGATCCGCTCGCTGGCCACCCTGGCTTACGAAGGCCGTCGCCCGCAGTTCGCCCAAGACCAGCTGATCGCCGCCCTGCAGATCCTGCAGAACGGCGACATCCAGCCCGACGCCATGCGCGGCTCCTGGGCCGGGGCCATGGGCCAGACCCAGTTCATCCCCACCACCTACCTGACCCACGCCGTGGACTTCGACGGTGATGGTCGCCGCGATATCTGGAACAGCACCGCCGACGCCCTGGCGTCGACCGCGCACTATTTGCAGGCGTCTGGCTGGAAACGCGGCCAACCCTGGGGCTTCGAAGTGCAGGTACCTGCCGGCTTCGACTACTGGCTGGCCGACGGCAGCCAGCGCAAGAGCGTCAACGAATGGTTGCAGCTGGGCGTGAAACTACCGACGGGCACCCAGCTGCCGGCCAACAGCAGCCAACTGTCCGCCGCCCTGCTGCTGCCGGCTGGCGCTCGCGGCCCGGCGTTCCTGGTGCTGGACAACTTCCGCGCGATCCTCAAGTACAACAACTCGTCGTCCTACGCGCTGGCGGTCAGCCTGCTGGGCGATCGGTTCTATGGCTGGGGCTTCATCGCCGGTAGCTGGCCGAAAGACGACCTGCCCTTGAGCCGCAGCGAGCGAATCGAACTGCAGACCCTGCTCAACGCCAGCGGGCACGAGGCGGGTAACCCCGATGGCATCATCGGCGCCAACACCCGCAAGGCCATTCGCAATGCGCAGCAAGCGCAGGGCTGGCCGGCTGATGGCTATCCGACGCACAAATTGCTGGATAGCCTGCGCCGCTAGTGAATATGAGGGGCGCTTTGCGCCCCTTTCGCGGCACAAGGCCGCTCCTACAGAGAAATGCGACCTACCTGTAGGAGCGGCCTCGCGCCGCGATAGGGCTGCAAAGCAGCCCCGGCGATCTCAACCCCTGAACAGATCCTGCGAAAGCACCAGGTGCTGCTCTTCAGCATCCAGCCGCACTCTGGCCCCCATCGGCAAACACAGGTTCGGATCACAGTGACCGCTGCGCCACCCGGCCAGTACCGGCACCCCAAGCGGACCGAAGATATCCAGCAGCAGCGGCGTCATCGCTGCAACCGTCACCCCGGCAAAGTCTCCCACCAGCACGCCCCGCAGGCCTTGCAGCTTGCCCGCCAGGCGCAACTGGGTCAGCAGCCGGTCAAGCCGGTACAGCGGCTCGTTGACGTCCTCGATAAAGAGGATCGCGCCCTCGCAATCGATCTCGGCCACAGTCCCCAGCGTTGCGCCCAGCAACGACAGGTTACCGCCAACCAGCCGCCCGCTCGCCACACCCGGCACAACCGTGGTCAGCGGGTAGGCCGCCGGGTGAACAATGGCATCACCCTCCCCCAGCCGCCCACCCAACTGCTCGAACAGTGAGTTCACCGTCGGCTCCAGCTTGCCCCCCAACAGATCGGCATTGAGCATCGCGCCGTGGAAGGTAATCAGCCCGGCATGCCGATTGAGCGCCGTATGCAGCGCGGTGATATCGCTGTAGCCCACCAGCGGCTTGGGGTGGCGACGGATCAGGTCGAAGTCCAGCGCATCCAGCAGGCGCATGCTGCCGTAGCCGCCACGCATGCACACAATGGCGTCGATGTCCGGGGCCTGGAAGGCATCGTGCAGGTCTTGCAGGCGCTGTTGATCACTGCCCGCCAGGTACCCATCGGCCTGGTTGACGCCTGGGTAGATGCGGCATTGATACCCACGGCTGTCGAACCACTGGCGAGCCTTGTCTGCATCCAGTCGGGCCGGCCCTGCCGGGGCGACGATAGCGAACCGGGCATTGCCGGACAGAGCCCCAGGCAGCAGGGTTTCAACGGTCTCCACGCAATTCATCGCGCTACTCCTTGCAGCTTGTCGCTCGAAACTTACAGCTAAAAAAAAGCCGATGCCGCCTCTCAGCGCGCATCGGCATGTTCAGCTCAAGCCCGCTTCAGAGCTTGATCTTGGCTTCGTGAGCCTGCTGGTCGGCGTGGTAAGAGGAGCGTACCAGCGGGCCGGAAGCGACGTTCTTGAAGCCCATCTTGTAGCCTTCCTCGGCGAACCAGGCGAAGGTGTCCGGGTGCACGAAGCGCTGCACCGGCAGGTGGCTGCGCGACGGCTGCAGGTACTGGCCGAGGGTGAGCATGTCGATCTCGTGCTCACGCATGCGGTGCATGACCTCGATCACTTCCTCGTCGGTCTCGCCCAGGCCCAGCATCAGCCCGGACTTGGTCGGTACGTGCGGCACCATCTGCTTGAACTTCTGCAGCAGGTCCAGCGACCAGTCGTAGTCCGAGCCCGGGCGCGCGGCCTTGTACAGGCGCGGTACGGTTTCGAGGTTGTGGTTGAACACATCCGGCGGGGTCTGCGCGGTGATTTCCAGCGCCACGTCCATACGGCCGCGGTAGTCCGGCACCAGGGTCTCGAGCTGCACACCCGGCGACAGCGCGCGAATCTCGCGAATGCAGTCGGCGAAGTGCTGGGCACCGCCGTCGCGCAGGTCGTCGCGGTCCACAGAAGTGATCACCACGTACTTCAAGCGCAGGTCGGCGATGGCCACGGCAAGGTTCTTCGGCTCGTCCAGGTCCAACGGTTTCGGCCGGCCATGGCCGACGTCGCAGAACGGGCAGCGACGGGTGCAGATGTCACCCATGATCATGAAGGTGGCGGTGCCACCCGAGAAGCACTCCCCAGGTTCGGGCAGGAGGCCTCTTCGCACACGCTGTGCAGCTTGTGCTTGCGCAGCAGCTGCTTGATACGGTCGACTTCCGGCGAAACCGGGATGCGCACGCGAATCCAGTCGGGTTTCTTCGGCAGTTCTTCGGTGGGGATGATCTTCACCGGAATGCGCGCCACCTTTTCGGCGCCGCGCAGCTTCACGCCGGCTTCGACTTTCTTGGGCGCGGGGCGCGAGGTGACGTCTTGCGACGGGATCAGGTTAGGCACGGCTTCTTGCACAGTTGTCATATTCAGTCGATTCCGCCCGTGAGGGTCGTCTGCTCAGCGTAGTCGAGGTGCTTGACCAGCTGTCCGCGCAGCCTTGTCCTGACCTCGTCGAGTTCGATCGGGCCTGCCAGGTCGCGCAACTGGGTCATCGCCAGCCCCGCATACCCACAGGGATTGATTCGGCGGAATGGCGCAAGGTCCATGTCCACATTCAGAGCAAGGCCGTGGAAGCAACGACCGTTGCGGATTCGCAGGCCAAGGGAGGCGATTTTCGCTCCATCGACATATACGCCAGGGGCATCGGGCTTGGCGTTAGCCTGCACGCCGTAGCTGGCGAGCAGCTCGATCAGCGTCTGCTCGATGCGGCTGACCAGTTCGCGCACACCAAAGCCCAGGCGGCGCACATCCAGCAGCAGGTAGGCGACCAATTGGCCGGGGCCGTGGTAGGTCACCTGGCCGCCGCGATCGGTCTTCACCACCGGGATGTCGCCAGGCACCAGCAGATGCTCGGCCTTGCCAGCCTGGCCCTGGGTGAACACCGCCGGGTGCTCCACCAGCCAGACTTCGTCCTGGGCATCCGGGCCACGCGCCTCGGTAAAGCGACGCATGGCCTCCAGCACCGGTTCATAGGGCTGCAGGCCGAGCTCGCGGATACCGAGGCATGCGCTCATCACAGCACC
Organism: Pseudomonas sichuanensis; assembly: GCF_024749065.1. NCBI lineage: Bacteria > Pseudomonadati > Pseudomonadota > Gammaproteobacteria > Pseudomonadales > Pseudomonadaceae > Pseudomonas > Pseudomonas sichuanensis. The sequence continues at coordinate 717,983 of NZ_CP087185.1, read as the reverse complement.
ATTTTCACGATGCCGGTGGCACGCAGGGCACTGTTGATGTCGTGCAGTTGATCTTCGCTTTCGGCAATGATGTGCAGTTGCACCGTGGTGTACTTGCCTTCCTTGCTCTGGCGCTCCGCCAGCGTGGCCAGATCGACCTTGGCGTACTTGCTGAGGATCTCGATCACCGTGTCCTTGAAACCGACCACGGTATCGCCGATCACTTTGATCGGATAGTCCTCGCAAGGGAATTCGATCTTATGCGACTTGACGTCTTCTTCGCTCATTGCGGGATGGCCTCGTAAGCCGTGGCAACAGCAACGCCCCCGCCTGGTTCACGGGGGCATGCAGGTCACGTATCAGTTGAACAAACCATAGAAGAACAGGCGGATGCTGTCCCACATACGGCCGAAGAAACCAGCTTCTTCCACGCCATCGAGGGCGATCAGGTCGGCGCTGTGAATCACTTTCTCGTCCAGTTTGACTTCCACTTTGCCGATCACGTCACCTTTGGCGATCGGAGCGGTCAATTGCGGATTCATGCTCATCGAAGCCTGCAGGCGTTTCAACTGGCCTTTAGGCATGGTCATGGTCAGGTCGTTGGCCAGGCCGGCTTTGACCTGATTGGTCGCGCCTTTCCATACCGGGGCCTGAGTCAGCTCGGTGCCCTTCTGATAGAAGGTCTGGGTTTCGAAGAAGCGGAAGCCGTAGGTCAGCAGCTTTTGCGTTTCAGCGGCACGCGATTGCTCGCTGTTGGTGCCGAACACCACGGCGATCAGGCGCTGGCCGTCACGTACGGCGGAGGCGACCATGCAGTAGCCGGCTTCGTCGGTGTGGCCGGTTTTCAGGCCGTCGACGGTCTTGTCGCGCCACAGCAGCAGGTTGCGGTTAGGCTGCTTGATGTTGTTCCAGAAGAACTCTTTCTGCGAGTAGATGGCGTAGTGCGCAGGGTCTTCGTTGATGATCGCGCGTGCCAGCAGGGCCATGTCGTGGGCCGAGGAGTAGTGCTCCGGGTTCGGCAGGCCGGTCGGGTTCATGAAGTGGCTGTTGCCCATGCCCAGATCGGCGGCAGTCTTGTTCATCATGTCGGCGAAGGCGTCTTCGCTGCCGGCGATGTGCTCGGACAGGGCCACCGATGCATCGTTGCCGGACTGGATGATGATGCCGTGCAGCAGGTCGCTGACGGTCACCTGGCTGCCGACCTTGATGAACATGCGCGAACCGCCGGTGCGCCAGGCGTTTTCGCTGACGGTCACCGGGTCGTTCTCGCCGATCTGGCCACGACGGATGTCGAGGGTGGCGATGTAAGCGGTCATCAGCTTGGTCAGGCTGGCTGGCGGCAGACGCTCGTCACCGTTGTTCTCGACCAGCACGTTGCCGCTGGCCGCGTCCATGAGTACATAGGACTTGGCGGCCAGTTGCGGTGGTGCCGGCATCATCTGCTCGGCCGCGAAGGCGACAGGCGTGATCAGCAGCAGAACAGGCAGGCAAAGTCGTTTGGCAAGGTTGGTGATGTTCATCCGTCTCTCGTAAATCGCTAATGGTCTGATGTTCCGCGGGCCACATCGTGTGCCCGGCGCCCCGTCAGTCTAGTTTTATGGCCAATGGCCTGGCCCGCAAAAGTGCGACCTAATGCCGCTGCGGGCAAAAGCGGGCATTGTACATGGCAACGCCCGGCAATTCATGAACAAACCGACAGCAAGAGCTGCAAGCCGCAAGCTTCAAGCGGCAAGAAAGAGCAGGCGTGCACCGTGGCTTTTTCTTGAAGCTTGCCGCTGCTAGTCGGTGACGACTTTGGCCTGGCCGAGATTGGCCAGGCGAATGCTGTCCTGAGTCTGCTGGATTTCGCCCTGGCTGTTGATCGGCCCCAGGCGGACTCGGTGCAGGGTCTGCTGGTTACGCACGACAGAGCTGATGAACACCGGCGCACTGACCATGGTGCTCAGCTTGGAGCGCAGCAGCTCGGCGGCGTCCGGGTTGGCGAAGGCGCCCACCTGCAGGATGCTGCCACCGTTGCTGTTCGGCACGTTGTTGCCGCTCAGCTGCACCGGCACCACGGGTGCCGCGTGCTGCTGCGGCGGCGGGGTCCACTGCTCGACACGCCCGGTGCTGGCGGCGATCGGCTGGGCCTGGGCGACCTGCGGCTCCTTGAGCATCAGCGGCGGCTGCTGGCCACGCTGGGCCCACCATTGCTGCGGGTCGATACCTTCGACGCGCACATGGGCGGTACCGCTCTCGGCATAGCCGAGCTTCTTCGCCGCAGCGTAGGACAGGTCGATGATGCGGTCGGAATAGAACGGCCCACGGTCGTTGACCCGCAGGATCACGCTGCGGCCGTTGGCCAGGTTGGTTACCCGCACGTAGGCCGGCAGCGGCAAGGTCTTGTGCGCCGCGCTCATGCCATAGAGGTCGTACAGTTCGCCGTTGGCGGTGTTCTGCCCGTGGAACTTGGTGCCGTACCACGAGGCAGTGCCCTCGGCGCGGTAGTTGCGCGAGTCCTGCATCGGGTAATAGGTCTTGCCCAGCACCGTGTACGGGTTGGCCTTGTAGTTGCCGGTGTGCACGGTCGGGGTGGCATCGGGGATCTTGTTGACGTCCACGTCCCACCACGGCGCGCCATCCTTGTGGGCGCGGTTGATGTCCAGGCCCGGCTGCGAACGCACCGCGTTGCCGCTGCCCTGGGAGGTCGGGCGGCTGCTGGAGCAGCTGACCAGGAGCATGCCGACGGTGACGCAGGTCAGCAGCTTGAAGGTGTTGGCAGAGATGATTGCGCGCATTACTTGACGCCCCGTGCTTGAACCAGCTGTTCGGCAAGCTGATGCACCGCCATGGCATACATCACGCTGCGGTTATAGCGAGTGATCGCGTAGAAGTTCTTCTGGCCCATCCAGTACTCGGGGCCGTACTCACCTTCCAGGCGGAAGGCGGTGACCGGCAGATCATCGCGCAGCGCATCATGACTCGACCAGCCCAGCGCTCGCAACTGCCCCACGGTCTTGACCGGCTCGATGCCGGTGGTCAGGCCTTCGTCGGCGCTGGCGCCTGCGACCTGCGCGCGGCTGACCACGGCCCCACCGGCTACCCAGCCGTGACGCTTGAAGTAGCTGGCGACGCTGCCGATGGCATCGTCAGGGTTGTTCCAGATATTGATGTGGCCGTCGCCGTCGAAATCCACCGCGTAGTTGCGAAAGCTGCTCGGCATGAACTGCGGCAGGCCCATGGCGCCGGCGTAGGAGCCCTTGAGCGTCAGCGGGTCGAGCTGCTCGTCACGGGCCAGCAGCAGGAACTCGCGCAGCTCCTTGCGGAAGAATTCGGCACGCGGCGGGTAGTCGAAACCGAGGGTGGACAGTGCGTCGATCACCCGGTAGTTGCCGGTGTTGCGGCCGAAGAAGGTCTCCACGCCGATGATCGAGACGATGTACTGCGCCGGCACGCCGTATTCCTGCTCGGCGCGGGCCAGCACCGCCTCGTGCTGGCGCCAGAAGTCCACCCCGCGGGCGATGCGCGCGTCGGTGATGAACATCGGGCGGTACTCTTTCCACGGCTTGACCCGCTCGGCCGGCCGCGAGATCGCGTCGAGGATCGCCTGCTTGCGCTGTACCTCGCTGAACACGCCCAGCAACTGCTCACTGGCAAAGCCGTAATCACGGGTCATCTCGCCAACGAACTCGGCCACCTGGGGCGAGCCGTCGTAATCGCCGGCAAGGGCTTGCTGGACAGCGCCGCACAGGCCCACCACACCGATCCACGGCACACAACGGGCAAACCAGCCACGCACTGCTTGCATTGAATTCTTCACCTTTTTCAAACTTGAGCAATCCATTTGCGGTGCGTATGGATCGACATCAGAACGCCAAACGCTGACAGCAGCGTCACCAACGAAGTTCCGCCATAGCTGATGAAGGGCAGCGGCACACCCACCACGGGCAGAAGGCCGCTGACCATACCGATATTGACGAACACATAAACAAAGAAGGTCATGGTCAGGCTGCCTGCGAGCAGCTTGCCGAACAGGGTCTGCGCCTGGGCCGTGATCATCAGCCCACGGCCGATCAGCAGCATGTAGATCAGCAGCAGCAGGCAAATGCCGACCAGGCCGAATTCCTCGCCCAGCACGGCGATGATGAAGTCGGTGTGGCTTTCCGGCAGGAAGTCCAGGTGCGACTGGGTGCCCAGCAGCCAGCCCTTGCCGAACACCCCGCCCGAGCCGATCGCCGCCTTGGACTGGATGATGTTCCAGCCGGTGCCCAGCGGGTCGCTTTCCGGGTCGAGGAAGGTCAGCACGCGCTGCTTCTGGTAGTCGTGCATGACGAAGAACCACATGGCCACTGCCACCGGCACCGCAGCAGCGATCACACTGATGATCCAGCGCCAGCGCAGGCCGCCCATGAACAGCACGAAGGCGCCGGAGGCGAGGATCAGCAGCGCCGTGCCGAGGTCGGGCTGGCGCACGATGAGGATGAACGGTACGCCGATCAGCACCAGGCTGATCGCCACGTGCTTCAGATGCGGCGGCAGGGTGCGCTTGGACAGGTACCAGGCGATGGTCGCCGGCATGATGATCTTCATGAACTCCGAGGGCTGGAAGCGAATCACCCCGGGGATGTTGATCCAGCGCGTGGCGCCCATGGCGTTGTGGCCCATCACGTCCACCACCACCAGCAGCATCACCCCGGTGAGGTAGGCCAGCGGCACCCAGCGTGCCATGAAGCGCGGCTCCAGCTGGGCAATGATGAACATCGACACCAGGCCGATGCCGAAGGAGGTGGCCTGCTTCATCAGCAGGTCCCAGTTCTTGCCGCTGGCCGAATACAGCACGAACAGGCTGCCGGCGGCCAGCGTCAGCAGGATGAGCAGCAAGGGGCCGTCGACGTGGATGCGCTGCAGGAAGCTGGCGCGCCGGCGCATCACGTCTTCGCTGGAGAGCATGCGATCGAAGTTGTTCATCACGGGGCCGTTTCCTGGGCGACTGTGGCGGGGCCGAACTCAGGCTTGAGCCGGCCGTTCTCGTCGAGCAGCCAGGCGTCCATGACCTGGCGTACCACGGGGGCGGCGACACCGGAGCCGGACTCGCCGTTCTCGACCATCACCGAGACCACGATCTTCGGGTCTTCGGCGGGGGCGAAGGCAACGAACAGGGCGTGGTCGCGGTGGCGCTCCTGGAGCTTGTTGCGGTCGTACTTCTCGCCCTGCTTGATCGCCACCACCTGCGCGGTGCCGCTCTTGCCGGCGATACGGTATTGCGAGCCAAGGGCCGCCTTGCGCGCGGTACCACGGGCACCGTGCATCACCTGCTCCATGCCATGGGTGACCTTGGCCCAGTCGGACTTGTCGCGCAGGACGATGTTCTCCATCGGGTTCTCGTCCACCGGCGGCTGGCCTTCGATGGTCTTGGCCAGGTGCGGGCGGTTCCACACCCCCTTGTTGGCGATCAGCGCGGTGGCCTGGGCCAGCTGCAGCGGCGTGGTCTGCATGTAGCCCTGGCCGATACCGAGGATCAGCGTTTCGCCCGGGAACCAAGCCTGGCGGCGGGTGGCGCGCTTCCATTCGCGGGACGGCATCAGGCCGGGGGATTCCTCGAACATGTCCAGCGAGACCTTCTGCCCGATGCCGAACCGGTTCATGTAGTTGGACAAGCGGTCGATGCCCATCTTGTGTGCAAGATCGTAGAAGTACGTGTCATTCGAGCGCATGATCGCCACATCCAGGTCCACCCAGCCATCGCCGGTGCGGTTCCAGTTGCGGTACTTGTGGTCGTAGTTGGGCAGTTGGTAGTAGCCCGGGTCGAACACCCGGCTGGAGGCGGTCACCACCCCACTGTCCAGGCCGGCAATGGCCACCGCCGGCTTGATGGTCGAGCCCGGCGGGTACAGGCCGCGCAGCACACGGTTGAACAGTGGCCGGTCGATCGAGTCGCGCAGCTCGGCATAGGCCTTGAAGCTGATGCCGGTGACGAACAGGTTGGGGTCGAAACTCGGCTGGCTGACCATCGCCAGCACTTCGCCGGTGCGCGGGTCGAGCGCCACGATCGCGCCGCGCCGCCCGCCCAGCGCCTGCTCGGCCGCTTCCTGCAGCTTGATGTCGAGGCTCAGCACGATATCCTTGCCCGGCTTGGGGTCGGTGCGCTTGAGCACCCGCAGCACCCGGCCCCGGGCATTGGTCTCGACTTCCTCGTAGCCCACCTGGCCGTGCAGGTCGTCTTCGTAGAATCGCTCGATGCCGGTCTTGCCGATGTGGTGGGTGCCGCTGTAGTTCACCGGGTCGAGGGTCTTCAGCTCTTTCTCGTTGATCCGCCCCACGTAGCCCACCGAGTGGGCAAAGTGCGCGCCCTGCGGGTAGTGACGCACCAACTGCGCCGCCACCTCGACACCGGGCAGGCGGAACTGGTTGACCGCGATACGGGCGATCTGTTCTTCGTTGAGCTCGAACAGGATCGGCACCGGCTCGAATGGCCGACGCCCCTGCTTCATGCGTTTTTCGAACAGGGCGCGGTCATCCGGGGTGAGCTCCAGCACCTCGACGATCACATCCAGCACTTCCTGCCACTTGCCAGGGTTGCCGGAGCGCTCGCGGGTCATCACCAGGCTGAAGCTGGGCCGGTTGTCGGCGACGATCACCCCGTTGCGGTCGAAGATCAGCCCGCGGGTCGGCGGGATCGGCTGCACATGCACCCGGTTGTTTTCCGACAGCGTCGAGTGGTAGTCGAACTGGATGACCTGAAGGAAGTAGAGCCGGGCGATCAATACGCAGACGAGCAGCACCACCGCCACGGCGCCCACGACGACGCGGTTGCGCACCAGGCGGGCGTCTTTCTCGTGGTCCTTGAGGCGGATCTGCTGCGGCATCGGCGGGCTTACAGGTTCATTTGTGGTACGGATGCCCGGACAGCACGGTCCAGGCGCGATAGATCTGCTCGCCGATCAGTATCCTTACCAACGGGTGCGGCAACGTCAGCGGCGACAGCGACCAGCGCTGCTCGCTGCGTGCGCAGACCTCCGGCGCCAGCCCTTCCGGGCCGCCCACCATCAGGTTGACCGTACGCGCATCCAGGCGCCAACGATCCAGTTCGCCCGCCAGCTGCTCGGTACTCCACGGCTTGCCATGGACCTCCAGCGTGACGATGCGTTCCCCGGGCTGCACCTTGCCCAGCATCGCCTCGCCCTCCTGACGGATCAGGCGGGCGACATCGGCGTTCTTGCCGCGGGTATTCAGCGGGATTTCCACCAGCTCGAGCGCAAGCTCCGGGGGCAGGCGCTTGGCATATTCATGCCAGCCTTCCTCGACCCACTTGGGCATGCGCGAGCCGACCGCGATCAGACGCAGACGCACGACGCTTCCTTATTCCCGGTCTTTGAGCTTGTCGGAATACTCGTGCGCGTGCTCCGGGCTGTGGTGCTTGCCATCGTTGGCGCGGCTCTGCTCGGCACCCAGCCACAGGCGCTCCAGGTCGTAGAACTGGCGCGCGGCGGCGGTCATCATGTGCACGATGACGTCGTTCAGGTCCAGCAGCACCCAGTCGCTGTCGCCCTTGCCTTCTTCGCCCAGTGGCTGAGCGCCCTTGGCCTTGACCGCTTCACGGACCTTTTCCAGCATCGCGTTGATCTGGCGATTGGAAGTACCGGTGGCGATGATCATGAAGTCGGTCAGGCTGTGCTTCTCGCGCACGTCGATAACCTGGATGTCCTGGGCCTTGACGTCTTCCAGCGCGGCCTTGGTCAGCGCGACCAGCTCTTCGCCACTGATGCCATTGATTTTCTGCTTGGTCATATAAAACTCGTTCAACTCATTGAATGAGGCGCCCGTGGGCGCCGTCAGTTGGACGCACGATACAGATCGTGCGCCTCGATATAGGCCAGTACTGCGTCCGGCACCAGGAACCGCGCCGACTTGCCGCTGGCCAGCAGCTGTCGGATCTGCGTGGCGGACACCGCAAGCGGCGTCTGCCAGACGAACGAAATGTGCCCCGCCGGGCCGGACATGGCGGTGGGGTCGTTCTGTGAGCGCGCAGCCAGCAGGTTGCGCAGCTCGTCAGGGGGTTCGACATCAGCATCCGGGCGTTGCAGCACCAGGATGTGACAGTGTTGCAACAACTCTTCCCAGCGGTGCCAGCTGGGCAGGCCGCAGAACGCGTCCCAGCCCATGATCAGGAACAACTGGTCGTGCCCATTCAGCTCGGCACGCACCGATTCGAGGGTGTCGATGGTGTACGACGGCTTGTCGCGCGCCAGCTCGCGGGCGTCCACGCTCAGGCAGCCGACACCCTCTACGGCGCTGCGCACCATGGCCAAGCGGTCCTGCGCCGCCACTTGCGGCGTATCGCGGTGCGGCGGGCGGGCGTTGGGCAGCAGGCGCAACTCGTCCAGGTGCATGAACTCGGCCACTTCCAGCGCACTGCGCAGGTGACCGATATGCACCGGGTCGAAGGTACCGCCGAGCATGCCGACGCGCCGGACCGCCACCGCCTTGCTCAACTCAGCAGGACTCCTGGCCGCGCAGCTGGCCGTCGCCGATCACCACGTACTTCTCGCAGGTCAGGCCTTCCAGGCCGACCGGGCCGCGGGCATGCAGCTTGTCGGTGGAAATGCCGATCTCCGCGCCCAGGCCGTACTCGAAGCCATCGGCGAAGCAGGTCGGGGTGTTGAGCATGACCGACGCCGAGTCGACCTCGGCGATGAAGCGCCGGGCCTGGCCCTGGTGTTCGGTGATGATCGAATCGGTGTGGTGCGAGCCATAGTGGTTGATGTGCTCGATGGCCTGGTCCAGGCCGTCGACCACACGGATCGACAGGATCGCGTCGAGGTATTCGGTGTGCCAGTCGTCTTCAGTGGCCGGCTGGCAGTCGATGATCGCCTGGGTGCGCTGGCAGCCGCGCAGCTCGACGCCCTTTTCCTGGAAGCGGCGGGCCATCTCCGGCAGGAAGCGCTCGGCCACGCGCTGGTCGACCAGCAGCGTTTCCATGGCGCCGCAGATGCCGTAGCGGTAGGTCTTGGCGTTGAAGGCAACGCGCCAGGCCTTGTCCAGGTCGGCGTGTTCGTCGACGAAAACGTGGCAGATACCGTCCAGGTGCTTGATCACCGGCACCCGCGCATCACGGCTGATGCGTTCGATCAGGCCACGGCCGCCGCGCGGCACGATCACATCGACGAACTCAGGCATGCTGATCAGCGCGCCCACCGCGGCGCGGTCGGTGGTCTCGACCACCTGCACCACCGCCGGCGGCAGGCCGGCTTCGGCCAGGCCACGCTGGATGCAGGTGGCAATGGCGCGGTTGGAATGGATGGCTTCGGAGCCGCCGCGCAGGATGGTGGCGTTGCCCGACTTGAGGCACAGGCTGGCGGCGTCGATGGTCACGTTGGGACGCGATTCGTAGATGATCCCGATCACCCCCAGCGGCACGCGCATCTTGCCGACCTGGATGCCCGACGGGCGGTAGCTCATGTCCCGCATGGCGCCGACCGGGTCCGGCAGGCTGGCCACCTGGCGCAGGCCGGTGATCATGCCGTCGATACGCGCCGGGGTGAGTGCCAGGCGGTCCAGCAGTGCGGGCTCCAGGCCATTGGCACGGCCGTTGGCAAGGTCCTGTTCATTGGCTGCGGTGAGCACGTCGCGGGCGGCGTCCAGCGCGTCGGCGGCGGCCTGCAGGGCGCGATTCTTCTGCGCGGTGCTGGCACGGCCGATGACCCGCGAGGCCTCACGGGCGGCGTGACCCAGGCGGGTCATGTAGTCAAGAACGGACTCAGTCATGGGCTCGGTGTCTTGGCGAAAGGGGAAATCGGCTGATTATAACTGGCGCGCTTCGGTACGCCCAGCGGTGGGTGGCGGATGGTAGAAAATGGTGGGCGTCGATGTGTAGGAAAGATGTAACCAGCCTTATCGAAAAATCCCACACCTGCACTACCGTCATCGCTGGCAAGCCAGCTCCCACAGGCTTGGCACCCTCCTGTGGGAGCTGGCTTGCCAGCGATGAAGCAGCCCGCGATTCAGCCTCGATTAAGCCAATCATTGCTATCATCCCCGGCTTTACCGCCACGAACCGCCCGCATGCCCGAACACGCCCCCTGCCCGGCCCGCGCCCTGCCCGACAGCTTTTTCGACCGCGACGCCCAGACCCTCGCCCGCGACCTGCTCGGCAAGGTGATCCGCCACCGTCACGGCAATCTCTGGCTGGCAGCGCGGATCATCGAGACAGAGGCCTACTACCTCACCGACAAGGGCAGCCACGCGTCCCTGGGCTTTACCGAAAAGCGCAAGGCGCTGTTCCTCGATGGCGGGCATATCTACATGTACTACGCCCGCGGCGGTGACTCACTGAACTTCAGCGCCCATGGCCCGGGCAACGCGGTGCTGATCAAGTCCGCCTACCCTTGGGTCGATGCCCTGTCCGACGAAAACAGCCTGGCGCAGATGCAACTGAACAACCCCGACGCCAGCGGCAACCTGCGCCCGCCAGAACGCCTGTGCAACGGCCAGACCCTGTTATGCCGGGCCATGGGCCTCAAGGTGCCGCACTGGGACGCCCAGCGCTTCGACCCCGAGCGGTTGTACGTCGAGGACTGCGGCATCCGCGTGCCCCGGGTGCTGCAGGCCGCCCGACTGGGGATCCCCCACGGCCGTGACGAGCACCTGCCCTATCGTTTCGTCGACGCCGAATATGCCCGCTACTGCACGCGCAACCCACTGCGCCGCGGCCAGGTCGAAGGCCAAGACTTCTTCATTCTCGAACAAGGAAACTGACCCATGGGCCAATGGCTAGACAGCCTGACCTCCTGGCTTGGCGCCAACCCGCAGTGGCTGGGCCTGGCGATCTTCGTGGTGGCCTGCGTGGAATGCCTGGCGATCGCCGGCATCATCGTGCCCGGCACCGTACTGCTGTTCGCTGTCGCCGTGCTGGCCGGCAGCGGCGCCTTCAGCCTGGGCGAAACCCTGTTGCTGGGTTTCCTCGGCGGCCTGCTGGGTGACGCCATTTCCTATGCTGTGGGCAAGTATTTCCACCAGAACATCCGCCGCCTGCCGCTGCTGCGCAGCCACCCGCAATGGATTGGCAGCGCCGAGGCCTACTTCCAGCGCTACGGCATCGCCAGCCTGCTGGTGGGCCGCTTCATCGGCCCGCTGCGGCCGATGCTGCCGATGGTCGCGGGCATGTTCGACATGCCGCTGCCGCGCTTCATCGCCGTCAGCCTGGTGGCCGGCGCCGGCTGGTCGGTGGCCTACCTGCTGCCTGGCTGGGCCACCGGCGCCGCCATGCGCCTGCCGCTGCCCGAGGGGTTCTGGCTGGATGCCGGGATCATCGTCGGCACCCTTGCGGTATTGATTGGCCTGAGCCTGAACAGCAGCATCCGCGACCAGCGCCACGGCACCCGCCTGGTCGCCGCGCTCAGCGGCGTGGCGGTGGCCGCCCTGTTCGTCGGCTGGCCGTACCTGAGCGAATTCGACCAAGGGGTGATGACCCTGGTGCAGGAGCACCGCAGCCAGGCACTCGACGGCGCCGTGGTGATGATCACCCGCCTGGGCGATTTCCGTACCCAGTTCTTCCTCGGCGGCCTGCTGACCGGGCTGTTGCTGCTGGCCCGGCAGTGGCGCCATGCACTGTTCGCAGGCTCGGTACTGATCGGCACGGCAATCGCCAATGGCACGCTGAAATGGCTGTTCGCCCGGGCCCGCCCGGAGGTGCTGAGCGACCCGCTGACCAGCTACAGCATGCCCAGCGGCCACAGTTCGGCGGCGTTCGCCTTCTTCCTGGTGCTGGCGGTACTGGCCGGGCGCGGGCAACCACCGCGCATGCGCCTGACCTGGGTGGTGCTGGGCTGCCTGCCGGCCCTGGCGATCGCCCTGTCGCGGGTGTACCTGGGGGCACACTGGCCGACCGATATCCTGGCCGGGGCGCTGTTGGCGTGTTGCGTGTGCGCGCTGGGCCTGACGCTGGTGCAGTATCGCCAGCCGCTCACGGCCTTGTCGCAACGGGTGTGGTGGCTGGTGCTGCCGGCGTGTGTCGCGCTGCTGGCGTTCTTTGTGCTGCATGCATTGCCGAAGGCGTTGCTGCGTTATCAGTATTGAGGGCGACTGCGCGGCTAAAGCCGCTCCCACAGGTTATACGCAGCCCCTGTGGGAGCGGCTTCAGCCGCGAAGGGGCCAATGATGCATTCAGGCGAACAGCTCACCCTGAATCCGCTCCAGCAACGCCTGGATCGCCTCCAATCGTTGCTGCGGCGAATCGATCGCCAGCAAATCGAGCTTGTCTTCTTCCATGAACGGCAACAGATAGGCGAGCTGGTTGCCCAGCGACTGCCGCCCATCCACGTCACGCGGCATGTCCAGCGCCTCGACCATCGGGTGCTCGCCCAGCGCCAGCAGTAGCGCCAGCAGGTCATCGTCCTGCTCTACCAGCGGACTGTCGGCCAGTTCCGGCAGCCAGTTGACTTCACCGACCAGCAACTGGTCCTTCTGCACCTCGGTCTGCTCGACACTGAAGCGCCGCACACCTTCGACGCGAATCCCCAGCAGGCCATTGTCCTGCTGCACGAAATCGCGGATCAGCGCCTCACAACCTATCGATGCCACCGCCGGCGGGGCCTTGCCCACCTGCTCGCCCTCGAGGATGCACACCACACCAAAGCCTGCACCTTGCTTCATGCAGCGGCCGATCATGTCCAGGTAGCGCGCCTCGAAGATCTGCAGGTCGAGCAGGCAACCGGGGAACAGCACGGTATTGAGGGGAAACAGCGGTAACGTCATCTCAAGTCCTCATGCCACCAGGCTGACCGCCAACGGCAGGAACACCGCCGTGGCCACCCCCATCAGGCTCATCGCCAGCGCGGCGAAGGCGCCGCATTCATCACTTTCCTGCAAGGCCACCGAGGTACCCACCGCGTGGGCGGTTACGCCAAGGGCCATGCCCCGGGCCTCGGGGCTGAGCACACCGAAGCGGGTCAACAGCGCCGGGCCGAAGATCGCCCCGATCACCCCGGTGATCAGCACGAACACCGCCGCCAGCGCCGCCACGCCACCAATCTGTTCGGCCACCAGCATGGCGATCGGCGAGGTGACCGACTTGGGCGCCATGGTCATCAGAATCATGTGCTCGGCACCGAACCACCAGCCCAGGGCCAGACAGGCCAGCGTGGCGAACAAACCTCCGATTACCAGCGTAGTAAATGTCGGCCAGAACAGCTGACGGATGCGTCGCAGGTTCAGGTAGAGCGGCACCGCCAGGGCAACGGTAGCCGGCCCCAGCAGCGTACCCATGATCTCGGTGCTCTTGCGGTACTCGGCGTAATCGATGCCGCACACCAGCAGCACGCCGATCACCACCAGCATCGACACCAGCACCGGCTGCAGGAAGATCCAGCGGGTCTTTTCATAAGCCGCCAGCACCAACTGATAGGCCGCCAGGGTGATACCGATGCCGAACAACGGATGATGGATCACCGCGTCGAGCGCGCCATGCCAGTCGAGGGTCATGGCAGCTCCTCGCGCTTGCCCTGGCGGTGGATCAGCTTCTGCATCAGCACGCCAACGAACACCAGGGTCACCAGGCAGGAGATCAGCAAGGCGCCGGCGATGGCCCAGAAGTCGGCGGCAATGTCCCTGGCGTAGACCATCACCCCCACAGCCGGCGGCACCAGCAGCAACGGCAGGTAGCGCAGCAGACTGCTGGCGGCTTCGTTGAGCGGCTTGCCCACTTCACCGCGCGCCATCAGGAAGGCCAACAGCAGCAACAGGCCGATGATCGGCCCGGGCAGGATAGGCAGGAACAGATGATTGATCGCCGTCCCCAGCAGCTGGAACAGCACCAGCCAGGTCAACCCACGCAACAGCATAAAGACCTCCTGAAAGCAGGCGGCCATTATAAGCACGCCAAGCACGCGGCTATAAGGCGATATTCGGCGAAAAAGGCATAACTTGACTGCAACGGCTGGCCGTGCTGATCTTGCACCTTCGTACCAAATGACAACCTGGAGAGTCGCGATGCCCCATGTACCAGTTACAGAGCTTTCGCAGTACGTTGGTAAGGAACTGGGACGTTCCGCCTGGCTGAAGATCGATCAGCAACGCATCAACCTGTTCGCCGAGGCCACCGGCGATTTCCAGTTCATCCATGTCGACCCGGTCAAAGCGGCGAAGACCCCATTCGGCACCACCATCGCCCATGGTTTCCTCACGCTGTCGCTGATTCCCAAGCTGATGGAGGACCTGCTGGTGCTGCCCGAAGGCCTGAAGATGGTGGTCAACTACGGCCTGGACAGCGTGCGCTTCATCCAACCGGTCAAAGTCGACAGCAATGTGCGGCTGAAGGTGGACCTGACCGACGCCATCGAGAAGAAGCCCGGCCAGTGGCTGCTCAAGGCCACCGTCACCCTCGAGATCGAAGGTGAGGAGAAACCTGCCTATATCGCCGAGCCGCTGTCGCTCTGCTTCGTCTGAAGGGCTGACTGAACACCTGTGGGAGTGGGCTTACCCACTCCCACAAACGCCCCAATTCACCCTTTCACGCATTGTGCGGCATACTCCATGCATCGTTCGGCCCGGAACCCGCCATGCGCCCCCTGCTACCCCTGACCCTGATCCTGCTGCTCGCCGCCTGCGGCGATGGCGAACCCTTGTCGCCACCTGACGCCCGCCTGCCCGATGGCGGCCGCTACCGGGGCCAGGTGGTCAACGGCCTGTTGCAGGGCGAGGGGCGCATCGACTACCCCAATGGCAGCTGGTACGCCGGCACCTTCAAGGATGGCCAATGGCATGGCCAGGGCGAATGGCACGGCAGCAACGGCGAGGTCTACCGTGGCCAGTTCGCCGCCGGGCTGTTCCAGGGCCTGGGCGACCTCACCACCCCAGGCAGCCATTACGCCGGCACCTTCAAGCACGGCCGCCGCGACGGCGAAGGCACCCTCAAGCAACATGACCAGACCTACCGCGGCCAGTTCAAGGACGACCAGTACGACGGCGCCGGCCAGCTCGACCTGGCCGACGGCAGCCGTTACCAGGGCCTGTTCGCCAAAGGCAAGCCCAATGGCGCCGGGGTACGCAGCGATGCCAGCGGCAATCAGTTCAGCGGCCATTTCATCGACGGCCAGTTGCAGGGCGCCGGCACCTACGACAGCGCCGACGGCGAGCAGTACATCGGTGAGTTCAAGGACAACCGCCTCGAAGGCCGAGGGCGCTACGAGAATGCCGACGGCGATGTGTGGATCGGCGACTTCAAGGATGGCTCGCTGGTGGGCCAGGGCGAACTGCTGGGCAGCGACGGCAGCCGCTACAAAGGGGCTTTTCGTGACTGGAAGTTCAACGGCAACGGCAGCCTGCAACTGGCCGATGGCAGCGAGTACATTGGCGGCTTCGCCGACGACGCCTATCAGGGCCATGGCCGCCTGACCCGCCCCGACGGCCGGGTCGAGGCTGGCTTCTGGACCAACGGCGTGCGTGTGCGTGACGAGAACAGCAAGCTGCTGCCCGACCCACTCGACCTGGCCCTGCTCAACCAGGGCAAGCTGCTGGACGATGCCCTGAGCAAGGTGCCGCGCTCGCTCCCCCCCGTGCAGCTGTACAGCCTCGTGGTGGCCGGCGATGGCCAGCAAAGCGTGTTCATGCGCGAGGCCGACTACGTCAGCAACATGCTCAAGGTTCGCTTCGGCGCCCATGGCCAGGTGACCCTGGTCAACCACCGCGACCACCTTGCCGACCGCCCCATGGCCACCCGCGAGAACCTCACCCGCGCCGCTCGCGTGATCGCCGAGCGCAGCGGCCCGGAAGACCTGGTGTTCGTCTACCTGACCAGCCACGGCAGCCATGACCACCAGCTGGTGCTCGACCAGCCGCGTCTGCAACTGGCCGACCTGACCGCCGACGAGCTGGCCAGCGCCCTCGCCCCCCTCAAGGACCGCGACAAGGTCATCGTTGTCTCCGCCTGCTACTCCGGTGGCTATATCGCCCCGCTCAAGGACGACCGGACCTTGATCATGACCGCCGCCCGCCCCGACCGGGTATCGTTCGGCTGCTCGGAAGAGGCCGACTTCACCTATTTCGGCGATGCCCTGTTCGCCCAGGCATTGAACCAGACCGACGACCTGAAACAGGCGTTTGAACTGGCGCGGCAAAGTGTTGCCGAACGGGAGAGAAGGGAAGGTTTCGAAGCCTCTGAGCCGCAGCTCTGGGCGCCGCCGGCCGTGGTCACGCACTGGCAGCGCCTGCGCCGCCAACAGGCCGAACAAGCCTTGCGCAATAGCACACAGCCAGTACCGGGCGAACAGGCAAAAATACCTGCCACCCACTAAGCTGTGTGTAACAAGGGAGAGACATCATGTACTTGACGCCTCAGCATGTCCTGCTTGCCGGTGCCACGGGTCTGACGGGTGAACACCTGCTCGACCGCCTGCTCAACGAGCCCACCATCAGCCGCGTGCTGGCGCCGACTCGCCGGCCGCTGGCCGAGCACCCGCACCTGGAAAACCCGGTGGGTGACCCGGCCGTGTTTCTCCCGCAACTGGCCGGCCGTGTCGATATCGCCTTCTGCTGCCTGGGCACCACACTCAAGCAGGCCGGCTCGGAAAACGCCTTCCGTGCGGTCGACCTGGACATGGTCGTGGCCTTCAGCAAGCGCGCCCGCGAGATGGGGGCGCGCCACCTGCTGGTGATCAGCGCGCTGGGGGCCGACGCAAAATCTTCGATCTTCTACAACCGGGTCAAGGGCGAGATGGAAGAGGCGCTCAAGCGTCAGGACTGGCCGCAGCTGACCATCGTGCGGCCGTCATTGCTGCTGGGCGAGCGCATCGAACCTCGACTGGGAGAGCGCATGGCCGCGCCCTTCTCCCGGCTGATCCCGGGCAAGTATCGTGGGATCGAGGCCTGTACGCTGGCCAGGGCGCTGTGGCGCCTGGCGCTGGAAGAAGAGGACGGGATTCGGGTGGTCGAGTCGGACGAACTGCGCAGGCTGGGCAAAAAGTGAATTGAAACGCGAAGTGCATAACCTGTGGGAGCGGGTTCACCCGCAAATGCGCCATTGACCCCAAAGACGCATTCGCGGGTAAACCCGCTCCCACAGTCTCTACCTGATCAATGACTAACCTTTTGCTACAGCCCACCTGTGGCGTTAAAGCCAATCCCCGCCGCCGTCAGCAACGACAACGGCAACAGCAAGGTATCGAGCAACGCGCTCCCCGGCAGGTCCAGCCCCGGATAGGCCGGCGCCAGCGCACCGAAGTGATCTTGCGGGCAACAGCCGCCATTCATCACATACAGGTCCAGCCGCGTTCCGGCATACACCACCGGGGCGCCCGGCTTGTTCGCGTCCAGCGTGCGCACCGTGGCGCAACCGCCAAGCTGGGTCAGCACCAGCAGCCCGAACAGAACCCGCCTCAATCGTCGACCCCGTAGTGATGCTCACCCCAGCGCGGCAGCATGTCCTGGGGAATGTTCAGCAGGTTGAGAATCCGCGCCACGACGAAATCGACCAGGTCGTCGATGGTCTGCGGCTGGTGGTAGAAGCCCGGCGCCGCCGGCAGGATCACCGCGCCCATCTGCGAAAGCTTGAGCATGTTCTCCAGGTGGATGGTGGAGAACGGTGCTTCACGCGGCACCAGGATCAACTGGCGTCGCTCCTTGAGTGTGACGTCGGCCGCGCGTTCGATCAGGTTGTTGCAGGCACCGGTGGCAATCGCCGAGAGCGTACCGGTGGAACAGGGCACCACCACCATCGCCGCCGGCGCGCCGGAGCCTGAAGCCACCGGCGACATCCAGTCTTCCTTGCCATACACACGGATCTGCCCATCGGCGGCGCCGGTGTACTCGGTGAGGAAGGCCTGCATCGCCTGAGGCTTGGCCGGCAGCAGCACATCGGTCTCGGTAGCCATCACCAGTTGCGCAGCCTTGGAGATGAGGAAGTGCACCTCGCGGTCCTCACGCACCAGGCAGTCGAGCAGGCGCAGGCCATATTGCGCCCCAGAGGCGCCGGTCATGGCCAGGGTGATGCGCTGCGGCCCGTTCACTTCAGTGCCTCGGCCAGCTTGCCATGCAGGCCGCCGAAACCGCCGTTGCTCATGATCACCACATGGGTGCCCGGGCGGGCCTGGCCCTTGATGCGTTCGATGATCGCTTCGAGGCTGTCGGCGACCACACTGGGTACCTTGCACTGGGCGGCCGTGGCGGCAAGGTCCCAGCCCAGGTTGGCCGGGGCATACCAGATCACCTGGTCGGCATCGTTGACGCTTTCCGGCAAGCCATCGCGGTGCGCGCCGAGCTTCATGGAGTTGGAGCGCGGCTCGATCACCGCAATCACCGGTGCCTCGCCGACGCGCTTGCGCAGGCCATCGAGGGTGGTGGCGATGGCGGTCGGGTGGTGGGCGAAGTCGTCGTAGATGGTCACGCCCTGCACCTCGGCAACCTTCTCCATGCGCCGCTTCACACTCTTGAACGCACTCAGGCCGTCGATGGCCATGGCCGGCACCACACCGACATGACGGGCGGCGGCCAGGGTGGCCAGGGCGTTGGCGACGTTATGCTGGCCGGTCATTTCCCAGTCCACCACGCCTTGCACCTCACCGCCGAACAGCACTTCGAAGCGCGAGCCGTCGGCACTGAGCAGGCGCGCCTGCCATTGGCCACCCTCGCCGGTGGTCTGCACCGGGGTCCAGCAGCCCATGCCGATCACCCGCTCCAGGGCCTGCTCGGTGGTCGGGTGGATGACCAGGCCTTCGCTCGGGATGGTGCGCACCAGGTGATGGAACTGCCGCTCGATGGCTGCAAGGTCCGGGAAGATGTCCGCGTGATCGAACTCAAGGTTGTTGAGGATCGCGGTGCGCGGGTGGTAGTGGACGAACTTCGAGCGCTTGTCGAAGAACGCGCTGTCGTATTCGTCGGCCTCGACCACGAAGAACGGCGTATCGCCCAGGCGGGCGGAGACCGAAAAGTTCTGCGGCACGCCACCGATGAGGAAGCCCGGGCTCATGCCGGCGTGTTCGAGCACCCAGGCCAGCATGCTGCTGGTGGTGGTCTTGCCGTGGGTACCGGCCACTGCCAGCACCCAGCGGCCCTGCAGCACATGGTCGGCCAGCCACTGCGGGCCGGACACATAAGGCAGGCCCTTGTTCAGCACGTACTCCACCGCCGGGTTGCCCCGCGACATGGCGTTGCCGATCACCACCAGGTCCGGGGCCGGCTCCAGTTGTGCAGGGTCATAGCCCTGGGTGAGCTCGATGCCCTGGGCTTCGAGCTGGGTGCTCATGGGCGGATAGACGTTGGCGTCCGAGCCGGTGACGCGATGGCCAAG
Organism: Pseudomonas sichuanensis; assembly: GCF_024749065.1. NCBI lineage: Bacteria > Pseudomonadati > Pseudomonadota > Gammaproteobacteria > Pseudomonadales > Pseudomonadaceae > Pseudomonas > Pseudomonas sichuanensis. Next base: position 698,746 of record NZ_CP087185.1, on the reverse strand, counting down.
TGCCTTGGCCAGCACCGCCAGCGAGCCCATGAAAGTGCCGCAAATACCGAGAATATGAATGTGCATGGTCGACCTCGCAAAACGTCGACGCAGGGTAGCCCAGGGCGCGGGAAATCGCACCCGCTGTTTCGCTCAGCCGGCTCTGGCGATGCCGTGTTTGCGCAGTTTCCGATACAGGGTGTTGCGGCTGATGCCCAAGTGCTCGGCGACGTGGGTCATGTGCCAGCGGTTTGCTTCCAGTACTGCCAGCAATGCATCACGTTCGGCATTCTCAAGGCGAGCATGACCATTGTGGGAGCGGGCTTGCCCCGCGATGGCGTCGGCAGGGCCATCGTCCTTGCCTGGTCGGACGCCATCGCGGGGCAAGCCCGCTCCCACGTTACGAACCAAAGCCGGGAGGTCCTGAAACTCGATCAGGCCCTCATCACACAACGCCACCAGCGTGCGCAGCACGTTACGCATCTGCCGCACGTTACCCGGCCAGGCAAAATCGAGCAGCGCCTGGCGCGCCGCGGGCTCGATAGCCAGCGCCTGCCCTTCGGCCTCCTGACCCAGCAAAAAGTCCAGCAACTGCCCTTTGTCACTGCGCTCGCGCAGCGCCGGCAACGCCACCTCCAGGCCATTGAGGCGGTAATAAAGGTCTTCGCGAAAGCCCCCCTGCGCCACCCGCTCGAGCAAATCGCGGTGGGTGGCGCTGATGATGCGCACATCCACAGCTTGCGGTTCACCGCCAATCGGCACCACCTGACGCTCTTCCAGCACCCGCAGCAAGCGGGTCTGCAACGCCAGCGGCATGTCGCCGATCTCGTCGAGCAACAGGGTGCCGCCATCGGCCTGCAACAGCTTGCCGCGCATGCCTTCCTTGCGTGCCCCGGTGAAACTGCCGCCGCGATAGCCGAACAGCTCGCTCTCGATCAGGCTTTCCGGGATCGACGCGCAGTTGATCGCCACGAAGGGTTTGTGACGGCGGGCACTGGCCTGGTGCACGGCCTGGGCGAACGCCTCCTTGCCACACCCGGTCTCACCGCGCAGCAGCAGCGGCACATCACGTTCGAAGACCCGCACGGCCCGGCGAAAGTCATGCTGCAACGCCGGGTCGAGCAGGCAGATGCCCGGCTCGGCGGCCTGGCGTGCCTGGGGCAACGCCGCCGGCACCGACCACACAGGTTTACGCGCCTGGCCGCGCAGGCTGGCGAACACCTGCCGGCCATCACGGGTATGCAGTGGCCACGCCGTGCTGCCTTGCGCCGTGGCGCGGCTGAACAGTTCGTCATGACTGCAGGCAAAGAACCGATCAACCGGCTTGCCCAGCACGCCCCCACGAATGCTGCCCAGCAGGTTCAGCGCGCTCTGGTTGGCAGCGCAGATCCGCCCGTCGCCGTCGAACGCCAGCAAGCCCTCGCTGAACAAACCGACCGATTCGGCCTGCAGGTGGAAACGCAGCAGCCATTGCTGCTCGAAGTGGCGCAGGAAGTAACAGCTCTCGATCATCTTCGCCGACAGGTTGACCAGCGCCATGGTGTGGAACTGGCTCTGGCGCGACACATCCGGCCGCGCCGACGACACGTCGAGCACCGCCAGCAGTTCACCGTGGGGATCGAACACCGGGCTGGCCGAGCAGGTCAGGCCGGTATGACGGCCACGAAAGTGCTCGCCCTGGTGGATGGTCAGCGCCTGGCGCTCGACCAGGCAGGTGCCGATGCCGTTGGTGCCCTCGCGCGCCTCGCTCCAGTCGGCACCAAGCCACAACCCGGCACGCTCGAAAATGCGCCGCTCGCCGGGTGCGGTCACACAGTTGAGGATCACCCCGCGGGCATCGGTGAGCAGCACCGCATGCCCGCTGCCCGAAAGCTGCTGGTGCAGGCTGTTCATCTCGTTGTCGGCGATCTGCAGCACCTGCTGCAGGCGCTCGCGGCTTTCCAGCAGGCGGCCGTGTTCGAGCACCACCGGGGCCTGGGCGCGCGCAGGGTCGAGGTGATAGTCCTCCAGGCAACGCAGCCAGGAGCGGGCGATGGAGGGGTCGCTGCCTGGCCCGCTGGCCTGGCCATGGGCGACAGTCAGCACTTGCTGGGCGTGGCGGCTGAACGAATTGCTCTGCATTTGTTGTTGTTCTCCGCAGATAGAGCGTTGCGCCAGCATCCTCCAGGCACGAGCGCTTTGCAATGCTGGCTGACCACCGAGTCACCGGCTGTGCCATGAACGGTACAAAATGTCACCCGGCCCGTGCCAGCCTTGGTACAGGGCCGTGTCGACCCGCCTGAAAAAATGACCCAAGTCATTGATCTGCAAGGGCCCGACGGCACTGGCCCGACCTTTGCTCTACGCTTGGTAACTCCGCAACAATCACAATGACCAGGAGACACACCATGCGTTACGCACATCCCGGTACCGAGGGCGCCAAGGTCAACTTCAAGACCCGCTACGGCAACTACATCGGTGGTGAGTTCGTTCCTCCGGTAAAGGGTGAGTACTTCACCAACACCTCGCCGGTGAACGGCCAGCCGATCGCCGAGTTCCCTCGTTCCACTGCCGAAGACATCGACAAGGCCCTCGACGCCGCCCACGCCGCCGCCGATGCCTGGGGCCGCACTTCAGTGCAGGACCGCTCCAACGTGCTGCTGAAGATCGCCGACCGCATCGAGCAGAACCTCGAACTGCTGGCCATCACCGAAACCTGGGACAACGGCAAGCCGATCCGCGAAACCCTCAACGCCGACATCCCGCTGGCCGTCGACCACTTCCGCTACTTCGCCGGCTGCATCCGCGCCCAGGAAGGCGGCGCCGCCGAGATCAACGAGAACACCGTGGCCTACCACATCCACGAGCCGCTGGGCGTGGTCGGGCAAATCATCCCCTGGAACTTCCCGCTGCTGATGGCCGCCTGGAAGCTCGCCCCGGCCCTGGCCGCCGGCAACTGCGTGGTGCTCAAGCCAGCCGAACAGACCCCGCTGGGCATCACCGTGCTGCTGGAGCTGATCGGCGACCTGCTGCCCAAAGGCGTGCTCAACGTGGTGCAAGGCTATGGCCGCGAGGCCGGTGAAGCGCTGGCCACCAGCAAGCGCATCGCCAAGATCGCCTTCACCGGCTCCACCCCGGTCGGCTCGCACATCATGAAGTGCGCGGCCGAGAACATCATCCCGTCCACCGTCGAACTGGGCGGCAAGTCGCCGAACGTGTACTTCGAAGACATCATGCAGGCCGAGCCGAGCTTCATCGACAAGGCCGCCGAAGGCATGGTGCTGGCGTTCTTCAACCAGGGCGAAGTGTGCACCTGCCCGTCGCGGGCGCTGGTACAGGAGTCGATCTACCCGCAGTTCATGGAAGTGGTGATGAAGAAGGTGCTGCAGATCAAGCGCGGCGACCCGCTGGACACCGACACCATGGTCGGCGCCCAGGCCTCGCAGCAGCAGTTCGACAAGATCCAGTCCTACCTGAAGATCGCCCAGGAAGAAGGCGCCGAGCTGCTGACCGGCGGCAAGGTGGAGCAACTCGAAGGCTCGCTGGCCACGGGTTACTACATTCAGCCGACCCTGCTCAAGGGCAACAACAAGATGCGCGTGTTCCAGGAAGAAATCTTCGGCCCGGTGGTCAGCGTCACCACCTTCAAGGACGAAGCCGAAGCCCTGGCGATTGCCAACGACACCGAGTTCGGCCTCGGCGCCGGTGTGTGGACCCGCGACATCAACCGCGCCTACCGCATGGGCCGCGGCATCAAGGCCGGCCGTGTGTGGACCAACTGCTACCACCTTTACCCGGCGCATGCCGCGTTCGGTGGCTACAAAAAGTCCGGCGTCGGCCGTGAAACCCACAAGATGATGCTCGACCACTACCAGCAGACCAAGAACCTGCTGGTGAGCTACGACATCAACCCGCTGGGCTTCTTCTAAAGAAACAGCTTCAAGCTGCAAGCTACAAGCGGCAAGAAAGAGCTGTCCGCCTGCGTCCGCTCTATCTTGCAGCTTGTAGCTTGCGGCTTGTAGCTGCTCTATGGCTCGCTTCCTGCAGTACCCATCACCATCGGCCCGGAACCCTTCCGGCCACCAAGAAGAAAAACAGGTGAATCCATGCCAAGCGATCATTCCGCCGGCGCGCCGGCAAGCTCTTCCGTCGACTTTGAAAAGGTCAATTCCGAGTATTTCCAGCAACGTGAACTGAAAAAAGGTGCCGCCGGCTGGGTCCTGCTGGTCGGCCTGGGCGTGGCCTACGTGATTTCCGGCGACTACGCCGGCTGGAACTTCGGCCTGGCCCAGGGCGGCTGGGGCGGCATGTTCCTCGCCACCTTGCTGATGGCCACCATGTACCTGTGCATGTGCTTCTCGCTGGCCGAGCTGTCCTCGATGATCCCCACCGCCGGCGGCGGCTACGGCTTTGCCCGCAGCGCTTTCGGGCCCTGGGGCGGCTTCCTTACCGGCACGGCGATCCTCATCGAATACGCCATCGCCCCCGCAGCAATCGCCGTGTTCATCGGTGCCTACTGCCAGTCGCTGTTCGGCATCGGCGGCTGGATGATCTACCTGGCGTTCTACATCATCTTCATCGGCATCCACATCTTCGGCGTGGGTGAGGCACTGAAACTGATGTTCATCATCACCGCCGTCGCCGCCATCGCCCTGGCGGTGTTCCTGATCGGCATGGTGCCCCATTTCGATGCAGCCAACCTGTTCGACATCGCCAAGACCGACGCTGTCGGTGCCAGCAGCTTCCTGCCGTTCGGTTATGTCGGCGTGTGGGCCGCGATCCCCTATGCGATCTGGTTCTTCCTCGCCGTCGAAGGCGTGCCCCTGGCCGCCGAAGAAACCAAGAACCCCAAACGTGACCTGCCGCGCGGCCTGATCGGCGCCATGCTGGTGCTGCTGGCCTTCGCCCTGCTGATCCTGGTGGTCGGCCCCGGCGGCGCAGGGGCCGACGCCCTCAAGGCCTCGGGCAACCCGCTGGTCGAAGCGCTGGCCAAAGCCTACGGCGGCTCCACCTGGATGGGCGGGTTCGTCAACCTGGTCGGCCTGGCCGGCCTGATTGCCAGCTTCTTCTCGATCATCTACGCCTATTCGCGGCAGATCTTCGCACTGTCCCGTGCCGGCTACCTGCCGCGCAAACTGTCGCAGACCAACAAGAGCAAGGCCCCGGTACTGGCCCTGGTGATCCCCGGGATCATCGGCTTCGCCCTGTCGCTGACCGGCCAGGGCGACCTGCTGATCCTGGTGGCGGTATTCGGCGCTACGCTGTCCTATGTGCTGATGATGGCCGCGCACATCACCCTGCGTATCCGTCGCCCGAAAATGGAGCGCCCGTATCGCACCCCCGGTGGCATCTTCACCTCGGGCGTGGCCCTGGTGCTGGCCTGTATCGCCGTGGTCGCCGGCTTCCTGGTCGACCCGCGGGTGGTGATTGGCGCCGCGGTGATCTACGCGGTGTTGATTGCCTACTTTGCGTTCTACAGCCGCCACCACCTGGTGGCCGGCACGCCGGAAGAGGAATTCGCCGCGATCCAGAAGGCCGAAGAGGCCCTGCACTGATCGTCGACCCGCGCCGCAGGCCAGCCCTGCGGCGCTCTGGAGATTCTGTATGGCAAGTTTCGTACACACGGTGGGCAACCAGCTCTACCGTTTCGACAGCCTCAAAGAGGTCATGGCCAAGGCCAGCCCGGCACGCTCGGGCGACTACCTGGCCGGGGTGGCCGCCAGCAACGATGGCGAACGGGTCGCCGCGCAGATGGCCCTGGCCAATATCCCGCTCAAGCATTTCCTCAGCGAAGCGCTGATCCCCTACGAAGACGATGAAGTCACCCGGCTGATCATCGACAGCCATGACCCGCAGGCCTTCGCCCCGGTCAGCCACCTGACCGTCGGCGGCCTGCGCGACTGGCTGCTCGGCGAGCAGGCCGACGAGCACAGCCTGCGCGCCCTGGCCCCCGGCCTGACACCAGAAATGGCCGCGGCCGTGTCGAAGATCATGCGTGTGCAGGACCTGGTGCTGGTGGCGCAGAAGATCCGTGTGGTCACCGCCTTCCGCGGCACCATGGGCCTGCGTGGGCGGCTGTCGACACGACTGCAACCCAACCACCCCACCGACGAACCCGCCGGGATCGCCGCCAGCATCCTCGACGGCCTGCTGTACGGCAACGGCGATGCCATGATCGGCATCAACCCGGCCACCGACAGCATCGCCTCGATCTGCGACCTGCTGGTGATGCTCGACAACATCATCCAGCGCTACCAGATCCCCACCCAGTCCTGCGTGCTGACCCACGTCACCACCAGCATCGAGGCGATCAACCGTGGCGTGCCACTGGACCTGGTGTTCCAGTCGATCGCCGGCACGGAAGCGGCGAATGCCGGCTTCGGCATCAACCTCAACGTGCTGCAGGAAGGCTACGAGGCCGGGCTGTCACTCAAGCGCGGCACCCTCGGGCAAAACCTGATGTACTTCGAAACCGGCCAGGGCAGCGCCCTGTCGGCCAACGCCCACCACGGCGTCGACCAGCAAACCTGCGAAACCCGCGCCTATGCCGTGGCCCGGCATTTCAAACCCTTCCTGGTCAACACCGTGGTCGGCTTCATCGGCCCGGAGTATCTCTACAACGGCAAGCAGATCATCCGCGCCGGCCTCGAGGACCACTTCTGCGGCAAGCTGCTGGGCGTGCCGATGGGCTGCGACATCTGCTACACCAACCATGCCGAAGCCGACCAGGACGACATGGACACCCTGCTTACCCTGCTGGGCGTGGCCGGGATCAACTTCATCATGGGCATCCCCGGCTCCGACGACATCATGCTCAACTACCAGACCACCTCGTTCCACGATGCGCTGTATGCACGGCAAACCCTCGGCCTCAAACCCGGGCCGGAATTCGAAGCGTGGCTCGAACGCACCGGCATCTTCACCCAGGCCGATGGCCGTGTCCGCTTCGGCGACAACCTGCCGCCGGCCTTCCGCCACGCGCTCGCGCAGCTGGCCTAGGAGCGCCCATGGACCGACATACCCCCACCGAGCAAAACCCCTGGCAGGCCCTGCGTAACCTCACCCCGGCGCGCATCGCCCTGGGCCGCACCGGTATCAGCCTGCCGACCAGCGCCCAACTGGACTTCCAGTACGCCCACGCCCAGGCCCGCGATGCCGTGCACCTGCCCTTCGACCATGCCGGCCTGCGCCAGCAGCTCAGTGATCGTGGCCGCGCCAGCCTGCTGCTGCACAGCGCCGCCAGCGACCGCAACCAGTACCTGCAGCGCCCCGACCTTGGCCGGCGCCTGCACGCGGACTCTGCCCAGCAACTGCGTGAACACGCCCAGGCCAACCCGGCGGGCGTCGACCTGGCCATCGTCGTCGCCGACGGCCTGTCGGCCCTGGCCGTGCACCGCCACACCCTGCCCTTCCTCAGCCGCTTCGAGGAGCAGGCCGCCGCCGACGGCTGGACCAGCGCCCCGGTGGTGCTGGTGGAACAAGGCCGGGTGGCGGTGGCCGATGAAGTGGGCGAACTGCTCAAGGCACGCATGACCGTGATGCTGATCGGCGAACGCCCGGGGCTGAGCTCGCCCGACAGCCTCGGGCTGTACTTCACCTACGCGCCCAAGGTCGGCCTGACCGACGCCTATCGCAACTGCATTTCCAACGTGCGCCTGGAAGGCCTGAGCTATGGCATGGCCGCCCATCGCCTGCTGTACCTGATGCGCGAAGCCTGCAAAAGGCAACTGTCGGGGGTGAATCTGAAGGATGAGGCCGAGGTCCACAGCATTGAAAGTGACAATTCGGGCAAAAAAAATGGAAACTTCCTGCTAGGAGAAGGGTAAAAAACATGTCACGGAAGGCGGATTGCACTTGTAGGCTGCTTTAGGCAGCATGCAGTTGACTGCTGGCAATCCGCCGTATCCCCTAAATGGACACTGAGGCCCGCACATGCGAATCATCAAGGCTACCCTGGAGCACCTCGACCTGCTCACGCCGTTGTTTGTGAAGTACCGTGAGTTCTATGGCCAGCTGCCATACCCGGACAGCTCCCGCAGCTTCCTGGAAAAGCGCCTCAAGCGCGGCGAATCGATCATCTACCTCGCCCTGCCCGTCGACGACGACAGCAAGTTGCTGGGTTTCTGCCAGCTCTACCCGAGCTTCTCGTCGCTGTCGCTCAAACGTGTGTGGATCCTCAACGATATCTACGTCGCCGAAGACTCGCGGCGCATGCTGGTGGCCGACCACCTGATGCGCGAAGCCAAGAAGATGGCCAAGGAATCGAACGCCGTGCGCATGCGCGTGTCCACCAGCAGCGACAACGAGGTGGCGCGCAAGACCTACGAGTCCATGGGTTTTCGCAAGGACACCGAGTTCGAGAACTACATCCTGCCGATCAGCCAGGATTGATCGCAAGCGCTGCGCGAGGCTGTTCTCACAGATCTGCACAGATGTAATTGGCATGGCAGGCCCTGTGGGAGCGGCTTCAGCCGCGAACACCGGCGCAGCCGGTGCCATGCATCGCGTCGCTTGCTTCGCGGCTAAAGCCACTCCCACAGGTTATGCGTGAGTCCATCGTAACCCCCCGCTACAAACTCTCCGGGCACGATCGCGACTTCGCCGTATAATCCCCGTCCAGTCATGTGTGAAAAGTTACCTTTCCCCAGGTGAATCTGCCCACGCCCAAGACGCTGTCCGTCATCGCGCGCCCGTGGAAGCGGGTCATGAACTCAGGTGCTGTACATGGATTTCAACCCGCTGGACCTCATCCTGCATCTCGATGCCTACCTTGATCTGCTGGTCACCAACTACGGCCCCTGGATCTACGCCATCCTGTTCGCCGTGATTTTCTGCGAAACCGGCCTGGTGGTGATGCCTTTCCTGCCGGGTGACTCGCTGTTGTTCATCGCCGGTGCCGTGGCCGCAGGCGGCGGCATGGACCCGGTGCTGCTGGCCGGCCTGCTGATGGCGGCAGCGATCCTCGGCGACAGCACCAACTATGTGATCGGGCGCACGGCAGGCGAGCGGCTGTTCAGCAACCCCAAGTCGAAGATCTTCCGCCAGGACTACCTGCAGCGGACCCACGACTTCTACGCCCGCCATGGCGGCAAGACCGTCACCCTCGCCCGCTTCCTGCCGATCCTGCGTACCTTCGCGCCGTTCGTCGCCGGCATTGCCCACATGCACTACCCGCGCTTCCTGGCCTTCAGCGTGACCGGCTCGCTGCTGTGGGTGGGCGGCCTGGTCACGCTGGGCTACTTCTTCGGCAATGTGCCGTTCATCAAGCAACACCTGTCGCTGATGGTGGTGGCCATCATCATCCTGTCGCTGGTGCCGATGCTCCTCGGCCTGCTGCGCGGCCGCCTGGGCCGCACCGCCAAGGCCCACTGACGCAAATGTGGTCGTTCAGCGCCTGGCGGCGCCGGCGCACCCTGGCCCGCTACCCGGTCGATGATCAACTGTGGCAGGCCATTCGCCAGCGCCTGCCAGTGCTCGACGGCATCAGCGACGACGAAGACCGCTGGCTGCGCGAGGCTTGCGTGCTGTTCCTGCACGACAAGCACCTGACCGCCCTGCCCGGGGTCGAACTGGATGACCAGCAGCGTCTGTTCCTCGCCGCCCAGGCCCAGCTGCCACTGCTGCACCTGGGCGAGCTGAACTGGTACCAGGGCTTCCATGAGCTCATTCTCTACCCCGACGACTTCGTCAGCCCCCAGCGCCACCGCGACAGCAGCGGCGTGGAACACGTGTGGGATGCCGAGCACAGTGGCGAAGCCTGGCAACAGGGCCCGGTGATCCTGGCCTGGCCGGGGGTGCTGGCCAGCGGCGGCTGGGAGGCCTACAACCTGGTAATCCACGAACTGGCGCACAAGCTCGACATGCTCAATGGCGACGCCAACGGCCTGCCGCCGCTGCACAGCGGCATGCAGGTCGAAGACTGGGCCAACGCCATGCAGCACGCCTACGACGACCTGAACCGTCAGCTCGACGCCAACCCCGACGCAGAGACCGCCATCGACCCCTACGCGGCCGAGAATCCGGCGGAGTTCTTTGCCGTCAGCAGTGAGTACTTCTTCAGCGCCCCCGACCTGCTGCACGCCGCTTATCCAAAGGTCTACCTTCAGTTGTCGCTGTTCTACCGCCAGGACCCGCTGGCCCGTCTGGCACGCCTGCAGGCCGAGCATCCGGACTACCGCGAAAACCACGCCTGACAGCCCCGCACATCAGGCCGGGCGTGGCATGCCCTGTCGGAATGTGCCTATAATCGCGCCACTTTTTTTTGATCAAACACGGGGGCATAGCCCAATGAGCTACAGCAAGATCCCGGCTGGCAAAGACCTGCCGAACGACATCTACGTCGCTATCGAGATCCCGGCCAACCACGCGCCGATCAAGTACGAAATCGACAAGGACAGCGACACCCTGTTCGTCGACCGCTTCATGGCCACCCCGATGTTCTACCCGGCCAACTACGGTTTCATCCCCAACACCCTGGCTGACGACGGTGATCCGCTGGACGTGCTGGTCGTCACCCCGTACCCGGTTGCCCCAGGCTCGGTCATCCGTGCCCGCCCGGTCGGCGTGCTGAACATGACCGACGACGGCGGCGGCGACGCCAAGGTCATCGCCGTCCCGCACGACAAGCTGTCCCAGCTGTACGTTGACGTGAAGGAATACACCGACCTGCCAGCCCTGCTGATCCAGCAGATCGAGCACTTCTTCGCCAACTACAAGGATCTGGAGAAGGGCAAGTGGGTCAAGATCGAAGGCTGGGAAGGCGCTGACGCCGCCCGCGCCGCGATCACCAAGTCGGTTGCTGCCTACAAGGGCTGAAGCTGATGCATGAAAAAGCCCTGCCTCGGCAGGGCTTTTTTGTGGGCGATGGAAAATTCCTACTTGCTCCTAGGCAAATGCCTGCGAACCGCAATGATTCCCACAGATCGCCTCCACATCGAGTTCATTTCCACACATTAATGAGGGCGATAGACTCGCCACCATGAACTCATCCGGTGATCGCCTCAAAGCCCTCCTGCAGGAGTGCAACCTGACCCCTTCCGACTTTGCTGCCCAGCGCAACGTCACGCCCCAACACATCAACAACTGGTTCAAGCGTGGCGTGCCACAAGCTCGGCTCGACGAAATCGCCGACCTGTTCTGCGTGTACCCGCGCTGGCTACGTAGCGGCGAAGGCCCCAAACATCCCGACCCTCTCGCGCCTGCCCGCCCTGCGCATGCTCCCACCGAGGGCCCAGCGCCGCTGCTGGCGCTGGGCACACAAAGCGTGCAACTGCCCTTGCACCAGCTGCAGCAGGGTAGCCTGAGTGCCACACCCGGGCTGTTCCAACCGATCCCCCGCCAAGCCCTCGACAGCGTCGGCGTTGCCGCGCACAACGCCTTCTGTATCGGCATGCCGGCCAGCAACATGGCGCCGCTATTGCCCCAGGGCACGCTGCTGGCCATCGACTCCACCCTCACCCGGGTGATCGAAGGCGAATACTACGCACTGCTGCACAACGGACAGTTGCGCGTGCACCGACTCACCCAAGGCAACAACGGCACCTTGTGCCTGCACAGCCACGACCGCCTCAACCACCCGGTCGAGCGCTTCACCGCCCCACAGCGCAGAACGCAGAAACTGCAGATCCTCGGCTGGGTGTTCTGGTGGTCCTGCCTGCGCCCGGCGCGGCCATGCTGAAACACTTCGCACCACTTTTTGCTGGGCATCCCCGGCGAGCCCTAGTATGCTACGCGCCACATCACGCCCCCTGATGGTGCAAGCCGCATTGCAGAGGGCCTGGCGACGCCTCACACAGCCGTCCGCCATCTTTTTCAGGCCATGTTGCCAACCGTTTAAGGCGATTGCGGCTTATCAAAAATGAGCCAAGATCGTCCCCGAGAAGCCGGCCACAAGCCGGCTTTTTAATGCCTGCACCCTACCCCCGCATTTTTCTGCCACCGGGCATAGCCTGAGGTTGTCATGCGCGTCTTACGCGCCCCCATCGAACTAATGGATGAGGTCGTCGGCCAACCATTGAGCAATGTCGCGCTTGGCATGCAAAACACGCCAAACATCAATGTGGTCATCGCGCTCGACGTAGAACACCAGGTAGGGGTAACGCTTCAACGGCCAGCAGAACAACCCAGGCAGATCCAGATCGTGGACATAGCGGCTGATACCCGATGTCGGATGGCGGCTGATATGCCCGTAGCCTTGCTGAAGCGCATCGATGAATCCGACTGCGACTTGCTCTGTAGCCTCAGCAAGGTAGTAACTGACAGCATGCTCGACATCTTCACGCGCGAGCACTCGGGGAATCACTGGCTTGGCCGTTGCCTTCACCCCCTGCGTACCTTTGCCCGCAGTGATTCGAAGTAGTCATCATCCACCGAAGTGGTGGGAGCCGAGCCAGCCCCGGCCAGAAGCAGCCCCCGTAGATGTTGCCGATCCTGATCCTTTCGGATCAGTTCGCGCACGTACTCGCTACTGGTGCTGTAGCCGCGCTGGCTGACCTGATCGTCAACGAACGACTTCAATGAGTCCGGCAGGGAAATGTTCATGGTGCTCATGGCGGCGTCCGGATTTGCCAAAATTTGCCAAAGCATACACCCCAGAAAACAGTGTTGAAGCCCTGCACGACAGAAGGATGGCCAAGCATTACCCCTGCGACGAAACGCCAGCACCAAGCCAAGCATTCAACAGCCCAGCCGAGTGACACCCCTGATGCTCAGGGATGCAAGTACTTGAGCACATACAGGGACAGTTCGCGGAACACGTCGGCCGGGATCCGCTCACTCAACGCCTGGGCCTTGCCCAGCGTTGCGCAGCAAGCCTTGAGCATGTTGCTGCGCACCTGATCATCGACCATGCCGGTATGCACCAGCTGGAAGTACTGCGGATAGGTACTGGGCACCTGATCCAGGGACGTACGGCGAATCTCGAACCGCCCCTCTATATGGGGCGGCTGGAAGTACGCTTCATCGGCCCCTGCCGCCTGCGGTACCAGTTGCAACGCTGTGGAGCAGACGCTGCGGCACAGCAATCTGCTCTCCCGGTCGGTTTCCATGCCCCGTTGGTACAAGCTGATCTGCGATCCGGGACTGACCAGGCAGGCGGCCTCGAAGGCATCGATGATCCTCGCGGCATTGGCTTGCGACGCCTCGATCTTGCTGAGGGAAACGAAGCGTTCGAGCTGGTCCTCGGCAACGCTCTTCACCCCGCGCTCCAGGGTGTTCCAATGACCGAATTCCTTCTGGCAGGCGATCAGGTGCAGCTCCAACTGGTAACCCGCCTGCAGTGCCAGGGCCGGTACATCGGCGAAGGCCGCGTCGTCCAGCGCGGTCTCCATGATGATGTCGTAGTGGTTGGCCAGCGCATGCTCGAAGAGCTTGCCGCCCAACTGCCAGATGAACTGCTCGGTGTGGGCGTAGACATACCGGCCACCGCCGGCCTTCATCTGCTCGTACTGTGGATGCAGCTTGCGATAAGCCGGGTCGTAGAGACTGACGTAGTCGTCATAGCGCCTGCTCGCCAGCAGCGAGTTGTTGAGCAGATAGGTCTTGCCCGAGCCTTCGGCGCCGGCCACGACCAGCATTTTCGGCGCCGGGTTGCCCTGGGCGTCGGTCCGTCGTTTGCGGTTGAACAGAAGGGGTTCGAGGGTTTCGAAAGCGGCTGCAACGTCTTCGGCGGTGAAGGTGTGGCGCTGGGACATGCTGGTCATTCCTGTTGGCTGCCCGGGAGTGGGCGAGCCAAAAAGGTAGAGCCCGCTCAGGCGATGCCTGCGGTAGATAACGCAGCCTCTGGTCGCAACTTCAGCCTTTCACGCACACCACCTGGCGCAGGGTATGCACCACCTCGACCAACTCGCGCTGGGCCAGCATGACCGCGTCGATATCCTTGTAGGCCATCGGGATCTCGTCGATCACGTCCTTGTCCTTGCGGCACTCGACATGGGCCGTGGCGCGCCGCTGGTCATCGACGCTGAAGCGACTCTTGGCCTTGGTGCGACTCATCACCCGGCCTGCACCATGGCTGCACGAGCAGAACGATTCCTCGTTGCCCAGGCCGCGCACGATGAAACTCTTGGCGCCCATGGAGCCCGGGATGATGCCCAACTGCCCCTTCTGCGCCGACACCGCCCCTTTGCGCGTCACCAGCACTTCACGGCCGAAGTGTTGTTCCTTCTGCACATAGTTGTGGTGGCAGTTGACCGCCTCGAGGCTGGCCTCGAACGGTTTGCCCAGCACCTTGCGAGTGGCTGCCACTACCGCCTTCATCATCAGCTCGCGGTTGTGCCGGGCGAAATCCTGGGCCCACTCCACCGCCTCCACGTAGTCGGCGAAATGCCGGCTGCCCTCTTCGAAATAGGCCAGGTCCTTGTCCGGCAGATTGGCCAGATGCTGGCGCATGTCGGCCTGGGCCAGCTCGATGAACAGGTTGCCGATGGCATTGCCGACGCCCCGCGAGCCACTGTGCAACATGAACCAGACCCGGTCGGCCTCGTCCAGGCAGACCTCGATGAAGTGGTTGCCACCGCCCAGGGTGCCCAGGTGCTGGCGGTTATTGGTCTTTTCCAGCCGTGGATATTTGTCGGTGATGGCCTTGAAGCGCCCGGCCAGGCCTTGCCACTGCTGGTCGGCTTGCCTGGGCACGTTGTCCCAGGCGCCCTGGTCGCGGCGACCGAAGGTCTTGCCGTGGGGCACGGCCTGCTCGATGGCCGTACGCAGGCCGTGCAGGTTGTCCGGCAGGTCACGGGCATGCAGCGAGGTCCGCGCGGCGATCATGCCGCAGCCGATGTCCACCCCCACCGCCGCCGGGATGATCGCGCCTAGGGTGGGGATCACGCTGCCGATGGTCGAGCCCTTGCCCAGGTGCACGTCCGGCATCACCGCCAGGTGCTTGAAGATGAACGGCATCTGCGCCGTGTTGAGCAATTGTTTGCGGGCCTCGTCTTCGACCGGCACGCCGTCGGTCCACAGTTTGATCGGCTTGCCGCCGGCGCCTTGCAAGGTGTCCATGTCATCGCTTCCGCAGAGCTGTTGCCGCCATGATACCGCCGAAGGTCGTAGACCGGCCGCTTGCCAGCAAGGTGGCACAGTGCTGTATGCTTGCCCGGTCTTCAGGGCGGGGTGAAAGTCCCCACCGGCGGTAAATCGAAAGATGAGCCCGCGAGCGCCCCGGCCATGCCGGGGGTCAGCAGATCTGGTGCGACTCCAGAGCCGACGGTCATAGTCCGGATGAAAGAAGGCGTCAGGCAGGGGCCATCCGGGCGCCCCTGCGCGCGCATTTTGTTCGCCCCGAGACGTTCATCGATCATTCACGAGGAGCGTTTCATGTCCACCTTGCTCAACAAGCAATTCCCCAACGTCACTGCCGCCATCGCCGCCTTCCAGGCCGGGCGCCCGGTGCTGCTGCTCGACGACGACGACCGCGAGGACGAAGCCGATATCGTCGCCGCCGCCGAGAACCTTTCGCTGCAGACCATGGCCATGATGATCCGCGACTGCAGCGGCATCGTCTGCCTGTGCCTGGACGAAGCCACCGTCGACGCCCTGCAGCTGGCGCCTATGGTGCCGAACAACCAGGCCCGCCACGGTACCGGTTTCACCGTCACCATCGAGGCGGCCGAGGGCGTGAGCACCGGCGTCTCGGCACAGGACCGCATCACCACCATCGAAGCGGCGCTGCGCTCCACCGCGCAGCAGCGGCATATCGTCAGCCCCGGCCACGTGTTCCCGCTGCGCGCCCGCGACGGCGGCGTGCTGACCCGCCGCGGCCACACCGAAGGCTCGGTGGACCTGGCGCGCCTGGCCGGCCTGCGCCCGGCGGCGGTGCTGTGCGAATTGATGAACCCCGATGGCAGCATGGCCCGGGGTGAGCAGGTAGCGGTGTATGCCCGGCAGTACAACCTGCCGGTGCTGACCATCGAGGAGCTGGCGCGCTATCGCCAAGCCATGCTGGCGCTTGAGACCGAGCCGGCCTGACCTTTGTCGGGGGCGCTTTGCGCCCCTATCGCCGGCAAGCCGGCTCCCACAGGGATAGCGCATAGCTTGGGTTTATACGGTCGGGGTGGGAGCCGGCTTGCCGGCGATAGGGCCTGAAGCTCAACGCAGCCCCAACGGCCCCTTCAAGAACGCATACAACCCCGCCGCACTCTTGCGATAGCCGTCAGCCGTCAGGTGCACCAGGTCTGGCCGCGCCAGCCCATTGGCCTGCCAACCGGCAATCGAGCACGGCCCGCCCATGAACGCCTGCCAGTCCCAGAACAGCGCCTTGTGCCGCTGTGCCAGTTGCTTCTGAATGCGGATCACCGACGCCAGCGGCTGTGGTTGACGCGCCGCGCAACTGCCCGCCTTGCGCCGCTTGATAGAGTCCGGCGGCCCGACCAGCAGGATCGCTGCCTGCGGCAGGTCCTTGCGCAGGCTGCGCAGCGTCGCCTCCAGCTGCGACTGGTACAGCCCCAGGTCGAGCGTGTCGTCGAAGGCCTCGTTGGTGCCATAGGCCAGGATCACCAGGTCCGGTCGCACAGCCTTGAGGCTGTCCAGCCAACCCGGCTGCCACTTGTCCACCACCTCCTGGCGGGCACCATTGATGCCCAGCGCCGAGTAGATCACCCCGGCATTCTTCTGCCCCTGCAGGTACCAGCCGCCCAACGCGATGTTGCCCCCGCCCTCCACGCCCAGTTGCAGCGGCAGGCCGAGATTGGCGAAGGCCGGGCTGAAGCGCCACTGCCCGTTGGTGATGGCCAAAGGGCGACGCTGGCCGCCGTTGGCCAGCACCGTGGCATTGCCGGTGGACTGGTACAGCGCCGAAACCTTGTAGCGCTGGCGGTCTTCATCGCGCGCCTGCAACAGCACGCTGGAGCGGTTGGCCTGCGGCAGCGACAGGTAACCGCCAAGCGGGAACTGACTGCTTTGCTGGTTGCGTGCCGACACCAGTTGCCACTGGCGCGCCTCGCTCTTGATGATCACCCGGTCATTGCGGATACCCGGCACCGACGAGGCCGGCACCAGGCCGATACCGCCATCGCCGTATTGCGCCTGCAGCAGGCGGCGCAGCTCACCGCTGAACAGGTCGGCGGCGGTGTGCGAATCGCCCAGCTGGACGATGCCAACCGGCGCGCGGCCGGCATTGCGCAACTTGCCGGCGAGCAGGCCAACATTGCCGTCCTGGCGCACAACGGGCGCGGCTGCCGGCCGTGCGGCGGGCTGGGTGGCCACGCTGTTGGCGCCGGTGCTGCACGCAGGTACGGCGCTGATCAGCAGGGCCAGGCCCAGCAAGTGATGCCATTGGCGCATCTTAGTGTCCTGTAACGGTCAGGCCTGGCAAGCTGATCAGCGACAGTACCTGTGCGGCGATCATCTTCTGGCCCGTGATGGTGAAATGAATGCCGTCATCGACCCGCACCTTGACCCGCTTGCCCTCGGGCGTCAGCACCGTCGCGGCGAACCCGTCGTCGGTATAGCCCAGGATCGGGTTGGCCGACACATAGTGCTGGCCGTACAGCGCAGTCTGCTGCTGGTACAGGTCGCTCAGGTAGCCCATGGCCGTGGACAGCCGCGGCTTCTCCATGTTCGGCGGCCCGACCCACAGCACCTGCACGTTGTGCGCACGGGCCTGGTCGAGGATCGAGTCGATACGTGCACGATAGGCCACTTCCCACTCCGGCGACTTGAAGCGCAGGAACGGCTTACCCTTGCCCTGGGGCATGTCCCAGGGGTCGTTGGGGCCGAGGAACACCACCATCAGGCGGATGTTCGGCTCGTGGGCGAGGGTCTCGGCCACGGTTTTCGGCCAGTTGAAGAAGCCCGGGTAGGCAAGGCCGGTACTCTGCTTGCTGAGGTTGACCGTGCGGATCTGGTAGCGCTTGCGCAGGCTGTTGGCCAGGTGCGGGGCCACGCCCTGCATCAGCGAGTCGCCGACCAGCAGTACGTCGTCGCCGGCGGCCAGGGAAACCACGGTGCCAGGTTGCAGCAAGGTCGGGGCTGGTGCCGCCGGCGGTGCTGCAACGGCCACCTGGGGCGGCAGGGCATGCTGGGGTGCAGGCGCAGGCAAGGCCACTGGCGTCGCCGGCAAGGGCTGGGCCAGCGCCGCCGGTGTTTCCAGGTTGACCGTGACCACCGGCATCGGCGCGGGCAGCACCTCGGGCAATGGGCCTGCGACCTGCTGCTGCGCCTCTTGCAGTTGCGCGATGACGCTGTCGCGGCCCTGCTCCAGCGCCGCCGTCAGTTGCGCCCCGAAGCGCCAGGCCGGCAGTTGGCCGAGCAGCGGGATCTCGCAGCTCTGGTGGTACTTCTGCTGGCAGTACAGCCTGATCGAGTCCTGGTTCAGCCAGAACAACAAGGCGGTCGTGACCACGATCGCGTACAACGCACGGGCCGCGCCCATCTGCACCTGAAACAGCTGTTTGCTATCAGAAGCTTGCATAGATGAACCCCGGCACACCCGATTGCGAAGCGAAAATCACCAGCGACACGCCAATCCCCAACGGCACGGGGTAAAGCTGCCAGGGCAGCCGCTGGCTGGCGGCAAAGCCCTTGCGCAGCACTGCCAGCCACTGTGGATAAGTGGCGATGTACAGCACGCAGGCCAGCAGCATCAGGCCGGTGGCGCTGTTGAGCCCGGCCAGGCTCAGTTGGGCGATGTCGCCGAGCATCTCGACGGCGCCGTCCAGCGTCGGGCTGCGGAAGAAGATCCAGGCAAAAGCCACGTAGTGGAAGGTCATCAGGCGTGCCAGCAGGCCAGCGCCCGGCATCTGCGCAAAGCCTGGCAGCAGCTGGCTGAACAGCTTCGAGAGGGCAAGGCCAACCCCGTGCAGCGCGCCCCACAGGATGAAGTTGATGCTGGCGCCATGCCACAGCCCGGAAACCAGCATCGCCAGCAGCATGTTCAGGTTGCCGCGCCACACGCCCTTGCGGTTACCGCCCAGCGGGATATAGACGTAGTCGCGGATGAAACGCGACAGGCTGATGTGCCAGCGCCCCCAGAACTCCTTGAGGTTGTGCGCGGCATAAGGTGCGTTGAAGTTCTCCGGCAGGCGGAACCCCAGCAGCAAGGCGATGCCGGTGACCAGGTTGGTGTAGCCGCTGAAGTTGAAGTAGATCAGCAGGCTGTAGCCGTACACGCTCAGCAGCACCTGCTCGGGGGTGAAGCTGCCCGGGGTTTCGAACACCGGGTCGACCCACTCGCTGCCCAGCCAGGCGCTGAGGAAGAACAGCTTGACCACCGCCAGCGCGATCAGCCCCAGTGCCCGCTGCGGCTCCAGTACCTGGCGCATGCCCTGCGGGCGGATCTGCGGCAGCATGTGCAGGGCGCGGTTGACCGGGCCGGCCACAAGGCTGGGGAAGAACGCCAGGTACAGGGCCAGGTCCAGCGCCGTGGCCGGCGCCAGTTCGCGACGGTTGATCGATACCAGGTAGCTGACCGAATGGAAGGTGTAGAACGACAGGCCGATGGGCACCAGCAGTTCCAGCAACGGCAGCGACACGTCCAGCCCGGCCGCCGCCAGCGCGGCTTGCACGCCTTCGACGAAGAATGCCTGGTACTTGAACAGGTAGAAGCAGCCCAGCACCAAGGTCAGCAGCAGCACGCCGCAGAACCGGCGCCCGGGGTAGCGCCCGACCAGCAGCCCAAGCAGGTACACCAGTGCGCTGTAGCCCAGCAGGATGTACAGCGAGTTCAGGCTGAAACTCGCCACCAGGCCATAGCTTGCCGCCAGTAGCAGGAGGTTCTGTAGCCGTGCACTCCAGCACAGGCTCCAGTAGACAATGAAGAACAGCGTGAAGCAGAGGCCGAATTCGATCGAAAGGAAGCTCACAACGTAGTCCGTTACGTGACATCAAAGGGGGGTGCCAGCCCGCGGGCCAGAGGGCGCGGAGTATGGCAGAGGGCCAACCCCCTCACAATCTGAAAACGACTGGATTTGCAAGACATCCGCACCGGCACAAATGCTACAAAATAAGACCAAAGCCTTGCTGATTTGCTCCCCCTGCCCCGCTCTGCTAGTGTCGCGCCGTTCTGAATACCACCGAGACAGTCGCCATGGCCCGCAAAAAAGCCTCCATCGATTTCGAACAGTCCCTCGCCGACCTGCAAGCCCTGGTCGAGCGCCTGGAGAACGGTGAATTGTCGCTGGAAGAGTCGCTGGCCGCCTTCGAACAAGGCATCGCCCTGACCCGTGACTGCCAGGGCGCCCTGGCCCAGGCCGAGCAAAAGGTGCAGATCCTGCTGGAACGTGACGGCGAGCTGGCTGCCCAGCCGTTCGACGCGGAGCCAGAAGCATGATCGGCGGTTACCAGGCCAGCGCCCAGGAGCGGGTCGACGCCGCACTGGAAACGCTGTTCAAGGCCCCCTCCAAAGAACTCGAGCGCCTGTACGCCGCCATGCGCTACAGCGTGATGAACGGTGGCAAGCGCGTGCGCCCGCTGCTCGCCTACGCCGCCTGCGAGGCCCTGGGCGCGCCGGCCGAACAGGCCAACGGTGCGGCCTGCGCGGTGGAACTGATCCACGCCTACTCGCTGGTGCATGACGACCTGCCGGCAATGGACGACGACGACCTGCGTCGCGGCCAACCGACCACCCACAAAGCCTTCGACGAAGCCTGCGCCATCCTCGCCGGCGACGGCCTGCAAAGCCTGGCGTTCAGCGCCCTGCTCGACCCGGCGCTGAGCCCCCAGGCCGACAGCATCCGTCTGCAGATGGTCCAGGCCCTGGCCAAGGCCGCGGGCCCCGCCGGCATGGTCGGCGGCCAGGCCATCGACCTTGGCTCGGTGGGCGTCAAGCTCGACCAGCAGGCCCTGGAGTACATGCACCGGCACAAGACCGGCGCGCTGATCGAAGCCAGCGTGCGCCTCGGCGCCCTGGCCAGCGCCCGCGCCGAACAGGCCCAGCTCGACGCCCTGCAGACTTATGCACAGGCCATCGGCCTGGCCTTCCAGGTGCAGGACGACATCCTCGATGTGGAGAGCGACACCGCCACCCTGGGCAAACGCCAGGGCGCCGACATCGCCCGCCACAAACCGACCTACCCGGCGCTGCTCGGGCTGGACGCCGCCAAGGCCTATGCCCTGGAACTGCGCGACCAGGCGCTGGGCGCCCTCGCCGGCTTCGGTGACAGCGCCGAGCCGCTGCGGGCCCTGGCCCGCTATATCGTCGAACGCCGTCATTGAACCTTGACGCCTCCCCCTGTGGGAGCGGGTTTACCCGCGAATGCGGTAGTTGATGCAACATCGCATTCGCGGGTAAACCCGCTCCCACAGAGGGCGTAGGCCCCCGCTTGAATGGGCAGCTTTTCCCACAATGGGGTAAACTGCCGCGTCTTCAAACCTATAACGACTCGCCTGATGCCCACGACGTTTCAAGAGATCCCCCGCGAACGCCCGGTCACGCCGTTGCTCGACCGCGCCGACACGCCTGCTGGCCTGCGCCGGCTGGCCGAAGCCGACCTCGAGCCTTTGGCCGACGAGCTGCGCCAGGAACTGCTCTATACCGTGGGGCAGACCGGCGGGCATTTCGGTGCCGGCCTGGGCGTCATCGAGCTGACCATCGCCCTGCACTACGTCTTCGACACCCCGGATGACCGGCTGGTGTGGGACGTCGGTCACCAGGCCTACCCGCACAAGATCCTCACCGGCCGGCGCAACCGCATGTTGTCGCTGCGCCAGAAGGACGGCATCGCCGCTTTCCCGCGCCGTAGCGAGAGCGAGTACGACACCTTTGGCGTCGGTCACTCCAGCACCTCGATCAGCGCCGCGCTGGGCATGGCCATCGCCGCCCGCCTGCAGAACGATCCGCGCAAATCCATCGCGGTGATCGGCGATGGCGCACTGACCGCCGGCATGGCCTTCGAAGCGCTGAACCACGCGCAGGAAGTGAATGCCGACATGCTGGTCATTCTCAATGACAACGACATGTCGATCTCGCGCAACGTCGGCGGGCTGTCCAACTACCTGGCCAAGATTCTGTCCAGTCGCACCTACGCCAGCATGCGCGAGGGCAGCAAGAAAGTGCTGTCACGCCTGCCTGGCGCCTGGGAAATCGCCCGCCGCACCGAGGAATATGCCAAGGGCATGCTGGTGCCCGGCACCCTGTTCGAAGAGCTGGGCTGGAACTACATCGGCCCGATCGACGGCCACGACCTGCCGACCATGATCGCCACCCTGCGCAACATGCGTGACCTCAAGGGCCCGCAGTTCCTGCACGTGGTGACCAAAAAGGGCAAGGGCTTCGCCCCGGCCGAGGTCGACCCGATCGGCTACCACGCCATCACCAAGCTGGAGCCGGCCAACAAGCCGGTCGCGCCGAAAAAGCCGAGCGGGCCAAAGTACTCCGCAGTGTTCGGCCAGTGGCTGTGCGACATGGCCGCCGCCGACAACCGCCTGGTGGGCATCACCCCGGCGATGAAGGAAGGCTCGGACCTGGTCGACTTCAGCGAACGCTACCCCGAGCGCTACTTCGACGTGGCGATTGCCGAACAGCACGCGGTCACCCTGGCCGCCGGCATGGCCTGCGAAGGTGCAAAGCCAGTAGTGGCGATCTACTCCACCTTCCTGCAGCGCGCCTATGACCAACTGATCCACGACGTGGCGGTGCAGGACCTCGACGTGCTGTTCGCCATCGACCGCGCCGGCCTGGTCGGCGAGGACGGCCCGACCCACGCCGGGGCCTACGACCTGTCGTACCTGCGCTGCATCCCCGGGATGCTGGTAATGACCCCGAGCGACGAGAACGAGCTGCGCAAGATGCTCAGCACCGGCCACCACTACAAGGGCCCGGCGGCTGTGCGCTACCCGCGTGGCACCGGCCCGAACGCGCCGATCAGCGGCGACCTCGAGCCCCTGGAGATCGGCAAGGGCGTGGTCCGCCGCCGGGGCAGCAAGGTCGCCCTGCTGGTGTTCGGCGTGCAACTGAGCGAAGCCCTGCAGGTCGCCGAAGAGATCGACGCCACCGTGGTCGACATGCGCTTCGTCAAACCGCTGGACGAAGCCCTGGTGCTGGAAATGGCCGCTGGCCATGAGCTGCTGGTGACCGTCGAAGAAAACGCCATCATGGGCGGTGCCGGCGCTGCCGTGGGTGAGTTCCTCGCCCGCGAGGCGGTGGTCAAGCCGCTGCTGCACCTGGGCCTGCCGGACATCTATGTCGAGCATGCAAAGCCTGCGCAGATGCTCGCCGAGTGCGGGCTGGATGCCGCCGGGATCGAGGCTGCCGTCAAAGCCCGAATGGCCAAGCTCGGCCTGTAAGACCCTATCGCGGGGCAAGTCCGCTCCCACGGAGACTGCGTGGGAGCGGCGGTGCGCCGATGCGACTTGCCCCGCGATTTCAATTGAACTGCCCATGAAGATCTCTACGCTTTCCCTGCTCTGCCTCCCTGCCGCCGCCCTGGCCGCCGAACCCTCCCGCGACGACGCCCTCAAGCTCCCCGACGTACTGATCAGCGCCAGCCGTCAGGTCGAATCGCGCAGCGCCACCAGCGCCGCCAACACGGTGTTCACCCGCAGCGACATCGACCGCCTGCAACCCACCAGCGTCAGCGACCTGCTCACCCGCGTGCCCGGCGTGCAAGTAGCTCCAACCGGCGGCCGTGGCAGCCTGCCCGGCATCTTCATCCGTGGCACCAAGGCCGCGCAGACGCTGGTGCTGGTCGATGGCGTGCGCATCGCCAACGCCACCTCCGGCGACAGCGGCCTGCAGTTTCTCGACGTCGATCAGATAGAACGGGTGGAAGTGCTGCGCGGCTCGCGTTCGGCGGTGTACGGCAGCGACGCCATCGGCGGGGTGATCCAGATCTTCACCCGCCGTGGCGACGGCCAGGGCCTGCAGCCCCGCCTGCGCCTGGCGGCCGGCAGCAACCAGGCCTGGCAACGCAGCCTGGGCCTGTCCGGCGGCGATGGCGACACCCGTTTCAACCTGGGCGCCAGCCTGGACGAGACCGCCGGGCTCGATTCGACCGGCCCGTCATTCGCCAGCGACGGCGACCATGATGCCTACCGCGACCGCTCGCTGAACCTGAGCCTGAGCCACGTGCTCAACGAACGCTTCGAGGCCGGGCTGAACCTGCTCGACAGCCGCGGGCGCAGCGAATATGACAACCCGTTCGGCCGCTTCGACCCGGCCACCTTCAAGAGCTTCGGCCAGAAGCCCTATACCGACTTCACCGTCAGCAGCCTCGGCACCTACCTGGACACCCAGCTCAACGACGCCTGGCATTCACGCCTGGAGCTGGGCCACAGCGAAAATCGTGACGACAAGCGCGACAAGCTCAGCAACGAACGCCAGGTGTTCAACACCTACCGCGACCAGGTCACCTGGCAGAACGATTTCACCCTGGATGCACGCAACAACCTGCTGCTCGGCGGCGACTGGTACCAGGACCGGGTGCATGCCAGCACCGACTTCGACGAGGACAGCCGCTGGAACCGCGCGATCTTCGCCCAGCATCGCTACACGGGTGAATGGTTCTCCACCGAGCTGGGGCTGCGTCGCGACCAGAACCAGCAGTTCGGCGGCCAGAACACCTGGAGCGCCAGCCTCACCCTGCCCGTCAACGCCAGCAACGACCTGCTGCTGTCCTACAGCGAGGGGTTCCGCGCGCCGACCTTCAACGACCTGTACTACCCGCAGTACAGCAACCCGAACCTGGACCCTGAGCGCTCGAAGAGCTACGAGCTGCAATGGCGTAGCCAGCTGACCGCCGACAGCCGCCTGGAAGCCTCGCTGTACCGCACCGACCTGCGCGACGCGATCATCTTCGGCGCCGACTCGATCCCACGCAACGTAGCCTCGGCCCGCATCAATGGCTTCGAACTGGGGCTGCAGCAGCAATGGGGCGAGTGGCACAGCCAGCTCGGCCTGGCGCTGATCGACCCGCGCGACCGTGACAGCGGCCACACCCTGGCCCGCCGCGCCCGGCGCACGCTGAGCCTGGACCTTGATCGGCAGTTCGAGCGTTTCAGCCTGGGCGGTAGCTGGCAGGCCGTCAGCGGCAGCTACGACGACGAAGCCAACCGCAATAGCCTGGGTGGCTACGGCCTGCTCGGCCTGCGCGGCGGCTGGTCGGCGACGGATGAGGTAAAGCTGGAGCTCAAGCTCGACAACCTGCTGGACAAAGAGTACAGCCGCGCCCTGTACAGCTTCGACGCCAGCCCGTACGGCTACCGCGAAGAGGGTCGAACCTGGCTGCTCAGCGTCACCTGGACACCGGCGCTGTAGCGTCCAGCAAGGCACACAAGCGTGCCGTGGCCTCGATCATCTGCCCGCTGGGCCGCTCCAGGCCCTTGTCCGGCACCACCAGCAGGTAGCCAGCGGCCACGGCGCTCAGCTTCGGCCAGCTACGCCAGCTGGCCAGTTGCGCCGGGTCGCCAGCGAGGATCACCTGCGGGTCACGCAGCAGTACCGACTCCAGGCTGACCTGTGGCGCCGGCTGCGTGAGGTCATCGAACACATTGCGCGCCCCGCAGACCCGCAACGCATCGCTGACCACCTGCCGCCCACCCAAGGTGTACAGGGGCTTGTCCCACACCTGGTAGAACACCCGCAACGGCGTCTGGCGCCGGTAGCGTTCGCGCAGGCCGTTCAGCCGTTCACGCAGGCCGGCCGCGTACACGCGCCCCTGCTCGTCACGCCCCAGGCGCTGGGCGATGGCTTCAATCTGGGTGATCAACTGGTCGAGGTCGCCGGGCTCGGCGCTGAAGGTGGCGATGCCCAGGCGTCGCAGCTGGTCGCGCTGCGCAGGCGCCACGCTGCCGGGCCAGAGCAGCAGCAGGTCGGGTTTGAGGCTGAGCAGCCGCTCCATGTCCAGTTGCCCGTGGCGCCCCACCGAAGGTAGATCCTGCAGCGACGCCGGGCGTTCACCGCCATCGAGCAGGCCGACCAGCAGGTCCTGTGCCTGCAACTCGACGACGATCTCGGTCATGGACGGCGCCAGGCTGACCACCCGCGGCGCAGCCTCGGCCAGGGCGCCGAAGCTCAGCAGTGCAAACAGGACGAGCAGCGCCCGCATCAGCCGAGCTGGCGCGGAATGCGGTAGAGGTACAACAGCACCACGGTGGAAATCGCCAGGAGAATCTGCGGCACCGCCTCCAGCCCGACCAGCACCGACAAGGCGGCGACCCAGGCCGGGAAGCAGGCATACAGCATGGCCAGGCGCCGCACCCGCGCCAACTCGATCCAGGCGGCCGGCTCCTCGGCACTGCCGAGGAGCTTGTCGGTGGCGATCAGCGTGCGCTTGTAGGCGCCAAAGCGCGGCAGGCTGAGGAACATGGTGGCTGCACCGGCGATGAACAGCGGCATGGCCAGCACCGGGATCAGCGGCTCGCCGCCACCGAAAGCCCAGGCCATCACCGGCAACGGCACCAGGCCGACCGCCAGGTACTGCCACCAGGCCAGCGCCAGGCGCCGCTTCACCTCGCCACGGGTCACGCCTGCGGCACCTCGCCCTGGTGCTTGTTGCCCATCATGTGGCCCAGCTTGTCGGCCTTGGTGGCCAGGTACAGGCGGTTGTGCGGGTTGTGGCCAGTGTGCAGCGGCACGCGCTCGGCGACCTTGATGTGCATGTCGGTCAGGGCTTTGACCTTGCGCGGGTTGTTGGTCATCAAGCGCAGCGCGCTGACGCCCAGGTGCTCGAGCATCGGCAGGCACATGGCGTAGTCACGCTGGTCGGCGGCGAAGCCCAGGCGCTCGTTGGCCTCGACGGTGTCGGCGCCGCCGTCCTGCAGCTCGTAGGCGCGGATCTTGTTCAGCAGGCCAATGCCACGGCCTTCCTGGCGCAGGTACAGCAGCACGCCACGGCCTTCGCGGGCGATGGCCTGCAGCGCGGCGTCCAGCTGTGAACCGCAGTCGCAACGCTGGCTGAACAGCGCATCGCCGGTCAGGCACTCGGAGTGCAGCCGCCCCAACACCGGCTCGCCGTCGGCAATGTCACCCAGGCTGAGCACCACGTGCTCACGGCCGGTGGCTTCGTCGAGGAAACCATGCATGGTGAAAATCGCGTAGGGGGTCGGGAGTTTGCAAGCGGCGACAAAGACGACGGGCACGTTGTGCTCCTGGGAAGTGGGAAATTTCAGTTGGGCCGATTGTATCAGCAGCCCGGCGCGGGTGCGCAGGCTGAATATCGCCGCTTAAGATCGAAAAGTTCGATGCTTATGGGGAGCGCGCGCTGCATGCACCTGGGAACAACTGCCCTGCTGATTATCAGGACGCTGGCGCGAACCCTGTGGGAGCGGCTTTAGCCGCGAAACAGGCAACGCAGTGGATGGCACCGGCTTCGCCGGTGTTCGCGGCTAAAGCCGCTCCCACAGGATCAGCGCCAACAGTGGAAACCACCAGCCGCTCTCAATGCGGTTGGCTGTCGGCGCTGAACGGATACGGCTGCTTCCAGCGCTCGAAGATCGGCTTCAACTCACCGCTGCGCACCAGCTCGGCCATGCGCTTGTCGAACAGCGCACTCAGGGCCTTGCCCTGCTCGCTACGGGTAAAGGCCAGGTACAGCGGCAGCTCGGCGACGTGGGTGCTGCGAAAACGCTCGGGGTGTGGCGACTGCCCAAGCACATAGTCGACTTCGGTCTGCGCATCGATGTAAAAGTCCACCCGGTCATGCTCGAGCATCGGCAGGATGCCCTCGCGGCGCTGAACCTCACGGAAGTTGTGCACGTTGGGCAGGTAGCTGGCGTAGTCATAGCCGCGCACCCAGGCCAGGCGATACTGGCCGACGTTTTCGGGCGTGGGCTGTGCCTTGCCGGCCAGGCCCAGGGCGTAGATGTGGTCCATGTCGAAGTGCCAGCGCGGGTAGAGGTTGTCCTCGTTCTCTTCCTTGTACGAGCCAACCCAGGCATCGGCCTCGCCACGCCTGACCAGGCCTACTGCACGGCTGTACGGCGCGCTTTGGGTGACGACCTTGACCCCTGCCGGCTCGAACACCTTGCGCAGCACGTCCCAGGCCACCCCGCTGCCATCGGCGTTGGTGTAGTCGAGCCATTCCTCGCTGACCAGGCGCACCTGTGCGGGCGTCTCGCGGGCCATGACGGCCGGGGCGACGAGCAGCATCAATGCCAGTACAACAGTCCTCACGCCCATCACAACACTCCTGTGTTTCAGGCCACCGCCCACACCAGAACCTGCATGCCCAGCCAGGCAAATACCCCGGCCAGGATATCGTCGAGCATGATCCCGAACCCGCCATGCACATGCCGGTCGACCCAGCGGATCGGCCACGGCTTGAGGATGTCGAAGAAGCGGAACATCAGGAACCCTGCGAGCAGCCACTGCCAGCCTTCCGGCACCAGCCACAGGGTGATCCACATGCCAACGATTTCGTCCCAGACAATGCCTTCATGATCGTGGACGCGCAAGTCATTGGCCACCTTGCCGCACAACCACACACCGAACAGCATGCTGATGCCCAGCAGCAGCCAGTAGCCCCAGTCGGGCAACATCTGCCACAGCGGAATGAACGGCAGCGCCACCAGCGAGCCCCAGGTCCCAGGGGCCTTGGGCAAAGTGCCGGAGCCGAAGCCGAAGGCGATGAAGTGCCACGGATTGCGCCAGACCGAAGGCGGAACGAACTCCGCAGGCACCTGGTTGGGGTGGTCGGTCACGGTGTCTCCCTGAAATGTTGATAGCCCCGCTGTTGCGGGGTGATGTCCCGGCCCTGCGGGTCGCGCAGGGTCACGCCCTGGCCTTCCAGCACATGGCCGATCACGTGCACGCCAGCGCCCAGGGTCGCCAGAGCCGCCTCGGGTACGGTGAACGCCAGTACGTAGTCATCGCCACCGGTGAGCGCCGCGTGCAACGCCCCTTCATGGCCGAGCAAGGCCTGCAAGGCGCCAGACACTGGCACCTGCGCCAGGTTCACCTGCAATGCCACGCCGGACGCCTTGGCGATGTGCCCGCAATCGGCCAGCAGGCCATCGGAGATATCCAGCGCCGCCGTGGCCAGGCTACGCAAGCGCTCGCCAAGCTGCAGTTGCGGCAGCGGCGACCAATAGTGCTCAAGCAGCGGCCCAGCCACCTCGTCGATGGCCTCGCGCTCGCCCAGCACCAACGGCAGCGCCCCGGCCGCATTGCCCAGATCACCGCCGACACACAGCAGGTCGCCCGGGCGCGCGCCACTGCGGCGCAGCGCCTGGCCGGTCGGTACCCGGCCGAACACGGTCACGGTGATGCTCAGCGGGCCACGGGTGGTGTCGCCGCCGATCAGGCTGATGCCGCAGCGCCGGGCCATGCGCCCGAGGCCGTCGGCGAAGCCTTCGAGCCAGTCGGGGCCGACCTGGGGCAAGGTGAGCGCGAGGGTGAAGCCGATCGCCGTGGCACCCATGGCCGCCAGGTCGCTGACCGCCACGGCCAGCGCACGCTGGCCAAGCAGCAAGGGGTCGCAGACTGCGGGGAAATGCACACCGGCCACGAGGGTGTCGGTGGAGATCGCCAACTGTTCGCCGGCGGGAATGTCCAGCAGGGCGCAATCGTCGCCGATGCCCAGGGCCACGCCTTCGCCGCCCTGCGCACAGGGCGCGGCGGCGAAGTAATGGCTGATCAGCTCGAACTCACCCATGGCCGGCAGGCGCGCACTCAGCGCTTGTTCGCCTTGACTTCCGCCTCACGCAGACGCGGAGCCAGCTTGTCCAGCACGCCGTTGACGAACTTGTGGCCGTCGGTGGCGCCGAACACTTTCGCCAGTTCCACACCTTCGTTGATCACTACGCGGTAGGGTACGTCGGCGCGCATGATCAGCTCCCAGGTGGACAGGCGCAGAACCGCCAGTTCGACCGGGTCGAGCTCTTCGAGCGGGGTGTCCAGGCAAGGCTTGAGTGCTTCGTCGATTTCGCTCTTCTTCGCCGGGACCCCGTGCAGGATCTCGCGGAAGTAGGCGCCGTCGATATCGGTGAAATCGTTGTCGACCCGGAACTGCGCTTCGACCTCGTTCAGCGAATGCTTGGCCATGTGCCACTGGTAGAGGGCCTGGGTGGCGAGCTTGCGGGCTTCGCGACGCTTGGCGCTCTTCGAGGGCTTGCCGGCATCCGCAGGTTTCGGATCGCGCGGGTTGAAACGATCGCTTTCGTCGCTAATCACTTGGCCTCCAACTGCGCCAGCAGGCTGACCATTTCCAGAGCGGACAGGGCAGCTTCAGCACCTTTGTTGCCGGCCTTGGTGCCGGAGCGCTCGATGGCCTGTTCGATGGAGTCGACGGTCAGCACGCCGAAGGCCACCGGAACACCGAACTCCATGGACACCTGGGCCAGGCCCTTGGTGCACTCGCCCGCCACGTATTCGAAGTGCGGGGTACCGCCACGGATCACGGCGCCCAGGGCGATGATCGCGTCGTAGTTGCCTTGCTGGGCGACTTTCTGTGCCACCAGCGGGATTTCAAAGGCGCCCGGGGCACGGATGATGGTGATGTCGCTTTCGCTGACGCCGTGGCGTACCAGGGCATCGACTGCACCGCTTACCAGGCTTTCGACGACGAAGCTGTTGAAGCGGCCAACCACCAAAGCATAGCGACCTTTGGGGGCGATGAAGGTACCTTCGATGGTCTTCAGGGTCATTCTTGAGTTCTCATCTTCAAGAGCGAGGCCGCGCTGTGGCGGCCTCGGGAGGGTTTTGACTCGAGTTGGAAGGCGATCAAGCCGCCTCAAGTCACTCGGAGGGCACGTATTCTACAACTTCCAGATCGAATCCGGATATCGCATTGAACTTCATTGGCGAACTCATCAGGCGCATCTTGCGCACACCGAGGTCGCGCAGGATCTGCGAGCCGGCGCCAACGGTGCTGTAGGTGGTCGGTGCCTTGGGTTGCGCATCGCCCGCGCTTTCGCGGATGTGCGCCAGCAGCACGTCGCCGTCCAGCGGGTGGCCCAGCAGCAGCACCACGCCGCTGCCGGCTTCGGCCACGGCGGCCATGGCCGCGCGCAGGCTCCAGCGGCCCGGCTGCTTGACCATCAGCAGGTCGCGCAGCGGGTCCATGTTGTGCACCCGTACCAGGGTCGGCTCTTCGGCGCAGATCTTGCCGAGGGTGAGGGCCATGTGCACATCGCCTTCCACCGCGTCACGGTAGGTGACCAGGTTGAATTCACCCAGCTCGCTCTCGATCGGCTGCTCGGAAACCCGCTGCACGGTGCGCTCGTGGATCATGCGGTAGTGGATCAGGTCGGCGATGGTGCCGATCTTCAGGCCGTGCTCGGCGGCGAACACTTCCAGCTCGGCGCGGCGCGACATGGTGCCGTCGTCGTTCATCACTTCGCAGATCACCCCGCTCGGCTCGAAACCGGCCATGCGCGCCAGGTCGCAGGCGGCTTCGGTGTGGCCGGCGCGGGCCAGGGTGCCACCGGGCTGGGCCATCAGCGGGAAGATGTGGCCAGGGCTGACGATGTCTTCGGCCTTGGCGTCCTTGGCGGCGGCGGCCTGCACGGTGCGCGCGCGGTCGGCGGCGGAGATGCCGGTGGTGACACCCTCGGCGGCCTCGATCGACACGGTGAACTTGGTGCCGAAACCGGAACCGTTGCGCGGCGCCATCAGCGGCAGCTTCAGGGTTTCGCAGCGCTCGCGGGTCATCGGCATGCAGATCAGGCCACGGGCGTGCTTGGCCATGAAGTTGATGTGCTCAGGCAGGCAGCACTCGGCCGCCATGATGATGTCGCCTTCGTTCTCGCGGTCTTCGTCATCCATGAGGATGACCATTTTGCCCTGGCGGATGTCTTCAACCAGTTCTTCGATGCTGTTGAGCGCCACGCGGCACCCCCTTCTCAATCAGGATTTCAAGAAGCCGTTGGCGGCCAGGAAGCTTTCGGTAATGCCACTGCCCTTGCTCGGCTCGGCGGCCTTGTCGCCCAGCAGCAGACGCTCCAGGTAACGGGCCAGCAGGTCGACCTCAAGGTTCACCCGACGCCCTGCGCGGTAGTCGGCCATGATGGTTTCGGACAGGGTATGCGGGACGATGGTCAGCTCGAACTCGGCGCCATCGACTTCGTTGACCGTCAGGCTGGTGCCGTCGACGGTGATCGAGCCCTTGTGGGCGATGTACTTGGCCAGCTCTTTGGGTGCGCGCACGCGGAACTGGATGGCGCGGGCGTTATCGGCGCGCGAGACGATCTCGCCGACGCCGTCGACGTGGCCGCTGACCAGGTGACCACCCAGGCGGGTGGTGGGCGTGAGGGCCTTTTCCAGGTTGACCCGGCTGCCGGTCTTCAGATCGACCATGGCGGTGCGCTTGAGGGTCTCGACGCTGACGTCGGCCCAGAAGCCGTCGCCGGGCAGTTCGACGGCGGTCAGGCACACGCCGTTGACGGCGATGCTGTCGCCGAGCTTGACGTCGCCCAGGTCGAGCTTGCCGGTTTCTACATAAACGCGCACGTCACCGCCCTTGGGGGTCATGCTGCGGATGGTGCCGATGGATTCGATGATGCCGGTGAACATGCTGTTCTCCTCAAAGACAGGCTGCGCGGGGCAAGCCCGGCATTATACGCCGGGGGCCGGCAGGGGGATGGCAGTGACTCGCCAGTCATCGCCGACTGCGCGCATTTCGGTGATCTTCAGCCGCGGCGCCTCGCTCATCTGCGCCAGCGGCCAGTCCAGCAGCGGGCGGGCAGCGGAGCCGAGGAAGGTGCCGGCGACGAACAGCTGGAACTCGTCGACCAGGCCCTGGCGGGCGAAGGCACCGACCAGGCCGGCACCGGCCTCAAGCAGGATTTCGTTGACGCCGCGCCCGGCCAGGGTGCGCAGCAGCGCCGGCAGGTCGATCTGGCCGTCGCTGCCGGGCAGGTTGATCAGTTCGTGGCCAGCGGCGGCATAGCGCGGATCATCACCGGCGGCGGTGATCACCAGCGCCGGGCCGGCCTGGAAGAAAGGCGCGTCCAGTGGCAGGCGCAGGCGGCCGTCGATCAATACCCGCAACGGCGGGCGCGACAAGGCCAGGGCCGTGAGCTCGGCGTCCAGGCCCAACTGTTCAGCGCGTATGGTCATCCGCGCCTGGTCCTGCAGCACACTGGCGGCGCTGGTCAGTACCACGCTGGAGCGCGCGCGCAGGCGCTGCACCGCCGAGCGGGCGGCGGGGCCGGTGATCCACTGGCTTTCGCCGCTGGCCATGGCGGTGCGGCCGTCCAGGCTCATCGCCAGCTTGACGCGAACGAACGGCAGGCCGTGCTCCATGCGCTTGAGGAAACCAGGGTTGAGGGCACGGGCTTCGGCTTCGAGCACGCCACTGGCCACTTCGATCCCGGCCTCTTGCAGGCGGCGCAGGCCATTGCCGGCCACTTGCGGGTTGGGGTCCTGCATGGCCGCCACCACCCGCGCCACGCCGGCCTTGACCAGCGCTTCGGCGCACGGCGGCGTGCGGCCATGGTGGCTGCAAGGCTCGAGGGTGACGTAGGCACAGGCACCACGGGCGCGCTCGCCGGCCTGGCGCAGGGCGTGGACTTCGGCATGGGGCTCGCCGGCGCGCACGTGCCAGCCTTCACCGACCACCTCGCCATCGCGCACGATCACGCAGCCTACGCGTGGGTTGGGGTGGGTGGTGTAGAGGCCCTTGCGGGCCAGTTCCACGGCCCGGGCCATGTAGTGGGCGTCGAGAATGGCGGCTTGGCTGGTCATGCTTACTCTTTGGCTGGCTCACGGGCCAGGCGGTCGATTTCTTCGCGGAACTCGTCGAGGTCCTGGAAACGCCGGTAGACCGAGGCAAAACGGATGTAGGCGACTTCGTCGAGCTTGCGCAGCTCGGCCATCACCAGCTCACCGACCACCAGTGACTTCACTTCCCGCTCGCCGGTGGCGCGCAGGCGACTCTTGATATGCGCCAGCGCCGCTTCCAGGCGCTCGACGCTGACCGGCCGCTTCTCCAGCGCGCGCTGCATGCCGGCGCGCAGCTTGTCTTCATCGAAGGGCTGGCGCGTGCCGTCCTGCTTGATCAGCCGTGGCAGGACCAGCTCGGCGGTTTCGAAGGTGGTGAAACGCTCGCCGCAGGCGACGCATTCGCGACGGCGACGAACCTGTTCGCCCTCGGCGACCAGGCGCGAGTCGATGACCTTGGTGTCGTTGGCACCGCAAAACGGACAGTGCATGGTGGCAGGCAACAAAAAAAGGGAGGGCCATGGTAGCGCATTGCACTGGCAAGACAAGCTACCATCCATGCAATTCTGCCCGCCAAGGACTACACCATGCACTATCGAGCGCTCGTCGTGCTGTGCGCCGCCGCCCTGCTCGCCGCTTGCGGCAGCGACCGACCAAAGCCTGAGCAGGCCCCCGCGCCCGTGCCGGCCAAGGTGGCGAAAAAAGCCCAGCCACTCGGCCCGCTGCCGGCCTACCAGCGCGAGTTGAGCGGCACGCTGATGGAGATCCCCGCCGGCGCCGACGTCGAACTGGCACTGCTGGTTATCGACGACCGTGGCCGCCCGCAACAGCTGCTGGCCAGCAGCACCCTGACCGGTACCGGCCAGGCCCTGCCCTACCAGCTGCGCTTCAACCCCGAAGCCTTCCCCGCCGGGGCCCGCGTGGAGCTGCGTGGCCGTGCCAGCCAGTCCGGCCAGCTGATCATGCACCTGCCACCGGTGCGCATCGCCCAGGCCGAAACCCAGGCCACTGGCCCGCTGCGTTTCGAAAAGGCCCCGTAAATGGCACCGCACGCCCTGCAACAGGCCCTGAGCGGCCTGATCGGCGAAGCGCGCCTGGTGGTCAGCGAGCTGCCCGGGTGCGCCCTGAAGCTTTGGCTGATCGACGACCAGAACATGGACCGTGAATTCAGCAGCGAGGAAACCCAGCGCATCCTCGAAGAACCGCCCTACTGGAGCTTCTGCTGGGCCAGCGGCCTGGCCATGGCGCGCTACCTGGCCGAGCGCCCGGAGTGGGTGCGCGGCAAGCGCGTGCTGGACTTCGGCGCCGGCTCCGGCATTGCCGGTATCGCCGCGGCCCGGGCGGGCGCGCTTGAGGTGGTGGCCTGCGACCTCGACCCGCTGGCCCTCGACGCCTGCCGCGCCAACGCCGCGCTCAATGGCGTGGCGCTGAACTACAGCAGCGACTTCTTCGCCGAGGCCGACCGCTTCGACCTGATCCTGGTCGCCGATGTGCTGTACGACCGCGCCAACCTGCCGTTGCTGGATGAATTCCTCAGCCGTGGCCGCCAGGCGCTGGTGGCGGATTCGCGCGTGCGCGACTTCAGCCACCCGCAATACCGCCCGCTGGGCGTGCTCGAGGCCCTGACCCTGCCGGACCTGGCCGAGCCGCACGAATTCCGCCGGGTCAGCCTGTACCACGCCAGCCGCGAGCCTTTATAGTGGGGCATTCACGTTTGCGAGAGTCACGATGAGCCAGGAAACGCAGTACATCTTCGATGCCACCGATGCCACCTTCCAGCAACTGGTCATCGAGAACTCCTTCCACAAACCCGTCCTGGTCGACTTCTGGGCCGAGTGGTGCGCGCCGTGCAAGGCGCTGATGCCGCTGCTGGCGAAGATCACCGAGGGCTACCAGGGCGAGCTGCTGCTGGCCAAGATCAATTGCGACGTCGAGCAGCAGGTGGTGGCCCAGTTCGGCATCCGCAGCCTGCCGACCGTGGTGCTGTTCAAGGACGGCCAGCCGGTCGACGGTTTTGCCGGCGCCCAACCCGAGTCGGCCATCCGCACCATGCTCGAGCCCCATGTGCAGATGCCCGCGCCGCCAACCGCCGCGCCACTGGAGCAGGCCAAGGCGCTGTTCGCCGAGAGCCGTTTCAGCGAGGCCGAAGCGCTGCTGCAGGTGCTGCTGGGTGAAGACAACAGCAACGCCGAGGCGCTGATCCTGTACGCCCGCTGCCTGGCCGAACGCGGTGAGCTGGGCGAGGCGCAAGTGGTGCTGGACGCGGTAAAAACCGACGAGCACAAAGCAGCCCTGGCAGGCGCCAAGGCCCAGCTGACCTTCCTGCGCCAGGCCGCCAGCCTGCCGGAAGCCGCCGAGCTGAAAAGCCGCCTGGCGCAGAACCCGCAGGATGACGAGGCCAGCTACCAACTGTGCATCCAGCAACTGGCGCGCCAGCAGTACGAAGCGGCGCTGGACGGGCTGCTCAAGCTGTTCCAGCGTAACCGTGGCTACGAGAACGGCTTGCCGCAGAAGGCGCTGCTGCAGGTGTTCGAGCTGCTGGGCAGCGATCATCCGCTGGTGGGGGTGTACCGCCGCAAACTGTCGGCGGCGATGTTCTGATCCAATAATTGGCGAGGGCTTCGCCCTCGTTCGCAGGTAAACCCGCTCCCACAGGATTCAAGAACAGCGCGATCCCTGTGGGAGCGGGTTTACCCGCGAAAATGCCAGCACAGAACCTGCTGGTTCACCCCACCCAGTGATACACCGGCGCATCCACGCCGCTTTCCACCTTCACCTCACTGCTGTGCCGCAGCCGCACCAGCAGGCGCTTGCCCGCCGCCGTGCTGCCGGCGAGCCCTTCCAGGCGATCGAGCAACTCGGGCCCGCTCATCTGCCCGGCTTGGCGCAACACATCACGCGCGGCCATCCACTGCCCGTCATCCTGGCGTGGCACGGGGCTGGCACTCACCGGGGCGTTTTCGACCAGCGCAGGCTGCTCCAGCCGACGCCCCAACTGCGCCCACTCTTCCGGCGCCAGCTCGATGGTCAAATCCACCGGCCATTCACCGATCTGTCCACGAATTCTCACGCTGCCTTCCTCGTACCAGGGCTGAATGCCGTCATGCTCCCACGAACATGAAACCTGTGCCAGGCAGGCTGGCGAGGCGCAGAAAAATTGTTATAACATTACCAAATCATTCCAAGCCCCCTGGAGCCGTTCATGCGTCGTCTGCTGCTCGCCCTGCCCTTTGCCCTGCTGCCCCTGGCCGTGGCCCATGCCCACGACGAGCATGATCATGATCACGGCACCCTCGCCGCCCACGAGCATGGCGTGGCCAAGCTCAACGTGGTGCTCGACGGCAACACCCTGGAGCTGGAGCTGGACAGCCCGGCCATGAACCTGGTCGGCTTCGAGCACGCCGCCAGCACCGACGCCGACAAGGCCAAGGTCGCCGCCGCGCGCCAGCAGCTGGAGCAACCGCTTAAGCTGTTCGGCCTGGCCCAGGCCGCCGGCTGCAAGGATGAAGCGCAAGAGCTTGAAAGCCCGCTGTTCGGCGACGCCGCCCATGCCGACGACGATGGCGACGCGCACGAACACGAACACGAACACGAACACGGCCACCAGCACGCCGATGTCAACGCCCACTACCAGTTCACCTGCGCCACCCCGGCCAAGCTCGCCCAGCTCGACCTTGGCCCGCTGTTCAAGGCCTTCCCGCAAACCCAGAAGATCAACGTGCAACTGATCGGCCCAAACGGCCAGAAAGGCGTCGAGGCCACTGCGGCCAAGGCCGTGGTCGCGTTCTGAATGAGCCAGGCGCTGATCGAGCTGCATGACCTGGTGTTCGCCTGGCCCGGCCAGGCGCCGCTGCTGGATATCCGCGAGTTCCGCCTGGAAGCCGGCGAGGCGCTGTTCCTCAAGGGCCCCAGCGGCAGCGGCAAGACCACCCTGCTCGGCCTGCTGGGCGGGGTGAACCGCCCGGGCCAGGGGCGTATCCAGTTGCTTGGCCAGGACCTTGCCAGCTTGAGCCAGGGCGCCCGCGACCGTTTTCGGGTCGACCACACCGGCTACATCTTCCAGCAGTTCAACCTGCTGCCGT
The DNA here is from genome assembly GCF_024749065.1 of Pseudomonas sichuanensis. Lineage (NCBI taxonomy): Bacteria > Pseudomonadati > Pseudomonadota > Gammaproteobacteria > Pseudomonadales > Pseudomonadaceae > Pseudomonas > Pseudomonas sichuanensis. The sequence continues at coordinate 661,177 of NZ_CP087185.1, read as the reverse complement.
TCCTGTCGGTGCGCGAGAACGTCGAGCTACCCTGCCGCTTCTCGAAGTCCCGTGCCGAGCGCGCCAGCCAGCGCCATGGCAGCGTCGACCAGGCCGCCGCGCACCTGCTGGCGCACCTGGGGTTGAATGACTCCGGCCTGCTCGCCCGACGTGCCGGCAGCCTGTCGATCGGCCAGCAGCAACGCGTCGCCGCCGCCCGGGCACTGATCGGCCAGCCCGAACTGGTGATCGCCGACGAACCCACCTCGGCGCTCGATGCCGACACCCGTGAAGCCTTCATCCGCCTGCTGTTCGACGAATGCCGCGCGGCCGGCTCCAGCCTGCTGTTCGTCAGCCATGACCAGAGCCTGGCGCCGCTGTTCGACCGTCACCTGTCCCTGGCCGAACTCAACCGCGCCGCCACGCCCCGGGAGGCCTGATGTACCTGCTCCGCCTTGCCCTGGCCAGCCTGGCCAACCGCCGTTTCACCGCCCTGCTCACCGCCTTCGCCATCGCCCTGTCGGTGTGCCTGCTGCTGGCAGTCGAGCGGGTGCGCACCGAAGCCCGCGCCAGCTTCGCCAGCACCATCAGCGGCACCGACCTGATCGTCGGCGCCCGTTCGGGCTCGGTGAACCTGCTGCTGTATTCGGTGTTCCGCATCGGCAACGCCACCAACAACATTCGCTGGGACAGCTACCAGCAGTACGCCAAGGACCCACGGGTCAAGTGGGCCATCCCTATTTCCCTGGGTGACTCGCACCGTGGCTACCGGGTGATGGGCACCACCGGCGACTACTTCGCGCACTATCAGTACGGCCGCCGCCAGCACCTCGAGCTGAGCCAGGGCCGGCCCTTCGCCGACGACCCGTTCGAAGTGGTGCTGGGGGCCGAAGTGGCCGACGCGCTGCACTACAAGCTCGGCGACAAACTGGTGCTGGCCCACGGTGTAGCCGCCATCAGCCTGGTCAAGCACGACGACAAGCCATTCACCGTGGTTGGCGTGCTCAAGCGTACCGGCACCCCGGTGGACCGCACCCTGCACATCAGCCTGGCGGGCATGGAGGCGATTCACATCGACTGGCACAACGGCGTGCCGGCGCGTGGTGCCGGGCGCATCAGCGCCGAGCAGGCCCGCGGCATGGACCTGCAACCGGCGGCGATCACCGCGTTCATGCTCGGCTTGAACAACAAGATCGCCACCTTCAGCCTGCAACGCGAGATCAACGAGTACCGCAACGAGCCGCTGCTGGCGATCCTGCCCGGCGTGGCGCTGCAAGAACTGTGGAGCCTGATGGGCACGGCCGAGCAGGCGCTGTTCGTGGTCTCGCTGTTCGTGGTGCTGACCGGGCTGATCGGCATGCTCACGGCGATCCTCACCAGCCTCAACGAACGCCGCCGGGAGATGGCCATCCTGCGTTCGGTGGGGGCCCGGCCGTGGCACATCGCCGGGTTGCTGGTACTCGAAGCACTGGCCCTGGCCGTGGCCGGGATCGCCGCCGGGCTGGGCTTGCTGTATGCCGGGATCGCCCTCGCCCAGGGCTATGTACAGGCCAACTACGGGCTGTACCTGCCGCTGGATTGGCCGAGTGCGCATGAGTGGACGTTGCTGGGGATCATCCTCGGCGCGGCGCTGCTGATGGGCAGCGTGCCGGCCTGGCGCGCCTATCGGCAGTCGCTGGCCGATGGGCTGTCGATTCATCTTTGAGAGCGGGCCTGATCATGCACCTCGGCGTCACCACAGAAAAAAGCACGCTTAAAACCCATCCGTGGGAGCGGCGGTGCGCCGCTGCGACTTGCCCCGCGAAACAGGCACCGCGCAGCTTGGCACCGGCTTCGCCGGTCTTCGCGGGGCAAGCCCGCTCCCACGCTGCCCTTCTGCGTTACCTCCTGCTCCTGGCCTTGCTGCTGCTCTGTCTGCCGCTTTGGGCCAGTGAGCCCCGTGAACTGGACTGGCCCGCACTGATCCCCGAGGGCGCCCCGATCATCCCGCCGCAACTGGCCCCGCTACACGACCTGTCGCAGATCGGCAGTGCGCTTTCCGAATCTGCCCCAGCCGCGCGCCAGCAAGCACCCGACGCGCCGGTGGTCAAGGCACTCGATGGCCAGCAGGTGAAGCTGCCCGGCTACATCGTGCCGCTGGAGGTCAGCGAAGAGGGCCGCACCACCGAGTTCCTGCTGGTGCCCTACTACGGCGCCTGCATCCATGTGCCGCCACCGCCGTCGAACCAGATCGTGCATATCTTCAGCGAGATGGGCGTGCGCGTCGAAGACCTCTACCAGCCGTACTGGATCGAGGGGACGATGCAGGTCAAGGCCAGCAGCAGCGAACTGGCCGATGCCGGTTACCAGATGGAAGCGGAGAAAATCTACGCCTATGAGCTGAAGTGAGCACTGACAGGGGCTCATGACACGGCTTCGTTGAGCTGGGTCAAACTTTCTGTTTAGTCAGCTTCGTACCATTGGACTACTCGATTACTCACGTCCTTTGGGAGCTTCCATGAACAAGTCCTTGCTCAGTGCCTCGCTCGTCGCGTTGGCGCTCGCAGCCCCTGTTGCCCACGCCCACCAGGCAGGTGATTTCATCATCCGTTCCGGCGCCATCACCACCGCGCCGAACGAGAACAGCGGCGACATCAAACTCGATGGCGCCAAGGTGTCGGGCACCAAGGCGACCCTGGACAGCGATACCCAACTGGGCCTGGCATTCGCCTACATGCTGACCGACCACATCGGCCTGGAGCTGCTGGCCGCCACCCCGTTCAAGCACACCGTCGGCGTGAAGGGCCTGGGTGCCGGCCTGGACGGCAAACTGGCCGACATCAAGCAACTGCCACCGACCCTGTCGCTGCAGTACTACCCGATGGAGGCCAGCTCCAAGTTCCAGCCATACGCCGGCGTGGGCCTGAACTACACCCTGTTCTTCGATGAAGACCTGAGCAGCAACCGCAAGGCGCAAGGCTTCAGCAACATGAAGCTGAAGGACTCGGTCGGGCTCGCCGGCCAGCTGGGCATGGACTACATGCTCACCGAAAACCTGCTGTTCAACGCCGCGGTCTGGTACGTCGACATCGACACCAAGGCCACCATCGACGGCCCGAGCGCCCTGGGCGTGGGCAAGACCAAGGTCGACGTGGACGTCGACCCGTGGGTCTACATGGTGGGCCTGGGCTACAAGTTCTGATCCAGTACCGCCCGACAAGCCCGCTCGCCTGAGCGGGCTTTTTCATTCTGGCCCAGCCGCCACAGGTACACCCAGTACCCCAGGGCAAGGCCACTGATGCCGGCCCCCAACCCGCACACGGCGGCCCAGCCCCATTGCCCGTAGACCCAGGTCGCGGCCACCGCACCCAGCCCGCTGCCCAGCGAGTAGCAGCACATGTAGGCACCGATCAGCCGGCTGGCCATCTCGCCACGCCCGGCCAGCAGCAGGCTCTGGTTGGTCACGTGCACCGCCTGCACGGCGAAGTCCAGCAGCAGCACGCCCAGCAGCAGCGCCAGCAACGAGTGCTCGAGCAGGGCAATCGGCAACCATGACAGCACCAGCAACCCCAGCGCCAGGCCGGTGGTCTGCTGCCCTTGCCCACGGTCGGCCAGGCGCCCGGCACGTGCGGCCGCCAGGGCACCGGCAACCCCCGCCAGGCCGAACAGGCCGACCTGGGTATGGTCCAGCGCCAGCGGCGCGGCGCTCAGGGGCAGCACCATGGCACTCCACAGCACACTGAAGGCGGCAAAGATCAGCAGGGCGAAGGTGCCCCGCTGGCGCAACAGCGGGTCGTGGCGGTACAGCGCGAACACCGACCCCAGCAGGGCCAGATACCCCTGTCGCACGCCGCGCGGTGGTGCCTCGGGCAAACGCCAGGCGAGCAACAGCGCCATCAGCAGGGCAAGGCCCGCAGCCACGCAATAAACCGTACGCCAACCCGCCAGATCGGCCACCAACCCCGAGGCCAGGCGTGCCAGCAGGATGCCCAGCACCACACCGCTGGTGACCGTACCCACCGCTTGCCCCTGTTGCGCGGGGGTGGCCAGTGTGGCGGCGTGGGCCACCATCACCTGCACCACCACCGCCATCAGCCCGACCATGCCCATGGCCGCCAGCAGCATTGCCCAGTCAAGGCTCGACGCCACCGCCAGCAGGGCAACAGCCGCCAGCACCAGTTGCGTGAGGATCAGCCGCTTGCGAGCGAACAGGTCGCCCAGCGGCACGATCAGCAGCAACCCTGCGGCATACCCGGCCTGGGTCGCGCTGACCACCAGGCCGACCTGCGCCTGGGCGATACCCAGGCTGCCGGCCATGGACTCCAACAGCGGCTGGGACAGATACACGGTGGCCACCGCAAGGCCGCAGGCGAGCGCCAGCAGCTGCGTCAGACCACGGGTCAATGGCGGCGGTACAGATGAGGCAGATGGCATTGCACAGTCCTCGACAGATTCCGGTTTCGTTTTGAAACCACAACTGGATTTCTAGCAAATGTGGTTTTAATCTGCAACCAACATTGATCAGGAATGGCCCATGCTCGACGACAACAACCAGCAATGCCCCGTGGCCCGCGCACTGGAAGTGCTCGGCGATCGCTGGGCGCTGATGATCCTGCGCGATGCCTTCGATGGCCTGCGCCGCTTCAGCGAATGGCAGAAGAACCTGGGGCTGGCGAAGAACATCCTCGCCACGCGCCTGAAGCTGCTGGTCGAGGCCGGCCTGCTGGTGCAACAACCCGCCTCCGATGGCAGTGCCTACAAGGAGTACGTGCTGACCGAGCAGGGGCGCGCGGTGTTCCCGATCGTGATCGGCTTGCGCCAGTGGGGGGAGCGGTATCTGTTCACGGAAGGGGAGTCACGCTCGCAACTGGTCGATGATCGCGGCCAGGGGTTGGAGACGCTGCAGGTGCGGGCTGAGGATGGGCGAGTGGTGGAGCCGGAGCAGTGCCAGCGGCGGTTGGTTCGGCATGCCCACTGAGCGGGCTTGCACGTCCCCTGTAGGAGCGGCCTTGTGTCGCGAAAGGGCTGCAGAGCAGCCCCGGCGATATCTGCTTTCGCGCTGAAATCCTGGGGCCGCGCTGCGGCCCTTTCGCGACACAAGGCCGCTCCTACAAGGACGCGCAAGGCCTGGGATATGCGCGCTCAGGCCTTGCCGAGCAACCGTGCCACGCCTTCAACGAAGGGCGTTGGCTCGGGGAAGTCGAAGCGCGCCAGCAGCCGCGCATTGTCCGCCCGCGAATGGCGGATATCCCCGGAACGCGCCGGGCCGTGGCTGATCGGCGGCAGGCTGCCGATCACCTGTTCCAGGGCCTTGAGCAACTGGTTCAGCGAAGTCGCCTGATTCAGGCCGATGTTCACCGCGCCCTCTTCCACCGTCGGCTGCTCCAGCGCCTGGACCATCACCTGGACCAGGTCGCCGACATACAGGAAATCGCGGGTCTGTTCACCATCGCCGAACACCATGATGGGTTTGCCGCTGGTGGCACGCTCGCAGAAGATGCTGATCACCCCGGAATACGGCGAAGACGGGTCCTGGCGCGGGCCAAAGATATTGAAGAAGCGGAATACCACCGGCTCCAGGCCGTGCTGGCGACGGTAGAAATCCAGGTATTGCTCGCTGGCCAGCTTGTCCACCGCGTACGGGGTCAGCGGTGCCTTGGGCGTGTCCTCGGCGATGGACTGGCCTTCGCCATTGTTGCCGTACACCGCCGCGCTGGAGGCGAACAGCACCCGGCGCACGCCATGCTGGCGCATCGCTTCACAGACGTTGAGCGTGCCGATGAAATTGCTCTGGTGGGTTTTTACCGGGTCCTCGACCGACGCCTGCACCGAGGCTACCGCGGCCAAGTGCACCACGGCCCGGCAACCGGCGGCCGCACGCGCGACCAGCGCCGCATCGGCGACATCGCCCTCGATCAGTTGCAACTGCGGGTGGCCGAGTTGCAGGTTGCTGCGCTTGCCGGTGGACAGGTCATCGAGAATGCGTACCGCGTAGCCTTTTTCCAGCAGCGCATCGCACAGGTGGGAGCCAATGAAGCCGGCACCGCCGGTGATCAGGATGGGGGCATCAGCCATGTCGGTAGAAACGGTCCAGTAGGGGCGGCAAGCCGGCACGCCAGGCGCGCGGCTTGATGCCGAAAGTGTGAAGGATCTTCTTGCAGGCCAGCACCGCATGCTGCGGCTCTTCACTGGCATCCGGGCGCGCGGCATGGGCCTGGGCGGTCGGTTGCTGCACGGCCAGCTTGTGCCACTGCGCGGCTTCGCCGAGGATCGCCTGGCCCAGCGCCAGCGGCGTGGTGGCCTCGTTGCCGGCGTAGTGGTAGGTGCCCCACAGCGGCGCCTTGCAGTCGAGCTGCTTGAGCACCGAGAGGATGACCCGCGCGGCGTCATCTACCGGCGTCGGGTTGCCGCGCCGGTCGTCGGCCAGCAGCAGCTCCTGCGGTTGTTCGGCGCGGGTCAGGAAACGCCCGAGCGCACCGTCGCGGCTTTCGTCGAGCAGCCAGCCGAAGCGCAGCAGCACATGCTGCGGGCAGGTGGCGCGCACGCTCTGCTCGATGCGCCACAGGGCCTGGCCACGCAAGCCGAGCGGTACCGGTTCGTCCTTCTCGCTGTAGGCCGTGGCGCGCGAGCCATCGAACACCCGGTAGCTGGAAGGCTGCACCAGGATCATTTCGTGGTGCTGGCACAGTTCGGCGAGCCGCTCCACCGCACGCTCCTGCTGGGCCAGACGCTGTTCGCTGACCGACTCGGCCTGGAACCAGTCGAAGTAATAGGCAAGGTTGACCACCGCGTCGGGGCGGTGCTCGTCGAGCAACAGGGTCAGGCTGGCCGGGGCCCAGCCGGTTTCCGGGGGGCGCGGTGCCAGGAAGGCGATGTCTTCCTCGGCGCCAAGACGAATCAATGCTTGCCCGAGGGCATTGCCTCCACCCAACAGCATCAGGCGCATACGCATAGGGTCAACAAGTCCGCTCAGATCGATGGAGGAAAGGGGGCATTTTGCGGTTTCCGTGGGGCGAAGTCCAACCTGGGCCTGTCATACATGCGTTTTCCCTGCCTTGCTCAGCCCTGCTGCCTTTACAAACCCAGGAAACGACCGACAAGCGAACGGGAGCAGTCCGGCTTTTGAAAGGTGAGGTAAGTAGATCCAATAGCCGCCGTGCCTTATCGCCGGTACCGACGGGCAAAATTTTTCAGCACACCCTCAACAACATGGAACGTAGCTCATGAAAGACTTGGAAGTCGCCTACCTGCAATTCAACCCGGTTCAGGCGTTGGCATTGACAGGTTTCAGCCAGGAACTCGCAAACTCAGGGGGGCCGCAGGCCTGCGGCGTTGCCCAGAAGGCCAATGAATATGCCGAAGCGCTGAGGGCAACCCTTACGCCTGACCAGCGAACTACCCTTCAGCGCTTTACCGAAGGCCACTTGTCGGCCCTCCTGTTCTCACAGATGCATAGTCCTGACGATCCGCTGCCCGAATACCTGCCTTGTCAAAGTGAGCTGGAGCAGGATCAGGGCACTCTGTACCTCGCCTCGCGCAACCAATTGCTGCTGGCGCTTGCACGCTATCGTGCATTCGCCTTCGATATCGACAACGATGGCAAGCATGTGCGTCTAGTTGCCAACTTCAAAGGTGGCGGAACTACGCAACGTCCCGACGAGGACAGACGAAGGCCCGTCGAACTCAGCTCGCATTCTGGCCTCCGGCTGGGTGCGCACACCGAAGCGCCCTATAACTGTTCGGTGATAGCCCACGACGGGCACTCTCCCGCGCCATCAGCGCTGATTCTCGCTGCACGGTGGAACCCTGCGCAGGAACCGACCCACATCATCCCCATGGCCGGCATTATCGAAAGACTAGGGGGGCTGCATGCCTTGGCATTGACCTCCTGCTCCTTCGATTTCACCCGTAGCGAATGCTTCGTCAATGGCCAAGGGCAGGCTGGCAAAGCCGTCCCCATCCTGCAATTCGATGCCAACGGCGGCTTCAGCCTGCGCTACAACGCCTACCGCTTTTCACTCAACGATCACGCCAGCAAAGCCGCCGAGCGAGCGCTCGATGCCTTCCAGGCATTGCTCATGCAAGCGCAGCCCCTCCCCTTTGTACTGCAAGCCGACAAGGCCCTGCTGATCAACAACTGTCGAGCCTTGCATGGCCGAGACACCGTCATGGACAACCGCCGCCTGCTGGTACGCCTGTTCGGCTACTCCCCTTTCGCGCGCCCGTTGATCATCCGCGACGACCCGTTGCTGGTACGCGGCTGAGCTGGAGCTTCCCCATGCTGGAAAATTTCACGCAAGCGATAAATATTGAAATGCTGCTTCTGCTGGCCGCTGTCGCATTGCTGGCCGGTTTTTTCGACGCGATTGCCGGTGGTGGTGGCCTGTTGACCTTACCTGTGTTGTTCATCGCCGGTATCGACCCCCTGGCGGCCATCGCAACCAATAAGTTCCAAGCCACTTCGGCGACCGTTTCTGCGACCGTAGCCTTTGCCCGCAAAGGCATGATCGACTGGCACGGCGGCCTGCCCATGGCGCTTATGGCATTCATTGGCGGCGCCCTGGGCGCGCTATCAATCAGTTTGATTCCCCATGACCTGCTGCAGGCCTGCGTGCCTGTTCTGCTGATTTTGGTCGCTGCCTGGTTTGCCTTCAGCCCCAAACCGCGAGAGCAGGAGCGCAAGGCGAAAGTGTCGCTACGCCTGTTCTGCCTGGGCGTGGCGCCGTTGATTGGCTTCTATGACGGCGTATTCGGCCCTGGGGTTGGTTCGTTTTTCATGCTTGCTTGTGTGCTCCTGCTCGGGCAGCACTTGATGCGCGCGGTGTGCACCAGCAAACTGCTGAACGCTGCGTGTAATCTGGGTGCGTTATCAGTGTTCGCCCTTGGTGGCGCGATCATCTGGCCACTGGCACTGACGATGGCTGGTGCAGCCTTTACCGGCGCACAACTGGGCGCCCGCTGCGCCGTGCGTTTTGGGCCCCGGCTGATCAGGCCGCTGCTGGTCAGCGTCTGCTGCATCATGGCGCTAAAACTGCTGGCCAGTGCTGACAACCCGCTCGGCGAATGGGTAAGCAGTCAGTTTTCATAGGAGCAAGAGATGGACCTCGGGGTAACCACCGCGCAACGCGCTCTCTGGCAGTACAACGAACCCGCCCCCGGCGCCGAGCGCTTCATTGACGAAGCCTTCGACGGTTATCGCCAGCAGGCCCGCCTGCTGTTGCCGGACAGCGAACGGGCGCCACCGGTGTTCGTGGTCGGCGGCGCCCGTTCGGACTTCACTCGGCTCAACCCGCTGCTGTACCGCCTGCAGCAGCAGGGCATCGGCTCGCTGACCGGCAACCTGTCCGGCCATAGCCTGGCCAGCGAACCGGGGGCAAAGGATGCCTCGCTGGCCAGCAACCTGCAGGAAGCCTTGCGCTTCCACCAGCATCTGGACAGCCGTAGCGACACCCTGATCGGCCACAGCCTGGGCGGCGCCATCGCCCTCAAGCTGGCGGCGCAGCGCCCGAATGTGCGCAAGCTGGTGCTGATCTGCCCGGCGGTGTACCCCGACGCCGCCCACAGCGCGCCCTTCGGCCCGGCGTTCACGGCGGCGATCCGCAAGCCTTTCGCGTTTCTCGACTGCGACAGCTATGCCTTTCTGCGCCAGTTCCAGGGCCGCGTGCTGCTGGTGATCGGCGAATACGACGGGCTCAACTCGCGGGTGCACGGCCAGGGGGCCGGGACGTCGGCGGGGGTCCGGCGAATGGCGGGTGTCGAGCGTTACAGCCCGATCCCCGAGGAAGTTACCCACAGCCTGCTGCGCTCTGTGCCGGCGCCGCATGTGGAGTGCCTGATGCTCACCGACTGCGACCATGGCATTGCCGCCCACCTGCGTGACCGGCCGGAGGTGGCGGATCAGGTGGCGCAGGCGGTGGGGGCGTTCATCCTGGACTGAACTCGCCTGACGCCTGTAGGAGCGGCCTTGTGCCGCGAAAGGGCTGCACAGCAGCCCCGGCAATTTGTATTGCGTAGCTGAAAATCTGGGGCCGCTTCGCGACCCGTTCGCGGCACAAGGCCGCTCCTACAGGATCGCGCTTAACCTATCACTCGATCTCGAACAGGCCGTTGCTGATGGAACCCGCGCTCAGCCGGTCGCGGATATCGTCGTCGATGCGCGGGTCATCCGGGCGATACAGGCGCACCTGACGGAAGGCGTTGATCCGGTTGATCTCCTCGCCCAGGTACTCCCAGACCACGCGGGTGCACGCCGGGTTACGCCGGTCGCCGCTGGACACGCCGGTTTTCAGGCCATTGAGGCGTGTGATGCGGCTCTTGAAGCTGGGGATGAGGATGGTCTGGCTCATCTCGTTCAAGGTCAGCGACTCGTAGTCCACCAGGAACAGGCGATCCTGCAACTGGAACGCCGCCCCCAGGTAGCGGCAGCGCACCTCGGCGTGGGGGTCGGTGGCGCTGCTGCGCTCCTGGCGCTCCTGGCGCTCGAACAGGTAGCGCTCACGTTCTTCGCGCAGATGCACCAGCGACACCAGGATCAAGCCTGGCACCGACATGCAATTGGAGTATTCGAAGTAGTAACCGCAGTAGCGCGACAGGTTGACGACATGGTCGTTGAGCGGCTTGAACAGCTCACTGATCGGGTTGTTCTGCTGCGCGGCCGGGTTGCGCGCGCCGATCAGGCGGGCGAACTGTTCGGGCGGCAAACCCAGCTCGTAATCCTCGACGCCGAAGAAGTCACCAATCCGTTTGAGGTTGTACGGCGTCGGCCGGCTTTGCCCGCTCAGGTACTTGTTGAACTGCCCGCGGTTGATCGACAGCTGCCGGCAAACCTCCGAGATAGAGCGGTAGTGGCTACAGGCCAATTTAAGGTTGTCAGCGAAGTGATCGCCCATGATACCGGGGTCCAGATGATGCGAGTGATGCAATTCTAGCATCAAGTCGCACCAAAACAGAGCAACCCGCGAAATTGTAACCGCAGTTGTCATGACCCACCCTGCGCCCCAATCAATCGCGGTGCGCCTGCCGTCCGCAGATTTTCCACACGAACAATAAGAATCGAGGTCATTTCAAAATGCTCGAAGCACTCAACGATTTCCTTTCGGGGAAGCTCCTCATCGTGCTGATCGTCGGTCTCGGCAGCTACTTCACCATCCGCTCGCGGTTCGTGCAGTTCCGCCACTTCGGCCACATGTTCAGTGTGTTCAAGGAATCCCTGCGTGGCCAGGCAGGCCAGCTGAGCTCGTTCCAGGCCCTGATGCTGAGCCTGGCCGGCCGCGTCGGCGCCGGTAACATCGCCGGTGTCGGTATCGCCGTGACCCTCGGCGGCCCAGGCGCCGTGTTCTGGATGTGGGTCACCGCACTGGTGGGCATGTCCAGCAGCTTCTTCGAATGCACCCTGGCCCAGGTCTACAAGCGCGCCGACGGCGACGGCCTGTACCGCGGCGGCCCGGCGTACTACATCCAGCACGGCCTGAAGCTCAAGAGCATGGCGATCGTGTTCTCGATCCTGCTGCTGGTCACCTACGGCTTTGCCTTCATCGGCCTGCAGTCGTACACCGTGACCCACTCGCTGCAGAACGCCTTTGCCTTCGACCCTCGTCAGACCGGTATCGTCCTGGCCGTGCTGCTGGCCATCACCTTCATCGGTGGCATCAAGCGCATCGCCGCGGTGTCCGACCTGCTGGTACCGATCAAGACCCTGGCCTACATCGGCGTGACCCTGTACGTGATCGGCACCCAGATCGAACACGTACCGGCCATGCTGGAAACCATCTTCAAGAGCGCCTTCGGCCTTGACCCTGCGTTCGCCGGCCTGCTCGGCAGCGCCATCGTCATGGGCGTGAAGCGTGGCGTGTTCGCCAACGAAGCGGGCCTGGGCAGTGCGCCGAACGTCGCCGCCGTGGCCGCGGTGAAACACCCTGGCGCCCAGGGCGTGGTCCAGGCCTTCAGCGTGTTCCTCGACACCTTCGTGATCTGCACCTGCACCGCGCTGCTGATCCTGCTGTCGGGCTTCTACACCCCTGGCTTCGAAGGTGACGGCATCGTCCTGACCCAGAACTCGCTGGCCGCCGTGGTGGGTGACTGGGGCCGCATCTTCGTCAGCGTCGCACTGTCGCTGTTCGTGTTCACCTGCATCCTCTACAACTACTACCTGGGCGAGAACAGCCTGCAGTTCCTGACCCGCAACCGCGTTGTGCTGATGACCTTCCGCGGCCTGGTGCTGGCACTGGTGGTCTGGGGTTCGATGCAGGACCTGTCGACCGTGTTCGCCTTCGCCGACATCACCATGACCTGCCTGGCGTTCGTCAACCTGGTGGCCCTGGCCCTGCTGTTCAAGGTCGGCCTGCGGGTGATGCGCGACTACGACGAGCAGCGCAAGGCTGGCATCAAGCAGCCGGTGTTCGACTCGAGCAAGTTCACCGATCTGGACCTGGACCGTGCCGCCTGGCCGGCCAATCCGCAGGCTGAAACAGCCGCTGACAATCGCGCTGCCCAAGCGCAAACCCAGCGCTGATATTCTCCCCTGCCCCAGCCGCCCCGTCCGTGGGCGGCTGACTCTTTCTTCGTCTTCAGGCCCCTCGTCGGCAAGCCGGCTCCCACTGGGGATCGCGCTGCCCCGGGCATACGCCGCGACAGGGCCTGACATCGCTACGGAATGCTCCAATGCGTGCAGTCAAGAATCTCCTCGTCCTCTACACCGGTGGCACCATCGGCATGTTGCAGTCCGCCGAAGGCCTGGCGCCAGCCGGCGGCTTCGACGCACGCATGCGCGAGCACTTTGCCGCTTGCGCCGATGCCCCCCAGTTACCCTGGACCCTGCGTGAACTGAACCCGCTGATCGACAGCGCCAACATGCAGCAGGCCAACTGGCTGGCAATGCGCGACGCCATCGTCGAGGCGGTCGAGCAGCAGGGCCACGACGGCGTGCTGGTACTGCACGGCACCGATACCCTGGCCTACAGCGCCGCGGCCCTGTCGTTCCTGCTGCTGGGCCTGCCGGTGCCGGTGCTGCTGACCGGCTCGATGCTGCCGGCCGGCGCGCCGGACAGCGATGCCTGGGCCAACCTGATCGGCGCCCTGCGCCTGTTCGAAAGCGGCCTGGAAGACGGCGTGCAGCTGTACTTCCACGGCCAGCTGCTGCATGGCTGCCGTGCGTCGAAGCTGCGTAGCGAGGCGTTCGACGCCTTCACTGCCCTGCCCCGCCACCGTGAGGGCCCGCGTGCTCCGGAACTACCGACTCGCCTGGACTACCGCCAGAAGCGCCAGCCGGTCAAGCTGGCGGTGATGCCGGTGTTCCCGGGCCTTGCCGCCGAGCACTTGCGCGGCCTGTTCGACAGTGGCGTGCAGGGGCTGGTGCTGGAGTGCTATGGCAGCGGCACCGGGCCGTCCGACGACCAGGCGCTGCTCGACGTGCTGCATGACGCCCGCCAGGGCGGCGTGATGATCGTCGCCATCAGCCAGTGCCCGGAAGGTTCGGTGGTGTTCGATACCTACGCCGCCGGTAGCCGCCTGCGCGATACCGGGCTGGTGAGTGGCGGTGGCATGACCCGTGAGGCGGCCCTGGGCAAGTTGTTTGCGCTGCTGGGGGCGGGGCTGGATGCCGATGCGGCTGAGCACTGGTTTGCGCTGGACCTGTGCGGGGAGCGCGCCAACTGAATGCTGGGGGCGCTTTGCGCCCCTTTCGCGACACAAGGCCGCTCCTACAGGGGAATTGCGTTTCCCTGTAGGAGCGGCCTTGTGTCGCGAAAGGGCTGCAAAGCAGCCCCAACAGAATGAATGGCGGAAGGCAGCGGGAGTCGAACCTGCCCGGGAACGGATGCCGTCCCCAACCGGGTTTGAAGCCCGGCCGCGCCACCGGGCGCGATTGCCTTCCTTGGATCGTTCAGTGCTCGGCCTGCTGCTGGGCCAGGGCACTGTCGGTACGAATGTGACGCTGGTCGCCGACCCTGCGGGTCAGGCCGATGCGGTCGAAGTATTCGAGTATCTGCACACTGCGCTTGCGACCGATGCCCAAGCTGTCGCGAAACGCGGCGACCTGTACTATCGGCGATCCCGCCGCCAGCTGCAACAGCAGCTCTGCCATGCGCCTTAGCGTGTCCTGCGGGTAGAACAGGTCACGCACCACCTGGTGCACCACGCCCAGCCTTGCCAACTTGCGCAGCAACAGCCGCACTTCGGCCTCTTCGCGTTGCAGTTCCCCGGCCAGGGTCCTGACCCACGGTGGATCGTAGTCGCCCGCCAGCAGGCGCGGTTGCAAACGCGCCCACAAGGCCGCATCGGCCTCGCTCAATTGAACCTTGTGATCCGGCAAGTGCAGCCAGGGCCCACTGCTGCCGATCGCGCCGTCACCGAGCAGCTCATCCAGCAAGCTGACGAACGCCGGGCGCTCCAGCGGCAAGGCGCAGAAGCGGCGGAGCCGGTCACGGTCGGGGCCGAGCTGGTCGGGCTCCTGCTCATGGAACTGCGCCAGGCGCGCCAGCAGCTGTTGCTTGAGTGCCTGCCATTGCTCACGGGCAAACAACAGCTGGCCCTGGCGCGTGGCGATCACCACCACGTGGTCTGGCAGCTGCCAGGTTTCACGCCGGCGGTTGAACTGGCGCTCCAGGCGCTGCGGGTCGAGCCCTGCGGGGGCGGTTTCGAGCAGCGCAGGCAAGGCCTGCTCCAGCTCGATGGCATCACGCAGCACCTGCAACTGGCGCAAACGCACCTCACTGCGGCGTTGCCGGCTCGGGGCGAATGGGTCGAGCACCCGGCCGCCACCCAGCGTGCGTTGGGCGCGCTGGTCGCGCAGCACCAGGCGATCGCCGTGCACCGCCTGCAAGGGTGCATTGAGCAGCAACTGGGCGAACATGCGCTCGCCGGCGCCCAGCTTTTCACCTTCCAGCAGCGCCACCCGGGCCGTCACGTCCTGGGTGCCGAGGTGCACGTGCACCGCACTGAAATGTTCGAAGGTGCGGGTTTCCGAGGCCAGCAAGGTCAGTTCGATATCGACCCGCACACTGGGCGCATGCAGCCACTCGGGCAGCAACCAATCGCCACGATGCACCTGCTCGATCGCCAGGCGTTCGCCAGTGATGTTCAGCGCTACCCGCTGCCCGGCTTCGGCTATCAGCGCAGCCTGGTTCTGTGCGTGCAATCCGCGCACCCGCACCGGTTTGCCGGCCTTGCCAAGCAGCAGTGTGTCACCGGCGCTGACCTGCCCGGCCAACGCCGTGCCCGTGACCACGATGCCCGCGCCGGACACGGCAAAGACGCGGTCCACGGCCAGCCGAAAGCCCCCGCGCGCACTGCGCCGATGAACCTGTCGTTCAGCGACGAGCAATGCCTCGCGCAGCGCCTCGACCCCTTCGCCGCTCAAGCTCGAAACCGGGAACTGCAACGCCCCCGCATAGGGCCCGGGCGCCAGCAGTTCGGCAACCTGCGCCTGCACCTCGAGCAGCCGCGCCGGCTCGACCCGGTCGCACTTGCTGATCGCCACCAACGCCTGGGCAATGCCCAGCAACTCGATGATCGCCAGGTGCTCGCGGGTCTGCGGCATGACGCCGTCGTCGGCGGCCACCACCAGCAGCACCAGGTCGATGCCGTGGGCGCCGGCCAGCATGTTGTGGATAAAGCGCTCGTGCCCGGGCACATCGATGAAGCCGGTCAGCGGCGCCCCCTCGGCCAGCGCCGCGTAGCGGTAGCCGAGGTCGATGGTCATGCCCCGCGCGCGCTCTTCCTGGCGGGTGTCGCCGGCCTGGCCGGTCAGGGCTTGCAGCAGCGCGGTCTTGCCATGGTCGATATGCCCGGCGGTGCCGACGATCACTGTACCGGCCCCAGTTGCAGCGCCGGCAGTTGCGTCAGCCACTGGGCCTCGTCATCGAGCTGGCGCAGGTCGAGCCACAGGGCATCGTCGTCGATGCGGCCGAGCACCGGCACCGGCAAATCGCGCAGGGCCCGCTCCAGCACGTGCAGGCTGCGGCCCCGCAGCTTCTTCGACACCTGCGGGCGCAGGCACAGGGCGGCACTGGGCAGGCGCGCCACGGGCTGGCTGCCGCTGCCGATCATGCCTAGTGCCGGCTCCACGGTAACGGCCCATTGTTCACCCAGGTGGGACCGGAGGTCAGGGGCCAGGCGCAGTGCCTGGGCCTGGATTTCAGCCTGGCTGCGGGTCAGCAGGCGCAAGCTCGGCAGGCGTTCGGCCAGGCGGTCGAGGTTGCGGTACAGCGCCAGCACCGCTTCCAGCGCGGCGAGGGTGATCTTGTCCACACGCAGGGCGCGCTTGAGCGGGTTTTTCTTGATCTTCGCGATCAGGTCCTTGCGCCCGACGATGATCCCGGCCTGTGGGCCACCGAGCAGCTTGTCGCCGCTGAAGGTGACGATATCGGCGCCGTCGGCCAGGGCCTGGCGCACCGTCGGTTCGGCCGGCAGGCCCCAGCGGGTGAGGTCGAGCAGGCTGCCGCTGCCCAGGTCTTCGAGCAACGGCAACTGGTGTTGGTGGGCAATGCGTGCCAGCTCGGCGGTAGGCACCTGGGTGGTGAAACCCTGAATGCTGTAGTTGCTGCAGTGCACGCGCATCAGCAGCCCGGTGCGCGGGTTGATCGCGCCTTCGTAGTCGCGGGCATGGGTGCGGTTGGTG
Organism: Pseudomonas sichuanensis; assembly: GCF_024749065.1. Lineage (NCBI taxonomy): Bacteria > Pseudomonadati > Pseudomonadota > Gammaproteobacteria > Pseudomonadales > Pseudomonadaceae > Pseudomonas > Pseudomonas sichuanensis. Next base: position 644,604 of record NZ_CP087185.1, on the reverse strand, counting down.
GTGCCGATCTCGTGCAGCTTCACGCCGGCGCGGGCCATGATGTCGGGGATGCGGAAGGCGCCGCCGATCTCGATCAGCTCGCCGCGGGAGATGATGCCTTCCTTGCGCGCGCCCAGGCTGTTGAGCGCCAACAGCACGGCGGCGGCATTGTTGTTGACCACGGTGACGGCTTCAGCGCCGGTCAGCTCGCGGATCAGGCCTTCGATCAGGTCGTCGCGGTCGCCGCGCTTGCCGGTGGCCAGGTCGAACTCGAGGTTGAGTGGGTAACGGGCGGCAGTCTGCATCGCCTCGATGGCTTCTTCGGGCAGCAATGCCCGGCCCAGGTTGGTGTGCAGAACCGTGCCGGTGAGGTTGAACACCCGGCGGACCTGGCTGCGTTGCTGGATGGCCAGGCGCTCGCCGGCGCGGCCCAGGAGGACTTCGGCGGTCAGTTCGGTGGCATTCAGTTGGCCGAGACGAGCTGGCTCGCGCAGGTCGTCGAGCAGTTGGCGCAGGGTGGCCAGCGTAGCGTCGCGGCCGTGGCGGTCGATCAGTGGGGCGCAGGCTGGGTGGCGCAGCAGGGTGTCGATGGAGGGCAGGCGTGGGGTGGAGCTGGCGAGGGTTGAAGACATTCAGGTACTACCTTGAACTGATCCGTTGTCCTTTCTGGCCCATTCGCGGGTAAACCCGCTCCCACAGGTACGGCACCGGCCATGATGCCAGCGCAATTCCTGTGGGAGCGGGTTTACCCGCGAAAAGGGCGGCTCGGTACTGCAGTGTAGACACTCACTCCCCACCCGGCGCCAACAGCAGGTTCGGCGCCAGGCGATGGAACCCCTCCTCCTCCAGGCGGATGTCCAGCGCCAGGCTCGCCAGGTCGTCGGCCAGCGCTTCGGCGGCGGCGTCGTTCTCCAGATAGCTCTGCTTCAAATAGCTCTGGCACCCCGGGCAACATTCGGCGCGCAGCGGCGCCTTGCCTGCTGCGTAGCGGTCGTCTTCGAAGTGGCTGTAGCGCAAGTCCTTGCTCGACTCGCAATACACGCATTTGACCCGCACCACATGCCATTCGCAGGCACACAGCGAGCAGGCCAGGTAGCGCAGGCCGTTGTGCTTGCCGCGGTTACGCACCACCCCGGCCATGGCTGGCGAACCGCAAGCCGGGCATTGCGCCAGGCTGCCAGCGGGCTTGAGCTCGGGTTCGGGCAGCGCCAGCAACCAGCTCGACCAGGCCGCCTGCAACGCGGCGCCGATGAAGGGCACCAGCGCCGCCGGCAGCCCATCGTACTGGCCACCCAGCAAGGCGATGCCCCAGCCTTTGCGCTGGCTGTCGTCCGCGTCGCGCAGGGTTTGCAACGCATCGGCCAAGGGGCCCTCGGCGTCGACCTTGAAATGCTCGAGCAGCGCCTGCAACCACGGCAACCACGGCCCTTCGCGCACCAGGCTGTCGGCCGCCAGCGGCGGCAAGCCATGGCTTATGCACAGGCGCTGGCGCTCTGCGGCCACCGGCAAGGCGCCGGGCGGGTTATCCACAAGCAGCTGCTGGATCCGACAAAGCTGCGCAACCCATTGCAGGTACTCACCCAAGGCATTGCCCTCGGCCAGGTACTGCAACCGCGCGGCCCGCAGTTCGAACAGGTTGGCGGGGGGCAGGTGCAGAAACGGCGGCATCACTGCCGACGCTTCGATCTGCCCGGGTTCGAGAATCGTGCTCAAACGGTCATCCTTCCTTACGGCCGTGATTGCTCGGCGTCTTGTCGCCGGTCACATCGCGGTACCAGAGTTCATGGTGCTTGCGTGCCCAGGCGCGGCTGACCCAGCCATGCAGCATGGCGCCGATCGAGCCCTTGATCCAGATCCCGGCATAGATATGCACGATGATGCTGAGGATCAGCACGAACGCCGCCAGGGCATGCAACAGCGCCGACAGGCGTATGACGTCGATGCCGAACCAGTGGCTGAAGTACGCCCGCCAGATCACCACGCCGCTGACCAGCAGCACCAGCATGCAGGCCAGCAGGGTCCAGAACAGCAGCTTCTGCCCGGCGTTGTACTTGCCCACCGGCGGTACGCCCTCTTCCTGGTTGAGCATCACACGGTCGACGCGGCGCAGCCACAGGCGGTCGTTGGCGGTGATGAAGTTGGCGCGCCAGAAGCGCAGTACCAGCCCGAGGAAGAACACGAACATCGCCACGCCGATGAACGGGTGCAGGATCCGCGTCCAGGGGCCGCCGCCGAACAGGTGGCTGAGCCAGAACAGCGCCGGGTGGAACAGCGCCAGCCCCGACAGGCCGGCCAGCACGAACAGGATCGCCACCACCCAGTGGTTGCTGCGTTCGTTGGCGTTGTAGCGCAGGATCGGTTTGTCGTCGTTCATGGCCGCTGCTCCCCCTGCCCGCCCGGGCGGTTCGGATCATAGACATGCACCGCCGGATCCACCTGATGGACCGTGTTATCCACAGGCGCCGGGTGTTCGTCCTCCTCGACCCGCTGCGGCCCGACGCGCACGTAGTGGAAGAACCCGGCCAGCACCGCTGCGCCCATGGCCAGCAGCGCCAGCGGCTTGGTGAAGCCTTTCCACAGCCCCACCAGCGGGCTGATCACCGGCTGATCCGGCAGGCCAGCGTAGATCCGTGGCGTGTCGGCATGGTGCAGCACATACATCACGTGGGTGCCGCCGACGCCATCCGGGTCGTACAGCCCGGCGTTCTCAAAGCCTCGCGATTTCAGATCGACGATGCGCTCGTCGGCATGCACCTTCATCTCTTCCTTGCTGCCGAAGACGATCGCCCCGGTGGGGCAGGTCTTCACGCAGGCCGGCTCCAGGCCCACGCTGACGCGGTCGGAACACAGGGTGCACTTGTACGCCTTGTGGTCCTTCTGCGAGATGCGCGGGATGTTGAACGGGCAGCCGGTGATGCAGTAACCGCAGCCGATGCAGTGGTCCTGGTTGAAGTCGACGATGCCGTTGGCATGCTTGATGATCGCCCCCGGGCTCGGGCAGGCCTTCAGGCAACCGGGGTCGGCGCAGTGCATGCAGCCATCCTTGCGGATCAGCCACTCCAGGTTGCCATCGTCGCGCTCGTGCTCGGTGAAGCGCATCAGGGTCCAGGTTTCGGCGGACAGGTCCTGGGGGTTGTCGTAGGTGCCGTGGTTGTGGCCCACCTCGTCACGCAGTTCGTTCCACTCCGAGCACGCCACCTGGCAGGCCTTGCAGCCGATGCACTTGGTGGTGTCGATCAGCTTGGCGACTTCCTGCTGCTGGCGTACCGAGGGCGGCACGGTGGTGGTGGCGGAGCGGGCAATGATGTCTTGGCTGGCCATCAGAGTTTCTCCACTTTGACGAGGAACGACTTGGACTCCGGCGTCTGGGTGTTGCCATCACCGAGGAACGGCACCAGGGTGTTGGTCAGGTAGCCGTGCCGCGTGCTGCCGGTGAAGCCCCAGTGCAGCGGGATGCCGATCTGGTGCACGGTCTGGTTGTTGACCTGCAGCGGGCGAATCCGCTTGGTCACCACCGCCACCGCGTCGATATGCCCGCGCTTGCTCGACACCCGCACCCGGTCGCCGGCCTTGATGCCTTTCTCGTTGGCCAGCACCTCGCCGATTTCGACGAACTGCTCGGGCTGGGCGATGGCGTTGAGCCGGCAATGCTTGCTCCAGAAGTGGAAGTGCTCGGTCAGCCGGTAGGTGGTTGCCGCGTAAGGGAACTCGTCGTGGGTGCCGAGGGTGTCCCACACCGAATCGAAGATGCGCCCGGCCGGATTGCTGGTGGCCTTCTTGTTCTGCGGGTGCAGCGGGTTGATCCCGATCGGCGTCTCGAACGGCTCGTAGTGCTCGGGGAACGGCCCCTCGGCCATCTTGTCGATGGCGAAGAACCGGGCCACGCCCTCGGGGTTCATGATGAACGGGTTCATCCCCGCTTCCGGCGGCGAGTCGACCTTGAAGTCCGGCACGTCGGTGCCGGTCCAGGCCTTGCCGTTCCACCACACCAGGCGTTTTTTCTCCGGGTCCCACGGCTTGCCTTGCGGGTCGCTGGAGGCGCGGTTGTAGAGGATGCGACGGTTGGCCGGCCAGGCCCAGGCCCAGTTCTGCACCTGGTGCATGCCGTACGGGTCGCTGTTGTCGCGGCGGGCCATCTGGTTGCCCTGCTCGGTCCAGCTGCCGGCGAAGATCCAGCACCCGGACGCCGTGCTGCCGTCGTCCTTCATCTGGGCGAAGCCGGCCAGCTGTTGCCCGGCCTTGAGCGTGGCGCCGCTGGCGTCGGTGAGGTCGCTGACCGCCCAGCCGTTCATCTCCTTGGCCAGCTCCTCGGGGGATGGCTCTTCAGGGACCTTGTAGGGCCAGCTGATGTTGAGCATCGCGTCGGGGTAAGCGCCGCCCTCGGCCTGGTAACGCTTGCGCAGGCGCAGGAACAGTTCGCTCATGATGTGCACGTCGGTGCGGGTTTCGCCCGGGCCGTCGGCGCCCTTCCAGTGCCACTGCAGCCAGCGGCTGCTGTTGACCAGCGAGCCGTCTTCCTCGGCGAAGCAGGTGGTGGGCAGGCGAATCACCTCGGTTTGGATGTTGGCCGTGTCGACGTCGTTGAACGGGCCGGCGTTACGCCAGAACTCGGAGGTTTCGGTGGCCAGCGGGTCCATGATCACCAGCCACTTGAGCTTGGCCAGCGCGGCGGTGACGCGGTTCTTGTCCGGCAGCGCGGCAATCGGGTTGAAGCCCTGGCACATGTAGCCGTTGACCTTGCCCTGGCCCATCATCTCGAACATGCGCAGCACGTCGTAGGCCGGCACGTCGAGCTTGGGCAGCCAGTCGTAGCCCCAGTTGTTTTCGGCGGTGGCGTTGGCGCCGTACCAGGCCTTCATCAGGCTGACGTGGAACTTGCCGTAGTTCTGCCAGTACGACAACTGCCCGGGGCGCAGCGGTTTGGAGGCGCGCTTGTCGATGTAGCTGGCGTAGTCCTGCTCGGCATCGCCAGCCAGGGTGAGGTAACCCGGCAGCGAGTTCGACAGCAGGCCCAGGTCGGTCAGGCCCTGGATGTTGGAGTGCCCGCGCAGGGCGTTGACCCCGCCACCCGGCATGCCGACGTTGCCCAGCAGCAACTGCACCATGGCCGCACTGCGGATGATCTGCGCGCCGATGGAGTGCTGGGTCCAGCCCAGGGCGTAGAGGATCGTCATGGTCTTGCCCGGCACCGAGCAGGTGGCGATCTCTTCCCAGACTTTCATCATCTGGTCCTGGGGCATGCCGCAGGTCATGCTCGCCAGCTCCGGCGTGTAGCGGCTGTAGTGCTGCTTCATCAGCTGGTAGACGCAACGCGGGTGCTGCAAGGTCGGGTCGACCTTGGCAAAGCCATCCTCGCCCAGCTCGTAGCCCCAGCCGGACTTGTCGGCGTACACGCGCTTGGCCGCGTCATAGCCGCTGAACAGCCCGTCCTCGAAGCCATAGCTTTCTTTGACGATGAACGACACGTCGGTGTAGTTGCGCACGTACTCGTGCTGGATCTTGTCGTTGCTCAGCAGGTAGTTGATCAGCCCGCCCATGAAGGCGATGTCGCTGCCGGTGCGAATCGGTGCGTAGTAATCGGCTACCGAAGCGGTACGGGTGAACCGCGGGTCGACCACGATCAGCCGCGCCTTGTTGTGCGCCTTGGCTTCGGTCACCCACTTGAAGCCGCACGGGTGCGCTTCAGCGGCATTGCCGCCCATCACCAGGACCAGGTTTGCGTTGGCGATGTCAGACCAGTGATTGGTCATCGCGCCACGGCCGTACGTCGGGGCAAGACTTGCCACCGTCGGGCCGTGTCAGACACGCGCCTGGTTATCGAACCCCAGCATGCCGGTCGAACGGATCACCTTGTGCGTCAGGTAGCCCGCTTCGCTGGAAGCGGCGGACGCGGCAAGGAAGCCCGTGGTGAGCCAACGGTTGACCGTCTGGCCCTGGGCGTTCTTCTCGATGAAGTTGGCATCGCGGTCCTTTTTCATCAGGTCGGCGATGCGGTCGAGGGCTTCGTCCCACTCGATGCGGGTCCATTCCTTGCTGCCCGGCTTGCGGATCTCGGGGTACTTGAGGCGGCTCGGGCTGTGGATAAAGTCCAGCAGGCCCGCGCCTTTGGGGCACAGGGTGCCGCGGTTGACCGGATGGTCCGCGTCGCCCTCGATGTGGATGATGCTCTGTTTGACGTTTTTGCCCGCATCGCCCTGGCTGTACATGATCAGGCCGCAGCCGACCGAGCAGTAGGGGCAGGTGTTACGGGTTTCTTTGGTGTGCGCCAGCTTGAAGTGGCGCACCTGCTCGGCAAATGCGGGGGTTGGGGCCATGCCCAACGCCGCAAGGCTCGAGCCTCCAAGGCCGACGGCGGCGACCTTGAAGAATTGCCGACGGTTGAGGTCCATCGTGCACTCCTGATCAGGTTCTCGGGCGCGCGGGACATGGCCGGCGCCTCAGGGACTTCACGGTGGCGGCACACATAGGCCGCCAACGGTTAAGACTAGTCAAGAATTCGGGAAGGGGGATGACCTGGGTCATGATTGGAGTGAGTGCCGGGTTCATGCCGCACTCTCCCGGGGCCACGGATCAGCGGGAGCATTCCTACCTGCCAGGGCGTGATGGACGGCATCGACTCGCAGGCGGAGCCGCTACTTTCCTTCTGCCAACCCCACACGCCCAAGATTTCGCCAGCCAATGCCCTCTGCGCCATTACCCACCCAGCCCCTGTATCGACCCGAAGCCGTTTGCGCATCGCGGGCACAACAACTCGGCAAGGTCCTTGTCGATCAGCCCCTGAGCTATTGGTTGATAGCCCTGCTGGCCGGTCTTCTAATCGTCATGATCTCGGCGTTCGCCTACTTCGGCAGCTACACACGCAAGGCCACCTTGCACGGCCTGTTGATGCCCGAGCAGGGTATGTTGCGCCTGAGCGCGCCCGGCACCGGGATCCTCAGCGAGGTGCTGGCCACAGAGGGGCAACGCGTCGACAAAGGTGATGTGCTGGTAGTGATCTCGGGTGAACGTCAATCAGGGCTGGGTGACACGCAGGCATTGATTGCCGAGCAACTGCAAAAGCGCCAGGTAATACTCGAGAGGCGCCAGGCCCTGGCGGATGAACGCTTGTCGGGGCAACAGCGGATGCTCGACAGCCGCCTCACCACCATCGCCAGCGAGCTTCGTCAGTTCAGCGAAGAACACCGCCTTCTGAAACGCCGGGTGGAACTGGCGCATGCCCACTTTGCACGCCAACAGCAACTGGCAGCGGCCGGGTTCATTGCCGCTGCCCAATTGCAGACCGCCGAGAGCGAGTTATTGGCCCTGCAAGGCCAACTGCAGGCTACCCAACGTGCACGTGCCGGCCTAGAGCGCGAACGCACTGGGCTACTGGCCCAGCAGCAGGAAGCAGGTTTGCGCCACCGCGACGAGACGAGTGACGTGGACGGGGCCATGGCTCAGATCAAGCAAGAGCAGGCGGAAAACGGAGCACGTAGCGAAACAAGGATCGTGGCGCCCCATGCCGGGACGGTTACCGGCTTGAACGTACAAGTCGGCCAGCAAGTCAGCGCGGGCACGGTGCTCGCCAGCTTGCTGCCGGAGGGTTCGAACTTGAACGCTCATTTGTATGCAGCGTCCCGTCAGGCCGGTTTCATCGAGCCAGGGCAGCCAGTGTTGATGCGCTATGCCGCCTATCCGTACCAGAAGTTCGGCATGGCTCGGGGCCGAGTGGTGAGTATCACCCAAAGCCCCTATGCCGTTCAGGAGCTGCCGTCCCATATCGCCTCGTCGCTGCAAGGCCAGGGCGGGCCACCTGAACTGTTCTATGGGGTCACGGTGGCGCTCGACGCGAACAGCATCAGGGTCTTTGGGCATGAGCAGCCATTACAAGCGGGCATGTTGCTGGAGGCGGATGTCATCCAGGACCGACGGCGGCTGTATGAATGGGCGTTGGAGCCTTTGTATTCGGTAACGGGGCGATTACGGGATTAAGCATTTTCAACAAGGGCGATGCCCAACTATTACGGGGAAACGATGAATTTGACACCACGTGAGTCAGAAGTACTGCGGCTGCTGTTGCTCGGCAAGACCAACAAGCAGATCGCAATTGATTTACATATCAGCGATTACACGGTACGCGACCATGTGTCATCGCTGCTTCGAAAACACTGCACGCACTCTCGCTCGACATTGATGGCAGCGCATTTATCAGGCCACCACGACACCTGTCGGATATGAAGGCGCATCAAACGAGTGCAGCATTACAGCGCTACCCGTTCTGAAAGCCAAACATAAAGCTTTAGACTCAAATTAGATTTACACCAAGCGATTCAACCGAAGGTAAACAACTACCTACTACCCCATATTTCAGGAGACACGCTATGAAGGATTTACTAATCGAAGAACTCGAGCTGATCGCAGGCGGGTACGGTATCCCCGGAGCTGTTGTCAATGCAGCCATCGCCGGGGCCGGCTACATCGGGTACCAAAGCATGACAGGTGAAGGCTCAATGAATGGTTTCGCAACGACTGTAGCGGCAGGTGCCATCAGCGGCTTCATCGCAGGCCCTGCGGGTGCGCAAGCCGTTGCAGCCGGAGCTATCGCAGGCACACAGGCCAGTTTTTATGGCGGAATGGCAGGCGGAATGATGAGTAATTGGATGAATGCCGCCGGGACTAACTACAACCGATAGCCGTTAAAACCACACTTCCAATGCGCGCCATCAGCTATGGACAATTAAAATATGGATGCCTTAGATGCATTAAAATTTGCACTCACAATAGGCGCAAGCCTGACAATCGTGCTTGCAACAAAGCACATACTTTTTTATTTCAAGAAAGACATATCAGACCCATTATATCTTCCGTTCGCCATCACCTTCTCCACATTAACAGCGCTCCACATCGCCGATAAATTGTCACGCACACTGGCCATCGCCTTAGGCATAATCGAGTGATAGACATGGAGCCCCTTGAAGCAATCAGGCTCAGCCTTACAGTAGGCGTAGCACTGATCAGTTGCACCCTAATAAAAATACTTCTTCTAATTTTTAAACCAAGAATTCCAGAACCTCTAGAATTTTCATTGCTCACCGGAGCGCCCGCCATAATTGCTGCTCACATCACAACCACTTATTCACAGGCGTTAGGTTCCCTGCTCGGACTGACAAACTAACAACAGAAACCTCAAATAACTTCAACCTCACAAAGCAGAAATACATTCTCTCCCGAGCAATCCGTCCAATCTAATCATTGGCGAACCTACTGGAGTCTATTCCAATGCCACAGCTTTCATAACGGTTGGAAAAATTAGTTTTTATTGGGGAATGATTGGTGAAGTGATAAGGCGTGGGCTGGATACTTCCGGAGCCAACTACAACCGTTGAGTAACGTCCCCCTGATGAACATAAAATCCATCCTTACTCAGAGAAACCAAATATGACTTGTGTTGGCGCCGTACAGTTTTTCTCATCATCACTCTTAATGCTGGCCGGCGTACTAATCATCAAGGCACTGCTTTTGATATCCGGCTGGCGAACATCAAAGTCGCTTGATATTTTCCTATTAGTATTCCCTTCAACCATCCTATCAGCTTACCTCTCCAACAGATGGTCGCATCAGTTGATAAATCACCTGTGCCTGGAAAACTAGACCACACATAATTAACACTCCAAACACCGGCCTCAAGATATCTTTCATACCGACAACCATGATCATTGACTTCAAAATCACGAAGCACGACTTCACTCGCCTTCACCAAGGTAAATCGCCACTTGTAATCAGTAACGCCATTAGCACACCGCTATCTTTTTCCTGGCCCGACGCCAATGAGATCATCGAGCGAGCGTCTATTGATACAGACGACTTCAAGATCCTCCACAACGGCCTGGTCCCCAAGCAGGAGTACATCGAAACCTTCTATGACGTCGGCATGGTCAGGCACCGACTGATCAAGTCGGCGGTCTATGAGCGTCTCAAGAATGGCGCAACCCTGATCGCCAACAAGCTCGTCAACGAACCCAAGATCCACGCCCTGGCCCGCCAGGTGGCGCACTTCACAGGCCGACAAACCGTCAGCAGCGTGTATGCCGCCTTCGGCCGCCAGGCATCCTTCCAGACCCACTGGGACACCCGGGACATATTCGCCATCCAATTGATCGGTCGCAAACGCTGGCTCATCTACCCGCCAAGTTTCGCCGAGCCATTGTTCATGCAGCAGAGCAAAGACCTGGAGCATGACTATCCCTGCCCAACCGAACCCTGCATGGATCTTGTCCTCGAGCCAGGCGACATCCTTTACCTGCCGCGAGGCTGGTGGCACAACCCGCTGCCCTTCGAGGAAGAAACCTTCCATCTTTCCGTCGGCACCTTCCCTGCCCACACCCTGGACTACTTGCACTGGACAACGCAAAAGCTCCCGGAGCTACTGGCAGCGCGCCAGTCGATGAGCAGCTTCGAGCACGACCGCGACAACCTGTCGTCACTCGCCGCCCATCTGGCCGAACGCCTCACCGATGCTGATCACTACCAACAGTTCATGGAGGCTTTTGACGCGGCCCAACGTATCGATACGCCACTGGCCATAGATCTCTTCGGCAACCCCGCCATGGCACCTTTACCAGATGATGCCCAGTTACGACTTGCCGCCAACCGCACCGCGTCGATCGCTCAGGGTCACCTGATCGCCAATGGTTCTCGAATCACCCTGGATGAATCGGCGTTGCGCGTGGTGCGCTGCATTGATGACCAGCCGGGAGTCCGTCTGGACCAACTGATCGCTGTCCTGGCCGATATGCCCCCCAGCAAACTTCGAACCCTGATTCACGACCTGTGCTGTCAGGACATCCTGGAGTTGAGCCGCCCATGAGCAGCAGGCTGCCCTCTCCAGTCAGGATATTCAGACCATGCGCGTGACCCTGCAGGCCGAAAGCCAGGAGTGCGGCCTGGCCTGTCTGGTGATGATCGCCGCCACCCATGGCCTGCATCTGGACCTGGCGACCCTGCGCCGGCGCTTTGCCGTTTCAAGTAAAGGCACCAGCCTGGCGCAACTGATCCGCCACGCTCAGCAGCTGGCGTTCACCTGCCGGCCATTGCGCCTTGAACTCGAGGAAATCCGCCAGCTGCGCACCCCCTGCATCCTGCACTGGAACCTGAACCATTTCGTGGTGCTGGAGGCGTTCAAGGCCGGCCGCCTGGTGATTCTCGACCCCGCCCGGGGCCGCCAGATGATCACGTTGGAAGAAGCCTCTCGGCACTTTACCGGGGTGGCCCTGGAGCTTTCGCCCAACGCCGAGTTCGTGCCCGCCCAGCACAAGCCGCGCCTGCGGCTGAGGGCGTTGACCGGCCGGGTACAGGGGCTCAAGCGTGCGCTGGGCAACATCCTGGTGCTGGCCCTGGCGCTGGAGGTGGTGGCCCTGCTCTCGCCCCAAGTCACGCAGTGGGTGGTCGACGGCGCCCTGGTTTCCGCCGACCGCCAATTGTTGCTCCTGGCCGTGATAGGGGGCTGCCTGCTGATGCTGATCGACTTCGCCCTGCGCATGGCCCGGGGCTGGATGAACCTGCGCCTCAACCAGCAACTGGCCCTGCAATGGTCAGGCAACCTCTTCAACCACCTGTTGCGCCTGCCCTGGCCGTTCTTCGAAAAGCGCCAGCTGGGGGACATCACCGCACGTTTCCAGTCGCTGGCGGCCATTCGCACGGTCTTCACCAATGGCGCCATCACCGTGGTGCTGGATGCCCTGGTCACCTTCATTACCTTGGGCATGATGCTGTTGTACAGCACCACGCTGACCGGCATCGTCGGGGTGGCGGTGCTGCTGTACGCGGCCCTGCGCCTGGCGTTCTACCACCCCTTGCGCAATGCCTCGGAGGAGCGAATCGTGCTGGCCGCCCGGGAGAACTCGTACTTCCTCGAAACCATCCGCACGGTCATGCCACTGAAGCTGTTCAACATGACCTCGGCGCGCCTGGCCACCTGGCAGAACCTGCTGGCCGATGTGCAGAATCGCGACGTCGCCACCCAGAAGATGCTGTTGGCATTCGCCAGCCTCAATACCCTGATCTTCGGCATTGAAGGCATGTTGCTGTTGTATATCGGCGGCCTGGCGGTGCTGGAGGGCGGGCTGTCGCTGGGCATGTTGCTCGCCTTCCTGGCCTACAAGAGCCAGTTCACCGGGCGCGCCAGCAAATTGATCGACCTGGGGGTCGAGATCAGGATGCTGTCGTTGCATGCCGAGCGCCTGGCGGATATCGCTCTGGAACCCACCGAGCCGATGACGCAGCTGGAAACCGACATGCAGCGCATCGAGCCCTGCCTGGAGTTCCGGGATGTTTCCTTCCGCTATGCCGAAGGGGAGCCCTGGATCCTGCGTAACCTGTCCCTGACCATTGCTGCCGGCGACTCGCTGGCGATCGTCGGCGCATCGGGCTGCGGCAAGTCCACGCTGTTCAAACTGATGCTCGGCCTGCTGCAACCCGCTGAAGGCGAAATACGGATCGGCGATATACCTGTGCGCCAAATGGGAGTCGAGGGGCTGCGCGGCCTGGTGGGTTCGGTGATGCAGGATGACCATCTGCTGGCCGGCTCCCTCGCCGAGAACATCGCCTGCTTCGATCCTCACGCCGACCAGGGCGGGATCGAAACGGCGGCGCGGCATGCCCATATCCACGACACGATCAGTCAGATGCCCATGGGCTACCAGACCCTGGTGGCGGAGATGGGCAGCGGCCTGTCCGGCGGCCAGCGACAACGCTTGCTGCTGGCTCGGGCGCTGTACAAGCAACCGAAGATCCTGGCCCTGGACGAAGCCACCAGCCACCTGGACCTGCACAGTGAGCAATGCGTGGCAAAAGCCATGCAGCAAATGCGCATGACCCGCGTCAGCATCGCCCATCGCCAGGAAACCATTGCCCTGGCCAGCCGCGTGGTGCGCCTTGAGAAAGGAGCGATCGTCGAAGACTGGCGGCGCGCAGCCCTGCCGGAGCCTGCCTGATGCCCATTGCCGCACGCCTGCTCGCCTTGGCGCTGGGGTGCCTGGCGCTGCCCACCCAGGCCGACGACCTGCTAAGCATTTACCAGGGCGCCCTGCTCAACGACCAGCAATGGTCGGCGGCCAAGGCCGAACACCAGGCAGGGCTGGAAGCCAAGGTACAAGCCCGCGCCGGCCTGCTGCCCGAACTGTCCCTGCAGGCGCAGAACGCCTGGAACCGCACCCAGTACCAGCTCGACAACGGGGCGATGACTCATCGCCGCCAGAGCCGGACCTACAGCATCCAACTGGTGCAACCGCTGTTCCGTTGGCAGAACTGGGTCCAGTACCAGCAGGGCAGCCAACAGACCGCCCTGGCCATCAGTCGCTACCACGAAGCGCGCCAGGCGCTGTTGCTGCGCGTGGCCGAAGCCTACTTCGCGATCCTGAGCGCGGAGGCAAGCGTGGATGCCCTGCGCCAGCAGCATGCCGCCGATACCCAGCAACTGGCCAGCGCCCGCAAGCATTTCGAGCTGGGCAACGTCAGCATTGCCGACGTGCACGAGGCACAAGCCAGCGCCGACGCGGCCCTGGCTGCATCGATCAAGGCCGCCAGCCAGGTCGAACTGGCCCGCCACGGACTGGCGCGGATCATCGGCCGAACCCCCGGCCCCCTGCAGGGCCTGCGCGAGGGCGTGAGCCTGGCCCCACCGTACCCCGCCAATATCGGCGCCTGGTTGGCTGCGGCGCAGCAAGACGCCTACGAGGTCCAGACGCAAGCCTTGCGCCTGGCCATCGCGCAAAACGAAGTGCGCAGCCGCAAGGCCGAGCACCTGCCTACGCTCGACCTGGTGGCAAGCCAAGGGGTGCAGCAGCAGCCGAACATCGGCGCCGCGCGCAGCGACCTTACCAGTGTCAGCCTGCGCCTGAGCCTGCCGCTGTACGCGGGTGGGCGCCCCAGCTCGGCGGTGCGCCAGGCCCAGGCATTGAGCGCCCAAGGCGAGGCCCAGTACGAGGAAGCCAAGCGCACCGCGCAGTTGCAGGTGCGTGAGGCCTGGCTGGGTGTACTCGATGGCAGGGCCCAGGTGCAGGCGCTGGAGGCGGCGAGAATCTCGGCCAGATCGGCGTTGGAGGCCAACCGGCTTGGATACCGGGTGGGGGTGCGCGTGAGCATCGACGTGCTGGAGGCCCAGGGGCGTTTCACCGACATCGTGCAACAGCTGTCCCGAGCGCGCTACGACACCCTGCAGGCCCAGCTGCGCTTGAAGGCAGCCGTGGGCGGCCTGATGGAAAGCGACCTGCATGAGGTCAACCGGCTGCTTGGCTCAACGCTTGCCCGTGAAAACGAAGGTGAAGCGCCCGGCGCTTTCGCGGGTAAACCCGCTCCCACAGGTTACGCGGTGAACTAGAGGGTCACCGCATCCCCGAGATACCCATCCATCAATCAGGCTTCCTTGTCGTGCATGGAACTGCATTTCGAGCAGTCTGCATGGCGTGGGAGCGGGCTTGCCCCGCGATGCCGGCGACGCGGAGTCTGGCAGCGGCCAGCCCGGCCTGTACAAGAAGACGGTTGCCCACTGGGTATGTGTCGTCCCCGCAGGCCAATCTCAGCTGGCGACACCGCTTTTCGGGCAGTCTGCATGGCGTGGGATCGGGCTTGCCCCGCGATGCCGGCGACGCGGAGTCTGGCACCGGCCAGCCCGACCTGTACAAGAAGACGGTTGCCCACTGGGTATGTGTCGTCCCCTCAGGCCAATTTCAGCTGGCGACACCGCTTTTCGGGCCGCTGGCGATCAGCGCCGCGCCGCAGGCGGTCTTGTGGCCATCGAGGGCGACCGGGGTGCCGTCGACGTTGTAGGTGGCGCTGCCTTCGACGATGGGGAACACGCCCTTGCACAGCGGGCAGCTGACCATGTGCCCGACACCGGCGATGGGCTTGCCGTTGACGTTGGTGTTGCCGAAGGAGCCGAGCACCTTGCCACCGTGGGTGGTGGAATCGCCGAGGCGGATGATGTCTTTCATGGGGGAACTCCGTGTCAGTAAGGTGGCGTCGATGCCGGTGGCAAAGCCTAACATGGCGTGGCAGATCAGAGGCTATAGGCCATCAGTCCGATTGATGTGCTGAGGGTGACAAGGGCAGCCCGTCAGGGCACTGAGAGTTTTACCACCGAGCCATCGGCCACTCCTGCCATCTGCCGTGCGATGCAACCCCGGTAGCGCATGCCCTCGATGGCATTGCCTGCGTGCAGGTTATCCACCGAGAACGATCCACCGAAGGCAAACCCGGTGAGTGGCAGCAATCGCTGGCCCTGGGCCAGGGGGCCGTGCAGCGTTTGCCAGGCGTTCGCCAGGGGCCAACCGGTCAGCACCTTGTAATCCGCCAGAACTGCTGCTGCCCAACCCTCCAGGTCATCAGCCAGGTATTCGAACCCGCCTGTTTCCGGGTCGAATGTGTGCACCTGGCCCTGGCGCAGGCAGAACTGCACACCGAATACGTCCTCGGCGAAGAACAACACTGGCGCTTCCTCCAGTTCAGGAAATTCGAAGCGCCACAACTCCGGGTCATTCCACTGCTGCAGGCTGGATTCGCTGCCCGGCGCGGTGGCCCCTGTGGCGAACACATGCAAAGCGCTTTCAAAGGCGTAGAAGCCATTGCACCGCAAGAGCAGGCTTTCGAGTTCATTGGCCCGCGGGCCCGCCAGGGCGCGACTACGTGCATCGAGCGTGTCGGGCAGGGCCAGGGGCTCACCTGTGATCGACAACAGTTTTTCCAGGCGGGTTATCTGAATGTCCGTCAAATCAACTTTCCTTCGTTGTGCTACATCAGCGTCTGCATCCGTGTAAACCTGCCGTGCATCGGACAAGGTCGCTCGCGAGCCATAGCTCAACAAGTGTACCTCGGTTTGTGGGTATTGCTATTGGCCCTTCCCTTTGGAAATGCGAGGGACCGTGCAGCGCGACTAACGGCAGCGAGCTTTTCCTTCTTTAGCTCTGCTAAATGGTTCAATTTTTAATCCTGAACGCCTCTCTCAGGGTCACCTCGTCATCAAGGTCGCCATCTTCAAAGCACCTCACATTTGCCCCTGCCAATGAAGTACTAAAGAGCTCATACAACTCCAGCGACCTAAAACTGACCTCCAACCACGCAGAAAGTGAGCCAAGCCTGGTCAGCCGCACATCATAAGCAGCTAATGTTGACTGTTTCTGATCTTTGAGACACACAACTCCTTCACCCTCTCCGACATGCGCCTTACAGGTGCGAATTCTTTCGATAACTCGCTGCAACGCAGCAGGGTCATCAAAAACAAGGCGGTATTCGTAGCTCATGATCTATGCGGCCTTTTTCGAACGGTAGGCAGGTCTGCGGGATTGTGGATCGTCTTACTGATTACGATTAGGTGTACCCCGATTGCCTCAAGCTCTTGGAATCCCACTAATGGTTCAACGCGGCAAGGTCCTAATCCAGCCTCTCTTGACTCCAACGTCCACGGCCTGCTGTCTGAGAACAACTTCGCGAAACCGGTTTTTGGCCGTCCAAATATTACCGCTGAAGTAGCTGCCTTTGGAACAGATGCCGGTCAGCTTGAACCCTTGAGAGATTCGCACTTTTGACTCTAGAGGTAATCGTGGGTCACGGCTGTAAAACTCCTCGCCTTTTTAAGTACGTGAGCAGTCGATCAAGAGCCACCACCTTGCCCCTGTCTTGCGGCGTTGCAACTAAAATGCGAGACATCGATTTTCTAATTGAGCTTACGGCAGCCTCCTCATTATTCAGGAGCTGATCCGACTCCAAATCCCGCACCTCGTATGCCGTACCTGAGCGATTCTCAGAAAATCTTACTATCGAATTCCCTCCGACCACCACCGCCCCATCAAGAGCACCCTCGTGCAAATAAAACTCCACACTTAGGCCCCGTGAAATAATCCTTTTCAGCAAAGGAACTAATCGAACACCCGGCGAGAGAGAAATACCACAACCACTTTCTCTTCCATTGAAAAAATAACGCTTTAGTATCACATCCACGGAGCGCACGAAATGGACAGCGAGATAGTCCTTCTCATAGAGGCAAAAATCATCTGCATCGCCAACCATATCAAAATTTTCTGTTTTAAGCTCAGCCTCGCCAAAGGCCCTCAAGCCAAACGTCTCAGCTTTGATGCTTGACGCACCCATCAAATAGCTCAAGCACAGTTCAAAAACATTACATTTCAAGTAATTCATCTGGCTTACCTATTGACAGAGCTTATTCCACTACCGTGATTCGCTTGTGAAACACCCTTGAGCTTCGTGAGTTCAGCCACTTAAAAAAGGGAACAGATTTATTTTCTCAACCCTAACTTCTGTCCAGCCTGATTCTTTTGCTAGATGCATTTAGCGGCGACTTGCGTAGGCTCGTCCACAAACCGACTGTTGTCCGCCTGCTTTGCCCGTCAAAAAGCCTATCGAATCAAGTTAAATTTCTCTGCCGGAACTTCAGTTCTGCGCCACTTGATCCCAGCCGGCAGAAATTAGAATAAAAAACAAATCTGTCCCCTTTCATCTTTAGAAATCACTCCGCTTTCCAAAAACGTTTCCTTTTAAGCTTCTTACGGAGCAAATCCAACTCCTCTCGACCACAGCACGCCTCAAACCTATCCGAAAGCTTACCTTTAATCTTCTCCAGCCTAGAAATCATTTGAGAATCACATATAAACCTTGCAGTTTCCACGCGATAGCCCCTTTCATCTTTCGCGGCAACCTCTTCACGCATATAGTAATGCAGCCCGATATTCCTTAATGAAATCAGGAGGTACTCCAACTCCCAAAGAATATCTACAGCCTCTTCACCAGAGATTGTTACATCTTGTTCTTCACGCAACTACTTCCCCTCCCTACTGAGTTAAATTTTGATCCACTCTGAACCGCCGAAGCTATACATCCCCCGGCCGCTCCCAAAACTCAATTTTATCCAAAACCCTCTCCAGATCATCCATATCATCATCGCCTAGCGTATCATCGAATTTTGAAGAAATTATCATTCTCATTTTTGCCAACCTGTCAGTCACCCGCTCGGAATCAATAAATTTCGTGATCGCCGCACAGTAATCTTCACAATCTGCTAGGTCCGCAATTGACTCACTTTCATAGTGCCGATTCAATCTTCCAAGCGACACCAAGATAAACTCTACCTCTCTCAATATGGCGTCCACATCTTTCCTGCTCAGGGAGATTTCTTCATTCTCAATTCTCATATAACTTCCTTCGCACCACCGTATGATTTCTCAGTTCAAGATCACCTTTGACCGCCAACTATTGTTTATGATAGCGGGACTTGCCCACCCACTCCAACCTGCTATCCTCAACGTCAGCCTCTATATAATCCAGACCTTTATCTTCCTTGATCTGATATTTTTCTGCACCTCAATTTTTGACAACGATTTATTACTGGCATGCTCCAGATACACTCTATTTCACATGCGCAGCCTGGCCACTTCTTGCCAGTTGTAGGCCGCTGCTGGCAAGGGCCTTGGACCTGCACTCAATGATCGAGCCAAGGCGTAGTGAGTTAATTGCTTTAAATGTCACCAATAACTTATTTCCCCAGCGAAAAGTAATGCCTCAACGAGTCGATTCAATACCTGACCAACCGACCTGTTTTTTGGAAAATGCACGATCAGCGCTTAACATTGATAATTCACCGGCGAAGATCGGATCCTCCTTCACCGCTGTTTCTTGAGCGGCGCTGAACACTACCGCCCCTGTACCACCTATGCTCTCCAAATGCATCTGAGCTACATAGAAGTCATAAAAATCAATAACAGCTGCCTCCACACACTCCAAGCTCTCAAGTTCACCCTCTTTGAAATACTGAGCAAGATCTGACAGAGCGTACAAGTACATATTTAGCAGAATACCCTCTGCTTTAGCATCTTGCTCATCAACAACAGTGCTTCGCATGGCTTTCTCTACCCCTTTGAGAGTGACTTTTTTGCCTTCCGCAAGCCACCTCCATGCCTGATCGAGCAAACCAATAAATACGGTCGGGATTACGATACCTTTGCCCTCTAACAGCACCGTAAGGCGATCAAGTGACTTCAGCACGACATAAAGCCCAACTCGCTCATCATCACTCATGCTCTCAACCTCTATTCCGCTTCAACGGCGACACAGGCTTGGCACCATACCCCATGATTGTTTCCTCGCAGTTCACGCATATTGGCCTGCTGGCCGCATTTTCCTGCATCATCATATTATTTTTCTCTGCGTACCTTTTGATAATGCTGGCCTCCGCATGTCCATCTTGTTACTGCGTGGATCGCTCCCCAGCGGGCGATTTAGTTCCTAAGTTTCCTCGTCCAGCAGATTGCCTGCCGGATCGAAGGCATAGGTCTCGGCACCGAGGCGGCTGGTGGTTTGCAGCGGGCAGCCAACCAGATCGTACTGATAGGCCAGGTGACCACGGCGGGTATCGCGGATATCGGCCTGTTGGCCGACTGCATCGAATGGATCCCAGCGCTTGAGCAGCGTGGACTTACCGTCATGACCACCCAGGAGTTTCTCTTGTAAGCGCCCTGCTGATTCTTAGGCATGGTTTTGCATCAGCTGGTGGCCCTGATGATAGACCCTGCTCGGCACAGGCCATTAGCCACAAAGCAAGCGGTGCTACCGGCGCCTATACAGAGTTAAGTCAGTACCTAAGAAGAGTTACTTCCCCCATGAAAACATCATTTAAAGCCAAAAAAATCTCTTCGCTTTCCACGACAGAGCTTGAAATATTGACTTGAACTGAGTTGAGTGACTGCACCCATCCATAGGCTTCAACGAAACTAAATACAACCTTATCTACAAAAATCTCTACCTTCTTTAGGCCACCATAACCAGCAACACCCGGACTTCCAACCTCAACATAATAAGTATCCTGCCCAAGGTCTTCATCCTGATCATCAATCTCATCCGATCTTTGTAAAATGATGAACTCCGAAGGCTCATCATGGCTATCCGCAAAACCGACTATCAGAGCATCCTCTTCTCTAGAGGAATTAAAACATATCGCTGTAAACTTATTATCCATAGCCATGCTATTTCCGCTTCCGGAGGCCTGTAGTAGACGAGTAATTACTCCCCTTTCACTTCAATGCAAGTCAGCTGCCAGTTGTACTCGCGCCTTTTCAACTGTTCTCTTGAGCATGTAATAGTCGCTCCTCGTAAGCCTCAAGCTTCTTATCTTACCAAGCATATCAATTTATCGAACCAGCGCATCGAGCATCAACCCCACCTGCTGGACACTATCCGCCTACTTGAACTCATAAAAAGGAAGCTGCACACGTGCCTCAACGACTTTTCTAGCTTTGTGATAGCGCTTAACCTCAGGATACTCAGCAACCAATTCCTCAGGCATCACAATAGAGATAAAAGTCATTTTCTCCGCACCACATTCGAGGACAACATCCTCCAGCAATCGCACCATAACCGGCTATATTTTGTTGCGTGCAATATGCTCCGCATCACCGATAAGCGCATGCTGCTCACTGGTCACTCCAAATATCATAAAGCACCAATTTAATAGACGCTCATATTAGCGATAGACGCTTACTACCTCTCGTAGGCGCATAAGCAAATATGCTCAAGCCACCGATGAGACTGATCGATTCCCAGTTTATGAATCGCCCAGCCTTCGGATCATAGTCGCGATTGCGGCTCTAGTTTAGCCCTGCCTCAGAGTCGTGATACTGCCCCTGAAAGCGGATTGGATTGTGCAGGCCAATCTGCTCAGTTTGCCTGCCAATAAGTGCCGCCTCTGGGAGCAAGTAATCACGCTCCCCCTCGGCGACTCATATAATTCTGCCCTAGACTTTTAGCTCCAACCGGGCCTTCTCAACGATTTTTTTTAGCATGGAATATTCCTCACCTGTTAGCTTCAAGCTTTTTATCTCTTTCATCATGTCGACCGAGCGCGTTAATGCATCAAGCACCAAACCAATTTGCTCGGAGCCACCTGCCTCTTTAAACTTATAGAAAGGCAGTTGCACACGAAGCTCAATAACTTGCCTCGCCTTGTGGTAACGCTTAACTTCCGGATAATCACCAACTCGCTCGTCGGGCATAACTATAGTTATGACACTCCATTTTTTTGCACCACATGAGAGCTCGACACCTTCGAGCAACTCAGAGATAACAGGCTCAACTGTATTACGCGCAACTCTCTCTGAATCACCTACTAGAATGTGCTTTTCGCTCGACATCCAAAAATCCATCAGCGACTCCTAGTAATCACTTTTATTTAATGGAGGCCTCTTGCCACCATTTGCAGCCTTATACTCAAGGATTTTTTTATGCTGCCAAGAGTGCATCTCCTTCTTGCTCCCAGATGCTTCCTCTTGCATTTCCACACCATTATCGTCGAGGTATTTTTGCGTGTACCGCTTTTTACCCATTGTAGTTTCGCCATACTTCATAACCTCACCCGACTTTCGATCTCTCAGTGTGTAGCCAATCGCAGGTTTGGTCGAATTGTGGCTATTCCCATGGGTACCATCCGATTCACACGGGCATGGCTTGGATGGATCTTTCCCCGCCGCAAACTTACCACCCGCCTGACGCGGTTGCCCTTTCCACAACCCTAACGGGTCAACCCACTCAACAGGGTTCGGCGCATACGCAAACAGGTTCAAGCCACCGGTGTAACTGATCGGGTCCTGGTTTATGAACCGCCCAGCCCTCGGATCATAGTACCGATAGCGGTTGTAGTGCAGCCCCGTCTCATGGTCGTGGTACTGCCCCTGGAAACGGATCGGGTTGCTCAACCCAATCTGCTTGGCCCACTCCGAACGGGTTTCCTTGATCTCACCCCAGGCCTTGTACTGCGCCGTCCACGCCACCTCGCCAGTGTGGTCGGTCAGCTCCATCGGCGTGCCCAGGTGGTCGCACTGGTACCAGAGGATCGCATCGATCGGTTGCGGTTTGATCTCTTGTTGCCACAACGGATCCTGATCGAAGTCGTACTCGCGATCGCTCCAGTTGGGCTCGCGCAGCAAACGGATCGAGGGTTATGCAGTGCTGGGCCACCGGCACGAGATAGTGGCGTTGAAGTGGCCGATCAGTACCGTGATCAGCGGATCGCCCAGCAGCATCTTGGCGCTGTTACGCAGCCCCTGGCGCACCAGGAACAGGGTCGGCGGCGCCGGCAGCAGGCCGACCTCCGCCCCAGACTAATGAATCGGCGGTGAAACACTTCAACAATGCCTAACTAAACCTGTGATTCCTGAAGGCCCTCCAGAAAACAATTAGGTAGAGCTGTTGGTCGTATACCAGCTTAACGCATAGGAATAGGCAATCTTCTTGTCAGAGGCCGCAATGCTTCTCGATCATTCCACAGCCCTGGAAAAATCTCGAATTTCAGATCATCTCGATTTATCCCAGAATCATAATAACGTGCAAGCCTATCCGAAAGATCTTCATCACCCCACATATTTACCAACTCGTGCCCCTCAATAATTTCACGATCCTCCACAACTGATAAGTCATGTTTTATGACCGGAGCTTCGTAAGTCTCTACACGGTCGCCGCCGCTCAAATCCACTAATCGCCCGCCGTACAGAGAGAAAGTGTCACGACCGCCTTTGAAATGCCCCTTATCCAAAGAAGTATACGCAACAATCCAGTATCTTTGCGGGGTCAAACAACACTCTTGCACCCCTTCAACTGAGATTTTTCGAACGCCCAATTCTTTCAGAACAACCGCACCGACAAATATATGAAACAGTGGTTTCACATCACCCCAATTAACATCATCCCAGCAATCTTCCTGACGAAAGACATCGTACACACATAACATTGCACCGCTCAACATGCGAGCAACGGTGTAAAGATCCTCCCGCACCTGAAGAACAACAAACTCCCCAAACTTCCAAACTATTCTTTTTCTCATCATACAACCTTTAAATTTCGCAAACTACCGAGCCATTGGCCGCCTGTGATTCTAAATGCCGATTTGCCGCGTCAGAATACTCTTGCCGCCTTGCGTTACCTGCGCCTACAGGATTCTGACGGTTAGCGGTACCGTCCAAGCCATCATTCTCAAGGAAATAATGCTGCTCCAGGCCTCTAGCAGTTGCTTTACCTTCTTGCCCATATCCTCGATACAGGACTGTTGGAGCTGTTCCACCAAAGCGATCATAGTTTCCATTGTAACGATATTTAACAACATCGCGACCCGCCTGATCACCTGGCATGCTTGCGTAGCCTATATAAGGCTTACCAGTTTCTTTATCAATTGCATGGTACGTGACATGTGTCGCATTTGCGGGATTACCTGCAAGCCCCAACGGGTCAACCCAGGTCGTAGGGTTACGTGTATACGCATAAAGATTGAAACCACCGCTATAACTGATCGGGTCCTGGCCCACAAACCGCCCAACCCTCGGATCATAGTACCGATAGCGGTTGTAGTGCAGCCCCGTCTCGTGATCGTGGTACTGACCCTGGAAGCGAATAGGGTTCGTCATCCCAAGCTGCTTGGCCCACTCCGAGCGTACCTCGCGCACTTCACCCCAGGCCTTGTACTGCCCCGCCCACGCCACTTCGCCAGTGTGGTCGGTAAGCTCCATCGGCGTACCGAGGTGGTCGCATTGGTACCAGGCAATGGCGTCGATCGGTTGCGGTTTGACCTCGTGCTGCCACAGCGGGTCCTGATCGAAGTCGTACTCCCGGCCGCTCCAGTCCGGTTGGCGCAGCAAGCGAATCGGCTCCTTGCGCAACGCCTGAGCAACCGGCACAAAGTTGCCCGGCTCGTACAGGTAATGCACCGTGCGCCCGGTCTCGCCTTCGTCCTGCGGCGGCGAGCTTTCCCAGGCGAGGGTATCGCCGTCCCAGCCATAAAGGGTGTAGCCACACCCCAGTTCGCGCTGGCGCTTGGCGCGCTGCATCTGGTTCCAGCCACTGCCGGCACGCGGATCGTCCTGATGATGCGCAGTGGAGTGTTTGTGCAGACGGCGGCCCAATGCGTCGTAGCTGTACACCACGCTGAGCTTGCTGTCATCGAAACGGCTCAGACGGTCGAACAGGTCCCAACCGAGTCGCGCGTGTTCGCCGTTGTGCAGACGATGGACCAGGTTGCCGCGTTCGTCGTACTGGTAATGGGTCCCGGCGTATTCACGCAGCAGGTTGTCCATCAGCTTGTTACGACGTGGGTCGCTTTCCAGCGGACGATTGAGTTCCTGGGTCTTGTCGTCCAGCAGGTTGCCGGCCGGGTCGAAGGCAAAGGTCTCGACACCAAGGCGGCTAGTGGCTTGCAGCAAGCGACCAACGGGATCGTACTGATAGGCCAGATGGCCACGGCGGGTGTCGTGGATATCGGTCAGCTGGCCAACCGCATCGTATTGATACTGCCGTTTGAGCAGGGTGGACTTGCCATCGTGGCTGCCCAGCAGTTGCTCCTGAAGACGCCCGGCCGGATCCCACGCCTGGGTTTGCATCAGCTGGTTGCCCTGATGCCGCGCCACTTCGCGGTGCAGGTCGTCGCGCTCGTAGGCCAACAGTTCGTGCTGGTCGAGGGTCATGCCCAGCACGTGACCGCTGCCGTAGGTGAGCACACTGACCTTGTGTCCGTCGGGGCGAATCGTCGCCGTACGCAGGTTCAGCGCATCGTATTCGTGCTGCCACACCGCAACCATCGGCACCTCGGTGCCCAGGTAGTGCTGATGTTCGCGAGTAAGGTTGCCGGCTTCGTCGTGGAACCATTGCAGCTTGCTGGCGGCGTTGATTGCCTGGATCAGCTTGCCGTTGCGGTCGTAGGCGAAGGTCTCTTCTTCGCGTTGATCGCCCTGGCTGGCAACTCGGGAAACGATTCGCCCCACGGCATCGAAGGTCACCTGGGTACGACGCTGCCCAACATAGGTGCTGTTCAGACGCCCGCTTTCAGCGTCGTACTCGTACCGCGTGACCAGGCCGTCGAAGCCCTTTTCTTCCAGCAGGCGACCAACCGGGTCGAAGTGGAAGGTGGCCTTGCTCTCGTTCTCGTTCTCCAGGCCAATCAGGCGGCCGAGCTTGTCCCAACGGTAATGCAGGGTGTGCTCAGCAGCATCCACGCGCTCGGTGAGCAGACCAACAGCGTTGTAGGCCCAGGTAGTACACCGGTTCAGCGCATCGGAGTGCGCCAGCAGGCGGCCTTCGGCATCGCGCTCGAAGCGTTCCTCGGTGTTGTCCGGGTGAATGACTTTGGCCAGTTGGCCGGCCTTGTATTCGTAGACTGTCTTGTTGCCCGCGGCATCGGTGAACAGCACCAATTGGCCGAAATCGTCGTACTCCCATTGGCTGGTCTTGCCCGAGCAGTCGGTGTACTCGACCAGCTGATCCGCCCCGTTGTACGCCAGCTTCTTCTCGTTGCCGTTGGCGTCCTTGATCGCCTTGACCAGGCCGGAGGGCGTATAGGCGAACTCGGTCTTGTGGCCCAGCGGGTCTGTGGTTTCGACCAGGTTGCCCTGCTTGTCGTAGTCACGCAGCCACAAACCACCTTCGGCATCGCGGATCTTGATCAGGTGGCGACGGTCGTCATAGGCGAAGTGCGTCTGACTGTGGTCGGCACGGATATGGCGAATGACGCTGCCTTGCTCGTCGTAGTCGTAGCGGTCTTCACTGCCATCCAGGTGGACGTGGCGCAAAAGCTTCTTGCGCTCATCGCGGAACAACCATTCCGAGCGCTCGTCGGGGTAGCGGACGCGATAAAGGCGACCCTGGATGTCGTAGTAGTACCAAGTCTCCTGACCGTGGGCGTCGGTGACGTAGGTCAGGCGGATGTTCTCATCCCACTCAAGCCTAGTGTCGAAGCTACCATCGTCGGCCCATTCGCGGATGGCCTTGGCATCGAAGGCACTGCCATCCCATTGCAGGTTCATGCCGCGACCGGTGCGGTCGGTGTACCGGGTCACCAAGTGATTCTGGTACTGGTAGTGCCAGGCCGCGCCGTTTTCATCCTGAGCAGCAGTCAGATCGCCCTGGTCATCGTAGTGGTAGGCGCACAGCTGCCTCAGCGGCTGGCCGTCGCGCATTTCCCACAGGCCGGTGATATGGCCGTGGTCGTCGATCAGGGTGCCGAGGTGGCGCAGCACATCTTTCACATCACCCTGGAAGGTAATGATGTCCGACAGCACCGGACGCCCCTCGTGGTGGTGCTCATAGTGCAGCATGCAACCGGCACCGTTGTTGAGGGTGATCTTCTGCAGGTAATAACGATCCTCGACGCGCAGGTAGTATTCCTTGCGCTCGAAACCTCGGCAGATCACCAGCTCGTTTTCACGGCTGCGAACCAGCAGCAGGTCCTCGATGGCGTTGTACAGCGACTTCTCGACCTTGGGCAGCTCGAAGGCATGGCTGCGACCGTCGTGGTCATGGAACAGCAGGCCCTTGCCCACCACGTCGATACGGGTGGTGAACTCGGTGATCCAGCGCGCCCCGAGGCTGCCCTGGTCATATTCGGCCAGGCGCGAGTGATAGGTTCGCTCCCATTCGATGGGGAACGGTCCAGGCAAACTGAAATCGGTATGCAGGATGAACTCGGAACCCAGCGAGAAACTGATGCTGTGGCCTGTACGTGCCTTGGGTTCTGGTGGGCAGGGCTTACGTTTGGGACTGGGCGTACTTTCCGCTTTTGCCTGCGACCCACTGACCGCCAACTCCCCCTTGCCCTTCTCCCGCTCCACCTGCGTGGTGGTCCCCGGCTTGCTCACCCCCGGCTGCCCATTCTTGTTGCGCTTGCGGAACCCCTTCACCGCCCCGCCCAGCACATTGAGCATCCAACCGATGCTCATCTGCGTACCCGGGTCAGCCAGCTTGTTCAACTGCCGGGCCATCTCCGGGCCCAACGCACGCAGCTGGCCGGTGTTGGCCAGCACCTTGGTCTTGATTTCGTCCGGCAGCAGCTTGCTCGTCGCGCTGTTGGCCAGCCCCTTGCCGGCAGCCTTGTAGGCACTGTGCACCGCGCCTAAGAAGTTGCTGAAGGCGGCCTTTGGATCGTTGAGCAGCTTGTCGGCGGCGGCGGACGCCTGTTTGCCCGCCTTCGACATGTCGCCCTTGGCGTCCAACTGGCTCAGGGCAACCTTCTCCAGCCCCGTGGCGATCTCGCTGGTCATCTTGGTGCCGAGCGCGCCGGCGTCGGCGAGGATGCCCGCGAGCTTCGGCTGGGCCTGCTTGACGAAGTCGTCGATGGTGCCGGCGATGGTGGCGTTGAGATGGCCGATCAGCACGGTGATCAGCGAATCGCCCAGCAGCATCTTGGCGCTGTTGCGCAGCTCCTGACGCACCAGGAACAGGGTCGGGCGCAGGCTCATGCGCGCCGCGGCCATGGTCGGCGGCGCCGGCAGCACGCCGATCAGGTTGATGCCCAGGCTCACCCAGTCGAGCAGCTGGCGGTTCTTGCTCTTGACCAGGGTCACCACGTCGCCCAGGGCATCGACCAGGGCCATGATGTTGCCCACCACCGGCAGTGCGCCGGCCACGGTCTTGATCCGTTCGAGGGTGACGTAGCCACCGCTGACCGATTGCAGCCAGGCGTCGAAGGCGGCGGCGCCGCGGCCGACGTCCTTGGCATCGATGGTGTTGAGGGGGGCGACGGCGACCTGCGGTTCGCGCTGCTTGGCGTCGGTCATGCCAGCACCTCACTGCTCAGGCTTTTCGCCGGGTTGAGCGGTGGGGTGAGCGTGGGCAGGCTCGGCAACTGACGGGCCGCGTTGGCGGCCTTGAGCGCGGGCGCCGCGCCGGGCACCACATTGCTGGCCAGTTGGGCCATGGCGCCGGTGTCGCCGCCGACTGCGGCCTTGACCTGCTGCACCTTCTGCAGCGCGGCCTGGCCGCTTTTCGCCAGTTGCATGCCAGTGCCGGCCAGGGCCTTGCCCTGCTCCAGCATCCCTGTGCCACCGGGGCCGATCATCGCTTTACCTTGTGCCATCGCGTTCTGTACCAATCCCTTGCCCTTGTCCATGCCTTGCTGGGCCAGTGCCAGGCCCTTGCCCAGCAGGCCGTCGGCGCCCTTGCCGGCGCTCAGCACCTCGCCGACCACGGCCTGTTGGCCGGGGGCGATGTCGTTGAAGTCGGTCTTCGCCGGCCAGACGCCAGCACCGAAGTGGCTGCCGTCGGCCCAGGTGTCGGCCGGGTCCAGGCCGAAGTCGACCCACAGCGGGCCGGCGGCGGCGCCGCTGGCCATGTTGAAACCCTGACCGTCGAGCTTGCCCTTGATCGACTTGCCCAGGGCGTCGATCACGTCGTAGTCGCCAGTCTTCACGCCCTTGCTGTTGGCGTACTGGTACAACAGCTCGAGGTTGCCCTTGCCCGGTTTGGGCGGCTCGGGGAAGGTGCCGGCCTTGCTCGCCGCGCCGATATGGGCGAACTGCGCAGCCTTGGCGGTGTAGTTGGCGCTGGTGACGTGGGTGATGCCGCCGGCGTTGTAGGTCGTGCCGCTGCCGCCGCCCTGCAGCACCAGCTCGGTCTTGGCGGTGAGCACGATGCGGTCGGCGTTGGCGGTGACGTCGAGCTTGGCCAGCAGGTTGATGTTGTCTTTCAGGGCGCGGATATCGATGTCGCCGGAGGCCGACACCAGCTTCCAGCCCAGGCTCTGCACGAACAGGCGCATGCCTTGGCTGGCGCTGGCCAACAGGCGTTTGCCGGCGGTCAGGCTGGTGTGGCCGGTGCTGCTCAGGGCCAGGTGCTCGCCGGTGGTGATGTGGTTGGGGCCCGGGGTGGTCAGGGCGATACCGGCAGGGCTGGAGAGCACCAGGTGCGGCTGGGCGAACTCGGGGAATTCGTTGGCGCTCTGGTTGACCGGGCCGCTGCCGAGGATGCCCTGGTGCTGCTCGTGCAAACGCTTGGCGACGTCGTCCTGGTCGCCGGGTTCCTGGGCCTGCATCTGCTTGGCAAGTTCCGCCAGGCTGTCCTGCTGGTCGCTGGCGGTAGCCAGGCGTTCGGCGGTTTCGGGCAGGTCCTTGTGGTGCTTGGCTTCGTTGGCGCGGGGCTCGGTGGTGAGCAACAAACCGCCCGCAGCGCGGATGGCGCCGTGGCGGTCGGTGCGCAGCTCGAAACCTTCACCGCGCGGGGCGCCGCCGCTCGGCCTGGGGTGAGTGAGGTAGCCGAGGTTCAGCGCACTCGCGCCGTGGTCGCTGCGCAGGCCGATGCTGATTTCGCTGGTGGTGTCGTCGATGCGCAGTTCGTTGCCGCGGCTGCCCTTGTATTCCTTGCTCTTGATGGTGGCCAGGGTCTTGAGGTCAGGCAGCTTGTAGTGCGGCATGTTCACGCCGTGGTACAGGCAGCCGGTCACCAGCGGTTGGTCGGGGTCGCCTTCGAGGAAGCTGACCAGTACCTCCATGCCGATGCGTGGCAGTTGCAGCCCGGCGATGCCCTGCCCGGCCCAACTGCTGGCGACACGCATCCACACGCTGGACTTGTCGTCGGACTGGCCCTCGCGGTCCCAGAAGAACTGCACCTTGATGCGGCCGAATTCGTCGCAGTAGATCTCTTCGCCGGCCGGGCCGCTGACCACGGCGCGCTGGGTGCCGAGGATGCGTGGCTTGGGGTGGTTCAGGGGCGGGCGATAGGCCGCATCCCACGGGGTGGCGCTGAACTGGTTGCGGTAGCCCTGCTGGAAACCGTCATGTTTCGCGTCGATATCGCTGGTGATGGCTTCTTCCAGCACCTGCGGCTGGCGGCCCTGGTGGGTCACTTCAAGCAGCAGCCAGAGGTCATTCCAGGCGGCATTGGGGTGGCTGGCCAGGGTCAGGAAGTGCCCGCTGGCGAGCAAGGGCTGGTCGCTGTGGCCTTCGGCCAGGCGGAAGTCGCTGCGGTGGCGTTCCAGGGCGCGGGTGGCCAGGTGCTTGCCGCGGGCGCGGTCGAGAAAGCGCCCGGGGTAGTCGTAGTCTTCCAGCTCAGGCTCGGCGTGGCTGACCGACTCGCCTTCGAGCTGGATCAGCGGCTTCTTGAAGTCGTAGTCGCGACGGGTGACGCTGCTTGTGCGGGTTTCCACGCGCAGGCCGAAGCGCTTGATCATCGGCGTGTCGGCCACCAGCCCGGCATCCTGCTGGTAGGCCACCGGGGCCAACTTGCGGAACACGGTCTGGTCGTCGCCGAACACCAGTTGGTGGCCGGCAGCGCTGTGGCGGAAGTGGTAGTGAATGCCCTCTTCTTCGCACAGGCGCTGGATGAATTGCAGGTTGGACTCGTCGTACTGCACGCAGTACTCGCGCTCGGGGTACGTCGCGCCCAATTGGAACTGGTAGGCGTTGCCAAGAATGCCGTGCTCTTCGAGCACCTGGGCAATGATCTTCGGCACGCTCATGTGCTGGAACATGCGCTGGTTGATGCGGTGGGCCAGGTACGCCAGCTGCGGGCGCAGGGTGACCTGGTAGCGGGTCAGGCGCTTGCCCGCCTCGCCTTGCGCTGCACGGTAGATCAGGCCGTGCAGGCCCCGCCCGTCATCGCCGAGCTGTAGGAACGCAGGCTTGTGCAGCAGGTTTTCCAGGTTCAGCGAGGGGTGCTCGCTGACCAGCTCCAGGTCGATGGCGTAGGCCTGGCTGATGGCTTCCGTGCCGTCGAAGGCGAGCACCTGGAAATCATGCTCCAGGCCATCGATATGCAAGCTGAAGTGGGTCTGGTTCGCGGCGGCAAACATCCTTGTCCCTCTGTAGCGAGAATGGGCTGGTGAAACGACCGCAGCCCGCGGCGCAAGCGCGGCGGGCTACGGTGGGGTCCAGGCTTAGCCTGCGACCGGCGCGCGCCAGTCGTCGGAACCGGAAGTACCGGACACTTCGTGGGTCCAGGTGATCTTGCGGTAGGTGAAGTGCACGTCTTCCAGGTGGGTGAAGTGAGCGTTGCTCGGGTCCTGGCAGTTGTGCATGTAGTCCTTGATGTCGACGATGATCGCGTCTTCCAGGACGGTGGTGTAGTAGTGCTCCTGGGTGCCCTGGGCCGAGGTGCGGTACCACTTGATCTCGATCTTGGTCATGCGCTCGCCCGAGGTCAGGGCAGCCAGCAGCAGCGGCGAAGCCTTGTCGAAGACCTTGGTGATTTTCACTGGTTTGTGCACGCGCTGGCCGGTCGGCTGGCCGGATTGCGGGTCACGCGGGATGATCACTTCGTGCTCGAAGCCCTGGACCATCACCTGGTCTTCGTGGCCTTCCTGGTAGGTGTTGCCCACCGAGTCGGCGGTGAACGCGCCAGCGGTGATCAGGCCTTGTTTTTCGCCAGTGACGGACATGTAGGCTGGTGTTGCCATGGTGCTCTCCTTGCGTAAGAAAAAAGTCGCGCAGACGGCAGGAAATTGCCGAGCGGGAGCAGCTTTCGATACAAGAGCTGTGCCAATTGAAAAATAATCAATAAATTCAATTAGTTATTTAGCAAAGCCATCCATTCGAGTGCATACTTGAGCGATGAGCATTCAAAAGTTGCGCAACTTCTTGCGCAGTGCTGGCAAAAAGTTGCGCAGATGGCTGCAGGCCATACACAGCAATGCCCACAGCGCTTATCCACAGACTTATCCACATTGAAGTGCGCAACTTCTTGCGCACTTGAGCAAAAAGTCAGCGACCAGATCTTCCCATGGTTTACAGGCCATCCTGCGCATGGCTCAGGGCTGCCCCCGCGCCGCTAACATCAACGTGCTACTATCGCGCCGCATTTAATGGACGCTCCACAGATTCGACAAGGAAAGCCGCGCGTGAACACCCCAGAGCCCACTTCGCCCAGCCCTGCCCTTTTCCTTTGCCAAGCAGGCAGTGCCTGATGATCGGCGCCTTGTTGCTACGCTCCGCCCATGGCCAGGAACACACACCCTGGCAACGCCTGGCCCGCGCCTTGTGGGGTGGCGACCTGCCGCTGACCCGCGCCCAGGAATGCTGCTTTGCGCGGCTGATGCTGGTACCGACCGTGATCTACCTGGTGCTCGCGCTGGGCTACCTCGCGCAACTGACCGATCTGGTCGGCAGCCTCGTGCCACATTCCCTGCTGCAAAATTTCGCCCGCCAGGGCCAATGGCTGGGCGCCGCCGCCCTGGCCCTGCTGGTACTCAGTTGCCTGCTGCGCAAGAGCATGCGCCAGGGTTGGCCGTTCGGGCGCACGGTACTCTGGGCCTTGATCACCTGCGGCAGCTGCCTGTACCTCGGTTATCACGCCCAGCGCCTGCTGGTGGACAGCCTGGTCGAACAGGCCAGCCCCGAACAGCAGGCCCGGGCCGCCTTCGGCATCCCGTTGCTCAACCTGATGCTGCAACACGACCTGCGCCTGGACGGCCAGGCCGCAACAGCCGAGCAACTGCGCAGCCCGCAAGGCAAGCTGCGCCTGGCCGAACTGGCCCTGCGCCTGCCGCACATCACCGCGCTGAAGGCCACAGAAGGCCTGACGCCGCAGGCCTTGTTCGAACAACTCGCCGACCAGCAGCGCGGCGGCCTGCAGCGCAACTATGAACGCTACCGCCAGGCCACCGGGCGGCAGGAAGACAACTACCGCCAGTACCGTCGCGCCAGCCTTTACTACGCCGGGGCCACCAGCCGCCTGGCCATCCTCCAGCGCCAGGGCCAGGCCTGGACCGACTACCTGCGCCTGCTCAGCAGCCGCGGGCGCAACCTCAACCCCTGGACCCTGCCCAGCAGCGAATGGCAAGACGTGCGCCATGTCCTGCGCGAGCAGATGAACGTACCGGTCAACGACCTCTGGCGGCCCGACGACCGCCCCGGTTTCAACCGCGCCGTGGCCAGCCAGGTGCGACGTGACGCACGCAACCACTACGCAACACTGCTGCAGCAGCGGATCAATGCCGGCTGGATCGAACCCGGCCTCAAGCGCCCGGCGTTCCTGGCGGTGGATGCCATCCAGGGGCAGTGGCGCCAGGACTTGGCGCTGCCGCCGAGCCTCACCCTGTATGCCTACCTGACCGAGGAGTATTACGTGCGCTCGGTCTACCTGCCCACGCTGCAGCACGACGCCCGTGAACTGATGAAGCAGCGCGTCGCCGCGGCGGGCGATCTTTCGACCCTGGGCCGCGACAGCTACCGCGATCTGATCACCCCCGGCGTGGCTGCCCTGCTGATCCTCTGTGGGCTGGCCGTGCATGGATTCCGTGCGCTGTCCTACCTGTTGCGCCTGATGAAGGCACAACCGCTTGGTCTGTACCTGAAACTGTTGGGGGTGTACGTGGTGCTGTTGGCCAGCGTTTCGCTGGTTACCAGCAAGCCGAAGGTGTCGGCGGGCGACCTGCCGCAGCAGGGCGAGGAAGCCCTCGGCCTGACCCTTGCCCTGGCCAGTGCGGCGATTGACTGGGCTGCACCTCAACAGGACAGGCTGTATTCCCTGGGGACCAGCATTCGTCGAGACGTGTTGGGTGGGTATGGATTTGGCGCTCCCGGGAAGCAGGATTGACGGGCGCACTCTATGCCGGGGGAGTTTGTGTCTAGGCTCTGTAAGAAAAGTTTTGTGGGAACAACTGTCTTACTGTAGGAGCGGGCTTGCCCCGCGATGGAGCGCGAAGCGCTCCTGTACCCGATATCAAATAGTGTCAAAGACGCCGCGAATTCGGGCTTTGCTGCCGCGTTGCGGCAGATCACGGGGTAAGTCCTCCACCGGTCAGCGCGCTAAACGGTTGATGTGGAAGTCACACCCTTGCGCCTGCCCCCAGAACGTAATGGCGGCAACCCCCACCATCAACACCGCCCCCCATAGGTGGTAGACAACATCAGTATCGACAGGCGTTTGTTCTCAAACTTGAAAACCCGTCGGTACATTTCGAACATGCCCTCGAAGGTATTCATGTTGATCCCGTTCTTTTTGCAGTATGAGTGTGCAGAAAGTACGGCAATCAGCCCCGCAACCACACAGAGTGCAAAGCCGGCGACCCTGATGACTTGAAGCAACTCGCACTTCACGTCCGTATATTAATAACGCAACCAACATCCTTAGCATAAGATATTAAAAAACTCATTCCTACAGCCATGACTGCACCACCCAGAATAGCCAACAATATTACAGCTGATAGTCTCTTGCTTTCAAAACGAAACACCCTTCGATACAGCTCAAACAAACCAGGAAACGCATTCATATCAACTCCATTCTTCTTGCAATAAGAATGGGCATACAGCGCAGACAGGCCAATCCAAAAAAACGAAAGCCAAAATATCAAATACGCCAACTTACTAAGGTTATCACACATAAATGAACCCACTACTCAACCGGAACAGATATATCCGGATTCAATGGAAACTCCATCACACATACAAAAACCTCAACTAGCCACATTCAAACCAAGATCCAGGCTCTTTATGAGGCAGCGCGGATTGACAGCAAAGGTCCCTGGACTTTTCGTAAGCACACTGATCAACAGCCCCTAAGCCTCACAACACACACCTGAATGTCAACCTATACTGCCTTTGACATGAATATTGCACCCCTTGGATTGCGCATAAAAAATCAACACAATCAAACCAACACCGATAATCGCACCACCGTACATAGAGAAAATAAATAGCCCGGACAACACCTTATTCTTAAACGTAAAAACATGACCAAATAATTCAAAAAGCCCAGGAAAAGTATTCATATTTACCCCGTTTCTCTTTGAATAAAAATACCCGTAGAGCACTGTGACGACCAACATAATTGCCAACCCCCAATACACAACCTCAACCAACAGCTCCAACCATCCACACACAATAAATTCCCATTTAACTAAAAAATAGATAAAAACGAGTCGTTCAGGGCCAATGCCAGGGCCTACATCAATATAGATATCAGGGCATGCTGAATTCAGGGCAGCCCTGATATCGAGAAGCACTAACCTCACGGCTCCCCTGGCGCTATCGGCAATGGCTTTTTACGGATGGGGACCGAAGATGCCATCGCTGTACTCGCCGTATCCGGCTACCTTATGGACCGATCATTGATATGAAAATCGCACCCCTGCGCCTCACCCCAGAATGTCAAGCTCACAAGCCCCAACACCATCAAAGTCCCACCGTACATGCTGAACAGCACTAAGATAGACAAAAGCCTATTCTCGAATTTAAACACCCTCCGATACATCTCAAGCATGCCTTCGAAGGTATTCATATTCACACCCACTTTCTTGCAATCTGCGTTCGCACAAATGATCGAAGCAAAAACCAACCCAGCACAGATCACAAATAAAGCAATTCTCACAAACTGAATAATTTCACACATACATCACCCTTGAAAATGGTGAAAGGTACCAATCCAGTCACAAGAATGACATGTCACACAAAACCTACCGTCGTGATCCTGTCACACTTCAAACCACGCCCTTCTGCTCATCGGTGAGTTCCTGGGGTGCCCATATGATCACAGATGTACAGGGTAATGAAGTCGAAGTCCTGTGGTACTTATTTTCTTTACCACAGGACCACGCGGTCGAAGTCATCAGCCCAAAGCACCTGTAACACACCGAAACTCTACAGATTTGACCATCTACCGCTCAGTTTGAAGACACACCCCTCAGAGAGCCCCCAGTAATAAAGCCCAAATGAAAATAGCAAGATCAACGTATTCACATACACTCCAACAAGAACCACCCAAAATAGCATTTTATGCTCACGCGCAAACGCACGCCGATACACCTCAAGCAAACCGCCAACTGTATTAAAATCAATCTTTTCCCTTTTCGCATAAACAGCCATATATACGATCGTCAGAAAAAGCATAAGCATGCAAAATGCAAACAGCAACTTCCTTGCAATATCAATTCCATCACACATACAAAAACCTCAATAAGCCACATTCAAACTAGGATTTAGGGGCGCTTTTATTTCTGGACCAACACCCGGCCCAATGCCGATATAGATATCAGGATAAGTTGAAGTTTGGGTAGCCTCGATATTGAGAAGCCCTAACCCCACTGCCCCCCCTAGTGCGACCGGTAACGGCTTTGCATTAGGGTCTGCGATCTTCAAGCCACAGCTTGCAGAAGCACGTGCGGCAATCGTGGACGTCTGGTAACTAGCGGTAGCTCCCATGCCACTACGCGAATTGACAGCGACACTTCCGGACAAGCCAAGACCTAACGCTGCTGTCAGCCCCGCCTTACATTCAAAAGTAGCCACCGACACAGGGGGTGGAGGCGCCATCGCTTTGGAAATTTCCTCCGGAGACTCGCCATTCTGCATCATCCAGGATCCCAAAGAAGCACGCTGCGCGGCTCCCGGCATATCCATCCCAAAAAGTCCTAGGGGATCCGCTCGCATAGCCGGTGTATTACTCACGTAGCTGTAGACGTTCATCCCACCCTGCAGCCCAATCGGGTCCCTGGACACATACCGCGCCATCTTCGGCTCGTAATACCGATAGCGGTTGTAGTGCAGCGCCGTTTCCGGGTCCTGGTATTGCCCCTGGAAGCGAATCGGGTTGCTCACCCCCTGCAATCTGGCTTGCTCCGTTCGCTCCTCGCGTATTTCGCCCCATGCGGTGTAATGCGCACTCCAGACCACGTCCCCCTGCTCATCGGTGAGCTCTTGCGGCGTGCCCAGATGGTCACAGTGGTACCAGGCCATGGCATCGAAGGCTTGCGGTTTGACCTCGGTGTGCCACAGCGGATCACGGTCGAAATCGTACTCGCGCCCCGCCCAGTCCGGCTGTTTGAACAGGCGTACCGGGCGGTTGTGCAGGGCCTGGGCGACCGGCACGAAGCTGCCGGGCTCGTACAGGTAGTGCACGGTGCGGCCGGTATCGCCCTCATCCAGCGGCGGCGAGCTTTCCCAGGCCAGGGTTTCGCCGTCCCAGCCATACAGGGTGAAGCCGCAGTGCAGTTCACGCTGGCGCCTGGCCCGCTCCAACTGGTTCCAGCCGGTGCCGGCTTCGGGCTTGTCCCAGTAATGGGCGAGCGAATGCTTGTGCAAGCGACGACCCAGGGCGTCATAGCTGTATTCGACCTTGAGCCTGTCGTCGTTGTAACGCACCAACCGGTTGAACAGGTCCCAGGTGAAGTGCGCCTGCGCACCGTCTTGCAGGCGATGGCTCAGGTTGCCGCGCTCGTCGTAGCGGTACTGGCTGCCGGCATAGGTGCGCAGCAGGTTGTCCATCACCTTGTTGCGCCGGGCGTCCTCTTCCAGGGGGCGGTTGAGCTGCTGGGTTTCATCCAGCAGGTTGCCCGCTGGGTCGAAGGCGAAGGTTTCGGCGCCCAGGCGGCTGTTGGCCTGCAGCAAGCGCCCCAGGGGGTCGTACTGATACGCCAGTTGGCCACGGCGGCTGTCGTGGATATCGGTCAACTGCCCCACCGTGTCGTATTCATACTGGCGCTTGAGCAGGGCAGTCTTGCCGTCATGGCTGCCGAGCCATTGCTCTTCGGGGAGCCCCGTCTTGCCCCAGCGCTGCATCTGCATGAGCTTGTTGCCCTGGTGGCGCACCACTTCGCGGTGCAGGTCAT
The DNA here is from genome assembly GCF_024749065.1 of Pseudomonas sichuanensis. NCBI lineage: Bacteria > Pseudomonadati > Pseudomonadota > Gammaproteobacteria > Pseudomonadales > Pseudomonadaceae > Pseudomonas > Pseudomonas sichuanensis. The sequence goes on along the minus strand of NZ_CP087185.1, from coordinate 607,298 downwards.
CGCGCTCGTAGGCGAGCATCTCGTGCTGATCGAGGGTCATGCCCAGCAGGTGGCCGCTGCCGTAGGTCAGCCAGCTGACCTTGTGACCGTCCGGGCGGATTGTGGCGGTGCGGCGGTTCAGCGCATCGTACTCATGGCGCCACACGGCCACCATCGGGTCGCCGGTCATCAGGTAGTGCTGATGCTCGCGGGTCAGGTTGCCGGCGTCATCGTAGAACCACTGCAGCTTGCTGACGGCATTGAGTGCCTGGATCAACTTGCCGTTGCCATCGTAGGCAAAGGTTTCGCTCTGCTGCTGATCGCCCTGGCTTGCGCAGCGCTCGACCAGGCGACCCATGGCATCGAAGCGCAGGTCGATGCGGCGCTGGCCAACCTGGCTGCTCGCCAGCCGACCGCTGCTCGGGTCGTACTGGTAGCGGGTGGTCAGGCCATCGAAGCCGGTCTCTTCCAGGCGGCGCCCGGCCAGGTCGTAAACGAAGCTGGCGCGGCTCTCGTTCTGGTTCTCCAGACTGAGCAACCGGCCGAGCTTGTCCCAGCGGTAGCGCAGCTTGTGCTCCAGCGCATCGACACGCTCGGCGAGCATCCCGGCGCGGGTATAGCTCCAGGTGGTACACCGGTCCAGCGCATCGACATGGGCCAGCAACCGGCCTTCGGCATCGCGCTCGAAACGCTCCTCGGTCATGTCCGCATGGGTGACCTTGCTCAACTGCCCCGCCTTGTAGGCGTACTGGATGCTCTCGCCCAGCGCATTGCTGGCCTGCACCAGGCGGCCCAGTTCGTCGTACTCCCATTTACTGGTCTTTCCGGAACAGTCGGTGTACTCGAGCAGTTGCCCGGCGTCGTTGTACGCCATCTTCTTCTCGTTGCCGTTGGCGTCCTTGACCGCCTTGAGCTGCCCGGTGGAGGTGTAGGCGAACTCGGTCTTGTTGCCCAGCGGGTCGACCGTTTCGACCAGGTTGCCGGCGTCGTCGTAGTCGCGCAGCCACAGGCCGCCTTCGGCATCGCTGATCTTGATCAGCTGGTCCTTGTCGTCGTAGGCGTAGTGCACCACGGTATGGTCGGCGCGGATGTGCTGCAGGCGGTTGCTGCGTTCATCGTAGGTGAAGCGGTCCTGGCTGCCGTCGGCGTGCAGGTGGCGGATCACGTTCTTGCGGGCGTCGCGGAACAGCCACTCGGAGCGCTCGTCAGCGTGCTGGATGCGGTAGGTGTAGCCCTCGGCGTCGTAGTAGTGGCGGGTCTGGCCGCCGTGGGCGTCGGTCACGGTGGTCAGGCGGATGTGCTCATCCCACGCCAGGCGGGTTTCGAAGCTGCCATCGTCGGCCCATTCGCGAATCGCCCGGGCGTGCGGGCCGCTGCCGTCCCATTCCAGGTTGAGGCCGCGCTCGGTGCGGTCGGTGTAGCGGGTGATCAGGTGGTGCTGGTACTGGTAACGCCAGGCGGCGCCATGTTCATCTTGGGCGGCGATCAGGTCGCCCTGGTCGTCGTAGTGATAGGCGCACAGCTGGCGCAGCGGCTTGCCGTCGACCACTTGCCACAGGCCCTGGATATGGCCGTGGTCATCGAGCAGCGTGCCCAGTTGCAGGTGGACTTTGGACGGGTCGTTGTCGGCGTAGGTGTTGATGTCCGACAGCACCGGGCGGCCGTTGTGGCTGTGCTCGTAGTGCAGCATCGCGCCGACGCCGTTGCGCATGACGATATGCACCAGGTGGAAGCGCTCGCCGACGCGCTCGTAGGTCTCGTGGCGCTCCTGCCCGCGCGACAGGATGAGCTGGGTGTCGGTGGTGCGGGTCAGGCCACGGTACTCGACCGCGTCGTAATGGGTTTTGCCGACCTTGGGCAGCGGGTAGGCGTGGCTGCGGCCGTCGATATCGTGCAGCAGCAGGCCATCGTCCTGCACATCGATGCAGGTGGTGAACGCGGTGATCCAGCGGGCGCCGAGGCTGCCGCTGTCGAGGCCGGCCAGGCGCGAGTGGTAGGTGCGGGTCCAGCTGATCGGGAACGGGCCGGGCAGGCTGAAGTCGGTGTGCTGCAGGGTCTCGCTGCCCAGGGCGAAGTTGATGCTGTTGCAGGTGTTGGCCGGGGCGCCGTTCTTGCACTGGTTGGGGGCCTGGGAGGCAGGCATCTGCTCCTTTTGCGTCTCAACTTTGCCTTCGGCCAGCTGGTGGCGAGCCTTGCTGGTGCCGCCCGCCTTGACGTTCGCCACCACCTGTTGCGGGTTGCGCTGGCGCCACTGCTTGACGCTGCTGGCCAGGGTCAGGCGCAGGGCCTCGATGGAGCCGGAGCTGCCGGCATCGCCAAGCTTGAGGATCTCGCCGCGCACCAGCGGCGCCAGCAGGCGCAGGCGGGCGCTGTGGGCCAGCAGCTCAGTCTTGCCGGCGGCGCTGAGCGCGGGGCTGACGTCGGCGCTGGTCATGCCCTTGCCGGCACTCTTGTAGGCGTTGAAGGCACCGGCCAGGTAGTTGCCGATGCTGGCTTGCGGGTCATGCAGCAGCAGGCTGCCCCCGCCACCGGCCGCCACGCTGGCGGGAGCCGGGCCAGCGGCCAGGGCGGCCAAGCCGCCGGCGATGTCGAGGATCAGCTGCTCGCCGAGGGTGGCAGCGTCGGCCAGTGCGGCCTTGAGATTGCCTGCGGCCTGGCCGACGAAGTCGTCGATGCTGCCGACGATATCGGCGTTGAGGTGGCCGACCATCAGCTCGATCAGCGCATCGCCCAGCACTTGCTTGCCCTCCTGGCGCACGATGAACAGCATCGGGCGCAGGGCCATGCGGGCCGCCGCCGCGCTGGCGGGCGAGGTGACCAGGCCAATCAGGTTGATGCCGTAGGTGGCGCAATCGATCGGGTCGGGCACCTTGTTGCGGGTGAGGATGGCGATATCGCCCAAGGCATCCACCAGGGCGATGATGTTACCGGCCACGGCCACGTTGCCAGCCACGCCCTTGAGGCGTTCGAGGGTGACGAAGCTGGCGCTGGTGTTGCGCAGCCAGGTATCGAACACCACCGCGCCACGGCCAACGTCCTCGATCTGCACCTCGGCGAGTGGGGTGATCGCGACCTGAGGGGCACGGGCGTTTTCGTTTGTTGCGGCATTCTGTGCAGTCATGAGATCAGCTCGCCTGGCATCAGGTCAGTCAGGGTGTTCAGGCTCGGCGCCTTGAAGTCGGGGAGTTTGGGCAGGGTCGGCAACTTGGGCAGGCTGGCCATGGCGCCCTGGACGGCGGCGCCAGCCTTGCCGGCGGCGCCCAGTGCGCCAGAAGCGGCCGGCAGCGCCGAGCTGGCGGCAGAGGCCAGTTGCGGCAGGCCAGCCACGCCGCCCTTGAGCGCGGCTTGCACCTGCTGCGCGCTTTGCAGGGTGTTCTGCCCGGTCTTGAGCAGGCCCATGCCGGTCTTCGCCGCGCTCATGCCACTGCTGGCCAGTTGCTTGGCCTTGTCCAGCATGCCGCCGCTGCCGTCGGGGGCGAGCTTGGCGTACATCGATTCGAGCAGCGACGGCGTGCCCTCTTCGGCCACGGGCAGCTTCGGCCAGGGCAGCCCCTTGGCGAAGCTGCCGAGGCTCCAGGTATCGGCCGTGTCGAGGCCAAACTTGGCCATGGCCGGCCCCGGCGCCGCGCCGGAGACGGTATTGAACCCCTGCCCGTCCAGCGCGCCCTTGAGCAGCGTGCCCAGGGCATCGGTGACCTCGTAGTCGCCGGCCTTGATGCCTTTGGTGTTGGCGTACAGGTTGAACAGCTCCAGCGCACCCTTGCCCGGCTTGGGCGGTTCGGGGAAGGTGCCGGCCATGCTCGCCCCGCCGATATGGGCGAACTGCGCGGCGTGGGCGGTGTAGTTGGCGCTGGTGACATGGGTGATGCCGCCGGCGTTGTAGGTCGTGCCGCTGCCGCCGCCTTGTACCACCAGCTCGGTCTTGGCCTTGAGGGTGATGCGGTCGGCGTTGGCGGTGATGTCGAGCTTGGCCAACAGGTTGATGTTGTCCTTCAGCGCGCGGAAATCGATGTCGCCGGAGGCTGCCACCAGGCGTAGGCCGAGGCTCTGCACGAACAGGCGCATGCCTTGGCTGGCACTGGCCAGCAGGCGCTTGCCGATGGCCATGCTGGTGTGGCCGGTGCTGCTCAGGGCCAGGTGGCTGCCGCTGGTGAGGTGGTTGGGGCCCGGGGTGGTCAGGGCGATACCGGCGGGGCTCGACACCACCAGGTGCGGTTGGGTGAATTCGGCGAATTCGTTTTTCGTCAGGTCGCCCGGGCCGCTGCCGAGAATGCCCTGGTGCTGCTTGTGCAGGTCCTTGGCCACGGTGTCCTGGTCACCGGGCTCCTGGGCCTGCATCTGCTTGGCAAGTTCCGCCAGGCTGTCCTGCTGGTCGCTGGCGGTGGCCAGGCGTTCGGCGGTCTCGGGCAGGTCCTTGTGGTGCTTGGCTTCGTTGGCGCGGGGCTCGGTGGTGAGCAATAAACCGCCAGCAGCGCGGATGGCGCCGTGGCGGTCGGTGCGCAGTTCGAAACCCTCACCACGTGGCGCGCCGCCACTCGGTCTGGGGTGGGTCAGGTAACCGAGGTTCAGCGCACTGGCGCCATGGTCACTGCGTAGCGCGATGCTGATTTCGCTGGTTGTGTCGTCGATGCGCAGTTCGTTGCCGCGGCTGCCCTTGTATTCCTTGCTCTTGATGGTGGCCAGGGTCTTGAGGTCGGGCAGCTTGTAGTGCGGCATGTTCACGCCGTGGTACAGGCAGCCGGTCACCAGCGGTTGGTCGGGGTCGCCTTCGAGGAAGCTGACCAATACCTCCATGCCGATGCGCGGCAGTTGCAGCCCGGCGATGCCCTGCCCGGCCCAGCTCGAAGCCACGCGCATCCACACGCTGGACTTGTCGTCGGCCTGGCCTTCGCGGTCCCAGAAGAACTGCACCTTGATGCGGCCGAACTCGTCGCAGTATATCTCTTCACCAGCCGGCCCGCTGACCACGGCGCGCTGATCACCCAGCACCTTGGGTTTCGGGTGTTTCAGCGGCGGACGGTACGGCTGCTGCCACGGGGTAACCACGAAGAAGTTGCGGTAGCCCTGCTGGAAGCCATCGTACTTGGCGTCGACGTCGCTGGTGATGGCCTCTTCCAGTACCTGCGGCTGGCGCCCCTGGTGGTGCACGTCAGTGAGCAGCCACAGGTCGTTCCACTGGGCGTTGGGGTGGCTGCCCAGGGTGAGGAAGTGCCCGCTGGCGAGCAGCGGCTGGTCGCTGTCGCCGCTGGCCTGCTGGTAGTCGCTGCGGTGGCGTTCCAGAGCGCGGGTGGCCAGGTGCTTGCCGCGTGGTCGGTCGAGGAAGCGGCCGGGGTAGTCGTAGTCTTCCAGGGCCGGTTCGTCGAGGCTGTCGGCGGCGCCTTCGAGCTGGATCAGCGGCTTCTTGAAGTCGTAATCGCGACGGGTGACGCTGCTGGTGCGGGTTTCCAGGCGCAGGGCGAAGCGCTTGATCATCGGCGTGTCGGCGACCAGGCCGGAGTCGTGCTGGAACTGCACCGGCGCCAGCTTGGGGAACACCGTCTGGTCGTCGCCGAACACCAGTTGGTGGCCGTCGGCGCTGTGGCGGAAGTGGTAGTGGATCCCCTCCTCTTCGCACAACCGCTGGATGAATTGCAGGTTGGACTCGTCGTACTGCACGCAGTACTCACGGTCCGGATACACGGCACCGAGCTGGAACTGATAGGCGTTGGCAAGAATGCCGTGCTCTTCCAGCACCTGGGCAATGATCTTCGGCACGGTCATGTGCTGGAACATGCGCTGGTTGATGCGGTGGGCCAGGTACGCCAGCTGCGGGCGCAGGGTCACCTGGTAGCGGGTCAGGCGCTTGCCTGCCTCGCCTTGCGCGGCGCGGTAGATCAGGCCGTGCAGGCCCCGGCCGTCGTCGCCGAGTTGAAGGAACGCGGGCTTGTGCAGCAGGTTTTCCAGGTCCAGCGAAGGGCGCTCGCTGACCAGCTCCAGGTCGATGGCGTAGGGCTGGCTGATGGCTTCGTTGCCATCGAAGGCAAGCACTTGGAAGTCATGCTCCAACCCGTCGATGTGCAGGCTGAAATGGGTCTGGTTCGCGGCGGCAAACATCCTTGTCCCTCTATGTGCGTGAATTCGTGTTAATGCGTCCGTGGTCTGGCGTCATCGCCGGAGCCTGGCCCAGAAGCCTTGCGCGGCGAAGGCGTCGCGCAGCTGCCCGGCATCGACGCGGCGCTGCTCGGGGTCGAAGGCCAGGGCCCGGCGCAGCGCGGCCCAGGCCTTGCCTGGCATGCCGGGCGGGGCCTTGGCTGTCAGCTGCATGCCTTGGTCACGGGCCTTGAGCGACGGCACGCGCTCGAAGGGGTGGCGGCCGGTAATCAGCTCGTACAGCACGCACGCCACCGCATACAGGTCGCTGGCAGTACTCGGCGTGCCGCCCTCGAACAGTTCGGGGGCGGCGTAGGCCGGGGTCCAGGCTTCGAAGCGGCCATGGCTCAGGTGCGGCAGGCCGGCCAGCGGGCCGTCCAGGGCCAGGCCCAGGCCGAAGTCGAACAGCCGCAGGCCGTCGTCGCCGAGCATCACGTTGCTGGGCTTGAGGTCGCCGTGCACCACGCCCTGGGCATGCACGCAGGCCAGGGCGTCGAGCAGCGGCACGGCGATCTCGCGCACTTGCGCCCAGGCCAGGCCCAGCGGCTGGTCACAGAGCAGGCGGTCCAGCGAGGTGCCGCGCATCAGCTCCATGGTGATGAAGCCGCGTTCGCTCTGCGGGTCGATGGCGAAGCCTTGCAGGCGCACCAGGTTGGGGTGGCGCAGGCGGCTGGTGAGGGCGAACTCGTTGAACAGCAGGGCGTTGGCGTCGGGCGCCGTGGCCAGCTGGTCGCTCATCAGCTTCACCGCCAGCAACGGTTGTGGGTCACCGAAGCCCTCCTGCAACAGGTCGCGGGCGCGATACACCAGGCCCATGCCGCCGGCGCCGAGCAGGCGTTCCAGGCGGTAGCGCCCGGCGAGCACGTCGGGGATCGGCGCCAGCGCCCGCACGGCCGGGGCCGGCGCGGGTTGCGCGCGGCCCTTGCCGCGCCGCTTGCGCCGCGCCTTGCCGGTGCGGGCGGGCTCGGCCTCGCTGGCCTGGGTGAATGCAAAGTAAGTCGACTCGCTGCCCTGCTCAAGGGCGTCGAGCACGTCGAGCGCGTCGCCGCTGCCAAGGTTCATCGGTGGATCACCACTGCGGTCAGGTTGTCTTTCGCCGCGCCGCCCAGGGCGGTGTCGAACAGGCGTTGCAGGGCCTCGCCGGGCGAGGCCAGGTCCAGGGCGTGGCCCAGGCCGCCGCTCTCAAGGCCGTCGTAGAGGCCGTCACTGCACAGCAGGAACACGTCGCCCGGCTGCGCCTCGAACTCCAGCACTTCCAGGGTGAGGCTGGCGCTGGCGCCGACGGCGCGGGTCAGGGCCCGGGCCGAGGGGTGCTCGCGGGCCTGCTCGGCGCTCATGCTTTGCTGGTCCATCAGCTGCTGTTGCAGCGAGTGGTCGCGGGTCAGCTGGTACAGGCGCTGGCCGCGCCACAGGTAGCAGCGGCTGTCGCCGGCCCACACGCAGGCGCCGCGGCGGCCGTCGAGCAGCAGGGTCACCACGGTGCTGCCGATCACCCGCGCCTGGCCGGCGACGCTCACCGTCAGCTCCTGGCCCAGGCGCCGGTTGATCCAGTGCAGGCACTGGCGCACGGCGAGCACGCGCTCGTCGAAACTGCTGGCGGCCGGCAGATCGGCCAGGCTCTCGACGATCATCTGGCTGGCGATATCACCGGCCTCATGGCCGCCCATGCCGTCGGCGACCGCCCACAGCCCGTGCTGCGGGCAGTCGAGAAAGGCGTCCTCGTTGCGCGCACGGACCTTGCCGGGGTCGGTGCGCGCCGCGCTGCGCCAAGGGCTGGCTGCGCGCATCACAGCTCCCCTGGCAGGCGGAAGCCGCGCAGCACGCTCAGGTCGAACGGGTTCGGCGCGCGCTGGCTGGTCAGCAGGTAGTTGGCGCGCATGCCGCCGACATTGGCCTTGAGCACCATGGTGTCGCGGCCCTTGAGGTACTCGGTCTGCATCAGGTCGAGCAGGCGGAACAGCGACCACGGGCCACCGTTCTTCTCCAGCGCCATGGGGCGGCCGTTGAGCTGCTCCAGGGTCAGGCTGGTGTTGCCGTCCTGGGCTTCGGTCGGCCACTTCAGGCTGGTGGAGACGATCGGGCCGTGGCGGTAGTCGATCACCGTGTCGCCGAAGCGGAACTCGGCGCGGCTCACCGCCGGGTCGAGGGTGTACGGCTCGAGCTTGAACTGCACCTGCGGCTCTTCGGGGTTCTGCGCGAAGAAGCTCTGGCGGATGGTCTGGGCGGCGCTCATCTGTTCGAGGTACGCCTTGGTCATCGGCAGGCTCTGGCCGTCGAGGCTGCGCAGGCGGTAGGCGCCGGGCTCACCGCTGACGAACGGGCGCATGTAGGTGTCGAAGAAGCGATCCGCCACGCCCTGGGCCTTGAAGAAGTCGCGGAAGTCGCTGATCGCCACGTCGCTGGTGCCATGGGCGTTGAACGGGTAGCGCGACTCGATGGTGCGGCCGTAGTGGCTGTACAGCTCGCTCTGGTAGCGCTGGTTGAGGTAGGTGTAGGTGTCGTTGAGCACCATGCGCCAGATGTCGTCGGACAGCAGGTTGAACCAGCCGGCCACCGGGCGCGGCAGGCGCACGGTGCCGTTGCGCAGGCTGCTCAGGGCGTCACGTTGCCCCGACATGCGCGCCTTGGCCATCTGGTACGAGGCTTCTTCGGCCTGGTTGGAGCGGGCCAGGCCGGCCAGTTGCTGCTGCAGGTCGTTGAGCGCTTGCAGGGTCGGCGCCAGGTCGGGGCCCGGGCCGTTGTTGTCGTCGAGCAGCCGGTGCAGCGGCTCGAAGCGCCGTTGCAGGGCCATGCGCGCAGTGTCCGGCAGCGGCTTCTTGGCCAGAGCGTCGCGGGCCTTGTCGGCCACGGCACCGGCCACGGCCGCGCCACCCTTGCCGAGCTTCTTGGCCACGGCCTTGTTGGCGGCGGCTTCGGCGGCCGGGTTGCCTTCGTCGGTGGCTTCGGCCAGTACCGGGAAGCGGGTGTTCTCGCGCACCTCGGTGAGCAACAGCAGCAGCGGCGAGTTGGCGGCGGTCAGCGCCGACAGCTGATCGGCGCCTTCGCCTGCGTCGCTGAACGGGATCAGGCCGACCTGGTTGACCGCCTCGCCCCAGTAGTTGGCGTAGTCGCGGAAGTACAGCTGCTCCAGCTCCACCATCAGGCGGCGCATGTCCATGTCGCTGATGCCGCTGCCCTCGCCGAGCACCCAGTTGTCGCGCAGGATGTCGTTGACCAGGTTGGCGCCCTGCACCGAGAAGTACTGCTGGTAACCCTGGGAGGTGTAGAAGCCGGGGATCGGGTAGTCGATGCCGACGAACTGCGCGGCCTGCGGCCCGAGCTGCTGGCTGAGACGGTATTCGGGCAGGCTGCGGGCCTGTTCGCGCAGCACGCGGTACACCACGCTGGCCAGCGATTCGGCGCGCAGCACCTGGCGGGCCTGGGCCACCAGGGCGTCGTTGAGCGGGTAGGCGAACGATTGCTCGAGCAGGCGCCCGAAGTGGGTGTTCAGGCTGTCCTGGGCGGCCGTGTTGCCGTTGTAGCGCTGCGACCAGCCGGCCGCCACCCAGTCCTTGAGCCAGGCCTGGTCGCGACGCTCGGGCAGGCCGAGCATCAGGTAGGCGCGCAGGCTGTTGAGCAGGCGCTCGCGGTTTTTCAGGTTGCTGCGGATCTGCCCTTCGACCATCTGCGCCACCCGGGGCAGCAGCACGGTTTCCAGCTCGCGCTGGTAGGCCGGTTGCAGCACCTCGTTGGCCGGCACGCCCTGGTACAGGCCGCCGCGTTGCAGCAGCGAGACATCGCCGGGCACGGGGAACACGCGAGAGGCCTGCCAGGCGGTGTCCAGCGGCTTGAGCGCGGCCAGGGCGTCATCGCGGGCATCCAGGGCAAGGTGTTGGCGCTGCCATTGACGGCCCAGCTCACGCACCTGTTCCAGGCGCTCGTGGTTGCCGGAGAAACTGCCAGCCCACAGCGCGCCGAACAGCGCCAGGGCGCCCAGGGCACCGAGGTAGACGGCACGCTGGCCCCAGTGGATGCGGCGGCGTTCGCGCTGGTCGAGGCCGGCCAGGTCGTACTCGGGGAAGATCACCCGGCTGAACAGTTGCAGGGTGAAGCGCGAGCGGCCCTGCACCGCGCCACGGCCGGGCTGGCCGGGGTGGAAGCCGTTGTCGCTGTCGACCCGCGGCGCCTGATGCGGCGCGCTGGTCAGGTAGAAGCCGCGCAGTTGGCTGGCGCGCTGGTAGCGGTTGCCAGTGAAGGCGGCGTCGACGAACAGGCACAGCTGGTCGCCGATGCGCCCCAGCTGGTGCGGGAAGTCGAGGATGCGCGCGCGGCGCTGGGTGTTGCGCTCGTGATGCATGCGCTGGGTGACCTGGTCGCCCAGGCGTTGCAGCAGGCCCTGGAATTCCTTGGCCAGCAGCTCGGTGTCGGCGCCGTTCTGGCCCTTGCCGAAGGTGATGCCGAACACTTGCTCGTTCTCTTCGCGCGACTGCTGGTCGAAGAAGGCGTCAAAGCCTTGCAGGCGGTCGGTCTTGCTCAGCACCAGGTACACCGGCACTTCGACGTGCAGGCGCTGGCGCAGCTCCTGCAAGCGCGAGCGGACTTTCTGCGCCAGGTCGTTGACCGCCGCCTCGCCCCCCAACAGGGTGTCCAGCGGCACGGTGACCACCACGCCGTTGAGCGGGCGGTTGCGTCGGCGCAGGCGCAGCTGGTCGAGCAGCACGCGCCAGGCGCTGCCGTCGATCTCGCTGTCGGACTGGTTGAGGAAGCGCCCGGCGGTGTCCACCAGCACGGCCTGTTCGGCGAAGTAGAAATCGCAGAAATCGCCGCTGGACGGATCACGGGCGAGCTTGCGCTCCAGCGCGTTGATCGGGAACTCCAGGCCCGAATGGTCGATCAGGCTGGTCTTGCCCGCGCCCTGGGGGCCGAGCACCAGGTACCAGGGCAGGTCGCGGCGCCAGCGTTCGCTGCGCCCGCCATACAGGCTCGAATGCTTGAGGGTGGACAAGGCATGCTTGAAGCGGGCCTTGATCTCCCTGGCCTCCTCGTCCTTGCGCTCTTCGCGTTCCAGGCGCTCGCGGCCGTCCTCGCTCTCAAGCTCTTCCTGCTTGCGGTTGTTGGCGCGCCAGCTGGCGAACACCATCCACAGGCCCCACACCAGAAACAGCACGCTGATGGTCAGCAACCGCGCGGCGGCGTCTTCCCAGAACTTGTTGTCGGCCACGGCCAGCAACGGGCCGGCGAACCACACCAGCAGCGCCAGGGCCAGCACCAGCAGCAGGCTCCAGACCCAGGTCTTGGCGAGGAAGGCGCCTACTTTCTTGAAAAAATTCTTCATCACAGGTCCTTGTGTCACTGCCGCGGTTGGGCCGCTGGCTGCTCGAGCGTCTGGAAGGGTTGCAGGACGGTCGCGCGCTGTTCGCCCAGTACCCAGGCGAAACCGGAATACATCACCACCAGGCACACCAGGGTGAACAACGCCACGCTCCACCACGGCACGATGCGCACCGGGCTGTTGCGTTGCTGGTCGAGCCCCTCCCAACGCGGCGACAGCTCGCGCGGCACGTCGCCGCGCAGCTGGCGGATCTGCCGGAACAGTGCGTCACGGATGCCCTCGAGCTCGGACATGCCGCGGTCGATGACCCGGTACTTGCCCTCGAAGCCCAGCGACAGGCACAGGTACATCAGTTCGAGCATCGCCAGATGCTTGACCGGGTTCTTCGACATGCGGTCGAGCAGCGAGAAGAACTTCTCGCCGCCGAAGGTCTCGTTGTGGAAGGCGCTGAGCAGGCTCATCTGCGACCACTGGCTCTCGTTGCCCCAGGGTGTGGTGACCACCGCCTCGTCGACCACGGTGCACAGCAGGTAGCGGGCCACGGTGACCTGGCCGCTCTCCACGCCCTCGTAATGGATGCGCGCCTCGAAGGCACGCACGCAGGTGCTCAGGCGCTCCTTGAGGTTGTTCAGGTCTTCGGCGGTGTCGCTGTGCTTGAGCCGTACCACTTCCGAGAGCAGCTCGCTGGCGGCGGCCACCAGCGGGTTGAGGCCGACGCTGAAGCTGCCGCTCGAGGGCAGGCGCGCCGAATAGACCATGCGCTGCTCCAGCGGCTCGGCCCGCGCCGAGCTGCCCAGGGCGGTCAGGGCCTGCCCTTGCGGTGCCGAGCCATCCTGGTTGAACAGGACGGTCTTGTCGTCCTGAGGGGTATCCATGTCCTTGCTCATGCTCAGTTCCTGATGGCCCAGAATTTCAGTTCGAGATCGGAGAACTCACTGGTGACGTGGAAGGCGAAGCCACCGGAACCGTCCATCTTCTTGCGATCTTCGGCGTCGAGTTCGACGATGAAATAGGTCTTGTTGGCGTGGAACGGGATCTGCCGCGGCGCCACCGGCAGCGGTTTGACCTTGAGCCCGGGCAGGTGCAGGTTGACCAGCTGGCGGATGCGCTCCACCGGGCCGACCTTGAGGTGCGACGGCAGGCGCTGGCGCAGCTCCTCGGACTCGCAGTTGGCACTGGCGGCCAGCACGAACGAGGCGGTGGTGAGCAGGCCCGGGTCGTGCAGCGGCGACACCAGGATGCCGTACTGGCGCTGTTGCAGTTCCAGCTCGATGGCGTGCTGTTCGAGCACCATCGACAGTACCTGGCGGATCGACTCCATCAGCTTGCGGAAGCTCGCGCCCTGGTCGCTGTGCTGGTAACGGGCATCCAGGCGCGGGCGCTTGGTGTCGCTGGAGAAGGTCGACAGGTCGCCGAGCATGATCAGGAAGGTGCGGTACAACTCTTCGGGGTGCACCTGCTCCAGGCTCAGGTAGTGGCGCAGGAGCATTTCGGTGCGGTTGATCAGCTGCAGCATCATGAAGTCGCCGACCTCGGCGCCACCGACCTTGCCGTTGGAGCGGATGCGCTCGGCCAGGGTGTCGCCACGCAGCGCCAGCATGCTGATGACCTCTTTGAGGCACGACAGCAGGTACACCGAGGCGTGTGTGCGAATGTAGGTGGGCACGAAGTTCGGGTCGAGGCTGATGACGCCGTCGGGCGAGGTATCGAGGATCTCGCAGACCTTGAGCTTGACGTAGGCCTGGTCGGTTTGTTGCTCGCCCAGCAGCAGGCGGAAGTCCGGGCGCGCGCAGTTGATCTGGCTGCTGTTGTCGTCGCCGGCGTTGGAGTCGGACACCTCCACCTCGTAGGTGGTGTAGCGGGTCAGCACATCGGACTGCTCGGGGCGGCGCGCCTCGATGTGGTTGCCGGTGACCAGTGGCAGGGCCATGAAGATCGGCGTGGCGCCGGTGTTCGGTGGCACGTCCAGGGCCAGCGGCTCGCTGCTGCCGTCGAGCTCGAACAGGCTGCCGTCAGGCAGGATGCCGGCGGCGCGGCTGATCACCAGCTTGCCCATGTTGAGGAACTGCAGGTCGATTTCCAGGTTGATGAAGCCGTAGGTGTAGGTGCCCAGCAGCTGGGTGCGGGTCTTCATCTGGCTGTCGTAGTAACGGTCGTTGTGCTGGAAATGCTGGGGACGCAGCAGCATCCCTTCCTGCCAGACTACCTTGTGCACGTTCATCGCTGATCACCCGCTTGCGCCACGGCCGGCACACCGTTGTGGATGCCGGCCTGGTCGAGGTAGAGGTTGGCGGTGACCCGCTCGCCGGCGCGAATGGCCTGCACCCGGCGCCACTGCGCCTGGTCGAGGTCGCGGTAGGCGGCCATGACGCCGACGAAGCGGCTGTCGGGGTCGATGCTGAGCTTCAGGCTCAGGGTTTCGCCGGGGCGCAGTTCGTGCTCCTCGGTGGCCACCATGTCCTGCGACAGGGCTTCTTTCGGGCGCTGGTAGAGGGTGAAGAAATCGGTGCTCTCGAAGGCCACCGGGTGCTTGAGCTCGTACAGGCGCACCACCACCGGCGACGGCCGGCCGTTGATGTCCAGGTTGAGCTGGTCGGTGGCGGTCAGGGTGAGGTCGAGCTTGGTCATGTGCGAGTACGGCGACAGGGCGCTGCAGCCGGCCAGCCAGGACAGGGTGGCCAGGGCCCACGTCGCCCTGAGCATCGTGCGGGTGATGCGAGTCATGGGTTTTATCCTTGCGGGTCGTGATTGAGCGAAGCGATCAGGCGGACCTGCTCTTCGTAAGTGCGGGCGAAGTCCTTGGTCAGCAGGCGCTCGCTCCAGTCTTCGTTGCCCACCAGGGCCTGGTGGTAGCGCACGTAGGCCTTCCAGCGGCTGCCGAACAGGCCACGGCGGCCCTGACGCTCGAATTGCAGCGCCAGCTGCTCCGGGGCGAAATGCTCCAGGGTGCTGCGCAGGGCCTGGCGGCTGGCGCCGAGCATGGCCACCTGGTGCGCCTGGAGGTCGCGGAAGGCCTGGGCCACTGCCTGCTCGGCAGACAGCTGGCCGCCACGGCGCGGCTTGAGCAGGTCGCCGAGCACCTGGTCGGCTTCCAGCGGCGCCTTGATCGGGTTGCGGCTGGCGCTTTGCGGGGTGGTCAGCGACAGGCGCAGTTCGTTCTTCAGCTCGCTGCGGGTGCGCAGGCTCTGTTGCAGCCCGGCGACGCTATGGCGCAGCAGCCCGGCGGCCCGCACCGCGAGGTCTTCGCGGGCCTGCTCGTCGAGGTTGTCCAGATCGACGCCCAGGGCCGCGCCGAAGCGCTTCCAGAAGGCGTCGTCGCGGCGTTCGCGCGGGGCCGGCACCGGTGCGGGCTCTGGCGCCACCGCCGGTACCAGGGTCGGCACGATCAGGCTTTCCTGGTCGATCTGCGCGTAATCGGCACGCTGGCGCGCCGGGGGCTCGGGCATGGCCAGGGCGGCCAGCTCGTCCATCGGTTGCAGGCGCGTTTCTTCGTGGTCCAGGGCGCTGATGGGGTCGAGTTCGAGGAAGGCGTCGTCGGGGATGATGGCGCCACCCGGCATGCCCAGGCCGACGTCGTAGCCGGCCTCGCTGTCGATCAGCCGCGCGCGCACCTCGATGTCACCCATGCGGTAAATCGCACCTTGCTCGATGCGGTGCAGCTCGCCCTTGCGCAACTGTGCACCGCTGCTGGCCAGGCGGATGCCGTTGCTGCTGGTGTCGGTGAGGAAGAACGCGCCGTTCTGGTAGGTGACCTGGGCGTGATGGCTGGACAGGTGACGCTTGTCGTCCTCAATGCACCAGTGGCAGTCCTTGGCCCGGCCGATCTCGCCACCGGCGCGGCCAAAGGTCTTGTTCGGCGAGTCGGTGCGGCCGTGCTGGCGTTTGTCGAGCAGTTCGAAAACCAGTTCCATGGTCAGGGCTCCTTGCGCTCAGTTGTCACGGTTGAGGGCCTGGGGATCTCCCAGGGGGCGGTAGCTGTCGTCGTCGAACTTGTAGTTGCCTGTGCAACCGGCCAGGGCGAACGCGGTGAGCAGGGCCAGCAAGCTGGCCCGGCAGTAACGGTGAAGCATGGGGGCGGCTCCATGTGCGGATGAGGCAGGCACCGTTACAGGTGCGCCTGGGGTAAAGGGAGTAAGTGTCGGGGTCATGCCGGTCAGCCCTCGCAATCGCCGATCTGGATGTTCAGGCGACCCAGCCGGTACAGCAGGGTGCGCCGCGGCAGCCCGAGTTCGCGGGCGGCCAGGGTCTGGTTGCCGTCGTGCTTGCGCAGGCAGTCGAGCAGCAGGCTGCGCTCGACCTTCTCGAGGCGCTCGCGCAGGTTCAGCTCGTTGTCTTCGGGCGGCGGTTCGGCCAGGTTCAACGAGAAGTGGCCGACCTCCAGCGCATCGCCTTCGCACAGCAGCACCGCGCGCTCCACCAGGCCCTTGAGCTCGCGCACGTTGCCGGGGAAGGCGTAGCTTTCGAGATGATCGAGGGCGGCCTGGGTCCAGCCCACCGGGCTGCGCTGCAGGAAAGTGCAGGCCTTGTCGCAGAAGTGCCGGGCCAGGGTGATGACATCGCCGACGCGCTGGCGCAGCGGCGGCAGCTCGATGGGGAACTGCGCCAGGCGGTAGTAGAGGTCTTCGCGGAACAGGCCGTCGGCGACCATCTGCGCCAGGTCGCGGTGGGTGGCGGCGATGATGCGCACGTCGATCTTGTGGGTGACGTTGGCGCCCAGCGGGCGGATCTCGCCCTCTTGCAGCACGCGCAGCAGCTTGGCCTGCAGGGCCAGGGGCATGTCACCGATCTCGTCGAGCAGCAGGGTGCCGCCGTCGGCGGCATCGAACAGCCCCGGGCGGTCGCGGTCGGCACCGGTGAAGGCGCCTTTGCGGTAGCCGAACAGTTCGCTCTCCAGCAGGCTCTCGGGGAAGGCTGCGCAGTTCTGTACCACCAGCGCGCCGGAGCGGCGCGGGCCGTAGTCGTGGATGGCGCGGGCCACCAGTTCCTTGCCGGTGCCGGTCTCGCCGCGCAGCAGCACGGTGTAGGGGCTGTGCAGGACCTTGCTGATCATCTGGCAGGTCTGGCGCATGGCCGGGCTCTGCCCGATCAGGCCGTAGCTGCTGGCGGCCACCGGGGCGCGGCCGCTCGCCTGGGGCTGTGGCCCGGGCTGGTGCAGGCGGCGCAGCAGTTGCAGTTGGCCCATGGTGAAGCTGCCGAGCTGGCCGAGGGAGTCGGCGAAGGCTTCAAGCCCGCCGCGCACGCGGTTCACGCACAACAGCACCCCGGCCACCCGCTGTTGCGCGGTCAGCAGGGGCACCGCCAGCAGTGCTTGCCAGGGCGTGGCCTGGCTGGGCAGGAAGCTGGTGTCGAACAGGCTGGCGGAAAGGTCGCTGATGTTCACCACGCGGTTCTGGCACAGGGCGAACTGCAACAGCTGCTCGCCGTTGTAGTCGGCCGGCAGGCTGGAGCAGTCACGCGCCAGCAGCCGCCCGTCGAGCCAGGCGGCTTCGAGCCCGAGCCGGGTGTGGGTCGGGTCGAGCAGGTAGACCTGCACCAGCGGGCAGCCGCTGAGCTCGGCCACGGCCGGCACCAGTGCCTGCAGCAGGCCTTGCTCGTCAGTTGCCCGCGCCAGCTCGGTGAAGGTGCCCAGCAGCGCTTCGGCGTAGGCCAGCGGTTGGGGCACGTGCGTGAACATCACCCCCACCTCAGGCGAACTCGCAGGTCACGCCGGCATCCCCGTCGAGGGTGGCGTGTACGCGGCTGATCGCCTCGCCGCTGGCCATGGCGTCGAGCAGGCGGTCGGCGACCTTGGGCAGCACGTGGGTGTCGATCAGGTGGTCGATCAGGCGCGCGCCGGCTTCGCTCTGGCTGCAGCGCTCGGCCAGGTGGTCGACCAGGGCCTGGCAGTGGCTGAACGCCAGTTGCCGACGCTGCAAACGCTCGCCCAGGCGGCCCAGCTTGATTTCGATCAGCTCGCGCAGCACCGGGCCGCCCACCGGGTAGTACGGCACCACGCGCATGCGCGCCAGCAGCGCCGGCTTGAAGTGGCGGCTGAGCGCCGGGCGGATGTGCTGTTCGAGCAGCTCGGCGTCAGGGCGCTCGCCGTTTTCGCACAGGGCGCTGATCTGGTCGCTGGCCAGGTTGGAGGTCATCAGGATCAGCGTGTTGCGGAAGTCGATCTGGCGGCCTTCGCCGTCGTTGGCCACGCCCTTGTCGAAGATCTGATAGAACAGGTTGAGCACGTCCGGGTCGGCCTTCTCCACCTCGTCCAGCAGCACCACCGAATACGGCTTCTGGCGCACCGCCTCGGTGAGCATGCCGCCTTCGCCGTAACCGACGTAGCCGGGCGGCGCGCCGATGAGGCGCGAGACGGTGTGCTTCTCCTGGAACTCGGACATGTTGATGGTGGTGATGAAGCGGTCGCCGCCGTACAGCAGGTCGGCCAGCGCCAGCGCGGTTTCGGTCTTGCCGACGCCGCTGGGGCCGACCAGCAGGAACACGCCCACCGGTGCGTCGGGCTTGTTCAGGCCGGCGGCGGTGGCACGCATGGAGCGGTTGAGCGCATGCACGGCCTGCTCCTGGCCACGGATGCGGGCGCGCAGGTCGTCGGCGAAGGTGATCACCTTGGCGTTGTGCTCGCGGGCCAGTTGGCTCAGCGGCACGCCGGTCCAGGCGCTGATCACCTCGGCCACCAGGCGTGGGCACACTTCGGCGCTGACCAGGCGTTCTTCGGCCTGGGCGTCGAGCAGGGCCTGATGGGTCTCGGCCAGGCGTTGTTGCAGCTGTTCGCGGCTTTCGCCTTCGACGACGGCCTCGCCCTCCTCGCCTTCGGCTTGCGCGGCCGGTGCGACGGCGGCGTTGGCAACCTGCTGGCGCAGCTCCAGTACCTGCTCGGCCAGCTCACGCTGACGGGCCCAGCGGGCGGCCAGTTCGATCTCTTGCCCGTGGGCTTCGGCCAGGCGCTGCTCGAGGGCGGCGAAGGCCTCGTGATCGATGGCCAGGCCCGCCTCGGCGTCACGGCGCAGGGCGTTGCGCTGGCGTTCGCCCTCGGCCAGTTCGGCACGCAGGCGCTCGAGGCTGTCGGGGGCGGCAGCCAGGCTGATGCGCACCCGGGCGCAGGCGGTGTCGAGCACGTCGACGGCCTTGTCGGGCAGCTGCCGGCCGGTCAGGTAGCGCGCCGACAGTTCGGCGGCAGCGACCACGGCGTCGTCGCGCAGGTAGATGCCGTGGCTCTTCTCGTACAGCTGGGCCAGGCCACGCAGGATGGTCACCGCCTCGCCCACGGTGGGCTCGAGCAGCTGCACCGGCTGGAAGCGACGGGCCAGGGCCGGGTCTTTCTCGAAGTACTTCTTGTACTCGGCCCAGGTGGTGGCGGCGATGGTGCGCAGCTCGCCACGGGCCAGGGCTGGCTTGAGCAGGTTGGCGGCGTCGGAGCCACCGGCGTTACCGCCGGCACCGATCAGCGTGTGGGCTTCGTCGATGAACAGGATCACCGGGCGCGGCGCGGCCTTGACCTCGTCGATCACCCCCTTGAGGCGGCGCTCGAACTCGCCTTTGACGCTGGCGCCAGCCTGCAACAGGCCCATGTCCAGCGCCAGCAGGTCGACCCCTTGCAGTGCCGGCGGCACTTCGCCAGCGACGATGCGCGCGGCCAGGCCTTCGACCACGGCGGTCTTGCCCACGCCGGCTTCGCCGACCACGATCGGGTTGTTCTTGCGCCGGCGAGCGAGGATATCGATCATCTGGCGGATCGACGCGTCGCGGCACAGTACCGGGTCGAGCTTGCCGTCACGGGCCTGCTGGGTGAGGTTGTGGGTGAAGCGCTGCAACATCGATTCGCCCTGGGGCGCGCCGGGGGCCTTGGCGGCGGCCGGTTGCTGGGCCAGGGCGTAGCCCTTGAGGCGTTCGATATCCAGGCCGCCGAGCAGCTTGTGATAGCGGCTGCCGGCATAGCGCAGCGGGTTGCGCAGCAGGCCGAGGATCAGCGCGGCCTGGTCGACCTGGCTCTGGCCCAGCTCGAGGTTGGAGACCAGCAACGCGTCCTGCAGCCACTGCACCAGCTCCGGGGCAAACACCGGGTTACGGGTGGCGCTGTGCTCGACATTGGGTTGCAGCGCGGCGCTGAACGCGCCGGTATCGATCGCGGCGTCCTGCAGCGCACGCTGCAACAGGCTGTCGGGGCGCTCGAGCAGGCCCAGCAGCAGGTCCTCGATGAGGATCTTGCTGCCGCCGCGGGCGACGCAGCGCTCGGCGGAGCGCTCCAGGTCGCGGCGGCTGTCGGCGTCCAGGGCCTGGACGAGTTGTTGCAGGTCTACGTTGATCATGGCCATTGGTCCTTAATGAATTTTGCTTCCCAGGGTCACCACGCCATCGGCGCGCTCGCGACCCAGCCAGCTGGTCCAGCCCAGGTGGCAGACGTTCTGTTCGCCGATGCGCAGCTCGCGGATCTCTTCACGGCGCAACTCCAGGCGGATGTCGTAGTCCAGCGGGTCGCGCAGGGTGAAGCGGGTCAGCGCGCACAGCGGCTGGTAGCCGAAACCGATCGGCAGGAATTCGTGAAAGCGCTGCCAGTCCAGCTGGGTGATGTGGATGCGGAACTTGCCGCTGCGGTCGCGCACGCGCTCGCCCAGCACGGCGTCCTCGCCCAGCAGGCTGTTGGCCAGCCCCAGGCGGTTGCACTGCTCTTCGAGGATGTCGACGCGCCGTTCCAGGCATTGCTCGATCACCAGGTCGGCGTGCTTGAAGTAGTAACGCAGCACGGCCTCGATCAGCGCCGCCGAGTGGGCGCGCAGGCTGAGTACGCCGAGGTACGGCAGCAGGCGTTTCCAGTTCAGTTCCTTGGCCTGGCGGATCTGGTCGCCGCCCAGGCCGATCAGGGCGAACAGGTGCGACGAGAAGCCATCCAGCGCGCCGCTCTCGAAGCTGGCTCGGTAGCGGTACTTGCGCCAGATCGGCAGCATCAGGCGTTGCAGGCGGTGGTGGAACAGGTCGAGGAACATCCGCGTGGGGTTGCCGTCCTCGTTGTCGCCCAGCGCCTGTTCGCCGTAGAACGCCGGCAGCGGCGAGCTGGAGCCGACCAGGCCGATCAGGTTGAAGCGCATGCGCGCGCGCAGCTGGCCGTGCTCGCGGAAGAACTCGATGCGGTCGACGTCGCTGCCGGGGAAACCGAGGCTGGGGTTGGCCTGGAACTCGACCAGGTCGTAAAGCTCTTCGTCTTCCAGGTACGGGTACGCCTCGCGCAGCTGTTCCATCACCAGCAGCACGGCCTGGAACAGCGAGTACTCGCGGATGCTCCGGCTGAGCCGGCTTACAGCAGCGGTTGCAGGCCCATGCGTGGTGTCCATTGGTACACCTCCCCCTGTGTGCTTTTCACCCGCAGCTCGTGGTACGAGTTGAGGCTGGCGTAGAGTGCGAAGAATTCATTGAGCACCGAGGCGAAGACGAACAGGTCGCCCTCGCCGATGTAGCCCTCCGGGTCGATTGTCAGTTCCGTGCGCAGGCCGCGCAGCGGCAGGCCACGGTGCAGGCGGTCGACGTGCTGGTGGCGGATCGCCTTGAGCCCGCCAAGCAGGCGGCGGCTGACCTTTTCCGCGTGCTGGTCGTAGTAACGCGGCAGGTCGTAGGTTTCGAGGATCACCTTGAGTGCATCAACGTCGGCCAGCGACAGGTAGTTCAGCGACATGTTGCTGATCAGCTTCCACAGGAAGTCGCGGTTCAGCGGCGGCGCGTAGCTGGCGGTGACCGGGGTGATGTTGCGGAAGGTGAGGAACTCGGGGGTCTCTTCGCTGAGCATGCAGATGTCGCCGAGCTTCAGGCGACGCGGCAGGTTCTGGTTGGTGCAGGTGAGCTCGATCGACAGCGTCTCGTGGGATTCGGCCTGGTGTACGCCGAAGCTCAAGTAGGTGTCGAGGCCGTCATGCAGCAGCGAGGAGCGCTGGCGGATGCTGTAGTGCGAGCGGTTCTCCGGCACGTCGAAGCTGGCGTCGTGCTCGAACGATTCGAAGGGTACGTAGCTCTGGTAGCCGAGGCCGCCGGGGCTCCAGCCGGTCACGCCGTCGACCGAGAACACCCCGCAGTGCTCGGGGTCGAGCTCGGCCGGCAGCAGCAGGTATTCGTCCTGCTTGCCATCCAGGCGGATAGGCAGGGCGTCGTGCTTGAACAGGTTGGCGATCGGCGTGCAGTACAGCTTGACGTTGTCCAGGGTCGGGCGCAGGCGCTGGGCCTCGCCCTGGCGGATGTCGAAGCGCAGCTCGATGCCATGCACCTGCTTGAGGGTTTCCTCGGGCAGGCTCTGCAGCACGTCCAGGCCGGTCACGTCGACGAACAGGAACTTGTCCTGGAAGGCGAAGTACTCCTGCAGGAAGCGGTAGCCGCGGAAGGTGTTCAGCGGGTAGGGAATCAGCGCCTCTTCCTCGGCGAAGCCCACCGGATGCACCTTGGCCGCCGGTGCACGCAGCAGCAGCGGCTCGCCCTTGGCGTTGACCATCGGTTTGCCGTGGCTGTCCAGCGGCATCAGCTCGATGCCCGCCAGGCCGCGCAGCAGGCTCAGGTAGAGCATCTGGCTGATGTAGCGCTCGCCGGCCAGGTGCAGGCGCAGCTTGCTGAGCTTGACGTCGCCCAGGTTGCCGTCGCAGTTCATGTCCAGGCGCAGACTGAGCAGCGCGCCCTGGCCATTGAGCGAGTAGTTCAGCGCGCTCAGGCGCAGGGGCAAAACTTCGGTGGGGTAGCAGGTGCGAAAGCGGCAGCTGACGCCCTCGATCGGCCGGCCTTCCACCGGGGTGTCACGCTCGACCCGCAGCGCCGGGCCGGCCTGGCGCAGAGGGTCGAACTGCAGGATGCTGAAGGCCGGCAGCGGGCGCATGTAGTTCGGCCACAGCAGGTGCATCAGCGAGTGGGTCAGCTCGGGCAGTTCGTCGTCGAGCTTCTGCCGCAGGCGGCCGGTGAGGAAGGCAAAACCTTCAAGCAGGCGCTCGACGTCCGGGTCGCGCCCGGCCTGGCCGAGGTACGGCGCCAGCGCCGGGCTGCGTTCGGCAAAACGCCGACCCAGCTGGCGCAGTGCCGTCAGCTCGCTTTGGTAGTAGTAATTGAAGGACATCCGTCGTTCCGCCTGAATTCAGCTCTCGGGTACCGCCAGTGGCCGGTACTGCGCATGCGCGGGGCCGGGCCACTGGGCCGACCGTTTGCCGCGCAAGGGTTGGGGGAAAACTCAGGCTATGGGAGGCGCAACATCACTCGTCTCCTTGACTGACTCTGACTTGCCCGCTGCCATCCAGGCGCGCGGCAAAACTGACCTGGCGCTTGATTCCGTCCACCTCAAGCTGGCCTTCGATGCTGAAAGCCAGCTTGAGCTGATCGTGATCACGCGGGCGGGACACCACCCGGACATCGGACATGCGCGGTTCGTAGGCTTCGATGAAGTACTCGATGGCCCGGCGTGCCTGGCTGAGCGCGTCGTGCAGGCTCAGGCGCATGTCGTTGAGGTCGGGCAGCCCGTAGTCGGCGAGCGTCTGCACGCTGCCGGCCCGGGTGCTGAGCATCTTCGCCAGATGAGCGGCCACGGAAGCCATGGCGGCGTCTTCACGCCGCCAGTTGGCGCGCTGGTCGGCTTCGCCGCTCAGGCGCTCGAACAGGCTTCCGTAACCATTGCCCATCGTCGCTTACTCCTTGTCCAGCTTGCCGACCAGCGACAGGGTGAAGTCGGCGCCCATGTACTTGAAGTGCGGACGCACGTTCAGGCTGACGCGGTACCAGCCCGGCTCACCTTCCACGTCGCTGACGATCACCTGGGCGGCGCGCAGCGGACGACGGCCACGCACTTCGGCGCTCGGGTTCTCCTGGTCGGCCACGTACTGGCGGATCCACTTGTTCAGTTCCAGCTCCAGGTCGGTGCGTTCCTTCCAGGAGCCCAGCTGCTCGCGCTGCAGGACCTTGATGTAGTGGGCCAGGCGGTTGACGATCATCATGTACGGCAGCTGGGTGCCCAGCTTGTAGTTCAGCTCGGCAGTCTTGCCTTCGGCGCTGATGCCGAAGAACTTCGGTTTCTGCGCCGAGTTGGCCGAGAAGAACGCCGCGTTGTCGCTGCCCTTGCGCATGGTCAGGGCGATGAAGCCCTCTTCGGCCAGCTCGTACTCGCGACGGTCGGACACCAGCACTTCGGTCGGGATCTTGGTCTCGATCTCGCCCATGCTCTCGAAGTGGTGCAGCGGCAGGTCTTCCACCGCGCCACCGCTCTGCGGGCCGATGATGTTCGGGCACCAGCGGAACTTGGCGAAGCTGTCGGTCAGTTTGGTGCCGAAGGCGTAGGCGGTGTTGCCCCACAGGTAGTGCTCGTGGCTGTTGGCCACGGTTTCCTTGTAGACGAACGACTTGACCGGGTTCTCTTCCGGGTCGTACGGGTTGCGCAGCAGGAAACGCGGCACGGTCAGGCCGATGTAGCGCGCGTCCTCGGACTCGCGGAAGCTCTGCCACTTGGTGAACTGCGGGCCTTCGAAGTGATCCTTCAGGTCCTTCAGGTCGGGCAGGCCGGTGAAGCTTTCGAGGCCGAAGAATTTCGGGCCGGCCGCGGCGATGAATGGCGCGTGGGACATGCAGGCGACGCTGGAGACGTACTGCATCAGCTTGACGTCTGGCGAGCTCGGCGACATGAAGTAGTTGGCGATGACCGCGCCGACCGGCTGGCCACCGAACTGGCCGTATTCAGCGGTGTAGATGTGCTTGTACAGGCCAGCCTGCATGACTTCCGGCGAGTCTTCGAAGTCGTCCAGCAGGTCCTGCTTGGAGACGTTGAGGATCTCGATCTTGATGTTTTCGCGGAAGTTGGTGCGGTCGACCAGCAACTGCAGGCCGCGCCAGGCGGACTCCATGGACTGGAAGTCCGGGTGGTGGAGGATCTCGTCCATCTGGCGGCTGAGTTTGGCATCGATCTCGGCGATCATGCGGTCGACCAGCGCTTTCTTGACCGGCTCGCCGTCATTCTGCGGCTTGAGCAGTTCTTCGATGAAGGCCGACACGCCGCGCTTGGCGATGTCGTAGGCTTCGTCATCCGGGGTCAGGCGGGTTTCGGCGATGATGCTGTCGAGAATGCTGAATTCGCTGTTCTCGGCGCTCTGTTGCTCTGCTGCGGTGCTCATGGCAATTAGGCTTCCTTGACTAGGGGGATCAGGCGTCCGGCTGAGCGTTCAGGCCCAGCTCGCCGAGCACGCGCTCGCGGGACTCGTTGTCGGCCAGCACACCTTCGATGGCCTTGCGGAAGGCCGGGGCGTTGCCCAGCGGGCCTTTCAGGGCAACCAGGGCTTCGCGCAGCTCCATCAGCTTCTTCAGCTCAGGGACTTGCTCGACCAGGCTGGCCGGGTTGAAGTCCTTCATGGTGTTGACGCGCAGGCTCACCGCCAGCTCGTCGCCTTCGGCGCCTTCCTGCAGGCGGTTCGGCACGGCCAGGGTCATGCTCAGTTCCTGCTTGGCCAGCACTTCGTCGAAGTTCATCTTGTCGATGCTGATCGGCTTGCGGTCTTCGATCTTGCGATCGTCGGCACGCAGGGTGTAGTCACCGATCGCCAGCAGCTTCAATGGCAGTTCGATCTCTTCCTGAGCTCCGCCGGTGGCGGGTTTGAAGGTAACGTTGATGCGTTCCTTGGGGGCTACCGAGCCTTCTTTGGCCATTGGTTTTCTCCTTGAGGGTTATGGCCCTTGGGCCTATTCGAGTACGACTTCGAGATCGAGGTGGCACAGCCTGCGGTAGATCTCGTCCTTGCGTTCGCGCACCACATGGTTCTGCGGCAGCAGCTCGCAGCAGGTGTGCAACAGGTGCAATACCTGCAACGACAGGTCTGGCTCCCAGGCATCCAGGCCGGATTGGCGCAGTTGCTCGTCGAGGGCTTCCAGTTGGGTCTTGGCCAGTTCGTATTTCTTGGCCGTGTAGCAGAGGCGCGCCTGGCTCAGTTGCCAGAAAAAGCGCTCGCGCCCGCCGTGGGCGCCCTGCATCTGCTGCTTGAGGTGCTGCACCGCGCTCTTGAGGCCGTCCTTGCGCAGGATCGGCAGGCTCGCCTCCAGGGCCTCATCCCAGGGAGCCTGGCGCACGCCGGGCTCGGCCACTGGCTGGGCCACGGCGGTTTGCAGGTGGGGGGTGACCTGGGCGGCGACCCAGGCGCGGGTCTCGGGGTCGGCGAACGGGGTGCCGTCGTGGAACTTGAGCTCGATGACGCTGGGCAGGCGTTGCAACAGCGAGGCGAAGTTCATCTCCACTTCGCGCATGCCGGCTTCGACGTTCAGGGCCTGGCAGCACTCCCACACCAGGCGCTGGCCGTCGAACCAGAACGGTGCCTTGGCCACGCTGTTTTCCAGCTCCACCAGCAGGTCGGCATAGTTGCCCTGCTCGAAGCGGTCCTTGTAGCTCTTGAGTTTGTCGGCGGGCAGGCCGCGCAGGGCGGTGACGTTCTCGGCGTTGCGCTCGGGCATCGCTTCGATGGGCAACCACAGCAGCGTGCGGTTCAGGCGCAGGGCGCGCAGGTCGGTGGCTTTCTGCCGCTGCCACCATACGCACAGCTGCCGGCCCTGCTCTTGCTGGGCGCGCAGGGCCTTGTTGGCGTCCTTTTCGTTCTCCACCGGCTCGCCGGGGGTGAACAGCTGGGTGGCGGCCTGCTTGACCTGGGCGACGATGGCGCCGACTGCGCCGGGTTGTGGTTCGTTGTCGGCGGAGCGCTGGACCTGGCCCTTGAGTGCGCGGCAGATCGGCAGCAGCAGGGGCGCGTCGTCGCCCAGCCGGGCGGACAGCGCCGCCTCCAGGCCGCTTAGCTGCTCGACCATCTGCTGGAACAGCGGCAACTGCTCCTTGATGGCGATGTCGGCACCCAGCGCCTGTTCAAGGCGCGGCACCAACCAGCTGATGGCGGCGGAACGGGTACGGGGTTTGGCGGGGTGGACGTCGTCCCAATGCTGCTCGCACAGCTCGCGCAGCACGCTGATGCCGGCCAGCAGGCCGGCGTAGGATTCACGCTGGAACAGGGCCCAGGTGAACCACGAGGCCACGCGCAGATCCTTGGACTGGTCGCGCAATAGCGCTTCGCTGTTCTCGAGGATTTTCAGCCAGTCCACCTGGCCGCTGGCGTGGATCGACTGGGCGCGGGTCAGCTCGCTTTCGAGGGCTTCGAACTCGGTGGAAAAACGCACGTCTTCACCGCCGAAAGACCCGGGGGAGACAGCGTTTTTGCCAAGTTCAAGATAGCGCGCGGCCAGCTTCGAAGAGTAGGACATCCTTTTCTCACAGTTAGAACCTCGCCATCGACCCTGGAACTGACGTTCAGGATTTGCCGATCTGGAAGTTCTATTGATTCAGCCCACAATCCGGTGGGCAGTCGATCAAACGGTCAAATAGCCTAATGCTATCAATAGCGCTTTGCAATCACTCAAATGGATAGCAAACACAGGAGCAGCGGGCTTCTAGGGGTTTCCCTGATGGCACTCATATATACCCTGACCCACCTGGGAAAGTTGTCAGGTTAATGCTTGAAACAATATTCCGTTGTTTTAACTTAAATTTCACACACATAAGCAACAACACATGTTAGCGCCAACACCAGACTTCATTGAAGGGCCGCAACAGTAATCAGTGATGCGCTCGAAACACAATTACTTGAATCAAATTTCAGGGCATTCCTACATCGAGCCCCGCAGCATCTTGCAACAAGAACATGCGCTCATGCCGGCTGAAGTTCTGGACTCAATGCAGGCACTTCGCGCCACGGCAGCTCGGCCCAACGCCCCTCGGGCGCCAGCAATGCCTGAAGCCGCTGTTCGTCAAAAAGACCCAACGAATCGGCGCGAAAGGCCCCGACCCATTGCCGACGACCGGCAAGATAGGCCGCGCCGAAATCCGCCCAGCCATCGAAACAGTCCTGGGCGCGCTGGGCGTTGAGCAACAGCACGCGCCAGCCAATGTCGGGCGCCAGCCAACCCAGCAACAGGGCGCAGCGCACGAGAAAGGCGCAGCGCAGGCAGGCGAAGGCCAGCGCGGCACGCGGGTCGTCGGTTGGTTGCAAGTTGAGCAGGTCAAGGCGGAACCACTGGCGCTCGAAGTCGGTGGCGAAGTAGCGCTGGATCTCTTCGTCGCTGGCGCTGCCTTGCAGACCAACGATGTGCAGCAAGGGGATGCGCAGGAAGTCCTGGGCACTTTGCGTGAAGTTCGTGCAGTGCTTGTTGTAGAAACCGTCCACCTGCATGGCCTCCGCCATGGGGCTCGCCAGCGCCAGCGCAAGGTGCCTGCGGGGGCTGTACAGCTCGAAATCCGGCGCGCGCGGGCGCAGCCAGCGTGCAAGGAGCCAGGTGGCGACCAGCATGCCCAGGAAGATCAACATCGCAATAGCCTCAGCGTTGGGTGGATAGCCAATCGGCGATGCCAGCGGCCATGGCCGCGGTCATGCCGGGCCAGGTCACGGCTTCAGTGGCGTAGACCGGGCCGTCGTGTACGGGCTGGCCAAGCAGGTGGCGCAAGGCGTAGCGCAACGTGGCGGTACGCGGTGGCGTCGCCCGCAACTGTTCGGGCTGACGCGCCGCCACCAGCCATTCCACCAGCGCCGACGGCGCGGCAAAACGGTCGAACAACTGCGGGTGCTGGGCGATCAGCCGCGCCTGGGTAGCGGGGTCGGTCACCGCCTCCAGCCGGCACCAGCCCGCGTCACAGCGCACCACACCGATGGCCAGGCAATCCGCCGGCGTTTGCCGGTCGGTGCCCAGGGCGTTCAGGCACCTGAGTACGTCGTCCAGGTAGCGGGCGACCGGCGGGCGGTTCTGTTTACCCTTGAGCTGGTCGAGGCGCAGGCTGCCGTCGGCCATGACCAGCAGGCTGATGGTGATGTGCGGCTGGCCCTGGCCATCGCGCAGGCTGAAGATGCGCATGCGCCCGGCCTCCACGGCCTCGGCGTAGCTTTCGCCGTAGCCACCGTGCAGGGCGCGACGGTCGGCGAACTGGCCGAGGCAGTGGCGCATCACGTAGCTTTCGAAGGCCATTTCTTCACGCAGGTGCGGGCCGTCCGGCAGCAGCTCGACCAGCGCGTGCTCGGCGCATTCCACTACCTGGCGCACTGCCTCGGGCCGGCTCTGGCGCCATCCCTGGGCCTGGCGCGCGGCCATGCGGGCGTGTTCCTGGTGCCACAGCGCCAGGGCCTGCGGGCAGTTGATGCGTTCGAGCTTGCCGTCCAGCGCCGTGCCTTTGCGCGCAGCGAGGAACTCCACCAGCATCGCTTCCTGCTCCAGCACCGCGGGGTGCTCCGGGTCGAGCCAGGCGAGCGTCACGGCGCCATCCGCCTTGGCCGCCTGTTCCAGGTGGCGGCCGACCCAGGCTGGCACGGCCTGGCCTTGCAGCAAGGTCGCGGCCTGCTCGAGGCTGTGCACCCTGTGCACCGGCTCGAAGTTGCCGACCAGCTGGCGGTAGAAATGGTTGAGCAGCCAGCTACGCACCGGCGCTTCGTCGCCCCTGGCCTGGCTGCGTTGCTCAAGGCGGCGCTTGAGCGCTTCGGCGTTGAGCAGGTTGCGCGGCGCATAGGCGCCGGCGCGCGGGGTGGCGATCATTTCCACACTTGCCACCAGCGCTTGGCCGCAGGCGCCTGCACCGGCTCCTGCTGCATCTCGTCGATGACCTGGCGCAGGGTGGCGGCGTTGGCCACGTCGTGGGGCGCCTCGCTGCCGGCACACAGGGCCAGTGCCGCGGTGTAGCGAGCGATGGCTTCATCCTTGCGACCGAGGTTCTTGAACAGGTCACCGGCATCCCAGGTCAGCAGCGTGTCGTTGTGGCCAACGATGATCGCTTCAAAGCGCTGCCACAGCGCCAGCGCGGCGTCCGGCTGGGTGGGGGCCAGGTGCAGGGCTACCTTCATCCGGCAGCGCAGGCCGTCGTAGTCCACTTGCTGATCGGTGATTTCCTGCTCGGCCTGCCAGTCGAGCAGGCGTTGCAGCCAGATCGTGATCTCGTGGTCACGGTCGAGGAAATACAGCGCCCTGGCGACCTTGCCGATGTAGCCATCCGGGTCGTGACGGCCGTAGCCATGGGCCAGGACGAAGTGCCACAGGGCTTCCGCCGCCTGGCACACCGCCGCGTGGTCGTCGAGGGCGAGCTGGGCGTTGAGCAGGCCGTGGTAGTGCTCGGCGAAGGGGCTGGCGTCGATGCCGCGCTGGTGCAGTTCGATGGACGCCGCGATGCGCTCCTGGCCCTTGAGGTAGCGGTAGTTGATCGCCAGGTTGTTGCACAGCATCGAGTACAGGTGCGCGCAACCGTCGCCGCGATGCCCCTGGCCGCTGGCGAAGTAGCGCTCCAGGCATGCCTGGCCGCGCTCGTAGCTTTCGCGCTGGGCCATCTCGCTCAAGTGCCAGGCTTGCGCCTGCTGCTCGGGCGTGAGGGTTTCGATGAAGTGCTCGACCAGCCCCGACAGCTTGCAGCCGTGGTTGTAGTAGTCGTAGCCACTGGCCAGGGTGAATGGTGGCAGGTGCAAGGCAGCGAGCAGGCCCTGCGCACTGGCCGTGGCGTACATCAGGGCATAGCTGCTGCGGTGATCATCCAACTGGCCGCTGGCGAAGGCTTCCTGCAGCAGGGCCAGCTCGGTGACGGCGTCGATGCGCCCGGCCTGCCGGTCGCGCACGGCCTGCAAGCGCAGGATCCAGGGGTGGCGCGGGGCGATGCGCTGGGCCTCGGCCAGGGCCAGGGCATACAGACGCGCGAGCCGTTCGGGCTGTTCGCCATCGTCGTACAGCGCTTCGAGCAGCGCGCCCTTCCCCGCTGGCGACTCGTCGAGGGCCGGCAGGCACGCCAGGAAGTGCTCCAGCACCTCTTCACTGTCACAGGCGCGCATGACGCACAGTGGCCACCAGACGCTCGGGTCCTGGGCGAGCAGGCGCTCGACCACCACCTGTGCCGAGACCGGCCCGGCGGTTGCGCGCAGGTCGTAGATCTCGTGGAAGGCTCGGCGCCCTGCCCGTTCGATTTCGCCTGCCTCGACCAGCCAAGGCAGCTCATAGGCGATGAAGCTGTTGTCGCCTTCGCAGTCCAGGGCAATGGCCGCGGCCGGCAGGATGCGCAAGGCGCCCGGCAGGTCGCCCTGGGCATGCATGGCCCGGGCGGCGAGGCGCGCCAGGCGCACTTCCCACTCGCGGCGCTGGGCCAGCGGCAGGTCGGCGATCAGCGCCATCACCGGTTGCTCGAACATGGCCAGGCGCAACGGGATCAGCTCGATCAGGCTATTGCCCAGCCAGGTCCAGTCGCCCTGGTCGATGTCCTGGTCCGGGCCGGCCTGGCGCAACGCGGCCACAGCTTCGAGGGCGACCTCGTGGGCTTCGGCCTGCTGCTGGTGGTTGTGCAGCGCCCAGGCGCGGCGGCAGGCGCGGTCGGCCTGATCCCAGGCGCGCAGGCTGGCACGCCCGGGGTTGAGCAGGGTCAGGGCGTGGCGGGCATCGATGGCCTTGAGCGCCAGCGCCAGGCAACGCTGCTCGAGCTGCTCGAAGATACGCGCGCGGCGGTAGTGCTCGACGTCATAGTCCGGCGCGACCTGGGCCATGGCCTGGGCTTGGTCGAGCAGTTGCTCCAGCAGCGCTTCGTCGTCGCAGTAATTGGCCAGGCGCAGGCGCTTGAGCAGCAGGCACATGCTCAGTTCGGCGCGGGCGGCGGGGTCGCAGTGTTCAAGCAGGCGTTGGCCGTCATGCTCGAGCACGCGGGTGGCGGCGTGGAGGTCACCGGCGTTGACCCACAGCACATGCAGGCGCTCGATCGAGCCGATCGAGTCGGCTTGCAGCGGCTCGGCCTGCAGTTGCTCCAGCAGCGCGGCAGCGCCATGGTCCTGGAGGACGCCGTCGAGGCGGTCCAGCAATTGCTCGAGTTCAATGCCGGTAATGACGGTATTGGCGACTGTCATGTGCTGCTCCCTGTGATGACCTGCGCACACCCTGTGCGTCGTGGCGCGCACGCTACCAGTTGCGCCAGACAAAGCCAAGATTCCTGGCGCCAATATGCCATCAGTCGGTGATTGCGTTACTGCGCGAGGGGCCATAAAAAAACCCAGGGCACAGGCCCTGGGTTTTTCGAGTTGGCGTAACGCCGAGCGCTTGCGATCAGAACGGAATATCGTCGTCGAAGCTGTCGAAGTCGGCGGCTGGCTGCGGAGCCGGCTGCTGCGGCGCTGGGCGCTGTGGCGCCTGCTGAGGACGCTGGGCTTGCTGACGCGGGGCCTGGTTGTACTGCTGCTGGCCGCCACCCTGGTTGTAGTTGTTGCCACCACCCTGGTTGTACTGGTCGCCGCCACCCTGCTGGTTCTGCGGACGGCCGCCAAGCAACTGCATGGTGCCGTTGATGTCGACAATGATCTCGGTGGTGTAGCGCTTGATGCCGTCTTTTTCCCACTCGCGGGTTTGCAGCTTGCCTTCGATGTACACCTGCGAACCTTTGCGCAGGTACTCGCCGGCGATTTCGGCAACCTTGCCGAACAGCGAAACGCGGTGCCACTCGGTGCGCTCGACCTTCTGGCCGGACTGCTTGTCGGTCCACTGCTCGCTGGTGGCCAGGCTCAGGTTGGTCACGGCGTTACCGTTGGGCAGGTAGCGGACTTCGGGATCCTGACCGCAGGTACCGACCAGAATGACTTTGTTAACCCCACGGGCCATAACGTTCTCCTAGGCTTCGCACGCCGAAGAGGCTGGGTTCACCAGACGCTCGAGGGTCGCACGGTCCAAAATTTTCGTATCCAGTTTGATATAGATGGCGGCTTCTTCTGCCACCACCACGGCGTCGGTCACACCCGGCACGGCCATCAGGCGCTCGGTAAGCCCGGCTTCCCGGACTGCCTCTGGCGTCAGCGGCATGCGCAGGCTGGTCACGTAAGGCGGCTCGTTCATGCGCAACGCAGTGACCAGCCACAGGGCACACAGCCCCGCGCAACCGAGAAACACCATGCTCAGGCCACCGTGCTGGAACAACCAGCCACCGATGATTCCTCCCAGCGCGGCACCCAGGAACTGACTGGTGGAGTACACACCCATTGCAGTCCCTTTGCCACCGGCGGGCGACACCTTGCTGACCAGCGAAGGCAAGGATGCCTCCAACAGGTTGAAGGCGGTAAAGAATACCACGGTGCCGATCACCAGTCCGCGCAAGTTGTCAGCCCACTGCCAGAAGAACAGCTCCACCAGCAACAATACACTGACCGCGCCAAGCAGCACGCGTTTCATCTTGCGCTTCTTCTCGCCGTAGATGATGAAGGGGATCATTGCAAAAAATGAAACCAGCAGCGCGGTCAGGTACACCCACCAGTGTTCTTCCTTCGGCAGCCCGCCGCGTTCGACGAAGGCCAGCGGCAGCGCGACGAAGCTGGCCATGAGGATGGCGTGCAGGACGAAAATGCCCACGTCCAGGCGCAGAAGGTCCGGATGGCGCAGGGTCGGGCCCAGGGCCTGACGGGCCACGCCGGACTCGCGGTGCTGCAGGGTCTTGTGGGTGTTGGGCACGACGAAGGCGATCAGGGCGATACCGACCAGGGCAAGTCCTGCAGTGGCGAGGAACAATCCTGACAAGCCGAAGGCGCGAGTCAGCAGCGGCCCGACGACCATGGCAACGGCAAACGACAGGCCGATGCTCATGCCGATCATGGCCATGGCCTTGGTGCGGTGTTGCTCACGGGTGAGGTCGGACAGCAGCGCCATGACGGCTGCGGAAATGGCCCCGGCACCTTGCAGGATGCGCCCGGCGATCACGCCCCAGATCGAGTCGGCCTGGGCCGCCAGCACGCTGCCGAGGGCGAAGATCACCAAGCCCAGGTAGATCACCGGGCGGCGGCCGATGCGGTCGGAGATCATGCCGAACGGAATCTGCAGCACGGCCTGGGTCAGGCCATAGGCGCCGATGGCCAGGCCGATCAGCGCAGGCGTGGCACCGGCCAGGTCCATGCCGTAGGTGGCCAGCACCGGCAATACCATGAACATGCCCAGCATACGAAAGGCAAAGACCAGGGCCAGGCCGCTAGCGGCGCGGGTTTCGCTGCCACTCATGCGCTCGTTGTGGGTGTCGTGCATGGATTAACCTCGTGTGAACCGGCGGCGATTCTATCAGTCCGACGGCTTGGCGGCATCTGCGCGACGCTTTGCCGCGTACTGGCAGCGCGCCGTATACTCCTTTGTTTATGCCCGCCGAGCGAGGCCGCAGTGGACAAGATCCTGATTCGTGGGGCACGTACCCACAACCTGAAGAACATCGACCTCACGCTACCGCGGGACAAGCTGATCGTGATCACCGGCCTGTCCGGCTCCGGCAAGTCGTCGCTGGCGTTCGACACGCTGTATGCCGAGGGCCAGCGCCGCTATGTGGAATCGCTGTCGGCCTACGCCCGGCAGTTCCTGTCGATGATGGAAAAGCCCGACGTCGACACCATCGAAGGCCTGTCGCCGGCGATTTCCATCGAGCAGAAGTCCACCTCGCACAACCCGCGCTCCACCGTGGGCACCATCACCGAGATCTACGACTACCTGCGCCTGCTCTATGCGCGGGTGGGCACGCCGCGCTGCCCGGACCACGACATCCCGCTGGAAGCGCAAACGATCAGCCAGATGGTCGACCTGGTGCTGGAAAACCCCGAAGGCAGCAAGCTGATGCTGCTGGCACCGGTGGTCCGCGAGCGCAAGGGTGAGCACCTGGCGGTGTTCGACGAATTGCGCGCCCAGGGCTTCGTGCGTGCGCGGGTCAACGGCAAGCTCTACGAGCTGGACGAACTGCCCAAGCTGGACAAGCAGAAGAAGCACAGCATCGATGTGGTGGTAGACCGCTTCAAGGTGCGTGCCGACCTGCAACAGCGCCTGGCCGAGTCGTTCGAGACCGCGCTAAAGCTGGCGGACGGCATCGCCCTGGTAGCGCCGATGGATGACGAGGACGGCGAAGAGACGATCTTCTCCGCGCGCTTCGCCTGCCCGATCTGCGGCCATGCGATCAGCGAGCTGGAACCGAAGCTGTTCTCCTTCAACAACCCGGCCGGCGCCTGCCCGACCTGCGATGGCCTGGGGGTGAAGCAGTTCTTCGATACCAAGCGCCTGGTCAACAGCGAGCTGACCCTGGCCGAGGGGGCGATACGCGGCTGGGACCGGCGTAACGTCTACTACTTCCAGATGCTCGGTTCGCTGGCGGCGCACTATGGCTTCAGCCTTGAGCAGCCGTTCGGCGAGCTTTCGGCCGAGGACCAGAAGGTCATCCTGCACGGCAGCGGCAAGCAAAGCGTCGACTTCAAGTACCTCAACGACCGGGGCGATATCGTCAAGCGCTCGCACCCGTTCGAAGGCATCGTGCCCAACCTCGAGCGCCGCTACCGCGAGACCGAGTCGGCCACCGTGCGCGAAGAGCTGGCCAAGTTCCTTGGCACCCAGCCCTGCCCCGACTGCCGCGGCACCCGCCTGCGCCGTGAGGCGCGGCATGTGTGGGTGGGCGAGAAGACCCTGCCGGCGGTGACCAACCTGCCGATCGGTGAAGCCAGCAACTACTTCAGCGACCTGACCCTGACCGGCCGCCGTGGCGAGATCGCGGCGAAGATCCTCAAGGAGATCTGCGAGCGCCTGCAGTTCCTGGTCAACGTCGGCCTCGACTACCTGACCCTCGACCGCAGCGCCGACACCCTGTCCGGCGGCGAGGCCCAGCGGATCCGCCTGGCCAGCCAGATCGGCGCCGGCCTGGTGGGCGTCATGTACATCCTCGATGAACCGTCCATCGGCCTTCATCAACGGGACAACGACCGCCTGCTGGCCACCCTCAACCACCTGCGCGACCTGGGCAACACGGTGATCGTGGTGGAGCACGACGAGGATGCCATCCGCCTGGCCGACTACGTGGTGGATATCGGCCCTGGGGCCGGCGTGCATGGCGGGCAGATCGTCGCCGAAGGCACACCGGACGAGGTGATGGCGCACCCCGATTCGCTGACCGGCAAGTACCTGTCCGGGCGCAAGAAGATCGTCGTGCCGGCCAAGCGCACCCCGCGCAACAAGAAGCTGTCGCTCAAGCTCAAGGGCGCGCGCGGCAACAACCTGCAGAACGTCGACCTGGAACTGCCGATTGGCCTTTTGACCTGCGTGACCGGTGTGTCCGGCTCGGGTAAATCGACGCTGATCAACAACACCCTGTTCCCCCTGGCGGCCACCGCGCTCAACGGTGCCAGCACCCTGGAGCCGGCGCCGCACAGCAGCATCGATGGCCTGCAACACCTGGACAAGGTGGTCGATATCGACCAGAGCCCGATCGGTCGCACGCCGCGTTCAAACCCGGCGACCTATACCGGCATCTTCACACCGATCCGTGAGCTGTTCGCCGGTGTGCCGGAGGCGCGCTCCCGTGGCTATGGCCCGGGGCGCTTCTCGTTCAACGTCAAGGGCGGGCGCTGCGAGGCGTGCCAGGGCGACGGCCTGATCAAGGTGGAAATGCACTTCCTGCCGGACATCTACGTGCCGTGCGATGTGTGCAAGAGCAAGCGCTATAACCGCGAAACCCTGGAGATCAAGTACAAGGGCAAGAACATCCACGAGGTGCTGGAAATGACCATCGAGGATGCCCGTGGGTTCTTCGACGCGGTGCCAGCACTGGCGCGCAAGCTGCAGACGCTGATGGACGTGGGGCTTTCCTACATCAAGCTGGGGCAGTCAGCCACCACGCTGTCGGGCGGCGAGGCGCAGCGGGTCAAGCTGTCGCGCGAGCTGTCCAAGCGCGATACCGGCAAGACCCTGTACATCCTCGACGAGCCGACCACAGGCTTGCACTTCGCCGATATCCAGCAACTGCTGGACGTGCTGCATCGTCTGCGCGACCACGGCAACACCGTGGTGGTCATCGAGCACAACCTGGATGTGATCAAGACGGCGGACTGGTTGGTGGACCTGGGGCCGGAGGGTGGCTCCAAGGGCGGGCAGATCATTGCCGTCGGTACGCCCGAAGAGCTGGCCGAGAAGCAGCAGTCCTATACCGGGCACTATCTGAAACCACTGCTGGAGCGAGATCGAGCCTGATC
The DNA here is from genome assembly GCF_024749065.1 of Pseudomonas sichuanensis. NCBI lineage: Bacteria > Pseudomonadati > Pseudomonadota > Gammaproteobacteria > Pseudomonadales > Pseudomonadaceae > Pseudomonas > Pseudomonas sichuanensis. The sequence goes on along the minus strand of NZ_CP087185.1, from coordinate 570,893 downwards.
TCGCGCCCATGAAAAAGCCCCTGCCATGTGAGTGACAGGGGCTTTTTTGCAGCTGTGGATAACTTACATCTGCGACTGCAGGTAGTTTTCCAGGCCGATAGCCTTGATCAGGCCCTGCTGCTTCTCTAGCCAGTAGGTGTGATCTTCTTCGGTATCTGCCAACTGCGCGCGCAGGATGTCGCGGCTGATGTAGTCTTTGTGCAGCTCGCACAGCTCGATGCCCTTGCACAGCGCGGCGCGGACTTTGTACTCGAGCTTGAGGTCGGCAGCGATCATCTCGGGCACGGTCTTGCCCACTTCCAGATCGTCAGCGCGCATGTCCGGGGTGCCTTCGAGCATGAGGATACGGCGCATCAGCGCATCGGCGTGCTGCGTCTCTTCTTCCATCTCGTGGTTGATGCGCTCGAAGAGCTTGCCCAGGCCCCAATCTTCATACATCCGCGAATGGATGAAGTATTGATCGCGTGCTGCCAGTTCGCCCTTCAGCAACATGACGAGGTAGTTGATTACGTCCGGGTGACCTTGCATCGCCCTGCTTCTCCCTGTGAATACTTCGACAGCTCATAGTTTGAACCAGCTTTTGCGCGTGGTCACGGGAAAATGCGCAATTAACGGCAAATAATCGGCTAAACCGTAGTGATTTTCATTGAAAAACCGCCCAAATGAGGGCGGTTCTTTTTATCACTTCGACTTAGGCAAGGGTTATGCCCAGGGCTTTGGCAATGCCTTGCGCATAGGCCGGATCGGCCTTGTAGAAGTGCTGCAGTTGGCGCTGGATGACGTCCTCGCTGACATTGGCCATGGTACCGGCGATGTTGTTGATCAGCAGTGCTCGCTGTTCGTTGCTCATCAGGCGGAACAGTGCGCCGGCATGGCTGTAGTAGTCGTTGTCCTCACGGTGATCGTAGCGATCAGCCGCACCATTGAGGGCCAACGACGGCTCGGCATGACGCGGCGACTGCTTGGGTGCATCGCTGAAGCTGTTCGGTTCGTAGTTCGGCGCGCTGCCGTAGCTGCCGCTGGCCATGGCGCCATCGCGCTGGTAACTGTGCACGGGACTGCGCGGCGCGTTCACCGGCAGATGCTGGTGATTGGTACCCACGCGGTAGCGGTGGGCGTCGGCGTAGGCGAATACGCGCCCTTGCAGCATACGGTCTGGCGACAGCCCCACGCCCGGGACCATGTTGCTCGGGCCGAACGTGGCCTGCTCGACTTCGGCGAAGTAGTTGAGCGGGTTGCGGTTGAGCTCCAGCACGCCGACCTCGATCAGCGGATAGTCCTTTTGCGACCAGGTCTTGGTTACGTCGAACGGGTTCTCCTGACGGCATGCAGCCTCGGCTTCGCTCATCACCTGGATGCACACGGTCCAGCGCGGGTAATCGCCACGTTCGATGGCCTCGAACAGGTCGCGCTGGGCGTAATCAGGGTCGCTGCCGGCCAGGCGCGCGGCTTCGGCAGGGGCCAGGTTCTTGATGCCCTGTTGCGTCTTGTAGTGCCACTTGACCCAAGTGCGCTCACCCTTGTCGTTGATCAGGCTGTAGGTATGGCTGCCGAAACCGTGCATGTGGCGGTAGCCGTCCGGGATGCCGCGATCGGAGAACAGGATGGTGACCTGATGCAGCGCCTCCGGCGAATGCGACCAGAAGTCCCACATCATCTGGGCGTTCTTCAGGTTGCTCTGCGGGTGGCGCTTCTGGGTGTGAATGAAATCCGGGAATTTCAGCGGGTCACGAATGAAGAAGACCGGCGTGTTGTTGCCGACAATGTCCCAGTTGCCTTCCTCGGTGTAGAACTTGACCGCAAAGCCACGCGGGTCGCGCTCGGTATCAGCAGATCCGCGCTCGCCACCCACGGTGGAGAACCGCAAGAAGGTTTCGGTCTGCTTGCCGACGGCGCTGAACAGCTTGGCGCTGGTGTAGCCGGTGATGTCGCGGGTAACGGTGAAAGTACCGTAGGCGCCCGAGCCTTTGGCATGTACCCGGCGCTCAGGAATGTTCTCGCGGTTGAAGTGAGCGAGCTTCTCGAGCAGGTGGAAATCGTCGAGCAACAGCGGGCCGCGCGGGCCGGCGGAACGGGAATTCTGGTTATCGGCTACAGGTGCACCGCTGGCGGTGGTGAGAATCTTGCTCATGGGCTCTCCTTATCGGTCTTGAACGGCCGGCTAATCGGCTTGGAGAGAGTATTGACGAGCGGTGTGACACGAACAAATTCATTGCCTGACTTGCATCAATAGAAAATGACAATTCATCAGGCAACAAAAAACCGGGCACTAGGCCCGGTTCTTTGTAGCAGACAGAACGTCTTACTCGGCAGCTTCTACAGCACCACCGACCGGACGATCAACCAGCTCGACGTACGCCATAGGAGCGTTGTCGCCAGCGCGGAAACCGCACTTCAGGATGCGCAGGTAGCCGCCCTGACGGGTGGCGTAACGCTTGCCCAGGTCGTTGAACAGTTTGCCAACAGCGGACTTCGAACGAGTACGGTCGAAGGCCAGACGACGGTTGGCAACGCTGTCTTCCTTGGCCAGGGTGATCAGCGGCTCGGCAACGCGGCGCAGTTCCTTGGCTTTCGGCAGGGTGGTTTTGATCAGCTCGTGCTCGATCAGCGACACAGCCATGTTCTGGAACATAGCTTTGCGGTGAGAGCTGGTACGGCTCAGGTGACGTCCACTTTTACGATGACGCATGATTCATTCCTTACCAAACACAACGTTCGGTGATTACGACGATCAGGCTGTCGCCTTGTCGTCTTTCTTAAGGCTTGCAGGCGGCCAGTTGTCGAGGCGCATGCCGAGAGACAGACCACGGGAGGCCAGGACGTCCTTGATTTCAGTCAGGGACTTCTTGCCCAGGTTAGGAGTCTTCAACAGCTCTACTTCGGTACGCTGAATCAGGTCGCCGATGTAGTAGATGTTCTCCGCCTTGAGGCAGTTGGCCGAACGTACGGTCAGTTCCAGGTCGTCAACCGGGCGCAGCAGGATCGGATCGATCTCGTCTTCCTGCTCGACCACGACCGGCTCGCTGTCACCCTTGAGGTCGACGAACGCGGCCAGCTGCTGTTGCAGGATGGTCGCGGCACGACGGATGGCCTCTTCAGGATCCAGGGTACCGTTGGTTTCCAGATCGATGACCAGTTTGTCCAGGTTGGTACGCTGTTCAACACGGGCGTTCTCGACCACATAGGCGATACGACGCACCGGGCTGAACGAAGCGTCCAGCTGCAGACGGCCAATGCTACGGCTTTCGTCTTCGTCGGTCTGACGGGAGTCGGCCGGCTCGTAACCGCGACCACGAGCTACAGTGAGCTTCATGTTCAGGGCGCCGTTGGACGCCAGGTTCGCGATTACGTGATCGGGGTTGACGATCTCGACATCGTGATCCAGCTGAATATCGGCAGCGGTAACCACCCCCGAACCCTTTTTCGACAAGGTCAGCGTAACTTCGTCACGACCGTGCAGCTTGATAGCCAGGCCTTTCAGGTTCAACAGGATTTCAATGACGTCTTCCTGTACACCTTCGATCGCGGAGTACTCATGGAGTACGCCATCGATCTCGGCCTCGACTACTGCACAGCCAGGCATGGAGGACAACAGGATGCGGCGCAGCGCGTTGCCCAGGGTATGGCCGAAGCCACGCTCGAGAGGCTCGAGCGTGATCTTGGCGCGGGTTGGACTGACAACCTGCACATCAATGTGGCGGGGTGTCAGAAACTCATTTACCGAAATCTGCATGGATGCACCTATTTTCTAGCCCTTACTTGGAGTAGAGCTCGACAATCAGGTTTTCGTTGATGTCGGCGGACAGGTCGCTGCGAGCAGGAACGTTCTTGAAAACGCCCGACTTTTTAGCAGCATCCACGTCTACCCACTCAACGCGGCCACGCTGAGAGCACAGTTCAAGGGCTTGAACAATGCGCAGCTGGTTCAGCGACTTCTCGCGAACTGCGACCACGTCACCCGGACGAACTTGGTAGGATGGAATGTTCACGGTCTTGCCGTTGACGCTGATTGCTTTGTGCGAAACCAGCTGACGGGACTCGGAACGGGTAGAACCGAAGCCCATACGGTAGACGACGTTGTCCAGACGGGACTCGAGCATCTGCAGCAGGTTCTCACCGGTGGCGCCTTTCTTCGAGGCAGCCGCTTGGTAGTAACCGCGGAATTGACGCTCCAGAACACCGTAGATACGACGAACTTTTTGTTTCTCGCGCAGCTGGGTACCGTAGTCGGACTGACGGCCACGGCGCTGGCCGTGGATACCTGGGGCTGCTTCGATGTTGCACTTCGATTCCAGAGCGCGAACGCCGCTCTTCAGGAACAGGTCAGTGCCTTCACGGCGAGACAGTTTGCATTTTGGACCAATGTAACGTGCCATTTATCTGTCTCCTGATTACACGCGACGCTTCTTCGGCGGACGGCACCCGTTATGCGGGATTGGCGTCACGTCGGTGATGCTGGCGATCTTGTAGCCGCAGCTGTTCAGTGCACGAACGGCGGATTCACGACCCGGACCTGGACCCTTGACGTTGACGTCGAGGTTTTTCAGGCCGTATTCCAGCGCAGCTTGACCAGCACGCTCAGCAGCGATCTGAGCTGCGAACGGGGTGGATTTGCGCGAACCACGGAAACCCGAACCACCGGAGGTCGCCCAGGACAGTGCGTTGCCCTGACGGTCGGTGATGGTCACGATGGTGTTGTTGAAAGACGCATGGATGTGGGCGATGCCATCAACCACTGTCTTTTTGACTTTTTTACGAGGACGAGCAGCAGGTTTTGCCATGTCTATATTCCTGGGCGATTACTTGCGGATCGGCTTACGCGGGCCCTTACGGGTGCGTGCGTTGGTCTTGGTGCGCTGACCGCGAACCGGCAGACCTTTACGATGACGCAGGCCGCGGTAGCAACCCAGGTCCATCAAGCGTTTGATCTTCATGTTGATGTCACGACGCAGGTCACCTTCGGTGGTGAACTTCGCAACTTCGCCACGCAGGGTTTCGATTTGCTCGTCGCTCAGATCCTTGATCTTTGCGGCTGGGTTGACACCAGCGTCTGCACAGATTTTCTGTGCAGTAGTGCGACCGACACCATAGATGTAGGTCAGCGAGATAACAGTATGCTTGTTATCTGGAATGTTGACGCCTGCAATACGGGCCATTCAGTGGGACTCCAATTGACAGCTACCTACGCCCCGGAAGCCAAGAAATAGGGCGCGAGATAATATCGCTGTAGAAACGAATAATCAACCCAGCAGCACACTAGCTGCTGGGTTTGACGCAGATCACACTCAGCCTTGGCGCTGCTTGTGACGCGGTTCCACGCTGCAGATCACGCGCACGATACCTTCGCGACGAATAATCTTGCAGTTGCGGCACAGCTTTTTCACCGATGCACGAACTTTCATTACCGACTCCTCGAACCTTAAGGGGCTAGATCAGCGCAGCAGACCGCTGCCGCCGTAGCCTTTCAGGTTGGCTTTCTTCATCAGGGATTCGTACTGGTGCGAAACGAGGTGCGATTGTACTTGGGACATGAAGTCCATCACAACCACTACCACAATCAGCAACGAGGTCCCGCCAAGGTAGAACGGCACGTTTGCAGCCACCACCAGGAACTGGGGCAGCAGGCACACGGCCATCATGTAAAGAGCACCGAACATGGTCAAACGGGTCAGAACGCCATCAATGTAGCGCGCCGACTGCTCACCAGGACGGATACCCGGAATAAAGGCACCGGACTTCTTCAGGTTTTCCGCTACGTCTTTCGGATTGAACATCAACGCTGTGTAGAAGAAGCAGAAGAAAATGATCCCTGCACTAAACAGCAGAATGTTCAACGGCTGACCAGGAGCGATCGACTGCGAGATGTCCTGCAGCCAGCCCATACCTTCGGACTGACCGAACCAGGCACCCAGCGAAGCCGGGAACAGCAAGATGCTGCTCGCGAAAATGGCCGGGATTACGCCCGCCATGTTCACTTTCAGCGGCAGGTGGCTGGTCTGCGCAGCGAAGACCTTGCGGCCCTGCTGACGCTTGGCGTAGTGAACGGCGATACGACGCTGACCACGCTCAATGAACACCACGAAACCGATAATCGCTACTGCCAGCAAACCGATAGCGACCAGGGCGAAGATGTTGATATCGCCTGTACGCGCAGACTCGAAAGACTGCCCGATTGCTCTCGGAAGACCGGCAACGATACCTGCGAAGATCAACATCGAGATACCGTTGCCCACACCGCGCTCGGTGATCTGCTCACCCAGCCACATCATGAACATCGCGCCTGCCACGAAGGTGGAGACGGCGACGACATGGAAGCCGAGGCCAACAGAAAACGCCACGCCCTGGTTGGCCAGGCCAATGGACATGCCAATGGCTTGAACCAGCGCCAGGATTACGGTGCCGTAGCGGGTGTACTGGCTGATCTTGCGACGGCCAGCTTCACCTTCCTTCTTCAACTGCTCCAGCTGCGGGCTGACAGCGGTCATAAGCTGCATGATGATCGATGCCGAGATGTACGGCATGATCCCCAGTGCAAAGATGCTCATACGCTCCAGCGCGCCGCCGGAAAACATGTTGAACAAGCTAAGAATGGTCCCCTCATTCTGCCGGAACAGATCCGCGAGACGGTCCGGGTTAATGCCTGGTACCGGGATGTGCGCGCCAATCCGATAGACGATGATCGCCATGAACAGAAAACGCAGACGAGCCCAGAGTTCCGACATCCCGCCCTTGCCGAGCGAAGAGAGAGCACCTTGCTTAGCCATTTATTCCTCGAACTTGCCGCCAGCTGCTTCGATAGCCGCACGTGCACCTTTGGTGACGGCGATACCCTTAAGGGTGACTGCGCGAGTGACTTCGCCCGACAGCATGATTTTCACGCGCTGTACGTGCTGGCCGATCACGTTGGCGTCCTTGAGGGACTGAACGGTGATCAGATCGCCTTCCACCTTGGCCAGCTCGGACAGACGCACTTCTGCGCGGTCCATGGCTTTCAGGGATACGAAGCCGAACTTCGGCAGGCGACGGTGCAGCGGCTGTTGACCGCCTTCGAAGCCTGGAGCAATGGTGCCACCGGAACGCGAAGTCTGACCTTTGTGACCACGGCCACCAGTCTTGCCCAGACCGCTACCGATACCACGGCCCGGACGGTGCTTCTCGCGACGGGAACCCGGCGCTGGACTCAGATCATTGAGTTTCATCGATTAACCCTCGACCTTCAGCATGTAGTAAGCCTTGTTGATCATCCCGCGGTTCTCGGGAGTATCCTGGACTTCTACAGTGTGACCGATACGACGCAGACCCAGACCCTTGACGCACAGTTTGTGGTTAGGGATACGGCCCGAGACGCTCTTGATCAGCGTAACTTTAACGGTTGCCATGATCAGCGGATCTCCTCAACAGTCTTGCCGCGCTTGGCAGCAATGGACTCAGGGGATTGCATGGCTTTCAGACCCTTGAAGGTGGCGTGTACCACGTTCACTGGGTTGGTCGAGCCGTAGCACTTGGCCAGGACGTTCTGAACGCCAGCAACTTCCAGGACGGCACGCATTGCGCCACCGGCGATGATACCGGTACCTTCCGAGGCAGGCTGCATGTAAACCTTCGAGGCGCCGTGGGCGGCCTTGGTGGCGTACTGCAGAGTGGTGCCTTTCAGGTCAACCTGAATCATGTTGCGACGAGCAGCTTCCATGGCTTTCTGGATCGCAGCTGGTACTTCGCGCGATTTGCCACGGCCGAAGCCAACGCGGCCTTTGCCATCACCTACCACGGTCAGCGCGGTGAAGGTGAAGATACGGCCGCCTTTGACGGTCTTGGCAACGCGGTTAACTTGAACCAGCTTCTCGATGTAGCCTTCGTCGCGCTTTTGATCGTTATTTGCCATAACTTAGAACTCCAGCCCGCCTTCACGAGCAGCATCAGCCAGCGCTTTGACGCGGCCATGGTACTTGAAGCCGGAACGGTCAAAGGCAACTTGAGATACACCGGCGGCTTTCGCACGCTCAGCTACCAGCTTGCCAACCTTAGTGGCCGCGTCGATGTTGCCGGTGGCACCATCACGCAGTTCTTTGTCCAAGGTCGAGGCACTTGCCAGAACCTTGCTGCCGTCGGCCGAGATGACCTGGGCGTAGATGTGCTGCGAGGAGCGGAACACGCACAGACGCACGGCTTCGAGCTCGTGCATTTTCAGGCGTGCTTTGCGAGCGCGACGCAGTCGAGTAACTTTTTTGTCGGTCATTTGCTAGGCCCTACTTCTTCTTGGCTTCTTTACGACGGACTACTTCATCCGCGTAACGCACACCCTTGCCCTTGTAAGGCTCTGGCGGACGGAAACCGCGGACTTCAGCGGCCACCTGACCTACCAGCTGCTTGTCGATACCCTTGATCAGGATGTCGGTCTGGCTAGGAGTTTCAGCGGTGATACCGGCTGGCAGTTCGTAATCCACTGGGTGCGAGAAGCCCAGAGCCAGGTTCAGGATGGTGCCCTTGGCCTGTGCCTTGTAACCAACACCGACCAGCTGGAGCTTGCGCTCGAAGCCTTGGCTTACGCCCTGGACCATGTTGTTCACCAGGGCGCGGGTGGTACCGGCCATGGCGCGAGCTTGCTGATCACCGTTGCGAGCGACGAAACGCAGCTCGCCAGCTTCTTCGGTAACTTCAACAGACGAGTGAACGTTCAGTTCGAGAGTGCCCTTGGCACCCTTCACCGAAAGCTGCTGACCGGCGAATTTGACTTCGACGCCTGCTGGCAGCTTAACGGGGTTCTTAGCGACGCGAGACATGCCTATCTCCCCTTAGAACACTGTGCACAGAACTTCGCCGCCGACACCGGCAGCGCGCGCAGCGCGGTCAGTCATCACACCTTTGTTGGTGGAGACGATAGACACGCCCAGACCGCCACGTACTTTCGGCAGGTCAGTGACGGCCTTGTACTGGCGCAGGCCTGGACGGCTGGTGCGCTTCAGTTCCTCGATGACCGGACGGCCTTCGAAGTACTTCAGTTCGATCGACAGGGAAGGCTTGGCTTCGCCGCTGACTTCGTAGCCGGCGATGTAACCTTCGTCTTTCAGTACTTTGGCAACCGCGACCTTCAGCGTGGAGGAAGGCATGCTTACGACAGACTTTTCAGCCATCTGGGCATTACGGATGCGAGTTAGCATGTCCGCTAACGGGTCCTGCATACTCATGGGCTAGATGCTCCTGATACAAGAATTATTAGCCTTGCGGCTATCACAACCACCCGGGCAGGCAGGGTAAAAAACCCAGGCTCAGGTGAGCCGGTCATTCTAGACACAAGGCAGAAACGAAACAAGCCCCATATAGGGGCTTGTTTCTTTGCGAGGTCACCGGCGGTCGGAAGATTTCTCCCCTTCCGCCGGCGGTCACGCCAACCGGGATTACCAGCTGGCCTTGACCAGACCTGGCACATCACCACGCATGGCGGCTTCGCGCAGCTTGTTACGGCCGAGGCCGAACTTGCGGTACACGCCGTGCGGACGACCGGTGATGCGGCAGCGGTTACGCATGCGCGAGGCGCTAGCGTCACGTGGCTGCTTCTGCAGAGCGACAACGGCAGCGAAACGCTCTTCTGGAGAGGCGTTCAGGTTGACGATGGTCGCTTTCAGCTCGGCACGCTTTTTGGCGTACTTGGCTACCGTGAGCTGACGCTTCAGCTCGCGGTTTTTCATGCTCTTCTTGGCCATTTTCCTACTCCAATCAGTTGCGGAACGGGAACTTGAAAGCACGCAGCAGAGCGCGGCCTTCGTCGTCCGAACGAGCAGTGGTGGTCAGGGTGATGTCCAAACCGCGCAGAGCATCGATCTTGTCGTAGTCGATTTCCGGGAAGATGATCTGCTCTTTCACGCCCATGCTGTAGTTGCCACGACCATCGAAGGACTTGGCATTCAGGCCGCGGAAGTCGCGAACCCGAGGCAGGGAGATCGCCAGCAGGCGGTCCAGGAATTCGTACATCTTGTCGCTACGCAGGGTCACCTTGACGCCGATCGGCCAGCCTTCGCGGACTTTGAAGCCAGCGATGGATTTGCGAGCGAAAGTCACGACCGGCTTTTGACCGGTGATCTTTTCCAGGTCAGCTACAGCGTGCTCGATGACTTTCTTGTCGCCGATCGCTTCGCCCAGACCCATGTTCAGGGTGATTTTGGTAACGCGAGGAACTTCCATCACGTTCGACAGCTTAAGTTCTTCCTTAAGCTTAGGAGCGATTTCGTTCCGGTAAATCTCTTTCAGTCGTGCCATGGTCTTCTACCTAGCAGTGTTCAAGCATCAACCGCTTTTTGGGTCGACTTGAAGACACGAATTTTCTTACCTTCTTCTACTTTGAAACCAACGCGGTCAGCTTTGTTGGTTTCGCTGTTGAAGATGGCAACGTTGGAAGCGTGCAGTGGCGCTTCTTTCTCGACGATACCGCCCTGGACGCCCGCCATCGGGTTAGGCTTGGTATGACGCTTGACCAGGTTGACACCACCGACGACCAAACGGTCATCAGCGAGAACCTTCAGCACCTTACCGCGCTTACCTTTGTCTTTGCCGGCGATCACGATGATCTCGTCGTCACGACGAATCTTTTGCATGTCGGATCTCCTTAGAGCACTTCAGGGGCGAGCGAGACGATCTTCATGAACTTCTCGGTACGAAGTTCACGGGTCACTGGCCCGAAGATGCGAGTGCCGATCGGCTCTTGCTTGGTGTTCAGCAGAACAGCAGCGTTGCCGTCGAAACGAATGATGGAACCGTCAGCGCGACGTACACCGTGACGGGTACGGACGACAACAGCAGTCATCACTTGGCCTTTTTTGACCTTACCGCGCGGAATTGCTTCCTTGACGGTTACCTTGATGATGTCACCGATGCCGGCGTAACGGCGGTGCGAACCGCCGAGCACCTTGATGCACATGACGCGACGAGCGCCGCTGTTATCGGCCACATCGAGCATGGATTGAGTCTGAATCATAAAATTTCTCCGACCCCTAGCCCTTAGACTTCAACAGCGCGTTCGAGGACTTCAACCAGTGCCCAGGACTTGGTCTTGGCCAGCGGACGGGTTTCGCGAATGGAAACCTTGTCGCCGATCTTGCACTGGTTGGCTTCGTCGTGCGCGTGCAGCTTAGTCGAACGCTTAACGTATTTACCGTAGATCGGGTGCTTTACGCGACGCTCGATCAGAACGGTGATGGTCTTGTCCATTTTGTCGCTGACGACACGGCCAGTCAGCGTACGGACGGTTTTTTCAGCTTCAGCCATGATCACTTACCTGCCTGCTGGTTGAGCACAGTTTTCACGCGAGCGATGTCACGCTTAACTTGCGAGAGCAGGTGCGACTGCCCCAACTGGCCAGTTGCTTTCTGCATGCGCAGATTGAACTGGTCGCGCAGCAAGCCGAGCAGTTGCTCATTCAGTTGCTGTGCGGATTTTTCACGAAGTTCATTCGCTTTCATCACATCACCGTCCGCTTAACAAAGGAGGTGGCGAGAGGCAGCTTTGCAGCGGCCAGGGCGAAAGCTTCGCGCGCCAGCTCTTCAGAAACACCCTCGATCTCGTACAGGACTTTGCCTGGCTGAATCTGGGCAACCCAGTATTCCACGGAACCCTTACCTTTACCCATCCGCACTTCGAGAGGCTTCTTGGTAACCGGCTTGTCCGGGAACACACGGATCCAGATCTTGCCGCCACGCTTAACGTGACGGGTCAGGGCACGACGTGCCGACTCGATCTGGCGAGCGGTGAGACGACCGCGGGCGACAGCTTTCAGAGCGAACTCGCCGAAGCTGACCTTGCTACCGCGCAGTGCCAGACCACGGTTGTGGCCAGTCATCTGCTTGCGGAATTTTGTACGCTTTGGTTGCAACATTTGGCGTACCCCTTACTTAGCAGCTTTTTTACGAGGCGCTGGTGCTTGAGGCTTCAGCTCTTCCTGGCGACCACCAATCACTTCGCCTTTGAAGATCCAAACCTTGACACCGATCACACCGTAGGTGGTGTGAGCTTCGTAGGTGTTGTAGTCGATATCGGCACGCAGGGTGTGCAGGGGCACACGACCTTCGCGATACCACTCGGTACGTGCGATCTCGGCACCGCCGAGACGACCGCTCACCTGGATCTTGATGCCCTTGGCACCAATACGCATGGCGTTCTGTACGGCGCGCTTCATGGCGCGACGGAACATTACGCGGCGTTCCAGCTGCTGGGCTACGCTCTGAGCAACCAGCATAGCGTCGAGTTCCGGCTTGCGGATCTCTTCGATGTTGATGTGCACAGGCACACCCATCTGCTTGGTCAGGTCCTGACGCAGCTTCTCAACATCTTCACCTTTCTTGCCGATAACGATACCGGGACGAGCGGTGTGGATGGTGATGCGTGCAGTTTGAGCCGGACGATGAATATCGATACGGCTTACGGACGCGCTTTTTAGTTTGTCTTGGAGGTACTCACGAGTTTGCAGATCCTTCAGCAGGTAATCTGCGTAAGTCGCGCCGTCTGCGTACCAGACGGAGGTGTGCTCCTTGACGATTCCCAGGCGAATGCCAGTGGGATGTACTTTCTGACCCATCTGATCGACTCCGTTACTTGTCCGCAACCTTGACAGTGATATGGCAAGACCGCTTGACGATGCGATCAGCGCGGCCTTTGGCACGCGGCATGATGCGCTTCAGCGAACGCCCTTCGTTGACGAAGACGGTGGAGACCTTCAGGTCATCAACGTCTGCGCCTTCGTTGTGTTCGGCGTTGGCAACGGCCGACTCGAGGACTTTCTTCATGATTTCAGCGGCTTTTTTGCTGCTGAAGGCCAACAGGTTGAGCGCTTCGCCCACCTTCTTCCCGCGGATCTGGTCGGCGACCAAGCGGGCTTTCTGGGCGGAGATGCGAGCGCCCGACAACTTAGCGGCTACTTCCATTTCCTTACCCCTTAACGCTTGGCTTTCTTGTCAGCCACGTGCCCGCGATAGGTGCGGGTACCGGCGAACTCGCCCAGTTTGTGGCCGACCATGTCTTCGTTCACGAGAACTGGGACGTGTTGGCGACCGTTGTGTACCGCGATGGTCAGACCGACCATTTGTGGCAGGATCATCGAACGGCGCGACCAGGTTTTAACTGGCTTGCGATCGTTCTTCTCCACCGCCACTTCGACCTTCTTCAACAGGTGAAGATCGATAAAAGGACCTTTTTTCAGAGAACGTGGCACTGTCGTATCCCTCTAGTTACTTGCGACGACGGACGATCATGTTGTCGGTACGCTTATTACCACGGGTTTTAGCACCCTTGGTTGGGAAGCCCCATGGCGATACCGGATGACGACCACCGGAGGTACGACCTTCACCACCACCATGCGGGTGGTCAACCGGGTTCATGGCAACACCACGAACGGTTGGGCGAACGCCGCGCCAGCGTTTGGCACCAGCTTTACCCAGCGAACGCAGGCTGTGCTCGGAGTTCGAGACTTCGCCCAGGGTCGCACGGCACTCAGCCAGGACTTTACGCATTTCACCAGAGCGCAGACGCAGGGTCACGTAGACACCTTCGCGAGCGATCAGCTGAGCCGAAGCACCAGCGGAACGAGCGATCTGAGCACCTTTACCCGGCTTCAGTTCGATGCCGTGAATGGTGCTACCTACTGGAATGTTGCGCAGCTGCAGGGAGTTACCGGCCTTGATTGGGGCCAGGGCACCTGCAATCAGCTGGTCGCCAGCGCTCACGCCTTTAGGGGCGATGATGTAGCGACGCTCACCGTCTGCGTAGCACAGCAGGGCGATGTGAGCAGTACGGTTCGGGTCGTATTCGATACGCTCGACGGTGGCTGGAATGCCATCCTTGTCGTTGCGACGGAAGTCGACCAGACGGTAATGCTGCTTATGACCACCACCCACGTGACGCGTGGTGATGCGGCCATTGTTGTTACGACCACCAGACTTCGATTTTTTCTCGATCAGCGGTGCGTGAGGAGCGCCTTTGTGCAGCTCCTTGTTGACCACCTTGACCACAAAACGGCGGCCAGGGGAAGTCGGTTTGCATTTAACGATTGCCATGATGCACCCCTTCCTTACTCAGCACTGCTGCTGAAATCGAGATCTTGGCCTGGCTGAAGGGAGACGATTGCCTTCTTCCAGTCATTACGCTTGCCCAGACCACGTGCGGTACGCTTGGTTTTACCCAGAACGTTAACAGTCGACACGTTTTCAACTTTTACGTTGAACAGGCCTTCGACAGCTTTCTTGATTTCCAGCTTGGTTGCATCGGTAGCAACCTTGAATACGAACTGGCCTTTCTTCTCAGCCAGAACGGTAGCCTTCTCGGAAACGTGCGGGCCAAGGAGGACTTTGAATACGCGTTCCTGGTTCATCCCAGCAGCTCCTCGAATTTCTTCACGGCCGAGACGGTGATCAACACCTTCTCGTATGCGATCAGACTGACCGGGTCGGAACCTTGAACGTCACGTACATCGACGTGCGGCAGGTTGCGAGCAGCCAGGTACAGGTTCTGATCAACAGCGTCCGAAACGATCAGAACATCGCTCAGACCCATGCCGTTCAGCTTGTTCAGCAGGTCTTTGGTTTTCGGTGCTTCAACAGCGAAGTCCTGAACCACGACCAGACGGTCGCTACGCACCAGCTCAGCGAGGATGGAGCGCAGAGCTGCGCGATACATCTTCTTGTTGAGCTTCTGCGAGTGATCCTGAGGACGAGCTGCGAAGGTTACACCACCGCCACGCCAGATCGGACCACGGGTAGTACCGGCACGAGCACGGCCAGTACCTTTCTGACGCCATGGGCGCTTACCGCCACCGGCCACGTCAGAACGGGTCTTCTGCTGCTTGGTGCCCTGACGGCCGCCGGCCATGTAGGCCACGACTGCTTGGTGTACCAGCGTCTCGTTGAATTCGCCACCGAAAGTCAGTTCGGAAACTTCGATCGCCTGAGCGTCATTTACATTAAGTTGCATGTCAGTTTCCCCTTACCCGCGAGCCTTGACAGCTGGACGCACAACCACGTCGCCGCCAGTAGCGCCTGGAACGGCACCCTTGATCAGCAGCAGGTTGCGTTCAGCGTCTACGCGTACTACTTCCAGGGACTGCACAGTCACGCGCTCAGCGCCCATGTGACCGGACATTTTCTTGCCCTTGAATACACGACCAGGAGTCTGGCACTGGCCGATGGAGCCAGGGACACGGTGCGATACGGAGTTACCGTGGGTGTTATCTTGACCACGGAAGTTCCAGCGCTTGATGGTACCGGCGAAGCCTTTACCTTTGGACTGACCGGTTACGTCTACCAGCTGGCCTGCAGTGAAGAGTTCAGCTTTGATCAGATCGCCAGCCTGGAAATCGCCTTCTTCAAGACGGAACTCCCAGACACCGCGACCAGCGGCAACGTTGGCCTTGGCAAAGTGGCCAGCCTGAGCGGCGGTCACACGCGAAGCACGACGCTCGCCGACAGTGACTTGCACTGCACGGTAGCCATCAGTTTCTTCGGTTTTGAACTGGGTGACGCGATTCGGCTCGATCTCAATGACCGTGACCGGAATGGAGACACCTTCTTCGGTGAAAATACGGGTCATACCCGCTTTTCGACCGACTACACCAATAGTCATGTTGTAAACCTCATGAGTGTACGGGGCTTTCACCCGCTATGGCCGCCCATTTCAGAGCGTTACACGACCAGACCGAAGTCTTAGCCGAGGCTGATCTGTACTTCCACACCGGCCGCCAGATCAAGCTTCATCAGCGCGTCAACGGTTTTATCCGTTGGCTGGACGATGTCCAGAACACGCTTATGAGTGCGAATCTCGTACTGGTCACGCGCGTCTTTGTTGACGTGCGGGGAGACCAGAACGGTGAAACGCTCTTTGCGGGTAGGCAGTGGAATTGGACCACGCACTTGTGCACCAGTACGTTTCGCGGTTTCCACGATTTCCTGGGTGGATTGGTCGATCAGGCGATGGTCGAAAGCCTTCAACCTGATACGGATTTGCTGATTTTGCATTGGATTTCAGACTCCAGGCTGTTCCCAACGGACGCACTACGCCCGCTAAAAGGAGGCGTGATTCTATAGACGCCCCAATTTAGTGTCAACCCAATAAAAAAAGCCCCCGCTGAGCGGGGGCTTTTTCAATCGGTCGAGTGATTACTCGATGATTTTGGCTACGACGCCGGCGCCGACGGTACGACCGCCTTCACGGATGGCGAAGCGCAGACCGTCTTCCATTGCGATGGTCTTGATCAGGGTGACAGTCATCTGAATGTTGTCACCTGGCATTACCATTTCAACGCCTTCCGGCAGTTCGCAGTTACCGGTCACGTCAGTGGTACGGAAGTAGAACTGAGGACGGTAGCCTTTGAAGAACGGAGTGTGACGACCGCCTTCTTCCTTCGACAGAACGTAGACTTCTGCGGTGAACTTGGTGTGCGGCTTGACCGAACCTGGCTTGACCAGAACCTGACCACGCTCAACGTCGTCACGCTTGGTACCACGCAGCAGGACGCCGCAGTTCTCGCCAGCACGACCTTCGTCCAGCAGCTTGCGGAACATCTCAACGCCGGTGCAGGTGGTGGTGGTGGTGTCACGCAGACCAACGATTTCCAGCGGGTCTTGAACGCGAACGATACCGCGCTCGATACGGCCGGTAACAACGGTACCGCGACCGGAGATCGAGAACACGTCTTCGATTGGCATCAGGAACGGCTTGTCGATAGCACGCTCTGGCTCTGGGATGTAGCTGTCCAGAGTTTCAACCAGACGCTTGACAGCGGTGGTGCCCATTTCGTTGTCGTCTTTGCCTTCCAGAGCCATACGAGCCGAACCGATGATGATCGGGGTGTCGTCGCCTGGGAAGTCGTAGGTGGACAGCAGGTCGCGAACTTCCATCTCGACCAGTTCCAGCAGCTCAGCGTCGTCTACCAGGTCAGCCTTGTTCAGGAAGACCACGATGTACGGAACGCCAACCTGGCGGGACAGCAGGATGTGCTCACGGGTTTGTGGCATCGGACCATCGGCGGCCGAGCAAACCAGGATCGCGCCGTCCATCTGGGCAGCACCGGTGATCATGTTCTTCACGTAGTCAGCGTGACCTGGGCAGTCAACGTGAGCGTAGTGACGAATGTTCGAGTTGTACTCGACGTGCGCGGTGTTGATGGTGATACCGCGAGCTTTTTCTTCCGGAGCCGAGTCGATCTTGTCGAACTCAACGACGGCCGAACCGAAAACTTCGGAGCAGACGCGGGTCAGAGCTGCGGTCAGAGTGGTCTTACCGTGGTCAACGTGGCCGATGGTGCCGACGTTAACGTGGGGAAGGGAACGATCAAATTTTTCTTTAGCCACGACAGTGAACCTCTTGCCTAAAGGGGATTAGCCTTGTTTTTTAACGAGTGCTTCGACGATGTTCGACGGAGCTTCGGCGTATTTGGAGAATTCCATGGAGTAGCTTGCGCGACCCTGAGACATGGAACGAACGTCGGTCGCGTAACCGAACATCTCTCCGAGCGGCACCTCAGCAGTGATTACCTTGCCGGACACCGAGTCTTCATTACCCTGGATCATCCCACGACGACGGCTCAGGTCACCCATCACGTCACCCAGGTAATCTTCCGGGGTTACAACTTCGACCTTCATGATCGGTTCGAGGACCACGCCACCGCCCTTCTGGGCCAGTTGCTTGGTGGCCATCGAAGCAGCGATTTTGAACGCCATTTCGTTGGAGTCGACGTCGTGGTACGAACCGTCGAATACC
The DNA here is from genome assembly GCF_024749065.1 of Pseudomonas sichuanensis. Taxonomy (NCBI): domain Bacteria; kingdom Pseudomonadati; phylum Pseudomonadota; class Gammaproteobacteria; order Pseudomonadales; family Pseudomonadaceae; genus Pseudomonas; species Pseudomonas sichuanensis. The sequence continues at coordinate 553,157 of NZ_CP087185.1, read as the reverse complement.
GTGGCCTTCAGGCCGAGCAGCGGATAGCCGGCAACAACGCCGTTTTTCATCTGCTCTTCGATGCCCTTCTGGATCGGGGCGATGAATTCCTTAGGAATCACACCACCAACGACTTCGTTGGAGAACACCAGACCTTCGGTGATATTGCCTTTGTCGTCCACGTCCGGCTCCGAGAAACGGATCCAGCAGTGACCGAACTGACCACGACCACCCGACTGACGAACGAACTTACCTTCGATCTCGACGTTGGACTTGGTGATCTTCTCGCGGTACGAAACCTGCGGCTTGCCGACGTTGCACTCGACGTTGAACTCGCGCTTCATGCGGTCAACGAGGATGTCCAGGTGCAGCTCACCCATACCGGAGATGATGGTCTGGCCGGTTTCTTCGTCGGTCTTGACGCGGAACGACGGGTCTTCCTGGGCCAGCTTGCCCAGAGCGATACCCATCTTCTCCTGGTCAGCCTTGGTTTTCGGCTCTACGGAGAGCGAGATTACCGGCTCAGGGAAGTCCATACGCTCGAGAATGATCGGCTTGTCGGCGTTGCACAGGGTGTCACCGGTGGTGACGTCCTTCATGCCGATCAGAGCAGCGATGTCGCCAGCGCGTACTTCTTTGATCTCTTCACGCTGGTTGGCGTGCATCTGCACCATACGACCAACGCGCTCTTTCTTGCCCTTGACCGAGTTGATGACGGAGTCACCGGAGGTCAGGAAGCCCGAGTAAACGCGGACGAAGGTCAGAGTACCAACGAACGGGTCGGTGGCAATCTTGAACGCCAGGGCCGAGAACGGCTCGTTGTCGTCAGCAGGACGCTCATCGTACTGCTCTGCGGTGACTTCGTCCTTCGGCACGTCGATCAGGTCAGGGTGGATACCCTTGATCGCCGGGATTTCGGTCGGAGCAGGCAGGAAGTCGATAACGGCATCGAGAACCAGGGGAACGCCCTTGTTCTTGAACGAGGAACCGCAGACTGCAGGAACGATCTCGCTCGCCAGGGTACGGGCGCGCAGACCAGCCTTGATGTCTTCGACGGACAGGTCACCTTCTTCAAGGTACTTGTTCATCAGCTCTTCGTTGGCCTCGGCAGCAGCCTCAACCATGTTGCTGCGCCATTCGTTGGCCAGGTCCACCAGCTCAGCAGGAATCTCTTCCTCGCGGTAGGTAGTACCTTTGTCGTCGTCGTTCCAGTAGATGGCTTTCATCTTGATCAGGTCAACCTGACCCTGGAAGTCGTCTTCTGCACCGATAGCCAGCTGGACCGGAACCGGGGTGTGACCCAGGCGGTTCTTGATCTGGCCGATAACGCGCAGGAAGTTGGCACCAGCACGGTCCATCTTGTTCACGTAAACAACACGTGGAACGCCGTACTTGTTGGCTTGACGCCATACGGTTTCGGACTGCGGCTCAACGCCGGAGGTACCGCAGAACACAACGACCGCGCCGTCGAGTACGCGCAGCGAACGCTCTACTTCAATGGTGAAGTCAACGTGGCCGGGGGTATCGATGACGTTTACGCGGTAGTTGTCGTACTGACCACGGGAACCTTTCCAGAAGGTGGTAACGGCAGCGGAGGTAATGGTGATACCGCGCTCCTGCTCCTGCACCATCCAGTCGGTGGTCGCGGCGCCGTCATGCACCTCGCCCATCTTGTGGCTCAGACCTGTGTAGAACAGGATCCGCTCGGTAGTGGTGGTCTTGCCCGCGTCAACGTGGGCACAGATACCAATGTTACGGTAGCGGTTAATTGCTGTAGTACGAGCCATAAAGCCCTCGCAAAATGATTGATGCTTGAATTAGAAGCGGTAGTGCGAGAACGCTTTGTTGGCTTCAGCCATACGGTGAACGTCTTCACGCTTCTTGACTGCAGCACCTTTGCCTTCGGCAGCATCCAGCAGTTCACCGGCCAGGCGCAGGGCCATCGACTTCTCGCCGCGCTTGCGGGCGTAGTCTACGAGCCAGCGCATTGCCAGAGCGTTACGACGGGATGGACGAACTTCAACCGGGACCTGGTAAGTGGCACCGCCAACACGGCGGGACTTAACTTCGACCAGCGGAGCGATGGCGTCGAGAGCTTTCTCGAAGATTTCCAGGGGGTCGCTGTTCTTGCGTGCTTTGACGGTATCCAGGGCACCGTAAACGATGCGCTCGGCTACGGCCTTCTTGCCGCTTTCCATCACGTGGTTCATGAACTTGGCGAGGATCTGGGATCCGTACTTCGGATCGTCAAGGATCTCACGTTTTGCTGCTACACGACGTCTTGGCATGATAAGCCCTCAAACGGTCTTCAGGTTAGCCCGGGACGTGGGTCTTCGACCCCTGCCCGACCTTACTCTTATCGACTCAAAAAAATGGATGTCTGCAAACGGCCGATTACTTCGGACGCTTGGTACCGTACTTCGAACGACCCTGGTTACGGCCTTTGACGCCCGAAGTATCCAGAGAGCCGCGAACGGTGTGGTAACGAACACCTGGCAAGTCTTTTACACGGCCGCCACGGATCAGGACGACGCTGTGCTCTTGCAGGTTGTGGCCTTCACCACCGATGTACGAGGAAACCTCGAAACCGTTGGTCAGACGCACACGGCATACTTTACGCAGTGCCGAGTTAGGTTTTTTCGGCGTAGTGGTGTACACGCGGGTGCACACGCCACGACGTTGCGGGCAGTTCTGCAGCGCAGGAACGTCCGATTTCTCGACCGAACGCTTACGCGGCTGACGTACCAGCTGGTTGATAGTTGCCATCTACTAGCTCCACTGATTGCCTTGCGACTCAATTGTCTTGCAAGAAAGCCAAAAATTGGCGAGACGGAGCCTCACCAAATTTAAGGGTACAAAAGTCTACGGAGGATCTTGCACCCAGTCAAGACGAGGCCCCGGCCCTCCCCGCCCGATCATCGGCAACATTTCATGTCATCGATGGTCGCGCGGGGTTTGCCGGGGCCCTGCCCTGTACTTAGTTACCGCTGGAGTTCAGCGCTTCGGTCAGTGCGGCTTCCACCTCACTGGCGCTCACACGCAGCGGCTTGTCGGCTTCACGGCGGCGCTTGCGCTCGCTGTGATAGGCCAGACCGGTACCGGCCGGGATCAGACGACCCACGACCACGTTCTCTTTCAGGCCGCGCAGGTAATCGCGCTTGCCGGTAACGGCCGCTTCGGTCAGTACGCGGGTGGTTTCCTGGAAGGAAGCCGCGGAGATGAACGATTCGGTCGACAGCGAGGCCTTGGTGATACCCAGCAGCACACGGGTGAACTTCGAGATGAACTTGTCTTCGGCGGCGAGACGCTCGTTCTCGACCAGCACGTGAGTCAGTTCCATCTGGTCGCCCTTGATGAAGCTGGAGTCGCCCGACTCGGCGATCTCGACCTTGCGCAGCATCTGACGCAGGATGGTCTCGATGTGCTTGTCGTTGATCTTAACGCCTTGCAGACGGTAAACGTCCTGGATCTCGTTGACGATGTACTTCGCCAGCGCGCTGACACCCAGCAGACGCAGGATGTCGTGCGGATCGCTCGGGCCGTCGGAGATAACTTCGCCGCGGTTTACCTGTTCGCCTTCGAAGACGTTCAGGTGGCGCCACTTCGGAATCAGCTCTTCGTACGGATCGCTGCCATCGGTCGGGGTGATGACCAGACGGCGCTTGCCCTTGGTCTCTTTACCGAAGGCAATGGTGCCGCTGACTTCAGCCAGAATCGAGGCTTCTTTCGGACGACGCGCTTCGAACAGGTCGGCAACACGTGGCAGACCACCGGTGATGTCACGGGTCTTCGAGGTTTCTTGCGGGATACGCGCAATAACATCACCGACGCCGATCTGAGCACCGTCAGCCACACCGACGAGGGCGTTGGCTGGCAGGAAGTACTGAGCAGGTACGTCGGTACCTGGCAGGTACAGATCCTTGCCATTGGCATCGACCATCTTGATGGCCGGACGGATTTCCTTGCCTGCGGCAGGGCGATCCTTGACGTCCAGGACTTCAATGTTGGTCAGACCGGTCAGTTCGTCGGTCTGGCGCTTGATGGTGATGTTTTCTTCCATGCCCACGAAGGTCACGGTACCTTTCAGCTCGGTAACGATCGGGTGGGTGTGCGGGTCCCACTTGGCGACGATGGCGCCAGCTTCGACCTTGTCACCTTCCTTGACCGAAATTACCGCACCGTAAGGCAGCTTGTAGCGCTCACGCTCACGACCGAATTCATCGGCAATGGCCAGTTCGCCGGAACGCGACACGGCAACCAGGTTGCCATCGGCACGCTCGACCTGCTTCAGGTTGTGCAGACGCACCATACCGCCGTTCTTCACCTGGACGCTGTCGGCAGCCGAAGTACGGCTTGCAGCACCACCGATGTGGAACGTACGCATGGTCAGCTGGGTACCCGGCTCACCGATCGACTGTGCAGCGATAACGCCGACAGCTTCACCGATGTTCACCTGGTGACCGCGAGCCAGGTCGCGACCGTAGCACTTGGCGCAGATGCCGTAGCGGGTTTCGCAGCTGATCGGCGAACGCACGACCACTTCGTCGATGCTGTTCAGCTCGATGAACTCGACCCACTGCTCGTCGACCAGGGTGCCGGCAGGAACGATGACGTCCTCGGTACCTGGCTTGAACACGTCACGGGCGATGACACGACCCAGTACGCGCTCACCCAGCGGCTCGACAACGTCGCCGCCTTCGATGTGCGGGGTCATCAGCAGGCCCTGATCGGTGCCGCAGTCGATCTCGGTCACGACCAGATCCTGGGCAACGTCCACCAGACGGCGAGTCAGGTAACCGGAGTTAGCTGTCTTCAGTGCGGTATCCGCCAGACCTTTACGAGCACCGTGAGTCGAGATGAAGTACTGCAGTACGCTCAGACCTTCACGGAAGTTCGCGGTGATCGGCGTCTCGATGATCGAGCCGTCCGGCTTGGCCATCAGGCCACGCATACCGGCCAGCTGACGGATCTGGGCCGCGGAACCACGAGCACCGGAGTCAGCCATCATGTACATCGAGTTGAAGGATTCTTGCTCGACTTCCTTGCCTTCGCGGTCGATGACCTTCTCTTTCGAGAGGTTGGCCATCATCGCCTTGGACACTTCGTCGTTCGCCTTCGACCACAAGTCGATGACCTTGTTGTACTTCTCGCCCTGGGTTACCAGGCCGGAGGCATACTGGCTCTCGATTTCCTTCACTTCATCGGTAGCGTTACCGATGATGCGGGCTTTCTCGTCCGGGATAACGAAGTCGTTAACACCGATGGAAACGCCGGAAATGGTCGAGTAAGCGAAACCGGTGTACATCAGCTGGTCAGCGAAGATAACGGTCTCTTTCAGACCAACCACGCGGTAGCACTGGTTGATCAGCTTGGAGATCGCCTTCTTCTTCATCGGCTGGTTGACCACGTCGTACGGCAGGCCTGCCGGTACAACCTGGAACAGCAGCGCACGGCCGACGGTGGTGTCGACGATGCGGGTGTTCTTGACTACCGAACCATCACGCTCTTTCACGGTTTCGTTGATACGAACCTTGATTTTCGCGTGCAGGGCAGCTTCGCCGGCGCGGAATACGCGGTCGACTTCCTGCAGGTCGGCGAATACGCGACCTTCGCCCTTGGCGTTGATGGCTTCACGGGTCATGTAGTACAGACCCAGTACAACGTCCTGCGACGGAACGATGATTGGCTCACCGTTGGCTGGCGACAGAATGTTGTTGGTCGACATCATCAGCGCGCGCGCTTCGAGCTGGGCTTCCAGCGTCAGCGGCACGTGAACGGCCATCTGGTCACCGTCGAAGTCGGCGTTGTACGCGGCGCAGACCAGCGGGTGCAGCTGAATCGCCTTACCTTCGATCAGTACCGGTTCAAAGGCCTGGATACCCAGACGGTGAAGGGTCGGTGCACGGTTGAGCAGTACGGGGTGTTCGCGAATCACTTCGGCGAGAACGTCCCACACCTCTGGCAGCTCGCGCTCGACCATCTTCTTGGCGGCCTTGATGGTGGTCGCCAGACCACGCATTTCCAGCTTGCCGAAAATGAACGGTTTGAACAGCTCGAGGGCCATCTTCTTCGGCAGACCGCACTGGTGCAGGCGCAGGGTCGGGCCTACGGTAATTACCGAACGACCGGAGTAGTCCACGCGCTTACCGAGCAAGTTCTGACGGAAGCGACCTTGCTTACCTTTGATCATGTCGGCCAGCGACTTCAGCGGACGCTTGTTCGAGCCAGTGATGGCGCGACCGCGACGGCCGTTGTCGAGCAGGGCGTCGACCGCCTCCTGCAGCATGCGCTTTTCGTTGCGCACGATGATGTCCGGCGCCGACAGATCGAGCAGGCGCTTCAGACGGTTGTTACGGTTGATCACCCGACGATACAGATCGTTCAGGTCAGAGGTCGCGAAGCGGCCGCCATCCAGCGGTACCAGCGGACGCAGGTCCGGCGGCAGAACTGGCAGGACGGTCAGGACCATCCACTCAGGCAGGTTGCCCGAGCCCTGGAAAGCTTCCATCAGCTTCAGGCGCTTGGACAGCTTCTTGATCTTGGTTTCCGAGTTGGTTTGCGGAATTTCTTCGCGCAGGCGGCCAATCTCGTGCTCCAGGTCGATAGCGTGCAGCAGCTCGCGGACAGCCTCGGCACCCATGCGGGCGTCGAAGTCGTCACCGAACTCTTCCAGCGCTTCGAAGTACTGTTCGTCGTTGAGCAGCTGACCCTTCTCGAGGGTGGTCATGCCCGGGTCGATCACGACGTAGCTCTCGAAGTAGAGCACGCGCTCGATGTCACGCAGGGTCATGTCCATCAGCAGGCCGATACGGGACGGCAGCGACTTCAGGAACCAGATGTGGGCAACCGGCGAGGCCAGCTCGATGTGCGCCATGCGCTCACGGCGAACCTTGGCCAGGGCGACTTCAACGCCGCACTTCTCGCAGATCACACCACGGTGCTTCAGGCGCTTGTACTTGCCGCACAGGCACTCGTAGTCCTTGACTGGGCCAAAGATCTTGGCGCAGAACAGGCCGTCACGCTCAGGCTTGAACGTACGGTAGTTGATGGTCTCGGGCTTTTTGACTTCACCGAACGACCACGAACGGATCATTTCAGGCGACGCCAGACCGATACGGATGGCGTCGAACTCTTCGACTTGACCCTGGTTTTTCAGCAAATTCAGTAGGTCTTTCAAGGCCTTTCCTCCTGGCGGAGCAGGGAGTGGGCATCAGCTGCCGCACTCCCCTTCGCGTCACGTGTTATTCGGTTTCCAGATCGATGTCGATACCGAGCGAACGGATCTCTTTGATCAACACGTTGAAGGACTCGGGCATGCCCGGCTCCATACGGTGATCGCCATCCACGATGTTCTTGTACATCTTGGTACGGCCGTTCACGTCGTCCGACTTCACTGTGAGCATTTCTTGCAGGGTGTATGCCGCGCCGTATGCTTCCAGCGCCCACACTTCCATCTCCCCGAAACGCTGACCACCGAACTGCGCCTTACCACCCAGCGGCTGCTGGGTAACCAGGCTGTAAGAACCAGTGGAACGCGCGTGCATCTTGTCGTCCACCAAGTGGTTCAGCTTGAGCATGTACATGTAACCGACGGTCACAGGACGCTCGAACTTGTTGCCGGTACGGCCATCGAACAGCACCATCTGGCCGCTTTCTGGCAGGTCTGCCAGTTTCAGCATGGCCTTGATCTCGCTCTCCTTGGCACCGTCGAAGACTGGAGTGGCCATTGGCACGCCCTTCTTCAAGTTGTGCGCCAGGGCGAGGATCTCTTCGTCGGTGAACTCGTCCAGGTTCTCCTGACGACCACCGATCTCGTTGTAGATCTCGGTGAGGAAACCACGCAGCTCAGCGGCTTTGCGCTGCTCTTCGATCATGCGATCGATCTTCTCGCCCAGGCCCTTGGCCGCGAGGCCCAGGTGGGTTTCAAGGATCTGACCGACGTTCATACGCGAAGGTACGCCCAGCGGGTTCAGTACGACGTCGACCGGCGTACCGTTGGCGTCGTGCGGCATGTCTTCAACCGGCATGATCACCGAGACCACACCTTTGTTACCGTGACGACCGGCCATCTTGTCGCCCGGCTGGATGCGACGACGGATTGCCAGGTAGACCTTGACGATCTTCAGTACGCCCGGTGCGAGGTCATCGCCCTGCTGCAGCTTGCGCTTTTTGTCTTCGAACTTGTCGTCCAGCAGACGGCGGCGGTCGACGATGTACTGCTGAGCCTTTTCCAGCTGCTCGTTCAGTGCATCTTCAGCCATGCGCAGCTTGAACCACTGGCCGTGCTCCAGACCGTTCAGCACGTCGTCAGTGATCACGGTGCCTTTCTTCAGGCCCGCACCACCGTCAACCACCTGGCCGTTCAGCGCGGAACGCAGACGCTCGAAGGTTGCGCCTTCAACGATGCGGAACTCTTCGTTCAGGTCCTTGCGGATCTCGTCCAGCTGCATCTTCTCGATGGACAGGGCGCGGCTGTCGCGCTCAACGCCATCACGGGTGAAGACCTGTACGTCGATGACGGTACCCTTGGTGCCGGTCGGCACGCGCAGGGAGGTGTCTTTGACGTCGCTGGCCTTCTCACCGAAGATCGCGCGCAGCAGTTTTTCTTCCGGCGTCAGCTGGGTCTCGCCTTTCGGGGTGACCTTGCCGACCAGGATGTCGCCAGCGCCGACTTCGGCACCTACGTAGACGATACCGGCTTCGTCCAGCTTGTTCAGCGCAGCTTCACCCACGTTCGGGATGTCCGCGGTGATTTCCTCTGGGCCAAGCTTGGTGTCACGGGCCACACAGGTCAGTTCCTGGATGTGGATCGTGGTGAAGCGGTCTTCCTGAACCACGCGCTCCGACAGACAGATGGAGTCTTCGAAGTTGAAACCGTTCCAGGCCATGAACGCGATGCGCATGTTCTGGCCCAGCGCCAGTTCACCCATGTCGGTGGACGGGCCGTCGGCCATGATGTCGTTGCGCTTGACCACGTCACCCTTGCTCACCAGCGGACGCTGGTTGATGCAGGTGTTCTGGTTGGAACGGGTGTATTTGGTCAGGTTGTAGATATCGACACCGGCTTCACCGGTTTCTACTTCGTCATCGGCAACACGCACCACGATACGGCTGGCATCGACGGAGTCGATCACGCCGCCACGACGGGCCACGACGCAGACGCCGGAGTCACGGGCAACGTTGCGCTCCATGCCGGTACCGACCAGCGGCTTGTCGGCACGCAGAGTAGGTACAGCCTGACGCTGCATGTTCGAACCCATCAACGCACGGTTGGCGTCGTCGTGCTCGAGGAACGGAATCAGCGACGCAGCAACCGAAACTACCTGCTTCGGCGAAACGTCCATCAGGGTGACGTCTTCCGGCGCCTTGACGGTGAATTCGTTCAGGTGACGGACCGCTACCAGCTCGTCGATCAGTTGCTTCTTCTCGTTCATTGCGGCCGAAGCCTGGGCAATGACGTGATCGGCTTCTTCGATCGCGGACAGGAACACGATGTCGTCGCTGACCACACCCTCTTTCACCACGCGGTACGGGCTTTCCAGGAAGCCGTACTGGTTGGTGCGGGCATAGGCCGCCAGGGAGTTGATCAGACCGATGTTCGGGCCTTCCGGCGTTTCGATCGGGCACACACGGCCGTAGTGGGTCGGGTGTACGTCACGGACTTCAAAGCCAGCACGCTCACGGGTCAGACCGCCAGGGCCGAGTGCAGAGACACGGCGCTTGTGGGTGATCTCGGAGAGCGGGTTGTTCTGGTCCATGAACTGCGAGAGCTGGCTGGAGCCGAAGAACTCTTTCACCGCCGCCGCAACCGGCTTGGCGTTGATCAGGTCTTGCGGCATCAGGCCTTCGCTTTCAGCCATCGACAGACGCTCTTTGACCGCACGTTCCACGCGCACCAGGCCAACGCGGAACTGGTTCTCGGCCATCTCGCCGACGCAACGGACACGACGGTTACCCAGGTGGTCGATGTCGTCGACGATGCCTTTGCCGTTACGGATGTCGACCAGGGTCTTGAGAACCTCGACGATATCTTCCTTGCTCAGCACGCCCGAACCTTCGATCTCGGTACGACCGATACGACGGTTGAACTTCATGCGGCCAACGGCGGACAGGTCGTAACGCTCGGCGCTGAAGAACAGGTTGTTGAACAGGGTCTCGGCGGCGTCCTTGGTTGGCGGCTCGCCCGGACGCATCATGCGGTAGATCTCGACCAGCGCTTCCAGTTGGTTGCTGGTGGTGTCGATCTTCAGGGTGTCCGAAATGAACGGACCGCAGTCGATGTCGTTGGTGTACAGCGTTTCGATGCGAACGACCTGAGCCTTGGCGACCTTGACCAGCAGGTCGGTGGTCAGCTCGGTGTTGCACTCGGCCAGGATCTCGCCGGTAGCCGGGTGCACGATCGCCTTGGCGGTGGTGCGGCCCAACATGTATTCCAGCGGCACGTCCAGCTGTTTCACGCCAGCCTTTTCCAGCTGGTTGATGTGGCGTGCGGTGATACGACGGCCCTGCTCGACGATGACCTTGCCGGAATCGTCGTGGATGTCCATGACCGCGACTTCACCACGCAGACGCTGAGGCACCAGCTCCAGGCTCAGTTTTTCGCCGGAAACGTGGAAAACGTTGGTGGTGTAGAAGGTGTTCAGAACCTCTTCGGTGCTGTAACCCAGGGCGCGCAGCAGTACCGAGGCCGGCAGCTTGCGGCGACGGTCGATACGAACGAACACGCAGTCCTTCGGGTCGAACTCGAAGTCCAGCCACGAACCGCGGTAAGGGATGATGCGTGCGGAGTACAGCAGCTTGCCCGAGCTGTGGGTCTTACCACGGTCGTGGTCGAAGAACACACCAGGCGAACGGTGCAGCTGGGAGACGATCACACGCTCGGTACCGTTGATAACGAAGGTACCGTTCTCAGTCATCAGGGGGATTTCACCCATGTAGACTTCTTGCTCTTTGATGTCCTTGATCGCTTTGTTCGACGATTCCTTGTCGAAGATGATCAGGCGCACCTTCACCCGCAGCGGGACCGCGAAGGTCACACCGCGCAGGACACATTCCTTCACATCGAAGGCCGGCTCACCCAGGCGGTAGCCGACGTACTCCAGGGCAGCATTGCCGGAGTAGCTGATGATCGGGAATACCGATTTGAAGGCCGCATGCAGGCCGATGTCGCGGAACTGGTCCTTGGATGCTCCTGCCTGCAGGAATTCGCGATACGAATCCAGCTGGATTGCCAGGAGGTAAGGCACGTCCATGACGTCCGGCAACTTGCTAAAGTCCTTGCGGATACGTTTTTTCTCAGTGTATGAGTAAGCCATCAGCATTCCCCAGCTTGGTCACCTGCTTGTTTGGCATCTCCCGGCGGGAGCAGCCAGAAAATCGTGCAAACCCCTTGGTTTGCGCCACCCTCATGGTGGTTACTGCTCGTTATCGGGGCCGACCTGATCGGCCACCAATAACGGAAAAAGGCCGGTGGCATAAGCCACCAGCCATCAGCCCTTCGCTTAACGCTCAGGCTGGCATCGCACAGTCGAAATTACTTCAGCTCGACTTTGGCGCCTGCTTCTTCCAGCTTCTTCTTAGCGTCTTCAGCGGCTTCTTTCGAAACGCCTTCAGCTACAACCTGAGGAGCGCCATCGACTTTCTCTTTGGCTTCTTTCAGGCCCAGACCGGTCAGCTCGCGAACGGCTTTAATGACGTTCACTTTCTTGTCGCCGGCTTCAACCAGAACAACGTTGAACTCGGTCTGCTCTTCAACAACGGCAGCAGCAGCAGCTGGGCCAGCAGCGGCAACAGCAGCGGTAACGCCGAAGGTTTCTTCCATTGCTTTGATCAGCTCAACAACTTCCAGAACGGTTTTCTGGCCGATTGCTTCGATGATTTGCTCGTTAGTCAGGGACATGACTTAAATCCTGTATTGGGGTGACAGCCTAAGCAGCTATCAAATTAAACGTATGATTCGAAAGAGTTTCGCGCGCCTTAGGCGGCGGTTGCTTCTTTCTGGTCGCGAATAGCTGCCAGGGTGCGGGCCAGCTTGCTGGTAGCGCCTTGGATCACGCTCATCAGCTTCGCGATGGCCTCGTCGCGGGTCGGCAGGGTAGCCAACACGTCGATCTGGTTCGCTGCAATGAACTTGCCGTCAAACGCAGCTGCCTTGATCTCGAACTTGCTCTGACCCTTGGCGAACTCTTTGAACAGACGGGCAGCAGCGCCCGGGTGTTCGTTGGAGAAAGCGATCAGGGTAGGGCCAGTGAAGGCGTCGTTGAGGACACTGAATTCAGTGTCAGCAACAGCGCGCTTGAGCAGGGTGTTACGTACGACACGTACGTATACGCCAGCTTCACGAGCCTCTTTACGGAGTCCGGTCATTGCGCCTACAGTCACACCACGGGCATCAGCCACGACAGCGGACAGAGCGACTTTGGCAGCCTCGTTGACTTCAGCGACGATGGCCTTCTTGTCTTCGAGTTTAATTGCCACGGGTAAAACTCCTGCTTGTTACCGTTTCATCTGGCCGAAGCCGGATGTCGTTTTGGTGTCTGATTCGGTAAGGAACCGGGAGCACCATCTGCGTAGGCTGGTTGTTTAAGGCTTGCGCCGCCTACGGTCTTGGATAGCCCCCGCCAGGCAGGGACCCCAATTTTTGCTGTTGGCGGGCATGACACCCGCCAACATTGTCTTACACGCTCAGCGAGCTCTGATCGATGATCAGACCTGGGCCCATGGTGGTGCTCAGGGTAACGCGCTTGACGTAGATACCTTTCGAGGAAGCCGGCTTGATACGCTTCAGATCAGCGATCAGGGCTTCAACGTTTTCCTTCAGCTTGCCAGCTTCGAAGCCGACTTTGCCAACGGAGGTGTGGATGATACCGTTTTTGTCGGTGCGGTAGCGAACCTGACCAGCCTTGGCGTTTTTCACGGCAGTGGCTACGTCTGGCGAAACGGTACCGACTTTCGGGTTAGGCATCAGGCCGCGAGGACCCAGAACCTGACCCAGCTGACCCACAACGCGCATGGCATCAGGCGATGCGATAACAACGTCATAGTTCAGGTCGCCGGCTTTCATTTCGGCAGCCAGGTCATCCATACCTACACGGTCAGCGCCGGCAGCCAGAGCAGCCTCAGCAGCTGGGCCCTGGGTGAAGACGGCAACGCGCACGGTCTTGCCAGTGCCGTGTGGCAGCACGGTAGCGCTACGTACAACCTGGTCGGATTTACGCGGGTCAACACCGAGGTTTACGGCGATGTCATACGACTCGACGAATTTGGCGTTCGGCAGCGAAGCCAGCAGAGCTGCGGCTTCTTCGAAGTTGTAGGCCTTGCCTGCTTCGATTTTCTCGGCGATAGCCTTTTGGCGCTTGGTCAGCTTAGCCATTACACACCCTCCACGTTCAGGCCCATGCTGCGGGCAGAGCCAGCGATGGTGCGTACAGCAGCGTCCAGGTCAGCAGCGGTCAGATCAGCCTGTTTGGTTTTGGCGATCTCTTCCAGCTGAGCGCGGGTCACGGTACCGACCTTGACAGTGTTCGGGCGAGCCGAACCGCTGGTCAGGCCAGCAGCTTTCTTCAGCAGAACCGAGGCAGGGGTGCTCTTGGTTTCGAAGGTGAAGCTACGGTCACTGTAGACAGTGATGATCACAGGAGTCGGCAGGCCGGCTTCTTGACCCTGAGTACGGGCGTTGAAGGCCTTGCAGAATTCCATGATGTTCACACCGTGTTGACCCAGTGCTGGACCAACGGGTGGGCTAGGGTTGGCCTGGCCGGCCTTTACTTGCAGCTTGATGTAAGCCTGAATCTTCTTAGCCATGAGCTACTCCAATATCGGGTACGAACGCCAGATGGCTCCCCGGATGACTTGCGTTTTATCCCAGTGACGACAAAACCCCGCAGCACATAGGGCTGCGGGGTATGGGATGCTTCGTTCGGCTAGACCTTCTCGACCTGGCTGAACTCGAGCTCCACCGGAGTAGAGCGACCGAAAATGAGCACTGCAACCTGCAGACGGCTCTTCTCGTAGTTAACCTCTTCGACACTGCCATTGAAGTCGGCGAATGGCCCATCAATGACGCGAACCACTTCACCCGGCTCGAACAGCGTCTTCGGCTTCGGCTTGTCACTGCCATCGGCTACGCGACGCAGGATGGCCTCAGCCTCTTTATCGGTGATCGGCGCAGGCTTGTCTGCGGTACCACCAATGAAACCCATGACGCGAGGGGTATCCTTGACAAGGTGCCAAGTCCCTTCGTTCATTTCCATCTGGACCAGCACATAGCCAGGGAAGAATTTGCGCTCACTTTTGCGCTTCTGGCCGTTGCGCATCTCGACGACTTCTTCGGTCGGGACCAGGATCTCGCCGAACTCATCTTCCATGCCAGCCAGCTTGACGCGCTCTACCAGGGAGCGCATCACATGCTTCTCGTAACCCGAGTAAGCATGCACTACGTACCAACGCTTAGCCACGGGACACCCTTAGCCAACAATCAAGGAGACCGCCCAGCCGAGCAGGGAGTCTAGCCCCCACAGCAGCAGTGCCATAACCAGAACAACAGCCACTACGATGAGCGTGGTCTGAGTGGTTTCTTGGCGGGTCGGCCACACGACTTTACGGATCTCAGTACGAGCTTCCTTCGCCAACGCAAAAAACGACTTACCCTTCGCAGTCTGCAGGGCAACAAAGCCAGCAGCCGCAGCCAGAGCAAGAAGTGCGAGAACGCGATACAGGATCGGCGATGCCGAGTAATACTGATTACCCACGACAGCAACAACCACCAAAGCCACTACAGCCAGCCACTTGAACAGATCAAAACGCGATTCTTGGGCTTCAGTTTTGGGGGTCATCGAGGAGGATCCTGTAAGAAGAAAGCCATCACACCGAGGTGAATGGCAGGTCAGGAGGGAATCGAACCCCCAACCTACGGTTTTGGAGACCGTCGCTCTGCCAATTGAGCTACTGACCTGTAACGCTGTATCAGGCCGGCCATTATACCGGCCTGATCAAGTAAATCAACTACTTATTCGATAATTTTTGCTACGACGCCGGCGCCGACGGTACGACCGCCTTCACGGATGGCGAAGCGCAGACCGTCTTCCATTGCGATGGTCTTGATCAGGGTGACAGTCATCTGAATGTTGTCACCTGGCATTACCATTTCAACGCCTTCCGGCAGTTCGCAGTTACCAGTCACGTCAGTGGTACGGAAGTAGAACTGAGGACGGTAGCCCTTGAAGAACGGAGTGTGACGACCGCCTTCTTCCTTCGACAGAACGTAGACTTCTGCGGTGAACTTGGTGTGCGGCTTGACCGAACCTGGCTTGACCAGAACCTGGCCACGCTCAACGTCGTCACGCTTGGTACCACGCAGCAGGACGCCGCAGTTCTCGCCAGCACGACCTTCGTCCAGCAGCTTGCGGAACATCTCAACGCCGGTGCAGGTGGTGGTGGCGGTGTCACGCAGACCAACGATTTCCAGCGGGTCTTGAACGCGAACGATACCGCGCTCGATACGGCCGGTAACAACGGTACCGCGACCGGAGATCGAGAACACGTCTTCGATTGGCATCAGGAACGGCTTGTCGATAGCACGCTCTGGCTCTGGGATGTAGCTGTCCAGAGTTTCAACCAGCTTCTTAACAGCGCTGGTACCCATCTCGTTGTCGTCTTTGCCTTCCAGGGCCATACGAGCCGAACCGATGATGATCGGGGTGTCGTCGCCTGGGAAGTCGTAGGTGGACAGCAGGTCGCGAACTTCCATCTCGACCAGCTCCAGCAGCTCAGCGTCGTCTACCAGGTCAGCCTTGTTCAGGAAGACCACGATGTACGGAACGCCAACCTGGCGGGACAGCAGGATGTGCTCACGGGTTTGTGGCATCGGACCATCGGCGGCCGAGCAAACCAGGATCGCGCCGTCCATCTGGGCAGCACCGGTGATCATGTTCTTCACGTAGTCAGCGTGACCTGGGCAGTCAACGTGAGCGTAGTGACGAATGTTCGAGTTGTACTCGACGTGCGCGGTGTTGATGGTGATACCGCGAGCTTTTTCTTCCGGAGCCGAGTCGATCTTGTCGAACTCAACGACGGCCGAACCGAAAACTTCGGAGCAGACGCGGGTCAGCGCTGCAGTCAGAGTAGTCTTACCGTGGTCAACGTGGCCGATAGTGCCGACGTTAACGTGAGGTAGGGAACGATCAAACTTTTCCTTAGCCATCGATACAGTCCTCCGCAGAAGAAATAGTCATACCGCTGATAAAACAAAGGCAGATATTTTCATATCTGCCTTGTTTATATGGAGCTCTTGAGCGGACTTGAACCGCTGACCTCACCCTTACCAAGGGTGTGCTCTACCAACTGAGCTACAAGAGCGAAACACTTTGCGCAACAACTGCAAACTTGGAGCGGGTAGCGGGAATCGAACCCGCATCATCAGCTTGGAAGGCTGAGGTTCTACCACTAAACTATACCCGCGGAGCTTGCGGCTCTCGCTAAAACTGGTGGAGGGAGAAGGATTCGAACCTTCGAAGCTCGCGCAACGGATTTACAGTCCGTCCCCTTTGGCCGCTCGGGAATCCCTCCAGATGTGGCCGACATTCTATTTGGCTGCCGCCCTAGTGTCAAGCTTTTTTTTCAAATTTTTTCAATCAAATCTGAAGGTTAGCCACTTTGACACTGCTTCTGGTTCTGCTACCTGAGTGGCGTTCCCTGTGAAGCGGGCGCCATTCTATCAAGCTATTCAGCAGTTGCAATACCCTCGCACAAAATAATTTTGTGTTTTAAGTCTTTGAAATCCTTGGAAAGAATGGCCAGCACCGACTGGTCCAGCAAACGCTCGCCTTCAGGGGCCACCTTGAGCCACAACCCGTCGGATCCAGGCAACTGTCCTGCGACCGGCTGCGAGGCGATATCGAGGCTCAGTAACCGCTGACGTAGCGCATCGAGCTGCTCCCGCCCAGCAAGCCCACCCACCACCAGGCATTCATCCCGGCGCCTGGCTGGTGTCGCAACTCCCGTTTCACGCAGCAGACGAATCTCTTGCTGGCTGCCTTTATATAAAGAGAGAGGTGCGACCTCTTTGACCCTCAGCGGAGCCTCCTGCTGATGCCATACGTAATAGAAAACGTTCAGCACCAGTAACAGCAGAAACAACCAGCGCATAGACACCTCAACTCAAAGGGCAGGCCATGGCCAGACCAACGAATACCAGATCCGGCACGATCCGCGCCTGGGGAACGGCCTCATGCACCAACGGGGCATCTCCACCCGTGAGGAAAATCGTAAAGTCATCACCCCACAAGGCTTTCGCCTGCTCGATTTGCGTCCGGGCAAAACCCTGGAGCATCAGCACACAGCCACGCTCTACTGCCTCTACCGTAGAGCGCCCAGGAGCCAGGCTGCTAAGAGCACGCTCAGCCGATGCATCGTCATAGCGGATACGGCGCGTGTGGGTCCGCAACTGACTGCGCATCAGCGGCATGCCAGGGCAAATATACCCCCCCAGATGCTCACCATCGGCCGCAACAAAGTCCGCCTTGGCCGCAGTGCCGAAGTCAATGACCAGGCAAGCAGCTTTGGCCAAGTGGAAAGCGCCCAGGGCACCCAGCCAGCGATCCATGCCCAGGCGCTGGAAATCCTCATAGCCATTGCGCACCCCGGCCATTTCCTGCACCGGCTGAGCCACTTTAACGTCGATGGCGAAGGCTTGCTGAAGAAGAGCACAAAGTGCCGTAGTTTCTTCTTCGCTACGCACGCTGACCATTCGCCCTCCCGCCAGGTGCAAGCCAGGAAGCGCACCGATAGCAGCTACAAGGGCCTGGTCAGAGTCGACGATTCCGCCCCCAGTGATAGCCGCATCTGCAGTGTGTATCACCCGCCATTTGATAAAGCTGTTCCCGCAGTCGAGCTCAAGAATCATCACGCAACCTCAGACTGAGCTCGCCACCGCTGAAGCTCTTTTCCACACCATCTACATCAAGACGCAAGCCGCCTTGACCATCCACACCTCGCGCCACCCCATCGATGCGGGTATTGCCTGCCACCAAGGAGACTTTGCGCCCCTGCCACAGGTGCGCTTGCTCCCACTCCTCCTGGAACGCGGCGAAGCCGTATCGGCGATGACGCGCCAGCTCGTGCTGCAGCTGCTGACTGAGTAAAGCAACCAATTTATTACGATCAACCACCAGACCAGCTTCGCTACGCATGGAGGTCCATTGCTGGTCGATCTGCTCACTGGACTGCATATTCACATTGATGCCGATACCCAGCACCACATGACAGACATCGGCCGGATCGCCGACCAACTCCAGCAGGATCCCGGTGATCTTGCGCCCCCTTACCAGAACATCGTTTGGCCACTTGAGCCCGACATCCTTGAGCCCGAAAGCTTGCAAGGTACGCATTACCGCCAGGCCAACCACCAGACTCAGCCCCTCGAGCTGACGCATGCCACCCTCAACCCGCAACACCAGGCTGTAATAAAGGTTTTCAGCAAACGGGCTTACCCACTGCCGCCCGCGACGACCACGACCGGCCGTCTGGCGCTCGGCAAGCACCAGAAAGGGAGCAGTCTGGCCTTGCGCCGCAAGCCGTAAGCCCTCGGCATTGGTCGAGTCGATGCTTTCATGGATGAACACAGGCCACTGTTCGCCCTGGGAGAACGCGGTAATCGCGTGCGATTCCAGCAGGTTCAACGGCGCTGCCAGCTGATAGCCGCGCCCACGGACCTTATGGATGGTCAGGTTCAGCTCACTCTCAAGATGTTGCAGCTGTTTCCAGACGGCACTGCGGCTTACACCAAGGGCCGCCCCCAGTGCTTCTCCGGAATGGAACCGGCCATCCTTGAGGAGATTCAACAACTTCAGCATGCCAGTCTCGACTCGGAATAAGGCTGGCATGATAGCCACGCCCCGAAGCCTTGCATAGGAAAAGGGCCACCCTCAAGGGAGGAAACCGTCGTCGACATTGCAATATTTTCTTCCGGAAAAGACAAAACCCCTACCTGCATGCGCAGATAGGGGTTTTGCGGAATGAATCTTGACGATGACCTACTCTCACATGGGGAAACCCCACACTACCATCGGCGATGCATCGTTTCACTACTGAGTTCGGGATGGGATCAGGTGGTTCCAATGCTCTATGGTCGTCAAGAAATTCGGTTGCCCAGAATGTCTTAGGAACACTCTTGGCTAATTCAGATATGTGATTTGTGATGTTGCGAATCTTCGGGTCTTTCGTCTTCACCACCACAATTCGGCTTACGCGCAAATTGCTTGGGTGTTATATGGTCAAGCCTCACGGGCAATTAGTATTGGTTAGCTCAACGCCTCACAGCGCTTACACACCCAACCTATCAACGTCGTAGTCTTCGACGGCCCTTTAGGGGATTCAAGATCCCAGTGAGATCTCATCTTGAGGCAAGTTTCCCGCTTAGATGCTTTCAGCGGTTATCTCTTCCGAACATAGCTACCCGGCAATGCCACTGGCGTGACAACCGGAACACCAGAGGTTCGTCCACTCCGGTCCTCTCGTACTAGGAGCAGCCCCTCTCAAATCTCAAACGTCCACGGCAGATAGGGACCGAACTGTCTCACGACGTTCTAAACCCAGCTCGCGTACCACTTTAAATGGCGAACAGCCATACCCTTGGGACCGGCTTCAGCCCCAGGATGTGATGAGCCGACATCGAGGTGCCAAACACCGCCGTCGATATGAACTCTTGGGCGGTATCAGCCTGTTATCCCCGGAGTACCTTTTATCCGTTGAGCGATGGCCCTTCCATACAGAACCACCGGATCACTAAGACCTACTTTCGTACCTGCTCGACGTGTTTGTCTCGCAGTCAAGCGCGCTTTTGCCTTTATACTCTACGACCGATTTCCGACCGGTCTGAGCGCACCTTCGTACTCCTCCGTTACTCTTTGGGAGGAGACCGCCCCAGTCAAACTACCCACCATACACTGTCCTCGATCCGGATAACGGACCTGAGTTAGAACCTCAAGGTTGCCAGGGTGGTATTTCAAGGATGGCTCCATGAGAACTGGCGTCCCCACTTCAAAGCCTCCCACCTATCCTACACAAGCAAGCTCAAAGTCCAGTGCAAAGCTATAGTAAAGGTTCACGGGGTCTTTCCGTCTAGCCGCGGATACACTGCATCTTCACAGCGATTTCAATTTCACTGAGTCTCGGGTGGAGACAGCGCCGCCATCGTTACGCCATTCGTGCAGGTCGGAACTTACCCGACAAGGAATTTCGCTACCTTAGGACCGTTATAGTTACGGCCGCCGTTTACCGGGGCTTCGATCAAGAGCTTCGCTTGCGCTAACCCCATCAATTAACCTTCCGGCACCGGGCAGGCGTCACACCCTATACGTCCACTTTCGTGTTTGCAGAGTGCTGTGTTTTTAATAAACAGTCGCAGCGGCCTGGTATCTTCGACCGGCATGGGCTTACGGAGCAAGTCCTTCACCCTCGCCGGCGCACCTTCTCCCGAAGTTACGGTGCCATTTTGCCTAGTTCCTTCACCCGAGTTCTCTCAAGCGCCTTGGTATTCTCTACCTAACCACCTGTGTCGGTTTGGGGTACGGTTCCCAGTTATCTGAAGCTTAGGAGCTTTTCTTGGAAGCATGGCATCAACCACTTCGCGCTCTAAAGAGCACTCGTCATCAGCTCTCGGCCTTGAGATCCCGGATTTGCCTAAGATCTCAGCCTACCACCTTAAACTTGGACAACCAACGCCAAGCTGGCCTAGCCTTCTCCGTCCCTCCATCGCAATAACTGGAAGTACAGGAATATTAACCTGTTTTCCATCGACTACGCTTTTCAGCCTCGCCTTAGGGACCGACTAACCCTGCGTCGATTAACGTTGCGCAGGAAACCTTGGTCTTTCGGCGTGGGAGTTTTTCACTCCCATTGTCGTTACTCATGTCAGCATTCGCACTTCTGATACCTCCAGCAAGCTTCTCAACTCACCTTCACAGGCTTACAGAACGCTCCTCTACCGCATCACCAAAAGGTGATACCCGTAGCTTCGGTGCATGGTTTGAGCCCCGTTACATCTTCCGCGCAGGCCGACTCGACTAGTGAGCTATTACGCTTTCTTTAAAGGGTGGCTGCTTCTAAGCCAACCTCCTAGCTGTCTAAGCCTTCCCACATCGTTTCCCACTTAACCATGACTTTGGGACCTTAGCTGACGGTCTGGGTTGTTTCCCTTTTCACGACGGACGTTAGCACCCGCCGTGTGTCTCCCATGCTCGGCACTTGTAGGTATTCGGAGTTTGCATCGGTTTGGTAAGTCGGGATGACCCCCTAGCCGAAACAGTGCTCTACCCCCTACAGTGATACATGAGGCGCTACCTAAATAGCTTTCGAGGAGAACCAGCTATCTCCGAGCTTGATTAGCCTTTCACTCCGATCCACAGGTCATCCGCTAACTTTTCAACGGTAGTCGGTTCGGTCCTCCAGTCAGTGTTACCTAACCTTCAACCTGCCCATGGATAGATCGCCCGGTTTCGGGTCTATACCCAGCGACTAAAGCGCCCTATTAAGACTCGCTTTCGCTACGCCTCCCCTATTCGGTTAAGCTCGCCACTGAATATAAGTCGCTGACCCATTATACAAAAGGTACGCAGTCACCTAACAAAGTAGGCTCCCACTGCTTGTACGCATACGGTTTCAGGTTCTATTTCACTCCCCTCTCCGGGGTTCTTTTCGCCTTTCCCTCACGGTACTGGTTCACTATCGGTCAGTCAGTAGTATTTAGCCTTGGAGGATGGTCCCCCCATATTCAGACAAAGTTTCTCGTGCTCCGTCCTACTCGATTTCATTGATAAGAGATTTTCGTGTACGGGGCTATCACCCACTATGGCCGCACTTTCCAGAGCGTTCCACTAATCTCAAACCAACTTAAGGGCTGGTCCCCGTTCGCTCGCCACTACTAAGGGAATCTCGGTTGATTTCTTTTCCTCAGGGTACTTAGATGTTTCAGTTCCCCTGGTTCGCCTCTTGCACCTATGTATTCAGTACAAGATAACCAGCTTATGCTGGCTGGGTTCCCCCATTCAGAGATCTCTGGATCACAGTCTGTTTGCCGACTCCCCAAAGCTTATCGCAGGCTACCACGTCTTTCATCGCCTCTGACTGCCAAGGCATCCACCGTATGCGCTTCTTCACTTGACCATATAACCCCAAGCAATCTGGTTATACTGTGAAGACGACATTCGCCGAAAATTCGCATTTCGCTCAGTTAAGAGCAGAACTCACAAATTTTACCTTAGCCTGATCACACACCAGTGAAAGTGCATGTCAGTCTATCTATCACATATCCGAATTTTTAAAGAACGATCTGACAAAAGTCAGAAATCAACATTCATTGCCGAATGTTCATTTCTAAGTTCTGAGCAGTGCTGCGAAACCTGAAAGAGTGGTGGAGCCAAGCGGGATCGAACCGCTGACCTCCTGCGTGCAAGGCAGGCGCTCTCCCAGCTGAGCTATGGCCCCATTTGACCAGCCGCACCAAGTAATTGGTAGGTCTGGGCAGATTTGAACTGCCGACCTCACCCTTATCAGGGGTGCGCTCTAACCAACTGAGCTACAGACCTATAACAGGGTTGCGTTACAGCATCGTCTTTACACAATGAATCAAGCAATTCGTGTGGGAGCTCATCAGCAGGCTGATGTCGTCGATTAAGGAGGTGATCCAGCCGCAGGTTCCCCTACGGCTACCTTGTTACGACTTCACCCCAGTCATGAATCACACCGTGGTAACCGTCCTCCCGAAGGTTAGACTAGCTACTTCTGGTGCAACCCACTCCCATGGTGTGACGGGCGGTGTGTACAAGGCCCGGGAACGTATTCACCGCAACATTCTGATTTGCGATTACTAGCGATTCCGACTTCACGCAGTCGAGTTGCAGACTGCGATCCGGACTACGATCGGTTTTGTGAGATTAGCTCCACCTCGCGGCTTGGCAACCCTCTGTACCGACCATTGTAGCACGTGTGTAGCCCAGGCCGTAAGGGCCATGATGACTTGACGTCATCCCCACCTTCCTCCGGTTTGTCACCGGCAGTCTCCTTAGAGTGCCCACCATAACGTGCTGGTAACTAAGGACAAGGGTTGCGCTCGTTACGGGACTTAACCCAACATCTCACGACACGAGCTGACGACAGCCATGCAGCACCTGTGTCAGAGTTCCCGAAGGCACCAATCCATCTCTGGAAAGTTCTCTGCATGTCAAGGCCTGGTAAGGTTCTTCGCGTTGCTTCGAATTAAACCACATGCTCCACCGCTTGTGCGGGCCCCCGTCAATTCATTTGAGTTTTAACCTTGCGGCCGTACTCCCCAGGCGGTCAACTTAATGCGTTAGCTGCGCCACTAAAATCTCAAGGATTCCAACGGCTAGTTGACATCGTTTACGGCGTGGACTACCAGGGTATCTAATCCTGTTTGCTCCCCACGCTTTCGCACCTCAGTGTCAGTATCAGTCCAGGTGGTCGCCTTCGCCACTGGTGTTCCTTCCTATATCTACGCATTTCACCGCTACACAGGAAATTCCACCACCCTCTACCATACTCTAGCTCGCCAGTTTTGGATGCAGTTCCCAGGTTGAGCCCGGGGCTTTCACATCCAACTTAACGAACCACCTACGCGCGCTTTACGCCCAGTAATTCCGATTAACGCTTGCACCCTCTGTATTACCGCGGCTGCTGGCACAGAGTTAGCCGGTGCTTATTCTGTCGGTAACGTCAAAACAGCAAGGTATTAACTTACTGCCCTTCCTCCCAACTTAAAGTGCTTTACAATCCGAAGACCTTCTTCACACACGCGGCATGGCTGGATCAGGCTTTCGCCCATTGTCCAATATTCCCCACTGCTGCCTCCCGTAGGAGTCTGGACCGTGTCTCAGTTCCAGTGTGACTGATCATCCTCTCAGACCAGTTACGGATCGTCGCCTTGGTGAGCCATTACCTCACCAACTAGCTAATCCGACCTAGGCTCATCTGATAGCGCAAGGCCCGAAGGTCCCCTGCTTTCTCCCGTAGGACGTATGCGGTATTAGCGTTCCTTTCGAAACGTTGTCCCCCACTACCAGGCAGATTCCTAGGCATTACTCACCCGTCCGCCGCTGAATCGAAGAGCAAGCTCTTCTCATCCGCTCGACTTGCATGTGTTAGGCCTGCCGCCAGCGTTCAATCTGAGCCATGATCAAACTCTTCAGTTCAATACTGCTTGGATTTTTAAGAAACCCTAAACTTGGCTCAGCAATCTCAAATGACTATGTGATTTCTCGCATGGCCACTTGTGATGCTGATAATCTTTTTGACTATCAGTCCGTACTCACAAGCACCCACACGAATTGCTTGATTCAATTTGTTAAAGAGCGTTTGGCTAAGAGCTTTTCGTCTCAACCGAGGCGCGCATTCTACGCTTTCCTCATTTGCTGTCAAGCGTTTATTTTGAAGTTCTTTCCGAGAAACTCGTTTAGCTTCAACCGCTTAACTCGCTGCGATCTCTCGTAGCGGGAGGCGAATCATACAGCGTTACAACCTGCTGTCAACCACCTTTTTCACCGCTGCCGATCCTGAGACCGAAACGCCTCCGGAGCTTTCGATTCGCTTAACTCGTTGAATTTCAAGGAGTTTTGCGTTCCGTTGTCGCTGGAAGTGGGGCGCATTATAAGGGGATCTGAAACCCCGTCAACCTTTAATTTCAAGAAAGCTTTATTTACCTCAAAAACAAAGCGGGGAGGCCTGTCGGCCTCCCCGCTTCTATATAGCTACGCCACCAGGAGATCACTCAGCCTTGAGAGTAACCCGCCCAAAGGCTTTCTTACCCGCCTGGCACACATGGGTAGCGCCCAGGGCAAACATGAAATCACGCTCAACCACCGCACCATCAACCTTCACGGCGCCAGCACTGAGCAGATCCCGTGCCTGAGCCGAGTTTTTCACAAGCCCAGCCCGGTTCAACACAGCAGCAATCGGCAAGCTTTCAGCCGCAGCGACTTCGATCTCGGGCAGATCCTCAGGCAGCTCGCCTTCCTTCATCCGATTACCCGCCGCACGGTGAGCGCTGGCAGCAGCCTCTTCACCATGGAAGCGCGCAACGATTTCTTCCGCCAGCTTGATCTTGATGTCACGCGGATTCGCGCCCTGCGCCACATCTGCACGGAACTGGTCGATCTCTTCCATGGAACGGAAGCTGAGCAGCTCGAAGTAACGCCACATCAAAGTGTCCGGAATCGACACGAGCTTGCTGAACATCACACCCGGCGCTTCCTGGATACCGACGTAGTTACCCAACGACTTGGACATCTTCTTCACGCCATCAAGCCCTTCGAGCAGCGGCATGGTGACGATGTTCTGAGCCTCCTGACCATAAGAGCGCTGCAGCTCACGCCCCATCAACAGGTTGAACTTCTGGTCCGTACCACCCAGCTCGACGTCCGCCTTCAGCGCCACCGAGTCATAGCCCTGTACCAGCGGATAGAGGAACTCATGGATCGCGATCGGCTGATTGCTGCTGTAGCGCTTGTCGAAGTCGTCACGCTCGAGCATGCGCGCGACCGTGTACTGCGAGGCCAGGCGGATGAAATCAGCCGGCGTGAGCTTATCCATCCAGGTGGAGTTGAACGCGACCTCGGTCTTGGCCGGATCAAGAATCTTGAACACCTGCTGCTTATAGGTCTCGGCGTTATCCAGCACCTGTTCGCGCGTCAGCGGCGGGCGAGTGGCACTCTTGCCGCTCGGGTCACCGATCATGCCGGTGAAGTCACCAATCAGGAAGATCACCTGGTGGCCCAGATCCTGGAATTGGCGCAGCTTGTTGATCAGCACCGTGTGGCCCAGGTGCAGGTCCGGCGCGGTAGGGTCGAAGCCCGCTTTGATACGCAGCGGTTGGCCGCGCTTGAGCTTCTCCACCAGTTCCGACTCGACCAATACCTCTTCCGCACCGCGCTTGATTAGCGCCAGCTGCTCTTCAACAGACTTCATAGACAGACCCGCAAGGCTCAGATTCAAGGGGAGCCAACCATACAAGATCGGCCATCAAATACAAGTTTCGCAACGGAATGTGACCCGAACGGCGCAACGCAACGTCTACGCGCCCTTGCGCGAGAATGGTTTTGGTTATATTTTATACAGTTATTTCATCTTCATCATGTCATTCATCTTTTCCACTTCATCCTTTTCAAAGTCACCTCACTTATGACCAACGAAACGCCTAAAGCGCCCCCGCTTTATCCGAAAAGCCATCTGTTGGCCGCCAGCGGCATCGCTGCTCTCCTCAGCCTGGCCTTGCTGGTATTCCCTTCCAGCGAAGTAGAAGCCAAGAAAACCACGCTCAGCCTGGAGCTGGAGAGTCCGGCAGAGCAGCTGAAGGAAGAGTCCCGCGTCGCGCCACTGGTGCAATCCGAACAACACACCGACTCGCCCTTCGCCCAGATCGAAGGCGATGAAGCGGACACCGCCCAGGCCAAGCCCGAGAGCAAGCCAGAGCCCGCCCCAGTCGCCAAACAGGAAGACAAGGCCCCCGGCCACCGCGAGGTAGTCGTGGCCCGCGGCGATACGCTCTCCACACTGTTCAACAAGGTCGGCCTGCCGGCCAACGCCGTCCACGACCTGCTGGCGAGCAACAAGCAAGCCAAGCAGTTCAGCCAGCTCAAGCATGGCCAGGTGCTGCAGTTCGAACTGGACAAGAACGGCCAACTGACCAGCCTGCACAGCAAGGTCAGCAACCTCGAAACCATCCGCCTGACCCGCACCGACAAGGGCTTCAGCTTCGATCGCGAAGTCAGCAAGCCGGTCATGCGAACCGCCTACGCCCACGGTGTTATCAAGAGTTCGCTTTCGGCCTCGGCCCAGCGCGCGGGCCTGTCCCACAGCATGACCATGGACATGGCACGCATCCTCGGTTACGACATCGACTTCGCCCAGGACATCCGCCCGGGCGACGAATTCGACGTGGTCTACGAGCAGAAGATGATGGACGGCAAGGTGGTCGGTACCGGCAACATCCTGTCGGCCCGCTTCACCAACCGCGGCAAGACCTACACCGCCGTGCGCTACACCAACAAGCAAGGCAACACCAACTACTACACAGCCGACGGCAACAGCCTGCGCAAGGCGTTCATCCGTACGCCGGTGGACTTCGCCCGCATCAGTTCGCGCTTTTCCGCCGGCCGCAAACACCCGATTCTGAACAAGATCCGCGCCCACAAGGGTGTCGATTACGCCGCCCCGCGCGGCACACCAATCAAGGCCGCCGGCGATGGGCGCATCGAGCTGGCCGGGCGCCGTGGTGGCTATGGCAACACCGTGATCATTGCCCACGGCAACGCGTACAAGACTCTGTACGGCCACATGCAGGGCTTCGCCAAGGGCATCAAGACCGGCAGCAGCGTCAAACAAGGCCAGGTCATCGGCTACATCGGCACTACCGGCCTGTCGACCGGTCCACACCTGCACTACGAGTTCCAGGTCAACGGCGTGCACGTCGACCCACTGAGCCAGAAGGTGCCGATGGCCGACCCGATCGCCAAGGCTGAGCGCGCGCGCTTCAACCAGCAGAGCCAACCCTTGATCGCCCGTATGGATCAGGAAAAGGCCACCCTGCTCGCCGCCAACAAGCGCTGACCACATGGCGCTCTATCTTGGCGTGATGTCCGGGACCAGCCTTGATGGCCTGGACATCGCCCTGATCGAACAACGCGAGCAGCTTCGGCTGCTCGCCACCCACTACATCCCCATGCCCACCGACCTGCGCCAACAGCTGCTTGGCCTCTGCGCCAGCGGCCCCGACGAGATCGCCCGCGCGGCACTGGCGGAGAACCACTGGGCAACCCTCGCCGCCGAAGGGATCAACTACCTGCTGCGCGAGCAAGGCCTGCAGCCCGATGCGATCGACGCCATCGGCAGCCATGGGCAGACCATTCGCCACGAACCTGCCCGCGGCTTTACGGTACAGATCGGCAACCCGGCGCTGCTGGCCGAGCTGACCGGCATCTGCGTGGTCGGTGACTTCAGGCGCCGCGACGTCGCGGCGGGCGGCCAGGGCGCGCCACTGGTGCCGGCCTTCCACGAAGCGCTGTTCGGCCACCTTGGCCAGCGCCTGGCGATTCTCAATGTGGGCGGCTTCAGCAACCTCAGCCTGATCGAGACCGGCAAGCCAGTGCATGGCTTCGACTGCGGGCCGGGCAATGTGCTGCTGGATGCCTGGATCGAGCGCAAGCGCGGCCAGGTATTTGATGCCGATGGCGCCTGGGCGGCGAGCGGGGCGGTGCAGCCGGACTTGCTCCATGCACTGCTGAGCGACCCGTTCTTCGCTGGCAGCGGCCCGAAAAGCACCGGCCGCGAGGTCTTCAACCTGCCTTGGCTCGACGGCCATCTCGCCCAACTGCCCAGCTACCGCGACGAAGATGTACAGGCCACCCTGCTGGAGCTGACCGCACGCAGCATCATCGACTCGCTAGGCCAGGCTCAACAAGGCACCGAAGCCTTGCTGGTGTGCGGCGGAGGCGCCCGCAACGGCGCGCTGATGGCACGCTTGGCGCAACTGCTGCCGGGTGCCCAGGTGTCCAGCACCGCGGCCCACGGCGTCGATCCGGACTGGGTCGAGGCCATGGCCTTTGCCTGGCTGGCCCATTGCTGCCTGGCACGCATCCCCGCCAACCGGCCCAGCGTCACTGCCGCCAGGGGCCTGCGCGTCCTCGGCGCCATCTATTCCGCTTAACCAGCCCGCACAATGCAAAACGCCGCGCAATTGCGCGGCGTTTTCATGTCAGCTCATGGATCAGATCGAGAACGACGAACCACAGCCACAGGTGGTGCTGGCATTCGGGTTCTTGATCACGAAGCGCGAACCTTCCAGGCCTTCCTGGTAGTCCACTTCGGCGCCCGCCAGGTACTGGAAGCTCATCGGGTCGACCACCAGCGCGACGCCTTCACGCTCGACGATGGTGTCATCCTCGGCCACGTCTTCATCGAAGGTGAAGCCGTACTGGAAGCCCGAGCAACCACCGCCCGTCACGAAAACGCGCAGCTTCAGACGCTCGTTGCCCTCTTCGCTGACCAGGGTCTTCACCTTGTGTGCAGCCCCTGGGGTGAATTCCAAAGCCGTGGGGGTGAAGGTTTCGACGCTCATGCTGATTCTCCCGGCGCAGTGCCGCCATAAAACTCGATGGCGCGTATTATCCGCTTGTCCGAGAAAATTGGTCAACAATACGAAAGCTGCAAGCGACTAGCCGCAAGCTGCAAGCCGAATACGACAGCCCCGCTTGCAGCTTGAAGCTTGCAACTTGCCACTGCTTTAAGGCAGCAGGCCGGCGTGGGACAGGCCCATGCGCTCGTCCAGGCCGAACAGGATGTTCAGGTTCTGCACCGCCTGGCCGGACGCGCCCTTGACCAGGTTGTCGATCACCGACAGTACCACCACCAGGTCGCCACCCTGTGGCCGGTGCACAGCGATACGGCAGACGTTGGCGCCGCGCACGCTGCGGGTCTCCGGGTGGCTGCCGGCCGGCATCACGTCGACGAACGGTTCGTTGGCATAGCGCTTTTCGAACAGCGCCTGCAAATCGACCGACGTATCAACGACGTTGGCATAAAGGGTGGCGTGAATGCCGCGGATCATTGGGGTCAGGTGGGGCACGAAGGTCAGGCCGATGTCCTTGCCTGCGGCCAGACGCAGGCCTTGGCTGATTTCCGGCAGATGGCGATGCCCTTTGACTGCATAGGCCTTCATGCTTTCGCCGGCCTCGCAGAACAGCGAACCTACGGCGGCACCACGGCCTGCACCACTGACGCCAGACTTGCAGTCGGCGATCAGCCGCGAAGGGTCGGCCAGGCCAGCTTCCAGCAACGGCAGGAAGCCCAGTTGGGTAGCGGTCGGGTAGCAACCGGGCACGGCGATCAGGCGCGCCTGGCGGATCTTCTCGCGGTTCACTTCAGGCAGGCCGTAGACCGCGTCCTTGAGCAGTTCAGGCGCGCCGTGCGGCTGCCCGTACCACTTGCCCCACTCCACAGCGTCCTGCAGGCGGAAGTCGGCGGACAGGTCGATGACCTTGGTGCCCGCCGCCAGCAGCTCGCCGGCCAGGGCGTGGGCCACGCCGTGCGGGGTAGCGAAGAACACCACATCACAGGCGCCCAGCGCCTTGCTGTCCGGCACGCTGAAACACAGCCCGTCGTAGTGGCCGCGCAGGTTGGGGTACATGTCGGCAACCGCCACGCCCGCTTCGGAGCGCGAAGTGATGACCGCCACTTCGGCCTGTGGATGCTGCGCCAGCAGACGCAGCAGTTCGACACCGGTGTAACCCGTGCCGCCGACGATACCGACCTTGATCATAACGCTTGCCCCTTATCAACGAGCCCACTGGAAAGCGCACGATAATAGGGGCCCGGCAGGCCTGTAACAACTATTCCCATGACCCTTCGGCGCTTGCCCACTACTATTCGCACGACCGTGAAAACCTGAAGGAACCGCACATGCTCTATCTATGGATCAAGGCGCTGCACATCGTCAGCGTGGTTTGCTGGTTCGCCGGCCTGTTCTACCTGCCACGCCTGTTCGTCTACCACGCCCAGAGCCAGGACAGCATCAGCCTCGACCGCTTCATCACCATGGAACGCAAGCTGTACCGGGGCATCATGAACCCGGCGATGATCGCCACCTATGTGTTCGGCGGCTGGATGCTCTACCTCAACCCCGGCTGGCTGAGCCAGGGCTGGCTGCACGCCAAGTTGACCCTGGTGGTGCTGCTGACCGCCTACCATCATATCTGCGGCGCCCAGCGCAAACGCTTCGCCGCCGGCACCAATACCCGCAGCCATGTGTACTACCGCTGGTTCAACGAGGCGCCGGTACTGATCCTGCTGGGGATCGTAATTCTGGTGGTGGTCAAACCGTTCTGACGATAACCCGCCCTGCACAGGAGTTTCGCCATGTCCCTGCCCGCCTTGCTGCAACAGCGGCTGCGCCTGCCACTGGTGGCCGCGCCGATGTTCCTGATTTCCAATCCGCAACTGGTGCTGGCCTGTTGCGCCAGCGGTGTGGTGGGC
Organism: Pseudomonas sichuanensis; assembly: GCF_024749065.1. Classification (NCBI taxonomy): domain Bacteria; kingdom Pseudomonadati; phylum Pseudomonadota; class Gammaproteobacteria; order Pseudomonadales; family Pseudomonadaceae; genus Pseudomonas; species Pseudomonas sichuanensis. Next base: position 522,140 of record NZ_CP087185.1, on the reverse strand, counting down.
AGCTTCCCTGCGCTCAACCAGCGCGACAGCGCCGGCTTCAAGGCCTGGCTGGAGGAGATCGAAGCAGGCCTGGCTCAGTTGCAGGCGCCAGCACCCTATGCAGTCAACCTGATCGTCCATCCGAGCAATCCGCGTCTGCAGGCCGACCTGGCCCTGTGCGTCGAGCATCGCGTGCCCATCGTCATCACCAGCCTCGGTGCAGTGAAGGAGGTGGTGGACGCAGTGCACAGCTACGGCGGCCTGGTGTTCCATGACGTGACCACCCGGCGCCACGCGCAGAAAGCGGCAGAGGCCGGTGTCGATGGACTGATCGCCGTGGCAGCAGGCGCTGGTGGCCATGCCGGGACTTGGAGCCCGTTCGCCCTGATCGCCGAGATCCGCCAGTTCTTCGACAAGACCCTGCTGCTGGCAGGCTGCCTCAACCATGGCCACGAATTGCTCGCGGCACAATTGCTGGGGGCAGACCTGGGCTACATGGGCACACGCTTCATCGCCACCCGTGAGAGCCAGGCACAGGACGCCTATAAACAGATGATCCTCGGCGCAACCGCCGCCGATATCATCCATACGCCAGCAGTATCCGGCATCCCTGCCAGCTTTCTGCGGCAAAGCCTGGACCATGCCGGTTACGACCTGGCGGCGCTCACCAGCAGCCATGAGGCCGGCAAGCTCAAGCCGCTGGACGAGGAAGCCAAGGCCTGGAAGACCGTCTGGTCCGCAGGCCAGGGCGTCGGCGAGATCAACGACCTGCCCAGCGCCGCAGCCCTGATCGAACGCCTGCACAGCGAATACCGAGGCGCCCTGGATCGCGCCCAACAGCTACGCAGCAACGCCTTGTAGCAAACCAACCAGGCTGTAAACTAGGCGCCCCTTACGCCCCAGGAGCCTTGCATGACCCGTTACGCCATGATTACCGGCGCTTCCACCGGCCTGGGCCTGGCCCTGGCGGAGGCCCTGGCGCGGCGCGGGCGCAATCTGATCCTGGTGGCACGCCAGCGCGAGACGCTGGAGCCGGTGGCCATCGAACTGACCCAGCGTTTTGGCGTGGAAGTGCTGTTCCGCGCCTGCGACCTCAGCCAGCCCCTGCGCCTGTCGGGGTTCGTGCTTGAGCTGGAGGAAGGCGAGCGGCGCATCGACCTGCTGGTCAACTGCGCAGGCCAACGCACCTACGGGCCCTTCCTTGCCCATGAATGGGCCGACGAGCAGGACCTGCTGGAGGTCAATATCCTGGCCCTGAGCCGCCTGTGCCATGCCATCGGCAACCTGATGGCCGTGCAGGGTGGCGGACAGATCCTCAATGTCGCAGGCCTGGCCGGGGTCGCGCCCGGCCCCTGGATGGCCGCCTACGCCGCCAGCAAGGCCTATGTGCTCAGCTTCAGCGAAGCCTTGCGCGAAGAGCTCGGGCGCGCCGGGATCAAAGTCTCGGTGCTGTGCCCAGGGCCGGTTCGTTCATCGCGCCGGCGTATTCCCCGCCTCGACGACAACAGCCCGAGCCCCGAGGAGATCGCGCTGTACACAGTACGCGCCCTGGACAAGAACCGCGCGCGGATCATCCCAGGCCGGCGCAACCGCTGGCTGGCCTTTGCCCCGCGCCTGTTGCCGCGCTGGTTGGCGCGCAAGCTGGCCGGCGTGATCCACCGCCGCTACTGCCCGGTCGGCATGGAATAAGCACTGGGCGAGTGGCAGCGGGCTCAGTACACTCGGCCCGGACACTCACCATGGAGCATGTGCTGTGGACGATCTATTCCTCAAAATCATCAACCGGGAAATCCCGGCGGATATCATCTACGAAGATGACCAGATCCTCGCCTTCAAGGATATCGCCCCCGCGGCGCCGGTCCATTTCCTGGTCATCCCGAAGAAACACATCCGCACCCTCAACGACCTGACCGAAGAAGACAAAGCCCTGGCCGGGCACATCCTCTTCACCGCCCAGCGCCTGGCCATCGAGCAAGGCTGCGAGGAAGGCTTCCGCGTCGTCATGAACTGCAACCCCCAAGGTGGCCAGACCGTCTACCACATCCATATGCACGTGCTTGGCCAGCGCCAGATGCACTGGCCACCGGGCTGATCCAGGGCAAGCCCCCTCCAGCCGATTGCGGTAAACTGTCGGGCACACTCTAGTGGAGGTGCCCGATGGCTACCGAACGTCACTACTCGCCGCTCGACCGCTTGTTGCTGCAGGCCGATACCGCCATGCGCACCCTGCTCCCCTTCAGCGGCCAACCTTCGCGCCCGTCACCGGCGATCATCCAGCCCGACGCCGAACTCGACGAGCAGCAGAGCCGCCATGTCGCCGGCCTGATGCGCATCAACCACACCGGTGAAGTCTGCGCCCAGGCGCTCTACCAGGGCCAGGCCCTGACCGCCAAGCTGCCCCAGGTGCGCAAGGCCATGGAGCATGCGGCAGAAGAAGAAATCGACCACCTGGCCTGGTGCGAGCAGCGTATTCGCCAGCTCAACAGCCACCCCAGCGTGCTCAACCCGTTGTTCTATGGCATGTCCTTCGGCATCGGCGCACTCGCCGGCCTGGTCAGCGACAAGGTCAGCCTGGGTTTCGTCGCCGCCACCGAGCATCAGGTGTGCAAACACCTGGACGAGCACCTTGAGCAGATCCCCGAGAGCGATAGCAAATCCCGCGCCATCCTCGAACAGATGCGCGTCGACGAAGAGCACCACGCCGAGTCCGCGCTGGAAGCTGGTGGCTATCGTTTCCCGGCGCCCATCCGGTTCGGCATGAGCCTGATGGCCAAGGTCATGACCAAGAGCACCTACCGCATCTGAGGCACAGCGCATGGAACGCTTCGACGCCAAGGACCTGGCACGCGCGGTAGACGCCGGTGTACTGCAACCGGGCCAGGACCATGCGCTGCTGGACTTCCTGCGCCAGCAGCCACAAAGCCGCGGCAGCTTCCAGCTGGCCCACGTCGCCTTCTACTTCGGCGCCCTGCTGATCATGGGGGCGATGGGCTGGTTGCTCACCGAAGCCTGGATGCGGATCGGCGACAGTGCACTGCTGGCCATCGCCCTGCTCTACATCGCCACCCTCACCCTGTTCGCCCTGTCCCTGCAACGCCGTGGGCAGCCCATCGCCGCCGGCGTGCTGGCGGCCGTCGCGGTGAGTATCGTGCCGCTGGCGGTTTTCGCCGTGGAACGGCTGGTGGGCTGGTGGCCGCTGGACGATGCCCAGGGTGACTATCACCAGTACTACACCTATGTGCAGGGCGGCTGGCTGGCCATGGAGGCCGCAACCGTGGTGGCTGGCCTGCTGATGCTGCGCCTGGTGCCCTTCCCGTTCATCGTCATGCCGATCGCACTCGCACTGTGGTTCATGTCCATGGACCTGACCGAGTGGGTGTATGGCGATGTGTTCAGCTGGGAGCAGCGACGAACGGTCTCGGTGTGGTTCGGCCTGGTCGTCCTGGTGGTGTTCGTCGGTGTCGATGGCCGCACCCGCCAGGACTACGCTGGCTGGGGCTATCTGGCAGGCCTGCTGGCGTTCTGGGGCGGGCTGACGTCGATGGACAGCGCCAGCGAACTGGGCAAGGCATTGTATTGCCTGATCAACCTGGGGCTGATGGGGCTGGCCGTGTTGTTGCGCCGGCCGGTGTTCATGGTATTCGGGGCGATGGGCGTGGCGGCCTACCTCGGCTATCTGTCCTACGAGGTATTTGCCGACTCGCTGCTGTTCCCGCTGGTGCTCACCCTGATCGGCCTTGGCGTCATCGGCCTGGGCCTGCTGTACCAGAAACGACGGGAAGCCTTGAGTGCACAGCTGCGGGCCAAGCTACCCGAGCGCCTGTTGCAGTTGCTGCCGGCGTTGCGCCGTTGAAGTTCCGACTGACCACGGCTCGGTTGCTGCAAAGCCTCGGGCTGATACCGGTTGCCTATGCGTTTGTCTGCCTGATGACGGCGGCCATCAGGCAAACCGCATTCAGCCTGCAACTGCCAGACCTCGGCGAGCCCGACAGCAACAGTGTGGTCGAGCTGCTGCTGTTCACAGTGCCTGGGCTGCTGCTGTTCCTTCTGCCGGCTTACAACTGCCGCAAGCGTCGTACGCTCATCGCCCTGTTCAGCTTGGCCGCCTTGGTCACGGCACTGCTGCAGTGCATGCTGTTTGCCCAAAGTTTCGGCAACACCTGGAGCACCAGCGAAATACTCGGGCTACTGCTGTTCAACATCCCGTTGCTGCTGCTCGCGCTCGCCCCGGGCGTCGCCTGGCTACTGGCCGCTGAGCGGCTGAACCTGCAAAGCGCCTGACAACCAGGCGCCATTGCCGGTCACGCGAGTTCGACAATCTCGTAACCGTGGGTGATTTCCACCCCGGCTCGCTCGAGCATGATCGATGCCGAGCAATATTTTTCGGCCGACAGCTCCACCGCGCGCTTGACCTGTGCTTCTTTCAGCCCACGCCCTTTGACCACGAAGTTCATATGGATCTTGGTGAACACCTTGGGGTCCTCACTGGCGCGCTCGGCTTCCAGGAAAGCTTCGCAGCTCTCCACCGCCTGACGCGACTTCTTGAGGATGCTGACCACGTCGAAGCTGCTGCAACCGCCCAGCCCCAACAGCAGCATTTCCATCGGGCGCACGCCAAGGTTGCGGCCGCCGGCTTCGGGCGGGCCGTCCATGACCACCACATGGCCACTCCCCGACTCGCCGAGGAACATTGCTTCACCCGCCCACTGGATGCGTGCCTTCATCTATCCGGACTCCCGATCTCGTAAAAAGGGTGCCAGCTTAGACCTTGTGACGCTGTCGGAAAAGCTCAAGGCGCAGCGCTTTAATGCCGATACATGGACACGTGTCTGATAAGCTGGCGCCAAATGACTGGCGCATCACGCCAGGCAGCCTCAATAAAAAGCCAATGCCTCACATCGAACAGGATTTCGTGATGGTCTCCTCAGCCCTTGCGCCCAAGATCAAGAACATCGAAAAGCTGCTGGTGCACTGCCAGCGCCGTCGCTACGCCGCCAAAAGCAACATCATCTGCGCGGGCGACCGGGCCGAGACCCTCTCGTTCATCATCAAAGGCTCGGTGACCATCCTGATCGAGGACGACGACGGCCACGAGATGATCATCGCCTACCTCAACAACGGCGACTTCTTTGGTGAGCTGGGCCTGTTCGAGCCCGCCGGCCAGGAGCATCAGCGCAGCGCCTGGGTGCGGGCCAAGACCGAATGCGAAGTGGCCGAGATCAGCTACGACAAATTCCGCGAGCTGGGCCGCCAGGACCCGGAGATTCTCTACGCCCTCGGCGCGCAAATGGCCCAGCGGCTGCGCAACACCACGCGCAAGGTCGGCGACCTGGCCTTCTTCGACGTGACCGGCCGGGTTGCCCGTTGCCTGCTCGAACTGTGCAGGCAGCCAGACGCCATGACCCACCCCGACGGCATGCAGATCAAGATCACCCGCCAGGAGATCGGACGCATCGTCGGCTGTTCGCGGGAAATGGTCGGCCGCGTCCTCAAGGATCTCGAGGAGCGCAGCCTGGTGCAGGTGAAGGGCAAGACCATGGTGGTCTACGGCACCCGTTAGTCCTTGGGCAACCCGGCAATGACTTCGGCATAGGCCAAGGAAAGGCGCTCGAACCAGGGCGCCTGTGGCGCCACTTCATGCAAGGCGATATGGCTGTCGGCCCGGCAACGCTGTTCAAGCTCGCAACATTCATTGAAACGATTGACCGCCGCCGCCATCGATTCGCGCTCGTTGTCCAGCAGCAGTGCACCATGCACCAACACCACCGGGCGCTTGCCACCCAGGCCCTGGCGCCAGCGCTGGGCAGTGCCGACCAGTTTGCGGCCGTTCAGGTTGACGTTGTAACGGCCATCGCAGAAGGCGCCATCGATTTCCCCCACCGACGCCACCCCACCCCACTCGCGCAGTACATCGCACAGTGGCAGGCACAGTCGCTCGTAGGCATTCTCGATGCGCCCGTGATCGCCTTCGCTGCGCGGTGCGACGTAGACCAGCGCCACGTTCACGGTTGAGTGCGACTGCGGCACAGGCTCACCACCGGTTTCGCGCAGCAGTACCGGCCAGCCGGCGATCGCCAACTCGGCGCAGGCGGCTTCGAAGTTATCCAGACGACTCATCCGGCGTGGCATCACCAGCGCATGATCGGTGGGGCGCCAGAACAGCACGCCAGCGTCACGCTCGCCACGGCACACGGCGGCCAGCAATTCCTGCTCAGCGTGCAGGCCCTGTTCGACAGTCAGGGCCAGGGGTTGATCGGTCATTGATCCACCTATGTTGTTATCTTTGCCGGCCTCTTCGCGGGTAAACCCGCTCCCACAGGGTACGTGCTGCCTTAGAGGCCTGTGATGGACCTGTGGGAGCGGGTTTACCCGCGAAAGGGCCATTGCAGGCATATAAAAAAGCCGGCAGAAACGCCGGCTTCGTTTGCTCAGTCCAGTTGTTGAACGGTCTTCTTCACCTGATCAGGGAAGAACAGCCGCTGCAGTTCCAGCCCCGGCTGTTCGGCGCGCATGAACGCCTCGCCAACCAGGAACGAATACACCTCGTTGATTGCCATCAACTCGACATCGGCCCGATTGAGGATGCCACTCTCGGTGATGGCCAGGCGATCGCGGGGGATGCGCGGCAGCAGGTCGAGCGTGGTCTCCAGGCTGACCTCGAAGGTGTGCAGGTTACGGTTGTTGACGCCGACCAGCGGGGTATCGAGGGTCTTCAGCGCGCGCTCCAGCTCATCGCCGTCGTGCACTTCGACCAGCACGTCGAGGCCGACGTCCTTGGCCGTGGCGGCCAGCTCGGCCATCTTCACGTCATCCAGCGCCGAGACGATAAGCAGCACGCAATCGGCCCCCAAGGCGCGAGCTTCGACGATCTGGTACGGGTCAACCATGAAGTCCTTGCGGATCACCGGCAGCGACACCGCGGCGCGGGCCTGCTGCAGGTACGCGTCGGCACCCTGGAAGTAATCCACGTCGGTCAGCACCGACAGGCAGGTCGCCCCGCCTTTTTCATAGCTGACCGCGATCTCGGCCGGCACGAAGTGCTCGCGAATCACACCCTTGCTTGGCGAAGCCTTCTTGATTTCGGCGATCACCGCCGGCTGCTTGCGCTTGGCCTGCTCGATCAGGGCATTGGCGAAGCCGCGCGGGGCGTCAGCCGCCTTGGCCAGGCGCTCCAGTTCGGCGAGGCTGACCCGCGCACTGCGCTCGGCCACTTCCTGGAACTTGCGGGCGATGATCCTTTCCAGCACCGTCGGCACGCTCATGCTTCGTTCTCCACTTTGAATACCGCGGTAAAGGCGCCCAGCTCCTGCAGCTTTTCCCAGGCCAGCCCGGTGTGCAGCACGTCGTGGGCCAGTTCCACGCCCTGGGCCAGGGTCATGGCGTGATCGGCGGCGTACAGCGCCGCACCGGCATTGAGCACGATCATTTCGGCGGCCTTCTGGCCGTTCTCGGTCTTGCGCCGGCCCAATGCGTCACGGATCAAGTCCAGCGACGCCTGCGGGCCATCGACCGCCAGGCCGTGCAGGCTCTGGCTCTTCATGCCGAGGTCTTCGGGCTCGACCCAATACTCGGTGATCTGGTCATTCTTCAGTTCGGCAACGAAGGTGGGCGCGGCCAGGCTGAACTCGTCCAGACCGTCCTTGGAATGCACCACCAGCACATGCTTGCTGCCAAGGCGCTGCAGCACTTCGGCCAGCGGGCGGCACAGCGCCTGGTTGAACACCCCGACCACCTGATGCTTCACCCCGGCCGGATTCGTAAGCGGGCCGAGCATGTTGAACAGGGTGCGCAGCCCCAGCTCGCGACGCGGGCCGGCGGCATACTTCATGGCCTTGTGGTGGCTCTGGGCGAACATGAAACCGATCCCCAGGCTGTCAATGCAGCGGGCGACCTGCACCGGGGTGAGGTTCAGGTAGATACCGGCGGCTTCCAGCAGGTCGGCGCTGCCGCTCTTGCCGGACACCGCGCGGTTGCCGTGCTTGGCCACCGGGCAGCCGGCGGCCGCGAGGACGAACGACGACGCGGTGGAGACGTTGAAGATGTTGGCGCCATCGCCGCCGGTGCCGACGATGTCGACCACGCCGTCGAGGCTCTTGAGTTCGACCTTGTCGGCCAGCTCGCGCATCACCGACACCGCGCCGACGATCTCGTCGATGCTTTCGCTCTTCATGCGCATGCCCATCAGGAAGGCGCCGATCTGCGCCTCGCTGCACTGACCGGTCATGATCTGGCGCATGACCTCGCGCATTTCATCGGTGCTCAGGTCCAGGTGGCCGACGATACGGCTCAACGCAGTCTTGATATCCATGATCGATCCTTAGCGGCGGCCGCCGGTCTGCTTGAGGAAATTGGCGAACAGCTCGTGGCCCTGCTCGGTCAGGATGGACTCGGGGTGGAACTGCACCCCTTCGATATTCAGTGTCTTGTGGCGCAGGCCCATGATCTCGTCGACCGAGCCATCGGCGTGGGCGGTCCAGGCGGTCACTTCCAGGCAGTCCGGCAGCGTCTCGCGCTTGACCACCAGCGAGTGGTAACGGGTAACGGTCAGCGGGTTGTTGAGGCTGGCGAATACGCCCAGGTCACGGTGCACCACCGGGCTGGTCTTGCCATGCATCACTTGGCGGGCACGCACCACGTCACCGCCGAAGGCCTGGCCGATCGACTGATGGCCAAGGCAGACGCCCAGAATCGGCAACTTGCCGGCGAAGTGCAGGATCGCCTCGATGGACACACCGGCTTCGCTCGGGGTGCAGGGGCCGGGGGAAACCACGATGCGCTCGGGGTTGAGGGCTTCGATCTGGGCGATGGTCATCTCGTCATTGCGGATGACCTTGACCTCGGCACCCAGCTCGCCGAGGTACTGCACGACGTTGTAGGTGAAGGAGTCGTAGTTGTCGATCATCAGTAGCATCTGGAACGAACCTCTTGAATACGGGGGACTCCGGGGGCGCGTGGCGGCCCGCCGGGTTCATGGACCACGGCCTGCTCAGCGTTTGCTGGTCTGCTCGGCGAGGGCCACCGCGCGGAACATCGCCCGACGCTTGTTGATGGTTTCTTCCCACTCCAGTGCCGGCACCGAGTCGGCGACGATGCCGCCGCCGGCCTGCACATGCAGCTCGCCATCCTTGATCACCGCGGTGCGGATGGCGATGGCGGTATCCATGTTGCCGTTCCAGGCGAAGTAGCCCACGGCACCGCCGTAGACACCGCGCTTGACCGGTTCCAGCTCATCGATGATTTCCATGGCGCGGATCTTCGGCGCCCCCGACAGGGTGCCCGCCGGCAGGATCGCCCGCAGCGCATCCATTGCCGTCAGCCCCTCGGCCAGTTGGCCGGTGACATTGGAGACGATGTGCATCACGTTCGAATAGCGCTCGATCACCATCTTCTCGGTCAGGCGCACGCTGCCGGTGGACGACACACGCCCCACGTCGTTGCGGCCCAGGTCGATCAGCATCAAGTGCTCGGCGATTTCCTTGTCATCCGACAGCAGGTCGTCTTCCAGGGCGCGGTCGGCCTCTTCGGTGGCGCCGCGCGGGCGGGTACCGGCGATCGGGCGTACCGTGACCAGGTTGTCCTCGACCCGCACCAGCACTTCCGGCGAACTGCCCACTACATGGAAGTCGCCGAAGTTGAAGAAGTACATGTAGGGCGTCGGGTTGAAGCAGCGCAGGGCACGGTAGAGGTCGATCGGAGCGGCCGCAAAATCGATGGACATGCGCTGCGACGGCACCACCTGCATGCAGTCACCGGCGAGGATGTACTCCTTGACGGTGTCCACCGCGCGTTCGTAGTCACCCTGGGTGAAGCTGGAGCGGAACGCCGGCTCGGCCGCCATCGGGCCATCCAGGTCGAGGCCGCGGCGCGGGGTGATCGGCTGGCGAAGTTTCTCCAGCAGGCCTTCAAGACGGGCCTGGCCTTGCTCGAAGGCCTGCTCGTCGCTGGGGTCGACCAGCACGATGGCGTGCATCTTGCCCGCCAGGTTGTCGAACACCACCACGGCGTCGGAGACCATCAGCAGGATGTCCGGCACCCCCAGCGGGTCCGGGTTCGGGCAGGCGCCCAGGCGTTTTTCCACGTAGCGCACGCAGTCGTAGCCGAAGTAGCCGACCAGGCCACCGTTGAAACGCGGCAGGCCCGGAATGTCGGCGACCTTGTAGCGATCCTTGAAGGCCTCGACGAAGGCCAGCGGGTCTTCGACGTCATGGCTTTCCACTTCCACGCCATCCTGCAGGATGCTCACGTGGTAGCCATGCACACGCATGACGGTGCGCGACGGCAGGCCGATCATCGAATAACGGCCCCACTTCTCGCCGCCCTGCACGGATTCGAGCAGGTACGAGTTAGGTTGGTCGGCCAGTTTGAGGTAGATCGACAGGGGGGTATCGAAGTCGGCCAGGGTTTCGCGGGCCAGGGGGATGCGGTTATAGCCGGCAGCGGCCAGGCGCAGGAATTCTTCGCGGGTCATGTGTAGCCTCGTGGCAAGCAGCAATGGGGTCAGGCAAGCGGACGGGCCGGCAGGCGCCGGCGGGCATAAGTCAGGCGCGCCAGCGCCAGCGGGCCAGGGCCTTGATGACTTTCATCCAGAATTTGCCAGTAACCACCACGTCGTTGTCTCTGCTGTGCGGGGCTTGAAGGTCCGCCAACGTTATCCCAGTGTCGGTGACTAAGCAACCAGGCAGCAGCAGGCGCAGGTCGCTGATCACCAGGCTGGGAGACTCCTCGTCGATGGGGCGGCCATGGTTGTAGCCATAGCTCAGGCCGACGCACTGCACCCCGGCTGCTTTCGCCGCCAGCACGTCGCTGCGCGAATCGCCGATGAACAGCGACTGTGCAGGCGCCACACCGGCCATCTGCATCACGAACAGCAGCGCCGCCGGGTCGGGTTTTTTCTGTGGCAGGGTGTCGCCGCCGATGATCCAGCGGAAGTAGCGCCCGATCTTCATCTGGTCGAGCAAGGGGGCAACGAAGCGCTCGGGCTTGTTGGTGATCAGCGCCATCTCCACGCCCTGCTTGCTCAGCCAGCGCAGGGTGTCGCGTACACCGGGGTAGACGACGGTCAACTCATGGCTGTCGGCGTAGGCCTCCATGAACAGCGCCAGCGCGCGCTCGGCCAGGGCATCGTCCACGCTGTCGTGGTCCAGGCCACCGGCCAGCGCCCGGCGCACCAGCACCTGGGCGCCGTTGCCCACCCAGTGACGCACGGCGTCGAGCCCGGCGGGCTCGCGCCCGAGTTCGAGCAGCATGCGGTCGACGGCTGCGGCCAGGTCGGGGACCGAATCGATCAGGGTGCCATCCAGATCGAACATCACCAGCCTGGGCAGCGTCCCCGGGAACAGCTGCTCGAAGCCGCTCATGCGCGTGCCAGCGCCATTTCGGCACGCATCTTGGCGATCACTTCCTGATAGTCCGGGGCGTTGAAGATCGCCGAACCGGCAACGAAGGTGTCGGCGCCAGCTGCGGCGATTTCGCGGATGTTGTTGACGTTGACGCCGCCGTCGATCTCCAGGCGGATATCACGGCCGCTGGCGTCGATCAGTGCACGGGCCTCACGCAGCTTGTCGAGGGTACCGGGGATGAACTTCTGCCCGCCGAAGCCTGGGTTGACGCTCATCAGCAGGACCATGTCGATCTTGTCCATCACGTACTTCAGCGCATCCAGGCCGGTGGCCGGGTTGAACACCAGGCCGGCCTTGCAGCCGCCGTCGCGGATCAGCTGCAGCGAGCGGTCGATGTGCTGGGTGGCTTCCGGGTGGAAGGTGATGTAGGTGGCGCCGGCTTCGATGAAGTCGCCGATGATGCGATCGACCGGGCTCACCATCAGGTGCACGTCGATCGGCGCGGTCACGCCGTACTTGCGCAGCGCGGTGCAGACCATCGGGCCGATGGTCAGGTTGGGTACGTAGTGGTTGTCCATGACATCGAAGTGGACGATGTCGGCCCCGGCGGCCAGAACCTTGTCGACGTCCTCGCCCAGGCGGGCGAAATCGGCGGAAAGAATGGAGGGGGCAATAGCGTAGGGCTGCATGGCGCACCTGTTGGGCAGAATCACGGTGGCGCGCATTGTAACCCAGGGAAGCGGATCGGGGCTGATTGGTGTCAATCCTGTGCCGGCCCTTCGCGGGTAAACCCGCTCCCACAGGGATCGCGCAGATCTCGAGAGCTGCACATAACCTGTGGAGCAACTGTCTTATGTTGTCAGTGCTGGCCTCATCGCTTGCAAGCCAGCTCCCACAGGTACGATGCTTGCCTCGAGGTTAGCGCGGTCCATGTGAGAGCGGGTTTACCCGCGAAGAGGCCGGTACAGGCATCCGAAAATCAGCCCGGCTGCTGGGTCCTCAACTTCTCGCTGCGCCCGCGCAACCACTCCAGGGTCAGCAGCAGCACCACCGAAAACGCGATCAGCAAGGTCGCCGCCGCCGCGATGGTCGGGCTGAGGTTCTCACGAATGCCGCTGAACATCTGCCGTGGCAGGGTCGCCTGCTCCGGCCCGGCAAGGAACAACGTGACCACCACTTCATCGAACGACGTGGCAAAGGCGAACAGCGCACCCGAGATCACCCCAGGGGCAATCAACGGCAAGGTCACCCGACGGAAGGTCAGCAACGGCGAAGCGCCAAGGCTGGCTGCCGCACGCACCAGGTTGTAGTTGAAGCCCTGCAACGTGGCCGACACGGTGATGATCACGAACGGCACACCCAGCACCGCGTGCACCAGAATCAGCGAGATGAAGCTGTTGCCCATGCCCAGGGGGGCAAAGAACAGATAACTCGCCACACCGATGATCACCACCGGCACCACCATCGGCGAGATTACCAGCGCCATCACCAGCGACTTGCCGGGGAAGTCGCCGCGAGTCAGGCCGATCGAGGCCAGGGTGCCGAACACCATGGCCAGCACCGTCGCCGCCGGGGCGACGATGATGCTGTTCTTCAGCGAACGCATCCACTCGGCCGAGGCGAAGAAGTCCTGGTACCAGTGCAGCGAGAAGCCCTGCAGCGGGTACACCAGGAAACTCCCGCTGTTGAACGACAGCGGCACGATCACCAGCACCGGCAGCACCAGGAACAGCAGCACCAGCCCGCAGAGAATGCGCAAGGTGTAGAACCACACCCGCTCCACGGGCGACATGTAGGGGCTCAGCATGACAAGGCTCCTCAGCTCAGGCGCAGGCGGCTGGCGCCGACCAGCCAGCTATAGATCAGGTACAGCACCACGGTGGCCAGCAGCAGCAACCCGCCCAGCGCGGTGGCCATGCCCCAGTTGATGCTGGTGTTGGTGTAGAAGGCGACGAAGTAGCTGACCATCTGGTCGTTCGGGCTGCCCAGCAGTGCCGGGGTGATGTAGTAGCCGATCGAGATGATGAACACCAACAGGCAACCGGCACCGACGCCGGCGTAGGTCTGCGGGAAGTACACCCGCCAGAAGCTGGCGAACGGGTGGCAGCCCAGCGAGATCGCCGCACGCATGTAGCTGGGCGAGATACCCTTCATCACGCTGTACAGCGGCAGGATCATGAACGGCAGCAGGATGTGCACCATCGAGATGTACACGCCAGTGCGGTTGAACACCAGTTCCAGCGGCTGGTCGATGATGCCCATGGCCATCAGCGCGCTGTTGATCAGCCCGCCCGACTGCAGCAGCACGATCCACGCCGCCACCCGCACCAGGATCGAGGTCCAGAACGGCAGCAGCACCAGGATCATCAGCAGGTTGCTCTGCCGGGTGGGCAGGTTGGCCAGCAGGTAGGCCAGCGGATAGGCCAGCACCAGGCAGATGGCGGTGATCACCACGCCCATCCACAGGGTGCGGGCAAAGATGTCGAGGTAGATGGCCTGGTCCGGCGTGGCCTTGGCCAGCTCACCGAGGTCGTCGATACGGTGATCGAGCGCCGCCAGCAGGTAGAACGGCGTGACGCTGCTGGTGTTGCGGCGGATTGCCTGCCAGTAGGCCGGGTCACCCCAGCGCTCGTCCAGCGTCTGCAAGGCATCTTTATAAGAAGCGGGCTCCGCCTTGAACGGCAGGGCCCGCGCAGTCTTGGCCAGCAGGCTGCGGTAGCCGGCCAGTTCCATGTTCAGGCGTTTGGACAGATCGCCCAGCGTCTGGTTCTTGCGTGATTCGGCCAGGTCCTGGCTCAGGGCCTTGTAGGCCTCCTCGCCGGGCAGGCTCTTGCCGTCCCACTGCGCCACGGCCTCGACGGTGCGCGGCAGGCCGGCGACCACTTCGGGGTTGCCGACGCTCTTGTATAGCAGCGCCGCAATCGGCACCAGGAACACCAGCAGGAGGAACAGCGCCAGCGGCGCGATCAACGCCTGGGCCTTCCAGCGGTTGACCCGCTCGGCATGCTTGAGGCGCTGTTTGAGGCTTTTACCTGCGCCTTCGTTGAGGGGCACTGCAATGGCCATGGCGAACTCCGGGAAAACAGGGAAACAGGGAGCCTGGTAAAGCTGCAATTGGGGCCGCTGCGCGCCCCATCGCCGGCAAGCCGGCTCCCACAAGTAGTGCGACACCCTCAGGCTTGACGCTTTACCTGTGGGAGCCGGCTTGCCGGCGATGGGCCGCGTGGCGGCCCAATGTCCCGGGCGTTACTTCTTCGCCGCCCAGGCGTTGAAGCGTTGCTCCAACTGCTCGCTGTTGTCGGCCCAGAAGGCCACGTCGATCTGCACCTGGTTGGCAATGTTCTCAGGCGTGGTCGGCATGTCTTTCTTCACCTCGTCCGACAGCAGGCTCACGGCTTTGCTGTTGGCCGGACCGTAGGCGATGTTCTCGGAGTAGATCTTCTGCTGCTCGGGCTGGACGCTGTAGGTGATGAATTTCTTCGCCTCTTCGGCATCCTTGGCACCTTTCGGGATGGCCCAGGCGTCGAAGTCGTAGATGCCACCGTTCCATACCACCTTGAGGTTGCTCTCTTTCTGCACAGCGGCGATGCGGCCGTTGTAGGCCGAGCTCATGACCACGTCACCCGAGGCCAGGTACTGCGGCGGCTGAGCACCGGCTTCCCACCACTGGATGCTCGGCTTGAGCTCGTCGAGTTTCTTGAAGGCGCGGTCCACACCCTCCTTGGTGCCCAGCACCTGATAGACATCCTTCGGCGCCACGCCGTCGGCCATCAAGGCGAACTCCAGGGTGTACTTGGCGCCCTTGCGCAGGCCGCGCTTGCCCGGGAATTTTTTCGTGTCCCAGAAATCGGCCCAGCTGGTGGGCGCGGTCTTGAGCTTGTCAGCGTTATAGGCCATGACCGTGGACCAGACGAAGAAGCCAACGCCGCACGGCTGGATGGCACCCTTGACGTAATCGCTTTCGTTGCCGAACAGGGCCGGGTCGAGTTCCTCGAACATGCCCTCGTCACAGCCGCGCGCCAGCTCCGGCGACTCGACCTCGACCAGGTTCCACGAAACGCTGTTGGTGTCGACCATGGCCTTGATCTTGGCCATTTCCCCGTTGTACTCACCGGCGACGATCTTGCCCTTGCCGGCCTTCTCCCATGGCTCGTAGAACGCCTTGACCTGGGCCGCCTTGTTGGCGCCACCGAACGACACCACCGTCAGGTCCGCGGCCATGGCCTGGCCGGCGGCGAACAGCCCCAGGGCCAGGGCGGTCAGTTTCAACTGCTTGCGCATTATTATTCTCTCCACAGTACAGGGTTGGTGAAGCAATCCATCAGTCCATCAGTGGGCTTGTGCAATCGGATCGAGCGCGCGGGCGTGCTCCACCTCCCAGCCCAGCGGTACCACATCGCCCACGGCCAGGGCCGGGTCGAGTTCGGCAATCGGCTGCTTCACGAAGAAGTCGGCCTTGCCGCAGACTTCCAGGCGCACCCGCACGTGATCGCCCAGGTAGATGAACTCGGCCACCCGGCCGGAGAAGCGGTTGACGCAGCTTTCGCTGTGGCCGTTGAGGCGCACGCGCTCGGGGCGAATCGACAGGGTGACCGGCTCGCCGGCCTGGCCGACGTTGACCGCCAGCGCCTCGACCCGCTCGCCGCGGCCCAACTGCACCTGGCAACGCTTGCCATCGCTGGCCAGCAGGGTGCCGTTGATACGGTTGTTCTCACCGATGAAGTTGGCGACGAAGGTGTTGCAGGGTTCTTCGTAGAGGGTGCGCGGGTCGGCGATCTGCTGGATCTCGCCCTGGTGGAACACCGCCACCCGGTCGGACATGGTCAGCGCCTCGCCCTGGTCATGGGTCACGTACACCACGGTCACGCCCAGACGCTGATGGATATGCTTGATTTCCATCTGCATGTGTTCGCGCAGTTGCTTGTCGAGGGCGCCGAGCGGTTCGTCCATCAACACCAGCTGGGGTTCGAACACCAAGGCCCGGGCCAGCGCCACGCGCTGCTGCTGGCCGCCGGACAGCTGCCCGGGGTAGCGCTTGGCGAAAGCATCGAGTTGGACCATGTTGAGCACACGCTTGACCCGCTCGCTGACGTCGGTCTTGCTCAGGTTGCGCACGGTCAGCGGGAAGGCCAGGTTCTCGGCCACGGTCATGTGCGGGAACAGCGCGTAGTTCTGGAACACCATGCCAATGTCGCGCTTGTGCGGCGGCACGTTGTTGATCGAGCGCCCGGCCAGCTGGATCTCGCCGGCGGTAGGGGTTTCGAAGCCGGCCAGCATCATCAGGCTGGTGGTCTTGCCCGAGCCGGAGGGGCCGAGCAGGGTCAGGAATTCACCCTTGCGAATGTCCAGGTTGAGGTCTTTGACGATCAGCGATTCGCCGTCGTAGCTCTTCTGTACACCACGGAAGCTGACCAGCGTCTCGTTCGAATTCGCCTCGCTCATGCCCTGCACCTTCTTGTTGGAATGACTGCGTAGGCAAAAGAGTAGAAGAGGCGCAAACGCCCGAAAATCGGGGGCACTGAGAGAATGCCATCATCCGGATGGAAGACTTGTTGTAGGGATCGCCCTACAAGGATGGCGCGTTTGGAATGCCAATCAGGGTTCACGCCGAGCCTGTGGGAGCGGGTTAACCCGCGAAGAGGCCGGTGCAGCCACCGAGATCAGCAGGTCAGGCCCATTCGCGGGTAAACCCGCTCCCACAGGGATATGGGCAAGGCCGCTGCACTGGCTGTCGCAACCAGAACACTCACACCAGCTTGTGCTCCATGGCGTACTTCACCAGCTCCGCCAGCGAGTTGACCTTGAGCTTCTGCATCAGCCGCGCCTTGTGGGTGCTGATGGTCTTGCTCGACAGCGCCAGCTGCAGGGCAATGTCGTTGACGTTGGCGCCCTGGGCCAGGCGCTCGAACACCGAGAACTCGCGCTCCGACAGTAGTGTGTGCAGCGGCCGGGTTTCGGTCAGGCCCACCTCGAACACCATGCGGTCGGCCAGGGCCGGGTCGATGTAACGCCCGCCCCCGGCCACCCGGCGGATGGCCGTGAGCAGCAGCGCCGGGTCGCTGTCCTTGGTGGCATAGCCCGCCGCACCGGCCTTGAGCGCCCGCGCCGCCATCTGCGCTTCGTCATGCATCGACAGCATCAGGATCGCCGGCGGGTTGTTCAGCGCGCGGATCCGCGGGATCGCCTCCAGGCCGTTCACCCCAGGCATGGAGATATCCAGCAGCACCACCTCGCAGGGCGTGTGGCGCAGGGTCTCGAGCAACTGCTCGCCATTGCCCGCCTCGCCCGCCACCTGCATGTCCTTGGCCAGGCCGATCAATTGCTTGATGCCTTCCCGGACGATGGTGTGGTCTTCGGCCACCAGCACTCGAATCACGATTGTTTCTCCTGCTTCAAAGGAATCGCCACGCTCAGGCTGGTGCCCTCGCCCGGTTCGCTGTCCAGGCTCATGCTGCCACCGAGCATCAACACCCGCTCACGCACACCCACCAGGCCGAACGACGTCGGCCGCGCCGCCTCCATGGCAAACCCCACGCCGTCGTCGATCACGGTCATGCGCAACTGCCCTGCCTCGTGCACCAGATCGATCTGCACCGTGTGCGCCTGGGCATGGCGCATCACGTTAGTCAGCGCCTCCTGCAGGATACGGAACAGGCCGATGGCCTTGGCATCACTCAAGGGTGGCAGATTGTCCGGCACCTGCACCAGACAGGGTATCTGCGTGCGCGCTTCAAAGCGCCGCGCCTGCCACTCGATGGCCGAGGCGATACCGGCGTCGAGGATCGGTGGGCGCAGGGCCGTGGCCACGTCGCGAACCAGCTGGAACAACTGGGCGATCAGGCGTTTCATGCTGGACAGGCGCTCGTTGAGAGCGGGGTCCAGTTCGGCGAACGCCAGCTCGCACATCGACACTTCAAGCTTGAGCACCGTCAGCATCTGCCCCAGTTCGTCGTGCACCTCGCGGGCAATCCGCGCCTTCTCCTCTTCGCGCACGCTCTCCAGGTGCGCCGACAACTCGCGCAGTTGCTCCTGGGACGCGGCCAGCGCCAACTCGGCCTGCTTGCCCTGGGTGATGTCCCAGACCACCCCGTCCCACACCACTCGGCCATCGGCCAGGCGCCGGGTGGTGGCCTTGATGTCGGCCCAGCGCTGCTCGCCCTGACGGGTGAGGATGCGGCCCTGCCACGACCAGTCCTGGTCAGTGGCCAGGGCCATGTCCTGAACCCGGTGATAATCGGCGCGGTCCTGCGGATGCACCAGGTTGCGCAGGCCCATGTCAGGGTGCTGGATCGCCGCCGGGGTGTAACCGACCAGCGCTTCGCTGCCTTCACTGATATAGGGGAACTCCAACTCGCCTTCGGCGGCGTCGCGCTCCAGGCGGAACACCAGCCCCGGCACGTTGCCGGCGATCCCCTTGAGCCGAGCTTCGCTTTCGCGCAGGGCGGCCAGCGCCCGGCGGCGCTCGGTGACATCGGTGAGGAACACCACCAGGTATTCGGCATCGCGAAAACGCAGGAACGACAGCGACAGGTCGACCGGCAGCAAGCTGCCATCGGCGCAGCGGCACTGGCTCTCGAACTGCAACTCGCCTTCGCCGCCACGGGCGCGCTTCCACAGCGCCAGCCAGCGGTCCATGGCCAGGGTGGGCTCGATGTCGATCAGCGGGCGCTCAAGCAAGGCGTTCTCGGCAAAACCGAGCATGCGTTCGGCGGCGTGGTTGGCGTAGCGCACGTGGCTGTCCCAGTTGACCCACAGAATCCCGACAGTGCTCTGGTCGATGGAGAACTGGCTCAGGCGCAGCGCCTGCTCGCGGGTCTGGCGCTCGGCCAGGCTCTCGCGTGCCGCCAGCAATCCGCGCTCCAGCCCTCGCTGTTGGCGACGCTGCCACACCAGCGTGGCCAGGGCGCACAACAGCAACAGGCCGAACAGCAAGGCGAGGTTCTGCCAGAAACCGGGCGATTCGGAGAAGCGCGGGTATTTCGGTTGCAGCCAGCGTTGGTGGATCTGCTCGAGGTCCTTGGCCGGCATGGCCTGCAGCCCACGCTCAAGGACGTCGGCCAACAGCGGCCAGTCGCGCCGCGAACCCACCCGTAGCAATTGCGGCAGGCCGATGTCACCGACCACGGCCAGCTCACCAAACTCACTCTCGCGGGACAGGCGACTGAGCTGCGCCTCGTCCAGCACGGCAAAACCGGCCTGCCCGCCCAGCACCAGTTGCAGGGCCTCACGCTCGTTGGGCACGCCTTGCAGGTTGAGGTTGCCGTAGTTGCCGCGCAGGTAGTCGGCGAGCCTGGATGGCATGCGCACCGCCACTCGGTCGTTGGCGCCGAGCTTCTCCAGGTCCACCGCCACCGCACCGCTGCGCAGGCCCACCACCAGTTGCGGCACGCGCATGTACGGGTCGCTGAACAACCAGTTGCGCAGGCTGGCGGGGGTCTGGGTCAGGCCTGGGGCAAAATCGATCTCGCCAGCTTGCAACGCGTGCTCCAGCGCCGCTTCATCGGTGAAACCGCGCCAGGTCAGGTCGAGCCTGAGGGCCTGGGCCAGCGCACTGACCAGCTCGACGTTGGCCCCGTAGAACTGCTGCAAACGCCTGTCGAACTGGGCATAGGGCGCTTGCAGCACCAGGCCGACCCGCAGGCTGCGATGCGCCTCCAGCCACTGTTGCTGGGCAGGCTCCAGCACTACCGAAGGCGGCGCCTCCGGGCGCGCCAAAGCGATCAAGGGTAGACACAACCAGCCGATAACCCACAGGCAACGCACTCGCTTCATCTCTACGCTCGTCTTGGCAAGGACGGCCACCTGACGTGGCCGTCGCGGACAAATACTATTAGGCTGCCGATAACTTTATGGCCTTGGACCGATCCATGCTCACACTCTATCGCACGACGCTGGCCATGTTCTGCCTGGCCGCGCTCCTGCCCCTCGGCGCGCAAGCGGCCGATGCCGAAAAAACCGATGCCGCCGCCGAGGCTGCCCCTGCCCCCGTAGTGCGCCCGGCGCTGGCCGAACGCAGCCAGGACGATGCCCTGGCCCTCGAGCGCCAGGTGCCCAAGGCCGAGCAGCAGACCCTGCAGGCCAACGGCGAACACTTCCTGGCGCTGTGGAAGCCGGCCAACGACAGCGACCCGAAAGGTGCGCTGATCATCGTCCCCGGTGCCGGCGAAAGCGCCGACTGGCCGACCACGGTCGGGCCGTTGCGCCGTGGCTTCCCCGATGTCGGCTGGCACACCTTGAGCGTGAGCCTTCCAGACCTGCTGGCCGAACGCCCGCAGGCGCGCGCCGAGGCCAAGCCCGCCGCAGAACCGGCCAAGGACGCAGGTGAAACAGCGCCGACCAAGGATACCCCCGCAGACGCCAACGCCAACGTTGCCCAGGCCACGGCCGCCGAGGCGGACACCGCCGAAAGCACCGACGCCGCCAAGGCCGACGAACACACCGACCAGGACGACGCCGAGCGCATCTTCGCCCGCCTGGATGCCGCCGTGGCCTATGCGCAACAGCAACAGGCACGCAGCATCGTGCTGCTGGGCAACGGCAGCGGCGCCTACTGGGCGGCGCGCTACCTCAGCGAAAAGCAGCCGCCAGAGGTACAGAAACTGGTGATGGTCGCGGCGCAGACGCCCGCACGGGTCGAGCACGACCTGCTGAGCCTCACCCCGACCCTGAAAGTGCCGACCGCCGACCTCTACTACACCTCGCGCCCCCAGGACCGCCTGGCCGCCGAGCAGCGCCTGCAGGCCAGCAAGCGGCAGAAGGACAGCGCGTACCGGCAGATTTCGCTGATGGCCATGCCGGGTAACAAGGCAGCGGAGCAAGAGCAGTTGCTACGTCGGGTTCGCGGCTGGCTGACACCGCAGGAACAGTGACGATCATCGCGGGGCGCCGATGCGAGCTTGCCCCGCGATAACTTAGTTAGAGGCCCCGCCGCTTGCGGATCAGGGCATAGGCCTGGTGCAGCTCGCGCGTGTGCTCGGTCGCCTCGCGCACCTTGGCCTCACTGGCACCACTGCCCACCAGCTTGTCGGGATGGTGCCGGCTAAGCAGTCGCCGATAGGCCTGCTTGACCTTGTCGGCCTCGGTGTCCGGCTCCACCCCAAGAAGACGCAGGGCAGCGGCATAGGTCATCACACCGCCTTCGACGGACGACCGCCGTGGCTCGTACTCCTTGGCCAGGGCCTGCACCTGCTGACGGCTGAGCCCAAGCTGCTCGCCCCAGCGCAGCAGCAGATCGTGCTCATGCCGGCCGGCCTTGCCATCCGCCCAGACCATTCGCCAGCAGGCGCGCAGGGTGCCCTCGGCGGCATGCGGCTGCAACTTGATCCGGCGCAGGTAATGACCCAACCGGCCCTTGCCCGACTTGCCCCGATTGAACGCGGCAATCGCCCGCAGCCGCGCGGGTTCCGCCAGGTCCAGCCGGGTCATTTCCTGACGCGCCTGCTGGATATGCCCCTCGGCAACCCGGCCATCGCTCTTGGCCAGACGCCCAAGCAGCACGAACAGCAACTCTTCGTCGCGCAGCGCCGGGCGCCCGCCCAGGCGCTCGCGCATGTCCTCCCATCCCTGCAGACGCAGGCGCCGATCCATGGCCTGGCCCAGCAGCGCCCCGAGCAAAGCCCCGGGGATACTGGCCATGGCGAAACCGGCCCCGGCACCAATCACTGTGCTTGGCCACCACATGTCAGGCGCGCTCGCCAATCAGGCGTTCGACATCGGCCAGGCGTTCGACAGTGCCGACATCAACCCAGTGCCCCCGGTAGTGCTCGCCA
Source organism: Pseudomonas sichuanensis (assembly GCF_024749065.1). NCBI lineage: Bacteria > Pseudomonadati > Pseudomonadota > Gammaproteobacteria > Pseudomonadales > Pseudomonadaceae > Pseudomonas > Pseudomonas sichuanensis. Next base: position 500,053 of record NZ_CP087185.1, on the reverse strand, counting down.
CTCACCTGGCCCGCAGCCATGGCCTTGCGCAATAGCGGTGCGAGCTTGAAGGCGCCGGGTTGGCAAGCGTCGAACAGCGCCGGGTCGAGCACCGAGATACCGCTGAAAGTCAGGGTCCCGGGCGCGTCATCGCCATCAGTTACCTGCTCGCCCAGCAGACGGAAGTCGCCTCGCCCGTGGTGCCCGGGGTTGTCTACCAGCACCAGGTGCGCGAGCCCCTGCAACGGCGCCTGCAACGCGCTGAAGTCGTAGTCGGTCCAGATATCGCCGTTGACCAGCACGAACGGCGCATCACCCAGCAGCGGCAGCGCCTTGAAGATGCCGCCGCCGGTCTCCAGCGGTTCGCCTTCCGGCGAGTAGCGCAGGCGCAGGCCGAAGCGGCTGCCATCGCCCAGGTGATCCTCGATCTGCTGGCCGAGCCAGGCATGGTTGATGACCACTTCGGTGAAGCCGGCTCGGGCCAGCGCTTCCAGGTGGTATTCGATCAATGGCTTGCCGGCGGCCGGCACCAGCGGCTTGGGGGTGTGCAGGGTCAGTGGGCGCATGCGCTCGCCCTTGCCCGCCGCGAGGATCATTGCCTTCATGAATGGGCCCCGGCCTTGAGTTCGCTGATCAGCGCGCCCAGCTCGGCCAACTCCGGACGACGACCAATCACTTCATCTATATAGGCGAAGAAACGCGGTACGTCAGTGAGGTAGCGCGGTTTGCCGTCACGGTGACAGATGCGGGCGAAAATGCCGATCACCTTGAGGTGGCGCTGCACCCCCATCAGGTCGCTGGCGCGGTGGAAGTCCTCGAATGCCGGCTGTACTGGAATACCGGCAGCCTGGGCCTTTTGCCAGTAATCGCTGAGCCACCCCTCGACGCGGGCCTGGGGCCAGCTGAGGAAAGCGTCCTTGAACAGGCAGGTGATGTCGTAGGTGACCGGGCCGTAGACTGCGTCCTGGAAATCCAGCACGCCGGGGTTCGGCGTGCTTTGCATCAGGTTGCGCGGCATGTAGTCGCGGTGCACCAGTACTTTAGGTTGCGCCAGGGCGCTGTCGATCAACAGCTGGCTGACCCGCTGCCAGCTGGCCTGCTGGGCCTCGGTCAGCTTCGCGCCCAGCTCGCGGCCAACGTACCACTCCGGGAACAGCTCGACTTCGCGGCGCAGCAGCGCATCGTCGTAGCTAGGCAACGGGGCGTCCATCGGCAGGCGCTGGAACGCCAGCAAGGCTTCGATGGCGTCCTTGAACAAGGCATCGGCGTTGTCGGCATCGATGACGTCCAGGTAAGTCTGGCGCCCCATATCGCCCAAAAGCAGGAAGCCGCGCTCAAGGTCCTGGGCATGGATCTGCGGCACATGCACGCCCGCACTGGCCAGCAGGTGGTCGATGGCAACGAACGGGCGGCAGTTTTCCTGGGGTGGTGGCGCATCCATGACCACGAAGCTGTGGCCGGCGCCCTCCCAGCGGAAGTAGCGGCGGAAACTCGCATCGCTGCTGGCGGCGGTCAGGCTGCCGGCGGGCACGTCACCCCAGCCGTTGGTGCGAAATAGAATCTCGAGCTGCTCGGCGAGCCAGGCAGTCAGTTGTTGCAGACGTACATCTTGGTCGGGCATTACAAGGGTCTCCGACGGCGCTAGCCGTCAAGCGGGTCATGCTTTATTATCCAGCATCTTTTTCAGACCATCGAGAGGCGTGCGGCCCCCACACGCGGGCAGATGGCACGCAGGAAGCCCGGACTAATAAGATGGCATTGAAATCCCCCGCGTTTCGTAGAAAGTTTCCATTGCTGGTCACTGGCGGTCTGCTGGCCCTGCAACCTATGGCCATGCCGCATGCGTTAGCAGCCGAGCAGTTCGACTGCCAAGTGTCCGCTTCCGGCGGCTGGGACTGCAAGCCCAAGGCTGCCAGTAACCTGCCGCCTCGCCCGGTTCATCCGGGTGCCGCTGCCGCCAGTTCCGGTGATGAAACACCGGAGCAAGTAGCCCAGGAACAGGCCGACAAGCCGGTACTGGTTACCGAGAGCAAGGGCCGCGCCCTGAAATCGCGCAGCGAAGACTACAGCCACCTCGACTGGGTACCCCGCGAGAAGCTCACTGCCGCGCAACTGGCCGAGACCGGCCCGTACTGCGGTGGCGCCTATATCGAGCCAATCCGTCCGGGCATGGATGACACCACGCCCAAGGACGAAGCCCCGACCTACATCAACGCCAAGGTTTCCAAGTACCAGCAGGAGCAGCAGATCGCCACCCTCGCCGGTGACGTGGTCATGCGCCAGGGCAGCATGCAGGCCGAAGCGGACGAAGCCAACCTGTACCAGGCCGAGAACCGTGGCGAGCTCAAGGGCAACGTCAAGATCCGTGACAACGGCTCGCTGGTAGTCGGTGATGAGGCACAGATTCAGCTCGACACCGGCGAAGCCCGGGTCGACAACGCCGAATACGTGATGCACAAATCGCACATCCGCGGTAATGCGCTGTACGCCAAGCGCGCGGAAAACGCGATCATCCGCCTCAAGGACGGTACCTATACCACCTGTGAGCCGGGCAGCAACGCATGGCAGCTCAAGGGCAACAACATCACCCTCAACCCGGCCACCGGCTTTGGTACTGCCACCAACGTCACGCTGCGGGTCAAGGATTTCCCGGTCTTCTATACGCCGTACATCTACTTCCCGATCGATGATCGTCGGCAGTCCGGCTTCCTGCCGCCATCGTTCAGCAGCAGCAGCGATACCGGCTTCATGCTGGTCACCCCGTACTACTTCAACCTGGCGCCGAACTACGACGCCACGTTGTACCCGCGCTACATGGCCAAGCGCGGCATGCTCATGGAAGGCGAGTTCCGCTACCTGACCAAATCCAGCGAAGGTCAGTTCGGCGGCGCCTACCTGAGCGATCAGGACGACGACCGCAAGCTGCAGACGGACTACAAGAAAGAACGCTGGATGATCAACTGGCAGCACAAGGGCGGCCTGGATGATCGCCTGATGGGCGAGGTGGACTACACCGACATCAGCGACCCGTTCTACTTCCAGGACCTGGAATCGGACCAGATCGGTGTCGAGAGCCGGGACTACGTCAACCAGCGCGGCACGCTCAACTACCGTGGCGACGACTACACCGCCCGGTTGAATGTGCATGCCTACGAAATGGCGACCATTTCGCAGATCACCCCTTACGACAAGCTTCCACAGCTCTCGATCACCGGCTTGCTGCCGTATCACCCTGAAGGGCTCGATCTCAGCTACGAAGCCGAGGCCGTTCGCTTCGAACGTGACCTGAAGAACGATCTGGTGTTCGACAAGGATGGCCTGCCTGACAAGTCGCTCGGCCTCGTGACCGATGCTGACGGCAATGTCCTCGGCGGCCGCCGCCTTGACGAGAGCGTCACCGGCATCGCCCGTGCCAACGGTACCCGCCTGCACGCGGCACCGGCCATCAGCCTGCCGATGGAAGCGAGCTACGGCTACATCAAGCCGAAACTCAAGTACGCCGTCACCCGCTATGACCTCGACCTGGACAGCCAGGGCCAGGCCCAGGCGATCACGCAGTCGGGCCTTCCGGGCTATGGCAGCTACAACAGCACGCTGAACCGTGATATCCCGATCTTCAGCGTCGACAGCGGCCTGTACTTCGACCGCAACACACAGATGTTCGGCACCAATTACCGCCAGACCCTCGAGCCGAGACTGTTCTACCTCTACGTCCCGTACAAGGACCAGAAGGACATTCCGATCTTCGATACGAGCGAGCGCCTTTTCGACTACGCTTCGCTGTTCCGCGACAACCGCTTCAGCGGCACCGATCGCATCGGCGACGAAAACAAGCTGTCGCTGGGTGTGACCAACCGCTGGATCGAGGACAACGGCTTCCAGCGTCAGCGCTTCAGCATTGGCCAGGCGTTCTACTTCAAGGACCGCAAGGTCCAGTTGCCAGGCATCGACTACAGCACCCGCAAGGACAGCCTGTCGGACGTGTCACCGTACGCTCTGGAATACGAGTACGCCTTCAACCGCGACTGGCGCTTCAACTCGGACTTCAACTGGGACCCGGACAGCCGCAGCACTCGCTCGGGTAGCGCGATGTTCCACTACCAGCCTGAAGACAATCCGAACAAGATCGTCAACCTCGGCTACCGCTACCGCAACGACCTGATCACCTATGACTCGCTGACCGGCTTGTGGAAAGTTGGCGGCGGTGACTACGGCACTCCAGGCGAACCGGGCTACATCAAGGATTACTACAAGATCCAGCAGCACGACTTCTCGGTCATCTGGCCGATCGTTCCGCAGTGGAGCGTGATCGCGCGCTGGCAGCACGACTACAACCGCAACCGCACCCTGGAAGCCATGGGTGGTTTCGAGTACGACAACTGCTGCTGGAAGCTGCGCCTGATCAACCGCTACTGGATGGACTACGACGACTTCAGCCAGGCGGTCCCGGACAACGAGAAGGGCGACCACGGTATCTTCCTGCAAGTCGTGCTCAAGGGCCTCGGCGGTGTAGTGGGCAACAAGGTTGAGTCGTTCCTGGACAAAGGCATTCAAGGTTATCGTGAACGTGAAGACCAAGCTTATTGATCGTCTGCGCCCGCTGATGTTGGGCGCCGTTTTACTCAGCGGCGCGGCGCATGCCGCACCGCAGTCCCTGGACCGCGTGGTGGCCATCGTCGACAACGACGTGGTCATGCAGAGCCAACTGGACCAGCGCGTGCGTGAAGTCCAGCAGACCATCGCCAAGCGCGGTGGCGGCGTGCCGCCGGCCGGCGCGCTGGAGCAGCAGGTGCTGGAGCGCCTGATCGTCGAGAACCTGCAACTGCAGATCGGCGAGCGCTCGGGCATCCGCATCACCGATGAGGAGCTGAACCAGGCCGTCGGCACGATTGCCCAGCGCAATGGCATGTCGCCGGAGCAGTTCCGTGCTGCCCTGGCCCATGATGGCCTGTCGTTCGACGACGCCCGCGAACAGATCAAGCGCGAGATGATCATCAGCCGCGTACGTCAGCGTCGTGTCGCCGAACGCATCCAGGTGTCCGAGCAGGAAGTGAAGAACTTCCTCAACTCCGACCTCGGCAAGATGCAGATGTCGGAAGAATACCGCCTGGCCAACATCCTCATCCCGACCACGGAAGGCGCCAACTCGGAAGCCATCCAGGCGGCAGCTCGCCAAGCGGGCGGCGTCTACCAGCAGCTCAAGCAAGGCGCTGACTTCGGCCAACTGGCCATCGCACGCTCGGCCAGCGAGAACGCCCTGGAAGGCGGCGAGATGGGCTGGCGTAAAGCCGGCCAACTGCCACCGGACTTCGCCAAGATGCTCAGCAGCATGAGCGCCGGCGACGTCACCCAGCCTATTCGCATCCCCAACGGCTTCATCATCCTCAAGCTCGAGGAGAAACGTGGTGGCAGCGAGAGCGTGCTGCGTGACGAAGTGCATGTACGCCACATCCTGATCAAGCCAAGCGAGATCCGCAGCGAAGCCGCCACCAAGGAGCTCGCTGAAAAACTGTACGACCGGATCAACAGCGGCGAAGACTTTGCCACCCTGGCCAAGAGCTTCTCGGAAGACCCAGGCTCTGCACTCCACGGTGGCGACCTGAACTGGGTCGACCCGGACAGCCTGGTCCCGGAATTCCGCGAGCAGATGGCCGACGCCAAACAAGGCGTGGTGACCAAGCCGTTCCGCACCCAGTACGGCTGGCACGTGCTTGAAGTGCTGGGCCGCCGCGCCACCGACAGCACTGAAAAAGCCCGTGAGCAGCAGGCCATGAGCGTCCTGCGCAACCGCAAGTACGACGAAGAGCTGCAGACCTGGCTGCGCCAGATCCGCGACGAGGCCTACGTTGAAGTCAAGCTGCCTGGCGCTGACCAGGCCACCCAGTGAAGCCCCTGCGCTTTGCCGTTACACCCGGCGAACCAGCCGGCATAGGCCCCGACCTGTGCCTGCTGCTCGCCGCCGAGGCCCAGCCCCATCCCCTGATCGCCATCACCAGCCGTGACCTGCTCGCCGAGCGGGCCACGCAGCTGGGCCTGGCCGTCAGCCTGCTGGCCGTCACCCCGGACAACCTGCCCGAACACCCTGCCCCTGCCGGCAGCCTGTACGTCTGGGATACGCCCTTGGCCGCACCCGTGGCCGCCGGGCAACTGAACCAGGCCAACGCCGCATTCGTGCTGGAAACGCTGACACGCGCCGGGCAAGGCTGCCTTGACGGGCACTTTGCCGGGATGATCACCGCCCCGGTGCACAAAGGCGTGATCAACGAGAGCGGTATCGCCTTCTCCGGGCATACCGAGTTCCTTGCCGAGCTCACCCACACCGCACAGGTGGTCATGATGCTGGCCACCCATGGCCTGCGCGTGGCCCTGGTGACCACGCACCTGCCGCTGCGCGACATTGCCGACGCCATCACCGCCGAGCGCCTGGAGCGCGTGACCCGCATCCTGCATGCGGACATGCGTGACAAGTTCGGCATCGGCAAACCACGCATCCTGGTCTGCGGGCTCAACCCGCATGCCGGCGAAGGCGGCCACCTTGGCCGCGAAGAAATCGACATCATCGAGCCCGTACTGGAGCGCCTGCGTACCGAAGGCATGGACCTGCGCGGACCATTACCGGCCGATACCCTGTTTACCCCCAAATATCTGGAGCACTGCGACGCAGTGCTGGCGATGTACCACGACCAAGGCCTGCCCGTACTCAAGTACAAGGGCTTCGGCGCCGCGGTCAACGTGACGCTGGGCCTGCCGATCATCCGTACTTCGGTCGACCACGGCACCGCCCTGGACCTGGCCGGCACCGGCAAGATCGACACCGGCAGCCTGCGCGTCGCCCTGGAAACCGCCTACCAGATGGCCGAGAACCGACCATGACCGAGCATTACCAACACCGGGCGCGCAAGCGCTTCGGCCAGAATTTCCTGCATGACGCCGGAATCATCGACCGCATTCTGCGGGCGATCCACGCCAAGGCCGGCGAAAACCTGCTGGAAATCGGCCCTGGCCAGGGCGCCCTCACCGAGGGCCTGCTGAACAGCGGCGCACAACTGGACGTGGTGGAGCTGGACAAGGACCTGGTGCCGATCCTGCAACACAAGTTCGCCGGGCGTGACAATTTCCGCCTGCACCAGGGCGACGCCCTGAAGTTCGACTTCAATCAGTTGGGCGTACCGCAACGCAGCCTGAAGGTCGTGGGCAACCTGCCCTACAACATCTCCACGCCGCTGATCTTCCACCTGCTGGCACACGCCAACCTGATCCGCGACATGCATTTCATGCTGCAGAAGGAAGTGGTCGAGCGCATGGCCGCAGGGCCTGGCGGTGGTGACTGGGGGCGGTTGTCGATCATGGTGCAGTACCACTGCCGCGTGGAACACCTGTTCAACGTAGGCCCCGGCGCCTTCAACCCACCACCGAAGGTCGATTCGGCCATCGTGCGCCTGGTGCCCCATGAAGTGCTGCCTTACCCGGCCAAGGACCCTCTGCTGCTGGAGCGTGTCGTGCGCGAAGCGTTCAACCAGCGCCGCAAGACCCTGCGCAACACTCTCAAGGGCCTGCTCGACAGCCAGGCCATCGAGGCTGCAGGCGTCGATGGCAGCCTGCGCCCCGAGCAACTGGACCTGGCAGCGTTCGTGCGCCTGGCCGACAAGCTGGCCGAGCAGCAAGGCTGACCCCACGTCGCAACACAGGCTCGCTCCCGTGGGAGCGGGCTTGCCCCGCGATCAGCCATGACTGGCCCTCCCCCCCGCCAATGGCCTAGACTGCATTATTGCGTCAGTTCGCCCAAGGCCCTTGCATGTCCGACCCCCGCTACCAGATCGACGTCAGCGTCGTGACCCGCTACCTCAAAGAACAATCCGACCCCGAAAACAGTCGCTTCGCTTTCGCCTACACCATCACCGTGCAGAACAACGGCACGGTCAAGGCCAAGCTGATGTCACGTCACTGGCTGATCACCAATGGCGATGGCGAAGTCGAGGAAGTGCGCGGCGCCGGCGTGATCGGCCAACAACCGCTGATCGACCCAGGCCAGAGCCACACCTACAGCAGCGGGGCGGTCATCACCACCCGCGTTGGCACCATGCAGGGCAGCTATCAGATGTTCGCCGAAGACGGTAAACGCTTCGATGCCGAGATCGCACCCTTCCGCCTAGCCGTTCCCGGGGCCCTGCACTGATGGCCACTTACGCGGTCGGTGACCTGCAAGGCTGCCTGCAGCCGCTCAAGTGCCTTCTCGAACGTGTACGCTTCGACCCTGCCGTCGATCGCCTGTGGCTGGTGGGTGACCTGGTCAACCGCGGCCCCGAGTCGCTCGAAACGCTGCGCTACCTGTACTCCATCCGCCACGTCCTGGTGTGTGTGCTGGGTAACCACGACCTGCACCTGCTGGCCGCCTGGCATAACGTCGAGCGCCTGAAGAAGAGCGACACCCTGCGCGAAATCATCGAAGCGCCGGACGCCGACCAGCTGTTCGACTGGCTGCGCCAGCAGAAGCTGCTGCACTACGACGAGCCCCGTGGCATCGCCATGGTTCATGCCGGGATCCCGCCGCAATGGACCCTGGGCAGAGCGCTGGAGCTGGCTGCCGAAGTCGAGGAAGTGCTGCGCGACGACAATCGCCTGAAGCTCTACCTGGACGGCATGTACGGCAACGAGCCGAACAAGTGGAGCAAGGATCTCACCGGCGTCGAGCGCCTGCGGGTGATCACCAACTACTTCACCCGCATGCGCTTCTGCACCGCCGCCGGCAAGCTCGACCTCAAGACCAAGGAAGGCGCAGACAGCGCGCCAAAAGGCTACAAGCCATGGTTCGACCACCCCGACCGTCGTGCGCGCCATGTGAAGATCATCTTCGGCCACTGGGCCGCCCTTGAAGGCCGCGTCGATGCGCGGGGTGTCATCGCCCTGGACACCGGCTGCGTCTGGGGTGGCGCCATGACCCTGTACAACGTCGACAGCGGCGAGTACCACCGCTGCGACTGCACCCGCGAGGGCACCCCTCGCCTGCCGGCAGCACCGGCCGCCCCTACCGATCAGCCCTGAAGGAACCGCCCCCATGAGCGAATTCAAGCGCATCCCCCCCGAGCAGGCCCACGCCCTGCGTAAACAAGGCGCGGTCGTGGTCGACATTCGCGACCCACAAGCCTATGCCGCCGGCCACATCAGCGGCGCCACTCATCTGGATAACCACTCGGTTGCCGACTTCATCCGCAACGCCGACCTCGACGCACCTACACTGGTAGTCTGCTACCACGGCAACTCCAGCCAGAGCGCCGCCGCCTATCTCGTCGGCCAGGGCTTTTCCAACGTCTACAGCATCGACGGAGGCTTCGAGCTGTGGCGCAGCACCTACCCGGGCGAAACCGCCCAGGGCAGCGCTGAATAATTTTTTTCATTTTTCCTGCAGCCCGCGTTCCGTGCGGGCTCGCGACCGACCTGACGAACGGTCGCAGATGTCTTCTTCGCCCCCCGCCCTTGACCTCTCGTATAACCAACTATCCTTAAGCCCAGGCCATCCAAAAAAGGGGAGAGCCGGTACACCGGCGTGCGGGTCATCGGTAGCGTTTCAGGGTGTTCTGGGGGGTATACAGCAACCGGCAAAAACCGGTTGCATGCCAGCATCGGCTGACTGATCCGGCGTCGTCTCCACGTATCGAGCGAGGTGACGTCATGAGCATTTTTAGCCACTTCCAACAACGTTTCGAGTCCACCCGCCAGGAAGAACTCACGCTGCAGGAGTACCTCGAGCTGTGCAAAGAGGATCGCAGCGCCTATGCCTCGGCGGCCGAGCGGCTGTTGCTGGCCATCGGCGACCCAGAGCTGATCGACACCTCAAGCAACTCCAGGCTGTCGCGGATCTTCTCCAACAAGGTGATCCGCCGCTATCCGGCCTTTGCCGACTTCCACGGGATGGAAGAATGCATCGACCAGATCGTCTCCTACTTCCGCCATGCCGCCCAAGGCCTGGAAGAGAAGAAGCAGATCCTCTACCTGCTGGGCCCGGTGGGCGGCGGTAAATCGTCGCTGGCCGAGAAACTCAAGCAGCTGATGGAAAAAGTACCTTTCTATGCCATCAAGGGCTCGCCGGTATTCGAGTCACCGCTGGGGTTGTTCAACGCCACCGAAGATGGCGCGATTCTCGAAGAAGAGTACGGCATCAACCGCCGCTACCTGAACACCATCATGTCGCCCTGGGCCACCAAACGCCTGCAGGAGTTCGGCGGTGATATCAGCAAGTTCAAGGTGGTCAAGCTCTATCCTTCGATCCTCAACCAGATCGCCATCGCCAAGACCGAACCCGGTGACGAGAACAACCAGGACATCTCTGCTCTGGTCGGCAAGGTGGATATCCGCAAGCTCGAAGAATTCCCGCAGAACGACGCCGATGCCTACAGCTATTCGGGCGCGCTGTGCCGGGCCAACCAGGGCCTGATGGAATTCGTCGAGATGTTCAAGGCGCCGATCAAGGTCCTGCACCCGTTGCTCACCGCCACCCAGGAAGGCAACTACAACAGCACCGAAGGCCTCGGGGCCATCCCCTATACCGGTATCCTGCTGGCCCACTCCAACGAATCGGAGTGGCACACCTTCCGCAACAACAAGAACAACGAAGCCTTCATCGACCGTATCTACATCGTCAAGGTGCCTTACTGCCTGCGGGTCAGCGACGAGATCAAGATCTACGACAAACTGTTGGTCAACAGCTCGCTGGCCAAGGCCCACTGCGCGCCCGACACCCTCAAGATGCTGGCCCAGTTCACCGTGCTTTCGCGGCTCAAAGAGCCGGAAAACTCCAACATCTATTCGAAGATGCGGGTCTATGACGGTGAGAATCTCAAGGACACCGACCCCAAGGCCAAATCGATCCAGGAGTACCGCGACTCGGCAGGCGTCGACGAGGGCATGAACGGCCTGTCGACCCGCTTCGCCTTCAAGATCCTGTCCAAGGTGTTCAACTTCGACCCGCACGAAATCGCGGCCAACCCGGTGCACCTGCTGTATGTGCTGGAGCAGCAGATCGAGCAGGAGCAATTCCCGGCCGAAGTGCGCGAACGCTACCTGCGCTACCTCAAGGAATACCTGGCGCCGCGCTACATCGAGTTCATCGGCAAGGAAATCCAGACCGCCTACCTCGAGTCCTACAGCGAGTACGGCCAGAACATCTTCGACCGCTACGTGCTGTATGCCGATTTCTGGATTCAGGACCAGGAGTACCGCGACCCGGAAACCGGCGAGATCCTCAACCGCATCGCCCTCAACGAAGAGCTGGAGAAGATCGAGAAACCGGCCGGCATCAGCAATCCGAAGGACTTCCGCAACGAAATCGTCAACTTCGTGCTGCGCGCCCGGGCCAACAACAATGGCAAGAACCCCAGCTGGCTCAGCTACGAGAAGCTGCGGGTGGTCATCGAGAAGAAAATGTTCTCCAACACCGAGGACCTGCTGCCGGTCATCAGCTTCAATGCCAAGGCCAGCAAGGAGGATCAACAGAAGCACAACGACTTCGTCACCCGGATGGTCGAGCGTGGCTACACCGACAAACAGGTGCGCCTGCTGTCGGAATGGTACCTGCGGGTCCGCAAATCGCAATAAAGCGGCAAGCGACAAGCCGCAAGCTGCAAGCCGCGCAGCGCCAGGGCGAGCTCTGGCGCTACGGCTTTCAGCAGCGGTGGCTGCTCCATCTTGCAGCTTGAAGTCAGTAGCTGCATCCAGTCACCGGAGGGATCATGAGCTACGTAATCGACCGACGCCTTAACGGCAAGAACAAGAGCACGGTCAACCGCCAGCGTTTTCTGCGGCGGTACCGTGAGCACATCAAGAAAGCCGTCGAAGAGGCCGTTAGCCGCCGCTCCATCATGGACATGGAGCATGGCGAGCAGATCAGCATCCCGGGCCGTGACATCGACGAACCGGTGCTGCACCACGGTCGCGGCGGCAAGCAGACCATCGTCCACCCCGGCAACAAAGAGTTCACTGCAGGTGAGCATATCGCTCGGCCACAAGGCGGCGGTGGGGGTGGCGGGCGCGGCAAGGCCGGCAACTCCGGCGAGGGCATGGACGATTTCGTCTTCCAGATCACCCAGGAAGAGTTTCTCGAATTCATGTTCGAGGACCTTGAGCTGCCCAACCTGGTCAAACGCCACCTGACCGGTGCCGACACCTTCAAGACCGTGCGCGCCGGGATCGCCAACGAAGGCAACCCCTCGCGCATCAACATCGTGCGCACCCTGCGTTCGGCCCATGCCCGGCGCATCGCCCTGACGGGCAGCAGCCGCGCACTGTTGCGCGAAGCACAAAAGGAGCTGGATCGGCTGAAAGTCGAGGAGCCCGACAATTTCACCGACATCCAGGAAACCGAGGCCGAGATCGAGCGGCTCAAGGCACGTATCAACCGCCTGCCGTTCCTCGATACCTTCGACCTCAAGTACAACCTGCTGGTCAAGCAGCCCAACCCCAGCTCCAAGGCGGTGATGTTCTGCCTGATGGACGTTTCCGGCTCCATGACCCAGGCCACCAAGGACATCGCCAAACGCTTTTTCATCCTCTTGTACTTGTTCCTCAAGCGGAACTATGACCGCATCGAGGTAGTGTTCATCCGGCACCACACCAGTGCCCGCGAAGTCGACGAGGAAGAATTCTTCTACTCCCGCGAAACCGGCGGCACCATCGTTTCCAGTGCGCTCAAGCTGATGCAGGAAATCATGGCTGAGCGCTACCCGGCCAGCGACTGGAACATCTACGCCGCCCAGGCGTCCGACGGTGACAACTGGAACGACGACTCGCCGATCTGCCGCGACATCCTGTCCAAGCAGATCATGCCGCACGTGCAGTACTACACTTATGTCGAAATCACCCCGCGCGAGCATCAGGCGCTGTGGTACGAATACGAGCGCATCGGCGAGGGTTTCCCCGACACCTTTGCCCAGCAACAGTTGGTATCGGCCGGCGACATCTACCCGGTCTTCCGTGAACTCTTCCAGCGCAGGTTAGCCACATGACCGCCAGAGAGCAGAGACGCCAACCCATTTCCACCGGCTCCGAATGGACATTCGAGCTGATCCAGACCTACGACCGTGAGATCAGTCGCCTGGCCGCGCGTTACGCGCTGGATACCTACCCAAACCAGATCGAAGTGATCACCGCCGAGCAAATGATGGACGCCTATGCGTCCGTGGGCATGCCGTTGGGTTATCACCACTGGTCCTATGGCAAGCAATTTCTCAGTACCGAGAAATCCTACAGCCGTGGGCAGATGGGCCTGGCCTACGAGATCGTGATCAATTCCGACCCGTGCATCGCCTACCTGATGGAAGAGAACACCATGTGCATGCAGGCACTGGTGATCGCCCATGCCTGCTATGGTCACAACAGTTTCTTCAAGGGCAACTACCTGTTCCGTACCTGGACAGACGCAAGTTCCATCATCGACTACCTGGTATTCGCCAAGCAGTACATCGCCCAGTGCGAGGAGCGCCACGGCATCGACGCTGTCGAGGACCTGATCGACTCCTGCCACGCCCTGATGAACTATGGCGTCGACCGCTACAAACGCCCCTACCCGATCTCGGCCGAAGAGGAACGCCGCCGGCAGAAGGAGCGCGAAGAACACCTGCAGCGGCAGATCAACGACCTGTGGCGCACCATCCCCAAAGGCACCGAAAAGGGCGGCGAGCGCGACGATGCGCGCTTCCCTGCCGAACCTCAGGAAAACATCCTGTATTTCATCGAGAAACACGCGCCGCTGCTCGAACCCTGGCAGCGTGAAGTGGTGCGCATCGTGCGCAAGATTGCGCAGTATTTCTACCCGCAGCGCCAAACCCAGGTGATGAACGAGGGCTGGGCGACCTTCTGGCACTACACCCTGATGAACGACCTGTACGACGAAGGACTGATCACCGAAGGCTTCATGATGGAGTTCCTTCAGTCGCACACCAGCGTGGTGTTCCAGCCGGGCTTCGACAGCCCCTATTACAGCGGCATCAACCCCTATGCCCTGGGGTTTGCCATGTACACCGACATCCGCCGTATCTGCGAAAACCCGACGGAAGAGGATCGCCGCTGGTTCCCGGACATTGCCGGCAGTGACTGGCTTTCCACCCTCAAATTCGCCATGAGCAGCTTCAAGGACGAGAGTTTCATCCTGCAGTACCTGTCACCGAAAGTGATGCGCGACCTCAAGCTGTTCAGCATTCTCGACGACGACCAGCGCGACGATCTGCTGGTGCCGGCGATCCATGACGAGGATGGCTATCGCACCATCCGTGAACAGTTGGCCGCCCAGTACAACCTGGGCAACCGTGAACCCAACGTGCAGATCTGGAGCATCGACCGCCGCGGCGACCGCTCCCTGACCCTGCGCCATCAGCAGCACAACCGTAAACCACTGGGCGACTCCACCGACGAAGTACTCAAGCACCTGCACCGCCTATGGGGCTTCGACATCCACCTCGAGACCGTTCAGGGCGACCAGGTGATGAAAACCCACCACATGCCGCCCCGCAGCGAACACGGCGAGGCCGGCGACTACGGGCGCATGGACCTGGCCGTGGTGCACCACCTCTAGCGCAGCGCCCCTCCATTGCTGCCGACAAGGTATCCTGTCGCCAGTAATGGAGGTTCCACATGCAGATCTACAAGGTTGGCGGTGCCGTGCGCGACCGCTTGCTCGGCCGCCCGGTCAGTGACATCGACTGGTTGGTGGTCGGCGCCACGGTCGAACAGATGCAGGCCCAGGGCTTTCGCCCCGTCGGTGCCGATTTCCCGGTATTCCTTCACCCGAAGACGGGCGAGGAATACGCCTTGGCCCGCACCGAGCGCAAAAGTGGCCGTGGCTATGGCGGTTTCACCTTTCACGCCAGCCCGGATGTCACCCTCGAAGAAGACCTGATTCGTCGCGACCTGACCATCAATGCCATGGCCGAGGACGAACAGGGCACGCTGTACGATCCCTACCACGGCAAACGCGACCTGGATGAACGCGTCCTTCGCCACGTTTCCCCGGCGTTCGCCGAAGATCCCCTGCGGGTACTACGTGTTGCCCGTTTTGCTGCCCGCTACGCGCCCTTGGGTTTCAAGGTCGCCGAAGAAACCTTGGGGCTGATGCGCCAGATTGCCGAGTCGGGCGAACTACAGGCGCTGACCGCCGAGCGCAGCTGGAAAGAGATCGAGCGTGCGCTGATGGAACCCGAGCCGCAGGTGTTCATTGAAGTGCTGCGTAGCTGTGGTGCGCTTGTGGAACTGATGCCCGAGCTTGCGCACGGCGCTGACACATTGCCGGCGCTGCACCAGGCGGCAAGGCGTCAGCAGCCGCTGCCGGTGCGCTGGGCGTGCCTGCTGCGAGGGCTGCAGCCTGCCGCGATCAAGGCACTCAACCAGCGCCTCAAAGCCCCGCGCGAATGCCAGGAACTGGCGGCGCTGGTGGGGGAGTTTGCCGAACGAGCGGACCATGCTCTGGCGTTGGAGCCTGCAAGCCTGCTGGAGATGCTGCAGAAGTTCGACGTGTACCGGCGGCCGCAGCGCTTCGAGGACTTCATCGCCGCGTGCGAGATGGCGACGCTGGGCTCAGGTTATCCACAAGGCGAGTACTTGCGCGGGGCCGCAGAGGCGGCGCGTGCCGTGGATGTGAAGCCATTGCTGGAAACCGGGCTTACCGGCCAGGGCCTGGGCGAAGCGCTCAAGGCCGAGCGCCTGAAGTCACTCGAAGCCTACAAGTCGGCTTAATCTGCCCGGCCTCTTCGCCGCTCCCACAGGCAGAGTGCAGGACTTGAGTTCGGCGCGGTCAGGTGGGAGCAAGTGTCTTATGTCGTCAGTACTGGCCTCATCGCTGACAAGCCAGCTCCCACAGGTACGATGCTTACCTCGAGGTGAGCGCGATCCATGTGGGAGCGGCTTTAGCCGCGAACACCGGCAGAGCCGGTGCCATCCACCGCGTCGCTTGCTTCGCGGCTAAAGCCGCTCCCACCTGACCGCGCCGAACTCAAGACCTGCTCTATGCCCGCGAAGGGGCGGCGCAGGCTCACGCTGGGGTCAACTGCAACCCACGCCACTCGAACGGCACCGGCGCCAGCACCTGTTCGATGCTCGCCTCATGCCACAGCTGTGCCATGCTTTTCCCGGCGCCTGGATGCATCAGCGTCGGCGCAAGCAGCGATAGCGGCCACAGTACAAAGGCATTTTTCAGGATTTCCGCACGCGGCAGCACCAACCCATCGAAGGTGCCGTGCAGATCACCGTACATCAGCACATCGATATCCAGCGGCAAACCCTTGCGGTCCGGCGCATATCGGCCATTTTCCGCCTCGATGAACTTGAGCCGACGGTCGAACTCCAGCAGCGGCAACTCGGTTTGCCCGCGCACCACCAGGTTGTAGAACGGGCCGCTCTTGATGCCCACCGCCTGGCTCTCGAACACTGCCGAACACTGCATGCCGCTGAGCATGCCAGCCAACGCATCGAGCCCCGCACACAAGTGCCGCTCGCGGTCGATGTTGCTGCCCAGGCCGAGGTAAACCGTGTTCAGAGACATCCGCGCTCGATCTCCACGCCAACGCCGCCGCGAGCCGCCGGCACTGCGCCCGGCTTGGTGAGCTTGAGGCGCACCCAGGGGATGTTGAACTCGGCCATCAGCACCGCCACCAGGCGCTCGGCGAACGTCTCGACCAGCTCGAAGCGAGCCTGCTCGGCAAACGCCTGGACCCGCGCCGAAACACTGGCATAGTCCAGTGCCAACGACAGGTCATCACCGGCAGCGGCCGGGCGGTTGTCCCAGGCGAAACTCAGGTCCAGGCGCAGGCACTGGCGAATATCCCGCTCCCAGTCGTAGGCGCCGATCACGGTATCGACTTCCAGGCCTTCGATGAACACTCTGTCCAAGCACTTCTCTCCACAGCACGACAAGGGCGACGGGCGCCGTTAGAATCAGGGCGTCCTCGCCCGGAATAGTTAGCATGTTTTGGTCACTGGCGCTGCTTGCCTACCTGCTCGGCTCTCTGTCCTTTGCCATCGTCCTGAGCCGCCTCAGCGGCAGCCCCGACCCCCGTTCCAGCGGCTCGGGCAATGCCGGCGCCACCAACATGCTGCGCCTGGCCGGGCGCAAGCTGGCGATCCTGACGCTGCTGGGCGACCTGTGCAAGGGCATGCTGCCAGTGCTGCTGGCACGCCTGGCCGAGCTGGACCTGCAAGAGCAGGCCTGGGTCGGTATCTGCGCGGTAGTCGGCCATCTGTTCCCGATCTACTTCCGCTTCAAGGGCGGCAAGGGTGTGGCCACTGCCGCTGGCATGCTCATGGCCCTGTACTTGCCGGCCGCCCTGCTTGCCATCGGCGCCTGGCTGCTGACCTTCTACCTCACCCGCACCAGCTCGTTGGCCGCGCTGATCGCCACGCCCCTCACCCTGCCACTGCTGGCCTGGCGCGAGCCAGCAGCCCTGCTACCTATGACTGTGCTCACGGTGATGATCGTCTGGCGCCATCGCAACAATCTGCGTGACTTGTTTGCCGGGCGCGAACGGCATTTCTGAAACGCTCCCCGAGCCCAGCCCTTTCTTACATTCTTACAGTGCCGGCAGTTGCTCCATCGGCCAGCGCGGCTGCACGCTGATCGCCAGGTCCTGCTGCTGCCCGGCCATCAGGCGCTGGCAGCCAGCATAGGCGATCATCGCGCCATTATCGGTGCAGAAGCGCGGGCGTGCGTAATAGACATTGCCCTTGAGGCCGGCCAGCATGGTCTCCAGTGACGTGCGCAGGGCGGTATTGGCACTCACGCCACCAGCGATCACCAGGCGCTTGAGGCCGGTCTGCTTGAGTGCTCGCTTGCACTTGAAGGTCAGAGTCTCCACCACCGCCTGCTGGAACGCCAGCGACACGTCGCAACGGGTTTGCTCGTTGTCGTCCCCGGCCTCACGGCATTTTTGCCAGGTGTTCAGGGCGAACGTCTTGAGGCCGCTGAAGCTGAACTGCAGGCCTGGACGGTCGCACATCGGCCGCGGGAACACGAAGCGCCCTGGGGTGCCTTGCTCGGCCAGGCGAGCGATTTCAGGCCCACCTGGATAATTGAGGCCGATCAGCTTGGCTGTCTTGTCGAACGCCTCGCCGGCCGCATCGTCCAGGCTCTCGCCGAGCAGTTCGTATTGGCCAATGCCATCGACCCGTACCAGCTGGGTATGACCACCCGACACCAACAAAGCGACGAACGGAAACTCCGGCGGCTGCTCTTCGAGCATCGGCGCCAGCAAGTGCCCTTCCATATGGTGCACACCGATCGCCGGGATATCCCAGGCAAACGCCAGGGCCTGGGCGCAGGAGGCGCCCACCAGCAACGCGCCGACCAGGCCAGGACCCGCGGTGTAGGCGATGGCGTCGATCTCGGTGGCGACGCAGTCGGCCTCCTCCAGCACCTGCCGGATCAGCGGCAGCATGCGCTTGACGTGGTCGCGCGAGGCAAGCTCGGGTACCACGCCACCATAGGCGCGATGCAGGTCGATCTGGCTGAACAGCGCGTCGGCCAACAAGCCGCGTTCGCTGTCGTATAATGCGACGCCAGTTTCGTCGCAGGATGTTTCCAATCCCAGTACTAGCATGGGTTCGTGCCCTGTCGAGGCTGAATTCGAAGGCGCGCATGATAGTCCCCGCACCCTGTGCCGACCAGCGGTTTTCGATCAGAGGCTTTGCATTCCTGCCAGCTAAGGGTTAACATCCGCAACCCTTGAAAACCGACGTACTCCAGCACACCTTATGTTTTGCCAGGAGCACGTCTACCCCGGTAATGAATTAAGGTAGCCCTGGATGCCAGCCGTCAAAGTTAAAGAGAACGAACCCTTCGACGTAGCTCTGCGTCGTTTCAAGCGCTCCTGCGAAAAAGCCGGTGTACTGGCTGAAGTTCGTAGCCGCGAGTTTTATGAGAAGCCGACCGCAGAGCGTAAGCGCAAAGCCGCTGCCGCTGTAAAGCGTCACGCGAAGAAAGTTCAGCGCGAACAGCGCCGCGCAGTTCGTCTGTACTAATACAGCCGTTCTACGCAAAGCTTCTGCCCCGCCCGGCCTCGTGCCGGGCAGATGGCAGCGGTCGCTTCAAACCCTTGGCCATGCGCCTGGGGTGCCCCGGCAAAAGCCATGGGCAACCTGTAACAACACGTCAGACCTGGCCATTGGCCAGACGTGCACGTCCTTTCTGACGAGCCCTCACAGGCTGGTGACGAGCACATACCCCTTCGCAACACCCCGCGCCAAACCCGAGCACAAGCGTTTAGACTTGCCAGTTGCCAGATGACGAGGCTGCCATGGCCGGGCTGATTCCCCAGAGCTTCATCGATGACCTCCTGAACCGCACCGACATCGTCGACGTGGTGAGTTCGCGCGTCCAACTGAAGAAGACCGGCAAGAATCTTTCCGCCTGCTGCCCGTTCCACAAGGAGAAGTCGCCCTCCTTCACCGTCAGCCCCGACAAGCAGTTCTACTACTGCTTTGGCTGCGGCGCCGGCGGCAACGCGCTGGGCTTCATCATGGACCACGACAACCTGGACTTCCCCCAGGCGGTCGAGGAGCTGGCCCGTGCAGCCGGCATGGAAGTGCCACGCGAAGAGGGCCGTCGGGGGCAGAAGCCGCGCCAACCAACCGACTCCCCCCTGTACCCGCTGCTCGAAGCTGCCAGCGAATTCTATCGCCAGGCCCTGCGCAGCCACCCGACCCGCAAGGCGGCCGTGGACTACCTCAAGGGGCGCGGCCTGTCCGGCGAGATCGCCCGCGATTTCAGCCTGGGCTTCGCTCCGCCAGGCTGGGACAACCTGCTCAAGCACCTGGGCGCCGACGCGCTGCAGCAGAAGGTCATGATCGATGCCGGCCTGCTGATCGAGAATGCCGAGAGCGGCAAGCGTTACGACCGTTTTCGCGACCGCGTGATGTTCCCGATCCGCGATAGCCGTGGCCGGGTCATTGCCTTCGGCGGCCGGGTACTGGGCGACGACAAGCCCAAGTACCTGAACTCCCCGGAAACTCCGGTATTCCATAAAGGCCAGGAGCTGTACGGCCTGTACGAGGCACGCAAGAACAACCGCAACCTCGACGAAATCATCGTCGTCGAAGGCTACATGGACGTCATCGCCCTGGCCCAGCAGGGGCTGCGCAACGCCGTGGCGACACTGGGCACGGCCACCAGCGAAGAACATCTCAAGCGCCTGTTCCGCGTGGTGCCCAGCGTCCTGTTCTGCTTCGACGGCGACCAGGCGGGGCGCAAGGCTGCCTGGCGCGCACTGGAGTCGACCCTGCCGAGCCTGCAGGATGGCCGCCGCGCACGCTTCCTGTTCCTACCCGAGGGCGAGGACCCGGACAGCCTGGTCCGCGCCGAAGGCACCGACGCCTTCCATGCCCGCATCAACCAGCACGCCCAGCCGCTGGCCGACTATTTCTTCGAGCAGTTGAGCAACGAGGCTGATCCGCGCTCGCTGGAAGGCAAGGCGCACATGGTCACGCTGGCCGCCCCGCTGATCGAAAAGGTTCCAGGGGCAAACCTGCGCCAACTGATGCGCAACCGCCTGAAAGAGATCACCGGCCTCGACCCGCAGCAGCTGGAGCAACTGGCGCAGAGTGCGCCGGCCGCCAGCAGCGTGCCGGATTACGACCCGGGCTTCGATTACGACGCCATGGCCAGCTACACCCCGGACTATGGCGACCTGCAGCACCAGCCCGACTACGCCCCGGCGCAACAGGAGCAACGCCCCTGGACACCGAATAAGGGCGGCAAGAAACAATGGGAAGGTAAGCCGTGGGACAAGAAAGGCGGCAAGCCCTGGCAGCGCGACGGCCAACGTGGCGACGCACCACCGCGGGTGCCGGCGCCGGTGGAACCACCGTCGCTATCGGCGCTGCGCACGCTGTTGCACCACCCGTTGCTGGCCGGCAAGGTCGAAGATGCCGGTCATTTCGCCGACGAGCAGCAACTCTACAGCCAATTGCTGGTGGCCCTGATCGAGGCTGCGCAGAAGAATCCTAAGCTAAGCTCTATGCAGCTGATCGCACGCTGGCATGGCACCGAACAAGGCCGTTTGCTGCGTGCCCTGGCGGAAAAGGAATGGTTGATCGATGCCGACAACCTTGAACAACAGTTTTTCGACACTATAACTAGCTTGTCCGCCCGCCAACGCGAGCGCAGCTTGGAACATTTGATCAGCAAATCTCGTCTAACTGGCTTGGACGAGGACGAAACGGCCAAGCTTCGTGACTTGCTCCGCCGCAATGTTCCCGCACAAAACCCGACCTCATCTGGCGCGTGAGGTCCATGCTCGGGTATAATCCTCGGCTTGTTTTTTGCCCGCCAAGACCTTCAGTGGATAGGGTGTTATGTCCGGAAAAGCGCAACAGCAATCTCGCATCAAAGAGTTGATCACCCGCGGTCGTGAGCAGGGCTACCTGACTTACGCGGAGGTCAACGACCACCTGCCCGAGGATATTTCAGATCCGGAGCAGGTGGAAGACATCATCCGCATGATCAACGACATGGGGATCAACGTATTCGAGAGTGCTCCGGATGCGGATGCCCTGTTGTTGGCGGAAGCCGACACTGACGAAGCCGCAGCCGAAGAGGCCGCCGCAGCGTTGGCGGCAGTTGAGACCGATATCGGCCGCACGACCGACCCGGTGCGCATGTACATGCGTGAAATGGGTACCGTCGAGCTGCTGACTCGCGAAGGCGAAATCGAAATCGCCAAGCGCATCGAGGAAGGCATCCGTGAAGTCATGGGCGCCATCGCTCACTTCCCCGGCACTGTCGACCACATCCTCAGCGAATACGACCGCGTCACCTCCGAAGGTGGCCGTCTGTCCGACGTCCTCAGCGGTTATATCGACCCTGATGACAACATCGCCGCGCCGACCGAAGAAGTACCGATCCCAGGTGCCAAGGCTGCTGCCGCGAAGGAAGACGAAGACGAAGACGAAGAAAACGCCGAGAGCAGTGACGACGAGGAAGAGACCGAAAGCGGTCCGGACCCTATCGTTGCAGCCCAGCGATTCGGTGCAGTCTCCGAGCAGCTCGTCATCACCCTCAAGGTGCTGAAGAAGCATGGCCGCACCCACGCCGAAAGCATTGGCGCCATGCAGGCCCTGGCTGATCTGTTCATGCCGATCAAGCTGGTGCCCAAGCAGTTCGAAGCACTGGTAGAGCGCGTTCGCAGCGCCCTGGACCGTCTGCGCCAGCAAGAACGCGCCATCATGCAACTGTGCGTGCGTGACGCGCGCATGCCACGTGCCGACTTCCTGCGCCTGTTCCCGAGCAACGAGACCGACCAGACCTGGAGCGGTGACCTCGCCAAGCGCAGCACCAAATGGGCCGCTGCCCTGGGTGAGAAAAACGCCGCGATCGTCGCCTGCCAGCAGAAACTGATCGACCTTGAGACCGAGACCGGCCTGACCGTTGCCGAAATCAAGGAAATCAACCGTCGCATGTCCATCGGTGAGGCCAAGGCCCGCCGCGCCAAGAAGGAAATGGTCGAGGCGAACCTGCGTCTGGTGATCTCCATCGCCAAGAAGTACACCAACCGTGGCCTGCAGTTCCTCGACCTGATCCAGGAAGGCAACATCGGCCTGATGAAGGCGGTGGACAAGTTCGAATACCGTCGCGGCTACAAGTTCTCGACCTATGCCACCTGGTGGATCCGCCAGGCGATCACCCGTTCGATCGCCGACCAGGCACGCACCATCCGCATTCCGGTGCACATGATCGAGACGATCAACAAGCTCAACCGCATTTCCCGGCAGATGCTGCAGGAAATGGGTCGTGAACCGACCCCGGAAGAGCTCGGTGAACGCATGGAGATGCCAGAGGACAAGATCCGCAAGGTATTGAAGATCGCCAAGGAGCCGATCTCCATGGAAACGCCGATCGGTGACGACGAAGACTCGCACCTGGGCGATTTCATCGAGGACTCCACCATGCAGTCCCCGATCGACGTGGCCACGGTCGAAAGCCTCAAGGAAGCGACCCGTGACGTGCTCTCGGGCCTGACCGCACGTGAAGCCAAAGTGCTGCGCATGCGTTTCGGCATCGACATGAACACTGACCACACCCTCGAAGAAGTCGGCAAGCAGTTCGACGTGACCCGTGAACGGATCCGTCAGATCGAAGCCAAGGCGCTGCGCAAGCTGCGCCACCCGACGCGAAGCGAGCATCTGCGCTCCTTCCTCGACGAGTGATGACGAACCCCGGCCCAGGCCGGGGTTTTTCTTATGTGACAAAAGGTCATGACCGGCGTCACCCTGCTGGCAGGATGCCCGTCTACACTCGACTCAGACCCCCTGATCGAGAGGCCGCTATGCCCTTGATGCCGGCCCTCCTGTTGCTGCTCCTGATGGTCTGGAACACAACGGCCGGCGCCCTGACCCTGACTGACGAGGAACAAGCCTGGCTCAGCGCGCATCCGCAGCTGCGCCTGGGCATAGACGCTTCATGGCCGCCCTTCGAATTTCGCGACCAGGAAGGCCGTTACCAGGGACTGGCCGCCGATTACATCGCCCTTATCCAGGAGCGCCTGGGCGTCACGCTCAAACCGGTCGAGCCCAGCAGTTGGACCGAGGTACTCGAGCAGGCACGCAGCAACCGCATCGACCTGCTGCCCGGCATCATGTCCACCCCGGAACGCCAAAGCTACCTGGCCTTCACCCGCCCGTACCTGGACTTCCCGATTGTCATACTGGCCCACTCCGGTGGCCCGCAACCACGCAGCCTCAAGGACCTCTACGGCCTGAAGATCGCCGTGGTAGAGAACTACGCCCCCCACGAGCTGCTGCGCACGCACCACCCGGACCTCAACCTGGTGGCCATGCCCAACGTCAGCTCGACGCTGCAGGCACTGGCCACCGACGCCGTGGACGCCGTGGTCGGCGACCTTGCCTCGAGTATCTGGAGCCTTCGCCAGCTCAAGCTCGATGGCCTCTACGTCAGCGGCGAAACGCCCTACCGCTACCAACTGGCCATGGCCGTGCCACAGCAGCAGAAGATTCTCGTGGCCATCCTCGACAAGGTCATGGCCGACATGAGCAACAGCGAAATCAGCCATATCCAGCAACGCTGGGTGGGCAATGTCGTCGACCAACGCACCTTCTGGCATGACATGCTGCTGTACGGCCTGCCTGCGGTCCTGCTGCTGGTAGCCATCCTCGCTGCGGTGATTCGCATCAACCGCCGACTGAGTTCGGAAATTTCCCGGCGTATTGCCCTGGAGCAGGAGCTGCGCAGCAGCGAGTACCACTATCGCGGCCTGGTCGAGAGCCTGTCGGCGATCGCCTGGGAGGCCGACGCCAACGATTTCACCTACAGCTATGTTTCGCCCCATGCCGAAGACCTGCTCGGCTACCCGCTGAGCGAATGGCTCAAGCCCGGCTTCTGGCGCAGCATCCTGCACCCGGAAGACGCGCTCTGGGCTCAGGCCTATTGCGACAGCGAGACTGCCGCCGGGCGTGATCACAGCCTCGACTATCGGGTGATCCGCGCCGACGGTCACGCCCTGTGGGTGCGCAACATCGTCAGCATGATCGAGCACGGCCACAAGCCGCTGATGCGCGGCCTGATGATCGACATCAGCGAAACCAAACACACCGAGGACGCCCTGCGCCTGTCGGAGCAGAAGTTCGCCTCGGTATTCCAGCAGTGCCCGGACATCCTGCTCATCGCCCGGCAAAGCGACGGCTGCCTGCTGGAGGTCAACGAAGCGTTCGAAGAACAGATCGGCTTGAGCCCGAACCAGGTACTCGGCCGCACCGCCACCGAACTCGACCTGTGGGGCGTCGCCGGCACTGGCCCGATCATGCTCGAACGCCTGCAGCGCAGCGGTGTGCGCAACCTCGAGATGACCTTCCGCCGCAGCAACGGCCAGCTGTTCACCGGCCTCACCTCCGCCGAGGCCTTCGACCTCGATGGCACCCGGGCCTTGGTGGTGGCGGTACGCGACATCAGCCAGCTGAAAGAGACCCAGCAGCAACTGCAAACCTCGGAAGAAAAGTTCGCCAAGGCCTTCCATGCCTCGCCAGACGGACTGCTGCTGTCGCGCCAGAGTGATGGCCTGCTGCTGGAGGTCAATGAAGGCTTCTGCCGCCTGACCGGTTACGACATAAGCCCGAACGTCGACCAGACCTCCCTGGACCTCGGCATCTGGGTCGACCTCAACGAACGCCAGCGCCTGATAGAACGGCTCCAGCGCGAGGGCGCTGTGCGCGACTTCAGCTGCCATATCCGCCGCAGCGACGGGCAGATCCGCCTGTGCGAGCTGGCCGCCCGGCCACTGCCGATCGGCGGCGTCGACTGCATGCTGACCATCGCCCGCGACATCACCGAACGCCACCTGATGCAGGAAAAACTGCAGCTGGCGGCCACGGTGTTCGAGAACACCGCCGAAGGCGTGCTGATCACCGACATCGACCAGCGCATCAGCGCGGTCAACCGCGCCTTCAGTGAAATCACCGGCTACAGCGAGATCGAAGCCCTCGGCCAGACCCCTCGCCTGCTTGCCTCCGGCCAGCACGACAGCGCCTTCTACCTCGCCATGTGGCACCAGTTGACCGCCGAAGGCCACTGGCAGGGCGAGATCCACAACAAACGCAAGAACGGCGAGCTCTACCCCAGCTGGCTGACCATCAGCGCCGTGCGCAACAGCGAGCGTGAGATCACCCACTTCGTCGCCGTATTCGCCGACATCTCCAGCCTCAAGCACGCCCAGGCCAAGCTCGACTACCAGGCTCATCACGACCCACTGACCGGCCTGCCCAACCGCACGCTGTTCGAGAGCCGCCTGCAGGCCGTGCTGGCTTGCGCCCAGCTCTCCAACCGCCAGGGTGCGGTGCTGTTCCTCGACCTCGACCGCTTCAAGCACATCAACGACAGCCTCGGCCACCCGGTCGGCGACCTGCTGCTCAAAGGTATCGCCCAACGCCTGAAGGAGCAGGTGCGCGACGTCGATACCGTGGCCCGCCTGGGGGGTGACGAATTCATCATTCTGCTGCCCGGCCTGCACAAGCCTGACGACGCCAGCGCCATCGCCAACAAGCTGCTGGCCTGCTTCCATGCCCCCTTCCAGGCCGGCGAGCATGAGTTCTTCACCAGCGCCAGCATCGGCATCAGCCTTTACCCACAGGACGGCACCGACGTTGCCACCCTGATCCGCAACGCCGACGCCGCGATGTACCGTTCCAAAGCCAAGGGCCGCAACCGCGTCGAAGCCTACACCCGCGACCTTACCGCCCAGGCCAGCGAGCGCATCGCCCTCGAGCACGAACTGCGCCGCGCCATCGAACGCAACGAGTTGAGCCTATGCTACCAGCCCAAGTTCAGCCTCAAGACCCAGGGCCTGGTAGGCGCTGAGGCACTGATCCGCTGGACCCATCCCACCTTCGGCGAGGTGCCGCCCGAGCAGTTCATTCACCTCGCCGAAGAGAACGGCACCATCCTCCAGCTTGGCGACTGGGTACTGGAACAGACCTGCCGGCAGATGCACGCGTGGAAAAAGAACTACCAGTCGTTCGGCCCGCTCTCGATTAACCTCGCCGGCGCCCAGCTGCGCCAACCGAACCTGGCCAAGCGCATCGAGCAACTGCTCAGGACCTACCAGCTCAAGGCGGGCGACCTGCAGCTGGAAATCACCGAGAACTTCATCATGAGCCAGGCCGAAGAAGCCCTGGTCGTGCTCTACCAGCTCAAGCAGCTTGGCGTGCAGCTGGCCATCGACGATTTCGGCACTGGCTACTCCTCGCTCAGTTACCTCAAACGCCTGCCGCTGGACATCCTCAAGATCGACCAGTCGTTCATCCGCGGCCTGCCGGATGACCCCCACGACGCCGCCATCGCCCGTGCGATCATTGCGCTCGGGCGCAGCATGCAGCTCACCATCATTGCCGAGGGTGTGGAGAACCAGGCCCAGCAGCGCTTCCTCGCCGCCGAGGGCTGTGAACAGATCCAGGGCTACATCGTCAGCCTGCCCCTGCCGCCCGCAGAGTTCGCCGCTACCTTCCTGCGCATAGCACTATCGGATCTTTCGGATGGCACGGTATCGAAACCCTCGTTATAATCCGCGGCACCTGCTGAGGGCCTATAGCTCAGTTGGTTAGAGCAGAGGACTCATAATCCTTTGGTCCACGGTTCGAGTCCGTGTGGGCCCACCATCTTCGAAGCCGCGCATTGCGCGGCTTTTGCGTTTTTGGCGGGATCGCCTCAGATACGGAGTGCTCAGTTGCAACTCGTAAACCCGAGTGCGAGCCGGGTCCTTTCCTCATCCGTTTTTGTGGGGCCGGCATCACCTACGCCGCCCGGCCTGACTTTTGCTCGACGACTATTCGCACACAATCTACTCGTCAGCCGGCTCGAAGCGCTCGCCGCGAAACACCCGACGTGGATTGCCACGCTCGATGCGGTGATGGAACAACCGCCGCTGCGCGCGCAGTTCGCTGTCGACCTGCTCTGCCTGTTGCGCCAGGCGTTGACCGATGAGCAGCAGCGCCAAGCGTTTGTTGGCGTGCTGGCTACGCTCGCTCTGTACCTTGACGCTGACGCCGCTGGCCAGGTGCGTGGCGCGCACTGCCGAGTCGGTGGTGTTGACATGCTGACCACCCGGCCCGGACGAACGCAAGGTCTCGAAGTGGATCTCGCTCGCCAATTCCGGTGCCGGTGGCGCAAACCGTGCGCCCCCAAAGAACCAGTTCTTGCGCGCATGCCCCGGCCGGTACGGACTGCTGCACGTCCATTGCAGTGAGCCCGTCCAGTGATCCGCCAGGCGCTCGGCCTGCTCGCCATCCAGTGCCAGCAACACCGAGCGCAAGGTACCGCGCCGCGGCCCCGGCTCTTCTTCGAGTATCCGTACCGTCACGGCCTGGGCATCCGCTTCGGCCTGCAGCCTGAGCAATGCCTTGGCCACTGCCAGGGCACATTCTTCCGGCCCCTGAGCCGCCGAGAGTTGCAGTAGGATCATCAGCAGCACCCTCCGCGCGTCTTGTAGGTGAGCACCGGTTTCAGTCGTGCCAGCACGCGAACCAACCCCGCTTCACGCAAGGCACCCACCACCGAGTCGATAGCCTTGTAGGCCTCCGGCGCTTCCTCGTAGATCAGCGCCCGGTCGGCGCAGATCACGCGGCTGCCTAGTGCCGTACGACTCAGTTGCTCGACGCTGTAGCGCGAGGCGAGGCGGTCCTTGCACTCGCTGCGCATCCATTTGCGCCCGGCGCCATGGGCCAGGGACAACAGGCTACGCTCGTCGGCGATCGGCTGTACCAGGTAGCTGTAGTCGCCGCGCGAACCAGGGATCACCACCGCCCCCTGATCCGACGGTGTGGCGCCTTTGCGATGCAGCCAACCATCGAGCCCGTCGACCTGCGCTGGCGACACCAGGTTGTGGTTGATGTCGAGCAGTACATCGCCATCGGCACGCAAGCGGTCGAGCATGCGCCGGGCAATCAACTGACGGTTGGCTTCGGCAAAACGCAGCGCGCCGTCGTGCCGGCCCAGGTAATGAGTGCTGGCCTCGCTGCCCGCCTCCAGTCCGTGATGACCGAACAGGTCGACCTGCTCACGCAAGATCGCCTCGCCCAAACCACGCGAGCCGCTGTGCACCAGCAACAGCAGGTGTTTGCGCTCGATGCCCAAGGCTGCCAGGGCCGCATCGTCGTAGTTTTCATCGAGTTGCTGCAGCTCGGCGAAGTGGTTACCACCACCAATGGTGCCTAGAGAACGCTCGTGCCCCGTGGCAGGCAAACCGAAGCTGGCGACGGCCTCCTGCCACGTCTCGTCGAGCGGCAGGTCGAGGTTGCCAAGGCGTTTCTCCAGCTTGTCCAGATGCAGCTTGGCGGTCGGGATGTCCGTGCGCCACAGCGCCATGCCACAGCCGATGTCATTGCCGACCAGCGCCGGGTACAAACGCCCCACGGAAAAGAATGCCGCGCCGACCGGATAGCCACGCCCCGGATGCAGGTCCGGCATGCCGGCCACCCGATGCATGCCCCCTAGGCGAGCGGTGGTTTCGAGTTGTTGGATCGCTTTTCCTTCGATCCAGGTGTCGTCCGCGGCGACCAATACGGCGCCGTCGGACAAATTGCGAATGCAAGTGCCCATAGTCCAATCCTGATGGGTTGAAACAAAAAGATGTTCGGATTGGCAGGCCAGAGGCCGGGCGTTGCGGTACCGCTAACGAGTAGCGGCGAATGCGATCAAGCCAGGCGCGACCTGCAAAGGGTGATCAACTGTTGCATGATGTACCTCCTTTGCTGTCGGGTGAGAGAAGACGGGCATCTTAGGTGTGTAATTGCCACCTTGCAACAACCTTGATCACATGTTTACCAGGTGAACAACGTCATGGCCGAAAAACCTGACCGCTCCGCGCTACAAAAAAAAAATACACTGGCGGTATCGTGCCCAGCTTCCACCCATTTCGCCAAATTACGCTAAACACCAGTAACCACGCTATTTCCAGCTAACTATGCCTACGCTAAGCTACGTACGGTTTCACTGGGTTTGCAGCGTCTCCAGGCAACTCATAATCCTTTGGTCCACGGTTCGAGTCCGTGTGGGCCCACCAAAAATACAAAAGCCGCGCTGATGCGCGGCTTTTTCGTTTCTGTGGCCTGGGTGCTCACTGCGGGCCGGCCAACACCTCGCCACCTTTACGGCTGATGCGAATCCGCCCATAGCGTGCCGGGGGAAGTGGCTCGATTGCCGCCAGGCAGGCCGCCGGGTCATTGAGCGGCAAGCGCTGCAACGCCTGCACGTCACGCTCCCACCAACGGCTGGCGAGCAGGCGCTCGATCATCTCTGGCGGATAGCGGTAGCGGACCACCTTGGCAGGCACACCCGCCACCACGGCATAGGGCGGCACGTCCCGGGTGACCACGGCACGGGTGGCGATGATCGCCCCGGTGCCGACCTTGACCCCTTCCATCACCATCGCGCTGTGTCCGATCCACACATCGTGGCCAATGCTGGCCATGTCCACGCGCGCGGTGTATTCAAGGGGCGTGCCGGTGTACTGGAACGGGTGGGTACTTAGCCAATCAACCGGATGGGTGTTCTTTTCCTGGCCGATCACGGCACCGCTGCCGATCGAGCAGAAGCGACCGATCGACTCGACCAGTTGCAGAAGGCAATCGCTGCGGATGTAGGTGTGGGCGCCGATCGACAGCTCGCGGCAGTCGAGAATGACATCGCCGAGGCGGACCTCCTGCTCAAGGTCGAGTACGGCGCGCTTGCCGAACTTCGACACCCCCAGGCTGACTTTGCCCCCCTGGCGTCGAATCCAGCGTTTCCAGTACCAGTCCCTGAGACTCATCTGCAACTCCGCCTGCAATGGTAGCCGCCCGATCCCTGCCGGGAGGCGTGAGGCCGCAATATTAGCGGCTTGCGCTACAAAAGCCAGCGCTTGCCCTGCACCGTGGCGGCTGGCTAGGCTAGCGCGTCCCTTGCAGAGATTCGCCATGCCTGACTCACGCCCCATCGCCCTCGACGAAATCGACCGCCAGCTGATCGCCCTGTTGCAGATCAATGCCCGCGAAAGCGTCGCCACCCTCGCCCGCCTGCTCGGCATCGCCCGCACCACGGTGAATTCGCGTCTGGCACGGCTGGAGAAAAGCAAGGTGATCACCGGCTATGGCGTACGGCTTGGCCAGCGCCTGATCGGTGGCGGGCTGCAAGCCTATGTGGGGATCAAGGTGCAGCCGCGCGCGGGCAAGGAGGTGGTGCGGCGGCTGTCGGCCATGGGCCAGGTGCAGCAGCTGTGTGCGGTCAGTGGCGAGTTCGACTATGTGGCCTGGTTGCACAGCGATTCGCCGGAGCAGCTGGACCAGTTGCTCGACCAGATCGGTAGCCTCGACGGGGTCGAGAAGACCACTACGTCGATCATTCTCAGCAGCAAGGTGGACCGCGGGCAGCCGGGCTGACTCCCCCGCGGTCGGCCGTCAGGCTTCCATCGCGCCGAGCAGGCCATCCGTCAGCGCCCGGATGGTTTCAGCCGAATGCACGATCGACCAGATCATCGCCCGATTCGCCTCGGGCGCGTGATGCAGGGCGTAGTCGTCGGCGATTTCCTGGATCGCGGACGCCAACATGCTGGTATGCACAAGCGCGTCGGCGGCATCGACGCCCGGGCGGACGGTGAAGATAGGCGGGTGACTGGACTGGCAGGTGCAGAACGAACGCTCGGTGGTTGGGTTCAGTTTCAGAGGTGGGTCGGGGACGATTTTTTTCATGGCGCAGTTTCCAAGTTGAGCTAGGAAAAGCTGCCCTCTGTTCCTTCTCACAGGAATAAGGTGGCAGCCGTACGCGGGGTGAGAAACCGGCCAACTTGGAATCCGGCCAGGCGATAGCCTGCCCGCGCACGGCTGCCATAAAGCATGCCTCGGCGCTCAAGTTGAAGGATGGGTTTCTCACGCCCAGTCACCGAATGTGCGGCGACCGCAAGAAATTAGCCGTGAAGAGTTACCCGTGCAGCCAGACCAGAGCGACAAGGCAAGTAGGATAATTCCCTATCTTTAGATGGTCTGTAGGAATGGTTGGATAGCCCATCGCAGCAGATGCCGAACAGACGGGGTATCCAAGGCTACAGCCCTTTATCTGCGACATATCCAGCAATTCTCTCCCCCTCCCTCTTCTCCCCTCCCCATTTAGGCTGACAGCAGTCCGCCCTATTGACGCTTTGGCGACCACACCACAAACTATACGCAGGATACGTACAAAAGCATGGATGCGCTATTTGTCGAATTACCCGCCTTCGAGCGCTATCGCCCTCAACTTCTGGACGATGAGGATTTCAGCCTGCTGCAGCGATTGCTCCTGATGCACCCACATGCCGGCGATGTCATCAAGGGCACGGGAGGCCTGAGGAAGGTGCGCTTCGCGGACACTCAACGGCACAAGGGCAAACGCGGTGGCACGCGGATCATCTACTACTGGTGGTCTGCCGGGCAGCAGTTCTGGCTGTTCACGCTCTACGGCAAGGACGTCCAGGACGACCTGTCAGCCCAGCAACGCCAAGCGCTCAAGCACCTGCTGGAACGCGAATACCTGATGAGGACAACCAATGCCACGCAACATCTTCACTGAACTCACCGAAGGCTTCGACGCCCTCGCCGGCGAACGGGCCGGCAAGCTCACCCTGCGCTCGCACAAGGTCGAATTCGAACAGTTGGCACCGCTGGTACCCAACGAACTGATCGAACTGCGCCAGCGCCTGAACATGTCACGCGCGGTGTTCGCCGCCTACCTGCGCACCAACGCGCGCACATTGGAGAACTGGGAACAAGGCCGCTCCCAACCCAACGCCCAGGCCATCGCCTTGATCCGCCTGGTGCAGAAATACCCCGAGACAGTCGAGCATCTGGCGTCTTTGAGCTGATTCGTCGATATGAGATGCCATAGCGACATATCGACGAAACAAACTACATAACGACGCCACTCTGCATCTTATTTACGAACACCGCACTTCATAAAATGGCCACCAGTCATTCTCTATACTCAGGCTCCGCCCCCTGCGCAGCCTCTCTGGCAAGGTCATTACATGAACAAGAACAACCGCCACCCCGCCGACGGCAAGAAACCCATCACCATCTTCGGCCCGGACTTCCCCTTCGGCTTCGATGACTGGCTGGAACACCCGGCCGGCCTGGGCAGCATCCCGGCGGCGCGGCATGGCGAGGAAGTGGCGATTGTGGGGGGTGGCATTGCCGGGCTGGTGGCGGCCTACGAGTTGATGAAGCTAGGCCTCAAGCCGGTGGTGTACGAGGCGTCGAAGCTGGGAGGACGCCTGCGTTCGCAAGCCTTCAATGGCACTGATGGCATCGTTGCCGAGCTCGGCGGCATGCGCTTCCCGGTGTCGTCCACGGCGTTCTATCACTACGTCGACAAGCTGGGCCTGGAAACCAAACCCTTCCCCAACCCGCTCACCCCTGCCTCGGGCAGCACAGTGATCGACCTCGAAGGCCAGACCTACTACGCCGAAAACAAGGCCGACCTGCCGCAGCTGTTCCACGAAGTGGCCGATGCCTGGGCCGACGCCCTGGAAAGCGGCGCACAATTCAGCGATATCCAGCAGGCCATCCGCGACCGCGATGTGCCACGCCTGAAAGACCTGTGGAACAAGCTGGTGCCGCTGTGGGATGACCGCACCTTCTATGACTTCGTCGCCACCTCGCGCTCGTTCGCCAAGCTGAGCTTCCAGCACCGCGAAGTGTTTGGCCAGGTAGGCTTCGGTACCGGCGGCTGGGACTCCGACTTCCCCAACTCGATGCTGGAAATCTTCCGGGTGGTCATGACCAACTGCGACGATCATCAGCACCTGGTCGTCGGCGGCGTCGAGCAGGTACCGCAGGGTATCTGGCGCCATGTGCCGGAGCGTTGCGCCCATTGGCCGGCCGGCACCAGCCTGCGTTCGCTGCACGGCGGCGCACCGCGCACCGGGGTCAAGCGCATCGCTCGGGCCTCCGATGGCCTGCTGGCCGTTACCGACAACTATGGCGACGTACGCCACTATGCGGCGGTGCTCACCACCTGCCAGAGCTGGCTGCTGACCACCCAGATCGACTGCGAGGAGGCGCTGTTCTCGCAAAAGATGTGGATGGCCCTGGACCGCACCCGCTACATGCAGTCGTCGAAGACCTTCGTGATGGTCGACCGGCCATTCTGGAAAGACAAAGACCCAGAGACCGGCCGCGACCTGATGAGCATGACCCTGACCGACCGCCTGACCCGCGGCACCTACCTGTTCGACAACGGTGACGACAAGCCAGGGGTGATCTGCCTGTCCTACGCCTGGATGAGCGATGCCTTGAAGATGCTGCCGCACCCGACCGAGAAGCGCGTGCAGCTGGCCCTCGACGCATTGAAGAAGATCTACCCCAAGACCGACATCGCCGGGCACATCATCGGCGACCCGATCACCATTTCCTGGGAGGCCGACCCGCACTTCCTCGGCGCCTTCAAGGGCGCGCTGCCGGGCCACTATCGCTACAACCAGCGCATGTACGCGCACTTCATGCAACAGGACATGCCCGCCGAGCAGCGCGGCATCTTCATCGCCGGTGACGACGTGTCGTGGACCCCGGCCTGGGTGGAAGGCGCGGTGCAGACTTCGCTGAACGCGGTGTGGGGTATCATGAACCACTTCGGTGGCCAGACCCACCCGGACAACCCAGGCCCGGGCGATGTGTTCGATGAAATCGGACCGATCGCCCTGGCCGACTGAGCGAAGGAGTAGCGTGATGCGCATCGCCCTGTTCCAGGGCACGCCCGGCCCCCTGGACGTGCCCGGCAACCTCGAACGCCTGCAGCACCAGGCCCAGCTGGCTGCCCAACAAGGCGCCCAGTTGCTGGTGTGCCCGGAGATGTTCCTGAGTGGCTACAACATTGGCCTGGACCAGGTGGAACGCCTGGCCGAGGCCGACGATGGCCCTTCGGCGATGACCGTGGTGGAAATCGCCCAGGCTCAGCGCATCGCCATCGTCTACGGCTACCCCGAGCGGGCCGACGACGGCGCGATCTACAACAGCGTTCAGTTGATCGACGCCCACGGCCGCAGCCTGTGCAACTACCGCAAGACCCACCTGTTCGGCGAACTTGACCGTTCGATGTTCAGCCCGGGCGCCAATCACTTCCCGGTGGTCGAGTTGGACGGCTGGAAGGTCGGCCTGCTGATCTGCTACGACATCGAGTTCCCGGAGAACGCCCGGCGCCTGGCACTGGCTGGCGCCGAGCTGATCCTGGTGCCGACGGCGAACATGGCGCCGTACGACTTCGTCTGCCAGGTGACCGTACGCTCGCGGGCGCAGGAGAACCAGTGCTACCTGGTCTACGCCAACTACTGTGGCAGCGAAGGCGAGATCCAGTATTGCGGGCAGAGCAGTATCGTCGGGCCGGACGGCAGCCTGCTGGCGATGGCCGGGCGTGACGAGGGGT
Source organism: Pseudomonas sichuanensis (assembly GCF_024749065.1). Classification (NCBI taxonomy): domain Bacteria; kingdom Pseudomonadati; phylum Pseudomonadota; class Gammaproteobacteria; order Pseudomonadales; family Pseudomonadaceae; genus Pseudomonas; species Pseudomonas sichuanensis. The sequence continues at coordinate 465,174 of NZ_CP087185.1, read as the reverse complement.
TATGGCTGGCGGAGCTGGAGCACGAGCGAGTGGTGAAAGGGAGAGAGGCGTTCCCGTACCTGGCGGATCTGCGCCGCGACCTGCACTGACAGAGGGCGCATACCAGCGCGCACCTTGTGGGAGCGGCTTCAGCCGCGAAGCGGACGACGCTGTGGATGGCACCGGCTTTGCCGGTGTTCGCGGCTAAAGCCGCTCCCACAGGTCCCCCTAAATCAGCAAGTTATGTGCAGTTCTATGAGAGCCTGCTCGGCGGCGAATGGGCCAGGACAGACAACATCGCTTTGGCGCGCTAGCATGGCGCCATGCCCGACACTACCCGTCACCTGAACCTGCCCAACGGCCTGCACCTGACCCTGCGCCACGCCCCGCGCCTCAAGCGCGCCGCTGCAGCCTTGCGGGTACACGCCGGCAGCCATGATGCGCCAGCGAAGTGGCCGGGCCTGGCCCATTTCCTTGAACACCTGTTCTTCCTCGGCACTGCCCGCTTCCCGTTGCAAGACGGCCTGATGCGCTACGTGCAGGGCCTGGGCGGCCAGGTGAACGCCAGCACCCGTGAGCGCACCACCGATTTTTTCTTCGAGGTGCCGCCCGTTGCACTGGCCGGTGGCTTGGAGCGCCTGTGCCAAATGCTCATCGAACCGGACCTCGGCCTGGAACGCCAGCGTCGTGAACGCGAGGTCATCCACGCCGAGTTCATCGCCTGGTCGCGCAACCCCGAAGCCCAACGCCAGTTCAGCCTGCTGCAGTCGGTGTCGCCACGCCATCCACTCAGCGGCTTCCATGCGGGCAACCGGCACAGCCTGGCGCTGCACGCTCGCGGCTTCCAGCAGGCACTGAACACTTTCCATCGGCGTTACTACCAGGGCGGCCAGATCACCTTGAGCCTGGCCGGGCCACAGCCACTGGACGAGCTGGAGCAATTGGGCGAACAGTTCGGTGCGCTGTTCCCGGCCGGTGTGCGGGAACAACGGGATACCCCTGCGGCCCTGCTCGACGGGCAACTACGGCCCCTCGCGGCCAGCGGCTCACGCCATGACCTGCTGTTCGCCCATGAAGGCCTGCCCGCGGCGGCAGAACAGGCACTGGACCTGCTACTGACCCTGCTCAACGACAGCCGACCGGGCGGCTGGCTGGCCGAACTGCGCCAGCGCGGCTGGCTGCAGGGCTGCACGACGCAAGTGCTTTATGCCCACGCCGGGCAGATGCTCTGGCATATCCAGCTGCTGCTGCCCGCCACTGCCTCACTGAGCACGGCACAGTCGATGCTGCACGGCTGGCTGGGCTTCATCCGCAGGCAGCCGGCTGCCCAGTTGAACGATGCCTACGCCCAGTTGCAGCATTGCCGCGAGCAAAGCTGCAGCGCGCTCGAACTGGCGCGCCGCGACAGCAGTGGCCAGCCCTTTGAGAAGCTCGATGCGCAGGGCCTCGCTGCCTTCGCCACGTTGCTGGACAGCTTGCCTCACGCAGGCCGCGGCCGCTGGCAGTTGCCACCCGCAGAGCCGCTGCTGGACAGCACGATGCCAGCCCGCAGCGCCCCACTACCCACGGCCCTGACCCTCGACGACAACCTGCCGCCCAACCGCCAGTTCGCCAGCCTCTACTTGCGTTGGCATATCCCGTCACCGCTGCGCCAACGCTTCCAGGCAATCATCGAACGCGCCCTGCAACCGCTGCAGGAGCGCGCCGAGCGTGTTGCCCTGCAGTTGCGTTTCAGTGCCAGCGGTGAGTACTGGCAACTGCAGGCCGCCGGCCAGCCGATGGCGGTGATCAGAGGTATCGAAGAGGCCCTCGCGCTCATGCAAAGCCCCGCCGCCGAGCACTGGACTGCCCCTGCTGCCGTGGAACCGGGGCTGATCCCGATACGTGCCCTGCTCAAGGCACTACCGGATGCGCTGATGGCCGGTGAGGAACAACCGCAGCCATCCTGCATCCTCACCCCGCCCTGGCTCGACTCACTGTGGCAGCAAGCCCGCTGGCAGGGCCTGGCAGTGGGCTTCGCGGCATCCCAGCACAACCCCCTGGGGGCTGCTTTGCAGGGGATCATGGGCCAACCCGGCACACCCAGGGCGAAGGTGGCGATCACTGGCCGGCAGTGGCGGCAGGTACACACGTCTGGCAGCGAGCCGGCACTGCTGCTGTTCTGCCCGTTACCGACTGAGCTGCAGGCGGCCGGCCGCCTGCTCGCACACTTGCTGCAAGGCCCGGTGTACCAACGCCTGCGGGTCGAGCTGCAGCTGGGATATGCCGTGTTCAGCGCCTTTCGTCAGGTCGAAGGAGTTGGCGGGCTGCTGTTCGGCGTGCAATCACCCCATGCCAGTCATGAGCAGATCCTCGGGCACCTGCTCCAGTTGCTGGAGGGTGGTGTTAGCCTCGACAGCAACGCCCGCCAGCAGCTTGCCGGGCAGTTAGAAGAAAGCGCCATGGGCAACGCCGAAGTCGCGGAATGGGCGTGGCAGGCACATCTGGCGACACAAAATTCGGATCTTTCCCACATGAGCAGGTCTATTCTCACTGTCGGGCAAGCGCATCTGGACGACCTCCTGCGCCGGTTGCTCGACGCCGAGCACGGTTGGCTATGCCTCGCCAACGCTGCGGCACCAAACACGAGCTGGCACTGACGCGCAGCCGATTGTTACCCATCATGCAATGGCGCTTTTCGAAGAATTAACCTTTCAGTACAAATTTTTCTTGTAAGATAGCGCAATCTCAGCCAATGGAACCGCGCACTCCAAGCGCGGCCCAATGAGTAACCGATCAACCCACCCCATCCGGAAGGAGTCAACCCATGTGGACCAAACCTGCCTACACCGACCTGCGTATCGGCTTCGAAGTCACCATGTACTTCGCCAGCCGCTAAGCGCCAGTGTGATTCGACGCCTCGGCCAGCCGGGGCGTTGTCGTTTTTCGGATACGGTTTTCGGGTAAAGATCAGCCATGTACATCCAGATTCTCGGTTCCGCCGCCGGCGGCGGGTTCCCCCAGTGGAACTGCAACTGCGTCAACTGCAAGGGCTACCGCGACGGCACCCTGCGCGCCAGCGCGCGCACCCAGTCGTCGATCGCCCTGTCCGACGACGGCGAGCACTGGATCCTGTGCAACGCCTCGCCCGACATCCGCGCCCAGTTGCAGGCCTTTGCGCCCATGCAGCCGGCCCGCGCCCTGCGCGATACCGGCATCGACGCTATCGTTTTGCTCGACAGCCAGATCGACCACACCACCGGCCTGCTCAGCCTGCGCGAAGGCTGCCCGCACAAGGTGTGGTGCACCGACATGGTCCACCAGGACCTGACCACCGGTTTCCCGCTGTTCACCATGCTCAGCCATTGGAACGGCGGCCTGACCTGGAACCGCATCGAGCTCGAAGGCAGCTTCGTGATCGACGCCTGCCCCAACCTGCGCTTCACCCCCTTCCCCCTGCGCAGCGCCGCACCGCCTTACTCGCCGCACCGCTTCGACCCGCACCCGGGCGACAACCTGGGCCTGCTGGTGGAGGACACCCGCACCGGCGGCAAGCTGTTCTATGCCCCTGGCCTGGGCCAAGTCGACGACAAGCTGTTGCAGATGATGCACGGCGCCGACTGCCTGCTGGTCGACGGCACCCTGTGGGAGGATGATGAGATGCAACGTCGCGGTGTTGGCACCCGCACCGGCCGCGAGATGGGCCACCTGGCGCAGAACGGCCCAGGCGGCATGCTCGAAGTGCTGGACGGCTTCGGGCGCCAGCGCAAGGTGCTTATCCACATCAACAACACCAACCCGATCCTCGACGAAGACTCGCCGGAAAAGGCCGAGGTGCTGCGTCGGGGTGTGGAAGTGGCCTTCGATGGCATGAGCATCGAATTGTGAAGGTGCTGCACAAGCCTGTGGGAGCGGGTTCACCCGCGAATGCGGCAGTGATTGCACCGAAGCATTCGCGGGTAAACCCGCTCCCACAGGGGCCGATGTTTCATTCCAAGGGAGTGCGCTGAATGAATGACGCAACACCGATGTCCCCTGCCGAATTCGAGCAGGCCCTGCGCGCCAAGGGCGCCTATTACCACATCCATCACCCGTTTCACGTGGCGATGTACCAGGGCCGCGCCAGCCGCGAGCAGATCCAGGGCTGGGTGGCCAACCGCTTCTATTACCAGGTCAACATCCCGATGAAGGATGCGGCGATCCTGGCCAACTGCCCGGACCGCGAAGTGCGCCGCGAGTGGATCCAGCGCCTGCTCGACCATGACGGCGCCCCAGGCGAGGACGGCGGCATCGAGGCCTGGCTACGCCTGGGCCAGGCCGTGGGCCTGGACCCGGACCAGTTGCGCAGCCAGGAGTTGGTGCTGCCCGGCGTGCGCTTTGCCGTCGACGCCTACGTCAACTTCGCCCGCCGCGCCAGTTGGCAGGAGGCTGCCAGCAGCTCGCTGACCGAACTGTTCGCCCCGCAGATCCACCAGTCGCGGCTGGACAGCTGGCCGCAGCACTACCCGTGGATCGACCCGGCCGGCTATGAGTACTTCCGCACCCGCCTGGGCCAGGCCCGCCGCGATGTGGAACACGGCCTGGCGATTACCCTGAAGCACTACACCACCCGTGCCGGGCAGGAGCGCATGCTTCAGATCCTGCAGTTCAAGCTGGATATCCTCTGGAGCATGCTCGACGCCATGAGCATGGCCTATGAACTGAACCGCCCGCCCTATCACAGCGTCACGGCTGAACGGGTCTGGCACAAGGGGATCGCCCTATGAGCTTCAATCGTGAACAGGTGCCCGCCTGGCGCCCCGGCTACCGTTTCCAGTACGAGCCGGCGCAGAAGGGCCATGTGCTGCTGTACCCCGAAGGCATGATCAAGCTCAACGACAGCGCCGGTCTGATCGGCGGGCTGGTCGATGGCCAACGCAGTGTTGCGGCGATCATCAGCGAGCTTGAACAGCAGTTCCCCGGTGTGCCCGAAGTCGCCGACGATATCGAGCAATTCATGGAGGTGGCCCGTGCCGAACACTGGATCACCCTCGCCTGAGGTGCCGGTCGGCCTGCCCTTGTGGCTGCTGGCCGAGCTCACCTACCGCTGCCCGTTGCAGTGCCCGTACTGCTCCAACCCGCTGGACTTCGCCGAGCAGGGCAAGGAGCTGACGACCGAGCAGTGGTTCAAGGTGATGGCCGAAGCCCGCGAGATGGGCGCTGCGCAAATCGGTTTTTCCGGCGGCGAGCCGCTGGTGCGCCAAGACCTCGCCGAACTGATCGGCGAAGCCCGGCGCCTGGGTTACTACACCAACCTGATCACCTCCGGCATCGGCCTGACCGAGCAGAAGATTGCCGCCTTCAAAGAGGCCGGGCTGGACCATATCCAGATCAGCTTCCAGGCCAGCGACGAGCAAGTGAACAACCTGCTGGCCGGCTCGAAGAAGGCGTTCGCGCAGAAACTGGCGATGGCCCGGGCAGTGAAGGCCCACGGCTACCCGATGGTGCTCAACTTCGTCACGCACCGGCACAACATCGACAAGATCGACCGCATCATCGAACTGTGCATCGCCCTGGAAGCCGACTTCGTCGAACTCGCCACCTGCCAGTTCTACGGCTGGGCGCAGCTCAACCGCCTGGGCCTGCTGCCAACCCGCGAGCAGCTGGAGCGCGCCGAGTGCATCACCAACGAGTATCGCGCCAAGCTCAAGGCCGAAGGCCACCCCTGCAAGCTGATCTTCGTCACCCCGGACTACTACGAAGAGCGCCCCAAAGCCTGCATGAACGGCTGGGGCAGCCTGTTCCTGACCATCACCCCCGACGGCACCGCCCTGCCGTGCCATGGCGCGCGCCAGTTGCCGGTGCAGTTCCCCAATGTGCGCGAGCATGACCTGCACCACATCTGGTACGACTCGTTCGGCTTCAACCGCTTCCGCGGTTATGAGTGGATGCCCGAACCCTGCCGCTCGTGCGACGAGAAGGAAAAGGACTTCGGCGGCTGCCGCTGCCAGGCGTTCATGCTCACCGGCGATGCCAGCAAGGCCGACCCTGTGTGCGGCAAATCGCCGGACCACGGCATCATCCTCAAGGCCCGCGAGGAGGCAGAGCACGCCACCCTTGCCATCGAAGAGCTGACTTTCCGCAATGAGCGCAACTCCCATGTCATCGCCCGCGGCTGAATTCAGCGCCGCACAGGCGGTGGCCGCCGGCACCGACTTCGCCGAGCTCAAGGCCGGTGAGCAAGGGTTGTTCTGGAATGAATTCCGCCCAGCCGACGGCGCTTGCCGTATCTGGCACTGGCGCAACCAACAGGCCCACTGCCTCACCCCCGATGGCTTCAGTGTGCGCAGCCGGGTGTACGAATATGGTGGCGGCAGCTTCTGCCTCACGGGTGATGGCCTGGCGTTCGTCAACGAGAACGATCAACAGGTCTATCTCCAGGCGCTCGATGGCACGCCACCTCGCGGGCTGACCCAGCACATCGATTGCCGTTACGGCGACTTGTTGTGGCACGCGGGTGAGGTGCTGGCGGTCGAGGAGCGTCATGGCAGCCACGTCGAGCACCGCTTGGTTGCCCTTGCCGAAGGCCGGCGCGATGTGCTCGCCGAAGGCGCCGACTTCTATGCCACACCGGCCATCAGCGCCGATGGCTGCCGCCTGGCCTGGATTGAATGGGACCGCCCGCATCAGCCCTGGACCGTCACCCGCTTGATGTGTCGCAAGCGCGATGCCAGCGGTGCGTGGGGGGCACCACACTGCATCGCCGGCGGCGCAGAGTCCCTGCAACAACCGCGCTTCGATGCTCAGGGCCGCTTGTACTGCCTGTCTGACCTCGACGGCTACTGGCAGCCCTGGGGCGAGGTCGATGGGCACTGGCAGCGCCTGCCCTCGACAATTGCCGACCACGCCGCGGCTCCCTGGCAACTTGGGCCGTGCACCTGGCTGGCACTTGGCCCGCAAAGCTACCTGGCCAGCTGGTTCGAGGACGGCTTCGGCCAGCTCGGGCTACGCAGCAACACGGGCGAGATGGTGCGTTACGCCAGCGCCTATACGCGCTTTCGCAGCCTGGCCATGGATGCAGGGCATATCTACGCCATCGCCGCATCGCCGATCAGCCCGCCGGCAGTGATCGCCATCGACCGCAGCAACCATGACGTCCAGGTACTGGCAGGCGGCGCGCAAGTACTGCCTGCCGCGCACATCAGCACCCCGCAGCCGATCCGCTACGCCAGCGGCGATGGCGTAGCCCACGGCTTTTTCTACCCTGCCATGGCCGGTGGCACACCGTCGCCACTGTTGGTGTTCATCCACGGCGGCCCGACCTCGGCCTGCTACCCGGTGCTCGACCCACGCATCCAGTACTGGACCCAGCGTGGTTTCGCCGTCGCCGACCTCAACTACCGCGGCAGCAGCGGCTATGGCCGTGCCTACCGCCAGGCATTGCATCTGCGCTGGGGCGAGAGCGACGTGGAGGATGCCTGCGCCGCCGTCGCCCACCTCGCCTCACAGGGCCTGATCGAGCCGAGCCAGGCCTTTATCCGCGGCGGCAGCGCCGGCGGCTATACCACCTTGTGCGCCTTGGCGTTCCGCCAGGTCTTCCGCGCCGGTGCCAGCCTTTATGGCGTCAGCGACCCTGAGGCACTTGGCCGCGCGACCCACAAGTTCGAGGGCGATTATCTCGACTGGTTGATCGGCGACCCGCTGCGCGATGCCGAACGTTATCGCCAGCGCACGCCGCTGCTGCACGCCGGGCGGATCAAGGTGCCGGTGGTGTTCTTCCAGGGCGAGCTGGACGCGGTGGTGGTGCCGGAGCAGACCCGCAGCATATTCGACGCCCTCAGGGCCAACGGCATCGAGGCCGAGGGGCATTTCTATCCCGGCGAGCGGCATGGGTTTCGCCAGGCGGCGAACCTGGCGCATGCGCTGGAGCAGGAGTGGAAGTTCTATTGCCGGGTGTTGGGCCGGTAGATGGACGGGGCTGCCTTGCAGCCCTTTCGCCGGCAAGCCGGCTCCCACCTGAGCGCGCCGAACTCAAGACCTGCACTTTGCCTGTGGGAGCCGGCTTGCCGGCGATGAGGCTACCCGGGCATCAACGCTTGGCGATGATGTACACCGCATGCACGATGCCCGGAATGTACCCCAGCAAGGTCAGCAGGATGTTCAGCCAGAACGCCCCACCGAAACCCACCTGGAGGAAAACCCCCAGTGGCGGCAGGATGATGGCGATGATGATGCGAATGAAATCCATGCGAAACGCTCCTTGAAGGGTTTCAACAAAGACTAGCCGCACCGCCCGGTGGTTCCATCACTGAACGCCAGGCAAAAAAAACGCCCCGAGCCAAACACTACAGGCCAAGGGCGATGCGCAGAAACGCGAGACGGTTCGTTGAAATTCGTTACCCCGGGTGCGCGGTCAGGCCGACACTTCGCGGCGGTTGGCTTGCTGGGCGTGCACACGGGCAAAGGCGCGGGCCAGGCGCAGGAGCATCTCGTCGATGTTGCCCTTGCTCACGGTCAGGGCCGGCGAGAAGCGCACCACATCGGCCTGCGGTGCATTGAGCAGCAGCCCTTCATGCAGCGCGGCCTCGACCAAGGCTGCGGCGGCGTCATCGCGCAACTGCAGGCCCCACAGCAGGCCCTGGCCGCGCACTTCGCCCTGGCCATAGCGCCCGGCCAGGCGGCTGAGGCCGTCGCGCAGGTGCCGACCGCTGTCCTGTACCTGCTCGAAGAACCCCGGCTCCAGCACGGTCTGCAACACCGCAAGCCCAGCGGCGGTCATCAGTGCGTTGCCGTGGTGGCTGCCTTCCAGCTCGCCGGGGGCGGCGCAGCAGGCCGAGCCACGGGCCAGTAACGCCGCCAGTGGCACACCGCCGCCCAGGCCCTTGCCCAGGGTGACGATGTCGGCCCGCACGCCGTAGGTGTGTTCCGCCAACAGGGCACCGCAACGCCCTACGCCGGTTTGCACCTCGTCGAGGATCAGCAGGATGCCCAGTTCACGGCACAACTGCTCGACACCCTTGAGGTATTCACGGGTGGCCGGGATCACCCCGGCCTCACCCTGGATCGGTTCGAGCATGATCGCCACGGTGCGCGAGTCCACTGCCGCATGCAGCGCGGCGAGGTCGTTGAACGGCACCTTGCTGAAACCCGGCAGCCCCGGCTCGCAGCGGTTGCACGGCAACGGGTCGGAAGCCGACAGCGCACCCAGGCTTCGCCCGTGGCAGCCCTGGCTGGCGGTAATGATGTGGTAGGCGCCGTTACGGTGCAGCTGGCCCCACTTGCGCGCCAGCTTGATCGCCCCTTCACAGGCTTCGGCGCCGCTGTTGAGCAGGTAGGCCTGGTCGCTGCCGGTGCTCTGGCACAGGAGCTCGACCAGCCTGAGCAGGCTGCGGCTGTGGTAACCCGCGCCCGGGTTGATCAATGCCTGGGCCTGGTTGCCCAACGCCTTGACCAGCACGTTCGGGCTGTGGCCGAGGCTGTTGACCGCGCCGCCCTGGGTGAAATCCAGGTAGGCATGCCCTTCACTGTCCCACAGCCAGGAACCCTGGCCACGCACGAACACCTGCGCCGCACGCTCGCTGCCGGGCATCAGCCGTTCACGCGATAGCTGCGCCGTGGCGGGCTCGGGCATCGGTACCGGCTTGGGAGCTGCCACGGCAGGGGCCGGGCGGCGCAGGTTGAACAGGTTCATCAGGGCTCCAGCCATTCACGGTCGGCGGCGGTCAAGGCCTCCGGTCGAATGCCGGATTTGATATTTTGCCTTGCCTATCAAAAGTGTTTTTCATCCGGGGTAACAATCGCCTCGATGATCGCTGTAACCCACTGGAATACGGCGATAGACTAGGCCTCGGGGCGCTTCGGGGCCATTTGGATTTTGCAGCTTTTTCGATAAGTATCACTTATGGATTTTCGCCAACTGCGTTATTTCGTCGCGGTGTATGAAGAAGGCCATGTGGGCCGCGCCGCCGAACGCCTGTCACTGTCCCAGCCGGCCCTGTCGCAACAGATCCGTCAGTTGGAGCACAGCCTCGACCTGAGCCTGTTCGAACGCAGCAACAAACGCCTGCTGCCAACCCTGGCCGCCCACACCCTGTACAACCACGCTCTGCCACTGCTCGATGGCCTGCAGCGGGCCCACGAGGCCATGCGCAACTTCAAGGGCCAGTCGCTGCGTACCCTGGCCATCGGCGTGCTGCAGACCGTGCGGCCAAGCCTGGTGCCGCAGCTGCTGGAACGCGTGCGCAAGGCTCAGCCGCACCTTGTGGTGCAGATCTATGAACTGTCGGGGCTGGAGATCGAGCGACGCTTGCTCAACGGCAACCTGGATATCGGGATCAGCTACCTGCCACCGCGCCAACCGGGACTGCACGGCTTGTTGCTGTATGAGGACGAATTGCAGCTGGTCATCCCCAATACCCACCCCTTGAAAGACTTCAAGAAGGTCTCGCTACGCCAGGCGGCCGAACTGCCGATGCTGATGCTGGGTGAAGAGTTCCAGATCCGCCAGATCTGGAAGGCGCAACTGGCCAACCTGGGCCGCAGGCCGCAGGTACAGGCAGAGATGAACAACATGGCGGGGATTCTCGACAGCCTGGCGCACACGGCGCTGGCCACCGTCCTGCCAGGGCGGGCCAAAGAGGCTGCCGAGGATGACCAGGCACTGCTGTGGAAGCCCTTGAGCGAGCCGCGGGTACCGCTGAAGGTCGGCCTGGTATTCCGCGATGCCCAGCGCCAGCAGGCGTCTGTGGAGCTGCTGCGCACCCTGCTGGAAGCAGAGACCGACGCGCGTCAGCTGGGTGTGTCACCGCTGGACGTGCTCGGCTGAAAAAACACAGGCACAAAGAAAACCCCGCCGAAGCGAGGTTTCCTAGACTGTTTCCCTTTGACATCCTTATCTCCCCACCGTCCTGGCAGGATCCTTTCGTGTCCCTGTTTGTCCATTGCGCTTCCTGCGCTACGTCCATGTAAGAAAGAGTAACCGTGGATCCAATCTTAGGAAAGGGGCGAAAAGTCACCACGTCATGTAAGACAAAGCTTACAAAAGGATTCATTGGCAAACGGCGAGGTCAGCAGGTGGTGATGCTTCCAGCTTTCCGATTAATCACAAACAGGGCCACGAAAGTAGTGCCCCTGCGTAAGCGCTGCCGATCAAGGGGCCAGACGGGCTGGAGTGGGCGGCAGGGCAGCCCACAGATTGATCAGAACTGTTCAGCGTCCAGCAGATAGAGCGAATCGCTCCCCGCCTTCACCGAAGCCACCAACGAATGCACCCGTGGCAACAGCCGCGCGAAGTAGAACCGTGCGGTTCCCAGCTTGGCCCCGTAGAAGTCGGCATCGCCCTCGCCCGCCTTGGCCGCACGGGCCATCAGTGCCCACATGTAGGCATAGGCGACGTAACCGAACGCGTGCAGGTACTCCACCGACGCCGCACCGATCTCGTTAGGGTTGCCCTTGGCCTTGTCCAGCACCCAGGCCGTCAGTTCGTCGAGCTGGTCGAGGGACGCCGCCAGCGGCTTGGTGAACTCACCCAACTCGCTGCCAGCGGCTACGACAAACTGGCGGATCTCGTCGGCAAACAGCTGGTAGTAGGCGCCGCCGCTGGCCACCACCTTGCGACCGACCAGGTCCAGGGCCTGGATGCCGTTGGTGCCTTCGTAGATCTGGGTGATGCGCACATCACGTACCAGTTGCTCCTGACCCCACTCACGGATATAGCCGTGGCCACCGAACACCTGCTGGCCGTGCACGGTGCACTCCAGGCCCAGGTCGGTGAGGAAGGCCTTGGCCACTGGCGTCAGCAGGGCCACCAGTTCTTCGCTGCGCTTGCGGGTCGCGGCGTCTTCGCTGTACTTGGCACTGTCGAGTTGCAGCGCCACGTAGCTCGAGAAGGCCCGGCCACCCTCGATCAGCGCTTTCATGGTCAGCAGCATGCGACGCACGTCCGGGTGAACGATGATCGGGTCGGCGACCTTGTCCTTGGCCTGCGGGCCGGTCGGCGCGCGGCTCTGCAGGCGGTCGCGGGCGTACTCGACGGCGTTCTGGTACGAGCGCTCGGCCGAGGCCAGGCCCTGGATGCCAACACCCAGGCGCTCGTAGTTCATCATGGTGAACATGGCGGCCAGGCCCTTGTTCGGCTCACCCACGATATAGCCGACTGCCTCGTCGAAGTTCATCACGCAGGTGGCCGAGGCCTGGATGCCCATCTTGTGCTCGATCGAGCCGCAGTTGGCCGGGTTGCGCGCACCGAGGCTGCCGTCTTCGTTGACCAGGAACTTGGGCACCAGGAACAGCGAAATGCCTTTGGGGCCGGCCGGTGCGTCCGGCAGCTTGGCCAGCACCAGATGAATGATGTTCTCGGTGAGGTCGTGCTCGCCACCGGTGATGAAGATCTTGGTGCCGCTGACCTTGTAGCTGCCGTCGGCCTGCGGTTCGGCCTTGGTGCGGATGATGCCCAGGTCGGTACCGGCGTGGGGCTCGGTCAGGCACATGGAACCGGCCCAGACGCCGGCGTACATGTTCGGCAGGTATTTCTCCTTCAGCGCCTCACTGGCGTGGGCGTTGATCGACAGGCAGGCACCGGCGGTGAGCATCGGGTACAGGCCAAACGCCAGGCTCGAGGCGTTGACCATCTCTTCGACCTGGGCGGAAATCGCCTTGGGCATGCCCATGCCGCCGAACTGCGGATCGCCACCCACGCCCACCCAGCCACCTTCGGCAAAGGTCTGGTAGGCCTCGATGAAGCCTGCCGGGGTGCGCACTACGCCGTTGTCCCAGTGGCAGCCTTCTTCGTCAGCGGCGCGGCTCAGCGGGGCAATGGTCTTGCTGGTGACCTTGCCGGCCTCTTCCAGCACGGCCATGGCGGTGTCGGCATCGACCGTCTCGGCCAGGGCAGGCAGCTGCGACCAGAGTGTGGCCACGTCGAAGACTTCATTGAGAACGAAGCGCATATCGCGCAGGGGCGCTTTATATTCAGCCATGACAACCTCTCGCTATAAGGCTCGGGGCGGTCCGACGGGACCGCGGCACTGGGTTGTAGCCAGTGTAACCGAACAACTTTTTCGAGACATAGGGTCATCATCCGACCGAATGGTCAGCCATGGTCACGCCATTCGAATGGCACCGCGCTGTGATTGCTGGCCGAAGGTCATCACGCAGTTACGCCCCGCGCCCTTGGCGCTGTACAGGGCCTGGTCCGCGGACTTGAGCACTTGCTCGGGGTTGCGATGCTCAAGCTGGCGCTCGGCGATACCGATGCTGATGGTGACCGAAACCGTACTGCTGCCGTTGCCAGCACGGCGTTGTCGGCCGGCGCCATCATCCTGCGGGCGGTTGCTCTGGTCGCGAAGCTGAATGGCGTAGTTGGCGATCATCTCGCGCACCGCCTCCAGGTGCGGCAGGCATTCCTCGGCGGTCTTGCCAGCGAACACCAGGGCAAACTCCTCGCCGCCATAGCGGTAGGCTCGGCCACCACCGGTGACTTTGGACAGGCGGCTGGCCACCAGGCGCAGAACCTGGTCACCGACGTCATGGCCATGGGTATCGTTGAATTTCTTGAAGTGGTCGACGTCGGTCATGGCGATCACGTAGTTGCGCCCCAACCGCTGCATGCGTTCGTTCAATGCGCGGCGCCCCGGCAGGCCGGTCAGTTCGTCGCGGAAGGCCATCTGATAGGCCTCGTGGGAGACGGCGGCAGCGATCATCAGCATCACCTGGCTGCACATGATGTTCAGGGTGAACGGCAGAATGAAGGTTTTGGGCAGCATCCAGAAGATACCGATCAGCCCGATGACCTGTGCCGCATGCAAGGGCCGGGGCTCGCGCAGGTACTGCACCACCAGCAGGATGAACACGACGATGAACAGCGGGTAGGCCAACTGGATAAGGCTCATCCACTGGCCATGCAGCGACGGCCAGCGGATCTCCGCCAGCCAGCCCAACAGGGCCTCGGGGAAGCTCTGCTCCAGCGCCAGCGCCACGCTGCCGACAGCAAACAGCACGGCAAAGCGGGCGAGCATGTCCTGGGCCAGGTGGGTACGTTCCTGCCAGGCCGCATACAGGCCGAACAACGCCGGGAGCAGCAGGCAGACCAGGTGGAAGATCACCGCAGCATCCTCGCGCACCCGGCCATTGTCGCGGTAGAAGTCGGTCTGGGTGTCGAGCAGGAAATAGGCGATGTATACCGTGACCATCAGGAACAGCTCGCGCTGCCGGCGATACACCGCGCAATAGGCCCCGCCCAGCAGCAGGACCAAGGTGGGCAGCACATTGAACAGCGATGTGAAGAAGACACTCAGGTCCCTCACATAGGCCGCGGCAAGGCCCGACAGCAAAAGAATCAGCGAAGGCAGGAAGTGGCTCGCGCGTACAGCGGATAGACGAAACAAGGGTAATCTCCGACCCGGCAGATCAATAATGGCATTGTGCCCCTACTTCATCCACTGTGCACCTGAATAGATGAAATTTTGACGTCGGGTTAACGGCAGGCAGGTGTGCATGCTTGAGGCACACTCGTTACTGGATGCGACATCTCTGCAGACTTTTCCCTTCTTTTTGCAAGAACGGGCTTGCTCCGTGATCGCGTTGGAGATGCCTGAACCCCTGCCTGGCGGACCTCTGCCACTTGGCCACCTGAATCGATGGGCAAAAAAAAACCGCCTGCCGATAACGGCAGACGGTTTTGCTACAGCCGGCAGGCTTAGTAGGACAGACCGAAATCGTCTTCCTTCATCGCCATCAGGTTGTCGGCACCAGACAGGATCGCCGCGACATGCGTGCGGGTGCGCGGCAGGATGCGCTGGAAGTAGAAGCGCGCAGTCTGCAGCTTGGCGGTGTAGAACGCCTCTTCGCTGGTGCCGGCAGCCAACTTCTCGGCGGCCAGGCGAGCGATGTCGGCCCAGAAGTAGGCCAGGCAGGCATAGCCGGAATACATCAGGTAATCCACCGAAGCGGCACCGACTTCCTCGCGATCCTTCATCGCCGCCATGCCGATCTTCATGGTCAGCTCGCCCCACTCCTTGTTGATCGCCGCCAGTGGCTCGACGAACTCTTTGGTAGCAGCGTTGCCTTCCTGGCCCTGGCAGAACTTGTGGACGATCTTGGTGAAGCCTTTGAGCGCCTCGCCCTGGGTCATCAGCACCTTGCGGCCGAGCAGGTCGAGGGCCTGGATGCCGGTGGTGCCTTCGTACAGCATGGAAATGCGGCTGTCGCGCACGTTCTGCTCCATGCCCCACTCGGCGATGAAGCCGTGGCCACCGTAGATCTGCACGCCGTGGTTGGCAGCTTCAAAGCCGACTTCGGTCATGAAGGCCTTGGCGATCGGGGTGAGGAAGGCCAGCAGTGCGTCGGCCTTTTTCTTGGCCTCTTCATCCTGGCTGTACTTGACGATATCCACCTGCTGGGCGGTGAAGTAGACCATCGCACGGTTACCTTCGGCGAAGGCCTTCATGGTCAGCAGCATGCGGCGCACGTCGGGGTGGACGATGATCGGGTCGGCCGCCTTTTCAGGCGCTTTCGGGCCCGTCAGGGAGCGCATCTGCAGGCGATCACGGGCGTACTTCAGGCCGCCCTGGAACGCCACTTCAGCGTGGGCCAGGCCCTGCAGTGCGGTGCCCAGGCGTGCGGTGTTCATGAAGGTGAACATGCAGTTCAGGCCCTTGTTGGCTGGGCCGATCAGGTAGCCGGTGGCGCTGTCGAAGTTCATGACGCAGGTGGCGTTGCCGTGGATGCCCATCTTGTGCTCGAGCGAGCCGCAGCTCACGCCGTTGCGCTCACCGACGCCACCTTCGGCGTTTGGCAGGAACTTGGGCACGATGAACAGCGAAATGCCTTTGGTGCCGGCAGGCGCATCGGGCAGGCGGGCCAGGACGATATGAACGATGTTGTCGGCCATGTCGTGTTCACCGGCCGAGATAAAGATCTTGGTGCCGGACACCTTGTAGCTGCCGTCGGCCTGAGGCTCGGCCTTGGTGCGCAGCATGCCAAGGTCGGTACCGCAGTGCGGCTCGGTCAGGCACATGGTGCCGGTCCACTCGCCGGACACCAGCTTGGTCAGGTAGGTGTGCTGCTGCTCGGGGGTGCCGTGCTCGGAGATGGTGTTCATCGCGCCGTGGGACAGGCCTGGGTACATGCCCCACGACCAGTTCGACTCACCGACCATCTCGCTCAGGGCCAGGCCCAGCGACTCAGGCAGGCCCTGGCCGCCATGCTCGACGTCATGGGCCAGGCTCGGCCAGCCGCCTTCGACGAATTGCTCGTAGGCTTCCTTGAAACCGGTCGGCGTTTTCACGCCCGACTCGCTCCAGGTGCAGCCTTCCAGGTCACCGACACGGTTCAGCGGGGCCAATACCTGCTCACAGAATTTCGCGCCTTCTTCAAGAATCGCGTCCACCATGTCTGGCGTGGCGTCCTGGCAGGCCGGCAGGCTCGCATAGTGCGCCTCATAGCCAAGCAGTTCGTCGCGGACGAAGCGGATATCACGCAAGGGAGCTTTGTAATCAGGCATTGCGATGAACCTCTGTGATGAGTTCTCTGGGGAGACCGCTGACACCGACCAACGCTTGGCGGCTATCGATCAAACAGTTGTTTGAAACTTACGTTTAGGTGGCTGCGATGTCAAGGAAGGCTCAGTGTCATTTACGCCGCCCAACATGACATTTACGCCACCACCCTCTAAACGCATGGCGGGGCAAGCCCACTCCCACGCAATGCCGCAGGGCGGGGCGTGGGAGCGGGCTTGCCCCGCGATGTTGCTGAATGTGAGGTGACGATCAGGCGTAGGTGTCGATGAACCGACCGAGCATTTCGTCCGAGGCCTTGGCGACTTTGACGCCCAGTTCGACTTCCTGCTTGCCCAGCGCCAGTTGCACGGTGCTGGTGGCCAGGTCCATCTGCTGGCTGCGGTCGACGCCACGCAGGCGCTCGGCCTGGTAGTCGGTGGACTGGCTGGTGTTGCCACGCTCGACGGCGCCACTGGCGATCTGCTGGGCGGCCTGGTCGACGCGGTTCTGCCCGTTCTGGATAGCCCCCAGGCCTGCGTAGAAGGCGGAGCTTGCGTTGATTTCCATGTCAGGACTCCGTGACGCTGGGTAATGAACAGGGCTTATTAAAGCAGGCCAGCCGGAAAAAGGCCCGTTTAAATCCCTAATAGCCCAGTGCCAGCCAATAGACCGGATCATGCCGCCATCCGGCAGGCCGTCTAGTCCAGCAGATCCAGCTGCAGATGCGCGGCCACTGCATCCGCACTCGCCTGCTTGAGCCATGGCACCCGCCCCAGGCAAGGCGCGGGCAGCCGCTCGGCCAGGCTGGAAAGGTTATCTTCCAACCGCGATGTCCGTGGGTCGACGATATTCGCCACCCAACCGGCCAGTTGCAGGCCATCCCGGGCAATCGCCTCGGCACTGAGCAGGGCGTGGTTGATACACCCGAGGCGCACGCCAACCACCAGGATCACCGGCAGCTTCAGGGCAATCGCCAGGTCCGACAGGTTGGCGTGGTCCGAAAGCGGCACGCGCCATCCCCCGGCACCTTCGACCAGGGTGAAATCGGCACTCTGTGCCAGCACATGGTGCATGGCTTCCAGCAACGTCGGCACACTCAGCGCTACCCCGGCTTCGCGCGCGGCGACATGGGGGGCGATGGCCGGCTCGAAGGCGAAAGGATTGACCTGCTCATAAGGCAGCTTGATCGAGCTTTCATCGATAAGCGCCAGGGCATCGCTGTTGCGCAACCCCTTGGGGGTGACCACACAACCGGACGCCACCGGCTTGGCTGCCAGGGTACTCAAGTCACGCTGACGCGCCGCATGCAGCAGGCCGGCGGCGATGGTGGTCTTGCCAACGTCAGTGTCGGTGCCGGCGATGAAATAAGCCTGGTTCATGTTACTGCCCCTCTGCCGCAGATTGACGCAGCACACCGTAGACCACCTGATAGGTGGCCGGCAGCCCCTGGGGCTGGCGGAACTGCTCGTAAGCCTGCAGCAGCCCCTGCATCCGCGCCCGCCCGGTGAGCCCCGAAGGGCGCCCAGGGTTGAGGTTGTGCGCGCCAAGGGCCTTGAGTTCGTGGGTCAGGCTGCGCACGTCCGGGTAGTGCAGCACATGGGCGCGGCGCTCCAGCCCGAGCAGCTCCAGGCCGCTGCCCGCGCACAGGCGCTGGTAGTCCTCGAAATGGCGGAAGCGGTTAACGTGGACCATGCCGTCTACCGCCTGCCAGCTGGCGCGCAACTCATCGAGAGTACCGACACACAAGCTGCTGAACGCCATCACACCGCCCGGACGCAACACCCGCCCAGCCTCGCTCAAAACACTGCCGAACTGGCCACACCACTGCACCGCCAAACTGCTGAACAGCAGGTCGACACTACCATCGGCCAGCGGCAGGCGCTCGGCATCGCCCGCCACGTGATATTGCGCACCACCTTGCTCACGAGCATGGCGCAGCATGCCCTCGGCGATATCCATGGCCACGCCGCTGGCACCGGCGAAACGCGCCGCCAGCACCCGGCTGAAGTGCCCCGTGCCGCTGCCCAGATCAAGCCAGCGCTCAGGCGCCAGGTCGGCCGGTAGTTTTTCCAGCAGAGTCACCCCCACCGCACGCTGCAGGGCTGCGACACTGTCGTAGCTGGCGGCGGCGCGGGAGAACGAGGCCGCCACCTGGCGTTTGTCTGGCAGGCCGCCGGGCAGGCTCGGCTGGGAAAGGTCAGTCATCGCCACTCTCATGCAAAAAACTCTTGATGCCCGCCGCCAGCTCCTGCGGATATTCCAGCAGGAAGGCGTGGGAACTGTCTTCGACCAGGCCGACTTCCACGTCCGGCAACAACTCGCTCAACGCCTTGGCCGCCTCCGCCGGAACCAGCGCGTCACTGCCGGCAAACAGATGCAGTTGTGGGCCGCCGTACTGCTCCAGTGCCGCGCGGGTATCCAGCTTGGCCAACACTTCCAGGCCGGTGGCCAGGTACAACGGGTCGGTATCGGGCACGCCCACCCCCAACTGACGCAACAAGGTGCGCGGCTGCAGCGCGCCGTCGCTGCACAGGGTGCGGAAGCGCTTGAGGGTGACCTGCGTATGGCTGCGGCAGCCATCGAGGAAGGTGCCAAAGGTGTCCGCTGCCATGCCATGGGGCCAGTCCGGCCGGGCGACGAAACTGGGATTGCTGGCCAGGGTGAGCAGCCCGCAGCAGTGGTCGCCACGCTTGTGGGCCAAGGCGCTGGCAAGCATGCCACCCAGCGACCAGCCACCCAGCCAGGCATCGGTCGGCAACTGCCGGTCGAGGTGTTCGACCCAGGCCTGCACGTCGCTGTGGGGCAGCTCCGGCAGCGGCATCAGCTCTACCTGCAAGCGCAGGTCCTGGGCACGCAGGCTGGCGGCCAGCGGTTCCAGTGACGCGGTACCCAGCCCCCAGCCGGGCAGAAGGATCAAACGGTTACGCATCGGCGGCCTCCAGCGGCGGATAACACTCGGCCAATGCATTCAACAATAGCTGGACCTGCGCCTCACTGTGGGCGGCGCTCAGCGTCACCCGCAGCCGCGCGCTGCCGGCGGGTACGGTGGGTGGGCGAATAGCCGTCACCAGCAGGCCACGCTCGCGCAGCCGGCGCGACAACGCCATCGCCCGGGCGGCATCACCGATCAGGATCGGCTGGATCGCCGTGTGGCTGTCCATCAGCGTAAGGCCGATCTGCTCGGCGCCCTCGCGGAATTGGCGGATCAACGCCGCCAGGTGCTCGCGACGCCAGGTCTCCCGGCGTAGCAACTCCAGCGCCTTGAGCGTGGCGCAGGCCAGCGCCGGTGGTTGGCTGGTGGTGTAGATGTAGGGGCGGGCGAATTGCACCAGTGCTTCGATCAGTTCCTCGCTGCCCGCGACGAAGGCGCCCGCCGTGCCACAGGCTTTGCCCAGCGTGCCGATCAACACCGGCACATCCTCGATGCCCAGCCCGAAGTGCTCGACGATACCGCCACCCTTGGCACCCAAGGTACCCAGGCCATGGGCATCGTCGACCATCAGCCAGGCGCCACGGGCGCGGGCCACTTCAGCCAGGGCCGGCAGGTCGGCGCAGTCGCCGTCCATGCTGAACACGCCATCGGTGACCACCAGCGTATTGCCGGTGGCCTTGCCCAGGCGGCTGGCCAGGCTGGCCGGATCGTTGTGCAGGTAGCGGCTGAAGCGCGCCCCACTGAGCAGCCCGCCATCCAGCAACGAGGCATGGTTGAGGCGGTCCTGCAACACCGTGTCGCCCTGCCCCACCAGCGCGGTGATGGCGCCAAGGTTGGCCATGTAACCGGTGGAGAACAACAGTGCCCGCGGGCGCCCGGTCAATTCGGCCAATGCCTCCTCGACCTGGTGGTGCGGTGTGCTGTGGCCGATCACCAGGTGCGAGGCACCGCCGCCGACACCCCAGCGCTCGGCGCCGTCGCACCAGGCCTTGATCACCTCGGGGTGGTTGGCCAGGCCCAGGTAGTCGTTGCTGCAGAAGGCCAGCAGCGGCTGGCCATCGACCACCACCTGCGGCCCCTGCGGGCTCTGCAGCAGTGGCCGCTGACGGTAAAGGTCCGCGGCACGCCGTTCGGCCAGCCGCGCGGCGAGGTCGAAGGCCATGCTCAGGCCGAGGCTGCGTCGTAGAACAGCGCGCTGTTGCGCTGCTCGACCACTGCCTGCTCGATGGCGGCCTGATGCACTTCGTCGGCATGCTCTTCACGGGCTTCGGGCTTGATGCCGAGGCGGGCGAACAGCTGCATGTCCTTGTCGGCCTGCGGGTTGGCGGTGGTCAGCAGTTTTTCGCCGTAGAAGATCGAGTTGGCGCCAGCCATGAAGGCCAGGGCCTGCATCTGCTCGTTCATCTGTTCACGGCCGGCGGACAAGCGCACGTGGGACTTGGGCATGAGGATGCGGGCAACGGCCAGCATGCGGATGAAATCGAACGGGTCAACGTCTTCCTCTTCAGCCAACGGCGTGCCGGCGACCTTGACCAGCATGTTGATCGGCACCGATTCCGGGTGCTCAGGCAGGTTGGCCAGCTGGATCAGCAGGCCTGCGCGGTCGTCCAGCGACTCGCCCATGCCGAGGATGCCGCCGGAGCAGATCTTCATGCCGGCATCACGCACGTAGGCCAGGGTCTGCAGGCGCTCGCTGTAGGTACGGGTGGTGATGATGCTGCCGTAGAACTCCGGCGAGGTGTCGAGGTTGTGGTTGTAGTAGTCCAGGCCGGCCTGAGCCAGGGCCAGGGTCTGCTCCTGGTCGAGCTTGCCGAGGGTCATGCAGGTTTCCAGGCCCATGGCCTTGACCCCTTTGACCATCTCCAGCACGTAAGGCATGTCCTTGGCCGACGGGTGCTTCCACGCAGCGCCCATGCAGAACCGGGTAGAGCCGATGGCCTTGGCCCGGGCGGCTTCTTCCAGCACCTTCTGCACTTCCATCAGCTTCTGTTTTTCCAGCCCGGTGTTGTAGTGGCCGGACTGCGGGCAGTACTTGCAGTCTTCCGGGCAGGCGCCGGTCTTGATCGACAGCAAGGTCGATACCTGTACGCGGTTGGGGTCGAAGTGCGCGCGATGCATGGTCTGCGCCTGGAACAGCAGGTCGTTGAACGGCTGCTGGAACAGCGCCTTGACCTCGGCCAGGGACCAGTCGTGACGTGTGGTTGCAATTGTGCTGGCGCTCATCGGCGTTTCCTTATCTATGGTCTGACTGACGCCGGGACAGGAAAGCCCGCCAGCGCATCACGGATAGCCCGCATATTTACGGAAGGACCATGAACTGTCAACCAAACATAAAATCACTGGCTTACAAGTGTATAAATATTGATCACCACTGTTTGCTCTGCGACGAACCCGCGCAACAGCCCTGGCCACTGTGCATGGCCTGCGAAAGCGAACTGCCCTGGCTCCACGAACAATGCCGCCGCTGCGGGCTGCCACTGCCGATGGACGGCTTTACCTGCGCCAGCTGCCGCCGCCGCGCACCGGCGTTCCACCAGGTCGTTGCGTTGTGGCATTACGGCTTTCCGGTCGACAGCCTGATCAGCCGCTTCAAGCACAACAGCCAGTGGCCGATGGGCCGCCTGATGGCAGAGTTGCTCGGCCAGGCCCTGGAACATCGCTTCAACGAACACCTGCCACGGCCTGATCGCTTGTTGCCCGTCCCCCTGGCCAGCCGCCGCCTGCGCCAACGCGGCTTCAACCAGGCGGCGATGCTGGCCCGCTGGCTGGCCACGCAACTGCAACTGCCCTGCGACGAACAGCTGCTCGAACGCACACGCGACACCCAGGCCCAGCAGGCCCTGGGCGCCAAGGCCCGGCGGCGCAACCTGCGCCAGGCCTTCGCCCTCGCCCCGGGCGCTGATGTCGAAGGCCTGCACCTGGCGGTAATCGATGATGTGCTGACCACCGGCGCCACCGCCCAGGCCATCGCCAGCCTGTTGCGCAAACAGGGCGCCCGGCGCGTCGACATCTATTGCCTGGCGCGCACGCCAAGGCCCGATCAGGCTTGACTTGACCGGGTGCGGGCGGCAACGTCGCGGGATCTTCCGCACAACCGAACCCCGCCCATGTCCCTGCCCGCCCTGCTCACCCAGCACATCGCCCGCCGCCCGCAGCGCATTGCCCTGCTGCAGCATGTCGCCGAACAAGGCTCGATCACCCGCGCCGCCAAGGCCGCCGGCATCAGTTACAAGGCCGCCTGGGACGCCATCGACGAGCTCAACAACCTCGCCGACCAGCCGCTGGTCGAGCGCAGCACGGGCGGCCGTGGTGGCGGCGGCGCACGGCTGTCCGCCGAGGGCGAACGCGTGCTGCGCCTGTACCAGCGCCTGCAAGCCTTGCAGACACAGATGCTCGAAGCCGCAGAGCACAGCAGCGACCTCGACTTGCTCGGGCGTCTGATGCTGCGCACCAGTGCCCGCAACCAGTTGCAGGGGCGGATCAGCGGCCTGCGCCGCGAAGGCCGGCATGACCGTATCAGCCTGACCCTCGGCGGCGGGCTGGAGATTGAAGCCTTGATCACCCGTGGCAGTACCGAACGGCTCGAGCTGACCCTGGGCGCCACGGTGCTGGCGCTGCTCAAAGCGGGTTGGCTGCAGTTGCTGGGCGCCGATGAGCAGGCCGAGCACGGCAGCAATTGCCTCAAGGCCACGGTCGAGGAAGTCCTGGCCGATGACGGCGAGCAACGCGAAGTGCGCCTGGTATTGGGCAACGGCCAGACCTTGTGCGCGATCGCCGAGCAGCCATGGCTGGAGCAGCATCAGGTACGGGCAGGCTGCGAGATCCGGGTGCAGTTCCATCCCTCCTATGTACTGCTGGGCGTACCGGTATAGCGCAGCCCGCGGTTGCCGCGAGGAATGCGCTACCATGCGCCCACGCTGTCCCCGCGCCTGGAGCCCTGTATGTCCCACCCCTTCGACACCCTCACCCCCGACCTCGTGCTCGATGCCGTGGAAAGCCTGGGCTTTCTCAGCGATGCCCGTGTCCTGGCACTGAACAGCTACGAAAACCGGGTCTACCAGGTGGGTATCGAGGACGCGCAGCCGCTGATCGCCAAGTTCTATCGCCCGGGGCGCTGGAGCGACGCGGCCATTCTCGAAGAGCATGCCTACAGCGCCGAACTGGCCGACTGCGAGGTGCCGGTGGTTGCGCCGCTGCAGCACGACGGCCGTTCGCTGTTCGAGCACCAGGGCTTTCGCTTTGCCCTGTTCCCTCGCCGCGGCGGGCATGCGCCCGAGCCGGGCAACCTCGACCAGCTCTACCGCCTCGGCCAACTGCTCGGCCGCCTGCACGCGGTCGGTGCCACCCGCCCCTTCGAACACCGCGAACAACTGGCTGTGGACAACTTTGGCCACGCCTCCCTGCGCACCCTGCTCGAAGGCAATTTCGTCCCCCGCGAGCTGCTTCCAGCTTTCGAATCGGTGGCCCGTGACCTGCTCAAGCGCGTCGAGGACATCTACGCACGTACCCCGCACAAGCTGATCCGCCTGCACGGCGACCTGCACCCCGGCAACCTGATGCACCGCGACGAGGCCTACCACGTCGTCGACCTTGACGACTGCCGCATGGGCCCGGCGGTACAAGACCTGTGGATGATGCTCGCCGGCAGCCGCGAAGAGCGCCTGGGCCAGCTGGCCGAACTGATCGACGGCTACAACGAATTCCACGATTTCGACCCGCGCGAACTGGCCCTGATCGAGCCCCTGCGCGCCCTGCGCCAACTGCACTACAGCGCCTGGCTGGCGCGGCGCTGGGACGACCCGGCGTTCCCGCCGAGCTTCCCCTGGTTCGGCCAGCCGCGTTACTGGGGCGACCAGATCCTCGCGCTGCGCGAACAGATGGCTGCGCTGGATGAACAACCGTTGAAATTGTTCTAGAAGCACAGCGCGCTCTGTCTACAATAGGCGTCGCGTTATTTAGCTACCTAAGCAAGGATTCTGCATGCACGCCGCCAACCCGCGCCGCGGGTACATTCTGGGCCTCGGCGCCTACATCATCTGGGGCCTGTTCCCCCTGTACTTCAAAGCCATCCAGAGCGTCCCGGCGGTGGAAATCATCGTCCATCGGGTGCTGTGGTCGGCGCTGTTCGGCTCGTTGTTGCTGCTGGTGTGGAAACACCCCGGCTGGTGGCGCGAGCTGCGTGACAACCCACGCCGCCTGGCCATCCTGGCCCTGAGCGGCACGCTGATCGCCGGTAACTGGCTGACTTACGTGTGGGCTGTGAACAACGGGCGCATGCTCGAGGCCAGCCTGGGCTACTACATCAACCCGCTGATCAACGTGCTGCTGGGCATGCTGCTGCTCGGCGAACGCCTGCGCCGTCTGCAATGGCTGGCGGTGGGGTTGGCGGCATTGGGTGTAGCACAGCAGGTGTGGCAGGTCGGCAGCCTGCCATGGGTGTCGCTGGCACTGGCGCTGTCGTTCGGCTTTTATGGCTTGATTCGTAAACAGGCGCCGGTGGCCGCGTTGCCGGGGCTGGTGGTGGAAACCTGGATGCTGGTGCCATTGGCCATCGGCTGGCTGCTGCTGCACCCCACCGCCAACAGCGCCAGCCTGGACTTCTTCAGCAGCAGCGAAGCGCTGTGGCTGATCGCCGCCGGCCCGGTGACCCTGGTGCCGTTGGTATGCTTCAACGCCGCCGCCCGTCACTTGCCGTACACCACCCTGGGCTTCCTGCAGTACCTGGCGCCGACCCTGGTGCTGCTGCAGGCGGTGCTGCTGTTCGGCGAGCATTTGTCGTCCAGCACATTGATGGCCTTCGCCTGCATCTGGGCAGGCCTGGCCGTGTACAGCGTCGATGCCTGGCTCAGTTTGCGCAAGCGCGACTGATCAAATAATGCTCAAACCCCTGCAGGCCACGCCGTGCTTGGCCTGCAGCAAGCGCTCCAGAGGTTATCCACACCCTCGTCCCCGTGGTTTGTGCACAAGCTACTGATTACTGGGTGTTTTTTGCTCAAATCGCGCCAGCCTGCACCGTTGTTGGGCTGTAGCGGTACGCCCCCAGGTTATCCACAGGAGCGTCCCCGTTAAATCGGGATAACCACCTCAGGGCCGCTTCGCGCCCCATCGCGGCACAAGGCCGCTCCTACAAGGGATCGCGGTCACCTGTAGGAGCGGCCTTGTGCCGCGAAAGGGCTGCCAAGCAGCCCCTGCGATTTCGAATCACTCCTCCGGCCGCAACTTCAACTCCACCATCAGATCATCCGCCAGGCTCTCCAGCCGCTGCTGCAAATCATCCAATGCCAAGGTCAACGGCAACGCCAGCAGGGCGTCGGCATGGAACAGCGGTTCGCTGCTCATCGGCGCCGGCCGCACCTCGGTGCTCAAACGCTCGACGTTGACCCCTTGCTCCGCCAGCAACCGGGTGATATCACGGACAATGCCCGGCCGGTCGTTGCCCACCAGCTCCATGGCGATCGGCTTCCAGGTACAGGACGGCTCGATGCCGCTCTCGGCGATCAGCACGCGAATATCGTATTTCGACAATTTATTGAGCGACACGACCAGTTCGTCGTAGTTCTCTGCAGGCACCGCCACCCGCAGGATCCCGGCGAACTGCCCGGCCATGCGCGACATACGGCTCTCCAGCCAGTTGCCGCTGTGATCGGCGATGCATTGGGCAATACGTTCGACCTGCCCGGCCTTGTCGGGGGCGATCACGGTGAGTACGAGATGGTCCACAGGCCACTCCTTCAGGTTCGGTCAGGGCCGTGTCAAACGGCCGAACAACAGGGACCGAATCAGTATAGGCAAGGCGCGGCAACCTGCCGCAGGACAGTCTGGCCGACCAATCGTGTACTGTTTCAAGATTTATCTGGAACAATCCACCTGTTTTTTGCGAACATACCCTCTCCCGGCGTGACCCTACGCGACTTATCGGTCACGCAGCGACGCTTTTAGTCTGATGTTTACCTGCCTGCTGCTTCATGTAGTATGCGTCGACGCGGACTACAAAGCGTCGTTTGGATGTCTGCCAAGGCGCCTGTGAAAATACGCGAGCCGCCCGCCAGCCAGTCTGGCGAGCCGCACCCAGCCGCGCTCGCCCGACGAGTGCATGCACTGGTGCCGTGTTTAGAGAAGCGCTACAGGCTTAATACAGAAGAGCGAAAGCGAAATAGCTGAGCAGAGGTGAGGCAAGCAATGACTGGATACGTTCAAGTCGGTGGCCTTCAGGTCGCCAAGGCCCTGTACGACTTCGTCAATAACGAAGCGATCCCTGGAACCGGCATCGAAGCCGACAAGTTCTGGGCCGGGGCGGCAGAGATCATCAAAGACCTCGCTCCCAAGAACAAAGCCCTGCTCGCCAAGCGCGACGAGCTGCAAGCCAAGATCGATGCCTGGCACCAGGCACGCAAAGGCCAGGCCCACGACGCCGTAGCCTACAAAGCATTCCTCCAGGAAATCGGCTACCTGCTGCCACAAGCAGACGATTTCCAGGCCACCACGCAAAACGTCGACGAAGAAATCGCCCACATGGCCGGCCCACAGCTGGTGGTGCCGGTGATGAACGCCCGCTTCGCCCTGAACGCCGCCAACGCCCGCTGGGGCTCGCTGTATGACGCGCTGTACGGCACCGACGTGATCAGCGATGAAGGCGGCGCCGAAAAGGGTCAGGGCTACAACAAGCTGCGTGGCAACAAAGTGATCGCCTTCGCCCGCGCCTTCCTCGACGAAGCCGCGCCACTGGCGGCCGGCTCCCACGTCGACTCCACCGCCTACCGCATCGAAGGCGGCAAGCTGGTCGTGGCCCTCAAGGGCGGCAGCAACAGCGGCCTGCGTAACGACGCCCAACTGATCGGTTTCCACGGCGACGCCGCCGCACCGACCGCCGTGCTGCTCAAGCACAACGGCCTGCACTTCGAGATCCAGGTCGACGCCAGTACCCCGGTCGGCAGCACCGACGCCGCCGGCGTGAAAGACATCCTGATGGAATCGGCGCTGACCACCATCATGGACTGCGAAGACTCGGTCGCCGCCGTCGACGCCGCTGACAAGGTGATCGTCTACCGCAACTGGCTGGGCCTGATGAAAGGCGACCTGGCCGAAAGCGTGAGCAAAGGCGGCAAGACCTTCACCCGCACCATGAACCCGGACCGCGAATACGCAGCCCCCAACGGCGGCAGCGTCACCCTGCACGGCCGTTCGCTGCTGTTCGTGCGCAACGTGGGTCACCTGATGACCAACCCAGCGATCCTCGACGCCCAGGGCAACGAAATCCCCGAAGGCATCCAGGACGGCCTGTTCACCAACCTGATCGCCCTGCACAACCTCAACGGCAACACCAGCCGCAAGAACACCCGCAGCGGCAGCGTGTACATCGTCAAGCCGAAGATGCACGGCCCGGAAGAAGTGGCCTTCGCCGCCGAAATCTTCAGCCGCGTCGAAGACCTGCTGGGCATGAAGCGCAACACCGTCAAGGTCGGCATCATGGACGAGGAGCGCCGCACCACGGTCAACCTCAAGTCCTGCATCAAGGCCGCCGCCGAGCGCGTGGTGTTCATCAACACCGGCTTCCTCGACCGTACCGGTGACGAAATCCACACCTCCATGGAAGCCGGCGCCGTGGTGCGCAAGGGCGCCATGAAGAACGAGAAGTGGATCGGCGCCTACGAGAACAACAACGTCGACGTCGGCCTGGCCACCGGCCTGCAAGGCCGTGCGCAGATCGGCAAAGGCATGTGGGCCATGCCCGACCTGATGGCCGCGATGCTCGAGCAGAAGATCGCCCACCCGCTGGCCGGCGCCAACACCGCCTGGGTACCATCGCCGACCGCCGCCACCCTGCACGCCCTGCACTACCACAAGGTCGACGTGCAGGCTCGTCAGCGCGAGCTGGCCCAGCGTGCCCCGGCCTCGGTGGACGACATCCTGACCATCCCGCTGGCCGCCGACACCAACTGGTCGGCCGACGAGATCCGCAACGAGCTGGACAACAACGCCCAGGGCATCCTCGGCTACGTGGTGCGCTGGATCGACCACGGTGTAGGTTGCTCGAAGGTGCCGGACATCAACGATGTCGGCCTGATGGAAGACCGCGCCACCCTGCGCATCTCGGCCCAGCTGCTGGCCAACTGGCTGCGCCATGGCGTGGTCACCCAGGAGCAGGTGCTGGAAAGCCTCAAGCGCATGGCCGCGGTGGTGGACAAGCAGAACGCCGGTGACGCCCAGTACCGCCCGATGGCGCCGAACTTCGATGACAACATCGCGTTCCAGGCGGCTATCGAGCTGGTGGTTGAAGGTGCCAAGCAGCCGAACGGCTACACCGAGCCAGTGCTGCACCGTCGTCGCCGCGAGTTCAAGGCGCGTAACGGGCTGTAATCAGCCAGCAACGCATCGCGGGGCAAGCCCGCTCCCACGAGTTACTTCGTGGGAGCGGGCTTGCCCCGCGATCGTTTTCAGCCCTGCTCCAGTCTCAGCTCCCGCCGCACCAACTCCAGCAACTTGCCCAGGTCCACCGGCTTGAGCAGGAAATCCACCACCCCCAGGTGCATCACGTCCACCGCCTCCTTCACATCGGTGTCGCCCGACACCACGATGATCGACAAAGCTGCCCGCTCCGACCCACGAATATCTCGAATCAGTTCCAGTCCATCCTTAGGCTCCATACGCAGGTCAGTGATCATCAAGCCAATGGGCAACTTTCCGCTCACCATCTTCAGGGCATCCTTGGCACTGCCTGCGGTCACACTGTCGATACCCTTGGACTTCAAATACAAGCTCAGCGCCTGGCTGTTCACCGGGTTGTCATCCACCACCAGTACCACCGGCTTGGGCGCCACCGGCGCGCTCACCACGGCCAACGCCTCACGCTCGGCGTCACTCAATATGTCGTCATGCTCAGCCATGGTCGTCTCGTCAAAAATCTCGCTCAAACCCTAAGACCCTAAACCCGCACCGCCCTGTGCGCCTTTCGTCGGGGCCTTGCCATCAGTGCCTCTAGACTTACGTCCAATGGGCACCACAAGGCGGCCAGCCGACCATGGAGGCCGAGAACAACAAAGCCGAGCCCTATAGATAGATATATATAGTTCGGCGTAGCGAAACGGTCAGCTTCATGAGCAAAAAGGACGCCTACCGCCAGGCGGGCAAAACCGCAGTGCAGCAGAACATCCAGGGCACCCTGCAGTTGCTGCAGCGCTTTGCGCCGTTCAACCAGATGGAACAGAGCCACCTGGCCTACCTGGTGGAGCAGTGCCAGCTGCGCTTCTACGCGGCTGGCGAAAGCATCATCAAGCCCAGCGACGGCCCGGTCGAGCACTTTTACATCGTCAAGCAGGGCCGTGTGGTCGGCGAGCGCCAGCACGTCACCCGGCCGGGCACCGAGACCACCTTCGAGATCACCGGCGGCGAATGCTTCCCGCTGGCCGCATTGCTGGGCGAACGCGCCACCCGCACCGAGCACCTGGCAGGCGAAGACACCTTCTGCCTGCAATTGAACAAAGCCGCGTTCATCCGCGTGTTCTCCCTGTCCGACGTGTTCCGCGACTTCGCCCTGCGCGGGGTCAGCAGCCTGCTCGACCAGGTCAACCAGCAGGTGCGCCAGAAAGCGGTCGAGACCTTGGGCACCCAGTATTCGCTGAACACCCCGCTGGGCGAACTGGCCATGCGCCACCCGGTGGTGTGCAGCCCCGACACGCCCCTGCGCGAAGCGGTGCGGCTGATGCACGAACAACAGGTCGGGAGCATCGTCATCGTCGACCCGCAACGCTACCCCACCGGCATCTTCACCCTGCGCGACCTGCGCCAGGTGGTCGCCGATGCCAGCGCCGAGCTGACCGCGCCGATCGACCGCTACATGACCGCCAAGCCGTTCTACCTGAGCCCCCAGGCCAGCGCCTTCGACGCCGCCATGGCCATGACCGAACGGCATATCGCCCACGTCTGCCTGGTGGACAACCAGCGCCTGTGCGGGGTGATTTCCGAGCGCGACCTGTTCTCCCTGCAACGGGTCGACCTGGTGCACCTGGCGCGCACCATCCGCCACGCCCCGCGGCTGGACAGCCTGGTGTCGTTGCGTGGCGAGATCGGCCAACTGGTCGAACGCATGCTCGCCCACGGCGCCTCCTCGACCCAGATCACCCAGATCATCACCCTGCTCAACGACCACACCGTGTGCCGGGTGATCGAACTGGCCATCGCCGAACGCGGCGACCCGGGCGTGCCGTTCAGCTGGCTGTGCTTCGGCAGCGAAGGCCGCCGCGAACAGACCCTGCACACCGACCAGGACAACGGCATCCTCTTCGAAGCTCGCGACCGCGCCGAAGCCGACGCCATCCGCG
The DNA here is from genome assembly GCF_024749065.1 of Pseudomonas sichuanensis. Classification (NCBI taxonomy): domain Bacteria; kingdom Pseudomonadati; phylum Pseudomonadota; class Gammaproteobacteria; order Pseudomonadales; family Pseudomonadaceae; genus Pseudomonas; species Pseudomonas sichuanensis. Next base: position 434,491 of record NZ_CP087185.1, on the reverse strand, counting down.
CCAGGCTGTTGCCGCTGGCCCAGCACATCAACCACAACCTCGCCCAGTGCGGCTTCACCCTCTGCACCGGCAACGTGATGGCCGGCAACCCCGAGTTGTGCCTGTCGCGCAGCGAGTGGGCGCGGCGCTTCGCCGGCTTCGTGCGCGAGGCCAGCCCGGAGAACCTGCTGGGCTCGAGCATCTACTTCGACCTGCGCGTCGTGTGGGGCGATGAACAAGGCTGTGAACAGTTGCGCCAAGGCCTGCTCGAACAGGTGGCCGACAACCGCATCTTCCAGCGCATGATGGCCGACAACGCCCTGCGCCAACGCCCGCCGGTGGGGCGCCTGCGCGAGTTCGTACTGACCCGCCAGGGTGACGACAAGGCCGCCACCCTCGACCTCAAGGTGCAGGGCCTGACGCCCTTCGTCGACGGCGCGCGGCTGCTGGCCCTGGCCCATGGCATCAAAGCCTGCAACACCCTCGAGCGCCTGCGCCAACTGGTCGCCAAGGGCGTCATCGACGCACTCGACGGCGCCGCCTTCGAGGAGGCCTACCACTTCATCCAGCAGACCCGCATGCAGCAACACCAGCGCCAGACCCGCGCCAACCTGGCGTATTCCAACCGCCTCGACCCAGACAGCCTCAACCACCTGGACAGGCGCATCCTGCGCGAATCCCTGCGCCAGGCCCAGCGCCTGCAAAGCAGCCTGGCCTTGCGGTACCAGCTGTGAACCTGTTCGCCTGGCTGCGCCCACCGGCGCCCACGCTGGACGATCACCAGCACCAGCGCCTGGCCACCCTGCCCGGGCCTGCGCCACTGGCCGTGTGCTCCCTGCGTGAGCAGCGCTGGGTGGTGCTCGACCTGGAAACCAGCGGCCTGAACCTCAACCGCGACCAGGTGCTGTCGATCGGCGCGGTGGCTATCGAGGATGGTGCCATCGACCTCGGCCAGCAGTTCGAGCGCACCCTGCACCGCCCCGAGCAGAAGACCAACGCCAGTGTGCTGATCCACGGCCTCGGCCCCAGCGCCCTGGCCGCCGGTTGTAATCCGGCAGAAGCCTTGCTCGACCTCATGGCGTTCATTGGCGACAGCCCGGTGCTGGCGTTCCACGCGTCGTTCGACCAGCACATGCTGGCGCGGGCGCTGCAGGACAGCCTTGGCCTGCGCCTGCGGCACCCGTTTTTCGATGTGGCGGAGCTGGCCCCCATGCTCAACCCCGACACGGTGCTGCGTGAAGCCGGGCTGGATGACTGGATCGCCCGTTTCGGCCTCGAAGTCCAAGCCCGCCACCATGCCAGTGCCGACGCCCAGGTAACCGCCGAGCTGGCCCTGATCCTGTTCAGCCAGGCCCGCCGCCAGCAACTGGACAGCCCGTTGCAGCTGGAGCAAAGGCTTAAACAGTGGCGTCGGCGCAAAATGCCGAGTCACGGCTTCTAACGGCCGCGATTCATGTCACCCTGTAGGCCTTTCGCGGGTAAACCCGCTCCCACAGGTACAGTGTTGGCTTGAGATTGTGCGCAATCCTGTGGGAGCGGGTTTACCCGCGAAGAGCTGCAAGGCAGCCCCTTTCCCACCGGTCGAGTGCCCCGGCAAGGCCGCTCCTGCACAGATGGCAAGCATCCAACCGTAATGGCAATCCGATAAGCGTCAATTGCGCCCCCACCCCTGGCTCTGCGACAATCGCGAATAATTATCGTTAGTTAACGCATTCTTTATCGGGGGACGTTCCTTGACGTCTGCGCAGAGCCCACACGCCGAACTGGTCAGCGCGCTGTACCGCGACCATCGCGGCTGGCTGCTCGCCTGGCTGCAACGCAGCACGGCCTGCCGCCAGCGCGCCGAAGACCTGAGCCAGGACACCTTCGTGCGCCTGCTCGGCCGCGAACGGCTGGACGCCCCCCGCGAACCCCGCGCATTCCTGGTTGCCGTGGCCAAGGGCCTGCTGTTCGACTACTTCCGCCGCGCCGCGCTGGAACAGGCCTACCTCGCGGAACTTGCGCTGTTGCCCGAAGCCGAACAGCCCTCGCCAGAACTGCAATACCTGATCCTCGAAGACCTCAAGGCCATCGACCGCCTGCTCGGCAAGCTGTCGAGCAAGGCGCGCGCCGCGTTCCTGCACAACCGCCTGGACGGCCTCGGCCATGCCGAAATCGCCCAGCGCCTGGGGGTTTCGGTGTCCCGAGTGCGCCAGTACATCGCCCAAGGCATGCGCCAGTGCTACATCGCCCTGTACGGGCAGCCGACATGAACAACAGCCCCGTCTCCAGCACCGTGCTGGACGCCGCCATCGCCTGGAAGCTGTGCCTGGACGAAGGCAGCGGCAGCCCCGACGAACGCAACGAATTCATGCGCTGGCATGCCGCCCACGAAGAGCACGCCCGCGCCTGGCTGCAACTGAGCCTGCTCGACCAGCGCTTCAACACTGCCGCCGGCCCCGCCCGCCATGCCCTGTTGCAGTCGCGCGCCAGCATGCGCCGACGGCTCAGCGGGCTGGCCGGCATGCTGCTGCTCGGCGGCGTGCTGGCCTGGGCCGGCATGCCCTCGCTGTCGCCGGACTACTGGCTGGCCGACCAACGCACCGCCACCGGCGAACTACGCACCCTGCGCCTGGAAGACGGCACGCTGCTGAGCCTGAACAGCCACACCGCAGTGGATATCGACTTCCAGGGCGAACAACGGCTGATCGTGCTGCACCAGGGCGAGATATCCGTGGAAACCGGGCATGAGGACAGCCGCCCACTGCAAGTACGCACCGCCGATGGCCGCCTGCGCCCGCTGGGCACACGTTTCCTGGTGAAGCGCGAAGCCGACGGCACCCGCCTGGAAGTCCTGCAATCGTCGGTGGCCGCCAAACCTCGCGACAGTGGCGACGAGCAGGTACTGCGCGAAGGCCAGCAAGTGCTGATGAACAGCGAAGGCCTGGGCGCGGTCAGCCCGGTAGCGGTCGGTGCCGATGCCTGGACCCGCGGCATGCTGGTAGTCGACAACGTGCGCCTGGCCGACCTGGTGGCCACCCTTGGCCAGTACCGCAGCGGCCACCTGGGGGTGGCCGACGAGGTCGCCGACCTGCGCGTGAGCGGCAGCTTCCCGCTGACCAACACCGACCTGGCGCTGGCCTCGCTGCAACCGGTACTGCCGGTGAAGATCGAGCGGCATACACCGTGGTGGGTAACCGTCAGCGCACGCTGAGGCAGCTGCAAGCTTCGAGCTGCAAGCTTCAAGAAAAAGCGGGTCACCGCAGATCCCGCTTTTTCTTGAAGCTTGAAGCTTGCAACTTTCAGCTTTTTCCCCCCACCCCCTGTCACTTTTCAAAACTCACTCGGCAAGGAAGCAGATAGCACTTATCCGTCGAGGAGCCGCCGCATGTCCCGCGCTGTTGATGCCTTGCTTCGCCCCAGCCTGATGGCCCTGGCCATCGGCCTGGCCGCCCCGTTGACCAGCCCCGCCCTGTTCGCCGCCGAACAGTCGGCGCTGCGCACCTACGCGCTGCCCGGCGCACCACTGGCCAGCACCCTGAACCAGATCGCCAGCCAGGCCGGCATCACCCTGGCCCTGGACCCGGCCCTGGTCAGCGGCCGCACTTCGGCCCCGGTCAGCGGCCAGTACGACGCCCTCGGCGCCCTGCAGGCCGCCCTGCGCGGCACCGGGCTGCAACTGCAGCAAAGCAGCGCCGGCAGCTACAGCCTGGTGGCCGTCCCCGAAACGGCCCTGGCCTTGCCGGAAACCACCGTCAACGCCGCCAGCGACAGCGAAAGCGCCTGGGGGCCGGTAGACGGCTACCTCGCCAAGCGCACCGCCGCCGGCACCAAGACCGACACCGCCCTGGTGGAAGCACCGCGTTCGATCTCCGTTGCCACCCGCCAGCAAATGAACGACCGCGGCGTGCACAGCCTCGATGACGCCGTGAAATACATGCCGGGCATCGTCTCCGCCAGCTACGGCAGCGACACCCGCTATGACTGGATGCTGGTGCGCGGCTTCGAGCCAACCCAGTTCCTCGATGGCCTGCCGCTGCCCCGCGGCGTGTACGCCAACCCGAAAGCCGAAACCTGGAACCTCGACCGCCTGGCCCTGCTGCGCGGCCCGGCTTCGTCGGTGTATGGCCAGACCCCGCCCGGCGGCCTGCTGGACATGGTCAGCCGCCGCCCGCAAGCCGAAAGCGCCCACGAGATCCAGGTGCAGTACGGCAGCGACAACCATCGCCAGATCAACTTCGCCAGCACCGGCAAGATCGACGACCAGGGCCAGTTCCTCTATGGCGTCAGCGGTGTGGTGCGCGACAGCGACACGCAGATCGACCACATCGAGAACAAGCGCTACAACATTGCGCCGAGCCTGACCTGGAACATCGACGACGACACCAAGCTGACCTTCCTCAGCCAGTTCACCCGTGACGACACCGGCGTCACCAGCCAGTTCTACCCGATCCAGGGCACCAAGATCTCGATGCCGTTCGGTGATATCTCCCACCACAAGAACCTCGGCGATCCGGACTACGACTTCTACGACCGCACCTACTACGCGTTGGGCTATGCGTTCGAACACCGCATCAACGATGTCTGGCAGTTCCGCCAGAACCTGCGTTACACCAAGTCGGACCTGTCGTTCCAGACCGTCACCGTGCGCAGCTACAACCCGGCCTTCGCCGCCTTTGGCTTTGTCGTGGACGACCAGGGCAACACCGGCCGCGGCACCACCAACGTCGACGAGGACATCAGCCAGTTCGCCGTCGACAACAACCTGCAGGGCGACTTCGACACCGGCGCCGTCAGCCATACCCTGTTGCTCGGCCTGGACCACCAGCGCATGAACAACAACTACACGGCGATCTTTGGCAGCGCCACCGACATCAATGTGAACAACCCGGTGACCGGCGCGCCCATCACCCGCCCGCCACGTTCCGACGCGTTCTACGACTACGACCAGAAAACCCGCCAGACCGGCCTCTACATCCAGGACCAGATGGCCCTCGACAACTGGCGCCTGACCCTGGGTGGCCGCCAGGACTGGGTGAAGACCGATACCCACTTCATCAAGGACGACACCGACAACAGCCAGCTCAACCGCAAGTTCAGCGGCAACGCGGCGATCAGCTACGTGTTCGACTCGGGCTTGGTGCCCTACCTGTCGTACGCCGAGTCGTTCCAGCCCACCAGCAAGGCCGACGTCACCTCGAGCAACTCGCTCAAGCCAACCGAAGGCCAGCAGTGGGAACTGGGCATCAAGTACCAGCCACCCGGCTCCAACACCCTGCTCAGCGCAGCGGTGTATGACCTGACCCAGAAGAACGTCTCGGTCACCAGCTTCGTCGGCGCGGTGCCGGTCACCAGCCAGACCGGCGAAGTGAAGGTGCGCGGCCTTGAGCTGGAAGCCACCTCCGACGTCACCGAAAACCTCAAGGTGATCGCCGCCTACACCCTGGCCAAGTCCGAAGTGCAGGATGGCCAGTACAAAGGCAACCGCCTGCAACTGATGCCCAACCAGCAAGCCTCGCTGTGGGCCGACTACACCTGGCACAGCGGCGTGCTCGATGGCTTCGGCATCGGTGCCGGCGCGCGCTACACCGGCAATACCTATGGCGACCAGGGCAACACCTGGCTGGGCAAGGCCGACGCCTACACGGTGTTCGACGCCTCGGTGCACTACGACCTCGGCCGCCTGGACAACAGCCTCAAGGGCGCGTCGGTGGCGCTCAACGCGACCAACCTGTTCGACAAGGACTACATCTCCACCTGCGACAGCTTCTACTGCTACTACGGCGACCAGCGCAGCGTCGTCGCCAGCGCCACCTACAAGTTCTGAGTGACCGGGGCTGCTGCGCAGCCCCACGGTCCAACAGACGTAAACGGTACCGTGATGAAAAGCTCAACCATCCGCCGCTGGTCAGCGATCCACACCTGGACCAGCCTCATCTGCACCCTCTTCATGCTGCTGCTCGCCCTCACCGGCCTGCCCCTGATCTTTCACCACGAGATCGAGCACCTGCTGGGCGAAGCCCCAGAGCTGCGCGAGATGCCCGCAGGCACCCCGCACCTGGACCTGCAGCAGCTGGTGCTCAAGGCCGAGCAGCACCGCCCCGGCGAGGTGATGCAGTACTTCGGTTACGAGAAAGACGAACCCAATGGCGTGGTGGCGATCACCGCCGCCACCGCCGGCACCGACCCGAACGACTCGCACACCTTCATGCTCGACGCCCGCACCGGCGAGGCGGTGGCCATGCCGGCTGCCAACGGCGGCTTCATGATGCTGATGCTGCGCCTGCATGTGGACATGCTCGCCGGGCTGCCGGGCAAGCTGCTGCTGGCTTTCATGGGCGTGTTGTTCGTGCTGGCGATCGTCTCCGGCACCGTGCTCTACGCGCCGTTCATGCGCCGCCTGAAGTTCGCCACCGTGCGCCACGAAAAATCATCACGGCTGCGCTGGCTCGACCTGCACAACCTGATCGGCGTGGTCACCCTCAGTTGGGCATTGGTGGTGGGCGTCACCGGGGTGATCAGCGCACTGTCCGACCTGGTCATCGCCGCCTGGCGCAACGACAGCCTGGCGGCCATGGTCGCGCCCTACCGCGAGGCGCCGCCCCTCACCGAACGCGCACCGGCCACGCAGCTGCTGCATATCGCCGAACAAGCCGCCCCTGGCATGCGCCCGGATTTCATCGCCTTCCCCGGCACACGTTTTTCCAGCGAGCACCACTACGCGGTGTTCATGAATGGCGCCACGCCGCTGACCTCGCACCTGTTCACCCCAGTACTGATCGACGCCCGCACGCTGCAGGTGACCGCCGTCGGCGAGCGCCCGTGGTACATGGACGCCATGGGCCTGTCGCAGCCGCTGCATTTTGGTGACTACGGCGGGCGGCCGATGCAGATCCTCTGGGCCGTGCTCGACGTGCTGACCATCATCGTGCTCGGCAGCGGCCTGTACCTGTGGTGGGGCAAGCAGCGCAAAGCGAAGGAGGCGCGGGCATGAGCCACAATTCGCAAAGCACCGGGCGGATCTTCGCCTGGCCGGCGCTGGTGGCGCTGCTGAGCTCCGTCGGGCTGTTCGCCGCGCTGCTCGGGGATGGGGTCTGGGATAGCCTGGCCTGGATCGGCCTGGGGGCTTCGGCCGTGCTGGGCCTGAGCGGGTTCTGGCGACGCTAGACAGACCCTGGCCTCAGCGGTCTTGATCGTGGGAGCGGGCTTGCCCCGCGAACACCGGCGTAGCCGGTGCCATCCCATGTGCTGGCTGCATCGCGGGTCAAGCCCGCTCCCACGCTAGATCTTCGATCAGTGTTCCGCCAAGCGCGGCAGCACCTGATCCAGCCGCTGATACAACGCACTGCTGCGCGGCCAGTTGCGCAGCAGCCGCGCGCGGTCACGGCCGAATGCCGGGGCGAAGCTGAGCTGGGTGGCATGCTGGCACATGGCATCGAGGTCGATCAGCGACCAGCGGCCGTTGTCCCAGAACAGGTTGTGGCCCTTGAAGTCACCGTGGCTGATGCGTTCGCGGATCAGCTGCTGCATCAGCTGCACCAGCGCCTCGACCTGCTCATCCGGCGCCTCGCCGCTGTCCACGAACGGCGCAAAGCAGGCGGTCAGGTCCGGCCCATCGACATACTCGGTCAGCAGGTAGGCGCGGTTGCGCAAGCCCAGGGTGCGGGTTTCCAGCACTGCCAGCGGGCGTGGCGTGGCAATTTCGAGGAACTCCAGGCGGTGGCCTTCGATCCACGAATGCCAGGCCCGGCTCGGGCGCCAGAAGCGCTTGAACCAGTGCGCGGTGTTCTTGATGTTGTAGCGCTTGAGCACCAGCGTGCGTCCGCCCACCTCGACCCGCGCGACGCTCGCCGCACCGCCGGTCTTGTACAGGTGGCCCTGGTCGATCAACGCATCGGCCTGCTCCAGCACCGGCAGCAGCGCCTCGGCTTGTGGGCGACGCACCGCGCGCAAGCCCGACAGGGTGCGCTTGACGCTGAACAGGGTGCATTCGCGCCCGGCCTTCTCCAGGTAATCCTTCAGGCGCCAGTTGCGCACCTTGTCCACCTGCTTCAGCAGGGCTTCGAGCGGCAGCGCGTGCTCGCCGTTGGCCAGCAGGTAATGCACCAGCGCCTCTTCGATGAACGGTTCCAGGCGCTTGGGCAACTGGGCGAACAGCACCCCGAGGTTTTCCAGCACACGCTGACGCGACAGTTGCTGGCCAGGGGTTTCGGCCTTGATGCCAGCGCCATCGATCAGGTACACCCGGCCCTCCTGGCGCAGCAGGTTGTCCAGGTGCAGGTCTTCCTGCCACAGGCCCTTGGCGTGCATCTGCGCCACTGCCGTCAGCGCCTCGCCCAGCACCGTATGCTGCTCGTCGGCGAGCATCGGCAGGTGCTCCACTGCGGCCCAGGCATCGGCCAGGCTTTCGGCGTGATCGAGGTACTCGAACAGCAGCCAGCCGCCCTCGCCTTCCTTCAGGCCATCGGCCAACAACTGCGGCGTGGTCAGGCCTTGTTCGGCCAAAAGGCGCACGCCATCGAGCTCACGCTGGAAATGGCGGGCGGCGTTAGCGCCCACCAGCAGCTTGGCCAGCACCGGGGTGCCGCGCCAGATACCGGCGCCGACATAGCGCTGGCCGGGCAGCACGCGCAGCAGGCTGAGCAGTTGCAGGTCAGCCATGCCCGCAGCATCGGCGAGGGTGACGGTCAGCGGCAACGACGGGCTGCGCCCGAGGTCCTTCAGTTCGGACAGGTGCATCAGCGGGCCTCTTTATGGCGACGGCGTTGCGTCAGGCGTTGCAGCCAGGCATTCACCTGCGCGCTGTCCACCGGCTGTTGCAGGTAGGCGCCGAGCAGTTCGCGCACATCCGCCTCGCTCCAGGCACGGGCGCGACGCAACAGCGGCTCCAGGTCCTTGACCCGGTCGCGCTGACCGAACAGCAGCGGGCGGGTCTTCTCCAGGTCGATCAGCTGCGCCTGCCAGCCTTCGCGGCGCTCGCGCAGGAAGATGTGCTTGGGGTAGAAACACCCATGCATCTGCCCGGCGCCGTGCAGGGTGCGGGCCAATTGGCCGCACGCCTGCAGGATGCCCCGGCGCTGCGCCTCGGGCAGCTGCGGCCATTGCTCCAGCAAACGCTCAAGGTCGCTCCAGTCATCCAGCGCGCGGGTCATGAGGATCGCACGGTGCTGGCCGGCCTGCTTGCGCTCGCCGAAGAACACCGCCTGCAACGCCGGGATATCCAGCTTCTGGTAGCGGCTGATGTTGCGGAATTCGCGGGCGAACGTCGGTTCGCCAAACGGCCGTTGCAGGCTGCGGGTCAGGTAGTCGCACTGGCGCTTGAGGTAGTAGCCCTTGCCCTCCAGCTCCAGGCGGAACACGCTGCTCCAGCCGCCACGGCCGGTATTGGGCTCGTCCACGGCGTCCAGCTGCAGCGCCCACAGCGCTTCAAAATCGCTCAGGCCATGGCGCTTGAGCAGCGCCTGGTCGGCGCTGGCCAGGTAATCGGTCATTCCCTTCCCTCGAAAAAGCTCAGCACCTGGCGAATGCGCCGCTTGTCGCGGGCAGTCAGGCGCGCGTGCCGGCGGTACTGCAGGTAGAAGCGCAGGCGCTGGGTCGCCGACAGGTGGTATTTGGCGACCTTGTCCAGGCACGCCAGGTCCTTGATCAACCGGTGACGGAGCATGAAGCCGCGCCAGAAATCGCCGGTCGGGCAGTCGATGAAGAACAGCGTGCCCTGATCGTCCACCAGCAGGTTGCGCCACTTCAGGTCGTTGTGGGCGAAGTGATGGTCGTGCATCTCGCGGGTATGCCGGGCCAGCTGGCGGCTGACATGGTCGACCCAGGCGCGATCCTGCAAGCGTGGGTCGTTGCGCTCGGCCAACGCCGACAGGTCCTCGGTGTTCGGCAGCTCGCGGGTGATCATCGCCCCGCGGCCAAAGGCCAGGCCGTTGCGTTCCAGGCCCCAGGCAACCACCTCGGCGGTGGGAATGCCCCACTTGGCGAACTGCTTGAGGTTCTGCCATTCGGCCTTTATCCGCGGACGCCCCAGGTAACGGCGCATGTGCTTGCCGGCACCGGTGTAGCGCTTGACGTAATACCAGACGCCGTCGAGCTGCACACGGATGACCTCGCTGAGCGGGTCGCGGGTCAGGTGTTCGCCCTGCAGGGCGAATACCGTGTTCAAACTACCGAAGTCCGCCGCCAGCCATTCGTAGCCCGGCGCCAGTGTCCAACCCGCCATCAGAGCGCATCCCCATAGCGTTGCTTGCGTTCATAGAGTTTCTGCGCCTTGCTTTCCAGCCAGGCCAGCAGTGCGGCTTCCTCCTTGAGCACTTCGCGCAAAGGGCGCTGGAAGTAGCCACGCAGGAAGCGCAGCTTGTCACGGCGGGTCAGGCCGATATCCAGTGCCGAAAAGTACAGCGCAGCCAGGTCCTTGTCGCGCCAGCGCCGGGTGATTGTCGCCCGGGTCTGTGCTCGGTGCAGGTCGATCACCGACAGCTTGAAGTCATCCGCCGTCACCGGGCGGTCGGTGTGCAGCAGGAAATGGCAGATGTAGCAGTCGCGGTGGTTGACGCCAGCGCGGTGCATGCCGCCGGTCATCTTCGCCACTTCGGCGATCAGCGCACGCTTGAGCCGTGGCTCGGGCGGCTGACGAACCCAGTCGAGGCTGAAGTCTTCCAGGCTGACGGTCGGCGCCAGCTCTTCGGTGACGATGAACGAATGCTGGGTGGCCGGGTTACTGCCGCGCTCGCCGTAGGCTACCGCGGTCATGGTCGGCACACCGACCTCGTGCAGGCGCTGGATGGCCCGCCATTCCTGGCCGGCGCCGAGCACCGGCAGCTTGGCGCTGAACAGGTTCTTGAAGATCTCGCCCCAGCCGATGCCACGGTGGATCTTGACGAAAAAGCCCGCGCCATCGACCTCGGTACGCAGCGTGCGGCGGCCCTCCAGCTCGCGGTACACCTCGCCTTGCAGCTGCTCGACGGCCTCGAACGGGTCGCGCCCGGCCCACAGGCGCTTGAACGGTTCGGCCAGTATCAGCTTCATGCGGTCTCCTGACCGAGGATCACGTCGGCGGCATGCTGCGGCATGCTGTACAGGTCGGCGCTGTCGGCAAAGGCCACGCCATTGCGCGACCAGGCCGCGCGGGCCTCGGCGTCTTCGAGCATGCGTTGCAGGTAGCTATTGAGCTGCTCCTGCTCGAAGGGGTCGTCCAGCACCAGGCCGCTGTCGGCCTCGGCGATGTAGTGGGCGTAGCCGCACACCTTCGAGACCAGCACCGGCAGGCCGGCGACCAGCGCTTCGAGCAGCACGGTGCCGGTGTTTTCGTTGTACGCCGGGTGGATCAGCAGGTCGGCCCCCAGCAGGAAGCGCGGAATATCGCTGCGGCCCTTGAGGAACTGCACCTGCTCGCCCAGGCCCAGGGTGGCGCTCTGCAGCTGGAACACCTTGGGGTCGTCCTGGCCGATGACCATCAGCCGGGTACGCTTGCGCAGGGCCGAAGGCAGCGCGGCCAGGGCCTTGAGGCTGCGGTCCACACCCTTGGTCTTGAAGCCCGAACCGATCTGTACCAGCAGCAGTTCGTCGTCGGCCAGGCCGAACTCTTTGCGGAATTCGGCACGGATGGCGTCGGCATCAGCCGGGCGGCGGCGGTCCTGGGAGATCCCCGGCGGCAGCAGGTGAAAGCGTGCCTCGGGGGTGTCGTAGTGCTTGATGAACAGGGGCTGCTGCACTTCGGAGATCATCAGGATCTCGGTGTGGGCATCCTTGGCAAACACCGCCCGCTCGTATTCGGCGAAATGGCGGTAGCGGCCCCAGCGGCGGTACAGGCCACCGCGCAGGGTCTGGGCCTTGTCCTCGAAGCAGCCGTCGGCGGCGTAATACACGTCCAGCCCCGGCATCTTGTTGAAGCCGATCAGGCGGTCGACCGGGCGCTTGGCCAGGTCCGCCGCCATCCAGGCGCTGAGCTTCTCGTTGCGGCGGTGGTTGAACAGCGCCTTGACCGGCGCCACCAGCACCTCGAAGCCCGGCGGAATATCACCTTCCCAGATCAGCGTGTACACGCGGATCTGGTGGCCACGCTTCTGGCACTCCAGGGCGATGCGCATGAAATCGCGCTGCAGCCCGCCAAAAGGGAAATATTTGTAGAGCACGAAAGCCAGTTGCATCAACGAACATCCTCAGCCAGCAGCAGCGCGCTCAAGCGGCCCGCTACATGCTCGGGATTCAGGCGAGTGAAGCACAGCGGCCACTCGCGTTTGAGATCGAACCGGCGCAGATCCTCGGCGCTCGGTTTGTAGGTGCACTTCTTCTGCAGGCACGGGGCGCAGGGGAAGTTGCTCGCCTGGTGGATCTGGGCGCGTCCGTAGGCACCGGTCAAACCAGGGTTGGTGGGGCCGAACAGCGAAATGGTCGGCACATCCAGCGCAGCGGCCAGGTGGCCCAGGCCGGTATCGACCGCCACGCAGGCCTTGGCGGCCGCCAGCACGCGGGCGACGCCGACCAGGTTCAACTTGGGCAGCACCTGGCAGTTATTCAAGCCCTGGGCGATGCGCTCGGCGCGGGCCTTCTCCGCCGGGTTGCCCCACGGCAGCATCACCTGCAGCTTGCGCCGGCCCATGCGTTCGGCCAGCTCGCGCCAGTAGGCTTCCGGCCAGTGTTTGGTGGCCCAGGTGGTGCCATGCAGGAACACCACGTAGGGCGCCGCTGGCGGCAGTTGCAGGCGGTTGAGGTCCAGGCCGTAGTTGCCCAGGCCCTCGGGCAGGTCGTAGGCCAGGGCCAGGGCAAACAGCTGGCGCACGCGCTCGACGGCGTGCTGGCCGACGGCGACCGACAGGCGCCGGTCATAGAACCGACTGGCCAGGCCTTCACGGGCCGAATAGCGGTCGAGCCCGGCCACCGGCGCTTTCACGTAGCGGGTCAGCCAGGCCGACTTGACCAGGCCCTGGGCGTCGATCACCAGGTCGTACTTGCGCGCCCGCAGGCGTTGCTTGAAGGCCTTGAACTCGCCGCTCCTGATGGTCTGCCAGAGGTTCTTGCGCCAGCGGCGGATGGCCACCGGGATCACCTGGTCGACCGCCGGGTGCCAGCTGGGGATCTCGGCAAAGCCCTCTTCCACCACCCAGTCGAAACGGATGCCGGGGATGGCGTGGGCGGCGTCGGTGAGCGCCGGGAGGGTGTGGATGACGTCGCCCAGGGACGACGTCTTGATGATCAGGACCCGCACTCAGTCGACCTCTGCCACGCTATCGATCAGGTTTGGCCCGCCCAGGTGGTGCAGGGCGGCGATCACCTTGGCCGGCTCGAGCAGACGCAGGCAATTGTAGTGGCCGAAGCGGCAGGTGCGGTCGAAGCAGGGGCTGCACTCGATGCCGGTGCGCACCACCTCGACCTGCTCGGCCAGCGGCGGGGTAAAGCCCGGCGAAGTCGAGCCATACACCGCCACCAGCGGGCGGTTCAAGGCGGCGGCCACGTGCATCAGGCCGGAGTCGTTGGAGACCACGGCGTTGGCGCAGGACATCAGGTCGATGGCCTCGGCCAGCGAGGTTTCGCCGGCCAGGTTGTACGATTCTTCACGCAAGCCCGGGATCAGCCGCTCGCGGATCTGCTCGCCCACCGGGTGGTCGTTCTTCGAACCGAACAGCCACACCTGCCAGCCCTGGCGGATCATGGCATCGGCGACTTGCGCGTAATGCTCGGCCGGCCAGCGCTTGGCCTCGCCGAACTCGGCACCGGGGCACAGGGCCAGTACCGGGCGGTCCAGCTGCAGGTTGAACTTGGCCACGGCCGCATCAAGGCTCTGGGCCTCGATCTGCAGGCTGGGGCGTGGATAAGGTTGCGGCAGTTCGGTGCCCGGTGCGTAGGCCAGGGCCATGAAGCGCTCGATCATCAGCGGGTAGCGCGCCTTGTCCAGCTTGCGCACGTCGTTGAGCAGCAGGTAGCGCATTTCGCCGCGCCAGCCGGTGCGTTTGGGGATGCCGGCGAAGTACGGCACCAGCGCCGACTTGAGCGAGTTGGGCAGCAGGATCGCCTGGTCGTACTGGCCGGCCAGCGACTTGCCGATGCGCCGGCGGGTAGCCAGTTCCAGCGCGCCGTGGCCGAGCGGGAAGCTCAAGGCCTGGCGCACCTCGGGCATGCGCTCGAGGATCGGCCGGCTCCACTCGGGGGCCAGCACATCGATCTCGCAGTCGGGGTGCTGCTGTTTCAGGCACTGGAACAAAGTCTGCGCCATCACCATGTCGCCGACCCAGCTGGGGCCAATGATCAGTATTTTCATGCTTTATCCAGAAACATTCGGGGAGGCTGCAGGCTGCGTTACAACCTGGCCTCCCCTCTTTATATTCAGGCTATGTGGCGTGCAGTGTACCACTGGGGTCCGAATCGCGGGGCAAGCCCGCTCCCACGCACCGTGGGGGCGGCGGTGCGCCGATGCGACTTGCCCCGCGATGCTTCAACTCAACCCCAGTTGCCCCCAGATCCGCCGCACCTCGCGGCGCTCATCGACGAACTGCGCCGCATCGATCACCCCGGCCTGCTTCTGCAGGGCCTGGCGGTGCGAGGCCGCACGGAACGCCTTGTACACCTCGCGCAGCAGCACGGCGTCGGCGGCGGGCATCAGCCCGGCCTGCTCCAGCTCTTCGAGGATGCGGATATTGTCGGTCCAGCGCAGTATGGCCGCGTGGTCGTGGGACCAGGCCAAAGCGGCGTATTGCACCATAAATTCGATATCGACGATACCGCCGGCATCCTGCTTGATATCGAAGGGTTGCCCGGCATCGAATGCGTTGCTCGCGGTACCTGCAGCGGTGCCCTTGGTGCCAAGGTTGTCGCGCATCTTGGCGCGCATCTCACTCACTTCGGCGCGCAGTTTATCCAGGTCACGGGCCTTGCCCAGCACCCCCGCGCGCACCGTCTCGAACGCCGCCGCCACCTGCTTGCAACCCACCAGCACGCGGGCGCGCACCAGCGCCTGGTGTTCCCAGGTCCAGGCTTCGTTCTGCTGGTAGCGCTCGAAGGCGCCGAGCGAGCTGACCAAGAGGCCCGAGGCGCCGGACGGGCGCAGGCGCATGTCGACGTCATAAAGCTGCCCGGAGTTGGTCTGGGTGGTCAGCAGGTGAATGATGCGCTGGCCCAACCGGGTGAAGAACTGCGCGCTGTCGATGGGTTTGGCGCCATCGGTTTCGGCCTGCGGGTCGCCATCGTGGATGAACACCAGGTCCAGGTCCGAGCCATGGCCCAGCTCGATGCCACCGACCTTGCCGTAGCCGACGATGATGAAGCCCGGATCGCACAGGCTGCCATCACTGCGCTTGGGCTGGCCATGGCGGCTGACGGTCTGGCGCCAGGCCAGGGCCAGCACCTGGTCGAGGATGGCTTCGGCGAGCCAGGTCAGGTAGTCGCTGACCTTCATCAATGGCAGGTTGCCGGTGATTTCGGACGCCGCCACGCGCAGGCTGTGGGCCAGCTTGAAGTGGCGCAACGCTTCCATCTGCTGTTCGAGGTCGTCTTCGGGGATGCGGGTCAGGCGCTCGCGCAGCTCGGCGGCCAGCTCTGGCGCCAGGGGCGGGCTGAACAGCCGGCCTTCGTTGAGCAGTTCGTCGAGCAGCAACGGGTAACGGGCGATCTGCTCGGCGATCCACGGGCTGGCCGCGCACAGGGTCAGCAGGCGGCGCAGGGCGCCGGGGTTTTCGGTGAGCAGCACCAGGTAGGCCGAACGACGGGCCACGGCCTCGACCAGTGGCAGCACCCGTTCCAGCACCAGGTCTGGGTTGGCATGCTCCACGGCCTGGGCCAGCAGGCGCGGAATGAAGGCGTCCAGGCGTTCGCGGCCGATACGCTGCATCGAGCGCAGCGACGGGCTGACGCGCAGGGCGGTCAAGCGGCGCAGGGCATCGGCGGGTAGTTTGAAGCCGGCTTCCTCGAGCTGGCGACAGGCTGCCTCTTCATCCTGGGCCTGCTCCCACAGCGGCGACCATTCGCCGCCCACCACCAGCTCGCCCTCGGCTTCGTCTTCATCGGGGTCGGCGATCACCTGGCGGAAGTGCCAGTCGATGCGCCCGCGCCACTCCATCAATTGCGCGTGGAAACTGGCCCAGTCGGCAAAGCCGAGCATGTAGGCAATGCGCTCACGGTCGGTGTCGTCATCCGGCAGCATCTGGGTCTGGCGGTCGGCGATGGCCTGGATCGCATGTTCGGTGTAGCGCAGGAACTCATACCCCTCGCGCAGCTCGGCGACCACCGCCGGCGGCAGGTAACCCTGCCCCTCCAGGGTCGCCAGCACTTTCAGCAAGGGCCGTTGCTGCAGGCTGAGGTCGCGCCCGCCGTGGATCAGCTGGAAGGCCTGGGCGATGAACTCCACCTCGCGGATGCCACCGGCGCCAAGCTTGATGTTGTCGGCCATGCCTTTGCGCCGCACTTCCTGCTGGATCAGCTGCTTCATGGTGCGCAGCGCTTCGATGGCGGAGAAGTCCAGGTAACGCCGGTACACGAACGGGCGCAGCATCTCCTGCAACTGCGCGCCGGCCGCCTGGTCGCCGGCCACCACCCGCGCCTTGATCATCGCGTAGCGCTCCCAGTCGCGGCCCTGGTCCTGGTAGTACTGCTCCAGCGCATTGAAGCTCAGCACCAGCGAGCCGGCCGAGCCATAAGGGCGCAGGCGCATGTCGACGCGGAACACGAAACCATCGACGGTGACCGGGTCGAGCGCCTTGATCAGCCGCTGGCCGAGCCGGGTGAAGAACTCCTGGTTGTCCAGCGAGCGCTTGACCCCGGTGGTTTCGCCGCCTTCGGGGAAAGCGAAGATCAGGTCGATGTCGGAAGACAGGTTGAGCTCCACCGCGCCCAGCTTGCCCATGCCCAGCACCACCATGTGCTGCACCTCGCCGCTGCGGTTGCCGATAGGCGTGCCGAACTGCTGGCAGTGGCGTGGGTAAAGCCAGGCATAGGCTTCATCTATACAGGCATCGGCAAGGTCGGACAGGTCGCGGCAGGTTTCGCCCAGGGCCGCGGCGCGGGTGATGTCGCGCCAGATGATGCGCAGCTGTTGGCGGTTACGCTCGCGGCGCAGGTTGCGCGCCAGTTCGTCCTCGCTCTGGGCGGCCTGGGCCACGGCGTTGATCTGCCCACGCAGCTCGCCCGGAGCATAGGGCCGATCGAGCTCGCCACCTTGCAGCAGGCCGAACAGCATGGCCGGGTCGCGCTGGGCCTGGGCCAGCACGAAGTCGCTCGCGGCGCACACCTGGTCGAACTGCCGTCGCTGCTCGACGCTCCAGCTGTCCGGGTTCAGCTCAGGGTGCCCGGCCAGCGCATCGCGCAGGAACTGTTGATTGCGGGCAACCAGCGGTTGCAGGGCGGCAGGCAGATCGAGCGGCAAAGGCAGGCGCATGGTCTATCCTTGATCAGCGTGAAAGAGAGGGGTTGGAGCGGTCGAACGGGGGCCGGACCACGGTTGGACTGTCATACAAAAGTTAGAAATAGCTGAAAATCTTGATTTTCTAGTAAGAAACATCAACAAACACCTAACTCGAACACAGATTCAACCGACGGGAACGTTTTTCCCCACAACCCGGGATGCGACAAACCGTCGCATTTGTGTAGTTTTACTACTACCCATGCCGTGCAAAAGCATGAAATCCGAAAGCATTTGTAGTAAAACTACACCGCGCCGGATGACTGTCCGGTAATCCAAGAATTCACGACGTCTGCCCATAAGGCCAGTCGCAAACTCAGGCCCCCGATTCTGGTGGCCTTTCCGCCCTGGAGCAAGCCATGCAAGACCTCGATCCAATCGAAACCCAGGAATGGCTGGATGCCCTGGAGTCGGTCCTCGACAAAGAAGGCGAAGACCGCGCTCATTACCTGATGACCCGTATGGGCGAGCTGGCCACCCGCAGTGGCTCGCAGCTGCCGTATGCCATCACCACGCCGTACCGCAACACCATCCCTGTCACCCACGAAGCACGCATGCCTGGCGACCTGTTCATGGAACGCCGCATTCGCTCGATGGTGCGTTGGAACGCCCTGGCCATGGTCATGCGCACCAACCTGAAAGACTCGGACCTGGGTGGCCACATCTCGAGCTTCGCCTCCAGCGCCACGCTGTACGACATCGGCTTCAACTACTTCTTCCAGGCCCCGACCGAAGAACACGGCGGCGACCTGATCTTCTTCCAGGGCCACGCTTCGCCAGGCGTCTACGCCCGCGCCTTCATGGAAGGCCGCATCAACGAAGACCAGATGAACAACTTCCGTCAGGAAGTGGACGGCAACGGCCTGTCTTCGTACCCGCACCCTTGGCTGATGCCTGACTTCTGGCAGTTCCCGACCGTTTCGATGGGCCTGGGCCCGATCCAGGCGATCTACCAGGCACGCTTCATGAAGTACCTGGAAGCCCGTGGCTTCATCCCGGCCGGCAAGCAGAAGGTCTGGTGCTTCATGGGCGACGGCGAGTGCGACGAGCCGGAATCCCTGGGCGCGATCGCCCTGGCCGGCCGCGAGAAGCTGGACAACCTGATCTTCGTCATCAACTGCAACCTGCAGCGCCTCGACGGCCCGGTTCGCGGCAACGGCAAGATCATCCAGGAACTCGAAGGCGTGTTCCGCGGCGGTGGCTGGAACGTCAACAAAGTGGTCTGGGGCCGTTTCTGGGACCCACTGCTGGCCAAGGACACCAACGGTGCCCTGCAGCGCCGCATGGACGAAGTCATCGACGGCGAGTACCAGAACTACAAAGCCAAAGACGGCGCGTACGTTCGTGAGAACTTCTTCAATACCCCAGAACTCAAGGCCATGGTCGAAGACCTGTCCGACGAGGAGATCTGGAAGCTCAACCGTGGCGGCCACGACCCGTACAAGGTCTACGCGGCTTACCACCAGGCTGTGAACCACAAAGAGCAGCCAACCGTCATCCTGGCCAAGACCATCAAGGGTTACGGCACCGGTGCTGGCGAAGCCAAGAACACCGCGCACAACACCAAGAAGGTCGACGTCGACAGCCTGCGTCACTTCCGTGACCGCTTCGACATCCCGGTCAAGGATGCCGACCTTGAGAACCTGCCGTTCTTCAAGCCGGAAGAAGGTTCCGCCGAAGCCAAGTACCTGGCCGAGCGCCGCGCAGCCCTGGGTGGTTTCGTGCCGCAGCGCCGCGCCAAGAGCTTCAGCGTACCAACCCCATCCCTGGAAACGCTGAAAGCGATCCTGGACGGCTCGGGCGACCGTGAAATCTCCACCACCATGGCCTTCGTGCGTATCCTCGCGCAGCTGGTCAAGGACAAGGAAATCGGCCAGCGCATCGTGCCGATCATCCCGGACGAAGCCCGTACCTTCGGTATGGAAGGCATGTTCCGCCAGCTGGGCATCTACTCGTCGGTCGGCCAGCTCTACGAGCCAGTCGATAAAGACCAGGTGATGTTCTACCGCGAGGACAAGAAGGGCCAGATCCTCGAAGAAGGCATCAACGAAGCCGGCGCCATGTCGTCGTTCATCGCTGCCGGTACTTCGTACAGCTGCCACAACCAGCCGATGCTGCCGTTCTACATCTTCTACTCGATGTTCGGCTTCCAGCGTATCGGCGACCTGGCCTGGGCCGCTGGCGACAGCCGCACCCGTGGCTTCCTGATCGGCGGTACCGCCGGCCGTACCACCCTCAACGGTGAAGGCCTGCAGCACGAAGACGGTCACAGCCACATGATGGCGGGCACCATCCCGAACTGCCGCACCTACGATCCGACCTACGGCTACGAGCTGGCGGTGATCATCCAGGACGGCATGAAGAAGATGACCGAAGAGCAACAGGACATCTTCTACTACATCACCGTGATGAACGAATCCTATCAGCAGCCAGCCATGCCGGCCGGTGTCGAGGAAGGCATCATCAAGGGCATGTACCTGCTCGAGGAAGACACCCGCGAAGCCGCGCACCACGTACAGCTGATGGGCTCCGGCACCATCCTGCGCGAAGTTCGCGAAGCGGCGAAGATCCTGCGTGAAGAGTTCAACGTCGGTGCCGACGTATGGAGCGTCACCAGCTTCAACGAACTGCGCCGCGACGGCCTGGCCGTGGAACGCGCCAACCGCCTCAAGCCTGGCCAGAAGCCTCAGACCACCTACGTGGAAGAGTGCCTGGCCGGCCGCAAAGGCCCGGTCATCGCCTCCACCGACTACATGAAGCTGTTCGCCGAGCAGATTCGCCAGTGGGTACCGAGCAAAGAATTCAAAGTCCTGGGTACCGACGGTTACGGTCGCAGCGACAGCCGCAAGAAGCTGCGTCACTTCTTCGAAGTAGACCGTCACTTCGTGGTGCTGGCTGCCCTGGAAGCCCTGGCTGACCGTGGCGAGATCGAACCCAAGGTTGTGGCTGACGCCATCGTCAAGTTCGGCATCGACCCGGACAAGCGCAACCCACTGGACTGCTGAGGAGTATTTTTAAGTGAGCGAACTCATTCGCGTACCTGACATCGGCAGCGGTGAAGGTGAAATCATCGAGCTGTTCGTCAAGGTCGGTGACCGTATCGAGGCCGACCAGAGCCTGCTGACCCTGGAGTCCGACAAGGCCTCCATGGAGATCCCGGCCCCCAAGGCCGGCATCGTCAAGGAACTGAAGGTCAAACTGGGCGACCGCCTGAAAGAAGGCGACGAGCTGCTGGTCCTGGAAGTCGAGGGCGCAGCTTCCGCGCCCGAGGCTCCGGCCGCCGCTGCTCCGGCCGCCGCACCGGCGCCGGCTGCGCAAGCCGCCCCAGCTGCCGCGCCAGCCGCAGCAGCCCCGGTTGCCGCCAGCGTGCAGGACATCCACGTGCCGGACATCGGCTCGTCGGGCAAGGCCAAGATCATCGAAGTGCTGGTCAAGGTCGGCGACACCGTCGAAGCCGACCAGTCGCTGATCACCCTGGAGTCCGACAAGGCCTCCATGGAAATCCCGTCGCCTAGCGCCGGCGTGATCGAAGCCGTGCTGTGCAAGCTGGAAGACGAAGTGGGCACCGGCGACCTGATCTTCAAGATCAAGGCCGCAGGCGCCGCCCCTGCAGCAGCACCGGCTCCGGCCGCTGCTGCTCCGGCTGCCGCTCCTGCCCCAGCTGCTGCGCCGGCCGCCGCTCCGGCTGCCGCGCCTGCTCCAGCCCCGGTCGCCACCGCGCCGGCCGCCGGCAGCAACGCCAAGGTCCATGCCGGCCCTGCCGTTCGCCAGCTGGCCCGTGAATTCGGTGTCGACCTGGGTGCGGTCGCCGCCACCGGCCCGCACGGCCGTATCCTGAAAGAAGACGTTCAGGTCTACGTCAAGGCCATGATGCAGAAGGCCAAGGAGGCTCCAGCCGCCGGTGCTACCGGTGGTGCAGGCATCCCGCCGATCCCGGCCGTGGACTTCAGCAAGTTCGGTGAAGTGGAAGAAGTGGCCCTGACCCGCCTGATGCAGGTCGGCGCCGCCAACCTGCACCGCAGCTGGCTGAACGTGCCGCACGTTACCCAGTTCGACTCGGCCGACATCACCGAGCTGGAAGCCTTCCGCGTCGCGCAGAAAGCCGTCGCCGAAAAAGCCGGCGTCAAGCTGACCGTGCTGCCGCTGCTGCTCAAGGCCTGCGCCTTCCTGCTCAAGGAACTGCCGGACTTCAACAGCTCGCTGGCGCCAAGCGGCAAGGCGATCATCCGCAAGAAGTACGTGCACATCGGCTTCGCCGTGGACACCCCGGATGGCCTGCTGGTCCCTGTGATCAAGAACGTCGACCAGAAGAGCCTGCTGCAACTGGCTGCCGAAGCCGCCGCGCTGGCCGAGAAGGCGCGCACCAAAAAGCTGTCGGCCGACGACATGCAAGGTGCTTGCTTCACCATCTCCAGCCTCGGCCACATTGGCGGCACCGGCTTCACGCCGATCGTCAACGCGCCTGAAGTGGCTATCCTGGGCGTCTCCAAGGCGACCATGCAGCCGGTCTGGGATGGCAAGGCCTTCCAGCCCAAGCTGATGCTGCCGCTGTCGCTGTCCTACGATCACCGTGTGATCAACGGCGCCGCCGCCGCGCGCTTCACCAAGCGCCTGGGCGACGTGCTGGGCGACATCCGCACCATGCTGCTGTAACCCGCTGTTTGCCCGCCTTCCCTCGGGAAGGCGGGCACCCCTTTCGAGCTGCCACGCTCGTACCTCAACCCCGCCAATTGGCGGGGCTTTTTTTGAGCTGCAGGCCGCAAGCTGCAAGCTGCAAGAAAAAGCAGTTCATGCCCCAACACCGCTCAGCTTGATGCTTGCAACTCGAAGCTCGCAGCTGCTTTTCTTCAGATTTCATCTTGTTTGCCGACAACCTGCACACAGCATCCCGCATGGCCGCTTGCCAGCCCACGGGACATGATGCAACCTTGCCCGATGCGCCGCTTTCCAGGCGGCGCTCCCTGTTCAAGCGAGTCTTCGATGAAAAGCCAACCCGATGCCGCCAGCCGAGTGGCGGCCGAGGTCGTCACGCAGCTCCCCGTGCCCTCGCGGCTCGGCATGCTGCGTTTCGAACGGCTGAACGAAGCCAGCTGGGCCATGCTCTACGTCGACCCCGCCTGCGAGCGGCAATTCGGCCTGGCCGCCGCCGAACTCTGCGCCTTGATCGGCTCGCCCTACGCCAGCCTCATGGAGCCGGAGGCGCGCTACAAACTGCACGACGAGATCCAGCTGCAACTGGCCCGGCGCGGCCACTACCGCGTGCGCTACACCCTGCACGCAGGCCCGACGCCGTTGCGCGTGCTGGAAGCGGGCGAAAGCTACAAGCAGCACAACCGCCAGCTGCTGCGTGGCTACCTGACGGTGATGGACGACCAGCAGGACGACAGCGCCGACCTCGACGCAAACGATCTCGAATCCCGCAACAACCGCCTGCAACTGGCCCTGCAGCTCAATCAGCGCGCCCAGCAGGAGCAGCTCGAACACCTGGAGCGGGTGCGTGCCCAGCAGGACCTGATCCTGCGCCTGGCCCGCCAGCGCTACAGCATCGGCAACTCGCTGCTCGAAGCCGCCGAACTGATCACCCAGAGCGCCTGCGAGATCTACAAGGTCGACAGCGCCAGCATCTGGTACCTGCACGATCAACGCCTGGAGCCGATCAGCGCCTGGTACCACCACGAGCGGCTGCACCGCCTGCCCGAGCCGATCGACGCCAGCCGCTTCCCCGACTACCTCGAAGCCCTGCACGCCAGCCGCGCCATCGATGCCCACAACGCCAGCCACGACCCGCGCACCCGCGAAATGGCCGAGCTGCTCTACCCCACCGACGACAACGCCATGCTCGATGCCAGCATCCGCATCGACGGCCAGGTGGTGGGGGTGCTGTGCCTGGAGCAGACTGGCCGGCCAAGGGCCTGGCAGTCGGACGAGATCGCCTTCGCCGGCGAGCTGGCCGACCAGTTCGCGCAAGTGATCAACAACCACAACCGGCGCACCGCCGCCAACGCGCTGCACCTGTTCCAGCGCGCCGTGGAACAGAGCGCCAGCGCCTTCCTGCTGGTCAATCGCGACGGCGTGGTGGAGTACGTGAACCCCAGCTTCACCGCCATCACCCAATACAGCACCGAGGAAGTCCAGGGCCACCACCTGGCCGAGCTGCCGGCACTGGAAAACTTGAGCGAACTGCTGTTCGACTCCCCCTCCAGCCTGGCCATGGGCAACAGCTGGCAGGGCGAGTTCAAAAGCCGGCGCAAGAACCTCGAGCCTTACTGGGGCCAACTGTCGATTTCCAAGGTGTACGGCGACAACCGCGAGCTGACGCACTACATCGGCATCTACGAAGACGTCACCCAGACCAAGCTGGCGCAACAACGCATCGAGCGGCTGGCCTACACCGACAACCTGACCAACCTGGGCAATCGCCCGGCGTTCATCCGCAACCTCGACGAGCGCTTCGCCCGCGACAGCAGCAGCCCGATCTGCCTGCTGCTGGTGGACATCGACAACTTCAAGCGGATCAACGACAGCCTCGGCCACCAGACCGGCGACAAACTGCTGATCAGCCTGGCCCGGCGCCTGCGCAACAGCCTGAGCAGCGGCGGCAGCCTGGCGCGCTTCGCCAGCAACGAATTCGCCGTGCTGCTCGACGATACCTCCCTCGAAGACGGCCAGGGCGTGGCCCACCAGTTGCTGCGCACTCTCGACAAACCGATGTTCGTCGACAATCAGCTGATCAACGTCACCGCCTCCGTGGGCCTGGCCTGTGCCCCCCTGCACGGCAGCGACCCGGCCACCCTGATGAAGAACGCGGGCCTGGCCCTGCACAAGGCCAAGGCCAACGGCAAGCACCAGGTGCAAGTGTTCACCGAAGTGCTCAACGCCGAGGCCAGCTACAAGCTGTTCGTCGAGAACAACCTGCGCCGGGCGCTGACCCAGAACGAACTGGAAGTGTTCTACCAGCCCAAGCTGTGCCTGCGCAGCGGCCGCCTGCTCGGGCTCGAGGCGCTGCTGCGCTGGAACCACCCGGAGCGCGGCATGATCCGCCCCGACCAGTTCATCAGCGTGGCCGAAGAGACCGGCCTGATCATCCCCATCGGCAAGTGGGTGGTGCGCCAGGCCTGCCGCATGAGCCTGGAGCTGCGCGAGGCCGGCATGGGCAACCTGCACGTGGCCATCAACCTGTCGCCCAAGCAGTTCTCCGACCCGGAGCTGGTGAGCTCGATCGGCAGCATCATCAAGGAAGAGGCGCTGCCGCCGCACCTGCTGGAGCTGGAACTGACCGAAGGCCTGCTGCTCGAAGCCAGCGAAGACACCCACCGCCAGCTCGACGAGCTCAAGGCCCTGGGCCTGACGCTGGCCATGGACGACTTCGGCACCGGCTACTCGTCGCTGAGCTACCTGAAGAAGTTCCCGATCGACATCATCAAGATCGACCGCAGCTTCATCAACGAGATCCCCGACAACCAGGACGACATGGAGATCACCTCGGCGGTGGTGGCCATGGCGCACAACCTCAAGCTCAAGGTGGTCGCCGAGGGTATCGAGACGCCGGAGCAGCTGGCGTTCCTGCGCCGGCACCGCTGCGACGTCGGCCAGGGCTACCTGTTCGACCGGCCGATCCCCGGGCGCGAGCTGACCGAAAAGCTGCGCCGCTACCCGCGTGGCCCGCTGGCCTGACAGCGGCCCAAACCTCGGGCACTATAGAAGCCATTCGGGCCCTATCGCCGGCAAGCCGGCTCCCACAGGGTTCAATCCAATCCCTGTGGGAGCCGGCTTGCCGGCGATGGGGCCAACACCTATCCCACTGAAAAAACACAGAGGAACGGCCATGACCCTGCGTTCGGAAATCCTGGTGAACAAAAACGTCCTGCCCACCGCGGAACAGGCCCTGCCTGGCCGCGAAACCCCGATGACCCTGCCCGAGTTCCACTACGTTTTCGAAGGCACCCCGCTGCTCGGCCCGTTCTTCGAGGGCGACATCGACTTCGCCATCTTCGGCCTGGGCTGCTTCTGGGGCGCCGAGCGCCGCTTCTGGCAGCGCGAAGGCGTGGTCAGCACCGTGGTCGGCTATGCCGGCGGCTTCACCCCCAACCCCACCTACGAAGAAGTCTGCTCGGGCCTGACCGGCCACACCGAAGTGGTGCTGGTGGTGTTCGACAAGAACCGGGTCAGCTACCGCGAACTGCTGGCGATGTTCTGGGAGCTGCACAACCCGACCCAGGGCATGCGCCAGGGCAACGACATCGGCACCCAGTACCGCTCGGCCATCTACTGCACCTCGCCGCAGCAACTGATTGAGGCCAAGGCCAGCCGCGACGCCTTCCAGGCCGAACTGGGCAAGGCCGGCTTCGGCGAGATCACCACCGAGATCGACCAGGCACCGACCGTGTACTTCGCCGAGGCCTACCACCAGCAGTACCTGGCCAAGAACCCCGACGGCTATTGCGGTATCGGCGGCCTGGGCGTGTGCCTGCCACCCAGCCTGCAAGGTAACTGAGCCATGATCCTGTTCCATTCGCCGCTGTCGCCGTTCGTGCGCAAGGTCATGGTGGTGCTGCACGAGACCGGGCAACTGGGCGACGTCACCCTGCAAGGCGTGAATATCAGCCCGGTGAGCGGTGACGAGCAGCTCAATGAGGGCAACCCGATCGGCAAGATCCCGGCCCTGCGCCTGGACGACGGCAGTGTGCTGCATGACAGCCGGGTGATCTGCGAGTACCTCGACAGCCGCCACGTCGGCAACCCGCTGCTGCCCCGCGAAGGCTCGGCGCGCTGGCGCCGGCTGACCCTGGCCTCCCAGGCCGACGCGATCATGGATGCCGCGGTGGGTACCCGCTACGAAACCTTCCTGCGCCCGGCGGACAAGCAGTGGGACGGCTGGGTCCAGGCACAGGGCGAAAAGATCCGTCGCAGCCTGGCCAACCTTGAACACGAGCACCTGGCGGAGCTGGCTTCGGGGTTCGACCTGGCGGCGATTGGCGTGGCTTGTGCCTTGGGGTATCTGGACCTGCGCCAGCCTGATTTCGGATGGCGTGAGCGCCAGCCAGGGCTGGCGGCGTGGTATGCCGAGGTGAGCCAGCGGGCGTCGATGCTGGCCACCGCGCCGCAAGGCTGAAGGGCCTCTTCGCGGGTAAACCCGCTCCCACAGGATCTGTGCCGTACCTGTGGGAGCGGGTTTACCCGCGAAGGCCTCACCTCGGTGTTACAGGAAACAACATTCCAATTTTAAGGGCCAACCACCGCCCAACCTCTCTATCCTCCCTCATCCCAACCTCCCCACCCGCGACCAGTCCAACCGACGGGTCAGCACCATGAACACCCCCAGCAAACCAAAGCACAGTA
This sequence comes from Pseudomonas sichuanensis, assembly GCF_024749065.1. Classification (NCBI taxonomy): domain Bacteria; kingdom Pseudomonadati; phylum Pseudomonadota; class Gammaproteobacteria; order Pseudomonadales; family Pseudomonadaceae; genus Pseudomonas; species Pseudomonas sichuanensis. The sequence continues at coordinate 407,805 of NZ_CP087185.1, read as the reverse complement.
GCGAGCCCATAAGCAGCGCGTAATCTTCAGCGCTGAGCAGCCCATAAAGCATGCCGTACAACGCCGCCAGCCCCGCCGCAAAGCCCACCCCGCGCCCCAGGCTGCGCAGTACATGCGCCAGGTAGAAGCCGATCAGCAGCACACACCCCGACGCCGACAGCCCATAGGCCAGGCCAAACCCCAGGTGCTCCGACAGCGACAGCAACAGCAGGTAGAAGAATGCCAGGGCCACGCCCACCAGGATGTACTGCACCGGGTGCACGCTCAGGCCCTTGAGCACCTCGAACAGGAAGAAACCGGCGAAGGTCAGGGCTATGAACAGCAGCGCATATTTGATCGCCCGCTCGCTCTTGAGGTACTGGTCGACCGGATCGACGAAGCTCACGCCAAAGGTGGTGCCCAGGAACACGTTGCATGCCTGCGGGCTGACGCACTGGTCGAGAGCGTCTTCCAGGTTGGTGGCAAAGAACGAGGTCTGCCAGTGGGCGGTGAAGCCGGTGTCGTCGATGTCGCGACGAGTCGGCAGGTAGCTGCCGATGAAGCTGGGGTGCGGCCAGTTGGCGCGCATGGCCACGCTGCTGCTGCGGCCCACCGGCAACACATGCAGCTGGCCGGTGCCCTGCAGGGCGATGTCAAAGCCGTAGTCGAAGGCCCGTGCCTGCTGGCCATCGAGCTGCGGCAGCGGCACATGCACCCCGGCGCGCATCCAGTCCAACCCGGTGCCGGCCTCGAAGGCCAGTTGCTGGTCGTCGAACTTCAGCTCCAGGCCGCTCTCGATGCCGCGGATATCGCTGATGCCCACCACCAGGTACGGTTTGTCGAAGCGGTAGTCATCGTAGTCCTTGTCGATGCCCCAGCGCTCGGGCAGCTTGAAACGGCCCTTGATGCTGCCCTTGGCGTGGAACAGCCGGGCCTGGTAGATGCCACGGGCGCGCAGCTCGGTCTCCACGCCGATGTCGGCATCCATGGTTTCCGGCAGGAAGTACAGGTTGCCATTGAGGGTGTAGGTTTCCTGAACGCTCTGGCCGTCCTTTTCGATCCAGCGGCGTTCGTACTTACGGTAGGGCACCACCACCATCGGGCCGCTGATCTGCTGCTCGAAGCTGGAACTGCGGGCGATATCGCGCAACACATCGTCACGCAGGCTCTGCCGTTCGTCGATGAGGCCGCCAATCATGAATAGCGGGATGAGCAACAGCAGGATCAGCACGGCGATGGTACCGAGCTTGAATCCGAGGGTCTTGTTCATGGGTGAGGCTCCGTGTGCGATGGGGCCAGTGTCTGCCCGCTGCGTGGAGCCCTCAGGGAGGGAATGTGGAGATTGTGTGGAGATTGCAGGGACGGCGACACACTGCGTGGGAGCGGGCTTGCCCCGCGATGAGGCCAACCCGGGCAACGTCACTGCCTGATCGGGCCTCATCGCGGGGCAAGTCGCATCGGCGCACCGCCGCTCCCACGCGTCAGCTGAAGCGTCGCACCGGCAACCAGAGCCGCACCCGCACCCCACCCTCGACGTTGTCCACCGCCAGCGAGCCGCCATGCAGCTGCATCACCTCGGCGACGAAGTTCAACCCCAGCCCGGTGCTCTTGCGCCCGGTATCCGGCCTTGGCAGTGAATAGAACCGCTCGCTCACCCGCCCCAGCGCGTACTCGGGAATCGCCTGCCCCTGGTTGAACAGGCTCAGCGCCACCCGCTCGCCCTCGCGCTCCAGCTCGAACAGCAAGGCGCCGCCCTGCGGGGTGAAGTCCAGGGCGTTGTCCAACAGGTTGGCCAGCGCCTGGCGCATCAGGAACGGGTCGCACCACAGGCGCATATCCACCGGCACTCGCTGGCGCACCTGCAAGCCGGCATTGTCGATACGCGCCCCATGGGCCAGCAGCAGTTCATCGACCAGCGCCGCCAACGCCACCTGCTGCTCGTCCTCCAGCGCCTGCATCTGCTCGACCCTGGCCAGGTTGAGCAGGCGCTCGATCATCTGCTGCAGGCGCTCGCTCTCACGCTCGATATTGCCGGCGAAGCGCGCCCGCTGCTCGTCCGGCATGGGGCCCTGGAGCAGCTCCGAGGCGCCGCGGATCGCCGCCAACGGGCTCTTCAGCTCATGGGTAAGGGTGTGCACGTAGCGCTCGACATAGGCCTTGCCTTCCAGCTGCGTACGCATGCGCTCCACCGCCGTGGCCAGCTGCTGCAGCTCGCCGCCCTTGTAGTGCGGCAAGGCGGCGCGCTCGCCTTCGCTGACCGCCTGGGCATAGTGGGTGAGCCGGCGCAGCGAACGGGTCAGCCACCACGACAGCGCCGCGCCGACCAACAGGCCGAGCACGATCAACCCCAGCCCAAGGGTCAGCAGGCGCTTCTCGGAGCGGTCGATGTAGGGTTGCAGCGAGCTGTTGGGCTTGGCCACCGTCACCACGCCGATGATCTGCCCATCATCGAGGATCGGCGCCGCCACGTGCATCACCGAGGTGCTTTCGTCGTCCGGGTCGCTGCGGGTCGAGCGCGCGCCGTACTGCCCGCGCAGGGTGAGGTAGACATCGTTCCAGCGCGAATAGTCCTTGCCCAGGGCCTGGCCGCTGGAGTCGAGCAACACGATGCCCTTGGCGTCGGTGACATAGATGCGGTGGCTGACCTGGTTCTTCGCCAGCCCCCAGATCTGCGCGCTGGGGCGGCGCTCGCCGTAGGACTGCAGCACCTGCGACAGGCGGCTCTGGTTCAGGGTGCCGTGCTTGACGTCGTCATGGAGGATTTCCGCCAGCAGGTTGGCGGTGTCCACCAATGTCTCCTCGGAGGACTGGCGCACCACCGGGCGGATCTGTTCGCGCACGGTATTGAGCAGAAAATAACCGGCCAGCCCGACGAACAGGAAATACACCAGGAAGATGCGAATCCCCAGGCGCATCAGGCGTGCTCCGGGCTGTAGCTGTAGCCCAGGCCGCGGTGGGTCTGGATCGGTTCGGCGTCGGCGGCCACCTGGCGCAGCTTGGCGCGCAGGCTCTTGATATGGCTGTCGATGGTGCGTTCGTAGCCCACGTCCGAGGCCACGCCCAGGCCATCGAGCAACTGCTCGCGGCTGAACACCCGCCGCGGTTGTTCGAGCAGGCATTGCAGCAGGCGGAATTCGTGGCGGGTCAGCGCCAGCGCCTGGCTGCGATAGACGATACGCATGGCCAGGCTGTCGAGCTGGAACGGCGTGCTGTCTGTGGCCGGCTCGCTGCGTGGCGCCATGCGCTTGAGGATCGCCCTGACCCGGGCCGCCACTTCGCGCGGGCTGAACGGTTTGACCACGTAGTCGTCGGCACCGATTTCCAGGCCCAGCACGCGGTCGATCTCGGCGTCGCGGGCACTGAGGAACATCACCGGCACCTCGGTAAAGCGGCGCAGTTGGCGGCAGGTTTCGAAGCCGCTGATGTCCGGCAGGCCAATGTCGAGGATCACCAGGTCGGCCGGGCGCAGGCGCTGCTGCTCGAGCGCGGCACTGCCCAGGGTCACCCATTCGGTGCTGTGGCCATCGGCCTGCAGGGCGTACACCAGGGTGTCGGCGATGGCGGATTCGTCTTCGACGATGAGGATGTGGGGCATCTGAGCGGCAAGCCTCAAGCTGCAAGCTTCAAGTGAAAGCGGATCGCGGCAACTTACACCGATCCGCTGTTTCTTGCAGCTTGTCGCTTGAAACTTGCAGTTGGCGAATCAGCAGCTCGGCTTGCCCGCGGTGAATTTCTCGGCCGGGTTCACCGCCGCCTTGAACTTCTTCAACGCCTTGGCGCCGACCAGCAACGGATAGTTGAAGTTGCTGCGATCGACCAGGTTGACCTCCACGGTGCGCTTCACGTCACCCAGGCACAGCTCCAGGTCGACTACCGGGCGGCGGGACAGCTCGGGGGCATCGCCCTCCTCGTCCTCGTCGGCGCGGTTCTTGATCTTGCTGATGCGCGAAACCTCATGCTCGTAGACCTTGCCATCGGCGTCCTTGGTTGCCAGGCGAAAGCGCACCCATTCCTTGCCGTCACGGCTGAACAGCTCGATATCCTTGGCCGACAACGACGCGGTGTAGGCACCGGTGTCCATCTTGGCTTTCAGGGTTTCGCCGATCTCCGGCAACTTGATGTTCTCGTAACGGCCGTAGAGCGTGGGCTCGGCGGCCATGACCGGCAACGCCAGCAGGGACAGCAGGGCAAGCAAGGGTTTCACGGGGCAGGCTTCCTTGAGAGGGGTCAGTGCTTAGACTGCGCGGGCAGGATAGGTTCGTTGCCACAGGTTAAACAACACAATGTGAAACATTTGTGCCACTTAATGGACGTACGACGTTTGGCGTAGGCCCCCGGGCTGCTTATCATTGCCGCCCGTACCTTTCACACAACAAGAGTTCCCTTATGCGTCGCCTGCTGACTGGCCTGCTCACCACCACCCTGCTGCTGCTCAACACCCTGGTGATGATCGGCCCGCTGCTGGTTTTCGCCCTGCTCAAGCTGGTGCTGCCCGGGCGCGGACGCGACTATGCCTCCGCCGGGGTGATGTGGATGGCCGAAAGCTGGTCGGAAGTCGACAAGGCCATCTTCGCCCTGTGCATCCCCACCCAATGGGAAGTGCGCGGCGTCGACACCCTGCGCCAGGACACCTCGTACCTGTGCATCAGCAACCACCAGACCTGGGTCGACATCCCCGCGCTGATCGAAAGCCTCAACCGCCGCGTGCCGTTCTTCAAGTTCTTCCTCAAGAAGGAGCTGATCTGGGTACCGCTGCTGGGCCTGGCCTGGTGGGGGCTGGACTACCCGTTCATGAAGCGCTACAGCAAGGCCTTCCTCGACAAGCACCCGGAGCTCAAGGGCAAGGACCTGGAAATCACCAAGGCCGCCTGCGAGCTGTTCAAGCGCCAGCCGGTGACCGTGGTCAACTACCTCGAAGGCACCCGCTTCACCCAGGCCAAGCATGCCCAGCAGCAGTCGCCCTACCGCCACCTGCTCAAACCCAAGGCCGGCGGCGTGGCCTTTGTGCTGGCGGCGCTGGGCGAACAGCTCGATGCGTTGCTGGACGTGACCATCGTCTACCCGGGCGACAAGGCCCCGGGGTTCTGGGACCTGCTCAACGGCAGCATCAGCCGGGTGATCATCGACATTCGCGTGCGTGAGCTGGACCCGGCGCTGTGCGCGGGGGATTACGAGAACGACCCGGTGTTTCGCCAGACGGTGCAGGCTTGGGTGAACCAGCTGTGGGTGGAGAAGGACCAGCGGATTGAGCAGTTGCGCACGCAAATGCGATAACGCAATCCGCTCCAACCGCAGGTACAGCTGGCGAAAGCGGTCACAAAACACGACGAACCCAGTGCATGGCAGTAGCGGAACATCGGAGTAGGATCATTGCGCACACATGAGTCCGATTTGCCTGCTGCCAACACCAGCAGGCACCTCGGACTGACCTTATCTCTTAACCAGGCTTATTCATATAATTTGATATTATCAATAGCACTGGAGGGTGGGACCAAGAGAATAGATATACTTTCTATTTTCTTGCCCGGTGGAGCCATGAAGTTGACTCGCCCAACAAGCGTTCCTGGCTCTATAGATAAATTATATATACCCCCACCTACGTATCTAACAAAACCCGCATTGTTCGTTGTACCCGCGCCATGCCAATAGTCAAATGAAACGCCACCCACCGGCGAATTCGGCGTAAAAATAGCTCCCCCATAATATTCTGACTTCAGAAACAAGTGATGACCGGAAATATTATATAACGGGGGCACTCTATTATGCACTGTAATAACGCCGGCCGGCCTTTCCGCCACAAACTTCCCACTGGGAACGCTAAACTCCTTGACATTTTCCTGTAGCGGCACGTTCTCGAAATCAATTAGCGCGATAGGGTCTGGCCCCTCCTCTCCCCCTACCACTTGATCAGACTCATTGTAGATGAATGACGCTTTTGCGTTTTTGTTGGAAGCAAACGTCAGTTGAATAACCGGAACTACCTGATTGTAGGCCTGATAGTAACGCCGCTGATCATCTTGGGCCGACGCAAGTCCTGCAGTACCCGCCACATAGAAAAACGATTGAATCGGCAACTGCGCCCCTGTCCCCGCCGCCCAAGTGGCCAAGCGCAGTTCGTTGTTGCCGTACCAATGGGAAGTCGTGATCAGCGAACGCCCGACGGTGCTTTGTTTGAACCTATCCGCCGTATTAGGCTGACCTTCCCTCACGTTCCAGCCACATTGGGCTTTGTATTTGTCGGCCGCCGCGTTGAAGTGGGTAATCCACTGCTGGCCCGTGTTGATACCCTGGTCACTGCACGGTCGACTTTGCGTTGGGTATTGCGTGGTGGTACCGCAACCCTGCTGATTGCGGATATCCGTCCAGCCGTCGAATGGGAACGAACACATGATCTGGATATCGGAGTTTTTGCCTGCAGGTGTATCGAGCACCGGATAAAAAATAAATCCGTTATTGTAGTTCATTGGTAAATCTCTGAAGTTGGTGTCCGTTCGAATCCAGGCAAAGGACACCCCTCCACTGGCTACTGAGCCTGGGCTTGGGTCCCAGGGAAAATAGCTCTGCCGACTGAGCGTACCGCGCAACATTACACCCGAGCACAAAAACGACGGACGCGTTGCAGAGCCGCAGTTGTCTGCAGTCTGGTCGTACCAGCCTTTGAGTTGTGCAGCAGCAGCAGGCCCCCTAAGGCGCAGGCTCTGCGCCGCCGACAGCGTGGGCGGCGCCTGTTCGACACCGATGGGCGGGGAAACCGGCGCTGGCGGTTTTTCAACTAGCGGGGCACAGGCCGCGAGTAAAAACAATAACAACAGGGCAACGTAGTTTCTCTTCATCGCACACTCACTCAATAGTCATTTGCACGCGCAACGGCTGTTGAGGAAGTTACAAACAGTGTGCTCGACAGTCGTTTCCTTGGCCCGCCCAGACTAGCGATCTCTGCGATTGCGCATAACTAGCAAAAATATCAGGTTGCGCCAACGCTGCCGAAGCAGGCACCCCACGAGAGCCGTGTGTGTTCCAGATTAAAATCCAGATTTATAATCGACATTAGCAACTCTTTGTTTGTCACCAGCCACCCTGGTGGATAAAAATCGATCAACCACAACTACAAAAAAGCCAGGATTGATCGATGGCAACCCAACCTTGCTCCGCCCCCGCGCAACTGCGCCGTGTCCTGGGCCTGCCCGCCCTGGTGTTCTTCGGCCTGGTGTACATGGTCCCGCTGACCATCTTCACCACCTACGGCATCGTCACCGAGCTCACCGGTGGCCGCACTGCCGGCGCCTACCTGGTCACTCTGCTGGCCATGCTGTTCACCGCCACCTCCTACAGCTTCATGGTCCGGCGCTTCCCCGTCGCGGGCTCGGCGTACTCCTACACCAACATGGCCTTCGGCCCCAACGTGGGCTTCCTGGCCGGCTGGTCGCTACTGCTCGATTACCTGTTCATCCCGATGATCAACTACCTGCTGATCGGGCTGTTCCTCAACATCGCCTTCCCGGCCATCCCGGCCTGGGCCATCGTGCTGGCCTCCATCGCCCTGGTGACGGTGCTCAACGTGATCGGCATCCACTCGGTGGCCAAAACCAGCAACCTGATCGTCGGCGCGCAGATTGTCTTCATCGGGGTGTTCGTCGCCCTGTCGTGGCAGGGCCTGGCCGGTCAGCCGGTGGATTTGCTGGCGCCATTGCGCGGTGACGGCAGCGCACCGGGCTTCGGCGCGCTGATGGCTGGGGCGGCGGTGCTGTGCCTGTCGTTCCTCGGCTTCGACGCCGTCTCCACCCTGGCCGAAGAATGCAAGGACGCCCGCCGCGACGTGCCCCGGGCGATCATCCTCACCACTCTGGGCGCTGGCCTGCTGTTCACCGTGCTGGCCTATGTCAGCCAACTGGTGCTGCCGGGCAGCCACTTCGCCAACGCCGATGCGGCGGCCAACGAAGTGATGCTCAAGGCCGGCGGGCAGTTCCTCGCCAACTTCTTCACCGCCGCCTTCGTCGCCGGCAGCCTGGGCTCGGCGCTGGCCTCGCAGGCGGCGGTGTCGCGCATCCTGTTCACCATGGGCCGCGACCGTGTGCTGCCGCAGCGCAGCTTCGGTTATCTGTCGCCGCGCTTCGGCACACCAGTATTCGCCACCCTGCTGGTGTCGGCGTTCTCGCTGCTGGCGTTGGTGATCGACCTGGCCACCCTGGCCTCGCTGATCAGCTTCGGCGCGCTGGTGGCGTTCTCGGCGGTGAACCTGGCGGTGGTGAAGACGCACCTGGTGAATGAAAGCGCGCATCGCAACCTCAAGGGGTTGCTGCGCTATGGCGCGGTGCCGCTGGTGGGGTTGGGCCTGACCCTGTGGCTGTGGACCAGCCTGTCGGCGCTGACCTTGGTGATTGGCCTTTGCTGGTTTGCCCTGGGGCTTGCCTACTTGGCCGTGCTGACCGCTGGCTTCCGTCGCCCAGTGAGCCTGGTGGACTTCTCCGAAGTCGCCTGACGGTAAATGTGCGCTGGCTGCACCGGCCTCATCGCCGGCAAGCCGGCTCCCACAGTTTCACCGCAGCACTTAAGGACGGTGATTTCTCTGTGGGAGCCGGCTTGCCGGCGATAGGGCCAGCAGCGGCCCTGCAAGTCCCTCAGACCGATGGCTGGGCCAAAGGCGCCGGCGTTGCCCACAAATTCCCCAGGTTCTGCAGCAACGACCCGGCAATCCCCTGCTGCCCCAGGTACTGCAGGATCAGCGGCGCAAACTGCCCGATCATCCCGGTATCCAGGCCCAGCGCCTTGAACGCGGTATCCAGGTCGTTGCGGTTCTGCACCTCACCACCCAGCGCATTGCCCAGCGGCGAGTCGGTCTTGCCGTTGCCCAGTAACTGCCCCAGGCCGCTCAATCCGCCCAATGCACTGGCACCCGAGAGCAAGTCCAGCCCCGGCACGGCCTTGGTCAACTGGCCATAGTCATCGCCGCTGAGGTTGTTGCGCGCCAGCCCCAGCATCGCCCCGGCGCCGCCGATGGCCTGCTCGGGGGTGATTTTCAACTCGCTGCCCAAGGTGTTGAGCAGGTTGGCCTGGGCCGCAGGCGCCTGCACCTGGGCGCCCTGCTCCTGGTTTTGCGTGGCGGATACCGCATTGGCGACGTCGCTGAGGTTGAAGGCGAACACCGGGCTTGCGGCCAGGGTCATCAGGGTTGCCAGGGTGAATGCTTTCATCGGGAGGGACCTCGTCGGCCGGAATGGCCGGGAAACGAGGGGTTTGACTGGAGGTTTGAACCTTTGTTCCGGGCCGATTGTCGGCGCTGTTCGGGCTGGACGATACCTCGCCGCATGACGCAAGCAGGCATGAAAAAGCCCCTCGGCAAGAGGGGCTCTTTTCACTCCACATCCGTTACGCCGCGCCCCACATCTTGTGCGGGTCGATCACGAATTTCTTCGGCACGCCGGCATCGAACTCGCCATAGCCTTCCGGCGCCTGGTCTAGGTTGATCACCTGCACGCCCACCACTTCGGCGATGTTGATGCGGTCCCACATGATCGCCTGCATCAGCTGGCGGTTGTACTTCATGGTCGGGGTCTGGCCGGTGTGGAAGCTGTGCGACTTGGCCCAACCCAGGCCGAAGCGGATGCTCAGCGCACCGATCTTGGCGGCGGCGTCCACCGCACCCGGGTCTTCGGTCACATACAGGCCAGGGATACCGATGCTGCCGGCCACACGGGTGACTTGCATCAGCGAGTTCAGCACGGTGGCCGGCGCTTCATGCTTGGCGCCTTCGTGGCCATGGCCACGGGCCTCGAAGCCTACGGCATCGACGGCGCAGTCCACTTCTGGCTCACCGAGGATGTCGATGATCTGCTCGTGCAGCGGGGTGTCCTTGGACAGGTCGACCACTTCGAAGCCCTGGGACTTGGCGTGGGCCAGGCGGGCCGGGTTGAGGTCGCCGACGATCACGCAGGCGGCGCCCAGCAGGCGGGCAGACGCGGCGGCGGCCAGGCCGACCGGGCCGGCACCGGCTACGTAAACGGTGCTGCCTGGGCCAACGCCGGCAGTCACGGCACCGTGATAACCGGTTGGCAGGATGTCGGACAGGCAGGTCAGGTCACGGATTTTCTCCATGGCCTTGTCGCGGTCCGGCAGTTTCAGCAGGTTGAAGTCGGCGTAAGGCACCAGCACGTATTCGGCCTGGCCGCCGGTCCAGTCACCCATGTCGACGTAACCGTAGGCGCCACCGGCGCGGGCCGGGTTGACGGTGAGGCAGACGCCGGTGTGCATCTCTTTGCAGGAGCGGCAGCGGCCGCAGGCGACGTTGAAGGGTACCGATACCAGGTCACCGATCTTCAGGCGCTCGACGTCACGGCCCAGCTCGACGATTTCACCGGTGATTTCATGGCCCAGAACCAGGCCGACCTGGGCAGTGGTGCGGCCACGGACCATGTGCTGGTCGGAGCCGCAGATGTTGGTGGAGACCACCTTGAGGATGACGCCGTGTTCGATCTTCTTGCCGCGCGGGTCCTGCATTTTCGGGTAGTCGATCTTCTGTACTTCGACCTTGCCAGCGCCGAGATACACCACTCCACGATTGCCAGACATGCTCTTACCTCGCTTGATTTGTATTTATGCAGCGTTGGTTGAAGCGCCGCCATCCATGGGCGGCATGTGTTTCTGGAATGCAGGAATTGTGGGCCTGATGGGGGATGTCGCAGTGACTGGTTGCGACAGGGGGATGTCTTTTTGCGGCAGTTGAAAATGTGCCGGCCCTTTCGCGGGTAAACCCGCTCCCACAGGTATTGCATGGAACCTGTGGGAGCGGGTTTACCCGCGAAAGGGCCAGCGCAGGCGTTTAAAGAACGACCGTGCGATTGGCGTTCAGGAACACCCGCTTCTCAATGTGATACCCCACCGCTCGCGCCAAAGTCAGGCACTCGATATCGCGCCCCTTGGCAATCAGGTCTTCGGGGTAGTGGCTGTGGTCCACCACCTCGACGCCCTGGGCAATGATCGGCCCTTCGTCCAGGTCATTGTTGATGTAGTGCGCGGTGGCACCGACCATCTTCACGCCCTTGTTGTAGGCCTGGTGATACGGCTTGGCGCCCTTGAACCCCGGCAGCAGCGAGTGGTGGATGTTGATCGCGCAACCATCCAGCCGGCGGCACAGCTCGGGCGACAGCACCTGCATGTAGCGGGCGAGGATCACCAGCTCCGCACCGGTCTGCTCGATCACGTCCAGCACCTTGCGCTCCTGCGCCGGCTTGTCGTGGGGGTCCAGGGCAAAGTGGTAGTAAGGGATCTTGTGCCAGTGGGCCAGGGGCTCGAGGTCAGGGTGGTTGGACACCACCGCGACCACGTCCATGGCCAGTTGGCCGATGCGCTGGCGGTACAGCAGATCGTTCAGGCAGTGGTCGGCCTTGGACACCATGATCACCACCTTGGGGCGGTGATGCGGTGCGGTCAGCTCGAAGGCCATGCCGAAGGCTTCGCTGCGCGCGGCAAGGCCGGCCCGAAAGCCGCCCTCGTCGAAGCCGTCCGGGGCGCGGAACTCCACGCGAATGAAGAACCGCCCCGACAGCCGGTCATCGAAGGAATGGTGCTCGGTGACGTAGCAGCGCTGCTCGTAGAGATGACGCGTCACCACATCGACGGTGCCGAGCATGCTCGGGCAGTCGGCAGTGAGAATCCAGGTGTCCGGTGCCCGACTCATGCTGTGTACTCCCTTAGGCTTCGATGGCCAGGCCGTATTCGGCCGATGCGTCCTGCAGCCACAGCCACCAGTAGTCGGAGAAGCTGCGGCGGATCATCAACTCCCAGGTGTCTTCGGCGGTGCGGCGGATCACCAGTTGCGACTTGGCGAACACGGTGCCCACGGCCTTGCCCACCGGGAAGTTGTTCGGGTGAACATCATAGCTAGTGGATTTCATCAGCACGTCGCGCACGTTGGGGCCGCGCAGCTCGAGCAGGGTCTGCCCGCCGCTGACGTTGACCACCTGGATGTGCTGGCCGTCGAGGGCTGCACGCAGCTTGTTCTCGACTTCCACTTCCTGGCCGCCGGGGACGATCAGCAGGAACTCGTCCGGGCCCATCCATTGCAGCGAGATGTCGCCGTTGGCGACCACGGTCAGGGCTACCGGCAGCTCCAGGCCCAGGGCCTTGTGCACGGCGCCGGCGAAGGCCGGGTCGTGGCTGTTGCCGCGGAGGGTCAGGTGACCGAGGAATTTCTTCTCGCGCAGGGTCACGCCTGCGTTCTTGCGGCCCTTGCCGACCAGGCTGGCCAGGTCGGCGTGGTGCAGTGGCGACTGAGCCTTGGCATCAGGGCCGGGGTTTTGCTGGAAGACGTTGATAGCGCTCATTTCTTACCTGCCTTGAATTCTTGTGGGTCAGAGCGGGCACCGAACCTGTGGGAGCGGGTTTACCCGCGAATGCGGCGGTAAAGCCAGCATCGCATTCGCGGGTGAACCCGCTCCCACAGTGTCCGATGTTGTCAGCCGGAGCCTTAGACGTTCTGCCGCTCACCCTTCGGATCGAAGAACACCGCGGAGACGATTTCCGCCTCGATCACGCTGCCATCGGCCTGTGGCGAATACACCCGCTCGCCCATGCGCTTGAGGCCGCCCTTGACCACACCCATGGCGAACGAATAGCCCAGGGAGTTGGAGGCATAGCTGGAGGTGACGTGGCCGACCATGTCCATCGGGATCGGTTGCTTGGGGTCGAACACCAGTTGGGCGCCTTCAGGCAGCCACACCTTGGGATCGACCGGCTTGAGGCCCACCAGCTGCTTGCGGTTGTCGCGCAGGCAGTCTTCGCGGTTCATGCCACGCAGGCCGATCCACGAGAACGGCTTGTTGCGGCCCACGCACCAGCTCATGTTCAGGTCGTCCGGGTTCATCGAACCGTCGGTGTCCTGGCCCACGATGATGAAGCCCTTCTCGGCACGCAGCACGTGCATGGTCTCGGTGCCGTACGGGGTCAGGTTGTACTTCTTGCCGGCCTCGACGATCTGCTCCAGCACGCCCATGGCGTAGTTGGCCTGCACGTTCACTTCGTACGACAGCTCGCCGGTGAACGAGATGCGGAACACCCGGGCCGGCACGCCGCCGACATTGCCTTCCTTCCAGGTCATGAACGGGAAGGCTTCCTTGTCCATGTCGATGTCGGTCAGCTCGCTGAGCAGCTTGCGGCTGTTGGGGCCGGACAGGGTCATGGTCGCCCAGTGGTCGGTGACCGAGGTGAAGTACACCTTCAGTTCCGGCCATTCGGTCTGGTGGTACAGCTCCATCCACTGCAACACACGGGCGGCGCCGCCGGTAGTGGTGGTCATGATGAAGTGGTTGTCGCCGACGCAGGCGGTCACGCCGTCGTCGAAGACCATGCCGTCCTCTTTGCACATCAGGCCGTAGCGGGCCTTGCCCACGTCGAGCTTGGTCCAGGCGTTGGTGTAGATGCGGTTGAGGAACTCGCGCGCGTCCGGCCCCTGGATGTCGATCTTGCCGAGCGTGGAGGCGTCCAGCAGGCCGACGCTGTCACGCACGGCCTTGCACTCGCGGGCCACGGCAGCGTGGATATCCTCGCCGGCTTTAGGGAAGTACCACGGGCGCTTCCACTGGCCGACGTCCTCGAACTCGGCGCCGTTCTTCACGTGCCAGGCATGCAGGGCGGTGAAGCGCACCGGCTCGAACAGGTGGCCACAGTGCCGGCCCGCTACCGCGCCGAAGGTCACCGGCGTGTAGTTGGGGCGGAACATGGTGGTGCCCATTTCCGGGATGGTGATGCCGATCGAACGGGCGGCGATGGCCAGGCCGTTGATGTTGCCCAGCTTGCCCTGGTCGGTACCGAAGCCCAGCGCGGTATAGCGCTTGACGTGCTCGACCGACTCGAAGCCTTCGCGGGTGGCCAGTTCGATACCGGCGGCGGTGACGTCGTTCTGCTGGTCGACGAACTGCTTCGGCCCTTTGCTGCCCTTGTCGTGCGGCACCTGGAACAGCGCCACGGTGGCCTCTTCCTTGCGCGCCACGGTTTTCGGCAGGGTGCCGACGGTGGCCTTGAAACCGGCCTCGGTGGCAGCGCGGGCGCCGCCTTCGAAACCATCGGCAATCACGTCACCGAGGGCATAGACGCCGTTGATGCCGCCGACGCACTCGCGCTTCTGCGGGGCATCGCCCGGCACGAAGCCAAGGATGTCGTCACGCCATACCGGGCGACCGCCCAGGTGCGAAGCGAGGTGGACGATCGGGCTGTAGCCGCCGGAGGTGGCGATCAGGTCGCACTCGAGGGTCTCGCCTGGGCTGGTGACCTTGTGTGCCTTTACATCGATGGCGGCCACACGGGCGCCGGTGACATGCTTGCTGCCCTTGGCCTCGACCACGGCGCTGGAGGTGAGAATGCGAATGCCCTTGGCACGCGCTTCTTCAACCAGCGAACCACGCGGGTTGTGGCGGGCGTCGGCGATGGCCACCACTTGCAGGCCGGCGTCGTGCCAGTCGAGCGCTGCGCGGTAGGCGTGATCGTTGTTGGTCGACAGCACCAGCTTGCGGCCCGGCGCGACACCGTAGCGGCGCACGTAGGTGGAGACCGCACCGGCCAGCATGTTGCCCGGCACGTCGTTGTTGCCGTACACCAGCGGGCGCTCGTGGGCGCCAGGGGCCAGCACCACACGCTTGGCACGCACGCGGTGCACGCGGTGGCGCACCTGGCCGATCGGGGCGCGGTCGCCGAGGTGGTCGGTGAGGCGCTCGTGAATGGTCAGGAAGTTATGGTCGTGGTAGCCGTTGACCGTGGCACGTGGCAGCAGGGTCACTTCCGGCAGGCTTTCCAACTCTTTGACCACGGCGTTGACCCAGTCGGCGGCGGGCTTGCCGTCGAGGGTTTCGCGGGTGTCGAGCAGGCTGCCGCCGAACTCTTCCTGTTCATCGGCCAGGATCACCCGGGCACCGCTGCGGGCGGCGGCCAGGGCAGCGGCCAGGCCAGCGGGGCCGGCGCCGACGATCAGCACGTCGCAGTGCTGGTTCATGTAGTCGTAGCTGTCCGGATCGTTCTGCAGCGGCGCACGGCCAAGGCCTGCGGCTTTGCGGATGTACTTCTCGTAGGTCATCCAGAACGATTTCGGGTACATGAAGGTTTTGTAGTAGAAGCCCGGCGGCATCATGCTGCCGCCCACCTTGCCGAGGATGCCCATGACGTCGTTGTTGACGTTCGGCCAGCCGTTGGTGCTGGTGGCGACCAGGCCTGCGTAAAGCGCCTGCTGGGTGGCACGCACGTTGGGGATCTGGGTGGCTTCGCTGGAGCCGATCTGCAGGATGGCGTTCGGCTCTTCGGTACCGGCGGCGATGATGCCGCGGGGGCGCGAGTACTTGAAGCTGCGCCCGACGATGTCGACGCCGTTGGCCAGCAGGGCGGCAGCCAGGCTGTCGCCGGCATAGCCCTGGTAGGTCTTGCCGTTGAAGGTGAAGTTCAACACCTTGCTGCGGTCGATACGGCCGCCGCTGGCGAGGCGATAGGTCTGGCTCATACTTTTTCCCCTTGGCCCTTGGCGGTCGCGGATGCCGCGCTTTGCTTGCCGGCAGCGGTGACTTGAGGCTTCTCGCCGATCTTGTAGGTTTCCAGAATTTCGTAGGTCACGGTGTCACGGGTGACGTTGAAGTACTGGCGGCAGCCGGCAACGTGGTCCCACAGTTCGTGGTGGATGCCACGCGGGTTGTCGCGGAAGAACATGTAGGTACCCCACTCCTCGTCGGAGCAGGCGGCCGGGTCCAGCGGGCGCGGGATGTGGGCCTGGCCGGAAGCGTGGAATTCTTCTTCGGAGCGCAGCTCGCCGCAGTGGGGACAGAAAATATGCAACATGACGGTTGTCTCCGGGTCAGTGGGCGACGGCAGCAGCGCCGTGTTCGTCGATCAGCGCACCGTTGTAGAAACGGTCCATGGAGAACGGCGCGGCCAGTGGGTGCATTTCGCCCTTGGCCAGGCTCGCGGCGAACACGTTGCCCGAGCCCGGGGTGGCCTTGAAGCCGCCGGTGCCCCAGCCGCAGTTGAAGAACATGTTCTTGACCGGGGTCTTGGAGATGATCGGGCAGGCGTCCGGCGAGGTGTCGACGATGCCGCCCCACTGGCGGTTCATGCGCACGCGCGAGAGGTTGGGGAACATCTCGACGATGGCCTGCAGGGTGTGTTCGATCACCGGGTACGAGCCGCGCTGGCCGTAGCCGACCCAGCCGTCGATACCGGCACCGATCACCAGGTCGCCCTTGTCGGACTGGCTGATGTAGCCGTGCACGGCGTTGGACATGATCACGCTGTCGATGATCGGCTTGATCGGCTCCGATACCAGGGCTTGCAGCGGGTGCGATTCCAGCGGCAGGCGGAAGCCGGCGAGCCTGGCCATGTGCCCGGAGTTACCGGCGGTGACCACGCCGACGCGCTTGGCGCCGATGAAGCCTTTGTTGGTTTCCACGCCGATCACGGCGCCGTTCTCTTTACGGAAGCCAATCACTTCGGTCTGCTGGATCAGGTCCACGCCCAGGGCGTCGGCGGCACGGGCGAAGCCCCAGGCCACGGCATCGTGACGGGCCACGCCGCCACGGCGCTGCACGGTGGCACCGAGGATCGGGTAGCGGGTGTTCTTCGAGCAGTCCAGGTAGGGGATCTCGGCCGCGACCTGGGCGGTGTTGAGCAGCTCGCCATCGACGCCGTTGAGGCGGTTGGCGTTGACCCGGCGCTCGGAATCGCGGATGTCCTGCAGGGTGTGGCACAGGTTGTACACGCCGCGCTGGGAGAACATCACGTTGTAGTTGAGGTCCTGGGACAGGCCCTCCCACAGCTTCATGGCGTGCTCGTACAGGTGCGCCGACTCGTCCCACAGGTAGTTGGAACGCACGATGGTGGTGTTACGGGCGGTGTTGCCGCCGCCCAGGTAGCCTTTTTCGATCACGGCAACGTTGGTGATGCCGTGCTCTTTGGCCAGGTAGTAGGCAGTGGCCAGGCCATGGCCGCCACCGCCGACGATGACCACGTCGTAGACCTTTTTAGGGGTTGGCGTGCGCCACATGCGCTGCCAGTTCTCGTGGTGGCTGAGGGAGTGTTTGAAGAGGCCGAAGCCCGAGTAGCGTTGCATGGTCGTTTACTCCACTCAGCGGTAAACAGGGAAGTCTGCGCACAGGGCGGCGACGTTCTTGGCCACATCGGCTTCGACGTCAGCGTCGCCGAGGTTGTCGAGGATGTCGCAGATCCAGCCGGCCAGGGCCACGCATTGGGCCACCTTGAAGCCACGGGTGGTGACGGCCGGGGTGCCGATGCGCAGGCCCGAGGTGACGAACGGCGACTGCGGGTCGTTCGGCACGGCGTTCTTGTTGACGGTGATGTGCGCGCGGCCCAGGGCGGCGTCAGCATCTTTACCGGTAAGGCCCTGGCGAATCAGGCTGACCAGGAACAGGTGGTTGTCGGTACCGCCCGAGACCACATCGAAGCCGCGGTCGATGAACACCTGGGCCATGGCCTGGGCGTTTTCGATGACCTGCTTCTGGTAGGCCTTGAAGCCAGGCTCCAGCGCTTCCTTGAAGCACACGGCCTTGGCGGCGATCACGTGCATCAGCGGGCCGCCCTGGGCGCCGGGGAAGACCGCGGCGTTGAGCTTCTTCTCGATCTCTTCGTTGCTCTTGGCCAGGATCAGGCCGCCACGGGGGCCGCGCAGGGTCTTGTGGGTGGTGGTGGTGACCACATCGGCGAAGGGGATCGGGTTCGGGTACAGGCCGGCGGCGACCAGGCCGGCGACGTGGGCCATGTCGACGAACAGCAGGGCACCGACCTTGTCGGCGATGGCGCGGAAGCGTGGGAAGTCGAGGGTCTTGGAGTAGGCCGAGAAGCCGGCGACGATCATCTTCGGCTTGTGCTCGACGGCCAGGCGCTCGACTTCGTCGTAGTCGATCAGGCCGGTAGTGGTGTCGATGCCGTACTGCACGGCGTTGTACAGCTTGCCGGAGGACGACACCTTGGCGCCGTGGGTCAGGTGGCCGCCATGGGCCAGGCTCATGCCCAGGATGGTGTCGCCGGCCTGCAGCAGGGCCAGGTACACGGCGCCGTTGGCCGACGAGCCGGAGTGCGGCTGCACGTTGGCGTAGTCGGCGCCGAACAGCTGCTTGGCGCGCTCGATGGCCAGCGCCTCGACCTTGTCGACGTGCTCGCAGCCGCCGTAATAGCGCTTGCCCGGGTAGCCTTCGGCGTACTTGTTGGTGAGGCCGCTGCCTTGGGCCTGCATCACGCGCTTGCTGGTGTAGTTCTCCGAGGCGATCAGCTCGATATGATCTTCCTGGCGCTGTTCCTCGGCATTCATCGCCGCCAGCAGTGCGTCGTCGTAACCCTGGATCTGGTCTTGCTTGCTGAACATCATGTATCTCCCGGCAGCGATCGTTTCTTGTCTGTAGAGGGACTTGTCACCCTTTGCAGCGATGGTATGACCGGGCCGGTGGGCACAGATGCCTGCGCGCGCCTTGCAATGGCGCGTTTACGACATTGGCTGCAGGGTTTGTCTGTGCCGGCCTCTTCGCGGGTGAACCCGCTCCCACAGGGTGCGCCGCTGTGCCTGTGGGAACGGGTTTACCCGCGAAGCAGCCGGTACAGGCGACGCAGGCCTGGGCTTGTATAGGCAACCGCCAAATCGATGGTTTAGAGTGCGTGCCTGCGTCGTAAAAAAGGACAGGCGTCATGACCGATAACAACCAACAATTCGCCAGCGACAACTATTCCGGCATCTGCCCAGAAGCCTGGGCCGCGATGGCAAAGGCCAACCACGGCCACGAACGCGCCTATGGCGACGACCAGTGGACCGAGCGCGCCTCGGAGTACTTTCGCAACTTGTTCGAAACCGACTGCGAAGTGTTCTTCGCCTTCAACGGCACCGCCGCCAACTCCCTGGCCCTGGCCTCGCTGTGCCAGAGCTACCACAGCGTGATCTGCTCCGAGACCGCCCACGTCGAGACCGACGAATGCGGCGCGCCGGAGTTCTTCTCCAACGGCTCCAAGCTGCTGACCGCGCCCAGCGTCAACGGCAAGCTCACCCCCGAGTCGATCCGTGAAGTGGCGCTCAAGCGCCAGGACATCCACTACCCCAAGCCCCGCGTGGTGACCCTCACCCAGGCCACCGAAGTGGGCACGGTGTACCGCCCCGACGAGCTCAAGGCGATCAGCGCCACCTGTAAAGAGCTGGGCCTGAACCTGCACATGGACGGCGCGCGCTTCACCAATGCCTGCGCGTTCCTGGGTTGTTCGCCAGCCGAGCTGACCTGGAAGGCCGGCGTCGATGTGCTGTGCTTTGGCGGCACCAAGAACGGCATGGCAGTGGGCGAGGCGATCCTGTTCTTCAACCGCGCCCTGGCCGAAGACTTCGACTACCGCTGCAAGCAGGCCGGGCAACTGGCCTCGAAGATGCGCTTTTTGTCGGCGCCGTGGGTCGGGCTGCTGGAAGACGGCGCCTGGATGCGCCATGGCCGCCACGCCAACCAGTGTGCGCAACTGCTGGCATCGCTGGTCAGCGACTTGCCGGGCGTGGAGCTGATGTTCCCGGTGGAGGCCAACGGGGTGTTCCTGCAGATGCCGGAACCTGCCATCGAAGCGCTGCGCAATAAAGGCTGGCGCTTCTATACCTTCATTGGCAGCGGTGGGGCGCGGTTCATGTGTTCGTGGGATACCCAAGAGGCGCGGGTGCGCGAGTTGGCGGCGGATATCCGCAGCATCGTCGGCGCCTGACAGACCGCCATCGCCGACAAGCCGGCTCCCACAGGGTCAGCGCCAAGCTGCGGGCCTGCGCGCTAACCTGTGGGAGCGGGCTTGCCCGCGAAGAATGATGCTACCCATGCCAAGGCTGATTTTTCATACCTCGTGTGACAGCGGGAAGTGCGGGAAATAGCAATCGCATCTGTCCAATGGCTAAAAATGTCTACACGATTGGCCCGACCAGTACCGAGCTAATACTGGTGTCAACTGATAAATATGACAGTTGTTGAGATTGAAATCTCGCAGCAGTCTTGAACCTCCCATTAACATTATGGCGAGGCTACAGTGATGGAAGACTTAGATCTGTCGTGGTTTGGACTCCCAGTCCAAGATCCTGAATTCAAAAAAGTTCTGATGACGTATCGCGAAGGCAATGAGACTCGACTCGGCAGTGCTGAAGTATCGTTGACATATAGTCCAGACGAGGAGCCAAGGCTGGATATAATGCCTAGGGATCCTGAGAGCGCTGGCAAATCATCCTCGTCTACCAAGACTCGTCAAAACCCCGCGGACTTTGTATCTGTGGCCTTCGGCGACAGGGATGGAGACGGGCTTGCTGAAGTTCCGGAGAAGCTCAAAACTTTCATATCGAGTCTAATCGTAGGGGACATCATTAAATATAACGGCGACTGGATTGAGATCATCAATAAACATTACCATTATGAGACGCCCAATCCCGTGATTCCTTCTGGGTATATCGAGATACAGGTCAAATATAGAAAGTTCACAAGCGTTTGAACTATTTATGACACGATTGGATCGCCACACTCACGTTTGCATCAATGACAGAAGCGTGGCGATCCAATTGACTTCGTGACCTGCTAAAGCCTGAACCCACCCATCTGTCGCGCCAGGTCATCGGCCAACCCGCGCAGCGCCTGGCACTCCTCCCGGCACCCTTGCACCTCGGCCGCTGTCTGCCGCGCCAGGTCGGAAATGCCCTGCACCGTGCGGTTGATTTCCTCGGTCACCGCCGACTGCTCCTCGGTCGCCGTGGCCACCTGGTGGTTCATGTCGCTGATCTGCTCCACCTGATCGGTGATCGCCCCCAGCGACGTGCCCGTGCGCTGGCTGGACTCGACCCCATTGCCGGTCGCCTGCTGCCCCGCCTGCATCGATGACACCGCCGTGCCCGCGCCCTGCTTGAGGCGCTGGATCATCTGCTGGACTTCGTCGGTGGACACTTGGGTACGCCGGGCCAAGGTGCGCACCTCGTCGGCCACCACGGCAAAGCCACGGCCCATCTCACCGGCCCGCGCCGCTTCGATGGCGGCGTTCAGTGCCAGCAGGTTGGTCTGTTCGGAAATACTGCGGATCACTGCTAAAACTTCGTCGATAGAGGCGACTTCGTCGGCCAACTGGCTGACCGCATCGGCCGCCTTGCCAATCTCGCCAGACATGCCTTCGATGTTGTGAATGGACCGACGCACCACTTCGCGCGCCTGCAGCGCCTCGTCGCGTGCCGACTGCGAAGCCACGGCGGCGGAGCCGGCATTCTGGGCAATGTCCTGTACGGTCAAACCCATCTCATGGACGGCGGTGGCGACCATCTCGGTCATTTCCTGCTGGCGCCCGGAGCGTTCGGCGGTGTTGTCCACCACTTGCGTTACCTGCTCAACCGAGCGGTGCAGGCGTTCGGTGGTGCGCAACACTTCACCGATCAAGCCGCGCTGGCTGTCGAGGAAGCGGTTGAAGCCCCGGGCCAGGTCGCCCAGCTCGTCCTGGCGCGAATCGTCGAGGCGGTGGCTGAGGTCACCGGCACCACTGCCAATCTGCACCAATGCCGCGGTGACCTGGCGGATCGGCCGTACCAGCCCGCGCGCCAGCAGTACCACCAGCAACAGCGACACCAGCGCCACGCCACCGCCAATCAGGCTGGTGAGCCATACGGCCTGACGCATCTGGGCATAGATCTCGGCCTCCGGCACTTCGGCCACCAGGGTCCAGTTCAGGTCCCGCAGGGGCAGGCCCAGGGCCAGGTAGGTTTCGCCGTCGCGGCTGAAACGGCTGCTGCGCAGGCCCTGGTCGCCGCTCATCACCGCCTTGGCGGCATCGGCATCAAGCTGCTCGGCGAGCTGGCGCTTGCCGCTGAACTGCTGGTCGGGGTGCACCTGGATCAGGCCGTCGTTGCGCACCAGGAACACCTTGCCGTGCTCACCGAAGCTGAAGTCGTGGATCAGCTTGGACAGTTCGCTCATGCGCAGGCCCATGCCCGCCACGCCCACCAACTGGCCATCCTTTTCCACCCGATAGTCGATGAACAGCGCCAGCTCACCGGTGGCCCCGTCGATATCGATATTGACCAAGCGCTCGGCGCCGCTGTCGATATAGCCGTAGAACCAGCTGTCCTTGGGGTTGGCGCGGCTGAGGGTGCGATCCAGGCCTTTCTCGTTGTAGTAGTGGTTGCTCGCAGTGGCGGCGAACATCGTGGTGAAGGCCTTGTTGCGCTGCCTGGCGCCCTCCAGGTACTCGATGAAACGCGGTGCTTGCGCTGGATCCTCACCGGCGGCCAGCCAGTCGCGCAGCAGGGTATTACCGGCGATGTCCGCCGCGGCCACCAGCGGTCGGCCGAGCATGCGCTCGATGTCGTTGCGGATCGCCTCGATGCTGGCCGGCAGCGCCGTGTCGACCAGGTACCGCTCGGTGAGGCGGTTGACCGCCACGGTGTAGATCGCCACCACCACCAGGATGCTCGCCAGCAGGGCCGCGCCCATGCTTGCGATCAATTGCCACTGGATACTCCGCCGCCAGATACGCATGCCCTGCTACTCCCGCTAATTATTGTTTTGCGAGAAGTGTATACACTCAAGTATCCAGTTATTCCAGAGATCTGAGACAGCACAAAAAGACTGTGGGAGCGGGTTTGCCCGCGAAAACGTCGGTGAAACCACCATCGTCTTCGCGGGTAAACCCGCTCCCACAGGGGATGCTTGAGCGCTTTACTGGTCGCCGATGGTCCGGCTGATGGCATCGACGGTGGCGTCGATCTGCGCCTGGGTGCGCTCCAGGGTCTTGGCGTGTTCGCGCTGCAACTCGATCTGTTTCGAGCACAGGTTCAGGGCCGCCAGCACCAGCAATTTGTCACCGATCAGGGTCGGGTAGCTGCGCTTGGTCTCGGCCAGGGCGACGTTGAGCATGCGCACGGCCTGGGCCAGGGTTTCTTCCTGGCCTTCCGGCGCCTTGAGCGAATAGTCGTTGCCGAGGATCGATACGACATTGACCGGCTGCGCGTGCAGCCTCATGCGTTCACGACACCCGCGCTGGCGCGGTCGACCAGGGCCTGGATGCGGGCAGCGGTGGCGCCGTGCTTCTCTTCCTGCTCCATCAGCGACAGCTGCAGGGTCTCGTTCTCTTCCTTGGCCTGGGCCAGTTCCTGGCTGAGGGCGGTGTTCTGCTCGGTGAGTTGAGCGTTCTTGTGCATCAGGTCGCTGACCAGTTGCTCGAGTTGATTCAGGGAAGTTTCCAACATGCGTCTATCTCGGGTTGTTGCAAAGGGCGCACACGATAAGGAAAAACCTGCGCCCTCGCCATTAAATATCGGATTCAAAAGGTTTTTACCTGCTCAGGTTGACCGGTGTCGACCGCCCTTGTTCCGGCCTGGGTCAACCGCCTGTCAGGAATTTCGTTAGCTGCCTCACAAATCCACCGTGCCACTATCAAGACTGCCCGGTCACGACCGATACGCCGGCAGGTCTTATTTCGTCGCATGGACTGCGGCCCCCTTTCTGCCCTGGATACCGCCTCCATGTCCTTACGCAACATGAACATCGCCCCGCGTGCGCTGCTGGGCTTCTCCGTGATCGGCCTGCTGATGCTTGGCCTGGGTGTCTTCTCGCTGATCCAGATGGGCAACATCCGCCAGGCCGGCGTGACCATCGAGCAAGTCAGCGTGCCCAGCATCAAGACCCTCGACGAGCTGACCGCGCTCAACCTGCGCCTGCGCACCCTGTCCTACCGCCTGCTGCTCAACCGCGAGCCGGCCACCCAGCAGGACACCCTGCGCCTGCTCGACGAGCGCAACGCGCAGATCGACAAGGCCCGTCGTACCTACGAGCCGCTGATCGCCGCCGCTGATGAAAAGGCCGCCTTCGAGCAGTACGGCATGTTGCTCAGCCAGTACCGCCAGCTCGAGTCGCGCATGCGCAGCCTGAGCCAGGCCGGCAAGGTGGATGAGCTGCGCGACCTGCTCAACAGCGAGCTGCTGAGCAATTCAGAGCAGATCAACAAGGTCATGGACCAACTGGTGAAGATCAACACCGACCAGACCGCCGACACCAACGCCAAAGCCGCCAGCCAGTACGCCAGCACCTTCGCCCTGGTGGTCGGCCTGCTGGTGGCGGCCACCGCGTTGACCTTGCTGTTCGCCTTCCTGCTCACCCGCAGCATCGTCAAACCCATCGACGAAGCGCTCAAGGCCGCCGAGCAGATCGCCGAGGGCGACCTCACCCACAGCATCCGCCCCGAAGGCACCGACGAGGCCGCGCGCCTGCTGCAGGCCATGGCCAAGATGCAGGACAAGCTGCGCGACACCCTGCAGCTGATTGCCGGCTCCGCCACCCAGCTGGCCTCGGCCGCCGAAGAGCTGAACAGCGTCACCGACGAAAGCGCCCGGGGCTTGCAGCAGCAGAACAACGAAATCGAGCAGGCCGCCACCGCCGTCACCGAAATGACCAGCGCGGTCGAGGAAGTGGCACGTAACGCGGTAAGCACCTCGGAAGCCTCCAGCGAAGCCAGCCGTTCGGCCGGCGATGGCCGCGACCTGGTCATGGAAACCGTGGGCGCCATCGAGCGCATGAGCGGCGACGTGCAAGCCACCGCCAAGCTGATCACCCACCTGGCCGAGCAGTCCCGCGACATCGGCAAGGTGCTGGACGTGATCCGCGGCCTGGCCGACCAGACCAACCTGCTGGCGCTCAACGCCGCCATCGAGGCGGCGCGTGCCGGCGAGGCGGGCCGTGGCTTTGCCGTGGTGGCCGACGAAGTCCGGGCGCTTGCACACCGCACCCAGCAGTCCACCAGCGAGATCGAGCGGATGATCGGCAGCATCCAGGGCGGCACCGAGCAGGCCGTGGACTCGATGCGCACCAGCACCGAGCGCGCCGAGTCGACCCTGAACATCGCCAAGGGCGCAGGCCTGGCGTTGGACACCATCGCCTCGGCGGTGGGGCAGATCAACGAGCGCAACCTGGTGATCGCCAGCGCCGCCGAGGAGCAGGCCCAGGTGGCCCGCGAGGTGGACCGCAACCTGGTAAACATCAACGACCTGTCGGTGCAGAGCGCCACCGGCGCCCATCAGACCAGCGCGGCGAGTGCCGAGTTGTCGCGGTTGGCGGTGGACCTCAATGGTCTGGTGGCTCGCTTCCGCACCTGACCTTGAAAATGATCGCGGGGCAAGCCCGCTCCCACGCCAGATCACAGCATGGCGTGGGAGCGGGCTTGCCCCGCGATGGTTTCTGGCGTCGGATCAATACTCGATCCGCACATCCCCCTTCGGCACACTGCAGCACGACAGGATGTAGCCCTCGGCCTCGTCCTCTTCGGTGATCCCGCCGTTGTGCTCCATCTCCACCTCGCCGCCCAGCTTGAGCACCTTGCAGGTGCCGCAGATGCCCATGCCGCAGGCCTTGGGGATCATCAGCCCGACCTTGGCCGCCGCCGCATGCACGGTCTCGCCAGGGGCCACGCGAATGCTCTTGTCGCTGCCGACGAACTCCACCAGGTTGAGATCGGCCGCGTCCACTTCCGGCGCATCGGCCGCCGCTTCCGCGTGCTCCACCGCATCGGCCTTGGCCTCGGGCGGCGTCGCGCCGAACGACTCCTCGTGATAGTTCTTCATGTCGAAGCCGACCGCCTCGAGCATGCGCTTGACCGCGCTCATGTAGGGCGTCGGGCCGCAGCAGAAGATGGTGCGCTCCAGATAGTCCGGGGCAATCAGCTCCATCAGGCGCTGATTGAGGTAACCGCGATAACCGGCCCACGGCTCACCCAGGCCGTGCTTCTCGCAAATGATGTGCAGGCTGAAGTTGGGGATGCGCGAGGCCATCTGCTCCAGCTCGCGGTGGTAGATGATGTCCTTCGGTGAACGGGCGCTGTGCACGAAGACCATGTCGACATTGGCGTTGGTGTCGTAGAACCAGCGGGCCATGGACATCACCGGGGTGATACCGACACCACCGGACAGGTACAGCGTCTTGCCCGCCGGGAAGTCGATGGCGTTGAACAGCCCCACCGGCCCGTGCACCGGCAGCTCGGCGCCTTCATGCATGGTGTCGTGGAGGAAGTTCGAGACCAACCCGCCCGGTACGCGCTTGACGGTGATCGAGAAACTGTAGGGCACCGACGGCGAGCTGGAGATGGTGTACGAACGCATCACCGGCTTGCCTTCGATTTCCAGCTCCAGGGTGACGAACTGCCCGGGCTTGAAGAAGAACATGATCGGCTGGTCCGCCATGAAGCAGAACGTGCGCACATCCCAGGTTTCCTGGATGACCTTGACGCAGCGCACGATGTGGCGGCCATTGGCCCAGGTCTGGGTGGTGACCGGGTTGAGGAAGGTATCGGACATGTTCATCTCCAGCAGCCGACTGTCGGCCTTTCTTATGGCTCCGATAATGCGCAACGCGAGGGCTGCGTACATTCCCATCCGCGACATCGGCGTGCTTATCGCGACCAGCCCCACGCTACAAGGGTTGGCGCGTCGGAATTCGATGCGGCCATGTCGCCCATGGATATGGTTCCCGACGCCTTCGAACGCACACTCCTCGGCAAAACAACACGCTGTTTATCCAAAGCAGCAGCCCTGCGGCAAACAACAACGATTAGCCACTTCTGTCGGCCGCACGCGGCCCCGAGGACCACACGATGGACGTCACCGCAACCCTGAGCCTGGGCGACCCACTGGAACCCGCACGCAAGGCCACCGCCGAGATGCTGCAGACCCGCGAGCGCACCTACTCGCTGCCGCAACCGTTCTACAGCGACGAGCGCCTGTTCCAGATCGACATGCAGGAGATCTTCCACAAGGAATGGCTGATCGCCGGCATGGTTTGCGAGATCCCGACCAAGGGCAACTACATCACCCTGCAGATCGGCAAGAACCCGATCATCGTGATTCGCGGTGCCGAAGGTAAGGTGCATGCCTTCCACAACGTCTGCCGCCACCGCGGTTCGCGCTTGTGCGTCAGCGACAAAGGCAAGGTGGCCAAGCTGGTCTGCCATTACCACCAGTGGACCTACGAACTCGATGGCCGCCTGCTGTTCGCCGGCACCGAGATGGGCGCCGACTTCGACATGAACCAGTACGGCCTCAAGCCTGTGAACGTGAAGGTGGCCGGTGGCTACATCTTCATCAGCCTGGCCGAGAACCCGCCGGCCATCGACGAGTTCCTGGCCACCCTCGACCACTACATGGAACCGTACGACATGGAGAACACCAAGGTGGCGGTGCAGACCACCTTGATGGAGAAGGCCAACTGGAAGCTGGTGCTGGAGAACAACCGCGAGTGCTACCACTGCAGCGGTTCGCACCCGGAGCTTTTGAAGACGCTGCTGGAGTGGGACGACACCAACGACCCGCGCGCCAGCCAGGAATTCAAGGACCACGTGGCCGCCTCGGCCGCCGCCTGGGAAGCCGAGAAGATCCCTTACCTGCACAAGAGCCACGGCCTGCGTAACCGCATCGTGCGCATGCCGCTGCTCAAGGGCACCGTGTCGATGACCATGGACGGCAAGGTGGCCTGCAAGAAGCTGATGGGCCGCATCAAGAACCCCGACCTGGGCTCGATGCGCATCCTGCACCTGCCGCACTCGTGGAACCACTGCATGGGCGACCACATGATCGTGTTCACCGTGTGGCCGATCAGCGCGCAGGAGACCATGGTCACCACCAAATGGCTGGTGCACAAGGATGCGGTGGAGGGGGTGGATTACAACCCTGAAGAAATGCGCAAGGTGTGGGATGCCACCAACGACCAGGACCGTCGCCTGGCCGAAGAGAACCAGCGCGGGATCAACTCCACCGCCTATCAACCGGGGCCGTACTCGAAGACTTACGAGTTTGGTGTGGTGAACTTCATCGACTGGTACAGCCAGCGCATGCTGGAGAACCTGGGGGCGGAGCCGGCGCCTTATCTGAAGGAAGTCAAAGCGCAGTAACTGCTTCCCCGCGCTTTGGCAACGCCTGCCAAGGCGCGGGGCTCAACCTCAAGAACCTTACGAATACCCGAACCGACGCTTTCAGGATCACTGGCCTGCATTTTTACTGGCGTTCGCCAGGAGACAAGCCAGCTACCGACGCTGCAGACGCCGGAGTTGATCCCCCTGCCAGCAGCACGCAGGCCAGGCCCAGACCTGTGACCTCAAACACCCCTTTCCCAAGTACACGTGCATGCGATATGCCGTGGCTGCGCGCATCACTCCACCACTTGATGCCTAGAGGCCGCCCAAGCAAAGCCGTTCCGAGCGGCTCTTAGCGTGTTCCGCATTGCGCTTGTCACGGCTGATCGCCTGGAACGCAAGTGGATACTGGCAAAAAGGACAGGTACGTTGAATTGGTTATCCACAGACCAGCAGGCTCACGCTGTGCACAACGGCTGACAGGTCAGCGTCGTCACACCCCTGGTGAATTGGCTATTTTTTGATCAAATCTCTACAGCCCCCGTGTACAAAGGCTCACAGCCCTCTGCAAACACATTGTCCACAGAGCCACCAACAAAGAATGTGGGAAAACCGGGCTGGCCTAAAACTGGCTGTGGAAAAGTCCGTAAAGCCCAGATAATCAGCGGGTTTACCTGACTTTATCGGCAACAGATCAAAAAACGATCAATTCTATGTAAGCCAGTAAATTCAAGGCCTGCAGCGATGGGCGAACACGTTATCCACACACCGGCCAACAGCGATTGTGGGCAGTTTTACGGGATTGGGTCTCAAAGATGAAATCAACGACTGATCACAAATTGATCAAACCCTTGAACCCACTGATTTCAAAGGGCTACAGCATTGCGCAAACACTTTGTCCACAGCTTGGCGAACAGATTCCGTGGGCAAAAGTGCTGTGGACAAAAGCATCGCGGGGCAAGCCCGCTCCCACAGTGTCCGTCCTTGTATCAATGGGCGGCATTGTGGGAGCGGGCTTGCCCCGCGAGGGTGCCAGTGGTTTCAGCGCAGAACCCCCTCCTCCACCAGCAGCTTGAGGATCGCCTCGGCGCCTTCCTGCGGCGACACATCCTTCAGCACCTTGCCCCCGCCGCCACTGGCCTTGGCCGTGGCGGCCTTCATGCGGTCGGCACCGCTCTTGGCCTTGATCACCTTGAGCCGCTTGGGCCGTGGCCGCGCTGGCTGCAGGGCGTCATCACCCAGTACCGGGTCGTCCACCACCGCCACATCAAATGGGGCCAGCACCCCGCGCCGCGCCGGGCCGAAGGCGCTCTGGCGCGGCTTGGGCGCCGCGTTATCCACAGTTGCCAACAAGGGCAGGCGCACTTTCAAGCGACGCCGCTGACCCCGTGGCAGGGCTTGCAGCACCTGGGCGGTACCGTTCTCGATCGATTCCACCTCGGCCAGCCCGACCACCAGCGGCCAACCGAGCTTCTCGGCCAACAGGAACGGCAACATGCCCGAGCCTTCCCCGGTTTCCGCCTGGCTGCCAGCCAGCACCAACTGGGCGCCGGCATCACGCAGGTAGTCGCCCAGCACGCCCAGCACATCGGCGCCAGCGGGCTGCTCCAATACGTCCAGGTGTTCAAGCCCCATGCCCAGGTAGGCACGCAGGGCCTCTTCGTGGGGATCACCGGCATGCACCACCTGCAAGTTATCCCCAGCCAACTGCAAGCCCAGTTCCACGGCACGCGCATCCTGCTCGGCGCGGCGGGCGCGGCCCGAGCTTGGGTGGGCACCTATGGATACCAGGCTGATCACTTTCGTACTCATGCTCATGCCCTTATGCCGCGTCGCGCTGGCCGCCGCTGCGGTAGTTATCCACAGCCTCGATCAGTGCCTTGAGAATCGCCGAGCTGTCGCCAATTACCGACAGGTCGGCTCGTTTGATCATGTCGCAGCCCGGGTCCATGTTGATCGCCACCACCTTGTCGCAGGCGCCGATGCCCTGCAGGTGCTGGATCGCGCCGGAGATACCCACAGCCACGTAGACCCGTGCCGTGACCCAGGTGCCGGTGGCCCCCACCTGGCGGTTGCGCGGCATGAAGCCGTCGTCCACCGCCACCCGCGAGGCGCCTTCGGTGGCGCCGAGGGCCTTGGTGGCCTGGTGGTACAGGTCCCAGTCCTTGACGCCGTTGCCGCCGGAGACGATGAACTCAGCCTCGGCCATGGCAATGGCGGCCGGGTCCACGGCCACCGAGCCGAGGTCCTCGATGCGCGACAGGCTGCGCGCCACGCCTGTGGACAACTCCACGGGCAGGGCTTCGTGGCGGGTTTCGCTCACGGGCTCTGCGCATTCGGCAGCGGCCAGGATCAAGCGTGGCACATCGCGCTGGATATCCTGCTGGCCGGCGCCGGCACGGCCGATGCACTGGCCGTCCTTGACCTGCCATACCCGCGTCGCCGGGCGTTCGCCCAGGGCCGCGCCGAAGCGTCGGCCGAGTTCCCCGCCACCGGTGCGGCTATCGGGCAACAGCCAGTGGCGCGGCGCGAACTGGTTATCCACAGCCCGCAGGCCCTGGACCAGTTGCTCCGGTGCATAACCTTCGAAGGCTTCGCCCTCGATAACCAGCAGTCGATCAACGCCGGCTGTGGAAAAGTTGCTTTCCTTGTGCTCGCCGAACACCACGGCCAGCACCGCACCGTCACTGCCCGCCAGGCTGTGGGCCAGGCCGAGCAGGTCGCGGTCGTGGCTGCCGAGGCGACCGCCGACCATGTCCGGCACCACGGCGATGTAGAACCCAGGCTCGGCCACCTGATGCAGCGGCAGCTGCACCTCGGCGGCGGCCGTGCGCCGCCCGCCGACACCGGTGCCCTGCTGGGCGCCGCTGCGGTCGATGCGCTTGAGGCCGCTGGGGCCGATGAAGCCGGCAGCGATCGCATGGGGGTTCTTGCGCATCAGCCCGTTGGGGCCCATCCAGCTGGTTTGTTGCGTCTGCATCGCTGCATGCAGCGGGTGCAGGCGGTTACGGGCGATCCACTCGGCGCGTGGGTCGCGGCGGATGATGTCGCTCATCAGTGCACCTCCGCAGGTTCACGTTTGCTGGCTGGCGACTTGGCGCTCGCCGGGGCTTCGTCTTCGATCAGCACATCGGCGACCAACTCGGCCAGGTCCTTGATCTGTGGCCGTGGTTCGACCACGCCTTCGAGCATCGCCGTGCACTGTGGGCAACCCACGGCCACCAGCTCGGCCTCGGTCTCGCGGATATCGTCCATGCGCATGTCGGGGATACGTTGCTTGCCCGGAATGTCGGTGATCGGCGCGCCGCCGCCACCGCCGCAGCAACGGGAACGGAAGCCCGAACGCTGCATCTCGCGCACTTCGATACCCAGGGCCTTGAGCACGTCGCGCGGAGCCTCGTACTCGCCGTTGTAACGGCCCAGGTAGCACGGGTCGTGGTAGGTGACGCTGCCACCCTTGTGCTGGCCAAGGTTGAGCTTGCCGGCGGCGATCAGTTCGGCGATGTAGGTGCTGTGGTGCTGCACCTGGTAGTCGCCGCCAAGGGCGCCGTATTCATTCTTCAGCACATGGAAGCTGTGCGGATCGCAAGTGACGATGCGCTGGAACTGGTACTTGGCCAGGGTCTGGATATTGCGTTTGGCCAGGTGCTGGAAGGTCGCTTCATCGCCCAGGCGACGGGCCACGTCACCGCTGTCGCGCTCTTCCAGGCCAAGCACGGCGAAGTCCACGCCGGAGGCCTTGAGCACTTTGACGAAGGCGCGCAGCGTGCGCTGGTTGCGCATGTCGAAGGCGCCATCGCCCACCCAGAACAGCACTTCGGTGCGCTTCACATCACTGAGCAGTTGCAGGTTGAGGTCGGCCGCCCAGTTCATCCGCCCGCCGGGGGCGAAACCGCCGGGGTTGTCGGTGGCGATCAGGTTGTCCAGTACCTCGGCGCCCTTGTTCGGGGTGGCGCCCTTTTCCAGGGTGAGGTGGCGGCGCATGTCGACGATGGCATCGACGTGCTCGATCATCATCGGGCACTCCTCCACGCAAGCGCGGCAGGTCGTGCACGACCACAGGGTTTCGGCATCGACCAGGCCGTTGACGATCGGCTGGTGCGGATGGCCGCCATGCTCACCGATCGGCTTGCCCGGATAGGGGCTGCCGGCGAAGGTGGCGTCGGTGCCACCGG
The DNA here is from genome assembly GCF_024749065.1 of Pseudomonas sichuanensis. NCBI lineage: Bacteria > Pseudomonadati > Pseudomonadota > Gammaproteobacteria > Pseudomonadales > Pseudomonadaceae > Pseudomonas > Pseudomonas sichuanensis. The sequence goes on along the minus strand of NZ_CP087185.1, from coordinate 375,805 downwards.
CCAGGCCGATGACCATGTCCTGAATGAGCTTTTTCGGGTTCAGCGGCTGGCCGGCGGCGAACGCCGGGCACATGGCTTCGCACTTGCCGCATTGCACGCAGGCGTCGAAACCGAGCAGCTGGTTCCAGGTGAAGTCCACCGGTTTTTCCACGCCCAGCGGCGCGTTCGGGTCTTCCAGGTCCAGCGGCTTGAGGCCGGTGGAACGGCCGCCGCCGAAGCGCTCGGCGCGGCGGTGCCAGGCCAGGTGCAGGGCGCCGGCGAAGGCGTGCTTCATCGGCCCGCCCCAGGTCATGCCGAAGAACAGCTCGGACACGCCCCACAGCACTCCGACGCCCAGCACCGCCACCAGCACCCAGCCACCGGTGCCTTGCGGCAGGATGCCGGCCACCGGCAGCGTGGCGATGAAGAAGCTCGCCGCGAACATCAGCAGGCTCTTGGGCAGGCGCATCCACGGGCCCTTGGACAGGCGCGAAGGCGGGTTGAGGCGGCGTTTGAAGACGAACAGGGCACCGGTGAACATGATCACCGTGGCCACCAGCAGGGCATAGCCGAGTATCTTGCTCTGCAGGCCGAAGCCGTGCACCAGGATCGCCAGCACGGCCGAGAGCACGAAGCCGCCGGCAGTGGCCACGTGGGTCTTGGACATGTACTTGTCGCGCTCGACCACGTGGTGCAGGTCCACCAGGTAGCGCCGTGGCATGGCCAGCAGGCCTTTGATCAGGTCGACCTGGCTCGGCCGCCCGCGCCGCCACATGCGCACCCGGCGCAGGGCGCCGAGCACCGCCAGGGCCAGCGCGGTGAACAGCAAGATGGGTAGAAGGGTGTTCAACATGGCAGGCACCTTTGAGCTGCAAGCTGCAAGCTACAAGCTGCAAGAAGAAGCCACTTAGCCCCGCTCCTTGCTTGAACCTTGCAGCTCACCGCTGCTTTACAGAATCATTCCCAAGCAACTCTCAAGACCTAAGCTGCAAGCGAAAGCGGTACTGATCGCTTTGTCTTGCAGCTTGCAGCTTGAAGCTTGCCGCTGCTTCAGAAATCCTTGCACAGGCGCAAGGCGTCGTAGATCGCCGCATGCACGTTGCGCTGGGCCACGCAGTCGCCGATGCGGTACAGCAGGTAGCCCTCGCCCGGCTGGCTGAGGATCGGCTGCGGCTTGATGGCGAACAGCGCCTCGACGTCGATCTGGCCCTTGTTGCGCGAACCGTCCTTGAGCGCGTAGTACAGCTGCTCGTCGGGACGCACGCCGTTCTCCACCACCACCTGGTCCACCACCCGCTCTTCCTTGGCGCCGGTGTACTCGTTCTCGAGCACCGCCACCAGCTTGTCGCCTTCGCGGTAGACCTTCTCCAGCATCATGTCGCCGGTCATGATCACTTCTTTGGGGTACATGCTGCGGTAGTAGGTGGGGAAGCTGGTGCCGCCCATGGCCACGCCCGGCTTGATGTCGTCGGTGACGATCTCGACCTGGCTGCCCTTGTCGGCGATGAAGTCCGCCGTCGACATGCCGGTGAACTCGCAGATGGTGTCGTACACCAGCACGTTCTTGCCCGGTGCGACCTTGCCGTCGAGCACGTCCCAACTGCTCACCACCAGCCCTTCGGCAGCGCCCCAGTGCTCGTTCTGCTCGACGAACGGATGGCCGCCCACCGCCAGCACGATGATGTCCGGGCGCAGGTCCTGGATGGTCGCCACGTCAGCGGCGGTACCCAGGCGCAGGTCGATCTTCAGGCGGGCGAACTCCAGCTGGTACCAGCGGGTGATGCCGGCGATCTGGTCGCGCTGCGGGGCCTTGGCGGCGATGGTGATCTGCCCGCCGATCTGCTCTTTCTTCTCGAACACGGTGACATCGTGGCCACGCTCGGCGGCCACGCGGGCGGCCTCCATGCCGGCAGGGCCTGCGCCGACGATCACCACCTTGCGCTTGGCGCCGGTGGTCTTCTCGATGATGTGCGGCACGCCCATGTATTCACGGGAGGTGGCGGCGTTCTGGATGCACAGCACGTCCAGGCCCTGGTACTGGCGGTCGATGCAGTAGTTGGCGCCGACGCACTGCTTGATCTGGTCCACCTGGCCCATCTTGATCTTGGCGATCAGGTGCGGATCGGCGATGTGGGCGCGGGTCATGCCCACCATGTCCACGTAGCCGCCTTCCAGGATACGCGTGGCCTGGTTCGGGTCCTTGATGTTCTGCGCGTGCAGCACCGGGACCTTGACCACTTCCTTGATGCCGGCCGCCAGGTGCAGGAATGGCTCCGGCGGGTAGCTCATGTTGGGGATGACGTTGGCCAGGGTGTTGTGGGTATCGCAGCCCGAGCCGACCACGCCGATGAAATCGAGCATGCCGGTGGCGTCGTAGTAGGCGGCGATCTGCTTCATGTCCTCGTGGCTGAGGCCATCGGGGTGGAATTCGTCGCCGCAGATGCGCATGCCCACGCAGAAGTCGTCACCGACTTCCTTGCGCACGGCCTTGAGCACTTCCAGGCCGAACTTCATGCGGCCTTCGAAGGTGCCGCCCCACTCGTCGGTACGCTTGTTGACCCGTGGGCTCCAGAACTGGTCGATCATGTGCTGGTGCACCGCCGACAGTTCGACGCCGTCAAGGCCACCTTCCTTGGCGCGGCGCGCAGCTTGCGCGTAGTTGCCGATGACGCGCCAGATCTCTTCCACTTCGATGGTTTTGCAGGTGGCGCGGTGCACCGGTTCACGGATGCCCGACGGCGACATCAGGGTCGGCCAGTTGAAACCGTCCCAGCGCGAGCGACGGCCCATGTGGGTAATCTGGATCATGATCTTGGCGCCATGCTTGTGCATGGCGTCAGCCAGGTTCTGGAAGTGCGGAATGATGCGGTCGGTCGACAGGTTGACCGACGACCACCACTCCTGCGGGCTGTCGATGGCCACCACGGACGAGCCGCCGCAGATCGCCAGGCCGATGCCGCCCTTGGCCTTCTCTTCGTAGTACTTCACATAGCGGTCGGTGGTCATCCCGCCGTCGGTGGCATACACCTCGGCGTGCGCGGTGCTGAGCACACGGTTGCGGATGGTCAGTTTGCCGATCTGGATCGGCTGGAACATTGCTTCGAAGGCCATGACGCTATCTCCGGCTTACAACGGCTTTGTAACGAACAGGCCATCTTCGTGGCCTTCTTCCGACCCGCCATAGACCTGTTCGGCCACGGTGCGGATCGAGCTGCCGCGGGCAGCGAGAATCTGGTCCATGGCGCCGGCGAACCAACCGGTGAACATGTAGTCGACCTTGCGGCCAACCTTGCCGTAGACGTAGACGAACGCCGAGTGCTCGAGCTTGACGCTGCAGGTGCCTTTGTCCAGGTCGATGTCCTGGATCTTGAACAGCCCCCAGCCACGCTGGCTCAGGCGCTTCATGTAGTGCTCGAACACCGCCACGCCTTCCAGGCCATGGCACTCGGCTTCTTTTTCGCACCAGTGCCAGGCGGACTTGTAGCCGGCCTTGTAGAGGATCTCGGCATAGGCGTCGGCGCCCAGCACTTCCTCGATGCCCATGTGGTTGTTGACGAAGAAATGCCGTGGCACGTAGAGCATCGGCAGGGCGTCGCTGGTCCAGACACCGGTCTCGCTGTCGACTTCGATTGGCAATTGCGGGGCGATCTTGGCCATGGAAACTCAACTCCATACAAATTTTGGATGCGATCAAAAGCCGCTTTGGCTTTTGCTTTTTATAAACAGCCGCAGTGAGTGCTGTTGGGGCCGTAGCGAGCGCGTCGAGCGCAAGGAAGGGCCGAAGCGAAAAGCGAGACAGTGCCGAGGCACGGCGAGCTTTTCGTGAGGGCCTGACGCAGCGATCGGCGTGCGCAGTAGGCCCCAGCAGTGCTCACTCGCCCCAGACGTCCTTGAGGACACTGACCCAGTTCTCACCCATGATCTTGCGTACCACGCGCTCGGAATGGCCGCGTTTGAGCAGGGTCTCGGTGAGGTTGGGGAACTCGCCGACAGTACGAATGCCGAGCGGGTTGATGATCTTGCCGAAGTTGGTCAGGCGACGGGCGTAGCCCTTGTCGTGGGTCAGGTACTCGAAGAAGTCCTGGCCGTGGCCCTGGGTGAAGTCGGTGCCGATACCGATGGCGTCTTCACCGACGATGTTCATGGTGTACTCGATGGCTTCGGCGTAATCGTCGATGGTCGAGTCGATGCCCTTGGCCAGGAACGGCGCGAACATGGTCACGCCGACGAAACCGCCGTGGTCGGCGATGAACTTGAGCTCTGCATCGGACTTGTTGCGCGGGTGCTCCTTGAGCCCCGACGGCAGGCAGTGCGAGTAGCACACCGGCTTTTTCGATTCGAGGATGACTTCTTCGCTGGTCTTGGAGCCGACGTGGGACAGGTCGCACATGATGCCGACGCGGTTCATTTCGGCGACGATCTCGCGACCGAAGCCCGACAGGCCGCCGTCACGCTCGTAGCAGCCGGTGCCGACCAGGTTCTGGGTGTTGTAGCACATCTGCACGATGCCCACGCCCAGCTGCTTGAACACGTCTACATAGGCGATCTGGTCTTCGAACGCATGGGCGTTCTGGAAGCCGAAGAGGATGCCGGTCTTGCCCAGTTCCTTGGCCTTGCGGATGTCGGCGGTAGTGCGCACCGGCATCACCAGGTCGCTGTTGTCGCGAATCAGCTTCTGGCTGGCGGCGATGTTGTCGACGGTGGCCTTGAAGCCCTCCCACACCGAGACGGTGCAGTTGGCCGCGGTCAGCCCGCCCTTGCGCATGTCTTCGAACAGCTCGCGGTTCCACTTGGCAATGATCAAACCGTCGATGACGATGCTGTCGGCGTGAAGTTCGGCTGGGCTCATCAGGCTGTCCCCTTTTATTGAGTTTGCTGGCGCCAAACCTTGTGTCGGCGCTTTGGGGCCAGCATATGCCTGCCGCCCGAGGCGCCCCGATGCAAAAACGACAGGGGGTTTGCCGAAAGCGTCAAAGGCCCAAACGGCACGCTCTGGCCTGCGCCTCGCAGATGAGAGCCAGTCTCGACAACGGCTTTTGTAGGGCTTTGATGAACATTTCGTCAGGGAGCTATCGCCGCGCCCGAGGCTGAGCGAGAATCCCTGCGATTCGTCAGCCTGTTCAGGAGAAAACGGATGAAATCAATGGCATGGCTGGTCCTGCTGGCCGTCGCGTGCGGCGCCCAGGCCGCCGAGGAAGAAAGCACGCCCTGCGACAACGTCGAGACCGACCAGCAGGGCTATGCCTGCGCGGCCTACAACAAGCAGACCGCCGAACGCGAGTTGAAGGCCGCCTATGACGACCTGATCCAGCGCATCCGCGACCAGTACGCGGATGAAAGCGACAAGGCCGCGGCGCTGAGCGCGAAGATGGAGGCCGCCGAAAAACTGTGGACACAGTTGCGCGATGCCGACTGCAAGGTCGAGACCTATGCCGAGAAGCCCGGCAGCAAGGCCTTCGAAGCCTCCTGGAACACCTGCGTGGCGCAGCGTAGCGATGAGCGGTCGGAGTATCTGCAGACCATCGGTCAGCAATAAACCAGGCAGGCAGAGCCTCTGTGAGAGCCGGCCCCCACAATGAACTTGCACGTCCGCTGTGGGAGCAACTGTCCTATGTTTCCAGTGCTGGCCTCATCGCTGGCAAGCCAGCTCCCACAAGTACGATGCTGCCTCGAAGTTAGCGCGATCCATGTGGGAGCGGGCTTGCCCCGCGAAGGCTTGATCAGGCGCCGCGACGGTTCAGGTCAATCACCGTGCTTTCGTCGAAGGCCCCATCCATGCTCACCACATCGACCTGCAACTGCTGCCTGTTCCAGTCGAAGGTCAGCCGCAGGTAGGTACCCGCGTTCAAGGCGCCGGACTTGAAGTGCGGCACCTTGCCGAAGCCGGCGTGGTACTTGCCTACGTTCGAGTGCAGGTGACCGGAAAACACTGCGGCCACGTTGTGGGCTTCCAGCAGTTTCGGCACTTCCCAGTAACGTTGCTCCTCGTCCACCCAGTATTCCGAAATATGCATGTTGACGATGACCACCTCGCCCCGGGCGGTGGCGTCCTCAAGCTGGCCTTTCAACCACTGCAGCGAGCGGGTGATGTTGAAATGACGCTTGGGTTTCATGCTCCATCCGCCGCCGGTGCTCCACTGGCGCTCATAGGTCGGTTCATTGTTCAACTGGATGATCCGCACACGGCCCACGGTCACCGAGTAGGACAGCGAGCCTTCGTGGGTGTCGTTTTCATAGCGATAGTCGAAATCGTTGACCGGATCCATGGCCTTAACCCAGGCAATGTGATCGCACACGGCATCACGGGCGCAGCCATTGTTGCTGCAGTCGTCGACGTTGTTCTCGTAGTCATGGTTGCCCAGCCCCGGTAGCAGCAGCGGGCCGCCAACACCGTTGGCCATCTTGCGGAACATCGCCTGCATCGCCGAGCGTTCGTTGCCATGGCCGTATTCGGTGATGTCGCCGTTGACCACCACCGGTACATGGTAGGGAACGTCACGCTCGCGGGCGATTGCCTCATAGACCGGCGCGGTCTTGTGCCAGCCGGCCGAGTCGATCTCCTCGACGTACTCATCGAAACGTTGGCTCATGTAGCGGAACGCCTGGGGGTCGGAGGCGATGATCATCTTCTGCCGGCCATCGGGGTAGTCGGCCATCTGGTTCCAGCCGGGCTGGTAGTAGTCCTGATACAGATCGGTGCTGGTGCTGTCACAACCAGGCACAGCGGCATGGGCCTGCCAGGGCGCCAGCATCGAGGCAAGCGCCAGCGAGCTGAACAGGTATTTGCTGAATCCATGCGTAGGAGACATCGCGACAATCCTTGGTTCGTTAATGGATTGCCTACGCTAGTGAACTATCGGTCTGACAATAATCGGGAAGTGCGCCCTATGCGTTCACCGGGCGGTAATCGGCGCCCGTCACCTGGCGGTCCTGTCGCGGGCACCGCTCGAAGCGTGCCCGGTAGCAGCGGGTAAAGTACGACGGCGACTCGAAGCCGCAAGCAACCGCCACCTCCAGCACACTCATGTCGGTCTGGCGCAACAGCTGCCGGGCCTTGTCCAGGCGCAAGCGCAGGTAGAAGCCACTGGGTGTGTCGTCCAGGTGCAGACGGAACAGCCGCTCCAACTGGCGCCGGGTGACCTGTATCGCCTCGGCCAGTACCTGGGTGTTGAGCGGTAGCTCGGTATTGCGCTCCATTTCGCCGATCACCTTCACCAGCTTCTTGTTGCGCAACCCATAGCGGCTGGCGATCTGCATACGCTGGTGATCCTGGCGCGGGCGGATGCGGCCGAGCACGAACTGCTCGGACACCTGCACCGCCAGCTCGCTGCCATGGGCCTGGGCGATCAGGTCGAGCATCAGGTCAATGGACGCGGTGCCGCCGGCACAGGTGATGCGCCGGCGATCGAGTTCGAAAAGCTCCTGGGTCGCCTGCAGGCGCGGATAACGCTCCTTGAAAGCCTCCAGTGCCTCCCAGTGCAGGGTGGCGCGATAGCCATCGAGCAGGCCGGCCTCGGCCAGCACCATGGCGCCCGTGTCGATGCCGCCCAGCACCACGCCTTCATGGTCAAGACGGCGCAGCGCCTGCTGCAGTGCCGGCCCATAGCAGGCCAGCGGCTCGAAGCCTGCCACCACCAGCAGCAGGCGTACCTGTTCACCTTCACCCAGCGCGCCATCGGCGTTCACCGACATGCCGTTGCTGGCCTGCACCGCCCCGCCATCGAGGCTGAGCACGCGCCACTGGTACAGCGCGCCACGAAAGCGGTTGGCCACCCGCAGCGGCTCGATGGCGCTGATGAAGCCCATGGCCGAGAAGCCCGGCAACAAGAGGAAATGCAGCGTTTCCGACATCCCATGCTCCCCACAAAAAGTGGTCGCCTGCGTGCAAGTGTTGGTCGCCAGGGTGCGATTTCCCACCCCGTCACCAGCGTAGCGTGTTCTCACGGCCCGCAGAGGCCGGAACCCATAACAATATGCACTGCCGATGGAGAGCCACCATGCAACGCTTTATCCGCCGCAGCCTGTTGTCCCTCGCCCTCAGTTCCACCGTGGTATCCCCGCTCTTCGCCGCCGAACCCGCCGCCTGCAAGGACGTGCGCCTGGGCGTGGTCAACTGGACCGACGTGATCGCCACCAGCGCCATGGCTCAAGTGCTGCTCGATGGCCTGGGCTACCAGACCAAGCAGACCAGCGCCTCGCAGCAGATCATCTTCGCCGGCATCCGCGACAAGCGCCTGGACATGTTCCTGGGTTACTGGAACCCGATCATGACCCAGACCATCACCCCGTTCGTGGCGGCCAGCCAGGTCAAGGTGCTCGACAAGCCAAGCCTGGAGGACGCCCGCGCCACCCTGGCGGTGCCGAAATACCTCGCCGACAAGGGTTTGAAGACGTTCGCCGACATCCACAAGTTCCAGAAAGAGCTGGGCGGCAAGATCTACGGCATCGAGCCGGGGTCCGGCGCCAACACCCAGATCAAGGCGATGATCGCCAAGAACCAGTTCGACCTGGGCAAGTTCCAGCTGGTCGAGTCCAGCGAAGCCGGCATGCTCGCCGCGGTCGACCGCGCCGTGCGGCGCAACGAAGCGGTGGTGTTCTTCGGCTGGGCGCCGCACCCGATGAACGTGAACATCGACATGGTCTACCTGGGCGACAGCCAGGACGCCCTCGGCCCGGACGAAGGCCGCGCCACGGTGTGGACGGTGACCGCGCCGGACTACGCCGAACGTTGCCCCAACGCCCATCGCCTGCTGACCAACCTCAGTTTCAGCGCCGAGGACGAGAGCCGCATGATGCAGCCGCTGCTCGACCACAAGGATGCGCTGGAATCGGCCCGCCAGTGGCTCAAGGACCACCCCGAGGACAAGGCCCGCTGGCTGCAAGGTGTGACCACCTTCGACGGCAAGCCGGCCGCCGACAACCTCAAGCTCACTGCCAACTGACAGGGCCTCATCGCCGGCAAGCCGGCTCCCACAGGGGTACCGCTCGCCTGGGTTCACCTCGAACCCTGTGGGAGCCGGCTTGCCGGCGATCGGGCCACCACAGACATTACAAGGATCACAACCATGAACCATGACGTCATCATCACCTGCGCCCTCACCGGCGCTGGCGACACGGTCGCCAAGAGCCACCTGGTCCCGGTCACCCCGAAACAGATCGCCGAAGCCGCCGTGGAAGCCGCCAAGGCCGGCGCCACCGTGGTCCACTGCCACGTCCGCGACCCACAAACCGGCCGCTTCAGCCGCGACGTGGCGCTGTACCGCGAAGTGATGGAGCGCATCCGCGAAGCCGACGTGGACATCATCGTCAACCTCACAGCCGGCATGGGTGGCGACCTGGAGATCGGCCCGGGCGAAACCCCCATGGAGTTCGGCGCCGGCACCGACCTGATTGGCCCGCTGGAACGCCTGGCCCACGTCGAGGCGCTGCTGCCGGAAATCTGCACCCTGGACTGCGGCACCCTCAACTTTGGCGACGGCAACGCCATCTACGTGTCCACCCCGGCGCAACTGCGCGCCGGCGCCAAACGCATCACCGAGCTGGGCGTCAAAGCGGAGCTTGAGATCTTCGACACCGGCCACCTGTGGTTCGCCAAGCAGATGATCAAGGAAGGCCTGCTGCACGACCCGCTGTTCCAGCTGTGCCTGGGCATCCCGTGGGGCGCACCGGCCGACACCACGACGATGAAAGCCATGGTCGACAACCTGCCCGCCGACGTCACCTGGGCCGGCTTCGGTATCGGCCGCATGCAGATGCCGATGGCCGCCCAGGCGGTGCTGCTGGGCGGCAACGTGCGAGTCGGGCTGGAAGACAACCTGTACCTGGACCGCGGTGTGCTGGCCAGCAACGGCCAGTTGGTGGAGCGCGCGGTGGAGATCATCTCGCGCCTCGGTGGCCGCGTGCTGACCCCGGCCGAAGGCCGCGAAAAAATGAACCTCAAGCGTCGCGGATAAAACCAGCCCGCATCAATCCCTGTGGGAGCGGGTTTACCCGCGAAGCAGGCGGCGCGGTGGATGGCACCGGCTGCGCCGGTGTTCGCGGTGGTCCGGCACTCCGGTAAACCCGCTCCCACAGGGCCTGCGCCCAGCCATGAAATTTTCAGTGAGAGTCAGATATGCCTTTTATCACCGACATCAAGACATTCGCCGCCCTGGGTAGCGGCGTCATCGGCAGCGGCTGGGTCGCCCGTGCCCTGGCCCACGGCCTGGACGTGGTCGCCTGGGACCCGGCGCCCGGCGCCGAAGCCGCCCTGCGCAAACGCATCGCCAATGCCTGGCCGGCGCTGGAGAAACAAGGCCTGGCCCCCGGCGCCGCACAGGGCCGCCTGAAGTTCGTGAGCACCATCGAAGAATGCGTGCGCGACGCCGACTTCATCCAGGAAAGCGCGCCCGAACGCCTGGACCTCAAGCTCGACCTGCACGCCAGGATCAGCGCGGCCGCCAAGCCGAACGCGATCATCGGCTCCAGCACTTCGGGCCTGTTGCCCAGCGAATTCTACGAGTCGGCCACCCATCCCGAGCGCTGCGTGGTGGGCCACCCCTTCAACCCGGTGTACCTGCTGCCGCTGGTGGAGATCGTTGGCGGGCGCAACACCAGCCCCGAGGCCATCGAGGCGGCCAAGACCATCTACACCGCGCTGGGCATGCGCCCGCTGCATGTGCGCAAGGAAGTCCCAGGGTTCATCGCCGACCGCCTGCTCGAAGCGCTGTGGCGCGAAGCCCTGCACCTGGTCAACGACGGCGTTGCCAGTACCGGCGAGATCGACGACGCGATTCGGTTTGGCGCCGGATTGCGCTGGTCGTTCATGGGCACGTTCCTGACCTACACCCTGGCCGGGGGCGATGCCGGCATGCGCCACTTCATGGCCCAGTTCGGCCCGGCGCTGCAGCTGCCCTGGACCTACCTGCCGGCGCCGGAGCTGACCGACAAACTGATCGACGATGTGGTCGATGGCACCTCTGAACAGTTGGGCGAGCGCAGCATCGCCGCCCTGGAACGCTACCGTGACGACACCCTGCTGGCGGTGCTGGAAGCGGTGAAGAACAGCAAGGCCAAGCACGGCATGGCCTTCGGCGACTGAGGAGACGACGATGCCCGCACTGACCACCTACCGCACCCAGGTGCTGCCTGAGTGGGTCGACTACAACGGCCACCTGCGCGATGCCTATTACCTGCTGATCTTCAGTTACGCCACCGACGCACTGATGGAGCGCATCGGCCTGGATGCCGATGCGCGGGGGCAGAGCGGGCATTCGCTGTTCACCCTGGAGGCGCATATCAACTACCTGCACGAGGTAAAGCTGGATACCGAGGTGTGGGTGCAGACGCAGATCATCGGCTTCGACAAGAAGCGCCTGCACCTGTACCACAGCCTGCACCGGGCAGGGTTCGACGAGGCGCTGGCAGCCAGTGAGCAGATGTTGTTGCATGTGGACCTGGCGGGGCCGAAGTCGGCGCCGTTTGGGGACCGCAGTGTCGAGTTGCTACGCGCGATTGCGCTTGGGCAGCAGGATCTGCCAGACGCCGAATTCGCAGGCCGGGTGATAGCACTGCCTGGATAGCCGGAACAAGCCATCGCGGGGCAAGCCCGCGATGGCGTTCGTGGCCAAAAAATAACCCCGCAAAGCCGTGAGCTTGCGGGGCCAAGAGCGAGCAACATCCACTGTGCGAGAAGTGAGGGTGACCAAACCCTCGGTGCCGTGAATGACTTCAGTTTGCTGGCTTCTGTCCTGGGCAATTTAGCCGTAAACGACCTGTTCTTAGCCAAAGCGGCCATCGCGACAGTCTGCCCTTGCCGGGTTGTCGGCTTGGTCACAGAATCGGTCGCAAACAACAGCAGCAGAAGGATTACAGCCATGATGCATGCGGATCTGATCGATCAGGATGACCTGCTGGGCCAATTGCGCTCGCGGGGCTTCGACATTCCGGCCGGCGCCAGCGCCGAGCAGGCCTGCGAGGTGGTGGTAAGGGGGCTGACCGAGCCCAATGCCCGCGCCCTCAAGGGCATGGTGGAGCAGATGTACACCGGCAGCGCGACCATTCTCCCGGCGGTGCGCCAGGCCATCGACAAGCAGTTGCTGCCGGCATTGGCGCAGTACAGCAAGCGTGCCTGACGTCCAATTTCCATTGACCTTTTCGCGGGTAAACCCGCTCCCACAGGTGCTGCATCGCTCTTGAAGAGGGTGCAGTACCTGTGGGAGCGGGTTCACCCGCGAAAAAAGCGACGCGGTGTCAGAGCCTGACGCTGGCGAAGGTCGACTCGTTGCGCGCCTGGCTCAGGGCGGCCAGCGGGCCGCTGTGCGGCGACAAGGCCATGGCCTGCGGGATCGGCATCATCGCCACCTGCTGGGTGGTGTTGGAGCCCACGCGCTCGTCACGCGGCGGAATGCCGAAGTACTCGCGGTAGCACTTGGAGAAGTGCGGGGTGGAAACGAAGCCGCACACCGAGGCCACCTCGATGATCGACATCGGCGTCTGCTTGAGCAGTTGCCGTGCGCGAATCAGGCGCAGCTTGAGGTAGTAGCGCGACGGCGAGCAGTGCAGGTACTTCTGGAACAGGCGCTCGAGCTGGCGCCGCGACACCGCCACGTACACCGCCAGTTCGTCGAGGTCGATCGGCTCTTCGAGGTTGGCCTCCATCAGCGCGACGATTTCCTGCAGCTTCGGCTGGTTGGTGCCGAGCATGTGCTTGAGCGGCACGCGCTGGTGGTCCTGTTCGTTGCGGATGCGCTCGTAGACGAACATTTCGGAGATCGCCGCCGACAGTTCGCGGCCGTGATCGCGGCTGATCAGGTGCAGCATCATGTCCAGCGGCGCGGTGCCGCCGGAGCTGGTGAAGCGGTTGCGGTCGAGGGTGAACAGGCGGGTGCTCATGTTCACCCGCGGGTAGGCCTCCTGCATCGCGGCCAGGCATTCCCAGTGCACGCTGCAATCGAAGCCGTCGAGCAGGCCAGCACAGGCCAGCGCCCAACTGCCGGTGCACACCGCGCCGAGGCGCCGCGACTGGCGGGCCTGGGCCTGCAGCCAGGTGACGTGCTCACGGGTGACGGTACGCTGGATGCCCACGCCGCCGCAGACGATCACGGTGTCGATCGGCGGGGCGCTGTGCATGGCGGCGTCGGGGGTGATCTGCAGGCCATCGCTGGCCCACACCTGGCCGCCGTCCGCGGTCAGGGTGTGCCAGCGGTACAGCTCACGGCCGGACAGCTGGTTGGCCATGCGCAGGGGTTCGACTGCCGACGCCAGGGAAATGAGGGTGAAGTTGTCCAACAGGAGAAAACCAATGGACTGGGGTGCTGTGCGGTTCTGGGTTGGGGTCCCGGAGGTGTACGACGTCATCGCGATTTCTCCTCACACAATGCAGGGTGTGCCTCAGGCGAGCACTGTTCTTGTAATGGCCCCGTTTCGTATGCAGGGGCTTTGCCAATCTCAACGCAAATGGCATGCCTGAAATTGAACACGTATCCAATAAAACCCAAAAACGACGTCGACAGGCGACGTGCAGCGGGCTCTGGACCGAGCGTAGACCTAATCGCAAACCGGCGCGCCAGCGCCTTCGGGTGTAACGACTGAGCAGTTCGGTAGCACTGCTGGGAAGGTTGCCCAGATGCGACAAACTTAAGTGTCACCGACAACGACGCTACCGGTAACGACAGCCGACAACTGGTAGATGACAAGTGCTGCGCCAAAATGTGGCGCAGCGCTCAGGCGCGGGCAGAAACGGCGCATCAGCATTCGATGGCGCTGACCGCGAGGCCCCCGCGCGAGGTTTCCTTGTACTTGTCGTGCATGTCGGCGCCGGTGTCACGCATGGTGCGGATCACCTGATCGAGGGAGATGAAGTGTTCGCCGTCGCCGCGCAGGGCCATCTGTACGGCGTTGATCGCCTTTACCGCAGCGATGGCGTTGCGCTCGATGCAGGGCACCTGGACCAGGCCACCGACCGGGTCGCAGGTCAGCCCGAGGTTGTGTTCAAGGGCAATCTCGGCGGCGTTCTCCAACTGCGCCGGGGTGGCACCGAGCACCTCGGCCAGGCCCGCGGCGGCCATGGCGCAGGCCGAGCCGACCTCGCCCTGGCAGCCGACTTCGGCGCCGGAAATCGACGCGTTCTTCTTGCACAGGATGCCGACAGCCGCCGCACCGAGGAAGAAGTCGACAACGTTGGACTCGTCCACCACGTCGGAAAAACGCATGTAGTAGTGCAGCACGGCCGGGATGATCCCCGCCGCGCCGTTGGTGGGCGCGGTCACCATGCGCCCGCCGGCGGCGTTCTCTTCGTTGACCGCCAGGGCGAACAGGTTGACCCACTCCATGGCACTCATAGTCGAACCGATGACGTTGGGTTTGCCGATCTCCTGCAAGCTGCGGTGCAGCTTGGCGGCGCGGCGGCGCACATTGAGCCCGCCGGGCAAGGTTCCTTCGTGCTTGAGGCCGTTGTTCACGCATTCCTGCATGGCGCTCCAGAGCTTGAGCAGGCCGGCGCGAATCTCCTCTTCGCTGCGCCAGACCTTTTCGTTGGCCAGCATCAATTGCGACACGCGCAGGTCGTTTTGCTTGCACAGGCGCAGCAGCTCGGCGGCGCTGTTGAAATCGTAGGGCAACACGGTCTGGTCGGCGTCCAGCACGCCGCTGGCGGCCTGGGCGGCATCGACCACAAAGCCACCGCCCACCGAGTAGTAGGTGTCACGGTGCAGTTCGCCGCCCTCGCCTTCGGCCACCAGGGTCATGGCGTTGGGGTGGTACGGCAGGTTCTCGTCCAGCAGCAGCATGTCGCGGGCCCAGACGAATTCGATGGGCAGGCGGTTGTCGAGCTTGAGCACGTTGGTTTCGCGCAGGTCGGCGATGCGTGGGGTGATCTGGGTCGGGTCGATGGCGTCGGGCCATTCGCCCATCAGGCCCATGATGGTGGCGCTGTCGGTGCCGTGCCCGACACCGGTGGCCGACAGCGAGCCATACAGGCGCACTTCGATGCGCCGCACCTGATCCAGCTCGCCGCGCTGGCGCAGGCCCTGGACGAACAGGGCGCCGGCGCGCATGGGGCCGACGGTGTGGGAGCTGGAAGGCCCGACACCGATCTTGAACAGGTCGAACACGCTGATGGCCATTGTCGCTTCACCTCTTGATGGGCTTGCCTGGTCGCGCCAAACGCCGCCTTGCACAACTGCTAGGCTGAAGCGTCGAGCCGCCTTGGAATGCTCGCATCATCGGGCTTTTGCCCACCCCCTCGCCGTCTGCAACCGACGTACTTTTGTCCGCCTGCGCCGCACTGATCCGGTCCGGTTCGCGCCGTTTTGCAGCGCTCGGACGGCGTAAAAACCCGGGCACGGGGGTGGAAAAATCCAGTTGCGACATTGCCAGTACTGGATGCGACCCGTCCTGTACTGGATACGACGCCACCAGTAGGCGATTGCCGAACGCTGGAGGATTATCGAAAGCGACTCGTTTTGCACGGCCTCGCATCCTGCCCTCTGCAGGCCTGGCTGATCGGCACCCTAGAAAGCGCCGACGGCCCCCGCGAACCCGAAGATAAAATCACAGGAGTCCACCTATGAAAGCTTCACCCTCGCTGTTGCTGGTTGCGATGTTGTCCGCTCCATTGCTGGCCCAGGCTGCAGAACCCGAACAGTGCCAGACGGTACGGTTCTCCGACGTCGGCTGGACCGACATCACCGTGACCACCGCGATGACCAGCGTGGTGCTCGAGGCCCTGGGGTACAAGACCCACACCAACATGATCTCGGTACCGGTGACCTACAAGTCGCTGGCCGGGGGCAAGGACCTCGACGTGTTCCTCGGCAACTGGATGCCGACCATGGAAAACGACATCAAGCAGTACCGCGACGCCGGTACCGTCGAGACCGTGCGCGCCAACCTGGAGAACGCCAAGTACACCCTGGCGGTGCCCCAGGCGCTGTATGACAAAGGCCTTAAGGACTTCAGCGACATCCCCAAGTTCAAGAAGGAACTCGAAGGCAAGATCTACGGCATCGAGCCGGGCAACGACGGCAACCGCACCATCCAGAGCATGATCGACAAGGACGCCTTCGGCCTCAAGACAGCCGGTTTCAAGCTGGTGCAGTCCAGCGAGGCGGGCATGCTGTCGCAGGTCGACCGGGCGCAGAAACGGGGTGAGGCGGTGGTGTTCCTGGGCTGGGAGCCGCACCCGATGAACAAGCGCTTCGCCATGAAGTACCTCACCGGCGGCGATGAGTTCTTCGGCCCCGATTTCGGCAAGGCCACCGTGCTGACCAACACCCGCAAAGGCTACGCGCAGGAATGCAGCAACGTGGGCCAGCTGTTGAAGAATCTGTCGTTCACCCTCGACATGGAAAGCGAGCTGATGGGCAAGGTCCTGGACGACAAGATGAAAGCCGACGCAGCCGCCAAGGCGTGGCTGAAGAACAACCCGCAAGTGCTCGACACCTGGCTGGCAGGGGTGACGACCGTGGATGGCAAACCCGGCCTTGAGGCGGCCAAGGCCAAACTGACGCAATAACGCAAGACGCTTTGGCAACACCGCGGGGTGGGACCGTGCCCACCCCGAACTGATTTCAATCTTTGCAGGTGGAAGCTCGCTATCATGCTTATCGATCAGAAAATACCTCTGGGGCAGTACATCGCCTCATTCGTCGAATGGTTGACCCAGAATGGCGCCGATTACTTCGACGCCATCGCCAAGGGCCTGGAATTCATGATCCATGGGGTCACCGGCGCCCTGACCTGGTTCAACCCGTTCGTGCTCATCGCCCTGTTCGCCGCCCTCGCGCACCTGATCCAGCGCAAATGGGCCCTTACCGTATTCGTCGCCCTGTCGTTCCTGCTGATCCTCAACCTGGGGTACTGGCAGGAAACCATGGAAACCCTGGCACAAGTGAGCTTCGCCACCGTGGTGTGCGTGGCCATCGGCGTGCCGCTGGGCATCGTCGCCGCACACAAGCCGATGTTCTACACCGGCATGCGCCCGGTGCTGGACCTGATGCAGACCGTACCCACCTTCGTGTACCTGATCCCCACGCTGACCCTGTTCGGCCTGGGCGTGGTGCCGGGGCTGATCTCGACGGTGGTGTTCGCCATCGCCGCCCCCATCCGCCTCACTTACCTGGGCATCTGCGACGTGCCGCAGGAGCTGCTCGACGCCGGCAAGGCCTTCGGCTGCTCGCGCCGCCAGCTGCTGACCCGCATCGAACTGCCCCACGCCATGCCGAGCATCGCAGCCGGCGTGACGCAATGCATCATGCTGTCGCTGTCGATGGTGGTGATCGCCGCCCTGGTGGGCGCCGACGGCCTGGGCAAACCTGTGGTCAACGCACTGAACACCGCCGATATCTCGCTCGGCTTCGAAGCGGGCCTGGCGATCGTGCTGCTGGCGATCATGCTGGACCGTATCTGCAAGCAACCGGAACTGCCGGTAAGGGGTGAGGCATGAGCATCATTCGTTTCGAAGACGTCGACGTCATCTTCTCCAACAAGCCGCGCGAGGCGCTGTCGCTGCTGGACGAAGGCAAGACCCGCGAACAGATCCTCAAGCAGACCGGCCTGGTGGTCGGTGTCGAGAAGGCCAACCTGGACATCAACAAGGGCGAGATCTGCGTGCTCATGGGCCTGTCCGGCTCGGGCAAGTCGAGCCTGCTGCGCTGCATCAACGGCCTGAACACCGTCAGCCGCGGCAAGCTGTTCGTCGAGCACGAAGGCAAGCACATCGACATCGCCCACTGCACCCCCGCGGAACTGAAGATGATGCGCACCAAGCGCATCGCCATGGTGTTCCAGAAGTTCGCCCTGATGCCCTGGCTGACGGTACGCGAAAACATCAGCTTCGGCCTGGAAATGCAGGGTCGCCCGGAGAAGGAACGGCGCAAGCTGGTGGACGAGAAGCTGGAGCTGGTGGGCCTGACCCAATGGCGCAACAAGAAGCCCGACGAGCTCTCCGGCGGCATGCAGCAGCGCGTGGGCCTGGCCCGGGCGCTGGCGATGGACGCCGACATCCTGCTGATGGACGAACCGTTCTCGGCCCTCGACCCGCTGATCCGCCAGGGTTTGCAGGATGAGCTGCTGGCCCTGCAAAGCAAACTCAGCAAGACCATCGTGTTCGTCAGCCACGACCTGGACGAAGCCCTGAAGCTGGGCAGCCGCATCGCCATCATGAAGGACGGTCGGATCATCCAGTACAGCAAGCCCGAGGAGATCGTGCTGAACCCGGCCGACGAATACGTGCGGACCTTCGTCGCCCACACCAACCCGCTGAACGTGCTGTGCGGCCGCAGCCTGATGCGCACCCTGGACAAGTGCAAACGGGTCAATGGCTCGGTGTGCCTGGACCCGGGCGGCGATTCTTGGCTGGACCTGGGTGAAGGCAACTCGATCAAGCGTGCTCGCCAGGGGCAGAACGGGCTGGACATGCAGAACTGGGTGCCGGGGCAAGCGGTGGAAGGGCTGGATCGCCGGCCGACCGTGGTGCACGCCGACATCGGCATGCGCGAAGCGCTGCAGATTCGTTACCAGACCGGCAACAAGCTGGTGCTGCAGGAGAACGACAAGCTGGTGGGGATTCTGGGTGATACGGAGCTGTATCACGCGTTGTTGGGCAAGACCCACGGGTGATGCAATTGGGGCCGCTGTGCGGCCCATCGCCGGCAAGCCGGCTCCCACAGGGTCGGCATACGCTGGACCTGTGGGAGCCGGCTTGCTGGCGATGGGCTGCAAAGCAGCCCCAATCGATGTTTCAGCGAACGACGATACCGCGCGAAGCCATGTAGGCCTTGGCCTCCGGCACCGTGTACTCGCCGAAGTGGAAGATGCTCGCCGCCAGCACCGCGCTGGCATGCCCTTCCAGAATCCCGTCGGCCAGGTGCTGCAGGTTGCCCACGCCACCGGAGGCGATCACCGGGATCCCCAGCGCATCGCTGATGGCGCGGGTCACGCCCAGGTCGAAGCCGTTCTTCATGCCGTCCTGGTCCATGCTGGTCAGCAGGATTTCACCGGCACCCAGGCCTTCCATCTTCTTCGCCCACTCCACCGCATCCAGCCCGGTAGGCTTGCGCCCGCCGTGGGTGAAGATCTCCCAGCGCGGCGTTTCGCCCGGGCCGGAGACCTTCTTGGCGTCGATGGCGACGACGATGCACTGCGAACCGAAACGGTCGGCCGCCTCACCCACGAACTCCGGGTTGAACACCGCGGCGGTGTTGATCGAGACCTTGTCGGCACCGGCGTTGAGCAGGTTGCGGATGTCCTGCACGGTGCGCACGCCACCGCCCACGGTCAGCGGGATGAACACTTGGCTGGCCATGCGCTCGACGGTATGCAGGGTGGTGTCCCGGCCATCGACGCTGGCGGTGATGTCGAGGAAGGTGATCTCGTCAGCACCCTGCTCGTCGTAGCGACGGGCGATTTCCACCGGGTCACCGGCATCGCGGATGTTCTCGAACTTGACGCCCTTGACCACCCGGCCGTTGTCCACGTCCAGGCAAGGGATGATGCGCTTGGCTAGTGCCATATGGGCTCCTGGGGAGCAGCTTCAAGCTGCAAGCTTCAAGCAACAAGATAAAAGCAGTACTCGGTCTGGCTTTGCTCTTGCAGCTTGCAGCTTGCCGCTTGCCGCTCCTGTCAATAGTTGTCGCAGAAGGCCTGGGCCTCGGCGACGTCGAGGGTGCCTTCGTAGATGGCACGGCCGGTGATGGCACCGATGATGCCCGGCGCTTTTGCATCCAGCAGGGCCTTGATGTCACCCAGGTTGTGGATGCCGCCCGAGGCGATCACCGGAATCGAGGTGGCTTCGGCCAGGGCCTTGGTGAAGGGCACGTTGCAGCCCTGCATCATGCCGTCCTTGGCGATGTCGGTGTAGACGATCGCCGAGACGCCATCGGCCTCGAAACGCTTGGCCAGGTCGATGACCTGCACGCTGCTCACTTCGGCCCAACCGTCGGTGGCGACGAAGCCGTCCTTGGCGTCCAGGCCGACGATGACCCGGCCCGGGAAGGCCTTGCACGCCTCGGCGACGAACTCCGGCTGCTTGACCGCCTTGGTGCCGATGATCACGTGGCTGACGCCGGCCTTGACGTAGTGCTCGATGGTTTCCAGCGAGCGGATGCCGCCGCCGATCTGGATCGGCAGGTTCGGGTAACGCTTGGCGATGGCGGTGACCACTTCACCGTTGACCGGCTGGCCTTCGAAGGCGCCGTTGAGGTCGACCAGGTGCAGGCGGCGGCAGCCACCTTCGACCCATTTGGCGGCCATGCTCACCGGGTCGTCGGAGAATACCGTGGAGTCTTCCATGCGGCCTTGGCGCAGACGCACGCAAGCGCCGTCCTTCAGATCGATAGCGGGGATAATCAGCATGCTCTTTCCTTTCAAGCTGCAAGCTGCAAGCGACAAGCTGCAAGCAATGCGCGTTATGTGTCGGATCGGCGATCAAGCTTTGGCTTGAAGCTTGGAGCTTGAAGCTTTCAGCTCTTTTCTAAAGCCCACAGGTCGCTTTCGATGCTCTCGAACCGCTCCTTGAGGTGCAGCTGAACATCGGCAATCGCCCTGTTGTAGTAATACGGAGCAACTTCTCTGGAAAACAGCTCGAGGACCTCGGCCACCTCGAACGACCCCAGCTCCAGCTCGAAACGGTCTTCGAGGAAGCGCTTGAGCTTGTCGAGCGCTTCGCGCTCCTGCTCGGGGGCCAGCGTGAGGATCGGCGCCTTGGTCCGCGACCTGCTCATTTACCAGCGCCCGTCCCAGGCGACGAAGTTCTGCAGCAGTTGCAGGCCATGGGTATGGCTCTTCTCCGGGTGGAACTGCACGGCGAAGCGCGAGCCCTCGGCCAGCGCGGCGGCGAAATCGACGCCGTAGTGGCCGCGGCCGACGACCTGGCCCGGCTTGCCGGCATTGATGTAGTAGCTGTGCACGAAGTAAAAGCGCGCGCGGTCGGGAATGTCATGCCACAGGGGGTGGTCGTTGGTCTGGCCGACTTCGTTCCAACCCATGTGCGGCACTTTCAGGTGCTCGCCGTCTTCTTTGAGGTCTTTGCCGAAGAAGCGCACCTGGCCGGGGAACAGGCCGATGCAGTCGACACCCTCGTTCTCTTCGCTGTGCTCGAGCAGGGCTTGCATGCCCACGCAGATGCCGAGGAACGGGCGATCCTGGCTGACTTCGCGGACCAGGCTGTCGAAGCCCAGGCGGCGGATTTCGGCCATGCAGTCGCGGATCGCGCCAACGCCGGGGAACACCACGCGGTCGGCTTCACGAATGACCGCGGCGTCGCTGGTGACCAGCACCTTGCCGGCACCCACGTGCTCGAGGGCCTTGGCCACCGAGTGCAGGTTGCCCATGCCATAGTCGATTACGGCTACGGTCTGCATTTACAGGCACCCTTTGGTCGATGGCATCTGCCCGGCCATGCGCTCGTCCTGCTCCACGGCCATGCGCAGCGCGCGGCCGAAGGCCTTGAACACGGTCTCAATCTGGTGGTGGGTGTTGTGGCCACGCAGGTTGTCGATGTGCAGGGTCACCAGGGCGTGGTTGACGAAGCCCTGGAAGAACTCCTGGAACAGGTCGACGTCGAAGCCACCGACGCTGGCGCGGGTGTAGGGGACATGCATCTGCAGGCCAGGGCGGCCGGAGAAGTCGATGACCACACGCGACAGCGCTTCGTCCAACGGCACGTAGGCGTGGCCGTAGCGGAAGATGCCTTTCTTGTCACCGATGGCCTGGGCAAACGCCTGGCCGAGGGTGATGCCGACGTCTTCGACGGTGTGATGGTCATCGATATGCAGGTCGCCCTTGCATTCGATGTCCAGATCGATCAGCCCGTGCCGGGCGATCTGGTCGAGCATGTGTTCAAGGAAAGGCACACCGATATCGAATCGGGCCTTACCAGTGCCATCGAGGTTGATCGAGCACTTGACCTGGGTTTCCAGGGTATTGCGCTCGACGGAAGCCTTACGTTCGACCATCACCAGCTCCGCAAAATCATTGGGCGAAAAGGGCAACATTATAGGCCCAGAACGCGCCAGCTTGAAACGCGGATGACATATGGCAGGGCTAGCAATTGCGGGGGGATAACGGGCTTACAGGTCTATACAACCGTGTAACTGGGGCTGCTTTGCAGCCCTATCGCGACACAAGGCCGCTCCTACAAGGGATTGCGGTCGCCTGTAGGAGCGGCCTTGCGTCGCGATAGGGGCGCAAAGCGCCCCCGGCAATCTCAATCAGTGAAACAGCACCGCCGTCTTCTGCAGGGTAATCCACACCCCCCAGGCCAGCGGAATCACCACCACGGCCCAGGCCAGCAGCACCAGTGGCAGGCTGCCCGGCGCAGCGTGCCACTCCAGCGAACGCGCGCTGTCGGCGCCCTTGTCATGGCTCAGGGCACGCTCCGCGGCCAGCTCGGCCTCGGTCATGAAGTACTTGTCGGCCACCGGACGTACCAGCATGTTGCAGACAAAGCCCAGCACCAGCAGCCCGGCGAGGATGTACAGGGTCATGTCGTAGGCCGCGGCCCGCTCCACACCTGCCGCCAGCTGCGCTTCACGCAGGTAGGTGATCAGCACCGGGCCAAGCACGCCAGCGGCGGCCCAGGCGGTCAGCAGGCGGCCGTGGATGGCACCGACCATCTGCGTGCCGAACAGGTCGGCCAGGTAGGCCGGCACCGTGGCGAAGCCGCCACCGTACATCGACAGGATGATGCAGAACGCCGCCACGAACAGCGCCACGTTACCGATGTGCCCCATGTTCGGCACCAGGCTGTAGAGGCCCACGCCCAGGGCGAAGAAGGCGAAGTAGGTGTTCTTGCGGCCAATGTAGTCGGAGAACGACGCCCAGAAGAAGCGCCCGCCGATGTTGAACAGGCTGAGCAGGCCGGTGAAGCCGGCGGCGATGGCGGCGATCTGCGCCAGTTGCGCGGCGTTCAACTCGCTGAAGGTCAGCTCGTTGCCCAGCAGCTTGCCGGCGAACACTTCCTGCAGCAGTGGCGAGGCCATGCCGAGAATGCCGATACCGGCCGAGACGTTCAGGCACAGCACCAGCCACACCAGGGCGAACTGTGGGGTCTTCCAGGCCACGCTCACGTGCACGTGGCGGTCGGTGACCATGGCGTTGGCCTTCTTCGCCGGTGGGGTCCAGCCTTCTGGCTTCCAGCCGGTGGGCGGTACGCGGTAAGCCAGGGCGCCGGCAGTCATGAACACGAAGTAGATCGCGGCCATGGCAACGAAGCTCTGCCATACGCCGACTTCAGTCGCACTGCCGAAGTGGCCCATCAATGCGGTCGCCAGCGGCGCGCCAACCATGGCACCACCACCAAAGCCCATGATCGCCATGCCGGTGGCCATGCCGCGCTTGTCCGGGAACCACTTGATCAGGGTCGACACCGGCGAGATGTAACCCAGGCCCAGGCCGATGCCGCCGATTACCCCCGAACCGAGCCACATCAGCCACAGCTGATGGGTCTTTACGCCGATCGCCGAGATCAGCAGGCCGCCGCACCAGCACAGTGCCGACACCAGGCCGGCCTTGCGCGGACCTGCGTGTTCCAGCCAGCCGCCGAGCACTGCGGCCGAGCAACCGAGGAAGACGAAGAACAGGGTGTAGATCCAGCTGAGCATGGAGATCGGCCAGTCGCACTCGGCGCTGAACAGGCGGGCGACGAAGCCCATGTCTGCCGCGCACGCCACTGGCGCGCTGACGCCCAGGGCCTGAGACAACGGCAGCCAGAACACCGAGAAACCGTAGGCCATGCCGATGCACAGGTGGATGGCCAGGGCCGCCGGTGGTACCAGCCAGCGGTTGAAGCCCGGGCGGGCGATGATGCGCTCCTTCGACAGGAAACCGGGCACGCTTACCGGCATCTCCGTCGTGATACTGCTGCTCATGGGTCGTTCCTTTTGTAGGTGGGCTGCTTACGGGCTGCCGGCCCGGCTCTGCTGTGGCGTCTCCCCCGGGATGACGCCGGCCGTTTGCGGCATTGCCCCGCGACAATGGGTCGCGGAGGCTGCGAAAGCGGCGCAAGATTACCAGCAGCCAGTGGCATGAAAGCAATCTGATATCGCGTTTTTTTTGCCAGCTGAATCGGTACTTCGCATGCTCAGGTGAGGTTGTGTCGCCTGTTCTGGCCTTATCGCGGGGCAAGCCCGCTCCCACGATGGCTGCGTGGGAGCGGGCTTGCCCCGCGATGAGGGCCGAGCAGGTGATAAATGAACTGCCGTCATTCCCACTGTCGAAATGTCGGATACGCAGAGCCAAGTGCCACAGCGCTATACTCGCCGCTGAATTTCACAATCGGACTACAAGGACTCGCCCATGAAAGCGTTCGGCAAAATCCTGGGGCTGTCGCTTCTCGGGTTGTTGCTGATCATCGTGGCGCTGGGCTTCGCCCTGACGCACCTCTTCGATCCCAACGACTACAAAGACGAAATCCGCCAACTGGCCCGCGACAAGGCCCATGTCGAGCTGACGCTCAACGGCGACATCGGCTGGAGCCTGTTCCCCTGGCTGGGCCTGGAGCTGCACGAGGCGAGCATCGCCACGCTGAACAACCCCAAGGTGCCGTTCGCCGACCTGCAGATGCTGGGTTTGTCCGTGCGCGTGCTGCCATTGCTGCGCCGCGAAGTGCAGATGAGCGACGTGCGGGTC
The DNA here is from genome assembly GCF_024749065.1 of Pseudomonas sichuanensis. Lineage (NCBI taxonomy): Bacteria > Pseudomonadati > Pseudomonadota > Gammaproteobacteria > Pseudomonadales > Pseudomonadaceae > Pseudomonas > Pseudomonas sichuanensis. Next base: position 351,217 of record NZ_CP087185.1, on the reverse strand, counting down.
GAGGGCCTGAACCTCACCCTCACCCGCGATGCCAATGGCCACGGCAACTGGGAAGACATCGGCAAGCCGCTGCCTGACCCTGCCGTTGCCAACGCCCCGGCCACCGCGCCAGGCGAAGCGCCGGCCAGCGAGCCGTCCAAGCCCGAAACCAGCGAGCGTTCGGTCAAGCTCGACATCGACAGCCTGACCGTCAACAACGCCCGGGTGCAGTTCACCGACGAGAAGGCCGGCCAAAGCTACGGTGCCGAAAGCATCCAGCTGAGCACGGGCCCCGTGCACGAAGGCGTGAACATCCCGCTCAAGGCCAGCGCCTTCCTCAGCGCCAGCCAGCCGAACATCAAGGCGCGCACCGAGCTGACCGGCGAACTGCGCTTCGACCGCAAGCTCAAGCGCTACAACCTTGAAGACATGCGCCTGTCCGGCGAAACCTCGGGCGAGCCGCTGGCGGGCAAGACCATGACCTTCGCCGCGCAAGGCCAGGTGCTGGTCGACCTGGCCGCCAATGTCGCCTCGTGGAGCAGCCTGAAAGTCTCGGCCAATCAGCTGCGCGCCCTGGGCGAGCTGAATGTGCGCGACCTGGACAAGGCGCCGCAGGTGAGTGGCGGGCTGTCCATCGCCCAGTTCAACCTGCGCACCTTCCTCGACGGCATCGGCCACCCGTTGCCGGCCACCGCCGATGCGGCCGCCTTCAACAAGCTGGAGCTGGTCACCCGCCTGCAAGGCACCCCGAACAGCCTGGCCCTGGAAGACCTGGCGGTGAAGCTGGACGACAGCACCTTCACCGGCCGCGTGGCCGTCGAAGATTTCGCCAAGCAGGCCCTGCGGGTAAACCTCAAGGCAGACACCTTCGACGCTGACCGCTATCTGCCAGCCAAGAGCGAGGAGGCCAAGGGCACCACCGCGGCGCGCCAGGCCGAGGTGAAACAGCAGGAAGCCAGCGCCACTGCCGGTGCCGGCACCACCCCGCTGCCCAACGCCCCCACGCAAGTGGCCTGGAGCAACGACAAGCTGCTGCCGGTGGACCGCCTGCGCGCCCTCGACCTGCAGGCCGACCTGGCGTTCGGCGCCCTGACCCTGGACAAGCTGCCGATCAGCGACGCCCGGCTCAAGGCCAACGGCCAGGGTGGCCTGATCACCCTCGAAACCCTGCGCGGTGGCCTGTACAACGGCAGCTTCGAAGCCAAGGGCACGGTCGACGTGCGCCCCGCCGTGCCGCAACTGGGGGTGAACACCAAGATCAACCGCGTGCCGGTGGAGCATTTCATCAAGCGCGAAAGCCCCGACCAGGCGCCACCGGTCAAGGGCCTGCTGACCCTCGCCAGCGACCTCACCGCCACCGGCAACAGCCAGAAAGCGCTGGTCGACACCCTCAACGGCAACGCCAGCTTCACCATCAACGATGGCGTGCTGGTCAACGCCAACCTGGAACAGCAACTGTGCCAGGCCATCGCCACCCTCAACCGCAAACAGCTCGGCAGCGAACCGCGCGGCAAGGACACGCCGTTCGAAGAGCTGCGCGGCAGCCTGGTGATCCGCAATGGCGTGGCCAGCAACCCGGACCTCAAGGCGCGCATTCCCGGCCTGACCGTCAACGGCCATGGCGACCTCGACCTGCGGGTGCTGGGCATGGACTACAACGTCGGCGTGGTGGTCGAAGGCGACCAGCGCGCGATGCCCGACCCGGCCTGCCAGGTCAACGAGCGCTTTGCCGGCATCGAAGTGCCGCTGCGCTGCCGTGGCCCGCTGGAGCTGGGTGCCAAGGCCTGCCGCCTGGACCAGGACGGCCTGGGCAAGGTGGCGGCGAAACTGGCCGGCAACCGCCTGAAGGACAAGATCGATGAAAAGCTCGAAGAAAAACTCGGAGACAAAGTGAGCCCGGAACTCAAAGATGCGCTCAAGGGGCTGTTCAAGCGATGAGCCCCCAGCAGTTCTCCAGCGCCGTGCTGGAATGGTACGACCAGCACGGTCGTCACGACCTGCCCTGGCAACAGGGCATCACCCCATACCGGGTGTGGGTCTCGGAAATCATGCTGCAGCAGACCCAGGTGAGCACCGTGCTCAACTACTTCGACCGCTTCATGCAGGCGCTGCCGACCGTGCAGGCGCTGGCTGAAGCACCAGAAGACGAAGTGCTGCACCTTTGGACGGGCCTGGGCTACTACACCCGCGCACGCAACCTGCAAAAGGCCGCGAAGATCGTCGTCGCGCAACATGGCGGCGAGTTCCCGCGCAGTGTCGAGCAGCTCACCGAACTGCCCGGCATCGGCCTCTCCACCGCCGGGGCCATCGCCAGTATCAGCATGGGCATCCGCGCGCCGATCCTCGATGGCAACGTCAAGCGCGTGCTGGCCCGCTTCACTGCCCAGGCGGGTTACCCGGGCGAGCCGAAAGTGGCCAACCAGCTGTGGGCCACCGCCGAACGCTTCACACCGATGACGCGGGTCAACCACTTCACCCAGGCGATGATGGACATGGGCGCGACGCTGTGCACCCGCAGCAAGCCCAGTTGCCTGATCTGCCCGCTGCAGCGTGGTTGCGAAGCCCATCTGCACGGTGAAGAGACCCGCTACCCGGAACCCAAGCCGCGCAAAGCCTTGCCCCAGCGCAAGACCCTGATGCCGCTGCTGGCCAACCACGAAGGCGCGATCCTGCTTTACCGCCGGCCCTCCACTGGGCTGTGGGGGGGCCTGTGGAGCCTGCCGGAGCTGGACAACCTCGAGCAGCTCGACGACCTCGCCTACCAGCACGGCCTGCGCCTGGCCGGCAGCCTGGCCTTGCAAGGCCTGACCCACACCTTCAGCCATTTCCAGCTGGCCATCGAGCCGTGGCTGGTGCGTGTCGACCCCGTCGGCGCGCACGTGGCCGAGCCCGACTGGCTCTGGTATAACCTCGCCACCCCGCCGCGCCTGGGCCTCGCCGCCCCGGTCAAGAAGCTGCTGCAACGCGCGGCCGACGAACTGATTGCAGGAGAGAACCCATGACCCGCACCGTGATGTGCCGCAAATACAAAGAAGAGTTGCCAGGCCTGGAACGCGCGCCCTACCCCGGCCCCAAGGGCCAGGACATCTTCGAACACGTCTCGCAGAAGGCCTGGGCCGACTGGCAGAAGCACCAGACCCTGCTGATCAACGAGAAGCGCCTGAACATGATGAACGCCGAGGACCGCAAGTTCATCCAGGCCGAGATGGACAAGTTCTTCGCCGGCGAGGATTACGCCAAGGCTGAAGGCTACGTTCCGCCGTCGGAATGACCCCAAAAATCGTAAGCGACGGAATTAATTTAAATTTTTTCAAAAAAGTCGTTGACGAGCGGTCTGGAAATCTATTTAATTCACCTCGTCGCCCAGATAGCTCAGTCGGTAGAGCAGAGGATTGAAAATCCTCGTGTCGGCGGTTCGACTCCGTCTCTGGGCACCACCTTCAGCTTCTGGTGGTTGCAAAGTTACCCGAAGCGACACAAGAAACCCGCCTAGTGCGGGTTTTTTGTTGCCTGAGATTTTTGCCTGACAGGCAGCTTTCGTCAGCGCTCACCAGCAAGCGCCCCATGACAGCGCTTCACCCCTCCTTCGCTTCGCACGCCGCCCCGCAATTGTATGCGGCTGTATTCGCACGCCCCTGAGCCAAGCAGCGGCCACTAGCATCAAACGTCTCGATCTGACCCCAAAAGACATGGGCAGGCTATAGGAACCTTCCTAGGTAACATCCCGAGTTTAATCATCACGTTCAAAACACCCAACAAACTCGCAACATCCATACACACTTGGATGTTTAGGCAGATCGCGGCAAGTGGTCTACCTTGACCGGACACTTGCACCACATCCAGGACTTACAGGGAGTTGAACATGCAGTATTCCGCCTGTTTACGAGTAGGCCAGAACGACATCAAGGCATTGATAAATCTCGAGCCCGAAAGAAGAAACTCATTCACACCATTGCTTGACATGCGCGGCGATGATGACCGGCATCTACAGACCTTCTTGAACAACTGGACTGAACATCCCTTTTTTCTTGATGTATCCAGAGGCAAGAAGGATATACGGGAGGCCTTCATATCTGCCAATAATCTGCACAGCCCTGCCAATGCATTTGAACAAAAAAGAAGGTTCATCTATCAAGTTCGCAATAAAAACCCGAACATTATTCCTGTCATCTCCTGGACTGACGACGATACGCAACGAGACGTCATCCAGTTAGCTCTTTCACTTGAGCGTGACTTCGACAATATCGCCATCCGAGTCACCTGCCCGGAGAAACCGACCCAAACCTCTCGCAACCGCCTGCTTGCGACACTCGACTCACTGTCAGCCCCACGCTGTGCGCATATCATTCTGGACTTCATCGCCTCTGCCCCGTCCAGCACCGCCAGCGGATCAGACTTCGACCACTTGCTCAAGGATATCGGCGCCTACATGCCCGCTACGGTAATCCTGCTCAGCACATCATTCCCCATCGACAAACCCGCATCGAACAGCTCACGTTCAGCCACCTGCTTCGATACCGCCTGGCAGGCGACCGTGAACAGAAATCAGCCAGGTATCGAACTGGTGTACGGAGACTACGCCGCCACCAACCCTACCGCTCCGATGGAATATGTGGTGGGCATGCCCGTACTTCCCTTCGGCTGCTACTACACGCCAACCGAATGGTGGCAACGTCGCAAAGGGGGAGACAAAGAGTTTGGTAACTACATCGAGATAGCCAAAGAGATCCGCAACCTACCGGGATACCATGGTGATGATTTCTGTTGGGCGACCAGAGAGTACGCAAGAATTATCGCGACTTCAACTAACTATGGAAACAATGGCACTTGGAACGGATATCGGATAAATCAGCACATCTGCGCCATGTTGAAGTCCATCATGGATCGCCAACGCACAGCACTTGAACCCATCGACATTGATGACCTGGACGATCTGATCTAAGCGTAGCGCTGCTTCAGCACTGCCAGAACAAACGTACGAATAACTTCAAGCGGCAGTGCGTCGCTGACCCGTTGACGCACTGTCTTTATGAGTTCCTTGCTCCGCACAGCAACTCCATGCTCTCGGGCCAGCCTGTCCAACTCCTCCCGCCAGAGGAACCCCGTGAGATGGAATTTCTCCTGCCTCTTGTTCGCTTTTGCGCTTCTCACCATGACCATTCCGGAGAAGTCGTCGAATACCAGAATCCCGACGTTGGCTACCGACACTTCCAGGGCCTTTATCAGGTGACGGGAGTGGCAACAAAGCCATACTTCATCGAAACACGCCAGGTAAGCCTCTTGCTGACCACCCCACCGAACCAGCGTATCCGCGTGCGATTTTATTTCGAAAGCACTGAGTTTTCCGTTCGCATGCACGAGATCCGCACGCCGGGCTTTGTCGATAAAGCAAAGCTCCTCGATGAACACGTCACCGGACTCATGGGGCATCACCTTGGTGACCCATTGCTTCAGGAGGGGGCGGATTTGGTCTGGATTCAACATCTGGCGATTATAGCCACCCGGCCATAGCCCTTCACAGCGCGCGCGACAGAACACCCCCTGCAAATATTTCCATTTATAGCCACATCCGACCGCTCACCTCAGCGAGCATCGTTCTGCCGGATTGATCGGCATCAAAAAGCCAGCCTCCCTATGGCCTTAGGATGGAAGGTGGACACTCGACCGACCCCGCAAGGACCTCCATGAGCGAAGAATCCGCCACCCTCCTCCTGCCGTCGCCGACCGACACCGGCAGCGGCACCAAGCCCGTCACCCGCACCCGCCGCCCACGCCAGCGCAAGCCCGCCACCAACGCCCCCGTGCCAGAGACCATCACCCAGGTCAGCCAGCAACCCGCCGCCCTGGTAGTGGCCAACGCGCGCAAAGGCAGCAGCGAGGACAGTACCTCGGCGCACCTGCCGGCCAGTTACCCGTACCGTACGCGCATGCGCCGCCAGGACTACGACAAGGCTAAGCACGCGCTGCAGATCGAGCTACTGAAGGTACAGAACTGGGTGAAGGAAACCGGCCAGCGCATCGTCATCCTCTTCGAGGGCCGTGACGCAGCGGGCAAGGGCGGCACCATCAAGCGCTTCATGGAGCACCTGAATCCGCGTGGCGCTCGCATCGTCGCGCTGGAGAAGCCCTCCGAACAGGAGAAAGGCCAGTGGTACTTCCAGCGCTACATCCAGCACCTGCCCACCGCCGGTGAAATGGTGTTCTTCGACCGCTCCTGGTACAACCGCGCCGGGGTCGAGCGGGTGATGGACTTCTGCTCGCCGCTGCAATACCTGGAGTTCATGCGCCAGGCGCCTGACCTGGAGCGGATGCTGTGCAACAGCGGCATCCTGCTGTTCAAGTTCTGGTTCTCGGTGAACCGCGAGGAGCAACTGCGCCGCTTCATCTCGCGGCGCGACGACCCACTCAAGCACTGGAAGCTGTCGCCCATCGACATCAAGTCGCTGGACAAGTGGGAGGATTACACTGCCGCCAAGGAAGCCATGTTCTTCCACACCGATACTGCCGATGCGCCGTGGACGGTGATCAAGTCCGACGACAAGAAGCGCGCGCGGATCAACTGCATCCGGCATTTCCTGCATTCGTTGGACTATCCGGGCAAGGACCACAGCGTGGCGCATGCGCCGGATCCGCTGCTGGTCGGGCGGGCTTCGCGGGGGTTCGAGGAGGATGAGCCGGCGGCGCCGAGCCCTCTGTAACGGCCATCGCGGGGCCAGCCCGCTCCCACGCGGCGCCTCGCCCTTGGGTTTTCAGGGCAACTGCGCTTCAATACGCGCCTTTACCAGATACCTCCAAGGACCGCCTCATGGCCACCAACACCAAGCAACAGAAACGCGCCAAGCGCGCCGCCACCAAGGCCAAGCAGAACCGCATGGTGCGCAGCGGCCAGGCGGTCAAGGCCAGCACCGGCGAAAGCGCCAGCGTCGAGCAGGTGTTCAACAAGGCCATGGAGTCGGGCAGCTACAACAGCTTGTTCGACAAGATGAAAGAAGCCCAGGAAAACGGCCTGGTGCCGATGATCTCGGTGTTCCTGGTTGACCCACTGCTGGCACTGGTGCTCAAGGGTCACAAGGAAGAGCACGCCACCGATTACATCGTCATGGTGTTCACCGCCTACCGCAAATGGCTCGACGGCACCGACGAGGACGCGACCATGGCCTGGCTTGAGAGCGATGAGTTCCAGGCGGCTTATGTCACAGCCTCCGAGGTGGTGGCCAAGGGGCAGCAACAGCAGAAGCAGTTCGGCTGAACAGCTGTATCGCCTGCTCCGGCCTCATCGCCGGCAAGCCGGCTCCCACAGAGTAGCGTGCAGTCCTTGTGGGAGCCGGCTTGCCGGCGATGGGGCCCTCCCAGGCAAACAAAAAGGCCGCGCCCTTCACAGGGCGCGGCCTTTTCATTTCACCGGCTGCGAATCAGCTATCCAGCGCCACGCGCCCGGCAGCGCCGCGCTTGCGGTGCACCAGCAAGCCTGCCGCCACAACTGCGATGCTCAGCAGCGCGGTAGCGATGATCTCGACGCGGTGATCCTCACGCAGCCCCATCACCACCAAAATGGCGACGATGAAGGCGATGGTGGCCCAGGTCAGGCCCGGGAACATCCACATCTTGAACGAGATCTTCTCGCCGCTGGCTTCACGCTGGGCACGCATGCGCAGTTGCGACACGGCGATCACCAGGTACACCAGCAGGGCGATGGCGCCAGAGCTGGCCAGCAGGAACTCGAACACCGCGGCCGGGGCCAGGAAGTTGGCGAACACGCACAGGAAGGCCGCAGCGGTGGACAGCAGCACGGCCCAGTGCGGGGTGCCCGCCTTGGTGGTGCGCTGGGCGACTGCCGGGGCATCGCCACGCTTGCTCAGGGAGAAGAGCATGCGCGAGGAGGTGTACAGCGCCGAGTTCAGGCAGCTGGTCACGGCAATCAGCACGACGATGTCGACGATCAGCTTGGCATTCGGCACGCCGATCAGGCTGAGGACGGTCTGGTAGGAGCCTTTCTCGGCCAAGCTCGGATCGTTCCACGGCACCATGGCCACGACCAGGAAGATCGATACCAGGTAGAACAGGCAGATACGCCAGATCACCGAGTTGGTGGCACGGCTGATCTGCTTGCCCGGGTCTTTCGACTCGGCGGCGGCGATGGTGACGATCTCGGTCCCCATGAAGGAGAACATGGTGGTCAGCATGGCGGCCAGCACGGCGCCCAGGCCGTTGGGCATGAAGCCTTGGGTATCGAACAGGTGGCTGACGCCGCTGATCTGGCTGCTCGGGACCATGCCGAACATGGCCGCGCAACCGACGACGATGAAGCCGATGATCGCCAGCACCTTGAGCAGGGCGAACCAGAACTCGAACTCACCGTAGTTCTTCACGCTGAACAGGTTGGTGACGGTCAGCACCAGGGTAATGATCAGCGAGAACGCCCACAGGTCCACGGCCGGGAACCAGGCATGCAGGATGGCTGCGGCGGCGTTGGCCTCCAGCGGAATCACCAGCACCCAGAACCACCAGTACAGCCAGCCGATGGTGAAACCGGCCCAGCGCCCAATGGCGCGGTCGGCGTAGGTCGAGAAAGAACCGGTGTCGGGCGAGGCAACCGCCATTTCACCGAGCATGCGCATCACCAGTACAACCAGGGTGCCGGCAGCGGCGTAGGCCAGCAGCACGGCAGGGCCGGCGGCGGCGATGGCATGGCCGGAGCCGACGAACAAGCCGGCGCCGATCACGCCTGCGATGGACAGCATGGTCACATGCCGTTGTTTGAGCCCCTGAGCGAGGTCATTGGAATTGTTACCGCTCATAAAACTACCTTTGTAAGGAGTGGACCACCCGAATGAAGGGAATACGAAGCGCACCAAGGGGTGATTTAGGCGTCGCCGCATTCGGTCTTTTCCCACTGGCAATAAGCGCGCCATTTTTAAATGCCATTTATCTGGAATGGCTGACGGCAGCAAATTCTCTGGCTTTGCGGCCTTTCTGCCAGGCTTTGACCGAAAGCCCGCCAAATCTCCATGCCAAGTCCGGATTACTGAAATACCCACTTACAAACGCACCAAAGGTGCTCCCCGGTAACACCCGCGCACCAGGGCAAGGCAAAATAGTGCAACCAAAGGTACAACCATTGTTTCAGCCATGATGCGATCTGCGTGGGAGCGGGCTAGCCCCGCGATAGCGATTGTCGCCCCAACACCTTCAGTCCTGCCGAAGCCATCGCGGGGCAAGCCCGCTCCCACGCCACCCTGTGCCGGTCACATGGGCGGTTGCACCTGCTTTCGCGGCAAAAGGGCCAAAACCGCTTCCATGCTTTGACCAAAGCTGGCACCATCGCGCCTTTTTTCATCAAGGCTCCGGTGCTGGGCAAAACGCCATTGCGGACATCCTCGCGACAGTCCACTGCAACGATGCGACAAACTGCCCCATCAATGACCGAAGCCCCTTGCGACCCGGTTGGCCGCTGTTGCGCCGCTATGCTAGCGTGGCGCTCGCCAGGAAGGCCGCCAACAGCTGGGAACGCACCCGAACACATGAGGACCGCACATGGCCCAGGCCACGCCCGCGCTGGAAATCCGTAACCTGCACAAACGCTACGGCGAGCAGGAAATTCTCAAGGGCATTTCGCTGACCGCGCGCGACGGTGACGTGATCTCCATCCTCGGCTCGTCCGGCTCCGGCAAGTCCACCCTGCTGCGCTGCATCAACCTGCTCGAGAACCCGCACCAGGGCGAAATCCTGGTCGCCGGCGAAGCCCTCAAGCTCAAGGCGCAGAAAAACGGCGACCTGATCGCCGCCGACAACCGCCAGATCAACCGCCTGCGCAGCGAGATCGGCTTTGTCTTCCAGAACTTCAACCTGTGGCCACACATGTCGATCCTCGACAACATCATCGAGGCGCCGCGCCGCGTACTTGGCCAGAGCAAGGCCGAGGCCATCGAGCACGCCGAGGCGCTGCTGAACAAGGTCGGCATCTTCGACAAGCGCCACAGCTACCCCGCCCAGCTTTCCGGTGGCCAGCAACAGCGTGCCGCCATCGCCCGTACCCTGGCCATGAAGCCCAAGGTCATCCTGTTCGACGAGCCGACTTCGGCGCTCGATCCGGAAATGGTCCAGGAAGTGCTTAACGTCATCCGCGCCCTGGCCGAAGAAGGCCGTACCATGCTGCTGGTGACGCACGAGATGAACTTTGCCCGCCAGGTGTCCAGTGAAGTGGTCTTCCTGCACCAGGGCCTGGTCGAAGAGCAGGGATCGCCACAGCAGGTCTTCGAAAACCCGACCTCGGCGCGTTGCAAGCAATTCATGTCCAGCCACCGCTAACGGAGCAATACATGCAGACTTACAAGAAGTTCCTCCTGGCCGCTGCTGCCACCCTGGTGATGTCGGCCAACGCCATGGCCGCAGAAAAACTGCGCATGGGTATCGAGGCAGCCTACCCACCGTTCAACAACAAGGACGCCAGCGGCCAGGTCGTCGGCTTCGACAAGGACATCGGCGACGCCCTGTGCGCCAAGATGAAGGTCGAGTGCACGGTCGTGACTTCCGACTGGGACGGCATCATCCCAGCCCTGAACGCCAAGAAGTTCGACTTCCTGGTGTCGTCGCTGTCGATCACCGACGAGCGCAAGCAGGCAGTGGATTTCACCGACCCCTACTACTCCAACAAGCTGCAGTTCATCGCGCCGAAGAAAGTCGACTTCAAGACCGACAAGGAATACCTCAAGGGCAAGACCATCGGCACCCAGCGCGCCACCCTGGCCGGCACTTGGCTTGAAGACAACTACAAGGACGTGCTGAAGTCCATTCAGCTATACGACACCCAGGAAAACGCCTACCTCGACCTGACCTCCGGTCGCGTTGACGGCATCCTGGCCGACAAGTACGTGCAGTACGAGTGGCTGAAGTCCGACGCGGGCAAAGACTACGAGTTCAAAGGCGAACCTGTAGTAGACAGCGACAAGATCGGCATCGCCGTGCGCAAGGGTGACCCGCTGCGCGAGAAGCTGAACAAGGCCCTGGCCGAGATCAAAGCTGACGGCACGTACAAGAAGATCAACGACAAGTACTTCCCGTTCAGCATCGAGTGATGCCCTCCCGACCCGTACCGCCCTGCGCGGTGCGGGTCCCTTGAACAAAGCTGCCCATGAATATCGACCTGCACGGATTCGGTCCGGCCATGATGGCCGGCACCCTGATGACCGTAAAACTGGCGCTTTGCGCCTTGCTGCTGGGGCTGGCCCTGGGCCTGCTTGGCGCCCTGGCCAAGACTTCCTCGATCAAGTCATTGCAATGGCTTGGCGGCTTCTACTCGACCCTGGTGCGCGGCGTGCCCGAGCTGCTGTGGGTCTTGCTCATCTATTTCGGCACCGTCGGCCTGATGAACAGCCTCGGCGACGCGCTCAACATGCCCGGGCTCGAACTCAGCGCATTCGCCGCCGGTGTGATTGCCCTGGGCCTGTGCTTTGGCGCCTACGCCACGGAAGTGTTCCGCGGCGCGATCCTGGCCATCCCCAAGGGCCACCGTGAAGCGGGCCTGGCCCTGGGCCTGTCGAAAGGCCGCATCCTGTCGCGGATCATCCTGCCGCAGATGTGGCGCATCGCACTGCCGGGCCTGGGCAACCTGTTCATGATCCTGATGAAGGACACCGCGCTGGTGTCGGTGATCGGCCTGGAAGAAATCATGCGCCACGCGCAGATCGGCGTGACCGTGACCAAGGCACCGTTCACCTTCTACGCGGTGGCCGCCTGCATCTACCTGAGCCTGACCATCGTCGCCATGATCGGCATGTACTTCCTGGAAAAACGCGCCGCCCGCGGCTTCATGAGGGCCGAATAAATGAACTGGGAAGTCATCATCAAGTGGCTGCCACGACTGGCCGAAGGCGCGATCCTGACCCTGGAGCTGGTGGCCATCGCGGTCATCGCCGGGCTGATCCTGGCCATCCCGCTGGGCATCGCCCGTTCCTCGCGGCACTGGTACGTGCGCGCCCTACCCTACGGCTACATCTTCTTCTTCCGCGGCACGCCACTGCTGGTGCAGCTGTTCCTGGTCTACTACGGCCTGGCTCAGTTCGACGCGGTGCGTGACAGCGCGCTGTGGCCGTACCTGCGCGACCCGTTCTGGTGCACGGTACTGACCATGACCCTGCACACCGCCGCCTACATCGCTGAGATCCTGCGCGGCGCACTGCAGGCGATCCCCAAGGGCGAGATCGAAGCCGCCCGGGCACTGGGCATGTCGCGGGGCAAGGCGCTGTTCTACATCATGCTGCCGCGCGCCACACGCATCGGCCTGCCGGCCTACAGCAACGAAGTGATCCTGATGCTCAAGGCCAGCGCCCTGGCCAGCACCGTGACGCTACTGGAGCTGACCGGCATGGCACGGACCATCATCGCCCGTACCTACCTGCCGGTGGAGATCTTCTTTGCCGCCGGGGTGTTCTACCTGGTGATCTCGTTCTTCCTGGTGCAGGGCTTCAAGCTGCTGGAACGCTGGTTGCGCGTGGATGCCTGCCAGGGGCGCTAACCTGCAACACGCTCGGGGCCGCTTTGCGGCCCCTTTCAATTGCGCCTCGGTGCTTGAATGAACACAACACTCCCCCTTCAAGGCAGCCAGCTCCTCGAGCGCTTCCAGGCCCTTGACCATTTTCTGCTTCAGCACCAGCCGCTGTGGCGGCCACGGCCGTTCACCGAGCTGCAGCTGGGCTGGGAAAGCCAGTACCCAGAGCTGTCCGCATGGCTGCGCAATCGCACCCTGGAACAAGCCGAAGCCGTCCAGCAACACCCGGAACAGCTTCCGGCCCCAGCCCCCTTTCCGCAACTGGCCAGCCTGGCCCGGCAGTTGTCTGCCGTGGGTGAATTGCCCGACGCGGGCCTGCACCCGGCCGGCCACCGCCTTGACGCTAACGTCCCTGGGCGCAAATGGCAGCAGATCGAGGCCTTCAGCCGCCGCCTGAGCTTCAGCCAGCCCACCCGGCACTGGCTGGACTGGTGTTCGGGCAAGGGCCACCTGGGCCGCCGCCTGCTGCAAGCCGGCCAGCAATTGACCTGCCTGGAGTACGACGCCGAGCTGGTCAACGCCGGCCAGGCGCTGAGCGATCACCATCAACTGCCCGCCCACCATGTGCAGCAGGATGTGATGGCCGCAGACAGCATGCAGCAGCTGGATGGCGACAAAAGCGTGATTGCCCTGCATGCCTGTGGCGATCTGCATGTGCGCCTGCTGCACCTGGCCAGCCAGCAAGGCTGCCCGCAACTGGCCGTGGCGCCGTGCTGCTACAACCGCATCCAGGGTGAGCAGTACATCGCGATATCCACAGCCGCACAGGCATCGGCCCTGCAGTTGTCGATCGGCGATCTGGGCCTGCCGCTGAGCGAGGCCGTCACCTCCAGCGCCCGGGTACGCCGCCAGCGCGACAGCTCGATGGCCAGGCGCCTGGGTTTCGACCTGCTGCAGCGCCAACAGCGGGGTATCGATGCTTACCTGCCAACACCGTCACTGCCGGTCGATTGGCTGAAGAAGCCCTTCGAACAGTACTGCCGTGACCTTGCCGCGCTGCGCCAGGTGGAACTGAGCGGCACGACAGACTGGGCCGCCCTTGAGTCGCAAGGCTGGCAACGGCTGGCTCAGGTGCGCAACCTGGAGCTGGTGCGCAACCTGTTCCGCCGCCCATTGGAACTGTGGCTGGTGCTCGACAGAGCCTTGTACCTCCAAGAGCAAGGTTATGCCGTGCGCGTAGGACTGTTCTGCGAATACCCGCTGACGCCGCGCAACCTGTTGCTGCTGGCCGAACGTGACGGATCGCCGCAGCGCAGCTGACAACCTGTGGATAAGTCTGTGCACAAGCTTGTGATGAAAATGTCCAAGGCTTGGATCCAAGCGCTATTTGCGCCGCTTTGCTTATTCCGCTTACCAGCTGAAAACCAGCAAAAACAGGGCTTTGCGCAAAGACCGGTGGCAGGGCCAGTCGGCATGCCTTTCGCGCAAGCGGAAAATGCCGCTTGTGCATAAGCATTTCAGCCGTAAGCCAGAAACCGCCTGAAACAGGGCATTTCAAGCCAGTTTCAACAGGCCCATGCCGACCAGAAGCAGCGCCAGCCCCAGCCAGCCACGGCCAGCCAGACGCTGACCGAACAGCGCCCAACCCATGGCGACAGTGGCCAGGATGCCGAAGCCGCCCCAGATGGCGTAGGCCAGCGACAACTCGATGTCCTGCACCGCCTGCGCCAACGCGGTGAAGGCCGCCAGCACGCAGAGGATCGAGGCCACGCCCAGGCCCTTGCGACGAAAACCGTCGGAATACTTGAGCAGCAGGTTGGCCAGCACTTCCAGCACGATGGCCAGGCCCAGCCAGGCAAACGGAATCAGCATGGCAATGCCTCCCCTTCAACCACGACGGGCTTGCTGCGGGTACCCGCCTTGATCAGCAGGATGCCGGCAATCATCACCGCCAGCCCCAGGGCCTTGGCCCAGCCCAGGCTTTCGCCCAGCCAGAGCACGCTGACCAGGGTGATCAGGACGATGCCGATCCCCTCCCACAGCGCATAAGCCACGCCGACCGGTACACGCTTGACCGCCAGGGCCAGGAAGAAATACGAAAGGCAAATCATGACGTACATCACGGCATGCCCAGCCACGGGGAAATGAGTGGCGGCGAGTTTCATCGACGCCGTGCCGATCACCTCGGCGGTGATGGCGACGATCAGGTAGATCCAGGAACGCATGGTGCCCTCCCATGGGCGACACAGCAGCCGAACGAACAGGCGTCGGCGCAATACAGAAAGGTTTAAGGCTGTAGTGGGAGGGTGGCGCTAGAGGTCGCCGGTCCAGTGACGCTCACGGGAAACCAGGCGGGAGGTGGAGAGGAGCTTGAAAGCTTTACTGTTCAACATAATGAACAACAAATTAGCTTAGGCAATCGAAAAAGTCAAAACGATAGAAAAAACACAAATAAAGACGCTGTTAAATTGCAGTGATACCGAACAAACTCCTGAAAACATCCAGAACGGCACGTAAATTATATTAACCACCCATGGAGCGACTGGAACACAGCATGCCTCGTGGCCCCGCAAGTCATCCACAGCACGGCTAAGCTTCATCGGCTCGTTCGGTGTATGATCGCCGGCTGTCCACGTGATCATGCACTGTTCAATCGAGCCAACACGCGCAGAACCACCCGCCCGGTGATCTGCCGGCACTGTGCGAAAAATGATCAAGGATGCCAACAACCGTGATTGTTCGCGTAGGGGCATGGCCTCATCGTATTAACGGGACGCGCGTCACAGCTGCCAATACCCAAGCTACTGGCCCCCGCGAGGGAGCAGCTAACATTGCAGCCGCCTCTAGAACACAGACTGACCTTGGAACGGATTCGAACATCGTGAAACACGCCAAGCCCTTCGCCCTGCTGACCGTCGCCCTGGCCCTGACTGGCTGCGCCAGCAGCACGCCACCGGCCAAGCCGACACCGCTGGACTGGAACATGCCCGGCATGCAGCTCGGCGGCGACCGCGGCCTGCCGCTGCACGTCGCCACCCCCTGCCGCAAGCGCGGCTGCGACAACGACAAGCTGTTCTTCAACCCCGGCAAGACCGAACCAAGCGTCACCACCATCCACCGCGGCTGGTAGGAGAATTCTCCTTTGCGCTCGGTGACTTAGGGCGTTACGCATTGATTGCAAGAAGTAGTTTACAGCCGCGAATCCATCGCTATAATGACGCCCCTGTGCCGGTATAGCTCAGATGGTAGAGCAACTGACTTGTAATCAGTAGGTCCCGGGTTCGATTCCTGGTGCCGGCACCACACTCAAAAAGCCTCGACGTCAGTCGGGGCTTTTGCGTTTCTGGGGATCATCCAGCCATACACCCCACCCCGTCACTCCAACAACAACGCCTTATGCAGCTTCCTGATCTCCGGCCCGCTAAGCTCCAGCGCCACATGCTTGCCCTCCTTCCCCAGCCCGTTGATCAGCACGATCCCTCCTTTAGCAAACGTCCTTTCCTGAGCAAGCGGATAAAGCGCAATGATGTGATCGATGCTGATCACATACTGACGGTGATTGCTGACCTCGAAACTGACGAAACGGCTCACTCCCTGTGCTCCCTGAGTCGCTGCGCGTGGCAGCCCGCGTAACTCCATAGTAGCTATCGGCCACAATTGCGACAGATTGCCCTGCCGCTCGATTTCTTGTTTGGGCTCAATAAACCCTGCTTTCAAAATGGGTATTCCTGTGCCGACGGCTTTCGTCGACTTAAGGAGAAGTCCCATGAGTGAGCAACAAGGCGTAGCCCTGACGCGGCGCGGGGTGCTGGCGGGGGGTGTATTGCTGGGGGTTGGCAGCAGCGTGCTGGCCAGCGGCCTGGCCCGGGCGGCGGCGGCGGCGACCAATAATCCGCCCACGGACCTGACCCAGCTGGAACGCACCCGGGTCGAGCTGGTGGCACCACCCCAGGTACATGCCCACAGCCAGCGCGCGCCTGGCAAACCGCGGATCGTCGAGTTCCGCATGGAGATCGAGGAGAAAGAACTGGCGGTCGACAGCGAGGGGGCCTACATCCATGCCATGACCTTCAACGGCTCGGTGCCCGGCCCGCTGATGGTGGTGCACGAGGGCGACTACATGGAGCTCACCCTGGTCAACCCGGCCAGCAACAGCATGGTGCACAACATCGACTTCCATGCCGCCACCGGCGCGCTTGGCGGTGGTGAGCTAACCCATGTGAAGCCTGGCGAGCAGGTGAAGCTGCGCTTCAAGGCGGACCGCGCCGGGGTGTTCGTGTACCACTGCGCGCCGGGCGGGGTGATGATCCCCTGGCATGTGGTGTGCGGCATGAACGGCGCAATCATGGTGCTGCCGCGGGACGGCCTGCGGGACGGCGACGGGCGTGCGCTGCAATACGACAAGGTCTGGTACATCGGCGAGCAGGACTACTACATCCCGCGCGACAAGGACGGCAAGTACAAGCGCTACGCCAGCCCATCGGCGAGCTTCGCCGACATGTACCAGGTAATGAAGGGGCTCATCCCCACGCACGTGGTCTTCAATGGCAGCGTCGGCGCGCTGACCGGCCAGCACGCGCTCACCGCCACGCTCGGCGAAACGGTGCTGCTCGTCCACTCGCAAGCCAACCGCGACACCCGCCCGCACCTGATCGGCGGCCATGGCGACTACGTGTGGGCCGCCGGCAAGTTCGCCAACCCGCCGCAGCGCAACCTGGAAACCTGGTTTATCCCCGGCGGTGCCGCAGGCGCGGCGCTGTACACCTTCCGCCAGCCCGGCCTGTACACCTACCTCAATCACAACCTGATCGAGGCCGTGATGCTGGGTGCCGCTGCGCACGTGCAGGTCGAAGGGCAATGGAATGACGACCTGATGAAACAGCTGGAAGCGCCTGGACCGATTCGCTAGCGGCGATCGGCAGCATTTGCGAAGACTTCGTATTCGCAGATGATTTTTTGTTACGATTGCGTCGTTTCACGCACTGCCGGCATGCCGGTCTGCGCGGGGATAACGTTGATCGTAACGGGCGCTGCCGCTCGCATTTTTACAGGTACCCTTCCATGAGCACCACCCTGCTGGTTGTCGACGATGACGACGAGATTCGCGAACTTCTTTGCGATTATCTGAGTGATGCCGGCTACCAGGTATTGCCGGCCGCAGATGGCGAGCAGATGCGCACGCAACTGGCCCTGCACAAGGTCGACCTGGTGGTGCTGGACCTGATGCTGCCCGGCGAGGATGGCCTGAGCCTGTGCCGGCAGTTGCAGGGGCTGCCGGGGCCGGCGGTGATCCTGCTGTCGGCCAAGGGCAGCACCCTGGACCGCATCACTGGCCTGGAAGCAGGCGCCGACGACTACCTGGCCAAGCCCTTCGAGCCCCTCGAGCTGGTTGCCCGGATCAAGGCTGTGCTGCGCCGGCCCCTACAGCTGGAAGCCAACGGCGACGAAAGCGCTACCCAGCCGCAGCGATTCGCAGGCTTTGAACTGGACCCCATCAGACGACTGCTCACCCACCCCGACGGCAAGGCCCTGACCCTGCCACGCTCCGACTACCGGGTGCTGCACGAACTGCTGCAGGCCGATAACCGCGTGGTATCCCGCGATCATCTGACACGTAGCGCGTTCGGCCGCGACCACCTGCCCGACGACCGCTCGGTGGACATGTGCATCAGCCGCCTGCGCCAACAGTTGCGCCGTGCGCCGGGCCAAGCCGCGCAGATCCTCACCATCCGCAACCAAGGCTACTTGCTGAACCTGCGCCGCGAAGCCTCGGGCACCTGACGGCTGCCCAACGCGGGCCCAGCGTAGCTATTTGCAGTCGCCCTGCAGGATTCTCAGCGCCGCTTCAGCCAGGAAGCCCGAGCGGCTTTTCTGCTCTGGATGGTTCTTCACGTAGGCATCAATGCGGGTGAGCAGGTAGGCCGGCAGTGTGATGTTGAGCTTCTCGGCCTTACCCAGGTAGCGGGTGATATCGATGTCGATGAGTGCCCAGGTGCATCCGGCGTAGTCAGGGTTGGCCGCATGCACGCTCACCTTGCTGGCCTTGGGGATTTCCTCGCCGTCCTGGGCGAGCAGTTCGAGGTGGCCCTCGATGGCCTCGCGGGCCATGGCAATGGCGTCATCGAGGTCTTCACCGGCCGAAAAGCAGCCCGGGATGTCCGGGACTTCCACGCCCCAGGCGTGCTGATCGTCGCCGGGCAGGATGGCGATGGGGAATAACATGGCAGTGGCTCTCCTGGTCAGCTGGCGTAGCCGATCCGCGCCTGGCGCAGGATGCTGGCCGCAGTGGCGGGCAGCAGGTCCTTCTTCGGGTGCGGGATGGTCACCAGCCCAGCCTTGTGGGGGTGCTTGAAGTGATGGTGGCTGCCCTTGGATCGCACCAGGTACCAACCATCGGCCTCGATCACCGAAATCATTACGCGGCTGTTCATGAACCCTTCCTTGGGCTGTTCGCAGCGGTGGTTAGTATAACCACCGAATGCGATCTATCAACACCATACCCACCAATCCGACCAGCGGGCCTCCTGGAGGGGAAGTATGGTCAGGGGACAGAAGAAGGCAGGCACGCAAGTGATGCCGGATCTTGCGGCGCAAACGCCACACCCCACGCCCATGCAAGAGTCTTTTACCGAAACCCCTGGTTTTCCGCGCACAGGCTTTGCCTATCCTAGGCCGCGTCATCCCGCCTGCGATGGACCCATGAACGATTCACTCCCCAGCCGTTATGCCTGCCTGGCCCTGTGCCTGGTCTTCACCCTTGCCAGCATCCCCTTCCTGATCCAGCACAGCTGGCTGTGGCCATTCACCCTGGTGACCGCGCTGCTCAGCCTGGTCGGCCTCAATGATCTGCGCCAGAGCCACCACGCGGTGCGGCGCAACTACCCGATCCTGGGCAACCTCCGCTACCTGATCGAGACCATCAGGCCAGAGATTCGCCAGTACCTGATCGAGGGCGACGATGACAAGCTGCCGTTCTCCCGCGCGCAACGTTCGCTGGTCTATGCCCGGGCCAAGAACGAGAGCGCCGAGAAGGCCTTCGGCACCCTCAATGATGTGTACAAGCCGGGCTTCGAGTTCATCAGCCATTCGATGCTGCCCGTGCCACAGGCCGATCCTGCGTCATTTCGCATTCGCATCGGCGGGCCGCAGTGCACCCAGCCGTATTCGGCGTCGATCTTCAATATCTCGGCCATGAGCTTCGGCGCGCTCAGTGCCAATGCCATCGCCGCGCTGAACAAAGGGGCGCGCCTGGGGCGCTTTGCCCATGACACCGGCGAAGGCAGCATCAGCCCTCATCACCGCGAACACGGCGGCGACCTGATCTGGGAAATCGGCAGCGGCTATTTCGGCTGCCGCACCGAGGACGGGCGCTTCGACCCCGAACGCTTCGCCGAGCAGGCTCGCGATGGCCAGGTGAAGATGATCGAGATCAAGCTCAGCCAGGGCGCCAAGCCGGGCCATGGCGGCATCCTGCCGGGGCACAAGGTCAGCGCCGAGATCGCCGCCACCCGGGGGGTGCGCGAGGGCCAGGACTGCATCTCGCCAGCCGCCCACAGCGCCTTCCGCACCCCGCTGGAGCTGCTGCAGTTCGTCGCCAGGCTGCGCGAGCTGTCAGGCGGCAAACCGGTAGGCTTCAAGTTCTGCCTGGGCCACCCGTGGGAATTCATGGGCATTGCCAAGGCCATGCTCGCCACCGGCATCACTCCGGACTTCATCGTCGTCGATGGCAAGGAAGGCGGCACCGGCGCTGCGCCCCGGGAGTTCTCCGACAACATGGGCATGCCGTTGCGTGACGGCCTGATGTTCGTGCACAACACCCTGGTGGGCCTGAACCTGCGCGAACGCGTGCGCATCGGCGCGGCGGGCAAGATCGTCAGCGCGTTCGACATCGCCAGCGTGCTGGCCATCGGCGCCGACTGGGTCAACTCGGCACGCGGCTTCATGTTCGCCATCGGCTGTATCCAGTCGCAAAGCTGCCACACCAACAAGTGCCCCACCGGCGTGGCCACCCAGGACCCGCTGCGCCAGCGTGCGCTGGTGGTACCGGAGAAAGCCGAGCGGGTTGCGAGTTTTCACCGCAACACCCTGCATGCCCTGGCCGAAATGCTCGCCGCTGCGGGGCTGGATCACCCGTCCGAGCTCAAGCCCAAGCACCTGGCACGGCGTATCAGCCCCAGTGAGATCAGCCTGTTTTCGCAGCTGCACGCGTTCCTCAAACCGGGTGAATTGCTCAGCGGCTCGATCGAAAATGCCTTCTATGCACGGATGTGGCGGATGGCGCGGGGTGACAGCTTTGCGCCGCAGATGGGGGAAGTCGAAGGGGTGCCTGGGGCGAACGTGGCACGCCACAAAGAAACAGCCCCGGCATAGGCCGGGGCTGCTGATGACGCCAGATCAGGATCAGAAGATGCTGATCGGGTACTCGACGAATACACGAACTTCGTTGCCGTCGTCGTTGTAGCCGTTCTGCTGGACCGCGTTGTTGGTGCGCAGGAACGAGCTACGCAGCTTGATCGACAGGTCTTTGGCCGGGCCTTCCTGAACGACGTAGCGCAGCTGGTTGAAGATCTCGCGCTCCTTGCCTTCGCCGAAGCCTTCCGGGTTCTTCAGGTTGCGGGTGTTGATGTTGTCACCCACTACGTAGGCGACCTTGTAGGTCAGGCCCGGCACGCCGAAGGCGCCGAAGTCCAGGCCGTAGCCCAGCTGCCAGGAGCGCTCGTCTTCGGCGTTGAAGTCGGACCAGTAGGAGTTGGCCAGGTAGATGGTCGAACCACCGTCACTGGTACCACCTGCGCTCTGGTAGCCGCTGTAGTTGTAGCCGGTGCTGCCGGTGCTGCGCTGGTGCGCCAGGGTGATCGAGTGCGGGCCGAAGGCGTAGGTGGCCGCCAGGCTCCAGATGGTGTTGGAGTCACCATTGAGCTCGGCCGAACGCACGAATTGCTTGTCGATGCTGGTCTTGTAGCCGTTGAAGTCCAGGGTCAGGGACTGGTCATTGGCGATCGGGAAGACGTAGTTCAAGCCCAGGTAGTGCTTCTTCATCACATCTTCGTTGTCTGCGGTGTACAGCGAAGCGGTGAAGTTGTCGGTGAACTTGTAGCTACCACCCAGCACGTCGATCGACTTCAGGCCGCCGCTGTCACGCCCTTCGGCGCTCTTGCGGGCTTCCTGGGTGAAGTGGCCGGCGTTCAGCTCCAGGCCCTTGATCTCCTTGGAGGTGATCATGGTGCCGGTGAAGCTTTCTGGCAGCAGACGGCCGTCGTCGTAGTTCAGCACCGGCAGGGCCGGCATCTGGTCACCGTACTTGAGCACAGTGTTGGAGATGCGGAATTTCACGGCTGCGCCGGCACGGGCCAGGTCGTGTGGGCTGCTGGCGTTGCCGTCGGCGTTCTTGGTGTTGTGCGGCTTGAAGAAGTCGACGCCACCACCACCGTTGTGGCCTTTGCCGCCGTCCAGACGCACGGCGTACAGGCCGAAGGCGTCGACACCGACACCGACGGTGCCTTGGGTGAAGCCCGAAGAGAAGTTACCGATGAAGGCCTGGCCCCATTCGATCTGGTCATCGGTGCCGTGCTTCTTGTCACGGTTGATGTAAGCGTTGCGCAGAAGGACGTTGGCGTGGCTGTCCTCGATGAAACCTTTGCTGTCGGCCTGCTCGTTGGCCTGGGCCTGGGTCGCGGTGATCATCGCCAGGGCGACCAGGCTGATCCTGGTTTTCAACATTTTATTTTCCTTATTGCTTAATCAAAAACGCTCTGCATGAGAACGCCAGGAACCAACGCCCCTTCGTAGGTTCGACGCTATGCGGATCCAGGCCGCAAGGCCCCGCTGATGGTCTGCAACGGGCCTTACAGCCGCATGGCCAAGTCATGGCCAGCAGGCGTAGAGGCCGAATCCTAGCCGTGCCTGCTTATACATGTCAAAAAATCGTGAATTGCAGGTTGATATAACCAAAAAGAAGGTCTGGAACAGTGCATTTCCACGCACTAATGCCCAGCTTCTGCGCAAATTTGTCTCTTTCAGGTTTTTCCGAAAAATCTCGCACAACGGTCATCTAAGTGGGCAACGCGCACACGCGGTCGAATCGCCCAGAAAGGACTAGTTACAAAGTGATACAAACGTAAAGACAACTCTTTACGAATAGGCGAGCAACAGCAAATAGCAAGCATTACCATTCGCGCCCAATTTCTCACTTGCGTAGATGGATGCCTGCAATGCCCGCCCCTTGCCGCCTTTCACCCCTGACCCTGGGCTTGTCGCTGTTGTTCAGCGCAGGCCTGGCCAGCGCCGCCACCACCACCCTGCCGGAAACCGCAGTCACCGCCGACAGCGAGCGCGAGGAGGACAACCCACGGGTACGCGAAGTGAGCACTGCGACCCGCACCTCGACACCGGTGCGCTACGTGCCCCAGGCCATCGACACGGTGAAGACCAGCAATGTGCTGGACTATGGCAGCAGCACCCTGGGCGAAGCGCTGGAAGGTATCCCCAACGTCAGCAGCGGCGCCGACACGCGTTTCGACAGCGTACGCATCCGCGGCTTCGAGGCCAGCAACGACTTCTACCTGGACGGTATCCGCGACGACAGTCAGTACACCCGCGACCTGCACAACATCGAGCGGGTCGAAGTGCTCAAGGGCCCGGCCGCAGTGCTGTATGGCCGAGGCAGCCAGGGTGGCATCGTCAACCGGGTGAGCAAGGCGCCGGAACATGGCCGCCGCTCGACCATCGAAGCCCAGGGTGGCAGCCAGGACCTGCGCAGCCTGTACGCCGACCTCAGCGCCGACCCCAGCGACACCATCAGCCTGCGCCTTAACATGGGCAATGAAGACAGCAACAGCTTCCGCCACGGCGTCGATGGCAACCGCCAGCTGTTCGCCCCGTCCATGAGCTGGCAGCTGAACCCCGACCTGAACTGGCTGGTGCAGTACGAGTACAGCCGCTACAACCGCACGCCGGACCGCGGCATCCCCGGCAACCCGTTGACCGGGCGCCCGGCGGACGTCAGCCGCAGCGCCACCTATGGCGATACCCAGCGCGACTACATCGACGACCGCGCCCAGTCGCTGCGCTCGCGGCTGAACTACCAGCTCAGCGACAACTGGCAACTGCGTCATACCCTGGGCCTGTTCAAGCTCGACAGTGAGTTCGACAACACCTACCAGACCGCCTACAACCCGCGCACCAACCTGGTCACCCGCCAGCGCTGGCAGCAGGACCTGAACACCCGCAACCTGTTCAACAACCTCGAGGCCGAGGGCGATGTCAGCACCTGGGGCCTGGAGCATAAACTGCTGCTGGGCCTGGAATTCGGCAGCCAGCGCCGCGACCCGACGCTGTACAACGCCGCCACTT
The DNA here is from genome assembly GCF_024749065.1 of Pseudomonas sichuanensis. Taxonomy (NCBI): domain Bacteria; kingdom Pseudomonadati; phylum Pseudomonadota; class Gammaproteobacteria; order Pseudomonadales; family Pseudomonadaceae; genus Pseudomonas; species Pseudomonas sichuanensis. Next base: position 327,399 of record NZ_CP087185.1, on the reverse strand, counting down.
CGGGCCCTGGCGCGCGCCCGGTGCCGGCCCTGAACCTCGACAGCCCCAACCGCAACCTGCAGCACAATGGCCGTATGGCGGTGTCGAGCAACAACCACACGGTGGTCGAGAGCCGTGGCATCTACCTGCAGGACCAGATCCGCCTGAACGACCAGTGGCAGATCCTTGCCGGGGTGCGCTTCGACCAGTTCGAGGTGGAAACCACCAACAAACTGCGCAACCTCTCCGAGAAGCAGAACGACAACAGCTTCAGCCCGCGCCTGGGCGTGGTCTATACGCCATGGCGCGACCACTCCTTCTACGCCTCCTGGAGCAAGACCTACTCCCCCGTCGGTGGCGGCCTGATCGGCATCACCCCTGGCGCGGCCGGCAACACCAACGAGACCGAGCCGGAGCTGACCCGGCAGAAAGAAATCGGGGTCAAGAGCGACTGGTTCGACGAGCGCCTGACCACCACCCTGGCGCTCTACGAACTGGAGCTATACAACCGCCGCACCCGCGACCCGCTCGACCCGAACATCACCCTGATGTCTGGCCTGCAGCGCTCGCGCGGCATCGAGCTGACCGCCACCGGCAATGTGGTCGGCAACTGGTATGTACGCGGCGGCATCGGCCTGCAGGACGCGAAGATCGTCGAGGACAACAATGGCCAGGAAGGCAACCGCATCAACGACGTGGCCCGGCGCAACGCCAGCCTGTTCGTGACCTGGAAGCCTGAGCTGGGCTGGTATGCCGAAACCGGCATGACGCTGGTGGGTGACCGCTACGCCGACAACCAGAACACCGTGATCCTGCCGGGTTATGGCCGTTGGGATGCCCTGGCCGGCTATCGCACCCATGACTGGGACGTGCGCGCGGCACTGAAGAACATCACCGACAAGACCTACTACGATTCGGCCACCAGCGCGGCGCAGATCCAGTATGGCGATCCGCGTAGCCTGGTGGTGACCGGCAGCTACAGCTTCTGACGCCATCGCTGGCAAGCCAGCTCCCACCTTGACCGCATAAACCCAAACTATGCGCTTGCTATGTGGGAGCCGGCTTGCCGGCGATGAGGCCAGTACAAGTGCCACATGGGCATTGCGGCCAAACCGGCCAGGCCTGTGCCACAAACGAAAACGCCACCGCATGAGCGGTGGCGTTTTTCGTTGCGACGGGTCGATACCCGGTCAGTGCCATACAGCCAGCAGCGCTTCGAGCTCCGCATCACTGATCAAGCCCTGCGGATAACGCCCGTTCAGCAGACGTCGTGGGTCGGTCTTCCTGACCCGGATGCATCCATGGTCCCGCAACCACTGCGCCAGTATTTCAAGCGTTTGGTGATTCACTGCCGATGGGGGCATAGCCGACTCACTTGCTGCATTCATTTCAACACGCACTCCCTGGGCCCGTGAGCGGCCAACTTACTTAAGGTTTGTTACAGAACGGCGTGGGCCTATCTCTCTGAAACACAATGAAAAACTAATACAAGAGCTGTGCCATTCGCCGCCACCGAACGTCGCCACAAAAAAAAGCCCGTCATCAGACGGGCTTTTTTCATTCAGCTTGAATCAGCGCTTGAACGGCGCCGGCTGTTGCTGGGTCAGGCAGTGGATGTTGCCGCCGCCGAGCAACAGCTCGCGGCCGGGGATCATGACCACTTCGTGATCCGGGAAGACCTTGGCCAGGATCGCTCTGGCCTGCGCATCGGCGGGGTCGTCGAAGCTCGGCGCGATGATGCCGCCGTTGACGATCAGGAAGTTCACGTAGGAACCGGCCAGGCGCACCGACGGGTCACGCTCCTGGCTGCCGGCCACATGGTCGACACCGGCGCATTCGGCTTCGGTAGCGAACAGCGGGCCAGGGATCGGCATCTTGTGCACCACAAACTCGCGGCCTTTGGCGTCGCGGCTGTTTTTCAGCACATCGTAGGCCGCATGGCAGCGTGCGTAGTTGGGGTCGTTGGAATCATCGGTCCAGGCCAGTAACACTTCGCCTGGGCTGACGTAACAGCAGAAGTTGTCGACGTGGCCGTCGGTTTCGTCGTTGTACAGGCCGTCCGGCAGCCAGACGATGGTTTCCACCGCCAGGTGCTCGCGCAGGATGTCTTCGATCTGCTCGCGGGTCAGGTGAGGGTTACGGTTGCGGTTGAGCAGGCACTCTTCGGTGGTGATCAGGGTGCCTTCGCCATCGACATGGATCGAGCCGCCTTCAAGCACGAAACCTTCGGTGTGGTAACGCTGCACGCGCTCCATTTCCATCACCTTGGCCGCCAGTTCCTCGTCGCGGTTCCACGGTGCGTACAGGCCGCCATCGAAGCCACCCCAGGCGTTGAAGCCCCAGTCCACGCCACGCACTTCACCCTGGTCGTTGATCACGAAGGTCGGGCCGGTGTCGCGCACCCAGGCGTCGTCGTTGCTGATCTCGACCACGCGGATGTTGGGCACGTCGAGCTGGCGCCGGGCGTTCTCGTACTGGCCGGCGGAAACCGCCACGGTGACCGGTTCGAAACGGGCGATGGCCTTGGCCAGGGTCACGTGCGCGGCCTGCGCCGGCTTGCCGCCCAGGCGCCAGTTGTCCGGGCGCTCCGGCCAGACCATCCACACCTGGGTTTGCGGGGCCCATTCGGCGGGCATGTGGAAGCCGTCGGCGCGGGGAGTCGTGTTGAGGGTTTTCATCAATAACCTCTGGGGCAACTGGCGGAAGGGTGGGGCGCGCTGTGCGCGCCTCTCGCGGCACAAGGCCGCCCCTGCAGGGAATCGCGTCCCCTGTGTAGGAGCGGCCTTGTGTCGCGAAAGGACCGCAAAGCGGTCCCACCGGCTGATGGCGAACATTTATAGCCGATAAATATCCGCTTTCAAAGGTGCAATGAAGACCAATTTCGCATAAAGAATGCCTTCAACTCGATAACAATCGATTTCAAAGCCCTTCGGCGAGGATCCGCTCCACGCTGTCGACGAAGTAGTCCACGCTTGCCCGCGTGGTGCACATCGGCGGCTTGATCTTGAGGATGTTCAGGTAGTCGCCGGTTGGCTGCATGAAGATCCCCAGCTCGCGCAGGCGGTTGCACAGGAGCATGGTCTCCTGCGTGGCCGGCTCCAGCGTCTGCCGGTCGCGCACCAGTTCCAGCCCCAGGTAGAAGCCCGAACCATGGGCGGCACCCGCCAGCGGATACTTATCGACAAGCGCCTGCAACCGCGCCTTGAAATGCCGCCCCACGTCACGGGCGTTGTCCCACAGCCCTTCGTCACGCATCACGTCCAGCACCGCCATGCCGATACGGCAGCTGACCGGGCTGCCGCCGGCCGAGGAGAAGAAGTAACCCTCGGCCTCCAGCGCCTCGGCGATCTCGCGGCGGGTGATCACTGCCCCCAGCGGCTGGCCGTTGCCCATGCCCTTGGCCATGGTGATGATGTCCGGCACCACGCCCTGCTCTTCGAAGCCCCAGAAGTACTCGCCCAGGCGCCCGTAGCCCACCTGCACCTCGTCGGCGATGCACACCCCGCCCCGCTGGCGCACCTTGGCGTAGGCCTCGCGCAGGTAGCCGGCCGGCAGCGAGATGCCGCCGGCGTTGCCGTACACCGGCTCGCAGATCATGCCCGCCAGCTGGCGGCCACGGGCATCGAGGTCGGCGAGCTTGGCGTCGACATCGCGCAGGTAGTCAGCGGCACTGTCGGCGCCCCGGAAGCGACCACGGAAGGTGTTCGGCGCCTCAACCGGGTGCACCCAGTCCGGGCGGGTTTCCAGGGCCTGGGGGTTGTCGGCGATGGAGGTGGAGATCGCATCCGTTGCCACCGACCAGCCGTGGTAGGCCTCCAGCACGCTGAGCAGGTCGCGCCCGCCGCTGTAGGCCCAGGCCAGGCGGATCGCCAGGTCGTTGGCCTCGGTCCCGCTGTTGACCAGGAACACCCGGTCGAAGCCTTCCGGCGCCACTTCCAGCAAGCGCTCGGAGAATTCGGCAATGGCCGCGTAGTGGAAGCGCGAGTTGGTGTTGAGCAACGACCATTGGCGCGCCGACTCGGCGACCATGCGCGGGTGGCCATGGCCGAGCACCGCGACGTTGTTGAGCATGTCCAGGTACGAGCGGCCCTGCATGTCGATCAGGTAGTTGCGCCAGCCGCGTTCGATATGCGGCGGCTGCTCGTAATAGTGCTTCTGCGAGCGGGCGAAGCTGGCATCGCGGCGGGCCAGCAGCGCCTGCGCATCGGCCAGGGGCTCGGCAGCGCAATCAAAGCCCAGCAGCGCCGAAGGCGAAGGGCACAGGGCCAGCCAGGCAGCGGCGGCACTGGGCGTGGCGAAAAACGGCGGCACGGCCTGGCCATCGAGGCATAACTGCACACTGAGGAAGCCACAGGTGGCGCCCAGCGCCTGGCCCCTGGCAAGCAGCTGGCCGTCGGCCGGGGCCTCTTCCAGGCCGTTGAGCCACAGGTTCCAGTGCGCGGTGCGCAGGCAGCCGCGGTTGTCGCCGGCACGCTGCCATACGCCCTCGGCAGGTGCCTGCAGCAGGCTGCCGGGCACCAGGTTCAGTTCCACACCCAAGGCACAGGTGGCGGGCTCCTCGGGGCGGTCGATGTGGGTTTGCGACAGTCGGTACTGGCCGTGCAGGCTGCTGGCCGGCGCAGGCTGGCTGGCCAGCAGGCGCTGGTCGAAGCCCGGCTGTTCCCAGTTGCCGGCCTCGCAGTGCGGGCTCAGCACACCGAGGTCGACCCGGTTGACTGCCTGCCCGGCAAGCGCTGGCAGCAACGGCAGGCAACCGCTGAAGTCGGCGCTAGCGGGCCGCTGGCCGGCAGCCTGCAGGATCGCCACTTCCATCAGCGCGGCGGGCACCGCGCAGGCGGTGTCGAAGATTTCCCATTCGTGGGCGATGTTGTCGCGGGTGTACTGATTGAGCGGGTCGATCGCCAACTGCTGCTCGCTGCTGAGCACCAGTACGGCGGCACGCAGCTGCACCAGCGGCCAGAGCGCCTGCAATTCGGCCGTTTCAAGCGGGTTGGCGGCCTGGTAGGCGGCCACCGCCGGCAAGATGCGCAGCGGGTCGCCTTCGGCGTGATGCAGCAGCGCCGAACAGGTCACCGACAGGTCGGCGATGCGCCAGCTGCGCAGCAGGTCACCGAAATCGATCACCCCCTGCACTTGCCACTCCCGTTGCCCGTCACGGGCCCAGACCACGTTGTCGTCGGTGATGTCCAGGTGCACGGCCTGGGTCGGCAGTTGCCCGACCAGCGGCGCCAGCTTGTCTGCGGCCTGGCGGGCCAGTTGGGCAACCTGCTGGCGGCGTGCCGGATCAGTGACTACCGGCAGCAGGTGCTCGACCAGTGCCTGGGCATGCCGCGGGTCCCACTGCAAGGTGCGGTCCAGGCCCGGGTGCTCGAAACCTGCCAGCGCCTGGTCGACCTGCGCGCACAGCCTGCCCAGCTCAGCCACTACCGACACCGGCAGGTGCTTGAGGCGGGTCAGCGGCTGGCCTTCGATATAACTGAGCAGCCGCACCCGCAGGGGCTGGCCATCGACCTCAAGCGCCAGCAGCGCCTCACCGGCAAGTGATGGCTGCACCTGCGGCACCGGCACGCCACGCTCGCGCAAATACGCCAGGGCGGCGTGCTGGGCCTGCAATTCGACTTCGGCATAGCTGCCGTGGCAGGCCTTGAGTACATAGCGCCCCTGGGCGCTGTCTACGCAAAAATTCACATCCTGCTGGCTACCCAGTGCCTGCAACTCGCCCCGCAGGTCATAATGCGAGCGCAGCAGGGCATGGGCCTGGGCTTCACCGAGTGAAGGGCTGGGCTGGCTCGAACGCTGGATCAGGGTGCTCAGGGGCATGCGGGGGACCTCGTTTTTTTGCCGCTTATATCGCCACTACTGTTGCCGATATTCAAGAGGCAGCTCGCACCAGGCGACGGACACCGTGCGCCAGCACGATTTACGACGAGCGGCCACAAACAAACCAGCTAGGCTTTTCGCCAAAGCCCTCAGCAAAGGCATTTGCACATGCGCATTCTCGTCACCGGCGGTGCCGGCTTCATTGGCTCGGCCCTGATTCGCCACCTGATCGGCAACACCGAGCATGAGGTACTCAACCTCGACAAGCTGACCTACGCGGGCAATCTGGAATCGCTGCAGCCCATCGCCAGCAACAGCCGCTACGAGTTCGTCCAGGCCGACATCGCCGACCAGGCAACGGTCGCGAAGGTGCTGGAACGCTTCGGACCCCAGGCGATCATGCACCTGGCGGCCGAGTCCCACGTGGACCGCTCCATCGATGGCCCGGCGGCCTTCATTCAGACCAATATCGTCGGCACCTATGCCCTGCTCGAAGCCACCCGCGCCTGGTGGTCCCGACTGCCGGCGGCGCAGCGCGAAGCCTTTCGCTTCCACCATATTTCCACCGATGAGGTGTATGGCGACCTGCATGGCGTCGACGACCTGTTCACCGAAACCACGCCCTATGCGCCCAGCTCGCCCTATTCGGCCAGCAAGGCGGCGTCCGACCACCTGGTCCGCGCCTGGCAGCGCACCTATGGGCTGCCGGTACTGCTGACCAATTGCTCGAACAACTACGGGCCTTACCATTTCCCGGAAAAACTGATCCCGCTGATGATCCTCAACGCCCTGGCCGGCAAACCGCTGCCGGTGTATGGCAACGGCCAGCAGGTGCGCGACTGGCTGTACGTCGAGGACCACGCCCGGGCGCTGCTCAAGGTGGTGACCGAGGGCCAGGTCGGCGAGACCTACAACATCGGCGGGCATAACGAGCAGAAGAACATCGACGTGGTGCACGAGCTGTGCAAGCTGCTTGAAGAGCTGGCCCCCGAACAACGCCCGGTCGGCATAGCGCATTACCAGGACCTGATCACCTACGTGCAGGACCGCCCCGGCCACGACCTGCGCTATGCCATCGACGCCAGCAAGATCGAACGCGAGCTGGGCTGGGTCCCCGAAGAAACCTTCGCAAGCGGTCTGCGCAAGACCGTGCAGTGGTACCTGAACAACCTCGAATGGTGCCGCCGCGTACAGGACGGCAGCTATCAAGGTGAACGCCTGGGCAACTCCAACATCAAGGACTTGATCGCATGACCAAAGGTATCGTTCTGGCCGGTGGCTCCGGCACCCGCCTGCACCCCATCACCCTCGGTGTCTCCAAGCAGCTGCTGCCGATCTACGACAAACCGATGATCTACTACCCGATCTCGGTGCTGATGCTCGCCGGGATCCGCGAAATCCTGCTGATTTCCACCCCCCAGGACCTGCCGCAGTACAAGAACCTGTTCGGCGACGGCGACCAGTTCGGCCTCAACATCAGCTACGCCGAACAGCCCTCGCCGGACGGGCTGGCCCAGGCCTTCCTGATCGGCGAAGCGTTCATTGGCGACGACTCAGTGTGCCTGATCCTGGGCGACAACATCTTCCACGGGCAGAGTTTCACCGAACAGCTGCAACGCGCCGTGAACCATGGGTCCGGGGCCACCGTGTTCGGCTACTGGGTCAAGGACCCCGAGCGCTTCGGTGTGGTCGAGTTCGATGAACAGGGCAATGCCCTGTCGATCGAGGAAAAGCCACTGCAGCCCAAGTCCAACTACGCCGTGACCGGCCTGTATTTCTACGACAACGATGTGGTGCGCATCGCCAAGGGTGTACGCCGTTCGGCACGCGGTGAGCTGGAAATCACCGACATCACCAATGCCTACCTAAAACGCGGCAACCTGCGCGTGGAGCGCTTCGGCCGCGGCTTTGCCTGGCTCGATACCGGCACCCATGAGAGCCTGCTGGACGCCTCGCAGTACGTGCAGACCATCGAGAACCGCCAAGGGCTGAAAGTGGCCTGCCTGGAAGAGATCGCCTTCAACCAAGGCTGGATCAGCCGCGAAGAGTTGTTGGCCAAGGCCGAAAAACTGAAAAAGACCGGATACGGTCAATACCTGGGCAAACTGGCCAAAGAGTCCGCATGAACATCATTGCCACCACGATACCCGACGTAAAGATCATCGAACCCAAGGTGTTCCGTGACGATCGGGGGTTTTTCCTCGAAAGTTTCAACGTCCGGGCGTTCGCCGAACTGACCGGGTTCAAGGGCGACTTCGTTCAGGACAACCACTCGCGTTCAGAGCACAACGTGCTGCGTGGTCTGCACTACCAGGTACAGAACACCCAGGGCAAGCTGGTGCGGGTGGTCCACGGCGAAGTGCTGGACGTGGCGGTGGACGTGCGTTGCAGCTCCAAGACCTGTGGCCAGTGGGTCGCGGTGCGCCTGTCCGCCGAAAACCGTCGCCAGTTGTGGATCCCGCCCGGCTTTGCCCATGGCTTCGTGGCGCTGAGCGAGTCGGCCGAGTTCCTGTACAAGACCACCGACTTCTACAACCCCAGAGCCGAGCACTGCATCCGTTGGGATGATCCCGACCTGAACATCGACTGGCAGTTGCAGGGTGTAGAGCCAAAGCTTTCCGACAAGGACAAGCTGGGCAAACGCTTCAGCGAACTGCGCAAGGCAGGGAGCCTGCTGCCATGAAAGTGCTCGTGTGCGGTCGCAATGGCCAGGTGGCCCAGGCACTGCAAGGCGCGCTGGCCGGCCTGGGCGAGGTGCACCTGCTGGGCCACGGGCAGCTCGACCTTGCCCACCCGCAGCAGTTGCGCGCGCCGCTGCGCGAGCTGAGGCCCGACCTGGTCATCAACGCCGCGGCCTACACCGCAGTGGACCAGGCCGAAAGCGAGCCGCAACTGGCTTTCACCATCAACGCCGAGGCCCCCCGGGTGCTCGCCGAAGAGGCCGCGCACCTGGGCGTGCCGCTGATCCACTACTCCACCGACTATGTCTTCGATGGCAGCAAGGCGGTGCCCTATGCCGAAGACGATGCACCGAACCCGCTGGGCGTCTATGGCCGCAGCAAGCTTGCCGGCGAACAGGCCATCACGGCAGTCGGCGGCGAGCACCTGATCCTGCGCACCAGCTGGGTCTACTCGCGGCACGGGCGCAACTTCCTGCTGACCATGCAGCGCCTGCTGCAGGAGCGCCCGCAATTGAAGGTGGTGAACGACCAGATCGGCGCACCCACCTGGGCCGGCACCCTTGCCGCCAGCACCCGCGCCCTGATCGAGCGCTGGCAACAGGGCCAGGCCGGCGCCTGGAGCACCTATCACCTGACCGCCCAGGGCGAAACGTCGTGGTTCGGCTTTGCCCAGGCCATCGCGCAGCAGCTCAAGGCACAAGGCCTGCCGTGCGCCGAGCTGCTGCCGATCGCGTCGAGCGAATACCCCACTCCCGCGCAAAGGCCGCTCAACTCGCGACTGGACTGCTCGCGCCTGGCGCGTGAATGGCAGGTTACGCAGCCGCACTGGCACGAGGCGCTGATCGACTGCCTCAAGTAGCGCATAATTGCGCCAGACTCTTCTGGCGCCCTTTACCGATGATTCCCAAACCCACGCCACCTCGCCGCCCCCGCTGGCGCAGCCTTGCCCTATTGGCGCTGTGCCTGACCCCACTGCTGTGGCCCCTGCATCACCTGGCCGAGCGCTACTACCAGGAAGAACTGGCCTCGCAGAACCGCCAGACCCTCGACCTCTACGTCGCCAACCTGCTCGGCACCCTGCACCGCTACGAGACCCTGCCGCAGATCCTCGGCGAACTGCCTGCCCTGCGCGGCGTGCTGGCCGACCCGTTCAAGCTCGAGGCGGTGACCAACGCCAACCGCCTGCTCAAGCACATCACCCAGCAGACCGGCGCCGAAGTGATGTACCTGATGGATGTCAGCGGCAACACCCTGGCCGCCTCCAACTGGGACAAGCAGGACAGCTTCGTCGGCCGCAACTTCTCGTTCCGGCCGTACTTCATCGAAGCCATGGACGGCCACCTGGGGCGCTTCTTCGGCCAGGGCACGACATCGGCCAAGCGCGGCTACTTCTTCGCCGCCGCCGTGCACGACCGTGAGCGGGTGATCGGCGTGCTGGTGGTCAAGGTCGACCTCGACCACACCGAAACCCTCTGGGGCCGCACCCCCGAGCAGCTGCTGCTGACCGACCAGAACGGCGTGGTGGTGCTCACTTCGCGCCCGGACTGGCGCTTTCGCGCCACCCGTGAACTGACCGAGGCCGAGCGCCAGGCGATCATCGCCATCCAGCCGTACCCGACCCAGGCGCCGCAACCGTTGAGCCTGAACCACGACGCCTGGCTCACGCAGACCCGCGACATCAAGGAAACCGGCTGGCAGGTCAGCATCCTCGCGCCGCGCACCCTGGTCGACCGCTCGGTGCAGACGGTCATGGCCATCGGCGCCGGTGCGCTGCTGGTGACCATGCTGCTCGCTGGCCTGGTGATGCAGCGCCGCCGCCATTACATCGACCGCATCGACTTCGAAGCCCGCGCCCGCCATGAGCTGGAAAACCGCGTGGTGGAGCGCACCGCCGACCTCGAAGGCCTCAACACCCGGCTGAAAAGCGCCGTGCTGGAGCGCGAGAACGCCCAGCAGGAGCTGGTGCGCGCCCAGGACGAGCTGGTGCAGGCCGGCAAGCTGTCGGTGCTCGGCACCATGTCGGCGAGCATCAGCCACGAACTCAACCAGCCGCTGGCGGCGATCCGCAGCTACGCCGAAAACGCCGAGATCCTGCTCGACCACCAGCGTTCCGAGGACGTGCGCGGCAACCTCAAGCTGATCGGCGAACTGACCGGGCGCATGGCCTCGATCATCGCCCACCTGCGCGCCTTTGCCCGCCGCGACCGTCACGCCCCGGAAAGCGTGGCCCTGCAGCCGGCGCTGGACGACGCCCTGGCGCTGCTGGCCAAGCGCCGCCGGGCCATGGCCGTGGAGCTGGTGCGTGACCTGCCGGAAGCCACCCTGTGGGTGCAGGCCGGCGAAACCCGCCTGCGCCAGGTACTGGGCAACCTGCTGGCCAATGCCCTGGACGCGCTCACCGAAAAGGCCAACCCCCGCAAGCTGTGGCTAAGTGCCGAGCGCCAGGACGATTGCGTCTACCTGTACATTCGCGACAACGGCCCAGGCTTCAGCCGCCAGGCTCTGGAGCACGCCAAAGAGCCGTTCTTCACCACCAAGACCCGCACCCAGGGCCTGGGGCTGGGGCTGGCCATCTGCGAGAGCCTGATGCGCGCCCTGGGCGGTGAGCTGCTGCTGGCCAATCACCCGGAAGGCGGCGCCTTGCTGACCCTGCAACTGCGCGTGGCCAAGCCCGGCGCCAACCTGCAATCTTCGGAGGACACCTCGGCATGACCACCGAGACACTGATCGACAGCCACGCCCAGGTGATCCTGGTCGATGACGACCCGCACCTGCGCCAGGCGCTGAGCCAGACCCTCGACCTGGCCGGGCTCAAGGTGGTGGCGCTGGCCGATGCCCAGGGCCTGGCCGCGCGCATCGAGGCCGACTGGCCGGGCGTGGTGGTCAGCGACATCCGCATGCCCGGCATCGATGGCCTGCAACTGCTGGAGCAACTGCACGCCCGTGACAGCGAACTGCCGGTGCTGCTGATCACCGGCCACGGCGATGTGCCGCTGGCGGTGCAGGCGATGCGTGCCGGGGCCTATGACTTCCTGGAAAAGCCCTTTGCCACTGACGCCCTGCTCGACAGCGTGCGCCGTGCCCTGGCCCTGCGCCGGCTGGTGCTGGACAACCGCAGCCTGCGCCTGGCCCTGAGCGACCGCCAGCAACTGGCCACGCGCCTGGTCGGCCTGTCGCCGGCCATGCTGCGCCTGCGCGAGCAGATCGGCGCCCTCGCCGGCACCCGCGCCGACGTGCTCATCCTCGGTGAGACCGGCGCCGGCAAGGAGGTGGTGGCGCGTGCCCTGCACGACCTGTCGAGCCGCCGCGACGGCCCGTTCGTGGCGATCAACGCCGGCGCCCTGGCCGAATCGGTGGTCGAGAGCGAGCTGTTCGGCCACGAGCCAGGGGCGTTCACCGGCGCGCAGAAGCGCCGCATCGGCAAGTTCGAGTTCGCCAACGGCGGCACGCTGTTCCTCGACGAGATCGAGAGCATGAGCCTGGATGTGCAGGTCAAGTTGCTGCGCCTGTTGCAGGAGCGGGTGGTCGAGCGCCTGGGCGGCAACCAGTTGATCCCGCTGGACATCCGCATCATCGCCGCGACCAAGGAAGACCTGCGCCAAGCCGCCGATCAGGGCCGCTTCCGTGCCGACCTGTATTACCGGCTGAACGTCGCGCCGCTGCGCATCCCGGCACTGCGCGAGCGTGGCGACGACATCCTGGTGCTGTTCCAGCATTTCGCCGATGCCGCCAGCGAGCGCCACGGCCTGGCGCCCCACAGCCTGCAACCCGCCCAGCGCGCCATGCTGCTGCGCCACGAATGGCCGGGTAACGTGCGCGAGCTGCAGAACGCCGCCGAACGCTTCGCCCTGGGCCTTGAACTGGCCCTCGACGGGCAGCCGCCAGCCACCCCCAACGACGTTCACCTGCCCGTGCCGAGCGGCAACCTGAGCGAGCAGGTCGAACAGTTCGAACGCTCGCTGATCGCCGCCGAACTGGCCCAGCCACACAACTCCATGCGCAGCCTTGCCGAAGCCCTCGGCATCCCGCGCAAGACCCTGCACGACAAGCTGCGCAAGCATGGCATGAGCTTCGACGGCGCCAGCGGCGGGCACGACGACCATGAGGACAACCGTCAATGAGCACCGACAGCCAGTACCTGCAAGCCGTACTGCACAGCGACATTCCCCTGACCCGCGAGATGGGCATGGCCGTCATCGACTGGCAAGGCCACTGCCTGCGCCTGCAATTGCCGCTGGCCCCCAACGTCAACCACAAGAGCACCATGTTCGGCGGCAGCCTGTATTGCGGCGCGGTGTTGGTGGGTTGGGGCTGGCTGCACCTGCGCTTGCGTGAGCTGGGCATCGATGACGGGCACATCGTCATCCAGGAGGGGCAGATCAGTTATCCACTGCCGGTGACCGGTACCGCCGTGGCACGTTGCCCGGCGCCGGACGAGAAAGCCTGGGAGCGGTTCCTGACGATGTACCAGCGCCGCGGGCGGGCGCGGTTGACGTTGGAGACGGTGGTGAGCAATGAGGGCAGTGACGAGCCTGCGGTGAGGTTCAGCGGCCAGTACGTGCTGCACCGTTGATCTTCCCAGCAGGAGGCTGCGTAGAGGAACCATTGTTCAATCGCATCACACCCCTGTGGGAGCGGCTTTAGCCGCGAAGCAGGCGATGCGGTGGATGGCACCGGCGTTGCCGGTGTTCGCGGCTAAAGCCGCTCCCACAGGGCCCTGCCAAATCAGAAAATCATGTGCCGTTCTGTAGGAGCGGCCTTGTGCCGCGATGGGCTGCAAAGCAGCCCCGGCTTACTCAAGTTCGGATCGCGCCCGCCAGCTCGATCAACGCCTGCCGCCAATCGGCAGCCTTGGGCAACGCCAGGAAAAACGGGTTGAGCAACGATTCCCGTGGCGGGTAACGAAACGCCTGACCATCCAGCCCGATCACCTCGCCACCGGCCCCCTCCAGTACGCCCTGCGCGGCAGCGGTGTCCCACTGCGAAGTCGGTGCCAGCCGCGGATAGCAGTCGGCAGCGCCTTCGGCGAGCAGGCAGAACTTCAACGAGCTGCCGATATTGGCCAGCTCCAGCTCACCCACGGCGCTTGTCAGGCCAGCCAGCAGCGCTTCCTGCTCCGGGCTCGAATGCCGGCGGCTGGCGACCACGGTGAAGCGGCCATCCTGTGGCGGCGCATTGCGCACCTGGATCGCCTGCGCCTCGGCATCGCGCTCGGCACGCCAGGCCCCCAGCTCGCGACCGCCGAAGTAACAACGGCCATTGGTCGGCATCGCCACCACACCAAACACCACCTCGCCCTGCTCGATCAGCGCAATGTTGACGGTGAACTCTTCACTGCCAGCGATGAATTCCTTGGTACCGTCCAGCGGGTCGACCAACCACCAGCGCTGCCAGGCAGCGCGGGTTTGCAGCGGGATATCACAGTCTTCCTCGGACAGCACCGGGATCTGTGGCGCCAGCGCTTGCAGGCCATCGGCAATGATCCGGTGCGCAGCCAGGTCGGCAGCGGTCACCGGCGAGTCGTCGGCCTTGGTGGTGACTGCCACGCCTGCGCGCCAGAACGGCAGGATGGCCTCGCCGGCCAACTGGGCGAGCTTCACCACGTGCTGCATCAGTTGAACATCGTTCATGCGCTCAGCACCCCACGCTGGATCAGCAGGTCACGCGCCAGGTACAACGCCGCCAGTGCCCGGCCTTCGCTGAACTGCGGGTGCATGGCCAGCGCCGACAGCTCGCGCAGGTTGACCTTGTCGACCCGCATTGGCTCCGGCTCATCACCCTCCAGCCGTTCTTCGTACAGGTCGGTGGCCAGCACTACCTGGATCTTCTGGCTCATGTAACCGGGCGACAACGACAGCTCGGTCAGGTGCTCCAGCTGGCGTGCGCCGAAACCAGCCTCTTCCTTGAGCTCGCGGTCAGCGGCGGCCAGCACGTCCTCACCCGGCTCGATCAGGCCTTTGGGCAGGGACAGTTCGTATTCATCGGTGCCGCCGCAATATTCCTCGACCAGCACTGCGTGCTCGGCATCGAGCATGGCCACGATCATCACCGCGCCATAACCATTGCCCCGGCCGACCAGTCGCTCATAGGTGCGTTCGGTGCCGTTGGAAAAGCGCAACTGCACGGCTTCGACGCGGAACAGGCGGCTGCTGGCGACGATCTCGCGGCTGAGGACGGTGGGTTTCTGGCGCATGGGGCGGCTCCTTGGCGTGAACGGGTTACTATACCGTGGCTTGCCATCTGATCGAGAGTTTCCCATGCCCGTTCTTCCCTGGTCCGCCATCGATACTGTCCTGCTGGACATGGACGGCACTCTGCTCGACCTGCACTACGACAACCGCTTCTGGCTGCAGCACCTGCCCCAGCGCTACGCCGAGCTGCACGGGGTGAGCCGGGCGATGGCCGAAATGGAGCTGCAGCCGCTGTTCGAACAGCATGCCGGGACGCTGAACTGGTACTGCCTGGACTTCTGGAGCCGCGAGCTGCGCCTGCCGATCCGCGAGCTGAAGCAGGAGATCGCCGACCTGATCGCCTTGAAGCCGGATGCCGACACCTTCCTCGCCGCCATCCGCAAGGCCGGCAAGCGGGTGGTGATGATCACCAATGCGCACCGCGACTCACTGTCGCTGAAACTGGAGCGGGTGGAACTGGCGCCGTATTTCGAGCGGTTGATCAGCTCGCATGACTACGGATATCCGAAAGAAAGCCCGCAGTTCTGGGACGCGTTGCAGGCGGACATCGGTTTTGAACCGGCGCGCAGCCTGTTCATCGATGACACCTTGGCGATTCTGCGCAGTGCTCGGCAATTTGGGGTGGGGCACCTGCTGGCGGTGCGTCAGCCGGATAGTCGGGCCGAGCCGCGAGATACCCAGGAGTTCGCGGCGGTCGAGGATTACCGGGAGTTGTTGACAGGACTCTAGGCCCAATCGCGGGGCAAGCCCGCTCCCACGACCCGGTGGGAGCGGGCTTGCCCCGCGATGAGGTCAGTTGGGAATACGCAATACCTGCCCCGGATAGATCTTGTCCGGATGCTTGAGCATCGGCTTGTTGGCCTCGAAGATCTTGTTGTACTGGTTGGCATTGCCATACACCTTCAAGGCGATGGCACTGAGCGTATCACCCTTCACCACGGTGACGAACACCGCCGCCTGGGCAATCGGCCCGGTGACAACGATCTGGTCCTCCACCGCAGCCACACCGGCAATGTTGCCGGCCGCCAGGATGATCTTCTCCTTCTCTTCCTGGCTGCTGACCTCGCCCTTGAGGATGACCTTGTCTCCCTCTACAGTGGCCGAGATGTTCGGGTTGCCCAGGCCAACGCTTTCGACGTGTTTCTTCAACTGCTCCTCGGCATTGGCATTGCCCGGGGTCAGCAGGTCGATCAACTTCTCACCGGCTTCCTTCACGAAACTGAACAGGCTCATGTGGCGCTCCTTTTAGGGTGAATCCGTGGAAGCAGGAGTCTAGGCCAGGATCCCGCCCCCTGCCCCTGTGCAACCAATCGACGCGGTCTATCACGGCATAGACGCTAGCGATTAGACGCCACCTGCCCGGCGGCCTAGGCTTGTGGCATCAAACTGCCGCCGGTATTCGCCCCGATGAACAGCAAGCCTCCGGTCTGCGCGGCGCCTTCGTCATTCGATCTGCCCGCCGCCAGCAACACCTACGACTACCTCGAGCTCACCGATGCTGCGCGTGACAACACGCCGCTGGCCGAGGAAGTCGCGCTGGCCATCGTCTACAACGGCCTCAACCAGGCGGTGATGCTGGTCAGCCCCACCGACCTTGAAGACTTTGCGGTCGGTTTCAGCGTCGGCAGCGGCATCGTCAGCGGCACTGACGAAATCTATGACGTGAAGCTCTCCGGCAGCGGCTCGGCCTTGTATGCCGACCTGGAAATTTCCAGCCGTGCCTTCTGGGACCTGAAGAACCAGCGCCGCCAGATGGCCGGCACCAGCGGCTGCGGCCTGTGCGGTGTGGAAGCCCTGGAGCAGGCGCTGCCCGAACTGAAGGTGCTACCCGGGGCCCCCTTGCCTCCGGCCCATTGGCTCAAGGACCTGCGCCAACGCATCGATGCCTTCCAGCCCCTCGGCCAGCACTGCGGCGCTGTGCACGCCGCGCTGTTCATGGACCGCGACGGCCAGCTGCTGCTGGGTCGCGAGGACATCGGCCGGCACAACGCCTTGGACAAGCTGATCGGCGCCCTGCTGCGCCAGCGCATCGACACCACGGGTGGCCTGGCCATCGTCACCAGCCGCTGCAGCCTGGAACTGATCCAGAAAGTGCTGCGCGCCGGCATCCAGACCCTGGTCAGCCTCTCGGCGCCCACGGGCCTTGCCTTGCAATGGGCACGCAAGCACAACCTCAACCTTATCCATCTGCCCAAACACAGCGCACCGCGGGTATTCAGCCCAGCGGCGGAGTAGTAACAGCCGTGACCTCGTACGAAAAACTCCCGGACAACGCCCCCGCCTCTTCCCCTCGCTACAAGCCTTACCCCGGCCCCGCCGGTGGCTGGGGCGCGCTGCGCAGCGTGGCCAAGGCCTGGGTTGGCAGCGACAACGCCCTGAAGAACCTGCGCGCCCTGCTCAAGACCAACCAGAACGGCGGCTTCGACTGCCCCGGTTGCGCCTGGGGCGACTCGCCCGAGAGCGGCATGGTCAAGTTCTGCGAGAACGGCGCCAAGGCGGTCAACTGGGAAGCCACCAAGCGCCGCGTCGATGCGGCTTTCTTCGCCCGCTACAGCATCAGCGCGCTGCGCCAGCAAAGCGACTACTGGCTTGAATACCAGGGCCGGCTGACCGAACCGATGGTCTACGACCCGGTCACCGACCGCTACCAGCCGATCGAATGGGACGCGGCATTCGCGTTGATCGCCCGCCACCTGAACAACCTGGCCAGCCCCGACCAGGCCGAGTTCTATACCTCCGGCCGGGCCAGCAATGAGGCGGCGTACCTCTACCAGCTGTTCGTGCGCGCCTACGGCACCAACAATTTCCCCGACTGCTCGAACATGTGCCACGAAGCCAGCGGCGTTGCCCTGAGCCAGAGCGTTGGCGTGGGCAAGGGCACGGTCACCTACGACGACTTCGAGCACGCCGACGCGATCTTCGTCTGGGGCCAGAACCCCGGCACCAACCACCCGCGCATGCTCGACCCGTTGCGTGACGCGGTGAAGCGCGGCGCCCAGGTGGTGTGCGTCAACCCGCTCAAAGAGCGTGGCCTGGAACGCTTCCAGCACCCGCAGAACCCGCTGGAGATGCTGACCAACAGCGATCGCCCGACCAACACCGCGTTCTTCCGCCCGGCCCTGGGCGGCGACATGGCACTGCTGCGCGGCATGGCCAAGTTCCTGCTGCAGTGGGAGCGCGAAGCGCAGGCCAAGGGCGAACCGGCGATCTTCGACCACGCCTTCATCGCCGAGCACGGCCATGGCGTGGACGAGTACCTGGCGGTGGTGGATGCCACGCCTTGGGAGCAGATCGAGGCGCAGTCCGGCCTTGCCCTGAGCGACATCGAACTGTCGGCGCGCATGTACTGCAAAGGCAAGCGGGTGATCATGTGCTGGGCCATGGGCATCACCCAGCACCGCCACTCGGTGCCGACCATCCAGGAAATCGTCAACCTGATGCTGCTGCGCGGCAACCTCGGCGCACCCGGCGCAGGCCTGTGCCCGGTACGCGGCCACAGCAACGTGCAGGGTGACCGCACCATGGGCATCAACGAGCGCCCACCGGTGTTCCTGCTCGACGCCATCGAAAAGCGCTTCGGCTTTGCCGTGCCGCGCCACAACGGCCACAACACCGTCGAGGCGATCCACGCGATGCTCGAAGGCCGCGCCAAGGTGTTCATCGGGCTGGGCGGCAACTTCGCCCAGGCCACCCCGGACACCGAACGCACCGCCCAGGCCCTGCGCAACTGCGAACTGACCGTGCAGATCAGCACCAAGCTCAACCGCAGCCACCTGGTCCACGGCAAGCAGGCGCTGATCCTGCCGTGCCTGGGCCGTACCGATATCGACCTGCAAAGCGATGGCCCGCAGGCAGTCACGGTGGAGGACTCGTTCAGCATGGTCCATGCCTCCAACGGCCAGCTCAAGCCGCTGTCCAGGCAGATGCGCTCCGAGCCCGCCGTGGTCGCCGGCATCGCCGCCGCCACCCTGGGCAAGCAGCCGGTGGACTGGCACTGGCTGGTGGCCGATTACGACCGCATCCGCGCGCTGATCGCCGACACCATCCCGGGTTTTGCCGACTTCAATGAGCGCCTGCGCCTGCCGGGCGGTTTCTACCTGGGTAACAGCGCCGCCAGCCGCCAGTGGAAAACCGCCACCGGCCGCGCCAACTTCAAGGCCAACCTGCTGCCCGACAGCCTGCTCGACGAGCGGGTGCGGGCCAGCGGCCAACTGCCGGACCTGATCATGCAGTCGATGCGCTCGCACGATCAGTACAACACCACCATCTATGGCATGGACGACCGCTACCGCGGCGTGCGCGGCCAGCGCGACGTGCTGTTCGCCAACGAAGCCGACATCGTCCGCCTGGGCTTCCAGCCGGGGCAGAAGGTCGACATCGTGTCGCTGTGGGGGGATGAGCATGTACGCCGGGTGCATGGTTTCACCTTGCTGGCGTTCGACATTCCTGCCGGGCAGGCGGCAGCCTATTACCCCGAGGTGAACCCGCTGGTGCCGCTGGAGAGCATTGGCGAGGGCAGCCATACACCGACGTCCAAGTTCATTGCCATCAAGCTTGAGCGGGCGCGGGACGACGGGCGGATCATCTGAATTCGCAGATACTGCGTGGGAGCGGGCTTGCCCCGCGATAGGGCCAGCCGCCGAAACGGGGTTGCCAGGCAGGGCCTATCGCGGGGCAAGCCCGCTCCCACGCAGCACTCTGCGCAGCCTCTCTTCACCCAGGCGTCGCCCACAAAAAAAGCCCTGTCCGCAATGGATCAGGGCTTTGTCATAAAAGCCTCAGACCACCGAAATTCAGGAAAGTTTCATACATAATTCAATAACTTAGAGAATTGTGTACAACTCGTGCTACTCGTCGGATTTCCATTGCCAGCCGCTTCGCCGGGCCTCAAATTCCGCTTCGTCATCCCTCTGAGGCTCTCTTGATGAAGAAGTACTCCTCGATTCTGTTGTTGTCTTTCAGCTTGCTCAGCGGCGTGGCCATGGCAGGCGGCACCACCGAAGCCGGCATTGGCGGCGCATTGGGTGGGGTACTGGGCTCCGTGGTGGGCAACTCCATCGGTGGTAGCACCGGCGGCGCCATCGGTGCCGGCCTGGGCGGCGCTGCCGGCGGTGCCCTGGGTGCCGACAAGCGCCAGCGTGGCGAAGCGGCCATCGGTGGCGCGCTGGGCGCTGCGGGCGGCAACGTGGTCGGTCGCTCCGTGGGCGGCACCACTGGCAGCTATATCGGTGCGGCTGCCGGCGGCGGCGCCGGTGGCGCGCTGGGTAACTACATGGGCAACAAGGCCGACGAAGACGAACGCCGCGATTCGCGTCGCTATCGCCGCGACTACGATGATCGCCGTTACTACGACCGCGGCCACCACTACGGCCACCGCAAGCACAAGCGCCACTGGCGCGACTGATCGCCAGGCTTAAGCCTTGCGCCTAGGCCCCGCCCTCATCGGCGGGGCCTTTTCGTTTGCGCCAATGCCCGAGGATTAGGGGCCGCCCCGATATGGAGGCCAGTTGCCACTAGCTATCATTCCCTGCTTCCACCTTGAACAGGACGCAGGGAATGCGCGCGATCAGCCCCCTCTTCATCTGCTCGCCTCCAGCCCTGGGAGGTTGAAACATGCCCACCCGCACTCGCCCGCCACTGCTCAGTGAAACCAGCTTTGCACGCATTCGCCAACGGGTTGTGCAGGCGACCGGCGTACATCTGGCCAACGACCGCCGGGCAGTGGTCGCAGCGCGGCTGCACAAGCGCCTGAAAACCCATGGCCTGGCAGACTTTGAGCACTACCTGGCCCTGCTCGACAGCGAACAGGGCACAACGGAACACGAGCACCTGCTGCGCCTGCTGGTAGCCCGCGACAGCTACTTCTTCCGCGAACACCGCCATTTCGAATGGCTGGCCGGCTGGCTGGCTGAGCACCAGCACCCCGTGCGCTTGTGGAGCGCCGCCTGCGCCACCGGTGAAGAAGCCTGGAGCCTGGCCATGGTCGCCGCCGAAAACGCCAGTCACCCAGGCTGGCAGGTGCTGGCCAGCGATTTCGATCCGCAGGTGCTGGAGCACGCAGCCGCCGGCATTTACGACATTGCCCAGGCCCGTTACTTCCCGGAAGGCTGGCTGGCCCGCCACTGCTTGTGCGGGGTGGGTGAAATGGCCGGGCGACTGCGCGTAGCCTGCGCCCTGCGCGGGCAGGTAGGCTTCGAGGCGATCAACCTGATTCAGCCTCTGCCGGAACGGCTCGGCCAGTTCGACGCCATCCTGCTGCGCAACCTGCTGTCCAGCCTCGCCCCAACGTACAAGTGCGAGGTGCTGCTGCGTGTGCTGGCACAGCTGCGCCCCGGCGGCTTGCTGATCATCGGGCACAGCGAGAGCATCCACGAGCTGGACCTGCCCCTGCGCCCCTTGCTGCCCTCGGTGTTCGAACGCTTATGATCAGAGGCACTGACTGCGCCCCCGCGCCGCAGTGCCCTTGCGGATCGTGCCGGCCTGCCGCCCCCCCTTCCCTTGCGAAACAGGCCCTGACCCATGCCTTGCCGTATCCTGCTTGCCGACGATTCGCCGCTCTTTCGCGCCGGCCTGCGCGCCCTGCTTGAACAGAAAAAGGACTTCGCCGTGGTCGGCGACACCGGCGATGCCATGGCTGCCGTGAACCTCGCCGAGAAACTCAAGCCGCATATCGTGGTGCTCGACATGAGCGGTGAGCTGGACAACCAGCAAGCCCTGCAGGAACTGTTCATTCGCGCCCCGGCCAGCCGTGTGCTGATGTTTTCCGCACGCTCCGAGCTGGAACACGTGCTCAACTGCCTGCAACTCGGCGCCCATGGCTTCCTGCTCAAGAATGCCTCGGTGGGTGAGCTGGAGCAGGCCCTGCAGACCCTGCGCCACGGAGGCCAGTACCTGTCATCGGCGGTGCTGCCGATGGTCATCGACCTGGCCCTCAAGCACAGCCGCAAACGCCCGACAGGTCAGGTGCAGACGCCGCTGACCACCCGCCAGCTGGAGATCCTGCGGCTGATCGCCCGTGGTGAAACCACCCGTTCCATCGCCGATGGCCTGGGCCTGAGCATCAAGACGGTGGAGGCGCACCGCTCGCAGATCATGCACCGCCTGCAGATCCACGACGTGCCGGGGCTGGTGCTGTTTGCCGTACGAGAAGGGATCATCCGCCTCAACGATTGAGCGACAGCCCGGCGAGGATCAATTGCAGCGTCTCTGGCAATGCGGCCGGGCGCCCCGAAGCACGCTCGACGAATACCTGCACCAAGGTGCCTGCCGCGCAGGCTTCGGCCTCGCCAGGACGGAACAGCGCCAGGCGATATTCCACCGTGCTGCCCGCAAGGCGCGTGATGCCCAGGCCCACTTCGAGCACGTCGGGGAAGCCAGGCAGCGCGAAGAAGTCTGCCGCCGAACTGACCACGAAACCGGCCAGTTCGCCGTCACGCAGGTCCAGTTCGGCCTGTTCGACGAGGAATGCCTGGATGGCCGTCTCGAAGAAGCCGTGCACGGTGGAACCGGCGAGGTGGCCGTTGAGGTCGTTGTCCTGGGGGCGAGTGAGGATCGGGTGGAAATGGGAGAAAGCGGCGCGTTGAGGGGATTCGGTCATGGTTTGTCCTGTGTTGTCTTTTGCACATCAGGGAAGCTTCCCACATGGACTTGGGAACGCCTATAGTCGCAATCAACAATAGATTGCATAGCATGGTCCATCTTCATGAAACCGAGACACTCGCCGGTGCCTACCCAACAGCTGGATCACACCATCCTCAGCCGCATGGCCGTCAATGGGCGCATCAACGCCACCCATATCGTCGGGCAGCCTGGCGGCTGGGCCATTCAGGTCGACATCAATGACCAGGAGCACGTGCTTACTGCGCAGCGTAGCGGCAATGTAAGGCTGTTCAAAAAATTCGAAACACTTGTCAGCTACCTGCACGAGTTGGGCATCGACCATTTTCAGGTCGACACCTCAACCTACGATCCACAACAAACCAGTACCTATCAACGACCGGATCGCGCGCAAGCACTCAAGCGCGCCCATGAGGCCGCCGCTTACGATGCCTGGTTCGTCGAGCAGGTCGAAGCGAGCCTGCGCGATCCCTCGCCCGCTATGGATGATGCCGAGGTAGAAAGATTCTTTGCCGCCCGCCGCGCTGAGTTGCGAGCCAAAAAAGGCTGATGCGCCTTACCTGGTCGTCCATGGCTTACAAGGATCGCTTGCGGATCCTTGAGCTTATTGCCGAGGACAATCCGATTGCAGCCGAAGTGCTGGATGAAACATTCAGGGATAAGGCTAGGCGCGCCGCACAGTACCCAGCCCTATACAAGCCCGGGCGCCGACCCGGAACACGCGAAATCGTCGTGCACCCGAACTATGTAATGGTCTACCGAACCCTGGTGGATCAGATCGAGATCATCCGCATTCTGCACGCTCGACAACAATGGCCCTGAGGGCAGAAACAAAAAAGCCGCCCCGAAGGGCGGCTTTTTCATTCGAACCGGCAGCCGCTTACAGTTGCGGGCCAGCGCCTTTGATGGCGTCGGAAACTTCGAACTTCTTGAAGTTTTCGATGAACAGCTTGGCCAGGCCCTGGGCAGCTTCGTCGTAGGCAGCCTTGTCAGCCCAGGTGTTGCGCGGGTTGAGCAGCTCGGTCTCGACGCCCGGAACGGCCTTCGGCACGTCCAGGTTGATGATGTCCAGGTGCTCGGTTTCGGCACCGACCAGAGCGCCGCTCTGGATGGCGGCGATCACGCCACGGGTGGTCGGGATGCTGAAGCGCTTGCCAACGCCGTAGCCACCGCCGGTCCAGCCGGTGTTGACCAGGTAGACCTTGGAGCCGAACGCCTTGATGCGCTTGATCAGCAGCTCGGCGTAAACGCCAGCCGGGCGCGGGAAGAACGGCGCGCCGAAGCAGGTGGAGAAGGTCGACTTGATGCCGCCGCCCGAACCCATTTCGGTGGAACCGACCAGCGCGGTGTAGCCGGACAGGAAGTGGTAGGCCGCCTGCTCGTTGTTCAGGATCGACACTGGCGGCAGTACGCCGGTCAGGTCGCAGGTCAGGAAGATGACCGCGTTCGGCTCGCCGCCCAGGTTCTCTGCCGAAACCTTCTCGACGTGCGCCAGCGGGTAGGCGGCACGGCTGTTCTGGGTCAGGCTTACATCGGCGTAGTCGGCGTGCTTGTTGGCGTCGATCACGACGTTTTCCAGCACCGCGCCGTGCTTGATGGCTTTCCAGATGACCGGCTCGTTCTTCTCGGAGAGGTCGATGCACTTGGCATAGCAACCGCCTTCGATGTTGAAGACCACACCCTCACCCCAGCCGTGCTCGTCGTCACCGATCAGGTAACGGCTTTCGTCGGCCGACAGGGTGGTCTTACCCGTGCCGGACAGGCCGAAGAACAGGGTGACGTCACCCTCTTCGCCGATGTTGGCGGCGCAGTGCATCGGCAGCACGTCGGCGGCCGGCAGCAGGAAGTTCTGCACCGAGAACATGGCTTTCTTCATTTCACCGGCGTAACGCATGCCGGCGATCAGCACCTTCTTCTGAGCGAAGTTGATGATCACGCAGCCATCGGAGTTGGTGCCGTCACGCTCAGGCACGCACTCGAAGTTGGCGACGTTGAGGATCTGCCACTCACCACGGCCAGCCGGGTTGTACTGCTCCGGGTTGATGAACAGGCAACGGCCGAACAGGTTTTGCCAGGCGGTCTGGGTGGTCATCTTGACCGGCAGGTAGTGCTCGGCCGCGGCACCTACGTGAACGTAGGAAACGAAGTGATCCTGGGCGTTGTTGAACGCCTCCACGCGGTCCCACAGGGCATCGAACTTGTCGGCCGGGAACTTGCGGTTGATCGGGCCCCAGCCAATCTGGTCCTGGGTGGAAGGTTCTTCGACGATGAAACGGTCAGCCGGCGAACGGCCGGTGCGATGACCGGTTTCCACCACCAGCGCGCCAGTATCGGCCAGCACGCCTTCACCGCGGGACAGCGCTTCTTTTACCAGCTCATCGACGCTCAGGTCGGTGTACACGGTGTTGTTGGCTTGCGTCATGAGATACCCCATCCGGCCCGAGGCCGAGTGCTCCAAACGTTTTGTAGTTGTCTCGAAAAAACTACTACAGCGAAAAAAGTGGCCGGATTATGCCAGAAACGCCCAAAAAAAGTAGGCCCCTCCTGTCAGAACTGCGCTTTTGCGCAATTCGACAGGAGAAAGTCCTGTAGTTAACCGTTTCAGTGGTGAGTTTCTGATGGTGCGTCGGTGCCACCACCGGCAAACAATTGCTCAACATCGCTTGCATCGAAGAGATAGCGTTCATTGCAGAACTGGCAATCGATCTCGACCTGGCCGCCGCATTCGGCCACCAGCGCCTTGGCATCGGCTTCGCCGAGGCTGATCAGGGCGTTGCCGGAACGCTCGCGCGAGCAGCTGCAGCGGAAGCGTAGCGGCTGGATATCGAACAGGCGAACCGCGTCCTCGTGGTACAGGCGGTGCAGCACGGTTTCGTTGTCCAGGCCGATCAGCTCTTCGGCCTTCACGGTGTTGGCCAGCGCCTTCACGTGGGCCCAGCTTTCGTCGCGTTCCTCGATGTCCTTGTGGATCTCGGCCGGCAGTTGCTGCACCAGCAGGCCACGGGCGCGCACGCCATCGGCGGCCAGGGTGATGCTGGTATTCACCTGCTGCGACATGACGAAGTAGTTGGTGAAGCACTCCGACAGGTCCTTGCCATCCAGCTCGACGGTGCCTTGGTAGCGCTGGCCGTTGACCGGAATGATGGTCAGCACCAGGTGGCCGCCGGGCATCAGGTCGGCAAGGCTCGCATCCTCTTTGATCTGCTCGGCCTCATAGCGCGCCAGCCCGCGGATCTCGTGCTCGCTGGTGTATTCGATGGCCAGCAGCGGCACCGGGCCCTGGGATTGAGCCTGGAGCACCAGCAGCCCATCGAACTTCAACGTGCCGACCAGCAGCGCAGCGGCGCCCATCAGCTCGCCCAGCAAGTGCTGGACTGGGCGCGGGTAATCGTGCTTGGCCAGCACCTCGGCGTAGCTGCGTTCCAGCGCGACCATCTCGCCGCGCACGTCGCGGTCGTCGAACAGGAAGCGTTGGGTGAAATCTGTATCTGGCAAGTCGCTCATGGTTGTCTGGCTATCTGAAAATGATGACAAAATAATTGCAGGAGACTGAAAGGTCCGTCATAGAGCGCTCACAAGGCGCTAATTCCCGCTGGAGATCGAGGTATTTTATGGATAATCGACCACTGTTCCAAGCAAGGTGGTCCTGGGGACCCTTGGCAGCCTGCACGTTGGTGCCCATCGCACTACTGTGTTTCTGGTTATGGCCCGTTGGCCAGAACCTGTGCCTGACTTTCGACGAGTGGCTGTTCCACAGCCTCAACGCCCCACTGGCCGACCACGTGCTCTGGCGCTCCATCTGGGCCGTCGGCAGCCTTCGCCCGTTCGACCTCCTGGTCGGGGTGATCATGCTGTCGCTGCTGATCCGCGGCGACTGGGTATTCAAGGCAATTCAGGTGCGCCAGGCGTTTTTCGGCTTCCTGGTGACCCTTTTACTCTTAGTGGTGATTCGTGCGCTGTTTTCCAAGTGGGTCGGTGCAATGGGTTGGCAACACAAGAGCCCGTCGATGGTCATCGACAACGCTGTTCACCTGAGCGACCTCTACCCGAACCTGGAAGCCAAGTGGGAGCTCAAGGACCGTTCCGGCCAGAGCTTCCCGGGTGACCATGCCTCGGTGCTGCTGGTCTGGGCGCTGTTCATGAGCCTGTTCAGCCGCCGGCTGGTACAGCACCTGGTGATCTGGGCGCTGGCCTGCCTGTTCATGCTGCCGCGCCTGGTAGCGGGCGCCCACTGGGGCCAGGATGACTACATCGGTGGCCTGCTGATGGCGGTGCTGGCCCTGGGCTGGAGCTGCCACACGCCGCTGGCGGCCAACGCCAGCCGGGCGCTGGTGCGCTGGACGGCGCCGCTGTTCGACCTGTTCGGCAAACTGCCGCTGGTCGGGCGCATGAGCGTGATGCGCGCCATGTGATCAACTGATCGCGGTCCCTGTAGGAGCGGCCTTGTGCCGCGATGGGCTGCGAAGCAGCCCCCGAATTTGTGCAAAGGCAGAGATTCTGGGGCTGCTTTGCAGCCCATCGCGGCACAAGGCCGCTCCTACAAACTACGTAATCCCATCACTCGAAACTGCCATGCAGCTGGTGAATCTGCCGTCGCTGCTTCTTGTTCGGCCGCCCGTCGGTAGTCACGCCCATCGCCCCTGCCTTGCGCAGCTCGGCCGCCTGCTCGCGGCGCTTCACGCTCTCGGCGGTTTCTTCATACAACGCTTGCGCCTCCGGCGCGCCACGGCGTACCGCCGACAACGCCCTGACCACCACGGTGCGCTCGTCAAAGCCCGTGCGCAGCAGGAATTCGTCGCCCACCCGTGGCTCCTTGCCTGGCTTGCAACGCTCGCCCCGGCAGTGCACCTTGCCGCTCTCGATGGCCGCCTTGGCCAGTGCGCGGGTCTTGTAGAAGCGTGCCGCCCACAGCCATTTGTCCAGGCGGACCTTGTCATCGTCTTCGGGCTTTTGTGCCATGGTTTTTCCTCGAATTCTGTCTTTCACGGAACTGTACTACCGTGACTGACGGATGCAAAAAGTCCGTGCCGTCATTACAGTTCACCACCTTATCCGCAGGGCACGCTCCGTGAAGACATTTGACCACCTGACTGTGATCGGCCTGCGCGAGTGGGTCGCCCTGCCCGACCTCGGCCTGGCCGGCCTGCGCGCCAAGATCGACACCGGCGCCAGCACCTCGAGCCTGCACGCCACCGACGTCGAACCCTTCGAGCGCGATGGCCAGCCCTGGGTGCGATTCACCGCGCACCTGGGCTCGGTGGTGCAACTGCGCCATCGGCGCTGCGAGGCGCCGCTGGTGACCATGAAAAGCATCAAGAGCTCCAACGGCCAGGCCCAGGCCCGCTACGTGATCCGCACCACCCTGGCACTTGGCGACCGGGTCTGGGAAGTGGAGTTCACCCTGGCCTGCCGCAAGAACATGCGTTATCGGCTGCTGCTGGGCTCCAAAGCGCTCATCCATGGCCAGTTGGTCGTCAACCCCGGCCTCAAGTACGTCCAGGACAAACCGGCCTTCCCGGCCACCCTTTCCCCTGTCACAGGTGCTGCATGAAGATCGCTGTGCTGTCGCGCAATCCGCGTCTGTATTCCACCCGCCGCCTGGTCGAGGCCGGTACCCAGCGGGGCCATGAAGTGGTGGTGGTCGACACGCTCCGGGCCTACATGAACATTGCCAGCCACAAGCCGCAGATCCATTACCGCGGCAAGCCGCTGGAAGGCTTCGATGCGGTGATCCCGCGCATCGGTGCCTCGGTCACCTTTTACGGCTGCGCGGTGCTGCGCCAGTTCGAGATGATGGGCGTCTACCCGCTCAACGAGTCGGTGGCCATCGCCCGCTCGCGGGACAAGCTGCGCTCGCTGCAGCTGCTGTCGCGCCGCGGCATCGGCCTGCCGATCACCGGCTTCGCCCATTCGCCGGACGACATTCCTGACCTGATCCAGATGGTCAACGGCGCACCGCTGGTGATCAAGGTGCTCGAAGGCACCCAGGGCATCGGCGTGGTGCTGTGCGAAACCACCAAGGCCGCCGAGTCGGTGATCGAGGCGTTCATGGGCCTGAAGCAGAACATCATGGTCCAGGAGTACATCAAGGAGGCCGGCGGCGCCGACATCCGCTGCTTCGTGGTCGGCGACAAGGTGATCGCCTCGATGAAGCGCCAGGCCAAGCCCGGCGAATTCCGCTCCAACCTGCACCGCGGTGGCGTGGCCAGCCTGATCAAGATCACCCCCGAGGAACGCATGACGGCGATCCGCGCGGCCAAGGTGATGGGGCTGAGCGTGGCGGGTGTGGATATCCTGCGCTCCAATCACGGGCCGCTGGTGATGGAGGTGAATTCCTCACCGGGCCTGGAGGGGATCGAGGTGACCACCGGCAAGGATGTGGCCGGGATGATCATCGAGCACCTGGAGAAGAATGGCGGGCCGAATCAGACCCGGACCAAGGGCAAGGGTTGATGGTGCCTGTACCGGTCTCTTCGCGGCTAAAGCCGCTCCCACAGGGTTTTGCATGTTCTCTGTGGGAGCGGCTTTAGCCGCGAAGAGGCCGGTACAAGCAACAACGATCAGACGGCGTTACGCGGCAACAGCAACCCCAGCGGCAGTCTCACCCGCGCCTCGATCCCGCCACCGGACCGGTTGCGCAACTCGACATTGCCACCATGCTGCGCGGCAATCCGCTTGACAATCGCCAGCCCCAGCCCGGTGCCCTTGCCACCCCGTGCCCGGTCGCCACGGATGAACGGGTTGAAGATGGTCTCCAGCTCCGATTCATCGATGCCCGTACCACGGTCCAGCACACTGAGCACCACATAAGGCGCGCTCTGGTCACCCGACACATAGGCCGCCACCTCCACGCCCTTGCCGGCGTGGTGCAGGGCGTTGCCGATCAGGTTGCCGAGCATGCGCTTGAGCGACACACGGCGCAGCGCGAACGGCGGGATCGGCTCCAGGCACAGGCGCACGCGCTCCTTGGGCTGGTTGTACGGCGCCACCACTTCACGGATCAGCTCGTTGAAGTCGACCTCCTCCACCGGCTCGTCGCGCCCGTCACGGATGAACGCCAGGAACTGGTCGAGGATCGCATCCATGTCTTCGATGTCGCGGACCATGTCGTCGCTGAGGTCGCTGTCGTTGCCCATCAGCGACAACGACAGGCGCAGCCGGGTCAAGGGCGTGCGCAAGTCATGGGAGACACCGGCCAGCATCAACTCGCGCTCACGCCCAGCCTGTTCGACGTCCTCGGCCATCTGGTTGAACGCCTTGTACACCTCGGTCATCTCGCTGGGGGTGTCGCTGACCGGCAGGCGCACGCTGCGCCCCTGGCCCAGCTGGCGGGCGGCGAACACCAGGCGCTTGAGCGGCTGGTTGAGCTGGCGCACGAAGATCCACGCCGAGGCGGTGGACAACAGGCCGATGGCCAGGAACCAGCCCAGCACGTTCCAGATCTTCTGCCCGCGCAATGGATGCGGGTACAGCGGCACCTTGAGCCAGCCCGGGCCCAGGCTCGGCGCATTCACCCACAGCGCCGGTGGCGCGTGGATGCGCAGGCGCACCTCGGTGTCATCACCCAGTTCGGCCTGCATCTGGCGCTGGTAGATCTCGCTGTACGGCCAGTGCTGCTCGCCTTCCGGCACGCCGGAACCGGTGACCCGGATCAGCCCGGCAGCCTCGGCGATCTTGTCACGGTTCTCTTCATCCGCCGCCCAGTAGGCGCGCAACGTCAGGGCCACGCCATGGCTGTACTGGCGATCGACCAGCACGTCCTCGTTCATCAGCAGGTACACCAAGGTCAGCGCCTTGGAGAACAGCACGACGATCAGCACCAGCCACAGGGTGCGGGCGAAGAAACTTTGCGGGAACCAGAGAGGGGTTTTCATCGATCACTACTAATCAGCAAAGGCAACGTGGAAAAGCCGCGCGCCACAGACGAAAACAGGGCGGCTCCTGCGAGCCGCCCTGCACCGTCGCAACGAGCCGGCTGGCTCATTTACCGGCGTTTCCGTCCGGCACGAAGACGTAGCCCACGCCCCACACGGTCTGGATGTAACGCGGCTTGGACGGGTCGGGTTCGATCATCCGGCGCAGGCGCGAGATCTGCACGTCGATGGAGCGCTCCAGCGCATCCCACTCGCGACCACGGGCCAGGTTCATCAGTTTGTCGCGGGTCAGCGGCTCGCGGGCATGCATCACCAGGGCCTTGAGCACGGCGAATTCGCCGGTGGTAAGCATGTGCGTTTCGTCGCCACGCTTGAGTTCGCGGGTGGCCAGCGACAGTTCGTAGTCACCGAAGGTGACGGTCTCTTCCTCGCTGCCCGGCGCGCCCGGCACCGTCGGCGACTGGCGACGCAGCACGGCCTTGACCCGGGCCACCAGCTCGTCGGGGTTGAAGGGCTTGGCCAGGTAGTCGTCGGCGCCCAGCTCCAGCCCTTTGATACGGCTGAGCTCGTCGCCCTTGGCGGTGAGCATGATGATCGGGATCTGGTTGTTCGACGCGCGCAGGCGCTTGCACGCGGACAGGCCGTCCTCGCCCGGCAGCATCAGGTCGAGCACCACCAGGTTGAACACCTCACGGGCCAGCAGGCGGTCCATCTGTTCGACGTTGGGCACGGTGCGCACACGGAAGCCCTTGCTGGTGAAAAAACGGTCCAGCAGGCTGCTCAGGCCTGGGTCGTCGTCGACGATGAGAATCTTGTCGCCATCTGCGGCGTTTGCGGTGCTGGTCATGAATTGCTCCTCTGAGATCGCCGCGCATTATGGCGTAGCCATTGCAGCGCGTGCCGTGTGCATTGTTAGCAGATTTTTCCCATGGTGCCACTTCCAGGCCGCGGCCCATGGCCCGGCGCCATCACCGCAAGCCCGGCACGATGGGTATAATGCGCGCCTTTCACCCAGCGCCGCCGGGCCTGAACAGCCACCCGCGGCCTTGCATTCACTATTTGTCAGGTGGTTCTCATGGACAGCATCAACAGCCGTATCGCCGAGGAACTGGGCGTGCGCCCACAACAGGTCGAAGCGGCCGTGGGCCTGTTGGACGAAGGCTCGACCGTGCCCTTCATCGCCCGTTACCGCAAGGAAGTGACCGGCAGCCTGGACGACACCCAGCTGCGCCACCTGGAAGAGCGCCTGCGCTACCTGCGCGAACTCGACGATCGGCGCGCCAGCATCCTCGCCAGCATCGAGGAGCAGGGCAAGCTGACCCCGGAACTGGCCCGCGAAATCAAGCTCGCCGACACCAAGACCCGCCTCGAAGACCTTTACCTTCCCTACAAGCAGAAGCGTCGCACCAAGGGCCAGATTGCCCTGGAAGCCGGCCTCGGCGAGCTGGCCGACGGCCTGTTCAACGACCCGCAACTGAATCCGGAAAGCGAAGCGGCGCGCTTCATCGACGCCGAAAAAGGCGTGGCCGACGTCAAGGCAGCGCTCGAAGGCGCCAAGTACATCCTCATGGAGCGCTTCGCCGAAGACGCCGCCCTGCTGGAAAAACTGCGCAACTTCCTCAAGCAGGAAGCCGTGCTCAGCGCCCGCCTGGTGGCCGGCAAGGAAGAGGAAGGCGCCAAGTTCCGCGATTACTTCGCCCATGACGAACTGCTGCGCACCGCCCCGTCGCACCGCGCCCTGGCGATCTTCCGCGGGCGCAACGAGGGCGTGCTGAGCGCCTCGCTGAAAGTCGGCGAAGAGCTGCCCGGCACCCTGCACCCGTGCGAAGTGATGATCGGCAACCACGTCGGCATCGAAAACCGCAACCGCCCGGCCGACAAGTGGCTGGGCGAAGTGGTGCGCTGGACCTGGAAGGTCAAGCTCTACACCCACCTGGAAACCGACCTGTTCGGCGAGCTGCGCGACAACGCCGAAGGCGAGGCGATCAACGTGTTCGCCCACAACCTGCACGACCTGCTGCTGGCCGCCCCGGCCGGCCCGCGCGCTACCTTGGGCTTCGACCCGGGCCTGCGCACCGGCTGCAAGATCGCCGTGGTCGATGCCACCGGCAAGCTGCTGGACTACACCACGGTGTACCCGCACGCGCCGAAGAACGACTGGGACCGCACGATCTCGATCATGGCCGCCCTGTGCGCCAAGCACTCGGTGGAGCTGATCGCCATCGGCAACGGCACCGCCAGCCGCGAAAGCGACAAGCTGGTGGCCGAGCTGGTTAAGAAATACCCAGCCCTGAAGATCACCAAGATCATGGTCTCCGAAGCCGGCGCCTCGGTGTACTCGGCCTCGGAACTGGCCGCCCGGGAGTTCCCGGATCTGGACGTATCGATCCGTGGCGCCGTGTCGATCGCCCGCCGCCTGCAGGACCCGCTGGCGGAACTGGTGAAGATCGACCCGAAATCCATCGGCGTCGGCCAATACCAGCACGACGTGTCGCAGGTGAAACTGGCCCGTGGCCTGGATGCCGTGGTCGAGGACTGCGTGAACGCCGTGGGCGTGGACGTCAACACCGCTTCGGTGGCGCTGCTGACGCGCATCTCCGGCCTCAACGCCACGCTTGCGCAGAACATCGTTTCCCACCGCGACGCCAAAGGCCCGTTCGCCACCCGCGCCGCGCTGAAAAAGGTCAGCCGCCTCGGCGAAAAGACCTTCGAACAGGCCGCCGGCTTCCTGCGTGTGATGAACGGCGACAACCCGCTGGACGCCTCCGCCGTGCACCCCGAGGCCTACCCGCTGGTGCAGCGCATCGCCGCCGGCACCGAGCGCGACATCCGCTCGCTGATCGGCGACAGCGGCTTCCTCAAGCGCCTGGACCCGAAGCAGTTCACCGACGAAACCTTCGGCCTGCCGACCGTCACCGACATCCTGCAGGAGTTGGACAAGCCCGGCCGCGACCCACGCCCCGAGTTCAAGACCGCCACCTTCCAGGACGGCGTCGAGGACCTCAAGGACCTGGAGCCGGGCATGATCCTCGAAGGCGTGGTGACCAACGTCACCAACTTCGGTGCCTTCGTCGACATCGGCGTGCACCAGGACGGCCTGGTGCACATCTCGGCGCTGTCCGAGAAGTTCATCAAGGACCCGCGCGAAGCCGTCAAGGCCGGCGATGTGGTCAAGGTCAAGGTCATGGAAGTGGACATCCCGCGCAAGCGGGTCGGCCTGTCCATGCGCATGAGCGACACCCCGGGCGAGAAGGTCGAAGGCAACCGTGGCGGCAGCCGTGGCGGCAATGGCGGCAACCGCCAGCAGCAGGCACCGCGCCCGCGTGAAACCACTGCCGCCGCACCGGCCAACAACGCCATGGCCTCGCTGTTCGCCAACGCCAAGCAGTTGAAGAAGAAGTGATGGACGTCCCGAAAGAGTACGTCGAAAGCGCCTTCAGCCAACTGCTGGGCTGCCGCCTGCAACGCCTGGACAGCGGCGTTGCCGAGGTAGCCCTGGCGCTCGAGCCGCAGTTGCGCAACCGTGGCCAGAAGCTGCACGGCGGGGCGATCTTCAGCCTGGTCGATATCGCCATGGGCCTGGCCTGTTCGGCCAGCCATGGTTTCGACCAGCAGAGCGTGACCATCGAGTGCAAGATCAACTACATGCGCGCCGTGAGCGAGGGTGAGGTGCTGTGCACCGCCCGCGTGCTGCATGCCGGGCGGCGCACGCTGGTGGTCGACGCCGACGTGCTCCAGGGCGACAAGTTGGTGGCCAAGGCGCAGGGAACCTTCGCGGTTCTCTAGCTGACACCGACCCATCTGCGGTATTTTTGCCGGCAATAGCTGTTGGGGCTGCTCTGCAGCCCATCGCCGGCAAGCCGGCTCCCACAGGGTCTTGTGGGAGCCGGCTTGCCGGCGATGGAGCGCGCAGCGGTCCCGCGTTATTGGCGTCGGAACCGCGCAACCAGGCGACAACGCCAGTTCCTTTCCCAACTACCCTTGTAGACCGTCATACCTACCCCCATATTGGGGCGACTGACGCGTGAAGGAATCCATCTTGAGCGACCTCCTCAACCGCCGCCTGAGCCTGCTCGGCGACAACCTCGACCTGCTCAAGCAGTGCCTGCACGGCATTGAGCGCGAATGCCTGCGCGTGACCGAAGACGGTCGCCTGGCCCAGACCCCGCACCCCGAAGCCTTGGGTTCGGCGCTGACCAACGAGCAGATCACCACCGACTATTCCGAGTCGCTGCTGGAGTTCATCACCCCAGCCCTGGCCGACCCGGCCAAGGTGCTCGAAAGCCTCGAACAGACCCACCGCTTCGTCTACAGCAAGCTGGGCCACGAGTTGCTGTGGAGCCCGTCGATGCCCTGCGCGCTGCCGGCCGAGGAGGACATCCCGATCGCCGAGTACGGCACCTCGAACATCGGCAAGCTCAAGCACGTGTACCGCAAGGGCCTGGCCCTGCGCTACGGCCGCACCATGCAGTGCATCGCCGGCATCCACTACAACTTCTCGCTGCCTGAAGCACTGTGGCCATTGCTGCGCGCCGAAGAAGGCAGCGCAGAGGACGACCGCGACTACCAGTCCTCGGCCTACATCGCGCTGATCCGCAATTTCCGCCGCTACAGTTGGCTGCTGATGTACCTGTTCGGTGCCTCGCCGACCCTGGACAAAGGCTTCCTGCGCGGCCGCCCGCACCAGCTCGAAGAGCTCGACGCCAACACCCTCTACCTGCCCTACGCCACCAGCCTGCGCATGAGCGACCTGGGTTACCAGAGCAACGCCCAGGCGGGCCTCACGCCCTGCTACAACAACCTCGCCAGCTACACCGACAGCCTGCGCAAGGCGGTGGGCACGCCCTACCCGCCCTACGTCGAGGTCGGCACGCACAAGGATGGCGAGTGGGTGCAGCTCAACACCAACATCCTGCAGATCGAGAACGAGTACTACTCGAACATCCGCCCCAAGCGCGTGACCTACACCGGCGAGCGGCCGATCCAGGCCCTGATCTCCCGTGGCGTGCAGTACGTCGAAGTGCGTTGCCTGGACATCAACCCGTTCCTGCCGGTGGGCATCGACCTCACCGAAGCGCGCTTCCTCGACGCCTTCCTGCTGCTCTGTGCGCTGGACGACAGCCCGCAGCTGGACAACGGCGAATGCGGCCAGTGCACCAGCAACTTCCTGACCGTGGTCAAGGAAGGCCGTCGCCCGGGCCTTGCGCTGCAGCGTAACGGCCAGCCGATCGCGCTCAAGGACTGGGCCAGCGAGCTCATCGGCCGTATCGGCCAGATGGCCGAGCTGCTCGACCGTGCCCAAGGCGGCAACGAGCACGCCAAGGCCCTGCAAGCCCAACAGGCCAAGGTCGATGACCCTGAACTGACCCCGTCGGCCCAGGTACTGGCGCGCATGACCGAACACGATGAAAGCTTCATCGAGTTCTCCCTGCGCCAGAGCCGCGTGCACGCCGAGACCTTCCGCGAACAGCCGCTGCCCGCCGAGCAGCAACAGGCCTTCGAAACCCTCGCCCGCGATTCCCTGGCCGAGCAGTCGCGCCTGGAACAGCAGGAAGTCGGCGACTTCGACCTGTTCGTCGGCGCCTACCAGGCCAGCATCCTGGCCATCAGCAACTGATGAACCGCACCGCCACCCCGCGCAAACCGCGCGCCAGCAGCCAGGCCAGGATCGAAGCGATCCTGGCAGCTGCGCGCGAGCTGCTGGCCGGGCAAGGGGTGGCGGGGTTGTCGATCTACAACGTCGCCGAGCGGGCGCAGATCCCGCCGTCGTCGGTGTACCACTTCTTCGCCAGCGTACCGGCCCTGCTCGAAGCGCTGACCGCCGATGTGCACCGGGCCTTTCGCGAAGCCTTGAGCGCACCGATCGACAGCGCGGCGTTCAGCACCTGGCATGGCCTGTCACGGTTGATCGAGCAGCGCATGCTCGACATCTACAACGAGGACGCCGCAGCGCGGCAACTGATCCTGGCCCAGCATGGCCTGAGCGAAGTGGTCCAGGCTGACCGCCAGCACGACCTGGAACTGGGCGAGTTGATGCACCAGCTGTTCGACCGCCATTTCCAGTTGCCGGCGATGCCGCAGGATGTGCATGTGTTCGCCTTGGCGATGGAGCTGAGCGATCGGGTGTATGCCCGCTCAATGCAGCTGCACGAGCAGATCACCCCGCGCATGGCGGAAGAAGGGATGCGGGTGTTCGAGGCGTATCTGGGGCTGTACCTGCCGCCGTTTCTGGCCAAGCGCTCCAGCTGAAGTTATCGGGGCCACCCTTCGCGGGTAAACCCGCTCCCACAGGTACTGCGCAGGGTCAAAATCTTGCGCGGACCCTGTGGGAGCGGGTTTACCCGCGAAGGGCTGCGAAGCAGCCCCGATAGCGAGCAGCATCACAGCTTGGCGATAGACACTTCAGTCGATTTCACAAAGGCAATCACTTCACTGCCCACCTGCAGCTCCAGCTCCTTCACGGAACGGGTGGTGATCACCGAAGTCACCACGCCCGAGGCGGTCTGCACGTCGATTTCCGACAGTACCGGGCCTTCGAGGATTTCCTTCACGGTGCCTTTGAACTGGTTGCGAACGTTGATGGCTTTGATGGTCATGGCTGATTTCCTTTGATTGGCTTCGGGGTTCAATGCGCCCAACGCAGCTGCGTGGGCAAAGGGGCTACAGGTTCCGGCTCGGGCGGGGTGCCCGGGGCGGACAGAACACGGTCCAGCACTTCACTTTCCAGGCTTGCCAGGCGGTGCGAACCACGCGCCCGAGGGCGCGGCAGGTCGACCAGCAGGTCGAGGCCGACGGCGCCGTCCTCGATCAGGATCACCCGGTCAGCCACGGCGACGGCTTCGCTGACGTCGTGGGTGACCAGCAGCACGGTGAAACCGTGCTGACGCCACAGGCGTTCGATCAGTTGCTGCATCTCGATACGGGTCAATGCGTCCAGCGCGCCCAGCGGCTCGTCCAGCAGCAACAGGCGCGGCTGATGGATCAACGCTCGGGCCAGGGCCACCCGTTGCTTCTGGCCGCCGGACAAGGCCGCCGGCCACTCATTGGCGCGGTCAGCCAGGCCGACCGCCTCCAGGGCATCCAACGCCCGTTGCCGCCAGTCGCCGGACAAACCAAGGCCGACGTTGTCGATCACCTTCTTCCACGGCAGCAGGCGGGCGTCCTGGAACATCAGCCGGGTGTCCTCCCGGGCCTCGGCCAGCGGCGCGGCACCGGCCAGCAATTCGCCGGCGCTGGGGTTGTCGAGCCCGGCCAGCAGGCGCAGCAAGGTGCTCTTGCCGCAGCCGCTACGGCCAACGATGGCGACGAACTGGCCGGCCGGAATGTGCAGGTCGATGCCCTTCAACACTTCGCGCTGGCCAAAGGTCTTGCGCAGGCCGTTGGCGGCCAGCGGGATGCCACGCAGCAGGCGTGGCGGCTGCTCTTTGAGCACGGTCATCACGCACCCTCCTTCTTGGCGACCTGATAGGCCGGGTGCCAGCGCAACCACACACGCTCCAGGCCACGGGCGGCCAGGTCGGCGAGCTTGCCGAGCACGGCGTACAGCACGATCGCCAGCACCACCACGTCGGTCTGCAGGAACTCACGGGCGTTCATCGCCAGGTAACCGATGCCGGCGTTGGCCGAAATGGTCTCGGCGACGATCAGGGTCAGCCACATGAAGCCCAGGGCGAAGCGCACACCGACCAGGATCGACGGCAGCGCCCCCGGCAGGATCACCTGACGGAACAGGCCGAAGCCCGACAGCCCGTAGCTGCGCGCCATTTCCACCAACGCCGGGTCGACGTTGCGGATGCCGTGGTAGGTGTTCAGGTAGATCGGGAACAAGGTCCCCAGCGCCACCAGGAAAATCTTTGCCGACTCGTCGATACCGAACCACAGGATCACCAGCGGGATCAGCGCCAGGTGCGGCACGTTGCGGATCATCTGCACCGAGCTGTCGAGCAGGCGCTCGCCCCACTTCGACAGGCCGGTGATGAAGCCCAGCAGCAGGCCGAGGCTGCCGCCGATGGCGAAGCCCAGCCCGGCACGCCAGCCACTGATGGCCAGGTGCGTCCAGATTTCGCCGCTGCGCACCAGCTCGACCCCGGCGCTGACCACTGCGCTGGGTGCCGGGAGGATGCGCGTCGACAGCCAGCCAGCGCTGACCGCCAGCTGCCAGACTGCCAACAGCAGCACCGGCAGCGCCCACGGCGCCAGGCGCTTGGCCCAGGAGGTTGAGGTATCAGCACCCATGGTCCGGCCCTCAGCTCTGCGACACGGCTTTGGGCAGGATGTCGTTGGCGACCATTTCGCCGAACGGGCTCACGTAACCACCGGTTTTCGGTTGCTCCGGGCGCTGCACATCCAGATGCGGGAACAGCAGTTCAGCGACGCGGTACGACTCTTCCAGGTGTGGATAACCCGAGAAGATGAAGGTATCGATGCCCAGGTCTGCGTATTCCTTGACCCGCGCCGCCACGGTCGGGCCATCGCCCACCAGCGCGGTGCCGGCACCGCCGCGCACCAGGCCGACGCCGGCCCACAGGTTGGGGCTGACTTCCAGGTTGTCGCGGTTGCCGTTGTGCAGCGCAGCCATGCGTTGCTGGCCGACCGAATCGAAGCGCGCCAGCGAAGCCTGGGCGCGGGCGATGGTGTCGTCGTCCAGGTGCGAGATCAGCTTGTCGGCGGCAGCCCAGGCTTCTTCGTTGGTTTCCCGCACGATCACGTGCAGGCGGATACCGAAGCGTACTTCACGGCCCTGGGCGGCGGCTTTCTCGCGCACCTGGGCGATTTTCTCGGCAACGGCGCTCGGTGGCTCGCCCCAGGTCAGGTACAGCTCGACCTGTTCGGCGGCCAGGTCCTGGGCGGCCTCGGACGAACCGCCGAAATACAGCGGCGGACGTGGTTGCTGAATCGGCGGGTAGAGCAGCTTGGCGCCCTTCACTTGGATGTGTTTACCGTCGTAGTCGACGTTTTCACCTTCCAGCACCTTGCGCCAGATGCGGGTGAACTCCACCGAGGCCTCGTAGCGCTCCTGGTGGTTCAGGTGCAGGCCGTCACCGGCCAGCTCGTCAGGGTCGCCGCCGGTCACCAGGTTGAACAGCGCACGGCCATTGGACAGGCGATCGAGAGTAGCGGCCTGGCGCGCGGCCACGGTCGGCGAAATGATCCCCGGGCGCAGAGCGACCAGGAACTTCAGGCGCTCGGTCACCGGGATCAGCGACGCGGCGACCAGCCAGGAGTCCTCGCAGGACCGCCCGGTGGGGATCAGCACGCCGCCGAAGCCGAGGCGGTCGGCGGCCTGGGCGATCTGCGCCAGGTAGCCATGGTCGACGGCGCGGGCGCCTTCGCTGGTGCCCAGGTACTTGCCGTCACCGTGGGTGGGCAGGAACCAGAAGATGTTCAGGCTCATTGGAGTTGTCTCCTCAAGGGTGGCTCGAGCCGGGGCCTGGCCCCGGCGCTGGCGAATCGGTCAAGGCGCGCTGGCGACCTTGGCGGGGGGTGTCCAGATCACGTCCTTGATGCTCAAGGGCTTGGGGATCAGCTTCAGGGCCTGGAAGGTGTCGGCGATCTTCTGCTGCGCGGCGATCACTTCCGGGGTCAGCGGCGCGGCACCGTAGCCCTGGCGCTTCACCGAGGTCAGGGTGATGTCGGCGGGCAGGCCGAGCAGCGGCGCGACCTGGTCGGTCACCTCCTGGGGGTTGGCCTGGGACCACTGGCCCACGGTGCGCACTTCCTCGACCAGGGTGTTGATCACCGCCGGGTGTTGCGTGGCGTAGCTGCGGGTGGCCAGGTAGAACTGGTGGTTGTCGACCAGGCCCTTGCCGTCACGCAGGGTACGCGCCTGCAGCTGTTGCTCGGCGGCGGCCTGGTACGGGTCCCAGATCACCCAGGCATCGACGCTGCCACGCTCGAAGGCGGCGCGGGCGTCGGCCGGCGGCAGGTAGACCGGCTGGATGTCGGTGTATTTGAGGCCGGCGTCTTCGAGGGCACGCACCAGCAGGTAATGAACGTTCGAGCCTTTGTTCAGCGCGACTTTCTTGCCCTTGAGCTCTTTCACCGACTGGATCGACGAGCCTTTGGGCACGAGGATCGCCTCGCTGTGCGGGGCTGGCGGCTCATAGGCGACGTAGAGCAGGTCGGCGCCCGCGGCCTGGGCGAATACCGGCGGGGTTTCACCGGTGACACCGAAGTCGATCGAGCCGACGTTGAGCCCTTCAAGCAGCTGCGGGCCGCCGGGGAACTCGGTCCATTGCACGTCGATGCCCTGTTCCTTCAGGCGCTTCTCCAGCGAGCCCTTGGCCTTGAGCAGCACCAGGGTGCCGTATTTCTGGTAACCGATACGCAGGCTCTCGGCCTGGGCTTGGGTAATGGCGCCGAAGGACACAGCCGCCGCAAACAGGGCGACCAGACCACGACGCAAGAAGACTGTGCGCATGGCGCTCTCCTGTGCGAGTTGGGTTCGGGTTGCACCTGCTTGCCTCGTTGACGGGCGAGTAAGGTGGGACAGCAGTGAAGCGATGGATCAGTGGCTCAGATGCTCCAGCGGGCACTGAGCAGGCGTTCGTTGAGCACACCCGGTGCGACCGGCCGAGGCCGCCGCGCCAGGGCGCCATGGAAGGTTTCCAGCGAATCCTGCAGGCGCTGCTCCAGGGCCGGGGCCAGCTGTGCAGGGCGGTTGCCTTCGCCGTAGGCGATCTGGCTGTCGTCGGCGAAGATCCCTTGCAGGGTCTCCTGCGCCTTCAAGGCAGACAGCACCGGCTTGAGCGCGTAGTCCACGGCAAGCATGTGGGCGATGCTGCCGCCGGTTGCCACCGGCAGTACCACCTTGTGCTCCAGGGCACGCTCGGGCAGCAGGTCGAGCAGGGTCTTCAGCGCGCCGGCAAACGAGGCTTTGTACACCGGGGTGGCCACCACCAGGCCGTCGGCCTGGGCCACCAGTTCGATGAAGTGACGCACCTGCGGGC
The DNA here is from genome assembly GCF_024749065.1 of Pseudomonas sichuanensis. Taxonomy (NCBI): domain Bacteria; kingdom Pseudomonadati; phylum Pseudomonadota; class Gammaproteobacteria; order Pseudomonadales; family Pseudomonadaceae; genus Pseudomonas; species Pseudomonas sichuanensis. The sequence continues at coordinate 286,288 of NZ_CP087185.1, read as the reverse complement.
TGTCGAAGCGCGCGTGCAGCAGGTCTTCGGCGTTGAACTCACGCACCTGGAAGGTCACCACTTCGACACCGCGCTCCTGCAGCCAGTCGCGGGTGCGTTCTAGCAGCACGCCGGAGCGTGAACGAAGACTGGGGCTACCACCGACAGAAACAACCAGCATTGAAAGCGCTTCCTTCGATTCGATTGCAGGGCCGCGAGGGGTTGGCCCCGCTGGATGGAACTGACCTTAACAGCTGGTCACATATATCCATAAATCATATTTTTTCATTTGTTTATTCGTTTTATGACTATGCAATCCCTCAGGCCTCATTGCTGGCAAGCCAGCTCCCACCTCGACCGCATATACCCCGCCATGCGCGAACCCTGTGGGAGCTGGCTTGCCAGCGATGAGGCCAGCACCAGCAACGCAACACAGTGCAGTGAAGGTCCCATAAAAAAAGGGCCATCCCCTGCCAAGGAAAATGGCCCATAAGCACTTGCCTGAAGAGGGTATTGCCGGTCAGCGCGCGGTAATCACCGCCAGCTTGGTGATGCCGGCCCGTTCGATGGCCGCCATGGCCCGGGCGACTTCGCCGTAGTTCACGCCATCGTCGGCCTGCAGCTGCACGCGCAGCTCGGCGTCCTTGCCTTTGGCGGCCTTGAGGTTGGTTTCCAGCAGGTCGGGCTGGATCTCGTCCTTGTTGATGAACAGCTTGCCGCTGCCATCGATGCTCACCACCAGCGGGTCCTTCTGCTCCACCGGGGCCACGGCCTCGGTCTTGGGCAGGTTGATGGGGATGGCGTTGGTCAGCAGCGGCGCGGTGACGATGAACACCACCAGCAGCACCAGCATGACGTCCACCAGTGGCGTGACGTTGATTTCACTCAATACTTCATCGCTGTCCTGGGTCGAGAAGGCCATGTCAGGAGGCCTCCTTCACAGCTTGGTTGAAGCCGGCCTGCTGGCGCTGCACCGCCGGGTGCAGCAGCACGCGGAAGGCACTCTTCTGCGCCAGGCTGTAGAAGTCGTGGGCGAAGTCGTCGAGGTCGGCAGCGGTCAGCTTGAGGCGGCGCAGGAAGTAGTTGTAGACCAGCACTGCCGGCACCGCGACGGCGATACCCACGCCGGTGGCGACCAGCGCCGCGCCGATCGGGCCGGCCACGGTTTCCAGGCTGGCGGAACCTGCCGCGCTGATGCCCTTGAGCGCTTCCATGATGCCCCACACGGTGCCGAACAGGCCGATGAAGGGCGAAGTGCTGCCGATACTGGCGACCACCGCCAGGCCGGTTTCCAGCGAGCGGCGCTCGCGCACGATCTGCTGGCGCAGGGCACGCTCGAGGCGGTCCTGATGGTTGATGGCCTGGCTCAGGTCATTGGCCTGGCCGGGTTCGCCGACGGCGATGGCGGCGTAACCGGCCTGGGCGACGCGGGCGGCGGGGCCGGGTTGCTGGTGGCTGATTTCGGCGGCGGAGTCGAGGCTGGATGCGGCCCAGAACTGCTGGTGAAAGCGCTTGTCCTGGCGCTTGAGGCGCACGAACTGCACAACCTTGACCAGGGCCAGCGCCCAAGTGGCCACGGAGAAACCGACCAACAGCCAGATGACGGCGCTTTCAACGGATTCGAGGGGGGATGCCAACAGGCTCATGGTGATGTCCTTCCTTTGTGCGGTGGCGAATTAACGAAGCTTGAAATCGATGGGTACGCTGACCCAGCCGGCCAGGGCCACGTCGCCCTGCTTGGCGGGGACGAAACTCCAGCGCTTGACTGCGGCCAGCGCGGCAGCATCCAGGGCGTCACGGCCACTGCTCTTCTGCAGCTGGATCTGCCCGGGCTTGCCGCTGGGCAGCACCTCGACGCGCAGCAGCACGGTGCCTTCCCAGCCACGGCGCAGGGCCATCTGCGGGTACTCGGGGGCCGGGTTCTTCAGGTACGCGGCGTTGGCCGATGCCGGGGTCACCGGGGCCGGCGCGGGCGGTGCGGCTGGCGCAGGCGGTGCAGGGGCAGCCACCGGCGTTGGCGGCGGTGCTTCGACCGGTTTCGGCTGCGGCTTGGGTTGCGGCTTGGCCACCGGCTTGGGCACCGGTTTCGGCTTGGGCTTTGGCTTGGCGGCCAGCTCGTCGACCACCGGCGGTGGCGGTTCCACCACAGGCGGTGCCGGGGCAGGTGGCGGCGGCTCTACGATCGGCGGGGCGGGCGCGGCGAACTCGATGGTCATGGGCGGGATCTGCGGCGGCACGACCGGCAGCGCCGGGGTCGGCGCCTGGCTGATCCAGTAGGCGGCGGCGCCATGCAGCGCCAGCACCAGCAGGCCCAGCGCGAGCTTGTCGCGGCGCTTGAGGCCGCTCACCGGCGTGCGCTGCAGGCGCAACTGGCCAAGCGGCAGGCGCAGTGTGCGTCCGAGCTCGACCAGGTCGCCCGATGCCGGGTGCCATGGCTGCTCAAAGGCCCTGACGGCCGACTGGACATTACCCATTGCTGAAACTCCTGGGGTCTCGATTCAGGTGTGTGGCTGAATCATCGACGGCAGGGGCTTAGGCCATAAAGTAATGTTTAAAGTTAACGTTATAGCTTTTATGAATATTGATTTTGATGTGCTGTTTGCAGGCCGCGTCGTTCGTGGCTTGTAGCAGGCCGCCAAGTCAACGATGCCTGGCCTGCATTGAAAATATTTGTGAAAGGCATCGAATCGCTGCGAGGGCTGCGCCCTCGTTCGCGGGTAAACCCGCTCCCACAGACTTTGGCGCCGGTCCTTGTGGGAGCGGGTTTACCCGCGAATACGATGGTGCAGGCAAAAAAAACCCGGGACCAGGCCCGGGTTCTTCATTCACATCCAGTCGCTCAGATATCGGCCACCTTCTGCCACACCTTCGGCCGGAAGAACAGCGTCTCGCCGCGCGCCAGCCCGGTCAGGCTGTCGTGGTCCTTGACCACCTCGGCCTCGATCAGCTCGCTCTGCCCTTCCACCTTCAAGGTCACCCGGGTCGTCGCGCCCAGCGGGCGAATGTCACGCACCTCGGCGGCATGGTGGCCTTCGGTTTCATGGCGCGACAGCGACACTTCGTGCGGACGGAACAGCACATGGTGCCCTTCGCTGAGCGCCAGGCGGTTGGAGTCGCCGAGGAAGTGGTAGACGAAATCGTTGGCCGGCTTCTCGTACACCTCGCCCGGCGAGCCGATCTGCTCGATCACGCCCTTGTTCATCACCACGATGCGGTCGGCCACTTCCATGGCCTCTTCCTGGTCGTGGGTGACGAACACCGAGGTCAGGTTGATGTCCTCGTGCAGGCGCGCCAGCCAGCGGCGCAGCTCCTTGCGCACCTTGGCATCCAGCGCCCCGAACGGCTCGTCGAGCAGCAGCACCTTGGGTTCCACCGCCAGGGCACGGGCCAGGGCGATACGCTGGCGCTGGCCACCGGACAGCTGCTCGGGGTAACGGTCGGACAGCCAGTCGAGCTGGACCATGTTCAGCAGCTCATGGACCTTCTCGGCGATCTTGCTCTCGCTCGGGCGCTCGCCCTTGGGTTTCATGCGCAGGCCAAACGCGACGTTGTCGAACACACTCATGTGGCGGAACAGCGCGTAGTGCTGGAACACGAAGCCGACGTTACGGTCACGCACGTCGTGGCCCGAGACATCCTCGCCGTGGAACACGATGCTGCCGTCGTCCGGCGTTTCCAGGCCGGCGATGATGCGCAGCAGGGTGGTCTTGCCACAGCCGGACGGGCCGAGCAGGGCCACCAGCTCGCCGCTGTGGATATCCAGGTTGATGGCGTTCAGGGCCTGGAAGCTGTTGAAGCGCTTGCTGACATTACGAACTTCGATCGACATGAATCATTCCTCCGCGGCGCTGTGGCGCAGGCGGTTAATACGGTTCTCGCTCCACTGCTTGAGCAGCAGGATGAAGAGCGCCAGGATCAGCAACAGGCTGGCCACGCTGAAGGCCGCGACATGGTTGTACTCGTTGTAGAGGATCTCCACGTGCAGCGGCAAGGTGTTGGTAACGCCACGGATATGCCCGGACACCACCGACACCGCGCCGAACTCGCCCATCGCCCGCGCGGTGCACAGCACCACGCCGTAGATCAGGCCCCATTTGATGTTCGGCAGGGTGACGTGCCAGAACATCTGCCAGCCGTTGGCGCCGAGCAGGCGCGCGGCCTCTTCTTCCTGGGTGCCCTGCTCCTGCATCAGCGGGATCAGTTCACGGGCCACGAACGGCACGGTGACGAAGATGGTCGCCAGGACAATGCCCGGCAGGGCGAACACGATCTGGATATCGTGGTCCTGCAGCCACGGACCGAACAGGCCCTGGGCGCCGAACATCAGCACGTAGACCAGGCCGGCGATCACCGGCGACACCGAGAACGGCAGGTCGATCAGGGTCACCAGCAGGCTCTTGCCACGGAAGGTGTATTTGCTCACGCACCAGGCGGCACTGACCCCGAACAGCAGGTTCAGCGGCACCGAGATGGCCACCGCCAGCAGGGTGAGCTTGAGCGCCGACAGCGCATCGGCCTCGAAGATCGCCTCGAAGAAAGTACCGAAGCCGTTCTTGAGCGCCTGGGACACCACGATCACCAGCGGCAAGGCCAGGAACAGGGCGAAGACGATCCAGGCCAGGGTGATCAGCACGCGGCGCGAAGTGGCGCTGCCACGCCGGGCGGCGTTGGCGGCAGCGCTCGCGCCAAGGGTCGATGAAGACATTAGCGGGCCTCCTTCAAGGGGTTTCGATGCGCCGCTGCAGCAAGTTGATCAGCAGCAGCAGGATGAAGGAAACCACCAGCATCAGCACGCCGATGGCGGTGGCGCCGGTGTAGTCGTACTGGTCGAGCTTGACCATGATCAGCAGCGGCAGGATCTCGGTCTTCATCGGCATGTTGCCGGCGATGAAGATCACCGAACCGTACTCGCCCACGCCGCGGGCGAAGGCCAGGGCGAAGCCGGTCAGCCAGGCTGGCAGCAGCGCCGGCGCCAGGATGTGACGGAACACCTGCAAGGGCTTCGCGCCCAGGCAGGCGGCGGCCTCTTCCACTTCACGCGGGATGTCGGCCAGCACCGGCTGCACCGTGCGCACCACGAACGGCAGGGTGACGAAGGTCAGTGCCAGGGTGATGCCCAGTGGGGTGTAGGCGATCTTGAAGCCCAGGTCGGTGGCGAACTGGCCGACCCAGCCTGCCGGCGCGTACAGCGCGGTCAAGGCGATACCGGCCACGGCCGTGGGCAGGGCGAACGGCAGGTCGATCATCGCGTCGATGATCTTGCGCCCGGGGAAGGTGTAGCGCACCAGCACCCAGGCCAGCAGGGTGCCGATCACGCCGTTGATGATGGCGGCAAACAGGGCGGTGCCGAAACTCAGCTTCAGCGCGGCGATGACCCGCGGCGCGCTGACGATGTTCCAGAACTGCTCCCAGGTCAGCTGCGAGGCATGGATGAACATGGCCGCCAGCGGTATCAGCACGATCAGGCTGAGGTACACCAAGGTGTAGCCCAGCGTCAGCCCGAAGCCGGGTATGACGGGGGATATACGACGTGACATAAAGGTCCCTGGTTGAACGCACGAAGCCCGGGGTCGGTCCCGGGCACATGCAGGCTACTGAAGGGTTTTCTTTGTGGGGCTGCTACGCAACCCTTTCGCTGGCAAGCCAGCTCCCACAGTTGCAGTGCATACCCGCTTCCTGTGGGAGCCGGCTTGCCGGCGAAAGGGCCGCAAAGCGGCCCCGCTCCTATTCATTTCATTGCCGATCACTGTGCCTGATAAATCTGGTCGAACACACCGCCGTCATTGAAGAACTTCGACTGCGCAGTCTTCCAGCCACCGAAGTCCTTGTCGATGGTCACCAGGTCCAGTTTCGGGAACTGCTTGGCAAACTCGGCGGCGACTTTCGCGTCACGCGGACGGTAGAAGTTCTCGGCGGCGATCTTCTGGCCAGCCGGGCTGTACAGGTGCTTGAGGTATTCCTCGGCGATCTGCTCGTTGCCCTTCTTCTCGGCGTTCTTGTCGACCACGGCCACCGGCGGCTCGGCGAGGATCGACAGCGACGGCACGACGATCTCGAACTTGTCGGCGCCACCGTCTTCTTTCAGCGCCAGGAAGGCCTCGTTCTCCCAGGCCAGCAGCACATCGCCCTGGCCGTTGTTGACGAAGGTGATGGTCGAACCACGGGCGCCGGTATCCAGCACCGGTACGTGCTTGAACAGCTCCTGCACGTAGGCCTTGGCCTTGTCTTCGCTACCGCCGGATTTCAGGCCGTAGGCCCAGGCGGCGAGGAAGTTCCAGCGGGCGCCGCCGGAGGTTTTCGGGTTGGGGGTGATCACCGAGACGTCCTTCTTGATCAGGTCGCCCCAGTCCTTGATGCCTTTCGGGTTGCCCTTGCGTACCAGGAACACGATGGTCGAAGTGTACGGGGTGCTGGCGTCCGGCAGGCGCTTCTGCCAGTCCTCCGGCAGGGTCTTGCCGAGCTTGGCGACTTCATCGATGTCGCCGGCCAGGGCCAGGGTGACCACGTCGGCGCGCAGGCCATCGATCACCGCGCGGGCCTGCTTGCCCGAACCGCCGTGGGATTGCTGGATCTTCACCTTGTCGCCCGGGTGAGCGGCTTGCCAGTGCTTGATGAACTCGGCGTTGTACTGCTGGTACAGCTCGCGGGTCGGGTCATAGGACACGTTCAACAGTTCGAAGTCCTTGGCGATCGCGGAACCGGCAAAAACGGCGCTGGCCAGGGCGGCAAGCGCATAACGGCGGATGGACATGGTGAAGCTCCCGATTGGCATTTTTTCTAATTAGGGGTTGTTGCGTGGTCAGCCGGCCTTGTTGCCGGGCTGCTGCAGGCGGAACTTCTCCTTGCGTTCGATCTGCACCACCTGGGCGTTGTGCACGGTGATCTCCACGGCGCCGAAGCGCAGGTCGCGCAGGGCACTCTGGATTTCACGCAAGATGGTGGCTTCGTCCTGACCGTCGATGCTGCGCAGTGATGCACTCATGCTCGTTCTCCTTGGAGTAAGGGTGCCGGGCAGAGGATTGAAGGGGATATGCGCCTGGCGTGAGAGCCATAGTAGTGAGGCGGGGTTATTCTTAAAAATACTGTTTAAGAATGTTTATATAACCATTAGCGTGAACGACGAACCCTGTGGGAGCTGGCTTGCCAGCGATAGCGTCGGTGAGGCTGACGACGCCATCGCTGGCAAGCCAGCTCCCACAGGGTCCGCGTGGTTCTCAGGGAGTCTTTTGCGGCTCGCGGATCTTGTACCAGGCCACGTACAGCGCCGGCAGGAACAGCAGCGTCAGCAGCGTTGCACTGATGATGCCGCCGATCATGGCGTAGGCCATCGGCCCCCAGAACACTTCGCGGGCAATCGGGATCATGCCCAGGCTGGCGGCCGCCGCCGTCAGCAGGATCGGCCGCCGGCGATGGTTGGTGGCCTCCAGCACCGCCTCCCAGGGCGACAGGCCCTGTTCCTCGAATTCGTCGATCTGGGTCACCAGGATCACCGAGTTGCGGATGATGATGCCGGCCAGGGCAAGAATCCCGAGGATCGCCACGAAGCCCATGGGCGTGCCCGTGGGCACCAGCGCCACAACCACGCCGATCAGCCCCAGGGGCGCCACGCTGACCACCAGGAACAGCTTCTGCACGCTGTGCAACTGGATCATCAGGAAGGTCGCCATGAGGAACAGCATCAGCGGCACGACCTTGCGGATCGGGCCCTGGGCCTTGGCGCTCTCCTCGACCGTACCCCCGGTGGCCACCTCGTAGCCGACCGGCAGCTTGCTGGCAAACTCATCGATGCCCGGCTTGAGCTGGGCCACCAGGTCGGTGGGCTGGATGTCGCCGACCACCGAGGCCTTGATGGTGATGGTCGGCTTGCGGTCACGCCGCCACACCAGCGGCTGCTCCAGCTCGTAGCGCACGGTGGCGAAGGCCAGCAGCGGAATCGACGCGCCGCTGGGCGTGACGATCTGCAAGTTCTGCAAGGTGTCGGGCGAACCACGCTCGCTGTCCTCGGCGCGCGCGACCACGTTGACCAGGTAGATGTTGTCGTTGACCTGGGTGACCTGCACACCGCTGACGATGCTGTTCATCACGTTGGCCACGTCCTCGGACGACAGCCCCAACTGACGGGCCTTGTCCTGGGCGATCTCGATGCGCAGCACCTTCCCGGGCTCGTTCCAGTCGTAGATCATCTCGCCGATGTGCTCGTTGCTGTCGAGGAAGGTTGCCAGCTCGATGGCATGCCGGCGCACCTGGTCGATGTCCTTGCCGCTGACCCGATACTGGATCGGCCGCCCCACTGGCGGGCCCATCTCCAGCGACTGCACGTTGGTGCCCACGCCGACGAATTCCTCATGCAGCAGCTTCTGCAGGCGGTCCATCATGCCCTGGCGCTCTTCGAAGCCCTTGCTGACGATCACCAGCTGGGCGTAGTAGGGGTTCTGCAACTGCTGGTCGAGGGGCAGGTAGAAACGAATCGCGCCCTGGCCGATGTAGGTGCTCCAGCGCACCAGGTCCGGGTCGTCCTTGATCCTGGCCTCCAGGCGGTCGACCACCTTGCGCGTTTCCTCGATCGAGGCATTCTGCGGCAGGTTGAGGTCGACGAGGATTTCCGGGCGGTCCGAGGACGGGAAGAACTGGTTCTGCACGAAGCGCATGCAGAACAGCGCCAGGGCGAACAGGACGATGGTGCCGATGATGGTCAGCCAGCGATTGCGCATGCACCACAGCAACCCGCCCTCGAACGCCCGGTCGAGGCGCCCGGGCTTGGCCTCGTGGGCCTTCACCTTGCTATTGAGGATGTGCACGCCGAGCACCGGGGCGAAGAATACCGCCACCACCCAGGACACGATCAGGGCCACGGCGATCACCGCGAACAGGGTATAGGTGTATTCGCCCGCGGAGCTGGCGTTGAGGCCGATCGGCACGAAGCCGGCCACCGTCACCAGGGTGCCGGTAAGCATCGGGAAGGCCGTCGAGGTGTAGGCGAACGTGGCCGCCTGCTCCTTGGTCTCGCCCATCTCCAGCCGCGTGACCATCACCTCGACGGTGATCATCGCATCGTCCACCAGCAGGCCCAGGGCAATGATCAGCGCGCCGAGCGAGATCCGCTGCATGGTGATGTCGCTGTACTCCATGAACACGAAGACCATGGCCAGCACCAGCGGAATCGAGCAGGCCACCACCAGCCCCGCGCGTATGCCGAGGCTGACGAAGCTCACGGCGAGCACGATCACCACGGCCTCGAACAGCGCGCTGGTGAAGCCGCCGACCGCCTGCTTGACCACCACGGCCTGGTCGGACACGTTGTGCACGCCCACGCCGACCGGCAGGTCGCGCACCACCTCGTCCATCTTCTCTTTCAGCGCCGCGCCGAACACCTCGATGTTGCTGCCGGCCTTCATGCCGATCGCCAGGCCAATGGCGGTCTGGCCGTTGTAGCGGAACATCGGCGCAGGCGGGTCGACGTAGCCGCGCTCGATGTCGGCGATGTCGGCCAGGCGGAAGAACCGGTCGTTGATGCGCAAGTTCACCGTTTCCAGGTCTTTCTCCGAGGCGAACTGCCCGGTGGTGCGCACCGAGATGCGCTCCGGCCCCGCCTCGATCACCCCGGCCGGGGTCACCGCGTTCTGTTGCTGCAGGGCCTGCATGGCCTGGCGCTGGTCGATGCCCAGGGCCGCCAGCTTGCGGGTCGAGAAGTTCAGGTAGAGCACCTCGTCCTGGGTGCCGATCAGCTCGATCTTGCCGATGTTGGGCACCTCGCGAACTTCGGCGCGGGCCACCTCCACATAGTCGCGCAACTGGCGCAGGGTCAGGCCGTCGGCGGTGAAGGCGTAGATCGAGCCGAACACGTCGCCGAACTCGTCGTTGAAGGCCGGGCCCTGGATGCCCTGGGGGAACTGCCCGCGAATATCCTGGATCTTCTTGCGCACCTGGTACCAGATCTCGGGAATGTCCTTGGCCTTGGTGGTGTCGCGCAGGTAGACATAGACCGTGGACTCGCCAGGGCGGGTGTAGCTCTTCACGTAGTCGAGCGAATCGAGTTCTTCGAGCTTCTTCTCGATGCGGTCGGTGATCTGGTAGAGCGTTTCGTCCTGGGTCGCACCCGGCCAGCGGCTCTGGATCACCATGGTCTTGATGGTGAAGGACGGGTCTTCCTCACGGCCCAGGTTGAAGTACGAAAAGATGCCCATCAGCACGCCGACGAACATCAGGTACCAGACGAAGGACTGGTGCTTGAGGGCCCACTCCGAGAGGTTGAAGCTTCCTTTCATTGCGGGTCCTCGTCGAAGGTCACTTTCTGGCCAGGCTTGAGGCTGTTCACACCGGCCGTCACCACCCGCTCCCCGGGCTGCACGCCGGACGCCAGGACGATGCGGTCGGCGGTGCGTTCGAGCAGCGCGACGTCACGGGTGGCCACGGTTTTCTGTTGCGGGTCGACGACCCACACCTGGGTCTTGCCATCGCGTTCGAGCAGTGCGGTCAGTGGCAGCTCGCTGCGCGGGCTCACCGCCGAACTCAGGGTGACGCTGATCGCGGTGCCCAGGTGGAACGCATCCGGGGTGCTGGCCAGGGTCAGCCGGGCACGCCGGGTGCGGGTGGTGGCGTCGGCCTGGGGCTCGAGCTCGCGCAAGGTGGCGGTGGTGTTGATGCTCGGGTCGAGCTGCGAGGCCACGGTGAAGGTCAGGTTCTTGGTCAACTGCTCGGCCAGGGGGATCGGCAGGTCGATCACCGCTTCCTTGATGTCCGGGCGTGCCAGGGTGACCACGGCCTGGCCTGCGCTGACGGTCTGCCCGGCTTCGGCCTGCCAGGCGGTGACCACGGCGGCATGGTCGGTGCGCAGGGTGCTGTAGTCCAACTGGTCGCGGGCCTGGCTGAGCGCCGAGCGGGCCTGCTCCAGCGCCGCGCTGGTGGTCTTCAGGTCGGTCTGGGCGATATCCAATTGGGCCTGGGCGCCGACGCCACGGTCGTACAGCTGCTGCTGGCGGCGCGCGTTGGCCTGGGCGTTGATCCACTGCGCCTGGACCTTGGCCAGGTCGCCTTCGGCGGCGCGCAGCTGGTTCTGTTGATCGGTAGGGTCGAGGGTGGCCAGGGTATCGCCGGGCTGCACCCGGGCACCGACATCCAGCCAGCGCCGGGCGATACGCCCAGACACGCGAAAACCGAGGGTGCTTTCGAAGCGCGCCTGGATGGTGCCGGCGAAACGCCCCAGTTGCGATTGCACTTGCGGCTCGACCAGCGTCGACAGCACGGGGCGGATCATCTCCGGCGCCATCTCTTCACCGCCGCAGGCACCGAGCATCAGGCTGGCGCAGAGGATCGACAACAGGCGTTTCATGGCGCGGCCCCTCCGTCCTTGGCGGTGACTTTCACCACCTGCATGCCGGGGTGCAGCAATTGCCCGCCGCCCACCACGACGGTCTCGCCGCCCTTGATACCGTCGGCGATCACCACCTTGCCGGTGAGGTAGCGCGACACCTGGACCTTGCGCAGCTCGACCTTGTCGCCCTCGCCCACCACCCACACTGCGGGCTCATGCAGCGCCTTGGTCAGCGCGGCCCAGGGCAACTCGATGCTTGGTCGGCCCTGGGCGTTGCCGGTGGCGGTCACCGGCGAACCGAGTTGCATGCCGGCCGGCACGTTGCGCAGGGCCACCTTGACCTGCACCGTGCCGCTTTCGGCGGACACTGTCGGGGTGATCTCGCGAACCCGGCCTTCGGCCTTCACCGCCGGGTTGTCCAGCAGGCTGACCACCACGCCTTCGTCACTGGGCGGCTTGACCAGCAGGGATTCGTACACGTTGAACACCGCGTCGCGGTCGCCGTCCACCGCCAGGCTGAAGATCGGCATGGTGGCCTGCACCACCTGCCCCACTTCGGCCTGGCGCGCGGTGATCACGCCATCGGCCTCGGACACCAGGGCGGTATAGCTCAGCTGCTCGTTGGCATTGGCCAACTGCGCCTGGGCCGCCTTTAGCGCGCTCTGGCTGCTGCGCAGGGCGGCTTCGGCGGAATCGTATTCGCTCTGGCTGGTGTAGCCCTTGGGCAGCAGCTTCTGCTGGCGGATGAACGCGGCGCTGCTCTGGGTCACCCGCGCCTGTTCGGCGAACACCTCGGCCTTGGCCGAATCGACGGTGTTCTGCAGGTCTTTCGGGTCCAGGCGCGCGAGCACCTGGTTGGCCTTGACGTGGTCGCCCACATCGACGCTGCGGGAAATGATCTTGCCGCCCACGCGAAACGACAGGTCGGTCTGCACCCGCGCCTGCACGTCGCCGGTGAGGGTGACCCGGGCGGCGAAATCGGTAGGTTGGACTTGTTGCACCGCAACCCTGGGCAATACCGGGGCGGCTTCTTCCTTGTCACAGCCCGCAAGCATCAACAACAGCCCCAGGCCACCGACCATGATCGGATGCGATACCGACATGCAGGCTCCTCGCTTGTACGAATGGTTTGTACGACGCGTGGGAGAAGCGTAGATCAGGGATCGACAAACGGCATGGGACGGTGGGCAATTCCCCTGTGGGAGCAACTGTCTTGCATCAAATCTGAAATCTGGCGCGGTATCTGTGGGAGCGGGTTTACCCGCGAACACCGGCGTTGCCGGTGCCAAGCACCGCGTTGCCCGCTTCGCGGCTAAAGCCGCTCCCACAGGGCCGAACTGGATCAATGGTCTACGACCGCTGCCACATTCTGAAAACATCAGCCACGCGTGGTTTCAAGACGCGCCACTAGTGTTCATGGCGAGCCCCTATTCAAGGACGACCTGCATGAGCCTGGCCCAGTCGTATCTGCTCCGCCGAGGACGGTTCTCTGAACCGGGCCGGATCTATTTACTGACCACCATCACCCACCAACGAAAACCATTGTTCATGGATTTCCATAATGCCCGGCTCGTCATCAACGAACTGCGCAGATCCGACCAGGAACAATCTTGCCAATCGCTGGCGTGGGTGGTCATGCCAGACCATCAGCATTGGCTTATCGAGCTGCATTCGGTGACGCTTGCCACGCTGATGCGCAGATTCAAATCGCGATCGAGCCTGGCCTTGCACAAGTCGGGAGTTGAGCAGGACCCGGTATGGCAGCCCGGCTATCAGGACAGAGCACTACGTCGAGACCAGGATGTGAAATGGGTTGCCAGGTATATCGTTGCCAATCCATTGCGGGCTGGGCTGGTGGGGAGTGTCAGGGAGTATCCGCATTGGGATGCCATCTGGCTTTGAAACCGGGGTGAAGCATTCGCGGGTGAACCCGCTCCCACAGGGCTGGCGCCATGTCCGAGGACACCGCCGTCCCTGTGGGAGCGGGTTTACCCGCGAAGGACTCAGGCCGAAGTGGCGACCTGAGCGGGGCGACGCACCTGCGGCTGCGAAACGTTGGCCGCGGCGCCTTCCTCGATGGCCTGCTGGATCGCCTTGCGGCGACGTTCTTCGGCCTGGCGGCTGAAGTACCAGACCAGGAAGGTCACCAGCGACACCGACAGCAGGATCAGGCTGGCCACGGCGTTGATCTCGGGCTTAACACCGAGGCGCACGGCCGAGAACACTTCCATCGGCAGCGTGGTCGAGCCGGGGCCGGACACGAAGCTGGCCAGCACCAGGTCGTCCAGCGACAGGGCGAACGACATCATGCCGCCCGCCGCCAACGATGGCGCGATCATCGGGATGGTGATCAGGAAGAACACCTTCCACGGCTTGGCACCCAGGTCCATGGCCGCTTCTTCGATCGACAGGTCCAGCTCACGCAGGCGTGCCGACACCACCACCGCCACGTAGGCGGCGCAGAACGTGGTGTGGGCGATCCAGATGGTGACGATGCCACGCTCCTGGGGCCAGCCGATCATCTGCGCCATGGCCACGAACAGCAGCAACAGCGACAGACCGGTGATCACCTCGGGCATCACCAGCGGCGCGGTGACCAGGCCACCGAACAGCGTGCGGCCCTTGAAGCGGGTGACCCGGGTCAGCACGAAGGCCGCCAGGGTGCCCAGTGCCACGGCGGCGACCGCCGTGTAGCAGGCGATCTCCAGCGAGCGCATCACCGAACCCATCAGCTGGCTGTTGTCGAGCAGGCCGACGTACCACTTCACCGACCAGCCGCCCCACACCGTCACCAGTTTGGAGGCGTTGAACGAGTAGATCACCAGGATCAGCATCGGCAGGTAGATGAACAGCAAGCCGATGATCAGCATCAGGTTGGAGAAACTGAAGCGTTTCATGCCCGACCCTCCATCTCTTTGGCCTGGCTGCGGTTGAACAGCAGGATGGGCACGATCAGGATCGCCAGCATCACCACTGCCAGCGCGGACGCTACCGGCCAGTCACGGTTGTTGAAGAACTCCTGCCACAGAACCTTGCCGATCATCAGGGTTTCCGGGCCGCCGAGCAGTTCAGGAATCACGAACTCGCCCACCACCGGGATGAACACCAGCATGCAACCGGCGATGATGCCGTTCTTGGACAGCGGCACGGTGATTTTCCAGAAGCTGTTGAAGGTGCTCGAACCCAGGTCCGATGCGGCCTCGAGCAGGCTTTCGTCGTGCTTCACCAGGTTGGCGTACAGCGGCAGGATCATGAACGGCAGGTACGAATAGACCACGCCGATATACACCGCCAGGTTGGTGTTGAGGATCTGCAGCGGCTGGTCGATCAGCCCCAGCCACATCAGGAAGCTGTTGAGCAGCCCGTTGTTGCTGAGGATGCCCATCCAGGCGTAGACGCGGATCAGGATCGCAGTCCAGGTCGGCATCATGATCAGCAGCAGCAGGACGGTCTGCGACTCCTTCTTGGCCTTGGAGATGGCATAGGCCATCGGGTAGCCGATCAGCAGGCACAGCAGGGTGCTGAACAGGGCGACCTTCAACGAACCGAGGTAGGCCGAGATGTACAGCTCGTCTTCGGTGAGCAGGCCATAGTTGGCCAGGTTCAGCACCAGCTGCACCTTGCCTTCGAGATAGGTGTAGATCTCGGTGTAGGGCGGGATCGCCACATCGGCTTCGGCGAAGCTGATCTTCAACACGATGAAGAACGGCAGCATGAAGAACAGGAACAGCCAGATGAACGGCACGCCGATCACCAGGTGCCGCCCCTCCGGGGTCAGGCGCTGGAAGGCTCGCTTGAGCTTGCGCAGTTTCATGACCGCAGTACCACGCCGCTGTCGTCTTCCCACCACACGTACACTTCGTCACCCCAGGTAGGGCGGGTGCCCTGACGCTCGGCGTTGGCGACGAACGACTGGACGACCTTGCCACTGGGCAGCTCGACGTAGAACACCGAGTGGCCACCGAGGTAGGCGATGTCGTGAACCTTGCCACGCGACCAGTTGTGCTCGCAGGTTGGCTGCGTGGTGGTGACCAGCAGTTTCTCCGGGCGCAGGGCGTAGGTGATGTGCTTGTCTTCCACCGAGGTGGTGATGCCGTGGCCGACGTAGATCTTGCGCTCCAGCTCCGGGCTGGCAATGACGGCGTGGCCTTCGGCGTCTTCGACCACTTCACCTTCGAACAGGTTGACGTTGCCGATGAACTCGCAGACCAGGCGGCTGGTCGGGGTTTCATAGATGTCGATCGGGCTGCCGATCTGGGCAATCCAGCCCAGGTGCATGATGGCGATGCGCTGGGCCATGGTCATGGCCTCTTCCTGGTCGTGGGTCACCATCACGCAGGTCACGCCCACGCGCTCGATGATCTCCACCAGCTCCAGTTGCATCTGCGAGCGCAGCTTCTTGTCCAGCGCGCCCATCGGTTCATCGAGCAGCAGCAGCTTGGGGCGCTTGGCCAGCGAACGGGCCAGGGCCACACGCTGGCGCTGGCCACCGGACAGCTGGTGCGGCTTGCGCTTGGCGTACTGAGTCATGTGCACCAGCTTGAGCATCTCGGCCACGCGGGCGTCGATCTCGGCCTTGGGCATCTTGTCCTGCTGCAGGCCGAAGGCGATGTTCTGCGCCACGGTCATGTGCGGGAACAGCGCGTAGGACTGGAACATCATGTTGATCGGCCGCTCGTAGGGCGGCATGTCGGTGATGTCGACACCGTCGAGGAAGATCCGCCCCTCGGTCGGGCGCTCGAAGCCGGCGAGCATGCGCAGCAGGGTCGATTTACCGGAACCGGAGCCACCCAGCAGGGCGAAGATCTCGCCTTTGCGGATTTCCAGGGACACATCGTCCACGGCTATGGTTTCGTCGAACTTCTTCGTGACCCGGTCGATTTTGACCAGCACCTGCTTGGGTTGCTGGCCACCCTCGAGGGCTTTCTTATAGGCACCGGAGGCAACTGCCATGAGTGAAACTCCCAACAAGATTTATATGCCCACACGGCCTGTTGCTACAGGGGCCGTGGCGGGCCTGGATTGTTGTTACTTGCCCGACTTGACCTTGGTCCAGCTACGGGTCATCAGGCGCTGCACCTTGGGTGGCAACTCTGCGTTGACGAACATCTTGTCCAGCACTTCCTGCGGTGGATAAACCGCGGCGTCAGTCCTCACGGCCTGGTCCATCAGGTCGCCAGCCTTGGGGTTCGGGTTGGCGTAACCGACGTAATCACTGACCTGGGCGATAACCTCAGGCTTCAGCAAATAGTTGATGAAGGCGTGGGCCTCTTTGAGGTTCTTGGCGTCCTTGGGGATCGCCAGCACATCGAACCAGAGGTTGCCGCCTTCTTTCGGGATTGCGTAGGCCAGGTTCACGCCCTTCTTCGCTTCAGCAGCGCGGGCCTTGGCCTGGAACACGTCACCGGAGAAACCTGCCGCGACGCAGATGTCGCCGTTGGCCAGGTCGGTGATGTATTTCGAAGAGTGGAAGTAGGTCACGTAGGGGCGCACGGCCAACAGCTTGGCTTCGGCCTTCTTGTAGTCTTCAGGGTCGGTGCTGTTGGGGCTCAGGCCCATGTAGTTGAGCACCGCCGGGAGCATCTCGTCGGCCGAGTCGAGGAAGGCCACGCCGCATTTGCTGAGCTTCTTCATGTTCTCGGGTTCGAACAGCACGGCCCAGGAGTCGATCTTGTCGGTGCCCAGCACCGCCTTGACCTTCTCGACGTTGTAGCCGATGCCGTTGGTACCCCACAGGTAGGGCACGGCGTATTGATTGCCCGGGTCGTTCTTCTCGAGGCGCTTCATCAGCGCCGGGTCGAGGTTTGCATAGTTGGGCAGCAGACCCTTGTCGAGCTTCTGGAACGCGCCCGCCTTGATCTGCTTGCCGAGGAAATGGTTGGACGGCACGACTACGTCATAGCCGGTCTTGCCGGCCAGCAGCTTGCCTTCCAGGGTTTCGTTGGAATCGAACACGTCCTGCACCGGCTTGATACCGGTTTCTTTCTCGAAATCCGCGAGGGTGGTCGGCCCGATGTAGTCGGACCAGTTGTAGATATGCACCGTGGGCGCCGCTTGGACGCTGCAAGCCAGCGTCAGGCCCGCTCCAGCCATCAAGGCCTTGCGCAATACAGAAATAGACAAGTGGGGGCTCCTTACAATCAGTGCCTTTGCGGGCGGAAAACCTGGCCGCTCACGCAAAACCGGCGCGCAACTTACCTTCACGGCTTCGATGCCGCAAACTTATTTGCCTAAAGCTGCCTCTGGGCCGCAAAGGCCCGGCCCAGAGGGTCCCGCATCGGGCTTACTTGCCCGACTTGATCTTGGTCCAGCTACGGGTGATGTCGCGCTGGGCAGCCTTCTCCGGCGCCTTGATGGCGTACAACTGTGCCTTCACTTCATCGGAAGGGTAGATAGCCGGGTCGCTGGTAATGTCCTTGTCCACGAACTGGGTGGCCGCCTTGTTGCCGTTCGGGAAGCGCACGGCATTGGTAATGCCGGCCATCACTTCCGGTTGCAGCAGGTAGTCCATGAACTTGTAGGCCGCTTCGACGTTCTCGGCGTCCTTAGGAATGGCAACCATGTCGTAGAAGGTGCCGGCACCTTCCTTGGGAATGGTGTAGCTCAGCTTGACCTTGTCGCCGGCCTCGTGGGCACGGGCCTTGGACTGCTCCAGGTCACCCGAGTAACCCACGGCCACGCAGATGTTGCCGTTGGCCAGGTCCGAGATGTACTTGGAGGAGTGGAAGTAGGTGATCGAAGGACGGATCTTGAGGAACAGGTCTTCGGCGGCCTTCAGGTCTTCTTTCTTGGTGCTGTCGCTTGGCTTGCCCAGGTAGTGCAGCGCGGCCGGGATCATCTCGGTCGGTGCATCGAGGAAGCTCACGCCGCAGCTCTTGAGCTTGGCGATGTTCTCAGGCTTGAAAACGGCGTCCCACGAATCGATCTTGTCCACGCCCAGCGCGGCCTTGACCTTCTCCGGGTTGTAGCCGATGCCGATGGAGCCCCACATGTACGGGAAGGCGAACTTGTTGCCTGGGTCGCTGGCGTCGCCGACGGCCTTGAGCAGGGCCGGGTCGAGGTTTTTCCAGTTGGGCAGCTTGGAACGGTCCAGCTCCTGGTAGACGCCAGCCTTGATCTGCTTGGCCAGGAAGTTGTTGGACGGCACGACGATGTCGTAGCCCGACTTGCCCGCCAGCAGCTTGGCTTCGAGGGTTTCGTTGCTATCGAAGACGTCGTAGACGACCTTGATGCCCGTCTGCTTCTCGAAGTTGGCCACGGTGTCCGGGGCGATGTAGTCCGACCAGTTGTAGACGTGCAGCACTTTGTCATCAGCCTGAACAGCGGTCGCCACGGCACCCATCAGGGCGGCGGCCAGCAGCGTCTTGCCCAATTTCTTCATGCGTAATGCTCCAGAATTTATTATCAAGCCATCTGTTCAGCAGCCAGGGCCCACGGTGCACGCGCTGGGCGACTGAAACAGCCGTTAGTCTGGCAAGTTACAAGGCGCTGTTTCAACACAACCAGAGCCTTGTAATGACTTAATGTCACCTCGCCAGCCTAGCAGACCGTCATTTGATCGCTTCGTATGTCAAATCCAGGCACTTGCGCGCCTTCTCCAGCAGTTCGTCCACCTCGGCATGGGTAATCACCAGCGGCGGGGCGATGATCATGGTGTCGCCCACGGCGCGCATGATCAGGCCGTTTTCGAAGCAGAAGTTGCGGCAGACCATGCCCACGCCCTTGCCCTCGTAACGGCTGCGGGTGGCCTTGTCCTTGACCAGCTCGATCGCGCCGAGCAGGCCCAGGCCGCGCACTTCGCCCACCAGTGGGTGGTCCTGCAGCTCACGCAGTCGTTTTTGCAAGTAGGGTGCCACTTCCGTGCGCGCCTTCTCGACGATGTGCTCGTCGCGCAGGATGCGCAGGTTTTCCAGGCCCACAGCGGCCGCCACCGGGTGGCCGGAATAGGTGAAGCCGTGGTTGAAGTCACCCCCTTCGCTGATCACCTTGGCCACCTTGTCACGCACGATCACACCGCCCATGGGGATGTAACCGGAGGTCAGGCCCTTGGCGATGGTCATCAGGTCAGGCTTGAGGTCGTAGTAGTCGGAGCCGAACCACTCGCCGGTGCGGCCGAAACCACAGATCACTTCGTCGGCGACGAACAGGATGTCGTACTTCGCCAGGATCTCCTTGACCTTCGGCCAGTAGGTCTCTGGCGGGATGATCACACCGCCAGCGCCCTGGATCGGCTCGGCGATGAAGGCGGCGACGTTGTCTTCGCCCACTTCCAGAATCTTTTTCTCAAGCTGCTCGGCAGCCCACACGCCGAAGTCGTCGGGGCTCATGTCACCGCCCTCACCGAACCAGTACGGCTGAGGAATGTGCACGATGCCTGGGATCGGCAGGCCGCCCTGCTCGTGCATGCCGCTCATGCCGCCCAGGCACGCGCCGGCGAAGGTGGAGCCGTGGTAGCCGTTGATGCGGCCGATGATGGTCTGCTTGTGCGGCTTGCCCTTGAGCGCCCAGTAGTGGCGGACCATGCGCAGCACGGTGTCGTTGCCTTCGGAGCCGGAGCCGGTGAAGAACACATGGGTCATGCCCGCGGGGGCCACGTCGGTGATCGCCTTGGCCAGCTCCAGCGCGGGCGGGTGAGCGGTCTGGAAGAACAGGTTGTAGTACGGCAGCTCGCGCATCTGCTTTTCTGCCGCCTGCACCAGTTCTTCACGGCCATAGCCGACCGCCACGCACCACAGGCCGGCCATGCCGTCGAGGATCTTGTGGCCCTCGCTGTCCCACAAATGCACGCCCTGCGCCTTGGTGATGATGCGCGGCCCCTTCTCCTTCAGCTGCTTGTAGTCGCTGAAAGGTGCAAGGTGGTGCTCGCCGCTCAGGGTCTGCCATTCACGGGTTTGCGGGTTGTTGACGCTCATGTGCTTCTCCATGGTCCGGTGGCCGCGCCCAGGCGGCCTCAGGGTTGATCACACAGCAAACAGCAGGAACTCTCGCTCCCAGGAGCTGATGACGCGCTTGAAGTTTTCATGCTCGGCGCGCTTGGTGGCGACGTAGCCGGCAATGAATTTCTTGCCCAGGTACTGCTCCAGTGCCCGGCTGATTTCCATGCGTTCGAGGGCATCCTCGATGGTCAGCGGCAGGCGCAGGTTGCGGCGCTCGTAGCCGCGGCCCTGTACCGGCGCGCTGGCCTGGATGCCTTCGACCATGCCGATGTAGCCGCACAGCAGGCTGGCGGCGATGGCCAGGTACGGGTTGGCGTCGGCGCCCGGCAGGCGGTTCTCGACCCGGCGGTTCTGCGGGCCGGCATCCGGCACGCGCAGGCCGACGGTGCGGTTCTCTTCACCCCACTCGACGTTCACCGGCGCGGAGGTGTCCGGCAGGAAGCGGCGGAACGAGTTGACGTTGGGGGCGAACAGCGGCAGCGCCTCGGGGATGAACTTCTGCAGGCCGCCGATGTGGTTGAGGAACAGCTCGCTCATGCTGCCATCGGCATTGGAGAAGATGTTCTTGCCGGTGGTGGCATCGACCACGCTCTGGTGCAGGTGCATGGCACTGCCCGGCTCGCCGGTCATCGGCTTGGCCATGAAGGTGGCGGCCACGTTGTGCTTGAGCGCCGCCTCGCGCATGGTGCGCTTGAACACCAGGATCTGGTCGGCCAGGTGCAAGGCGTCGCCGTGACGGAAGTTGATTTCCATCTGCGCGGTGCCGTCTTCGTGGATCAGGGTGTCGAGGTCCAGCTGCTGCAGTTCGCACCAGTCATAGACGTCCTCGAACAGCGGGTCGAATTCGTTGGCGGCCTCGATCGAGAACGACTGGCGGCCGGTTTCCGGGCGGCCGGAGCGGCCTACCGGCGGCTGCAGCGGGAAGTCCGGGTCTTCGCTGCGCTTGGTCAGGTAGAACTCCATCTCTGGCGCGACGATCGGCTGCCAGCCCTTGTCGGCGTAGAGCTTGAGGACTTTCTTGAGCACGTTGCGCGGCGACAGTTCGACCGGGTTGCCCTTCTTGTCGTAGGTGTCGTGGATCACCTGGGCGGTCGGCTCGATGGCCCATGGCACGAGAAACACCGCGTTCTCGTCGGGGCGGCAGATCATGTCGATGTCGGCCGGGTCGAGCAGTTCGTAATAGATGTCGTCGTCGACGTAATCGCCGGTCACGGTCTGCAGCAGCACGCTCTCGGGCAGGCGCATGCCTTTTTCGGCGATGAACTTGTTGGTGGGCGAGATCTTGCCGCGGGTGATGCCGGTCAGGTCGCTGATCAGGCATTCCACTTCGGTGATCTTGTGCTCTTTCAACCAATCGGTGAGCTGGTCGAGGTTGTTACTCATAAATACCTCAGGAGGTAATGTGGCCCGGTTGCAGGGAACCGGCTGCCATTGACGCCTGGCGTCGGTCAAAGTCGGCGCACACAGCGCCGAGGGGCCTGGACAGGCCCGCGCCTTGATTCTGGATGGAGTGCATTGCTAAAGCAAAAACCTGCGCGCAGGACGCCAGTGGATACACTCCATAAGAGTGGCTCCGCAGTGAAAGCAAAGGGCAGATAGAAAGGAAGACGTGCAGTAACGCATTACGAGGCATGGTTTTTTTGTGCGAACCGTCAATTATTGCGGCCACTGCAGCCACCCACTGTTGCAGGCGTGCAATGATCGGACGGTAACCGGGAGATGTACCTGAGCGCACCGTGCATGCGGTGCTGGCAGGTCTCGACAGGCGGACCATGTGACCCTCGTATTATTGTGTTTTGGGTTGTGACCGAGCTTAGCCTTGTTCATTTTTTTACACAACCACTCCGTAAAAAATAAAACACGGCCCGCTCTGGATAACCCTTCAGCACGAAAATAGCGGATAATGGCACGCCCCGATATGCAGCAAATCTGCCGTAGACGTGCCATTTCAGGGCATCATGGGGCTGGCTTGACTTAACCCGGTCTTTCCGATTGACTGGGGTTGCAAGCCCCCCTTGATTGATATTTTTAACAACAAAGGTGTTGCATCATGTCGGTACCCCCGCGTGCCGTTCAGCTTAACGAAGCGAACGCGTTCCTTAAGGAACATCCTGAGGTTCTCTACGTTGACCTTCTGATTGCAGATATGAATGGTGTGGTTCGTGGCAAGCGCATCGAGCGCACGAGCCTGCACAAGGTTTACGAGAAAGGCATCAACCTGCCGGCCTCCCTCTTCGCCCTCGACATCAACGGTTCGACCGTCGAAAGCACGGGCCTCGGTCTGGACATCGGCGATGCCGACCGCATCTGCTACCCGATCCCCGACACCCTGTGCAACGAACCCTGGCAGAAGCGCCCTACCGCGCAATTGCTGATGACCATGCACGAACTCGAAGGCGAGCCGTTCTTCGCCGACCCGCGTGAAGTGTTGCGCCAGGTGGTGAGCAAGTTCACCGACATGGGCCTGACCATCTGCGCCGCGTTCGAGCTGGAGTTCTACCTGATCGACCAGGAGAACGTGAACGGCCGCCCGCAGCCGCCACGCTCGCCGATTTCGGGCAAGCGCCCGCAGTCGACCCAGGTGTACCTGATCGACGACCTCGACGAATACGCCGACTGCCTGCAAGACATCCTCGAAGGCGCGAAAGAGCAGGGCATCCCGGCCGACGCGATCGTCAAGGAAAGCGCCCCGGCACAGTTCGAAGTCAACCTGCATCACGTTGCCGACCCACTCAAGGCCTGTGACTATGCGGTGCTGCTCAAGCGGCTGATCAAGAACATCGCCTACGACCATGAAATGGACACCACTTTCATGGCCAAGCCCTACCCGGGCCAGGCAGGCAACGGCCTGCATGTACACATCTCCGTGCTGGACAAAGATGGCAACAACATCTTCACCAGCGAGGATCCCGAGCAGAACGCCGCGCTACGTCACGCTGTCGGCGGTGTGCTCGAGACCCTGCCCGCCTCGATGGCGTTCCTCTGCCCCAACGTCAACTCGTACCGTCGCTTCGGCGCGCAGTTCTACGTGCCCAACGCGCCGAGCTGGGGCCTGGACAACCGCACCGTGGCCCTGCGTGTACCCACCGGTTCCCCGGACTCGGTGCGCATCGAACACCGCGTCGCCGGTGCCGATGCCAACCCGTACCTGATGATGGCGGCCGTGCTGGCCGGCGTGCACCACGGCCTGACCAACAAGGTCGAACCGGGTGAGCCGATCGAAGGCAACTCGTACGAGCAGCTGGAGCAGAGCCTGCCGAACAACCTGCGCGATGCCCTGCGCGAGCTGGACGACAGCGAGATCCTCAACAAGTACATCGATCCGAAGTACATCGACATCTTCGTCGCGTGCAAGGAGAGCGAGCTGGAGGAGTTCGAGCATTCGATCTCCGACCTCGAGTACAACTGGTATCTGCATACCGTGTAAACGAAAACGCCGCCCTCAGGGGCGGCGTTTTTTATTGGCTGCAGCGACGCTTTCTTCGCGGGTAAACCCGCTCCCACAGGCCTTGCACATAACCTGTGGGAGCGGCGGTTCGCCGCTGCGATTTACCCGCGAAAAGGCCCCAACAAGCATGCGCCTACAACGGCTTCTCGAAAATCTTCGAATTACGCTGGAAGTTATACAGCGACGCTCGCGCCGCCGGCAGCTGTTCCACGCCACAGGGCGCAAAGCCACGCTCGCGGAACCAGTGCGCGGTCCGGGTCGTCAGCACGAACAAGGTCTTCAACCCCAACTGCCGAGCCCGCGCTTCGATGCGTTCGAGCAACTCGTCGCCACGCCCGCCATGCCGGTACTCCGGGTTCACCGCCAGGCACGCCAGCTCCCCCGCCTCGGAATCGGCAATCGGGTACAGCGCCGCACAGGCGATGATCATGCCCTCGCGCTCGACCACGCTGAACTGCTCGATCTCCCGCTCCAGCACCTCACGCGAACGGCGCACCAGGATGCCCTGCTCTTCCAGCGGGCTGATCAGGTCCAGCAGGCCGCCGACATCGTCGATGGTCGCCTCGCGCACCACTTCGAACTGCTCCTGGGACACCAGCGTGCCGCCGCCACCGCGGGTGAACAGCTCGGTCAGCAGCGCGCCATCTTCGGCGTAGCTGACGATATGGCTGCGCGCCACCCCGCCCTTGCAGGCCTCGGCGGCCGCGTCCAGCAATTCCGCCTGGTAATCGCTGCCCAGGCGCTGCAGGTGCGGCGCAATGTGTTGCGGGCGCAGTTCGCGTACCAGTTGCCCCTTCTCATCCAGCAGGCCGGGTTCGGCGCCGAACAGCAGCAGCTTGTCGGCACCCAGCTCGATCGCGGCGCGGGTGGCCACGTCTTCGCAGGCCAGGTTGAAGATCTCGCCGGTCGGCGAGTAGCCCAGCGGCGACAGCAGCACGATGGAGCGCTCGTCGAGCAGGCGGTTGATGCCCTTGCGGTCGACCCGGCGCACTTCGCCGGTGTGGTGGTAATCGACCCCCTCCAGCACGCCGATCGGCCGCGCGGTGACCAGGTTGCCGGAAGCCACGCGCAGGCGCGAGCCCTGCATCGGCGACGCCGCCATGTCCATCGACAGGCGCGCCTCGATGGCCAGGCGCAGAGCGCCGACCGCATCGATCACGCAGTCGAGGGTAGCCGCGTCGGTAATGCGCAGGCCATGGTGGTAGTGCGGGGTCAGGCCGCGGGCGGCCAGGCGGCTTTCGATCTGCGGGCGCGAGCCGTGCACCAGCACCAGCCGCACGCCGAGGCTGTGCAGCAGCACCAGGTCGTGGACGATATTGCCGAAGTTCGGGTGTTCCACACCATCGCCTGGGAGCATGACCACGAAGGTGCAGTCGCGGTGGGCGTTGATGTAGGGAGAAGCATGGCGCAGCCAGTTGACGTAATCGGGCATGACGAGGCCTGTGGATAAGTGAACGGAGAACGAAAAGGCGCACAACGTTCGAAAGTCATCGTCGGAACAGGCTTGCGGTCACGCGCGGTCTCCTCTAGGCAGGAACGAATCAGCTCAATGGACGTTTAGCTCAGGCAATAGTGCCGGATCAGGTCACGCAATAGACGCACGGTAGGCTCGATACGTGACATTTCCAGGTACTCGCCAGGCTGGTGGGCGCAGGCGATGTCGCCCGGGCCGAGGACGATGGTCTGGCAGCCGAGCTGCTGAAGATAAGGCGCTTCGGTGCCAAAGGCCACCGCTTCGGCGCGATGGCCGGTCAGGCGTTCGGCCAGTTGCACCAGTTCGCAGTCGGCGGCCTGCTCGAAGGGCGGCACCTCGGGGAACAGCGGCGCGTAGTCGATGCGCACCTCGTGGCGCTCGGCCAGCGGCGCCAGTTTGCCGCGAATGGCCGCGCGCAGCTGCTCGACATCCATGCCCGGCAGCGGGCGCAGGTCGAACTCCAGCGCGCACTGGCCACAGATCCGGTTGGGGTTGTCGCCGCCGTGGATGCAGCCGAAATTCAGGGTTGGCGTGGGCACCGTGAACTGGGGATTGCGGTACTTTTCCTGCCAGCCGCGGCGCAGGCTCATCAGTTCGCCCATCACCGCATGCATGGCCTCCAGGGCGCTGTGGCCGAGGGACGGGTCCGACGAATGGCCGCTGCGCCCAAGGATGTCGATGCGGTCCATGAGGATGCCCTTGTGCATGCGGATCGGCTTGAGCCCGGTGGGCTCACCGATCACCGCCGCACGGCCGAGCGGCTGGCCGGCTTCGGCCAGGGCGCGGGCGCCGGACATCGAACTCTCCTCATCGCAGGTGGCGAGGATCAGCAGCGGTTGCTTGAAGTCGTGTTCCAGCAGCGGAATCACCGCGTCGATGACCAGGGCGAAGAAGCCCTTCATGTCGCAGCTGCCCAGCCCGACCCAGCGGCCATCGACCTCGGTCAGCTTCAGCGGGTCGCTTTTCCACAGCTGCGGATCGTAGGGCACGGTATCGCTGTGCCCCGCCAGCACCAGCCCGCCCGGGCCGGTGCCGCGGCTGGCCAGCAGGTTGAACTTGCCGGGGGTGACCTGCTGGATCTCGCATTTGAAGCCCAGGTCGCCCAGCCAACCGGCCAGCAGGTCGATGACCGGGCGGTTGGACTGGTCCAGCGCAGGCTGGGTGCAACTGACCGACGGGGCGGCGATCAGGGCGGCGAACTGGTCTTTCAGCGACGGCAACGGCATGCGCGGACTCCTCAAAAGCATGGGGGCATCATAGCAATGCAGATGCCTGACAAAGCAAATCGATCATCCTTCGTGGGAGCGGGCTTGCCCCGCGATACCGGCGCAGCCGGTGCCATCTATCGCGGGGCAAGCCCGCTCCCACGATGATTCATGACGTAAGTGCTGTAGACTGCCCGGCAACGATGCCCCCTCCCTGCGAGCCCGCGATGCACACTGAAACCGAACTCAAACTCCGCGCCAGCCCCGAGACCCTTGCCGCCCTGCGCGAGCACCCGCTGCTGAAAAAGCGCAACAAGTCCGGCTGGCAGACCCGCGAACTGCTCAATCAGTATTTCGACACCCCCGAGCGTGAGCTGTCCGCCGCCCGGGTCGCCCTGCGCCTGCGCCGTGACGGCGAGGTGATCATCCAGACCCTCAAGTGCCGCGGCCAGAGCGTGGCCGGCCTGTCCGAGCGCAACGAGCACGAGTGGCAACTGGACAAGGTCAAGCTCGACCTGAAGAAGCTCGACGCCAGCTGCTGGCCCGAGCAACTGGCCGAGCTCGACAAGAAAACCATCAAGCCGCTGTTCACCACCGACTTCACCCGCGAGTACGCGGAGATTTCCTGGGGCCGTGGCAAGGCCAAGGTGGTGATCGAGGCTGCACTGGACCAAGGCTTCGTGATCGCCGGCAAACGCAAGGAAGCCATCTGCGAGCTGGAGCTCGAGCTGCGCGAAGGCGCGCCCGAAGCGCTGCTGGAGCTGGCCGCCGAACTGGCCGCCACGCTGCCACTGATGCCCTGTGACATCAGCAAGGCCGAACGCGGCTACCGCCTGCTCGACGAAGGCAGCTACGAGCTGGACCTGCCGACCGCCGAGCTGGATGCCGAAATGCCGGTGGACGACGCCTTCGCCGCCCTCGCCTGGCAATTGCTGGGCAGCAGCCAGCGCCTGGCCGAGCAGTTCCGCCACACCGGCCACTGGCGCCTGCTGCAGGACTGGGTACGCTGCCTGGCCGAACTGCGCGCACTCACGGGCAGCCTTGGTCAGGCCGCGCCGCGCGCTGCCACCCGCGAGCTGCGCGCCAGCCTCGACGCCCTGCTGGAAGACTGGCGCCCGCTGGTGCTGGCCGGCAACGAGGACGAAGACATCCGCCGCGCCGCGCCCGAGCAGTTCACCGAAGAGCTGGAAGACCCGCGCTGGGGCCAGTTCTCCCTGCAGACCGCGCGCTGGCTGAACGCCCGTGCCTGGACCGTCGAGCGCAAAGGCCGTGGCGAACGCCAGGGCAAGGCGCAACTGGCCAGCTGGCTGCAGCACCTGCTCGGCGAGGAAGCCCGCGCCCTCAAACTGCCGCTGTACGTACAGCGCCCGGAAGACCTGGCCGAGCAGCTGCCGCGCATCGAGTCGGTACAGGCCTGGATGCACCATGCCCGCCAGGTGCTCGACCTGCCCCAGCAGGACCGCCTGTACGGTGAGCTGAACAAGCTGCATGAGCTGGCCGAGCAAGCGCTGGTCGATGAGCACAAGGACGAGCTGCTGGAAGCACGCATCGAGCAGGCCCGTGCCATCGAACAGAACCGCGCCTGGAAGTACCTGCTCAAGTCGCCCTCAGCGCGTTAAGGGCAGGCTGGTCGTGGACTTGATCTCGGACAGGGCCACGATCGAATTGACCTCCTGGATCCCCGGCACATTCGACAGCTTTTCGAAGAAGAACCGTTCGTAGGCTTCGATGTCCGGGGTGACAATCCGCAGCAGGAAATCCACCGAGCCCATCAGCACGTAGCACTCCAGCACCTCGGGGAAGCCGCGGATCGCCTCGGTGAACTCGGCGAAGTTCGAGCGGCCGTGGGCATTGAGCTTCACCTCGGCGAAGATCTGCGTATTCAGCCCCACCTTCTTGCGATCCAGCAGGGTCACCTGGCCGCGGATCACCCCCTCCTCTTTCAGACGCTGAATGCGGCGCCAGCAGGGCGATTGCGACAGGCCGACGCGCTCGGCGACCTGCGCACTGGACAGTGAAGCGTCCGCCTGCAGCACCTCGAGAATGCGCCGGTCATAGGCGTCCAGTTCGCTTTGCATGATTGATTCTCCAACGCGCCATAAAACGAATTAACTAATTCGTCAAAACCGTAAATGGCCGAATCATAGCGAAAATATGCCCCGCCGAACGTGCAAGAATTTCTGCACTTTCGCGGAGACCCAGCATGAACGCACTCGAACGCCCCCTCACTTCGCCCCGCACCGACGCCTGGGCCGCCACGGCCGCGCACAGCACCGTGCACTACCACCTGCAGGCCGAAGCCGAGCCGGACACCTTGTGCCGAGTGCTGAACCTGTTCGCGCTGCAATTTCTCACCCCGCACAGCGTGCAGGTGAGCCAGTGCGACGACCTGCTCGACGTGCAGATCGGTATCGGCGGCCTGAGCTGGCACCGCGCCGAAGTGATCGCGCAAAAATTGCGCAACCTGGTCTGCGTCGCCGACGTCAGCCTGCACAACCTGCCGCGCCTGGCGCACGCGGCAGTCAGCTGAAGGCCGCCGGCGGCAAGATCCGGAAATCCTTTGCCGCACCGCGGGTGGGCCACCCGGTCTAGCCTTTCCAGGCCTTCGATCACCTGGCCAGGACGCCGCCATGCTCGCCAAGGATAGCCATGACCTCGACCTCAACCGCCTGCTCGACGCCCTGCTGGCCGAGCAGCGGATCACCGCCGGCGATGCCCTGCAGGCACTGGAACGGGCAAGGTCCCACCCCGCCGACCATCCTCTGGAACTGATTGCCGGCCTGGCCCTGCCAGACCCACTGCACCCAGGCCAGGCCCTCGGGCTGGATAGCCTCTGCCGCTGGCTGGCGCATCAGGCTGGCCAGCCGTTCCTGCACATCGACCCGCTACAGATCGACCTGGCGCGCCTCGGCAACCTGGTCTCTGCGGCATTTGCCCAGCGCCACGGCATCCTTGCGGTGGCCATGGACGACAGCAGCATTACCGTGGCCAGCGCCCAGCCCTACCAGCGCGAGTGGGAAGCCGACCTTGCCCTGAGCCTTGGCAAGCAGGTACGCCGGGTGCTGGCCAGCCCCAGGCAACTGCGCCAGCTGGCGACGACCTTCTACGACCTGGCCCACTCGGTGCACGGTGCCGGGCAGCAGCAGTCGCCGCGCCTGGGCGAACTGGAGCAACTGCTGGAGCTGGGCGCCAGCCATGCTCAAGCCAGTGCCGACGACGCCCACATCGTGCACATCGTCGACTGGATGCTGCAGTACGCCATCGAGCAAGGCGCCAGCGACATCCACCTGGAGCCGCGCCAGGCGCAAGGCCACCTGCGCCTGCGCATCGACGGCCTGCTGCACGCGGTCTACGCCTTCCCGGCGGCGGTTGCACTGGCCATGGTCAGCCGCCTGAAACACCTGGGGCGGATGAACGTGGCGGAGAAACGCCGGCCCCAGGATGGCCGGCTTAAAAGCCGTCTACCGGGTGGGGCGGACATCGAGTTGCGGCTCTCCACCCTGCCCACGCCGTTCGGCGAGAAGCTGGTGCTGCGCCTGTTCGACCCCCGGCAACGGCATGACACCCTCGAACGCCTGGGGCTGGGCGGCCCGCTGCTGCAGCAGTGGCAGACGCTGTTGCAACAGCGCCAGGGCATCCTGCTGGTCACCGGGCCCACCGGCTCGGGCAAGACCAGTACGCTGTATGCCAGCCTCAGGCACCTGGCCACACCACAGGTGAACCTGTGCAGCATCGAGGACCCCATCGAACGCCTGGAACCTGCCATCAATCAGCTGCAGGTCCAGCCGGGCCTGGACCTGAACTTTGCCGACGGCGTACGCGCCCTGCTGCGCCAGGACCCGGACATCATCATGATCGGTGAGATCCGTGACCCCGAGACCGCGCAGGTAGCCGTGCAAGCGGCGCTGACCGGGCATCTGGTGCTGTCCACTCTGCACACCAACGATGCCTGCGGGGCCATTACCCGCCTGCAGGAACTGGGTGTGGCCGACTACCTGATCAAGGCCACGCTGATCGGCGTGCTGGCCCAGCGCCTGGTGCGCACCCTGTGCCCGGCCTGCCGCGACAGCGCCCAGCAGGAGCAGGCCTGCCGTCAATGCCGGGGCAGCGGTTTCCAGGGCCGCACAGGCTTGTTCGAGTTGCTCAGGGTCAGCGCCAGCCTGCGTGAACGGATCACCCCGGGCGCCGACCTGGCCGCCCTGCGCCGGCAGGCACAGGCCGACGGCCTGCGTGACCTGCAACGCTGCGGCCAGGACCGCGTCGAGCAGGGCCTGACCACCCTGGAGGAGGTGCTGCGGGTCTGTGGATAAGTGATAAATCCCCTGTGTGAACGGGAACTTGGCCTGGGCAGGCATGATCCAACGGGCATCTCAAACAGCCCTCAAAGACCGAGGTGATTCATCATGCGTTTCAAAACAGCCATCGCAGCCACTGTCCTGTTCGCGCTGCCCATTGGCTCCGCCATGGCCGACACGTTCTGGCGTAACGTCATCTCCTCGGGTGCCACCACTGCCTCGACCTACCTGACCTTCAAGGACCACAAGCTGATCGTCGCCGCCCAGGATGACGCCGGCAGCTTCGTTGCCAGTGACGGTGCGATTCGCGGGCCGTTCCTGGAAGCTGCCATCAACCAGGTTCGCGCCGACAACCCAGGCGTGCAGGCCAGCGACATGGAACTGGCCAACGCAATCCTGGCCAAGAATGCCGTAGCCGAGTGATCCAGGAGGCTGCTGTGTAGCCCAATCGCCGGCAAGCCGGCTCCCACTCCGACCGCATCAGCCCAGGCCATGCGCAAGCCTTGTGGGAGCTGGCTTGCCAGCGATGAGGCCAGTACAAGCAACACAAAATTGCTGCTTCCACAGGGCGGGGCAATTTCAGCAATTCGCCTCCACCGGCACACACGAACAGAACGGGTTCCGGTCTCCATACAACGCTCAAATGCCGCTCCGAGGCGCCCTATTTCCATACGGCAGCGCCATACAAATCGTCAAATGCCGTAGGACCTTTCTCTAACTCTCCTGAGCTGAAAAAAGACAGTTCCCAGGCTGCTAGCGTCCGGCTTCCACTCACAAGGAAGCAGCAGCATGAGCCAGCGCATGAACATCTTCGGTAAAGGCCAAGGCCTGGACGGCGATCTCACCAGTACTGATGCCACCTGTATCGCTGGCCAGGCACGCGGTACTTTCCATGGCCGCCGCTGGCTACTCGAGGGTGACCGTACCACGCCATGTCCGCGGTGCGGCAAGCAAGGCACGATCGTCGATGGCGAGTCACGCTGGCTTCAGGATGGCATCCCCGTCGCTGTAGATGGCACCCCCGTAAAATGCGGGTGCCCAGCAGGTAGCAACTACGTCTTGGCTCCAATGAACCAGCAAGTCGCGGCACTGGCGAATTCGGCACACCTGCCCACCTCCGATAGCTTGCGTCGCAACGCTCCACCCCAGCCACAGGCCTTTGCTCGCGCCACATCGCCCATGGCTTCGGCAGCCCCCGGCGGCCTTGAACCTGGGTTTCACATAGTGCAACGCAGCACCTCGTTCCCTCAGTTGCTCATGCGCCTGTTCGAGGTGCGCGGCTCGCTGCCAGTCGCCCGCTTGCAACGGCTGAACCCCACCTTCGCTCAAGGCTTCAAGGCCGGAGAGATCTTCGTCATCGGCGACCCGGACAATAGCCATGCCTGCACCCGCGAAGAGGCCGAGTTGATGGCCGCAGCGCAGAGGGCACGGGAGGCACTGACTGAAATGAACGCCGAGGAGGCGGATTTCATGATGCGCCACCAGAGCGATATTGCAGGCCTGCTCGCAGATACAAGCTTATCGATGGGCGTTGTCCAGACGATGATGGCCAGATCACTTGAGGAGTTGCAGGGCACACTGCGCGGTATAGAGCACTTGCATCAGCAACAATTCACGAAGCACGGCCATCTGAAAAGCTCGGAGTTCTTCAGTGCGCGCAAGGAGCTCTTCAAAAAACTGGATGCACAGTTAAAGATCACCTTTCTCAACAAGCATATGGACCTTGGCAGCCATGACGCCTTGCGTAGAGACCTTGGTATATCAAGCAGAAGCCTGGTCCATCACTGGAGCAAGGCCGGCGGGCCGGGACAAATTCCGGGTTACTCAACCCACTTGGACAAATTGGCAAAAATGTCCAACTACCTGAAGTATGGAGGGAGCGTAGGGATTATCCTTGGTGGTTCTTCATCGCTTTTGAAAATCCAAGAGGCGTGCCGAGCCGGTGAAACGACTGCATGTAAAAAAATTCGTTTCACTGAGTCTGGAAATTTTGCAGGGGGCCTTGCTGGCGGTGCGACTGCCGACTTTGTCGCAAACTATGTAGCTGGGGCGGCGTGCCTTAGCCTTGGCCCGGTTAGTGCAACTGTCTGCTTCATAACCGTAACTGGCGCAGCAGCCTTGGCAGGAAGCATGGGCGGAATGGCGGCGGGAGAAATCACCGGCGATGTCCTTTTTGAATCCCTGTACTCGGATTGACTACAACATGAGCCTACTTGTTGAATTAGCGTCATCCTCAAAATCCTGGAAACTTTTCATTGCCCTTACCCCGTGGGTGATCCTGCTAACAGGGCTTTTCATCATTATTCGCCTGGCATGGACCAAAAATCTGAAAATAATGCTCTCAGCCTTGAAAAGCAGCGAGTGGCTAAGACTTCAAAACGCGATATGGTGCATGTTTGGACTTTGGGGGAAGTTCATGATAACCGGCACCATCGCAAGCTTATTACACTGGCCGATAAAAAATTTGCACATCCGCCTTGGGAAAATAAAAAAGGAAGAAATAGATAATTTTCCCAAACCCCTAAAATATCAACTTCTCATCGGCGAACTCCTCATAGCTATCGGCGCATTGCTATGCGCCATAACTTATCATGCCTATTCATAAATACGAAAAATAACCGAGCGACGCCTAGGCAAAAATCTGTAACTGGGGCTGCGTGCATCAGCCTTGGCCCGGTCAGTGCGACCGTTTGCGTCATAGCCGTAACTGGCGCAACAACTCTGGCAGGGAGCATGAGCGGAATGGCGGTGGGAGAAAACATTGGCGATGTCCTTTTTGAATCCCTGTACTCGGAGTGACTACAACATGAGCCTACTTGTTGAATTGGCATCATCCTCGAAGTCCTGGAAACTTTTCATTGCCCTTACCCCGTGTGTGATCCTGCTAACTGGGCTTTTCATCATTGCTCGCCTGGCATGGACCAAAAATCTGAACATCATGCTCTCAGCCTTGAAAAGCAGTGATTGGCTAAGGCTTCAAAGCGCTTTATGGTGCATGTTCGGGGCTTGGGGGAAATTAATGATAACCGGCTCCATCGCCGGCTTATTGCATTGGCCGACCAAGCATATGCATATCCGCCTTGGAAAAATAAAAAAAGAAGAAATAGACAACTTCCCAAAGTCTCTGAAATACCAACTTTTCATCGGCGAACTCCTCATGGCTGCCGGCGCACTACTATGCGCCATCACTTATCATGCCTATTCATAAACACGACAAATCACCGAGCGACGGCCAGCAGCAAACCGCCCAGGTGAGCGGATCGCTCTCCTGGAGGGCTCGCTGCCTATTTACAGGGCACAGTTCCTTTATCGGTACGCCTCCACCGGCACACACGAACAGAACAGATTCCGGTCCCCATACACGTTGTCGACCCGGTTCACCGCCGGCCAGTATTTATGCTGGCGCGCGTGAGCGCTGGGGGCGATGCCCTGTTCGATGCTGTAGGGCCGGTTCCACGGCGCCAGCACGTCGGCCAGGGTGTGCGGGGCATGCTTGAGCGGGTTGTCCTCGGCCGGCCAGTTGCCGTCCTGCACCTGCGCGATCTCGGCGCGGATCGCCAGCATCGCTTCGACAAAACGGTCCAGCTCGGCCTTCGACTCGCTCTCGGTGGGCTCGACCATCAAGGTGCCCGGCACCGGGAACGACATGGTCGGGGCATGGAAGCCGTAGTCCATCAGGCGCTTGGCCACGTCCTCCTCGCTGATGCCGGTCAGCGCCTTGAGCGGGCGCAAATCGAGGATGCACTCGTGGGCCACCCGCTGGTTGCGCCCGCTGTAGAGCACCGGGAAGGCATCGCGCAACTGGCTCACCAGGTAGTTGGCCGACAGGATCGCCACCTCACTGGCATCGGCCAGCTGTGGCCCCATCATGGCGATGTACATCCAGCTGATCGGCAGGATGCTTGCGCTGCCCCACGGCGCGGCACTCACCGCCGTGTTGTTCGGGTCCAGCCCAGGCACCGGCACAACCGGGTGGCTGGCAACGAACGGCTTGAGGTGCGCCCGGATGCCGATCGGCCCCATGCCCGGGCCACCGCCGCCATGGGGGATACAGAAGGTCTTGTGCAGGTTCATGTGCGAGACGTCGGCGCCGATGTCGGCCGGGCGCGCCAGCCCCACCTGGGCGTTGAGGTTGGCGCCATCCATGTACACCTGGCCGCCGTGCTGATGGATCACCTCGCAGATCTCGCGGATGCCCTCCTCATACACGCCATGGGTCGAGGGGTAGGTGATCATCAGGCAGGAAAGCCGTTCGCCGGCGGCCTGGGCCTTGGCCTTGAGGTCGTCGAGGTCGACGTTGCCCTGCTCGTCGCACTCGACGATCACCACCTCCATGCCGGCCATCTGCGCCGAAGCCGGGTTGGTGCCGTGGGCCGAGGACGGAATCAGGCACAGGGTGCGCTTGGGTTGGTGACGGCTCTGGTGGTAGCGGGTGATCGCCATCAGCCCCGCGTACTCGCCCTGGGCGCCGGAGTTGGGCTGCATGCAGATGGTGTCGAAACCGGTGATGGCACACAACCAGCTTTCCAGCTCATCGATCATCGCCTTGTAGCCCTGCACCTGGGCGGCCGGGGCGAACGGGTGCGGCAGGGCGAACTCGGGCCAGGTTATCGGGATCATCTCGCTGGTGGCGTTGAGCTTCATGGTGCAGGAGCCCAGCGGAATCATCGACTGGTTGAGCGCCAGGTCCTTGTTCTCCAGCTGCTTGAGGTAGCGCAGCATCTCGGTTTCGCTGTGGTGCAGGTTGAACACCGGGTGCTGCAGGATCGGCGTGCGCCGCACCAGGGCGCCGGGGATGCCCTCGGGCAGGGCTTGCTGGTCCAGGGTGGCGATGTCCAGGCCGTGGTCGACGCCAAGGAAGATGTCGAACAGCTTGAGCACCGTGGCTTCGTCGCAGGTTTCGTCCAGGCTCAGGCCCAGATGCCCACGGCCAAGGATGCGCAGGTTGATGCGGGCAGCCTCGGCGCTTTCGATGATCGCCGCCTGAGTGCCGCCGACGTCCAGCGTGAGGGTGTCGAAGAAGTGCTGGTTGAGGCGCTTGATGCCTTTGCTTTGAAGCCCGGCGGCAAGAATGAAGGTCAGCCGGTGCACCCGCTGGGCGATGCGCTGCAGGCCTTCGGGGCCGTGGTAGACGGCGTAGCAGCTGGCAATGTTGGCCAGCAGCACCTGCGCGGTGCAGATGTTGGAGTTGGCCTTCTCGCGGCGGATGTGCTGCTCGCGGGTTTGCAGGGCCATGCGCAGCGCGGTGTTGCCCCGGGCATCGCGGGACACCCCGATGATGCGCCCGGGCATGGCCCGCTTGTAGTCGTCACGGCAGGCGAAATAGGCCGCGTGAGGGCCACCGAAGCCCATGGGCACGCCAAACCGCTGGGTGGAACCGAGCACCACGTCGGCGCCCAGCTCGCCTGGCGGGGTGAGCACCACCAGGCTGAGGATATCCGCCGCGACGCAGGCCAGGGCCTGCTGGGCGTGCAACTGGTCGATCAGCGGGCGCAGGTCACGCACTTCGCCGTGGGTGTCGGGGTATTGCAGCAAGGCGCCGAACACCTGGTGGCTGGCGAGGTTATCCACAGAGTCGATGATCAGGTCGAAGCCGAAACCTTCAGCGCGGGTCTTGAGCACCGACAGGGTTTGCGGATGGCAATGCTCGTCGGCGAAGAACGCGTTGCTCTTGCTGCGCGCCACGCGCTTGGCCAGGGCCATGGCCTCGGCGGCGGCAGTGGCCTCGTCCAGCAGCGAGGCGTTGGCCAGGGCCAGGCCGGTGAGGTCGATCACCATCTGCTGGTAGTTCAGCAGCGCTTCCAGGCGCCCCTGGGCGATCTCGGGCTGGTAGGGCGTGTAGGCGGTGTACCAACCCGGGTTCTCCAGCACGTTGCGCAGGATGACGGTGGGGGTGACGGTGGCGTGGTAGCCCATGCCAATCAGGCTGGTCCACAGCTGGTTCTGCGCGGCATAGCCGGCGAGCTTGGCCAGGGCGGCCTGTTCATCGAGGGCCGGCGGCAGGTCGAGCGGGCGGTTGAAGCGGATGCCAGGCGGCACGGTCTGCTCGATCAGTTCGCCGCGGCTGGCGACGCCAAGGGCATCGAGCATGGCCTGCTGCTCCTGGGCATCGGGCCCCAGGTGGCGACTCAGGAATGAGTTGGGTGCTTGCAGTTGATGCAGGGACGGCGACTGGGACATGGCGACGATCTCTTCCTGGACCAGTTCTCATGGAGACTTACAAGTCTAGGAAGGGATCGGCGATGGTGCGGGAAAACTTGCGCTTGCAGTGCCAGGGCCATCGCGGGGCAAGCCCGCTCCCACGCCAGGTCGAGGACACCACCCAATCCTTGGGAGTATCCAGATTGTGGGAGCGACGGTGCGCCGGTGCGACTTGCCCCGCGATAGGGCCCTCAGGCTTACTCGCCGATGGCAGCCTTGTAGCCCGCGGCATCCAGCAGTTTGTCCAGCTCGGACTTGTCGCTCGGCTTGAGCTTGAAGATCCACGATTCGTATGGCTCTTCGTTGAGCAGCTCCGGGCTGTCGGCCAGCTCTTCGTTGACCGCGATCACTTCGCCACCGATCGGGGCGTAGATATCGGAGGCAGCTTTCACCGACTCGACCACGCCGGCAGCGTCGCCTGCGGCGAACACCTTGCCGACTTCGGCCAGCTCGACGAACACCACGTCACCCAGGGCTTGCTGGGCATGGTCACTGATACCAACGGTCACTGTGCCGTCGGCTTCCAGGCGGGCCCATTCATGGCTTTCGGCAAAACGCAGGTCGGCGGGGATATCGCTCATAGTCTTTTATTCCTCGATTAGGTCAGCGGTTGGCCCGCCGTTTAAGTAGTCAGATCAGGATCTTGCCGTGGCGCACGAAGGTCGGTTTGACCACCCGCACCGGGTACCACTTGCCGCGGATCTCCACCTCGGCGCGTTCGCCAGTAGCAATGGGCACGCGGGCCAGGGCAATGGACTTGCTCAGCGTAGGAGAGAAACTACCACTGGTGATCTCCCCTTCGCCAATCCCGGACACACGGACCACCTGATGGGCGCGCAGCACGCCGCGCTCTTCCAGCACCAGGCCGACCAGTTTTTCCTGCACACCTTGCTCGATTTCCGCCAGCAGGCCGGCCCGGCCGATGAAGTCGCGGCTGGCCGGCTCCCAGGCAACGCTCCAGCCCAGGTTGGAGGTCAGCGGGGTGTGGGCTTCATCGATGTCCTGGCCATAGAGGTTCATGCCGGCCTCCAGGCGCAGGGTGTCGCGGGCACCCAGGCCGCTCGGGGCAATGCCGGCACCGACCAGGTCGTTGAAGAACGCCGGGGCCTGCGCGCCGGGCAGGATGATCTCAAGGCCGTCTTCGCCGGTGTAGCCGGTGCGGGCGATGAACCAGTCACCTTCGGCAACGCCTTCGAACGGGCGCAGCTCGCGGATCAGGGCCGCGCGTGCGGGGCTGAGCAGGGCCGCGACCTTCTCGCGGGCTTGCGGGCCCTGGATGGCGAGGATCGCCAGTTCCGGGCGCAGCTTGAAATTGATGGCGAAACCGGCGCTGTGCGCCTGCAGCCAGGCCTGCACCTTGTCGCGGGTAGCCGCGTTGGCCACCAGGCGATAGCCATCCTCGGTGCGGTAGGCGATCAGGTCATCGATCACCCCGCCGTCGGCGTTCAGCAGCGGGCTGTAGAGGGCCTTGCCGGGGGTGTCGAGGCGGGTCACGTCATTGGCCAGCAGATGTTGCAGCCAAGGGGTGGCGGCACAGCCATCGATGTCGATGACGGTCATGTGGGAGACATCGAAGACCCCGCAGTCACTGCGCACCTGATGGTGTTCCTCGACTTGCGAGCCGTAGTGCAGGGGCATGTCCCAACCGCCAAAATCGACCGTCTTGGCGCCGAGCGCCAGGTGCAGGTCATACAGAGGCGTACGCTGTCCCATGGGTTTCTCCTTCCGGGCGTGGCGAGGCGGCGGCAGTCGGCGATGTTCAGTCATCACCTGTTCTTGTAGGAGCCGCCGCTGCGAATGCCGCGCATTGTAGCCGCAAGCTGTCGGCCTGACACCTTTAGCGCGGTTGCCCCGGACGATGGGCTGAGCGGCGGATCAAACCGATGACCGGCAGCAGGCCGACCAGCACCAGGCTCAGCGCCGGCAACGAGGCGCGCGCCCATTCCCCCTCGCTGGTCATCTCGAACACCCGCACGGCCAGGGTGTCCCAGCCGAACGGGCGCATCAGCAGGGTGGCCGGCATTTCCTTGAGCACGTCGACGAACACCAGCAACGCAGCGCTCAGGGCACCCGGCACCAGCAACGGCAGATACACCTTGAAAAACAATCTCGGCCCGGCGACCCCAAGGCTGCGTGAAGCCTCCGGCAGCGACGGGCGGATGCGCTCCAGGCTGCTTTCCAGCGGGCCGTAGGCGACAGCGATGAAGCGCACCAGGTAGGCCAGCAGCAACGCCGACAGGCTGCCCAGCAGCAGCGGCTTGCCCGCCCCACCCAGCCATTGCGAAAACGGAATCACCAGTTGATTGTCGAGGTAACTGAACGCCAGCATGATCGACACCGCCAGCACCGAGCCCGGCAAGGCATAGCCCAGGTTCGCCAGGCCGACCCCGGCGCGGATGCCGGTGGTCGGCGCCTGGCGCCGGGCAAAGGCCAGCAGCAAGGCGGCGCAGACGGTAATCAGCGCCGCCATGCCACCCAGGTAGAGGGTATGCAGCACCAACCCGAGATAACGTTCGTCCAGGTCATGCCGGCCCCGCTGCCAGCACCACACCAGCAGTTGCAGCAGCGGGATGACGAAGGCGCAGGCGAACACCAGCAGGCACCAACTGCTGGCGGCGAACGCCTTGATGCCCCGCAGGTGGTAGAGCGCCTGGCCCCGTGGCCGTTCGTGGCCGCTGCGGCTGGCGCCGCGTGAACGCCGCTCGCCGTACAGCACCAGCATCACGGCCAGCAGCAGCAGGCTGGCCAGCTGCGCGGCGCTGGACAGGCTGAAGAAGCCGTACCAGGTCTTGTAGATGGCGGTGGTGAAGGTGTCGAAGTTGAACACCGACACCGCGCCGAAATCGGCCAGTGTCTCCATCAGCGCCAGGGCGATACCCGCACCGATGGCCGGCCGCGCCATGGGCAATGCCACCCGCCAGAACGCCTGCAACGGCGACAGCCCCAGCACCCGCGCCGCCTCCATCAGGCCCTTGCCCTGGGCCATGAACGCGGTGCGCGCCAGCAGGTAGACGTAGGGGTAGAACACCAGCACCAGTACGGTGATCACTCCACCGGTGGAGCGCACCCGGGGCAGGCGCATCGGCCCGAAGACTTCGCGCAGGGCACTCTGCACGGGGCCAGCGAAATCCAGCAGGCCGACGAACACGAATGCCAGGACATAGGCCGGGATGGCGAATGGCAGCATCAGCGCCCAATCCAGCCAGCGCCGCCCGGGGAACTCGCAGAGGCTGGTGAGCCAGGCCAGGCTCACGCCCACCACGGTCACGCCGACACCGACACCCAGCACCAGGGTCAAGGTGTTGCCCAGCAGGCGGCTCATCTGGGTGTCGAGCAGGTGCGACCAGATCTGCAGGTCGACCGTCTGCCAGGACAACAGCAGGACGCTCAGCGGCAGCAGGACCAGCGCGGCAATGAGAAAGACCGGGGGGTACCAGCGGCGTTGGGGGGCGTGGGGCAAGGCAGGGATCTCGGTTACGGATTGCGACCGCTGCGCGGTCGTTCGCGGCTAAAGCCGCTCCCACAGGGGCCGGGCAAACCTTGCAGGCAGCACAAAACCTGTGGGAGCGGCTTTAGCCGCGAAGGGGGCCTTGAAGGCCCCGCAAGGATAAGCGCTGAAACTCAGTTCCAGCCAGCCCGATCCATCAAGCGAATAGCCTCGGCCTGGCGCTTGCCGGCCACTTCCACCGGAATGCTGTCAGCCTTGAAACTGCCCCAGGCCGCCACTTCTTCCGAAGGCTTTACCTTGGGGTTGGCCGGGAACTCCTGGTTGATGTCGGCGAACAGTTTCTGCGCTTCCTCACCGGTCATCCACTCCACCAGCTTCTTCGCCGCTTCCGGGTGCGGTGCATGCTTGGTCAGGCCGATACCCGACAGGTTGACGTGCACGCCACGGTCGCCCTGGTTGGGCCAGAACAGCTTCACTGGCAGGTCAGGCTTCTCTTTGTGCAGGCGGCCGTAGTAGTAGGTGTTGACGATGCCCACGTCGCACTGTCCGGCAGCGATGGCATTGAGCAGTGCGGTGTCGTCGGAGAACACGTCGGTAGACAGGTTGTTGACCCAGCCTTTGACCAGCTTTTCGGTTTCAGCCTCGCCGTGGTTCTGGATCAGCGTGGCGGTCAGCGACTGGTTGTAGACCTTCTTCGCCGTGCGCAGGCACAGGCGGCCTTCCCACTGCTTGTCGGCCAGGGCTTCGTAGGTGCTCAGCTCCGAGGGTTTCACGCGCTCGGTGGAGTAGACGATGGTCCGCGCACGCAGGCTCAGGCCAGTCCAGTCATGGGACGAGGCGCGGTATTGCGCGGGGATGTTCTTGTCGATGATGTCCGACTTGATCGGCTGCAGGATGCCCATCTGCTCGGCCTGCCAGAGGTTGCCGGCATCGACGGTGAGCAGCAGGTCGGCCACGCCGTTCTGGCCCTCGGCCTTGATGCGCTGCATCAGCGGCGCTTCCTTGTCGGTGATGAACTTGACCTTGACGCCGGTCTTGGCGGTGTAGGCGTCGAACACCGGCTTGATCAGCTCGTCGATACGCGAGGAGTACACCACCACTTCGTCCGCCGCCTGGGCGGTGCCGCCGAACAGCGTGAGGGCCAGGGCGGCCAGTAGGGGTTTGCGGGGCAACATGGGGGGCACTCCTCGCTGATATGAGAGGTGCGAATGGTAGTGAATCCCATTTTCTGGCTCACCTGCCGAGCAGTTACCAGATGTTGCAAACAATCGCGGGGCAAGCCCGCTCCCACAGGACTGGCGTGGGAGCGGGCTTGCCCCGCGATTGGACCTCAAGCCCTGGCCAGCTCCGGCAAGTCACCGCTAAGCCCCAGCGCCTGACGCACGAACATCGCCTTGGCCTCAGGCATCTGCTCCACCAGCTTCAAGCCGCTGTTACGCAACCAGCGCAACGGCAACGGGTTGGCCTGGAACAATCGCTCGAAGCCCTCCATCGCCGCCATCAGCGCCAGGTTGTGCGGCATGCGCCGGCGCTCGTAGCGGCTCAATACCTTCACATCGGCCAGACGCTCGCCACGCTCGGTGGCGCGCACCAGTTCCTCGGCCAGCACCGCGGCATCGAGGAAGCCCAGGTTGACCCCCTGCCCCGCCAGCGGGTGAATGGTGTGGGCGGCATCGCCGATCAACGCCAGGCCCTCCTCCACATAACGCTTGGCATGGCGCTGGCGCAGCGGTACGCACACCCGCGGGTCCGCTTCCAGCACCTCGCCCAGACGCCCCTCGAAGGCACGCTCCAGCGCAGCGCAGAACGCCGCGTCGTCCATCGCCATGGCCTGCTCGGCCTGCTCCGGAGTAGTCGACCAGACGATCGAGCACCAGTCCTGCTTGCCATCGCGATCGAGCGGCAGGAAGGCCAGCGGGCCTTCGTCGGTGAAACGCTGCCAGGCCGTGGTGCGGTGCGCTTCGCTGCAACGCACGCTGGTGACGATGGCGTGGTGCAGGTAATCCCACTCGCGGGTTTCGCAACCGGCCAGGCGGCGCACCGCCGAATTGGCGCCGTCGGCGGCGATCACCAGCGGCGCTCGCAGTGTGCGGCCATCGGCGAGGGTCAGCAGCCACTCATCGCCGGAGCGGCGCAGCTGCTCCAGGCGAGCGTTGGCCAGCAGGCCGACATCGCTGTCGTGCAGGCGCTCCAGCAGGCCATCCTGGATGACCCGGTTTTCGACAATGTGGCCGAGCACCTGGGCATGCACGCTGGCCGCCGAGAAGTGGATCTGCCCGGTGCCACTGCCATCCCAGACATGCATGTCCGAGTACGGCGAGACCCGCCGCCGGGCGATGCCGTCCCAGGCGCCAAGGCGCTCAAGGATGCGCTGGCTGGCCGCCGATAGCGCACTGACGCGAGGCTCGAATGGCGCCTGGGCATCGAAAGGCTTGACCGACAGCGGGCCGCCATCGAGCAGGAGGATTTCCAGGCCACTGTGGCGCAGGGCCAGGGCCAGGGCGCTGCCGACCATACCGGCACCGACAATCAAAAGATCTGCGCGCATTTCCATGCCTTACGCCTGCCTCGCTTGCGGCTTGAGCCGCACATATAGGGTTTTGTCGACCCGCGCCACCAGCTCGCCGGCGCCATCGCGGATCTCCACCTGCAACCTGGGCAGGTATTTCTTGCCGCTGGCGGTCTGCTGGCGAATCTCGTCCAGCAGCGCGTCGTCGACGTGGAATTCGGCGTACACCGGGCCCTTGCCCGGCGAAATGAAATCGATGCTGGCGGCCTTGTCCCAGACGATGTATTCGCGCCCCAGCTGCTCGATCAGCAGCAGCATGTAGAACGGGTCGACCATCGAGTACAGGCTGCCGCCGAACTGGGTGCCGACGTAGTTGCGGTTCCACCGCGTCAGTTTCATGCGCACCTTGACGCTGCGCATGTCCGGGCTGATGGCCAGGACACGGATGCCGGCGCCCAGGTAGGGCGGGTAGCAGTTGAGCAGCCAGCGCAGCAGGCGGGCCTTGCGCGCGAGCTTGCGGGGATCACTCATGGGCGGCCCCGCGGGTCGGGGCGGGTGCCGAGGCCCATGGCCTGGCGGGCGAACCAGCTTTTTGCCGGTGGCAACAGGTCGAGGCCCAGCAGGCCGAGGTTGCGCCCGGTGGTGATCAGTGGCTGGTTGCTGCCGAACACGCGGGTGACCTGGTCGGAGAAGCCGATGGTCAGCGCCTGGTCGAGCCGCTGGCGCTGCTGGTAAGCCTGCAGGG
Organism: Pseudomonas sichuanensis; assembly: GCF_024749065.1. Classification (NCBI taxonomy): domain Bacteria; kingdom Pseudomonadati; phylum Pseudomonadota; class Gammaproteobacteria; order Pseudomonadales; family Pseudomonadaceae; genus Pseudomonas; species Pseudomonas sichuanensis. The sequence goes on along the minus strand of NZ_CP087185.1, from coordinate 242,737 downwards.
TGGCCAGGTCGCCGGGTTGTTGCGGGCCGGCCAGCAGTGCGTCGGCCAGCGACTGCACGTCACGCAGCGACAGGTTGAAGCCCTGGCCGGCAATCGGGTGCAGGCTGTGGGCGGCGTTGCCGAGCACTACCAGGTGCGGGCGCACCTGCTCCTGGGCCTCGACCAGCGCCAACGGGTACAGGTGCCTTGCGCCCACCTGACGCAAGGCGCCGAGACGGTAGCCGAAGGCGTCCTGCAGTTCACGCAGGAAGCTGCGCTCGTCAAGCTCGGCCAGGCGTCGGGCGTCCATGCCCTGGCGGGTCCAGACCAGCGCACAGCGGTTTTCCGGCAACGGCAGCAACGCCATCGGGCCTTGCTCGGTAAAACGCTCGAACGCCTGGCCGCGGTGAGCCTCGCCCGGAGTGATGTTGGCGATCAGCGCGCTCTGGTCATAGGGCGTGCTGCGCACATGGATGCCCAACTGTTCACGCAAACCAGAGCGGCCGCCGTCGGCCAGCACTGCCAGGTCGCACTCCAGCGAAGTGTCGTCGTCCAGTTGCAGGCGGTAGCCGCCGGCGATGGCCTGCATCGCCTTGACCTCGGCCGGGCAGCGCCAGCTCACCACCTCGTTGTCGATGGCTTGCCACAGGCACTGGCCGAGCCAGGCGTTCTCGACCACGTAACCCAGCGCCGGCACGCCCTCTTCGCGCGCATCCAGGCGGGTGGCGCCAAAGCGGCCACGGTCGGATACCTGGATCTGGCTGATCGGCTCGGCGCGGCGGCTGATGGCCTGCCACAAGCCCAACTGCTCGTAGATCTGTCGGGTGCCGTAGGACAACGCCGAGGAGCGCGCGTCGTAGCTTGGCTGGAAGCTGTCGCCCGGGGCGAACGGCTCTATCAGCAGGATTTTCCAGCCGCGGGCCTTGGCCCCGGCCTGGAGTGTGAGGGCAAGGCTGGCGCCAACCAGCCCGCCACCGATGATCGCCAGGTTGACCCGGCTCATGCCACAGCCTTGCGGGCATCGAGCATCAGCGCTTCGATTTCGGCGATGGTTCTCGGCACGCCCGAGGTGAGGATTTCACAACCTTGCCTGGTGACTACCACGTCGTCTTCGATCCTTACGCCGATGCCGCGCCATTTCTTCGCGACGTTCTGGTTGTCGGCGGCAATGTAGATGCCCGGCTCGACGGTCAGGGCCATGCCCGGTTCGAGCACGCGCCACTGGCCACCGACCTTGTATTCGCCCACGTCGTGCACATCCATACCCAGCCAGTGCCCGGCGCGGTGCATGTAGAAGGCGCGATAGGCCTCGCTGTCGATCAGCGCCTGCACCTCGCCCTTGAGCAGGCCCAGTTCCACCAGGCCCTCGGTGATCACCCGCACGGTGGCCTCGTGGGCATGGTTCCAGTGCTTGCCGGGGGCGATCACCGCGAAGGCCGCGGCCTGGGCCGCGAGCACCAGTTCGTAGATCGCCGTCTGCTCCGGCGAAAAACGCCCGTTGACCGGGAAGGTGCGGGTGATGTCGCTGGCGTAGCAGTCGATCTCGCAACCGGCGTCGATCAGCACCAGGTCACCGTCCTTGAGCGGCGCGTCGTTCTGCTGGTAATGCAGGATGCAGCTGTTGCGCCCGGCCGCGACGATCGAGCCGTAGGCCGGCATCTTCGCCCCACCCTTGCGGAACTCGTAGTCCAGCTCGGCTTCCAGGCTGTATTCGTGCAGCCCGGCGCGGCAGGCCTGCATGGCCCGCACATGGGCCCGCGCCGAGATCGCCGCGGCCTCGCGCATGACTTTCACTTCCGCCGCCGATTTATACAGGCGCATGTCGTGCAGCAGATGATCCAGGGCAACGAATTCGTTCGGTGGCTGCGCGCCCAGGCGGGCCTTGGAACGGATCACGTTGATCCAGTCCATCAGCCGGCGGTCGAACTCGGGGTTGCTGCCCATGGCGCTGTAGACCCGCTCGCGGCCTTCGATCAGGCCGGGCAGGATCTCGTCGATATCGGTGATGGGGAAGGCGTCATCGGCACCGAAATCGCGCATCGCACCGTCCTGGCCGGCGCGCAAGCCATCCCACAGCTCGCGCTCAGGGTTGCGCTCGCGGCAGAACAGCACGTACTCGCCATGCTCGCGGCCGGGGATCAGGGCAATCACCGCCTCGGGCTCGGGGAAGCCGCTGAGGTACTGGAAGTCGCTGTCCTGGCGATAGACGTGCTCGACGTCGCGGTTGCGAATGGCAACGGCGGCGGCGGGCAGGATGGCGATGCTGTTGGGGACCATCTGCGCCATCAGCGCCTTGCGCCGACGGGCGTACTCCGCCTTGGGTATGTGGCTCATGGGCAAACGACCCCGAATCGATCAGTGCAGCGATGGCTTGGGCGCGGGCGCGGCCGGGGCGGCCAGCTGGGTGTACAGCAGCAGCGGCGCGACACGCAGGTACTCCATGACTTCCATGTAGTCGCTCTCGCCGTCCTCGGACTCTTCCAGCGCTTCCTGGACTTGCGAGATGGCTACCAGGTCCTGGAGCACTTCCTTGGCATCGGTGGACAGGTCCTTGCCGCCGGCGTTCAAACCGAAACCGGTGATGAAGCCCTGGCACCACTGGCCCAGCGCGGTGGCGCGGTCGCTCAGTGCGGCATCGTCGGAAGGCAGCAGCAGCACGATGGCGACGTCTTCGCCGGTCAGCTCGGCCTTGACCATCTCCTGCAGGCCGACCAGGGCATTGCGGACCGTGTCGCCGGGTTCGGTTTCCAGCAGTTGGGCGGCGTCGGCCAGCCAGGCATCGGCATCGAAGCCGGCACCGGCGCAGCTGCGGCCGATCAGCAGGCCATGCAGCTCGGCCGGGGTGACAGTGTGGCCATTGCTGGACAGCAGCATGGCGAAGGCGATGTAGGGCGATTGGGTATTGGGCATGGGCAGCTAGGCGCCAGACGGCGCAATGACTAGAATGAAGGCCTTGTATCCTAGCACCGGCAGGCGCGCCAAGACCATCAGCACTGGCCGCGTGGCGACTGTGCGGGCATGATCGCAAGGTGAGTCGACGATGGAGCGAATCGAGTGCAACCCATGCAAGAGAACGACCTGCAAGCGCTGATGAGCCGGTTCGAGTCGCTGATCGAGCGGGTCGAGCAACTAAAACGGCAAAACGCACTCTTAGTAGCGCAGGAAAAAACCTGGCGCGAGGAGCGCGCCCACCTCATCGAAAAGAACGAGATCGCCAAGCGCAAGATCGAATCGATGATCCTGCGCCTCAAGGCCCTGGAGCAAGACTCATGAGTTCAAGCAATAGCGTCACCGTCCAGATCCTCGACAAGGAATACTCGATCATCTGCCCGCCCGAGGAGCGCAACAACCTGGTCGGCGCCGCCCGTTACCTCGACGGCAAGATGCGCGAGATCCGCAGCAGCGGCAAAGTGATCGGTGCCGACCGCATCGCGGTCATGGCCGCCCTGAACATCACCCACGAGCTGCTGCACCGCCAGGACCGACCGGAAGCGGCCAGCAGTGGTGGCACCACCCGCGAGCAGGTGCGTGACCTGCTGGAACGGGTCGATCAGGCGCTGTCCGACGATCCGGTTAGCAAAAGCGACTGAGATTGGTATACTGGCGCCACTCCCTGGGGGATGCGCCAGTCGGTTATGTCCCTGAGCCGATACGCACAACCACGGGGGTTGCACGCTGGGGCCGGTGTGCATGTCCGCCCGACGGAAAGCCTTAACGCCCCCTGCAATCTCCACCTTGAACTTTCGGGTTCAAGGGCTACACCGATAGCGGTCTTGTCGGGGAGCCTGCATTCAGAACTGCCCGCCTCCAACGGCGGGCTTTTCGTTTCTTCAGGGATCGCCCGTGCCATGACCGACACCGCGCCGCTCACCCGCCCCCAGCTTCGCCGCCTGCTGCGCAATGCGCGCCGCGCCCTCACACCCGCCCAGCAAAGCCAGGCCGCCCTTGGCCTGTACCGCCAGCTGGCGCAGGATCCGGTGTTCCGCCGCTCCCGCCACATTGCCCTGTACCTGCCCAACGACGGCGAGATCGACCCGCGCCTGCTGTTGCGCGAGGCCCACAAGCGCGGCAAGCGCGTCTACCTGCCGGTGCTGCACGCCTGGCCACGCACGCGCATGGTGTTCCAGCGCTTCGAGCAGGGCGAGAAACTAAGGCCTAATCGCTTCCGGATCTCGGAGCCGATGATCGAGCGCAAGCGCCAACGACCAGTCTGGGCGCTGGACCTGATCCTGCTGCCGCTGGTTGGCTTCGATGAAATGGGGGGGCGCCTGGGTATGGGCGGTGGCTTCTACGACCGCAGCCTGGCCTACCTGGGGCGGCGCAAGGCCTGGAAGAAGCCGTTGCTGCTGGGGCTGGCGCACGAATGCCAGAAGGTCGAACGCCTCGCTCAGGCCAGCTGGGATGTACCGCTGCGGGGGACGGTCTCGGACCGTGACAGGTACCTGGCGCCGAGGTGATCAGGCTCGAAAATGTGGATCAGCGCCGCTGTTGCGCCGGGTCGACCGGCATCTGCTGGCTGGCGGCGTCCAGCTTGCGTTCCCACAGGCCCTGCGCATAACCGGTAGTCACCACGCCCAGGCCAAAAATGAAGGCGAGGATCCAGAGCAGGTCCGGTTTACGTTGTTTCATCGAATGCCCCCCTAGGCAAACTGTCCGTGCTCGGCGCCTTTATGGGTGGCGGCCGGAGCGTCTGTCTTTAAAATCGGCGCATTTTCCGCCAACGTGAGCCCACACGCAAACGTTGACGCCAACCGGCTGTCGGTTTGATGCAACGAGTTATTTCAAACCCTTTCAGGAGCAGTATCCATGGCCTACTGGCTGATGAAATCCGAGCCCGACGAGCTCTCCATCGAAGGCCTGGCAAAGCTCGGCAGCGCCCGCTGGGACGGGGTACGCAACTACCAGGCGCGCAACTTTCTGCGGGCCATGAGCGTCGGTGACAAGTTTTTCTTCTATCACTCCAGCTGCCCGCAACCCGGCGTGGCCGGCATAGCCCGGATCAGCGCCGCCGCCTACCCGGACCCGACCGCGCTGGACCCTGCAAGCCACTATCACGACCCCAAGGCCAACGCCGACAAGAACCCCTGGAGCGCCGTGGACGTAGAGCATGTGCAGACCTTCCGCCAGGTACTCGGCCTGGGCCTGCTCAAACAGCAGGCCGCCCTCGAAGAACTGCCGCTGGTGCAGAAGGGCAGCCGCCTGTCGGTGATGCCGGTGACCGCGGCCCAGTGGGCGGCGATCATCGCCCTGGGCCGTTGATCACTGCACGATCAGGTTGTTGAACAGCAGGTCCTCGACGATCGGCTTGCCCTCTTCGGCTTCCATCACCTGCTGCACTTGCTTGAGCGCGTCCTGGCGCAGTTTTTCCTTGGCTTCGACGTTGCTCATGTTGTCCACACCCTGCTGGGTGAACAGCGCCACCAGCTGGTTGCGGATCAGCGGCTCGTGGTGCTTGACCGCGGCGGCGGCGGCATCGCCGGTCACGCGCAGGGCAACGTCGGCCTTGAACACACGCAGCTTGGGGCTGCCGTCGAGGGCATAGTTGCCGACGAAGGGCGGGCTGAGGCTGATATAGCTCACCTTGGGCGCCCCTTCCTTGGCCTCCTCGGCCATCGCCGCGGCTGGCAGCATCAGGGCCAGCACCATCAAGATCCACGCTTTCACCAATTACGCTCCTCAATACAGTTGGCGCCAGCTTACCCAGCGCGCCGGGCAAACCCAAGCCCGGGCTTATGCCGGCACATCAGGGCGGACCATGCTCGTTGACCCGCCAAACGGCCCTCCTACACTTATCGGCCACCACACGCAAAGGAATAGCCCTGATGAAAGCCTTGTTGTGCAAAGCCCTGGGCCCGGCGCGGGACCTGGTTCTGGAAGAGGTCGCCAGCCCCGCGCCGAAGAAGAACGAGATCCTGCTCGAGGTGCATGCCGCCGGGGTCAACTTTCCCGACACCCTGATCATCGAAGGCAAGTACCAGTTCCAGCCGCCCCTGCCGTTCTCGCCCGGTGGTGAGGCGGCCGGCGTGGTCGCAGCGGTCGGCGAGAAGGCCGGCGCGTTCAAGGTCGGTGACCGGGTCATGGCCCTGACCGGCTGGGGCGCTTTCGCCGAGCAGGTGGCGGTGCCGTTCTACAACCTGTTGCCGATCCCCGCGGGCATGGACTTCACCACCGCCGCCGCCTTCGGCATGACCTACGGCACCTCGATGCACGCGCTGACCCAGCGCGGCCAGCTCAAGGCCGGCGAGACCCTGTTGGTGCTGGGCGCCTCGGGGGGCGTGGGCCTGGCTGCGGTGGAAATCGGCAAGGCCCTGGGTGCTCGGGTGATCGCGGCCGCCAGCAGCGCCGACAAGCTGGCGGTGGCCAAAGCAGCCGGGGCCGATGAACTGATCGACTACAGCCAGGCCAGCCTGAAGGACGAGATCAAGCGCCTGACCGGCGGCCAGGGGGTGGACGTGGTCTACGACCCGGTGGGCGGTGCGTTGTTCGACCAGGCCGTGCGCGGTTTGGCGTGGAAAGGGCGGCTGCTGGTCGTGGGCTTTGCCAGCGGCACGATCCCGCAGCTGCCGGTGAACCTGGCGCTGCTCAAGGGCGCGGCAGTGATCGGGGTGTTCTGGGGAGCGTTCGCCCAGCGCCAGCCGGAGGACAACGCGGCCAACTTCCGCCAGCTGTTTGCCTGGCATGCCGAGGGCAAGCTGAAGCCGTTGGTTTCGCAGACCTATGCATTGGCTGAAGGGGGTGCGGCGATCGAGCGGCTGGCGCAGCGCCAGGCGGTGGGCAAGCTGGTGGTGGTGGCCCGATAGACCTCATCGCGGGGCAAGCCCGCTCCCACGCGCGGCAGCTCGATCTCGGCCCTTGGCGTGGGAGCGGGCTTGCCCCGCGATCAGACCTCACGCAGGTTATGGCAACGCCTGAACCGCGCCTCCAGGTTGCGGTCCGGCATCTGGTGGCTGCGCAGGGCATTGAGCGTCTGCTCCACATATTCGCGCGTGGTGCCATAGCGCCCTGTGGCGCTGGCGAGGATCTGGCTGAACAGGGTGTCTGGCAGGTTACCCGCGTAGCACGGCAGGTGCCTTTCCAGCACAAAGCCCAGGGCCTGCACCTTACTGCCGTCACCCAGGCGGCAACTGAGCCAGTGCGGGCGATAGGCCGGATAAGGCATCTCGCGTTGCCACAGGGCCATCAGCGAATCGTCCAGGTTGCTCTCGTCCAGGCGGTAGGCGAAACCGCTGCACGAACCGCCACGATCAAGGCCGAACACCAGCCCAGGGCATTCCGGGGTGCCGCGATGCTCGTGAGACCACAGGTAAAGGCCACGGTGATAACCATGCACCCGCGCCCGCTGGCGCTCGACCGAATTGCACTCAGGGCGCCAGATCAACGAGCCATAGGCGAACAGCCACACCGGGCCACCCGTGTGCTGGGCCATTGTTTGCTGCATCGAGTGCTGCAGTTGTTCGCGGGTCAATTGCTGCCCGAAATCGAGTGACGGCGGATATGAGATTTGCCAGGACAAACTTTCAAGTGTCGACATGAGCTGCCGCCATTATTTCCTGTGAACTACTGAAGTGCGCGTTCGATCGCGATTACTGCAGAGCCTGAACCAACGTATTCGCGGCTAAACCCGCTCCTACAAGAGCAACGCCGGCCCTGTGGGAGCGGGTTCACCCGCGAATGCCACTGCGCCTAACGTAAAGTAGATCGCACGTCGGTCTCAAGCCTGAATGCAAGATTTCATTAAATCTTCCGCCGAACGGGAAGTAATGTTTCGAGTATAGCGAAAGTTATTAACCGTCTCGGCAATAATCCACGCCATATAATCAACGGGAAAAAAGTTGGTTATTAATAACGGCACACCCTTGCGGTGTGCCGCCGGGTATCAACCGCGCGGCGCGTAGGCGAAGACGTCGGCGCGCATGCGATGCGGGTCCATGCCGGCTTCTACCAGGGCATCGAGGGTGGCGTAGACCATGTTCGGCGAGCCACTGGCGTAGACGTGTACCTGGTTGAGGTCACCGATGTCTTCGCAGACCGCTTCGTGCAATAGGCCGCAACGCCCTTCCCAACCGCACAGGTCGCTGACCACCTTGTGCAGGAACAGGTTGGCCAGGCGCTCCCACTCGGCCCAGTGCTCGATCTGGTAGAAGTCCTCGGGCCGCCGCACGCCCCAGTACAGGTGCACCGGGTGCTTGAAGCCCTGGGCGCGGCAGTGCTCGACCAGGCTGTGCATCTGGCCCATGCCGGTACCGGCGGCAATCAGCACCAACGGGCCATCGGGCAGTTCGGCCAGATGCGCATCACCGAAGGGCAGCTCGATGCGCGCCAGGCCATTGCGTCGCAACTGCTCGATCAACTGCACGGCGCTGCTTTCACGAGCCAGCACATGCAGCTCCAGCTCACGCCCGCCATGGGGCGCAGAGGCCAGCGAGAAAGCGGCCTTGTCCGCCCCTTCACGCTCGATCATCAGGTATTGCCCGGCGTGGTAACGCGGCGGCTTGCCAGCGGGTGCGCGCAGGCGCACGCGCCAGACATCGCCACCGACGTCGACGCACTCGCTGACGGTGCAGGCCAGTTTGCGCACCGGCAGCTCGCCCAGGGCCAGCACACCGTCCCACAGCAAGACACAGTCCTCCAGCGGCTCGGCGATGCAGGTGAACAACTCACCGTGATCGCGAATGACGCCTTCCTGACGGATACGCCCTTCCACCAACAGCGCGGCGCAGACATGACAGTTGCCGTTACGGCAGCTGTTCGGGCAGTCGTAGCCCAGGCGCCGCGCCGCATCCAGAATCCTTTCGCCCGGTTCCACCGCCAGCACCGCGCCGGACGGCTGCAAGGTTACCTGCATCAATCTATTCCCAACTGATCCCACAGCTCATCGATACGGCGGGTGACGGCCTCGTCCTTGACGATGACCCGGCCCCATTCGCGTGTAGTCTCGCCCGGCCATTTGTGCGTGGCATCCAGGCCCATCTTCGACCCCAGCCCCGACACCGGCGACGCGAAGTCGAGGTAATCGATGGGAGTGTTGTCGATCATCACCGTATCACGCTTGGGGTCCATGCGCGTGGTGATGGCCCAGATCACATCGTTCCAGTCGCGGGCGTTGATATCGTCGTCGGTGACAATAACGAACTTGGTGTACATGAACTGTCGCAGAAACGACCAGACACCCAGCATCACGCGCTTGGCATGGCCTGGGTACTGCTTTTTCATGGTCACCACCGCCATGCGATACGAGCAGCCTTCGGGCGGCAGGTAGAAGTCGACGATCTCGGGGAACTGCTTCTGCAGGATCGGCACGAACACTTCGTTCAGCGCCACGCCGAGGATCGCCGGCTCATCCGGCGGGCGGCCGGTGTAGGTGCTGTGGTAGATCGGTTTTTGCCGATGGGTGATGCGCTCGACGGTGAACACCGGGAAGCTGTCCACCTCGTTGTAGTAGCCGGTGTGGTCACCGTACGGGCCTTCCGGGGCCATTTCGCCCGGGTGGATCACACCTTCGAGGATGATCTCGGCGGTGGCCGGCACCTGCAGGTCACTGCCACGGCATTTCACCAGCTCGGTGCGGTTACCGCGCAGCAGGCCGGCAAAGGCGTATTCGGACAGGGTGTCCGGGACCGGGGTCACGGCACCGAGGATAGTCGCCGGGTCCGCACCCAGGGCAACGGCCACCGGGAAGGGTTGGCCGGGGTGCTTTTCGCACCACTCGCGGTAGTCCAGGGCACCGCCGCGGTGGCTCAGCCAGCGCATGATGACCTTGTTGCGGCCGATCACCTGCTGGCGATAGATACCCAGGTTCTGCCGGTCCTTGTTCGGGCCGCGGGTGACGGTCAGGCCCCAGGTAATCAGTGGCGCCACGTCGCCCGGCCAGCAGTGCTGGATCGGCAGTTGCCCGAGGTCGACGTCATCGCCCTCGACCACCACCTCCTGGCACACCGCGTCCTTGACCACCTTCGGCGCCATCGACACGACCTTCTTGAAGATCGGCAGTTTCGACCAGGCGTCCTTCAAGCCCTTCGGCGGCTCGGGCTCCTTGAGGAACGCCAGCAGCTTGCCGATTTCGCGCAGCTCGCTGACCGACTCGGCGCCCATGCCCATGGCCACGCGCTCGGGGGTGCCGAACAGGTTGCCCAGTACCGGGATGTCGAAGCCGGTGGGTTTTTCGAACAGCAATGCCGGGCCCTTGGCGCGCAGGGTGCGGTCGCAGACTTCGGTCATTTCCAGGACAGGGGAGATGGGAACCTGGATGCGCTTGAGTTCACCGCGCTGTTCCAGGCCACGGATGAAGTCGCGCAAATCGCGATACTGCATGCATGAGCCTCGTATTGGCCGTATCGGTCGGGGGTGCAGAGTGTAGCGCCGTTGGCGGGGTAAAGGCCAAAAATGACTTGGGGCCGCTGCGCGACCCATCGCTGGCAAGCCAGCTCCCACAGGGTCAGGTGTGATCCTTGTGGGAGCTGGCTTGCCAGCGATGGGCTGCACAGCAGCCCCAGTTGCAGCCAGACGCGAAGCTTACTTGCGCTTCATCGACAGGAAGAACTCGTCGTTGGTCTTGGTCTGCTTGAGCTTGTCGACCAGGAACTCGATGGCGGCGATTTCGTCCATCGGGTGCAGCAGCTTGCGCAGGATCCACATGCGCTGCAGTTCGTCGTCGGCGGTCAGCAACTCTTCGCGGCGGGTGCCGGACTTGTTGATGTTGATGGCCGGGAACACACGCTTCTCGGCGATGCGGCGGTCCAGTGGCAGCTCCATGTTGCCGGTGCCCTTGAACTCTTCGTAGATCACTTCGTCCATCTTCGAGCCGGTCTCGACCAGCGCGGTGGCGATGATGGTCAGCGAGCCGCCCTCTTCGATGTTACGCGCGGCACCGAAGAAGCGCTTCGGCTTCTCCAGGGCGTGGGCATCGACACCACCGGTCAGCACCTTGCCGGAGCTCGGAATCACGGTGTTGTAGGCACGGGCCAGACGGGTGATGGAGTCGAGCAGGATGACCACATCCTTCTTGTGCTCGACCAGGCGCTTGGCCTTCTCGATGACCATTTCGGCAACCTGCACGTGGCGGGTCGGTGGCTCATCGAAGGTGGAGGCGACCACTTCGCCGCGCACGGTGCGCTGCATTTCGGTCACTTCTTCCGGGCGCTCGTCGATCAGCAGGACGATCAGGTGGCACTCGGGGTTGTTGCGGGTGATGTTGGCCGCGATGTTCTGCAGCATGATCGTCTTACCGGCTTTAGGCGGCGCGACGATCAGGCCACGCTGGCCTTTGCCGATTGGAGCGCACAGGTCGATGACACGACCGGTGAGGTCTTCGGTGGAGCCGTTGCCGGCTTCCATCTTCAGACGCTTGTTCGGGAACAGCGGCGTCAGGTTTTCGAACAGGATCTTGTTCTTCGCGTTTTCCGGGCGATCGAAGTTGATCGTGTCGACCTTCAACAGCGCGAAGTAACGCTCCCCTTCCTTCGGTGGGCGGATCTTGCCAACGATGGTGTCGCCAGTGCGCAGGTTGAAGCGTCGGATCTGGCTGGGCGAAACGTAGATATCGTCGGGGCCGGCCAGGTAAGAGGCATCGGCGGAACGCAGGAAACCGAAACCATCCTGGAGAATCTCCAGCACGCCGTCACCCGAGATCTCTTCGCCGCTTTTCGCGTGCTTCTTCAACAGGGCGAAAATCACGTCCTGTTTGCGCGAACGGGCCATGTTTTCGATGCCCATCTGTTCGGCCATTTCCAAAAGATCGGTAATCGGCTTTTGCTTGAGTTCAGTCAGGTTCATAAGGGGAGTGACGTAATCATGTAAGAAGGGAGAGAGTTAAGCTTTGGCTTAATGAGGCCGCGCCGCTAGATGGCGACAGGATCGCGTACTGATTCGAATTGGGATGCTTCGGCGACGGCGTGCAGAGGGCACTGAAAGAAGCAGTGCGAGGCCGAATGTAACACTTGCATTTTTCGACGTCTAGTGGTTTTGACCACACACATCGACAGGTTTTTATCTGGGCTGGCGCCATCGCGGGGCAAGCCCGCTCCCACGCAGATCAACTGCGACAGATAAAAAAAGCCCCGCATTTGCGGGGCTTTTTCACATCACAGGTGGGCGTCGATGAACGCGGTCAGCTGCGATTTGGACAGGGCGCCGACCTTGGTGGCTTCGACGTTGCCGTTCTTGAACAGCATCAGGGTCGGGATGCCGCGCACGCCGTGCTTGGCCGGGGTTTCCGCGTTTTCGTCGATGTTCAGCTTGGCGACGGTCAGCTTGCCTGCGTAGTCTTCAGCGATGGCATCCAGTACCGGAGCGATCATCTTGCATGGGCCGCACCATTCAGCCCAGTAGTCGACCAATACCGCGCCTTCGGCCTTGAGTACGTCGGCTTCGAAGCTGGCGTCGGTGACGTGTTTGATTTTGTCGCTCATGGAAATCTCCAAGGTCGTAAGCAGAAAAAACGTTGCCCATCATAGCGGCACCCTGACGCGACAGGAAGCCATGGGCGATTGACTGTATCTATAGTTGTGCAAGACCCCACGAATCGAAACTGTCATATCACCGTCATAACATCGCTATCACATTGCCATGCATCAAAGCCTTGCAGTGCTGCGCGTTGGCGGATGGCCACGATCGTGGCACGATTGCCAGGTTAACGACCGAGAACCCCCAGACCATGCCGCATACCACCGCGAAGAACCTGTCTCTGATCGCCGCCATCGACCTGGGCTCCAACAGCTTCCATATGGTCGTGGCCAAGGCCCATCACACGGAAATCCGCATTCTTGAGCGGCTCGGGGAAAAGGTTCAGCTCGCTGCCGGCATCGACGAAGAGCGCAAGCTCAGCGAAGAAGCCATGCAACGGGGCCTGGAGTGCCTCAAGCGCTTCGCCCAACTGATCAACGGCATGCCCGCCGGCGCGGTGCGCATCGTCGGCACCAACGCCCTGCGCGAAGCGCGTAACCGCAACGAATTCATCCTGCGCGCCGAAGCCATTCTCGGCCACCCGGTCGAGGTCATCTCCGGCCGTGAAGAAGCGCGCCTGATCTACCTGGGGGTTTCCCACACCCTCGCCGATACCCCCGGCAAGCGCCTGGTCGCCGACATCGGCGGCGGCAGCACCGAGTTCATCATCGGCCAGCGCTTCGAGCCACTGTTGCGCGAAAGCCTGCAGATGGGCTGCGTCAGCTTCACCCAGCGCTACTTCCGCGATGGCAAGGTCACCCCGGCGCGCTATGCCCAGGCCTACACCGCCGCGCGCCTGGAGCTGATGAGCATCGAAAACGCCCTGCACCGCCTGACCTGGGACGAGGCCATCGGCTCGTCCGGTACCATCCGCGCCATCGGCGCGGCGATCAAGGCCGGCGGCCTGGGCAACGGCGAGGTCAACGCCGAGGGCCTGGCCTGGGTCAAGCGCAAACTGTTCAAGCTCGGCGAAACCGACAAGATCGACTTCGAAGGGGTCAAGCCCGACCGCCGGGCGATCTTCCCGGCCGGCCTGGCAATCCTGGAGGCCATCTTCGACGCCCTGGAACTGGCACGCATGGACCACTGCGACGGCGCCCTGCGTGAAGGCGTGCTGTTCGACCTGCTGGGCCGCCACCACCATGAAGACGTGCGCGAACGCACCCTGAACTCGCTGATGGAGCGCTACCACGTCGATCAGGGCCAGGCCGCGCGCGTCGAGCGCAAGGCCTTGCACGCTTTCGACCAGGTGGCAGCGGCATGGGACCTTGAAGAGGGCAATTGGCGCGATCTGCTGGGTTGGGCAGCGAAAGTGCACGAAGTGGGGCTGGACATCGCCCACTATCACTACCACAAGCACGGCGCCTACCTGATCGAGCATTCCGACCTGTCGGGCTTCTCCCGCGAGGACCAGCAGATGATGGCCCTGCTGGTGCGCGGCCACCGCCGCAACATCCCCAAGGACAAGTTCGCCGAGTTCGGCGACGAAGGCGTCAAGCTGATTCGCCTGTGCGTACTGCTGCGCTTCGCCATCCTGTTCCACCACATCCGCGGCACCCAGCAGATGCCAAAGGTGGAACTGCAAGCCGCTGATGACAGCCTGGAAGTGGTGTTCCCTGACGGCTGGCTGGAGCAGAACCAGCTGACCCAGGCCGACTTCGCCAACGAGGCGGAGTGGCTGACTCGGGTTGGGTTCGTTCTTAGCGTGCGCTGAAAGCCAGTTTTGGCAGAGGCCTGTGGGAGCAACTGTCTTATGTTGTCAGTGCTGGCCTCATCGCTGGCAAGCCAGCTCCCACAGTTACGATGCTTGCCGCAAGGCTAGCGCGATCCCTGTGGGAGCAACTGTCTTGTGTTGTCAGTGCTGGCCTCATCGCTGGCAAGCAAGCTCCCACAGTTACGATGCTTGCCGCAAGGCTAGCGCGATCCCTGTGGGAGCAACTGTCTTGTGTTGTCAGTGCTGGCCTCATCGCTGGCAAGCAAGCTCCTACAGTTACGATGCTTGCCACGATCCATGTGGGAGCGGCTTTAGCCGCGAACACCGGCGTAGCCGGTGCCATCCACCGCGTCGCCTGCTTCGTGGCTGAAGCCGCTCCCACAGGGGAAGCGGCTCGCCATCACAGCTAGCGTACGTTCAGCACCGGGTTGCTCAGCCGCTCCAGCAACGCCGCCTGCGCACTGCGCGGGTTCTGGTTGCCGGTCGGCGAGCTGCGCACGTAGCGCCCGTCCGGCTGCAGCGTCCAGGCCTGGGTGTTGTCGGTCAGGTAGCCTTCCAGTTCCTTCTTCACCCGCAGCAGCAATTTCTTGCCTTCCACCGGGAAGCAGGTCTCCACTCGCTTGTCGAGGTTGCGCTCCATCCAGTCGGCACTGGACAGGTAGATCTGCTCCTCGCCGCCATTGAGGAAGTAGAACACCCGCGTGTGCTCGAGGAAGCGGCCGATGATCGAGCGCACGTGGATGTTGTGCGACACCCCCGGGATGCCCGGACGCAAGCAGCACATGCCACGCACCACCAGGTCGATGCGCACGCCCGACTGGCTGGCCTTGTACAGCGCCTTGATGATCTTGGCATCGGTCAGCGAGTTGAACTTGGCGATGATGTGCGCCGGCTTGCCGTCCAGGGCGAACTGGGTCTCCCGGGCGATCATGTCGAGCATGCCCTTCTTCAGGGTGAACGGCGCATGCAGCAGCTTTTTCATGCGCAGGGTCTTGCCCATGCCGATCAGCTGGCTGAAGAGTTTGCCGACGTCCTCGGTGAGGGCGTCGTCGGAGGTCAGCAGGCTGTAGTCGGTGTACAGGCGGGCGTTGCCGGCGTGGTAGTTGCCGGTGCCCAGGTGCGCGTAACGCACGATCTCACCCTGCTCGCGGCGCAGGATCAGCATCATCTTGGCGTGGGTCTTGAAGCCCACCACCCCGTAGATCACCACCGCGCCGGCGGCCTGCAGGCGGCTGGCCATCTGTAGGTTGGACTCTTCGTCGAAGCGGGCGCGCAATTCGATCACCGCAGTGACCTCCTTGCCGTTACGCGCCGCGTCCACCAGGGCGTCGACAATCTCCGAGTTGGCGCCCGAACGGTACAGAGTCTGGCGCACGGCAAGCACGTGCGGGTCCTTGGCGGCCTGGCGCAGCAGGTCGATCACCGGGGTGAAGGACTCGAACGGGTGCATCAGCAGGATGTCCTGCTTGCCGATCACGCTGAAGATGTTGTCGGCATTCACCAGCAGCTTGGGGATCGCCGGGGTGAACGGCGTGTACTGCAGCTCCGGATGGCTGTCGAGGCCGGTGATGCTGAACAGACGGGTCAGGTTGACCGGGCCGTTGACCTGGTACAGCTCGCTCTCGCTCAGGCTGAACTGCTTGAGCAGGTAGTCGGACAGGTGTTTCGGGCAGGTGTCGGCCACCTCGAGGCGTACCGCGTCGCCATAGCGGCGCGAGAACAGCTCGCCGCGCAGGGCGCGGGCCAGGTCGTCGACCTCTTCGGAGTCCAACGCCAGGTCAGCGTTACGGGTCAGGCGGAACTGGTAGCAGCCCTTGACCTTCATGCCTTGGAACAGGTCATCGGCGTGGGCGTGGATCATCGACGACAGGAACACATAGTTGTCGCCAGCGCCGCCGACCTCTTCCGGCACACGGATCACCCGTGGCAGCAGGCGCGGCGCCGGGATGATCGCCAGGCCCGAGTCGCGGCCGAAGGCATCGACGCCTTCGAGCTCGACGATGAAGTTCAGGCTCTTGTTCACCAGCAGCGGGAACGGGTGAGTCGGGTCGAGGCCGATCGGGGTGATGATCGGGGCGATCTCGTCGCGGAAGTAGCGGCGCACCCAGGTCTTGAGCTTGGGCGTCCAGTAGCGGCGGCGGATGAAGCGGATCTGGTGCTTCTCCAGCTCCGGCAGCAACACGTCGTTGAGGATCGCGTACTGGCGCTCCACCTCGATGTGCACCAACTCGCTGATTCGCGCCAGCGCCTGGTGCGGCTGCAGGCCGTCGGCCCCCGCCTGCTCACGGGCGAAGTTGATCTGCTTCTTCAGCCCCGCCACGCGGATCTCGAAGAACTCGTCCAGGTTGCTGGAGAAGATCAGCAGGAACTTCAACCGCTCGAGCAGCGGGTACGACTCATCCAGCGCCTGCTCCAGCACGCGGATGTTGAACTGCAGCTGGGAAAGCTCGCGATGAATGTACAGGCTGCTGTCGTCCAGGCTCGGCACGGCGATTGCCGGGGCCGGCGCCGGTGCTGGGGCCACGGTTTCGACCACAGGCGCAGGCTCGGCCTCTGCTGCCGGCGGCAGGTCGGGCGGGGTCTGCACCATCTCTTCGGGCACGGCCTGGGCATCCTTGATCGCGACAGGTGTGAGCACTTCGTTATTCATCTGAGGTTCCTGTGAGGGCGTTATTGCCCTCTCAACATTTGAGCGGCGCGCACGGCGAAATACGTCAGGATGCCATCGGCACCTGCCCGTTTGAAGGCGGTAAGGGATTCGAGGATCACGGCTTCGCTGAGCCAGCCGTTCTGGATCGCGGCCATGTGCATGGCGTACTCGCCACTGACCTGGTAGGCGAAGGTCGGCACCTTGAACTCGGCTTTCACCCGCTGGACGATGTCCAGGTACGGCATGCCCGGCTTGACCATAACCATGTCGGCGCCTTCGGCCAGGTCCAGGGCCACTTCGTGCAGGGCTTCGTTGCTGTTGGCCGGGTCCATCTGGTAGGACGCCTTGTTGGCCTTGCCCAGGTTCAGCGCCGAGCCGACCGCGTCGCGGAACGGGCCGTAGTAGGCACTGGCGTACTTGGCCGAGTAGGCCATGATGCGCACGTTGACGTGGCCGGCCAGTTCCAGGGCCTCGCGGATTGCACCGAGGCGGCCGTCCATCATGTCGGACGGGGCGACGACCTGGGCGCCGGCGTCGGCGTGGGACAGGGCCTGGCGCACCAGGGCATCGACGGTGATGTCGTTCTGAACGTAACCCTCTTCATCGAGGATGCCGTCCTGGCCGTGGGTGGTGAACGGGTCCAGCGCCACGTCGGTGATCACCCCCAGCTCCGGGAAGCGCGCGCGCAGGGCACGAGTGGCACGCTGGGCGATACCGTCCGGGTTCCAGGCTTCGGCGCCATCGAGGGATTTCTTCTCGGTCGGCGTTACCGGGAACAGCGCCAGCGCCGGAATGCCCAGTTCCACCCAGCCCTGTGCAGCTTCGAGCAGCAGGTCGATCGACAGGCGTTCGACGCCCGGCATCGAGGGTACTTCCTCACGGCGGTTCTCGCCGTCCAGGACGAATACCGGCAGGATCAGGTCATCGACGGTCAGGGTGTTCTCGCGAACCAGGCGACGGGAAAAGTCGTCCCGGCGGTTGCGACGCAGGCGGGTGGCAGGAAACAGACGGTTGGCGGGGGTAAAGCTCACGGCAGACTCCTGAGCCCGCGCAGGCGGGCGAGCGCGACAGTTATAAGCGGCCATTATGACGCCTGTGTTACACCCAAGGGCAACCCTGCGACTTGTGGCCGCAGTCATTGTCCTTGTAGGAAATGTTCACGTCGAGACACATTTGGACACTTTCCCGAACGAGCACGAAGGGGTAGGCTGCGCGTTCATTTCGCCAGCACGTCAGAAAATGCTTCAACAATTCCTGAACGATTTCGGCTATTTCGCCCTGTTTCTCGGCACGTTCTTCGAAGGCGAGACCATTCTCGTGCTCGCAGGTTTTCTGGCGTTCCGCGAATACATGGACATCAAGCTGGTGGTGCTGGTGGCGTTCTGCGGCAGCTATGCCGGCGATCAGCTGTGGTACTTCATGGGCCGCCGCCACGGGCGCAAGATCCTCGCCCGCAAGCCGCGCTGGCAGGCCATGGGTGACCGGGCGCTGGAGCATATCCGCCGCCACCCCGACCTCTGGGTCCTGAGTTTCCGCTTCGTCTACGGCCTGCGCACGGTGATGCCAGTGGCCATCGGCCTGTCCGGCTACCCGCCACGCCGCTACCTGCTGCTCAATGGTATTGGCGCCGCGGTCTGGGCCCTCGCGCTGGGGCTTGCCGCCTACCACTTCGGCGCCATCCTCGAAGGCATGCTGGGCAGTATCAAGAAGTACGAGCTATGGGTGCTCGGCGCCCTGCTGGGCCTGGGCTTGCTGCTCTGGCTGCGCCGGCGCTTCCGTACCCAGCGCGCCGAGCGCCGCGCGGCGGCAGAAGGCCAGGAAGCACAAGCTGAGCAAGCTGTAAGCCAGGAGCAGCCCCCAAGCCAGGGGCGTGACCAGCACTAACCCCGAAGCGCCGGCCAGATACAGTGCCGGCGCATTCAAAAGCAGCCGCAGCAACTCCATGCGCCCTGCCCAGGGCCGGTCTTCCAGCGCCGCGCCCAACGCGAACAAGCCGAACGCCATCACCGCCCAGCCCAGCAGCAGCGCGGCGAACGGCACCCGCTCGGCCACGTCCATCAAGTAACTGCCCAGCGCCACGTACACCGCGAACTGCACAACCACGTACAGCTGCTGCATGCCGTGCAGCGCGATGGCGAACTTGCGAAAACGCGCCAGGTCCTGCTTGGGGTGCGGATCGGCAGCCGCCACATCCGCCGGGCGCCAACCGGTGGGCATGAACCAGATGCGCAGCTTGTCCCACAGGCGGCCGGTGCGCCGGGCATCCGCCCACAGCTGCGCATAGAACTGCAGGTTGGCCCACAGCGGGTTCCAGCTGGCCAACGGCGTGGTCACGCCGAAGATCACCGGCTCATCGTCGTCCTCTTCCTGGAAGGTGCCGAACAGCCGGTCCCAGAAGATGAACACACCGCCGTAGTTGCAATCCAAATAGCGAGGATTCTGCGCATGGTGGACACGATGGTTGGACGGCGTGATCAGCACCCATTCGAGCCAGCCCAGCTTGGGCACATGGCGGGTATGCACCCAGAACTGATACAGCAGGTTCAGCGACGCCACGGTGATGAACACCACCGGCGGCACGCCGAGCAGCGCCAGCGGCAGGTAGAAGATCCACGAGAAGATGAAGCCGCTGCTGGTCTGGCGCAGCGCCGTGGTGAGGTTGTATTCCTCGCTCTGGTGATGCACCGAATGCGCGGCCCACAGCACGTTGCGCTCGTGGCCCATGCGGTGCAGCCAGTAATAGCAGAAGTCGTAGAGCACGAAGGCGCCCACCCATACCCACCAGGCCTCGGCCGGCAGGCGCAGCAGCGCCAGGTGTTCCCAGGCCAGGGCATAGGTGAGCAGCCCGACGCCCTTGGCCAGCAGGCCGGTACTGGTCGACAGCACGCCGGTGCTCAGGCTGTTGATCGAATCGGCCAGTCGATAGTTGCGCTGGCCGCGCACGCGGTCGGCGACCAGCTCCACGGCGATCAGCACAAAGAACATCGGCACAGCCAGCAGAATCAGGTCCATCGGCGGCAGTCTCCAAGGGTGTCGCAAGAGATTCGGGTTTGTACGAAAAGTCGCCGAGCGGCGATCAGGCAAGGCGAAAACAGGCGAGGAAGCGGAGTTTGCTGGTTGCAAATGAGCATTCCGAGCCTGTTTTCAACGCAGCATGATCGTCGCGCAGGCACTTTTCGTACAAAGCCTAGGCCGCGCCTGGCCGAACCCCTATGGCCACATCTGCCAAACTAGAGGACATTTAGCGCCTCGACACTGGAGTAATGAGCATGACCAAGAAAGTAGCGGTGATCCTTTCCGGCTGTGGCGTCTATGACGGCGCCGAAATCCACGAGAGCGTGATCACCTTGCTGCGCCTCGACCAGCGCGGCGCCCAGGTGCAGTGCTTCGCACCGAACATTGCGCAGATGCATGTGATCGATCACCTGACCGGCGAACAGATGCCCGAGTCGCGCAACGTGCTGGTCGAGTCGGCACGCATCGCCCGGGGCGAGGTGAAGGACATTCGCGAGGCCAAGGTCGAAGACTTCGACGCGCTGATCGTACCCGGCGGTTTCGGCGCCGCGAAGAACCTCTCCAACTTCGCCGTTGAAGGCGCCAATTGCAGCGTTAACCCCGACGTGCTGGCCCTGGCTGAAGCCTTCGCCGATGCCTGCAAACCGGTGGGCCTGATGTGCATCTCGCCAGCCCTGGCAGCCAAGATCTACGGCCCAGGCGTGGTCTGCACCATCGGTAACGACACCGGCACCAGCGCGGCTGTGGTGAAGATGGGCGGCACCCACCAGGAGTGCGATGTGCATGACATCGTCGAAGACACCCAGCGCAAGCTGGTGACCACCCCGGCCTACATGCTGGCCAAGTCGATCAGCGAAGCTGCCGGCGGCATCTACAAGCTGGTGGACCGGGTGCTGGAGTTGACCCACGAAGGTGACAAGTAAACCCCGCACCGCAAGCGGCTAATGCCAGTCAGTTAGGGCTTCATCGCACCTATTGGGGCTGCTTTGCAGCCCTTCGCGGGTAAACCCGCTCCCACAGAGATCGCACGGAACCTGTGGGAGCGGCGGTTCGCCGCTGCGATTTACCCGCGAAGGGTCGCACAGCGACCCCAACTGCCTTAGCTGACTGGCATTACGTGGTCTTAACCTTTGCGTGTGGTCCGGCTCAACTGCCCATCCACCCCCACCGGCACCTCGCCCGCCAGGGTGACCCGGCGCACCACGCGTGGCTGGGTGCCATAGTCGTCCACCGCGTAGTGCTGGGTCGCGCGGTTATCCCAGATCGCCACATCCCCCGCCTGCCAGCGCCAGCGCACAGTGTTCTCCAGGCGCGTCACATGCCCCTGCAACACCGCGAACAGGTGCTGTGAATCGGCCAGTGAATAGCCCTTGATGCGTTTGACGAAATGCCCCAGCTGCAGCGCCCGCTCGCCGCTGATCGGGTGCACCCGCACCACCGGGTGCTCGGTTTCGTACACCGTCGAGGTGAACACCTTGCGGTAGCGCTCGAGCTTGGCCGGGTCCACGTCCGGCTTCACGCTGGCGTAGTCGTACTCGTTGCTGTGCACCGCCCAGAGCTGGTCGGCCAGCGCGCGCAGGGGTTCCGGCAGCTCCTGGTAGGCGGCGGCAGTGTTGGCCCATACCGTGTCGCCACCCGAAGCCGGGGCCACCACGCTGCGCAGGATCGAGGCCTTGGGGTAGGCATCGACGAAGGTCACGTCGGTGTGCCAGGAATTGGCCCGCTGGCCCTCGGCGCCATCCAGCTGCAGCAAGTAGCTGGTGCCGTCCACCACCGGCACCGTGGGGTGGGCGATCGGCTCGCCCAGCAATTGGGCGAAGGCCTCCTGGCCGATGTCATCGAGGTGGTCCTGGCCGCGGAAGAAGATCACCTTGTGCTGCACCAGCGCCGCCTGAATCGCGTCGATGGTGGCCGGGTCGAGGTCGGCGGACAGTTTGACGCCACGGATCTCGGCGCCGATGCGCCCGGCGACGGGGTGGATATCCAGCTCAAGGGTGTGTGGCGCGGTAGCCAGTGCGGCGTTGCTCATGGTCGTGGTCCTCAGGGTTTTTGTCGGGGTTTTGAATCAGCGGGCGGCCTGCACGGCCTGGTCCTGTCGCAGGGCGGCATCGAGGAAGCGCGGTTCTACCCACTCGCTTACCTGGAAATCCCGGCGGATCAGGCGCTCCTTGGCGGCCAGGTCGACGCCCTGTTGCAGCAGGCCGACGAAGCCGGCGTCCAGGCGCGGGTCGAAGTAGGCGGCAAGGTTTTCCTGGGCCAGGTCATCGCGCAGGATGCTCTTCGGCCAGTTGGCGGTGGTGGCCACGAGGTCGATGTAGGCGTCGCGGTTGTGCTCGTCGCGCAGCCACTTCACCGCCTGCAGCTGGGCATTGACCAGGCGCTGCACCAGTTCGGGGTGCTGGCGGATGAAGTCGCCGGTACCCAGCAGCACCGCCTGGGTGCTGCCGGCGCCCTTGAGGTCGCGGGAGTTGACCGGCAGCTCGACCAGGCCGCGTTCGCGCAGCGACAACAGGTTGGACAGGCCCCAGGTGGCGTCGATCTGCTTGGCCGCCAGCGCGGCGTTGGCGGCGTTGAAGTCCAGGTTGATGACTTTCAGCTCACGCTCGGACAGCCCTTGGCTGGCCAGAGCGCTGGCGAACGACAGCTGGTTGGCGGTACCGCGGAACACCGCCACGCGCTTGCCCTTGAGGTCTGCCAGGCTGTGGATGCCCGAGCCCGGCACCACGCCGAGGTAGCTCTTGACCCCGCGCACACCGGCCGACAGCACGCGGGTGTCCAGGCCATTGGCCTTGCCGATGATGGCGGCTAGGTCACCCAGGTAGGCGAAGTCGGCCTGGCCGTTGGCCAACGCCTCGTTGACCACGGGGCCGGCGCCCTTGAAGAAGCGCCAGTCGATACGGATGCCGTCCTTGGCAAACTCTTTTTCCAGCAACTGCTGGTCACGCAATACATCGACCACGCCACCAGCGCTGGGCTTGCTGCCGGCGCTGAGGTCGGGCACGGCAATACGGATCACGTCGGGCTGCGCGGCCAGCGCCGCCAGCGGCAAGGCGCTCAGCAAGCCGGCGAGCAGCGGGGTGAGCAGGTGGCGAAAAGGGGTTTTCATGGCAAGGCTCCTTGGCAAGCTGCCACCGGCGATGGCCGGCGCTTTGGCCAGAAGCTAGGCAGGTCCGGTTAGAACCTACAAAGATCAATACGTCATTCTTCAGTAACCAGAAGGCATAAAACAGCGGCCATGCGGGCCTTGGGGCGGCTTGCAGGCAGCGCATGGAAAATATGAGGAAAACGCAACGGGTTGGGGCTTCCCGATGCAGGGAGCGCATGCTCTTATCTCTTGAATGTTATTTGTGTGAACTTTTAATTCCATAAATGAATAAACAAGGAACGGTTTGGGAGATGGCCGGATGAGCGGAGTTTTGAGCAAGCCCAGATGGCTTCTGGGGCCGCTGCGTGGCCCGTTCGCGGCGCAAGGCCGCGCCTACGGCCATGCCGCGCTGCCTTGGGTCGTGCCGGTGCTGCTGGCGGCGTTGTGGCTGGTGGCCAGCCGCGAGCACTGGATGAGCGAGCAGATCCTGCCGGCGCCGTCGCTGGTCTGGCAAAGCGCCCTGGAGTTTGGCTCCGGTGAGCTGTGGAGCCACCTGTGGATAAGCTTGCAACGCCTGCTGTGGGGGTTGCTGGCGGGCATCGCCAGTGGCCTGCTGCTGGGCACCTGGCTGGGGGCTTCGCGGCGGGCGCAGACCCTGGTGCTGCCGACCTTCGTGGCCCTGGCGCAAATCCCCACGCTGGCCTGGATCCCGCTGTTCATGCTGTTCTTCGGCATTGGCGAAGTGCTCAAGCTGGTGGTGCTGGTCAAGGCGGTGGTGGTACCGGTCACCCTGCACACCTTGGTCGGTGTGCGCGACGCCCAACCCAAGCTGCGCGAAGCCGCCGCCACCTTGCGCCTGCCCGCGCACCTGTTGTTCCTGCGCCTGCTGCTGCCAGCTGCCCTGCCCGCCTTTCTCGCCGGGGTACGCCTGGCCCTGGCCACCGGCTGGACGTCGCTGCTGGCGGTCGAGTTGCTGGCCTCCAGCGAAGGTATCGGCTACCTGATGGTCTGGGGCCGCCAGCTGTTCATGCTCGACCTGGTGTTCCTCTGCATCCTGCTGATCGGCATGGTCGGCGCGGTGATGGACCGTGGCTTCTCGCGCCTGGAGCGCAGCCTGCTGTACTGGCCGCAACCGGCCACCGGCGAGCAGCCGCGTGGCGCCGTGGCCAAGGGCTGGCAGAGCCTGTTGCTGCCGGCAGCGCTGCTGGCCCTGTGGCAGTGCGCCAACAGTTTTGGCTGGGTAGACGTCAATATCCTCGCCTCACCACTGGATGTACTGCGCAGCCTGTCTGCCGGGCTGCTGGATGGTTCGCTGAGCGAAGCCTTGCGCCTGAGCCTGCAACGCACCCTGGCCGGGTTGCTGCTCGGTGGCGGCGCGGGCTTTGCCCTGGGGCTGCTGCTGGGCTTGTCGCAACGCAGCGAGCGCCTGCTCGGCCCGAGCCTGTCGGCGCTGCGCCAGGTGGCGCTGTTTGCCTGGGTACCCTTGCTCACCGCCTGGTTCGGCCTGGGGGAAGGCGCCAAGCTGGTGTTCGTCGCCCTGGCGGCGTTCTTCCCGCTGCTGATCGCCACCCAGCGCGGCATCGCCAGCCTGTCGCCGCAGCTGGGCGAGGCGGCCCAGGCGCTGCGCCTGGGCCTGGCGCAACGCCTGCGCCTGCTGGTGCTGCCGGGTGCTGCGCCGGCGATCTTCGCCGGCCTGCGCCTGTCGCTGATCTACGCCTGGCTGGGCACCATCGGCGCCGAATACTTCATGCCCTCGGACGGCGGCATCGCCAGCCTGATGATCGGCGCCCAGCAATTGTTCCGCATGGACCAGGTGATGGCCGCCATGGTCCTGATCGGCCTGGTCGGCGCCCTGCTCGGCCACCTTGGCCAACGCCTCGAATCGCGCGCCACGCGCTGGAGATCCGCATGAACGCCTTCATCACCCCGGCCCTGCACGCGGCCAATCAACCTGACGCCACGCCACCGCTGGTCAGCTTCGAAAAAGTCGGCAAGACCTTCAGCGTGGACGGCCAGCCGTTCGAAGCCATTCGCGACTTCGACCTGTCGATCGAGCAGGGCGAATTCATCGCCATCGTCGGCTCGTCGGGCTGCGGCAAGTCCACCCTGCTGCGCCTGCTGGTGGGCCTGGACAACGACTACAGCGGCCAGATCCGCGTCGATGGCCAGGTGGTCAGCGGCATCGGTGGCGAGCGCGGCATCGTGTTCCAGGAGCACCGCCTGTTCCCCTGGCTGACGGTGGAGCAGAACATCGCCCTTGGGCTGGTCAACGACAAGCTCACCCAGGGCGAGCGCGCCCGCCGGGTGCATGAGTTCGTGCAACTGGTGGGGCTGGTCGGTTTCGAATCGGCCTACCCGCACCAGCTCTCCGGTGGCATGGCCCAACGCGTGGCGATCGCCCGGGGGCTGGTGGCCAGCCCGCGCATCCTGCTGCTCGACGAGCCGTTCGGCGCCCTGGATGCATTGACCCGCCAGCAGTTGCAGGACGAGCTGCTGGCGATTCGCGAGCGCTCGGGGGTGACCATTCTACTGGTGACCCACGATGCCGAAGAGGCGACCTACCTGGCCGACCGGGTGGTGGTGCTGGAACCGCGGCCGGGGCGGATCAAGGCGGTGGTGGAGATTGGGCTGCCACATCCGCGCCAACGCACCGGGGTGGCGCTGCATGGCTTGCGCGAGAAGGTGCTGCACCAGATTACCGGGGATGGCGGGTATCTGCGGCCGGTGGTGCAAAGAGTGGAAGGGTTGCGGCCGGAGTTGATTGCTCTTTAAGCCTGTACCGGCCCTATCGCGGGGCAAGCCCGCTCCCACGAACTGGACTGCCCCAAGGATTGGATTGTCTTGGGGGCAGTCCACAGCGTGGGAGCGGGCTTGCCCCGCGATAGATTTCAGCCCAGTTCGCGAAGATAGGCCCAAGGATAAATCCCCCGCTCATGCCCATCGCTGAACACCAGCTGCACCCCATACCCCTGGGCCTCGATCCGCGCCACGCGGACATCCTCGCCCACCAGCGAAATCGCGCCCTTCAACCGCGCCGCGCGGCACTGTGAGCAAGGGCAGGCACCGCGCAGTCGGGCGTGGCTGATCACCTGCTCGACCTCGCCCCACTGCACCAGCAGCTCACCGCGTTCGCGGCGGTTGCGCAATGCACTGGGCGCGCTCATCACACCGCCCCCTGCAACTGCGCCAAGGCGATGCGCACCGCCTTGCGCACTTCCGGATCGCTGTCGGCCTCGGCCGCCTGCAACGCCGGCAATGCCCGGGCTTCACCCAGCTCACCCAGCGCCAGCGCCGCCTCCTTGCGCAGGTTGGCGATGCCATGGCCAAGCAACTGCGCCAGCCCATCCAGCGCTGCCACATGGCGCAGCCGGCCCAAGGCCCTCGCCGCGCGCAAGCGCACCTGCCAGTAACTGTCGGCCAGGGCCGCGATCAAGGCCTGGCCCGCTTCCGCCTGGCCGACCTTGCCCAGGGTGGTCGCCGCCTCTTCACGCACCTGCCAGGCCTCATCGGCCAAGGCGCCGATCAGCGCCGGCAGCACACGGGCATCGCGGGCCAGGCCCAGCGCGCCAATGGCGGCGCGGCGCACTTCGGTATCCGGCTCGTTGGCTGCCAGCTGCGCCAGCGCGGGCAAGGCCGGCGCATGCTTGAGCCAGCCCAGGATGCCCACCGCTTCGCGGCGCACGCCGGCATCCACATCCGCCAACGCCTGCAACGCAGGCACCGCGGCGTCCTCCAGGCGCAGCTCGCGCAGGGCGCGCAGGGCGCTGGCCCGCACGAACGCATCGGCATGGGTGGCCCAGGGCAGGATCAGTTGCCCGGCCTCCTGGGTCTTGAGCTCGCTCAGGCTCTGGGCAGCCGCCAGGCGTACCGGCTCGGCGGGGTCGGCCAATGCGGCGCACAGGCCCTGCACCACTTCCGGCGTCTCCCAGGCTTCGAGCAGGCGCGCGGCTTCGGCGCGCACCTCAGCATTGGCATCGACCAACAGCGCATCAGTGAGCCAGGGCAGGCCGTCCGGGTCTTCCAGGTCGGCCAGTTCGATCAGGGCGATGCGCCGCACACCGGCATCCAGGTCGTTCAGGCGTGGCAGCAGGTCGACGATATCGGGGTTGTCTGTAAATCGTTCAGTCATAGCGCAATCCGCAGCGGAGGATGGTCGGTGTCGGGCAGGCCCAAGGGTGTCAGGCGCGGCAGTTCGCGGCCTTCTTCATGGCGCAGCAGCGCCAGGCAATGGCGTTTGAGGTGGGTGAATTCGGGGCTGGTCAGCAGGCTCGCGCGCCGCGGGCGGGCGAAGTCCAGCCGCAGGTCTTCGATAAAGCGCCCAGGCCGGGGGCTCATCACCAGGATGCGATCGGCCAGGAACAGCGCCTCGTCGATGTCATGGGTGACGAATACCACCGTGGTGCGGATGCGCGCCCAGATATCCAGCAGCAGTTCCTGCATGCGCGCACGGGTCTGCGCATCAAGGGCGCCGAAGGGTTCGTCCATCAACAACAGGCGCGGGCGGTTGATCAGCACCCTGGCGATCTCGGCGCGCTGCTGCATGCCGCCGGACAACTGGCTGGGCCAGCGTTGGGCGAAGTCACCCAGGCCGACCAGTTGCAGCATCTCGGCGGCCTGGTGCTGGCGCTCGGCCTTGCCCTGCCCCTGCATCTTCAAGCCGAAGGCCACGTTGTCGAGCACGCTGCGCCACGGCAGCAGGGTGTGATGCTGGAACACCATGCCCCGTTGCGGCGAAGGGCCATCGACCGCTTGCCCGTCCACCCGCAATTGGCCGCTGGCCGGGGTAAGGTGCCCGGCCAATGCGCCGAGCAACGTGGACTTGCCGCAGCCGGACGGCCCGAGGATGCAGACGAACTCGCCCGGGGCGATGGCAAAGTCCAGCGCCTGCACCGCTTCGAACGCGTCACGCCCATGGCCCAGGCGAATCGACAAACCCTGCGCGTCGATACGCCCGGGCAGCTGTTGATGACTGCTCATCACGCGCTCCTCCGTATCCACGGCGTGGCCAGCGCGCCAAGGCGCTTGACCAGCGCGCTGCTGCCCATGCCCAGCACGCCGATCAGCAGCATGCCGACGATGATGTCGGGGTAGTTCTGCAAGGTGTAGGACTCCCAGGTGTAGTAACCGATACCGAATTGCCCAGCGATCATTTCGGCGGTCACCAGGCAGAACCATGAGGTGCCCATGCCGATGGCCAGCCCCGTGACGATGCTCGGCAGCGCGCCCGGCAGCACCACTTCGCGCAGGATCGCCCAGCGTCCGGCGCCCAGGCTGCGCGCCGAGGCCACCAGGCGCGGGTCGATCGCCTCGACGCCGTGCACGGTGTTGAGCAGGATCGGGAACAGCGCGCCGGTGAAGGTGATGAACACCATCGACAGCTCCGATGAGGGGAACATCAGGATCGCCAGCGGGATCCAGGCCACCGCCGGGATCGGCCGCAACACCTCCAGCGGCGGCATCAGCGTGTCCTCCAGCCACTGCGAGCGGCCGATCAACAGGCCCAGGCTCACCCCCAGCAGCGCCGCCACGCCGTAGCCGGCGAACACCCGCGCCAGGCTGCTGCCCAGGTGCGCCAGCAAGGTGTTGGAGGCCAGCAGTTGCCAGGCGGCGTCGAGCACCGCGCCGGGTGTGGGCACGTAGGTGAAGGTGAGCAGCAGCAGGTCCAGCTTGTGGCTCGCGGCCAGCTGCCAGAACAGCAGGCAGGCCAGCAGCGAAGCCAGGCGCAGGGGCCAGCGCGCAAGGTCACGGGTCATGGCGGCGGCTCCCGGTCAGCGCTGGGCGAGCAGCTTCTGGTTGGCGTGGACGAAGTCCAGCGCCTCGCCGCCATGGGCCTTGGCGTACTGCTCGGCCTGGTCCTTGAGCAGGAAGGCCGCCAGTTGGCCCTGGCCGTTGCGCACGAACCAGGCCTGGTTGGCCAGCAGCTTGATGCCGCTGTCGGCGGCCTGGGCGTAGATCGCGCGGATGTCCTTGCCCTCCTGCTCCAGCTGGGCCAGGGCGGTGAGCGCGGCCTCCGGGGAGGCGTAGTGGCGCACCTTGTCCTCGCCGCGCACCCAGATCTGCGCCAGGCGGCTGAAGTCGGTGATGGCTTTGCCGGTCGCGGCATCAACGGCCTTGAGTGGCAGCGGGTCGTAGTTTTTCAGCGCCTTGTCGTAGTCCTGCCCAGCCTGTTTGTAGGCGCTGCGGATGTACTGGTCGTCGATGAACTGCGCGGTGTCCAGACCACGGTCGGTCTTCTTCAGCAGCTTGAGGGTGTCGATGGAGGTGGCCACGGCCTGGCGGTACTCGGGCTTCCAGGTGAGGTCGCGGGTCTGCAGGCCGAGCGGGCCGTGGAACAGGTAGTTCACCTCGGCTTCGATACCGGTGACCTTTTCGATCAGCTCGCTGTACTTCTCTGGCTCGGCGGCGAGCAGGCGGTCGGCTTCGAGGCTGGCACGCAGGTAGGCGGTGACCACTTCCGGGTACTTTTTCGCGTAGTCGGCGTCCACCAGCGCGCCATGGAAGGTCGGCGCGTTGGCCTGGGCGCCGTCGTAGATCTTGCGGGCGAAGCCGCGGTTGGGGAACAGCTCGGCGAAGGGCACGAAGTCGGCGTGGGCCTCGATGCGGTTGCTGCGCAGGGCGGAACCGGCGATCTCCGGGGCCTGGGCGATGATCTTCACGTCCTTCTGCGGGTCCCAGCCTTGGGCGGCGACCGCGCGCAGCAGCATGCCGTGGGCGGTGGAGGCGAACGGCACAGAGATGGTCTTGCCCTTGAGTTCGGCCAGCGACTGCACGCTGGAGGCGGCCGGCACCACGATGCCGTTGCCGCTGCCGTGCACGCTGCCGGACAGCACGCTGATGAACAGGCTGCGCTTGCCGGCGTCGAGGTGGGCAACGCCGTTGAACGAGCCGGGGAAGTCGGCCATGGCGCCGAAGTCGAGCTTGCCGGCGACCATCTCGTTGGTCAGCGGCGCGCCGCTGGTGAAGTTCTTCCACTCGACCTGGTACTGGGCGTCCTTGTACTTGCCGTCATGGGGCAGGTATTTGTCGAGCAGGCCCAGCTCGCGGATCAACAGGCCGCCGGTGGCGCAGTTGATGGTGGTGTCCTGGGTGCCGATGGCGATACGGATGGTTTCGGCGCTGGCGTTCAGGCCGGTGATTGCCAGCGCAAAGCCGGCCACGGTTGCTACAAGGCGCATGGGTGTTCCCCTCGAATCGTTTTAGGTATTGGTGTCGTCTCCGCCGCCCGGCATGGGTGGTGGGAAACGAGGGGGCATTGCAGGTGGGCGTCCGGTGGTTCGGCCGGATGGCGGGTGGTTCGGGTTCAGCGCAGCAGGTACGGGATATCGACCTTCACCGCGCCGGTGGGGCAGTCCTTCTCGCAGGGCATGCAGTACCAGCATTCGTCGAAGGCCATGTAGGCCTTCTGCGTGGCCGGGTTGATGGCCAAAAGGTCCATGGGGCAGACCTCGACGCAGACCGTGCAGCCTTTCTCGGCGATGCATTTGTCTTCGTCGATGGTCACCGGAGCGCTGCTGCGAAAGAAGATTTCCTGGGGTTGGTAGGCCATTTTCACGGGGTCCTTGGGGCCTTCTTGGGCGCCCTTTATCTTGAGGCTTGCACAAGTCACTGTGGGAGCGGGTTCACCCGCGAACACCGGCGAAGCCGGTGCCATGCACCGTGTTGGATTCTTCGCGGGTAAACCCGCTCCCACAGGGTTCGGTGTTGCCTATGCGGCATCGGCCTTTACACGCAGCCGGTCGTACGCGGTCTGTTCCTCGGCATCCAGCGGGATCAGGTACGGCTCCACCGCTTTCTTGAAGCTGGTCATCTCGCCGTCCTCGCCCTTCTTCAGATGGCAATGCACGAACCACTCGCCATCATTGCGCTCGGGGAAATCGACCCGGTGGTGGTACAGCCCCCAGCGGCTCTCCTTGCGGAACAGCGAGGCCCGCGCAGCCATCTCGGCGCAGTCGCGGATCACCGAAACTTCCATGGCACGCATCAGCTCATGGGGGTTGTTGGCCTTCATCTGCTCAAGGTCGCGTTCGATTTCGGCGAAGCGCGCCAGGCCGATTTCCATCTTCTTGGTCACCTTGGGCGGCTGCAGGTAGTCGTTGACCATGCGTCGCAGCTTGTACTCGACCTGGGCCGGCGGCAGGCCGTGCTCACGCTGCAAGGGTGCGAACACCCGTGCCTGTTCGCGCTCGACCTGCTGCGTGTCGACCTCGGCGAACTCGCGCCCAGCCACGTACTGCGCGGCATTCACCCCGGCGAACCAGCCATAGGTAAAAGCGCCGAGCATGTAGTTGTGCGGTACCGCGGCCATGTCGCCGGCGGCGTACAGGCCCTTGACGCTGGTCTCGGCCTTTTCGTTGACCCACACCCCCGAGGCCGAATGCCCGGAGCAGAAGCCGATCTCGGAGATGTGCATCTCGACCATGTGCTGGCGGTAATCGGTGCCGCGCCCGGCGTGGAACTGGCCACGGCTGGGGCGCTCGTTGCTGTGCAGGATCTCCTCGATGTTCTGGATGGTCTCCTCGGCCAGGTGGTCGAGCTTGAGAAACACCGGGCCGTTGCCGCCTTCGAGTTCCTGGTGGAACTCCCACATCATCTGCCCGCTCCAGTAGTCGCACTCGATGAAGCGCTCGCCCTTGCTGTTGGCGGTGTAGCCGCCCAAGGGACCGGTGACGTAGGCGCAGGCCGGGCCGTTGTAGTCCTTGATCAGCGGGTTGATCTGGAAACACTCCAGGTTGGCCAGTTCGGCGCCTGCGTGATAGGCCATGGCATAGCCGTCACCGGCATTGGTGGGGTTTTCGTAGGTGCCCATCAGGTAGCCCGACGACGGCAAGCCCAGGCGCCCCGCGGCGCCGCAGGCGAGCACGACCGCCTTGGCGCGGATCACCCGAAACTCGCCGCTGCGGCAGTCGAAACCGAGCACCCCGGCTGCGGCGCCTGCAGCATCGAGCAGTACGCGGGTGCAGACCATGCGATTGCTGATCTCCACCCGGGCGCGCTTGAGCTGGCGGTACAGCACCTTCTTGATGTCGTGGCCCTCGGGCATGGGCAGCACATAAGCGCCCATGTGGTGGACCTTCTTCACCGCGTAGTCGCCGGTTTCGTCCTTCTCGAACTTCACGCCCCAGCGGTCGAGCTGCTCGATGGTCTCGAAGCTCTTGGTGGCGTAGGCATGCACCGCAGCCTGGTTGACGATGCCGTCATTGGCGACGGTGATTTCCTTGGTGTACTGCTCGGGCGTGGCATGCCCGGGGATGATGGCGTTGTTAAGGCCGTCCATGCCCATGCTGATGGCGCCGCTGCGCTTGACGTTGGCCTTGTCCAGCAACAGCACGCGCAGGGTCTTGTCCTGCTCCTTGGCCTTGATCGCGGCCATGGGCCCGGCGGTGCCGCCACCGATGACGACGATGTCGTAGTCCTGGGTCTGGATGCTCATGCCTTGCTCCCCTTCTGGCGGTCGATACGCAGGCGGTACTGGAACGCGTCGCCACGGTAATAGAGGTGTTCGAAGTCCAGCGGGGCGCCGTCGGCGGTGTGGGTGAGGCGTTCGATACGCATGATCGGCGCGCCCTCTTCCACATCCAGCGCCTGGGTCAGGTCGCTGTCGGCGAGCACCGCGTCGATGGCCAGGTCGGCATGGCCGAGGGCGAGGCCGCAGTCGTTCTCCAGCAACAGGAAGATGTCGCGGGTTACCAGGTCGGCCTTCTCCAGCTTCTCGCCGACGTTGTGCGGCAGCCAGGTGATTTCCAGCGACACCGGCTCGCGGTTGATCAGACGCACCCGACGGATCTCGGTGACCATGCTGCCCTCCTCGACCTGCAGCCGCTGCGCCACCAGCGCACTGGCCGGGACATGGCGGAAACTGCGCAGGCGGTTGAGCACTTCGTAGCCCATCTGGGTCATCGACTCGGCCAGGCCCTGCAGGGTGCTGACGTTCTGGAACGCCTTGGGCTTGGCGACGAAGGTGCCCTTGCCATGGATCTTGAAGATCAGCCCTTCTTTCTGCAGGTCGCCCAGGGCCTGGCGCACGGTGATGCGGCTGACGTCGAAGGCCTTGCCCAGCTCGCTTTCCGAGGGCATGCGGCTGTGCGGTGGGTAGCTGCCGTCGAGGATGCGCTCGCGCAGCAGTTCCTTGAGCTGGGTGTAGAGCGGTACGGGAGAAAGCGGGAGCAGTTCGGCCATGGTCTTCTCTGTCGGCTGACTTGTTATAACAAGTTGTGACCAGAAGATAACGGGCATAACAGCGCCGTGAGAAATACCAAGATTGCATATGGATAGATCAGCTTCCCTGCGTGGGAGCGGGCTTGCCCCGCGCTCGGGCTCCCTGGAAAAACACCCTCATATCAAGGCGATGGACGCCACCGGCGCAGATGGGTATCATGCGGCCCGTTGCACTCGTAGCTCAGCTGGATAGAGTACTGCCCTCCGAAGGCAGGGGTCGTGGGTTCGAATCCCGCCGAGTGCGCCATGAATTTCACGCTGTCAGCGGCACCCCCTGTATCGCTGACAGCGCCCAGAAAGCCCCGCCCGGTTCACACCGGCGGGGCTTTTTTGTGCCTGCCGATTTGCGACTGAGTGCACATTGCCACCTCTCCCCCGCAGGCAGTCATTGGTGTTAGCGTGGGCATCTTCCGTTTGCGTAAACGGACACACTTCCCCCACTTGCAAAGGAATGCGCACGACCATGCCATTTACCAAGCTCTCCGCCACATCGCTGCTGCTGGCCAGCGTGGCCATGTTCTCGATCCCGGCCCAGGCCAACCTGTCCCAGCAACAGTCCGCTGCCATCATCAAGGCCTACGACGGCAGCGACCCGGCCGACTTCAAGCAATTCCTCGGCAAGCTGGCCGGCAGTGACCTGGCCAAGGCCGACAAGCTCGACGAAACCCTCAAGCAGTACCTGGCCGGCAAGCCGCTGGCAGCCGAACAACAGGACGAGATCAACCGCCTGCTGGGCCTGTACACGCGCATCAAGTACGGCAAGGCCGCCACCGAAACCCTGCGCGAGCTGGTGGAAATCCCGACCTATCGCAAAGAGGGCGTGGAGCAGCACGAGAACCCCGAGTTCCTCAAGATCGCCGACAAGATCAAGGCCCTGGCCGAAGGCTTCGGCCTGACCTTCCGCAACATCGACAACCGTGTCTACGAGATCTCCCTCGGCGAAGGCAAGGAAGTCATCGGCATCCACGCCCACGCCGACGTGGTACCGGTCACCCCAGCCAACTGGAAGCTGGCCGACGGCACCAAGCTCGACCCGTTCAAGGTCACCCTGGTGGGCGACCGCATGTACGGCCGCGGCACCGAGGACGACAAGAACGGCATCGTCGTCGCGCTCTATGCGCTGAAAGTGGCCAAGGATGAGAAGCTGCCGCTGGCCCGCCAGTTCAAGCTGCTGGTGGACACCACCGAGGAAACCACCGGCGACGCCATCCCCTACTACTTCGAGCGCAACGCCACGCCCGACTACAACCTGGCGCTGGACGGCGGCTACCCGGTGGTGATCGCCGAGAAAGGCTACGGCACGGTCATGGCCACCTTCGCCAAGCGCGCCGGCAGCGGCAAAGGCGCCGAGGTGGTGAACCTGACCGGTGGCCTGGCCACCAACCAGATCCCCGGCAACTCGGTGGCGACCCTGCTCAGCGACAAGCCGGCCGACCTGGCCAAGGCCCTGAACAAGGCCGGTGCTGCTTTCGTCAAACACAACGGTGGCAACTTCAGCATCGACGCCAAGGTCGAGGGCAAGCAGGTGCTGCTGACCGTGACCGGCGTGTCGGCGCATTCCTCCGAGCCCGAGTCGGGGGTCAACCCGGTGGCGCGCATGCTGGTGTTCCTCAATGGCCTGGGCAAAGAGGTGCCGCTCAAGCACAACCACATCACCGAC
Organism: Pseudomonas sichuanensis; assembly: GCF_024749065.1. Lineage (NCBI taxonomy): Bacteria > Pseudomonadati > Pseudomonadota > Gammaproteobacteria > Pseudomonadales > Pseudomonadaceae > Pseudomonas > Pseudomonas sichuanensis. Next base: position 207,978 of record NZ_CP087185.1, on the reverse strand, counting down.
GCCGCCCGCTACGCCGCCGACAACTGGGGCCTGGACTACCTGGGCAACAAGCTCGGCGTGGGCTTCAAGGATGCGTTCATGGGCCCGCTGACCACTTCGCTGACCTTCGTCGGCCTGGATGACAAGGCGCTGAAGCTGGCGGTGAACCTGCGCATCCCCAAGGGCAAGGCGCTGGACACGCTCAAGGGCGAGATCTCCGGCAAACTCGACAGCTGGACTGCCAAGAGCAAGACCGCTGTGGCGTTCGACTACAGCCTGGACGAGCCGATGTACCGCAACCCGCAGGGCGAATGGGTCAAGGCCTTGCTTGCGGTGGCCAGCGAGAACCTGGGCATGAAGCACGAGTTCGGCACCTCTGCCGGCGCCACCTCGGTACATGACCTGCCCAACGGCGTGCAGTTCGGCCTGGCCATGCCAGGCGTGAAGTACACCGGGCACAACGACAACGAGTTCAAGACCGTGGAGCAGTTCATGCTCGATTTGCAGATCGTCAGCGAGATGGTGGCGCGGATCGGGCAGATGCCGAAGCTCTGAGCCTCGAAATTGCAACCGGAAGGCGCCTGCGGGCGCCTTTTTTCGTTGCTACAGAGCGGGATGCGAATTTCTTGGCGCCACTATTTCGCCACTTGTGAAATATATAGTAACCTCTGCGCCGGCCACCCGGACGGGTGACACGGTATGCGAACAGGGATGCGTTCGGCGAACGCCACAAAAGGATTTGCGATGGCAATGGTTATTGCCGCGGCTGTGCCAGACAGTTGCACAAAACGGCACCTGCCTGCCCCCAATGCAGTGCTCCACAGCACGCAACGTCCTCCAGGAGACCTGACCGCGGCGAATCGCCGTGGATGGGTATCGTTTCCCTGATGCTTGGCATTCTGTGTGCCATGACCCTGCTCGATGATTCCGCCTGGGAGGGCGAAACCCTCCTGGGGCCAGGCCTGCTCGCAAGCGCAAGCCTGATCCTCGGTGTCGTTGGCATCAACCAGAACAAACCCGACAACGGCTTGGCGAGCGCCGGCGTTGTCACGGCAAAAATCTGGCTGCTGCGCCTGGTCGGCCTGAAATCCGCAAGCTAATCCAAATGTGAGGGAAAACAAATGAGCATGGTGTTCTGCCGAGGCTGCGCCAAACAGATCCATCAATCGGCCTTGAGCTGCCCAGGCTGCGGCGCAACCCAGGCCGCCACGGCCACCAACGGTGGCTTCGTGGGTAGCGTCGAAGTGAGCAGCGGCACTCCCTACCTCGAAGTCTTGAAGAAGTACGCAGTGTTCAAAGGCCGTGCACGCCGCAAGGAATACTGGTTGTTCGTGCTGATCAACTTCCTGATCACGATCGCCTTCGGCTACCTCGATAACGTCCTCGGCACCAACCCGCTGCTGAGCCTGGTGTACGCCCTGGTGCTCATGATCCCGAGCATTGCCGTGGCTGTGCGCCGCTTGCATGACAGCGATCACCGCGGCTGGTGGCTGCTGGTGCCGATCGTTGGCCTGGTATTCCTGTTCATAGATGGCACCCCTGGCAACAACCGCTTCGGCCCAAGCCCCAAAGGCCTGGTCTGAGTGCAGCCTGTGCAGGAATGACAAGGCGGCCTGCGGGCTGATTCCGGTCAGATAACGTTTCATCGCCACTAATGGGGCTGCTTTGCAGCCCTTCGCGGGTAAACCCGCTCCCACAGGATTGCCGAAACCTGTGGGAGCGGGTTTACCCGCGAAGGGCCGCACAGCGGCCCCAATTGCATTAGCCTTCGGGCCGCCTTTTTCCATACGCCTGCAACCATGACGTTTTTCAATCGTCTCGATGCCGTTTCCTGCATTGCCGTGCAGAGCGCCGTACCGGATGCTTTATTTACTCCGACACAGCGCTTTTTCACCCACCGAGGCTCGCATGAAAAACGTCGAACAAATCCTCAAGACCAAGGCCCAGCATCAGACCGTCTACACCATCGGCCCTGATGACTCGGTACTGGATGCCTTGAAAATGTTGGCCGAGAAAAACGTCGGCGCACTGCCGGTGGTGGAGGACAACCGGGTGGTGGGGATCGTCAGCGAACGCGACTATGCCCGCAAGTTGGTGCTCAAAGGGCGCTCTTCGGCCGCCACGCCCGTGCGCGAAATCATGAGCGCACCTGTGGTCACTGTAGGGCCGAAGGAAAAACTCGATCACTGCATGCAACTGATGACCGATCGCCACCTGCGCCATCTGCCGGTAGTGGATGGCAGCGCGCTGTTGGGGCTGCTGTCGATCGGTGACTTGGTGAAGGAAACCATCGCCGAGCAGGCCAACCTGATCCAGCAACTGGAGCAGTACATCCGCGGCGAATGACCCGACCCCTCGCTAGTGATAGGCGCGCTCCAGCTCGTCCAGCTGATGGTCGAAGCTGCGCAGGCGCGCCGACCAGGTGTACACCAGCACTTCCAGATCGCGATTGAGCACGGCGGTATTGCCGCCATCACGTATCGGCGCGTCACACAGGTCCAACTGATAGCGCTCACGGGCCATGGCCGTGGCCACGCTGGACAGGTCGCGGGCATTGGCCAGCCAATGATGGTGGTGATCGTGGATTTCCCGGTCGAGCTCACGGCACTGCAATTTGAGGGCGTCGAGGCTCTGCTCCAACGGCGTGCCCTTGAGCTCACCCATGACCTCTTCGAAGGTCCGCCCGGAATGCCAGTAGCTGCCCCAGAAATAGCGATCGAACACGGTCTCGACCCGGCGCAGGGCGACCTTGGTGTTCCAGATGGTCAGCAACGTTCGGCCCTGGGCGACTTCGCGCCTGTTCAGGTGCAGGTATTCCCAGGCGATCCATGCCAGCCCGCACAAGGCAACCGCCGCGGTGACGGCGGCGGCGGCATACAGGAACTGCACGGCCTGGTTCATCTGCTGGGTGTGCCGGATACCGTAGAAGTAACCGGCGGTCAGGGTGCCCAGGATCGTCACGGTGCACCAGAAACCCGGTGCGTAGGGATCTTTCATCGCGCCATCCCCTTGTTGTTTTCCTGAGCATAGCAACGGCCCCGTCACCCATCAGGTGCCGCTCGGCGCTTTATTTACGGGGGCGACGCAAGGCTTCATTGAGCTGATCGAACAGCTCCGCCCAGTCGGCATCCTCATTGATGCTGTCCTTCAGAAAGCCTCGCTGGGCATCATTCCAGAAGGGTGCGTCGACCAGCTTCACATCACCCTTGAGGGGAGAGTGGCTAGTGATGAACTGGTCGATACCGACAGGGTCGTCGGGCAGGCCCAGTTGCTTGAACAGTTCGGAAAACTTATGGATCGGCGCTTCCATGGTTCACTCCTTGGGCCGGGCCGATCGTCCACGACGCCAGCCCGGCGTTGGTTGTGAGCATCAGCTCAGTTCGCGCACTTCAGCGTGCGGCACCAGTTTCAAGTATTGCTCCATGCTCATGTGAATCAGGTGATCGTGGTCACCCGCCTCAAGATAGACATCACCTTGGCGGGTAAGGCTCGAATCGAGCAGCATTTTTATGCCATAGGCATCCCCCAGTGCCGGCACGGCGCCACGTTCGCAATCACCGAACAGCATCGGTAGCGCACTTTCACGGGTCAGCTGCCAGGCGCCGCTCATCCGCACCTCGGTCATGTCCAGATGCCGGTTGGCCGGCAGCACGGCCATGATGTAGTTGCCATGGCGGTCATCGAGCATCACCGACTTGGCGACCCGTTCAGCAGGTACGCCTGCCGTGCGGGCTGACTCAAGGCTGGTGGCCGAATGTGGATGGGGAACAATGTCGTAATCGCAGTTGGCCTGGTCCAGGCGCTGCTGAAGGGTCTTGGCCATACGCATGATGCACCTCCGGTTTCGCCCCCATCCACAAGTTTAGGCCGCAGCCAGACGGCCACAGCTAAACTTCAATTACAGGCCCCCATGAGGTGACGACAGGTGATCGCTCACGGCTGGCGCGTGTTGCTGTTGCTGTTGCTGCTCGGCTTTGCCCCGGGTGGGCAAGCCGCGCCCGGGGGCAGTGTGTGGCTGCTGAGCATCGACGACGCCATCGGCCCGGCCAGCGCCGACTACCTGCTGCGCGGGCTGCAACAGGCACAGGCGCAGGGCGCGCAATTGCTGGTGATCCGCCTCGACACCCCCGGCGGGCTCGACAGCGCCATGCGCCAGATCAACAAGGCCATCCTTGCCAGCCCCGTGCCGGTGGCCACCTACGTTGCCCCCAGCGGTGCCCGGGCGGCCAGCGCCGGCACCTACATCCTGTACGCCAGCCACATCGCGGCCATGGCCCCCGGCACCAACCTGGGCGCCGCCACGCCGGTGCAGATCGGCATGCCGGGTAGCCCCGAGAAGGCCGCCGACAACAACCAAGACACCCTCGCCCGTAAACAGGTCAACGACGCCGCCGCCTACATCCGTGGCCTGGCCCAGCTGCGCGGGCGCAATGCCGACTGGGCGGAAAAGGCCGTGCGCGAGGCGGTCAGCCTGTCGGCCAGCGAGGCCCTGCGCCTGAAAGTGATCGATCAGGTGGCCAGCGATCTGCCGGAACTGCTGCGCCAGCTCGATGGCCAGAGCCTGGTTGCCGCCGGCCAGACCGTACAACTGAACACTGTCGGCGCCACTGTGGTCGAGCACCTGCCGGACTGGCGCACGCGCCTGCTGGCAGTGATCACCAACCCCAGCGTGGCGCTGATCCTGATCATGATCGGGGTGTACGGCCTGTTGTTCGAGTTCATCAACCCTGGCACAGGGGTCGGCGGGGTGGTCGGCGGTATCTGCCTGCTGCTGGCGCTGTATGCGCTGCAGCTGCTGCCGGTGAGCCATGCCGGCGTGGCGCTGATCCTGCTCGGGCTGGCGTTCATGGTCGCCGAGGCGTTCCTGCCCAGCTTCGGCGTGGTCGGTTTCGGCGGCATCGTCGCGTTCATTGCTGGCGCCGTCATCCTGATGGACACCGACGCCCCCGGCTTCGGCATCCCGCTGGCGCTGATCGCCAGCCTGGCCGTGCTCTCGGCATTGTTGCTCGGTGGCGTGCTGGGCATGGCGATCAAGGCACGCCGCAGAGCCCTGGTCAGTGGTGACGCCGGGCTGGTGGGCAGCCTGGTCACGGTGACCTTCGTGCAGGCGGACAACCCCTTCCACGGCTCGGTACAGGCCCAGGGCGAACAATGGCAGGCGCAGTGCGCCACGCCACTGCAACCCGGCCAGCATGTGCGGGTGACCGCACGCAATGGCGTGATGCTGGAAGTCAGCGCCACCGCGCCAACAGCGTCAGGAGAGTGACGATGTTCATGCAATTCGGTTTCGGCACACTGCTCGTACTGGTGGCGCTACTGCTGCTGTCGGCGCTGCGCATCCTGCGCGAATACGAGCGCGGCGTGGTGTTCCAGCTTGGGCGCTTCTGGCAGGTCAAAGGCCCGGGGCTGATCATCCTGATCCCGGGGATACAGCAGATGGTGCGGGTCGACCTGCGCACGGTGGTGCTCGACGTGCCACCGCAGGACGTGATCACCCGCGACAACGTATCGGTCAAGGTCAACGCGGTGCTGTACTTCCGTGTGCTCGACCCACAGAAGGCGATCATCCAGGTCGAGGACTTTCTCGCGGCCACCAGCCAGTTGGCCCAGACCACCCTGCGCGCGGTGCTTGGCAAACACGAGCTGGACGAACTGCTGGCCGAGCGCGAACAGCTCAATGGCGACATCCGCCAAGTGCTCGACGCCCAGACCGATGCCTGGGGCATCAAGGTGGCCAACGTCGAGATCAAACATGTCGACCTGAACGAGTCGATGATCCGCGCCATCGCCCGCCAGGCAGAAGCCGAACGCGAGCGGCGGGCCAAGGTGATCCACGCCGAGGGTGAGCTGCAGGCCTCGGAGAAGCTGATGCAGGCGGCGCAGATGCTGGGCAAGGAACCCGGGGCGATGCAGCTGCGCTACATGCAGACGCTGGGCTCCATCGCCGGGGACAAGAGCTCGACCATCGTCTTCCCGTTGCCGATCGACCTGCTCAAGGGGCTGGTCGACCGACCACCGCAAAAGTGACTTAGACCGGCGCGCGGCGCAGCGTGGCGAGGAAGGTCGCCGCGCCGATGAACAAGCCGGCGAAGGTACGGTTCATGCGCTTTTGCTGCTTGGGCGTACGCAGCAGGCGCAGCACCCGCGAAGCCAGCCCGGTGTAGCCGGCCATCACCAGCAGGTCGACGCTGATCATGGTCACGGTGATCGCCAGGTACTGCGCCAGCAGCGGTGCATGGGGGTCGATGAACTGCGGCAGCACCGCGAGCATGAACACCAGCGCCTTGGGGTTGCTGACATTGACCAGAAAGCCGCGGAACACCAGGCTCAGCGGCTTGCCGATTGGCCGCACGCCGGACTCGTCGCTCATGTCCAACGGCAGTGCACGCCATTGTTTGTATGCGAGGAAAACCAGGTAGGCGACACCGAACCACTTGATCAGCTGGAAGGCGGTGGCCGAGGCGGCGAGGACAGCGCCGACACCGGCGGCGATGATGGCGATCTGCAGGATCAGGCCCAGTTGCAGGCCCAAGGCGTTCCAATAGCCACGCCAGAAACCGTACTGCAGGCCGCTGGACATCGAGGCAATGGCCCCGGCGCCCGGCGACAGACTGATGACCCAGCACGCGGCAAAGAAGGCCAACCAGGTTTCCATCGACATCACACACCTCGCTCGAACGATTGTTACAAAACGTTAAGCTACGGTTTTGGCGAAAAAATAACCAGTGGTTTTTGCAGTGCCTGTGCCGGCCTCTTCGCGGGTAAACCCGCTCCCACAGGATATGCGCTGTACCTGTGGGAGCGGCGGTTCGGCGCCCCGATTTACCCGCGAAGGCGGCCGAACAGGCATCAACAACGCCTCAGTCAGCTTCGACGACAGAATCCTTGGCCACAGTCGCAACCTCGGCGCCACGCCAACGCCGCACGGCCTTCTGGAAGAACTGGCTATTCGGCACCTGCACCAGCGCCCCGCCCGCCTCGGGGGTTTCCATCAGCGTGGTGTAGAGCAGGTTGATGGCGATCACCCGGCCCTTCACCCCTGGCTTGTCGGTGGTGTCGACCAGCTCGACCACATCGCCGATGCGAAATGGCCCGACGGTGAAGATCAGCACCGCGCACAGCAGGTTGGAAAGCACGCTCCAGATGGCGAAGAAGGCCACCGCCGCCACTGCAACAAAGCCCGACAAGGCCGTCCACAGCACCGTGGCGGACACGCCCATGCGCTCCAGCACGAACAGCAAGCCGCTGCCCATGATCAACCAGCGCAGGGCACCGCGCACCGGCACCATCAGCTCGTGCGGCAAGGGGTAGCGTTCGCCCAGGCTCTTCAGCCCACGGGCGACCATGCGTTGCAGGACGAACGCAACGATCAGGATCAGCAGGATCTGCAACCCCAACCAGAACGTGTCCATCCATTGCCCTGGCAGCAAGGAACGCAGCTCCTCCATCAGGACAGCGCCTCGAGCTCGGACTGCATGCTTTCCAGGGTTTCCAGCGCCTCCATCCAGGCCTCTTCCAGCTCGCCTTCGCGTTGCTTGAGCTTGGTCTGGCGGGCCAGCAGGTCGCGCAGCTCATCCTTGCGCGCGGCCTCGTACAGCCCGCTGTCGCTCAGCGCGGCCTCGATTTCTGCCAGCTGTGCATGCACCTGGTTGAGCTCGGTTTCGAGTTTGTCGGCGGCTTTCTTGTGCGGCGCCAACTGCTGACGCAGGGCGGCAGCGGCCTGGCGTTGAGCCTTCTTGTCAGTCTTGTCCGGATTGACCGGCGCAGTACTGACGGGCGCGTTGCGCTGGCGGTACTCGACCAGCCAACGGCTGTAGTCGTCGAGGTCGCCGTCGAAGGTGTCGACCTTGCCGTCGGCCACCAGCAGGAAGTCGTCGGTGGTGCTCTTGAGCAGGTGACGGTCGTGGGAGACCACCACCACGGCACCTTCGAACTCCTGCAGGGCCATGGTCAGGGCCAGGCGCATTTCGAGGTCGAGGTGGTTGGTGGGTTCATCGAGCAGCAGTAGGTTGGGCCGTTCCCAGGCAATCAGCGCCAGGGCCAGGCGGGCCTTCTCGCCACCAGAGAAGTTGACCACCGGCTCGTCGACACGGTTGCCGTGGAAGTCGAAACCACCGAGGAAGTCGCGCAGCGTCTGCTCACGCTCAGTTGGCGCGATGCGCTGCAGGTGCAGCAGCGGGCTGGCCTTGTCGTCCAGCGAGTCGAGCTGGTGCTGGGCGAAGTAGCCGACGGCGAGGTTCTCGCCGCGCACCAGGCGACCGGCCAACGGCTGCAGCTCACCGGCGAGGTTCTTGATCAGCGTCGACTTGCCCGCGCCGTTGGGGCCAAGCAGGCCGATGCGCGCGCCTGGCACCAGCTGCAACTTGACCTTCTCGAGGATGGCCTTGTCGCCATAGCCCAGGCGGGCTTCGGACAGGTCGAGCAACGGGCTGGAAATTTTCTCCGACTCGCGGAAGACGAAGTCGAACGGCGAATCGACATGCGCCGCCGTCAGCTCTTCCATGCGCTCCAGGGCCTTGATCCGGCTCTGCGCCTGGCGGGCCTTGGTGGCCTGGGCCTTGAAGCGGGCAATGTATTTTTCCATGTGCGCGCGCTGCGCCTGCTGCTTCTCGTAGGCCTGCTGCTGTTGCGCCAGGCGTTCGGCGCGGGTGCGCTCGAAGGCGCTGTAGCCGCCCTTGTAGAGATTGAGCTTGCGCTGCTCGACGTGCAGCACATGGTCGACCACGGCGTCGAGGAAGTCGCGGTCGTGGGAGATCAGCAGCAGCGTGCCCGGGTAGCCTTTGAGCCAGTCTTCCAGCCACAGGATGGCATCGAGGTCGAGGTGGTTGGTCGGTTCGTCGAGCAGCAGCAGGTCGGACGGGCACATCAGTGCCTGGGCCAGGTTCAGGCGCATCCGCCAGCCACCGGAGAAGTCACCGACGCGGCGGTCCATCTGCTCGTTGGTGAAACCAAGGCCGGCCAGCAGCTTGCGCGCACGGGCGTCGGCCGTGTAGCCGTCGGCGCTGTCCAGCTCACTGTGCAGGCGTGCCAGCGCGGTACCGTCGTGCGCCTGCTCGGCAGCCGCCAGCTCGGCCTGGACCTTGCGCAGGCGCACGTCGCCATCGAGCACATAGTCCACGGCGATGCGCTCGAGGGTATCGACTTCCTGGCGCATGTGGGCGATGCGCCAGTCGCCCGGCAGCAGGCAGTCGCCGCCATCGGGCGACAGCTCACCGCGCAGCAAGGCGAACAGGCTGGATTTACCGGCGCCGTTGGCGCCGATCAGGCCGGCCTTGTGACCGGTGTGCAGGGTCATCTCGGCGCCTTCTAGCAGGCGCTGCGGACCACGCTGTAAAGTGAGGTTGGATAGTCTGATCATGATGGTCGCGGAGTCTACCAGCTTCGTTGACCACTAGCGCGAGTGAAACCATGCACACCGACCTGTGGAATCATGCCCTGGCGCTATATGCGCGGCCGGGCGTCGAAGCCGCCTGCCTGACCCTGCAGGAGCTGGGCGGCGATGTTTGCCTGCTGCTCTGCGGTACCTGGCTGCAGGCGCAGTCTGTGGCCGTTGACGAAACACGCATCCAGGCGCTGCAGGCCGTGGCCGGCCCCTGGCAGCGGGAGGTGGTCATGCCGCTGCGGGCACTGCGCCGACAATGGCGCGAACACGCACTGGCCGACCCGCAACTGGCCGTGCTGCGCGAACACGTGAAGGCGCTGGAGTTACAGGCTGAACGCACACTGCTGGAGCGTTTGGCGCTAGTGGCGCAGGCGTGGCCTGCTGTAGCTGGCGACAGCGAAGGATGGTTGAGCCGGCTTGCACCGGCCCAGGCCCATGACCACGACGCGCTGCAACAGCTGCGCGTCGCGGCCCGGGAGCTTCAGGAGGCCGTGGACGGCGACTGAGCCGGGGTGCTGGCGGGTGCTGCTGGTGTAGCCGGGCTGGCCGCTGCGGCAGGTGCTGCGTTGCCGGCAGGCACCGCTGGCTTGCTGGCGACAGGTTTGGCGGCAGCGGGTTTGGCCGGGGCTTTGGCGGCGGCAGGCTTGGCTGGCGCTTTGGCGGCAGCGGGCTTGGCGGCCGGTTTGGCTGGTGCCTTGGCTACGGCTGGCTTGGCCGGGGCTTTGGCGGCAGCAGGTTTCGCGGCCGGCTTGGCGGCGGCAACTTTGGCCGGGGCCTTGGCAGCAGCAGGTTTGGCGGCTGGCTTGGCGGCGGCAGCTTTAACCGGGGCTTTGGCAGCAGCAGGTTTGGCGGCTGGCTTGGCGGCGGCAGCTTTGACCGGGGCCTTGGCAGCAGCAGGTTTGGCGGCTGGCTTGGCGGCGGCTTTGGCCGGGGCTTTTGCTGCTGCAGGCTTGGCGGCTGGCTTGGCAGCAGCAGCTTTAGCCGGGGCTTTGGCAGCAGCAGGTTTGGCGGCTGGCTTGGCAGCGACGGCTTTGGCCGGGGCTTTTGCTGCTGCAGGCTTGGCGGCTGGCTTGGCGGCTGGCTTGGCAGCAGCTTTTGGTGCCGCCGCGCGCAGGTCGAGTGCCTTGGCCGCCGCTTCGCGCACCTTGCCGACACCCTGGGCCAGTTTCAGGCTTTCCTGGGCATCACGCTTGAGTTGCTGAATATAAGTACGGGTCTGGGCCTGGCGATCCTTGAGCGATTCGAGCAGCCCTTCAAGTTCACCAGCGGCTTTCTGTGCCTTGCCTTGTGCCTTGGCTTTGCCGGCCTTGGCAGCGTCCTGCAACTTCAGACGGGCACCGTGCAGTTTTTCCTGAGCCTTGCCACGTTGTTTTTCCAACTTGGCCAACAGTTTCTCGGCATCCGCCAGCGCTTGAGAGCAGGCATCTTCCAGATGTTCGAGCAGGCTGCCCGAAAGTTGCTGAAGCAGGTGCAATGGCGTACTGACTGGCTTCTTTTTAGCCGACATGATTTACCTCCTGGCTGACGAGAGTGCGGCTCATACTATGCTTCTGCTGCTACTGCCGCTAGGGCATGTTGACAGTATCAGTAGCGCCGCGTTGCATGCCTGGGCAAAGTTGTTGTCTTGCAGCAAAAAACAAGTGTAGTTGGTCATTATTGTATTGCGGACATTTGCACATATTCCGCCAACAAGGCTGGCATACTTCGCCCTCACTGCAGCAGGACTCGACCATGCCACGTTATCTGATGCTCGGCTTGTGCCTGGCGGCCCCGCTTGCGCTGGCCGCCCCCGAAAGTAATACCGACAACGACCTGGCCTACAGCATCGGCGCCAGCCTGGGCGAACGGCTGCGCCAGGAAGTGCCGGGCCTGCAACTCGATGCGCTGGTCGAAGGCTTGCGCCAGGCTTATCAGGGCGAACCACCACGGGTGGCCAAGTCACGCATGCAGGCGCTTCTGCAACAGCACGATGAACAGGCCAGCGCGGCTGCAGAGCAGGCCCGGGTGGACACGCTGCTGGCAGCAGAAAAGCGCTTCATGGCCGCGGAACGTGCGCGTGCGGGTGTACACGAATTGCCCGAGGGCATCCTCTACAGCGAGCTGGCCAGCGGCGCCGGCGCGCAACCCAAAGCCAGCGGCAGCGTGCAGGTGCGGTATGTGGGCAAGCTGCCGGATGGCACAGTGTTCGACCAGAGCGAGAAACCGCAGTGGTTCAAGCTCGGCTCGGTCATCGAGGGCTGGCAGGTGGCACTGCCAAAAATGAAGGCGGGGTCGAAATGGCGGCTGGTGATCCCTTCGGCGCAAGCCTATGGCGCCGAAGGTGCGGGCGACCTGATCGCGCCCTACACCCCCCTGGTGTTCGAGATCGAACTGCTGGCCGTGGCCGACTGAATCAGGCCTGCACCGCGTCCTCGGCCTTGTGCGCGTTGTGCAGCACTTCGATCAGGCAGTCTTCCAGCTCGAAACGCTCGTGCAACAGGCTGCCCAGCTTGCCGAGCTTCTCGGCGAAGCGCTCGGGGTCGGTGCATTCGCCCTTGTCGCAATGGTCATTGAAAGCCAGGGCAATCTGGGTACTTTCATCGATGCGGGGGTTGATCTGCGTGGCAAGCTCCAGGCCGCGGGTGTCGCCAAAGGCCTTGGCTTCACTGACCAGTTGCTCGCTGACTTCGAAGTGCCAGGCTGACACGTAGTCGACCAGCACCCCGCAGAAATCACGGTTCTGGTCCTTGTCGGCAAAGGCCGGCTTGGCATCGCGCAATGCGCGGAAGGCTTGCACCAATTCCTGGCGTTCCTCCAGCCAACGATCGATCAGCTTGTGAACACCGCCCCAGCGTTCCTGGGCGTTCTGGCAACTATCGAGCATGGCGATCTCTTCCCTTCTGGGTAGATGCCGCTGCACCTCGCGACACAAGTGCGTGGCACAAAGGTGACATCAGCAGGACGGCATCGGGCAGTTGTGATTTCGGTATCCGTGCTGGGAGATTATTCCCGTGCGACTTGGCCTTCAAGGTACGCAGCACACAAAGTTCATACAAGCGTTTAATACCCTTCCTACACACCGTTGGTCGAGCAACACCTTGTGCATTGCGTTGGATCAACCCGCCGCGCCCTGGCGCAGCCGAAACGCCAGCAGCCAAGACAGCGGCAGTGCGGCCAACAACAGGAATGCCAGCAGGCTCCACTCCGGCAAGGTCAGGTCGAGGAAGCTCCAACTGATGGATACGCAATCCGGGCTACCGAGCAACAGCAACCTGGCGATTTCGCCAATTGGCCGCTGCATCAGATGCGTGATCGGCAGTTGGCAATCCACCACCGGCAGCGGCTCGCCTTGCAACCAGACTTGCCGCCCGGCCAGCAGCGCGCCGCCAAGCGCGCACAGCAGCGTCAGCCACGCATAACCGCGCAGGCCACGTACCCCCGGCAAATGGATGACTGCCACCAGGCTGATCAGCGCGTACAGCCCGAGCATCAGGCGCTGGCTGAAGCACAGGGCGCAGGGTACCAGGCCAACGACGGACTCCAGGCGAAACGACGCCACGAGCACGGCAAACGAGGCCAGGAAAGCGGGAAGGAACAAGCTGCGCAAGCAGGCCAGCGACATGGGCTATGGATGTCCGCAAGAGGAAAAAGTGACTTGAAACGGTAGAGGAAAGGGGCGCTTTGTATCAAGGCGCTACAGCAGAGACAAGTCGCTGATTGGCAACGAATCAATGCTGTGGAAGGTAGGAATAATCCGGCGGCTGACGGGGAAAAATCGCTTGGTCACATGAAGATGTGAACCACTTGCCAAGCCCGCACCAGCGTACGGGCTTGGCAAGTGGTCAGGCCTGAACGCCTTCGGGCAGCGGCAGGGCCAGCAGGCGCTCATCGAGCAGCCCCAAACCCTCCTGGAACAGCTGGTTGCTGCGCTCGGTCTCGCCCAGCCCGGCCAGCAGCCGCGCCAGTTCGGCGCAGGTTTCCGGGTTGCGCTGCAGCCGCAGGCTGCTTTCCAGGTAATCGCGGGCCTTGCCCCACAAGCGGTTTTGCAAGCTCAGGCGGCCGAGGGTCAGCAGCAGGCTAGGGTCCTGCGAATGGTCTTTCAACCAGCCCTCGGCAGCCTGCAGCTGACGCGCCGGGTCATCGCCGCGCACCAAGCCATAAAGGCGCGCCAGGTGGCTTTCGTAATTGCGCTTGAGCGCGCCGAGCAACACCTGCTCGGCCTCACCCTGGGCACCCAGCTGGCGCAGCTGCTCGGCGTAGGCCAGCACCAGCCCTGGCTCCTGGCGCTGCGCCGCAGTGAGCTGCTGCCAGGCACGCTCCAGCGCCTGGCGCGCGGTCTGTGGGTCGGTACCACGGGTCACCGCCAGGCCAAGGTTCTGGCCCCAGGCGCGCCGCTCAAGCTCGGCCAGCTCGTTGGCCGGCAGCACCTTGTGCTTGCGCAGGTCGGGCAGCAGACGGATCAGCGCCGGCCAATCATCGCGCTCCAGGTGCAGGCGCTGCAGCAGGCGCAGCACCTGGGCGTTGTTCGGATGACGCTCCTGCATGGCCTGCAGCGCTTCAAGCGCACCTTCGCTTTCACCACGGTCCATCTGCAACTGGGCATGGGTGAGGGCAATGGCCAGTTCGGCCTGGGGCTGACGCTCCAGTGCTCGCTCGAGCAGGTTGTCGCGGTCTTCGACCCGGCCCTGCTCGTTGGCGGCGCGGGCGGCGCCAAGGTAGTAAAGCAGGGGTTGCCGTTCGGATTCGGCGGCGCGCTGCAGGTGGCGCTGGGCGCTGCTCCAGCGACCTTCGGCCAGGTCCAGCTGGCCTTGCTCGATGGCGATCCGGGTACGACGGCCACGGTTACGCCGCGACCAGGGGTTGACCACGCCACTGGAGGTCAGCACCAGCCCCACCAGGTAGCGCAGCACCAGCAGCAACACAACGATGCCGACCAGCGCCCCCAGTGCCGCCCACAGCCCCGACTGATAGCGGAAGCCGCCGTAGGCGATCAGCACGTAGCCGCTGTGCTTGGCGATGGCAATGCCCAGCGCCGCGGCGACGACGATCGCCAGCACCGCCAGCAGGTAGACGCGCTTCATGGCTTGGCCCCTTCAGCTTCGGCCGGCAGGTGGCGACGCTGGATGTAGGCCTGCACGGCGGCCAGGCTTTCGCTGAGGTCTGGGGTCACCACCGACACCGGTTGCTCGGCCAGCTGGTTGAGGCTGTCGAGCATGGCTTTGCTTTGCGGGTTGTCCGGGTTGAAGTTGGCCAGCAGCACGCTGCGCGCATCGTCCAGCGCCTGGTTGTAGACCTTGGCCTCGCCGTTGAGTGCAGCCCACTGGGCCTGCTCGATGGTCAGGCTGAGCGCCAGGCGCAGTTGGTTGAGCGACTGACCGGAGAGCAGCGGGCGCACGTTGTCGTCGGCGTTGAACTCGATCTGGAAGTACTTGGAGAGCTCCGCCCACCACTGCGACCAGCGGCTGGGGCCGTCACCGTCGGCGGTGAGCGCGCCCATGGCATCGGCCTGGCTGTCGAATTCCGGCGACTGGGCACTGAGCTGCTGCACCTGTTCACGCTGGGCGGCGAGCTTGAGGAACAGCCCGGTGCGGTCTGGCTGCTGGGTGCTGTTGAGCGTGGCCAGGCTGCGCGCCAGTTGCTCGCGGGCGGCGAAAGCCCCTGGATCGCTCTGCTCGCGAAGGATCTCGTCGGCACCCTCGACCAGCGCCTTGGCGCTGGCGATGTCCTGCAGTGCCGAAAGGCGCAGCGTGGCCAGGCGCAGCAAGTGTTCGGCCTCGGCCAGGCGCCATTCCTTGCGGCTTTCGCCGAGAGCGGTTTCCAGGCGCTGGCTCAACCGCTGCTGGTCGCCCTGCAGTTGCGCCACCAGCCGCCGGCGGTCCTCCAGCTCGCTGGCTGCGGGCAGGCTGGCCAGTTGTGCGGTGAGCTGCTGCTCGCGTTGCTGCAACGCATCGGCGCGCTGGTTGAGCGCCTGAAGATGCTCGCCCTGGCCCTGTTCGCTGCCTTGCAGCTGGCGCACCTGCCAGGCACCCCAGCCGCCGATCGCGACCCCGGCGGCGCCCAGCAGCAGGGCCAGCACCGCCACGCCGCTGCCAGAGCGTCGAGCAGGTGCGGTAGTGATTTCCGGCGCCTCGGGCACCGATTTCTGTTCAGTGTGGGGCAAGACCGTTTCGCTCACGTATCCATCCTTTGCATGGCGGCGCATCGCTCAAGCTTAGCGCCTTAAGGGGCAGGTACAGCAGTTTGCTGCACGGCTGCCAGCAAGGCCGCGGCACTGGCGCCACGGCAATCCACAATCTGTCGGGCGCCCAACGCGCGGGCCTGTTCAGCGACCCGCGGGCTGGGCACGAACAAGGGCAGGCGTGAAAGCCGTGGCCAGTCCGTTCCCGCTATCTGTTGCAAGTGTTCAAGACCCTGCCCACTGCTGACCACCAGGCCATTGAGGCGTTCCCCATCGACCCGACGCGCCAGCGTGCCCGCCGGATAGTGCGGCAGGCAGCGGCGATACAGTTCCAGATAATCGACACTAGCACCTTGCTCTGCAAGACGCTCGGCCAGCAGTTCGCGACCTCCCACGCCACGCACGATCAGGACACGGGGCACAGGCCGCGTGATGGCCTCGCGCAGGGCCGGCAGGGCGAGCAGGGCCTCGCTGTCATCACCGGTCGCCGGGAAGCTTACTCGCAACCCGCGGCCCTGGAGGATCCGCGCCGTCGCCTCGCCCACCGTGAACCAGCCCTCGGGCGGTGGCGCGATGCCGGCCTGGTCGAGCTGCTCGAGCAGCAGGCGCGCAGCCGGCTTGCTCACCACGATGATCGCCTGCGCCTGGGCGATGCCGCGCAGGCGATGCAGCTGCGCCGGGTCCGGCGCGATCGCTTCAATCGCCAGCAAAGGCAGGCTGGCACTGGCAATGCCCGCCTCGGCCAATGACTGCGCCAGTGCCGCACAGTCCTCTTCAGGGCGGGTCAGCAGCAGGCGCCAGGGGCTCACGGGTGGCCGGCCTCGCCGTAGACTTCCTTGAGGATCGCCTCGGCGCCCTGGCCGAGCAGGTCCTCGGCAACCTGCACGCCCAGCGCCTCGGCATTGGCGCGCGGAGCGCGGGCATCGGCCACCAGCAGGGTGCCGCCGGATGGCTGGCCGACCAGGCCACGCAGCCACAACTGCTCGCCCTCGAGCACCGCGTAGCAGGCAATGGGCACCTGGCAACCACCGTTCAGGCGTTTGTTCAGGGCACGCTCGGCAACCACCCGGTCGGCGGTATCGACATGGTGCAGCGGCGCCAGCAGCGCATGGATCTCGCTGTCGGCGCTGCGGCATTCGATGCCCACCGCGCCCTGGCCACCGGCCGGCAGGCTGTCGTCGACGCTGATGGTGTCGGTGATGCGGTCCTCGAAGCCCAGGCGGATCAGCCCGGCGGCGGCGAGGATGATGGCGTCGTACTCGCCGGCGTCGAGCTTGGCCAGGCGGGTGTTGACGTTGCCGCGCAGGAAACGGATCTGAAGGTCGGGGCGGCGCGCCAGCAATTGGGCCTGGCGACGCAGGCTGGAGGTGCCGACGATGCTGCCGGCCGGCAGTGCGTCGAGGCTTTGGAAGGTATTGGAAACGAAGGCATCGCGCGGGTCTTCACGCTCGCAGATGCAATACAGGCCCAGGCCTACGGGGAAGTCCATGGGCACGTCCTTCATCGAATGCACGGCGATGTCGGCTTCGTTGTCGAGCAGGGCGGTTTCCAGTTCCTTGACGAACAGGCCCTTGCCGCCGATCTTCGCCAGCGGCGCGTCGAGCAGCTTGTCGCCGCGGCTGACCATCGGCACCAGGGTGACCAAGAGGCCAGGATGGGCCTGTTCCAGGCGGGCTTTTACATACTCGGCCTGCCACAGGGCCAAGGCACTTTTACGGGTGGCAATACGGATTTCGCGAGTGGACATGAAACGCCCCGAGCCAGAGAAATACCGCTGATGATAACAGCTCCTCCTGCTGTGCCCGCAGATTCAGATCATCAATCCGTGCTGGTTCTTTCGCGGGTAAACCCGCTCCCACAGGGTTGATCGCAGGCCTGTGGGAGCGGGTTTACCCGCGAAAGTACGGGAAGCTCTCAGTGCAACGACTGCATCATCTTGCGCACACCGGCCACATGGCGCCGGCTGACGGTCAGCGCGTCACCGTCCAGGCCTTTGAGATAGAGCTGGAAATGCCCCAGCGGCGTACGTTGCAGGCGCTCGATGCGCTCGCGGGCGACCAGGGCGTTGCGGTGGATACGTACGAAGCGCTCGCCAAACTCGTCCTCCAGCGCCTTGAGTGGTTCATCGAGCAGGACTTCACCGGCCTCGTGGCGCAGGGTGACGTACTTGTGATCAGCGATGAAATAGATGACCTGCGGCAGGGGGATCAGCTCGATGCCTTTGCGCGTGCGGGCACTGATGTGGCTGCGTGGGCCGCCGGTTTCACCGGCAGGCCGAGTCAACGCCGCCAGCTGGGCGCGATTGGGTTTTTCGGCGCGGCGCAGCGCGTCGCGCAGGGCCTGGGGCTGGATCGGCTTGTCGACATGGCTGAGGGTGCTTTCCTTGAAAGCCTGGCTGCCGTATTCATCATCGCCGGTGCAGAACACCACGGCAGGCGGCGCCTCGCGCTCGCACAGCCGCGCGGCGACCTGCAGGCCATCGAGGCCCGGCATGCCGATATCGAGCAACACCACGTCGGGCTTGAGGCTCTCGATCAATGCCAGGGCCTCCTCGCCGTTGGTGGCGCTGGGCTCCATCACGGTGTAGCCCTCCAGCTCGCCGAGCAACCGGCTCAGGCGTTCACGGGCTTGGGGTTCGTCATCAACGATCAGGACATTCATAATTGCGCTGGATTCCTGAGTGAGTCTCGCACGGGTATAGCGTAGACAGGTGTGGGGTGACTGGTAAGCGGTCACGCTACAGACCGGTGCGAAGGCCAAAGATTCACTGGCCTGGCAGATTCACCGCCAGTCCTTTGTCCAACTGTAGACGGTCCGTGGAACACTGCCGTTCAATCGTTGAATCTGCCATGCGCCCTCTATATCAGACGATTCTCTCGACCAGCGCCCCTGCGGTGGCGGGCGCAACCCTGCTATGATCGCGGCACTTTTTTCGTTCACGCCTTCAACGAGTGAATCCATGAGCACCGACAAGACCAATCAGTCCTGGGGCGGCCGCTTCAGTGAGCCCGTCGACGCCTTCGTCGCCCGTTTCACCGCCTCGGTCGATTTCGACAAGCGCCTGTACCGCCACGACATCATGGGTTCGATCGCCCACGCCACCATGCTGGCGCAGGTCGGCGTGCTCAGCGATGCCGAGCGCGACACCATCATCGATGGCCTGAAGACCATCCAGGGCGAGATCGAGGCTGGCAGTTTCGACTGGCGCGTCGACCTGGAAGACGTGCACATGAACATCGAAGCACGCCTGACCGACCGCATCGGCATCACCGGCAAGAAGCTGCACACCGGCCGCAGCCGCAACGACCAGGTGGCCACCGACATCCGCCTGTGGCTGCGCGACGAGATCGACCTGATCCTGGCCGAGATCACCCGCCTGCAGCAGGGCCTGCTGGAGCAGGCCGAGCGCGAAGCCGAGACCATCATGCCCGGCTTCACCCACCTGCAGACCGCCCAGCCGGTGACCTTCGGCCACCATCTGCTGGCCTGGTTCGAAATGCTCAGCCGTGACTACGAGCGCCTGGTCGATTGCCGCAAGCGCGCCAACCGCATGCCCCTGGGCAGCGCCGCACTGGCCGGCACCACCTACCCGATCGACCGTGAGCTGACCTGCAAGCTGCTGGGCTTCGAAGCCGTGGCCGGCAACTCGCTGGATGGCGTTTCGGACCGTGACTTCGCCATCGAATTCTGCGCTGCCGCCAGCATCGCGATGATGCACTTGTCGCGCTTCTCCGAAGAGCTGGTGCTGTGGACCAGCGCCCAGTTCCAGTTCATCGACCTGCCCGATCGCTTCTGCACCGGCAGCTCGATCATGCCGCAGAAGAAGAACCCGGACGTACCCGAGCTGGTGCGTGGCAAGAGCGGCCGTGTGTTCGGCGCCCTGACCGGCCTGCTGACCCTGATGAAAGGCCAGCCTTTGGCCTACAACAAGGACAACCAGGAAGACAAAGAGCCGCTGTTCGACGCCGCCGACACCCTGCGCGACTCGCTGCGTGCCTTTGCCGACATGATCCCGGCGATCAAGCCCAAGCACGCGATCATGCGTGAAGCGGCCCTTCGCGGTTTCTCCACCGCCACTGACCTGGCCGACTACCTGGTGCGCCGTGGCCTGCCGTTCCGTGATTGCCACGAGATCGTTGGCCATGCGGTCAAGTATGGCGTGGACACCGGCAAGGACCTGGCCGAGATGAGCCTGGACGAGCTGCGCCAGTTCAGCGACCAGATCGAGCAGGATGTGTTTGCCGTACTGACGCTGGAAGGCTCGGTCAATGCCCGTAACCACATCGGCGGTACCGCGCCGGCGCAGGTGCGTGCGGCCGTGGTGCGCGGCAAAGAGCTGCTGGCTTCGCGTTAAGCGATCAGCCGTAGGACCAATCGCGGGGCAAGTCGCATCGGCGCACCGCCGCTCCCACGCAGCCCGTGCAAGGCTGCGTGGGAGCGGGCTTGCCCCGCGATCGTTTCAGGCCTTAGCGCTTGCCGCTCTTGACCATTTCCATAAACGCCGGCATCGCCGCGTCCTTGTCCGCCACGATCCGCGCCATATGCGGGTTCTCGCGCAGCTTGTCGAGCAGCGCCCTCGCTTGCGGGAAGTCTTCCAGGAAGTCGATGTTCAGCACCTTCTTGCCCACCAGGCAGGCCAGGTCCACCGAGAAGCAGAACATCAGGTCGGCGATGGTCAGTTGCTCACCCGCCACATACGGCGCGAACTTGCCATTGCGCTTGAGGGTGGCAAAGCCTGCCAGCAGGTCGGCCCGCGCCCGCTCCTTGATCAGCGGCTCCACCGCCGCGCCGAAGAACGCCTCGGCATAGCAGGTACGGGCTGGCAGCTCGATATACAGCTCGATTTCCCTGAGCAGCTCGCGGACCTTGGCCTGGCCGAAGGCATCGGCGGGCAGCAGCGCCTTGCCGGGCTGGGTCTGCTCGATGTAGTCGAGGATCACGCCGGTCTCGCTGAGAAAACCATGCTCGGTCTCCAGCACCGGCACCTTGCCGCGCGGGCTCACCGCCAGGGCCTGGGGCGCCTGGCCGCCGAAGAACAGCACCTCTTCGAACGGCAAGCCTTTCTCCAGCAGCGCCAGCTTGACCATGTTGTAGTAGTTGCTGACCGCGAATCCATGAAGCTTGAGCATTGAGACAGCCTCCAGGCCGTGTGGGGATGGCCGGGCTGTTATAGCGCCCTTCCCCAACCATGGCCAGCGTCATGGGCGCGGTCGATGGCCGGGCATTGCCGAAGCAGGCATGGCAAACTGTGCACCTCACCACAGGAGCACCGCCATGAGCGAACCCCAAGACATCGACAGCAATGATGAAGAAGACTTCGCCGAGGCCACACTGACCCAGGCCATCGAAAACCAGATCGAAAGCGGCGAACCGCCCGCGGCCAAGGCCACGTTCAACAAGCTGACCCTGGTCGGCTACGAGCGTGAAGACATCCTCAACCTCATGGCCCACGTGCTGGCCATCGAGATCGACGCCATGCTCGACGAGGACCGCCCGTTCGACACCGAGTGGTACGAAACCGCCCTACGCGCCCTGCCGGAGCTGCCACCTGAGGCGGATCAAGGCGACATCGAGTAACCCTGACTACACTCCTGACTTCATCCTTGTCTGGAAGTCAGGAGTCGCCCTATGTCCTTCACCCCCGAACTGATCGCCGAACTGGAAGTGCTCGCCCTGTTCAACCTGGACAATCACCAGGAAGGCATCAAGGTAGGCAGCACCGCTTCCCCCGCCCTTATCGCCGCAGCCCAGCGCCTGTACGACAAAGAGCTCACCGACCAGCCTGATGGTGGCTACCTCACCAGCCTGGGCAACGATGCCGCCGAAAGCGTCCGGTTGCTCCTGAACATCCTCAAGACACCACAGCCGGCCTGATTTCGCCGAGCCCGCTGCCACGTCTGGTGGGAGCGGGCTTGCCCCACGATGCGCCGCAAACCGGCGCTGTAAATCTGACGCCAAAAAGCCAGCAACCCCTTATCCGACCGCACCACTCAGGCTAAACTCGCCACTGCTCCGCAGCCCGCCTGAGTGCGCAATGAACCACCCTCACGAAATTCGCCCCGATATCGCCCAAGGCATCGACCGCAAGGAGCTGTCGCGGCTGCGCGCGCGCTTTCTGAAGGTCAGCCAGGGGCGTCTGGGGCGCGCCATGGAGGGTCTGTCGACGCGCCAGCAACAGGTGATCACGCTGTTGCCGCTGTTCTTCCACGTCAACCACCCTCTGTTGCCAGGCTATGTCTCGAGTACTACACCCGCAGGTGTCTCGGGTTTCGAGCCAGACGCCGAATTGCTGGCCGAAGCCCAGCGCCTGACCCGCTCGTTCACCTACAAGGCCCGCCACGGCAACCCACCGCAACCGATCCACGGGCTGTTCCTGATGGGCAGCCTGGGCACCCTGGCCCAGGCCGAGCAAAGCGATATGGACGTGTGGGTGTGCCACGCCCCGGACCTGAGCGAACAGGCCCTGGGCGAACTGCGCCGCAAATGCCAGCTGCTCGAAGCCTGGGCGGCCAGCCAGGGGGCCGAGGTGCACTGCTTCCTCATCGATGCGCAGGGCTTCGTCCAGGGCGCGCGCGACAGCCAGCTCAGCTCGGACGACTGCGGCACCACCCAGCACTACCTGTTGCTCGACGAGTTCTACCGCACCGCCATCTGGCTGGCCGGGCGCACCCCGCTGTGGTGGCTGGTGCCGGTCTACCAGGAGCACAATTACCGCGACTACACCCAGACCTTGCTGTCCAAGCGCTTCATTCGGGCCCGTGACGACATCGACCTGGGCCACCTGGCGCACATTCCCCAGGAGGAATACGTTGGCGCCGGGCTGTGGCAGCTGTTCAAGGGCATCGACTCGCCCTACAAGTCACTGCTCAAGCTGCTGCTCACCGAGGTCTACGCCAGCGAACACCCACAGGTGCGCTGCCTGAGCCTGGACTTCAAGCAGGCGGTGTTCGCCAACCACCTGGAGCTGGACGCGCTCGACCCCTACGTGATGGTCTATCGGCGCATCGAAAGTTACCTGCTGCAACGCGGCGAAACCGCCCGCCTGGAACGGGTGCGGCGCAGCCTTTACCTGAAAGTGAACAAGAAGCTCAGCAACCTCGCCTCGCGCAGCGGTGGCTGGCAACGCCGCTTGCTGGCGAAGCTGGCCGAGGAGTGGGGCTGGGACGAGCGCCAACTGGCCCTGCTCGACAGCCGCAGCCAATGGAAGGTGCGCCAGGTGGCCGTCGAGCGCCGTGAGCTGGTGGCCGAACTGAACCACAGCTACCGCTTCCTCAGCGAGTTTGCCCGCAACCAACAGGCCGACAGCCGCGCCGACCCGCGCGAACTCAACGTGCTCGGCCGGCGCCTGTACGCCGCCTTCGAGCGCCGCGCCGGGAAGATCGAGGTGATCAATCCGGGCATCGCCCCGGACCTGGCCGAAGACACCCTGACCCTGGTGCAGTCGGCCAACCGCAAGGAGCCCGGCACGCATCACTGGGGGCTGTACAACGGCAACCTGGGAGTGCACGAATGGGAGCACTTCAGCCCGATCAAGCGCTGCCGCGAACTGCTCGAACTGCTCACCTGGGCCCACCGCAACGGGGTGATCGACGGCAGCACGCGGATCGCCTTGCACCCGGGTGTCAGCGATCTCAATGATTTCGAGCTGTTCAACCTGATCGGCAGCCTGCAGCAGAGCATCGTGCTGCCGCTGGAGACGGTCAGTGAAGCCCGCCTGCTGCAACCGAGCGTGGCCGACGAAATCCTTTTGCTGGTCAACGTCGCTGTCGACCCGCTGCGCCATCACCGCGACCTGAACATCCTGATGACCACCGAGCGCACCGACTCGCTCAGTTACGCCGGGGTGCGCGAAAACCTGGTGCTGACCCTCGACCAGATCACCCTCAACAGCTGGAACGAGGTGCTGGTGCAGCGCTATGACGGCGAGCATGCCCTGATGCGTTGCCTGCGCGACCACCTCAACAGCCTTGGCCGGCGCAACCACCGCCCGCGGGTGCGGGTGCGCTGCTACTGCCACAACCGCGCCCAGGCCATCAGCCAGCGGGTAGAGGAGATCTTCGCGACCGCGCAACGGCTGCTCGATCAAGGCCTCAACCACCGTTACCTGCTGCAGGTGGCCCAGCACACCCATGTACTGGAGCTGCTGCCGGGGCAGGTCACCCTGGCCACCCTCGACGACCAGGATGCCGTGCTGGCGGCACTGGGCGAGGTCCGCAGCGCCTACAGCCCACTGCATCTGGATGCCAACGCCCTGCAGGACCACGACCTGCCGCTGGTCCTCGAGCAAGGCCGGCCAGGCTGTATCCAGGTGTTCTACCGCCTGCTCGATGGTTGGGCCGACCTGTATGTACTGGATGAGCACAACGTCTTGTGGCAGCAGCGCGTGGTGCTGCAGGACGAGCAACACCTGTTGCTGCCACTGCATCGTTTTCTGCGGTCGATGGTGATGCGCCGCGATGCCCAACTGCCACTGGAGAGCCTGCAGCAAGCGTCGCTGGAGATCGCCTATTGCCAGTTGCTGCCTTCAGGCTTGGGCAAGGCTCGCAGCCTGGAGCCACGCCAGGCGCCGCTGGACGGCCGCAGCCAGCCTTACTACGAGGTCCAGGCGATTGTGCAGGGCGGTGCGGGCGGCGCCGTGCACGTCACGCTCTATTGCGATCAGCAGGAATTTTCCGAGCTGGAACACGGCGACCAGCTGTATGCCGTGGCCGCCCGGCAGATCCTGCGCCAGCGCCACAGCGCCGGCAGCTACCGCTGCTATATCACCGACCTGGACCTGTCCGATCTGCTGGGCGACGACCCAGGCTCGACGAGCCTGTGCCTGCGCTACAAGCGCGAGCTTGAGCAGGCCTTGAACGATGGCCTGGAGCAACTGCAGGCGGCGCTGGAGCCCTGAGGCCCAAGGGCCGCGTCAGAGGTCGAAGTCACCCGCTGCTTCCGGCTGGTACTCCACGGCCAGCAGTTCGAGCTTGAGGGTCTTGCCACCGGGGGCCGGCCAGTCGATCTGGTCACCCACCGACAGCCCCAGCAACGCACAACCGATCGGCGCCAGGATGGAGACATTGCCCTCGGGGCCGGCATCCTTCGGATAAACCAGGGTCAGGTGATAGTCCTTGCCGCTGGCGATCTCACGGCAGTGCACGCGCGAATTCATGGTCACCACGCCAGCCGGCACCTCTTCGTGACCGACCACCTGCTCGGCGCGGTCCAGCTCGTCCTGCAGGGCGAGCACACCCGGGGTGCTTTCATCGAGGCTGTCGATCAGGCGCTCGAGACGCTGTACGTCCAATCGGGTGAGGGTGAGGGAAGGTTTGGTGCTCATGATCCAGTCAGACTCCTTTGAACAGGCAATTTGCTTGAGGCAGATAAAGCAAAACCCCGCCCAAGGGCGGGGTTTGTGAATGCTGTGGCGTCACCGACGCAAGACCCGACACTACCACAGCAGGGCAAATACTCAAGCCCGCAGCATCAATGGGGTTATGCCTGGGCCCGCGCTTTCAGGGCCAGGGCCTCGCGGCAGATCTGCCGGCGCCGGTCGTCGTCGGCCGCACGCCACTCGCGGATATGCTCGACATGGCGATGACAGCCGGTGCAGACCTTGTGTTCATCGAGGCGGCACACGCTGATGCAGGGTGACGGCACGGCTGGGCTGACATTGCTGTACAGCGGCTTGGGGGGCCGAGGCTGGTCGCTCATGTCAGATTTCGTCGAAGTCCAGCTTCTCGCCGGCACGCTCCCAGACGATGCGCTCGAGCATCTCGCCGAGCAGCTCCTCGCTTTTCTCGCACACCCACTTGCCGCTCTCTTCGTCGTAGTCGAAGTGGAAACCGCCGGACTTGTCCGCCAGCCACAATTGGCGCAGTGGCTCCTGGCGGCTGAAGATCAGCTGGCTGCCGTTGTCGAATTTGATGGTCAGGACACCGGCGGAGTTTTCCATGTCCAGATCCAGGCCGCTCTCGTCGAACAGGTCTTCCAGGGCCTGTTGGGTCGCGTCGACCAGGTCGTGGAAACGCGCTTCGCTCAAACTCATGTGCATGGACCTCGAATAATGGCTGCGTTGCAAGCAAGGCGGGGAAGATACGGGCGCCAGCAGTTGAATGCAAAGACTAGCGGATGCCTGGGCGGGCCCCGTCACGGGCAAACCCGCTCCCACAACGCTCCTGTGGAGCGGGTTTACCCGTGACGGGGCTGGCACTGACAGCCCAAGAATAACGCCGCCCGGCGGGCCGGCCCTTGCATAGGCAATCGGGTGGTCGCTCGGTATACTCGGGCGCAATACTGCTTATTTCAAAGGATTTCACCAATGAAGCGCCTGATTTCCTCCCTCGCGGCGCTGGTCGCGGTTGCCTGCCTCGTTTCGGCCTGCGGTCAGAAGGGCCCCCTGTACCTGCCGGAAGACGGCAAGGACGGCAAAGGCCCGAGCAAGTCGCACCAGCAGCACAAGCACGCCCAGCCGGCCGAACAGCAAGACGAGCTGGAGCAGCCCGAGCAGTCTCCCGCGCAGTAAGGAAATCCCATGGATGCATTCAACTACCGTGGCGGCGAGCTGTTCGCGGAAGGGGTGGGCCTGTCAGCCATCGCCGAGCGTTTCGGCACCCCCACCTACGTGTATTCGCGCGCCCACATCGAGGCCCAGTACCGTAGCTATACCGATGCCCTGCAGGGTGTCGAGCACCTGGTCTGCTTCGCGGTCAAAGCCAACTCCAACCTCGCCGTGCTGAACCTGCTGGCCCGGATGGGTTCGGGTTTCGACATCGTCTCCGGCGGTGAGCTGGAGCGCGTACTGGCAGCCGGCGGGCGTGCCGATCGCGTGGTGTTCTCCGGTGTCGGCAAGACCCGCGAAGACATGCGTCGTGCCCTGGAAGTCGGCGTGCACTGCTTCAACGTCGAATCCACCGACGAACTCGAGCGCCTGCAAGTGGTAGCCGCCGAGCTGGGCAAGGTGGCCCCGGTGTCGCTGCGGGTGAACCCGGATGTCGATGCCGGCACCCACCCGTACATCTCCACCGGCCTCAAAGAGAACAAGTTCGGTATCGCCATCGCCGATGCCGAAGCCATCTACGTGCGCGCCGCGCAGCTGCCAAACCTGGAAGTGGTCGGCGTCGACTGCCACATCGGTTCGCAGCTGACCACCGTCGAGCCGTTCCTCGATGCGCTGGACCGCCTGTTGGTGCTGGTCGATCGCCTCGCCGAATGCGGCATCCACCTGCGCCACCTGGACCTGGGCGGCGGTGTCGGCGTGCGTTACCGCGATGAGCAGCCGCCATTGGTAGCCGACTACATCAAGGCCATCCGCGAGCGTGTCGGCGACCGTGACCTGGCCCTGGTGTTCGAACCGGGCCGCTACATCGTGGCCAACGCCGGCGTGCTGCTGACCCGCGTGGAATACCTCAAGCACACCGAGCACAAGGATTTCGCCATCATCGATGCGGCAATGAACGACCTGATCCGCCCGGCCTTGTACCAGGCCTGGATGGGTGTCAGCGCAGTCAAACCCCGTGAAGGTGAAGGCCGCGCCTACGACCTGGTCGGGCCGATCTGCGAGACCGGTGACTTCCTGGGCAAGGACCGTGTGCTGAACCTGGCCGAAGGCGATCTGCTGGCCGTGCAGTCCGCCGGCGCCTATGGTTTCGTCATGAGCTCGAACTACAACACCCGTGGCCGCTGCGCCGAAGTACTGGTCGATGGTGACCAGGCCTTCGAGGTGCGTCGCCGCGAAACCATCGCTGAACTGTTCGCCGGCGAAAGCCTGCTGCCGGAGTGAACCCATGCTGCTGCGTTTTACTAAAATGCACGGGCTTGGCAACGACTTCATGGTCCTCGACCTGGTCAGCCAGCACGCGCATATCCAGCCCAAGCACGCCAAGCAATGGGGTGACCGCAACACCGGCATCGGCTTCGACCAACTACTGATCGTCGAAGCGCCGAACAATCCGGACGTGGATTTCCGCTACCGGATCTTCAACGCGGACGGCTCCGAGGTCGAGCAATGCGGCAACGGCGCGCGCTGCTTCGCCCGCTTCGTGCTGGACAAGCGCCTGACCGCGAAAAAGCGTATCCGCGTCGAAACCAAGAGCGGCATCATCGAACTGGACGTGCGCAACGACGGCCAGATCTGTGTCGACATGGGCCCGCCGCGTTTCGTCCCGGCCGACATCCCGTTCATCGCCGATGAGCAGGCTTCGAGCTACCCGCTGGAAGTCGACGGCCAGGTGCACCAGATCGCTGCCGTGTCGATGGGCAACCCGCATTCGGTGCTGCGCGTCGATGACGTGCGCAGCGCGCCGGTGCATGAGCTGGGGCCGAAGATCGAGCACCATCCGCGCTTCCCGCAGCGGGTCAATGCCGGCTTCATCCAGGTCGTTGACCGCCACCGCGCCAACCTGCGGGTGTGGGAGCGTGGCGCCGGCGAGACCCAGGCTTGCGGCACCGGAGCCTGCGCCGCCGCCGTCGCGGCCATCGCCCAGGGCTGGATGGACTCGCCGGTGACCATCGACCTGCCCGGCGGGCGCCTGAGCATCGAGTGGGCTGGCCCCGGCCAGCCGGTATTGATGACCGGCCCGGCCGTACGTGTATTCGAAGGACAGGTTCGTCTTTAAGCGAGTAGCCGCCATGACTGAACAGCCGCACGTTGTACCCGAGCTCGACGCCGACGCGGTGGTCGCCTATCTGCGCGCCCACCCCACGTTCTTCGCCGAGCATGACGAGCTGCTGATCGAGCAGCGCATCCCCCACCAGCGCGGCGACAGCGTGTCGCTGGTGGAGCGCCAGCTCAAGCTGCTGCGTGACCGCAACATCGAGATGCGCCATCGCCTGTCGCAACTGATGGACGTGGCCCGTGACAACGACCGGCTGTTCGACAAGACTCGCCGGCTGATCCTCGACCTGCTGGATGCCGGCAGCCTGGAAGAAGTGGTGATGGCGGTCGAAGACAGCCTGCGCCAGGAGTTCAAGGTGCCCTTCGTCAGCTTGATCCTGTTCGGCGAAAATGCCGCGCCGGTCGGCCGCTGGGTGTCCGGCAGCGAGGCCCAGCAGGCCATCGGCGGGCTGATCGGTGGCGGCAAGACCATCAGCGGCAGCCTGCGCGAGCACGAGCTGGCCTTCCTGTTCGGCAATGACCAGCACAAGGAGGTCGGCTCCAGCGCCGTGGCCACCCTGGAGTACCAGGGCCTGCATGGCGTGCTGGCGATCGGCAGCCGCGACCCGCAACACTACAAGAGCAGCGTCGGCACCCTGTTCCTCAGCTACATCGCCGAAGTGCTGGGCCGCGTGGTGCCACGCTTCACCCAGACGCTACGCTCGGTGCGCTGATGGAGCGCCAGCTGGAGGCTTATTGCGCGCACCTGCGCAACGAGCGCCAGGTGTCCGAACACACTCTGCTGGCCTACCGCCGCGACCTGGAAAAGGTCATTGCCTACTGCAACAGCCAGGGCATTGGCGGCTGGCCTGCGCTGCAAGTCCAGCAGCTGCGCCAACTGGTGGCGCGCCAGCACCATCACGGGCAGTCCTCACGCAGCCTGGCGCGCCTGCTTTCGGCGGTGCGCGGGCTGTACCGCTACCTCAACCGCGAAGGCCTGTGCCAGCACGACCCGGCCGATGGCCTGGCGCCCCCCAAGGGCGAGCGGCGCCTGCCCAAAGTGCTCGACACCGACCGCGCGCTGCAGCTGCTCGATGGCGGCGTTGACGATGACTTCATCGCTCGGCGTGATCAGGCCATCCTCGAACTGTTCTACTCCTCCGGCCTGCGCCTGTCGGAACTGGCCGGCCTCGACCTCGAGTACCTCGACCTGGCCGCCGGGCTGGTACAGGTGCAGGGCAAGGGCAGCAAGAGCCGCGTATTGCCGGTCGGGCGCAAGGCGCGCGAGGCGCTGCAGGCGTGGCTGCGCCTGCGCGGCATCGGTGGCCCCCAGGACGGCGCGGTGTTCATCACCCGCCAGGGCAAGCGCCTCAGCCCACGGGCCATTCAGCTGCGGGTCAAGACCGCCGGCGAGCGTGAGCTCGGCCAGCACCTGCATCCGCACATGCTTCGCCATTCCTTCGCCAGCCACCTGCTGGAATCGTCCCAGGACCTGCGCGCGGTGCAGGAAATGCTCGGCCACGCCGACATCAGCACCACGCAGATCTACACCCACCTGGACTTCCAGCACCTGGCCGCGGTGTACGACAGCGCCCACCCCCGGGCCAAACGCAGCAAAGGCACAGACTCATGAGCATCAAGCTGATCACCTTCGACCTGGACGACACGCTGTGGGACACCGCGCCGGTCATCGCCAGTGCCGAAACCGTCCTGCGCGACTGGCTCGCCGCCAATGCGCCGGTTCTGGGCGCGGTGCCGGTCGAGCACCTGTTCGCCATCCGTGAACGCCTGGTGCAGGCCGAACCCGGCCTCAAGCACCGCATCAGCGCCCTGCGCAGGCGTGTGCTGTTCCACGCCCTGGAAGAGGTCGGCTACAGCGAGAAGCACGCCCAGGAACTGGCCAACGAAGGCTTCGAGGTGTTCCTCCATGCGCGGCACCAGGTCGAGGTGTTCCCCGAGGTGCAGCCGGTGCTGGAGATCCTGCGCCACCAGTACACGCTCGGGGTGGTCACCAATGGCAACGCCGACGTGCGCCGGCTCGGGTTGGCGGACTACTTCCGCTTTGCCCTGTGCGCCGAGGACCTGGGCGTAGGCAAGCCGGATCCGGCACCGTTCATGGAGGCCCTGAAACTGGGTGGCGTGGACGCTGGGGCGGCGGTGCACATCGGCGACCACCCGGGCGACGACATCGCCGGGGCACAGCGGGCCGGGTTGCGCGCGGTGTGGTTCAACCCGCAGCACAAGGCCTGGACGGGCGAGCAAGCGCCGGATGCGCAGATTCAGCGGTTGTCGCAGTTGCCCGAGGTGCTGGCGCGCTGGCGCTGACAGGGGCCGCTTTGCGGCCCAATCGCCGGCAAGCCGGCTCCCACAAGTACTGCATGGGCCTGGTACTTGCGCGATTCCTGTGGGAGCCGGCTTGCCGGCGATTGGGCCGGTACAGGCAACACAGATCTCACAGCCACAAAAAAGCCCGCAGCGACGGCGGGCTTCTTTGCTATCAGCCACTCAGATAGGGCGGCTGCCGTACTTGTTGTCCGGCTTCTTGGGCGGGTCGGCGACCACATTGGCCTCGACTTCCTGCACCTTGCCACCGCGCGAAAGAAACTCTTCCATCGCCTTGGCCAGGGCATCACGCTCCTTCTGCTTGGCTTCCATACTCGGCATTTCGTCTACCGAAACAGCCGCCTTGGACTTGCCCTTGGCGGTCGGCGCGGGGCTGCTGTCGTCATCGCCAGCATCTTCCGCACCATCGTCGGCTGCCGCCTCGAGGCCTTCATCAGCCTCGTCTTCGTCACCTACTTCGAGGTCATCATTTTCCAGATCGTCGTCGCTCATGTTCTACCTCATGACTTGCGAAAAGCAGGTTAGTTATAGACCGGTGCGACCGTAGACGGCAGTCACCGGTGAAAATTCAACTGGCCGTGGGTTGGCCACTGCCTCGGGTGTCCAGCTCCTGATGGGAGGCCCGGCACCCAGCAGGCCCTGCTCCTGGCAAGGCCTGACAACACTGTTCTTACCCTGGCTGGCCACAGGCTACTGCAAGCCTAGCAAAGGGTGGCGAAGTGTGCGGGTTACTCGTCCCACACCCTTCGGCGCGCATTCTAGCGCGCTCGCAGAAAAAGCAAAGCACCAGAAACGCCCAATGACTTGTAAGTTTTCTGCCTGGGTCGCGAACAGGACAGCGAAACCGTTTGCCGGGCGTAAAACGGCAAACTACAGGCAAAAAAATGCCCGGCGAACCGGGCAAGATTTCCAGCGTGGCGGTTACAGGTTGTAGCCGCGCTCGTTGTGTTGAGCCAGGTCGAGGCCGACCGACTCTTC
Source organism: Pseudomonas sichuanensis (assembly GCF_024749065.1). Classification (NCBI taxonomy): domain Bacteria; kingdom Pseudomonadati; phylum Pseudomonadota; class Gammaproteobacteria; order Pseudomonadales; family Pseudomonadaceae; genus Pseudomonas; species Pseudomonas sichuanensis. Next base: position 176,562 of record NZ_CP087185.1, on the reverse strand, counting down.
TTCTTCGCTGACCCGCAGGCCCATCACCAGGTCCAGCACCTTGAGGATCACGTAGGTGACGATGGCGGTATAGACCACGGTGAACAGCACACCTTTGGCCTGGATCCAGAACTGCGCGGCGATGTCGGTGACCGCGCCGAAGCCGCCCAGGGCCGGCGCTGCGAACACACCGGTAAGCAGCGCACCGACGATGCCGCCGATACCGTGCACGCCGAAGGCGTCGAGCGAGTCGTCATAACCCATCTTGCGCTTGAGGCTGGTGGCGCAGAAGTAGCAGACCACGCCCGAGACCAGGCCGATCACCAGCGCGCCCATCGGGCCGACGGTACCGGCGGCCGGGGTAATGGCGACCAGGCCGGCTACCACACCCGAGGCGATGCCCAGTGCGCTCGGTTTGCCGTGGAAGACCCACTCGGCGAACATCCAGCCCAGGGCGGCGGCGGCGGTAGCGATCTGGGTGACCAGCATCGCCATGCCGGCGGTGCCGTTAGCGGCCGCCGCAGAGCCTGCGTTGAAGCCGAACCAGCCGATCCACAGCATGGCCGCGCCCATCAGGGTGTAGCCCAGGTTGTGCGGCGCCATCGGCGTGGTCGGGTAGCCTTTGCGCTTGCCCAGCACCAGGCAGCAGACCAGGCCGGCGATACCGGCGTTGATGTGCACCACGGTGCCGCCGGCGAAGTCCAGTACGCCCCAATCCCACATCAGCGCACCGTCACCGCTCCAGACCATGTGCGCGATCGGCGCATAGACCAGGGTGAACCACACGCCCATGAAAATCAGCATGGCCGAGAACTTCATGCGTTCGGCAAAGGCACCGACGATGAGCGCCGGGGTGATGATGGCGAAGGTCATCTGGAAGGTGATGAACACAGCTTCAGGGAACAACGCGGTGGCAGAGGTCAGGCCCGACGGCGTGACGCCGTTGAGGAAGGCCTTGGAGAAGCCACCGATGAAGGAATTCAGGTTGAGCACGCCCTTTTCCATACCCGCGGTATCGAATGCCAGGCTGTAACCGTAGATAACCCACAGGATGCTGATCAGCCCGGTGATGGCAAAGCACTGCATCATCACCGACAGCACGTTCTTGGAACGCACCATGCCGCCGTAGAACAGGGCCAGGCCCGGGATGGTCATGAACAGGACCAGCGCCGTCGAGGTGAGCATCCAGGCGGTGTCGCCGGAGTTGAGCACCGGGGCGGCAGTTTCCTCGGCCAGGGCCAACCCTGGCATTACGAGGGACAATAGGGCTCCTAGCCCTGCGATCTTACGCAGAGTCATGTTGTTTTCTCCTGGGGCGTTGGGTTTGGTGAGGCTTTTTTGTAGCGTTTAGATCGCGTCGGTATCGGTTTCGCCGGTACGGATGCGGATCGCTTGCTCCAGATTGACCACGAAAATCTTGCCGTCACCGATCTTGCCGGTGTTGGCCGCCTTGGTGATGGCCTCGATCACCCGATCAAGGTCTTTGTCGTCGATGGCGACATCGATCTTCACCTTGGGCAGGAAATCGACCACGTATTCGGCGCCGCGATACAGCTCGGTGTGACCCTTCTGCCGGCCGAAGCCTTTGACTTCGGTCACGGTGATGCCCTGCACGCCGATTTCCGACAGCGACTCGCGCACGTCGTCCAGCTTGAACGGCTTGATGATGGCAGTGACTAGCTTCATGAAACTCTCTCCCGATTTGGTGGACTTGCCCCAGGAAAACAAACCCGTCTCAAGTCTAAGCGCAGCGCCTGGCTTTGTAACGCGTCGTCGGCTCCATCCTCCCCGCCGCGACACCTTGTGGCGGTGACCAAGGGCCTTACCACTGGGCTACGCACTGCCTGGTCACAGCGGACCGCATCAGTGCATGGCTCACCCAGGTCTTTGCAGAAACCTTGCCAGCTCCGGGAAAACGCCAGAAAACAGGTAGTTGCGTGAAACAGTCGGGATTGGCCAGTCGCCAGCAGGGAAAAGCTGCACAACTTCGGTGCGCGACCTTTGGCCGCCCTGCGCAAAAAGTGTGCAGGGCAACCCGCGAAAAGGGGCGTGATACACTGCCGCCCTTTCACCCATCAACGGATAGCCTGACATGCTCGCGCCCAAAGCCCTTCTCGATGCCCTGAGCGACCAGGCCTCGCGCCTGTTCAGCGGTGACACCGCTCAGCCCCGTGCCGAACTGGAGAGCCAGTTCAAAGTGCTGATGCAGGGTGCCTTCAGCAAGCTCGACCTGGTCAGCCGCGAGGAGTTCGACAGCCAGATGGTGGTATTGGCCCGCACCCGCGCCCGCCTTGAAGCGCTGGAGAAACAGTTCGCCGAGCTGGAAGCGCGGATCGCGCCAGCGCCAGCATCAGAGCAATAATCATCCCGTCTCTGGAGCGGCCCTGCCGCTCCTGCAGGCAGCGCACCCTGCCGTTGGAGTTTCCAACATATAATTGCGCTGATTAAACCAGATGAAACTTAATTCAGTTTCACCTTGCGGGTTGACTTGCCCGCTATGCTTTGCATAAAGTTCACCCGCCCTGAAAACCGGGCCTTTATTTCAACTCACGAAGAATTCAATGGACACAGTATCTAGTCGCTGCCTGGCCGCCCCTGGCTGTCAGGCACTTGAACCGGAACTCCGGGCCCGCCTCCCTGGCTGGGCAAGCCGCGCCAGAGCCTGATGCTCCGCCGTAGCTTGCCGCCCCGGGTGCCAGCCCGGTCGGAGGCAAGCTCATGAACCTCATCACCTTTATCCGTACACACCTGCACGCCCGACTCGGGGCGCTGCACACCTGCACCCATGCGGCCCCGCCGCCCTTCCCCGCCCCCGTCGCGCGTGGTTCTCGCCTGCGTGCCGCCTGGCTATCGCAACCTGGCAAAGGCTGCCTGCGCCTGCACTGGCATGCCGACGACGGCCAGGAACCGCCGAGTCGATGGCGCGCCTTGTTGTGTTTCGGCTGACGGGCGCGTCGCCACTTACCTATTGAATTGCCACCAATAAGACACGAACTTTCCATCATTAAAGTTCGCGGGATTCTTATTGCCTGAAAGTTACCAGGGGAATAACGACACCATGGACTCAGCCAGTAGAAAGTTCGCTGCCGACATTAACTCCGGCACGCGCCAGCGAACGTTCAACCGCCGGAAAGACAACGTTATTTACCGATCGAATGATCGCGGCCCGAAACACGCGCACTCACCCGCCCAACCGTGAGTCGACTGTGTTTCGTGCCGCCTCCTGCGGCAGGAGCACAGCCCGATGACCGTCAAAGACCGCAACACCACCACGACTCCGGACGCTCGCCTGTCCATGCGCGCCGCCCGTGAGGCGCGCAATGGCCTGGCCGTCACCCTCGCCAACCTCGACGCCAGCGAGCTCGGCCTGACCGAGCACGAAGCCGCCAAGCGCCTGCAGCGCGATGGCGCCAACGAGGTCGCCCACGACAAACCGCAACCGGCCCTGGTGCAACTGCTCAAGGCGCTGCACAACCCCTTCATCTATGTACTGCTCACCCTCGCCGCCATCAGCTTCGTCACTGACTACTGGCTGCCGCTGCGCGCCGGTGACTTCGACGACCTCGACCTGACCAAGGTGATCATCATCCTGACCATGGTCAGCGTCAGCGGCCTGCTGCGCTTCTGGCAGGAATACCGTTCGAGCAAGGCGGCCGAAGCACTCAAGGCGATGGTCCGCACCACCGCCACGGTGCTGCGTCGCGAGCGCCACGACACCCCCGCGCAGCTGCGCGAAGTGCCCATGAACGAGCTGGTGGCCGGCGATATCGTGCAATTGGCCGCTGGCGACATGATCCCTGCCGATATCCGCCTGATCGAATCGCGCGACCTGTTCATCAGCCAGGCCGTGCTCACCGGCGAAGCGCTGCCGGTGGAAAAGTACGACACCCTCGGCCACATCGCACCGAAGTCCGCCGCAGACAGCGCCACTGACGAAGGCAGCCTGCTCGACCTGCCGAACATCGGCTTCATGGGCACCAACGTGGTCAGCGGTCGCGCCCGCGCCGTGGTGGTGGCCACCGGCAAGCGCACCTACTTCGGCTCGCTGGCCAGAGCGATTGCCGGCTCGCGCAGCCAGACCGCCTTCGACCGCGGCGTGAACAGCGTCAGCAGCCTGCTGATCCGCTTCATGCTGGTGATGGTGCCGGTGGTGTTCGTGCTCAATGGCGTGGTCAAGGGCGACTGGAGCGATGCCTTCCTGTTCGCCCTGGCCGTGGCCGTGGGCCTCACCCCGGAAATGCTGCCGATGATCGTCAGTGCCAACCTGGCCAAGGGCGCCGTGGCCATGGCCAGGCGCAAAGTGGTGGTCAAGCGCCTGAACGCCATCCAGAACTTTGGCTCGATGGATGTGCTGTGCACCGACAAGACCGGCACCCTGACCCAGGACCGCATCATCCTCGAACACCATGTCGACCCGAGCGGCCGCACCGACCCGCAACTGCTCGAGCTGGCCTGGCTCAACAGCCACCACCAGAGCGGCGTGAAGAACCTGATGGACCAGGCCGTGCTGCGCTTCGCTGGCGAGAACAGCGGCTTCCAGCCGCCCTACGCCTACGCCAAGGTCGACGAATTGCCCTTCGACTTCATTCGCCGGCGCCTGTCGGTGATCGTCAAGGATGCGCTCGGCGATCACCTGCTGGTCAGCAAGGGCGCGGTCGAGGAAATGCTCGCCATCGCCACCCATGTAGAAGAGAACGGCCTGCGCATCCACCTCGACGAGGCCCAGCGCCAGCAACTGCTGGCCACCGCCAGCGCGTTCAACCAGGATGGCTTTCGCGTGCTGCTGATCGGCACCCGCGAAATCCCCGCCACCGAGCGCAAGGCTCAGTACAGCACCGCTGACGAGCGCAGCCTGGTGATCCGCGGCTTCCTGACCTTCCTTGACCCGCCCAAGGAAACAGCCGGCCCGGCCATTGCCGCGCTGCGTGAGATGGGCGTGAAGGTGAAAGTGCTGACTGGCGACAACCCTGTGGTCACCTGCAAAGTTTGCCGCGAAGTGGGCCTGGAGCCCGGCCAGCCATTGCTTGGGCAGGACATCGAGCGGCTGGACGACGCCCAGCTCAAGGCGCTGGTCGAAGAACGTACGGTGTTCGCCAAGCTCACCCCGTTGCAGAAGTCGCGGGTGCTCAAAGCCTTGCAGGCCAACGGCCACACCGTCGGTTTTCTCGGCGACGGTATCAACGACGCCCCAGCCCTGCGTGACGCCGACGTGGGCATTTCGGTGGACAGCGGCACCGACATCGCCAAGGAATCGGCCGACATCATCCTGCTGGAAAAGAGCCTGATGGTGCTCGAAGAAGGTGTGCTCAAAGGCCGCGAAACCTTCGGCAACATCATGAAGTACCTGTGCATGACTGCCAGTTCCAACTTTGGCAACGTGTTTTCGGTACTGGTGGCCAGCGCCTTCATCCCGTTCATGCCGATGCTGGCGATCCACTTGCTGCTGCAGAACCTGATGTACGACTTCTCTCAGCTGTCGCTGCCCTGGGACCGCATGGACAAGGAGTTTCTGCGCGAGCCGCGCAAATGGGATGCCCGCAACATCGGCCGCTTCATGCTGTGGATCGGGCCCACCTCGTCGATCTTCGACATCACCACCTTCGCCCTGATGTGGTACGTGTTCGCTGCCAACAGCGTGGAGATGCAGGCGCTGTTCCAGTCCGGCTGGTTCATCGAAGGGCTGCTGTCGCAGACATTGGTGGTGCACATGCTGCGCACCCGCAAGGTGCCGTTCCTGCAGAGCACTGCGGCGCTGCCGGTGATCCTCGCCACGGGCCTGGTGATGTGCCTGGGTATCTACATCCCGTTCTCGCCACTGGGGGCGATGGTCGGGCTGGTGCCGCTGCCGTGGGAGTACTTCCCTTGGCTGGCCGCCACCCTGCTGGGCTACTGCCTGGTGGCGCAAGGCATGAAGACCCTGTACATCCGCCGCTTCGGCCAGTGGTTCTGAGGGGGGCGTATGCGTGTACTGATCTGTGCGGGGCGCAACTACGCCGACCACCAGCGCTGCCGTCGGGCGCTGGACGAACTGCAGCGACAGCAACCGATCCAGGTGCTCATACACGGCGGCAGCCAGTACCTGGGTGGCGATATCGAAGCCTGGGCGCGGGAGCACGGTGCGGACATCGTCCGCTACCCGCCCAACTGGCAGTTGCACGGCAAACTGGCTGAGCGCTTGCGCAACGTTTTCATGCTGCGTGACAGCCGGCCAGACCTGGTGCTGGCTTTGCCGGGCGCAGACGATACCGAGGAACTGCTGGCTCGGGCGCGGGGTGAGGGGGTTGCAGTGGTGTGCGGCAAGCAGCCTCGCCGCTAGATGAGGCTGCGGAAAAACCTCGACGCACTCTTTCCAGCGTGCCCGCCAGGGACACCACTATGCTTTGCCGGGCCGCAGGATGCGGCCTGAATCACGCGAACACGGAGCGCCCATGTCCCTCGCCCTCGTCCACAGCCGCGCCCAGGTGGGCGTGCTGGCACCCGCCGTCAGTGTCGAAACCCACCTGGCCAACGGCCTGCCGTCGCTTACCCTGGTTGGTTTGCCGGAGGCCACGGTCAAGGAAAGCAAGGACCGGGTACGCAGCGCCATCGTCAACGCCGGGCTGGAATACCCGGCCCGGCGCATCACCCAGAACCTCGCCCCGGCCGACTTGCCCAAGGACGGTGGGCGCTACGATCTGGCCATCGCCCTGGGGATCCTCGCCGCCAATGGCCAGGTGCCGGTGGCTGCGCTCGAAGACATCGAATGCCTGGGTGAACTGGCCCTGTCCGGGGCGCTGCGGCCAGTGCAGGCATTAGGAGGACTGTCAACAATCTATCTCCCTTAACCTCTAAGTTTCTTGGCCTCACAACGTGGATAGGATTTCGAAAATATCAGCTACGTAAATAGCTAGTTCAGAACGCAGGCGCCTCCACCCCGTGCAGGAATCACGAAAGACTAAGCGACGAAAAAATTTGCTCTATCACTCTGTAGCTCCCCGATTTTCCTTCCGGCGCTACGATGTAGGTCTCACCGCCAGCGACTACGTACAGAAAACCATGCTCATCTGTCCCTTCGTAGTTAATTGTGTTCAGTTCCAGTAGCGGTTCCATACACCATTCCTCACTGCCGTTGATATGAGGTGGGCTCACAAGGCTGACACTCTCGACCCGAAATGCCGCTGGGGATGCTTTGAGCAACTGCTGAAGGTCCTGAGCATGAGGAAGCATCAGCATGCTAGTGACTTGGTCCCGGCCGCGCCCTCGAACCACCCCCACGTAGAACCAAGGCCAAATAATCTCCTGCTCGATGAATGCCCATATCTGTCTATCGGCATACTCTGGCCCCAAGTCCAAAAGCATTTCTGCTGCGCGATGAGTCGTAAACATAATGCCTCCGCAAAAATGAATCCTATAGATTGTAGCCCTATAGGGCTCAACAAGGCTTGATTTTCCGTTTTGTGGATACTACAAAATGGAACTGACCACGGCGTTCGGCCTTGCGCTAAAGCACATTCGCAATCTCAAAAATCTGACCCAAGAGGATTTTTCCGTGGTAAGCAGTCGGACCTATCTCAGTTCGCTGGAACGGGGCCTGAAAGGAGCAACGATCGAAAAAGTGGATCAGCTGGCAGGGGTTCTGGGCGTCCATCCCGCAACCCTACTAATCGCAACCTATCTGGAGAAAGACGGATTGATTGACGGCGATCTAGACGCACTACTCGTGCAAATAAAACAAGAGCTTCAGGATCTTAGGGTTGACTAGCAGATTAAGCGGGTTCGCTCCGCCGAACGACTCTGAGTTTCAAAAGCCATCTACTCCTGCCCAGGCAAGATTGGTCACAATTCTCGCACGAGCTCCCGTTAGGCACCCATGCGAATGGCGCGCAGAAAAACTAGAGAACCTGGCGCGTCAGCACATGACATTTATTCACGCTGCAAAAATGCTCAACACAAAAATTGAGGCTGCGTTGTTGCTCAGAATCATAGCCTGAATTCTTCTCAGCAGGGATTTCCTTCGAAGATCAAATCAAATCTGACCTCTAAAGTTCACGAGGATAATCTGGCACTCCAAAAGTTCTTATAAAGTTACGCCGACCATCCATGATTTTTGATATTTTCCTGAGGTATTCCCCCATCCGCCTCGATTCATCATCATAACCAGTCCAAAAAAATGGCACATTCTCGCTCGTCAGACTTTCAATGAACGTAATATGCGTAAGTGCGAGGAACACCCTGTAAAAATTCGCAGACCTATTGAAATCACCTCCCAACATATGAACTATTACGTGCCTATTAAATCCAATATTACCCAGCCCAGCGGGTTTATACAGGACATCTTTGAAGAACAGACTAAAGCAGTTTATGACGTCTGACTGAGGGCAGATATGTGTATAAAAATCCACTTCAACACTTTCCACCCCATAAACGCCCGGATGCCAGTCGTAACCGCTGACCCTACGAGCACCCCAACCTTTCAATATGGCTCTTAATCTTTTTTCAAATACCACTCCTGCTACATTCCCACAATCCTCTTCAAGCAGTAGATTTTGAAGATTACGCAAGCCGCCTTCAAAAACAGGAATCAAAGACATTATTGCAGCATGATCTAGCCCCATATAAAAAGACTCAATCGCTTCAAGTATTATTAAACGATACTCTTTAAGCGATTCGCTTTTCGAAAAAAAATTCAAGAAATAAGCCGCAACAAGATCTATTTCAAAAATATTATGCAACCACTCTTCCATAGCAGCGGACGGATCTTCTGAATTTATTGCCTTGTTTATGCCGTTCGACATTTCTCCTTGACCAAGGTATAGCGGAATAGGAATTCCGAAAGGTAGTAACCTAGACTGGGTACTGGTTGCCCGGCCCCACTTTTTATTGTAATGCTCAACAGAATGCTCAAGCAGAAGAAAAGACCTACTGCCGCTAAGAATTTTGAACCCCGGCTTTCCTACATCAACCTCCTCGACGGAAACCGAAACACCCTCCCTTCGCTTGAACTCCTCTATTATTAAAGAAGGACTCAATGATGGCAATCTATATAGCTTTTTCAATATTTTTGCGTAATCCATGCCACTCACCTTCCCAATTTAAAAATCTCTTCCAAAATTAGCTTTCATAACCGGCAGATACACGCATGCCAGACATCATTTGTTCCGCCATGCGCACACAGTAGTGCGTAGCAATATCTGGCTGCGATAGCAAATGCAGATCAGATATATCTGCAGACTCTTTCATCCACTCTAAAAGATCATCTCTAGAAGCTTTCTCGTATGACGCCCAAAGAAAATTAAAACAATCCATCTCAGTTCTGATAGGCTTGCGCCGAGCACTGTAATCAAGCGTTCCAAAAAACGTAGATGGATGTTGATTGTATGCTTCCAACTCAACCGCCGTCAGAGGCACAGCGCCCATAAACCTTGTCCCGTCAGCGGTAACAAATATGCAATACGCTTTCTTTTCCCCCGACATGACAAAACCGCTCTCTAAAAGCCCATCAACTTCCACACCGTCGGGCCTAGTAACGATAAAGCGTGAACCAATCTGAAATTTATCCGACGGTTGTCGAGTAGCAAACACGTCCGCCTCACCGTCGAATGACACCGGTATCCTCATGTGCTCACTCATCGACTCGATTAATTCAAACACGGGCAAATTTCGCCTTCTTACTTCTACCTGCGCTAGGAGATTTTTATAGCCCGGTTGAAGGTCATCCACATGGAACCCCAACAGCAATAAAGCGAGTGGGACGCCAACTGTGGCGAGGTGATGCTCTTGAGGAGTATGTGTCGCAATCACATAAGCTGCCGGCAGTGTTCGACCAATAGGGTCTTCAGCATACTTCTTAAGCATCGTCCTTGTTTCTGACAAAGGCATGGGTATATTTTCACGCTTATGATGTTCTAGCCTGCCGTCGTTCGTATCAATGAAAACAATTCTAGGGTACTTGGCTTCCTTATTTAGAGCGCTGAACAAAAGCTTATTAACCCTGAGCCTAGCGCCTTCCCGGCGCTTAGCTTCTACCGAAAATTTCGCACCAGTGCGCGTATGGGTGGCCACAAACTCCACATGAGTTGAGCGACGGTCTGTTTCATCTTCGAATTCGATAGTGAAGCCCGCCCGTAAGAACGAAGCTGCTACCCTCACCTCATACGTAGCACCTGAAAAGCTTAGAGTATTCTTTATCCGCTCAATGAGCAGCGATTCAACATGAGTAGAGTGCTTCAGTGCATACAGGTCATATGCAAAGTGCATATACGCTGACAGAGCACCTGTAGATGGAGTTCCAACCTTGTCGCTAGGAAGCTCAAGTGCCGCTTGTTCGCAAGCTCTCGTATACCAGGCAACGACTCGATGCTGGGAGTCTGTGGACTTTTGGATCTCGCCCTGCCACCAGTCTTCTCCAAGCGCTATCCTGGGGTAGTCGCGCAAGAAATCATGAAATGTCCCCCAATTCTTAGCGGCGTGAAGCCGGTTACCTACAGCGACAAGCCGATGCTCATCAACCTTTGCAGAGATAATTGGCCTACCCAAGCCTTGTTGTTCCCGACGCTGAAACTCACGCGCCTCATGTCGTTGAAAGTAAGCAGATTGCTGCAGATCCGCATACGCCGGCGCCCCATGGCAACGCTTAAATTTCTTTCCGCTGTTACAGTAGCAAGGGCTATTTCTGCCAGGCTTATTCATAAATTCATCCGTGTCGGACATGAGGTATTTAAGAGTACTCAGAGGGATGAAACTCGGCAACAAGGAGCTGAATGAGACCTTCATAAGCTCAGAGATTCTGCAGCAAGATATGTGGCTACCGCTTCACAGAACGGGCCGGACTGAGACCGCCTGATGCCAAAACGCGAGGCTGTCTCCTAGAAGCCTAAAGTTGCCTCATCTACCCGAAATATCTTTTTAGTGGTGTGCCAAACCACAGAGCAGGTGATCCGAAAAATCTGCTTACGCATGAGTGGTCACCTGACACAGGACAAGAAACTTCCGATGGCAGCAGCACATTCGCATATACGAAAAAACGGATGGTGAAGTAGAATGAAAGCTGGACATTACCTTTTGTAGGTAAATTCTGAATTAGCTAGTTGCTTCAGATTGCTCGCGTAAAAGCCGGTCTATGATCCGCTGAAGATCATCGCATCTCTTTCGAAGATACTCTGAATCTGCCGAGTATTGAGCAATACGAGAGAGAGCACTGTCTCGCTGAGCTTTACAGATAGTAAGCTCGCTTCTCAGATCTTTAATCTCATGTCGAGGAGTAGCTTTTTCAGTAGTTTCTAAGAGAGGCAGCTGAGAACTCCTTACTCGGGAGTTATGCGCCTCAATCTCAGCGCGAATGTGTGCATTCCACGGGCGATCTAATGCATTTGGGCTCCTCAACCCAGCACGAGAGCAAATTTCTCGATACGTCCACCGTGTGTTAGGTTTCTCAATCCTAAAATCAGCGATCACCCCCAGTAAAGCGGAAGTATTACGTGCTTTCATCTCGCACTGGCTTTTCTGCAATCCCTTCATGCTGCCTCGTGGCTTAGCGCGCATCCCCTGCCTCCCGGTCTAAAGCATCCAATTGCGAGATCAACTTATTGAGCTCCGATATTCGGCCTAGCAGGTAAGAAACTTTAAGCGGGTCTTTCTTGAAATGTTCGAGCATCCGTGTATTTTCACGTAATCGCCACTCGAAAACCTTCCGCTTGGATGCCGCAGGCATTATTGAGTTGTTGCAGTCCGCCGGACGACAAGAAGACTTATCACCCCCACATAAAGCCTTTGCAGACCTAAACATGCACAGCCCATCATCCACCTGTTCAATAAGTGCATTTTTAGGAAGCTCTTGAAGAAAAGCTGCTTGCTCATTTTTTGTCATACCTAAAAACTTTTTCTGATACTCACCAAATTCGGCTGCTCCACCTCCGATAATTGGAACTTGGCCTGATAAAAGTTCATCATATTTTTCCTCTGAAATTTTAAACTTTTCCTGCTGCAGCTCCAAATAGAGACTCATATCGCCATAAATACGGGTATTCTCAATATCGAAATGCTTCAGCTGGTCCTGTAGCTCCTTGATCCCCAGCCCTTGCCTAGTCATTATCCTGGCAAATGTTTTTCTAAACTGATGAGAGGCCAAAGCCCAAATTGAATCATTAAACTTCAGATCATGGCGAACTGCGAATTCTTTTAACTGCCTACAGATTACCGTGGATGAAATCCTCCCGTTCACATAATTATGAGAGGGAAAGAGAAAAGTGCCACCCCCGCGCCTTGCAGCTAACCCACGCTCGGCCGAATCCAAGACAATTTTCACGAATGGCACTGTCTGCCACTTGTAACTTGTCGGCTCTGCCTGAAGCTTATTCGTGCTACTAACGACAAAATAAACCCTAAACACTTTCTCATCAACTTCCAGTTCCTCCTCCTGCCAGTTATTCCTCCCACCAGACCGTAGCGCAACTATTTCGTGAAACCGCATCCCAGTTAGCATTGCGATCAAAATGTAGCAAGCAACTGTGAACTTGCTCTCCAAACCTCTAAAGGCCGGATATGAACTGATAGCATAGTCGCGCCATGGAAAAATATTATTTGAACCATTTCGAACATCTACTGCGGATTGTGCTGCATGAACAGATCTGGCAGAATTTATTTCAACTATAGAATCTACCAAACCAATATCACTAATTGCGCACTCAAAAATCCGAACTGCTAATTCATCAGGAATTTCTCTCGTAAGCCCAACTCTCGGCGCTACCCGCCGACACAATTTATTCGACCACTTGCTTATTGATCCGTACTGCCTAAATGGGTCAAATTTCAACCCATCCTCGACTTTTGACGACTGCTCGAAAACCCAATCCAACCCGGCAACCCTAGAGCGCAAAGTGCGATCTGTAGTTACAGCACCTCCCTTAACCGGCGCTGAAGACACTTCCTCCAGAAACAATTCAAGGTCTAATTCCGTAATATCAGAGAACTGGTAGATTCTCGATTTCCTCATATAGGAAACTAACTGCCTTAGACCTTTCGTCGCCACCTTACAAATTGTTGACCATTTAGGATGCATCGCCGGAGGATCAACAATAAGTGAATACAGATACTCCTTGACACTCCTGAGAAGCCTAATCTCGCGGTGATTACTACCTAAAGTGTCTGCAACCCCTACTAGCCTAGAAATTGTGAGAGCCACTTCAACAGGGCGTAGATCCGGATGCTCATCGGAGAGATCCCAAACATCATCGGCGTAAAATGACTTTTTTGAGAGCCTGATTATGTTACGTCTTTCATCTGACACTCCAATCAACGTATCAAGTAGATGCGAACTTTCCGACTTTGCTATCAAGTGACCAGCGAAGATCTGTTTGCGTTCCGCCCTCACCATATGTATATTTCCTAACTATTAAATGACCAAATATCTATCGGATTAATACGAGCATCCTCTCTAATTCTCTCAATCACTTCTAGACTGTAGCGCGGAAGTATTGAGTTCTCCCATGCAAATATTTTTTCTGACGTAGCAATCCGAAACTCAACATCATCAACTAACCCTGCATCTCTTAATCTCTCGTGATACGCAATGAAGCAAAAATATTTCTTTATATCCTCAAATGTGATTATTAAATTAGGGCAGCCCGTACAAACTTCGTGTTTAGCGCTGCAGTATTCGCCTTCTTTCTGCCCCGGCACTGGGGAATTTTTAGGGTCCGCGCAATGATTTAAGAACCCTTCAGTTAGCTTACCCTTCAATGCCCCCGACTCTTGATCGCCCCCGAGCGTCAGGAACATTGTATTTATATGTAATCCCCGCCGAACCTTGAATACGGGGTCACCTACCCTCCGTAAATAATCTGCTGTGGTTGAGATTTTTTCGTGCCCCAAAATCGCCTGGAGAAAACGCATATCCTCCGTTCGAATATACTCTTTCCAACCCATTGTAGGCTTTATTAGGCGCGCTTGAATGAAAAGAGGCTCTCCCGAAGTATGTTTCAAATTATGTTCAGCAGAAAACTCCCTCATAGCTTTTCTAAATCCCCCATGCGCTAATGGTTTTGACATGCCGAGCTTAGCACCATTAGTAATCCATAATTCCGTTTGCCCTTCTCCTCTTATACGACTAGTAATTGCCCTGACTTTCTTCACCAACATTATCGGCCAGCTGCTGTGACCTTCACTTAAAGGTACTGTTTTACCTTTTTTCGATGAGCGGTATTTTACCCATTCTAAGTGAAACCGTGACGAGTCTGTGGGGTCCGGCACGAGACAATCTATCTTCAATCTTTCTATTGTAGATGGATTTAACTGCGTCCTAATTAGCAGCATGATGAAAAAAGGCACCAAGTCCCCAGCATTAATTTGCCGATAAACTCCTAATGCAGTAAAAAAGTCGTTAAGACGCCCTTTGTAGTGGTCATGGATAGCCCCCATAAACTTCGGAGCACGCTTTCTCAACTCTCCTTCAGTAAGAAATTCACAACCAAGATGATTTTCCCAGTACCAAATCAAATAATCCATTTTCCTCCAAGGAGATAGATAACTCACCGGACACGGTCTACCTAAATATCTAGGAACGTAATTCTGACCGGCGCCAATCAGCTCGTAAAAAGCCTCGACACCTCTCATTCTTTTTCTTCCTGGCTCTTTAAAGCTTGATACAAACACTTCCCCCTGAGCAATAACACGATAGTCTGCAAAGCCAAGCCTTTTGCAGTCACACTTATTTTCCCACCACCAAACTTTATACTCGAAACTATTCCAAAAACTTCTACCACCTACGTCGCTCAGCGGAGCAACGTCATCAAGGGGGGCAGCCTTTCCCAACCACCTTGGTATATATTTATTATTACATTTACTCATAGTTTGCCGCATACCCGCCACGGCTGCGCGGACTATGGCCTCTAGCTCTTTCTGATCATATCCAGGGTTTGCGACTTGCAGAGAAGAGGCTTTCGGAAAAGCATTTTTTTGCGGCTTAAAGTCGTTGTTAATCGACTCGTGCTGACTCATTACCTTGAAGTATGGAACAAGAAGCCTATAACTTGCTGCAGCCGACGAATACGAGATATTAACGGATCTTTTCAACCAGGCTGCGTACAAAGTAAGAGTGGTACCACGCAATTGCTCCGGTTTTTCTATCCGAAATTCTTTGAGGAATCTTAAGAAGCGCCAAAGGTTTTCACGTACGGTGATCCTAGTTATGTGCCCCACATTATTTCTTCGCTTGTAAACGGCCCACGCAAAAATCCCAACGATGTCCCGCAGACTTTCAAACTCTGATCTTCCGCCGAAATTATAAACATTAACCTTGCCGGTATTTTTGCACACTGCTGTAAATGCTAAATCTTTAACAACCCGAGCCTCGTCGGCAAGCAGGCCAGATATAGTTTTTCCATTTGCGGACCTCACGATATGCCTCCGCACATCTTATCTATATCTTTTTGCAACTGTTCGTATGTAGCCGCATGCGAAATTAATATTGCGTTATGAACATAGAATTTCTCTGTAGTCCTTTCACTCTCATGCCCCATAATCTTGGACAAAGCCAAGAGATCTTTATTGTATAAGTAATGATACGTGCCAAATGTGTGCCGCAGAGAATGAGGCACCGCATCTATCCCAAGATTTTTACTTGCTTTTGCAAATATTTTTTCAATCCAATTTCCAGTTAGTGGCTTTCCTATTGGACTGATAAATAGAAATGGTGGCGTCGTCGTACTAGGCTTCTTATACGCCATCCTCTCAAGCCATAGTGCTCTTTCCATGTCAACGTATCCCCAGATATCTGCCAAAAGCCGATTTGGCACTAAAATAACTCTTGCCTTATTCCCTTTCCCTAAAACTCGAGCAGGTGTAGAGTGCCCTCGGTGGTTTATATCTGGCAGGTCGTTCAATGGGAAATTTACCGCTTCAGATAAACGCAACCCGCACTGGAGCATTAGCTTTGCAATCAGAGAATTACGTACGCCCAGACCAGTATTTCTTTTTGCGGAAACCGAGGTAACTTCCGCAATTAAATTCACGGCGACATCTAATAACAGGAATTTGGTTGACTGAATCAGCTTTCGACTTGGATGACCCCTGACTACAAATCTGACTCTCGCTCCAAAGTACCTGGAGCCTTCCTCCTCCAAGGAGATATTTATATTATGGCCCCTATTTCGACACCAAA
Organism: Pseudomonas sichuanensis; assembly: GCF_024749065.1. Classification (NCBI taxonomy): domain Bacteria; kingdom Pseudomonadati; phylum Pseudomonadota; class Gammaproteobacteria; order Pseudomonadales; family Pseudomonadaceae; genus Pseudomonas; species Pseudomonas sichuanensis. Next base: position 160,448 of record NZ_CP087185.1, on the reverse strand, counting down.
TAAGATACCGATGAGCGCCGGAGATTCGACTATTCACAGTATTCCACGCGAGCCCTACTCCCGGAGCTTTAGAGTGAGCACACTGCGCCTCGATATAGTAATCAACATCCCTATCACAGATATCGACCAGCTCTATCCCGAGAGCGACTCGCCATAAAAGAAATTCTTTAATGTGTTCACTAACTGTCTTTATACTTTTTTCGCTGAGTCTCAGTGCGAGGAATCGAATGTACTGATTCTCTGGGCCGTAGGGGACCCCATCGCAAGAAAAAAACTGCGGAAGTTTATATGTAACGCGAGCGAGGAGAGGATCCTCAGCGGAAGTGAAATCGACGTGGACCAGGATCGCCATAGACGGTTCTCCGCTTTGTTAAAGGAAAACTTTTCATCCAGTCATCAACGGTAGACCATCTCCACAGCACTCTTTTGCGATATATAGAAAGGGGCTAACAGCGCAGGTGGGATTCGCTAGTCACACTAACAAGGTGTGCTGCCCGCCGCGCTGGCGGCACGCGACGCCGGGCGGGCGCTGGTGGTACCACGCGAGAACGCCGAGGAAGCCAGCCTGGCCAGCGGGCTGGTGGTGTACGCGGTGGGGCATCTGCAGGAGCTGGTGGCGCACCTGAGCGGGCAACTGCCGCTGCCACCCTTTGCGGCCAACGGCTTGCTGCTGGAACAGCGGCCCTACCCTGACCTCAGCGAAGTACAGGGCCAGACCGCGGCCAAACGTGCCCTGCTGGTGGCGGCTGCCGGTGGACACAACCTGCTGTTCACCGGGCCGCCCGGCACCGGCAAGACCCTGCTCGCCAGCCGCCTGCCCGGCCTGCTGCCGCCGCTGGACGAGCGCGAGGCGCTGGAGGTGGCGGCAATCCGCTCGGTCAGCGGCCACGCACCGCTGGACAGCTGGCCGCAGCGGCCGTTTCGCCACCCCCATCACTCCGCCTCGGGCCCGGCACTGGTCGGTGGCGGCTGTGACATTTACAAATAAATGCAGGTTTTTACCAATAGATGCAGAACACCCTCTCAGCATAAATCGGACTGAATCTATCCGCCGAGGTCATGGAAAAGCGCAATGAGGGGATGCATAGCTGGCTCCCGAAATTGATTGATATTTCTAACGGCATGTGGTTGTGGTCTTTGTTTTTTTATTGAATGACCGTACAATAATGGCCATTAGCCATCTATCAGTCGCTCAGCGGCGCACACCCGCCCCCAATTTTTCCACTACCTATGAGGCCAGAAGGATGCTGACCAATGCGCCGCTTCGCCTGAAACTGCTGTTGATTCTGTTTTTCCCACTCCTTGGCTTTCTGGCTCTGACCGCGGTTTATATCTCCGATAACTACCGCACGCTGCGCGACATGGAAAACACTGTCACTACCAGCAGCAACGCCCAGTCGTTGAGCCAGTTGATTACTCTGCTGCAACGCGAGCGAGGCGCTAGCGGGGTGTTCATCGGCAGCCGCGGCGCCACGATGGGCAGGCGTTTGGCGCAAATGCGCAGCGAAAGCAACGCAGCAATCGACGCTGTGCGCCGTCTGCCGACCCATGGCGACGCCGAGATCGGTAAAGTGCGTAGCACCCTCGAAACCCTCGCAGCACTGCGCGAGCAGGTCGACAAGCTGGCGATTGACAGCGGCGAGTCGGGCTCCCGCTACACCGAGATCATCAAGACCTTGGTCGGCTACACCCACTCCCTGGAGAACCGCGTCAGTAATACCGATGTCGTCCATGCCCTCAGCGCGTTGAACCAGTTCATCGAACTTAAAGAGCGGGCTGGTCGCGAGCGCGTGATCCTCGGCCTTGCGTTCAACCAAGATCACTTCGATGCCTCGCTGCTGTCGCGCTTCAGCCGCAATCTGGGCGAGTTCACCGCGTATGCCGAAGGTTTCCAGCGCAAGGCCCCTGCAGCGGTGCTCAGCCAGTACCAGCAAAGCCAACAGACCCCGGCCGCAATAGAAGTGGCCAAGCTTCAACGCCTGGCATTCGAGCTACCACTGGGCGAGGCGCTGGGCGTCAAGCCTGAAGCCTGGTTCGAAACGGCTACCCAGCGCATCGATCAAATGGGCGAGGTTGAACAGACGCTGGCACAAGGCGTTACTCGTTTGGCCGACGACGCCCGTGGCGAAGCCAGTCAGGCGCTGTGGCTGACTATAGCTGGCGCATTGCTGGCCCTGGTGATGGTCGCGCTGTTGTCGTCGCTCATCATTAGCAGCATCGGCCTGGCGGTCAAAGACATCAATGCTGCCCTCGACGGCCTGGCGCGCCGTGATCTGACCGCACGTGCTGGCTACCATAGCAAGGATGAATTCGGCCAGATCGCCGAGAACCTTAACCGCATGGCCAACGAGCTGGCCGAGATAGTCCAGGAAATCGGCAACGCCACGGCGCAGGTGGCCACGGCAGCCGAAGAGTCCTCAGCAGTGACCCTGCAAACCAGCCGCAGCGTCGAGCAGCAGCGCCAGAGCACCGAGCTGGTGGCCACCGCCATCAACGAAATGAGCGCCACCGTGCGCGAGGTGGCGCAGAGCACCAACGATGCGGCCAGCCTGTCGCAACAGATCCACGCCAGCACCACCCAAGGCCGTATAGAAGTCGACGGCACAATCGACTTGATTCGCGAACTATCGACCCAGGCTGAGCAGACAGCGGCAATCATCGATGACTTGAAGCAGGAAAGTGATGCGATTTCATCGGTGCTCGACGTGATCCGCGGCATTGCAGAACAAACCAACCTGCTGGCGCTGAACGCGGCCATCGAAGCTGCCCGTGCCGGCGACCATGGTCGAGGTTTTGCAGTGGTGGCCTCGGAGGTGCGCACGCTGGCGCAGCGCACCCAGGAGTCGACCGGAAACATCCAAGAAATGATTAGTAACCTGCAGGCCGGCTCCGACCGTGCCAGCAGCTCAATGCTCGAAACGCTGGGTAAGGCTCAGTCGGGCGCTAGCCGCATTGGCCGCGCCGGCGAGCTGCTGGCCTCAATCACTGAAGGCGTCGCACGCATCAGTGACCGTAACATTCAAATTGCCTCTGCAGCCGAGGAGCAAAGTGCGGTTTCCGAAGACATCAACCGCAACGTCAACGAGATCAACGACCTAGTAATTCAGGTAAGTGCCGGTGCAGAGCAAACAGCGGTGACTAGCCAAGAGCTGGCGCGTCTGGCGGAGCATCAGCAGAAACTGGTGAGCCGGTTCCGTACGGCTTAATTGGGGTTGGGGCTGATTCGCAGCGCAGCAGGATACGGGCTATTTCACTACAGACAGGTCAGGGGCTGGCTGTAGAAAAGGATGCAGCTGTTCCTCATTGGCAGCTATGGGACGGCGGTTGCCGGTCGGACAGCTAGACAGCAACAATTCACTGTTTTCGAGTGATGCTGCGCTGGATACGCGCGAGATCAGGGCGCAGATCTCATCGAGGCGATTCAGTGACAGATAAGCGGCTGGCCTCCCAATGCATGAAGCTGGTAGTCCGTCACTGACTGGTGCAGGAACTCAGCATGCTGCCGTAGCTGGTCGAGCTCTTCTGCGGGTGCGCCGGCATCCTGTGCTTCCTTGTATCGCTTGAATGCAGCTACAGCATCTGTGTACATCGGGTGGTCAGGCAGGAGTGGTACCGGTCGTTTCATGCTCTCGGCCTTCTTATTGGATCGTCGACGAGAGACTGCCAGCAACCAAGAAGCTGGTAGTCAGTTACTGCCTGGTAAAGCGAATCGGCAAGCAGCTTGAGCCATCTCACCTCTTCGACTGGTGCAGCAGCGTCTTTAGTCATGCGTACTGCCTCAAGGGCCTCGCGGACAATCGGCTCGCCTGCCTGAGCTAGCCCTTCGATGCTTCGCTTCATGACATTACCTTACTGGTTTGGCTAGAAAACTATAGGACGCCCCACACGCAAACCCAGCTGTTCGTTAGCGGTCAGCTATGAGCGGATGCTTTAGACCCTTTGCAGCCTTCGAAGTGTCTACGAAACCAGGGGCGATTCACAATTAGTATTGTGATTAGCGCATCCTGATTGAACGACTGTCCGCTTCTGGCCGTTAGCCGCCCTCAACGAACGGCAGCCATGGGGCTCTGCGACTGACCGCTAACGACCCGTAGCTGACAGTCATGCCAGAGGTGATCTCTGTGGGAGCGGGACGCCTCGATAAACCCGCTCCCACAGGTTTCGCGGCAGTTTTTGATACTAATGCTCCCAGTGACCGCCATGGGTCAAAAGCGGTCGTCCGCGACCGGCTGCTAACGACCCATAGCTGCCCTTCGCGGAAAGCAGCAAGGGACTCTGTGGCGAAATCATCCGCCTAGATGCGGGCTACTTTTACAAGCTGGTTAGTCTTTCTCTTGTTTAAATCTGCAATTGCAAGAGACTTCCCCTGCAAACCGAAGCCTGCACAGGCTCATGCCGTATAAAACTTCCCAAGGATGAAGCTCAAGGTGACGGAAAAGTGGGAGTCGAGGTCGAGTCTGTGCCTGCACTCTGCTGCGATAGTCTCACAGTGAAGGTGGTGCCGTTCTGCTTTGTAGAATCGACTGACACACATCCCGCATGAGCCTTAGCTATCTGGCTCACGATAAAGAGTCCGAGGCCTATGCTGGTAGCGCCCCCAAGTCGCTGATTCCCACGCACTAAAGGTTCGAAAACATGCTTTAGCAGTTCAAGGGAAATCGGCGCGCCGCTGTTGTGCACCGTCAGGGTTGCTGTCGTTTCTTTGATGCAGGATGTCACGTAAACGGACTTGCTTGGATCGCCATAGGCCACTGCGTTAGCCACCAGATTGCCGATCAGCTGGTACAGGCGGTCGGAGTCGATCAGGGCGCTACGTTCGCCGGTATGCTGATAAGTCAGTTGACGACCTGGAAACGTTAGCCGCAATTCATCGAGGCACCCCTCCACGGTGTGCGGCAGGTCAGCAACCCTGGGCTGAATGGAGATACCGCGCCCGGCCTGGATGAGCGTGAAATCCAGCAAGTCCGCCACGAGCCGCTGCGCGCGTGATACGGAGTGGCTGATCGCTGTGAGCAACTTGGGGCTTTCGGCCGCATGTGAGCGTCGTGTCAACAAGTCGGTCGCCATTCTGATTGCCAGAAGTGGCGTACGCAGTTCATGACTGACGATACCAAGTATTTGCTCGGCCGGCAGGGTTTGTGCACTCTCAGTAGGCTGTATCACGCAGACATGGCTAGGAGACAGTAATGCGCGCTGTGTCTTGAGGTTTTTAGCCAGACAGCGTTCGGCCAATAGGCGCGCGCGCAGCAGATCACGCTCGTAACGCTGTTCGTCAGAGTTAAACATGGTCAGCTCGTGAACGATGCCATTCGAATGCGCGCAGGTAATAGCATTAGATATCAGCGGCAGGGTGAAGCCCTTACAGTGCACGAAATCAAACTTGACGTTTGCCACCGCCCCCAATGTCCCCATCAGTGGCTGCCAGTACAACTGGTGAAGGGCCTTGGCTTCTATTGTAAGAAGTTGCTGAAGCCGCATGCGAACCAAGTCTTCATGTTTGTACCCCAGCAGGCGGCACAATGCCGCATTCGCGCTGGCGATCTGCCCGTTCTGCGATGTCAACAGCAACCCGCAATCTGAAGTGTCTTCCCGTATTTGCGATGCTACGTCCGTGCAGATGCACGCCAAATTAACGGTTTCCTTTAAAAGCGCGTTCAAGGGGGGCCTCCAGCGAGCGGATATTGCCGCCCCTGCCGGGTAGACAGGGTTAGAAGCACCGCCGCTATGTCAAACGGTGCATGTAGTCAGCTTGGGCGCCGGCCCGGTGCGCGTCTGTTCGCTACCGTACAGACTCTGCTCAACGACCGCCGCAGACTGACAGCTGAAAGGCTAGATAGGCAAACCAGCACACCATGGACAGTCCTTGGCTCAATGCACTCGCCTACCTTCGTCGCCTGTACGCACATGTCGGGCGTTGGCGCTCGTACCCAAATACATTCACCTATGAAAGCCTGCTGCGCTCAGAGCTGTACAACGCCGACCAGATGGCCGAGCACGGCCTCTGGCTGGCCCATCATCATCGCTTGAGCCGATTGCCGGCGGACGACGCGCTGCTCGACCGCCTGGCCGATAACGAGCGCATGCTCTCCACCAGTTGCACTGCCCTCGCCGGCACCCTGCCCAGTTCGCGTCCGGCATTGCCCGCTGCGCAGTGGTTGCTCGACAACTTCTACTTGGTCGAAACCCAGATACGTATTGCCAAACGCCACCTGCCAGCCGACTACAGCCTGCAGCTGCCAAGGCTGGACAATGGCCCCTCCACCGGCCTGCCGCGTGTCTACGACATCGCGCTGGAGGCCATTTCCCATGGTGACGGGCGGATCGACGCCGAAAGCCTCAGCCGTTTCGCCGAGGCCTATCAGCAGGCCGCCACCCTGACCCTGGGAGAGCTCTGGGCGATCCCGATAATGCTCCGCCTGGCCCTGATCGAGAACCTGCGACGGGTGGCGGCGCGGGTAATGGCCAACTGGGCTGACCGCGACCTGGCCAATGTCTGGGCCGACCGGCTTGGCGATACCGCCGAGCGCGATGCCAAGAGCGTGGTGCTTGTGGTCGCCGACATGGCCCGTTCGGAACCGCCGATGACCGCCGCCTTCGTTGCCGAGCTGGCCAGGAGGCTACAGGGCCACAGCGCTTCGCTGACCCAGCCGCTGCTGTGGGTGGAGCAGATGCTCAGCGAGTCGGCACTGAGCATCGAGCGCTATGTGCAGCTCGATGCTCAGCAGCAAGCCATCGATCAGGTCTCCATCAGTAACAGCATCGGCAGCCTGCGACTGCTGTCGACCATCGATTGGCGACTGTTCGTCGAGCACCTGAGCCATGTAGAGCAGACACTGTGCCGCGACCCGGCCGCCGTCTACCCAGCCATGGACTTCACCAGCCGCGACCATTACCGGCACGTTGTCGAACGCCTGGCACGCCACTGCGCCTTCAGCGAAGCCGCCGTGGCACGCACGGCTATCGAACTGGCCCAGGCGGCGGGGGCCGCACACGGTGAAGAGGCCGAACATGTGGGCTTTTACCTGGCAGGTGCCGGACTGCCTTTGCTGGAGCAGCGCCTGGCTGCGCGGGTGCCGCTGGCCGAGCGGTGGCAGCGCCTGTTGCACCGGGCACCGCTGGCGTTCTATCTGGTGCCTGTGGCCCTTCTCTCCTGCCTGTTTGCGTGGGGTTTCATACGCGCCATCGACTTGGAGGGATGGCCCATCGCGGTGCTCGCCGGCATGGCCGTGCCGATACTGCTGAGCACCAGCCGCCTGGCCATCGGCCTGGTGAACTGGCTGGTGACCCTGACCGTCAAACCGTCCTTCCTGCCGCGGTTGGACTACTCCGCCGGCATTCCCGCAGAGGCCCGCACATTGGTGGTGGTGCCAACCCTGCTGGCCACTGCCGACGATGTCGAGGAACTGCTCGAAGGGCTGGAGGTACGCTTCCTGGCTAACCGTGACGAGCATCTGCACTTCGCCCTGCTCAGCGACTTCATGGATGCCCGCGAGCAGACACGGCCCGAAGACGAAGCACTGCTCGAGCTCGCCAGCAAAGGCATCCGGGGGCTCAACCACAAGTATCCAGGCCCTGGCAGCGAGCGCTTTTTTCTGTTTCACCGGCCACGCATATGGAACAACGCCGAAGGCTGCTGGATGGGGCGCGAGCGCAAACGCGGCAAGCTCGCCGAGCTGAACGCGGTGTTGCGCGGCCACGGCCACGAGTGCTTCATGCGCATCGTCGGCAACCTGCAAACCCTCGGCCACGTGCGCTATGTCATCACCCTGGACACCGACACCCAGCTGCCTCGCGGTGCCGCCCATCAATTTGTCGGCGCCATGCAGCACCCGCTGAACCGCCCGCGCTTCGACGCACATACCGGTCGTATCCAGGCAGGTTATGCAATCCTGCAACCGAGGGTGGGCATCAGCCTGCCGAGTGTGTCGCGCTCGCGCTATGCGCGGCTGTTTGGCAGCGACGCCGGGGTCGACCCCTACACACAGGCTGTCTCGGATGTCTACCAGGACCTGTTTCTCAGCGGCTCGTTCATCGGCAAAGGCATCTATGCAGTGGATGCCTTCGAGCAGGCTCTGGAGGGCCGCTTCACTGACAACCGCATACTCAGCCATGACCTGATCGAGGGTTGCTACGCTCACTCTGGTCTGCTCAGCGATGTGCAATTGTTCGAAGCCTACCCGGCCCGTTACAGCGCCGACAGCAAACGCCACCACCGCTGGATACGCGGCGACTGGCAACTACTGCCGTGGCTGCTGCCGTGGCTGCGCACTGGCACTCAGGGCCTGGCGCAAAGCTCGCTCAGCGCCCTGTCGCGCTGGAAGATTTTCGACAACCTGCGCCGCAGCCTGGAGCCGGCGGCGCTGCTGACCCTGCTGCTGTGGGGCTGGTTGGCGAGTGTCACGCCACTTGCCTGGATGTTATCGCTGCTGGCGTTGCTGCTGACGCGCCCACTGCTCGACTCTCTGCTCGAAGTGCTGGGCAAGACCACCGATGTGCCCGTTTCAGAACACCTGCTGGCGGCTTTGCACACATCTGGCACCTATTTCTTGCGTACCGGTCTGTCTCTGGCCTGGTTACCCTTCGAGGCCTACTTCAGCCTCGATGCCATCATGCGCACCCTGTGGAGGCTCGTGGTCAGCAAAAGGCGCCTGCTGCAGTGGAACCCCTCGCGCGAAGACGAACGCAGCAGCGCCGACACCCTGCAGGCGATGTACCGTGAGCAATGGGGGCAACCGGTCCTGGTTCTGCTGCTGGGCGGTGCGTTGGCGATGCAGCCAGTGATGCTGCTGATGGCATCGCCGATCCTTGCCCTTTGGCTGCTCGGCCCGGCGCTGGCCTGGTGGCTCAGCCGCCCGAACAGCCGGGCCGAGTTCATGCCAGGCGCTGAAGACCTGGCATTCCTGCATCGACTGGCCCGCGCCAATTGGGCCTTCTTCGACAGCCACATCGGCCCTGCCGACAACTGGCTGCCGCCCGACAACATTCAGGAGCCACCCTTCGCCAGCATCGCTCATCGCACCTCGCCGACCAACATGGGCATGGCCCTGCTCTCGCACCTGGCGGCCCATGACTTTGGTTACCTCAGTGCCGGTCGTCTTTTCGAACGCCTAGCCCAGATGCTCGACAGCATGGACCGCCTGGAGCGCTTCAGAGGGCACTTCTACAACTGGTACGATACCCAGACCCTCAAGCCGCTGTCGCCGCTCTATATCTCCAGCGTGGACAGCGGAAACCTGGCCGCCCTGTTGCTGACACTCAGGCCCGGGCTCCTGGAAATGGCCGAAACGCCGCTGCTTGACCTGCGCCTGACCCAGGGGTTGCTCGACACCTTCGACACGCTACTGGACGTCTGCCCCAGCACAAGCTGTGACGCCCAGCCGATAAAGGCTCTGCGCGAGCAGGTGTGGCAGGCCCATGTGCAGGCGGGCAACGAGTCGGCCGCACTGCTGCCGATGCTTGTAGAACAGCTGCAGGCGCTGATCACGCAACCGGCTGCCGTTGCGCCAGGGGCGCAAGCGACTGACGACTTTGCATTCTGGCTAAATGCCCTGTATCGGCAATGCGTGGACCTGAGCGGAGAATTGCAGCAACTGCAATTGCCGTCAGGCAACGATCAGCAGCCCCCGGCCCCGTTGAGCTGGCGTCATCTGGCACAGCTGGACGTAGAGCAGTGGCCGGAGCCCAAGCGACTTGCCGTGGCCAACGTCAGGGCGCTTGCCCGCCAACGCATCACCCAGGCGCACGCCCTGGCCAGCCGCATTGAAACCTTGGCCGACATGGACTTCACCTTCCTTTACGACAGCCATCGCAACCTGTTCTCCATCGGCTACAACGCCGACGAGCATCGCCTGGATGCCGCGTTCTACGACCTGCTGGCATCGGAGATGCGCTTGACCAACTTCGTGGTCATCGCACAGGGGCAGGTGCCCCAGGACAGCTGGTTCGCACTGGGCCGGCTGCTCACCAGCAATGCTGGGGTTCCTGTGCTGCTTTCCTGGTCCGGCTCGATGTTCGAGTACCTGATGCCGCTGCTGGTGATGCCGAACTATGAGGGCACACTGCTCGACCAGACTTGCCAGGCCGCTGTCAATCGCCAGATCGAACATGGTAGGCAGTCTGGCCTGCCCTGGGGCGTCTCGGAGTCGGCCTACAATGCGCTGGACGCGCACTTCAACTACCAGTACCGGGCGTTCGGCGTTCCGGGACTCGGCCTCAAGCGCGGCCTGGGTGAAGACCGGGTGGTGGCCCCTTACGCCAGCGCGCTGGCCTTGATGGTGGCGCCCAATGCCGCCCGTCGTAACCTGCAACGACTGGCCACGCTCGGGCTGGCTGGCCGCTTCGGGCTGTACGAAGCCGTGGACTACAGCGAGGCACGCCTGCCGCCCGGGCAGGACGCCGTGATAATCCGCTCCTTCATGGCCCACCACCAGGGCATGAGTTTCCTGGCTCTGACCGCTGTGCTGCTGAACAAGCCCATGCAACGGCGCTTTGCATCCGACCCACAGTTCCAGGCCAGTATGCTGCTTTTACAGGAGCGCGTACCGAAAACCGCTGCGCCGTACCTGCATACTCTCCAGGCCCCGATCGTGGAGACTGCCGAGCGCGCCCCCGAGATACGCCTCCGAGTGTTCGTCGAGCCAAACCGGCGCCACCCGGCCGTGCAACTGCTGTCTAACGGGCGCTATCACGTCATGGTCAATCACGTGGGCAGTGGCTACAGTCAGCACAATTCACTGGCGGTAACTCGCTGGCACGAAGACACCAGCTGCAGCGACCTGGGCAGCTTCTGCTACTTGCGAGATGTTGCCAGTGGCGCTTACTGGTCCACCACCTACCAGCCGACACGGCACCGCACGAAAGTCCAGGAGGCGATCTTCAGCGACGGCCGCGCGGAGTTTCGCGTGCGCGAGCGAGACTTCGACTGCCACACAGAAATTGCCGTGTCGCCCGAGGACGACATCGAACTGCGCCGCCTGCACCTGACCAACCATGGCGACCAGCCCCGCACCCTTGAGCTGACCAGCTACGCTGAAGTGGTGCTGGCACCGGCCTTGAGCGATGCCCTGCACCCGGCCTTCAGCAAGTTGTTCATCCAGACCGAACTGATCCGCCCGCTGCAAGCGATTCTCTGCACGCGGCGGCCGCGTTCGCAACAAGATCCCGTGCCGTGGATGTGCCACGTGCTGGCAGTGCACGGGGCCAACATCGATGCGCTGTCCTACGAGACCGATCGGGCTCGCTTCATAGGCCGTGGGCGGACTCTGGCAAGGCCGGCAGCCTTGGACCGCGGCACCGAAGCATTGTCCGGCAGCGCAGGGGCCGTGCTGGACCCGATCGTGGCCATCCGCTGCCGCATCACCTTGATGCCCGGCCATGCGACCACGCTTGATCTGGTCACCGGCGTGGCCGACAGCCGCGACGCCTGCCTGCAACAGGTCGCCAAGTACCGCGACCAACACTTGGCTGACCGGGTGTTCGACCTGGCCTGGCCGCACAGCCAGGTGCTACTGCACCAGCTTAACGGCTCGCTGACCGACGCCCGGCTCTTCGAGCAGATGGCCGCCTCGGTGCTCTACCCCAATGCCAGCCTGCGCGCCAGCGGAGCACTGCTGGCCAGCAACCGACGAAGCCAGTCCGGCCTGTGGGGCCAGGGCTTGTCCGGTGACCTGCCGATCGTGCTGGTGCAGATCGGCGACCCGGCCAACATCCATCTGGTCAAGCAGATGGTGCTGGCCCATGCCTACTGGCGCCAGAAAGGGCTGGCGCTCGACCTGGTGATCTGGAACGAGGACCAGGCGGGCTACCGCCAGCAACTGCAGGAACTGATCATGGGAATCGTTGCTTCCGGCAGCGAAGCGGCCCTGCTCGACCGCCCCGGCGGCATCTTCGTACGTCCTGCGCAGCAACTGTCCGCCGAGGACCGGCTGCTGACCCTGTCGGTAGCGCGGCTGGTGCTCGATGACAGGCTCGGTACGCTGGCCGAGCAACTGCACTTGCGGCGACAGCCACCGGTTCCCCCAGCCCTCCAGGCCAGTGCGCCTAACCCCAGGCCATCAACCGCCAGCCATCTGCCGCTGGAGCAGGCGGCGTTGATGCTGCGCAACCCTTATGGCGGGTTCAGCGCCGACGGCCGCGAATACGTCATCCCGTTGCTTCCCGGCACACCGCCGCCGGCGCCGTGGGTCAACATCTTGGCCAACCCGCAGTTCGGCTGCGTGGTCTCCGAGGTCGGTAGCGCCTATACTTGGTACGAGAACGCTCACGAGTACCGGTTGACGCCCTGGCACAACGACCCGGTCGCCGACCCCAGCGGCGAAGCCTTCTACCTGCGCGACGAAGACAGCGGCGAGTACTGGTCGCCGACCCCGCAGCCCTGCCCGGGCCCTGGCCGTTACCGCACCCGCCATGGCTTTGGCTACAGCGTGTTCGAGTACGCCGAAGACGGCCTAAATACGGAGCTCTGGGTGCATGTTGCACTGGATGCCCCGGTCAAGTTCAGCCGGCTCAAGGTGCACAACACCTCAGCTCGGGTACGACGGTTGTCAGTCACTTGCTTCGCCGAGTGGGTACTGGGCGACCTGCGCCGCAGAACCGCCATGCATGTGGTAAGTGAGACTGACCCGGTCAGCGGTGCAATGTTTGCCCGTAACAGTTTCGCAGTGGAGTTTTCCACCCAGGTGGCGTTTCTCGATTGCGACTTGCCCGTGCAGTGCCAGACCTGTGATCGCAGCGAGTTCCTGGGACCCAACGGCGATTGTCATGCACCCTTGGGTATGCGCCAGACGCGGCTGTCGGGACGCACTGGCGGGGGCCTGGACCCGTGCGCGGTGCTGCAGGTGGCGCTGCAGGTGGAGCCTGGCGAAAGTCATGAAGTGGTGTTTCGCCTGGGCGCCGCCCAGGACGCCAGTGCCGCCACCCGCTGCGTCCAGCAATATCGTGGCCTGCAAGCCGCCAGGGACACGCTCGACAAGGTCCGCGCCTACTGGCGACGGACACTGGAAACCGTACAGATCGAGACGCCGGAACCCGAGCTTGATGTGCTGGCCAATGGCTGGTTGATGTACCAAGTGATCGCCTGCCGGTTCTGGGCGCGCAGCGGCTACTACCAGTCCGGGGGCGCCATCGGTTTCCGTGACCAGTTGCAGGACAGCATGGCCATGGTCCATGCAGCCCCGATGGCGGTGCGCCAACACCTCCTGACCTGCGCCGCTCACCAGTATGCCGAAGGTGATGTACAGCACTGGTGGCACCCACCGCTGCAGCGAGGTGTGCGTACCCACTGCTCGGACGACCTGCTGTGGCTGCCACTGGCAGCCAGCCGCTACGTGGAAGTCACAGGGGACTACAGCGTGCTCGACGAACCGGTCGGATATCTGCAGGGGCGTGCACTCAATGCCGGTGAGGAGTCCTACTATGATCTGCCCGCGCACTCGGAGCTGGTCGAGAGCCTTTACCAGCATTGCCAGCGCGCCATCGCCCATGCCCTGCAGTGCGGGGCTCACGGCTTGCCGTTGATGGGCAGCGGCGACTGGAATGACGGCATGAACCGGGTCGGCGAACAAGGAAAAGGCGAAAGCGTATGGCTGGGCTTCTTTGGCCACGAGGTGCTGCGGGCTTTCGGCAGCGTCGCCTTGCGACACGGCGACAGTGGCTTTGCGCTGCAGTGCGCCAACCAGGCCGGCGTACTCGCGGAAAAGCTGGAGGCGCATGCCTGGGATGGCGGTTGGTATCGCCGCGCCTGGTTCGACGATGGCCAGTTACTGGGCTCAGCGAGCAATCAGGAGTGCCGAATCGACTCGCTGGCGCAAAGCTGGGCCGTGCTGTCCGGGGTCGCCTCGCCCGAACGTGCCCGCCAGGCCATGGCCGCACTGGACAACCACCTGGTACGCCGCGACATCGGCATCGTCAAACTGCTCGACCCGCCCTTCGACCAAGGTGACTTGGACCCTGGCTACATCAAAGGCTACCTGCCAGGCGTGCGTGAAAACGGCGGGCAATATACACATGCGGCCATCTGGGCGAGCATGGCCTATGCACGCCTGGGCGACTCCCATGAAGCCTGGGAACTGCTGCGCCTGATCAACCCGGTACGTCAGGGCTGCAGCACGTTGATCGACACCTACAAGGTCGAACCCTATGTCATGGCCGCCGATGTCTACGCCGTTGCGCCCCACGCCGGGAGGGGGGGCTGGAGCTGGTACAGCGGATCTGCCGGCTGGATGTACCGGTTGATCATCGAAAGTCTGCTCGGCCTGAAACGCAATGGCGACACCCTGCGCCTGGAGCCACTGTTGCCGGCAGGCTGGCCGGGGTATGTCCTGCACTACCGTTTTGGCAGCACCTGGTACCGCATCGAGGTATGCAACGGCAACTGCGACGAACTGGCCCTGAGCTTGGACGGTGAGGCGCTTGCCGAAGCCTGGCTGCAGCTGGAGGATGATGGGCTCCTGCACCACGTCATGGCCCAGTGCCAGAGCTGCTCTTTGCCCATAAACTGAACCGTTGGGCGAGCAAAGGCCTGACGAACACAAGCCTCGGCCTCGCTAGGCTAATCTTGTTCCGACACCCCTTGCCGTCAATGGTCCCGCGTATGCATCCCGCTCCCCCACCCTTGCAGAACCACTTGCTGGCTGCACTTTCGGCAGAAACGTTCAGCCGGCTGGCGCCGGACCTGGAGCACGTGAACCTGCCCCTGGGCAAGGCTCTGTACGAGTCCGGCGACACCCTGCGCTATGTCCACTTCCCGGCCGATGCGATCGTTTCATTGCTTTATGTGATGGAAAACGGCGCATCAGCCGAAATCTCGGTAGTGGGTAACGAGGGGCTGGTGGGCATCGCCGTGTTCATGGGCGGGGAAAGCACACCCAGCCGGGCCATCGTGCAAAGTGCAGGACATGCCTACCGCCTACCCGTGCAAAGGCTCAAGGACGAGTTCAACCGCCATGGCGAGATGATGATGCTAATGCTGCGCTACACCCAGGCACTGATCACCCAGATGGCGCAAACGGCAGTGTGCAACCGCCATCACTCCATCGACCAGCAATTGTGCCGCTGGTTGCTGCTGTCGCTCGACCGCCTGCCAGGCGATCGCCTGTGCATGACCCAGGAGCTGATCGCCAACATGCTGGGGGTGCGCCGCGAGGGCGTGACGGATGCTGCAGGCAAGCTGCAGCGCCTTGGGGTGATCGAGTACAACCGCGGGCAGATCAAAGTCCTCGACAGGGCACGCTTGGAACTGCTGAGCTGCGAATGTTACGCCGTGGTAAAGAAAGAGACCGAACGCCTGCTGCCCTACATGCCAGTGCCTTGAGTTGGCGCGAGGTTCTCTGTTCGAGCTGCCGAAGAAGCTCATCAGCCATGCAGTCAGATGCCGGCCTGTGAATTACTCCAATGGGCGCTTGTAATGGCTATAGCGCTCGGCATTGGAGGCCCGCGATGGGTCCGGCGGCCCCTGC
Source organism: Pseudomonas sichuanensis (assembly GCF_024749065.1). Lineage (NCBI taxonomy): Bacteria > Pseudomonadati > Pseudomonadota > Gammaproteobacteria > Pseudomonadales > Pseudomonadaceae > Pseudomonas > Pseudomonas sichuanensis. Next base: position 144,993 of record NZ_CP087185.1, on the reverse strand, counting down.
CTCTTCTCGCGATGAAAGGGGCGCTTGTCGATGTAGTCATCGCGATCCTCGGGGAGCGCTCTTTTTCCCTCGCCACCTTGCCCCTCCGACGAACCGTCGCTTTTGGCTGGCTTGCTACCCAGCCGATCGTTATCTAACCCATACCTGTCTCTGGTCATACTCACCTCTCGATGCTCAGAAATTCTGAGCTACATCGAGTGTGCGCCCACGCTGACCAGAGACGTTTTATATCAGACCGCCGGGCCCAATCGGCCATTCAGGAATGGTCATACCGGAATGAAGTAGTGCCGCAAAAATAAGCGGAGATTTTTTCTCCAGATACTCAACCATCCCACCAGTACTATTCGACTCCAATTGAAGCTTCAGCGCTTCATACTGCTGACAGATTGAGCCATCGCGCTTAAGCAAATCTCGGAGCCCCAGCATCTGAGTGATAGTAAGGTGGCCACGGGCACAAGCGTGGAGCTTGTGTGGGTCGCTAAGCGGCCTCGTTATCAAGTGTCTGCTTTGGGTCGCTAGCTGCCAGTGGTGAATTATTGCTTTCGTCCCCGCAGCCATGTGGGCGACCGGCCATATCTAATACAAAGGGCTGGGGCTTATTCGCAGCGCAGCAGGAGGCCGCGCCATAGAGAGGCAGTAATTCTTTGTGCTGCGAAGGGCCGTAAACGGCGCCAGCTGTATAGAGCCTAATGGGTCACGACAGCTCAGCCCCGGATAACATCAGAACCGCTATTAGCCCAAAGATTTCACCACAGCCCGTGCAGACGAGGAGATAGCTTCATTGCTCCATGAAGAGGCCTTCTGCTGCCCCCGAGTGAATACAACCAGAATCCACGGTGCCTTACCGGGAGGCCATATGACCGCAACGTCATTGGCAACGCCGTAATCGCCTGAACCAGTTTTGTCTCCAACTACCCAGCCTTGCGGCACACCCGCGCGAATGCGTTTATCGCCGGTAGTGTTCCCCTTGAGCCACTCTTGCAGCTGTAGTCTGCCCGCCTCTGCCAGACTGTTACCGAGCAGCAGCTTTTGCAGCGTCATACCCATTGCCAGCGGAGTGGTTGTATCTCGCGGGTCATCTGGTAGCGCAGTATTCAGTTCAGGCTCATTGCGGTCCAGGCGGAATGCCGGGTCGCCGAGATTACGAGCAAAGGCTGTCAATCCGACTGGCCCACCGACCTGTTCTAGGAGGATATTTCCAGCCGTGTTATCGCTGTATTGTAGGGTCGCGGCACACAGCGCAGACACCGTCATACCATCGCCCACATGCTTCTCCGTTACTGGCGAGTAAACGACCAGTTGGTCTTCACAGTAGGTGATCCTTCGGTCAAGTAACCCCTTGTCGTCAGCGCTCTTCGCGAGAATTGCAGCAGCTAGCACGACTTTGAAAGTACTGCAGAAGGCGAATCGTTCTCCGGCACGATAAGAGACGATCTTTCCTGTGCCCGTATCCAGCGCCCATAATCCGAGCGTTACATCCAATGAGTGCTCCAGCGCCTCCAACTCATGCGCCAGTGAACTGGAGGCCCAGGCCGGCGCTGCCATAGCAACCGAACAACCAATGCCTGCCCCAATCAACTGTCTGCGCGTGACCATCAAACTCATCAGGTACTCTACTCCGTTAGGTATGGGGGAAATTTAACAATCTATACACACCATCACGATGATCAACTCGTGATGGCACCTTCAGCCACTTGCCCGTTTCTGCTGGCACCCACCGCCTTGTAGGTTCTCCTGGTCGCTACCAAGTCTCCTACAGTGCACTGATCAAATGACTGGAACTGAGCTGTGAAAAGCGGTGTTGAAAAGATAATCATGCCGGACACCCAGCAGATGCTCCAGACAGCCGAGGCCATGAAGCTCTAGCACGGAGCGAAGTTTCTTGGGGCGCCACCTGTTGAGCGCCTGAAAACTCAGGCAGAGTCGCTGTCCAAGCCATCAACGACTACCAGATGTGGGCGGCGACTGAGGTGCTGATACTGACACTATTGCCAGAGGCGAGGCAGTCCATCCGAATGCCATAGTGCTCTCCGGACTGCTCAAGCGGGATTTTGAAAAGAGTCGAGTGCTGGCGAAAGCTTATGACTGAGCCCCAATGTCGAGGCGGGCCTGTGAGCGGGCTTACCAGTCACCCACAGGCTCTGCTCCCAAGCGGCGAATCGTGTGCAGTTATACCCTCTCTCCTTTGGCCCACAACTGCTGCCTCCAGTTATTATTCCAGTTCTTTTGATGCACCTCGACCGCAGAACCGTCCCGAGGCGCGTTACGAGCCTCAATCCTGGACAGGACCTGTGCACTTATATCAATAGTTTTGGCGTAGTTTCGTCGATTGAACTCCACGCTACTATCATTGAAGCTTTCGGCTGCGAAGACTGCAATCTGAGCGTCGGCCAATTCATTGGCCTGCTTCACTAAGAGCTCTGATCCGTTTAGTACCTTGAGCAGCCGATCCGCTTGGTCCTTGGTAAGCTCATCAGCGTTCACGAGGACTATTTCCCTCGCTGCGCTGACACTGAAACCGAAGGACGCACCCTTTAAGTCAGGGTGATCGGTAGCTATCTTTTTAAGAACATCGAGATAAGTTTTATCTATCTGATCATCCACAGCACGGTGGCGAACATATGCCACCTCAATGGACTCAAATTTTTTGCTTATTTCATCCAACTGTATGGCAAGGGAGTCCCTAGACATGCTGGAGACTAATTTTTTGCTTTCTTCTTCGCTCAGTGCATTGGGGTCAACAATTTGGACTCCGTCAGAAAGCCCTGACTTACCGCCGCTAGAGTTGGCCGCCTTTAACGCTTCGGCGTAGTTTCTATATTTATCTAATGCTTCTTGGCTAATTTGCACATTGTTGCCAGACTCCGTCCGCCCTGCACCCTCATTGACAGCGGGCACATTGCCAAGGTTGGCTTCGGCTGGTTTAGTTACCTGAAAAATCTGACTAGATTTATTGTCGGCAACAGAATATGAATTGAATGTCGGAATACTGTTCATAAATCCCTTTCCTTAGCTACCCGAAGCTCACAGCGCATGCTGCCCCGAAGCCCTCCGCTAAAGTGCAAGAAGGGTAATTCAGTGCGTTTACAGTGGTGCAAGAGACACCTCATCTTGTTTAACGGCAGGCATACACAATTCTTTAATACGGCAACCACTTCGGTCACCAGCAGAGCGCTGGGAGTACGATCAACTTTAGCCGTAACAGAAGAGCAATTTATGGTCGAATGCCGCTGAGCCGCCAAACATTTCAGTCAAATCACAAACAGTAACAATTTAATCGAGGCGACCTCTACTAAAGTATAATATCCACAAATAGCAACCCGCAGTACCAGGAGATGATTTGCTCAGACCAAGATAGTCAGCTCAACACCTCAGACTGGCAAGTCTTCTTGAATGCCAGCCATGTGATGGTAACTTTGGCCGACGGGCAATAGCTAGAGGAATTTTAGAGTATTGGCGCTCCCGCTCCAAAACTCATTGGAACGGCGCACACGTTAATAACCGCCGTTGAATATACAGAAGCGAAATTTAAACTGGAGCATCTACACTTGGTGGTGTAAACCTTGGAGTCGTGACAGTGCTATCGCAGCTCGCTGCAACCTTGCGGCTCGTCCGTGCGAATACGCTTGTCGCCGCTGTCCCCTTAAGCAACTCTTGCAGCATTCTTCAGGCCCTCTCTGCCTGGCTGTAACGAGCAGCGGCTTTGACGGCGTTACGCCCCGTACCAGGGGAGTGATCGTATCTCGCGAGTCATCTGGTAGCGCAGTATTCAGTTTACCCCTAGGGCACCGGGTAATGGATGCGCGTGCTTCAGGCTTAAGAGCGCATGCAGATGGTTTCCCGACATAAATATCCCAAATTGTGTAGATTTCACTTGACTACCATGAGTTTTGTAGAAGAAATCGTCCACGTTCCATGGAATGTGGACATCTGCACTCTATTACAGCCTAGATGGCCACAGCCTGGGGGCGGGTTGTCAGCAAATGTCAGGCGCGACTGCCTTCCCCTACATCGATGGGATAGCCCCTTACCTTGTCAACTTTTTCCAGATCAATGACTTCGCCGGCGCGAAGGAAAAGTCCTGGCAGCTGCGGTATGACTTCAACTTCGACGACATCGGCCTAGCAGGCCTGACCTTCATGACCCGGCACATCAACGACTGGAACGCTCAGAGACCCAATAGCGGAGACGGTACGGAATAGGAGCGAAACGCCGAATTGCAGTACATCCTTCAAAGCGGCCCGTTGAAAGATGTCGGGGTTCACTGGAGGAATGCCGCTTACCTATCCGACTTAAGCCGCGGCGCCGACGAAAACCGCCTCCTCATTAGCTACACGATCCCGCTGGCCGCCTCAATCGGGCCATCTGTACCTTCCAGCGGCGCCTTCGAAAGTAATGGCCCTATAGTGGCTATGCTCGATATCCTGACAGCATAATTCGCTATCTCTGACATGATTTTCTCTGATTACGAACCCGCGTGATCGCCAGACGTGGCCAAGGCTTGAACATGCTCGCCTCAAAGGCCTCCTGCAGAGGATCAGTAATGCCCGTACTCATGGGCTGATCAGTGATGAGCGGAAGCTGGACTAGCTTCCCCGCCGTACTCACAAGGAGATGTTGCAGTGACGAGCCCGGTCATCCGAACCCTGCCAAGGGAAACCATCTGTTCTGAAAACCATGGTGGAGTGATCGAGCACGTCGCGAAGGAGATGGTTGTATGGTGGTACGAACGGCCTCACCGCCACGTGGTTGAAAAGCCTGATGGTTCGTTTTCCACGATTATCAGAGCGGATGTTGTTTTTCGTTATCTGGATGAAAACGACATCCCGCATGGCTATGTGCCATTCTCGATTGGCATCAGCAGACTGGGCACCTTCCGGAAGGGTACCATCTGGAAGAATGGCGTTTGCATCAATGAGATCGATCGAGGACCAGAAGAGGAGTTCACTGTCGACTTCACCGAAAAGAAGTGGAGCTTCTCCACCTTCGGAGATCGGACGTTGCCATTCTCCAAACATGACTATGAACTGCACTTCAACCGGTCAGATGCGAAGCTCCTCAACTTCCCGATCATAGGGAAAAAAGGCAAGAACCTGCTGATCCCGTGCCTTGAGTTCCTGGCTCGTGGCTATGGAGCCTCGGCAGAGATCAGGCGCGTCCTGACCACCTACGATTGGGACGGCGTACAAGAGCGTCTCTACGGGTGCATTGATCCCGATCCCGTCCGATGGACAGTCACACCTGCCAATTTCATCCCCGACCAGGACGCCCTAATCCTGGCGCACATGCTGTACTCGCCCTATAGCCGAAGCGCCGCTAAATACATTTACAGCCAGTTCGACCACGCCCTCGCAAAGGGCCGCTTGCCAGCGGGCTTGGAGGTCAAGCCGTGGTTTGAAGGAATCGCTCAAGTAGCGTGCCGCGGCATCTGGACGAACGGTGGAAAGACGTTTCTGTGTACCGAGCTAACTGGCATGAGCCGGCCCAGGTTTCATTCTTATGTCCTTGCGAAGGCAGTGTATGCGGAGAAGGATTTAGAAACAGGCAAGCCGATCGTCACCCCTGTACCTGATGGTCCGGAAGATCAACCCAAGACGCCGATTTACGTGACCGATGATGAAGAGCCTGAAGCCAATGCCAGGCCCAAAGTCATAGGCGATCCTGGATTTCGAATGCTGGGGGAGGATTGTCCCCACGAGGTAACCAAAGTAAACCTCACGTACTCGAGGAAGACACAGGTTCCTGTGGATCATGTCGACAAGGAGCGCAACTCGACCGGCGACGGGAAAGGCGAAGACGGTGTGGGCAGGGTCGTTCCCCAAGCTGAAATGATCATCGGCAATGGCGGTATCGTCAATGAGATCTGGGGCGCGTTAGTTGACTTACAGAACCGGAAGGGTATTTCGGAACTCGGCTGGTACCACGAGAAGTTCGGCTTTAGGAATGACAGGGAATATCGGTTCCATACGCTTCCAGATCTCGATGAAGGTGGTCCTTCAGGTCTTAAAAACTGGCTTTCCTTCAAGAACAGAAGCGGCAGACGCGGAATACTCATTGCTCGCTTCAAGATGTCGGGCAAGCCTTACTACCTCTTTGAACTTCAGAGAAAGCGCAAAGCAAAAAAAGGCGTTAGCTACGAAGAAAAAATATCTGGCCTTGTCATAACACTTCCCGGCGATAAACCGGCCCAAGCAGAAATCCCCTACATCTGCTCACAAGTACGACTACAGATGGGGAAATTCAGAAAAATTCCGGATATTCAACGGTACACGCCCCATTTTTACCGGCATTACATGGCCGGCGAAACTTTTTTGGCCGCACGTACGCTTCGGCTAGCGCTCAATGCGCTAACGAAACGTTAAGAGCTTTCGCTCAAAATTATCGTCAGCCATTGAACCCGGAGCGACTGCACCTAGCGCTACCGGCGAAGAGGTGCCGGCACCCAATAATCTTTGCTACCGCTGCGCACGGCAAACCCTTCCTGACTATCGATCACCTGGTGTTCGTAGCTGAGCTTGCGCTTGCTTGGTCGGGCGACGTCATGGAACAGCATGAGCGCTACCTTGATCCAGTTGCGTTCGAACTGCTCACCTGACTCGCCGCTACCCATCATGCCGATGAGCTGCGCTTCCAGATACTTGCGCCGGGCCCTGGATATGGCTTTATCGTCAACATCCGTACTCAAGGTCAGCCCATGAGTCCGATTCAAGTGAAGAACGAAGCCCTGCACGGCTGCCCGCTGCCCAGGTTTCTTGAGCAAGTAGCGGCGCACATCAGGCTGGTCAGGTACTTTGCCAAAGCTCGCTGATGCCTCCTCAAGTAAGGCCACCGCAGCCCTGAGCGAGATTCGTATGCTTCTCAACGCGACGGTGCCCGCAGCGAGCCTGGCCATCATCTCTGCATGGAAGCTATGCAGTATCGTCCTTGCCGGTCCTGGTACAGGCTTACCGAGCAGCGCCTCGATTCTGCGACTCTCGGTCACTCGCTCTTGCAAAGCAGGGTCAGCGTACACGCCATAGTGTTCCTTCAGCCACTTCATCGGTGTACGGAACTGTCTCAGCCCTTCTGCCTGAAAGTGCTCAAACAGGTCAGCATAAGAAGGAATCTCCAGAGGGTAGCGCTCGATGAACTCGAAGAAAGGATGATATCGACCGATCTTGAGCGACGCGCGCTGGGCTCCCACGTGAGTCTCCAGCCACTGAACAAACTCAACGAACAAGCTCCGAGTATGCGGTTGCTCAAAGGCCTCCTGCTTGATTGCCAAGCGCTGCACCAACGAGTTCTTCCAGTAGCACGACTCACATGTTTTCCCATACCCCGCTGGCATTGCTTCGCCGCAACGCTGACACGGTACTTCTCCCTGCTCTGCGCATGCCCGACAGCACGCCGGAGCATCACCCTGAGGGATCAACACCCGATGCCTCCTGCAACTCGGACAGGTTGCGGCCTCGCTGCGGGCGCACTTAGGGCAGCAGCGGACATCAGAACCGGACTTCAGCACTCGTGTTAATCGCGTCGAATGCTCCCCGCAAACATCACAAGCCTCGGGGGTCCTGAAGTAGTGAGCACAGCTGTTACAGGCAGGACCGTACGGCGTAAGCATGCCCACCGACCGACCAGCCCGCTTGCACCGAACACACGGCTCATTCAACTCGCAGGTCCGACATTTGGCCCCGATGTGGAAGATGGGTAGCCGCGCGAAATTCCCACAGCCTGGACATGCCCGCCGCTTGAACAGCCGTGCGTAACATGTCTCGCAGTACCGCTTGCCGCGATGGACCTTCTTGGCTTTCGCCATGGACCTGCAGCATTCGTCGCAAGCCTGAAGGGGGGCCTCAATGGCAGTCATCGTTGGAGTTTCCTAAGCAATCTCTGCCACTGCATCAACACGTTCCTCGTCGTATGATCAGCGTGAGCACGGTGGTGCACTGCCTCGGTATTGTGCCGACCATGTACGTCGGCAAAAATCGACTGAACGCACGCCGGCGGATCACCTGCAGGCAAGCGCATCATCGAAGGCGGTACCGGCAACCGTTGCGCGGCGGCCGAGAGTTTATCGGGGCCAGCCTGCAACATTGCCCACGTATCCCCCAGTAACCTCGCCCGATCAGCCGGGGGCAGGTATTGAAAAGGCAGACCCAATGCCGGCACTGTTAGGCCCATGTAATCCACACCGAAGCTCGTGAAGAACGGTCGGGTGCACGCACTGTGAAACCGAGCGGCCCAACGCAGTATGCCCAACAGCCAGCGACAAACGTAGAACCATTCCTCCAGCTCAAGTAGATACGAGCCGTAGACTGCTTGGCGTCCTGAAAACAAACCATCTGCGGTTTCTTGAAAATCCAGCGTTGGCAGCAGCGCCGGCCGCGCCAACGCTGATGCGAGCTCAAAGTGGCATCGGTGGCAGCAACGCAGGTCGATCTCGGGCGGCATCAACAGGTGAGGACATAGGGGCGCATTGCAGGACTGACAGCTGCTCAGCAACGTGAGCCGGTGTCTTGGGCAGGAGCAATGCCAGGCCAAGCGACTTTGAACCTTGTAGTAGGCACCTTCCTCTGCGAAACACGCAGGGCAATACTGAAGACCACCAGCTCTACGACGATTGCGTGCTCCCAAACACAGCACCCATTGGGCAGCATGGTTTGGATCTTCCCGCCGGCCAACTAAGAGACTCTGAATCCTGGAGAGCACCGATGCAGCAAAGAGATCAGCTGGAATACCAGCAAGCACGGATAACTCTTTGACCTGGTGGGGATTGAGATTCCGGTCAGGATCGCGGCACCAGAAACGAACCCCCGGCCACAGGCTGTTGGTAAGCGTCAGAGGGTCACACCCCATTGCCAAAGCACACCTTACGAGCCAAGACGAAAAAACCTCGTCCGGCTTGAGCGGAGGTACGAGCGGCCAAATGGGAGCTAGAGGGTTCGCTCCCGCTTGCCATTGGTGGGGCGCATCCATTTGTTCCTCTGAAGGAGGGCGCGGTCGATCTCCTCCGCGCCGCTTTGAATAGCTTCTTTCGCGCATTCCTGCAGCAGGTATTCAACGTTCCCTGTAACCCCATCCGAGATCGCATGAATCAGTGTAGCGAGGTCGGGGCTGTACAGCTTCGAAGGCTTCTTCAATGGCAGCACCGACTCGAACGTCTTCAGGAACCGCTGGAAATCCACGTCCACCGCCCAGTTCGGCAACGAGATCACTTCGAAACGACTCGAGTACTGAGGATCTAGGTCAATCAACTTCGCCGCCAACCGGGTGCCTACCAATACAAGTGGGATCTGCAACTTGTTGGCTAGCATCTTCAGCTCATTCATGAGGTTGATCACCTGCACCGGCGACCCATTCATAATGGTGTGTGCCTCGTCAATGATCAGCATGCGAGTCCGAGCGCTGCGGATGAGGTGCATCGCTTGATGACGGAGCTTAGGAAGCGGCGCTGCCGGATTGTGAGGTGCCCAAAAACCGTCGAGGATTGCGCTGAAAAGCTCCTGCTCATTCGGCTTGTGAATTTCGGCGTAGATCACCGGACGGACACTCACGCCATCATCACTGATGTAAGGCTGGCCCGTCGTTGTGCGAAAACGGTCGATCAAAGTGGTCTTGCCGCTATTGGAGTCCCCGACAATCACGAGGTTCTGCATCCGCGGCCGAGGCGGCTTGAACAAGAGCGACTGCAGCAACTCGAGAAGTTTGCTGCCGGCACGGTACTCAATCCAGCGAGCCTCATTCAGAAACTCAATCCGCTCGACATCGGAGCGCTCCATGACTGAGCGAAACTGAGGGGCGATGTGCGAGTAGTCGGTCAAAAGACATCTCCAAACGTGTCGACGTCGTCTTCTGCCAGCAGGCCGGATGCATCTGGCATGGGAAGCGCCGATGGCGCTTTGGTCGGTGCCATATGTCGCTCAGGCCTTGCAGGAGTGACGCCCTTGGTATTGTTGGTACGCGTCTGTGCTTTCCTGCGGGCTTCCTTGGTGTTCGCCGCAGCCTCAATTTCTTGCTGGCGATTCTCCTCAAGCATGCGGTCGATCGTTTCCTCGTCAACCGTATCCATACCCTGCTTTCTCGCCTTTTTCTTAGCGGCAACGTACTCAGCAACCGTGGTCCCTTGATGCTTAGCATGTGTAATGGGGACCTCGAAATACTCTTTGAGCACAGGGTCATAGAACCAGATGCGGTTGATGTCGCGCGGGTCTCGCCTGAACAGGCATTGTTTTGCCTTGCCCGTTTCAGGGTCACTGACGCCGATCCATGGCCGCAACGCCTCTGCGTAATACATGGCATCCCACTCAACGCCGTAGTGGTGAACGACCCTGCGGGCTGAAGGCAGAAAGTCCAGCTGGAACGCCCAAGGATCAGCCACCCTGGGTGGCAGCGGTACCAGTGGAGCGTTTTCCTGATCGCCGAAGAAAGCCAGATTCCATTTACGCAGAGGGGCCATGCTGATCGCGGAATGGAAGGTGTTGTTGTACTTGATGATATTGCGTACCAACCGGGTTTCGAACTCCTCGAAGGTGTAGATGGCCTCCTTCTCAGAGTCGTAACCCTTGCGCTCGGTTGGATTGCTGAACGTTGTGCCCTTGTCCTTCTTATCCAGCAAAGAAAACGTACCCAGCAGCCGTTCGATATGCCCTCCCCAATGAGGGGTTTTGACCGGGCGGAATTCGCGCTTGATGTCGTGATTGATGCACGACTGGACCAGACTACGGGCTTTAAAGTCAGGGCCATTGTCGGAGTGAACCGTGACCGGCTTACCCCATACCGGCCATTTGGCATCTACACCATGTAGCGCTAGCCAACGTTCCTTGGGAAGGATCGAGTGCACCAGACACATAGCGACCGAGACGGCCGACGGGGCATTCATCGACAGGAAGTAACCGGTGATCATCCTGGAGTGGACGCAGATAGCTAACGTGAGCCAAGGTCGCCCAATCGGCCTGCGATGGACATCGTCAACCAGCATGATGTTGGTGGGGGTGTGGTCAATCTGTACGATCTTGAGCGGATATTCAGCCTCCAGGCTACCAGGGCGCGCCGAATGCTTATTGTCCGCGAGTTCCTTGTAACCGCGCCCTCGCAGCAGCTCTTTGTCGCTGATCTGCATGACACGCGCCCTGACCGTTTTAAGCGTTGGATGGTCAATCCTCAACGCTTTGCAACGATCCTTAACTTTCTCATAAGTCGCCGTCAGCGTCGGCCGCTGCCTAGTGAGGTGAAACTCATTGATCACCTCTCCGATGAGTTCCTCGACTTTATCGGTAACTCTGACACGTCCTTTCGCCCAGCCCCGCTTCATGGGGATCAGCGCCGTGACCTCGCGGTAATCTTTGTACCGTTTGATCCACCGATAGATCGTGGTCGCATCAATGCCAGCTTCCTTTGCCCGCGCCTCTACAGCTCCTTTGTCGAGCTTTACCCCAACCAGCAAGGGCGCGATCACCGAGTAGCGCATTTGGGCGGTAGCCCACTCCTCGCTTGTGATGTCTTCCAAGTCATGATGTATGTAGGCGCCCTTGACCTTCTCGGCCAGCACAGGTTTAAGCTCCGCCATCTGCAATAGCTTCGCGCGACCTGTTTCAACATTGATACCCATGACAGATTGGAAATCCAGCACCTGGGTGATGCGGAAAATTTCCTTTTGCCAGCAAACCAAGGTGCCCACCGTCAGACTCACAAACGATCGGTCCAGCTTGATGCCTTGAGGCCGCGACTCGTCTTGATCGCTCATTTCACCACCCACACCTCGAGGAAGTCGTCAAACGATTCGCTGACATCGCAATCCAGCTCACGCGTCGCCAGCAGATGGAAAATGACTGAGGAACCTTCGCCTTCGAATCCTGTGTAATGTCGAGCTATTAGGTACTGAAAACGCGCTACGCCCATCTCAGCCACGGACTGAACAACGGCATCCAAGTCCTCACGCGCGAAGTCCCCTCGCTTGAATCTCTCGAGGAACCGGATTTTCTCGAGCACTTGGTCTCTGATCCGAGACTCGTCGTAGATGTGAAAGCTCCAACCTTGCTCAGAGGCATACCTCCAGGCCGCCTTCCACTTGGGGAGCCATTCCCGCCACTTCGCTCGCCACTGGTCCTCCGGCTTGACCTCCACCAGCATCGGCCGTAGGCCACTATCAGGTTTGAAGTAAACGAGAAAGTCTGGGGTGTAGGTGTAGCTCCGCCCGTTGCGCGCGACGAAATCCAGGCTCACCGGCTGAGAGACTACCGCGACGACATTCCGGTTGAAGTCGATGCGCTGCAGGAAGTCGCGCTCGAGGGTCGACTCGTACGCAACCGCATCTCCGCGGAAAGCGTACACGCCAGAGAGGCTACGACGCGTAGATTTGATACGCCGAACAGGGGTGAGATGAGGCTGGTTGCAGCTATTTCTATCCATTTTTCGGCCAGTGGCAGCTATTGGTAAAATTTCTTGCACCTATTGCTCCAAAAGCTTACGGAGGAATGCGGCCTCGGCAACCCAAAACCTGCATCTATTTCTCCATGTCACAGCGGCAGCCGCCCGCAGCCGGGCGAAATCACCCTGGCACACCATGGCGTGCTGTTTCTTGATGAACTGCCAGAGTTCGAGCGGCGCGTGCTGGAAGTGTTGCGCGAGCCATTGGAATCGGGCGAGATCGTGATCGCCCGGGCCAGGGACCGGGTGCGCTTCCCGGCACGCTTCCAGTTGGTGGCGGCGATGAACCCCTGCCCCTGCGGCTATTTTGGCGACCCCACCGGCCGCTGCCGCTGCAGCCCCGAGCAGATCCAACGCTATCGCAACAAACTCTCCGGCCCCCTGCTCGACCGCATCGACCTGCACCTGACGGTGGCCCGGGAGAATACCGTGCTCGATAACCAACCCAGTGGCGAAACCAGCGCCAGTGTCGCCGCTGTCGTGGCCGAGGCCCGCGCGCTGCAGCAACGTCGCCAGGGCTGCGCCAATGCCTTCCTCGATCTCAACGGCCTGCGCCGGCATTGCCTGCTGACATCGGCCGACCAGGCCTGGCTGGAAACCGCCTGCGAACGCCTCACGCTGTCGCTGCGGGCGGCCCATCGCCTGCTCAAGGTGGCGCGTACGCTGGCGGACCTGGAACAAGCCGAGGCCATTGGTCGGGCCCATCTGGCCGAAGCGATGCAGTACCGACCAGGCAGCTGACGGATCATGCACAGGGTCAATCTTCTCCATAGCTGAAATATATTTTGCGCGCTAACTATTTGCGCTCAATATTCATCTCACGCAGCAAGCAGTCGCCAAACCCATTCAACACATCCTGGAGAACGATCATGACCCTTCGCACAATCCTCGCCCTCGGCGTTACCACCCTGGCCATCGGCACCAGCGCCGGGGCCTTCGCCACTGAAGCCAGCGCTTACCGCTACGGGATGAAGCTGGACATCGCTCAGGTGGTCTCCGTCGAGGCTCCCAGCGCGATTGAGGGCCACGCCAGCACCGCCATCCTGACCTACCGCGACAGCAACGGCCAATTGCAAGCCGTGAGCTACAGCCAGCCCACCACCCTTGCCAACCAGAACTGAGCCGCCGGCTCGTACGCAGAGGAACCCGCACATGAAACTGTCCCGTACTCTGACCGCCGGCCTGCTGGCCCTGGCCGTGAACAGCGCCTTCGCCGCTGGCAGCCCTGGCGTCGAACGCAACACCCAAGGCTTCCTCGATGCGCTTGCCGCAGGCGGCGGCAAGCCGCTGGAAACCCTGGCGCCGAAAGACGCACGCGCCGTATTGAGCGGAGCCCAGGCCGGGGTGAAAGTCGATGTGTCGGGTATCCGCGTTGAGCGCCGGACCATTCAGGCCGACGGCCAGCCATTGCAGATCCGCGTGGTACGCCCTGAGGGCGCCACGGGCGAACTGCCAGTGTTCATGTTCTTCCACGGCGGTGGTTGGGTGCTGGGCGACTACCCCACCCACGAACGGCTGATCCGCGATCTTGTGGTCGGCTCCGGCGCAGCGGCGGTATACGTCGACTACACGCCTTCGCCAGAAGCGCAATTCCCCACCGCGATCAACCAGGCCTATGCCGCCACCCGCTGGGTCGCCGAGCATGGCCAGGAGATCGGCGTCGACGGCAGCCGCCTGGCGGTCGCCGGCAACAGCGTCGGCGGCAACATGGCCGCGGTGGTGGCGATAAAGGCCAAGGAGGCCGGCACGCCGAAGCTGCGCTTCCAGGCGCTGCTGTGGCCGGTGACCGATGCCAACTTCAACAACGCCTCCTATAACCAGTTCGCCGAGGGCCACTTCCTGACCCGCAACATGATGCAGTGGTTCTGGAACAGCTACACCACAGACCCGCGTCAGCGCGACGACATCCATGCCTCGCCGCTGCGTGCCAGCCTGGAGCAACTCAAGGGCCTGCCACCGGCCCTGGTTCAGACCGCCGAAATGGACGTGCTGCGTGACGAAGGCGAAGCCTACGCCCGCAAGCTCGACGCCGCCGGGGTGCCGGTGACTGCGGTGCGCTACAACGGCATGATCCATGACTATGGCCTGCTCAATGTGCTGAGCACCGTACCCACTGTCCGCAGTGCCATGGACCAGGCGGCACAGGCCCTTAAAGCGCATCTGCAGTAAGGGGTTGGTGCAAGCCCGCTACCACAGCCGCAAGCGTGGGAGCGGGCTTGCCCCGCGATTGGCCAATCAAAGGTTCCACTTTCAGAACGATGCTTCCCGTTAGGCTGGAATTGTCCTGTTTCCCGCAGCACCCGAAAATGCTCGCCTCTTCCACCGATGGCATAAGCTTCGGCAACCTGTCATCCGTTCCCTAAAGCGCTGCCTCACGCAGTTCAAGGAGTACGAGCAATGCCGCACGAAGGCAGCCTTCTACAAACCGCAGTCATCTTCCTCCTTGCCGCCGTGGTCGCCGTGCCCCTGGCCAAGCGCCTGCAACTGGGCGCCGTGATCGGCTACCTGCTGGCCGGTGTGGCCATCGGCCCGCAAGCGCTGGGCCTGATCCGCGACACCGAAAGCGTCGCGCACATCTCCGAACTGGGCGTGGTCTTGCTGCTGTTCATCATTGGCCTGGAGCTGTCCCCCAGACGCCTGTGGCTGATGCGCAAATCGGTGTTCGGCGTGGGCACCGCCCAGGTGCTGTTGACCGGCGCGGTGATCGGCGCCATCGCCTTGTTCGGCTTCAGCCAGACGTTGCCGGCCGCCATCGTGCTCGGCCTGGGGCTGGCACTGTCTTCCACCGCCCTTGGCTTGCAGAGCCTGGCCGAGAGCAAGCAGCTCAATGCGCCCCATGGCCGCCTGGCCTTTGCCATCCTGCTGTTCCAGGACATCGCTGCAATCCCGCTGATTGCCCTGGTGCCGTTGCTGGCCGCCAGTGGCCCGGACACCAGCCATGGCGACAGCCTCGAACATGGCCTGAAAGTGTTTGCCAGCATCGCAATCGTCATCGTCGGCGGCCGCTACCTGTTGCGTCCGTTGTTCCGAACCGTGGCCCGCACCGGCTTGCCGGAGGTGTCCACCGCCACCGCGTTGCTGGTGGTGATCGGCACCGCCTGGCTGATGGAAGAGGCAGGAATCTCCATGGCGCTCGGCGCCTTCCTGGCCGGCCTGCTGCTGGCGGACTCCGAGTACCGTCATGAACTGGAGTCGCAGATTGAACCGTTCAAGGGCCTGCTGCTGGGCTTGTTCTTCATCAGTGTCGGCATGGGCGCCAACCTGCGCCTGCTGGTGGACATGCCGCTGGTGCTGCTGGGCCTGACCCTGTTGCTGATCGCGGTGAAGCTGGTACTGCTGATCGGCGTCGGCCGCCTGGCCGGTGGCCTCAACAGCGCAAGCGCGCTGCGCCTGGGCATGGTGCTGGCGGCCGGCGGCGAGTTCGCCTTCGTGGTATTCAAGCTGGGCAAGGATCAGGGCCTGTTCGATACGCAAACCTACGACCTGCTGCTGATGACCATCACCCTGTCGATGGCCATCACCCCACTGCTGATGCTCGGCTGCGCCCGCGCCCTGAAGCGCCCGCAAGCAGTGCGCGAGGTGCCCGAGCAGTACAAGAGCATAGATGCCGGTAGCCCTCGGGTAGTGATTGTCGGCATGGGCCGCATGGGCCAGATCGTTTCGCGCATCCTGCGTGCACAGAAGATCCCCTTCATCGCCCTGGAGACCTCGGTGGACGCCATCGAGATGACGCGCATGTTCGAACAGGCGCCGGTGTTCTACGGCGACCCGCTGCGCCCCGAAGTGCTGCATGCGGCCAAGGTCGGCGAGGCCGAGTATTTCATCATTACCAGTGACGACCCCGAGGTGACCATTCGCACCGCCGAGCGGGTCAAGCGCCTGTACCCGCACCTCAAGGTCATCGCTCGGGCACGCAACCGTCAGCATGTGCACAAGCTGATGGATGTCGGCGCGGAGCCGATCCGCGAGACGTTCTATTCCAGCCTGGAAATGAGCCGTCGTGCGCTGGCCGGGCTGGGGCTATCGGATGAGCAGGCCGCCGACCGCATCGCACGCTTTACCGAGCATGACGAGCAGGTATTGGAAGCCCAGGGCCGGGTGCGTGACGATCGGGCCAAGGTCATGCAGACGGCCAAGGAAGCGCGGGTGGAACTGGCGCGCCTGTTCGAGTCGGATGTGGATTGAACTGCATGGGGTGGGCACCCATTGCCTGCCCGCTCAACCTGCTCTATTACTGACGTTCAGCCCCCTGCAGCGAGAACACCATGCTGGCGCTCATCCAGTCCTACCCCTTGCTGCTCGGCACGTGCCTGATCATTGGCGACTTGTTGCTCTGGCAGCTGATCCCCCAGCAGCATCGCATCTGGCGTATTGCCTCACGGCTGGTGATCTTCCTGCTGTTCAGCGCCGTGCTGGTCGCTGCCGGCATGAGCCCGCTGCAGCCACCACCCTGGATTGACGAAGTGTCGCGCAACCTGATGGCAACGGTGCTCGCCATTGGCTGGTGGCTGTTCGGTGCGCGCACGGTGACGGTGGTGTTCGGCCTGCTGCTGGGGGCACGTGGCAGCCATGGCGGGCGCCTGTTGCAGGATGTGATTGGGGCGCTGATCTTCCTGGCCGCAGTGGTGGCCGCAGCGGCCTATGTGCTGCAGCTGCCGGTCAAGGGGTTGCTGGCCACGTCCGGGGTGATGGCCATCGTCATTGGCCTGGCCTTGCAAAGCACGTTGAGCGATGTGTTCTCCGGCATCGTGCTCAATACCACACGGCCCTATCAGATAGGCGACTCTATCTCCATCGACGGTACCGAAGGCAAGGTGGTGGATATCGACTGGCGCGCCACGCGAATGATCACCGGCACCGGTAGCCTGGCGGTAATACCCAATTCGGTGGCGGCCAAGGCGCGGCTGCTTAACCACAGCCGCCCAGCTGATCGGCATGGGATTGTGATCAGCGTGGTGGTGCCGGCCAAGGTCCGGCCAAAGCACGTGTTCGATGCGTTGGAGAAGGCCCTGCAAGGCACCAGTGCCTTGCTCGCCTCTCCTGCCCCTAAGGTAACGGTTAAAACTTCTTCCCTGGAGTCGGTGGAATACGAGGCCAGTGCTTTCGTTGCCGACATGGCGCTCAAGACCGAGGTACGCAACCAATTGTTCGACCTTGCCCATCGCCACCTGGAGGCCAGCGGGGTGATGTGGAACGTCGACCTGACGCTTGCGCCACGCAGCCGTCAGCGCGAGCTCATCGATGAGGTGCGGGTATTCCGCTCGCTCAGCGGTGAGGAGCGTGACACGCTGAGCCAGCGCATGACGGCGGTGGAGTACCTGGCCAACCAGGTGATCCTGGGCATCGGCGACAACTCGGACCACCTGCTGGTGATTGGCAGCGGTGTGATTCAGGCCTCGGTGCGTAATGGGGACAAACTGGTAGAAGCCGGCCGCATGGGCCCGGGCGAGGTGCTCGGGATCGAGGGGCTGGTTGACGACGATGACTCTTTCGCCGAATTCCGTACCCTGACCGGATGCCTGCTTTACCGCATCGAGAAGGAACAGGTACGCAGTTGCCTTGAGCAACGTAGTGAGGTGCAGTCGGCGTTGACCAAGTTGCAGCGGTTCCGCCGGCAGAGTAGAGAGTCACTGCTCATGCAGAAGCCTACGGAAGTGAAGAAAGGTGGGTTCCTGAGCTGGTTGCGCTAGCGTAACGCCATGCGTTGCAGGCTACGGCCCTGAAAAGACAAAGCCCCTGATCGCATTGCGATCAGGGGCTTTGGATTTGAATCTTGACGATGACCTACTCTCACATGGGGAAACCCCACACTACCATCGGCGATGCATCGTTTCACTGCTGAGTTCGGGATGGGATCAGGTGGTTCCAATGCTCTATGGTCGTCAAGAAATTCTGTGTGCTGGCCCGTCTCTCGGACGTGCCTGCGAATCTCTGTAGTTCCTACTTAAAGACAAAACCCCTACCTGCATGCGCAGATAGGGGTTTTGCGAAATGAATCTTGACGATGACCTACTCTCACATGGGGAAACCCCACACTACCATCGGCGATGCATCGTTTCACTACTGAGTTCGGGATGGGATCAGGTGGTTCCAATGCTCTATGGTCGTCAAGAAATTCGGTTGCCCAGAATGTCTTGTGAACACTCTTGGCTAATTCAGATATGTGATTTGTGATGTTGCGAATCTTTCGGGTCTTTCGTCTTCACCACCACAATTTGGCATTACGTGCTCAAATTGCTTGGGTGTTATATGGTCAAGCCTCACGGGCAATTAGTATTGGTTAGCTCAACGCCTCACAGCGCTTACACACCCAACCTATCAACGTCGTAGTCTTCGACGGCCCTTTAGGGGATTCAAGATCCCAGTGAGATCTCATCTTGAGGCAAGTTTCCCGCTTAGATGCTTTCAGCGGTTATCTCTTCCGAACATAGCTACCCGGCAATGCCACTGGCGTGACAACCGGAACACCAGAGGTTCGTCCACTCCGGTCCTCTCGTACTAGGAGCAGCCCCTCTCAAATCTCAAACGTCCACGGCAGATAGGGACCGAACTGTCTCACGACGTTCTAAACCCAGCTCGCGTACCACTTTAAATGGCGAACAGCCATACCCTTGGGACCGGCTTCAGCCCCAGGATGTGATGAGCCGACATCGAGGTGCCAAACACCGCCGTCGATATGAACTCTTGGGCGGTATCAGCCTGTTATCCCCGGAGTACCTTTTATCCGTTGAGCGATGGCCCTTCCATACAGAACCACCGGATCACTAAGACCTACTTTCGTACCTGCTCGACGTGTTTGTCTCGCAGTCAAGCGCGCTTTTGCCTTTATACTCTACGACCGATTTCCGACCGGTCTGAGCGCACCTTCGTACTCCTCCGTTACTCTTTGGGAGGAGACCGCCCCAGTCAAACTACCCACCATACACTGTCCTCGATCCGGATAACGGACCTGAGTTAGAACCTCAAGGTTGCCAGGGTGGTATTTCAAGGATGGCTCCATGAGAACTGGCGTCCCCACTTCAAAGCCTCCCACCTATCCTACACAAGCAAGCTCAAAGTCCAGTGCAAAGCTATAGTAAAGGTTCACGGGGTCTTTCCGTCTAGCCGCGGATACACTGCATCTTCACAGCGATTTCAATTTCACTGAGTCTCGGGTGGAGACAGCGCCGCCATCGTTACGCCATTCGTGCAGGTCGGAACTTACCCGACAAGGAATTTCGCTACCTTAGGACCGTTATAGTTACGGCCGCCGTTTACCGGGGCTTCGATCAAGAGCTTCGCTTGCGCTAACCCCATCAATTAACCTTCCGGCACCGGGCAGGCGTCACACCCTATACGTCCACTTTCGTGTTTGCAGAGTGCTGTGTTTTTAATAAACAGTCGCAGCGGCCTGGTATCTTCGACCGGCATGGGCTTACGGAGCAAGTCCTTCACCCTCGCCGGCGCACCTTCTCCCGAAGTTACGGTGCCATTTTGCCTAGTTCCTTCACCCGAGTTCTCTCAAGCGCCTTGGTATTCTCTACCTAACCACCTGTGTCGGTTTGGGGTACGGTTCCCAGTTATCTGAAGCTTAGGAGCTTTTCTTGGAAGCATGGCATCAACCACTTCGCGCTCTAAAGAGCACTCGTCATCAGCTCTCGGCCTTGAGATCCCGGATTTGCCTAAGATCTCAGCCTACCACCTTAAACTTGGACAACCAACGCCAAGCTGGCCTAGCCTTCTCCGTCCCTCCATCGCAATAACTGGAAGTACAGGAATATTAACCTGTTTTCCATCGACTACGCTTTTCAGCCTCGCCTTAGGGACCGACTAACCCTGCGTCGATTAACGTTGCGCAGGAAACCTTGGTCTTTCGGCGTGGGAGTTTTTCACTCCCATTGTCGTTACTCATGTCAGCATTCGCACTTCTGATACCTCCAGCAAGCTTCTCAACTCACCTTCACAGGCTTACAGAACGCTCCTCTACCGCATCACCAAAAGGTGATACCCGTAGCTTCGGTGCATGGTTTGAGCCCCGTTACATCTTCCGCGCAGGCCGACTCGACTAGTGAGCTATTACGCTTTCTTTAAAGGGTGGCTGCTTCTAAGCCAACCTCCTAGCTGTCTAAGCCTTCCCACATCGTTTCCCACTTAACCATGACTTTGGGACCTTAGCTGACGGTCTGGGTTGTTTCCCTTTTCACGACGGACGTTAGCACCCGCCGTGTGTCTCCCATGCTCGGCACTTGTAGGTATTCGGAGTTTGCATCGGTTTGGTAAGTCGGGATGACCCCCTAGCCGAAACAGTGCTCTACCCCCTACAGTGATACATGAGGCGCTACCTAAATAGCTTTCGAGGAGAACCAGCTATCTCCGAGCTTGATTAGCCTTTCACTCCGATCCACAGGTCATCCGCTAACTTTTCAACGGTAGTCGGTTCGGTCCTCCAGTCAGTGTTACCTAACCTTCAACCTGCCCATGGATAGATCGCCCGGTTTCGGGTCTATACCCAGCGACTAAAGCGCCCTATTAAGACTCGCTTTCGCTACGCCTCCCCTATTCGGTTAAGCTCGCCACTGAATATAAGTCGCTGACCCATTATACAAAAGGTACGCAGTCACCTAACAAAGTAGGCTCCCACTGCTTGTACGCATACGGTTTCAGGTTCTATTTCACTCCCCTCTCCGGGGTTCTTTTCGCCTTTCCCTCACGGTACTGGTTCACTATCGGTCAGTCAGTAGTATTTAGCCTTGGAGGATGGTCCCCCCATATTCAGACAAAGTTTCTCGTGCTCCGTCCTACTCGATTTCATTGATAAGAGATTTTCGTGTACGGGGCTATCACCCACTATGGCCGCACTTTCCAGAGCGTTCCACTAATCTCAAACCAACTTAAGGGCTGGTCCCCGTTCGCTCGCCACTACTAAGGGAATCTCGGTTGATTTCTTTTCCTCAGGGTACTTAGATGTTTCAGTTCCCCTGGTTCGCCTCTTGCACCTATGTATTCAGTACAAGATAACCAGCTTATGCTGGCTGGGTTCCCCCATTCAGAGATCTCTGGATCACAGTCTGTTTGCCGACTCCCCAAAGCTTATCGCAGGCTACCACGTCTTTCATCGCCTCTGACTGCCAAGGCATCCACCGTATGCGCTTCTTCACTTGACCATATAACCCCAAGCAATCTGGTTATACTGTGAAGACGACATTCGCCGAAAATTCGCATTTCGCTCAGTTAAGAGCAGAACTCACAAATTTTACCTTAGCCTGATCACACACCAGTGAAAGTGCATGTCAGTCTATCTATCACATATCCGAATTTTTAAAGAACGATCTGACAAAAGTCAGAAATCAACATTCATTGCCGAATGTTCATTTCTAAGTTCTGAGCAGTGCTGCGAAACCTGAAAGAGTGGTGGAGCCAAGCGGGATCGAACCGCTGACCTCCTGCGTGCAAGGCAGGCGCTCTCCCAGCTGAGCTATGGCCCCATTTGACCAGCCGCACCAAGTAATTGGTAGGTCTGGGCAGATTTGAACTGCCGACCTCACCCTTATCAGGGGTGCGCTCTAACCAACTGAGCTACAGACCTATAACAGGGTTGCGTTACAGCATCGTCTTTACACAATGAATCAAGCAATTCGTGTGGGAGCTCATCAGCAGGCTGATGTCGTCGATTAAGGAGGTGATCCAGCCGCAGGTTCCCCTACGGCTACCTTGTTACGACTTCACCCCAGTCATGAATCACACCGTGGTAACCGTCCTCCCGAAGGTTAGACTAGCTACTTCTGGTGCAACCCACTCCCATGGTGTGACGGGCGGTGTGTACAAGGCCCGGGAACGTATTCACCGCAACATTCTGATTTGCGATTACTAGCGATTCCGACTTCACGCAGTCGAGTTGCAGACTGCGATCCGGACTACGATCGGTTTTGTGAGATTAGCTCCACCTCGCGGCTTGGCAACCCTCTGTACCGACCATTGTAGCACGTGTGTAGCCCAGGCCGTAAGGGCCATGATGACTTGACGTCATCCCCACCTTCCTCCGGTTTGTCACCGGCAGTCTCCTTAGAGTGCCCACCATAACGTGCTGGTAACTAAGGACAAGGGTTGCGCTCGTTACGGGACTTAACCCAACATCTCACGACACGAGCTGACGACAGCCATGCAGCACCTGTGTCAGAGTTCCCGAAGGCACCAATCCATCTCTGGAAAGTTCTCTGCATGTCAAGGCCTGGTAAGGTTCTTCGCGTTGCTTCGAATTAAACCACATGCTCCACCGCTTGTGCGGGCCCCCGTCAATTCATTTGAGTTTTAACCTTGCGGCCGTACTCCCCAGGCGGTCAACTTAATGCGTTAGCTGCGCCACTAAAATCTCAAGGATTCCAACGGCTAGTTGACATCGTTTACGGCGTGGACTACCAGGGTATCTAATCCTGTTTGCTCCCCACGCTTTCGCACCTCAGTGTCAGTATCAGTCCAGGTGGTCGCCTTCGCCACTGGTGTTCCTTCCTATATCTACGCATTTCACCGCTACACAGGAAATTCCACCACCCTCTACCATACTCTAGCTCGCCAGTTTTGGATGCAGTTCCCAGGTTGAGCCCGGGGCTTTCACATCCAACTTAACGAACCACCTACGCGCGCTTTACGCCCAGTAATTCCGATTAACGCTTGCACCCTCTGTATTACCGCGGCTGCTGGCACAGAGTTAGCCGGTGCTTATTCTGTCGGTAACGTCAAAACAGCAAGGTATTAACTTACTGCCCTTCCTCCCAACTTAAAGTGCTTTACAATCCGAAGACCTTCTTCACACACGCGGCATGGCTGGATCAGGCTTTCGCCCATTGTCCAATATTCCCCACTGCTGCCTCCCGTAGGAGTCTGGACCGTGTCTCAGTTCCAGTGTGACTGATCATCCTCTCAGACCAGTTACGGATCGTCGCCTTGGTGAGCCATTACCTCACCAACTAGCTAATCCGACCTAGGCTCATCTGATAGCGCAAGGCCCGAAGGTCCCCTGCTTTCTCCCGTAGGACGTATGCGGTATTAGCGTTCCTTTCGAAACGTTGTCCCCCACTACCAGGCAGATTCCTAGGCATTACTCACCCGTCCGCCGCTGAATCGAAGAGCAAGCTCTTCTCATCCGCTCGACTTGCATGTGTTAGGCCTGCCGCCAGCGTTCAATCTGAGCCATGATCAAACTCTTCAGTTCAATACTGCTTGGATTTTTAAGAAACCCTAAACTTGGCTCAGCAATCTCAAATGACTATGTGATTTCTCGCATGGCCACTTGTGATGCTGATAATCTTTTTGACTATCAGTCCGTACTCACAAGCACCCACACGAATTGCTTGATTCAATTTGTTAAAGAGCGTTTGGTTAAGAACTTTTCGTCTCAACCGAGGCGCGCATTCTACGCTTTCCTCATTTGCTGTCAAGCGTTTATTTTGAAGTTCTTTCCGAGAAACTCGTTTAGCTTCAACCGCTTAACTCGCTGCGATCCCTCGTAGCGGGAGGCGAATCATACAGCGTTACAACCTGCTGTCAACCACCTTTTTCACCGCTGCCGATCGTGAGACCGAAACGCTTCCGGAGCCTTCGAATCGCTTAACTCATTGAATTTCAAGGAGTTTTGCGTTCCGTTGTCGCTGGAAGTGGGGCGCATTATAAGGGGATCTGAAACCCCGTCAACCTTTAATTTCAAGAAAGCTTTATTTACCTCAAAAACAAAGCGGGGAGGCCTGTCGGCCTCCCCGCTCTCTACATAGCTACAGCGTCAGAGTACGCCAGCAGTACGCAGCTCGTGCACCGCCATCGCATCCAGCCCCAGCACATCACGCAGCACTGCCTCGGTATGCTCCCCCAGCAGAGGAGGTGCCTGCCGGTACTCCACCGGTGTCTCCGACAATCTGATCGGGCTGGCCACCTGCGGCACGTTCCCCGCCAACGGATGCGGGATGTTCACCGCCAGCCCGCGAGCCAATACCTGCGGATCCTGGAACATCTGCGCCAAGTCATTGATGGGACCACAAGGCACACCAGCCTTCTCCAGCTCACTCACCCATTCAGCCGTAGTCTTGAACACCGTGGCCTGGCGAATCAGCGGAATCAACTCGGCCCGATGTGCCACACGCTGCTTATTGGTAGCGAACCTCGGATCATCCGCCCACTGCGGCTGCCCAGCTACTTCGGCAAACTTGCGGAACTGCCCATCATTACCCACGGTAAGAATGAAATTGCCGTCCGCCGTCGGGAAGTCCTGGTAAGGCACGATATTGGGATGCGCATTACCCAACCGCCGTGGAGGGTTTCCTGTGGTGAGGTAGTTCATCGCCTGGTTGGCCAGGCAAGCCACCTGCACATCCAGCAAGGCCATATCGATATGCTGACCAACCCCAGCCTGGTCCCGGTGGGCGAGGGCAGCCAGGATCGCCACCGTCGAATACAGGCCAGTAAGGATGTCGGTCAAGGCCACTCCAACCTTCATCGGCCCGGCACCTTCCTCACCTTCCGGCCGCCCGGTCAGGCTCATCAGCCCGCCCAAGCCCTGGATCATGAAGTCGTAGCCGGCACGCTTGGCATACGGCCCGGTCTGGCCGAAGCCTGTGATCGAGCAATAGATAAGCTTCGGGTTGATCGCCTTCAGGCTTTGGTAATCCAGACCATAGGCCGCCAGCCCGCCGACCTTGAAGTTCTCGATGACGATGTCCGACTTGGCCGCCAGCTCGCGCACCAGGCGCTGGCCTTCGGGCTGAGTGAAATCGATGGTCACCGAGCGTTTGTTGCGGTTGGCCGACAGATAGTAGGCCGCCTCACTGGTGTTCTCGCCACGCGAGTCCTTGAGGAAGGGCGGCCCCCAGGCACGGGTATCGTCACCCGAGCCCGGGCGCTCGACCTTGATCACATCGGCACCAAGGTCGGCGAGGATCTGGCCGGACCATGGGCCGGCGAGCACCCGAGAAAGGTCCAGCACCCGCAGATGTGAAAGCGCACCCATGGCCTGGCTCCTCTATTAGTAGAACGCCTGGATACCGGTTTGCGCACGCCCGAGGATCAGCGCATGCACGTCGTGGGTACCTTCATAGGTGTTGACCACCTCAAGGTTGACCAGGTGGCGGGCCACGCCGAACTCGTCGGAGATACCGTTGCCGCCCAGCATGTCACGCGCCATGCGGGCGATATCCAGGGCCTTGCCGCAGGAGTTGCGCTTCATGATCGAAGTGATTTCCACCGCAGCGGTGCCTTGGTCCTTCATCTGCCCCAGACGCAGGCAACCTTGAAGGGCCAGGGTGATTTCGGTCTGCATGTCGGCCAGTTTTTTCTGGATCAGCTGGTTGGCAGCGAGCGGGCGACCGAACTGCTGGCGGTCCAGGGTGTACTGGCGCGCGGTGTGCCAGCAGGCTTCGGCGGCGCCCAGCGCACCCCACGAAATGCCGTAACGGGCCGAGTTCAAGCAGGTGAACGGACCCTTCAGGCCGCGCACATCCGGGAAGATGTTCTCTTCCGGGACGAACACGTTGTCCATGACGATCTCGCCGGTGATCGAAGCGCGCAGGCCAACCTTGCCGTGGATAGCCGGGGCACTGAGGCCTTGCCAGCCTTTCTCCAGAACAAAGCCGCGAATGTCGCCGGCATCATCCTTGGCCCAGACCACGAACACATCGGCGATCGGGCTGTTGGTAATCCACATCTTGCTACCGGTCAGGCGATAGCCGCCGTCGACCTTGCGCGCCCGAGTGATCATCGACCCCGGGTCGGAGCCATGATTGGGTTCGGTCAGGCCGAAGCAACCAATCCACTCACCGCTGGCCAGCTTGGGCAGGTACTTCTGCTTCTGCGCTTCGGTACCGAATTCGTTGATCGGCACCATGACCAGCGACGACTGCACGCTCATCATCGAGCGGTAACCAGAGTCGATGCGCTCCACTTCACGGGCAATCAGGCCGTAGCACACATAGTTGAGGCCGCTGCCACCATACTGTTCAGGGATGGTCGCGCCCAACAGGCCGACTTCACCCATCTCGCGGAAGATCGCCGGGTCGGTCTGTTCGTGACGGAAGGCTTCCAGCACACGCGGCGCCAACTTGTCCTGGGCGAACTGGAAGGCGCTGTCACGCACCATGCGCTCTTCTTCAGTGAGCTGCTGATCCAGCAGCAGCGGGTCGATCCAGTTGAAGCTTGCTTTACCGGCCATGTGCGTGTTCCTCGAAACAAAGATGGGAGCGGATTCTTGCGTTGGATTGATCCTAGGCTTGATCGGCTGTCGGGACAAACGAGGATTGCGCACGCTTTAGTGATATTTTCTCACTCCGTGATCGACAAAACGCCGTACTGACAAGCATACAAGTGAGGTTGATGTACATGCGCCGCAAGATCCCCAGCACCACCGCCCTGGTCTGCTTCGAGGCGGCCGCGCGTCACGAGAGCTTCACCAAGGCCGCCCACGAACTGGCCCTGACCCAGGGCGCCGTCTGTCGGCAGATCGGTGGGCTGGAGGCGTTTCTCAACGTCGAATTGTTCCGCCGCTCGCGCCGGGGCGTGAAGCTCACCGAGGCAGGCTTGTCCTATAGTCGTCAGGTGGCCAGCCAACTGGACGCCGTAGAGCGCGACACCCTGTCGGTCATGCGCCAGCAGGGCGCCAACGTGATCGAGCTGGCCGTGGTGCCGACCTTCGGCACCCAGTGGTTGCTGCCACGCCTGAAGGATTTCCAGCAACGCCACCCGGAGGTCACGGTCAACCTGACCAACCGCACCCGGCCGTTCCTGTTCGCCGACACGCCCTTCGATGCGGCCATCTACTTCGGCGACGCCGACTGGTCCGGCACCCAGGCCCACCGCCTGATGGGAGAAAACCCGGTACCGGTGTGCAGCCCGAAGCTGCTGGACGGGCAGGGCGGCCTCGACGCCCAGCGCATCGCCGAGCTGCCACTGCTGCAGCAGACCACCCGCCCGTATGCCTGGCGGCAATGGTTCGATGGGCTGGGCATGAGCGTTGAATGCGACATGGCCGGTCCGCGCTATGAACTGTTCTCGATGCTCGCCCAGGCGGCCATGCACGAAATGGGCATTGCGCTGATCCCACCGTTCCTGATCCAGCGCGAGCTCGAGGAGGGTAGGTTGGTGGTCGCTAACAGGCATGCCCTGTCCAGTGACAAGGCCTACTATCTGATGATTCCAGAGCGCAAGGTGGAGTCGGCTTCGCTACGGGCTTTTCGCGACTGGCTAATAGCGCAGGCACAGCAGTACACTGCGAAAGCCGATAAGCTGACCCCGTAGTCAATTATTTTAAACACCTACAGATATATGTATTTGTCGCAAATACGTAATCTGTTCCGGCTGACCTGAAAATCCCTATCAACCCTAGTTGCCATGCGGGTTTGACGGTTATTTTGCGACATTCACAGCGCCAAGGCCGAAAACAGCAGAATTTTTTTCAGATTTTCCCCTAAGCTCCGAATAGCGCGTGCTTGACGGGTTTGTTTCGAATCATTGCGACATACGGTCACAGGGTGACTTGTAGTTTTGAGTTCGTTTCGCTTCAGAACCGGTTGTAGCCCCAATGGTTCATCTGCAAAATGCCTCCCCGCCCCGGATTCAGGCGGGGTCGTGCTCTACGACCACCCAGCGCGCCACCCGAAGTGAGCTGGTTCAAACAAACACAAAAGGTCACCGCAGGAGACAAAGTCGTGCACATTGGTGTTCCTCTCGAGACGCAGACGGGTGAGACAAGGGTCGCTGCGACCCCGGAAACCATCAAGAAACTGGTTAGCCAGGGCCATCAGGTCACCGTGCAACGGGGGGCAGGGCTCAACGCCAGCATTCCGGACAGTGCCTATGAGGCCGTTGGCGCCACACTGGGTGAAGCGACCGATGCCTTCGGCGCGCAGCTGGTGCTCAAGGTGGTTGCACCCAATGACCAGGAACTGGCGCTGATCAACAGCGGCAGCGTGCTGGCCGGCATGCTCAACCCGTTCAACAACGAGCTGATCGGCAAGATGGCCGAACGTGGCATCACCGCCTTCGCCCTGGAAGCCGCGCCTCGTACCTCGCGGGCCCAGAGCCTCGACGTGCTGTCGTCGCAAGCCAACATTGCCGGCTACAAGGCCGTGCTGCTGGCCGCGCATCATTACCCACGCTTCATGCCCATGCTGATGACCGCCGCCGGCACCGTAAAGGCCGCCCGTGTTCTGATCCTCGGCGCTGGCGTCGCCGGCCTGCAGGCCATCGCCACGGCCAAGCGCCTGGGTGCGGTGATCGAAGCCTCCGACGTGCGCCCCGCCGTGAAAGAGCAGATCGAGTCGCTTGGCGCCAAGTTCCTCGACGTGCCGTACGAGACCGATGAAGAGCGCGAGTGCGCCGAAGGCGTCGGCGGTTACGCCCGCCCCATGCCAGCCAGCTGGATGCAACGCCAGGCCCAGGCCGTGCACGAACGAGCCAAACAGGCCGATATCGTCATCACCACTGCGCTGATCCCCGGGCGCAAGGCGCCGACGCTGCTCAGCGCCGAGACCGTCGCGCAGATGAAACCCGGCTCGGTGGTGATCGACCTCGCTGCGGCCCAGGGCGGCAACTGCCCGCTGACCGTCGCTGACCAGGTGGTACAGGCAAACGGCGTAACCATCGTCGGCCCAACCAACCTGCCGGCCCAGGTCGGCGCAGACGCCTCGGCGCTGTACGCCCGCAACCTGCTGGACTTCATGAAGCTGCTGTTCGACAAGGACGGCGCGCTGGTGATCAACCTCGAAGACGACATCGTCGCCGCGTGCCTGATGTGCCGCGACGGCCAGGTCGTACGCAAGAACGGCTGAGGAGCTCGACAATGGAAGACCTGCTGATTTCCCACGGCATCTACAACCTGATCATCTTCGTGCTGGCCATCTACGTGGGCTACCACGTGGTATGGAACGTCACCCCGGCACTGCACACCCCACTGATGGCCGTCACCAACGCCATTTCGGCGATCGTCATCGTCGGCGCCATGCTCGCGGCCGCGCTGACCGTCACCCCGGCCGGCAAAGTGATGGGCACCCTCGCCGTGGCGCTGGCCGCGGTCAATGTGTTCGGTGGCTTCCTGGTCACCCGCCGCATGCTGGAAATGTTCAAGAAGAAAACCAAGAACGAGGCGCAGAAGTAAGCATGAGCATGAATCTGGTAACGCTTCTGTACCTGGTCGCCTCGATCTGCTTCATCCAGGCGCTCAAGGGCCTCTCGCACCCCACTACCTCACGCCGGGGCAACCTGTTCGGCATGATCGGCATGGGTATCGCCATCCTCACCACGGTCGGGCTGATCTACAAGCTGGGCGCCGAGCTTGCCACTGCCGGCATCGGTTATGTCATCGTCGGCCTGCTGGTCGGCGGCAGCGCCGGTTCGATCATGGCCAAGCGCGTCGAGATGACCAAGATGCCCGAGCTGGTCGCCTTCATGCACAGCATGATCGGCCTGGCCGCGGTGTTCATCGCCATTGCCGCGGTACTCGAGCCGCAATCGCTGGGCATCGTCGCCAGCATCAGCGACCCGATCCCCACCGGTAACCGCCTGGAGCTGTTCCTCGGCGCGGCCATTGGTGCCATCACCTTCTCCGGCTCGGTCATCGCGTTCGGCAAGCTGTCGGGCAAGTACAAGTTCCGCCTGTTCCAAGGCGCACCAGTACAGTTCGCCGGCCAGCACAAGCTGAACCTGATCCTCGGCCTTGCCACCATCGCCCTGGGCCTGCTGTTCACCTTCACCGGCCACTACAGCGCCTTCACCCTGATGCTGGCCCTGGCCTTCATCATGGGCGTACTGATCATCATCCCGATCGGCGGCGCCGACATGCCGGTAGTGGTGTCGATGCTCAACAGCTACTCGGGCTGGGCGGCCGCGGGTATCGGCTTCTCGCTGAACAACTCGATGCTGATCATCGCCGGCTCCCTGGTGGGTTCGAGCGGTGCGATCCTCTCGTACATCATGTGCAAGGCGATGAACCGTTCGTTCTTCAACGTCATCCTCGGCGGCTTCGGCGGCGACACCGACGTCGGCGCGGCGCAAGGCTCCAAGGAGCAGCGCCCGGTGAAGTCCGGTTCGGCCGACGACGCCACCTTCCTGCTGAGCAACGCCGACAGCGTGATCATCGTTCCCGGCTACGGCCTGGCGGTGGCCCGCGCCCAGCACGCGTTGAAAGAGCTGACCGAGAAGCTGGTGCATAACGGCGTGACCGTGAAGTACGCGATCCACCCGGTTGCCGGCCGTATGCCAGGCCACATGAACGTACTGCTGGCCGAAGCGGAGGTGCCGTACGACCAGGTGTTCGAGATGGAAGACATCAACGCCGAATTCGGTCAGGCCGACGTTGTGCTGGTGCTGGGCGCCAACGACGTGGTCAACCCGGCGGCGAAGAACGATCCCAAGTCGCCGATCGCCGGCATGCCGATCCTCGAAGCGTTCAAGGCCAAGACCATCATCGTCAACAAGCGCTCCATGGCCAGCGGCTATGCCGGCCTGGACAACGAACTGTTCTACCTGGACAAGACCATGATGGTGTTTGGTGACGCGAAGAAGGTCATCGAAGACATGGTCAAGGCCGTGGACTGACACCCGCCTCTATATATAGAAGCGTCTAAAGCCCCCGGGTGTTATGCCCGGGGGCTTTTTCATTTGCATGATCCAGATCAACGGCTCTATTCCAAGGCTTCGCCTACGACCATGGTCGCGGGACGGCACCGGGCTAAATCTCTAGACTGCGCTTCCAGTAGCTTCAGTAGCCTGAGATAACAATCCATGTACCGTGATCGCATCCGCTTGTCCTCCCTGCACAGCAAGGTAATGAGTGCGGCTGACGCCGCTGGCCTGATCGAGGACGGCATGACCGTCGGCATGAGCGGCTTCACCCGCGCCGGCGAAGCCAAGGCCGTGCCCCACGCACTGGCCGAGCGCGCCAAGCTGTCGCCGCTGAAAATCAGCCTGATGACCGGCGCCAGCCTGGGCAACGACCTCGACAAGCAACTGACCGAAGCCGGCGTACTGGCCCGGCGCATGCCGTTCCAGGTCGACAGCACCCTGCGCAAGGCCATCAACGACGGCCAGGTGATGTTCATCGACCAGCACCTGTCGGAAACCGTCGAGCAACTGCGCAACAAGCAGCTGACCCTGCCGGACATCGCGGTCATCGAAGCAGTGGCGATCACTGAAGAAGGCCATATAGTGCCGACCACCTCCGTCGGCAACTCGGCCAGCTTCGCGATCTTCGCCAAGCAGGTCATCGTCGAGATCAACCTGTCGCACAACGCCAACCTCGAAGGCCTGCACGACATCTATATCCCAACCTACCGCCCGACCCGCACGCCGATCCCGCTGGTGAAAGTCGATGACCGCATCGGCAGCACCGCAATCCCGATCGACCCAGCCAAGATCGTCGGCATCGTCATCAGCGACCAGCCGGACTCGCCGTCCACCGTGCTGCCGCCTGACCACGAGACTCAGGGCATCGCCGACCACCTGATCGCCTTCCTCAAGGGCGAGGTGGACGCCGGCCGCATGACCAACAAGCTCGGCCCGCTGCAAGCCGGCATCGGCAGTATCGCCAACGCCGTGATGTGCGGCCTGATCGAATCGCCGTTCGAAGACCTGACCATGTACTCCGAAGTGCTGCAGGACTCGACCTTCGACCTGATCGACGCCGGTAAGCTGAGCTTCGCCTCGGGCAGCTCGATCACCCTGTCGAGCCGCCGCAATGCCGACGTGTTCGGCAACCTCGAGCGCTACAAGGACAAGCTGGTGCTGCGCCCGCAGGAGATCTCCAACCACCCTGAAGTGGTGCGTCGCTTGGGCATCATCGGCATCAACACGGCGCTGGAGTTCGACATCTACGGCAACGTCAACTCCACCCACGTCTGCGGCACCCGGATGATGAACGGCATTGGCGGTTCCGGCGACTTCGCCCGCAACGCCCACCTGGCGATCTTCGTCACCAAGTCGATCGCCAAGGGCGGCGCGATTTCCAGCGTCGTGCCCATGGTCAGCCACGTCGACCATACCGAGCATGATGTCGACATCCTGGTCACCGAACAGGGCCTGGCCGACCTGCGCGGCCTGGCGCCACGCGAGCGTGCCCGCGCGATCATCGACAACTGTGTGCACCCGGACTATCGCGCTGCGTTGAACGACTACTTCGAACGCGCCTGCCAGCGCGGCGGCCACACCCCGCACATCCTGCGCGAAGCCCTGAGCTGGCACGAGAACCTGGAAGAAAGCGGGCGCATGCTGGCTGGCTGACCCGTCAACGCTACAACCATCGCGGGGCAAGCCCGCTCCCACAGGTACTTGTGGGAGCGGGCTTGCCCCGCGATCGTTTCACCCAAATGAGCTATCTGTGGGAGCGGGTTTACCCGCGAATGCTGCAGTGGCCATACAGACACTTTCGGGTGAACCCGCTCACACAGTCCCCTGCCAAATGCACAGATAAAACTGTACTACTGTACTGGTAATTATCTGCTCTGGCCTCGCCTCATTTCCTGCAAAATCTAGAATTCGCACTAAATCAGTGCAGACCAGTACAGTTACGCCAATTTCAGGTGCAACAGTAGGGTTACACAGTTAACTGAGCCATCGCTTTACTACAGAACTGTATCTACTGTTATGGACAGCAGAGGAGGAAGATGGGCACCAGTTAAATCACTCCCTAATGCCGCCACAAGCGGAAGGATGAAACATCATGGAACGCACCCTCAGTTCCGGTCTGGTTTTCGAAAGCAACGCCCAAGCTTCCCACGCTTCCCTGCCTCTGCGCGCCCTGTCGACCCTGCTGCTGTGGCAACGCCGCATGGCCAGCCGCCGTCAGCTGGCTCGTCTGGACTCCCGCCTGCTGGCCGACGCCGGTATCAGCGAGTCGCAGCGCTACGAAGAGCTGAGCAAGCCGTTCTGGCGCTAAGCCTCGGCCGCCGGCCAACGCCGGCACCGCGAATACACAAGAACCCGTCGCCGGAAACCGCGACGGGTTTTTTGTTTGTCCGCCGCGAGATAGAGCCATCGCAACACAACAGGTACAGTTTCACAAAATTGTATATTGGCAGGTACAGTTACCAATTGTGGTCTTTCGCCGCCCCAGGCGCTTGAACCGAGGCGTGTTACGCTTGTCCTACACGCCTGGCAACACCGTACCGTGACGAGCCAAGCGAGCGTCCGATAACCAGAACCATCCAGACCCTGCGCAGGAGTCCACCCATCATGTCCCGTTATCATCTGTTAGGCGCCGCCGTGCTGCTGTCCCTCGCCGGTGCGGCCAATGCCACCAGCTTCGTGGTGACCACTGACGCGGTAGTCGGTGCCGTTGCCGCAACCACCGATGCCACTTCCGACGTAACCTCGTCCTTCCGCGATGACAAGATCGTGCAGGCAGCCCGTGACGACGCCGCCAGCTTCGTTGGCAGCGAAGGCGCGATCCGCGGCGCCAAGCTGGAAAGCGCCTTGGTGCACATTCGCCAGCAGCAGCCCACGCTGCAAGCCAGCGACGCGCAACTGGCCCGCGCCATCCTCGCGCTCTAGCACAAGCCTTCACACCCGGATTCACTGGCCCCGGCCGGTGCATCCGGGGTAGCCTTCGTTGCCCGAAACCACCGCCTAGAGAGCCCATGCGTTATCTGCCGCCAGTGCTGTTAGCCCTCGCCGGTATGGGAAGCGCCCATGCCATGGATGTCACCACCCAGAGCCTCGTTGCCACCGGCTATGTCACCAGCCAGGTGACCACCGCGCCGTTCGATCGCAAGATCGTCGCCGCCGCCCGTGACGACGCTGCTGCCTTCGTTGCCAGTGATGGCTTGATTCGCGGTGCGCGCCTTCAGGCGGCGCTGGTTTCGCTGCGCCAGGTGCACAGTTGTCACTCTGTCGGCGACCTTGAACTGGCCGAAGCCATCCTCGTCCAATAATTACCTGTTACGCCTTTGTACCTTCTGGAGATGCTCCATGCGTAAATCGCTGATCGCCGCTTCCCTCGGCATGTTGCTGCTGGCCGACATGGCCCAGGCTCACACGCTGGTGGCTACCAGCAATATCATCGTCCGTGCCTCGGCGCGCACGATCGATTTCACCTCCGACACCACCACCTCGATTCGCGATTCGAAAGTCATCCGCGAAGCCCACGACGACGCCGCCAGCTTCGTCGCCAGCAACGGCAACATCCGTGGCGCCCAGCTCGAAGCGGCCTTCGACACCCTGCGCACCCGTGTGCCGGAAGCCCGCGACGCCAGCGACCAGGTGCTGGCCGAAGCCATCCTCGCCCTGTGATGCGCGCGCGTGCCTGGCTGCTCGGCTGCGTCCTGACGCTGCTCGGCACGCCCGCCCTGGCCGACCTGCAGCTGGTGCTGCAGGCAGACGGCCTCGACCAGCCACAGCAGCAGGCCACCCAGCAGCTGCTCGATGAAGCCATGGCCAAGCTGCCACCACGCTTCAAGCAACAGCTGGACCGCCAGGTAACGGTGAGCTGGACCGACCGTATGCCCGAGGATGCCTACGGCCAGGCCACGCCGGTCTCCACCCTCGACCTCAACCGCCGCCTGCTGCCAGGCCTGGTCGATGGCAGTGCCGCCCGCGAAAAGACCAACCGCCCCCACGGCACCGTCCGTGAAGAGCTGCTGGCCACCGTGCTGCATGAGCTCACCCACATCTATGACCGCGCTCGCCTGTGGCACAGCGCCGAGCGCCAGCTCATCAGCCGCTGCAAGCGCCAGCAGGGCGCACTGGGCAAGGTAGGCCTGCCGCAGGACTGCCGAGGCCAGGCCGAGCGCCGCTTCACCCTGAGCGACGATCCACGCCTGCTCGACCTGGCCGGCTGGCCGCAGTACGTTGGCCGCCGCGGCGAGCGCGAACAGCACAACGGCCAGGTGGCGCGCAGCCCCGACAGCTACGAGCTGAGCAGCCCGAAGGAATACATCGCGGTCAACATGGAGTACTTCCTCCTCGACCCCAGCTACGCCTGCCGTCGCCCGGCGCTCAACCAGTACCTGAGCGAGCATTTCGGCTGGGCACCGCCGCAGAACACCTGCGCCAAAGCCCTGCCGTTCCTCAACGCCGGCAATGACTTCGCCCGCCAGCCGCTGGGCGAAATCGACCCCGAGCGAGTCTACGAAGTCGACTACCTGCTGGCCGAAGCCAATCAGAACCTGGTCAGCCGCTGGGGCCACAGCATGCTGCGCCTGGTGATCTGCGCCCCCGGCCGGCCGCGCGGCCCAGCTTGCCGCCTGGACCTCGACCAGAGCCTGGTGTTGTCTTACCGGGCCTTCGTCAACGACGTGCAGTTGTCGAGCTGGGGCGGGCTGGTCGGGGCCTACCCGTCGCGGCTGTTCGTCCTGCCGCTGGGCCAGGTGATCGACG
Organism: Pseudomonas sichuanensis; assembly: GCF_024749065.1. Taxonomy (NCBI): domain Bacteria; kingdom Pseudomonadati; phylum Pseudomonadota; class Gammaproteobacteria; order Pseudomonadales; family Pseudomonadaceae; genus Pseudomonas; species Pseudomonas sichuanensis. The sequence continues at coordinate 109,263 of NZ_CP087185.1, read as the reverse complement.
AGTACACCAAGACCGAACTGCGCAGCCTGGCCTCGGTGCCGCTCAAGCTCAGCCGCAGCGAGATCGAGAACCTGGTGCGCCAGGCTGCCGAAATGCACTGGAGCTACGACGGCAACTACTTCTTCCTGTCCAACAACTGCGCGGTCGAGAATTTGAAGCTGCTGCGCAGCGGCACCGCCAACCCGCGCCTGAACGACCTCGACAACATCATGCCCAACGGCCTGCTGGAAGTGCTCAAAGGGCGCGGCCTGGCCGACACCAGTGTGCTCGACGACCCACGTGAGGCGCTGCGCCTGGGCTATCGCTTCGACTCCTATCGCGACCGCTACCAGGCCATGTTCGAGGTGTTGAAGAAGCAGTTGCCGATCAAGCAGAGCGCCGTGGAAGACTGGCTGGCCCTGGATGCCGAGCAGCGCCGCCCGTGGTTCGAGCGCGCCGACCTGCGCACCAGTGCGGCGCTGCTGCTGCTCGAACAGGCCAGCCTGCGCCGGCAGTTGCTGCTGGCCCAGGATGAGGTCAAGCAGCGTTACCTCAATGGCCGGGCGATAAAGGATGGCAGCTTCGACAAGGCCGATCAGGCCCTGCAGGCGATTCTCGCCAACAGTGGCTACCTCAGCCGCCCGGCGGAACTGCTGGGGGCGGGCGGCTACGGCCTGCCACAGCCCGAGGAGCGCCAGCACCTGGAGCAGGAGAGCAAGGCACGCCAGGCGCAACTGCTGCGCCTGAGCAACGACCTGGACCAGCAGGTGAGGGCGCTGCTGGGGCCGCAGCGGGCCAGGGAGATCAAGGCGGTGGAAGCCAACATCAAGCAGGTGGGCGAACACCTGCGCGCACTGCACAAGGCGGCTGGCGGGTTGCAGTTGCCCTAGCGCATGGCAGGTCAGCTCCTATCGCCGGCAAGCCGGCTCCCACAGGTGATCGCACAACCCTGTGGGAGCCGGCTTGCCGGCGATAGGGCCAGAAGAGGCAGCACAATGCCCTATAGGCTTTCCTCGTCCTCCTCCGGCAACCCCTGACCCACCTGCAACCACGGCAGCCGGCTCCCCACCCAGATATGCCGCTGGGCCGGCACCCGCTCAGGATGATCCAGCGTCGCCACCGTCACATCGATCGTCTGCGGGCTGCGCTCGGTCACCAGCGCCACATGGGCCCCACAACCACCACAGAAATAGCGGCTGCACCCCGCCGGCGCCACATACCGCTGCGGCGAGCCCGCCAACCACTCGAAATCCTCAGCGGCCAGCGTGACCCAGGTCACCAGCGTGCCGCCACTGACCCGCCGACAGATCGAGCAATGACAGTGGGCGACATCAACCAGATCGCCCCGCAACCGGTAACGCAGGGCGCCGCAATGGCACCCCCCTTGCTCGACACGCGCCATCGTCATGACCTCCCGTCGCCTTGCACTGGTCGAAAGCTGGCTGAAAGCTTGCGCACATAGGATAGCGCCACTACCGGCAGCAGACCGGTCAGCCAGGGCACCCGGAAACTTCCGTGCCCGGCCCAATCAACAACAACAATGGTGATTCTGATGTTTTCCTGTGCCCGCCTTCCCGCAGTCCCTCTTCGCCTACTCCCCGCGCAGCGCCTGACGCGCTGATCCGCCCGAATCGTCCTTCCTTTCGCCGCGCCACGCCTGGAGTACCGCCATGCTGACCTTCCTCGGCTTTGCCATGGTCATCACCTTCATGTACCTGATCATGACCAAGCGCCTGTCGGCCTTGATCGCGCTGATCCTGGTACCGATCCTGTTCGCCCTGTTCGGCGGCTTCTACAGCGACATCGGCCCGATGATGCTGCAAGGCATCAGCAAGCTTGCGCCCACCGGCGTGATGCTGATGTTCGCCATCCTGTACTTCGCCCTGATGATCGATTCCGGCCTGTTCGACCCGGCCGTGCGCAAGATCCTCAAGCTGGTCAAGGGCGACCCGCTGAAAGTCTCGGTCGGCACCGCCGTGCTGGCTCTGGTCGTCTCCCTCGACGGTGACGGCGCCACCACCTACATGATCTGCTGCGCCGCCATGCTGCCGCTGTACAGCCGCCTGGGGATGAGCCCGCGGATCATGGCCGGCCTGATCATCCTGGCCGGCGGGGTGATGAACATGACTCCCTGGGGCGGCCCGACTGCCCGCGCCGCCAGCGCCCTGCATGTGGATCCCTCGGACATCTTCGTGCCGATGATCCCGGCCATGGCCTTCGGTGTGCTGGCGATCCTCGCCATCGCCTACTGGTATGGCCTGCGTGAACGTGCCCGCCTGGGTGAACTGCACCTGCCGACCGATGACATCGACCACAGCGAAATCAGCGTGTCGCAGTTCCCCGAAGCGCGCCGGCCCAAGCTGATCTGGTTCAACGGCGCCCTGACCGCCGCCCTGATGGTCGCGCTGATCGCAGGCGTACTGCCGCTGCCGGTGTTGTTCATGATCGCCTTCAGTATCGCCATGATCGTCAACTACCCCTGCCTGCAGCAGCAGAAGGACCGCATCGGCGCCCACGCCTCCAGCGTGCTGGCCGTGAGCGGGCTGATCTTCGCCGCCGGCATCTTCACCGGCATCCTGTCGGGCACCGGCATGGTCGACGCCATGTCCAAGAGCCTGCTGGCGGTGATCCCGGAAGCGTTCGGCCCGTACATGGCGGTGATCACCGCCCTGGTCAGCATGCCGTTCACCTTCTTCATGTCCAACGACGCCTTCTACTACGGCGTGCTGCCGGTGCTGTCGGAGTTCGCCAGCCACTACGGCGTCACCCCGGTGGAAATGGCCCGCGCATCGATCGTCGGCCAGCCGGTACACCTGCTCAGCCCGCTGGTACCCTCCACCTATCTGCTGGTGGCCCTGGCCGGCATCGAGTTCGGCGATCACCAGCGCTTCACCCTCAAGTGGGCAGTGCTGGTGTGCCTGTGCATAATGTTCGGCGCGCTGGCCCTGGGGACATTCCCGCTGTTCAGCAGTCTGTAATACACACGCTTCATCCAACCGCAAAGCGCCCACCCCGGGCGCTTTGCCATTACCGCTCGAAGGAATACACATGGAATGGCTGACCAGCCCGGAAATCTGGGTTGCCTTTTTCACCCTCACGGCCCTTGAGATCGTGCTGGGGATCGACAACATCATCATGATCTCGATCCTGGTCAGCCGCATGCCCAAGCACATGCAGCCGCGCACGCGGATCTTCGGCCTGGCCCTGGCCATGGTCACGCGGATCCTGCTGCTGCTGTCGATCACCTGGGTCATGCGCCTGACCGACGACCTGTTCCATGTGCTCGGCCAAGGCATCTCCGGGCGCGACCTGATCCTGTTCTTCGGTGGCCTGTTCCTGCTGTGGAAAAGCTCGCAAGAGATCTACCACGGCCTGGAAGGCGAGGACGAAAGCCCGGACCAGCCCAAAGGCGCGGGCGGCAAGTTCTTCTACACCATCATCCAGATCGCCATCATCGACATCGTGTTCTCGCTGGACTCGGTGATCACTGCCGTGGGCATGGTTTCCCACGTGCCGGTGATGATCGCCGCGATCATCGTCGCAGTACTGGTGATGATGCTCTGCGCCGGTACCATCAGCGACTTCATCGACAAGCACCCATCGCTGAAGATGCTTGCGCTTTCGTTCCTGATCGTCGTCGGTACCGTGCTGATCGCCGAATCTTTCGACGTGCATGTGCCGAAGGGCTATGTCTACTTCGCCATGGCCTTCTCGCTGGCGGTGGAAGCGATCAACATCCGCATGCGCACCGCGGCGGCGCGCAAGAAGGGTGAAGAGCCTGACGCTGTGAAACTGCGCAAGGACATTCCGGGTCAGTAATCCCGGCGAGTGCAGTACAGAAAGGGCCCTTCGGGGCCCTTTTTGCGTTCCTGTGGGAGCGGGTTTACCCGCGAAACAGGCACCGCTATGCATGGCACCGGCTTTGCCGGTGTTCGCGGGTAAACCCGCTCCCACAGGATCGTGCCATGTTTCAAATAGTTTTCCGTCATGCCAAGCTGGCACCCACCGCGCAAAACAACTAAAGCTTCAGTGAGCACTGGAAAAACCAGCCCACCCCCGGGCCAGGCTCACCGCCGCACCATTGGCCCCGCCCAGGGGCATAGAAGAACAAGGGGGCCCGACCATGCTGACCCTGCTCAACCTGCTCTCCGCCGTGGCCCTGCTGGTGTGGGGCACGCACATCGTCCGTACCGGCATCCTGCGCGTCTATGGTTCGAACCTGCGCCGGGTGCTCAGCCAGAACATGAACAAGCGCCCGCTGGCGTTCATCGCCGGCATCGTGGTCACCGCCATGGTGCAAAGCAGCAACGCCACCGCCATGCTGGTCACCTCGTTCGTCGGCCAGGGCCTGATGGCCATGACCCCGGCCCTGGCAATCATGCTCGGCGCCGACGTCGGCACCGCGCTGATGGCGCGGGTGCTGACCTTCGACCTGTCCTGGCTGTCGCCGCTGCTGATCTTCCTCGGGGTGATCTTCTTCCTTTCGCGCAAACAGACCCGCGCCGGCCAACTGGGCCGCGTCGGCATCGGCCTGGGGCTGATCATCCTGGCGCTGCAACTGATCGTGCACGCCGCCAACCCGATCACCCACGCCCAGGGCGTGAAGGTGCTGTTCGCCTCGCTGACCGGCGACATCCTGCTCGACGCGCTGATCGGCGCGCTGTTCGCCATGATTTCCTACTCCAGCCTGGCCGCCGTGCTGCTCACCGCCACCCTGGCCGGCGCCGAGGTGATCAGCCTGCCAGTGGCCATCGGCCTGGTGATCGGCGCCAACATCGGCAGCGGCCTGCTGGCCTTCCTCACCACCAGCCTGCAGAACTCGGCAGGGCGCCGGGTGGCATTGGGCAGCCTGCTGTACAAGCTGTTCGGCCTGGTGCTGATCATCCCGGTGCTGCACCCGCTGGTGGACTGGATGGACAGCCTGAGCTTCAGCCCGCAGGAGCTGGTGATCGGCTTCCACCTGCTCTACAACACCCTGCGCTGCCTGCTGATGCTGCCCACGGTCAAGCCCATGGGCCGTCTGTGCAACTTCCTGCTGCCCGAACGGGGCAACGGCAACGGCCATACCCAGGCACGCCATCTCGACCCCACGGCACTCACTACGCCGAGCCTGGCGCTGGCCAATGCGGTGCGCGAAACCCTGCGCCTGGGCGACCTGGTCGACAGCCTGCTCGACGCCATGCTTGGCGCCCTGCGCGGCACCCAGACCGCCATGCCGCAGCAGGTACGCACCCTCGCCGAAGACGCCGAGGCGCTGTACAACGCCATCAAGCTGTACCTGGCACAGATGCCCCGCGAAGACCTGAGCGAGCAGGACAACCGGCGCTGGGCCGAGATCATCGAGCTGGCAATCAACCTCAAGCTGGCCACCGACCTGATCGAGCGCATGCTGCGCAAGGTCCAGCAGCAAAAAACCTCCCAGCGCCGCGAGTTCTCGCAAACCGGCCTGGAGGAGCTGACCGGCCTGCAGGAGCAACTGCTGGCCAACCTGCGCCTGGGCCTGTCGGTGTTCCTCAGCGCCGACCCGCAAAGCGCGCACCAGCTGCTGCGCGAAAAACGCCGCTTCCGCGCCCAGGAGCGGCGCCTGGCGCATGCCCATGTCAGCCGCCTGCAACGTAAAGTGGTGCAGAGTATCGAAACCAGTTCGCTACACTTGGAACTCATTGCCGACATGAAACGGTTGAACTCTTTGTTCTGCAGCAGTGCCTATGTGGTACTGGGCGGCACCGACACCGGCGGGCTGATGCTCGACAGCGTGCCGGACGAAGCCCGCCAGCCTTGAGCCTTTGCCCCCGGAGACCGTAGCTCGCCCATGCGTTGTCTGATGTTCATTTGCCTGCTGATCGCCAGCCTGCCTACCTTCGCCCTCGATCGCTCGCGGGTCGAGGGCTACCTGTTGCCCAACGGCCTGCAGGTGATCCTCAAGTCCGGCTACGAGCGCGACCATGTGTCGATCCGCCTGGTGGTGGGCGTGGGCCTGGACGACTTCGATTGCAACCAGCGCGAGCTGCCGCACCTGCTCGAACACCTGCTGTTCAGCGGCATCGACGACACCGGCGAGGGCGGCCTGGAAGAACGCCTGCAAGAGCTGGGCGGGGAATGGAACGCCTTCACCAGCAGCGCCGACACCACCTTCGTCATCGAGGCCCCGGCACGCAACCAGCGCAAAGTGCTCGACCTGCTGCTGGCGCTGCTGCGCGACACCCATATCGATGCCAAGGCGCTGGCCACGGCCAAGCGCATCATAGAGCGCGAGGACGGCGGCCATTACGGGCACCTGCAGCGCTGGCTCGACCGCCAGGAAGTCGGCCACCCGGCCAGCGATCAACTGGCGACCGAACTGGGCCTCAAGTGCAAGGAGCGCTCCGACCTCGACGACATGACCCTGGAGCAGGTGCAGCACCTGCGCGAGCACTGGTACGCCGCCAACAACATGAGCCTGATCGTCGTCGGCGGCCTCGACCGCCTGCTGCCGGCCTATCTGGAACGTACCTTCGGCGCCTTGCCGGCGACCGAACCCGAGGAGCGCCGCAGCCTCGAGACCATCAGCCAGCAGGCCGAGCAACGCCGCGACCTGACCCGTGGCTGGCTGGGCGACAACGTCAAGCTGCACTGGTTGTTCATCGAACCCACGCTGGACACGGACAACGACCAGACCCTCGAACTGCTCTCGCGCTACCTGGACTGGGCGCTGTACGACCAGCTGCGCTTGCGCCACGGCCTGTCCTACGGCCCCTCGGCGCAACGCGAGAGCTTCGGCGACACCGGCCTCTTGAGCCTCAATGCCGACCTTGAGCGCCAGGACCTCGATGCGGCGGTGAAGGTGCTCGAGCAACTATTCGAGCACCTGCGCAAGCACGGCCTGGACCCGGACACCTTCGCCCGCATCAAGGACGCGGCGATTGCCCGCGAGAGCTGGAGCACCCAGGGCAACACGGCGTTGGCCGACTATTACTGGGGTGCGCTGAACGCGTACGAGAACGGCCGCTTCAGCGACCCGGTGCGGGCAATGCGCCAGGTCAGCCTCAAGCAGGCCAACGAGGCCCTGCGCGAAATGCTCAAGGAGCCGGGGTACCTGCGCATCGAGAAACCGTTGCTGGGGTATGACGAACTATATGGGTTGGTGGCGCTGTTGCTCGGGCTGATCCTTGCGGCCGGGCTGGTTCGCTGGCGGCGCGTAATGGCGAATCGCCCCAGCGGCGCTACACGAAAGTAGGGGTTCGGCGGTATCCTGTGCCGGCCTCTTCGCGGGTAAACCCGCTCCCACAGGGTTATCGGTGAACCTTGTGGGAGCGGGTTTACCCGCGAAGAGGCCCGAGCAGCCTCCCAATCATTCTGTTGTAGCCCCATGCCCCCAATACCCAACTTCGTCCTGCGCGTGATCGAACTGCTCAAGCGCTACCCCGGCATCATCGCGCTCTACGGTTTCCTGTCGGGTATCGGCAGTTTCATCCTGGTCGACCGCCAGGCCGGCCTGGCCAGCTGGATCGCCATCGTCATGCTGATCAGCTGGGTCTGGCTGATGCTGGAGAACACCCTCACCGAGCTGTTCGCGCGCACCTTCAAGCGTGAGATCCCCCAGCCGCTGCTGCGCTTCGCAACGCAGATGATCCACCAGGAAAGCCTGTTCTTCGTCCTGCCGTTCTTCTTCATCACCACCACCTGGAACAGCGGCCAGCTGATCTTCACCGGCCTGCTCGGCGCCGCGGGGCTGATTTCCATCGTCGACCCGCTGTACCACAAGTGGCTGGCCCCCAGGCGCTGGCTGTTCCTGGCACTGCACACCCTGACGCTGTTTGCCGCGCTGCTCACGGCACTGCCGATCATCCTGCACCTGACCACCGCGCAGAGCTTCAAGCTGGCGCTGGTCGCCGCCATGGTGCTGTCGTTCCCAAGCCTGGCCAGCAGCTTCCCGATCAGCAACTGGCGCCGGGGCGTGGCACTGGTGCTGGTGACCCTGGCAGTGGGCGGCGGCGGCTGGCTGATGCGTTCCTGGGTGCCGCCAGCGACCCTGTGGATGACCGACGTGGCGATCAGCACCGAAGTGCTCAACCGCCAGCCGGGCGCGTCGCTGGAGGAAGTACCCGCCAGCCGCATCCGCAATGGCGGTCTGTACGCCTACACCGCGATCAATGCCCCGCGCGGCCTCAACGAGCGCATTTACCACGTGTGGCAGCTGGACGGCAAAGAGGTGGACCGCATCGCCCTGGACATTCACGGCGGGCGCAAGGAAGGCTACCGGGCCTGGACCCACAAGCAGAACTTCCCGCCCAACCCGGTGGGCAAGTGGCAGGTGCGGGTGCTGACCGAGGATGGCCAGGTGATCGGGGTGCTGCGGTTCAAAGTACTGGATGACGCAGCGAAAAGTTGATCGGCTCTGGCCCTATCGCTGGCAAGCCAGCTCCCACAATGATCACTCACTGGAACCTTGTGGGAACTGGCTTGCCAGCGATAAGGCCGCAACGCGGCCCCACTGCGCTATGATCTGACTCGCCATCCGCCAGTCAGATGCATGGAGCCTATGACCGCCCCGAGCGCAACTCTGGACAACAACCAGCAGCCCACTCGCCTGCGTATCGTCGGCGACTGGACCCTGGCCCACTACGCCAGCCTCAAGCGCGACTGCGAGCAGCTGCGCAGCCAGTACGGCGCCGACACCCAGGTCGACCTCAGCCAGCTGGGCCGCCTGGACACCGCCGGCGCCTCACTGCTGGCCGAACTGCTCGGCTCCGAACGCCTGGCGCACTGTACCGACCAACTCCCCGACGCCAGCCGCGCCCTGCTCAAGAACGTCTACTGCTCGGTGCAGGACTACTGCATCCCGGTCAAACAACCCGAGCGCCCGGTGCTGCTCCTGCTGCTGGCGCGCATCGGCTGCGCCGTCGACACCCTGTGGCAAGACACCAAACAAGTGCTGGGCTTTATCGGCCTGATCCTCGAAACCCTGCTGCGCCGCCTGCTGCAGCCCCACCGCTGGCGCGTCACCCCGGTGGTCGCCCACCTCGAACAGACCGGCCTGGACGCCGCCCCCATCGTTGCCCTGCTGACCTTCCTGGTCGGCGCCGTGGTGGCCTTCCTCGGCGCCACGGTGCTGGCCAACTTCGGCGCGACGATCTTCACCGTCGACCTGGTGGCGTTCTCTTTCCTGCGCGAATTCGCCGTGCTGCTGACCGCCATCCTCATGGCCGGGCGGACCGCCAGCGCGTTCACCGCGCAGATCGGCTCGATGAAAGCCAACGAAGAGATCGACGCCATCCGCACCCTGGGCCTGAACCCCATCGAGCTGCTGGTGGTGCCGCGGGTGCTGGCGCTGCTGATCGCGCTGCCGTTGCTGACCTTCGTCGCGATGATCTGCGGCATCGTCGGTGGCGCGGTGGTCTGCGCACTGTCGCTGGGCATCTCGCCGGCCATGTTCCTCTCGCTGCTGCAAAGCGACATCGGCGTGCAGCACTTTTTGGTGGGCCTGGCCAAGGCGCCGTTCTTCGCCTTCCTGATCGCCACCATCGGCTGCCTGGAAGGCTTCAAGGTCAGCGGCAGCGCCGAATCGGTGGGCGCCCACACGACCTCGGCGGTGGTGCAGTCGATCTTCGTGGTCATCGTGCTGGATGCGGTGGCCGCGCTGTTCTTCATGGAGATGGGCTGGTGAACGGCCGGGAAGCGGTGATCGAAGCCCGGGGCCTCTGCAACCGCTTCGGCAGCCAGAGCGTGCACGAAAACCTCGACCTGGACCTGTACCGCGGCGAAATCCTCGCCGTGGTGGGGGGCTCGGGCAGCGGCAAGTCGGTGCTGTTGCGCAGCATCATCGGTTTGCGCCGGCCCAACGAGGGCATCGTCAAGGTGTTCGGCCAGAACCTGGCCACCCTCGACGAAGGCCAACGCTCGCAGGTGGAGCGGCGCTTTGGCGTGCTGTTCCAGAAGGGCGCGCTGTTCTCGTCGCTGACCGTCACCGAGAATGTCGCGCTGCCGCTGATCGAGCACGCCGGGCTGTCGCGCGCCGACGCCGAGCACCTGGCCGGGGTCAAGCTGGCCCTGGCCGGGCTGCCGATCAGCGCTGCCGACAAGTACCCGGCCTCGCTGTCCGGCGGCATGATCAAGCGCGCGGCCCTGGCCCGCGCCCTGGCGCTGGACCCGGACATCCTGTTCCTCGACGAGCCCACTGCCGGCCTCGACCCGATCGGCGCCGCCGCCTTCGACCAACTGATCCTCACCCTGCGCGACGCCCTGGGGCTGTCGGTGTTCCTGATCACCCACGACCTGGACACCCTCTACACCATTACCGACCGGGTGGCGGTGCTGTCGCAGAAGAAGGTGCTGGTGGCCGGCCCCCTCAGTGAAGTCGAACAGACCGACGACACCTGGATTCACGAATACTTTCACGGCCCGCGCGGCCGGGCGGCCGAAGACGCCGCCCTGCGCGCCCGCCAGGAGCCTTGAACGATGGAAACCCGAGCGCATCATGTCCTGATCGGTCTGGTCACCGTGCTGGTGGTGGCTGGCGCCATGCTGTTTGGCCTGTGGCTGACCAAGTCCAGCGTCGACGACGCCTTCAAGGACTATCAAGTCGTGTTCAACGAGGCTGTCTCCGGCCTGTCCCGCGGCAGCCCAGTGCAGTACAACGGCATCAAGGTCGGGGACGTCAGCACCCTGCGCCTGGACCCGAAAGACCCGCGCCGGGTACTGGCGCGCATTCGCCTGTCCGCCGACACGCCGGTGAAGGAAGACACCAAGGCCAAGCTGACCCTGGCCGGGGTCACCGGCAACTCGTTCATCCAGCTCACCGGCGGCACGCCAGAGAGCCCGGCGCTCAAGGGCCAGGACGGCAAACTGCCAGTGATCGTCGCCTCGCCATCGCCGATTTCGCAACTGCTCAACGACAGCAGCGACCTGGTGACCAACATCAACCTGCTGCTGCATAACGCCAACCAGATGTTCTCGGAAACCAACATCGAGCACCTGAGCAACACCCTGGCCAACCTCGACCAGACTACCGGCGCCTTCGCCAACCAGAAAGACGGCATCGGTGCGGCCATATCCCAGCTGGGCGAGGTCGGCAAGCAGGCCAGCGCCACCCTGGCCGAAACCCAGGCGCTGATGCGCAACGCCAACGGCCTGCTCGGCACCCAGGGCAAGCAGGCCATCGGCAGCGCCGAGCAGGCCATGCAGTCGCTGGCGCAAAGCAGCGCGACCATCAACAGCCTGCTGCAGGACAACCGCCAGTCCCTCGACGATGGCGCCCAGGGCCTGAACCAGATCGCCCCGGCCATCCGCGAGCTGCGCGACACCCTCAATGCGCTCAAGGGCATCTCCCGGCGCCTGGAGGCCGACCCCAGCGGCTATCTGCTCGGTCGCGACAACAACAAGGAGTTCCAGCCATGAGCCTGTCGCCGCGCCTGCTCACCCTGGCCGCCACGCTGAGCTTGGTTTCGGCCTGCTCGATCCTGCCGCAGACCGAACCTGTGGATATCTACCGCTTGCCCGTACAGCAGGCGGCTGGCAACGCCACACCGGCGAGCTGGTCGCTGCGCCTGAACAAACCCTTGGCCAGCGAAGCCCTGGCCGGGCCGCGCATCGCGGTGATCCCCCAGGGTGACGTGATCAGCAGCTACAAGGGCGCGCGCTGGAGCGACCCCGTGCCCATGCTGGTGCGCAACCGCCTGCTCGATGGCTTCCAGCGCGACGGCCGGGTGCAGCGCCTGAGCGCCGACGACGCCAACCTGCAGGCCGACTACGAGCTGGGCGGCGAGCTGCAGGCGTTCCAGAGTGAATACCGGGCCAAGGACCAGGTGGAGGTGGTGATCCGCTACGACGCGCGGCTGGTGCAGGGGCGCAGCCAGCGCATCCTCGCCAGCAAGCGCTTCGAGGTGCGCCAGCCACTCGCCAGCACGCAGGTGCCCTCAGCGGTCGCCGGCTTCGGCGCGGCCAGCGACCAGCTGGCGCGCCAGGTGATCGACTGGACCGTGAGCCAGGCTGCTCAGGCTCAGGCGAAGAACCAGTAGCAGACGAAGATCGCCGCGACCACGCCGGACAGCTCGGCCAGCAGGGCGCAACCCACGGCATGGCGCACCCGCTGGATGCCCACCGCGCCGAAGTACACCGCCAGCACGTAGAAGGTGGTTTCGGTGCTGCCCTGGATGGTCGCCGCCACCAGCGCCGGGAAGCTGTCGACGCCGTGGGTCTGCATGGTCTCGATCAGCATGGCCCGCGCCGCGCTGCCCGAGAACGGCTTGACCAGCGCGGTGGGCAGGCCCTCGACGAAGCGGCTGTCCAGGCCCATCCAGTTCACCGCATGGCGGATACCGTCCAAAGCCAGCTCCAGGGCGCCGGAAGCACGCAGCACGCCGACTGCCACCAGCATCGCCACCAGGTACGGCAGCAGGCTCTTGGCCACGTCGAAACCTTCCTTGGCGCCTTCGACGAACACCTCGTACACCTTCACCCGCTTCAAGGCGCCGATCAGCAAAAACAGGATGATCACGCCGAACAGCGTCAGGTTGCCGAGGATCGACGACAGGCTGGCCAGCGCGGCCGCCGAGAGGGTGCCGAGAAACGCCATGAAACCGCCCAGCAGCAGTGCACCGGGAATCAGGTAGGCCAGCACCACCGGGTCCCACAGGCGCAGGCGCTGCATCACCGCTACCGACAGCAGCCCGACCATTGTCGAGCAGCTGGTGGCCAGCAGGATCGGCAGGAATACCAGGGTCGGGTCGGTCGCGCCCTGCTGGGCGCGGTACATGAAGATGGTCACCGGCAGCAGGGTCAGCGACGAGGCGTTGAGCACCAGGAACAGGATCTGCGCGTTGCTCGCCGTGGTGCTGCTGGGGTTGAGCTCCTGCAGCGCGCGCATGGCCTTGAGGCCGATGGGGGTGGCGGCGTTGTCCAGGCCCAGGCCATTGGCGGCGAAGTTCATGGTGATCAGGCCCAGGGCAGGGTGGCCGGGCGGCACTTCCGGCATCAGCCGGGCGAACAGCGGGCCGAGTACCTTGGCCAGCCATTCGACGATGCCGGCCTGCTCGGCGATCTTGAGAAAGCCCAGCCACAGCGTCAGGGTGCCGAACAGCAGGACCATGACCTCGACCGACAGCTTGGCCATGGCGAAGATGCTCTCGACCATCGCGGCGAAGATGCCGGCGTTGCCGCCGACCAGCCATTGGGCCAGGGCGGAAATGGCCGCCACCAGGAAAAAGCCGAGCCAGAGGCCGTTGAGCATCTGTGATCCCCCGTGAAAAATGCCCGAATGATAGCGCAAACCCTGCGCCCTCTGTTGCGGCGCTTCGCCGGCAAGCCGGCTCCCACAGGGCTTTGCGATCCCTTGTGGGAGCCGGCTTGCCGGCGATGAGGCCGCAGCAGGCAACCTATCTGCCAGCCAGAAGCCAGAAAACAAAAAGCCCCGACAAGTCGGGGCTTTTGGGTTCAGCGCGAAGGCTTACTGGTTGACGGTCTTGCCGGCCACCACTGCCTCGGTCTTGCCTTTGTCCAGCACCAGCGACTTGTAGTACGCCTCGCCTTTTTCGGCGTCGTACATACCCTGCCATTTGGCGATGACCACGGCGGCCAGGGCGTTACCCACCACGTTCAGCGCGGTACGGGCCATGTCCATGATGCGGTCGACACCGGCGATGAAGGCCAGGCCTTCCAGCGGGATACCGACGCTGCCCAGGGTGGCCAGCAGCACCACGAAGGACACGCCCGGTACACCGGCGATACCTTTGGAAGTGACCATCAGGGTCAGCACCAGCAGCAGCTGCTGGCTCCAGGACAGGTCGATGCCGTACAGCTGGGCGATGAAGATCGCCGCGATGCTCTGGTACAGGGTCGAGCCGTCGAGGTTGAACGAGTAGCCGGTCGGCACCACGAACGAGCAGATCGACTTCGGCGCGCCGTACTTTTCCATCTTCTCGATCACGCGCGGCAGCACGGTCTCGGAGCTGGAAGTGGAGTAGGCGAGGATCAGCTCGTCTTTCATGATGCGCATGATCTTGATGATCGAGAAGCCGAACACGCGCGCCACCAGGCCAAGCACCATGAAGGCGAAGAAGGCGATGGCGAAGTACACCAGCAGCACCAGCTTGGCCAGCGGCAGCAAGGAGGCGAAGCCGAAGTTGGCGACAGTGGCGGCAATCAGGGCGAACACGCCGATCGGGGCGTAGTTCATGATCATGTGGGTGACCTTGAACATGGTCTCCGACACGCCCTGGAAGGTGCGCACCAGCGGCTCGCGCAGCTCGGCGTTGAGGCTCGACAAGCCCATGCCGAACATGACCGAGAAGAAGATGATCGGCAGCATTTCGCCACGCATCAGCGCTGCGAAGATGTTCGATGGGATCAGGTTGAGCAGGGTTTCGATGAACGCGTGCTCATGCTGCACCTCGGCCGCGGTGGCCTGGTACTTGGAGATGTCGACGGTGCCCAGGGTGCTCATGTCGATGCCGGCGCCCGGGTGGAACACGTTGGCCAGCACCAGGCCGACGACGATGGCGATGGTGGTCACCACCTCGAAGTAGAGGATGGTCTTGAGGCCAATGCTGCCCAGTTTCTTCGCGTCGCCAACTCCGGCGATACCCACGATCAGCGACGAAATCACGATCGGGACAACGATCATCTTGATCAGGCGAATGAAGATGTCGCCGGCCGGCTGGAGGACGTTGCTGATCCACCATGCCTTTTCTGCACTGAAATGATTCAGTAGCGCGCCGACTGCAACGCCCAGCAACAGACCGATGACGATCTGCCAGGCGAGGCTCAGTTTTGCCTTCTTCATGTCATTACCCTTTGTTGTAGTGGTCAAGGACGCCAACCGCAAAGCCGCGTACCAGAGCCGTTTAAAGCGTGATGGCAACACGACCTTGGCGTGCGGTGGCCCCATGAAAGGACACCGCGAGCACATCTTTCGAGTGCTTGGGCCAGGGAAAAAGGCGGCAACTATTGCGACGGGAAGGGGGGCAGTCTAATGCCGGAAACGAGTACCCCATGCCGAATCGGCATGAGACCAGAACATGAAATCGAGCATCGCCAAGCCCTTGATTTTCAACGTTCGGATTTCCGAACAAGACCAAAGCGCCATAATTCGGCAGATTTGACGGCGTGCGTACGGGGGTTTGAATGGCGTGTTCGACAATCCGAATGGCTGAAATGCCACTGAACCTGAGCTGTCAGTCAGGCTAAAAAATTTCGATGTACGGTCAAGACAAAATGTGTCTTTGGAGAAAAGACGTACATATAAGGAATGAGTCCTACATAAAGGCACCTCGGAAGCCAGATCGGTCTCTGATCTCTGTAGGCCATGACCGATCTGAAACTTCCGATGCCACCTTCGCCTGACCCGGCCCTTGCGGAGGTACTCCCTGTACCCCTAGGCCACTCCGATCCTGCATCAATCAGAACAGCCCGGCCCCCTGGTCATGCGCTGCCCCTCCTCGGGGCGGCGCATCATAGAAGCCAGAAAGATAGAAAGGTTCAGCTTCTATTTCGTGACAGTGCGTACCCGCAGGCCTCAAATGGCTCAGTACCAATTCGGGTCGCGCTTGAGCTGCTCCTGCAGCAAGGCCTTCATGCCGTCGTCAGGCTTGCCCAGCCAGCGATAGTCCGCATGGCGGGTGGGCGACTTGTCCGAGGGCAGGCCTTCGGGTACTTCCACGAGCATCCCGTAGGCATTGTCCTTGTCCCAGCTGAACGCCACGATCAGGCGCTTGTAGGTGCAGGTGCTGTCGGCCTCGCACAAGGGGCCGACCAGATACTGCTCGCCGTCCTCGGTGACCGCCGACATCTGCAGCGGGGCGCTGCCGGTGAGGTTGATCACCCATTCGGGCAAACGTTCCTCGCCCTTGATCGTGTGCTGCCAGGTTTCCTGGTATTCGGGGTCCGAGCCTAACAACTGGTTGGCCCGCACCTGGCCGTCATTGGCCGCCAGCGCCAGGCTGCTGGCGCCCGCAAGCAGGGCGCCAGCCAAGGCGTGGCAAAGCATCCGCCTCATGGTTCAACCCCTGCCTCGTCCGAAGAAGAAAGAAGCCACGAACAGCACCAGGAAGACGATGAACAGGATCTTCGCGATGCCGGTCGCCGCGCCAGCGATACCACCGAAGCCCAGGACCGCGGCAACAATGGCGATGATCAGGAAGGTGATAGCCCAGCTCAGCATGATGTTTCTCCTTACGTGTGCAAAAACTTTGGTGGTCTAGAACACCCAGCGTTGCTCGGGCTGGACGTTCTCGACCCGTGCAGGGGTGGTGTCACCCACCGGCAACGGCGCCACCGCCGCCACCTGGGTGCTCACACGGCTCGCCTTGAGCTGCGTCAGCACCAGGGTCTGCGCCGCCACCTGGTCGGCCAGGCGGGCGGTCTGCCAGCTGTAGTAGAACTGGCCGGCTGCCAGGGTGATCAGCAAGGCCGCGCCGAGGAACAGCAACTGGCGCAGGGGCAGTACGGCGTACTGCGTGCGGTTGGTGGATGGGTGATTCATGCCGGCTCCTCCTGCTGTACTTGTTCTTGAAACCTGAACAGGTAATTGCAGCTCGCGTGCCAGTCTTTTTCAGTTATGAAAACTCAATAAAATCATATAGTTATGAAATTCTAGAAAATCGAGCGGGGCGTATCCTGCACGATGACCGGCAAACGCGTCGGGCGATTTGCACGATTGACCCTCGCACCTGGACCGCCTTTTGGGGTAGGCGACACCCACCAGCACCCCGCACAACCGCCATGATGGCCACTTACTTACATCAAACTCCAAATTTATCAGTCACTTAGCCACCATCAAGGCAACCGGCTAGCATGCAGGGCGTCGGATCAATCAGAATCGACCATGCAACTTGCCCGATTTTTCCGACACTAATTGAGATCTATCCCAAAGGAGCGCAGGAAAATGGAATCAGCCCAGGACAACCAAGGCCGCATTCTGCTGGTGGACGATGAGTCCGCCATCCTGCGTACCTTCCGCTACTGCCTCGAGGACGAGGGCTATAGCGTGGCCACCGCCAACAGTGCCGCCCAGGCCGAGGCCCTGCTGCAGCGCCAGGTGTTCGACCTGTGCTTCCTCGATTTGCGCCTGGGCGAGGACAACGGCCTCGATGTACTGGCGCAGATGCGCGTCCAGGCCCCCTGGATGCGCGTGGTGATCGTCACTGCCCATTCGGCGATCGATACCGCTGTGGACGCGATCCAGGCCGGCGCCGCCGACTACCTGGTCAAACCCTGCAGCCCTGACCAGCTGCGCCTGGCTACCGCCAAGCAACTGGAAGTGCGCCAGCTGTCGGCGCGCCTGGAGGCGCTGGAAGGCGAGCTGCGCAAACCCAAGGACGGCCTCGACTCCCACAGCCCGGCCATGATGGCCGTACTGGAAACCGCCCGGCAGGTGGCGACCACCGACGCCAACATCCTCATCCTCGGCGAGTCGGGCACCGGCAAGGGCGAGCTGGCCCGCGCCATCCATGGCTGGAGCAAGCGCGCGCGCAAGGCCTGCGTGACCATCAACTGCCCATCGCTGAATGCCGAGCTGATGGAGAGCGAGCTGTTCGGTCACACCCGGGGCGCCTTCACCGGCGCCAGCGAAAGCACCCTGGGGCGGGTCAGCCAGGCTGACGGCGGCACCTTGTTCCTCGACGAGATCGGCGATTTTCCCCTCACGTTGCAGCCGAAACTGTTGCGTTTCATCCAGGACAAGGAATACGAACGGGTCGGCGACCCGGTCACCCGCCGTGCCGATGTGCGCATCCTGGCGGCGACTAACCTCAACCTGGACGAGATGGTCCGCGAGAACCGTTTCCGTGAAGACCTGCTCTATCGCCTGAACGTGATCACCTTGCACCTGCCACCGCTGCGTGAGCGCAGCGACGACATCCTGACCCTGGCCGAGCGCTTCCTCGCCCGCTTCGTCAAAGAATATTCACGCCCAGCCCGTGGTTTCAGCGACGAAGCCCGCACCGCACTGCTCAACTATCGCTGGCCAGGCAACATCCGTGAGTTGCGCAACGTGGTCGAGCGCGCCAGCATCATCTGCCCGCAGGAGCGCGTGGAAATCAGCCACCTGGGCATGGGCGAGCAGCCCACCGGCAACGCGCCCAGGGTCGGCGCCGCACTGAGCCTGGACGAACTGGAGCGCGCCCATATCGCGGCAGTGCTGGCGGCCAGCGACACCCTCGACCAGGCCGCCAAGACCCTGGGCATCGATGCCTCCACGCTGTACCGCAAGCGCAAGCAGTTCAACCTGTGAAAACGCCAATGAAGCTGCGCACGCGGCTGTTCCTGAGCATTTCGGCGCTGGTCACGGTGGCCCTGCTGGGGCTGCTGCTGGGGCTGGTCAGTGTGCTGCAGATGGCGACCATGCAGCAGCGCCTGGTGCAGGACACCTCCCACACCCTGGAACTGGGGCTGAAGCTACGGCAGAACCTGGGCGAGCAACTGACCCTGATGCTCGACGAGGACACCACCGCGCAAAGCCTGGCCAGCTTGCAGAGCGAGTTCCAGGCCCTGCTCACCCAAGGGCTGGAGCAGGGCGGCGAACGGACCGGCTTCAGCAAGGCCGCCAGCCATTACCAGGCCTTCCTCCAGGCCTACCGGGAAAGCCCGGCCCCCTGGCGCAGCCTGGGGGCCGAGCAACCCCTGGGGGCGGCCTTCAGCCAGTTGCGCAACGACCTGCTCGACTCACACGAGCAGGCGTTGCAGCACATCACCCGCAGTGAAGAAACGTCCCGCGACCGTGCCTTGCTGATCAGCGGCCTGCTTGGCCTGATGGGCCTGGCCGTGCTGGTGCTGGGCTTCATCACCGCGCACAACATTGCTCGGCGCTTCGGCCAGCCCATCGAGGCGCTGGCCGAAGCGGCCGACCAGCTGGGACAGGGCAACTTCGACGTGACCCTGCCCGTCACCCAGGCCACCGAGCTGAACCAGCTGACCCGGCGCTTCGGGCTGATGGCCGATGCCCTGCGCAAGCATCAGGCGACCAACGTCGATGAGTTGCTCGCGGGCCAGCAACGCCTGCAAGCGGTGCTCGACAGCATCGACGACGGCCTGCTGATCATCGACCGCCAGGGCCGCCTGGAGCACTTCAACCCGGTGGCCCAGCGCCAGTTGGGCTGGGGCCACGACCGCCTGGGCGCGAGCCTGGCCGAAGCGCTGCAACGCCCGGAGCTGGAGCAGCAACTGCGCCAGGTGCTACGCGGCGGCAGCCTGGATCGCCCACCCGACGACCTGAGCCTGGAGGTGGACGAAGAAAGCCGCCTGCTGACCTACAGCCTGACCCCGGTCAGCCACCCACAAGGGCCGATCCTCGGCGCGGTGATGGTGCTGCACGATGTCACCGAACAGCGCGCCTTCGAGCGGGTACGCAGCGAGTTCGTGTTGCGCGCCTCCCACGAACTGCGAACCCCGGTCACCGGCATGCACATGGCCTTCGGCCTGCTGCGCGAGCGGGTCAGCTTCCCGGCCGAAGCCCGTGAGCATGACCTGCTGGAAACCATCGGCGAGGAGATGCAGCGCCTCACTCAACTGATCAACGACCTGCTCAACTTTTCCCGCTACCAGAGCGGCCTGCAGAAGCTGGAACTCGCGCCCTGCGCACTCGACGACCTGTTCGAACGGGCCCAGGCCCGCTTTGCCGAGCAGGCTGCGGCAAAACAGATCGAGCTGATTCGAGAACTGGAGCCGCCGCTGCCGCGGATCCAGGCCGATATCGCCCAGCTCGACCGGGTGCTGGACAACCTGCTGCACAACGCCATCCGCCATACCGCCAGCGGCGGGCATATCCGCCTGCATGCACGGCGGCACGCGGAACGGGTGATCGTCAGCGTCGAGGACAACGGCGAAGGTATCGCCTATGGCCAGCAGGGGCGGATCTTCGAGCCGTTCGTGCAGGTCGGACGCAAGAAAGGCGGAGCAGGCCTGGGCTTGGCGCTGTGCAAGGAAATCGTGCAGTTGCATGGCGGGCGCATGGGGGTGTTCTCACGTCCGGGGCAGGGGACACAGTTCTACATGGCGTTGCCGGTGTGAGTGCACTGCCAGCCTGGACGCTCGGGCTTGGCTCACCGCCTTCATCGCCGGCAAGCCGGCTCCCACAAGGATCACCGCAGCCCCTGTGGGAGCCGGCTTGCCGGCGATGAGGGCCCCAAGGGCAGCAAAACGCTCAAGGCTCATCATTGATCCGCCGCCCCGCCACCCGCCGCCCACGGGTGATCAACTCGGCGAACTGACGGGCGTTGAGCGGGTGGGCGAACAGCCAGCCCTGGCCGTAGTTGACCCCTTCGCTGCTGAGGAACTGCGCCTGGTCCTCGCACTCGATACCTTCGGCGATCACCCGCAGGTGGAGGTCGTGGGCCATGCGAATGATGTGCGGGGCCACGCCACTGCTGGCGGCGTCATGACCAAGGGCGTCGATGAACGCCTTGTCGATTTTCAGGCAGTCCACCGGCAGGGTCTGCAAATAGGCCAGGCTGCAATAGCCGGTACCGAAATCATCGATCAGCACTTGATGCCCTTCCGTGCGCAAAGCCTGGAGGTTGTCCCGGGCCACCACGACGTCGATCAACCCGCGCTCGGTCACCTCGAAGGCGATCTGGCTGGCGGCCACCCGATGCTGCGCCAGCAGCCGCGCGGCAACCCGGCCGATGCGCGGTTCCATGACATCACAGGCCGCCAGGTTCACCGAGATGTACAGGTGGCGGTTGGCGCGCAGCAGTTGGCCGAGCTGCTCAAGAACCCGCTGCAGGACAAAATCGGTAATCTGGCGGATCTGCCCGGTATTTTCCGCCAGCGGGATGAACAGCTCCGGGCTGGTCAGGCTGCCGTCCGGGCGGCGCCAGCGTATCAGCGCCTCGGCCCCCACGCAGCGGCGGCTGTCCAGTTCGATGATCGGCTGGTACAGCACCTGCAGCTCGCCCCGGCGCAAGGCCTGCTGCAGCTCGGAGCTCATCGAGCGGCGCTGCTGGATCAGTTGCAGCACCAGCCAACCGATGCAGCAGGCCAGCACCAGGCTGCCCGGGAACAGCAGCCAGAGCAGCCCGTTGAGTTTGAGCGGCAGGCTGGCCCGCGGGGCGATCAGCACCAACTGGTAGTCGGGCGACTTGGTGGCCATGCGGTAGACCAGCCGATCATGCAGTTCCAGCAGCGACTTGTGCGACGGTGGTGGCCAGTCCGCAGTGGGCGGCCAGGCCTGCGGCGGGCCGAGCACCGGGATCGCGCGGTTGCCACGGTCAAGCACCACCAGCAGGCTGCCGCCCGGCGGCAGGTCGACCACATCGCTCAGATGACCGCGCGAGGTCGACACCAGAAAATTGCCACGGCCAAGCATCAGGGCAGCCAGGTTTTCATTGGGTTCGGTGGTGGTGTTGAGCCAATAGCTGTAGGTCGGCCCTTCAATGTCCGGCGCACGCAAGGGCTCGATGACCCGCTCGCCGCCGCGGTTGGAGCAGGCCGACTGGCCATCGGCATAGGCCGCCTCGTAGATGAACCGCGACTTCAGCGCCACCTGCTGCAGCAGGGCCTGCATGGGCGGGCCGCAGCCGCGCAGGGATTGCGACTGCAGTTGGTCGACCCCTTCACGCAACTGGCCGAACACCTGCTCCAGCCGTTCGAGAAAGCGCTCGCCACGGGCATTCATCTGGGCGCTTTCACTGTCCTTCATCTGCTGCAGGGTCACACCGACACTGGCGGCCAACAGCAGCGCAGCGCTGCCCAAGGCCGCGAGCACCGCGAGCAGCCAGGGGTGGTGAAAAAATTGACGCACTGAGGCGTTAGGGGCAGGCATGCGCGGCATCCAGTTGAATACCAAAGGTATAGCAACTGAATGAGTAGCCAGCTTTGCCGTTCGGAAGACGGCGCCGCGAAGCAGCCCCCACAAGGTTCAACGTTTGCGGTTGAGCACCTGGAGCATGGCGGCAGTCTGCGCATCCGGCAGGCCGTCGAAACGCTGCGGGCGGAAGCGCATCTGGAACGCCGCGATGACGTGGCGCGTGGCCACATCGAGCTCGCCGGTCTGGTCGATGGCGTAGCCGAAACGCGCCAGTTGCTGCTGGTACCAGGCGACGGTCGGCGGGTTGGCCTCGAAGTAGGCCTGTTGGCGTGCCACCGACGCGGCGTCCGGCCAGATGCCCAGCCCGGCATCGGCCAGGCGCTTCCAGGGGAACAACGGGCCAGGGTCGAGCTTGCGCAAGGGGGCGATGTCGCTGTGACCGATGATATGGCGTGGGTCGATGTTGTTGCGCTTGACGATGTCCTTGAGCAGGGCGATCAGCGCCTGCACCTGGGCTTCGCTGTAAGGGTGCCAGACCCGGCCAGCCGGCGTGTCGGTGTAGCCCGGGTTGACGATCTCGATGCCGATGGAGCTGGAATTGAGCCAGGTGCGGCCCTGCCACTGGCTGTCGCCGGCATGCCAGGCGCGACGGTTTTCGTCGACCAGCTGGTAGACCGTGGCCGGGCCATCGCCGATCAGGTAGTGGCTGCTGACCTCGCCGTGGGTCAACAACGCCAGCGAGCGTTCCAGCGAAGCGTTGGTGTAATGCACGACGACGAACTGGATGCGGCTGTCCTGGTTGACCGAGGGGTGGCTGCGGTCGATGCGCAGGCCGCTGGAACAACCGGCCAGGGCCAGCAGGAGCAGGGCGGTGAAGAGCTTTTTCATTGCAGGAGGCACGTCATTGAGTAGGCGACAACAGCGCTACAGTATAACGTGCTGCCGCCCTGGCGTTAGTGTTGCTTTCAGCGCGTGCACATGACCAGGAACCCCAGCGAGTTGTCCCCACTCGGGCCTTTCTTGTCCACGAGTTGGGTCATTACCGTCACCTGTTCGGCCAGCGGCTTGCCGATGACCTTGGCCTGCCCATGCATCAGGCGGTCATGGCTGCTGGCATCGATTGGCTGCACCGAACAGTAGCCCGGGTCCTGATGGACGATACGGGGATTGAACTTGAGCTTGTATTGCGTGAAATAGTCGGCTTGCGATTGGCGCTCGACCTTGCTGATCCATTCCGGCCATTGGCGCAGGACACTGCCATCGGCAGCCACATGCGCGGTCAGCACCACATCCTTGGCCATGGCGTTTGCCTGGAACATCAGGCTCAGCAGCAATGGCATGATCCACTGGGTCATCTTCATTTATGCACTCCGGGTTTGATCGATCGGTTGGCGATGCGCTGAAAACCAGCGCTCGCCCGCAGTGTCGATGACCCCGCAGCGTCGCAAGCGGTATCTATTTATGCCTGTTCGACGCGATTGCGCCCTTTGTCCTTGGCCCGATACAAGGCTTCGTCCGCGCGCTTGAGCACCTGGTCGCCACGCTCGCCGGGGCGGAAGGCGCTGAGGCCGATGGAGGTGGTGATCACCACCCGCTCGCCCTTGAAGTGGAAAGGGCAGGCTTCGATCGCCGCACGCAGTGCTTCGGCAACCTGCACCGCGGCGGGCGGTGAGGTTTGCGGCAACAGCAAAACGAATTCCTCACCGCCGAAGCGGGCGATGAAGTCTCGACCACGCAGGCGTTTGCGCAACTGGTCGGCGACGATCTTGAGCACTTTGTCGCCCGCCAGGTGGCCATAGCCATCATTGATGCGCTTGAAGTGATCGAGGTCGAGGATGGCCATCGCCAGATGGCCGCCGTTTTCATGCCAGTCGAGCACTTCCTGGTCGACCCGCTCGGACCAGGCCGCGCGATTGGGCAGGCCGGTCAGCGGGTCGATCATCGCTTTCTGACGCTGCTCTTCAAGGTGCTCGCGGTAACCCAGGGCTTCCTGCTCCATGCTCGCCACACGCTCAGCCAAGCCGTGCAGGCGGCTGGCCAGCTCCTGCTCGCGACGGTCACGCTCGTGTTGGTGCTCGTCCATGGTCAGCAGCAACCCTTCCAGGCGGCCTTCCAGGATGTGCTTGAGGCTGTCGACATCGGCAGCACCCTGCACGCTGCTCTGCAGACCATCGACCTGCTCGCGCAGCTGGCTGTCCAGCTCACGAGCGGCGGAGCTGTTGTCGGCATGGCCGGTACTGGCTTCGTGCAGATGGCTCTGGAAGCTTTCCAGGCGTTCGTTGAGCTGCTGCAGGTAGGCTTCGAACTCGTGCTGGCCGCTGTCGGTAATGGCCAGCATCAGTACCGCCAGGTCATCCAGCACCGGGATCAGTTCATACCAGTTGAGGCCGCGCGCCACGCGCTCGCGCATCTCCAGGGCCTGGGCCTTGTGGCGCTCGGGCAGGCTGAGGTCGTCGAGCAGGCCGATCAAGGTCTGCTCGATATGAGCGGCCACCTGGCTATAGGGCGGCTCGACGGCGTCGGGCAGGGCATAGGGGCCGTCTTCGCCAGCCAGCTCTTCGAGCGTCTGTACGGGTGATGGCTGGGAGACTTCGGGCACAACATCGGCAGGTAATGGCGCAGGCTCGACCGCCTGCTGCTCGATGATCTGCGTCTCGGGTTCAGGGTCGGCTTGCGGCTCAGGCTCGGGTTGCGGCCGGGGCGCTGCGAAAACGGCTTCGACGGCTTCGACCAGTACCGGGCCTGATGCCTCGATTATCGGCTGCGGCGGTGGGGCGGGCTCGCTGGCCGCGAGCGGATGGAGCTCGTCGGCATCCTGTGGTTGGGTATCCGGTACGACAACCAGGTTCGCTGCTTCCTCAGGCTGGGCAGGTTGTGGCGCAGGCTGCGGCTCACCCTGCGCTTCATCGCGCCCACCGAACAGACGCTGCAGCAAACCCGGGCGAGCTTCGTCGTCCGGCTTTTGCACCGCACTCAAGGCTCGCCCTTGCAGACCGCTGAGCTCACCCAGCAGAGGCGGCAGTTCACGGGACTGGCTGACGCCGCCGTCGAGCTTCTTCGCCAGTTTTTTCAGGGGCCGCGAAACGTCACCCGGGAGCGGCAAGGCCTGCAGTTGGTTGACCAGTGCCGTCAACGCATCGCTGACCTGGTTCATGCGGGTTTCCCGACGCTGCTCGGAATCGAGCACGGCCTTTTCCAGACGTGGGATCAACCCGGCGAGCCCGGCGTCCATATTGTCGCTGCGGATGACTTCGCGCATTTCCTTCATGCACTGGTCGACGATCTTGTCGCTACCTTCCGCTGCCAGGGTGCTGCGCACCAGGCCACGACGCAACAGGTCGAGCCGGGCGTCCCAACGCCGCTCGAGCTTTTCCTGCTGTTCGATGCTTTTAAGGTACTTTTCTTTCCAGCGCTCGGCTTCTTCGCTCATGCCTGAATCCGCAAAGGGTGATGGCATCTAGCCCTGTGATGACTGGATTTCGGCACAAGTCCCCAACACTTGAACGCGCCGATCACATACGCAGGCCTAGCTCAGGACCGGCAGCGTATCCACAGTCAGGGCATCAGGCAATCGGATCTCGACGGCGACGGGCAGGTGATCGGAAATCGGTTGTGCCAGCACCTCGACCCGTTCCAGGGTGAGGCTCGGGCTGAGCAGGATGTGATCGAGGCAACGCTGTGGCCGCCAGCTCGGGAAGGTGGCCTCGACCTGTGGGGCAATCAGGCCCAGATCGCGCAGCGGCGAGTGCTCGAGCAGGTCGGTGGCGTGGGTGTTCATGTCGCCCATGAGGATCTGATGACGGTAGCCGCCGATCAGCTCACGAATATAGGCCAGTTGCAGGGCGCGGGTCTTGGCACCCAGCGCCAGATGCATCATCACCACGATCAGCGCGTCGTCACCTTCGCCAAAGCGCACCAGGATCGCGCCCCGACCGGCCGGGCCGGGCAGCGGGTGGTCTTCCAGGTGCTGGGGCTTCAGGCGGCTGAGTACGCCGTTGCTGTGCTGGGCGAAACGCCCGAGGTTGCGGTTGAGCTGCTGGTACCAGTAGGGGAAGGCGCCCAGCTGGGCAAGGTGCTCCACCTGGTTGACGTAGCCTGAGCGCAGGCTGCCGCCATCGGCCTCTTGCAAGGCCACCAGGTCGAAATCGCCGAGCAGGTCACCGATCTTCTGCAGGTTGCCCGCTCGCCCGGTATGCGGCAGCAGGTGCTGCCAGCTGCGGGTCAGGTAATGACGGTAGCGCTCGGTGCTGATGCCGACCTGGATGTTGAAACTGAGCAGCCGCAGGCGACCATCCTCTGGCAGGCCAGAGGCCTGCAGGTGATGTTCGTTGACCTGCGGCTGGTGCAGGCCGACGCCACGGGTGGGGCGCAAGCGAGCCATGGGGTTCGCCGCTTACTTAGCGGCGCGCTCCTTGTCGATCAACTGGTCGGCGACGTTCAGTACGCCTTCCGGACCACCTGCGGTGCCCAGGTCGAAGCGGTACTTGCCGTTGACCACCATGCTTGGCACGCCGGTGATTTCGTACTTCTTGGCCAGTTCTTTGGCCTGGTTGACCTGGCCCTTGATGGCGAAGGAGTTGAAGGTGGCAAGGAACTTGTCCTTGTCGACGCCCTGGGTAGCCAGGAAGTCGGCCATGTCTTGCGGGTCGGTCAGGCGCTTGCGCTGGTTCTGGATGGCATCGAAGACCGCGGCATGCACCTTGTGCTCGACGCCCATGGCTTCGAGGGTCAGGAACATCTGGCCGTGGGCATCCCAGGGGCCGCCGAACATGGCGGGGACGCGCTTGAAGTTGACGTCCTTGGGCAGCTTCTCGGCCCACGGGTTGATCACAGGTTCAAAGTGGTAGCAGTGCGGGCAGCCGTACCAGAACAGTTCGACCACTTCGATCTTGCCCGGCACGGACACGGGGACGGGGTTGCTCAGCTCGATATATTCCTTGCCGGCGGTGGCAGGCTCCGCGGCCTGTACGGCGGTCATACCGAACACGCTGGCGGCGACCAGCGCAGCGCTGAGAATCAGTTTACGCATGCTTTACTCCTGAGCAGTCTTTGGTCGCCTCGACGCGACCTGTCTGGGACAGGCCGGGAAGGGCGTGAGTTCTGTAGTGTACGACCCTGAACGAAAAAAAGGGCAGCACGGGCTGCCCTTTCATCTTTGTCGCACATCATTAACCCATTGTTAACGCGCGGGTTGCGAAGCCCTGTTGCCGGCAAAGAGACGCCAGGACCTGGCGACTGACCTCAGTGCAACCCCTGGATGTAGCTGGAGAGCGCCTCGATATCCTTGTTGCTCAGCTTACCGGCGATAGTGCGCATGGTCATGGCGTCGCCGTCGTTGGTGCGGTTGCCCTCACGGAAATCAGTGAGCTGCTTGGTCACGTACTGCGAGTGCTGGCCACCGAGGTGCGGGAAACCGGCCAGGGCGATCCCTGCGCCGTTGGGCGAGTGGCAGCCGGTACAGGCGGGCATGCCTTTTTCCAGGTCGCCGCCGTTGAACAACGCGCGGCCTCGTTCCACCAGTTTCGGGTCGGCTGCGCCGACACTGCCTTTCTGGCTGGAGAAGTACGCGGCGATATCGGCCAGGTCCTGGTCGCTGAAGTTGGCGAGCATGCCCGTCATTTCCAGCACGGTACGCTTGCCGGCCTTGATATCCTGCAGCTGTTTTTCGAGATAACGTTCGCCTTGGCCGGCGAGTTTCGGGAAGTTCGGCGCCAGGCTGTTGCCGTCGGGGTTGTGGCAGGCGCCACAGACGGCCGTCTTGGCCTGGCCAGCGGCAGCATCGCCTTTGATGGGTTCGGCAGCAGTGGCCGCACCCGCGACACCCATGGTCAACAGCAGACTCACGACTAGTTTGTTCATCAGCTAATCCAACACGGCTAAGGGTGAAATGTTATGTATCGGGACTGCCGCTCATCCAAAGGATGACCAATCGGTAGTCCTCGGCACTGCAGTCCATGCACAATCCACGCGGCGGCATAGCCTTGAAACCCTGTGTAACATGCGCCACCAGTTGCGCCATGCCTTGCGCCAGCCTTGGCTCCCAGGCCGCCCGGTCACCCCGTTTTGGGGCCTGTGGCAACTGTCCGGCGTGACAGGCCGCACACGTGCGGTTGTACAACGCCTCGGGATCCTGTGTAGCCTGTGCGCTGAAATACGGCAGGAACATACCGACAGCAAGCAGCCATTTCGCCATGCGGAACGACCTGACAGGGTTGGGGGCCGCGCTGCGTTCTGTTGCGCGAGCTATTGTTCGGCACCCCATGCCCGTTCTCCTTCGCTGGGAGAATGAGCACACAAAAACTGGGGCATTATATACTTCCGTCATCCAAACGGAAACGACACCGCTTGCCGCGCCTGGGCCAACCGTTCCAGTGCCGGGCAACACCCACATCGGATATCCCATGCAAGTCAAGAACCCCATCCTCGGCCTCTGCCAGAAAGCCACCTTCGCCCTCAGCGCCGCCAAGGTCGAACAATGCCCTGAAGACCAGGGTTACGAGGTGGCCTTCGCCGGCCGTTCCAACGCCGGCAAATCCAGCGCCCTCAACACCCTGACCCATGCCAGCCTGGCGCGGACTTCCAAGACCCCAGGCCGCACCCAGCTGTTGAATTTCTTCAGTCTGGACGATGAACGGCGTTTGGTCGACCTGCCGGGCTACGGTTATGCAAAAGTGCCGATCCCGCTCAAGCAACACTGGCAAAAGCACCTGGAAGCCTACCTGGGCAGCCGCGAATGCCTGCGCGGGGTGATCCTGATGATAGACGTGCGCCATCCGATGACCGACTTCGACAAGATGATGCTCGACTGGGCCAAGGCCAGCGGCATGCCCATGCACATCCTGTTGACCAAGGCCGACAAGCTGACCCACGGTGCCGGCAAGAACACCCTGCTCAAGGTGCAGTCGGAAATTCGCAAGGGCTGGGGCGACAGCACCACCATCCAGCTGTTCTCGGCGCCCAAGCGCCTGGGCCTGGAAGAGGCTTACCGCGTGCTGGCGGACTGGATGGAGCTGGAAGACAAGCCGGTGGCGTGAGTGCTTTCGAGCTGGGTGCGTGGGAGCGGCGGTGCGCCGGCCCCACGATGCCCCCGCAAACGCTGAATTGCGGGCAAAAAAAAACCCCGGACTTCGTATGGGGAGGGGGAAGTTCGGGGTCTAAGTCCGGACCGCTAGGGCGGGGTCCAGATATCTGCCAACACTTAACACAACATAGGAGCATCGAAAGGCTTCACCAGCCATTCAGTTACTCTGAGTGGCGGTTCACCGGATTAGTTCCGAGGCCCTCAAAACTATTTGAAATAGTTTCATGAACCAGCCGATCTAAGGCCAGGACCCGCGACACCACGTCGCAGATCCTACACAGCTTTTACCCCGCGTTTAGTGAGCTTCGTCCCAATTCGAGCCGACGCCCACTTCCACCAGCAGCGGCACGTCCAGCTCGGCGGCGCCACTCATGTAGCCGCGAATTTCATCTTTGACCTGCTCCACCAGGTCTTCGCGCACTTCCAGCACCAGTTCGTCGTGCACCTGCAGGATCACCCGCGCATCCAGCCCGCTGTCGGTCAGCCAGTTGTCCACCGCCACCATGGCGCGCTTGATGATGTCCGCCGCAGTGCCCTGCATCGGCGCGTTGATCGCGGTGCGTTCGGCGCCTTTGCGCAGGGCCGGGTTCTTGGCGTTGATGTCCGGCAAGTACAGGCGGCGCCCGAACAAGGTTTCGACGAAGCCCTGCTCGGCCGCCTGGGCGCGGGTGCGTTCCATATAGGCCAGCACGCCCGGGTAACGGGCGAAGTAGCGGTCGATGTAGTCCTGGGACTGTTTGCGGTCGACACCGATCTGCTTGGCCAGGCCGAATGCGCTCATGCCGTAGATCAGGCCGAAGTTGATCGCCTTGGCGCTGCGGCGCTGGTCGGTGGTGACTTGCTCCAGCGCCACGCCGAAGACTTCGGCGGCGGTGGCGCGGTGCACGTCCAGGTCGTTGCGGAACGCGTGCAACAGCCCTTCGTCCTTGGCCAGGTGAGCCATGATGCGCAGCTCGATCTGCGAATAGTCCGCCGCCAGCAGCTTGTAGCCGGGGCTTGCGACAAAGGCCTGGCGGATGCGTCGGCCTTCGGCGGTGCGCACGGGAATGTTCTGCAGGTTCGGGTCGCTGGACGACAGACGCCCGGTGGCGGCGACCGCCTGCTGGTAAGAGGTATGCACACGCCCGGTACGCGGGTTGATCTGCCCCGGCAGCTTGTCGGTGTAGGTGCTCTTGAGCTTGCTCAGGCTGCGGTACTGCATCAGCACCTTGGGCAGCGGGTAGCCTTGCTCGGCCAGGTCGTCCAGCACGGCTTCGGCGGTGGACGGCTGGCCCTTGGCGGTCTTGCTCAGCACCGGCATGCCCAGCTTGTCGTAGAGGATCACCCCCAGTTGCTTGGGTGAGCCCAGGTTGAATTCCTCGCCGGCCAGCTCGAACGCCTCGCGCTCCAGCTCGACCATCTTCGCCCCCAGCTCACCGCTCTGCACCCCCAGCAGCGCGGCATCGACCAACGCGCCCTGGCGCTCGATCTTCGCCAGCACCGGCACCAGCGGCATCTCGATGTCCATCAGCACTGGCAGCACGCTCGGCGTTTCGGCCAGCCGCGCCTGCAACGCATGGTGCAGGCGCAGGGTAATGTCGGCGTCCTCGGCGGCGTAGGGGCCGGCCTTCTCCAGCGGGATCTGGTTGAAGGTCAGCTGCTTGGCGCCCTTGCCGGCGATGTCTTCGAAGCTGATGGTGGTGTGCTCGAGGTACCTCTGCGCCAGGCTGTCCATGTCGTGACGGCTGGCGGTGGAGTTGAGCACGTAGGACTCGAGCATGGTGTCGTAGGCCACGCCGCGCATCTGGATGGCCGGGCTGCCGTTGGCCAAGATGTTGATGTCGTACTTGGCGTTCTGGCCGATCTTGCCTTTGGCCGGGTCTTCCAGCAGCGGCTTGAGCGCCTGCAGCACTGCCTCGCGGTCCAACTGGGCAGGCGCGCCTTCATAGTCGTGGGCCAGGGGCACGTAGGCAGCCACATTGGGTTCGATGGCGAACGACAGGCCGACCAGTTGCGCCTTCTGCGCATCAAGGCCGGTGGTTTCGGTGTCGAAGGCGAACAGCGGTGCCTGACGCAGCTTCTCCAGCCAGGCGTCGAAACGCGCCTGGTCAAGGATGGTTTCGTACTGCGGCTCGACCTTGGCCGCAGGTGCCTCGAGCACATTGGCAGTGCCAGTGGCGGCGCCCTTGGGAGCTGCCTGGGCAGCATCACGCTGCACCTCGGCGACCCAGCTCTTGAACTCCATCTCGGTGTACAACGCCAGCAAGGCTTCACGGTCCGGCTCGCCGCAAACCAGGGCGTCAACCTCGACATCCAGCTCCACATCGCACTTGATGGTGGCCAGCTCGTAGGAAAGGAAGGCCGCGTCGCGATGCTCCTCAAGCTTGGCGGCCAGGGTCTTGGCCCCGCGAATGGCCAGGCCCGCGACTTTGTCCAGGTTCTGGTACACATCGCTCAGCCCGCCACCGATACCGGTCAACAGGCCCACCGCGGTCTTCTCGCCAACGCCCGGCACGCCGGGGATGTTGTCGACCTTGTCGCCCATCAGGGCGAGGAAGTCGATGATGTGTTCGGGACCGACGCCAAACTTCTCGTGCACGCCAGCCACGTCCAGCACGCTACCGGTCATGGTGTTGACCAGCGTAACGTGGCCGTCCACCAGTTGGGCCATGTCCTTGTCGCCGGTCGAGATGATCACCGGCCGGCCGGCGGCCGCGCTGCTGCGGGCCAGGGTGCCGATCACGTCATCGGCCTCCACACCCTCGACACACAGCAGCGGGTAGCCCAGGGCACGCACGCTGGCATGCAGCGGCTCGACCTGCACCCGCAGGTCGTCGGGCATGCTTGGGCGGTTGGCCTTGTACTCGGCGAACATGGCATCGCGGAAGGTCCCGCCCTTGGCATCGAACACCACCGCGAACAGGCTGTCGGGGTATTGCTTGCGCAGGCTCTTGAGCATGTTCAGCACGCCCTTGACCGCGCCGGTGGGCAGGCCTTTGGAAGTGGTCAACGGCGGCAGCGCGTGGAAGGCACGGTAGAGGTAGGAGGAACCGTCCACCAGGACGAGGGGCGCTTGGCTCATGAGGAGAATCAACCTTTTCGACGGGTCCGGCGCTAGAATAGCCAGAATCATTGACGACAAAGGGACTAGGTTATCATGCGTACATTGAATCGCCTGTTAGTGCTCGGCCTGTTGGCAACCATGCCAGTCGTCACCCTGGCGGCGGACGACGCCCCATCGGCAGATCCCGATGTGACCATTCGCACGGAAGGCGACAAAACCATCCAGGAATACCGGCAAAACGGCTTCCTGTATGCGATCAAGATCACGCCGAAAAACGGCAAGCCTTATTTCCTGGTACGCGCGGATGGCACCGATGCCAACTTCATTCGTTCCGACCAGCCGGACATGCTGATCCCGGCCTGGAAGATCTTCGAGTGGTAAGCCAGTAACGCGTATCGTTCTTATCAACCAGGCACTTCCCGGGGGAAGTGCCCGCATGGGCAATTTTTCAACATGTCAGTCTTCACCCCTGTGTCCCGGCCTGAGCTGGAAACCTTTCTGGCGCCCTACGAGCTGGGCCGTCTGCTCGACTTCCAGGGCATTGCCGCCGGCACCGAGAACAGCAATTTCTTCGTCAGCCTGGAACAAGGGGAATACGTGCTGACACTGGTCGAGCGTGGGCCGGTGGAAGACATGCCGTTTTTCATCGAGCTGCTCGATGTGCTGCACACAGCCGACATGCCCGTGCCCTATGCCCTGCGCGATCGCGACGGCAATGGCCTGCGCGAGCTGTGCGGCAAGCCGGCACTGCTGCAGCCGCGGCTGTCGGGCAAGCACGTGAAAGCACCGAACAACCAGCACTGCGCCCAGGTGGGTGAATTGCTCGCGCATATCCACCTGGCAACCCGCGAGCACATCATCGAGCGCCGTACCGACCGTGGCCTGGACTGGATGCTGGCGTCCGGTGCCGAGTTGCTGCCGGGCCTGACCCCCGAGCAGGCGCAATTGCTGCAACCGGCGCTGGACGAGATCACCGCGCACAAGGCGCAGATCCTCGCCTTGCCCAAGGCCAACCTGCACGCCGACCTGTTCCGCGACAACGTGATGTTCGAAGGCACTCACCTGACCGGTGTGATCGACTTTTACAACGCCTGCTCCGGGCCAATGCTGTATGACATCGCCATCACCGTGAACGACTGGTGCCTGGACGAGCACAGCGGCCTCGACCTGCCCCGCGCCCAGGCGCTGCTGGGCGCCTACGCGGCGTTGCGGCCATTCACCGCGGCCGAAGCCGAACTGTGGCCGCAGATGTTGCGCCTGGCGTGCGTGCGCTTCTGGCTATCGCGCCTGATTGCCGCGCAGGCGTTTGCCGGGATGGACGTGATGATCCATGACCCAAGCGAGTTCGAAGTACGCTTGGCGCAGCGCCAGCAGGTGGCATTGAAGCTGCCGTTCGCCTTGTAACCGAGGCGCACCCATCGCCGGCAAGCCGGCTCCCACAGTTACAGCGCTCGTGCTGCTCTTGTGGGAGCCGGCTTGCCGGCGATGGGGCCCGAGCAGACCTCAAAGCTGCTCCAGGCACCCCGCCAGATCGCCACCCAGCTTCTCCAGCAAGCGCTCATAGCCCTTGGCGTCCACCGGATCGGTGCCGCCCAAGGCATCCAGCTCAGCCAAGCGTACCGGCAGCCCCGCCGTCAGCGTCTCGGCCAGGCGCGGGCGCAGCGGCGGCTCGCTGAACACACACGTCTTACCCACTTCCTGCAGGCGCTTGCGCATCGCGGCGACGTGCTGCGCGCCCGGCTGCACTTCGGCAGCGACACTGAACACGCCGGTGTGCTTGAGGCCATAGTTGGCCTCGAAGTAGTCGAACGCTTCATGGAATACGAAATACGGCTTGCCGGCGATCCCCGCAACACGCTGCTTGATGCGCAGGTCCAGGGCATCCAGGCGCTCGACGAAAGCTTTCAGGTTGCCCTGGTAACGTGCCGCATTGGCTGGGTCGGCCGCCGCCAGGTCAGCGGCCATCTTCGTCGCAATCACCCGCGCGTTGACCGACGACAGCCACAGGTGAGCATCGAGGCTGCCCGGGCGGTGGTCATGGTCGTGATCGTCGTGGTCGTCTTCGTCGTGAGAATGGCTGTCCTCACCGAAATGACGCAGTTGCATGCCAGCCAGCGACTGCACGGCCACGGTCGGCTTGCCACGGCTACCCAGCACGCGGGGCAGGAAGCTCTCCATGTCCGTGCCAATCCAGTACAAAAGGTCGGCATCGCCAACCTTGCGCACGTCAGACGGGCGCAGCGCGTAGTGATGCGGGGAGGCGCCCGGCGGCAGCAGCACATCCGGGCTGCCGACACCGTCCTGCACCGCAGCGGCAATCTGTTGCAGGGGCTTGATGCTGGTCAGCACGCGCACGTCGGCCTGGGCCGAACAGGCGATGAAAGCGACAAACAGGGCAAGGAATCGGGACACGGTGGCTACTCGGCTCGTCAGAAACAGGTAACATAATAACGTCTCCATCCTGAACCGTCGCTGCCCATGTCCATCACGCCGCTGGCCCACCGCCCCCACGATCACTCCCACTGCGTACACAGCGCACTGGCCGAGGCCGACACGTTGTGCACCCGTCAGGGCCTGCGCCTGACCGCCTTGCGCCGCCGCGTGCTGGAGCTGGTGTGGCAGAGCCACAAGCCGCTGGGTGCCTACGACATCCTCGCCGTGCTCAGCGAGCAGGATGGCCGCCGTGCGGCGCCGCCGACCGTGTACCGCGCCCTCGACTTCCTGCTCGACAACGGCCTGGTGCACCGCATCGCCTCGCTCAACGCCTTCATCGGCTGCAGCCACCCCGAGCACGCGCACCAAGGCCAGTTCCTGATCTGCCGCGAGTGCCACGTGGCCATCGAGCTGGAGCAGGACAGCATCAGCGACGCAATCATCGCCAGCGCCAAGGGCGTGGGCTTCAGCGTCGAAACCCAGACCGTGGAAATCGTCGGCCTGTGCGCCAACTGCCGGGGCGCGGCATGAGCGATGCCCTGATCCGCCTTGAGCAGGTCGGCGTCAGCTTCGGCGGTGAAGCGGTGCTCGACAGCATCGACCTGGCGGTGGCACCGAAGCAGATCGTCACCCTGATCGGCCCCAACGGTGCCGGCAAGACCACCTTGGTGCGCGCCGTACTGGGGCTGCTCAAACCGCACCGCGGCAAAGTCTGGCGCAAGCCCAAACTGCGCATCGGCTACATGCCGCAGAAAATCCAGGTAGACCCGACGCTGCCGCTGTCGGTGCTGCGTTTCCTGCGCCTGGTGCCCGGGGTAGACCGCGCGGCAGCCTTGTCGGCGCTGCAGGAAGTCGGTGCCGAGCAGGTGATCGACAGCCCGATCCAGACCATCTCCGGTGGCGAGATGCAGCGTGTGCTGCTGGCCCGCGCACTGCTGCGCGAGCCCGAGCTGCTGGTGCTGGACGAGCCGGTGCAGGGTGTCGACGTGGTCGGCCAGACCGAGCTGTACAACCTCATCACCCGTCTGCGCGATCGCCATGGCTGCGGCGTGCTGATGGTCAGCCACGATCTGCACCTGGTGATGAGCACCACCGACCAGGTGGTCTGCCTCAACCGCCACGTCTGCTGCTCGGGCCACCCGGAGCAGGTCAGTGGCGACCCGGCCTTCGTCGAGCTGTTCGGCCAGAACGCCAAGAGCCTGGCCGTCTACCACCACCATCACGATCACAGCCACGACCTGCACGGCGCAGTGATCGCCCCTGGCACCCATGTTCACGGAGAGCACTGCAAGCATGGCTGATTTTCTTCTGTATGCCTTGCTTGCCGGCCTGGCGCTGGCGCTGGTGGCCGGCCCCCTCGGCTCGTTCGTGGTGTGGCGGCGCATGGCCTATTTCGGCGACACCCTGTCCCATGCCGCGCTGCTCGGCGTGGCGCTGGGCCTGGCCCTGGATGTCAGCCCGGCGCTGGCGGTGACGGTCGGCTGCCTGTTACTGGCAATCCTGCTGGTGACCCTGCAACAGCGCCAGCCGCTGGCGTCCGACACCCTGCTCGGCATCCTCGCCCCCAGCACCCTGTCGCTGGGGCTGGTGGCGCTGAGCTTCATGCACGACGTGCGGATCGACCTGATGGCCTACCTGTTCGGTGACCTGCTGGCGATCAGCACCACCGACCTGGCCTGGATCCTCGGCGGCAGTGCGCTGGTGCTGGTGCTGCTGGCGATGTTCTGGCGCCCCTTGCTGGCCGTCACCGTGCACGAGGAGCTGGCGATGGTCGAAGGGCTGCCCGTGGCGGGCCTGCGCCTGGCGTTGATGCTGCTGATCGCCGTAGTGATCGCGGTAGCGATGAAGATTGTCGGCGTGTTGCTGATCACCTCGTTGCTGATCATCCCGGCGGCCGCGGCACAGCGTCACGCCCGCTCACCGGAGCAGATGGCCCTGGGCGCCAGCCTGCTGGGGGTCACGGCCGTGTGCGGGGGGCTGGCCATGTCGTGGTTCAAGGACACCCCCGCCGGGCCGTCGATCGTGGTCTGCGCGGCGGTGCTATTCTTGCTGAGCCTGGCGTTGCCAAAGCGCTGAAAAATCAGGCTGTGAACCAACGCAGCCTGCAACCTTTACGCAGGTTCAAGGTCAATCAGACCTATTTTCGAGCGTGCGCACCTGGGTGTAGACTTGCTCGCTTTTTGCGCAAATAGAGAGTCGCAGGAATGAAGCCGTTCGCCTCACGTTATCTGCTTGTTGCCGCGTTTTCCCTGTTCCTGACGGCCTGCGCCAGCACGCCCGCCGAGCAGCCGGCCGCGCCTGCCCAACCGGATGCCTGGCAGCAGCTGGAGCAGAACATTGCCAGCAATGAGCTGGCCACCGCCGAAGATCAACTGGCCGCCCTGCAGGCCCAGGCACCCGACGATGCGCGCCTGGAGCCCCACCAGCGTCAGCTGGCCGAAGCGTATCTGCGCCGAAGCCAGATCGTCCTGCAGAAAGGCGATGTGAATGCCGCCGCCACCGCGCTGGCCCGCGCCCGTGCACTGATGCCGCAAGCACCGGCCGTGACCGGTGGCGACACCATGGCCCAGGCACGCAAGGCCGAGCTGGAAAAAGCCGAGGCTGCCCTCAAGGCCGCTGCGGCACAACCCAAGGCCCGGCTGCTCGACCCAACCGCCCCGAGCACCGTGGTCGCCCTGAAGACCACCGACAGCCGCGCCCTGCGCCGCCAGCTCGATGACATCGCCGCCGACGTGGTGAACTACCAGTGCGACGTGGTGTTCCAGGTGCCCCGCACCCAGGATGCGCCCTGGCTCAAGACGCTGCTGCACAAGCGCGTGCACAAGTTCGACAGTGGCTTCGTGCTGAACCAGAAGCACGAGATCCAGCGTTCGCTGCCGGCGCAGGTGGTATTGATCCCCCATCAGCAGTAAGCCTGTCAGGGCCTCATCGCCGGCAAGCCGGCTCCCACAGGGATCACCTGCAACCTGTGGGAGCCGGCTTGCCGGCGATGGGCTGCAAAGCAGCCCGCCCCTAGGCCGGCACAGATTCGGCAGCCGCCTCCCGCACCCACAGCCGGTGCCCTTCAACAGCCTTGAAGAACTGCTCGAACACCTTCTGCTGATCTCCCAACAGCAATCCCGCATCCTCCTTCAACCCCAATGTGTTCAACAGCAGCTTGCCGTCCACGGCCAACCCCATGGGCTTGAGGTGCTTGTAAGCCTCCAGCAGAAAATGCCTGGCCACGCCGCTGCCCTGCAGCGCTTCCAGCGAAGCCTTGCCGGCCGGCACCCACACCCCGTCGAACATGACCGACGGCATGCCCTCCATGGCGGCACCCACCGGCAACAGCTGGCCATCAATGGTCTTCACCGGCGCCGAAGTCGGCCCCAGCAACATGGGCCGGGCACTCTGCGCCTCCAGGGCCTTGACGACCTTGTCGACGCTGGCGCCGTCCACGCCATTGGCCACCAGCACGGCGACCTTGCGCCCCTTGATACCGATGTTCCCCGGGTGGTTCATCTGGCTCAAAGCCTTTGACTGCGCTGGCTTGCCGACTTTTACCTTGACCGTCCCCGCCTTGGGCGCCGGCAGCCCGAGGTTGCCTGCCACCGCCGCTGCCAGCTTCAGATCGATGTTGGCGAGTATTTCGTTCACCTCCCGCACCCGGATCGCTTCGCGCTCAACCTTGCCCAGCTCGAAGCTGTAGGCCTTGATGATGTGCTGCTGCTCGCTCGCGCTCATGCTCTGGAAGAACAGCCGTGCCTGGGAGAAGTGGTCAGCGAACGACGCGCTGCGCTGGCGGATCTTGTTCGCGTCGATGCGTTCCTCATAACTCTCGAAGCCCCCTTGTTGCGCAGCCGGCGGCGTCTCTTTCGGCCAGCCACCATCGATGCTGTTCGGCTCGTAGGCGGCGCGGCCCTTGTCGAGGGTCATGCGGTGCATGGCATCACGCTGGCTGCTGTGGTTGGGCGCGATGGGCCGGTTGATCGGGATTTCGTGGAAGTTCGGTCCACCGAGGCGGCTGATCTGCGTGTCGGTGTAGGAGAACAGCCGGCCCTGCAGCAAGGGGTCATTGCTGAAATCGATGCCCGGCACGATATGCCCGGGGCAAAAGGCAACCTGCTCCACCTCGGCAAAGAAGTTGTCCGGGTTGCGATCGAGCACCATCTTGCCCAGCGGGGTCACCGGTACCAGTTCCTCGGGGATCAGCTTGGTCGGGTCGAGCAGGTCGAACTCGAATTTGTGTTCATCTGCCTCGGCAACGACCTGCACGCCCAGCTCCCATTCGGGGCAATTACCAGTCTCGATGGCCTCCCACAGGTCGCGGCGATGGTAATCGGCGTCCTTGCCGGCCAGCTTCTGTGCCTCGTCCCACAGCAGCGAATGCACGCCCTGGCGAGGCTTCCAGTGGAACTTGACGAAACTGGCCACGCCGTCGGCATTGACCAGGCGGAAGGTGTGCACGCCAAAGCCCTCCATCATCCGCAGGCTACGCGGGATGGCGCGGTCGGACATGGCCCAGATGACCATGTGCGCCGTCTCCGGCACCAGCGAGACGAAGTCCCAGAACGTGTCATGGGCCGAGCCGCCGGTGGGTATCTCGTTGTGCGGCTCGGGCTTCACCGCGTGCACGAAGTCGGGGAACTTGATCGCGTCCTGAATGAAGAACACCGGCATGTTGTTGCCGACCAGGTCGAAGTTGCCTTCGTCGGTATAGAACTTCACCGCGAACCCGCGCACATCACGCACGGTATCGCCCGAACCGCGCGGCCCCTGCACGGTGGAAAACCGCACGAACACCGGGGTGATCTTCTCCGAGTCCTGCAGGAAGCCGGCCTTGGTCAGCTCGGCATGGCAGCCATAGCTTTGAAAGTAGCCATGGGCGCCGGCGCCCCGAGCGTGGACGATACGTTCGGGGATGCGCTCATGGTCGAAGTGGGTGATCTTCTCGCGCATGATGAAGTCTTCGAGCAGCGACGGCCCGCGCGCGCCAGCCTTGAGGCTGTTCTGGTTGTCGGCGACCTTGACGCCCTGGTTGGTGCGCAGCGCCTGCCCCGTGGCATCGCTGCGAAACGTCTCCAGGCTTTGCAACTTGGCATTGGTATTGGCCCGGTCGGGAGTATCGGTGCCCGCTACCTGGCTTTCCTTCGGCTGCGGCGCTTTCTTGCTGGCCATGTTCGGCTCTCCTCATCAGTCTTCAGGCTGCCCGTACGGGCTTGTTCAACTAGTGACTGGGAGGCCTTGGCGAGCGTTCAATCAGGATTGCCGGTTGTCGCGTTATGCCCAACGGATTGGACAGATCACAAATAAATGCTAAGAACGCCTATGGGAAAAGGCTAAAATGCGCGACCCCAGCTAACCGCTGACCCAAATTCCATGCGCCCCACAAGGTTCGCTCAGTGATCGAGTTTCAAAACGTCCATAAGACCTACCGCGTCGCCGGTAGGGATATCCCGGCCCTGAACCCGACCAGCCTGACCATCGAAGATGGCCAGGTGTTCGGCCTGATCGGCCACTCCGGCGCCGGCAAAAGCACCATGCTGCGCCTGATCAACCGCCTCGAGGCCCCGAGCGGCGGCAAGATCATCGTCGACGGTGAAGACGTCACCGCCTTCGATGCCAACCAGCTGCGCCGCTTCCGCCAGCAGGTCGGGATGATCTTCCAGCACTTCAACCTGCTGGCCTCCAAGACCGTCGCCGACAACGTCGCCCTGCCGCTGGTGCTGGCGGGCGAGCTGCCCCGCGCCGCGATCGACAAGCGCGTGAGCGAGCTGCTGGCCCGCGTCGGCCTTTCGGAGCACGCCAAGAAGTACCCGGCACAGCTGTCGGGCGGGCAAAAGCAGCGCGTCGGCATTGCCCGCGCCCTGTCCACCAACCCCAAGATCCTGCTATGCGACGAGGCCACCAGTGCCCTCGACCCGCAAACCACCGCCTCGGTGCTGCAACTGCTGGCCGAGATCAACCGCGAACTCAAGCTGACCATCGTGCTGATCACCCACGAGATGGACGTGATCCGCCGGGTCTGCGACCGCGTGGCGGTGATGGATGCCGGGCAGATCGTCGAGCACGGCCCGGTGGCCGAGGTGTTCCTGCACCCGCAGCACGCCACTACCAAGCGTTTCGTCCAGGAAGACGAGCAGGTCGACGAGAACGACCAGCGCGACGACTTCGCCCATGTGCCGGGGCGCATCGTGCGCCTGACCTTCCAGGGCGATGCCACCTATGCGCCGCTGCTGGGCACCGTGGCCCGCGAAACCGGGGTCGACTACAGCATCCTTGCCGGGCGCATCGACCGCATCAAGGACATCCCCTATGGCCAGCTGACCCTCGCCCTGATCGGCGGGGACATGGACGCGGCATTCGCCCGCTTCACTGCAGCTGACGTACATATGGAGGTACTGCGTTGATGGACGCCCTGAATTTCTTTGCCAACGTCGACTGGGCCGAAATCTGGCTGGCCACCGGCGACACCCTGATCATGCTGTTCACCTCGCTGGTCTTCACCGTGCTGCTGGGCCTGCCCCTGGGCGTGCTGCTGTTCCTGTTCGGGCCACGGCAGATGTTCGAGCACAAGCAGATCTATGCGGTGATGGCGACCATCGTCAACATCGTGCGCTCGCTGCCGTTCATCATCCTGCTGATCGTGATGATCCCCGCCACGGTGCTGATCACCGGCACCTCGCTGGGCGTCGCCGGGGCCATCCCGCCGCTGGTGGTGGGGACCACGCCGTTCTTCGCACGCCTGGTGGAAACCGCGCTGCGCGAAGTGGACCGCGGCATCATCGAAGCGACCCAGTCGATGGGCGCCACCACCCGCCAGATCATCTTCAAGGCGGTGCTGCCTGAAGCCATGCCGGGCATCATCGCCGCCACCACCGTCACCGCCATCACCCTGGTGTCCTACACGGCCATGGCCGGTGTGGTCGGCGCCGGCGGGCTGGGCGACCTGTCGATCCGCTTCGGCTACCAGCGTTTCCAGACCGACGTGATGATCGTCACCGTGGTGCTGCTGGTCATCCTGGTTCAAGTCCTGCAGATGATCGGCGACAAACTGGTTGTGCATTTTTCCCGTAAGTAACCCCAATGAGGTCGGCCCGGCCGACCCGTTCGGGGGCCGTCGCGGCCCTCACAAGGAGTGATCAATGAAGAAGCTGCTTGCTGTTGTCGCCGCCGTTGCGGCCTTCTCGGCCCACGCCGAAACCTTGACCGTCGCCGCCACCCCGGTGCCGCACGCCGAGATCCTCAACTTCGTCAAACCGCAACTGGCGAAAGAGGGCGTGGAGCTGAAGGTCAAGGAATTCACCGACTACATCCAGCCGAACGTACAGGTGGCCGAAAAGCGCCTGGACGCCAACTTCTTCCAGCACCAGCCGTACCTGGATGAATTCAACAAGGCCAAGAAGACCAACCTGGTCAGCGTCGCCGGTGTGCACATCGAGCCGCTGGGCGTGTACTCGGCCAAGGTCAAGAAGCTCGACGAGCTGGCCTCCGGCGCCACCGTGGTCATCCCCAACGACGCCACCAACGGCGGCCGCGCCCTGCTGCTGCTGGACAAGGCCGGTGTGATCAAGCTCAAGGACAACAAGAACATCCTGTCGACCGTGAAAGACATCACCGGCAACGACAAGGGCCTGAAATTCCGTGAGCTGGAAGCGGCCACCATTCCGCGCGTGCTGACCCAGGTCGATGCGGCCCTGATCAACACCAACTACGCGCTGGAAGCCAAGCTCAACCCTGAGAAGGACGCGCTGGCCATCGAAGGCAGCGACTCGCCGTACGTGAACATCCTGGTTGCCCGCCCGGACAACAAAGACTCCGACGCCATGAAGAAACTGGCTGCGGCGCTGCACTCGCCCGAGGTGAAGCAGTTCATCACCGAGAAGTACAAAGGCGCTGTGGTTCCGGCGTTCTAAGCCGACCTATCGCGCTGGATTCTTCGCGGGTAAATCGCAGCGGCGAACCGCCGCTGCGATTTACCCGCGAAGCTTTTGAGGTCTGCCTCAATCCCGCTTGACCAGCCCCGGCAACTGCGCCACCAGCTTCTGGTTATTGAACGGCGCACGAATGAACCCGCGCTGACGCCCATCCGGCCCCACGACCGCCAGGTTGCCGCTGTGATCCACGGTGTAGCCCGGCTTGCTGGTGTCGGCCGGAATGAACGGAATGCTCAGGCCGTTGGCCAGCTTCTGGGTATCCTCGATAGTCCCCGTTACCCCGACGAAATCCTTATCGAAATAGCCCAGGTACTGCTTGAGCTGGTTCGGCGTGTCGCGGTTCGGGTCGACGCTCACCAGCACCACCTGCAAGCGCTCCCACGCCTCCTTCGGCAGCTCGCTCTTCACCTGGCGCAACTGGGCGAGGGTGGTCGGGCAGATGTCCGGGCAGTAGGTGTAGCCGAAGAACAGCAGCGACCACTTGCCCTTGAGCTGATCCATCGCAACGGGCTGGCCATTCTGGTCGGTCATCGACACATCCGGCACGGTGCGGCTCTGCGGCAGCAGGATGATGCCGGCGTCGATCAGTTCAGTGGGGTTCAACTGCCCCCGGTCACTGAGCACCTTGTTGACGGTCAGGCCCATGATCAGCGCGACCAGGGCAACAAGGATGAATACGGTTTTCTGGGTTCGGGTCATAGGTTCAGCAACAAGTAGTGGTCAACGAGCAGGGCGATGAACAGGGCGAACAGGTAGCCGATAGAGTACTTGAACGTGTTGATCGCCGCGTGCGGCCGGGTGCCACGGTACAACACCCAAGCCCAGTGCAGGAAGCGCAGGCCCAGCCCCAGGGCACAGGCCAGGTACAGCGGCCCGCTCATGTGGATGGCGTAGGGCAGCAGGCTCACCGCCAGTAAAATCAAGGTGTACAGCAGGATATGCAAGGCCGTGTAACGCTCGCCGTGGGTCACCGGCAGCATCGGAATATCCGCTTTTTCGTACTCGCCCCTACGGTGAATGGCCAGGGCCCAGAAATGCGGTGGGGTCCAGGCGAAGATGATCAGCACCAGCAACAGCGGCTCGGCACTCACATGCCCGCTGACCGCCACCCACCCCAGCAGCGGCGGGGCCGCGCCGGCCAGACCGCCGATCACGATGTTCTGCGGCGTGGCACGCTTGA
The DNA here is from genome assembly GCF_024749065.1 of Pseudomonas sichuanensis. Classification (NCBI taxonomy): domain Bacteria; kingdom Pseudomonadati; phylum Pseudomonadota; class Gammaproteobacteria; order Pseudomonadales; family Pseudomonadaceae; genus Pseudomonas; species Pseudomonas sichuanensis. Next base: position 65,913 of record NZ_CP087185.1, on the reverse strand, counting down.
GAAAGCCGGTGTAGAGCACCGCATAGCCCAGCAGCGAGGCCAGGGTCAGCCAAGCGGTCAGTGCATTGGTGAAGGCCAGCAGCAAACCCATCCCCGACATCGCCAGCAGCGCGGCGAAGCACAGCGCTGGCAGCGGCGCCACCCGGCCCTGGGCCAACGGGCGCTTGTGGGTGCGGGCCATCAGCGCGTCGATGCGCCGGTCCAGCACATGGTTGACCACCGCCGCGCCGCCCGCGCACAGGGCGATGCCCAGGTTGCCGAACAGCAGCACGCTCCAGGCCACGCCGGCACGGGTGGCGAGGAACATTCCCACCAGCGAGGTGATCAGCATCAGCACCACCACCTTGGGCTTGGTCAGCTCCAGATAGTCGCGCCAACCGGCGCGCTGTCGCTCAGCGCTCAGAAGCGTCGCCACGAATCGTTCCTCATGTGATGGGTGAGGCTCACGCCGGTGACCGGGGTCAGGCGCCAACCTTGGCCTACGCGCACCTTGTCGGCCACGCGGATGCGGTAGTTCACCAACACCATGCTCAACAGCAGCAGGGCGCCGCCGGCGTTATGCGCCACCGCCACGGCCAGCGGCAGGTGCAGCAGCACGTTGCTGATGCCCAGGCTCAATTGCAGCCCCAGGGCCAGCAATACCAGGCGCGCCAGGCCGCTCAGGCCATGGCGCTGGAGCTTCCAGCTGAGCAGCAGCAGCACCGCCGTCACCAGCAACGCGCCCAGGCGATGGCTGATATGGATCGCCGTGCGCGCATCGCTGTCCAACTGCCCGCCCAGGTAGTTGGGGCCGACATGCTGGGTAAGATGGAAGCCGTTGCTGAAGTCCGCCGCCGGCCACCACTGGCCGTGGCAGGTGGGCAGGTCGATACAGGCCACCGCCGCATAGTTGGCACTCACCCAACCCCCCAGGGCGATCTGGCCGATCACCACCAGCAAGGCCAGGGCAGCTATCCGGCGCAGGCTCAAAGGCAATTTGGGGAGTGGCGCAAAGGCCCGGGATAGACGCAGCGATAGCAGGAAAAGCAGGCTCAGGGTGGTGAACCCGCCGAGCAGGTGCGCGGTGACCACCTGCGGCCACAGCTTGAGCGTCACCGTCCACATGCCGAAGGCCGCCTGGGCCAGTACCACCGCCAGCAACAGCACCGGCAGACGATAAGGCTGGCCATCGCGGGCATGCCTGCGCACGGCCTGGAAGGCGAGCAGGGCGATCACCAGCGCCAGGCTGCCGGCGAAGTAACGGTGGGTCATCTCGGCCCAGCCCTTGGCCTCTTCCACCGGGTGCTCGGGGAAGTGCAGTTCGGCGTGGGCCAACTGCGCCTCGCTCTTGGGCACGCTGATGAAGCCGTAACAACCCGGCCAGTCGGGGCAACCGAGGCCGGCGTGGGTCAGGCGGGTGTAGGCGCCAAGCAGCACCACCAACAACGCCAGCAGGGTGGCGAACACGGCAAGGCGAAATCCAGGTCTGGCCATGGCAGGCTCCTAGCCAATGTTGGACAGCTTGAGCAGGTGGCGCAGGTCGTCCAGCACCTTCTTGCCGTTGACCTTGGCGTCGTAGCGCAGCACCAGGTTGCCGTGGGGATCGACGATCCACAGCTGCGGGCCGGGCTCGCCGACCTGTTGCTGATAGCGCTGGCTATCCAGCGGGTAGCGTTGCAGCTGTGGATATTCACGACCGAGCACAGCCTGGTAATCCGCATCGAGCGCCTGCGCGGCGGCCAGGGCATGGCTGGCGCGGCTGGCGTCGCGGCCCAGGCCCACCTGGATCTGCCGGGCCAGGTAAACCAGCTGGCGGCATTCATCGGCGCAGGCTTGCGGGGCGCTGACCAACAGCTGCCAGCGCTCGTCCTGGGCATCGATGCCAATGTCGGCGCGGCTCTGGCCATTGCCGATCATCACCCCATGGAAGCTGCGCCCCTCCGGCACCCAGAACTGCAGCTTGTACATGCTGGTGGCTAGGATCATCGGCCCCAGTACGACGAACAGGATCAACAGCAGCTGCAAGCGCCCGCGGGCCTTGCGCCCTTCAGGCACGTTCAGTGGACTCGTGGCGGCGGCCATGGCGGTTCTCCTTGTTGTGGTTGTGCCAGCCGAAATACAGGTAAAGCAGCACCAGCGTGGTGGCCAGGGCAAACCACTGCACGGCATAGCCCAGGTGCTTTTCCGGGCCCATGGCGACCACCGGCCAGCCCAGTCGGTAGCTGGCCGGCCCAGGCTCCAGGCGCAGCTCGTGGGCGAAACCTTCACGCCCGAGCAGTTGCCATAGGCCGGCCGGGTCGACGGCAGTCAGCAAATGCGGCCACTGGCCGCCGGCGGGGTCGGGGTGCAACTGGAAGGTCTTGCCGGGCGCCACATAGACCGAGGCATCCAGCGCCAGGGGTTGATCGGAGGTGACGAACTGCACCGGCACCCGCCGATCGGGCCAGGGCAACCAGCCGCGATTGACCAGCAGCCACTGGCCGCTGGCCTGGTCGTGGAAGGGCTGCAGCAGTTCGACGCCGGCCTGGCCGTCGCGCATCTGGTTGTCCAGCAACAGGCTGTGGCGAGCGTCGAAACGGCCATAGAGGTGCACACGGTAGAAGGCAGGGTCGGGCAACTGGGCAAGCTGGGCGGCGGCCAGTGGCGCCTCCACCTGGCGTTCGGCGTAGCTGTCCATCAGGGCGCGCTTGTCGTCGGCCCGGCCCAGTTGCCAGAAGCCAAGCGCGATCAGCCCCGGCAGCAGCGCGAGCACCACCAGGGTCGGGATCCAGCCGGGGCGAAACGGCCTCACCGTGGCCCCGCAAGGTCGAACGCTATACTTGCACTCATCACCGCATCCCCCCGGAGTCTCGTCATGCTCAAGGCCGCGATAGTCCTGATGCTGCTGGCCACCGTCGCCAGCCTGTTCAGTGGCCTGGTGTTCCTGGTCAAGGACGACGACCAGTCGACCCGGCTGCTCAAAGCCCTCACCGTGCGTGTCACCCTGGCGGCCCTGACCATCGGGCTGGTGGCCTGGGGCTTGATCAGCGGGCAGTTGGTGTCACACGCGCCGTTTTGAAATCACCTGGATCCCTGTGGGAGCGGGTTTACCCGCGAATACGGTGTCAAATCCACCATCGCATTCGCGGGTAAACCCGCTCCCACAGGGTCGTGTGTAGCTTGCCCTAGAGCACATACACAAAGATGAACAAGCCCACCCAGACCACATCGACGAAGTGCCAGTACCAGCTGGCCGCCTCGAAGCCGAAGTGTTTCTCCGGATTGAAGTGCCCGCGCAAAATACGCACGAACATCACGATCAGGATGATCGTGCCCAAGGTCACGTGCGCACCGTGGAAACCGGTCAGCATGAAGAACGTCGCGCCATAGATCCCCGACCCCAACGTCAGCCCCAGCTTGGTATAGGCCTCGTGGTACTCGTAGGCCTGCAACGTGATGAAGCTGATACCCAGGAGAATGGTCAGCGCCATCCAGAACTTCAGCGGTCCACGGTGCCCCTTGCGCAAGGCATGGTGGGCAATGGTGATGGTCACGCTGGAGCTCACCAGCAGGATGGTGTTGATCAGCGGCAGGTGCCACGGGTCGATCACCTCTTTAGGCGGCGGGAACAGCTTCGGGTCTGGCGTGTGCAGCAGCGGCCAGGCGAATTCGAAACTGGGCCAGAGCATGTGCGCCACGCCCTTGGCCCCTTCGCCGCCCAGCCACGGCCCGGCCAGCACGCGCACGTAGAACAGCGCGCCGAAGAAGGCCATGAAGAACATCACCTCGGAAAAGATGAACCAGCTCATGCCCCAGCGGAACGAGCGGTCCATCTGCGGGCTATACAACCCGGCATGGCTCTCCTTGACCACCGCGCCGAACCAGCCGAACAGCATGTACGCCAGGAACAACGCACCGACGAAGAAGATCAGCGGCCCGTGGGATTCCGGGTGGCCGGCCTTCAGGTCGTTGAACCAGGTGCCCAGGCCGAACACCGTGATGAACATGCCGATCGTGGCGATGATCGGCCACTTGCTCTGCGCCGGTACGTAGTAGTGCTCGTGGCTTGCCATGACGTATCTCCTTCCCTCAACGGGCGCCCTCGGTCGCGGCTTGGGCGACCGGGGGGTGGCGAGCGGTGATGTCGAACAAGGTGTAGGCCAGGGTCAGGTGTTTCACCGAATCCGGCAGGTCGCGGTCGACGATGAAGCGCACCGGCATCTCGATGCGTTCGCCAGGCTGCAGCACCTGCTGGGTGAAGCAGAAGCATTCGGTCTTGTGGAAATACGCCGCCGCCTCGGCCGGGGTGATGCTGGGGATGGCCTGGGCGCTCATCGGGTGCTTGGTCGGGTTGCGGGCAATGAAGATCATCTGGTTCACCGCCCCTGGGTTGACCTCGATCTGGTCGGCGCTGGAGTGGAACTCCCAGCTCATGTCGCCAGCGTTGGTCGACATGAACTGCACCCGCACCGAGCGCGTCGGGTCGCTGACCTGGCTGCCCTCGTACTGCCCGCCGGTCTTGCCGTTGATGCCGAAGGCCTTGCACATCACGTCATAGATCGGCACCAGGGCAAAGCCGAAGGCGAACATCACCACGGTCAGCATGACCAGGCGGGTAACCAGGCGGCGCAGCGACAGGCCGTCCATGGGCGCGCTCCTACTTCACTTCCGGCGGAGTCTGGAAGGTGTGGTAGGGCGCCGGCGACGGTATCGACCACTCCAGCCCCTCGGCACCGTCCCACGGTTTGGCCGGCGCCGGCGCGCCGCCACGGATGCACTTGATGACGATGAACAGGAAGAAGATCTGCGTGGCGCCGAACATGAACGCGCCGATCGACGAGACCATGTTGAAGTCGGCGAACTGCAGGTTGTAGTCGGGGATCCGCCGGGGCATGCCGGCCAGGCCGACGAAATGCATGGGGAAGAAGGCCATGTTCATGCCGATGAACGACAGCCAGAAGTGCAACTTGCCCAAGGTCTCGTCGTACATGTGCCCAGTCCACTTCGGCAGCCAGTAATAGGCCGAGGCAAAGATCCCGAAGATCGCCCCGGGCACCAGCACGTAGTGGAAGTGCGCCACCACGAAGTAGGTGTCGTGGTACTGGAAGTCCGCCGGCGCGATGGCCAGCATCAGCCCGGAGAACCCGCCGATGGTGAACAGGATGACGAAGGCGATGGCGAACAGCATCGGCGTCTCGAAGGTCAGCGAGCCTTCCCACATGGTGCTGACCCAGTTGAACACCTTCACCCCGGTGGGCACGGCGATCAGCATGGTCGCGTACATGAAGAACAGCTCGCCCACCACCGGGATGCCGACCACGAACATATGGTGGGCCCAGACGATGAACGACAGAAAGGCGATCGCCCCGGTGGCGTACACCATCGAGGTGTAGCCGAACAGCGGCTTGCGCGAGAACGCCGGGATGATCGAGCTGACCGCGCCGAACGCCGGCAGGATCATGATGTACACCTCGGGGTGGCCGAAGAACCAGAACACGTGCTGGAACAGCACCGGGTCGCCGCCACCGGCGGCGCTGAAGAAGCTGGTGCCGAAGTGGATGTCCATCAGCATCATGGTCACCACGCCGGCCAGCACCGGCATCACCGCGATCAGCAGGAAGGCGGTGATCAGCCAGGTCCAGACGAACAGCGGCATCTTCATCAAGGTCATGCCCGGGGCACGCAGGTTGAGGATGGTGGCGATCACGTTGATCGCGCCCATGATCGAGCTGATGCCCATCAGGTGGATGGCGAAGATGAAGAAGGTCACGCTGGCCGGGGCGTAGGTGGTTGAAAGCGGGGCGTAGAAGGTCCAGCCGAAATTCGGCCCGCCGCCGGGGCTGAATAGGGTCGAGACCAGCAGCAGGAAGGCCGCCGGCAGCAGCCAGAAGCTGAAGTTGTTCATCCGCGGCAGGGCCATGTCGGGCGCGCCGATCATCAGCGGGATCATCCAGTTGGCCAGGCCCACGAAGGCCGGCATCACCGCGCCGAACACCATGATCAGCCCGTGCATGGTGGTCATCTGGTTGAAGAAGGCCGGCTCGACGATCTGCAGGCCCGGCTGGAACAGCTCGGCGCGGATCACCATGGCGAACGAGCCGCCGAGCAGGAACATGGTGAAGGCGAACCACAGGTACATCGTGCCGATGTCCTTGTGGTTGGTGGTCAGCACCCAGCGCATCAGGCCCTTGGCCGGGCCGTGGGCGTGGTCATGGCCGTGGGCGTGGTCGTCGATCACTGCACTCATGTCCTGTCTCCTGCAATCCACTGACTGCCGCGGGTAACCCGGCTCATTGCGCTTCGGCCTGCTTGAGCGCCAGCACGTCCTTCGGCGTGACCATGTCGCCCTTGTTGTTGCCCCAGGCGTTGCGCTCGTAGGTGACCACGGCGGCGATATCGACTTCCGAGAGTTGCTTGCCGAACGCCGCCATGGCGGTACCGGGCTTGCCGTGGAAGACGATGCTCAGGTGACCTTCCTTCGGCCCGGTGGCGATTTTCGAGCCTTTGAGCGCCGGGAACATCGGCGGCAGGCCCTGACCCTCGGCCTGGTGACAGGCCACGCAGGTGGTGTGGTAGACCTTGTCGCCGCGCGCCACCAGCTCTTCGAGGGTCCATTCCTTGCTGGTCAGCTCCTTGAGCTTGGCCGCCTCGGCCTTGCGCTCACCGAGCCAGGTGTCGTAGTCGGCCTTGGATTTCACCTCGACCACCACCGGCATGAAGCCGTGGTCCTTGCCGCACAGTTCGGTGCACTGGCCGCGGTAGATGCCGGGCTTCTCGATCCGCGTCCAGGCCTCGTTGACGAACCCGGGGATGGCGTCGCGCTTGACCGCGAAGGCCGGCACCCACCAGGAGTGGATGACATCGGCGGCAGTCACCAGGAAACGCACCTTGGCCCCCACCGGCAGCACCAGCGGCTGGTCGACTTCGAGCAGGTAATGCTCGTCCTTGGGCGCCTTGTTGTGGATCTGGTCGGCGGGGGTGGCCAGGTTGCTGAAGAACTCGACGTCCTGGCCCAGGTACTTGTAGTGCCACTTCCACTGGTAGCCGGTGACCTGGATATCGATGTCCGAGTCGGTGGCGTCGTAGATGTCGATCAAGGTCTTGGTGGCCGGGATGGCCATGGCCACCAGGATAAGGAAGGGGACGACCGTCCAGAGGATTTCCACCCAGGTGTGCTCGTGGAAATGCGCAGGCTGCTGGCCGGTAGAGCGGCGGTGGATGACCATCGACCAGAACATCGCGCCGAACACCACGATGCCGATGATTACGCAGATCCAGAAGATGGTCATGTGCAGGTCGAAAACGGCGTGGGAGACCTCCGTCGCCCCGGGCGCCATGTTCACGGTCCATGCAGCCTGTGCCTGACCAAACACCGACCACAGCAGGAGGCCCATCCAGACATGTGGATGTCGCATCATTGCGGGTTCCCCTTATCGTTCTTGTAGTCCCGGAGGCGTGGACAACCTGCTACGACAAAGAAGGGTACGGCGGCCAAGACTGCTGACTTCGACGACCGAGCCCCCTGCTAAAGGCAGTCGGGCCTCATCAACGAATCACGTTTCATCGGGAGTATAGACAGCGACCAATGGCGCGCAATGAACAGCATCAAATGACTTTCACCTAACCAAACGTTTGCGCTGAAAGCCGCATGGATACTGGGCCGGGGCACAATGATGGCATATTGATATAGCCAATTTCCTACACGTGTCTCAGTGATATAACAAATACGTCTTAGCCAATCTCCTAAGCGAGCTAACTTAGTGTCTTCCGTTTGTAACGCCTTGTCCCTGGAGTTGTCATGAACATCGCTGCTGTACGCGAGCAGATTGAAAATGCCCATCAACATGAGAGCCGCACAGGCCAGCTGAAAACCCGTCTCGAGCAGCAATTGCCGCACTTGCATCCTTCGATCCAACTACCCGAGCAGGATGCCCAGGGTACCCTGGCGCGCTTCGTCGGCGCCTATATCAACGAAGTGCCGGAACTGCTCGAGGCCGCGCACAGCGTGGCCCGCGAGGCCGGCATCGAGTCGCAGATCAAACCGGTGCTGAAAATCGCCGAAGCCTACTTCCTGCAGCCACCCAGTGTGATGGCCGGGCATGTCGGCCTCGACTGCCTGCTGGACGAGGCCTACCTGGCGCATCGTCTGGTGGAGGAGGTCAACGACCTGTATATCCGCCATTTCCAGCAGCCGCTGATTCCGGTGGATACCACGGTGGCCAACGTGATCGCCCATCAACTGATTGGCGAGACGTTTGCCAATCAGCTGGATGAGGTGGTGCACCACTCGGTGGATGAAATGCTCGACGATGAGAGCTTTGCCGTGGAATCGGTGGAGCGCTATCGCGACAAGCTGTCGAGCCCTGAGACCGGTGAGGCATGGAAACGCTGGCCGTGCCTGTCGCGCCAGCTTGGTGTGGAGCTGGGCCAGTCGGCCTGAGTTGAAGTCATCGCGGGGCAAGCCCGCTCCCACGCTTTATCCGTCGTGGGAGCGGGCTTGCCCCGCGATGCTGTTAAGCCCCAACCCCCGCCGTAGTCCGCAACCGTCCCTCGACCCGCCGCTTCAACCGCCGCTGCTCCAGCACCAGCCGCGTCCCCTTGGCCGCACTGCTGCGCCCCCAATCCTCCAGCAGTTCCAGACAGGAATGGTCGATGTAGCTCAGGTTGCCCAACGGCACATGCAGCGTGGTCCCTTCCGGCACGGTGTCGAGCACCTGGGTCAGCGCCGGCACCTTGAGAAAGGTCGCCGCCCCGCTCAGGCGCAGCTCCATGTGCCCCGGCTTGGCCAGTGTCACCAGGTTGATCTTCAGCCGCGCCGCCTTCAGCGCCAGCTTCAGCAGGGTGAGCGCAAAGCCCAGCAGCACACCGGTGAGCAGGTCGGTGAAAACGATCGCCAGTGCCGTCGCGGCATACGTGAACATCGGCATCCGCCCATAACGGCTCAACCCTCGGAACGCCTTGAAATCCACCAGCTTCACGCCGGTGTACACCAGCACGCCCGCCAGGCTGGCCACCGGGATCTGCTGCAGCACGCTGCTCAAGGCGACGACGAATGCCAGCAACCACAGCCCATGCAGAATCGCCGAAGCGCGGGTTTGCGCGCCGGCCTGCACGTTGGCCGAACTGCGCACTATCACCCCGGTCATCGGCAGCGCACCGAGCACACCGCAGAGCATGTTGCCGACCCCTTGCGCCGACAGTTCACGGTCGAAGTCCGAGCGCTGACCACTGTGCATGCGGTCCACCGCCGCGGCCGACAGCAGCGTTTCGGCACTGGCGATGAAGGCCAGGGCGAAGGCCGCCACCAGCAGGGTAGGGTCGGCCAACTTGAGCAGGTCGTCCGGGCGCAGCCAGTCGATGGCCTCGGACAGGTCCGCCGGTACCTGCACCCGGTTGACCGGCAGCGCCAGCCACAGGCTGATGGTGGTCATCGCCGCCACCCCCAGCAATGCGCCGGGGATGAAGCGCAGGCGTTGCGGGCGCAAGCGTTCCCAGCCCCACATGACGGCGATGGTGCCCAGGCCCAGCGCGCCGGCCTGCCAGCCATTGCCTGCGCTTTCCAGCGGCAGCGCCGCAGCCAGCGTGGCCGGGAAGCCCAGCAGGTTATCCACACCCGACGGCTGTGGCGCCGCGTCGAACATCACATGGACCTGGGACAGCACAATCAGCACGCCGATACCGGCGAGCATGCCGTACACCACCGCCGGCGCCGTGACGCGGAACCAGCAGCCCAGGCGCAAACGCCCGGCCAGCAGCTGCAGCAGGCCGGCCAGCAACAGGATCGGCCCCAGCATGGCCACGCCATGTTGGCGCACCAGCTCGAACACCAACACCGCCAGGCCGGCGGCGGGCCCGCTGACCTGCAGCGGTGAGCCGGCGATGAAGCCAACCACGATGCCGCCGATGATCCCGGTGATCAGGCCCTTGGACGGCGGCAAGCCAGAGGCGATGGCAATACCCATGCACAGCGGCAGGGCCACCAGGAACACCACCACCGAGGCCAGCAACTCACGCGGCAATGCCGCTTTGATCTGTGTCTTGTTCACCATGACGCTCCTTTATCGATCCACGGCCATTCCTCTGGCCGCGAGCACTGGGAACCCCGAATCGCGCGCAGGCGCGGGCCGCCAGCGGGTTTGCCGGCAGGGCGTTCGGGGGAATTCAAGGCAGGCGAAGGCCGCGCCGCACCCGTGGGGTGCAGCCGGCTATCAAGGTTTGTTCAGCGTGGTCGGGTCGCTTAGTAGCGGCCTCTCGGAGTGGCGCTCGGGATCGGCTGGCCAGCGATCAGCGGCAGGAAACTGTCGCTGGCGGCATCGTAGGCTTCGATCTGGCTGGTCTCGATGTCGTACAGCCAGCCATGGATGTGCAACTGGCCAGCAGCCAGGCGCGAGGCCACCGATGGGTGGGTGCGCAGGTGGTGCAGCTGGGCGATGACGTTTTCCTTGGTCACCAGTTGCATGCTTTCGTGCGGGGTTTCGCAGGAGCAGTTGTCTTCGACCACGGTACGCGCCACCTCGGCATGGCGCAGCCAGGCCGCGACAGTCGGCATCTTGTCCAGCGAGTGCGGGTTGAGCACCGCACGCATGGCGCCGCAGTCGGAGTGGCCGCAGACGATGATGTGATGCACGCCCAACGCCAGCACCGCGTATTCGATGGCACTGGAAACACCACCGTTCATCTGCCCATACGGCGGCACCACGTTGCCGACGTTACGGGTGACGAACAGGTCGCCAGGCGAACTCTGGGTGATCAGCTCGGGGACGATGCGCGAGTCGGCGCAGGTAATGAACATGGCGCGGGGTTTCTGCGCGGTGGCCAGCTTCTTGAACAGCTCTTGCTGCTCAGGGAAGACCTCGGTGTGGAACCGCAGGAAGCCGTCGACGATATGCTTGAGGGCGGCATCGGCGCTTTCGGCGGGTGCGGCCGGGACAACCTTGGATGGGTCCTTGACGGGCATGATTCATCCTCTTGACGGTTTGAAGGTAAGTTCCATGTTACCGGGGAAAGATTATGGCTATGCGGGGATTAGATGACGCGCACAGACAATAGATCACAGTCGGGGTGGACTGGGGGCCTACGCTAGCGGAGAAAACTTAACTGAAACTTAATTTGGACAGCTCTAGAACGGGCGTTCCAGAGGTTTTAGGCGGGATTTGGATAATAGCAAAAAAGCATCAGATGCCAATACCCAATACTGATATTGATGCCTAGCATTAGCGACGCTGAGGGTAGCTTTGCAGGGAATGACGCAGACCTTGTGGGAGCGGCTTTAGCCGCGAAGCAGGCGACGCGGTAAATGGCACCGGCTACGCCGGTGTTCGCGGCTAAAGCCGCTCCCACAGATGCATTCAGAACAATGCCATCTGCCCGCCTGGAGGGCAGAAAGCGCTGCAATCCAGCGCCAACTCCTCCCGCCCTTCGAACCCCAGGCGCCTGGCCGCCTTGCGAAACCGTTGCGCCAGCAGTTCGGCGAACACGCCTTCACCCCGCATGCGCGCGCCAAACCGGCTGTCGTACAACTCGCCTCCCCGGCTCTGGCGGATCAGGCTCAGCACGTGATCGGCACGTTGCGGGTAGTGATCGCGCAGCCACTGCTCGAACAGCGGCGCCACCTCCAGCGGCAGGCGCAGCATCATGTACGCCGCGCTCTGGGCGCCGGCTTCCTTTGCCGCCTCCAGCAGGCGCTCCAGCTCACTGTCGTTGATCATCGGGATCATCGGCGAACACAGCACGCCCACCGGCACTCCAGCCTCGCGCAACACCCGAATCGCACGCAAACGCGCTTTCGGCGCGGCGGCACGGGGCTCCAGCGTGCGCTTGAGCTCATCGTCGAGGGTGGTGAGGCTGATCATCACGCGGGCCAGGCGCTGGCTTGCCAGTTCGCTCAGCAGGTCGAGGTCACGCAGCACCAGCGAGCCTTTGGTGACGATGGTCACCGGGTGGCGGTAGCGCAGCAGCACCTCCAGCAGCCGCCGTGTGAGTTGCTGCTCGCGTTCGATGGGCTGGTAGGGGTCGGTGTTGGAGCCCAGGTTGATCGGCGCGCAGACGTAGCCCGGTTTGCTCAGTTGCTGTTCGAGCACCTCGGCGGCGTTGGTCTTGGCGATCAGCTTGGTTTCGAAGTCCAGGCCGGGGGAGAGGTCCCAGTAGGCGTGGCTGGGGCGGGCGTAGCAGTAGATGCAGCCGTGCTCGCAGCCACGGTAGGGGTTGATGGAGCGGTCGAAGGGCAGGTCGGGGGAGGTGTTGCGGGCGATGATGGTCTTGGCCAGCTCGATCCGCACCTCTGTGCCCTGGGTGAGCGGGACTTCCTGGTACCAGCCGTCGTCCTCGGCCACCGAGTGGTTGGGGGCGAAACGGTTGTGCGGGTTGGCGGTGGTGCCGCGGCCACGGAGGGGGGCTGGCTTCATGATGAAAAACCCGGATTACTGTATGCGCATACAGTAATCCGGGTTTTCCTTGAGCACCAGTGCCGTCAGGCGGATTGCAAAGGGCTGCTGCGCAGCCCATCGCTGGCAAGCCAGCTCCCACAGGGTATCGCTGCCTCCTGTGGGAGCTGGCTTGCCAGCGATGGGTCGCGAAGCGACCCCGACCTCACTCGGGCTTCTTGAGCTTCGGATTGGGGAAGAACTGCACCGTCTGCACCTGTACTTTCACCGGCGCCGCCTTCGGCGCCAGCTGGTTGACCCGGGTACCGAGTTCCTTGGGCACCGACAGCCCCTGCTCATTCAAGGTATCGGTGAACCCGCAGGCCATGCACTCGCGGTGCGGCACGTCGTCTTCGCTCCACATCATCAGCTTGTCCATCTCGCTGCACGCCGGGCACACGGCCCCGGCGATAAAGCGTCGCTTGGTCTTGCTCACGGCTACCTCACTCATGCCGCTGCGTCCTCGCTCAGGCCGCAGTGGCGCAGCAATGCGTTGATGGAAGGCTCACGGCCACGGAAGTCGACGAACAGCACCATCGGCTCGCAGGAACCGCCCCGCGCCAGGATCGCCTCGCGGAACGAGCGGCCGGTCTCGGCATTGAGCACGCCTTCTTCTTCAAAGCGCGAGAAGGCGTCGGCCGACAGCACTTCGGCCCACTTGTAGCTGTAGTAACCCGCCGCATAACCGCCAGCGAAAATGTGCGCGAAGCTGTTGGGGAAACGGTTGTACGCTGGCGGGCGCATCACCGTGACTTCGTCGCGCACGCCCTCGAGCACTTGCAGCACGCTGCGGCCGTCACCGTGGGTGGCGTGCAGTTCGAAGTCGAACAGCGAGAACTCCAGCTGGCGCACCATCATCATGCCGGACTGGAAGTTCTTCGCCGCCAGCATCTTGTCCAGCAGGTCCTGGGGCAGTGGCTCGCCGGTTTCGTAATGGCCAGAGATCAGCGCCAGGCCTTCCGGCTCCCAGCACCAGTTCTCCATGAACTGGCTCGGCAGCTCCACCGCGTCCCAGGCAACGCCGTTGATGCCGGACACACCGGCATGCTCGATGCGGGTCAGCAGGTGGTGCAGGCCGTGGCCGAACTCGTGGAACAGCGTGGTGACTTCATCGTGGGTCAGCAGCGCAGGCTTGCCGGGCGCGGCCGGGGTGAAGTTGCACACCAGGTTGGCCACCGGGCTCTGCAGGCTGCCGGCCGCGGTGCGGCGACGGTCGCGGGCGCCGTCCATCCAGGCACCGCCGCGCTTGTTGGCGCGGGCGTAGAGGTCGAAGAAGAAGCGGCCCACGTGCTGGCCGTTTTCCTTGATCTCGAACAGGCGCACGTCCGGGTGCCAGGCGTCGAAGCCTTTGAGCTCGGCGATTTCGATGCCGTACAGGCGCTGGACGATGGCGAACAGGCCGGTCAGCACCTTGTCGATCGGGAAGTAGGCGCGCAGGGCTTCCTGGGACACGCTGTAGCGCTGCTCGCGCAGCTTCTCGCCGAAATAACCGGCATCCCAGCTGGCCAGTTCCGGTGTGCCTTGCTCGGCGGCGTAGGCCTTGAGCTGCTCCAGGTCCTGGGCGGCGAACGGCTTGGAACGCTTGGCCAGGTCACGCAGGAAGCCCAGCACCTGGTCGCTGGACTCGGCCATCTTGGTGGCCAGGCTCAGCTCGGCGAAGTTCGGGTAGCCCAGCAGCTTGGCCAGTTCCTGGCGCAGGTCGAGGATCTGCTCCATCACCGGGCCGTTGTCGAACTGGCCGGCATTCGGGCCCTGGTCGGAAGCGCGGGTGCAGTAGGCGGCGTACAGCTCTTCGCGCAGGGCGCGGTCGCTGGCGTAGGTCATCACCGCGTAGTAGCTGGGGAATTCGAGGGTGATCAGCCAGCCGTCGAGGCCTTTGGCCTGGGCGGCGGCAGCCATCTGCGCCTTGGCCGAGTCGGTCAGGCCGGCCAGCGCGGCTTCGTCGGTGACGTGCTTGGTCCAGGCCTGGGTGGCATCGAGCAGCTGGTTGGAGAAGCGGCTGCCCAGCTCGCTGAGCGTGCTCTGCACTTCGGCGTAGCGCTGCTGCTGGTCGGCCGGCAGGTCGATGCCCGACAGACGGAAATCGCGCAGGGCGTGTTCGATGATGGTCTTCTGCGCCACATCGAAGCTCGCAGCCTCAGGGCTGTTGGCCAGGGCTTGATAGGCGTCGAACAGGGCGCGGTTCTGGCCCAGTTCGGTGGAATAGGCGCTCAGGGCCGGCAGGCAGGACTCGTAGGCCTCGCGCAGCTCCTGGCTGTTGCACACCGCGTTGAGGTGGCTGACCGGGCTCCAGGCGGCGCCCAGGCGGTCGTTAAGTTCGTCCATGGCCAGCACCAGGCCGGCCCAGCTCGGGTTGTTGCCCTGCTTCTCGAGGATGTCGGCGATGGCCTTGCGGTTGTCGGCAAGGATCTGCTCGATCGCCGGCAGCACATGCTCGGCGCGGATGGCCGAGAAGGGCGGCAGATCGTGGGACTGCAGCAGCGGGTTGTTCGCACTCACGGTTCGGGTACCTTGGCAGGAGAAACACGGGACCATCTTAATTACAATCGACGCCGACCGCAGCAGGCAGCCTGCCTATCGGCATTGCAGAGGAACACTATCATGGCCCTCCGGACCTTCCAGGAACACACGCCGAAAGTGGCAGCACGGGCCTTCGTCGACCGTTCGGCGGTGGTCATCGGCGACGTCGAGATCGGTGACGACAGCTCGATCTGGCCACTGACGGTGGTGCGCGGCGACATGCACCGCATCCGCATCGGCGCGCGCACCAGCGTGCAGGATGGCAGCGTGTTGCACATCACCCACGCCGGGCCCTTCAACCCGGATGGTTTCCCGTTGATCATCGGCGACGAGGTGACCATCGGTCACAAAGTCATGCTGCATGGCTGTACCCTGGGCAACCGCATCCTGGTGGGCATGGGCAGCACCATCATGGATGGCGCCATCGTCGAGGACGAGGTGATCATCGGTGCCGGCAGCCTGGTGCCCCCGGGCAAGCGCCTGGCCAGCGGGTACCTGTACATGGGCAGCCCAGTGAAACAGGTGCGGCTGCTGAGCGAACAGGAACACGCGTTCTTCGCCTACAGCGCCGGCAACTACGTCAAGCTCAAGGACCAGCACCTGGCCGAAGGCTACGACCAACCGGAATGAATCCTTCGCGGGTAAACCCGCTCCCACAGAGCCTGTGCGCAGCCTGTGGGAGCGGGTTTACCCGCGAAGCAGTCGACCCAGAATTCGAGCGGAACCCACTACATGCACCAGCAGAACATCCTCTTCGACCTCGACGGCACCCTGACCGACCCGCGCCTGGGCATCACCCGCTCGATCCAGTACGCCCTGGCCAAACTGGGCATCGACGAGCCGGACCTTGCCCGCCTCGAACACTTCATTGGCCCGCCCCTGCTGCAGGCGTTCATGCAGTTCTACCACTTCGACGAAGCCAAGGCCTGGGACGCGGTGAACTTCTACCGCGAGCGCTTCAAGGTGACCGGGTTGTACGAAAACCTGGTGTTCGACGGCGTGCCGGAGCTGCTGCAGGCACTCAACGACCAAGGCCGTACGCTGTATATCGCCACCTCCAAGCCGTGGGAGTTTGCCCGCGAGATCGCCCGCCACTTCGCCTTCGACCGGCACTTCAAGGTGATCTACGGCAGCGAGCTCGATGGCACCCGGACCAACAAGGTCGAGCTGATCCGTCACCTGTTGGACGAGGAAGGGCTGGACCCGGCGCAGACCTTGATGATCGGTGACCGCAAGCATGACCTGATCGGCGCGCGCAGCAATGGCTTGCAGGCGGTGGCGGTGGGGTATGGCTTTGGTAGCCGCGAGGAACTGGAAGCCGAAGCGCCGGCGTTCCATTTCGAGACCCTGGCCGAGATGCATCAGGCGTTCGTGCGCTGATTCAAACCTCCTCGCGGGGCAAGCCCGCTCCCACGTCCTAGTCTCAGATCGTGGGAGCGGGCTTGCCCCGCGATGAGGCCAGCTTTGCCAACGCCAATTTGCGCGGTTCAATCGGCAATCGCCCCAGCGCCTCAACTCGCTGATAGAAAACCAGCCAATCCCCACCAACCTCCTTGAACAGCTGCGAAAATGCCGGCACCCACTGGTCATACAGACCAAACGGCAACAACTTCGCATTGTTCATCGGCGCAAAGATCCAGGCATCGAAGCGCCGATCCCCGGCCCAGTCCCGATCCCGCACCTCACGGTACTCGCGCCGCAATCGCTCGAACTCCGCCTGCTTGGCCACTCGCTTGCCCGCTTCATCCAGCGGCCCGGCATAGATCGCCTGCAAGCGCTCACGGCTGGCCAACACCAGGCGAATGAAGGCATCGCGTTGCCCGGCGCCACGCTCCTCAACCGCTGCCAGCCCACGCGCCGCGCGCCATTGCCGGGTGCCTTCCTGCTCGACGAAGGAGGCGAACGACTCGTTGAACTCGGTATCGTCCTGCACATAGAAGCGCTGGTGCGCCAGCTCATGGAAGATCACCGTGGCCAGGCGCTCGCCGCCCCAACCGACCATGCTGGAAAGGATCGGGTCGTCGAACCAGCCCAGCGTCGAATACGCCTCCACACCCCCGACATAGACATCCAGCCCTTGCTCGCGCATCAACGCCGCCGCCCCGCGGGCCGCACCCTGCTGGTAATAGCCGCGATAGGCCACACAGCCGGCGACAGGGAAGCAATGGGTGACTGGCTGCAGCGACAGCTCGGGGGTGGCGAACACATTCCACACCACGTAGGGCCGGCCCAGCTCGGCATACACCCGGTAACTGCCGTTGTCCGGCAGTTTCAGTTGCTCACTGGCAAACACCCGGGCCTGCTGGGCGAATTGCAGGCGCTGGCGCAGCTCCGGGCGAGTGGCAGGGTCGTCGATCACCTGCGCCACGGGCTGGCGCGCCCGCAACAGCTGCCATTGCCCCTCGGCCAACTGGCCGTAGTAACCCAAGCTGGAACAACCGCTCAGCAGGACGCCGAGCGCGGCGGGAACCAAGCGGGTGAAAACGCGGTCCAGACCCCGACGGCTGCAGCGCGTGAAAAGAAAAAGTCCAAACATCGAGGCTGTCTATCTCGCTCGTCGGCCGAATGCGACCAAGACTATCTTGCCAAGGGGGAGCTTCGCCATGCGTACTAGGTTTGCCGTGGGCACACTCATGCTGCTGTCCGGCTGCGCCACTTTGCCCGACCCGGACCCGAACCAGGCCTGGATCGACCTGGCCCCGCACGACAACGCCTCGCTGCATGCCGTGCAGGTGGATGAACGCGCCTGGGCCGACAACCGCTATTTCGAGGTACAGCCCGGCAATCACGAGCTGACCGTGCGCTACCAGTTCCCCGTGGCGCCGAGCAATATCGGCCCGGTCGACGAGCCGCTGTGGCGCGATTGCCAGCTCAACCTCACCTTCAAGGACTTCAATGCCGGCCAGCGCTACCAGATGCAGGCGGGCAGCATTGGTTTGCGCCCATGGGTCAAGCTCTACGACCAGCAAGGCAAACTGATCGGCCAGGGTGAACCGGCAGGCTGCCAGCGCACCTGAAGGCCGCGAACGGCGCTATGCTTATGGCCTGTGAATCGCGAGCGGGAGTTTCGCCATGCGCCAGCCCATGATGCTGTTCGCCATCAGCGCACTGGGGGCTTGCGCCAGCCCCTTGCCGCCAGTCGACCCAGGCAAGGCCTGGATCGACATGTACACCGTCACCCCTGGCCGTACCCTCATGGCCGACCGCCTGGACGGCAAGCGGCTCGAGGATGGCCGCTACTTCCAGGTGACGCCGGGCAAGCATGAGCTGGTGGTGCGCTTCGACTTCGAGGTGTATTCCGGCGGCTTCAGTACCGACCCGACCGAACGCACCTGCTACCTCACCGTGCGCTACGACGACTTCAAGGCCGGCGAACGTTACCGTCTGGAGGCGCGGGCGCCGGTGATGCAGCCACAGGTGCTGCTGTACGACGCCAACCGCAAGGTGGTGGTGAATGAGCCGAGCAATGTGTTCTGCATTCCCTAGGGCTCTGTAGGAGCGGCCTTGTGTCGCGAAAGGGCTGCGCAGCAGCCCCGGCGATTTCTGTTTGATGCTGAAAACCTGGGGCCGCTACGCGCCCCTATCGCGACACAAGGCCGCTCCTACAGAAGTAGAGGCCGGCCTTACCGATCATTCTTCTGGTAAATGATCTTTTTGGTGCCACCCTCGCAACTCCCCACGACCATGCTCTGATCATGGACTTCGCTGTTCGGCACGATCTCCAGCGTGTAGGAGGTCACCCCGCGCGCCTGGATCTTCGCCTCGATCTCGGCCTTGAGTTCCTCGCACGGCTTGACTGCGGCCAGTGCACCCGTGGCCATCAGGGAGGCCAGCATGGCAATTACTACGCGGATCATGGAACCACTCCTAAAAGGGCAGGTGGGCTGCCGATGCTGGTTAGACTACCGCAAACCGCCGCCGTTGCGCCGGCCTAGGTCAGCAAGGTCGCATCCAGGCTGATCGTCGCGTTCAGCACCTTGGACACCGGGCAACCGGCCTTGGCCTTGTTGGCGATCTCCTGGAACTGCGCCTCGCTGGCGCCCGGCACTTTCGCCTTGAGCGTCAGGTGCACCGCCGTGATTGCGAAACCGTCGGCCTGCTTGTCCAGGCTCACTTCGGCAAAGGTGTCGATGCGCTCCGGGGTCAGGCCAGCCTCGCCCAGCATCATCGACAGGGCCATGGAGAAACACCCGGCATGGGCCGCGCCGATCAGCTCTTCGGGGTTGGTCCCCGGGATGCCCTCGAAGCGGGTGTTGAAGCCGTAAGGGTTCTGCTTGAGCGCGCCGCTTTCGGTGGACAACAGGCCATGGCCATCCTTCAGGCCACCTTGCCAGATCGCCGATGCTGTCTTCTTCATGTTGCCTCCTGGTCACAGGGTGGGGTGCTTATGGTTCTGAGGCCCCTGCCCACGCCAAGTTCAGATCAATCCACCGGTAGGCATTGAATCCTTCGAATGTGCCCATACAGAGTCTGCAAGGCCTTTGGCCAACCACTCTGCTGCGGAGGCTATCGATGACGCACCTGCGAGACCTGAAGTATTCCACCCTCGACCTGGTGCCCGTGCGCGCCGACGGCGGCCCGGCGCAAGCGCTGCGCAACTCGCTAGACCTGGCGCAACACGCCGAACGCTTTGGTTATCACCGCTTCTGGGTGGCCGAGCACCACAACATGGATGGCATCGCCAGCTCGGCCACCGCCGTGCTGATCGGTTACCTGGCCGGTGGTACCTCGACCATTCGCGTCGGCTCTGGCGGGGTGATGCTGCCCAACCACGCACCGCTGGTGATCGCCGAACAGTTCGGCACCCTCGCCAGCCTGTACCCGGGCCGCATCGACCTGGGCCTGGGCCGCGCCCCCGGCTCCGACCAAATGACCGCCCGAGCCTTGCGCCGCGAGCGTTCCGGCAGCGCCGACGATTTCCCGGATGACGTCGAGGAGCTGTCGCGCTACCTCGGCCCACGCACCGACGACCAGAAGGTCATCGCCGTGCCCGGCCACGACACCGAGGTGCCAATGTGGCTACTGGGTTCCAGCCTGTTCAGCGCCCAGCTGGCCGGCATGCGCGGCATGCCGTACGCCTTCGCCTCGCACTTCGCGCCGCGCTACATGCACGAGGCCATCCGTATCTACCGCGACCACTTCAAGCCTTCCACCACACTGGACAAGCCCTACGTGATGCTCGGGGTACCGATGGTGGTGGCCGAAACCGACGAGAAGGCCGAATACCTGGCCACCTCGGTGTACCAGCGCATCCTGGCGTTGATCCGTGGCCAGAGCCTGATGCAGCGCCCGCCCGTCGAGAGCATGAACGGCCTGTGGCTGCCTCACGAGCGCGACGCGGTGAGCAGTTTCCTGGGCCTGGCGATGATTGGCAGCCCGCAGAAGGTGCGGGCCAAGGTGGAGGTACTGCTGGAACAGACCGGGGCGGATGAGCTGATCTTTACCAGTGACCTGTATGAGCATGCGGACCGGATCCGGTCCTATGAATTGATGGCGCAGGCTTTGAAGACCGAGTGAAGTTCATCGCTGGCAAGCCAGCTCCCACACGCGCGCCATCCTTGTGGGAGCTGGCTTGCCAGCGATGGGTCCAACATTCAGCCGCGGCGGTAGACAATCTCTTTGGCGCCACCCTCACAGGTACCCACCACCTTGCCCGCCGGGTCGCCCTTCTTGACGATCTCCAGCGAATAACCCTTCACGCCCTTGGCATCCAGCTTCGCGGCGATCTCGGCCTTGAGCTCTTCGCACGGTTTGCCCGCCGCCATCGCACCGCCGGCCAGCATCATCAGGCCTACTGCCACAATCAACTTCTTCATCTATCGCGTTCCTTGTACAGATCAAAGTCGAAAAGGGCGCAGCCTGTGCGCCCTGCAAACCTATTACCGCATCATGCCGGGCAAAGCCAGCCCGGCTGCCGGTCAGCTGTTGGCGATGCGGAAGCCCACCTTCAGCGTCACCTGGAAGTGCGCGGCCTTGTTGTCACGGATATGCCCGCGGGTATCGATCACCTCGAACCATTCCAGGTGCTTGATGCTCTTGCCTGCCTCGGCCAGGGCATTGTTGATCGCCTCTTCGATGCTGGTGGGCGAGGACCCGACCAGCTCGATCTTCTTGTAAGTGTGATGATCGCTCATGAGTGCGCTCCTTGGATGAAGTGTCAGTTCAGCCTAGCAGCGCCGGCCTGGTTTACCTGCGAGCCAATGCCGCAGGTGAAAATTCGATCGCACTTTCAGCCCGCCGCGCAGTCGCACCCTGTACACCTCATCCACCGCGAAGGAGAGTCACCATGGCCCACAACTCGCTGCGCAAAGCGTCGCTGGAAAGCATGGAAGCCGAGATCGAGAGCCTGCTCAAGACCTTGGAACACCTCAAGCACGACGCCTCGGAAGAATCGCAGAAAACCATGAAGGCGCTGCGCGGCAGTGCCGAAAGCGCCCTCAAGCACTCGCGCAGCTTGCTCAGCGATGCCTATGCGGATGTCAAAACCCGCACCCGCCAAACCGGTATCGCCACCCGCGACTACGCCCAGGAACACCCCTGGACCACCGCCGGCGTGGCCGTTGGTGCCCTTGGCCTGCTGGCCGCCTACCTGCTGTGCCGCCGCAACTAACCCGCCTGCCGTTGCAGCTCCTGGCGCAGCCACTGCGCCAGTTGCTCGGCGCGACCGTCATCAGCGCGCCGGGGCACCCATAGCGCCAAGGCCGCACGGGTGGGTGAAAAGCCCCAGGGTGCAGCCAGCCGTCCGGCTTTCAGGTCGTCCGCCACCAGTGGCTGTGGCGCGATGGCCACGCCCAGCCCGGCTACCGCCGCTTCCAGCAGGTAGTACAGATGCTCGAAAGCCTGGCCGTAATTCAAGGCTTCAGGCGCCAGGCCCTGCTGCTCTGCCCAGGTCGGCCAAGCCTGCGGTCGCGAGGTGGTGTGGAGCACTGCTTCTCGTTGCAAAGCCACGGCTGGCGCGGCTTTCAAACGATCGAAGCCTTCGAAGTGCGGGCTCAGCACCGGGCCGATGCGCTCCTCGGCAAGCACATGCACCTGCATGTCCGCCGGCCACGGCGGCTCGGCATACACCAGCAGCGCGTCCAACCCTGGGCGCCGCGGATCGAGGTCGCCTTCGCCCGCTGACAGGTGCAGGCGCAACTCCGGCAGGTCCGCTTTCAAACGCCCAAGGCGCGGGATGAACCAGCGCGCCAGCAGGCTGCCGGAGCAGCCGAGCACGAACGGCGCTTCGTCTGCCGTGCGCGAAAGCTCGGCACACACGCCGCGCAAACGGTCGAACGCTTCGAAGCTGGCATCGCGCAGGCGCACACCGGCATCTGTGAGTTTGATGCCGCGCCCGTCCTTGACGAACAACGCCACCCCAAGGTGCTCTTCGAGCACCTTGATCTGCCGGCTGACCGCTCCGTGGGTCACATGCAGCGCTTCGGCGGCCTGACTGACACTGTTGAGCCGGGCGGTGGCCTCGAAGGCCCGCAAGGCGTTGAGCGGGGGAAGATCCTGGGCCATATGACTTGTGAGATTTCCTGACAGGTTTGCGCAATCTTATCGGTTTTCAGCAGCGCATGTCGTGGGTAGAGTAAAGCCCATCGACCAGTGCCGGCCCCTTCGCGGGTAAACCCGCTCCCACAGGATTGATGTGATTCCGAGGGCAACACTGAACCTGTGGGAGCGGGTTTACCCGCGAAGAAGCCAACACGGTACCAACTCCTTACACCGCCTATGGAGCGCCCCATGTCCCAGTCCCAATACCGCCCCGGCCCCGACGCCAACGGCCTGTTCGGCTCGTTCGGCGGCCGCTACGTGGCCGAAACCCTGATGCCGCTGGTGCTGGACCTTGCCCGCGAATACGAAGCCGCCAAGGCCGACCCCAAGTTCCTCGAAGACCTGGCCTACTTCCAGCGCGACTACATTGGCCGCCCCAACCCGCTGTACTTCGCCGAACGCCTGACCGAACACTGCGGCGGCGCGAAGATCTTCTTCAAACGTGAAGAGCTCAACCACACCGGCGCGCACAAGGTGAACAACTGCATCGGCCAGGTGCTGCTGGCCAAGCGCATGGGCAAGAAGCGCCTGATCGCCGAAACCGGCGCCGGCATGCACGGCGTGGCCACCGCCACCGTCGCCGCGCGCTTCGGCCTGCCCTGCGTGATCTACATGGGCGCCACCGACATCGAGCGCCAGCAGGCCAACGTGTTCCGCATGAAGCTGCTGGGCGCCGAGATCGTCCCGGTCACCGCCGGCACCGGCACCCTCAAGGACGCCATGAACGAGGCCCTGCGCGACTGGGTCACCAACGTCGACGACACCTTCTACCTGATCGGCACCGTGGCCGGCCCGCACCCGTACCCGGCGATGGTCCGCGACTTCCAGTCGATCATCGGCAAAGAAACCCGTGCCCAGCTGCAAGAAAAGGAAGGTCGCCTGCCCGACAGCCTGATCGCCTGCGTCGGCGGCGGCTCCAACGCCATGGGCCTGTTCCACGACTTCCTCGAAGATGAAAGCGTCAAGATCATCGGCGTCGAAGCCGGCGGCCACGGCGTGCACACCGACAAGCACGCGGCCAGCCTGAACGGCGGCGTACCGGGCGTGCTGCACGGCAACCGCACCTATCTGCTGCAGGACGACGACGGCCAGATCACTGACGCCCACTCGATTTCCGCAGGCCTGGACTACCCCGGCATCGGCCCGGAGCACGCCTACCTGCACGAAGTGAAGCGCGTGGAATACGTCAGCATCACCGACGACGAAGCCCTCGACGCCTTCCACATCAGTTGCCGCCTCGAAGGCATCATCCCGGCGCTGGAAAGCTCCCACGCCCTGGCCGAGGCGATCAAGCGCGCGCCGACCCTGCCCAAGGACCACCTGATGGTGATCTGCCTGTCCGGTCGTGGCGACAAGGACATGCAAACCGTGATGAACCACATGGCCGCCCAGGAGAAACAGGCATGAGCCGTCTTGAACAACGCTTCGCCGAACTGAAGGCCGAAGGCCGCGCCGCCCTGGTCACCTTCGTCACCGCTGGCGACCCAGGCTATGACGCCTCGCTGAAGATCCTCAAAGGCCTGCCGGCCGCCGGCGCCGACGTGATCGAGCTGGGCATGCCGTTCACCGACCCGATGGCCGACGGCGTGGCCATCCAGCTTGCCACCCTGCGCGCATTGGAAGCCGGCCAGACCCTGGCCAAGACCCTGCAGATGGTGCGTGAATTCCGTGTAGACAACCAGGCCACACCGATCGTGCTGATGGGTTACTACAACCCGATCCACCGGTTCGGCGTGGACAAGTTCGTCGCCGAGGCGAAAGCGGCGGGTGTCGATGGCCTGATCATCGTCGACCTGCCGCCGGAGCACGACGCCGAACTGGCCACCCCGGCCCAGGCCGCGGGCATCGACTTCATCCGCCTGACCACCCCGACCACCGACGACGTGCGCCTGCCGCGCGTGCTGGAGCGCAGCTCCGGGTTCGTCTACTACGTATCGGTGGCGGGTGTGACCGGTGCGGGCTCGGCGACCACCGAGCATGTGACCGAGGCGGTGGCACGGCTGCGCCGGCATACCGACCTGCCGATCAGCGTTGGCTTTGGTATCCGCACGCCGGAGCAGGCAGCGGCCATCGCCCGCCTGGCCGACGGTGTGGTGGTGGGTTCGGCGCTGGTCGACAAGATCGCCCAGGCCAAGAGCGACGACCAGGCTGTGAACGACGTGCTGAGCCTGTGCTCGGCGCTGGCTGAAGGGGTGCGCGGCGCTCGTCGCTGAACCTCGTCGCCTGCTTCGCGGGTAAACCCGCTCCCACAGAGACTGCACCGCTCTCAAGGGCTGTGCAACGCCTGTGGGAGCGGGTTTACCCGCGAAGAGGCCACCTCCGGACCTGGCATTTCTACCAGTAGCGCATCCTCAGGGGGAACCCGCATCCTGCGAATTCCCAATACCTGAAGGAGTTGGTGCCATGCGCTATCTGATCTGCTTCACCCTGTCCGCTTTGCTTGCGAATGGTGCATTCGCCGCCTCCTGCCCGCTACCGAGCGCATCCTTTTCTGTGACGCCTGATGAAGAACAGGAAATGGAGGGGTTGCTCAAAGGCCATCGGTATTCGACCATATTTGATGGCCGCGAATGGACCGGGTTTACAGAAGGTGACGCAGTTGATGTGAAGGCACTCGAAGCTGACGATTCAAACCCCGATGATCCGGACGAGCCTGTTTGCCGCTATAAAGACGGCAAGGGCGGTTTCATCAGCCTTACACCCAAGCGGTAGATTTGGGCGGTGACGCGCTCAAGCTCACTCAGCCGTAGTCAGTCGTGGAAAATCGACAGGTCCAACGACCTGATCGCCCCCATCCAGATCGCATGATCGCGGTGATCCGCCAGCTCATCCCCGGTTTCCGGGTGCAGGAACACCACCAGCCCCTTGCGGTACAGCGCCAACCACGGCAGCACCACGCCAACCACCTCCGGCCCGAACGCCAGCTGGCAGCTCCAGTCCGGGTGCGGCCCGACCGGCTTCTGGTGCATGCGCCCCATGGTCACCGGAAACAGCCGCGTCGCCTCTTCGCACAGCTCGCGGGCCTGCTCCATGGTCGATGCGTCGTAATACACGTGGGCGTGATAGCCCTTGATCCTTTGCACGATGGCTCCTGAATAGCAGTGATGACCCGCCTTCGAGTCTACGCCATCCCTGTGGGAGCGGCTTCAGCCGCGAAGCAGGCAACGCGGTAGATGGCACCGGCTGCGCCGGTGTTCGCGGCTAAAGCCGCTCCTACAAATTGCGCGACAAGTCAGGGCGGCCGCGCTCCTGCTCCAGCCAGTCCACAAACCGTTCGATCAAGGCCCCACGCCGTTTGCGCGGCGGCAGCACCGCGTAATACCCCCGCTTCGAGCGCAAACTCCCTTCCAATGGCCGACACAACAACCCCTGCTCGACCAGCCCATCAACCAGGTGCGCCCAGCCAATCGCCACCCCTTGCCCGGCAATCGCCGCCTGAATCAACAGGGTGTAGTTGTCGAACCGCAACTGCCCGGCCGGTGGCGGGCTGTCCACGCCAAACCCGCGAAACACCCCCGCCCAGTCGAACCAGCGGCTGGCCTGCTCACCCCGCAAATGGAGCAGGGGCAATCGTTGCAAAGCCACGGCTGACAAGGGTTTGCCATGAATCAGCCGAGGGCTGCACACCGGGAAAACTTCCTCATCGAACAGCCAGCGGCTCTCGCCCTGATGGAAGCGCCCATCGCCGAACAGCACCGCCACATCGATGTCCGGGCGCAACATCGCCTGGCTGCGCTCGCCGGTTACCAAGCTCACGTCCACCTGTGGATAAGCCTCATGAAAACGCTGCAGGCGCGGCATCAGCCAGAACGCCGCAAAGGCGAAGTCGGTAGCCACCTGCAGCACCTCGCGCTGGCCGCGCCCACTGGCTTGGGCAACGCCATCGTCCATCGCCTGCAAGCCCTGGTGCACCTGCTCGAACAACAGCAAGCCTGCCTCGGTCAGCTCGATACCCCGGTAGATCCGGTCGAACAAGCGCGTGCCCAGCTGCGCCTCCAGGCGCTTCATCTGCTGGCTGACCGCCGGCTGGGTGGTGCCCAGTTCCACGGCGGCAGCGGTGAAGCTGCGCAGGCGGGCGGCGGCCTCGAACACGCGCAGGGTGTCGAGGGGCAGGTCGGCAAGGTGCTCAAACATAAGCTTGGCTAATCCCAGTCATTGCCCGGCATGGGCTTTACCCCTGTTATCCACAGCCGCATGCTGGATTGCAAGTGGTACCCATAACCCTCGACGATGGAAGGCCCCCATGAAGCGACCCAACATCCTGTTCATCATGGCCGATCAGATGGCCGCACCCTTGCTGCCGATCTACAACCCGTCGCCGATCAAGATGCCCAACCTGGCCCGCCTCGCCGAGCAGGCCGTGGTGTTCGACAGTGCCTACTGCAACAGCCCGTTGTGCGCGCCGTCGCGCTTCACCCTGGTCAGCGGCCAGTTGCCCAGCCGCATCGGCGCCTATGACAATGCCGCCGACTTCCCCGCCGACATACCCACCTACGCCCACTACCTGCGCCGCCTCGGCTACCGCACCGCGCTGTCGGGCAAGATGCACTTCTGCGGCCCGGACCAGTTGCACGGCTACGAACAACGGCTGACCAGCGACATCTACCCGGCCGACTACGGCTGGGCGGTGAACTGGGACGCCCCCGACCAGCGCCCGAGCTGGTACCACAACATGTCCTCGGTGCTGCAGGCCGGGCCCTGCGTGCGCACCAACCAGCTGGATTTCGATGAAGAGGTGGTGTTCAAGGCGCGCCAATACCTCTACGACCATGTACGCGAGGATGACGGCCGGCCGTTCTGCCTGACCGTCTCCATGACCCACCCCCACGACCCCTACACCATTCCCAAGCGCTACTGGGACCTGTACCAGGATGTGGATATCCCACTGCCGCGGGACGAAATCGCCCAGGCCGAGCAGGACCCACACTCGCAACGCCTGCTCAAGGTCTACGACCTGTGGAACAAGCCGCTGCCGGTGGACAAGATCCGCGACGCCCGCCGCGCCTACTTCGGCGCCTGCAGCTACATCGACGACAACATCGGCAAACTGCTGCAGACCCTCGAGGACTGTGGCCTGGCCGACGACACCCTGATCGTGTTTTCCGGCGACCACGGCGACATGCTTGGCGAGCGCGGGCTCTGGTACAAGATGCACTGGTTCGAGATGTCGGCGCGGGTGCCGCTGTTGATCCATGCGCCCAAGCGCTTCGAGCCGGCCCGCGTCAGCGCCAGCGTCTCCACCTGCGACCTGCTGCCAACCCTGGTGGAACTTGCCGGAGGCGCTGTGGATAACCACCTCCACCTGGACGGCCGTTCGCTGCTCGGCCACCTGCAAGGGCAGGGCGGGCATGACGAGGTGATCGGCGAATACATGGCCGAAGGCACGGTCGGCCCGCTGATGATGATCCGCCGTGGCGCCTACAAGTTCGTGTACAGCGAGGACGACCCCTGTTTACTCTACGACCTGAGCCGCGACCCGCACGAGCGGGAGAACCTCACCGGCAGCCCGGACCACCAGGCGCTGCTGCAGGCATTTGTCGATGAAGCCAGGCAACGCTGGTACATCCCCGCGCTGCGCCAGCAGGTGCTGGCCAGCCAGCGCCGCCGCCGCCTGGTGGCCGAGGCGCTGGCCATCGGCACGCTGAAGAGCTGGGACCACCAACCGCTGGTGGACGCCAGCCAACAGTACATGCGCAACCACATCGATCTCGACGACCTCGAGCGCAAGGCACGTTATCCACAGCCCGCACCCCTGGATTGAGAAGAGAGGCCGCCATGCAGAAGTTCTCCACCGCCGTGCTCGCCCTGGCCCTGAGCCTGGGCACGGCCCACGCCGCCGACAGCGATGCGCAATGCAGCACCGTTAAACTGGCCGACCCCGGCTGGAGCGATATCGCCAGCACTAACGCCCTGGCCCGGCTGCTGCTGGAAAGCCTGGGTTACCAGGTGAAGATCGACAGCCTGGCCGTGCCGATCATCTACGGCGGCCTCAAGGATGGCCGGGTGGATGCCTTCCTCGGCAACTGGATGCCGGCGCAGCAGGGCTTCCATGACAAGTTCATCGCCAATGGCGATGTGCAGCAACTGGCGAAAAACCTGCAAGGCACCGAGTTCACCCTGGCGGTGCCTGACTATGTATGGAACGCGGGCGTGAAGGACTTCGCCGACCTGCAAAAGCATGCCGAGCAGTTCGACAAGAAGCTCTACGGCATTGGTTCGGGCGCGCCGGCCAACCTGTCGCTGAAAGAG
The DNA here is from genome assembly GCF_024749065.1 of Pseudomonas sichuanensis. Classification (NCBI taxonomy): domain Bacteria; kingdom Pseudomonadati; phylum Pseudomonadota; class Gammaproteobacteria; order Pseudomonadales; family Pseudomonadaceae; genus Pseudomonas; species Pseudomonas sichuanensis. Next base: position 37,225 of record NZ_CP087185.1, on the reverse strand, counting down.
ATCATCGACAAGAACGAGTTCGACCTGGGGCAGTGGAAACTGGTCGAGTCCAGCGAGCAGGCAATGCTGGCGCAGGTGGACCGGGCGGTGAAGAAGCAGCAGTTCATTACCTTCCTTGGCTGGACCCCGCACCCGATGAACGTGAAGCTGAAAATGCATTACCTCACGGGAGGGGAGAAATGGTTCGGCAGCAAGGGCGATGTTTACACCCTGACCCGCAAGGGATATCCACAAGCGTGCCCGAATGCGGCGAAGCTGCTGGGCAACCTGAAGTTCTCGCTGGACATGGAGAACAGCATCATGGCTGAGGTTGTGGATAAGAAGATGAGCTTCGATGAGGCGGCCAGGGCTTGGGTGAAGGCGCATCCTGAGCTGTTGGATGCCTGGCTCGCAGGAGTGACTACCAAAGCGGGCGAGGATGCCCAAAAAACCGTAATAGCTAAACTGTGATCCGCTGAGCGAGACATAGTCCCTGTGGGAGCGGGTTCACCCGCGAACACCGGCAGAGCCGGTGCCATGCACCGCGGTGCTTGCTTCGCGGGTGAACCCGCTCCCACAGGGCTGGTGAAATCTTCAGGAATCCTTATTCCCCATGCCCCGCCTTAGCCACCTGCTGCCCTTCCTCACCTGGCTGCCCCGCCAATCGGGCCGCAGCCTGCGCCAGGACCTGCTGGTGGGCCTGAGCGGCGCCATCCTCGCCCTGCCGCAGTCCATCGCCTACGCCCTGATCGCCGGCCTGCCCGCCGAATACGGCCTGTATGCGGCCATAGTCCCGGTGCTGATCGCCTGCCTGTGGGGCTCGTCCTGGCACCTGATCTGCGGCCCCACTGCCGCCATTTCCATCGTCCTCTACGCCAGTATCAGCCCGCTGGCCGTGGCCGGCAGCGCCGACTACGTGACCCTGGTGCTGTTGCTGACCTTCCTCGGCGGCCTCTTCCAATTGCTGCTAGGGCTTTTGCGCTTCGGTGCGCTGGTCAATTTCGTCTCCCATTCGGTGGTGCTCGGTTTTACCCTCGGCGCCGCCATCGTCATCGCCCTTGGCCAACTGCCGAACCTGCTGGGGATGGACCTGCCAAGCCAGGCCACGGCGCTCAGGACCGTGCAGGACCTGGCCGGGAACCTTGGCGAAGTGGATATGCCCTCGCTCGCCCTGGGCCTGGCCACGCTGGTGATCGGTATCGCTCTGAAGCTGTGGCGCCCGCGCTGGCCGAGCCTGTTGATAAGTCTGCTGCTGGTCAGCCTGATGGCCTGGCTGCTTCCTGCAGTGTTCGGCCATGTGCCACGGGTGCCGGCCTTCTCCGGCCAGCTACCGCCGCTGAGCCCACTGCCGCTGTTGGATGTGGAGCTGATGCTGCGCCTGCTGCCCAGCGCCGTGGCGGTCGGCATGCTCGGGCTGGTCACCAGCCTGTCCATCGCCCGCTCGTTGTCCGCACGCTCGGAACAGTTGATCGACGCCAACCAGGAAATCCGCGCCCAGGGGCTGTCGAACATCGTGGGGGCGTTCTTCTCCGGGTACCTATCCTCCGGCTCGTTCACCCGTTCGGGGTTGAGTTATGACGCCGGCGCCCGTTCGCCGCTGGCCGGGGTGTTCTCGGCGTTGTGGGTGGCGCTGTTCGCCGTGACCGGCGCCGGGCTGATCGCCCATCTGCCGATCCCGGCGATGGCGGGGAGCATCCTGCTGATCTGCTGGGGGCTGGTGGACCATCGCGGCATTCGCGCGCTGTTCCGGGTCAGCCGCTCGGAGTTCCTGGTGATGGCGCTGACGGCGGCCGCGACGCTGCTGCTGGAGCTGCAGACGGCGATCTATGCCGGGGTGCTGGCCTCGTTGTTCTTCTACCTCAAGCGCACGTCGCGGCCACGGGTGCAGCAGAGCCGGGAAGGGGAGGCGGATATCTTGCGGGTGGGCGGGTCGATCTTCTTCGGCGCGGCGCACTACCTGCAGGTGCGCCTGCAGCGCTGCCAGGGGCCGCATGTGGTGATCGATGCGCGGCAGGTGAACTTCATCGATTATTCGGGTGTGGATATGTTGCACCGCGAGGCGCGGCGGTTGCTGCGTAACGGCGGGAGCCTGACGTTGCAGCGGGCAAGGCCGCAGGTGGTGGAGGAGTTGCAGAAGCTGGAGGGGGTTGAGCTGTGCCCCATCCGATTTGAGGAATGAGCTTTGAAAGCCTGGGGCTGCTTTGCAGCCCTTTCGCTGGCAAGCCAGCTCCCACATGAACCGCGCTTTCCTCAAAGCTAGCGCTGTACCTGTGGGAGCTGGCTTGCCAGCGAATGGGCCGCAAAGCGGCCCCAAAATCTCGAATTCAGCCGCGAGCTAGCTGCCGGCGCAGCTCATCCAGCACCGGCCCGGTCTCCGGCCGAACCCCACGCCAGATAAAGAACGCCTCGGCTGCCTGCTCCGCCAGCATCCCCAACCCGTCCAGCACCTTCGCCGCGCCCAGCTTGCTCGCCCACTGGCAGAACGGCGTCGGTTCCTTGCCATACATCATGTCGTAGCAGACGGTACGTCCCGCTTCGACCAGGCTGTCGGCAATCGGCGGCAGCTCGCCAGCCAGGCTTGCCGAGGTGGCGTTGATGATCACGTCCACCGGCTCCTGCAACCAGCTGAAACCGCTGGCCACAACCGGCCCCAGCTCATCGAACTCACGGGCCAGTTGCTCGGCCTTCTCCACCGTGCGGTTGGCGATCACCAGCGACTGCGGCTTGTGCGCCAGGATCGGCTCCAGCACACCGCGCACCGCGCCACCGGCGCCGAGGATCAGGATGCGCTTGCCGGCCAATTCGACCCCGGCGTTGACGGTGAGGTCGCGCACCAACCCGGCGCCATCGGTGTTGTCGCCTTGCAACCGACCGTCGGCCAGTTTGGTCAGGGTGTTCACCGCGCCGGCACGCTGGGCGCGCGGGGTGAGGCTGTCGCACAGGCGGTAGGCCTCTTCCTTGAACGGCACAGTGACGTTGGCGCCGCTGCCTTGCTTGAAGAAGCCACGGGCGCAGTCGCTGAACTCGTCCAGCGGCGCCAGCAGGGTGGCGTACTCCAGGGCCTCGCCGGTCTGGTCGGCGAACAGGCGGTGGATCAACGGCGACTTGCTGTGGCCGATGGGGTTACCGAAAACGACGTACTGGTCCATGGTTGATCCTCGGTTATCCACAGGCTTACTGGGCGAGCCAGTCGCGGTCTTGCAGGAAGTACTCGGTCAGGCGCGCTTCTTCACTGCCAGGTTCGGCTTTCCAGTCGTAGCCCCAGCGCACTTGCGGCGGCAGCGACATCAGGATCGACTCGGTACGGCCACCGGACTGCAGGCCGAACAGGGTGCCACGGTCGTAGACCAGGTTGAACTCGACGTAGCGGCCACGGCGGTATTCCTGGAACTCGCGCTGCGCGGGGGTGTACGGCGTGCCCTTGCGGCGCTGGACGATCGGCAGGTAAGCCTCGACATAGGCGTCACCGATGGCGCGGATGAAGGCGAAGCAGGTGTCGAAGTCCCACTCGTTCAGGTCATCGAAGAACAGGCCGCCAATGCCGCGTGGCTCGCCACGGTGCTTGAGGTGGAAGTAGCGGTCGCACCAGGCCTTGTAGCGCGGGTACACGTCGGCGCCGAACGGCGCGCAGGCCTGCTCGGCCACGCGGTGCCAGTGCACGCAGTCTTCTTCATTGCCGTAGTACGGGGTCAGGTCGAAGCCGCCGCCGAACCACCACACGGCCTCTTCGCCTTCTTTTTCGGCGATGAAGAACCGCACGTTGGCGTGGGAAGTCGGCACATGCGGGTTGTGCGGGTGGATCACCAGTGACACGCCCAGCGCCTCGAAACCACGGCCCGCCAGCTCCGGGCGGTGGGCACTGGCCGACGGCGGCAGGCCGCTGCCGAACACGTGGGAGAAGTTGACGCCGCCTTTCTCGATCACCTTGCCGTCGCCGATCACCCGCGTGCGACCGCCGCCGCCGGCATCGCGCACCCAGGCATCCTCGACGAAGCGGGCGCCGCCGTCTTCGGTCTCGAGGGCAGTGCAGATGCGGTCTTGCAGGTCGAGCAGGTAGGCTTTCACGGCCTCGGTGCGGCTGGTCATCGGGTCACCTGGAAGGAGCGGGGAAAATTCGCCGCGTAGCATACCACCGGCAAACCCCGCGCCGCAGTTGACGGCGATCAAGCAAAGGCGTCCGATAGAAGGCCTTTGCGACCCTCAAGACAGGAGTGTGTGATGGCCAAGCGTATCCAGTTCAGCCAGCATGGCGGCCCGGAAGTGTTGCAGCTGGTGGAATTCGACCCGGCCCCGCCCGGCCCGCAGCAGGTGCGCGTGCGCAACCATGCAATCGGCCTGAATTTCATCGACACCTATTTCCGTGGCGGGCTGTATGCGCCGCCGTCGCTGCCTTCCGGGCTGGGTACCGAAGCGGCGGGGGTGGTCGAGGCAGTGGGTGAGGGCGTCAGCCGGATCAAGGTGGGCGACCGCGTGGCTTATGCCGGTGGGCCGCTGGGGGCCTACAGCGAGGTGCACACGCTGCCGGAGGCCAACCTGGTCAAGCTGCCGGAGGCGATCAGCTTCGAGCAGGCGGCGGCGGTGATGCTCAAGGGGCTGACCACGCAGTACCTGCTCAAGCAGACCTATGCCGTGCAGCCGGGTGATTTCGTGCTGTTCCATGCGGCTGCCGGTGGTGTGGGGTCGCTGGCTTGCCAATGGGCCAAAGCGTTGGGCGCCAAGCTGATCGGTACTGTCAGCTCTGCCGAGAAGGCCGAACGGGCCAAGGCGCTCGGGGCCTGGGCGACCATCGACTACAGCCGTGAAGACGTGGCCCAGCGGGTGCTGGAACTGACCGACGGTCAGAAATGCCCGGTGGTGTATGACGGCGTGGGCGCGGATACCTGGCTGACTTCGCTGGACTGCCTGAAGCCGCGTGGGTTGATGGTGAGCTTCGGCAATGCCTCTGGCGCGGTGACCGGGGTGAACCTGGGGATTTTGTCGCAGAAGGGTTCGCTGTATGTCACCCGGCCGACGCTGGCGAGCTATGCCAACAACGCCGAGAACACCCAGGCCATGGCCGATGACCTGTTCGCGATGATCGCCAGCGGCAAGCTGGTGGTGGATATCCAGCAGCGGTATCCGTTGAGTGAGGCGGCCAGGGCGCAGAGCGAGTTGGCGGCTCGGCGGACTGTCGGGTCGACTGTTCTGCTGCCTTGAAGGCCCTATCGCGGGGCAAGCCCGCTCCCACGCCATGACTAGAGATCGGCGTGGGAGCGGGCTTGCCCCGCGATTGCGTCAGCTCAGCCGGTGGAATTCTTGGCCGGTGGCGCCGACTCGATGCCCTCAAGCATCGCCTCCACCAACCCCTCCGCCATTTCCAGCGAATGCAGGCTGGACCAGTACATGCCCCGCCCCTCATCCCGCAGGTGGTCGAGCGCCTTGATGCCGGTGTCGTAGGCGCAGCGCAGGTAAAGCGCTACATGCACCAAGGCGTCGTGTGCTGGGACATCAGGGTTCACGGAAAAGAGGGGCGGATGGCCGGCATCGCAGCGGCCGAAGGGGTGGGCAGAGGTGTTGGGGAGGGGTGGATCCGGGACGATTTTCTTCATGGTTTGCTCCAGAGCTGGAGCTGACACCTGTCCGTTACCACACGGTTGGGTGGCAGCTGTACGCGGAGTGGTAAACCGGACTGGAGACACTTCCGGCAGGCAAAAGCCTCCCGCGCACAGCCGCCATAAGCTGCAGTGCTCCAGAACTACCGGGTTACCACACCCGATCGCCAAGTTATTCGGCGACGGTCTGGAGCCTAGAAGTAGGTGTTCCCAGTGAGAAGGTGATGGCAGCGGACGCGGATCGTAGGATATTTCTCTATTCGCAAGCTGGACAGCATGTTCGGCAAAATCAGAAAACTCTGAATTCAGCCAAAACCTTGAATAAGGCGCTGCGACACGCGAGAGATAGGGCCTCGCTTGACCGTACCGACTCTGAGGCGTAGCCTTTCTCCCTGAGGTTGTGCTGGTGCGCCGGTTGAGTTTCAAGTTATCCGGGCGAGTGCTTCCTTACCCTTTGGCCGCTTAAGCGGCCATTATTTTTTGGGCTTGTTTCTATCCCCTTTAGGCACGATGGAATAGAGCTCCGCCTTGGGCTTGCGGGCCGTCAGTTCAAAAATCGCCTCATCATAGATTTCATTGCCATAGCCATCGTTTCGGCCAATCGTGCTGCGAAGAGCAGTCAGGTGCGTGGCACTCTTCAAAATCGATGTCGCAGCCAGCGCTGCCCTGATTTGCACAACCATGTCATCAATGGTGTATCCGTCTCGTATCACCCGGCTTCTGTAGGCATGACTGCCAATAAATACGATGCCCGGATCCTCAAGCAGGGGTAAACCCAGCCCGGCTTTCTGTCTGTTGATCGCCTCGAACTGATCTGCGGTAAATCTGCCTATCTCCACCGCCCTGACCCGATGGTTGGACGCTAGCTGCTGCAGATTCGCCCTTATCAGGTACTCGGCATTCTCGAATAGCGGCATTGCTCCGGATGCTCCCGCCGATTTGCGACGCACGGAGAGCAAGCTAGAGGCAGGGGTTCCTGTAGAGAAGTTGGCGACTTAGGACGGAGACAGTGGGAAGTTTCCCAATTGGTTGTCCAGGCAACCATTTGATGCGTCAGTTCAGCCAGTGGAATTCTTGGCCGCTGGCGCTGACTCAGAAAATGCTGAAGCTAGCACCGCCCCTGTGGGAGCTGGCTTGCCAGCGATAGGGCCAGTTCAGGCAATGATATTGCCCCTCCCGGCCTCATCGCTGGCAAGCCAGCTCCCACAAAGGTTGCTCACAGGGTTTAGGGCTTCAGCCCGGGCGCACAACCTCACCGGTTGCCAGATCCCGAATCAGGCTCGGATTCTTCCGCCCGCCCAAAGCCCCACCCAGCACCATGTCCAGCTGCTTGTGGAAATACTGCTCCACCCGCAACCGGCTCTTGGCCGCCGGGCGCCCGGCCGGGTTGCAGGAGGTGGAAATCAACGGCCCGACCAACGCGCACAGCTCACGCACCTGTGGATGATCACTGACCCGCAGCGCCACGCTGTCATGCTGCCCGGTCACCCACTCAGGCAGCAGGTCCTGGTGCGGTACCAACCAGGTGTTCGGCCCCGGCCAGGTGGCGGCCATGCGGTCGATCCAGTCCTGGGGGAAGTCCTCGAACAGGAAGTCGAACTGGTGGATGCTGTCAGCGACCAGGATCAGGCCTTTATCCACAGGCCGCGACTTGAGCGCCAGCAGGCGATACACCGCGTCTTCGTTCCACGGGTCGCAGCCCAGGCCCCAGACCGCTTCCGTTGGATAGGCGATCACCGCACCCGCCTTGATCTCACGCGCGGCTTGTTGCACACGCCAACTGCTCACCATTTGTTGTCACTCCACATATAAGCCTTGCGCGCAGTTTACTTAGCCGGACCTTGCAAACCAACGCCCGGCTTCATTACTCACCCGGCCCTCAAGCTCCAGCTCGGTCAGGCTGGCCAGCACCTGGGCCAACGGCTGGCCGCTGCTGTGGGCCAAGCCCTCGGTAGTGTGGGGCGCAGCATGGAGCAAGGCGAGCAGGGGATGGTCGGGTTTGCCCACAGGCGCGGGCGGCAGGTTCTGCCAGCCGCGCAGGCTGTCGAGGATCTGTTCCACGCTCTCCACCAGCAACGCGCCGTCGCGGATCAGTTGGTGACAGCCCTTGGCGCCGGGGTGGTGAATGGAACCGGGAATGGCATACACCTCACGCCCTTGTTCGGCGGCAAGCCGGGCGGTGATCAACGAGCCACTGGCAATGCTCGCCTCGACTACCAGCACACCCAGCGACAGCCCGCTGATGATCCGGTTACGCCGGGGGAAGTTGCCGGCCAACGGCCCGGCGTCCAAGGGGTACTCGGAAACCAGCGCGCTACCGCTGTCGAGCATCGCTCGGGCGAGGTCGCGGTGGCGCTGTGGATAAAGTTTTTGCAACCCCGTGCCGAGCACCCCGATAGTGTGCCCGCCAGCCTGCAATGCCGCCCGATGAGCGGCACCGTCAACGCCCAGCGCCAGCCCGCTGGTGATGGTGAAACCGGCTTGCGCAAGACAGCGCGAGAACGCACCTGCGGTATCCAGCGCCGGAGGTGAAGCACGCCTGCTGCCCACTATCGCCAACTGCGGGCGCTCCAGCAAAGCAGGGTCGCCCGCGACGAACAGCAAGGGCGGCGGGTCGTCGATTTCACCGAGCAACGCGGGATAGCCAGGCCCGTCCCACATCAGCAAATGCTGGCCCGGACGCTCTAACCAGGCCATTGCAGCCAATGCACCGTCGCGCACCTCGGGGCTGCGCCGGGCATCGATGCTGGCAGCAGGCAGCCCCAGCGCACGCCAGGCACTGGCCGGCGCGCTGAGTGCCGATGAGGCATTGCCGAAGGCTTCGATGAGGGTATGGAAACGGCGCAGCCCGGTGTCGGGGAGGCGATGCAGACGCAGCCGTGCCTCCAGCTCGGCAGGCGGGCAAGGCGACGAACGGGGTGTAGTCATAGGGGATCATCCTTGATCGAAAAGGGGCCATCGGCGTGGCACAAGCTGTGGATAACTGTGTTGATAACGCTTTGAAAAGCTGTCCATCAAATCGGCAATAAGCCGCCCTTTCACACCCTAGCCGAGCTTTCACAGGTGCCTTGGCCACCTTTTCCCTTTATTATGTGTGCTCAGTTTTCAACCGACCGCACAGTGACTGCCTGACCCCTATGGCTATTTTGAACATTCTCGAATTCCCCGATCCGCGCCTGCGTACCATTGCCAAACCGGTAACGGTGTTCGACGACGCCCTGCGTCAGCTGATCGACGACATGTTCGAAACCATGTACGAGGCCCCAGGCATCGGCCTGGCGGCGACCCAGGTCAACGTCCACCAGCAAGTCGTGGTGATGGACCTGAGCGAAGATCGCAGCGAGCCGCGCGTCTTCATCAACCCCACCGTCGAAGAACTGACCCACGACATGGGCCAGTACCAGGAAGGCTGCCTGTCGGTGCCGGGCTTCTACGAAAACGTCGACCGCCCGCTGCGCGTCCGGGTCAAGGCCCAGGACCGCGACGGCAAGCCCTACGAGCTCGAAGCCGAAGGCCTGCTGGCGGTGTGCGTGCAGCACGAATTCGATCACCTCAACGGCAAGCTGTTCGTCGACTACCTGTCGCAGCTCAAACGTGACCGGATCAAGAAGAAGCTGGAAAAGCAGCACCGCCAGCAAGCCTGATCCCCACCTTCCAGAAGGCTTGCTCCGGCAAGCCTTTTTCTTTTTCGAGAAGCGAGAACTCCATGCGCATCGTCTTTGCTGGCACCCCTGAGTTTGCCGCCGAACACCTCAAGGCCCTGCTCGACAGCCCGTACGAGATCGTGGCCGTCTACACCCAGCCGGACCGCCCCGCCGGCCGTGGCCAGAAGCTCATGCCGAGCGCGGTCAAGGCCCTGGCCGTGGCCCATGACATCCCGGTGTACCAGCCACAGACCCTGCGCAATGCCGATGCGCAGGCCGAGCTCGCCGCGCTGCAGCCGGACCTGATGGTGGTGGTCGCCTACGGCCTGATCCTGCCGCAAGCGGTGCTGGATATCCCGCGCCTGGGTTGCATCAACAGCCATGCCTCGCTGCTGCCGCGCTGGCGCGGTGCGGCACCGATCCAGCGTGCCGTGGAGGCGGGTGACGCCGAGAGCGGCGTGACCGTGATGCGCATGGAGGCTGGCCTGGATACCGGCCCGATGCTGCTCAAGGTGGTCACGCCAATCAGCGCCGACGACACCGGCGGCACCTTGCACGACCGCCTCGCCGAAATGGGCCCGCCTGCGGTGATCCAGGCCATCGCCGGCCTGGCCGATGGCAGCCTGCAAGGTGAAGTGCAGGACGATGCCCTGGCCACCTACGCACACAAGCTGAACAAAGACGAAGCGCGCATCGACTGGAGCCGTCCGGCCGTGGAGCTTGAGCGCCTGATCCGCGCCTTCAACCCTTGGCCTGTGTGCCACAGCACCCTGGACGGCGAAAGCGTGAAGGTACTGGCCGCCAAGTTGTCCACAGCCCAGGGCGCCCCGGGCGCAATCCTGTCGGCCAGCAAGGACGGCCTGGTGGTCGCCTGCGGTGAGCAGGCCCTGAGCCTGACCCGCCTGCAACTGCCGGGGGGCAAGGCCCTCAACTTCGCCGACCTGTTCAACAGCCGCCGCGAGAAATTCGCCAGTGGCAAGGTGCTCGGCCAATGAATCCACGTCTGGCTGCCGCCCGTGCCTTGGCCGCCGTGCTCAGCGGCAAGGCTTCGCTGAACAGCTCGCTACCTGCGCAACTGGACAAGGTCGATGATCGCGACCGTGGCCTCACCCAGGACCTGGCCTTCGGCACCGCCCGCTGGCAGCCGCGCCTGGACCTGCTGGCCGCACAACTGTTGCAAAAGCCGTTCAAAGCCGCCGACGCCGATGTGCAGGCGCTGCTGCTGGTCGGCCTGTACCAGCTGTTCTACACCCGCATCCCGGCCCACGCCGCCATCGGCGAAACCGTCGGCTGCGCCGACAAGCTGAAGAAGCCGTGGGCCAAGGCCCTGCTCAATGCCGTGCTGCGCCGCGCCCAACGTGAAGGCGAGGCACTGCTCGCCGACATGGAGCGCGACCCGGTGGTGCGCACAGCCCACCCGCGCTGGCTGCAGAAGTCGCTCAAGGCCTTCTGGCCGGAGCAATGGGAAGCCATCTGCGCCGCCAACAACGCCCACCCGCCGATGATCCTGCGCATCAACCGCCGCCATCACAGCCGCGACGCTTACCTCGCCCTGCTGGCCGAGGCCGGTATCCAGGCCAGCGCCTGCCAGTACAGCCGTGACGGCATCGTGCTGGCCGAAGCCTGCGACGTGCGCGGCCTGCCGGGCTTCGCCGAAGGTTGGGTCAGCGTGCAGGACGAAGCCGCGCAATTGTCCGCCGACCTGCTGGAGCTGGCCCCCGGCCAACGCGTGCTCGACGCCTGCTGCGCCCCGGGCGGCAAGACCTGCCACCTGCTCGAAGCCGAGCCGCAGCTTGCGCACATGGTCGCCATCGACCTCGAGGCCAAGCGCCTGACCCGCGTGCGCGAGAACCTCGACCGCCTCCAGCTCGATGCCGAGCTGATCGCCTGCGACGCCCGCGACACCGCCAGCTGGTGGGACGGCAAACAGTTCCAGCGCATCCTGCTCGACGCCCCCTGCTCGGCCACCGGCGTGATCCGCCGCCACCCGGACATCAAGCTGACCCGCCAGGCCGACGACATCCCGGCCCTGGCCGCGCTGCAAGGCGAACTGCTCGATGCCCTGTGGCCGACCCTGGAAGTGGGCGGCATGCTGCTGTACGCCACCTGCTCCAGCCTGCCCACCGAGAACACCGAAGTGATCGACGCCTTCCTGGCCCGCACCCCCGGTGCCCGCGAGCTGGACCTGGCGACCGAGGCCGGCCTGCGTCAGCCCCACGGGCGCCAGCTGCTGGCCCAGGAGGGCGGCCACGACGGTTTCTACTATGCCAAGCTGATCAAGATCGCCGCCTCGCGGTAAGCACAAGAACCTAGGGAGTAGTGGATGAAGATCATCATCCTCGGCGCGGGGCAGGTAGGCGGTACGCTGGCGGAACACCTGGCCAGCGAAGCCAACGACATCACCGTGGTCGACACCGACAGCGAGCGCCTGCGCGACCTGGGCGACCGCCTGGACATCCGTACCGTGCAGGGCCGCGCATCGCTGCCGACGGTGCTGCGCCAGGCCGGCGCCGACGACGCCGACATGCTGGTGGCGGTGACCAACAGCGACGAGACCAACATGGTCGCCTGCCAGGTGGCCTACTCGCTGTTCCACACCCCGACCAAGATCGCCCGGGTGCGTGAATCGGCCTACCTCACCCGCGAAGAGCTGTTCGACAACGACCACATCCCGGTGGACGTGCTGATCAGCCCCGAGCAGGTGGTGACCAACTACATCAAGCGCCTGATCGAACACCCAGGTTCGTTGCAGGTGATCGACTTCGCCGAGGGCAAGGCCCAGCTGGTGGCGGTCAGGGCCTATTACGGCGGGCCGTTGGTGGGCCAGCAACTGCGCCAGATCCGCGCCCACATGCCCAACGTCGACACCCGCGTGGCGGCAATCTTCCGCCGCGACCGGCCGATCACGCCCCGCGGCGACACGGTGATCGAAGCCGACGACGAAGTGTTCTTCATTGCCGCGAAGAAGGACATCCGTGCGGTGATGGGCGAGCTGCGGCGCATCGACGAAACCAACAAGCGCGTGGTGATCGCCGGTGGCGGGCAGATCGGCGAGCGCCTGGCCGAGGCCATCGAGAGCCGCTACCAGGTGAAGATCATCGAGATGAACCCGGCGCGCTGCCGGCACCTTTCCGACACCCTGGAAAGCACCGTGGTGCTGCAGGGCAGCGCCTCGGACAAGGACCTGATGCTCGAAGAGAACATCGCCGACGCCGACATCTTCCTGGCCCTGACCAACGACGACGAGGCCAACATCATGGCGTCGCTGCTGGCCAAGCGCCTGGGCGCGCGCAAGGTGATGACCATCATCAACAACCCGGCCTATGTCGACCTGGTGCAGGGCGGCGACATCGACATCGCCATCAGCCCGCAGCTGGCCACCATCGGCACGCTGCTGGCCCATGTGCGCCGCGGCGATATCGTCAGCGTGCACTCACTGCGCCGTGGCGCGGCCGAGGCCATCGAGGCCGTGGCCCATGGCGATGCGAAGTCGAGCAAAGTGGTGGGCAAAGCCATCGAGGACATCGCCCTGCCGCCGGGCACCACCATCGGCGCGATCATCCGCGATGAGGAAGTGCTGATCGCCCATGACGACACGGTGATCGAGTCGGGCGACCATGTGATCCTGTTCGTTGTGGATAAAAAGCATATTCGGGACGTGGAGAAGCTGTTCCACGTGGGCTTGAGCTTCTTCTAGAAGAACAAGCCGGCCCCTGTTAGAAGAGATAGCCGACCCCCTGTGGGAGCGGGTTTACCCGCGAATGCGATTATTGATTCACCAACGCATTCGCGGGTGAACCTGCTCCCACAGGCACCCGCAACATCATGGATCCGGGAGAGAAACCTATGCGCGAATCGCTGGAGAAGATGCTGGCCAAGGGTGTGGATAACCCGTTGCTGCGCTTCGGCCTGGGCAAGGCCTGGCTGGATGAAGGCAATGGCGCTGAGGCGGCGGTGCACCTGGCCAGTTGCGTGAAGCAGGACCCGAAGTATTCGGCGGCGTGGAAGCTGCTGGGCAAGGCGTATCAGTTGCAGGGGGACCTGGCTGGGGCGCGCAGGGCCTGGGAAGAGGGGATCGAGGCGGCGCAGGCCCATGGGGACAAGCAGGCCGAGAAGGAGATGACGGTGTTTCTCAAGAAGCTCAGCAAAACATCGACTTGACGCAGTCTCTGTGGGAGCGGGTTCACCCGCGAACACCGGCGAAGCCGGTGCCATGCACCGCAGCGCCTGCTTCGCGGGTAAACCCGCTCCCACAGAGCCCCTGCTAAAGCAGGGGCAGTGGATAACTCAATACCAGCGCGCCTCGCCAGCCGGGCGCTTCTTGAAGCGCTTCATGCTCCACATGTACTGGCTCGGGTACTCGCGCACATAGCGCTCGACCACTTTGCTCATCGCCGCTGCCGACACGTTGACGTCGGTGCTGTACATCTCTTCCGGCGCCGCTTCCAGGAACACCTTGAAGCCCGAACCATCCGGCAGGCGCAGGGCATGCAGGAACACCCCCACCGCCTTGCCACCGGCCAGCATGTTCGGCACGAACTTGCTGGTCAGCGCCTGGGTCCCCAGGAACGGCACGAACACCCCGGCGGACTCGGCCGGCTCCGGGTCGGCCGGAATACCCACCTGGCCACCACGGCGCACTTCCTTGATGACGCTGAGAATCCCTTCCTTGGTCGAAGGCGCCACGCGGTTGCCCATCTGCACGCGCTGCTCACGCAGCAGGTCATCCACGGCTTTCAACTTCGGCGGGCGGTAGAAAATGATCGGTTTGCACTGGTTGCAATAGAAGTGGTTGAGCACTTCCCAGTTGCCCAGGTGGCTGGTGATGCCGACCACGCCCTTGCCCGAGGCCAGGGCCTGCTCCAGCACTTCCAGGCCGTGCACTTCCTTGACCAGCTCCAGCGAGCGTTGCGGCGGCCAGATCCAGGCGCAGGCACTTTCGACGAACGACTTGCCGATGTCTTTCAGCGCACGGCCCACCAGTTGCTCACGCTCGGCCGAGTTCATCTCGGGGAAGCACTTGGCCAGGTTGATGCGCACCACATTGCGCGAGCCGTTGGGGATCTTCCACATCAGCCAGCCGATGCCGGCGCCAACGCGCTGCACCGCGCCCCAGGGCAACTTGGCGAACAGTCGCAGCACCCCGACCATCAGGGCGCCCTTGAACTTTTCCACAGGCGAATTCCTTATTTCAGCAAGGCGCGCATTGTACCCCGTCAGCGCACCAGCGCGGCGTAGCGATCGCAGTCGGTGGTGTGGTCCATGACCATGCCGGTAGCCTGCATGAAGGCGTAGCAGATGGTCGGGCCGACAAAGGTGAAGCCGGCTTTCTGCAAGGCTTTGCTCATGGCCTTGGCTTCCTCGGTGACCGCCGGTACGTCGCTGCGGCCGGTGAAATGGTTGATCTTCGGCTCACCGCCCACGAACGACCACAGCCACTCGGCAGGGTTATCCACAGCCAGCCAGGCCAGCGCATTGCGCCGCACGGCCTTGAGCTTGAGGCGGTTGCGGATGATGCCGGGGTCGAGCATCAGTTCCTCGATGCGCTCGTCGCTGAGCTGCGAGAGTTTCAGCGGGTCGAAGCCGTGCAACACCTCGCGATATCGCTCGCGCTTCTTCAAGACCGTGATCCACGACAAGCCCGCCTGGAACCCTTCGAGCAAAAGCATCTCGAACAGCAACGCCGGGTCACGTTGCGGCGTTCCCCACTCCTGATCGTGGTAGGCCTGGTACAACGGGTCGTCGGAACACCAAAAGCAGCGTGGCATAAGGCTCCAATGAGTAGAGGGCGAGGCGAAACGGGTTATACTCCCGCTCTTTACATCCGCATCCCCAGATACAGGTGAATTTCGTGAGCCAGCCTACGCCAGCCGTGCGTACCTTCCAAGACCTGATCCTCGCCCTGCAGAACTACTGGGCAGCTCAAGGTTGTGTGGTGCTTCAGCCCTACGATATGGAAGTAGGCGCCGGCACTTTCCATACCGCCACGTTCCTGCGCGCCGTCGGCCCGGAAACCTGGAACGCCGCCTATGTGCAGCCTAGCCGTCGCCCTGCCGACGGGCGGTATGGCGAAAACCCCAACCGCCTGCAGCACTACTACCAGTTCCAGGTGGTGCTCAAGCCGAACCCGGCGAACTTCCAGGAGCTGTATCTGGGCTCGCTGAAAGCCATCGGCCTGGACCCACTGGTTCACGACATTCGCTTCGTCGAAGACAACTGGGAATCGCCAACCCTCGGCGCCTGGGGCCTGGGCTGGGAAATCTGGCTCAACGGCATGGAGGTGACCCAGTTCACCTACTTCCAGCAGGTCGGCGGCATCGAGTGCTACCCGGTCACCGGTGAAATCACCTACGGCCTGGAGCGTCTGGCCATGTACATCCAGGGCGTGGACTCGGTCTACGACCTGGTGTGGGCCGACGGCCCGTTCGGCAAGGTCACCTACGGCGACGTGTTCCACCAGAACGAAGTGGAGCAGTCGACCTACAACTTCGAGCACGCCAACGTCGAGAAGCTGTTCGAACTGTTCGACTTCTATGAAAGCGAAGCGAACCGCCTGATCAAGCTGGAGCTGCCGCTGCCGACCTATGAAATGGTCCTGAAGGCCTCGCACACCTTCAACCTGCTGGACGCCCGCCGCGCCATCTCGGTAACCGAGCGCCAGCGCTACATCCTGCGTGTACGCACGCTCGCCCGTGACGTGGCGCAAAGCTATCTGCAAGCCCGCGCACGCCTGGGCTTCCCGATGGCCACCCCTGAACTGCGTGACGAAGTGTTGGCTAAGCTGGAGGCTGCACAATGAGTGCTCAAGATTTCCTGGTTGAACTGGGCACCGAAGAGCTGCCACCCAAGGCCCTGTCGTCGCTGGGCGACGCCTTCCTCGCCGGTATCGAGAAAGGCCTGCAGGCCGCCGGCCTGAACTACACCGCCAAGCAGGTCTACGCCGCGCCGCGCCGCCTGGCCGTGCTGATCCGCCAGCTCGACGTGCAGCAGCCGGACCGCAGCATCAACATCGATGGCCCACCCATGCAGGCTGCTTTCAAGGACGGCGAGCCGACCCAGGCCGCCCTGGGCTTTGCCAAGAAGTGCGGTGTGGAGCTGTCGGACATCGACCAGAGCGGCGCGAAGCTGCGCTTCTCCCAGCACATCCCGGGCAAGGCGACCGCCAGCCTGCTGCCGACCATCGTCGAAGACTCGCTCAACGACCTGCCGATTCCCAAGCGCATGCGCTGGGGCGCCAGCCGTGAAGAATTCGTGCGCCCGACCCAGTGGCTGGTGATGCTGCTGGGCGATCAGGTCGTCGACTGCACCATCCTCGCGCAAAAAGCCGGCCGTGAATCCCGTGGCCACCGCTTCCACCACCCGGAGACCGTGGTCATCACCACCCCGGCCAACTACGTCGAAGACCTGCGCAAAGCCTACGTGCTGGCCGACTTCGCCGAGCGTCGCGAGCTGATCAGCAAGCGCACCGCCGAACTGGCCATGCAGCAGGAAGGCACCGCGATCGTGCCGCCAGCGCTGCTGGACGAAGTGACCGCACTGGTCGAGTGGCCGGTGCCGCTGGTGTGCTCGTTCGAGGAGCGTTTCCTCGAGGTGCCGCAGGAAGCCCTGATCACCACCATGCAGGACAACCAGAAGTACTTCTGCCTGCTGGACAACGAAGGCAAGCTGCTGCCGCGCTTCATCACCGTGGCCAACGTCGAGAGCCGCGATCCGAAGCAGATCGTGCAAGGTAACGAAAAGGTCGTGCGCCCGCGCCTGACCGACGCCGAGTTCTTCTTCAAGCAGGACAAGAAGCAGCCTCTGGAAAGCTTCAACGAACGCCTGAAGAACGTGGTGTTCCAGGCTCAGCTGGGCACCGTGTTCGACAAAGCCGAGCGCGTCTCCAAGCTGGCCGCTTTCATTGCCCCGTACCTCGGCGGCAGCGCCGCCAACGCCGGCCGCGCCGGCCTGCTGTCCAAATGCGACCTGGCCTCGGAAATGGTTGGCGAGTTCCCTGAGATGCAGGGCATCGCCGGCTACTACTACGCCCTCAACGATGGCGAGCCAGAAGACGTCGCCCTGGCGCTGAACGAGCAGTACATGCCGCGCGGTGCTGGCGCCGAGCTGCCGCAGACCCTCACCGGTGCTGCCGTGGCCATCGCCGACAAGCTCGACACCCTGGTCGGCATTTTCGGCATCGGCATGCTGCCCACCGGCAGCAAGGACCCGTACGCCCTGCGCCGTGCCGCCCTCGGCGTGCTGCGCATCCTGATCGAGAAACAACTGGACCTGGATCTGACCAGCGCGGTCGAGTTCGCGGTCAAGCAGTTCGGTGCCAAGGTCAAGGCCGCCGGCCTGTCCGAGCAGGTGCTGGAGTTCATCTTCGACCGCCTGCGTGCGCGCTATGAAGACGAAGGCATCGACGTTGCCACCTACCTGTCGGTGCGTGCCCTGAAGCCGGGCTCCGCCCTGGACTTCGACCAGCGCGTGCAGGCCGTGCAGGCGTTCCGCAAGCTGCCGGAAGCCGGTGCCCTGGCGGCGGCGAACAAGCGCGTGTCGAACCTGCTGAGCAAGGCCGAAGGCGCCATCGCCGACCAGGTCGAGCCGAAGTACTTCGACAACGCCAACGAGTTCTCGCTGTACTCGGCCATCCAGCAGGCCGACCAGGCCGTGCAACCGATGGCGGCCGCGCGTCAGTACAACGAAGCGCTGGCCCGCCTGGCCGCCCTGCGCGACCCGGTCGACGCCTTCTTCGAGGCGGTGCTGGTCAACGCCGAAGATGCCAAGGTACGTGCCAACCGTTATGCCCTGCTCAGCCGCCTGCGCGGCCTGTTCCTGGGCGTGGCCGACATTTCGCTGCTGGGGTAAGCCTTGAAACTGCTGATTCTCGATCGTGACGGGGTGATCAATCACGACTCCGACGCCTACATCAAGTCGCTGGACGAGTGGATCCCCATTCCCGGCTCGATCGAGGCCATCGCGCAGTTGAGCAAGGCCGGCTGGACGGTGGCCGTGGCCACCAACCAGTCCGGCATTGCCCGCGGCTATTACTCGCTGGCAACCCTCGAGGCCATGCATGCGCGCCTGCGCGCACTGGTGGCCGAGCAGGGCGGCGAGGTGGGCTATATCGTGCATTGCCCGCATGGGCCGGACGAGGGCTGCGAATGCCGCAAGCCCAAGCCCGGCATGCTGCGGGCGATTGCCGAGCACTACCAGGTGCCACTGACCGATGTTTGGTTCGTCGGTGACAGCAAAGGTGACCTGGAGGCGGCGCTGGCCGTCGATGCACAACCGGTGCTGGTGAAAACCGGCAAGGGTGAGCGGACGCTTGAAAAAGGCATCCCGCAGAACACACTGATTTTTGACGATCTGGCCGCCATCGCCAGACAACTCATTTAAACGGCGCGCCCCAGCGGCGCGTTGTCCTTAGGCGGGCCTGCCCCGCAACGGTACATGCCACTATGTCGATCCTGCAGGCGATCAGAATCTTTCTTTTTTACCTGCTGTTGGGCACCAGTTCGCTGCTGTGGTGCTCGCTGAGCTTCTTCGTTGCACCGTTCTTGCCGTTCGCCAAGCGCTATCGGTTCATCAACGTGTACTGGTGCCGCTGCGCGCTGTTCCTGGTGCGTACGATCCTGGGCATCGATTACAAGATCACCGGTGCCGAGAACGTGCCGACGGTGCCCTGCGTAATCCTGTCGAACCACCAGAGCACCTGGGAGACATTCTTCCTGTCGGCCTACTTCTCGCCGCTGAGCCAGGTGCTCAAGCGTGAGTTGCTGTACGTGCCGTTCTTCGGCTGGGCCATGGCCATGCTGCGGCCGATCGCCATCGACCGCAAAAACCCGAAAGAGGCCCTGCGCCAGGTCGCCAGCCAAGGCGACGAGCTGCTCAAGCAGGGCACCTGGGTGCTGATCTTCCCAGAAGGTACCCGCGTGCCTCACGGCCAGATCGGCAAGTTCTCCCGCGGCGGTACCGCCCTGGCGGTGAACGCCGGCCTGCCGGTGCTGCCGGTTGCCCACAACGCCGGCAAGTTCTGGCCCCGTGAAGGCTGGGGCAAGCGCTCGGGCACCATCGAGGTGGTGATCGGCGAACCGATGTATGCAGTCGGCACCGGGCCACGCGCCATTGCCGAGCTCAACGACCGTGCCCAAGCCTGGAACGAAGCAGCCCAGCGGGCCATGGGTTCGCTGCCGCCAGTGGCTGAAAATCCTGAGCAGCAGCCGGCCTGACGATCTGTGGATAACTTGTTAGCAAGTTTTGCATTAGTCGTCTGAAATAGATGCTAAGTGATTGAATTAGCTATTTATTTCTCTGTATGACGTTTTTGCGAAAATCGTGCATAAGTTTTTTCGCGCTATAAAAAAACCGGCTTTTACGCCGGTTTTTTTATGGGTTGAAATCGCTGCTGGCTTCTTCGCGGGTAAACCCGCTCCCACAACCTGTGGGAGCGGGTTTACCCGCGAAGGCCCCAGTGAAAAACTCAGACCTTGTCGATATCCACATCCTTGGTTTCTTTCAGGCAGAAAATCCCCACCACCAGGCTCACCCCGGTGATCAATACTGGGTACCACAGCCCGTAGAAGATATCCCCGGTGTACACCACCAGCGCGAACGATACCGTCGGCAGGAAGCCACCGAACCAGCCATTGCCGATGTGATAAGGCAGGGACATCGAGGTGTAGCGGATGCGGGTAGGGAACAGCTCGACCATCACCGCCGCCAGTGGCCCGTAGGTCATGGTGGCAATCAGGATCATGGCGACAATCAGCACCACCACCATCACCTGGTTCACCTGGGCCGGATCGGCCTTGGCCGGGTAGCCGGCCGCCTCGATGGCGCTGCGCATGGCTGCTTCGTCGAAGCCGTTGATGGTCTTGTCGCCGATGCTCACCGAAACGTCGCTGCCCGCGGCGTCAACCGAGCTGTAGGGCAGGCCCTGCTTGACCAGGAAGGTCTTGACCTTGTCGCACGGGCTATCGAAGCGCGCCTTGCCCACCGGGTCGAACTGGAAGGTGCAGCCCTGCGGGTTGGCATTCACCACGATTGGTGCCTGGCGGCTGGCGGCGTCGATCTGCGGGTTGGCGTAATGGCTCAGGGCCTTGAACATCGGGAAGTAGCAGACGGTGGCCAGCAGCAGCCCGAGCATCAGGATCGGCTTGCGCCCGACGCGGTCCGACAGCCAACCGAAGAACACGAAGAACGGCGCGCCAATGATCACGCTGATGATCAACAGGGTGTTGGCTTGTGCCGGGTCCATCTTGAGCATCTGGGTCATGAAGAACAGCACGTAGAACTGTGCGGTATAGAAGGTCACCGCTTGCCCGGCGTTGATGCTGAACAGCGCGGTCAGCACCACCTTGAGGTTGGGCCACGAGCTGAACGACTCACGAATCGGCGACTTGCTCACCTTGCCCTGGGCCTTCATTTTCACGAAGGCTGGCGATTCATGCATGCTCATGCGGATCCAGGTGGAGATCGCCAGCAGGAAGATCGACAGCAGGAACGGCAGGCGCCAGCCCCAGGTCTCGAACTGGTCGCCGCTGATGTAGCGGCTGGCCAGCACCACGGTCAGCGACAGCAGCAGGCCGAGGGTGGCGGTGGACTGGATGAAGCCGGTGTGGAAACCACGCTTGCCGTGCGGGGCGTGCTCGGCCACATAGGTGGCGGCGCCGCCGTATTCCCCGCCCAGGGCCAGGCCCTGGAGCATGCGCAGTATCACCAGGATGATCGGCGCGGCAATGCCGATACTGGCGTAGGTGGGCAGCAGGCCGACCGCGAAGGTCGACAGGCCCATCAGCACGATGGTCACCAGGAAGGTGTACTTGCGCCCGATCATGTCACCCAGCCGACCAAACACCAGGGCGCCGAACGGGCGCACCAGGAAGCCGGCGGCGAAGGCCATCAGGGCGAAGATGAAGGCGGTGGTGTCGTTGACCCCAGCAAAGAACTGCTTGCTGATGACCGCGGCCAGCGCGCCATAGAGAAAAAAGTCATACCACTCGAACACCGTCCCGAGGGATGACGCGAAAATGATCTTGCGTTCTTCACGACCGCTGGAGCTGCTCGCCGCCGCCCCCTGTTCCTGGATGTAGTCCGACATCGTTGCTGTCCTCGGCCCGAGGGCCACAGTGATTATTCTTGTTGTTCCACTGCCGACGGCCTCCGACCACGCGCCGTCGCTGTTGCAAACACCCGGGTCAGGGCGTCGGTATCGCGCTGGAGTCGCTGAGGTTGGTCTGGGTACGGGCCCCCTTGAGGATCAGTTGCGCCGCCTTCTCGGCGATCATCAACGTAGGTGAACAGGTATTGCCGGAGACGATCTGCGGCATGATCGAAGCGTCGGCCACGCGCAGGCCGGGAATGCCGTGCACGCGCAGCTGGTTATCCACAACGTCCAGCGCGCCATTGCCCATGCGGCAGGTGCCCACCGGGTGGAAGATGGTGGTGCCGATCTGGCCGGCGGCCTGGTGCAGGTCTTCTTCACTCTGCAGGGCAGGGCCGGGCAGGTATTCGCGGGGGGCGAAAGCGGCCAGGGCAGGGGCCTGGACGATGCGCCGGGTCATGCGGATGGCATCTGCCGCCACCTGCCGGTCTTCGGGCGCACTGAGGTAGTTGGGGTCGATCACGGGTGCGGCGTGCATGTCCGCCGAGCGGATATCGATACGCCCACGGCTGACCGGGCGCAGGTTGCACACCGAGGCGGTGAAGGCCGGGAAGCGATGCAGCGGCTCACCGAAGCGCTCCAGCGACAGGGGCTGCACGTGGTATTGCAGGTTGGCGCTGGCCTGCTCCGGGCCCGAACGCACGAATGCCCCCAGCTGGCTCGGCGCCATGGCCAACGGGCCGCTGCGGTCGTAGGCGTAACGCAGACCCATGCCCAGCTTGCCCCACAGGCTGTTGGCCATCTGGTTGAGGGTACGGGTGTTGTCGATCTGGTAGATCAGCCGCAGTTGCAGGTGGTCCTGCAGGTTGCCGCCGACGCCGGGCATGTCGTGCCGCACGCCGATGCCCAGCCCTTCGAGCAGCTTGCGCGGGCCGATGCCTGAGCGCTGCAGGATGCCGGGTGAACCCACGGAGCCTGCGCAAAGAATGATTTCCCGGCGTGCGCCGAACTCATGCCACGCGCCTTGCCAACGCGCTTTCACCGCCCGGGCCCGGGTGTTGTTGAGCAGCACCTGATCGACCTCGACGCCGGTCAATACGGTCAGATTGGGCCGTTTGAGGATGGGTTTGAGGAAAGCCTTGGCCGAGTTCCAACGCACACCGCGGCGCTGATTGACCTGAAAGTATCCACAGCCGGCGTTGTCGCCGGTGTTGAAGTCGTCGACCTTGGCGATGCCACTCTGCTCGGCGGCATCGCGGAAGGCATCGAGGATCGGCCAGCTGTAGCGCTGCTGTTCAACCCGCCATTCGCCGTCACCGCCATGGCTGTCGCTGGCGCCGGCGAAGTGGTTTTCGCTTTGCTTGAACAACGGCAGCACGTCCTTCCATGCCCAGCCGTCGTTGCCTTGCTCGGCCCAACGGTCGTAGTCGGCAGCCTGGCCGCGCATGTAAATCATGCCATTGATCGAGGAACAGCCGCCGAGCACCTTGCCCCGTGGATAACCCAGGGCGCGGCCGTTCAGGCCGGGTTGCGCCTCGGTCTTGAAGCACCAGTCTGTGCGGGGGTTGCCGATGCAGTAGAGGTAACCGACGGGGATGTGAATCCAGGGATAGTTGTCGCGACCACCGGCTTCCAGCAGCAGGACACGGCAGGCAGGGTCGGCGGACAGACGGTTGGCCAGCAGGCAACCGGCGGGCCCGGCACCCACGACCACGTAGTCGTAGACAGAATCGGCTGATGGCATGTGCAACCTCGCGCCTGATTATTATTCTTGTCCCGGTCCATCTTATTGATTAATTTCGCCGAGGAAACACGAGATTTTGCGCAGCCGTTGTGCGTTTTAGCACAACGGTTTGTCTGAGCCGGCCTCTTCGCGGGTAAACCCGCTCCCACAGATCCAGCGCAGCTGTCAGCATCTGCGCAACACCTGTGGGAGCGGGTTTACCCGCGAAGAGGCCAGTACGAACAGCCAAAGGGATCAGCATGTTCGACTGGAACGATCTGCGGTTTTTCCTCGAGTTGCAGCGCAGCGGCCGGCTGCTGACCGCCGCCAAGCGCCTCAACACCACCCACAGCACCGTGGCCCGGCATATCGAGAGCATCGAGAAAAGCCTGGGCACGGCGCTGTTCGTCCAGCACGCCCAAGGCTACGACCTCACCCCCTCCGGCCAGGCACTGCTCAAGCACGCCGAGGCCATGGAGAACGTCGCCCTGCTGGCGCAGGAGGAAATCACCCAGGCCATCACCCCCCTGGGCAAGATTCGCCTGGGGGTCACCGAAGGCATCGGCATCATGTTCTTCACCCCGCGCATGAACGCGTTGTTCGAGCGCTACCCGGGGCTGGAAGTGGAGCTGGTGGCGGTGCCGCGTTTCGTCAGCATCCTCAACCGCGAGGCCGAAATCAGCATCCACCTGGAGCGCCCCAACGCCGACCTGCTGATCACTCGCAAGCTCACCGACTACCGCCTGGCGCTGTACGCCAGCCAAGCCTACCTGGACCGCGCGCCGCCCTTGCGCAACCGCGAAGACCTGGCCCGGCACAGCTGGATCGGTTACGTCGACGACTTGTTGTTCAGCCAGGAACTGCTGTTCCTCAACAGTTTCTGCCGCTCACCCAGCGTGGCGTTTCGCAGCACCAGCGTGATCGCCCAGCAGCACGCCGCCCAAGCCGGGCTGGGCATTGCCGTGCTGCCCAACTACATGGCCCGCCACGACCCGAAGCTGGTGCGGGTGCTGCCCAGCGAAACCATCCAGCGCAGCTACTGGATCTGCACCCGCCGCGAACTGCACAAGTCGGTGCGCCTGCGGGTGGTGTGGGATTACCTGCTGGCGCTGTGCGCCGCCGAGCAGGATGAGCTGCTAGCCGAGTAGCGCCTTGCCGGCCAGCAGCAGCGCAGCCGCCCAGCCCGCCACGGCGAAAAGCTGCTGCAGGCGTGGGCCGGCGATGCGGGCGGCGAGCGGCCGCGCCAGCAGCAGGCCGATGACCGCACCGATGGCGAAGGGCACCCCCACCTGCCAGTGCATCACACCGGCCACGCTGGCGCTCACCACGCTACCGGTGGACACCAGGGCGATCACGGCCAACGAGGTGGCGACGATGCTGGTCATGCGCAGGTTGGTGTAGCGGTTCAATGCCGGGATGATCACGAAACCACCGCCCACGCCCAGCAGGCCGGACAGCAACCCCGACATCAGCCCAGTAAAGGCCAGGGCCCTGGCGCAGGGCAGGGTCCAGCGCAAGCGGCCTTGCAAGGGGTTGAGCACGCAGGGCTCGATGAAACGATGGGCGTCATTGGCTTCGCCGCGCAGTTGCCTGGCCGCCTTGCGCCAGATGCGCAGGCAGGCGTAAACCAGTACCCCGGCGAACACCAGGGCCAAGGGTGTATTGGGCAATTGATGCGCGAGCATCAGGCCAAAGGGCGAGGCGACGATGCCGATCAGGGCGATGAACAGTGCGGCGCGATAACGTACCAGCCCTTCGCGCAAGCCGAGCAGGGCGCCCACCGCCGCCGCCAGGCCAACGGCGAGCAGGCCGATCGGCGCCGCCTCGACCATGCTCAGGCCCAAGCCGAACACCAGCAGCGGCACCGCGAGGATGCCGCCACCGGCGCCGGTCAGCGCCAGCACCGCGCCAATGATTGCGCCGAGCCCGGCGCCCAGCAGCTGCTGTTCGATCACTGCTGCGCCTCGATCACCAGCGGCTGTGGCCGCGCCATCCATTCACGGCCCTTGAGCATGGCCTTCCAGTACAGCGGCGGCAGGATCTGCGCTTTCAACAGCCAGGCCAGGCGGGTCGGCTTGCGCCCGTCGAGCAACCAGCGCGGGAAGCTCGGTGCCACCTTGCCGCCATAGGTGAACTCGGCAAGGACGATCTTGCCGCGCTCCACCGTCAGCGGGCAGGAACCATAGCCGTCGTATTGCGCCAAGGTCGGCAGGCGCCCAAGGGCCACCAGCACGTTGTTGGCCACCACCGGTGCCTGCTTGCGGGCAGCGGCGGCGGTCTTGGCGTTGCTGGTGTTGGCCACGTCGCCCAAGGCGTGGATATTGCCGAACTGGCGGTGGCGCAGGGTGTGCGGGTCGACATCCACCCAGCCAGCGGCATCGGCCAGCGGGCTCTGGCGGATGAAGTCCGGTGCCACTTGCGGCGGCACCACGTGCAGCATGTCGAAGGCCTCGACGCGGGTTTCGCTGCTGCCATCCGGCAGTGTGCGCACGAACGTGGCGCGCTTGTTCGGGCCATCTACCGCCGTCAGGCGATGCTGATAGTTGAGGTCGACGCCGTACTTGTCGATGTAGCTCATCAAGGCCGGCACGTAGTCCGGCACACCGAACAGCACGGCGCCCGCGTTGAAGAAGCTGGCCCTGACATTGCCGAGCCGGCCATTGCGCAACCAGTGATCGCACGACAGGTACAGGGCCTTCTGCGGCGCCCCCGCGCATTTGATCGGCATCGGCGGCTGGGTGAACAGGGCACGGCCTTGCTTGAGCGTCTGCACCAGCTCCCAGGTGTAGGGCGCCAGGTCGTAGCGGTAGTTGGACGTGACACCGTTGCGCCCGAGTGTCTCGCTCAAGCCTTCGATGGCGCTCCAGTCGAGCTTGAGGCCCGGGCACACCACCAGCTGTTCGTAACTTACGGCTCGACCACCTTCGAGCATGACCAGTTGCCCATGCGGGTCGAAACCTTCGACCCGCGCCTTGATCCAGCGCACGCCGCGGGGCAGGGTGGCGGCCATGGTGTGGGCGGTGCTCGGTGCCTTGAACACACCGGCGCCGACCATGGTCCAGCCAGGCTGGTAGTAGTGCACATCGGCGGGGTCGATCAAGGCGATATCCAGTGACGGGTCGCGGGCGATCAAGCTCGAGGCGGTGGCGATACCGGCGGCACCGGCACCGACTATCACCACTTTGTGGTGGTCGGCAGGGGATGAATCGGCAGGGGACAGCAAGGCAGGCATGGCGGTGTTCCTTGGAATCTCGTTATGTAGGTGATGCGCTTTACAGCTTGTTCAGCGGGATCTTCAGGTAGCTCACGCCGTTATCCTCGGGCTCGGGATACTGGCCGCTGCGCATGTTGATCTGTACCGATGGCAGGATCAGCACAGGCATGTCGAGGGTCTTGTCACGGGCCTCACGCATCGCCACGAAGCTGTCCTGGCTGACGCCTTCATGAATATGAATGTTGTCGGCACGTTGCTCGGCCACCGTGGTGACGTAGCGCAGCTCACGGCCGCCCGGCAGGTAGTCGTGGCACATGAACAACTGCGTCTGGTCAGGGAAGGCCAGCAGCCGACGGATCGACTGGTACAAGGTTGTCGCGCTGGCGCCGGGGAAGTCGCAACGGGCAGTGCCGTAGTCGGGCGTGAACAGGGTGTCGCCAACAAACACGGCGGTCTCGCCGGCGTCCTGCACCATGTAGCTCATGCAGGCCGGCGTATGCCCGGGGGTGTGCAGGGCGCGGGCATGCAGGTTGCCGATGCGAAAACCTTCCTCATCGACGAACAGCACATCGAACTGGCTGCCGTCGCGAGCGAACCCGGGCTCGGCGTTGAACAGGGTGCCGAACACTTTCTGCACCTGGGTGATCTGCGCACCGATGCCGGTGTGGCCGCCAAGTTTCTCCTTGAGGTAGGCCGCCGCAGACAAGTGGTCGGCATGCACGTGGGTTTCCAGGATCCACTGAACCTTGGCGCCCAACTCATTCACCCGGGCAATCAGCTGGTCCGCAGAAGCCGTGCAGGTACGTCCGGACTTGGGGTCGTAGTCGAGCACGCTGTCGATCAACGCACATTGGCGAGTCTCGCCGTCCATCACCAGGTAACTGATGGTCGAGGTGGTCTTGTCGAAGAATGCTTCAACATGAAGGTTGTTGCCGATGATCATTGCGCTCTCCAGTTATCCACCGTGCCTCCTTGAAGGCTTAGGCAGTGAACGGTGCTTTATCAAGATGCATGCCATGCCTTTCTGATGGGCGCGCTGCCCCGTAACTGCGGCCTTGCGCCGGCACAGGCTGCGCGACAGCGCCGTACCCAACCGCCAAAGGTGACAGTTGCTGGCAGTCGACTGTCAGCCGATGGCAGTGATTGGCAGTCCTTGCTACGCTCGGCGGGTCTTTTATCTGGTGCTGTCATGCTTGCCGCTTCCCATCCCGCGATTCTCGCGCTGGTGTCCTACCTCGAACACGATGTGCTGCCAAGCATCATCCTGGACACCGACTACAACATCCTTGCCGCCAATGCTGCTTACCGACGTCAGTTCGGCAGCAACGATCATGCGCCTGTGGGCGAGAAATGCCACCGGGTCTCGCACCACTACGCAGTGCCCTGCGACCAGGCCGGTGAGCACTGCCCGCTGCGCAAATCGCTGGACAGCAAAGTCCCCGAGCGCGTGCTGCACATCCACCACACGCCTCGCGGACCGGAACATGTGGATGTGGAGCTGAGGCCGATCCTCGACGATCAGGGCAGGGTGGTGGCCTTCGTCGAGCGCCTCACCAGCGTCACCCTGGCGTCGGCACAACCGCAGGAGCAGGGCCTGGTGGGTCGCGCAACGGCCTTCAAGGCGGCGGTCGCCAGCTTGCAACGGGCGGCGCCGGCGCAAATCCCGGTATTGCTGCAAGGTGAGTCTGGTACGGGCAAGGAGCTGTTCGCCCGCGCGTTGCACCTGGGAAGCCCCCGAGCCAACGGGCCGTTGGTAGTGGTGGACTGTACGGGTTTGACCGAGTCTTTGTTCGAGAGCGAATTGTTCGGCTATGAGAAGGGCGCCTTCACAGGCGCTACTCAACGCAAGATCGGCCTGGCTGAAGCGGCCCATGGCGGCACCCTGTTCCTTGACGAAATCGGCGAAGTGCCGCTGGCCATGCAGGTGAAACTGCTGCGCTTGATCGAGTCCGGCAGTTTCCGCCCGGTCGGCAGCACGCGCACGGTGCATTCGGATTTTCGTTTGGTCTCGGCAACCCACAAGCCACTCAAGGACATGGCTGCTAATGGCACGTTCCGGGAAGACCTGTATTACCGCATCAGCGGTTTCCCGATACGGTTACCGGCCTTGCGCGAGCGGGCTGAAGATTTGCCTTTGCTCTGTGAAAGCCTGTTGCAAAGGATGGCGGGCAAGCAGTCCCCGAAGGTCACTGCTCAGGCGCTTGAACGACTCAGCCTGCATAGCTTCCCCGGCAATATTCGCGAGCTGCGAAATATCCTGGAGCGGGCTCGCCTGTTCGCCGATGACGGTCTGATACGCCCCGAGCATCTTCCCGAGGGCCTCCATCCGGTGGTTGATCACAAGGCTTTGCGTGGTCGCGGGAAACATGAAATGCCGCAGTTGGCCCATGCGCTGGAAACTTTCAGGGGGTCTAGAAGCGAACTCGCAGCGCATCTGGGCATGAGCGAACGTACGCTTTATCGGCGTCTCAAAGCCTTGGGACTTTGAAGCGTTCCACGTGGAACACTCATCAGGCTGCGCCTGCGCAGATACCGTATCCGTTGGACCGCCTTGGCAAACTCGCTCGGCAGTTTGGCCCGAGCGAGTGCAGCCCCTATATAAGGTAAAGACGCTTGGCCGGTGAAGCCGAACTAAAGCGTCAGCGTGCTTACGATCAGAGTGATGCTCAGTGTGGAAACCAGCGTGGTCCAGGTGATCATGGATGCCATTGCCGGTGCGTCTCCGCCCATCTGCCTGGCCAAGATGTAAGCGTTCCCGGCACAGGGAACACAGGCATAGAGCAGTGCCACATTGGCAGCCACACCCGAAGCGCCCAGTGCCAGCAATAACCCGAAGGTGATCATTGGCATCAGCATCAACTTGAGGCCAACCACGTAAAGAGTGGCTAGCACACGATTAGCCTGCAGGTTAAACATCAACCCCGCGCCCACCGACATGAGGCTCAACGGCGTCGCGGCACCGGCGAGGTAGGTCATGAACTGCTCGATAGCGCCGCCGAAACCTACACCCAGGTTGTTCATTACCAATCCGAGTATTGCTGCAATGATCAGCGGATTCTTCACCAAAGCGCCAAACATGCCGGCCAGTGATTTCCTGCCGGTATCACCGAAGTGATTCATTACCAGCACACTCATGACATTGGTCAACACAATCAGGTAAGCGACAAACACGCCTGAGAGTGCAACGCCTTCCACCCCATAAAGGGAATGAGCCAGGGCGATGAACACGTATGAGTTGTAGCGAACCCCTCCTTGGAAGATCGAGGTGAACAGATCATTCCTGGTTTTGACGAAAACCCGCCCGATGAAGATCAGCGCGCCAACAGCCAGCGTCGCCATCATAGTGGCGGCAATGGCCGCTGAGGTTTCACCACCGGAAAAATCTGCCCTGCTGACATCCAGTATCAATAAGGCAGGGAAGAACAGGTAGTAGACCAACTTGTCCACATACTTCCACCAGCCATCGTCATTCAGGACCCAGCGTTTGCTGGCATAGCCGACCACGATGAGCAGGAAGATTGGCAATATCGCGAAGAGGCTGTTGATCATAGTGCTTGGGCTCGTGGCATGAATACTCGAGACTTGACCATTTCCAGCCGGCGGTGACTCCAGAGACTTTTGCTGACGAAGACCCGCTGTACCCAACGCAACGGGTTGGAAAACGCATCCAAGGAGGGTTCGAAACTATCGCGCGCGTGCAGCGTGAAACGATTGTCGATGTACAGTAGCCGACCTGGCTTGATGTCCAGCCCCACCGATACCTGCCTGATCGCATCACAGAAACGCGCCATCGCATCCGCTGCCGGTTTGCTTAAAGCCTCGACCATGTCCGGGTAAAACACCGCGCTGATCTCGGGGAAGTCCAGCTCGCCGCTTAGCATCGCAACTGGCTCGGTAGCGAACGCGCCCTGGCTTCGCCAACGATGGGGTACCTTGATTCGATACAAGGGCTGTCGCAAACACTCCACCTCGGACTCTTCGAGCATGCCGAGCGCATCACGTGCATCGGCAAGACGAGTCAGCGGCCCAGCCGGGTCGTGGCGAACACCGGTCAACAGCAACCCAAGCGGAGAAAAACTGGCGTTGTCCATGTACTTAAGCGCTGCGTTCTCGATATGAAAACTGAGCTCGACCTCGGAGCCCAAGCCTGTGTACTCGCGCTTGGCCGAAGGGCTGGGGATAAGATTATTGACGATATCAGCCCCTTCAAACTGAATCGAATAGGGCTCACCAATCAGAGAAGCAAAGGCCATGATCAGATTTTCACTCAGCGTGCCGCTCTTGGCCGCGGGAGTGAATACTCCGGGATCTGGGGTAGTGAAAACCGCCTCGTCGGTCGGCAGGTTTTCGAATATCAGATAGGGTTTCGGACGCAGCGAAGCCCGTTGGTTGGCCAGCACATCAATCACCCTGCGTGGCAGGTTTGAAGCAGCCATGATGCGCAGACCGGTGATGTAGCTCTGCCCGCCTTGGGGATCATAATTGACCTTGCCCAGACCGGTGGCCAGTTGATTGCGTTCACTGTCGGTCAGTGGGTATATACAGGTGCTATCCATTTTTTGCTTAGCTCTCTTTCACTAAAATCTGCGTCCGGGCTAACGCCCTGACTCTTGTGCAGAATGTATGAAGTTGCGAGAGCAAGCTGTAGGCAGAAGCACTCAGCAAGGAAGCTGAGAGGGATCAGGGCCGTAGGATCTTGTTCCACATGGAACGAAAAAGGCCAACCCAATATGGGTTGGCCTTTGCAGATATCGCGCAGTCAGCTGGATCAGAAGTCCAGGTTGGACACCGACAGCGCGTTATTCTCAATGAACTCACGACGCGGTTCGACCGCATCACCCATCAAGGTGTTGAACAGCTGGTCAGCGGCGATCGCATCTTCAATGGTCACCTTGAGCATGCGGCGCACGGTTGGGTCCATGGTGGTTTCCCACAGCTGGTCAGGGTTCATCTCACCCAGCCCTTTGTATCGCTGGATAGTGTGGCGCTTGGTGCTTTCGTTCATCAGCCAGTCGAGCGCTTCCTTGAACTCGGTGACCGACTTGCGACGCTCGCCACGCTTGACGTAGGCACCCTCACCCAACAGGGTGCTGAGGTTTTCACCGAGGGTGACGACGCTGCGGTAGTCATTGCTGCCGAAGAAATCACGGTTGAAGGTCACGTAGCTGGCTAGGCCGTGAGAGGTGGTTTCCACCACGGGCAGCCAGATATTGCGTTCCTTGTCTTCGTGCAAGGCAGCCTTGTACGCCAAGCCGGAGCGCTGGCTGTTATCCAGGCGCAGCTGGAAAGCTTTCAGCCACTCGTCCATCTGTGCCTTGTCAGCCAGTTGCTCGAGGGTGACTTTTGGCAGGTAGATGAAGTGCTCGGTCAGCTCTTCCGGGTACAGGCGCGACAGGCGCTTGAGTGTCTTCATCACGGCGCGGAAATCGTTCACCAGCGATTCGAGCTGTACGCCCGAAACGGCAGGTGCCGACTCGTCCAGATGCAGGCTGGCATCTTCCAGGGCCGACTGGGTCATGTACTCTTCCATGGCCTCGTCGTCCTTGATGTACTGCTCCTGCTTACCTTTCTTCACCTTGTACAGCGGCGGCTGGGCGATATAGATGTAGCCACGCTCCACCAGCTCTGGCAGCTGACGGAAGAAGAAGGTCAGCAGCAGGGTACGGATGTGCGAACCGTCGACGTCAGCATCGGTCATGATGATGATGTTGTGATAGCGCAACTTGTCGATGTTGTACTCTTCGCGGCCGATGCCACAACCCAGGGCGGTGATCAAGGTACCGACCTCTTGCGACGAGATCATCTTGTCGAAGCGAGCTTTTTCGACGTTGAGGATCTTGCCCTTGAGCGGCAGGATCGCCTGGGTGCGACGGTTGCGGCCTTGCTTGGCCGAACCACCTGCGGAGTCACCCTCCACCAGGTACAGTTCGGAGAGGGCAGGGTCCTTCTCCTGGCAGTCGGCCAGTTTGCCCGGCAGGCCGGCGATGTCCAGCGCGCCTTTGCGGCGGGTCATCTCACGGGCCTTGCGCGCGGCTTCACGGGCACGGGCAGCGTCGATCATCTTGCCGACAACGGCCTTGGCTTCGTTGGGGTTTTCCAACAGGAAGTCAGCGAAGTACTTGTTCATCTCCTGTTCCACGGCGGTTTTCACCTCCGAGGAAACCAGCTTGTCCTTGGTCTGAGAGCTGAACTTGGGGTCCGGCACCTTGACCGAAATGATCGCGGTCAGGCCTTCGCGGGCGTCGTCACCGGTGGTGGCGACCTTGTTCTTCTTGGCCAGGCCTTCCTGCTCGATGTAGCTGTTGAGGCTACGGGTGAGCGAGGAACGGAAGCCGACCAGGTGGGTACCACCATCGCGCTGCGGGATGTTGTTGGTGAAGCACAGCAGGTTTTCGTTGAAGCTGTCGTTCCACTGCAGGGCAACTTCGACACCGACACCATCGTCACGCTGGACGTTGAAGTGGAAGACCTGGGAGTTGACCGGGGTCTTGTTGGTGTTCAGGTACTCGACGAATGCGCGCAGGCCGCCTTCGTATTTGAAGAACTCTTCCTTGCCGCTGCGTTCATCCTTGAGCAGGATGCCAACGCCGGAGTTCAGGAAGGACAGTTCGCGGATACGCTTGGCGAGGATGTCCCAGCTGAAGTGGATGTTCTTGAAGGTTTCAGCCGAAGGCTTGAAGTGGATGTGGGTACCGGTGGTTTCGCTTTCACCAACCACGGCCATCGGTGCCTGTGGCACACCATGAACGTAAGTCTGCTCCCAGATCTTGCCGCTGCGGCGAACGGTGAGCACCAGCTTCTCGGACAGCGCGTTCACCACGGAAACACCTACACCGTGCAGACCGCCGGAAACCTTGTAGGAGTTGTCATCGAACTTACCGCCGGCGTGCAGCACAGTCATGATGACTTCGGCTGCCGACACGCCTTCTTCTTTGTGCACATCGACCGGGATACCGCGGCCGTTGTCGCGGACACTGATGGATTCGTCGGTGTGAATGATGACGGTGATGTCATCGCAGTGCCCGGCCAGGGCCTCGTCGATGGAGTTGTCGACCACCTCGAATACCATGTGGTGCAGGCCGCTGCCGTCATCGGTGTCGCCAATGTACATGCCGGGACGCTTGCGTACGGCATCCAGCCCTTTCAGCACTTTAATGCTGGAGGAGTCGTACGTTTGATTTTCGCTCATGCCTTCACTCCCGATGGTCGTGGGTCTGGGTGATACGGCCCTGTTCCACGTGGAACAAAGCGACTGGCGTTTCCGTTTGCCAGCCTTCCCTCAGAAATTCGTGGTCTACACAGGTGATGAACACCTGGCAGTTCAATTCTTCAAGCAAGCGGCACAGGGCGCGGCGGTGCTGCTCGTCCAGTTCGGACGGCAAGTCATCCACCAGATAAATACACTGACCGCGACGAACCTGGCTAACCAGATGGCCCTGAGCAATTCGCAGGGCGCAGACAACCAGCTTCTGCTGCCCGCGCGAAAGGATGTCGGCAGCGTTGTTTGCCCCCAATCGAAGGCGCAGATCAGCACGCTGTGGCCCAGCCTGGGTATGGCCCATCTGCTGATCACGAAGGAGAGAGGTAGCGAGGACTTCGTTGAGTTCCCGGTCCTTGTCCCAGCCTCGGTAGTAGCTCAGGGTCAACCCTTCCAGCTCGACCAGTTCGCTCAGGGTTCGCTCGAAGACGGGCTTCAAGGCCTTGATATAGTTGCGACGGTATTCATCTATCTCCGCACTGGCGAGACACAACTCCCGATCCCAGGCGGCTTGCGAAACGGCGTCAAGTGTACCATGCCGCAGCCATGAGTTCCGCTGCCGCAGGGCCTTCTGAAGACGTTGCCAGGTGGCCATGAAGCGTGGTTCCACGTGGAACACGCCCCAGTCGAGGAACTGCCGGCGTACCTTGGGAGCACCTTCGAGCAACCTGAAACTGTCAGGGTTGATCAATTGCAAGGGCAGCATTTCGGCGAGCTGCGCAGCACTACGTGCGTTCTGCCCGTCAATACGGATGGTGAAATCACCTTGGCGTTCGCGAGAAACACCCAGGTTACTTGTGCCACCTTCAGCCAGTTCTACCTGGCCAAAGACCGTACAGGTGGGCTGTTCGTATTGAATGACCGGGTTCAGCCGCGTGCTACGGAACGAGCGCGCCAGCCCAAGCAAATGCACGGCTTCGAGCACGCTGGTTTTGCCGCTGCCATTGTCGCCGTACAGGATGTTGATGCGGGGGGAGGGTGAGAGGGTCACCGGGTGCAGGTTGCGCACCGCGGTGACCGAAAGGCGTAGAAGGGACATTTCGCCTGCTACGAGTTACAGACGCATCGGCATGACAACGTAGGACGAGTCATCATTGCCGGCTTCCTGTACCAGGGCGCTGCTGTTGGAGTCCGACAAAATCAGGCGCACCTGTTCAGTGGTCATGACACCCAGCACGTCCAGCAGGTAGCTGACGTTGAAACCGATCTCCAACGAGCTGCCGTTGTAGTCGACGCTGATCTCTTCTTCCGCTTCTTCCTGCTCAGGGTTGTTGGCCTGGATCTTCAGCTGCCCAGCCGCGAGTTGCAGGCGAATACCACGGTACTTTTCGTTCGACAGGATCGCGGTACGGCTGAACGCCTCACGCAGAGCCTGACGATCGCCAACCACAAGCTTGTCGCCGCCTTTCGGCAACACGCGCTCGTAGTCCGGGAACTTGCCGTCGACCAGCTTGGAGGTGAAGGTGAACTCACCGGTGGTCGCGCGAATATGGTGCTGGCCAAGGACGATGCTGACCATGCCTTCCGGGTCGGTGAGCAGGCGCGCCAGCTCAAGGATACCTTTGCGAGGCACGATGACCTGGTGACGCTCGGCCTGGCCGATCGGCGCCTGCATGGCGCACAGGGCCAGGCGGTGGCCATCGGTGGCTACTGCGCGCAGGGTGTCGGTCGACACTTCCAGCAGCATGCCGTTGAGGTAGTAGCGCACATCTTGCTGGGCCATGGCGAAGCTGGTGCGCTCGATGAGGCGGCGCAGCTTGCTCTGTTCCAGGTTGCAAGTCAGCGAGCCCGGACCTTCTTCCACGGTCGGGAAGTCGTTGGCGGGCAGGGTGGACAGGGTGAAGCGGCTGCGGCCGGCCTTGACCAGCAGCTTCTGCTCGTCGACCTTGATGTCGATCAGCACATCGCTGGGCAGGCTCTTGCAGATGTCCATCAGCTTGCGCGCCGGGACAGTGATCTCGCCCGGCTCGGCAGGCTCTTCCAGTTGAACGCGGCCAACCAGTTCGACTTCCAGGTCGGTACCGGTCAACGACAGCTGCTGGCCCTGTACGACCAGCAGGACGTTGGACAGGACCGGCAAGGTCTGGCGGCGCTCGACGACGCCTGCGACCAGTTGCAGGGGTTTCAACAGGGCTTCGCGTTGAATGGTGAAATGCATGGTCTAGTCCCTTGCCTTCAATTAGCTACGCAGACGGTCATCAGGTCGTCAGTGTACGCAGCAGGTTCTTGTAGTCCTCGCGGATGTCCGCGTCGGATTCCTTCAATTCGTTGATCTTGCGGCAGGCGTGCAGCACGGTGGTATGGTCGCGGCCGCCAAACATGTCGCCGATCTCCGGCAAGCTGTGGTTGGTCAGCTCCTTCGACAGGGCCATGGCCACCTGGCGTGGGCGCGCTACAGAGCGAGAACGGCGCTTGGACAGCAGATCGGAGATCTTGATCTTGTAGTACTCGGCCACGGTGCGCTGGATGTTATCCACACTCACCAGTTTGTCCTGAAGCGCCAGCAGATCCTTGAGCGATTCACGAATCAGCTCGATGGTGATATCGCGGCCCATGAAGTGCGAGTGAGCGATCACCCGCTTCAAGGCACCTTCGAGTTCACGTACGTTGGAACGGATGCGCTGGGCGATGAAGAACGCGGCATCGTGCGGCAGCTCGACCTTGGCCTGGTCGGCCTTCTTCATCAGGATCGCCACGCGGGTTTCCAGCTCCGGCGGCTCGACAGCCACCGTCAGGCCCCAACCGAAGCGCGACTTCAGGCGCTCTTCCAGGCCTTCGATCTCCTTCGGGTAGCGGTCACTGGTGAGAATCACCTGCTGACCGCCCTCGAGCAGGGCGTTGAAGGTGTGGAAAAACTCTTCCTGCGAACGCTCCTTGCGGGCGAAGAACTGGATGTCGTCGATCAGCAGCGCATCGACCGAGCGATAGAAACGTTTGAATTCGTTGATCGCGTTCAGCTGCAGGGCTTTGACCATGTCGGCGACGAAGCGCTCGGAATGCAGGTAGACGACCTTGGCATTCGGGTTCTTCTTCAGCAGGTGGTTACCCACAGCATGCATCAAGTGCGTTTTACCCAGGCCGACACCGCCATACAGGAACAGTGGGTTGTAGCCATGCTTGGGGTTGTCCGCGACCTGCCAGGCAGCCGCACGGGCCAACTGGTTCGACTTACCTTCCACGAAGGTCTCGAAGGTGAAGGTGCGGTTCAGGTAGCTGGTGTGCTTGAGCGCGCCTTCGACCTGCACCGTACGTTGTTCGGTGCGGCCCGTTGCTGCGGGCGCCGCGCTGGGCTCAGCCATGCTGTCGAAGCTGTTGCGCGAAGCGGACTCTTCGATATCGCTGGTAAGCGGCTCGGCCACCGGCGCCATGACCGGCTCGCTCGGCAGCACGATCGGTGCGGCAGGCTGAACCTGAGCCTGCTGCGCCAAGGTCGCGGCGACGGCAGCGCTCACCGGCGCATTCGGGGCAGCCCGCGCAGCAGAACTACGACGGCTACCTATTAATAAGGAAAGCGCCGGCGCAATGCCGTTGCCGTGTTCCCCCAACAGCTCGAGCAGACGACCCAGGTACTTTTCATTGACCCAATCGAGCACGAAGCGGTTGGGCGCGTAGACGCGCAACTCGTCGCCTTCGGCTTCGACCTGTAGCGGACGGATCCAGGTGTTGAATTGCTGGGCAGGCAGTTCATCGCGCAGAAGCTCCACGCACTGCTGCCAAAGTTCCACTGACAC